>NZ_QCXY01000001.1 GCF_003347495.1 Pleomorphovibrio marinus
ATTGAATTGTACTGCTGATCAGAACAAATAAACACAAAAAAACCACGAAGGAATTAGTTTTTCCCTGCGTGGTCAAATTTTATCGAATTTTCCAAGAAGCCCTGAGTATCTTCCTTAAAACAACAAAAAAAATCAGCGTTATCTGCGTTATCTGCGGGGAAAAACTCTCCCGCAGATTTCGCCGATTTCCGCAGAGGGGCTGTCTCTAAACATATGGATCTTCATTAAAACAACATAATAAAAATCAGCGTTATCTGCGTTATCTGCGGGGAAAAGCCTCCCGCGGATTTCACGGATTTGCGCAGAGGAGCTGGCTCTAAACTTAAGGATCTTCATTAAATCAACATAATAAAAATCAGCGTTATCTGCGTTATCTGCGGGGAAAAACTCTCAAGCGTATTCCGCAGATTTGTGCCATCTCTTTTCCAGCAATTTTTTATTATCAGGAATCTCCCTACAAGCTATTTACTTTTCTGAATATCCCCTCATTGATATTGGAAACATTAAAATTAACCAAAACCCCCAATTTTAAATTGGTTAACTTTAAATATGTTACTACCTGCTTATGATGGACTTCAGCAAGCTTTTCTACCGACTTCACTTCCACAATAACTTTTTCTTCAACCAAGAGGTCTAATCTGAAACCCAACTCTAGTTTCACCTCTTTGTAAACAACGGGCAAGGGTACTTCTCGCTTTACATCCAACCCTTGGCGAATCAATTCATATTCCATAGCTGCAACATACACCGACTCCAATAAACCTGCCCCTAATTCATTATAGATTTCGTATATGGCACCACGAATTTTATAGGAAATATCATTCTCTTGCATAGCCTAAGAATCAATTGAAATTAAAACACCTTAAAACAATCAATCCCAATATATTTATTAACTTTTTTTAAGAATATAACTATAAAAATTTTAATAAATTTAGGAATGACTCGAATTCTCCTTTGCTTTTTTGTAATACTGCTTAACCTCTCCTGTACAAAAAAAGAGGGCTTTTCGGAAGGAAAACCCATTTATGCAGTACAGTTGGCCGACTCTATCAAAGTTAATTACCTAGGCAACTTGGTAGTGTTCGATTTCGAAGCTGAAACTGGGTTATATCTGGGAAGAAATAATGCCACAGAAGAAATCCTGTTGTTTGATGACACGGGTGAGATCAAACACCAATTCACCATGCATACCGACGGCCCAAACGCCATTACCTGGGCAATGGGAATTGGATTTCTGGACGGGCATGTAAGCATTCTAGACCGGAAAATGGGTATTGTGACTTTTACCCACAAAGGCAGCATCAAAAATGTGACTTCAATCCCAAATGAATACTTCTACCTCAATAGTCTTGACTTTGCAGCTCAAAAGTTAGGAAATGAGCTGGCCTATATAAAACCAATGCGGGAAGAATTTGACTTATCCGATTGGTCTAAAACATTTAAATCCATTTATTCCGGTCCCATCCTAGAACTACTTGAGCCAGGAACAAGCCGGATAAGAACAACCATGCCTTTCCCTCCCAACACCATTTATGAGGACGGCAACTACTACCATTGGACATTTCCCATCATCCGGAAAAACGAAAACGAATGGTTGGTCAGTCTACTGGCAGAACGAAAATACCATGTTTATTCGCAGAAAGAAGGGGAGATTCAATTTGATAGGACTGTGGACCTGGCAATTGAGGATGCCATCGATATCCGAGGAGTTCCCCTCAGCAGGAACAGTGAAATGCAGGAAGCCTCAAAATTTAATATTTTTGGAAAGATAGAGCAGATTTACCATAAAGGTGATAAAATATTGGTGATCTATACCAAGGGCATCCCAGAAGAGAGAGTAAAACAGCAAAACCGTGAAGACCCCATCAAATGGATGCAGTTTATCTATAGCATTCCTAGGTATCTTGCTGTGTTAGATCAAAATCACCTACTCCTTGAAAAAGATATACTCCTTCCTGGACATATGATTTTTACTTCAGTACTCAGTGGAAAAGGGGAAATAATAGCCGTCAAAAACCAGGAAAGCTTAGGGTTAGAAGAGGATGATGTGACGGTTTACAAGCTAAATGTAGAATCCAAATAAACACTTTTAAGTTACCCCCTCTAGCATAACCAATTCCTCCTTTCCCCAAATAAAGAAATGCTGCCTGGAAACAATTGCCCTTATATATTCTGGATAACCTTTCTCAAATCCCTTTAGCTACACTGTCCTAGCAGGAACCAAATAAGTATAAAAACCAAAATCGTGCTGAAGCATCCGCCTCCGAGTTTGTAGGCACCATAGCCCGCAAGTAGTCCTTTAAAAATATTTCTCATGGTATAGTTGGTTAGGTAGTGCTTTCAATTTGAAAGACCGACTCAAACATAATAAATATTAAGATAAATTCAATATTTTATAATTAAACATTAAATTATTCTTATCATTTATTAAATAATACATTTACAAATAGGTGTTTATTTTTTATGAAAATCCCAGATTAAAAAATGTACTCCTAAAAAACTGAAAAAAAAAGCCGGACAATTTGCCCGGCTTTTTTTAATTCTGATTCCATTAAGGACTACGCCACCTTTTTGGCGGGCTTTTTGGTTTCCTCTTTGGCAAGTTCCTTCTTCATTAAGTCCACCACTATTGGAGTGGCAATATAAATGGAAGAATAAGTACCCACCAACACACCGATCAATAAGGCAAAAGAGAATCCCCTCAATACCTCACCACCAAATATCAACAACACTAAGACCACAATCAGGGTAGTGGCGGAAGTGATCAGCGTCCTTGCCATAGTTTGGTTGATGGCATCATTAAACATGGCGACCAATCTGCCTGTACCCCTGTTCGCCACGTTTTCACGAATACGGTCAAACACGATCACGGTATCATTAATAGAATAACCAATTACGGTTAGTACCGCTGCAATAAATACCTGGTCTATCTCAAAAGTGGCTCCAAAGGCACTTGCAATAGCAAAAGCGGCAATCACGAATAAGGTATCGTGAATCAAGGCTATGATGGATCCCAAGGAGAACTGCCATTTCCTAAACCTCAACAAAATGTATAGGAAGATTGCCACCAGTGCAAAAAACATGGCCTCTCCGGAGGAACGTTTGATATCGTCAGCCACGGTGGCCCCTACCTTGTTGGAGCCTGTTATGGCAAAATTCCCGTCTCCGAGAAGGGAGGCATTTTGAATAAATTCCAGTCCAGTCACGTTGGAAATACCTTCTCTTACTCTATTTTCAACCTCCCTGTTTGCCTCGTCGGAGTCTTCATTGATCAGGTAGGAAGTCGTCACCTTGAGCACGTTGTTGGCACCATACGTTTTTACCTCCACAGCACCATCAAACTCTGCGTCTAGCCCTACTTTAAGCTCAGATGCGGGGATTGCCTCGTTAAATTCAACAATATAATAGCGGCCACCGGTGAAGTCCACGCCGAATTTCAAGCCATTGATGGCTGCAATTCCCAAACCAAGTACAATTATGGAAGTGGAAATAATGTAAGCAAATTTCCTTTTGCTCAAGAAGTCTATGTTTAGACTGCCAAGCACGTTCCTGGAAAATGGGGTTTCAAAAGAAAGTTTGCTCTTGTCCCCTTTTTTACTCATCCAGTGAACAATTACGCGGGTGATAAACACGGCAGAGAAAAAGGAGGATGCTATACCAATCATCAAAACAATGGCAAATCCTTTTACGGGTCCCTGACCCAATGAATAAAGAATTGCACCGGTTAAGAAAGTGGTGACATTAGAATCCAAGATAGCACTGAAGGCCTTGTTATAACCGCTGCTGATGGATTGCAACAACCCTGCACCATTTCTAAGCTCCTCTTTGATCCTTTCGAATATAAGGACGTTGGCATCAATAGACATCCCTATGGTAAGTACGATACCCGCTATTCCAGGCAAGGTCAATGCCGCACCCAACTGGGCTAATATCCCGAGAATAAAGAATATATTGAAAAGCAATGCAGCAATGGCCACAAAGCCTCCTTTTGCATAGTAGGCAACCATAAAAAGCACTACCAATACCAAGCCAGCAATCATGGAATTGATTCCCTGTTTACTCGCTTCTATTCCAAGGGTAGGTCCTACAATGGCTTCCTCCACAATTCTTGTTGGTGCTGGCAAGGTTCCTGACTTAAGGATATTGGCCAAGTCTTTTGCCTCTTCCATCGAGAAGTTACCGGTGATTTCAGACTGTCCTGATGGAATTTCCCCCTGTACGGTTGGGGCTGTGTAAACGAAATCATCCAGCACTACCGCTATCCTATTGCCGATATTATCGGCAGTCAACTTCCTCCATCTTCTGGCCCCATCTGCATTCATCTGCATGCTTACTGCGGGACGGGAAGATTGGTCATAAGTTTGCCTGGCATCCGTGATCACATCGCCTTCCAATGGTGCTTGCTCCGCTCCCCTTGGAGCTTTGATGGCGTGCAATTCCAAAAACTCCTGGTTGCCGTCTTTTTGAGGTTTCACTGACCACAGAAAGCGGATATCCCTTGGCAGCATGGACCTAACGTCATCCCGATTGATAATGCGGTTGATGGTAAGGGTATCACGAACTTGATACACCAATCCGTAATTCGCCTGCAACAGAGAAAACAAAGGCGAAACGCCCACATCCAAGCTGTCTCCTTCGTCGGTTCCTTCGGCCAATTGCCTGGCTAAGTCACTTTCCAGGTCAGTGGTATCCGCTAGAGCAGGCTCCTGTCCATCCCCTTCCGGTTTTTGGGCTTTGGCTTCTTCCACCAGCATGGCATTTACCCGCTGTAAGGCATCTCCAAAATCATTGATTTCTGCTACTTCCCAAAACTGCAATTTAGCCACTCCCTGCAAAAGGTTTCTTACCCGCTCGGGGTTATCCACACCGGGAAGTTCAATCTGAATCCTCCCGGATCCCTGGATGCGTTGGATGTTGGGCTGGGAAGTACCGAACCTGTCTATCCTGGTCCTAAGAATATTGAAAGACCTGTCAATGGCATTTTCAACCTCTTCGTCGATGACATTTAGGATGGCAGAGTCGGAGGTCTCCAGCGAAATCCTGCCCCTATTGGCCGCAGTGGCAAATATGGCGTTAAGCTTTCGGTCTCCTGCCCTGGATTGCCATTCCTGGTAGAAAAGGTCCACGAATTTTTCATTGGTGGTCTTGGCTCTTTCCACCGCAGCGGCTATGGCCTCATTGAACACGGGATCCTTGCTATTGCCCGAAAGCCCCCTGACAATTTCTACCGGGGAAACTTCCAAAGTGACGTGCATTCCACCCTGTAGGTCAAGTCCAAGTCCCAACTCCGTTTGTTTTACCTCCTGATAGGTAAAAGGGAAACCTAGGAAACTGTATACCGGCTCTCTCCAAATAGAGTCCAAGTAGGTCTGTCGCATGGCAAAATCCACATTGCCAGTTTCATCTGTGGCGTATTCCGTGGCTTGCGTTTGCACACGGTTTGACACCAAGGTAAACGATAAATAGTACAGGCACAAACCCGTAATCAATACCGTCAGGAAAACGATTATACCTTTGTTTTGCATGATAATTGATAAATATTAAATTGATTTAAACGTGTATGCTTATCCATTTGCAAGCAGGGCATTAACCCTCCCCTTGCTCACAAGGAAATGCGATTAGAGAATTAAATAAGGAAGGAAATTAGGGTGCGTTGGTGGAAATAATCCGTTCAAAAAGTATCTCGAAGAAGGCATTGGAACTGGGTACAAAGCTTACTAAATCAGTCGATAATTTAGCTTCCCCTCCAAACACCTCGTACATGAAATGGAACACTTGATCCATAACCACCCCCACAAAGGGCACCACTGCATCCACAGCAGTATGAATGAAGGTACTCCCGTTCTTTTCCGAGGATTCGTCATCCTGGTGTTGTTCAGTTTTAACTTGCTCATTTTGATTTTCCTCAAACTGAACCAAATATTCTGAACTGGAAATAAGCACACAAAAAAACACAACCAACATAAGCGTTAGTCGCTCTCTTATAAGTTGCTTTTGTGTGTAGGGCTTATTCATCGGGTGCAAATATAGAAATTAATCCAAATAATATCAAAATTTCATAAAATTCATTAGGGATTAAATCCTCTTATTATCAGCGGATTACTGGATACCCTATTAATCTTATTAGAAAGAACCGCTATCCAATGGGGAAAAAAGATCCCTCCAAATAATAGGGAATTCGAAAGCAGGGCTTTCCAAAAGAAGCTAGATCTACCCTTATTATCGCATGGGAAAGTGCTCTCTTAACCTGGTAGGTTCTCGTAGCATTTCATATGTTTATATTGTCTTTTCAGTGGTCATATAGCCTGCCCCGAACTCGTTTCGGGGAACTCGTTTCGGGGGAATCTCGCAACGATAATCATCCCACCGTGTGTCGCTCGCGTCATGCCCTGACTGCCATCAGGACAGGCTCGATTTCAACTTACTTTTTGATTTCTTCGATTTTGTCCAGAATTTTGATTTTAATTTCAGATTCCAATGACCTACCTATTTAGCCTGGTTTTGTTAACACCCTATAGATTATTACTCCTATCTTGGATCCTTAATTAGACGACTTTCAATTTGAAAAAAATCCCAGAGTTGAAGCTTTCCGGAAATATAAAATAGAAATTGCCCAGACCACCATCCACCTTTAGTCCTTAAGCCCTTTAAAAATAACTTCCCAAATTAATTTGATAAGTCAATACTAGATCATTTTCCTACACATCATATGAACTACCTTCAATTTATACGTAGAAACCCCATCATGATGGTTTTTGGAATAATGATGACTGCGCTTTCAAGCTTCGGCCAAACCTTTTTACTTGCCTTATATGTACCCCATCTAATTTCAGAATTCTCCCTATCCAACAGCTCTATATCTACATTTTATGGGGTAGCAACCATCGTAAGTGCCTCGCTTTTGCCTAAAGTAGGGAAATTAATCGATACCGTTTCCATAAAAATATTCACCATTGCCACTACTGTACTTTTTTCTATCTCGCTTACCCTTTTCTCCCTCGCCACTGTATGGTGGGTCATCCCCATTTCATTTTTGGGATTGCGACTTGCTGGTCAGGGGCTTTATTCCCATATCTCCATTACCACCATGTCCCGGTATTTTGAGGCCAACAGGGGTAAGGCAATCAGCCTTGCCTCATTGGGGCATCCATTGGGTCAGGCCATTTTGCCTGCTATTATTTTGTTGGTCATTAGTGCAGTGGGCTGGAGGGAATCCCTATGGATAAATGCTGCCGTAATTACTGTTATTGTAATTTCATTTACCCTTTTTGTGTTAAAGGAAAAACATTTGAAAAACGAAGGGGGTAGTGAAGAAACACAGGATACAAACCCTGCTTCAAAAAAAGTAAGGCAAAGGGACATAATGCGCTCAAAGGAGTTTTTGCTTTTGGCACCCAACGTTTTTTTCATCCCCTTCGCTATTACCGGACTGTTTTTCTATCAAATCCCCATCGTAAACTTCAAAGGTTGGGGGGAAGGTGTTGTGGCTTTGGGACTTACCTTTTATGCGATTTTTGGAGCCACAAGTATTCTTGCCGCAGGCCCTTTGATTGACAAGCACAGCGCAAGAACCTTTTTCCCTTGGTATTTGATTCCCTTTTTCTTTGCTATTTTGGGACTTTGGCTGATCCCTTACACATGGGCAATGTTTGTCTATATGATATTGATGGGGCTTTCTGTAGGGTTTGGTTCGGCAATATTGGCAGCCTTGCAAGTTGAGTTTTTTGGGAAAAAGTACATAGGGACCGTCCGTAGCCTATTCACCTCTATGATGGTGTTAAGTTCTGCTGTAGGCCCTGCCTTGTATGGGTTGATTTTAGATGTAGGTTTGGGTTTTGGGGCAGTGTTTGCCATTAGTCTTGGCATTCTTTTCCCAATAATAATCCAGTCCTTCCGAGCCATGCCCAGCTTCACTAAGGCCAAATGGAAATTTAAATATAAAAGAATCAAAAAGAAGTTCGGGAAAAGGCATCATGGATAAATTTATCCTTTGAAGCTACCGGCCCTTTACCGGTTTACCTTATGCTTTAAATAAATTTTAATTACCTCCAAAGCTCTTTCGAACCCCCTGTTGTTGGGTACAATCAGGTCGGCATCGTGCTTGAAGGGCTCTATGTATTTTTCGTAGGTGGGCATTACGTGATTTTCGTATCGGTACAACACATCATCCAGATCATAGCCTCTCTCTACCTTGTCCCTTACTATCCTTCTTCTTAGTTTAATATAGTCTTTGGCATCTATAAATACCTTTAAGTCCAGCAGGTTGGCAAGTTCCGGGTAGTAAAGTACAAAAATGCCCTCCACCACCACGACCGGGGCAGGCTTAAAGGTCAGCATTCTAGGTTTTTTATTGGGATTGTTAAAGGTGTATTCCTTCCTTTCTACGGTCTCCCCCGCCTGTATTTTTCTTATGTCATTGGCATAGGCCTCAAAGTCTATAGAGTGGGGGGTATCGAAATTGTGGATACCTTTCGCATCCATGGGCTGCTGATGCCTTGGCTTGTAATAGTTGTCCTGGGAAATAAGGCACACTTGTTCCACATCAAAAGCATTGAGCAGTTTGTCCAAAAATAGGGTCTTACCAGAGGCACTCCCCCCTGTAATGCCTACAATATAAGGTTGGTTCATGGGAGACAAAAATAAGGCATATTTCCGAAACCTAGGCTCTTAACAAAAATTCCCTCAACTTCCTTACGGCCTTTCCTCGGTGGCTGATGCTGTTTTTCTCTTCCAAGCTTAGCTCGGCAAAGGAACGATCGTAACCCTCCGGGACAAAAACAGGATCATATCCAAAACCACCCGACCCAGTTCTGGAGGTGGCGATCTTGCCAATTACTTCCCCCTCAAAGCTAAACTCCTCCCCTCCTGCAATCAGGGCAATCACCGTCTTGAACCTTGCTAACCGGTTGCCCTTACCCTGCATTTTCGAGAGCAGCAAATCCACATTACGTTCATCACTTCTCGGCTCACCGGCGAATCTCCCCGAATACACTCCAGGGGCTCCCTGTAGGGCATCCACTTCCAGGCCGGTATCATCTGCAAAACAGTCTATCCCATAGTTTGTATGTACATACCTGGCCTTCTGAAATGCATTTTCCAGCAGGCTTTCCCCAGTCTCTTCCAATTCCTCCCTGCAGCCCAACTCCTCAAGGGACAGGATCTCCAGCTTTCCCTCTAGGGCTTTTCTTATTTCTTCCAATTTTTTGGGGTTGTTGCTAGCAAAACAGATTTTTCTCATGCCCGAAATTATTAAATTTTCGTGAACCCCTCCCACCTGGGGCATATTTTCCTTAATTTCCCCAGATGAAAAAAGTGACAGTATATTGTGGGTCGAGTAAAGGCAACAACCCTGTGTATGTGGAGGCGGCAAAATTACTGGCCAGAGAATTAATTAAAAGAAACCTATCCCTCGTGTATGGTGCGGGAAACATTGGGCTAATGGGAGTAATTGCAGATGAAATGCTGGCTGCGGATATGTCCGTATATGGAATTATCCCCCAAAAACTGGTAAATATAGAGGTGGCGCATAATGGGTGTACCGAACTTACGGTGGTGGAAACCATGAGGGACCGAAAGTGGCTGATGGCGGAAAGGGGAGATGGGTTTATAGCCATGCCAGGTGGAATAGGTACCCTAGAGGAACTTTTTGAAATCATGACGCTCAATCAACTGGCCTATATCCACAAGCCCCTCGCCCTATTTAACGTGAATGGCTACTATGACAAACTGTTGGAGTTTCTAAGGCAAGCCTGCGATGAAGGCTTTTTAAAAAATGTTCAATTGGACTCCCTTATCGTTTCAGACCAACCAGAGGAACTGATGGATAGGATGGTCTCCTTTCAATCCAGCACTTTTCCAAAAGGATAGCTGAAATCGAGCCTGTCTACAGACAGGCATGACGAGCAGGTCACACGGGGGGATGATTAAGATTGCGAGATTCCCCCGAAGCGAGTCCCCAGAAACAAGTTCGGGGCAGGCAGGGGCAGGCTACCTGCCTGACGGTTTAACTGCAGAATGCATGGCAGTCAGGTGTGACCGCTGAAAAGAAATTATAAACAGATAAAAGTTAAAGCTTAGCCAAGAGTTCTACCGACAGTTTTTCAAGGAAAATTTGGTCTATCTCATCGAATTGCGCGAGTCTTTCCGAATCGATGTCCAGCACCATAATGACCTCCCCATCCCTGACCACAGGTACTACAATCTCCGATTTGGAAGCGGAGTTACACGCGATATGGCCGGGAAAGGTCTCCACATCCGGCACCAACTGGGTTTGCTGGGTTTTCCAAGATATACCACACACCCCTTCCCCAAACTTAATCCGTGTACAGGCCAAAGGCCCCTGAAATGGACCCAGCACTAAGGTGTCTCCTTTTACTAGGTAAAAACCCACCCAAAAGAATCCGAAAGCCTCTTTTAGGGCTGCTGCTAAATTGGCAAGGTTAGCAATAAGGTCGGCTTCTCCCTCCACCAGGGCTTTCAATTGTGGCAGCAAAGCTTCGTACTTTTCCTGCTTATTTGTTGCATTTTTTAAATCCAAAGGCTTTTCCATCATCCATGTAATTTACTAAACTGAAGCAATCCCCCCTGTTCCTGGGAGTTAAAATAAATTTTCAACAAATCACCGGATATCTCCATAATCTTTTGGGGTTCCAAGTCCAACTTGGGTGAGGGTATGCCTTCGCCAAACCTGACAGGCCCTACAAATACCCTTGCCTCATCCCAAATTCCCAATCGAATAAAATGCTGCAACAACACCGATCCCCCTTCAATGATTATACTCTGTACCTTTCTATCATACAGGTCATCGAGGATATCCTCTACACTGAATCCCTCTTCCAATTTGACATACGAAAGGTTTTTCACCTCTGAGGATTTCAACAGGTTATAACATATTGTTGGTTGACTGCCATCAAAAAGGGAATAGTTTGTGTCCAAGGTAAGCTGCTTGTCTATCAAAACCCTAATAGGATCCTTGCCCACCCAATCCCTTACATTTAACCTTGGGTTATCATAATAGGCCGTTTTTGTACCTACCATAATAGCGGCCTCTTCTGCCCTCCACCTATGTACCATCTGCCGGCTAAGAGAATTGCTAATCCATTTGCTGTCATAATTTTTTCTAGCCACGAAACCATCCTGGGTCTGGGCCCATTTCAGTATTACGTACGGTCTTTTCTTTTCCATCATGGTAAAGAACCGCCTGTTTTGCCACCGGAGCTCGTCCTCCAGCACACCTGTAGTTACCTCTATCCCCGCCTCCCTTACTATTTTTACGCCTTTACCGCCTACCAAGGGGTTACTGTCTATGGCGCCGATGACCACTCGCTTTACTTTCCTATCTACCAATAAGTCCGCGCAGGGAGGAGTCTTTCCATGGTGGGCACAGGGTTCCAAGGTCACATACACAGTACTTTCCTTCAATAATGCCTTATCTTTTACACTGTTTATCGCATTGGGCTCAGCATGCAACTGACCATATTCTTTATGATAGCCCTCACCTATGATTTTACCCTCATGTACCACCACGCAGCCTACCATAGGATTAGGACTTACACTCCCCATACCTTGGAAGGCCAATTCCATGGCCCTTTTCATAAAGTCAGCATCCCTTTTTTGAAGAGTAATCGAATCAGTCATTTGTTCTTTCACGTATTGGGAGATTACCTAATTGCACCAGGGAGTCCAGTGTGGGGCTCACCTGAAATGCAGTATCCAAATAATTTATGTTAGGCTGGATAATTACTGTATAAGTAGCCGGGGGCAAGCCTCTTAGCCTAAACTCCCCCCTTTGGGGATGAGCCAAGGTGGTGATGGTGTCCCTTTCGCTGATGGCATATACCATAGGATAGGAATTGGCAGGCTGTACGGTACCCCTGATTTCTGTCACTTCACTAGCATCAAATGCCCTAATGGAGGGGGAAAGCTCCCAACCACCGGAGTCAGCTTGCCGAATGGATTTTACAACACTAAAATCCAGGTATAAATCAAAAGAAAACCCGGCTGGAACATTGAAATTAACGTCCAACGTCAGGCGGTTATTAAAATCAGTGGATGGCTGAAGATTTACCCGCTCCCCTTGGCTAATCAGGTAATTGTTGTCCCCCAGGACCAGCCTAACGCCAATGATTTGGCCGGATTGGATTTCCTTCCTACCCAGCAGCAACCTTTGATCAGCAATGAGTTCCGTCAGGGAAACGGTTTTGATAGAAGGAGTGTAGGGGATAAACAGCCAATCTGCATTTTCCTGACCCCTGGATCCTGTGGGCAATACCTCAACGCCCAATACCTCCACCCATACCTGCTCGAAAGAACCCGGCTCGTCAATAAGCAGCACATTAACCAGTGCTTTCTGTTGACTTTCCAAATCTTCGCAAGAACTGGTAAGCAACAAAAAGAGCATCAACATAGAAAATGAATAAGATAAGCCTTTCATATGATTATAATTTGTTTTTTAAAGGCCATATAGCCTGCCCCGAACATATTTCGGGGAACTCGATTCGGGAGCCTGTCCCGAATTTATTTCGGGAGAATCTCGCAGTCTATAATCATCCCAGTGTGTGACGTTCTCGTCATGCCTGCCTGTAGACAGGCTCGATTTCATGAACAGATTTTACACATTACTCAAAAACCTAACGCAAAGGTAAAGGTTTGGTTGGTTTATTCCATCCAAATCCGGCTGTCCTCAGTGATATACCATCTTTTGTCTTCTTCCGTTTTTGAAGCTGCAGACACCTTAAACCGCGTCTCACTCACTTCAAAAAACATCTCTTGCAGCGTAGGAGTCAATCCCAACTCTGAAGCCTCATTAGCATATTTTTTATGTACTGCCCAGTACTTCTTTTGGGCAGAATAAATGGTTCTTAATTCATCTTTCACCTTCTCATCTGGCAAGTGCCTGGCTTCTAAACTGCTTTCTCCCACGGCCTTTTCAGAAAATTCCACAAAACCCCATCTCTCCGGTATATGCATATTGATCTCCCCAATAGGCGACCACACCCAATTGTCCTCTGGGAAGGGCTTTCCGGTGTCGGGGTTGATTACTTTTTTATAGATTCCACTTTCCGTTTCCAGTTGCCACTGCACCCTGGAAAAGTTGATTCTCCACTGTTCCCCATCATGCGGGGGCCTGTAGGAAGGCCCTGACTGGGAAAGGGCTTTCCAAGGTATCGCCATTTCCACTGACCAATACTCATCTTCGTCGGAGGGGTCATTTAAGGTCCCGCTCAGGTACACCTCATACTCAAATCCATTGATGTTCCACCCGTTGATGGGCTTTCCACCGTTTCTATAAGGTTTGGTCAACATAAGGTCCCAGAGGGTGCCGAGCGCATTGATTTCCCACTCATAGTAATTATGCGTATCTCCGTCCATATCCAAAAAAACCTCTATGTCATTTTCATGAAAAATCACCGACTCAGGCTCTTCATAGGTTGCCCAAAGGTGAGGTTCTTCCATTTTCACCCCAATGTAAAAATGGTCTTCATCCCAAAGCATCTTCATTCTGGTAAGGTAGGTAGGAGCTGGGAAGGTCCCTCCCTGTATATCCACAAAGGGTTCGGACCATGGCGCATTCTCCCAAGATTCTTCATCGAGTTTACCGTCAATTTCGGGTTTTTGGTCCACTTTAAAAGCCACATAACTTCGTCTGATTTCTGGTGTATACTCAGGGGTCTGGGCCAAATTATCCCATGAAACTCCCAAAAAAATAGACGAAAAAATAAAATGGGTCAAACAAATCCTTAAAGCTTCAAACGTAAATAAGTTATTCATACTAAACGATATCAATTTCAGTTAATAGAAAACCATAATATATGGTATCTCAAATATGACTGCTTTTTGGGAGATTTGTGATTTTTTCTTAGAAAAAGGCTTTATGAACTAAAAAGCCAAACACAAAAAACATATATACCGTCTGTAGAATTTAAAAATAATTACCTGCCAAAATCATTAATTTTGAACCAATCAAACCTACCTGAAAAGAAAATAAAATTTTTTTGATTTTTAATAGGTAAAAAAAGGGATTTGACCGGAATACATAGATCATGATAAATTTAGGAAAAAGTAAAGGTTGGCTGATCGGAGCTGGGTTGTTGGTTCTGCACGGTTGCGGAGAAGGGCAAAAGCAGGAAAAGGCCTCTAAAAACACCCCGAAAGAGGTTCCCGTAATAGAGGTTGTGGCCAAGGACACTATTCTACACCGTCAGTTTGTGGCGGATATCAAAGCTGTACAGAATGTGGAGCTTAGGGCTAGGGTACAGGGGTTCCTAGAAGAAATCCATGTGGACGAAGGAAAATTTGTCCAAAAAGGACAATTGCTTTTTAAAACAAATGACGAGGAGTACAGGGCTGATCTTGCAAAGGCCATAGCCAACCTCCAAAGTGCCAATGCTGAGGCAAAGGTGATGGAATTTGAAATGGAAAGGTTGAAGGTGTTGGTAGACAAGAATGTCATATCCGAATCTGAACTTGAGCTTACTAAAGCAAAATATGAGGCCGTATTGGCGAAAATACAAGAGGCCAAATCGGCAGAAACCAATGCCAAAGTAAGGCTATCCTATGCGGAAATCAGGGCTCCTTTTAGTGGCATTATTGATCGTATTCCCCAACGTACGGGAAGTTTAATAGACCATGGCACCTTGTTAACCTCCATCTCCGATGTGAGTGCTGTTCATGTTTACTTCAATGTGTCAGAAAGGGAGTATTTGGAATATATGCAAGCCAGCATGGAAGAAACCACCCAAAACGATGTCATCCAATTAATCTTGGCAAACGGGGTTCCTTATCCGTATGAAGGCATGATCGAAACGATGGAGGGGGAATTTAATGCCAATACTGGATCCATTGCCTTTAGGGCAAAATTTCCCAATCCCAATAGCTTGCTTAAACATGGCGCTACAGGTAAGGTAATCCTTACCAATGCCATTAGAAACGCCATTATTATTCCCCAAAAGGCGGTTTTTGAAATTCAGGACAGAAGTTTTGTGTATATCGTAGACGAAAACAATGAGGTCCGCATGAAAAGCATAGTACCGAAAGCTAGGTTCTCCCATTACTACATTGTAGAATCTGGCTTGTCTGAAGGAGAAAAAATTGTATATGAAGGATTTCAAAATCTCAGGGACGGAATGATAATTATTCCACAGTCCTTTGCACTTGACAGTGAAAAAATCGAGGAAATCAGTGAAGAGATTTCCATGATAAGTACCTCTACATCAGATTCACCTCAGTAGTATAAGCCATGTTCCGAATGTTTATCAAAAGACCAGTATTGTCGCTGGTCATCTCACTGTTTTTTGTCCTTTTAGGGGTTTTATCTTTTTTCACCCTCCCTGTAGAGCTTTTCCCCGACATTGCCCCCCCATCCGTGGCCGTAAGGGCCAAATACAGGGGTGCTAATGCGGAGGTTTGTGCCAAAACTGTGGCTACTCCGCTGGAAAAGGTGATCAATGGAGTTCCCGGAATGACCTATATGACATCTGTATCCAGCAACAGGGGGACGACTGTGATCAAAATCTTTTTTGAGGCGGGCACTGACCCCGACTTGGCTGCGGTAGAAGTACAAAACCGAATATCCACTGTCGTCAACGAATTACCGGAAGAGGTGGTAAAGGCTGGGGTGACGGTTGAAAAGCAGGTGGAGGGCCTATTGATGTATCTCAATGTGGCCAGTGAGGATACCGAACTTGACGAAGCATTTATTTACAACTTCACTGATCTTAACGTACTTCAGGAGTTGAGAAGGGTAGATGGAGTTGGGTTGGCCGAGATTATGAGTACCAAGGATTACTCCATGCGTATATGGCTTAGGCCCGATCGGATGACTGCTTATAGTGTATCCGCTGATGAGGTAGTGGATGCCATTCGTAACCAAAACGTGGAAGCTGCTCCTGGACAATTGGGGATAAGTTCAGGAAAGAATGCTCAAATGCTTCAATACGTGTTAAGGTATACTGGGAAGTTCTTTGAACCCAAGCAATACGAGAACCTCGTGATAAGGGCTAATAATGATGGCTCTATTTTAAGGCTAAAAGATGTAGCAGAGGTGGAGTTTGGATCCTTAAACTATGGGCGAATTTCGAAGACAGATGGTAGGCCGGCTGCTTCTATAATGATCATTCAGCGGCCAGGGTCTAATGCAAGAGAGGTAATTGCGAATGTAAAAGCACGCATTGCCGAAATTAAAGAGGATACCTTTCCAGCAGGTATGGACTACAAGATATCCTACGATACCTCCAGGTTTTTGGATGCCTCTGTCAAGGAGGTTCTCATCACCTTAATGGAAGCCTTCATTCTGGTGTTCATCGTTGTTTTTATTTTCCTTCAGGATTTTAGGAGTACTTTAATACCTACACTGGCCGTACCGGTGGCGCTAATTGGTACTTTGTTCTTTATTCAAATGATGGGTTTTTCCATCAACTTGCTAACCTTGTTTGCACTAGTGTTGGCCATTGGTATAGTAGTGGACAATGCCATCGTGGTAGTAGAGGCTGTACATGCCAAAATGGAAAAGGACGGACTTCAACCCATGGAAGCCACTTTTGCTGCGATGAAAGAAATCTCCGGTGCCATCATAGCCATTACTTTGGTGATGTCAGCGGTATTCGTCCCTGTGGCATTTATGACCGGACCCGTGGGCATATTCTACCGGCAGTTTTCCATCACCCTGGCCATTGCAATTGCCATTTCTGGAATTAATGCCTTGACCCTTACACCTGCCTTGTGTGCCATTATGCTGAGGAATCATTATGGCCAACATCATAAGCGAAGTACTTCTTGGTTAAAGCGATTTTTTGACAAATTCAATGTTGTCTATGGGTTTTTCGAAAATAAATATGCGAAATACGTAAGGTATTTAGCCCCTAAAAGGGCTGTTACCACCCTAATCCTTTTGTTTTTCTTTATTGCCACCTGGGGGATTAGCAAGGTGCTCCCTACAGGCTTCATCCCCACAGAGGACCAAAGTATGATATACGCCAATGTCACCACTCCTGTCGGCGCAACTGTGGAAAGAACAGAAAAAGTACTGGACCAACTTCAAAGGAATATCGAGGATTTGGGAGCTGTGGAATCAGTATCTAGCCTGGCGGGCTATTCACTCTCCAACGGGCTATCCGGAGCCTCCTATGGGATGGCCATGATTAATCTCAAATCCTGGGACGAAAGGAAAGAGACTATTCAAGAAACCATGGAAGAGCTAAGGGAGCGGACAAAACTGATTTCAGATGCCAAGATTGAGTTTTTCCTCCCTCCAACCGTCTCTGGGTTCGGAAACAGCAGTGGCTTTCAGATGAAGTTATTGGATCAAACAGGCACAGGGAATTTGGAACGCCTGGGAATAACCACTGAGGATTTTATTGCTGCCTTGCAAGAAGCTCCCGAAATCGGCGCAGCCTACACGGATTATGATCCGAACTTCCCCCAATTCATGGTGCACATTGACCAAGATATGGCAGCAAAAAAGGGGGTTACTATCCAAAAGGCCATGAACACATTACAAATCCTCCTTGGAGGTATGTTCGTGACCGATTTTGTGCGATTTGAGCAAATGTATGATGTGATGGTGCAGGCCTCTCCGGAATACCGTTCCAAGCCGGAAGATGTATTGAACCTTCATGTCAAAAACAATATGGGTGAGATGGTGCCTATATCCACCTTTCTAAGCATGGAAAAAGCCTACGGCCCGGAACAACTCACCCGGCATAATATGTACAACAGTGCAACGGTAAAGGGGGTGCCTGCTCCGGGGTTCAGTTCTGGGGAGGCTATAGCCGCCATAGAAAGGGTATCCAGGGAAAAATTACCACAAGGGTATGGCTATGATTGGTATGGTATGTCCCGAGAGGAAGTGCATTCGGGCAGTCAAGCTATTGTCATCTTCCTGGTATGTCTGCTGTTTGTGTACCTATTGCTGGCAGCCCAATATGAAAGCTTCCTATTGCCACTACCTGTGATTCTTTCCTTACCCACAGGGGTATTTGGGGCCTTTTTTGTGCTTTACTTGGTTGGGCTACAAAACAATATATATGCCCAGGTGGCATTGATCATGCTCATAGGCCTACTCGGAAAAAATGCCATTTTGATTGTAGAGTTCGCCATTCAGAAAAGGAAGGCAGGACAGTCCGTAGTGGAGGCAGCGGTGGAAGGTGCTGTGACTAGGCTTAGGCCCATTTTGATGACCTCTTTTGCCTTTATCGCAGGGTTGATTCCCTTAGCCCTGGCCACAGGGGCAGGCGCTCTTGGCAACCGTTCTATCGGTACTGCTGCGGCAGGTGGCATGTTGATCGGAACCATTTTCGGGTTGATCTTGATTCCCGGACTATATGTAATTTTTGCAAGGTTCACCTTAGGCAAGGAAGAAAAAAGAGTGGTACAAGAAAAACCAGAGGTGGTATTGGAAAAAGTTTAATTGAAGCATGGAAACAAGAAGAGAAAGTCAATTTTCATATAGGAATAGTATCCATGGTTTTACCCTAATTGCAATTTTACTTTTGGGTAGCTGTAAGATCATGGAACGTCCAGAGATGCCTGCAATAGCACCAATGCCAGAAGTTTTTATGAATTATACGGACAGTGCTGGACTTGCGGAAATATCTTGGCGGGAGTTTTTCAACGATCCTCACTTGTTGGATTTGATAGAAACTGGGCTAGGAAACAACCTGGACCTACTATCCGCATTGGAACGTATAGAAATAGCCAGGGCCAATTATAAGGTAAGCAAAGGACTGGTCTACCCTAATTTTGACGCCATTGTAAGATATAGGTCAGGAGATATTCGGCCCAACCTTTTCAATGGAACAGTAAATGGTGACAGAAATGTGATTAATAGGGTGGAGAATAATTTCGTGGGTTTCCAGAGTACTTGGGAAATAGACGTTTGGGGAAAAATGGGTGACCGCAGGGACGCTGCCTTTAACCGGTTACTTGCCACAGAAAAGGGGAGACAGCTTATCATCACCAATTTGGTTGCTGAAATAGCACTAATCTACTATGACTTATTGGGTTTTGACATAGAACTGGAGACGATAGAGAAAAACATATCGTTTCAAGAAATGGCATTAGAGCTCATTAAAATCCAAAAAATGGCCGGAAGAGCAACTGAACTTGCCGTCCAGCAATTTTCCGCCCAGCTGCTGAATACCCGTAGTTTGGAATACGAAAAAAGACAAGACATCCTAGAAGCAGAGAATTACCTGAACTATCTACTTGGGCGATATCCACAGCCTGTAGAAAGAGCCGCCTCTTTAATGCAAATCAAACTGCCCTTCATCGCAGAAATCGGAATACCCTCTGACATGCTATTTCGGAGACCAGACATTCAAATGGCTGAGTACGAGTTGAGAGCTGCTGCCCTAAACGTAGAAGCGGCCAGAAAGGAGTTTTTACCCTCCTTTAGCCTGACCCCATACATTGGGCTAAATGACCGAAGCATTCCTGCAGCCTTTCAATTCCCAGGTGCGGTTTCTGTAGGGCTATTAGGAGGCATCACTGCCCCAATCTTTGCCCAAAACCAAATCAGGGCAGGGTATCAAGAGGCCATTTCATCCAATAAAATCGCAATTTTCCAATACCAGGAAACCATCCTGCGAAGCTATAGGGAAGTCATGGATAAACTTCAACGTATCCAAAACCTGAGAAGCGTGTATGCTTTAAGAGATGAGGAAACAGCCGTTTTACTAAATGCGGTGACAAGCGCAAACGAACTTTTCCGGGGAGGATACGCCTCATACCTGGAGGTAATTACCGCACAATCCAGGGTATTGGAGGCAGAACTTGGAATGACTGACACCAGAAGACAGATGTTTTTTACCGTTGTGGATTTGTACAGGGCACTAGGAGGAGGCTGGCAATAATTTTACCTTTCCATCCTCAAAATCCAAGGGTATTCCTAATTTTGCCATAATTATGATGGACTGGACCAAACTTCTGCAAGCAGAAAAGACAGAAACTGCTGTCTCCTCCCCTTTTAGGAGTGCTTTTGAAAGGGACTATGACCGGATAGTGTTTTCGGCACCTTTCAGAAACCTTCAGGACAAAACACAGGTTTTCCCACTCCCGGAAGATGACTTCGTCCACACACGTCTTACCCATAGCCTTGAAGTAGCTAGCGTGGGTAGGTCTTTGGGTAAGTCCGTGGGAGAAATCCTCATCAAAACGAATCCAAGGCTTACCAGTCTAGGAATTACTCCCTATGATTTTGCCGCCATCGTTTCCGCTGCTGCCCTGACCCACGATATAGGCAACCCTCCCTTTGGTCATGCCGGGGAAAATGCCATTTCGGACTTCTTTAGATTTCACGAATGGGGAAACGCATGGAAACCCCTGGTCTCTGAGCAGGAATGGCAAGATCTTGTTGATTTTGAGGGGAATGCGCAAGGGTTCCGGATGTTAGTCGACAAATCCAATGGGCTTCGGATATCCTCGGCCACGCTGGCGGCATTTACCAAGTATCCGAGGCCATCTTTTATTTCCAATGCATTACCCGGTCGTAAAAGTCAAAAGAAGTATGGCTTTTTTGTAGACCAACTGGCAACATACAGGCACCTGGCCAAAGAATTGGGACTAAAAGCAGTGGGTGAATACACTTGGGTCAGGCATCCCTTGGCCTTTTTGGTAGAGGCAGCAGATGACATCTGTTACAGCATCATAGACTTGGAAGATGGCTGTACGCTTGGTTTGGTCAGCATGGAAGAGACCATTTCCCTTTTGGCAGGCATCATTGGTGAGCGGTTTTCACCAAAGAAGCTGCAAGAATACAAAAGCAAAAAGCAGAAACTGAGCATACTCCGGGCTATGGCCATACAACAGCTAGTGACCGAGACAGTAGAGGCATTCCGAACAAAAGAGGAGGACATGCTGACAGGGTTATTTGACCAGGCCTTAACAGATACTCTGCCATCTACCTCGGTATTGGGAGAAATCAGTGCCTTGTCGGTAAAAAAAATATACCGTTCCCAACCTGTTTTGGAGAAGGAAGCGGCCGGTTTTCAGGTATTGGAAGGGGTGCTGGAAGTGTTTTCCAGGGCATTATACCATAAGTTTCACGACTCCTCCCGATTTTCTGGACAAGACAGGAGTATATTGAGGCTGCTTCCCGAGGGCTTTCCACTAGGAGAGGATGTAAGTCCGTATTTTCGGTTGCGTGCACTGATGGATTTTATTTCAGGCATGACGGACAAATATGCCCTTTTGCTGTATAGAAGGGTAAAGGGTATTTCCATCCCAGGTAGCTAGGGACTATTGATTCGCCAAAAGCCACTGTCCACAAATGGAAGGCTTTATGGAATAAATGTGGTAAAGCCAACAGGTATCCTACTAGTTTTTCTGTTTTTGGAGTAAAGATCACCCACTTTTCTATTAACTTTGTCCCTCCTTTTGAAGGAGTTGGGATTAGGCGATTTTAACCCCTTCGGCTCCATAGAAATTAGTTCTACAGAAAGAAACACCTAGAATACTGTGAAAAAATACCGGGAATTCAAACAGGTGAGCTATCCTGAAATAGGAGAAGACATACTGGAATTTTGGAAAAAAGATAAAATATTTGAAGAGTCCGTAAAAAACCGGGGTGGAGCACCATCCTATACTTTTTATGAGGGACCACCCTCTGCCAATGGCACCCCGGGTATTCACCATGTGATGGCCCGGGCCATCAAGGACGTGTTTTGCAGGTACAAAACCCTTAAGGGTTTTCAGGTAAAGCGTAAAGGGGGTTGGGACACCCATGGGCTTCCTGTGGAATTGCAGGTCGAAAAAGAGTTGGGCATTACCAAGGAGGATATAGGTAAGAGTATCTCTGTAGCCGACTATAACCGAAAATGCCGGGAGACGGTGATGCGGTACAAGGACGAATGGGATGAGCTCACAGAAAAAATAGGCTATTGGGTGGATTTGGATGATCCTTATATCACCTTTGAACCCAAGTATGTAGAAACCCTTTGGCACTTACTAAAGAAGCTTTATGAGAAAGACCTGCTTTACAAAGGCTATACCATTCAGCCTTTTTCTCCTGCTGCAGGTACAGGGTTGAGTTCCCACGAACTCAACCAGCCTGGATGTTACAGGGATGTGAAGGACACCTCAGTTACGGCTCAGTTTAAGGTAAAGGATAGCGAAAACACCTTTCTGCTGGCCTGGACCACTACGCCCTGGACATTGCCCTCCAACTCCGCCTTGGCCATTGGAGAAAAACTAAACTATGTAAAAGTAAAAACCTTTAATCCCTACACTTTTGAGCCCCAAATGGTAATCCTGGCAGAGGCAAGGATGGCTGTGTATTTCAACCAAAAAGCAGAGGGCATCTCCTTGTCCGATTACAAATCAGGAGATAAGCTCATTCCATATGAGGTCGTTGAAAATATAAAAGGCAGTGATTTACTGGGTATGGAATATGAGCCCCTTTTCCCTGTAGCAGGTATCATTCAACCATTCCCTGCCTATACGGTTATTCCGGGTGACTATGTGACTACAGAAGATGGAACAGGGATCGTACATCTGGCCAAAGCCTTCGGTGCGGATGATTTCCGGACATTGACCCAGCAAAACGTACCTGGGGTATTTGTAAAAGACGAGAAGGGTGAGGACATCCCGATAGTGGATAAGCAGGGCAAATTCCTTCCTGTGCTGGGAAAGTATTTGCTTAAAAAAATGGGTGAACACCAAATTACGGCCCACAAGACCTTTTCCGAACATGATTTTTATGTAAAGAATTACCTGCAAGAAGATGAATCGGATCCCTCTTATAAGAGCACGGATGTGATCATTTCCATTATCCTTAAAAACGAAAATAAGGCGTTTAAGGTAGAAAAATATGAGCACTCCTACCCCCATTGTTGGAGAACCGATATGCCTGTATTGTATTATCCACTTGAAAGCTGGTTTATCCGAACCACTGCCTACAAGGACAAGCTGGTGGCCCATAACCGAACTATCAACTGGAAACCGGAGGCAACAGGCACAGGTAGGTTTGGAAACTGGCTGGAAAACCTGGTGGATTGGAACCTGAGCAGGTCCCGCTTCTGGGGTACTCCCCTTCCCATTTGGAGGACAAAGGATGGCACCCAAACGATTTGCATAGGCTCCATAGCAGAATTAGAGAGAGAAATTGAAAAATCCATAGCCCATGGGTTTATGGAAAAATCCCCATACGAAGGATTGGAAATAGACCTACACAGACCCTATGTGGATGAGGTGATTTTAGTGTCGGAAAATGGGGAAAAGATGTTTCGGGAAGCCGACCTAATCGATGTTTGGTTTGACTCCGGTGCCATGCCTTACGCCCAGTGGCATTACCCTTTCGAAAACGAAGATGTTTTCAAGGAAAATTACCCGGCAGATTTTATAGCAGAAGGTGTGGATCAGACAAGGGGCTGGTTTTTCACCCTTCATACCCTAGCAGTCTTGCTCTATGACAGTGTGGCCTTTAAAAATGTAATCGCCAATGGACTGGTCTTGGACAAAAACGGAAACAAGATGTCCAAACGCCTGGGAAATGCCGTGGATCCATTTGCCACCCTTAAAAGCCACGGCCCCGATGCCCTACGGTGGTACATGCTCAGCAATGCCAACCCCTGGGACAATTTGAAATTCAATATAGAAGGGGTAGAAGAGGTGCAAAGGAGGTTTTTCGGAACCTTGCAGAACACCTATAATTTCTTTGCTTTATATGCCAACCTGGACGCCTTCACGTATGAGGAAGCCAAGGTAATACCCCTGGTGGAAAGGCCAGAACTTGATCGGTGGATAAGCTCTAAACTTCAATCCCTGATCCTGGAGGTGGAGCAGGCCATGGAAAATTACGATGCGACCCCAGCAGCACGGGCGATTTCAAATTTCACCGTGGACCAATTGTCCAATTGGTACATCAGGCTTTCCCGAAAGCGGTTCTGGAGGGGCGATATGAATCCCGACAAGCAGGCTGCCTACGAGACGCTTTATGAATGCCTGCTTACCCTATCGCAGTTGATGTCGCCCATAGCTCCATTTTATGCTGACTGGCTCTATAAAAATTTGGTTCAAAATGCGTTAGAAGCAGGACATAAACTACCCCAATCGGTTCATCTTACAGACTGGCAGGAAGCTGCATCCCACAAAATCAACAGGGATCTGGAAGCCAGCATGCAGTTGGCTCAAAATATTTCTTCCCTTGTGCACAGCCTAAGGAAAAAGGAAAAACTAAAGGTAAGGCAACCGCTTCAAAAGATCCTGATCCCTGTGCTGAACCAAAATACCCGAAAACAAATCCAGCATGTGGAGGCCCTGATCAAAGCCGAGGTCAATGTGAAAGAGATCTCCTACATTGATGACACATCTGGCATTTTGGTAAAAAGTGTAAAACCCAATTTTCCTTTATTGGGTAAGAAATATGGCCCCAAAATGAAAGAAGTGGCCAAGGCTATACAGACCTGGGGCAAGAAGGAAATTGCTCTTGTGGAAAAAGAAGGTTCCTACCCTATTACACTTTCCGGAGAGCAGGCTCATATTGCCCTGGAAGAAGTAATTATCCAATCCCAGGATATTCCGGGATGGTCCGTTGCATCCGAGCAAGGGGTGACGGTGGCACTTGATGTTACGGTAACAGAGCATTTAAAACACGAGGGCATTGCCCGGGATTTGGTAAACCGAATTCAGAATATCCGGAAAGAAATGGGAATGGAGGTTCAGGATAAGATCACCATTTCAATAGGCTGCCAAGACCAAGCAGTGAAGGATGCTGTAAATAACTTCACGACTTATATAAAAACAGAAACTCAGGCGTTGAAGTTGGAACTGAATGGAAAGTTAAAAGAAGGTATTTTATTGGATATGGACGATTTTGAACTCACCGTTAAGGTAGAGAAAGCATAAGCTATGAAGTATTTTAAATATTTTGCCATCACCTTACTGATTATTTTGATTGATCAGGCTGTGAAAATGTGGGTGCATTATCAAATGGATTTTGGCACACCAGGTCAGATAAAAGTCCTTGGAGATTGGTTTAAGCTCCATTACACCACTAACCCAGGAATGGCCTTTGGCATGCAGTTGGGCTCTGAGTATGGTAAGTTGATATTGACCACTTTCAGGCTAGTGGCCATGTTCGGGATAGGTTATTATTTATTTTTACTTATCAACAAGGAATCCCATCCCGGCTACATTATTTGCATTGCCCTGATATTAGGGGGTGCCATCGGGAATCTAATAGACAGTATTTTCTACGGCGTATGGCTGGGGAATGCACCATATGACGCCCCTAACCCCTGGTTTCACGGGCAGGTGATAGATATGTTTTACATCGATATCTGGGAAGGATTCATTCCGGACTGGGTACCCATTTTCGGTGGTAGTTATACCGCCCTGTGGCCAATATTTAATATTGCGGATGCCTCAATCTTTGTAGGCGTGGCCATCATTTTAATTTTTCAAGGAAGGTTTTTTGAAGCCGAAAAAGATGGGAAGGAAGACGAAATCCAAAAGCAGTTTATTGATGAAAAACATGCCTAAGGCATAGAAAACCTTCTTACACCCTAGGTGTTCCTTACATATGGAGAAAAAAGCCGTAGTTATCGGGTCAGGAATTGCAGGTCTTGCCTCAGCGGTGAGGTTGGCCATCAAGGGATTTAAGGTTGAGGTTTTCGAGGCAAATACATATCCGGGAGGCAAATTGTCTGAAATCAGCAGAAGTGGGTATCGATTTGATGCCGGGCCTTCCCTATTCACCTTGCCGGAGGAAGTAGATGAACTTTTTAGGCTTGCGGGTAAAAACCCAGAAGATTATTTTGTCTACAAAAAACTGGACATAACCTGCCAATATTTTTGGGAAGATGGCACCAGGATACGAGCCTTTTCTGATGTCCATAGGTTTGTAAAGGAAACACATGAGCAGCTTCAGGAGCCTAAAGAAAATATTTATAGGGCACTGGAAAAGTCTGCGTATATGTATGAGCACCTTTCTCCCCTTTTCATGAAACGTTCCCTTCATAGGTTTTCCACTTGGGTGAGTAGAAAAGCGTTCAGCTCCTACCTGAATATGGGTAAGTTGGGGATTTTTGGTACCATGGATGCTGCAAACCGACAACAGTTTCAGCACCCAAAATTAGTACAGCTATTCAACCGATATGCCACCTACAATGGGTCAAATCCCTATCAAACTCCTGCCACTCTCAACATAATTCCCCATCTTGAATTTAACCGGGGGGCATTTTTCCCTGTTAAAGGGATGCATGATATTACCAATAGTGTTTTTACCCTTGCGCAGGAATTAGGGGTGAAATTTCATTTCAACACACCTGTACAAGAAATTTTGGTGGATAAGGGAAAGGCAGTAGGGGTGTTGTCAACAAAAGGAGAGCACCTAGCGAATGTAGTAGTGAACAACATGGACATGGTAAATGCCTATAAGACCCTTTTAAAAAAGCAAAAACAACCCAAAAAACTGCTTGACCAACCCAAGTCCAGCTCTGCGCTGATCTTTTATTGGGGCATAAAAAAGGTTTTTCCCGAATTGGGCCTTCACAACATTTTCTTTAGCGAGGACTATAGAAAGGAATTTGAACATATTTTTGCAAAAAAAGCCATTTATGAAGATCCTACTGTTTATATCAACATCACCTCTACTCATAAACCGGATGATGCTCCAGAGGGGGGCATGAATTGGTTTACCATGATCAATGTGCCCAACGACCAGGGGCAAGATTGGGACACCCTTATAGCAAGTGCCAGAAAAAACATCATTGCCAAAATCAATCGCATCCTAGGAACCGATATTTCAGCCTATATGGAGGTGGAGGATATTTTGGAACCCAGAAGCATCGCTACCAAAACGGGTAGCTCTCAAGGAGCCCTTTACGGCAACAGTTCCAATAACAGGTATGCTGCCTTCTTAAGGCATGCCAACTATTCCCCTTCTGTCAAAAACTTGTATTTCTGTGGGGGGAGTGTTCACCCTGGGGGAGGTATCCCCCTCTGTCTGCTATCTGCCAAAATCATGTCGGAAATGGTGAATCCTTAAGGCTCAACCAGCACTTTGTAGGTTTCATAAAGGTTAAGTATATCCCGGACATACTGAACGGCCATATGCCCTTTGGCATAGCCACTGGTCACCCAAGGATCCCTGTAAACTTCCGGACTTGATTTCCTTTCCAAATAATAGGCAACATTGGTCCATTGCCGGGTATCCTTACTATATTTAAGCGCCAGCCTCCATGCGTCTTGCACATGTCCATGTCCCACATTATAGCTGGCTAGGATAAATTTAATCCGCTCCGAATTATCAGGCACCCTCTCTAACCAAAAACTATCCAGGTATCTTAAATAATTAACCCCTCCACGCAAGCTTTCCACGGGATCGTTGGGGTTAGAAACCCCGAACCTCTGAAGGGTTACCGGCATCAACTGAAGCAGGCCCACAGCCCCTGCATAGGAAATCGCCGAGGTGTCAAACCTACTTTCCTTATACACCAAGGAGGCCAACAACCTCCAGTCCCAACCCAATAAATCAGCCCCTTCTTGGATAATTTCATCAAACTGGCTGATTCTTCCTCCGGAAACAGAAGAAAAAGGGGAAGTATTTCTAAAGTAACTGTTCTTTTTGTTTAAAAAATATTTGTCATAGAGGATAGCTTGATACCCGGTACTACTTGTCCTGTCCAGCCATTTATCGGTGGCCTGGAGAAGATCCGGGGAATTTTTTCTTAATGCCCATGACACCGGGGATGGTTCACTAATGGCAAGGCTGACGTCTATATTATCAAAATAAGTGGCATTAACCAGCCCCACATCATCGTCAACTACCGTAAAATCTATTTCTCCTTCCACCACTTGGTAAATTAGGCTTTCATTGTTTTCATTCTTTTCTTGAATATGAATTACAATTCCCAAGGAGTCCGCTAAGTTTTGGAGTTTTTCCCTATAAATCGTTCCTTTCTTTATATAAACCGTCTTTTGATGTAGGGAGTCCGTTACGGAAATCGCCTTGTTGTTTTTGGCTTGTACCAATACTGTTTTCATTTCCCGAATAGGAGTGGAAAAGTTGGCATATTTTTTCCGTTCCTCTGAAATCTCCAGATTAATCGCAATAATATCTGCCTTTCCTTCATTTAGGTCCCGGAAGGATTTCTCAAGCCCATTACTGATGACCAGCCTAAGGTTTACATCCAGATGCCCTGCCAAATTCCTCAGCATCTCGTATTCATAGCCCATGGTTTTGCCTCTGTACACATAATAGCTGGTTGAGCTATTATCTACAATGGCCCTTATAAATCCCCTTTCCTTTATGGATTCTAAATCCAATTCTACCGGATTTTCCCAAAATGGTTCCTTTGCTTTTTTTTGTTGCTGCTGACAGGCGAAAAATAAAATAGCGGGAAATAAAAACAACAAGCTATGCCTGAGTAATTTATTCATGCATAAAACCCTGCAAAACAGGAGATGGTGTCTTCAATAATAAGGCAAAAAAATCAATTTACCAAATCCCCATTCCCCAAGATCAGTAAGGGTGAAAGCCAAATCCCTCAAAACACTTTTTCATAGGGATTTGTGAAATAAATTTTTCCAGATAAGCGCATCAACTCTATTTCTGCTTCTTTTATATTATATAGTGCCTCAATCAGCCCGTTTTCAGCCTGCAGCCTAT
Organism: Pleomorphovibrio marinus; assembly: GCF_003347495.1. Classification (GTDB taxonomy): domain Bacteria; phylum Bacteroidota; class Bacteroidia; order Cytophagales; family Cyclobacteriaceae; genus Pleomorphovibrio; species Pleomorphovibrio marinus. The sequence continues at coordinate 28,607 of NZ_QCXY01000001.1, forward strand.
TGACCTGAGCGTCCCTGAATTCCAAATAATTGGCAATCCCCAAGCGAAATCTATCCAATGCAATATCTGAATTTTCAATGGCAACCTGGTAATTTTCTTTAGCAATGTCCATCAGTCTTAAGCTATTATTATACACATTGAAGGTTCTCTGTATATCCGATTGCATTTGGATCTCGAATTGATCCAAAAAATGCCGCTGATTCTGCATCTGAATTTTTGCTCCTTGGATGCGTCGGTTCAAAGAAAAACCACTGAACAGGTTCCAAGAAATCGTGGCACCCAAGGTAATTCCGTCCTGTTGGTTGGTCAAAAGAAAGCCGGCCTCAGACTCCAGAAAATTATTGTTGTAAGCTCCATTCAGGGCGATAGTGGGAAGGCGTTGCGCCTGAAGCTCTCTAACCTGAAGATAGGCCACATTTTGCATACGTTGGTTAACCAAAAGTTGCTTGTTATTTTCATAGGCATTATCCAGCAGGTCTTCAATTCTCAGGTTATCACTTACGGTAATTGTATCGTTGATCACAAACTCCTTGTTGGGCTCAATCACCAACAATTCGTTTAGGTTTACTTTTGAGTTTTTTATGACTTGATCTTGGTTGACCAAAGCCGTTAAGTCTGCATTGTAATCCACCTGGGCCGCCAGGAAATCCCTTCTCGAAGCTCTACCAAAGTCATATTGAGCCTTGGAGATTTTAACCCTCTCTCTGGATAGTTCCAGAGCGGTTTGAAGCACATTGTGCCTCTGCTGCTCCAAGACCAGCCTGTAATAGGCGGTCGCAATTGCAGCAACCGTATTTTCTATGGTTACTTTGGCCTCCAGCTCACTCACCTCAGCTAATTTACCCAGTCGTTGAAGTGCCACCACAGCGTCCATACTGAATCCATAAAATGCCACCAAGCTATAGTTATTGGTAGTGGTTTCAGCTCCAGCAATAACCCTTGGTACATCAGGATCATTCAAAAAGGTTTGTTCGGTATCTTCCCTTCTATACGTCCTGATGTTGGTAGCATCCAAGGAAGGTAATAACAGGCTCCTCCCAATTCTGATGTCGTTTTCTGCTAAAATGGCCTCATTGATCCCGATTTTCACATCGAAGTTTCTTTCCAAGCCTAATTGAATGGCCTTTTCAAATGTCAATGGTTCTTCCTGCCCTATACTCATCATCGCTGGGAGCATAAGAACCATACTGAATAAAAGTTTTTTCATGCGTTTATAATTGTCTTTTCATAGGTCATATAGCCTGCCCCTGCCTGCCCCGAACTCGTTTCGGGGAACTTGCTTCTGGGGAATCTCGCATGGTTGATAATCATTCCAGTGTGTGACGTTTTCGTCATGCTCGATTTAATCATTAAACTCTCGCTAATCTTCCTTTCTTAGAAGTCAAATAGGTATATATTCCTGGAATCACGAATAGGGTTAATACAGTAGAAAAGAGCATCCCGCCTATAACCACCACACCCATAGGCACCCTGCTTTCTGCCCCGGCACCAAGTCCCAATGCGATAGGCAAAATCCCTAATATGGTGGAAAGACTAGTCATAAGTATAGGCCTGAATCGGGAGGACGCTGCTCCAAGTATAGCATCATGGATACTCATTCCTTGGGCCTTTCTTTGGTTGGCAAACTCCACAATCAAGATACCGTTCTTGGTCACCAAGCCTATCAGCATAATGATCCCAATTTGGCTGAATACATTTGAGGTAAAACCAAACAAGTGCAAAGAAAGTAATGCCCCAAAGATGGCCAAGGGAACCGTAAACATTATAGTAAGCGGATCCATAAAGCTCTCAAACTGAGCAGAAAGCACCAAATAGATAAGCACAAGAGCGAAAATAAAGGCAAACACCAGACTGTTTGAGCTATCCCTATACTCTTTGGATAATCCAGCCACGTCGGTACTGAAGGTTTCATCCAACACCTCATCGGCTATTCTGTCCATTTCTACAAGACCATTGCCAACGGTTTGACCAGGAGCTAGACCTGCAGAGACGGTTGCACTTACAAACCTGTTGAACCTAAAAAGCTGTGGGGGCGTGCTCCTTTCTGTGACCTTCACCAGATTGTCCAATTGAATTAACTCTCCACCCTCTCCACGTACATAAAGCATCCTGAGATCAACAGGTTTGTTCCTGTCTTCCAGTCTCATCTCACCCACTACCTGGTATTGCTTGCCGTTCATGATGAAATAGTCAAAGCGCTGACCGGAATAGGAAAGCTGTAGGGTTCTGGCTATTTCTTGAACAGACACTCCTATGTTCCTGGCCCTTTCCCTATCGATTTCAACCTCAATTTCTGGTTTGGTAAACTTCAGGTTGATGTCCCCGAAATTAAAAACTGGGCTTTGATTGACCTTGTTCATAAATTCAGGTATGACCTCCTTTAACTTTTCAAGAGTCTGTGCCTGAATCACAAATTGAACAGGCAAACCAGCCCTTCTGTCCCCAATGGAAGGCTCCTGTACCCCAAAAGCCCTGACAGCGGTCTTATTCTTGAGGTAATCCGAAAGTTCATCAAAAATTTCCTGTTGTTTTCTCTCCCTTTCATCGGATTCAGTAAGTATGACCCGCATAAAACCGCTGTTGGTACTTGCGGTTCCGAATCCAGGAGAAGTCACGGTCACCAAGCCAAAGAGCTCTTTTTCGGTTAACATCTCTTTTATCTCCTCGGTCATTTCATCCAACACCCTATCCATAAATCCAAATGTGGCACCCTCTGGACCCGTCATATTTACCCGTATTTGACCCCGATCTTCGATAGGTGCCAATTCCGTAGGTATCTCATTAAAAAGATAATATATACCTCCACCCATCAATAATACTATCAACAAGGAAACCCATTTTACCTTCATAAATTTGGTAAGGGCATACTCATACTGGTTATTTATCCATAAAAAAAAGGGTTCCGTTTTCAGATAAAGCCAATTTTGCTTTTCCCTTTTCTTTAACAACCTAGAGCTGAGCATGGGAGTCATGGTAAGGGCAACAAAGGAGGAGATGATCACTGCCCCAGCCACTACTATACCAAACTCCCTAAACAACCTGCCAGTGGTGCCTGTCAAAAAGATTACGGGTAAAAACACAGCCGCCAGTGCCACAGTGGTGGCAATAACTGCAAAGAATATTTCTTCCGTTCCTTTTTCCGCAGCTGAATTTGGCTCTTCCCCCCCCTCAATTTTGGTGTAAATGTTCTCCAATACTACAATGGCATCATCCACCACCAATCCAATAGAAAGTACAATACCCAGAAGTGTCAATACATTAATGGAGAAACCCATCAAATACATTATAAAAAAGACACCTATTAAACTAATGGGAATGGTAAGCACCGGTATGAAGGTGGTTCTCCAATCCCTCAAAAAGAGAAATATCACCAATACTACCAAGAAGAAAGCGGTGAAAATGGTTTGCTTTACCTCGGTAATCGAGTTTCGGATAAACTTGGTTACGTCAAACCCTATATCGAGTTTCACATCCGGTGGCAAGTCTTTTTTGATAAACTCCAGCCTTTTGTAAACCTCATCCACAATTTCAATATTGTTGGAACCAGGGAGGGGGGCAACTGCAACTCCAACCATAGGGATCCCGTCCCGTTTGAGAACAGTCCGCTCATTGAGAGGAGCAAGCTCCGCATTCCCTATGTCCTGAAAAAGAACCACATTATTGCCTTCCTCTTTGATAATAAGCCGGTTAAACTCATCTGGTGTACTCAAACGGCTTCTGGTTCTTACAGAAAGTTCTATAGAACTACCTTCGATTCTTCCCGAGGGAAGCTCCACATTTTCACTTTGTACTTTACTGAGCACATCTATGGGGGTCACTCCATAGGAAGCCATTCGAAGGGGATCCATCCGCAATCGCATGGCATATTCCTTATCTCCCCAAATTCGAACCTCACTTACTCCGTTAATGGTCTGAATCCTCTCCTTGAGGATGTTATTCCCTATTTCAGAGATTTCCAATAAGCTCCTTTTATCACTTTGGACATTGATGAGGATGATGGGCTGGTTATCCGAGTCCTGTTTAGCTACCACTGGTGGATCCGCATCAGGAGGAAGGTTTCTTTGGGCCCTAGAAACCCTATCCCTAACATCATTAGCCGCAGCCTCCATATCGGCACCCACCTCAAATTCCACTGTGATATTACTGTTCCCGTCATTACTGATGGAGGTAAGGGACTTAATCCCAGAAATACCATTGATGGCCTCCTCAAGCGGTTCTGTGATTTGAGCTAGGATTACATCTGCATTGGCACCTACATAAGCTGTTCTTACGTTTACGATTGGAGGATCCACATTAGGATATTCCCTTACACCGAGAAAGGAGATCCCAATAATGCCAAAAATCAAAATGGTGAGAGACATCACTATGGACAATACTGGACGTCTTACGCTGATAGTGGATAAACTGGACATAAATAAATCAGTTCACTTGGTTGATAGCCAGGGGCATTCCGTCTCTGGCCTGTAATATTCCTGTGGTCAATACCTGCTCTCCAGGTCGTAGCCCATCGATAATCTGAACTCTTCGATCGGTCCTTTGTCCTATGGCCACTCTCCTGGACTCTACTTTTCCATCATTGACCACGAAAACTTTATACCCTTCTAACTCGGGAACCAAAGATTCCGCCGGCACCAACAAGGCGTCCTCTTGGGTGCTTAGCACAATTCTAACTCTGACAAACATTCCCGGGAGAAATTTCCTGTCCTTATTGGGGCTTTCTGCCCTAATACGCAGGGTTCGTGTTGAAGCATCTATGTTTGGTTCTATCGCATAGACCTTCCCCACCCCTTCTTCAATGGAGACATTAGTGCTAAAATACACCCTTGCCCCGGGTTTAATTTCATTGGCATAACGCTCAGGGATAGAAAACTCTATTTTTATCGGGTCCACATTCACGATGGAAGCAATTACATCCGTATTACCAATGACACTTCCCTGCGAAACCTGTCTTAACCCCAAAACCCCGTCAAATGGGGCACGAACAACCATCTTGTTCAACTGTGCCTCTACTAAACTCAAATCAGCAAGATTTGTGTTAAATTGATTCAGCACAATGTCATATTCTTCTTGGCTGATGGCCTCCCTGGCCAAAAGTTCCTTTTGTCTGTTTTCCTGGCTTTCATACAACTTTTTGGTATATTCCAACCTTTGGTATTGGGCCTTCAACTCATCGTCATTAAGATACAGTAAGGGGGTCCCTTTCTTCACAAACTCCCCTTCCTTAAAGGGAATTTCCAAAACCAACCCAGCTACTTCTGGTCGAAGATTCACCATTTCGTTGGGAATCAGAGTCCCCGTTACACTTAGGTTGTTATCCAAGGTTTCCGGCTGAACCTCCACTACATTTACAGGTAAGGCACTTGCCTGTTGCGCTTGAGGGGTTCCTACACCAATATCTTCTCCATCATTGGCCGAAAAATATAATTCCATCCTGGGATAGAAAAAAATGAGGACTATCACCAAGGCTATTACAGCCATTAAAATAATTTTGGTAGTCTTTTTCATTACGGTTGTTAGATCACAATATATTAACAGGCACTTTGGAAACTTATTCAGGTAAAACCCTAATGCATGTCCCAAAGTTCAATGCGGCAAAAGTACCGCAAAAGATGCAAAATTCACCTTCTTTGCGTAAATTTTACAAACCTATTTTGATGCACAAGTTAGTCGGGATATCCCAGCTTTAGAAACAAATAAACATAGGAGGTAATTGTTAGCTATCAATGGTTAATAAAGAATTTTTTTAGGTTAAACTCGTGCATTTCAGTATTCCTTTGGTTTATCAACTAAAGCGCAAATGTTATCGATATTTTACATGGTGGCTACACCATTCCTACTTGAAGGCACGACCTAGAAGGATCTGATGATGAAGAATGTCAAACTTCCCTTTGGACTTTAAACTCCAAGACAATGGCATTTCAAAAAAAAGGAGGCTGTCTCCAAAGTAAAGACAGCCTCCTTTATTCTATTTGTCTAAGGAATTAATCTTCTTCTTCCACTACAGGAAGCATTACCCTGTCAATCTTATGAACAAATCCAGATCTGAATATGTCATCATTTACATTTACCAAGGTGGATTGAGAATTGTCTTCACCGAAGGTAAGCCTTACCGCCCCATCAGCAGTGGACACCCTAGGCCTAACCTCTCCTTGAAACTGGGGAGTTAAAGCCTGTCCATTACTGACGTTAGCCGAGTAAATCACATTGTTGATAATATGATAGCGTACTATATCTTCTAATAATTCATCGCCTAGTTCTTCTACCAGCTCTTCCAAGGATTGAAACTCCAGGTCATCGAGTAAATTGGCAAAAGCCTCATTGGTAGGCACAAAGAAAGTCCTGTAATCAGCACTTAATTGACCTTCTAAACCCAATAAGTCTACCACCTCTAGGAAAATGCTCACATCATCTTCATTTTCCAGATAGTCACGGATGGAATTTTGCCTGGGGAGTAGCACCTGGTCAATCAGATGAACGGTACCATTTCCAGTTTCAGACCTGACGATAGAGATGTTTTGATTATTAAACCTGATGGTTCCACCAGCTCTGTTAATGAAAATATGCTGGTCACTTATAGTCTGTATAAAATTAAAGTTGGTCTGGCTTAATGTGGATTGGGTGATATTGGGGTTGGCTATATGATATTCCAAAATTTCCCGTAATCCCTCTATGTCATCTGCCGAGCTGATGTTATTTTCCGCAATGAAATTTAAAATAGCATTGTCGGTAGGTGCAAAAACAGCCCTTTGGGCTTGGGTTTGGGTACCCACTAATTCTCCCAATAATCCCTCTTCTTCCACCAATTGACGGAATATAGACAGCTCAGACTGCTGCGCAATCACATTACTAAGAATCGCTCTTTCTGACCTTCCTTCCACCGGCTCTTCGAAATTGTCGTCGATGCAACCCGTAAACAGGAAGGCGGAAAATGCGATTAAATAGGAAATATTATATATGAACTTCATCGTGAATACAGTTTGGATAAATTACTTGAAAATATACCTTAAACCTACCTGAGCATTCCAGGTTTGACCCAGGTTGATGATGGATTGGGTTACTGAGGTAGGATATACACCTGCTTGACCCTGTATGCTGTTTAATGTGAATTGACCATTGCCATTGGCATCAGCCCCAACGAAGTTCATCAAATTGTTTTGAATCACTTGCCTGCCTACTCCCCACGAATCTTTCAACATATTGCCCACGTTCAGGATGTCCAGGGAAATCTGAAGCTTGTGCTTGTTGGTATCTTTGGTAAGATGTAGATCCTGAATCAACCTGAAATCAAACCTGTGCAACCATGGAAGCATGGCACCGTTTCTTTCGGTTACCTGACCTCTCATGGTGCTAAGGTATGGGTCATTTTCAATGTATTGATCCAAAATTTCCCACTGTTCTTGAGCGGTTTGGGTGATCATTCCTCCTGAAACCCTATCAATAAGTTGGGCATCCTCAAAACTCTCCGGCACGTACATCAACCGAACACCTCCACCGTCACCGAAATTTCCGGAGTAGGTATAGCTGTACCTGCCTTGCTCACCGCCGTCGTAGAATAAAGAAATTTGTGTGTTGTTGTATTCGTTAAGTCCCTTGGTATTGAAAGAAACCAAACCCACAATCCTATTTGGCTGATCAAACCTGTTAAAACCGACTTCGGGGTTGTTACGATCACCCTGAACAGCATTTGGCCAAAGTGAAGCTGCCTGTGAACCACCTATTAGGCCAAAGTCCCTTTTTTGACTCCTAGTATAAGCTAAGCTTGTAAATATGCCACTACCCCAATCTTTCTGAAGCTGAAAGGTCAAAGCACTATAAGTACCTACATCTATATTGGTCAACAAGAAAAGCTCATTGATAGGGGTTCCACCTATTCCCTGTGAGTACCGGGGATACCCAACCCCTCCAATATTCACCACATCCCCAGTTGGGACACTTGCCAAGTTGGCAGCAAATGGGCTGTTGTAGTCCCTGGATAAAATCCCTTCCAAGGTGAAGACAAAGCCATCCCCAAATGTATAATCCCCTGCAAGGTTTGACCTCCAAGTTTGTGGCAATCTAAAGTTTTGATCCGTTACGTTTACGGAACTGGAAATTGCCGGCTCCTGCTCCGCAGGGTTGGGTCTATAAAAGTTGATGTCTGGCTGGAACCCCTGCCATTCTCCTTCAGCCCATTGATTTTGAGTTCTTCCGATAAAGCCCCTGGTTATTCCATTTGCGTTGATCTGATTTGATAAATGCACAAAAATGGGCCTTCCGGTAAACAGCCCGGTACCACCTCTCACCTGTAGGGAACCATCACCCATGGCATCCCAGTTTAGTCCAAACCTAGGTGAAAACACTGGGTTTACAGGTGGGAATTGACTCACATCAGGAGTAATCATCTGCCCTGGGTTTCTGGGGTTTTCAACGGAAACGTTTAAAGCATCCAATCTGGGATTGCTCGGGGCGTCTATCGGATAGAAAGGCATGTCCACCCGCAGCCCTGCGGTCAACTTCAGGTCCCTGTTGACCTGATATTCGTCTTGAATATACAATCCCACCTGGCCAAACGCAGTCCTATCTGTTGGAAGTGTAAATGGATTATCGGCATCATAGGTAAAACCAATCGCAAAGCCATCAGGAACCACATTCTGATTCTGATTGATCACACTCTCCACAAAACTGTTATAGGAATTATATCTGTACCAGGAATCCCAAGTGGGGTTGAAGGCGTTGTCAAAGGTCATGTATTCAAAATTCAGACCCGCGGTAAAAGTATGGTTTCCTAAAAAGTAGTTGAAGTTATTCGTCAGGTTAAAAGTCTTGTTGTCTAGAAGATTCCCTCTGGTAAACAGCTCTGTCCCCATAGACATGTAATATAGTGGGTTTCCTGCTTCAAACTCTAACACCTCAATCATTGGAAATTCCTGTCCTCCTGGTACACCCCTTTGGGTTACTGCACTGGTATACCCGATATTCAAAGAGTTGGCCATGTTATCGCCTAAAGTGGTGTTGAGCTCTGCTACTATAGACTGAACATTGTCCTCAGAAGTATAATGTGCATTCCTGAAAGTCAGCGCCTCGATTCCAAACCTATTGGTATTGGTAAATCTTTGGTCACCTGGCAATCCCCTGATGCTGTTTCCGTTGATGGTCACATCCCTTAATTGCTGGAACCTATTATACCTCACGGTAAGTTTGTTTCGGTCGTTCACATTGTAATCCAACCTGAAATTTAACCTAGTGGCATCATCTGTGAAGGGGATGTTTTCGTAAGCCCCTGTTTGATAACCATAAAGGCTGGAGAGTTGTTGGCTTACAAACTCAGCTCTATCTGCAGGTACCCTGGACACCACTTGGTTATCCGGAAGCAGCCCCTGCTCAGGTCTAGCAGCCAATCGGTTATCACCTGGGAGATCATTTACCTCCATCTCCGCACTAACAAAAAAGAATAGTTTGTCTTTGATAATCGGGCCACCGAAAGCTACCCCGTGGATATTGGTCCTTGAATCAGAAAAAGGAACTTCTCTGCCTCCGTTAACCGTGATTCCCTGAAGCCGGTCGTTTCTAAACAAGGTATATGCCGTTCCTCTCCATACGTTGGTTCCTGATTTGGTGATGGCGTTTACGTTTGCCCCTGTAAAACCACTCTGAGTAACGTCATAGGGAGCTATATTTACCTGAACCTCATCAATGGCATCTAAAGATATAGGGTTTCCACCTGCAAATTGACTGTCCCCTAAACCAAAGTTGTTGTTATAAATGTTGCCATCGATAGTGTAGTTATTATACCTCTGGTCTGCACCTCCAAAGCTTGTACCGTTACTTTGGGGAGTAAGTCTTGTGAAATCATTGATGCCCCTATTAATGGTGGGCATGGAATTAATTCTTTCATTGTTAAGCGAAGTAGAAGCACCTGTTCTGTCGGAGTTCATTATGGCATCCCTTCTACCGCTGATTTCAATTGCCTCTAGTTCCACTCCATCCGACAGAATGGAGTTTAGAGTATATTTCTGCCCTAAAGAAAGCGTGATGTCAGAATATTCCCTTTCCTCAAATCCCACGAAGGAAATCGTCACAGTATAAGGCCCCCCCACTCTCATGTTGGGTAAATTAAACCTGCCATCCATGTTTGTGACAGCTCCATAGCGCGTTCCAGAGGGCTCGTGTGTAGCCACCACATTGGCTCCAGGCAAAGTCTCACCGGTGTCATCTGATACTGTCCCCTGCATACTTGCCGTAGTCACCCCTTGGGAGAATACAGTTCCTGAAATTAGCAGGAGAGTAAGCAGAGGAAAAAGATACTTCAGTAATTGTTGTTTCATCGTTATGTAGTTAGATGTTTAAAATTTAACGCTTTCAAGTTTCTCTATCAGGTAAATTTTACCACAAAGGTATAGGGTCAATTTGGGATTGCTTTTTTGGAATTGTTAAGTTTTGCGGTTCGGGAACAAAAGTAATTAACAATTCCATAACTTATAAACTTACAGATAGTTTTTACTTTATGATTTATCCACGCTTTTTCCAACTAAAATTTCCTGCAACGACAGCCTAACGATGGATAATTTCAAGTTTTGAATCATATGTCCTTTTTTACTTAGAAGTAATTTTTTCAGTGCCTTCATCGAAATGGGCAGTACAATCCAGCCCAGTGAATTTCTTTTTATATTTAAACCCCCAACCAATCACAGAAATGATGCAAAGAAAAGGAGTTCTTTGGCTCTATGTTTTTCTATTCCTGGCCATGATAGATATGACCTTGCTCATCCAAGGTTTTTTCAAATTGAGGATTTTCACTAAACCTTTATTAATGTTGCCCCTGCTTTTTTACTTCCTATATACTACCAAGTTGATCAAAGGCAGCTTGTTGAGAAAGTGTGTAGCTGCAGCCTTAGTTTTTGCCTCCATTGGGGACACCTTGCTGTTGTTCCCAAATTTGTTTTTGTATGGCATGGGTGCCTTTTTTATGACGCATTGTTGCTACATAATTGCCTTCAAACTTACCCAAAACCACTCTTTCAACCCCTTGCAAGTAAATTTTGTGAAAATGTTTCTTTATAATTTACCCATCTATATCGGGGCGGCCTTTGTGTATTTCCTGATTCACACCAACCTACAGGACTTAAAAATCCCTGTAATTATTTATCTCCTTGCGATAGTAATGATGGCTACTTTAGCTAGAGAACGGTACGGAAGGACAGATCCTTCAAGCTTTTGGCAGGTCTTTATTGGGGCCATTCTTTTTTTAATTTCGGATGCCATCCTGGCCCTAGATATGTTTTTTAAACCTTACCCAGAAGCTGGGATTTTAATTATGGGAACCTATTTGGTAGCTCAGTTACTGATACTAATGGGCATAAGAAGTCATCTAATTACCATGAAAAAATAAAAAATCGGCCCTCTGGGTAAAACCATTAGGGCCGATTTAAAGGACTGCTTTTTACTATACCTGAGTTTATTGGTACTTCATAGGTACTACTGGGTGTAAAATGGATTGAATGGTAAAATTTCTCTACAGATTTTATTCTGCTAAAGGATGTTGAGCACCTTATTAATGCAAACAGAGTTCTTTGTAAAAAGACTTTTACTACTTTTTCCCGAAAACAGACTACAAGGGCTTTTTTTTCAATAGTTGGATAGAGAGCTCTTCCAATTGATCGTCCGAAATTTTTGAAGGAGAATCAATCATTACGTCCCTACCGCTGTTGTTTTTGGGGAAAGCTATATAATCCCTAATGGAATCGGTGCCACCAAATATGGCACATAGCCTATCAAAACCAAAAGCGATTCCGCCATGGGGCGGAGCACCGTATTCAAATGCCTCCATTAAGAATCCGAATTGGGCCTTTGCCTCCTCCTCGGTAAAGCCCAGGTTTTTAAACATCAGCTCTTGAAGTTGCTTGTCATGAATTCTAATAGAGCCCCCACCAATCTCCACACCGTTGATGACTAAATCGTAAGCATTTGCCCTTACTCTTCCTGGATCCGAGGCCAGCAGTTCCACATCTTCTATTTTAGGGGATGTGAATGGGTGGTGCATGGCATGGTAGCGATGGGTTTCTTCATCCCATTCCAACAAGGGAAAGTCCAGCACCCAAAGTGGTTTATAGTCGCTCTTGTCTCTTAATCCCAGCTCTTCCCCTAGTTTAAGCCTGAGTTCAGAAAGCTGCTTCCTCACTGCGTTTTCCTCCCCAGACAAAACCAGTAACAGGTCCCCTTGTGCGGCACCCATCTTGTTTGCCCATTGAGCTAAAGCCTGCTGATCAAAAAACTTATCGACCGAAGACTTAAAGGAACCATCTTCATTACACTTAACATATACCAATCCTTTGGCACCTATTTGGGGTCTCTTTACCCAATCCGTCAAAGCATCCAACTGCTTGCGGGTATGGGTAGCTGCACCTTTAGCACAAATCCCCACTACCAACTCTGCATCGTCAAAAACCTTAAACCCCTGGCCTTGGGCTACATCATTAAGTTCCACAAACTTCATCTCAAAACGGGTGTCTGGCTTGTCATTGCCATACTGTCGCATTGCCTCCGAATAATCCATACGAGCAAATTCCCCAAGTTCAAGCCCCTTTACCTCACGGAACAAATGCCGGATCAAGCCTTCAAAGGTTTGTAAAATATCCTCTTGATCCACAAATGACATCTCGCAGTCAATTTGCGTAAATTCCGGTTGGCGGTCTGCTCTCAGGTCTTCATCCCTAAAACACTTAACAATCTGAAAATACCGGTCAAACCCGCTGACCATTAAAAGTTGCTTAAAGGTCTGAGGGGATTGGGGCAGGGCATAAAACTCCCCTTGGTTAATCCTGCTGGGCACCACAAAATCCCTGGCCCCTTCTGGGGTGGACTTGATTAACACCGGTGTCTCCACCTCCATGAAACCCTCCACATCCATGTATCTCCTGGTTTCCTGCATCATCCTATGCCTCAATTGTAGCTTTTTTCGCACATTTGGCCTACGGAGATCCAAATACCGAAACTTCATCCTTAAATCCTCGCCTCCATCGGTCTCATCTTCGATAATAAAGGGAGGAACCTTAGCCTTATTTAATATAATGATTTCTGAGGCCTTGACCTCTATATCTCCCGTTGGGAGTTTATCGTTTTTGGAGGTTCTTTCAATTACTGTCCCTTTGGCCTGGACCACAAACTCCCTACCCAAGGAGGCCGCTTTCTCCAAAAGGGACTTGTCTGCATCCCCTTCTTCAAAAATAAGTTGGGTGACTCCGTATCGGTCCCTCAGGTCCACCCATATGAGCCCCCCTTTGTTCCTCACCCTTTGCACCCACCCGGCAAGGGTTACTTCTTTATCAATATTTTCCAGTCTTAGTTCTCCACAAGTATGGGTTCTCAGCATACAATTAGGCTTTTAGATTGAGATGAATCAACAAAGATAATCATTCACTTTTGAGTTTGCTAAATTGATTTTTAAAGTTTACCAGATGACTAAATCAATTTTTTTCGGGCCGTTTCTTGGATATTCTGGAAAAAATACCGTTTTTTTGTAAAAGTTTAGTTGATCAATAACATTTAAAACTATTTAAAAAGCATGAATATAGGGAGGATTTTTTTGTGGGCGTTGGTAGTATTTGCTTTAAGTTACAGTTATTATTATTTCCAGATTAAGGATATTGAAATAGCAAAAGAACCAAGAGAAAAGGAAGATTTGGTAGAGGAAATCACTGAAGTGGCTGAACAGTTGCTCTTTGGGATCAATGTGGATAGTTTAGAAGTGATAGAAGGAGTAGTGGAAAGAAATCAAACCCTTTCCAGCATCTTGTCCCCTCTGAACGTGTCCTTTCAAACCATTGACTTGATTGCTAAAAAGTCAAAGGAAGTATTTGACGTAAGGAGAATTGGTTTCAACAAAAAATACACGGTGCTAACACCCAAAGACACCTTGCAGCCTCAATATTTTATCTATGAACCAAACCCCATGGAGTATGTGGTCTTCAAATTGGATCAGGATGAGGAAATCGAAATCTACAAGGAAAACAAACCCCTGGAAATTAATAAAAGGGAAGTAGGGGGAGTTATTTCCAAATCACTCTATGTAAACATGGTCGAGCTGGGGTTATCTCCTGACTTGATTGACTTATTTGCAGACCTTTATGGTTGGACAGTTGATTTTCAGAGGTTGCAAAAAGGGGACAAGTTTAAAGTAATATTTAACGAGCAGCTGATCGATGGCCAGGTAGTGGGCATAGAAAGTATAGAAGCGGCCTATTTTGAACATATGGGGGACGGTACACACGCTATCCCTTTTGTGCAAAACGGAGAACTTTCCTTTTTTGATGAGGAAGGGGAAAGCTTGAAAAAAGCCTTTTTAAGAGACCCCCTTAAATTTACAAGGATTAGTTCAAGGTACAACCTCAACCGTTTTCACCCTGTCCAAAAAAGGTACAAACCCCATCTTGGAACGGACTACGCGGCACCTACAGGGACGGAAATCCGATCCGTAGGTGATGGTACCATAGTGGAAGCCAGGTACACTGCCGGAAACGGGAATTACGTTAAAATCAGGCACAATGGCACCTATACCACCCAATACCTGCATATGTCGAAATTTGGCAAAGGTGTTAAAGCAGGAACTAGGGTAAAGCAGGGCCAAGTAATCGGTTATGTAGGTAGCACAGGCCTGGCCACGGGCCCCCACCTCTGCTTCAGGTTTTGGAAGCACGGAAAACAGGTAGATTGGTTGAAAGAAAAAATACCACCGGCAGAGCCTATTGAAAAGGAAAACCAAGAGGAGTTTGAGAGAAAGTTGAATGAAATAAGGCAAACTCTCGCAGCAATTCCCTACTCTGAGCCTGTAGAACTATTGACAAGCAACTGAGCTGAAATTTCTAGAGATGGGATGGGGGTATTAATTCCCCTGTCCCTTTAAGGAAGTATTTAAAAAAAGCAACAAATCAAATCCTGATAAAGAAAAGTTGATTTGGTTTAGCTTTGATCAACTTCTAATATTTATGACCTTAATCACGGGCCATACCCAAAAAAGAAAGGGACTCTATTTCGAAAATAGAGTCCCTTTTTATTATTCTGTTTTACGGGATTGCTCAACGAATTTTCTTGGTCCAGTCTTTATTCAATTCTGGCAGTGATAACTCCGTCCGTCTATTTAACCTATGCATAGCTGGGGTGCATTTGATCGAATCACAATCATGAATGGGTTTGGATTTGCCAAAAAACTCGTATACTATTCGGTCAGAAGCTATTCCCCTGCCTTCCAGATACTCCTTCACCACCTTTGCTCTTTGCTCGGATAACTTCATGTTGTATTCTTCACTCCCTCTGTTGTCGGTATGACCTCTAATTATAAGCCTCTGAGAAAGCATATTTTCCAGCATTAAGGCTACCCTTTCCAAAGACTGCATCTCCTCGGCAGTAAGATCACTCCTGTCAAAACCAAAATGAATGGTGGGCATTTCCATTGGCACCTGAATATTACTGATATCACACAGATCTATACCTTCTAGTTCTGGAGGCAAATCATAGGCTTTGCCTTCTTCTGGGAAAGCCAAAAGAATCATCTCACTTCTTCGGTTGAGTTGGTGCTTGTCCTCTGGACATGGCACTCCATCACCGCAATCATTCACCAACTCCTCTTCCCCGAACCATTCGGCCCTTACCCTGGATCTGGATATACCGTACTTGCTGAGATAATCCCGGACCGAACTTGCCCTTCTTTCACTTAGGGCCTTATTGTATTCACTGGAAGCCCTGGCATCCGTATGTGCCCCTACAGAAATGTCCAAAAACCCATAGGAGCGAAGTAGTTCCCCTATTTTGTCCAAATTGGCCTCAGCATCTTTCCTGATATTGGCCTTATCCAAATCGAAGTAAACCAAATCTACATAAACCGCAGTCTGATAAGGGATCCTGACCAGTTGGAAACTCTTCTTCAATTCTTCAGAATCCAAGTTTTTGGTGCTTATCGAATTGTCTTTCAAGGCAAAGTAACCATCTCTCTTTATCTGAACCTGATAGTTTTCGTCGGGGGCAAGTTCGGCAGTAAATGTACCTTTGCCGTCCTGATCCGTCTCCACCACTACCTTTTCGGAGCCCTGCATCAACAAAACCTCTAATGAACCATTTATGAGTTCACCATCACATCCCAATACTTCTGCTCTCAACCTTTTGTACAACTCCTCCATTCTAAAGATGTCATCCAAGCCTATACTTCCCGGCCTATTGCTGGCTAAAAACATTTCTCCCCCAGGAGAAAGAAAAAACCCAAAATCATCCTGTGGGGAGTTGTAAGGTAAACCTAAGTTTTTGACTCCAGAAAAATCTCCATTGACACGATTAGCGACAAAGACATCCAATCCTCCCAGCCCTATATGGCCATCGGAAGAAAAGTAAAACCTGTCATTATTTAAAAAGGGGTCTCTTTCATTTCCAGCGGTATTGACAGTGCCACCTAGATTAACGGGCTCTCCGAACGAGAAATCCTCATCGAATTCCACATAATACAGATCCAGCTCCCCAAAGCCCCCTGGCATGTCAGAAGCAAAATAAAGCCTGTTTTGAGACTCATCCACAAAGGGTGTCAATATTGCATGGGACAAAGCATCATTAAGTGGAAAGGGACTGTAGTCAATCAATTCCCCATTATCCCCAATTCGGCTGAAAAACAACTCCGGTTGTACGGTATAGTTCTTGGGATTCCGGATTTTTCTAGTCACTGTGTAGAAAACCACCGACTGCTCCTTTAAGAAAAAGGGGTCAGTCACATGAAAAACATCCGGTACTGGCACCTCAAAAGGAGAGATATTCCCTTCCTCGTCTTTTTTATAAACACCAAGAAAGTCCCTACCTGTCCAATCAGAGTCCTTATCAAAATACCTGTAACTTTTATCAATGCGAAGCCCGCTTTTGGTCCTGGATTTCACATCCCCCCTATCGGAGGAAAAATAAGTATTTCCCTCCGCATCCATGGCGATTCCAAACTCCGCATTGGAGGTGTTGATTTCGCTGAGTCCTACCAGCTCCGCGTTGAAAGGATTATCGTACCAATACCTGAGCGAATCCAATTCAAGGTTCTTTAGTGGTGGTTCTGCCACCCTTCCGAGGGAATCCAAGGCTTTCTTTACTTCTTCTTTTTTCCCTGCCTGATTAGTAGCAGAGATATATTTCAGTATGTCTTCTTTACTTGCCTCCGAAAAAGTAATTGTCTTTTTCCTCCACTCATAAGCTTTTTCATATTCTCTTAGCTTTTCATAAGCCTCAGCGGCTCCTGTAGCTGCTCTAAAGGTTTGCCTTCTGGCAAAGGCATCTTCATACCCCTTGCCTGCCTCCAAGTGGTTTCCTTCCTCTGCTTTCCTGTCGGCATACCTCAGCAAGCCTTGCTGGGCTTCAACATTAAATGTGGCAAAAGCGCTTAAACCGACGATTGTAATCAGTGTAAAAATCTTTTTCATCATTAGAACCATCTTGGATTTTTCATATTCACTTTTCTGGGTGCAATATAATATCCCAGGGAAATTTCATGGGAATTATTCCTTAGTCCACTCAGCACATTTGTCTGCAGGTCGTAGGCATAACCCACCCTTAAATTTTCGGTCGCAAACAACTCCAAAATCAGTGCAACAGCATTTCTTGACGATAGGCTGGCAGGAAAGAAACTCTGATCTAGCTTAAAATTAGTCCTGTATGAAGCTCCGGCCCAAAGCCTGTCCAGAAAGAGAAACATGCCGTTCAAATCCACGCTGGAAGGACCGTTGTTACTATGCCTGATCAGGAAAGATGGCTTAAACTGGACATTGTCCGATAAAGGCAATAGACCACCAGCGGTAAGGTAGTAATGTACATCATGATAAGCCAATGCCACAGCTTCATTCTCAAGGTTATTCTTACCCACCAAATTATAGGCACTAAACCCCGCAAAAAAACCAGGGGTGTGAAAAAACAACCCCATATTTAGGTTGGGGGTAAATAAGTTGACAACTCCTTGGGGAATGTCTGCGTCATCCATGTCGTTAGGATTGAACATAGACCCATCTATCGCATACTCCACCACACCTCCGCTAGCTCCGAAACCCAAAAAGGAATTTTCCCCGGTTTGAATGCGATAGGCGTAAGTAAGCATACCCGCATTGGTTTTGGCAGGTCCCATCTGATCGCTCATGAAGGAGGCACCAAAACCCATCAATCCCTCGTTGGCACTGAAGTCTGCTGTGACTGTAAAAGTGGTAGGCGCCCCGGGAAAATCAACCCATTGACTTCTGTACGTGGATTGGATGTAATGTTCTCCTTTGTATCCCGCATATCCCGGATTGATGTGCAGCCCATTAAACATGTATTGGCTAAATTGGGGCAGCTGCTGTGCCCATCCCTTGCTCCCAATCCCCCCTGAAAGCAAGAGCATGAAAATTAAAATATTAAAAGTGCGTTTCATTCATCTTCTTGTTTTAGCTCCTAAAGGTTTCCCTCTATAGAGCTTGATTTACAACAGAATTTTTTTGGCAATTAAAAACAAATGACGGTTGGCATTACCCTATTTAATCACTTGAACCCAACCTTTGTACCTTTGGTCATTTCCTTGACTATCCATGATTTCCAATACATAATAGTAGGATCCACCGTTCAAACCCTCCGCAGCCCAGTCATTTTGATAATTTTCGGACTCATACACATGATCTCCATTTCTATTCATAATGGTTAATTTATGGGAGGCAAACCTTTGGATTCCATTAATAACAAACGTGTCATTTTTGCCATCCAAAGTTCCTGGCGTTATCACATTGGGAATGAAGAATACCCTAATTTGGTTGGTGTCTGTAGCCTGGTTTTCTGGAGAGATCAATACCTGATCCTCATCTACAGTGAGAGTGACCGTATTTGAAATGACACCTTGATTTACTGCAAGCACGTTGATGGTGAAACTCAAGGTTTCTTCCGGCTCAAGAACCGGCACTACCCAAGTAACAGTCCCATTTGAAACTGAGGCCTCTCCTGCAAACCCCTCTGATTGAAAGTCAATGAAGGTAACCCCATTGGGCAATTCATCCACCAATTGTATCTGCTCAGCAGTGGTGTTTCCCATATTGGTGATCGTGATTTCATAAGGGAACTCATTGCCTTCATATATTTCTAAATCGAATGATGTTTTTTCGATTGCAAGGTCCACAGGTCTGGCAATTACATTAACCGGTAGGGAGCTTGCTTGGTCAGTATAATCCCCAATAGTGACAGCCACCTGGTTTATAAATTCCCCAACGGATACTGCCATGGTTTCTATCTGAATGCTGGTACTTTGACCAGAAGGAAGTTGATCGATGGCCCATTCATTTCCGTTTGACGGCTCAGGTTCAGAAGACAAGAACATAAGACCTGCTGGAAGCTGATCATCCACTAAAATATCTTCCAAATCAAACTCACTGTTGTTGGTCAATAAAATGGTAAAGGAAACCATTCCTCCCACCGGCACATCCAACTCGTTAGCCTCCTTGGTAATTTCCAGTTGTATGGGCATTACCGTAATCGTAACCATGGCCTGATCACATATAATCCCATCTTCGTCATCGCAAATTTGATAGGTAAACTGATCCTCCCCAGTAAAATTCGTGTCGGGTTGGTAAGTTATCGTGCCATCGGGATTGACCGTGGTGGCACCTTGAGAAGGGCCGTCCAAAACCGTCAATGTCGCTATTGTGACCTCATCATCATTAATCACATCGTTGGCCAATACCTCGATAGCTATAGACTGATTTTGGCCAGTGCTTATCTCGTCATCCACAGCTAAGAATTGCAAATCAGCCAATTCGAAAGTGATGGAACCTCTGCTTCTATTAGACGGATTTATTGTCTCAATCAAATCATAGGTTAGCAAATATTCCCCTTCGGATAAACCCTCAGGGATAATCAGCACACCCTCAGGGGTCAATTCTATACCTTGAAGACCATCAGAATCCACCAGCTCCACAAATACCCGTTCGCTCGATACAGGATCACCATTTATTAAGTCGTTTGCAATCACATCTCCAATTGGGCCCTGTCTATTTAAATTTACCAGCCCAAAATCATCATCAATTGCTTCCAGAACGGTTTCTGCCACAATTATAGTTACTGTTGCTTGATCACATTTATCCTGATCTTCCCTGTCACATATTTGGTATATCACCTGATAGGTGCCAGCGGGTATTCCTTCGATGATGTCAATGCTTCCATCTGGGTTTAATACAATAAAACTTTCATTTTGATTTTCTATTTGCGACAAAATGACGTCTTCAGGGTCGGCTGGAAGTCCATTTAAAAAGTCATTTTCTAAAACATTCATCACACTATCCCGTCCAAAACTATCCTCCAGTTCTATTTCAAGGTCAAACGCTTCTGGTTTAAATTCAA
Source organism: Pleomorphovibrio marinus (assembly GCF_003347495.1). Classification (GTDB taxonomy): domain Bacteria; phylum Bacteroidota; class Bacteroidia; order Cytophagales; family Cyclobacteriaceae; genus Pleomorphovibrio; species Pleomorphovibrio marinus. The sequence goes on from NZ_QCXY01000001.1 coordinate 48,947, forward strand.
TAACTTGGACGAATACTACAGCCTCATCGGACTGACCATCAGGGGTTACAAGCTGATAGGTGGCTGTATAATTGCCAGGTTCAGTATTTGGGGGAACATCCACTGTACCATCATCATTTAATATTACCGTATTTTCAGGAAATGGCTCAAGAATATTAAACTCTATGTCGATGGGGCTCAGAGGGAACCCGTTAAGTTCATCATTTTCAAAAACATTCAAAAGGGCTTCTCCCCCCACCTCACTATTTACCCTTTCCAATCTGTCATCTGAGGCATTTAAAGCGTTTACGAAAAATACCAGTTTCCCATCCGGCTCATCAACACTGATGATCCTGATTCCAAAAATAGGCTCACCCGACTCAAAAATACGTGGTGAAAACAATGCCATCCATTGAGTTTGATCTGGCACATTGGTCATATGATTCACCCCAGAGTCCCATTGCCAACCTCTCACCTCTACTCTCTTTGCCCCTTCAATGGGCTCTCCATTCCTGTCAAGGGCTATAAAGTCAGTCGCAGAATTACCAAATCTTTCGGTATAAAGAATAAATCCTGAACTCACTACTTGGTCAGGGTAAATTAGGTCTACAAATTTCGCACCTTCGGGAATGGAAGGCTGACTGTCTATATCCCAATAAGACCTCAAATCCGGGGTGGATACCACCTCTTCAAGGTTTTCTAAAAACTCGGGGTCTCTATGACTTATTATTACATCGTTATACCTGACGACCTGAACTGCCTCCGGGCGTATCTCATCTGACCCTATCAGCGGGTTGGGGTTTGCCACATTCGGCCTACGGGTAGTTGCAAATATTTTCCTTCCATCTTCAAGCTGCAAATAGTTAATCAAAGCAGGAACATCAAATGGAGCAGGGTTTTCATTGTCGGTTGGAGATTCCTGGATTATTTCAACTCCCCCTACATCTAAAGACAGAGCCGCGATTGGCACATTATTTTGATCCGCAGTCACTGTAACCGTCTCTTCCTGACCATAAGTGTGCTGGAAAAAACAAAATGTCAACACAATTACAATCAATGGGGCCAATATCCTACTAAAAATAGAGCCCGCTTGCAAATTTTTGCAGTCTTTCATAAACAATTAATTTATACAAGACTTAGAGTAAATTGCCATAAACCCCAAGATCTCTTAAAACAAACAATCACCATTTATCCCAAAAATCAATTGATCAAGGTTTCATGGTTATTTTAAATTGTGCCAGTAAACATACTGTTTTTTTACATTATTTTTATAAAATGAAAAAAAAAGAAGACAAGCAAACATTCATTTTCGCCTGCCTTCCTTTTATCTAAAATTCACAACTTCTAAAAAAGGATTCCTGCCTAATTACTTCTTAATATTAAGCAGCTTCTCGTTATTCCTATACCCATCTAGATCAAGGTACCAGTCTTCAAATGCGGTACCGTTGGATATCACCCACTCAAAGAATTTCTTAAACCCAGAGGTAAAAGGTTCGGCTTCCACCATATAAGGAATGGAGGTGCTGATATTTAATGCCCAAGGCAAATAGGTGTCCTTACTTTTGTAGGTGTAACTTGGCCCCAAATCTGAACTGTCATCTAAGGTTCCGAACAAATCCTTATTCGCCAATGCCGTAGGTTGTTTACCTGGTAAATGAACCTCAACTTCCCTTTTTTGATTGGCAATAAGGAAGGGGTTGAAGTTATGCGCACCTATATTACCCAAGGTTACTGCGCCACCAGGACCGGCCTTCCCTTCTTCTTTTAAGGTCAATGTTACTTTTTGTCGAACTACCTCCCTGAATGGCCCTCCTGGAGTTACATTCACACCTGTCGCTCCTTGCCCGGTGTGCGGAAGTACATTAAACACATCATCAAATGGGATGTATGTAAGGTACTCAACTCCTGCCTCCAACCCGTTTTCACGGAAGGAATGAATACTACCGGCTTTAATTTCAGTACCGGAAACCTTAATTACCTTTTCTGGAGAAATCCCGGTAAATTCAATCCCAAAACCATTCCTATATCCAGCTCCAGAAGCTCTGGTTTTTAGTTCGGTGATAATTTCCACTATCTCTCCCTTGGCATCTGTCACCCTGTTGATACGATAATCTACAACCAGATCATTGAAATCGTAGTCACCTAGAGAAGGCCAGAGGTCTTCAAAAAGAAGGGTCCCAAACCCATTGGCAGGAAAACGGTTGTCAAAAGCCCTGAAAGGATCATTGGGGTAGTCATCTTCCTCGTCAGGAACCCCGTCACCATCAGTATCCTTCACGGTGTTCAGAGGCAGGCAATTGTTGGATGGGTCCGCTAAAGATTGTCCCGGAATGATGAGGTTATCAAAACCTGCTCTGGCTGTGCCCCCCGTACCTACGAAGCTAAAGAAAACTTTCACGGTTTTGTCCACTATTTCCTCTGGCACTTTAACGCTTACTTGATGAACTGTCGTTTGATTATTGATTGGATTTGGAAATTCAAAAGTCTCAATCAATACTTCCTTACCATGTCCATGATTTTGACCTTCCTCGTAGGGGATATATTGAACCTTAATTGCCCTGTTACCGCCAGGATTTCCATCCAATTTGGTGTCAAAGGTGATCTGTCCTTCGCCGATTTTCACCCAAGGAGAAATCAACCATGTGGCCATGTTTGATTCGTTGGTCAACTGATTAGTCCTAAAGCTGTAATTACCACTTATCAGGGTAGCCGGATTATCGCTCACTGTCACACCACCCATAGACCAACACCTTGCAAAATATAAATCCCTGTTTCCAAGTTCAGCATCGTTGGTGATATTCCTTTCTGTACTTGATCTAACCTGGGCTATGGAGGAAAAGATGACAGTATTTATTGTTATCAAAAGAATTATTAACTTTTTCATTGTTTCTGCTCTTTAAAAATTAAAGTATGTCACTATCATCCACTTCTAGCAAATAGTCAAGATTGACCTTTCCACCCTTTATTTCCCCCTCTTTGTGAATTTCCCCAAAGCTTAACTTTAGCACTTTGACATGGTTGGGCAACACCAAGCTAACCTCCACATCTTCTGAAATAGGGTGAAAGCCAGAATAATACACATGACCTTCCGCATCGGATAAATTAAGTCTCCGGCTTAATTCAACCGGAAACTCAGTCAAACCTGATATCTTAACCACAGTAGGCTTTGAGGTGGACCAATCGAAAACAGCATTTGCTTTTAGCTGCTCAATTTCCCCCTGCTGACCAGTGGAAATCCGCTCATTCTCATCAGGCATACAAGAAAATAATGTACTTAGCACGATGATGGCGGTAAAAATAAATCTGCCATTTTTTTCGGTTTTCATCTTTTTTAAATTTTTCGAGGAATAAGCTGTTATGTTTTTCACGATACTAAATTGAACATTATTCTTCGGCGTTAGGGAATTAATCGACTAATGAGGAATAACCAACGTTCAAAAAGTTCAATTCCTAGTCAAAAAAAAGGGGGGCAAGCCTGTGAAGGGCCAATGGATATTTAAAGTATGTCATGGTAATTAAAAGTATTGCTTAAAGAATGTAAATAGGGTCTTAAAATAATTGCGCCCAATATAGAAATTATTGGTACTGGTAGGAAGCTCCTTCAGAAAATTCTCTACAGCCACATGCACAAAGCAGGTTTTCCAGTGCATCATTCATTTATTAGGAGACGAAAACTTTTTTACGGCATAATCCTTGATTTTTATCCCCAAAAATGCCTTTTACACATTAAAACCACTCAAAAAATGGCTGCTTTAAAACCGCAAACTCTTATTCTTATATTATTTATCATTTTGTTTTCCTGCCAAGCTCCTTTAGAAGAGCCCCCACAGGCCCCCATAGGATTAATCGATAGTGAAAAACTTTCTTTTCAACTGGACACCCTTTATACCCAGTTAGAAAATCCTTGGGGAATGGCATGGCTACCTGATGGCAGGATGTTGGTAACCGAAAGAAAAGGAGAAATCCTCGTTTTTGAGGACGATCAATTTTCTGGTAATAGGCTGAATGGTGTGCCGGAAATCCATCATGTCAACCAAGCTGGCTTATTGGATATACAACTTCATCCTGAGCATGATCAAAACGGGTGGATTTATATCGCCTATGCCAAAGCAGTGGAAGGTGGGGGAGCAACTGCAATAATGAGGTTTAAACTGCAGGAAAACGAGATGGTGGAAAAAGAAGACCTGATTGTGACAACTCCAGCCCATCCGGCAGGAAGGCACTATGGTAGCAGAATTGTTTTTGACAACGAAAATTACCTCTATTTCAGCAATGGGGACCGAGGAGACAACCCAGATAACGCTCAGAATTTAAGTAATTCCCACGGGAAGATTCACCGAATTCATGACGATGGGAGAATTCCTGCTGACAACCCTTTTCTGGAGGAATCGGGGGCAGTTGCCAGTATCTGGACATATGGAAATAGAAACCCACAAGGCCTGTTATATGATGCTGAAAATGACAGAATATGGGAAATTGACCATGGGCCAAGAGGAGGAGATGAAATCAATTTGATAGAAAGAGGTAATAATTATGGTTGGCCGGTAATTACTTACGGCATCGACTATGATGGTTCTGTAATCAGTGAAGAAACCGAAAAAGAAGGGATGGAGCAACCCATACATTACTGGGATCCATCTATTGCACCTTGTGGTTCCATGCTGGTTACTTCTGACCTTTATCCAAACTGGAAAGGAAACCTGCTCATTGGTGCTCTTGCCGCACAACATATCAACAGGGTAGAACTGGATGGTACATCCTATGTGGGGGAAGAAAGGCTGCTTCAAGACATCGGAAGGGTTCGGCATGTTGCTCAAGGCCCGGATGGTTATATCTATGCTATTACCGAGGGTAGTGGTTTACTGGTCAGGATTATTCCTGAAGAATAAGTCTTTTCTGGTAACATCTATTACTTAGCAAAAAATGGGAGGACTCCAAAAGTACCTCCCATCATAAAACCTTTTTAAAATGTAAATCTTATGGACAAGGCTACCTCATCCCCCCAGAAACCAGCACCATGAGTGATGTTAAAGGCGGGTTTATAGTCCAGAGAGAGGTTAATAGGAGCATCTTCAAATTTATAATCCAGCCCTATGATCCCAGCTATCCCTATCACCGTGCCTCCCCTGTAACTTGCATCTGACCAAGGTGGCGGTGAATTAGGTCTTCTGTTCCAAGCTCCGATGTGGGCTCCTCCACCGTAAAACCACCTTAGGCCCCTGACTTCTCTTACATTTCGGTGTACTTCATACAAACCAGTTACTAGTAAGCCATTCCATCTGGTATGGACGATTCCTTCCAAGGCAATATCCGAATCGATAAAATGTTTTACCGTCAAACCGTTGGAAACCCCCAACCTCAACCCAACACCTGTGGAATAGGTTTGGGCTTCCACTTGAGAGCCTAACAGCCAAAATGAAATTGCACACATCAACACACAAAATTTCCTCACCATAATTAAAATAAATAAAACGTTAAACAACTATCTAAAACAGAATTAACCCTTTCGGGCAAACGCAGCCATCCATCTTTATATCATGGTCTTCCCTGGGCAGTTTTTCTTCCGGAGGAAAAAAGGAAAGCCCCAGTTTAAAAGGCTGAGGTTCCATATAAGCCAAGAACCTATCATAATACCCTAATCCATAACCAACTCTAGTGCCAAAATTATCATATCCCAGTAAGGGCATAATCACTACATCCAATTTCACCCCTTTTGCAAAAATCGTGGGGCTTGGGACAGGAATACCTTTCTCATCCTCGGCAAAATTACATTCTTTTGGCAAATAAACAGTATGCATCTTTTGAGAATCAAAATCGGAAATAGAAGTAAAACAACTTACCCCCTCTTCCCTAAGCCTCTCTAATAATTTAAAAGTATCCACCTCATTGAGTTTTTTGATAGGAAGATAGAGATGAATATTTGATTTTGGGAAGTTTTCCAAAATAAAAGTAAAAGTAAGTTCGCTGATCAAGGCCGAAATCTCCCCTCGGAGCCGGGATCCCAAACTCTTCCTCTTTTCCTTGTACTTCAGTCTGAGTGCTTCCTTATCCTTCATTGGGATACAAAACGATCATCTCCATTGCAAGTGGATCAAGATGGCCAAAGAGTTGCTCCACAAATTTAGGGTCTTCCAAGAAAAAGTTTAGCAAATTTAATTTTCTTTCTTGAGGAACTCCCCCTGGAAAAAGCACATCTTTAATTTCCTTCAACTGCCTGACTAAGTCCTGCTGTTTTTTCTCCTCCGCCTTGCGTAACTTTTCCGAAAGATGACAAAGAATTTTCTGTGCGTTTACGCCGGAAGCTTCTGCGGCAGCCTCGAGAGTAGGGTCTATTCTTTTGGATTTTGCCACAAGAGTTGCGTACAACTCTCTTAATTTGGAGGACTCCTCAGCCAAGAGCACATCCTCTTTCGCTTCTTTAATCACCCATTGCTTACGCAGCGTGGTGTAGGGTTTAAACAGGTCTTCTGAATTCAACCCTATTTTCCTAATTTTACGCTGCAAACTACCGGGAACCACCAATACAAAGTTCCTTGCCATTACTATGGGGAAAAACAAACCATAATGATCAAACACGGGTTTGATTTGAAACCAGTAAGCTACTTCTGCGGGCCCTCCTAAATATGCCAAGTTTGGTAGTATGCACTCTTGGTATAAGGGTCTCATCACCACGTTGGGACTAAACCGCTCAGGAAAATTTTGGATTTCATCCTTTAAACTTTGCTCAGTCCATCTTTTTTCATCCCTGCCAAATACCTCAAAACCATCCCCATTTTTCACAATACGTTCCCTTATTCCATCTTGGATATAGAAGAAGTTTACCTCCCGGGGATAAACCTGGGATTTATAGCCCAACTCTTCCAGCCGCCTGTTTTGCTGCTGAATAAGGTCATTGGCTTTTTGTTCGAAAATATCGGCTTCCATGATGGCACAAAACTCCTTCTTCAACCGAGGTTCATTGGCATCTAGTATAAGTAGCCCTTCATCCCCAAAGAGTTGATCCACAAATTTACGAGTAGCAAAGGAAAGGTTTGGGCTTTCCCTGTAAGCTTCTCGGATAAAGCCAGGAAGAAATTGCCATTTCTTTAACAGTTCCCTCAGCTCTTCGTCAATTTTAAACTCCCCCACAGGGCCAGTCTGTTCTGATTTCCACTCGTATTTATGCCCATCAAAATGAAAATGATTGATCTCTGCAAAATCGTGGTCTTCTGTAGCCATCCAATATACAGGTACAAAATGATGCTCAGGATATTGCTCCTCCAGCTTTTTTGCAAGATTGATAGTGGATATGATTTTATAGATAAAGTAAAGGGGCCCCGACATAAGATTAAGTTGGTGTCCTGTAGTTACCGTAAAAGTGGTTGGTTCTCCTATGGCCTCTATGTTCTCTATAACCTTATCCCTTTCGGGAAGACCCTGGTATTGACTACGAAACACATCCACCAGCCTTTCCCTTTTTTCTTGCGCAAATGACCTGGACTTGATGGCTTCTCCAAAATTCTCAATACTTGGAAACAGATAATAAAAAGGCTTTAATTGAGGTTTCTGTCGAATATAGTCTAAAAACAAAGTTGAAAATTGCCCGGTACACTCCGGGTCAACAGTAGATTTGATCATAAGCTACGTTTTTTTTATCCTTTTCGATACAGAAGTTTGGTGTGAAAACCGGATTTGTCCTTGGTTAGTTCTGAAAATCTCACTCTTTACAAGAACGGTAAATTTACACATTTTAGACCATAAAAATACCGCGAGGGCTTGATCTGAGCGTAATATTTAAGCAGTAAAATGAAAAAGTTTGCTCTATTATCACTTAGATAACCTGTAAGCCAAACCAAAGCGCAGATCCAGCACCCTTACCGCACTTTGATATACATATCCCACATGATGTTTATGGATAACCTGTGTTTGGGTGTTGATGAACCTGGCTTCTACTTCATTTCCTGTGGAATGATGGTGTTCGTGCCTTATAGGTGCATCCACACTCATGTACCTGATCCCTCCTCCCATTAGCAGATCGGCACTAAGATTCATCACCATTACTTCCGAAAATTTCCATTGCAACCCCGCACCTATACCCCTCAAAAAAGTCCCATCTTTCAGCAAAAGTTCCGTATCTATTGGCTCACAATGGTCGAAATCATCCGGGTCATAAATAAAAAGGTTGGTTCCAAATCTCGAATAACCTGCCTTAGCACTAATAAATGGGATAATTTTGCCATTTTCCCCTAAGAAATACCTTCCTCCTATCATGAAGTTGGTGATATTGTTATTTACCACTATGTCCATGTCAGCCTTACTCCCATCTTCAAAAGTATAAACCTGCCTATCTGAGTCTCTTCCATAAATACTGTATCCAAGGTCAAGCCCTACTGCAAACCTGCTCCCCGCTGGCCTTAACATAAGGTCCAAGCCTATGCCATTTCCACTGGGAATAAAGTTACTCATCCGGTTTAACGGTTCCATACGAGAATAGGAAAGCCCAATATCCGCTTCAAGGGTTTGTGCATGTAGATAGCAGTGTACAAAAAAGAAAATTGGCAAGAGGAAGATGTTTTTCATAGCCAGGAAAGGATTGTAAATCAAAATATTAAACGAGCATAAAATACTTTTGGTTGCTAATTTACTTGCCTATACATAAAATAAAGAATTATATAACAAAGTGGGAATCCCCACCCTTAGATTTGTAATCTAAAATTTAGAACTGGCATGAAAAATAAAGTTGATTTACCTGTTTCTGGAATGAGCTGTGCAGCTTGTGCCACAAGTGTGGAGTCCACCTTGAGCAAGGCCAAAGGAGTGAAAAGCGCCAGTGTGAACTTTGCCACCCATACTGCCTCTGTGACACTGGAAAATGAAGAAGTTTCATTGGAAGGATTACAGAAGGCTGTACAAGCTGCCGGATATGATCTCCTGGTTGAGGAAGATGAGCGACAAGGTTTGGAGGAAAGACAACTTAACCACTATAAACAGCTAAAGGAAAATACTCTTTATGCAGGAATCCTTGCCTTTCCGGTGTTCATTATCGGAATGTTTTGGATGACTTTCCCCTTCGGAAACATAGTGATGTGGGCATTGACTACACCCATATTGTTTGTGTTTGGCAAAATGTTTTTCCTAAACGCCTTTAGGCAGGCCAAACACCTTAAGGCAAACATGGACACATTGGTAGCTCTAAGTACAGGAATCGCTTATGTGTTCAGTACTTGGAACACTTTTTTCCCGGAGTGGCTCATGGAAAGGGGCTTTGAGCCACATGTGTATTTTGAAACAGCAGCCGTCATCATTTTCTTTATTTTACTGGGTAGAACGTTAGAGTCAAAGGCAAAAGCCGGTACTGGAGAGGCATTGAGAAAACTGATGGGTATGCAATCCAATAAAGTTTTTCTTCTCCATGGCAAGGAACATAAAGAGGTTAATATCGATGAGGTGAAGCCTGGAAGCTTGATCCTTGTCAAGCCAGGTCAAAAAATCCCCTTGGATGGGGTAATCGTAGAAGGGGAGGCATACATTGACGAAAGCATGTTGACCGGGGAGCCTATCCCTTCGTCCAAAAAAGCAGGGGATGAAGTATTCGCAGGTACTTTAACCAATAATGTGCCTCTTAAAGTAAGGGTGAGCAAGGAGGTTGGACAGACGGTTTTGGCATCCATCATTAAAAGGGTAAAAGCTGCTCAGGGAACCAAGTCCCCTATTCAAAAGACAGTGGACAAGGTTACAGCCGTATTTGTGCCGGTGGTAATGGGGGTTGCCATAGTGACCTTGGTGGTATGGCTCTTGTTTGGTGGGGAGGAAAAAGCATTGTTGGGGATGCTTTCCATGATCACGGTATTGGTAATCGCCTGTCCTTGTGCTTTGGGGCTTGCCACGCCTACTGCCATTATGGTCGGAATTGGAAAAGCCGCTACCAAGGGGATCCTGGTCAAGGACGCGGAAAGCCTGGAGTTTGGTCATAAAATAGACACCTTAGTTCTTGACAAAACAGGAACGATTACCGAGGGAAGACCCTCTGTAAAGCATGTGGTTTGGGACGATGACCAACAAAAAGAACAAATAGGGACAATTGTCGCAGCTATTGAGGATCAAAGTGAACACCCATTGGCCACGGCTATTTCTTCCCACTTCTACTCCCTAACCGACCCAGTGGAAGTGAGTGGTTTTGTATCCTATACTGGTAAAGGAGTCAGTGGACATTTTAACGAAGACTCCTTTTACATTGGTAAATGGTCTTGGCTGGAGGAGATGGGAGTAAGGGCAAACCAGAATTTACTGAATAATGCCCAACAGTTGTTAAATACTGGTCATATCATGGTCTATATAGCCAAGAATAAAAGGTTAGCTGGAATCATCGCCATCATTGATCCCATAAAACCAGGCGTCAAAGACATTTTAAAAAAAATAAAAGAGAGGGGGATCAGCTTACATTTACTCACGGGTGACCAGGAAAAAACCGCAAATTTGGTGGCAAAAGAACTGGAAATTGAAAAGGTGAAAAGCAGTGTACTCCCAGCCGAAAAAGGTGCATACGTTCGTTCCCTTCAAGCCATGGGGAAAAAAGTAGGCATGGTAGGAGATGGGATAAACGACAGTGAGGCATTGGTATTGGCAGACCTCAGCATTGCCATGGGACAGGGCACAGACATTGCCATGGACGCTGCGAAAGTTACCCTTGTACATTCCGACCTTCAAGGTATTCTCGACCTTTTAAAAATATCTAGAAGCACAGTTTCCACCATTCACCAGAATTTGTTTTGGGCATTTGTTTATAACATCATAGGCATACCCATTGCGGCAGGCGTTTTATATCCAGCATTTGGGTTTTTGCTCAACCCCATGTTGGCTGGTGCTGCTATGGCTTTAAGTTCCGTTTCGGTGGTAGGCAACAGTTTAAGGTTAAAATATACGTAATCCAAATAAACATGAAATCGAGCATGACGAAAACGTCACACACTGGGATGATTATCCTTTGCGAGATTCCATGTGGCATATAAAAATCAATTATAAGCATATGAAAATCAAACTGAAAACCAATGTAAAGTGTGGTGCTTGTGTGGCTACCATAAAACCAGAAATGGATCAATTAGAAAATGTTAGCTGGGAGGTAGACCTTTCACATCCAGATCGTATTTTAACCGTTAATGGTCAGTGTTCGGAGGAAAAAATAAAGAAGGCATTAGAAAAGGCAGGATATAAAGGAGAATCTATTCTATAGCAAGGCAGTAAAGTTTTATTTTTTGTTAATTTTGCCTGTTAAATATGATAGACTTTCAGGCTTTTACATTGGATAATGGGTTAGAGGTTTTGGTACATGAGGACGAAGGTACTGAAATGGCCGTTTTTAACATGCTCTATAAGGTAGGTTCAAAGAATGAAACACCTGATAAAACGGGGCTTGCTCATTATTTTGAGCACTTGATGTTTGGAGGGTCAAAAAACGTCTCAGACTTCGACAGAGTGGTAGAAAAGGCGGGTGGTGAATGCAATGCATTTACCAATACCGACATTACTAACTACTATATCCAATTACCTGCCATCAATTTGGAAACTGCCTTTTGGGTAGAGTCTGATAGAATGTTGGCTTTAAATCTTAAGGACAGTACTATTGAAACCCAAAGGGAGGTGGTGATAGAAGAATTTAAACAACGGTACCTGAATCAACCCTATGGTGACATTATGCATCATGTCAGGGACCTGGCATTTACCACACACCCTTACCGGTGGCCCACCATTGGGAAGGAAATTGCACATATTGAAAATTTCAATAGCCAAGATATTCGAGAATTCTTCCATTCTTATTATGGCCCAAACAACGCGATTTTGGTGGTTGCGGGAAAAGTGAAGACCGCGGAGATAGAAAAACTTGCCTCAAAATGGTTTGGAGATATTCCTGCAAGACCTATTCCAACACCCTTTGCCACGGTAGAACCCCCGCAATTGGTGAAGAGATCCAAAAAAATCTATGCAGATGTGCCTTCGGATGCCCTGTATAAGGTTTTTCACATCCCTGGCAGATTAATGCCGGGATATTTGGAATGTGACCTGATAACAGACCTGCTGAGCTTTGGGAGATCGGCTCCTTTAGAACAGAAACTGGTAAAAGGCACTGATGTATTCGCCACCTGCCAAGGGTATGTAATGGGAAATGTTGACCCTAACCTTCTAGTTATCTCGGCAAAAATGGAAAGAGGTAGAGAAGCTGAGGAAGCTGAGGAATTATTGAACAAGCTGCTCTTGGACTTTAAATGCCAAGAAGTCCCTCAGCATGCCATTGAGAAAGTAAAGCACCAAGCCGAAGCTATGAAAGCCTACGAGTCCTTACACCTGCTAAACCGGGCAATGAAACTAGCCTATTTTGCTCAATTGGGGAACCCCAACTATTATTGGGAAGAGTCTGACAAAAAATTGGGAATCTCCAGGGATGCGATTCAAACTTCGGCAAATCGTTATTTGGATGAAAATAATGCTTCTACTGTGTATTACAAAGCTGCCTCAGCGTTGGACAAAACTTCCACAAATCAATACCAGGCGTAACCGGATAAGTGAAAATTATGGCAAATATCAGAGTAGGTTTTGGGTATGACGTACATCAACTCAAAGAAGGCCAAGAGTTCTGGCTAGGGGGAATAAAAATCATCCACAATAAGGGTGCAGTAGGCCATTCCGACGCGGATGTGCTTATCCATGTGATCTGCGACGCCCTTCTGGGTGCGGCAAACCTTCGGGATATAGGATACCATTTTTCTGACACAGATCCCCAGTTCAAGGGTATTGACAGCAAGGTTCTTCTTAAAGAGGTTATGGATTTGCTGAAAAAGGAAAACTATGAGGTGGGCAACCTAGATTGCACCGTATGTCTCCAACAACCTAAACTGAACCCTTTGGTTCCGGAAATGAAAAATTGTCTGGCTCAAGTTATGGGAGTGGAGGCATCCCAAATTTCCATCAAGGCCACAACCACAGAAAAACTTGGATTTGTGGGAAGGGAAGAGGGTGTCTCTGCCTATTGTGTTGCTTTAATCACCAGGCTTGAGGAATGAAAGAAAGAGAAACCAAAATCATCCTGACCGAAGATGGCTCCCACTCTGTATATCTTCCAGAAATCAACGAAAGCTATCATTCAACCAACGGTGCTTACAGGGAATCCATCCATGTATTTTTGCTTTATGGGTTAGAGGCCTGGTTCAATAGAAACCAAGGAAAGTTTCCCATCAGAGTTTTTGAAGTGGGCTTTGGCACTGGCCTTAATGCCTGGCTTACCCTAATTTGGTCTGACCAATTCAAGGTGCCTCTACTCTACCACACGTTGGAGCCATTTCCTCTTAACGAGGAGGTTTATAGTCAGTTAAATTATTCCACATTGGACGAAACTCTTACCCATTATCGCCCCTATTTCAAAAGGCTACATCAAATGAGCTGGGAGGAGGGTAAAGCTATAAACGAGTATTTTAATATTAAAAAGGATAAAAAAACATTAGAAGAAGCCAAACTTTATCCAGCTGACATCGTGTTTTTTGATGCGTTTTCCCCTAAAAAACAACCCGAATTATGGGAACCTGAAGCACTGCATAAAGTAGTTGAAAGTATGAACCCAGGGGGAGTATTGGTAACCTATTGTGCCGCCAGTAAGGTAAAGAAGTCCCTAAGTTCCTTAGGGCTTTATCTGGATAAGGTTCCGGGCCCTCCGGGAAAAAAAGAAATGACCCGAGCATGGAAATTGGAATGAGGTAATAAGGCAAAACGAAAATGTCACAATTAGTGAAGAATAAAAATCTTATTAAATCCCTCTATATCCCAGTAATTATCGGAACCGGTGCAGGTCGTGACAAGTGGCGAGCACTAAAAACCAATAATTAAGCCATGAAACCAATAAAATGTGGTATCCTACAAACAATTCTGTGTGGGGCATTCTTTTCGCTATTATCCTGCAGCTCAGCACCTGAAAAACAATCCAAGGAAAAGGACCTGGAAAAAGAGACTCCTCGGGAGACTTCCCAACCCGAACATGGAGAAATCTGGGAATATGTTTCTCCTGAAAAACAAAAACAGACAAGGTTTAGATCAGGTAGAAAAGTTTATGAAGCCTATTTCGACAATAACAACAAGGTTAGCAATAATATATTCCCGGAAATTACTGATGCTTTCCTTCATGAGGATAAATATTATTTGAAAATTGTCCTTCCCTTCCCATTAAAGGGGGAAATCCAATTTGAAAACAATAAAGGCAAACCACTTTATGCAACAGAGATTGATAGTCAGATCATACAACTTTCATTGCATGAGGTGTTGGATTTGGAAGGTTTCAGGTTGAAAATGAATTATTTCCCAGCCCAAAATGACACGATATTGGCTTGGAAAAAAGAGGTAGATCTAAAAATTGTACCGGGATACTAAAAAAAAACCGGCTCCTATTTTGGAACCGGTTTTTTTACGCTTGTCTATAGGGTATCTATGAAGCCTTTGATATCTTCCTTTGCTTTTCCCGTCTTTTTTTGGATCCTTCCTATCAACTCATCTTCCTCCCCTTCGGCATAGGATAAATCATCGTCGGTAAGATCACCATAATTTTGCTTTAATTTGCCTTTGACAACATTCCAGTTGCCTTTAAGCTTATCTTTCCATTCACTCATTTGATAATTGGTTTAGGGTTGTTAAAATAAAATATAAAACTAAAGCTCTTGCTTGAGCCCCTGAAGTTGCTGAATTGCAACTTTAATCAATCGCTGTTGTTCTTGAAGCATGTCTTTTATGTAGGCAGGTAGTTGGCTTTTTGCCAGAGCACTTTCATAAACCCTAAGTGCCTGCTTTTCTCCTTCCATGGCATCTGCAATTACATTTTCCTCTGTATTATCGGCCACAAGGGCTTTTGTGGCCAACCAGGTTCTATGAAAAAAACCTTTCACACTTCCTGAAACTTTTAAATCAAGTCCCATTTTTAGGCCTTCATTTTTAAGTTCTTCCTGAAAAAGTTTTCTCTGCTGGGAGAATCTTAAAAAGAGGGTGCTGAATTCACCAATCTTAATTTTTTCGGAAGCAGTTTGGTATCCTTCCTCCCCGTCTTCACATATGGCAAGCACCTCTTCTAATGAATCTTTTATTTTTTCGGTATCCATTGTAGTTGGTTTAATACTTTAAAATATCGAATAGATTAAAAGAAATAATCATGCCAATAATATGGAAATAGCAAGAATAAAATTTTAATATCCTAGAATGAATGGGACTACTGGTATTCTTTCATGTGTTTATAATTGTTTCTTAATGGTCACATAGCCTGCCCCTGCCTGCCCCGAACTCGCTTCGGGGAACTCGTTTCGGGGGAATCTCGCAACGATAATCATCCCAGTGTGTGAGGTGCTCGTCATGCTCGATTTCACTAGCGGAATGATCCTAAACCAATTTTGCTTTTACTAGCTTAAACCAATTGCAGGGCTGGTTTTCCGTCTTATCTATTTGGACAATAAATCGGTTAAAAAATCAGATTCCAAACCATTGATCTGTCAACTTGAAGAAATTCGGCAATTTTATTGGCATCAACCCTGCACCTGCTTCATCAGGTTATTCAAGCTCTCTGCCAAAGTAGGATGGGCGATGGGAAGATCTTTGATCTGTTCATAGGTCACTCCTCCAATCATGGCCATTTGAAGAATGGCCATGACTTCTCCTCCATCCATACTTAAAATAGTGGCTCCAAGGATTTTTCCGTCTTTTGGATCGACCAAAACCTTAAAAAAGCCCTCCTTTTCATCGGCTTCCAAGGTTCTTCCAGCATGCTTCATCCAGAATTTCCCTAATTTATATGGAATTCCTCTGTTCTTTGCCTGTTGTTCATTCAGTCCTATTCTTGCCAGTTGGGGATCAATAAAAATACAGTATGGAACTAGCCTATTCTTATGGGATAGCACACGGTTTTCGTAAACTGCCTGAAACACCAAGTTAGCATCATTATAGGCAATATGGGTAAAAGGAGGGCTGCCAGACACGTCGCCCATGGCATATACGTTTTTAAGACTTGTCCGAAACTGTTCATCTACCTCAATAAAACCTTGATCGGTAAGCACAATACCGGCTTCTTCTGCATTCAACCCCTCAATATTAGGCTTCCTCCCTGTAGCCACTAGGAGGTGGGAACCTTTTAAGGTGACCCCTCTTCCGTCTTGCCTTCCCTTTATGGAAATTTGGCCTTCCTCATTTAAAACCTCCTCTGCTTCAAAATTAAAATAGGTGCTGATCCCTTCCTTTTTAAAAATGGCACTTACTTCTTTACAAACATCTGTGTCCTCTTTACTTACAAGTCTTTCTGCGGAATCCAGAACGCTGACCTCACTTCCAAATCTTCTGAACATTTGGGCGAATTCCAACCCGATATATCCTCCCCCCAAAATCAACAAACTTTTTGGGGTTTCTTCCAAGTCCATTATGGTGGAACTAGTCAAAAAAGGAACTTGGTCCAGCCCTCTAAGGTTGGGGAGTTTGGTTTTGGACCCTGTATTTATAAAAATAGCATCTGTAGAAAGAGACCGTTTAATGCCATCAGCCTGCTGTACAGCCACATGCCCCTGGCCCACTATCGAGCCCTTGCCCATTATTACTGTGATATTCTCTGCCTTATCCAAACCTTTTTGTGCACCTCCCCTAAAAAGATGCACAATATGATTTTTGCGTTGCTTAATTTTTTTTTGATTAATCCTGAAAGCATCGACTTCAATTCCGTAATCTCCTGCCCTTGAGACAGTGTGAGCCACCTTTGCGCAGAAAGCCATTGTCTTAGTCGGGCTGCAGCCATCGTTGATGCAAGTCCCGCCTATGACGCGCTGTTCCACAAGAGCAACCGTGTGCCCCTTACTACTGATTTTATGGGCTAATGGCATCCCTGCCTGTCCAGCTCCAATAATGACCGCATCGAATCTTTCCATTACAGTTACTCCACTTTTACACCCTTCCAAAATGCCACCCTGCCCTTGATATGCTTGGCCGCTTCTTTGGGATCATTGTAAAACCAGGCTGCATTGGGATTTATGTCTTCCCCTACCCTGATGTGATAATAGTTCGCAGTCCCCTTCCAAGGACAGGCGCTGCTGTGTTCCGAAACTTCAAAAAACTCCTTGTTCAAAGATTCATGAGGGAAATAATGGTTGTTTTCTACAATTACCGTATCATCGGTCTCTGCCAGGAGGGTGTTTTTCCAGATTGCTTTCATGGCTTATGAGTTGATTGAACTGAAAGATACGCATTTAAGTCTTGGTTAGCTTGGTTTCTAAGCTAAATTCCTCTAAATGATCAGCAACTCTCTTAACAAACATTCCCCCCAAGGCACCATCCACCACCCTATGGTCATAGGAATGCGAAAGAAACATCTTATGCCTGATTCCAATAACATCTCCTGTGGGTGTCTCTATTACGGCTGGCTTTTTCACGATGGTCCCCACTGCCATGATGGCCACTTGGGGCTGAACAATGATGGGGGTTCCCATAATGTTGCCAAATGAACCCACATTGGACAATGTATAGGTGCCTCCAGTTAACTCATCGGGATCCAATTTATTGTTTCTTGCCCTTTTCGCCACGTCATTGATTTTTTTGGACAACTCATTTAGGGTAAAGTTGTCCGCATTTTTAATTACCGGAACAATCAAGTTCCCGTTAGGAAGTGCCACAGCTATCCCTATGTTTATGGCCTTCTTCTTGATTATTTTTTCCCCATCCACGGCGATGTTAATCATGGGGTATTCCTTAAGTGCCTTTGCTATGGCCTGAACAAAAATGGGGGTGAAGGTAAAACTCTCCCCTTCCTTTTGCTTATATGCCTCTTTTATTTTGTTTCTCCACAACACTATGTTTGTAACGTCCGCTTCCACAAAAGAGCTTACATGGGCAGAAATTCTTTTGGAGTCCAACATTCTCTGGGCTATCACTCTCCTCATCCGGTCCATCTGAATGACTTCATCCTCCCCGCTTACCAAAACCTTCCTAGGTTGTTCTTGCAAAATTGCCCCGCCATCCTTTTTTGAGTTCAAATAGTGAAACATGTCATCTTTTGTGACTCTCCCTTCTCTTCCTGTCCCAGGTATTTGGGCAAGCTCCGTTTTGCTGATTTGCTCCTTTTTGGCAATACTCAAGACCAATGGGGAATAAAACCGGGCATCTTCCACGTCCTCGCTTTTTTGCGCCAAGCTGGTTCTAGAACTGGGTTGAACCAAGGAGGCAGTATTTGGGGGGGCAGCTTCCATGATGTCTGCCATTTTATCGTCATTCGTTGTCTGCTCATCCGCAGCAGCATTTTCGTCACTGGTTTCAATCAAAGCAATAGGAGCCCCTACCTCAGCTACCTCCCCCTCCTTCACCAGAATTTTTTTTAAAACACCTCCGTGCAATGCAGGAACTTCTGTGTCCACTTTATCCGTGGCCACTTCCAGAACCGACTCATCTTGGGCGATTTCCTCACCCTCTTTCTTCAACCAGGTGAGTATAGTGCCTTCGAAAATGCTTTCTCCCATTTTGGGCATGATCATTTCTACTACTGCCATAGGTGTTATTATTTGGGCTTAGCGATAAAGTTAAAATTAAATTTTAAATACAACATCGCAAAACCTATGTTTCAAAATCTTTAATCGAAATCCCCCAAAATACACTTTCTCAATAAGTTAAGAGCCGATACTGCTGTGAGATGAATATTAACGGCTCTGTCCTGGGTGAGTTTCAGGTGTTTCGTTTCCACTCCGCTTTTATGGGCACATGCGATCCAAACCGTACCCACCGGCTTGTCAGGTGTACCTCCCTCTGGCCCTGCTATGCCACTACTGGACAACCCGTAGTCTACACGAAACTTTTCTTTGACGCAAGCAGCCATTTCCATTACCGTGGCTTCACTTACAGCACCGTGCTCCTGAAGTGTTTCACCTCCTACCCCTAGCACTTTTTCCTTTATTTCATTATGATAGGGTATCATCCCTCCCCTGAAATAGGCACTCGACCCTGAAATACTGGTAATGAGGTGGGCAATATACCCACCCGAGCAACTTTCTGCAAGTGCCATGCTCTCCCCTTTTTGGGATAACAGGTGACCAACCACACTATGAAGCTGATCCTGGTTATATCCATAAATATACTTCCCAATTTTCGGAAGTAATTTATCCAGGTGAATATCCACCTCATTTTCAGCTTCTTCAAAAGTATTGCCAATGGCCGTAAGCCGGAGCTTCACTTCTCCCAATGAGGGCAGGTAGGCCAATCTCACATGATCCGGTAAGGACTCTTCCCATTCCTTAATTAAATCAGAAAGCCAGCTTTCCCCAATTCCAACGGTTTTCACCAGCTTATGATAGATCACGGGAAGGTCAAACATTTGTTTAATTTTTGGCAATACATAACCGTTCATCAACCCCTTCATCTCATGTGGAACACCGGGCATGGACATCCAGACTTTTCCGTTTTCCTCAAACCACATCCCAGGAGCAGTACCTAACTTGTTGGGCACATATTGACATTTTGTGGGGAGATGGGCCTGTAGCCTATTGGTAGGGGTGAGTTCTCTTCCCCTCTTTTCAAAAAGCTGCCTGACCGCTTCCAGGGCCTCTGGTACCAAGGCAAGTTCACAACCGAAGTATTCCGCAAGAAGCGGTTTGGTAAGGTCATCGTGAGTAGGCCCTAAACCTCCTGTGATCAAAATGATATCGGCAGCCTTCTCCGCCTCCACAAAAGCATGAAGCATGGCTTCCCTATTATCTCCTACTGTGGTCCTTCTCACCACTTTTACGCCAATTTTGTCCAACTCCTGACTGATCCATAGGCTGTTGGTATCCTGAATTTGGCCATAAAGAAGTTCATCCCCTATGGCTAATATCTCCGCATTTACTAGTTTTATCATGTAGCTTTTGAAGTTGGCACGTCTAATTTAATAAAAATTAGAATTAATCTAGCTGTTTTTGCAGGGGTCGAGGCCTATCCGTTTCAATAACCTGTTTATTTGCTTTGACCAAGTCTTGCTTTTCCGGATGGGTCCACCAAGCTGAGCGTAAATAAAATCCTTGTGTTTGGTATTGATAAAACTATACGTCAATTGTCTATCCCTGGCTGAAACTCCCTTTCTTCTTGACCCTTTTCTGATCCGGTAATAAAACCCCGTAATGGGCAATTGGACTACTTCCCCTTCTTCTTTGAGCATGGATATCCAAAATTCCCAATCCTCAAATCCCCAAGTCATCTCTTCCGAAAATCCGCCCACCTTTTCCCAATCCTTCTTTCTAAACAAGGCCGAGACAAATATCATGTTTCCTTCTGCCAAGGCTGCCCTGCTAAATGGTTTTAGCTTCCACTCCCCTTCCACAGCCCCAAATTTCCTCGCCTTGCAATATACTACCTTTACATTTTGATCCTTTTCCACCACATCTACTGCCTGCTTTATGTATTCCTCAGAGATCAAATCATCGCCATCCAGCGGCAAAATATACTTTCCCTTTGCCTTCCTTATACCATGATTTCTTGCTGCTGAAGGCCCTGCATTTTGTTGCGAATAATAGGAGACCTTCACATGCCTAGCGGAAAGATCCATTGCCAGTTCTTTAGAATCATCTGTGGAACCATCATCCACTATCACTATTTCCAGATGAGGGTAAGTGGAGCCAAGTGCCGATTCAACCGTTTCCCTCAGGTAGCGGGATTGGTTATAGCTGGGGATAACAACACTGACTATGGGGTCTTTCATATGTTTATAATTTCTTTTCAGCGGTCATATAGCTTGCCCCTGCCTGCCCCGAACTCGCTTCGGGGAACTCGATTCGGGGGAATCTCGCAGTCTATAATCATCCCAGTATGTGACGTGCTCGTCATGCCTGGCTGCCGTCCAGGCAGGCTCGATTTCATTTGTCTATCTTATTCGGCTTCAAATAAAACACAATTTGCGGCTTTCCTAAAACCAAAGTTCAAGAAAAGTCCGTTCTTCAGTTAAAACTAAAATTTATTTATTTGTACTATTTCAATATTTATATTACAATTCTAAAGTAGGTCTTTTATTGGAGGTTTAGGGAATTTTTTCGAAAATAAAAAATCATTGACCTAAAATTTAACATAAGATACCTAATAATATTATCAAATTTAAAATAAAACATTGTTCTATTTTCCTATTCCTTAAAACTTAAAACAATAATTCCAATAAAATTAAAATTTATAGATTTGCTCTCCCTTAACCAAAAAAAACAAAATTTTTCAAATTCCGCTTCTTAATTTTAAAAACTAATCGTAAGCTGAAAATCCTGTTTGTAATTATTTCTTTAATTTATCTAAAATTTTGTAGATAAACTTTTTGTTTTCTAATCAAAAATATTCGTACATTTGTCATGGGTGATTAAGCAACTTTTTCTACTACTAATTTTTAGTATTCAATCAGATGGAGGTACTACTTAAATTATTTTTATTAGCCTCCTTCCCCTTGAACCTTTTCCTACTCTTATGAAGAACACTACCTATGCTTTTCTCGTTTGCTTAGAATACATAGGTTGTTTAACTAGAAGATGCTTCATGAGACTATTTTTTCTAATTCCTATAATGCTTTTTGTGTTTACGACGCATGCCCAGGAGGAAGGTACAGACTCCGATTCTGAAGAGTCCCCCTACTTTATCGGTTACCATGACCAGTTAATCGGGAGGTATTATTTTTCCAGAAAATTCACCAATATTCGACTAAGGGACAGGGAGGGGAATTACAACCTACTCTATGAGCCTAACAGCACCCTCAACACGGGTTTGGGAGCTACTTATAAAAACATCACCCTCAACCTGGCCTTTGGGTTTGGCTTGTTAAATCCCGATAGAGGAACTGGGGAGAGTAGGTATTTGGATCTGCAGGCGCATATTTATCCGAAAAAAATGGTTATCGACTTTTTTGGTCAGCTTTATGACGGTTATTATTTCAGTCAGCCGGAAGGGATTAACGCCAGTGATGGCCCTTATTACGTATTGCCCAATATGCGGGTGAGAAAGGTGGGTGCCTCCATACAATTTCTGGGGCAACCGGAAAGGATATCCCTAAGAGCAGCCTTCCAACAAAACGAAAGGCAAATTAAATCCGGATCAAGCCCTTTTCTTGGTTTTGAAATTTATGGGGGCATGGCGGCTAATAAAGATGGGCTTGTCCCAGTGCCACTTGTTCAGGAGCCGGCGCAGAGCCTGCAATCCCTAAGGTTCTTTGAGTTTGGTCCAAATGCAGGCTACGCAAGCACCTTCGTCTTTAAAAAATATTATTTTATCACTGCCTCGCTCTCCAGCACATTGGCTGTCGGTTATAACGAATTCATGATTGACCATAGTATTAATAGTTCTTGGGGCTTAAATCCCAACTTTTTTGCAAGGTTGTTTGGGGGATACAACAACGACAGGTGGTCTCTGAACGCAAATATCGTATATGCCATGGTCAATTTACCGCAAAATCAAGGTATCAATGCCTCAATCCTTACCGGTAATTACCGATTAAATTTCATTTATAGGTTCGACACGGGAGAAAGGCTGCAAAGAAGATTGAGGATCATCGATAAGCTAAAGGATGAAATCAGCTTTTAAAAAAGTACGCCCCTATTAAATCTAGGAATTCGCTCAACAGGAATAGAAAACCTATAGCAAAATTCAATAAAAAGTGGCTAATTTTAACTTCCCAATTCCCAATTACAATTAAGAACTTATCCACTATGTCTATGTATCGATTTATCTTTCTTTGCCTATTATCTATATTCACTTTTTCTGTGCATGCCCAAAAAAAAGGAGTAAACAAACAAGATTACATCGATATTGATAAAGTCAACCCCTGGTATTGGCATTATCAGGGAAAAACCTTGCTTCTCTTGGGAGGAACCTGGCAAGACAACCTATTTAACCACCCCCAAGGCCTGGAAGACCATTTGGATGTTCTGGCCGAGGCAGGTGGCAACTACCTGAGAAACACCATGAGCCACAGAAATGTGGGAAATGTGTTTGCTTATAAAAAGGGGGATGACGGTAAATTTGACCTAGATCAATTCAATGAGGAATATTGGGAGCGATTCGAAAATTTTCTGCGACTTACCCATGAAAGGGGCTTGGTGGTTCAGTTGGAAATTTGGGACCCATGGGATATGTACGAAGATCACCAGTCATTCGGAGGTTGGTCCCACCACCCATACAATCCCAAAAACAACAGCAACTATTCCGCAGAGTCTTCCGGTATGCCAGAGGAAATCAACTACCCTCCTACTGGAAAGCCTTCAGAGCATCCCTTTTTTAAAACCATTCCCGAGTTAGGTGACAACACCCTGCTTTTGGCCTATCAAAAAGCCTACATGGATAAACTATTGGAACACACATTGGCCTATCCCAATATCCTGTATTGTGTGCACAATGAAATCGGGGAAAAAGTGGAGTTTGGGGACTATTGGGCAGACTATATCTGGACAAAAGCAGCAAAAGAGGAGGTAAAAATTCACGTGACCGATATGCGCAGATCCGAAGATGTAAGAAGTGAAGACCATGCACACATCAAAAACAACCCAGAGAGATATTCTTTTTTAGATATCTCACAAAATAATGCTTACGCCGGATTAGGCCAGCAACATTATGAAAACATCCTCTATATAAAATCCCAAATCAGTGATTACCCTAGACCGGTAAACAACAACAAAAACTATGGGGCTGCCAGACATGGAGAAGAGGAATCTGTGGCACGTATGGGAAGAATAGTGTTTGCAGGTTCCGCAAGTGCCCGGTTTCATAGACCCCACCCCTTGGAAGACCCATCTGCCATGTATGAAAAAAGTGATTATGGGCTGGGATTAAGCCCTAGAGCGCAAAAAGTGATTAAATCACTTCGATTGGCTACCGATGAGCTGGATTTAAACCAAACCCATCCAAGAAATGACCTTTTAAAAGACCCTAAACCAAATTCCGCCTATCTCTTGGCCAATACCGGAATAGCCTACGCATGTTATTTCCCAGTCCCAGGAGAAGCAACCCTCTTACTGGAGAAGGAAGAACTTAAAAACACCCTTACCTACCAATGGATAAACCTTGATGATGCAGAATGGTCAAAAAATGGAACCATTTCCCTGGACGAAAAGACAACCTTCAAGACTCCAGATGACAGAAACCATTGGATCCTCGTGCTAACCAGTAAATAACAAAACCAATATTTGTCCTATTAATGTAGAGTTATTCCATTTCTCTTCTTATTATATACTTTGCTTTAACCAGCTGGTTCTTAACGGTGTTCTTTGAGATCATTAGGATATCCGCAATTTCATTGTAAGATTTCTTTTCGAAATAATTCATCTCCAGAATCTGCCTGCGTTTTGGAGATAAGGATTTCACCACATCCTCCAATCTGCTGAGATTGGCCTCCTTTTGCTCTGGACATTCTTCCTGATGCCCTTTTAGCCTTTCCCAAAACCGCTCCTTCAAGCAATTGTTCCTGTTTAGAGCCTTGAGATAATCAAAAATCTCGTTCTTTACCGCTGTGAATACATAAGAATTGAAATTGCGCCCAGGATCAATGTTTTTTCTTTTTTTGAGCAACTTCATAAATACCTCATGATAAATGTTCTCAGCTTCCTGTTCATCCTTGATAATGGAAACACTGAACCTGATCACAGGTACCCGGTAATACTGATAAACTTTTTCGAATGCCTTGTTACTACCCATTCGAAAATCTTCCAATAATTTTTTGTCTGGCTGTTCCATATCTTTGGGTATTTATTCAAATCTTATAATTGACTGTTCGTATTCATCATTGAAGGATCTGGTCTGGCCATCAATTACGAGTTCAATATCCACCATTTCACACATAAAATCTGCGCAAAACACGTATATTAATCTTCATTTTACGAAAATTTGGAATTTATAGCCTCTTAAAAATGAACAACTTATCTACTTATTCTTAAAAAAATATCCCTGCCTTAATATATAATGCAAGGATTTTTCCCAAAGGTTATCTATTTGTTAACAAATAAAAACAAAGTTAAAAAAAACAAAAACTTACATTTTGTAGTTACTAGCAATTATAAAACAACCTTTTTTAAATACTCAACCCTCCTATGATTACTTCTCCCTGTTGATATTTTACAAAAATAACTCACTATTGATTTTTCTCCGTTCTTAGAAATGAATGTTAATTTTTGATAATTTGACTTTCCTCACTTGGTCACTTCAACAGTCCTACTCGCATTGCCTAAAGCATCAAAAGCTTTTAGTTTGATCCCATTACTATTCTCTAAGGGCTCTTGATAGAGCGGGGAGTCCATTGACGGCTCTGAACCGTCTTGGGTGTACCTAATTTCCAAGCCTGGCAAGTTCACGTTGGCATATATCCTTTCATTTTCGACCTTTGCACCGGGTGGGGCAATCCTGTATTCATAGCCCCCGTTCAAGGTTCCCAGTTTAGGGTATTCACGTTGAGCAATAGTGTTTGCAAACCGGTTCCATCCCTTGAAAATTTGCCCTTGCCGGGTCTCCGTTTCTATTGTGTTTTCCCATTCTCTTTCCTTTGCCCAGGCACTTTCTGCAAAACCCAGTAATTTGGGCAAAGTATAATATTCCACCATATCCCTGCCTTTTATGGTTTCACTCCATAATTGGGCTTCAAGTCCCATAATATTTTTTTTGGATTCTGGTTGGATCCTTTCCATATTCTTAAATTCCGCTGCTTGGTCGATTTGCTCCCCCATATTGGTTTTGTAGGTGGTTTTAAACCAATCGAAAGGAGCAAAAGTCCATGCATTTTGGGTATCCACAAACCCTGCCCAGTATAATCCAGGCTCATTTGGGTCATTGTTGTATGCCAGGTCAAAGTAGAAGTTGGACACATTACAAAGAACTACTTCATATCCCTGATTTGCTAATTGGTAACCCAAGTCAGGGTAATCGAACATGTTATTCCAAATATAGGGAACCACGCCCTTCCCCACGAAGGCTGGATTCGGTACATAGGTGCCCTCAACGGTCTTCAGCAAGGCCATCTCTTCCCACACATGAATTTCCATGTCGTATTTCTCCAATCTTTCCAGCAATTTTTCAAAAAAGTAGGCTTGCAGGTTTTTGGGGTTGTCAATTTCAGGCAGCGACTTCAGCAACTCATCAGCCATAGGGGAGGCTGTCCAGGATCCCTCAGGAACCTCATCACCTCCTGCATGGAACTTCCTCAGTTCTAAGCCCGCCTCCTTGTACATTTTACTGATTTCTTCTACCACCTTGTCATAGAACCTATATGTGGAAGGCCTGGCCACGCTTACCACATTGTCCTTAAAAGATTGGGCGGAAAGATAGATGGACGTGTCATCCGGGTCTATCAGTCTATATTCGTTAGCGGCTTCTTCATTCCCCTCGTCCATGAACTTCTTGTACCTTACCTCCATGGATTTAATCACCGCCCTGGCATGTGCTGGAAAGTTAAGCTCAGGAATGATGGTGATGTGCCTATCCTTGGCATATTTTAAAATTTCAACAAAATCCTCCTTAGTGTAATACCCACTGCCATGGGATCCCTCGGCGTTGGGTATGGGGCCAGAGCCATAAGCAGGGTGCAAGGCCAGTGCATCCATCCCGGAAACATGACCCCTCTGGGCTCCTACTTCTGTTAGCTCAGGCAACCCTTCAATCTCCAACCTCCATCCTTCGTCCTCAGAAATATAAAAAAGAAAATGGTTTAGTTTGTAATGGGCCATGACATCCAAAAGCCGCAATACAGTCTCCTTGTTTTGGAAATTCCTTGCAACATCCAGGTGCAAACTCCTGAAGTCAAACCTGGGTGCATCCTCTACTTCTACTTTGGGGATTTTCAGGGAAGAACTGTTTTCGGTATAAACCTGCGTATCCACAAGGGCAAGTAAACTCTGTACCCCATAAAAAACACCCGGGGCATCCGAGCCTTTGATCTGTACCAGTTCATCCCCTACCTTTAGCTCGTAGGCCTCTTCGGTTTTTCCATCCACCCTGACGGCTCCTTTACCAAGGGTAATTGCCTTTCCCTCCCCTTTTCCTTCCTGTATATCAAAAACTCCACCTGATACCTCTTCAAGTTTTTCCTTTAACCTATTGGCCTCATTTTTAAGTCCCTTTTCATAGTATATGACCCAGGAGGCATCAAGCTCCACAAAGCCTCCCTTTTTCCAGAAGTTTACAGGTGAGGGGATGATGGGTTGAAGGTCATCTTTAGCCAAAAGGGTCAATCCCTCATTTTGCTCATACCATTTTTCAGCCGAAGCAGGTGTTTCTTTATCATCAGGCCCTCTTAGGAGTTGGTCCTCTGTAAGAAAAGGCCTTACCGAATACGTATCGACTTCAATAATTTCGGTTTCTTCCCCCTCCTTATTATACAGCACAAAATATAACCCCATGGGGGCATCGGATTCTTTGATCACACCTTCTATACCTATGTAGGGAATAATCAACTCCTCACCGGGAGCCAATTCAAAGCCCTCCTCCGGGGCAAGAGAATACCAATCTCCGTTGATATGGGTAAGGGTGACATTCTGTTGGCCTTCTTCGCGAACAATGGTACGGGGAGCCATGTTGAAAAACAACTTCCAACCTTCTGCTTCTAAAGTATGATTGGATTCGTTTTTGAAAATAAAGGCCGCTTCAAAATTTTGCCCTCCATTTGCAAAATTAGTTACTAATTCCCACTCTATTTTGATTTTGGAAAAAAAGCCCTCTTTTGATCCCTGTTCAGAGCAGCTAAAGAGAAAAACAAAACTTAAGAAACCCAGTAGAGTATACAGTCTTTTGTTCATAAACATAGAAATTATAATGGCCTTATTAATACGTATCGAAGTAGTAAAAAGGCTACTGAACGTATAAATTTCACTATATGATTGCTTCCCCCCAGCGCTTGGTTTCCTTGGATGCCATGCGAGGTTTCACAATTGCCGCAATGATTTTGGTCAATTACCCCGGGACTTGGGATCATGTGTATCCCCCCCTACTCCATGCAGAGTGGAACGGCATTACAATGACAGATTTTATTTTTCCTTTCTTCCTTTTTATTGTAGGGGTGTCCATTGCATACGCCTATACCAAAAGGTTAAAGAGTGGTGGCGAAAAAGCAGGCTTGTATCCAAAGATTGCAATTCGTGCACTAAAAATTTTCGCCGTTGGCGTATTCCTTAATCTCATTCCTGAGTTCAACCTTGTTGATGTGCGATTTGCCGGTGTTTTGCAACGGATTTCAGTGGTATTTTTAGTGTGTGCTTTTTTATTTTTAAATACCAACTGGAAAATACAAACCCTAATAGCCATCGGCATTTTGTTTTTTTATTGGCTTGCCATGACACTGATCCCCACCCCTGGTTATGACAGGGCATTATTAGAACCGGGAGAGAATTTGGCAGCGTGGATAGACCGGATTCTTTTGCCGGGCAAAATGTGGGAAGGGACTTGGGATCCTGAAGGGCTTTTTAGTACAATACCTTCCGTCGTTACTGGTATTTTTGGTTTGCTGGCTGGGAAAATTTTAATTGGCAGTGATTCCCAACAAGAAAAGGCCAATAAGCTAATGGCTATAGGTGTACCCATAATCCTTTTGGGACTTTTATGGAATCAGGTGTTTCCCATAAACAAACACCTATGGACGAGTCCATTTACCTGTGTTACAGGAGGAGCTGCTTTTACAGCCCTAGGAGCATTTTATTATCTGGTGGACATAAAGGGTTATCGAAGTGGTACTTCCATAGGGGTTATTTTTGGGGCTAACGCCATCACAGTGTATGTATTGGCGGATGTGTTGTCCATGATTTTTTATAATAGCAACCTCTTTAATGGAGGTCTAGACACTCAATTTGTAGGGGGTATCACTAAAATGGGGGTCCCCATCAAAATGGCAAGTTTCGTCTACGCAATTATCTACGTAGGAATTAACTTTATACCAGCATACATTCTTTATAAAAAGAACATCTTCATAAAACTCTAAATCCTATGATGAGACCGATCTATTTTATACTGTCCATTTTGTTTTTTTTATCTCTCTGTACCGTAAAGGATTTGAAAGGGCAAACGGGAAGTATCCACGAACCTGTAAGATATGTGGGAGGGGAAAGTATCGATCCTGGCTTGCATGAAGGAAGGCTTAGGTACGCTGTTGGAGTAGAAAGCAGGCAAACCCTAAGGGTAAACCGAAGCCACCCCGATCAGGCAGAAGGTTACGGGTGGACCTATAACCACGCCTCCAGCTTGGCATATTGGAAAGGTAGGTTTTATCAACAATACTTGAGTAACCCAGTGGATGAGCACATTGCGCCGGGACAAACCCTATTGGTCACTTCTCCTGATGGCAGGAACTGGACTACTCCGGAGGTTATTTTCCCTCCCTATGAGGCTCCAGAGGGAGTAGAAGTGCCAGAGGGCTATGATGGGTATATGATGCATCAGCGGATGGGATTCTATGTTTCCACCAGTGGTCGATTGCTGACTTTGGCCTTTTATGCCCATGCAGAAGACCCTTTCCAAGAGGGCGGTATTGGAAGAGTGGTAAGAGAAATCCATGAGGATGGAGATTTGGGTCCAATTTATTTTATACGTTATAGTAGTCATACGCAGTGGGACGAGTCCAACACAAGTTATCCCTTTTTTACTTCTTCCCCAGACAAGGGTTTTGTGGAGGCCTGCGAAGAACTACTTAATAACCGGCTCATAACTTTGCAATGGAGAGATGAAGACAGGGGGCTAGACGGGTTTTACCAAGGGGAGTTTCCTGGTTCTGCCCTATCCTATTATACCAGAAAAGATGGTAAAACCGTTGGATTATGGAAAAGGTCTGCATCTGCCTTGTCCGAGGACGGTGGACATACCTTTAGTCCAGTTGTGAAGGTTCCTACCCTTACCATGGCAGGTGGCAAAGTCTGGGGGCAAGAAACCCCGGATGGCCGCTTTGCCCTGGTTTACAACCCGATAGACCTAGACGAATACCGATATCCCCTGATCACTATCACTGGGGATGACGGTATTATTTTTGATGATA
The DNA here is from genome assembly GCF_003347495.1 of Pleomorphovibrio marinus. GTDB lineage: Bacteria > Bacteroidota > Bacteroidia > Cytophagales > Cyclobacteriaceae > Pleomorphovibrio > Pleomorphovibrio marinus. The sequence continues at coordinate 78,885 of NZ_QCXY01000001.1, forward strand.
TGGTATTGGTACAAGGGGAAGTCCCTCCCAGGAGATTTTTTGGGAGATGGAAGGATTTTGGTCCCTGCTATGTAAGAGGCATTGTACCAGGCAATGGAAACCCACCCGGAGAAGACATGTGGCTGACCTACAGCATGAACAAGGAAGACATGTGGGTGAGCCGGGTGCCTACACCTATTCTTCATTCCATTGAAGGACCGGTAGAAGATAATTTTGATGGACTAGAAAAAGGCGGAGCTGTACCAAATTGGAATATCTATGCCCCACTATGGGCGCCCATCGATCTTGAAACTTCCCCAAAAAAAGAAGGCCTATCCCTAAAAATGATGGATGAAGACCCCTATGACTACGCCAGGGCCATTCGGATATTCGAAGAAAGCCAAACCGTGACTCTCGGAGTAGAACTATATGTGCCCAAAGAAAACAGGGGAAACCTGGAAATAGACCTGGTGGACCGCTACGGCAATCGGCCGGTGAGACTGGGGATAGACTCATTAGGTAATTTGACCGCCCAGGAAGGTGCAGAGGTAAAAATCATCTCCCAGGTAGAACTGGATAAATGGCACCATCTTAAAATTCAGGCTGAGGCTAAGCCAATGGGGGATTTCTCCCTTTGGTTTAATGGCCAAAAGCTTCTGGAAAATGCCGCCCTTGCAGAAGCTGTCAAGTCGGTAGAAAGAATTTCCTTTCGCACAGGAAAATACCGGGATTTACCCAACCGAAAAACGCCAAATGAAGATCCAGAACCTCCTTTGCCGGGGGCGGACGAAAAAGTCCCCTTGGGTATTTTTTACATTGATGAGGTAAAAATCAGTGGGCAAAGGTAATGGGTTCGAGGATCTGTTTTAAGGATCCTTAAATCAGGATTCCATTCGGATTTTATGTGTACCGGTTTTTGAACACAAACCAATAATAAGCAGGAAAGATCAAGGCTTTCAATCTCCAATCGTTTTTCTCCCGAAAGGAAAGGGTTTTGTTTTTATTGATCTTCCGATAGAAAACCATTGCAAAGGTAATATGAGCCAATAGGGCTAACAAAAGGAGACTATATAGGATAAGTTCAGTCATTTTTTTAGTTTGGGAAACAGAGCCGGAACCTTACTCCTATAATCAACATAGGCCTGCCCATATTGGGCAAGAAGCTTTTTTTCTTCAAAATAAATCCCGAATGGCAAGTATCCCAACAATGCCAGCAAATGAATCAATGAAGTGAGATGGGGCAAATAAAGAAAAAACCCTAGAAACACTAATATTAAGCCGGCATATAAGGGATGTCTTACCCACTCATAGGGTCCCAAAGTAGTAAGCAACTCCTTTACTTCCAAATCATCGTGTGGTTCCATACCCAAAAACCTGGAGAGAGACTGGCCTTTGAATGATTTTATGGCTATCATGGTACCGATACCAGCCAATACAAATCCAATATAAGTAAGCAGTTCAGAAGGAACCAATATGGGAAAGGAAGGGATCAAGGCCGAGTAAAATAAGATAAAAAAAATAACGAATAGTGAACCTAGGCTGTATAGTAACCTGTACCATTTATAGGTCCTGCCCATCGATGCCCGAATTTTTCTTTTTATCTTGAGGCTCGCTAGCAAAGTGTGCGAGAGATAAAATAGCATCCATAGTACGGTAAGTATTAAATAGGGCATTTAGAAAGGGAAAGAGATATTGACATTAGGACAAAATTAATCAAGTCATGAAGATAGGCATCATTAAAGAAGGAAAAATTCCTGTGGACCACAGGGTACCCTTTACTCCTTCCCAAATCCACCATTTACAAGACCTTTATGAGGGTAAAATTTCCTTTAAGGTGGCTCCCAGCCCCATCCGTTGTTTTCCGGACGATGCATATGTAAAAACAGGAGCTGAGGTAACCGATGAAATGTCAGATTGTGATATTTTAATGGGTGTAAAAGAGGTTCAAGCCCAGGAGCTGATACCGGAAAAGACTTATTTTTTCTTTTCCCATACCATGAAGAAGCAAGTTTATAACCGGGAGTTGCTCCAGGAAATACTAAAGAAAAAAATCAGGCTTATAGATTATGAGGCTTTGATGGATGAAGGAGGGCAAAGGGTGGTGGCCTTTGGAAGATGGGCTGGAATAGTGGGAGCCTATAATGGATTATGGACATATGGAAAGAAATCCGGGCTTTTTGACCTCAAAAGAGCTTATACTTGCTTTGACAAACATGAGCTTTTTAAGGAGTTTCCAAAAATTGACCTACCACCTATAAAGATCGTCGTTACTGGGCAGGGTAAGGTAGCCAGTGGGGTACTGGAAACCCTAGAAGCGGTAGGTATAAAACAAGTTGGCGCCACTGACTTTTTGCAAAAGTACTTTGACCAGCCAGTTTTCACTCAATTGGAGATGTCAGCCTACAACCAAAGAAAGTCCGATGGAGGCTTTGACCTACAAGAGTTTTATGATCATCCGGAATTATACGAAGGTACCTTTATGCCCTATACGGAAGTCAGTGACCTCTTGATAGCAGCAGCATATTGGGATCCCGGAGCCCCAAAACTATTTGAGAGGCAGGACGTGCAGTCTGAGGATTTCAACATTTCGGTGATTGCCGACATCACTTGTGACATAGAGGGCTCCATACCCACTACCCTTCGTGCAAGCGAAATAACAGATCCTGTTTATGATATTTCAAGAAGTAACTTCCAAGAGGTGCCTGCCTTTGGGGAACAAAACAGCATATCCGTCATGGCCATTGACAACCTCCCCTGTGAATTGCCAAGGGATTCCTCCGAGGACTTTGGAAAACAGCTTAGTGAAAAAGTAATTCCTGAACTTTTCTTGCCCGGTTCAAAGTTAATAAAAAACGCCACTATAGCAGAAAATGGCCATTTGACGGACAAATTCAGCTACTTGGGGGACTATGTCAATCAAACCCAAACGGAGGGCTTGTAAATTAAAAGGCAAAAAATTCCGACAATGAGTTTGAAATTTTAATCCAGTACATTAAATTTGGGACATGATAATCGGAGTAGTCATCTATTTTACCTTCTTTTTCTTTTACTTTCGTCCTGAAGGTCGAATCGGAGCTGCTTATTGTCCAGTAAAAAGTTGAAAACAAAAAAACTGAAAATAGAAGCCCGGTTCGAGAGAATCGGGCTTTTTTGTTAAATGTAACTAAAACAATGGAAAATCACTTACAAACGCAGGATTGGGGCTTGGGTTTAAGCAATAAGCACCTGATCATCGCAGGACCCTGCAGTGCAGAGACTCCAGAGCAAATTGAGAAAGTTTGTGCCGACATGAAGGCGGCCAATGCAGTTCCCCATGTATTTAGAGCAGGTATCTGGAAGCCAAGAACCAGACCAGGCAGCTTTGAGGGTATAGGTGAAGATGGGTTGAAATGGATGGAGATTGTCAGGCACCACCTGAATATCCCCATTACCACGGAAGTGGGTAACACGGCTCACGTGGAATCTGCGTTGAAGCATGGTGTGGACATCCTTTGGATAGGCGCCCGTACCACCGTCAACCCATTTGCCGTTCAGGAAATTGCTGAAGCACTTAGGGGCGTGGACATCCCCGTGATGGTGAAGAACCCGATGAACCCGGATTTGGAGCTTTGGAGAGGTGCCTTGGAGCGACTTCAGGCAGTAGGAATAGACAAACTCGCAGCTATCCACCGGGGGTTCAGCGACGCCTACGACAAAAAATTCCGAAACAAACCCAACTGGTCAATGCCCATACACCTTAAAAGGATTTGGAAAGGCATGCAGGTGATCAACGACCCCAGCCATATTGTGGGCAACAGGGCCGGGTTGCTGGAAACCTCTCAGCGGGCGATCAACTTTGGGCTGGATGGCTTGATGATAGAAACCCATCATGATCCCGATAATGCATGGAGTGACGCAAAACAACAAGTGACTCCCCAACAATTGAGGGAAATTTTGGATAAAATAGACTTCAAGCGTCCGTTGGAAACAGAAAAGCCTTCCGAAAAGCTCCAGGATTTGAGGAATGCGGTAGACCATATCGATGATCAATTATTGGATCTTTTGGCCGAAAGGTTTTCCATAATCGACCAAATCGGGGAACACAAAAGGGAACATAACCTAACTGTATTTCAGTCCGATCGCTGGAAAATGGTGATGGATTCCAGAACCCAAAAGGGAATCTCAAAAAACCTTAGCGAGAAATTTATGAAGGAATTACTTTATTGCATTCATGAAGAGTCCGTGAAAAGGCAGGAGAAAAAACTTAGGGAGCCGATTGCCGAGAAAAAAACTTCTTGATAATTTAGCTTCTCGCAAACGATTTTAGACTGCATTGGAAAAAATCATATTCTCTACGAACATTGCCCAAGACCTGTATCGCTATCTGGACACCCTCAAGTTTTCTAAAATTGGGGTTATTGCAGATAGCGAGACAGTTCGGCAATGTTATCCGCTAATAAAACCCCAATTACCTTCCCACGAATTGTATACTTTCCCTGAAGGGGAGATCAACAAGAACCTGGACACATGTACTGCCATATGGAAATGGATGACCGAATGCAGTTTTGACCGCAAGGCCATCATCATAAACATTGGGGGAGGCGTCACCGGGGATATGGGTGGTTTCTGTGCCAGTACCTATAAAAGGGGAATTAGGTTTATCAACCTACCCACTACTCTTCTCTCCCAGGTGGATGCCAGTGTAGGAGGCAAACTAGGCGTGGACTTCATGGGGTTCAAAAACCACATTGGGGTGTTTACTACACCCGAAGCCGTATTGATCAGCGACCAATTCCTGAAAACCCTTCCCAAATCCGAGTTGCGATCAGGGTATGCAGAAGTGATCAAACATGGGCTTATCGCAAATGCCAATTACTTCGAAGGCTTGAAACGCCAACATTGGACAGACCAGAATTGGAAGGACATTATTGAGGTTTCGGTAGGAATCAAAAAAAACGTAGTAAGCAAAGACCCGAAAGAGGAAGGGCTAAGAAAAATCCTGAACTTTGGGCATACCATCGGGCATGCCGTGGAGTCTTTTTACCTGAACAGCACTCGCCATTTGCTTCATGGGGAAGCCATAGCCATAGGAATGTTGGCTGAGGGGTATTTGTCCAATAAATACCTGAGAATGCCCCCCCATGACTTGAAAAAAATAGAAGAAATGATTCTCGCCGTTTTTGAAAAGCCTCCAGTACAAGAACAGGATTTTGAAGAAATTGCCAACCTTTGTTTCCAAGACAAGAAAAACGATGGACGCATCCTGAACTTTTCCCTGCTTCCCCGCATAGGGAGCTGTGAATACAATATAGCTGTGGGGAAAGAGGACATTTTGCAATCCTTGCGCTATTACAACGAACTACAGCCATGAAAACGCTCACGCTACCCAAAATGGAAGGTTTGGGATGCATCACTATTCCACTTCCTTCTTCCAAAAGTGAAAGCAACAGGGCCTTGATCATCGATGCCCTTACTGAAGGAGAAAATCAAATCAGCAATCTGGCAGAGGCAAGGGATACCCAAACCATGATACGGCTGCTGAAGGAGGACCCCTCTACGCTCGACGTTTTGGATGCAGGAACTACCATGCGCTTTCTCACCGCCTTCTCTGCCTTGAACAACAAAAAGAAAGTGCTTACAGGCACTCCTAGAATGTGTGAAAGGCCCATAGGAATACTTGTGGATGCCCTCAGGGAAATTGGCGCCCGCATTCAATATGTGGGAAAAGATGGGTTTCCCCCCATTCAAACCGAGGGGTTTGAGGAGCAGTTGAGCGACCATATACAGATCAGGGGTGATGTGAGTAGCCAATTCATTTCTGCATTGCTCATGAACGCGCCCCTTTTACCAAGGGGACTCACTTTGGAGCTTACAGGAAAAATTGGCTCCCGGACTTACATAGAAATGACCCTGGAACTGATGAAGGCTTTTGGAATTGCATACACCTTTGAAGGGAGCACAATTCATGTGCCTTCGCAAAAGTACCAACCCACACAATTTGCAGTGGAAAGCGATTGGTCTGGTGCCAGTTATTGGTTTAGCCTACTGGCTTGTGCCAAGGATGGTGAATTGAAACTAACAGGACTTAAAGCCAATAGTCTTCAGGGAGACAGTGCCATTACCGGAATTATGGATAAACTGGGGGTGTCTAGTAAGTTTGAAGCAGACGGTGTTAGGTTAAGCAAGAAAAAAGTGGAGGGAATCGACCTTATTGATTTCACGCATTTCCCCGACTTGGCCCAAACAGTAGCAGTAACTTGCGCAATAATCGGACAGACTTGTGCATTCATAGGCTTAGAAAGTCTCCGAATCAAAGAAACGGATAGGATATTTGCCCTACAACAAGAGCTGGCGAAAATCAATGCCGGATTGGAGGAAAGTGAAAATGGTGTTTTCACCGTTATCCCTGCCAGCCAAATTCCAGATAAGGTAAAGATCCATACCTATGATGACCATAGGATGGCAATGGCCTTTATGCCTTTGGCTACACACACTGAGTTGGTAATAGAAGACCCTGAGGTGGTGGATAAATCTTACCCCAGCTTCTGGAAACATTGTGCCATGGTAGGTTTAGAAACTATGGAGAACAAATGACGTTTTACACCATAAAATATCTAGGCATACGTCATTATGAGAGTACTCTATACTGTATACTTCTCGGTGCTTTCCAATAATGACCCTAGCTTGGTATGGTCACCTTAAGTTCAAAGAACTTAAATGGTTTGAAAACCTGGGCTTAGACTTTTTGGTTTTAGCCGTATATTTTATCTTCAAAAAGTAATGCAGGAAAAGGGAAACTTAATAATTGCAATACAGGGGGTCCCAGGGTCCTTCCATCACTTGGTGGCACAAAACTATTTTGGGGAAGACATCTCGCTTGGTGTTTTTCACACTTTTGAGGAGGTGGCTAAATCTGTGGGATCCCAAGAATCGGATTTTGCAGTAATGGCTATAGAAAATTCCATAGCAGGAGCAATACTGCCCAATTACGACATCATAGACAGGCATGGGCTGTATATCAAGGATGAATATTACCTACCCATCTCCCACAACCTCATGGCCTTACCAGGGCAGAAGATTTCTGAGATCGCTCAAGTGAGATCCCACCCCATGGCATTGCTTCAGTGCAAACCGTTTTTCAGCCAATACCCCCACATTCAATTACTCGATGATACTGACACTGCATATGTAGCAAAAGTAATTGCAGAAGAAGCGAAGAAAGGGGTAGGTGCCATTGCGAGTTCAAAAGCTGCCGATTACTATGGGCTTGAAATTTTAGCCTCTGACATACAGACCGTAAAAAGCAATTTCACCAGGTTTATCATTCTCCAGAAGGAAAAACCTGAATTTAGCGAAATCCCTGATAAGGTTTCCCTGAAAATAACCATTCAGAACCAAAAAGGAACACTGGCCAAATTGCTCACCCTTATGAGTGAACACGAACTGGACTTGACCAAAATCCAATCCCTACCAGTAATCAGTAAACCTTGGGAATATGCCTTTTTCATCGACACTATAATTGGCCGTTATGACCTTTATCAGGAGGCTATCCTGCGTATACAGCAGTCCTTCGGCGAGGTCAAAATCTTCGGGGAATATAAACACATGAAATCATGATCGGTTTTTCCAGTAGATTGGGAGAAGTGAAGGAGTATTATTTCAGCACCAAGCTTAAGGAGATTCAGCTACTGCGAGAGCAGGGAAAGGACATTATCAACCTGGGCATTGGAAGCCCTGACCTCCCACCTGACCCCACTGTAATTGCTGCTCTGCACCAGACTGCAAGCCTCAAAGACAGCCATGGTTATCAGTCCTATGTTGGCACACCTTCATTGAGAACCGCATTTGCTGACTACTACAGCAAGGTGTATGGAGTAACTTTAAACCCCTCCTCAGACATACTCCCTCTAATGGGTTCCAAAGAAGGGATCATGCATATCTCCCTAGCGTTTTTGGATGAAGGGGACGAGGTATTAATTCCTAACCCCGGTTATCCCACCTACACCTCCGTGACCAAACTAGTAAAGGCTAAACCGATCTATTACGAACTTCATGAGCATCTTGACTGGGCTCCGGATTTTAGGGCAATGGAAAAACTTAACCTGGAGAAGGTTAAGTTGATGTGGGTGAATTACCCTCACATGCCTACGGGTGCGCCTGGATCATCCCAAATCTTTAGCCAATTGATCGCCTTTGCCAAAGCCCATCAATTGCTTTTGGTAAATGATAACCCATATAGCCAGATCCTTTATCCTGAACCCATGAGCATACTGGCCCAACCCAGTGCCATGGATTATGCTATGGAATTAAACTCTCTCAGCAAATCCTTCAATATTCCAGGTTGGAGAGTGGGGATGTTAGCAGGAAACTCCACCTATATTCAGGCAGTATTAAGAGTAAAAAGCAATATGGACTCCGGAATGTTTTTAGGATTGCAAGAAGGTGCAAAAGCAGCCTTGGCTTTAGGTAGTGAATGGGTGGAAAAAAACAACCTCATCTATGAAGGCAGAAGGGAATTGGTATGGAAATTGGCAGAGAAAATAGGATTGGAAATAAAAAAGCAGCCCGGAGGCCTGTTTGTTTGGGCCAAAGTGCAACGGGGGGTTTCTGCGAAAAAACTAGTGGATGAATTGCTGTTCCAAAAAGGTGTTTTTGTTACTCCGGGTTTTATTTTTGGAAGCCAGGGGGAAGAATTCATACGGTTTTCGCTTTGTATAGACACCGGCCGTATCCTAGAAGCCATAGAGAGAATTTGACCATTTAAAAAGACATTGCATTGAAATCGAGCCTGTCCTGACGGCAGTCAGGGCATAACGAGCAAGTCACACACTGGGATGCCCCGATAGCTATCGGGGAGATGCGAGATTCCCCCGAAACGAGTTCCCCGAAGCGAGTTCGGGGCAGGCAGGGGCAGGCTATATGACCGCTGAAAAGACAATTATAAACAGATGAAATCGAGCCTGTCCTGACGGCAGTCAGGGCATGACGAGTACGTCACACACCGGGATGATTATCGTTGCGAGATTCCCCCGAAACGAGTTCGGGGCAGGCTATATGACCGCTGAAAAGAAATTTTAAACATATGAAAAAAATACACATAATAGGTTTGGGTTTATTGGGAGGATCTTTTGCCTTGGGATTGAAAAAAAAGAGACCTGATTTGATCCTCTCTGGACACGACAATAATCCGGATCATGTAGCACAGGCTAAAGAACTCGGGTTGATAACTCTGCACAAAGAAAGGCCAGACCCCGATACAGATGTGGTGGTGTTGGCCACTCCTGTAGACACCCTTTCTGACCTTGTGCAGCAGACCCTAGATGGCACCGGCAGCAAAACCCTGGTCATGGACTTTGGATCCACCAAAGCGGAGGTCTGTAACAAAACAGCTCAGCACCCAAAAAGACAAAACTACCTTGCGGTACACCCCATTGCTGGAACCGAACACTCTGGCCCCAAGGCTGCCTTCGAACAACTTTTGGATGGAAAAGTCCTTATCATTTGTGAAATGGAAAAAACAGATGTTCACCTAAAAGCCATGGCCTACGAACTTTTTGAAATTCTTAACATGAAGTTAAGGTTCATGGATCCCTTGGAGCATGACCTACACCTTGCTTTTGTTTCCCACCTTTCACACGCCACTTCCTTTATGCTAGGACGAACGGTACTGGAAAAGATGAAAGACGAAAAAAACATTTTTGATATGGCAGGAAGCGGATTTGCATCCACTGTGAGGCTTTCCAAAAGTTCCCCTGCCATGTGGGCGCCCATCTTTCTGGAAAACAAAAAGAACCTGATAGAAGCGATGGATGCTTACATTCATCATATGAAGCAGTTTAGGGATAAAATTTCTACCGATGACTATACAGGACTTTACAAAGAAATGGAGGAAGCCAATAAAATCCGAGAAATCCTAGATTTGGAAAAAAGGGATTAACTTAATTCCTTACCTTCTACACAACCCCATCTTGATATCCTCTACTGGTAAATCATACTGGTTTCCACTAATATTAAGACGATGGTAAAAGCCATTTTCTAACAAATTCTGAATGCCACAAAAGTCCGAAAGAGAAAAGTTATCGGTAATCTGCAGTCTATAGCCCCTGTCCTCACCGTATCCATTGCCCACAGACAAAAGGTTCTCCAAACCATTTAGATTCCTTAGTATTAGGTTATCCGATATTACAAGGTTACGTGCCACCTCCTCCAAGGTGACCAAAGCAGAAAGGTCCACCAAGTAGGCATTGCCCTCTAAGTATAAATTAAAACCAAGCTTATCCCCTATTGCTAAACCATCCAAATTTTCCAATCCAGTGTTAAAAATTTCTATAGAGCCTATTACTTGCCCATTCTCCTTAAACAACCCCTCTACATTTTTTAAGGAAGGAAGATGCATTAATTCTAGGTTATGAAGTTGATTTAATCCATTGCCCTCCCCGAATAGCCCCTTTAGGGCCTTCAGCCCTTGAACTTCAAGACTTCCAAGACGGTGAAGTGAGTACAATTCCTTTAAGTCAAGGAGTAGAGGAATGCTGCTAATGGAAAGTTGTTGGGCCTCTCTCAAGTTACCTAAGCCCTCAAGACTACGAAGAGAAGGGTTAAACTGGATAAATATCATCCCAGCTGCCTCTATTTGTTCTAGCCCCTCTAAAGAAGTAAGCAATTCGTTTTCTTCTATGTAAAGGGGGCCATTCACCGCATTTATCCCAGGAAAATCCATTAAATCTCTCAGTCGTGGGTTGCCACTAATTCTTATGGAACCTCCTATTTCGTCTATAGAGCGGAGTCCGGATAAGGACTGCAGTTGAGGGTTTTGAGAAATCACCAAGTCACCGCCTACAGAGGTTATTCCAGCCAAGGGTTCTAGATTTACCACGGGGTTTTCCCCTTTTTCTCCGATGATTACCAAACTGCCGTATATGGAAGTGGCACATCTTTTAGAAAAGCTATCCACATCGCTTTGGGAACTTAAGACAAGGTTACAGGGATATTCTCCTCCTACGCATTCGAACACATCCTCCCCTGGAACCAAAATAAGGGGTTGCCTTTGGAAGCTTACAAGGCTATCAAAAGATAGCGTTAAATTCAAATCTCCGTACCCCTGGGTTTGTATCCTAATATGGTAGTTATCCTGAATGGGGAGGGATTCCACTAAGTTAATCTCTGGTTCAATAAAATGGGTAAACTCCTCGTCTCCCAACTGTATCAATAATTTCGCTGGCCTAAAGTCCATTATATTCAAATCCGTCACCACCGCAATATAAAAGGTTACACTTTCGATGATACTTATCAAAAATGTGTGCATACCAAAATCCTCTGGTTTAAAGCCGCTTGTGGGAATAGCGGAAATACTTACCAAAGTCGGCTCCCCTGATTGGGAATGAATCACTTGGAACGATAATGGCAAGGGGGTTTCTACCTCGTCCCCCATAGCACTATCAGCATACGGAGTGGCTTCTACGATTTTACCATCCCCCTCAAGGATATAAAATGCAGCTACCACGTATTCCCCATAGGGAAGATCCAGAGGTTCTGTTCTATATATCCCATCCTCCAAAAAAACACCAATCCTTTGGGATCTATATGCCGTGGGTTCTCCTTCAAGTGTATTTATAGTGATCACTGCTTGAAAACCATCCTCAAGCAACCTCCTTTTCTGAATGGAGATAAGCCGGTGGACTTCAATAACTACGATTGGAGAATTTTCTTCAATTATAGGGTGGCCAGGGGGCAAGACTTCTTCCTCCTCAGCACAAGAAATAAAGATTCCGAAAAGCACCATCCAAGAAACTAGCAAGAACATGCCTTCCACCGTAGAATGTTTTCTTACTCTGTGCATAGCCCATCCTTTAATTGTTGCGAAGTTGGGTTAAATGCATTACCCACAAATTGGTAGCTACTTGGCGGGTTTTCATTAAACAAATGGGTCAATGCACAAAAGTCATGGAGGTTGGAATTGCCTTCAATCCATATCCTTTTTTCAGGCCATTCACTGTTTGTATATCCCATTTGCATCAACTTTTCCAACCCATTTAGGCTTTGCAACGAGGGGTTGTTATGTATATGCAAATGTTGAGTCAACATCTCCAAGTCGCTGAAAGCAGAAAGCTCATTGAGCTTTTCGTTATTTTCCAACAGTATATGACCATTCATAAACCGAGGGAGTTTAAAACCATTAAGAGAGTATAGGCTGGTATTACCTTTCAGTTCCAACAAATTGGTCAAAACCCCACCATTAGCAAACATCTCCTGAACATTTTTGAGATGATCCGCACCTCTGATGCGGAGAATTTTCAGTGTTTTGATTTTATTATGGAAACCTTTCAGGGACATAAGTTTAGGAGTGCCCTTAAGTTCCACCATACCCATTTCTGAAATATCAACATACGGCAGGTCCAACTCCATTAAGTTAGGGATAGAAACCAACGACAAAGCGTCCAGTTTCTCTACTTTTTTGGGAAGGGTGAATTTTTTCAAACTTGGCAAGTTTTCCAATTTCAAATTAAGGATTTCTCCACCCAGATTTTCCAGATCCGCAATACCTGGTACCAGTGGGCAATTTATCACGCTTAAATTAGCAACTTCCTCTATTCTCCATAGTTGCGCCAGGCTTTCTAATTGGGGATTGTCTTCTATATATAAATTTGTATGAATTTTTTTTACATACTGTAGTCCTTTTAGGTTTATTAAATGGGGGTTGTTATATACATATAAACTGCCCACAGCTTCTATGGACTCCAATGCGCTTAGGTCAATTATGGGATCAGCGGATACCTGGGAGGGAATTCCAATTTGAAGACTCCCAAATATCTGATCAAAACAATTGGCACCAAATTCTTCTACGTCTTGCTGAGATTGGAGAATCACATTCCCAAAGTGAGACCCACCTGAGCAATCCTCACCAAATTTTGTCACAGGAATTAGCAGGGGATGTTTTTGGTATTGTAAAAGAGAATCCATTCTAAACTGTCGCGAAAAATCCACAAAACCCTCAACAAGGATCTCAAATTCAAAAACCCTTTGGGTTCTTGGGAGGCTCACCCTAGTAATAGGGCCATCTAGAGAAACTTGCTTTTCTCCTTCCTCCCAGCGGATTGCAAGATTAGCGACCAAATAGTCCTTGTGATCATCCACCATACGTTGAATCACAGAAATAAAAATGTGAAATTCCGGTTCAAAGCCTTCCTCCCCTGCGGATAAGCCAAGATCCTCAGGGGATAAGCCTATGGAAGAAATCACCTCCATTGTCATGGACTTATTTTCACCATTTCCAATTTGAAAGGGAATAGGTAATGGCATATCCACCCTTTTGACCGTTGCAGATCCTTTTCTTGGGGTTGCGAAGACAACATTATCCTCCCCGTCCAATAAAAGGAAGTGATCTATTTCATAGTTGCCTGGGGCAAGTTCCAAGTGCGGAACTACCATGGCATCGCCCCACCACTCCACCATAATGGTATCCTGCACTATAAATTCAGAAACCTGAGAAGAATTTTTGATTCCGATAACTAAACTTGTTACTAAGCTTAAGGAAACATCCCTCTCCCTCAATTGCGCACTTCCCGCATTCTTAGGGGAAACCTCAAAAGTCATACTTCCCAGCTTAAACTCTGGAATCTCCTCTTCCCTGCAAGATGAAAACAAAACGCCTAGAAATGTGGCGACAAACAATATTCTAAAAAAAACCATCACCTATAAAAGAAATCTAAAAATAAGGAATTTTTAAATAAAACAACTAGTTGTCGGAAATTTGACCTAAACAAGAAATAAATAACACCCCTATTTAGTATTACCCTATTTGATTATGGTATTTTATCTATAAATTAATAGGTATTTTCATGGTTACTGCTTTCTTTTTCTATTTAATTGTTGATATTGAACCCTATGGATTTAAGAATTTATTCGGAATACGGAGCCATTCAGCAGGTCTTGATGCATAGACCGGGCAATGAGATTGACCGCTTGACCCCCTACAACAAAAACCTTTTGCTCTTTGAAGATGTCCCTTATTTGGAGGAAATGCAGAAAGAGCATGACTACTTTTGCCAATTGATCCGTCAGGCATGTGGGGCAGAGGTTTTACTTTTCCAGGAGCTGTTGATGGAATTATTGCTCGACAAAGACATTCTCCTCCGGGTAATGAGGGATTCCCTATCCTCCTCGGGGATGACTCATTTGGCCGAGGAGCTAATTGCCACGCTTTCTACCTACGAGTGCGCCAATGCACTGGTGGCCGGTATAAAAGTACACGAGGCCAAACGGAAGAACCCTAAGATCCAGTTCGGGGAATTAATGGATCTTGCCTACCTAATTCCACCTACGCCAAACCTCTATTTTCAGAGAGACACGGCAGCGGTCACACCGGCAGGTTTGGTCTTTTCCCGTATGAAAATGGAGGGAAGACAAAGAGAAGCCAATATGGTCAGGAGTATTTTTGAGGAGCATCCCAGGTTCAAGGGAAAAACCAAAAAGGTATTCCCACTAGATGGCCATGATAATCCCGCATCCCTAGAAGGGGGCGACATCATCATTCTCTCCGAAAAGGCGGTAGCTGTTGGTCATTCCGAACGCACGGATGAAAAAGCAATCTATCACTTGGCAAAAAGACTGATTGCCGAAGGCACTATAGAAAGGGTATATGAAGTTGAGCTTCCAAAAAAAAGAAATTTCATGCACCTGGACACTGTTTTTACCATACTGGATGAAAATTTGGTACTAACCTACCCCGAGGCACTAAATGCAGTGGCAAAACTATCGGTATACCGACATAAAAACGGTGAGGGCGAACAGATGAATATAAAAAGGAGCGTCCTCAATGATTCCTTGCTCCAAATCTTGAAGGATGAAATCCCGCATTTGCAGACCATTCAATATGGCAGGGAAAACACTGATAATGCCTTAAGGGAACAATGGTTTGATGGGGCAAATGTTTTCACTATCGCCCCTAGAAAAGTGATTTCTTACAATCGCAACAAACATACCAACAGAGCCCTTAGGGACATTGGGGTAGAAGTACTGGAGATCCCTTCCTCTGAACTCTGCCGTGGGCTGGGAGGTCCCAGATGCATGACCATGCCCATAAGCAGAAAAAAAACTTGAATAGGCGACTTTATTTTTTCTTTAGGATATTCCAATTTTCATTGGTTAATGGAGACAAAACCGAGCTACACACAGAGTTCTAAAAATTGGCATTTACAGAAAGGAAATGACATTTAGTTTCTCGCAGCCCTGCCCTGAGTTTTTTCAGGGGGGCGCAACGAATTCGCAACGCTCGCAGCGTAGTATCTTTAAAATCTGTACTTAATCAATAAATTATTTGATTTAAAGTAATATGTCAATGGTAGAGATGATTATCAAAGCGAGATTCCCCCGAAACAAGTTCGGGGCAGGCAGGGGCAGGCTATCTGACCACTGAAAAACAATTATAAACAGATGAAGGAAGTTTAAAATTTGCAACCAATTAGCTTTAAAAACTGTCAAAGAAAGACCTTCTTCTTGAAACCTTCAAATCTCTAAGGATATTGGACTTCACACGTATATCGATATTGTAAGAGGTAAATCTTCCAAACGGCACCCAGTTTACGTTCATCTGCCAGCAATGCAAATCCCTGGCAATGCCAATCATAGTTTGTGTAATCCGGTTTGCCGCTACGTCATACCCGGAATTGAAATTGATCTTCCATTTATCGGAAAGGCTGAGGTCGCCGGAGATATTCACCGCTTGGGTCACATTGACATTGCCGCTGGTACCTCTGTTATAACTAAGATTATAACCGAAGGTCATGTTCCAGGGAATAGACCAGTCTATATATTGGCTGGGGTCATTTGCAATTCTATCGATTTCATTTTCCACAAATTCATTCATCTGACCCCCTTGGTTGAGGTAATCATTGGTAAGTTCGTCCCGGACTTCCGCAGAGGACTTTTCAGTCTGGCTAGGGTTAATACTCCCATTTAAGTTAAGAGTGGCACTTCTAATCCTGCCTAGGCCCTGCCCTTGCCTAAAGGCGAAATCGTTTATCCTCCTAGTTACCTCCCTTTCCCCTTGTGTAAAGGTACCGGTTGCGTAGGGATCCAGATTGGTGCTGAGGAAAACCGATATTTTGTTGTCAAAAAGAGAAGTCCGCGTATTTATGTTGATGGGTGCCAGGTTAAAGGAGTCTGCAGCAAAATTGTAATTGGTGGCCACATTTAAAGTTTGGAGGAGAGGGACTTTTTTGGTTTCCACCTCTGCGGTATCGCTTTCCATGCGGATTTTTGCTTCTACCACATTTCGGATGTTTATACTTAGGGCCCTGGCTTCCCCCATGGGGGCTCCTCCATATATAAACCCCTGGTACCTGGACATCCTTCTGGTATTCCCCTGGGCATCGGTCTGTACCTCCTGGTAAAAACCATACCTTGGGTCAGAAAAATCAGGTGTGGAAGTAAACCCAAAAGTAGGCTGCATATGATGGCGTATTGCCTCTATCTTAGCCCCTTTCTTGAAGGTATAAAACCCATAGATATTGGTGGACATGTTGAAGGAACTATTATAAAAACCTACCCTATTGAAACCCGGTTCCAAAATCTGATCTAACCGGTCTTCCTGGCGGTTATAGTAGTAATTGATTCTGTCAAAATACCACAACTCCGTCCAATTTAAAGATGCAGTGCCTGTGAAAAACCGAAATAGAGTAAAATTGGAAGAAATAGGTACGGTATGTCTCATGCCGTTGTCGGCCTCCCTCAATAATTGGGGTAGATTGGCAAAGGTAAAGGGAAGCACCTCCGGAGCCCCTGGTTGGCCAAACTCCTCAATCTGCTGCATAAGGTTAGGATCCACCCCAAATTCCGTGGTGACCCTATTGTTGATCGAGTTCTGGGCATTGAAGTTCCAGGCAACGTTAAGCGTTTTCAGAGGTTCGAAGCGAACATTCCTAAAAGGGTTTTGCCGGTTCATGTTGACAGCAATGTCGGGTAGCAGCAGGTTGACTTCATCGGTTACCTGGTTTTGGGAGTGCCTTAAGTTGGCCGACATACTGAAAGGGGTACCGGCGAAGGTCTTACTGTAGGCAATATTCGAGGAAAAATCAGAGTTCATGTTCTGCTGGAAGTTGCCAGGGTTAAGGATGTTGTCGTTATAGGACTTGGTTCCGAAGTTTGCTGATGCCGAGAACCTGGAATTCCCCCTGGATTCTGGAGTATGGTTCCAGCGTAGCCAAAATGCATCGTATTCTACAGGCACTTCGGCAGTTTCGGGACTTTCGAACTTTTGGAAATCGATGTTAAAACCACCCTTATATCGGTACCTTTTGTTATAAACTGTACCCCACTTGGCTCCATACCCACCTAAGCTAAAAACCTCCCCAGTTACCTGGGTATGCACATAGTCATTTATGGCAAAATAATACCCAAAATCCCTTAGAAAAAGACCCCGAACCCGTTCTTGTCCATAGGAGGGAAATAAAATCCCCGAGGTTTTTTCTTCGGGGGTATCCGGAATTATCCCAAAAGGCAAACCTAAGGGAGTTGGGATATTGTTGAAATACAAATTAAAGGGGCCGGAGATCACCTGTTTGCCGCGAATGGATTTGATCTTGGAAGAAGAGATGTGCCAATGGGGCTCCACCAGGTCGCAGGTGGTGTAAAAGCCCTTGTTGAGATAAATACTTCCGTCGCCACCTTTCTTTACCGTCTGTCCTCTTAGCAAGCCCTCGTCTTGTTGGGTCACCACATCGGTAATTATTGCTTTGGAGGTCTTAAAATTATACCGCATATCTTTGCGGATTTCATAAATACTTTGGCCTTCTTTAAATACGGGCGTGCCTTGCACTACTCCGGTGGTGTCTTCCAAGCCCGAGGCGAAAAGCTCATTTTTTTCCCAGTCTATAACAATATAATCAGCATCCAAGCGTATATTCCCATATTCAAACCAAGCATCTTTATAAAGAAATACCTTGTTTTGGGAAAAGTCCGAAATAATACTGTCTTCAGCATAATAATTAATCACTGTTTCTATATCCCCTTGTGGAACAGTCTTGGTGGTGTCTGCAAGTAGGTCTTCTTCGGTAATGATCAGAATACTGTCCGGCAATACCGGAAGCAGGGTATCTGGCAAAACTCCCGGATTTAGCAAGGTATCTGGAGCAATCAAGATATTTTCCGCGGGTATATTTCCGGGTTCTTGTCCAAAAAGGGGCAATGCTAGGCACTGGAGCAAGAATATAGAAATAAATGCGAGCTTAATATTGTGCACGGATAATTTCTGTTTGCTTCAAAAATTTATAAATTTTGCGTAAAGTTAACGTTATTACCTTGTATGGAACGAACCAAGTTGAAAAATATTCTCATTATTTCCGGGCTCACATTTACCTTCCTTTTTATGGGATTTATCCCCTCTGGAGAGAAAAGATCCGAGTTTAAACTCAGAAGGGTAGTCATCGATGCCGGCCATGGGGGCAAAGACCCAGGCACCATCGGAAAGATGTCCCGGGAAAAGGATGTGGCATTGAAAGTGGCTATGCAGGTGGGCCAGTATATGGAGGAGCTGATGCCGGATGTGGAGGTCATTTATACAAGAAAAACGGATGCCTTTATAGAACTGAAAGAGCGGGCAAATATTGCAAACCGAAACCGGGCAGATCTCTTTGTTTCCGTTCATTGCAATGCCGTGAAGTCCACCGGCCCCTATGGCACTGAGACCTTTGTGATGGGAACCAGCGACCTCAACAGGAATTTCGATTATGTAAAAAGGGAAAATTCGGTGATCCTACTGGAAGAAGATTATGAAATAAACTATGAGGGCTTCGACCCACAATCCCCTGAATCCTACATGATGTTCAATCTCATGCAGAAAGCCTATCTCAATAATAGCCTTTCCCTAGCAGATAAAGTGGAGACGGAATTTAGAACCAGGGTGAACAGACACAGCCGGGGAGTAAAGCAGGCTCCCTTGTATGTTCTTTGGACGACTAGCATGCCTAGTGTGCTGATAGAAATTGGTTTTCTTTCCAACATGAATGAAGAACGCTACCTGAACAGTAAGGACGGTCAAACTTATATCGCCTCCGGAATTTACCGAGCCATAAAGGCCTATAAAGAGGAAATAGAATCCCTCTAAAAACAAACTTTAACAGCCTTGGGTCCGTTTTGATTAGTATTAGCAACCGAGCATTTGGCTTTTTAAACATATGGATGTGACTTTTGATCGAAATGAAAACCTTAACAAAAAACTCATAAGCCAACTCAGAGCAAAGCTCGAGGAAATAAAGCTCGGTGGGGGTAAGGAAAGCATTGAGAAAATCCATGAAAAGGGAAAATTAACTGCCAGGGAAAGGATTGAATGGTTGTTAGATGATCCTTCCGACTTTTTGGAAATTGGTGCCCTAGCCGCGGATGAAATGTACATGGAGGAGGGGTGTTGCCCTTCCGCAGGCGTGGTTTGTGGTATTGGCAGGGTTAGTAAGCGAATGTGCGTAATCGTAGCCAACGACTCTACCGTAAAGGCAGGTGCATGGTTTCCCATGACTGCAAAAAAGAACCTGCGGGCACAAGAAATCTCCATGGAAAACCACATCCCCATAATTTATTTGGTGGACAGTGCAGGGGTATATTTACCTATGCAAGACGAAATATTCCCCGACAAGGAACATTTTGGAAGGCAGTTTCGCAACAATGCTAAGATGTCATCCATGGGAATAGTGCAAATTGCCGCAATCATGGGTAGTTGCGTTGCAGGGGGAGCCTATTTACCCATAATGTCTGATGAGGCACTTATCGTGGACAAAACGGGTACCATTTTCTTAGCCGGGTCATACCTGGTAAAAGCTGCCATAGGCGAGACTGTGGATAATGAAACCCTGGGGGGTGCAAGCACCCATTGTGAGGTTTCTGGAGTGACCGACAACAAATTCCCGGATGACCAATCCTGTCTTAATGCGATTAAAAAAATCATGGCCACTTTAGGGAAACCAGATAATGCTGGTTATGACAGGATCACCAGTTCCCAGCCGGCATATAATGTGGAAGAAATTCTGGGTGAATTTCCGGTGGATAGGTCCAAGCCCTATGAAATGATGGATATCGTAGAAAGAATTGTGGACGGTGGCAGCTTCATGCACTACAAAAAGGATTACGGTAAAACCTTGATTTGCGGCACGGCAAGAGTGGATGGTTGGGCTGTTGGGTTTGTGGCCAATCAAAGAAAAATTGTGAAGACCAAAGCAGGTGAAATGCAGATGGGTGGGGTAATCTATTCTGATTCTGCCGACAAGGCAGCTCGATTTGTCATGAATTGTAATCAACGAAAAATCCCCTTGGTTTTCTTTCAGGATGTTAGTGGCTTTATGATAGGCAGTAAAGCCGAACAAGGTGGCATCATCAAGGATGGTGCAAAAATGGTAAATGCCATGGCGAATTCAGTGGTGCCGAAGTTCACCTTTATTCTCGGAAACTCCTATGGCGCTGGGAATTATGCGATGTGTGGAAAGGCCTATGACCCGAGATTGATCTTTAGCTGGCCGACGGGACAAATGGCCGTGATGAGTGGCGCCTCTGCTGCCAAGACCTTATTGCAAATCAAGGTGGCCTCCCTAAAAAAAGGAGGGCAGGAAATCACTAAAGAGGCCGAAGAGGCCTTACTCAAGGATATTTCCCAAAAATATGAGAAAACCCTTCACCCCTTTTATGCCGCTGCCAGATTGTGGGTAGATGGGGTTATCGACCCTAGGGATACCCGGCAAATCATCAGCAAGGGTATAGAAATGGCCAATCACCGAACCATTTCAGAAAAGTTTAATGTTGGCATCATACAGACCTAGCCCTTTACTTTTTCCAGTAAATGGTTTATATTAATCCTAGCTCTAAATGCCCCCATACAAATGGAAGAATTTAGTGAAAAAGAATTAAATGCATTGGTGTCTCTTTTGGATGATTCCGACAAAGAGGTAAAAGAACATGTGCGGGATAAAATCATTAGCCTTGGCAATCAGGTAATCCCCTTCTTGGAAAAGAAATGGGAAAGCAGCTTCAACCCCGACCTGCAAAAGGAAATAGAAGATCTGGTACATGACTTGCAGTTCTCCCTTTTGAAGGAGCGCCTGGGGGAATGGAAGCAAACCCAGGACAGAGACCTACTCACGGGTCTTTGGATCATCAACACCTATCAATACCCAGACCTGGAATTTGAGCAATTAAACGCCACCATGCATCAAATCTATTTTGAAGTATGGACTTCCTTTAAAAATGACCTGCCTGCCTACGACAAAATAAGGATTATCAACAACGTCCTTTTTAATGACTTGAAATTTTCCGCAAACACCAAAAATTTCCATTCCCCGGGCAATAGCATGCTTAGTAACGTGCTGGATTCCAAAAAAGGCAACCCAATTAGTTTATGTGCGGTTTATATCCTTGTGGCCAATAAGCTGGGTTTACCTATTTATGGGGTAAACCTGCCCAATTTATTTGTCCTAACCTATACAACCGAAAGCCTTACTTTTTACATCAATGCTTTCAATAAGGGCCTAATTTTTACCAAACAGGACATCATGAATTACCTTGATCACTTGAAATTGGAGCCAAGGAAAGAGTTTTTTGAACCCTGTGGTTCGTTGGAAATCATCCGCAGGACCCTTAGAAACTTGAATTATGCTTTTGAAAAAATAGGGGAGGTGGAAAAGGCCTCAGAGATCCAGGAATTACTCAAAATCGTAAACAGCTAAAAGGGTCGCACGTTGCATCCAATAGCTCGGGTGGAGGCAGGACTTGGGCTGCCTCTGGATAATATGTTGGTAAGGGCATTTTCCAAATAATGCATTTGGGCTCCTTGCGCGGATTGAGGGTTATTATCAATAGCCCCCCTATAGGCCACCGAGTATCCGGTGGGGCCGCTAGTTACCACTACAACCTCAGGAATCTTATTGATATTCATCATTTTAGTCACTTCCTGCTTTTCATCTATTAAAAAAGGCATGGGATAGCTTTTACTCTTCACCCATTCAGCCATCTTTTCGGCTTGCTCTTCCGGAAACTGGCCACCGTGCGGATTGATGAGAAGAAAGGCCACTCCCGACTTGGCAAAAGTATCGTACAAGGCCATTATCCTTTCATCGTAAAGTTTGCTAAAGGGACAGTTAAGGGAGGTAAAGATCAGCACTACTGCCTTAGCACTGCTATGGTCCTTTAAGGAGGTTTTTTGCCCAGATCCTGCATCCACCAGTTCAAAGTCAGAGACTCTTTGCGCATAGCCATCAGAAGGAAAAATCCCTTTGAGAACCAATAAACCAATTACAAAGCAGGAATATGAGAAGCGGAGGCGCATTTTTACTCGTAATTTTCAAGTAACTCCACTATTGCGCCTAAAGCATCTCTTGCATCCACATAGGTATATCCCCCAGTTTCCCATCCTCCAGTTTGTACAGTTGGCATTCCCATAGTAGAAAGTTTTTTAGCAATCCCTTCCTTGTCTTCCACCCAAAAAGCGAAATGATGGATTCCTTCACCATGTGTATCCAAAAATTCCTGCCAGGTACTTCCTTCACCCATGGGCTGAATAAGCTCTATTTCAAGATTTTCTAATTTCAAAAAGGCAAGTTTTGCTTCTGCATGGGTCACCTCACCATTAAAGGTGGTGGGACGTTCAGGGTGAGAAACAGAAACAAAGGCCTCTGGTTCATCCAAGCCCAATACCTCCGCCCACAATTTTCCACTTGCTTCTATGTCCTCGACCACTATTGCTACCTGTCCAATTTTTTTGGATTCAATTACGGGAGTGTTACTTGAATCTTTTTCAAACAAGTCTTTTCCCGGCAAATACAACAGGACAATTCCAAAAGCGATCATCAAAAGAGTTTTCATAGGCTTGACATTTTTTTTATCAAGATAAAAAATTAAGCTGTCAATTTATAATTTGAGGGAATAAATCACCAGATAGAATAGGTAAGAATCATGTCATTTTCTACCTCAGCCTGAACCTGGTAATGATGATCAGATGTTCCAGAGTCATAGATCCTACCTTTGATAAGCCTGTCTCCAATGGAAAAAGGCTTCAAAAGAATGTTGGACCTGAGGCTAATTCCCCTTCTACCCTGGCATTTGAATATGGTCTCCTTTGCGGACCAGGCCATGGTGTAGTGCAGGGGATCCCTATCCAAAAACTCCATTTCCTCCTCACAAAGAAACTTCGGACCAAGCCTGACAACTTTTTCCTTGATCACTTCTAAGTCAATTCCTACAGGCATATCCTTGTGGAAAATGGCTGCTGCGGCATGCTGACTGTGGCTCAGAGAAACATGTCCATACCCGTCCATTGCATAGGACTTTCCATGGTTGTCCTTATAAAATCCCGGATAGGGGAGGTGTATGGCATCCAGTGCAGATTTGATAGCCAAACGCGCACCTTTCCATTCCTTCTTTTTCTGGCGGTGGCCTATATTGGCATAGGAAAGTTTTTCCCTAAAGCTCAAAAAAGACAAGTGGTTGTTGTCTTGTTCATTAATATTATTTATGGCATAGGCAGATAAGGGACTGATTTTTTCTATTTTTGTTCGCATGCTTATTTTGGAGGTGATAATTTCAATTGCAATATATGTCAAAAATCCAAGTAAATAAACTCCACACCCTTACAGGACACAATCAATCTATTTTCGCCTTGGCGGAAGGGGTTTCTCCCAACTATTTTTACTCTGGAGATGGACAAGGAATGGTGGTGGAATGGGACCTGGAAAAGCCAAAAAATGGAAAATTATTAGCCAAACTAAGCAATTCTGTATATGCCTTGTTTGTGGACAAAGAGAGCCAATTACTTTTCATCGGTGAAAATTTTGAGGGTTTACATGTGGTGGACCTGAAACAAAAAAAAGAGGATTGGTCACTAAAAATCACTTCCAGCGCCATCTTTGACATCAAATGCCGCGCAGACCAGCTTTTTGTAGCCACTGGAGATGGGGTCCTTGTAGTGTTGGACATCCATGAAAAATCCCCTTTAAAGCACATAAAGGTCGCCAATGACAGTCTTAGGGTAATTGCGTTAAGCCCAAACAGGGATATAATGGCTATAGGATGCAGTGACAATACCATAAAGGTATTCGAACTGCCTTCCTTTGAGCCAATCGCCAACCTAAAGGGTCATACCAACTCCGTATTTGCCCTCGACTTTTCTCCTGATGGGCGCCACCTCATTAGTGGGGGAAGGGATGCCCACCTTAGGGTATGGAATACTGGAGATTTTAGCCTGGCCAAAGACATCGCAGCCCACATGTACGCTATCAATTTCCTGGACTTTCGTGAGGATGGCAAATATTTTGTAACTTGTAGCATGGATAAATCCATAAAGCTATGGGATGCACAAACCTTTAAGCTCCTAAAAGTTATAGACAAGGCCCGGCATGCAGGACATGGGACTTCCATCAACAAGATAATTTGGAGTAGTTACCAGGGGCAAATTGTGGCCGTAAGTGACGATCGAACCTTATCCATTTGGGACATAGAATTTTCATCAATATGAAATCGAGCATGACGAGCACGTCACACACCGGGATGATTATCGTTGCGAGATTCCATGTGGCCATTGAAAAGAAAATATAAACACATGAAAATAACGCCATTAGATATTCGGCAAAAAACCTTTGAAAAACAGCTTAGGGGATATGATAAAGAAGAGGTAAATGCTTTTTTGGTATACCTTTCCCAGGAATGGGAAAAGATTTCTGAAGAAAAAAACACCTTAAACGTCCGGTTGGAACATGCCGAAAAGGAAGCCGGCAAGCTACGGGAGGTAGAAGCTTCACTTTTCAGAACCCTAAAAACGGCTGAAGATACAGGTGCAAGTATCATAGAACAGGCAAATAAAACCGCTGATATCATCCTTAAGGAAGCGCAGTTAAACGCAGATGCCTTGGAAGCTGCATCCAAGAACCGCTCCAAAGCCATGATCGAATCTGCTGAAGCACAGGCTGCAGAAATCATGGGAGAGCTCAAAGAACAGGTCCGCCAGCTTTCGGGGAATTACGAGAAGCTTTTGGAACAAAGGGAATCCATCCTCGAAAACCTTAAAAACCTTGCCAGTCAAGCCAGGAGCACCGCAGAAAATTCCGAACAATCCTTCCGAAAAGTGGATGTATCCGTGCATAATAACGTGGTAAAGGAGTTAGAAAAAAAACCGCCAGTCTCCCCTTCCTATTCCTTTGAAGTCCCTGAGCGAAACCTGGATAAAAAGAACCAAGAAGACACCAAGGAAAACGCCAAAACAGAGACCGATTTACAAGAAACCGATCAGCCTTCCATATCCAGCAACATAGAGGACACTGAAACAAAAGGCAAGGAAGAGGACAACAAACCGCCCAAAGAAAAGGGGAGTTCATTTTTTGACCAGTTTGATTAATGGGAAAAGTAGCACTTGAAGGGATAGAATTCCATGCATATCACGGGGTCTTCTCAGAGGAAAAAAAACTCGGAAACCGGTTTACTGTGGACATAAGGGTGGACACAAATTTCAAAGACGCCATGCTGAAGGACCGGCTGAAAGACACTGTCGATTACTACAAACTCTACCAAATTGCAAAATCCCATATGCAGGAACCAGTAAAACTACTGGAACATTTGGCTCACCTTATGGTTCAGGATATTCTTAAGGTTTACCCAAACCTGAAAAGCATTAAGGTAGTGATCAAAAAACACAATCCTGCGCTGGGAGGAGTGGTGAATTATTCAGTAGTTGAGGTAAACTATCCGGAGGATTACCAATAAACATACTATGTATAGCCGTATTGCTGTCAGCAAAACAAAGAAAGCATTTTGGACTGCCTTCGGCCAATATATGAAACCAGTGCCCTCCGCAGAAGGAGTTCCGGTAAGATGGCAAAACTACAAAACGGGAATTAAAAACGTTTACTTCAGGTTGGACGCACGGTTGGATAAAGCCAGTATTGCAATAGAGATTTCGCATCCCGACAAGGATACCAGGGAGTTGCTTTTTGATCAATTTGAGATGTTTAAGGGCATCCTGCATCAGATTTTTCGGGAAGAGTGGCATTGGGAATTGCATGCAAGGGACGAATTTGGTCAACCCATATGCCGAATCTATAAGGAACTGCCTGGTGTAAGTGTGATGAAGGAAGAAGACTGGCCGGCAATCATTTCCTTTTTAAAACCAAGGATTATGGCCATGGACGAATTTTGGGGAGAATTTAAACACGGCTTTGAAGGGTTAGCCTAGGCATCGTGCCTTTTGGGAATAGTGGCATTCACAAAGGTAAAGCCCCTGGCATCGTCCCCTTCATAAAAATCGATTTCCATCCCCATCAAAAACATTACATGCCTTTTCTCGATAAGTACCTCTATTCCTTTCCATTCAAACAGTTGGTCTCCCTCCTTGGGTTTATCAAACCCCAAGGCATAGGAAACACCTCCACAGCCCCCACCTTTTACCCCTACCCTCAAACCATAATCTCCGGGAATGTTTTTATGGGTGATTATGTTCTTGATTTCCTCCACTGCCTTTGTGGTAATACTAATAGGTATCAACATGCTGAAAAAAGACTTTTCTACGTTATTTGGTTCAAAATTATCACAAAAATCAACGCAAAGCACAGGGATATTTTGGATATTCGAATTAAATTATCAAAACCATGGAATATTTGACTAATCTTTTGATGGTGGTACTACCTGCAGGGCTTGCCATTTATGGCATGTACATTATTGCGGTATCATTTTTGAAGAAAGAAAGAGAGTTTAAATTGGTGGAACTCAAGACCAAAAACACCGATGTGATCCTTCCCGTACGCTTGCAAGCGGGAGAAAGACTTTGCTTGTTCCTGGAAAGAATCACTCCCAACAACCTATTAAGGAGAGTAAACCAACCGGAGTTCACTTCCGCCGAGCTCCATGCAAGGTTAATTGGTGAAGTACGGGAAGAGTTCAATCACAACCTCAGCCAGCAGGTTTATTTCTCGGATGAAACATGGGAAAGCGTACGAAACGCCACCGAACAAGTGCTCACCCTGGTCAACAGGGCCTACCAGGAAGTGCATAATGAAAGCAAGGGGCTGGAACTTGCAAAAAAGGTCTTTCAACTCAGCATGGAACAAACCGTTGATACTATAGCGGATGCACGGAAACAAGTGAAATCAGAAATTCGGGTGTACTTCTAAATCTAATCCCAATGAATGTAAGAACAGATTATGAGCAGGTGTTTGACAAGGCAAGACGCTTGTACGAGTCCAGAGCGCAGAAAATTTCGCTTTGCGACAAAAAAATAAGACTACTACTTGACCGGGTAAGCCTTCGTTTAAAGGAGTTCTCCGCTACTCCTTTGGTAATGGAGGCAAGGTTTCAACTGGAGGTGTTTATACGGATGCTGACTGCACATATCCAAAAAAGATACAGGAGTCTTTCGCCTAGATCCTTAGCCTTGCTGGTCCTTGGACTTTTCTATTTTGCCCTGCCCTTGGACTTAGTGCCGGACTTTATACCATTTGTGGGGTACGTAGACGATCTTTCCGTTTTACTGGCCGTTTATAAAAGCATACATGTAGATATAGAGCGGTTTTTGGAGTGGGAAAGAAGTCAAGCCAAGACAGAATGAAGAAAGCCGCCATCGTAACCGGAGCATCAGGATTAGTGGGCATGCAGCTCTTGCATCAACTTTTTTCCTCAAAGGATTACCAGTACATAGTTGCACTTTCAAGAAGGGAACTGGCCCTGAAGCACTCCAAGTTGGTGCAGGTGGTGACAGACTTCAAAGAGCTGCCCCAAATCAACCTCCCTGAAAAGCTGAGGGAAAAGAACATGGGAGGAGACCTAAACTCCCTAATTACGGGGTTGGAAACTAGTTCCCTAGAGCTGCACGGCTACTGTGCTTTGGGCACTACCCTTAAACAGGCAGGTTCCAAGGAGAAATTCCGAGAAATAGATCACGATTATGTGATTGATTTTGCCTCTTGGTGCAAGAAATTAGGCACCAAAAAATTCCTTTATGTAAGTGCCCTAGGGGCCGACAAAGATTCCAAGTTTTTTTACAATAGGGTCAAGGGTGAAATTGAGGCAGACCTGAAAAACATTTCCTTTGATTACCTCGGTATTTTCAGGCCTTCCGTGCTAAGCGGCAATCGCCGGGAAAGCAGACTTGGGGAAGAAATTGGGCGAGTAGTGATGAATGCGGTTGCCTTTTTGGGTTTGTTTAGGAAGTACAAACCCATAGAAGGGGTAAAAGTAGCTAAATGTATGGTTCACCACGCAAATGCGGACAATGCGGAAAAATTCGAGATCCTATTTTCAAAAGACATGCAGCAATTCTAACTTTCGGGAATGATAGCTGTTTTACAACGAGTGAGTAGGTCTTCAGTAAGCATAGAAGGAGAAATCAAGGGTGAAATTGAGCAAGGCCTTATGGTCTTGTTAGGAATAGAGGACGCCGATTCCCAAGAGGACATTGATTGGCTCAGCCGAAAAATAACCAATATGCGGATTTTCCCAGATGAGAAAGGGGTAATGAACAAAAGCATACTGGAAACACACGGAGAGCTTCTCCTTATCAGTCAGTTTACCCTTCACGCAAGTACAAAAAAAGGCAATCGACCCTCTTATATCAAAGCCGCTAAGCCTGAAATTGCCATTCCGCTTTATGAGGCTTGCAAGATTCAGCTTTCTCAGGATCTAGGCAAACCCATAGCCTCAGGGGAGTTTGGTGCAAATATGCAGGTTTCTCTTATCAATGATGGTCCCGTCACCATTATCATAGACTCCAAAAACAAAGTGTAGAAAATGACAGGAAGCAACCGTCAGGAAAAACCCTTTTTAACCCTCTCAAACGCCTCTGTGAACAGACGGGGTAAGACTATTTTTCAGGAATTGACAGTAGAAATAAAACAAGGTGAAAATTGGGCAATATTAGCAGGTTCGGGGACGGAAAAGACGGCCTTTTTAGAAACTGTGCTCGGTAGAACCAGCCTGGTTTCCGGAAGTATTACTCGTCATTTCGCCAGGGATTATCAGGAGGCCCTCTCAAGAAAAGGAGAAATCAACAGCTTCAGGGATCTTATTGCCTATGTGTCCCAACAATACGGATTTACCAATAAGTCCAACATCCAAGAATTTTATTATCAGCAACGTTTCAATAGTATGGATGCGGAAGACACCCATACCGTGGAACAGTACCTCCTACAGCAAAACGGAAACCGTCCGGGGTATTGGGACTTGGAAAATACCTTAAGGACCCTTAACCTTACCCATCTCCGGGACAAATCCCTAATTAAGCTTTCCAACGGAGAGACCCGAAGGTTGGCCATTGCCGTAGGCCTGTTACGAAACCCCAAACTATTTCTGATGGACAGGCCCATGACGGGGCTGGACCAGGAAACCCGGGAACAATTTGGCAACCTCCTAGCAGAGATCTGCAAAAGTGGTATTCAGGTAATCATGACCACCACCCCTTCGGAAATCCCCAACTGCATACAGCGTGTTGGGCATATCCGGGACGGTAGGTTGGAAGTCGTAGGTGACCTGGGGCAACTTCATCTTTCCGAAAACGGAAAACCTATACCTCCACGTCCATTGGTAAAACACCTACTGGGAAATTACCCTACCCCAAAGTACCAAAACTTGGCCGCCTTCAATATGGTAAACATTAAATATGGGGACAAAACCATCCTGGAAGACTTTAGTTGGCAAGTAAAACCTGGAGAAAGGTGGCTGCTAAAGGGACACAACGGGGCTGGGAAATCGACCTTGGTGAGTCTTCTGGTAGGCGAAAACCCCCAAGCCTATGCCAATGATCTCCACTTATTTGACCGAAAGAGGGGGACAGGAGAAAGTATCTGGGACGTCAAAAGGCCCACCGGATTTGTATCTCCAGAACTAAGCCGCTTCTTCCCTGCCAACCAGACCTGTTTGAAGGTGGTGCTCTCCGGTCTTTTTGACACCATGGGTCTTTTTAAAAAAACCAGCCCAGAACAACACAGCCTCGCCCTAGCCTGGATGGAGGCCCTGTCCATCCTACATATCAAGGACCTGCGCATACAGCAAGTTAGTCTGGAAGACCAACGATTTTGCCTCCTGGCCAGGGCGATGATAAAACAGCCAGCACTGCTGGTGTTGGACGAAGCTGCACAAGGAATGGATGAGGAACAACGTCTGCTCTTCAAACAAATCGTGGAAGAAATCTGTAGGAACACCTCTGTGGGCTTGATTTACGTAAGCCATTATGCCGATGATGTCCCTGGATGCGTGGACAAACAAATTACCTTGGAGAACGGTAGACTGAAAAGCAAAGAAGAAATTTATTAGACCCTTTTGATCATGACGATTCAAGAAGCACAGGAAAAAATTGACAGTTGGATCAACACCACCGGCGTACGGTATTTCAGTGAACTTACCAATATGGCCATACTTACCGAAGAGGTGGGCGAAGTGGCGCGACTAATGGCCAGGCGCTACGGTGACCAATCCTTCAAGAAGGGGGAAGAGGATCGGGAGCTTGCCGATGAAATGGCCGATGTGCTTTGGGTTTTGATATGTCTAGCCAACCAAACAGGGGTGGATCTGACGGCTGCTTTGGAGAAAAATTTTGAAAAAAAGAACATCAGAGATTCTGAAAGGCATAAAAACAACCCCAAGTTGAAGGATAAAAACAGTTAGGGTTTACCCTTTTATATTTTATGACATTAGGCATATCATATGCTTTACCTGATTCAATCCATATACTTACCAATTACTTTCGACCAGATCTCGTATCCCTTTTTATTCATGTGCAAATCGTCCTCCAAAAAAATATCATTCATCGGCTTTCCGTCTTGTCCAAGCATATCATCCCATACATTCACAAAAATCACACCTTCTGTGGCGTTGGCATATGTCTGAAGTTGCTTGTTCAGGGCTTCATACCTATCGGCTTTATCCCACCTTGCTATGCTGGGTTTAGGGCTGATGAGGTAGATATCCGTTTCAGGTAGATCAAGCTTGATCTGAGTAACGATAAGGTTTATGGTCTCGCGGATTTCTTGCAGGCTTTTTCCGGAACTCAGGTCATTGTCACCTTCATAAATAAACACCTTGCTAGGTTCATATGCCATTACTAGCTCATCCACAAAATGAAGCAAATCAGTAGCATGAGAACCCCCAAACCCCGCATTCACCACTTGGTGATCGGGAAAATCCCTTGCCAGGTCATCCCATAGCTTCACACTGGAACTCCCAGTGAAAACCACCGACCCCTGGTGCTCAGAGGGCGGATAGACCGCATGGATTTTTTCCACCTCTTGATCAAATCTGGCCGGGTCTTGGGCAAATGTGGTAAAGGGCATTGCCAAAAGTAATACCATTAAATACTTCATTTTTTAACTTTACTACTGGTGAAAAACCTCTTTTTGAGGAGGCACCAAAAAGGATGCCATAAACCTGTACCATACCAGGTACTAATTACATACTAGCCTAGAGGAAGAAAAACCCTTCCATATCTTAAAATTCGGAAAACCCCATAAAATTCTGTATTTTTCCTAAGCTATTATCGTCTGTCACTAACCCAAAAACTAACCATGAATAAACTGTATATCTTTTTTATAGCTCAATTTTTTCTGTTTTCTTGCAACCCATCCAGCGATAGGGAGGGGCCAGAAGCCCAAGCCTACCCCAATGTGATTTTTGTATTGGCCGACCAGTGGAGGGGAGAGGCAGTAGGATATGCTGGCAACAGAGACATCATCACCCCTAACCTGGACCGCCTTGCGGAAGAAAGTGTGGTATTTGAAAATACCGTAGCCATGATCCCCGTATGCGCACCATGGAGGGCCAGTTTTCTCACTGGGCAATACCCCCTTACTCATGGGGTATTTTATAATGACCAGCCCCTATCCCCTGAGGCTGTAAGCATGGGTAAACTCTATAAAGAGGCCGGGTACCAGACTGGTTATATTGGAAAATGGCACCTTAATGGCCGACAGGAAAAAGACAAGCCCTTTAGTGGAAGGGACAAGCCCGTCCCTAGAGAAAGAAGACAGGGGTTTGATTATTGGAAAGTGAGCGAAGTCACCCATAACTACAACGAAAGTTTTTATTTTGACGAAAATGATAAAAAGCATTTTTGGGAAGGGTATGATGTGTTTCCCCAGACTGACAGTGCCATCAGTTATATACATAGGAACAAGGAGCAGCCCTTTTTGCTGTACCTTTCTTGGGGACCACCTCATGACCCCTACTTCACTGCCCCGGAAGAATACAGAAATAGGTATGACCCTGCCAATATAGCCTTAAGGCCAAATGTACCCGAGGAATTCCAGGACAGTGCCCGAAATGTAATTGCTGCTTATTATGCCCACTGCACAGCTATGGATAAGGCGCTAGGGGACCTGCTGGATGCCGTGGAAGAGGCAGGGATTGCAGACAACACCCTCTTTGTGTTCACATCCGACCATGGGGACATGCTTATGTCCAAGGGGGTATTGAAGAAACAACGGCCTTGGGATGAGTCCATAATGGTCCCCATGCTGCTACGCTATCCTAATAAACTGGGAAAGGACAAAAAAACGGTTTCGGCACCGATCAACACCATGGACCTTTTGCCTACTTTCCTGGGGCTTTCGGGTATACCTGTGCCAGAATCCATAGAGGGGGAAGACTATTCTGCGCAGTTACTCGAAGGAGTGGAATTAAAAAAGGAAGCCGCCCTTATCACCCTGCCTGTTCCCTTTCACGAGTGGAATTTCCCCAGAGGGGGGAGGGAATATCGTGGAGTAAGGACGGACCGGTACACCTATGTAAGGGACCTGAAAGGCCCTTGGCTGCTCTATGACAACAAGGAAGACCCATATCAGAAGCACAACCTAACCGACCAACCCCAGATTGCACAGCTCCAAAAGCACATGGAATCCTTGCTACAGGAGAAGCTTGCCAAGGTAAATGATGATTTCCTTCCTGCCGACGAGTACATGAAAAAGTGGGGATACCTCTATGACAGGGATGATAGCCTAAGGAGCGAGAACTACCTGGAGAGAGGAAGGTGAAATTGTGGAGGGACCTAAGGAGGTGTTGAAAGGGTAAATAGGTACTGAAATGAACATATTTAAAGGTAAGTACCGGATTGAATTCAGCACAGGTTTCCCCCTCTGGAAAAATAATTCACCTTCCATACCAAAAACCCATGCTGGGCACACCCTTTGTACACCATCAGCGAAACAGCAAAATGCTGTTCAAATATGACCTAGCTCTTTGAAGGATGAAACTAGTATATATCGGAACCTACCCCCCTCGCCAATGTGGTATTGGTATTTTCACCAACAACCTTTACGAATCGATGGTTACAAATCATTCTTTGGAAGGAAACAGCAATCTGTCCAATGATGAATATATAGAAGGGTTCGTAATAGCCATGAGTGACCATGACCTTACCTATCCCTATCCTGAAGAAGTAAAGCTCAGTATCCGGCAGGAGCATCAGCGCGACTATTTGGAAGCAGTGAAGTTCATCAATATCAGTGGAGCTGATGTTTGTATTCTAGAGCATGAGTTTGGCATCTTTGGTGGGCAAAGCGGTATATATATTCTTCCCTTGCTGCATCGTCTTGAAATACCCTTAATCGTAACACTTCATACCATTTTAGAAAAACCCTCCTACAACGAAAAGGCAGTATTGAAGCAAATCTGTAAAATGGCCCAA
Source organism: Pleomorphovibrio marinus (assembly GCF_003347495.1). Taxonomy (GTDB): domain Bacteria; phylum Bacteroidota; class Bacteroidia; order Cytophagales; family Cyclobacteriaceae; genus Pleomorphovibrio; species Pleomorphovibrio marinus. Next base: position 112,471 of record NZ_QCXY01000001.1, read on the forward strand.
AAAGTGGTGGTGATGAGCCATAAAGCCATTGGATTTCTTACTGATATCTATGGGGTGGAAAAAGAAAAAATTGCTTTTATCGAGCACGGAGTGCCGGATATTCATTTTGACCAAGGTCAATCCAAAAAGGCATTTAAGCTCGAAAACAAAAAATTATTGCTCACTTTTGGAATAATCAGCCGCAACAAAGGGATTGAAACTGCAATTAGGGCCTTGCCGAAAGTGATTGAAAAACATCCGGAAATGATCTACATGGTATTGGGTAAGACACATCCTAATGTGCTTCGCCATTCCGGTGAAGAATACCGTAATTATCTTCATCTTTTGGTGAAAAACCTTGGGTTAAGAGATCATGTTGTTTTCCTGAATGAATTTATAGATCAAAAAGAATTATTCAGGTATTTATGTGCCTCGGATATATACATCACCCCCTACCTAAATGAAGCACAAATCACTAGTGGTACACTCTCCTATGCCGTTGGCGTAGGTTCGGCTGTTATTTCCACACCCTACTGGCATGCATCTGAATTATTAGCAAATGGTAGAGGACGGTTTTTTGACTTTAATGACTCCGATCAACTTTCAGGCATTTTGATGGAATTATTGGGCAATCCGCAAAAACTGAAAATGCTTAGAAAAAAAGCATTCGATTATGGGCAAACGTTAACCTGGCCAAAGTCCGGGGAGAAATACCTTTCACTGGTAAAGCAGGTTTTATCCACAAAACCAGAAGTTGCTTCCATATTAGAAACTTCCATTGACCCACTATTACTACCCGTTTTTTCTTTGGACCATATCAAGCGCCTAACAGATGATACGGGAATTATCCAGCATGCCAAGTTCGGTATCCCAAACCTGAAAGAAGGATATTGCCTGGATGATAATGCCAGAGCCTTGCTTATGGTACTTATGGCATACCGACAAACGAAAGATAAGCTTGCCCTTAACTTGGCTCCTATATACCTGAGCTATATTCATTACATGCAAAACAAAGATGGGACTTTCAGGAATTTCCTCAGTTTTAACCGTAACTTTTTAGATGAGGTAGGGTCGGAAGATTCTTTTGGAAGAACCATCTGGGCCTTGGGATATTTATTGGGTAATGCCCCCAATGATGCATATTATCAAACAGGGAAACTAGTATTCTTTGATGCCGCACCCAACTTTGAAAACCTTCAATCCATCAGAAGTATCGCCAATACCATGCTGGGGATCTGTTATTACCTCAAAACGAGCCCAACGGATGAGGATATGACTGAAAGGTTAAGAAACCTCACGGGCAAGTTAATCAAGCACTATGAAGATAACAGTTCTCCGGACTGGAAATGGTTTGAACCCTTATTGGCTTATGACAATGGCATGTTACCTCTTTCGCTTTTACATGCCGCAGAGATTTTGAATGATGATACCGTAACCAAGGTTGCCTTGGAAAGTATGGGCTTTCTGACGAAAATTACACTAAAGGATGGTTACTTATCGATAATTGGAAATGAAAACTGGTATAAAAAGGAAGGAGAACGATCCATGTTTGCACAACAGCCCGTGGATGCGCTTGCCATGATTTTAATGTATCATCAGGCATATCACCTGACCGATGACAAGGAATACCTTGCAAAACTATTCTCCTGCTTTATGTGGTTCCTTGGGGAGAATGACCTTCGCATGAGCTTGTTCGATTTTGAGACAAAGGGCTGCTGTGATGGCTTCGAAAGCTATGGTGTAAACCGTAATCAGGGCGCCGAAAGCTCACTGGCTTATTTAATTTCTCATTTAATCGTTTTGCAGGCATTTGAAGAAATGGAAAAGACAGATTTGTTGCCCTGAAATCGAGCCTGCCTGGACGGCAGTCAGGGCATGACGCGAGCGACACACGAGGGGATGATTATCGTTTCGAGATTCCCCCGAATCGAGTTCCCCGAAGCGAGTTCGGGGCAGGCAGGGGCAAGCTATGTGACCGTTGAAAAGAAAATATAAACACATGAAATCGAGCCTGTCCTGACGGCAGTCAGGGCATGACGAGCACGTCACACACTGGGATGATTATAGACTGCGAGATTCCATATGACCGCTGAAAAGACAATATAAACATATGAAAATAGCCCTGTTGTCCCCTATAGCCTGGAGAACCCCTCCTGCAAAATACGGCCCTTGGGAACAGGTGGCTTCCAATATTGCCGAAGGTTTGGTAGAAAAAAACATGGATGTCACCTTATTTGCTACCGGAAATTCCATCACCAAAGGCAAACTGCAATATGTAGTCAAAATGGGTTATGCCGAAAACCCTGATATTGACCCCAAAGTTTGGGAATGCCTTCATATCAGTCATTTGATGGAGCAGGCAAATCAATTTGATGTAATCCACAACCACTTTGATTTTCTTCCGCTTTCTTATTCCCATTTGATTAAAACTCCAATGGTTACAACCATTCACGGCTTCTCATCCCCCAATATAATGCCGGTCTATAAAAAATATAACCAAAGCAATTTTTATGTATCCATCAGCAATGCAGACCGATCTCCGGAACTTGAATATATAGCAACAATCTACAATGGAATCCATAAAGATGAATTTACCTACCGCAATACCTCCAAGGATTATTTGTTGTTTTTTGGTAGAATCCACCCTGAAAAAGGCACCTATGAATCCATTCAGATAGCCAAGCAATCAGGGAGAAAACTAATCATTTCCGGTTTAATTCAGCAGCAGGAATATTTTGACAGCAAGGTCAAGCCTTTCATTAATGATGACGATATCGTATATGTTGGTAATTCCAACCCAAAGGAAAGGGATAAACTACTCGGGGAGGCTTTTGCCCTTCTACATCCCATCAGTTTTAGAGAGCCCTTCGGTTTAAGTGTTGCGGAATCGATGATGTGCGGAACCCCAGTTATTGCCTTTAATTTAGGTTCTATGCCGGAATTGATTCTTGACGGAAAAACCGGTTTCCTTGTAAATACCTTTGAAGAAGCAGTCGAAGCGGTGGAAAATATTAAATCTATAGATCGAAAAAATTGCAGGGAATGGGCGCTCACCAAATTCAGCAGGGAAAAAATGACGGAAGGTTATCTCCAGGTTTATAATAAGATTCTGAATTTGTAAGGAGTATAAATGCTTACCTTTTCAGATAGATGATTTGGAATGAATTTAACAAAACAATGACATGGAGAAAATGAAATCAAAGAACCTGTTGGTTAAAAGAACCAGGATAAAAATCGTCAGGAACTCATCCAGGGTAATAACTCGGGCCCATATTCCGGACGTCACACGCATACCTAAAATAATTGACAGGGTGATGCGTCTAACGGAAGGGGGTGCTGAAGATTTGTTACAGCATATTAATCTTCATTTCATAGAGCGCCATAAGAATATCGACAGCATTTTTATGGTAAACTTTAGAAAGGTTTCACAATTTATCCAAAAAGAATCCCCAATAAGTGACACTAAGAAACTATTGATAGGGGCCTTTTTTACCATGGAATACTCCATTGAATCTGCCGCCCTATTCAACCCTTCCATAGTAACCCACCCTAACCAAGAGGGCGTTGCACCTGGTAGTCTCCGGTTTGTATTGAGTCTACGGGCCACCGGAGAAGGACACATTTCTTCTATCGTTTTTCGTAGTGGCATAATCAAAGAAGATTGCACCTTTCTGCTTAACCCGATAAGTGAATTTGTTGATACCCCCCGGATCCGACATGATCAGTCATACGACCGTCATTTATTTCAGCTCAAGCTTGAAAGTATGAATGCATGGAACGAAACAAGTAAAAGGGTTTTTGAAAAATTACAAAATTCGTTCACCTTTCAAGATTTAAAGGACAGTATTATAGGGCTTCAATTGGATAAAGAAAATTCTTTTGATGAAGATGCTGTAAAGAATATTTTCTGGCTTGCCGATTCTAATTATTTTATAAGGTTTGAAGCTGACCATGACGTTTCAGAACATGTGATATTTCCTTTATCCGAGAATGAAAGCAGGGGAATAGAGGATGCAAGGTTTGTAAGGTTTTTCGATGACAATGGAGACATCACCTACTATGCCACCTACACCGCCTACAATGGGATTTGCATTCTCCCCCAATTATTGGTTACCAAAGATTTCATTAATTTTGATATCATCACCTTGAATGGCAAAGCAGCCCAAAATAAAGGGATGGCACTTTTCCCCCGAAAAATTAATGGAAAATATGTAATGCTTTCCCGATTAGATGGGGAGAATAATTATATTATGTTTTCTGATCACCTGCATTTCTGGGATGAGGCGAAAATCATTCAGGAACCAGCTATGCCCTGGGAATTTTTCCAAATTGGCAATTGTGGCTCACCGCTTGAATTAAATGAAGGATGGTTGGTGATTACCCATGGAGTAGGTGCGATGAGACAGTATTTTATTGGTGCAATTTTACTTGACCTGGAAGATCCTTCTAAAATCATAGCCCGCCTGGAGGAACCCCTTCTTACTCCAAATGAGGAAGAACGCGAGGGCTATGTGCCAAATGTGGTGTATTCCTGTGGTTCATTGATCCATAACAACAAGCTGATAATACCCTATGCCATGTCCGACATCACTACAGGAATTGCCACTGTTTCCATTAGTGAGTTGATTGCCAGCATGAAGCCTTGCAAGTGACCATAAAACCACCTAAACGGTAGTTGTTAAATGGATTTTATGAAAATTTTACCGAGGACAAGAAAGACTATTTCGGCCAAAATGAACCGGTATTATTGGACAACAGAAGTGAGAATAAATCCAGTTTCAGGGATGAGATTAAAGGGAAAGGAATTGAAATAGAATAAAGCCCAATTAATTCGCAAGAATTTAAATTCCCCTACATTTGTAATCCCTAATTGTGAAACCTACAAGCAATAAGAGACGCACGCATCCGAAGCCATCGGAAAAATCATTACTAAACAGAAGAACAAATGACTAAAAAGCGCATATTTTTTACAGGGGGATCGGGTAAAGCAGGAAAGCATGTGATCCCCTACCTGATTGGCCAAGGCCATAAAGTGATGAATGTAGACCTAACGCCGTTGGACTACCCTGGGGTGGATAATCTAATAGCTGATATTACGGATTCCGGACAAATGTTTAATGCCATGAGCTCATATACTGGGTTAGATGAGTTGGAACCGGGTAATGGCGTGCCAAAATTTGATGCTGTAGTTCATTTTGCTGCAGTGCCCAGGATCTTGATTAAACCTGATAATGAAACTTTCCGGGTCAACACCATGGGAACTTACAATGTGATTGAATCCGCTGTAAAGCTTGGAATTAAAAAAATTGTGATTGCTTCCTCAGAGACGACCTACGGTATTTGTTTTTCAGATGGCAAAACCGACCCCAGAATGCTGCCTTTGGAGGAGGACTATGATGTCGATCCCATGGATAGCTATGGGTTATCGAAGGTGGTGAATGAGAGAACGGCACGCAGCTTCCAGCGACGATCAGGTTTTGACATCTATGCCCTTCGTATAGGAAATGTGATTGAGCCCCATGAATACGACGAGCTGTTTCCGCGTTATTTCAAAAACCCTGAACTACGCCGCAGGAATGCGTTCTGTTATATTGATGCCCGTGACCTGGGTCAGATTGTGGATTTATGTTTGAAAAAAGACGACCTCGGTTTTCAGGTTTTCAATGCAGGAAACGACCACAATGGTGCGGTTATCCCCAGCAAAAAATTGGCTGAACAGTTTTTCCCCGGGGTGCCAATTACCCGTGAACTGGGGGAACATGAAGCATTGTTTTCAAATCGCAAAATCCGTGAAGTCCTTGGGTTCAAAGAACAACATAACTGGCAGAAATATATTAAATGGGAGAAATTGTAAGTTGGGCATCCTTGACAAACGTGTACATAATTTCCTCCGGGGAACCTGACTCTAACGGTGTGACAAGTATTATTCCAGAAGAAATTTCAATAGTGGGTTTCCTACTTCCAAACGGCAGATAACGCTACTCTGCAACTGATGGGCATTCTGGTACCCATACGGTTAGATAAGCCCTTTACACCATTTTTTTGACTACCTTCGTACAAAGAAATCGAGCCTGTCCTGACGGCAGTCAGGGCATGACCCAAGCGATACACAGGGAATTCCTCCCGAAAGCTGTCAGGGTTGGGAGATTCTCCCAAAACGAGTTCCCCGAAACAAGTTCGGGTCAGGCTGCGGAAGTCAGGTATAACCATTGAAAAACAATTATAAACAAATGATAAAAGGCAAAAAGGGTTTGGAGCAGCAGTTTTTGAGCAATCTGGAGATAGCTGAATTTAATGAAATGCAGCGGGCTTTTATAGATGCCACAGAAAAGCATCCAAACACCATGCTGTTGGCACCAACAGGTTCTGGCAAAACCCTGGCTTTTCTGTTTCCTTTGTTCAAACTTTTGGATCCAGATTCCAGAAGTATTCAAGCCCTTATCATTGTTCCATCTAGGGAATTGGCGATTCAGATTGAGCAGGTTTTCAAATCCCTGAAAACGGGATTTCGTGTTAGCACCTGCTATGGTGGCCATTCCATAAAGCTGGAGAAAAACAGTTTGGGTGAGTTTCCGGCGGTGGTCATAGGCACCCCTGGCCGATTATCCGATCATGTCAACCAGGGTTCCTTGGAGACTGAAGCCATCAAATTGGTCGTCTTGGACGAGTTTGACAAGTCCCTTCAATTGGGCTTTCATGATCAGTTGAGGGATGTGTTTAGAAAGTTGTCGGGTGCTCAAATGCATTTGTTTACTTCGGCAACGGTCATGGGCCGACTACCTGATTTCATCCCCTTCGATGATCCTCCTGTTGTTGATTTTCTATTTCAAAACAAGGATTCCAAACTGGAATTGAAGCTTTTTCCCACCTCAAGTAAGGAAAAAGTCCAGGGATTGATGCGTTTGGTTTCTCATTTTCAGGGGGAGGCCTGTATCGTATTTTGCAATCACCGGGAGGCTGTGGACCGCATCAGCATGCTCTTGAAAGACAATGGTTACGAACATGCCGTCCTGCATGGCGGCATGGAACAACTGGACAGGGAAAAAAACCTAATAAAATTTAGAAGTGGGATTGTCCACCTATTGATTGCCACTGATCTCGCTTCCCGAGGACTCGATATTCCGGAAATTAGACATATTGTTCACTATCAACTTCCTCCGAAGAAAGATGCTTTCACCCACAGAAATGGGCGAACCGCAAGAATGCATGCCTCTGGGCAGGGTTATCTGGTCTTAGCAAATGATGAGGCATTGCCAGATTATCTGGAAAAAAACATGACCGAGGAGGTAGCTATTGAAGATACCGTAGCCTCCCTACCTTCTCGGTTTTCTCTATTGTATCTCAGCGCAGGGAAAAAAGATAAAATAAGCAAGGGTGATATTGCCGGGTTCCTAATCAAAAACGGAGGGGCCAAAGCTGAAGACATTGGCTTGATTACCATAATGGATTTTGCAAGCTATGTGGCTGTAAGTAGAAAAATCGCATCTGATCTGGTCAAAAAACTAAATGGGGAGAAGCTGAAAAAAGCAAAAGTGAAAATTGCAGAAGCCAATTGAGGATAAATACCCGGAATTAGTACATAATTGCATAACTTCTCAGGGAAAGGGAAAAATGAAACAGGGACGGGAGTGTTAGCTGAACTCTGTCTGCCTTCCCTCCCGGGGGCTAGCCCCCGGGAGGGAAAAATTCACTAATTTTTTAGGTCTCTGTCCTCAGGTCCAGTTCCAACCTGCCCTCAAATCTAATGGCTAATTGCTGGACAGTCAAGCCCCAGTTCTGCACCGGTGAAGTCCATTTCTTCTCAATCCGCTTGGTGGTCAGGTAAACCAGCTTCAGCAGTGCCATATCGCTGGTGAAGGCCCCTTTGTTTTTTGTGGCCTTCCTTACCTGGCGGTGGAAACCCTCCACCGTGTTGGTGGTGTAGATTATCTTTCTTATGGGCGCGGTGTAGTCAAAGTAGGTGCTCAGCCTCTCCCAGTTGTCGTTCCAGGAGCGGAGGACCACCGGGTATTTCTTCCCCCATTTTTCCTCCAGGTCCAGCAGGGCGGATTCTGCCAGGGCCTTTGTTTCAGCCCTGTACACCAGTTTGAGGTCCCTCATGAATTCCTTGGAATCCTTGCTGGAAACGTACTTGATGCTGTTCCTGATCTGGTGGATGACACACAGCTGGAGGTCCGTTTTTGGAAACACCGAATGAATGGCCTCACCCAGCCCCTTCAGGTTGTCCGTGCAGGCGATCAGGATGTCCTCCACCCCCCTCTGCTGAAGGTGGGTCAGTACCTGGAGCCAGAAGTTGGCCCCCTCGCTCTCGGAGATATACATCCCCAGGACTTCCTTTTTGCCTTCCCTGTTCAGGCCCAGGATATTGTACAGGGCCTTGTGCCTCACCTTTCCCTCTTCCCTGACCTTGAAGTGCATGGCGTCAAGCCATACAATACAATAGACAGGCTCTAAGGGGCGTTCCTGCCATTCCCTGACCTTGGGTGCCACCCTGTCGGTAATCTCACTGATTACCTGTGTGGATATATCCGTATCGTACATCTCCCTTATGTGCTCTGATATGTCCCTTAGGCTGTTGCCCATGCCGTACATGGCAATGATCTGCTTTTCCAGGTTGTCTGCCAGGATCCGCTGCCGTTTTTCAACTATTTTTGGTTCAAAACTGCTGTTACGGTCCTGGGGGGTGGAGATGGTCACTTCCCCATGGCTGCTCTTGACCGTCTTATGGCCCTTGCCGTTACGCTTGTTGCCTGAGGCAGCACCCTTCTCCTCATCGGAAAGATGTGCCTCCATCTCCCCTTCAAGTGCCTCCTCAAGGAACTCCTTCAGGATCGGGGAAAATGCCCCGTCCTTTCCAAAAAGGGGTTCGCCGGATAAAAACTGCTTTAATACCTTTTCCTTAAATGCTTTTTCTTTCTGCTGTTCCATGATGCTCTAGTCTAGTAACTTTGTTTAAAATTCCAAGTCATTAGACAGAGTTGAGCTTACAGTCTCACAGGGACTGTCGCCGAAATTACCACCATCCTTCGTAAAGCAGTTCAGTACTTCAGTTTCTTAGGAGCATAATCTGATCCCCGTTCCTGCCAATTATAAATTAGGCTCAAAAGGCAGGGCAGATTTGTGAACGATAATTCTTATTTTGTCATCCTCAGTTTTCTTAAATACAAAGGTTTTATCAACCATCACTGTATTGCCCTCTTTGTCAGTCACCCATACATTGCCCATCGTAATAGCTGTGGAACCATAGATTTGAATACCATAATCGTCCGAACCCACGTTTTCATATCTCGCCTCTACCCAGGGTTTCAATGCAAATCCACTATCATCAGCGTATTTGTCATTTCCACCAATAAAATACGCCATAGCCCCTTCCTTTGTCGTTCTGAATGTTTGTGGCCCATGGGCTAAGGTAGGTTTAAAAAACACTTTACCATTTTCAAAATTATAGGCATCTTTCAGGACTTTCTCCGTATATTCTCTATAATCCCCATCTGTATCATACAGTCTTCCAATTTCCACCAAGGCATCACACCATGCTTGCTGGGCAGCATTCACTTCCTCATATGTGATGATGGTTTCTACATTAGGTTCTACATACTCCAATCCTAACTCCTCAGCATAACGCTGAGCTTCTTGTGCCTTTTCTGATTTTTGCTCTGATCCAGAAGTAGTTGAGTTTTCCTTACAACCCATCACACAGATAACTGACACCAAACTTAAAATGAAAATTTTACTCATTAATTTGTTATTAAAATCAACCTACTTTATGGTACGGTGTTCGGTTTTCCCGTTAGCATTTATAAGCTCAGGAAGAAAAAAACAGAGTATTAATTCTTAGAAATTTTGATCTTCAACTTCACATTATGTTCAACTTTTATACTATGCCTTGAAAAATGGCATATATTTCTATACCACTTGGAAGTGCTTGAACACAAATTGAAATCCTATAGCTTCCAATGAATGATCAACAACCATTCCAACGTTTGTTTAAAATTTTAAATTGCCAAAACAATCCTACTTTATTTTTCTACTCTCCTTTCTTTATTATAGGATACTTTTCCAAATATTCCTTTGGAGGGGTATGCCATTCAGAGAGTCTGCTCACATTGGTGCGAAGACAGTGGTAAACGAAATCGTAAAGAAGCTCACTCACCTCTGACGGCAACCTGGCCCTTCCTTCTTCCTTGGTTTCAAAAAGTTCCCACTGATCTCCTGAAATATCTTTTTCAATTTCCAACATGGCATAGGAAACCGGCAGTCTTGCAGATTTGACCCGTTGTAAATGGTTCGGCTCTTGCCTTACCGCATGTTCAGCCTTATCAAAAATGAGATTGTACGCCTTTATCAGCTCTGGAGTGAGGTAAGAGTCTTTCTCCTGGATAGGACTGCCAAAGATAGACAACTTCCGTCCTGTGGATCCTTGGTTATGGTCATGTACCAGGTTGATATATGCCTTGATATGTCCTGCTGCCTGCCCATAATAGGCCAATAAAAAATCATCCATCTCTTTTTGTATATCCACCTCCGGGTCATTGACCAATTTAGTCAGCAAATAAGCCCTTAACTCGGCAAATTCCCCACCGGACTGGATATTGCCCTGTTCAAAGACCGCACTTACCCTATTTTGCTTTAGAAACTGGATATTGGGTTGCAAAGTGCGCAGGTTTGGAAAGGGAGAAACCAAATGGGAAAACCGAATGGTATAGTCCCACACCAAGATATTATCCGTCAGCTTCCCCCAGCCCTGCAGGTCTTCACTGAATTCCACGTCCCCGGTTTCAATGGGTTCATTCCGGGTGCTCTCTATGCTACAGAGCATAATGTTTACGTTTTTGGCAGGCACCAAATCCCTGGGTGGCACTCGGGTATATTGATAGGCCAAAGTGGAGATGATTTTATCCGGAAACCGCTCTGCCACCTTGTTTACAAAGGTCAGCATGGAGCCCATTCCAAGTGCAGGATACTCGCTGCCGTGTGTCTTGTACATCTTTTCCTCCGGTGCGAAAGCTGCATATTGAGCATCCAAAGCAGCACAGTTTTCACACTGGCAATAGTTGACATTGTCGTTTTGGCTTACTGACCAATACCTCGCCTCAGGTTTTTGGTCTATGGCCTTTTGCAAGTTTTCACTGACAATTTCCAAGACCTCAGGATTGGTCAGGCAAAGTTGGGACTCTGGCTGCACACTCTTTCCATCCCAAGAAGGAATCAGCCCAGCATGTCGTTTTCCATCGTAATAACTGAAATATTCCGGATTGGACTCCCCGTACTCCTCAGGATTGAGGAGCTGGTGAAAAGTGTGCACCCAGTACCCCCATTCTGTTGGAGAAGACCCCCTGCCCCCAAAGGAATGGAGCCTATGCCAGTCCATAAATTCCGGATCATAGACATCCTCATAAAAAACCTCCCTAAAGGAAAACACCGGTATCTCCAATGCATCGATTTGACCTAAGCGAATAGTGGATTGACTAGGAATGTGATCTACTTTTGAAGTGTATTTTTTGCAACCTAAGTAATTTTCCAAAAAAGCATATACCCCGTAGATTACCCCTTTCCGGGAGCCTCCCATGATTAGCAGCTTTTCACCCTTAGTCCCTATATAGTGGCCGTCCTGTCCAAAATCCTCCACTTTTACTTCTTTCACCTCTGCCCTATTAACCTTCCCTATTAGAATCTCTTGAACTTTCGGCTCACCATCATCGTGAATTACCGGAATACTGGCACCCGAAATTCGTTGCAGATAATCTTGCAATACCTTTGCAGCCTGAATTTCTTGGACTTCAGGATTTTCGGGAAGGATGATTTGATAACTACTAGTTTGGTTTTCTACTAATATCAGCTCCTGAGCACATGTCACACTGAAGGAAAAACCAGCAGAAAGTGAATAGGCAAGGATTAGGATGATTCTTTTTGCAAACATGTCATTTCGGGTTTAAAGGGGATTCTAGAAAGATGAAATACTCCAATATGTCAAGAAAAGGTTTTGGACCGCAAAACGAAAGAAAAAGCCCTACCAATGGCAATATGCAGTGTTGAAATTAAAATGTTTAACTGGATAGTGAAGGATTAATAACAACTATTCGCCGAATTCAAACTTTAATATGGAGTTCTTCCTTTAAAACTGTGGCTATCCCACTCCTTTTAGCCACTCATAAAATAACTACATTTACAGGGGAAAATTTACTAGACCTTTGTTGACATTATTGCCTACTCAGCGTTTTTAAATCATAACCATTTTTCATAAACAGCAATGCCTAATCGTACCGGTATATTTTCCTCCCTAGGCACTGATCTTCCCGCAGGGTTGGTCGTGTTTTTGGTCGCGCTTCCACTTTGTTTGGGAGTTGCTTTATCTTCGGGAGCCCCATTATTTTCAGGGATTATTGCTGGGGTGGTAGGAGGTGTATTGGTGGGCTTTTTATCCGGATCACACACATCGGTGTCCGGACCGGCGGCAGGATTGACGGTAATTGTTCTAAATGCAATCGAAGAACTGCAAACCTACGAACTATTCCTTACTGCCCTAGTAATTGCCGGAGCACTGCAAGTGATGCTAGGTGTATTAAAGGCAGGGCTTATAGGCTATTATTTCCCAACTTCTGTAATTAAGGGGATGTTGGCCGGAATAGGAATTATCCTAATCATCAAACAAATCCCTTATTTATTTGGTACAAATTCCAGTGAGTTAGTAGAGGATTTTATCCCATTTGTGAATGATCTTGAAGCGGTTTTGGCCCTTCAGTCTTTAATGGGCACAGTGGATTACGGTGCCATTATCATCTCATTTATCTCCATAGCCATACTAATAGGATGGGAAAAACCAGTGATCAAAACACATAAATGGTTAAAATTGATCCCAGGAGCTTTGCTTGCTGTATTGGTCAGTATTGGAATCAACAAAATATTCAAATTTTTTATACCCAATCTTTACCTTCAGGACGAAGATAAGGTTCGACTCCCCGAGATCACGGGATTTGGAAGCCTTGCTGATCAATTGATGCTCCCAGATTTATCGGGAGTGGCAAATCTGGAGGTTTGGGTGATCGCCTTCACTATTGCCATTGTGGCCAGCCTGGAATCCCTGCTGAGTCTGGAGGCCGCAGATAAATTAGATCCACAGAAAAGGATTTCGCCCCCAAACAGGGAGTTGTTTGCACAGGGTATAGGAAATATGGTCAATGGATGTATTGGGGGTATGCCCATCACAGCAGTGATCGTAAGAAGTTCCGCAAATATCAACTCAGGTTCCAAGACGAAATTATCGGCAATTTTCCATGGTTTCCTTTTGCTCCTAAGTGTGCTGCTCATACCTGGTCTTCTAAACCTTATCCCTATCGCTTGTCTGGCCACCATTTTGCTGTTGATCGGATATAAGCTGGCAAAAGTTTCCCTCTTTAAAAACATGTACGGTCTGGGATTAGACCAATTCCTCCCTTTCCTATTTACCATTCTGGGCATTATTTTCTTCGATTTGCTTAAAGGCATAGGATTGGGGATGATAATAGGCATCACCTATATTCTCATTAGAAACTATAAAAACTCCCACTTCTTCAAAGATGCGAAGGAGGAGGATGAAAATATTATTCATATCGTTTTGGCCGAAGAGGTGAGCTTCTTGAACAAAGGCTCCTTGATCAAAACCCTTAAGAATATTGGAGATGGAAAAAAAGTAATTATTGATGGTACTCAATCAAGGATCATTGACCATGATATTCTGGAAGTCATAATGGATTTTCAAACTAATGCCAAGGAAAGGAATATAGCGGTAGAAATCATAAATATAGTTCTTCCTTACAAGGAAACAGTAAGCTAGAAAAAGTATCGTCTTGATTTTCCGTTTATACAGGCTCCATCCGATCATGAATCTCAACTCTTTCACGATTCCTAGGAGATTGGTGATTTTAATAGATTGAATTTCCAATAAACTCATTTACCGAACAATTTTACTTGGGTTAGAAGGTAAATTCAACATGTACGGACATGTAGCGAAAACTTTTTGTGAAAAATGCGTAAACTTATTTATAGTAACCGCTCTTTTCCATGAAAACATTGTTCCTACCGCTATTTACCTTACTATTTGTCTGGACATTGTCCGCACAAACCTACAATACCTATCCCACTCAAAACGGAATAGCCTCTCCATTACCAAAGACTTCAATTCAACCCGGTACCAATCCAGGTACACTAAATGTGTATGAGCACCAGAATGGCATCCGGGAAATCAGTCCCAGCAAAGTAATCAAGGTCCAGCCTTCCGGCCAAAAGGAGTTCTATGATACTCAAAATGGCATTCCTGAAATAAGCCCCTCCAAGGTAGTTAAACCCAATTCCCAAGGTGGATATGAGGTGTATGGAACCAACAATGGATTACCTGATATAAGCCCTTCAAAGTCCGTAAAACCCAACCAGCAAGGTGGCTATGACATCTACGAACACAGCAATGGACTTCCCAATATTTCCCCTTCCCAATCCCTAAAGCCAAATCGACAGGGAGGCTATGATGTTTACGAACACAGTAACGGCATACCCGGTATCAGCCCGGTAAAAGTAATCAAGAAGGACTAAAGGGACATTTTTGAAAAATAGCATGAGGAAATCGAGCATGATGGGATCGTCACACAGGTAAATTATTGAGGTTGCGAGATTCTTCCGAGTGTCGGCACAGGCTCCCGAAACAAGTCCCCCGAATCGAGCTAGGGGAGAGCTACCTGTCTGGCAGGTGATACCAATGAAAATCAATTATTAACAGATAAAAGAACCTAATGTCCCTTCGTTGATCCTATCTCTTTTGGTCCATCAAGGAACGTAAGACCTCCAAGGATTTTACTTCCTTAAATGTTTCCATATGCATGGCATAAAACTTCAGCCAGTCATCCATCAACTCCTGACTTACAGCCCTTGAAGGCTTGGAAAAAACCCGTTCGCCTAGCAGCGTTTCCAGAGCCGATACCCTTTCCTTAAAAGTGGGGCTGGCTTTATCCACAGCAAGTTCCTCGTAAAACTCCCTAGCATCGGAGGGCTCAAAACCCAAAAACCCAGAAAGCTGTATTAGGAACTGTAAGGGGAAATTCCCCAAAATCACTTGCTCCGCATCCAGGTCCAAAACCTTACCTTCCACGAAATCAAATAAACCTTCGTTATGGTAGTTTTCGAAGATTACCTTACCTAGAATCTCCGCCATAAACATGGCCACTCCTGAACGATAAAAATCAAAAGGCAAACGCACAAAGGCATGCTCTAGCTTTGCCTCAGAAACACGCTGTATATTTCCACCCTCCCGTTCATACACCACTAGGTCAAGCAGAGTTAGAGGCTGATAGAGAGCTGTTTTTCCGCGGGATTTCTGGCTCCGTACCCCATTTACAAGGTAAGTTCTCAGCCCCAGTTCTCGGGTGAACACCTTGCAGATGATGGAGCTTTCCTTGTATTTAAGGTAGCTAAGTACGATACCTTTGGTTTTTTTTAACATTATAGCACCAGAAATTTTCCAGCCGCCCGCTCCCGGCCTTGTTCGTCTAATACATAAACCAGGTAAACCCCTGGGGACAACCTTCTTCCTCCCGGATCCAGGAGGTTCCATGTTACTTTCCCACCTGCAACAGGCATGGAGGCAACTACCCTGCCGCTGCTGGTGGCTACCTTAAGCATGGAATAATCAGTGAGCCCCTCAATGCTTAACAAGCCGCTAAAATTGGGTCGGACGGGATTGGGGAAGATTTTTATATTCTTCAATTTAGACTTTGGACCAATGCTTTCCCCCCTATAGGAAAGGGCTCCTTTGGGAGTGGAAATGAAGAGCTCACCGGATTGTGTATGAATGGAAAAGTTCGAAATATCATTGGAAGGCAGTGGGGAGTTGCTGGTGGTAAAGTGGGAAAGAACGACTTCTACATCTGCCGCAAAATGCCATAAACCATCACTTTGCGTTCCTACCCATAGGCTTCTATCAGGGGCAATACGTATAGCTTCCACAGAAGTTCCTGACAATATGGGCCTGCCATCCAGGAGAGGAGCAACAGCATTCACTGCGGACTCCTGCATAATAGCTCCCGCATTAAAGAGATAAGCGATTCCCTGGGACAACCCCAACCACAAATTCCCGGAAGGATCAAGGCTGATATCCCTCACCTGTGAAGTGGGCATTCCTCCCGCGTTGCCTTCAGTTCCAAAAGTTCTGTTCAGCCCGGATATTGGGTCAAAAAGCCTAAGGTTCCTTATAGGACCAGGAGGGTGGAGAAGCCAGGGCCTCCCGGAGTTATCCACCAATAATTTTTCTACCGACTGGGGCAAATCCCAATACTCCCAGCGTCCGGAATTGTCCCTACGCCATAGTTGTGTAGTTGGAGTGTTACTGGCTGCCCATAACCTTCCAGAATGATCGATAGCCAAGGCATGTAAGGCCCGATCTTGATACGGCTCAGGCAAAGGCACAGGAGCCACTTCCAAACCATTAAAGCTATAAAGACCTTTAGAGGTACCCAAGTAAAAGCCCTCCCCGTTTGCCTCGGCAGCATATACGGTGAATGAGGTGGGAAAATTTCGCCAAGTGCCTTCTACAAAAAGGTCAATGCTTGGATCCCCCTCCCTAGGAATTCCCGGAATCGCCAAAGTGGTACTTCTTCCAGAAATAAAAACTGGAAAAGGGTTTGTTACACCTCCAGGAATCAGGGTATTCCCCGGAGGCTGAAGTATCAGCCCTTTGTTGGAAGTAGCCAGTGCCCATACCTGGTCCAACAGATGGAAATCCAAGATCGGGACATCGATTTCCACCCTTGGTTCAAACCCTCCATCAGAAAAGAGCTCATATACTACTTCTTCCCGACTAAAGAAAAGCCTATCCCCAATGACTTTTAGGTCTTGGATGTCAACAGTCCCAATGATCCAATCAATTGCCCCCTGTGCATCTTCCATAAGTATGCGCCCATCCCCATCCAAATAGAAATTTTGATCCTGCCAATGTAGGATGCGCTGCCCAAAAAAAGGAAGGCTTCTTCTCTCCCACAAGTTAAAATCGTTTAAGTTGGTACCAAGCCTACCTTCCATAAGTCCATTTTCACTTAGGGCAAGAATATGTTGTTCCCTTATCTCCACATCCAGGATAGGCAGAGGTTCACCATTAGGTCCAAGATTGAGGAAGGCCGCATCTATAAAGCCCTCTTGAAGGTCCACCGATACAATGCCAAATGCTGCTGCAAGCCAGGCCTTGCCCTGTGCCAACTTTACCCTATGTACCGTCTTATCCCTGATGAGAGTATTAATTCTGATATCGTCCAGTCTCAGTATTCGGTTTTCCCTCACAAAATTTATAGTGCCATCAGTATATACTACCAAAAGGGAATTTGTGGCTGGGTCAAATAGAATTTGCTGGAAATCTTGTCCATATAAGCCATCCAACTTGCTCAGCGCCAGCGCTTTTTGTGCATTGTCAGTCCAATAAAACAGGCTGTTATTCCCCCTAGCAAAAACAGATGTTTCGCTACCACTTATCTGGAGGATATTCCTATAGGAAAGATGATAGCGCCAACTCCCTACAGGAATGTCTCCCTGTGCAACCAGAAGTATCGGCATCAGCAATATAAGCCCACTAAGAACGGCCTTTCTCAAAAAAACATGCTCTACATCTGGCTTCATAACTTTCCTTTTCCCCTAACATCACCTTTTCTTTGCCGGAACTTAACCGGTAACTAAAAGCCGCTAGCTCCCCGCATTTCATGCATATCGCATGTACTTTGGTCACGTATTCGGCAATTGCCATTAATTGAGGCATGGGTTCAAAGGGCTTTCCCTCAAAGTCCATGTCCAGCCCAGCCAGAATCACGCGCTTTCCTGCTTTTGCCAACTGGGTGGCCACCTGTACAATTTGCTGGTCAAAAAACTGCACCTCATCTATACCCACCACATCACAGTTGCCCGCCAGCAACATGATATCATCGGCAAATTGCACCGGGGTGGACCTTATGCTATTTTCGTTATGGGAGACCACATGTTCCTCATCATATCGCTTATCCACGGCAGGCTTGAAAATTTCCACTTGCTGCTTGGCAATGAGAGCCCGGTTTAGCCTTCGGATTAGCTCTTCCGTCTTTCCGGAAAACATGGAGCCACAGATCACTTCGATTTGTCCGCGTTTCTCTTTGGGGCGTTGAAAGGTAGGCTCTATAAACATGCAAGGAATTTTCTTTGACCTGATTTGGAATTATTGGCTAAATTTACCCAAATGTCCGAGGCATAGGATCTTTTGGCCTATGTTTTGTCCATTATTTTTCTTTAATAAAACACCGTCAAGACAGCCGCTATGGGTAAAATCACCGATCAAAATTACTTAAAAGATTATTCTAGGCAATTCGCTAAAAAAATTTGTTCGTCCTTTTTTGAGGAAAAGGAGCATATCGGAGGAAGTGAAATCGTGGACCTGACTTCATGCAGGCAGCTAAACTTGCTTGTAATAAAGGCACTTTTTGAGAGATGGCAGACAGAAATAGCCCAGTTGAAAAAGAGCCCCTATTTTAATTACGGGGACACAAAGGTGGAAGAAGCATTTGTCCCTTTTAAAAACTCCCTTTCGAATGCCATTAGGGTAAATCGAGAGAATTTTGAGCCCCTGCTGGAACAGGCGGTAATAGACACAGTACTGCTGGGAGCCGAACCCAGAAAGTTTTTTGAAACCGAAATCCAAAAAGGTGGGGAGGACTTAGCCAGATACCTAGCTGACAATAAAAGATACATCAAATGGAGGTCAGAAGTTTGGCAAAGTCTAGAGAGTAAGGTAAAGGTAGATGCCGAAAAAGATTCCCTTTTCCGAGAGCTGGAAAGATGGCTTGGAGATAGGGACAACAGTGATGGGTTGGTCCTCTTGGAACAACTGGAAAAAACCCTACCTATCAACCACAGCAAATTACATCCATCTGATGACCACAAGGGTCCCTTACCTGCTCTGAACATTGATTCAGCGCCTAAGGACCGCCCTAATAAGGAGGAATACCAGGAGCCTAGGTCCGAAGAGGAAGAGGGTATAGACCCTGCCTTGGCCTGGGCCAAATTTGAAAAAGAAGAATATGGGCTGATGCAGGGTAGCGTGAGTCAATTGAGCAGGGACATTGCCATCAACCAACGCTTTATGTTTACCAAAACGCTATTCGATGGGGATCCCGATCGCATGCAGCAGGCTTTGGAAAAAATCGATGCCATGGACAATTTCATGGAAGCCGTAGAAATGCTAAATGAATCTTATGTACAGGATTTGAATTGGGACGTCAATTCCGAGGAGGTCCAAGAGCTGTTGCAAATGATTTTTAGAAAATTTGACAGCGGAAAATAAATAGTTTTGGACATTTCAGCGTACTACGACCGCCTCCATGAGGATGCACTAAAGAAGATCCTATCTTCTGGGGTGAGTCCGGATCCCCTGATTGATGATCCTGTGGATGATCGTTATGGACTTACTCTCCTGGCTAGGCCTTCTCCTCAGGCATGGGCAATGGTGGAGAATTTTTTGCAGGAATTAACATCCATGGAGCCGGATCAATATTATTATGGCTTCGGGGATGCCCATGTGACCATAATGCCCATCATTTCTTGTGAGCCGGGTTTTTCACTTGAAAAGGTTACCATTTCCGACTATTTCCCCTTAATCGCTGATGCCATAAGGAATATCCCCCCTTTTTGGGTCTCATTTCAAGGGGTTGTGCTTTCTTCAGCTGCCATCATGGTAAAAGGCTATCCCCAAGGGGATCCGTTGAATCGGTTAAGAGAGAACCTGAGACTGGTTTTTGCTGATTCTGATTTGCCCCAGTCCCTAGATAAAAGATACAAACTGCAAACGGCACATAGCACGGTACTGAGGTTTAGACAACCCCTAAAAAATCAAGAGCATTTTTTAAAAGCAATAGAAAAGTCCAAAGAACGGTTATTTGGGAGCTTTAAGGTGCAGGAGTTTGAATTTGTATTTAATGATTGGTACCAGCGAAAAGAAAAAGTAAAATTGCTGAAAAAATATTCCTTGGAGTAATTTGAAGAAAGGTGAGTGGGAATAAATTCGGATTGCCTATTTTTGGATACACTTAAAAATCACTACCATATACACCAGGTAAACTTGTGGAAACTACCAACTCCCCTACTTATTCACTGAAAAGCTGGAGCCTGCTAATTTTGCTTGCACTGATTTGGGGCAGTTCTTTTATCCTTATAAAAAAGTCCTTATTAGTGTTTTCCCCAGGGGAGGTGGGAGCCTTTAGGATTGTGGCCGCAGGCCTAGTTATGTTGCCACTATCCATACCTAGGGTTAAACGGTTGAATCAAAATCAAGTCATTTATTTGTTTATCGTGGGACTTGTAGGAAGTTTCATTCCTGCCTTTTTATTCGCCAAGGCACAGACCCAACTTCCGAGTTCAATTACCGGGGTTATCAATGCCCTTACCCCGCTGATGGTAGTTCTGGTTGGGGCTTGGCTTTTTCAATCCAGGATCAGTAAGGAAAACGGATGGGGGCTGCTGATCGCACTTCTAGGGGTGTGCATATTGGTGCTTTTCAAAGCAGACAAGGGGTGGGACGTCCTATCTGGAATCAATGCCTATGCTTTCTTTGTGATACTGGCCACCGTATGCTATGGTTTTAATGTAAACATCATCAAGTACAAATTTGTAATCTTGAAGCCTGTGGCTATTACAGCCATTTCTCTGATGATGGTGCTGCCCATGGCAGCAATTTATCTTTTTGCCTTCACCAATTTTTCATTTAAGTTGGTTCATGTAGAAGGGGGGTGGTTGGCTGGTGCTTATGTGTTATTACTTGGGGTGGTTGGCACCGCTCTTGCCCTCATCATCTTCAACGTGATGGTGAAATTGGTCAGCCCTGTATTTGCTGCCTCGGTCACCTATCTCATACCGCTTGTAGCTATATTTTGGGGAGTCTTGGATGGGGAAAGCCTATTAACTTGGCATTATGTGGGCATTTTGGCGGTAATTATTGGGGTATGGGTTGGGAATAGGAGATAGTGCGAAAGTGAATGATATATTTTGTTAGATTTGTGGGATTTTCAGATTGCTAGCGAATGTTTGATTTTATTACAGATATAGAGTGGGATAATGAATTGCTGCATAGGCTGCTAAAGACAGTGGCAATAATAGTGGCTTTGTGGTTAATCAACCGGTTATCTGTAAGATTCATTTACAGGGGGGAGTCGGATGAGATGCGCAAGACGTATCATTTGCGAAAGGTCATTGAGTACAGTTCCTTTTTTATTGGCATATTGATCATAGGAAACCTTTGGGTGGACAACTTCCAATCCATCACCACCTTCCTTGGCTTGCTTTCGGCAGGTATTGCCATTGCTTTAAAGGATATCTTTGTGAACATTGCGGGTTGGGCATTTATCTACCTTCGAAAACCTTTTGATGTAGGAGACCGCATTCAAATCGGAGATGTTAAGGGGGATGTGATTGACCTACGCCTTTTTCAACTGAGTTTGCTGGAAATCGGAAATTGGGTGGATGCGGATCAAAGCACCGGCAGGGTAATCCACATCCCAAATGGAAAAGTGTTTACGGACCCACAGGCAAATTACTCCATGGGATTTAGTTATATCTGGAACGAACAAACCATATATATCACGCTAACCAGTGACTTCAAAAAGGCCAAGGCTATCTTACTCGATATACTGAACACCCACTTAAAGGACGAACTGAAATTGGCCGAAAAAGCTTTTAGAAAGGCCAAGCATGACCATTTGATTGTCTATAAACAGTTTACTCCGATGATATATACCGATATCACGCAAAGGGGAATTCAGCTATCCATGCGCTACCTCTGTAATCCCAAAAAGCGCAGGATGCTCAACCATGCCATTACCGAGTCCATCTTAGAGCGCTTAGGGCCTGAGGACAATATTCGCATCGCATACCCTACCTCCACGGTTATGCTTCACCAAGACCAAGTCCATCCCTCCAACAATCCTGGCAAAAAGCCTCAAAGCCCACCCAAATAGCCCTTCTAGTACACGAGTGTAACTACTAAAAATGCTTGTAAGCTGTACTAAATTGGTTAATTTTGCGGCTATGGCAAAAACGGAAGCAACACAGGAGACCAACCTACTGAAAGATATTATTGCCCATGCCAAGGAGTATGGGTTTGTTTACCCCTCATCGGAAATCTACGACGGTCTGCAGGCTGTCTATGATTACGGCCCTTATGGGACAGAACTGAAGAACAATCTTAAGCGACTTTGGTGGGAGTCCATGACCCGCCTACACGAAAACATCGTAGGGGTGGATGCAGCTATTTTTATGCATCCCACCACTTGGAAGGCCTCCGGCCATGTGGACAGCTTCAATGACCCCATGGTGGACAATAAAGACAGCAAGAAAAGGTACAGGGCTGATGTGCTGATTGAAGACAAGGCCGCCCAATATGAGCAGGCCGGAGACCTTGCCAAAGCAAAGGCCCTACTGGAGGAGATGGGCAAGCTCCTTGATGCCGAAGACCTTAAAACTTTAAGGGAGCTAATGATCAGGGAGGAAATCACCTGCCCACTGAGTGGAACCGCAAACTGGACGGAAATCCGTCAATTTAACCTGATGTTCAGTACTCAGGTAGGGTCTGTGGCAGATGACAGCAGTACCATCTACCTGAGACCGGAAACAGCGCAAGGCATATTTGTGAACTTCCTCAATGTGCAAAAAACAGCCCGAATGAAGGTACCTTTTGGCATCGCCCAAATCGGAAAAGCTTTTAGGAACGAGATTGTGGCTAGGCAATTTATCTTCCGTATGCGGGAGTTTGAGCAAATGGAAATGCAGTATTTCGTAAGGCCAGGTACGGAGCTGGAATACTACAAGGAATGGGCGGATAAACGCATGAAATGGCACCGGGCACTTGGTATTCCTTCCGAAAAACTAAGGAGACACGACCATGACAAACTGGCCCACTATGCGAATGCCGCCTTGGATATAGAATATGAATTTCCCTTTGGCAACAAGGAGGTGGAAGGCATACACAGCCGCACGGACTTTGACCTAATGGCCCATCAGAAATACTCCAAAAAGAAGCAGCAGTACTTTGATCCCGAAGTGAACCAGAATTATGTGCCCTATGTGATCGAAACCTCCATAGGGGCGGATCGGCTTTTCTTGATGATGCTTTGCAACGCCTACACCGAAGAGGAGCTGGGAGGAAAAAAGCGGGTGTACCTGAAGTTCCCTCCCGCACTGGCCCCCGTAAAAGCAGCCATATTGCCATTGGTGAAGAAAGATGGGTTGCCGGACAAGGCCAGGGAGATTGTGGCCAACTTGAAATACGATTTCAACATTATTTATGAGGAAGCTGCCTCCATAGGCAAGCGCTATACAAGACAGGATCTAATAGGCACCCCTTATTGCATTGCGGTAGACCACCAAACGATAGAGGACGATACGGTAACGATCCGCCATAGGGATACTACAGAACAAGAGCGAGTTCCTATTACCGAGCTGCATGGCAGGCTCAGCGAAGCCTGTAGTTTTAAAAGGGTGTTTGAGGCCATGGGGTAATTGTAAGTACCTAAAATCCTGCGGATTTTAGGTGGATTAATTTAGATATAAGAATACACATCGATTTCATTTAATTCCTTTTTTTTCGGGATGCAGTTTGGTGTTGACACCACTTTTGGAATCAAGGTTTTAATTTTTTAGGGGATTTTATTCCCTGGTTTCCCTTTTATCGATGGAGGAGATCCCGGGCTGATATCCGTATGTTTTTTTGTAGGTTGACTGTTAGATCTGAATTTTCCTGTTTGAGTAGCGTCAAGAATTTGGCTTTGTTGCGGCATTCACCAAATCCCAGAATTCTTCCCAGTCTATCCAATGCTTCTAATACTTTTTTCAGTCACAACCACAAAATGCCCTTTTTCAATAATTTGCTGGTGGTTTTGGATCAGATTTTTTAAAACTAATACCTTGTTCCTTGCGGTTTCGTCAGTGAGTCTCAAAAAAATAACACCGCAATGAGACTGCCTTTTTTTAAAAATCAACTCACCGAAATCTTTGTCGTTGGTAATCAAAATTCTCTCCTCACTTACAGCTATTTTAAGAATTTCTTTATCCGAAATCCCTTTTCTATCCGGGGAAATTGAAATGACATCATGACCTTCAGCAGACAACCATTTTGCAGCAGTCGGGCCGGTACATTCATCCACAATAAATTTCATTTTGAATGTGAAAAAGGAGTGAAAAAGTTATTTTCCATAACTTCATTGGCAAAAAGCAAACAGGCCCGAATATCTTTTTCTGTTATATAATTGTACTCCTCAATGATTGACTGGGGAGTTTCTCCATGGGCAAGCAATCCAAGAATGAACTGAACGGACAATCGGGTGCCTTTGATGACAGGCTTTCCGGCCAATATTTCAGGATTTAACTCAATCCGTTTAAGTAGTGCTTCCATTTGTCAGTTTTATACAAATTTACATTAAAATTTTTATTGTAGATTGCGTAAGTACCAAAATCAACGGCACTTTGAATGCCTTCATAAACAGCGATAAAGTTGGTCGGATGATTCAATAGCTCATTCCATAGGGGCAGTTGAACGGACATGTTTTGAGCCACACGCTCCATGTGGTGGCACAGACCCAGTTGTAGTTGTTCCAGTGCTGTTTTCAACGAATAGGTGCCGGTTCTTCCCAGATCTAATCCAATATCTTTCAATTCCATAGTAACTCTTATTGTTTGCTATCTGCCAACTCTAAATCGGTTTTCGGTATACCCCTTTCAATTTAAATGGAGTCAATCATAGGACTTTCTTAACTTCTAGTTTTTCAAGACGATTCGGAAACGGGCTCTTCCTGATTCCAAGTGCTCTAAGGCTTCATTGACTTGAGACATGGGAAATTCTTCTGTAATCGGGTAAATGTCATGTCTTACACAGAATTCCAACACAGTCCGTGTCAAGGCCGGGCTTCCGAGAGGACTTCCAGTGACAGACTTTTCTCCCGTAATTAGAGAAAATGCAGGTATAGCCAGAGGCTCTAAAACCGCTCCTACATTATGAAATTTTCCTTTAGGAGCTAGAACTGTCAGATACGAATTCCAATCCAACGTAACATTGGTCGTATTCAGAATGAAATTCAGACTTCCGGCGATTTTTGCCAGTTCCTCGGGATTAGTAGAATCCACAACCTTGGATGCTCCCATTTCAAGGATGGAGTTCTTTTTATCCAGGTTGGAGCTAAAAGCGATGACTTCACAACCCCACTTGTTTAGGAATTTGAGTGCCATATGGCCCAGGCCCCCTCTGCCGATGACGCCAACCTTGTCAGTCGCTTTGACTCCGGCGAGAATGATTGGATTAAACACGGTAATTCCCCCACAGAGAAGTGGGCCGGCCTTATCCAGATCGATACCCTCTGGTAGCGATATTGCCAAAGACCAATGGCTGCGAACGTAGTCAGCAAAGCCACCATGTCTGCCTCCAATAGTGAATTCAGGAAAATCATCAAAAAGTTGATTTTTTGGCATTGAACCTATTTTATAGAGAATTAGAGACCACCAAAACACCCAGCGGGCCTAATTCAAAAAATAGTTATGGGTTTCAGATGCGAGGCTTGTTTTTATGACTGATTTATTCATAAATTTTCGATTCTTAGGGAGGGCACACCTTTGATCGCCAATTCTCAACTTACCATCAGGGCAAATATCGGCCTTCGCTATACCTTCCGTAAGGAATAGTGTAGCGCACTAATTTGATACCTAAAAGTGGAGTGTATCAACATGTGAATCCTAATTTGAACCCATTTAAAAATGCCAGCAATCTATTTTTTGTCGGCATTTTTTCTTCAATCCTTTTTTTCTCCCCAAGTTTTCAAAGTACCAATTTCCCAACTTTCCCCATTGCCTATTTCCATCTTTTGGCCTATATTCACTCGATTTATAGCACACCTTTAGCTAATGAAAACGGTATTCCTCATCATTGTGATCCTGCACGGGCTGATTCACTTGCTCGGCTTTGTAAAGGCGTTTGAAATTGCGGAGGTGAAGGCCTTGGAGCAACACATTACCAGGGGCACTGGATCGGTATGGATCTTTGCTGCGTTGTTGTTTTTGGCATTTGGCCTACTGTACTACCTGAATAGTGCCTATGCTGGACTTGTGGGGCTGCTTGCGGTGATTATTTCCCAGGGGCTTATCATCTACTTTTGGCAGGACGCCAAATTTGGCACTATTCCGAACGTGCTTATCCTCATTACCGCTTTTATTGCCATGGGGAATACAGCATTTACTAGGCAGGTCAACCTTGAAACCTCAACCCTGCTCGGCAACACGTTGTCTACGCCAGAAAAATTGCTTAAAGCAGCGGATATTGTCGAATTGCCGGAACCTGTTCAACAATGGCTGCATCATTCGGGGGCTGTTGGAAAGCCCATGATCCGAGTGGCGAAGGTGGTTCAAAAGGCGGAAATGCAATTAAACCCTGGCCAAAAGGGTTGGAATAGCGCAACGGCTATTCAATATTCCACCGTGGAAGAACCCGCATTCCTTTGGGAAGTGAATGTACAGATGAATCCATTCCTGGTCTTTCGCGGCAGGGATAAGTTTGTAGATGGTAAAGGAGAAATGTGGATCAAGATGAGTGGGCTTGTCGATGTGGTAAAGGAAAAGGGAGAAAAAATCGACGAAGGCAGTCTACAACGCTATTTGGGCGAACTGGTATGGTTTCCATCCCTAGCACTGAGCGATTATATTACCTGGGAAACCCTTGACGAAACTTCAGTGAAGGCGACCATGAACTACAAGGGTACTACAGGAAGCGGGATTTTTCACTTTAATACAGAGGGTGAATTTGTCCGGTTTTCCGCCATGCGATTCAGGGGAAATGAAAAGGATGCCCAGCGAAAGGAATGGGTATTGGAAGTGGAGGATTATCAAAGTTTTCAGGGAATCCGGGTCCCTTCTAAAATGTCCGCCACATGGAGACTAGATGAGGGGGACTGGACATGGCTTAAGCTGGAGATTGTGGATATTAGGTATAATGACATAAGCGAGGTCCATGACAATTGAGGATAAAGGCAGGTCAACCGTTCAGGATAGACACTGCTGCAATTTTAGCAAATGTCTTTAGAATCAACATGCTTTTCGTTATAACTGTCGATAATTAAAGCACACTTTTATGGTAGTTATTGATCATGATTTAAACTATATTTATAACCTGTTTTATTTTTGTGTTTTATTATAATTCACTCTACTATAATGCCCATGAAAAACCCTTTTACTTGGGTGGAAATTTACGTGGACGATATGCCACGCGCCCAAAAATTTTATGAAGATGTGTTGAAAGTCAACATGGTCCCCATGCAAACCCCCGGAGAATTTGGCGACTTGGAAATGCTGAGTTTTCCATGGGAAGAAGGAGGGGCCAATATCAGCGGGGCCTTATGCAAAACCAGCGATTTTAAGCCTGGAGGTGGCGGGACGCTCGTTTATTTTACGTGTGATGACTGTGCCACCGAACTCTCGAGGGTTGAAGAAGCAGGAGGACAGGTGCTGCAAGAAAAATTCTCTATTGGAGACCATGGTTTTTGTGGAATCGCAACGGATACCGAAGGCAATACGATTGGTTTTCACTCGGATAAATGAAAACATGTATTTTATTCAGTGGGTTGGGCATTAGGACATAAAAATTCTCTTTTTATTCCGGTAAGAAACCAAAAAAACACCAAGAGTCTTCCCCTCTTGGCGTTTTTCCTTTATTTCAACTTCTCATACGTAATCCTCTTGGGAGTGGTATCTACCAGTCTTTTTATTTTCTTCGTAAATCTTGAAATTCCCCTAAACTAAATTCTTCCTCGAAAGCCAGGGTATCTGTACAAATACGCTAAAGTAGCGAAAAACATTATTCAAGAAAGTGCGAGTAACGGTCGGCAGTTAATACAACTCATACCAATTAAATTTTTCTTGCACAATTCGTGATTTTTCGCGCTTTAAAAACTCCAGGAACGATGAAGCGACAGGGGAGAGTTTCTTCCCTTTTACCCAAATCAAGGTCCAAGTAGTGGTTATCGGGAGGCCTTTTACAGGGAATATCTGCAAATCCTCATTATGGAGTTCGTTCCTTATTCCTATCAATGGCATAATGGAACATCCCAATCCTGCCAAAACTGCCTGTTTGACGGCTTCGTTTGAAGTTAATTCCATTTTCTTAAGTATAGATATATTGTTTACAGTAATATAACCCTCCATGGTTTGCCGGGTTCCGGAACCTTTCTCTCTAAATATCAATGGCAGGTTCCTGAATGTGTCATTAGTGCTGCATCCTTTCTCAATGGTTACTTTCGAGTGTCCCACCAGGTACAATTTGTTTTGAAGCAAATCCAGTTTCTCCACGTTCAATGAGGTTGGAAGGATGGAAACCAAGGCAAAATCCACTTCGTTTTTTTCCAGGCTTTCCACTACTCTCTGCTTATTGGTTACATCCATAAGCAACTCTATCCCTGAATGGTTTTTAATAAAATCAGCGAGAAAATAGGGCATGACATACTTACCAGTGGAAACTACTGACAACTTTAATCGTCCCGTCAATTGTCCCTTATACGCCAGAGTTTTATAATTAATTGCATGGACTTGATCAATAATATTTTGCGCCGCATCTGCTATTTCATTACCAAAATCCGTGATATAAATTCTCCTGCCTACCACCTCTGTCAGAGGGATATCAAATTGATCCTGAAACTTTTTGAGTTGAATAGAAACTGCTGGTTGGGTAAGATGCAATTCTTCCGCAGCTCTTGTAATACTTTGAGTCTGGACAATTTTCAGGAAGATCTGTAATTGGTTCAAAGTGTAATGCATAAATATTACTTATGTTTATCATTACAATTATAAATAAAAAATTATGAATCTTTGAAATTACTTTTGCGCCAGCTAAAACAAAAAAACTATGCGAATACAAAATTCAAACGTTACCCACAGCATTGGTTTCGAACCCGAAGAGGTCAGAGAACTCATTGTCAACCTGATCGACAGAAAGATCAATGCATACAAAATCGAATTTATGCAACATTGGGAGGCTAACCACAACTTTAATGCAGAGATCATCTCCCAAAAAATAAGGCAGCTCAATGAAAAAAAGGAAGAGTTGAACAAACATTTCTACGAGGTTCAACAAAAAAATCAACCCATCGACATTTTAAGAGTATCCCAAATTCTAATATAAACCAAGGAACATGAAGACCATAACCATTGCAAAAGGAGATGGCATAGGGCCAGAAATCATGGAGGCCACTCTTCGTGTCCTCAGCGCCACAGGGGCTAAAATTAGTTACGAAGAAATTGAGATCGGAGAAAAATCATACCTAAATGGCCATAGTTCAGGGATTCCCCAGGAAGCTTGGAACACCATACGCCTGAACAAAGTCCTTTTAAAGGCACCCATCACTACCCCACAAGGAGGAGGCTATAAAAGCCTTAATGTCACCATGCGCAAGGCTCTAGGCCTTTATGCGAACATTAGGCCCTGCAGCAGTCTGTACCCTTTCATTTTCACCAAACACCCCAAAATGGATGTGGTTATAGTAAGGGAAAATGAAGAAGACCTATACGCGGGAATTGAACATCAACAAACTCAGGATGTGGTTCAGTGCCTTAAATTAATGAGCAGACCAGGGTGCGAAAAAATCATCCGATACGCCTTTGAATACGCCCGGCATTTTCAAAGAAGAAAGGTGACCTGTTTCTCTAAAGATAACATCATGAAACAGACGGATGGGCTTTTCCATCAAATCTTCAAGGAGGTGAGCAAAGAATATCAAGACATAGAAAGCGAGCATTTTATAGTTGATATTGGTGCCGCTTTGCTAGCCGATAAGCCCGAAATTTTTGATGTCATTGTCATGCCCAATTTATATGGGGACATCCTCTCAGACATTGCCGCTCAACTAACAGGATCAGTGGGTCTTGCCGGTTCCGCAAATATTGGAGAGTCCTGCGCAATGTTTGAAGCCATTCACGGCAGTGCACCTAGTCTGGCAGGAAAAAACCAGGCCAATCCCTCTGGCTTACTGATGGGTGCTTTGCAAATGCTTAATTATATAGGGGAAAACCAAGCGGCCGAGCTCATCCACAATGCCTGGCTTTTCACCTTGGAAAAGGGCATTCACACACCAGATATTTTCCACCAGGACACAAGCAAGCAAATGGTAGGAACCAAAGAATTAGCAGATGCGATCATTCAACACTTAGGGGAAAACCCGAACAGATTTCCGAGAAAATCCTATGGGAACAATAAGCCCTTCAAACTACCACAACTAAAAGAGAATGTACAGGCACACAAGGAGCTTTGGGGAGTGGATGTATTTGTGGACGATAAGGCTAAAATCCCACAGGAAGTGGCACAGCGATTACAAGCCATGGAACTGCCTGACCTCTCCTTGCAAATGATCACTAACAGGGGGGTAATGGTGTGGCCAAACGGATTTGAAGAAACATTCTGTACCAATCATTGGAGATGCAGGTTTTTACCTAGGTCCAGAAAAAAAGTAGAAAAAGAGGATATCTTGATTCTACTTCAAAATGCCCTGATAAACAATGTGGACGTGATAAAAACGGAGAATCTTTATGCTTTTGATGGAAAACCTGCCTTTTCCTTGGGACAGGGTCAGTGAAAAGTAAATGCGGTGGACTTAGAGGCCACCGCATATCTCCCAAGCAACCTATTAGTTACATTTTATAATTAAACATGATTTCACACCAAAGGCAAAAATGGATCTAACAATACTACTGGATAATTTGACAAACCCTGCACTATTGTTTTTTGTGTTGGGCATAGTGGCAGTAAGGCTGAAAAGCGACTTGGCCATACCTCCAAACTCTTCCAAATTCATTTCAATTTATCTGTTATTCTCCATAGGGTTTAAAGGAGGGCAGGAACTCGCCCATAGCCCCAATGATATAAGTATAGCAATAGCCATACTCTTTGGCATTACCCTGGCGGCCATTATTCCCATCTACGTATTTTTCTTGATCAAAAAACGGCTTGGGGTAGAAAATGCTGGAGCCATAGCTGCCGCATATGGTTCCATTAGTGCGGTTACCTTTGTGACCGCAGTCACCTTTTTGGAGACCCTGGATTTGCATTTTAATGGTCACATGGTGGCAGTGATGGCATTTATGGAAGCACCAGCCATAGTGGTTGGGGTTTTCCTTATGAAGCGGTTTTCCTCTGAAAAGCAGATGGGAATGAGCCTTAAGGAAGTTTTTGGGCATGCTTTGACCAATGGAAGTGTGTTATTGATCTTTGGTAGCCTACTCATTGGGTTTTTGGCAAACGATGCACAGGCAGAAGGTATAAAGCCTTTTACCACCGATATCTTTAAAGGATTCCTTGCTGTTTTCCTGCTAGACATGGGCATAGTGAGTGGGAAAAAGTTGGGAGCTTTTCTTACTTCCGGAAAGTTCACCACTACCCTGGCTGTAGTGTTGCCTTTGGTCAACGGGTCATTGGTGGCCTTCTTTACTCAGTACTTTATACCCGAAATTGGTGACCGCTTTATGTTTGCCATATTGGCGGCCAGTGCTTCTTACATTGCTGTACCAGCGGCCATGCGTTTGGCAGCCCCCAATGCCAACCCAGGAATCTACCTACCCATGGCTCTGGCCATAACTTTTCCCCTGAACATCACCATTGGATTTCCAATATACCTATACATTATAGGCTAAACCTAAGGGGCAAACACAGCTTATTAGGTTTGCTAAAAAAACGACTAGCAGTATTTACTCACCCAAATATCATAGCTGGAGTCCCAGGCACCACATTTTTATTTCAACTTTTTGTATTTGATCCTTTTTGGAGTGGTGTCTCCCAGCCTCTTCTTTTTATTTTCCTCGTAATCGCTGAAATTACCCTCAAACCAATACACATTGGAATCTCCCTCGAAGGCCAGGATATGGGTGCAAATACGGTCTAAAAACCATCTGTCGTGGCTGATGATCACTGCACATCCCCCAAAATTCTCCAATGCTTCCTCTAAGGACCTAAGGGTGTTCACGTCCAGGTCATTGGTGGGCTCATCGAGAAGCAAAAGATTTCCCCCTTTTTTGAGCGTCATGGCAAGGTGCACCCGGTTTCTTTC
Source organism: Pleomorphovibrio marinus (assembly GCF_003347495.1). Lineage (GTDB taxonomy): Bacteria > Bacteroidota > Bacteroidia > Cytophagales > Cyclobacteriaceae > Pleomorphovibrio > Pleomorphovibrio marinus. The sequence goes on from NZ_QCXY01000001.1 coordinate 144,540, forward strand.
TCCTCCGGAGAGCACACCCACCTTCTTTTCCTGGTCAGACCCAGCAAAATTAAACTTGCTCACATACGCCCGGGCATTGATTTCCTTATTACCCAGTTTTACGAATTCATTGCCTTCCGAAATAAGTTGGTAAACGGTTTTATTAGGGTCAAGGTCATCATGTTCCTGATCCACATAGGCCAAGCTTATGGTTTCTCCCACCTCAAAATCCCCAGAATCGGCCTTTTCTTGCTCGGTAATCAATTTAAACAACGTGGATTTACCAGCCCCATTGGGTCCTATTACTCCAACAATACCTCCTTGGGGAAGGGAAAAAGACAAATCCTCAAACAGCAGCTTGTCTCCATAGGCCTTAGACACCCCATTCACCTCAATCACCTTGGCCCCTAACCTTGGCCCTGGTGGTATATACAACTCCAGCTTGGATTCCTTTTCCTTGGATTCTTCACTCACTAGTTTCTCGTAAGCGTTTAGCCTGGCTTTTCCTTTGGACTGTTTGGCTTTTGGGGACATGCGGATCCACTCCAGTTCTCTTTCCAATGTCTTTTGTTTCTTGGATTCGGTTTTTTCTTCATTTTTCAACCTATCCTGCTTTTGCTCCAGCCAACTGGAGTAGTTGCCTTTCCAGGGGATACCTTCCCCCCTATCCAATTCGAGTATCCACCCAGCCACATTATCCAGAAAGTACCTATCGTGCGTTACGGCTATTACGGTACCCTTATATTGCTTAAGGTGTTGTTCCAGCCATAATACAGACTCTGCATCCAGGTGGTTGGTAGGTTCATCCAGCAAGAGCACGTCCGGCTCTTGGAGCAAAAGCCTACAAAGGGCAACCCTGCGCTTTTCCCCACCTGACAGATTACCAACTATGGCTTCGCTGGGAGGAAGCCGCAAGGCATCCATGGCCTTGTCCAACATTACGTCAAGTTCCCAGGCATTGGCAGCATCCAGTTTTTCCTGGACTTCTCCCTGCTTTTGAATGAGTTTGTCCATGGCATCAGGGTCTTCCATTAATGCTGGGTCCATGAATTTTTCGTTGATGGCTTCAAACTCCTTCAACAGCCCTATTGTAGCGGACACCGCTTCCTCTACCACTTCCTTTACTGTTTTTTCGGAATCAAGTTCTGGTTCCTGTTCCAGCATGCCCACCGAATATCCCGGTGACCACACGACTTCACCTTGAAATTCCTTGTCCCTGCCTGCTATGATGCGGAGCAAGGAGCTTTTTCCCGACCCGTTCAATCCCAGCACGCCAATCTTTGCGCCATAAAAAAAGGAAAGGTATATGTCTTTTAATACTTTCTTTTGAGGGGGGTAAATTTTAGAAACCCCAGCCATTGAAAATATAATCTTTTCGTTACTCATAATTAAAGGTTTGGTTTCAGTTGAGTAACAAAGATGCTAAAATATCCCCTTTCTTAGGAATAATGAAGCATAATTAATTAATTTGCAGCGAAGAAAGCCACCACTTTATAGAAAACAACCAACCTATTGAGATGGAACATCCATACGGATATATTAAAGACGAAAAAGTTTACCTGAAGGGATTTTTGGGACAGGAGGACCGGGTAATAGGTGAAGTAAAAGAAGACGAAGCATCCACCATTAAGTATTTTGAAGACCGATACGATATGGTCAAACAAAAGGTGGAAAAGCTGAAGCACGACATTGCGGAAAACCAAAACAAGGGTTCTTTTTTGATGAAGCTGATCCATTTGAAGGATTCGCTCATGAATTACGACGGCCTTGGTGACTTCCCCACCCTAATCCAGGAACTGGAAGCCCAAGAAGCCTACCTTGAGGAAATCATTCAAGTAAACCGAATTAGAAATCTGGAAATCAAAAGGGGGCTGATCCAAGAAGCGGAAGCCTTAATGAACGACACGGATTGGAAAGCAACCTCCGAGGAGTTTAAAAACTTGAAGACCAGATGGGTGAAGACAGGGCCTGTAGATAAGGATGTGGAGGAAGAAGTAGAAGCCCAATTCCAGCAGGCCTTGGATGTTTTTTATAATAACCGCAAAAACTACTTCGAGGGGTTGGCACTTCAAGCGGAACAAAACATTAAGGTATACGAAAATTTACTGAGACAAGCACGTCAGGCTCACGAACTTCAAGATGTGAAATTGGCATTCCAAATCAGCAAAAAGATACAAAAAGAATGGAAAGAAGCAGGGAGGGTGCCCGCAGAAAAAAGGCAGCCTATCTGGGATGAGTTTTCTAAGCTAAACAACAGGATTTTCTCCAAATTCAAGCGCACCATGGAGCAAACCCCAAAGATAAGTCCAGGCTTACTGATCAAAAAGGTGGAAAAAATGGCAGAGGAGATGAAACTTCTCTCAAAGGGGGAGATCAACCAGGGTAAACTCTCTGCTGCCAAGAGGTTACAGGCCGAATGGAGGAAACTTCCTCCAAAAAAACCCCGGCAAGCGCAACAAAATATTCGTACTTTCGTCTTCTCCCAAGACGTGGTATTTGAGAAATCCTTTCTTGACAAGCTTAGCCATTCAAAATATCCCGACTTTGACGAAAAAAGCAGTGAAGAACAAAAAAGAATCAAGGCGGGTATTTTGAAAGACTTGATAGGCAGAGACCAAAGAGAACTGGACACCATAAAAGAGAATGCAGAAAACTTCAGGAGCAAGGAAGAAGACTTTGAAAACTTGCTGTATAAAAAAATTGGCGGCTACAAGAGAAAATTGGATGTCAAAAACCACATTCTTAGAGAACTTACAAACAATTAATTCGTTAAGGTTTTAAATTCTGAAAAGATTTCTATTTTTGCACCCCATTAGAAGGGGATAAAAAATTAACCGCTAAAGATTATGTATTGGACGTTAGAACTCGCATCCTATTTGGAAGATGCCCCATGGCCAGCTACCAAAGATGAGTTGATTGATTTTGCCATCCGTTCGGGTGCGCCATTGGAGGTAGTGGAAAACTTGCAGGAACTGGAAGACGATGGCGAGCCTTATGAGAACATTGAGGAAATTTGGCCAGATTATCCCACAAAAGACGACTTCTTCTTCAACGAGGACGAGTATTAAAAAACTTTATACCCCCATCATGGCAACAGGTTTTCCATTTGGGGGTTTTTTCATTTTTAACCTAGAGCATTTTTGAGCCTAAGCCTCCCAGATTTGCTAACAGGGACCTCTATACCTGACCTGAGAATTAACCTATACCTTTCTTTTTCGTAGGGCTCAATTCTTATTACCTGGGAAAGGTTGACCATAAAGGACCTATGTACCCTGCAGAAAATGGACGCATCAAGTTTCACTTCGAAATATTTCATGGGCTTCAGCTTCAGAAATCTTCCCTTCGCGGTGTGAATGCCTACATAATCGTCCTCAGCTCTCAAATAATGAATGTCCCCCACGGGAATGAGGTCAATTTTAGCCCCTGTTTTCACCACCACCCTTTCTAAAGGCTCAGAATCTATCTGTACATCTTGAGTAACCCTCTCCAAATTTTGCATGTCCTTTAGCGCTATCCGCTCCCGGGCCTTTTCGACAGCGGTTTTAAGACGCTCTTTTGTAAAAGGTTTAAGCAAGTAATCCAAGGCATGAACCTCGAAGGCCTTCACTGCATAGGTATCATAGGCAGTCACAAAAATCACCTGCGGAGGGGCGTCCAGTAATTCCAAGAGTTCAAAACCGCTGATTTTAGGAAGGTTAATGTCCAGTAACAACAAATCTGGTGCAAGCTCCTGAATGCCTTTTAGGCCATCATACCCATTATAGAATTTCCCCACTAACTGAAGGCCAGGGATTTCTACCAGATATTCTTCCAGGATTTCTTGAGCCAATGGCTCATCTTCGACTATTACCACCCGAATATTCATTGGCGTTGGGGGATTTTTAACATCACGATAAATAAGTTTCCTGAGGTTTGACAAGTCAACAAGTCCTTCCTTCCAAAAAGCAAAAAAAGCCTCCTATTCACACTTTCCAAGCCAAAGCCAGCACCTTTTTTCCCAGACACCTCTGGATCAAAAGGATTGCAAACCTTGATTTGCAGATATTTAGGCGTATAAAAAGTCTCTATAAGAATATTTACTTTTTCCACCAACCCATCTAACCCATGTTTGACTGCGTTTTCCACTAAGGGTTGCATCAAAAGAGGAGGTAACTGCATTTCCAAGGTCTTCTCATCCAGCCGTAGATCCAAGGACAGTCGGTGACCAAATCTCACCTTTTCCATTTTCAGGTATAAGGATATCCTTTCCCACTCTTTTTCTAGACTTTCCCAACCGGAGGCATTCTTCTGCACCGTGAGTCGAAAAAAATCGGCCAACTGTTGAATCATTTCCCTAGCACTATCTGGCTTGCTACCTATCAATGCACTTATAGAATTCAGGCTGTTAAAAAGAAAATGGGGCTGAAGTTGTTGCCTAAGGAAGTAAAGTTCGGCATCCTTGGATATTTTTTCAGTAAGCAGTTCCCTCTCCTTGAGTTTGTTTTCCTTTTCTGTTTGGGACTTCCAGAGCACCACAATGGTGAGTCCATAGAGAATTAAAAGCATAAATACCAACCGCAAGGGAACGGTCCAGTCCAAAAACTCCCTATAGCCCGATTCCTCAAAATCCAACCATAATAAAATGGACCTTCCCAAAAACAAGGTTGAAAATCCAAAAATCACGGGAAATAGCAAATGATAACGAAAGCCTGAAGTAGTAGGGTTATAGTAAGTAAACAAATTGGCCAAAAGTAATGCTGCTCCCAGTAGAATCACAGCGAATACCATACTATCCACAACGGCAAGGTTGAGGTCCAACCCATAATACCAAAGGAGGGAGACACTTAACAATACAAACAGGAATGTCCCTATCACCCAGTTCCATGGTCTAATTGCCGGTTTTTTACTCAGTAGATAAGCCAAATCTAATTCATTTAGTACGTAGTGATTTCAATACCTCCAAATACCACTGCACCGCTAAGCACCAACTTCTTTTCCGCATCCACAGGCCCTTGGTGAAGAAACCGCTTGTCATCTACACTTGCGGCAATGTTGCTCACTCCCAATTGCACATCCCAATGTGCCGGAACTATAAGCTTTAGCCCCCCAAAGACTACATTTACTTCCAAATGAGCAGGTGCCTCCATATCCGCATGAGTCAAGTCCACGTCTGTACCCCCAAAAATGGTGGTAATTTCCCCACCCTTAAAAGTTTTACTGATCACCCTTTTTTTGCTGCCACAGAATATGGATTCCTCGTTGATATAATCCATGTGCTGCTCTTCGGTTTTCAATTTCGACTTTCCTGTCCTGACCTCCCTTTCAAATCGGTCAAAATGGCCTTCCCAAAATTCCGCTCCCTTTTTCTTACGATTAGCCATCAGGTATATCCCCAAAATGATGAGGGCAATCGGCAACAAAAATTTCTCGAGTTCAAAGGGCAAACCAAGGTAGTTTCTTGCCAAAAAATACCCCCCAATCAAAATCAAAACTACCGAAGAGGTATTTCTGAACCCATGCCTTACACCAATCAAAATCCCAATGGCTATTAAAATCATAGGCCAGGTAAACAGCCATACAGGGAAAAATATCCCTAACTGCTTCAACAAAAGCAAACCCCCTATGATCAAAACCAATGCACCAATAATTTGATTCTTTCTCATCCCTTTTGATTAATTTTTTACTAAAACTAAGTCATTGCAGCCAAAATTCCAGTAGGAAATAGGCCAATCTCATAAAGAAATCGGTAAATGTCTGGGAAAAATCGGCAGAAAAAGGATCTTACTTCTTATTCAAAAGGTACTCTGCATAATCAAGGTCTTCTGGAGTGGTAATCTTTATGTTTTCCAGGTTGCCGGGGATCATGGTCACCTGCCAACCCTGGTGTTCATACACGGTAGCGTCATCTGTAAAGTGATGGAGCTCCCCGATTTCAAACGCCTTTCTAATTTTTGATAGTTGGAAAGTCTGCGGTGTTTGGACAAGTCTGAAATATTGCCTTTCCTGATAGAAGGACCGCCCATCGTCGGTAAGTTTCCTTATGGAATCCTTAAGCGGCATCACTGCAATGGCACTGCCTTCTTCCAATGCCACCTCAAAGCTGCGGTCTATCACCTCCCTGGACACAAAAGGCCTTACCCCATCGTGTATGGCAACCAAGCCATCATTGCCCTTTAAGGCATTTAACCCGTTCCTTACCGACTGGAACCTAGACTTACCTCCCCCCACAACCTGGTGGGGAACCTGAAAGGTATATTGTTTACAGAGTTTGTCCCAATACTCAAAATCGTTTTCTGGTATTACCAATAGGATGTTGACCCCAGAGTCGTTTTCAAAAAATGCCTGAATCGTCCACATCAAAATTGGCAAATTGCCAATAGTCATGTATTGCTTTGGCACTGGACCTCCCATCCTAGTGCCACTGCCGCCCGCTACAATGATCACATGCTTTTTCATCTGTTTATAATTTGTTTTTCAGCGGACATAAAGCTTGCCCCTGCCTGCCCCGAACTCGCTTCGGGGAACTTGTTTCGGGGGAATCTCGCATCTCCCCGATAGCTATCGGGGCATCCCAGTGTGTGATGTGCTCGTCATGCCCTGACTGCCGTCAGGACAGGCTCGATTTCAAGTAAACCTCTTTAACTATTGCATAAAATAAAAAAAGTGCCTTTCGGCACCTTAAATTTATAGGATCAACATGGCGTCTCCGTAGGAGAAAAACCTGTATTTTTCTTTTATCGCTTCCTGATAGGCCTTCATGATGAGGTCATAGCCTCCAAATGCCGCCGTGGTCATCAGTAAAGTGGACTCGGGCAAATGCAAATTAGTCACAAGGGTGTTTGCAATTTTAAATTCATAGGGCGGAATTATAAACTTATCTGTCCAGCCACTGCTTGCCTTTAGTCTTCCATTGGCGGTAACGGAACTTTCAATGGTCTTCAGGGAGGTAGTTCCCACAGAAACCACCCTTTTCTTTTGATCCAGTGCTCGATTCACCAGTTTTACCGTGCCATCAGGAATGTCATAGTTCTCTGAATCCATTTTGTGCTTGGTCAGATCCTCCACGTCTACCTGCCTAAAGGTGCCTAACCCTATGTGAAGTGTAATAGGACTTACTTCCACACCCTTTATTTCCAATCTTTTCAACAAATGCTGGGTAAAGTGGAGGCCGGCAGTGGGGGCGGCAACTGCTCCCACATGTTCTGCATAGATGGTCTGATACCGGTCCCTATCGGATTCCTCCACTTCTCTTTCAATAAAGTCCTTAAGAATAGGGGTTTCTCCTAGGGTGTCTATGGTCTTATAGAATTCCTCGTCAGTGCCGTCAAACAAAAACCGTATGGTTCTACCCCTGGAGGTGGTATTGTCTATCACTTCGGCTACTAAATCGCTGTTTCCAAAGTACAACTTGTTCCCCACCCTAATTTTTCTTGCAGGATCCACAAGCACATCCCATAACCTAAGATCCTTGTTGAGCTCCCTCAGCAGAAAAACTTCAATCTTTGCACCGGTTTTTTCCTTGTTGCCGTAAAGCCTCGCAGGAAAAACCTTCGTATTGTTGGTAACAAAAACATCTCCTTCTCCAAAATATTCTATAATATCCTTAAAAACCCTGTGCTCGATTTCACCAGTAGCCCGGTTCACCACCATTAAGCGGGATTCATCACGGTTTTCGGTGGGGTATAAAGAAATGAGCTTCCTGGGTATTTCAAATTTGAAATCTGATAATTTCATGTATATATTGTTTGGAAATTAAATGTCCTGATGTTTATCTCATGTTATAAAAAATGCAAAGATAATAAGAAAAATAAGCTATTCTACTTATCTTGCCAATTAGTTTTTAGCTAAACTGCAAATTTGATGCTAATCCGATTGATTTGGGAAAGTATTCGCTTCGCCTGGCAGGCTTTGGAATCCAATCTCACCCGTACCATACTTTCCTTGCTTGGTGTTACAGTGGGTATTTTTTCCATTATAGCGGTATTCACCCTAGTGGATTCCCTGGAAAGAAACATCAAAAACAGCCTTTCCTTTTTGGGTTCAAATGTGGTCAGGGTAGATAGGTTTCCGTTTGCTGCAGGAGGATCGCAGGAGTACCCTTGGTGGAGGTACTTTCGAAGACCCCCAGCTACTTTTGCAGAATATGAATTTTTAGCAGACCGTCTCAAGAACGCGGAGGCTGTGACATTATCGGCAAATGCCAGAGCAACTGTAAGACAAGCTAGCAACTCTTATGAAAGAGCCAACTTACAAGGAATAGAAGTGCCACATAATGAGGTATATGATATCCCTATAGCAAGAGGCCGGTATTTTACAGCTTTAGAAGTATCTGCCTCCAGAACGGTTGCAATTATAGGGGTAAAGATTGCAGATGCCCTCTTTCCAAACCAAGAATCTATAGGTAAAACATTCAAAATTAAGGGATTAAAATTTACCGTGGTGGGGATTTTGGAAGAAGAAGGGGAAGGTTTGTTTGATGCCCCTTCAAAAGACGAGAGTATTCTCCTGCCGTTTGGGGCCTTTACTAAGCTATATTATGTAGGCAAAAACGGAATAGAACCCACCATAGCGGCAAAGGGTTTTGATAATGACCCGGGGCTTATCGCCTTGGAAAATGAAATGGCAGGTTTGCTTAGGGCAAAACGTGGACTTAAACCTAGCGAGGAGGATAATTTTGCCCTTAATCAATCCGAATTCATCCAAAATGCCATTGGCTCCATCTTTAGCGTTATCAGCATTGCGGGTTGGGTAATCGGAGGGTTTTCCATTTTAATAGGAGGTTTTGGAATAGCCAATATCATGTTTGTGTCCGTTAAAGAACGTACCAGTATTATAGGTATACAAAAGTCACTGGGTGCCAAAAACTACTTTATCCTTTTCCAATTCCTATTTGAATCCACCTTCCTCAGCTTGATAGGTGGTCTTTCGGGACTGGCCTTGGTGTATGCAGGCACTTTTATTCCCTTGGGTAGCTTGGAGCTGATACTTAGTTTGAAAAACATCTTGCTGGGAATCGGGCTTTCTTCCGTCATTGGCATGGTGGCAGGTATAGTCCCGGCCAGTATTGCTGCTGGCCTGGACCCCGTAGAGGCCATCCGAGCCTCCTAATGCCAAATAAAAAAGCCCAGAAAGAACTACATCTCTCTGGGCATCCCTAATCTTCCTTTTACATCCCGAAATAGCGGATCAGGCCTCTTCCTCTTTCTTTTGGTTTCCCTTTTTCAGTAAACCGGATTTTTCCTTGATCTTCTTTTCTAGTTCTTCCATTAATTCTGGGTTATCCAAAAGGAGGTTTTTCACTGCATCCCTACCTTGTCCAAGCTTATTCCCCTCATAAGAAAACCAGGAACCTGCCTTCTTAATGATGTCAAATTCTACCCCTAGGTCAATGATTTCCCCTACTTTAGATATCCCTTCCCCATACATGATATCAAACTCCACCACTTTAAAGGGGGGTGAAACTTTGTTTTTCACAACCTTTACCTTGGTTCGGTTACCCAAAATATTGTCAGCGCCTTCTTTGATCTGGCCAATTCTTCGAATGTCCAGCCTTACTGAGGCATAAAACTTCAGTGCATTTCCCCCTGTGGTCGTTTCTGGGTTGCCGAACATTACCCCAATCTTATCCCTGAGTTGGTTGATAAAGACGCAGGAGCAGCCGGTTTTGTTAATTGCACCGGTGAGTTTCCTCAGTGCCTGGGACATTAGCCTGGCCTGAAGGCCCATTTTGCTGTCTCCCATTTCGCCCTCCAGCTCCCCTTTCGGTACCAATGCGGCTACGGAATCGATCACAATGATGTCTATGGCCCCTGACCGAATAAGATGTTCCGCTATTTCAAGGGCTTGTTCGCCGTTATCGGGCTGGGAAATAAGTAAGTTTTCAATATCAATGCCGAGCTTTTCCGCATAGGTTTTGTCAAAGGCATGTTCTGCATCGATAAATGCAGCCAATCCACCAGCTTTTTGGGCCTCTGCTATGCAATGCATAGATAGGGTGGTTTTTCCGGAGGATTCGGGTCCATATATTTCTATGACCCTACCCCTTGGGATACCCCCTACCCCCAGAGCCATATCAAGGCCCAATGAACCTGTAGAAATGGCGGGAATGTCCAGAACGACATTGTCGCTCAGCTTCATCACGGTGCCCTTGCCGTAGGTTTTTTCTAGTTTGTCTATGGTCAGTTGAAGGGCTTTGAGTTTTTCGGTATTTGCACTCATAATCTATAATATATAAAAGTATCGTACGTATGAATATGTGAAAGTAAACATTCACCAGATGATAACCAACAAAAGCATAACCATTGTTTTACGATTGCGTTTAACTAATTTTAGCTAATGACCATTGGCTTTGGTTTCCAAAATGGTACGTCTTTTGAAATTCAAAAAGAGCAACAATTCTAAATTTATGCGTTCCAGTGCCTGGCCTATCGTTTTCTTGGTTTTCATGGCTTTTACCTGGCCTGACAGTCAGCCTCTACGGAAAAACCAGGCTTTCACACAGGGTGAGGAGTTAACCTTCACCGTGAAGTACCTTTTTTTTAATGCAGCAGAAGCCAAGATGATTATACATGACCGGATCCATTATATCCAGGAGAAGCCAGCCTATAAAATTGACGTTTTTGGACGCACTTTGAGTATATTCAAACTCTTTTATGTGAAAGACAACTGGGGGACCTACCTGGATACGGCAAAAATAATTCCCTATCGAAGCTACAGGCACATTGAGGAAGGGGGATACCGTAAACACGAGATCATCGATTTCGACCACCAAAACCGGGAAGCAGAAGTGAGGCTTTTTGATCGGGAAAACAAGGAGCTCGTGGAGACTACCCAATTTGATGTGCCTTCCAATGTACAGGACATTGTAAGCGGGTATTATCTTTTGCGCACCATGAACTTGAAAGGTTTGAAAAAAGGCCAAGCCATAAATATCAATGGCTTCTTTGATAAGAAAAATTATAACCTAAAGTTAATATTCGAGGGTAAAGAAAAAATTTCCACGGATATTGGGGAATTCAACACCTTTGTTTTTTTGCCTCAAATGCCCAAAAACAAACTTTTCAGCGGCGACTACCCCATCAAAGTCTGGATTACTGATGATGAAAACCGCATCCCCGTCAAAATTAAGGCTAAACTGGTGGTAGGTGCCCTAAACATGGACATCACCGAAGCACAAGGATTGCGCAATCCTCCCCAAAGGAATTAAGTTAACAATTTCTTAACAATACCTGGGATTTTGATTACTTTTAAAAGGCGAAGATCTGGCGTTTACTTTAAATTTTTATGCATTTATTACCTTTGTGGAAAATTTTGAAGAACCCTTTTACGATGTCCCTTTGCAAATGGCTGAAAGAAAAAACTTAAAAGTATTAGTGGTGGATGATGAGCAGGATATCATCGAAATACTCACCTACAACCTCCGAAAAGAAGGTTATGAGGTGGCAACAGCCACAGACGGAGTGGAAGCAGTGAAAATAGCATCTAGGTTTCTTCCGGACGTGATTTTGCTGGACATTATGATGCCCAACCAAGACGGCGTGGAGACTTGCAGGCAAATACGGGAGATCGAAGAATTGCAGCATGCTTTTATTGTTTTTCTAACCGCCAGGTCCGAGGAATATTCCGAAGTGGCCGCTTTTGAGGTAGGGGCAGATGATTACATCAACAAACCCATTAAGCCCAGGGCCTTATTAAGTAGAATTGCGGCGCTCTTTAGAAGGGAGATCAAAAAAGAACAGGAAGTTTCGAAAATAAGTGTGAGGGATTTGGTGATAGATAGAAGCAGCTATACGATCAATAAGGCGGGCACCACCTTGGTACTACCTAAAAAAGAGTTTGAACTGCTTTATTTCCTCGCCAAAAACCCCAATATTGTCTTCAGTAGGGATGACCTCCTCCAAAACATTTGGGGTTCGGACGTATATGTACTGGCTAGGACAGTGGATGTACATATCCGAAAAGTACGAGAAAAAATCGGTGATGATTATATCACCACAGTCAAGGGTGTGGGGTATAAGTTTGAACAGAATTAATAAGGGATGTTCAATACTTCCAAGGGCATATCATTTTTGTTGGCGTTGGCCATAACCACTTTTTTGATTGCTTTTTTGTCCCTTCTGGAAGAAACCAATTCCACCCTTTTGATAGTAGCAGGAGGATTGAGCTTTGCAATCTCTTATTTATTGATCAATATTTGCCTAGAGTTTTTGATCTTCAAGGAGATTGCCAATATCTATTCCGTATTGGAAAAGATCCAAAAAAAGGACACCGGCCATATCCCACAAAAAAAAAGCAGGAGTTCACTTTCCCCTTTAAAAAAAGTACAGGGCTCAATAAACGCCTACGCAGCCGCCAAGAACAGGGAGATAGAGACCCTTCAAAAAAACGAGGTGTTCAGAAGGGAGTTTATTGCTGATATTTCTCATGAACTTAAAACCCCCATTTTCGCTGCACAAGGTTATATCCATACTCTGCTCGATGGTGCTGTGGAAGATCTCAGCGTAAGGGACAAATTCCTCAAGCGTGCAGCAAAAAGCATGGGCAACTTAGACAAGCTCGTTCAAAACCTCATTACCCTCAACCAGATTGAAAGCGGGGTGGTTAAGTTCCAATTCACCCCTTTTGACCTCAAAGAGGTGATCCAAGAGGTGGTGGATCAACTTGAGGATAAGGCGAACAGAAGGGAAATCAATATCCGTTTCATATATAACCCTGAGATAAGTCATATCACCTTGGCAGACAAGGACAAAATTTTCAGGGTAGTACAAAACTTGCTTTCAAATGCCATAAAGTACAATCACGAAAATGGCAAGGTGACCATTCAGCTTAAGGCTAAAAAAAACCGCTTTGGCATAAAAGTTAAGGATGATGGCAAGGGCATACCCGCCGATGATCTCAAAAGGGTCTTTGAAAGATTTTACAGGGTGGACAAAAGCCGATCCAGGGAGCAAGGTGGGACTGGTCTAGGCCTTGCCATAGTAAAGCACATTCTGGAAGGTCATAAAACCAAAATATCCGTTTCCTCCACCTTGGGAAAAGGCTCCATATTCAGCTTTAGCCTGCCAATTCATCGGGAAAACACACCCCCCAACTCTATCCCTCAGCTGAGAATATCGAAGGGGGAATAGCTCCCATCATCCCCTTTTTTTATTTAGGAGGCTTTTTTTATGTAATTTTGTTTCTCCATTTTCTTTTACCAGGCAAAATCCAATATGAAATCGAGCCTGCCTACCGGCCAGGCAGGCATGGCTCAAGCGACACATAGGGGGATGATTAAAATTGCGAGATTCCACCTAATCGAGTTCCCCGAATCAAGTTCGGAGCAGGCTATGTGGCGAATAAAAATCAATTATAAACATATGAAAAAAATCAGGTTTGAGGACCTTATCCTATTCGAAAATGCGGACTACCTTATTATTAATAAGCGACCCTACCTCTCTACCCTAGAGGACAGGCACGAGGCTCAAAATATCCTGGAACTGGCCAGGGAATACATCCCTGATGCCCAAGTATGCCATAGGCTGGACAAGGAGACTTCAGGCTGCTTGGTGATTGCGAAACACCCAGACGCCTACAGACACCTTTCTATACAATTTGAAGACCGGCAGGTCATAAAGGTATACCATGCAGTGACAGAGGGGCTGCACGATTTTCAAGACAAGGCCGTGGACAGAAACCTGCAAAGCAGCGCTAAGGGAAAGGCAAAAATCCATGTGGATGGAAAGCCTGCTTTGACCTACTTCAGCACCATCAAAAAATACCAAGCCCACACCTTGGTGGCATGTCGGCCAGTTACAGGGAGGCTACATCAAATTCGCGTTCATTTGTCCTTTTTGAATGCACCCATTGTGGGAGATGAACTATACGGGGGGAGGCCTCTCTACCTAAGCCAGCTTAAAAGGAAGTTTAACCTGAAAAAAGACACAGAGGAACTTCCCATAATGCAGCGGGTGGCACTACATGCACAGTTTATTGGGTTTATTGGATTTTCTGACGAAGAAATCGCAATCGAAGCACCCTACCCCAAGGATTTTGCAGTATTGGTGAAACAACTGGAAAAAACGGATTGAGCACTACCTAACCCTACAGTTCCTCTATTCGTTGCCATTTTCCCCTTCCCTTTCAAGCTATACTTGTGAAAATAAGGCAGTAAAGTAGATTATATTTTGCAAATATATTTTATTCCATCTATCTTTGTGTCCCTTTTTGAGGGTGAAATGTATTTAACAAGCTAATAATTAAACATTTACACAGTGGATACTTTAAGCTATAAGACCATATCTGCTAACAAAGCTACTGTACAGAAAGAGTGGGTCGTAGTGGATGCCCATTCCATGGTACTAGGTAGGTTTGCGAGTGAGGTGGCAAAAATTTTAAGAGGAAAGCATAAGCCTAACTTCACCCCTCATGTGGACTGCGGAGACAATGTAATTGTCATCAATGCGGAAAAGGTTAGGCTAACAGGAAAGAAGTGGAACGACAAAGTGTATGTTCGTCATACAGGGTACCCGGGTGGTCAGCGTATTTCTACCCCTAAGATGTTGATGGAGAAGTCTCCAATCACTCTTGTGGAGAAAGCGGTAAGAGGTATGTTGCCAAAGAGCAGGCTTGGCAGGAAGCTTTACACCAACCTACACGTATATGCCGGATCAGAGCACCCTCATAGTGCACAGCAACCTAAAGAAGTGAAAATATAAAGCTACCCGTCAATGGAAATTATAAACAAGATCGGAAGAAGGAAAACATCCGTAGCGAGAATCTACATGCAGCCCGGCAATGGCACCATCACTGTAAACAAGCGTGACCTTGCGACTTATTTCCCTTTTGACCTTCACCAAATTGTGGTGAGACAACCTTTGGCATTGGTCAATGAGGATGGTACTTATGACATCAAAATCACCGTAGATGGTGGTGGGATAAAAGGTCAGGCTGAAGCTATCCGAATGGCTATTTCCCGTGCTCTTTGCGAATTCAATGCAGAGCATAGAGGTGCCTTGAAAAAAGAGGGATTCCTAACCAGGGACTCCAGAATGGTGGAACGGAAAAAGGCAGGACGCAGAAAAGCAAGGAAAAAATTCCAGTTCTCCAAGCGATAATTGGTATTTCTTTCCCTATACATGTAATCAAATATTTATTTATTAATGGCCAAAATAGAATATAAAGACTTACTGGATGCTGGTGTTCACTTTGGACACTTGACGAGAAAGTGGGACCCGAGAATGGCGCCGTTTATTTTCATGGAGAAAAACGGCATCCATATCATCGACCTAAACAAAACGCTTGTTTGCCTCGAAGAAGCATCCAATGCAATCAAGCAGATAGTACGCTCCGGAAAAAAGGTAATGTTCGTAGCTACTAAAAAACAAGCCAAGGATTTGGTGGCAGAAGAAGCTAGAAGGTTAAAGATGCCTTACATCACCGAAAGGTGGTTGGGAGGAATGATGACCAACTTCGCCACTATCCGAAAATCCCTGAAGAAGATGTCTTCCATCGATAAGTTGATGAAGGACGAATCTTATACCAACCTGGCAAAAAAAGAGCGGCTGATGATCACCCGCCAAAGAGAAAAGCTTGATAATGTTCTTGGCGGTATCGCAGAACTTACCAGGTTGCCAGCGGCTTTGTTTATTGTAGATATCAAGCGGGAGCATATTGCACTTGCCGAAGCCAAAAAATTAGGTATCCCTGTGTTTGCATTGGTGGACACGAACTCCAACCCCAACGAGGTGGATTTCCCTATCCCTGCCAATGACGATGCGTTCAAGTCCATCTCCCTTTTGGTGAAAGCCTTTGGCGCCGCCATAGAAGAAGGGCTTTCTGAGCGCAAAAAAGATAAAGACGACGCTAAACTTACTGAGGAAGAAGAAGCCAAAAAGGCAGTGGACGCTGAGTCAAACGAATAATCCACAATGAAATAACATTGAGCAAAAAATTGAACATACGGTTCTTCCTGTGTTCAATTTTTTGTTTTCATTCCTAAGACCCACATGGCTTTATTGACAGGAAGGGTCAATTCCAATTTAAGAACCATTCATTTTATTAAATAGAAACAACAATGGCTATTACTGCACAAGAGGTAAACAAATTGAGACAAATGACCGGAGCCGGTATGATGGACTGTAAAAAGGCACTTACCGAAGCTGAAGGCGACTTTGAGAAAGCTATTGATATCCTGCGAAAAAAGGGACAAAAAGTCTCTGCCTCAAGGGCAGACCGTGAAACGAAAGAAGGCGTAGTGGCTACACACGTAAGCGAAGATGGCAGCAAAGGCACCATGATCTCCTTGACTTGCGAAACCGACTTCGTAGCCAAAAATGAAGAGTTTGTAGCCTTGGCTAATAGTATCTTGGAAGCTGCCGTAAAAGAAAACGCTTCCTCTGTGGAAACTGTTTTGGCACTACCTTACGAGAACATCACCATCGGGGAGAAAATCACCGAGATGACAGGTAAAATAGGGGAGAAAATCGAAGTTTCCCACTTGGAAAGAGTGACTGGAGAAAAGGTAGAACCCTATATCCACTCCAACGGCAAACTCGGTGTATTGGTGGCCCTCACCAATACCAACGGAGCTGATGTAGAAGAGGCAGGAAAGGATGTGGCAATGCAAATTGCTGCGATGAATCCTGTAGCTGTGGACAAGGATGGCGTGGATGCCACTATGGTAGAGCGTGAAATCGAAGTAGGTAAGGACCAGGCACGCCAGGAAGGTAAGCCAGAGGCCATGCTCGAAAAAATCGCTATGGGAAAACTAAATAAATTTTACAAGGAGAACACCCTGCTTAGCCAGGCTTTCGTGAAAGACAGCAGCAAGACCATTGCACAATACCTTGATGGAGTAAACAAAGGTTTGACTGTAGCTGAATTTAAGCGAATCTCTATAGGATAATTCGTAAAACACCTTTTTGAAAATCCCGGCTAGTCCGGGATTTTTTTTGTCTTTTTCTCAGGAGAGTTTTGACACTATTTCCAAAAGATCATTTACACAGGGTCATCTCCACAAATTGGGAAGCTGCGTTTACACCCAGGGAAGGGCTGATAGGATGAATCCCCAAGCTCAAACCCCTCAAGATAAAAAGCACACCTATAAACATGGCTAAATAAGGAAGGCCGCGATTTAATTTCAGCCTGGCTGTCTGGGTCAACAGCTTTGGGGACAGCATCATCAATAAAAGTGCAGGCACCGTACCCAACCCGAACAAGGCCATGTATAATGCCCCTGTCATGGGATTTTGGGTTCCCATGGAAGCCACTAAGGCCAGGTAAACCATGCCGCAAGGCAAAAGGCCATTAAGCATCCCTGAGAAGAAAAAAGCTTTAGACCCTCCTTTTCTTATATAGGAGCCCAAATTTGTCTTCAACTTAGCCACCCCACCAAACCAGCCAGTGCCCGCGATAATTCTTTCCGATCTTTTGTAGTATAAAGCCATCAGTATCATCAGGCCTCCTAGAAATATGGATAGCCATTGCTGAATACCTGCCAAGGCCAAGGAAAACCCCAAAGTTCCTATAACCGTACCCAGAAAAGCATAGGTTGTGGTTCGGCCTAAGTTGTATAGCAATTTTTGTATCAACCGGGATCTATTCGCGGATACAGCCATGGCAATTGGGCCACACATCCCCACACAATGAAAGGATCCCAAAAAACCAAATGCAAATGCTGACCAGAGCATCAGAGGTCAACTTTTTTCTCCTCGTAATAGGATAGGCCATCCCTTTCCCAAGTAAGCTTGAGGTGCCAGTACCCAGGCTTTAGTACCTTCAGTTCCACCATTCGGGATTCCTTGTCTCCGCCCTCTATTTTTAACTTCTGGTCCAGCCTTGCATCAGATGGCCTGAATAAATGGAGACTACCACTTGCCCCCTCTGGGAGATCCAGTGCCAGCTCCTTGTTTGCTGCGTCATATTGCAGGACATTTACCCCTAGGTCCCGGCTATTGATCACCTTGTCTATGTGCTCTTGGTACTTGATTTCCTCTTCATAGTAGTTCTGCGTGACTAAATGAAGGTCATCTTGCTTTATACAAATAGTAACCATGGTAACCATTATGGCAGCAAAAGCCACAAATACCAGTACGATTGCATTTCCCCAATTCATGTTGTGTCTGTTAAGTTTGTATATTTATTGTGCGCCCGAGGGTCCCACAAAACTTGTTTTAATACGTTTTATCACTTCTCCATCACTTTTGAGAAGAAGTACCACATCTCCCTGACTAAAAGGGAGGTCTTTTTTTTCCTTGGTCAGGAAAAACCTCCCTTCATATTTTGACTGTCCTTTTACTATCCATGCCTTTTCGCCAATTCTTTCCAGGGAGAAACTCTCATCTTCAGGTTCTAGCTCGATGGTTTGCTCGTCAAAGGTTTTATTGATAAAAGTAACCTCATATAAATTGCTGATTTCCCCTTCCTGTCTTTCCTGATAAGTCATCCCCCTAAACCTGGTAACTGTAGCCCCAATTTCAGAACGGGTGGTCAATAGTCCAACGAATGCGGCAATCAACAAAACCAATACCACAGAATAACCTTTTACCCTTGCCGAAAAAAGCTTTTGGTTGCCACTCTGTATACTTGTCTCAGAGGCATAGCGGATCAATCCCGTAGGTCGGTTTACTTTCAGCATCACCTCATCACAGGCATCCATACAAGCGGTGCAATTCACACATTCCATTTGAACCCCGTTTCGTATGTCTATACCTGTTGGGCAAACCTGCACACATAAAGTACAATCTACACAATCGCCTTTTTCCTCGCTTTGCAACTCTTCTTTATGCTTCCGGATAGGGCCTCTCGGCTCACCCCTCACGTAATCGTAGGCTACATTGATGCTGTTGTCATCCAACATGACTCCCTGGAGCCTACCATAGGGGCACATCACGGTACAGGCCTGCTCCCTGAACCATGTAAACACAAACAGGAAGATGCCTGTAAATACCATCAACCCTATAAAACCCGCGATGTTGGCTGAAGGAGGTTGTGAAATTATTTCTGCTACCTCTTCTACCCCGATGAGGTAGGCCATCACCAAATGGGAAATAAGGAGGGAAATCACTACAAAGAGGAACATTTTCGCTCCTTTCTTCCAGATTTTCTCCGCATTCCAGGGCATCAGGTTCAACTTTCTCTGCTGGCTGGCGTCCCCCTCTATCCAATATTCGATTTTTCTGAACACCATCTCCATAAAAATGGTCTGTGGGCAAATCCACCCACAAAACACCCTTCCAAATACTACGGTAAACAGAATAACAAATACTACCAAGATCAGCAGCAGAAAAATCAGCAAATAAGTATCCTGGGGCCAAAAAACGGCTCCGAAAATCACAAATTTTCTTTCGAAAATATTGAAAAGCAAAAGAGGTTGCCCATTCACCTTTATAAAGGGACCTGCGAATAGCAAACCAAGTAAAAGCCATGAGACATATGTCCTCCAGCGGTAGAATTTACCACTTACCTTTTTGGGATAAATCCAGTTTCTCTTTCCATCATCCATTATGGTGGCCAAAGAATCCCTGAATTTATCGGGTTGGTTTTGAGGTTGTTTATGGCTCATGGCTCAGATTTTTTTTTCACCAATGCGGTTATTCCGCAGGGGTCAATTCAAGTTCATCGTCAGTAAGTGCGTCTGTGGGCTCTTCTATGGCTGGTTCAAATGGCTCTCCCTGAGGCTCTTTGGGGTTCGATGGCGTTGTGCCCACCAGTGTCAATACATAGCTGGAAACCTGCTGCATTTCCAATGGACTCATCTGGTCTTGCCATGGCACCATTCCTTTCTCTATCACTCCGTATTTCACCACTGTGAAAATATCTTCGATGGCTCCCCCGTGTATCCAGTATTCATCGGTGAGGTTTGGCCCCACGCCTCCGCCACCATCTACGGCATGACAGGCTGCACAGTTTGCCTCATATAAAGTCTGGCCTGCCCTAATGGATGGCCCTGAGGCATCAAATTGCACGGTATTCTCATCGATATCCGCCTCCGCAAGGGCCATTCTTTCCTCTGCTCTCACAGCAGCTACCCGCAATTCCTCCTCATACTCCTCTATCTGGGTTTTGCCAAATCCCAAAACCAAATAATTAAATACATATACCACCGCAAATAAAATGGAAGAATAAAAGAGGTACTTCAACCATGGAGGCATGAAATTATCCAATTCCACTATCCCATCATAGCTATGGTCCATCATGATATCTTTCTCCTTCTCTACTGGCTTCATTTGGCCGGAAATGTACTTTTCATTGAATTTTTGCCACCATGATACCTGCTCTACCGATACTGGTGGTTGTAAAATTTTCTTTAAAAAAGCAAGGAAATAAAGCAGTAAACCCATCAAGGCCACAATCAACAATAGCACTATCCCAATAATCACCAAAAGTGTGACTTCAGAACTTCCCAGCTTAGAGAGGTCGTTTATCCATTGCGTTTCAGACTGGGCAAATGCAGAACCGGATACGGTTACCAATAAGCCGAAAAGGGGCAACAATTTATTTATTTTCATGGCTCTCTTCATTTTTAGGTTCATCATTAAAAGGCATACTGCTCATATGATCCACATAGCCTTTATCCACCTTGAATACCCAGATAAACATCCCCAGGAAGAAGGTAACAAATATGAGCAGGGAGATAATAGGGTATATCTCAATGTTCTCTATCGATCTTAATAATTCCTTATGCATAGCTAATCAATTTAAGGGTTGTCTGCTGTGGTTTTTTTAATATCAGTCCCTAATCGCTGTAGATAAGCAATAAGAGCCACTATTTCCTTGTCGGAGGAAACTTCTACCCCAGCTTCTTTGAGGTTTTGCACAATCTGCTCCGCCTGAATATTCAAGTCCTGTATGGCGATTTCGTCATAATCCTCAGGGTAAGGAACGCCAAGCTTTTGCAGGGTCCTGATTTTAGCACCTATGTCGTCATGGCTCATTGAGTTTGTGACCAGCCAAGGGTAAGGTGGCATCAGAGAGCCAGGGGACATCAGCCTAGGATCCACCATATGGTGATAATGCCAACTATCGGGATACTTACCCCCTACACGGTGTAGGTCAGGACCAGTACGTTTGGAACCCCACAAAAACGGACGGTCATACACAAATTCCCCTGCCTTGGAATACTCTCCATACCTTTCGGTTTCGGAACGGAAAGGTCTAATCATTTGGGAATGACAACCTACACAGCCATGGGAAATATACAAATCCCTGCCCTGAAGTTCCAATGGGGTATAAGGCTGAACTGTGCTTATGGTTGGTACATTGGATTTCACTAAAATCGTAGGAACAATTTCGATAATACCACCAATAAGTATTGCCACCAAAGCCAGTACGGTGAAAAAAACAGGCCTTCTCTCCCAGTTTCTATGCCAATGCTCCCCTGCTATATTCAAGTCCTTTTCCTTCTTAGGTAATGCAGGAGCTTCATCCAGTTCTTCTTCCTGGAATGTTCCTTGAGCAGCGGTCTTCACCAGGTTATAAACCATGACAATTGCCCCAGAGAGGTAAAGCAGCCCACCAAAAGCCCTGAGCATGTACATGGGCACGATTTCTATTACGGTTTCCAGGAAATTGGGATAAGCCAACCTGCCAGAATCTGCAAATTCTTTCCACATTAGGCTCTGGGTAAGTGCCGCTACGTACATGGGAAGGGCATAGAAAAGAATTCCCATGGTACCCATCCAAAAGTGGGTATTTGCCAATTTGGTAGAAAAAAGTGTCGTTTTCCACATTCTTGGCCACAACCAGTATAGCATGGAGAAGGTGAGGAATCCATTCCATCCCAGCCCTCCAATATGTACGTGGGCCACTATCCAATCTGTGTAGTGCGCGATGGCATTTACATTCTTCAGGGAAAGCAAGGGCCCTTCGAAAGTGGCCATTCCATATGCCGTGACGGCCACCACCATAAACTTAAGGACAGGGTCTCTTCGCACCTTGTCCCAAGCTCCTCTGAGTGTCAGGAGTCCATTTACCATTCCTCCCCATGAGGGTGCGATCAACATTATGGAAAAGGCTACACCAAGCACCTGTGCCCATTCTGGTAAGGCGGTATAAAGCAAATGGTGAGGGCCCGCCCATATATAGATAAAGATCAGCGACCAAAAATGAATTATGGATAGTTTGTAACTATACACCGGCCTGTTTGCTGCCTTGGGTAGGTAGTAGTACATAAGCCCCAAAAAAGGAGTAGTCAGAAAGAAAGCGACCGCATTATGGCCATACCACCATTGCACCAGTGCATCTTGTACACCTGCATAAGCCGAGTAGCTTTTAAAGAAACTTACTGGCAAAGCTAGTGAGTTGAAGATATGCAGTACTGCTACTGTCACGAAAGAAGCCAGGTAAAACCAGATGGCCACATACATGTGCTTTTCCCTTCTTTTTATCAAGGCACCTATCATGTTTGCCCCAAAAGCAACCCACACCACTGCGATGAGTATATCGATGGGCCATTCCAGTTCCGCATATTCCTTGGAGGTGGTAAGCCCCAAGGGAAGGGTTATCACTGCCAACACAATAATCAACTGCCAACCCCAAAAATGAAACCAACTCAATGTTTTATTCCACATAGGGGTTTTAAGGAGCCTAGGCATGGAATAATAAATGCCTGCAAAAATAGCATTCCCCACAAAGGCAAAGATAACGGCATTGGTATGCAGTGGCCGGATCCTACCAAATGTGGTGTAGGGGTTGCCCAAATTGGCTTCGGGCAAAAATAGCTGGGTGGCTGCCAGCACCCCGATCAGCATCCCGGCAAGCCCCCAAATAATTGTGGCTGCACCGAAATATTTTACGATCTTGTTGTCGTAACTAAACCGTTCAAGCGTTGTTCCTGACATATTACTTCGATTTATTAGTTTGATTTTTTTTATTTTCTTTTTTTACCTTGTTTTCAAATAGTATCCTCACCGATGGCGTATAGTCATCGTCGAATTGCCCAGCTTTCATGGCCTTAAAAAAAAGCCAGAGAAAAAAGGAAGCCATCAAAAGGCTTATGGCGATAAGTAAGAATATGACTTCCATGGCTAATGTTGATTAATCGTTAAACCCTTCTTTTTTGCCAAAATATTGGTGGCCAGTGTGGTGAACACGACCACGGAGACGCTACTGATGGGCATAAGCACGGCACAAAATACCGGGCTTACCAACCCTTGAACGGCAAAGAAAACCCCAACTGCATTGTAAGTAAAACTCAACCCAAAACTGCTTTTGATGATTTTTTTGGAGGACTTTGCAAAATCCAAGAAAGCACCTAGACGCGAAAGGGCAGAGGCATCCATAATGGCATCACTTGCCGGAGAGAAATGCGTAACCCCATCAGTGAGGGCTATCCCTACGTCACTGGCTTTTAGGGCCCCTGCATCATTCAGCCCATCCCCTAGCATTAGGGTAGTCCGTCCTTTTTCCTGGAGGTCATACAGGTACCGGAGCTTTTGTAATGGTCCTTGATTAAACTGCATCACCACCTTTGGCCCAAATACCTGCACCAAATACTTCTGCTCATGGTTATGGTCCCCACTAAGGATATGAAGCTGTCTTCCTTTCCCTACCTCCTCCAAAACTCTGGCAGCATCTGACCTAAGTCCGCTGTTAATGACAAATTTTCCAATTAACTCCCCTTCGATCGCAAAATAGACAAGGTTACCGCTATCCTTTTCTTCGGATGGCTCCTCCTTCACAAAAGCCAGAGATCCAAGTTTTATTACTTGGGATTTGTAAATCCCTTCCAGGCCTTTACCTTGGATCTCTTTCACTTTTTCTACCTCCACAATTGCTATTTCGCCAAGGAAAGCATTGACCCTGTTACTTAAAGGATGTGTAGACTGATTGACCAATGCCTTTATGGCTCCTTTGGATTCAACCGTAAGAGGGCTACCTTCATAGGAAATGGATGCCTTTCGGATATCCGTAAGGGTGCCCGTTTTATCAAACACCACAGTATCCACAGCCACCATTTTTTCTATGACCTGCGCGTTTTTAAGATAAAACTTACCCCTACCAAAAATCCTCAATGTATTTCCTAAGGTAAATGGGGTGGACATGGCCAAAGCGCATGGGCAAGTAATGATCAAAACAGCAGTGAATGCCTGAACTCCTTGTGAAAAGTCCACAAAAGACCAATACCCTAAAGTGAGAAATGCTATCGCCAACACGGTGAAGGTGAATTTTCCACTTATACGCTGGGCCAGGGACTCCATGGAATGCTGCTCATTTTTGGAAAATGCTTCGTTATTCCAAAGGTCTGTTAAATACCCTTGGGAAGGAGACTTCTGCACTGCAAGGGTGATTGGCTTTCCCTTCTGCCTTCCCCCTGCATAAATAAGTGATCCTTTTGCCTTATGTACCGGAACGGCCTCCCCTGTCACAAAACTGTAATCTATATAGGCCTCTCCCTCCACCAATACACTGTCAGCAGGAATCAATTCCGCATTGCGCACCTTTATCAGGTTTCCCACTTCCAGCTTACTTAGGGGGATTACTTCTTCCCTTTTTTGTCTCATCCGAGTGACAGCTACAGGGAAATAAGCCTTATAATCTCTATCAAAAGACAAGGTATCGTAGGTTTTTTGTTGGTAGAGTTTGCCAATCAACAGAAAAAATAGCAGGCCTCCTAGGGTGTCCAAATAACCTTCTTGCCCCACTATGAAAATTTCATAGAGGCTATAAAAAAACAAAGCGAATATCCCCAACACGATAGGCACATCCATATTGACCTTCCGCTGTTTTAAGGCTTGGAATGCGGAATGATGAAAACCAGAGGCGGAATAAAAGAAAACTGGAAGAGCCAGGGCTACATTCAAATAATTGAATAGCCCTTTAAAGCCAGTACCCAGCAGCTCCGCTTCAGAAAAATATTCCGGCAAGCTGAAGAACATCATGTTTCCAAAACAAAAGCCTGCCACCGCCAACCTATAGATAAGGCTTCTATCTACCTTATTGGGACTCTTCTTATCTACATCAGATAGATTTATGGTAGGCTCATATCCTATATGGGATAATAGTTGGACCAACTCCTTTAGGTCAATTTTCCCTTTATTATATTTTATTTGTACTGACTTTTTTAAAAAATTCACCCTACCTGCCACTACTCCTTCGTGCAAACGATGTAGGTTCTCCAGCAGCCAAATACAGGAAGCACAGTGGATCATAGGAATAGAAAAGGTGATGTGGGCCATGTCCTTGTCTTGGTAGTCCACCAGTTTATCCACAACGTCCTCATCAAGCAGATAATCAAAGCGATTAGAACGGTTTTCCCTTACCTTCTGGGAAGTGCCGGGATTCTCTGCTAACTCATAATATTGGCAAAGCTCGTTTTGTTGGAGCACCTCATATACCAGTTTACATCCAGTGCAGCAAAAAGATTTCTCTTCTTTATAAAGAACTTCCTCCTCGCATTGCTCCCCACAGTGGTAGCAGGTGGTTTCGGATTGCTTTTTAGATATATGGTTTGGCTTTTGCATTTATCGGCAATTTATTGAGCATTGAGGCTTAAAAACATGACAAAAGTCAGTTTATTTAATGATTTTCGGCGAGTTTGATTGCTAAAGTGATAGATAAAAGGACAGTCTATCGTACCACATACCTCCCTTGTAAAAATGAAAAAGCACCTTGGCTAGATCTGCCTGGTAATTCTTGGTAGTAACGAGAAGGGTGCATTTGTGCTTTACTGCATATGACCAGAAATCACCTATGCGGTTGAAGTTAAACTTTATAAAATATGTCTCCTCCGTGGCCTGACTCACCATCTGAATGAGGGCTTGCTCCTCCTTTAACTTGGACTTGGGAATAAAACTTGGGGAAATAATTGTGGCTTTACTACCCTTGATATTTTCCCCAAAAAACTGCGTAAAACGTTGGATAAGCCTTGCAGAACTGGGAGTCCCATCATAATGAAACAATAAGTGCTCAAAGGACAGCTCCTTGTCGTAAATTAATACCGGAACATGGCAGGGGTCATTTTCAAGAGACCTGGGCTTATCAAGTGTATGTAGCCAATCCAATACCTTAGGGAGGTGGGCGGTGAATAAGGTTGGATCTTCTTTGGGGGCACACATTAGCCCTTTGGTGGCCGACAGTTTTTTTTCAAATCCTTTTGGAAGTTTATTGCAGAAATGAGACAGAATAATCTCCTCAGGAATTGCAAAGTTTGCTGCTGATACGGTTTTCCCCTGCATGGCTTTGTTGATTTTTTTACAAAGCTAGATAGGCAGGTGAAAATGTGTGGTGACATAAGAAAGCTACAAACATGACTTATGTCAGCTTTTGGCAAGGTAGCCTATGGCATAATTGAAATGCTTGTAGCGTAGTATTGCTTTTTTTATTAGTTTTAAGTTCAGTCCAACCTAGATTCCAATGCATTTAATCAATAAAAAGGTTTTGCTTGCTTTCATCCTGCTATCGTATTTCAGTTTTTCTGGGTTATCCTATTCCCAAACGATTCCTTTATTCAATGGCAAAAACCTGGAAGGTTGGCATATGGATGTCCCAGATATGGATGATGACAAGACGCTTAGGGCACCTTTTGTGGTCAGGGAGGGTATGTTGGTCTCTCTCGGAACACCTTTGGGCCATCTTATCACAGACAAGGAATACCAGAATTATAGAATAGAGACAGAATACAGGTTCCCGGGTGAACCCGGAAACTGTGGCATTTTAGTACATGCAAGTACTCCCAGAGCCTTGTATGACATGTTTCCCCAATCCATAGAAGTTCAAATGATGCACGAAAACGCCGGTGATTTCTGGTGTATAGTAGAGGATATTGAAGTCCCTGATATGGAAGAGAGGAGAGGACCAAAGGAAGAATGGGGTATCACAGAAGGAAAAAACAGAAGGATTTATAACCTTACCGACAGCTCGGAAAAACCTCCAGGAGAATGGAATGAAATGGTGATCGAATGTGTGGGGGATGAGATAAAAGTCTGGGTAAACGGGGACTTGGTCAACCATGGCTTTAATGCCACAGCCCAAAAGGGCCGGATTGCCGTACAAGCGGAGGGGTCAGAAGTTGAGTTTAAAAAGCTAACCTTGACCCGATTAAATTAAATGCCCTTTCAGGCTTAGCACACTACTTTTAATGTCTAATAAAGCACATTTTTTTTCTTTGAAATCTCGTTTTTTTAGTTTTATCCATACCTTTGGGAAAAGAAAAACTTTTACCAAATCTATTTCCTTATTATTTAAGCTTTATTTATATGCAAAGTAGGATTAGTATTATCTGTACCTATTTTGGAAGAATTCCTGAATATTTTGAGGCCTTCCTAAAGTCTTGTGAATATAATCCTTCTATTCAATGGTTTTTTTTCACGGATGATGTTAGAGAGTTCAATTACCCACCTAATTTTAAAAGGGTTTTAATGGATTTCGAAACCCTAACTCAAAAAATTGACGAGGTTTGTGGGTTCAAAACCGCACTTACACGACCCTACAAACTCACTGATTTCAAACCAGTTTATGGTTTGGTTTTTTCTGATTATATAAAGGATGCAGACTTTTGGGGATTTTGTGATATAGATTTGGTGTTTGGGGATATAAGAGGTTTTCTGTCTACGGAGATCCTAAAGGACCACGATAAGATTTTAGATAGGGGGCATCTGACTTTGTTTAAGAATAAAATAGAAATCAACACTTTGTTCAGACAACCCATAAGGAATAAATTAGTATATAAAACTGCCTTCACTAACTCTTCACATTTGTATTTTGATGAATGGGGAAAAGGAGACGTAAGCCTGAATAGAATTTTCGAGTATTATAACAACCCTGTTTACTTAGCAAATATCTTCCACGACTTAAACCCTACCAAATATAGTTTTAAGCCTTTTAATACAAACCCATCTGAAAATTTAAACAAGCATAATTGTTACATTTGGAAAAATGGACATTTGTACTTTACCAAGAATGGTTCAATGACAGGAATCAAGGAAGTTTTGTATGTGCATTTTCAAAAAAGGAAAATAAAAATCAATGGAGATTTGGGAGACAATTTCGTGATTGTTCCCAATGAAATACTCCCCGGAGAACCACCTGCAAATCTCAAAAAGTATACCGACCCAAAAAATCAGTTTTTGAGGCGGGATTTCTGGGAATTTTATGCAAGGGGACTAAAGAGAAAAACAAAGAAGTTGTTTAAAGGCAGTTGATTCTATCCATAAAAATCAGAAAGCCTTGCTAGACCCTTTTTGTCCAAGAGGATGATCTTTTTTCCTTGTAGGTCAATCAATTTATCTTTTTTGAATTCGGAAAGTAATCGAATGACCGTTTCAGTAGCTGTGCCGACCAAGCCTGCTATTTCTTCCCTAGTTAGTAAAATATCAATTTTCTGTTGGGCATCTCCATCTACCCCGTAGGAGTCCCCTAGCTTCAATAGCATCAAGGCAAGTCGCTCTCTTATGGTTTTCTGGGTTGCGTCCGTCAATTTTTCCTCCATCATCCCTAAATCATTGCAAATGGCCTTGGTAAGTCGGGAGTGAAAATTAGCATCCTCCGTCAATACCTTTAAAAAGGTTTCCTTAGGCACAAAGCAGATAGACGCATCTTCCACGATGGTCGCTGAGGTGGTATAAATATCCTCTCCAATTAAGGAGGTATAACCCACAAAATCCCCCTTTTTGGCCAGTCTTATGATCTGCTCCTTCCCATTGGAAGCCGTCTTAAAAATTTTCACCACACCACTGCTAACGCAAAACACACCTAAGGGCTTGGTGTTCTCGTAATAAAGAATTTGACCTTTCTTATGGGTAATGAAATTTTTTGCATCCGAAAGACTACACAAGTGCTCCTCGGAAAGGTCCGAAAACATTGAAAATTTCCTGCTAATACACAATTGACATGGAGTATTTTTAACTTTTGTTGTCATAATACAACCTTTCTTGAGTTCAGGATAAAGATAAGAAATTTAGTGATCTATGTCAGTATTTTCGATTTAAATTGCAGGAGCTCCTAAATAAAATCTGGAAAGTCCTTTAAGGGAGCATAGGTGTTTTCACTATCAGAAAATCCTAAACTGATGTGTTTCATGCCGTTTGAAATTGCTAAATAGCGGGCCCCTACCTCTTGGTTATACATACATACCTGCTCCAATGTGGCATGGGATAACTTTACAGAAGGAGCCTTGCACTCCACAAGTAGAAAGGGATCACCACTTCTATCTTTCACCAATATATCAAGTCTCTTGTTGAGCTTGTTGTACTGCAGGCCTCTTTCAATTACAAAAAGCCCCTTGGGATACTCTTTTTGCTTCCGTAAATAATGGATAATATGCTGCCTAACCCATTCCTCCGGGGTAAGAATCAGGTTTTTTTTCCTAATAGTATCGAAAACGTACCATTTCCCCTCTTTTCGGCCAATTGACAACTCCGCCTCCGGCAAGTTGAGTTTGGGGTAAGACAAAATCGCGTTGTTTTCCTGCTCCATGGCACAAATATCCCTCTGGAAAATGACATAAAAAACTAAAGCTCCAAATAGGGCTGCAACCTTGCAAGCCATTCCTCATTAAAAATCTTGATCTTAAGCAAGTCCTCAACCCCTTGAAGAGCCCCATGCTGCTCTCTGTAGGCCAAAATAACCTTGGCCTCCCCGTATTTGACATAGGGATGTGCAGCAAGCTCCTTAAGGGATACTGAATTCAACTTCAGTTTTTTCAATGGCACAGGTTCAAATGGAAATGTTTGGTAAATTTTTTCAGCAAGACTCTCTTCCACTCCATAGACCTCCAGCATTTGACTCGGAGAAAAAAAACCTCCCAGGTTGTCTCTATATTTTATAATCCTCCCGGCAATAACCGGTCCCACCCCAGATACTACTTGTAAAACAAGGGAATCTGTTTCGTGAAAACCCAGGGTATTTAAGGTGGGTTTATTGGGCTTTGTGTACCCCTTGAATTTAGATTGGGTTGTACTGTCCTGAAATACGTTTGTTTCTCCCATTTCTTTAGGATATAAAACTTTAGATTCTTTGCTCAGCGTCTCAGGTTCATTTGCCAACATCTCCCTTTCCCAGATTTCGGCCTCTTCCAGGTAGTTTCTGTAGGCATCGGTTCGGCCAGCATCTATCCAATAGCTAATTCCATAGGGGACAAAATACATAATTAACAAAGAAGGGAAGACAAATAGAAAACCTCTACTTTCCCTTTTGGAGAAACCAAAATAGCGTCTTAAAAATGAGTGAAAAAAATCCCACATAAGTAGCAAGGCATTTTAGTTGCGAGCATTAATTTATGAAAATTGGGAAACTTTTTCAAGAAATTTTCTTTTCTTACATTAAAATCGCCTACCAATATGGTAAATACTATTTAGAACCGATATAAATTGGACCTTGTTCGACAAATCTATTCCAAACCCAAGGTTTGTATGGTAAATTTGTAGGTTGAGATGGTCATGACAATGCAAAGGAAATTTAGGGCACTGAGCCTTTCTTACAAAAATGCACCAGTAGAGATCAGGGAATTGGTATCCTTGGATGATAATACCATTCGTGCCTTGCTTTTAAAGTTGAAGGATTTTTTCAGTGTAACAGACACACTCATACTCTCCACCTGTAACAGGACGGAAATCTATTATACCCATGAACTGGATCTTTCTACTGAGCTAATCAAGCTGGTTGGGCTGGAAAAAGGGCTGAATGATGCGGTTTCTTACCTGGAATACTTTAGGGTTATTAATGAAGATAAAGAAGCTATTGGGCACCTTTTCAAGGTAGCAATGGGGCTTGAAGCCCAAGTGATTGGGGATATGCAGATTTCTAACCAGGTAAAGCGGGCCTATCAAGCCTCCGCAGACCTGGAACTGGCGGGTCCCTTTTTGCACAGGTTAATGCACACCATTTTCTTTACCAACAAAAAGGTGGTTCAGGAAACCGCATTTCGAGATGGAGCAGCTTCTGTTTCCTACGCGGCAGTGGAATTGATTGAGGAGTTAACGGCCAATACCCACAAACCTAGGATTCTTTTAATTGGACTGGGTGAAATTGGAGAGGATGTGGCCAAAAACATGGTTTACCTTCCTGATGCCGAGGTCACATTAGCCAATCGCACATTTTCTAAAGCTCAGGAAATGGCCGCGGAGTTTGGGTTTAAGGTAACCCCTTTTGAATCTGTGTACGAAGCCATGCAGGAAGCGGATGTAATTGTTTCCTCCATTATGAAATCCACCCCTTTCATCACCAAAAAACTGGTTAGCGGTTTTTCCATCCAAAGTTACAAGCTGTTTGTTGACTTGTCGGTACCCCGAAGTATTGAGACTTCGGTGGAAGATATTCCAGGGGCTTTGCTTTACAACGTGGACAATATTAAAAGCAAGGCCAGTGAAACCTTGGAAAAAAGGATAGCTGCTATTCCAGAGGTGGAGTCTATTATCGAGGATAGCATCAGGGAATTTTACAATTGGAAAAAGGAGATGATGGTCTCCCCTACCATCAACAAGTTAAAAAATGCCCTGGAGCAAATCCGGAAAGAGGAATTGGAGAGGTACTTAAAAAATGCAGATGAAAAGGAATACGCAGTGGTGGATAAAATCACTAAAAGTATGATGCAAAAGATCATAAAAATACCCGTGGTGCAACTAAGGGCTGCTTGTAAGCGGGATCAAGCCAGTCAAATGATCGATATTATCACGGATCTTTTTGACTTGGAAAAAGAAAATGTTTCCAAATAAGGCTGCCTTTATCCACAAATAGGTGGAGGCAATGTCCTTATTGAGATTGGTTTAGAAAAAGCCTACTTTTGGCTGAAAATGATAGCACGTGAGATGGTTTCATCACTATGAGAAACCCTAATTCACTGGCATTTTCCCTTTAAAATTTTTATTAGTGGGACAATGTGCGAATGTTTGAAAATTATTGGAAAATTCATATTTTTATCGTTACACACTATCAAATTACATCAATATGACAAACAGCTCTACTGGCAAATTCATTATTGGGAGCCTGTTCTGTGCAGCACTTGTTGCTAGCGAGGGGAAAGGCCAGACGTGGGAGATTTTTGACGAGGACTATAAGCTGGTAAAGCGCGTTGAAAACGGGGACTTCATGATCTTGGGAAGTGCATTGAGAGTGAACAACCACGATAGTGGGTTAAGCCTACTGAGTTCGGAATACGAATCGTTCTCTACCATTTCGGATACCGAAATCTATCAGTATTTAGAACCCTGGGTTATTGTAAAGAAGGGTGACAAATTTGGTGCACTGCATGAATATGGTGATGAGGTTTTTACACCCAGCTACGATAAGATCTACTCTTATTTCAATCTTTTACTGGGAAAAAAAGGTGAAACCTACCATGTGTATGACAGGGGGACGAAAAAGACACAAAAAATAGGGCCTTATGCCTCAGCGAGGTTTGCCTTGAATGGACAGATCATAGCAAAAACCCCTCAAGGTTATTTCCTGCCCCTATCAGACCAACCAGACCACCTTTATGAAGAACTTTGGGATGTCAATGAGGATGTCCTATTGAGCAAGGAAGCTGGAGGTTATGGGTTGATTAACCGAGATGGAACCTATCTTTTGGATCCTATAATCGATGAAATCACCTACCTGAGCGAAAATCATTTTTATGCCAGGGAAGGCAACCAATACATGCTTTTAAAAGCCCATACCAATTATGCTGACATCAAGTACTCCAGTTACCATAAAATCACCTATGAGGACGGGGTATTACTCGAGTATATCCATGGGAAATTGAGGAGAATCATGAAAAATGACGGTATCCTGCTTGATATTGTTGGAATGACAGCAGTTCAGAACGTAGACGACCATTTCAATGTGTTTTTCAGGGACGAAAAAATCGGCCTATTGAATCCCAAGGGGAAATGGGAGGTTAGTCCGGTTCCGGGGATTGAAAAGCTTTTGCCAGGAAACCAGGGGCTATACGGTGCATTGATAGAAGGGAAATATGGTTTTGTGAATAGAAATGGTGAAGTAATGATATCCCCAAGCTTTGAGGAAGTGGAGCCGTTTTCAGAGGGCCTGGCAGCTGTAAAGATAAATGGAACATGGGGATATATTAATACGGCAGGAGAAGTAACTGTACCTACAGATTTTGAGAGGGTCTCCGCTTTTCATAGAGGGCTTGCTATCGTAAAAAAGGAAGGGAAGAACACCATTATCGACCAAACTGGCAGTACCTTATTGGCCGGTTACTATGACCGTATATTACAAACTTCTGACAATTACTTCATCACTGAAAACAAGGGGAAATTTGGATTGGTGAACGCTATGGGACGGGAGGTGATTGAGCCCCAATTTCAAGAAATCAGAAGGGAAGAACATGATAAAATCTTAATTCGCTCCAACGACAAATACGGAGTGATCAGCGAGAATGGTGACTATCAATTACCCTTGTACTATTCGAAAATACTTTTTGACCCCAGTAATGGTAAGGTGTTGGCGAGAAGCGAGCAGCAAATTGTTGAAGAAGTCGAGGAGGATAACGGGAAAAAGAAACGAAAAAAAGGAGCTTAGATCAGCTCCTTTTTTTTTCGTTTCTTGCTTTGGAATAGGATGGTTATTTTTTATCCCCACCTTTGTTTCTATCGCTTGTCTTACCCGTATCTGCATTGGCTATGGAGTCCCTCATGTCTGTATCGGACTTCACATTCTCCATGCGGTAATAGTCCATAATTCCTAAGTTACCGGAACGAAATGCATCTGAAATGGCCTTTGGGATCTCTGCTTCCGCTTCGATTACCTTCGCTCTCATTTCCACATTCCTGGCCTTCATTTCCTGCTCCAATGCTACTGCCATGGCTCTTCTTTCCTCAGCCCTGGCCTCAGCAACCTTGAGGTCAGCAGATGCCTGATCGATTTGCAGTTTGGCACCAATATTTGACCCGACGTCAATATCGGCAATGTCTATGGAAAGGATCTCAAATGCAGTTCCTGCATCTAGTCCCCTTTCCAACACCAGTTTGGATATTTTATCCGGGTTTTCCAGCACGCTTTTGTGGTTCTGGGCAGAGCCTATGGAAGTTACTATGCCCTCACCTACCCTGGCCAAAATCGTTTCCTCACCAGCACCACCTACCAGCTGAGCAATATTCGCCCTTACGGTAACCCTAGCCTTGGCGATAAGCTGGATACCATCCGCTGCAACGGCAGCTACATTGGGCGTGTTGATCACCTTTGGGTTTACCGAAATCTGTACGGCCTCGAATACATCTCGACCTGCAAGGTCAATAGCTGTGGCTTGCTTAAAGGAAAGGGTAATATTGGCTTTGTCTGCAGAAATCAAGGCCCTAATCACATTGGGCACGTTTCCTCCTGCCAAATAGTGCGTTTCAAGATCGTTGGTGGAAAGATTAAGCCCAGCTTTTGTGGCAGTGATTAGCGAATTCACTATCACGCTGGGTGGCACTTTACGGATTCGCATACCTACTAGCTCCAATAAGCCCACCTTTACGTTGGAGAAGATGGCGGTAATCCACAGATTAACAGGGACAAAATAAAGAAAGATAAATATAACAATCAGCCCTGCAAAGGCCGATATCAAAATCAACATTGAATTCGAAAGGTCCATAATTTATAATTTAATGATAATTTTATTTTCTTCTAATTTCGCTATCCTCACCTTGGTGCCCGCTGGGATAAAACCACTGTCGGATTTTGCCTCGTAAAGCTCATCCCCAAACTCCACCTTCCCAAAGGGCCGGCAAGAAGATCTAGTTATGCCTTCCTGTCCCAATTCCAACCCCAGCAGGCGGTCATCGAAACTCCTACCTGTATTTGTGTCCTTGAGTGAAAACTTGTCCCAAACTCCCTTCTTAAATCCATAGACGATAAATCCAAAATTTAGCAACAGTGCTCCCGCCAAGAACAGGGTCGCAGTGACGGCGTCCAGAGTGGAATAAGCATAATAAATCCCAATGGTGGTAAAAACCAAACCTAGGCCTCCTATTACCGTGGTACCAGGAATAAAGATCACTTCCACCATCACCAATATTGCCCCAAAAATGATCAGGCTAGTTAGAATGAACCAAGTCATGGGTATTTGGATTTTAGGATAGCTGAATTTAGGTCATTTTTTCTCATTATAAAATAAATCTAGCGAATAAAACACCCAATAATGGCACTTGTTTTCATTCCCCTATAAAACTAAATAGAACATCATCAATATTATACCAGATTTTGGCCCTTTTGGATTATGGCATTAGTAGGATTTGGCAAATAGCACCCTGCCCTTAGACGGCTTCCCGCTCAGGATACATTTGCCTTCCTGCGGAACTTGATCTATAGGAATACAACGGATGGTTGCCTTGGTCTGTTCTTTGATTTTTTCCTCCGTCTCTGTAGTGCCATCCCAATGGGAGGAAATAAAGCCGCCCTTCTCTTCCAAAACCTGTTTAAATTCTTCCCAGTCATTCACCTCAGTGGTCATGGTGTCTCGGAAATTATGGGCTTTTTGGTAAATGCTGGTCTGTATCTCCTCCAGGAGACCTTTGACATGTGCCAAAATATCCACTTCCCCAAGGTCAACCGATGATTTGGTCAAAGTGTCCCTTCTTGCAAGTTCCAAGGTGTTATTCTGCAAATCCCTCGGGCCTATGCCTATCCTCAACGGCACTCCTTTTAGCTCATATTCAGCAAATTTCCATCCTGGTTTATGGGTGTCCCTATCGTCAAATTTTGCAGATATCCCATTATCCCAAAACAACTCGGTAAGCTCATCTGCCTTTTTGCGTATTTCGGCAAGTTCTTGCTCCCCTTTATATATAGGCACAATAACTACCTGTATGGGCGCAAGTTTGGGTGGAAGCACCAGGCCCTTGTCGTCTGAATGTGCCATGATCAAGGCCCCCATAAGGCGTGTGCTTACCCCCCAGGATGTGCCCCATACGTACTCCAAACCCCCTTCTCTAGTGGCATACTTGACATCAAAGGCTTTTGCGAAGTTTTGCCCCAAGAAATGGGAGGTACCCGCCTGCAAGGCCTTTCCATCCTGCATCATCGCCTCAATGCAATAAGTATCCAATGCCCCGGCAAACCTTTCATTTTCGGATTTCACTCCTTTGATCACAGGTAGGGCCATGAATTTCTCGGCAAAGTCGGCATATACATCCAGCATCTGTAAGGTTTCTTCCACAGCCTGCTCCTTCGTTTCATGGGCCGTATGGCCTTCCTGCCAAAGGAATTCCGCTGTTCTCAAAAAGAGCCTTGTGCGCATCTCCCATCGCACCACATTTGCCCATTGGTTTACCAATAATGGTAAGTCCCGGTAAGATTGTATCCAATTTTTATAGGTACTCCAGATTACGGTTTCTGAGGTAGGCCTCACGATCAGTTCCTCCTCCAAAGCCGCCTCGGGATCCACTACTACTCCCTTTCCAGACCCATCACTTTTCAGCCTGTAGTGGGTGACTACTGCACATTCCTTGGCAAAACCTTCCACGTGACTGGCCTCCTTGGAAAGAAAGGATTTAGGGATAAACAAGGGGAAGTAGGCATTGCTGTGTCCCGTCTTCTTGAACATCTTATCCAATTCCTGCTGCATTTTTTCCCATATAGAATATCCATAAGGTTTTATCACCATACAGCCTCTCACCGCAGAATTTTCTGCTAAGTCCGCTCGTTTTACTAATTCATTGTACCAGAGAGAATAATCTTCACTTCTTTTTGGCAGTCCCTTACTCATCTTATTTTTGTTGGAATTAAAAAAACTCTTTATATTCGAAGTTAGAATTATGGCAAATATATAGTAAAAAATTATAACCATCTTGCTATGCTCTCGTATATAGTAGGGAGAGTAAATATCAAATGAAAATCATTATGAGCAACTTTAATCCAATCCGGTATGTAGGTGCGTTAGCCCTACTAGGCTTTGCAGCCTGTAACACTAGCCAAAGAGCTATGCAGGGTGAATCTGATAACCTGTATTTCATGGCCTCTGACGCTAGAGTCGCCACTGAATTTGCTGTAAAGAACAATAACCCAGAGAATTTCCGGGATATTGAAGAAATACGGTCTGTGGATGTGGAACAGGACAATTTTTCTGCAAGAAATGTGAATCCGGACTACATTGCAAAATATCAGCGCTCCCAGCAGCCTGCCGAGGAGGGCTCGGTCTACTTTGACGACAGCCAAACTCAAGACGGGGGAGATCTCCCACAAGGCAACCTTGACGCTTATGACAATTTCCGTGGTTCAGGCAATAATGGTAGAGGTGTTACCAACAATTTCTTCATGAACCCGATGATGGGCATGGGAATGGGTTGGGGAATGCCAATGATGGGCATGGGCATGTGGGATCCTTTCTGGGGTCCTGGCATGGGCATGATGGGCATGGGCATGCGTCCTGGCTTTAACATGAGCATAGGCATGGGTATGGGCTGGGGCGGAGGCTTCGGCAACCCTTGGATGATGCGTCCCGGTTTTGGAATGGGAATGGGATGGGGCAACCCTTGGATGATGCGACCCGGCTTTGGAATGATGGGCATGGGCATGTGGGATCCTTTCTGGGGTCCAGGCATGGGAATGGGCATGTGGGGTCCAGGCATGGGAATGGGTATGTGGGGCAGAGGCTTCTATAACCCCGTAATTGTGGTTCCTGGTGGCGAAATTGGCAGAAGGCAAATGGTTGCCGCTCAAAGACCAACAAGAGGTTCCTCTTTAGCAGGAACAACTGCTTCCCCTAGAAGTAGGGGTGACGCGGTCAGTCCAGGATCCTCTCGCGCAAATGCAAGAAGACAAGCTGTAGCTTCCAGTCCAAACGCAAGACAAAGGGCAGCTACCAATACAAGAAATTCATTTGCTAGGTCTCAAAATGATCTTAACACTAGCCCAAGGGCTTCTGCTTCACCTGCTAGAAGGAACTTGAGTTCTCCAGCAGCAGGAAGGGCAGGATCACCTTCCACAAGAAGTGCTTACGCAGCACCTAGCACTACTAGATCTTCCGCGGCAAGAGCAGCTACCCCAAGTTCATACAACACAAGAAGCAGGGCAGCACAAACCCAAAGGTCTGGATATGCAGCTCCTAACAGGAGGGGAACTTCTCCATCCTATA
Organism: Pleomorphovibrio marinus; assembly: GCF_003347495.1. Classification (GTDB taxonomy): domain Bacteria; phylum Bacteroidota; class Bacteroidia; order Cytophagales; family Cyclobacteriaceae; genus Pleomorphovibrio; species Pleomorphovibrio marinus. The sequence continues at coordinate 182,470 of NZ_QCXY01000001.1, forward strand.
ATAGGGGCGGAGCAACCAGAAGTACTTCACCATCCATGAACAGGAGAAGTACGGCACCAAGTTATCAACAAAGGTCTGCGCCAAGTAGAACCTCAAGTCCATCCAGATCCTTCAGTGCTCCCAGTAGAGGGGGATACAGTGGAGGAGGGGCTTCGAGAGGAGCTAGCGTAGGCGGAGGAAGAAGAGGGAATTAATTCCCTCTTTTTTTTTCACACCATATTTTTAATAAAAACTCCAATTTATGAGTTAGTACTTTTAGAGGCATAATAATTGCCATAAACACTTAATTATTCAAGGAAAACCAAATCTATGAAAGCATTGAAATCCACTTATTGCGTACTGGCTTTGATGTTGTTTTACTTACCTTTTTCTATGGCACAAACTGGATATGTGGAAGACGCATTGAGGTTCAGCCAGTTTAACGCTACTGGTACCGCTAGAATCTCCGGCATTGGGGGGGTCCAACATTCCCTTGGCGGTGATCTTACCAATATCCATGGAAATCCGGCGGGTTTGGGTTTTTTCCAGCGGTCGGAAGTGAATTTTACCGCAGCATATACCGACTGGAATACAGACACCCGCTTCCTGTCCCAAACCACAGGAAACAATGCCACTAATTTTTCCATACCCAACTTAGGGGTGGTTATTAGCAATACCAAAGGACCCTTGGAAGCGGGAGATTGGCGAGGTGGTTCTTTTGGAATCAGCATCAACCGGCAGTCCACATTTAACAACAACCTAAGCTATTTTAGCAACCAACTAGATCAAGGTTCTATTTTGGACCATTACATTGATCTATATAGCGAACAAGGAGTACCAGGTGGGGTTGATGGCTTGTTTTATGAGGCATTCCTTATCAATCCAGCTCAAGGGGGTGGGTTTAATTATTCGCCAAATGCCACGGATAGACTTGAAAAGTCAGAGGTAATTGAAAGGCAAGGTAACCTAACCCATATCTCGTTCGCTTACGGTGCAAATTTTAAAAACAAGTTTTTTTTAGGTGCTTCCCTTGGGATAATGACGGTAAATTACCGAAGTATTAATACCTACAACGAAACTTTCCTGAACGATCAAGGACAAGAAACGCTTTTTAGCTCCTTACAGGAGGACCTATTCATGGACGGGACTGGGGTAAACCTAGGCTTAGGAGCAATTTACAAGCCCATAGACAACTTGAATATTGGCTTATCCTTTCACTCCCCTACCTGGAGCAGGATCAATGAGGAGTATTTTGCGGACATTTTTGCCGACTTTACCCCCCCCTATGATGATCCGGAATTTGGATCTATTGCCGAATCGGATGCGGAAACCGATATTTTCATTAGCAGTTTTAACCTAAGGACACCATTACGGTTGGGCACAGGATTGACGTATTTCTTTGGAAAGCAAGGGTTTATTTCCGCAGATATCGATTATGTGGATTACAGTTCTGCCAATATTCGGTCCAACGTATTTAACACCGGGGAAGAAAATATGGAAATCAATCAATTATTTGGTCAGACCATAAATTATCGTGTTGGAGGGGAGCTCCGACTCGATATGTTGAGGATCCGTGCAGGTTACGCCTTTTACGGAGATCCCTTTGCCAACCCCGGTGATCAAAACAGAGCCATAAACCAATTAACTGGAGGGCTTGGTGTGAAGCTTCAAAGCTTCAGCATAGATTTCGGCCTAGTTCACAACACCTTCAACTCCTACTATTCCTCTTACCCAGGTTCACCTATCGCAGTAACAGACAACCAGAGGATTACTGGAATGCTTTCTTTAGGGTTTAACTTTTAAGAAGGCCATCCATTCAGAAATAAGAAGCTCAGTGGAAATATCCTCTCCACTGAGCTTTATTTTTGCCTTTTCGTAATAGGGACTGCGCTGTTCAAACATGCCCTTAAGCTTAAGGATGATTTCGCTGGTATCCATACCAAAAAAAAGGGGGCGCTTCGCCACTTGACCTATCGTCAATCTATTCAATATCACATTGAGGGGAACATCCAGATAAATGGAAATGGCGTATTGGTTGATCACCCGCATGTTTTTATTGAAACATGGGGCACCCCCCCCTGTAGCCAATACAAAAGCCTGATCCAATTGGAGGAGGCCATTCAATACCTCTGTTTCCAACTTTCTGAAAAACCCCTCCCCGTATTTTTCAAAGATGGTAGTAATCTTTGCCCCTGCTTCCTTTTCTATACAGTCATCTAGATCAAAGAAGGCATAACCAAATTTTCTGGCTACGTCCTTCCCCAAAGTGGACTTTCCGCTACCAGGCATTCCTACCAGTACAATTTTTTTTTCCATACTCATAGACCTAGTTCCTTTAGAACAGTTTCTATATCCGGGGTGTTGTTGTGGTGGTATTTTTTGACCACGGTGCCTTCGTTTAAAATCACAATGCCGGGATTGGACCTTATTATCGTCTTAACCACAGTGGCATCTGCAAGGTAGTACCCGATGTCCCAATTCATTTCAGAAAGCAAATTTTGAATCCGGTCTTCAGATGAGGCCCCAACGAACTTAACGGCTATCCCCTTCGCATTTGCCCCACCTACCAGGCCAGAGATCTCATCCATGTTTTTTGAAGACATCTTATCCAAATTACTGGTGAGAATCAGGATCACCTCTCCTTCCAATACCGCATCGGTATAATCCCCCTCTTCATTCCAAACGGCAAAGTCAGAAATCTTGGGAAGTGCCTCGGGGTTGTTTATTGTCATTTCCACAAACTCGTATTCATCCCCTGAAGGGTATTGATCAAAGATAATGGTCTCATCCCCCTTTTTCATCACATAGGAATATTCAAGGGGAGCCGATGGCTCCATGGCTGCTTTTATGTTTACGCCTTCCTTAAACGCCCTAAAATCAATAAATGGCAAATTCCGGATGGCCGTAATTGAAAGTACCAACCCAATAAAAAAAGATCCTACTACTGCCCATTTTCTCCATCCTCCAAAATGGGTTTCAAGCTTACCTCTAAACCTAAAGAGAAAACCTATAAGGACTAGTAAGAAAACGTCCTTATAAAAGGATTCCCAGGGTGTGAGTTTTATGGCATCCCCAAAGCAACCACAATCGGTGACCTTATCAAAATAGGCCGAATAAAAGGTAAGGAATGTAAAAAAAAGAGTCATGGCCAAAAGCAGTTTTACCGCCAAACTAAGCCTCCAACCCACAAGGATCATCACTCCTAAGGCAAGTTCGGCTACCACAAGGAAAACCGCAAGTGGCAAGGAAAGTGCCTTAAAATAGCTGAAAAACCCGGCTATATCCGAGGAAAAAACGTCAAAATACTCCTCCAGTTTAATGGCTGTTCCTACAGGGTCGTTGATTTTAATCAGCCCAGAAAAAATAAACAAGGCACCCACTAGCCCTCGAGCTATCCATAACAAACCTTTTATAATCATTTTTTTTCACCCTTTAGTTTAATGAGGCAGAAAACCGCATAGTTGATGATGTCTTGGTAATTGGCTAATACTCCTTCTGACACTAGGGTCCTGCCCCTATTGTCCTCAATTTGTTTAACCCTATGTAGTTTCATGAGTATGATATCCGTGATGGAAGACACCCTCATCATCCTCCAGGCCTCACCATAGTCATGGTTTTTATTTTCCAGTAATTGTGAAGTTTCGCTTACCCAATGGTCATAGTGGGGTTCCAACTCCTCAAAACTGAATTCCAAAGGATCGGTTTCTGAGAGTTGGGATTGCATCAGTGCGATGATACAATAGTTTATGATCCCAATGAACTCCTCCTGAATGGGGTCATCCACTTTTTGGCTTCCCTTCTCCTGAATAGACCTGATTCTTTGCGCTTTGATGAAAATCTGGTCGGTAATGGAAGACAACCTTAGTACCCGCCAAGCAGTTCCGTAATCTTTGGTTTTATTCTCAAAAAGTTTTTTACAAAGGGCGATAACTTCTCTATATTCGCTTGCGGTTTTGTTCTCCAATTTTAACCTGGTTTAATGGCAGATAATCTCTATTCAGTTCCTAAGTTCGAAGATACTTTATTTCCGTTAAAAAAAACACTACAATCCAAAGGAAACCTGTACCTGATGGAGGAGCCATGGGTAATGGGGATATTAAATATTACCCCAGATTCCTTCTACAAAAAAAGTAGAATATCTCCAAAAAATAGTGAGATTATAGAAAAAGCTGGGGAAATGTTGGGAAATGGGGCGAAAATTTTAGATATTGGAGGGTATAGTACTAGACCTGGAGCGAGTGCCCTTTCTGTTAAAGAAGAACTTAATAGGGTAATCCCCGTTATTACCATTATAAGGGAGGTTTTCCCCCATGCACTTTTGTCCATTGATACTTTTCGGCATCAAGTGGCCGAAATAGCCATCCAATCAGGTGCGGATATCGTAAATGATATTTCTGGTGGAGAGCTGGATCCGAAGATGATTCGGAAAGTGGGGGAACTGGGAGCACCCTATATCTGCATGCACATGAGGGGCAACCCTCAGAATATGCAAGAGCTTACCCACTACGACAATCTGGAAAAGGAATTGCTCAATTATTTTTCAGAAAAACAGAAAGCGTGTAGAGAAGCTGGCATAAAAGATGTTATACTGGATGTAGGGTTTGGTTTTGCCAAAAATTTGGAGCAGAACTACAAGTTATTGAAAAACCTGTCCCTTTTTTCCCAACTGGGGATGCCTGTTTTAGTAGGGATTTCGAGAAAATCCATGATCTACAAACTTTTGGGCACTGATTCGGATGAGGCTTTAAACGGCACGACAGCAGCTCATACCATCGCACTCGTACACGGAGCCAGCATTTTGAGGGTTCATGATGTAAAAGCAGCAAAAGAAGCAATTGATATATATAAAAAAGTTTACGCTTGAGTTTAGCATTTAGAATAGGGTTTTTAGAGGTTTCCATTGTAAATCTCATTGACATTGCACTTGTAAGTGTCCTCATTTATCAGGTGTATAAGCTCATGCGTGGTAGTGTAGCCATCAAAATATTTCTAGGCTTTCTTTCCATTTACCTAGCCTATCTTGTGGTAAGTGCCGCAAGAATGGAACTCCTCACTATTATCTTGGGCCAATTCATGGGTGTAGGTGTGTTGGCTGCGATTATTCTTTTTCAGCAGGAAATCAGGAAGTTCCTCCTTATCGTTGGCAAATCCTCCATTTTCTCCAATGAGAACCTTTGGCAAGAACTGCTCTTTTGGAGAAAGAGAGAAAGCAATGCATTTAACGTAACACCCATTATTGAGGCATGTAAGTCACTTTCCGGAAGCTCCACAGGGGCTTTGATTGTACTTTCCAACAATTCTGAACTCAAATTTTATGGGGAGAGCGGGGACGTGATAGATGCAGTGGTTTCAAAAAGACTCTTAATCTCTATCTTCAACAAGTACAGCCCTCTTCACGACGGTGGCGTTATAATTTATAGTGGCCGGGTAAAAGCCGCTCGATGCATCCTTCCTGTCACCGAAAGAGACGTTCCCGCACAATTTGGCCTGAGGCACAGGGCAGCAATTGGCATGTCGGAGGCCACGGACACCTTGGTCCTCATCGTATCGGAGGAAACCGGGCAGGTGTCCTTAGCCAAGAGTGGCAAAATCCTGCATAATCTTTCTTTTCAGGAACTCAGGGAGATGGTGAATGACTATCTCACCGGAGAAAACATAGAAGACAGGTTTGTAGATGTGGAGAACTTTGACAAACCTAAGCCGAAAAAGAAAATCACGGAGGTCTGATTTCTCCCTACACTTTTCTCCCTAACAATCCCTAAGGCAGTTATCCTTTATTTTGCTTACCTTTGCAGGCTGAAATTGACCAGCTTTTCAAAATGAGCCTAATACAAGAAATACAGAAGCGAAAAACTTTTGGAATCATCGCCCACCCTGATGCGGGTAAAACCACACTTACAGAAAAAATGTTGCTCTTTGGAGGTGCTATCAAGACAGCGGGTGCCGTGAAGTCAAATAAGATAGATACAGCTACCAAATCCGATTGGATGGAAATAGAAAAGCAAAGGGGTATTTCTGTGGCCACTTCAGTGATGGGGTTTGAGTACAAAGGTCAAAAAATCAACCTACTGGACACCCCCGGGCACCAAGATTTTGCCGAAGACACCTATAGGACGCTTACTGCTGTGGATTCGGTAATCATGGTAATAGACTGTGTGAAAGGGGTCGAGACACAAACCGAGAAACTCATGGAGGTGTGTCGCATGCGAAGTACCCCTGTAATCTGCTTTATCAACAAGTTGGACCGGGAAGGCAGAGACCCCTATGACCTACTTGACGAGGTGGAAGAAAAATTGAATATACAGGTTAGGCCACTTTCCTGGCCCATATCCATGGGGAAATCCTTTAAAGGGGTGTATAACCTTTTTGACAAGCAGCTCAACCTTTTTACCCCCAGTCAAAGGAAAATAAGCGACGACCGGATCACCATAGCAGACTTGCAGGATCCCTACTTAGAACAGCAAATTGGCAAAAACCTGGCCGATCAGCTCAGGGAGGACGTGGAACTTATTGAAGGGGTTTATCCGGACTTTGACCCTAAGGAATACCTAGAAGGCAAAGTGGCTCCGGTTTTCTTTGGTTCGGCGGTCAACAATTTCGGGATCCAGGAAATGTTGGATACATTTATAAAAATCGCCCCCCAACCCAAAAGCCGTCAAACCGACCAACGTGAAGTAAAACCGGATGAAGACCAGTTTAGCGGATTTGTGTTTAAAATTCATGCCAATATGGATCCCAAACACCGAAATCGGATAGCTTTTTTGAGGATTTGCTCAGGCAAGTTTGAAAGAAACAAACCTTATACCCATCCCAGGGGAACCAAGGCACTACGCTTTTCAAATGTGACCTCTTTTATGGCCCAGGATAAGGAAATCGTGGACGAGGCCTTCCCCGGCGATATCGTAGGCCTGTATGACACAGGGAACCTGAAGATTGGCGATGCACTCACAGACGGGGAAAACCTGCAATTTAAGGGTATCCCCAGCTTTAGCCCGGAAATTTTCAGGGAAGTCATCAATAAAGACGCCATGAAAACCAAACAATTGGAAAAAGGCCTTCAACAATTGATGGAGGAGGGAGTGGCGCAACTATTCACCTTTGAAATGGGAGCTAGAAAAGTAGTGGGCACCGTCGGTCAACTGCAGTTTGAAGTCATACAGTTCCGGTTAAAAAACGAGTATAACGCCACTGCGGACTTTGTTCCAATGAACCTTTACAAGGCTTGCTGGATTGACAGTAAGGACAAGAAAAAGCTGGACGAATTTGTACGGTCCAAACAGCGACATATTGCCAAGGACAAAGATGGCAAACTGGTTTTCATGGCCGAGTCCAAGGCCTGGTTACAGATGGTTCAGGATAATTTCCCTGAAATATCCTTCTATTTTACCTCCGAATATTAGTCACTTTGCCACGCGTGCAAAAATAGAAAAACCACCTGGGTCTTACCTCAGGTGGTTTTGAAAATTTTGCGGATGTTCTTTTATTCACTCACAAGGTCTTCTGTTGCAAATTCCTCGGTAGGGATGCAACTGCACATCAAGTTTCTGTCCCCATAGGCGGAGTCTATCCTTCTGATGCTTGGCCAAAACTTATGCTCCCTAACAAAAGGAAGGGGATAGGCAGCCTTCTCCCTAGAGTAGGGAAACTCCCAAGAATCCTCAATCACCAGTTCCGCAGTGTGGGGAGCATTTTTAAGTACATTGTTTTCTTTGTCTGCTTCTGCCATCTCCACTTCCCTGATTTCTTCCCTGATGGCAATCATGGCTTGGCAAAAACGATCTAGTTCCGCCTTAGCCTCCGATTCAGTGGGCTCTACCATAAGGGTACCTGCTACTGGAAAAGACACCGTAGGAGCGTGAAAACCATAGTCCATAAGCCTTTTTGCGATGTCCTCCACCTCTATCCCTGCCTCCTTAAAGCTCCTACAGTCCAAAATCAATTCGTGGGCTGCTCTGTTCTTTGAACCGGAATAAAGAATGGGGTAATGGGGCTCAAGTTTGCACTTAATATAATTCGCATTCAAAATGGCGATTTTAGTGGCATGGGTTAACCCATATGCCCCCATCATTGCAATATAAGCATAGGAAATTGGTAGTATACTCGAAGACCCAAATGGTGCAGCGGAAATCGCCGAAATGGCAGAAATTCCGCCGGTTCTCACCTTGTCGTTACCAGGAAGGAAGGGCACCAGATGTTCAGCCACACAAATTGGCCCCATTCCTGGCCCTCCTCCCCCATGAGGTATACAAAAGGTTTTGTGCAAGTTCAAATGGCATACATCCGCACCAATAATGCCTGGGCTGGTAAGCCCTACTTGGGCATTCATATTGGCACCATCCATATATACCTGTCCGCCATGTTTATGAATCACCTGACAAATCTCTTGAATAGCCTCCTCAAAAACTCCGTGGGTGGAGGGATAGGTAACCATAAGGCCGGCCAGGTTTTCCGCATGAGCCTCGGCTTTCTCCTTTAAGGCTGTAATATCTATGTTCCCTTTTTCATCACAAGGGATAATTACCACCTTCATACCTGCCATTACCGCAGAAGCAGGGTTAGTTCCGTGTGCGGAAGAGGGGATCAAGACAATATTTCTATGTGCTTCTTCTCTACTTTGATGATAAGCTCTTATTACCATAAGGCCAGCATACTCGCCCTGTGCTCCAGAGTTTGGCTGTAGGGAAGTGTCGGCAAAACCAGTAATTTCACTGAGCCAATTGCGCAGGTGCTGGAAGAGTTCATAGTATCCCGCTGCCTGGTCCTGAGGTGCATAAGGATGCAATTGGCCAAATTCCGGCCAGGTCACAGGAATCATTTCTGTGGTGGCATTCAGTTTCATGGTGCAGGAGCCCAAGGAAATCATGGAGTGGACCAAGGAAAGGTCTTTATTTTCTAGCCTTTTCATGTACCGTAACATTTCGTGTTCGGAATGAAAAGTGTTGAAAACAGGATGTGTCAAAAATTGGCTCTCCCTTGTCAATTTTTCCGGGAGCATCCCATTCACTTCCTCTGGAAAAGAAATTGAGGGTGCCTCAAGTTCATGAGTGGATTTAGCGAAAATCCCCACTATAGTCTGAACGTCAGATAGGTCCTTGGCTTCATCAAATGCTAGAACTATATATCCATCCTCATACCTGAAGTTCATTTCCTCCGATAAGGCAAAAGCCTTTATTTTTTCTTGCTGTACAGCATCAGCCTTAATCCGGATGGTATCAAAAAAATGCCGATTCAACTGTTCAAATCCCAGTTTTTTTAGCGATTCTGTAGTCAAAACTGCAAGACCATGGATCCTGCTGGCAATTTCTTTTAATCCCTTTGGGCCATGATACACTGCATACATTCCGGCCATCACTGCCAAGAGCACCTGGGCGGTGCAGATATTGGAAGTCGCCCTTTCCCTTTTGATATGTTGTTCACGGGTCTGGAGTGCCATTCTATACCCTTTTTTCCCAGCTTTGTCTACCGAAACTCCAATGATTCTTCCCGGAATTTGTCGCTTAAATGTTTCTTTGGTAGCAAAATAAGCCGCATGCGGACCCCCAAAACCCATAGGAACGCCAAAACGCTGGGTGGTTCCAACCACCACATCAGCACCCAGTTCTCCCGGGGGCTTAAGCAAGGTCAAGCTTAAAAGGTCTGCTGCAAATGCGGTAAACACCTCTTTCTCCACAGCTGTTTCACAAAGTCCCCCATAATTTAGAACTTCTCCATCAGAATTAGGGTATTGCAATAGCACCCCAAAAAGGTCAGGGTCCGCTAGGTCCAGATCGGAGAGTTCACCGACCTTCAGCTGGATACCTATAGGTTCGGAACGGGTTTTCAAGACTTCAATGGTCTGGCTGAAAACCTTTTGATCCACAAAGAAAGTATTGGCTTTTTTCTTAGTTCTAGGCCTGGAAGCATGGAGCATGGCCATGGCCTCCGCCGCTGCAGTACCTTCATCCAATAGGGAGGCATTAGCCAGTTCCATTCCAGTTAGGTCAATGACCGTGGTCTGAAAATTGATCAAGGCTTCAAGCCTTCCCTGGGCAATCTCAGCCTGATAAGGAGTATAAGCCGTGTACCAACCTGGGTTTTCCAAAATATTTCTTTGAATGACCCCCGGTACAATGGTGTCATAATAACCCAAACCTATAAAGGATTTGAAAATCCTATTTTTACTTGCCAGTATTTTCAGATTTTTTAAAAAGCTGTTTTCCGATTGTTGTTTGGGAAGCCTTAGCGGCTTATCCATCTGTATGGACTTAGGTATGGTTTCATCGATCAACTGCTCAAGAGAATCAGCCCCAATATAGTGCAGCATTTCCATAACCTCATCCGGACCCGGACTGATATGCCTTTCATTAAACTGGGGGGAAGTAGATAAGTTAACTTTCATACAATCGGAAAATAGTGTTGTTTTAAGCGGTTAAATTCATGCCCTTTTTGGTGCAACAAAGGTAGAAATAAAACGTCATTATGTAGAGTTGTGTTACTTAAATTACCTTAATTTTACCCCCATTAATTCCTTTGCCTTTCCGAAAAACTAAGCTGTTTTCTTGGAAAAAGGTTCTATAAATAATCTAATAAATCAAAATGGACGTGAAAAAATGTATTGTTGGGTTAACAATTAACCTATTTTTGTCGATCTGTGTATTGGGTCAGGATGAAGCAGCTATCAAATATGCCGCTACCATTTCTGTGGAAGACCTGGAAAAGCACCTAAGTTATCTCGCCTCCGATGAACTGGAAGGAAGGGATACCGGGGAAAAAGGACAAAAACTAGCAGCTACCTACCTCAGGGAATTTTATAAAAGCAAAGGTCTGATCGGCCCAGTAGACGACGACTATTTCCAGCAATTTGAGTTGGTAAGTACCTCTTGGGCAGAAGTAAGCCTTTCTATTGGGAAAAACGAATTCATAGAAAATGAGGACTTTATTTTCATGGGAGATGGGGATATGAAAAAAAGGGAAAAGACCGAGTTGGTCTTTCTGGGATTGGTAAGCGAGGAGAACCTGGAAATAGTAGAGGTAAAAGATAAATTGGTGGGGATTTGGGCCATAGGGGACCGGTCTGGTGCCTTGGTGGACATGGTAATGGATGCCGGAGCTTTGGGAGCCGTGGTGGTAACCATGGAAGGGCAGGCCAATTTCGACCGAATGGCCAACCGCTTCAAATCACTTGCCGGCAGGGGTAGGCTAGGATTCGAAAAACCCACGACTAACCGGCCAGTTTTTATGGTAAGCTCTGAAAAGATGGGGCAAATTTTCGAGTCATCCGTGGAGGAACTTAAAGAAGCCGCCAAAAACGACCCCACTACTATTCCTTCCCAAAAAGTAGCCTATAAAATCGAAAAACATATAAATCGGGTGGAAACTGAAAATGTAATGGCCTTTCTGGAAGGTACAGATAAAAAGGAGGAAGTGCTAGTTATCTCTTCTCATTATGACCATGTGGGAATCAACAGTAAAGGGGAAATCAACAATGGTGCAGACGATGATGGCTCAGGAACCGTCAGCGTTATGGAAATTGCTGAGGCCTTTGCCCAAGCAGCGGAAGAAGGACACCGACCAAGAAGGTCTATCCTCTTTCTGAATGTGACCGGAGAAGAAAAGGGGTTATTAGGCTCCCAATACTATGCGGAAAACCCAGTATTCCCTCTTGAAAACACAGTGAACAACCTCAATATTGATATGGTGGGGCGCATAGATTACGAATATGAGGACGCAGAAAACCAGGATTACATCTATGTGATCGGTTCGGAGATGCTTTCTTCCCACCTGAAAATTATCAATGAGTATAACAACATCACCTACACTAATTTAATCCTCGATTACCGCTATGATGCGGAAGATGACCCCAACAGGTTTTACTACAGATCTGACCACTATAATTTTGCCAAACATAATATCCCGGTCATTTTCTTTTTCAATGGAGTACACGACGATTATCACCAACCCACCGATACCATTGACAAAATTGAGTTTGACCTGATGGAAAAAAGGGCCAGGCTAATTTTCCATACTGCCTGGGATTTGGCCAACCGGGAAGAAAGAACCCCTGTGGATGGGGAGAATACACGAATGGATCGGTGACAATTTCAGAGTTCAAGCCCTGTCAAGGTTGCCAGCTCCATATTTTGTTTCCGTACCCCGAGTTGTGGACTCGGGGCTGATGGAGCCAACCCCTGCCGGGTTCCTTGGTACTTGCACACAATTATCCCCAGAACAAGCAGAGCAAGGGGTATTCAAAAACCTCACCAAGATCCACCTATAATAAATAAGGGAGCCAAGAATGTCAAAATTCTTGGCTCCCTTTTTTCTACCTAAACAAAAATCCAGAAGGTCCTCTACCAGCAGCAAGGGTCTCCACCACCCCTCCGTTTCCATCCAATTTAATAACTGTTCCATTTCCCTGCCAAGCCGCGTTCTCTCCTACATAGAGTTGCCCTGCTCCTGAATGATAGCCAAGCCCATAAAAATTGGTACCTGTATAGAAACTCTCGTCCAAGACTGTCCCTTCTTCCAGGGATACCTTTGCCACACTTGTGCCCCCTCCACTGGAGGTAAGTATAAATACTTCACCCCCGCTGCCTAGTGCATGGCTTCCGTTCCACAGGCTATTGGCCAAGGGAATAGCTATTGACTCGATCACCTGAAAATCCTGGGTGTTGATACGATGAAAATAAACGGACTCGGAGTCCCTTGCGTACAGGTAGGTGTTACCCGCATATTCGAGGAAAAAATAAGGACTTCCCCCTTCAATAGGTATGCTTTCCATTAGTGTCTCTGCTTCTGGGTCAATCACCTCCACCACTCCACCAGCAGTACAAGCCACAAACAGGTGTCCATTTGCAAAGATCATCCCTTCAGGAGCGCTGGATACAGGTATTTTTTGCGCCACTGTACCGCCTTGTGGGTCCCTTACCACCGCCACATAGGAATCAGGGCTGGCAAAATTATCATCGTAAGGGCCAAAATCACTGATAAACAATTTTTGCCCTACCCTGACAAGTGACCGGGAAATATCTAAATCCCCGTTGTTGACGCTTCCCACGCTCTGGAAGCTTTGGGCATCCACCACTTCCACTTTACCGGTGTTGGCCACCAAGTAAATCCTGTCTTCAAAAAGAAGCATGTCCTGAATAAGGCCCGCAAAGGGTCTTCCATTCACCTCCTCAAAAATATCGGTTCTCATATCCCCGGACTGGGGGTCATAGTGAAAGACCTCCCCGTCATTTGCTCCAAATGCCCCTTCATTCATAATTAACACCCCCTGTTCAAATGGGCCTCTGGGAACTTCGACCGGATCATTTCCGCAGGCAGCGGCGACTATCGCCAGTGATAAAATTAAAAACCTTGGTAAAACTCTGTACATCTTCATAGATCTATGGTTATGTTAATTTGATAGTTTCTTCCTGGCATAGGCCTAAGCCTAAGGACTTGATAATCGTTGTCAAAAAAATTATTGACCTGAATCCCCAACCTGCAAGTGGCAAATGCTTTCATAGTCCACGTATAGTTTATCCCGGCATCCAACAAAGCGAATGCATTTACTTGGGTGGAATTATCAGTTCCCACATACCTGTCACCTACAAAAGTGTAGTTCGCCCATGAGCTGAAGGGGCCTCTTTTAGCCGATAAATAGCTGTTGCCTTTATGAAAAGGGGTATAAGGAAGCTGATTCCCTATACTTCGTCCGGCATCCTCCTGATCCCCTGCTATGCGGGCCTGTACGTAGGAGTAGTTGATGTCCGCAGAAAGATCCCATTTGGAAAATGAAAATTCTGAGGAAAAAGAAGATTCGATCCCCTGGTTCCTTACTTTTCTGATATTCACCGGGGTCCAAAAACTTTCCCCTGGCAACCATACGATCCATTGGTCCACCAGCATATGGTAATAATTCACCTCGGCCTCCCAGTTGAACGCACCGCGCTTCCCCTTTTGCACCACGCCCATCTCAGCGCTCAAGCTTTTTTCAGGAAGCAAATCAGGGTTCCCCCCTGGGGACCAAAACCGATCATTCAGCGTGGGTACCTTAAAATTTTTGGAAGCAGCCCCTTTTAGGGTAAGGTTATGGGTCTCTTTGTCGAAAAAACCCCATTCCAAACCCAAGGATGGGGTAAAGGGAACAAATTCCCCATCCACTACCATTTGCCGCAAATTGATTGCCCCCTCTATGCTTTTACCCAAGTGAAATAGATGCGAATGGTAGAGTTCCAACCGCTGTTCTTCTTTATAGTAAGTACTCAATTCACCTACGATATGGGTAAGTCGAGCACCTGACTTCCCATGCATTTTTTCGGTTGCTTGCCACTCTGCCTCTGCTCCTATAAAATACTGTCTAGTGATATTTGAGGTGCTAAGGTTAAACACCTGATCATCTTCTACGTAGCCCAACTTGAGATTGTATTGCACCTGATCTCTGAAGTGGCGGAGGTCTGCCACCCACCTTACATTGGCATCCTCTTGCACATCCCTGGTGTTCGAACCCATCACCGGCAGTATTTCCCGGTCGGTAAAATGATACCAAAAGGAAGAACTCACTTGGGTATTTGCCCCTACATTCCAAGCTAGGTCCTGTACAAGTCCCCTTGTGTGCACACTGGCATGTTCTTGCCTTTCAACAGGTGTTCCTGCCTTACCCAGATTTCTATAAGGGAAATTGTTTGCCGACCGATTGATATAAGCTCTGGTATGGGAAAAGAACTTTTGGTTGGAATAGCTGTGCTCCACCTGGTTTTGCCAAAGACCAAAACTGCCATGCGCAGCTCTCACTTTTACCTTATGCCCTTGAGCAAAGGAAGGTTGGCTACCTAGATGGATGGAACCCCCTATGGCATCGGTGCCAAATAAGGCCCCACTACCTCCATACTGAACCCGGATAGCGTCACAGCTACCCACTGTAAGCAGAGAAAAATCCATTTGCCCCAAAGAGGGACTATTTATGGGCAGCCCATTCCAAAACACGGCATTGTGCCCGGCGGCGGTTCCCCTCATATTGAGTGTGGCCAGCATACCTGCCCCATATTCCCTCACAAAGATACCTGTTCTTCTTTGCAAAAGTTCGCTGAGTGCCTGTCCTTGGAAAGCGCCAATTTCCTCTTCGCCTAAGGTATTAACCTTATATCCAAGAGAATATTTTTCCCAAGGAAACGCACGTACTTCTACAGTCTCTAAGTCCAGGGTATCCCCATGGACGAGCTGCTCCGCTGGATGGGGGAACAAAAATGACCCCAGCCAAGCCAACACAATTACTACCAATGCTTTTCGAATTAAATAATCCTACATCAATTATTTAACCCAAAGCTCGGTGGTGTATAGATCGAAAGAAATGAATAAACACATATCCCCTTAAACGGTAAGGGGTGTTCGTTTAAATACTTCCTAAGCCTTTCACCCGAAAGCCTTGAATTTGTTGAATTAAGGCAGGTCTCCTGACTTCCCTTTTGTTGTCGGCCTTCTCATCCCTAGCGGGACAATGGCGATGATGGAACAACAAGCTTTTGATCGACCTAAGTCGAATAGGGTTACAGTTGCGGGGACAGCTCCGGGTTTTCACCGGATTCCCTTTTCATCCCGGCACCTTGAATGGGTACCAGAAACCTTTATTCAATTACAAACATACGGGTATTTTGGGTGAAAAAAAATAATTCAGGTTTTCGAGCATGACCCCTTGGCTATGGGAAATTTTGGTAATACAGTTTTCATAGATAAGTTTCAGGTTTCTAAAAATGAGTGGTGAAATCGAATGCTTTCCTATTAACAATCAAATCAATTGTGCTGGTAAATTTCTTTACCAGCAATTTTTATAACCCTTAGGTAATACCCTGATGTCGAATTTCTTTAAACTTCTAGCTTAAAAGCAGCTTTTCAGGAATTATGAAAACCCATATCGGGATTCAGCTATACGCAGGCAGGGAATTTAACCACTGAACTTCCTACGAAGAACTGAACTTTAAATTCATCACTTACCTGTCCTACGAAGCACGAAACCCCTGCTTGGGTATAGGTGATGTTATCGCTTCGGTGTTCTTCTCTGTCCATTTTCTTCACTATTTGTATTGTCTTATGAGCCAATTGAGCCAATTATGAGCCAATCAAAACATAAGTTGTACCTGCCCCAACTTCTCCACTTCTGTCCAATACTTTGAAAACTTCTCTACAAGTTCAGTAAGGTCGCTTTTGTGCAATATGTGCAATTATTGTGCAATGCCATTTAAAGTATAATAAGCACCTGCTCCTTTTTGACCACTTGGTAAAAATAGACCTTTTTCAACCAACTCTGCTAAATCGTTACTTGCTGTATTTCTTGAGCAGTCATTGATTTTTTGATAGTCACTATTGGAGACTTTTCCATTGTCTTTTACGAAAAGCACAGCCTTAATCTGCCGTTCATTAACTCCAAGCTCTTTAAGTTGGTTGTGACTATAAATGTCCTTTCTAAACTCCACCCAAAAACCAGAGCTTTTAAAATAAAATAAGGGTGTTGGGAGTCCAAAATCAAAGCACTGTTCTATAATCTTGGAAATGCCACGCCCCCAGGATTCAATGTATCCACTTCGAAAAAAAGCATTTGCAAGATCTGGATTGAATGGTTTTGAAGCGTGCTTTTCCAAAAGCGTTTCAATTGTCCAATTTTCAGGCAGTTGTCCTTCGTTCCAAATCATTAGTTTGTCTTTATAAACACTGATTTGAATAGGAACACCACCCGAATAGTCTTTGTGGGCAACAGCATTTAACAAGGCTTCCCTGATTGCTTCTTTTGGATACTCGTACGTTTCCACACGATTCAATCCTTCATAGCTTATCAAAGCCTTAACGTATTTTGTAAAAAGTAACTCTGTGGTCTTTTCAATTTGTTCAAAAAGATTTCCGTGGATTTCATCCTGAAATCTCAAATCACTGTCACTTTCGAAAAATCCAATTTTTATGTAAGCCCCTGTTACATATTTTTCAGGATTGGTATAAAAAAGCAGTATAGAGGCACGCTTAAGAAATTTTCCTTCCTTGAGTTGAAGATTCTCAATAAGATGCTCGTTGCTGTCAGTTAAACTTTCTTCATCTATTCTTTTGCTTCTGAAAGCTCGTTTTCGAAAAAAATCAAATGTTTCTTGCTTAAGGTCACTAGTTGAAACATTCGGAACAGGAACACCATCCCATCTTTTGCCTTTTTTCTGAAGGAGAAACTTATCAAGAGCTGCCCCTTTTAATTCCTGCTTGGTGCTTCCGCTTCTGTAATGATATTGTCCTTTGTAATTAACTGGATAAGGATGTTGCTCAACAATAATTTCAATATATTTCTCTTGATCAATTTGGTGCAGATTAACATCAACCAAAATCCCTAAAATGTCTCTGACCTTGTTAGGGATTTCTTCTAAAAGCTTTTTCGCATCCCTCAAGTCAACTACATTTCCAGAGTCGTCTTTCCCGATAAAAATAGTACCACCATAAGCATTGGCAAAACCACAAATCCATTTCAGGTATTCGTCTCTCTAGGTTACTTTGAACTCAATATTTTGCGATTCTGATGTCACTACTAATATTTAATAATTTCTAAGTTTCAAATTTACTCTTTTTTCTAATGTCATTTTGCTGTTCGGATTTTATACACTGAGCGATAACTGCATATATTGGGTAAAATAGTTACTGGTTACCACCAATGACCCTTTTGCTATGGAGTCTTTAATGAATTGACTACCTTTATCTTTGAATCAATAAACCTATGTGAAGCCATGATTTATCGCCTATTTTCCCTATTCATCATTTCCTCTTGGTTGTACACCCCTTCCGCCATATCCCAACAGGACACCTTGGATCAAGCCATTGAAAAGCACAGAAAAGGTACTATCACCATACAAGCCCCCAAAGGTGCTGAAGTCCATGTCAAACAACTCAGCCACGAATTTTGGTTTGGGGCGGCCATTGCAAATGGGCTTGGTTCCGGAAATATGAACCCCGATGACCTGGAAAAATACAAGGCTGTCTTTCTGGAGAATTTTAATAGTGCCGTCACCGAAAATGCACTCAAGTGGGCCAATATGGAGCCCCAAAAAGGTCAAGTGAACCATGAAACCGTGGAAGGGATCCTGGAATGGACAGAGGCAAACGGCATCCCTTTACGAGGGCATAACTTGTTCTGGGGCATTGAGAAATTCGTACAACCCTGGGTGAAGGAGTTAAGCGATGAAGAATTGGAAGCCACCATCAAGCACCGGGCCATATCCATAGCCAAAAAATACAGGGGCCGCTTTGCCGAATACGACCTTAACAATGAGATGATCCATGGCAATTATTACGAGGATCGACTGGGTCCGGACATTACGGCCAAGATGGCAAAGTGGGTTTTGGAGGGGGATCCAGATGCCAACCTGTTCCTGAACGATTATGATATACTTACTGGAAACCGTCTATCGGACTACTTAACCCATATCCGGGACTTATTGGAACAAGGAGTGCCCATCGCTGGCATAGGGGCACAGGGACACCTGCATGGAAGCACCTTTGAACGTGAGGCTCTGCAATATAGCCTGGATTCCCTCGCTCAGTTTGGCCTACCTATTATGATCACCGAATTCAATATGCCCGGACAACGATCTAAGTTTTATAAGGACACTAAATTGGAAATGACCCCGGAGGAAGAGGCTCAAATGGCTGAGGAATTGGTAGCCTATTACCGCATATGCTTTGCACACCCCTCCGTAGAAGGTATATTGATGTGGGGTTTCTGGGAAGGCGCCAACTGGATCCCGGCTTCTTCCCTATACACCCGGGATTGGCATCCCAGGCCCGCGGCGAAGGCATACAGGGAGTTGATTTTTGACACCTGGTGGACGGAAGCCGACCATACCATGGGTGAAGGAGGCGAATGGACAGTACCCGCCTTCTATGGCACCTACCAAGTCACGGTGGATGGGGAAAGCCAAGAAGTAATACTTAACAAAGAAAAGGAAAAGATCAAGCTTACTTTCTCCAGTCTGGATTAGCTAACCCCAAAGTAATAAATGGAAACCTAAATATCTTAGGGTTTAATCAAATCGGTAATCATTGAAGATTTAATTTAACAAACCTCAAATAGAAAATCTGGGGTTATTCAGTAATTTTTAAACTCCGTAAACAAGAATTAAGAAATCTTCAATATCTTTAGAAAAGATAATCAGAATGAAGCCTTTTTTATGAATTTTTATCGGAATTCCAGCCATATCCGTTGTTATGGCTGCCCTCACATATGCTGTTCTGGTGTTTGAGTATGAAAGGATCGAAAAAGCAGTTGTATTGAATATCCAAACCTTATTGCTTTTTTAAGCGTTATTTATACGATGGTATTGAAGACGGTGATATATTTCAGAAGATACAATATCCCATCATTTTGAGCTTATGGAATTAGGTAATCTTATTTATTGGCTATTGGTTGCGATGGGTGCCGTATTTACGTTGGCCGCAGTTTTCGCCTTAAGGTACATTTCCCGTAATGCGGGTTATGCTAGGGTTTATTCTGAATTAGCCGACGATCCTGACCCTACTTATTCCAAAAGGGCACCCTTTTGGAGGATTTGATGGTTCCCATCCTCCGTAGTGAGGACCTTACCCGGTAAATGCCGAATTTGGGCATTAAAAATTGCTTTCCCGATCCCCAATCTAAATTAGATTCATACAGCCTTTTCTATTCATTTTCAACTTTCCATTTTCCATTCTCAATTAATAATCGCCTCCCACAAGACTCTCCAACACCGACTGCTGCCAACTGATTAATTCCTCCTCCATTTCTTTGGCTATTTCCGGGAAGGCCTCTATCAAATTATTGGTCTCAGCCGGATCCTCTCTCACATCAAAGAGTTCCTTTTCCGCATCTTCTGCCGGGCCGCCGTTCAGCACCAGCTTATAGCGGTGGTCCAGCCATGATCTGGCACCTGAAAAATCCCGGTCTTCAATGGATGGATGGTGGTAATTCTTAAAATTCCGGGTGGCAATTCCTCCCATTAGCTTTACCAGAGGGGTAGTGCCTACTTGAAGATCCTCTTCGATATAGGGCTCCAACCCATCACCTCTGTCCCTACCATTCCAAAAACCAATAGGGCTGGGTCTTTCCTGCATCTCCCCCTTTATCATGGGCAAGAGGCTAATACCGTCCAGGGGCCTATCGGGAAGGGATACCCCTACTATATCGCAGAAAGTGGGCAACACATCGCTGCTTACCCCATTTGCCTCACTGACCAATGGGCTTTTTATCTTTGCGGGCCATTCCAATACACTAGGCACCCGCACTCCCCCCTCATAAATACTGCCCTTCTGTCCCCTAAAAGGCACCGTGGCATTCCCTTCCTGAGGGGTGCCGTTATCCCCAAAATACCAAAGCACCGTATTGTCCCTTAAGCCCTGCTGCTCCAGAAAATCCCTCATCTGTCCAATGGACCTGTCCATGGCCGTGATTTCCGCAAAACGTTCCCTTAGCACTTCACCCTGGGGGCGTTCAACGGCCTTTCCTGTTTCATTGGAGGTTAGCCTGACTTTTTTATCCCCATATTTCTCCGGGACATGGTCGTATGGGGATAGGTCCTTTTCCAAGCCACTGTAGGGTTCATGAGGGGAACCGTACCAAATCATCACAAAAAAGGGTTTGCCCTCCCTCTTTGCTTTTTCTATAAATTTGATGGCCTCGGCCACCACCACTTCCGATCCCTCCCCTTTGAAAATTACGGGTTCAGCACCGTTGACCGAAAGCGGTGGATCCATTTCAAAAAAATTGTCGTGGGAAACCCATTCATCAAAGCCCATGGCCCCGGGATTAGTCGGTGAGCCTGCTTTTACCGGCCCCAAGTGCCATTTGCCGTAATGGGCTGTGGCGTACCCGGCATCCTTCATCAATTGTGCCACGCTGATCTCCTCCGGCCTAATGCTGTGACCGGGAGTGAAGGTACCGTACCGGTTGGGGTGCCTGCCCGTGATGATACTGCCCCTGGTAGGGGAACATACCGGGGAAGCGGAATAAAAACGATCCATCCGTAGGCCATTTGCCGCCATTTCGTCTAAAATTGGGGTTTTTAAATCCGGGTGCCCGTTGTAGGCAGTCTCGTCCCAGCCATGGTCATCCCCAAGCAAAAGCACCACGTTGGGCAACTCAGGTTCGGTTTCCCTTTGCTCAGCTTTTTCGCAAGCAATAAGTATAAGGAGAGTAAGCAATGAAAGTAGTGATGTAGTGATCTTCATTTTTAAGGTTTCTTTTTGGGTTAGTTTAACTTACTACCGGTGATATTTTAAAAGGTCTTAGTCCTTATTCTTCCGTAATTTCCATTTGCTATGGGTGGATAAAGCTACTGACGACCTCTTCTTTCCAAGCATCTAAGGCCTCCTTCTGCGACCATTCTTTTTGGGGGTAGTTTGGGCCATACAATAAATTTTCATCCCTAACCACCAATTCCCCTTGTTTTACAAACTCCTCCCCCCTGGGAAGCAGATGTTGAGCCATACGGTCTCTCCATGACTCTAGTTTTTCTAAATGTTTTTCTTCAGATGCTAAATTTCTGCTTTCCCCGGGATCTTCCGACAAGTCAAACAACTGCTCTTCCCCAGTCCTGAAAAACCAGATGTACTTTTCTTTGCCGTCTGTCAGCGCACACCAGTAGTTTTCTGCTTGATAGGTAGTGGCATGCTCCAGGTCAATGTATTCCCGCCATGGGGCATTTTGTGGGTCCCGCATCAAGGCAATCAAGGATTCACCCTCCATAGCCGTGGGTTTAGGGATTTTGGCTGCATCCAGAAAGGTCGGTAATATGTCCCTGATTTCCACAGGATGGGTTAAAAAGGCTTCCTTTCCTAAGCCGGTTTCAAAATCGTGCGGGGGTTTTATGAGCATGGGCACCTTTGAGGATCCCTCATAGGCGTATGATTTCCGCCAGTGATGATGATCCCCCAGCATATCTCCGTGATCCGAAACAAAAAGGATCAGACTGTTTTCATATACACCCTTCCTTTTCAATGCCTCCACTACTTTTCCTATTTGCTCATCCAAAAAAGTGATCAATGCATAATAATGCTTTCGGCTCTCCAGGGCATGATCCACCCCAAAATCCCCAAATGCGGCCTCCCGCTCATTGGGATAATCCCTGAATTTTTCCGACCAATCCCCAGTAAAAGGAACCGGAACGTCCACAATCTCATATAGATCCAAAAAACGTTGTGGAGGATCATAAGGGCTATGGGGCCTGGAAAAGGACACCTTCAGGAAAAGTGGTGCTTCAAGATCATAGGAGTCAATAAAATCGACCGCCATTTCCCCTTTCCAATGATCGGGATGTAAACGTTCCTCTAACTGGTAAACCCTTGGGTTATGCTCGTTCCATAAGATGCCTGTGGCATCGGGGTCTTTCCCCGGTGCCACCCGTTTAAACCAATCCCTGTAATCACTGATAAAACCCTCTGATTCAATCCGCCCACTTTCGTCAACCAAGGTGCCGTGAAATCCATGAAGGGCTTTTTGTGGAAACCAGTGAAATTTACCTATCCCATAGGTGTAGTAACCTGCTTCACGAAGCATTGCGGGCATTTCATTAGGGTATTTTCGGGCTACCCTCCCGTAACCCAACATGCCGTGGCCCCAAGGGGACATACCCGTGAGCAGTGCCGCCCGGGCAGGGGTACAGCTAGGTGTGGAGGAGTAGGCATTGGTAAAATAAACGCCATCACCGGCCAACTGGTCCAGGTTGGGTGTGATGATGGAAGAATTGCCCGCATAACCCACCGCATCCCCACGCTGCTGATCGGTCATGATCAAAATGATATGCGGCTGTTGGGCCATGGAAAGGGTAACCACAAACAACAACGCCAATAATAAAGGCAATCTGATAAAATGTATGTTCATGTTCATTCAATAAATCTGTAAACCACTAATAATCCTGACTTGATGTCATTTTTAAATCTAAAATCATCAATCCTCCAAAAACGGCCACTCAGGATCCTCCACCCTTGCCCCTTCCATGATTTGAAGCAATTCTTGGAGTTTTTCAGTGTGATCTTTGGACAAATCATTTTTTTCTCCAGGATCGGATGAGAGGTCAAACAGTAGGTCTCTTGTCTGTCCTTCCTTCACGTTTAGGCGGATCAGTTTCCAGTCCCCTTGCCTCAGTGCTTGTTTGCCACCCTGTTCGTGAAACTCCCAATATAGATAATCATGTTGGGGTTGTGGCTCTCCCATCAAGGCGGGCAAAAAGCTGATACCGTCTATTCTTTCTGGGGCCTCCACCCCTGCCACCTCTGCCAGGGTGGGCAACACGTCCCAAAAGGCAGAAATATGATCTGTTTTGGCACCGGCTTCAATTTTTGCAGGCCACTGGGCCAGCATCGGCATCCGTATGCCTCCTTCGTGCAGGTCCCTTTTGTAGCCTTGGAATGGGCCATTGCTGTTAAAGAAATCGGGATCGGCGCCTCCTTCTCTGTGAGGCCCATTGTCCGAGGTGAAGATCACCAAGGTATTTTCCATTAACCCCAAGTCCTCCAATTTATCCATAATCTCACCCACCTGGTCGTCCAGCAGGGTAACCATAGCCGCAAAGGCAGCCCGGGGATGGGGCTGGGAACCATAGCCTCCTACTTTAAATCGGGGGTGCTCCGGGTCATCTATACCCTCATAGGGTATTTCAGGCTCAAATTTGCTGGTGTATTCGTAGGGTGGCTCGGGGTTGGTCCGCTCTAAAAATAGTTCCATATAATCATCGGGAGCGAACAATTCCGCATGGGGGATAATGGAAGGCACATAGAGGAAAAAAGGCTGATCCTGATTTTCCTCGATAAAATCCAGCGTATGCTCATGGATCAGGTTGGGCACATACAGTCCTTGCTGTACCCCACGGTTTTCCTCCAGCTCCACCACCTCACCATTCATCCATATTTCCCAGGGGTAGTAATTATGGGCGATGGTCTGGCTGATATATCCCACAAACTGGTCAAAGCCCTGGTTCATGGGGTCCCCTGTGCTTCCGGGATATCCCAAGCCCCATTTCCCAAAAGCCCCGGTCACATAACCGGCCTCTTGTAAAATGCTGGCAATGGAAGTGGTGCCTTCAGGATGGGGAAACTGCCCGCCGTTCATGCCCCGGTTCCCTCTCACGGGGGTATGGCCGGTATGCAGCCCTGTCATCAGGGAAGACCTGGAAGGGGCACAGACAGTGGTACCCGCATAATGCTGGGTAAAGAGCATGCCTCTTTCTGCCAAGCGGTCGATATTTGGGGTACTGAATTTTTCCTGCCCATAGCAGCTTAGGTCCCCATAGCCCAGGTCATCGGCCATGATGTAGATGATGTTGGGTTTCTTATCAGATGTTTCGTCAGAAGCAGGGGGTTCACAGGAAAGGAAAATGTAGCTTAAAAGAATAATTGAGCCTACTAATTTTGGTTGGAGTGTTTTTTTTATTTGGGTCATTTTGTTACTTAATTAATGGAGAATTGAAAGTTGAAAATGGAGAATTAAAATCAATTTTCAATTATTATCAGATGCTGGATAATGATAAAAAAGGTTAATAAACAAAGCATCAGGCTAAATTCCAACATGCTAGAAGTATTAACCTGATGCTTTGTTCATTACTTCTCAATATCCGGGGTTTTGAGGGAAATCACCGGGGTTGCTTACCCTGTCTAGTCTGCGTCTGTGGGATATGCCGGACCAGGTGGAACTCCTGGATATTTGGGGCTGCATCACGGTTATATTGCCGAACCCTATCCAGCAAGGTACCAGTTCTTTTTAAGTCGTACCACCTTTGCGTTTCACCCAACAGCCGCTAAGTTCGCTGAGGGTATTTGTTGGTGTTCTCTGCCCTTTTCCTCTGCGTTCTTCGCGGATTCTTAGCGTACTTTGCGGTTTTCAATGGTTTTAACCGCTAAGGACGCAAAGGTTGTCGCAAAGGGCACTGAGGGTTTTGTTTTTATCTTCCGCCTTTTCCTCTGCGTTCTTCGCGGGTTCTTGGCGTTTTCTGCGGTTCTCAACGGTTTTAACCGCAAAGGCGCAAAGGTTGTCGCAAAGGGCACTGAGGGTTTTGTTTTTATCTTCCGCCTTTTCCTCTGCGTTCTTCGCGGATTCTTAGCGGGCTTTGCGGTTCTCAACGGTTTTAACCGCAAAGGCGCAAAGGTTGTCGCAAAGGGCACTGAGGGTTTTGTTTTTATCTTCCGCCTTTTCCTCTGCGTTCTTCGCGGATTCTTAGCGGGCTTTGCGGTTTTCAACGGTTTTAACCGCAAAGGCGCAAAGTTTTTCGCAAAGGGCGCTAAGGGTTTTGTTTTTATCTTCCGCCTTTTCCTCTGCGTTCTTCGCGGGTTCTTGACGTTCTCTGCGGTTCTCAACGGTTTTAACCGCTAAGGGCGCAAAGCTTGTCGCAAAGGGCGCAAAGGGTTTTTTCTATATTCTCCGCCTTTTCCTCTGCTTACTTTGCGGGTTCTTGGCGGGCTTCGCGGTTATCAGCGGCTTTAACTGTAAAAGGGACAGAGGTGGCCTCTGACGCTTACAATCCATTTACCACTCTTTTAATTCCATTTTTTAATAGAGCAACATTGAAGTTGATTAGCAACCCTAATTTGAAACCACCAAGTTTCATGTAGGTGAGTGTTTGAGCCAAATGTACATCATTTAAGTATTCCAAACTTTTAAGTTCAATCACCAATTTATTTTCTACCAATAGATCAATTCTATAACCACATTCCAATCTCACGTCTTCAAATATCAAGGGCATTGGCTTCTGTTTTTCAACTTTTAAACCGGCTTTACCGATTTTATAAAACAGACATTCCTGATATGCACTCTCCAGCAAACCCGGGCCTAAAGCTGAGTGGACCTCAATGGCTAAACCAATTACTTTATTTGATATTTCGTTTTCTATCATTTATTTGTAATTATTACTTTAGACTTTTAACACTTAATCGAAAAGGTACAGAGGTTTTCGCAAAGTTTGAAAAGTTATTTTTGTTATAATCTTCCCCCTTTTCCTCTGCGTAGTTTGCGGGTTCTTAGCGGGCTTTGCGGTTCTCAAGAGTTTTAACCGCTAAGGGCGCAAAGCTTGTCGCATAGGGCGCTGAGGGTTTTTGTTTTTATCTTCCGCCTTTTCCTCTGCGGGCTTCGCGGATTCTTAGCGGGCTTCGCGGTTATCAACAGGTTTAACCGCAAGGCGCAAAGTTTTTCGCAAAGGGCGCTGAGGGTTTTTTCTATATTCTCCGCCTTTTCCTCTGCGTTCTTCGCGGGTTCTTGGCGGGCTTCGCGGTTATCAGCGGTTTTACTTTTATCAGACTCATTTCAAATTTAGTGTTATAGGGAGGATTCTTTTGGATATCTTTCAAATGATTGGAAATCTTATATTTGATTGCCCAAATCAAAAAATTTTCGAAAT
Source organism: Pleomorphovibrio marinus (assembly GCF_003347495.1). Lineage (GTDB taxonomy): Bacteria > Bacteroidota > Bacteroidia > Cytophagales > Cyclobacteriaceae > Pleomorphovibrio > Pleomorphovibrio marinus. Next base: position 208,791 of record NZ_QCXY01000001.1, read on the forward strand.
GTGTGACTTTTCTTTGGGTAGCCTTTACCCACAGTTTTTCAAATACTTCCTGAACAATGTCCTCACTGGAAGTTTAATAGCGGCTTTACTCTGATTTATTGAGCAAATCACCCTTACCACCCAAACACCTTTCTTACATACTCCCTGCTTTTTCTGAAATTCTCCCTGTCATCCTGATCACCGGGTTTTTCATAAGCCAGTTCTATGGCCACATCACCCGAAAATCTTACCCTTTCTAAAGCCTTGGCAATACCCTCGAAATCGGTAACCCCCTCCCCCAAGGCCTCCGTCCAGCGTCCTTCCGCATCCTGGTCCCGAAGGTGCAGGTAGGCGATCATGGGGCCGTACTTGCCAATAAATGCCACCGGATCTATTCCTGCCCTGATCAGCCAGTTTACATCCGGCCCCAGGGGTAAATTAGGGACTCTCTCTATGGTGCCCAAAAAGTCTTTTTTGCCATATTCCAATTCATAGGTATGGTTATGCAAATTGGGGGTGATTCCCCTTTCTGCACACAAGCCAAGCAATTGTTTAAGTAAGGTAGCCTGATCGTCAAGCTCATCCTCGGTTTTTTCCCTTCCGGCATTGCCCACGCTGATACCAAAGTACTTTCCTTGTAATGCGGCCAACTTGTCAAGGACCATTTCTGCATCCACTAGGATCTCCTCATGCTTGGATTTGTCCCACATGGCTGCTCCATAACTAGTACCGATCACCGGGAGCCCATACCGGGCACTTAAGTTCCTTAAGCGAAGGACACTGTCTTCATGCCTGAAATTAACCTCCATCAGCTCTACCCCTGCTATACCAGCTGCTTTGAGATCTTTAAAAATTTCCTCCAATACAGGTGTGCTGTCCCAATTGGGTGGAAATCGGCTGGCATAGGCCCAAATATGCGCATAAACCTTGGTGCCCTTTGAGTTTCCAAGGGATAAAAGCCAAGGACTTAGGGTCAGCAACCCCAATTGTTTGAGCACCTTTCTTCTTTGTAACCTTTTCATGGCAAATGGTAGTTATGGGTTAAAGACCGGAGAGACAGGTGCTATACCCTCCTTTTTTGCCACCTGAATGGCAGCCTGTATATCATTTACCAAAGGGAAATCCACACCATACTCCCATAAGGTCCTTAATTCTAAGGCATCATCTGTACCAAAATAATTTATTTTGATGCCCTCCGCTTTCAACTTTTCTGCATACTCCCTGAATTCAGGCTTAATGCCCCCGTTGAGTTGGATAAAATCAGCCTGGATAGCAATGGTTCCATCTACATAATCCCAAGCCCCGGACTGCCGTTCCATGTTACAAATGAGTATCTCCGGCACAGCTTCCCTTGCGGCATTGACGGCTTCCATGGTGGCTGCTACCACTGCCTGGTGTAGCCTTTTTTCCTCTGCCACTGCCAAGGCCACCTTCTCCCCTACCTCTGCGCCTCCCTTAAGATGAATATTTAGCCAAATGTTCTTTGGCATTATGGACAGTACCTCTTGTAAGATGGGAATCTTTAGCCCATTGAACTCCGCACCCTTCCAGGAGCCTGCATCAAGTTGCCTTAATTCTTCAAAAGTCATCTCGGATACCTGGCCGGTACCATCCGTTGTACGTTCCACCTTGCTGTCATGCATGATCACCAACTCCCCATCCTTGCTAAGCTGCACATCAAATTCAATCATATGCGCACCGCTCTCAATGGCTGCCTCGAATGCAGGCAAGGTGTTTTCGGGATGCGAGGTCATGGCGCCCCTATGGGCACACACGCCCCTCTCTGGCAGCTGATAGGTGGCCGTTTGTCCCTTTGCCAAAAAAGGGATCAAAAACAAAAGAAAGGATAGCAGTTTCATCATGACACTAAACCTATCAAAAAAAACGCTTGCCCACAATTCCTTTTTCAAATACCTTGAGATTGAAGGATAGAAAGACTCCTTGCCACCCGCACCCTCCCCCACCTACATTGAGGAATAAAGTGCACACAATAGCTAACACTCCTTTACCCTTCCAAATGCATTCCTATTGCTAATGAGCGGTGCATAAGGCTATTTCCAGACCGATTCCTCTGAGTCTATAGCTGCTTGTCAAGGGTTATGCCTTTTCTTTGGCCTGTAAAGCAATTTGACCGCCACAGCAACCACTAAAAATGAAAAGATCATGTAAAAAACCACTTTATAAGGAGAGGGGTTCAGTGGGTGGTCTTCCATAGGCTCCTCCCCAACCTGGGCCGACACATAATGAAACTGAACCATCAGGAAAAACAGGAAGGTTAAAATGTATATACATATGCCAGTAATTCTATTCATGATTAAATCAGTTTGCCATTAAAAATTAGCACAAAAATCTGTCCAAATTACATGATTTTCGGTTTTATTTTGCGAAGCTACTTTTTTAAAAAAGAAAGAAATAACCTTCCAGTTATCAAAACGAATTGTGCAGGAGTGTTTCCTGATCAATCGAGGAGGGGGCTAAACCACAGGAAACCGATAGCTATAGGGATCGAGAGGCTGATAATCCAACCCCTAACCCGCGGAGAAGAAGGTATTCTAAAATACATTGAACGCATTTAAAATAGCATTTCAAAAATAGCCTGCCCACAATACCGGCATTAAATCCCCAGGGAAAAATTGATGGAAAGTTCGTCATCAACCTGAACCAGGCCCCCCAGCTTGCTGGGAGGCTTAAGATCCAATTCCTGAGAACTGATGGACAGGCATGTTTCCAGCTTATTTTTGTGCTGATCCATTTGAACGTCCATAAATTCTAATACTTTTCCCGCTATCTCAACGGCAATATTGCAGACAATGTAACCTTGCTCTGCCCTGAAGTCGGTGGCCTCCACCATGGTCTTGGGGTACTCATTGGCCCTCAAGGTTTGCCGGAAGTCACGGTTCAACAGGAAATTTCCACAGGAAAAACTGTCCACTGGAATTTTAAAATCTAGCCTTTGGGATGGGTTCAGGGTGAGTGTATCCTGAAGGCCGTTTTGGGAGTAGCAGCAGGAAAAGTCTCCGATGGAGGTCTGTCCATACACCGTGATGGTTTTGCTAGTAATGACCAGTTCCATCTTCGGCTCCCCCTCTCCAACAAGTAACCAACAAACCACTAAAATATGCCAAAACACCATCCCTAAAACCCAATAACTCCTTCTAGCATAAAACCATGGAACCTACCTCCATGCCTAATATCTGAGGCAGAAAACCCATTATACTCCTGGTTCACATATTCCAATTTGGCCAGGATGTTTTTGGTCACAAACCAGCCCCCACCTATTTGCGCCCGTTCAATGTTGATATCGGCACCTGAACCGGACAATGGCCCACTTACCCTATTGTACCTACCAGCCAGGTAAAACTTCTCCTGAGGGCCAAACCTGTAGATCAAGTCCGTGGCCCATTGGTTCCAGGTACGGTTTTCAGTTTCGTTTCTGCCAGACCCGGTACTTTGCTCAAAATTCCCAAAAAACTCCACTCCTTTGAATTTCAAAAAAGGGTTAACCACGAAGGAGGTAATGTTGTCTGTCTGGTTTGGGTTAATGCGTCCTGAAGTAAATTGAGCCGCCGGGCTAGCCAGGGTGTTTTCCATTACCAGGTAGTACCGACTACCGGCCCGGTCTCCCCCCCAGAGTGTATTTCGATTGGAGCCCGCAGTGGTATATACTGACCCGGTCAACCTTACCCTAAAATCCTCGGCCACGTAATTGTCATACCCAAACTTCCCGATTACTGATGGCTGCCTGAATCCGGGGTTGGTCACTCCTCCTTGAATTTCACCCCCGGTAACTGCTGCCATGGCAATCCATCCGTTATTTTGGAAGAAAAGTTCACCGCCCACCTCGGTGGTAAAAGCATCCATAATATAGTTGCCTATAAATGGATTCCAGAAAGCGTTCCCATTATCCGACCTTCTGAAGTGCGCATCCCCGTAGTTGATTTCCATATGTCCCACCCTAAGGGTTAAATATTTGTCAAACCAATCGGTTTCACCCACCCCCAGGAAACCAAGTTTATCCACTTGGATAAATCCGCCTTTCACCCATGCTTCCGGGTGGTGCCTGGAGGATAGGTAGGTGATCAGATTCAGCCGTACCCCATCTGCCAAGGCCACATCAATGTTTAAATTGGCCGTGGCCAGGTTGGAGCCAAAGCCAATGTCCATCAACTGATTGGTGTTAACCCCATCATCATTGAATACCGGCTGAGCGGTATTGGAATGGCTGAGGTTCTGAAACTGTTGGGCAAAATGTCCCCCAATCCGTACTTTCATGCCATCAAAGGCTACTGTATCTTCTTTTCCTGTTTCAAAAATGTTAATGCCTCTTTGGTCATAGGGTCGCCAAAATTGCAGGTCTTTTTGCAAACCTTGGGCTATTCCATTGGCACTTATAAGAAAAAAGAAGATGGATAAATTGAATAACTTAGAACTTTTCATAATGATTATATTTTTTTCAATGGTCAGAACATTTCCCGCACGGATGCTTAGGTCCTGTCTACTATAGCACCGGCAACTAAATCAGCAGGCAGGTAGCTAGTCCTGAACCTGCCCGCCGAAAGGCAAGCATGATACGGGGCCTTTCTTGCATAATGTTTAGTTTTCCATGTGTGTGTGAAGTATCTTGTTATGCTAGATTTATGAATTTAATTAGAAGGTACAAACTGAGTATCAAAACTTAAGGTAATCTCATCCCTGGTCCTAACCGAACCAAGAAGTGCCGTAGGGGGATCAATGGAAAATTCCGTTAACTTGGTTGACACCTCACCAGTAAAATTATACCCCTCCCCTTGTTTGCGGATTTGTACGGGGAAACTAATCTCCCTGCTCACTCCGGCAATGGTGAGCTTCCCTTTAGCTTCTCCGGATCGTTCCCCTCCAGAAAAATCTAAAAGTTCAAAAGTGATGTCAGGATATTCGGAAGTATTTAAAGCATCATAGGCATTATTGTCCAAGCCCCTTGTGCCGCTTTTTAATTCCTCTGCCTTCAGCGTCACTTTCAAGGAAGAGATGTCCTGAAGTTTTCCATCGGAAACCTGAAACACACCAGAACCCTGGGCATCACTGGCTTCCATCTTCCAATCTTTAAGGGATGACTCACCACTTACCTGGAGAAGGGGATCTTGACCCAATTTGTAGGTTTGCTGAGCGTAAACGGGAAGTATAGAACAGATTCCACTCAATGTCAAGCACCAAAAAGCTGCTATTTTTAGATAATTCATAATTAGGTAGTTTGTTGGTTGTAAATAAGTTGACACAAAGTTGAAAAAGTCGGGACTGGGATTCCATGACAAATATCAGCTTTTTCAATGATTCAATTCAGCCGAAATGTTTAGTGGAATTCAGGTAGCCCCTAAAGGAAATAACTTACTATATTTTGCAAAGGAAATCTTCAATCACAACCAAGCAACATAGGCTATCAGGAAAAAATGTTATTTCACAAAACATTTATTTAAGGTGGGGCCAAATCCATTTTAGCGTTTGTCTTTCTTCTGAAACACCCTGACATATTCCACCTCATACCTTCGAGGAAAGTCCGTTGATGAGGGGTCCCCTCCATTGGAGCCAATGGCTAAATTCAGCAAAAGGTAGTGTGGCTGCTGAAAAGGGTTTACCCCATCTGGATTGATGGTTTCAGAAAGATCCACCTCATTGAGCAGCTCATCATCTAAAAAAATCCTGATGTATTCCTCCGTCCAATCCATCTTCCAAACGTGGAATTTGTCTATCCAATCCGGGTCCTGATCGGTAAAGTGACTGATGTGGTAAGTTGCTTCGTCCCATGCCGCCCTTTTTTCTTCATGTGCCCAAGCGGCATTGGCCAAAATATGAGGTTGCCCTTTGATCAGATAATATTCCATGATATCAATCTCCCCATTGGCAGGCCAACCTCCTTCTACGCCAAGGGTCCATATGGCCGGCCACATACCCAGTGCCGTATCGATTTTTGCCCTCACTTCAACCCGCCCATACTGGAAGGATTTTTTCCCTCTGGTGTGAATGCTAGATGCAGTATATTCCGAATATTCCCTGGCTTTTTTCCAGTCCGAGGATCCTTCCTCGAAAGCGGGATTCTTTACCTTTTCCCGGCGCCCTTCTATCACCAACCTGCCCTCCTTCACTTCCGCATTGTCGGGTTGATAATATTGCAGCTCCCTGTTACGGACAAAGCCTTCCTCATGGCTCCAAAAATCAGGATTGGGTGCACCCTCTTCCTCGAATTCATCACTCCATACCAATTCATATTCATCCCTTTCCTGATTTTCATTGGTAGATTGTTGGGATTGACAGGAAGCAAACAGCAGAAAAAAAGAAAAAACTGGGATAAGGAAATCAATTCTAAAACAATTGCGGATGCAGGGATAACCATTCATATTTTTGAGGATCTAAAGTGACAATTACCAATTTCTAAAAACTTTCCTTAAGGTTGTTTTTTGAGTTCCGAAGGCAATTTACCGAAATGTTCCTTAAAGACCTTCCTGAAATACTTCAAATCATTAAACCCCACCTCAAAGGCTGCCTGAGAAATGGTGTAGCCATGAATCTCGATGAGCTTTGCGGAATATTGAATTTTCAGTTTTCGAATATACTCGTTAATGCTTTCACCGGTCAATGCCTTCATTTTCCGGTAAAGGCTTGTTCTGCTCATGCCTATTTCTTGGGCAATTTCCTCCACATGGGTATTCCCTCTTTGCATATGGTCTATGATAATGCCGTTTATCTTATGGAGAAACTCCTGTTCGGTTTTCACCAAGCCTGAGTCGGTATCACCCAAAGATTGAATTTCTTCCTCGCTTTGTTGCTTCAGGAAATACTTCCTTAGCATACGCCTGTTATCAAGAAGATTTTCCACTCTCACTTGTAAAAGGGAAGTGTTGAATGGTTTTACCATATATTCATCTGCACCTTCCCGAAACCCCTCCTGAATGCTAGCTGGGCTGCTTTTGGCTGTTAAAAGGATAATGGGGATATGGGTAGTGGCAAAATGGGACTTCAGAGCCGAGCAAAGGTCCAGCCCATCCTTCCTTGGCATCATCACATCAGAAATGATCAAATCAGGCACTTGATGAATGGCCGCCTGAAAACCATTCACGCCGTCTTTGGCTTTAATGACCTCATAAGTTGGGGTGAAAATCTCTTCCAAATATTCTACGATATCCTCATTGTCATCCACAATTAATATCACTTCCTTTTCAGTACTTGCATTTACCTCTTTTGGCCGTTGATCCGATTCTGTGCCTGCCGCTTGAAGATCATGGAGAATTTCACCATCTATTTCCTTTTCCACCGTACTAACAGGTAGATCCAAGGGCCAATGCAACTGAAACCTGATTCCACCAATGGCACTCTCACTTGCCTCAATACCTCCTCCATGTAGCTCCATCAGCCTTTTGGCAAGCGCCAATCCAATACCAGTACCCTCCTTGTTGGATTTTTCATCGGCCCTATAAAACCACTCAAAAAGCTTTGGAAATTCCTCCTTGGGTATCCCTGGACCTGAATCCTCTACCCTTATGCAATGTTCAAAAGCTCCTTTATGATAACTCACCTTCACCCTATCCCCAGAGGTACAGTATTTCAGGGCATTTGAAAGCAGGTTGTTGACCACAATTTGAAGTTTATCCACATCGAAGTTGGCCATTTGAAAAGACTCTTCCATAGGTAACAAGTCCAGCTCTATTCCTTTTCGTCTGGCCAAAGGCATATGGTTTTTCACCCATTTTTTGAGACAATACACCAAATCGTGCCCTCCTACTTCAAGCCGCCCTATGCCGGTCTCCGCCTTTCTAAATTCCAATAGATCCCCTATCAGCGTGTGAAGATAGTTGGCATTCCTCAAGCTTAGCTTGAGTTTTTTGTAATAAGGACTCCCCTTTAATGCCGAGTTCAATTCTTCCAAAGGCGCAATAATAAGCGTCAAGGGGGTCTTTAATTCATGGGAAAAGTTGGTAAAAAACCTGATTCTTTCTTCATTCACACCTCTTTCCAATTGGCGCATTTTTCTTTCCAGGAGAAGGGAGTTTTTTAACTTAATCCTTTCTGTATAGTAGTTGAAAAAACCAAAAACCAAGGCTCCAAACAGTAAAAAATAAAAAAGATAGGCAGGCCAGGTTTTCCAGAAAGGGGGAGGAATGAGGATCGCCATGCTATTCGTACTTTCCAAGCCATTTCCTGTACTGGCTTTTACCCTTAATATATATTTCCCTGGGGGAATCCTACTTAAATTGGCCGTGCCAGATTCATTCACTGAAACCCACTGCTTATGATACCCCTCTAGAAAATAAGCATACTGTACTTGCCGGGCAAATGGGAATTTCAAAAGGTTAAAATTGAAAGAGAACAGGGATTTGTCGTGATCTATGGTTATGACTCGCTTAAAGGACAAAGCAGAATCCAAGACTTCCTTATCCACCCCAACTTTCTGGTTAGCTACCGAGAAGTTTTCAAACAACAAGGGATATCCAGCACGTTTCTCCCCCAATTTCCGGGTATCAATCACGTTAAGACCTTTGTTGCCACCGAAATACACTTCCCTCTCCTTCCCAGCTGCTATAGCCCCTATGTAAAATTCACCCCTTTGGATATTTTCAAGGGTATTCAGGTTGCCAAACTCGCTCCTTTGCGGATTGAAATAGCTGATACCTTGAAAAGTCCCCATCCAAACCAAGCCATCTGCTCCTATTGCCAAACTACTAATGGTATTATTACTTAACCCATCAGCTTCGGTGAATTGGGAAATATGGTCGCTAGCGGGATCAATCCGTATCAGTCCCCCATACCTACTTCCGGCTAATACAGTCCCATCCTCCATACAAAGGGTGCTGAAAAAAATATTCTCTTCTAATTGGCTAAAATTGGATGTGTCATAATGCTTGGTTTCCTCCTTGAAGGGGTTGTACCTGATAACCCCATTACCATAGGTGGCAAGCCAAAGGTTGCCATATGCGTCCTCGGATATTCCCCTGATATCACTTTTATTCAGGGCCTCAATAAAGGTAAAACTTTCTTCCTCCTCCTCGAATTTATATAAACCTCCTTGATTAGTACCTACCCAGATACTATGGTCAGAGGATTCAAAAATCACCCTGACATCTGATCCGTCTTTTGGTTCTCCTTGAAGGAATTTTTTGAAACCATTGATTTTTTCGTCCCAGAGGTTAATACCACCACGGTAAGTGCCAGCCCATAGCCTTCCTTGTGTATCTTCCAGTAAAGAAATCACAAAATTGTTGGACAAACTATTAGGAGTTTCTTCCTCATGCTTCAAATTCTTGATTTTTCCCAATTGAGGGTCATATAGGTCAATCCCTCCCCCATCTGTACCTACCCATAGGCCTACAGATTTACTTCTGGCGAGTGCTCCTATTCGATTGTGAGAGATGGAGTTTTCATTTCCCGGGTTCCTTTGCACCCATTTGACCGGCTCTCCACCTGGATTTACGAAGTTCACTCCGGTACTGGTGCCTATCCACATATTGTTCTCCCTATCCAGAAAAAGGGCAGACACCGTACGGTTAAAAACACTGCTCCCGTCAGATTTAGGTAAGTACCATTTTAGATCAGGTTGGGAAGGGTTTTCCAGAAAAACAACCGGATCGAAAATATTCAAGCCCCCATTTCGGGTACCTACCCATAGCCGACCAAACTGATCTTCTTCCAGGCTAAGGACTTCATCATCACTTAACCCATATAACGGAGATGGGGAACGGGTCATATGCAAAGTATCCTTCTCTACCGTAATGACGTGAAGCCCCCCTTGCGAACCTATCCACATATTCCCCCTTACATCTGAATATACCACATTCACGCGTTTTATGGATTGACCCTCAGACCTAAGTGGAATTCTATATACCGTTTTCTGCTTCACGTCCAGTTTACAAACTCCCGCATCAAAAGTACCAATCCATACCATACTGTCCCCTTGGTGAGTAAGGGAAGAAATCAGGTTGGAAGAAAGTGTATTAGGGTTATTGGATTCATGTTTCAACAAGGTACTTTCCCCTGTTTCCCCACTCACCAAAAGACCCTTACTATACAATCCTGCAAACAAATCCCCCCGCTTGTTTTTTGTGACGGCACTTATACTGCTTTTCGCCCAATCCTCCTCCATGGCTTCTGTAATCCACCTGTCATTCAAAAGCTCATACTTTGTCAATCCACCGTCTGTGGCCATCCATAAGTCCAGTCCCTGATCCATCAGCAACTGCTGCACGTAATTGTTGGCCAAGGTGGCGCCTGGGGATTGGGGGTTGTGTCTGTAATTCTCGAAATCTTTCCCATTATACCTACTTACCCCATCCAGGGTGGCTATCCAAATATAACCCAAGGAATCTTGGGCCAAGCTAAACACCACGTTATGCGCCAACCCATCATCGACATCCATTAAATAAAAGTTAAGGTCTGTCTGGTCCAATACCTTTGTATCTTCTGATTGTGGTGCCCCTTGAAAAAAGGACATAATAAAAAGGAACAAGGGGAGAAAAATAGGCATCATGGAATCTTTAGATTGAAAGAGGGGTATTCACAGATTAACTTATTTAGCAATTTGGACAATTTACCCCTTATAATAGGACAAATATACCCCTTAAATAAACAACTAAAACCCCGATTATTGTTCCAGCCATTCCTTAAGTAAGGATGGTTGATAAACTCAAGTCTAATCAATTAACTGTAAATTATGCTAAAATTCAACTCAAGAAAGGGGAATAACCTCCATTGCTGGCTATTCTCCTTTTTGTTTTTGATCTACGGGAGTGTTTTCGCCCAGGATCGCACCATTCAAGGAACAGTCCTTGACGAAAATGGAGAGCCCCTACCAGGGGCATCAGTGATCGTAAAAGGAACTAGTTCGGGTACAGTTACGGACCTCGACGGTAGCTTCAGTTTGTCGGTGCCTTCAGAGGAAGATCTTACCTTGCAGGTTTCATTCTTAGGATACACCGCCCAAGAAATACAACCGGGTACACAATCCACCATTGAAGTCCAGATGGCTCCTGACATGGAGTCCCTGAGTGAAGTGGTGGTAGTGGGGTATGGAGAACAGAAAAAAGCCACACTCACAGGTTCTGTTTCACAAGTGGAAGGAAGGGATATTGCCCAAAGTCCCCAACCCAACATTTCCAACTCTTTGGCAGGTAGATTTTCCGGGCTGATCGCCAATAACAGAAGTGGGGAACCTGGCTATGACGGCTCAAGCATCTCGATCAGGGGTTTGGCCACCACGGGGAACAACGATGTCTTGGTAGTAGTAGATGGCGTACCTGGTCAGGTAGGCGGTCTGGAAAGGCTGAACCCCAATGACATCGAAAGTATTTCTGTGTTGAAAGACGCCTCCGCCGCAGTATATGGAAACCGCGCAGCAAACGGAGTAATATTGGTAACCACCAAAAGGGGGGAAACAGGAAAGCCAAGAGTAACTTACAGCTTTAACCAAGGATTCTCATCCCCTACCCGCCTTCCAAACTTGGCCGATGCAGGTACCTATGCGGAAATTAGAAATGAGATCGCCTACTACAACAACCGTCAAAATGGACTGAACCAATTATATAGCCAAGAGGAAATTGGCTTGTTCAGGTCAGGGGCAGATCCCTTAAATTATCCCAACACGAATTGGCAAAGGGAATCGCTTCAAAGTGTGGCCTTACAAAATCAACATGACTTAAGTGTAAGAGGAGGCTCTGAAAATGTTAGGTATTTTGCCTCCTTGGGAATGTTATCCCAAGATGGCCTTTATCGAAATGGTGCCAACCAATATGAACAATACAGTTTCAGGACAAATTTAGATGCGGACATTACGGACAGGCTAACGGTGGGAGTTTCATTGGCAGGAAGGAAAGAATCCAGGCAATTTCCCACTGAGGGAGCAGGTACCATCTTCAGGTCCATTTATAGGGCATACCCTACTGTTCCGGCATTTTTTCCCAATGGATTACCTTCTAGTGGTATTGAAAACAACCATCCCGCAATTATGGCCACTGATGAAGGGGGTGTTCACGATAATCCCAGGTATGTATTTAACGGAATATTGAGGGCCAGTTACGAACTCCCAATTGATGGATTTTCTGTCGATGGATTTTTGTCCATAGATGAAAGTTCAGATCGGTACCGAAATTGGAGAACCCCTTATACCCTTTACAACTATAGTCCCTCGGAGGACGCCTTCAACCCTATTGTGGTAGGCGGGGGGCCCAACCAAATGCCTTCCTTGGAAGAGGGGCACACCTATGCCTCCATGCAGGTGAGCAATATCAAATTAAACTTCAATAAAAGCTTTGGTGTGCATCACGTTGATGCATTTGTGGGATATGAGCAGAGCTTCAATCACTCTCACACGATGGGGGCTTCTCGCTTCCACTTTCCCACTGCGGAAACACCTGAACTGTCCCAAGGAGGACCAGCGTTATCTGACTATGACAACTGGGGAAGTTCCTATAATTTCTCCAGAAGAAGTATAATAAGTAGGTTTAACTATAACTATCAGGAAAAATACCTGGTAGAGGTTCAGGCAAGGGCGGACGGCTCATCCATCTTTCCGGAAGGGAACAGATATGGGTTTTTCCCCTCCATCTCTGCCGGCTATAGGATCACGGAGGAGGACTGGTTTTCAGGAGGTGTGGCCGATGTGTTCGATGATTTGAAGTTCAGGGTTTCTCATGGTCAACTGGGGAATGACAATGTAGGGCAGTTCCAGTTTTTCGACAATTACACCTTCAATAACCGGTATGTCGTAGGTGGAGAAGTGGTGACGGGAATTGACTTAGTGCGATTAGGAAATCCCAACATCACTTGGGAAGTATCTACAAAAACAGATATAGGTATAAATGCGGTATGGCTCCAGAAATTCAATACCGAAGTGATTTTCTTCCACCAAAACAGAAGTGATATCCTTACCACAAGGAATGCTTCCATACCTGCAGTCTCAGGGATAGTAAATCCTTTTGATGATGAATCCTTGGTTCCCTCGGAAAATATCGGCGAAGTGACCAGCCATGGTATGGAGGCCACGGTGGGTTATCAGCATGTGGGTGCGTTTAATTTTGGGGTCTCTGGTAACTTCACCTATGCCAGAAACGAGGTGGTATTTATGGATGAAGCTCCAGGGGTTCCTGAACATCAAAGACAAACCGGCAGGCCATTAAACACCTATTTAGTATATAGGACCACTGGGATTTTTCAAACTGATGATGAAATTGAGCAAGTGACAAGTGTACCTGGCGCCCAACCCGGAGATTTAATCTACGAGGACATTAACGGAGATGGAGTAATTACTGCAGACGACATGTACCGAACCGAGCTCGGAAACATCCCCCAAATAACTTTTGGCCTGAACCTCAATGCAGGATATAAAAATTTCGACATCGCCATGGTATTTGCCGGACAAGCCCGGGTAAGGCAGTATGTATTACCCGAGTCCGGTACTGTGGGCAACTATTACAGTAGCTGGTCAGACAACCGATGGAGCCCAAATAACCCACAGGGCACACATCCCAGGGTAAGCGAGAGGGCATCTTCCGCAGTAAGTGGGGGGCTGTTTCCAGGTGACTTCTGGCTGCAGGACGTTTCCTTTGTGAGACTTAAAAACCTTGAGTTGGGATACAATTTCCCCACCGCAGTATTAGACCGTTTTGGGATTGGGAATTTAAGGCTTTACACCAATGCCTTTAACCTCTTTACCATTACTGGTGTTCAGGATTTCGATCCCGAAGGTTCCAGCGGTAGTGCACAGTTTTACCCCCAGCAGCGGATTATAAATCTTGGTGTAAACGTATCATTTTAAACAGCTAATCCATGAAGAAGAATATAACTTACCCACTATTGGGTTTACTCATATGCAGCAATATATTAGTTGGCTGCAAGGATGATTTCCTTGATATTGTTCCCACGGACCGGATTTCGGATGCCTCCATTTTGGCTGACTCTTCCCTTTTTGAGGCATTTGTCATCAATCGGTATTTGGGTGTGCGACTTACTGACAAAGAAGGAGACGGCTCCGTACCCGGGTTTGGGAGGGGGTTTGAATATGCCCTATGGGGCTCCCTGACTGATGAATCGGTATATAACAACGATGACGAAACCTGGGTGATCCAGCAAGGGCAACTATCCCCAGAAAATACAGGTATCGCAGGCACTTTATGGGGACGGAGTTACAGAAGCATACGGGAGTGTAATTATGCCCTCACCAATATGCCAGATGTGGAAATGAGTGATTTTGGAAAAGAAAGACTTACCGCAGAACTTAGGTTTATACGTGCATTCCGCTATCATGACCTCATACGAAATTACGGGGAAGTGGTACTCATGCATGATCAGGTATATGAACTTGGGGATGACTTTACGGATCCCGCGCTCTTCCAGAAAATCTCCATTGAAGACGGCCTGGCATATGCCATTGGTGAATTGGATGCAGTCATACCAGTTCTTCCCCTTCAAAATGATGGGAGTTGGCAGGAAGGTAGAGCTACCCGAGGTGCAGCCATGGCCCTGAGAGCAAGGTTACTGCTCTACGCAGCGAGCCCCCTCTTTAACGATGGAAATGCAAACGATCAACAAAAATGGACAGCTGCAGCTGAGGCCTACCGTGAAATCATGGAACTCGGTATATACAGCCTGTATCAGGACGGTTACGGGGAAATGTTCCTGACTCCTGGAAGTCACGAAGAGGTGATCTTTGCACGGTTTTATAATATCAACGAAAGGCATACTGCCTTGGAGATAGCCAATGGACCGAATGGCTACGATGGATGGGGAGGCAATGTTCCTTTGCAGACCCTGGTGGATGATTATGAAATGATGGACGGTAGCAGCTTTGACTGGGATAATCCAGAACATGCAGCGGCTCCCTATGAAAACCGCGATCCACGGTTTTACGAAACCATCCTCTTCAACGGTGCCCCTTATCGGGGAAGAGCCGTGGAAACCTTTCTTCCAGGTGGAAGAGACAGCCAGGAGGGGCCATCCAATTGGAATACCAGTAGGAGTGGATATTACCTTAGAAAATTCATCGATGAGACTCTTCCCATCCAAAACCCCTGGGAAGTGGCTGGTACCCAAAACTGGATCTATTTCCGATATGCCGAGGTATTGCTAAGCTATGCGGAAGCACAAAATGAGGCGGTAGGGCCTGATGCCACGGTTTACGATGCAATCAATGCCATAAGAACCAGAAATGGGGTGAATATGCCGGAACTCCCTGCCGGCCTGAGCCAAGGCGAGATGCGGGAACGTATCCGACAGGAAAGAAGAATTGAGTTGGCCTTTGAGGAGCACCGCTACTATGATGTGAGAAGATGGATGATCGCCATGGAAGTGGAAAACCAACCCGCCTTAGGCATTGACATCCGCAGGAATGAGGATGGAGATTTCACCTATGATTTCAAAACTGCGTTGGAAGGTAAAAGCTTCCAGGAGCGTCATTATTGGCTTCCTATACCAAGGGATGAAATCCTAGCCTCTGACAACCAGCTCGAACAAAATCCGGGCTATAATTGATTATTAAAAAAGGGGAGGTTTCTCCCCTTTTTTTTACCCATTTCCAATCGAAAATGAAACCAAGCATAGAAAAGTCCTCATTGGGGGATTAAATATAAACTATGTTTGAACAGTTCCTAGGCAAGTCTGATTATGATACAGGCAGATTAGTAAACAATTTTGACCATTGAAAAAAACATTAATAAATGAAGGTAATTTATTTATCATGGCTATTATTTATGGCCTGTTCCATACCCGGTGAAAACGACCATAGGCAAGCCAACACTACCAACATACGGGTAAATGTGGAGATCCACCTGGAGGAAAAACATCAAACCATCGCTCATTTCGGTGCCTCGGATGCCTGGTCTTGCCAATTTGTGGGTACTTGGCCAGATGATAAGAAAAACCGAATTGCAGATCTGCTGTTCAGTAAGGAAATAAGTGAAGAAGGCCAACCCGAAGGTATTGGCCTTTCCCTTTGGCGATTCAACTTGGGGGCGGGAAGTGCTGCCCAAGGTGAGCAAAGTGGCATCAGAGACCCCTGGCGTAGAGCCTCTTCAGTAATGGACGAAAACGGAGATTTTGACGCGAACAGGCAGAAGGGCCAGCTCTGGTTTGCCCAAGCGGCAAAGGACAGGGAGGTGGAACACCTTTTGGTGTTTCTAAATAGCCCCCCGGTATGGCTGACCAGAAACGGGAAAGCTTACACGGATTCCGGACAGCGATCCAATTTAGACCCCTCAAACTATGAGGCATTTGGAGAGTACATGGCAAAGGCCATAGCCGGATTGGAGAATACAGGGTTATCCGTAGATTACATAAGTCCTGTAAATGAACCCCAGTGGGATTGGGAAGATGGTGGCCAGGAAGGCACCCCCTTTTGGAACGAGGAGATAGCAGGCATTGCCAATGCACTGAATTTATCTTTAGAAAAACGGGGTGACAACACCAACATAGACCTGGCGGAAGCCGGTCAGATCGAATACCTTTATGAGGAACACAACAGGCCTGGCAGGTCTGAGCAGATCAATGCCTTTTTCAACCCTGAAAGCGAGCTATACCTGGGTGACCTTTCCAGGGTAAGCAATAGCATTTCCGGGCACAGCTACTTCACTACCTCCCCCCTTTCCATGGCGGTGACCAAGAGAGAGCAATTAGCGAATTCCCTGGCTTCCTTTCCAGGATTGACCTATTGGATGTCGGAATATTGCATCCTAGGGGATAATGACGGTGAAATCGAGGGCCGGGGAAGGGACTTGGGTATGACCCCTGCACTCTACATGGCCAGGGTGATTCACACTGACCTCACCACTTCTGGCGCATCCGCCTGGCACTGGTGGCTGGGGGTTTCTCCCTACAATTATAAAGATGGCCTGGTTTACGTGGACAAAGAGGAAGAGGATGGGGAGATTTATGAGAGTAAAATGTTGTGGACATTGGGCAATTTCAGCCGTTTTATCCGTCCCGGTTATCATCGCATAGGGGTGAATGCTGCCGTGGAGAATGCCGAAAAGGCGGATGTGTTGGTTTCAGGATATAAAGATCCTGACTCCCGGGAATTGGTTTTGGTGCTGGTAAACTCCTCCATTCATGCTGCCACTGTTTCAATCCCGGAAGAATTAGGAGAAGATTATGGTTGGAGCGCCTTCCTCACTGATGAAGACAACGACTTAAGTCCTATTTTAGTTGAGACGGGAACTGAAACCATAACCCTTCCTGAAAGGTCAGTGATGACCTTGGTGGGAAAGGATTGAATGGATCTACCAGCAAAGTCCGAAACCGCCTCACATCATTTTCTCCTGGAAAATACAGTTGACTGCATCTTGATTTTTCTTACAGTTTGGGAGAAACTTACATCCTTTATAAAACCAAAAAGCACCGTCCCTTCCGGAACGGTGCTTTTGGTAGGATAATCCCTTTAAAGTTTAGATTACTTCTTGGAGTCTTCGTCCATTTTCTCTTTCAATGCAGACAATGCGTCCAGATCCCCAAGGGTGGATTTTTCTCCAGGGGCATCGGGTGCTCCAGTTTTCTTCTTGGTTCCACTTTTCTTGGACTTAGGCATGGCCTCCTCCTTAAAGGATGCAGTATGTGATAGCACAATACGCTTATCATCCTTAGAAAATTCCACTACCCTGAAATCCAGTGATTCTCCTGCTTCCGCCTGAGATCCATCTTCCTTCTCTAGGTTTTTAGTGGTTGCGAACCCTTCAAGTCCATAAGGCAGCTCCAATACCGCTCCTTTGTCGTTTTTGGAAATGATGGAACACTTGTGTAAGGAACCTACGGGGAATACACTTTCAAAAGTATCCCATGGGTTCTCCTCCAACTGCTTATGGCCTAGTGCAAGCCTCCTATTGTCCAAGTCTAGCTCAAGAACCACAACATCCAATTCGTCACTAACTTTCACAAACTCGGAGGGGTGCTTTATCTTTTTGGTCCAGGAGAGGTCAGAAACGTGTACCAAACCATCAATTCCTTCCTCTAGCTCTAGGAAGAGGCCGAAGTTGGTGAGGTTTCTCACGATACCCTTATGCTTGGTGCCGATGGCGTATTTATCACCCATTTCCTTCTTGGTCCATGGATCTTCAGTAAGTTGCTTAATGCCCAAAGACATCTTGCGGTCATCCTTGTCCAAGGTAAGTACTACGGCTTCAATTTCGTCCCCTACCTTCACAAAGTCAGCGGGGTTTCTCAAGTGCTGAGACCATGACATTTCAGATACGTGAATAAGCCCTTCCACACCTGGGGCCAATTCAAGGAATGCGCCATAATCAGCAACGTTCACAATCTTACCCTTAACCTTGGACCCAACATCCAGGGTCGCAGAAAGTGAATCCCATGGGTGGGGAGTAAGTTGCTTCATTCCCAAGGAAATCCTCTTCTTGTCATCATCAAAATCAAGCACCACAATCTGTACTTTGTCGTCCAGGTTAAGCACTTCTTCGGGATGGTTGATCCTTCCCCAAGAGATGTCCGTGATGTGAAGCAATCCATCCACACCACCCAGGTCGATAAAGACACCAAAGTTGGTCATGTTCTTTATCACACCTTCGAGTACCTGTCCTTTTTCCAGGTTGTTGAGGATTTCGGCTTTTTGCTTCTCCAGGTCTTTTTCAATCAGCACCTTGTGAGAAACCACTACGTTATCGTTAGCGTGGTTGATTTTAACCACTTTCACTTCCATCTTCTTGCCTACATAGATATCAAAATCCCGTATAGGCTTCACATCGATTTGAGATCCAGGAAGGAAGGCTTCTACACCGTAGATATCCACGATAAGCCCGCCTTTTGTTCTTCTTTTCACCAAGCCTTCGATCACGTTGTCGAATTCGAGGGCATCTTCGATCTCCTGCCAAGCTCTTACCATCTTGGCCTTCTTTCTGGAAAGCACCAACTGGCCAAGGGAGTTTTCCTGCTCTTCGATGAAAAGTTCTACTTGGTCACCTATCTTCAATTCTTCCAAATCACGGAATTCATTGAGTGGCACCAGGCCATCTGATTTGAAACCAATGTTGACGATCACATCCTTGTCGTTGATACCTACTACGGTACCTTTAATGACCTCCTTCTCCGTGATCTCCGTTAGGGTTTCGTCATACAGCTTTTCCATTTCAGCCCTTTCAGCCTTGGTGTAGCCTTCTCCAAAACCCTTGGTTTCGTACTTTTCCCAGTTAAAATCTTCGTTATTTGACATATTAATAATAAGACCCTGAAATTCAACAACCCTGGGGTCAAATGGGTTGAGGTTTTGTGAATATGTATACCCCCATTGGGAGCCGTTCGACCGAACGGACTGCAAATGTACAAATTTTTTTAAGATTAGAAACTGCTTGTTTACAAAAAGTTAGCCGTCTATACTGTCCTCATTGGGAGGAAAGGCAACCACTCTTCCGCATGCCTTTCTGCATATTCCGCCAAAAAATGAGAGAGGGTAGGTTTAAAGGGCAACTTACGGAGGCTCATACCCGCCTGCTCGGGAGTCTTGTCCCCTTTTAGGGTATTGCACCTATGACATGCTGTGGCCAAATTGTTCCAACTTGTCCTTCCTCCTTTGGATTTGGGTATTACATGGTCTATGGTGAGACTCTTCGTGGCTCCGCAGTAAAGGCAGGATTGATCATCCCTTTTGAAAATATTGGATCGATTGAGCATGACGCCTTTGTAAGGAATGTTTTTATACTCATATAGACGGATTACTGCGGGATAAAAAAACTCCCTATCCACGGTTCTAATCCTGAGATATTCGAAATGGGCTAAGGAGGTGGCTTTTTCCAGGATGGTAAGGACAATAGCTTTCTGCACCGTTACTACAGCAATAGGAGTATGGTCTAGGTTAAGTACTAATACCTTTTTTTCCATCCAGTCTTTCATCCTGGAAATATTTTTAATAGTTGATGAACCTGATTTGGTCGTGAAATGTTTGAGACGGATTTATGATCCTCGGGTTCAAAAGGCCTTATCTGCACTGCTCCCTTTACTTCCATAAGTTGTTTATCCCCCAAATACATCCCCACATGTGAAGGGATATTGTTTTCATTGGCGAAAAGGACAATGTCTCCTGTCTGAAGCACATCTTGCGTAATTGGTTTTCCAAAGGTCAACAGGCCCGCTAAATAATTGGGCACCACGTATCCCCCGATTTTGTAAACTAGGTGGATGAGTGTACCTGAGTTGATCCCAAAATAACTCCTTCCTCCGGAAAGGTAAGGAGCCCTTAAAAACCCTAGGGCTATCTTCACAAGCTCTTCCCTGTTGGCTTTGTTTGTGAACTCCCTAAACTCCCCTTCCATATGTACGATTTCTTCTATGGAAAACAGCTCTGAGGAAGATACGTGCACAATACTTCCCGGCAACAAGTAAAAAGGCTCACCTCCGACTACCACTTTCCCAAAAGGAGAGGAAACGATTCTAAAGTCATCCTTTTGGTAGTTCTGATAGGCGTCTCCAGAAATCGAATGGAGCTGAACCGTAGGTATCCAGCCGTTTCCCGCCTCTCTGTCCCCCGTCACCATGATCCATTTGCTGTCCTTTGAAGCCCCAAGCACCTTGTATGTCTCCCCATATAACAATTGACTGGTTAGCCCGGAACCAATCACCGGTTCCCGATAAAGCGACAAAACAGGAAATCTGCAAATTCCAAATTTCCAGTCAGTATGCCATTCGCTGAAGATCTCGTTTTGCATCTTTCTCCTTTATAGATTGCCTCTTGTCATGTACTTTTTTACCCTTTGATAAGGCTATCTCAATCTTGGCTAGCCCCTTATTGTTGATAAATATACGGATAGGGACAATCGAGAGGCCCTTTTCAGCAAACTTATTCTCTATTTTTTTCAACTCTTGCTTTTGGAGTAAGAGCTTTCTCTCCCTGACCGCATCATGGTTGAAATGGGAGGCTAGGCTGTAAGGGGCAATATGCATCTGCTTGATGAAAAGTTCGCTCCTCCTGAAATAGCAATAGGCTTCGGTAAGGGAAACCTTTCCTTCTCTAATGGACTTAATTTCTGTACCCGTCAAAACTACCCCTGCCACATACTTGTCTATGAATTCAAATTCATAACTGGCTTTCCTGTTTTTTATATTGATAATCTTATCGAATTTCTTTTTCTTATCCATGATTCCCTATTTTCATTTTTGCAATGGGGCTTACTTCCCGGTCACAGAATCTTCCTTCTAAATATTTATAATGACCTGCCATGGCAATCATGGCGGCATTGTCAGTGCAGTAGGCCAATTTGGGAACATAAACCTTCCAGTTCTTTTCTTTCGCCTCCAGGTTTATAGCAGCCCTGAGTCCACTATTGGCAGACACGCCTCCAGCAATGGCGATTTCATGGATGCCAAATTGTCGAGCAGCCTTCCTTACTTTTATCAGCAGCATTGTAATCAAGGAGTGTTGCACAGACGCACAAATATCTTGAAGATGACGGTCTATGAAACCAGGATCTTCCTTTAATCTGTCCCTTAGAAAATAGAGCACAGCAGTTTTGATGCCACTGAAGGAAAAGTCGAGCCCTTTCATTTGAGTAATGGGAAAAGGGAATGCCTCTGGGTTTCCTTTTTCTGCCAACTTGTCCATCTCTGGCCCTCCAGGATAAGGCAAGCCAAGCATTTTGGCGGTTTTGTCAAAAGCCTCCCCAACCGCATCGTCCAACGTCTCCCCTACCACTTCCATGTCTAGGTAGTCCTTGACAAGTACCAACTGGGTATGTCCCCCGCTTACCGTGAGGCAAATGAATGGAAAAGAAGGATATGGGGCATCAATAAAATGCGCCAGTACATGCGCCTCCATATGATTTACAGCTATTAAGGGGATTTCCAAAGCATAGGCAAGCGATTTGGCAAAGGACCCCCCCACCAGCAATGCCCCCATCAAGCCAGGCCCTTGGGTAAATGCTATTGCCGAAAGATCACTTTTACGCATACCTGCCTCCTCCATAGCCTGGTGTACCACGGGAATAAGGTGCTGCTGGTGAGCCCTGGAGGCAAGTTCGGGAACCACCCCCCCATATTTCTCATGCACGGATTGCGTGGCTATGATATTATTAAGTACTTTGCCATCAGAAATGACCGCTGCGGACGTTTCATCACAGGAGGACTCTATCGCCAATATATTTATCTTCATCCGATTAGATCATTGGAAACGAAAGCGAAAGTTAAGAAAATTTTAGTATATGCCCTTAAGCTGTTGTTTAGGTTTGCGTTATTCCTTTTGCTCTTTCTCATTCTAATTGGTGGGTTACTTCAAATCCCCAAGGTTCAGACCTACCTAGCAGGATATCTTACCGATGGGATTTCTAGCAAAACCGGATACAGTACCACCATTAAGGCTGTAGACATTCGGTGGTGGGATGCTATAAGTCTCAGCGATGTGGAGATTTACGACCTAAATGACAGCCTCATGGTGGATTTAGAGGAGGTATATATTGATTTCTCCATCAGGGGTCTGCTTGACGCCAACAACCCGGGCTTCGATGAGATCAACTTGAGGGAGGGAAATGTGAGGCTCCTCACACATGACACCATCGTCGGGCTTAACATCACCGATTTCATAGATAAAATTGGACTTTTGGTAAAGCGATCCGAAACAGAAAAGGATAAAAAACCGGTGCGGTTCAGAATAGAGAACATCGCTTTCGAAAAAACTTCCTTGGACTTGATTGACTATACCTTGGAGGAAACCGATATCCCCTTTGACTATGGTAGGCTCAGGTTTAGGGAGTTGATTGCTGCTGCCGATAATTTTCTGGTGGTTTCCGATACAGTGGCATTCAATCTTCGGTTTCTGAAAGGGGTGGAATCTACTTCTGGCATTTCATTCCAGCAACTGAGAACGGACTTCACCTACAGCTCCACAGGCATGGAGTTTAATGACCTCTATTTGAGGGCAAACCAAACAGAAATCAAAAACTACCTACGTTTTTCCTATGAAGAGATAGGAGCCTTGCGAAATTTCAACAATGAGGTAAACATTTCCGCACAACTTGATGAATCCGTCCTGGACATTCAGGACCTGAGGTATTTTGTAAAAACCTTCCCAGAAGTTCAGGATAGGATTTATTTAAGCGGGGAGGTTTCGGGTAAAATATCGGATTTATATTCAGAGGAGCTTCTGCTGCGGTTTGGGGAAAGGAGCGCCCTTTTTGGGAAGTTTTCCATAGAAGGTCTCCCTTACCTAGACAGCACCTATTTCAACCTTTCCCTTCTAAACAGCAATATACTGAGTCGGGATCTCTTACCGTATACCACCCCCCAGTCCCAAAAGGAGTTGGACAAGTTCGTAAGTATTCGCTTTGATGCTGATTACAGGGGTTATTTAAATAGGTTTAGGACGGAAGGGGATTTCAGGACAGGTATCGGAAGGGTTAGGGGGGGCATCAATTTCCAATTCGACAATCAAACCCCTACGTATAATGGTAAGGTAGAAGCCATTGACTTTAACCTGGGAACGCTCTTCGAAGATCCCGAAATGTTTCAGAACACAAGTTTCAAGGGTAACCTCAAAGGTCGTGGCTTGACCGCCACCTCTGCAATTTTGGAGCTGGATGCGGACATAAGCCATATCGGCATCAATAACTATGACTACACTCAAATCAGCACCAATGCTACCCTTGGAAGGGATTTATTCAAAGGGAAGCTTTCTATAAAGGATCCCAACTTGGTCATGGATGTGGATGGCACCCTGGACCTGAGAGATGGAAAGGACTCTGCCAATTTGGTTTTAAAACTGGATACGGCTTACCTTCAACCCCTTTTATTGGCCGAAAACAATATTTTTCTCAGCGGCAGTTTTGAACTGGACACCAAAGGGCTGCATTGGGACAATGTGGAAGGGGTGTCTCGGTTCAGGGATGTACTTGTAAGCTACGAAGGCAGGGATTTATTCATTGATTATTTTCTTTTTCAATCTCTCTTCACGGATGATTCCCGTGTGGTCTCTTTAAATTCGGATATTTTGGTAGCCAGTATCGCTGGGGATTTTAAGGTAGGAGAATTGCTGAAAGACAGTAAGGAACTTTGGGAGGATTATATGGCAATCCTAACCAACGAGCAGCCAAAACCCCGTACCTATCCGGAGGGCGGAGAGTACTATATAGATTTGACCCTGGACTTGAGAGACCCCGATCCCTTGATCAATCTCTTTGACCCCACGCTTTCCATTTCATCGAATACCAGTCTAGAGGGTTCTTTTTTTCAAACTGCCGAAAACACGGTCTTTAATTTCTATTCAGAAGTGGATAGCATTTATTACCTTGGCCACTATTTTTTCGACAACAAGATTGACTTTAACACCTCCAAAATGAAGAATAGCAGCGAGGTGCTGGCCGCTTTTTATGTCAATTCCGACAATCAACAGCTCCGGTCGGGACTGATATTCAATAACCTAATGGCCGAGGCCATTTGGGATGAATCCAAGGTTTCCCTGGACCTGGGGCTGGAACAGATCGACACGGAAAGTTTTCTTAGGGTTGGCAGTTCTATCACATTGGCTCCCAATAGTACTAGCATATCCTTTCAGCCTTCCCAAATCAAGCTTTTAGATAACTTCTGGGAGTTTGACCCCGACAACCGAATCCTTATAAGTAATAAAGAGATTTCCTTTGACAACCTACTGCTATTTCATGAGGATCAATTCATTTCCGCCAATGGCAGGGTCAATCCCGAAACAGGGGAAATGGTTCAGGTAAAGATCAATGAACTTAGCCTGGGTTTTCTCAATTCTTTTGGCCTAAACCACTACCGGGGGGTTGCCAACGGAGAAATTAACTTGGCAGATTATAGACAAAAGAAAGGGTCGTATGGACAGCTCAGCATAGAGGGTATCCATATCAATGAATTCTTGATCGGCGACATGAAAAGCCACGCCAGGTATGAGGAGGGGGTAATCCTTTTAGATATAGAGCATTACAGAAATGGAAACAAGGCCATCTCCGTAAAAGGAGGAATTCGAGACCAAGATCAATCCCTGAATCTCAAGGCTGATTTTGAAGAGACCAGCCTTGTTATTTTTGAGCCATTTATACAGGACAATGTATCTGGGGTGGGGGGCACCCTATCTGGAAGCATGGATATAAGGGGCAACCTCAGCAGCCCCGAAATCCAGGGCCAAGGTCAACTTCAGGGGGGAAAGTTTAAATTCAATTACCTAGGTACTACCTATGAGCTGGATGGACAGGTTTTGTTTGAACCCAATGAAATCAGCTTTAGAAACTTGTCCCTGAAGGACTTAAACAATAACAGAGCCACCCTAAGAGGGGGGATTTCCCATGACAATTTCTCTAATTTTGTTTTTGACATTTCCTCTAGCTATTCCAATTTCCAGGTCATGAATACCAGCTTGGCAGACAACGAACTTTTTTATGGGACGGCATTCGCCACAGGCACCCTTGAAATATTTGGGCCTCTTGATAATCTGGAGCTCAACGCCAATGCCAGGTCTCAACCTAACACTCGTGTATTTATACCGATAGGAAGCACACAAGGGCAAGTCCAGGAGGATTATATCCGGATCATAAACGTGAGGGATACCACCAGAAACGGTGATGAAGAGGAGCAAGAAGAAAGGCTCAACTTAAGGAACCTAAACATGAACCTGAACTTGGACCTGAATCCAAACGCATACGTGGAAATCCAAATTGATCCCAGAACAGGTGAAAATATCCAAGGTAGAGGAAGGGGGGTTTTGAACCTTCAAGTGGATACACAAGGTAATTTCAGTATGTCCGGCACCTATGAAATTGTAGATGCCCTTTACAATTTCTCCCTCTATAACGTGATCAATAAGCGCTTTCAAATAGAACCAGGCGGAAGAGTAGCTTGGTTTGGGGACCCTTATGAAGGAATAATGAACATAAGGGCAGCCTATGAGGAAAACGTCTCCTTGATCAGCCTTCAAACCACCCCTGAAGGAAGCGAGTTTGAGACTGCCGAACTAAAAAGGAGGTATCCGGTGAAAGTAATCATGGACCTGGATGGCCCTTTGCTATCTCCGGACATTTCTTTTGTGTTTGATTTTTCCGCTTTTCCAGAGAGCAGCGAGGTACAAACCACCATATCGGCCTTCCAAAATCGAATTGCCAATGATGAGCAGGAAAAAAACAGACAGGTCTTTTCACTAATTATGTTAAGGCGTTTTTCACCTGAAGGACAGTTTACGGGCTCTGGAATTGGGTTCTCCAACCTCAGCCAATTGGTTTCTTCGCAGCTAAACAGCCTGATTGCCCAAGTAGACCAAAACCTTGAAATAGACTTCGATTTAACCACCTTGGATGAAACCGCCCTGGAAACTTTTCAACTTAGGGTGGCATATACCTTTTTGGACGGTAGGTTAAGGGTGACCAGAGACGGGGGATTCACCGATTTACAAGGAAATGCGGATTTCAATACCATTGCCGGGGACTGGCAGGCGGAATACCTGCTCACAGAAGATGGCAGGTACAGGATTAGGGTGTATAACAGAAATAATTTCAACACCTTGACTGCTCTGAATATCAACAACCGGGCCCCAAATACCTACGGGGTATCCGTTTCTCAAAACCTAAACTTCAGCTCCTTTAGGGAACTGTTTCTATCCCTTAGAAGACGGCCCCAACCCGAATTTCTAAGGGAGGACGACGACAACACACAGAGGTATAATTTCGAAATCGACCTGGATGAGTTAGCACCAGATATCTTCAAGCCAGAACCCAAAGAGGAGGAAAGACCCCCCATACGAATCCTGGAAGGAACTCCCCGGACAGACCCATAAGACCTTTAAACAATTTTACCGCTTTTTAACTTAAAACGTTATGGAAAAAATTACGCTTTTTTGGTTCAGGAGGGACCTAAGACTTGACGACAACCTGGGGCTTTACTATGCCTATGAAAATGAAGATTGTGTGCTGCCCCTGTTTATTTTTGATACACAGATCCTGGACGAACTCCCAAGTAAGAAGGATGCGAGGGTAGAATTTATACTCCAACAGGTTAAGGCCATTCATGAGCAACTCAAGGACTTTGGGAGCTCCATATTGATCAAACATGGTAAACCTGAAGAGGTTTTCGAAGAACTTGTGGAGGAGTTTGAAATTGCCAACGTTTACACCAACAGAGATTATGAACCCTATGCCAGAAAAAGGGACCAAGCCATTGCCGATTTACTCAAAAAACACCAAATAGCTTTTTTGGATTTTAAGGATCAGGTGATTTATGAGAAAGATGAAATAACCACAGACAGTGGCTCCTTTTATAAGGTCTTCACTCCTTACAGCAAAACTTGGCTACGGAAATTTAATGCTACCAAGTTTGGACCCGTAAGCTTGGATGGTAGAAAGAACAGGTTATACCAAACAGAACCCTTACCCTTGCCTACGCTAAATGAATTGGGATTTGAACAAACAGACATCCACATCCCCCGATTGGAAATTGATAAGGACCTGATAAAAAAATACGACAAAACCAGGAATTTCCCCGCTCTGGATGGTACTAGTAGGTTAGGGGTTCATCTCCGTTTTGGAACCATCAGCATCCGGAAATTGGCCATACAGGCAAAAGCACTCAATGAGACTTATCTCAATGAATTGATTTGGCGGGAATTTTATATGATGGTGCTCTATCAGCAGCCTGAGGTGGTGGATAAATCCTTCAAACCCCAATATGACAGGATTCCTTGGAGAAATGACAAAGAGGAATTCCAAAAATGGTGTGAGGGGAAAACAGGCTACCCATTGGTGGATGCCGGAATGAGACAACTCAACCGTACCGGTTACATGCACAACAGGGTAAGGATGGTAACCGCAAGCTTTCTGACCAAACATCTACTTATAGACTGGAGATGGGGAGAGACCTATTTTGCCGAGAAACTTTTGGATTACGAATTATCCTCCAATAATGGGGGTTGGCAGTGGGCAGCGGGTACAGGCACGGATGCCCAACCCTATTTTAGGGTTTTTAACCCCTCCTCCCAACTGGAAAAATTTGACAAAGACCGGAGGTACGTGAAAAAATGGGTTTCGGAATTTGGCACCGACGGATATCCAGAGCCGATGGTAGACCATAAGATGGCCAGAGAAAGGGCACTAGAGGTGTACAAGGAGGCATTGGGGAAATAGAGCGGTATATGCGATGTGGTGATGGGATGGGGTTTGTATGGCAAATTGCGTTCAGGACATTTTTTGGTCGAAATCATCAATCCTGAAGAGGTTGGGGCTGTACTTACCTTACCCCTCCCCCGCAAGCTGTAAAAAGCAAAAATAGATACCTCTAAACTTGGACCGTTTTCAACGTGTACGTGCATAATGCCTCCCCTTCATTTTGGCCCAAGCCTAGAAAAATCCAAAGGGATATTTCCTTAACGGCTTGTCCTCGCTGGGGCTTCCCGAACCTACCCGCGGCCAGCCCTGCTTCGGGATAAACTTCTCGCCCCTATGTTGATTCCTCCAAAAAAAGACCTGGCTTCCTAACCAAGTCTCTTTTATCTATTGTTATGTCTAAGTTTGGTGAACCTTCTAAAGACGTCCGCCCTGCATTCTGGCCCATGCCTAGAAATATCCAAAGGGATATTTCCTTAACGGCATGTCCTCGCTGGGGCTTCCCGAACCTACCCGCGGCCAGCCCTGCTTCGGGATAAACTTCTCGCCCCCATATTAACTATATAAAAAAAGAGACCTAGTATCTAAACAAAGTCTCTTTTCTATATGGTGATCCCGCTGGGGCTTCCCGAACCTACCCGCGGCCAGCCCTGCTTCGGGATAAACTTCTCGCCCCCATATTAACTATATAAAAAAAGAGACCTAGTATCTAAACAAAGTCTCTTTTCTATATGGTGATCCCGCTGGGGCTCGAACCCAGGACCCTGACATTAAAAGTGTCATGCTCTACCAGCTGAGCTACGGAATCAGGAAATAATAAGATTTTAACCAAATTTACGTTACTTCGTTTATAAACTTGGAGATTCCCAAGGCAAATTTCACGAATTAGGCTTGCATTTTGCTAAGCCATTACCGTAATTGGACTGCAAATTTAAAGTTATCTATCAACAATGCCAAATTTAAAGCCCCTGTTTGTTACAAAATTTATTTTTATTTTTTTGGCTTTTAGTCACCATTCGAACTGCCATGCCAGTCAGGAAACCCTGAACGAAGCAGATTCTTTGTTTGCTGCCAAACAGTACAAAGAAGCTCTAATCCACTATGAATCACTACTTCATGAGGAAGAGGTATACTCCCCGGCCATGTTGCTTAAAATGGCTTTCATAACAGAAGGAATGGGCAATTTTCCGCAGGCCACCTTTTATTTGTCCAAATACTATAGCTATAATCCCAATCCTAAGGTAATAGACAAAATTAAAAGCCTCACCAACCAAAACAATTTGGTGGGCTACACCCTTACGGATCAAGACCAGTTTTTGAGAATTCTTTTTGACTACAAACAGGAAATAACTGCCGGATTCGCCTTCTTGATGATGGGCTTTTTGATCCTGGTTTTTGTGCTTCCTTCCAAAAAAAATGGCTTACTATTACCCGCGTCGTTTTTTCTCCTTCTTGCCTTTGCTAGCAATAACTTATTGAGCCAGCCAAATTTGGCCATCGTGACTGGCAGCCCTACTTTGATAATGGACAAGCCTACAGCTGCAGGAAATATGGTTAGGAAAGTAGATGCAGGACATCGCGTGGTAATAAAATCCTCCCATGATATATGGTACGAAATCAAATGGGGGGAAAAAACAGCCTTCATAAAAAAAAGTAACCTTTCAAAAATTTAAGGGGTCAAGGTATTTGAAATGGCCATTCAACTTAATTTTCTCCCTAGCCATTTCCATCTGCCTTACAATAGGTAAAGCATTTTCCATATGTCTTATTAGAAATTCTAGCCTGTCATTTTCTGACCGTAGTAGAAGAAGCTTTAGCTCATGCTCCAATGAAAGCCCAAGCTTATCAGCGTAGGTATAAGCAAATAGATCCTCCTCCAACACTGGTTCCACATCCCCTATTATTTTCAGAAATTCTGACAAAAGGTTTTTGAACTTCAGAAACACCATGGGATCTTTTATTGGATCATCTTGAAGCTCGGAAACCTTTCCTACTGCATATAATTTGTCTTTGTATGGATTTTCAAAGCTTAATATCCGAAAAGCTTGAACGCCTATAGTTTTAATATCCATCCGTCCATCTTGATAGGTTTTGGATATCTCCACAAGTCTTACTTCCGTGCCATACATGAGCAACTTGTCTATAAAGACACAAACCCCAAAATTTTCCCCCACCGCCACGCAGTCCTTTATCATTTGCCTATACCTAGGCTCAAAGATGTGGAGATTTAGTTTCACCCCCGGAAAGGCTACAAGTTTTAAAGGAAACAAGGCTAAGGATTTTTCCATAGAAACACAACGTTAATCTTGTCGCAGTAGATTGGTATTAATTAAATACTGTCAAAGCCATCATAAAGTTTTAATTTCCTTGAATGAGGCCTAACTTTTAACTACATTAGGAAGTTAGGTTATAAATTCTTCTCACATGCACCATAGATTTCACTCATTAATTGTTCTCTTATTAATTTTGTCATTTCTTGGAAACACCAATTTATTCGCCCAAGATTTTGCCCTAAGACAGTTGGAAGATTCACCAAGGCATCATGAATGGGTTAAAATCAGTAGTGGAGACCGGGAGGTAAGTGCTTTTGTCGCTTTCCCTGAAGTCGCACAAAAATCAGATGTTCTGATCGTAATTCATGAAAACCGAGGGCTTACGGATTGGGTAAGAAGTATGGCAGACCAGTTGGCAGAGTTGGGGTTTATTGCCATCGCCCCTGATCTTCTTTCGGATTTTGATGATTCGCATAGCACTACAACCGATTTCGAAAACGACGACGAGGCAAGAAATGCCATCTACAAGCTAGATCCGGATCAAGTAACCGGTGATTTAGATCGAGTGGTAGAATATGCCAATGCGGTGCCCGCAGGAAACGGGAAAGTTTCCGTCATTGGATTTTGCTGGGGAGGAGCGCAAAGCTTTCGATATGCAACCAATAATCCTGCAATAGAAAAGGCGCTTGTGTTTTATGGAACTGGGCCTTCCGATGCTTCAGACTACGCGAGAATAGAATCTACTGTATATGGCTTCTATGGTGAAAATGATCAAAGGGTAAATGCCACCATCGAAGGATCTGAAGAAGCAATGGAGGAATATGGGAAATCGTTTGACTACGAGATTTACCCTGAAGCAGGACACGCGTATATGAGAAGTGCGGATGATCCTGATGGCAGTGAGGCAAACAAGGCAGCTAAGGATGCTTCTATTCAAAGAATCCAAAAGATTTTCAAAAAATAAAATTTTTTTGATTTTATTATTTGCTGAGGAATGATTATCTATTCAGCAATTTCATCTTCATCTTCTTCCTGTGCTTCTACCAGTGAAAGAATTTCTCCGGGTGACATATATAGAGCCCGGATTTTGTTTTTATAGTCATCTGGAAGTCTTTCGTGATTTAAGACAAAATTTTTGGTGGCAATGATTTTCTCTCCAAGGCCGTGGGAAACCGCATAACTATCCGCAGTAATCTCGGCTTCAGTGACAAAACTCTTGGAACAATAATACTTCATGCCAAAACCCATAAGGTTCACCGCACTACGGTTCAGATAATCCTGAATATGACCTAGCTCGTGTCCTATCCAACCAAGCAACACATCATGAGGAAGTTCCTCTATGGGTATATTTTCATCCTCCAGCTCGAGATATCGGCTAATTTTTATTCGGTAAGCCCTGTTTTCCTTACCCTTGAAGACTAGTGATCCAACTCTTGGTTGGGCCTGCATTACCGAGCCTCCAATTTTTTTCTTGAATTCAAAATCTATTCTAGTATCCATTAAATCCGGGAAATGAGAAAGCGCTTCCAAAGTGACCT
The DNA here is from genome assembly GCF_003347495.1 of Pleomorphovibrio marinus. GTDB lineage: Bacteria > Bacteroidota > Bacteroidia > Cytophagales > Cyclobacteriaceae > Pleomorphovibrio > Pleomorphovibrio marinus. The sequence goes on from NZ_QCXY01000001.1 coordinate 240,618, forward strand.
CCCTGATAGGGTCCGGTATGGATTTATTATTAGCATACATTTCCAGCTTGTCGTTTTTATCGGTGTGGGCCATTGGTAAAAGCCCAAAAGTAGAGCCCATTACAAAGTCGGCAGATTTGTGTGTGAACAGGAAATTAAAGGAAAGAATAATAATAAAGACTGATTTAAACATAAGTTATCCTCGTGTGTAAGCCCTAAATAATAAGTATATTTCATTAGAATAACAAGCTGGCTCCCTAAAAAGTTGAAAATTAGGAAAAATAAATCGGGATGGCACATCCTTGCCATCCCAATACCCTGAAGCATTTAACTGGGTTTTTAACCTAAATTGCCCAAGCTCGGTCTCCTTTTTTATAGTCTATGCATGGATCATATCTACCCGGAGTTTCCACAAACCTTAAGGCCTGTGAGGCACCTATTTCGGAAGTAAAATATCCTAGCAAAGTTAGGTCCTGAAACATCCCTATATATTTTGGAATATCTTCATCTTCGTAAAAACCCTCGTTGGCTTCTTTTTTCAATTTGTTGAGAAAGGCAGTCCTTTCCTCTACGGAGGCATCCATAAAGGCCTTGTCATTGTTGTCCTTAAACCTGGACTTGGTCTCATTTAGTCCCTTCAAGAAAGTTTCTTGCTGTTCCCTATCATAAGTATCCTTTACCATCATTGCCATAAAACCGCCTATTCCTGCGGCCTTGGCACCTGGGATGTCCGTAGCGGGAATAATAGCCTCCCCTATTTCATCCATGTAAGCCAAGTCCTTTTCGGAGAAATCCAAGTCTTCGATACGGTCTTCGGGAGCGCATCCTGTGAGGATCACATTAGCCCCCACCATGGTGCCTCCCATCATGAGCACAAAGCTTTTTATGGCCTCCCTTCTATTAATATTGTTCATGGTCGAATCTCCATTTAAATTACAAATTTCTTCTTTTTAATTCATTTACAGCAAAATCCGCAGCCCTGGCAGTCAAAGCCATATAGGTAAGCGAGGGGTTTTGCGCAGCAGCAGAGGTCATCGCTGCCCCGTCAGTGACGAATACATTTTTCGCATCCCACACCTGGTTATTGCCATTCAACACTGAGGTTTTGGGATCCCTGCCCATCCTGGCGGTACCCATTTCGTGAATTCCCTGACCAAAGGTATATCCATTGTCATAGGTGCTTACATTTTTAACGCCTGCGGCTTCGAGCATTTCCGCAGCATCATTCATCATGTCCACCCTCATTTTATTTTCATTTTCCCTGATCTCACAGTCCATTTCCAACACATACATCCCCCATTTGTCTTTTTCGGTTTTACTAAGGGTAATTTTGTTGTCATGATAGGGGAGAATTTCACCAAATGCGGTCATACCAATAGACCATGGCCCCGGTTCAGTTAGCAAATTTTTCATTTCTGGGCCAAATTGGAGTTCGGCCACATTCCTGCTCCAACCACTCCTACTTGCACCTCCTTGGTAACCAAAACCTCTTACATAATCCCTCTTCTCGTTTCCAAGGTTTCTGAACCTAGGGATGTAAAACCCTCCAGGCCTTCTGCCAAAATAATATTTGTCCTCATAGCCATCGACAGTTCCGTTAGCACCAAGTCTAAAATGATGGTCCATCACATTGTTGCCTAATTCACCAGAACTACTTCCCAGTCCATCTGGCCACACATCTGTAGCTGACCTCATCAAAATGGACGCAGTGTTAATGGCAGATGCACACAGAAAAATGATCTTGGCATTATACTCATGCACAGATTCATCCTCCCCATCTACAATTTCCACTCCCGTGGCCCTCTTGCTATCCTTATCATAAATCAGCTTATGGACGATAGACCATGGCCTGATGGTAAGGTTACCGGTAGCCTCAGCCGCAGGCAATGTGGAGGCCTGTGTGCTGAAATATCCTCCAAATGGACAGCCCAAGCTACATTTATTCCTGTATTGACAGCCAGGTCGGCCAGGTAGTGGTTGGGTGATATTTGCGACACGTGCGTGAATCATGTGCCTGGCACCTCCAAACTTGTCTTTTATCCGTTTTGCTACATCTGTTTCTACACAGTTAAATGGCATTGCCGGCATAAATTCCCCATCTGGAAGTTCCGGTAAACCATCTCTATTTCCAGCGATACCTGCAAACTTCTCTACGTAACTATACCAAGGGGCAAGGTCTTTATACCTTACGGGCCAATCTACAGCAATCCCTTGCTTGGCATTCGCCTCGAAGTCTATATCCCCCAGTCTATAACTTTGCCTTCCCCATAGAAGGGACCTTCCTCCTAACTGATACCCCCGAAACCAAGTAAAGGGCTTCTTCTCTATGTAAGGAGAATCGGATTCATGAGCCCACCAGTCCAGGTTCAACTCATTTAGTACATAGTCCCTTCTTAGGTTCGGGTGGTTCTCCAGCATTTCTACCGTTCTTCTTCCTCTATGAGGAATCTCCCAGGGTGCTTTGGTCGCATTTTTATAATCCTTAACATGCTCCACCATAGGCCCTCTCTCAAGGAGAAGTACCTTAAGTCCCTTTTCAGTCAGCTCCTTCGCCGCCCAGCCACCGCTTATTCCGGACCCAACGACAATAGCATCATAACTTTGATCAGCCATATTTCTAATAATAATTGTTATTTTCGGGTTTCAATATATTGTCTTTTTCCTAGATTATCCCTATGGTTAGGTATAAATGCCTTAAATGGTACATCAACTACTTTATTTTGGTTATTCCAACCAATTTATAACTTACTACTAATCAACCCCATGTGGATTTAACGACTGTTTGGTAGATTTTCTTATAGATTCAGCCTTTTCAAAGTCCCTGTCCTTGAAGAAGAAAGCAAATAGGAGGGTGACAACAAATGCTATAGAGGATGGAATCAGCCAAATATAGGTCCAATTGTGCCCCTCCGCACCTGAAAAGTAGTCCGAAACTATCCCAGCTACCCAAAACCCAACCAACATACCAATGCCATAAGTTGCAAGTGTAATAAGGCCTTGAGCCGCACTTTTAAACTTTGGACCTGCCTTGGAGTCGGTGTAAATCTGCCCCGATACAAAAAAGAAATCGTAGCAGATGCCATGAAGGGCAATACCAATGATCAATAAATAAGCCCCTGTACCCGCATCCCCAAAAGCGAAGAAAAGATACCTAACTACCCAGGCAAACATCCCCACTATCAATGTGGTCTTCAGTCCAAACTTCTTGAAGAAAAGGGGCATCAATAGGAGGAATAGCACCTCAGAAGCCTGACCTATGGTCATCTTTCCTGTGGGGTTGGGCATTCCCACCTCGGACAGAAAGGGATTAGCCATTTGATAATAAAAGGCCAAGGGAATACAAATCAATACAGAGCTCATAAAAAATATTGCAAAATCCTTATCCTTGAGCAGTTTCAATGCATCTAACCCCAATATTTCACTTATTGTCCTACTTTCCCCTTTTTCAGCCTTGGGCGGTGTGGTTGGCAGGGTAAAGCTGAATACTCCCAAAACCAGGGAGGAGATGGAAGACATCAAAAAAGTGTGCCTCAACAAACCTTCTTGAATGCCTGCCTGGCTGTCCCATACAAAGAAGTAACTGATCAATAGACCGGCCACAATCCACCCTATGGTACCCCAAACCCTTATGATGGCAAACTCCTTGGAAGGGTCTTTCATTTGGTTGAAGGAAACAGAGTTCACCAATGCCAAAGTGGGCATGTAGATCATCATATAAAGGAACACGAAAGGGTAGAACTGGGCAAAGCTTTCGGATTGAAACATAAAGTACATAAGTACTGCCCCAGACAAATGTAAGACCCCCAGGATTTTTTCCGCATTGAAGTAACGGTCTGCAATCAGGCCGATGATAAACGGTGCTATTATGGCTCCGAAAGATTGGGTGGAAAATGCAGCTGCAAGCTGGGTGCCCGACGCACCTAGGTTGCTTCCCAGAAAAGTCCCTAGTGTCACAAACCAAGAGCCCCAAACAAAGAACTCCAAAAACATCATTAGGGAAAGCTTAAATTGGGTGGATGCCTGCATAGAATAGCTTACTTTTATAATAGTTCCTGATAGAGGGAAATGGGTAATCTTATGATGGATTAGTTCATAATTTGCCCAATTTAGCTTAAATTTATCACTTGAGAAAGAGCTGGAACGAGTTATTGCAATCTCTAAGTGATCAGACTATCTCAGCATATTTCATTTGCCTTGTTGCCTAAATAAGGCTTTTTCTGTTTTATATAGCGAATTAGAAGTAATCAAAACCTTCAACCAAATAAACCAAAGATTAGATAATGAGCAGCAAAAAACTAAAAATGGGAATGATCGGCGGAGGCCCCGGTTCATTCATCGGTGCGGTCCATCGAATATCGGCCGCAATGGACGGGCTTATTGAGCTTTCTGCCGGAGCTTTTAGCAGTAACCCTGAAAAATCAGCCGAAACCGGCAGGGAACTATTTTTACCCCCAGACAGGGTGTATGCTTCCTACGATGAGCTATTTGAAAAGGAAAAACAACTCTCCGAAGAGGAGAGGATAGACTTTGTTGCAATTGTAACCCCAAACCATGTACATTTTGACCCTTCTGTAAAAGCCCTTAAATCCGGGTTTCACGTGGTATTGGATAAGCCCATGACTTTGACCTACGATGAGGCCAAGGAGTTGGACAAAGTAATCAAAGAATCCGGTCTGATGTTCTGTCTTACCCATACCTACACTGGGTATCCGATGGTTAAAGAGGCCAGGCGAATGATAGAAAATGGTGACCTTGGAGAGATCAGGAAAATATATGTGGAATATCCCCAGGGCTGGCTTTGGACAGACGTGGAAAACACAGATTACAAACAGGCCAAGTGGCGAACGGACCCAAAACAGAGTGGTATCGCCAACTGTATGGGGGATATAGGCACACATGCCTTTAACCTGGCAGAGTATGTGAGTGGGCTCAAGTTAAAGCAACTCTGCGCAGACCTAAACATCGTGGTGAAAGGCAGGACTTTGGATGATGACGGAGCCGTACTGCTCCGTTTTGACAACGGTGCCACTGGCGTTTTGATGGCTTCTCAAATTGCCACTGGCTCTGAAAACAATATTAAAATAAGGGTATTTGGAGAAAAGGCAGGTTTGGAATGGGAGCAGGATCTTGCGAACACTTTGACATTACGCCACCCGGATGCTCCTGCCCAAATATACCGTACTGGTGGCGACAAACCCTACCTCTCCCCCGCGGCCATGGAAAATACAAGAACCCCAGGAGGACATCCTGAAGGTTATTTAGAAGCCTTTGCAAACCTTTATCGCAATTTCGCAAGATGCCTCTACGCTAAAAGAAACGGAGAATCGCCCAAAAGAGAATGGGAGGACTTCCCCAGTGCCACCGACGGCCTTAGAGGCATGGCCTTTGTGGAACATGTGGTGAAAAGCAGCAAATCTGATCAGAAATGGACAAACTTTGAATTATAAATTAAAAATAACCTTATGAAGACCATAAAAGGACCAGCCTTATTTTTGGCACAATTCGCAGATGACAATGCCCCATTCAATAACCTGGAAAATATATGCAAATGGGCAGCCAGTATAGGATACAAGGGTGTGCAAATCCCAACCTGGGACCCCAGGATGATAGATCTTGAAAAGGCCGCCAAGGACATGGACTATGTGAAGCAGCTTCAAAAGACCGTTAAAGATGCCGGAGTTGAAATCACCGAGCTATCCACGCACCTTCAAGGCCAATTGGTTGCCGTTCACCCTGCATACAATGAAATGTTTGACGCATTTGCTCCCAAAGAACTTGCCGGAGACTTAAAAGGCAAGACAGATTGGGCCGTTCAGCAGTTGAAGTGGGCAGCTCAGGCCTCCAAAAACCTGGGACTGAAAGGTCATGCTACCTTTAGCGGCGCCCTAATGTGGCACACCGTTTACCCCTGGCCCCAGCGTCCTGCTGGCTTAGTGGATACTGGTTTTGAAGAACTAGCTAAAAGGTGGCTTCCAATCTTGGATGAATTTGACAAATGCGGAGTGGACGTATGCTACGAGCTACATCCCGGAGAAGACCTGCATGATGGGGTGACCTTTGAGCTCTTCCTGGAAAAAGTAAACCATCACAAGCGGGCAAACATCCTGTATGATCCCAGTCACTTTGTATTGCAGTGCCTGGACTATGTGGAATTTATTGATATTTATAAAGACAGAATCAAAATGTTCCATGTTAAGGATGCTGAATTTAACCCCACTGGAAGGCAGGGAGTATATGGAGGATATTCCAGTTGGATAGAACGTGCGGGAAGATTTAGGAGTTTAGGTGACGGACAAGTCGATTTCAATGCTATATTTACGAAACTTTCTCAGTATGGCTTTGATGGATGGGCAGTATTGGAATGGGAATGCGCCATTAAGCACCCGGAAAACGGGGCCATTGAAGGCGCTAAATTTATTAGCGAGAAGATCATACGGGTTACGGAAAAAACCTTTGACGATTTCGCCTCTACCGGTGCTGACGAAAGCATGAACAAGAAAATTCTAGGAATCAGTTAATAAAAAAAATAAGATGAAGTTGAATAAGCATGTAAGTTTAGCCATTTTGGCTGCTGGAATGATGACTTTTGCCTGCGGAGGCGGAGGCAATGAGACCCAGAAAAGTGGAGAATCCACCACTGCACCTGCTCCTGCAGAAGAGAAGCAGACCCCAGGTGAGAAAAATAAGGACAATCCTGATTTTGTCAAAGGCTTAGCCTTGGTAAAAGAAAATGACTGCCCAAGCTGCCACATGGTAGAACGGAAAATAGTGGGGCCTTCCTATGCGGAGGTGGCTGACAAGTACGAGTACAATGACGAGAACGTGGAAACCTTAGCAAGCAGGGTGATCGCTGGAAATGTGGGTGAATGGGGAGAAATTCCTATGCCTGCCCATCCCAACCTCTCCAAAGAGGATGCTGAGCAAATGGTCAAGTATGTACTTTTGCTGAAATAAGCAAACATTGTCTAAATTATAAGGAATTCCAAAAGTTGGAATTCCTTTTTGGTTTAAAACTCAACAACCATGGAAAAACCCATTTTATGGATAGCTGCGCTATCTCTTTCACTTGGAATTAATGCCTGCGGCCCCTCAGGGAACGGTTCCGATCAAACTTTAAAAGAGGAAACAAAGGTTTCCGCAAAGGAAAATGGTGAATGGATCCCTCTTTTCGACGGAAATGACCTCAGTGCCTGGAAAGGCTTCAAAAAAGAGCAACCCGGTGATGCCTGGAAAATCTCGGACGGATTGCTTTACCTGGATACTGAAAGCAAAAAAGAGGGTGCTACTGGGGGTGACCTGATCACCCGGGAGACTTTTGGTGATTTTCATCTTAAACTAGAGTGGAAGATTTCTGAAAATGGCAATAGTGGAATCATGTTTCATGTGCAGGATTCAGAGGATTACGGTGCAACCTATGAAACCGGTCCAGAATATCAATTACTGCATGATGAGGGTCACCCAGACGGAAAGATTGTCACCCATAGGTCTGGGGATCTCTATGACCTGATAGAGTCCACCAAACCCGCAGCCAACCCGGTAGGGGAATGGAACAGTACCGAAATCATCGTACAGGACGGCACTTTGGAATTCTTCCTCAACGGGGTTCAAACGGTGAAAACCACCCTATGGGATGATGATTGGGATCAAATGATTGCAGATAGCAAATTCAAGGACATGCCCGGATTTGCCCAATACCAAGAAGGCCATATCGCCTTGCAGGATCACGGCGACAAGATCTGGTTTAGGGGTATTATGATTAAAAAACTGTAAGCCAAGGCAAAGACTGTGGGAAATCAGCCACTGTCTTTGCCACTTTTATTATTGGTGGATAACGATAAACCTGGTAAACTTTTTTTGATGGTAAGTAGAATGCCAGATACCTTTTTTGGAACCTATGAAATTCATTTGGTTTTTATTATCCTCTTCCAAAATTTAAATTTGATGCATGAAGATCCTTATCGTTGAAGATGAAGTTTCACTCAGTAACGATATCAGCCATTATTTAATGAGCGAAAGGATCCTATGTGAAAAAGTAACAAATGTCAAAAATGCCTTAGAGAAAATCCATCTCTACAACTACGACTGTATTTTACTGGACATAGGCCTGCCCGATGGCACTGGGTTTGAAGTTTTGCGCCAACTGAAAAACTCCAACAAAACTGACGGATTGATCATCATTTCTGCCAAAGATTCCTTGGATGATAAAATTAAAGGAATGGCGATGGGAGCGGATGATTACCTCACCAAACCCTTTCACCTTGCAGAACTTGCCGTTAGGGTTATGGCCGTTATCCGTAGAAGGCAATTTAACGGTCAAAACAGGTTAGAAATTGGCGAGCTTACTTTTCACCTGACTGATAGCACCGTACAATATAATGGTAGATGGGTTAGCCTGACCCCATCAGAAAAAAAAATCTTGTACTATTTTATTTCTTCCCCCAACAAGGTACACTCGAAAACTGCACTTGCAGAATATATCTTGGGGGAACAGTCGGATTTTGTGGATGGTCACCAGTTGGTATATACACATATTAAAAACCTTAAGAAAAAATTGACCGAAGCAGGATGTCCCGATTATGTCCAAACCATTTATGGATCTGGGTATAAATTTCAAGTGGAATGAAACCTTTATTTGCTTGCCTAAATGAGGGGAAATATGCTTTGCCTAAGCCTGTCCTTTTGGCTTCGGATAGGTGAAGAAGATTAACAATATAATTCAATTGATGTGAAATTACTGAATAAATCCTTTGAACCTTTCTTATACCTGATGCTGCTGATGATGCTGCTGAGCATACCACTTTTTTACTTTACCATTCAGTACATTTACATACAGGATGCAAATGACAGTTTGTATATTGTAAAATCTAAGCTAGAAGATCGTATCAACGAACTATCCAGTGATGTTAATTCTGCTCAGCATATTGTTGAATTATTAAACGACCTAAGAATTGGCTATTCCCTAGAAAAACTCCCCCCTGGAGTACAAATACCGGATGATCGTCTGTATACTCTCTCAAGATTTGATGCCTACCACGGGCATAATGAACCCTTTAGGGTGCTGGAATCATCCATATTTATTCACAATACTCCTTTTATACTGAAAGCAGAAATAGACTTGGATGAATATCATGATGTAATCCCCTATTCTGCGCTTCTCGCAGGTTTCTTTTTTGCTCTTATTGTCATCGGGTTTTACCTGGTAAACAGAAAAATCGACGGAAAGGTCTGGCGCCCTTTTTTGGCCACCCTACATGAGCTGGAAAAACACGACCTAAATTCCAATAAGGAATTGCAGCCTATACAAAGTGATGTAGAGGAGTTTCAAAAGCTGTCAGAAATCCTTCAATCCTATGTAAAAAGAAACAGCACATTGTTTCAGCGACAAAAAGAATTTATAGAGAACGCCTCCCATGAACTGCAAACCCCACTTGCTTTACTGCAATCCAAAACAGATGTACTGTTCCAAACCAAAGGGCTCACAGAGGAGCAATCTATTCTATTGGATGAAGTCAAGCAGATTGGAAGCAGGATGAATAAGGTCAACAGTAACTTATTGTTACTTGCTAAAATAGACAACAATCAGTTTGAGGTTAGCGAGTCTTTCCATCTAGTTCCTATCATTGAATCCTCCATTCAATTTTTTAGTGAATGGGCAGGATCCAAAAATATTGGAATTCAATTAGACGTAGAAAACAATATAACACTACAAGGGAACAAAATTTTGGCTGAGATCGCTATTCATAACCTCATAAAAAATGCCATCCGGTACAACACCGACCCTGGTCATATTTTGATTCGGGTTAAAACCTCTCTTTTGACTATTACAAACACCTCTCAGCTTGGTGAATTAGATGGCAGCAAGGTTTTCCAAAGGTTTTTTAGGACTAAGCCAGAACACTTGGGCAGTGGATTGGGCCTTGCGATCGTAAAGGAAATTTCTGATTCCCATGGGTGGAAGGTGCGCTATTCTTTTGTTGGGAAAAGGCATTCCTTTACCATGCATTTTTAATCTTCCAAATTTCTTCAAAATCATTACCCATTTTGCAACCGGATTAAATATCACTAGCATGAGAATTAGCCTATTGTTATTCCTGTTGATTTCTGCACAGTTTTCATTTGCCCAAAGCGAAAGCGTGGAGCTTTCTGGACAAATCACCGACAAGGATAGCGGATCACCATTGCCTTTTGTGAACATTATTTTGAATGAGAGAAATAAAGACAGTTTTATTGGTGGAACTGTAAGCAATGAGAATGGACAATTTAACTTAAAATTGATTCCTCCGGGTAATTATTTTGTGGAGCTTTCATTTACGGGATATAAACCTCAATCCATATCCATCCAAGTCGGGCGGCTAAGTGAATTTCTTGACTTGGGCCGTTTTGAGATGGAAGAAAATACCGAGTCTTTGGATGAGGTGGTGGTTAGTGGAAGAAGAAGTGAGGTCTCCGAACTGATGGATAAGAAAACCTTTAACATAGAAGATAATATTAGCCAATTGGGGGGATCCGTATTACAAGCCATGCAAAACCTCCCTGGGATCACGATTGATCAGGAAGGAAAAGTACAGCTTAGGGGAAGTGACCGTGTGGTGGTTTTGATTGATGGTCAACAAACAGCACTTACTGGTTTCGGTAACCAGGCAGGCTTGGACAATATTCCTGCCTCTGCCATAGAGCGAATTGAGGTCATCAACAATCCCTCAGCTAGGTATGATGCCCAGGGTATGGCAGGAATCATCAATATCATCATGAAAAAAAACAAGGAGAGTGGGTTTAATGGTCGAGCAGGACTGGTCGCCGGCCTAGGTGCCCTTGGTGAGCAAAGGGCTAACTTTCCTGATCTACCTGATCAATATCTTTGGAACCCCAGCATAAACCCTTCCCTATCCTTAAATTACCGGAAAGAAAAAGTGAACTTTTTCTTACAAGGAGACTTAATGTCCTTCAGACGATTGAATAAAAATGAATTTATAAGGAGAACCTACGATGATGGTGAAATCATAGATCAACAATTTTTGGAAAACAGAACTCAGACCGCATACACGATAAACACCGGGGCAGATCTATACCTTAACAACAGAAATACAGTAACCATTTCTGCGCTATTCGGCAGGGAGTCCCATATTGACCGGGGCAGTCTTCCTTACTTCAATGCGATAAGTGGAGAGCGGCAACGGCTATGGCGATATTGGGAAGACGAAGTGAATACCACCATTAATATCTCCACTAACTGGGAGCACACCTATGAACAACCGGGCAGGAAATTACAAATAGGGTTGAGTTATGCTTTCCAAAGAGAAGACGAGCTGTTCTATTTTGACAATATTCTCCCCAATCTTGTAGGAACTGATTCTACATTTTTGATTGCCGATGAAAACGTACTTGACTTTGAGCTAGACTATATTCGCCCCTTGAGGGCCGGCAGGGTGGAATTGGGTTCAAAAGTGCGCTGGAGGTACATCCCTACCAATATGCAATTCGTACCCGGAGAAAACTCCATACTTGACCCTGGAGCAGCAGGCTGGGCAAATTATGACGAAAGGATCGGCGCAGTATACTCAAACTATGTATATGAACAAAAAAACTGGGAGGTGGAAGCGGGCCTCCGGGTGGAATACGCCATTTTGGACTATGAGGTGATCCCTGGGCATAATACCTATGAAAGTGATGGGTATACCTACTTCCAACCCTTTCCCAATATGCGATTTGCCTACATCCTCAACGAAAACAACAAATTATCCCTGTTTTTTAACAGACGCGTGGATAGGCCTGAAGAGGAAGACCTCAGGATATTCCCAAAGTATGATGACCCCGAAATCCTAAAAACTGGGAACCCCTCACTTCGGCCTCAGTTCACCCAATCCCTGGAATTGGGATATAGGTCCTCCTGGAAAACCGGATATCTTTACACCGCCTTTTATGGAAGGCGCACCCAGGATATCATCACAAGGGTGATCACGCAAAATCCCACAGATAACCTGCTGAATGCTATTTCCCAAAATACCGGCACTGGCACCAACATTGGAGTTGAAATGGTGTGGGAGCAGGATATAAATGAATGGTACAACTTTAACTTGAACGGAAATGTGTATCATAACACCATAAGTGCATTCACCATTGAAAACCTATACCCCTTCAATACCTTTTTTACCATGGAAGAGCAAAGAGCATACTCGGGGAATGTAAAATGGAATAATAACTTCAGCTTGCCAAATGATTTCAAAATTCAACTGACCGGAATATACCTGGCCCCTGACCTTCTTCCTCAAGGAAGAATTGACACCCGTTTTTCGGTGGATTTCGGGCTTACCAAATCCCTACAAAACGGGAAAGGTGAATTATTTGTAAATGGTAGCGACATTTTCAATACGTTAAGGATAAAAAGAGAAATAAGAGGAGACGGATTTGACCTGGTCAGTACAGATTTTTTCCAAACCCAAGTCTTCAGAGTAGGGTATAACTACAGATTCTAACGCAATCCTCCTTTGAGTAAATTCAATTTTGCCTAAGCTCTTTCCTCCAATATTGAGGTATGGCTGGAGTTTATGGAAATACTTAAGATTAGGCAACAAAAAACATGAAATCAAGCCTGCCTACCCGACAGGCAGGCATGGCGCAAGCGACACACAGAGTATAAAAATTGGCATTTACAGAAATGAAATTAGTTTTCTCGCAGCCCTGCCCTGAGTTTTTTCAGGGTACGGAGCGAATCCGCAACGCTCGCGGCGTGAAATAAAAACTTTTCATCGGATGATTGGCATTGGTTTCATTCACAATTGTTAATATCTTCATCCAGAATAATTTACCTTTTAAATAAGTATACCTATCGCGAATCCCAGCAACATGAACCCAGCAAAACTTGATGCTATCGTCCGTGATCTCAGCAAAAAGAAACATGTCCGAGGTGCTGTTTTCCAATTTGAAACCAACCAACAACGCAACACCTTTGCAACCGGAAACCTCCGGGAAGACTCTCGGTTTTACATTGCCAGTATCAATAAGCTAGTCACCGCAGCCTTGATTTTGCGGCTTGTACGGGATGGAAAGCTCCACTTTGAAGATAGAATCAGCAGACTACTCCCTGAAAAACACTGGAAAAGTATACATGTTTATAAAGGACACGATTACTCAGATAAACTGACGGTGAAGCATCTTCTTTCGCACACTTCCGGACTCCCCTGCTACATTGAGGACAAGATGCCGGATGGCAGTAGGGCCATGGATCTATTCCTTCAGGGAAAAGACCATTGCTGGCCCATGGAGAAGGTAGTAGCCGCGGCAAAGGCTATCGGATCAACATTCCCTCCTGGAGCTGAGGGAAAAGCCCACTATGGGGAAGTCAATTTCAGGATGCTGGATGAAATCCTGTTGGAAAAAACAGGTAAAGAAATCGATCAGTTGGGAAAAGTATTGTTCCAGGAATTGGGCATGGAGCAAACCGCATTTATGCATCAGCTGGCTCCTGACGAGTATGTTCCTATATTCGGAAAAAAAGGAATCCTGAAAATAGATCAGTATGCGGCCAGTACCAAACACGAAATCCTAAGTACGGTGGGGGATTTGATGCTGTTGATCAAGGCCTATTTTGAAGGTGCCTTTTATCCCAAAGAAAGACTGGAGTCCCTCCAAGATTGGAAGAAGATTTTCTTCCCTTTCAAATACGGTGTAGGCATACAGCAATTTTATGTTCCTTGGTTTTTCTCCCCGTTCAAAAAAATCCCACCGCTTATCGGGCACTGTGGATCGGTAGGGTCGGTAGCCTTTAATATCCCTGAAAAGAAAACCTACCTCACAGGTACTGTTAACCTGGCTGGTAATCCCCAAATTGCATTTCAGGCCTTGATCAAGATGCTAAATAACCTATCATAGACAAAATAATTCAAACCTCAGAGGGTTTGGTAGAAGCGATGAAACATCAACGAATCTACCTGTTTTTAAGCATTGGGAAAATAGTGCTTTTGCCCATTCTAAAATAAGGGGTAAAGGCAAGCTCTTTTTAAGCATATTTACAGCCCAACGGAATATACCCTACCAATCATTGAAAAGCCCACCCCACAAACACCCCATAATTAGGCTTAAATACTTTCTCAGGGCCATATTGATCTAGATTGGCGCCTACCCCGAAACTAAAGGCCTCTTTTTTCAAACCTGTACGAAGTTGTAAAAAGCTCCTGGCATGCTGGTTTAAAGAAAAACCATGAATATACATGTATTGAAGCCGGGTGTACAGATCAAAGGTGGTACTAAGTTTTGGTTTGTATTCATAAATCCCGAAAAGCTCTACATTCCTGCTGGAGTTCAGAAAAAACGAAGCAATGGATACTGCTACCCATTCTCTATTGGCAAATGCATGTTGCAACCCCGCCAAGGGGGAAAAGCCTACTTGGTTGTTAACGGTAGTTCCCGCTACCAGCCCGATATTTTTGTAAAAAGTATAATTGACCATTACTGGCATAACTAAATCCAAGTTTTCCATTCCATTACTGTAATCGGTAGAAAAAGTAGAGACACTTAAAAAACCGAATCTGCTTTCCGGGGCAAACTTCTTTGTAACTACCATTTGAAAGAACAACCTGTCATGACCAGCCATCATTTCCACAGGTGTGGGGATTTTTGGTGCTTGGGCAAATAAGCTTATTGGAAGCAGTAAGCTTACCGAAAATATCAGCATGAAGGGGATGGAATGTCTTTCTCTTGTCGGCATAATGTGAATCATTTGTTTCCACAAAGCTCAGGAAACTAGAAAATAAAAGCATTGCCCTATGGCAATGTTTTAAAGTTTTGCCTTTAGTCTACTCAGGGTATAAGGGGTGATTCCAAGGTAACTGGCTACCACTTTATTGGAAAGGCGGTTGAGAATTGTGGGTTGATGCTTCAGGAGCCACTGCACCCTTTCCAAGCTATCCGCTCCCTGAAAATCATAGATACGTCGTTGCGTGGTGATATAAGCCGATTCCATGATATTTCTATACACTTTGTTTACCGCTGCCTCTGTTTCCACCAAGTAATAAAAGTCATCCCTGTGAATACGAAGTACCGTTGTTTTTTCTAAGCTTTGAATGTTTTCAAAAGCTGGAAGCCCTGAAATTAAACTTGTGAAACAAGTGGCAAATTTCCCTTCAAACGCAAAATACCTGGTGTTTTCCACGCCTTCCTTGTTGATGGTAAAAAGTCTCATGCAGCCCGAAATGATGAAATAATTATGTTTACAAACCTCTCCTTCCCTAAGCACATATTCATTCCTTTTAAAGGATCTTTCCTCAAAATAGGGCGAAATTTTCTCTAACACATGCTCATCTGCGTCAGTACGTTTCCGAAAATAGTCTCGAAGTAGCGGGTGCATGGTCTCAATTTGGGAATTTTTTTTGGTAATACCAGATGGTTAATTTTGGAAGAAGGGTTTCAACGGAAATTGCAAATGCTAGCAATATTCTCATACGGTCTGCTTGGCAAGAAATAAAAAAAAGCGTTCTGCAGTTTACCTAATTGGGACACATAGTGCCAAAACCATGGTGACAATTGGATAAAAATGTCGGGAACCTGAGTTTATTTCTATTGAGAAACCTAATGATTAACTCATTAGTTTTGCTTTTCTAGGTCACAAGCTTTAAATTACTCAGGATTTTGTGGTAAGCCAATAAAAAAAGCCTATGCCCCCTTTAAAACCTAGCTTAATCCTCCTTTTAACTATAATTACTTTCTCATCCGGCCTTAAGGCCCAATCAGACAACCCCAGTTTCCTTTTGGGGGTTAATCCCAGTGTTACTGTGGAGCCATTTTATCAAAGGGGTGAGTTTGATGTCAATATTTTCCCGTTAGTGTATCTGAGACCATTGACAGGACGTTTGGACTTGAGGCTGACCAGCATCTTAAACCTTGGTGTCCGCAACGCTGGCAACCAAATCAGCCATGCAGGCCTGGAAATGGCATTGCCCATTTTTCTTTTCACCAATGAAAGTCCAATTTCCACCGGTTTTTTCTTGGCACCCATTTTAAGTTTAACCAGAAACAGACTCGAAAACCATAACAACCTTGGTCTCTGGTTAGAGCCGGGCTACCAATTCAGCATAGCCAAAAAAACCACTTTATCCGTGGGAATCCAGCTCGGAACCACCTTGTTCGATTATGATGAAAGCACCAATGATTGGGGTTCGCATTTCGGTGTTAACGTGATCATTGGAAGGTGGTTCTGAAATACGATCCCATAGAAGAGTGCTAAAAACACCTTTTCCATATTCTGTTTTCACTTCCTTCGATGGGTTAATGCTGCCGTTGAAATTACAAATACAATCAGTTCAATTGAAAGTTATTATCTTGAGACTTTTCCGAATACACAGACTATTACTACAGTAAAATGACCCAAAAAAAGCTCAAAATACGCTGTTGGATAGAAATGGACCAGACCAGGTTTTTTGGGCCTGGAAGAGCCAAATTGCTGGAGTTGATTGCTGAAAAAGGCTCTCTTTCCAAGGCCGCCCAATCCATGAACATGTCCTATAAAAAAGCCTGGGACATGATTAACGACCTGAACAATAGAGGATCCCAGCCATTTGTCCTGCTTCAAAAAGGAGGTAAATTAGGAGGCCACGCAGAACTGACGACATTTGGGTTGGGGTTTTTGAAGAAATACCGACAACTCGACGAAAAGTTGCAAAACCTGTCCAAGGCCCACGAAGAGCTTCTCGACCATTGTTGAGCAGCGGTCAGATTCTGGTTTTATTAATGAAAAACGATATATATATTTGTATATATCGAACTCAGGGCATCATGAAGACCGAATCATTAGTAGTCTATCTTTCAATTGTTTTTTTCATGGTAGGAGGGTTTTCCAATACATTGATTGCCCAAAGAAAGTCACCAATCACCGTGGCAGCAGCGGCTGATCTCCGGTTTGCCATGGATTCCATCGTACAGATTTATCCTGAAAAGCAAAACGTACAGGTCATTTATGGTTCGTCCGGGAAGTTTTTTGAACAAATCACCAAAGGGGCACCCTTTGATATCTATTTTTCCGCAGATATGGACTATCCCAAAAAAATGGAAGAAATGGGAAAAACTGCCTCTAAAATTTATCCTTATGGTATAGGGAGACTGGTACTATGGACAAAGCATCCCAATGACCATCCAATGCAGCTAGAAAAGCTTTCCTCTAATGAGTTCAAAAAAATAGCCATTGCCAATCCCAGGCATGCTCCATATGGGGTGAGGGCAGAAGAAAGCTTACGGCAGCATGGGGTCTATGATGCTTTAAAGTCCAAATTGGTTTTTGGGGAAAACATCTCCCAAGCCGCTCAGTTCGTCAGTAGTGGGGCAGCCGACATAGGCATTATTGCCCTGTCATTGGCGTTATCTCCGAATATGCAACGCATTAACCCTACATACACACTTATATCCGAGGAATCCCACCGACCCCTGTTACAAGGCGCAGTGATCACACAACGAGCCGGTGCCAATATGGAGGCTAAGGCTTTTTTTGAGTTTATCCAAAATGAAAAAGTCAGGGCAATTTTGGATTATTTTGGATTTGAACAACCTTGACCTACATGGACTTTACCCCATTTTGGATATCCATAAAACTTGCGGGAATCACGACATTAGTGTTGTTTTTGTTGGGGGTACCGCTGGCCTACTGGTTGGCATTCAATCCCCGCCGCTATAAGGTGCTCTTAGAGGCTGTGGTAGCATTACCGCTGGTGATTCCTCCTACCGTACTTGGTTTTTATCTGTTGGTAGCATTAAGTCCTGAAAATGGATTGGGTGCATTGTTGGATAGGTATTTTGATCTCCGGTTGGTCTTTACTTTCGAAGGGCTGGTGTTCGCTTCTGTTTTTTACAGCCTTCCATTCATGGTTCAGCCTTTACAGTCGGGATTCAGGTCGGTGCCTGAAACATTGGTGGAGGCTGCTTATTCGCTTGGGAAAAATACCTGGACCACTTTGATACATGTGATTTTGCCAAATATGACTGGATCGCTACTCACCGCAGGGATCCTAACCTTTGCCCACACCATAGGGGAGTTTGGAGTAGTGTTGATGATAGGTGGAAATATACCGGGAGTCACCCAGGTCATTTCCATCAGTATTTATGATGAAGTGGAGGCCATGAATTACGGACTAGCCAATCACTATTCCTTGATACTCTTGGTGTTTTCTTTTCTGATTCTCTGCCTCGTATACCTATTCAACTACCGACAACGAAAAGCAATCAGCCTGCTATGATAAAACTTAATGTCATAAAAAAACTTACCGGAGCCAACGGTCCATTTGAGCTGAACGTAGAGACGGTGGTCAGGAAAGGGGAGTTGCTCACCCTATACGGCCCCTCCGGCGCAGGAAAAACCAGTATCCACCGTATGCTGGCTGGGCTATTGCGACCAGACGGAGGTTTGATAGAAGTGAATGGACAAACATGGTACAGCAGCAACGATAGGATCAACCTAAAAACCAGATTTAGGTCCATTGGGATGGTCTTCCAAGAATATTCCCTTTTTCCGAACATGAGTGTGAGGGGTAACCTGGCTTTTGCGCTGCCTAAGGGAGAAAAGGAAGAATGGATAGATGAAATGTTGGAAATGGTGGGACTCAGCTCCTTGCGCCATGAAAAACCCACCTATCTGTCCGGAGGGCAAAAACAACGTGTGGCCTTGGCCAGAGCACTGGTTAGAAAGCCTCAACTGCTACTCTTGGATGAACCTCTTTCTGCCTTGGACACCACCATGCGCAACAAGTTGCAAGATGACATCTTTGCACTCCATAAGCGACTTAATCTCACCACAGTACTTATATCCCACGATTACCACGAAGTCAAAACGATGTCCGACAGAGTGCTAGTCATCGAAGAAGGTCGGTTAATAAAAGAGGGCATTCCGGAGGATATTTTTTAGTACGTTTCGAATTAGCATTGAAGGAATTGGCTGGTTTTGTGGAGCTGGGCACCTCCATTTAATCAATGGATGGACTGTACCGAAAGATATATCCATAAAAAAACCTGACTTATCCAGCCAGGTTTTAATTGAAGTTACATTTACTTTTTATGCCTTTATTTCCTCTAAGATCCCGTTGAGCGTAGGACTTGGCCTCATGGATTGAATTGCCTTATCCTCATCTGGCCGGAAATACCCACCTATGTCCACAGGGTTACCCTGGGCAGCATTGAGTTCCTCGATAATTTTCCCTTCAAGGCCACTCATTTTCTTTGCTACTGGCTCAAATATTTTCTTTAAATCAGCATCCTTGTCTTGGGTGGCCAACGCCTCCGCCCAATACATGGCCAAATAGAAATGGCTTCCCCTATTGTCCAACTCATTGACTTTACGGGACGGTGATTTGCCGTTTTCAAGGAATTTTGCAGTGGCTTTATCCAATGTCTCCCCTAGCACCTTGGCCCTTTCATTATTGAAGGTGTTCCCCAAGTGCTCCAGAGACACCGCCAATGCCAAAAACTCTCCGAGTGAATCCCACCTGAGGTGACCCTCCTGTACAAACTGCTGCACGTGCTTGGGGGCAGAACCACCCGCACCCGTCTCAAACAATCCTCCACCGTTCATTAAGGGAACGATAGACAGCATCTTAGCACTGGTTCCCAACTCCAGTATTGGAAATAAGTCGGTGAGGTAATCTCTTAACACATTTCCAGTGACAGATATGGTGTCCTTTCCCTCCTTCATCCTTTGCAGGGAAAACTTGGTGGCATCCACTGGGGACATCACATGGATTTTCAATCCAGCAGTGTCGTGGTCTTTAAGGTATTTATCCACTTTTTTGATCAACTCCGCATCATGTGCCCTGTTCTTGTCTAACCAAAATACCGCCGGTGCTCCAGTATCCTTTGCCCTGTTCACCGCAAGTTTTACCCAATCCTGGATGGCTGCGTCTTTTACTTGGCACATTCTCCATATATCCCCCTTTTCCACTTCGTGGGAAAGGATGACATTACCTGATGCATCTACTACCTTCATGGTCCCTGAAGCAGGAACCTCAAAGGTCTTGTCATGGGAACCATATTCCTCGGCTTTTTGGGCCATTAGACCCACATTGGGCACACTTCCCATGGTAGATGGATCAAAGGCACCATGCTTCCTGCAGAAATCTATAGTTTCTTGGTAAACCCCCGCATAGGAACGGTCGGGAATGACCGCCTTAGTGTCTTGCAAGGCATTGTGCTTGTTCCACATCTGGCCGCTACTCCTTATCATAGCAGGCATGGAGGCATCAATGATAACATCACTGGGAACGTGCAGGTTGGTGATACCCTTGTCGGAATTCACCATGGCCAAATCCGGGCTATCTGAATAGCAGGATGCAATGTCATTTTCAATTTCCTTTCTCTTGTCCACTGGTAAATTGTCCAGTCCAGCCACTATATCGCCAAACCCGTTGTTGGCATCTACTCCAAGTTGTTTCAGGACGTCACTGTACTTTTCAAAAACGGGAGCAAAAAAGACTTTCACTGCGTGTCCAAAAATAATAGGGTCAGAGACCTTCATCATGGTGGCCTTGAGGTGAAGGGAAAACAATACCCCCATTTTTTTTGCCTCTTCCTTTTGCTCTTTCAAAAACTGCTGAAGTGCCGAAACACTCATAAAAGCGGCATCCACAACCTCCCCCTCCTGCAGGGCTATGCCCTCTTTCAAAAGGGTCACGTTACCATCCTTATGATGAAGCTCAATTTTAGCTTTAGTAGCTGAGGGGATGGTCAGGGATTTTTCGCTTCCATAAAAATCCCCCCCGTTCATGCTGGAAACATGTGATTGGGATTCCCCGCTCCATTTTCCCATACTATGGGGATTGTTTTTGGCAAACTGCTTTACCGCCTGAGGGGCCCTTCTATCGGAGTTTCCCTCTCTCAATACCGGGTTTACTGCTGAGCCTTTTACTTTGTCATACTTCACCTTAATGGTTTTTTCCTCATCGGTTTTGGCCTCGTCCGGGTAATCAGGTAAGGGGTATCCTTTTCCTTGTAGCTCTTTGATGGCTGCCTTCAGTTGAGGGAGTGAAGCACTTATATTGGGGAGTTTCACGATGTTTGCCTCTGGGGTCTTGGCGATCTCTCCCAGCTCGGCCAGCGCATCCCCTATACGTTGGTCTTCTTTTAGGTATTCCGGAAAGGTGGCAATGATTCTTCCTGAAAGGGAAATATCCCGTGTTTCCACGACCACACCTGCAGAGTCGGAAAATGCCTTGATGATAGGCAGCAAGGAATAGGTGGCCAAAGCCGGTGCCTCATCGGTTAGCGTATAAAGAATTTTTGGGGTTTTGTCACTCATAATTGTATGTTTGTTTGCTGATTTTTCTTCTTCAAAAAACTGTAAATTCCAAATTGTCGGCTAAAATACGCAAAAAAATAGGTTTTCAAAGACCCAACAGTGGAATAGCCCCGTCAATATATATTCAATAAAAGAGGGGAAACTGCGTTTGAAAAATAAATTACGTTAAAGAATTATGCATTTCATTTTCTGGATTTTTGGCCTTTTTTTCTGTCTGGCCAACTCGCCCTCCCCACTTTCCCTCTCTTCTGAAGAAGAGCAACTTCTCGAACTTATCAATGAATACAGGATAAGCCGGGGATTAAGCCAAGTCCCCATTTCCCAGGCACTCACCAAAGTAGCACAGGCACATGCAAAAGACTTGATGTACCACTATAAACAAAGTAACCGTTGCAATATGCATTCCTGGTCTAAGGAAGGCCCCTGGACCGCCTGCTGCTACAGAGACAACCATAAAAACGCCGAGTGCATGTGGGACAAGCCTAAGGAAATAGCCGGCTACGAGAGTCCGGGATATGAAATAGCCTATTGGCATTCCAATGCCGCCACCGCGGGGCAAGCACTGGAGGTTTGGAAAAAAAGCCCGGGGCATCATGCAGTGCTTGCCAATTTGGGCACTTTTAAAGATGCCAACTGGCAGGCAATGGGAATTGGGATTTATAAGGAATATGCAGTGGTGTGGTTTGGGGAGTTGCCGGATGAAATTGAGCAATAAGCCTGGGACATCGGTGATCGGTGATTTGGTGATCGGTGATATGAAATATATTGGTCTGTCTTACCCCCATCACTAGATCACTTCATCACCCCATCATCACATCCCCTTTATCCTTGCAATTTCTTTTTATATGCGGCCATTACTTTAAGAATTTCTTCAGCTTCCCTGTACATTGGCTCTAGGTCTTCCTTTTGGATAAAACCTGCATCCGTCATCATCTCCATCCAGAAGAGGGTCTCGTCGGATTCCTCCACCACTATGCATAGCTTGGCAAAACGTTCCCTTTCTGATCTAGCCCTGCAAACCGCCCTAAAGTTTGCTGCCACGGAGGTGGACGACCTGATCACCTGCTTCCTCACCACCCCCAAAGCATCGCTATAGGGCAACCCTTCTACCGCTTTTATAACTGCTAAAGCCAGCTTTTTTGTTCTATTCCTGAAAATCTCATTAAACTCTACTTGTTTCATAAAAAACTCAATTACGTTTGCACACCCCAAAGATCATCCCATCACAGATCACTACATCACCGAGCCAAAGTGAGTCGCCTGTGCAACTCTAAATTTCACAATGTTTAAAAATTAAATATTTTTTAGCAACTTTCGGGAAATTTTCATCAGATCTTTTTTTTATCCAATTGAAGCACTGTCAGCATGGAAAGCCTGGCTCACCAACAATCGATTTTAACGCAATTTGACAGGGAAATTACGCGTCTAAAACGGGGGCATGGACGGGTGCTTTCTATTTGGGCATTGATCAACTTGGTGGTAGGAATTGGGGTATGCATTTATCTGGGGGGATATACAGAAGGTGGCACCCATTTTTATTTTTGGTCCATGAATGCCAGTTGGGGCTTGGTCAACCAACTGGTGGGCCTCTATATGATCTACCACCATAATCACAAACTCA
The DNA here is from genome assembly GCF_003347495.1 of Pleomorphovibrio marinus. Classification (GTDB taxonomy): domain Bacteria; phylum Bacteroidota; class Bacteroidia; order Cytophagales; family Cyclobacteriaceae; genus Pleomorphovibrio; species Pleomorphovibrio marinus. The sequence goes on from NZ_QCXY01000001.1 coordinate 263,483, forward strand.
TAAACCCCCTTACCCTGTTGCAGCAGATGGACTATCAAAGACATGCAGAAAAGATGATTTTCTTGAATATAGGGTTGGACTTGTTTTTTATGGGCATTGGGGCTGCTATGTTTATGTATGGGCATACGGCTTTCCCCTTATATCCTGAGTTGTGGCTGGGTTTTGGGGTATCGGTGGTCATCCAGGGAGGTTTTTTAATTTGCCTGGATATGGTGTATTACCGGGGACACAGGGTAAACCTCCGGAAAACCCACCCTATTTGGAAAAAAATCTTGGACGGTATGCTCATAGCTACAGACCAATCGTAATAAATACTATTTGATGCATTTTTAATTATCCTCAGTTGTCACACCTGCCAGACGGTTGGCAAACCGTCCGGAAGGTAGCTTGCCCTGTAACTATAGCCGGGCACCACTCCATGTGTCACCTGCCACATGCCTGACTGCCATGCCTGCGGCAAGTAAACCGTTAGGCAGGCTCGATGATAAATTTGAATGAATGAGTTTACTAACCTACTCCCCTTCACCAATATAAAAATACTCCGATCTACTGGCCTGCTGAAAGCCAAAGTTCGGGTCGAATTTCTTTTCCTTGACTAACCTCTGCTCTTCATCGTAATAAAACCTATAGGCATCCTGGGTGCCCAATTCATTGCTACCCCTTTCCCCTGCCAGCTTGGCCACGAGGAGCTCTTCATTGTACCTATACCTCAAGTATTCTAGCTTGTGATCCTCATTTCCCCTAACTGCCCTCCACCTGGCTGTAATACGGTCAGATTCGTCGTACTCAAAGACCTCCAACTCAGCCCCGTTCTCGAAGGGATATTCTATTTCTATCAGACGGCCATCTTGGTCATAATTATATTGGGCGACCAAGCTTTTTTCCTGATGGGCATTAGTTGTGAACATTCTGTCCAATTGCCCCTCGGAGTTGTATTCATATTCCCTGGTAAATTCCCAGTTGGTGCTGCCGGTGGAATAGGAATAATAATGTGAGGTTTTGATTTTTTTATCCTCGAAATAGTTCAGTCCAATACCAGTGGTGTCCTTCTCATTGTTTTTGAGAACATGGTAAGTGATTTCCTCATTTTCTAGATAAAAAATCTCCCTAATAGCTTGAACATTATCTGTACTTCCCCCATAGGTGACCACTCTATGCAACTCACCAGTTGGCCACTCCAGGGGCATTGAAAAAACTTCCTGTAGTTTGTCCTCCGGTAAAAGGTTCAATCGCTCCTCATCATCGGTAAGGTTGCACGCCGGGCAAAGGAGAAGGAGAAAATAAAACAGTCTTTGACGCATAGTTGAACCGTAGAAATGGCAATGGACATCCGTTGTTGATACGGGATTTAATGGTCTGGTGACCTTAATCTTATACTATAAGGACGGCACCAAAATAGGAAAAGTTTTCTTTTTGACGGATAGAAAGGCAAGTGCCGTTAGGCACGGCCGATTTGCCCGGCACATGGATTAGGGTCGGAAACATTCCGGGGGACATGACACAACATCGAAGGATGGCCATTCCAGGCGGATTGAATCATCTCCGGCAAAAATCAGACGTCCCTATGGGACTGAAAAAAACCACATTTCATAATATACTGCATCATTCGTGCCTATCGACACTGTCGGGGTTTAGTGGCCAAGCTCCCATTTACACATTTCACAATTCTTAACTCCTATTAATATTTTTTAAAAGCAAAGCTTATCTCAAATTATTTAGTTTTACCCTCATTATTGGCTTTAATAGTTGGTATAACCTAAGAATCAAAGAAATGTGGGTAATAATAATTCAGCGTGAAAAAAATGTGGCTGCCAGTTACCAAAGAGGATGGGACAAAGCCCTCAAAACATTGGAGGAAGAAAAGGCATCCTAAAATGGAGCCGGAAAACAAGCTATCTTTTTTTTGAAAATAACGTAAATAAGCATATCGGTTGCAACATCCTTGAAATCGTTAAGCATGAAATCGAGCATGAAGGGAACCTCACAAGAAGGGATGATTATCAAAGCGAGATTTCTCCGAAGCGAGTCCCCCGAAACAAGTTCGGGGCAGGCAGGGGCAGGCTATAAGACCGCTGAAAAGACAATTATAATCATATGAAATCGAGCATGACGCAAGCGACGCACGGAGGGATGATTATCATGGCGAGATTCCATGTGGCCATTGAAAAGAAAATATAAACACATGAAATGGAAACCTGTAGTTCTTTCCTTACTCTTATTTTTCCTTATTGGTTCAACCCATTCCCAACATTTATCCCAAACAATTTTTGAACTTTCGGGCCTCTATGGTGGAATTTCCACCATAGATATCAGCGTTGACAATGTCATTCTTACAATGGATGGCCGCGGGAAAATTATTTCTTTTGATGTATTGGAGGGAGGAGAGTATGACTACTTCTTTAACGATGTTTTTGGGAACAGAAACGGCAAAATCAAATCTATAGGGGGAGTGGAAATCGATTATTTTACTAATGATATTTTCGGAAATAGAACTGGAAAATTAATGTCAATTGGTGATTTGAAAATAGATTATTGGACGAACGATATCATGGGGGACCGAGAAGGGAAGCTGAAATCCATTGGCGATGTTGGGATTGATTACTGGACCAATGATATCATCGGAAATCGGGACGGAAAATTAAAATCTATTGGGGATATCAAAATCGATTATTTCACTAACGACATCTTTAACATAAGAGAGGGAAAAGTCAAATCAATTGGTGATATTACCATTTCTTACTGGACGAATGATCTCAATGGCCGTAATGGTCTTATTAGGTCAATAGAAGGTCATTCACCTGAGGTTTTTGTGACCATACAATGAAATAACGCTTATTTTCAAAACACCTTTTATCTATAAAACGCTATTAGAAGTAGTTCTGGTAGGAAGCTCATGGGCTTAAGGATACGCTAAGACCATGGATTGAACAGTCCTAGTGTAGAAAATTGCATCTGAACCAAAAATTTACACTATATTCAAGTTTCATCGATTATCAATAAAACCCAAAACGGATGAATAGAAGAAAGTTTGTTCACAGGACAGCAATAGGAGCCCTTGGCATTGGGGCTCTGGGAAATGGTACCATTGCCAAAGCCATGTCCCCCTTACCCCAAACCGACCGAAAAGTGGAACTAGCCATCGCCACCATTACCTGTGACGGATTTGGAGACGAGGATTTTAAATACGCCTTCGAAATCATTCCCCAGCTCCCTTTCAAAAACGTGGAGTTCAACTGTTGGTACGCAAGAAACCTCACCCCAACAGGAATACAACGCATCAAGGAACGCTCCAAGCGCCATGATCTCACTCCAATATGCGTACAGGGCACCTCCTTCGGTGCGGAAGGGAATATCATCAAGGACGTGACCCATAAACTGTGGAACATGGAGGCTGCCAAACAGCTCGGCTGCCGAAGGGTGAAGTTCACTGGTGCAGGCAGGGGCAAAGAAGGAGGGTTGGATGCGGTCATTAATGTACTTAAAGAATTGAAACCCGCCGCAGAGGAGATGGATGTGCTGGTATTGGTGGAAAACCATGCCAACAACAATATCGAGTTCATAGAAGATTACGAGCGGATATTTGAGGCTGTGGACTCCACACATGTGGGGATGTGCATGGACAATGCCCATTTTGACGGATCCAGGGTGGATCTAATGGAAGTGGTGGACAAATTTCATAAGAAAATACTACATATAGACCTTAAAGACACCGAACAAAAAGGAGTACACAAGGTGGTAAACTATGGCGAAGGAGTGACCGATAATGACGCGGTGGTGGAAGCCATGCTTGAACATGGTTATGAAGGCTATCTATTAATAGAAATGGCTCCTCCCAGAAACCGCGAAACCCTGGTGGAAGACCTGAACAGAGCCTACCATCTCTTTGAACACTATCAACTTTAAACATCCAAATACTCTCTAAAAAGTGATTACACCAATAAGTTTCCCAAAAAACCTACTCCCAAAAGCTATTTTCCTTTTTTTGCTTAGCTATCTCTCCGGCTGTCAAAAACCGGATCAGGAATCCACAGTCTTAAATGTCAATGTAGTAGATCCTCACCTGGAATTGCAATTGATGGCAGAGGATCCCGATATAGTTACACCGATAGGAATAGCCGTGGATGAGGCTGACAGAGTTTATGTATTGGAATCTCATACACACCTTCCCCCAAAGGAATACGAAGGGCCAAACCATGATATTATCAGGGTCTTCGAAGATACAAATGGAGACGGGCTTTGGGATAGCAGTAAAATTTTTGCAGAAGGATTAGAGGAAGGCTTGAACATTGCCTTTTCCCCTGAAGGACATCTTTACGCCGTCACTTCAATGGAGGTTTGGAAATTCTATGATGAAGATGGGGATGGTATTAGTGAAAGGAAAGAAAAGCTGATAGAATTGGTGAAGCCTGAGCAGGTTTATGCCCATGCAGCCATACTGAGCATAACTTTTGACACGGAGGGCTGGATGTATATTGGAAGGGGTAATACAGGGGGCGTGCATTGGGTGTTCAGAGGCAAGGACGGAACAGAGGTAAGCGGGTATGGAGACGGCGGAAATATTATGCGTGCCAAGTGGGATGGTTCTGAGCTGGAAGAATTCTCTACGGGGTACTGGAATCCCTTTGACCTTAAATTTGACAACTATGGCAGGTTGCTGGTAGCGGACAATGATCCCGATAGCAGGGGACCAAACCGTCTTGTCCATGCAGTGAAAGGAGGGGATTTTGGGTACAAATCTTTATTTGGGGGTAGTGGTATCCATCCCTACCTGGCATGGGAAGGGGAATTACCCGGTACCCTGCCCATTGCTGTTCCACTTGGGGAGGCACCCTCAGGCTTGCTTAATGCCAATCTAGCTAATCTTCCAGAGGATTACCATGACGAAATGCTGTGTACCATATGGGAAGAAAGCCGCATCGTAAGAATAAATTTTAAAGATGAAGGACTATCTGTAAAGGGAAGTACCGAAATAATCCTGCAAGGCGATGAGAATTTTAGACCGGTGGCCTTTGCTACGGACAGCAAGGGAACCATTTATTTTACCGACTGGGTACTTCGGTACTACCCCAACCATGGGAAAGGCAGGATTTGGAGCCTTAAGGCTAAAGATTCCACTCCGGTCCTCTCACGCAGAAAACCTTTTGAGGCACCCCTACCCCATTCGTCTGTGAAGCAGTTGGACGAAATGCTTTTTACCGACCAATCCTTTAATTCATTAAAAGAGGGGCTACATAGTGAGGATCCTTTTCAATTTCATGCTGCTGTTAGAGGGCTTGCCCAAGGGCAGTTTTCTAAGGAATTACTGTCTTTGACCGATCATGAAAACGCTGCTGTTAGGCTAGGTGCGCTCTTGGCTTTCAGACAGATTGGCCATCCCGAAAAAGAAAGTGTTGCTAAAAGGTTGCTGAATGATGAATCCGAAGAGGTGGTTCGTATGACCATGATCTGGATAGGGAGGGATGGCATGGAGGCACTTTTGCCCTCTCTATTGTCCATTATAGCAACTAAGGAGCTCTCCACGGAGCTCTTTGAAACCTATCTTGAAACTGTAAAACTTCTACAACCAGAATTTATCCAGGCTTTCCAAACCAAAGAAAGTAGCAGTTCCAAAAATTTACCCAGAAACCTTCCCAAGGGGTTCATTACTGAAATCATTGAACAACACTCTAACCCCGTTTCGGTAAGAGCCATGGCTATAAAATACCTGGATAATCCCTCCGAGCACAAGGAAATGCTTATCGCGCTTTTAAAAAGTGGAGAGGAGCCGATTAAATTAGAGGTAATTAGGTCACTTTCTCAGGTTTCTGATCCTGGAATTGGGGACTTATTAGGGGAAATGGCCATCCAACCCCAGCATTCCACACTACTCAGGGCGGAGGCCCTGTTGGCCTTGGCCAGGCAACCTTTCGATCAGTGGCAAAAAATCACTCCCTTGCTCAAGGCTCAAGATCAAAACATAAGCATAGAAGCGGCGCGACTTCTAAAGAACCATACCTCAAAGGAACCTGTAAAAACGGCCTTGCGGGAAACACTGGAAGATGGAAATGCATGTGAGGATGAAGTACTGAGGCAACAGCTCTTGCTGGCTTTACATCGCGAGGTAGGCGAAAGGCCAGATCCGGGCCAAATAGAGCAATGGCAACAACTGCTAGATGAAGAAGGGGATGCCCAAAGAGGGAGAAGGGTCTTTTTCTCCAATGACGCCTTATGCTCCTCTTGTCATGCCATAGAGGGGCGTGGTGGGGATTTAGGCCCTGACCTGAGCAATGTGGGAAAATCCAAGGACAGAAGGGGGCTTATTAGTTCCCTGTTGCTACCCTCTCAAGAAATCAGCCCTGAATGGCAAGGCTGGTTTATACAGATGAAGGATGGCACCTCACTTTCCGGCCGACAAATAGACGTAGGAGATAATGACATAAAATTATATACCGAATCGGATGGATTTATAGATGTCCAGAAGGAGGATGTAGAAGACTATGGGATTTTGGAAAGTTCCCTGATGCCGGAGGGCTTGGAAAAAAGGTTGACCAACCATGACCTTATAGACCTTTTGGCCTTTTTGGAGAGCCTGTAGGAAAATCAACTCAGGTTTTCCAGATTAGTTTTGAGAATTTTTATGGCGATGGACAGCAGTATGATCCCGAAAATTCTCCTCAGTACATCCAATCCGGTCTTGCCTAGTTTTCTTTCCAACCAATTGGTGCTCTTAAGAACAATGTAGATAATAATCAGGTTGAGGATGATTCCTACCGCTATATTTGATTGGCTGTATTCGGACTTGAGCGTTAGAATGGTAGTAAGTGTGCCCGCCCCGGCAATCAAAGGAAAGGCAATAGGTACGATTGAAGTACTCGTGGCTCCTGCCTCCGGGTCGGGTTTGAAAATTTCTATACCCAGAATCATCTCTGCACCCAGGGCAAAAATGATCAGGGCACCTGCAATGGCAAAATCCTCCACCCCTATGCCAAAAAGGCTTAAAATGGACCTGCCGACTATTAAAAACAATACCATCAGCAAGCCTGCGGCAATAGTTGCTTTTTCAGATTGAATGTGCCCCACTTTTTTTCTGAGATTGATTATGATAGGCACAGAACCTAAAATATCGATAACGGAAAAAAGTATTAGAGTGACCGAAATTACTTCCTTAAAATCAAACATCATTGTGTTTTTTAGCACAAAATTAACCTCTTGTATCCTAAATATCTTCTTTCGAAAATAAAAAACTTGCAGGGATATACTAGTACCAACTCCTTCCATTTCTAAATTATCCCCCAATTTAAAGGTGGAACTTAAAAACAGGAAGGAAATATCGATAAAATCACGTCAAAAACACTTAAAAAAACATATATGTTCGTAAAATAGTAATAAAAACAATTTAGGTTTTAAAAGCGATCATTTTGTTATCAAATCCAATTTTATTATTTTGAAAAAATAAAACATTTATGTAAAAATTATCTTACTATTATAAGCATAATTGTTTATCATTCATTAACTTAGCAGACTAGACTGAAGCGGGTACCATCACCCAAAGTTTTATCTGCTTTATTCTTCGAATAATACATGAAAAAGTGTTGTTCGTTGTTAAAAGGAACAGTTTGAATCTCTCAAGATTATGAATTTAGCAATTTTAGGAGGAACTAATTTGGCAACTGCCTTGGGCAATAAGTTCATTGCACGGGGTATGAATGTTGAATTTGGGGTCCGGGAAGGTTTCAACACTAGGCAGGTAGCATGGAAAATCCTGAAAATGCAGAAGCAAAACCTTTTAAGTTTCAAACAAGCCATTGAGAAGGCTGATGTCATATTTTTATGCTGCGACAATGAATTCTTGGAATCCATATGCTCCCATCTCAAGGAAAAATCTACTCATGGTAAATTGGTCATTGACTGCACCAATGGACAGTGGGATCCTGACTTAGGCTGCAATACCACCTTTATCCAAAATGCCACCAATCACCCTAGAGTATATAAGGCCTTTAATAATTTGGGGCTGGAGTACCCAAAGTCCGACCCTCTGGCATTGGTAAAAGAAACCTATTTTTGTGGGGACGGCATTGAAGACCGGTTTTTGCTAAAGCGCTTGATAGAGTTGATCGGATTTAAAGCTATTGATGCTGGCAAACTTAAGAATGCTAGGCTTCTGGAGGCCGTATATCACCTCAGAAGAGAAATCGCTCTGGTAAGAAATGGGGAAGGTGATTTGCACTTTACCCTAATGTCCATGTAATCCTGCTCCATTTTCGGAATATTGCCTTCTTAGTACGAGATTTCCCTCCCAATCGCGGTATTATTTTTGTGTGATTTGACATCTGAATTATCCCTTATCCGTTATAAGGAGATGGCTGGGTATCATGCACAAAAAAAACCGCCGAAGGAACAAATGAAAAAAGCTATCTATGTATTGTTCTTAGTAATAACAGTCTTTTTGTTGGCACTGGTTATTTTGCCTTTTTTGTTTAAGGACAAAATCGTTGAAAGGGTAGACCGAGAACTTCAATCCAGCATCAACGCAGAGGTGTATTATGATGTGGATAAAATAGGACTAAGTGTATTCAAGAGGTTCCCCCATATATCTCTCACCTTAGGAGATTTTGGCATTAGGGGCAATGCTCCCTTTGAAAATGACACTTTGGTTCATGTTGGCAATTTCCAAGTGGACTTCCATCTCTGGTCGGTAATTTTTGATGAGTATCCAGAACTTTCTGGCCTACACTTGAAGGATGGTGAAATATATGTAAAGGTGCTACCGGACGGTTTGGCCAATTATGACATTACCTATCCTTCCGAAGAACCTAGTGATCTTGCTGAACCTTCCAACTTCAAACTCGGAATTAATTTAATAGAAATTGATAATCTCAGTTTTGTGTACGATGATAGGGAAATGGATTTTTTTCTCGCCTTAGCTGAAATGGATTTAGAAGGTAGCGGCGACTTCACACTTTCCGTTTACGATTTATTTGCAAGAGGGGGAGGCAAACTCGTACAGTTGGACTACGAAGATGTCAACTACTTGAGTCAAAAAGATTTTACCTTGGATAGCCGGATACATGTGGACCTTGACGATATGCTATTTGGGTTTGAAGATGCAGTGTTTTCTCTCAATGAATTTGGAATGAATCTGGAAGGTAGCATTGGGCTTCCAGAAGAGGGCATTGCATTTGATTTAAACTTTTCCGCGGAGGATAATAGTTTCAAGAGCATCCTTTCCCTGGTACCGGGGATTTATACTGAATCTTTTGCGGGATTAAGAACATCCGGAGAAATGGACGTGAAAGGTTTCTTTCGAGGGCTTTATAGTGAAGATTCTTTTCCTTCTTTTCAACTTGCTTTGGTAGTAGAGGAAGGGATGTTTCAGTATCCTGACCTCCCTCGCCCGGTTCAACATGTTAATTTGAACCTTTTAGTGGATAATCCTAGTGGCATCATTGAAGAGACCAGCATCGATCTTTCCACATTTAACCTTAGCTTCGGGGACCAACCCCTTTCGGGGAGGTTTCTTCTTAAAAACCTCGTTACCTATGACATGGATGGTCAGCTAGTTGGGAGGTTAAATTTAGAAGAACTTACCTCCATTTTTCCGGTTGAGGGAATTACTGTTAGGGGTGATTTGGCTGTAGACGCAAAGGCTTCAGGAAGATATGACACCATTGCAAACGTCATTCCTATGATTTCGGCAGATGTGGGATTGGCAAACGGTTTCCTGAAAAGCAGTGATTACCCCGCTGCCATTGAAAACATCAATTTCCAGAGCAAAATCTCCAATCCAACTGGCAACATGAACGACTTTAGCCTGAACGTACCTCAGTTTGGCCTTTCCATGGAGGGGGAACCCCTAGAGGGCAGGCTGTCCGTCAGTGATTTTGACAAAATAATTTGGGATCTTTCCTTACACGGTGGGCTTGACTTGGGAAAGGTCGTTGCAATATTTCCTATGGAGGACGTGATCTTGGAAGGAATAATTAAGGCAGACATCGATTCCAAGGGCAGTTACGCCGATGTGGAGGCCAACCGCTATGACAGGATCAGCACCTCCGGGGACCTCGCCATCACTGATTTTTACTATGCTGACAAAGATCTCCCACAGGGCATACGTATCCGAAACGCTACATCGGATTTTTCCCCTTCCTCTATAAACTTAACTCGCTTTGATGCCAGGTTTGGGGAAAGCCCGGTTTCAGCCACAGGAAGCTTATCCAATTACATGAATTATATGTTTGCCGGTGGAACTGAGGTGCTGAAAGGAAATCTTGATCTTCAATCCAGCAGGTTCAATGTAAACGAATGGTTAGTGAGCGGTGGGGAAACTTCAGCGGATACTGGAAGTTTAGAGGTTATCTCCTTGCCAAGAACCATTGATTTCACCATGAAGGTGCAGGCAGATGAAGTACTATATGATAACCTCGTCCTGAAAAATGCCAGAGGCACAATGACGCTAAATGACGGTGTACTGGCATTTAGCAACTTTGGCACGAAAGCCTTGGGAGGTGATTTTGCCTTCAATGGTTCTTATGACAGTAGGGATATCAGCCAACCACTCTTCGATTTCACCTTTGATGTGAAAGCCCTGAGCATCCAGGAGTCTTTCAAAACCTTTAATACTGTCCAAACACTTGCTCCTATAGCCCAGCACCTTACCGGTAATTTCACCACTAAGTTTTCCCTTTCTGGCTTGCTTGGACAGGATATGATGCCTGTATTATCTAGTTTGGACGGAAAGGGTTTGATTAACCTTGCAGAGACCTCCATAAGAGATAGTCAATTGATACGTGGTATTACTAGTATAAGTAGGCTCAATGACACAGGCACCATCAATCTTAGGCCCTTTACGTTGAGGCTGGACATTGAGGACGGGATGCTGATGGTCCCTCCCTTTGATGTTAGGCTTTGGGATTATCCAACCAATATTCAAGGGAGTACCGGTTTTAATGGATCCATCAATTATTTGGTTTCCATGCAGGTACCTGCAGAAAAACTGGGCAGCAGTATAAATAATCTCGTATCGGGTATCACGGGAAGTGACCTTAAAGGTACAATGATCCCCTTGGCATTTAACATAGGTGGCACCTATAGCAGTCCAAGAATAGGGTTGGCATCTGGAGAAAACCTGGAATCCTACCTGACCAATATGTTACGGTCTAGGGCTAGCACTGCGGCAACAAAAATACAAGAAGATTTAACTGCTGAGTTTAAGGCTAAAGAGGACAGCGTTAGGCAGGAACTTCGACAAAGAGCGGAAGTGGCCAAGGATTCGGTAAGAAATGAGGCTGAAAGAATGGTGGATCAGGGCAAAGAAAGAGCGGTGGAAGAAGTAAGGGGTTTGCTTAGAGGACTAAGCCGTGGCAAAAACAAATAGTGGATTTTACATCCATTCTAGCACAAAATACCAAATTGCAAGGGTGATTGCCGAAAGGGGGATCCCTATTCCCACCAGGAGGGACGCCAGCTTGGGTTTTAAATTGAAATTGGTAGCAATTATGGAAGACGTGATCATGGGAGCCATAGCGGCTTCCATGACACTTACCCTGAATATTAGGCCTTCATCCCCTCTTTTTTCGAGAATAAACCCATAAAGCAGGAAAATGATTAATGGCGCTAAAATAAGTTTGTGCCCAAGACCTATCCATAAAAACCTGTCCTTAACATCCTGTAGCTTTACCTTGAGTTGCATGCCTACTGCTATCAGGGCAATTGGGGTTAAGGTGGAGGAAAAACTTTCCAGGATAGTCAAAAATGCCCCTGATATTTCAACTTGCGCCACATTCAACAATACTGCACACAAGAAAAACAGGAATGGAGGGAATAACAGCATGCGTTTAGAAATATCTCTTTTTCGCATCCTTTCTGCCCCAAATAGAGAAGCCACTATTATTGCCAAGCTACTTACCACAATAAAGGAACCCGGCTGATCTGCCAGGATTGCAAGCTTAAGCCCTTCTGTCCCGTAAAGAGCCTCAATAACCGGGTAACCCACAAAACCAGTATTGGAAAGTCCCCCACAAACTATCAGACATCCGATTGTGCTTCTTTCCCATCCATATTTTTTTCCTAGGTTGGCAAATAGTAGCCAGGTAAAGGGGAATACGACCCAGGCCACTAAAACCGGCATTAACAAAGATAAACTAAGCTGTAACTTGGAAATGTGGAGCAAGGAAATGGCCGGAAGTACCACATAAATCAAATAGGCATTAAGGGTTCTAGGGGCATTCTCGGGAAAATCTTTGACCTTCCTGAGAAGGATGCCTATAACCATACATAGAACTATCAGTAAAATATTGACCATCCCAAAATATTAGTAAGGGACAAAACTAGACAAAATAACCAAGCCAAACCAATGCCACAAGCAAGGTTACGGCAAAAACTGAATTTTAAATTGCTGGATAAATGGAGTGGTAATCCAATAAAAAGTTCGTTCCCACTATGGCAACGAAACCTTAACTATCACTTCATCATTTATTTACATTGACAGGGTATCTTGTCGACATTATGGAAAAAGTTACACCCTTTATGTTTCAAAACCAGGCATTTGTGCTTATGTCACAACTTCCCCCAATTCAATCACAATGGATGGAACTGCTTGTGCCGCAAAATGAATTTTTGGGATTTGACATTGGGAAAAACGTCTTCGTTAAGGGCTTAGCTTACAGCACCTACGAATATTGGATGGCTTCCCTTAATCTTTCGACTTCCGGAACCAATAAAACCTGCCTGGAGATTTAGCACTTAAAAATACCCGAAATGCTTTCGCTTTTCCTCAAAGTAATTCGTTAATTGTGGATAAATGAGACTTTCGGCTTGCGGAATTCCTGATATGGTAACGCTCATTGCTCCCATTTCATTTTTTGGATGATGTAATTCCAATCGTTCTATTAAGAGGATAATTTCTTGAAGGTTCAACGGTTCCTTTACCTTTCCGGGGTCAAGCTTGTAATCGTTACCGTAAAAATCCACCACTTCAAAATGGATATATCCATCCAGCGCATTGGCATAGAGACTTATTTGATCTCCCCATTGACTTTCCGGATAGGTCAGTTTTACGATAAGGGCACCAGGACCAACACCTTCAAAATAAGTGATGGGTCGAAAATCAAAATCAATCATGCTGCAAATTTAACGAGAATTGTCCACTCATACATTTTTTGTATCTGCTAAATAAAAAAAACGCCTTATCTGTTAGTTGATTTTGAAGTTTTAACGAATTAAAGTAATTTTACATGTTATATTCCTGCTTCTGAGCAAATTTTAAATCAGGTTTGAAAAAATTAAGAAAAATATTGCCCTACATCAGTCACGCATTTATGGGATTAATCCTGTTGATGCTGGCAAACAGCATATTTTTCTATCATGAACATGATCTTGATTCAGGAGAGACCATTCGGCACGCTCACCCTTATTTGTCTGAAGAGGATGAGCAAAAACGTGATCACTCTGAAAATGAATTAATTCTATTAGACCTTATCAGCCACGCTCAATATTTTCTCCCTGATAGGGTAGATTTTCAGGAGTTTGAGGTCTTTGAACTCAACGAAGTGTTAAATGAAGTCTCCCAAGACTTAGAATGGTCGGACTGTGACTCCATCGTTTCCCTCAGGGCGCCCCCTTTCAATTTTTCTTGATTACCCCCTACTTACCATACTATTAAGTTCCCAATATCTTATTGGAATTAAGATGTCAATGGGCAATGGTAAGTATGAAAAAAACTTTGTTTCTTCAGCAACTATTGAAATTTAATGAAAGGCCTATTTACCCTAGTCCTCACCATGTGTATGCACATCGTGATGGCACAAAACGACATCAACAGCATTAGCGGAAAAATAACTGACACGGAAAGTGGTGAACCCTTACCAGGGGTTTCGGTTTTTGTACCAGAGCTCAACCGAGGGACGATAACCGACCTAGATGGGTTTTACCGCATTTCAAACCTTCCCTCAAGAACCATTACCGTACAGTTTTCTTTTATGGGTTTTGGAACAACGATATCAAAGATAAACCCTTCCAGCTCCACTACCCTTGACATGAGGCTGGAGGAATCCACCACGTCTATAGATGAGGTAGTGGTGTCTGCGGCATATGTGATGAGTAAAGAAAGTTCCCCGATTTCCATTGAAAAAATCAGCCAAACCGATATACTTAAAGCCCCTGCCCCAAGTTTAATGTCGGCCATTGCCAGGACTCCTGGGGTTAATGAAATATCCATGGGCCCGGGCATTAGCAAACCAGTGGTTCGTGGTCTATCCTTTAGCCGGGTACTTTCCGTATACCAGGGTGCCCGCTTTGAAAACCAACAATGGGGGGCTGATCATGGCCTTGGACTTACCGAAACTGGGATTTCAGGTGTGGAATTGATCAAAGGACCTGCTTCTATTATTTACGGTTCGGGTGCCATGGCTGGAGTAGTCAACCTGATCGAAGAGGGTAATGCACCTGCTGGCCAGGTAATCGGTGATGTCAACCTGAGAGGATATACCAACTCTTTAGGCGGGAGAGTGGATGCAGGGGTAAGAGGATCTTCCCTTGACGGGTTTAATTGGTCCCTTAGGGCTGCCACCGAATCGCATGCCGATTACTTGGACGGAGACGGTAACACGGTAGGCAATACCAGGTTCAATACCCAAAACATTAAGGCAGGTGTCGGCCTTGAAAAAAAATGGGGGGACACCAAACTGCGCTATACTTATCTACAACAAAACTTAGGCTTTATTGAGGATGATGAAGTAGATGGGTTGATCACCAGCAGGAATGACAGAAGCATGCAATTGCCATTTCAGGATGTTCAAGACCACTTTCTTAATTCCGAAACCAATATTTTCATTGGTGAAGATAAATTAAAAGTAACTCTAGGTTACCATTGGAACTATAGGCAAGAAATTGAAGACGCTGTGGATGAAGTGGATTTGGGATTGAACCAAAGAAATTTCATGTATGACATCAAATACTTCAAAGAGCTAAGACCCAACTTGGAAGCTATCTTTGGAGTCCAAGGATTTTACCTTCAAAATGAAAACCAGGATGTGGCTGAAGAAATCCTGATACCAGATGCCACCAAGGATGATCGCTCCATATATGGCTTGCTCAATTACTCCCGGGATGCCTGGGTGGTGCAAGGCGGCCTGAGGTATGATTATAGAAAAGTAGATGCCGACACTCGTGGAGATAAATTCGTGGATTATGGGTTTGAATTGCCCGGAGCACCGGAATCCCGTCAACACAGTGCCACCTTCGATGGCATCACTGCCAGCGGTGGTGCAACCTTTAGACCATCGGATAGATGGAGGTTTAGGTTGAATCTTGCTTCTGGCTTCAGGGCACCGGATCTCGCCGAATTATATGCCAATGGACCACACCCGGGTACAGTTAGGTTTGAAGTAGGAAATACCAATTTCATTAGGGAGCAGAATTTCCAGACTGACCTCGGAGTCAGGTTTAAGACACCAGATTTTTCCCTTGCAGGAGAAGTATTCTATAACCATGTAAACAATTATATTTTCTTTGCTCCTACCGACGAAACTGTTGGAGACTTAACGGTTTGGCGTTTTGAGCAGGACAATGCAAGACTGTATGGTGGAGAAGCCTTTCTTGAAATCCACCCCAGTAACACCAAATGGCTGACCGGATCTACTTCTTACAGTATGGTGATAGGTGAAAGGAGGTCTGACAACACCAACCTCCCTTATATCCCTGCGTTTCGTTGGAACCAAGAGATTAATTTTAATTTTAAGGATGCGGGGGGTATCCTCAACCCCTATATAAGCTTGCTAGGTTCATACATTTTTGACCAAAACCGACCTGCAATCTTAGAGGAAGCAACGCCAGGCTACTATCTATTGGGTCTCAATATCGGGGGTAGCTTACGTCTAGGTGGACAATTAGTGGATGCTTACATCAGTGGCACCAATCTGTTGAACATTGCTTATTTAGATCACATGTCCCTATACCGGCCTTTTGGTATTCACCAAACAGGGCGAAACGTAGCCTTAAACCTCAGGCTCAATTTTTAATCTCGCTTAAACTTCATTCTAAGGGTAGGCTTGTTATAAGCCTACCCTTTTTTTATATATTTAAGCCAAATCCGGGTCAAGTCCTCAATGACTTCTCTATAGGTATGATGCATCGGTTTTCACTGGTTTTTTCAAAGTTGTTTAGGTCTTGGGTACCTGATGCCTTCGTTTTTGCCCTTTCGCTAACAATCCTTTGTGTAATAGTGGTATGGGCAGTTACGGAGGCCTCCTTTTTGGAAATAATTACTGCTTGGTACACAGGTTTCTGGGACTTGCTGGAATTTGGTATGCAAATGGTGCTGATTCTGGTTACTGGATATGCCATTGCCCTATCTGGGCCATTCCAGAAGTTGATAAATAGGCTTGCCCAACACGTGCATACACCCATTCGGGTATATGGTACAGTAATGTTGGTCGGGGCGATATTGAGCTTTGTAAGTTGGAGCTGGGTAGTTGTTACGGCCATTTTTGCCAGGCAATTGGCCGAGCGAGTAAATGGGGTAGATTACCCTTATTTGGTGGCCTGCGTATACCTCACCTTTCATGGTTGGGTAGGAGGTTTTTCCAGTACCATTCCCCTTTTGCTCAATACTCCGGATAACTTCCTCATACAGCAGGGTATCTTGCAGGAAACCATCCCTACCTCGAGTACCTTACTGACTCCCTTAAATGCGGCCTTTGTTGTTTTTATTTTACTTGCACCCCCAATACTGATGGTATTGTTTAGACCAAGACGTAATCCGGTTACTTTGGACTCCCTTTTACTGAACAAAGGGGGAGAAAATAAGGAAGAAAAGTCCGTGGAGGAGGAAGCTTTGAAAACGAGAAACACACCTCCTTTACCCTCCGATCGGTTTAACCATTCTGTATGGCTTCTTTTTCCTGTAGTTGGAATGGGCTTTGTTTTCCTGTTTCATCACTTTTACCAAAATGGGTTTTCCTTGGATCTTTCTATCATGATCTTTTCTTTTCTAATCGTCGGGATGGCCCTTCATCAAACTCCAATGAGATATGTGTTAGCTATGAAAAAAGCCTCCTCAAATGTTTCTGGAATCATCTTTCAATACCCCTTTTATGCTGGGATTATGGGGATCATGTTATATACTGGTTTGGGAGATAAGGTAGGAGAAGGCTTAGCTGAACTGGCCACTATTGCTACCTATCCTGCCTATTCCTTTTTTGCTGGAGCTATCGTCAATTTTGCTATACCCTCTGCTGGGGGAGAGTTTGCGGTTTTGGCCCCAGGAATTGTGGTGGCCATAAAGGAGCTAAGCACAGGAATGCCAGATACCAAACAAACGGAGATGATTGCTAGAGGTGCTATGGCGATTGCTTACGGGGAATCATTGACAAATCTGTTACAGCCTTTTTTCCTGCTTACCATTACTCCTGTAATGTTTCATGGGGTGAACATCCAAATCCGTGATGTACTTGGGTTTCTCTTTATCCCATTCCTGATTTACTTAGTTATAGAGTTGCTGATGGTTAGTTACCTGCCTATGCAATTGTAGTTTTGTTTCGGATATTTTGCTCTTTTGATTTCCATATCTTTCAATCCTCCGGCAGTTGGAACACATTTACCATTATTTAGAAAATAATTACTACTCGTCGCCGAGGGATTTTTAGGATGTTTGTGCAAATGAGGGTATCACTTGATATAATGAGGTAAATAGAAACTTCATGTCATTCGAAAGGAGAGTTTCATAAGATTATAATTTGTTTTTTAAAGGACATTTAGCCTGCCCCGAACTCGCTTCGGGGAACTCGCTTCGGGGGAATCTCGCATCTCCCCGATAGCTATCGGGGCATCCCAGTGTGTGACGTGCTCGTCATGCCTGCCTGCCGTCCAGGCAGGCTCGATTTGATGTGTTTATATTTTCTTTTCAATGGCCACATAGCCTGCCCCTGCCTGCCCCGAACTTGTTTCGGGGGACTCGCTTCGGGGGAATCTCGCCATGATAATCATCCCTCCGTGCGTCGCTTGCGTCATGCCCTGACTGCCGTCAGGACAGGCTCGATTTCATAAAAAACTAAATCCTGGGAATTCGCAAATTTTGTTAAGGGTTCGGTACAAGATTTTTTAATGTTAACTGGTGAAACACGTTTTTTTATATCAATGAAGTGAGGCCTGCTGAAAATAGGTCTCTCACTTTGGAATAGGATATTAAATCGAACAGGACCCCATCACCTCATCCAGAGGAATGCTCCGGTAGCTCGGGAGAGCAGAATGGGCTTCCCCAAATAAAAATCCATTTAACCATAAGGTGGGAAAAATCCCCTTTCCCGAATTTCAGCTTTAATCTACATAGCCAACTAAATAGTCTATGTCCAAAACTTGGAACGATATATGAGCTGCACTTCAAAAAAAAATTATGGAACCTAGATTTAGGGATGAGATCGTTCTTTGGGACTGGCATAGAATTTTGATAGGGGACGCCCCGGCTATTTTTCTTGTAGAGGTCTTCATTCGTACGGCAGTCATCTACTTGTGTTTAGTGGTGAGCATTAGAATTATGGGTAAAAGAATGGGAGGCATGCTTTCCTTGTCAGAGCTGGCCGTGATGATTACCCTAGGTGCTTTTGTTGCAGTTCCTATGCAGCTTCAGGATAGGGGCTTGCTATTTGGGATCACCGCCTTTATGGTAGCTATATTTTTTCAGAGGGGAATAAGTTATATAGGAATAAAAAGTTCAAAGTTTGAAAACATCACCAAAGGCAGGTGCAAAATGCTGGTAAAGGATGGCAAGCCCCAAAAAGATGCCTTAAAAAATGCGAGAATTTCCAAAAACCAGCTTTTTGCCTTATTAAGAAATGAAGGTATTACCCATTTAGGAGAGGTAAAACGTATGTATCTGGAGGCGGCAGGAATGGTCTCTATCTACAAAAATAAGGGAAATAGTACAGGGCAATCGATAGTACCTTCTCAAACCACAAAAATCAATCTCACATGATACAATCGGTCTTTTTGGAAATCTCCTTGGATGACTACAGCCGGATAATATTTGGAGAAGGTGTAGATGCCTGGTTTATCCTAGAAATAATCTTTAGGACCCTCTTTGTATACCTTTTGCTAATTGTTGCCATGCGTGCCATGGGCACGCGAATGTCCTCCCAGCTGAGCCGTCTTGAACTTATTTCTTTGGTTTGTCTGGCTGCAGCTATTGGTGTACCTGTGCTGGGAACCATGGAGGGTTTGCTACCAGGACTGATTATCGCAATAATCGTGGTAGTATCCCAACGCGTCATTTCCCATCAGCACCTTAGTAATGAAAAGCTGGAAAAACAGATGTTAGGGGATTTGGAGATATTGGTAGAAGATGGAGTCTATCAATTAAGCGCAATGAGAAGGGCTACGGTTTCTAAGGACAGGTTAAATGCACAATTACGTTCCGAGGGGATCTACCATACAGGACAAGTATCCAAATTGATCATAGAAGCGAACGGCTCCTTTTCCCTGGTAAAGAAAGGGCGTCCTATGCCAGGGCTACCCGTTATACCCGACTTCGATAAAGAGTTTGAGGAAGAGGTCTTTAAATTTCCAGGGGATAAAGCCTGTACCACTTGTGGTAAGGTCCGAGCTTCTCAAGAAAATACATCTTGTGGACATTGCAATAAAACCACCTCCTGGATGAGCGCGGTGTTGCTCAAAACAGAAAATTCATAAAATCATGGCGGAAAATGTGAGAATTTAGCACCGAATTTGAGGATTTTTTGAAATCAACAAAAAAATTATCTTAATTTTAAGCAAGAGGACTTTTGCCAAAACGGTTGTCTATATCCATAGTGGATAAACCTGAATTTCAGCCTAGTTCTTATGTAATTAGAGTTTAACCTTCTAATGAAGTAATTTAACCAAAATTATTTTATATGCTCAACCTTTCCGAACTCATCAACACCCTTAAAAAATTGATTGAAATCAGGATAAAAATCCTGTTGGAAGAAATTAAGGACGATTTAAGTACCATTTTTACCAGAGTGGTGGTATTGGTGTTTATGGTTTTGACCTCTCTTTTCATATTGCTTTTCGGAAGTATTGCCTTAGCCTTCTATTTCGCAGTTTTGATGGAAAGTACTCATGCTGGCTTCCTTATGGTGGGTGGGATCTATTTATTCATCCTTCTGATATTATTCTTGATCAGGAATTCCTTTTCCCTGCAATCCAGCCTTAAGCGAAGTTTGACTAGTTTTTTGTTTATATTTAAGAGAAAGTAAGCCCCATTTAAATGGATCAAATTGAACTTCACAAGCAATCCCAAGAATTGGAGCAAACCCTCCAAAAGCAAATGGAACTTTTGAAAAAAGACTCCGATGTTTACCTCAAAGTGGCTGGTGCTGCATTGGCGGCAGGTATTTTAGGTTATGGATTTGTTAAATTAACTGGTAAATCAGCCCCTGAAAAACCCAAAAAGAAAAAAAAGAAGAAAAAGAAAAAAGGGAAAAAGGGATTTTCCATTTGGGGAAACATCAGAGAAAGGCTATTCTGGGTGATAATGGACTTCCTGAAAAAGAGATTCCTCGCCTACATGTCCATGAAAATGCAGTCTGGTGGTGAAAAAGAAAAATAAGGCAGTTTCCGGAATTTTAAAAGGCCTACATGCCTCTGGTAGCAAAGGGGTAGCTCTGTTGGTAGATCCCGATAAAGAAAATGCATTACGGGAACTCAAAAACTTGTATAGCAAGACTAGCCTGCCAGAACCGGACATTTTCTTGATTGGAGGTAGTTTTATCAGCACAGGGAATATTGCTGAAACAGTGGATTCCCTTTCAGAAAATTTTCCAAGGGTTCCCAAAGTATTATTCCCTGGTAGCGTCCTCCAGTTGTGCGAAAACGCGGATGGCATCCTATTCCTTTCCCTAATTTCTGGCAGAAACCCCGAACTACTTATTGGCCAACATGTGCTTGCCGCTCCGCAGTTGTCCCGTTCTGATTTAGAGGTATTGCCCACGGGTTACCTTCAGATTGAGGGTGGTAAACTCACCAGTGCCAATTACATCAGCCAATCCATACCCATACCTAGAGATAAGCCCGATCTTGCCTTGGCAACAGCCATGGCGGGACAGTTTTTGGGGTTAAAATATTTTTACCTTGAAGCAGGAAGTGGTGCTTTACAGCCTGTTCCTCCTGCCATGATTTCCTTGCTAAAAAAAGGGTTAAAAGCCCCACTTATAGTTGGAGGTGGTATAAACTCTGTTCAAAAAGCCAAGGATGCTTGCAGTGCAGGGGCCGACCTTATCGTCATTGGAAATGAGGTGGAAAAAAACCCCGACTTTATCGTCGAGGTCTTACATCACTTAAGGGTTTATAACCTATCCCTGAACGTTAATTAAGGACTCCCTTCTACGCATTTTGCCAGCGGGCAACCCATACATCATCTTAAATCGGCGACAGAAATATGCTGTATCCTTATAGCCAACCTCTTTCCCGATGTCCCTAATACTTTTCTTGGTGGTTCTCAAAAGCTCTACCGCTGCCTCCATCCTTTGGTATTCAATGTAATCCTGGGGATTGATTCCAGTCAACATCTTGAAATATTGCCCCACATAATCTTCCGAAACATTGGCAACCTTGGCAAGCACCTTATTGGAAAGGTCTCCTCCAATATTCTTTTTGATGTAATTAAACATGTCGATGAGCCTTGGATCCTTAAAGTAGGTGCTATTAGTGGATAACTCCTCCACAAACAACCTGTTTTTAAGGATATGGCGAACAATCTCCACCACTAGCAACTCGGTGTAGAGCTTCATGACTCTTTCCTTACCGGGGGTGTTTTGCTCAGACTCTTTTACGATATCCTCCAATACTGATGCAACCCTGTCATTAAACCGGATAACGAAAGGTGGTATACCCAAAGAATTGAAAAAATTAACTACGTCAAAAACCTTTGCTTCAAAGGAAACCGTTGAAATACAGTCATCATCCAGGTTTTTGATCTCCTTAAAACTAATGGTTTGCAAGTATTTCTTTTTGTTCTCCAAAAAAACTTCATTGGGAGCCTCGTTCCTTTTAGTGACCGTTCCAAAAGATACCCTTGTTTGTCTGCCCGCAGGAAGAAAAAGAATTTCCCCCTCATTTACAGCCTCTTGATCCTCCCCAAAGGTCAATGAGCCCCTGTGCAATAAAATGGCAGTGTTTTCTGAGTCTACGTAGTCGACAACGGAAACGGGTCTCTCTATCTTGAAGTTGTTCCCCCGTAAATACCGTACGCCAACAGATTCTATTACTTTATTGTAATATTCCATGATGGGTGCATTTAGGTTTTTTTTGTTAAAAGTATGTCTTTTTTCTAAATTATAAAGACAATATTAGATAAAAATTTAAAAAAAACTGATTTACGATAGTAAAAGCATTATACTCAAAAAAAAATAGACCTAAATTCAATTATCTTATAAGACCCCTTGATATGACTATTTTTTGAATCTCCGAGGTCCCTTCATAAATTTGGGTGATTTTTGCATCCCTCATCAATCTCTCTACATGATATTCTTTCACATACCCATACCCCCCATGGATCTGAACGGCCTCAACGGTAACCTTCATGGCAATTTCAGAGGCATAAAGCTTGGCCCTCGCACTGGCATCCGCGTAATCTTGATTTAAGTCCTTCAAATATGCTGCCCTCAATACCATAAGTCTGGCTGCATCTATCAAAGTAGCCATTTCAGCCAACTTGAACTGAATCGCTTGATGCTCACTAATGTGCTTCCCAAAGGTTTTCCGTTCCTTTGAGTATGCTAAAGCGAGTTCATAAGCTCCGGAAGCAATACCAAGAGCCTGTGCGGCAATCCCTATCCTTCCTCCGTTGAGGGTCTCCATGGCAAATTTAAACCCGAAACCCAGGCTCCCTATAAGATTATCCTTTGGCACTTTTACATCCGCGAACATCAGTGAATGGGTATCTGAGGACCTTATCCCTAACTTGTCCTCCTTTTTCCCTACCGAAAACCCCTCATATCCTTTCTCAAGGATAAATGCAGAAATCCCCTTGTGTCCCAAACCAGGTTCTGTTTGGGCCATTACCAGATAAACCTCCGCAGAACCTCCATTGGTAATCCAGTTTTTAGTGCCATTGAGCAAAAAATAGTCTCCGTGATCCATTGCCGTAGTTTTTTGAGAGGTAGCATCAGAACCTGCTTCCGGCTCAGAAAGACAAAAAGCTCCTAAAATTTCCCCACTAGCAAGGCGCTTAAGGTATTTCTCCTTTTGCTTCTCGCTACCATATTTTTCTAGGCCCCAGCATACCAAGGAATTGTTAACGGACATAATAACAGAGCAAGATGCATCTACCTTGCTTATTTCCTCCACGGCCAATACATAGGACACTGTGTCCATGCCACCGCCAAGGAACTTTGGGGAAACCATCATACCCATAAAACCCAATTCCCCCATCATCTTCACCTGCTCCTTAGGAAAAAGGGCTTTTGAGTCCCTATCTACAACTCCGGACAATAGATGGGTCTGGGAAAAATCTCTTGCGGCCTCCCTTACAGCCTCCTGCTCTTCCGTCAAAGAAAAATCCATATTATTACTCAAAACATTTGAGTGATAATATACATAAAAAAATTTGGGGAACAATTCCTGTCCCCCAAATTGAATTACATTTTTTTATGAAATGTTGCGATTAATCCCTATTTCCAAAGAAAATAAATAAATAATAAGCCAAAGTGGCCAATGAAGCCAACGCCGCCACCACATATGTCATGGCTGCCCATTTTAACGCATCTTTTGACATCCCATATTCATGAGCGGTAACGATATTCCTCTGTTTAACCCAGGCCAATGCCCTATTACTTGCATCAAACTCTACCGGAAGGGTAACAAGGGAGAATAAGGTAAGCATGCCATAAGATCCCACTACTACCATCCCCACCACCTCATAGGGCAATCCAAAAATTGCAATACCCCCAAAAAGGGCTCCAATAAGTACAATGTTTAGGATCTTACCACTGATGTTTTGAATAGGGACCAACGCTGAACGAAGCTGAAGCCAAGCATAAGAAGTGGCATGTTGTACCGCATGACCACATTCGTGTGCCGCCACTGCTGTAGCCGCGGCATTCCTTCCATAATACACGTCGGGGCTCAAATTTACCGTTCTGTTCATGGGGTTGTAGTGATCAGACAGTTGCCCCTCCACACAATTCACCTTTACATTAGGGATGTTGTAATCGGCCAGCATAAGCTCAGCCACCTCCTTGCCGGAAAGATTGGCCTGCAAAGAAGTCTGGGAATACTTTTTGAATTTGTTTTTCAACTTGCTGCTTACCGCATATCCCAAAATGCCAAAGACAACTACAATTAATATTAGAATCATTGCTTTATATTTTAATTTAAGATTTTTACGAAACTACTCCCTTTTAAGTTTTGGACTTTTGTCAAGTTTCCAAAGCGCTAATACACTTACAATGCCAAAGACAAGAATAGTGAGAACCTGGGAACCATGGACCACCACGGCAAATATTTTTCCTTCCTCTTCATCCAGGCCGTAAAACACCAAGATGAAGGCCACCAATGCATGGAAAGTCCCTATTCCACCTTGTACAGGTGCCACCATTCCAATACTCCCCATTACCATGACCATTAAAACGGCTGTTGGAGTCAACATTTCGGTCACAGGCATCGCTAGAGCCAGCCAGTACATCATCAGGTAATATATTATCCAAATTGATACCGAAGCAACCCAAAACCCCCAAACATTGGAAATTAACCCCACACTTTTTAAACCTGCCACAAACTGAGTGACAAACTGACGTGCTTTGTTGACAATTTGGCTTTGCGCAAGAAGCCTGCTCAGCAAGAAGCCAATGACAAAAAGGAGCAACACGATAATAAAGAAAAAAGGCATAAAGTTCACCACCTTTTCGGAGAGACTCTCTAAAGCGCCGAGCTTAGCAAGTATGCTGAAAAAGGTCCCTTTCTCCAAATAGAGTGCAAGTAGTACCGCAAGCAGCATAAAAAGCATGTCTACAGTTCGCTCCAATACCACTGTGCCCAACAGTTTACCGACCGGAACTTTGCTGATCCTGTTTACGGCTCCACACCTTGCTAATTCGCCGGCCCTTGGCAATAGGAGGTTCACAAGGTAGCCAAACATTAGCCCCCAAAATACAGGCAAAATACTAACTTTCCCCTCTTCTTCTGTGTTTATCAGCAGCTTCCACCTCCATGCCCTGATATAGTACCCCAAAATGGAAACCGCTATGGAAAGTGCTACCCATAGAAAGGATGTCTTTCTGAGGGCATCGTAAAGTTGGCTTATGCTTAAGTCCTTGTACAAATACCAAAATAAACCCAAGGCCAAAGCAAGGGGAACGATAACTTGTAAAATTGTTTTTGAAATCCCCTTCAAACTATTGGAGCTTGTTTTGACTATCCGGGAAAATCACTACAGGTTTATACGACTTGGCAGAGGCTATATCCATGCTGCAATAGGAAATGATGATAATGATATCGCCCACCTGAGCCTTTCTGGCTGCGGGGCCATTAAGACATATTTGACCACTTCCCCTTTCTCCCTTTATGACATAGGTCTCAAGTCGTTCCCCATTGTTTATATTTACGATCTGCACCTTCTCATTCTCGATGATTTGAGCAGCGTCCATCAAATCTTCGTCTATGGTAATGCTCCCTACGTAATGTAGTTCTGCCTGCGTAATTTTAACCCGATGAATCTTGGATTTTAGAAGCTGGATTTGCATGGTTTGACTTTTTATTCAGGATGGAATCCTATAATTTCATTGTCTATTAATCTGATATCCCCTAAGTGGGCAGCTATGCAAAGTGCAAACTCGGCATCTGCTGCACAATGCTGCACAATGACAAAATCTGGCAACCGGACAAGTTCGAAATATTCCAATTTAAGACTATCGATACCTTCCAACTCTTTAGTTAAAGTTCTTTTAACCTCCTGCCAGGTCTTTTTATGCAATAACCTCTTTTTTGCCAATGAAAGGGTTTCATACAGCTTGGGGGCGATTTTCCTTTCGGCCAACCCCAACCTAAGGTTTCTGGAAGAGAAAGCAAGACCATCCTCCTCTCTTACCGTTGGCACCACCACTATCTTCACACCAAAACTAAGTCCTTCGACTAGAAGGTTGATTACATATGCTTGTTGCAAGTCCTTTTGGCCAAAAAATGCCAAATCTGGTTGAACCAAGTGCAACAACTTGGCTACAACAATTCCAACTCCATTAAAGTGCCCTGGCCTAAACTTGCCTTCCAACATATTGTCAAAATTGGGGAAAGACAAGGATAAGCCTACTTGCTTGGGGTAAATTTCTTTAGTACTTGGAATGAAAACCAAATCCACCATCTCCTTTTTCAATAACTCAAGGTCAAATTCCAGGGTGTTGGGGTAATTCTCAAAGTCTTTAACCTGATTAAACTGTATGGGATTTACAAAAATGCTAACGACCACATAGTCGCTTTGAGATTTGGCAGCACGGATAAGTGCCAAATGCCCTTGGTGCAGTGCGCCCATTGTGGGCACCAAACCTATACTTGGGAAAGTGCCTCTAACGTGGTTAAGGACTGACTTTAGTGCCTCAATTTCCTTTACAATCTTCAATGAAAGCAAGCTTAGTTTTTACAAAATAGCTGCAAAAGTATATCATTCTGAATAAAAACAATGGTTTTTTCTGATTTTTTTCGTAATTTTGTAGTCCCGTTATATCCCTAAATAAAAAATACAAGACATGTCAAAACTTCGAATCCTTTATGTAGCAAGTGAAATCAACCCATTTTTGCAGACTTCGGAAGTGGCTAACTTCGTAAGGGCCTTGCCCCAAGCCATGCAGGAGAGGGGCATGGAAATACGAATTCTCGTCCCCAGGTTTGGGTTGATCAACGAAAGGAAAAACCGACTACATGAAGTGGTGAGGCTCTCCGGCATCAACATATCAGTAGGAGAAGAGGAGAAGCCTCTTATTATCAAAGTGGCCTCTATACCAAATGCAAAGCTGCAGGTATATTTTATTGACAATGAAGACTATTTTCAGCGAAAAAGCGTTTTCTTTGACAAGCAAAACAAGTTCTATGAAGATAATGACGAAAGGGCTATCTTTTTCTGCAAAGGCGTGTTGGAAACTGTGAAAAAGTTGGGCTGGGCTCCAGACGTAGTACACTGTAACGACTGGATGACTAGCCTTATCCCGCTTTATTTGAAAACAACCTATAAAAAAGAACCCCTTTTTAAGGACACAAAATCCGTATTTGCCATTTACAATAACGGATTTAATCATAAATTTGGGGACGATTTGTTTGACAAAATCAAAATGGTGGATATCGACGACCAGTTGCTGGATCCTATCAAAACCAAAGACTACGAAGGGTTTACCAAATTGGGTACTACCTATGCGGATGTGGTCGTAAGGGGAGAAGACACTTCAGGAAGTTTAATTCATTTAATCGAGGAGACATCTAATAAAGATAAAAGGTTTGAAATTAACAGTGAGGAAGAAGGTCAGCTTTTTGAAAGCTATTACAATATTTATACAGAGCTCGCCGGTTAAGCTGGCTGCAGCACTGTCTATCATTTTATCTATAAATTCCTGTTCCGATCCCTCAGAGATCGGTCTAGTTCTAGATCCAAGCACAGAGCAGATAGGGGTGTTTTATTCAGAAATACCCCTATCTGCTTCAATGGTTTTATTGGACTCCTTCAATACCACAAGTAGTCAGGGGAGGATAATCGTGGGGGGAGACAAGAGTGACTTTTTTGGGGTAACTGAAGCCATAGGTTTTAGCAGGCTATCCTTCAACCCCGGAGCCTCCCTGCTCAGGGAAGATGCTATTTTCGACTCCGCGAAATTTTCCATCAATGTTTCCAACCTGGAAGGAGAGAACTTTGATCAACCTAAAAATTTTCAGGTACATCGGCTTACCCAAGCCCTGCTTGACACCACCTATTATAATTTCGACAAGTTGGATTATGATGCTGAAAATCCTATTGCTTCGGGTTCCTTTATCCTAAAGCCCGACACCGTCAATACACTTACCATGGATTTGGATTCCGATCTAGCAGCAGATTTATTTGGAAAATTGACCACCAATGACCCGGTTTTCTCCAACATCTTTACCTTTCGGGAATACTTCAAGGGCATAGCTATTAAAGGCAACCCGGATGAAAACATCAACATTTCCGCCAATATAGGTGGTGGTACTGGAATGACTATTTATTACCACTATGATGAAGACACCGTTAGCAGGACTTACCCTATCAACACCATACAATCCAGGCATTTTACGCATGTCAACAATGACCCGTCCGGCACCCCTCTGGAAAATGTAATGGAAAGGGGACAGTCCTTTGATGTACCTGGTGACTACCTAGGAAGCAAGTCGGGTCTGGGGCTTTTATTGAAGCTGGACACTTCACCAATTCAGGAATTTCTGGATACCTTGGCTAATGTAAGTTTCAACCAAGTACAGCTAGAAATAGGACCTATAGCTGATTACCCCGAACACAGAACCCCACACAACCGATTGCTTATGTATTTCAGTACAGATAACAATCGGATAATGGTTAGGTCAGATGGTGCCTTGGTGGCCGTGCAACAAGAAAACGCCAACCAAACAAACCAGGACAGTCAGGGGAATGTGGTTCCGGCAGTAAGTAATCAAACTTCCCTTATACTTGACACGGAGAGCCGTGTTTTCAGAAACCAGGTCACTTCCTATATAAATGCACTTTATCGTTCTGGGTTAGAAAGAAGGGATTTGCTAGTTTATCCTAGAGATCCCAACTCCCAAGGTGCGGACCATTTTAAGAGATCCCTT
This sequence comes from Pleomorphovibrio marinus, assembly GCF_003347495.1. Taxonomy (GTDB): domain Bacteria; phylum Bacteroidota; class Bacteroidia; order Cytophagales; family Cyclobacteriaceae; genus Pleomorphovibrio; species Pleomorphovibrio marinus. The sequence continues at coordinate 292,253 of NZ_QCXY01000001.1, forward strand.
AGGGAATACCAAGTAAGGAAAGACCACATCATGCTTAAGGTTTACTATACAAAAGTCAAGCGTTAGACGGATAGCATTTCTCCATTCAACTTCTCGATATTTTTTTGACTTGTGCTTGTTGATTAGGTGAATTTTGAACAGATTTGTATTTATTGCGCACGTGGCGAAATTGGTAGACGCACTGTCTTCAGGTGGCAGCGCCTTCGGGTGTGAAGGTTCGAGTCCTTTCGTGCGCACTTTTCTTTTTCCCAGAAAAGTATTGGCTCCGCTTTTATACACATTTTGAAAATTTGTGTCAAATTACCTATCTTCACTCTCAGCAATTTACTAATTTCCAGTATACCCATGAAATGCCCATGAGAAAAATTCTCATACAGGGGGATGATTAATCTGGGCATTCCATCTGACCGCTGAAAAAAAATTATAAACAGATGAAAACCAAAACTTTACCAGCATTTTTACTGCTTGCAATTCTTCTCTTCCTTATTAATGTACCGACCAAAGGCCAGGAAGACAAACCCCTCAATATTATTATGATTGGTGCCCATCCAGATGATTGCGACATCAAGGGAGGGGGTACGGCAGCCATTTTTGTGGAGATGGGGCATAACGTGAAGTTTGTCTCTGTGACAAATGGGGATGCAGGCCACATGTCTGAGGGAGGAGGAATGCTGGCTAAAAGGAGAAGGGAAGAAACTAAGGAAGTGGCCAGAAGACTGGGTATATCGTACGATGTGCTGGATAATCACGACGGGGAACTATTGGCAACCTTACCTGTGCGTCTGCAGATCATTCGGTTAATCAGAGACTGGGATGCGGATGTGGTAATTTCCCACCGACCAAACGACTACCACCCGGATCACAGATATACCGCAATTTTGGTACAGGATGCAGCCTACATGGTGGGTGTTCCTAATATTGCCCCAGACACCCCACCCCTTTCAAAAAACCCGGTGTTCTTATATTTCCAGGATAACTTCCAAAAGCCAAACCCATTCACGGCAGATATTGCAGTGGATATCACTTCTGTAATAGACAAAAAAATATATGCCATGGATGCCCATGAATCCCAATTTTATGAGTGGCTTCCTTGGATTGGCAGGTATGAAGATGAAGTCCCTGAAAGCAGCGAGGAAAGAAAGGAATGGTTGAAAACCAAACGCTGGGGAAGTATGAGCCCTGAAGCCATTACCGCTCTGGAACGATGGTATGGGCCTGAAAAAGCCGCTCAGGCTGAATATGCGGAAGCTTTCGAAATCTGTGAATATGGTAGCAGACCCAATGAAGAGGAAATCAAACGGCTTTTTCCCATGCTTCAAAAATGATGGACCAATCGACATTTTGTTCTTAATAATAATTAATGGGTAAATCAATTTATGAAATCGAGCCTGTCCTGACGGCAGTCAGGGCATGACGAGCACGTCACACACTGGGATGCCCCGATAGCTATCGGGGAGATGCGAGATTCCATATGGCCTTTAAAAAACAAATTATAATCATATGAAAGAAAAAAACGTACTGGTAACCGGAGGTGCCAGTGGAATAGGTCTAGCCATATCAAAAAGGTTTGCTTCCTCTGGAGCCAATGTGTTTCTGCTTGACTTCAATGAAAAAACAGGTCAGGAAGAAGCCAAAAAAATCCAGCAACAAGGAGGAAATGCCATTTTCAAAAAGGTAGATGTTTCTGACCAGCTTGAGGTAATAAAAGTCATAGAAGAGATTTCCGGCAATTTGGACGTATTGGTGAACAATGCGGGAATTTCCCATGTAGGCAACTTGGAACAGACCTCTGAAGAGGATTTGGATAAGCTAATGGCTGTAAATATAAAGGGCGTTTACAATTGTTCCTTGGCAGCAATTGCCAGAATGAAGGCCCAAGGAGGAGGGGTGATTATCAACATGGCCTCGGTAGCCGCCACCATGGGCATTCAAGATAGATTTGCCTATTCCATGACTAAAGGTGCCGTGCTTACTATGACCCTTTCCATCGCAAGGGACTATGTGGCTGACAATATACGCTGCAATGCGATTTCCCCTGCAAGGGTCCACACCCCATTTGTGGACGGATACCTGGCTAAAAATTACCCCGGTAAAGAAGAGGAGATTTATGGGCAACTGGCAGCTACACAACCCATAGGAAGAATGGGTACCCCGGAGGAAGTGGCCAATATGGCTTATTTTCTCGCTTCAGAGGAAGGAGCCTTCCTCACCGGAGCCAATTACTTGGTAGATGGGGGATTCACAAAATTAAAAATGTAACTAACATACACCAACACATGAATTGGCCATGAGCAAATTTTGCTTTTCCAATAGAAAATGAATATTCAATTAAAGAACCAATAGCCTAGATTAGAAATGGTTCTGCCCTTTCCCTCTGACCATTAAAAAACAAATTATAATCATATGAAATCGAGCATGAGGAGAACCTCACACGGAGGGATGATTATCAAAGCGAGATTCCATGTGGCAAATAAAAATCAATTATAAACACATGAAATCGAGCATGACGAGCACGTCACACACTGGGATGCCCCGATAGCTATCGGGGAGATGCGAGATTCCATATGGCCTTTAAAAAACAAATTATAATCATATGAAATTAATAAGATTTGGAAAAATTGGTGATGAAAAGCCAGGAATAGTATTGGAAGATGGAAGAAGACTGGACTGCAGTGCTTTCGGTTCAGATTGGGATGAAAATTTCCTTGGTGATCCTAATGGTTTAAAGCAGCTAGAAAACTGGCTAAAAGCCAATGAATCGGCCTGTCCGGAAGTTTCCAAGGAGGAACGATTAGGTGTGCCACTCACTAGACCCTCTAAAATTCTATGCGTGGGACTAAATTATTCCCTACATGCCAAAGAAAGTGGGATGGAAGTGCCCAAACAGCCGGTTCTTTTTATGAAGGCCACTTCTGCAATTTCAGGGCCTTTTGACCCCATCGTTATCCCAAAAAATTCCAGTGCCAGTGATTGGGAAGTGGAACTTGCCATTGTGATTGGAAAAAAGGCCAGTTACGTCTCTGAAAACAACGCCTATGACCATATTGCCGGTTATGTACTTCATAACGACGTAAGCGAAAGGGATTGGCAACTGAAACATGGTGGTCAATGGGTAAAAGGGAAAAGTGCCGACACCTTTGCCCCGCTAGGCCCTTATTTGGTAACAAAGGATGAAATTAAAAACCCCAATAAATTGCCTCTTTGGCTCAAACTAAATGGCAAAATTCTTCAAAACAGCAATACCTCTGATTTGGTGTTCAATGTAGAGCAACTTGTAAGCTATATTAGCCAATATATGACATTGCTTCCAGGAGATATCATCAGCACTGGAACCCCATCCGGAGTAGGTATGGGATTAACACCTCCCACCTATTTAAAAGAGGGTGATGTGGTGGAACTCAGTGTGGAAGGTCTTGGAACTTCAAGACAAGAGGTAGTAAGTTATAAAGGATAAGTTGTTCCCAATTTATTTTACAGCAGCCAACCCAAAGAACAGGGGTTGGCTGTTTTTACAATAAATTTTTCGCCTTAATGGAAAGATAGCGGTTGATGGTATTAACCGTCAATTGTTCTGGTGGTGTCAAAAGGCAGCTAATACCTCTTCTTTCCATCTCTAGAATCATCTGCCTTTTCTCAAGGGTAAGTTTCTGCGCAATCGTTTTCTTGTAGACTCCAAACACAGAATCCGTTTTTGATTGGGCCAATACTGAAAGAGTGGTGTTTTCAAAAATCACTACTACCAACAAATGCTTCCTGTTTAGTCCCTGTAAATAAGGCAATTGTCTTTTAAGTGCTCCAATATGCTCAAAATTGGTGTAAAGGACCAACAGACTTCTGGTAGGAATCTTGAAATTTATGGTGGCATAAAGCAGTCCAAAATCCGAGTCCAAAAAGTGGGTCTCCAACCGGTATAATGAATCAGAAAAATTTCTCAAATGCCCTTTTCGGTTACTAGCAGGGAGTGCTTGGTGGATTTGGTTTGAAAAACAAATTAATCCTACCTTATCCTGCTTTCTCAATCCAACATTAGCAAAGGCCAACGCGCTATTTACCCCATAATCCAGCAAGCTTAACCCATTGAAAGGCATTTTCATTGCCCTGCCGGTATCCAAGAGTACATAGAGGGGTTGGGATTTTTGTTCCTGAAATACATTCACCATGAGGTCAGCCTTCTTTGCTGAAGCTTTCCAATTCATGTTTCTTATATCGTCCCCGGGAACGTATTCTTTGATATGCTCAAATTCTAATGTGTGCCCCAGCCTCCTGGTTTTCTTTATCCCCTCTGTGCTAGCTTTTGGATTAAGTGCCATGAAAGCGTATCTACCCATGTGAATAAAGGATGGATAGACTTTGCAAGTCGACTTATCCCCAAAGCTAAATCTTCTTTTAAGGAGTCCTAAGGACGTTTGGATGAAAACATGAAGCTCCCCGAAACTGTACTCCCCACGAGCTTTGGGTCTTAAGGTATAGGTCATCTTTTGAGTGGAGCCGGGGGATAGTTTAGTACATAAAAGAAAATCCCTTGACTGAAACTGAACCGGCAATTCATCGATTACCTCCACAATCAGCATTACCCTGAAATCACTTTTTAATACTAATTCGATTTGGTTTTCGTCACCATTGGATAGCTTTTCTGGAAGGAGCCTTTCCCCTGATAGCCCTTGCCGCTTTCCATACAGTCTCAGGGCATCCCACATGGTTGCCATAACCAGTATGACAGAAAGGACCAAAGCAATATCGAAGAGCCATTCCCACCAATACCCGAATAGAAACAGCACTGTCAAAATAGACAGATAAATCAACAAATATCTTCCGATAAATAGGCTCTTAAACCATCCTATTAACCTCATCTCGGAACTGGAACTGATTCTAAAATGGCTTCAATGACAGATTCGGTAGTCATTCCCTCCATTTCCCTTTCCGGAGTAAGGATTATCCTATGCCTCAGTACAGGTTTTGCCGCCCTCTTAATGTCCTCGGGAATGATAAAATCACGGCTGTCTATAGCCGCAAATCCCTGAGCTGCCCGCATAATCGCAAGAGAAGCTCTAGGTGAGGCCCCCAAAAATAAATGAGGATGATTTCTTGTCTTGGTGATCAGGGAAGCTATATAATGCATTAAATCTTTCTCCACAAGAACTCGTGCAGATAAATCCTGAAATTCCCTAATTTCCTCTGGGCTAATCACCCCATTTATCTTTCCTAACACATCCCGGTGCCCCCGGCCATGATGCCCCTCCAGAATAAGTACCTCTTCATCCAATGTAGGGTAACCTACATCAATCTTGAATAAAAACCTGTCGAGTTGAGCCTCTGGAAGGGCATAAGTTCCTTCTTGCTCAATGGGGTTCTGGGTTGCCAATACCATAAAAGGGTTTTCCATCTCGTACTTTTGGCCTTCGAGGGTCACTTGCCTTTCCTCCATAACCTCAAACAAGGCCGATTGAGTTTTTGCTGGTGATCGGTTAATCTCATCTATTAATATGACATTCGAAAATACAGGGCCTTTTCGAAACTCAAAGCTGGAGGACTTCCTATCAAAAACTGAGGTACCAAGGACATCACTTGGCATAAGGTCAGGTGTAAACTGAATCCTACTGAACTGGGTTTGTAAAGTCTTAGCAAAAATCTTTGCCGTAATGGTTTTGGCCACCCCTGGTACTCCTTCAATTAAAATATGGCCTTTTGCCAAAAGACCGACCATTAGCAGCTCCATCATCTCATCTTGCCCCACAATAATTTTCTTTAACTCCTGCAGGACCAGGTTCATGGCACGGTTAAGCTCCTTTAGGGGAAGCCTGCTTTCAAATTGACCATCTCCGCTATTCTGGTTTGGTTCTGGATTAGCTTGTGATTCTTCATTCATCTGTATACGCAGTTACAATTTCGTTTACTTTGAGTAGTTCTTTATTGGATTTACGATCCAACTGCCCGATACGAGCAAGTAGATTCATATCTTCCTCCACCGACTGTTGGGAACGGCCTGTTTTTTCCGCAAGCATTTTCCAAGAATTGGAATTCTTTAAATTTAAGTCTATTCGGTACATTCTCATGACATAATCCATCAAGAATTGGATTTGATAGTTTACCATTGAGGAATGAGCGCTTTTCTTTAAGTACAGCTTTGCCAAGGTCTCGGAAAAATAAAGGGTTTGGTTCTCTGCTTCCCTTTGCACAGGAATGGCTCGTTGCTTCCTTTTACCTTCGAATATCACCCAGCACAATCCTAAAATGAGTATGCAATAGTAGGCCATTTTCAATGATTTATTTTCAATGAGCACATACAATGGGGATTGGGGATCCACTCTGCCAACCTTATAAAAATGGTCTTGATATAGGGGTTGATTATCCGGCAGGTATGACAATACTGCTTCCAAATAGGAGAGGTTTTGCTCCTCCAACAAAAAGTAATTACTGAAAACCGATTGTTCGGAATGAATCAGAAAACGTCCTTGGCCAAAGGCTATCTCCACGAAATTAGGCATAGCAAAACCTTCCTCCTCATCAGATTGGTAGCCTACTTTCACCTCACCTAAAACAGTATAATTCAAGGAATCATCCCATTCTAGGTCAATGTAGGTGGGAGTAAATACCTGATTCAAATTATAAATAGCCTCAACAGGGGAATTGACTGCGGAAAAAGTCAAATTTGTATGACCCTCAAATTCCTCGTCCAACCTCTTTAAGCGAAGTGAAAGAGTGTCCCGAAGGTTTTTGGGGATGGAATTTGTAGCTACCATAACGGTATTTCCATTACTCACCCAGTCCATAATTGCTTCGGAAGACCTGGTATTCCAATCCATGGTTGAGTTATAAAACAAATAGGTTCCTTCTTCGGCGTATAACTCCAGAAACTCATAAGGGGGCATTCGGACATCCTGGAATAAAACATCTCCTCTTGAATCTTTCATTAGCTCATAAACGATCATACTCCCTAAGGGCGATTTATCGGACCTGTAGTAGCTAGGGCTCCAATCCAGGGGAGGCTTTTGGTAAAGGCTTAAGAAGGTAATGAAAATGAGAACCATTACTAGCAATACCAGCCCTATCCAGTAGTTAATCCTCATAATAGTGTCTTGAATCGTTCAAAAACCTGGTTTGCTTCAAGAAATAGTAGCTCGTCCATTTCCCTCTTTCCATACCAGACCAATTGGTACCACCGTGTAATCTCCCAAAAGCTCCCCCTAATTTCGGGGTTTTCAATTTCTTGAAGGTAATCAGAATTTGTCTTTTGGTCTTGCCATTGGATTAATCCTTGCTTGGACAAAAGTTGCAAGGCATGGAGGTATCTAAACCGCAATGCCAAAGCATAATTCTTGTTTTTTAAGGCATCCTGAATTAATTCAGCAAATTGCGCGTTGGCAACCAAATCTCCCTCTGAAGCAAGGTTTGGTGAAACGGATAGCCCATGATCCCTAGACTGGACATGCTCAAGTTTAGTCATTACCCAAAAGATTACCACCAATAAAAGCAAAATGGATAAGTAGGGGATTATTTTCATTAATATTGCCCCTATACCCGTAGCCTTCCCTCCATTAAATATCCATGACCAGAGCCTTTTCCATTTATCCGTCAACCACTGGTTTAACCTCTCCCCCCAAGACTTCGAAGCCTGAATATCTACGTAGGAAAATTCAGCCTGGGTTCTGATAGACTCGTAAAGGTCCCTATTAAACTTATTGGTTTCGGTCGTGGAGGTATCCGGGTAATGCTTGGTTTTGTTCAAATAACCCGATTCTGGAAAGGCAGATAGTTGTAAAAAAAGAAAAATGACACAGGTAAATAAACTTTTGAGCATGATCTATTCATTCGCTTTTTCCAACTTTTCGATTTCATCAAAAAGCCCAGTGCTGCTCTTTTGTTCGTCTAAGTCAAAATAGACCAACCCTGCAAATACCATATGGACGATATAGAGCAGGTAGGTAATGGCATTGGTTAGTACAGAGATAACTACCCAAATCACATCCTTCCCAGCAACCATTAATCCTCCGCCTTCCTCCGAAAAGACCAAGTTTTTCAACATCAAATAGGCATACATCGGGATCTGAAAGGTGAAGGAAATAATCCCCAATATTATAAAGATCACTAGGATGGTCCCAAAGGTTACCCACCATTGTCCTTTTATCAGGTCAAAACCCCTTGAGATACCGGCACTCAAATTTCTGTTCTCCATGATCATGGCAACCGCACCCACATACAGGGGCACAGAAAAATAAATCCCTGGAAAAACAAATAACATGAAACCCAAAACTAAAATGATGAAAGCCAGGAAAGAAAACCCTAACAATTTAGCTGCATTTTTAAAAGTCTGCCTGACCACTTGCTTTTCATCTACTTCATGTACATCCCTACCGTACACTTTCATAAATTCCCAAATAGCCGATGCAGTAAGTAAATTGTATGCCAGTCCCGCCACCAACATCAACACTATACTCAAGCCGGCAAGTATATTCCCATCCTCCAAGATAAGTATGACCCCACTTCCACCAGATCCATAGGTGGAAGTGATGCCTACTGCCACCAAAAGTAACAGAAATGGGAGGAGAGCGGTTTTATACAAAATGCGGAAAATGGGTTTTATGTTTTCTTTTAGAAAGGTAAAACCATCAGAAAGAATCGCTCCCAGCTCTCTTTCTGACCTAAGGGAAATTCGATTTGTATCCATTTAAAGTTTTCTTTTTAAGTAAATAGGATAAAAAACATAATAAGTTACTACCGAAATTAATGACAAGCAAATTATGCCATACTCCAACCCTTTCGGCATAGCAGTAAGTCTAGTCACGAATCCTTCTAGAAACCCTGCCAATATAAAGAATGGAACCGTGCTTAACATTATTTTGCTCCCTCTAATTACGCCCCTCCTAAATGAATAAAGCCTGGAATAAGTACCCGGAAACAATATGGAATTACCCACTACCAGTCCTGCACTGCCAGCAACGATGATCACCGCAATTTCTATGGTTCCATGGATCCAAATCGTCCTTACGGATTCCCAAAACAACCCTTGATCAAAGAAAAAATATTGGAAGGAGCCAAGCATTACGGCGTTTTTTAACAATATGTAGAGTGTACCAATACCCAGTGTAATCCCAAGGCCAAATGCCAGCAACGCAACCCGGATGTTATTAACCGTCACACCCAAAAACATTTCTGTAGCACCTTCACTTTTATACACCCCCATGGGGTCTCCTTCTGCGATATTTTGTAATGTCATGTCCACATACTGATCTCCCATTATACTTCTTACAAAAGCCTTGTCCGTACCGGCACTATATGCTCCCACAATGGAAAAAAGTAAAAAAAAACAGAAGGCAAACAACAAAACCTTGTGGCTTTTTGCGACTAAGCTGGGAAAGTCGGTCAGAAAAAAATAACTTAAGGACTTGCTATCCGGTTTTTTAGCTGCATGGATCAGGCGATGTGAGGAGACCGCCAACTGATTGAGATAATTCGTGGTATTACTCTGAGGGAAAAAAGTCCTAGCAAAACTTAATTGATCGGTAATTTCGAGATAAAGCTCCGCAAGGCTATCTGGAGGAATGCTGCGATTATTTTTTAGAACATTTTCAAATTCTGCCCATTTCTCTTTATTTGCCTTTACAAAAGCTGCTTCTCGCATGTGTAACAAAAAACGTTTATGACAAATAAATCAATAAATGGATAATTTTCAAATAGAAACAGCGCAAAATATCCAAATAGATCAGCCCACTGCAACGCTGACCGAAAGGATTTTTGCCTATTTAATCGACCTGCTCATCCAGGTTGGATACTGGGTAGCTGCGCTGTTCCTACTTGGGCTCACTGGTATGGAAGAAGGGGTGAGCCCAACCATCATTTATATGCTTTTAGCGGTTCCTTCCTTTACCTATTACCTGCTATTCGAGTGGTTGATGTCCGGTCAGACACCGGGAAAGGCAGCAATGGAAATTAGAGTGGTAATGCTGGATGGTACCAGGCCAGGGTTCATTAGTTGTTTCATAAGGTGGGTAATAAGGCCTATCGATATCACCCTCACCTCCGGAGGTGTTGCAATTCTTTTAATTCTATTAAATAGCAGGAGACAAAGGCTGGGAGATCTCGCAGCAGGAACTACGGTCAACAGTGAGAAAAAGCATTATTCCCTCCAAGAGTCCCTTTACACAGAGGTGCCGGAGGACCACGAACCCATATACCCACAGGTAACTGCACTCACCGACAAACAAATGCAGGATATTCAATTTCTGCTCTTGAAATCCTTGCGGGCCAAAAATTACGGTGCCATCAGAAGGTTATCTCAAAAAGTCGAAAAACTCTTGGAAGTCACTCCTACTACCAAACCCTTGGAGTTCCTTCAACAGGTTGTCAAAGACTACATTTATCTCACGCAGCGTTAGGTTTCGAGATTTTTTCGAATTTGCTCTATTTGTTCGGGTTTATACTCTGGTGTCCCCCCAGGTAGGGACGCCACTAATGCCCCCAAAGCACAAGCATAATCCAATATAATTTCCGGGCTTTCTTTTTCCAGGTATTTAATTACAAAACCAGCCAAAAATGCATCACCGGCACCTACAGAATCCTTGACAGTTACGGGATAGCCTGGATGGGTAACAAGTTCTTCAAGGGTATAAAGCATGGCTCCTTTCGCCCCAAGGGTCACACAAATCGTATCTATATCAAAGGATTCAGATAGTTTTTCCAAGGCCGCTGGTACCTTACTGGGCAAATTCAGATAGTCAGCTAGAATAGTGAGTTCTTCTTCGTTGATTTTAAGGATGTCTGCCTTTTCCAACAGCTGCTCCAACAACTCAGGGGTATAATGGGGAGGTCTAAGGTTAATATCCAAGACTTTGAGCACATCCTTTTGTAACAGCCTAAACAGGGTCTCCTTACTTGTTTGGTTCCTTACAGCTAAGGAACCAAATATAAAACAATCAGCAAGTTGAACCTCCCTAATCATCTTTTCTTCAAAAGCAATGTAATCCCAGGCTGAAGGTTTGACAATATCATATTTAATGTTCTCCTTATCCGAATCATCCACTAATACTGTCCCAGTTGGGTATTCCTTATTGCGTTGTATATAATCCGTCTTTACCCCATATTTCTCCACAAAAGCTAACAGCTTTTTCCCCATCTTATCCTCCCCAATTGCCGAAAACATGGCAACATGATGTCCTAAATGCTGAAGGTGAAGGGCAACATTCATTGGGGCACCACCGGGAATTTTATCTTTTGGGAATACATCCCAAAGCATTTCACCGTAACAAATAATGTTTTTAGGCATGGCGAAGATTTAGTTCACGTTGGATTTCTTCCAGGGACTTCCCTTTGGTTTCAGGCATCTTGGTAGCCACCCATACGAGTTGTAAAACCATCATTAACGCAAAGAACCCAAAAATTATCACCGGGCCAAACTGGTTGGCGAAAAAGGGAAAGACATTGGTGATCAAAGCCGCAAGTATCCAGTGCGTAAAACAGCCTATGGATTGACCATAAGCTCTCAATTCATTTGGAAAAACCTCCGAAATAAATACCCATATCACCGCTCCTTGCCCCACTGCATGGGATGCAATAAATAGGAACACGAATATGGGTAGAAAACTTACAGGAATTTGGCCTCCAGAAAAAGAATAGGCGATCAATACTAAAGAAATAATATATCCAAAGGAACCTATATACATCAACTTTTTTCGACCAATCCTGTCAATCAAATAAAGCCCTAGCATGGTAGCGACTATATTGGTAACCCCAATACCTACGGTAGAGAGCAGTGCTCCTTCGGCACTAATTCCAGCCATCTCAAACACCCTAGGTGCAAAATAAATAATAGCATTTATCCCAGAGAGTTGGTTGAAGAATGCTATTAATACTGCCAGTAAAGTAATGTGGAGATACTTGGACTGGAAAAGAGTCAAAAATCCAACTTTGGATTTTACAAGCTTTTTCTCTTCCATTGCCAAGGCTATTGCCTCGTCAACCCCCTCAGGGTCAGTTTTAGTCAGGATGGTTCTCGCCAAGGTGAAGTCATTTCTTTTTGCAATTAGCCATCTTGGGCTCTGGGGTACTTTTAATACCAATAGGGTGTAAATCAATGCCGGGATAGCCTCCACTCCAAGCATCCAACGCCAACTCTCCACTGCAATGGTCAAATCAATCAGATAATTGCTGAAATACGCAACGAGTATTCCAAATACCAGATTAAACTGAAACAAGGCAACTAGTTTACCCCGGTTTCCGGCCGGGGAAATCTCGCTGATGTACATTGGAGCGACCACTGATGAGGCTCCTACACCAAGTCCCCCTATAAATCGAAATATCATGAAGGAGTAAACCTCAGGAGCTAGAGCAGAACCCAATGCCGAGAAAAAGTATAAAGCACCAATCCATATTAATGCTACTTTTCTACCGTACTTATCCGCAGGTATACCTCCAAACAAGGCCCCTATGACTGTCCCGTACAAGGCGATAGCCACCGCTATTCCATGACTCCAATCAGAAAGGCTCCAAACTTGTTGAATGTGCCGCTCGGCACCAGAAATAACGGCTGTGTCAAAGCCAAAAAGAAAACCACCCAAGGCAGCAACTACGGAAAGAAATAACACGTAATTAGTTATCTTCATATGGGATTTTGGGTAATAAGGGGATCAGATATTGGAGTTAGGTACAAACCAGAATTCCAACTTGTAATATAAAACTAAAGAAGAAAAAACCCTCCCTATTCCCCAATATTTATTCTATAAAAGACCTGTAACTGCATGAGCATATCGGCTGGTAAACTTTTTCTCCTGACATTGTTACCTTCCAATTCCCCAAACGGACTTAATAAAAGTGTTCCTTCCAACCCGATTTCACTTTTTTCATTTTTAAGGGATTTAAACACACCAATTCTGATTGGAACATATAAATTCGTGTTGGAATCCCTGTAGGTGTTTGTAGTAAACCGATCTTCATCCTGGAAAACACGGATTCTGTCCGTCCTTGCAGAATGGAAAACACCTAGTCCAAGACCTCCATAGACCTTAAACATGGAAGGCAAATAACCACTTTGATCCGGGTTGAAATAATATATGGGCATCAAATCAGCAAAAATCACATTTCCATCAAAGCCATAAGGGACACCTGCCAAGGAAATATTGTTTTTAGCAGGCTCAGGATAAAAATCACCACTGCTGATCATTTGCCAGCCTATAGTAAGTTTGGCATCAAAGTGAGTGTCAATTTTTTTATTATAATCCAGGCTTATTGAGGGCAAAACACGGAATTTAAAAGCCCTATGCCTGCCAGTATTATCCCCATAAATCTTAGAAGGGCCCACACCAAAACCGAGCCTATCCACCCTATCATCTTGTCCATAGGCAGTTTGAAAAAATGCCAATAGCATAACAAACACGATCAAATATCTTTTCATTCTCTTAATTTAAATCCACCCTTCTATACAAGAAATGATGCGCTGATGCAAAGGAATAGGGTCATAAAGCTTGTCCTACTCTTTTATCTGCAAAGATAGCAAATATTAAAAGATATCGAGGTTTATACCCTTACCAGTCCCCTAAATTGATTCTATAAAAAAATTGAAACTGCATTAAAGCATCTGGACCTAACCGTTTCTGCTGTTTGCTGTTACCATCCAATTCTACAAAGGGACTAATCATAATGGTGGCTTCTAAACCTATCTCCGCTGACCTTCCCTCAAGTTCCTTAAAGATCCCCACTCGCCAAGGAAAATAAAGGCCTGTACTGGAAGCTGAGTAACTGTACTCATCAAAAGTATTCAACTCCGGAACTTCAAAATTGGTGTATTCCCTTTGGGTTTCGGTTCTTGCCGAATGAACCAAGCCAAGGCCTAAACCAGTATATACTTTTATTAGAGAAGGAAGGTAACCACTCTGATTGGGATTAAAATGTACTATAGGCATGACATCCAGAAAAAAGGCATTCCCATTAAAACCCAAAGGCTGGTCTGCCCTGCTTATCCTTTCCTTTAGCCTTTCGCTGTAAAAGTCCCCACTATTAATCATCTGCCAACCGAGGGTAGCTTTCACATCAAAAAGTGTGTTGATTTTTTTACTGAAATCAACACTAGCGGCTGGCAAGACCATAAATCTAAAATCACTGTGGATACCTGTGTTGTCTCCGTACATTTTAGAAGGGCCTATACCAAAACCAAGTCTGTTCTCTCTATCATCCTGAGCAAAACCAAAGTTACAAATAGAGACGACTAAAATTAGGAATAAGCATTTTCGCATTTTTGAAAATTTGTTTTAAAATAGAAAGGTATAAAAAAACCAACTCCAAATAAACAAAAATGACGAAAACATTAAATAAAATGCCTTTTAAATCTTAATAGTGGTGGTATAATACTCCTATATTAATCCTGTAATAAATTTGTACCTGGAACAATAGATCCGGCTCAATGGTTTTTTGCTTTTTGGAATTCCCATCTAATTCACCGAAAGGACTTAGCAGCACCGAGGTCTCTAAACCAATTTCAGAATTCTTTTTGTATAACTCCTTAAAAACCCCTAGCCTGAAAGGGAAATAGACACCTCGATCTACAGAATTCCTGGTTTCTATTCTTTCAGTCTCATCCTCAATCCTCAAAAACCGCTCGGTACGGCTGGACTGAAACGCCCCTATACCGGCACCTCCATAAAACTTGAACTGGGCAGGCAAATACCCACTTAAATTGGGGTTAAAGTGCATTATAGGCATTAGATCCGCATAAATCACATTCCCATTAAAGGCATGGGGTAGGCCAGCATTGGCAATACCTCTTTTGATACCTTCCGTATAAAAATCACCACTACTGATCATTTGCCAGCCAAGGGTTCCCCTAAGGTCAAAATAGGGGTGCAATTTTTTGTGGTAATCTACTGAAAACGCGGGCAAAACCATAAAACGAAACTTTTTATGGACACCGGTATTGTCTCCATAAATCTTTGAAGGACCAAACCCGAAGCCCAATCTGTCTTGCCTGTTGTCCTGTGCGATCAAATAATTTCCCCCAATCAAAAAAGTGAGGATTAAAAATACAACCTTCTTCATGCCTTCTCTCTCATTTTAAAGATCTAAAAATAATTAAACTTTTCCAGTTGAAACAAATTTTACAGATTATATTTTTCATAATTTTCCTTTGATTTATTAATATTTGACTGATATTACTTAATAAAACACATTTATTATATTTGAAAAGCATTTTTATGGTTTCAAAAAAACGGCCGTAAGTCAAGAAAATCAAACTATTGGGCGGAAGCCAAACATTTTATTATTCTAGCAAAATTTGTTTCTTTAATAAACGATTTGACAAAATGAGAGGTGGCCTTATGTATCATGTGGTCTTTGGAAATTCAATTGGGGAATCCCTTAAGGATTTGCTCCATCAAAAAAAAGCCCTGTTAATAACCGATGAAATTCTTTGGGCAAAGTACAGCTCTTATATGGACCCTTGTGATTTGCAGGTTGTTTTCACTTCATCTATGGAGGCAGAGCGGTTGGAAGTAGAGCACCAAAAATTGAAAAGCTTTGACATAGCGATCGGTATGGGCGGGGGAGTTGCTATGGATATTGCTAAATTTCATGCCTGGAAAGGCGGAAAAAACCTCTATCAATTACCTACTGCCATATCTATGGATGCCATGTTTTCTTATCCCATTGCTCTTCGTTATCAAGGCAGGGTAAGTTATGTAGGGGAGAAAATTCCTGATAAAATTTTCTGCGATTTTGATATACTGCTCAAGGCACCTAAAATCTATAATCGTTCGGGAATCTGCGACCTTTTGTCTTGCCATACGGCTCTTTTTGATTGGAAGCTTTCTGAGAAAATGGGAAAGAGTAAAATTGACTACCCCCTGAAAAAAGCTACTGAATCCCTATTAAAGGAAGTTGTGAAAAGGGTAGATGAGATTAGCGAGGTCACAGAATCATCGATCCGGTTTTTGATGGAGGGGTTTCAGTTTGTGGCTGAAGAGAATTTCAGAGTCGGTCACTGCCAATATGAAGAAGGTTCCGAGCATTTTTTTTATTATTGCCTGGAGGCCATTACGGGCAAAACTTTTCTCCATGGACAAGTCATTAATCTTGGAATTTTATTGATGAGTATCCTTCAGGAAAATCAGGTCGAAAATATTATAGATGTGTTGAAAAGAGCAAAAGTGCCAATTTACCCAAGTTCGATGAATATCTCTTACCAGGAAATAGAGCAGGTTTTATTTACTTGTAATGATTATGTAAAAGAAAAATCCTACCCCTATTCCATTCTGAACCATAAGAAAGTCACAAATGAGTACGTGGAAAAGGCCTTAACAGTTCTAAAGACAGAGTTTGACCCAGCTTTTACGCTCCATTGAAAAAATCCACATGACGCTTTCCCAAATTGTATTCAGGTTTAGAGTTGCCACTATGTTGTATTGGGCAATGTCTGGTTCTTTCCTGTGCTATTATGTTATTTTTTTTGAAGAGCAGAAAGGCATAAGCCCTGCGGATATCGGTATTATGATGTCTATTTACACTCTTAGTGCTCTTATTGGGCAAAACTTTTTCGGTTACCTATCCGATAAACTTCAGTCTTTAAAAAAATCCGTTTTATTCGCAGTCTTGATAATGGTCATTGTGGTACCTACTTTCCCCTTACACAACCACCTCTATCTAATTTATCCATCCATGGCCTTGGTGGGGTTTATGCAGCAACCCCTAGGCCCCATGCTTGACTCTTGGATGCTGAAGTTATTGGCTACTCACAATAAGGAGAATATATATGGAAAAATACGGGGGGTTGGGTCAATGGGATGGGCTACTGCGGGCCCAGTCACGGCCTACCTTATGCAACATGTAGGCTGGGACATGATGTATGTGGTGTCCAGCACCTGTGGGATTAGTTTGGCGTTTGTAGTATGGGGAATTAAAGACGTTCAAAAATCCAACGAACAAGTAATACAATTGGCCAAGGATCTTACCCCATTGAAAACCATTAGAAAACTGTTTCAGATTAAACCTTATCTTTTTATCCTTCTAGTAGTCTTTTTCAATTATTTGGGGGTCCAGACTTCCTATAACTTCCTTAGCCTTATCATGAGGGACACAGGAGGTTCACTTGAAATTCTAGGCTGGACCTACTTTCTGGATGCCGGAAGTGAGTTACCTGCTATGTTTATTTCAGTATGGCTCCTAAGTCGTTTCCCTCCTAAGCGGTTAATGATGGTGGCTGTAATACTTTATCTAATCAGGTTTGGGCTAATATTATATTTTCAGACGCCAATAGTAGTATCACTTACCTCCATTTTGGAGGGCTTTGCTTTTGGTTTTATGCTTGCATCATTAAGAAATTACATATTTACCATAGCCCCGCGCCATTTGCAGACTTCCGCACTCACTATATGTGACGCGGTTTTTCTAAGCATGTCAGTAATTGTAGGAGGTACCTTAGGGGGGTGGGTAATTCAGGAATATTCCGTCATGACCTTGATGTGGTGTTGCATGGGATCCTCTACTGTAGCTCTTTTGCTTTTACTGATTCCTCAGCGAACCGGATCTTCTTCATCCGCATCTGAACCATCTGCCTCCTGATGGATTGGTTTGAGGTTAGAAGGAATAGGCTCATTGAGGTCATCCTCTTTTTCATAGGGAAAAACTTCTACTATGGGGCTTTCCACAACTTCAGGCACATTAAAAGTAACCAACATATTATCCAGGCTTTCGTAAATCCGATCATATGCTTCTTTCACATGATGTGCAGTCACCAGCATGAATTGGGTCACTTTTTTTTCCTTCCCACTATCCGCATCCGTCACTATGTATGTGATTTTACATTTATGCCACACATCAATGTCCTCGAAAAAGAAAACATCTACGATGTTGCTCTTGGAGATATTAGTGACTTGGAAATCACCTCTGATTACACTTCCCAACATATCATATATCCTGGCTTCAGCCTCTGTAAAGGAAACCGCATCCACCAAATACTGCTCGGAAACGTTTTTCAAAAGCCCCTGCTCATTCTCCTTGGCATATTTCACCTTACATAAAAACCAAATTCTCATACTTTCTTAATTTTCATTGAGGTCACGAAGGTATGAGTTATACCTTAATAAGGAAAACAGAAAACCAGGAAAGGATCAAATATTTTTCCACTTTTAAGCTGACATTAAAAAATCTATATTACTCTAGTGTAGGAAGAAAGGTCGGTTTACTTCTATGCTTCGTTCCCTGCTCATAGGCATATGCGATCTCAAGAAGCTTAGGCTCTGACCAAGCCTTCCCAAAAAATGAAATCCCGACCGGCAAGGCTTCCACCATCCCCATGGGAACGGTGATGTTTGGGTATCCAGCATGGGCTGCTGGTGAGGAACTTCCAAGTTGGAAACTGTCTCCATTTACCAGATCTGTCTTCCATGCTGGGCTTCCTGTAGGTGCAATAATAGCATCCAATTCATTCTCCTTCATTACCTGGTCTATCCCTTCTTCCCGGCTGCCCTTAATCATATTATTGAGAGCATTCAGATAGTCCTTATGGGTAAGATCCCCTTTTTTTAGTGCCAACTCCAAATATTTTTGATTATGAAACCTAAGCGACACCTCATCCTTTACATTGAAGGCTATTAAATCGGAAAGGCTTTTGATGTTGGCTCCGTCCCCCAGAGATTCAAAATACCGGTTAAGCCCGTCCTGATATTCAAAGAGCATCACCTGAAAAGAGTGTTCTCCAGTACCAGGAGCCTCTATGGATGAAATCGGAACGACTGTGGCTCCTGCCTTTTCCATAAAAGATACCGCTTGACGCATTAAAGTATCTACTTTAAAATTCCTGCCTTCAGATGTATTATACCAGCCAATTCTCTTCCCATTTAGCCCATCGACATTCAGAAATTGCGTGTAATCAGTATGGAAAACAGCATCTTCGTCCATTGTTTTGTTGTCTTTTTCATCCATGCCTGCAATTACCCCTAAACAGATGGCGGCATCGCGGACTGTTCTGGCCATGGGGCCAGGTGTGTCCTGAGTGTAGGAGATTGGAATTACACCAGACCTGCTTATAAGGCCAACAGTGGGTTTAATGCCTACAATTCCATTGGCATGCGAGGGACAGACTATAGACCCGTTGGTCTCCGTACCTATGGCTAAAACAGTAAGGTTTGCAGAAACGGCTACCCCTGAACCCGAACTGGATCCACAGGGATTTCTATCCAGTACATAGGGATTTTTTGTTTGGCCCCCTAATCCACTCCAACCACTGCTAGAAAGCTCCCCACGGAAGTTTGCCCACTCACTAAGGTTGGTCTTCCCCAAAATAACTGCCCCTGCCTCCCGCAGCCTCATCGCCACAAAACTATCTTCTGAAGCAATAGAACCTTCCATTGCCCTAGAACCAGCCGTTGTGGGCATTTTGTCCCCACTGTTTAAGTTGTCTTTCAACAGTACAGGAACACCATGCAATGGTCCCCTATCTTTTCCTGCCATGAGCTCCATGTCCAATTCTTGGGCGATGGCTATTGCATCAGGGTTGAGGTGAAGGACTGAGCGCAATTGATGTCCATCTTGATCGATTTCCCGAATCCTATCCAAATAGGATTGTACCAATTCCTCAACACTGAAATGACCTTGCCTTAGTCCCTTGTGAATTTCTTCAATAGTTATTTCCTCTATTGGAAATTTGAGCTCCTCCCTATTGGTATTTTCACATCCCCAAAGGAAACAAAGAAGGATAAGCCCCCTTCCTATTTTTGACGTAGCTATGTTCATTATATTAATCGGTCTACTCAAAATAATCAAACTTTACTTTTAGGTCCTCAATATCATTTTTTTCGGTGAAAAACTCGTTTCCTGTCCTCCATACCATTTCTGCGTGTCTTTTTATTTCCGCTCTTTTCTCTGAATCATCCGCAAACTCATAAAGGGTACACAGATTTTCCATTAATCTAATGAGTACACTCGGTACCCCTTTTCCAAATTGTCTTATTTGGTTAAAGCTAGCATCCAAAAAGCCCTTGAAACTCTCTGGTTTGGTGACTACCCTTAATCTGCCTTGCTTGTCAGACCTAAAGGGGGATGGGAAGTTAAGCTTGGCTAGCCTGCTTAACGGAGCCGTGAGATTATCCAAACAGGTAATTGCGGTAAACGGATCATTGATACCTGGAGACAAGGCCCTGGAGGCTATTTCCACCATTTGATGAAAGGCAAACTCGGCATCCTGAGTGGAGGTTCTTACAGGGCCGAATGCCAAAGTTTTAATGAGTTTTTCCTTAACCTTATCAGAAATGGAATGGTAGCTAGCTACTTTCATGCAATGTTGGTCTTTGACTGCAAAATCTCCGGGCTTCAAAACTAACTCTACTACCAAATCATTATCGGTGCATATGCCCATTAATTCTTTAAAGGCTATTGCCTGCAAATACCCAGTTGAGGTAGTTCCTATGGAGGTTTTCAAGGGATGGCTTTCAATAAATGGCCTTAAATTATTTTCCCAATTTCCTTCATGGATATCCTCCCCAAGTTTTTCAGGGTACAAATTCTTCAGACTCCTATCCAACCTTTTGCTGGTTTCTGCGATAACATGTTCTGCCTGAATATTTACAGATACATGGTGAATAAAATACACCAATAAAATGATACCTAGGATGGCTAGAAAAAGTAAAAAACCAATGGAAATTTTTGGTATGAAATTCATTTCCCCATCAGACCTTACCGTTTGTAACACAATAATACAGTAGATAAAAGTCCCAGTATATAACCCAAGCACCAATTGATTGAGCCTGTCATCCATGAAATTCTGGACCAACCTAGACCCAAATTGACTGGCAGCAAGGGTCAATACCACTAAGGTGATGGAAAAAACCGTCCCTGCAACTCCCAGGATGGCCGTAGCAACTGTAGAAAGCACCGATCTCGCGGCATCTTCCCCCTTAGGCAAAATAAATTGCCATATCCCAGTGGCATCTATATCAACCTGGGTATCTAAAGTGACCAACCCTACGGCGACTAATCCCAAGGAAAAGGAAATTGCAAGAGGAAGTAGCCAAAAACTCGAGGTTCCTAATTCCCAAATGTAAATAAGTTTTGCTTTCACTACCCCCAAAATTTAGCATGATCTCCTCCGCTCTTTACCTGTCCACCAAATGATTTGTTCCCTAAATAACCTATAATAATCCAGAAAACCATCAAAGGTTTATAATAAAACCAACTGGGTAATTGCAGGGTTGGAAATTATGCTCATTGGTTAACTCCGGCACGGGTTGGTTCAGAAAAAAAGAAGAGAAGCAAAAATGCCAACCCAGCAGTGAGGGCACACAACATAAACACCAAAGAAAACCGATCGTCTTGGTTGGCGTAGATGTAACCTGAAATCAATGCCCCTAACCCAATCCCTGCCTCCAAGGCTATGTACATAGTGGCCAATGCCTTTCCCCTAAATTTGTCCAATGACAAGTCTATGGTCCATGCAGTAACCGTTGGGTTATTCATCCCTACTGCACACCCATATAAAACTCCTCCCAAAAAAAACATCCATTTTTCTGGAGAAAAGGCGACCAACAACATGGCTATCACCATTATGAAACAGGCCACTTTCAATACCGGAATTCTTCCAAATTTGTCAGAAGCTTTCCCTGCCAAAACCCTAATAGCCAATGATGAAACAGTAAAAACAGCAAAGAACAAACCCTTATTTTCAATACCTAAATACTCTGAGTAATCGGGAATAATAGTAAGAATCACACCAAAAGAAAAAACGGTAAAAACCAGTATGAGCGCTGGAGGAAACACCCTTTTTTCCAAAATTTCATCTCTATTCAATTTAAAATGGCTGAAGCTTAGTTTTTCCCGGTGCTCTAAGGTCTCCTTCAGGCGATAAAGAATTAAAATAGAAAGCAAGGAGATTCCTGCGGAAAGGTAAAACAGGGGCTGTACCCCCCAGAATCCAGCAATATAGCCCCCAACGGCAGGCCCAGCTGCCATCCCAAGGCTACCAAAAAGGGACTGAAGACCCATAGCTTCACCTCTTCTTTGAAAGGGTATGATATCCGCCACATAGGCAGAAGTGCCGGTTGGGGTAAATCCTGTAGAAAAGCCATGTAAAAACCGTAGCAACAAAAATCCCCCCACCGTACTCAAAAGGGGATATAATAGGCAGACCAAAAAACAAACCGCTACCCCAGTAATCATAACGGGGATCCTTCCCACTTTATCTGCCAGCTTCCCACTAAAGGGCCTGGACAGACCCGCAGAAAGGGTGAACAATGAAATAATATACCCTTTGTATTCCTCTCCCCCCAGGCTACTTAGATAGGCAGGAAGTTCAGGAATAATCATGTTGAAACTGGCAAAGAACAAGAAATTACTACCGCAAAGCAGAAAAAAATTTATGGAATAAATTCTTGTATTTACCTTATTATCCATAAAAAAAGCCGGAAAAGCCGGCCCTTTACTGGTGGTTAATTGTCCTTTACTTCCTCCTCACTCTGCGCTAAGAGGAAGGCTTTAATAAATTCGTTTAAATCCCCATCCATTACGGACTGCACATCCGAAGTTTCATAACCTGTACGAGCATCCTTTACCAATTTGTAAGGATGCATAACGTAATTCCTGATTTGGGAACCAAAATCAATCTTCATCTTACCGGATTCCACTTTAGCGCGCTCAGCATTCCTCTTTTCCATCTCAAGTTGGTAAAGCCTTGATTTCAGCATTTGCATGGCCTTTTCACGGTTGGCAAGCTGGGACCTTTCAATTTGGCAGATTACTACAATTCCCGTAGGCTTGTGTGTGAGCTGAACCTTTGTTTCTACCTTATTTACGTTTTGTCCACCTGCACCACCAGATCTTGAAGTGTGAAATTCGATATCGGAAGGGCTGATTTCAATAGTAATGGTATCATCCACTACAGGATACACATACACAGATGCAAAACTGGTATGCCTGCGGCCACCACTATCAAAGGGAGAAATCCTCACTAGCCTATGAACACCGCTTTCTGATTTTAGAAAACCATAAGCTAATGGCCCTTCAAACTCTAGAGTAACGGATTTTATACCTGCAACCTCCCCTTCTTGAAGATCAACTTCCCGCACCTTATACCCGTTTTTTTCTCCCCACATAATGTACATCCTCATGAGCAAAGAAGCCCAGTCATTACTTTCTGTACCTCCTGCACCAGGGTTGATTTCAAGCATGGCATTGAGTTGGTCTTCTTCACCGGACAGCATTTTCTTAAGCTCCAACTCCTCCAGTTCCTTTAGGGCTTTGCTATATTCGGCTTTGATTTCCTCCTCTCCTACCTCATCGGCAACAAAAAATTCCAGTAGCACCTCCAAGTCCTGGATTTTCGTGTGCACTTTTTCAAACGCTGCCGTCCAAGCTTTTCTGGACTGTATCTGCTTCATCACCTTTTCTGCCTCAGAAGGGTCGTTCCAAAAATCGGGTTGAGCTGATACAGCCTCGAAATCCGCTATTTCTGATTTCTTCTTATCGTAGTCAAAGATACCTCCTTAAGGCCGAGATGCGAGCCTTCAAGTCTTTCAACTGATCTTGATTCATAGTGTTACTTATTTTTTAGGATGCAAAATTGGACAAATACTTAGCCAATACCTACGAAAATATTCAAAAAATATCAATCCTCTTCCAAACTTTCCTTCCATTCAGCAATGGAAAGGATGTGGATTTTCCTGCGGTTTTTATGTCTAAAGCGTTTGTATCTTACTTGGGACATTACCAAACCGGTAAACAGCAAGCCCCCAGAAATCATCAAACTGGGTTCCGAGACCGACACACGCCCCTCGGAATATAGGCTGTTTACCGTTTCAGCGGTAAGCAAAAGTGCCCCTGCACCCAAGGGAAGTAGGGTAAGGTTTGTCAAAGTCTGGTTTCTTTCGTCCTTTTCGGAAATATCCACTACCTCAATTTGTTTGGGCAATAATACGTTTTCACTCATTTCGATGATATCTTCCTCTATTGCCACTATCCTATCTGTCAAAAACCCCTCTACATCTCTTTGCTTGTAGGTAATGGTCTCTCCAACCTCATAAATAATCCTGGTTTTGAGGTTGTCCCCTTTTTGCAAAACCAAAACATATTGCGCCTGCGCCAGCGTTGGGAGCGACAAAATCAGAAAAAAACAAATGTGGAAACGAAATTTTGCAAAAGGCATGTACTAGGTAGGTTTCTATCAAAAAAAGAAGCCCTCTGCAAAGCAATGCAAGAGGGCCAAATGACTAATATTTAGAGATCCAGCCATGGGCATCTTCCCTACGGCCATATTTTATGTCATCCAAAATGGTTAACACCTTGTAAGAAAAGGAATCTCTAGGCTTTTCTGGTAAGACATAGTCCTTATCGTTTACATGTATTCTTTGGATATGGGCCACGGTAGCTGCCGTGCCAGTGCCAAAAGCTTCTTCCAAAACACCCTTCTCCAAAGCATCTTGCAACTCGCTCACACTAATAAAGCGCTCTTCGTACTGCATCCCTAATTCCTTGGCCAGAATCAACACACTGTCACGGGTAATACCTTTCAAAATGGTACCTGTAGTGGTAGGGGCTGTAACCAATTTTCCATTTATGACAAACATGACATTCATAGTGCCACTTTCTTCGATAAATTGATGGGTTTTGCCATCTGTCCATAGCAGCTGGTCATACCCTTGTTTCTGGGCCTGCAAAGCAGGATAAAGTGACCCTGCATAATTGCCGGCTGCCTTGGCAGCACCTGTCCCTCCCTCAATGGCCCTGGTGTACCTCGTCTCCACCTTTACCGATACAGGCTTGGCATAGTAGTGCCCTACCGGACAGGTCAAGATCATGAACTTATACTTGTTTGAAGGGCGTATACCAAGGTATTCATCCGTGGCAAATATAAAAGGTCTGATATAAAGGGAACAACCTGGTCTGGCAGGCACCCAATCCCTATCCAACTCCAGAAGCCTAGCCATCCCCTCCATAAATATTTCTTCTGGCAATTCAGGGATACACATTCTTCTGGCGGACTCATTAAGCCTTCTGAAGTTTGAGTCAGCCCTGAACACCAACACCTCATCTTCCTTGTTTTTATAAGCCTTCAAGCCCTCAAAGACCGACTGCCCATAGTGAAGGGTAGCGTTGGCGGGATGTATGGAAAGGGGAGCATAAGGTTCAATTCTCATCCCATGCCAATCCCCATCGTAGTAATCCGCAATGAACATATGGTCACTGGTGGTTTGCCCAAAGGCCAAATTTTCAAAATCCGTATGTGGAAGCTTTGAGTTTGCGGTTTTATTAATCTGAATTTCTATCGTCTTATTCATATTTTTTTCGCTCTGGAAGTCCAAATAACCTCAGCCACTTCAAGATCTTTGGCCATTACCCTTCCTAATACAAACAAATAATCTGACAACCTGTTAAGGTATTGAATGATATTTTCGTCCACGTGGGAAACTTCGTTTAGGGCTACCACACAACGCTCAGCCCTTCTGCACACTGTCCTCGCCACATGGGAAAAAGAAACCGACTCGTGCCCACCTGGAAGAATGAAGTTTTTAAGTGGTGTCAACTGGCTCTCCATTCCATCTATGGCACCTTCAAGAACGAGGACATCATCTTCAACAAGAGAAGGCACTTTATAGTTTGGGTCTCGATCATCTGTGGCCAAATTCGAACCAATATCAAACAACCTGTCTTGAATGGTTTTTAGTTCATCCCCTCTTTGGAAATTCACCTTTTGATCCCTAAGCAATCCCATAAAGGCGTTCAATTCATCGACAGTCCCGTAGGCATCGATCCTTAGGTTGGATTTGGATACCCTTCGGCCCCCAAACAGTGAGGTCTCTCCTGCGTCCCCTGTTTTTGTGTAAATTTTCATAGGTTGAAATTACGTTAGGGTTGCGCCATTTCACGTCTTACAACTGTAGGATTCGGATTAATTTCATCGTTTTCCACCAGACCATCCCTCAAGCGGATGATTCTGTGAGCATAACGAGCAATGTCGTCCTCATGTGTCACCATGATGATGGTGTTTCCGTTTTGGTGCAATTCATGAAAGAGGTCCATGATATCATAGGAGGTTTTGGAGTCAAGATTACCCGTAGGCTCATCCGCAAGTATGATGCTCGGGTCATTCACCAATGCCCGTGCTATGGCCACTCTTTGCCTTTGCCCTCCAGACAATTCGTTTGGCTTATGGTTTACCCTGTCCTCAAGACCTACACTCTTTAAGGCCAAAAATGCCTTTTCGTCCCTATCTGATTTTCCAAAGCCCGCATAAATCAATGGCAAAGCCACATTCTCCAGGCAAGTCGCCCTAGGCAAAAGGTTGAAGGTCTGAAAAACAAAACCAATTTCCTTATTCCGAATTTCTGCAAGTTCGTTTTCTGACATATCACTGACATCCTTGTTGTTCAGGATATATTGTCCGGATGTAGGAGTATCCAAGCATCCAATAATATTCATCAATGTTGACTTCCCTGAACCTGATGGGCCCATAAAGGCCACGTATTCTCCTCGGTTTACCTGAATACTTACGGATTTCAAGGCTTGCACCTCCTCCATCCCCATGCGGTAAACTTTCTGAATTTCTTTTGTTTCAATTATGGAAGCCATTTGTAGTTGTTTTAAAATGTGAAGATAAGATTTTCTAACCAAATAAAATGAGCCGAGGATTGATTTTATACCAATGGCCTATAAGTGGTTAAGCTGAAGTGCCGTAAGCTTTTCAGCAGGCACCCACTCCCCCATTTGCACCAGGCTCCGACTTGCATAGTGATCCAGCCCAAGGATTCTACTGTATTTGACCAAATGTATCCAAAGCAGGGGGTCTTTATTCAGGGAAGTTGCTTCCTGGAGCAGTTCATATTTTTCCAAATCTTCCTCAGCTTGCGCTACGGCCATCATTACCAAGGGGGCACGATAGGCATCCCCTCTTCCCCTAGAAGCAAAATACTTTCCAAAGAAGCCCTTTAACTCTTCCGTTGGGAACTCCCCGGACTCTAATAAAGATGTCCATTCATAAAATTGCTGCCTGTTTTCCTCATTTTGAAAATTTGCCATTACCAATTCGCTAAGGTATTCAAAGGTATTCCCTTCCATCCAGTGAAATTTGTGACGGATCAATTCCAACGCAAAACCAGCCTTAAGCCCCTGATTATTTATGGCCTCCAGGGTTTCCAGCAAATCCTCCAATAGCCCTGGGTGAAGATTTGCCAAACCTTGTACATAAAGAACTGTGTCATTCTCTATTAGATCTCCACTCTCGTCCCACACCATCCATTTCGGCATTGGAACCTTTGCCAGTTCTGCAATTTCCCGGGCCTCATCCGGGTATCCCCCAAAATAAATAATAGGTAGGTGCTCTTGCCTTACGTTTTGGTACCCGCTTTCAAAAGCAGCTTTCCACGCTTTTCCGGCAGCACTAAAATCCCTAGCCCCACTGAGTACTTTGGCCTCCAAGGAATGATAAAAACCCGCACTACCTTTGAAATTGAAAGCCAAAGAGCGGGCAGACCGAATAACTGCGTTTATATTACCTCCCTTGTAATCCCTAATTAGTTTCGATTCTCTCCAGTCTGCTTCTCTTGAAGGAATGGTTTCCAGGGTGATAAGGCTATCAACCAGATAAGTATCCCCTTCTAAGTCCAAGGAAACGGAGTTTGTCCATTGATTTCTTAAAACAGCCTGATTGACTAAGGAAGGCTCACTAATAGTATCGTACTTAAGTGTAAACGTGGCTACTTCCCCTCCTAGATTAGAGACTGCCATTAAGTTTATTCTTCCAAAATGATTTAATTCATCCTGGTCAACCCCTGCCACCCCCACTCCGTGCAGTGCCTTCAGACCAATACGGTTAGAGAGGCTCACTTCTTTTTCGCTTTCCATTTCGCTTAGCCTTTCGAAGGCCTCCTCACTTGCATTTGTCTTGCTTTTTAGCAAAGCAAGGCTATTCAATAGGTAAGGGTCGTTAGGGAAAAATCTCAGTCCCTCCTCTAGGTAATAAAGCGCTTCGGTCATCTTGGAGTTCCCCTGTAACTGAGTTGCCAGAAGCAATATATTGGGGACATTGGGCTTTTCGTCAAAGCTTCTCATGAGGAATTGCTGCGCGGCTGTAGGCTGGTTCTGTGCCAGATGAATATGTGCAACGGCATTTAAGTTTTTTGGGTTGTTCCTGTACCTCTCCCATGCATTCTCATAGAGAATGGCAGCTTCTGTGGGTCGGTCGGTTGCGAAGTAATAATCTGCCGATAGGTTAGTAGAGGCGGTACTAAACTGTACAGCTATTATGCCATTGGCATAAATCACCAAAATAAGTACCGTCAGCATTGCACCAAACCTCATGTGAAAGTAAGGAAAAAAGGGAGGGGTGTAAATAATTCTATCTATGGCCTGTCCAGTATTCATTACTCCCAAAAAGTTAGTGATAAGGTAAAGGTAAAACAAAATGCTAAATCCCAACTGGGTATAAATAAAGGTATGCTTCAAAAAATCCAACATGGAAGTATTCGAGCTGATCTCACTTTTAAACCAAACCAGTGAAGTAATTGCAAACCCAATCAAAAACAATCCTTCACCAATAACAGCGGCTTCGTAGGGTTGCTTTACATGACGAATCTTTCTTCTGTTTTCCAAAAAAGCAAGCGTTGCCACCACAAGGAAAAGTAGATACTCATACGGGAGTGGAATACCCAAGTCCAAATCACCCATTAACCTAAAAAAGTATAGTGCCAAAAGAAAGAGATAAACGAAGGAAAATATGGATAAATGCCAGGAAATCTTCAACCCAACTCCTTTATTCAATTTGGCAAGCAAATAATAAATGCCGCTGATGGCTCCATGACCTATATAAAAAAGGAAAAAGGCAGCTATTGCCAATACCATTAGCGAGAGGTTTTCCCCTAAGAGTAAGGTTGGGGCCTTAACTTGAGCAAATTGAATCAAGGAAAAATAGGTAAGCAAACCTAGGGAGAGGATAATAGCAATTCTAGCCAGCATTCCCAAAGTGGGGAAAAACAAATGAATCACCACTACGGGAAGAATTAACCCTAGGAGAACCATCAAAAAGCCATAGTTAGAACCAATACCACCTATATTGAGACTGTTTACCCCACTGAGCGTGAAAAGAAAAATAGCAACCCCAATGGCCAAGATAAAAGGCCACTTTTTTAACTCCGACAACAGCACCAATCCAAGACACAAGGCAATCCAAAAAAGCAAGCCCAAAACTTGTGAATAAGAGGTGAATACCTGAGGAAATTCAGATTGAAAAGACTGAAACAACAAGAAATTTTGGGTTTCCAGAGGAATTTCTCCGAATCCCAGATGAATGGTATCAAGGACCACGTTCACCCTTTCGGAAAAAGTGATCACCGAAACGGGCATTGAGGGGTTACCTTCAGAAATCAATAAAAAAATAATACCGATTGCGGCCAAAATCCCCAACACCATCGGTAATCCCAACAAGAAAATCCTAATAAAAATTGATTGTGATTTTTGATTCATTATTCAAGTACCTTGGGCACTCTGAAGTAGTCAGAATCCCTTTTGGGTGCATTTTTCAGCCCCTTTTCATGATCCAAATGTTCGCCAACCACGTCCTCTCTCATGATATTTTCTTCCGAAGACATAGTGGTAAGAGGTTCCACACCAGAGGTATCCAATTCATTCAGCTTTTCCACCCAATCAAGGATTTGAGTCATATCTTTTGTCATATGCTCTGCTCCCTTCTCGTCAAATTCCAGCCTCGCTAAATGGGCAATTTTCCTAAGTGTGTTTACATCTATCTTCATAACATTAAGTTTGTGTATAACATTGAATCAAAAGTGTTAAAAGATCTAAATGGTGTCTGCCAACAATTCAATGGTAGCAGCGGGATTATCTGCCAATAGTTGTTGTTGAATGACCTGATGAGATTTTTCTTTCAGCTTCCCTATTGCCTTACCATCAAGACCTTTTACCTCTATCGGGGGATGAATAACGACTTTTGCCTTTTTATACCTTAACAAAAACCTTCCATCATCCGGCAAAATTAAGTGATTATATGACAATGTGATAGGGATGATTGGAATTTGTTTGTCTATAGCAATCCTGAAGGCTCCGTCCTTAAATCTGGACAGAATTGGTGGATGGGTGCTGTTGATACCCCCTTCAGGAAAAATAACCACGCTACTCCCTTCATCCATGGCTTCTTTTGCCTTGGCTATAGAGGCTCCCCTGCTCTTAAGACTATTTCTGTCCACTGCTATATGAAGGTTCCTAAACATATATCCAAAAATGGGGATTTTTCCGAGGGAGGCTTTACCCACAAAAACCAAGTCATGAGGGATAAGGCCAAGTACTGGAATATCCAGATAGGAGAAATGGTTGGAAACAATAACATATTGCCTATGCCCTTTGATCAGATTCAAATTTTCAAATTTAACCCGAATCAGTAGCATGGAAAAAAAGACTTTAGACCAAATCCTGTTTAACTTCCTTCCATATTTTTTCCATCCAGGTACCTGTATGGTCAAAAGGAAAATAGGGAACAAAAGAAAAAATGTTCCAAAGAAGATTACTGTTCCATACAAGGAATATATCCTTTTCACCAAATCACTCATCAAACTCTTGCGCTTAAAACCAATAAATTATACGGCAAATTAAAAACATTTGTCTGAAAACGAACAGTTCCCCCTCCAAACTAGGCCTCAGGTGACTTTTTCACCCTTAGGGATGTGCCCTCTGAACTTATCACCTTAATTCGCTCTCCTTTGTCAATAAATTCGGATCGGGAATAAGCGTCATAAATTTCATCATCAATTAGGATCTTACCACTTGGCATAAGTCTCGTATGTGCTATTCCTTCTTTGCCCACTAATTCTTTGGTATAAAAACTAGACGTATATCCTTCCTCTTTGTTGTGAGTGTTTGCTAGAGATACCCCTTTGAAGGCTTCCCACTGGTTGACCTTGGGGGTAATGGTAAATATCAAAACTGTACCTACAATGGCTGAAAGCAGCACTGTAAGGATAGCTGTGAACAATTTTTCAGAAGCCACAAAGGTAAAGTCAAACTGGTCATTGGGCAACATACCCATAGTAAGACCTGCCAGAATTCCTATGATCCCCAAAATACCAAACACCCCAAACCCGGGTAGTACAAAGATTTCTACAAGTAGCAAGACGATTCCCACAATGAATATGGCGATGTCCAAATTTGAAGCCAGCCCAGTCAAATAATAAGGGATAAAATAAAGGATCATGGCTATGACACTCACCGCTATTGGAAAGCCTACTCCAGGGGTTTGGAGTTCAAAGTAAATCCCTCCAATAATCAGCAGGATTAACACCCCACTAATCGCAGGATTAAGGAAAACCGCAATGATATCTTCCACCACCGAAGGCTCATAATATACCAGTTCAAACTCTTCAAACCCTTGCCTCTGGGCTATTTCTTCTATGCTGCTCACCTCCGCTTCACAAAAGTTGTTGGCGATGGCTTCCGAAACGGTAAAAGTCACTACCTCACCCTCCTTAGTGATTCCCTCTATGACAAGGTTCTGGTCCACCATGGCCTCAGCTATTTTCGGATCCCTGCCCCTAGCCTCGGCAGTACTTCTCATCATAGACCGCATATATGACTGATATTTGTCCGGAGCTGCTTCTCCGGAACCACCTACCACTACCGTGGCAGCTCCTATACTTGCACCTCTAGCCATATAAATACTGTCACAGGCAATAGAAATCAAAGCTCCTGCTGAGGCTGCATCCTTATCGATAAAGGAAAAAATGGGCCTATCCGACTCTAAAATCATAGTCCTGATATCATCCGCATCGTTAACAGCACCACCGAAGGTATCCATATGGATCACGATTATATCCGCTTCCTTTTCCTTCGCATTTTCCATTGCCAGCCTTACCTTTCGGTTCATCCGTGGGTCGATGTCACTTTTCATTTCAAAAACGTATACCCTTTTTACCCCAACGGAATCTTCCGTAGAGGAATAAGCAAAACTGTATTTATGCGTTAATAACAGAATCGAAAACAGCAAACAAAAGTAGTATCTATTCATAATAATTGGATATTTGCCATTAATATACAGATAAAATACTTGATTCACTCAATTGGGCCAAGTAGCAGTTGGAATTGAAAAAATAAATTTGAAATTTGCAATTAATTAAGGTGTTTTGATTTGAAAGGATTTATGTCAAGGATTTTGTTTAGGGGAATTTCTGCAGGTTTATTGATATTGATCTCTACTTTGGGGTATTCCATGGAGCTATCAAGTATTGATTCCGTGGGTATCGAGAAAATAGGTGAAAAAACGTATATCATTCACGAGGTCAAGCCACAGGAAACGCTTTTTGGTATTTCCAGGAGATACAGCACCCCTGTGAACGAAATCGTCCAAAGTAATGAATCCCTTAAAGACGGATTGAAGGTGGGGCAAAAAATCAGGGTTCCCCATATTGAAAAAGAAGCTATTCCTCCCGGAGCGGTCCTCCACCATGTGGCACCGGGAGAAACCATGTATTCCATAGCCAAAAAATATGAGGTCAAACTGGATGAGATAATGGCATGGAACCGACTTCAAGGAAATGATCTGAGCATAGGGCAAGGCTTGATCATTCAAGGAGTGGCAGAAAAGGAGGATGATCCAGAAATAAATAAAGAAAAAGTAGAAGAAACCGCTGCTTTAGGTGACCAGAAGGTAGCAGTGACAAAAAAAGATATAGCCCCTAAAAAGGAAGCCGAAAAGCATGATACGCCAAAGCCGGTAAGCGAGAGAGAAAAAGAAAAGGCTGAGAAACAGCCTTCCAAAAACCTAATGCCTCCCCCTGCTGCAAGCAGCAAAAGCGATGAAAATGCCCCTTCATCAAGTGAGGCGAAAGCTACTTCAAGTACCGGAGGTTGGGTTTCCCATAAGGTGGATCAAGGGGAAACCCTCTTTTCCATCGCCAAAAAATACGAGGCAAAGGTAGAAGATTTAATCACGTGGAATGGTTTAAGCTCAAATAACCTTTCGGTGGGACAAACCCTAAAAGTAGGAAGAGAAAAAGGAGCCAACATACCTGTGACAAGATTCCCGACCAACGCCCCTCCTTCCTCCGAGGACTCCAGAAGTACTAAAGGGGCAACCTCCCCAACCCCGAGCACTGCGGGCCAGTCCAGCCAGGCCTCTGAAAAGCCAAAACCGGTAAGCGTCTCCTCCTCTACAGAATTCAAAAACATCTCCGAAACCGGTCAAGCAGAAGTAATAGAGGGAACCGGTAACCACAAAAAGTACCTAGTATTACATAGGACTGCCCCGGTAGGAACCATTATGAGGATAAGAAACGAGGAAAATGACGTGACCATTTTTGCCCGTGTAGTAGGTACATTGCCGGAAACTGGGGATAATGGGAAATTAGTCATCAAGGTTTCTAAGGCGGCATATGACCAGCTTAGGGCGGTGAATGCTAGGTTTCCTGTTGAAATAGGTTATTAGCCATACTCAATCCATGTATCATATATACCGATTTTGTTATTTACTGATTATCACTTAATTTTGGAAGTGATAAGCAACGATTAATGAACAATTTCCAGTTATTTACCCATAAAATTTTCAGGTTTATATGGAACGCAGTTTTTGTAATTTCATACCCTGTATTAGCTACTTTCGGGCTACTGTTTGTGGGGATTACGATCTCCTTTTCCAAGCTTTCCAGTTACTTGGCAAGATTTAGTACCTCCACTTTCAATGAGGATGAGCAAAAATCGTGGGAACCCGTAATAGCGGATTCCGACATTATTGAAGCGAAGGTTCACAAACAAATTATTTTTGGACCAAATTGTTACCAGTTTAGGAGAAAAGACGGCATCCCTTCCATTCTTGAGGAACATGTATTTGGCAAGCGGGTAAAACTGATTTCCCAAGGATTGCTTATGGAAAAATGGAATACAACCGATATCAATGAAATCCCGGACTTTGATATTTGCCTTTATCGGCCGGACGAGGACCAACTTACCAAACTCACCAATATAAAATGTTTTGACTGGCACCTAGCCGACCATAAGGAGGACTTCCTTTACTTGAAGTGGTTTGATGGGATTCAAGGTGGTGAGGTAAAGGTCGCTATAGCCTAATGCAAGATGGGCTTCTTGAATTTTTGGAAAATAGGGTAAGCACCTACAATCACCCTGGTTTTATCGAAGAAGACCCTATAGTTATCCCCCACCAGTTCACTAAAAAGCAGGACATCGAGATTGCAGGTTTCTTTGCAGCAACCTTGGCATGGGGACAGCGAAAGACCATCATTTCTAAATGCAGAGAGCTGCTGAAAATGATGGACAACAGCCCCTATGAGTTTGTGCTACATCACAAAGAAAGCGACCTTAGGCCATTCCTGCATTTTAAACATAGGACTTTTAATGACCTCGACACGCTTTATTTTATTGATTTCTTTGCCCATTTCTACCAATTTCATGAAAGTTTGGAGGAGGCATTTACCCTATATTACCAGCCTGACCCAGATGTAATGCCAACCCTACTATCTGGCTTCCACGATCTTTTCTTTTCCTTGCCTGATGCTCCAAAAAGAACAAGAAAACATATAGCCACTCCCAGGAGAAAATCCGCTTGCAAAAGGATAAATATGTTTCTCCGATGGATGGTGAGAAATGATGGTAAAGGGGTTGACTTTGGTATATGGAAAACCCTAAAACCTTATCAATTGGTATGTCCCTGTGATTTACATGTGGACAGAGTAGCAAGGAAACTTGGGCTTTTACAGCGAAAACAGACGGATTGGATGACGGCTATGGAACTCACCAGAAACCTCAGAAAACTGGATCCTGAAGACCCTGTGAAATATGACTATGCACTTTTCGGGTTAGGAATAGTTGAGAAATTCTGAAGTTAGCTACTTCCGCCACTGATCTGGAGCCTTTCTCCATTCCTTGAGTGCCGGCATATCTTCCTGTTTAATTACTCCCCCTGAAACTGTCAGCATGATTTCGTAATCGCTCAGGCAAACCAACTTTACATTCGCCTCTTCAAAATTTTTCTTTGCCAATTCAAACCCATAGGTGAAAATAGCCATCATGCCTAATACCTCAAAACCGCTATTTCTCAGATCCTCCACCGCCTTTAAGGAGCTGCCACCTGTGGAAACCAGGTCCTCTACCACCACCACCTTTTGGCCGGGGGTGACCTTTCCTTCTATGGAGTTTTGCATGCCATGTCCCTTGGCCTTTGATCTCACATATAAAAAAGGAAGGCCAAGCTCCTCTGCCACAAGTACTCCTTGCGGAATACCTGCAGTAGCAACACCTGCAATAGCTTCGACATTCAAAAAATGTCTTTGTACCACCTTTACCAAGTTTTGCTTTATCAAGCTCCGGATTTCGGGATAGGACAAAGAAAGTCTGTTGTCACAATAAATGGGTGACTTCCAGCCTGAAGCCCAAGTAAATGGAGATTGAGGTTGCAGGCGAATCGCCTCTATTTCCAATAAGCTACTTGCAATGGTTTTGGCTATATTCTCATTAAAAATTTCCATAGCTTAAAATTAGTCTATAATTTTTTAATGGGTGTTGTGAAGCGAACAAAAAAAGTGCATTTTTGAAAAAACAACCTGTCAATGAAGATTTTTGTCAATGACAAGCCATTGGACATCCTGGCTCTAAGTGAACTCAATCCTGATAAGAGCTTTGAATGCATATTTGAAAACCCCAGTGATCTCCCTAGTTTCAGGGGTTTTCACGATGACGTACTTATTAAAGAGCCTTCAAGGGACATCGTAATCAAGTTACTCTATTTATTGAGGACAAGAAAACTCAAGGACTTGGACAGCATTACCCTTGTGGCAAAGGATAAGCGTAAGCTTCAATCCTTTATCAAAAGTAGATTTTCCATTGTCAAGGCGGCTGGGGGAATAGTCACCAAGGAAGAAAAAGTCCTGTTCATCTACAGACTTGGCAAATGGGACTTTCCCAAAGGCAAGTTTGAGAAAAAGGAAACCCCAGAGGAATGCGCAAAACGGGAAGTAGAGGAAGAGTGTACTATATCCGTAAAGCTCGGCTCACAAATAACCAAGACTTGGCATACATATACCCAAAACCGAAAAAGTATCCTCAAAAAGACGTATTGGTATACAATGGATTGCCTTAATGACACTAAGATGAAGCCTCAAAGCGAAGAAGGAATAGAGGAGGTTAAATGGTTAAGCCATCCAGAAGCAAAAACTGCCCTCGTCAACTCCTATCCGTCTATGCGCTATCTCTATAAACAATTTTTGAAATTAAGACCTAAGGTTCTTCAAACCTCGTAAGGCAAAAACTCATCCACCTTACCACCGTACCTATGAACTTCCCTGATAATGGTGGAGCTGATGGCTGCAAATTCTGGGGAGGTAATTAAAAAAACCGTTTCCAACTCTTCGTTCAAGTAGCGGTTCATCTGGCTAATGGTATTTTCATATTCAAAATCTGTGGTGTTCCGGAGACCTCTCAGCAAATAGGTAGCTCCATGCTTCTTTGCCAAGGAGGAGGTAAGTTCATTGTATAGCACCACTTTCACTTCAGGGATATTTTGGTAAACCTTTTCAATCTTTCCCACCATAAGTTCAATGTCGAAATAACGATTCTTTTTGGAGGTATTGTGACCGATACTGATGACGATTTGGTCAAACAATTTCAACCCTCTCAATACTATATCATGGTGCCCCATAGTGTAAGGGTCAAAAGATCCGGGAAACAAGGCGATTTTTTTCATGTAATTAACTACAAAGACCAGGAAGCTTCCAAAAGGCCAGTATTCTTGAAGCTTTCTGCACCAGGATAATATAAAACTTTTTCTTCAGGGGTTTTTACAGCAATCTCCTGGAAATAGGGTTCCAGTCCCTCTCTGCTGCAACCGATGTAGGATAAGTCTCCTAGGACCGTCAGTTTTGTGGAAGAACGATTGAATCCCAATTGCTGAATAGTGGCGAGGGCATATTTCAAAAATTCCTTTTCATTTCCTACTCTAAAAAGATTGAACAATTCAAGGCCTCCAGATCGGAATGCTCCAAAATATACATTATCGGGAATTATACTTGCATATAAATCTTGTTGAGTACCCCCTTCTGCTTGATCCATGAGAAAATCCAAATGCATTGCGGCCCCATGCTGTACCTCCAGCTCTGGGATTGAATTGTCCAGAAAACCCAGAACATCCTTGGGAGCAGATCCCAACACCTGAATACTATTTTGGTGCACCCCCTGGTAGAAAACCTCACAAGAGGCCACATCCAAATTTTGGCTGAACTTGAGATAGGTGTTTTTCTGGGTTGGGTCAAAGAGTGCGGTGGGCACCAAGCAAAACCTCTCCTGATGTACGTACAACCTCCCGAGTGTATTTTGGGATTGAATGAACTCATCAGACTGGACAATCCCCTCCAGTTCAGTTTCTGTTTGGTAGGTATATAAGTTTATCCCCAATACCCTGTTTTCATCATCTAGGGCTTGGATAACCAAAAGCTTTGGGTATAAGAAAAGCGACAAACTGGAAACCTTTTCTAGTTCCAGTTTGTCGCCTTTGAATTTTGTGACTATATATTCTTCAGAACTGTTCAACTTATTCCCAATTTCCGGAAGTAGAGGAATCTGTTCTTGAACCCACTCTCAACGCCTTTTCGTTGTTGTTTCTCCTTCTTTCTGGATTGATGGGAGCTGGGTCTCTGATTTCAAATACAGCTATTTCCCTGTTGCTTCTTTCAATTTTGTCTGCAAAGAACTCAAATTGTTTTCCCTGAGATCCAGGCACTACATTCAGCGTTTCCAAGTTAAAGTCAGGGTATTTCCTTTCATTAAACAAAGAATCTTCAACTCTTCTGGATCCAAGAGTGTCATAGGTCACTGTGGTTTCTTCTTTACCATAGTCAAGAAGTTCTGTTGTTTCCGTTCTTTGGATTATCCAGATTTCGCCGTCAGCTATAAATTCCCTGAGATCTTCCCAATTATCGGCATACTCCCCGTAACTTGCCCTGTAGGCTACTTGCGCATCTCTGAGCATTTGGAGCTTTTCAATGATTCTGGCTTCAGTTCTCATAAGCCTCTTTTCCTCCTCCACGACTTCATCCACGCCTAGGTACAATCTATAACCAAGGCCAAGGGCTCCAAGGAGAAATACTACGGATAATATTCTGGTAAGCGTCATTTTAGATAGTTGTTTTAAACCTAATATTAAGTTTCTAAAGGATTGATGGTTTTTTCCAAATGCTATTTTATGGAATTATTTTCAAAATTAAAATATCCTTTCCACATTCTTACGTCCTTTATGGAATTTATCCCCAAAAACACGTCATGGACTTCTCCTTTTCCCAAGATTTTGATTTCATCCACACTAAGATAACGAATATCATCGATAACTTGGTATGACGGGGAGAGTTCTGGATCTCCACCAAGCTCTAGCTGACCTGCCATCTCCTTCACCTCAAAAAATAATTCTATAGCATGAAGTGGTGGATTTAAGAATTCATGGATAAATAGAAACTCATTTACATCAACAACCAAACCTGTCTCTTCCTTGAATTCCCGAATCACATTTTGCTCAGCAGAACTTCCGTACTTCATGCCTCCTCCTGGCACATTCCAGAAAATTTTCCCTTCTCCCATCTTATGCCTTACCATGAGTAATTTTTCATCCTTAATGAGTATCCCATTTACCCTGGTTCGAAGCCTGCCTCCGAATTTCTGCTCTATTTCCCTTTTTAATTCTGACATTATACACTTAGATTAGCAGTAAAGATAAGCCAGACCTTGAACAAGCCCTCCCATTTGATCAAAAGATTTTTTCCCTATACCCCCACAGCAGGACAACTAGATTTTTTTTCAAAAATGGACGATTTCCTATCCCTAAATAGGATAGCCAAAAATACTTTTATACTAAAAGGGTACGCAGGAACTGGGAAAACCTCCGTTCTTGCCGCCTTGGTAAAGGCTCTTCCCCATATCAAATTAAAATCCATAATGTTAGCACCTACCGGCAGGGCAGCAAAAGTATTGGGAGGGTATGCTGGGAAGACTGGCTTCACTATTCATAAGATCATTTACAAACCTAATTCTCCAGAAACTGGGGATGGCTTCTCCCTGCAAAAAAACTACTATCAAAACATGGTCTTCATCGTTGATGAGGCTTCCATGCTTGCAGATGAGCAAGGCAGTGGAAATCATCTTTTAAGGGATCTTTTGAACTTTGTATTCGAGCATGACACCAATCGTCTTTTGCTTATCGGAGATGATGCACAACTTCCTCCAGTGGGTAGTGAAAGAAGCCCTGGATTGGATCAGGACTACCTAAAGTATCACTTTAGGTTGAACGTTATGGAAAATGTGCTAACCGAAGTCATGCGGCAACAGGCAGACTCCGGAATACTACATAATGCCACAAACCTTCGAAATCAGTTACAAGAGAAAAGGCCACAGATATATTTTCATAGCAAAAGGTTTCATGATTTCTTCAGAATGACTGGCGAAAAGTTGGAGGATGGCCTTAGATACGCCTACGAAAAATTTGGTGTGGACGAGACTACCATCATCACCCGCTCCAACAAAATGGCTGTGCAGTACAACCAATATATCCGTAGAAGCATCTTCTTCTATGAGGACGAAATTTCCGCAGGGGATAGGCTGATGATTGTCAAAAACAACTACACCTACTTAGAAGAGGGTGGAAACCTTAATTTTTTAGCGAATGGGGACTTTGTGGAAATCATAAAAATACGTTCATTTGAGGAACTCTATGGATTGCGTTTTGCCACTTTAGAACTCAGGCTAGTGGACTACCCTGATGAACCGTACTTCGAGGCTAAAATTATGTTAGACACTCTTTATTCAAACACTCCTGCCCTGGAACCCGAAAAATGGCAGCGGCTATATTCAGAGGTGATGGAGGATTATAAAGATTGCAGCAGTAAAGTGGAATTTCGGGAATCCTTAAAAAAAGACCCTTTTTTGAATGCTTTGCAAGTGAAGTTTGCCTATGCCCTAACTTGCCACAAATCACAAGGAGGACAATGGGCAGCTGTTTTTGTGGATCAGGGATATTTGACAGATGAACAATTAGATAGGCAATATATTCGTTGGCTATATACTGCCATGACTAGGGCAAAAGAACAACTGTTTATGGTGAACTTTCATGGCAAATTTTTCATTAAGGAATTGAATTAAACCCGCTGGGTAGTTTTAGCGTAAAACAAAAATTGAAATCAAAATCATAACAATGAAAAAGTTAATGCTAGTTTGTGCATTAGGGATCTTGGTCACTTTTGCAGTCTCTGCACAGGAAAAATCTGCAGATAGCCCTGTTTTGGCTTTTAATGAATCCTCCAAAGATTTTGGGGATATCACTCAAGGCGAAAAAGTAGAGCATGTTTTTAAGTTTGAAAATAAGGGAAATTCCCCCTTGATTATCTCCAATGTGGCGGCTTCATGTGGCTGCACAGTTCCAAACTGGCCCAAGGATCCAGTTCCTCCCGGTGAAAAAGGAGAAATAAAGGTAACTTTTAATTCCTCCGGTAAAATGGGCAAGCAAAACAGTGTGGTAAGGATTTACTCCAATGCCTCTGAGCCCATTGAGAAAGTCTCCATGATTTCCAATGTACTGCCTAAGGGAGGCAAGTAATAAATTCACGACATTTCCACCTCTTTCTAAACAACTTATAGGGATTATAGGGAGAGGTGTTTATGTTGCCTTATTGCCATTGATGAAATCTCTTCTGCCCAAAGGCTATAAATGGAGGCATTGGGATGCAAGAGGTCAAGCGAGAGAAAATCTTCCCGGCCTCCTATTTCCCTGTATTGCGCAGTGATTTCTACATAATTAAAACCCCTTTTTGCTGAAACCATCCGGTTAATAGCATTAAAGCTATCAATTACTTTGGCATTTTCTTTTACGTTTATTCCCTTGGAGGCAGCATATGGCGTTACCCCCCAATCGGGAATGGAAAGCACATACACCCTTTTTGACTGCCCACCTGCCATTTCAAGACATTTTTCGGAAATTAAGCTAAACTCTCTTTCGTAGGTTTTTGGATCATCTCCCCTGTATTGGTTGTTTACCCCTAAGAGTAAGGTAATCAAGTCAAATGTTTCTCCATGAAACCAGGATTTTTCGGACATTGCCTGTATAAATTGTCCCGTGGTCCACCCCGTCTCCGCTACCCTATGTTCCATAGAAATGGGTATTCCCATTTTGTTGAGTTTACTTTCAAGTTGTTCCGGGAAGCCCTCTCCCTCAGTCACCCCCTCCCCTAATGTGTAGGAATCCCCAAGTGCAAGATATTTTAATCCCATTTTTTTGCTCTCCATAGATTTTTCCCTTTGTAAGCACCTAATCTAAGGCCTCTTTGAAAATAAATACCAATCCTGAGGATCCACCTTTGGTTCACTGGAACTTTCTATCAATTTTGGTTTCGCGGACAGGTCTACCTTCTCATTTCCCCTTTCAGTAACTATTTCCACCGGTAAGGAGAAATCAATATTTGGTAAACTCACCTCATATCCTCTTTTCCCCATTTTCTTAATCCTTACCTCAGGGAGTTCTGTTTCATATAAGTACCACTGAAAAAACCCTTGCAATGGGTATTCGGTATAGCCCTGAATAAAGCGGATAACTTCCTCCGTGTTGGCCTGGTTTTCGTAAATGAAAGGTGGATGGGAAGCCAATTCTTTCAGCATTCTGAAAAACACCTCCTCTCCAAGCAGGTGTCTTAAACTGTGCATGATGTAGGCACCCTTGTAATACACGTCTATGTGGTAAGCTTTATCGGCAGGGGTGGCAATCTTTCCTGCTACTGGTTTTTCGTTAAGAATATTCCTTTTTGTGTCCGCCACCTTTTCGTGATATGCCTCTATGCCTCCGTGGTGGTCGTAAAACAACCAATCCCCATAGGTGGTAATGCCCTCATGTATCCAAAAATCAGCCCAATCCCCCACTGACAGTTTGTTCCCAAACCATTCATGGCCAAGTTCATGATGGAGAAGCCAATCGTACCACACCTCACCCATCCTTACAAACTGGAAGTTGTTTCCGTATCCATTGATGGTCTGGTGTTCCATTCCCAAATAGGGGGTCTCTACTACCGCAACCTTATCTTCGGGAAAGGGATAAGAGCCAAAATAGTTTTCATGCGTCTTGATGCTGTTTTCTAAAACCGAAGCCAGTAGGGCAGCTTTATCCTGGTTTTCCCCCAAAACATACACCTGCAAGGAGACCTCCTCTCCTGAGGAAGAAAAGAATTCTTGCTCATGAAGAAAAAATTTGCCGATGGTGAAGTTGATGTTGTAATTCATGATAGGATAATCCGTAGACCAATGAAAGGTGGTATCCGTTTCAGAGGCCGAGGTATCGAGTAATTTCCCATTGGAAGCAACAGTATAGGGTTTAGGTACCGTGATTTTTATTTCTGCCCCATTTTCAGGTTTATTTGAGGGGTGGTCCAGACAAGGCATAAAAAGTTTTCCTCCTTCGTTTTGAGCACTAAGACCTACCCAGTGGTTCCCATTATCATCCTTTTCCCAAGTGAACCCTCCTACCCATGGGGGATTGGAGGCCACTGGAGTCTTGCCCTTGTAATAAATAGTGATTTTATCTGGAAAAGCCCCCTCCATCTCAATATCCAAATATTCGCCATCATGCTTAAAAGCGTACTCCCTTTGGTCAGCAACCACCTTTATAACCTCATAGGTATCTATTAATTGTAGTCTAAGTATTTCGACTTCTGCCAGTTTTTGCAAACTTAGGGTAGCAGACCCATCCAGTACCCCATTTTCTAGGTCTATTTTTAAATCCAGGGCATAATGGGTCACTTTAAATGTCGATTGAAGAGGATCCAAAGCACCCCCCCAGGTCCATTGTCTTTGCCATTGCGCATGGAGTTGAAAAGAAACAAGGGTAAAAAAAAGGATAATAAGAAAGGGGAGTTTTATTTTCATATGTTTATAATTGATTTTCAGCGGTCATATAGCCTGCCCCGGACTCGCTTCGGGGGAATCTCGCAACGCCCCGATAGCTATACCTTTAGATTTGTTAAATGTTAATAATCTAAGATTATTGTTATAGTTATCAACATTGAGGGGGGTCTGGGGGGAGACTCATAACTTGTGGATTACTGTGGGTAACCTTAAATTTAGGAACAGGAACGGGGTGAACTTATTGGCTATCTAGGATATCAAGCCCTATGTCCCGTATTA
Source organism: Pleomorphovibrio marinus (assembly GCF_003347495.1). Lineage (GTDB taxonomy): Bacteria > Bacteroidota > Bacteroidia > Cytophagales > Cyclobacteriaceae > Pleomorphovibrio > Pleomorphovibrio marinus. The sequence goes on from NZ_QCXY01000001.1 coordinate 335,366, forward strand.
GTCCCCGTTCCAAGTTCCGGCTGCCAAGAGAACCAGTTAGAATATTAGGTTAGCAGACCTTCTAAAGGTTTTAGTTCCGGCAGCCATAATTTGTGAATATTTAACAGTAAAGTTATGAAATTTAGAGCATTTATCGGTATTGACGTAAGTAAATCCACCATCGATGTCTATTTGAGGAACGCCGGGAAGCATATGGTGTTTGCAAATGATCTGGAGGGGTTTGAGGCCATGGTCGAATGGCTTATGGATATTTTGGGACAGCTGACCCATGATGAGATGCTGTTGGGTCTAGAACACACTGGGCTTTACAGCGAGCTTTTGATAGGTTTCCTGAACGGCCAGAATTTTCCTTTTACGGTACTGCCCGGATTGGAGCTGAAAAAGTCGCTGGGGATCAGAAGAGGCAAATCAGACAAAGTTGACTCAAAGGACATTGCCGAATATATCTATGAGAAAAGAGAGAGGGTCAAGCTGTTTGAAATGCCATCCAAAAACCTGGAATCGATAAAAAAGCTCGCTTCTTACAGGGAACGTTTGGTGAAGGAAAGAACCGCATGCACAACCCGGCTTAAAGAATACCAAAATGTCCATGAAAGGGAGGATTTCGAGATATATGTCAATTCCCATACAAGGGTTATCAACTGCCTGGACGAAGAGATCAAAAAGATACAGGCTGAAATAGAACGCCTGATCAGGGACGACCTGGAATTATCAAGGCAATACCGGCTAATCCAGTCTATCAAGGGAGTAGGCCCCCAGACTGCCGCAATCATGATTGTTTTGACAAGGGGGTTTACTTCGTTTGAGAACTGGAGAAAGTTTGCAAGCTATGCAGGCATAGCCCCTTTTCCAAACCAGTCAGGCACGTACACCGGAAAGACAAAGACTAGCAAACTGGCAAATAAGCGTATCAAATCACTTTTGTCCATGTGTGCGGGCGTGGCCATACAGTACAATCCCGAGATCAAACGCTATTACGAAAGAAGAATCGAGGAAGGCAAAAACAAAATGAGTACAATGAACATCATAAGAAACAAACTCGTATCAAGGATCTTTGCGGTAATAGAAAGAGGTTCGCCTTATGTAGACACTATGAAATATGCCGCCTAAAAATCAAAAATTGTACTATTCCACTTGCTTTAATCTTAGAATACGGGGCATCCCAGTGTGTGACGTGCTCGTCATGTTCGATTTCAAAGATTAAACTTCTAATGTAAAGAAAGGTCAAGGGTATATTTTTGCTCCGTGAGCGGCACTCCAAAGTTAGTGGAGAATCTCTGTTCCTGAAGTTGAAACCCGGCTTTTTTATACATGGAAGCAGCTAAGCTTAAATGGTCTGTAGTCCACAAATAAACCTGTTGATAGTTCATATCCCTGGCCACAGCAAGCCAGCAATCCAAAAGGTGTTTTCCTAAACCTATCCCCCGACAATCAGAATCCACCACAAAGTACCTCAATTGGGCAACATTTGGAGTGCGATGAACAAGGGCAAGGAATCCGACTATTCTATTCCCCCATTCCGCCACCCAAACGCGATCTTTGCCTTTATCAAAACTTTTGAAAAATGCGGCCATGCTTTTAGCCACATAGCATTCGAATCCCAATCCAAACTTAAATTCCTCGCTGTATAATTTTCCATGCATCCCAATGACCGTACCCAAATCCCCGGGCTTCAATTTGTCTCGAATTTGAATGTCAGTTAGTTTAGGTAAAAAACTACACATAATTGGAAATTTAATAGGATCTCAAATATAATGAAATCGAGCATGACAAGAACGAAACACAGATGGATAATTATTCGTAGCGAGATTCTCCCGAAACTAGTTTCCCGATAGCTACAGGACGGGGCGGGCAAGGGCAGGCTATATGTCCTTTAAAAAGCAAATTATAAACACATGAATCTAGGTGACAACCAACATGTCCTTTTTTAAAGCAAAAAACCAACTAATGGAGGTTTCATCCTGTTTTAGTTGTAAGAAAATTAAAATCAATCTATCTTACTGTTTCAAATGCTCTACAAAGATAAACCACACATTTCGTTAATTTACAATAATATTTCAACCCTAACCATTCTATGGCAATGATAGACACCTATTTAAACCTTTCAAAAGAAGCATTCTACGTTTACAAGAAGACCAGCAATTCCGAAAAATCCGCATTTTTAGAGGAAGTTGCGCTCCAGATTGATGCAATCAGGGAGCAGCTTATCCCTACGGCATCTAAGGAATCTCATTTGCCGGAAGGACGAATCACGGGGGAACTTGGCCGAACCCTAGGCCAGATCAGGCTATTTGCGAAAGTGGTGAAAGAAGGTAGCTGGATAGAGGCTACCATTGATCATGCAGATCCGGAAAGGAGTCCCCTACCAAAACCGGACATTAGAAGAATGCTCCGGCCGCTTGGTCCAGTACTGGTATTTGGGGCAAGTAATTTCCCCTTGGCCTTTTCTACTGCGGGTGGGGATACCGTTTCGGCCCTAGCGGCAGGTTGTCCTGTACTTTATAAAGCGCACCCAGCACATCCTGAAACCTCCAGGATGGTTTCTGAAGCCATCAAGGTTGCTATTCGAAAGAGTAACCTGCCCAAAGGTGTTTTTCAGCATATAGAAGGTGGGGTAGATATTGGTCAAGAACTTGCCAGCCACCCAGGAATCCAAGCTATTGCTTTTACAGGTTCTTTTAAAGGTGGAAAGGCACTATTTGACACTGCTACACAGAGAGAAAACCCTATTCCTGTATATGCTGAGATGGGAAGTGTAAATCCTGTTTTTGCCTTTGAATCTAAATTAAGTTCAGAAATGAAGGCCTTAGCAGCAGCGTATGTGGGTTCATTGACCTTGGGAGTGGGCCAGTTTTGTACAAATCCCGGACTTATTTTTGTCCCTGAAAAGTTGGCTACAGAGTTTGCGGAAGCAGTTTTGGACAACCTCAAAGAGGTTAAGGCAGGCCCAATGCTCCATGAAGGTATAGGAAAAGCCTATTATGATATGTTGAAATCTATGGAAGGTGCAGAGGAAGTTCAGTGGATCAAGAAGGCTGAAGCAGAGGACATGCACCTTGGAAACCCAACTTTTGTCAGAATTCAAGGTTCAGATTGGCTGAAAGATGAAGCGTTTCAGGAGGAGATTTTTGGCCCCTACGGAATGATGGTGACCTACAAGAACTCCGGAGAACTAAAAGAAATTGTGACGGCTCTGAAAGGACAACTTACTTGCAGCATTTGGGCTGAGGATCTGGAAGTAGAAAACTCCATGGATTTGATCCGAGAGATCGAGGAGAAATGTGGAAGGATATTGTTCAAGGGTGTACCTACAGGAGTAGAGGTAGGGTTTGCCATGCAACACGGCGGGCCGTTCCCTTCCACCACTGATAGCCGGTCCACCTCAGTGGGTGTGCATGCGATAAAGCGGTTTGCCCGACCAGTAGCCTTTCAGGACATGCCAACTCAAGTTCTCCCTGCGGAACTTCAAGAGGAAAACCCCTTGGGTATCTGGAGAACCGTGGATGGGATCTGGCAAAAATAAGCTTGCCCAATCGAAACTTTAATCAGATGAAATCGAGCATGACGAGCAAGTCACACACCGGGATGATTATCGTTGCGAGATTCCATGTGACCTTAAAAAGACAAATATAAACACATGAAAGGAGTCCTTATTTCCTGTTTAGTTTTCTTAGGCTTTTGTTTTAATGCTTTCGCCCAAGAAGATGTATTTATTAGGGTCAATCAACTTGGTTATCTACCGGATGACCATAAAACGGGGTTGGTATTTAGCAAAAAACCATTTAGGGAGCGTATTGAACTTCTAGAGGTTTCCTCCGGAAAATCTGTAAAAACTTTAAAGCCCTTAAAAAGAGATACCCAAACCTGGGGAGTCTTTGACTATTATTATGAGCTCGACTTCACTGACATAGGTTCTGAGGGGACCTATAAACTGGTCGCTAAGAAATCAGGTTTGCAATCCACTGAATTTAAAATAGGTTCTGAGGTGTTTGGTAATCACCAGGAAACTCTGCTGGAGTTTATGCGACAGCAAAGGTGTGGGTACAATCCGACGCTGGACCTGGTATGCCATGCCAAGGATGGTCGAAATCACTATGGTCCTGTTCCCGACAGCACCTATTTTGACCTGAGCGGAGGATGGCATGATGCAGGAGACCAACTGCAATATTTGATCACCACAAGTTATGCCACCGCCCATATGCTTCTTGCCTATGAGTTGTATCCTGATCGTTTTGATGACAAGGTTAATGCACTTGGTCAAACCGGACCCAATGGCATCCCCGACATCTTGGATGAGGCCAAATGGGGATTGGACTGGATACATAAAATGCACCCTAGGGAAGACATTCTCTTCCACCAAATTGCAGATGACAGGGACCATAAAGGGTTTAAAGAACTTGACAATGACCCCTCTGACTACGGGTGGGGGCCTGACAGTTATAGAGCAGCCTATATATCCACAGGCGAACCCCAGGGGTTGGGTAAATATAAAAGTGAGGCAACAGGGGTTTCAAATTTGGCGGGAAGAAGTGCAGCGGCTATGGCCATCGCTGCCCGGATTTGGGAAGAACACCTCCAGGACCCTGGATATGCCCATCAATGCAAGGAAGCCGCAATCTCACTCTATGCACTGGGCAGGGAAAAAGAGGGGTTTCAGCAAGGCAATTCCTTTGGGGCACCATATAGGTATAATGAAGAGACCTATGCAGACGATATGGAATGGGGTGCTGCTGAACTTTATAAACTGACAGGGGAAGAAAAGTACCTTGAACAAGCCAAGGCTTATGCAGCCTTAAGCAGCAACGATGATTCATGGATGGTCAGAGACTCTGCAGCCCACTACCAACTCTATCCTTTTATCAATATAGGTCACTTTGCATTACATCAAGTGGCAGATGAAGACTTCAAAAAGAAACTTGAGAACTACTATTTAGAAGGGATTGAATACACCCTCAACCGGGCAAAAAGCAATCCTTTTCATATAGGAATACCATTTATCTGGTGCAGCAATAACCTGCTTACCAGCCTTATTGCCCAAATCATCCTTTATGAGAAAATGACGGGCGACATGCAATTCCAGCCCTATCTTGCTGCCCAAAGAGATTGGCTTTTTGGGAGGAATCCATGGGGCACTTCCATGTTTACTGGTATTCCTGATGGGGGAGAATACCCAGTAGAGGTACATACCAGCGTGTTTGTGGTATATGGACTGAAAGTTCCGGGAGGGTTGGTGGACGGGCCAATTTATAGAACCATACATGACAACTTGCTTGGTCTCACACTTCATCAGGAGGATAAATTTGCCCAAGTTCAAAATCACCACGTAGCCTACCACGATGACGTAGGGGATTATAGCACTAATGAACCTACTATGGACGGTACCGCCGGGGCAATACTGATGATGGCTCATTTTGGATTTCCCATAAAGTGATCCATGGATAAAACAGGAGAAAAACCCTAAATAATCTTCTACAATTTCCTATATTGTAGGTGATTGTTTCTTCTATTATGGAAATCCAGAAATTATTGCTTTACGGCTGTCTATTATTTGTAACGGTATTTTTCTTTTCATGTGGTAGTGAGGAAGGAATCCCTGATATGGAAGAGGAACTTTTCTTTTCTATTGACATAGAAGGAAAAAATTACACCTATAGATACCCTCTACCCGCTAATTACCTAGAGAAGGAAGGTGAAGGGTTTATAGAATCCATCCCCGACGATGTCTTCAACAATTTCTTCATATATAGCAACCGTTCCCAAGTCCTCATCATCGATGTGGCTACTAATTGCAGTATAGACCCAGGGCCTAATTCCTGTATTTTTCTCGCCTTAAGTTTTGGGAACGAACTGGGTAATCATGCTGAAGCCTTTATTCATGGTTTTGCCTTGGACTACTACTTTATTAATACATTAAGGGTTACGGATCCTGAGGCAAAGGTAAACCTTGAAGTAAATGTACTACGCTACCATCCAGAAAAAATGTTGATGGAAGGGGATTTTAGCGGTATGGTATTTACGGAATACCCTACCAACAGTGTACCGGAAACGGCAAATAGGACTGTAATCCATGGTGAATTTCGGGTAGGTATTCTCGCCAACCCTGACATGGAAGAAAGCCAATTACTAAACCAAAGGGAAGATTTCATTAAAAAAGAGCTAAGGTGAAACAATACAATTTCTAATGGGTTAAAATATATTATTAATGAAATAAGCAATAGAAAATGAACAGAACAAAGGTATTTGTACTTGGAGGCACTGGTTTTATTGGTTCTGCCCTTATGGATAAACTCTCTCAACAATTGGACAAGTATGAGGTTTGGGCTCTTATCCATAGAAATGTAAATTTTAGAAAGTTAGAGTGTTTCAATACGTTTACCGGAGATCTTCAGTCTTTTGACTTGTCCCTTTTGGACAAGTTTGAACCTGACCATATCGTACATATGGCTAGAATGAGTGGTAAAGGGGCTAAAGGAAGGGAAAAATCCGCCAAAAAAGGCGCCAAAGCCAATCAAAGACTTATTAAACATTTACTTTCCATGCAAAAAAAACCAGTGGTCCACTACGTGAGTGGTACCCTAGTCTATGGGGACTGCGGTGAAAAACTGGTGGATGAGGATTCCCCAATTAACCCTACAGGCTTTGCCAAGGAATATATTGAAGCGGAAAGGCCATGGATGGAATGTATTGAAAAATCCACTCTTCCCGTAAGTATGTTAAGGCCTCCCTGGATCATGGGTACAAATTCATGGTTTAAGACCTTTTTTCTAAATTACATGTGGAAGTTCAAGAAAGTACCTGTGTTAGGGGAAGGTGAAAACTGGATGACTATAATAGATGTGGTGGATTGCGCAGGAATGATCATACATGCTTTGGAAAATGGCAAACCTGGCAATTATTATAATTTGGGAATGCCAGATAATTACCTTAAGCATAAGGATTTTGCCACTAAAGTATCTGAAATATCCGGTTTACCCCTAGATCCTTTAAGCAAAGAGAAAATCATTGAAAAATTTGATGAAACTATCTACGAGGCATTTACCTTCTCCGTAAAATCCAGCTCTAAACACCGTGAATTTCTTGATTCCTATACCTTTGCATATCCAACTATAGAAAGTATGATCCAAAAAAACACAGCTTCATTGCAAAAATCCGTGGAAGTATAATGGTCATTGGAACCAATTTACATATCTTACCGCCACTCCCAATGTAATTTTAAATGCAATTGGGGAGTTTCGCTGTTTTCTTAAGTCATAAGATAGCCCAGCCTTCATAAACCTAAGAAGGAAAAGTTGAACCTTATTCAATTGTTTGTGGAATTGTAGCCCACTTAGTTTTTCGGTATATATGGCTAACAAATTCTGGTCTTCAAAAAGCCGTTGACCTAATTGTTTGTAGATAAAATGTAAAACCTTAAATGTGGCAAAGTATATCCCAAAACCAAACTTATCCAACTTATTGATGCCGAGCAGAAAATTCAAGTCAGCATTCAGAACTTTATAACAATCATTGATGTGTTTTAGTCCAACCGTATTCATGGTGGAAGCAGGGTTTATGTTCCTTTGGTAAATCTCTTTATCCAAAAACGCCACCTTCTCGGAATAATAAAAAGCCTGGAGATTAAAATGCCTGTCTTGCATAAAAAGTCCCTCCGGAAAAATCAATTTCTCCTTTTTCACCAATTCACTTTTCCATAGCTTGGCACAGGCCGACATACTTAACCTTCCAAAATACATCCAACTTATCACCTCATAACCAGCACGCTGTTGGCTTTCCCTTATGGGAGATATGGAATGCCTTTTTCCCTCTTCACTATAATTCCCAAAGCGAGCCACTACCCCATCTGCACCTGAACGCAGTGCGTGGTCATACATGGACTCACAATAATCCAAAAAAGGGAAATCGTCGCTGTCTACGAAAGTTAGGTAGTCCCCTTTGGCCAAACTTATTCCTTTGTTTCTGGCTATGGAAAGACCTCTATTGGTTTGATTTACCAAAGTGATCCTGTCATCCATTTCAACAAAACGCTCGGCTATTTGCTGTGAATCATCCGTGGAACCATCGTTTACCAAAATAATTTCTATATTGGAAAGAGTTTGTCCAACTATTCTCTCCAAACACTGAAAAAGGTATTTTTCTACATTGTAAATGGGTACGATAATCGAAACCTTGGGCCTACTTTCACCCTTCATTTTTTCTTTTTAAAAGTATACAAAGCATATTCCCCTAAACTCCAAAATGGCGTTCCATCGAGTGACTTATCAAAATCCCAAAGAAACTCACTCACTCTTTTACCCATTTTCTTCACCCATCTATGTCTATACCATGCAGGATACAAGATGGAATAGCCTTTCTTCTTTTCTATAGTAAAATGATTTTCAAATGCACCTTTTATTTCTCCAGGTGAAAGGCATTTACTCTCAAGTATTTTTGACCCGGAATAGCCGCCCCAAACTGTTTTAAATCTTTTGAAAGCTTTTTTAAAATCGACTTTAGCCAAATGGTAAAAAACTTCCATCAAATACCATTTATTAACAAATGTGAGGAGCATTGTTCCATTGTCAGCCAGCCTATCATTAAGGGCTGAGGCAATTTCTTCCAGATCCTCCACAGTATTTAGTGCTCCAAAAAAAACGTAGATATGATCAAATTTTACCCCAGGAAAAATTTTATCCAAATCCTCAGGAGTGCCTACTTTCACATTTACGTTATTCAACCCCAAGGACCTTGCTTTTGATTCTGTATGCTTATGCATGGCTGGGGAAATATCTAGCCCATAGATGTCTTTATCAGGGAAAATCTGAGCGAAATGGCATACATCTAAACCTGGGCCATAGCCGATTTCCAGAGCATTGTCAAATTCAAATTTTTTAACCTCTTCCCTAAAAGACTGCCTAATCCTTTGCAATACAGCATTATTCCAGTACCTCTCCTCAAAATCCCTTGCATCTTCGTCATAATAATCTGCAACTTTTTGATAATAGGTACTCTCATTCATAAGTTCTGTATTTTGAGGCATAAGTTTCAGATAGTTTAATTTGCTTAACATCAAATTTCGAAGATTTTAGGGATAAACTCAACGGGTCAGCAAAAAGTCGGGAAATTAATTCCTCATCCATATATCCCGGAAAATTCTCTTGGATAATCCTAGGGTATTTTTCTTGAATATAAATTTGATACCCTCCGTAGGATGATCCCTTTCTATTAACGTTGTATGATTTTGTGGGGTCAAATTTATTCATCATCTCCTGAAAGGGCTCCAAACTTCTAAGCTTCACACTCCTAAAAACTTTAATAAAGGAATACATCATTCGATTGATATAATTCGAAGATCTATTCATCTTTACTATTCCGTTTAACTTTCCAAATCCAGGAAAATAGCTTGATACCCAAGGATTTGAGGCGATAAATTTTTTATAGGTATCTTCTCCATAATAAGGTTTAAGATTGTAAAGCTCATTTGCTGTATAAAAGTTTTGATTATATATCCTTAAATCCGATTCATCATAAATATGATTCATGCATAAATAAACACCACCTTCTCTTTTTTTCTTCCGAGTAAAAAACCTGTAAAAAGTATCAAATAAATAAAAAAACCAAATACATTGGTTTCTAGTAATAATGAACAAATCCAAATCTGCCTTCTTTTCTTTCGTATCCACAGGATTTCCAGCAGCAATGGAACCTGAAATACCGATAAATTTCACTATTGGTAACTTTGAGATGGTTTTTAACATCTTGCTATTAGAAGAAATTAACTCCTCAACTCTCTCAAAATCCCGAGATTTAATTTTTATTTTTTGCGATAACCCTGGCAAACCAACATACCCACCTTCTCTAATAATAAGGCCATCCTCCTTCAGGCTTTCCAGAGCCTCTTCAAGCTCGGAAGGTTCATTAATTCCCAATTTTTCTGCCAGTGTTTGTTCGCTTAATACATCCCTGAAAATTCCTGCATAACCTATCAGAAAAACAATCCTCTTGGCAATAGGGACACCTAACCAAATGTTATTTTGAATATTATCCTTCAATTCCTCCTAACTTAGTGTGTTTTCTAAATCTAACAAAATACTATTTAACAAACAATTGATCAGCTTGTATTAAAAAAACAAACATGTTTACAGCAAAATTGTTTGCCAAGATCTTAGGAGTTTTAAAATTCAGGTTGATGGCCATGCATATTAAAAGGAATGTTTGTCAATGCAAGCAAAGTAAACTATTAGATAATAACCATTACCGCGGGAAGAAAAAACGTAGCCTCGAGTCTCCTGCGAAGCTTAATGGAGTCATGTGGCCTTTCCAAATAAGCTCTGAGGTGTATAATGAACATAATTAACAGAATTAGGGTAAACCTATGGTAGAAAGATGGAAGTATGAAGAATAGGGAAATTATGAATACCATCCCGACAACTGCAAGGATCCTCAAAAGCAGCTCTGTTTTTCCCACCCCTATTAGGGTTGGTGCCGAGGTGAAAAAGGCCGCTCTATCCGTATCCAAATCCAGCAAAGCCAAAAGAACCAAATTGAAGCAGGCCAATACCCAATACACTAAAGCAAAATAAAGCCAAATCAACCCCACGAATTCCAATTCCACTTGAGTTACCGGAACAAGTAAAATACCGACAACGTAAAATAAAGCTATTGAGACTTCCTTATAAAAAGGGACTTTGTTTAGTAGAAACACTCCAATGCTCCTTATGACCAACATTAATAGAGCCAAAGTAACCCCTGAATAAAATAACCCAGGACTCCCAATTCTATACCAAAACAGGTAAAGCCCCAACAAGACCGCTAATACAAGTAAGCTGCTTAAAAGCTTGAAATTCCGAAAGTGCAAGAGGTGTCTTTGGGTAAGTAATTTCCCTTTTGCAAAGCGGACATCCACCAGATGGTCCAAGGTGTAAATGGCCCAAACGGCAAGTGCCAATACTGCATAATACCAAAATCCAATGGAGACCTTCAGCAATTCCGAAAAAAAATACATCCCTGCACATGCGCCTAATACCGTATCTACAGATAGCAGATGAAGTTTATGGTATAGCTTTTTGAGAAAAACAATCATGCCTTCGAGGGTTGCTGATTTTAGCAACTTAAAATATTTGTCGTAATTTAGAAAGCTTAAAGTACTTCAACAATTTTCATCACACCCGATTATGCGAAAATTATTTATGGCAATTCTTATGCTTTTTGGTGGGGAAGGAATCTGCCAAGACGGAATCAAGGTAGCCTGTGTAGGCAATAGCATCACGCAAGGACCTGGGAGAAGCCATCCTGAAAGCTATCCCATGCAACTTCAGGAAATCCTTGGAGAAGAATACCTGGTAAAAAACTTTGGCGTAAGCGGCAGCACTCTTCTTAAATCAGGGGATAAGCCTTATTGGGAAGAACCTCAGTTTGAAATGTCAAAAAATTTTGATGCTGATATTCTGATTTTGAAACTTGGCACGAATGACACCAAACCCCAAAACTGGAAATTTCACGAGGACTTCAAAAAAGATTATATCGATTTGGTTGAAACCTTTAAAGCTTCTATGAAAGAAACCTCCCAACTTTACATTTGCTTCCCTGTCCCAATATTTCAAGACAATTGGGGGATTACTTCCTCCATTTTGGAGAATGAGATAATACCCATCCTTAAAGAGGTTGCTGAAATTACTGGTGTACTCACCATTGACTTGCACAAAGAAATGAGTGAGAAATCCTCCCTTTTCCCGGATGGCATTCATCCGGATAAAGAAGGTAATAGGGTAATGGCGGAGAAAATATCTTCTCATATTCTTAAAAAGCATCTGTAAAAAACACCTTAGCCATTCTTGTAATTTTTGGTTTGATTTTATCTTTGCAGGCTTGCAAAGTTCAAAATCAGTCAAATTCTTCTCAAATTGCTAAAATTCTTTCCCTAAATTTTTCTTGAATAATCTCTTGTACCGGCTTGCTTTCGATTTTACTTTCAAGCCACGATATGATGTCCAAATATAAAAACGCCCTTTTTTCGAAGGGGTGATTTTCATAGGGTTTAAGTTTTTCTCGAAGGTTGATAAAAGCACTCTTAAGCTCATAATCATATATTTTCCCCAATGACCTAACAAAGGCCATCATTTCTTTTTGAACCTGGTGGAGGTCATCCATTTTTACAAGAAACCTATACACGTTTCGGATTTGCTTTTCCAGGTCTTCATCTTGTCCCGCTTCGTAGCTTGCAATGAGTTTAAGGATATGCGCAAACACTTGTAAGTCTTCCGTGAGCCCGTCACCGGTTCTCCTTATTACCTCATCCAGGTAAACGATCGCCCGAAGATTATCTCCCCCCCCAAAATAAAGACATGCCACTTTATAATTCAGCACTGTTTGATGATGTGCATCCAATTTGTCTTTTAACTTCTTAAGCTCTTTTGAATAAGAAGGAATGATTTCTTCCACCCCTTTGGTAAACTCTCCTTTCAAAAAATACAGATTGATAGTGTTGGAATAATAATACAGAAAAGCAAGCACTCGGCAATTGTCATCCATAACGAAATCCCCAGTATCCAGACTTGTCCTAAACTCTTCAAGTACCTGCATGAAACGCTCATAATACCCTAGGTAAAAAAGGGTGTCCAGCAGGTAGTGGTAGGCTTTTAGGTAGTTTCCTGTAGCCACTTTCCGCATTTGGGGTTCTTCCACATACAAGTCAACCCACCTTTGGGCGGCTCTATAGCAAAGCGGAAAATCCTGGATAATATGGTAAAACCAAACTTGGGCTTGAAACAAATACATTTTCTCATAAAAAGACAGGTCCTTTATCCGATAGCTTGGCATATTTTCCTGAAAAAAAACCTCAATCAATTGACGGTCTTTTTCATCTTTGACATATCCCGTTTTTAAATACAATCCATACAGCTGCAAGGAAAGGTTACTAAAACGATTTTTTGTATGCACATGGCCTACTAGTTCCCTGGATTCTATGCTTAGGGTTTCTGCGCGGTTTCTCATGCTTCTTGTAATGTGCAGAGATTCTATCACCTTTTCCAATTCCACAATCCTAAGCATGATGGTGTCAAGGTAAAATTGTTTTGCGGTCTGTTTGGCTTTTTCCAATAATTTAAGGCTTTGTTTATACAACCCCTTATTATAAAGGATTCTAGCAAAATCTATTTGCTCATTAAGTTCAAGTTCCACATTTTTTTCTGTGTGCAAGAGCCTAAGGCTTACCAAGAGCTGTTTTTGCAAATGCTGCTTCATATTTCCCAACTGTTTTCGGGAAACAGGGGCCTTTTCCAGCAACTTCTTCTCGTCATACCATTGCATTTTATCCAACACCTCAAACAAGCGGATGAATTTGGCCTCTTGGTTAGCTTCTAGCCTATTCACAAAAAGTTTAAAATTCCGCTTTTCAGCAGATGACAAACTCCTGATCAATTCGAATAAATAATCTTTTTTACTTTCGGGCTTCATATTTTATAAATACACAAGATTTTGATTTTCAGTATTTTATTAAAATAATTACATCTTTAGGAATCGGATCATTAAAGATACTTTAATTTATCTTCCTAATTCAAGGTCTTACTTTAGAATGACTAAAACTATTGTATATATGGATACAGGACACGTTTTTATCTTTGACACTACTTTGAGAGACGGGGAGCAAGTCCCCGGATGCAAACTTAACACCCCCCAAAAAATTGAAATAGCCCAACAACTTGAAAAACTCGGTGTAGATGTTATAGAAGCAGGGTTCCCCATTTCCAGCCCCGGGGATTTTAAATCCGTGGTGGAAATTTCCAAACATGTGACCAATCCTGTGGTCTGCGGACTCTCCCGAGGGGTAAAAAAGGACATTGAGGTTGCCGCAGATGCCCTCAAGTATGCAAAAAGGGGACGAATCCACACTGGTATTGGAACCTCAGATCATCACATTAAATATAAGTTCAAAAGCAACAGGGAAAGGATTCTAGAATGGGGAGCTGAAGCCGTGACCCATGCAAAGAAATTTGTAGAAGATGTGGAATTCTACGCCGAAGATGCAGGTCGCACCGAAAATGAATACCTGGCCAGGGTATGCGAGGCGGTGATCAAAGCAGGAGCTACCGTGCTGAATATTCCCGACACCACTGGCTATTGCCTTCCTGATGAGTATGGGGCAAAAATAAAATATTTGGTGGACAACGTAAGAGGCATAGAAAATGTAACTATCTCTGCCCACTGCCACAACGACCTGGGATTGGCAACAGCAAACTCCATATCAGCAGTGATGAATGGGGCCCGACAAATAGAGTGTACCATCAATGGTATAGGGGAGCGCGCCGGCAACACCTCCTTGGAGGAAGTGGCCATGATTATCAAACAACACCCCAGGCTAAACCTTACCAACAACATCAACTCCAAATTATTGAACCCCATCAGCAGGCTAGTTGCTGAGAGGATGGGCATGTTGGTACAACCAAATAAAGCAATAGTGGGCTCCAATGCATTTGCACATAGCTCAGGCATACACCAGGACGGAGTAATCAAACATAGGGAAACCTATGAAATCATCGATCCCTTAGAAGTCGGTTTGGATGAATCATTGATTGTCCTTACGGCGAGAAGTGGTAGGGCTGCACTGGCATACAGAGCGCATAAAATTGGTTATACGCTCACTAAATTGGAACTGGACAGGGTTTACGAGGTTTTCCTTGACCATGCCGATGTCAAAAAAGAGATCTTTGATGAGGATTTACACGAGATCATCTCAGCAACTAGGCTAAGCAGCAAAGTAGAGGCATAAAATGACCATTTGTACTTAGAAAAGGCTTCCAGTTTCTCAGAAAAAAGAGACCTGGAGGCCTTTTGGTTTTGGGAGTTTGTGAAAAAACTTTGGTGGACAGTAACATTTTAAATAATTTTGGCACTCCAAACAAAATTAGGTGGGTGAAGAATGTGTAAGTTTGCGCATCCTTTTTAAAACAAAGCCTTAAACTTCTGCTACCAATAAGTAGAGACTTTAAGCTACAGATAAAATATCCAATGAAAAAAACAAGAGCGGTCATCACTGGAGTTCATGGTTGGGTACCGGATTATGTCCTTACCAACCAAGAACTGGAAACCTTAGTGGATACCAATGACGAATGGATTACCAGCAGAACAGGAATTAAAGAGAGGAGGATATTAAAGGGGGAGCATAAGGGAACCTCGGTAATAGGTACAGAAGCCGTAAAGGGCCTGTTAGAAAAAACCAACACCGACCCTAAGGATATTGACCTTATAATTTGTGCTACTGTAACCCCGGACATGTTTTTTCCCGCCACTGGCAATATCATCGCCTCCAATGTGGGTGCTGTGAACAGCTATAGCTTTGACATTTCTGCGGCTTGCTCGGGGTTTTTATATGGCCTCTCTATTGGCAGTCAATTTATAGAAACTGGAGCCCATAAAAAAGTAATCGTAATAGGCGCTGATAAAATGTCGGCCATCGTGAATTATGAGGACAGAACCACCTGCATTATTTTTGGGGATGGGGGAGGTGCTGTATTATTGGAACCTACCCAGGAGGACTTGGGGATCATGGATGCCATGCTCCATACCGATGGCAAAGGGGCCGACTTCCTGCACATGAAAGCTGGAGGTAGCCTAAGGCCTGCCAGCATGGAAACCTTGGCGAACAAAGAGCACTATATTTTTCAAGAGGGGTCTACGGTATTTAAATTTGCTGTGACCAATATGGCGGAAGTAAGTGCAAACGTGATGGCTAGAAATAATCTTAAAGGCGAGGACATCGCTTGGCTTGTGCCCCATCAAGCCAATAAACGCATCATAGATGCCACTGCCAACCGCATGGGTATAGGGTCTGACAAGGTGATGCTAAACATCGAAAAATACGGGAACACCACAGCGGGAACCCTGCCTTTATGCCTCTGGGATTACGAGTCTAAGCTCAAAAAAGGGGATAACCTGATCTTAGCTGCTTTTGGCGGGGGCTTTACCTGGGGTGCGATTTACCTAAAATGGGGATACGACACAAATGGATAATAACGCAAATATATATGGCTAGTACCGCAGACTTCAAAAATGGATTGTGCTTGGAGTTCAACCACGACATTGTCAGCATTGTGGAATTTCAACACGTAAAACCAGGAAAAGGCCCGGCTTTTGTAAGGACTAAGATGAAAAGCCTTACCACCGGGAAGGTTCTAGATAAGACCTTTAGTGCCGGTGAAAAAGTAACCACTGCAAGGGTGGAGAAAAGACCACATCAATTTATCTATGCAGATGATTTGGGGTTTCACTTCATGGATATGGAGACCTTTGAACAAATCCCCATAGAAGAAAAGCTAATAGAGCGGGCTAACCTTATGAAGGAAGGGCAAATGGTTGATATTTTGATACACGCAGAGACCGAAAGGCCGCTTGGCGTGGAACTACCCCCTTTTGTAGAGCTGATGATCACCTATACCGAGCCGGGTCTTCGCGGTGACACCGCCACGAATACATTAAAGCCGGCTACCCTAGAAACGGGAGCAGAAATAATGGTGCCACTATTTGTGGAACAGGATACCCTAATAAAAGTGGACACAAGAGACGGATCATATTCAGAAAGGGTGAAATAATTTAGTGAAAACAATCAGCTTTTGTTAAATTACATCCCCTTATAGTTATTCTGAGTCATTAAAATATGGCACCCCGACTGCCTTTTTCAAAAAAGAAATTTATGAAACCAAAAGAAATCCAAGAACTAATAGACTTCATCTCCCACTCAGGGCTAGCTGAAGTTAAAATTGAAACAGACGAGTTTAAGCTGTCCATAAAAAAAAGTGCTGATAATTCGGCACCTAAAAATGTAGACCAAGTAGCCGCTCCTGCACCACAGCCTGCTGCGCAACAAACACCCCCTGCCACCTCTCCCCCTCCAGCTACTGAAAACGAGCCCCAAAGTTCTGCCAAAGGCAAATTGGCAGAAATTAAATCCCCTATGATAGGTACCTTCTATCGCTCCTCTAACCCTGAAACGGATTCCTTTGTAAACGTTGGAGACACGGTGAAAGCAGGTCAAACAGTCTGCATAATAGAAGCCATGAAACTTTTCAATGAAATCGATTCTGAGGTATCGGGAAAAATTGTAAAAGTACTTGTGGAGAACGCCTCACCTGTAGAATATGACCAACCCTTGTTTTTAGTAGAAGTTGCTGATTGATTTTATTACCTAACCAAGCCCAAAAAGTAAAGTGTTTAACAAGATACTAATTGCCAACCGTGGAGAGATTGCCCTAAGAGTGATAAGAACCTGTAAGGAAATGGGGATCAAGACAGTGGCCGTCTATTCCACAGCAGATAAAGACAGCTTACATGTGAGATTTGCCGACGAGGCGGTATGTATTGGAGCCGCGCCTAGCCGGGATTCTTATCTGAACATCCCTAGGATAATAGCCGCTGCCGAGATCACCAACGCGGATGCTATACATCCTGGTTATGGTTTTCTTTCAGAAAATGCGGAATTTTCAAGAATTTGTGAGGAATACAACATCAAGTTTATAGGCGCAAGTCCGGAAATGATCAACAAGATGGGCGATAAGGCTACTGCAAAGGCAACTATGGAAGCAGCAGGAGTTCCTATTGTGCCTGGTTCTAAAGGCCTTCTAAAAGACATCAATGAAGGATTGAAAATCGCAGAAGATATAGGGTATCCTATAATTTTGAAAGCTACCGCAGGAGGTGGAGGAAAGGGAATGCGAATAGTCAAACAGCCTTCGGAATTCAAAAAGGGCTGGGATGATGCCCGCCAAGAATCCTCGGCTGCATTTGGCAATGACGGGCTCTACCTGGAAAAATTTGTTGAAGAGCCACGTCACATTGAGATACAAGTAATCGGGGACAGCCGGGGAAAGGCCTGTCATCTATCGGAAAGGGATTGTTCCATCCAAAGAAGGCATCAGAAACTGGTGGAAGAAACACCCTCCCCTTTTATCACCGATGAACTTAGAGACAACATGGGCAGGGCTGCTATTAAAGGAGCTGAGGCTATAGGTTACGAAGGAGCCGGAACCATAGAGTTTTTGGTGGACAAAGACAGAAATTTCTATTTCATGGAGATGAACACCAGAATTCAGGTGGAACACCCCATCACCGAAGAGGTGACAGACTTTGACTTAATCAAAGAGCAAATCAAAGTAGCGGCCGGAGAACCTATCAGTGGGAAAAACTACTATCCAAAGCTTTACGCCATGGAATGCAGGATCAATGCCGAAGATCCTTCCAATGGTTTCAGGCCTAGTCCCGGAAAAATCGTAAACCTACACCTGCCCGGCGGAAGAGGGGTAAGGATAGACAGTCACGTTTATGCTGGCTATGTCATACCCCCAAATTACGACTCTATGATTGCAAAGCTTATTGTGAGTGGGCAATCCAGGGAAGAAGTTATCGTAAGGATGAAAAGGGCACTAGAGGAATTTGTCATTGACGGAATAAAAACCACCATACCTTTCCATTTGGCCCTATTGGATAACGCTGCTTTCAGGGAAGGAAATTTCACCACCAAGTTTTTGGATACCTTTGATTTTTCGACCATTCATAAGAACTAAACGGAAAGGCACCCTTAGCGGTGCCTTTTTTTATTCCTCCTTAACGAACTGATTTTTAAGCTACACGTTATAATTGTAGGGAGAAAGGTAAACTTGGGCTTTTGAGAGCTTTGAAACCAGTCAACCTAAAGCCCCGTTAATCCCCACCAAAAGATATTACGGAAATTACCCCTTGATTATTCCTTAATATTTCCCCAAATTGTAATTTGATAGAATAGGAAAATTATTTAAATAATGATAAATCGCTTTCTTTACATATTCACGTTGTTGATTTTTCTTTATTCCTGTGGGGATAAAGAAGAATCCGGGGGAAGTATGGCCAATGTTGATCAAATTAGCTACAACTTTCACGTAAGGCCTATCCTTTCCGACAACTGTTTTGCATGTCATGGGCCAGACGCCAACAAACGGGAGGCCGGCCTTAGATTGGATACAGAAGAAGGTGCATACGCAGCATTGAAGGAAACTCCAAATGCCCACGCCATTGTACCCGGTGACCCTAAATCCTCGGAGGTTATTAAAAGACTGGAATCCACTGATGATTCGGAAAGAATGCCCCCTCCCTCCTCTAACTTAAAGCTTTCTGAAGGAGAAAAGGAGATCATCAAAAAATGGATTGCAAAAGGGGCCGAGTATGAACCCCATTGGGCATTTGTCCCTCCGAAAAAGTCCAAGCTTCCAAAGATCAAACACAAGGACTGGGCAAAAAATGAAATCGATCATTTTATTTCCGCTAAACTCTCTCAGGTTGGTCTCGCTCCCAACGAAGCAGCAGACAAAATGCATCTGCTCAAAAGGCTCAGCCTGGACCTTACAGGGCTTCCCCCCTCCTTGGATTTGATGAAATCCTATCAGGAAGATAAAGGGGAAGGGGCTACAAGCCGGGTCATTGATCAGCTCCTGGAAGACCCTGCCTTTGGAGAAAGAATGGCTGTATTATGGATGGACATAAGCAGGTATTCCGACTCCTATGGTTACCAGGATGACAATATCAGAACGCAATGGCCCTACAGAGATTGGGTCATTCACGCCTTCAATAATAATTTGACCTACGACAAATTCATTACCTGGCAATTGGCTGGGGACTTGCTGCCCAACCCCACAAAAGAACAAATTCTGGCCACTGCCTTTAACCGAAACCACAAGTACACGGAGGAAGGAGGCGTAATTGAGGAAGAATATAGGGTGGAGTATATCGTGGATAAGACCAATACATTCACCAAGTCCATTCTTGGATTGACCGTGGAATGTGCACAATGTCATGACCATAAATATGACCCCATATCTCAGGAAAACTATTTCCAGATGTATGCCTTTTTCAACAATACACCCGAAAAAGGCTATGAAGGCGACGTAAGTGTCTCCAAACCTGCCAAAACCCCAATCATGTGGATTGAAAGGGATGACCTTTCGGATGTGTTAAATTTCGTCAATCATCAAGACACCAGTAGGATAATGGTATCGGTGATGGAGGACTTTCAAGACACAGTAAGGCAGACCTATGTATTGGACAGGGGAGTTTATGATGCCCCAGCAAAAGAGGTATTTCCTGCCACACCCGCAACCATTTTTGAATTCGATGAAAATAATTATCCCAAAAACAGATTGGGCCTGGCCCAGTGGACCATGTCTCCTGAAAACCCCCTAACCGCTAGGGTTTTTGTAAACTTAATGTGGCAGGAACTTTTTGGAAAGGGTATCGTCCAATCTGCCGGTGACTACGGAATGCAGGGAGATTTGCCTTCACACCCTGAGCTATTGGACTGGCTTGCGGTTGACTTTATGGAAAGCGGCTGGGACATTAAAGGGCTGATAAAAAAGATGGTATCTTCCGCCGCCTACCAGCAATCGGCTAAGGTGAGCAAAAAGAAATTGTCCAAGGATCCAGATAACACCTATTTGTCCTGGTCACCTAGAATCAGACTAAACGCTGAACATATCCGGGATATGGTATTGGCCAGTAGTGACCTCTTAGTTAGGGAAATTGGCGGGCCTAGTGTCAAACCGTATCAACCAGAAGGTATGTGGGAAGCTTCCACTTCAGGAAGGGGAGAGCTGGCTATCTACAGGCAGGATAAAGGGGAAAAGCTGTATAGAAGGGGGTTGTACACTTTCATCAAACTTACCTCTCCACCGCCAAAGCCCATCATATTTGATGGCAGCAATAGAGACCTTTGCGAGGTGACCCGTAGCAGAACCAATACACCCCTACAGGCTTTGGCAATGCTAAATGACCCATTGGTTCTGGAAGCCTCCCGTGTATTGGCAACTAAACTTACCAAAGCGCATGGGACTGAAATAGGTCACGCCATAGAGGAAGCATTTGCTAGGATAATATGCCGGGCGCCGAAAGAAGAAGAATTTGAACTCCTCAAAGGGTATTTCCAAGAGGAGCTGGAACGATTTAAGGCCAATCCAGAGGAAATCATCAAAACCGTACAGGTGGGGGAGACGCCTTTAGAGGATGAGATGAAACAGCCTGAAACTGCTGCCCTTATGCAAGTGGTGGTGGCCTTATACAATTTAGAAGAAGCAATAACAAGAACCTGATATGGAAAAAGAGAGATTAGAAGGCGGACTAAATGAAAACAGAAGGAAGTTTTTGTCGAGACTCAGCCTCGGGTTAGGAAGTGTTGCCTTGGGCTCCCTTCTTATTCCCGATCTATTCAAGGGAAAATCCACTTTGGACACAGATCGGCTCATGGCGAATATTCCCCATTTTGCCCCAAAAGCAAAAAGGGTGATTTATCTTTTCCAAAACGGGGCTCCAAGTCAATTGGAATCTTTCGATTATAAGCCTATGCTTAACAAGCGGCTGGGTGAAGAGCTTCCTGAAAGCATTCGCAAGGGTCAAAGGCTTACAGGCATGACCTCCGGCCAGTCCTCCTTTCCACTGGTAGGTTCCTACCATGGCTTTAAGCAATATGGACAATCGGATGCATGGGTCAGCGACTTGTTTCCCTATACAGCCAAAATAGTGGATGATATCTGCATCGTCAAATCCATGCATACGGAAGCTATCAATCACGACCCTGCACTTACTTTTTTCCAGACAGGAGCCCAAGTGGGCAACCGCCCCAGTATGGGTGCCTGGTTAAGCTACGGGTTGGGAAGCGAAAACAACAACCTGCCCAGCTTTTGTGTATTGCTCTCCAGGGGCAAAGGAAACGGTCAGGGGGTTTATTCAAAACTTTGGACCAACGGATTCTTGGATTCGGTTCACCAAGGAGTACAGTTTTCAAGTGGAGAAGAACCCGTACTCTACCTCAACGACCCCGATGGCATGAGCAAATCCGACAGGAGGAGAATGCTTGATAAGCTTGCCGACCTGAACCAGATGAGTTACCAACAATTTGGTGACCCTGAAATAAACACCAAAATCCAGCAATATGAAATGGCCTACCGAATGCAAACGGCAGTTCCTGAAGTGACTGACCTAAGTAAGGAACCAGATAGTATTGTGAAACTTTATGGACCGGAGTGTCTGGTGCCCGGAACTTATGCAGCCAATTGTTTGCTGGCCAGGAAACTTTCAGAAAATGGAGTAAGGTTCGTACAACTTTATCACCAAGGCTGGGATCAACATGGCAATTTGCCTAACGAAATGGCCATGCAAGCAAAAGATACTGATCAAGCCTCTGCAGCCCTAATTACCGACCTTAAGCAAAGAGGTCTTTTGGATGAGACATTGGTAATTTGGGGAGGGGAATTTGGAAGGACTAATTATTGTCAAGGGAAATTTTCTGAGGACAATTATGGAAGAGATCACCATCCCAGGGCTTTCTCCATGTGGATGGCCGGTGGGGGGATAAAACCAGGTACAGTATATGGAGAAACGGATGAATTTGGCTATAACATCGTAAAGGACCCCGTGCATGTACACGACTTTCAGGCCACCATGTTACACCTATTGGGAATTGATCACGAACGACTTACCTTCAGGCATCAAGGCAGAAGGTACAGGCTAACAGACGTGTCTGGACACGTGGTCAATGATTTGCTCGCATAGTCTAAACCCAAAGATCCTAAATTCCCAATATTAACCTTATATGCTAACAGAAAAGTTGAAGGCTGGCCTAGGCCAGCTCCTGTTTGCCACACATATGTTTGTCCTGGTGTTGGTAGTGGCAGAGAGCCGCCTGGTTATCCCAGACTGGCTACATGTGTTTGGACGCATGCATCCCCTCCTATTACATTTCCCCATTGTGGTGTTGTTATTGGCAGTCTTAATCCTAGCATTTCCCAGGATAATGAAAGACCCTTTGGACAGCTATCACTATGGATCCAGTCTATTATTAATAGGTTGTTTACTGGCAGCCTTTACGGTAATTGCAGGTTTATTACTTTCCCATGAGGAAGGCTATGAAAGAGAAGCTCTCCAGTGGCATAAATGGACAGGCCTACTCGTATTTTGGATATCCTCCATTTTGTATGCTTACCTAGAAAAGGTCAACCCCAGCCTACAAAAAGCGGGGATGGTAGTAGTGGCACTGGCGCTCTTGGTATCAGGGCACCTAGGTGCCTCCATTACCCATGGGGAGGATTTTTTGACAGCTCCACTGATTAGCCAACAGGAAAAGTTAGTCAGTTTGGAGGAAGCGGAAGTATTCGATCATGTCATCTTACCTATTTTAGAAAAAAAATGTATCTCCTGCCACAAAGCCTCCAAACAAAAAGGAGAACTTAGATTGGACAAACCGGAATTCATCACCACGGGAGGTGAGTCAGGCCCAGCCTTGGTTCCTGGAGATGAAGAGGAAAGCCTTATCTTTCAACGTATACATCTTCCGCTAGAGGATGAAGACCATATGCCTCCAAAAGGTAAACCCCAACTTTCGGATGAGGAAAAGGACTTACTTTCTGCATGGATTAGGGATGGAGCAGTTTTTGACCAAAAGGTATTGGCATTTCCGGACACCACAATGACCTACCAACTCGCCGTCCAAAAATTCACCTCGAAACCTAAATCCTACGACTTCCCTAAAGCCGATGCTTCCACGGTGGAAAACCTCAATAATTTCTACAGAAAGGTTCAGGCATTGGGCATGAACTCACCCGCAATTGCAGTAAGTTATTTTGGGAGATCCGCCTTCGACCCCTCTTCCTTGGAAGACCTTAAAGAGATACGGGAACAAACCGTTTCCTTAAACCTCAGCAATATGCCCCTGAAGGATGAGGATCTGGATAAACTTTCTGATTTTCCCAATTTGGAAAGGCTCTACCTAAATTTTACAGATATTTCTGGAGAGGGCCTCGGGCACCTTCGTCCCTTGGAAAACCTGAAGTTGCTTAGTTTATCCGGGAACAAAATAGACGATAATGGGGTGGAAAACCTCCAAGAGCTCAAGTCTCTAAAGCAACTTTTCCTCTGGAACAGTGGGCTTAGTAATGAGCAAATCAGTACCCTTCAATCTGCTTTAGGGGACACTTACATCGAGACGGGCTATAGAGACGATGGAACGGTCTATCAATTAAACCCTCCAGTCATTAAGTTCGACAAGGCTTTTTTTCAAGATCAGATCGAGGTGCGCATAGAGCACGCTATACAGGGCACCAGTCTATTTTATACCTTAGACGGCGAAGAACCTGATAGCAGCAATTACATCCTATATGAAGGCCCACTGACAATAGAGGAAAACCTCACCATTAAGACAAGGGCATTTGCAGAGGGCTGGGCGGGAAGTGAAACCAGCACAGCCGAATTCATCCGGTCCAGAATAAGACCATCTTCCTATACCCTTAACTTCCCCCCTGCGGATAGGCATAAAGGGGATGGGGTAAATAGTTTGTTTGACAGAAAAAAGGCAATTCCGGATGTGTGGAACCTTAACTGGCTGGGCTTCATCAACCACCCTTTGGATGTAGAACTGAGCTTTGAAGAACCCACGGACATCAGTTCTATGTCTCTATCCATCTGGTTTAACCTCGGTGCACGATTTTTTCCTCCCCAAGAAGTGGAAATTTATCTCAAGGATAAGGATGGTGATTGGCAACTGGCAAAAACCCATAAACCCAATATACCCCAAAAAGAAGAAAAAGCACTGCTGAAGCAACTGGAAATTCCTTTCGCTACGGAGGGAGTGAAAGAAATGCGTGTGGTGGCTAAACCCCTTTCTTCATTACCAAACTGGCATGGAGGCGCTGGTGGCAAAGCTTGGCTTATGGTGGATGAGTTGGTAATGAATTAAACGTACCATCCCTGGGGGTAATCGATTAACGTAATAATGAGCAGACCAAGGGCAGCATCCTAGGCGCTATGACCATCCCTAGTGCAAACCCAGAAGCCCTTTGGGATAGTGTGGCAAGAAATTTAAACTCAAGTGTAAAAATCCTTTTTACCAAACCTTCATCTAAAGTTGTGGTTTCCCAACAAAAATAGGGTGTTCCTGAATTCATTTAATAGGAGGATTCTTCCCTATCTTAGTGTGAAGAAGAACTTTCGTACTGATCATCATTTTCGGAAAGCGGCATAATTTGAAAGGATTTTCGCTGAAGAACCTGCTCTACACGATCTAATTCCTTTTTCACGTTTATACCATCCTTTCTTTTTTCTAATAAATTTTCCCTGTAATTAAGCAATGCCTCTTCGGTTTTTTGATGGTTTCCCATTCTGCTGAACACAAGGGCCATTTCCTTATCAATTTCGATGAGGGGAGAAAGGGACTTTCCCTTTGCTTTTTTGAGATAGTACAGTGCAATATCATCAGATTCCGGGGAGTTGGATAGCTTTCGCTGAATTTGACTGAGCAATAAATAATCCCGGTCTGTGGCAATATCTAATTCCTCGAGCTTTAAGAGTAATTGATGGGCATAATGGTAGTTTTTCACTACATATTCTTGCATTGCCGCAAAACTGATGGCATTGGCCGTTAGGGATAAATAACTTCTGGAATCTAATTTTTCTCCCTCGTATGCTGAGTTCATATAGTAAAGCCCAACCCTTTCCGCCTCATTCATTTGTTCCTGGTCATACTTTGCCCCTATATTTTTCAGTATCTCGTCTGCTAAAAAATATACGGACCTGCCAAAGTCCTGTGCTACCATACTATTAAAAAAAACATCATTTTGATTTTGGTCAAAAGCAAGGGCCACGGAAGCAGCCGTTGCTGCCACAGTTCCCCAGATCCTTGCCCTTCTCTCTGCCCTAATTTCATATTTAAGGTTCACTAGATTATGCTCCAAATTGGTGTGAGCAATCGCAACTGCCAAAGCCTCGGTAAGCTCCTTCTCTGAGGATAAGGATGCCAGATAGCCGGTTGTTAGTATAATCATCCCATTGTCAAAAGAAAAAATCCTTTCTTCCATAGAGGTTAGTACCAACACGCTAAAATTACTTGCTGTTTCCTTTAACAGGGGGTATGGATGGATCCTATGAATGAGCTGATAGAGGTAATCATATAACATGTCATCCTCAAAAATCATATTGCTGCTTTGAGCCTGAATAAAATAGTCAGTTGCATCTTCTCTGATATCAGCACGTAATTCCCTTTCCCATCCATTTTTATAGACCTCTTCGGCCCTATTTCTCATCCATATTTCTTCCCAAAAACTAAGCTCTCCCTCTAAAATCCGAATACGGTCACTGTTGTAAAAGGTAAAGCCTTCGGTTCCTCTTACCATGTATCTTTCCCTACCAGAGTTAAAATTTTCCTTAATTGCATAGACAGTGATGGTGTCCCCTACAGTCTGATTGACTATGGGCTTTTCCACTACCCCGCTTAAATGGACAAGATCCTGGGCCAAAAGGTGGTTTGCTACACCCCAAAACAATATAAGAATCAAAAGCTGCTTCATATGATTATAATTTTCTTTCATCGTCCATAACCAGTCCCAAACCTGCCGATCCGGCAAGCTTGCTTCGAGAACTTACCCCGTACCAAAGGTCGGGGTAGCTTGCCCCTCACTCGTTTCGGGAGAATCTCGCCAATGATAATTAACCCTGCCATTGACATATTACTTAAAATTTACGTTAATTTGAGGTAAATTGTTTAGCAGACACAAAAAGACCGTTTTAAGAAAAACGGTTCTTGGAAGTTCCTTAACATTATCAAAATCTGGGAGAATACCCCTCTATCTCGAAGTTGGTTCTGTTGACAAAAACGCCAACAGGACCGAGAAGGGGATCTGCCGTGGTATTGAAAAACACCAAATAAGTTTCCTCATTTACATCAACACGAGCACCTCGCCAATCAGTGGTTACCGTTTCCCTAGTCTCCTCATCCAGGCTATTCCATGCCACCTCCCTTGCCTTCATGAGATCATCCGGATCATCATCATTGGAACAGGCCATTGCCACCAACATACATAGGCAAAGCAGCAAATACGAGAATTGTTTCATCGGGAAGGGTTTTATGAGATAACCATTGTCTGAACACCTTAAATTACGAAGTCCTTTGTACAAAAGTTAGGAAAAAAGTTAAGGAATGCTCATTACTGATCATTAACACATTAAGAATCAATAAGAAAACATTAAACCTTTCCGTCAGGAATCATTGGTAGACGGTTTATTCTTTTGCCACTTGCATCTAAAATCGCATTCCGAATCGCCGGGGCAACCCCAAGGATAGGCGCCTCTCCAGCACCAGCGGGATCCAAGTCTTTGCGGTTCAAAAGCACCACTTCTACTTCTGGTATATCTGAAAATTTGGGTACTCTATAAGTACTGAGGGAGGCATTGTTAATTTTTCCATCTTCAAAGTCCACTGCCTCAAACAAAGCTCCACCCAAGCCCTGTAGTACACAACCCACTACCTGGCTCTTCAAATGCTTCGGATGGATAATAGCACCACATTCGAAAGCGGTCACCAGTCGCTTGACTACAACTTTTTGGCTTTCCTTATCAAATGCCACCTCTGCAAAAGTGGCCACGTATCCTCCTTTAACATAGCCGCAGCCAAGCCCCTTGCCCCTTCCTTGGGGAAGTTTATTTTCCCAATGGAATTTCTCTGCAGCTGCAATTAATACGTCTTTCATCCTAGGGTCATCCAGATGTCTAAGTCGAAAGGCCAGGCTATCCTCCTTTAGGTAATACGCTAAATCGGTCATTTGGGACTCAATCGCAAAAACATTTGCCGTAGAAGCCAATGCCCTATAAGAACCTTGCCGCAAGGGAGTGTCTGACCGGTGATACTTTTCCTGCTTTTCCTTCACCCGATAGGGTGTTTGCATACCCGAACCACCACTGTTGAAATTGTGAAATTGCCAGGCACCTAAATTGCCATTGGATTCAAGCGCACTCTTCACCTGGATAACTCCAGCAGGTCTGAAATAGGCCCATTTAAATTCCTCTTCCCGGGTCCATTGTACTTTCACCGGTTTTTCCACGCCCTTGGCCAATTTTGCGGCCTCCACCCCGGCTTCCGCCGTATGTTTACCCCCATATCCGGAACCCGTATCAGGGGTAATTACTCTAACCTTTGCCTTGCTGATGCTAAACTCGTTGCACAGATCCTCTTGAACCCCAAAAGGCTTTTGTGTACCTGTCCAAACTGTAAGTTCATCGTCATCCCATTCAGCCACACCTACACGGGTTTCCAAGGGAACATGGGAAATGTAATCAATATGAAATTCTTGCTCCAACCTATCTTCAAAGCCATTAAGCGCCTCAAACTCCAGCTCCTTTTCCGATAAGTTTGCATGCTTGACCAAATGGTCAAAAAGATTTTTCCTAGAAACATGTTCCTTACTATCCCAGCTTGCATCCAATAAAGCAAGTGCTTGCGAAGCAGTGGTGGCATCCGGGGCTGTAACCCCCACAAAATCTCCGTTGCGGACAACCTGTACCCCCTCCATCGATTTAACTTGGCTAATATCCAGACTTTTAAGCTTGGCTCCGTAGACTGGGGGTCGCAATATTTTACCATATTGCATATTGGGCAGCGATAAATCTGAAACATACTTGTGCTTCCCGGTGACATAATCCCTGCCCCTTGCTTTTGGGACAGAAGTTCCAGCTATCTTCCATTCATTTACAGGCGTGAGCTCAACATTGTCCCTGTAAGGTTCAAAAAGCCGCTTGCCATTGGCGAGTTCTGCATAGGTAAGTCTTTTCCCATTGCTTGGATGTGCTATAGCACCTCCTTCCAAGGACAAGGAGGTCTTCCCTATTTGCCATGAATCCGAGGCCTCTTCTTTCAGCATTTCCCTAAGAGTAGCTGCAGCCTTTCTTAGGGTAAGGGACATCTGCGGGGTGGTACGGCTACCGGTGGTGCCCCTGTCATAAGGGGTAAGCTTGGTGTCTGCCAACACCATGTCCACCATTTCAAAAGGAACACGCAACTCCTCTGCCACCACTTGCGCAAGGGAGGTACGTATATTTTGGCCCACTTCGGTTTTTCCGGAATAGGCTGTAATATGGCCATCCTCTGCAACATGAATGAATGAGGCTATGGAATCCTCCTCCTCGATTTTCCTTTGGTCTGAAGGAAAGGCAATTAGGTCGCTATATAATACGAATGTTCCCAATCCTAATCCTACCTGTTTGAGGAAAGCCCTTCGGCTATTGCCTGAAAAGTCATTTTTCATGTTTGATGTTGGGTTTTCCAAAGGCATGGTAGTAAGTTTTGGTTTAAAATAAAGTCAAATAAACGCCCATTGGGGATTAGGCCCTAATCTTTCCGGAAGGGACCAACGGGAGTTTGTTGATTCTTTCCCCAGTTACATCCTGAATGGCATTTCGAATGGCAGGGGCCACTCCGATGATAGGGGCTTCACCCGCACCGGCAGGAGGTAAATCAGGCCGGTTTATCAATAACACTTCCGTCTCTGGAATGTCCTTGAACCTAGGGACCCTATAGGAGGAAAAGGCAGCATTGAGGATTTGCCCATTGTCAAAATCAACTGCTTCAAAAAGGGCACCGCCCAGTCCCTGCAACACGCAGCCCAGCACTTGACTTTTCAAGTGCCGGGGATTGAGGATGGCACCGCATTCAAAGCCTGTCACCAACTTCAATACTTTTACCTCTTTCGTTTCGGGATCTACATAAACCTCAGCGCAGGTTGCTACATAACCTCCCTTCACAAAGCCACATGCCAACCCGAAACCCCTATCAGATCGCTTTTCCTTTTCCCATCCAAATTTGGATGCTGTATCTTTCAATACTCTTCGGAGTCGCTCGTCAGAAAGATGTTCCATCCTGAATTCCATTGGATCCTTCCCCTGCTCCGAGGCCAAATCATTCATGACTGACTCTATTGCAAACACATTGGCCGTAGAAGCCAGGGCCCTGTAAGAACCTTGTCTCAGTGGAGTGTCGGAAGAAATGAATTGTTGGTGCTTGGCTGGAACATCATAGGGGGATTCAATTCCAGCCCCCCCACTATTGTAATTGAACATTTCCCAAGCCGCAAGTTTTCCATTCGCATCCAAAGCCCCTCTTACCTCAATCAGCCCTGCTGGCCTGCAATAGGCCCACATAAACTCCTCTTCCCTAGTCCAGTTTACCTTTACAGGTTTACCAATGGCTTTCGCTAGTTTGGCAGCTTCGATCCCTGCCTCCCCGGTATGCTTTCCGCCGTAACCAGAGCCGGTATCAGGCATTCTAACCCTAATTTTATCCTTGGCTAATCCAAATTCTTTTTCTAATTCCTCCTGGACCCCAAAGGGTCTCTGGGTGCCTGTCCATACATTTAGCTCACCATTCTTCCATTCTGCCAATCCCGCCCTTGGCTCCAAAGGGGTGTGGGCAATATAATCCACATGAAAAGCGGAAGTAACCTTCTTAGCACCATTGGCAAAAGCCTCCTCCACATTCGGTTTTTTGTCGGGCTGTTTATTGGCATTTTCCTTTAAATGGGAAAAAAGTTGTTTCCGGGACGGTTGTTTTTTCCGTTCCCATTCTGCATTGATCATTGCGAGGGCCATTTTTGCCGTGGTAGAGTCAGGTGCTGTTACTCCTACAAAATCCCCATCCTTAACGACCCTTACCCCCTGCACCTTTTCAGCATCAGAGGTATCCAATGAGGTTAACTTTGCGCCCAAATAAGGGGGACGCAATACCTTTCCGTACTGCATGTCAGGAAGTTTAAGATCCGAAACATACTTGTGGCTTCCGGTAATATAGAATTTGCCATTCACCTTGGGCACAGAGGTTCCGGCAATTTTCCAATCCTCCACCGGTACCACTTGTACGTCCTCGTTTACCCTTTGTGCCAACTTCTTTCCATTGGCAAGTTGTGCGTAACTTAACCTCTTTCCGTTTGAAGGGTGAAAGACTATTCCCTGCTCCAGTTGTAAACTTGTGGAGCTGGTATTCCATTCTTTGGCAGCGGTTGCTTTTAAAAGTTCCCGCACAGAAGCCGCAGCTTTTCGCAATTTTGGGGCCATTTGGGGAGTGGTAAGGCTTCCAAAAGTTCCCCTGTCATAGGGTGTCAGTAGGGTGTCGCCCATTATGAATTGGATATCCTCTACCTTGACAAATAGTTCTTCTGCTACAACCTGAGCCAAGGAAGTCCTAATGTTCTGGCCTACTTCTACCTTACCGGTATAGCAGGTAATCCTTCCTTCTCCATTAACATGGATCCAAGCACCAATAGTGTCCTCGGCTGCCTCCCTGGTAAAGCTTTTGGCAATTGGGCCTGCCAGTATATCTGAGACTACAAGGTAGGAAGCGATGCCTGCTCCCATCCTTTTGAAAAAACTCCGGCGGGTAATGGGACTACCAGCTATCTTTTTTTCAAACAGTTCGTACTGTTCTGGAAATATATGGTTCTCGTCTTGCTGCTTTTTCATGTGTTTATAATTGATTTTTATTTGCCACATGGAATCTCGCAAAGGATAATCATCCCAGTGTGTGACGGGCTCGTCATGCCTGCCTGTAGACAGGCTCGATTTCATGCTTTACTTGTTTTAGCTTTTTCGATGGCAGCCATAATTTGTGGATAGGTACAGCACCTACAGATGTTTCCATTCATGGCTTCTATGATTTCCTCACGAGATGGGCTGGCATTTCTTTCCAAAAGTGCTACTGCAGAAACAATCATTCCCGAGGCACAATAGGCGCATTGAAACACGTCTTCTTCCAAAAAAGCCTCCTGTACGGGGTGCAATTTGCCATTTTTTTCCAGTCCCTCTATGGTGGTGATGTCCTTGCCCTGGGCACTTACCGCAGGCGTTATACATGCTGGGACGGCAGTACCGTCCATCATTACCCTACATGCCCCACAGGCAGCTTCTCCACATCCGTATTTGGTGCCTGTAAGCTCAAGTTGCTCTCTCAGCACTTCCAGCAGGGTGGGGTTGGCACTTACGTTTATGGTATGGGATTTTCCGTTTACGTTGATTTTCATGGTTTTAGCCTTGGATGAAACAATTATAAGGTATAAAAAATCTAAGCCAAAACCAATCCAAAATGGTATATCAGGAAAAAGAAGATGCTCAATGGTACCAAAAAAGACCCTCTGATTTCTAGCAGGATTAAAACAAGGAGAATTGCAATTTATCGGTCAGCAATTCAAGCGCCTTTATAGACTTCTCCGAATTTCCTTTCTCGTTCAATTCCGGACTCCACACACCAATGCTAAACTTACCAGGCATAATCGCACCTATTCCTCCCCCCACACCACTTTTGCCAGGCATTCCGACCCTGAAAGCGAATTCCCCCGATTCATCATAGAAACCACAGGTAAGCATAAGTGCATTTACCCTTTTGGCGTGAGTTTCCGTCAAAATCTGCTTTTTGGCAAAAACGGAATACCCATTGTTGGCCAAAAAAGAAAAAGTCTTGGCAAGCTCCTCACAGGACATTTCAATGGCACATTGGGACACATAGGCTTCCATTACTTCCTCCACCGGATTCTCAAAGTTCTTATAGGCTTTTAAAAAATAGGCCAAGGCAGTATTCCGCTCTGAATGTGCCAATTCCGATTTCTTGACCTCTTCATCTATCCTTACGCAATGCGTACCTGCCAATTCATCCACATATTCTATGGTTTGCTTTATGGGATCCTTGTATTTACTCACCAAGGCATCGGTAATGACCAGAGCCCCGGCGTTGATAAAGGGGTTTCTGGGAATTCCCTTTTCATATTCCAATTGGGCAATAGAATTAAAGGGGTTGCCGCTGGGTTCCACATTGACCCTGGACCATAGTTTACTTTTAAAGGCATGAAAAACCATGGTAAGTGTGTGTACTTTGGATATACTTTGGATGGAAAAAGGTTCCCGGTAATCCCCTACCCCATACACCTGCCCGTCCAAGTCCACTAGGGCAATGCCGAATTTTGATCCATCTACCTTGGCCAGTTCTGGGATGTAGTCGGCCACCTTCCCTTTGAGGTTTTGGTGTTTGACCTCGTCATATACTTCTTCGATCAATGATTGATAATCCATTTTTGGAGCGAATCTTGTTGGTTGAGTAAGTCCAAGCACAAAAAGCAATCCAATATAACAAAAAATAAACCCAAAACATTAAATCGAGCCTGTCTACACAGGCAGGCATGACGGGATCGTCACTTACTGGGTGCACCCCCGATAGCTATCAGGGGCTTCATCACTGGTTTTTTTTCCCGAAACAACTCCAGGACAGGCTCCCGAAACGAGTTCCCCGAAGCGAGTTCGGGGCAGGCAGGGACATGCTATCCCGAGTTAAATTGTAGGACAAGTTTTGACCTTTAAAAATCAAAATATAATCATATGAAGATCATAGTATTTGGAGCGAATGGCCAGATCGGTAAAATATTAATCGACAAAATAAAAAAAGAAGGAACACATGAAGTCACTGCCGCAGTGCGGAAGGAGGAACAGGCCAAGGACTTTCAGTCCAAAGGTGTAAAAGGCCTGCTTGTAGACCTGGAAGGCTCGGTAGAGGAGTTGACCAAAGTCATCCGAGGCCATGATGCAGTAGTATTCTCTGCAGGATCCGGAGGGAAAACAGGCCCTGATAAAACGCTTTTGGTGGACTTGGACGGAGCAGTTAAAACCATGGAAGCTGCCTCAAAAGCAGGCACCAAAAGATACCTTATGGTTAGTGCACTTCAAGCAAACAACAGGAAAAACTGGAACCAGAAGATAAGGCCCTATTATGTGGCCAAACATTATGCCGACCGTTGCCTCGCTGAAAGTGGTTTGGATTTCACCATTGTCCGACCGGGTGGGCTCACCAACGACAAGGGCGCAGGAAAAGTAGCCATCTCCGAACAACTAGAAAGAGGAAAAGTCTCCAGGGAAGACGTGGCAACAGTCCTTCTGGCTAGTCTGGAGGAAGAAAAAACCATAGGTAAGGCTTTTGACCTCACGGAGGGGGATAAATCCTTCAAGGATGCATTAGGAGGATTATAATACATCCTTTTCTGGACGAGGATGCAAAAAAATGAGATTTTTTGCATCCTTATTTTTTGTGTTGCGTATATTAAAATGATATCATTTTAATATTACTGTACTATGGAAAAATTAATCAAACCCACCTCTGGCTACCCCATGATTTTAGTGGTACTTACCTTATTTACACTTTCGGGCATAAGTATGGCCTACCTGGAACCATGGGTCGGTGTAGTGCTGCTCCTCCTAGGGGTATTGATCTTGCCCGGATTTTTTATCGTGGAACCCAATAAGGCCATGGTAATGCTGCTTTTCGGTTCGTATAAGGGCTCCGTGAAAGCGGACGGCTTTTTCTGGGTAAATCCCTTTATGACCAAAAAGAAAATTTCATTGCGTGTGCGAAATTTTGAAAACAAGCCCATTAAGGTAAATGACAAAATAGGCAATCCCATCATGATCGGCACTATAGTGGTATGGCAAGTGGAGAATACCTACAAGGCCTATTTTGATGTGGATGAGTATGAAAATTTCGTCCATCTTCAGGTAGATGCCGCGGTAAGAAAAATGGCAGGCTCCTACCCCTATGATGACTTCGAGGCGGAGGATGCGGAGATCACCCTACGTTCGGGTGTGGAAGAGGTAAACCAGTCCCTGGAAGTGGAGATCATAGACCGACTTCAACATGCCGGCATCAAGGTAATAGAGGCCAGGATTTCCCATCTGGCCTATTCCTCAGAAATAGCTTCAGCCATGTTGCAACGCCAACAGGCAACTGCAATAGTTGCTGCTCGAAGAAAGATTGTTGACGGTGCGGTGGGAATGGTGGAGATGGCACTGGAGGACTTGAAAATCAAGGGGATTATAGAGTTTGAGGAGGACAAAAAGGCAGCAATGGTAAGTAACCTGATGGTGGTGCTTTGCTCCGACAAAAATGCCAGTCCTGTCCTGAATGTGGGGAGTTTGCATCAATAAAAAAGTATGGTATTCAAGGAAAACCAACATTTTAGAAATACCTGGGTGATGTATTTGATCCTAATGATAGAGCTACCCACCCTTGTGCTTATGACAGTGCTCTGGCTCACCGGTAATTTTGGTGAGGATGGGTATATCCCCTTCTTGATTGTGGTCGGGATTATATTGGGTGCCTTTTGGTTCATTATGAGTATTGAATTGGAGACCCGTATTGACCGATTTGGACTTTCGTACCGTTGCTTCCCCATAACAGGTTGGAGAAAATACCCGAAAGAAAAAATCACCAATATCGAAGTGCTTAACAAAGGAATGATGTGGAAGTTTGGTGGCCTTGGAATTCGCTATAATTTCAAAAAGTGGGCCTATGTGTTTTCCAATGAGGCTGCAATACAAGTCGAGTCCGCTGGCAAAAAATTTGTGCTTAGCACCAGAAAACCCGGTGAGGCAAGAAGCATAATAGATGAATGGAAATTAAAATAATATGCCTAATAAAAAAGCATTTGCACTCAGGATAGATGAAAAGACGATGAAGGCCGTGGAGAAATGGGCTGCGGATGAATTTAGAAGCACCAATGGGCAGTTGGAATGGATCATTCATGAAGCGCTGAAGAAGGCGGGGAGGTTGAAGGAGAAGTGATTGGTAATGGTTAATTGTTTACTGGAAAGGGAAGGGTAGGGAAATCAGGAATTGTTTAATTATGAATTACAAAAACCCCTGACCGTAAATAACTGGAAGAGAAACCCAATCCAAAATCTAAAATCAGAAATGCCGAAATTTTCAAAAGAAGGACAAAACCAAAATATAGCAGGCCCTGTCTATTGACAATACTGAAATTTACCACTACCTTTTCCACAAATTCCAGAAGCTATGAGTAAGGATAAAGGAGAGAAAAAAGACCCTAAAAAAAAGGCGGCTAAATCCATGATGGAGAAAAGGGCGGATAAAAAAGCCAAGCAGGCCGAGAAAAAGAAAAATGGTTGACCCTGTACTTAGGGTTTGTATGAGGCCTGGAAAATACTTTCCGGGCTTTTTTTTGTCCCACAACATCCCCTGCTCAACCGATCCTCAGAAAAATTATTATGGGATGGGTATCATTTGCCGAAACCCAAGGGCTATATGTCCTTCCACTTTTCAATATTAATTTTTACTTGAAGTGCTTTTACCAAAAATTGTGCATATCCAACTTTCCCTTGTGGTATTCTTATAAGTAACTGAAAATGAGTGATGGATTAAGTTTTTAATATTTGATTAAACCCAGTTTTTAAAAGAAAAACCTTAAATAACAGGTGAGCAAATTCACCCAAATACGGATATTTGCATTTCACTATTAACAAAATGTTTTGTCCATTTTTTTAATGAAATATTTAACTTTATTTTGGGTTTTTAATTTTTGCCATATTACCTTTCGAATGTCCTAACAATTAAACATTGCGATGGACGATAGGGAGGAACAAGCAACTCCAAAAAATATTGGGAATCTGACCCGAAGATTATTGTCGTCACTATTGATGCCATGAACCCAAGGGTGGGGTTGGGAAAGTGATGGACAGCAAGTGTCCACACCGAGAAAATAGCTAAGTGAAGTAAGGTGAAGTTGGCAGTGTAGATAGAGCGAAGTAGGTAGTGCCGTTGGAAAGTAGGGGAGCAATGTGCAGCTAGAAGTGAGAAGGAAAGTGCCGTAAGAAGTGAAGTTGGCAGTGCGGTTGATCCGTGAAGTTGGATTTAGTTATTGGTAGTTGGTTATTTTTTAATGTAGGGTTTGCCCGGAGCCTCAAGTGCTTGGTAGTATAAGAGGCTCCGGCATTTTTTCACCTATCTTTTTTTCATTGATCTTCGTTGACAAGTTTCTCGATCTTAACCTTACCATCGGGGAAAAAATGATGCACATCCCGCTGTGGAAATGGGATGACAATGTCATTATCCTCTAAGGCATTATTAATCTCCTCCATTTTGTCCCAATAAACAGGCCAGAGGTTAGCGGCATCCGCCCAGCACCTTACCGAAAGGTCCAAGGAACTGTCCCCAAAGTTGGTGAACAGGACAACGGGTTCGGGATCAGCATGAATCCTGTCATCTTTTTTCAACACATCCAGAATAACTTCCCTGGCTTTTTTTAGATTGGTACCGTAGGCCACCCCTACAGACATTTCCACCCTTCTTGTAGGCTTGGCAGAGAAGTTGGTGATGTTGTTGTTAGCCAGTGCACCATTCGGAATTGTAACCACTTTATTGTCGAAATTTCTCACTTTGGTATAGAGGATATCGATTGATTCTACCCCTCCCAAAGTGCCTTGTGCATCTATGGTATCCCCCACTTTAAAGGGCTTGAACACCAAAATG
Organism: Pleomorphovibrio marinus; assembly: GCF_003347495.1. Lineage (GTDB taxonomy): Bacteria > Bacteroidota > Bacteroidia > Cytophagales > Cyclobacteriaceae > Pleomorphovibrio > Pleomorphovibrio marinus. The sequence continues at coordinate 372,465 of NZ_QCXY01000001.1, forward strand.
AGCACCCCTCCAGCAAAGTTGGAGAGGGACCCCTGCAAGGCCAATCCTACAGCCAAACCGGCTGCACCTAATACTGCAATAAAGGCCGTAACCTCTACGCCAAGAGTGGACAACACCGCTAGAATTAGCAGGACATATAACAAGCCCTTCAAAAAACTCTTGAGAAAGGAAGAAAGAGATTTGTCAAAATCATACTTATCAAAGGCGGTGCCCAGAGCCTTAACAATAAACTTAATGATATATGCACCTATAAAATATAGGGCAACTGCTAATACGATTTTGGGGATTGCAACTAAAGAAAAGGCTAGCGCCCCATCCATTAAGCTTTCAATGGTGCTTTCGTCTAATTCCATCATTCTTTGCTTTTTTTAAACAGTTGGTAAATATTTATAAAAGGTTTTTTAAATTTTAATTTAATGCGCAAATGACCTGCCAACGAAAGGCCCAATGCCAGGAAATTTCTACTTTGGGTAAGTTTGCTTCTCTGCCAATCCTCTGCCAATCTTCTCTTACAAAGCTCCTTCTTACCGAAAGAGGAGCGTCGTTTTTAACCATTGGAGATCTGGAAAAACAGAAAGTCAGCCACTTAATACTGTGGTAAGCCAAGGCATGCCTATGGAGGTCGTTGACAATAATACCCAACCTTGCTTTATCTTTAAAAATACGAAACATTTTTATTAATTCCACATCATTGAAATGGTGGGTAAACAAGGTGCAGCACACCACATCCACCTTTTCTTTCAAAAACTCCGGATCGAATACGTTGAGCACCTGCCATTTCACCCCATCTAGGTGCGGGTGCCTTTCTTTGGCCAATTCAATGATATTGGGGTTTGCATCTATTCCCACAAATTTCATGGAATATTCATTTTTTTCCGCCCATGCCGCCATAGTGTTTATCATGTCTCCCCCACCACAGCCGATATCCGCGACTACAATCGGGCCTTTCTGCCTGGCTCCCAGCAATTTCTTCAAACCGTTGGTTGTTACACTGTTCCCCCCCAACAACCTGTTGATGATTTTAAGTTCTTCCAAGGTCTGGAGTAGTTCCCCTCCACTACAAGAGAGGTCATCCATTTTTTCCTTTTCGTAACACCTTTGCTTTAAATTCATCCTTTTTTTTCTATCAAAAGAGTTTCCATCGTTAGTCCAGGGCCAAAACCCATGGAAAGTACGTCACCAGACACCAAGGGATCCTGCAGGATAGCAGCAAAAACAAACAAAATTGAAACTGAGGACATATTCCCGAACGACTTGAGCACATGGTGTGCATGTCTGTTCTGTTCCCATGGGATACCCAATGCCTGTTCTACCTTCTTGAGGATTTGGGTTCCTCCCGGGTGAATGGCAAAATGCTTGATCTTTTCCAAGAAAAAACGCTTCTCCAGCTTTTCCCGAAGAAACTGAATGCCTGTGTCCAATAGTTCGGGTACGTATTTGGTTAGTTTCATCTCAAAGCCATGGTCACCGATATTCCAAGCCATGTCCTCATCCCCGTCGCTGAAAATTTGACTTTGATAATCTTTGATTTTCAGGCCATGGGAGGATTGCATCATCATTAATGCGGCTGCTCCGTCCCCGAAAAGGGCATTGGCCAAAAGGTTATCCTCGTTGTATACTTTTTGAAAATGAATGGTACACAACTCCACTGCCAATACTAATACCTTGGCATTTTTCTGGCTCTTCAATATCCTATCTGCCAACTTAATCCCGTTAAAGGCCGCATAACAACCCATAAAATGAATGGCATACCGCTCAATGGTATTGGCAAAACCCATCTTAGCAATAATTTCCATTTCCACCCCTGGTGCATACATGCCCGTACAACTCACCAAAATAAGATGGGTGACTTCGCTTGCTTCCACTTCTGAATCCTCCAGGCATTTGGAAATGGCCTTTTCCGCAAGGCCTGGGGCCATATTTCTGAAAACCTCCATCCTTCTTTTTGTACTCGGAAAAGGCTCAAGGCTCTTGTTTTTTGGAAAAAACGCAAATTCTTCGGGATTCTGAAAATGGAAATCGCTTAATACGCTGAACCGGCTTTCTATACCGGAAATTCTATAAATAAACTGTAATTTCCTTTTCTCCTCCGATCCCAATCCATGTGCCATGGCCATGAACTCCCCTATTTTGGCTTGAGGAATGGCTTCTCCAGGGTTAGAGGTACCAATGGCCACGATATGGTTGTCCATCTGTTTTTTTTTATGGTAAATAGTTGTAGCTTTCAAGATAAGTAAAAAACAGGAGTGACCAAGATTTGTTACCATTGAATTCTATTTATTATGTTTACCAAATCCTCCTGGAAGCATTTGCGCATTCCATTTTCCATTTACCTTCTGCCTGTTTTCCTTTTTTCCACCGCAATTTCCCGGGATTTCACCGCATATCACTTGGTAATAGTATTTGTTTCCCTGCACCTTTTTCTCTATCCATCAAGCAACAGTTATAATTCTTATTTTGATAAAGACGAAGGAAGTATAGGGGGATTAAAAAATCCGCCGAAGGTCTCCAAAGATCTTTATGCACTCTCCATGCTGTTTTTTGGACTTGCACTATTGATGGGCTTGTTGGTTAATTGGCAATATATGTCCATGATGCTAATCTATGGCGTGGTTTCAATGGCCTATAGCCACCCATCTATAAGGCTTAAGAAATATCCTGTAGTAAGTTGGCTCACAGCAGGGTTTTTTCAGGGCTATTTCACCTTTATCATGTCCTATGCTGGGATAAATGCCTTGGGCTGGGAAGTCTTTTTTGATTACAGTGTCAATATACCCGGTCTTCTCACCACTTTATTGCTTTTGGGTTCCTACCCTCTAACTCAGGTGTACCAACATGAGGAAGACCGAAAGAGAGGGGACAAAACCCTAAGCCTGAAGCTAGGGGTGATGGGAACCTTCGGTTTTGCAGGAATTTGGTTTTTTTTGGCCGGAGCTGCATTTTGGGTTTACTTCTATAGCGTTGGCAATGAAGCTTTGGGGTGGGTTTTTCTAGGAAGCATGCTTCCAGTCGTATTATACTTTTTCCTTTGGTTCGTATTCGTGAAAAAAGATCCGGAAAAATACGTGTGCTTTGAATGGGCCATGGGCATGAACAATGTCTCTGCTTTCTTCCTCAATGCATTTTTCCTATATCACATTTGGGCCAATTACCCCATATACCTCTAATCTATTTGGCCTTAGTAATAAATTGCTGCAAAAAAACCAGGGTTTCGTTGGGCTTCTCAAACATCCCCATATGGCCACATTGCTTGATTTCCAGGTAATCGTCCACCCAATCCTGGTGTTGCCTGCTCGCGGTGATGGATACCGCAGTGTCAAACTCCCCAGCGATAAAACACTTTTTGCCGGTGAACTTTTTAAGCACATCTACCCTGTCGGGCCGGTCTCGCATAGCCTTGGAATAGGCGATGATGGTTTCTGAGGGGATATCTTTACCCCTCAGAATAAGTTTTGCAATAGTCCCTTTATGCCTTTCAAGGTGCGGGCCTGAAAAAAGCTGTGGAATAAAGTTTTCCACAAATGGCCCTGAACCGTAGTTTTCTACAAACTTCACGGCTTTTTCTCTTACCAGTTTTTTTTGCTTGTTATCGGGAAATGCGGTAGAATGAAACAACCCCACAGCTTTGATGTTTTCACTGGCCATGGCCAAAATAGCCAAAGCCACATAGCCTCCCAGTGAATGGCCTATGAGTATGGGGTCTTTAATATTCAAGTCAGCCAACCATTTCACCATTTGCTCCGCCACAAAATCAATTGTGAAAGGATCTCCTTTTGTCAACTTAGACTCCCCGAAGCCGGGTAAATCAGGGCAGAACACTTGACCCGAATAGGATAAAGCAGGTTGGAAATCCTCCCAAAGCTCTTTGGTTTCACAGAAACCATGGATAAGGATTACGGGTTGTCCAGTTCCAAGGGAACTGAATGCAATATCAGGCATATTTTTGTAGTAGGGTCAGCAGTTTTCTGTCTAACTTTTCCCCGTACCAATCTTCATAATCCACGTCGGCACGGCCAGAGTTAAGTAGACCAAATGTACCTGAAAATTCCCAAAGGCCAAAACCAATCCCATTTTGGTGCAAAACTCCCAATACATCTCCGAACCAGGCAAGGAACACATCATGCGGGGTCTTATTATAACAGCCGCATTCCCCACAATGAACACCTACACCTTTTTTTATTAAGGCTACCCAAGGGGCATAATGCTTTTCCACATCCTCTCTTCCATAATACCTTTCATTGTATTCCCCTGGCCACTCCACGGAGGGAAGGTCTTCCGGGTGTTGATACACCCAACTGGCCTTGTAATGGGAAATGTGAGACGGAAAGTAACCCCTGCAACTTTGTCCTAAATCCAGGTCCGCAATCTCCGGTACTGCGGTGCCGCCACCACCATTTCCATTGGAAATGACCAAACGCTTCTTGTCCACAGTACGGATGGCATCAAGCCCCACTTTTGCCACTTGTCTATACTCCTCCACGGGAACTGGTCCACCAGGTGAATGTTGGTTGTTGGGATCCTCCCTTTTAAAGGGTTCATTCACCAAGTCGAAACTCATTTTCTTGGGCGAAATGTTCTTGTAGCGCTTTGCCCACATTTTCCAATGCTCTGCAAATGCCTCCTGCGCTTCCTTATCTTCCCAGAGGTTAAAAGGCTCCTCAAAACCTGCATTGATACAGAAACCAGGTGCACGATGGAGATTAAGGCTCACGTGCAGGTTATACTTGTGGGCCATTTCCACTAAACTATCTATCTCTTGTAGGCGATTTTCGTCAAAGTTCAAGGTCTCATCTGGCTTGATGGCCCTGGATCTGTCAAACTTCAGGTAACTGGGGTATGAAATGGGAATCCTCACAAAATCAAACCCCCAATCTTCCATCCATTTAAAGTATTCTTCTTTGTTTTTTCGGCCTTTGTCCGCATCTGGGGAGAAAAAATCCAAGAGGTTGAACCCCCTCCATTTGGGAAGTTTGTTTTTGGGCTTCTCCAGCTGATGGGCATAACCTCCCTGTGTCATACCCAGACCCACACCTGCGGTGAGTAGAGCTGCATTTTTAAGAAAATCTCTTCTGGTTTTTGGGTGAAAATCCATAGCTTCGATAAAATAGGTTTAGGTAATTATTAAATTTCCTTTGTGGACTACCCTAAAACTAATAATATAGATTAACTATGAAAACACATTTATTATAAACGGATCAATCGTTTTGTACAAATCAGCTATATTTCCCCACACGTGCAGGCTCCATCATGTTCCTGATCGTGTTGGCAATTCCAGCAGGGTCAAACCCGCATTCCCTATGAAGCTGAAATTGCTCTCCATGCTCAATCACTTCGTCCGGGATACCAAGCCTTTTCACTTGGGCACTATACCCATTATCTACCATCCATTCGAGCACAGCACTACCAAAGCCTCCCATAAGGCATCCATCCTCCAAAGTGACTACTTTTTTAAATTTCCCAAAAATCTCATGCAGCATCTCTTCGTCCAGTGGTTTCACAAAGCGCATATCGTAGTGAGCAGGAAAAACCCCCTCTTTTAACAACTCTTTACTAGCCTGCTCCACATAATTCCCAATATGCCCTATACTTAACACGGCTATATCTTCCCCATCTTGTAGGATTCTACCTTTCCCTGTAGGAATTTCCTGAAATTCTTTCCTCCAATCATGCATCACACCCTGCCCTCGCGGATACCTTATGGAGTATGGGCCATCGTGCAATGTGGCGGAGTACATTAGGTTTCTCAGTTCCTCCTCATTCATGGGGGCACTTACCACCAAGTTGGGGATACAACGGAAAAAAGCTAAATCATAAGCACCGTGGTGCGTGGGGCCATCGGCACCTGCAAATCCAGCTCTATCCAAACAAAAAATGACAGGCAAATCCTGCAAACAAACGTCATGTATCACCTGGTCATAGGCGCGTTGCATAAAGGTACTATATATGTTACAAAAGGGCTTTAGCCCCTGAGTGGCTAGACCCGCAGAAAAGGTCACTGCATGTTGTTCGGCAATTCCTACATCAAATGAACGCTCGGGAAATGCTTTCATCATCAGGTTCATGGAAGAACCCGAAGGCATGGCCGGGGTAACCCCCACTATGGTTTTATCCCTTTCGGCTAATTCCACAAGGGTATGGCCAAAAACATCTTGGTATTTGGGTGCCTGCGGGGTAGTGGGTATTTTTTTTGCTATCTCCCCGGTAATCTTATCGAATTTTCCAGGGGCGTGCCATTTGGTCTGGTCTTTTTCCGCTGGGCCATATCCCTTGCCCTTCATGGTGACACAATGCAGAATCTTGGGGCCTGGAATATCCCTCAAGTCGGAAAGAATCTCCACCAGATGGTGGACATCATGACCATCCACTGGGCCAAAATACCTTAGATTAAGCGATTCAAAGAGGTTGCTTTGTTTAAGCAATGCAGACTTGATAGCACCTTCCACTTTGGATACCACATCCTGAGCGCTAAAACCAAACTTGCTAATCTTTCCCAGTAAATTCCATACTTCATCCTTCACCTTATTATAGGTATGGGAGGTAGTAATATCGGTTAGGTAGTCTTTCAATGCCCCAACATTGGGATCAATTGACATACAGTTGTCATTCAAAATAATGAGCAGGTTGCTGTCAGAAACACCAGCGTGGTTCATTGCTTCAAACGCCATACCCCCGGTGAGGGCTCCGTCACCAATGACAGCTACATGCTGACGATGGTTTTCCCTCTTGTATTTGGAAGCCATTGCCATGCCTAGTGCTGCGGATATGGAAGTACTGGAATGTCCTACTCCAAAAGAATCATAGGGGCTTTCTTTTCTTTTTGGAAAACCAGACAACCCTTTGTAGAGTCGGTTGGTATGGAATTTTTGCCTTCTACCTGTGAGTATTTTATGTCCATAAGCTTGATGACCTACGTCCCAGATTAGCTGATCATCGGGGGTATTTAGCACATAATGCAGAGCCACTGTGAGCTCTACCACTCCCAACCCAGCACCAAAATGTCCTCCATACACCGATACCGTATCAATAATAAACTGTCTAAGTTCATCACAGATCTGTATCAATTCATCCTTCTTGAATTGTCTCAAATCACCTGGTTCTTGGATTTGAGCCAGAAGCTTTCCGGGTTCTATCAGCATTTTTCGTTTACGTAGTTAAAAATATTAAACCTCGGCTTTAGGATATTGTTTTAATATTAACTATAAAAACCAGGCCAACCAAAGTTCCATCAGGAAATTATTGCGGTTCATATTAAAATACCCAGATATGTAATATCTTTGAATTTAATTTAGAAGGCAAAATTAATCAAAAAATTACATTTTCCAGTGAGTTTTGAAATCAAATTGCCCCTTTTCGAAGGTCCTTTTGACCTGATGCTCTTCTTTATCGAGAGGGACGAGTTGGATATTTATGATATTCCCATAGCCAAGATCACCAATGATTTCCTGGATTACCTTTTGCAACTGGAAAAAATGGAAATCGAGGTAGCCAGTGAATTCATCCTTTTTGCCGCCACTCTTATGAAGATCAAATCCAGGATGCTTTTGCCCAGGCCGGAGTTGAACGAGGAGGGGGAAGAGATAGATCCCCGGGAGGAACTGATACGGCACCTGTTGGAGTACAAGAAGTACAAATCCGTGATAGGGGAACTCTCCCAACTGGAGGAATCCCGGCTATCAAAATGGAAAAGAGGCAACGTGATGGACGAACTCAAAAACATCAGCAAATTGGACGATGTTGATGCGGAAATGCAAGACCTGGACCTGTACAAGCTGCTCAAAGTATTTCAGCGGGTAATGGGAAAATACGCAGCCCGCACAGATGAAACCAAACACACCGTAATCCAATACCCATATACCATTGAGCAGCAAAAAAGCCTGGTCTTGGAACAACTTATCGCAAAACCACGGATTCCATTTACCGACTTTATTGAAATGAAACCGGACAAAATATTTGTTATATATACCTTTCTGGCCATTTTGGAGTTATTACAACTGGCCCTAGTTACAATTAAGATCGGAGAAGGATTCAATAATTTCTGGGTGGAAAAATTGGAGGCTGTCACTGCTTAATTGTGCTTATGAAATTAGATAACAAGGAAATTTTTAAAACACTAAACCCGAATAAGGTATGGGTACCCGTTTCCATAGGTTTAGGGATTGTCTTTTTGATGTTTTACCTGGACCCAAATGTAAGCAGCAGGACACTTCGTGGGGTTTTTGATGCTACCTGGTATTATCTGCTATTGGCAGTCTTTTTTATTTTCATGAGGGATGCCGGATATGTGTTCCGAATAAGGGAGATCACCGACAAGGAACTTACCTGGGTGAGGGCCATCTATGTAATCATTTTATGGGAATTTGCTTCGGCAGTGACTCCTTCCATAGTCGGTGGTACAGCAGTAGCGGTATTTATCCTCCACAAGGAAGGAATACCCCTTGGCAAAGCCTTAGCCTATGTGATGCTCACCGCTATCATGGACAACTTGTTTTTCGTGATTGGCGCCCCTATTATCCTTTTCTTTGCCCAAGGCCATATCTTCCCGGAAAGCAGGGTGTTGGAATTGAGGTTAGGATCCTCCCTGGAATACCTGTTTTGGCTTAGCTACTTCCTGTATGCTTTGTACTCGTTTTTAATGGCCTCCGCCTTGTTTTACAGACCCCGGGTATTCAAATGGATCTTGCTCAAGATCTTTTCCATCCGATGGATACGCAAATGGAAATACCAGGCCAATACCTACGGGGATCAAATCATCGAAGCCTCTGCGGAACTGAAAGGGAAGAATGCCAAATATTGGATATTGATCGTTATTTCGACAATTTTTATTTGGTGTTCGCGCTATTTTATGTTGAACGCACTGATTTCTGCCTATGAAACCCAGTCCATGTTTAACCACATCATCATTTTCGCCAGGCAGATTATCATGTGGATAGTGATGATGATTTCCCCCACTCCCGGCAGCAGCGGCACCGCGGAATTCTTCTTCGCACAGTTCTTCAACCAGTTTCTTACCGGGTACACCTTTGTAACCAGCATTCTATGGAGGGTGTTTTCTTACTACCCCTATTTGATACTGGGAGCCATCTTCCTTCCCAAATGGATCCGGCAGGTGTTTTTCAAAAAGAAAAAGAAGAATATAGAAGGAAAAGGCAAGGGTTAACAGGCAGAATCATAGCCAAAACCCGGCAAAAAGAGGTATCCTGGGCGGTGAAAGCGCATAAAAATACAGCCACATGGTTGCTTCTTTCAAAAAAGCTGCCTACTTTTGTATCTCCATTCGGGCAAGCCGGATGAAAAGTTGAAAAAAGTTCTGCATTTAGCAATTCAATTGTGCGTTAAAGCCTTGAGATAGGCTCTTCGGAATGCAGCTTAAAAATATATCGCGGGATGGAGCAGTTGGTAGCTCGTCGGGCTCATAACCCGAAGGTCACAGGTTCGAGTCCTGTTCCCGCTACTATAAAGGACACTAGAAACAGTGTCCTTTTTTTGTTTCAGCATATGCTGATGCCCCGTGGGGTCGTATGCGTACAGCGAAACCAGGTTATGAGTCCTGATTCACCTATTTCTTGCAAATTGTATGTTTTTGGTTATTCTTATACTTGCAGTATTCGATCATGGTTCAATTTATGTGCTGAATCCATTTTAATTTAACCTCATTTCAAATAGACACTTTTTTGATCTTACCATTGGGTCTGATCTCATATCCAAATGGTTTTCTTTCCTCTACCGCAATCTGCGTGATTTTAGGCCAGGTTTTGGCTAACAATTCCACCATTTCCCAAATACCCAAACCAGAGGTATATTTTCATCCGTGAACCTAACCTTGGGGATATAACATTTTATAAATTTCAGCATTTATTAGGCTGTCTTTGTCTACAGACTTTAAAAAACCAATCTTTGATAAATACTTACGATTAAACTCTTGATCAAAAACCAAAAAGAAAAATGAAATTGATTTTTCGTGAAATGTCATAGAAGCCTCAATGATAACATTATATTTATCTAAATCATTTTTTTCTATAAATTCCAAAATAACCTTCAATAATTGATTAAATTTTTCTAAGGATCTATAATCTAATTTCAAGAAAATAAATTCCCTTTTAATTTCTTCAATTAGCGGACTCCTGACATTCAATTTTTCATCACCACCTTCGTAGCCCTCAGGCATTACCCTGCTAACCAACAAATCATGAATTTTTTCAAAACCTGATAAACTACTTGTTCCACCGTTACTGTTGATCAAATAAATTAATTCTTCAACACCTGTCCTAAAAGTCTCTAATAGCTTAAAAAAATATTGATTATTAAGCGTACTAATATTTAATTGATTTAACCTTGCCATTTCTTTTTTTTGCCCCTTTAGTTCCTTTCGATTTAGCTTCAATTCTTTTCTGTTATCCCTAAGTTCCTGCTGCTGGAATAGCATCTGCAGACGCTGCCCAAGAAATGCAATATAGACCAAAAAGACCCCCGCTAATCCAAACAATGCACCTGCTACACCACCAATATAGGTTCCGGTTTCATTCAAAGTCAAATAATCTGATGCGACAAAAAAATTTATCCCTATCAAAAACAGAATTGACAAGCAAGCCACCCCAATAGCAACCCAAGCTAACCTTTTATATAAAGTAATTGAATTCTCCAGTTTAATTCTCTCAGGTTCCAGGTCTTTTTTGTCAAGGGCTTTCATAAAAGTTTTTCTTTAAAAATAGCAAATAAAAATTAATTCAGACTCCATGCGACTTAAGGCATAGGGGTGCAAAAAGCTTCCAAAAGAACAGGTTCCCTGCTTTCTATCGTTTTCCTGCCATATTAAATAAGGAGGCTAACTTTTGATGGCTATCCACCATTCCGAATAGCACCCAGCTTGAAAGCCATGATTTATTCAATCATTATTAATTAGCCACAAATTCCGGTTTTTAAAATCCCCTCACCGCAAACTTTTCAGGGTTCATCGCAGACTTTTTCGGGTTCATCTTCTTCTCCAAAAACAGCCGTATTACCTACTTATGTTTGTAAGGTAAATCATTCATCATCCGTCTGTCAACAGGCAGACACAAATCGTAAAATCATGAAAAATTTAATAAAAATTTCCGCAATAGCCACCTTATTTCTAATATCAATGGCTAGCATGGCAAATGTACCGAACAACAGCCTGATAATTGAGGAGGAAGGAAAGAGTGTTTACTTTCACTTGGCACCATATTCAAAAGCCTCTTCTATTAAAATTACGGACAAAGCTGCAAATACACTCTTTTCCACTACTGTTTCCGATCAAAATTATTCAAGAAAGTTTAACCTGGATCAGCTGGAAACAGGCACCTATTACTTTGTGGTAGACAATCCTCAATCAAGCGTGGTCTATACCCTGAGCATAAAGGATAACAAGGTAACAATCCTTCATAAAGAGGAAAAAACTACTCCTCCTGTTTTTAGAGTGGTTGGAGATAAAGTCATATTTTCCCTAACCCAGAATGACTTAAAAAAAGTAGAAATAAATATTACCAACAGCAAGAATGCCAAGGTATACAAAGAGTCAGTAAGCGTAGACGGAAGCTTCGATAAAGTTTTCAATTTTGAAAACGCTTCACGGGATCTGTACACCATCACCATAAAAGATGGAAATACGACCCACTATCAGGATATTAAAATAGGTTAATCCCTTTTTGCCAAATTTGAAGCCGGTTCCGATCGGCTTCTTTTTTTTACAATCCGCCATCCCCACTGAACATGCTATGTAGCATCTACCTCCAAAAAAAAGCCTGGCCAAAAGGTTTTTCGTACAATTCCTTATCTTGTCTGAAAATATATACCAAACTTAATGGGAGCACTTATTACCTTGTTTAAAAAACACCAATCCATCTTACTACATGTCCTGGCTTGGTCTGTTTTTTTCCTCCTGCCCATAATTTATCACCAAGGATACCAGGAAGGCAGGCCCCGTTCCGTGCACGGTGAGGCCTTTCTTATATTAAATACCCTTACCAATGTTTTTTGGGTCCTGCTGTTTTACCTCAACACCAAATCACTCATCCCAAAATTCCTTTACAAAAGAAAATTCATTTTTTTCCTGCTGACCCAGCTTCTGTTATTTCTTGTCATCCTTTTTTTTCACATGCTTTTGTTCAGGGTAATTGTGACAGATAAACCTTTTGTTTTTTCCCGTTCCGCTTTCTACAATAGTTTCCCTTTTGTTTTTGTCGTGTTGGCTGGCATTGCCTTTAGGGCTGTATCCGACAAGATTAGGTCAGACCTGCTTGCAGGGGAAAGACAAAAAGAAAACCTCAAGACCGAACTTGCCTTTCTCCGCTCCCAGATCAGCCCCCACTTTTTATTAAATGTACTTAACAATATGGTGGCCTTGGTCCGGTTGAAAAGCGAGGACTTGGAACCTACCATACTCAAACTATCCTCCTTGATGCAGTACATGCTATTCGAGACAGGGGAAGAAAAAGTACCCTTGAAAACGGAACTGGATTATTTGCGGGGCTATATCGATCTTCAAAAACAACGGATTGGAAACCGGTTAAACTTGGTTGTAGAATTGCAACCCACAGAGGACTGGCACTCTATTGAGCCCATGCTCCTTATCCCTTTTGTGGAAAATGCCTTGAAACATGGGACAGGACTGATCTCCAATCCCACCATATCTATTTCCCTACAAACTAAAAATGGCCAGCTCAATTATACCGTGAAGAATAAATACCTAGTGGCAGAGGAAACCAAAGACAACATTTCAGGAATAGGATTGGCCAATGTAAAAAGAAGGCTGGAACTCCTTTACGGCAACAAACACATCCTCCGCATTGAGAAAGCAGATGGCTGGTTTACTGTCAACCTACAATTAACGTTTAAGCCATGATAAAGTGTCTTGCCATAGATGATGAGCCTCTAGCCCTAGCATTGCTAAAGGACAATATCAGCAAAGTGCCCTTTCTGAACTTAGTAGCGGCCTGCAACGATGCCTTTGAGGCAATGGAGGCATTGCGCAATCATCAGGTTGATCTCCTCATTACCGATATTCAAATGCCCGGACTAACAGGGTTTGAATTGGTGTCAAGTCTTCAAAAAAAACCGATGGTCATTTTTCTTACGGCATATAAACAATATGCAGTGGACAGTTTTGACCTTGATGTGGTAGACTACCTGGTAAAACCCGTAGCTCTGGATCGCTTTATCAAAGCATGCAACCGGGCAAAAGAACTTCATGAACTGAAGGCCTCCATACCTTCCTCTTCAATCCATCAGGAACCCGACCATTTTTTTGCCAACGTGGATTACAGCCAACTCAAAATCCGGTTTGACGACATCATTTGGGTGAAAAGTGACGGGGATTACATCAAGTTTTATCTTAAGAGTGCCCCTCAGCCTCTTATGGTTCGTATGACTTTTAAGGAATTTGAATCCATAATGCCGCCAAACAAATTTATCCGAATCCATAAGTCCTATGCCGTTGCCCTGTCCGAGATCACCGCAATCCGTAAAAACAGCCTGTTTTTGGGAGAAACGGAATTCTCCATTGGGGAGACCTACAGGGAAAGTGTGGAGAGGTTGGTTCGCAAAAGAAATTAATGTTGGTTGAATAACTTTAGATAGCCATCGGGATGACTATTGAAAAACTAATATAAAAAGATGAAGATATTTGTTTACTTCCTTATGCTATTCCCCTTAATGGCCAATGCCCAGACGGTTTGTACCCTGGAAAGCAGGGAGCGGTTGGAGCAGGTACTTGCGGAACTCTCCCAGGGTGATTTGGACAAATTGACCCTTAATCAGCTAAATGTAAAAATAGGCAACTGGTTTCTGGGCACCCCTTATGTGGAGAAAACACTGGAGTTACCGGGAGAAGAGCGACTCGTCGTCAACCTTACAGGATTGGATTGCACCACGTATTTGGAGACGGTAGTCACGCTTTCAAGACTTGTCATAAAGGGTAATTTAGACGGGGAAGCTTATGAAAAAGAATTGGAGTTTTTGCGGTACAGGGGAGGGGCGAATATGGATTACCCTTCCAGATTACATTATTTTTCGGACTGGATTTACGAAAACCAAGAAAAAGGCATATTGAGAGATATTACAGCTGAAATAGGAGGTCAGGTGTATGAAAACAAGCCGACATTTATGTCTACCCATCCAAAATTCTATCCCCAATTAAGCCGAGGCCAATTTGTGGATCAAATTAAAGCTGCAGAAAAAGCCATTGCTTCCCGTACCTACCATTATATCCCCAAAGATCAAATCCAGAAACTGGAGCATCTCATCCAGCCGGGGGATCTCATTGGCATTACGGCGTCCATGAACAACCTGGACATGGTCCATGTGGGTTTTGCGGTAAAAAAAGGGGGTAGGATTCATTTAATGCATGCCAGTACTGGATCCATGGAGGTAGAAGTTTCCCAAAAACCCTTGAGCGATTATTTGAAGGGATTTAAGTCCCAGTCAGGCATTATGGTTAGCAGACTGGTAAGGGAATAGCGGTCTAAAATACTCCATCTACTTAACAGAATGGAATGGTTTTGTTAAACTTGTTTTTTTGTTTTGCTTTAGTTTACGTATTATGCCTAAGTTTTAACTTAATCCACAAAACATAAAACTATGGCAACTACAAAAATCACAGTAAATTCCAACGGATCCTTAAAAGTAGAGGGGGATTTCGAGATCGTGGATGCGCAGGGAAATGCATATGGACTTCAGGGCAGGACTTTGGTAAGCCTTTGCCGCTGTGGGTTTTCCAAAAATAAGCCCTTTTGTGACGGGGCGCACCGGGGTCATTTGGAGCATGATGCCGTGGCTTTTGATCTTCCTCCAAAGAAAGTTTGATCCACAATGATATGCAGGAAGTATGGCAAAAGTGTCATTGTACCCCAAAGTGCCTATAGCTTGGGTCGGGGTATTTGTAAAACCCTTCCCCTGATTTTTCCCCCAGTTTCCCCGCATCAATATATGTCTTTAGCAGGGCAGCGAAGCGTTGGGAGGAAATATCAGGTTGCCTTCTGGTAATATGCCATGCGGTATCCAAGCCTACGCTGTCCAGAATGCCGAAGGGGCCCATAGGCACATGGAAATTGACCATCCAGGACTTATCGATATCTTCCACACTACCAATCTCCCCGGTGAGGAGTTTCCCCGCAGCCTTGATAAATGCCATCAACATGTTGTTGAAGATATAGCCCTGGTGCTCTTTTTTTACCAACACGGGAACCTGTTCCAGACTTTTTCCAAATCCCATCAGTAATGGTATGATTTCCTGGTCCGTGCCTGAATGAGGCATGATATCCACTACTTTGGAATAAAACACATCGTGAAAATGCAAGGCACAGAACTTTCCAGGTCTGTCGGATATTTCAGCAAACAGAGAGGGAAGTAGATAAGAGGTGTTAGTGGTAAATATGGTTTTTTCAGGAGCAATTTTCCCGAATTGACCCCAAACTGATTTTTTGATTTCCGCATCCTCTGTTACACTTTCATTAACCAAATCCGCATCCTTTATGGCCAACTGAGGACTGCCCGTAAAGGTGATGGAAGCAATTGCATTGTCACCTGCCACATCTTCAAGCCCACTGCTTTTTGCCAACTGCCGGACAATTTTTTTCATCAACCTGGGGGAGTGATCCAAAGCTTGGGAACTACAATCATAAACAGCAACCTGATAGCCTGAAAGGGCAGACTGTAGAGCTACTCGGGACCCTAGATTGCCAGCACCTAATATACACACACTTTTAATTTTCATTCATTTATAGGTTTTGGTAAAGGGATACTTATCCATGCGGTTTTCAAAAGGAATTCAACCTATGAGTCAATTCTGCAAATCCTGAACCCTGAGCAAAGCCCAAGATATTAATTTTTGTGCGAAGAATAGAAATCAACCAAAATTGAAGGAAAAAATTCTTGAGGAGATTATTTATGATAAAACCAATGCGGATGTACACCTAATAATTCTCTACAGCTCTCTGTAGGCGTGCCCAGTTTTAATTACGTATTTATTCTAGGGCTACAAATAGGCAGTATATCTTCAATTCGCATAATTGAATGAAATTTCATAAACCCGTCGGATTCCCGTATTTTCCATCAATGAAATTGGTATTATGCAGGATAGATAGTAATTTAATCCAGAATTGAATAAATTATTCCCATGCCAGTAAAAACACATTCCTACTGCTTATTTATTCTTATTACACTTTTAATTGGTATTCTTCTTCACGCATGCGGAAATGCAGGGGATAAAATCAACACCCAAATTCCGGATCGGGTAAGCTATAATTTCCATATCAGACCCATCATATCGGATAATTGTTTTGCCTGCCACGGCCCCGATGCGAATAAGCGGGAGGCAGGACTTCGCCTGGATACCGAAGATGGGGCTTATGCGGCTCTGAAAGAAAACCCGGAAAAGCATGCCATTATTCCCGGTAAACCCCTGGAATCCATGGTTTTTACCCGCATTTCTTCCGAGGATCCCAACCAAATGATGCCTCCCCCCGAGTCTAACCTGAAACTTTCTGAACGGGAAAAACAAATGATTCGAAAATGGATTCAGCAGGGCGCAAAATACGAAAAGCATTGGGCTTTTG
Source organism: Pleomorphovibrio marinus (assembly GCF_003347495.1). GTDB lineage: Bacteria > Bacteroidota > Bacteroidia > Cytophagales > Cyclobacteriaceae > Pleomorphovibrio > Pleomorphovibrio marinus. The sequence goes on from NZ_QCXY01000001.1 coordinate 389,033, forward strand.
TCCCTCCGCAGAAGCAAACCCCTCCTGAAAACAAATTTCCTGGCTGGTCGCAGCACCCCATAGATAAATTTGTTTTCGATAAAATGAGCACAATAGGCCTTAAGCCCAACCCGGAAGGAGAAAAAGCTCACCAATTAAAACGACTGAGCCTGGATATTACCGGGCTTCCCCCCAGTATGGATGAATTGAAAAGCTTTATAGCTGGGGATCGTACCTGGGAAGAAATGGTGGATCACTACCTGAAAAAACCTGCCTATGGGGAGAAAATGGCTTTAATGTGGCTGGATATTTCCAGGTATGCCGATTCCTTCGGCTACCAAAACGACAATATCAGGACGCAGTGGCCCTATCGGGACTGGGTCATCCATGCTTTCAATCAAAATATGCCCTACGACAGCTTTTTGACCTGGCAATTAGCTGGAGATCTTCTTCCTGAACCATCCAAGGAACAATTACTGGCTACGGCATTTAACCGCAACCATAAAATCACAGAGGAGGAAGGGGTGATAGATGAGGAATACCGCGTGGAATATGTGTTGGATAAAACCAACACCTTCAGCAAAGTAACCCTTGGGATTACCATGGAATGTGCCCAGTGCCACGACCACAAGTACGATCCGGTTTCCCAAGAGGATTATTTTAGCCTTTATGCTTTTTTTAACAACACCCCGGAAAAGGGTTTTGAAGGGGGAGCGGGATCTCCAGTTAGGGCAAAAACACCCTTAATCTGGGTGGACGAAGCGGATACGAAAGGAATCCTGTCTTTTGTAAACCATCCAGACACCAACAGGGTAGCCGTATCCATTATGGCAGACCTCCCGGATTCGGTACGTCCTACGCATGTACTGGAGCGTGGCATTTACGATGCCCCAAAGGGTGAGCCTCTGCTTGCCCGTACTCCACCGGCTATTAAGGCTTTTGACTCCGGATTGCCAAAAAACCGCTTAGGTCTGGTTAAGTGGGCCATAGCAGAAGACCACCCCCTTACTTCCCGTGTGTTTGTGAATTTGATCTGGCAGGAGATTTTTGGCAAAGGGCTGGTTCCCTCGGCAGGGGATTTCGGCATGCAGGGTGAATTGCCTACCCACCCGGAGCTTCTGGACTGGCTGGCAGTGGATTTTCGTGAAAACGACTGGGACATACAGCACCTAATCAAACTGATTGTCACCTCAGCTTCTTACAGACAGTCGGCGGTCATTCCGCCAAAACACATGGAAAAAGATCCTGATAATGTGTATTTAGCCAGATATCCCAGATTACGCCTGCATGCAGAATTGATACGAGATTATATACTTTCCAGTAGCGGAATACTTGTCCCGGAAATAGGAGGACCCAGCGTAAAACCTTATCAACCAGAAGGGTTATGGGAAGCCTCCAGTTCGGGGAGAGGGGAATTAAACGTCTATCGGCAGGATAAAGGAAACAAACTTTACCGAAGAGGGATCTATACCTTCATTAAACTAACCCTTCCACCACCCTCCCTTTTGATTTTCGATGGGAGCAATCGGGATATTTGTCAGGTTAGCCGCAGCAGAACCAACACCCCACTTCAGGCCCTTAACCTGCTCAATGATCCCACCATTTTGGAATCCTCCAGGGTAATGGCAGAAAACCTTGTTAATTCACATAATTCACAAGAAGAAGCTATAGAAGAAGCCTTTGTTCGGGTGTTATGTCGGTTTCCCAGGGAAGAAGAAAAAAAGACTGTCTTAGCTTATTTCATGGAAGAATTCGAACGCTACAAGCAGGCACCCCAGGAGGCAAGAGAACTTTTGAGCGTTGGAGAGTTCCGGACTGCGGACCTCCCTGAACCGGAAAAAACCGCAGCACTAATGCAAGTAGTCGTAGCTCTTTACAACCTAGAAGAGACTTTCACTAAGACCTGACCTTTTTAAACTTGGAGAACTGGGATTTATTGGTAATCAGGCGTTGAAATGATTTCTATATAAAGAAAATCAGAATAGGGCAGCAAAGGGAAAAGCCATAGCAGAGTAAATCGACAAGGAGAATCCAAGAAATACTAAGACTAGCGGAAAGTCAAGGTCTACAGTTAAAGGATGAAATGACTTTTAACGAAATGGGAATTGACTTCAAGGTCGGATTTGCGAGAGCAATGGACGGTACATCCTGTGTGTTGCGTATTCCTCGCCGTTAGGGCTTAGGGGATCAAATCGAACAGGAAAGAAAAATTCTAGCTCTGGCAAAAAAGCACCTTTCAGTGGCTGTCCCTGAGTGGAAAATGCAAGTCACGATTTGGTGGCTTATCCCTTACTGAAGGGTGCTCCTGTCCTTACCTTTGACGCAAATACCTATGATGTCACCTGGCATATAGATTATAACAATCCTGCTATTGCAAACAAAAATACCCCAATGCATACATTTAGGACTCTACTCCAATTGATGGTAGGAAAGCGAATAATTGCTCTGCAGGGCTTTTTCCACCTCTTCGGATACAGGTCCTGGCAATTTGGTTTCAAGTTGAAACCGACCATCCTTCCCCATATACACCAAAATGTTCTTTTTCCAATCCTCTTCGGTCCTGGGATAGTCCTCCCTATAATGTGCACCTCTGGATTCTTTACGGTACAAAGCAGTCTTGAGAACAAGTTCCGAAGAAAGCACCACGTTCCTGAGGTCTAGATTTTGCCAAATCAGGTCAACACTAAGTTTGGAAATCGGCTTAGCGCACCCCTTTATTTCTGCTTTTAAAGCTTCAAGTTCTTCCAGACCCTTCCGTAAATAAGTTTCTTTTCGTATGATTCCCGCGTGATTCCACATCAATTTTTTAATTTTCTGGATAAATACCCCGGGATCCTCACAGCCTATTATATTTTGCAAGTATTCATTGGCCTGCTTCTTCACCTCCCCCGTGTTTTCTTTGTCCTCCAAAAACTCAAAGGTTTCGGCAATTTTTTGGCCAAAGGAGTTTCCTAGGACTAGGGTTTCGATCAATGAATTCCCTCCGAGCCGATTTGCTCCATGCATGCCACTGATGGCTTCTCCCACGGCGAACAATCCCGGGACATTGGTGGCTCCCGATTGAAGGTCCACCTCTGCGCCGCCCATCGAATAGTGACAAGTGGGAGCCACTTGAATAGCTTCTTTGGACATATCCACCCCGAGTGCTAAGAACCGATTGTACATTTTGGGCAATCTAGCCTTAATAAAATCGGCATCCTTATGTGTGATATCCAAATACACCCCACCCTCTTCGGTTCCATTTCCCATTTCAATTTCTTTCGCAATTGCCCTTGCTACTTCATCTCGCGCGTCTAGTTCTTTTTTCTCTGGCGAATATTCGGTCATAAAACGGTCCCCGTTATTGTTAAATAGGAATCCACCTTCTCCACGTACTGCTTCGGTCACTAATTTACCTATATAGGACTCTGGAGCTGTCATGCCTGTGGGATGAAACTGAACCATTTCCATATCCATCAATTTTGCACCTGCATGATACGAAAGGTGAATGGTGTCTCCCAAGTTTTCGTCTTTTCTCGAAGATGAACGTTCATAGATAGAGGCATATCCTCCTGCCGCAAGCACCACACAAGAGCTTTTGAAATGGATAAAATCACCCTTTTTTTTGTCTAGCCCCAATGCCCCTACCACTCTGCCTTTTGCTTTAAGAATGTGAAAAATATAAACCCCATCCTGACAGGGGATTTTCAATGATTTTGCTTTGCTTACCAGAGTATCCAGAATCGCTTTTCCTGTACGGTCCCCTACAAAGCAGGTTCTTCTAAACGATTGGGCACCAAAAAATCTTTGATTGATGCTATTTGCATCGGTTTTGTTAAAAGGGCAACCCCACTTATCCAGCTCTTTAACAGCTTCTGGAGCAAATTTACATACATGTTCCACTATTTTAGGGTCATTGAGGAAGTGTCCCTCTCTGAGTGTGTCCGCTGCATGGATACCCCAATTGTCCTCCTGGTCCAGAGAACCCAAGGACGCATTAATTCCCCCAGATGCCATTATGGTATGTGCATCCCCAAACTCTCTTTTGGTGACCAGTTTGCAGGAAATATTGTAATGGTGTAGGGCTATGGCAGTTCTAACCCCAGCCGCGCCGGCACCTATGATCAGAACGTCTACTTTCTCCTCTCGAATTACTTCCGGTAATATCATATCCTTCTAATTAAGCTAGTTGGTTTAGGTTTTCGCATTAAAAATTTTCGATGAAAATTTTTGACACCTACTAAATCCAAACAAAAACGGAACCAAAACCCGTACAGGTGGGCCATAGATGCTGAATCCAGGAATCCTAGTTATAAAATGCACGAAAATGTGGTGAAACCCATTCCAATTGTTTTACCCCAAGTTCAGAAAGCTTTTTGGCCGGTTTAATGGACAAAGACAACGCTAGCAGAATGGGAGATGGCTTGAGGCAGTCTGTCTGAAAAATCAACCTTTAAGGTCCCTACTGGATTTTTATATCCAATTTACGCCAAACTTTATTTGGTCTAATACCACTGTTACTCACTACACTTCGAAAAAATCACGTACCTTTGTGAAAAATTTGAAGAGGCATGGACAACAGCACCCACAAAGCAGGATTTATAAACATCATAGGTAAACCCAATGTGGGCAAGTCCACGCTGATGAACTTGCTTATGGGTGAAAAACTGTCCATCATCACCTCCAAAGCCCAAACCACGCGGCATCGCATTATGGGGATCATCAATGAGCCGGATTATCAAATCGTCTTCTCGGATACTCCGGGCATGCTTAAGCCCAAATATGAACTGCATAAAAACATGATGAGTTTTGTGCATATGGCCCTGGAGGATGCAGATGTTATCCTGTTTGTGACAGACCTGTTTGAAACTGCGGATGAGATTGAGGATGTATTGGAAAAAATCAACCAATCGGGAGTACCTGTTTTACTTGTTGTCAATAAAATTGATCTCAACAAAGAAAACAAATTGGAGGAGGTTACCGAATACTGGACCAATCGCCTCAAGGTAGAAACCATCATCCCTGTATCCGCAATAGAAAACTTCAACACGGAAAGGATACTACAGGAAATCCTTGACCGGCTGCCTCTCCACCCCCCCTTTTATGACAAGCAGGAACTTACCGATAGGCCGGAGCGCTTCTTTGCCTCCGAAATTATTCGGGAAAAGGTTTTTCTAAATTATAAAAAAGAAATTCCCTATAGCACAGAAGTTGCTATAGAGGAGTTTATTGAGGAAAAAAAAATCATTCGTATTAGGGCTCTGATCTATGTGGAAAGAAACAGCCAGAAGGGCATCATAATAGGTGACAAGGGAAAGGCTCTAAAGAAAGTCGGCACCCAGGCAAGGGAAGAAATGGAGGTGTTTTTTGGGAAAAAAGTCTTTTTGGAAACCTTTGTAAAAGTGGAGGATGACTGGAGGAAAAACAAAAAGAAATTGAAAAGATTCGGTTACGACTAATAAGTATGGAAACATGGCAAATATAGTAGCAATTGTAGGCAGGCCCAATGTGGGCAAGTCCACTTTTTTTAACAGACTTGTGGAAGAAAGAAAGGCCATAGAGGACAATCTGAGCGGGGTGACCCGGGACAGGCACTATGGCCATGCCCAATGGGGGGGCAAGTATTTTTCCGTAATCGACACAGGAGGGTACGTGACCGGGTCCGAGGATGTTTTTGAAAAGGAAATCAGAAAGCAGGTAAACCTTGCAATTGAAGAAGCCAGCGTAATTTTATTCGTTTTGGATTGCCACGACGGACTTACAGACCTTGACAAGGAATTCGCAAATGTGCTTAGGGGAACGCAAAAACCGATATATCTAGTAGCTAATAAAGCCGACAATTTAGAAAAAAGCCTTATGGCTAATGAATTCTATTCTCTAGGACTTGGGGAGGATCAGGTTTTTCCTATTACAGCAACTTCTGGAAGTGGTATTGGTGACCTACTGGATAAGATCATTACCCATTTCAGCGAAGTGGGGGAAGAAGACCCAGACGACGGTATCCCAAAGATATCCATCTTGGGAAGACCTAATGTCGGGAAAAGCTCCTTTCTGAATGCCTTACTCGGCAGGGAAAGGTCCATTGTGACAGACGAGGCCGGTACTACCAGGGACAGTATTGATACCCGTTACAAATTGTTTGGGCAGGATTTCATTATCACCGATACTGCCGGGATACGAAAAAAGGCTAAGGTTACGGAAGACATTGAGTTTTATTCCGTGATGCGGTCACTTCGCAAGCTGGAAGATTCCGACGTGGTGATAGTGATGGTGGATGCTACCAGGGGATTGGAATCTCAGGATGTGAACCTGATTTCACTGGCCCTAAAAAACAATAAGGGAATCATGATCATGGTAAACAAATGGGACCTCATCGAAAAGGACCATAAAACCATGGAAGCCTTTAAGGAAGGAATGGTGGAGAAGCTTGGCGAGCACAAATGGATCCCCATCATTTTCACCTCTGCCCTTACCAAGCAAAGGATTTTCCAAGCGATAGAATTGGCCATGAAGGTGTATGAAAACAAGCGAAAAAAGGTGCCCACATCTAAGCTAAACGAATTGCTCCTGCCAGAAATCGAACACTATCCCCCACCTGCCAACAAGGGTAAATATATTAAAATAAAATACATCACGCAGCTCCCAACCAAGAATCCAGTATTTGCTTTCTTCTGTAACCTACCCCAGTACATTAAAAGCCCCTATACAAGGTTTTTGGAAAATAGACTCAGAGAAAATTTTGACTTTGAGGGGGTTCCTATTAAGCTGGTTTATAAGAAAAAATAAGAAAAACTCTTCCATCGGTAATACGGGATAGGAGGATTGTACCAGTCTAAAAAACCAGTTTTTAACAGCTTGGGCATGTTAATTGTGGCTGTTTTGTTAAAACCAAACCAGCTGCCATGCATTTGTTTACACGATTGTTCCTATGCTGTTTCTTTTTTTCTGGCATGAACCTTTTATCCCATGCTCAGGGAGATCCAGCAGTGGATTTAATTCCCAAAGTTGAAGCAGGCTTTATGGGCCTAGGAGTGGGTTTGGAATACCCCGTGTCCCAAAAGGGGCTTATTGATATTGGACTAGGAATGGGGGGTGGTTATTATCGAACAGCCGAGAATTTTAATTTTTCATTGACCGGTGCTCCGGTATTCTATCTAAATGCAGGATACCGACATACTTATAATCGTCAGCAGATGGTCTTGAGGAGTGATAACACCTTACATAATTCCGGTAATTTTTTTGGGGGTAAAATCAAATATGCTTCTCAAACGCTTTCTGACCCGAACGTGGAAGATGTGTTGGGGGAACTTCCTCCAAGGCTCAACAACGTCGCCATGGCGGAGGTACATTGGGGAATGCAACGTCCCATTAGCCGTAGGTTTTTCTTTAATTTTCATGTTGGCGTTGGATTTGCTTGGGACATGGACTATGGTGGAGGTGCCTTGTATCCCGCTGCCAATGTGATGGTGGCCTACAACCTCTTTTCAGAAAAAACCCCATAGTTTCAACAGCGGAAGTGTATTTTTTTATCTTTGAGAAAAACATTTCTATAATCCCAAGAAAAATGAAACGCAGAACCTTTTATAAACTTACGGCCAAAGGAATTGCCATTTCTGCCTTGGCTCCCTCCCTTTCGCTTCATGCAGAGCCCAATCCATCCGTGAGGCTAGGCGGCCCTATTTTCAGAAAATATGAGTCCCCGGAAGAATGGGTGGAGGCAGTAAAGCAAAAAAACTTCAGGACAGCCTATTGCCCGGTAAAAGTTGGAGCCTCCGGTGAGGAGATCCGAAAATATGAAGAGGCTGCCAAAAAAGCCGATATACTCATTGCAGAGGTGGGCATCTGGAAAAACATGCTGAGCGTACGTGACCAAGAAGCCAAGGAGGCCTATGACCTTAGTGTAGATTCCCTGGCCCTTGCAGATGAAATTGGAGCAAATTGTTGTGTAAATATCAGCGGATCCAAGAATCCCGAACACTGGGCAGGCCCTCATGAGGACAACCTCACCAAAGAAACCTTTGAGGAGATTGTGGAATTATCCAAGAAACTCTTAAAGGAAGTAAATCCAAAACGGACTTTTTTCGTGCTGGAACCCATGCCTTGGGCTTATCCGGATTCCCCCGACTCCTATCTAGATCTTATTAAGGCTATAGACCATCCTCAGTTTGGTGTCCACTTCGACCCTGTTAACATACTTTCAAGTCCTCAATTGCTGTATAACAATGGGGCTTTTATCAAAGAGTGTTTTAAAAAGCTTGCCCCCCATATTAAGAGCTGTCACGCAAAGGATATCGTAATCCTGTCCGGTACTGATTTGCCAAAGTTTGAGGAGATAAGACCCGGGCTTGGCCTATTGGACTATCAGGTCTTTTTGAAAGAACTGAGCAAATTGGAAGATATTCCCCTGCTTATGGAACATCTGAGTGGGGAAGAAGAATACGATAAGGCCTCAGGATATATCCGAAGTGAAGCCAATAAAGCAGGAGTTGCGGTTTAAATTTGGATTGATTTTCAGTCCGTAAGTTGGGTGGGGCTAATGTAGTGGTGCCCAAACGATTTCTATAAAAAAATAGGTGGCCCAACAAATCAAGGCAAGGGATCCATAACGGGTCAGCACTTTGGCCCTGTTGCAAACTGCCCAAAACCACCCTACAAAAATGGGTTTTACCATTCCTGTCAGTAAGGCAAAAGAGAAAAACAATGCCAGCACATAGAAGAAAATAGAAAGCGTTTCCATGATAAGGCTAAAATCCAGGAAGGCAGCATAAAAGCTGCCTTCTTGAATTTGTGTTTGTGGTTTGTTTATTTCTTTCTTTTTACCTCTTCCATTTTGTACCCTTCGAAGGTATCCCCTTCTTCTATATCGTTGAAGTTTTTGATGGACACTCCACATTCATATCCACTCTTCACTTCATTGACATCATCCTTGAATCGCTTTAGCTGATCAATATCCCCGTCATGCTTAACGATTCCATCCCGGATGACCCTTATCTTATTTTTTCTTTGTATAAATCCGTCGGTCACATAGCAACCTGCTACTGTTCCCACCTTGGAGATTTTAAACACTTCTCTCACTTCTATGTTACCTGTGATCACTTCTTCAAATTCCGGCTCCAACATTCCTTCGATGGCATCCTTAATTTGGTTGATCGCATCATAAATGACAGAGTAATGTCGGATTTCTATCTCCTCCTGCTCAGAAAGTCGCTTAGCATTTGCCGAAGGCCTAACCTGGAATCCAAGGATAATTGCATCGGAGGCAGAGGCCAGCAGGACATCAGACTCAGAAATTTGTCCTACTCCTTGATGAATAATATTAACTTTTACCTCTTCCTTGGAAAGTTTAAGCAGAGAATCTGCCAAAGCTTCCACCGAACCATCCACATCCCCTTTAATTATGATGTTTAGTTCTTTGAAACTACCTATGGCAAGTCTTCTGCCTATTTCGTCCAGTGTGATGTGTTTCTTGGTTCTTAGACTCTGCTCTCTCTGGATTTGTTCTCTAGAGTTTGCGATTTCCCTCGCCTCCCTTTCGGTATCATATACTTTGAAGATATCCCCTGCCTGAGGGGCACCACTCAACCCTAGTACCTGAACAGGGGTGGACGGGCCAGCAGTCTCTACCTTTTTTCCCAGGTGGTCAAACATCGCTTTTACCCTTCCGTAATGTTGTCCTGCAAGCATCACGTCACCTACTTTAAGGGTTCCAGCTTGCACCATTATGGTGGTCACGTAACCTCTACCTTTGTCCAATGACGCCTCTACCACAGTACCCACCGCATTTTTGTTGGGGTTGGCTTTGAGTTCTAGTATCTCCGCTTCCAGCAATACTTTTTCCAACAGGTCATCGACACCTTGTCCTGTTTTGGCGGAAATTTCCTGGGACTGGTATTTACCCCCCCAGTCTTCCACCAATAGGTTCATATTGGCAAGTTCCTCTTTGATTTTATCCGGATTGGCATTAGCCTTATCCACTTTGTTGATAGCAAAAATCATGGGCACCCCAGCCACCTGGGCATGGTTGATAGCCTCCTTTGTTTGGGGCATCACGTTGTCGTCTGCGGCAATCACAATAATAGCCACGTCGGTTATTTTTGCACCTCTGGCACGCATAGCGGTGAAAGCCTCGTGACCCGGAGTATCCAAAAAGGCAATTTTATGGCCATCCTCAGTCATCACGTCGTAAGCCCCAATGTGCTGCGTGATACCTCCCGCTTCCCCATGGGTTACCTTGGCCCTTCTAATGTAATCCAGCAAAGAAGTTTTACCATGATCTACGTGGCCCATTATGGTTACGATAGGTGCCCTATCATCCAGTAAGTCATCACTTTCCTCAGAAACAACTTCGGCTTCCTCCTCATCGGGTTTTGTGAATTCGATCTCGTAATTGAATTCATCAGCAATGATGGTGATGGCTTCAGCGTCCAGTCTCTGATTGATGGAAACAAACATACCAAGAGACATACAAACGGATATCACCTCATTGACCGAAACGTCCATTAAGGAGGCAAGGTCATTGGCAGAAATAAACTCGGTGACTTTTAGTACTTTCCCGTCATCGGGAGTTTCAGCAACTTCCTTGTTCCTATCCTGCTTTTTATCTCTTCTATTTTTTCTTCCTCCCCCGGATTTACCTCCTTGAAGACGTGCCAGGGTCTGCTTAATTTGTTCTTGAATTTCTTTCTGGGTAGGCTCTGCCTTTTGCATACGGCCTTGACCCGGCTTTCCTCTACCCCCCTGTTGTCCGGCGGGTTTACCTCTTCTGCTCGCTGGGCCCCGCCCTTGGGCAGGTCCGCCAGGCCCTCTATTCGCGCCTTCTGTACCAGGCGTTCTGGGCCTGTTGTCAATTCTTTTCCTTGGCCTTTTTTTCTTTTCCTTGTTCTTTTCGTCGGAGGAGGCTACAGGTTTGGACTTCTTTTTTGGCTTATCCTTGGGAAGTTCTATTTTCCCCAAAACGGTTAGTCCTTTCAAAGAGTCCGCTTTTGCAGAAATGACCCTATCCTTTCCTTCTTTTTCAGGTTCAGGCTTGTCCTCCTTTGGTTCGACCTTTTCCTCGGGTTTTTCCTTAGCTTGCTCAGGTTGGGAAGTGGTAGGAGCTTCCGGTTTCTCCTCTTTTTGAGGTTCAGGGGTCTTCTCCTCTTCCTTAGGCTTTTTAGAATCCTCAGGCTTTGAGGCAGGCTCAACTTTAGGTTCCTCAGGCTTTTCTGACTCTTTCTTTTCTTGGGTCTTTACTGCCTCCTTAGCCGGTGGATCTGAAGAAACTTCCTGAACTTTCTCCCCTTCTGGAGCAGGGGGGGTGGGTTTTTGTTGTTCCTTTTCCTCTTCTTTGGGTGCAGGGGGTGCAGGCTTTTGCTCCTGCTTTGGAACTTCTGGTTTTTCTTCCGCAGGCTTAGGAACAGGCTTTTTTCCTTCCAGATCTATCTTCCCCACCACCTTCAATCCATCCAGCTTAGGAGCATCTGGCTTGATTTTCTCCGTTGAGGAGGTGCTTTCCGGAGTATCAGGTGCAGGTTTTGGCGCAGTCTTTGGATCAGGCTGTTTCTCAGGTTCAGTTTTTCTGACCTGCTCAGGCTCCATTTCAGATTCTGCTTTGATCGTGAAATTTTCGTTGTGGCGCTTGCCTATTGAGAGGTGCGAAGCCTCCTCCTTCTCCTGAGCAGAAGACTTAAACTCCTTGGCCAGCATATTGAAATGCTCCTGACTGATCTTGGAGTTGGGGTTGCCTTCTACCTCAAAGCCTTTTTTGGCCATAGACTCCACGATGGTCGAAATGCCCACGTTTAGTTTTCTGGCTACTTGCCCCAATCTCATCATTTTTTCTTCTGACATAAGCTAAAACCTGTTCCTGTATTATTTTTATCTTGCAAATATAAGCCCGATGGAATAATCTACCGTTTATTATTGCTCAAATTCTTGTTTCAAAATCCTAAAGATTTCCGAAATGGTTTCTTCTTCCAGTTCGGTTCTCCTCAACAAATCCTCTTTGGTAAGTGCCAAGACACTCTTTGCCGTGTCAAGCCCTGTCTTTTTGAGTTCTTGTATCACCCAATCGTCGATTTCATCGGAAAACTCACTCAAGTCCACATCCTCTTCTTCTTCATAGTCAGAGAGTTCCCTGAACACATCTATTTCATAACCTACCAAACGACTGGCTAGCCTAATATTGTATCCCCCTTTGCCAATGGCCAAAGAAACTTGGTCAGGCTTCAGGTAAACCGAAATCCTTTTGTCTTCCTCGTTGACTTGCAATGAGGTTACTTTTGCTGGGCTCAAAGCCCTAGAAACATATAGGTCAAGGTTTTCGGTATAGTTGATGACATCAATATTTTCGTTTTGCAGTTCCCTTACCACGGCATGGATACGACTTCCTTTCATTCCCACACAGGCTCCAACTGGGTCTATTCTATCGTCATAGGATTCTACAGCCACTTTTGCCCTTTCACCGGGTTCCCTTACAATCTTTTTGATCGTTATCAGCCCATCATAAACCTCGGGAACTTCATTTTCAAAAAGCCTCTCTAGAAATATGGGGGAAGTTCTGGATAAAATGATCTTTGGATTACCGTTGATCATCTCCACTTTATGGACAATAGCCCTTACAGAATCCCCTTTCCGGAATCTGTCCTTTGCAATTTGCTCACTCTTAGGCATCACCAATTCGTTGCCTTCCCCGTCCATCAGGAGGATCTCCCTGCCCAATATTTGATATACTTCGGCAGAGACAATCTCCCCAACCAGTTCCTCATATTGCTGAAACAAAAGATCCTTTTCCAGATCCTTGATCCGCTGAATGAGGGTTTGCCTGGCCATCATGACTGCTCTCCTTCCAAAGTCCTCAAGCTCAATTCGTTCGTAAGTCTCTTCTCCGATCTCGAAATCCGGTTCGATTTTTCTCGCCTCGGAAAGACTGATCTTGTCATGGTCCCAGATATCCTCTGAATTGTCATCCACGATTTCCCTGATCCGCACGATCTCCAGATCACCCTTATCCGCATTGATGATCACATCAAAGTTTTCATCTGTCTCATATTTCTTTCGTATCATCGCCCTGAATACATCTTCTAGTATACGTATCATAGTGGGTCGATCCACATTTTTAGACCTGGCAAATTCTGCAAACGAGTCTATTAGAACTTTAGCATCCATTGTGTTTATTTAAAAGAGACCAATACTATTGACTTTTTTATCTGGTCAAAAGCCAATTCCGTTGTTTCCTCTATGGCTTTTTTACCTTTTTTTGGCTTTTTCTTGACCTTAATCTTTATACCCATTTGCCCTACTTCCAGCAATTCCCCTTCCACGTCCATACCACTTGTTAGCTGGGCTCTAATGTTACGGCCTATGTTCTTGGTATATTGTCTTCGCGAACTTAGCGGAAAGTCCACTCCCGGCGAACTCACCTCTATTACATACGCCTCCTCAATCAGCTCTTTGGCGTCGATTTCCTCCGCTACAGCCCTGCTCACCAAGGCGCAGTTGTCCACATGAAGACCTGCATCTGCATCAATGAGAATGCTGAGTAGTGTTTTGTAGCCTTGCTGGGTTATTTTTATTTCTACTATAAAGTGGCTCTCGTCGGGTAGGTGTTTCTCTACAATTTCGAAAACCGTTTGTTCCAAATCCATACTTTTTACTGCTTACCTTCACTGAGCACTTTCTTGGCTGCATAATGAAAGAGGGGACTGCGTGTCCCCTCTTGGCAATTGTCTTATACCCTGCAAAGGTAATAAAATTATTTTCCTAAAAAAAGTATTGAACTTTTGATAAATTTGCGGGATGCAATTACATCCACTAAACATATACAACACACTTTCCAGAAAAAAAGAACCATTTGAGCCCATCAACCCCCCGAATGTAGGGATGTATGTCTGCGGTCCCACCGTCTATGGTGACGCACACCTTGGACACGCAAGGGCCGCTATCGTTTTCGACGTAGTACATCGCTACCTTAAGTTCTTAGGATATAAAGTTCGGTATGTACGGAATATCACCGATGTGGGGCACCTTGAGGCAGATGCTGATGAAGGCGAGGACAAAATCGCGAAAAAGGCAAAACTTGAGCAATTGGAACCCATGGAAGTTTCCCAGTTTTATGCAGATTCTTACCACAAGGATATGGAGCTGCTCAATACCCTAAAACCACATATTGAACCTAGGGCTACCGGGCATATCCCGGAGCAAATTAAACTGGTAGAAAACATCCTTAAGGAAGGCTTGGCCTACGAGGTGAATGGAAGCGTTTATTTCGATGTCCTGAAATACAACGATAAAAAAAGATATGGGAGGCTCTCCGGAAGAGTGGTTGAGGAGTTGATGAGTGGAAGTAGAGAGCTGGATGGCCAATCCGAAAAAAGAAATCCAGTGGACTTTGCACTCTGGAAAAAGGCCTCTCCCGAGCACCTCATGAAGTGGGATTCTCCCTGGAGCCTTGGTTTTCCGGGGTGGCATCTGGAATGCACCGCCATGAGCAGCAAGTACCTGGGAGACCATTTTGATATCCATGGGGGAGGAATGGACCTCATGTTTCCACATCATGAATGTGAAATCGCACAAGGCAACGCCTGCAGCCATACCGACCCCGCAAAGTATTGGATGCATAACAATATGATCACTATCAATGGCCAAAAGATGGGAAAATCCCTGGGGAATTTTATCACCCTCCAGGAATTGTTCGCCGGAGATCACAAGGTATTAGAAGAGGCCTATAGCCCAATGACTGTCAGGTATTTCATCCTCACGGCACACTACCGGTCCACGCTGGACTTCTCAAACCAAGCTTTGCAAGCCGCCAGAAAGGGATACAAAAAACTGATCAACGGTTACCGGATCGCCAAATCCATGACCTACCTAGAGGATCCCGAGGTAGAAAAGGACGAAAAACAAATAGGGCAGGTCCGAAATAGCCTGGAAGCCATGTTTAGGGCCATGAATGATGATTTTAATTCAGCCCAGGCCATTGGTCATCTCTTTAATATCCTCAAAAAAATCAATGCCGCTTATACAGGTCAGCTTGCGGCCTCCGTTTTCGGAAAAGAGATGTTTGATGAAATGATCCGTACCTATGTTCGGTTTATTGAGGAAGTTCTAGGTTTGGTAGAGGAAAAACCTGAGGAGCAGGAGGAGCTATTGAGGGTGGTTTTAAAAATGTATGCCCGAGCAAAGCAGGCACGAGATTATGATAAAGTAGATGAAATCCGGAATGATTTAAAGCGGATGGGAATCCTAGTGAAAGACATGAAAAACAAAATCGACTGGGCATATGAAGAATAATTTTTTGATACTACTAATTACGCTTAGTATTGTAGGCACGGCTTGTGAATCTCAAAGGAGCAAAGAAGAGGTTACAAGAGAAGAAGTCACCTACAAGGAGGCCCCATCGTTTAGCCAGGATTCTGCATATGCATATACTCAAAAACAGGTTGATTTTGGGCCAAGGGTTCCCAATACCATTGGTCACGCAAACACCAGGCAGTGGTTGATAGAAAAATTTAAGGAATTTGGCTGGGGAGTCGAACTTCAGGAATTTACTGCCACCACTCATGACGGGCTTCAGTGGGACCTCACCAATATAATTGCCTCCTTTAATCCGGAAGCTAGCAAAAGAATCCTCTTGGCTGCCCACTGGGACACCAGAAGGGTGGCAGACAAAGACAGCGAAAGACAGGACGAAGCTATACCAGGTGCCAACGATGGAGGAAGTGGAGTAGGCCTACTTTTGGAAGTGGCCAGGACATTGGGAGAAGTGGAAAACAAGCCAGAGGTAGGGATAGACATCATTTTGTTTGATGGGGAAGATGACGGGGAACCCGAGTCCAAAAAGAACCGAAGCCAATCCACTATTTGGTGGTGTCTCGGCTCTCAACATTGGTCCAAAAACAAACATGAGCCTTCCTATAGTGCCTATTTTGGGATTCTTGTGGATATGGTAGGAGGTCGAGGTGCACGATTCTACAAGGAAGGTTATTCTGTGCAGTACGCCAAAAACGTGGTGGACAAGGTGTGGAAATATGGGCACCACTTGGGACACAGTGATTTTTTCATCATGCGACAGTCCGAGCCCATCACTGACGACCACTTATTCGTAAATGAAAATGCCAATATTCCTATGATCAATATCATCGAGTACAGTCCCGATTATGGGTTTGGCCATTACCATCATACTCATGCAGATGATATGGACTTGATTGATAAAAGAACACTGAAAGCAGTGGGAGAGACAGTATTATTTACCATTTATCAAGAATAAATAACACAGACTTTTCACCTAAAAATCACAGAAAATACTTGTTGCACATTTTAATTTCTTGCTCTATATTTCAAGCAGTTTTCAAAGCTGGAAATTTGCGATAAAATAATGTTGTTTCGAGGTTTTTCAATGCCATAAGCGTTCGGTAGAAGGGGAAGATACTGGTAGCACTTTTTGGGAAATCTTTTTGGGAAACATTCCCTTCATGGAATAGCAAAATAAATGTATCTAACATGTAATTTCACTTACACCCTTTTGAAAAGCAAGAAATCCAGGTAAGATTGATTTTATCCATTTTTTAAAGAAAAATCAATCCCTTTTCTAATCAGAATGAATTAAAACAGATTTCCAATTGGTACAGGGCTTTCCAAAAAATCCTTTTCAATATAGGAAGTACACCTTACAGCTTATTATCAAAACTTAAAGGCATTCATTGATCATTTTACTAAAAAACTTTTAAATGAAATCGAGCCTGTCCTGACGGCGGTTAGAGCATGACGCAAGCCACGCACGGAGGGATGATTAAGATTGCGAGATTCCATTTGGCAAATAAAAATCAAAATAAACACATGAAATGTCCATGAGAAAGAATTCTCACACAGGGGGATGATTATCTAGAGCATTCCATCTGGCCTTAAAAAAACAATTATAAACAGATGAAATCGAGCCTGTCCTGACGGCAGTCAGGGCATGACGAGCACGTCACACACCGGGATGATTATGGTTGCGAGATTCCCCCGAAACAAGTTCCCCGAAGCAAGTTCGGGGCAGGCAGGGGCAGGCTATATGACCGCTAAAAAGAAATTATAAACATATGAAAAAAACATTACTTTTGCTCCTCACCTTTGGGTTAATCCTTACAGCAAGAGCTCAGGACCGAATCATTACCAATGAAGGTAATCGATATGAAGGAAAAGTCACTGATATCAAAAACGATACGGTCTATTTTCAGTATACCTTTAAAGGCCATCTCCGAAAATTAGCCATACCAGAATCCGAAATTCAAGAGAGAACTTTACACTACAAATTACGGGAAAGAAAAGCCTTTTTGGATGAATTAGAACTTCCCCGGTGGAGGGTCACTTTCGAAGGGGGTGCTGGTAAAAGAATTGCAAGGCTTTCCCCGATGGTTACTAACCCAAACGAGGTAGCACACCTACGTGCTCTCACCTTTGGCTATAATCTTGACTTCCAGACAGGCTATTTTTTCAATGAAATGGAAGGTATAGGTGTTCAATACAACCTATTCAAAAGCAGTAATGAAGCCATATCCGGAGGCCAAGTACTTGCAGATAATTATGCCATCCACTACATAGGGTTGAACTACCTGATGAGAAGGGCTATGCCGGATAACCTTTCCATATTGTATTTCAGCCTTGGTTCCGGTGTATCTCATTATTACAATCAAGGTCTCTACCAAAACCTCAGCCTACATATTAAAGGTACCACCTTGGGGTTCAATGCTCAAGGAGGGGCAGATTTTCAAATTGCCAAAAACGTATACCTTGGAGCAGGGCTAAGGTTAAATGCAGGTGTACTGCGCAGTATTAAGGTAGGAAATGGTTTTCACTTTGAGAAAATAAAGCTTAATGAAAACAGCTACGAAAACTTGGCCAGAGTGGATGCTAATTTAGGATTAAGGATTCTAATTGATTGATAAACTCCTTGCCTATTTGGCCAACCGACCAAATAGGCAAGGTTGATAGGTTAAATTCGGTTATTTCACCCCTCCAAAAGAAGCGAAACAACAATTTTTATGTAATATTTCAATCTGTTTAAACCCTACTTTCTCCATCAAGTGGACCTGATAAGATAGGCTTCTTGGGGTATCCTCCACTTCTATGTACTTAAAAACTTTGTCTCTATAACTTTCACCCCCTACAGAGATAAGGTGCCTTCCATACCTAGTCCACATGATTTTGTGGAGTTCTGGATCATCGTGAACCACCAAATCACTAATCCAAAGACTACCACCTGGGACAAGCAACTGGTGGATTTTCTGAAATACCTGTTCCCAGTCCTGGTCATCTCTTAGATGATGAAGCACAGCGGTCGCCAAAATGATATCGTAGTGATTATCCGGTAACTTTACCTTACGAATGTCCTCCTGGTATAAATTGACCTTCCCTGTGGTGCCCCAAGAAACCCTATCAAACGCTTTTTTCAACATGGCCTCACTTAGATCCACCATGTCACAGTTCAATTGGGAGAGATGAGGCAGCAAATTCAGGGTAAAATTACCAGCCCCGCAACCTATATCCAAAAGATTTTTGGCATTCGGGTTTGTGGTTACCGCCGCTTGGGTGATCAGCTCCATCGCCAATGGAGCGTCCATAATGGATTCCTGTCCAGTTTCTAAATTGGAAAAGCGTTCAACATCCTTATCAAATCGCTCCCGGATTTCATCTACTGTAGATTTTTGACTCATTATATGTGGTTATGGTTGGTATTAATGAATTGCAAGACACAATTTTACTATATTATCAACTAAGCATCAAATAATGTACCTATACTATATATAATTGGGCTACTTGCAATTTTTTAGTGTTGTGCCAATATCATTCTTGATTATATTTTCCCCATGCCCTGATTCCCAAAAAAACTGCAAATCAGTACTTGTTTTTTAATTCCTCACCTGAGAAATCACCTTCCAATTCCAGTAAATACCCATTTAAAACAGCGTACTTCAGCCCATCCTCCCCCTCCAAATAAAAATTTGCACTACTCCCCATCCCAATCTCTGAATCCGTATTTTCTTTTGCCGATAACATCATGATAGGAAGATTATGAAGCCTGCCCTTCCAATCTTCTGGAGATTTAACCCACATATAACCCTCCTTTAGCATCTTCCAAGCATCAGAAACCGAATACTCATCATGGTTTACCTCTCCCTCATATACCTTTCCTTCCTGCACTCGCAACCCCTTTGCCTCCAGCTCAACATAACCAAAAAAAGTGGACAAATCCCCCCAATCCTGGATGTTTCCCCTTACAAAATAATCTTTCCCCACAGTGTGCTCCCCTCTTCTAATCCCTATATCCGTGGTATATTCCACGCCCTCCTGATCGACGGTGGCATTTTTTATCAACACATCCATTAGCCGACTTTCGTTGTCTGGAATAGAAAAATAATCCTCCTCCTTATAGCGTTCGTATCCTTCACTTGCTATTTCATACAAAGCGCCCAAAATGGCCATGAAGTTTAGTTTACGGATATACTGCTTTTCAGGGTCATTTGGATATCCACCTGATTCTATGAGTATGGTACTTGTGCCCCATTTTTGAAAATTATCCCCGAAAGCCCTGGGCTCGAAGGTATCATTGTACTTTCCCACATGTTGCGGCACTATTTCTTGAAGCACCCTGTTCATGCCGGCTATAACCTTCATGGCCTTTAACCTTACTTCATTCATCTCCCTTTCCTTATTGTATGCCGGAGCCAATACAGATATAGTGGCTGGATTTCGGCTGCCCAGGGTATTGTAATACGTGCTTTGGTCATGTAGGTTAAACCCAAAATGGGGGCTGAAATCATCCCGGGCATTTTTTAGGATTTCGGCTTCTATGGAGGTGGTCCTCCGTGCATCCCTGTTCAAATCTATACCCAAGGCATTTCTACGCATGAACTGCTCCGCCCCATCTGGGTTGACCATTGGTATAACCCGAATGCTCAATCTTTCTTCCATCAATTCCCTAAGTGCCATAAAGGTAGAATCTTCCCCATCCAGAAAATTGAAGAGGTCAAACAAGGCCATGGTTGCCGTACTTTCGTTACCGTGCATCTGTGACCATAGCAACACTTTAGTTGGGCCACTACCATAGGAAAGTTGAAAGATTTCCCTGCCTTTAACTGATCTTCCCAAAGTGTCCATTTTAAAGCTTTGGGCATGTTTTTCCAACAGGGGAATAATATCGGCATGAAAAAACCTCCTTTTTTCAAAAGCAGCTTCCTTGTATATTTCAAAGGCCTGCTCCAAGGAAGACGTGCTGGGAACTTCTGTAAACTCTGTCTCCCCGCAGGAAGAAAGAAAAAACAGGATAAGCGGTATTATCAAATTGTAGTATTTGCACATAGTTGTCGGTGGTTGATTTAATGTTGTGAGTACAAATAGCAAATTTTAAGGAATTAATTCAATATCAAACTATTCTAATTTACCTTTATGGCTTAATTTTTACACAGTAAAAAACAACCACTACTTAAACCTATGCAACTTGAATTTGAGGTTCGCCACCTTCCCTTAAAGCATACTTTCACCATCGCCCACCAAAGTCGAGATGTACAGGAGACCATAATTGTGAAACTTTCACATGGTGGTCTTTTTGGGCTAGGGGAATCCACCACCAACCCCTTTTATGGGATGACGGTGGAAAACATGAGTTCCTCCCTAAAAAGGGCCTCAACGGCAGTGGAGGAATTGGGCATATCCCACCCTGAGAAAATATGGGAAGCTACCCGTGAACATTTTCTGGACAACCCCTTCGCCCAATGCGCCATGGACATTGCCGCCTGGGACCTGTATGCTAAATCAAAGGGGAAAAAACTGTATGAATTTTGGGGCTTAAACCCAGCAAACATCCCACTCAGCAATTTCACCATAGGCATAGCCCCCCTTCCCAAAATGGTGGAGAAAATGAAAGAGATGGAATGGCCCATTTACAAAATCAAATTGGGTACAGACCATGACTTGGATATCGTCAGAGAACTAAGAAAACACACAGATGCGGTATTTAGAATAGACGCCAACTGTGCCTGGACTGCCGATCAAGCCATATCCTACTCCAAGGAGCTAAAGGAATTGGGGGTCGAGTTTATGGAACAACCCCTGGCCAAAGATGACTTGGAGGGAATGAGAAAAGTTTTTAAGGAAAGTAAACTTCCTATAATAGCGGATGAAAGCTGTATCGTCCCATCAGACGTAAAAAAATGCCATGGCCTTTTTCATGGAATCAACGTAAAGCTGGTAAAAGCAGGGGGAATAACCCCCGGGCTCAAAATGCTTGCAGAGGCAAAATCCCTAAATATGAAAACCATGGTGGGTTGTATGACTGAATCATCCGTAGGAATCTCTGCCATAGCGCATTTAGCACCCTTGTTGGACTACGTAGACATGGATGGGGCCATGCTTTTGGCCAAGGATATAGCAGAAGGAGTAATAATTACCCCTGAAAAGGTCATATTCCCGGATCGACCCGGAACCGGAGCCCTCTTGTTGGATTAGGATATGCAGACTTTTCACACTAGTAGATTAGGGCGAAAAATCAATGTAGGAAGTAAGGAATACCTGCATTTTAGTGGTACGGCTTATTTGGGCATGGCCAATCAATCCCATTTTGAGGAAAAACTCATGGAAGGGATTAAGCTTTTCGGTGGTAGCCACGGATCTAGCCGGAACAGTACTGTCCAACTGGGAATTTTTGAGGAATTTGAGAGGGAATTTGCTAAAAAGGCAGGTGCGGAGGACTCTATCTGTGTAAGTTCAGGATATCTTTCTGGCCTACTATGTACTTCCTATCTCAAAAGTGAATACGATCAAATTTGGGTGGCCCCTGGAAGTCATCCTGCCATACTTCCACAGGGTATGAGCGGAGATCCTAGGGGGGATTTTTCGCAGTGGGCTGGATCTTGCGTGTCCAAATCCCAATCCCTGATAGGTCAGCGGATCCTCATTATTTCAAACGCAGTGAATGCCTTACACCCCGAAATTCATGATTTCGGATGGGTCAACAACCTTTCTTACCAAAATAAATACTGTCTTTTGATAGATGACAGCCACGCCTTTGGGACTATACCTTCCGGGATCTATGGCACTTTTGCATCATGGAACCATCTAAACGCATCATTGATAGTCTGTGGTTCTTTGGCAAAAGCCATTGGTTTGCCAGGGGGAATTGTCCTGTCCGATAAAGCAACCTGTCAAAAATTGAGGGAAATGCCAATGTTCAGGGGAGCATCTCCAAGTGCTCCAGCCTTCTTGCATGCATTTATTCATAGTAAAGAAACCTATAAAGAGCAATGGGAAAAGCTTAGGGGAAATATCCTTTGGGTGAAGAAAAGCCTAGGGTCAATTTCTGGTGTCCATCCTTTCCCTGAATTCCCAGTGCTTTCTTTTAAGGAGGCGGGCTGGGTTAAAGAGCTTGAAAAGCAGGGAATAATTGTTTCCTCCTTCCCCTATCCGAGTATGCAAGACCCAACTGTGAATCGAGCGGTGATAAGTGCAGAACATACTGAAGGTGACCTTACTACTCTTGTGAATGCCTTCAGAAAATTATCGGAAAAATTAAAGAAATAATTAATTGCCAAATAAACTAAATCAATTTCATTTATGAGCTTAACGCTTATTAAAAAGCCCATCCAATCCATACCCTAGGGTTATCGATGATGTCTCACGGTTTTTCTGATATGCTTTTGCCAAAATTTATTTTAATCACAACCACTGAATCCCTAACTTATGCTTGACCAAAATTCATCTTATTTCGGCCTGATAATGGTATTTCTTTTAATTTTATCGATAGGCAGTTGTAACCAAGCCCAATACGGAGACATTTCTCCGCTACAATTTCAAGTTACTTATCCTGCTGAGTTTGGGGAGGAGGGTTTTGACGGGAGATTGTTATTGCTCATCTCCAACAATGACGAGAAAGAACCCCGTTTTCAGATCAATGATAACAACCACACCCAGCTGGTCTTTGGCCTTGATGTTGAAAATTGGAAGCCGGAGGAGGTTTTGGTAGTAGATGGCTCAGTATTCGGTTACCCATTAGGTTCGTTTGCGGAAATTCCACCCGGGGATTACTACGTGCAAGTATTGCTACACAAGTATGAGACATTTAATTTGTCGAATGGGCATACCGTGAAGCTACCTATGGACCAGGGGGAGGGACAACAGTGGAACATTTCACCGGAAAATCTCTACAGTACACCAAAGAAAGTCGATATTGACCCACTCCGTCCCGACAAAATTGCGGTGGAACTAGATACAGAAATCCCCCCTATTTCACCGGAAGAGGATACGGAATACATCAAACATATACGTATCCAAAGTGATTTATTGACCGAGTTTTGGGGTCGCCCCATGCACTTACAAGCCAATGTGTTGGTGCCCCAGGGCTTTGATAAGGATAGTCCGGATCGATATCCCTTGATGATTTTTCACGGGCATTTCCCCAAAACATTTGAGGATTTTCGCACAGAGCCACCTAGCGCGGACCCTGACGATGGCATCTACAATGCACGTTTCGGGATCACAGGCTACCAATACATTCAGGAAAAGGAAGCCTATGATTTTTATCAGCAATGGATCAGCTCCGATTTCCCAAGGTTCATAGCCATAGAAATCCAACACCAAAATCCCTACTATGACGATTCCTATGCAGTAAATTCCGCCAATATCGGCCCTTATGGAGACGCCATCACCTATGAGCTGATCCCACATGTAGAAGAATTGTTTAATGGTGTTGGGGAAGGTTGGGGCCGCTTTACCTATGGGGGTAGTACTGGTGGTTGGGAGGCCTTGGCGGTTCAGGTGTTTTACCCCACCGAATACAACGGCTGTTTTGCGGCTTGCCCTGACCCTATAGATTTTCGTGCCTTCACACAGGTCAATATTTATGAAGATGATAATGCCTACTATGACCGGGGAGATTTTCGCCAGGTGGCAAGGCCGGGAAGACGAAACAATAAGGGGCAACTATTTTCTACCTTAGAGCAGATGAATTATCGGGAACTGGCACTGGGATCCCATACACGTTCTGGCGACCAATATGATATATGGGAAGCGGTATATTCCCCAGTGGGAGAAAATGGATATCCCAAGCGGATTTGGGATAAAAAGACAGGAGAAATTGATAAAGAAGTGGCGGTTTACTGGCGTGAAAATTATGACTTACGGTATATAGTGGAAAGGGACTGGGAAACCATAGGGAAGGATCTGGAAGGAAAAATTCATATATACTGCGGTGATATGGACAATTACTACCTCAACAATGCCGTGGTGCTTATGGAGGATTTTCTAGAGGCCACCACTAGCCCCTACTATGCAGGAGAGGTAGATTACGGAGATATGGCCGAGCATTGCTGGAATGGCGATCATGAAAACCCCAACTACATCTCCAGGTTGAGGTACAACACCATGTATTTGCCCAAAATTAAAGAGCGCTTGAAAAGGACTGCTCCAAAAAACCATCGATTAGTGAACTGGGGAATTTAAAGCATAGGGTACTTTGCTCAGGGCCTTTCCAATAGCCATTCCCGTAATTGCTCTCTTGGCAAGGCCCTAACTTTCCTGCCATTCACCCCTTGCATATCTTCGGCGGCTATGAGTGAATTTATAATGGCTTCCTCGGTAGCTTCGATGGTCGCCATAAAAAGTGAAGAGATGTGATCGTTGTTTACAGCTTCATATTTTTGAGTCCGCTGCTGCCGTGTATCATGTGGAATTCGCATTTCCACTGCGGTGCTAAAGGCAATGACATAATCCCCACTCCCGTTGGAAGCTATTCCTCCGGTTCTGGCCAATCCCATCATTGCCCGCTTGGCTATGCGCTCCAGGTTTCTGTGCTCCAATGGTGCGTCGGTAGCCACCACCATCATGCATGATCCATCTGCGGATTCTACGTGTTCTTTTAGACTGTATTTTCCTAATTTTTCGCCTACCTGCAGTCCATCCATTTGAAGCACCCCGCCAAAATTACTCTGGACGAGAACCCCTACCGTATATCCACCTAGAGAGGCAGGAAGCTTTCTTGAAGAAGTCCCTATACCTGCTTTGAACCCAAAGGCCACTGTTCCGGTACCTGCTCCCACGTTCCCCTCTTTCACAGATCCTCCGGAGGCATTTTGTATGGCCTGAAGCACATGATTGGGAGTTACATGCATTCCCCTGATATCATTCAACCCTCCATCGTTGGTTTCTCCTACTACCGCATTTACTGATCTCACGTCATCATTTTCAGGGAAAGAAAAAGTATGTTCGATCAATCCATTAATCCCTGCAGCCACACTTAAGGTGTTCGTTAAAACAATTGGAGTCTCCAGATTTCCAAGTTCTTGTATTTGGCTGATGCCAGCCAGTTTGCCAAAACCATTGCCCACATAGACTGCCGCAGGAACCTTGCTCTTGAAAATATTTCCCCGGAAGGGCAAAATGGCCGTGACTCCCGTTCTCACCTCCGCTCCCTCTAGAAGGGTGGCATGCCCTACTTCTACTCCTCCTACATCGGTGATTGCATTGAATGGGCCTGTTGGCAATACGCCTGGAGTGAAGCCAAGATCCCTTCCCCTTTGTTGTCCCATTGCAATTTGACAGAAAAGGGCTAGACCCAGCCACAAAGTAATGGTGATTTTCATGTGTTTATAATTGATTTTTATTTGCCACATGGAATCTCGCAATCTTAATCATCCCTCCGTGTGTCGCTTGCGTCATGCTCGATTTCATATGTTTATAATTTCTTTTCAGCGGTCATATAGCCTGCCCCTGCCTGCCCCGAACTTGCTTCGGGGAACTTGTTTCGGGGGAATCTCGCAACGCCCCGATAGCTATACGGGGCATCCCAGTGTGTGACGTGCTCGTCATGCCCTGACTGCCGTCAGGACAGGCTCGATTTCCTAGGGTAAAACGGATAAAGTGGTTAAAGATATTTTAGCCCTAATTATTTTGTGCTTTCCAATATGGATTTAAGGTTTGCAGGAGAATAGTTAATGGATTTCAAGGTTTTCAAATCGGCACTACGATATACCAAGTATTTATCCCCATCCTTTTCGTAGAAGCAGTCCACTCCTTGCTGAAGGTAGTGGCTCATGGTGGACTTGGCCTCTTCTTCAGAATCACAAGCCTTGCTCATGTTAGACCTTTGCACCTCTTCAAAAAGTGACTTAAACTGATCGGCGAGTCCAAATTCCAATATAGCTCCAGAGAGGACATATTGCAAATCACATAGCGCATCCGCCACTTCTACCACATCCTGGTCCTCAATGGCTTGCTGCAGTTCCTTCAATTCCTCAGCCAAGAGAGAGACCCGAAGAGATGCTCTTTCTCGGGCCGGAATGGCTGGTTTTTCCAGAATGGGGTGTTTGAACAATCGATGAAAGGCCGCAACTGCGGCTAGGCTCCTCGGATCTTCCATGCTTTTGTGAATCGATTTATTTTCATTATTTATTCCAACATTACTCTTTCCCCACTTTCCGCGCTCTGAATCGCAGCTTCCAAAATTTCCACTACTATCATATTATTTTCCAGGGAAGATAGATCGAAGGGTTCCACATTGATTTCTTCATTAATCACTGCGGCAAAAAATGAAAAAGGGTCATCATAGGGATAGGGTCTTTTCTCTAATATCTCTGTGGTTTCTTCTTTGTCTCCTGCCAATCTACTCGCAAATTCCAGGTTATTCTTAGCAATAAGGTAGCCAGTGGCTCCATATACTTCCATGTCTTTTCTGCTAAAGGGCCAGTTCCAAGAAGCTTGGATCACTCCTTTGGTTTCTGGGTATTGAAGAAGTAGGGTAGCATCATCATCCACTTCAGGATAGATTTCCGGCTTGATCTGCTTCAGCTCTGCAGTTACGGATAAAGGCCTTTCTCCCTTCATCAACCAAGTCATGAGGTTCGCTCCATAACACCCGAAATCAATTACTGCCCCTCCACCGTTTTGAGCAGGGTCGGTTAGCCAATCTAAAAACTCCTTATTGACGCCAATCTCTTTTGGTCCCTCATGGCCATCGTTAATGACTACTCTCCTAAGGGGGCCAATGGGGTTTTCTCCATGTATTTGTTCAAAAACCTTATGATTAGTGGAATACCAGGTAGTTTCGTAATTAGTCAATAAATGAATACCATATCTTTCGGCCAAAGCTTGCATCTCCTTGGCATGCTCCGTGCTGATAGCCAAGGGTTTTTCTACCATTACATGAATACCTTTTGGGGCACAAACTTGGACTACTTCCAGATGTTCATAGATGGACCCGAATGCAGTAACTCCATCCGGGAGGGTAACTGCAAAGAGTGACTCCATATCCGGGTACCAAAGATCCATGGATAGTCCATGCTGACCCAAAAATCGCTCGGCCAAGTCCTTATTGGGCTCTACCACTCCCACCATGGAAATGTCGCCCTTATCCTCTCTTCCTAGAATCCAGTGCACATGGGAATGTGTAAGGCCTACTACTGCAATTTTAACGGGTGCATTGTCCTGCGCAGAACCAGGGACATTTAAACAAAGGGTAAAAAAAAGAAAAGAAAAAAGTAATTTCATAACTGAACAGGATTTGGATTGGGTTGAATGATCCTTAAAGTTAATGTTTTTTTTAATTGCCCTTCAGCCTTCTTATAATTTTTGTGAATGGGCCAGTTTCTTCCTGCTTGCGCTGAACCTTTCTTTTTTTTCTTGCTTTTTGCCTTTTCTTTTTGTTTTGCTCGCTACCTTTTACCAGCACATGCCTTACTGATACTCCAACTTGGCCCTGATACCATGGTTCTCTACCTGCAATATTTACATTTGGCTTATAGTCCAAGCTAACATTCATTTTGAGCACTGTAAACTCCACCCCTACAATTAAATCTACCCCCAGGGTAGGGTTCCCATAGGTGTGGATAATTTGCATATCATCGGGTCTCTTTTCCCTGCTCTCCTCAATCCCTATAGAAGCTCCCGCCCCATAGTAATAATTAAACCTCCTACTTATTAGAGGTCGGTGCCTTGCGACCAAAAGGTGTGCGGTGGTATTTACATTAAAATCGGATTGTAAAATGGCCTCAGCAGTGAGTCCTTTCATCAATCGCTGCTTTCCACTGATTCCAAGGGTTCGGTAATGATTGTTGTTCCCAAGCCTTAAACCCGCAGTGGTACCGTAACTTTGGGCGAAGGTGAGGGTATTGCTGCTTACTATCAATATGGTCAGGAGAATAAGGATTTTAGGCATGGTACGATAAGTCGGAATCTCCTTTATTTTTCAAATTTTCTTAAATAATCTCCAGTCAAGTTAATTAATCTGTTGGACTGATCTAGCCATTCTTCTGTATCCATAATCGGCAAGGGTTGTCCCTTTTCATCAAGCCAAAACTGCATCCTACCTTTTTCGAAATAGCACTCCTGATCTTTGTGCCTTGCCATTAGCAGCCGCCCTTCCTTAAAACAGCAATTCAACTCATCGGTGAGCATGTCCATAGAACCGATTTTCCAGACAAAAAGGTGCTGGTGTATTTGGTTTTCGTCCTTTAGCAAAACCATCAAATGTGTCTTTTCCCCGGATTGGTTTACCGCAAACACAGTATCTGAGCTAAGGTGGTTATCCATCAACTCATCTATCGATTTTACATCTTCCCTGTAGGCTTCTAAGGAGGATAACTTAGTTTGGATTGGCGTATTCCTAGGCTGGGTGATTTTGTCCTGATAAGGGTTTGCTTCAGGCTTTTGCTCCTTAGAGCAACCTTGAAAGGCCAGAAAAAGAACCAAGGCGGCAGATACGGACAAGCTGTTGAGATGGTGCATGTGTTTATAATTGATTTTTCAGCGGTCATACGGTCACACCTGCCTTATGGTTGGAAACCTTCTGGCAGGTAGCCTGCCCCAAACTCGATTCGGGGGAATGCCCTAGATAATCATCCCCCTGTGTGAGAATTCTTTCTCATGGGCATTTAAAGTTGCACATTTTGTTACGCCAATAAACTGTATTCCATTCACCTGTGTAAAGCTACAAACAGATAGGTTAATAACTGCCATTAAACAATTTATATTATTAATTAAGGGATTATTTTTCTATTTTTATCTTCAACCAAAATTCAACTTACCATGAAGAAAATAATTTGTGCATTGCTATTTTTTATATCGATTTCTTTAAGTGCCCAAGAACTGGAGGGTGCGTGGAAACTAACCCATAAAGATGGAAAAGAGGTAAAAAACAGGGAATTTGTGAAAATTTACCAAGATGGTTATTTTGCCTATGGAGCCAAGGAGCTAAAGGGGGATAAATTCTTGCATACGGGTGGAGGCCTTTTTGAGATTAGTGGTGATGACTATTCTGAAACACTGGACTTCAACACCAGCGATACGGATATGGTGGGCTTAATCCATCGGTATAAAATTGACTTTGCGGAAGATAGAATAGTCATTTCCGGAAGGATCAAGGGTGGGGACGTCATAGAAATCTGGGAAAAAATTTCAGACCGGGAAGATGATTTGAACGGTAACTGGGTGATAACGGGGAGAAAAGTAGATGGTGAAACAAGAGAAATGACCCCGGGAGCCAGAAGAACCGTGAAAATTCTGGGTGGAGGAAGGTTCCAATGGATTGCCTTTAATTCAGAAACAAAGGAACTAAGTGGTACTGGTGGAGGCACTTATACGGCCAAGGATGGGAAGTACGAAGAGAAAATCACCTTTTTTTCAAGGGATGACAGCCGGGTAGGAGCCAGTTTGGAATTTGACTATGAAGTAAAAGACGGAAAATGGCACCATAGCGGCCTAAGCTCAACCGGAAACCCAATTTACGAAATATGGTCACCTTACCAAGAAGCTTATCTTTCCAAACAATGATCATGCAAACCCCATTGCCAGCCCATTAATCCGGCATTAAAATCATGCAAAAAAACAATAACCCAAAATTCCTTTTGCTGTACATGGTGATTTTCTTCACCATTGCCTGTAAACCTGACGAACAGTTGGAAACCATAGAGCAATGGGCCGTATTTGAGCTAGGTTTGGAAGGAACAAGTGAAGGAAACCCTTACATGGATATAACCTTGGATGTCACCTTTTCCAAAGAGGGCGATCAATTTTTTGTCCCTGGTTTTTATGATGGGGATGGCCAATACAAAGTCCGATTTTCACCTCCTTCGCAAGGGGAATGGAGCTACGAAACCAGCAGCAATGAAAAGAATCTTGATGGAAAAAGTGGAAAGCTCAGAGCCACTGCTCCAAGTGGCAATAACAATGGGCCATTAGAGACAATAAACACCTTTTATCTCCAATATGCTGATGGAACGCCCTATTTCGGCGTTGGCACCACTGCCTACCAGTGGACCAGTGTGAAACAGAGCATTCAGGAGCAGACCTTGTCCACTTTAGCAGATGCCCCCTTCAATAAAATCAGGATGTGTGTATTCCCGAAATCCTACCAATACGGCAATGAGACCGAACCCTGGGCTTATCCTTATCATAGGGAAGGAGAAGAAAATGACTTCACACAACCCAACTTCGAATTCTTCCAGAATTTTGACAATAGGGTGGAGCAGTTGATGGACATGGGTATACAGGCTGATGTGATCCTTTTTCACCCTTACGACAGATGGGGATACAGTGAGATGGGGAAAGAGATGAACGAAAGATATGTCAGGTACATGATGGCTAGGATTTCAGCCTATAGAAATGTGTGGTGGTCTTTAGCAAATGAATGGGACATACCCAGCATTAAAGAAACCATAGATTGGGAAGGAATTGGCACCATGCTACAGCAGGATGATCCCCATCAACGGTTCAGGGGCATCCATAATTGGTATGGTTCGGAAGACCATTTCTATGACCATACCCGCCCTTGGATCACCCACACCAGTACCCAAACCAGTCAATTTTACAATGCCCAACGATGGAGAGAAATGTACAAGCAACCTTTATTGTTTGATGAGATGAGATATGAGGGCGATGTGGCAAGCGGATGGGGAAACTTAAGTGGGGAAGAAATGACCAGTTACTTTTGGATGGCTGGGTTGAGTGGGGGTTATCCTACTCACGGCGACACCTTCCAAAATGACTCTGATGAGGAGACTGAGGTAAGATGGTGGGCAAAAGGGGGTACGCTACCTGGAGAAAGCCCAAGCAGAATTGCCTATTTTCGGGAACAAATGGAAGCTGTGCCCGCGCATGAAATGGTGCCAACCCTCATCGCCGTAGAGGATGGGAAGCAATTAGATGAAAACATATACCTTTTTTCAAAACCTGGTGAAATTTATATGGCCTACACAGCTTCGAAAGATAAAACCATCAATTTGAAGCTGGATGAAGGAAAGAGCTATTCCCTAAAGGCATTGGACACTTGGAGCATGCAAACAATAGACAAAAAGTCCATTGAGGGTGGTGAATTTTCTTTTGTTACTCAAACACAATACACAGTACTAATCATAAAATCTGATTGACACTGGTTCGGAAATGGAGTAGGAAGATAGGGATCGTCTTCCTAGCTGTACTCTCCCACCATCTTGGTGCGAACCGTGGTGCCCTAGGTAGTTCCCCTTGGCTTTCACTAAAGCTCAGCCCCTCCAGAGTTGAGTTCTCCACCTAGCTGGTTGCCATTCACGGCACACAAAAAAAGGTAGCCGTTTGACTACCTTTTTTTATTTGTTTCAATATATAATAATTTTAAAACAGAAGTATCATGCACTTACTTCATTATCTTCATAACTGTAAAAGGATTTATCCCTTCTCGCCAGATTTGACTCACCCCCTCTAAGGAATTTATCCACTTCCACGGCACACTCTCTACCTTCTGCAATAGCCCAGACCACCAGGGATTGCCCCCTTCTCATGTCACCGGACAAAAACACCCCCGGCACACTGCTATGATAATTCTTGGACTTTGGCAGCATATTTTCCATCAATTCCACGCCAAATGCTTCTAAAAGACCATTTTTTGGCCCTAAATAGCCTATTGCCAAAAGTGCCAAGTCACAAGGAAGGGTTTCTTCAGTACCTTCAATCTCAAAGAACTGCATCCTACCATCCACTTCCTTCCACTCGATTTCCACGACCGTTAGACCGGTGACGTTTCCCTCTTTATCCTTTGTGAACTCCTTGGTTAGCACTGACCATACTCTCTCCACTCCTTCTTCGTGGGAACTGGAGGTACGGATGGTCATGGGCCATTCTGGCCAAGGGTTAAGGGTTTGCCTATGTTGGGGAGGTTTTGGGAGAAGCTCCAACTGCGTTATGCTTTTGGCGCCGTGGCGATTGGACGTGCCAATACAATCACTTCCGGTATCCCCACCTCCAATCACAATCACATGCTTGTCTTTTGCACTAATGGGGTTCTCCTTTAATTCTCCTGAAACCACTTGATTCTGCCTGCCTAGGAATTCCATGGCAAAGTGTACGTTTTTCGCATCCCTTCCGTGGATTTTGAGGTCTCTAGGATGCTGCGCACCGGTAGCTAATACTACCGCATCGTAATTTTGAAGAATGTTCTCAGCCTTGATATTGAATCCTACCTCAGTGTCCTTGCTGAAAATAACCCCTTCATTATTCATGATGTCAACCCTTCTATCGATCACCCATTTTTCCAATTTGAAATCTGGAATACCATACCTTAGTAAGCCACCCACTTCCTTGTCTTTTTCAAAGACAGTAACTTCATGGCCGGCTTGGTTTAGCTGGTCTGCTGCCGCAAGCCCTGCTGGGCCCGATCCGATGACCGCCACTTTCTTCCCAGTTCTTTCCTCCGGGGCTTTTACTTTGGCAAGCCCAAGTTCATAGGCCTTCTCTGCAATTTGCTTTTCAATAAGCTCAATAGCCACTGGATCCTTGTTGATGCCCAAGACACAACTAGCCTCACATGGAGCAGGACAAATCCTTCCAGTAAATTCAGGGAAGTTGTTGGTTCCCCTTAAGATCTGGAAAGCAAGTTCCCAGTCATTTTGATAAACCGCATCGTTAAATTCTGGGATTACATTTCCCAATGGGCATCCTGAATGGCAGAAAGGTATTCCACAATCCATACATCTGGCTGCCTGCTCGTTTAACACCTTTGGGTCTAGTGGTTTATAAATTTCCTTATAATCATTGACCCGTTCCTGAGGATTTCTGGATTCAGGTAACTGTCTTTTATATTTTAAGAAACCATCTTTATCCGCCATCTTACACTAATGTTTTTGTTTGTTCTAATGCTCTTTTTCTCAATACTGCCTTGTAATCCCTAGGGATTACCTTGATAAACCGTTCTTTGGTTTCCTCCCAGTTTTCCAGGATCGTCTCCGCCAGATTGCTGGAAGTATAGGCATAATGGTCATCAAGTGCTTTTTTCACCGAAACGAAATCATCTTCGTTAAGGGGATCGAGATCTACCATTTCCTGGTTGATATGCGTCACATTCTCTTTATAAATATAGGCAATCCCTCCACTCATTCCTGCAGCAAAGTTTCTTCCTACTTCCCCAAGAATCACCACTTGTCCACCTGTCATGTATTCGCATCCATGATCTCCAATACCTTCTACCACAGCCTCTACGCCTGAGTTCCTTACACAGAAGCGTTCACCTGCTTTTCCTTTAATAAATGCCTTCCCCGATGTGGCCCCGTAAAAGGCCACATTACCTATGATAATATTGTCCTCGGCTACGAAACTGGCATTTCTGTTAGGGTAAACAATCAATTTCCCACCGGAAAGGCCTTTGCCGAAGTAATCATTGGCCTCTCCTTCCAATTCAAAACTAATGCCCTTGGCCAAAAACCCTCCAAAGGTTTGGCCGGCAGAACCCTTAAACTTAAACTGGATGGTGTCATCCGGGAGGCCCACACTACCATAAATCTTGGACACTTCATTGGAGAGCATTGCTCCTACAGTCCTGTCTATATTGATTATGTCAAAAGCCCCCCTTACCTTGTTTGACTGTTCCAAAGCAGGTGTAGCAGCCTTGATAAGTTTTCTATCCAAGACCCTCTTAAGTTTAAAGTCTTGGTCTATCTGTTTATATACACCAACATGATCCGGAACCTCCACCTTATGGAAAATAGGGCTGAGATCCAATTTATCCCATTTCCAGTGATTCATGGATCCCGTTGCCTTCAAGATATCACTCTGGCCCACCATCTCACTTACGGTTCGGAAGCCCAAAGAGGCCATAATTTCCCTTAAGTCCTCCGCAAGGAACCTAAAATAATTGACCACATGATCTGGATCACCGGTGAAAAGCTTTCTTAATTCAGGGTTTTGGGTAGCTATACCCACAGGGCAGGTGTTAAGGTGGCACTTACGCATCATTATACAGCCTTCCACCACCAGTGCTCCGGTAGAAATACCCCATTCCTCAGCACCCAACATCGCTGCCACGGCAAGGTCCCTTCCCGTACGCAACTGTCCATCGGTTTGCAAAACCACACGGCTCCTTAGGTTATTTTTCACCAAAGTTTGGTGTGCCTCTGAAAGGCCTAATTCCCACGGTAACCCGGCATGCCGGATAGAACTCAACGGGGATGCACCAGTTCCCCCATCTGCCCCTGATATAAGGATCACATCCGATTGGGCTTTGGCCACACCTGCTGCTACTGTGCCCACTCCTGCTTGCGAAACCAACTTTACATTGATTCTCGCCTTGCGATTGGCATTCTTCAAATCATAGATCAGTTGAGCCAAATCCTCGATAGAGTAGATATCGTGATGAGGGGGAGGGGAAATCAATCCCACCCCTGGGGTGGAATGCCTCACTTTACCTATCCAATCATCCACCTTATGCCCGGGTAGCTGTCCGCCTTCTCCTGGTTTGGCACCTTGGGCCATTTTTATTTGAAGCTCTTCTGCATTGCTAAGGTAGTTGCTGGTGACACCAAAACGACCAGAGGCGACTTGCTTAATTGCAGATCTTTCCCAGTCCCCATTGTCTTTTCTTTCGAAACGGATTTCGTCCTCTCCTCCTTCTCCACTGTTGCTCTTGGCACCAATCCTGTTCATGGCTATGGCCAAGGTGGTATGAGCCTCATGAGAAATAGAACCAAACGACATTGCACCTGTGGCAAAGCGCTTCATTATCTTTTCCGCGGGTTCGACCTCATCCAAGGGTATAGATATCCGTTTTTTGAACTCAAACAGTCCCCTAAGGGTCAAGGCATCCTTGGTCTGCTTATTTATCTTATCCGCAAATTTTTTATACAATGCATAATCCCCTAATCTTGTGGATTTCTGAAGCAAATGGATGGTCTCTGGGTTGAAAAGGTGTTTCTCCCCCCTTCTTTTCCATTGATATACCCCTCCTGTCTCCAATAAGGGACTGTCTGTGTTATAAGCCGCGTGGTGTCTTACCAGTACCTCCTCGGCCAGTTCGTCAAAAGACACCCCACTGATCCGGCTAACGGTCCCCTTAAAGCATCTTTCAATTACCTCGGGACCTAGACCAATGGCCTCAAATATTTGGGCACTCTGGTAGGACTGAAGGGTACTGATACCCATTTTCGAAAGGACTTTAAGAAGTCCTTTACCTACCGCAGTTTTGTAATTTTCAAACAATTTCTTTTGAGGGAGCTTTTTAGAGAGCATTCCCTCTTCGTTGAGATGCATCAGCGTTTCCAATGCCAGATAGGGGTTAATTGCACTTGCACCATAACCTATTACCGTGGCAAATTGATGGGTTTCCCTAATATCTCCTGCTTCTACAACAATCCCTGCCTTGGTCCTTATTTTTTGGTTTACCAAATGGTGGTGTACTGCACCGGTAGCTAGTAAGGAGGGGATAGGTGCAGTTTCTGGATGGCAATTCCTATCTGAGATGATCAGGATATTCTTGCCGTTTTGGATAGCGTCTTCGGCAGCTTTGCAAAGTTTGTTCAATGCTTCCAAAAGTCTACCCGGCTTATGGTCTGCTACAAAGTGCGCCTGCAAGGTCTCACTTCTATATCCCCTTTCCTCCAGGTTTCTCAATTTCTCCAGGTCCTCATTCAACAAGACTGGCTGAGAGATATGGATCTGCTTTGTATGCTTGGGGCTTTCTTCCAGTATATTGTGACTCTCTCCAATGCGGGTAAACAAAGACATCACCAGCCTCTCCCGGATAGGGTCTATAGGGGGGTTACTCACCTGGGCAAACAACTGCTTGAAGTAGTTGGAAATATTCTGGCTTTGCTTTGAAAGCACTGCCAATGGGGTATCCGCACCCATTGAACCAATAGGCTCATAACCTGTATCGCCCATTGGTCCCATGATCACCTTTAGATCCTCCAAAGTATATCCAAAAATAGTCTGCCTCTTTTTGATGTGCTCCGTGCTATACGGAAGTGAAAGGCTTTTAGGTGCTGGAATAAGCCTTAACTTTAACCTTTCCTTCCTTATCCATCCCTCATAGGGTTTGTTGTTACAGACTTCGGCCTTCACTTCTTCATCAAATGCAACTTTACCCTTGGCCAAATCTGCCACCAACATCCTTCCGGGGCTAATTCTTCCCTTTGCCGTAATAGTGGATTCTCGTATGGGCAAGGCTCCAGCCTCTGAGGAAAGGATAAGCCTGTCATCGGAAGTGATGAAATACCTCAAAGGCCGCAATCCATTTCTATCCAAAGTAGCACCAAGGGATTTGCCATCCGTGAATAGCAGGGCCGCCGGGCCATCCCATGGCTCCACCAACGAAGCATGAAATTTATAGAAGGCCTTCTTGTCCTTATCCATTGCCTTGTTGTCTTGCCAAGCCTCTGGCACTAGCATCATCATCACGTGTGGAAGTGGTCTTCCGCTCAGGGCAAGTAGTTCCACCATTGCATCCAGATTCGCAGAATCGGAGTGTTTCGCATTGGTGATGGGCAAAAGCATCTGCATCTCCTCATCCGTAAAATGCGCTGATTTCATCAAGGTCTCCTTAGACCTCATTTTGTTGAGGTTTCCTCGGATGGTATTGATTTCCCCATTATGAGATAAAAATCGGAAAGGCTGGGCCAATCTCCAGTTTGGGAAGGTATTGGTTGAAAACCTGGAGTGTACTACTGCTATGGCCGAGGTCAACCTATTGTTTTGAAGGTCCTTATAGAAGGTTAGTACCTGATCAGTCCTCAACTGCCCCTTATAAATTAAGGTTTGCCCGCTGAAACTGGCAAAATAAAAGGCATCATTCACACCAGGAATGTTTTGGTTGATGATGCGGGTGGAATAATTCCTTAATATGTATAGTTTCCTCTCCAGGTCCAAGCCCTTTAAACCGTCTTTGTGCTTTACAAAGACCTGCTCAATATTAGGCATCACCTCCATAGCTCCTGAACCCGGAACTGTCTCATCAGTGGGGACCTGCCTATAACCGATCACATCAAAATTGAGCTGCTCAATAATGGCGTTAAGCTGTTCTTTAGACTTTTTATATAGTTGCTTGTTTCTGGGGAAAAACACCATGCCCACTCCGTAACTGCCTTCCTCAGGTAAGGAAAAACCAAGTCTTTGTGTTACTTCCTTTAAAAAGGAATGGGGCATTTGAATCAAAATCCCTGCACCGTCTCCGGTCTTGGGATCGCTTCCCCTTCCTCCTCTGTGTTCCATGTTGCTTAGCATCAGCAGGGCATCGCTAATCGTTTCGTGGCTTTTTCTCCCTTTAACGTTAACCACTCCCCCTATTCCGCAGGAATCATGCTCGAATTCTGAACGATATAAACCTTGATTCATTATGTATCGAAATTTTTTATAGGTTGCTGTATCTACTTGAATTATTTACAATAATTTTTTCATTTTTTAAATTCAAGGCAATAAAGATAATACAAAAATGAAGGAATATCTGAAATTGCGACCATAAGTTATGTTTACTTCAATTATAGCAGTAGTTTCATTTCAAGCCTACTTTCTGTACTTTGCAATTAATTCCTAAAAATATTGTTGATTTTTCAACCTAAATCTCTATAATTTGATGATATAGATGGTTTTTATGGTTAGAAAATCGAGGTCTTTGAAGCAAATAAAAAATCTATTTTTTTCACCTTCGTTTGGGGTATAACTGCTTAACTGGTTGCGATTTCTGAATTCCTCAAGTCTCGTAATCTAAGGAGTGTCTGTATTCTCTTTTTTTTCCTCAATGATTTTAATCCTCACTTTTTTTATTCTCCTTGTATCTACTGCCAATATAGTAAATTCAAAGTCTTTATATCTGATTTTAGTTCCATTTTTTGGGAGGTTTGAATTGATTTCCAGCAAAAGCCCCCCTAAAGACTCGCTATCCCCTTTTACCTCGTCAAATAACTGAATGTCCAGATCCAATTTCCTACAGAAGTCATTCAGAGACACTTTCCCTTCAAAAATGTAGGTTTGATTGTCAATTTTTTTGAATATCACATCCTCGATATCATCAAACTCATCGTTAATCTCCCCGATGATTTCCTCGATAAGATCTTCTAAAGTGACCAGGCCGGAGGTGCCTCCATATTCGTCTACTACTATTGCCATATGAACCCTCTTCGTCTTGAAGTCGGTAAGCAGGGCATCCACTTTTTTGTTTTCAGGCACGAAAAAACCATTTCTGATCAAGGATTGCCACTCAAAATCCTCTCCCTTGTCAATATGGTAAAGCAGATCCTTAATATATAAAATGCCCTGGATATTATCTATCGTCTCATGAAAAACAGGAATCCTTGAAAAACCACTCTTGTTAATTTTGTCCATGAGCTCATGAAAGTCCATTTCTGTATCTACCGCGGTGATTTCCATCCTAGAGCGCATCACCTGTTTTACAGAAAGGGTGCCAAAATTAACTATGCCTTTGAGGATGTCCTTTTCCTCCACAGAGGTGTCTTCCGAAGTGATTTCAAGTGCCTGGTGCAGCTCATCCACGGATAGGGCATACCCTTTCTTTTCAATCTTCCTTTCTATGATGTTGCTCATAGCTATCAGAACAGTGGATAATGGGCTCACGATAATGGAGAAAAAATGGAGGGCTTTTGCCATTACTTTCGAGAACTTTACCCTTGCGGTATTGGCATATACTTTAGGCACAATTTCACCAATGAAAACCAGAGTGAATGTGACTCCAATGGTCTGAAAAACCACTACCAATATTCCTGAGCTGCTACTCCCAAAAAGTGACCATGTGAAGAAGGTGGTGAGCGTGACGATACTTATATTTATGAGGTTGTTGAGGATTAAAATGGTGCTCAGCAACTTCTGAGGGATCTCTACAAGTTTGATCACCAATTTGGAGCTTTTTGAATCTTCCTCCTGCAACTCCTTTAAATCTTGGTGGCTGAGTGAAAAATAAGCCACCTCGGATCCTGACACTAATGCCGAGGCCACCAACAACAAGACAAACAGGACAATATTGATGACCAAATAACTCGTGGAGATGGTATCAAGCTCCACCAGGCCAATTAAACTCGGGTAAGGGTCGTCCATTAACGTTTACAATTTCGGCAAAAATAATGAATTTTTATTTATGCTACCTGGCACAGGCCCAGGAACTTGCCCAATGCCTGTGCCATTTTGCTCCTCTTCTTTGCTTTTTTTCACTTGCTCTCCTAGAATGGTAAATCGTCTGAGCCATCTTCCATCTCTGACCCGGAAGCAGGACTGCCCACGGCTTCTTCTTTTTTGGCAGGTTGGGCCTGAGGCTGCGTATTACCCCCATAGTTGGTGTTCTGGTTTTCCCCAGACGGGGCAGGGCCTAGCATGGTAAAACTTAACACCCTAATTTTTATCCTCTTCCGGTTGTTGCCCTGATCGTCTTGCCAAGTGTCCGATTTGATCTTTCCTTCGACAAAAATCTGACTGCCTTTTCTCAGGTACTGCTCCGCAATTTTTGCTTGGCCATCCCAAAGCTCCAAGTCATGCCATTCGGTGTTCTCTACCCGGTTACCATTCCGGTCTTTGTAGACTTCCGTGGTTGCCAGGGCAAGATTAGCCACCACACTTCCGCTTTCTAGGTGCCTCACCTCAGGGTCCTTCCCCAAGTTCCCAATTAAAATCACTTTGTTTACTCCAGCCATAGTCTGTTTGGTTTATTTGGTTAACAAAAAGTTTTGCCTTAATCTAAACATTTAATCACAATCAATCAAGTACTTGGCGATAAGTATAGGTTTTCCCAAGTCTTCCAATTCCTCCCCATTTACCAAGAGGTAGTTCCTATCTTCCACCCAGTTACGGAGAATTTCAAGGTCCCCTTTCTGTAGTCTTACCTGCACAAAGGTGGCAAATATCCATTGGTGGGACAAGATATGCTTATAAGTTGTACCGAATACATCAATTTGGCTGCGTGAAAAACCCCTCAAGCTGGCTAGGGATTCCCCGTCTTCCCATTGATTCTGTTTTTCATTCTTGAACTCATCCAGGGGAAAATCTACCAGTCCTTGCCATATATCTCCGGCCCCTCGCTCTTTTACCACCGTATATCCGGCACAGGTAATATGCAGATAGCTGAAGTAGCGCTTCTTGATCTTCACTTTTTTAGTTTTAACGGGATAATCCTGAACCCTGTTGGCAGAAAATGCATGGCAGTTTTCGACAAGCGGACAAGAGTGGCAGTCAGGGGACTTGGGGACACACTGCAAGGCACCAAACTCCATTATTGCCTGATTGTAGGTCCCTGGGTCGGAAGTAGCAATAAGTTGGTTGGCCAACTTTTCAAATTCCTTTTTCCCTTTTTGAGTGGATATATCAGCATCCACCCCAAAAAACCTGGAAAGTACGCGGTACACATTACCATCCACCACAGCCACTTTTTCTCCAAAGGCAAAAGAAGCTATTGCCGCGGCCGTGTACGGTCCTACCCCTTTTAGCTTCAATAGGTCCCTATAGCTATCGGGGAAATTTCCGCCCCAGTCATGGACCACCTGCTGGGCGCAGGCATGGAGGTTTCGTGCACGGCTGTAATACCCCAAACCTTGCCAGCACCTCATGACAAGGGAGAGGGGCGCCTCCGCCAAACTCTTTACATCCGGGAAGGTTTCCGAGAAAACCATAAAATAGGGTAGTCCTTGCGCAACTTTAGTCTGTTGAAGGATAATTTCTGAGAGCCAAATGATATATGGATCATCTGTCTTTCTCCATGGCAAATCCCTGCAATTATCGGGGTACCAGGTCAAAAGTCGGTAGGCAAAATCGTTGGTATTCAAAATAATATAACTTGTTAAATCAAAGTATGTCAGCACAAAACAAACTAATTTTCAGCAATTTGTTTTTTAATTGGAACGGTTCTTGTAAATTTGCACTCCCAAAATTAGTTGGTTAATAGGCGATTAGGCCTAAATTCACTCAAACATAAATTTTAAATACAGTGACAAAAGCAGAGGTAATTACAAAGATTTCGGAAAAGACCGGCATTCAGAAGGACGATGTGACTCAGACAGTCGAGGCATTCTTCAAGGTAGTAAAAGACTCTATGGCCGAAGGGGACAATATTTATGTCAGAGGATTTGGTAGTTTTATCAATAAGAAAAGGGCCAAAAAAATCGCCAGAAATATTTCCCAAAACACGGCCATCGTGATCGATGAGCATTATGTACCCGCCTTTAAGCCTTCAAAAGCTTTTATTGACAAAATCAAAAACAGTAGAAAAGTAGATGAGCTAGCTCCTCAAGAGTAAAGCGGCATTCATCTTACAGTGTATGAAGAGATCCCAAATCATTTTCCTATTATTCGGAGTTGTGCTTATTGTAGTGTTGTTTTCCTTACCCATGGTAGTGGTGGAGAACAATGAAGAAGAAGGCATGGCTGTGGAGGAGGGTGATTTGGGTTCTACCTTTTCAGACCCCCAACACAACTCCTCACTCACTCCTGAGGCCAAAGAGGCCATTACCCGCCTAAAAGGGGAAATGGAAGTAGAGGAGGATAAAGAAAAATTCGCTACATTTGCAGATTCTACTGCCAGGGTATTTGCCGAAAGCGGGAAATTGGACAGTGCTGCTTATTATTATGGGTTGGCTGCGGACAATGTCCCCAACTTATCTAACTTGGAAAGGGCGGGGAACGCATATTACGAGGCTTTTGGCTTTGCCATGGATGAAGGAAAAACCTCCAGGCTTGCGTCCAAAACCCGAGCTTACCTTAACAAGGTCTTGGAAGAGGATCCTTCCCGGCTTGACTTAAAAACAAAGGTGGCCATGACCTATGTGTCCTCTGCCAACCCCATGCAGGGTATCACCATGCTAAGGGATATTTTGGAGCAAGAGCCCACCAATGAGGAAGCCTTGTTTAACATGGGGGTTTTATCTATGCAGACAGGCCAATACAAAAGGGCTGCGGAGAGGTTTGAGGATTTGGTAAAACATCATCCTGATAACATCCAGGGTCAGTTTTATTTAGGGGTCAGCTATTTTGAGTCCAACCAAAAAAACAAAGCCAAAAAGCATTTTGAGGCTTTGCGCCAGCTTACGGAAGATGAGCAAATCCTCACTGGTGTAGAAAATTATCTGGAGAGATTATAATGCTAAAATATTGTTCAACTTAAAACTATAAGATTATGCCTTGTGGTAAAAAAAGAAAAAGACACAAGATCGCCACGCACAAAAGAAAAAAGCGACTTAGAAAAAACAGGCACAAGAAGAAGTAATATGCTTCTTGCCTGAGTAACACACAAAAAACGTTCTTTAAAAATTTAACAGAAAGAGACACGGATTGAGCACAGAATTAGTAATTGATTCTACTCAAAACGGAAGTCGGATTGCCCTTCTCAAGAACAAGAACCTGGTAGAACTTCATTTAGAAGAAGATGACAACAGGTTTAAGGTAGGGGATATTTATCTAGGGACAGTGAAAAAAATCGTCAACGGGCTGAATGCAGCTTTTATCGACGTAGGGTATGAAAAAGATGCCTTCCTTCACTATCAAGATCTAGGCCCCAACATCCGGAGTTTAAGTAAGCTGATTAAAATTATCAGAAACAACAATTTCGCCGGATACAACCTAAAAGGCTTCGAGAAGTTGCCTGAGATAGACAAGCTTGGAAAAATCTCCCAAGTACTG
Organism: Pleomorphovibrio marinus; assembly: GCF_003347495.1. GTDB lineage: Bacteria > Bacteroidota > Bacteroidia > Cytophagales > Cyclobacteriaceae > Pleomorphovibrio > Pleomorphovibrio marinus. Next base: position 431,843 of record NZ_QCXY01000001.1, read on the forward strand.
TCAAAAAGTCATCAGGTTTTGGTACAAGTGGTAAAAGAACCCATTTCTACCAAAGGCCCCCGATTATCCTGTGAGCTCTCCTTAGCCGGACGCTATTTGGTATTGGTGCCATTTTCAGATGCAGTAAGCGTATCCAAGAAAATCCGAAGTTCGGAGGAAAGAAAAAGGTTGCTAAGGCTCATCAATTCCATCAAACCCGCCAATTTCGGGGTAATCATCCGCACAGTAGCGGAAGGACAGTCCGTTACGGAACTGGACAAAGACCTCAGAAACCTCACGGAAAGCTGGGAAGAGGGAATGCAAAAGATGGCCAAAGCCAAAACAAGGGACAAGGTTATAGGAGAAATGAGCTTGGCTTCCTCCATCATCAGGGACCTGCTCAACGAATCATTCGACGCAATCACGGTAGAGGACGAAGAAATTTTTAATCAGATGCGGTCTTACATAAGATCCATCGCCCCTGAAAAGGAAAAAATTGTTAAGCTTTTCAACGGAAAAGCAAAGCTCTTTGAAAGTTTTGGTATTGAAAAACAAATTAAAAGTCTTTTTGGACAGACTATTAGCCTACCGCAAGGCGGTTATCTTATCATAGAGCACACCGAGGCTCTGCATGTGGTAGATGTAAACAGTGGCAATAAGTCCAACCAGGAAAGTGATCAGGAAAACACGGCACTGAAAACCAATTTGGTCGCAGTCAAAGAAATTGCCCGCCAATTGAGACTTAGGGACATGGGAGGCATAATCGTGATCGATTTTATCGACATGAAAAAAGCCGACAACAAGAGGGCTGTTTATCAGGCAATGAAGGACGAAATGAGGGACGATCGATCCAGAAACACCGTTCTTCCATTGACAAAGTTTGGCTTGATGCAAATCACCCGGCAGAGAGTACGGCCTGAAATGAATATTGTGACCAAGGAAACCTGTCCTTCCTGCAATGGTACCGGAAAAATCCAAGCCTCCATTTTGGTGGCAGATAAACTGGAAAAAGACCTAAACCATATTGCTGTAAACCAAAACGAATCAAAGATTAGAATTGCTTTGCACCCTTATCTCTATGCATATTTTACGCATGGGGTCATTTCAAAAAGGGTAAAGTGGTTTTTCAACTATTTCAAGTGGGTGAGCCTGATTAAGGACTCTTCATTACCAGTGACGGAGTACAAATTCCTGGACGATTCAGGAGAAACCATAGAAATCATAGTAAAAAGCGAGGAAGAATAATCCTCGCTTTTTTTTACCTCCTAAAATTCAATTCCTAGATTAGGTTGAGCAAAATATTCCTCGCACTCACTCATCGATCCCTATTGGGTTGCCTACTTCCCCACAATATCAAGGGGCTATCACATAAAAATTCATGCCCAAACCCAAAGAAGAACTGGCTTCCTTCTTATTAAAAATAGCTTCTCTAGAAAGCTGCATTTCTTCCTAGACCTCGAATGGCATAACAATGGTATCCATGACATAAAGCCTTTACACATTGCGGTCACCTTGCTTATTACAATTCCCTCCTCGTACGGATAGGTGCCAGTTTCCTGAGAATGGAGAAAATGGCAGGATCCGAATAGCAATACTGATAAATAAACCCTTTTCATCCTGTCTCGCTGTTGTATAGTTGGTCTTTCAATTGTTACAATCCCAGCATATATACCGTCACAGAGAAATAAATCATCAAACCGGTTATATCCACCACAGTAGTGATGGCAGGAGAAGCTGCCACGGCAGGGTCACCACCAAATCGCCTAACCAAGAGTGGCAGGCCTGCTCCGATGCAAGTGGCGGTTACCACTTGTAGGGATAAGGCAACGGCAATTACAAATGCAAGTTGGTACAGCGTGTATTCATCCGGGACAGAGGTTTCCCAACTGAGAAAAAGCACTTTCCCAAAGGCCAATATCCCCAAACAGATCGCTATCAAAAAAGAAATTCTGAATTCTTTATAAATGATTTTTAGCCAGTGCCCAGGTTTTATCTGCCCCAATGCCAAGGCTCTCACAATTACTGTGGCTGCCTGAGACCCAGAGTTCCCCCCTGTGTCTGCCACCATGGGCATATAAAGTGCTAAAATGATCAAGGTTTCCAGGGTAGATTCAAATTTGTGAATGATCAAGCCTGAAATAATGCCTATCGCAGCCAAAGAAACGATCCACACCACTCGCTTTCGAAAATGTTGCATGGAACTCGTTTCCATATAAGGCAAATCCGCATTTTCCTGCATGATTCCCATGAATTTTTCCATGTCTTCCGTATGCTCCGCGCGGATCACATCAATAGCTTCATCATGGGTTACGATACCCACCAGTTGATCCTTCATGTTAAGTACAGGTATGGCCAGCAGGTCATAGTCCTCGATTTTCCTGGCCACCTCTTCCCTATCGTCAATCACCCTAGCAAAGACAAAATTCTCATGCAGAATTTCACTAATTAATTGGGTGGGCCTGGCCATTATCAAATCCTTTAAGGAAACAAAGCCCACCATCTTCATCTGGTAATCCACCGCGTAAACGTAATAGATCATCTTCTTGGAGGGGGAGTCCCTTCTCACCTTGGCCATGGCAGACTCCACCGTCATGGAAGACTGAATGGTGGCAAAATCAGTGCTCATTATCCCACCGGCTGTTTCGGGGGGATAGGCACTGAGGCGGATCACGTCCTCCCTTACAGGCTTGGTAAGATATGGCAATATTGCTGCCTGCTCCTCCTGAACCATATGCTGAAAAAGATCACACCTGTCCTCAGAGGGCATATTTTCAAAGATGGGCGAAAACCTTCTTTTGCTTATTTTCTGAAAGAAATTAAGCTGTCGCTTGATATCGAACCCAGTGAAAATTTTCGCCTGATCCTCCTCCTCAAAGTAATCCAGCACGGATAGAATAATCTCCTCTTCTTTACTCTCTAAAACCTCTGAGACTTCCACTAGTGGCAATTTCTTAAGGAGGGGGAGCAATTCCTTGAGTTTTTGGGGGTCATCCAGTGCTTCCCAATCTATTATTTCATCTGTATTGTCAAAATGTTTCATTCTTCCATTGCTTGTGCCTCAAATTCCCAACTTACTTCCATAACCCCGTATTCGAGGGTGAGTTTGCCGGCGAACCCTTCTATTATCTCATCGCTTTTTCCTACAGCAAAAACCTGAGCCTCCACAAGGGAGTGGTCAGGATTACCGTTGTCGCTGCTTTTCAGGAACCTTAATTGGAGATTTCTGTGAACCTTGATAATCTCCAACATCATTACCCTAAGGTGATTTTCCACTCTGTCCAAATATTTTATCTTAATAAAATAAAAGTAAGTTCCTTCCTCTTCTGTCTTATCTTGGGGTATAGCACTGAGCTTAATCCCCAAGGGTCGTAGCACAATATGGGCAAACATGATAGCTGCAGCCGTGATCAAGGATTCAGCATGTAAGCCAACTCCTGCCAAGGATCCCACAGCAGCCGAACACCAGATGGTGGCCGCAGTATTTAAACCCTGTACATTAAACCCATCTTTCATGATTACCCCAGCACCTAAAAATCCAATGCCAGTCACAATCTGCCCTGCAACCCGGGATGGGTCACCTGTGTCCCCCGTAAGGGAAACCAACAAAAGAATAGATGCAGCAGCACCAGTGGCTACCAAGGTATTGGTACGCAAACCTGCACTTTTTTGTCTCCATTGGCCCTCAAGCCCTATTGCTGCACCTAGGAACATGGTAAGTCCCAGCCGTAGTATAAAAGTGGTCAAGGTCATCTTTCCTCCTTAATAGTTAGATGGCACATCGTTTAATTTACCCCTTACCACCTAAAGGAGGCTAAGGAAAATCATTGTTTTCGTATTCCTGATGGGGGTTTTTCCATTTTTTTTGAATTTCGATACAAATTTAAGCAAAGACCATGCAGGGGTTTGATGGAAACACTTAAAAAAAACATTAGAATTTCATTAGACATCTAATCAGAAGTATGGCATCTCCTTCAATAGCCTAAATCCATATTCCTTAGGTATTATTGGTAAAACTTGATAATCCATGAAATCGAGCACGTCTACAGGCAGGCATGACGAGCACGTCACACACTGGGATGCCCCGATGGCTATCGGGGAGATGCGAGATTCCCCCGAAACAAGTTCCCCGAATCGAGTTCGGGGCAGGCAGGGGCAGGCTATATGGCCTTTAAAAAACAAATTATAATCATATGAAATGCCCATGAGAAAGTGTTCTCACACAGGGGGATGATTAACCTGGGCATTCCATCTGACCACTGAAAAACAATTATAAACAGATGAAACATATACATTCATCCACCTGGTTAGCCATGGTAATAGCCGGGATGGCGCTTGGTACCGCCTGGGCAATACGGGGACAATTTGGTCATGAACAAGGTGCAGCTTGGGCAGGGGGAATAGGTTGCCTTTGCATTGTATTGCTCGCCAAAAAACAAGATTGGTACAATAAAGCCATAAAAGCAGCTTTTGCAGGTGCAGTGGGATGGGGGCTTGGTGGGATGATGAGCTATGGAGCTGTGGTGGGTTACGGCAGAGGTGTAGATCTAGTTAATGTGTATTATGGTTTGCTGATGCTTTTGGTAATTGGAGGGTTGTATGGTTTTGTAGGCGGGGGCCTGTTTGGACTGGCACTGGCCGATCACCAAAAAAAGAAGGTGAAATGGCATCAGGTAATAACAGAAATGACAGTGGGAGCCATCATTTTCTATTATTTTATCATAGAACAATTAGGTATATATATGACCCCTCCTCGATCTGAAGCTTGGGGAGTCAGTGCGGGCATGGCCATAGCATTGTTCTATTACATGGTAAGAACTAAACAACATTCTGCCCTTAGGGTAGCCGTCTTTGCTGCCTTTGGAGGAGGTTTTGGCTTTGCTTTCGGCAATTTTCTGCAGGTTTTAGGCAATGTGGCCCAGCTGAATTTCAATATGTGGAACGTAATGGAATATTCGCTGGGATTTTTTGGGGGTGCTGGAATGGCATACGCAGTCTTTACCTCCGATTGGCCAGTGGTAGAAAAGACCAAATTTTTCAACAGTAACCTTATGGTTCCCTTGGTTGGTTTGGTTTTAATGATTCCTTTCTTTGTATGGCAACAGTCCTTTGTTATGAAAGACCTTCAGCCCACCTTGGAAAGACTGGTGGAAGGTGAGACTTCCACCTTAATTAGGATCTTTCAGTGGTTAGCCTTTGCTGCCTTTATTATTCCAGCTATTTTATGGATCAGAACCTTTTATAGGGTAAGGTTAGGATTTAGCAATAAAATCAAAAAAGCACAGGTTAAGGGTCTATTCTTGGGCGTTTTCGGAATTTATCTCTTTTTCACCTTTTTGATTACAGGTTCCATTCTGAGTTTCTACCGCATAGAGCAATTCCTCTATATACTGAATTTTGGACTTATCATTTGGCTAATTCCACAGGTAAAAATTAAGGAAACCATAAGACCCATAGCCCCAGTTAAATGGAGTTATGCCTTATTGGCTGTGATGGTATTCCTCCTTTTGCTCAGCATAATCGCAATCAACACCCATGGGGAAATGCCCGGGATGAATAGAAGGTTCGAATTTTGAAACCCAAAAAAGCAGAAAGTAACCCTACTTACTTTCTGCTTTCCAAGTACTCGGGGATATCAGGGATCTTATCTATCCGCTTGTTTTTACCATCCGGGCCTTTATGCAACTCAAAGGCATCATAAAGATTTCCATCGGCGGTATATGCTTCAAAGCTAAGCACCCCTTCCAGCGACACATGTATCAGTTGATACATTTGGGTTAGGGAAGCTCTCCTTTGCATCCAGGGCAAATCCAAGACTTCATACATTTTGATCCCGGCCATGCTTACTACATACATGGTTCCCTCTTCACCTGCTTGGACTTCAGTAATATCTCCATTTTCGGAGGCGCCTACCATACCTCTTCCATATCCATGGTCGTGCCCCTGAAGCACTAGGTCCACTTGATGTTTGTCCATCAGGGGTTTAAAATGCTTTCTTAAATCCTTATTGTCTCTGTTATCCTTTGTCGAATAGAAGGGGTGATGGATAGTGATTACCGTCCATTCCCTAGAATCATGGGTTAGAATAGAATCCAACCATTCTACTTGTTTTTGTTTGAGGTAAGGGCTTTCTTCGATTTCCTCAGCGTTCAGGGAGATCATTTTCACATGAGGGAAATTCACCTGATAGCAAGTTTCCTCCGTCCCAGCAGGGCCATTCAGCGGCAAATTAAACTGGGGTCTCCATTGTGGGGATAATTGCTCATCTTTTCCGTATTCATGGTTGCCCGGAGTCATCATACTAGGCACTGTTGCATGGATAAATCCTCCAGCTCCAAACCATTCCCCCCATTCAAAGTCATTGTTGTACCGGTTGATCAAATCCCCAGCATGAAGAGAGAAATCTATTTGGGGGTGCCTGAGATAAGCTTGTCGAAGGAGTCTAGACCAATGGTCCCTGACCCCATTTTGGGCATCTCCAAAATAGAAAAACGTAAGCCCCCTTTCCGAGGGGTCAGGCATATCAAATTGAAACCATTCACTCCAGAACTCCCCATAACCTACTCTATATACATAGGATTTCCCCGGTTCCAGGTCACTTATGGTAGCTGCATGGTAATAGGATTCAATTGTGGGGTTTTCATCATGTCTCACTGAAAGAAACTCACTATTTGCCTTTTTGGTCTTCACCTGATCCAGAAAACCGGTTCCTACAGTGGCCTCCGCCCACTGTACCTCCCCATTTTTTTCCTGTACAGAAGTCCGCCAATTTACCGCAACGGACTTCAAAGGTTCATCACTGAGGTTAAGAATTACCCTATCCGGAACTTTACTTGGCAAATATGTTCTATTCAGATCATTTACACTGACTTTATTTTCTGATTGCGCATGGGATACCAAGAATATCCCCAATGCCCCTACGGTGAGAAAAAATAGATGAACGATTACTTTAATTTTGATTTTCATATGTTTATAATTTCTTTTTAGCGGTCATATAGCCTGCCCCTGCTTGCCCCGAACTTGCTTCGGGGAACTTGTTTCGGGGGAATCTCGCAACGATAATCATCCCTCCGTTTGTCGCTTGCGTCATGCCCTGACTGCCGTCAGGACAGGCTCGATTTCATAGAGATTTTCTAGAAAAAAGGCAATCGCATTAGGATTGATGCCCTACATATACTACTTAAAAGAAAAGGTTATGGCCATCCTGATTTTATAGAAATAAAAAAGAAGCTTTTAGAATAAAAACGCATGTTGAATTGGAGACCGAGGAATAAATGCTCTACTCCCTAGAAACCAATAAAAAACCCAGCCGAAGCGGCTGGGTTTTCATTACCATTTATTACTAAAATTTACCAGGGTTTCCCGGTCCCTTGCAGGATCCATGGTTTGGCCCATTGATTGTTTGGCCCAATAATAGCCCCAAAGTTGCTTGTCTCCAGCCTACTTATGGCACCTGATAAATTCTGTGCATTAAAGTTGATCTCATTGTCACCATAGGGAAAACGAACAGCAACAACAGGTTCCAAGGCTGCTGGGCCGGCAGACATTGTCGGCATGCCCGTTCTTCTCCAGTCAAACCACCCTTCTGGACAGGTCCAACTGGCCACCCATTTTTGTTCCGCAATTTGCGGCAATGGATCGGTACTGTTAAAAGCTACTCCTTCTTGGGCCACAAACTGGCTAAATTGATTCCCCACACCCCAGGTGTTCAGGGACTGCTGTATACCTGCATGATAGTGTTCTTCTGCATTCCCAGTGCTCCAGCCACGTGCTGCTGCTTCAGCGAATATAAAATGAACCTCAGCTGCGGAAATTATCCTGGCGCTCAGCATAGGCCCACTTGGGTCTCTGTACATATCCGCCAACTGAGAAACATGCTGATTTTCTATCGTTTGCCCTACAGTGGGGTTAAAATTGTATCCATCGGGAGTGGAAACCCCAGGAGGAACCCCGACAATTTCGCGGGTATCAATTGGGATGTCCCTAAGAGCAGGGTCGGCAGCTTTCAAAACTGGATTAAAGCGTCTTGTGAATTTATTTCCAGCCGCAATTAATTCTACATATTGGGCATCCAAATAGGACCTAACTCCATCTAACAATTCCCCATTTCTACGGATAAAGGGTTCAATTGCCACATCGAGATCGGTGTCCTCTACCCATTGGCAGTGTACGGGCCTAAACCACACCATTGTCCTGGGGTCATCGGAACCAAGCATAAGATTCGTAAGTGTAGAACATGGCTTTTGCCTCCTGAATTCAGAGCCAGCACTTCCTGATTGAGGCACGTTATTGGGCCAGGAATCAGAAGTCACATTACCAAGATATGGCATAGTTGCGTCTTGGGTGTGTCCTTGCAGGTAAATACCCGACTGGTAGATGCTTTCTACTCCGGCTCTGGCCACTTGTGGCAATTTTTCCGAAAGCCGCATATAGTAGCGCAACCTAAGAGAATTAGCAAACCTCCGCCAATGGTCTATATTGCCATTATAATACAGATCGTTTGAGTTGTTCATTCCCGTAGTGTTCCCACTAGCAAAGATTTCTACAGCCAATCCCAAATCTTCAAGTATTCCCTGATAAATGACTTCCTGACTGTCAAATTGAGGGAAAAGTACATCAGTATTACCTCTCAAAGCTTCCGTATAGGGAGCGTCTCCCCATATGTCTGTGATGTTGGCAAAAATAAATGCCCGCATGGTCAAGGCAATACCTCGGTGAAACTGAAAATCCAGTTCTTCTGACCTCCTAAGCATTAGGTCATTGGTTCTGAGCATTCCATACCAACCTGTCCAATCTCTGGGTCCCCAATCATAAACATTATGACCACCCCACCAGCCATCTTTTTGGGTGTGCTGAATGGTGCCACCAATATCCCCAAAACCCAAGTTATTGTAAGAAGTACCGACCCCTGACAATACATGGGGCATTAACAAATTTGGATTAGCAGCCGAGGGGTCAATCCCATTGGGGTTTTGGTTCATTTCCTCCAACTGGTCCACACATGCACCTATGGATAGCAAGCCAGCCACGAGCATGAATGAATATATGAATTTAAGTGTCTTCATATCCGTAATATTAACTTAGAATGTTAAATTTAATTTGAATCCCAAAGGCATGGTCCAAGGCATCACGTTTTGTAGTTCCAGTCCTTGTCTAAAGGTATTTACAGTATCACCCTGCCTTCCTCCCTGAGATTGAAAGGCCCTTTCAGGGTCAATTCCAATTCCAGCGGCAGTCCATAAAATGACGTTTCTAGTAAACACGGAGAAATTCGCATTTCGGAAGTTCCCAAAATTGGGAATATCATATCCAAGGGACAGTTCTCTTAATTTTAAAAAGGAAGCATCAAAAGTCACCATTTGATTATAACTCCAGGCAAAAAGTCGGGACATGGGGTAAATAACGGTACCGTCACCTCCCAAATGTTCCACATACTCCCCATCTTCTCCTATGTACACCCCAGGTCTGAAACCACCATCATAGGCATCTACAGGTGACCCAAAGTTATTGTTCAAGATTCCACCTGTATCCTGGGTATATCCCCCCACTCTTGGGAAATGTCCGTTTTGTGGAATAATATACCTTTCAGGATCAGACCTAAGCAATGCAGCCATAGCCTCAGAGTCCGCCATAGATGGGGTAAGCATACGCATTTGCCTTGCATCCTTCCAGTTAGAACCACCGTATCTATACGTGAAGGACATGAAATCCCCTCCCATACGCAAGTCAAAGCTCGCACCCATAGTCCAACGCTTATACCTTAAGGTGCCTTGTAAACCCATCATAAAGTCGGGATTGAAGTTACCTACCTTCATACGGTCTTCCCTATCATTTCGGTTTATCCATGCACCACCTCCAATAATATCTCCTTGTTCATTGTAAACAGGGGGTGTTAGGATGGGCCATCGGTAATAGGGAGAGTTGGGGTCATCCACATAAGCATATCCCCTGCTATAAAGGTCCCCAATTTGGTCCCCCACAAAAGTCTGTGCACCACCATTGTTGTCATCCCATAATGTAATGAAGTCTATACCATCTGCGAGCTCTTCCACCCTGGTTCTAAATCGAGTGAAGTTCACATTTAAGTCCAAGTTCCAACCTTTTCGGTTACTGATGGGTGTACCTCCCAACAACAGCTCCCATCCTTGACTGGAAAGCAACCCTGCATTGATGTCCCTTGCGGTGAAGCCTGATGATGCTGGAGTGTTTAGTCTGAGGATCTGGTTTTCATTTTCCATCTTGAAATAGGTTCCTTCAAACCTCAATCGGTTATCAAAAAAGTTCAAATCCAAACCAAACTCCGTGGAAGTAGAAATCTCAGGCTTTAAAGTAGGGTTTAAAAGAGTGCCGGGTAAATTTGCGGTAAGCGTTTGACCCCAGTTGCCAAAACCCAAAACCTGCTCCAGCTGATAGGGGTTTGCTTCCAGACCCACCTGCGCAATACCACCTCTAAGTTTCAAAAGGGAAATGTTTTGGGGAAGGTTAAAGGTATAGTTCGCTAACCAGCTTAAGGATGCGGAGGGATAGAAAAAGGACATGTTTTCCCTGGGTAGTGTGCTGGACCAGTCATTCCTTGCGGTCAAATCCAAATAAAGCTGATCTTTGAAACCCAGAGAAGCCATGCCATACACACTGTAAATGGCCCTTTGCATTTCATGGTTATTTACCTCTCTACCTGCCACCGGAATATTAGTGACCCTATAAAGTCCTGGAACCTCAAGACCTGCATTGCGGGCGGTACCTATATAGGAGCTTCTGAAGTTTTGTGCCATGTAATTTCCTCCACCTGAAATATTCATGTTAAAATCATTATTGAATTTCTTGCTATAGGTAAGCAGGAAATCCACATTGGTCTCATTTCGGCTCAAGTCTTCCAAATAATACCCTCCTCTTCGTTCCCGGGTGTAAGACCAGGGTATTTTGGATTCCCGGTTTTCCACATAAAAATCATTCATGATCCGCGCAAAGGCCGAAAAGTTCTCGTTGAGCTTATAGTCTAGCTTAATGTTTCCGAACACTCTGTCCCTATCAAATGCATTGGTTATGCCATATGCTATAAAGTAAGGGTTGTCATTATTGTCTGCCACCGTCCTTTGTTCAATCTGCTCCTGTCCTGGTACCCAATAATCCTTGAGGTCTCGAATATCCACATGTGGCCATACATAAACAGATTCCACTGCATTTGCACCCCTGTTCCCTGTCGAAGGCCTGTCATTTGAATTGGACCTTACATAGTTTATACTGGTGCTAACCGTAAGCCGGTCATTTAGTTTGTAGTCCGTATTGGCGGAAACATTGCTCCTGTGCAAGTCCGAATTTGGAATCATACCTTGATGCGCCATATTGGTAACAGAAAACCGGTAGTTGGCCCTTTCGCTGGAACCGGTCAGGGAAAGGGTATTTGTAGAGGTAATTCCTGTCTGCAAAAAGTTCCTCATATTGTCAGGGTAAGACCTTAATTCGGTAGGGATCCTATTGCCATTCTCATCGATGGGACTGTTCCATTGGGGTGCGGTAAAACCCTGATCAAGAGGAAATCCAGACCAATATTCAGATCGTTCGTCCAATAAAGTGGTCCTGTTTCCAGAAGCATATTTATAGTGGAAGTCTAGATACCTAATAGGTCGCTCAAACACCGTATTTGTCGAGAAGTTCACGCTCATTCTCTCTCCTGCCTTGCCTTTTTTGGTTGTGATTAAAATCACACCGTTTCCTGCCCGGGAACCATACAAGGCAGCTGCACTGGGGCCCTTTAGAACAGAGATACTTTCTATATCATCCGGATTAATATCGGAGATGGCATTACCGTAGTCAACTTCATTCCTGTCCCCCCGGCTGGCAATATTATTCAGGGAGTTATTCATTGGTACCCCATCTACCACAAACAAAGGTTGATTGTCCGTAGTGAGGGAGGTGATGCCCCTAATATTTACACTCACCGAGGACCCTGGGCCACTAAACTGGTTTACCGTCACACCGGGAACCCTCCCGGCAAGTCCGGCAACGAGGTTTTCCTGCCCCACAATGCTTAACTCTTCACCCCTTACTTCACCAACCGCATAACCAAGGGCTCTCTTTTCCCTTTCGATGCCCAAGGCGGTAACTACCACCTCTGACATGGTATCGATGCTCTCCTTTAACGCCACGAAAAGGTTGGTTTGGTTGCCTACCCTGACCTCCAGAGTTTCGAAACCTACATAGGAAAAAACAAGTACTGAATTTTCCCCTTCCACCTCAATGGCGTACGCACCGTCAATATCGGTAACGGTTCCATTGGTAGTACCCCTTTCTACCACGGTTACACCGGGTAAACCATCGTTATCTGACTGAGAGGTAACCCTCCCCGTGACGGAAATCGCAAGGGATTTTTGAGGCTTATCCACCTCCCCCTTATTTGTTTTTCCCTCGCTGATGGAGGAACTACCAGGAATTGCTAAATGGCTTCCCTCGGCCAAGCCAGGATTCGGGGATACCCCCAAAAGGACTAGAAGCGGAAAAACCCACTTCAGTGCATGATTTGTAAGCATTTTTTTCATGGTCAATAATTAAAATTGGAGTTTAATTCTAGGTTCTTTCAACTATTGGATTTTCAATTCCAAACCGGTATGTGCCGCGACAATCCACATCAATTGCCATCTTCATTCTGATCTTATTTTCGAAATTCTTTTTCAGGATCTGTATTTTTTTTGGTTTCCATATTATAGCGGTAAAGTGCCTCATCGAAATGATCCCTGAGGCTGGATTCGAGAAAGGGGGCGATTTCCCCATGCATTATCCCTGAGATAATCTCCTCAAATTCCCTCCTTGTCAAGCGGTTTTCCACCAGCTTTCGGATCAAATCATCTGATTTTTTCTTTTCCATTTTGAAAACCTCCACACCCTATTACTAGCGGATATTTAAAACAGGCTATTATTTTGAATAAAAATATATTTAATTTTTTTATACTGTATTTTATGTATATACAGGATTTTAATTGGTTAAAATGAATTAATATCATAATTAAATCAAACTAAAAATTCGAAAAATTTTAATGGAATTAATTCAATATCGTGATTTGAATCAAAAATTAAACTATACAAATATTTTATATAATTGATACTTGTAAGTTAGATTAAAAACAAAAATTGTCAAATTAGATAAATTATATAAAAAATCGTTTATTTATTATTATTTATCCCAATAAGGTTTGAATTTAAAAAAAAATGCCCCTGAATAAACTATAATTTTTAGATTATTCAGAGGCATTGAAAAAAAAATGTGCAACAAAATTTAACTTACCAGGGTTTACCTGTCCCCTGAAGCAACCACGGTTTTGCCCATTGGTTGTTCCTTCCTCTAGATTCCCCAACGCTTACCTCTAGCCTATCCACTGCTCTTCCAACTTGTTGTGCATTGAAGTTGATTTCATTGTTTCCATAAGTAAACCTGACCGCGATTTGAGGTTCAGGAGCAGCTTCTCCAATTTCAAGCTCTGGATATCCCGTTCTTCTCCAATCAAACCAAGACTCTGTGGCAGTAGTCCAACTGGCTATCCACTTTTGTTCGATGATTCTTTGGAGTGATCCATCATAAGCAACCTCAGGTCTTTCGATATAAGCCTCAAAATCATCATCCACTCCCCAAGTTTCCAAGGAATACCTAATCGCATTGTTGTAATTAGCTTCTGCATCACCCGTTGACCATCCTCTTTGGGAGGCCTCCGCAAGAATAAAGTGTACTTCAGAAGCAGAGATCACCCTTGCCTGTAAAATCCCTCCAGTTCTTTCTCTATAAACATCAGCGAGTTGAGAAACATGTTGGTTTTCAAGCTGCTGACCTCCTGTGGGATTCAGGTTGTGGTCACTAGGACCCTGTGCCATCTGTGGCAATCCAACATATTCCCTGGTATCAAGCTCTCTACCCAGGATTTCCGGGTTGTAATGGCGGGTATATTTATTACCTGCTGCGATCCTTTCCACATATTCTACATCCAAAAAGGAAACTCTGCCTTCCAAAATCTCCCCATTTTCTCTAATGTAGGGATCATAGGCAACGTCCAAACTTAAATCTTCCACCCATTGACAATGTACCGGCCTTACCCAAACTCCTAACCTGGGATCCTCATAATCCACTAGTCTATCCAATAAAGTATTGCAGGGTTTAAATCTTCTGAATTGAGAACCAGCATCAAAATCAGTTGCTGTTGGCCATGAATCACCAGAAGCAGCACCGATAAAATCAATACTCACGTCCTCATCTGCCCCAGTGAGATAAACTCCGGAATTATAAACCTGCTCTATACTTTGCTGAGCCAAATCAGGCAATTTTTCAGAGACCCTCATGGCAAACCTCAGGATCAAGGAATTGGTAAATTTATGCCACATGGTAGCATTCCCTCCAAAATAAAGGTCATATTCAGGAATGACGCCTTCACTGTTTCCTGTCGCAAATATCTGAGCGGCACTTTGGAGGTCCTGAATAATACCTGGGTAAATGTCCTCTTGATTATCATAAGCTGGGAACTCGTTCTCCAATCCATCTTGATCGCCCCTTAGTGCTGTATTGTAAGGCGCATCTCCCCATAAGTCTGTAATCATTCCAAATATGTATGACTTCATGGTAAGGCTTACACCTCTATGAAACTCCATACCTAATTCCTCAGACCTCCTTTGTAAGAAATTATTTGTCCTCAACATATTGTACCATCCGGTCCAGTCCCTCAATCCCCACTCAAATTGGTTGTGGCCGGTAAACCACCCGTCCTTTTGAGTATGCTGCACAGTTCCTGCTATATCCCCAATCCCAAGATCCAAGGTACTTGTTGCTGCCGGACGCATCACAGAAGGCATCAAGAGATTTGGATTTGCTTCAGAGGGAGAGACTCCGTTAGGGTTCTCGTTGATCTCGTCTAAGGAGTCGCATGCCAAAGTCAAACTCAAGGCAAAAAACACTCCCATTACTTTTCTTAAATTAAATATCTTCATCGCTTTTGTGCTTAAATTTTGTTTACAAACACCTGTTAGAACGTCAAATTCAATTTAAACCCAACTGGCATGGTCCAAGGCATCACGTTTTGCAGCTCTATTCCTTGCCGGAAAAGGTTTGCAGAATCACCTTGTCTACTTGCAGTAATCTGGAAAGCACGCTCAGGGTCTATGCCTATATTTGCCGCAGTCCAGATAATGACATTTCGTGTAAACACTGCTACGTGAGCATTTCTTATCCCTTTGATGGAAGGCAGGTCGTATCCTATTGCAAGTTCCCTCATTTTAAGAAACGAAGCGTCAAAGGTGATTTGCTGAGAATGACTCCATGCAAATTGGCGAGAAGCAGGGTAAATCACTGTTCCCTCACCTCCTAGGTGTTCCACATATTCACCTGGAGAAACTTCAATTACACCGGGAATAAACACCCCATCATTACCAGGAGCATCAGTGGTGTTAGTTGGCAATCCTCCAGTTTCAGGGGTATATCCACCCACTCTTGGGAAATTACCGTTTTGTGGGATGATGTACCGCTCAGGATCAGACTTCAATAGGTCTATCAACTCCTGCTCTCCGTATAAGCCTCCAGGGGTCAGGTTATCAATTTGCCTTTGGGACTTCCAGTTTGACTCCCCATATCTGTATGTGTAGGACTGGAAGTTGCCTCCCATTCTCCAATCAAAGCTGGCATTTACAGACCATTGCTTGTACCTTAAGTTAAACTGACCACCCATGATAAAATCAGGGTTAAAGTTCCCAACAGGCACCCTGTCTTCCCTATCATTTCTTGGAATCCACTTTCCGATTTCATTCAAAATAGGCCATCTGTAATATTCAGAATTAGGATCCTCTACATAGGCGAAACCCCTACTATACAGCGTTCCAATATCATCCCCAACGAAGGTTTGTGCACCACCATTATTATCATCCCACAAAGTGATGAAATCCATTCCTTCGGTAAGGCTTTCTAGCCTTGTTCTCATCCTTGTGAAATTCACATTAATATCCAAGGAAAGGCCATCGGCTCTCTGAATTGGAGTACCTCCAATCATCACTTCCCATCCACGGCTGGAAATCATTCCTGCATTAATCTGCTTTTGAGTAAACCCTGAGGATGCAGGAGTAGGAATACTTAGGATCTGGTTCCGGTTTCTTTGGTAGAAATAAGTACCTTCAAACCGAATCCTGTTGTCGAACAAGTTTAAATCCAGACCATATTCCTGAGAGGTATTGATTTCAGGCATCAGGTTTGGGTTCAAGAGAGTGCCGGGAAAAGTTGTGGAAATCAAACCTCCCCAGTTTTGGGTGCCCAATACGGGCTCCAATGCGTAAGGATTGGTGTCGTTACCTACCTGTGCAACGCCTGCCCTAACCTTTAACATGGAAACTTCCTGAGGAAGGTTAAAGGTATAATTGGCCATCCAACTCAAACTTGCAGAGGGGTAGAAATAAGACCGGTTATCGGCAGGCAATGTGGAAGACCAATCGTTCCTGGCGGTTAAATCTAAATAAATCTGATCCTTGTATCCCATCGAGGCCAATCCAAACACACTATAAATGGCTTTTCGAGATCGGAAATTAGAATAGTTCAAGCCTTGGTTTGGGATATTGCTGATATTATAGAGACCCGGAACAATCAATCCAACCCCGGGTGCACTACCCATATAGTTGTCCCTAAAATTCTGCATCATGATGTTTCCACCTCCGGACAACGAAAGACTGAAATCATTGACGTTTTTATTATAGGTGGTGAGAAATTCAATATTGGACTCCGATCTGGCAATATCTTGAAGGTGGTAAGCACCTTGTCTTTCCCTGGTATAAGACCAAGGTATTCTGGTCTCTCTGTGCTCAGTATAATGATCATGGGTTAACCTCAAATGGGAATTGATATTGTCTGCCCACTTGTAGTCCAGTTTAATATTTCCAAAAGCCCTGTCCCTCACGAAGGAATTGTTGATGCCATACGCAATGAAATAGGGATTGTCATGATTTGGAGAAGGACTGCGTTGTTGAATTTCTTCCTGTCCGGGTTCCCAATAGTTTTGCAAATCCCTAATATCTACATGTGACCAATTATATACATCTTCTGCAGGGTTAGCACCTCTGTTTCCTGTAGAAGGCCTGTCATTGGAGTTACTCCTAGATAAGTTGATATCCGCACTTACACTTAGTTTTGGGCTAAGCTCATATGTTGTTGAGAAACCAAGGTTATTTCTGAACAAATCGGAATTGGGGATCAGGCCATTGTGCGCCATATTGGTATAGGACAGCCTGTATGTAGACTTATCGCTACTTCCCGATATTGATAAACTATTGGTGGAAGTAACTGAAGTCTCCAAAAAGTTTCTCATATTATCCGGATAGGACCTCAATTCAATGGGGATACGATTTCCATTTTCATCTAATGGACTCATGAACTGGGGAGCCATATTCCCTACGTCCAATTCTGGGCCAGACCAGTAAGAAGACAGCTCATCCAACTGTGCTACACGATTACCTACCCCATATCTATAATGGAAATCCAGATAGCGAACAGGCATTTCAAATACATTACTGGAAGAAAAATTCACGGTCATAGCTTCACCCTTTCTCCCACTTTTGGTAGTCACCAAAATCACACCATTACCGGCCCGAGCACCATAAAGCGCCGCAGCACTTGGCCCTTTCAAAACCGTCATCTCTTCTATATCATCAGGATTCAGGTCAGAGATGGGATTACCGTAATCTACCTCATTCCTATCACCCATACGGCTGATGTTGTTTAAAGTATTGGAGACTGGCACACCATCAATGACAAACAGCGGTTGGTTATCACTACTTAATGATGTAGCTCCTCTGATGACTACTGAGGTTGAAGAACCCGGTCCGCTCATTTGGTTGATTGTAACACCTGCCACTCTCCCTGCTAAGGCATTTACAGCATTTTCTTGGGTAACGTTCCTGATATCATCCCCTCCAACTTCGCCTACGGAATATCCCAATGAACGCTTCTCCCTTTGTATACCCAAGGCAGTAACTACTACCTCAGACATAGTGTCCAAACTTTCTTGAAGCTCCACATCAATGGTACTTTGGTTTCCTACACGAACCTCTTGATTGTCAAAACCCACAAAAGAAAACACCAACACGGAATTTTCATCTGCCACATCTAGCGAATAATCCCCATCGATATCGGTTACAGTTCCATTGTTGGTACCTCTTTCTACTATGGTTACACCGGGTAACCCTACATTGTCAGAAGCAGAGGTGACTTTCCCTCTTACAGTGATTGCGGCCATCTTTTCATCCAGGGAAGAAGCTACTTCCTCGCCAGCAACCCCTACTGCTATGGAAGGGGTAGCCAAGGCCATCAGACTAAAACAACAAAGAGAAACCAGGGGGATCACCCAACTGATTTTTCCTTTAGTACATTTTCCATTCATTTTCGTTCAGTTTTGAGTTAATTAATCGCGTTTACATTCTTGAGTATCAGATAGGTAATTTTGATGAATTCTTTAATTTTATTTTTCCTTCAATTTTTTGATTTAAATGGTTACAAAGTAAATGTTCCTTCTATTTTTTTACTCCATTAAAGGAGTACCCTATTCTTGTTCCCCTTTTTTACTCTTAGGTTTTCTTTCCTTTACCTCGGTATTAATGTGTGCAAGGAATCTTCTTTTCAGACTGTTTTCTATGAATATAGCCTCCTCCGGATCCTCTATGCTATCCAGAATCCTCTGAAACTCATCTTTTCTGATTTTGCCAGCAATCAGTTTATCTATCAGTTCTTCAGATTCTTTCTTTTTCATTTGATGACCCTCCATCGTATATACTTGGGTTTGAAAATTAGGACTATCCAGTACTGTACAATTTTAAATCAAAAAATTTGGCATATTATAATTTTTCCTATTTCAAAATATTTATTAACCATGAAGTTTGGCATTAGTACTTTCAAACCAAATCGTAGTAATTATAAATAAATATCAAAAAATAGTTTTAGTGCAATTTTAACACTTATTGTTCAATAAACGCTAAATTCAGAATACTACTATATTTACAATATGAACAAACTCTCTCTTATCTTTTTGGCAAATTTGATTTGGGCATGCAACCCACAGCCCAACAACCTGAAGCAACTCCCCACCCTGTCTGAAACCATGGATGGCATTGTGACCAGGCTCTATGAAAACTTCGATAAACACAGCTTGGACACCATCAGCCATTCCTTTATCCTGAACTACATATCCCAGGAAGAAAAGGAAGCGCTAGCCCACCAATACTGGATATTTGACGTCAATATACCCGTCACCGTCTCCGTAATTAGGGACAAAGACCAAGAGGTGATTCCTTTTTGGCTGGAAGAAAGAGGCTTTACCCTGACCGATATGGAAGTGAAAAACCGACATTCCACCTATGAAGTTTGGCAAAAAGAGTTTAATGAGGGTCGCATACACCTTGGCATAAATGGATTTGATAAGCACCGACCCGTATATTTGGTGGCTGTGGCTCCCCAGGATCCCGACGCCAACCTGGAAATAGCTCCTGTATTTCCAGAGCAACAGCACTTCGAGCCACTTCAAGAAGGTGCCTTTACCTACCATGACTGGGATGAACTCACCCTTGAGGCAGTTCCGGAGGCACTTAGGGGGCAGCAACTGATGACTACCATTAGAGGTAGGGCCCGGGAGGCACATGTAATAGGTGCATTCAGAAACACCAAATATCCGTCTTCAAGTCGCCCTGATCAACTCCTGCTTACCTGGAGTGATGATCCAAGTACCACTATGGATATTCAATGGAGAACGCATGCAGACATTAAGGAAAGCAAGGTCAAATACTGGCTAAAAAGCACCGATGACACCTTGTCATTGGCGGGGACGCCAAATTTACTGGAGGACAGGATGCTCCAAAATGACAGATATATCCACCGATATACTGCGAAAATAGAAGACCTCCAACCCAACAGCACTTATGGGTACTTGGTTGAAACAGAAGAAGGTTCCAGGAGCCCGGTGGCGAGTTTTACTACAGCCCCTTCGGAAAAAAGCCCCTTTTCCTTTATTTGGTTTGGAGACGTACACAATACCGATCAGTGGGGAGATCTCATCGACTTGGCAAATCAACAACATCAGGACCATGCCTTTCACATCATTGCTGGAGACTTGGTAAACACGGGCTTGCATCGTGATGACTGGGATCAATTGTTTGCCTATGGAGGATCATCCTTTGCCCAGAAACCATTACTAGCTGTGCCCGGGAATCATGACAGCCAGGATGGCCTAGGAGCATGGATGTATGAAGAAATGCTGAGTTTCCCGGAAAATGGCCCAGAAGAGCTTCCAAAAGGCCGAACTTTTTCATTTACCTACCAGAACGCCTTGTTCCTAATGGTTGACGGAACACTCAACCTCCAAAAACAAACAGACTGGCTTGTTTCCACCTTAGAAAAAAGTGAAGAGGATTGGAAAATCCTGACCATACATTTTCCACCATTCAATGCAGTAGAACCTTATGACAGCATTATTGACGAGTGGGCACCCTTGTTTGAAAAGTACCAAGTGGACTTTGTGCTCAGTGGACACTACCACTATTATATGAGGTCTAAACCCATGTTGGGCAGAGAAGTGTCAGATGATCCTACCAAAGGCACCTATTACATGATTTCCATTGGAACTCGGGGAAAAAACGAGGATGCTCCCAAGGAATATTATGCGGAGGTGCAGTTCCCTGCCTCTTTTCTCTATCAAAAGGTGGATATAGACAGCAAAACCCTGAGCTTTAAAACCTTCAACTTGGAAGGAAAAGTGGTTGACACTTTTACCTTGACCAAGTAAAATACCTTGTGGGAATCTATCCATAGTTTTGATTCCCACAGTGTTATTTTTTTTTCTCCAATACCCAATAGGTTCCTTGGCTTTAGCCAAAGATTAGCAGTATTTTAGAAGTCCCAAACCAGAAAACGGACACATGTACATTATTTTTGATACGGAAACCACAGGGCTACCCAGGGATTACAATGCCCCTGTTAGTGATTTGGACAATTGGCCCAGGCTGGTGCAGTTAGCCTGGCAACTTCACGACAACAAAGGAAATCTTCTTTCCCAAGCAAACCTTATCGTGAGGCCGGAAGGTTTTGATATCCCCTATAATGCGGAAAAGATTCATGGGATTTCAACTGCAAGGGCCAAAAAAGAGGGCCAAGCCCTTCAGGATGTCCTGGAAGCCTTCGAGCAGGACTTCAAAAAGGCTAAACATTTGGTGGGCCATAATGTGGAGTTTGACATAAAGGTGATGGGTGCGGAGTTCCTTCGAAAGGAATTCCTAAACGATTTTCTAAAAAAACCCACCCTAGACACTAAGGATCTTTCTACCGAGTTTTGTGCGATCCCGGGAGGAAAAGGAGGCAAATTCAAATGGCCCACCCTCACCGAACTGCATAAAAAGCTTTTTAGGGAAGGGTTTTCCGATGCCCATGATGCCGCCTACGATGTACATGCCACTGCACGTTGCTTTTTTGGCCTGATCACGCACAAAGTGATCTCTCCGGAAAAAGGGGTAAGCCTTGAAGAGGTAGTGTACCAAGCCCCAAAGCTAGACACTGCAAATTTTGAGAAAGCGGAGGATGACAATACATCCGCTGCTAAAGACGTCCTTCACGCGGCTGGACAAGCGGATATTTCTGATTTGAAGGATGTACCATTTGCCCATCTTCACGTTCACACCCAATATTCCATCTTGCAGGCCACTTCAGAAATCCCTGCCCTCATACGGCTGGTCAAAGAACTAAAGATGCCTGCAGTAGCAATGACTGACCATGGCAACATGATGGGAGCATTTAATTTTGTGAAGGAAGCACTGGCTCATGACATCAAACCCATTGTGGGCTGTGAGTTCAACATTTGCAGGGACAGGAAAAACAAGAGTAACAAGGACGATGGCTTTCAGGCGGTATTATTGGCCAAAAATAAAGCCGGGTACCATAATTTGGCAAAGCTGGCCTCCTATGCCAATATCGAGGGCTTCTATTACCTGCCCAGAATCGACAAAGAGCTTTTGGTCGAACATAAAGGGGACATAATCACCTCTACAGGGGGGCTTTGGGGAGAAATTCCCTACCTCATTTTGAATGTGGGTGAGGCGCAAGCTGAAGAAGCCTTCGTTTGGTGGAAGGAGCAATTTGGAGAGGATTTTTATATAGAACTTAACCGCCACGGTATCCCAGAGGAAGAAAAGGTAAATGAAACGCTACTCCGGTTTGCAGAGAAATACGACGTAAAATATTTTGCCGCCAACAACACGTATTATAATGCTAAGGCAGATGCCAATGCACACGACATCCTGCTATGTGTAAAAGATGGTGAACTGGTGGAGAAGCCAAAAAAGTACATAGGCAGAAGGGGGCGCGAATACAGGTATGGCTTCCCCAATGAGGAATTCTACCTAAAGTCTCAGGAAGAAATGAAAAAGCTTTTTGCCGACCTTCCTGAGGCCATTACCTGCACGCATGAGATCGTTGAAAAGGTGGAACCCTATAAGTTGGCAAGGGAGGTTTTACTTCCCAAATTCACCATTCCAGAAGAATTTATTGACCCCGCTGACGAGGAAGACGGAGGTAAAAGAGGGGAGAATGCCTATTTGAGGCATCTTAGCTATGAAGGGGCAAAAAAACGATATGCTGAAATCACTCCTGAAATCAAGGAAAGGCTGGATTTTGAGCTGGAAACCATAGAGCGTACCGGGTATCCGGGGTATTTTTTGATCGTTCAGGATTTTACCCGTGCAGCCAGGGAAATGGGAGTATCCGTGGGTCCGGGAAGAGGGTCTGCGGCAGGATCAGCCGTGGCGTATTGTGTGGGAATCACCAATGTGGACCCCATAGCTTTTGATCTCCTGTTTGAGAGATTCCTAAATCCAGACCGGGTTTCTTTACCCGATATTGACATCGATTTTGATGATGAAGGAAGACAACGGGTTATCGATTATGTAATCCAAAAATACGGTGTCAACCAGGTGGCACAAATTATCACCTATGGCACCATGGCTGCAAAATCCGCTATCAGGGACACGGCAAGGGTTCTGAACCTACCACTGGCAGAGGCTGATAAACTCGCCAAATTGGTACCGGACATCAAACTGAAAAATTTGTTTGAGCTCTCAAAAGACATGGCCAAGCTGTCCGACAAACTGAAAAACAATTCGGAAAACATTCAGAAAGCGCAGGAGCTAATTCGGATTTCCAAGGGGCAGGACGACAGTTCCAAGACCATCAACCAAGCAAAAGTCCTAGAGGGCTCTGTTCGTAACACCGGAATTCATGCCTGCGGGGTAATCATCACCCCCGACGATATCACCAACTTTGTGCCTGTGGCACTAGCTAAGGATTCTGAGATGGTATGTACCCAGTTTGACAACTCGGTGGTGGAAGCCGCAGGTTTGTTGAAAATGGATTTCCTGGGCCTTAAAACCCTAACCCTCATTAAAGATGCCATTAAGATCATAAAGGAAAGGTTTGGAAAAACCCTGGATTCAGAAAAATTCCCCATTGATGATCAAAAAACCTATGAACTTTTCCAAAGAGGAGAGACGATAGGCATCTTTCAGTATGAATCCCCCGGTATGCAGAAATACATGAGGGAGTTGAAGCCTACCGTTTTTGCTGATCTCATTGCCATGAACGCCCTCTATAGACCGGGGCCATTGGAGTATATCCCTAGTTTTATCCGAAGAAAACATGGTCAGGAGCCTATATCTTATGACCTAGAGGACATGAAGGAGTACCTGGAAGAGACCTATGGTATTACCGTTTACCAAGAACAGGTCATGTTGCTTTCCCAAAAACTGGCAGGTTTTACCAAGGGTGAGGCAGATGTTCTCAGAAAGGCCATGGGGAAGAAGCAGAAGGATGTGCTGGATAAAATGAAGCCAAAGTTTGTAGAACAAGCAGCATCCAAGGGCCATGATGCCAAAAAACTGGAGAAAATATGGAAGGACTGGGAGGCCTTTGCCTCCTACGCCTTTAACAAATCCCACTCTACCTGCTATGCCTGGATCGCCTACCAAACGGCCTACTTAAAGGCTCACTATCCTGCCGAATACATGGCATCAGTGCTAAGCAATAACATGAATGACATCACCCAGGTCACTTTCTTCATGGAAGAGTGCAAACGAATGGGTATCCCTGTCCTTGGCCCGGATGTCAACGAATCCAAAAGTGGGTTTACAGTGAATGCGGAAGGCCAGATCAGGTTTGGACTGGCTGCGATAAAAGGTGCAGGGGGGGCTGCGGTTCAGTCTATTATAGAAGAGCGGGAAAAAAATGGGCACTACAAGTCTATATTTGATTTCGTGAAAAGGGTGAACTTAAGGGCCGTAAACAAGAAAACCATGGAGGTGCTCGCCATGGCAGGTGGGTTTGATTGTTTTTCGGAACACCACCGGAGGCAGTATCTTGAGGCGCCGGAAGGAGATGTTCCTCTGTTAGAAAAAGCCGTGAAATATGCGCAAAGGTTACTACAGGAGGAGGCCAGTTCCCAGGTTTCCTTGTTTGGCGGAAGCGGAGGGATGGAAATACCCATGCCTACCGTCGCAAAAATGGAACCTTTCAGCCAATTACAACAACTCAACATTGAAAAAGAAGTGGTGGGCCTTTATATCTCCGGCCATCCATTGGACCAGTTCAGGGTAGAAATAGAGTCCTTCACCAATGCCTCCTTGCCTGAAATTGGGGATATAGAAAAATTCAGGAGCAAGGGAGAAATAAAAGTTGCAGGGGTGGTAACTTCATATGCCCATAGAACCACCAAAACCGGAAAGCCGTTTGGGACGCTGACAATGGAAGATTACCTTGGGGCACATACTTTTTTCTTGTTTGGGGATGATTACGTGAAATTCAAGGAATTTTTTATGCCTGGATGGTTTTTGTATATTGTTGGGGGAGCAAGACCACGCTTCAACGGGCCTGATCTGGAATTCAAAATCAACCAGATACTCCTGTTAAGTGAAGTGAGGGGTAAAATGATAAAAGGATTGAGGATAAACATCTTGCTGGATGACCTCACATTGGACTTAATGGAAAAGCTGGAGAAAATTACCGATGTCTATAAGGGAGATGCCAAATTATATATCAACATCATTGATGAAAGGGAAAACATCACCTTGGACCTAATGTCCAAAAAATACCATGTAGATCCATCCAATGACATGGTTCAGGCCTTGGGAAAAATCCCAGAAATCGCCTACAAAATCATCTAAGGAAAAAAATAGGGGAATTACCGGAACTAATTGGGTGTTCCTTCGCTTTACAAATATATTTCAATTGGAATTCGTAAAATATATATAAAATGGCAAAAGCAGTAGAAATTAACGACTCTAACTTTGAGGAAATATTAAATGGCGAGCAGCCGGTTCTGGTGGATTTTTGGGCAGAATGGTGTGGTCCTTGTAAAATGATAGGGCCAATTGTGGAAGAACTGGCCGGAGATTACGAAGGAAAAGCCGTTATAGGTAAACTAGACGTGGACGCCAACCCTGGGGTTACTGGAAAATTTGGTGTGAGAAGCATCCCCACACTTTTGATTTTCAAAAATGGTGAGGTTGTGGATAAACAAGTTGGTGCAGTTCCAAAGTCTGTATTGATCCAGAAATTGGAAGCCCAAATTTAATCCCGCCCAAATATTTATTCGCTTTAAAAAATCAAGCCTTCATTTCGAAGGCTTTTTTTATTCTCCTTTCCCAAAGAAAATCAGGGGATTATTGAAAATATTTGATATTATTTATTTAGTTTTAGGAGGCATTACCATTCATTTGTCCGAAGTTACCGCCAGCCGATAACCTGATAAAGAAATTTTATGACTCCATTCCGAATCGTCATCGCATTTTTTGTGGTTACCATCATTGGTTTCGCCCTGGTTCCCAAACTTTCTGTGGATCTCAACCCAAGGGAAAGGGAGCCAGTATTAAGCATCTCCTTTACGGTAAGAAACAGTTCCCCTGAATTGGTGGAAAAATTGGCGACCTCACCCCTTGAGGGTGTGTTTTCGCAATTGGCGGAATTGAAACAAGTGAAATCCGTGTCCAATTATAACCAAGGTCAGATTCAGTTGCGCTTTGATAAGCACACGGATATGGAATACAAAAAGTTTGAGGTGGCCTCACTCATAAGACAGGTCTATCCCTCTATGGACCGGAAAGTAAGTTATCCTCAAGTATCCCAATCCATCCAATCCAACGCCAGCGAAAAATCGGCCCTTCTGATATTCAGTGTCAACGGCCCCTACGCCTCTTTCGAGATCCAAAAGGTAACCGAAGACGTGTTAAAATCCACGCTAAATAAAATTGAAGAAATCGAGGACATCACGGTGATGGGCGCTAACCCTTTACAGCTATATATCACCTATGACATCAAAAGACTTCAAGCCCTAAAGCTTTCCAGGTCTAGTTTGGTGGCCAAACTTCAATCTTCGTACGGCACCGAATTCCCCGGATTGGCTTCTAATGCTTCCGGCCAGGCCATGTTCCTAAAAGTGAACCGTTCCCTTAACAACCTGGATGAATTGGGAAATCTTCATTTGGGAAGTATGGAAGGGAAAGACATCTACTTGAAGGACGTCGCCTCGATTACCCTAGAGGAGGCGGAACCAAGCCAATTTTACCGGATCAATGGTAACAACTCCGTTTTCTTATCCGTCTTTAGCAGGGATAACGTCAACAAAGTACTGCTTTCCCAAAAAGTAAGGGCATCTATAGAAAACATAAAACATCTACTTCCCCAAGGATACGATGTGCGGCTGGAAAGGGATGAAAGTGAATATTTGGAAAAAGAACTTCACAAAATCTATCAAAGGTCGGGGCTTTCCATACTTATCCTGATCGTATTCATCTTTCTGATTAACCGCAACCTTAAGTACCTTAGTACCCTATTTTTGGGGATCATCGTCAACATTAGCCTGACCGCAATTATTTTATATTTGCTGCAAGTGGATATCCACCTTTACTCCTTGGCTGGGCTGACCATTTCCTTTGGCCTAATTGTGGATAATGCGATCATCATGATCGACCACTTGCACAAACATAAAAACAGAAAGGTATTTCTGGCACTTCTGGCAGCATCTATTACCACCATCGCAGCTTTGTTAATGGTATTCCTTCTTCCAGAGGAAGACAGAAAGAATTTGGGGGAGTTTTCGGTAGTGGTTGCGGTGATGTTGGGAGTATCCTTGCTCGTGGCACTTTTGTTTACTCCTGCTCTGTACCAATTACTATTTAAAGACGTGGCCTCAAGGGGAAGAAGACTTACAATTCGCCAACTGAGAAAACGCGTAAATGCCTTTAACACCTACAGGAATACATTATCATTTTCCGCAAGGTTCAGGAAGACTTTTATTGTTCTATTGGTGTTATTATTTGGGCTTCCGGTTTTCTATTTGCCTTCTAAATGGGAGGGACAAAACTGGTACAATGAAAGTATAGGCAGCAACCTGTATCAAGAAGAAATAAGACCTTGGGTTGATAAAGCCCTTGGGGGTTCCATGCGTATGTTTGTGAGGGGAGTCTTCGAAAAGTCAAGCTACAGAGAACCCGAACGAACCAAGCTATTTGTCAATGCCAGTCTTCCATTCGGAAATACGCTGGAACAGATGAACTATATCATCCAAGAATTTGAAACCTATCTAAGAGGGGTTGAGGGAATAGACAAGTTTGTCACCAATATTAATTCGGGTCAACAAGCCAGGATCGAGATCACTTTTAAGGAGGCTTACGAAAAATCTGCCCTTCCATACCAGTTAAAGGGAAAATTGGCCATGAAATCCACGGATTGGAGTGGAGTAAGATGGAATATCTATGGGGTTGGCCAAGGGTTTTTTACAGGGCCAGGTGGGGAGGGTATCCCCTCCTTTAGAGTCGAGCTAAGGGGATATAACTTCGATGAACTTGAACGACAGTCAGAAATACTTTCGGATAAATTATTGACCCACAGAAGGATACAGGAGGTAAACACAAACGAACGGCTCTCCTACAATGAGCGAAAAACAGAAGAATATGTACTTCGGTTTGATCAAGGGAGATTGGCATTGGGAGGGATAAACCAATACAAAATAATCCAGGCACTTGATGATATTGCTAAGCCCGCTGGAGCTTCAGCCAGCCTGGAGGTAGAGGGGAAAAGAATCCCAGTAGTGGTTAGGGAGAAAAAATCCCCGCAATTTTCCAAATTTGACCTAGAAAGCAGTAGCCTAATCGGTAGTGATGAGGAGATTTTTAAGGTGGCTAGTTTTGGCCAATTGAAAAAAGAAACCACTACTAATGCCCTGCACAAAGAAGACCGGCAATATATTCGATTGGTTTCTTTTGAGTACATGGGGTCTGCGAAATTTGGAGGAGAATATCTTGATGAAGTGCTGGAGGATCTTAAAAGTACGCTTCCACTAGGTTACAGTGCCAGCAAGCAAACCTACACCTGGAATTACAACCAAGCCAAACGGCAATATAGCCTTCTTTTGGTGCTAATCGTAGGGATTTTCTTTATCTGTTCCATACTCTTTGAGAACTTCAAACAGCCCCTATATATCATTTTTATAATTCCAATTTCATTTATAGGGCTCTTTTTGATTTTTAGTTTGTTTGACTTTTACTTTGACCAGGGGGGATATGCGGCCTTCGTAATGCTCGGAGGACTAGCAGTAAATGCAGCTATCTTTATCGTCAACGATCTCAATAACAGGTCACAGGGACCTTACAACCGAAGAGTGATAAAAGCAGTGGCCGGAAAAGCAACCCCAATTTTGCTTACCATACTATCCACTTGTTTCGGGCTTATTCCCTTTATTATGGGGGGTCAAAATGAGATCTTCTGGTTTTCATTGGCCATTGGCACTATTGGGGGGTTAATATTTAGTATGGTGGGGGTTTTTCTGGCATTACCTGTGTTCCTGTGGAAAAAGTAGTCCTCCAAATAGTATGAAGCATTCAAATTTTTTGTTCGAAATTCATGTAATATTGTGACTCTTTATTCATATCCTACATGATTATTCTACACAAACATCTTTCCCCAACTTTCAGAAGTCTTTGGCTCCAAGCCTGTATTTTATGGATGATGGTTTTCGGATCATGCTCTCCTGATAAACCTATGGAAGATGAAGGCCCATATAAAAAAATAAAGGTAACCTTATTGGACTCATTGGTGGTGGACATCCTAGCCCCCTTGGTGATCGATGACCAATCATCGGAGGAGGGGCCTTTTCTAATGCGTGGCACTAAAAGTAGGATTCCCTACCTCGTATCACAGCAAGGCGAAGTGATCAAGTCTTTTGACATTTTGGACGAAGGACCAGACGGAGTAGGGGCTAGCGGAGCTTTTGGGTACATGTTTTTGGGAGAAGACAAATTTGTGGCCCAAGGGTTATTCAATGGGTACCATATTTATAATTTGGTGGGAAAAAAAGAAAAGTTGTTGCCTCCAAACCAGGCAGGTTTGTTTGGCATGTCTGTCTTTACCTACAGAACCACCTTTACCCCTTACTACAGGAATGACAAAGGTTTTATACTGGGCGAGGAACCCAACCTATATGATAGAAATGGCCTTGACCCCAAAGAAATGGGTGTGAACTATTATCAACACGCCAAAACGATTTTCAATTACGATATTAAGGAGGTGGAGTCCGTGGCCCTGGAAAGCTACCCGGAGGAATGGCAACCTATACAAGAGGACAGGTATGTGGGAACCGGCAGAGTGCTGTCAGCCTATAACACTGACAAACAGGAACTGGCACTGCTCCCGGCATTGGGGCATCAGCTCTTTATCTATGATTTTTCCGGGGAGGTCCCCCTATTAAAACACGTTGTGAAGCTTTCGCACAAGAACAGACCAGAAAAAATCCCCGACTATGAATTTGACCGGGACCAAAGCTATTCCGATTACCCCTCCCTTACCGAGTTGCGATATGTGGGGGAAAAGTTGTTGGTGGGTTTCTATACTATGGTGCCTAAGGACGTTATGAGGCAACTGCGAAGTCAATCTGAGGATTTCCGCAATTCACAAACCTATAGGGAAGCAGAAAAAAAATTCATAAGGCAGCACTTTATGGTGGTGGAGGGGGATAAACAAATAGGAGTAATAGATGAGTTCCAGGTTCCCGGCACCTTGGATTTCGTGGATCAGAAGGGGAGAATATACCTCAATGACAACGTACAACCCTCACGAGAAAGAGACTACAATGTGTTTTACAGGTTGAAAATTGATTAATCCCCTTTTAATTCATCTTCCTCATCCCAGGCCAAAAAGACCATTCTGTACTCACCACTTGGCAGGTATCTGGGTTTTGAATTCATATAAATATAGAGTCTATTTGAAGATATCTCGTACCTATAGGCATTTTGGAGTGCTTGCAAATAATTTACTTCGTATTCTATCGCGGCAAAAGAGGTTGCACTCCCAATCTGTTCCCGCATCTCGGAATCTATAGTAAACCGGATTTCATGAGAGGATTCATCGAAACTATAACATGCCAAATACTGGTAGGCATGGGTCCTTGTCCCAAATTCGCTTTTATCTTCTTCGCAGGACTTCCCTTCTACCTCAGTGAGACGCAAAAAAAGTGGAAAATAGTAATCTTCAAGGTTGTTTTCATAGCCACCATTGTAAATAATAGCGTGTGCTAATTTAGACATGGGAGTTCTATAATCCAGTTCTCCAGTCTCCAAATTCTGAAAATTCACAAATTCCCAATCACGTACCAAAGGTTCATCCGCCCCATCATAGGTAAGGTCAAAATCCTCAAGAGGGTTAGGAGCCCTCTCCACTTCCTCCTCTTCCAGATCACCATTTTCTTGCGGTAAATACTCCTGGTCATAGCCACAGCCAATGAAAACAACTAAAAGTAAAATAAGCCTAGTCCACTTCATGGAAAGATGGTTTAACTACACTAGTTAATACGGAAACTTTTCAATATCGTTTCCCCGTATCTTCAGGTTAAAACCTACCATGACCAAATCTTTTACTAAGGCAATACAGGGGCCATTCAGCTAAATTGACTTGTTCATCCAGAAGGGGGATGTGACAAACCACAGAACCGTCCCCAGGGCCATAAGCTGCTTGCAGAGGGTTGCGCTAATGACTTCCTGAAACAGGAACACGCTTGGCAAAAGCGTAAGGGCCAAGCCTAGAAAGGACACTATTTTTATCAACTGCTTCATTTATTTCACGCTAAGGTTTTTTGGGTTACAACAGGTTTTTGGTTGATTTTGCTGGCGGCTATATATACCAGCACAGCAATAAACCAACCGGGCAATCCCAGAAAGAATATCTCGATGCCAGCAAACATGTTCAACGCCACACAAAGTACCAAGGTAATTCCCCAAGTAAGCGCAACGGACCAGTTTAACGATTCTCCTGAGAATTGGGCATAATTCGGTTTTAGACCTAATTTTTCCAACACATACACATCAATGAATATGACCGCCCCCACTGGCATCAAAATCAATCCATACAATGCCACAAATTCCAACAACATCATTACAAGCGCCGGAAAACAAGCTGCAACCGTGGTAAATAATCCCACAAACAAGGTTACTTTCCAAGTTTTCCATTTGGGATTAATAGACTGTATCGCCAGCCCTGCCCGGTACAGTGTGGGATTGGCTGTGGTCCAGCCGGCAATCACCACACAAATGGCTCCTGTCACTCCCACCACATTATAAGCTATTGGGCCTGGCGCAAAGGTGAGGCTCCCTTGGGATTCGATAAGAAAAAGAGAAAAAAGAATGCCTGAAGCAATCCATGCGATAAAGTGTCCCAAAAACACACCAGTGGCAGAGGAAAACCCATATTCCCATTTTTTGGCATACCTGAGGATAGACAAATCCGCCATGCCTATATGCATGGCCATATTACAAAACCAAGCAAAAAACAGGATATGCCAAAAGGTAAATTTACTCTGCCCCTCCAAGGGCTGCCCCGTCCAGATGGTTTGGTTGGCCACCTCCCAAAACTGACCAAACTCCGTGACCCCCAAACGGGGTAGGGCCGCAATTCCTGCTGCTATAAATACCATGATCATCCAGGGGGCTGCCACATTGGCGAACTTGGAAACTTTCTCAAATCCAAACATGGCAATCACCGTGGTAATGGCACCGACCACGAATACGGTTAACACCCAACCCAGATTATTTGGATAAACATCTGTGAGCTGAGGCATGGTCATATCGAAGGAAATTCCCACGGCGGTGGCCGAAACGGCGATCATGGCTCCTGCCAGAAAACAAAACAGCCCTGCATTGACCAAGTTGTACAAGGTAGTGAATCTGTGTCCAGCGATTTGCTCAAGGAGGTAGTACAAGGTCACCCGGGTCTTTACTGCAATTTTACCGGTAAAGAAAGCCCAGCTAAGCACTGCCAGGATATTTCCTATTATCAACCCACTTACCAGGTCCCCTGCACTGGCACCATGTGCCACAAACAAGGGTCCAATTACAAATTCGGTTCCTGCTGTATGTTCGCCGGCATAAGTGCCTAAGAAACTTTTCCAACCTTTATACTTATTTGGAGGGATGGGTTCCTGCTCATACTCATTTACCGCATCCAGCTTCTGTACCCAGGCCTTTTTATTCCACATATGAATTTCATAATGCCCTTTTGGGCAAGTTAGTTTGTGTTTTGGTTTAACAAGTATATTCCGCTAGACTGAACCTCTGTTAATAAACTTGAAAATGTTTTTAACAGATTCCATTTTTTGTTTTTTGAGCATATAAGCTGCGGACTCACCCATTAGTTGAAAGTCTGTGGAAATTACTGTAATTCCCAGCAGCTCTTTTAGTGGGGTATCATTGTAGGAGATAATTCCTATATCTTTACCCATAGTGAAGCTTTGCTCCCTTACCTGTTTAATCAGGTTTACCAAGTCATTTTCCTCTATTACTATATAGGCATCTTTAGGCCTTAGCTCCATCTCCGAATACACGGTATCCAGAATTTCGTGGTCAAAGTCAAAGTCATTACAAAATTTCCTAAAGCCGTAAGTGATCTCCTTGGGATAGGGATAAACAATATTTGTGGGATAGACCAGTATAATCTTTTCATAATTTTGGAGTTCAAATATCCCCTCACATAGCGCGTGATAAATATCATGTTTGAAATCCTGATAAATGGATGGCACCCGATCTCCCAATTCTGGCACATAATTGTCCAAGATCAAAAGTTTTCCCGAAGGAATCCCTTTAAGGGCTTTCAATACCTCAGTATCCAAGTTGTAGTGTGATTTATGCTCATCTTTGAAATGAGGCATAATGACAAAGTGATCATAAGCCAAGGCATGTTCATCCAAGATGTTCAACAACAACTTGGGGTCGCAATGATATACCTGAAGGTCCACCTGTGCGTTTGTTCCCATACAGTCTAGGAAGGAATTGTATATTTTTAGCTTATAGTTGCTGAGTTTGTTGATGATAAAGAGGACATTGATTTTGGATTGGCTTACATTTTTAGCTACGTAATACCCTTTACCCTTTACCGACAAGATAATTTTCCTACTCTTCAGGTGTGAATAGGCTTTTTCAACTGTATCTCTTGACAGGTAATGCTCTTCGCTGATCTCATTGATGGAGGGAATCTTGTCCCCCACCATAAGCTGTTTATTTTCAATGTCCTCAATTATGGAATTGATAATTTGCTGGTATTTCGGGATTCGGGATTCCTCATCCAACCTAATCAAAGATTTTATTTGTTGCATGATGGGTTTATTTAGGTCGCCAATTGATGCAATGAAAAGGAGGATAAGCCAAATAACCTAAGCCTACTTTCGCCTTTGCACAATGAAAGGTTTAAATTAAGTAATAAATGCTTATGTTTTCTATCATTGCGTATTTTTAACATTACTATTTTTTTCTTTGAAAGGAAAGTAACTTTACCGGCCCCAATAAGCCTGAGGGCATCAATTCCCACTCAGTGGCATCAAAGGGTTCATAATCAATATTGACAAAGTTGATTTCGTGATAATTTCTCCAAACTTCACCTTTCCTATCCATGTGCCTGATCCTATTGGCCATCAAATTAGCCACTTCCACCTTCAAGTGGTTTTCGCCTTCCTTGACAAAATCCCCCACTTCCAGCCTAAATGGCAAGCCGTAAGCGTATCCCACTTCCTGCTCGTTTATCCACACCCTTGCGCTTTCACGAACTACCCCCAAATCCAGATACAGGACTTCATTTTTAACCCTATCCACCGTGAAGCTGGTTTCATAGGTTCCCAAACCGGAAAACGCGTCCAAGTCCTCATTTAAAGTCCAGGTCACAAGCTCGTTCATTTTTATTGGGGAGGGTTTCGAGGGGCCTCCGTCAAATCTAACCATCCAAGGCCCCTGAATCTCCAAAACATCTGGCCTTCCCTCATAATAGTCCCAATCCTGCAACCCTTCCATATGCTCCTCGAGAACTTGAATAACACGGGTCTCACCCGATGGAATTTGGACCAACACTTCATCCTGCTTGTTCCTAATGGCTCTTCCCAAGGCTCCTTGCTGCGGATCCATGATAAGATATTCGTTCCCCTCTTTAGACAATGCAATCCATCTTTCTATAGGGTCGGCAGTATGGTTGACCAAATAATAAAATGCCCGCTTTCCGGAGACCCTTTTTACAAATTGAAGTCCCGTATCGGCAAGGGTTTCCCTCTGTATACCTGAGGTATGGAGCAGGGAAAGAATATCCTCCCCTAAATAGACTTTACCTTTCCCAACCTCAGCAATTTGGCCTTTAAACGACAGGGTTCCCCAAAGCTCCTCCAACCTTACCCTGCGATTTTCGTGATCCAAATAACCTGGAATATCTTTAGGTTGGGTTTGAAATATCACCGTAGCTCCGCTTGCAGCCAGCTCAAAAAGTCTTTCTATTGTACTTAAGGGTATTCTTTTGAGGGTTGGAACTACAAGAACCTTTGCAATGGCCCCTCCCTCTAACTGAATGTCATTATTGGAAACCTCCACGTTTTGTAGGAATGCATCGGAAATAAAATCTACCCCATAACCTGATTGTATGAGTTTATTGGACTCTTGGTAAAAGGCAGTAGGATGAAGCCACTCGTCGATGTTATGCACAGTAATCATTTTAGAAAGACCCTTATCATCGTGCCAAATATCATATACCGGCCAGTACATCAATACCTCGTGCTCGGGCTGGCCAGCTTGCAAAACGGATTGGCATCGTGCTATGTATTCGTTGAAACCTTTGAAATGTGGCCAAAGACTATTATGGGTATTGAGGTTCAGTGAGGCATAGAATAGCCATCCCGGAAACTCAATATCTTTGGGTGAATAAGTAATACCATGGTAAAACATATGGTTTACCCCTCCCAAAAACGCTTGCTCCAGCTCTGGTTTTGCCTGAGAAAAAGAAGATTTAAAATGTTCCCCTAGCCAAGTAAAGGTTTCGGAGGATACCAACTTCTTACCAGTGAGATGGGCAGCCGAAGCAGCAAACTTAAGCATGATGGGATCTGGATCCACGTTCCGTATGTCTGCACTATCCCTGCGCAAACCAGGAATGGGAAAATAGCTGGACCCGAAGGTTTCCCCTTCAGGGATATCCACTGTGGCATAAAGGTCCAACAGATTTCCAGGTGAACCATGTGCCTGATTTTTGGTTTTTTTGCCCTGATCATGTGCCCAATTGGTCCACTGCTTGGTAAAATTATCCAGTAGCATTTCGTGGATGGTTTCCCTATAATCTGATTTGATACGGGCGTTTATATCTTCTCCTTCCCCCAGCAGCTCGGGAAGGTACTCCCTTAAATCATACCCTCTTTTGGTTTCGAAATACTCAAAGAATTCTCGGGTGAAATCAGCACCATACACCTCAAAGCTGTCATTGTAAAAAGCCCTGAAATTAGGAAAACCATCCTCAAAAGCATCGTCAAAATGACGGAGGTAGGAAGAAACAGCTTCTTCAGAAAAATGGTCCAAGGTAAACCCCTGCCCACCAGGTGCTGCCCTTTTTACCTGTTGCCCTGTCTGAGCCATATACAAAGCTATCACTTTTGCCTCCCCCTCATGTTCCCAGTTTACCTTGCCATCCTCACTCACCTTATCTGTCAACTCTACAGGGTCTGAACCTATGGGGAAACCCATTACGCATATGAGTTCATTTCGAAATCTTTTAGCCCTATTAGCCTCTAAGCTGATGCTTAAACTTGGTGACCAATCATATTCTTGATGAATCAGACGTTGAGCCGCGGACTCAGGATTCACCATTGGCCCACCAAAGGGCCATCCTGTTCCCTGGGTCAGGTCTATCCCCATCCCGTATTTCTCTGCCTCCACTACGGTGTGAGAAAGCATTTCTTTCCATGCGGGAGAAAGGTATTCAATAAATTTATCCTCATGACCCTTGGCTCCGTAAATGGGAGCAATTTCTAGCCCCCCAATTCCTGCCTCATGGTAGGATAGCAACAAGGCACTAAGGTTCTCCTTATCTACAGCACTCCCCATCCACCACCATCTGCTCCATGGCTTGGCTGTTTGGCTGATCTCCGGCCAGACACCAGGTGCTATCTCGGAGGGGGGTTCGGGAGTTTTACAACTTAAGAAAAGTGTCCAAAAAATAATTATTCCGATTGAAAGACCACGTTGCTTCATGCACAACCAGTTTGGGACGTTAAAGGGTGAATACATTTTCAAGTTGTTTTACAACAGGTGAATGATCCACATGGGTTTCCATCAAATCCTGCATGTGCGCCCACCACTTTTTCATTATGGGGTGCTCAGGAAGTTGCTTGACTTGGTTGTTTTCCCCAAGTCGCTGAAAAGCAAACAAAACGCCGGTGTCTTTGTCTAAAAAAATATGGTATTCCTCTATTCCACTCTCCTTTAACAGGGAAGAAAGTTCCGGCCAGATTTTATTGTGCCTGTCCTCATAAACATCCTCTTTACCAGGTAATAGCTTCATAGTAAAAGCGACGACATTTTTCATGCTCCTCTTTCTAATTATTGGTGTACCATGTTCATCAAAATGTTAAAATAACACCTTACAGCAAAAAAACTATCCTGTACTTTCAGGTGTTTTAGATTAATGTGATTCAAGACGGAAATAGCTCGTATCTTTAATAGAAAAAATGGATACAGCCTATTTTTCGGAAATTTTCCAATACAATGAGTTTGTAAACGAAAAGTGGATAAATGCCATTCAAGATGCCGAAGCACCTGCCCCCAGAGTATTTGAATTGATGAACCATATTTTGAACGCCCATGCAATTTGGAATAGCCGGATAGCTGGCAAAACTCCTAAAGTAGAGGTATGGGGAATCAGGAAGCAGAACCTCCATTCCCAATTTAACCATGAAAACCATCTTACAACCCTACTTTTAATGGAGGGAATTGATCTGGGTTCCAGTATTGACTACAAGAATTCCAAAGGGGTTAGGTTCTCAAATACTTATAGGGACATTTTATTTCACCTTATCAACCATTCCACCTACCATAGGGGACAGATAGCAATCTTCTTTAGAAATTCTGGCTTGGAGCCCGTAAACAGTGATTATGTGTTTTGGAAAAGAAGTAAAAAATAAATTAGCCCTTACCCTTCCTTAAATTCTAGGGAATTTATAAGGTGCATCATATCCACCTTGATATATTCGATGATTGGCGCCAAGGAGTCGTTCTTTACCGCTGTTTTAAAGTAAAGGGCTCCTCTTAGGAAATGGTCAGTACTATCTGTCACGTAAAATTGAAATTGGGTAGGCACCTCTCCCGATAATTCGGCAACGAGGCCTGTATATCCCTTCGGGTTTTGAATCACCCCCTCGTCTATACCGTAGGCTTTAACTTGGTGTTTTGAAGTAAGAGAAAGTGCATCGTGTAAATAGGCTTTAAGGTTCTCCCTATTACCTTCTACAGGCTTATAGGTAAGATGCACACGGGCATCCCAGTCCTTGTAATGGAGGTTTACCCAGGTTTTCTCCTCTAAATTAAAGGAATCCGCCTCCACCGCACTATACTTAGAATGTTCAAACTGATAGGGCAAATCCTCCTCCAGTGATTTATAAGAGGGATCTGGCAAGTCTATCCTATTAAAACCCTTGGGCTTTGGGAAATAGGATTGTTGACAGGCAAAGGTTACCACCAAAACCGATAATAGGACAAGATTGGACAATATATGCTTTAAATGCATTTTCATTTGCTTAATTGTGTATTCCCACAATGCATTAACTCCAAATTAGGAAAAATCATTGCATCATTTGCGTCTTTTAAGAAAAACCTTTCCTTGTCCTGAACAGATGCAAAGATCCTGTTTTTCCAAAGTAAAGGCTCCTGAATAAATACAGGAGCCTCTATTTTTGTCTCTTTTAATGCAGATAGTACTTCTATCTTTTGGAGATGTCGGGATTTACATTTTGGCCGAATAGTTTGGAGCTTCCCTGGTGATGCTTATATCATGGGGATGGGACTCCCGAACACCGGCAGCAGTGATTTTCACAAATTTACCATTGACCTTCAAGTCCGAGATGGTGGGGGTTCCGCAATAGCCCATGCCAGCCTGAAGCCCTCCTACCATTTGGTAAAGTACTTCGGAAACCATGCCTTTAAAAGCCACTCTTCCCACTATGCCTTCGGGCACCAGTTTTTTGATATTGTCCTCGGCATCTTGAAAATACCGGTCTTTGGACCCAGATTCCATAGCATCCAAAGAGCCCATTCCCCTGTAGGACTTAAACTTCCTACCTTCAAAAATAATGATTTCGCCTGGAGCCTCTTCGGTACCTGCCAGCAATGACCCTATCATGACTGAATCCGCACCAGCCGCCAAAGCTTTGACCACGTCGCCGGAATATCGTATTCCCCCATCGGCTATCACACAGACATCCCTGTCCTTAAGGGCCTGGGCACATTCAAAAACTGCTGAGAGCTGAGGCACTCCCACTCCAGCAATAACCCGGGTGGTGCATATGCTGCCCGGACCGACTCCCACCTTCACTGCATCAGCTCCTGCATCAGCCAAAGCAATAGCAGCCTCTGGGGTGGCTATATTCCCCACTATTATGGCCAAATCCGGAAAAGCTTCTTTAATTTTTTTGCACCCTTCAATTACCCCCTTGGAGTGACCGTGCGCAGTGTCTATGGAGATAACGTCTACTCCCGCGTTTTTGAGTGCTTCCACCCTTTCCACTATATCTGCCGTAACCCCTACAGCAGCACCTACCCGTAGTCTGCCATATTCATCTTTGCATGCATGGGGTTTGTCCTTTCTCTTGAGTATATCCTTGTAGGTGATCAGTCCGGTAAGCTTGTAGTCTTCATCTACAATGGGAAGCTTTTCAATCTTGTACTCTTGCAATATCTCTTCGGCATGTTCAAGGCTGATGCCCGCCTTTGCGGTAATGAGGTTATGAGTGGTCATGATCTCCTTGATAGGCCGGTTGAGATCTTTGATAAACCTCAAATCCCTGTTAGTGATAATACCTTTCAAGAATCGGTCTTTGTCCACTACAGGTATCCCACCAATGTTGTATTCCTTCATGATTTCCTCGGCATCTTTCACCTTAGCCTCTATATCCAGGGTAATGGGATCGAGGATCATACCACTTTGAGAGCGCTTTACCTTTCTGACCTGGGCAGCCTGCTTCTCTATTGGCATATTCTTGTGGATAAATCCCAAGCCTCCCTCTAGGGCAATTGCTATGGCCAGTTCCGCTTCTGTCACTGTGTCCATGGCGGCAGAAACCAGGGGAATGTCCAGCTTAATGTTTTTGGTAAGGTAAGAAGAGGTATCGGTGTTGCGTGGCAATACTTCAGAGTATCCCGGCACAAGAAGCACGTCGTCGTAGGTAAGTGCTTCGTAAATAAACTTATCAGCGTTTGGATTCATGGCAAATGGTTTAGTAACCGTATTTGCCCGTCAAAGATACAAAGTATTATCTATATGAATCAACAAATTCATCGAAGTGTCGTGAAATTTTCTTCTTTTCACCCTCTTGGTATAAAATTATATTTTGACAACTGCTGCCATTCTAAATGCTTTTCATTCTCAAATTTCATTCGAAAAACTTCCTTTTAAATTAACTTATCCCGCTTTTTGCAGTTTGGCAATATAAAAGCCATCAAACCCACTTTCATGAGCTAAGACCTTCTGTTCTTCTTCCAATGTGAAACCTTTTCCCGCCTCACTTTCCAAAAACCTATTTACCTGATCTTGGTTCTCCATTGGGAGTATACTACAGGTAGCATAAACTAATATCCCTCCTGGTTTGAGCATGCGTGAATAATCCCTTAACAAGTCCTCTTGGATTTGCAGGACCTTCTCAAGTTGAGCAGAACTCAATTTCCATTTTGTGTCTGGGTTCCTACGCAAAACCCCTAACCCCGAACAGGGGGCGTCAATCAAGAGCCTATCCGCACTTTCCTTTAGCCGTTTTATGGTTTTGCTTCCACTGATCTCCCTAGTTTCAATGATGGTAATGCCTCCCCGTCTGGCCCTGAGTTTGGTGTTTTTCAGCTTCCATTCCTTTAAGTCCATGGCCAATATTCGGCCTTTGTTTTGCATTAACGCCGCTAGGTGTAAGGACTTCCCTCCAGCCCCTGCACATGCATCAATTACCCTCATCCCGGGCTCGGGGGCCAATGCCATAGCCACCTTTTGGGAACTTGCGTCCTGAACTTCAAAAAATCCCTTTTTGAAATAAGAAGACTTAAAAATATTCTGCCTTTCCTGCAAAACTAAAGCATCGGGATATTCTTTCAACGAATAGGTTTCCACACCCTCCTCTAGTAATAGCTTTGCCAACTCTTCCCTGCTGGTCTTTAAGGTGTTTACCCTAAGCACCACTTCAGCCTGTTGATTCTGTGCATGCAGCTCATTTTCCCATCTAGCGCCTAGCTGCTGACTGCCAATTTCGTCCAACCAATCCGGAATAGATTCCAAAAGGGCTCTTTCCCTAATCTTGGAAGCTTTTTCCAACACCTCCCCTTTGTTGACAGCCTGAAATTCTTTCCAGAAAGGCAGATCATTACCCATCCAAATCCAATAGGAGGCAAATAAATGATAATAATCCTCACTGGGGCTGATCTCCTTGATAAATCTCCACCACCTTACCATATCATATACAGTCTCCGCTACAAAGCCCCTATCCCTTGCGCCCCACTTAGGGTTTTCTTTAAAGGTGCGCTCTATAACTTTGTCCGAATAATAGCCCCCTTCAAAAATGGATGCCAGAGATTCTACTACTCCTCTTACTGTATTCGAATGTAATTTATTTACCATGTGAGTTTTGAAAAGAAAGCACAAATATAGGAAAATCAATTGGACAGGGTATTATCCCCTTCGGGCTATCTCTCATTTCAATGGGTCACCTGAAAATATCGTTTGGCAGGATTTTGGTATATTGCTTGACTATGGGAGAAAAAAAATGTCCACATTGCGGAGAGTGGTCGAGCTGGAACCAAAACCTTATCGACACTTGTGATCACTGCGGGAAAACCCTAGGGGGGGTTGACTTGGAATACCAAGAGAGAAGAGAAGCTCAAAAACAGGCAAACAAAGAGCAGTGGATTTTTTATATCAAGGAAACAGATAGCGAGTTTGTGAAGACAGTGAAGAAAGTGGGAAATTTCTTTTATACCGTATATATTTCCATCATAACCTTCATTGCTTGGTTGATTGCCGCTTTACCTGGATAATGACTGTTCTTAAAAACCCTTTCTTTATTTTACCCTGTGTGATTTTTTGGATAAATCAATACTTGGAAAGAGTAGAAAAAATCTTTCTTCCCTACATACATAGTTACCTCGACGACCTCATGGCTATGCCTGTAATTTTAGGCGTTACCCTTCAGGTGTACCGTTGGATACACCCTTCAAGAAATCTTTTCGTTTTCACCAAAACCCAAATTTTTGTAGCATTTATATATATTAGCCTTTTATTTGAGGTAGTGCTGCCATGGTACTCCTCCACCTATATTCAAGACATCTGGGATGTGGCCTGCTATTTGGCAGGTGCAATTTACTTCCATAAGTTTATCAATATCTCTAGTAATATCG
This sequence comes from Pleomorphovibrio marinus, assembly GCF_003347495.1. Classification (GTDB taxonomy): domain Bacteria; phylum Bacteroidota; class Bacteroidia; order Cytophagales; family Cyclobacteriaceae; genus Pleomorphovibrio; species Pleomorphovibrio marinus. Next base: position 473,780 of record NZ_QCXY01000001.1, read on the forward strand.
AGCATGGGGTGGGCAACTCAAAGGGGGATGATTGACATTGCGGGATTTTCCCGTAGCGAGTTACTCAAATCCCGATAAATATAGAGATTGGGCAGGCTCCCGAATCGAGTCCCCCGAATCAAGTTCGGGGCAGGCTACCCGCCATACGGTTTACCTGCCGAAGGTAAGGGATTCAGATGTGACCATTGAAAACAATGATAAAAAAATGAATACTAAGGAGTTTTTTCAGCAGCAGGTACAGCAACTTTCCTCCTTGATGTACCCTAAGGAAGAAGCAAAGCACCTTGTTTTTTGGTTGCTGGAACATCACCATGGAATCTCAAGAAAAGACCTTTTAATGGATAGAAAGCTGTTAAAAGATACAACACCCATATTGGAGTCTATAAATGCATTGCTGGAAGGAAAACCCATTCAATATATTATTGGCAAAGCCCCCTTTTATGGGAGGGAATTTATCGTGGATGAAAGGGTACTGATTCCGAGAAGAGAAACGGAAGAGCTTGTTTATTGGATCTGTGAGAACCATAAAGATCAGGCACCATCCCTGTTGGACATTGGTACTGGTTCCGGATGCATACCCATTACAATTAAGCTGGAACTTCCTCGTGCCAAAGTAAGCGGGGTGGATATCAGCGAGGAAGCCTTAAGCGTAGCCAGGCAAAATGCAGATAGACTTAACGCAGAAGTCACGTTTTTTTTCGCCGATGCCTTAAATTGGAATCTGGACTTATCCACCGAAGTTTCAGTTTTGGTGAGCAACCCTCCTTATGTACGTGTAGGTGAGAAATCACAAATGAAGACGCAAGTGTTAGATCATGAACCTGGCCTGGCTCTTTTTGTTGATGATGCCGATCCCCTGGTATTTTACAGGGCGATAGCCAACATAGGAGTGGAGATCCTAAAACCTAATGGTCTTCTCTATTTTGAAATCAACGAAGCTTTCGGTAGTCCAATAAAAGTTTTGTTGGAGGAACTAGGTTACGGGGATGTCAAGGTTAGAAAAGACATGCAGGGAAGGGACAGAATGGTCCGGGCAACCAACATTAAAAGGCGGGATCTGTAAATTCCCCCACCCAAAATGAGTCCGTACCCTTGAAGGAAGTAATTCCCTGCTCCACCTCTACAAAAGTAGCATATTTAATCGGTAGAAGTTCAGACTTGCCATTATGGCATTTTTCAATAAAGCTGTCTTCCCTGGCATGCAAATGAAGGCTGCTTGCAGGCCACCACTTACGAAAATGACCATTCTTTGCATGAACATACCTAAGCTGCCCATCCCAAACCACTACGTTACTATCCTGAAACAAAACCTCCATTTCCAATAGCTCTTGATGGGAGAAGCCAATGACATTAAGAGCCTCCTGATCCAATCCCCTCAAATAGTGCAAAGCAATTTTCAGTTGTTCTTGCACTCCACTTCCTTCCACCCTTATACAATGAACCGGCTCTTGGGACCTAATCAGGTCTGTCTGAAGAAATAGGTCTTGCCCCAAAAGAACATCCACCTTTACCCCCCAAGCCAGTACTTTTTCAATACTGTCTTGATTGCACAGCACCGTTGGGGACCATTCCAATAAACTACTGATTCTGGAAAAAGGGAAATCTTTCAAATCTAGAAAAAGGATTGCGGGCTCTTGCTGCTCTTTTACAAAATGGTGTGAGGACATTTGTTTCTTGGTATGTCTTGTAAGAGTAAGGTAAAAGTAAGGATTTTCTGATAAGCCCAAGAATTAATGAAGGACAGGAGAGGAAAGTCTTAAGGACAAAAAAAAATCAAAAACCAGAATACATGTGCCTATATATTAAAACATTGAAATTCAATATTTTATGACATCGAGTAATTTTTTAGCTCATCTAAAATGTATTTTAAATACTCTTTTTTGTTTTTTGTTTAAACTTTTTGTTTTACCTTAGCGTTGAAGATAGTAAGTTTTTTATTTTTATACTTTGAAATTAAACAGCTAATACAATGTTAAAGTACACTTTCGAAACGAATGATCAGGAGTTGAAGACATGGGTAGATCCTGAAACCGGTTCATTGAACGTTCAAATTGACGACGAAACCGTTAACATCCCATACGAGATTGGTGCGGAGATGATCGCAGTACTTAAGCACAAGCAGTCCATTTATCATGAGTTGGAACGCAAGAAGGAAAGTGCATGGAAGATGTTTTTGGACTTGTTCTCCAAAAGTGAAAGGGGTTCCTCCTACCGGGAGATTCCAGAGCGAAAATTTAAAGCCGCCTAGATTTGGGGGATATTCTATCTAAACTAAAAATTATAAACCAGGTAACAAAACCTGGTTTTTTTGGTTTTTGTCCGCTGTTCCTTTTTTTCCAATTCATTTACAAAATCCTAACCACGTCCTTTAAATTTTTTCGAACCCATAGGGAGAAAACCCAATCGTAGCCTAGGCCCTTCACTTTCCAATACCTTTTTAGCACCATTCCCAATGTATACGTACTTTATGGACTTAGGGAAAATTGGTCACTCCAAAGTAAAATAGTCTTATTCCAAAGAAAAGCAGCAGAACCGCCACGGTTCTGTTCAATCTTTGCATCAGCCTTGGGGTGACATATTTACTTAAGGATTGGGCGACGTAAGCTTTCACCAAGTCCAAAGAGAAAACCGTGAGAAGAAGGGCCAGATAATAGTTGGCCTTGTCCCAGGCACCAAAACTTTCCTTGAGATTTACGATTCCAGCCACGGAAACCCAAAACAAAAACACAAAAGGGTTGATTCCGTTAAGCCCCAAGCCTTTAAAAAAACCTTTTCTACGCTTTGTTTTCCGAAACACAACTCCACCAGAATTCGGTCTTGCTACGTTTCTACCGAAAAAAGAGGCTGAAGCAAAGCCAATTAGAATAATCCCCCCAACCAAACCCAAAACAGACTGAAAGTAAATGCTTCGCGAAAGCCAGTTTACGCCAAAATGAGTAATCAATACATAGATGCTGTCACTTAGAAGTATTCCAAGTGCCATAAAGACAGAATGGCGAAAACCATTTTCAATGCTATTCTGAATCAAGGCGAAAAAAACAGGTCCAATAATCAGGGATAGGATCACCCCCATACCTATCCCTTCGAGTAGGGGCCAAACCATTACAAATATTTTTTTTCCTTGAGAAATTGTATCCATGAGCTGACTTTAGCACCTTTGAGCACCCTTGGGAATTTGTTTTGTCCCCCTTCTTTTCCTTCCTCACGCATCCACTCATAGAAAAGTTGTACAGGTAGCGGGGTCAACTTAATCTCCCGAAGTGCGTGTTTTCTCTCCACTGCATAGTCGTCGTTAAGGGTTTTGAGGTTTTCATCTATATCCTTTCGAAGGACATCGGCATCTACCTCTTGTTCTACTCCTACAAACCAATGATGGCCAAATAAAGAACCATGAGGCACACCAATCACCGTAAACTCCCTAATTCCCACATTGCGTGTATCTTCCATCATTTGAATGGCCTTGTTCATATTATCCACCGAAAGATGCTCCCCACAGAGGCTCAGGAAATGCTTGGTCCTCCCTGTTATTACGATCTCGCTTTCCACTTTGGAAACAAAGCGAATTGTGTCACCAATCATGTAGCGCCAGGCACCTGCACAGGTGGTAATAAGTAGGGCATAGTCCACGTTTTCCTGTACTTTTTCTATAGGCAGTACCTCACAATCTTGCCTAATCTCCCCATTTTCATCAAAATTCCGGTCATTAAAGGGGACAAACTCATAAAAAATGCCGTTGTTGAGTACTAGACGCATGGATTTCCTGTTCGGAAATGCCTGAAATGCCAAAAAGCCCTCACTTGCTAAATACGTTTCGATATAATTCAGTGGCCTTTCCAATAATTTTTCGAACCCTTTTTTGTAAGGTTCAAAATACACTCCCCCATGTACGAATATGGTGAGGTTTGGCCAAATTTCATGGATGTTTTTAAGCTTGTACCTTTCAATGATCTTTTCCATCAAAATCTGTAGCCAAGCAGGCACGCCCACAATGATGCCTATGTCCCATTTTGGCGCGTTTTCCACGATTTGCTCTAGCTTTTCCCCCCAGTTTTTATTTCGGGAGATCTTTTTGCCTGGCTTATAAAAGCGCTGAAACCAAATAGGCAGCCTACCGGCGGTAATCCCACTTAGGTCCCCGGAGAAATAGGTCCCATTAAAATCCAGGTCCGTACTGCCCCCAAGCATTAATATCCCTTTACTAAACAGCTTGGCAGAGAGGTCGTATTTGGAAAGTGTCAGTATTTGCCTGACCCCTGTCCTCCGTATGGCCTTCACCATTTCATTCGTAATGGGAATATATTTGGAGGCACTGCCGGAAGTGCCGGAGCTTAAGGCAAAATATCGGATCCTCCCTGGCCAGGTTATGTTTTTCTCCCCAGCCTTCAACCTGTGCCACCATTCATTATAAATTTTTTCGTAATCATAAATTGGCACTTTACTGGTAAACTCCTCGTAGTAGTCTAGCCCTTCCTCCTTAAAAGCCTCCAAAATTTGTTTGAATCCATATTTCTTGCCCATTTCAGTTTTCGCAGCTGCTATTAAAAGTTTTTTGAGCAGGGTCTTTTGCAGCTCTTCAGGAGCACTGTATTCTTGTTCCAATGACTCTCTTAATCGGATGCCTTTTTTTAGTAATGTACCTATTATAGCCATATCTTTGTCTTGAAAGTAAAAACAAACCTAAGCGAATTAAACTTCTAATTAGGTAAATTAAAGAGAATGGATATAAAAGCAAACCTTGACAGGATAAAATCTTCATTTGAAAACCCCAACTGTTTACTCATTGCCGTGAGCAAGACAAAACCTGAATCGGACATACAAGCTGCCTATGAAGCGGGTATAAGGGATTTTGGGGAGAACAAAGTCCAGGAACTCACGGATAAGGCTCCCAAACTACCACAGGACATACGTTGGCACATGATTGGCCACCTACAAAGAAACAAGGTGAAATACATAGCCCCATTTGTACATCTAATTCATGGGGTGGACTCTCTGAGGTTATTGAAGCAAATAAACAAGGAAGGCAAAAAAATTGACAGGGTGATTCCCTGCTTGCTTCAAATTCATATAGCAGAGGAAGACAGCAAGTTTGGGTTGGACGAAAAAGAGTTAAAGGAAATCCTATTAGGGGAGGAGTTGAAGTCCATGAACTTTATTGCCATAAAAGGACTAATGGGAATGGCAACATTCACGGAGGACAATGAGCGTATAAGGCGGGAGTTTATCTCTTTAAGAAAGCTAAGAGACGCCTATGCTTCCTCATCCCTTCCCCCCAATACAGAACTCAAAGAATTAAGTATGGGTATGAGTGCGGATTACAAGATTGCCATAGAGGAGGGAAGCAGTATGGTTAGAATTGGCAGTGCAATTTTTGGAGAAAGAAACTATGGGTAGTTATTTCAATACCAGATCCATCCTTAAATGGGCTGCACTTTTGGGTGGAATGGCAGTGGCCTTGGGGGCATTTGGTGCACACGGATTAGCAGATCGATTGGAGCAAATGGAAAGGATAGACACCTTTCAAACTGCCGTCGATTATCACTTCTATCACAGTCTAGCCTTACTTCTTAATGGTGTCTTGGTCTCCATTTATGCAACAATAAAGGCATTCAAAACAAGTGCCTTGTTTTTTATCATCGGTATTTTCATCTTTTCGGGCTCCCTTTACGTTTTATCCCTGACAGGCATCACTTGGCTTGGGGCAATTACCCCCTTTGGTGGGGTGGCGTTCATTCTCGGGTGGGTTTTCTTGTTCCTCGGGGCTACCAACATTAAAGGGAAACATAAAACTAGTTAGGACAATTCTCTATGAAGATTAAAATTTTATGCCTATTCGGCATCTTTTCGTTTAGCATACTGTTTTCAGAAATTCGTGCTCAGGATGGCCGAAGGCTTTATGTGGGATTGGACGAATTATTAGGTAAGGGGAGTTTTTTTGACAACCATCAAACGGGCTTTATGCTATATGACCTGGACAGCCAGCGCGTTCAGTATGATAAAAACAGCCATATTTATTTCATTCCGGCATCAACAACCAAACTGTTTACTTTCTTTTCTTCACTACTGGTCTTAGGCGACAGCACCAATCTTTTGAGGTTTGTCAACAAGGAGGATGAAATTGTCATCTGGGGCACCGGCGATCCCTCTTGGAAATATCCGGGCCTCCCTCAACCAAAACTAAAGGAGTTCTTAAAACCTTACTCAAAAGTACATTTTTCCGATCATAATTGGAAGGATGACTCTTTCGGTTATGGTTGGCAATGGGACGACTATAACAGTTATTATTCCGCAGAAAAATCCCCCTTTCCTATTTACGGAAACCTTGTCACTGCCGTAAACATCAACAATAAACCTCACTTGAGTCCCAGTATTTTTTCCATTTACCAAGACGACAAAAATGTCAGGAATGTCACCAGGGAGTGGCATTCCAACGATTTTTTCTATAACCCAAGGACATACAACGGAATGAGGGCCAGAATCCCCTTTATCACCTCCCAAAAGACCTTTGTTACCCTAGCGGCAATGGATTGGGACAAGGAGGTCTACGCCTCTAAAGAACCCCTTCCTGCAAAACATATGGTCCTTAAAGGTGTTCCTACCAGGTCTCTTTACAAGGAACTTCTCTTGGAAAGTGACAATTTCATCGCAGAGCAATTGCTCTTGATGATTTCTGATGAGGTGTTCAAAGAACTAAACACGGAAAAGACCATTTCCTATATAAAGAAAACCTATCTTTTTGACCTTCCTGATGATCCCATATGGGTGGATGGGTCCGGATTATCCCGGCATAACCTTTTTACTCCACGCTCCTTTATCGCACTCTTGGAGAAAATCTACAGGGTAATGCCAGACGATGAATTGTTTCAACTCTTGCCTACCGGAGGAAGAACGGGTACCCTAAAAAACAACTATTATGCCCCCACTCCATATGTATTTGCCAAAACGGGTACCATAAGCAACAACCATTGCTTGGTGGGATTTATACGTACAAATAAGAAAAAATTGTATGCATTTGCCTTTATGAACAACAACTACCCCTACAGAGCATCAGCAGTAAGGAGAGAAATGGAGAAGGTTCTCTTGTATGTGAGGGATAATTTTTAAATTGGCCTTCATTATTCAACCACCAACATGAAAAAAAGAGACTTTATTAAAAGTTTGGGGTGGGGTTTAGCTTTTGCCCCAACCATGGGATGGTCGGCTAGCTCCACCCAAAACAACACTTCAAGCATCCTACCCCAACCGCTAAAAAAGGGAGATTGGGTAGGACTGGTTAGCCCCTCCGCTGCTACGAGCGAAAGGATACTTATCACCTTTGCCGTAGAGGCCCTGGAAGCTTTGGGGTTCAAAGTCATGCAAGGGAAAAACCTATTCAACAGAAGGGGCCATCTTGCCGGTACAGATCAGGAAAGGGCTGGGGATGTCAACGAAATGTTCCTCAACCCCGACATCAAAGCCGTGATTTGTATCCGAGGGGGAAGTGGAGCAGCTAGGATCCTACCCTTATTGGATTATGATGCCATCCGAAACAACCCCAAACCCTTGCTGGGATACAGCGATATCACTGCTCTGCACATGGCTATCTATGCAAAAACGGGCTTAGTTACTTTTCATGGACCAAATGGAACAGGATCCTGGAATAAGTTTAACGTCAATCAATTTGAGCAGATGTTTTTTGAAAAAAACAAGCTCGTTTACGAGAATGAACTGGAAGAAACCGACGATTTGGTCATCAAAAAAAACAGAACCCAAACCATCTTCCCAGGTACAGCAGAAGGCACCTTGGTGGGAGGAAACCTTACGGTACTGAGTGGTCTTGCAGGATCCCCCTTTTTACCAGATTTCGAAGACAAGATCTTGTTTTTGGAGGATATAGGGGAAGAACCTTATCGGATAGATAGGATGATGAGCACCCTACAGTTGATGGGGGCACTGAATAAAATCAAGGGGTTCGTTTTTGGATATTGCACGGATTGTTCCCCTTCTTCGGGATACGGGAATCTGAACCTTGACCAGATATTCGAAGACTTTATCCTTCCATTAAAAATCCCAGCCTATAGAGGTGCCATGATTGGGCATGAGGCAAAACAATTCATTCTTCCCGTAGGAGGTGAAGTAGCTATGGACGCAGGGGCAGGAAAGTTTTGGATGACTTCCCATGTATTCTAAAACAAAACCCCAGTATCTGACTTAGATACTGGGGTTTTGTTAATATTATTTTTATGGAAAGGATTTAATTACTCCCTTCAAGTGCATTTGCACCGGCCACAATTTCTAGGATTTCGTTAGTTATGGCAGCTTGCCTGGTTCTGTTATATACCAACTTAAGGTCTTTCAAGAGATCATTGGCATTTTCAGTGGCTTTATCCATTGCAGTCATCCTGGCTCCATGCTCGGATGCATTGCTGTCCAAAATAGCCTTAAAGAACTGGATTTTTAAGGAATTAGGCACCAACTCGTCGATAAGATATTCTCTTGAAGGCTCTACAATGTACTCCGATTGGGCCGTTCCATCAGTAGCCTCCCCTTGAATTCTTTCAATAGGAAGGAATTGCTCGGTCTGAACTAACTGAGTGGCCACATTTTTAAACTCGTTATAAACGATGATGACCTTATCAAAACGCTCTTCTTCATACGCTTTCATCACAAATTCAGCAGCGTTTTTTACATTCTCGAATGAAACATCCAAAAACAACTGGTAAAAATCATTGATAACGGGATTATCTCGTTTCTTAAAGAAATCGAACGCCTTCTTTCCTATAGGCATCACGGTTACAAGTTGGTCTTGGTACCGATTTTCAATAAGATAGGCGGTGCCCTTAAGAATATTGGAATTAAACGCACCGCACAGTCCCTTGTCGGATGTGACAGGAATGAAAAGTACTTTCTTTACAGGCCTTTCCTTTGCATATACAATATCCGTATCCCCCTCAGTACCGGAGGAAATGTTATTGAGTATCGCCGCCAATTTTTGGGCATAGGGACGCATTTGGACAATCTTGTCCTGTGCCTTTCTCAGCTTAGCAGCCGCCACCATTTTCATGGCTTTTGTAATCTGCTGGGTGGAACTGACCGAATTGATTCTTTCTTTTACTTCCTTTAGGTTAGCCATATTCTATTTCATTGCCTCCTTCGGATGGTTAGGTTCAAGTTAGGATACCTTGCTGTGTTTAGGTGCTAATTCGGCAACTGCCTTTTTCAATAGTTCCCCAGTTTTTTCAAGATCCCCTTTTCTTATTGCTTCCAAGGCCTCCTGATAATTTGCCTTAATTAAATTGTAGAAGTCCGCTTCAAAGGCTTTAACATTCTCTACAGGTATGCTATCCAACATTCCCTTGGTGGACACATAAATAATGGCCACTTGCAATTCCACTGGTACTGGGGAATATTGTTTCTGTTTAAGTATTTCTTGGTTTCTCCTACCTCTTTCAATGGTTCTTTTGGTAGTAGGATCAAGGTCTGAACCGAATTTTGAAAACGCTTCCAATTCCCTAAACTGAGCCTGATCCAACTTGAGTGTACCGGCCACTTTCTTCATAGACTTGATTTGTGCGTTACCTCCCACCCTCGACACGGAAATCCCCACATTAATAGCAGGTCTGATGCCAGAGTTAAACAAGTTGGTTTCCAAAAATATCTGTCCGTCTGTAATGGAAATCACATTTGTAGGGATATAGGCAGAAACGTCCCCAGCTTGGGTCTCAATGATAGGAAGAGCCGTCAATGATCCTCCGCCCTTTACAAGCGGCTTAATGGATTCAGGAAGGTCGTTCATCTGCTTCGCAATTTTATCAGAAGCATTGATTTTGGCCGCCCTTTCCAATAGTCTGGAGTGTAGGTAAAAAACGTCTCCAGGATAAGCCTCTCTTCCGGGGGGTCTTCTCAGCAAAAGAGATACCTCCCTATAGGCTACGGCCTGCTTAGATAGGTCATCATAAACCACCAAGGCTGGCTTACCGGTATCCCGGAAAAACTCCCCTATGGCTGCTCCTGTAAAGGGGGCAAAAAACTGCATAGGTGCAGGGTCTGAAGCGGCTGCTGAAACTATTACGGTATAAGGAAGCGCTCCTCCTTTTTCCAAAGCAGCCACCACGTTTGCAACGGTGGAGGCCTTTTGACCAATGGCTACATAAATGCAGAAAACAGGCTCTCCCTTTTGGTAGAATTCCTTTTGGTTAAGAATGGTATCAATGGCAACTGCCGTCTTACCAGTTTGCCTATCCCCTATAATTAATTCCCTTTGCCCTCTTCCAATTGGAATCATAGCATCAATAGATTTGATACCGGTTTGTAAGGGTTCATTTACAGGCTGACGATAAATAACACCGGGAGCTTTTCTTTCCAATGGCATTTCATAAAGATCTCCAATCAAGGGGCCTTTACCATCTATGGGATTCCCAAGAGTATCCACCACCCTGCCAAGCATGCCTTCTCCCACTTTAAGGGAAGCGATGCGCTTAGTTCTCTTCACGGTATCTCCTTCCCTTACGGTTTTGGAATCACCAAAGAGCACAGCACCGACATTGTCTTCCTCTAGGTTAAGAACCATGGCTTTTAGACCATTTTCAAAGGAAAGCAGTTCTCCCGCTTGTGCTTTTGAAAGTCCATAAATTCGGGCAACACCGTCCCCAACTTGAAGGACAGTTCCCACTTCTTCCAGTTCAGCCTCTGTCCTTGCACCGGAAAGTTGCTCCCTCAGGATGGCCGAAACTTCATCAGGTCTTACTTCTGCCATTGTATATAGCTATTATGTGTGATTACTACGTTGATTAAAATTTCTTCTCGTATAAATTCTCGGTGAACTCCAGACGAAGTATTCTCAGTTTGCTGCTAAGTGACTCATCCAACTGCCTGTCGTCTATTTTAAGCACAAATCCTCCGATTAGGCTTTCGTTCACTTTTTCTTCCAAATCCACTTTTTCCTTGCCTGAAATTTCAGTGACAATTTCCCTAAACCTCTTTCTCAATGGGTCATCTATGGTAAATGTGGTGACTATTTCCGCTCTTTGGATGCCTAGGTGTTTGTTGTATTGGGTTAAAAACTCCCTGGCTATAGATGGAAAAACATCCTCCCTCCCCTTTTTGGAAAGCAATTGGATAAAGGTGTGGGTGACTTCCGAGGCTCCTGCACCCATTACCCCGTTGAGGACATTGAGTTTCTTATCTGAAGAAACAATTGGGCTTTTCAATACAGCAGAAAACTCAGTACTCACCTTGCAGATTTCCAATAGCCTTTCCATATCCGCATGCACGTTTTCAAGTACCCCTTTTTCTATAGAAAGTTCAAGGATAGATTTTGCATACCTACTGGCTACTTTAAAATCGGACATGCATTAATTAAGTTTAATTTCATCCACAAACTTTTCCACTAGTGCTTTTTGAGAAGGCTCATTACTGAGTTGAGCCCTCAGAAGCTTCTCCGCAACTAGCAAGGAAAGTTCAGCAACTTTGATTTTCACATCAGTGAGGGCCGCCTCTTTTTCGGTCTGAATCACAGCCTTGGCCTCTTCTATAAGTCTAGTTGCCTCCTTGGAAGCTTCCCCCTTGGCTTGATCAATAATTTTAACCGCATTTTCGTTGGCCGTCTTCAATATTTGGTCTCTTTCAATTCTAGCTTCTTGTAGGAGCTTTTCATTTTCGGAGACAAGAGACGCCATTTCGGCTCTGGCTTTTTCTGCAGTTGAAAGTGCCTCTTCTATACTTCCTTCTCTTTCCTCCAAAGCGGAAAGAATAGGTTTCCAGGCGTATTTGGCCAAAACCAAAAACAAGATGCCAAAACCTATCGTTTGCCAAATAATTAACCCTAAGTCAGGACTGATCAAATCCATAGTTTATCTAATTTCGTTGTTGTCCAATGGATAAAAAGGTGGGCTGACCTAGTGTCAGCCCATTACTTTTTTTAAAATGTAATGTTGGCGTTTAGTGCGATTAGCAAACACACCACCACTGCAAATAAGGATACCACTTCAATAAGGGCAGCAATAATCAACATAGCTGTCTGGATTTTTCCAGCAGCTTCTGGTTGACGAGCAATACCCTCCATGGCTTGTCCACCGATACGGCCAATACCCAGACCTGCGCCTATCGCAACAATTCCGGCACCGATACCAGCACCCATAAGTGCAAATCCGGCAGTCAATAATAGAGAAGTTAACATACGTGTGATTTATTTATATAAATTGAACAAAGAAATTTCATTAATGATCATGCCCATGATCCGCTACAGCAGCACCGATATACATAGCTGAGAATAGCGTGAACACATAGGCCTGTATAGTGGCCACGAGCAATTCTATCAAATTTATAAATACTACCATCATGGTACTCGCGAACCCGACGGCATAGGATTCAAAGACAAATATTAGCCCGATGAAACTCAGGATTACAATATGCCCTGCAGTTATGGCCACGAAAAGACGCACGGTGAGGGCAAATGGCTTAGTAAAAAGCCCAATGATCTCTACAGGTACAATAATCAATAACAAGGGAAGGGGAACACCTGGGGTTGCTACCACATGTTTCCAATAGGCCTTGTTCCCATTGAAATTGGTAACAAAAAACGTGATCATTGCAAGTGTCACGGTGACTGCAATATTACCTGTAAGGTTTGCAGCTCCAGGAAGAAGACCCAATAAGTTTCCAAACCAAATAAAGAAAAAGAGGGTCAGCAAGTAGGGAGTGAACTTCTTGTACTTGGGACCAATGTTCGGAAGAGCGATTTCATCCCTCACAAAAAGGATAATAGGCTCCAGAAAGGAGGCAATACCCTTCGGTGCCCTGTTAGGATTTCTTTTGTATTGTTTTGTGGCTGTCAATATCAAATACAATGTGACGCCCAATACCAGAAACAACATGGCAACATTTTTGGTAATTGAAAGGTCTACAAAAGACCTTCCTTCCTCCGTGGCCCTCAATTTATCATGGTCATCTATAAAATAACCATTGTGTTCCCTACCAAAAGTATGGGTTTCGGGATCCACAAAATTGGAAGAAGAATATATTTCAAAACCCCTGTCGGACGAATAAATTATCACTGGCAAGGGAAGGGAAATATGGGTATGTCCTATGGTAGCAAAATGCCATTCATGGGAATCCTTGATGTGATGCATGATGAAACCGGTCTTGTCCTCGTCATCTCCGGAAGCTGCCTGAGCAATCGGCGAAAAATACATCAAAAAGACTGATAACAAGATACTTAAGCAGATAATTTTGCGGGCCATCCAAGTATTTTTTTATACCTATTTCAAATGAAGGCGCAAGTTAGTTATAAGGCCGTAGATATCAAACAATAAGTACAACAAATAAACTGCAAAGAAATTAACCACAAACCAAAGGATATTCTCATCCCCCATTTTCAAAACTACAAAAACAAAGGCCAGACTGGCCAAAAGTCTGAAAACTATCCCTCCCATAAGCACTGAAACAGAATTATATTTCTTGTTTTGAAGCAGTTTTTCAGAAATATTGCCCGTTGCCAGGGTGAGAAGTGCATAAAACAAAATTATCAACCAAATATTATTATGAATGAAGCCAGGCTTTAGAAAGGATTGTAAGGCTACTACTAACAGGGATATCATCCCTGTAAACAGCAAAAGTTTGCCCGAAAAAGAGGACAAAAACTTCAGGTAGGCTGGGGAAGAAGATTGCTGTTTCATAGACTTGGAGCAGGATCAATCCTTGGGCAGTGACTTAAAAAGTTGATAAAAGGCAAGCAAGGTGGAAAGCAGGCAACCCGCCAGCAAACCCACAGGAAATTTAAATTCTGCCTTTTGGTCTATCAAATGCCCAAGCCATGTACCCAGTGCTATTATGGTCAGCATTTGAAATGCCAATCCGGTGTACTTGATAAAAGATGGTGTTGGCTCAGGAGGAGATTTTCTTTTTCCCATGATCAATGTTCTTCGGATCTTCATTGAGTTGGTTGCCCATTTGACATTTCCCATTGAACTCCGCTCCATTTTCGATGATAAGTTTCTTCGTAAATATATCACCTATGATAAGTGCAGACTTTTTTAAAAACAAAGTGTCCTTACACCGAATCTCTCCGTTTACGTTTCCTGCTACTTCTACTTCATTGGCAGACACATCCCCATTCACCTTTGCGGATTCCCCAATGATAATTTTCTTTTGGGATTCCAAAGAGCCTTCCACGGTTCCCTCTACCCTAATGTTACCTGGGGTGCCTATGTTACCCACTATGACAGTGCCTGCTGCCACCAAATTATTGGAGTTCACCATAGCCGTGGTACTTTTCTTGTCTTCATTGTTACTAGCCATAATCAGTCAAATGTGATGAATTCCTGGGGGTTTAGGGGAGTCCCCTTGTACCAAAGCTCCAAATGCAAATGCTGCCCTGTGGTTTGCTCTCCAGTATTTCCAATAATTGAAATTATTTCCCCTCCTCTTACCGTGTCGCCAACGGATTTCAATATTACAGAATTATGTTTGTAAATTGAAATCAATTCATTGGAATGCTGAATGCCCACAATATAACCAGTCTCCAAAGTCCATGAAGCGATGATCACAGTTCCTTCTGCAATAGCCTTCACCGGCTCATTTTCTGCTGCCACCACATCCACACCGAAGTGCTCTTTAGAAGGTGTGTACCCACTTACCACCACACCCTGTATGGGGGGGAAAAAATAGGTGTCCGTAAAGGAGGAGCTGCTAAGTCTCCCAAAATTGTTTTCTTCAAGGGGCATAGATTCAAACTCGCTGATAATGCTGCGAGTGGCATCACTGGATTTATAAAGATCAATTTCACCTCTATTAACTTCCAACCCGCCTTCACTGGACTCCCTTTCCTGGGTTTCAGACTCGTCCTCCTCACCAGAGATTACCTGCCTGAGGTTTTTTACGTACCTGTCCTTGGCATTTACCTCCATAATTAGCGAGTCCACTGTTTCGGAAAGCGCATATATACGTGCCGTATTCTCGGATTCCATATAACCCGGGTCAAACCATCTCGCCAACAAAGTCTTTGACAAGAACAAGGATGCAGCAAAAGATGTCATCAACAACAACATCAACAATAAACCTATCCTAATTTTCGTAATAGTAAAGGAGGTGATGACCGAAAAGTCCTCCTCCCTTCGTATGACAAAAAGAAACTTGGTTTCTATCCAGTCATTTAATTTTTGTTTGACACTCAAAACGTCTTAGTTTATAGTTTTGCTACCACAAAAATAGGATAATCATGGCAGCATTTAAATATTTATTTTAAAAGAGGTAAATTTCGAGCTCTCACTATATTATATGCGTGCGTCTATAAACATGAAACCCCTAGTTCTGATCCTGGTAGTAGCAGGGTGGGTTTTGGCTGCTTGCAGCTCACAGAAAAACACTTTTATAAACCGCCTGTACCACAATACAACGGCAAGATACAACGCCTATTATCTATCTAAGGAGAAGATGCAAGAATTGGAGATGAAAATTGAAGAGGAGCATGAGGAGGATTATTCCACCATCCTCCCTGTTTTCTATCCTATTGACAGTGCGGTCATAGAATCCAATGCAGAACTGCTGGAAGATGCCAGGAGCCTGGCCTCGAAGGCAATAGACTGGCACAAAATCAGTAACTGGGTAGACCCTTCCTATCTGTTACTTGGTAAAATAGACTACTATCAAGCCGAGTTTGATGAAGCCCAGAACACCTTCAAGTACCTCAATGTCAACAGTAAAGATAAAGAAGTAAGGCATGGGGCATTGATAAGTTTGCTTAGGCTCTTCATTGATTTAAGGCAATTTGATGACGCGGCCTATGTCATGGACTACCTTTCAAAGGAATCCGGAATTAGTGATCAGAACAAGGCATATCTTTATAAGACGCTTGCCTATTACTATGAAACCAGGGAAGAGCAGGAGATGATTGCCCCTGCATTGTTTAAAGCCCTGGAGTTTGCAGAGCGGAAAAATGAGATTTCCAGGATTAACTTCATCCTCGGCCAACTTTATCAAAGAGCCGGGTTGGATGCATTTGCCTACGAATATTACCAAAAATCCTTGACAGGTTCCCCAAGCTATGAGCGTACGTTTTACGCCCAGCTTTTTTCCCAGCAGGTGGCCGAACTTGAAAAAAGTAAGGATCTGAAAAGGGTGAGAAACTACTATGACGACCTCTACAAAGACCGCAAGAACTTAGAATTTCGGGATGTTGTGCTTTATGAAAAGGCCCTTTTTGAACATAAGCAAGGGGAAATAGAAGAAACCGTGCGCCTACTTACCTTAGCTGCTAAGGAGCCATCCGAAAACCGGAGGCAGAAGGGTTACATTTACGAAAAACTTGCGGACATCTTTTTGAATGACAAGGATGACTATCTTAGCACAAAATATTACCTGGACAGCGCCTTCCAACAATTTAAGGAGTCGGATAAGAACTATGCCGAATTGGCTTTGAAAAAGGACATATTTGACAGATACGCTGCAAATTATGAGAGAATCACAAAAAATGATAGCCTTATCGCACTAAGTAAACTTTCTGCCGAAGAGCAGGAAGCCTATGTGGATGAGTTTATCGCCAAGGAAGAGGAAAGGCTTATGCGGGAAGCTGAACTGGCCAGTGCCAAAAAATCAACCGGCATCTTCGACAACCTCCTAGCCTTCGGTGGAAAAGGCACAGGCTCTTCCTTTTATTGGGAAAACCCTACCGCAATGCAAAGGGGGGCTATTGAATTTGTACGAGTATGGGGCAACCGTTCCCTGACGGATAACTGGAGAAGAACCAATAGGAGTTTTCAAGAAAGGGGTGATGAATATGGTGACGAAGAAGGCCTTTCGGAGGAAGAGTTAGCCCTGGGGCTCCCTTCGGAGGAAGAAGGAGAAGAACCCCAAACCTTGAACCTTCCTGACAAAGCCACCCTTTTGAATAACATTCCAAAAGACCAGTCCGTTCTGGACCAGATGGCCGACGAAATGGAGGATTCGTATTTTAACTTGGGAAAAATATTATTCTTTGAACTCAAGGAGCCAAGGCTTGCCCTAATAAATTTGAACAAATTGGTGGAGACCTACCCCAATACACTCAAAAAACCGGAGGCCTATTACACCATGTATCTGGCTACCAAGGAACTGAATGAGAACCCTGAATATTATGCCCAGATGCTCAATACGGAGTTTCCTGAGTCACAGTACACAAAATCCATAAATAACCCGGACAAGGTCTCCGGTACCCAGGCGAACTTTGAATCAGCAGAAAACTACAAACAGGCCTATAGCTTGTACAGACAAGGAGAATACGAATCTGCAAGGGCTGTCGTAAAATCCACTCTTGAAAAATATTCCCTTTCCAAAAATACCGAGAAACTTTTACTTCTAGGGATCATGATCGAGGGTAAAAGTGGGGATTTGGAAGAGTTCAAGGATCGCTTGGAAGAGTTCATTGCAAACGCAGAAGATACGGAGTTACAAAAATTGGCTCAAAAAATGCTTAAAAGTTATGTAGGTGAAAGTGAGGACCCAGAATTGACGGAAGGAACAGAATCATTAGCCGACGAAGGAGAGGAAGCCTCTGAAGATGGCGTTGAGGATGAAGGCAAAGCCGAGGAAGAGGATTCACCTTATAAAACAAACCCCAATCAAACACACATCTTCATCATTAGTATGGAACCAAAGCAGGCTCAGGAGTCCAAAGACCTCACAGCAGAATTCGAGGGCTTTCATGCCAAAAATTACCCCAACGACAGACTGAGAACCGGCACCATATCCCTTAACAGGGAAAACACAATTATCATTATCAGCCCCTTCAGTAATGCAGAAAAGGCCATGAAATATAGAGATGAGTTTTTAAACAGTTTTAACAATGATAATTTACCTGAGGAAATAAAAAATGGTAGTTTTGTAATTTCTATAGAAAACTTCCAACAATTGAATAAAAGGAAAGACATTAAAGAATATAAGGCTTTTTTCAAAAAAGCTTACTGAAATACAGAATGGGAAATCACATTAAAAAAAGAAACTATAGCTGGGTAGCAAAGACCATAAAATATTTGTGGTTTGCCTTTATCTTCGGCATGCTTGGGTTTGTATTGTTTGTAATGGCAGTCAGTGCAAATTTTCTGGGTCTTTTTGGAGAAATGCCAGAATTCAAGTCCCTTGAAAATCCCGAAAGTGAGGTAGCATCCGAGCTTTATTCCGCCGATGGAGTGATGCTAGGGAAGTATTACAGGGAAAATCGCAGCCCTATCACCTATAACGAGCTTTCTAAAAACACAATTCAAGCCTTAATCGCAACAGAAGATGTGAGGTTTGAAGACCACTCCGGAATTGATCCCAGAGGACTGATGCGTGTATTATTCAAAACCTTGCTGCTTGGCCAGCGAAGTGCTGGAGGGGGTAGCACTTTAAGTCAGCAGACAGCCAAAAATCTTTTTAAAACCCGAACCCAGGCTACACAAGGCGTATTAAGCAGGGTGCCGGGTTTAGGCATGCTAATCATCAAGACAAAGGAATGGATAGTGGCTACCAGGCTGGAACGCTCCTACACCAAAGATGAGATTTTAACCATGTACCTTAACACTTCCGAATTCGGAAGTAACGCTTACGGCATTAAAACTGCCGCCAAAACATTCTTCAACAAGGATCCCAAAGATTTAAACCTGCAAGAATCCGCCACATTAGTGGGGCTATTCAAGGCACCGTCCTATTATAGCCCTGTTTACAACCCGGAAAATTCTACAAGGAGGAGAAACACGGTGTTGTACCAAATGAGCAGGTATGGCTTCATCAACAAGGAGGAATTTGACTCCCTGGCAGCTATGCCCATAGAGCTTGAATATCAAGTTGAAAGTCACAATCAGGGAATGGCCACCTATTTCAGGGAGGTGGTAAAAGCCGACCTTCTAAGGTGGACCAGGGAAAACCTAAAGTCTGATGGCACCCCGTATGACCTTTTCGGTGATGGGCTCAAAGTATTTACCACCCTGGACAGCCGATTGCAGAAATATGCAGAAGAAGCAGTAGCCTCCCATATGCCTGAATTGCAAAAGGCATTTGAGAAGGAAGTGGGAAACCGGGAACCTTGGATAGACAAAGGGGGAAGGGCTATCCCTAACTTTATTGAAAATGCAGTAAAAAGAACCCAAGCTTACAGAAATTTAAAAGCAAGATACGGCGACAACCAGGATTCCATAGATTATAAGCTCAACGAAAAGAAAAAAATGAGAATCTTTTCTTGGGATCAAGGGGAGCTTGATACTTTGATGAGTACCATGGACTCCATGCGGCACTATAAAAAATACTTACAAACTGGTTTTGTTTCCATGGATCCACATACCGGTCATATTAAATCCTGGGTAGGTGGCATCAACCATAAGCATTTTAAGTACGACCATGTGAAGCAGGGGAAAAGACAGCCCGGTTCAACCTTTAAGCCTTTTGTATATGCAGCAGCCATTGAAAATGGCTATGGGCCCTGCTACTCCGTTATTGACCAACCTGTAGAGGTGAATATTCCCGATCAGCCTACATGGAGGCCAAGCAATTCAAATGGAAAGTTCACTTTCGAAAGAATGACCATCCGGAAAGCAATGGCCCAATCTGTCAATTCAGTCACCGCCTACATGATGAAAAAGTTGAGTCCCAGAGTAGTGGTAGAAACGGCCCATCGGTTAGGGATAAACAGTGACCTCGACGTAGTTCCTGCCCTAGCATTGGGAACCAGTGATGTATCGATTATAGAAATGATTGGGGCGTTCAGCACATTTGTAAATCGCGGAGAACATATTACCCCTATATATATCGACAGGATTGAGGATAAAAATGGCAATGTGCTTCACCAATTTATTCCTCGGAAAAAGCCAGCAATGAGTGAGGAACACGCCTATATCATGTTATACATGCTAAGGGGCGGCACGGAAGAAGAAGGCGGAACCAGCCAAGGTTTGCCTAGATCTATCCGGGATGAAGGCAACGAAATTGGCGGTAAAACAGGGACTACACAGAATGCATCCGATGGCTGGTACATGGGAGTGACCAAAGACCTGGTAAGTGGCGTTTGGGTTGGAGGAGACGATAGAGCCATACATTTCAGGAGCTGGATTAGTGGGCAGGGCTCCCGAACCGCCAGGCCCATCTGGAGTAAGTTTATGGAAAAGGTATATGAGGATCCCAGCCTCGCTATCACAAAGGGGCCGTTTCCAAAGCCGGACAGACCTCTGAGTATTGAGATAGATTGTTCTCTTTATGATCTGGATCAGGAAAATTTCAGGGAATTTGAATATGACTCTCAGAGTGTAGATTTTTAACCCTTTCATGGAGAATTAAAATTTGCTTTTTAAAGGATATACAGCCTGTACCTGCCTGCCGCAAATTCGCTTCTGGGGACTCGTTTCGGGAGATTCTCACCATGCCCCGATAGCTATCGGGGAGGTGCATCTCTGCATGTCTCGTTCTCTTGATACTCGATTTCATCTGTTTATATTTGTTTTTCAATGGTCAGATGGAATGCCCTGGATAATCATCCCCATGTGTGAGAATTCTTTCTCATGGGCATTTCATATGTTCAATCTTCTTCACTTATTTTGTGAGTGGCGTGGAAAATGAAAACGGTCATAAGGAATCCCAAGGCATGGAATCCCCATCTTATTCGGTGGAGGAGTACCATATGCTACCGGATCAGCCTGGTGTTTATCGTTACTACAACACGGAAGGCAAGCTGATATATGTTGGCAAAGCCAAAAGTCTCAAAAAACGGGTAGCAAGCTATTTCGGTAAAAATACTGGCATCAACAGAAAAACCAGGAGAATGGTAAGTGAAATCAATCGAATTGAATTCACCATGGTAAACTCCGAGTTTGACGCCCTACTTTTAGAAAATACCCTCATCAAAAAGTCCCAGCCCAAGTACAATGTGCTGATGAGGGACGACAAAACCTATCCGTACTTATTAGTCACAAATGAACATTTCCCTAGAATTTACCCTACCCGAAAAATGATCCCTACAAAGGGCACCTACTACGGTCCCTTTGCCAGTGTAAAGGGGATGAAAAATGTCCTTGAACTTATTCAGTCCCTTTTCACTATCCGGACTTGCAAACTGGATCTTTCCCCGGAAAAAATCAATGAAAAGAAATATAAGGTCTGTTTGGAATACCACATAGGTAACTGCCTAGGGCCTTGTGAAGGTTTGCAGGAGGAGAAAACCTACCTTAATGATATTTTGCAAGCCAAAAACATTCTCAAAGGCAACCTGTCGGTTCCAAAGGCCTACTTCAAAGAGCGTATGCAGGAGGAAGCCGCTGCAATGGCTTTCGAAAAAGCGCAGCGTTATAAAGAAAAACTAGAGCTTTTAGAAAAGTACCAGGCGAAGTCCTTGGTAGCCAACCCGAATGTCAGTAGCCTCGATATATTTTCAATTGTTACAGACGAAAAACTGGCATTTGTCAACTACCTACGGATTAAAAATGGTGCTTTGATTCTTTCTAAAACAGTGGAGCTGAGAAAAAAGTTGGACGAGGCACCTTCAGAATTGTTGGAAACGGCAATTATAAGGTTGCGGGAACAATTCAGGAGCGATGCCAAAGAGATCCTGGTAAATATCCCCTTGGATGAGAGTTACGAAGGATTCCAGGTACAACTCCCAAAGATAGGGGACAAAAAGAAACTGGTAGACCTCTCCCTAAAGAACGCCTTATATTATAAAAAGGAAAAGTCCCTATTGGCTGGGGAAGCAAAGGAGAAAAAAAACCGTATCCTCAAAAAATTACAGGCAGATTTATCCCTTAAAGAACTCCCCGATCATATTGAATGCTTCGACAACTCGAATATTCAGGGTAGTAACCCTGTGGCAAGCATGGTCTGTTTTTTAAACGGCAAACCCGCAAATAAGGAATACCGACATTACCACATCAAAACAGTAGAAGGCCCCAATGACTTTGCCAGCATGACTGAGGTAGTGGGTAGAAGGTACAAAAGGTTAATTGCGGAGGGAAAGCCCCTGCCTAAACTCATTGTAATTGACGGGGGAAAAGGCCAGCTTAGTGCATCTATCATAGCCTTGAAAGAGTTGGGCATATATGGGGATATTCCTATCATAGGAATTGCTAAAAGGTTGGAGGAAATATACTTTCCGGAGGATTCCTACCCCATCTACATTGACAAAAAATCCGAATCACTACGTTTACTTCAGCGAATAAGAGATGAGGCTCACCGGTTTGCCATCAATTTCCATAGGGATATAAGGAGCAAAAAGGCATTGGGGACACAATTGACAGAAATCCCCGGAATTGGTGACCAAACGGCAGAAAAACTACTTCAGCACTTTAAGTCAGTGAGAAAAATAATAGAGGCAACTCCGGATGAAGTAGCAGCCATTATTGGGAAGGACAAGGCCGAAAAGGTCTTAAGTCAAATTAATAAATGGTATCCGAAATAAATATATCAAGCATAAAAAAAGCGGGCAAAGCCCGCTTTTAAATTTTCTTACCATTCCCAAAGGGTGTTTTCCCATTCCAGAAGGTCATATTCAAATTCCAAAGACTTCAAATATGCCTGTAACCTTGAATTCTGAGAATCCGAATCTATCATGTCTGCAATCAGGGCATTATCCGGATTGGTATATTTCCTGACCACTGACCTGAACAACCTTAAATCAAAGGCCTGGCTGTAAGGCATATGCTTAGAGGTATTCTGAAAGTTGATCCACTTGGCTTCTGGATGATCCTTAAAGTGATCATAAAAATCCTTGAAACGAATATAGGCAATGGTTTTTTGACCTGCATTGGAGTTCGTTTCAGAAGGCATTACCATTTCCAAGTATTTCACATCGAATTTAATCTCCGACCTGTGCTTGTCAAACAAAAAGTCTTCTTTGAAATCCAGATAATACAAATCCTTCACAAAGATGCTATCCCCATTTGCAGCTATCCAGAAGTTAGTCTGAAACTCACTTATGGAAAGTGGCTGGGTAAACTCCTCATCGCCAAAGATCTCAAAAGCATTTTCATCCACTACAGCCTTGTAGATTTGGGATATAATACCATCTGCCTTCAAGCCTCCGGTACCATAAAGGGGAAGGTTAAACTTTTCCCTTAGGTCAATTCTTCTCCAAACCCCAATTTGATACATTTTATCATCCTCCCTGATGGGAAGCACAGAATAAACAGTATCAATTTGGAAACCATTGTCCCCACCATTGGCAGGGCGCTGGCTGTTTGGCCCTTGCGCAAAAATCTCCATACCGCCTGATAACAACAAAAAGCTGAGGATGAAAGATATTTTAAGTATTCCCTTCATAATCTTTTCAATTTTAATATCCAATAGGGACGAGCAATATTAATTTTTAACAGGGATAGAAAACACCTCATTCATGGAAATCGGTATCTTCCTCTGCTGAAAATTCGTCCGAGTAACTTCATTTACTATTACTACCAGCCTATCTCCGGCCTGCGCCTGAGCAAGCAGGTTGGTAATCGCCACGGATTCCCCGGAGATCTTTACCTGGTCCCTGGGTACGTCGTTCCTGATAAGCCTTATTTCCCCTGCAGTAACCTCAAAGTTAGCATCTCTGGCCATAGTTCTTGCGAAATTAGGTTCTGCAATTGCCCTTATCCTCAAATTTCTAAGTTGCCCAACCGAGGATGGGTTTTGAAGGTCAACTTGGGTTTCCCCGATATATGGCCGAATGGTAGGTGTTGGAACACCTCTGATGTCATATTCAACTGCACCAATCCGATTGCCCCCACTTGAAACGCCTATATTCACCTTGCCTGAGCTACCTGGAATGATGGTTACTTCACCAGGTCTATTACCTTTGACGGACTGACCACCTGACACTGAAAACTCAGGGGCATAGGAACTGCCCAAGGCAGGAACATCAATCATAAGGTCATTGGCACATTCTGCATAAAGCTGTTGCACCACCTCCGACGTCACCCTGATCAAGGGTTGCGCTACAAAGTAATCATACTCTACAGTAAGGAGGCTATCCACACCACCTATGGGCACGACCACCTCACCTTTTAAGGTTCTTTTGGCCAAACCTCTGTCATCATAATTGCTGGCAGGAGCCACATTAAACTCAATTTTGCCGAAACCATCCACGACAGGAACTTCTCTACCATCAGCTGTCATCTTCATCTCTATTCCGGAAGCAGAAGAAGCCACAAACATATCCGCCTCAAACTTAGTGCCTGCGGCAACCACATTGGAACTAGCAGCCACCCTGGCAAACAACTTATCAGCCTCAAAGATAAAAGAGCCCAAAGAATTTGTGATCCCCCTGAGGGCCTCACTCTCAATATTTAGCACTTCGTTTTGATGTTGAGATATGATAGCAATCACTGCACCAATTGGAGACTTCACAAAATTAAGGTTCACATAATCCTTAAACCTCACGTCAGGGTCATTCTTGAAAAGATCTATCTCGTCTGCATCATTGGCAATCTTTTCAAAAGACATGTTCACCCCAATTCCGGCCAAGAGGGTACTTACCTCCTGTGGGTATTGGTTAAGCTTTTCCTGCATCTCATACCCAACTCTGTTGTTGTTGAAGATATTACCAGGAATATCTACATTTTTTAAAGCGGAGTTTTTAAATACACCTTCATCAGTTTTGGCATTTGAAACCTCTATGAGGTTCTGCTTGATATCCTCCAGATAACTGTAGATATCCGCAGTCATACTTCGTATCTCACGTGCTGCATCCACCTTAGGCAAATCCAACTCATTGCTTCCTTGCTGTTCTACAGTAGAGGAAATTATATTCACCGCAAATTCATTCTTTTGAATATAGTTCTTGGAGGTTCTTTCCAAACCAGCATTCAGAAGTATAAACTTTTGGAGGATTTGATTACTCACTTGTAAGGCCAAGAGTGCGGTAAGAACGAGGTACATCATACCTATCATCCGCTGCCTTGGGGTCTCTTTTCCACCCGCCATAGTATTGTTTTTTTTTAGAAAATTTAATCCTGTCCTAACCTGCTACTAAGCTTTCATTGCTGTAAGCATGCCTCCATAAATTTTATTGAGGGCATTTACGTTGCTGTTTAGCTTGGAAAGCTCATTTTTAAAGGACTCGGTTTCTTTTCCTGCTTCATTTAATCCTTCCATTGCCGCTGTCACGTTAGAATAAAACTTATTCAGTACCTTCACGTGACTTTGGGTATCCTGAAGTTCCATTTCATAGATGTTGTTCAATGCCGAGAGGCTTTTAGTAACATTTACAATCTGATCCCGGTATTGCTTGGCGTCCTGGCTTGCGGAAGACATCTCAGCAAGAGCAGAGGCGGTCTTCGTATAGGACTCATTTATTTCAACCAAGGTCTTGGATGCCGTTTTTACATTATTCGCATAATCATTCGTGGCTAATGCAGCATCGGAGAGCGTACCCATTTTTTCCGTAGAAGTAGCTAAGTTCTGCAATCCCTTTCCTAAGCTTTCGAT
Organism: Pleomorphovibrio marinus; assembly: GCF_003347495.1. GTDB lineage: Bacteria > Bacteroidota > Bacteroidia > Cytophagales > Cyclobacteriaceae > Pleomorphovibrio > Pleomorphovibrio marinus. The sequence continues at coordinate 499,154 of NZ_QCXY01000001.1, forward strand.
AAGTTCTGGGCCAATCTTGGCTTTTTCCAGCATATCATCTAGCTTCTGAGAAGTTTGGTCTGTTTGAGCAACAGCAACTTTCTTCTTAGTAGGAGTTGAACCTGTGTTCTCTCCAGCCAGTTCTGGATAAACCTTCGACCAGTCTAGCTCTTCGTGTTTTGGCTCAAAGGCAGACAAGAAAAATATAAAGGCCTCTGTGGTAAGACCAACCCCAATCATAAGGGATGCAAAAGGCCAATCTAAAATTTTAAACATTGCACCTAAGATTACTACAGATGCACCAATCCCATAAATCTTGGGCATTATCGAGCCATAAAATTTATATGACAGCGTGTTTTTATTATCCTGTGACATAGTATTAAATAAAAAGAAATTAAATTTTGGTTTGACTAAGCATTATCTTCTACTTCTTCTATTGGTTCTTGACTCCATTGACCCAGACCTTCCTATATAAGTCATGGCAGTTCTGAACCCAATATGGGCAGTCTGTACCTGCTGATACTCATATGTTCTTGTACTAGTTTCCAAAAAATGAGCAACATCCTTCCAGGATCCTCCCCTAACCACTTTTCTTGGCTCGTTGGGGTCATCGTAAATAGGATCCATATCCCAGACAAGGGCGTTGGATGCAGGACTGTAAGCATCTTCCACCCACTCGGATACATTACCCGCCATGTTGAAAATGCCATATCCGTTTGGGGCAAAAGCATCTACAGGAGCTGTATATGCAAACCCATCGTCAATATAATTACCCCTACCAGGCTTGAAGTTGGCCATAAGACATCCTCTTCTGTTTCTCAAGTAAGGGCCACCCCATGGATATTTGGCTATTTCCTTTCCTCCTTTGGCTGCATATTCCCATTCAGCCTCAAAAGGCAACCTGAATTTTGGCATATCAAATTCTGATCGGTCATTTGCATTCATGTGGTAGGATTTCCACTCGCAAAATTTCTTTGCCTGTTCCCAACTCACCCCTACCACCGGGTAATCATCAAATGCCGGGTGGTCGAAATAATACTCCATTAAGGGGTCTCCGTAATGGTGGGTAAAACTAGTGGACCACACAGTGGTGTCTGGAACCAATTCATCATACTCGAACTCCGGTGGATCCGCCTGAGTTGTCGGTGTACCAAAAGCTAAGTCTCCCATCCTTACCGCATCTAAAAATTGACGGTACTTGTTGTTGGATACCTCATACTTGTCCATGAAAAATTCTGAAATGGTAATCTGCTTGTTCATCGAAGACATACTTAATGCAATGTCTTCGTCAGCTTGACCCATCCAAAAAGTTCCGGCTTTCACAGGGACCATCTCATAAGGCAAGGCTTGTTGCCAGCCAGACCTTTTGGGAACTCCCGTAACTTCACCTCTTCTGTTCAGCTTTTCACTTGCCCCTCCCCTGTTTCCGAATAGGCCGCATCCCTGAAGTAGTGTCGCCGCAATTAACCCTATTACCAAGGCAAAAAAACGACTTTTCATTTTTAATAGCATAAATGACATTTTATTAACTACATTCAATATCAACTATTTAATCGATTAACCAAATCGAAATTTAGTAGAAATTATCAGAAAAACACAAATTAAATTCTCATTTTATATATATAAATTTTAGAACCTAAATCGTGGTGTTCTCTGAATCACCCTTTCCAAATCTCTCTTTACTTGCGGCAAATCATAAGACAACATAAATTCATGCGAGGTAGGGGATTTAGCTTCCAAGCCTCCAACGACAAGATCAAATGCGTATCCCAATCTTAAGGAGTTATCCCTTAGAAGACTATAGCCTAGCAAAACGGAGGCTGATTCCTCCCCTCTGTAGGCTAAGCCAAGACTCACTTTCTTATTATACGTGCCTATAACGCTGACGTCATAAGAAAAATTATTAATGGAGATCGATTTTAATAAGATACTTGGTTCTACACTGAACAAGGCAAAAGTATTAATTCTATATCCCACTAACAGGTAGTTGTGGTTTTCAAGTTGGTTGTTGATGTTTCCATCCCCAAAATCAAAGCTGGGTTCAAAGAAATTCCTGGAACTTACGCCCACATAAAAGTTACTACGGTCATAAAGCATGCCAAATGACACATTGTTGTTGATTTGATTTTCCCTGCCAGAGGTGGGGACACTTGGGTCTGGATTAACAGGGTTGTTGTCGTCATAATTCATGGTGGTGGAAAAAAAACCTCCGGATGCACCAAAACTCAAAGTGCCCCTGCCTATTCTCAAATGATAGGCCAGGGAAAGGTTAATCTCCTGGTTGTTCGTGATTCCGATATCGTCGTTTACCACCGTCAAGCCAAAACCAAGGTTGGCCTTCTCTATGGCTCCAGAAAAGGTGAGCAACTGAGTGGTTGGTGCACCTCCGGTGCCGGCTGTACTTGTATAAGCCAGCCATTGGCTACGATGAAGTGCCGAAAACGAATACCCACCGCCTTTTCCAGAAAAGGCTGGATTGTAAAACTGGCCATTATACATAAACTGAGTAAACTGCGCATCTTGTTGAGCTTGGACCTGATGGGGTAGGGTAAACGAAACCATCCATCCAATGATAGCACCTGCAAACAGGTAAATCCATTTCATCATGTGTAAATGACATTTTGCATTTGAAAACCTAGTCTACACAATTTAACTGAATTTACCTTAAAAAAGATATAAAAGATGCTACAATTTATTCGCTTTTTTTATATAAAGTTCCAAAGCACCAGTCATACTAGGGGCATTGGGAAGGGGGGCTTCTATATCCAATATCAAGTTCCTTTCCTTTACTGCCTGTGCCGTGGTAGGTCCAAAAGCCGCAATCCGGGTATTGTTCTGCTCGAAATTAGGGAAGTTGTGGAACAGGGACTTTATGCCGGAGGGACTGAAAAAGGCCAATATGTCATACTTTATATCCTTAAGGTCAGAAAGGTCCGCTGCCACGGTATGATAGATAATGGCTTCTGTAAAGGAAATGCTCTGCTTGGTAAGATAATCGGGTATTTCGTCCTTCCTTATATCTGAGCAGGGAAACAAATACTTCTCCCCCTTATGCTTCTTGAAGTAGTCAAAAAGGTCGGAGGCAGTCCTGCCCCCCACAAAGAGTTTCCTTTTTCTTATTACAATATACTTTTGTAAATAATGCGCTGTCTGGTCAGAAATGCAAAAATACTTCATGTCCGCGGGCATTTCCACCTTTAGCTCCTGGCAGATACTAAAAAAATGGTCTATGGCATTCCTGCTGGTGAAAATAATCGCAGTGTGCTTAAGGATTTCAATTTTTTGTTTCCTGAATTCCTTGATGGAGACAGGCTCAACCTTTATAAAAGGCCTGAAATCAATCTTGATGTTGTATTTTTCAGCAAGTTGAAAATAAGGTGACCTTTCATCAGAAGGTTTTGGCTGGGAAACCAGTACACTTTTAACCCTAGTAAGCCTGTCTTTGGTCGATTTACTCATCTTTTAGTCTTTCCTTGGTTTTTTCGTTACCTCATCAGAAATTGTGTGATCACCAAAAAGGGGATCAATTCTGAGGTGCAAATGTAAGAAAATAAATGGTAAAGTTTAAATGATCCTGATTTCTGAGCCACGATAAGAAACATCACAACCCCAGTCAAATAAACAAAAAACATACTTCTTGCCAGAAGGCTGATGTGATTTTCAGCAGTAAGGGGGTAGTTAGTCATTATAAATAACAATGCTGAAAAAACCAAAAGGCCAATAATGGAAACCACACGGAGCATGAACATGAATTGAGATCCCTCTACCACCTCCAACCTGAAAATAAAGGCAATAATTTTAATCCAAAAAAATTTCAGATATCCAATGGCCAAGAATATCAGAATGCCAACCAACCAATAAAAAAGGAGGGTGTTCAGATCAGTGGACACCTCCACCCCTAAGGGGTGTACCAGAACCAAGAATACTATCCCAATTAGTGCAAAGGCCATACTCAATACTAGCATATAAAATACGGTGGATGCAGAAAAGACCTTTGAAACAAAGCTGGACTCCATCACCTCCTCCGCATCAAAAAGTTTACCTGGATGGAGCATACTTGATAAGACGGAGTAATTTACAGACCTAAATATTGCAAGTACCCCAATAATCAACAATGCTACCAATACAAAGAACTCCTCCAATGACGCTCTGTCTCGGGTCGAAGACAGTTGGTCCTCCGCTACTTTCTCCGATATTTGAAGCTCGTCCTGAAAATACCCCTTATTCACCTTTATCCTGTCCAAATCAAGAGCTTGGTTCAGAAAAATCAATGCTACAGTATCTCTTCCCGATTGGGGTAGCGTGTCGACTAGGGAAACTAACGGAAGGTGAAGGGTAGTGTCCACCTTCACGTGATGTAATAGCCGGGACTCCACAAACAAGCTGGTTCCTTCTTGTAGGTCGATCCTGAGGACAGATTGGGGAAAAGTATTTAAATTAACGTAAACCTCGGCCCTGGGTATTTTCTTGGAAAAGCCACCTTTCATTCCAACCTGAGTTACCTCATAGCTTTCTAATACCTGAGCTTCTAGGCAAGTCACAAAAGTCAACAAAAACAACCCTACTCCAAAAATAAATCCTCTCATAAGCCTAGAATCTTGCTGTATATCCAAAATGAATCCTGGAGTAATTAAAACCTATCGGCTGATTCTCCGCCTTGCCCACTGCATATACAAAGTTAAATATCCCTCCCTTAGTCTCCATACTAAAACCGGCACCGAACGCAATGGGCCAGTCAGCTCTTGAGGAAGTAACTTGATTTTCCATTCTACCAAAGTCTGCAAAAATCAAAAAATACGAACTAGTATCAAAGTAATATCTTGGTTCAATGTTTAAATACGCATAGCGGCTTGCAAAAAAGAAATTCTCATTAAACCCCCTGAAAGATTTTAGACCGCCAACCCTAAAAAGGTCATTGAGAAGCAGGTTTTCATTATCCATTTCCCCAGCCCTCAGCCTATAGAGAGCACCAAATTTGCCCCTTACAAGATGACGGTACGAGATATCCGCTTCCATATAATATTGCAGGCTCACCATTTCCACCCCTTCGTAAAGCTCATTGGGCAGACCTGTGTTTTGGATCAGTCGTTTATTACCCAACCCTGTGTTAAACGAGGCATGCCACCCTTGGGTAGGGAAGAAGGCATCATTCAAATCACTGAATGTCACTCTTCCCCCATAATTATTGTACCTGAAATCCGCTGCTTCGGGCAGGCTTTTTGCGCTTTTATGCCTAAAAGTAGAAAGTAGATCCCCAGCCTGCCTTCTATTGAAAAAACTCAGATATGTCTTCCCGCTAATCCTATAGCCCAGGTTGATGGAAAAATCCCTATTTAGGAAGGTAGTGTCCTCTTTCAACAAAAAATAACTGGCATGAAGGTCTATCCTGCTGCCAAAAACCAGGGGTTCGGTCGCTGCTACTCTTAAATTTTGAGAATATTGGCTTAACCTTTGCCAATTTATCTGGTAATTCCTCCCCTTTCCCGAAACATTGTACAATTCCAGATCAAATTGTCCTGTAACCAGCATACGGTTGGCCTCAATTTCATTGGGTAAAAACCCGATAATCCCATCTATGGTGTTTAACTTCCTGTCCTCTAAGGGCAAATAGAGCGTTGCTTCTTCGTTTTGGAAGGTAAGTGATGGTGATTCCGAAAGCTGCACGTAGGGAATATTTCTGAGAGCTTGGAGGGCATTTTCCACCTTCTTTTGGGAAAAAGGTTCTCCTGGCACCAAATCCAGGCTTTTGGCCAAAAACATAGGTTTGGTCCTGGATCCTCCCAATACCTGAAGTGTGTCGAAGGTGATATGTGGGCCTAAATCCATCCACATGTCCGCCCCTAGGTTGTCTTTTTCAAGGTAGAGACTGTCCAACTTGATATTTGCAAATGGGAAACCATGGTTCTCGGCTGTACTTAACAGACGGTCAAAGCTTCTCTGCAATACCCTAAAATTTATAGGCTTATGCTGAAAAAACCTTAGGTCTATTCCCGACTTTAAAACCAGCCAATCTTCAACATTACCCTGACCCAGGCTTACCCACTCGAACATTTGGCGCGTTTGAATAGTGAGCTCCATCACTCCCTCCTCTGAAAAATCCGAGTGGATGACCTGAGCCAATAAATAGCCCTGCCCCTGTAAATCCAGTAAAAGGGATTTGACCTGCTGATCTCTGCTAAGGGAATCCTCAAACACCAGTTCCTCAACCCGTGTTTGTTCACCTGTGACAGCATACCTCAACCTATACTCCTCTTGACCCAGTACACACCAAATGGATAAAAAATTGAATAAGCACAATAAACCTAGGAACCTCCCTTGATTTACCAGACTCCTCTCACCTTCATCTGCAAGGTATATACAGCATCCATCGCGGTGATAAACAGGGTTTTTCGGTCTCCTCCTCCAAAACAAACATTTGCGGTCCATTTAGCGTCTATCGGTATGTGGCCGATTTTATTTCCCTTATTGTTAAAAATAGTTACACCATCACCAGTAAGATATACATTTCCCCTGTTGTCAATGGTCATTCCATCCGAGCCCATGTCGGTAAAAAGTTGCCGATTGGTAAGATAACCGTCTTCCTCTATATCGTAAACGTAAGTCTTTTTATCCCCAATATCCGCAACATACAGTTTTTTACCGTCAGGTGTACCGACTATGCCATTAGGTTTGACCAATTTTTCGTCCACTCTGATAAGTTGCAATCCATCTTCGCTCAAATAATAGAGATGTTCTCCATCCTGTTGCATTTCAGGATCTCTATCCCAATATTCCCTTTTATAAAGTGGATCAGTGAAATACATATCCCCTTTGGGAGAAACCCATACATCGTTGGGGCCATTTAATTTATTCCCTTTATAGCTTTCCACAAGCACTTTGTGGTTGCCCTCATCATCTATGGACCAAAGTTGGTTGTACATATCAGCACAGGAAATTAATTGACCCTTAAGGGTGAAATACAGTCCGTTGGATCTTCCAGCACCTTCCATAAAGGTACTTACCTCACCGGTTTCGAAATTCCATTTATGTATTTTGTCATTGGGTTGATCCGTAAAAAATATATGCCCGGGTCGGTTTACTGCAGGTCCCTCCGTGAAACTAAACCCATCAGCCACTTTTTTCACCTCTGCGTTCCGCTGTACCAAACTTTTTTTTACGTCCATTTGAGCATGAACCCCATTGCTGAAAAGCAGTAGACAGATTGATAATAGGTAAATCGGGTTTAACTTATTTTGAAGCATTCTATTATTTGGATTATGATTTGACATTTTTCGCATTCTGAAATAAAGGTATAGTGTTGAATCATTTGTAACGACTACTTTTCCTTTAAAGTCGAAAATTAAGAAATTTAAAGTGAATTGAACCAATTATAATGCAATTATGCTTAATCTCATTGGCTGACTTCGTTAATTTTGGCAATTAAAGACCCCCAAACTCCCTTCTATGGCAGGAATTTACATCCATATTCCCTTTTGCAAACAAGCCTGTCATTATTGTGATTTTCATTTCTCTACCTCCCTAGACCTGAAAACCAAGCTTATTGATATGCTCAATAAGGAACTCATCACCAGGCGGGAGTACTTGGGCCGAGCCGGTATCGTTCGCACCATCTACTTTGGTGGAGGCACCCCCTCCCTTCTCACACCTTTGGAACTTGGGCGAATTATGGATACCATTACTGAGCAATACCAACTTGACCTTCAAGAAATCACGCTAGAGGCTAATCCGGATGATTTAAACCCCATGTTATTGGCCGCTTATAAGTCCATAGGTATTAACAGACTGAGTTTAGGCATTCAAAGCTTTCACGATGAGGTGTTGAGGTTTTACAACAGGGCCCACGATCAATCCCAATCCCTCCGGATAATTGAGATGGCAAAGGAAGCTGGCTTCGAAAAACTTTCCATCGACCTCATCTATGGGTACCCATACCCGAACCATAAGCTATGGAAAAAGGATCTGGAAATAGCCCTATCCAAAAATCCCGGGCACATCAGCAGCTATGCACTAACCCTTGAACCTAAAACCGTGCTGGAAAATTGGGCTAAAAAAGGAGTCTTTTCTCCTGCCTCCGAGGATTTTGTAGCCGAACAGTACGAGTGGCTGCTTGACCAAACGGAGGCCGAAGGTTACCTGGCTTACGAAATTTCTAACTTTGCAAGACCCACAGAGTTGGCTTTGCACAATTCCAATTACTGGAAAGGGGTACCTTACTTGGGAATAGGCCCCAGTGCACACTCCTTTGATGGGCAGCACCGGGGGCACAATATCCCCAACAACCCAAAATATATCAAAGAAATGCAAAAACGCGGCACTGCCCACACCCCTGAAATACTCAGTGCGGAGGAAAGTGCCAATGATTATATCCTTACTTCCCTCAGGACGATTTGGGGACTGGACAGGGACATTTTTTATGATAAAACAGGACGCGATATTTACCAGGAAAAAATAAAAGAATTGGATTGGCTAAGCCAGAACCAATGGATCACCATAAAGGATAAAAATATTTATTTGAGCCGAAAAGGGAAGCTCTTGGCAGATGATATTGCCTCCCGCTTGTTTTTTTAATTTTCTATCTTTACAAAATGAAAAAACCCAACAAAGGATCAACCCGAAAAAGCAACATGGCTCCTCTTAAGGATGTGTTTGAAGAGTTACTTGAAACCTACAAACTAAAAGATAGGTACAATGAGCAAAAAGTTGTTGCCATGTGGGGAGAAGTTATGGGTAACACCGTTGCCAAGCGAACCGAAAAGCTATTTATCAAAAAAAAGACCCTTTACGTTCAGCTTAACTCAGGCCCGGTGAAAAAAGAACTGATGATGAACAAATCAAAGGTAATCACCATTATGGCAGATCACTTCGGCGAAAACACCATTTTGGACATAGTATTTCTCTAGTCTTGGGCTGAAAACACCCTTCTCATGATAGCAGTGGTACGCTCCGCAGGGTTTTCCCTAATTTTTCTTTCTTCTTCTGCGACAAGGGTAAATAAGCCATCAATAGCCCTGGCGGTAACGTAGGCATTTAAGTCTGGGTCAATTTTTCTGGTAGTAGGAATGGCATTATAGGCACTTACTAAGTCCGTATAATGTCTAGTGGCTCCTACCTGGTCCAAGGATTCCTGGATCCTGGGCTGAAACAACGTGACGAGTTGATCGTAGGTGGTGCGTTGTAAAAACTGTGTAGCCGCATCCTGATCACCCCTAAGTATGGAAAAGGCATCCTGAATGGTGATCTGGCGTATGGCATTGATGAAAATGGGTTTAGCTTCTTGAGCGGCCCTTTCGGCACCTCGGTTTATTGTCAATAATACCCTGTCCACTTCAGAACCCAACCCAAACTGGCGCATGGTAGATTCCAGTCTCCTGAGTTCTTCTGGCAACAGTATTCGGATAATTTCATTGCCATAGAATCCATCTTCCTCGGAGGCAAGATCTGCCCCTACGCTGATGCCTTTTACCAGGGCATCTCTTAATCCATTGCCTACGTCCTCATTGGTGAGGGTGGCCTGGGAGGCGCCCTGCAAAAACCTATTAACATCCGCACTACTGCAGGCTGTTAAGATCCATAAGGCGAATAAAATTGTAAACCTGCCTTTAAACTTCATGTGTACATATATAATTGTTTCTTATTGGGCAAATAGCCGATCCCTACCTGCCCCGAACTCGCTTCGGGGGAATCTCGCTTTGATAACCCCTCCTTGTGAGGTTCTCCTCATGCCTGACTGCCGTCCAGGCAGGCTCTATTTCATAAGTCAAATCAAATGAAAATAAATTAGTTTTACTAGGGTGGCTCATGAATTCTGCCACTATCTATGTATTATTGTGGTAGTTTTTCATTATGTTCAAATTTCCCAACATACACATTGGCAAAATCACCATTATCCTAGCAATTTTTTCTTGGATATGCCTCTTATTGGTGGATTCCCTCAGAATATTTGGTGAGGTCAACCAGCTCGATGTAGGTATTTCCCCCCAACTTACCAATATCCTTGAAATCATTTTCTTCATAATAGTTTATGTCTTTTTCAACGATAATATCAACAAAAAACAAAACAACAGGTTTTTGAATCTCATTTGGCGTGCGGCCTCTACGGGGCTGGTAGCCTCTGCATTTTTTGTGGCCTCCTACCTCTTTCGGGAAGTACTGATGGCCGATACCAAACTGGCCGAGGACGAACAGCTCAAAAACCTGAGTTACCATATCAGCTTTGCCCTTACTTCCATTTTTTTGATATCTACCTCCCTGCTTTGGAAAAACCTCATATTGTACCAAAGAACCAAGAATGTCGTACAACAATGGCAAGCCTTCGAGATCATTTTGTTAATGAGCATGTTCTTCGTGTTATTTATCGAGGGAGGAGAAACCAGGTTTGGGCTCGTCGCCGGAATTCTGTTCATCGTAATTTACAGCATAATTTTATCCGTTAACTTAAAATGGATACCCTACCTTACCATCCGGGAAAAGTGGAAGTCCCTCCTTTTCCTCTTCATAATAATATTTTCTGCGGTAGGTCTGTTTTTCCAGCTTGCAGACCTTCAGCCCACGCAAGACATTAATTTGGTTTCCAACCTTTTTTTGATGGGCTTGTTTGCCTTTGTTATCATTTACTCCCTTTCCAGCTTCTTGGTGACCCTTTTCAACCTGCCCACTTCCTCCGTATTTGAACAAAAGCTCGTGGAAGCCATAAGCTTCCAAAAACTCAGCCAGTCTATAAAACCAGGCGAAGATGAGGAAAGGGTTTTGGACATATTGATGGATAGCTGTATGAGTGCAGCATATGTAGATGCTGCATGGATGGAGCTGCACCTTCCGGATGATGAAATAAAGGTAGCTCATCAACGTTTTATCTCCGACGAGGAAAGGGGGAATTTGAGAAAAACCCTACTTAATACGGATCCATTTGGTGACTTTTTGAATACCAATTCCCCATCGAATATAGAGTACATTTACGGAAAGTTAAATTACGAAGCCTTTGCCTCTATAGTGATTTTTCAACTGAAAGTCCACAAAAAGAGAATTGGCAATATTTTCTTGATCAAGGAGGTAAAAGAGGGGTTCAACAAGGAGATGATTGACATCATTTCCACCTTTGTAGGACAGGCCTGTATATCGGTGGAAAACTACAGGCTACTGAATGAGGCCCTTAGAAACGAGCGCTATAAGGAGGAGTTGGAAATTGCCAAAAAGGTACAACAAAGCCTATTGCCTTCTCACCTCCACCATAACGATTGTTTTGAGATTCATGGGTTTTCCGCGGCTGCCGATGAAGTAGGAGGGGATTATTATGAAACATATGCCTATAATAATCACCAGTTTGCCATGATCATTGGTGATGTTTCCGGTAAAGGAACCTCCGCTGCCTTTAATATGTCCCAGATGAAGGGAGTGTTCCACAGTCTGGTACAGATCAACCTTTCGCCTAAAGAGTTTTTAGTTAAAGCCAACAAAGCACTGAGTAATTGTCTAGAAAAGAAAAGTTTCATCACCACCACCTATTACATTCTAGATACAAAGGCTAAAACGATCCAATTTGCTAGGGCAGGGCATTGTCCTACCCTATATTTCAACCAGAAAAAAGGGGGGGCTGAGTTTCTGAAAATTACAGGTATGGGCTTGGGGATGGTAAGAAACGACCAATATGAAGAATTCCTGGAGGAGGGGTACATTCGGTACGAACCAGGTGACATCCTCCTTATGTACACAGATGGCATCATCGAGGCCAAAAACGAAATAGGGGAGGAATTTGGTTATGAAAGACTAAAATCAACCCTAGACGGATGCAGTAGGAACTCCGCAGAAAATATCAAAGAGGAAATCATAGATACCGTTTATTCCTTTGTAGGTAAGGATACCTTACCAGATGATGACTATTCACTGATGGTTGTCAAATTCAAGGGATAACATTAAGGGCATTAAAGCGTATAAACAATTATGTTAGAAATCACGCAGACCAAGGATGAAGCTTGCACCATTATCACCTTAAAAGGCGAGGTAGATGCCAGCAACTCCGTGGAGTTAGATGCTGCCATCCAAGAGGCCGTCAAATCCGGAAGCAAGAACATTTTAGTGGAAGGAAACGCGTTGGAATACATATCCTCCGCTGGCTTGGGGGTATTCATGTCCTATTTGGAGGATTTTCAGGAGAGCAATATCAGTTTTATTATCTTTGGTCTAAGTGAAAAGGTAGGCAACGTTTTTCACATTTTGGGCCTTGATCAACTAATCACATTGGTAGGCAATAAGGAAGAAGCTTTGGCGAGGATTTATGAGGCATGAACTTAACTTGTCCTGCGAAAAAAGCAGGCTAGCAGACTTAAGGCTGTTTCTTTCCAAGGTTCTTGAACCCGTAGGAATTTCAGAAATCGCCAAAAACCAGATTATACTGGCCGTAGAGGAGGTGTGCGCCAACCTAATTATTCATTCCCATGAGTGCAACCCAAAGGACTGTATCCACCTTAAAGTAATGGTTCATGAACAAAAAATCATTTTTGAAATAGCGGATTCTGGCCTTGCTTTTAACCTTTTAGAATACCAATCGCCTGCACTCTCGGAGGTGGTGAGAAAAAAAAAGAAAGGCGGACTGGGAATCTTGCTGGTAAGAAAGATCATGGACAAAATCGAATTTGAAAACCGGGAGGACAAAAACATTTGCAGACTAGTTAAAAGGTTGAATTCCAAATAAATGTTAAATGCAGTCGCTAAGTCGTGACTTTTTCCAATTTTATCTTTTAAAATTTGTATCATTGCAGCGATGTTAAAGGTTGGGACTGATATGATTGACCTTCGATGGCTTACTCTGTTGTTGGCTTTGGCGTGGGCCTGTTCTCCTAAATTAGCAACGGATAATTCTGAGAAGGGGCCAAAGATGGAGGCCAGTGATGAGGAGCCTTTTCTTATTAAAATAGCAGGTGAACCTGTATATGCGGAGGAATTTTTATACGTACTTTCAAAAAATGCAAGCTTTTCCGAGGGGGAAGACTCAAACAAAGAACCGGATATCGATGAAAGTTTTGAACTATTTGTCAATTATAAACTGAAGGTAAAGGAAGCTATTGATAGAGGGTATCACGAAACAGATGATTTTCAGGAGGAATTCAACAGTTTCAAGGAAGAAATCACCCAACCCTATCTGCTCGAAAACCAAGTGCAGGAGGGGGAAATCCAAAAAGCATATGCAAGATTGAAAGAAGTGATTAAGGCAAGCCATATTCTTTTGACTTTTCCTCCTGATGCCAGCCATGATGATTCTTTAGCCGTCTTTAGGATGGCTGAAAAAATCAAGGCCGATGCTGAGTCCGGTGAGGACTTTGCACTACTGGCAATGGAACACTCCCAAGACCCTTCCGTTGTTCAAAATAAGGGTTCGTTGGGGTATTTTACAGCTATGCAAATGGTATACCCGTTTGAAGCAGCGGCCTATAGCTTGAATATTGGACAAGTATCGGATCCAGTGCTTACCGATTTCGGTTATCATATTATTAAACTAGAGGACCGAAAACCCAACCCCGGGGAGGTGCGGGTGAGCCACTTATTGATCCGGGTGGACACCGCCTTAGCAGGCAGTGAAGAGGGTGCTAAAAGAAAAATTAACGAGATTCACCAAGAATTGAGTAGGCAGCCTGACCAGTGGAAAGAACTGGTACTGAATTTCTCCGAAGATCCGGGAACCCGTTCAAATGCGGGTCTATTGCCTTGGTTCGGTGTAGGTGCCATTGTGCCGGAATTTGAAAAAACTGCTTTTTCTTTGAGCGCAAAGGGCGAGATTTCTCCACCTGTGAAGACAGACTATGGTTATCATCTCATCCGCCTAGAGGAGACAAAACCCGTAGCTCCTTATGAGGAACTTGCCCCATCACTAAAATCCCGGGTATTGAGAGACAGCCGTTTTAAGCAAATTCAATCTCAGGTTTTGGCCATGCAAATTGCCAAGTTCAAAGTGGAAGAAAACACTAAATTATATCAGGAATTAGAAAAACTAGTGATTGACGGTAATTCCCAACTTGACAGTTTGCCTATAGAGAAAAGGGACTGGCTGCTGAAATACAGCGATAAAACCGTAACTGTGGGCCAATTTTTAGACTACCTTCAGCAAAACCCTCCAAAACCCCTCGATGTACAACAAGGTGTTTCGGCTATTATCGATACCTTTATTGGAGAAAAACTCAAGGAGGAAGAAGAGAAAGAATTACTGAGGGAAAATTCCGAGTACAGGTTATTGGTGCAGGAGTTTCGAGAGGGTATCTTGCTGTTCAATTTGATGAATGATTTGGTTTGGCAAAAAGCCATGGAAGATAGCGTTGGTTTAGAGAGGTTTTTTGAAGAGAACCGAGAGGATTATCGCTGGGAGGAAAGGGTGGAGACTCTTATGGTAAAGGTAACGCAGGATAAACCTGAAAAGGTAGAAGCCCTGATCGATTTTCTAAAGGACAAAGACTACCAAAACGGATTAAATATGGAAATAAAGGAACGATTTTTACAGGATGATCCTTTACTTTTCACGGTGCAAGAAAATAGGGTGGAATGGGAAACCCACCAAATCCTAAAAGATTTAAATATCGACCAGTCCTTTCATACTATTAATCAGGGGGATGTTTTATACCTTGTTTTGATAGGGGAAAAAGAGCCAGCACGATTTAAAAACCTCAATGAGGTGAGGGGAAGGGTCATTCAGGACTATCAGAGCTATCTTGAAGAATCCCTAATCGTAGAGTTAAGAGATAAATATAAGATTGAGGTTAATGAAAGAGAAAAAAACAATGCCTACCAATTGGCACATCGCTAAGGCATTCCCCCTTTTGATTTGCCTGGGGTTGTTGGCTACTTCTTGTGACTTGTTCAAAATGAAGGGGGATTCAGAAGGGGAGGATAACCCTGTATTAGCTACGGTAGGCAAAAACAACCTAAAACTTTCGGATATTGAGTTTATCCGTAAAGACAACCAAGGAGAACTTGACAGTACAGAGTTGGTAAACCGATATCTTCAAAATTGGATTAAGAAGCAGCTCATGATTAGGGAGGCAAGTAAAAACCTAACCATAAATGAAGCTGAAATAGAGCGCAAACTATTGGATTACAGATATGCATTGATCGTATATGAGTTTGAAAAGTCCTTTGTGGAGCAAAAACTCGATAAAGAGGTAGGCATAGCGGAAATCGAAGAATATTATGACAAGCACAAGGAAAATTTTTCCTTGAAAGAAATAATTGTAAGAACTAATTTTGTGAAACTTGAGAAAAACCTCCCTCAAAAAAGGCAACTAGAAAGATTACTAAGAAACCAACGGGATGGTGACAAAAACGAATTAAAGGAATTGGCTTTGAGGTATGCAAATAACTATTATTTAGAGGATGGAAACTGGATAAAATTCGACGACATTATCCTAAATTCCCCTTTGGCACAAAACCCAAATAAGGTTCAGTTGCTAAAAAATGGCCCCCTCATCAGCGTTGACGATGACAACTATACCTATTACTTCAGCATATTAGAGTATAAACTTCAAGATCAAGTGCCACCTTTGGAGTTTGTAAGAGATGAAATTTCAAAAATCATCGTTAACAAAAGAAGAGTAGCACTTGCAGAACAGTTACACAAGGATGTCTATAATAAGGCATTGGACAATAATGAATTTAGAATTTATGATTAAGCAGATTAGATACTCCTATTCTATCGCACTTCTTTTATTTTTGAGTGCCAATACCTGTTTATGGGCACAAGAATCCGACACTTCTTCTTTAGCCAGTGCCGAAACGCCCAAAAAGGAGGAGAGACCTTCAGGACAGGTATTGGATAAAATCATTGCCAAGGTTGACAATCACATCATCCTGGAATCTGATCTTCAGAAAGCTTACCTTGAGGCTGTTTCCCAATCCCAACAGGGCTTCGAGGCACCTTCCAGGTGTGATGTGTTCGAATCACTTCTCATCAACAAACTAATGGTGGCCAAGTCTGAAATCGACTCCGTATTGGTTTCAGAAGCCGAGGTGTTGATTCAAACCGACCAAAGATTCAGCATGGTGCTTTCCCAATTTGGAGGTGACGAGGAATCCTTGGTGGAGATTTATGGTAAAACTGCCGACCAGCTCAAAGCCGAGATGCAGGATGCTATTAAGGAACAAATGATTGTCCAGAAAATGCAAGGCAAGATCGCAGAAGACCTGACTGTGTCACCGGCAGATGTAAGAAAGTTTTTTGAAGGTATTCCGAAAGATAGCTTACCCTTCTTTTCTGCTGAAGTTTCAGTAGGTCAAATCGTGAAAAAGCCTGAGGTCAGCAAAACCCAAAAAGACAAAGTCATTAGCCAAATGATGGAAATCAAGAAAAAAATCCTTGATGGAGAAGAAGATTTTGCCAGCATGGCCAGAAAGTATTCTCAGGACCCTGGCTCGGCGGCTCAGGGAGGGGATTTAGGCTTCTTTAGAAGGGGAGAACTTGCACCGGAATACGAAGCGACTTCCTTTGCGCTAAAACCAGGTGAAATAAGTGATCCCGTGGAAAGTATGTTTGGTTTTCACATGATTCAGCTTCTAGAGCGAAGGGGGAATACCTTTAACACACGCCATATTTTGATAAAACCTGAACCCTCTGAAGAAGATGTGGTGAGGGCGGAAAAATACCTGGATAGCCTTAGAAAGGAAATCCTTGCAGATAAAATCAGCTTTGCAAAAGCTGCAAAAGAACATTCAGATGACCGGGAAACTTCCGATAACGGAGGATTTTTCACTGACCCTAACTCAGGTTCAAATCGATTGACCTTAAGAACCTTGGAAGATCCGGTACTGTATTTTACTATTGACACCATGAAGGTAGGTGATGTTACAGTCCCTATGCGATACGATGATGTGGATCAAAGGTCTGGAAGAAGTGAGCCTTCTGTGAGGATATTGTTCTATAAAGAGCGTTTTTCAGCGCATAGGGCCAACCTCAAGGATGACTATGAAAAACTTAAACAGGCGACCAGGCGTAAAAAAGAAGAGGACATACTAAGCAATTGGTTTGTTCTAGCTAAGGAAGAAGTATTTATTGATATAGATCCTCAATACGACCGTTGCGAAGTTTTGCAGGAAAAATGACCTTGTTAAGGAACCAATTATAATAAACAGCGGGGAGTTAATTATCTTTCCGCTGTTTGTTTTTATGAGGTTGTCAGCTATTGAATATGGAAGTTAATTACTGGGTGAATCATTTCATGTTGGGTCTTTATGACATGTCATGGTTGGAAGGCTTGGCGGTATTTTTTGGCTTGGCCTCTGTTTATTTCTCCATTAAAAGAAATATCCTGGTGTTTCCCACGGGAATTATCAGCACACTAATCTATGTGTGGATTTGTTTCCAGGTTCGACTTTATGCAGATATGGGG
Source organism: Pleomorphovibrio marinus (assembly GCF_003347495.1). Taxonomy (GTDB): domain Bacteria; phylum Bacteroidota; class Bacteroidia; order Cytophagales; family Cyclobacteriaceae; genus Pleomorphovibrio; species Pleomorphovibrio marinus. Next base: position 516,496 of record NZ_QCXY01000001.1, read on the forward strand.
ATCAATGCGTATTATTTTTCCATGTCTATCTATGGTTGGTACATTTGGGCAAACCCTAAACCGGGGAAAAGTGAAGTTCCAGTAACCTGGTTGAGTACCAGGGGTATACTGAATTCCTTATTGCTATTTCTCATTTCTTACCTGCTTTTGTATGCTATCCTTCATTTCTTCACCGACAGTGATGTGCCTTCCTGGGATGCTCTGACTACTGCTTCTGCCTTTGTGGGTATGTGGCTAATGGCAAAAAAGAAAGTGGAAAACTGGATTGCCTGGATAATCACCGATCTGATCTCGGTTCCACTTTACATCTATAAAGGCCTCCCGCTCACCGCCTTCCAATTTGGTGTGTTTACCGTTATGGCAAGTATAGGATTGCATTCCTGGATCAAAGCTTACCGGAAAACACAGACGGCCTGACCTTGAGGAAAGGGATCCCTTTTGGAAGGGGAAATGCTTAAAGAAAAATCAAATGTGGATATATCCGCAAACATGCTTAGCTAAACAAGGATACAGCAATGCCACCAATCATTATTTCCATAATAGGCCCTGAGTCAACAGGAAAAAGCACACTCGCCAAAGATCTTGCCCAGCATTATGGGGAACCCTGGGTTCCAGAATACGCCCGTGAATATATCGATAAACTAGATAGACCGTATAATTATGATGACCTAAGCCAAATAGCAAAAGGACAACTGCTGCTTCAGGAAAAATTGGCCAAAAAGTCCAAAAACCTCCTTTTTTGGGATACCGATCTGCAAGTAATAAAGGTATGGAGCTTGCACAAATACAACAAGCTGCATCCTTGGATCGAGGAAAAATGCCAAACCCAGCTCCCTCACTTCTATATTTTGACAAACATAGACTTACCGTGGGAGCCAGACCCACAAAGGGAACATCCAGATCCGAAAATGCGCTTGTTTTTTTTTAATAGGTATTTGCAAATAATCCAAGAATCAAAGGTTCCTTATACTATAGCCCGAGGTAACCGGAAACAAAGGCTTGAGGTCTGCCTCCAAGCCATAGAATCCTACATCCATAAAAAAAGAAATCCGGGCTTCAAGAAGAAGTCCGGAAATCCTTAATATCCTAAATATTCGGTAAGGGTTATTTTCCCCTTTCCCGAATGGCATGATCCACTGCTCTTGCTGCCAATGCCATATAGGTAATGGAAGGGTTTTGGGTGCCCGTGGATGTCATACAGGCACCATCTGTCACATAAACATTTGGGACGGCATGAAGTTGGTTCCATTTGTTCAACAAACTGGTTTTGGGATCCTTACCCATACGTACACCCCCCATTTCATGAATATCCAGTCCCGGAGCTCTATGGTCATCACGGGTTCGGATATTGGTGAACCCGGCAGCCTCAAACATTTCGGAAACCTGCTCAATATAGTCTTTCACCATTTTCTCGTCATTGTCGTCATAGCCCACGTTGACCTTAAGCAATGGTATCCCCCATTCATCGGTTTGCTTAGGATCCAGGCCTACCTGGCTTTCCTCTTTGGGGATTGTTTCACCCATCATGTGGGAGCCCACTCCCCATACGCCGTATTTGGGGTTAAGAATGCCCTTTTCTAGGTTTTCACCTACATCTGACAAATCCCGCTCTATTCCCCTACTTCCACTGAAACCTGCTGCATATCCCCTAAGGAAGTCTGTCTCCTGCTTCATTAAATTCCTGAACCTGGGAATATAGGCACTGGTAGGCCTTCTTCCTTCAGTGGTATATTCCAATAATCCCTCATATTGGCCAGAGACTCCCGCCCGGTAGTTATGAAAGGCTATATACTTGCCCAAAAGCCCATTATCATTACCCAAGCCTTCCGGAAACCTATTGGATATTGAATTCAATAAAATCAGGTTGGTATTAAGTGCAGAGGCATTCAAGAATATCAGGTCCGCATAAAATTCGGTCTCTTCTTTAGATTGGGCATCTATGACCTTAACCCCCACAGCCTTTTCCTTCTTTTCATCATAAATAATACTGTGGACAACTGCATGATGTTGAAGAGTAAGGTTGCCCGTGTTCATTGCCCAGGGTAGGGTAGCAGAATTACTGCTGAAGTAGCCTCCAAAGGGACAGCCTCTCTGGCAAAGCACCCTGTGTTGACAAAGTGTCCGACCTTGCTTGGCATAGTATTCTTCGTTTCCGGTAATGTGTGCACAACGGGCAATAATTACGTCTCTTCCCTTGTATTTTTTGGAAACGAAGGATTTGAAATAATGCTCTACCGCAGAGAGTTCCATGGGAGGTAAAAACTCCCCATCAGGAAGATGGGGAAGGCCGTCCTTATTCCCTGAAACTCCCACAAATTTTTCTACATAACTGTACCATGGTGCTAAATCCTTGTATCGGATAGGCCAGTCCACGGCAAAGCCATCTCTGGCTGGGCCTTCAAAATCAAAATCGCTCCAACGCTGTACATGCCTGGCCCAGAGTAAGGATTTACCCCCTGTCTGATAGCCCCTGATCCAATCAAAAGGTTGCTCTTGTACATAGGGATGTTCCTGATCCTTTACAAAGAAATGCTGCGCATCCTCCCTGAAAGCATAACACCTGCTAACTATGGGGTTTTCCTTCTGTACCTCTGCGGGTATTTGTCCCCTATGTTCAAACTCCCAGGGGTATTTATTCGTGGTAGGGTAATCCTTGATGTGCTTTACTTCCCGGCCTCTTTCCAATATCAGGGTCTTAAGCCCTTTTTCGGTGAGTTCCTTGGCTGCCCAACCCCCACTCATGCCCGACCCAATGACGATGGCATCATACGTGTTATTTTGTCTATGCTTAGTATTAAGATTAGCCATTGGTTTTGATTATTTCAGTTTCCTCTATGTTTACCTTTCCCTTGAAGCCACCAGGAACCAACTCATAGGGACTTATTTCTGTAAGGAAATATTCGGAAGTCATATACCCTTGTATAGCAAACTTCTTGGTGGTTCCCAAAAAATGCCTGATGTTTTCGGTAGTTTTTTCCGTTGCAGTGTCCGCTGCTAATATTGCCCGAAAGGCATCCGCTCCTGTTGGTGCATCCATATCCGTGAAGACCTTCCCAAACTGCTTTTTGGTATAGTTGTCCAATTCCTTTAGCCCTTTTACAAAGCTTTTCTGTTCCTTTTCTTCCATACAGTCATTGGCCATTACCAGTACAAAGTCCTGCAGGGAGATTTCTTCCGCACCTTTTAGGTTTTTGCCGGGAAGGATCACATTGACCACTGAAGTAAGCACTTGCTTGTCTGCCTCGGTGATACCCAGGTTTTGGTAGGCCTTCAAGGCTTCTTCCTTACTGAAATCACAGGATGGTATCAATACCAATCCCCCAGTTACCATCGCCAACTGCTGAAGGGCTCGTCTTCTATTCATAACATATCAGTTTGGGCACAAGATATTGATTTTTTGATTAAGCGACGAACCTTTTTTTTATCGGCGGATTATATAAGTGTAAATGGATTACCTTTGTCGATAGCCTTTTGTTTTAAGAATTCCTGACTGCTACAATGAAAAACACCATACTTGCCTTATTTATTGCCTTGCCTCTGATGGGCATAGGACAAACTACCCTAACAGTTGTGGATAGCAAAACTGAGGAAGTTATTCCTTATGTTTCTATTAAGATCAACAATCAACCAGCCTATGTCACCGGTGAAAACGGCAAGGTTTCCCTTTCACTCGAAGGGCCAATGGAAGGGGTATTCTCTCATGTGGCTTTTGAAAAAAAGGCTATCACAATCCCTTCCTCTGGAGAGCATACCATTCGTTTAGAAAGGGCAGACAATCCCTTATCGGAAGTAGTGGTCTCCTCTTTTGAAACAGAAAGGCCGCTTTTGGTACAGGCTGCCGGAATCGCCAGAATCTCTGAAAGTGAACTTTACAGATTTAATGAAACCTCCATTGTAAACGCCTTTAACACCAAACCAGGCATAAGAATAGAAGAAAGGGCCCCGGCATCGTATCGGATATCCATAAGGGGAAGTTCACTGCGCTCCCCTTTCGGAGTAAGAAACGTGAAAGTTTATTGGAATGATATGCCTTTTACTGCCGCAGACGGCACTACCCCACTTAACATCCTGGACCTGTCTAACATCGAAAATACGGAAATTATTAAGGGTCCAGCAGGCAGTATTTATGGAGCCGGAAATGGGGGAGTAATCAGTTTTACCAGCAAGCAGGATGTGCAAGAAAACCGAATCAGCACGGATTTGAATGTGGGGGATTTTGGCTTAATGCGATACCGGCTTGGTGTGGACCAAAAGCTTGAGAATGGCAGCATCAGTGCCTCCTATGTGAGGCAAAAATCAGATGGGTTCAGGGAACATACGGCAATGGATCGGGAAGTTTTCCAAATTGCAGGGCACTTTCATCCTTCCGAAAAGCAAAGCATCACCACCCAGTTGTTGTATTCAGACTTATTCTATGAACTTCCCGGTGCACTTACAGCCGAGCAACTTGCCACCGACCCCACTATGGCAAGACCGGGCTCAGCGGATCAAAATGCCAGCATAGGCCTGAAATCCATGTATGGGACCCTGGCCCATTCCTACCAGTTCAGCCCCAAAACCTTTAACAAGACTTCTCTCTATCTCAACACGGTGGATTTTGAAAACCCTTTCAATTTGGATTATAAAAAAGAAACTCAATTCAGTTACGGGGGCAGGACCAGTTTTACACATAATAACACTTTGGGAGGCATTCCGATAAGACTGATCGGAGGAGGTGAGTACCAACTCGCCAAAGCAGCAGCTCAAAATTACGGGAATCGCGGGGGGCAGGCAGACACCATCCGATTTAGCGATGACCTGATCACAACCACTGCTTTCCTTTTTCAGCAAGTGGAAGCGGAACTAACTCAGAAAATGCTGTTTACCGTTGGACTGAGTCAAAATTTTGCCCAATACGATATCGCCAGAAATATAGATGCCGTGACTGGCAACCCGTCTTCAGCCGTTAAGAGATTTGACCCAGTCATCGTGCCAAGGGTAGCCTTATCCTACACCTTGACCGAAAACTCCGCTGTGCATGGAAGTATCAGCTCGGGATTTTCCCCTCCTACTATTGATGAAGTAAGGACCAACGAGGGCACCATCAACTTGGACCTGGAGGCGGAGCGTGGGATAAATTACGAAGTGGGTTACCGGGCAAGCTACAAACAAGGGTTGGTGAACTTTGATATAAGCGCCTTTTACTTCAATCTGGACGAAACCATCACTACTTTTACGGACCCACAAGGTGTGGTCCTCTTTAGAAATGCGGGAGCTACCGATCAAAAGGGCGTTGAAATGCTAGTGGATTATGCCTTAATAAGGAATCAGCTTGCATTTTTTCAGGAAGTGAAGCTTACCCATACATACACTGGCCATTTCTTCACCTTTAGCGACTACAGTCGGGGCGAAAATGATTTTACAGGCAATGACCTCACGGGGGTTGCCCCCAATACACTGGTTAACCAATTGGACATCAGGACAAGGCCTGGCGTATATCTCAATTTTACGCATCAGTTTGTGGATGAAATCCCCCTCAATGATGCGAATACCGTTTATCAGGATGCTTATCACCTCATAAATCTCCGCGCAGGGTGGAGAAGGAATCTAGGTGCCAAATGGGATTTTGAGGCCTTCATGGGCGTAGAGAATCTCCTTGATGAGTTGTATAGTTTAGGGAATGACTTAAACGCATTTGGGGGCAGGTTTTGGCAACCTGCGGCACCAAGAAACTATTATGGCGGAGTTAAGCTAGGAATGAGGTACTGATACATCCTTGGCTGTTGGCTTAATTTTTGAATTTTCCTACGTTGATTTAAGTTAACTTAACCAAAAAACACTTTACTAATTATGATGAACAGGCCTGTATTCAATATTGAGGAAGTAAACAAGATCATCCGTAACCGAAGGTCACTCTTCGTGGCCCAGTTTAAGGAAAATGATCCAGTGGAGGACCATATCATCCAGGAATTACTGGAAAACGCCAACTGGGCTCCCACCCACAAATTGACAGAGCCCTGGAGATTCACGGTTTTCACCGGGGAAGGTCTTCATAAATTGGCGGATTTCCAATCGCAACTATACAAGGAAAGAAGCCAAAAAAACGGGAATTTCATTGAGGCCACTTACCAAAAACTAAAAGAAAACCCCTTAAAGACCTCTCATATCATCGCCATTGGTATGAAAAGGGATTTAAAAGCCAACCTTCCCGAAATGGAGGAAGTAGCCGCTGTGGCCATGGCGGTGCAAAATATGTACCTCACAGCAAGTGCCCGAGGATTGGCCGCTTATTGGGGCACCGGAGGCCCTACGTTCTGGCCCGAGGCCAAACCCTTCTTTGGACTGGAGGAAGAGGACAAACTGATGGGCTTTTTCTATGTGGCCAAGCCCAATATGGACCGATGGCCACAAGGCAGGAGAGGCCCCATCTCAGAAAAGGTGCAATGGGTGAGGGAGTAAGAAAGACTATGGGTCTGTTTCCTTGAAATTATTCTTCTGTAGTAAACTTAACCACTTGATACCTAAAATGGTCCTCGTCGAAATCGGGGTGGTTTTCGTTATTTAGGGAAATATATAGGCCTTTGGTTCCCACCAGAAAATTCCCAGAGGGATATATCTCATTTTCTTCAAAAAGGTACTCCCCAAGAAGGTTCAGGTTGCTGTCCAATACCATTATTCCGGCAATTGGCCTGGATCTTCCTTGGGGCCTAAGTTCATCTTCTGTGGCTTCTTCATCTATTTCGATATTCGGAAGAGTTATTCTGTAAAATAGATCCCTGTATCCATCATAGATAAATGTTCCATAAAGATCATGTGCAAGTCTGGTCTTAATAGCCTCTTTTCTATCCCAGATCAGTTCATTCGCATACTGAAAACGATCAATGAACTTTGATTTATTTTGTTTCCGACCTAGAATCTCCCTATCTACCACATCATAAATAATAATCTCATGATCGTGCAGAGGGGCAATATATATCTTACCCTCCCTCATGGTCCAGGAAAAATCGGAGATTTTTTTACCTGCATCCCAAAAATCCTCCGCATAAAAAACTTCATGCCAAGTAACCTCCCTACTGTCCAAATCCATGCTAAATAGAAGATGGTGGTTGAAAATTTCTTCCTTACCCATATTTTGAAAATCCATAAAGTAAGGCTGTGGTCCGAATAGCTCTTTACCATACTTAAAAATGGGTCTGGATTCCGGTGTGTAAATGCCCATTACCTCTACCTTATGGTTTGGAATTTTCTCTCTAAATACCACTTCCCCATTGAAATTGATCAATGCTAAGGCAGGCGGAATGAAAGTTGCCCAAATGGAATCCAAACCCGTAATGGTAAACCCCATGGCCCTTGCCAAACTATTGGGGCCATCCTGCGCCAAAGGGACTTTATGAACGACCCTGCCATCTGAGAAATCGATAAAATGCAGCTTTTTCTCGACATGATTATAGGCAAAGAGAAAAGTGCCAGAATCCGTTTCCAAAAGTCGGGCGCTAGCAGGATTCATGTAAGTACAATCCCGAATGGGTATGGTAACTTCCTCCACCCTCTCCAGCACAAGTACGGGTTCGGACTGTTTTGACCCAGAATGGCAGGCCCAGCAAAGCAGGAAAAGCAGGCAGGAAGATAAGAGATAACCATGATTCATTTCATTAAAACTAAAAAATAAATATTTAATTTCATGACCGAAAATTAAAATTAAATAACCTTGGTGAATGTAAATTCATGATTTTGATAAATTATCCCTGCAATTTTAAATTTTATTTTTAAATTTGCAGGGATGATTAAGAGAATAATAGCCTCAGAGTTTTCATTTTCGGTCAAAAATTTTCCTGTCACAGGCCTAATAGGACCTCGGCAGGTAGGTAAAACCACGTTGGTAAAAAGTTTTTCGTACGAAAAACCATATATTTATTTGGATTTGGAAAGGTTTTCTGACCTAAATAAATTGAATGACCCCGAGCTCTATTTTGGATCCCTCCCTGACCATACCATCATTTTAGATGAAATTCAGCATAAACCAGAATTATTCGCCTTAATAAGGTCTTTGGTAGACGAACACCGATCTCCAGGAAGATTCGTAATTTTGGGGTCGGCCTCGCCAGAACTGTTGAAACAATCATCGGAAAGTTTGGCAGGTAGAATCAATTACCTAGAGATATACCCTTTAAACCTTTTGGAAGTAGGGGGGGATATCACTTTGGAAACCTTATGGCTAAATGGAGGTTTTCCAGAACCCGCCTTGCAACAGAATCGAAGGTTTAGGCAAACTTGGTATAGAAACTTTGTGAACAGTTATCTTCAAAGGGACCTACCCGCACTTGGGTTACCGGCAGATCCAAGCGTAAGTAGGCAACTCCTAATGATGTTGGCATCAATAAATGGAGCTACCGTAAACCATAGTATGTTGGCAAAATCCCTAGGGCTAAGCATGCCCACTGTAAAAACCTATGTGAAGTTCTTTGTCAATGCCTTTTTGATCACAGAGCTTCCCCCTTATTATTCGAATGTTAAAAAGCGCCTGGTAAAATCCCCGAAACTGTATTTCAGAGACAATGGCATGCTCCATTACCTACTCGGAATTTCTGACCGAGATGGGCTGTTTGGGAATATCGCAGTTGGAACTTCATGGGAGTCTTTTGTGCTGCATCAGGTTAAGTCCGTGCTAAGGTCTGATGATGAAATTTATTTTTACCGTACCCAGGATGGGGCAGAAATTGACCTTTTGGTAAAAAGGGAAAATCGGTGGTTGGCAGCGGTGGAAATAAAATTGAGCTTATCGCCAAAGCTGAAAAAGGGTACCTATATAGCCATGAAAGACCTGGGAATAAAAAAACTCTATGTGCTCACTCCTGGTCAGGACAGGTATATGTATGAACAAGATATTGAAGTCATTGGGCTTATGGACTTAATGAGGATGTTGCATGCGTAAGCAAAAGAAAATTTACCCTATCTCCATCAGGTCATAAAAGTTATCGGGATGGATCACCCTAAAGCTAGAAGCAGGATAGGTTTCCTGGAATACCTTAGGAAACTTGGCCTTAGACTTGAGATTAAATTTAAACTCAAAACAGGTTAATTCCCTATCCACTTCTTCAATAAAATCAATTTCCTGCTGATCATAAGTTCTCCAAAAATAGGTATTCACAAATCTCCTCCTATCTTCATTGAATTTAATCCGTTCGGCAATACAGAAGTTTTCCCAATAAAACCAATGTTTGGGATATGCTGAAGCTCACAATTAAAATAGCCTGATCGAACAGTAACTTGGGAAAGCAGCCTTTTTACTAAGGTGGTTTTGCCAGTTCTTCTTGCTCCATATAAAAGAATTACCTTCCCTTTAAAAAGCTGTTTTTCTATGCGATCCAATAAGTGTCTATGAATATGCATTCTTTGAAAGCTACTTCATAAATTTAGCTAAATTTATGAAGTTGATCAATATTGCCTTAATACTTTCGGGTGATTATCATTGTTGCTTTATGGCAATTTAACTGAAAAAAGGCATGCTATAAATAAAAAAAAGCGGTCAAATTTGACCGCTTTACAATTTGTATCTTAATCCAATCCGAGAAAGTCCACTTCAAACACTAAAACAGAATTTTCTGGTATTCCCGGAATATTTGGATTGTCCTGATAACCCAATGGAGAAGGAATGATCAGAACTGCTTTGGAACCACTTCTCAGCCTCCTGAAGCCATAACTGAAGCCTTCAATGGCACCGCCCTGATTGGTGGGCATTCCTACAAAAAAGTCAAAGATACGGTAATCCCTGTCTTCATTGTAAATATCGTGCTCAATGGCTACATCTTCAAGGTTGGTATCGAATACGACTCCATCATCCATTAAACTGCCGATATAGTTGGCATAGACTACGTTACCCGTATTGGGTCTACTTCCTTCCCCTTCTTCCTGAACGATTACAACTACTCCAGATCGGTCATGGATGCGATAGAGGCTGTCGTATTCAGCCGTCTCCAAGTATTCTGCAATTCTCAACCTATCTGTAGCCAGATTGCCTTCCCTGTCATAAACCGGGCCTCCGAAGCCAAATGGTTGCTGGTCACAGGAAGAGAAAATTGTTACCAAAAGAAGCGATATGGAAGCCAATTTATTTTTCATACTTACTCGTCAACTTCAGGTTTAGCCACTCTCACCAAATCCATTTCAAACTTCAGAATAGTATTTGGAGGAATAAGAGGACTGGGAGACTGGTTGCCATAGGCATAAATGGAAGGGATTACTGCCAATACCTTGTCTCCTTCTTTCATTTCGGATAGCGCCGCATACCAGCCTTGAATCACCCCTTGTTCTGGTGACACCCTAAATGGGCCATATTCCCTATTGGGGTTATGGATATCGTTTTCTTCAGCCACTGACTCAATGGAGGTATCGAATACTGTCCCATCAAGTAGGGAGCCTATATAATCTACGTAAAGGGTGTCAGTATTAAAATTATCCGGTCTAAGCCCTTCTTCGCTTTCCTCCAGAAACAGCAGTACCACACCTGTCTCTCCTACGTCCACCCTTCTGATGTATTCTTCATCGTAACTCTGGACAAACTCTTGGATGGTTTGCCTCTCCCTTTCAAAGTTTGCCTCTACATTTTCATCATCTGAAATACAAGATGCAAGAGCCGCCACCAATCCAAATAAGACAAACAGTTGCCATACGTGCTTTTTCATAGTTGGTTTTCTTTACTAATTAATTTTTCTTTACGTCCTTAATTTCAACGTCAAATATAAGAATAGAGTTTGGTGCAATCACCTCTCCTCGCTGAGAGGGGCCATATGCCAATGGAGAAGGAATTAACAATTTTGCCTTGGATCCTTTCCTGAGGTATTGCAACCCTTCGTCCCATCCAGGGATTACCGAACCTTGGCCCACCTGAAATTCAAATGGTTCGTAAGTTCGACCCTCTGTAAAGGTATTGTGCTCTTTGGCCTTGGACTCCACACTGGTATCAAAAACTCTCCCGTCCATCACATATCCGGTGTAGTTAACCGAGATGGTATTTCCTTGTTCCACCTCTTCCCCTGAACCCTCTTCTTCTATGACGTAAAAAAGACCTGATTCCGTCTTGGTGGCATTCAAATTATTTTCAGAAATATAGTTTTCTATGGTTTGAATATCCTCTTCCAGTTGAACACCAGCCTGGGCTTCTTCTTTACGCTGTCTTTCGGCCATTAAGTCATTAAAATAATCTTCGAAGATTTCCTCCTCAAGAACATTGACTACTCCAATATTAATGATTACATCATCCTCTGGCTGCAAGAACGGAGGAAGGTTTTCTCCAAAGATTTTTTCAGCCTTCGAATTGACCTCAATAGAGTCGCCCCGGTTTAAGCCAAGGAATATCTCATCGATGCCAGATTGAGCCTCTATGCTATCACTGTGTTGCAAATAGGGTGGTACTGGTTGGTCAAAACTGGAGATGAAAACGGAATCACTGCCAGTCTTGGCAGTAAAGTGGTAAACCACAAATTCCCCATCTTTAGTTTGGTCTTTTCCCTTGTTGATATATCGGTATTCAATACCATCAGAGGTGGTTTCTTTGCTTTCACAAGCTGCCATAAATAGGCCTGCTAGACCTATGGAAGTGGCCAACAATAAATTATTGATTCTTTTCATTGATTAATTCAAGTTGATTAAATAGAATATGTTTGTTTTCTCTTATTAAGTATTCGAATTTTTGAATAGTTTCTTTCATGTTTAAGTCCGAAACCCCTCCTGCGGCATTTTTATGTCCGCCACCCTTAAAATGGGTCGCCGCGAATTTATTGACTTCCACCTCCTCTGCCGAACGGAAGGAGATTTTCACCCCATCCTTTTTCTCTGTAAAAAGGGCGGCTATTTTTACACCATCCAAGGATAATGCGTAGTTTACCAGTCCTTCAGTATCTCCAGTCCTGGAGTCGTACTTTCTCAGGTCTTTTTTACTGATTGCAAAGTAGGCCGTTTGGCAATCTTCCAATATTTCAAGCCTTCGGGTAAGTGCAAAGCCCAGAAATTTCAGCCTGTTCAACGAGTTGGTGTCGTAGATAAGCCTAGCGATCTTAGCATTATCTGCTCCTAAGCCAATAAGCTCAGCGGTTACCAAATGAATATTCTTTGTGGTATTGGGGTGCTTAAAACCGCCTGTATCGGTCATGATTCCCGCATACAAACATTCTGCGATATCCTGATCCAAAAGGTCCTTGTCCCCCACCATGGTGATCAACTCGAAAACGAGTTCACAGGTCGCCGCCGCTTTGGTACTCCAGTAGGTAAATTCGGCAAAGTCCTCCGGGTCCTGGTGGTGGTCTATGTTCACCTTAAAAGCTTTGGAAGACTTTACGAGATCTCCCATTTCCTGGAGTCTGCTCAAGCAGGAAAAATCCAAGCAGAATATGATATCTGCATCCTGAATCTTCTCCCCTACCCATTTCTTTTTGTCCTTATCCTCAAAATTAACCACTTCATCATTTCCCTCCATCCAATTTAAAAAAGAAGGATAGTCAGATGGGGTTACCACCAAAACTTCATGTCCTTTCTTTTTCAAATAGTTTGCCATCCCTAGGGAAGACCCCAAGGCATCGGCATCAGGTTTATAATGTGTTGTAATAATGATCTTTTTGGGAGAACTGGACGAAATTTGTTCTTTAAATAGATCTAAATTATGCATGGATATCATTTAACCATTGTGCTTTCAAAAACACGCAAGCTGCAAAGTTCTGTATAATTTTCGGAAATTCCCAATATGCTACATGGACTAACAAAACGTTGAAAATTATACATTTAGCATAAAAACTTCGGACTTTGTCCTAAAACCACTAATTTTGCAACCAATTAAACCAAAATAAATTCTAATAAATGGCTACAAACCGAACATTTACCATGATCAAGCCTGATGCCTTTGGCGAAGGCAACGCGGGGGCAATTTTAAAGATGATTGAAGAGGCGGGTTTCAATATCCTTGCACTTAAACTTACGAAGCTGGATAAAGCGACGGCTGGTAAGTTTTATGCGGTGCACAAAGAGAGGCCTTTCTATATGGATCTTTGTGATTATATGTCCTCAGGCCCCATTATAGCAGCCATTTTGGAGAAAGACAATGCCGTGGCAGACTTCAGGAAATTAATTGGCGCAACCAATCCCAAGGAGGCCGAGGAAGGTACCATCCGCAAGCTTTTCGCTAAATCCATAGAAGCCAATGCGGTTCACGGATCCGATTCTGATGAGAATGCCAAAATTGAAGGCTCCTTCTTCTTCAGCGAATTAGAAATAATCAACGATTAACCCTTACCTTCAAAATACACAAACCGTGTCAGCATCCAATGCTGCACGGTTTTTTTATGAACGATTTATTTCATTAACTTTAACAAGATTTAACCCAAACCCATATTGACCTAATGAAATCGAACCTGCCTGGACGGCAGTCAGGCATGACGCAAGCGACGCACGGAGGGATGATTAAAAATGCGAGATTCCCCCGAAACAAGTTCCCCGAAGCAAGTTCGGGGCAGGCAGGGGCAGGCTATGTGGCAAATAAAAATCAATTATAAACACATGAAATGCCCATGAGAAAGTATTCTCACACAGGGGGATGATTAATCTGGGCATTCCATCTGACCGCTGAAAAACAAATTATAAACAGATGAAAAATCTTACGCTTCTTTTTACTTTAGCACCTTTTTGCATCTTTACTTTTTTCCCTGTTTTTTGCGTAAATGCCCAACTTCCCAGATTGAAGGTTTCTGATAACCAACGCTTCCTCATACAGGAAAATGAGGACCCCTTTTTCTGGTTGGCAGACACGGCGTGGGAATTAATTCACCGATGTGACAGGGAGGAGGTGATTTACTACTTAGACAAAAGGGCCGAGCAGGGCTTCAACGTGGTACAAGCAGTTGCCCTTGCGGAAATAGACGGATTAAACACCCCTAGCTCCATGGGAGAGCGCCCATTGGTAAATAATGACCCCAGCCACCCCAACGAAGCCTATTTCCAACATGTGGATTTTGTCTTGGAAGAGGCAGCGAAGAGAAATATTTACGTTGCGCTTCTGCCTACCTGGGGCGATAAGGTATTTACCAGCACTTGGGGAAAGGGTCCTGAAGTGTTTGATGAAAAGAATGCAAAAAGTTTCGGGGAGTATTTAGGCAATAGGTACAAGGATCAAACCAACCTTATTTGGGTGATTGGTGGGGACAGGAACCCTAGGGAAGAAGATATACCCATCTGGAGCAGCATGGCTGAGGGAGTACTCCTGGGAGTAGGGGCGGAGGAGAATGCCTTGATGACCTTTCACCCACAACCCGCAAAACCAGGAGGGTCTAGTAATTGGTTTCATAAGGAGGACTGGCTGGATTTTAATATGCACCAAACAGGTCATTGCCCCAATCAACCTACCTACAAATTGATTAAACATGATTACGAACTCAGCCCCACAAAACCAACATTGGACGGAGAACCCTTGTATGAGGATCACCCCAATTGTTTTAATGCAAAGGAGCTGGGGCATAGCATTCCTGAAGATATACGAAGGATAATGTATTGGAATGTGTTTGCCGGAGCATTTGGGCAGACATACGGATGTCACGCCGTATGGCAGATGTACACCAATGATAGAGAGCCCATAAATGCACCGTTGAGGCCTTGGAAGGTAGCCTTGGATCTGCCCATGGCCAACCAGGTAAGGCACCTGAAAGACCTCATGCTGTCCAGGCCATTCCTTACTCGAGAACCTGCATGGGACATGGTGAAAGGAACCCAGGAGGATGACAAGCATTTCGTGATCGCCACCAGGGATAGTGAAGGTTCTTATGCTATGGTTTATTTCCCTACGGGTAAACCTGTGGAAATCAACACCACCTCACTCAAAAGTGCGAATATAATGTTGACTTGGTTTGATCCCCGAACGGGCAACTTCATACCTACTGAAAATAGTAAAGGAGGAAGTAGCCTCAAAATCACCCCTCCCACGGAAGGCGAAATTGGGCATGACTGGGTTCTCATCATGGATGCGGAATAAAATTACCCTAGGGCTTAATTTTCAAAAATCCCGGGCTCCAACTTCATGATTTTTTCAATGTAATTGGCTACCCCATCTGCTTTGTTGCCATCGGTGATCTCATCTGCTGATGCTTTTACCTCCATATTGGCGTTATCCACTGCTACACCCATACCCGAAGCTTTTAAGAGTTCTACATCATTGTAATTGTCCCCGAATGCCAGGACTTCATGCATACTAAACCCGTATTTGTGAGAAAGAAGCTTCTCCAGGGCAGAGGCCTTACTAATGGATCTTGGTGCAATTTCGATATAGGTGTCCTTAGACCTATACAGGTGTAGTTCGTCTTTAAAACCTTCCCAGTAGGATTGATACAGCTTTTCGATTTGCCCGGCATCGCCCATGCACATCACCTTGTGCAGGGCTTTCCCTTTTTCTCCCCATCTATTCAAGGCACTATGTAATCCCATTAGGATAGGCTGAACCCTGGTAGCATTAATTTCCTTTTTTGTCCAGAAATCCACCACCGGAGCCACCCACTCATCCTCAGCATAAAGGCTGATATGAACGTCCAATCCGGCAGCCAATTCTACTAACTTAAAGCAGGTGGAAAGTGGAATGGTCACTGAATCCAATGTTTCCACTCCGTCCAGTACATATCCACCATTATAACAGATAAGGGGATGATCGGGTCTTCCAATTTTTTCCTGAATATAGGTCATAGCAGAGGGCATTCTTGAAGAAGCTAAGATAATCGGCATTCCTTGGGGTAATTTCCCTATCACTTCCCTGGTCCTTGCCGATATATCCCTGTGCTTATCCAGCAAGGTGCCATCAATATCTGTACAGATCACTTTTATCTCTCTCCTCATATCCGATTGCCGTACTCTTTCATCAATTAAAACCTTCATCCTCTTCCTCATCATCCAGACCGCCGGAGGAACCAAGGTCAAACATGCTGCTAAAAAGATCCTTAAACTGCATGCCAGTATCCACTAGCTTCTTGCTTAATTGACTATACTCCGCCAATCCATGCAGAGCAAATTCCATAAAGAATTCCAATTCCTTTTCCGGTAGGGAAGTAACATGCTCCTTGGTGATTTTTTCCAATCCTGGCACCTTGTGAAGAATTTCTTTATACTCCTTGTCGGTCTGGTTGGTCAAAAGATCCAAGGTATTACCTTCTCCAAACCAGGACAAAGGCAATACATAAGGATTGCCTTCTTTGTCCTTTTTCTTTTGTTCGGGAGAGGGGAAAAAATTAATAAACATGCTTCGGATCGCTTTTCCTATCAGGTTATAGGCCACCAAACCGGCTCCCTCTTGCTCTCCCTCATATACCAATTCTACCTTGCCGGTAATGGCGGGTATTATCCCAATCAGATCCACGATGCGAATTACAGTTTCATTTTCATCATTTAAATATAGCCTTCTTTCCGCCGTGCTGATTAGGTTTTCATAAGCAGTAATCGTCAATCTCGCCGACACTCCGCTTTTTTCATCCACGTACTCACTATTCCTGGCTTCGACGGCAATCTGCTCGATGAGGTCCTTCATGAGTTCTGGTACGTGAATCCTGGACAAAGGCTTATCCTGTAATTTTGCCTCTTGCTCCGTGATTTTCCTACCTATCTCAATGGTCTTTGGATAATGGGTGATTATTTGGCTTTCTATTCTATCTTTAAGAGGTGTGACAATACTCCCCCGATTGGTGTAATCCTCCGGGTTAGCCGTAAATACAAATTGAATATCCAGCGGTAGCCTTAATTTAAACCCACGGATTTGTATGTCACCTTCCTGCAGAATGTTAAATAGGGCTACCTGGATCCGGGCTTGCAGATCAGGAAGCTCATTGATTACGAAAATGGACCGATGGGACCTGGGCACTAGCCCAAAATGAATAACCCTTTCATCACTGTAGGAGAGCTTCATAGTTGCGGCTTTTATAGGGTCTACATCGCCGATGAGGTCTGCCACTGAAACATCGGGAGTGGCCAGTTTTTCGGTATAACGCTCCCCCCTGTGCCACCAGCCAATGGAGGTATCATCTCCCTTTTCATCCATGATATTCATTGCTTGCCTCGAAAGTGGGGCTAGAGGGTCATCATTGAGTTCCGAACCCTCCACTACGGGCACATATTCGTCCAGCAAATGTGTCATCATTCTGGCAATTCTGGTTTTGGCCTGCCCCCGAAGCCCCAGGAGGTTGATATTGTGTTTGGAAAGTATGGCTCTTTCAATGTCCGGGATTACGGTATCCTCATATCCCCATATGCCTTCAAAAACATTCTCCTTTGCTTTTATTTTTTGGATGAGATTGCGTCTGAGTTCTTCTTTTATACTAATCGGTTGGTACCCTGCCTTTTTCAATTGGCCAAGGGTTTTTATCTGCAGTAATTCCTTACTGCTAAGTTGGTGATAGTTCATGCTGTCAAAAACGTTTGGTGCGGTTTCTTCTATAATCTTCGAAAATCAAGTGGCCTAAACCTTTTAGGCTACTGTAGTAGGCGTTACCATTGTTTACGGTAGTAAACTCCTGCACGAATTCTTTCAGGTAAGGGTCGGATGCAATCATAAAAGTAGTAACTGGAACCTTGATCCTCCTGCATTGTGCGGCAAGTTTTAAAGTTTCTTTCAGGATTTTGCTGTCAATCCCGAAACTGTTTTTGTAGTATTTTATGCCTACTTTCAAGCAGGTGGGTTTTCCGTCGGTGATCATAAAAATTTGTTTGTTGGGATTTTTCCTCCTTCTTAACAAATCCATGGCTAACTGAAGGCCGGCAACAGTATTGGTATGGTAAGGCCCCACTTGTAGGTAGGGTAAATCCTTGATTTCAATCTGCCAGGCATCATTCCCAAAAACAATAACATCTAAGGTATCCTTAGGATATCTGGTTTTGATAAGTTCGGCAAGTGCCATGGCCACCTTTTTTGCAGGCGTGATTCTGTCTTCCCCGTAAAGAATCATGGAGTGCGAAATATCGATCATCAACACGGTTGAAGTCTGGGTCCTCATCTCGTTTTCCACTACTTCCAGATCATCTTCGGTAAGCAGGTAGTCCCCTGAAAACCCATGGTTCACCTGCGCATTTCGAAGGGAGTCAGTAAGCGCAATTTGGTCGAGGTTATCCCCAAATTGAAATGGCCTTCTATCTGTCCCCTTGTCCTCCCCAGGCCCGGTATGGGTGGTTTTGTGCTGCCCCCGATTCCCTTTTTTCAACTTGCCGAAGATTTCTTCCAAGGCATTTTTCCTAATAGCTTGCTCGGATTTTCCGGTGATTTTTATTTCCCCTTTTTGGCCTTTCTCATCCATGTAGCCTTTAGACTTTAAATCTTCAATAAAATCCCCTATACCATAACCCGGGTTGGTGAGATTATACCTCTTGTCCAGGTTAGTCAGCCAGCTCAAAGCCTCCGCGGCATCGCCGCCTGTCATGGTGACCAACTGCAGGAAGATATCCAATAGCTGTTCAAAAGTATTTTTGTTTGGATCCTGAACGGGAGTGAATTTGGTGAATCTAAAACCTTTCATGTGTTTTTATTTTTCTTTCAGCGGTCACATGGAATCTCACAAATGAAATTCATGCTTCTGTATGTCGCCTGCGTCATGCTCGATTTCATATTTTCTATAACAAGCCCAATGCATTACAGGTTTACTTACTTTTGTAATTTCCTCCATAAAATGCCAAAAACCCAAAATAAGCACTAATTAACTTACCATTTCCAAAGCTCTGCAGCCAACAGCACAGTACAGGTAGGATTGTAAAAAAAAATTAAATATTATTGTAACAGGCAGGAAAAGGCAATAATCATCCTTGAAACGATAATTGCCCGACAATTGTTCTTATTAATTGACAAAGTACCTTACAGAAAAATTGAAGCATAAAAATGTTAGCCAAAAAACCCAAACTATTTACATACGGTCAAAAATACTTGGTCTTCAAATTATTTGCATTTCTATTCTTGCTCACCTTCACAATTCCCGATGTCGTGGTAGCTCAAGGTGCAGGAGGTCAAGAGGAGGTGTTTTGGCTTTGGAAGTTTCTGGGCAGGCTGCATCCCTTGGCTGTTCATTTTCCCGTTAGTCTGTTGATTTTTGCAGCCTTACTTGAACTTTTCACCCTTACTTCTTTCCATTCAAAACTAAGGCCGGGAATTAACCTATTGGTTTTGGCTGGTGCTGCTTCCGCCATAATAGCGGCAATCTTGGGCTTGGTACTGGCCAATGCGGAGGATTACGGGGGGTCTGTCTTAAGTTTACATCAGTGGACAGGTATTGGAACAGCCCTATTGGGAATTATGGCCTTAACAGCGCTATGGAGAATTTCACAGAAAGAGACCAAAGGGGGCATTAAGGTCTATCGGTCTATCCTTTTTGTTACCGCGCTGGGGGTTAGTGTTGCCGGTCACTTTGGCGCTTCCTTGACCCACGGCGAAGAATACCTTACCAGTGTGCTGCCTTGGAACGAGAGGGAGCCCTTACCTGAAATCGACATCACGGCTTTCCAAACTTCCAGCGGCAGTATGAGCGAAGAGCAGGAAGTAAAGCTGGTGGGACAGGTTAGAGCGGTTTTTGCCCATAATTGCTACAATTGTCACAGTGCGGCAAAAATCAAAGGAGAACTTAGACTGGATGGAAAAGAACATGTGTTTAAGGGTGGTGAATCCGGTGAAGTAATTGTGCCCGGTGATACCAAGAACAGTGAGCTTATCCGCAGGATAAATCTTCCGGCCAGCCATAAAGATGCCATGCCCTCAAAGGGCAAAACCTTGGGTTCCGATGAAAAGGCACTCATCGCTTTTTGGGTAGAGCAAGGAGCACCTTGGCCAGAAGCAGCAGAAAGCCAATCTGTGTTTAGGGTTGCGGAATTGGCTCCCCGAAACCCTCCATTACCCACAAGCAAAAACGGACTGGAGAACCCAGTTGACCTGTGGGTGAATGACTATTTTGACAAAAATGGGTTGGATTGGGGAGACCCCGTAGATGACAAGACTTTCTTAAGGAGAATATACCTGGATGTATTAGGGGTGTTACCTTCCCCTACTGATTATGCTGACTTCCAAGATGATCCGGCACCTAATAAACGGGAGGCCTGGGTTGCCAAACTGCTATCCAGAAACGATGACTATGCCATGCATTGGCTTACCTTTTGGAACGACGCACTGAGGAATGACTATACTGGTACTGGATATATTACCAAAGGACGTTATGCCATTACAGACTGGCTCTACACCTCCATAAGGGATAACAAGAGGTACGATCAGTTTGTCAAGGAATTGCTTAACCCCGGTGAAGAATCAAAAGGCTTTATCGAGGGAATCCGCTGGAGAGGAGATGTAAATGCAAGCCAGGTCACCGAGATGCAAGCTGCCCAGAATGTGGGGCAGGTGATTTTGGGGCTTAATTTAAAATGTGCTTCCTGCCACGACAGCTTTATCAGTGATTGGAAATTGGAAGAAGCCTATGCCTTTGCGAATATCTTTGCCGATACGACCCTGGAGGTAAGCCGATGTGACAAACCGTTAGGAAAAAAAGCTAAAACAAAGATACTTTGGGAAGAACTTGGGGAAATAGACAGTGCCGCAAACAGACCAGAAAAATTGCGGCAACTGGCAGAAAACCTCGTTCAACCTTCCAACGGCAGGATGTACCGAACTCTGGTGAACCGCGTATGGAAGCAACTCATGGGCAGGGGCATGGTGGAGCCTGTAGATGAAATGGACAATGAACCCTGGAGCCAAGACCTGTTGGACTGGCTGGCCTACGACTTTGTGGAGAATGGATATAACATCAAGGACCTTATCTATAAAATAGCCACTTCCAAAGTCTATCAGCTTTCTTCAGTTGGATATGAGGATCCCTTGTTTCTGGTGGATGAGGACTTTGAATTTGAAGGGGCAATCCGAAGGAGGTTGACCGCGGAGCAGTTTTCTGATGCCATAAGCCAGGTCATTTACCCTGTATTTGATGAGGAAGCCATCAAATTCGACCCCTTTGAACTCACCAAACAGGAAGAGGGAAGGCTGGAATTCGTAAGGGCATCCTTGGTGGCCAACAATGATTTCCTCAAAGCCTTGGGACGTCCGAGTCGCGAGGTAGTCTCCACCAGCAGGGATTCCCAGGCAAATCTATTGCAGGCTCTGGAGCTTACCAATGGCGTGAAACTCAACAATGCACTCAAGAACGGCGCTGAAAAGTGGATCACCCAATATGGGGACAAGGATATACTTATTCATGAATCCTACCGGCAACTATTTGGTAGGGATCCCCTGCAAAGGGAATTTCAAGTGGCCTCAGAAGTACTTAGCGAAACACCAAAGGTAGAGGAGGTTCAGGATCTCTTTTGGGCACTTTTGCTCACTCCGGAATTCCAAATTATTTATTAAATTGAATTAAAATAGAGAAGATATGAGACTTGATTGGAAGAGAAGGGATTTTCTTAAAAAAACCAGCGCAGCAGCTATGGCCACTATGGGCATGGGTGCTCCTTTGGGAGGATTGCTTTCCTCTTGCCAAAGCGGCACCAACATCCCATCCACCGCAGACAGCGTTATCCTACTCTACATGGCTGGGGGAATGGCCCATACAGAAACTTTCGACCCCAAAAAATATACCCCTTTCCGAAAAGGCATGGAATCCAAAGAGGTATTGAGCACCTTTCCCGGAGTTCCCACCGCTTTGGATGGTATTGAGTTTTCTGAAGGTCTGGAGAATATTGGTAAGATTATCGATAGGGGAACCCTTATCCGATCCTATGTGGCTGCTGATTTAGGCCATATCTTACACACCCGGCACCAGTATCACTGGCATACTTGTTATGAACCCCCTCAATCGGTACTTGTGCCGCACATTGGTTCTTGGATAGCCAAGGAATTAGGGCCACTCAACCCAGTAATACCCCCCTTCATTAATATCAACCAGCGCTTTACGGTAGGAGAGGGTGAAGAACTGAAGGCTTTTCACAGTGCAGGCTTTTTGGGGAGCGAATACGGTCCTTTCCTTATTCCCGATCCCACTGCAGGGCTGGACAGTGTGAGACCACCTGTAGGCATGTCTTCCAAACGTTTTGAGGCAAGAAACGAACTCTATGAAAAGCTGGTACAGGAAAGCGCCATGGGGGAGTTTGGCAGTGATTATCAAAAGGAATCGTTAAAGAGATCAATGGAACAAGCCTATGCCCTTTTGAACAGCCCAGAGGCAAAAGCCTTCGATTTTAGCCAGGAACCCAAAGAAAAATACGATATTTACAATACCGGCAGATTTGGGTTGGGTTGCCTAATGGCCAAAAGGCTGGTGGATCAGGGAGCCAGGTTTATCAGTGTAACCACTGAGTACGAACCCTTTGTGGGATGGGACACCCATGAAAACGGGCATACACGACTGGTGGACATGAAAAAAATGATCGACAACCCTATTGCCCAATTGGTCAAGGATCTGGACGAAAGCGGAAGGTTGGACAGGACTATGATCATTGTGGCCAGTGAATTTAGCCGTGATATGCTTACCGAGGGAAGACCCGGGGCTCAGGTTAAAGACCAAGTGGAAGTGCCAGACATAATTGAGGACTTGAAAAACTATGGCATGCACAGGCACTTCACCGATGGCTGCTCTATACTGATGTTCGGAGGTGGGATTAAAAGGGGGCATGTATATGGAAAAACCGCCGACGAGAGGCCCTGCAAGAGTATAGAAAAACCCATTAAAATAGACAGCATACACCAAACTATCTATCATGCTTTGGGTATCGACCCGGAAACAAATTATGAAATAGAAAAAAGGCCATTCTATACCACTCCAGATGGACATGGAGTGGCAGAAATGGAACTTTTCGCATAAACCCAACTCTATCGATCCAATGAAAGAAGAAAGAAGAAATTTTATGAAAAAAGCTAGCATAGCCACCATTGTGGGTGCAGTGGGCCCCACATTGCTGATCAAAAAATCGTATGCCGCCAAAAAGGAAACTGTGATTGGTCATGGCTCCTACAAATACAAAGTAATAGAAGGCTGGGGTGAACTGGATGCCGGTAAGAACCCCGTCAATGATTGCCATGAAATGGTGGAAGATGCCAAAGGCCGGTTGATCATGCTGACCAATGAAACGAAAAACAACGTATTGATCTACGACAAATCGGGCAAACTTTTGGAATCCTGGGGCACTACCTATCCGGGTGCACATGGCTTGACCATTTCAGATGAAGGTGGTGAACAGTTTCTATTCATCACCGATACCAATAGAAACCAGGTGATCAAAACGGACCTAAAAGGCCGTGAGGTCATGAAGCTGGATTATCCCAGGGAAACCGGCAAATATGATTTCCCCAACCAGTTTATCCCCACTGAGACTGCTATCCACCCAGCCAATGGTGACATCTATGTCGTGGACGGGTATGGCAGAAACCACGTGATGCAGTATAATGCCAAGGGAGAACTTATTCGCCACTTCGGTGGTGCCGGAGATACCGATGACACCTTCAATTGCTGTCATGGCATTCTGGTGGACTCCCGTGACAAGGCCAATCCTACCTTGATGATCACCGATAGGGGGCATATGCAATACAAGCGTTTTACCCTAGACGGAAAACACATCAAGACTATTCCCATGCCCGGATCTTTCGTTTGCAGACCAGTGAACAAGGGAGAAAACATTTATGCTGCCGTGTACCGTAGCACCACACAGGAGTATCCCAATTCCGGGTATATCACCATCCTGGATAAAAACGACAAGGTTATAAGCACGCCGGGGGGCACCGCTCCCGAATACAAAGACGGCAAGCTTCAAGAGCAGCGCAAAGACCGTTCTTTTATGGGCTTTATGCATCCCCATGACGTATGCGTGGATAGCGATGAAAACCTGTATGTCCCACAATGGGCTTCCAAGAAGACCTATCCTGTAAAACTGGAAAGGGTCTAAGTTTAAAAAGGTGCCCCAATGCAGTAAGCTAAGCAAAGGCATATTTGATATTTACCGGGTGTAGGTGGTACTACACCCTTTTTTTTGGCCTGATGTTTCACTTTATAATTTGCGATTTTTGTAAACTAACGCATTTTTTAGGGGGGAATTCGTTGTGGTATATAGTGCCAAATAAATTGTAATCTGGCAGTTTTCTATGGATAAATGCCATTGCAGAATAAGCCAGCGTAGCTATTGGCCATATCGATCTATAACCACGAAAAGTCAATTGATCACCTGGCAAAATGACTTCCTTCCACTCAAGAATCAAGTTATCGAAATTGAATCCCGTTATTCGTTGGATGGCAAAGCCTATAGTGCTACTATGGTGGTGGAGGAATTAAAAAAATTGAAAACGCCCAAAGCCAAACTGCGATGCAGTCTGGCCTATTCTCGTCGGGGTGCCCTGATTTAGGTCAGGGTTCGCTCAATTTGACCATCTGACCCAAGTCAGGATACGCTACCGGACTGCTCAGGGTCAATATCTTTGCCGATTGAGTGAAGGTACCTTTTGCTTCCAAGGTTTTTGATCTGTCTCTCTTTGGCGAGAGCTGCCGCACGGTCGGTGACCTTTTCAGAATGGACCATGACCCAAGGGATGCCCCCTTTGGTGGATTTGTTCCTGCCAGAGTTGTGACGAAGGAGCCTTTCCTCGAGGCCCTTGGTTTGTCCCACATAGAAACGATTCAGTGAGGAGGAAAACAGTATGTACACATAATAGTCCATAAAAAAAGCCAGACTGTGTTTCACAGCCTGGCCTATTCTCGTCGGGGTGGCGGGATTTGAACCCAAGACCCTCCTGACCCAAGTCAGGATACGCTACCGGACTGCTCAGGGTCAATATCTTTGCCGATTGAGTGAAGGTACCTTTTGCTTCCAAGGTTTTTGATCTGTCTCTCTTTGGCAAGAGCTGCCGCACGGTCGGTGACCTTTTCAGAATGGACCATGACCCAAGGGATGCCCCCTTTGGTGGATTTGTTCCTGCCCGAGTTGTGACGAAGGAGCCTTTCCTCGAGACCCTTGGTTTGTCCCACATAGAAACGATTCAGTGAGGAGGAAAACAGTATGTACACATAATAGTCCATAAAAAAAGCCAGACTGTGTTTCACAGCCTGGCCTATTCTCGTCGGGGTGGCGGGATTTGAACCCAAGACCCTCCTGACCCAAGTCAGGATACGCTACCGGACTGCTCAGGGTCAATATCTTTGCCGATTGAGTGAAGGTACCTTTTGCTTCCAAGGTTTTTGATCTGTCTCTCTTTGGCAAGAGCTGCCGCACGGTCGGTGACCTTTTCAGAATGGACCATGACCCAAGGGATGCCCCCTTTGGTGGATTTGTTCCTGCCCGAGTTGTGACGAAGGAGCCTTTCCTCGAGACCCTTGGTTTGTCCCACATAGAAACGATTCAGTGAGGAGGAAAACAGTATGTACACATAATAGTCCATAAAAAAAGCCAGACTGTGTTTCACAGCCTGGCCTATTCTCGTCGGGGTGGCGGGATTTGAACCCACGACCCCTTGCACCCCATGCAAGTACGCTACCTGGCTGCGCTACACCCCGAGATTTATTTAATTATGCACTATTTCAATTGCAAACTTGGCATTTGAAACCAAGACCCTCCTGACCCGAGTCAGGATACGCTACCGATTCCGATAGCTATCGGGATACACCCCGAGATACGAGTTGCAAAAGTAAAATAATTTATTGAAATATCGAATTGCTGAGGCAAAAATTAAAGTCTCAGAATGGTTGTAACCTAGTTACACATGTCAAAAACCCATTGGTCTGATACCTAGGACAAAATATTTTTAGGATTAAATTATAAGCAAATTTGTCATGGCTTGTTTGGAAAACATTCAACAACCTATTAAGTTTGCATCACCAAATCCAAAAGGGGTTTGAATTATATCAAAAATTCCTCCTTAGCTCAGTTGGTTAGAGCATCTGACTGTTAATCAGAGGGTCCTTGGTTCGAGCCCAAGAGGAGGAGCGAAAAAAGAGGTCAGTCTGTCTGACCTCTTTTTTTTAGGCACTATTTTGAGGTATGCAAAATTCATCTTTTTATCGATTTAGGTCTTTATCCCATCTAGGTTTATGTCCGTCGGGTCAACCTCACTTAAATTCTCACGAGCCAAATTTATGGG
Source organism: Pleomorphovibrio marinus (assembly GCF_003347495.1). GTDB lineage: Bacteria > Bacteroidota > Bacteroidia > Cytophagales > Cyclobacteriaceae > Pleomorphovibrio > Pleomorphovibrio marinus. Next base: position 542,561 of record NZ_QCXY01000001.1, read on the forward strand.
GCCTATGGCTGAATTAAAAATAATTCCCCTTCAGATAATTTTGTCATAAATCAATCTTCTTGTGGCCATTGTTGTTTTTGATTACATGCTGGTGGAACTTGGTTCATTGACCCAAAGAAATAAATCTTGAGCTATTTGCATGATCAATCCTTTATTCTTTTTGTGATTCGATTGACTTCTTTGTCAAAGTCTGATTCAAAATTTTTGTCCTGAACTATCCTGAACTTGTTTTACTCCTTTTCTGCTAATTGCTTGGCGACGGTGGCCGAAATCTTTCCTGCGTCTTTCAGCACATTGTAATCGTTGAATTGCAAGAAGGCATCCAATCTAGCTACCCAATCCATCATTTTCATAGGAACTTGCCTATAAAAAGGATTACAAATACCCTATGCCTGATCAGCGATCAAATGGCCATCATAGGGCCTTCATTGCTTCCCACAACTCCTGCCCCCAGTAAAGGGAACATAAAGAACCATACCAGGGCAATGGTCTGGGCAGTAATGAAAATAAATGGACTGAGCCAATGCGCCCCCATAAAGACGGGGCAATGGCCGCATATAGGATGGCCAGTAAGATCCCGTTACTGTAATGCCCAAATACCCTGTATGGCAGGCCTAGACCAGTTTTTTCGCCCTGGAGACCGGGAATAACCCATTACTCCCCAGATAGCACCAGGCCAAACACATCAAATAATATCTTTCCGGCAATTCCTGCTATGATTGCGTTTTTCCAATTGAAAGTATGCATAACTATTTTTTTGTGACAGATGCTTTTTAAATTATTTCAGGAGCATGTTGGTAATTGCTTTTTCACCAATCGCCAATTGGATATCCACCATATTTTCCTTGGTGTAACCTGCTTCAAAATAGGTTGATGTGCAATATTTCCCGAATAAAGGTTTTTGTGCGAAAAGAGCGGCGAAAACGAAAAAATCAGCTTGATTTACCGGGACCTAGTGGATATTAGCGTGGAGACAAAGTCGATGATTTCGTTTATCATTTTTCCTGACAAACCGAATTGGTTTTTACTCAAAAGATGAGTTTATTGCACACCTGCAAATCAAGGATTTATGTGGGTTAGATGGACAGTATTGCTTTTGCTTATGGCTGGCACAGAATTAAAAGCGCAGGAATATTTTCACAGTCACTTTGCCGAGGTCTGGCAACGCAATATGAATTACTCCTTAGAAGTGGCAGAGGCCATGCCTGAGACTCACTATGGTTTTAGACCTACCGGGGAAGCAATGTCTTTTCAAGAGCAATTCCTCCATGTTGTGGATAACATCAGTTCTTTGACTGCCATTATTACAGGGGATAGAAAGTCTTTCTACAAGAAGGAGGAGTCCTCGGAATTGGAAAAGGACGCGGTCCTGGAAATACTTGACCGGGCCAATGCCTATGTGTTGGACTTGATCCGGGAGGGTTCCGATGCTCTTTTGAACGAAGAAATTGAGTTCAGGGGAGTGGCAATGACAAAGGAGAATATTTTTTATCTGCTGCGTGACCATCAGGCCCATCACAGGGCTCAATGTTTGGTTTACCTTCGGATGAAGGGGGTGAATGCCCCAGGGTACGTGGGATGGTGAAGATAGCATTTATTAAAGCCCATTTCTTTGGTTTTTACTTCTGAAATTATTCTTAGTAAATCGGTGTTTAATCCTTATGATGGCATTATCTCGACTGTTGATTTTCGTGGCTTTATGTGTATGGCAAGTGCCCTTTTCCTATGCCCAATCCCTTCCGTTCAAAACCCTCTTGAAAAGCACCTATGAGAAAGATTTTCCCTTGGTCTATCCCGAGCAGAATGACTTTTTGGATAATGCAGTGATTTTGGATACCCGTGAGAAGGAAGAATTTGCGGTTAGTCATATCAGGTCCGCCCGCTGGGTGGGTTACGAGACTTTTACCCTGGAATCGGTAACGGATATTCCCAAAGACAAAACCATAGTTGTCTATTGTTCCATAGGCGCCAGAAGTCAGGAAATAGGAAAAAAACTAATTTCCGAGGGATATCAAAATGTTTACAATCTTTACGGTGGGATTTTTCATTGGGTAAATGAGGAAAACCCCGTCTTTACTGATGAGGGAATTCAAACCAATTCCGTACACACCTATAATAAATCCTGGGGAATATGGGTGAAGAAGGGAGAGAAGGTGTATTGAACAATTTAAAAACATAGGAGGAAAACTTATCCCTAAATTCCTGGGGTGGCAGTCCCGTTTGTTTTTTAAAAAAACGGTTGAATTGAGAAGGTTCTTCAAATCCCAATTCCCAGCCGATTTCTTTGGATGACTTATCCGTGCAGAGCAGAATTCGCTTGGCTTCCTAGACTAATCGGTCATGAATAATTTCAAGGGGACTTTTTCTGAAGGACTTCCAATTCTGTATTGCCTGCAGAGGTGATACTGTACTTTACATTGAGTACCTATTTATCTATTTTTTTCCTATGGCCAATCAATTAAATAAATGGACATAAACTTTATTTTAATTATTCAGACTTTGGGAAGGGAAATCGCATTTTAAACTGGGTCTTCTTCAACAGTTACATGTCTGGTCCATAGATCAAATTGGAATTCTCATTTAATTTCCATCCAAGCAATATTTGTGAAAAAAGGATCGATTTCGATGTATTCAAACAATTCATCATAAAGAGACTTGGTAGGTTCATAATAGAGGAATTCCCTATACCATTCTGTGTTTTTGTCTGAATATGTGAGATTTAGGTTTCTTATTCTATTGGAATTAAACACCAAGTAGTACGAATAATCCTTTTCTCTCTTGGCGACATAGGACTGGAAACCAGGAATTAAATCCTGCCATTGTAGGTTCCAATAGGCTTCAATCCATTTTTCAAAGGCTTTTGGATCCACATCAGGCTTTAATCTGACCTCTCTGCTTAAAACGATCAGTCCTTTTTCTGTAGGTACGGCGTAAAATTTACGCACCTGTTCTATCTCAGTTGAAATGGATTGCCCTTGGACCAGTGATGGATATATCCATACTGATGCCATTAAGACTGTAAGGCAGACGGTTGTTCTAATTCCTGTGGTTTTCATATAAGTTTGGGTTTAGAATGGTTTGGGTTTAAAATGGATAAATGGTTATTATTTCATCAAAGCTTTGATGCATAGACCAAATTTAGAAAACGAATCAAAGGTAGGCTTGCACACCCGTTGCAAAGAATAACACCTATGGTTCACTTGGAGATCGAAAGACTTTTGTATCCCCTGTTTTGGGATCATAAGTCCAAATGATTCCCGCTTTCGTTCCTTCTGCCTGGGTAACGGTTAAATCTGTAAAATAAAGGATACCTTCAGGTGACATTGCCGGACTTTCTAACTATACGCCTTCACTACCTGAAACACCTCTATTACCGGTGAATTCGGATCAAAAATGTCCTCTACTGAAGTGTTGCTTTGGCCATAAGACAGAGACATGAAATCAAATGGTTGGTTTTCATGAAAATTTGGGTTTAGTGAAGTGTTCAAATAAAAGTGTGAGAATATTGGTTTTGGTGGGCGTAAACGTTTGTATTAGACCCGAACAAATCTAAAAATTTCCGGAGGGAAGGAATGGTCCAAATGTTCCAAAAACTGTTACAAATGTTCCATGAGTAAGAATATTCAGTTTTAGTTGTTCTTCAAACATATTCCGCAGGCGAACGACCATATTGCTTTTTGAAGCATTTGGTAAAATAACTCTGGCTATTGAACCCGACTGCATAAGCCACTTCGGATATGTTTCCGGATTTTTGTTCCAGATGGCTCATTGCCCTTTTCAGTCTAAAAACCCTTATAAATTCAGTAGCAGAAGAGTCGGTCAACGCCTTCAGTTTCCAGTGAAGGTTGGTCCTGCTCATCCCGATTTCCCTGCTGAAAATTTCCACGTCAAAATCCGAGTTCATGATATTTTCTTCTTAGGACCAAATATCGCTCCTGAATGTTTTGAGCAATGAATTGCCTTAGCTTCGGGTTGTTCTCCACTATCAGGACAACTGGCAGTGTGTCGTTGGTGGATACAGTGGATTCTCGGTTGATCAACTAAAAGCTTCATTATTTTTTTGCTTACGGAACATTAGTTTCAGTATATGAAACATATGGATAAAACCAATACCAGGCTATTCTTTAGATTTGTTCAGGTTCTATGTCAACATAAATACAAATTTCATTTGCCATTTAGTGCAGAACATTGAATCTACCGGAAATTGAATTAATAACCCTAAAACTAACGCTATGGAAACGCAGACATTTTCGAAAGTTGACCTTGCTGTTGTATTTGAAAATCATCGACGCAAAGCCCTGGAATTGAAGAATTCCACCGCTCAGGAAAGGATTGCCAAATTGCTCAAATTTAAAGAAGCAGTTATCTCCAATATTGACAATGTATATGAGGTGCTATACAAGGATTATAAGAAACCAAAGGAAGAAGCATCTGAAACGGATTCCATTATCGTGGAAATCGACCATGTCATCAAGAATCTGGAAAAATGGATGACCCCTCAGACAGTTCCTACACCTGAAGATTTGGGTGGTGAAAAAACAGTGTCAAAAATTATTTTGGAGCCCAAAGGAGTTTGTTTGTTTTTAACCCCCTGGAACTATCCTATCCTTCTAACCTTCAGACCACTGGTTTCTTGTGTGGCTGCGGGAAATACAGTCATCATAAAACCTTCTGAACTCACACCGCATTCATCCAATTTAATCAAAAAAATTGTTGAATCGGTATTTTCTGAGGATGAAGTCTTTGTAATGGAAGGAGGTGCAGAGGTTGCTTCTGAGTTATTGGAATTACCCTTTAACCATGTTTTTTATACCGGCGGCACCAGGGTTGGTAAAATTGTGATGAAAGCTGCAGCCAATCATATGGCTTCGGTAACCATGGAACTTGGCGGTAAATGTCCTTCCATAATAGACGATTCTGCTGATTTTGCTGATGCGGCAGGTAAAATCGTGTGGACAAAATTTTACAACTGCGGTCAAACCTGTATTACCACTGATTATATTTTGGTGTCGGAAAATCGAAAAGATGAATTTATTGGTCATTTAAGAGAGGCAATTGAAACTATTTACGGTGTTGACGGGCCTGGTGTTGAAAGCTCAAAATATGGACGATTGGTAAACAACAATCATTACCAACGGGTAAAGCGGCTGCTTGAAGATGCGCTGGAAAATGGCGCTACATTGGTGGCAGGAGGGAAGACAAATGATGAGGAAAACTATATCTCTCCTACTTTGCTTGATGATATTGATCCCAATCTAGCCATCATGAAAGAGGAAATATTTGGGCCTTTACTTCCTGTGTTAACCTACAAGTCGCTAGATGATGCCATTGATTTTGTAAATAGCCATGACCAACCGCTTGCGCTTTATGTGTATGGCAAAGACAAGGCGGTATGGGATAAAGTGATAAACAGCACCACGGCGGGAGGAAGTGTGATCAATCATACTTTTATGCATTATTTTTCACCTTATCTTCCATTTGGAGGAGTTGGACCCAGCGGAATGGGAAGAGGCAATGGATATTCCGGTTTTTTGGATTTTTGCAATCAGCGACCGATATTGGAGATGGCCTAACCAAAAAAAATAGAAGGAAGGTAGTATTTATTCACCTTCCTTCTTTATGGTGTTTTTTTGCTTTTAAGAAATCGGGCCTGCAGGACGGTAGTCAGGTATGACGAAATAGTCACAAACCGGGATGATTATAGGATGTGACCTGCCTGCCGCCCTTTAGCCAGGGATTCCCCCTTTGGGTGTGAAAGCCAATCTGTCTGACGGTTTTAGAACCGTCTGACAGGTGTCGCTACTAAAAGAAAATCATAAACACATGAAATGCCCATGAGAAAGCATTCTCACACAGGGGGATGATTGTCCTGGGCATTCCATCTGACCGCTGAAAAAAAATTATAAACAGATGAAATCGAGCCTGTCCTGACGGCAGTCAGGGCATGACGAGCACGTCACACACTGGGATGCCCCGATAGCTATCGGGGAGATGCGAGATTCCCCCGTAACAAGTTCCCCGAATCGAGTTCGGGGCAGGCAGGGGCAGGCTATATGGCCTTTAAAAAACAAATTATAATCATATGAAATAGATTTCCAGGGTTTTAACTTTTTAAAGCAGTGACAAAATCTGTCGGTGTCGTACCATATTGCCTTTTGAAGCACTTGTTAAAATAAGATATACTGTTAAAACCCACGCTATATGCCACCTCGCTTATATTACCTGAATTTTGTTCTAATAAATTCTTTGCTTTTTTCAATTTATAAATCCGGATAAACTCAGTTGCCGAACAATCCGTCAACGCCTTCAACTTCCGGTGCAGATTGGTCCTGCTCATTCCAACTTCCCTACTGAAAACAGCAACATCAAACTCCGAATTCATGAGATTGGCCTCCAGAATGGCCATGGTTTTGTCCAGGAATTTTTCATCTATGGAATTGACTGCGATTTCGGAGGGATCCAGTTTTAGGGAACGGCTGAATCTTTCCCTTAGCTTTTTCCTGCCTTCTATCAGATGGTGAATCCTTACCTTTAGTTCCTTCATTTCAAAGGGTTTGGTCAAGTAGGCATCCGCACCGGTTTCCAATCCGGTAATTTTGCTATCCGAATCTGCCCTAGCAGTAAGCAGGATAACAGGAATATGGCTTGTCCGTTCGTCATTTTTTACCATGTCACTTAGACTTACCCCATCCATTACAGGCATCATCACATCGGAAAGGATGAGGTCAGGAATGGTTTGGGTAGCCAATTTAAATCCCTCTATTCCATTTTCAGCTTTTTGGATACGGTAATCCCCCTGAAGGTTTTGAGCGATGAATTGTCCTAACTCCTGGTTATCCTCTACTATAAGGACAAGTGGCAAAGTGCTGTTGGTGGATGAGAGGGGTTCTATGGAGTGGATTGTTGGAGTATTTAATTTTGATGTGGTTAAAACAGTTGACTTGAAATTTTCATTTACCTTAGCATCGACCACAATAGCTTCACTCGCTCTTTCCAGGTTCAGTTCAATGGTAAATTCAGTTCCTGACCCAGGGCTGCTCTCCACGGATATGGTTCCACCGTGCATACTTGTAAGCTCTTTTACCAAGGCCAGTCCGATTCCTGTGCCCTCATAAGTCCTAGTGGCAGAGGCTTCTCCCTGATAAAACCTTTCAAAAATATGGGGAAGCCTTTCCGTTGGAATACCCACCCCATTGTCCTTAACCTTGAATTCCACTAATACATCAGTATCTTTTTCCTCCAAAATATCCATACTGAAATCGACTTTGCCACCCGTCGGGGTAAATTTATAGGCGTTAATCAGCAGGTTAGTGAATACCTTTTCCAGCTTGTCCGGGTCAAAATTGAGGTATAAAGGGTTTTTGGGGAGGTTATTTTCAAAAGCGATCTGCTTGCTTTCAAAGGTGGAAGCAAATGTTCCGACGAGTCTGTGGACGAAAGCAGAGATATCCCCAGGCTGCATTTTCAAGGTCATTTTGCCAGCTTCCAGTTTGGAAAGGTCAAGCAACTGATTTACCAATTGCAGCAAGCGGTCTGCATTCCTTTTGATCAGCTCATGTGCCTCCCTAAGCATAGAGGGAATATTTTTCTCTGTCTCCATTTGCTCAATTGTGCCGGAAATCAGGGTAAGGGGCGTCCTAAACTCGTGCGAGATATTGGCAAAGAAGTTGGACTTGGTCTGGTCGAGTTCCTGCATTTTCTCTGCTTCTAGCCGCTTCACTTCCATATCCAAAAGACTGGATTGAAGGGATCTTTTTGTCTGGGCATATTCTATGGCCAACAAAACTGAAAAAGAAATGGATGCACAAAATATGGCTAAATCCAAGGTGATAGCCACATCATATGGGATTCTTGGCAGGATATCTCCAAGAAATAAGCAAAATAGTGACCAAAAAATAAAATTCCCAGACCAACCTAGTAAGATCACCCAGGCTCCTTTTATTTTTTTCTTAACGGCCCTCCAGCTCACCAGGATAGCAATAAACGGCCCCATGGTCAGGAAATAGGGCCAATAATAATTGGCCGCCTCGTAAGGCCATTTCCAGGAAGGGATCCATAGCAGTGCCGAAACCACCCCAAACCAAAACAAGCCATCCAATTTCTCCTTGGCAAAAGAATAAACCGCAAGTATTCCCCAAATGATGAATGTGCTAAAAAACAAACTACTGATCAACCCTACGATGAAATAAGAGTCTCCTTCCCTGGGCATGAAACGGAACCCATGTTCCAAAAAATAGCCGAGTGCCAAACTGATCGTAAAAAGGCTGTAATAAAGGTTAGTCCTATTACTCGGATAAGTAATGAAAAAGAATAAATGGAGCAAGAAAAGGAAAAACAGAAAAGTTGCTTTGCCCACCAATCTTGAGGTCACCTTGGCTTTTGTTTCTATCAAATTTTGTACAGCTTGATCCATTTTATTCATCTGAATCACCAAGGTTGGATTGCCACCCCAGAGCCCCAGAAAATTCATATAGGGATTTCTTTTTGTAAATGAAAAACGCACGGCCATAACCTGATTGTGTTGACCTTCAAACTGAAAACTGTAAGGCTTATGGTTCGGATTGAAGATAAGTTCTTCATCAGGGTTCTGACTGACTACTCCCAATCGGTGAATCAACACGCCGTTCAGGTAGATCTCAGAAGCTCCCCGCTGGAATATGGTCATGCCCAGCGGAATGTTCAATAAAGATTCATCCACATCCAAATGCAAGCGAAACCATCCTATTTCAGCTTCTCGTAATTCAGTCAAATAGTGGATATCGGTGGTTGGGTCGATGGGAGTCCAGTGTTCGTCCTCCAAGTCGGGATCCGCCCAGGATGGATTGTCTCCAGGTTGAAACTTCCATCCGTCTTTAAGAAGCAAAGGTTCACTTAAATCCTTAACATGAAAAATGGGCTCTGTATTTGAATAAGTTGCTGCGATGGGCAGAATGAGCAATAGCAGGAGAGAAAACCTAGCTATAAAAATAACATCATATTTGAGCCTTGATGATTGCATAAGTTTCCTTAAAGCTAAAAAATGAATGCAATAGGCATTGGAACATATGTTCCAAATTTTAGTACATATGTTTCATGAATTCAATTTAAGAAATGTGAACACCGGTACTTGGGAAAAATCCCTTTTTAGCTCATAAGACATTATTCAAATCTTGCCTTACTATAATGGCCATTATTCGGCAATGTCTCCATTCATTTTGAAATAAATACTATCTGAGCCACATACACATCGTCTATAGCCTTTTTTTATATAATCCACTGATTCAAACGAATAAGGCCGTTGAGCAATAACTTTAAAACAATTAAAAAAGGAATCAAAATATTTGTCAGCTTGAGCCAGACCGAATTTTTCAGCTCCATAATGATGAATTCGTATCAAATCATCCTTTGCTTCATTACTCAGCCGGTACTTAGCCATTAAGTAAAGATTTCGCCTGATTTAGAATCTGTTCCTTACTGTCAATGGTAAATCCGCTTGCTTCGGCTTTCTCCAATTTAGTTCTTACCCAGTCGATTTGGGCTTGCTGTTTCCTTGCTTGCCTGATTAAATCATTGACTAGTTCACTCTTACTGGAGTATTCTTTTTTGTCCACCTGAGCTTTTAGCCATTCATCGTTTGGCTGGGTTAAGGATATACTTTGTCTTGCCATTGATTTTACTTTTGATGTAAATTTACACCAATAATGAATCAGTCACAAGCTTTTTCGATAATGTCACTATAAATTCACCTATTTGATAGGTAAACCTCCGAAATGCTTCTTAAAACACTTTTCTACATTGATGCTTTGCCTCCCAACCTTTTATTGCCAAACCTTTAATTGTAATTCAGGTAAAATGAAACAATAGTCTTAAAATTTGAAACATCTCTACTAACACTTGCAACCGGTTGAATCGTAGTTTTAGAATATAAATTTAGTGATCTTCAACCATTATAACCCTACTATGAATACACTATCTATCAAACCAAGTGCCCTCGATATAACGCTTAAAATAACATTTGCTGTTATTTTGATTTATTTGGGATATAAAGCTTTGAATTATGGCATTCAGGGATTGGGTTATTTTAAAAATAACCCCAATACTGTTACCCATCCTTTTGTACTACTAACGCATATAGGTACCGGGTTTATAGCTTTGGTATTGGGCCCCCTGCAATTTTTTAAAGGACTGAGAAACAGATTTGTAAAATTACATCGACTAATGGGTAAAACCTATTTACTGGCAATTTTGCTGAGTGGGACTTTTGGACTTGGCATAGGAATAAACAAACTGTTTTTCCTTCAACAATTAGTATTCGGTTCAGGAATCATTGTACTCGCATTAGCATGGCTTTTCACGGGATTCACAGCCTATTGGTTTATTCGAGATGGCCAAGTAAAAAAGCATCAGGAATGGATGATCCGCAACTATGTGCTCACATTTGCCTTTGTAACTTATCGAATAGGTTTAGAATGGTTGATGAATCTTGGGTTCAGTTTTGAAGAAACAGGAATCATGGCCTGGCTTTGTTGGGTGCCACAGTTAATGGTGGTGGATTATTGGTTACAGCTTCGAAATCAAAAAATGGCAAATTCGGACACTTATGCCAAAATAAAAGCATAATCAAATCAATTGAAATAGATAAATCTGTATATTTTGATTTTTGACTAATATTATTCGAAATAGCTCAGGTATCTAGGTAGAAATTATATAAATTGTAATACAAACCACTGTTTATCAGATGGGAAGGATTATTTTCATATGGTTTTTTGGAGTCACAACATCCATGGTGCCATCCGCCCTAATTGCCCAAAATGAAGACCTGATTTTTCAGCGTTTCTCTATACAGGAAGGATTGAGCCATAACAGTGTACTCAGCATAATTCAAGATCGGAGAGGATTTATCTGGATTGCTACCTATGATGGCCTGAACCGTTTTGATGGGTATCAGTTCAAAGAATATAATCATGATTATCAGGATACTACTTCCATCTCCCAAAATCTATCCATGGCTTTGCATGAAGACAGTGAGGGTCGGATTTGGGTAGGTACAGCTGGTTTGGGTCTGTGCCATTTTGATCCCCAAACGGATAAATTTACCAGGTACTCCACCACATTTGAAGAAAATGGGGAGTATAAGGAAGTACCCACTATAAGTACAATTCAGGAAGATTTAGACGGGAATATATGGTTTGGTTCCGTAAATGGCTTGTTTAAAATAGGGCCGGATAGTAAAAGGCCATTGCTGTTTTCTTTGGGGTCAAATAGGCCCGTAATTAACAGTTTAACATTGGACGCTTCAGGAAATGTTTGGGTAGGAACCTTTGGAGAGGGTCTATTCAAAATTCCTTATGGTGACAACTCATCCTATATTCAATGGAAACATGACCTCGAAGTCCAGGAAAGCATAGCAAGTGACAATGTAATGGCTGTATTTGAAGATCATCAAGGGACATTTTGGATTGGATACATAGGTGGGATGGATAGTTTAGACCGAAATACCGGTGATTTTATACATTTCAGGCATAACCCGGATGATCCCAATTCACTAAGTTCAGATATCCTAAATACCAGAGCCATTACTGAAGACAAATGGGGGAACCTGTGGATTGGGACCGCCAATGGGCTCAATAAACTGAATAAGGAAAGAACGGTTTTTACCCGTTATCATTCAGATCCCAATAATCCTCATTCTATAGGAAGTAACGACATCCACGCAGTTTTGCTTGACAATATGGGGAACCTGTGGCTGGGGACGGTCAATGGGGGTGTAAGTTTATCCAATCTGCAACCAAGGGAGTTTTACCTGCTTCAAAACGAGCCGGATAACCCCAATTCTTTAAGCAGTAATATGGTAAGGGCGATTTTTGAAGACAAGGATGAAATGCTTTGGATTGGTACGGAGGGAGGAGGGTTGAATAAATATAATCGGAAAGATGGAACTTTTACCCATTATAAACATGAACCTGATAATCCGAAAAGTCTTTTAAATAATCTCGTCAGCTCGGTTTTGGAAGACAGTAAGGGGAATTTTTGGATAGGTTACGGGGGAAATAATTTTTACGTTAATAATGGAGGGGTGACCAAAATAGATAGCTCATCAAATAGTTTTATTCATTTTGACATTCAAGCTTCAAAAATTTCCGGAGAAGGAGATAGGGATGTGGTTTCAATTTTTGAAGATAAAAGCGGTACCATTTGGCTCATTACACAAAATGGACTAAAAAGATTTTCACCGGGGACAGAATCTTGGGATCATTTTTTACACAGCACATCAAATCCGGAGGGAATCAGTGATTTTTGGTGTTACGCTATTTTTGAAGACAGTAGGGATGATTTATGGATAGGGACAGGGGCCAAGGCTTTGAATAGAATGGATAAAAAAAGAGAAGGTATTTTCCATCATTTCATCGCCGACCAAAATCTTTCTAATGGTCTGAGCAGTCATTCGATCAGGCATATTGTTGAAGACCGTCAGGGTTATTTATGGTTTGCTACGAGTGGAGGCGGATTATGCCAATATGATCCAAAAACTGAATATTTCACACCATATACCCAAAATGATGGGCTCCCTAGTAATACCATCAACCGGATTGAAATAGATGAATTGGGTAAATTTTGGATGAGTACTAATAAAGGAATTTGCCGGTTTGACCCTATCAGCAAGGAAGTGCAAAGTTTTGACCTTGGATATGGTTCTTTAAAACACCACTTCACAACGGGCTATTTTAACGCGGGATCTAGTACAAAAGGGAAGGACGGCACCTTGTATTTCGGGGGAAGTGATGGTGTGGTTTATTTCCATCCTCAGAAAATCAAGGCTGCTCCAAATCCAGCCCCTGTGGTGCTGACCCAGTTCAATATATTTGACAAGCCAGTTTCAGAATGGGATGAATCAATGAATATCATTCTTCCGCACCATCAAAATTTTATTTCCATGGAATTTGCAGCTTTGAGTTTTGTCAATGCCCATAACAACAAGTATGCATACTTTTTGGAAAATTTTGATCAGGATTGGATTTACTCCGATGACCGCAGATTTGTCAGCTACACCAACCTGAGTCCCGGTGAGTATACTTTCAGGGTAAAAGCAGCTAACTATGACGGGGTTTGGAGCGAGTCAGGAATCAACTTGAATCTAACCATACTCCCCCCCTGGTGGAGGACATGGTGGGCTTATCTTCTTTTTATGCTGCTGGCTGTTACGGCCTTTTATTGGATGAGGCGAAGCATCATACATTGGGAAAGGCTAAACTCCGACCTGAAATTGCAACGGATTGAAGCAGAGAAAATGCATGAACTGGACCAGGCAAAGTCTGCCTTCTTTGCCAATATCTCCCATGAGTTTAGAACACCGCTGACCTTGATATCAGGCACAGTGGATACCCTAAAAAAAAAGGAGGGGAAATCAAGCAGCAGAACTGAGGCCTATGAACTTATCGAAAGGAATGCCTCCAAACTGTTGCACCTGATCCATCAGTTACTGGACTTTTCCAAACTGGAATCCGGCAAGCTCAAAGTTGAGGCTATGCCCGGGAGCATCACGGATTTTCTCGAGCATTTGACAGGATCCTTTGTTTCATTGTTTGAGAGGAGGAAAATTTATTTCCAATCCGAGTTGCCGGAGGATGAGGTATTCGCCTATTTCGATGCTTCAAAACTGGAAATGATCTTTTCCAACCTCTTGTCTAATGCCTATAAATTCACTCCTGAAGGAGGGGAAGTTGTTTTCATGGCCGATTTGGAGTCAGAAGGGGACAGCCACCTAAAATTAACAGTTAGGGTAAAGGATACCGGAATTGGAATCCCAAAAGACAAACTGGATCATATTTTTGATCGCTTTTATCAGGAGGAATCTTCTACTACCAGAACCTACGAGGGAACTGGAATCGGCCTTTCCCTTGTAAAGGAAGTTGTCGGTCTGATGGGTGGGGAAGTATCGCTAATTAGCACTAAGGGCAAAGGGTCAATTTTTAAGGTGGAACTGCCTTTGAAAAGAATAGCTCTAAATGAACTGAATCAGAAACAGTACAAGCGTGTAGTTAAGCGTTCATTCAGCATGGACCATCCTCAGCATTTGGACCGCAAAACCCCAAACCAATCTGTAACAACTGTATCGGACAAGCCCAAGATTTTGTTGGTGGAGGATAATATGGATCTGAAGAATTTTATAAAGGGTCATTTACAGGATGATTATTTGGTAGCAGAAGCAGATAATGGTTTAACAGGATATGATACTGCCCTCGACACCATCCCTGATTTGATCGTCAGTGATGTAATGATGCCCATAATGGATGGGATATGCTTATGTGAGAAGCTTAAGCATGAAGACCGAACCAGCCATATTCCAATCATCCTGCTTACGGCTAGGGCAGACATGGAAAGTAGGTTAGAGGGATTGGGTTTAGGGGCGGATGATTACCTGACCAAACCTTTTAAAATAGAGGAATTAATGGCCAGGATCAGCAACTTGCTAGAGTCAAGAAGGAAATTAAGGGAAAAATACAGCAATGCGATTTCCCTGGATCCTAAAGAACTTTCGGTGACATCTGTGGAGGAGAGATTTGTTCAGAAGCTGTTGGACATTATGGAAAAACACTATACTGACCCCAAGTTTGATGTGGAGACCTTAGGGAAAGAATTAGGTATGAGCAGAACCAACCTCTACCGTAAGCTCAAGGCCATCATCAACCAGCATCCTACGGAATTTATTCAGACGTTTAGGCTCAAAAAAGCTGTGTTGCTGTTAAAAAACAATTATGGAAATATCAGTGATGTGGCCTATGGTATAGGCTTTAACAGTCTCACCTATTTTACAAGGCTATTTAAAAAATATTATGGCATGACACCATCAGATTACATTCAGCAATTTTCAGAAAACAAATTTCCAACCCAATCAAAACTCCAAAACTATGAAAAAGGGAATGATTAAACTCAGCGTATTATACCCAAACGGAGAGGGTAAAACATTTGATATGGATTATTATCGAGACAAGCATATTCAGTTGGTAGGACGATTATTGGGCGACCACCTCAAAGGGGTTGCTGTGGAGACTGGACTGGCGGGTTTGGGTGAACCAGATACCCCCGCACCTTATATTGTTTGTGGTCATTTATACTTTGACTCCATGTCGGATTTGCAGAAGTCTGTAAGCGCAAATCTTGATCAGATGGTTGGTGATATCCCGAATTTCACCAATATCCAGCCAGTGGTCCAGGTTGCTGAGGTGGTGATGTGAAAAAACAGCGGTTTATTCAGATTTCAAAATTATCAATTCGTTTCAAGACGTCTTTGCAGTTCTTCAGATCCGGATTTTATCTTCACGCCACGTAGTTTTTTGTTGCCAAAACTCCGGGTATAATTTAGCCGAATAGCTTGCATATGCCAGTCTGCCACAAATGAGTTCGTTACATTATATTCAGGAATAGAGGTATTAAAACGCCAAATATTGTTATAAAAAATGTCATCAAAGGTCAATCTTAATGTGCCCTTATTCTGGTTGAGTGTTTTTTGAAAACCGATATTCAGGTTGCCGATGGGCTCAAAAAGCCACATTCCCCAGTTCATTTTTGATTGATACATGCCTGTAATTTCGGTGGAAAAATTATGGGGTAACTTAATGTTACTTGTCACATTTGCCGTAAAGTTGAAAAAATCATTACTTTCATTCACTTTGAGATGAGCCGTCCTTAATTTGTTATAAAAACCACCTGAATTCAATTGGACATCCCACCAATCGTTTATGATCCATGGAATATTGAGATTGATGCTGTAGATCTTGTGATAATCCAAATTCTGGGACCGGAAAAACTGCCTCTTGTTAATAGAATCGAGTTCTGGTTGCAAAGCACCAATGGGGTTTTTCGTATGGCTGTATTCTAAAGATATATTGGCTCTTCTAAAATTAATGTCGGTTTTTATACCATCAATAAAGGCAGGCAATAGGGCAGGATTCCCTGAAATAAATGTATTGGGATCCACGAAAAACACAAAGGGTGCCAGGTCATTGAAAGTCGGTCTTTGAATTCTTTTGGAGAAGCCCAAATTGAGGTTCAGGTTATCATTAATAGTCTTTCTATAAAAAAGGCTGGGGAAAAAGTTGCCGAAATCCCGATTTACAACCATTCCTTGAGCCGCTGTCCTTACAAAAGTGCGGGTATTTTCAAATCTAATCCCCCCGTTAACCTGATTGCTTTCGTTGATCATCCATTCTGCAGCCATATATCCGGCCAATATATCTTCTTCCAAAAATGCCAAAACAGATAGTTCTTCATTTCTGAACGTAGATCCGTTTTGGGTAAAAAGGACTTCCACATCATTTTCGAAATTTGAGAATGTCCCCTTAACGCCAGCCTCAAATTTGAATGCATCAGAGGGTTGAAAGCTGTAATCCAATCCTGCCACTTTCATATGGATAGGCGTTGTTTTGATCATATCGATCATTTCAGCAGTAGAGAGGTTGTTTTCGGGGTAATGGAAGTCAAGCTGATAATCTGATGGATTGTGGTGTTTGGACAGATTATAATCCAGGTCCAGCCTTAGGGTGCTTTTGTTATTGACTCTATGGATAAAATGGATATTTGAAGTAAAATGGTTCCAAAGATTCAGCTCCTCAATTTTGATCGTACCATACCTTGAAGAATCCGCTGTAATTTTATTGTCAAAAACTGAGGAAGCAAACATGTGATGTTTTCTCTGAAAGCCTGATACAATCGTCCCTATCCTGGTATTGCTGCTTAGATCCCATTCCAAACCTGTCCGAAAGCTTTGTGTGGTCAGTTGGTAGGGCCTGTCCATAATGGAAGCAAAGCTGGATGTAAAATCAGGGTTGTCAATTCTAAAACTGTTCTCAAATACCTGAATGTTGTGGTCATGGAGGATTTGATAATCCACAAAAAACGAGAATTTGTTTTTCCGGTGGTTGAGATTAAAGTTGGTTCCCAAGGTTTCCCTGGCGTTCATCCCTGCGGTTAATCCAAAGTTTCCATTCGTTCCAAAATCTTCACTTTCTGCCATGATTAAATGAATAATTCCACCTATACCTTCGGCATCGTATTTGGCAGGGGGATTAGTGATCAGTTCAATTTTTTCTATATTGGCCGCGCTCATGCCATCCAACATCTGGAAAACCACCCCTATAGGCAATCTTTGGATCCTGTTGTTAATCATGATGGTCACGCCTTCTTTGCCGTTCAGCAGAATGGCGTTGCTTTGCCTGTTGACCATTACCCCCGGTGATTTCTGAAGCACTTCCAATACCGTATTGCCTGCTGATGTGATGCTCGATTGTACATTGATGACCATTCGATCAATCTTCATTTCATAAAGCGGAAGTTGGGCCGTCACTTGGATTTCCTCCAGTTCATCCTCTGATTCTACAAGGCTGATCGGTGGCAGGTTAATTAGAGCATTGGCTTCAATACTTAAGTGTCCCCAGTATTTTTTATACCCGATCATGGCTACGCTAAGCATATATCCTGCTTTGTCCAATTCATCAAAATAAAAGCTCCCATTTTCATCTGAAACTGCTCCTTTTATCAACAAGGAATCGGTGGGAGACAACAACACTACATTGGCATAAGCAATAGGATTTCCTGAAAAATCTTCGATTTTTCCTTTGATGCCACCCTGGCCGTTCACTTCAATAATGGAGGACAACGCTGTAATTATCAGTAAAAACCCCACTTTAGATACTCCATAGAAAGTCGCAAAGATTTCAAAAAAACCATTTTCCAAGGAGAAATTATTGAATGTGCTCTTCTTACATAGTAATTGTTTGGAAAAGTCTAATTTAGATTTGTTGGATTCAAGCTGTTTCATAGCCAATCAATTAAATAAATGGACAAAAACTTTAATTTAATTTTTCAGACTTTGTGAAAGGGAAGCGGGTTTTAAACGAGGTCTAATTCGACAGTTGGATGTCTGGGTCCTAAGATCAAGTTTAAACGCCCATTTAGCTTTGTGGCATAAGCCAAATTTAGAAAACGAATCATAGGTAGGCTTACACACCCGTTCCAAAAAATAGTACATTTGATTCATGTTCATTTCTAAGGAACAATGGTTTCAATTTTTGAGAAATACGTACCAATAGGTGCGGTTTGAGAAGGTATCTTTATGACAATAATATCAAAGAAAAAGGGATAAAATCCACTTGGTACTTTTAATACACTATTTATACATCCAAAATCAAAACTATGAAAAAGGGAATGGTTTAAATCTTACAAGACCTGTTTTGCTTTTTGAAAATGGTGTTGATTTTTGAAACCTTGTAAAACTTCCACGGCAATAAAATCCCCGGTCGCAATTATTTCAATGCCCAACCAGTAATATAAATTTACAATATGAGTCCTGTTCTCACCATTGGAAAAATCAATCCAAACGGATACTTCAGGTTGTCACCATTGTACGATAATTTGAAACATATGTACTAACTGTCTCATGGGTAAATTTAATAAGTTTACTAGATAAGACTTTTTGCAGTTTTCAAACCATTTCCGACATAACTTTAAATCCCATGGTCACTACAACAAAAAAATCCCAAGTTACCAACCCATTATTAACCTGGAAAAAATTGAGAAGCACATTGACTGGTACGCTAATATTGCCCGATTCAGAAAAGTATGATGAATCAAGGGCGATTTGGAATGGCATGATTGACCGGAAGCCTGCCTGTATTGTCCAATGTGCTGATGTCAATGATGTTGTAACCGCTGTAAAATTTGCCAGAAAGCAGGGATTATTGGTTGCCGTAAAAGGCGGGGGACATAATGCTGCTGGATTCGCAATGTGTGATGACGGTATAGTCATAGACCTTTCCAATATGAAAACCCTTGAAGTAGATCCTAAAACAAAAACCGCGATTGCCCAACCCGGGGTGCTGTGGGGAGAGTTTGATGCTGCTACTCAACAACATGGCTTGGCTGTCACCGGTGGAGCAGTTTCCACCACGGGAATCGCAGGTCTTACATTGGGAGGGGGAGTTGGCTGGTTGATGGGAAAATATGGAGCAACCTGTGATAATTTACGCTCTGCTGAAATTGTAACTGCAGAAGGTAAGATTTTGAAGGCTAGCCCCGAGGAAAACCCCGATCTTTTTTGGGCTATTAGGGGTGGCGGGGGAAATTTCGGGATTGTGACCTCCTTTGAATTTCAGTTGCATACGGTAGGAACAATCATTGGAGGCATGGTACTTCACCCTATGGAGAAAATCGAAGAAGTGCTGAAATTTTTCCGCACCTTCACACAAAATGCCCCGGATGAATTAACGGCTTATGCTTTCACTATGACAAGTCCTGAAGGTATGCAAATGGCCGGCATAGCTTTGTGCTATTGTGGAGAAGACCTTAACGAGGGTGAAAAACTGATAGCGCCTCTGCGTGAATTTGGCCCGCCTTTGGCTGACCTGATCGGACCCATGCCCTATCTTCAACAGCAGTCCATGCTCGACGCAACGGTTCCCCACGGGCAATTCAGCTATTGGAAGGCAAACCAACTTACTTCTTTGTCTGATGAAGCCATAGAAATTTTCAAAACCCAGGCTCCATCGGCTACTTCTCCCCGGACCATGGTGCTTATTGAACACCACCATGGAGCGATCAATAATGTAACTCCTGATGCAACTGCTTTTAGCCAAAGAAGATCTCCTTATGACTTTGTAATCATCTCCTTATGGGATCAACCTGAGGAATCAGAAATTCATATCAAATGGACCAGGGATTTCTTTGAGGCAATGAAACCATTCTTCAGTGCTGGTGTGTATGTAAACACACTTTTTAATGACGAGGGGTCGGATAGGGTCAAGTCCGCTTACGGTGACAATTACAATCGGTTAAGAGAATTGAAACGAAAATATGATCCCAATAACTTCTTCAGATGGAATAACAACATTGTCCCTTAGCAAGGGATACCTGAATGGAACATTACATTTAATTTTAAATAAAATTACTATAACCCAAACTTAGAATAACCATGAAAACTGTATTGATTACCGGAACAAACAGGGGAATAGGAATGGAAGCTGCTCTAGCCGTAGGCAGAGCGGGACACAAAGTATTCGCAACTACTCGGAACCCGGAAAAAGCTTTCAACCTTAAGCAACAAATCAAGGATGAATCCTTGGACATCCACCTTTATAAAATGGACGTTGATTCTGATGAGTCGGTCAGTCAGTGCATCAATACCATTATACGGGACCATGGTAGTATTGATGTACTTGTAAACAATGCTGGAATTGTTCGGCATGGGTCTATTGAGGAATTACCACTGGCTAAATTTAAAGCTGTAATGGATACTAATTATTTTGGTGCGATCCGGTGTATAAAGGCTGTTCTGCCTTCCATGCGGAAAAATAAAAGTGGCTGTATTATAAACGTAAGCTCCATGGCTGGTAAAATTTCCTTAAGCCCACTTGGCCCCTATTGTGCAAGTAAATTTGCACTAGAAGCCATGACCGAGGCTTTGGCACAAGAGTTAAAACCATTTAATGTACGGGTATCTTTAATAGAGCCAGGTATCATCAACACTGATATGGCTCATGAAATTGGTCAAAATGAGCAATCATTGTACCCCCAGGTTAGGCGTATAGGGCATTTTTGGGACACATCCCTACAATCCCCCGTGCCACCCTCATTGGTCGCTGACAAAATTTTGGAGGCAATTGAAAGCAGTTCCTGGCAACTCAGGTATCCTGTGGGGCCGGATGCGGAACCCTTCTGGAGTTGGAGGACATCCATGGACGATGAGCAATGGGTGGATTGGAACGCCCAGGAGGATAAAGAATGGTATAGTGCCGTAGAATCCACATTTGGGATGAATTGCAGACCCGGGGAATTGGAAAAGGAAAAGTAAATTGAACCAGACCCTTGAGGTTTCCAAAACCTCGAGGGTCTTTCCTGAGTCGAGAACGGAAAACCTTCGGGGATCCATAAACCCCAAAGGTTATTGACCTTTAAGATCTCCCAAACCTCGTCTTTATATATCGTGAGCATAAAAAACCGAGGAGGCAAAATTTCCAAATGAATTTTTGTGGTATACCTTAAGCATTAATAATTCCCCGTATTGAGTTGTTCTAAAAGCTGATTGCCGGCTTCTGTCAACCCAATTATCTCCGTTGCCACACCTATTTCTTTGTATGTATCAAAATAAGCAACTCTAGCAACAGGTAAAACCAGGCTCTGAATTATCCTGTAACCTTTGTTCTTCAACTGAGAAACGGCATCATCAAATTCCGCAACTTGCACCATATAGGCGATATGCTGTATACCACCATGCTTATGTTGGTCCAGAAAATCGGTATAAATACTTTTGCCCGAAACCGGCTGGATCAACTCCAGCATGGTACCTCCGGACATGGTCAAGTAAAGGTGAAACTCAAAATCGGCAGGTTGTCCATTAGTCCAATATAAGTACCTTCCAATTCCTGGGATCGTAAATTTTCCATTTTCAGGAAAGGGGGAACGCCCATTGTCTCCTGAAAAAATTTTGCTGATTCCTCAATATCCGGAACCACCCAGGCCACTTGACCAAAACGCTTTCCGAATAAGGTGGTATGCGGTTCTGTCTTTGTTACTGTTTCTTCTTTCATGGCTATTTGGATTAATAATGTGCGTTAAAGCTAAAAAAATAGCTTCATGTGTAGTTAGTACTTAGGTTTCAATTGTTGAAACAGAGGTTACAATGCCTTGTTAAGTTTCATCCTTATGCAATGCCTTTGTCAGAATGGAGTCTGTATTTATGATTTGCGGTGAGTCCGCTGGCAATGCCGCAGCCTAGGCCGTCAACGAATACTTCCTCCCATTCCTCAAGTCGCTTGACAGGAAATACAGAAACAGGAAACTTCATATGATCGTGGATAATTATTCTGACCAAAAGGATAAGAGTGTCAAAAAGAGGTTTGAGAAAAAGCGGAAAATACAGGTACATTATATGCCGACCTACTCATCGTGGCTAAACCAAGGTTAAGGAAAAACGAAGCGTTGCGGGTTCCCTCTCCCTAACCACCCGGCAATCCCAATTCATGAAATCAATTAGGTCTTGACGCTTACCTGGTTTAACTACCACTCGAAATAATATAGCATACATCCTCTAACAAAAGAAGATAACCTTAACAACTTCCCCCCAAGGCAGGCCATTACTTTTTAACTTTTGCTTTTTTAGATCCTTTTGGATTTACCTTTTGAAAAACATCGTCAAAAGTTAAAGTTTGTTTCTCTTTGGTATTGGTGGCATACCCGTTCCAGTACATTTTATCACCGTCTACCTTTTGGTCAATGACCACTTCATTGAACTGAATAGCGGGATTAGATGAAAATTCAATTTTTGAATATATTTTATTCCCATTGATCTTATAGGTTCCGCCTATGAAATTTTCAAACTTGCCATCCCTATGACTCATGCGCACCCAATGTGTTGGAGTGATGATTTGAAACCTGGTTGCAGTAGCATTGGTATGGGATTCTTTGGTGCCATCGGGGAGGATGTAAGAAGAAGATAACTGATCCCAGGTTCCCACAGAGGGATTGCTTTCGTAGGAATTGCCGCTATTGACTTTGAACCAAATTTCGTCGATGGGCACTATGGTACCATCTGCTAAGGTTAATGTTCCTTTTTGATGAAATTTATCCCCATCAATCTTACATGTGAAATTTGTCTTTACATTCTCATTATCCTCCCAGGAAGCTGTCTCAATATATTCCACATATTTGTTTCCGCTTAAGGTATATGTTCCACCATGAGAATGCATAAACTCAGATCCATTTTGATTTTGACTTTCGGCATACACCATCCAATACGTTGGCGTGATAATTTTTACTGACCTGATCGAGTCATTCTTGTATTCCCAAGTACCAATTAAGTCATGTTGGGCAAACAGTTGAAAATTCGAAAATGCAAAGAGTGCGAAAACAGAAATCCACGTTTTCATAATGTTTTATTTTAGGTTGAAAATAATTCCAGTATATCAAACCTCGTGATTTTAAAGAAATTTCAGTCGCACATATGTTCCCTAGGAAAATAAAGAAGGCGCTTTAACTATCCATTGAACAAAATGAAACAATTGTATGATGATTTGGGACAAGTGTACTAACTGGTATATGAGTTTATTGGAGAGCTTTAGAGGTGAGTTATTCTGTCATTTAAAATCATTTATCCATAACCAAAAAGTAATGTGTTGAGGACTGTGAGGGAAAATCATTCTTGGTATTTTAATACCTTGATGTGCAGTTAAAAATGCAATATTTCAGGTTTAGGTAATTGAATCTGGATTTTTATTGGGTATAGAAATAGGTGGTAGCGTTCAGTCCCATATTGTTGGATCAACATCAAATGAAGGATATATGTGTGGATCTTTTATTAATTTAAGGATTTTAGTGGTTCGGGCAGTAGCCAAGCACTATAGGACACTCACCTTGGCCTTGGCGGTGGTGGTTAGTGCTACCTTGGTCACTTATGGCCAAGGGCTACCGGTTGCTCCGCCGCAGGATCTCGATCTCTCACCGATGGCACTGGCTCGCATCACACCAGCAATGCAAGCCTATCTTGACTCTGGGAAATATGCGGGTGCTGTGCTGGTTATCGCCCGCCATGGCAAGATAGGATACAGTCAGTCGATAGGTTTCATGAATCTCGAAAAGAAGATCCCTATGCGAACCGATGCAGTGTTCCGCATTGCCTCAATGACAAAACCAATTATTGCCGCTGCTATTCTGAAACTGGTAGACAAAGGCAAGGTTCGTCTTGATAGTCCAGTGGCTAAATATATCCCGGCCTTTGCTGACTTGCAAGTGGGCAGTGGTGGCGAATCAATGAGAGCTTCTCATAGGCTAATGAATGTTGAGGACTTGCTCACGCACACCTCGGGGCTCCTAGGTTTCGGTACACCTGGCCATCGTAAAGCCTTAGACACCCTAAGTCACCCTGAACGAACGCTAAATGAATATGTAGACATCATTGCAAAGATGCCATTGACATCTTCCCCCGGAGAAAAATGGGATTACAGCAACATAGGCTACGAAGTACTCGGACGGATAATTGAAATTGCTTCAGGCTTGCCGCTGGACCGTTATCTTAATGAGGAGATTTTTACCCCACTGGGTATGCAGGAAACATCCTTTCATTTCAAGCCTACGATGGAGGGGCGAATTCCCCTGGTATACTCCCAAGAAATGAACGGCACGATCCTTCCCCTTCCACAGTTCGGGTTGGACAACTACCTGCCAACAAATCAATTCTTGTCGGGAGGGGGAGGACTCCTTTCTACAGCTGCTGACTACATACGCTTCTCACAAATGTTGCTGAACGGTGGCCAGCTAGATGGCAAGCGCATACTCTCACATGAAAGCGTAACCTCTATGATGCGTAATCATCTTGAACCTTCGTTGACACCTATTATTACACCGATATTTGATCATCAAGGATATGGTTATGGACTTGGAGGGGCGGTTCTTGTTGATCCCACGCTCTCCGGTGAGTTAGGCTCAACAGGTATCTTCCGCTGGGTGGGAAGTGTGAGCACGTTCTTCTGGATTGATCAAAAGGAGGATCTAATAGCTCTGTTGTTAACACAATCTCGTACGGGCGGCTACCAGATGGAGCGTTCCTTTCAGCAACTTGTGTATGAGGCAATCTTGCGGTAACAACCCACTCAAAAGCTGGTTTTTGAAAGCCGAATCTTTACAAATCTGGGACGGAAATGGCTAGAAACAACTCTATCTCAGATGTAAATTTGACGTGGGCATTTAAACAGGTGTTAAGGGTGATGCCTCCCTAAATTTATTATTTAATTGCAATGGATGTAAGATTTTGCATAGCGTATCATTTCGGTTTTTGGTTTGTATTTCCATTTTTAGCTAAAGTTACCCTGTGGGGAGAAGAAAGTATTGTAAAAATGCGCACAAATTGATTTACCTTTCCAGATACCCGATGAGTTGCTTGGGTTGCAATAGGTTGGCCATTATTTTACACCCACCCTGGTCCTGTCTTCTTCAGATCCGGATTTGATATTCACAGCCTTTAACTTCCTGTTTCCAAAATTCCGGGTATAGGTCAGCCGTATCGCCCTTATGTTCAATCTTAATATTAAATCCAAATCAACCCTCGGATCTCCCATACTGGATCCAATTATCACGTGATTGGTACTAAGGATATCTGTGGCGTTTAGCCGGAATGTGCCTTTTTCCCCGTCGAGTTTTTTCTGAATACCCACATTGAGGGAGCCGAAGGGCCGCCTCTTCCACATTCCCATTAGTTGGGTGGATTGATAATTTCCCGACACTTCCACTGCATAGCCTCTGTTTAGGTTGAAGTTTGAGGCCATGTCCAGGTTAAGGACATACAAACCCTGGGTGTTCTCCCCGGGTGCTACCCAAATCTTCTGATGCATAATGGTCGTGTTCGACTGTATATCCCACCAGTCTGTAATGATCCAGGGAACGGATAGGATCAGACTGGAAATCCGCATATGGTCCATGTTCTGGGAACGGATTACCTGAAGGTTGTTTATAGGATCAAATTCAGGTTGAAAATTTGCAATATGGTTTTTAATTTGGCTGTAATCCAATGTAATGATGGCTCTTCGTAACGTAAAATCCACTTTTACACCTTCCGAAATGGCAGGCCAGAGCGCCGGGTTTCCGGAAAAATAGGTATTGGGATCGACAATTAGCACAAAGGGTGCCAGGTCATTGTAGGTGGGACGGGTAATCCGTTTTGAATACCCAAAATAAACTTCCTTTTCCTCACCAAGTTTTCTTTTTACAAATAAACTGGGAAAAAAATTGCCGTAATTCCTGTATATTTTTTCGTTATCCAACTCCGATTCTATGTCGGTCACGGTATGCTCATACCTGATCCCTGCATTAATTTGGGTTTTTTCGTTCATTTCCCAATTCGCTGTGGCATATCCGGCTGAAATGTTTTCCCTCATAGTGGCCTCCATGGACAAGTGGGGGACCATTTTTCGGCTACCGTTTTCCGTTTCGAAAACCTCTACATTATTATTGAATTGGGAAGCCGTATATTTTAAACCCGTTTCCAGTTCCAAACGCTCCGATTGAACAATCGAATAATCAATCTTGCTAATCTTCATCCCAATTGGGGTAGATTTGTTGACCTCAATTGTGCTGGAACTGGAAAAACCCAGCCCTAAAAAGTGAAAATCATTGAAATAATCGGCCGGGTTCATGTTATCATACCATAGCCAATCGAAGTCCATACGAAGCTGACTGTTTGGATTGGGACGGTGGATGAAATGGATATTGGAAGTAAGGCTCCTCCATCTATCGAACCTGATGGAACTGATGTTCAACTTCATACTGGAGTCGGCGGTGAACGTGTTTCTTCCCTCTACGGTGGAATGCGTATCAAACAATCTTTCATACAATGTCACCAAGGCGCCGATTTCCGATTTCTCACCCAATGTATACCCCATGCCCGCCCTAAGGTTTTGAACAGTCAATTGGAAGGGTCTGTCTGAAAATGAATGGAAACTGGAAACAAAACCCGGTTGATAAACATCCATCGAATTAATGAGTTTTTGCCGGTTTTGATCCTGTAAAATGGAATAGCTGGCAAAAAAAGAGGATTTTTGGGTTCTTCTGTTGAAGTCAAGATTGGCTCCCAGGATCTTTCCCTGGTTGCTTCCCGCTGCCAACCCAAAGTTTCCATTGCTGCCAAAATCCGGATGCTCGGCCATCACGATATGGATGATGCCGCCTGTTCCCTCAGCATCATATTTGGCAGGTGGATTGGAGATAAGTTCTATTTTTTCAACGTTGGCAGCACTCAATCCGTCCAGCATCTGCAAGGCCGCATCTATGGGCAACCGGATAAGGTTATCGTTGATCATCACCATTACACCGCTTTTCCCATTCAGTGTCACCGTGTAGTTATGCTGATTGACCATCACGCCCGGAGACCTGGAAAGGACTTCAAGAACCGTACCTCCTGCGGCCGTGATGGTTTCCTGTACATTCACCACCAAACGGTCGATCTGTTTTTCATATAATGGCTTTTTGGCCGTTACAGTGATTTCATCCAGTTCATCTTCTGTTTCCATCAGGGTGATGGCTTGCAGATCAATAGGAGTATTGGCTTTAACCGTTAAATGGTCCCAGTACTTTCTATAGCCGATCATGGCTACGCTAAGCATATAGTCGGCGTTGTCCAGTTCATCAAAATAAAAGCTACCATCCTCTTCAGAAACAGCCCCTTTTACCATCAAAGAATCCATAGGGGATAATAATAGCACATTAGCATAGGGAAGGGGGTTTCCCAGATTATCTAAAATTTTCCCATTGACCCGGGATTGGGCAGCAATTTCTGAATGGGCAAATACCCCGACTAATAAAAATAAGTGTGCAGCCAGGATCTTTTTGAAAAACCAGGGGGCAACTACTTCCAACAAATTTTTCAGTTTCTTTTCCATTAGTCCTGTAAGGTAAGAGGCAGGTGTTTCTTAAAAACTCCTGTTCATCAAAGTCCGGGTATAGGGTAAGTACCTGGCATTCATTTCAAAATTAAAAAATGAATCAAAGAAGTACTGGCACAGATGTTCCAAAAAATTGAACATTTGATACATGCCAATTACCTTAGTGAACCACCATTGTCTGTCGTTCCTCTTCCGAAGCAGACTCAATCTTCACTGCCTTCGGCTTTTTATTCCCGGAAGGCCTTGTATAATTTAGCATAATTGTTCTTAGTCTAAAAAAAATCAATATATGTATGCAATGGTGGTTCCAGAAAATGGGTTTCCACCAAAAGATTATTGGTATTGAGTAAGACGGTGACCGCCAACCTTAAAGTTCCCTTTTTATCCTTCAGTTTCCTTTGTAATCCCAGGTTCAAGGAACCAACGGGTCGATATCTCCAGAGTCCAATATTCCTGTTGGACTGGAAAAAGCCTTCCTATCACAAACTTAGTAGTACCTCCATCTGGATTAAGTGTGTTGTTATAGGTTGAGGGAATCGGAATCAAAATTTTATATTTTAATTTTCACCTACTGTCAAAACAGTCAAAAAAAATTAAAGAGCCAAGGAGAAAACCCGGTGGCTGTTGTGAAAAAATAGATTTTTCCCTCCAGCAGACCAGGTAAGCCTAGAGCCTTTAATACTTTGGAAATCCTCCCCAAGAGGGGTTCCTGTCATCTGCTTAGTGCTTCCATCGGATAGATCAGCAAGCCATACTTCGGATATACCGCTTTTCTCTCCCAAAAAGGCCAGCTTATTTTCCATGTCATGAGGTGTAAAGGACGGCATAGCACCCTGGAAAGAAAAAGGAAGAGCATGCAAATCTGCCGATCCATTTTGGCCTAATTCATACACTTTAATGGTTTCTATTTGACTACCAAAGGAACTAAATGAGATGGCCAACTTTTCTCCGGAACCATTTAAGCTCAAACGAATTGGGGGAGATTCAAAAGATTCAGAAAGAACCTTTTGGGATCTTGATTCAAAATCCATCTCTACAAGCCCCCTTGGTTCACCTACACCCCTACTAAATAAAGCCAAAAAACCAGTATTTTCCCTATTGAAAACAGGGGACTGGTAGTTTTCATCCTCAGCACCGAAATAAACAATTTCACCATTATCAATATCCAATAAACCTACCTGTACAGGCCGTTCATGAAATGGAAGTTCCAAATAATTTATGTCGGAAACAAATAACAGCTTCCTCCCTTCTTTGTCCCATTGGGGGGATCGACCTCGCAATAGGATGAATTTTGGAGCTGTATTCGATAACTCGTCATCCTCCGGTCGAAAAACTAAGATGGACCTATAGCTATTATGGTAGGCTTCCACTGCCAAAAATTGCTGATTCGGGTCAAAAACTGCCGAAAAAAAATTCTCGTGATGCTTATATACTTCCTGTACTAGGGGCGGTTCACCCACCATAATCTGTGCTTCAAGGATATTGATCCTCACATTTCCCGAGAAAATCTCTAGCCGGAAGAGATAAGCTTGTCCATTAATTAAGTTTCTTATTTCATGGTTGAAGGTTCGTTGTTGGAAATATCCCATTAATGTTTTTTCCTCATCCTCTACTAGATAAAGCTCAAATCGGGTGGGTTGGACTACATGGGTGGGGCAAAAATTACAAATGTACATCTGTTCAGCCCAAAACAAGCTTACTGATGCATCCTGGGGAATTCCATAAAAATAGTATGGGGCAACAAATTGATTTGCAGTCATTATTTCCTCCTTATCCCCACAAGCAGAAATAAAAGTCAGCCAAACTAAAAGTAAAACCCACCTTCTAATAATCTTCACCATTACTCCTTATTTTTGAGAATAATAAGTTTCGTCTAATACCTAGACGTAAATATCCTTATTTCTGCTACATTTTCCTCAAAATACACATGCAACACATCCCAGCCATTTTGTAGTACAAATCACAAAAAGGAATGGTGAAATGGGTGCTTTTGATGGAAAGGAAAGGCACCTGGAATCAATGCCTATTATTTCAGGTCTTTTAAGGATATCGGCAGCCTTGATAGGGGAAAACGGACTAACTTGGTGTGGATTTGCCAAAACCCCATTTAGGAATATCGCCAATCCCTATTTATGAATAGGGAATAAAAATCGGAAAAGTGTGTAAAAAAATAATATTT
This sequence comes from Pleomorphovibrio marinus, assembly GCF_003347495.1. GTDB lineage: Bacteria > Bacteroidota > Bacteroidia > Cytophagales > Cyclobacteriaceae > Pleomorphovibrio > Pleomorphovibrio marinus. The sequence goes on from NZ_QCXY01000001.1 coordinate 572,141, forward strand.
TCTTATGGCCTTATCAGGCAGTTGACAAACAATTTTGGATGCAATAAAGTTATAAAATTTATTTAAATTGTAAAATTCAAATATAACCATATTTAATTTGTTTTGTAGTGAATTTTTTTTGTTACATTAAAATATATTTTGTTACATGATTTTAATATTTGATATAAGTTGGTATAGGTATTGCAATTAAACCTATTGAAAATATTGATCAAATAATGAGAATAACGATCTCATTTTCAAAAACTAAACCAACTATTACAATGAAAAAGTTAGCGTATTTAATGATGGCCTCCGGCTTGATTTTCTTTGGAGCATGTGAACCTAACCGAGATCGTGCCACAGCAGATGAAAATGTGCTGAACGAAAGAAGGGATGATACTAGAGGTGCCCCAGGAGACACCCTTGATCAGCCTCAAAGACAAAACCCCGCAGTGGGTGAGGATTTGAGAGAAGGTAACGTCCCGGATGTAAACGAAGGACAAAGAGCAGAAGGTCATGCCATGGAGGGAATTCCTTCCAATCTCAGGCAAAAAATCGACAGGGATGCGTCTGAAAATGACAGGAAAATCCTGAACAGTAGGCCAATTACCCATGGTGGGGTAAAGCACTATGAACTTACCTACCTAGAAAAAGACGGCAACCAAACCAAAATCACCTATGACGAGAAGGGTGATGAAGTGGACGATAATGAAGAATAAAATCAAATCCTAAATAAATTTTCTAACAAAAACCAACTATTATTATGAAAAAGCTAATGTTATCTTTGGCCGTATGCGGAATGTTCGGATTCACAGCCATACAAGCAAATGCGCTGGTATTGCCAGCCAACACAGATTCAATTTATCAGGATGATGAAAAAATCGATCCTGATGATTTGCCAGAGCAAGTAAAGGAGTCCATTAAAAAGGACGACAAAATGAATAAGAAGAAGATTTCTGAAGCTAGGACGGAGCGCAAAGACAATCAAATGTACTATGTAGTGAAGTTTGAAAAAGATGATGACGGCGAGGAAGTAACCAAAAAATTTGATGCAATGGGAAAAGAAGCCAAAGAAGGCGCCCAACATCAACAACAGAGGCCCGCAGGCCAACAAACCAGCCCTGCGCAGGGTACCCCGCAACAACAACCTCAACAACAGGGAACACCTGGAACCAACAGGCCAAACCTATAATTTAAAATCGAATTAATTGGGTTTAAATAGATTAGATGTTAATCGTAAAAAGCAGTGGCTGAATAGCCACTGCTTTTATTTTTTCCACTTCCCTTTTTGTTTTAATTGGTTTCGATTTTTCTTGGCTTTTCTTTTCCCTTTACTAAAATTTGTCTTCGGAATGGGTTTAGTCTTGGGTTTTGGTTTCTTTTCGTGAAAACCTCCTTTGAAATCCGGATTCTCTTTTTTCTTCTGTTCGTCTATCTCCCTTTCGTAACCTTGTTGTTCCTCGAAAGGGGTCTTTGTAGATGGAACTTCAAGGGGTATGTCTACCATAGGCACCTGCATACGGATGATTTTTTGGATATGGTCAAAATGGTAGACTTCAGCAGGGTTTACAAAAGTAATGGCCTCCCCCTTGCTATGGGCCCTCCCTGTACGGCCGATACGGTGTACGTAATCCTCGTAGATCAGGGGGACGTCAAAATTCACAACATGGCTGACATCTGTAATATCCAGCCCCCTGGAGGCCACATCTGTAGCTACCAGAATCCGAACCTTACCCTGCTTAAATTGATCCATGGCATTGATGCGGGTGTTTTGCCCTTTGTTCGCATGAATCACTCGGATTTCCTCACTTTCGGTCCTTTCCAAAAACTTGAAAATGGCTTCCGCATTTTTCCGAGACCTTGTAAAGACAATTAGGCGCTGCATTCTTTCGTCTTTAAGCAGGTATGCAAGCAAGTTTATTTTTGTCTTTATGTTAGGAACGAGATAATAAACCTGAGAAACCGTATCTGCAGTGGAAGCCTGGGGGGCGATCTCTACACGCTCCGGAAATTCCAAGAATTCCGAAGAAAGCATTTCCACCTTTTCACTAAAAGTGGCAGAAAAAAGCAGGTTTTGCTTTTTGACGGGTATAACCTCAAGTATGGCTCTAATTTGAGGCAAAAACCCCATATCTAACATTTTGTCAGCTTCGTCAAGAACCATGGTTTTTATGTCCCTTGGGAATATCTCTCCCCTCTTATAGAGATCCATAAAGCGGCCGGGTGTTGCGATGATTAGATCTACACCATTTTGGATACTTTCGATCTGGGTTTTGGGCCCTATTCCACCATAAAGACTCACTATTCGCAAGTCGGTATATCTGCCAAATTTTATTGCTTCCTCTGCAATTTGCATCACCAGCTCCCTGGTAGGTGCCAAAATAAGACCCCTGGGGTGGGTGCCCTGGGCGTATTTCAGTTTAAAGAGTGCGGGCAGAAGATAAGCAGCAGTTTTGCCAGTCCCTGTTTGGGCGATTCCCAAAAGATCATGGCCAGCTAAAACGATGGGAATTGCCTTTTCTTGAATAGGAGTAGGGGTCTGGTAGCCCGCTTCCTTGACAGCCTCCAAAAGTTGTTTGTTGAGTTTAAAATTTTCGAAAGACTGTGTGGTATCGGACATGTTTTTTTAATTTTAGGAGCTGATGAAAAACGAACCAACCCAAGCTGATATGCAGAAAATACTAATCAGGAATGCAAATATAGTGAATGAAGGCAAGATAAACGCCGGAGATGTCTTTATTGAGGATGGGCTGATTTTTGTCGTGGGCGGTAAGTTATCCGGCTACTCTGCCGATATAGAGATTGATGGCACGGGAAAATACCTACTTCCGGGACTAATCGACGACCAAGTGCATTTCAGGGAACCGGGACTTACCCACAAAGCGGACATTTATACCGAAAGCAAAGCCGCCGTGGCCGGGGGGATTACCTCCTATATGGAAATGCCCAATACTGATCCGCAATCCATCACCCTTGACCTTCTAGAAGATAAATATAAACTGGCCTCGGAAAAGAGCTTGGCCAACTACTCCTTTTATATGGGGGCCACCAATGACAATATAGATGAATTGTTGGCGGTAAACCCCAATGAGGTGTGTGGGATCAAGGTATTTCAGGGATCATCCACCGGCAATATGTTGGTGGACAACCCCGAGAGCTTAAAGCGAATCTTCCGGGATTGTGAGTTGTTGATTGCCACTCACAGCGAAAATGATGACATTATTAAGGAAAACCTGGAGAAGTACAAGGCGGAATATGGGGAAGACATCCCTATCCAATTTCATCCCAGAATCAGGTCTGCTGAGGCATGCTATGACGCATCCAAAAAGGTGGTGGACCTTGCCAGGATGTATGGGAGTAAACTGCATGTTCTCCATATCAGCACCAAGGATGAAGTGAAGCTCTTTGACAACACCTTGCCTTTGGAGGAAAAACGGATAACGGCAGAAGCTTGTATCCACCACCTTTGGTTTTCGGACGAGGACTACGAAAGTAAAGGCACCTTGATTAAATGGAACCCAGCCGTGAAAAGCAAATCCGATAGAGAAGGGGTGATGCAAGGTGTGTTGGACAATTTCATTGATGTGATTGCAACCGACCACGCTCCCCACACTTTAAAAGAAAAAGACCAGCCTTATACAAAAGCTCCTTCAGGTGGGCCACTGGTACAGCATGCTTTGGTGGCTTTGCTGGAGCTATATCACGAAAAAAAAATTTCCTTGGAGGAGATCGTACAGAAAACCAGCCACAACGTGTCCACGCTTTTCGAAATCGAAAACAGGGGGTTTATCCGTCCAAGTTACTATGCAGACCTTGTTTTGGTTGACCTGGATGACACATGGGAGGTAAACAGGGAGAATATTTTATATAAGTGCGGATGGTCTCCTTTTGAGCACCAAAGATTTAGGTCTAAGGTAACCCACACTATTGTTTCCGGACACTTAGTGTACGAAAACGGCACATTTGATGAAAGCCAAAAAGGAAGCAGGCTAAAATTTTCAAGAAAACAATAGGGACTATTGCCTGATAAGAAAATGCATACTACCTTTGCAAACCATTAGCAAGGGTACATCCCCTTGACTGTTAAAACGGTGATTGTAGCTCAGTTGGTTAGAGCGCTGGTTTGTGGCACCAGAGGTCGCCGGTTCGAGCCCGGTCTTTCACCCACAGCCCTTTCATTTCCAGGTTTTGAAAGGGTTTTTTTTTGCCTCGCCTAGTCTGCTGTGGCATACTATTTGACATTGAGTTTCAAACTAATTCGACAAACATGTTTACTTTATTTAGTAATTCAAGGAGGTTCCCAACTATCAAGCATGTGAATATCAGGGATGTACATCTATATAAGATGAAATTCGAAGAATCTATTAAGAATTTTGAAGTCTTACAAAAGGAATCCACGAATATTGGCTCCTATTAACTGGATTTGGAGAACAAAATATTGTTCTCCTTTTTTTTTTGCCAAAACCACAACCTTTTTTGTCCGATTATTTTTCTTTCCAATGCTTTCGAGTATTTTTATAAAAACCACAAACTTTTACCTAGATGAGCTATATACATTTCGATAAGACTCAACTGATAAACCTAAATTATTCCCTAGAGAAGGAAATTATTCGGTCTAACAGGTCCGGATCCTATACCAGCACCACTATAATAGGCTGCAACACTCGAAAATATCATGGCTTATTAGTCACCCCCCAGCCTCAAATTGACACCCAATTGCATGTGTTGCTTTCCAACGTACACGAAACCGTTGTACAAAAAGGAGCCAGTTTCAACCTGGGTATTGCCAAATACCCGGGTAACTATTCTCCAAGGGGGCATAAATACATAGAGGATTTTGATTCCGAGCCTATCCCCAAACTTACCTACAGGGTAGGAAACGTGGTATTGGAGAAGGAAATTATTCTGGACACCCATGTGGATAGGGTAAAGATTAAATATACCATGGTGGATGTTTATGTGCCCACGAAAATCCGTATCAATCCTTTTTTGGCCTTTAGAAGCTACCATTCCCTATCCAAGGCAAATGACAGAATCAACAAGGAGGCTGTAAAGGTTAAGCAGGGGATGCAGTTTAAGCTGTATGAGGAATATTACCCGCTTTCGATACAACTGTCGAAACCCAACGAGTTTCATGCCTCCCCGGACTGGTATTATAACATAGAATATATACGGGAAATCGAAAGGGGATACGAATATCAGGAGGATCTATTTGTTCCCGGGTATTTCGAATTCGAAATGGAAAAAGGGGAATCCGTAATATTGTCGGCAGGATTGGAAGACACAGAGCCGGAAAAGCTGATGGAATCCTTCCAAAAAGAAATTGCGCGGAGGATACCCAGGGACAATTTTGAGAATTGCTTGAAGAATTCCGCGGGACAGTTTATCAGCCGCAGAGGAGGGGAAGCCAGGTTGATTGCCGGATATCCCTGGTTCGGATGGTGGGGAAGGGATACTTTTATTGCCCTTCCTGGACTTACCTTGACCATGGGAGACACCCAATCCTTCTTAGAGGTAATGGACACCATGTCCAAGGACCTTATAGGCGGACTCTTCCCCAATGTGGGTAGCGGTGTTATGACCAACATGAACTCCATTGATGCCCCATTATGGTATTTTTGGTCTGTTCAGCAATATTTGATTTATACCGGGGATGAACAGACCATCAAAGAGCGGTACCTGGCCAAACTCAAGGGTATAATTGATGACTTCATCCAAGGTACTGAATTTAACATACATGTACTCGAAAACGGGTTACTCTATGGTGGGCAGGAGGGGGTAGCATTGACATGGATGGATGCGGTAACCCATGATGGCCCTGTGACCCAACGAAAAGGCTGCCCTGTTGAGATCAATGCCCTATGGTACAACGCCTTGTGCTTTTATAATCAACTTACCGGTGATGAGGAGGTAAAGGCCCTCTCGGAGAAATTAAAGTCCGCATTTGTGAAAGAGTTTTGGGACGATAAAAAAAGGTACCTGGCCGACGTGGTGGATGGAGAGGAAAAGGATTGGGCCATAAGGCCAAATATGGTTTTTAGTACCTCATTGCCTTACAGCCCACTAAATGATGAGCAAAAGTCTGAGGTACTGGAAATGGTACAGAGCCACCTGCTAACCCCTAGGGGGCTGAGGACATTGGCTCCTGACGATCCAGGTTACAAGGGTTATTATATGGGAAACCAATATGAAAGGGATAATGCATATCACCAAGGAACAGTCTGGCCTTGGCTGATGGGGCATTTTGCAGAAGGGTACCTGAAGCTGCATGGCAAATCAGGGAAAAAGTTCGTGGAAAATATGATCAGTAATTTCGATGGAGTGATGACTCAATATGGAGTGGGGACAGTTGCTGAGATATATGACGGTGAACCACCGCATAGGCCTAAAGGAGCCATTTCGCAAGCTTGGAGTGTGGGTGAGCTATTAAGGATGAAATATTTAGTGAGCAAAATTTAAATTGGATTTTTCATGAAAGTATTAATGTTTGGTTGGGAGTTCCCACCCCACATCTCTGGAGGTTTAGGTACAGCTTGCTACGGCTTGGTAAAGGGCATGGCCCATCACAACCAGGAGCTGATTTTTGTGGTTCCAAAACTTTGGGGCGATGAGGATCCCTTAGCGGAATTTGTAAATGCCAGTGATGTGGAAATTGACTACAGAGAAAGGCGGTTTCGCCAAATCTGGAAAAACCTGACCTACCTGGAAGTTAGCTCCTTTCTCATCCCCTACCTGGATCCCGAAGAATACCGGAAGTACACCCAGCGTCTGAAAGAAGACAATGAAGGCCTTGATGAAAGTGTGCTCTCCAACAAGTTTAGCTTTAGCGGAAAATACGGGAAAGATCTCATCATGGAGGTGTCCAGGTATGCTTTAGTGGCTGGGCAAATCGCAAAAAACAAGGACCATGACCTTATTCATGCTCACGATTGGCTTTCTTTTCCTGCCGGCATAGCAGCAAAAAGCATAAGTGGAAAACCATTGATTGCCCATGTTCACGCCACCGAGTTTGACCGATCTGGCCAAACGGTAAACCAACAGGTGTTTGATATAGAAAAAGCTGGTATGGAGGCCGCTGACAAGATCATTGCGGTGAGCCAGCTCACCAAGAATACGATTGTGCAAAAATACGGTATCCCAGAAAGTAAGGTGGTAGTGGTTCACAATGCGGTTTTGGATACCAGTATAATAAAGAGTAAAGAAGAAAAGAAGGTGCCCGAAAAAATTGTCACATTTTTGGGTAGGATAACTTTCCAAAAGGGACCGGAATATTTTGTGGAGGCTGCCTCCAAAGTCCTAGGGAAGGACGAAAACGTACGGTTTGTGATGGCAGGATCGGGAGATCTGCTCAACAGGATGGTGCAGAGGGTGGCAGAGCTGAGGATTGGTACAAAATTCCATTTCACCGGTTTTTTGAAGGGCGATGATGTGGACAAAATGTTTGCCCTCAGCGATGTGTATGTGATGCCCTCCGTGTCGGAGCCCTTTGGGATCTCCCCTTTGGAAGCCGTGAGGCACAATACCCCCGTAATCATATCCAAGCAATCCGGAGTGGCAGAAGTGCTTCAAAACGCTGTGAAGATAGATTTTTGGGACATTGATGCCATGGCAGATGCCATTTTCGCCCTACTTCATTATGAAGGGATATCTAGGATGTTTAAAGAAATGGGAAGGGAAGAATTGAAAAGACTGAAGTGGGAGCATGTGGCAGAAAGAGTAATCAAAATTTATAAGGAAACCATTAAAAAATAACTTATGAGGACCATTTGTTTTTACTTTCAGGTGCATCAGCCTTTCAGGTTAAAGCCTTATCGTTTTTTTGAAATCGGGGATGACCACTATTACTGGGATGACTTTTCGAACAAAAGCATCATTAGAAAAGTGGCGGAAAAATGCTACCTCCCTATGAACAACCTCCTTTTAGAACTAATTGAAAAGCATCAGGGAAGATTTAAAGTGAGTTTTTCATTGTCAGGAACCTTATTGGAACAATTGGAGGTTTACGCACCGGATGTATTGGAGAGTTTCCAGCGGTTGGTGGCAACAGGAAAGGTGGAATTACTTAATGAAACCTATGCCCATTCCCTTTGCTCACTAAAAAGCAAGTCGGAATTTGAAAGCATGGTAAATAAGCATCAGCAAAAGATCAAAGATCTATTTAATGGCTATACCCCTAAGGTTTTCCGGAATACAGAACTGATCTATTCGGATGGTATCGGTAAGATGGTCCATGAAATGGGATTTGATGCTATCCTTACGGAAGGAGCCAAACATATCCTGGGCTGGAAAAGCCCAAACTACCTTTATGAAAATGCATTGGAGCCGAAGCTGAAGGTTTTGCTCAAGAATTTTCGGCTTAGCGACGATATAGCCTTCCGTTTTGGGGAGAAAAAGTGGTCCGATTACCCCCTTACCACGGATAAGTTTGTGAAATGGATAAATCAGATTCCTCACGAGGAAGAAGTGTTGAACCTCTTTATGGACTATGAAACCTTTGGGGAGCACCAATGGGCGGAAACCGGGATTTTCGAATTTATGAGGCACCTTCCGGAAGCCGTATTTTCTAAAACCAATTTTGGGTTCAATACTCCTTCGGAGGTAGTGGCACATGCATCCCCGGTAGGCAATATAAACGTACCTACCCCCATCTCTTGGGCAGATGAAGAAAGGGACCTCACTGCTTGGTTGGGCAATGACCTTCAGGATGAGGCTTTTGACCGCTTATATGAGTTGGAAAATAAAGTAAAAAAATCAAAAGACCCTGAAATTCAGAGAGATTGGAATTACCTACAGACCAGTGACCATTTCTATTACATGTGTACCAAGTTTTTCTCAGATGGGGATATTCATGCCTACTTTAGTCCTTATGAGAGCCCCTACGATGCATTTATCAATTATATGAATGTGCTTAGTGATTTCATTTTGAGATTAAAAAATGAGAAATAGGAAAATTTAGGTGCATAAATAGGAATCGAGTACCTTCTTCAGCAATTGTTTTATTAGGATCCAACTAGATTGGCTACCCACTGATATCCAATACCTGCTATTACACCAATCACAATAATAAGCGGTGATGGTATCTTGCTAAACCTTAAAAAGGCATAGGTAGTGATGATGGCGAGTATATTGAACAGGCTGCTCTCCAGAGGCTCGAATAGCAAATAGGCGGCTGCCATTAGCATGCCACAGCTCACCGCATTTATTCCCTCCAATGCCGCCCGTACAGGTCGGTATTTTTTTAATCCATCCCAAAAACGAATCACAAAAAATATCAAAAATGTTCCAGGAAGAAATATCCCCGCTGCAGCCACCAACCCTCCTATAAGGAACCCACTAAGGCCCCATTCCCGCATAGATAGTGCTCCTATATAGGAACTGATACTAAAAGTAGGCCCAGGAATTCCCTGCTGAATGGCATACCCTGTAAGAAACTCCTCAGAAGTAAGATAGCCCTTGAATTCCACAAATTCCGTGTAGAGATAGGGGATAAGAACCTGTCCACCTCCAAATATCAGGCTCCCATTTCTGTAGAAATTCTCAAAAAGACGTATAGGAAGTGCCCTGGTATAATGTCCCAATATCGCTGCAACCACTAGCACCCCTGCCCAAAGGATAAAGTTCCCCCAGTCAATGTTAATGCCCGGTTGGTCTTCTATTTTAGGTTGTTTATGATAATTATGGGTGGTGATAAGCCCACCAACAATCAACATAACCGGAAAAATAAACGGTGAATTGTAAAAGAAGGCTACAAATGCCGCAATCATCATCAGCACTGCCGCTTCCATAGTCTTGATCATTTTGCCTATGGTAACCTGAGCAGCATACAGCAAATATCCTATGGCCATGGGTTGGATGAATTTGGAAAAACCCAATGCCCCAGGAGTATTGTCCTGCAAGTAATCAATTAATATGGCAGTACTAATCATAAGAATAGTGGCCGGCATTACCCACACCAACAGGGACAGGTAGGCCAGCATAGGCCCACCTACCCTAAACCCGATGGCTGAAATTGTCTGGGTGGAGGTGGGGCCGGGCAATACAAGACATAAGGCATTTAGCTCAAGGAGGTCTTTTTCATTAATATAACCCCTACGCTTCACCATCATATCAATCACCATGGCCAAAAATACCTGTGGCCCTCCGAAAGCAGTTAAGGACAACAGCAACACATCCTTGAGATACAGGTAATATCTTACTGTCCTTACTGTCATATCATCTTATTAATTGCCACAAGGCAAAGTGGACGGAAGAGAAAATCATTTCCTTAGGCCCAGTTCCTTAAGTCTTTCTTCCAGAAACTCTCCTGCCGTAATATCCTCGAACAGTTTAGGATTTTGCTCATCCACACAACTATCCAAGCAGGACAAATTCATGCCGGATCTTGGATGCATGAAAAAAGGAACAGAGAAACGGCTGCTGTTCATGTATTCCTTGGGAGGGTTCACCACCCGATGTATAGTGGATTTCAACTTTTTGTTTGTAAACCTTTCCAACATGTCTCCTACATTTACCACCAACTGGTCAGGCAGGGCAGTAATGGGAATCCATTTGCCGTCTCTACGGAGAACTTGTAGCCCATCCGCACTTGCCCCCATTAAAAGAGTAATAAGATTAATATCACCATGTTCCGCTGCGCGAACCGCATCTGCTGGAACTTCATCTGGATTTTCTATTGGAAAGTAATGTATGGGTCTTAATATAGAGTTTCCTTTCTTGACCTTGTCTTCGAAATAATGCTCCTTGAGTCCCAGATATAACGCGATTGCCTTTAGCATGTCCTTACCTGCCTGTTCTATGGTACGAAAAACTTCCAAAGCCACAGGTTTGAAGTCAGGAACTTCGGAAGGCCATACGTTTGGGGGATAGTTCTCCTTTACCGTATCGTCTGAAGAAATCCCGTCTAAATCTTGGCCTACATGATAAAATTCCTTCAGATCTCCCGTATTTCTGCCTTTGGCATGTTCCTTTCCCTTGCCAGTATACCCTCTTTGGTAACCTATATCCGGTCTTTCATATTTTGATTTTATGGAGTCATCCAAACTAAAAAACTCCTTTATGACATCATAAAGTTTATCACATAATTCCTGACTCAACCCATGATTTTTAATAGCCACAAATCCGATATTTTGGTAGGCATCCCCCAACGCGGCAACAAATGCAGCCTTCCTTTGGGAATCCTTGGAATTGAAATCGGCCAGATCTAGTGAAGGAACTTCTTGATATAATATTTCGCTCATTTCCAATTAGTATTTTTGCTGCAAGGTAATTTTTTTTGGCTTAATTTTGAAATACCTTTGTCCGCAAACTCCTAATAATATACCTATGCGAATTGGTCTTCTCGCTTTAACGACTGTCTTTTTGTTATTTTCTTGCGAACGTAGTACCAGTAAGATGGAAGACGAGGTCGACAAAGAAACCGAAGACCCACTTGTTCCTGAAACAGAAAAGGTGTTGAAAGTGGGAACCCTAACTGTGGATTCATCGCCGGATGCCAGCCTAGAATTGTACCGTCCATTGGGAAATGAGCAATTTGAGCCCGGTAAGGTGCCTTTTGAATTCAACATAAAAAACTACCGATTCGGAAAGGAAAATCCGATAAGTATGGTGGTGAACAGCGGCAACCCGGTTTCCTACAGTCAAGCCATATTCTCAAAAGAATTTAATACTGGCACATACAGGGCTGTGGCTTTTTTGACAGATAGAAGAGGCCTTGCCCTAAAGGAATATGGAAATTACGTGGATCGCGACTTCTTGGTAGGTAATTCTCGTCCTATCCCCGCCGGGGATGAGCCTTATATCATGCTTAATTTACCAAGGGATGGCCAAGAACTGGCAAAGGACGAGCAGTTAATAGTGGATTTTCTAGTGATAGGTGGAGAAATGGAGGCCGACCAACTTGAAATTGAAATAGAAATCGGTGACTTTAAACACAAGACCAGCCAAATGGAAACCCTTACTATCGAAGGGCTTAATGAAGGTGAACATGTTCTATATGTACATTTGCTTCGCAAGGACGGAAAATCACTGGTAAACATATTCTCCTCAGTGCGAAGGCTTGTGATTGTAAAATAAGTGCAAGTAGTGGTCAAACAAAGAAGATTGAAGCCAGTTCTAAAGTAAATTATCAATCATGTCGCGAAACACACTGCAATTTTTGAAGGAGCTCTCCGCAAACAACCATAAACCATGGATGGATGCCAATCGAGAATGGTATGATGAGGTAAGGCAAGATTTCTTGTCGGAAGTGGAAGGACTTTTAAAAATGCTATCCTTAGTGGATCCTTCACTTGGAATTTTAAAACCAAAGGATTGCGTTTTTCGGCAAAACAGGGATATCCGGTTCAGTAAGGACAAACGACCCTACAAGGAAAATATGGCAGCCTATTTCTCTCCTAAAGGCAAAAAATCTGCTGGTCCCGGTTTTTACCTCCATATACAACCTCAAGGAAGCTTTTTAGCTGGAGGGGTTTGGATGCCCCCAAGTGAAGAACTAAAAAAAATAAGGCAAGAAATTGATTATGCAGGAAAGGAACTCCATAAGATTTTAAGTGAGCCTACTTTTTCCGGCTACTTTGGTGGTCTGGAAGGCGAGCAGCTAAAGACCAGTCCCAGGGACTACGAACCTGATCATCCCTATATTGATTTACTGAATTTTAAAAGTTTCATCGTTTCAAAGAAGTTGGAGGATAAAGAAGTCAATTCCGGGGCTTACATACGAATGGCTGAAGAGGCTTTTGTCAAAATGCAGCCTTTCCTTGAATTTTTATCCAGGGCATTGGAAGATGTAGAAGATGGGTCAGGTACCCTATAAAAAACCCACCCCGGCACACTAAAAAGTAAGGATGGTGCCGGGATGGGAGCCTGAAAACACACTACCAGTCCGCTACCTCATGGACACTCTCCCTCAGTCCAGCTAGTTAGGCCTGCATTAGTGGCGGCACAGGCATTACCATAGGTTTTCCCGTCACATCCGCATACAGGCCTATAGTCCATGGTGCATACCCCTTCAGGATTAATTTTCTCACTATCAATACAACCGTCCCTGACGATTTCCCTGGGGCTGTGGTCCTCTGCGCAAGTGAAGGACATCAATACGATCAAATAGGCAAAAACATATCTTTTCATGTGTTTATAATTGATTTTTATTTGCCACATGGAACCTCGCAATCTTAATCATCCCTCCGTGCGTCGCTTGCGTCATGCCCTGACTGCCGTCAGGACAGGCTCGATTTCATGTGTTTATAATTGTTTCTTAATGGTCACATAGCCTGCCCCGAACTTGCTTCGAGGAACTCGTTTCGGGGGAATCCCGCAATCTTAATCATCTCTATATGAGATGTCCTGCCCATGCTCGATTTCATGGTGTTTTTCTTCTTACTTCAATACCAAGACGAAAAGTGAAGAAAAAGTGCTACAACAGCTACAGGATTTTTTTAACTTTTTGGACAAAAAAAAACCGGAAACAAATTTCCGGTCTTCCTTTATGTGCGCTTATTTATTATGGTTAGTAATATCTGCCTATCATTGGATGGTCCACAATAGTACGTCTCAAGGCATAGGGTTCAATGGTACCGGGAACCTTATGGTAAACCTTGCCTCCTGGCTCTATCAAAAGCGTAAGTGGTAGGCTCCCATCCCAATCGTTTCCTACAATTTCAATGGAGGCATATTTATCATCACTGTCCACTAGGTAATTTGGAGTGGCACTGTTTTTCCCTTTAAGGAACTTCAAGACTTTTTCCTCGGCATCTGGGCTGTCCAAGCTCACGGATACAAACTCGAAATCCCTTCCACTGTACATACGGTGTAACTCCACAAATTCTGGGTATTCCACTATGCAGGGTCCACACCAAGTGGCCCAGAAATTTACCAGCCTAAGGTTATCGCTATCATTTGCCAATAGCTCCTCCAATTCCCCAGGCTCGATTTTTTCCAAGGTAACCTCCTTTTCTTTCCATTCTGCATTCACCTTTATCGTGAATTCGTTTTTCCAGGCCCACTTTATAGAACAACCAAAGGCAGGTGTGGTGGCTCTATCCTCTGCCAAGGCCTGACCCTGCAAGGTTTGCTCTATAGCATGCGTTAAGTCCTCTGCTTGGGCTGTTCCTGGTTTCTCCGATTTATCTATCCTGCCCTGATAGGTGAGCTTTCTGTCCTTATCGAATACAAAAACATGAGGGGTTGCAGTGGGACCATAGGCAGTGGAATAGTGGTGCTCATCCCCATCATAAAGATAAGGGTAGTTGTAGTTCTTGTCCTCGGCACGGATCACCATGCTCTTAAAATCGTCGTTGAGATCAGAATATCCCAATTCCTCCGGCAATACAGCGATCGGGCTGTTTGGGGATATTGCAACAAAATCCACTCCTTTGTCACTGTACTTTTCTACCACATCATAGAATCGATCTTCGTATGCCTGAGCAGTAGGGCAGTGGTTGCATGTAAAGTTGATCACCAGAACCTCCCCATCAAAGTCCTCCAGAGTATAATTCCTTCCATCTATTCCAGGAAGGTCAAATGGAGGAGCCTCTTCTCCGATTTTTAGGGTTTCGGTTGGTTTTTCCGCCACCACTTTCGGGTTGGGTTTGAAGCCTTCTGACGCGACCTCCTCATCTTCGGATTTGTCCGTTTCTTGAGGGCCACATGACATAGTCAAGGAGAGAAATAGAAGGGATGGTATAAGGATAAAGCCCTTTACATTTCTGATTTTCATCTGCATAGGTTTTTGGTTTAAGTTCAAAATTAAGAAAAAATTGGTAGAAAATGGGGCTTCAATCAGAAAGCTTCCTCCACCCCGAACTTCTTCACAGTAAAAAACACGCGTTCCTGCTCCGTGAATTCTTTGTAGGGATTGGCTCTAACATAAATGAATTTCCCCTCATCATCACAAATATGCAAAAGCTGATGGTCCCCAAAATAAACTCTTTTCACAAGCCTTCCGCTCATTGGTTGGAGGGGATTTTTTTTCGCCTGAGCCTGTTCCGGTCGGAATAGGAGCTTTACCTTTCCTGAAAAGTTCTTTGACCTTTCGTCAGGAATAAAACCGAAATTGGAATAAAAGCCATCATTAGTAGGGGTGGCAAGCACTTCATTTCTTCTTCCAAAAAAATTGGCAACGTAGCCATTGGAGGGTTTTTCATACAGGGCTTTTGGCGTGTCTATTTGCTGTAGGTATCCCTTGTGCAATATGGCTATTCTATCGGAGGTGGACAGAGCGTCCCTGGTGTCGTGTGTCACGAAAATAGCAGTGACCCCGGTAGTTTTGATGATTTGTCTAACCTCTTCCCTCACCTGGTCCTTTAGCATGGCATCCAAGTTACTGAACGGCTCATCCATGAGCAATATGGAAGGACTGGGGGCTATGGCCCTGGCCAAGGCCACACGTTGTTGTTGACCGCCGGATAACTGATGAGGATATTTTTGGTAATTTTCAATAAGCCCTACCAGATGTAAGGTTTCCTTGGCTTTTTTTTCCGGGTTGTTTTCCTTGCCTTTGAGCCCAAATTTTACGTTGTCAAGAATGCTCAGATGGGGAAACAAGGCATAGTCTTGGAATACCATCCCTACGTTTCGTTTATTGGCAGGAACGGACTTTTTACCTTCTACAATGATTTGTCCACCCAGCTTAATATGACCTGCATCCGGATGTTCTAACCCGGCAATCAGCCTAAGGAGTGTTGTTTTGCCTGAGCCACTTTCTCCAACTAGGGAAAGGATTTCCCCTTGATTTACTTCAAAGGAAACATCTTTTACAGCATATTGCTCAGCTTCAGAATATTTTTTATCGATGCAGTGAAGTGCTAAAATCGTCATTCAGAATTACCCACTTTTCCTAATAATCCTCGCTTACGGATCAACCTGTTTAGGAAAATAATTGGTATTATTCCCGTTAAAATTATGATCAGCGAGGCATTTGCCGACTCAGCTATCATTTCATTTGTGGCCATATCAAAAGCTTTGGTGGCCAGTGTCTGATAGTTGAACGGACGAAGGATCAAAGTTAATGGTAATTCTTTTAAAACATCTACAAAAACAAGCAATATACCACTAAGAACACTTGTTTTTATCAAGGGCAGATCCACTTTAGCAAGGGTTTTGCAAGTTCCCCGGCCTAGAAGCCTGCTAGCTTCATTCACATGTATACCGATTTTTTGGAAACCCGCCTCTATGGGATTGTAGCCTACTGCCATAAACCGCACCACATAAGCAAAAGCCAGGGCCAATAAAGTACCTGATAGAATAAGCCTCCCAGTACCTACCGGAAAACTGTCTATGATCCAATGGTCCAGGCTCAGCAAAGGAATCATGATACCTACTGCAATCACCGCACCGGGTACAGCATATCCTAGGGTGGAAACCTTGGTAATGTTTTTTAGCCATTTGAATGGGCTAAGACGCAAGCTATACAATAAAATTACGGATAAAAAGGCAATGATTAAGCCGACCCCAGCAGCAAGCCCGAAGCTTCTTCCTACTAAAAGAAAGAAATGCTGGTCAATCACTTTCTCATAGGTAAGCCCAACCCACTGGCAGATTTGTAGGAAAGGAACAAAAAAACTCAACAAAAATATGCCTGTACAGATTAAGGTCAAGGTCCACCTTTTACCCAAGCTAAGCTTTGCTCTTACCAAAGGTTTTGTCATTGAGTTATTGGCGGAAAAACGACGGTTTCCCCTTTGAAGCCCTTCTAAGTATAGAATCACGAAAACTAATACCATGAGGATGGCCGCTAAATATATGGCAGTGGCCGCATCACCCATGGAAAACCATGCCCTGAAAATTCCTGTGGTAAAGGTATTCACCCCAAAATACTTTACCGTACCATAATCATTAAGAACCTCCATGGATGCCAATGCAATTCCCCCCACGATCGCGGGTCTGGCCATAGGTAATGCCACTTTAAAGAAAGTATTCCAACTGTTTTTCCCAAGTAAGGAGGAGGCCTCCTGCAAGGTTTTGGACTGTTGCAAAAAAGAGGCTCTTGCCAATAAAAACACATAAGGGAATAGGGTGATAGAAAGTATGAAAATTGCGCCGGGGATATTCATGATGTCCACGAGCGACCCCTTAACCTGAATACCAAAGCTGTTTCTCAAAAAAGTTTGGATAGGCCCGGTATAATCCAACAGCCCCACATAGGTGTAAGCCATTATATAGGCTGGAAAGCCCAATGGCAAAATAAGCAACCATTCAAAATATCTTCTGCCTGGAAATTGGTAATTGGTCACCATCCAGGCGGTACTAACACCAAGGAGGAAAGTAAAAAAAGATACTCCAGCAAGAATGAATAGGGTGTTTTTGAAATATCCAAAGAGTAGGTTTTCTGCCAGGTGTGCCCAACTGGCTCCGGGGGCTTCGAATATCTTGAAGAAAATGGTGAGCAGTGGAGTGGCAACCAAAATCAATATGAGTATGGTTCCGGTCATCCAGTGGTTCCACCAATAATATTGTTGCTTAGTAAGTTGCAAGCTCTTTGAGTTTATGTTAAGACCTTAAGTATTGTACTTTAATTTATTTCCAGCCTACCCTATCGAAAATGACGACTGCATCTCTGTTGTTTTCTCCCAATAAGGATAAATTAATGCGGTCAGCCTTAAAATCCCCCCAAGATTGCAAAAGGGATGATGGGGAAACTTTTTCATTCACTGGATATTCATAATTAGTTTCAGATAGGAATTTTTGGGCCTCTTCCCCGGAGAGAAACTCCAATAGTTTGACAGCATTTTCTTTATTTGGAGAATATTTGGTAACACCGGCTCCCGAAATATTGATATGGGTTCCCCTGCCATCTTGATTAGGGAAAAACAACCCAACCTGCTCTGCCGCCTTCACCTCTTCGTTGTTGCTGTCGTTAAGCATTAATCCTATATAATAACTGTTGACAATAGCGATGTCACCTTCACCTGAGGCAACAGCTTTCACCTGATCCCTGTCGCTCCCCTTTGGACTTCTCCCCATATTGGCAAGTAGTTTTGCGGCCCATTCCTGGGCACCGTCACGCCCATTGGCAACAATGATAGAAGCAAGAAGAGATTGGTTGTAAATGTTCTCTGAAGAACGGGTGAGCACCCTTCCATTCCATTTTTCATCCGCGAGGGATTCATATGAATCAAGTTCATCAGGACTTACCCTTTCCTTATGATAGGCTAAAATCCTCGCCCTGTAGGTAAGCCCAAACCAGTGACCTTCTGGCTCTCTCAAATGCGCAGGTATGTTTTGATCCAGCACCTCTGATTGTATGGGTTGCAATAGGTTTTTTTCCTGTGCACGATGTAGCCTTCCTGCATCTACAGTTATCAAGACGTCAGCTGGTGATCCCTGCCCTTCTAGTTCAAGTTTCTGTATCAACTCATCCGCAGAGGCATTGACCACATTCACTTTTATACCTGTTTTTTCCGTGAAGGTGTTAAACAATTGCTGATCTGCCTCATAATGTCTATGGGTATAAATATTGACCACTTCCGACCCTCCTCCCTCACAGGAAAAAAGGCCAAATGCCAATAACACGCTAAAACTTACTAAAAACAGTTGACTGATTCGATCCATTACCTTCACTTTAGTTAGTATTGTAGAGGCAAAATTAACTATTATTTAAATCAAATCTAAATAAAAAGAAAAAGATTTTTACCTTTGTATTGAATTTCCCAAACAAGAAAAAAATATGGGGAAAAACGCTTAACCATGACCATTCAGCAATTGGAGTACATTATCGCTGTGGACAAATTCCGCCATTTTGGACATGCCGCAGAAGCCTGCTTCGTTACTCAGCCTACGCTTAGTGCCCAAGTCAGCAAGTTGGAAAAGGAGCTGGACGTGGTTATTTTTGACAGGAGCAAAATGCCGGTGATTCCTACGGAGCTGGGGAGCCTACTCATCGCCCAAGCAAAACGGGTAGTGGCAGAAAGCAAGGCCATTTACGAAACGGTTGCACATCTGAAAGGGGAGGTAGGTGGCGTTTTGAAACTGGGAATTATACCCACATTAGCTCCTTATTTGCTTCCCCTGTTTATCCGTGGTTTCATACAAAAATACCCCAGCGTAAAACTTCAGGTGGATGAGATGGTCACAGAAGAGGTGCTCAAAAAACTCAAGAACGATGAGTTGGACCTGGGAATCGTGGTTACCCCACTGGAAGAGGCAGGCATCTTAGAAAAACCTATATTCTATGAAAAATTTTACGCCTATCTTTCCAAGAGTCATGCTTTGCTGAAAAGGAAGGAAGTTAAGGTGGAGGAGATCATAAGCGAAGACCTCTGGGTACTTCAACAGGGGCATTGCTTTAGGGATCAGGTATTGGCCTTGTGTGACCAAAACAAATTTGACAGGATAAACTTCCACTACGAAAGTGGATCCCTGGAAGGCTTAAAAAATCTTGTAAACCGCTATCAGGGAATCACTCTTTTGCCAGAATTGGCAACTATGGAATTAAGTGAGGAAGAAAAAAGCCGTATTCGTCCCTTTAGTGGGACACCTCCTACACGGGAAGTTAGCCTGGTCTTGACTAGGGGTTTCTTAAAAAAGAGGCTTGTGGAGCTTTTGTTCGCAGAAATCGCAAATGCGATACCCAAAGAAATGACCTCCAGGGAGCATGGCGTGGTAGTAAAGTTCAGGTAAGGGGGAATTCTGGTTAAAATGACTTAATTTTGGGGAAAACTAAAAAGTTCCCATGAGTTCAGTTCAAGACTATATCACTTCCAATAAAGAAAGGTTTTTGGAAGAATTGATGGATTTATTAAGGATTCCTTCCGTTAGTGCAGACCCTTCCTTTAAACAAGATGTACACAGGGCGGCAGATTATGTCAAATCCCAGCTAGAAAAGTCAGGGGTTGATTATGCAGAAATTTGCCCCACAGATGGGTATCCTATTGTATATGCAGAAAAAATCATAGACCCCAAGGCCCCCACCGTTTTAATTTATGGCCATTATGATGTGCAGCCAGCCGACCCCTATGAGTTATGGGAATCCCCCCCTTTTGAACCGGTAATAAAAACAACAGACATTCATCCAGATGGTGCCATCTTCGCCCGTGGGTCTGCCGATGATAAAGGGCAGTTTTATATGCATATTAAGGCATTGGAAGCCATGACATCCCTGGGGGACCTATCTTGCAATGTGAAGTTTATGATAGAGGGTGAGGAAGAAGTGGGCTCCGAAAACCTGGACAGGTTTGTACGTTCCAATAAGGAGAAGTTAAAAGCGGATGTGGTGTTGATTTCCGATACCAGTATGATAGCTATGGAACATCCTTCCGTGACCGTGGGTCTTAGAGGACTTGCTTACTTGCAGGTAGAAGTAACCGGCCCCAATAGGGATTTGCACAGCGGAACCTATGGTGGTGCGGTGGCCAACCCCATCAATATCCTTTGTAAGATGATTGCTTCCCTGCAAGATGAAGATAACCGTATTAGTATTCCTGGCTTTTATGATAAGGTGGAAAATTATGACAAGGAATACAGAGAGGAATTAAATAAGGCTCCATTCGAGGAGAAGGATTATCGCAAAAAGCTGGAAATAGCAGAGACTTGGGGTGAAAAGGGATTTACTACTATAGAAAGAGTGGGAATAAGGCCAACCTTGGATGTGAACGGCATTTGGGGTGGGTATATAGGTGAAGGGGCCAAAACTGTTCTCCCCTCAAAAGCTTATGCAAAGATTTCAATGCGTCTGGTTCCCCATCAAGACCACAAGGAAATCGCCAAACTTTTTGAGCAACACTTTATTAGCTTGGCACCTCCGGCCGTGAAAGTCAAGGTTATTCCCCATCATGGAGGACAGCCTGCCGTGGTGCCCACAGACAGTGCCGGATATTTTGCAGCCGAGGCGGCCATTGAGGAGGCTTTTGGAAAAAAGGCCATCCCCACCCGTGAAGGTGGATCCATCCCAATCACTTCTCTGTTTCAACAGGAATTGAAGCTAGACCCCATACTAATGGGATTTGGGCTTGACACAGACTCCATTCATTCCCCAAATGAACACTATGGAGTAAAGAACTACCTGCTGGGTATAGAAACCATTGCACTGTTTTTCAAGCACTTCAAAAATCAATTTGAGAAAGCAAACTCGTAAAACCAAAGTACCGCAAATGTAAACCTTGGTCATGAAGGAACTTATATGTACTAAGGTGTCTTACTAAATAGTTGAAAAATAAAACTACTATGGCTTCAAGGTTTCGCAGCATTTTGCTGTTCACATCCCTTTTATTCTTTCCTTATCTTTTATTCTCCCAGGTTGTAAATCCACCGAAATGGGATATAACCCTATCAAATGCAAACCTTCAGCCAGGAGAGGAAGTGGAGCTGGTTTTCAAGGCAGAAATACCCAGGGATTGGTATATTTATACCAATGACTTTGATCCAGACCTTGGTCCCCTCCTAATGCTTTTGATAATGGAAGAGGCGGAAGGTGTAGAAACTGAGGGGGAATTGAAGGCAATAGACCATAAGACAAAATATGATGAAATTTGGGAAGGAGAGGTAAATTATTTCGATGGAACAGGAGAATTCAGGCAAACTTTGCGGGTTATAGAGGAAAGCCCTTTGATTCGTGGAAGCCTGGAATACCAGATGTGTTCTGATATTACCAATCAGTGTATCAATTTTGAGGAGGAGTTTGAAATAAGGCTAGCTGGGGATAATCAGGAGGATGTAGAGAAAACAGCGCCTGAACCAGAAGAGGAATCCGAGGAAGCCACATTCATACCTACCGACGATGAGGCCAAGGAATCGGTGATCACTTTTATGATATTGGCTTTCCTTGCAGGGTTGGCAGCCCTGCTTACTCCCTGTGTTTTTCCTATGATACCCATGACAGTCTCTTTCTTTACCGGGAGATCCAGCTCTCGGGCACATGGGATAAAAAATGCCCTGATTTATGGGTTTTCCATTATTGCCATTTATACCATTGCGGGAACCATTGTGGCAGCCGTTCAGGGGCCTGAATTTGCAAACTGGCTTTCCACCCATTGGGCACCGAATATTTTCTTTTCGGCGGTTTTTTTGTTCTTCGCCTTGGCCTTCCTTGGGTTGTTTGAGATTACCCTACCAAGTGGTTTAGTAAACAAAATTGATGCTAAGGCCGACCAAGGGGGCTTAGCGGGTATTTTCTTTATGGCCTTTACCCTGGTTTTGGTGTCTTTTTCTTGTACTGGACCGATTGTAGGTTCCATTTTGATCAGCTCTGCGGGGGGTGAGCTGATCAAGCCCATTGCGGGGATGTTTGCCTTCTCCCTAGCATTTGCCTTGCCTTTCGCCTTGTTTGCGGTTTTTCCGGAGTGGCTCAATTCCCTCCCAAAATCCGGCGGATGGCTTAATTCTGTTAAGGTAGTACTTGGGTTTTTGGAATTGGCCCTAGCCTTTAAGTTTTTAAGTATAGCAGATCAAGTATATCACTGGCATATTTTGGACAGGGAAATTTACATTGCTGTATGGATTGTCATTTTCGGCCTACTGGGTCTTTACCTCCTTGGCAAAATCAAACTCCCCCATGACAGTCCCTTGGAATACATAGGTGTACCAAGGTTAATGTTGGCCATTACTACCTTTGTGTTTGTGGTCTATCTTATCCCCGGTATGTGGGGAGCTCCACTGAAAGCGCTAAGCGGATACCTTCCTCCCATGTCTTCTCATGATTTTGACCTGGTGAGAATGACCCGGGAAGGTGGGGGGACTAGTGGGGAAGAAAACACCATGGACGAGCCACCTATGTTTGGGGAGTTCCTACACTTCCCGCACGGGATTCAGGGATACTTTGACTTTGATCAGGCCCTTGCCGTAGCCAAAAGAAATAACAAGCCCCTTTTCATTGACTTTACTGGCCACGGGTGTGTGAATTGCAGGGAAATGGAAGCAAGGGTTTGGTCAGATCCCAGGGTACTTCAGAGGCTCAAAGAAGATTTTGTGGTAGTGGCACTTTATATTGACGAGCGCTTTACATTGCCTGAATCCGAATGGTATACCTCTACTTATGATGGGAAGGTGAAGAAAACCATAGGCAAGCAAAATGCTGACTTTCAAATTACCAGATTCAACAACAATGCCCAACCCTACTATGTGATCTTGGACCACAATGAAGAATTGCTTGTTAAACCAAAGGCCTATGATACCAATATTCAAAATTTCGTCGAATTTTTAGATGCTGCCAAGGCGGAGTTTGCAAAAAGATAGGATATGGAGCCCAAAAAACTTCCCTTACTGAAAATTAGTGATGACAAACGTTACCTGGTGGGAGAAGCGGGTCGCACTCCATTTTTTTGGCTTGGGGATACCGCTTGGGAGCTGCTACACCGATTAAACATAGAGGAGGTAAAAAGCTATTTTGAAGACAGGTCGAAAAAGGGTTTCACAGTGATTCAGACCGTGATATTGGCTGAATTAGATGGCCTTCAGACCCCAAATGCCAATGGAGAAATACCCCTCCATGATCAAGACCCAGATTCCCCCAATGAAAAGTATTTCTCCTACGTGGATAAGGTACTTGAAGAAGCTGCAAGGCTTGGTTTATATGTGGCTCTTTTACCGACCTGGGGAGACAAATACCAAAAAGCTTGGGGAGTGGGTCCTGAAATTTTCACCCCTGAAAATGCCAGAAAGTACGGAGCTTATCTGGGGAAGCGGTATGGGTCCTTTTCGAATATTATATGGGTTTTGGGAGGAGATAGGGTGCCCAAAAACAAGACCGAATACCAAATAAATGAAAAACTCGCAAAGGGAATTAAAGAGGCGGGTGCCGTCCAACTAATAACAGTGCACCCAAAAGGGGGCAACATTGCCAGTGATATTTTTGGCAAAGAAACCTGGTTGGATATAGATATGTTTCAATCCAAACACCTGAAGGGGTGTCTGGAGTACAAATTTACCCAAAGGGCTATGAGAAACCTACCTGTACGACCTGTGATCGATGGAGAACCCGGTTATGAAAACATCCCTAATTATTTAAATAAGTGGGGCAAAGACCGATTAGATGCTTATGATGTAAGACGTTCTGCTTACTGGAATATGCTGAGTGGGGCAGCAGGGCATACGTATGGATGCAATGAAATATGGCAGATGTACTCCCCTGGAAGGTCACCGCTTCACGGGGCGCACCTTACTTGGACTGAGGCCATGAGCTTGCCCGGTGCTTTCCAGATGGGAATAATGCGGCGTTTATTCGAACAGTTTCCTTGGCAGCGTTTGAGGGCTATAAAAGGATTCGTGAGAGGAATAAATTGGCGGAATTCAGCCCACACTGTAGGGATGGTGGATGTAGAGGGACAATTCGCCCTTGCCTATTCCCCTTCTAGAAAAAGGGTGAGATTAGACCTTAGCTTATTAAAATCCCAACACCTGTCCGGGTATTTTCTGGATCCTGAAAAAGAAATAACCTATCCAATCCCCTCTAAATTGTATCCTAAAAAAACAACTTTTAAATTCCCCCGGGTTCCAGATACGGAAAAAACTTCAAAAGACTGGTTGATCGTTCTTTTGGACGAAACGTTTGGAAGTGGCTTAAGGGAGTCTTGAGGCCTAGGGGGGGTGGAAAATTTGTGGATAAGCAAAAAAATCCCGTTCCTCACCTAAATATTTAACTGCCAGTACCAAAAGCCGTAAGCACGAGCTTTCTACTTCCTCCATGATTTCTGAATTCGCAAAGATAGATCCCTTGCCAGGTACCAAGATTTAGTTTTCCATCGGTGATTGGGATTTTCAGATCAAAGCCCAACAAACTTCCCTTTAAATGGGCTGGCATATCATCTGGGCCTTCATAGGTATGAATAAAGTTAGGATAGTCCTCTGGGACCAGGTCGTCAATAAAGGCTCCAAAATCCCTGCGCACACTTGGGTCTGCATTTTCATTGATGGTGAGCCCTGCGGAAGTGTGCTGGATAAAAACCTGTAGCAACCCTACGTTCAATTTCTTGATTTCCGGAATGTTGTCCACAATTTCATTGGTTATGAGGTGAAATCCCCGCGGATAAGGAGAGAGTTGTATGGTTTTTTGGAATAACTGCATGAACATAAATTTAGGTACAACTTAAAACAAATAGGTTCTGCTTTCGTCCAAATTTATTTATCTTTAAGGAATTACCATAAATCATTTAACCCTAAAATCTTTCGAAGATGGAACAGATAAGCTTGATATTCCTTATGACTGTACTTGGTCTAGGATTTTTTTCCACCACCCAGGCCCAGGGCCTTAGTGCAAAAATAATTTCCCTTGAAGAAGCCCAAAAGATTTCCGATGCTGCAGAGGCCAAAGCCAGGGCTGAAAATTGGAATGTTGTCATTGCCATTTTAGATGCCGGGGGTCACTTGATTGCCCTTAGGAAAATGGATGGCACACAAGTGGGCAGTGTGGAAGTCGCCCAGAAGAAGGCAGAAACTGCCTTGAAATTTAAAAGGCCTACCAAGGTGTTTGAGGAGGCCGTAAAAGGCGGCAACGTTCACATCATGAGCTTGCCCAACGTGGTGGCAGTGGAAGGTGGCTTGCCAATCGAACATGATGGGATGGTCATAGGTTCTATTGGAGTCAGTGGAGTCACCTCTGCCCAAGACGGTATAATTGCTGAGGCTGGGCTTAAGGCTTTCCCCTAATTCTCAACCTATAAACGTTAATGAAGGCCCTGGGGAGCAATGCGCTACCCAGGGACTTTTTCCAATAATGCCAAAATAAAGATATGCCCTCCAAATTACCTTACGCAGGTACTACCATCTTCACCGTTATGTCCAAATTGGCAGCAGACGAAGGTGCATTTAACCTTTCCCAGGGATACCCGAGTTTTGATTGCTCACCCAAACTCACAGAATTGGTTAACCACTACATGAAACACGGCTTCAACCAATATGCCCCTATGAGTGGTATTCCTGAACTAAGAGAAAGCCTTTCCGAAAAAACTTCCAGGGTTTACAACGTACACTATCATCCCGAGGAGGAGGTCACCATCGTTTCTGGAGCCACAGAGGCCATCTTTTGTGCGGTAACAGCCGTGGTTTACCCCGGAGATGAGGTAATCCTACTTGAGCCTGCATACGATAGCTACAGACCCGCCGTGGACTTGAATGGAGGAAAACCGGTTTATGTGACCCTTAATGCTCCCGATTTTAAAATCAATTGGGACAAAGTAAAGGAAAAAATAACTCCCAAAACCAAGGCCATCATGATCAATTCTCCTCATAACCCCGTGGGTACAGTCCTGAGCTCACAGGATTTGGAGGAACTGGCGGCCATCGTACGGGATAAGGATATTTATATTATCAGTGATGAAGTTTATGAGCACATCGTATTTGATGGGGAAAAGCACCATTCTATGATGACTCACCCAGTGCTTAGAGAGCGTTCCTTTGTCTGTGGTTCCTTTGGAAAAACCTATCACATGACCGGGTGGAAAATTGGCTATTGCCTAGCACCCAAGGCACTTACTGCTTCCTTTAGGCAAATCCATCAATTTATTACCTTCAGTACCGTTACACCTATGCAACATGCATTGGCTGACTTTCTTAAGGAACCGGAACATTATGAGAACCTAAGCCAATATTATCAACAGAAGAGAGACCGGTTCATTAGGGCCATCAAGTCCTCCAGGTTCAAGTTCCACCCTTCCAAGGGTTCATTCTTTCAAATTGTTTCCTACAAGGAGATTACGGATGAGCATGATTATGATTTAGCCGTTAGGCTCACTAAGGAAATAAAAGTAGCATCGATCCCCGTATCTGTTTTTTATAAGGACAAAATAGATAATAAGTTGCTTAGGTTTTGTTTTGCCAAGGACGATGAAATGTTGGACAGGGCTGGGGAAATCCTGTGCAGCCTATAACCCGAAGGAATCCGGCATTTGAGCATCCAAGAACTGGGAATCCTTTTAAAAACGTAACCACTTGGGTTATTCTGGACCTCTTTGGTTAAGGAGCCAACCAGGAAAATTCCCAGCCCCCATTTTTTTTGTTAAAAACCGCCCTTAAATGCTCTACACCATTAAGTTGAAGCAACTCCACACTTCTGGGGTTGATGGCCAGGATAGAAAAATACCTGGCATCTAGATTTTCAGACCATTGATGTGCTTGTTCGGGAGAATCGATTTTGGTTCCGGGTTTATGAATCGAGCAATAGGCTTTTCTTGCTTCCCCCTTCACCTTTTTCCAATGGTAGGCCGTGATCTCATCCATGGTATGAACAGAAGCCTTACCCAATATTTTGGCTTGGACCTTCTTTTCCGGGTGATATAAATGTAAGGAGACGGCTGGGTTTTTTTGAATTTCAGCAATTTTCTGACTTCTTGAATCGGTATAAAAATAAACTTTAAAGTCTTGGTTTATCGCTCGTAACACCACATAACGGCTATTTGGAAATTCAGTCCCGAAAGTACTTAGGGTAATGAACCGGAATGGGTGGTTGGGATCAATTACTGCCTTGGAACATTCAGCCTGGAATAGCTCAAAAACCTGGGAAAGCTCAGTTTTTTCAGTGAATAGCATGACCTATGACTTTTACTCTGATCCACAAAAAACCTCCCTTCCACTCTTAATAGCCAGTGAAAGGGAGGAACTATCAACATCTATGGTGATTAAGATTTTCTCCATTTAATGGTACAACCCACTGCCTTGGTCTTTTTCTCCGGCACTTCATCCCCTGTGAGCACTGCTTCCATGGCATCTTCCACATATTTTTTAGTCACGGAGGAAGCGTCTTGGTAATTGTTGTCTATGGCTCCCACGTATTTCACGATATAGTCATTGCCATCCTTTTCTAGTAGATACACCTGCGGTGTATTGGTGGCTCCGTACTCTTTCGTGGTTTCCTGCGTTTCGTCGTACACATACGCAAAAGGGAAATTTTTTGCATCTGCCCTTTCTTTCATCTTCTCAAAACTATCTCCTGGACTGGCACCGTCATCATTTGGATTAATGGCAATGACCGGGTAACCCTTGGGAGCAAATTGGTTGTGTAGTGCAATCATCCTGTCTTCATAGGCTACCACATAGGGACAGGTATTGCAGGAAAATATTACCAAAAATCCCTCTGCATCATCATGATCGCCCATAGACACATAGGAACCATCCACATTTTTTAGCTTAAAATCGCTGGCTTTGTCACCAACCTGGTAACCATCTTGCGCCTGAATTGAATGGCATATCAAGAAGGCAAATAGAAAACCGAATAAATGTTGTACTTTCAATTTCATGATTTTATTGTTTTAGTTGGCTAATAAAATTTCTCAAACTTTCTTCGTCCATATCTCCTTCGTGAAAGGCCCTTTCCCCGTTGGGTTTCACAAATAGGGTGGCTGGAATGGCACCGGACCAATTTTTACTCACCTTATCTATCCAACTATTGAAATCCACGTCATCCAATAGAAAGACCGGTGATTTTACCCCTCTTTTTTCTATAAAATTTGTCACCCTTTCTGGCTTCCTTCCATCATCCATCGAAATAAATATCAACTCTACGGAGGGATCTTCCGCATTCACCTTTTCAAAATCTGGCATTTCCCTGATACATGGGGCACACCATGTAGCCCAAAAATTGTAAATTTTGATCTTATCCGAGGATTCCTTCGTCATCTCCTCAAACTCATCGAAAGAAATGACCTTAAATGGAGCAATATCCTCATTATCAATTTTCAAAAATAATGTGAGGAAAATCACCAATAATGAAACATGGAATTTAACCATAATTGCTATTCAGGCTATTTTACTATTTTTAGGGGTAACACAAATTAACTTACGGCTCGGAGACCATTTGCTTACTAGAGAACATGATTTATAGTAACCTAATAACCAGTATTTTTGTTCCAAAAAGGCAACAAACCCTCTATACGAGAGTGATTAGGTTATTCATCCAGAATTTGTCTAATATAATAAACGCTTTGGGGGATTTGGGCCACCGACCTGGACGATTCGTCTTCAATGATTAGGTACTCGGCATTATTGGCTTTTGCCTGGCGGATGATTCCTGCAATATCAATATCCCCAGTTCCCAATACCACATTGGTTTCCACATCACCAGTGCCATCATCGGTCCCTTCTGTTCCTTTTTTTCTGTCCTTAAGATGCAATAAGGGAAACTTGTCCGGATGAGCTTTTAACAACGCCAATGGGTCTCCTCCCCCCATCTGCACCCAAAAAACGTCCATTTCAAAGTCGAAATGGTCTGCATTTGCCAACATATAGTCAAATAGTGTACCCCCCTCATACGATTTAAATTCATACCCATGTGGGTGATAGCAAAAAGTCAATCCTGCATCTTTGATTTTTTTACCCGCCTCATTAAACACCCTAACAGCTTCTTTGGCATGAGTTTCTCCAAATTCCCCGTCGTGAGGAATCCAAAATGTGACAATATATTTTGCACCGAAAGCTTTGGCATTATCGATAAATTGTTGGGGATCTTTTTTAAGCTGTTCGTAGTCAGCCCCTACTGCTACCATCTGTAAACCTAAGTTGTCGAGCATTTCCAGGTATTCATCCATAGACATCCCATAGGTGCTTCCTCCCTCGATATACTTGATATCCCATTGGTCTATGATCTCATGGTACTTCTCCACATCCATTTCCATTTGATTTCGGAGACTATACAATTGCAGACCAATTTTTTGGGCAAAAATCCCAGTGCTGAACAGGGTGAGCCAAAAGAATGTGGCAACGCTAATGATTTTAGAGTAACGGGTCATATTATTAAAGGGCTTCATGTGTCTAATACGGTTTTTGGAAAGTTAAAGATAAGGTTTTGACAATGGATATAAAAAAACTTCGCATTTCATGTCAATGCTTTGACACATAAACCTTAAATTTAGTCTTAATTATACCAGCCCAACATGTTTGAAATTATTCCCTCTATATGGTTGATCAACGGAAAATGCGTGCGTTTAAAGCGGGGAGATTTTTCTACTGAGGAGGTCATTTCTGATAACCCCCTTGAAATAGCCCAGGCTTTTCAAGATCACGGCATTTCCAAACTTCACCTTGTAGATTTGGACGGAGCAGTAAGAGAATCTCCGAAAAACTACCATATTTTGGAGGCAATAGTACAATACACTTCCTTGAAAGTTGATTTCACAGGCGGGGTGTCCACAGATGGGGATGTTATTAAGGCTTTTGAGCATGGTGCCTCCTCCGTAACTGCTGCAACAGTGGCTGTCCGTTTCCCAGAGCGTTTTGCCCAGTGGTTGATTTCCTACGGCAGGGAAAAAATAAACCTCGCAGCAGATTCTGACAGCAGGGACCTCAGCATTAAAATCAAGGGCTGGCAAACAAAAACCACTACACAGCTTTTTGACCACCTTACTTTTTTCTTCGAGAGGGGCTTGAAATATGCAAAATGCTCAGATATCAGTAGAGATGGCCTTATGGACGGGCCTAATTTTGAGCTATACGAAGAGTTGGCAAATAAATTTCCATCCTTACATATTTTGGCAAGTGGAGGAGTAAGGGATATTAGCGACTTTAACCGATTAAAGGATTTGGGCGTGAGTGGTGTGGTATTCGGCCGCGCTTTTTATGAGAAAAAGATCACGTTGAAAGATTTGGATAATTTTTTAGCAACTACAACCAATTGATTAATTTTCCTTGAATCGGTCTAAAACATATAGAAAAATATTGAAGGATACGGAAGGTTTTTCACCGTCCTTAGCTTCAAAGGACTCATTTTCTTCACTGTAACTAGAGTGATAATTTCCCGACTCTTTTTTCTTGTCATTTCGGAAACTTGAATCCTCCTTATCCTTGGGAGAATAGCTGTTTTCTTCAGTAACCTCCTGCTTTACTTTTTTCTCTTTGGCCTTTTCAGAATGTTCTACCTTTTGCCTTTCCTGAATGACAGTTTCCCGGTCAGACTGGGCAAATACTTGGCTGTGAAAGAAAAAACAAAATATCAAACCGACAAAGCCGATGAATTTTGTACCGGGGAGAATATTGTTTTGAAGATACATTTTTTTGGGTGACCTTAAATCAAATGAAATGTTCTTGTTTATTTTACCTATACTCCAAATATACTGAAAATATCCCTTTTATCAAAAAAACACAGCTCCCCATTACAGATTGAAACCCAAAATAGGAGAATATTTTTCTTTAGTAATGAAATCGTATTTTTGGAAAATATTTTGAAAGAAAACAGGTTCAATGTACCCATTTACTCTAGATACACTATTTTCACTACTGAGCGGTGAATGGATAATGAAGGGTGAACCTACCGCCATCCAATCCGTATTCGTCGATTCAAGAAACATCATCCAAGGTAGGGGTTCATTGTTTATTTCCCTAATGGGCAATCGCAGGGATGGTCATGATTTTATGGAAGCCGCATACAAAAAGGGAGTTCGTAATTTCATTGTTCAAAACCCCGAGAAGGTAAAGGCTCTCCAGGCATCACTTTCCGGTAGCAATATAGTAATGGTGAAAAGTTCCTTGGAGGCCCTGCAAACCATTGCCAAGTGGAATAGAGAAAAATTTGAGGGGATAACCATTGGTATCACCGGAAGTAATGGAAAAACTATCCTTAAGGAATGGCTAGGACAGATACTGTCCAATGATTACCGAGTTGCCAAAAGCCCAAAAAGTTACAATAGCCAAATTGGAGTACCACTTTCACTTTTTGGCCTTGGCAAAAACTACCAAATTGGGATTATTGAAGCAGGCATTTCCCAGCCCGGTGAAATGCAGAAGCTGGAGCAAATGATTCATCCCGATATAGCCATTTTTACCAACCTTGGCTCAGCCCATGACAGCAATTTTGAAAACAGAAAGCATAAACTGAAAGAGAAAGCTAAATTTCTCAAAAATGCCAAGTATGTGGTTTATTGTGCCGACCAGCCTTTGGTAAGTCGGTTTTTGAAAAGTGAGATTCCCGAAGACAGACTCATAGGCTGGTCCAATTCAGGACCTGCAGACTATGTGCTTTCCACCAAAAAAAGGCAAGGGACTTGTAAAATATTACTGATGAAACCCGACTTGGGTATTTTTACCTTTAGCACTGAATTTACGGATGAGGCATCATTAGAAAACCTTAGGCATGTGGTTGCAACTTGCCTAACCTTGGGCATTTCTCCAGCTAAGATCCAAGGCTACCTCCCTCAGCTAAAGCCTGTAGATATGAGGCTGACTTTAAAGCAAGGCATTAACCATTGCCTCCTTATTGATGACACCTATAATAATGACCTAGCTGGACTTGAAATAGCGCTGCAAATGATGGAGGAGCAGCCCTTGGATATAAACCGCACCCTAATCCTATCCGATTTACTTCAGACCGGGGATGAGGGTCATGCCTACCAAAAGGTGGCTGACTTGATACACCATTATAAGATAAAAAAATTAATAGGCATCGGGGACTCCTTATCCAGGTATCGGGATATTTTTGGCATATATGGGGAATTTTATCCTTCCACTTCTGAATTTTTGGCCGATTTCAAAGCAGAAAACTTTAACAGGGAATTGATCTTGGTGAAAGGTGCCAGGAAATACTCATTCGAATCCATTGTAAAGCAGTTGGAGGAAAAGATTCATGGTACGGTGCTTGAAATCAACCTTAATGCCCTTACCTCCAATTTCCAGCTCTACCGATCGCTGCTGCCCGAGGGCACCCGACTAATGGTGATGGTAAAAGCTTCTGCCTACGGGGGTGGTTCCACAGAAATTGCTAAACAATTGCAGGTATTAGGAGCCGAATACCTCGCGGTGGCATATACCGATGAGGGGGTGGAACTGAGAAAGGCCGGAATATCACTGCCAATTATGGTCTTGAACAGCAACAAGGAAAATTTTGAACAATTGGCAAGGCATAAATTGGAACCAGTGGTTTACAGTATAAATATACTGAAGTCCATTTCTACTTTTGCCTCAAGCATCCCCACATCAATAAGAATACACCTTGATATAGATACTGGCATGAAAAGACTGGGGTTTGAAGAAAAAGAACTTGACAGCCTATGCGCTCTATTGAAAGAGTCCCCTTTGCTTCAGGTAGCCAGTATTTTCACCCATCTGGCGGCCGCTGATGACATCGCCAAAGATCCGTTTACCAGCTTACAACTTAAGAAATTTGTCGACTATGCAGATACCCTTTGTTCGGTGTTGGAAAATAAACCATTGTTACATGTGCTGAACACCGCCGGGATCCAACGGTTTCCTAAGTATGCCATGGATATGGTTAGATTGGGAATTGGGCTTTATGGGGTAGATCCGGTCGGAGGCGAAGCTTTGCCATTGACCCAAATTGGCACATTGAAAACCCCTATTGCACAAATAAAAACCATCCTGCCGGAAGAATCCGTAGGGTATGGCCAAAAAGGGAGGCTAATAAATGGGGGTAAAATAGCCACTTTGAATATCGGTTATGCGGATGGATTCGACAGACGGTTTGGAAATGGTGTCGGTTTTGTGCTTATCCATGGACAAAAGGCCCCTGTAGTGGGAAATGTTTGCATGGACATGTGCATGGTTGATGTAACCCATATACCTTCCGTAAAGGAGGGCGATGAAGCCTGTATATATGGGGAGGGTGTGGAGCTCTCGGAACTCGCCAAGACCATTGGCACCATCCCCTATGAGCTGCTTACAAATATTACCCATAGGGTAAAAAGGGTCTACTTTTGGGATTAAATATCAATTTTGTAAATGTGCGAAGGATTTCTCCAAGATTGCCAAATATTTCGTTTATTTGTTCGATAATTAATTTCAGGGTTTTGGTGAAGGACAATTACTCCATATGTGGACCTATTTTAATAAACGGTTATGAAATGAGGGCTATTTTGAATGACTTCATCCAAGGAATTAAATCTTTTGCGGCTGGGATCTTAGTTGTATTTTTCTTCTCTTGTGAACAGGTATTGACAGAAGAAACATTAATTTATTCCAATGACTTTTCAAATTCTGATTTGTCAAATATTCAAGAGGGAAGGTTGCATGTTTTTAATGGGGATACAGTAATGGGTTATTTTCATAATGAAGAGATAAAGCTTACTTTGCCAAATTTACCTACCCATAACACCATTCAAGTTACTGTGGAATTGCTGGTTCATGACAGTTGGGACGGAAATCCGGACAACGTCGGAGGGCCTGATTTTTGGTACATGCAGTTGGATGGCATAGAAGTTTTGCGTACTACGTTCTCCAATAGTCCTTGCGAGTCTTTGTTTTGCCTATACCAGTCTTATCCTGATAACTTTCCCAGGCTAAACGAACCTAAATCGGGAGCCTTGGAAACAGACCTTCCTGGTAGGTGTCAGTATGAGGGTCAATTGGGATGGACCACAAAATACAGAATTTCCAAGTACATTTCACACAGTTCCTCCTCTATTGAGATCGTGTGTGGGGATGAATTAAAACAAGAAAATGCTTCCGACCCGGTCTGTGATGAAAGCTGGTCTGTAGCTAAGATTGAAGTGACCACTATGACATTAAAATGAAAAAGAACCTAGGAAAAAGTTTATTGAATGCCACTGCTATACTGGTTCTATTGGCAGGCAT
The DNA here is from genome assembly GCF_003347495.1 of Pleomorphovibrio marinus. Taxonomy (GTDB): domain Bacteria; phylum Bacteroidota; class Bacteroidia; order Cytophagales; family Cyclobacteriaceae; genus Pleomorphovibrio; species Pleomorphovibrio marinus. Next base: position 606,554 of record NZ_QCXY01000001.1, read on the forward strand.
GTGTCTTCCTACTTTTTTAGTGGCGCAAAGCGTGTCCCTCAATTTTCCCATATTCGAAGACTATATGAGGCGGCAGCAGTTATTAGGGGAACTCGACTCAAGTGTGAGCTTTATGATTCGCCCTCTCTATCCCAGTGAGTCCTTCAACAAAGAAAACGGAATAGACCTAGACGGAACTTTTACCGACGAAGACCTTTCGGAGTTCAGTTTTTCTTCAAAGGACAGCAAGGGGAAGTTCATGTTGTTGCCTGGTATGCTCAGGACCCAGTACAACTCCAATTACGCTTTCGGCATCAACAATGGCCCAATGATCCCAAATGCAGGCATGCAGTATCTTGCCAGTTTTGGCATTTATGCAGAATATGGGGGGTTGACCCTGCAAATACAACCTGAATTTCTCTATGCTGCGAACAGGGATTACATGGGCTTTCCCCTGGAGCATGACCCCAGTACCTGGGCGCAGTATTATGACTGGCTTAATACCATTGACAGACCAGAGCGGTTTGGGGAAAGGGCCTATGTCAGTTTATTAATGGGGCAATCCAGTATTAGGTATAACTACAAAGAATGGTCTGTAGGAATATCTACCGAAAACCTGTGGTGGGGGCCTGGGCGCAGGGCATCCCTGCTTATGAGTAACCACGCTCCAGGTTTCTTGCATGCCACCATCAATACCAGAAAACCCGTTTCCACTCCCATAGGTAAATTCGAAACCCAATTGATAGCAGGAAGGCTGGAAGCTTCTGGCTTTGGCCCGCCAAATACGGACGTGACCTTTCGGACCACCCCTCCTTATGCGCCAAAGAGAGACAGAAGTGATTGGAGATATTTGGCAGGATTCGTAATGACCTACCAACCGGAATGGGTACCAGGGTTGTTTTTGGGATTTAGTAGTGTGTCCCAAATGTATAATTCGGACATGGAAACCTTCAGGGACTATCTGCCCATGTTCAACAGCGAAAAGGGCCCTCAGGCCATCAGTAAGCCTGCCGTGGACAGAAGAAACCAGATGAGCTCTGGGTTCTTTAGGTGGATAAGCCCTCAAGGCCATTTTGAATTCTATGGGGAATATGGCTCTAATGGAAACAGTAGGACCATGTATGATTTTCTGATCAATCCCGACCTAAACAGGGCATTCACCTTTGGGTTCAGCCACCTGATAAAGCTAAAGAAACAGAGGGAATTCATACAGGTAGGCATGGAAATGACACAGACGGGTCAGACCGTGAGGGAAAACATACTGGCTAGAAACAGTTGGTACACTCATCCCCACGTGAGGCATGGCTATACCCATAGGGGCCAGGTTTTGGGTTTTGGTTATGGGCCTGGGAGTAATGTCATTTCTGCGGATATTGCCTGGGTGAAGGATTTTAACCGAATCGGGTTTCAACTGGAATACATCAATCACAACAATGACTTTTACTATAAGCGATTTGAGGATATCAAAGATTGGCGAACTAAATATGTGGACATAGTCCCCTCCCTCATTGGCGAATGGCGATTTGATCAAATATTGGTATTTGCTAACCTCCAATTTGTCAACACCTTGAATTACCACTGGTATATAGAGAATGATCCAACTACCTATTTTGTGCCAGGCCTCGACAAAAACAACGTAACCGCAAAATTCGGAGCTACCTATGTTTTTAAATAACTAAAGCTGGCTGCTGTCAAATTTTTCCATAACCCGGAAAATGGTATCAATGGCCTTGAGAAAGAATGCTTGATCTATATTCTCAAAGGTATCTGAAGGTCTGTGGTAATCTTCATGGTCATCCACCCCAAAATACAGGAATGGAATTCCCTCAGCATGGAAGGGAGCATGGTCAGACGCCTTTGACCAGTCCTTTTTTCCAAAACCTCCGTCGTTGCCGATGAACAATTCTATAGGGGCTGTTTTGGATACCTCCTCCAATAAAGGTAATAAATGAGGATAATGTCTGGATCCTACTGCATACAAGCGGTCATTATCGCTTCTACCTATCATATCCATATTAACAACCAATGCAATTTGATCTTGGGAAAAGGGAAAGTCCTCTAGTAGTGCCTTTGCTCCTAAAAGACCCATCTCCTCTGCATCTAAAGCCGCGAAAACCATGGAATGAAGGGGCCTATGCTTTGCATAATGGGCAGCTAAGGAAAGTAGTCCAGCCACTCCCGAAGCGTTGTCGTCAGCACCATGGTAGATTTCACCGTCTTTAACTCCGATATGGTCATAATGCGCCATCACTATTATTATCCTATCGAGTTCAGAACCGGGAACGAACCCTACTATGTTTTTGGCTTTACCTTCCTTTTTGGAAATTGAGGAAGGAAGGGAGAAGGGCTGAGTGAAGTCTTGAAATTGAGAACCAAGGCCAAGTTCTCGGAACCTTGCCCTGATATGGTCTTGCGCAAGTTGGCTTCCCTTGCTGAGGGGTTTCCTTCCTTCCAGCTTTGGGGATGAGAGGTATTCCAAATCCTTTAGGGATTGGTCAGTGGAGAGTTGTTGGGCATTGATCTCATAGGAAGCCCAGAGCAGAAAAAATATTATGATAGATTTGGCCGTTCTCATAGTAATTGGGAAGCTTATGCGTTGTGATTATCCGTGAAAATACTAAACTTTAGCGTTTGCAATAATTTTGTTTATGAAATATATACACATGCTGGTCTTGGTCTGCTTCGTCCAGGCTTTGGTTTTTGGTCAGCAACAACCCGTTGAGGGCTTTTTATCCGGTAAATCAGCTGTACTGATCTCTTGTTCGCCGGCAGCTCAGCCCTCACTGACCTGGGAAGAACTAGCAGAAAAGGTTCATTCACCTTTGGTGGATGCCGGCGGTGATCCTGTGGGATATTTCGAATTAGAAGAAGTAGCCCTGTCGGAAGAAACCCTACAAATCTATGCCAATGCTTTTCAGAAACGATTAATCAACAACATCATTGTGGTGACAAGGACTTCCAACGGCAATTTTCATTTACATATTTTTCCTTTTTCCAAAAACGAGAATATCATATCACCCGGTGAGCATATATCCGTCAGTGCCACAAGTCTGGATCAGTTTTTTGAAGATGTGAAATCCATAGGAGTTAATAAGCCATCCGAAAATTTTTTGGTTATAGAGATTCCTGAATTCCCTCAAGTGGAAGAAGGTCAGGGAAGGACTTCTGGAGCGAGTAACTTCCTAAGAAGAAAACCACTTAACCTCGATGTGTTTAAAATAGGGGTTTTGCTCTCTGGAGCATCTGGGGACTCTGGATACCTACTTACCTTTAGGCATGATTTGTTTGGCAAAAGTGAAGCGCAAAGGCTAGCCGAACAACGGGAAGAAAGGGAAGGGTTAGAATCCGTATTTGAGGAGGTTTATCCCTACCAGGTAGAGTTTATTAACACAGCCAGAAGCAACCAGGAATTAATCCGGGACAGGGTTCAATTTATGTTGATGAGAATCGAAGGTAGAGAAGGGGACATCATGGAAAACATGGGATTAAACGTTCCCCCAGAAGTGGATCCCAACCGGATTGTGGTCAAGTATTATGTCAAGTTTTTGGTGAGAAATGAATTGTACATCGGGGAAAAATGGGATGCATCTCCCAGTTGGAAGGAAGCGCTATCTTCCTTTTTGAGGCAAATTAGCGAAAATTAACGATGGATACCTTTCTGCTCATTAAAGTATTTAAGGTGTCGAATTACCTTTGCCCCATGCATCTTATACTATTTCCTGTCCTGTTTTCCTGAATACCTATCGGAAGCTTTTCTGTCTTTCGCATAGGCCCGTAAGAAAAGGCCCCTAAATGTGGGGAGATTTAACGCATACAGAAGCAATTAGTATTTATTAAAACTGGGGTCTCCTTCTTTAGTAAAAACCCCTAAGGCCTTTGGCAAAAGATTACAACCCTTGTTAATAAAAAAAGGCATGTCTTAAACGACATGCCTTACACTATCAGTAGGTAATTGGTGAAAACCGGGTGATTAACAACTTTCTACCCAATCCAGCGTAATCTTTATTTATCGATCGAACCTACTACCCTTTTCATAAAAGAGTTCATAGCTTCCTTTTTGTCCATTCCTTCTTTCATCATTTTGTTAACCTCCAAAGTGCCATATAAGTTTGAAAGTAGCTCCCCAATCACATCCAATTCATCGTCCTTCAGCGAGCTTATTTCGGTGATGGATTCGAGAAGTTCGATGGTCTCGTTTACCCAATCTTCATCATTCTCCTCAATAAAATTTAGGACGTGTTTAATTATTGGTAATCTCATCGATCAAAGTTTTCAGTACTTCCTCCTTGTTAGTTTGAACTTGGTTTACCAGTTTACCAGACTTAAACGTGGCAAAGGTAGGTAAATTGGACACCTCGGCTAATTTTCTTGATTCAGGCAGTTTTTCGGCATCCACATATAAAAACTTAACTGTATCATGAGTTTTGCTTAACCTTTTCATTTTTGGTTTCATGATCCTACAGTTTCCACACCAGGTTGCTCCGTACTGAACCAACACCTTTTCGTTACTAGATATGAGCTCTTGTAAATTGTCTTGTGCTAATTCTTCTAACATATTAAAACGCTTTTTTGAATGAATGCGCAAAGATAAACCCTAAGAAAATCATAAACCAATAGATAATGTCTATGGGGCATAGTAGAATTAATACAGGTCTTGGTTCAAAAAGGGAATGAGGGCAAGTAAGACCGCTTGTTCGTAATAGGATTTTCTATTCACCACTCCGTGGGTGAGCAGGCCTACCGAACCCCCGCCCTGTTTCGAATTGGTTTGCCGGAAAACCTTGTCGTCCGCTTCCCCAAGTTCTATACCTTCATCGATTAGATTTTTGATGGAAGAAGGAAGAAAAAAAGTGCCAGTTTTAGCTTTCCCTATCACCTGGCTGCCATTTAGGACAACTATCCAGGCAAAAGCCACCAATTGTTCCCCAACCTCATCTACACCTCCTTCGATTCCCACCCAAAAATCCGCCTCCGGGAAGGCTCTTTTTGCGGAAGAAGCTCTATTATAGGCTCCAGTGTAGGTTTCTACGTCCCCTCTGGGTTGATCCGACACCTGGGAGTCTACCTCTAGTCCCTGAACGATAAATTGCTCCTCAAATGCAGCTAGAAAGGCATCTTCTGCACTTTTTATTTTCACAGGATTTCTACTGCCTACTACAATTAATTTTTGTCGGGTTTGTTCCCGGAGATTTTTTCTTTTTGGAAATGCCATTGGTTAAGTTAAAATGGAGAAAAACTACGCCATGTTGTGGTAAACATGGTTTACGTCGTCATCTTCCTCAATACGTTCTATCATTTTATTGACCTCTTCCTCTTGTTCAGGGGTAAGTTCGGTCAAGGACATGGGAAAACGTTGAAAATCAGCACTGATGACTTCAATGTCTCTATCCTCTAGGGCTTTTTGCATATTGCCGAAATTCTCAAATTCCGTGTAAATAAAAATCTCCCCTTCGTTTTCGTCTATATCTTCAAGCCCGAAGTCTATCAATTCCAGCTCCAGTTCTTCCATGTCCCAATTCCCTTTGGAAAAACGAAACACGGCCTTTCTTTCAAACATGAAACTTACGGATCCAGAAGTACCCAGAGAACCTCCTGCTTTGGTGAAATAATGCCTGATATTGGCTACCGTCCGATTGAGGTTGTCGGTGGCAGTCTCCACAATCACTGCCACTCCATGGGGCCCATATCCTTCATAGGTGATTTCCTCGTAATCCTTCTCTTCCTTATTGCTTGCACGAGCAATGGCAGCCTCTATCCTGTCTTTAGGCATGGAGGCACCTTTAGCGTTTTGAATTACAGTCCTAAGTTTGGCGTTAGTGTCGGGATCTGGGCCACCTATTTTCACCGCCATCACTATTTCCTTACCCAAACGGGTAAAGACTTTTGACATCTTACTCCATCGCTTGAATTTCCGTTCCTTTCTGAATTCAAATGCTCTTCCCATAGGTGTTATTTTCTGGCACGTAAAAATAGCTATTTTTTTTATTTGCCCTAAGCATTAGCCTACCTATAGAGCTATTATTTCTAATTTCAAGGCTGGATCAGCTAAACATGGCAGGGTTTCCTACCCTATGTTTTTTTGTTTGAGCTGCTCCACTATATGCTCTGATGCCCTGATGGACAAGGCCATTATAGTCCATGTAGGATTTTTGTCTGCCTGTGACACAAAAGATCCCGCATCCACGACATACAGGTTTTTGCATTCGTGGGCCTGGGAATATTTGTTGAGAACGGAGGTTTTAGGGTCATTTCCCATTCTGGTTACCCCTACTTCGTGGATAATCCTTCCTGGTGCAGCCAAACCATAATTGCTTTCGGCTCCTGGCTTATCCCCCAAAATGGTGGCACCCATAGCTTGGAAAATCTCTTCAAAGGTCTCCTGCATGTGCTTGGCCTGTTTTACCTCATGTTCCGTCCAATTGTAATGAAAACGAAGCACGGGAATGCCATATTTGTCTACGGTGTAGGGGTCAATTTCGCAATAGTTGTCATATTGGGGCACACTTTCTCCTCTTCCCGAAATACCGATGGTGGCCCCATAATAATTCCGGATGTCCCTTTTCAACCCTGCACCATATCCTCCGTTTGGTTGTGGGTTCCCAAACTCATCCTTGAAATGTTTCCGGATGGAGTCCAAGCCGAATCCGAAACCATAATTGGGCATACGCATCCCTCCCCCAAATTCCAAATGGTATCCCCTGGGGAAATCTAATTTCTTGTTATCCAGCCACCAAGGAGTGTATACATGCATGGATCCCACTCCGTCCTCGTTGTATTTATCCCTACCCAACATGGAGGGGATAAACGCTCCTCTACTTGCCCCAGTGGAGTCGTGAAGGTACCTGCCCAGCATTCCGCTGCTATTGGATAAACCGTCTGGATGCTGAGAGGATTTTGAATTGAGCATAATACGAGCCGTTTCACATGCTGAGGCACCCAGCACCACTACTCTTGCCTTCAATTTGTATTCCTTCATGTCGACTTTACTCACATAGGAAATCCCAGTCGCCTCCCCTTTGTCATTGGTGGTAACTTTCCTAACCATAGCATGGGTATAAAGGTCTACGTGTCCCTTTTTCATAGAAGGCTTCACCAACACGGTGCCGGCAGAAAAATCGGCATAAACCTGGCAGGCCCTGCTGCATTGGGCACAGAAAAAACAGGTGCCCCTATCGTTGTTTACGGGGCGGGTGAGCACCGAAATCCGGGATGGAATAACGGGAATGTTCGCTTTTTTCCCTCCCTCCATAAAGGCCAGTTCATGCAATCGTGGCTTTGGCGGGGGCAGGAAAAAGCCATCAGGTTCATTGCGAATGCCTTCTTTGCTCCCAAATACGCCTACAATTTTATCCACCCTGTCATAATACGGTTGGATGTCCTCATAGGAGATGGGCCAGTCATCCCCGAGGCCGTCTATACTTTTCCTTTTGAAATCATCCGGGCCAAAACGCAGAGAAATCCTCCCCCAATGGTTGGTCCTTCCCCCCAACATCCTGGATCTGAACCAGTCGAACTCTGTCCCACCCTTACGGGTGTAGGGCTCTCCATCTATCTCCCAACCTCCATAAGCAGCGTCAAAATCCCCAAAAGCCCTTTGTGTATTGGCTCCTCTTCGTGGAGATTCCCAAGGGAACCTCATTTGCGTTCTATATTCTTCCAGGGCGGGGTCAAAATCACCTCCCGCCTCCACTACCGCCACACTCAAACCGGCCTCTGAAAGTATTTTACTGGACATGCCCCCTCCTGCTCCCGAACCCACGATGATGGCGTCATAGGTGTCTTTTGGTGAATTGATTTCAAAACTCATGGTAAATTATTTTGTAGTTAATTGATTTTCCAATATAGGGTAAGGCATGCTATAAACACAACTGATTTAGAAGAAGATGCTGTATTATGTCGTGAACGGGTAAATTTGAAGCATTTCTTTTCCCTTCCTCATTTATGACCTTAACAAATACCGGGAATCTTCAATTTGGACTATTCCGACAGAGTATCCCCACTGGGGCAATGGTATTGGGAAAAAAGAAATCCAACCTTCCGAGGTTTCACATATTTTGTATATTTGAATTATACTATGCTGGATGTTCACCATAGGTACCTAGGATCATCTTTTTAGCATCCCTTGGAAAAGTGCATATTTAACCCAGCTAACTTAATTAAACGCTTAAAATAACCTTCGAAAAATGGAAAAAAAGGAACGACGGAGCCAAGGATGGTTCGGTAAAACAGGAAAAGATGGACTCATCTATAGGTCTTGGTTTAAGAAGCAGGGCATACCTACCCACGAATTGAATGGCAAACCGGTAATAGGTATCTGCAATACATGGTCTGAACTTACTCCATGCAATAGTCATTTCAGGGAGCTAGCGGAATTTGTGAAGCGGGGGGTGTATGAAGCAGGAGGACTTCCTGTGGAATTTCCGGTAATGTCCTTGGGAGAAACCTTGATGAAGCCCACTGCTATGCTTTACAGAAACTTGGCTAGCATGGATACCGAAGAATCCATACGTGCAAATCCTTTGGATGGGGTAGTGCTGCTTTGTGGTTGTGATAAAACCACCCCATCTCTAGTAATGGGAGCGGCAAGTGTGGATTTGCCTACCATAGTGGTTTCGGGAGGGCCTATGCTAACCGGAAGATACAGAGGTACTTCCATCAGCACCAGTGATATCTGGAGGTTTAGTGAAGAATCCAGGGCAGGACGCATGTCACAGGAAGAATTGTACATCGCGGAGTCAGGTTTATGTAGAAGTGATGGACACTGTGCGGTAATGGGTACGGCAAGCACCATGGCATGCATGGTGGAATCCCTAGGGCTTTCCCTGCCCGGAAATGCTGCTATTCCAGCACCGGACTCGGCCAGAAAAGTGATGGCCCATATGTCGGGGATGGAAATCGTAAAAATGGTGGAAAACGACCTCAAGATTTCCGAAATATTGACTAGGGAGGCCTTTGAAAACGCAATAATGGTGAATGCAGCAATAGGCGGTTCCACCAACTTTGTGATTCACCTTTTGGCCATTGCAGGCCGCATAGGAGTTGACCTCAGCTTGGAAGATTTCGATAAATTCTCCGCGAATATCCCCCTCTTGGCCAACCTACAGCCATCCGGGAAATATTTCATGGAAGACCTTTACTATGCAGGCGGACTGCCGGCTATAATTCGACAGCTTAAGGATCACTTGCACAACGATTGTATAACTGTCAATGGCAAGAGTATAGGTGCCAATGTTGAGATTTTTGAAAATTTCAACGAAAAGGTTATTTCGGCCATCGATAATCCTTTTAATAAAACTTCTGGAATAGTAGTTTTAAAGGGAAACCTTTGCGAAACAGGTGCCATTATCAAGCCTTCAGCAGCCGCACCAGAACTGATGACTCACACAGGAAGAGCGGTAGTTTTTGAGGACATTGACGATTACAAGAATAACATCGACGATCCGGAACTAGACATAGACGAGACCTGCATAATGGTGTTGAAAAATGTGGGGCCAAAAGGATATCCTGGAATGCCCGAAGTAGGTAACATGGGCTTGCCTCCCAAGGTCTTGGATAAAGGGGTTACCGATATGATCCGAATTTCCGACGGCAGGATGAGTGGTACGGGTTTTGGCACGGTGGTGCTCCACGCCTCCCCAGAAGCAGCGGAAGGAGGCAACTTTGCCGTAGTCAAAACCGGCGATAAAATCACCCTAGATGTTCCAAACCGTAAACTGGAATTGTTGGTTTCCGATGAGGAGTTGGCTGAAAGGAAGAAGGCATGGAAAAGACCAGAGCCAATCGCTGACAGAGGGTACGTCGGGTTATATATCAAACATGTGGAGCAGGCCAATCTGGGGGCTGATTTGGATTTTCTAAGGGGAGGTTCGGGTAGCGAAGTTTCCAAGGATAGCCATTGATTCTAGATCATATGGATAGCTATTTGTTCAATCCATCCACTTCTACCCCGGTGGCGGTTGTCACCGGGGCAGGGGTGGGAATAGGACTTTCCATTTGCAAGGAACTAGCAAGAAACGGCGTGAAGGTGGTGCTGAATGATGTTGAGGTAAACCTCTGTCAATTGGCTGTGGAGGAGGTAAACAGGCTAGTGCCTGGTAGTTGCTTAGCTTGGCCTGGAGATGCTTCGGATCCGGATTTCCTTGCGTCTATGGTAAAGGAAGCAGTATCCCATTTCGGAGGTTTAACCATTGCCATCCCCAATGCGGGCATCACCCTTTTCGGGCCTTTTTTGGACTATGCCAGGGAAGATCTAAAAAAAGTAATTGACCTGAATATTCAAGGAAGTTTTTTCTTGGCCCAAGCGGCAGCACGGCAAATGGTAAAGCAAGGGAAGGGTGGTTCTATCTTGTTCATGTCCTCCGTAACGGGTCATCAAGCCCACAAGGATCTTGCGGCTTACGGTATGAGTAAAGCCGCATTGGAAATGTTAGCCAAAACACTGGTGCTGGAGCTTTCTCCACACAAAATAACAGTAAATGCCATAGCACCTGGGGCAACATTGACAGAGCGGACTTCGGCAGAAGAGGGGTATGAAAAGACATGGGCAGACATCACCCCTATTGGAAAGCCCGCCTTACCAGAGGATATTGCCAACGCTGCTGTCTTTCTGGTATCGGACAGGGCAAGGCATATAACCGGCCAAAGTCTGGTAATCGACGGAGGATGGACTTCTACAAGCCCCTCTCCCTATCGCTAACGTGATTTTTTTTACCTTAACGAATAACCCTTAACTTTACAGTTACGCGAAATATCCGACAATTCTGGAATTTTAAATTGCTGAGTTAGGATAAATAGCCTTATCAGCACAGCACAGGATGGTTAAAGAATTGCAGTAATGTATATTCGCTAAAGTTCAATGTTGAAATCAATAATTAATAATTTTATTTAATATGTCAGTTGCAGAAAAAACATTCAAGCATGTAGATTATCTCTGGGATCATAAAAAAGAAAAGGAACTCGGTGATGATCAGGTAGCCTTGTTGCTATATCGTTCAAACATTTTGGGAGCTGACCTCCGCATCACCAATTATGGTGGTGGCAACACCAGCTGTAAAACCATGGAAAAGGATCCGCTTTCTGGTAAGGAAACTGAGATCATGTGGATCAAAGGTTCGGGTGGGGATATAGGCACTTTGACCAGAAGTGGTCTTGCAGGTCTTTACCAGGATAAGTTGCACGCTTTGAAGAACGTTTACAGAGGATTGGAATTTGAAGATGAGATGGTGGAACTTTTTAATCACTGCATCTATGACTTGGATTCGAAAGCCCCTTCTATAGACACCCCTTTGCATGCCTTCCTTCCTTTTAAGCACATCGACCATTTGCACCCAGATGCTGCCATAGCCATAGCGGCTTCCAAGGAAGGTGAAAAAATCACCGAGGAGCTTTTTGAGGGACAAATTGCATGGGTGCCTTGGCAAAGACCGGGGTTTGACATTGCACTAAAGCTGGAAAAAGCTGTGAAGGACAATCCGGGAATACGGGGGATAATGCTGGGAGGCCATGGGCTTTTCACCTGGGCAGATACTTCCTATGAGTGTTATGTAAACAGCTTGGAGATTATCGAAAAGGCCTCACAATATTTGGAAGAAAACTACGGTAAGAAAAGACCGGTATTCGGAGGACAAAAGGTGAAGGCCTTGGCTCCGGAGGCTAGAAAAGACCAAGCAGCAATCCTTGCACCACTTCTAAGGGGATTAGCATCCAGCTATAACCGAATGATCGGTCATTTCACCGACAATGAAAGTGTCTTGGAGTACATCAACAGCAACGATCTGGAAAAGTTAGCCCCATTAGGAACCAGCTGCCCAGACCATTTTTTGAGGACAAAGATAAGGCCTTTGGTGTTGGATATTCCTGCAGACAAAGACCTGAACGATACGAGTTCCATAAAAGAATATTTAGAAAAGGAGTTCCAAAAATACAGAGAGTACTATACAAAGTACTATGAAGATCACAAGAGGGACAATAGCCCCGCCATGAGAGATTCGAATCCGGTGGTAATTATTTGGCCGGGGGTGGGAATGTTTACCTATGCCAAAAACAAACAAACAGCAAGGGTAGCCAGCGAATTCTACCTCAATGCTATTAATGTAATGAAAGGAGCAGAGGCTATTTCCGAATATGTGGCCTTACCCCTACAGGAGGCTTTCGATATAGAGTACTGGTTACTTGAAGAAGCCAAGCTACAAAGAATGCCAAAAGAAAAGCCATTATCCAGAAAAATTGCCCTTGTCACAGGTGGTGCAGGAGGTATCGGAAAGGCAATAGCGGACCGCTTGGCTAAGGAAGGTGCCTGCGTTTTTATTACGGACATTAGTAAGGAGAGACTGGACGAAGCAGTAGCCACTTACGACAAGGATACAGGACATGGTGTGGTAATGGATGTTTCGAAGGCTGATCAGATTACAAGCGCCACCAAAGCGGTCTCTTTGAAGTTTGGAGGATTGGATATTGTGGTCAATTGTGCGGGATTGGCTATTTCCAAGCCAATTTCTGAAACCACTGATGAGGAATGGGATCTTCTTCAAAACGTTTTGGTGAAGGGACAGTTTGCAGTCAGCAGGGCGGCCGTGGAAGTACTTAGGAAGCAAAACAAGGGTGGCGATATCATCAATATTGCTAGTAAGAATGCCTTGGTATCCGGGCCCAACAACGTTGGCTACGGAACGGCAAAAGCTGCCCAGGTCCATATGAGCAGACTTCTTGCAGCTGAGCTTGGCCCAGAAAAAATCCGCGTAAATGTGGTGAATCCTGACGCAGTCATAGAGGGAAGTAAAATATGGGAAGGAGGCTGGGCCGCCGGAAGAGCTAAAGCCTACGGAATCAAAGTGGAAGAATTGCCAGCCTTCTATGCGAAGCGTACCATCATGAATGAAATAATCTCCACCGATGACATTGCCAGTGCGGTGTTTGCTTTTGTAGGGGGTGATTTAAGTAAGAGCACAGGTAATATTTTGAATGTAGATGGCGGTGTGGCAGCTGCTTTCGTGAGATAAAATTGGATATGCGGATAGATGACCAATTCATCCAATCGCACAATGACAAAACTCTCCCAGCGCATCGGGAGAGTTTTGCTCATTTAAAGCAAAGATTGGAGAGCAAAAATGTAGAAGTAGCGACCCTCATCGAAAAAATCAAAAAGTTTCAAATAGCAATTCCAAGTTGGGCATTGGGCACGGGAGGGACACGGTTTGGGAGGTTTCCTGGAGGTGGAGAACCTAGATCCCTGGAAGAAAAAATTGAGGATGTGGGGTTACTGCATGCTTTAAACAAAGCTTCAGGAGCCATCTCCCTACACATTCCATGGGATATACCTGCCGATGCGGATGCGATTAAGGCACATGCAGCTTCCCATGGATTGTTGTTTGATGCCATGAACTCTAACACCTTCCAAAACCAGCCGGGGCAGTCCCACTCCTATAAGTTTGGCTCACTATGCCATACCGACAAGGCAGTAAGGGATCAAGCCATTGCGCATAACAAGGAAGTTATTCACTATGGCAAACAACTCGGCTCAAATTCTTTGACCGTCTGGTTGGCGGATGGATCTTCCTTTCCCGGCCAAATGAATTTTCGAAAAGCCCTGCAACGCACCCTGATGTCCCTACAGGAGATTTATGCCGATCTCCCGGATGATTGGAAGATGTTTGTGGAATACAAACCATACGAACCTTATTTCTACCATACGGTTATTCAGGATTGGGGGACTTCACACCTCCTTGCCAGGGAGCTGGGAGACAAAGCGTTTACATTGGTGGATCTGGGCCATCATCTCCCCAATACCAACATCGAGCAGATTGTTTCTACGCTTATGTGGCAGGGGAAACTAGGTGGCTTCCACTTCAACGATTCCAAGTTCGGAGATGACGACCTTACCGTGGGGGCCTTAAAACCCTATCAGTTGTTTTTGATATTTAATGAGCTGGTGGAAGGTATGGAAAACGAAGAAGGAAATAACCCGGCACCCGCATGGATGATAGATGCCAGCCATAACCTCAAAGATCCCTTGGAAGACCTACTTCAATCGGTGGAGGCCATTCAACTTGCCTATGCTCAGGCACTCCTGATTGACCGGGATGCATTGGAACAAGCTAGGGAAAAGAATGATGCTGGACTTGCACAGGAAATTATGCAAGATGCCTACAGGACAGATGTAAGGCCTATGGTAGCTGAAGCAAGAAGGCAAGCTGGTGCTTCCTTGTTGCCTGTACAAGCCTATAGGGATGCTCAGGTCAGGAAAAACCTAATCAAGGAAAGAGGAAGTAAGACTCTTTCTACTGGACTTTAAACTACAATTCTGCCCTGACAGGTACGGGGCTATTAATGATTAAAAAAATGGCCATACCCGTAATAGCAATCTTTGATATTGGTAAAACAAATAAGAAGTTCTTTTTATTCGACGAAAACCTAAAGGAGATCAAAGAGGAATATGTAAAATTCCCCACAATCACCGATGAGGATGGGGAAGAGTGCGATGATTTAAGGAAAATCTCCAATTGGGCCAAAGAAAAGGTGGAAGCCCTTTGCAGGGATTCCAATTACAGGGTGATGGCCTTGAACTTTTCCACCTATGGGGCTTCTTTCGTTTCTGTAGATGACAGCGGCAAGCCCATCACTCCCATTTACAATTACCTGAAAAAATTCCCCCAAGACCTCCATGAGGAGTTTTATGGGAAATACCCAGAGGAGCAAATAAACACCATAACAGCCTCTCCCACATTGGGAATGCTGAACTCCGGACTTCAACTGTTATGGTTAAAGCGAAAGCGACCCGAGGTATTTAAGAGGATAAAATACAGTCTTCATTTGCCTCAATATATTTCCTACCTATTTACAGGGGAATTTGTGGCAGAACCTACCTCCATCGGTTGTCATACAAAGCTCTGGGATTTCCCCAAGGGAGACTATCATTCTTGGGTTTATGAGGAGGAAATTGCAGAGAAATTCCCCAAAACAGTTCCCACTAGCAATTATTTTGAAAAAACCATTTGTGGTCAAAGAGTAAAGGTGGGAGTGGGTATTCATGACAGTAGTTCTGCCTTGGCCTCTTATTTGTTGAAAATAAACGAGCCTTTTGCATTAATTTCTACCGGAACTTGGAGTATTACACTAAATCCCTATCCGGTAGGGGAACTAACCTTTGATGAACTGAAAAATGACTGTCTGAACTTCCTTTCCATTCAAGGGGGCACGGTGAAGGCCAGCAGGTTTTTATTGGGCTATGAGTTGGATCACCAAATTGAGAAATTGAACCTGCATTTCAAAAAAGAGGCAAAGTACTACAAGGATATAGAGGCAGATGAGGAGTTGCTCCAACAATTTTTATCTGGGGAAATCCCCTCCAAATTTTATCCTGAAACCATGGTAAGAACCCCAATGATTCAAAACATGTTTCCAGAAAACAGGTGGGAACTCAGTGATTTTGACACCTTTGAGTCGGCCTATTATCAAGTTAATTGGGGCTTGGCAAAGTTGCAAAAGGCCTCCCTTTTATTGGCCTTGGGCAAATCCGAAACCAAAAAGGTTTATATTGACGGCGGTTTTGTACACAACAGCGTGTTTATCCGTATGCTTGAGGAACTATTGCCTGAATTCGAACTTAAATTCTCTGATTTCCCCCTTGGTTCAGCATATGGTGCTGCCCTTATGTTGGGACATTCCGAAAAATTTTCTAAACAAAATTTATGAAGCCATTTCTCTTTTTCGTTTTAATGGGACTATCCATGACCACAATTGCGCAAGAACAACCCATTCGAATGCCTCTTTATGAAGGTGAAATCCCTTATGCCAAAACTTCTGAGATGAAGGAGGAGGTAGATAAAAATGAAATCGTGGTGGTAAGGAACGTGGTGGACCCAATGGTTGAGGTTTTCTTGCCGGCCAGACGAAGTTCCACCGGTCACGCGGTAGTAATATGTCCCGGTGGGGGTTATGGCGTATTGGCTTATGATTGGGAGGGCCTGGATATGGCAAAGTGGCTCAACAGCCATGGAATCGCTGGCATAGTGCTTAAGTACCGCTTACCTTCTGGCATTAGCCAAACTGAGCCCCACTTGGTCCCTTTGAGTGACGCCAAGGAAGCTATTAAGCTGGTAAGGGAAAATGCGGATGCCTGGGGAATTGCCAAGGATAAGATAGGGGTAATGGGCTTTTCGGCTGGAGGCCATTTGGCCTCTAGTTTGGCTACTCACTTTGATGATAAGGAAATTGGTGCCTTGGATTCCAGGGCAGGGGTTTCCACAAGACCTGACTTTGTACTGCTGGGGTATCCAGTAATTTCCTTTGACCCTTCATTTACACATTCCGGATCTAGAAACAACCTCCTTCAAGAAACCAAGGAGGCCAAATGGGTGGACTATTTTTCCAACGAAAAACATGTTACCGAATCCACTCCACCTACTTTTCTATTTCATTCACAGGATGACGCAGGAGTGCCTGTGGCGCATAGTCTCCGTTTCTATGAAGCACTGACTGAGGCAGGGGTGCTTGCTGAAATGCACCTTTACCCAAAAGGGGGACATGGGTATGCCCTTTCCATCAATAAGGAAGGAACCCAAAAAGGGTGGATGGAAAGCTGCATAAAGTGGATCAAGTCACTAGAAGATTAAGTCAATCCTCATCGGGCAATTCACTTACTTTGACTTTTTCACTTTGGTCAATATGTTTATGCAACAACCTATCCGCAATATGGTACCCAGCATCGGCATAGGGGTAAAGGAAATGCTTTGCCCCAAGTTTTTGTAGGCTTTCTGCCTGTGAAGCCCTATGGACGGTGAAATAGGCACTCCCTTGATAATTTTTCTTTTGCAAATAAGACCATAGCTTGGTGTCGGAATCGGTCACCGCCAGAGTACTTACAAAGAACTTACTTTCGCTGAGTGGCAACTGTTCCAACAACTCTGGATCCTCCGCATCCCCATAATACACCTTTATTTCACTTTTCTGCCACTCACTTACTAATTGAGGGTCAAAGTCCACCCCCATTACGGAAAGCCCCTTTTTGTCAAAACTCTTCAAAAGATTTGACCCAAACCTTCCAATCCCAAAAACGATAACATCCACCTTTTTGGGGTGTTCAGACAGCTTTACGTTCTGCTCTGCAAAGGGTGCCTTTTTCTCAAAAATGCTTAGGAATGGAGATAGCTTTTCAAATATCTGGTGACTGTAGATGATCAGATAGGTAGATAGGCCTATAGTTATTAAACCCACCAAAGTAACTAACCCCATTGTGGCTTCATCTATGTGGCCAAGACTTAATCCCAAACTAACCAAAATCAATGAAAACTCACTGATCTGTGCCACTGTGAGCCCTGCCAGAAACCCCGTTCTTTTTCGGTAACCTAAAAGTCCCATAATTACCATCACAATGATGGGGTTTCCGATAAGCACAAACATAGAAAAAATAACTGCACTGCCTAATGCAGCCCCCATCAAGGAGAGGTCGATTTGCAAACCCAAATCAATAAAGAAAAACAACAAGAGGAAATCACGAATGGTCGTTAACCTTCCACTTATTACTTCCCGGAAAGAAGTGGAAGCAAGGGAAATCCCTGCTAAAAAAGCACCCACCTCTTGGCTAAAACCAATAATATCCCCCAATGCGGCGAAGGTTACTGCATAGGCGATGGCAAACAATACCAGGAGTTCTTGGGATTTTGCCATTAATTTCACAAGACTTGGCATGACATATTTCATCAGTAGAAAGGTCAATGCCACCATTCCTAGGGCCTTCACCACTACCCAAACCACCTCCATACCTGGACTAGCCCCAGTACCTTCAGCCCCAAGGGCAGAAAGAATAATCATTGCGATGACTACTACAATATCCTGAACGATCAAAAACCCTATGGCAATTTGGCCGTGTAGAGCATCTATCTCCTTTTTGTCGGATAAAAGCTTAACGATAATGATGGTGCTGGAAAAAGTAAGGGCTACAGCAATATAAAGTGAAGTTATGGGCTCAAAACCTAATCCCAGAGCTATAAGAAAACCAAATACAGATGTGAAAATCACCTGCCCTAACCCTGAAAACAAGGCTACCTTTCCAGTTGATTTAATTAAGCCAACATCCAGTTTGAGCCCTACCACAAATAGTAATATGGAGATACCTAGCTCCGCGAGAAGATAAACATTCTCCTTACTCTGTACAAGATCAAAGGCAGAAGGGCCCACCAATATTCCCACTGCGATGAAGGCGACGATCAGGGGCTGTTTAAGCAACCTGGCCACTAGCCCTGCCACAGTAGCAATCAGCAAAATGACAGAAAATTCAATGAAGATATTATCTATTTCGAGCACAGCCTAGAATTTTAAATGACTCAAATATAATTGATATGAAATCGAGCCTGTCCTGACGGCAGTCAGGGCAAGACGAGCACTTCACACGGGGGATGCCCCGTATTCTATCCGGGGCGTTGCGAGATTCTTTGTACCCATTAAGAAACAAATATAAACACATGAAATAATTTTCTGCAATATACTTTCATGGTAATCCCGCTGAAAGCTATAAACTGAACCCATTAAAATGGATTTAGAAACATACAATTTGGGAAAGGTTTTAGGGTATAAGATTGCAATAATTCCACCCAGGTAAGAATAGCATGGAAGTGATGTCCCTTTTTTACCTATATTTATCCATTGATTCCCCCAATCAACTAATAATAAGATTTTAAACCTTTTCTATTGGGGGTGCGTTTTGTTTCAAATGTTACATTATACCACATACGTGTTAGATAAAAGTGCAGACTGGGTTACCTTCATTCACGGAGCCGGTGGCAGTAGCGCTATTTGGTACAAGCAAATTCGGGATTTCAGGAGAGCTTTTAATGTGTTGCTCATTGACCTTAGAGGGCATGGGAAATCAAAGAGCCCGAAATATGATAGGATGCAAAAATATTCATTCGACCTTATCGGGGATGAAATAATCGAAGTACTAGACCACCTGGCCATAAAGCACTCCCACTTTATTGGCATTTCCTTGGGCACCATTATTATTCGCGAAATTAGTGAAAGATACCCCGACAGGATAAAAACCCTGATAATGGCAGGTGCTATCATGAAAATGAATACGCGCGGACAAGTCTTGATGAGACTTGGGTTCATTCTGAGATCCATTATACCCTACCTATTACTCTACAAACTTTTTGCCTTTATCATTATGCCAAGGAGTAAGCATAAAGAAAGTCGCTATCTTTTTATTCAAGAGGCAAAGAAATTGTACCAAAAAGAATTTATCCGATGGTTCAGCTTGGTGGCTCAGGTAAACCCTTTGTTGTCACTGTTTAGGATTAGAGAGACAGGCATCCCTACCTTGTATGTGATGGGACAGGAAGATTATATGTTTTTGCCTTCCATTCGCAAACTAGTGACTAACCATACGTCCAGTAAGCTGTCGGTAATTCCTGATTGTGGCCACGTGGTGAATGTGGACAAGCCAGAAGAATTCAATGCTATTGCCATGGCATTTTTAAAGGCGCGGGTTTATTGACATTCGCTTCGCCTAATTCCTTTTTCTCCGGAGCTTCTTTTTCTTTTTCGGTAGTTTCGCTTGCTTCCCCCTTGCTAAAGAAGATAAGAAAGAATGGGATAATGAAAAAAGTCAGCAATATATAGAGTAACCCCACATACCTGGTTTTTACAGTCTGCTTTCCAAACAAGGAAGCAAGTCTGACTGGAATATCCCTGATATTGGGAAAGGGAAGGAAAATCAGGGTGCCTATCCCGTTGAAGAGGAAATGTACAATGGCGATGCTTATGGCTGCCTCTGTTTTGTAGAGCGCAGCAATCCCAGCAGTAATGGTGGTGCCAATATTTGCCCCAAGGATAAACGGAAATACTTTTTGCAGGCTCACCTTTCCGTTTGCCACAAAAGTGACAATAAGGGATGTGGTAATGGTACTGGATTGTACGGCAGCAGTGGAAAAGACCCCATAGGCGAATGCCCTGGCAGGCAGTTGAAAAATATGCTTGCTTACCTTATCGAATTGGGGCGAAATCAATGATTTGTAAGTACTGGAAGACAGCATTTTTATGGACAAAAACAATAATAAAACACCCAGTATCAGGATAAGTACTGGGTACCCTATCTGTCCAGCTAGTCTTAACGTGAGGGGTCTAAGAAATATCCCCTGAGTACCATACCCTTGTCCGGTAGATTCAAACCCTACGAAGAGAGCCTGGGAAATATAGCTGGCTAGGTTGCTTAAGAACCCAAAATACACCTCAAGCGGAAACAGAATAATAGCAGTAATGATATTAAAGAAATCATGTAATACTGCAGCAGAAAGGGCCTTTTTAAAGCGCTTCTTGTTCATGATAAAACCCAAGGCCACAAGGTTGGAAGTCAAGGTGGTGCCAATGTTGGCACCCATGATCAAGGGGACTGCCTGTCCAAGCTCTATGCTACCTGAAGCTACCACTGCCACCACCATGGCCGAGGTGGTGGAGCTGGATTGGATGAGGGCAGTCATCAAAATACCTACAAAAAGCCCCACAAAAGGATTTTTTGTTGCCAAAAATATTTCATTGGCAACTTGGTTGTTCATCCGGCCAAGGGAATAAGTCATTAAATCTATGGAAAGCATAAATAGTAGGACCCCAACTAACACCGTCAAAATCACTTTTCCATTAACTTGCCACCCTTTTTTTGGCCTTGTTTCAATCATCCTATTTGGTTTAGGAATTTAGCATAGGTAAAATTTGCGCAAATTTCTTATAGATAAAAGGAATTATCCTCATTTGTGTGTAAAGGTTCTGTTAAGTGTGAAAAATCCATGATTTCTTAAAAAGGTTGCTCGTATTTCCTTGAAAGTTTTTTAATATGTTTATCTTTATTTTTTATAGTAAATAACAGGTCCAGGCAGGAATTTCAAGATATTTTAACCCCTTTCTTAGTGACCTGCTTAACAATTTGTTAACATTGAGCTCTGGTTTTCTTATTTAACTTTGTGGTTTAAAATCACCAGCCGCACCACCGACATGGCAAAACTCAAAGATCAAAACATCAATCAAGATGCACTGTCAAAGGCCGCATACTCCCTTTTTGATTTCACGAAAAAACAAAAAACCTTTTTATTAATCGTCTGCATATTAATTTCAATAGCAGGCATCATTACCCCATATACTTATGCGGCCATGTGGTTTGGCTTTGCCTTGGCAGCCTATTCTGCTATAGCCAATGACAGTATTCAAACCATCGGCACTTTCATCGCTTCCAATTCCCAACGGAAATGGTATTACCTGTGGTTGTTCATGGGTTTAATTTTTGTGGGAACTGTAACCTATAGTTGGTTCATATACGATGGAGATGTGAGCTACCAGAGGTTAAGGGTTGATGGGCTGGACCAAGCCCCTCAAAATTTCGTTTTTCTACAATTAGCTGCTCCAATAGTGCTATTGGTAATGACAAGGTTGAGGATGCCAGTGTCCACCACCTTTTTGTTGCTGAATGTGTTCACTTACAAAGCTGGTACTATCGTAGGGGTGATGCAAAAGAGTTTCGTGGGTTATTTGTTGGCGTTTGTGGCTGCAATCATCATTTGGTTTACCTTGGAAAGGTTTGTCAAAAACTACCTTAAAGGCAAACCTAAACCCTATTGGTATATCTTACAGTGGTTGACCTCGGGCTCCCTTTGGGCAGTGTGGATCATGCAGGATGCGGCTAATATCGCTGTTTTTCTTCCAAGATCATTAAATGTTTGGGAGTTTGTAGCCTATACTGGTTTTGTGTTTTTGGGCCTTGGTTTCTTGTTTTATCTGAAGGGGGACAAGATTCAAAGTATTGTAAACGAGAAAACCAGGGTTACCGATGTAAGGGCAGCCACCATTGTGGATTTGGTGTATGCAGTTATTTTGTTTTATTTCAAGGGATTAAACAACATGCCCATGAGTACAACCTGGGTGTTTATAGGGTTGCTTGGGGGAAGGGAATTGGCCATTGCATTAGCCAAATCCAAAAAGCTGAAGAAAAGAAAAGCCCGATTGGTTAGGGCTTACCGCATGGCCAGCAACGACGTGATCAAGGCAGGAATTGGACTTCTGATTTCATTGATACTAGCTTTGATCATTAATGATGGGGTAAGGGAAGAAATATTCAGCCTGATTTTTTAGCCCCTTACCTCACAAATTCATAATTTCATGGCATGGATGTATACACCGACGAATATTTCATGCAGGAGGCCCTGAAACAGGCAAGTTACGCCTTTGAGGAAGGTGAGATACCGATTGGTGCTGTTATAGTTTGCAATAAGAAGATCATTGCTAAGGCGTATAACCAAACTGAAAAGTTGACGGATGTTACTGCTCATGCAGAAATATTGGCACTGACAGCAGCGAGTAATGCATTGGGGGCAAAATACTTGCCGGAATGTAAAATGTATGTGACCTTGGAGCCCTGCGTGATGTGTGCAGGAGCCCTATTTTGGGCACAAATCGGTGCACTTTATTATTCCGCTCCCGACCCTAAACGGGGTTTCAGCAAAGTTTCCAATTCACTTTTACACCCCAAAACCAAGGTCAGTACAGGGTTATTTTCGGAAAAATCATCCACCATGATCAATGAATTTTTCAAAAAGCTAAGAAATTAGAGTTATCTGCAATAAAGAGAACCATTTTTGTGGGTATTTGGTTAGTTTAACAGGTTTTTAAAATACCTAACACCAACAACTAAATTTTATGTTCAACTTTAAATCTCTATAAAAAATGGCTTTTGAACTTCCTGCATTACCCTATGAAAAAAATGCGCTAGAACCGCATATTGACGCTAAGACCATGGAAATTCACCATGGCAAACATCACAATGCCTACGTAACCAACCTTAACAACGCTGTTAAGGGCACTGATCTGGAAAATAAAAGCATAGAAGAGATCATGAAGAATGTTTCCTCAGCCTCTGGTGCTGTCAGAAACAACGGAGGCGGACATTATAACCACTCTCTCTTTTGGACCATACTTTCCCCAAAAGGTGGGGGAGAACCCAGTGGAGAGTTGGCCGATGCCATAAAAAGCAAGTTCGGCTCTTTCGATGCTTTCAAGGAAGAATTTGGCAAAGCAGCAGCTACCAGATTCGGTTCTGGTTGGGCTTGGCTTTGTATAGATGGGGGCGAACTGCATGTATGTTCTACTCCCAACCAAGACAATCCCCTGATGGATGTGGCGGAAACCCAAGGTACCCCTCTATTAGGATTAGACGTTTGGGAACATGCTTATTACCTAAATTACCAAAACAGAAGACCAGATTACATCAGTGCCTTTTGGTCTGTTGTGAATTGGGATGAAGTCAGCAAGCGATATGCATCCGCAAAATAATTGATTAGATAGTGTGATTAATATCCCCCAGGCCCTTTGGTTTGGGGGATTTTTTTTGGTCTTACCAAATGTTGTACGGGCAACGTACAGTCAAAGTGTACGAATTTGGTACAATGTCTCTTGTTACAATATTTTCAATGTGCTGATTACTAGTATTTTAAAGGATTTTTTTCATTTGGCACTGCTTTTTCATTGGAAGGTTCTAAACATAAAAGCGTTACTATGAAAGCTGTTCCTTTCTTTTTTGCATGTTACTTTGCATTCTTTACACAAATTTCCTTTGCCCAAGAAACCACCCAAACCGTAAGTGGGCAATTAATCTCTCCTTTGGGTGAACCTTTGCTATTTGCCAATATTTCTCTTAAACTCGAAGAAGGTGGAGACCTGGTAGCCGGAGTGGTAAGTGACGAATCTGGGCTTTTCCTTATCCGCACCCAACGTACGGGTAAATTCTTCTTAAGCATCAGCAGCATGGGATACGAAACCATCGTTACACCCCAATTTGAACTTGGTGAAGGAGAAAATTTAGACCTTGGGGAAGTGACTATGGAAGAAATAGTCAGTGATTTATCTGAAGTGACTGTGCAGGCCGCCCGGGCACAAATTAGCATAGAAGCGGATAAAACTGTAGTGAATATTGAGGGGTCGGTAATGGCTGAAGGGAACACTGCCCTAGAGGTATTGGGACGTTCACCCGGTATTTTTGTGGATGCTGACGGAAATATCAGCTTGAACGGAAGAAGTGGTGTAATTGTGCTATTGGATGATAGGCAGACCTATATGAGTGCAGAGGATCTGGCTAATTTCCTGAGGGCGATGCCAGCGGATAATATCAAGAGCATAGAAATAATCAATAATCCACCCGCTAGGTATGACGCCGAAGGCGCTGGTGGTGTCATCAACATAAAGCTCAAGAAAAACACAGTGAATGGCACCAATGGCAGTTTAAACATGGGTACTGGGTATAATGGACTCCATGCCCCATTTGGTGGAGCAAATATCAATGTAAAACGTGGAAAATGGTCTACCTCCGCTAGCCTGAACTACAGCGACTGGGCACGTTACCAGGATATTGAAATCTTTAGGAGGTTTCAGCTAGAGGAAGGGCTTTCGGCTTTTGACCAGAATGCCAGACTTAAATTGGTCAGGAGCAACTATTTCTTTAATGGGGCCGCAGACTACCAAATCAATGACCAACATAGCGTAGGGTTTAACTTGCAGGCCTCCATGCAAGACGGCAAAGAAGATGGCCTTTCCGAAACATTGATCAGCAACCCAACCACCTCAGCCCTAAACAACCTGGAAGCCCTTAACGACAGCAGGTCGGGAAACAACCGCAATTTTGGAAACCTCCACTACGTAGGCAAACTGGATACCCTTGGGACCAAAATTACTGCAGACATCGACTTTACCCGAATGGACGCGGACAGCAGAAGTATGCTGAACAACCGCTATTGGATCAACGACGACACTGCAAATGTAGATAGGGATCGGATTCTGACCAACAACTGGATGAACTATTCCATTTTTACTGCTAAGGTAGATTTCACCAAACCACTTGGCAATGGCGGGACCCTAGAGGCAGGAGTAAAAGGGAGTTGGGTGAAATCAGATAATGATTTGGACATAGCAAAAAGTGCTGAGGAAGGCCCCTTTTTGCCTGACCCATCCAGCAATCACTTTATCTATCAAGAGAATGTTCTGGCCGCCTACACCAACTTCCAGATGCCCCTTGGCGATAAGTTTAACCTCCAAGCTGGGCTTCGTGCTGAATATTCTGACATCCTTGGCAATTCTATTACCATGAATCAGCAGAATGTGCAACAATATTTGGATTTTTTTCCTAATTTAAACCTTCAACACAAAATCAGTGACAATTACCAAATTGTTTACAATGCAAATAGACGAATCACCAGGCCCAATTACCGTCTGCTTAATCCCTTTGTTTTCTACATTGACCCCTTGACCATGGAGATAGGAAACCCCAATCTTACTCCACAATATGCAAATAACTTTGAAATGAACCATATCATTAAAGGTGCTTATCAGGTAGCTTTAAGTTATGCCAGAACCTATAACGCATTTGGCCAAATCCTGACCCAGGAAGAAGATACCCGTATGTCTTTTATTCAAATGCAAAACCTTGATGTCACCCAGCACCTAAATTTGAGGGTGGTCTTCCCCATAGAGGTTTCCGACAGCTACAGCATCAGCAATATGGTTCAAGGTAACGCCAATACCTTCCAAGCGCAGCTTGGTGATGAATTGTTAGATGTAAGTCAGTTGTCCATGATGGCCCGAACTCAACATAATCTAGTATTACCTGATGGATGGAAAATGGAATTGACCGGGATGTATTTGAGCCCTTTTAGGGAGGGGCAATTAAAGTTAAAAGCAGTAGCCTGGGTGGATGCAGGGGTAACCAAAACATTCAAAAACAACTTAAGTGTAACCGTGAATGGTACCGACTTGTTGAGGTCACAGCGGTTCAGGGGAAACATATTATTTGATAACATCAACACCGATGTAGCTCAGTATAACCATATGCAAGGGGTGAGGCTTACCCTTAGGTGGAAATTCGCACAAGGAGAGAATTTCCGGGTGTCACAAAGAAGCGGTAGCACCGAGGAAAGAGACAGACTTGAATAGCCATTAAGATAAGGTTTTTTAACAATAGTAAAGGCAATGTCCAGTGGGCATTGCTTTTTTTATGGCAAACTAACATTGACTCAAAAATTGTGCAGAATAATATTGGTAAATCAATAATCATTTACTAACTAAGCAGGGGTATACCCAACTATGGAACAATATGGACATATTGAAACGAAATAACATCATCCGCTTTGGAAGGGGGGCCGTCCCTATGCTTTTTTCCCATGGGTATGGCTGTGACCAGAATATGTGGAGGTACATAACCTCGGCCTTCGAGGAAGATTATGAGGTTTACCTATTTGACCACGTGGGGTCGGGAAGGTCTCAGGAAAATGCTTATGATCCGGAAAAATACAGTTCTCTTGAAGGTTATGCATCCGATGTTGTGGAAATTTGTGAATGCCTGGGATTAAAAGACACTATTTTCGTGGGCCATTCCGTCAGTGCCATGATTGGGGTTTTGGCAAGTATCAAAAGGCCTTCCCTTTTTAGCCAACTTATAATGGTGGGCCCTTCAGCTAAATACATTAATCAAAACGGTTATTTTGGAGGTTTCAATGAAAGCGACATTATGGAATTGGTTGAAACCCTAGAAAGCAACTACCTAGGTTGGGCTAGTCACATAGCACCCGTTATTACAGGTAGACCCGATAAACCGGAATTCAGCGACGAACTAAATAATAGTTTCTGCAGTATGAACCCCGACATTGCAAAACAATTTGCAAAGGTGACATTTTTGGGGGACAATAGAAAAGACTTACCTAAAGTGACTATCCCTAGTTTGGTGATACAGAGTAACCCGGACACCATAGCCCCTGTTGAAGTGGGAAAATATATTCAATCCGAAATCCCAAATTGTGAATATATTGAACTAGATTCACCTGGGCATTGTCCCCATTTGACAGAACCCCAACAAACTATTGCAGCGATTAAATCTTACCTTAACCTCTCAAAGTGACTAAGCCCACAAATTCTGCACTTCTTGAAGATTTTTTTGAATTTGCGCCATGTGGTTTTGCCACCATTGACGCCGGAGGGTTGGTGCATAGGGTCAATCACACCCTATTAGGTTGGCTGAACCAATCTAGGGAACAAGTGGAAGGCAAGCAGAATTTCAGAAATTGGTTTGAAGTGGGGAACAGGATCTTTTTGGACACCCATTTCTTTCCTTTATTGAAAATGCAAGGAGAGCTTAAGGAGGTGAGCCTTGCCCTGAAAACCATTGATGGCAGAAAAATTCCCGTATTGGTAGGTGCCAATAAACTGAACCATCCTCAGAAACCTTTAGGAGAATACAGGGTTACTTTGCTGGATATAAGCCAACGAAAATCCTTTGAACAAGAGCTTATCAAGTACAGGAAATCTCTGGAGCAAAACAACCAAAAGCTAAAGCAAATTAACGAAGGGCTGGAGGCATTTACCCGGGCAGCCTCCCATGACCTGAATGCTCCCCTCAATACCATTGCAGGATTGGTAGGACTGTTGGGTCAAAATATCCCTACAGGTTCGAAGCATTCCTATTTCCTTGAACTAATTCATAGAAACATCCACCGGATGAAAATTACCCTCAAGGATTTATTGGACTATGCCAAGCAGGATGGCTACAGTTCAACTCTGGAAAATATCCCCCTACAGGAAGTGGCGAGAGAGGCAATGGAATTAATAAGAGAGGAAATTGAGAGAAGCAAGGCCTCCATCAATATTGCAGAACTACCGATGGCACGTGGCAACCGCATACAACTCACTAGGGTATTTCAAAATTTGTTTTCAAATGCCATAAAATACAGATCAGAAGATAGCCCCGTCATCCATGTTTATGGAGAAAGCTCGGATAATACCCATACCATTCATGTAAGAGACAACGGAATAGGATTTGACATGTCCTATGCCGATAAGATTTTTGGGTTTCTGGAGCGGCTCCACAGCCATGATGATATAGAGGGTACAGGAATAGGGCTGGCTTTGTGTAAGAAAATTGTGGAACAACATGGTGGTAAGATTTACGCTTACTCTCAAGTTGGAAAGGGGAGCACTTTCACCTTTCAACTCCCAAATATAAGCCGTGGGCATAAATTGGATAATAATTAACTTTCAATGGGTAGGGAAAGGAAAAATTAGCCCTACCTGAATGCATATTAAGGTTTTAAACCATGGAAAAAACCGACAACATCCTACAGGTTGGGGTACTTGGCTGTGGTCCCATTGCCCAATTTGCGCATCTGGAAGCTTGCCAGAAAGCACCCAATGTAAAATTATATGCGGTATGTGACCAGGCAGAGAATTTGGCCAAAAAGATGGGGAACTTCTACGGTGCCGAAAAGGTGTATACCGATTACGGGGAGATGTTGGCTGACCCCTCCCTGGATGCGGTAATTGTTGCCACCTCGGATCCTTTCCACCTTAATGCCGCCCTCCAGGCCATACTTGCCAGGAAACATGTGCTGGTGGAAAAGCCACTGGGAACCGATTTGGAAGAGGCAATTGCCTTGGGCGAGGAAGTGACCCGCTCCGGGCTTCATATGCAAGTGGGGCATATGAAAAGGTTTGACCCTGGCATCGTTTCTGCCAAGCAGTTTATCCGTAAGGATTTGGGCACCATTGTGGCGTACAAGGGCTGGTATGCCGATTCTACCCACCGGTACGACATGACCGATAGCACCCAACCCTTGCCCCATACCAGTACCATTTCCAAAAAACCCAGTATAGATCCCAAAGCCGATTTGGAGAAATATTACATGCTGGCCCATGGCAGCCATTTGCTGGATACGGCCCGATTTTTGGCAGGCCCCATCAGCAGTATCCACGCTAGACTCAAAAGGGAGGGTGACATGTATTGTTGGTTTATGGATACGGTGTTTGAAAGTGGTGCTAATGGGCATCTGGACCTTACTGTGGCCGTGCGCATGGATTGGCACGAGGGCTTCCACCTCTACGGCACAGAGGGCAGCGTATTGGGTAAGATTTATAACCCATGGTATTTCAAAACCAGCGAGGTAACTTGTTTTTCTGCAAAACAAGGAGAATACCGGCAAGTTTTGGACAACAAGGCACATTTCTTTAAAAACCAGCTAGGTGCATTTGCCCAAAGTATTTTGACCGGAGACCCCAATCATGGATCGAACTTGGACGATGGCATCGCCTCCATAAAAGCCATGCTGGCCATTCATAAGTCGGTGGTCAAAGGGGAGCGGATTTGGTTAGATACCATCAAGCAAGGAGTGTTATAAAATCGAGCATGCCTACCGGTTTACCAGTCGCAGGCATGGCCAGGCATGCATGACGCGCACGGGAGACACCGGGATAATTATTGTAACGGGACAGGCTCCCCAATCGATTCCGATGGCTATCGGGACGGGGCAAGCTACCTGCCGACGTTACCAACCTTCTGGCAGGTGTGAAAACTGAAAAATAATTACAAACATATGAAATCGAGCCTGTCCTGACGGCAGTCAGGGCATGACGCAAGCGACGCACGGAGGGATGATTATCATGGCGAGATTCCATGTGGCCATTGAAAAGAAAATATAAACACATGAAATCGAGCCTGTCCTGACGGCAGTCAGGGCATGACGAGCACGTCACACACTGGGATGCCCCGATAGCTATCGGGGAGATGCGAGATTCCCCCGAAGCGAGTTCCCCGAATCAAGTTCGGGGCAGGCAGGGGCAGGCTATATGGCCTTTAAAAAACAAATTATAATCATATGAAATTAGGAATATTTGCCAGAACCTACCATACCCAAGACCTGGAACAATTATTTTCCAGTATTTCCAAAGATGGTTTGTCTGTGGTGCATTTTAATATGTCCTGTGCCGGGCTGGATGCACTTCCCGAAACCGTGCCGGAAGGATTTCCAGAGTATATCAAGGGGTTGGCAGAAATGTTTCGGGTAGAGTTGGGGGGCATATCGGCCACTTATAATATGATCCATCCAGATCCGGCCATACGACATGCCGGTGCTAGATCATTACAGGAATTGGCTGCGGCAGCATCCAGCATGCAGGTAAAGCTAGTTAGTCTTTGCACAGGCAGCAGGGATCCGGACAAGTGGAAATGGCATCCAGAGAATTCAAGTAAGGCATCATGGAAGCAGCTTTTATTGTCCATGGAAGAGGCGATCAGGGTTACCGAAACGTTTGGAACCCTTCTCGGCATTGAGCCAGAGCAAGAGAACATCGTGAAAACACCAGCATTGGCAAAGAAGCTCCTAACGGAACTTCAGGAACCCAGGCTGCGCATTATCCTGGATCCCGCCAACCTGTTTCAGACCGCCTCATCCAGGGAGGCAGTCACCCGGGCTATGGATTCCGCCATGGATTTGCTGAAAGGACACATTGCCATGGCCCATGCCAAGGACAGGACCTTGGAAGGAAAGGTGGTAAGACCTGGCAAGGGGGCAGTGGATTTTGGGTGGTTTTTGCAATCCTTAGTAAGGACTGGGTTCCAAGGCCCGTTGATTATGCATGGTTTGGACGAGGCAGAGGTTCCGGAGGCTAGTGACTTTTTGCTGGATTTAATAAATGATGGCAAAAACAGAGGGTACTGAGGCACCTAAAATAAGCCAAAGGAAAAAGAAATGAGTCTCCCGCAGATTCCGCTGATACCCGTTTTCGCAAGTAAACTGGATTAACAATCAGTGCAAAGAATACCCTTTCGTGTGGTTTACCTTTTTTTATGGTAAAATCACCTCTGCGCCAATCTGCGAAATCCGCGGGCAACCCTTTTCCACCAAGATCCAGGAATTCTCACCTTTTTTGCAGGAACCTGTTTCCCCAATAAATTGGATGAATAGAGATTTTAGGAATATTAATCCCTAACTTGAATAAAATTTACGTGTTATACGATCTGGATCCCCATTTTCTCGATAAATTTTCTGGTATGATTCGGGAACTCATTTAGGTACCATTCCTCATTGATCCTTTTTTTTTATAAGCTAGGGTTTAACAAAACAGCCTAGAGGGAATTCCTTGTTATAAGTTCACCCAATAGTAGTCTTTTACAGGACTTAAATTGAAAATAATATCGGGACGCTATTAGGAACCATTTATGGGTAGAAAAAGCATAAAATCTAGGGCAACGCACTGCCTTTAGGTACGGAATATGCTTGACGGTACCAGTGCAATCGGCAATTTGTAATGCCTAATCAAGCGGTGTAATCCAGCTTTTTTGGACAAATTCTGTTAAATTCAGCACTTACACCTTTTCTGACACTTAACTGATATGGATTGTATCCTGAATTGAACCTCAACTAAATGGACTTATGCAAACGAATACTGGTATGGAAACCTGGCTTAGTGATTCGGTTCCGGAGATCCCGATCCTGCTGCAACCAGTGGCCCCAGCACTGACCCAATCGACAAAGGAGGGGACTGCTTATTTGGAAATTTTAAAAAGACACCGGAAGAAAACCTTAAACCACCAGGGACGGTCGGATAAAAAAAAACTGCTCCACTGTTTTGGGCCTCTTCTTTCATGCCACCGAACATTATCAAAGACATGTTGGGCAGTTATTGGTAACGTTGAGTGTGGTGAAAGCGGAAAATTAAAAGGATTAGAATGAACAAATATAAAATCAGGCTTAAACAGCGTCTTAAGTTTTTTTTGGAACGGCAGTTTATAAAAGGTGCCCATTATCAACTGTTGTTTGTTGCAGCACTTATCGGTCTGATATCGCTTATAGGTGGCGTTTTAGTCTTACCCTCAGGGGAGCCTACCAAATCTTTAAATGAAGCCATCTGGTGGGCATTTTTAAGGTTGTCTGATCCAGGTTACCTAGGGGATGATGAAGGGGTTTGGAGGCGTTTTGTCTCTACCATTCTAACGGTCCTGGGCTATGTAGTATTTTTGGGCTCCTTGGTGGCAATCATCACCGCCTGGCTAAACCGGAAAATAAGGATCCTTGAACAAGGTTTGACGCCGGTTACGGCAAATAACCATGTAATCATCCTGGGCTGGACCAATAAGACCATCCATACCGCAGGGGAGATTTTCAGTTCTGTGGGCCGTTTACGAAGGCTCCTGAAGTTCTATGGCGCTAAAAGACTCAATATCATTATCCTGTCTGAAGATGTGACCCCTAGGCACATGCAGGAATTACGGGATGCCCCCCTGATAGGGAAAAGAGCAGATGAAATCATCCTGCGTTCAGGCATACCCATAGACCGTGAGGACTTGAGAAGGGTGGACAGCTTGAACGCTGCCGTTATAATTATTCCGAGTTCCTCAAGCTTTGAAAATGAATTCATTACCCCCGATGTGCAAACCATCAAAACCCTACTTTCACTCAATGCAGAAGTCCTCAACGCTTCAAAAAAACAGCGTTTTCCCTATATTGTCGCTGAGATCCAGGATGAGAATAAGGTCAAAGCAGCATATCGCGCATACTCCGGCCCCTTGGAAGTAATTGGAAGTAACACCATCATAAGCCGCTTACTTGCCCAGAATATCCGACATCAAGGGTTATCCGCTGTATATAATGTGTTTTTATCCCGCAGTGTCAGCCATAATATTTTTTCTCGTGAGTTTCCCGAAGCTGAGGGCAAAACATTCCATCAATTAAAGACCGCTTTTCCCAAGGCCATTTTATTGGGAGTGGTGCGGATGGAGAAAAATGAGCGGAGGCCCTTATTGAATGTTCCTCAGGATTTCTTGTTGGAACCCGGGGATCATCTCGTCTTGCTTGCCAGAAATTCCAATGATATTCAATTTGAAGGCATCGACCACCGAAAAAATACGCCGGTAATCAATCTCAAACCCCAATTAAAGGTGGAGGAGCAGGAAGGGATCATTAAAATCCTAATTCTAGGATGGAACCATCACATACCAGCCTTGATCAGGGAGCTTTGCAGCTACGAAGAAGAGCAATACCACATCACTATAGTGGCCATGTACCCGAAAGTGGAAAGACAAAGAGAGTTGGAAAGGTTGGAGAACCTCACGGATAGGGTGAAATGGGAACTTGTGGAATCGGATTATGTTCGGGAATCGGAATTGAAAAAAATTAATCCCTCGGCATTTGACAATATTTTACTCGTCAGCAGTGACTTTATAATGGAGAAGGAAGAAGCCGATGCGAGGACAATCGTAGGCTATGTGTTATTGGAGGAAATGCTCGAAAATGCCCGAAATAAGCCCCATATCTTACTGGAACTTGCAGACCCCAATAATGAATCCCTTCTAAGAAAATACAACAGTGAGGTGATTATAAGCCCCTTGGTGCTTAGTAATTTGCTGGCAGGAATCGCCTTGCAAAGAGAAGTCAATAGCATTTACAAGGAGCTATTTACTGCCGGGGGAGCAGAAATAATTTTCAGGGATCCAGAGGAATATGAGATTTCACCTGGGGCTATATCTTTTCATGAACTCGAAAACCAAGCGGCGGAATTTGGGGAAACAGCCCTAGGTATATTTAAGGTCAACGGAGATCCCAGAAAGGATGAGGACCTTATTTTAAATCCCGGCCGATTTAAAAACCTTGAAATAAAACAGGGCGTTCGCTTGGTGGTGCTTACGACGGTATATTAAACTTTAAATTTGGTCCCATGCTTAACTATTTGAATGTTTTCTTCCTGTTCTTTTTAGTGCTATTATGCGGGTGTGGTACATTTAAGACTACATCGAGGACAGCATTAACGGATGATTTTTATACCATTAAGAACAAAAAAAGAAATGAAAGGGTCTATGTGAAAAAAGATGAGGAAGTCATCATGATTTTTCCCACCAAACCAAATGAAAATAAAAAGGCAGACACCAGCAATTTGGTAGGGGTTTATAAGGAAATTTCCCTAAGGGGTCACAAGGATATTGTATTGCTGAGAAGGAACAGCTTTGATATTGATTTTTTGACCATTCCCTTAAAATTCCGTCCTATGACAAGTGGCGTGCCGGCCCAACTGAATACAGAGATAAATGCTTCCGCCTATTTTGGGCTCAGAACTGACCGCTTTACCATTGAATATGAACAAAATCCTTCGGGTATACAAGAGAGGGTGGTCAAGCATTTCGGTTTTTCTTTTGGGGGGTTGACGGGCATAGGAAGTACGCTGGTCAGCCCTACCACAACAAATGATCAAACGGAGCAGGAATATGACGGCATTGTATGGACCAAAGGGGTTGCCGGAATATTCGCCCTGAACTCGGTTACTATTGGCATATCTCTAGGCTTTGACAATTTGCTGGATCAAAACAGGAGCATTTGGATTTATGAATCTAAACCATGGATCGGGTTCACCTTGGGGTTAAATTTAAATTAAGAGACCTTGGCTATGAGTTCGGGGAAATCCCCTTTTGAATTTATGGCTGAACGTCAAAACAATTAGTTTTCCTGATCAAATTGAATTGGCAAGGGTTGTTTGAGGGTATGAATTCGAAACAACGCTCCTTTTCCCTAAGCCAAAAAAAACCTATTGTAAAGGTTTGAAATTATAATAAAAAGCGACCATTTCCTTTTTTTCACTTATCCAGGCATTTGTTTTTTCAAACAATCTACTTCAGATAAATTGTGGAGAATGTATAGCCTTGGTTTTTTATTTTGAATACCATGGTTAATTTTGGAATGATCATAGAAAAATAGGCTTCCTTTGGCCATGTAGTTTTCCAATTAATGTCACGCATCGTTAAGTTTGTAGCCATGCCAGAACCGATTCCAGGGAAATGAAGCTGTATAAATACTACCTCTCAGTATTTTGGGGTAAGGTTCAAGCAAGATCATAGTAAGGTGTCTGAAACTATTGTAATCATCGGAGTTGTCCAAGCTCTTTTCGGAATGGTGATTTTTATGACCAAACGTCCGACGCATAGGAGTTTTTCTTTTTTAGCTGTATGGTTTGCTGTCATTGCTATTTTTTTAGGCTCATTTCTACTACCTTTTGAGGTTGTGGATTACTTTAAGCCAGGTATTTTCCCCTTATTGTTTTTGTTCGGGCCGTTACTTTATTTTTATGTAAGTTCATTGACACTTGAAAACTTCAAGGTTACCTACCGACAGCTTTTTCACCTCCTGCCTTTTTTGGCTATATCTATCCACCGGTCTACCATCAATGTGGTTCCCATAGTGAGCCCGGCTGAAAATCCACAATATGTATATAATAAGGTCTATTATTTTATCTTAATTCTTACACTCCTTTTTTACTGGGTGTGGAGCCTTGATTTGATTTTAAAACACCGGAAATTGATTCCATTACATTTTTCAAATTACACAAGGAACAACTCCCTTTCCTGGCTTATTTTAGTCCTGACACTTTTTATGGTGCTCTTTATGGTTGATTTTTTACTTTATTTTATAAAAATTGTTTGGGATATCGATTTTAGGGGAATTTCCCTGCTCCCTTTAAACCTCACGGCATTTGTTTTTATCATGATATTTTTCGGAATAAACCAATCGGTTATTGATCTACCAACCACCGTTAAGGAGAAAGATAACGATGCCGAAAAAAAACCAACCCGATCAGCCATTCAGGCCGACGAAGTGAATGCATTGAATGAAATCATAGTGAGTTACCTAAAAAATAAAAAGCCCTACCTCAATCCTGAGTATAGTCTTCAAATGATGGCTGTTGACCTTGCCATTTCAAAACATAAGCTGTCAAGAGTGATCAATACAGGCCAAAACAAAAATTTTTATAAGCTGGTTAACGAATATAGAATTCAGGAAGTGAAAAAGAAGCTTGTAGATCCTGCTTTTAACCATTTTTCGGTATTAGGGATTGCTTATGAATGCGGTTTTAATTCAAAGACAGCTTTTAACCGAATATTCAAAGAAGAAACGGGACTCACCCCAAGTGAGTATAAAGGTACCATTTGAGGTATTAAGGGGTGCCAACTTATCAAATGGGACTTCTAAGCGAAAGGTTTCCTGTAAGTTTGGGTAATGCAAGTGGTCAAGCTTAAATAAAGGTACCAAATACACCATGTAAGTTGAGCCAATCCAATTAACCAGATATTCTTAAACTAAAGTATGAAACTGTTACTCTCCTTAATTCAAAAGCAAACTAAAACTACTTCCTTTAAAACGGCTATGCTGAAGGCACCGGTTGGCATCATTCTGCTTTTAATGATAACGTTGGCATGCAATGAAAAAAACCGGCATGAACAGCCAGAGTTGGGCATCAGAAATGTTGAAATTATAGATGTGGATGGTCTACAATTTAAAGACCTGAATAAAAATGGCCGGCTCGACAATTATGAAGACTGGCGCCTATCTTCCGAAGAAAGAAGTCAGGACCTGCTTTCCAAAATGTCTCTTGAAGAAAAAGCAGGCTTTATGATGATAAATTCACTCAGTATGCTAGGCAGCAAAAAAGCCCAAGCATCCGATGGACAATTTACCCCCAGTGACCTGGATGAAGGTCAAGTAGCCGAGGATACCACTGCCCAAGCGAACAGACCAAACTTTATTGGAGGGATGAATGCCGCAACAAGTACCAACCAACGGGTAAAGGAATTTCACAACCGGCATTTTATCCTCAGGGCTAACGAAAGTGCCAGGGTAGTGGCCGAGTGGAACAACAAACTTCAAGAGCTTTGTGAAAGCGAAAACCTTGGTATTCCGGCCATCATTACATCCAATCCGCGAAATCACATCACCTCCAATGCGTCGGAGGGTACTGCACTTGACGCTACTGTTTTTACTGCTTGGCCAGGGGAGCTAGGGTTGTCTGCTACACGAGATCTTACTTTAATAAGAGAATTTGCAGATTACTCCCGTCAGGAATGGCGTGCAGCAGGCATCAGAAAAGGATATATGTATATGGCCGATTTGGCAACAGAGCCAAGATGGTCAAGGGTAAACGGCACCTTTGGGGAGGATCCTGAATGGGTGGCGGAAATAATAAAGGAGGTAGTTCTTGGTTTCCAGGGTGATAAGTTGGGACCGGAATCCATAGCCCTTACGATGAAACATTTTCCTGGAGGAGGGTCTGGTAAAGGAGGCCAGGATTCCCATTTTGATTGGGGAAAGGAACAGGTTTTTCCCGGCGGAAGGTTTAATGATAACTTATTGCCTTTCCGTGCGGCTATTGATGCCGGTGCTTCTGCCATCATGCCCTATTATTCCATGCCGGTAGGTACAGAATATGAAGAGGTGGGTTATGCTTTTAATAAAGATGTACTTACCGATTTGTTGAGAGGGCAACTGGGTTTTAAGGGGATAATCAATACCGATACAGGGCCACTTACACGTATGGTATGGGGCGTGGAAGACCTTACCTTGCACGAAAGGTATAAAAAGGCGCTTGAGGCTGGATCAAATATTATTTCCGGGGTTTCTGATCCTTCAGACCTTATTGAGGTTGTCAAAAACGGTATGGTGGATATGGACCTAATTGACCATTCAGTGCTGCTTTTGTTAAAAGAAAAATTTGATCTGGGATTATTTGAAAACCCCTATGTGGATGCAGATGCGGCAGATCGAACTGTAGGCAGCGATGGCTTCAAGGAAAAAGCGGACCTGGCGCTGAGAAAGTCGATTGTTTTGCTATGCAATGAAAACAGTTCCCTTCCCATACAACCCAAAACAAAAATCTATTTCAAAACTTTTAAAGCTCCGGGCAGAGGGGATCAGGAAGGAGAACAAAAAGTATTGATGGAGAACGATGCCAACTACGACCTGGAGTTTGTGGCCTCCCCTTCTGAAGCCGATATCGCGGTTCAGTGGATAATCCCCAGCCAATCCCTATTCAATTCAAATGGGGCCCCTATATCCATTTCGTTGTCAAAAACTGCCATAGATGTGGGGCAAGTTAATGAAGTCGCAACTGATCTACCTACGATCCTCGTTATTGACTATTCAAACCCATGGGTCATCGATGAAATTTATAATGAGGAAAACAAGGGGAATATTCAAGGTGTTCTCGCCACTTTTGGAACTACCCCCGAAGCCTTGCTGGATGTACTAACAGGGAAATTCAACCCTCAAGGAAAGATGCCATTTTCGACGCCCGTTTCCGACCAGGCAGTGGAAAATAATTTGGAAGACGTACCGGGTTACCTGGAAGAAGATGGATATGCCTTATTCAATTATAAGGAAGGGTTAAGCTATTAAAACTCGAATTATCCTCTCATACTTCAATTTCAGGGACATAAAATCAAAAATGTAACTAATCACCATTTAGAATTCTCTTGATGTTCTTTTTATAAATTGGGTGAAAGGTCATCCCGTTGTGTCCCTGGCCGGGAAGGGGGATAAATTTCTTTACCCTTTCCAGGCTTTCTTTTAATTTGAGGGAGGAGTCGAAGGGAATCACTGTATCTGCTTCCCCGTGAAAAATGATGATGGGCACATCAGCCTCCTGTAGCCAGGACTTATTGTCCATGTCATACCGAAGGAGGAATCCCGGGAAAATGGGGAAATACCTGCGCCTTAAATCCTGAAGACTTATAAACGGGGCCTGCAGGATAAGTAACTCCACAGGATTGTTGGCGGCAAGATAACTAGCTGGTCCCGTGCCAATGGAGTAACCCAGAATGACTATACGCTCGTAGTTGTTTGTAAGGTGATCCAGACATAATTGCATGTCCCTGAAAAGCTGCTTCTCATTGCGGATGCGGCCGTCACTTTTGCCATACCCTCTGTAATCCGGCATCAACACATCGTACCCCAAATCATTATAGGTGGCCGCTGCCTGGCCCCAGGACCTCAAGGATCCGGCATTCCCATGTAAATACATTATTACCCCCTTTTTCTCTTGTTTCGTTTTGAAGAGTATGGCATGTAGTTGCCCTTTATCAATAGGAAGGTAGATCTCTTCAAATTTTCCATCAAAGGAGAACAAATAATTGTGGGGTAATTTCTCAGGGAAAAAGATCAGCTTTTCCTGAATGAAAAATAGGATTAAACAAACTAGCATGTAAAGGGGCACCAGGTAAAGCAGGAATTCAAGTAGGCCGTTTTTCATGTGTTTATATTTGTCTTTTCAAGGTCATATAGCCTGCCCCGAACTTGTTACGGGGGAATCTCGCAACGCCCCGGATAGCTATCGGGGCATCCCCCCGAGTGTCGCTTGCGTCATGCCCTGACTGCCATCAGGACAGGCTCGATTTCATGTGTTTATATTTTTTTTTAAATGGTCATCCCGATGGCTATCGGGAGGAATCTCGCAACGCCCCGGATAGCTACGGGGCATCCCCCCGTGTGTCGCTTGCGTCATGCCCTGACTGCCGTCAGGACAGGCTCGATTTCATAATTTTTTAAGGAAAGCCAGTAGGTCCGCCATTTCTTGTTTAGAAAACTCATCCCCCAAGGGTGGCATCAGTGAGCTGTTCAGGGCTTTGATACCCTCAATCTCCTGCCTCATAATTTCCTGCTCCAAGCCTGGGGATACCCTTAAGCTTATGGCTGTTGAAGTTTCGGCCAATATCATGCCCTGTAACTTTCTGCCATCGATTAGGCTAAGCTCCCATAGATCAAAGCCCGGTGCTATGGATAAATCAGGCACAACTATATTAGCCATTAAGTCCTTTGGCAACCAGTGATGAACAGTTCCCAAGTCTGGCCCAAAACTCAGCCCTAGGCCACCATTTACTTGATGGCAGGACGCACAATGAGTCATATACAGGTTTTTACCGGATTGGCTATCCCCCTTTAGGGCTAAGGCACCTTCAAATTCTTCCAGTTGCTCATGGGGGTTTTCCATGGTCAGAATCTCTCTTGCCCTCTTCCGTAGCTGCTCATCCGTGCTGTTCATCAACTGTACTTTCCTTTTCCATGCGATCAGTTCAGGTGCGATTTGTCGGTTTTCTAAGGCGTTAATCAGAATTTCCATGGAAGCGTTGTTTTCTAAAAACAAGCCAATAGCCACTTCCCTTGTTTCCTGGGTTAGGTTTTCCCATTGTCCCAGTAAAAATTCAGGTACCTGAGTCCCGCTACTTTTTCCCAATGCCTGTAAGGCGGCAATCTGTAGGGGAAGGGGGGTTCTGCTATCCACCAGTACCTTAATGGCATCTACATGAGGATCCATATTTCCTAGGGCCAATAACCTTAAAGCCATCACCCGTTCTCTTTCCGGAAGGGAAGGGTCAAGTGCACGGTCCAGGTAATCTTGGGTATAGGTTGCCGGGAATTCCTTTAGAGGTATTTGCTCCAGTAAATGTACCATCGCCAATTGGATTGCAGGCTGTTGGATCTCAAAAAATGACCCAAAGAGTTCCTCAAAATGACCGGAAAAGTACTGTCCCAAGGCTTCGTTTCTCCTTAAGCCACCCGCTACTCCAATAATGAGATCCCTTTTCCACGCGGGGCTTTTTTGGGGATTCACCCGTACCATAGCCAGCCATCTTTCCCGATTTTCGGGCGCTTCCCTGGCCACCATCATGGCCACAAGTTTTTGTGTAAACCGGCCCAGGGCATCCTCTTCCCTCTTAAATCTCTCCAAGACCCTTTCAAGCGTTTCATAAGTAGGAGATGCGGACGCGGAAAGGGCTGCGGCCTGCACCCAATCATCTTCCAGATCCATAAACAAGATATGGTCCCTGGCCTGAGCAGCTCGATTTATTTCCCATTCCCCAAGCGTACACAAAAGCTGAAAGCGAACCCTGGGATGGGGATCATCCTTCATAAGAAGTAATTTATCCACGATCTTGGGAAAACCATCTGCATACTTTTCAGCGAGCAATAGGGCATTTTCACGTATTTCCGGCAGAGGATCATCCAAAGCAGCTTCTAAGATTTCCTCCTGGATTAACCCCAGGCCATCCAGCGTCCAAAGCGCATGCAGTCTTCCATAGGCACTTTGGGAATTATTGGCCATTTCAATAAGCTGAGCAGCAATTTCTTCATGTTGGCCAGACACCAGAAGTCGCTGCGCATGTTGCCGCCACCAATGGTTGGGGCTGGTAAGGTGTTGCACCCACTGTGCTGGGGTCTGCTGTCCCAAGTCTAACCCCTTTACCCATTCGGGGTCAACGGTCCCTTTGGGTACGATGCGATAAATCCTGCCCTTATCCACCCCGTCATATAAGCCACCCGCCTCAATGGCCTCATCGGCCATCCATTCGGGATGTTCTATGATGCGCCTGTAGTAGTCCAAAACGTACAAGGCTCCATCGGGGCCAACATACATATTCACCGGTCTGCTCCAGGAGTCCTTGGAGGCCAAAAATTCCCTTTCCGGGTTGTGTCTGCTGGCCTTATAGCTGGCGCCATCCTCCTTTAGCAAGTCCACATGCACTAGATTGGCCGCGGATTCAGTAACGAAAACCGCCAGGGAGTCAAATGGAGCAGGGAAAATCCCCCCTAGGTAAGCGGTAATCCCACTGGAGGAAGTGGTAAGTCCTGGGGTGGTGAAAAGCTGTCTGTCCGGCGTGGTGGTTCGTTGAAATATGGCGGTTTCATTACCATGGTCAGAAATAGAAGCCGAGGCCTGGGTCAACAAAAAATCCGGGTTTCTTTTTACATAATTCGCCTTCATTACCTCCTGGTAGATATGATTTTGGTTGTGGGTGAGCAGGTACCTGCCCCAAGCATCAAAAGTATGCCCAAATTGTGTCCTGCCGGCATTCATTTCCATTGCCACAGGATCAAGTTGAAACCTCACCGAAAGGCCATTGGCGTTTTTGGGGAGTGTTGGGCTACCTTCTATACCATGAAACCGAATTTCATCCCCTCTATCCCCGAATTCTTCCTCGTATTTACGTGTGCCAA
Source organism: Pleomorphovibrio marinus (assembly GCF_003347495.1). GTDB lineage: Bacteria > Bacteroidota > Bacteroidia > Cytophagales > Cyclobacteriaceae > Pleomorphovibrio > Pleomorphovibrio marinus. Next base: position 648,130 of record NZ_QCXY01000001.1, read on the forward strand.
TATGCCCCATATGCGCCAGGTAGATCCAGTTATCTAGACCATAAACCGGGTTGTTCACATTTACGTGTGGGTTGGAAAGGGAAAACCCTGTCAATAGCGTGTCCCTGACATCGGCAATGCCATCCCCATTACTGTCTTCCAGATAGAGGACATTAGGCGCATCGGTCACGATCACCCCATTTTTCCATCGCATGATGCCATTTGGAAACATTAGGTTGTCTGCAAACAAGGTGCTGTTGTCAAACTCCCCGTCTCCATTGGTATCGTGTATGATTTTTATCCTTCCAGTAGCCGATTTGTCCAAAGGGTAGCCAGGCATCTCTACCACATATAGCCGCCCAAACTCATCAATCTCCATATCCACCGGATCCATGATGAGGGGTTCGCTAACCAAGAGCTGTATTTCAAATCCAGGTTCCAATTCGAAACTTTCCAATGCCTCTTCCGGACTCAAGGGATTCATTCTTTCTCGATCCTCTTTTCCTTCCGAACAGGCGAAAAGCAGAAAACAGAAGATAGCGGGGTATAGGAAAGCCATTTTCAATGAATTTCTTCCACTTACTCTCTTGCTACTCTCCATCCCAAAATGCATTGATGCGGTTTACTGTTTCATTTACCAATTCCTGTCCGCCCTCGGCACCTACCACGCTGCTTTGGATCACGGCACTGTACCCTCCCCGATCAATTGCTGTAATAGTGGGAAGATAGGAGCCCGATCCGGCAACCTGAATCACAAATGTTTGTAAAGCAGGGCTCCTGGCCTGAATTTGAATGCCATAATCGGTAAACAACTCAAACTGATTGGTGCAGATGGCAATATCACCTAATCTCACTATATGCATAAAGCTTTCAAACCCATTTTGGGAACCAGCTTGCTGCTCCTTATACCTTTCCACCACAGAAGCATTCCAGGTTTTTCTGGCGTAGAGATTTGCTGTTGTTTCCGGTTTTTCGCTCATCTCTTTCTCCAAATTTTCTACATTGGTCTTTGCCTCCAAGTACTCATCCTCCTTGATTTTTCTTTTTGTCAATGAAAGGGGAACAAGGCTATGGGCAAGTGCAAGTGATTCATAGGTGTCCTTTTTTACAGTTTCTAGAGAAGTAGATAAGGTGGAAACCACCTTCTCCGCGATTGCCTCCTCTAAGGTGTAACCCGATAGCTTAAGCATACGCTCAGAGGCTTTTTTCCGGTAAATAGGTCTGGGAGAGAGATCTCCGGATGCGCCTATCCATCCTAGCACAAGCACTTGCTCTCCGAATTTGGCCTTCGCCTTTTCCCGGACATGGTGCCAATAATCGGCGTTTACACTGGAAAGGTGTTCCAATACCTGTGCGGGACAGGCCACCAATGCACAAATAGCAATCAGCTCACCCTTTGCGTTCCAGAAAAATAGGCTTTGGAGGTCATGGTCTTCGTAGCCTTCCAACTCTCTGAAATTATCCTTGGCTGCATTTCCATACATTTGGGTGGTACCATCGGCATAGCTTACCCGGCGGTTATGACCAATGGCGGTTCTCTGAGTGGCCCATGAAACCTTGGCGGGTTGCATATTGGCATAGGCTTCCTTGATGGCTGGAACCACCTGTCGGACGAAAAGCTCCCTGTACGCCTTTACCGGAACCACCTCTTCTTTTGGAATGGGATAAATAAAGGAGGAGCGCTCGGGGTCATCTTCCAGCACTGGTGCTGTATGGGTGTGTGTTGCGGTTAGAATGACACGGTTTGAGTCAATTTCCGGTGCTGCACCTTTTAGTGCGGTCACTAGTTCCTCCCTAAGGATATCTGGCACAAAGATCAGGTCACAGGCCACAAAAATTACCGAGGATATTTCCTTCTCCTGTTCAAGTGTAGAAATGGCCAGTACATTCGCCAATAGGGGCGTATCCACCTGCTCAGCTATTCGCAGATAGAATTGCCCCATCAAGGCAACAGGTAACTCAGGGGTGATATCGGCACTTGCCTTCCCTACATATAGCTTCCCTAGGACGGGAGGCTCCGCAAGTGAATGATTCAATGTGCTTCCGAACAGGAAAAGCCAGAAAATTAGTTTAATTGAAAGTTTGACTGATTGCAGAGGCATAGTAGTTCTATTCATTTTTATCAAAAAGTGTATGAATGAGGTTAAGTGACTCCTCCACCAACATATCCCCTCCTTCCGGGCCGATCAAAGTACTGGCAGGAACAGCCCCATAGGCACCCCCGGCAATGGATCTTCGTGTAGGCAGATAAGATCCAGCCCCTGTAAGCTGTGCCACAAAAGTTTGAACAGCGGGACTCCTGGCCTTCATGCGCATCCCATAGTCCAGATAAAGCTCAAAAGGGTTGGTCACCATGGCGATTTCCCCTATGCGTAATGCGTGAATTTCCACCGGAAGGGTGGGGTTGGTTTTTTCCAGCTCATACCTTTCCTCCACTACTGTTCCCCTTCTCATCCTGGAAAAGCTAGTGGTGGCATCCCTGTACCATCTTGGGTTATGAATCATCTCGGGATCATCTATGAGTAGATCTTTAACTGCTTGGTATTTTTCTCCCCATTCTTTGGCTTCTTGTTGGGCAGTCTTTACATCCTCCTCCCCAAGTAGTCTTCTTGGTAACTCCAGCACCTTCGCCTGGTGAAGAACCACTGGTGCGAAATCAATATTTTTTTGCATCACCGGGAAAATGGAGGCTATTCCTTCGGTGATTCTATTGGCGATTTGGTGCCGCTGGGCCATGCTGTTTCTGCCGGTGCCCAGTTCCTCCCAGCCCATTAACCGCTGCATTCTTTCCTCTGCCTTTCCATCAATCATCACATGTGGGGATAGGTCTCCGGCTGCACTTACCTGTGGAAACAGATGCACTTGCTCCCCAAATTCCTTTTTTATTCTAATACGTGTTTCATGCCAGAAATCTGCGGATAGCTCAAAGGAGTGCTCACTTACCTGCGAAGGGGCAGGAATGTTGATCAGTATCCCTTTAAGCTCCTCCTCCTTGTTCCAGGTAAAGATCAAATTCAAGGCATGGTCTTCATACCCCTCAATATGTGAAAAATTGGGGTCATTGGTATTTCCATACATGGTTGAGTTACCTTCATTCTTGGCTTGAAGCCTATTTCTGCCCACCACGGCATGGCTAAGGCCAAAGCTAATGCCGGAAGGTTTCTTGTTTTGCCAAGCCTCTATAGCTGCCTTGGCCAAGGTTTCCGACAGTTCCTCCAAATAATCCGCCGGGGGCATCACCTCCTTATCGGGGGAGAGCTGCTCCATGGGAAACCCGTAAATCTCTTCTATGGGCTTTAGGGAGGCCACCAAAGGGGCTGCATGGGTATGGGTGGCGTTGATGATGATCTTTTCTGGGGAAAGCTCGGGCAGGGCTTCTATGACCAGTTTCCTGGTGGCGTCCCTGAGATTGGCACCGTCACGCATGCCATCACTGATGCCTACCACATCCACACTGATCATGATGATGTTTTCTTCGGCACCGCCATCATTGCGGGTGCTTATGGCCAGGGCTGTGGCAGTGATGGGGTCCATGACACCCTCCGACACCCTTGCGTAAAACTGCCCTGCCAGCAGCACAGGTTTATCGGGGGTGATGTCCACATTGGCCCAACCTATGGCCAGAGGGGCAGATTGCCCGAAAGCAAAGGATGAATATAAAAAACAGCTTAGAACGGTGGTAATTAATGGGTTATTCATTCAAGAATTCAATGTTGAGAATTTTAAAAATAACTGGAAATCCGCTAAATACAAAGAAGTTTTTTAGGGCTTTGATCTTGAAAACTTAATAAAAATAGGTTAAATTGACCTTTTCCCCTACTATACTTTCACTATGTCTATAAAGGTTGTCCTTCGGCTTATATTGGGGTTTGGCTTTTTCATTTTATTTCTGGTTTCCAGCCAAGCTCAAGAGGTCCGCTTTCAGAAAGTTAATTTTCCTGATGATTTTTATATTAATTATATCATTGGCATGGCTGAGGACAAGGATGGGGTGATTTGGATGGCCACCTCCGTCGGATTAGTAAGATACGATGGATACCATTTCAAAAGTTATAGTGTCAATGATTATAAGGAAAACGGACCTATAAGCAACCTTATGGAAGCTATATTTATTGACAGTAGAGGGAATATTTGGTTAGGCTTCCATAGGAGCGGTCTATGTAAATTTGATCCTACCACCGAGATATTTACCAACTACCCTTATGAACCTGAGAATAAGCGGGGGCCCTTAAGCAGGAAGGTGGTTTCCTTTTTGGAGGATAGCAAAGGGAATTTATGGGTGGCCGACCGAAAAGGTATTCTAAAATACAATCAAGAGACTGATGATTTTAGGCAGATAAAATACGATCCCGAGAATAAGAATGGCCTTAGCCAAGAATCTGTGAATCAGATTTATGAGGACAGTTATGGGAGAATTTGGGTGGCCACAGGTCCCTTTTTTGCTCCTGAGGGAAATACCGGTGGTCTAAATTTATTTGATCCTGAAAAGGAGACCTTTACCCACTATTTTCACGACCCAGAGGATTCCACCACATTGTCCCATAATATAGTCACGGCACTATTAGAGGATAGCCGAGGTAATTTTTGGGTGGGCACCGACAAAAATGGCCTTCATCTAATGGACAGGGAAAATGGCACCTTCCGGCGTATGGAATATGACCCTAAACATCCTGAAAAATTGGCCGCGGCACCGGGTAGTGGGGGGATGTTCAATGGAGTCCGCTTTATCACTGAAGACTCAGGAGGGAAAATCTGGATAAGCTATTTATTCCAAGGCCTTTCTGTTTATGACCCTGAAACGGAGAAAATGACGCATCTGATTGGAGAAGAAAAGGAAAGGGCAGGTATAGAAGATTATGGCCTACACGGATTTTGTAACCTTTCTTCCGGGGAACTTTTAATCAGTAGTGGGGAAGGCAATATTTATTCGTATCACCCCAAGAAAAACATCACTCAATTAGGCAAAACTGACAAGTGGGTTTCTTGCATATTGGAGACCAGTGAAAATGAAACCTGGATGGGCACCCAAAATGGGGTGTTGATCTATGAATTTGATGAGAAAGGATATCACCCGGTAAAGAAGGATAATCCTTGGCCGGACAAACTGCAAAACAGCCCAATTTATCATATGGTAGAAGATGAGGAACTGGTCTATTGGCTGGGTACCTATGAAGGTTTGTGGAGGTTTGACAAAAAAACAATGGAATTTGAGTTTTTCGAACATGCCACCTTACTACCCAATGATACCATCAGTGGTCCGGTATTTCACTTATTTCTGGATAGGGATAATAATTTATGGACTAATACATTGGACGGGTTATTCCTTTTTGATAAGACCAATAAAACCTTTAAGCTGGTTGAACTAGGCCCCAATTCCTCAACAAGAGGTTTTCGGATTATGACTGCTTTTGAAGATAGCCACGGGAATTTTTGGGTACCTACAATTACCCGAGGACTTTATCTCTTGGATAAGAATACCCTTTCTGTAGATAGGAAAATCCCTGAAATGGAATATTTTATTGATATCACCGAAGCTCGAGATGGAAGGGTTTTATTTGGCACCTATGACAATGGGATTATTGTTTATGACCATGAAATGGATGAATTCTATCCACTCGAAGATCCTATTTCTGGGGTTAGGCAAGACTACAGGGTAAACAGTTTTCACAACATAGGAGATCACATTTGGGTCTATCACGCCAAGGGCATTGTGATTTATGATCAGGATTTAAGGATGATACAAAGTTTGGGAGAGGAAATTGGGATACCCACCAGCAAAATGGGTAAAATAACACACCTGGACAGGACCGGCCATTTGAACTTTATGACGGAAAAAGGGATAGTGCAACTGGACACCAAAATGCCCTTTCCCGTACCCTATCCCCCAAATCTAATATTTAGTGATTTCAAGCTCTTTGGGAAGTCGCATAAAAACGGTTTCAATGGAACGGATGGAAAGCCCATCAATGAGGCCGAATCCATTGTGTTGCCGCATGACCAAAATTTTTTCACCTTTGATTTTGCGGGCATTCATTATTTGAAGCCAGAAGATAACAGGCATTTCTTCCAGTTAGAGAACTACGATTTGGACTGGAGGGAAACCGAAACCACCAATTCGGCCAGTTACTCTCAGGTATTACCCGGTGAGTATGTGTTCAGGGTGAAGGCCATGAGTAGTGACGGGATGTGGGCGGAGCGGGCCATACCCATCACCGTGTTGCCCCCATGGTGGAAGACTTGGTGGGCATATGTAAGTTATGGGCTTTTGGCAGTAGGGATGGGAGTTGGCATCAGAAAGTACACCCAAGGGAAGGAAAGGCTCAGGCATGACCTGGAGATACAGCGTCTGGAGGCGCTCCGTGCTAGGGAACTTGATCAAACCAAGTCCAGGTTCTTTGCCAATCTTTCCCATGAATTCAGGACTCCCCTCACACTCATTAGTGGCCCCCTTCAAAGGTTCCTTCAGCGTACTCCAAAAGCTCACCCAGATCACAGGGTTTACCGCATCATGCAAAGAAATGTGGAACTTCTCCTAAACCTTATCAACCAGTTGCTAGACCTTTCTAAATTAGAGGCAGGCCATATGCAGCTCCGGTCACAAAAAGTGGTTGTGAGAGATTTTTTACCCTCTATATTTGCCCCTTTTTTGTTATGTGCTGAGCAAAAAAGGATTGCCTTCGTTCAGAATATTTCCTGTCCTGGCGCCATGATTAGTACTGATGCCGACAAATTGAGTAAAATCTTGAATAACCTACTTTCCAACGCTTTCAAATTTACTCCTGAATCGGGGAAGGTAGAGGTGTCAATTTGGATTTCTCGGGCCTCGTTTCCCGAAGCCAAGGGAAACTCGAAAAACCATTTCCTTCATCTTAGGGTAAAGGACAATGGCAAAGGTATCCCTAAGGAGCAGCAAAAATTTATTTTTGACCGTTTTTTTCAAGTGGACTCTTCACATACCCGGGATCAGGAAGGAACGGGAATCGGGCTTTCTTTGGTGAAAGAGCTTGTCCAGCTTTTAGGGGGTAATGTGGAAGTAGAAAGTAGCCCTGGACAGGGAAGTACCTTTGAGGTGAATATGCCCATAGAACTGCTGATCAACATAAAAGAAGCAACTATGCAGCACAATTTCCACTACCCCAAGCTTGAACTAAAAGAAACAGAAAAGCTCGAAAATCTCCAAGGCGAAGGAAGGGAACAACCCAGCCTGTTAATCGTGGAAGACAATGCAGATCTGCGAAAATTCATTGCGAAAATTCTTCGGGATGATTTTTTGGTTCTTCAGGCCCAGGATGGCGAAAATGGTCTAGAAAAAGCCAAAAAGCATATTCCAGATATCATCCTGAGTGATGTGATGATGCCCAAGATGGATGGCATCAGCATGTGTAAATCCCTAAAACAAAACCAACATACTTCTCACATTCCCCTACTACTACTTACCGCCAAGGCCGACAAGGCCCATAAAATCGACGGCCTGAAATCCGGTGCAGATGACTATCTGGTAAAACCATTCGACATGGATGAGTTGCTGCTTAAGGTGAGCAACCTTGTATCGAGAACAAAGGCCATCAAGGAAAAGTGGAGAAAGGAAATAGAGGAGGGCAAGCCCATTGAAGCGGAACCAGCTTCTAAGGATCAATCCTTTATAAAAAGAGCTAAAACCATTGTCGAGGAGCATTTGCATAGAGAAGATTTTAACCTGGAATTCTTTTGTAGGGAGCTGGGGATGAGCAGGACACAAGCATTCAGAAAGTTTCGGGGTCTGGCAGATATGCCCCCGGGGGATTTCATCAGGATGGTGAAATTGCAAAAAGCCAAGTCCTTATTGAAGGAGGGTAAAAGCTCCATTGCAGAAGTGGCTTATCAATTAGGGTTTCAAGATCCTTCTTATTTCACCAAAGTCTTTCAAAAACACTATGGAACCACGCCTTCCGCTTATTTAAATCAGGATTCCTAGGGTTGTTTTTATGAGGAATCTAAAGAAGGAGTTAGTTTAAATATTCCTGAAGAATTCTTATCATTGAAGTTGAAAATATTAAGAGTCTTTGATCATACCTCAACGATCCCTCATCAGGAAAATCAAATGAATAATCAGCCATCTACCGAAACAAATTAGAAGCGCTTCTTTGCCTCCGCCTTGTTTTTCACACCTTGCGTTATGTAAGGTTCCATAACGCATATTAGGAGATATTGGAACAATTGCCAATCCATTTATCCAAACCGGCTATCAGAGTCCGACCTAATTCCGCCACCGACAGGAAAAAATGGATTGCCCGTAAAAAGTTATTTGATAGATCAATACGTACCAACTATACACATCCTAAACAATTGAAAATTCATCTTATCACTATTAAAAAGGTGTCAAGCCATTTATTTATTCCGACCTTTATCTTATGTTTGACCAGTTCTACCAACAGTCCAGTGAGCAGCTAAAGCTGGCTTTCCTTCAGAAAGTCTTCCAAAAATACCCGGATCTAAAAGAGGATTTCCTGGATTTTTACTTGAAACCCCCAGCCAAAAACTTGAAAATGACCGTCAGTGATCCGGATGATTTTATATCGGCAAGTACGGATTTGGTCAAGGAGGACCTTGAATCCATCAATATCAATGAGCCCGATTGGCAGGATTATATACCTCGTCACAATGGCTATATTCCGGAATATGAGGCTATGGAACACATGGCCGAAGACGAGGTCAACAGGATCATCGGATTTCATGTGGCAGAGGTAGAAAGGTACTGTACAGAAAAACATGGTGACCTGGCCTTTTTATACATGATCAGCCTATACCAAGCCTGCACGGAGGCTGTGCTGGAGGATGAGTATGAAACATTGCCCGATCCTACCCGTACCATGCTCGATCAACTTGAGCAACACCTACAGGATTGTAGTTCCCTGTTCAGCGTCATACAACTTTCCGAAGATCAACTTTTCACCATTGCCTCCGTGCTTTTCGATCGTAACCAGAAGTTCCATAGCGATGATCCAGGATTTCTAACCTTTTTCGAAGCCTTTCTTTTTTCCGTCATCCACTCTGGAGCAGAGGCCAACATCCTTCTCGATGTGATCGAGAAAAAAAATGCTACCGATGCTGTACCCTGGTTGGTTTCAGAATTGCACAGGAAAACTGGCGGCTTGCTCGCCTGGGAACAATCGGCTCTACAATTTTTTAAAAAGAATAAACATGTCGCAAGTTCCCTGCTGGAGCAGTACAAAAATGACAATAAACAGGAGTTTGTCCGGATTGCCAATGCGCTATGGTCTGATGGTCTTTTTCAGGAAGAATTCGCCAACCTGTATTTCGAAGTATTGGAGCCTTCAGACGACCCCGAATTGTATCAACAGGTGACCATCCGTCTGAACGAAAGAAAATTTTCGGAAAGCTATTACAGGGTACTTCAGGAATTGATGGATAAGGAAGAAAGGATGCGCTATATTGAAAGATTCCATTGGGATAAGCCGTCCTATGTCCTAGCTTTGTGTATGGAAGGGAATCATGTCGAGGCAATAAATTATGCCCGGCAGCATACCGACAGGTGGAATATTATCGATATCATGACTCCTTGTATTCAAGCGAATCCAAAGGCTGGTTTGGACCTTTTGGATCAAAAAATAGCCGAACTTCTCGTTGATGAACGTGGGAGGAATTTTTACGAGAGGATCGCCCGAATACTGAAGGTGGCTGCTGATATCACCGAACTTCAGAAGGATGCAGAAGTGCTTGCAAAAAAAATCTATTCCGTGTACTCAAGGTTAACCGCCCTCAGGGCTGAATTGAGATCAGCTGGTTTAATCAGACTTTAGGAAATCTTCGGTGTGTAAAAGGTGCTATTTCCTGTATAACAGGATACCAGCTCCGAATAAAAAACGAGATTAATTAACCAATTTTCATTGTGATTACAGGAACCCATATCGCCTACCTCCACACCCGCCACCGCACCAGTGGCATGCAGTTAAACACTATAAGAAAAAATAAAAACGTTTTTTTGAAACAACATTTTTTACTTATAATTGTTTTATGTAAAATACGATAATGGAAAGACTGCTTAAAAAATACTATCAAAAGCTAGACCGTACCCAACTTGGAAAGGTTAGGTCATTTATGGATGAAATTGATTGGTCCAACCGATTTATAGGAATAAAAGGTGCGCGAGGTGCCGGTAAAACCACCCTTCTCTTCCAATATATCCTTGTCAAACAACTGCCTCCCAGTAAGACGTTGTATGTGAGTTTGGACGATCTGTACTTTACTGAAAACACCCTTTACAGTTTGGCCGAACAATTTGTAAATGAAGGAGGAAAACACCTCCTAATTGACGAGGTGCACCGCTATGCCAATTGGTCTTCCGAACTCAAAAACATATATGATGACTTTCCTGACATACAGGTAATATTTACAGGATCCTCCCTGATTCATATTGAAAAAGCCCGGGGTGATCTGAGCCGTAGGGCTGTGGTCAATGAACTATTTGGATTATCTTTTCGGGAGTTTCTGGCTTTCAATGAAATCAGCAGGTTCGAAAAAGTGACATTGGAAGATGTATTGACCCATCATGTAGAAATCGCAAGGTCCATCGTCAGTAAGATAAAACCGCTGGCTTATTTCAAGGATTATCTTACTTTTGGTTATTACCCCTATTTTCTGGAAAATAAGGATGCCTACCAGCAGAAATTGATGGAAACCATGCTTATTGCCATGAGCACTGACCTTCCTCCCACCTATAACTTAAGCTATGCCAGTATAGAAAAAATCAAGCAGTTGCTATACATATTGGCGGAAAGTGTTCCTTTCAAACCTAATATTACCAAGCTGAGCGAACGTATGGGAGTGTCCCGCAACAGTTTACTTGATTTTTTGCGCTATCTGGAGGAACTACGGATCGTTAAGCGCCTGTATGCAGATACAAAAGGCATCGGTCTTTTACAAAAACCGGAGAAACTTTACCTATATCATCCCAATATTTCCTATGCCCTTGCATATCAAGATGCGGACATAGGAAGCATACGGGAAAGCTTTTTTATAAATCAGCTATCCGTAAATCATCCTATTGAATATTCAACTGTCGGTGATTTCAGGGTAGGTAGGCAACTATTTGAAATCGGAGGAAAGGCTAAATCCCAAAAACAAATTAGTCAAGAAAAAAATGCCTATATAGTAGCAGATAACATTGAAATCGGCTACAAAAATAAAATACCCTTGTGGCTATTCGGGTTTACCTATTGAAAAATGAACATCACCGGCACCCATATCGCCTACCTCCACACCTGCCACCGAAAACTCTGGCTCTTTGCCCATGGCATACTGATGGAGCATACCTCGGATATAGTGGCGGAAGGAAAACTAATCGGGGAAACCACCTTTCTGGATAGGGCCAGAAAATATACCGAACTGGAACTGGACTACATTAAAATCGATTGCTGTGAAGCCAAAAACAGAGTAATCCATGAGGAAAAGAAGGCAGATAAGGTTTGAAGCGTCGCATTTTGTCCAAATGAAGTAGTACCTGTGCATTTTGATAAAAGATATACTCTCAAGTACCACAGCAATAATTGATTATCCCATCAAAATAGGAATAAATCATAACTTATCGTATATAGTTTTCGTATACTTTAATAATATCCTTGAGACCGATAGATACTTGGAATTCTAAATAGTTGAAAACTATGAAAGTGACTGCAATATTGCCCGATGATATGATAGAAGATGTGAAAGCATTTACCGGAGGGAAAAATATAACTGACAGCCTGAAAAAAGCACTCAATGACTGGCTGTATCTGAAAAGGATAGAAAAACTGAATGCCAAGTTATCCGATTGTCCTGTTACTTTCGATGAAGGGTATTCTGCGGAGAAAGTGAGAAATCTTAACAACAGGCATGATCGTTCCTGACACCAGCATCTGGATAGAATTCCTGAAGCAAAATGATCCGGTGACCTCCCGGTTTTTGCCTTTACTTAAAGCCGGAAAGATAGCAGTTATTGAACCCATCTTTGCGGAGCTTCTTTACGGGGTCAGAAAACCCAATGACAAAGAACTTGTACTTTCTTATTGGCAGATATTGCCAAAACTGGATTTTGAGAATGGTTCCATGCTGAGGGCTTCCGAATTTGCCAATAACCAAAATTTTCATAGCCTGGGGGTAGGCCTGATGGATGCGGCAATAATGCAACCGGTGATAAACAGTGGGTATCAATTGTGGACATTGGATAAAAAAGTTTTGGGTGTGCTGGATACAACTAATAGGTTTGATTAAGGGGTGAGGGAAAAGGGATGGTTGAAAAATGATTTTATTTATGAATTTGCTAAATAAGATTGAAGCGGTTAAAAACCGAACAAAGTTATTTGCGTTGGCTGTTATTCAGTTGTTTCTGACGATGCTGAAAACAGAAGAAGTGAGGATAATGGGAAGGCAGCTTTGATGAAGTTCTACCTCTATTGTCGCTTGTCACGCAGATCACGACCTTAATCGCACCATGCTGGTATTGAAATCCCTCTATTTCACACCTCAATCCTCAACCCTTAATCACACCATGCTGGTATTGAACCTCAAAAAATTCACCACATCACCAAATCACTACATCACAGATCACCACATCCCCCTCTCACTCCCTCAATAACTCTCCTTCTCATTCGGGAAATCCTTCGCCTTGATGTCCTTGATATATTCCCCTACAGCCTTTAGCATGGTCCCCCTAAGATCGGCATATTGTCGTAAGAACCTGGGCTGGAATTCCTGGGTGATGCCCAGCAGGTCGTGCAGCACCAATACCTGACCATCCACATGTGGTCCTGCCCCAATTCCAATCACTGGGATCTTAACAGTGGCAGCGACTTCCTTGGCGAGTTTGGCGGGAATTTTTTCAAGTACCAGGGAAAAGCAGCCACATTCTTCCAAAACCTTTGCATCTTCCAACAGCTTTTTGGCCTCTTCCTTCTCCTTTGCCCTTACGGTGTAGGTCCCAAATTTGTAAATGGACTGTGGGGTGAGCCCGAGATGACCCATCACAGGCACACCGGCGCTAAGAATCCGAACCACGGACTCCTTGATTTCCGCTCCTCCTTCCACCTTTACGGCATGGGCACCGGACTCTTTCATGATCCGGATTGCCGACCTCAACGCTTCAGAGCTGTTTCCCTGATAGGAGCCAAAAGGAATGTCCACTACTACAAATGCCCTATTCACTCCCCTTACCACCGAGGTGGCGTGGTAGATCATCTGGTCTAAAGTAATAGGCAAGGTGGTTTCATGACCTGCCATCACATTGGATGCAGAATCCCCCACCAGAATCATGTCTATTCCTGCAGTATCCACTATACCTGCCATAGAAAAATCATAAGCAGTAATCATGGATATTTTTTCCCCACGCTGCTTCATTTCCTGCAAAATATGGGTAGTGATCCTTTTAATATGGGAAGAGTTATGGGTAGACATTTAGATTGGGTTTAGTGCAGGTGAACGGTAGATTGTCCTTTTTCCAGGGATACGGTGATGTGCTCCGTCAAGGTGGTGGCCAATTCTAGCCCTGTATAATCCGGTGAGACAGGAAAAAGTTTATGGCTTCTGTTGACCAATACAGCTACTTCTATTTTTTTTACTTCCTCCTTTAAAAATGGAATCATTCCAAAGGCCAAGGTTTTACCTGTGTTCAAAACATCGTCCACTAAAATCACACATTTGCCCTTGAATGGACCCTTGGCTGTACAAGTGACCTCGTCCATCTTGGGATTAGCCTTGTTTAATTTTACCTCCATCATCGTAATCTCAATAGGACTGATGGACTTTAGTTGTTCAGCTAAAAGACCTGCAAATTCATGCCCCATTCCCGTAAGTCCTGCAAAAATCAATTCCTTTTCCTGGACATTGCGCTCATAAATCTCATGGGCAATGCGAATGATCTTCTGTTGTATTTGTCGGTGGTTCAACACCAAATTTCTTGTCAGGCTCATGCTTATCGTCGGAAATAAAGAGGAAAATTACGGTAAAAGTAATTGTTTTCAAAACCCGGTGCAGGGGACTACCTGTAGCTGTCCTCCTCATGGAGTATCTTTATATAGCTATCATACCTGTAGGGGTGTATATACCCTTCTTCCAGTACTTCCAGGACCTTGCATCCCGGCTCGTTGATATGCTTGCAATTATTGTATTTGCATTGACCTAGGTATTTCCTCAACTCCACAAAATAGTGAGACAGTTCCTGGTCCTCTATATCCAAAATGCCAAATTCCTTGATACCCGGTGTATCTATTAGGTAAGCGTGTTCCTCGAAAGCAAACATCTCCGCAAAGGTGGTAGTATGCACCCCTTTGGAGGTAAACTTCGATACAGGTCTGGTGCTTTGACTGGCAGTTGGAACCAATTGATTGAGAAGGGTTGATTTCCCTACACCGGAATGTCCGGCTAGCAAGGTGGTTTTTCCCTTGAGCAAGGGCCTTAAATCCTCCTTGAGGTTTTCCTCATGAAGGGAAGCCATCAAAAGGACGGGGTACCCTAGGGGGGCGTAAATTTCCTGTATCACCTCCAAGTACTCAAGGTCTTTATCTTTTGTCCAGGTATCCGATTTGTTGACCAGGATAAAGGCTGGGATACGGAAGCTTTCGGTACTTACCAAGAACCGATCTATAAAACCGAGGGAGGTCCTAGGGTTGTTTAAGGTTATCATCAAAAAGGCCTGGTCCACATTAGAGGCCAAGATATGCGAGAAGGTTTGCTTTCTTGTGGATTTTCGGATGATATAGTTCTCCCTAGGCAGTATTTCCGCAATCACTGCTGTTTCCTGGTTTTCTTCCAAGCTCAGCAGCACCCAGTCCCCTACTGCCACAGGGTTAGTGAGCTTGAGATCATCCTGCTTAAATTTACCCCTGAGCCTACACTGCAGCATCCCCTTCTCGGTACTTACCTGATACCAGGATCCGGTGGATTTAATTACCCTTCCTTTTATCATTGTTCAATGAATTTGCTCACTTTCTCCATAATTTTTGCAGCACTTCCCAAATTGTCAGAAACCAGTTTTTTTGCAGCTTTGCATGCTTTACCGTAGGCCTCACCTGATTCCAGCCCATTAAAGGCTGCTGAAAGGGCCTCTGGAGTATTCACCGCAATTCCACAGCCATATTCTTGACTTATGGCAGCTTCCAAGAATTTATTTTCTCGCTTTACCTTGCCAAACACCACAGGAACGCCAAAGGCCAATGCCTCCAGGATATTGTGAAGGCCCTTTCCTAAGGCCCCGCCAACATAAGCCACCCTAGCAAATTGGTAAAGGGAAGAAAGCATTCCTATATTGTCTATAAATAGAACCTCCCAGTTTTTTTCTAAAGTGCCGGAGGAGACTAATTCGGAGTAGAGCAGGGATGGCCTGCCAATGGCCTTTTCCCATTCCCTAATCTTATCCGGACGTATCTCATGTGGAGCAATAATGACCTGGTAGGAATTGTCCTCTTGGAGAAAAGGCAAGAGGATATCCATGTCTTCCTGCCAGGCACTTCCCACAACCAAAACCGGGTGCCTGGGTTGAATTTCCGGAAAATGTTTGGGGGCAAGGGCTATGGCCGTCACGTTATCGTACCTTGGGTCTCCTGCACGACTAAGCTGCATGATCCCAATAGACCTTGCCAATGCCGCCTGTTCTTCTGTCTGCGTAAATATCCAATCGAATTGCTGGAGGGCATTTCGAAAAAATCCCCCGTACCACTTAAAATAAACCTGATCCTTTCGAAAGGCTGCTGCCACCAGGAAAAGGGGAATATTTCTCCTCTTTGCCTCCATAATATGATTAGCCCAAAGATCGTATTTCACGAAGAAACCCACTTGAGGATTAAGAATTTCAACAAACCTTTGCGCATTTCCCTTACTGTCAAAGGGTAGGTACTGGATATGGTCCACCCATAGTTGCTTTTTTTTGACCACAATTTCATATCCGGAGGGACTAAAGAAAGTGACGCATATGGCCCAAAAGGGATGTTTTTCCTTAAAGGCCCTGATGACGGGCTTGGCTTGCTCATACTCTCCCAGGGAGGCCACATGAAACCAGGCCAAAGGGCTAGGGTGCGTTTTGCGGAACTTTTTCATGGATTCGAAGAGGTTTTCCCTTCCCTTTAGCATTTTTTCCCATTTGGGAGAAAAGCCCTTTCCGAATTTCAACACCACTTGCATCAAAAATATACCCAGCTGATAGAATATGCTCATAAAAGGTAAAATTAAACAACATCGCTCAATTCAAGGCAAGGATTACCCATCCATTTGTACCCTCATTTTACCTGCAAAGGCAGAAATTGACTATTTCTGTTAATCTTGTGGGAATTGGCGGTTTATCTTAATAAATTTAAAGTTACTAATGACACCCCAAGTTGAACCTCAGAGTTTTATACATAGTGTTAATATGCTTGCTTTTAGGATGCGAGAGACCCCTTCCTGAAGAGGTGGAGGTGGCTATGGAAGACCTTCCTGAAAAGCTGGATTACAACCTGCACATAAAGCCAATTCTTTCCGACAAATGCTTTGCCTGTCACGGGCCGGATAAAGCCGCCAGAAAGGCAGGATTAAGGCTGGATATGGCGGATGCTGCCTTTTCCACTTTACCGGATAACCCCGGCAAAGTGGCCATAAAACCTGGAAACATCAGAAAAAGTGAACTCATAAGCCGAATCTTGTCGGATGACCCTGACTACAAAATGCCCAGCCCCGAATCCCACCTAGTCCTCACTCCCAAGGAGAAAGCCATGTTGGTGAGTTGGGTAAAAGAGGGAGCTGAGTACAAAAAACATTGGGCATTTATCCCGCTGGAAAAAGTAGTGGCCCCTTCCATGGAACAGCAGGATTGGATGGAAAATGAAATTGACCTATTTATAGGCAATACCTTAAAAGAACAGGGACTAACTCCCAATGCACGGGCCGATAAAGCCACTCTCCTGAGAAGACTGAGTTTCGATCTCACTGGATTACCCCCTACCTTGGAGGAATTAGACCAGTTTTTAGCCGATGAATCAGAAGATGCCTATGAGAAGCAGGTGGACAGGTTGCTGGCTTCCCCGCACTATGGGGAAAAAATGGCCATGCACTGGATGGATGTGGCCAGGTATGCGGATACCCATGGTTATACCGTTGATAGGTTCAGGGACATGTCCCCGTACAGGGACTGGGTCATTAAAGCCTTTAATGAAAACCTTTCCTACGACAAGTTTGTGCTCTACCAATTGGCAGGAGACCTATTGCCAAACCCCACAAAGGAACAAAAGCTAGCCACTGCCTTTAACCGCATCCACCCTCAAAATATGGAGGGTGGAATTGTGGAAGAGGAGTTCAGGGTAGAATACGTGGCAGACCGTACCAATACCATTGGCAAGGCCTTTATGGCATTGACCCTGGAATGTGCCAGATGCCATGACCATAAGTACGATCCGATTACCCAGAAGGAATATTTTGAATTGAGTAGTTTTTTCAACCAGGTAGATGAGGCAGGCCAAATTTCATGGGACAATGCCATGCCTGTACCTACCATGCTTTGGGCAGATGAAGAAAAGGAGCAGCTTCTGGAGATGTTGAAAAAGGACGTGGAAAAAGAGGAAGCATCCTTGGTCCAAGAAAAAACAGCCGCGGAGGAACGCTTTCAAAATTGGTTGGCTCAGGAAAAATACCAGGAGCTAAAACGGAATATCATAGGCCTTGTGGGCTATTTTGACTTTGAAAAGAAGCCAGTGAGAAACCTGCTCGAACAAGGCCAAAAGGTAACGATGGAAAGCAACGAGGTAAAGAAGGAGGCCCCACAATTGGTAGAAGGATATAGGGGCAAGGGAGCCTTGCTGGATGGGGACGCCTGGCTGGACATGGGAGGTGTAGGGGTATTTGGCAAAAGTGAACCCTTTAGCGTAAGCTTATGGGTAAACCTTCCCAAGGAATTAAAAAATGGGGCGATTTTCCATACCGGTACAGGAGCAGTTCTTTACAATAGAAGGGGTTATCACCTTTACCTGAAAGACAACAAGCTGGAGCTAGTATTGGCACACACCGCACCCTATAATGCCATCATAAAAGAAACCCTGGAGGATGTGCCCCGAGAAAGGTGGATCAACCTTACCTTGACCTATGACGGTTCCGGAAAAGCAGATGGGCTAAATGTATATTTGGAGGGAAAGGTTCAAGCCGCGGAAACCAAAAAAGACAATCTTTACAAGGATATATTGTTTGTAGGTCCTTCACAGCCCGGTTTGCAGATTGGGGCAGTGTGGCGCGGAAGGGGACTGAAGGGTGCCCAAGTGGACGAATGCAAGGTGTTTGACCGACAACTCACCTCCCTGGAGATAACCTCCTTGGTGAGCCCGGAATCCTTCGAAAAGTTTATCGATCGCCCCAAATCCTCCCTTACAGAAGAGGAGCAGCATGAGCTTCGCAATTATTTTCTTCATGTATTGGATGTGTCCTATAGACAGGCTTTAGACCAACTCAAGCAGGTTAGAAAAAAACAGGCCAAGGAAGTGGAACCTGTACAGGAGGTAATGGTAATGGAGGATATGCCTCAATCACGGCCTACCTTTCTACTCGAAAGAGGCGAATACCACGCTCATGGAGATGAGGTTTTTGCCAATACCCCAACTAGCGTATTAGCGCTTTCCGATGATTTACCAAAAAACAGACTGGGGCTGGCACTGTGGCTCACAGATCCTCAGCACCCCCTTACAGCCAGGGTAGCAGTGAACCGGTTTTGGCTGTATTTGTTCGGTAGAGGCTTGGTGAGCTCAGCCGGTGATTTCGGCAACCAGGGTGAACTGCCTTCTCATCCGGAGTTGTTGGATTGGCTGGCATTTCGATTTATGGAAAGTGGCTGGGATATAAAGTCCCTACATAAAGAGATTGTAATGTCTGGCAGCTACAGACGGTCTTCCCATGCCACCGAAAATCAAAGGGAAATGGACCCGGACAATACCTGGTTGGCACGAGGGCCTTCAGGACGCTTACCTGGAGAAATGATGCGTGACAACGCCCTATTTGCAAGCGGATTGCTTAACCTTAAGATAGGTGGCCCCAGCGTGAGACCCTATCAACCTGAAGGGCTATGGAGGGTGAATGGGGCACATTATGAAGAAGACAAGGGGGAGAACTTGTACAGAAGGAGCCTTTACACAATATGGAAGAGATCTGTGCCTAATCCCTCCCTGCATATATTTGATGCTCCCGAGCGAAGTGAGTCTGTGGCAGTAAGGCAAAAAACCAACACACCTCTTCAGGCATTGGTACTCCTCAATGACCCCACCTATGTAGAAGCGGCCAAGGTGCTTGGCCATTGGATGGCAGAACAGGATAACGTAGAAGATGGAATCGTAAAGGCCTTCCGAAAGCTTTCTGCAAGGCCTCCCAACCCAAAGGAGCTTGAGGTGCTGCTTTCCTTGCAGAAAAAGGAAAAAGAAAAATTTGAGACGGATCCAGGTAGATCTTTGGGATGGCTGGCCTCTGGAGAATATGACTTGGCCAATATCCCTAACCAAGCGGCTGTAGCGGCTGCCGCAGTGGTTGCCAGTACCATAATGAATTCCGATGCCGTCATTACCAAAAGATAAAGCTATATGTGTCATCACCTAAATACCCCTAGATTCTATTGGCATAAGGAGCTTCGTGACATCGAAAAAAAGATGGATCGCAGGCATTTTTTGAGCAAGACCGCCATGGGTATGGGTTCATTGGCATTGGGCACTCTATTTATGAATGATGGCTTAATGGCGGCCCCAAACCCACAGGAGAAGCTTTTTGCTAGCATTTCCAACCATGCCCCAAAGGCCAAGCGCATCATCTACCTATTCCAAAGTGGAGGTCCTTCGCAATTGGACCTTTATGAATACAAACCCAAACTGAGGGATATGCACGGCAAGGACCTGCCACCCTCTGTAAGGGGTGAACAGCGACTTACGGGTATGAGCGCCAACCAAAGCATTTTCCCCATAGCCGATTCCCTTTTTAACTTTAAGCAGTACGGAGAAAGCAGAAAGTGGGTCAGTGAGTTGATGCCACATACTGCTGAGGTGGTGGATGAGCTTTGTTTTATCAATTCCATGGTAACCGAACAAATTAACCACGATCCCGCCATTACATTCATGCAGTCCGGACATCAATTGCCCGGTAGGCCTTCCATAGGGGCCTGGATGTCCTATGGCTTGGGTACGGACAACGAGAACCTGCCTTCCTTTGTGGTGATGGTGTCCAAAAATGCCGTCCAGGATCAGCCATTATATGCCCGACTTTGGGGAAACGGCTTCCTTCCTTCTCAGCATCAAGGGGTGCAATTCAGGTCAGGTAAGGATCCTGTGCTCTTTTTGGGAAACCCGGAAAACTATGATGGGGAGGATAGGAAGGAGATGCTGGAGCATCTAAAGGCCTTAAACGAAGTACAGTTGGACATGCACGGGGATCCGGAGATCAGTGCAAGAATTGCTCAATATGAAATGGCCTTTCGTATGCAAACCTCCGTCCCTGAGATCACGGATCTTTCCGACGAGCCTGATGCTATCTTCGAAATGTATGGGGAGGAAAGCAGGGATCCAGGCACCTATGCCGCCAACTGCCTAATGGCCCGTAGGCTGATTGAAAAAGACGTAAAATTTGTACAGCTATACCACCAAGGCTGGGACCAGCATGGCAATCTACCTGGAGGAATCCGGAACCAGTGTGCGAAAACCGACAGGGCTACTGCAGCACTTATCCGGGACCTTAAACAAAGGGGCTTGCTGGAGGATACCTTGGTAGTCTGGGGAGGGGAATTTGGCCGTACGGTTTATAGCCAAGGTACACTTACCCCGGACAATTACGGAAGGGACCATCATCCCCGCTGCTTTACTATGTGGATGGCCGGTGCAGGGGTGAAGGCAGGCTATTCCCATGGGGAAACCGACGAGCTCGGATACAATGTGGTGAAAGATCCCGTTCACGTACATGATTTCCATGCCACCCTCCTTCACCTATTTGGGGTAGATCATGAAAAACTGGTGTTTAAACACCAAGGAAGGCGGTTCAGGCTAACGGATGTGGCAGGGGAAATAGTGAAAGGCATTCTCACCTAAAAAATTTAACCACAATAGTTTTTGATATCTAAAAAAACCCTTACTTTTGCAATCCCGTAAGGTAATACCGAGAGCGGGGAACTATAAATAAAACTAGAGTGTACTCTAATAGCTATGGGGATTAATTATCCAAATAGTTGAAAAAACAATCATTCGGGGTGTAGCGTAGTCCGGTTATTGCGTCCTGACTCTCGTCAGGAAGGTCGCAGTAACGAAATCAGCTATCGGTGGTGAAGAGCACCAAGAAACAATTCTTCGGGGTGTAGCGTAGCCCGGTTATTGCGTCCTGACTCTGGTCAGGAAGGTCGCAAAAACGAAGTCAGCTAATGGTGGTGAAGATCACCAAAACAATTCTTCGGGGTGTAGCGTAGCCCGGTTATCGCGCCTGCTTTGGGAGCAGGAGGTCGCAAGTTCGAATCTTGCCACCCCGACAAGAGCCAGTTCTAAATTGAACTGGCTTTTTTTATTCTAAGGCTCAGTTATGAATGTGTAATAGAGGGAAACTACAATTGATATAAGCAAAGGTATCTCCGATTTGGGTTTTACTCTCCGCATCCCAAATGATGGCCTTCCTCCAATCGGCTCCACCTTCTGAAATAAGGTATCCAAAAAGGGCTCCATCCTTGGAAAAAAAGGAGCCCGCCAAAGAAATTGTGCCATCTTCCTTAAATTGGTTAGGGTCTAAAAATACCTCTTCCTGCCCATCTTCCCCCTTTTTTCTGTATCAAACGGATTGGTTTTGCAATCCATCATTTTTGGTGAAATAGAGGTAATCCACGTGTTTGGAGGGTGCGCCGAAGCGTCCAAAGTTATAAACCCCATTAATCATCCCCCGTGTGACGTGCTCGTCATGCCCTGACTGCCGTCAGGACAGGCTCGATTTCATGTGTTTATAATTGATTTTTATTTGCCACATGGAATCTCGCAATCTTAATCATCCCTCCGTGCGTCGCTTGCGTCATGCTCGATTTCATCTGTTTATATTTTTAAGGGTAAGCAATTGGATTAAATTTAAGCAAGACTCTATACAGTTTTATAATTCACCAAAATATTTTCAATATCGTGACAAGTTTCGAATAAAACTATACATCCAATGAACGCTCGATTTGCAGGGATTAATTGCTCCATGATAAAAAGAGATGTTTAGTTAAAGATTCCCTTTAGGAATTAAAAGAATAAATTAATCCTTTTAAAACAATACTTTTCTTACCATTTTAGCATTTGTATTTTTTTTACAATAATTTAAAAATTATTAATTAGTCCCTATTAAATTTTTCAAAAGCAGGACACTACAGGATACAGTTTTAACTTTATTGATTTTTTTTGAACGAGATTGTGCCCTGTATGGGCAATTGTAAAACCCAAATCTCAATCTTATGTATAAAGAATACACATGTAAGATCCCATTGTTAATGGGATTTTTTTATTTATTTAGTCTGACCTTCGGCTTTGCCCAGGAGGCAGGAATGATTAACGGAACGGTAATTTCTGCTGAGGATGCAGAGCCTTTACCGGGAGTTTCTGTATTGGTGAAAGGTACTAATAGAGGAACGGTCACCAATATCGATGGGGCATTTGAACTGGAAGCCTCCCCGGGTGAAACTTTAACTGCAAGCTTTATCGGATTCGAAACTACCGAAATTAGCTTAAGTGCAGGTCAGACTGTATATGAAATAGCCATGCAACCCTCCTTAGGAGATTTAGGGGAAGTGGTGGTAGTAGGTTACGGATCCCAAAGAAGGGCAGATATCACATCAGCGGTTTCAGTCATTAATATGGACAATATTGGTGACGTTCCCACCACTAATGTTTCTAGACTCCTCCAGGGACAGGCTGCGGGTGTTCAGGTAAGGCAAATTCAGGTAGGCCCGGAGAAGAAATGGAGGTTACCGTTAGAGGGTTAGGTTCCCTGGGGGCTGGAAGCCAGCCCTTGTACGTGGTGGATGGTTTTCCTATTGGCACCACTCTTGGGCAAAACCTCAACCCTGCAGACATTGAAAGCATTACAGTACTTAAGGATGCCGCCTCCACGGCCATCTATGGTGCAAGGGGATCCAATGGAGTGATTCTGATCACCACCAAGAATGCGGAAGAGGGAAAGGTAGGGCTAGAATTCGTGGTCAACCATGGGATGACAAATGTTCCGGATGGCCGAAGGACCAGAATGATGGACGGCCCTGAATTCGCCAGATTCAAGCATGAAAGCTTTGTGGACCGTATCCGGTATTTCGAGCAGAGGGAACCCTCTCTGGAAGAAATCCCAGAGGAATTTAGGTTCCCGGACCAAACCCAAATCAGTACAGACTGGTTTCAGGAAATCATGAACCAGAATGCGAGGTTTTCCAACTACAATGCCACTCTTACCGCCGGTACAGGAGACATTAGGTCCCTGGTCTCCGTAGGGTACATCAACCAGGAAGGAGCGGTTATTAATACCGGATTCGAACGGTTTAACGTACGGGCAAACATCGACGGAAAAATAAATGATTTTTTGACCATGGGCTGGAATATTGCTGCCTCTCATTCCAGAGAAGATTATGCGCCAACCGACGGTCGAGATGCCCTAATCGGCAGGTCACTCTGGGCAGATCCCAGGTTCCCCGTATATAACGAGGACGGCAGCTTCAATACCTTTATTGGAGGTACACATGGAGTATTTGGGACGGCAAATGTGGTGCAGGAGCTACATGAAATGGAAAGGACACTAGAAATCAACAATGTGCTGACCAACGGGTTTCTAGAATTCACTTTCTTGAAGGATTTCAAGTTCAGGTCACAGATAAACGCCACATTAAACCAAGCTGGAAGAAAGGAATTTAGGCCTTCCACATTAGCAGGTACAGGATTTAACCAACCACCGCCAAGGGAGGCAACCTTGATGCAGAACAACAACGAATCCCTTAACATTGCCACCGACCAACTATTGTCCTATAACAAATTTGTGGGTCCCCACAGAATAGAGGGGTTGCTGGGATATTCCGCCCAGGAAGAAACCACCAAAATATTGCAGGGAAACGGGAATGAGTTCCCGAATGATCAGACTCGCTATCTTTCTTCGGCCATTCAGCAAACTTCCGATTCAGAAGAGTTTGGATGGAGCTTGCTGGCCTACTTTGCCAGGGCAAATTATTCCTACAACGATAAATACTTGTTTTCCGCCTCTTACAGGAGAGAAGGAAGTTCCAGATTCGGAGCAAACAATAAATGGGGGAATTTCCCGGCGTTTTCGGCGGGTTGGCGTATCTCTGAAGAGGAATTTATGCCTCAGACCAACTGGCTTACAGATCTTAAGGTAAGAGCCTCTTATGGGGTTACGGGAAATAACGCTATAGGCAACTACTCTGCCCTTTCTAACCTACAAATTTCAAATTACGTCTTGGGCGGAAACATTGCCAACGGACAAATTCTTTCGAATTTTGCCAATGCCAATCTGGGCTGGGAATCCTCCCAACAGACCGATATAGGTATTGACCTTGCAATGTTTGACAATAGGCTGATCTTTACGGGTGAATATTACAACCGGCTCACCCAGGACATGCTGCTTTCGGTAGAGATGCCAGTCATTTCGGGATTCACCCAATCGCTGGACAATGTGGGGATGGTGCGTAACAGGGGGGTGGAACTAGCCTTGGATTACAGAACCAGGATCAATCAGCTCAACCTGAGAAGTAATCTAAATGTAACCATTAACCGAAACAAAGTACTGGAAATACGGGGTGAGGCAGATGCCATCTGGACAGGTGGGTTCTACAGTACTTACAATGTTTCCGCACCAGGCCGTCCTATGGCCATGCTTCATGGGTTTCGAATGATGGGAATATTCAATACGGAAGAAGAAATCGACAATTGGCCTACACAAGATGGGGCAATCCCGGGAACCTACAAATACTATGATGCGAATGGAGATGGGGTCATCAGCTATGACCAACAGGACATGGTTGAAATAGGGAACCCACATCCAGCCATGGTCATAGGATACACACTAGGTGGGGATTACAAGAACTTTGATTTCAATTTTATGTTTACGGGGGCTTTTAATTATGATGTTTATCGGAATATAGAGGCCACTACTTTGAATATGGATGGGGTTTTTAATATCCTTCAAGTCGGGGCTGATCGTTGGAGATCCCCTGAGAATCCTGGAAATGGCTGGATCGCCACCAGCAATACCTGGCAATGGCAACGGGAATCCAACTCCAGGTATGTGTATGATGCCTCCCACGTATGGTTGAGAAATGTGACCCTTGGCTATACCATTCCTCCAAACCCTATCATCCCAAGTGCACGCTTGTTTTTCAGTGCAGAAAACCTGTTTCTCTTTACCTCATTCCCAGGCTCAAACCCTGAAGTCAACCAACGAGGAGGTATCAATATTGGGGTGGACGACGAAGCTTATCCCATACCTAGAACTTTTACTTTGGGAGGTACAATCAGGTTTTAACCAAAAAAATAATAAAGTCATGAAAAAAGGAACTATATATATACTTACCTCAGCCCTGATCTTTACACTTTCGTGTAGCGATGAATTTCTCAACAAAACAGATCCCACTGTTTTGGTAGCCGATGAGTTTTATGCAACGGAAGAAGACATGGAGCAGGCGGTAAATGGCGTTTATGGCCAATTGCGGGGCTACTTTGGCAATCAATGGCAATTCACCGAGTTCATCACGGACAATACTACCCTTCATTTCAATCCCGGTAACCGGGGGCAAGGGCCCGCATTGGAGGCATTGGAGTTTTGGCAATACAATGCTGGAACACCAAACATCAACAGCCTTTATAACAACATTTACAGTATTATGGTAAATGTAAATACCACCCTGACTCGTATGCCAGAGGCCAATGCTCCCGAAGAGGTCAAAAGCCGGGCAGAAGGGGAAATGAGGTTTATCAGGGGATTTCTTTATTTTGAGTTGGTGCGGTATTTTGGGGATGCTATCATCATTACCGAACCGGTTCAAACTCCGGCGGAGGCTTTCGAATACGAGCGTTCCCCCGCTGAAATGGTTTATCAACAGGTGTTCGAGGACCTAAACGCAGCAGTGGAAGCACTCCCTAATTCCTATCCATCATCCCTAGTGGGAAAAGCCACAAGAGGTGCAGCTCTTACCTTGCTTGGAAAAGTTCACCTTACCCGACATGAATATACCGAGGCAATCGCCACCCTAAATCAAGTCACCCAACTTGGGTATCACTTACTTTCGGATTATGGGGATATCTATGACCCCCAAAACAAAAACCATCAGGAGTCCATTTGGGAAATCCAATACCAAGGCGACAACCTTTTTGGAGTACATAGCAGCTTCATTTATACCTTTGCCCCAAGGGAGTCCTTTGGAGCAGTTATCGACTTCTCCGGACAGGAAGGGGGCGGCTGGAATACACCTACCCTGGACATCATCAATTCCTATGAAGAGGATGATTTGAGAAAAGAGGTGTCCTTGAGGGAAGGCTATACTAGTCTAGAAGGGGATTGGGTACCCGTTCCCTTCATAAACAAATACCATAACCCCCACTCCATTAGAGGTATAACCGACGACAATTGGCCAGCACTTCGGTATGCAGATGTACTATTGATGCTGGCGGAGGCCATCAATGAAGTAGAGGGCCCTACAGGAGAAGCATATATGCATTTGAATGAAATAAGGGAAAGAGCAGGGCTTAGCCCCATCAATGGACTAAGTCAGGATGCCTTCAGAAATGCCGTGCTTGCAGAGAGAAGATTGGAACTTGCCTTTGAAAACCACCGGTGGTTTGATCTAAAGAGGACCATGACCGTGCCCCAGCTCGTCAATTTCCTTAACGATTACGGGCTCCGGGAGAGAGCAGAACCCACCACCTCAAGGGAGGGAATTCCTTTCTCCAACAACGACTTTATCTTCAATGAACATCAAGTCCTATTTCCTATCCCTCAAGACCAAATCAGAATCAACCCTGATATTGCCCAAAATCCGGGATACTAATATTAAAACAGCACAGATTGCCCAAAGGTGGTGAATACTACTTTTGGGCAATTTTTTTGGATTGTAGCAAAAGTGCCAAATACTTCGTCAAGAATAAAAACAACCAGATACTAATGGCACTCCTATATCATTATGGAAAAACGCTTTGGCTATTTCTGGCACTTTCAGGTTTGTTGAATGCCTGTATGATAGACAATGACTACGACTTAAAGTGTCCAGTTCGAAAAGTGAATAAAAACCTCCCCAAAATTTATGGCAGATGGATTTTGATTCAGGGAATTACTTACGGGCAAGGAACCAATATTCCGGATGAAGATTATAGTTGCCATAGAATTAGCTATGAATTTCGAAGAAATGGAACTCTAATCGTCAACAGTAATTTGACGGATTATATTGGTTTGCCAAGGGGTACTTTCACTTTTGAATGGGAAGCTCAGGAAACCTTGGACGAAAGGCCACTATATATCCTAAGGATAGGTGGGGATGAATTTGGGGCCATGATGAGGGAGGGGGAATTGGAAATCGATTTTTTTCCAAGAGGGGGGCGGCCAACCGGACCCACAAGACCTACACGCCCGGTATCTATGTTGATCAGAAGCCACTAGGGGATAAAGGCAATTTAAGAATCAAATCCTCAGCTCCCTTAATAGCCCTTCCAGATCCAACCGCCTGGTGTACATGTCTATAGAACCATCTTCTTTTCTCGGCCACTCCTCCTTGGGCCTGTCCCAATAGAGTTCGATACCATTTCCATCCGGGTCGTCCAGGTAGAGAGCTTCCGACACCCCATGGTCTGCCGCTCCGGTAAAGGGGTAGGATTGCTGGTTCAACCGGTTAAAGAGAAATGCAAGTTCTTTTCGGGTAGGTAATAGAATGGCAGTGTGGAAAAGGCCCACTCCCTTTTTTTCTGCCTTTGGGGCACCTTTGCTTTGCCAGGTGTTTAAGCCTATATGGTGGTGATATCCCCCTGCCGAAATAAAGGCCGCTTGGTCCCCATAGGTAGTGATCAACTCAAAACCCAAAAGGCCACAATAAAAATCCAATGCCCGCCCTAAATCGGAAACCTTCAGGTGAACATGACCTATCCGGGTCTGTGCTGGAATCCTATATTCTTCCATCTAATTTCCTTTATAAGTTATCAACTAGCATGATTTTTCAATCCAACTCTAGTTCAAACTTCCCTGGCCCCACCAAAAGTTCAATTCGCTGTTCTTCCTGTTCAATTGCAAAGTCCCTTCTTGCCTCATTCAATGGTTTTCCATTTAGCTTGACTGTTTGGGGATTGGTGGTGGGAAGGTAAACTTTAGCAGTAGTATTGGCAGGAATGTGGATTTCCCATTCGAGTTCTCCTCCCTCATTCCGTTTCCAATAGCTTCTAATTTGTCCATAAGGAGAGGTAAAGGAAGCATTCACATGATCCAATTTTTCTGGAAAAGAAGGGCGCATTAGGATCCTCTTAAAGCCAGGCAGGTTGGGGTCACTTTTGATGCCCGCCAAATCCTCAAAATACCATACCAATAAATCACCCAGCAACATGACGTGATTTTGGGAATTCATACCGGGATTAGCGGTGTCCCCATTCCAAAGCTCCCAAATGGTGGTGGCGCCCTGCTTCACCATATAGCCCCAGCTTGGATAAGTAGTGTTCATGGCCAACTTTAAAGCCAGGTCCCCATATCCAGAACGGGTAAGGGTACGCATCAGCCACTGGGTACCGATCACCCCTGTACTGATATGGCCGTGGTTTACTTCTTCGATGGCATAAACCACATGATCCAACACCCGCTCTGCATCCTTACCCTTCACCAACCCAAAAGCCAAGGGCAATATGTTGGCGGTTACGGTGCCATTACTAAAATGGCTTTCCTCCGAATTCCAAAAGGCGGAGACAAAATGGTCTTTTAGGGTTGACGCTGTTTCTTGGTAGGTGGAAATATCCTGAGTATTCCCGGAAACTTTTGCAAATTTCTGCATTAAGCCCAAAAGGTAATAATAATAGGCAGAAGCAATTAGCACTCCATCCGTTTGCCGGCTGGGATCCCTGGAATGGATAAGCTCCTTTGACTCCGGAGGCACACACCAATCTCCGTACTTATCACGGGTCATCAAACCCTCTTTCATATAGTTGGAGGCCATATAATCCATCCATTTTTTCATATGGGGATAATGCTTGGTCACAACACTGGAATCGGCAAATTGCCGGTGCAGCATATCGGCTACGAACAGATAGGTGCCAGGCCAGGTCACATTGTCCCCGTAGTATCGCCAAAAGGCCGGGGCAACGTCAGGAATACCACCATCCTGGGTCTGGGACTGCTGAATATCATCCATCCACTTTTTGTAGAGTGGGGCATGTCCAAATAAGAAACTCTCCCCATATGCGCCAACGGTCCTATCCCCTAACCAAGGTTGTCTCTCGTTGCGTTGGGGACAGTCCACAGGCATCCCTTTATAGTTACCCCTTATACCCCAAAAGGCATTTTCGAAAATACGGTTCAACGTCGTATCCGATGATTCGAAAGTACCTACAGTAGGTAAATCATCATTCACCACCTTACCCTTGAAATCAGTAAGGATCGGTTCATGGGGATATCCCGTGATTTCCACATAGCGAAACCCGTGATAGACGAATCGGGGTTCCCAGGTTTCCAATTCATCCCCTTTAAGGATATACTTGTCCGTCACTTGAGCATCGCGTAGATTTTCGGTAAAGATGCTGCCGTCTTCGTTCAACGATTCCGCAAACCGCAATTGTACCGTGTCACCTGCATTCCCTTTTACCCTTATTTGCACCCAGCCTACCATATTTTGTCCCATATCCAAAACATACTTGCCGGACTCCAATAGACTAATGCCTACAGGATCCAATTCTTCCACCACCCTCATGGGAGGGGTCATTTGTGCCTCAAAAAACCCTTCAGGCTCCTGCACATAAGATGCCTGAAGCCAGTCGCTATCCTCAAATCCCACATCGTTCCATCCTGGCATTTCCTTTCTGGCATCGTACTCCTCACCATCGTATTCATTGTTGGTGAGGATTGGGCCTTCAGCGGTAAGTTTCCAACTTTCGTCAGTCCGTATCACTTCCTTAGTTCCGTCTTCCAATTCTATATGCAATTGCATGGCCATCTTAGGGTACCCAAAAGTTTTGATTTTGTAAGGTTTGTAATCTTGCCGCATGGTATAATACCGTCCATTGCCTAAAATGGTACCAATTGCATTTACCCCCTCCTTTATCCTATCGGTCACATCAAATACATTGATTTTGACCCCTTGGTGATAATCTGTGGGCAAGGGGGCAAGCACATGGTCACCCACTCTTTCGCCATTGAAAAATAACTCATACAGCCCCAAACCAATGATATGTACCTTGGCCTTTTTAATGGGCTGATCTAATTCAAATTCTGTTCTTAGGTACCTGGCGGCAAGTCTGGAAAATTGCCCTTCCTCTTCCCAATCGAAGGATTGATCTTTGCCAATCCACCGGGTGGACTTCCATTCGGCATAGTTAAGGATACCCATACTCCAAAAGGCCGGTTCACTCCAGTCCAATTCCCCATCTTCTGTCCATACTTTCACCTTCCAATACACTTCCTGCCTGCTGTTCAATAGTTCTCCCTCGTAAGGAACCTGCTGACTCTGGCCGCTTTCCCTTTTTCCGGTATCCCATAAGTCGCCCTCATTTGCTGCAAGCTTTTCGGGAGAACTGGAGGCAATAATTCTATACGCCTCCTGAGTAATTTCGGGTCCAGCCTGCTGCAATTTCCAACCTAAGAGGGGATTTTGCTCATCAATCCCTTCCGGGTTTTCTAGGTAAGCCACCCTCAGGTGGGTAGGTCCCTCCTTTGCAAACAAATTGGTGAGCAACAAGGTGAGCAACAATAAACTAAGAAAAAAAGCACCACAATGGATCCTTGAAAGTATCATAGGGTAGCTGAGATTTTTTCTAAGTTAGGGGAGTGAGCAACAGGCTCTCCGTCCACCATTAGGGTGAACCCCTCTCCATTTTTATATTTTTCGCCTGTTTTATCCCAAATTATGGTGAGGTACTTTCCTTGGTACTTGACATTATCCAGACAAAACCAATCCCATTTCTCCTGAGGAATCAGGGGATTCACCTCCACCTGCTCATCGGCACTTGGCCTAAGCCCCACCAAGCCTGTAATGATAAGGTCATTAAAGGTTGAATGGTTGTAATACCTGCTTCTCTCCTGATCTCCTTTTAGCCAAAATCCAGTGGTTTCATCCAGGTACTCGCCTATATAAGGCCTTCCTCTATAGTATTGGGATTCCACGTATTTTTCCAAAAGGGTGAAATAATCGGACCTGTCCACATGGCTTTGTTCATAGTCATTCATCAGGTTGGCCATGGCAGTCATGGTCTGTGAGGTGGCGAAAGGCCATATAGCACCATCCCACTCGCAGGAACAACAACCATGGGTGCGGAAGTCCGGATGCCTACATTCAGCTGTAGTCAACCCAAAAGGGGCAAAAAAACCCTCCTCATCCATTACTTGGGACCAGGCTTCCTCATACCCTTGATCAGGAAGATTAAAATACCAAGGGATAAATCCAATGGCTTCCCTAGCCAAAGCAAAAGAGCCATCCTCCAATAAAGTCTCAAAAAAGGAGGATTCAGGGTTCCATAAATTATCCTGAACGAGCCTTTTTATCGTATCTGCCTTAGCCTCATAATAGTTCACTTCCTCTTCCCGGTCCTTTAGAGCGGCCATTTTTGCAAGAGCCTCTGCATTCCCGAACATATAACTATTTATGGTAGGCCTTGCGTTTTGCTCCCTTCTGCCTCCGCTTATGGACTCTTCCATACCATCTTTGACATCATGTTGCCAAAAGAGCCCTGAGGGTAGCCTTCTGTCCTCCTCCCATGCTTGGTATTCTTGGGTAAGGTCAGGATACATGTCCAGCAAATAATCCCTATTGCCATCCACCATGTACTTGTTCCACAAAGCATTGGCCGTCCAACTGCTGAATGCCCGTAATTTATCCATAGGCTCACCCTCATTTCCCCTGAACCATACATGTACATATTCCTCCAGGTATTGAGGGTCGTGTAGCCAACGGGATTCGTAAATATGGTGCCCCAAAGCACAACTAATAAGGTTATACTTGTCTGCGTAGGGCCTATCCACCAAAAATTCCGTCATGGCATATCCCACTGGGGTTTCTTTAATATGCTTTCGTAGTGTCCACCAGCGGTAGTAAAAAATCTCCTCAAAATTCTTTTGGGGTGCCTCAAATAGGGGGATGTTTTGTTGCATCCATTCCCAGGACTCTTCGTTGGGAATCGCCTGTGCGATATTTTCATCTTCCATGGCATTGAAGTACTCTACATAATGCCTGAAATCCTCTTTGTTCAGGATAGTGGAACCTGACTTTTCGGGCCTTTCCTTGCAACCCACCATCCCCGCCAACATAAGGATGAAGGAAAGGATGTAAGAAGCTGTTTTTTTTATTCTGTTAATATGCATGGTTATTTTTTCCGGGTTAGGGTCTAGCGAAAAACTCATAGGTTTCTCCAGCCTGGGTGGAAATATCGTACTCATAGAAGCGTGGCAATTCGACTTCATTTAGTTTAGCCTCTGGAGAGATAATAGGGGTCTGGATGGGCATTATTTCAAAAAGAGGGTTTTCGTTTTCCCTTCTTGCCCTTTTCATGGATATTCCTTTTCCGGCTCTTAACCTTTCCTGCGATCTAAGCCTAAGATTACCGCCAATCCTAGAGCGTATCACTGCTTTTTCGATCTTATTATCCTTCCATGATATAGATTCAATTTCAAAACCCCCTCTGGCCAAGAGCCCTTCCACCTTTCCATCTTCCCATACAGTTGGCAGGGCAGGCAATAGGTGCACGGCACCATCATGGCTCTGCACTAACATCTCTGCTATACCCGCTGTACACCCAAAATTCCCGTCTATCTGAAAGGGGGGATGAGCGTCCAATAGGTTAGGGTAGGTCCCTCCTCCACGTTTATCGGGGGTTACCAGAGTAAGTTGGTCGTTCAAAAGCTTATAGGCATGATCCCCATCAAGGAACCTGGCCCAAAGGTTTACCTTCCATCCCATGGACCAACCCGTAGATGGGTCGCCCCGGAATTTCAGTGAGGTTCTTGCTGCATCAAAAAGCTCCGGTGTACGAATGGGAGAAATTTGATTGCTTGGTGCTGCCCCATATAGATGGGACACGTGCCTGTGCTTATCATCCGGCTCGTCCCAATCATGCATCCATTCCTGTAACTGGCCTAGCCTTCCTATTTGCATAGGAGGCATCCTTTCCTTCGTCTGTGCCAAGGTGGCGGCAAAATCCTGGTCTTGGTCCAAGTAGCGACTGGCACGTATTAAGTTACTGAAAAGATCAAAAACCAGTTGGTTATCAATAGTAACACCTGCGGCAGTGGTGGCTTTTCCGTCGCTGCCAGCATGGGTGTTTTCCGGGGAGTTGGAAGGGGTCACCACCAGCCAGTTGTTTTCTGGTTCTTCTATCATAAAATCAAGAAAAAATTCGGCAGCACTTTTCATGATGGGGTATGCCTCTTCGAGAAACTCCCCATCCCCGGTAAATAAGAACCTTTCCCATAAATGTTGGCATAGCCAGGCAGCAGCGGCCGGCCACATGCCCGAAGGGGCCTTGTCTACAGGCCCGGTAATTCTCCAAATGTCCGTGTTGTGGTGCAAGACCCACCCATCCGCGTCGTACATCTTTCTGGCGGTCTCCTTTCCAGTTTCACTTACTTCACGAATAAGTTGCAAAAAGGGTTCGTGCATTTCAGATAGATTGGTGGTTTCGGCCGGCCAGTAATTCATTTCCGCATTGATATTGACTGTATATTTGCTATCCCAGGAGGGGAACAACCTATCGTTCCAGATTCCCTGTAGGTTGGCAGGTTGTCCGCCTGGTTGTGAGCTACTGATTAATAGGTATCTGCCAAATTGAAAATACAATGCCGCAAGTTGAGGGTCAAAATGGTCTCCGAATTTTTTGACCCTCTCATCTGTGGGAAGATCCATGGCCGCTGTAGTCCCTAGGTCCAGCTTCACTCTACCCATGTACTTCTGGAAGTGATCAATATGTGCATTCTTTATTTCTTCAAAGGATTTGGGATAAGCCTTTTCCAGATATTCTGCGCTTTTGGCCATTTCGTCTCCACTGATGTCCTTATAATTTTTAAAGTTGGTGGCCAAGGACACAAATAGGATGGCTTCATCCGCTTCTTGAATATTGATCAATCCATCCTTGACTTCTACTTTTCCCCCTTTGGTCTTGGCTTTTACCCTGCCCAAGAATTTTACCCTGCCGGGTTGACCCTCATGCATACTAGATACCCCAGCCAGCATCAATTGCTCCTCCTCGGTAAAGGGATCGGCGTTATCATGGGGGCTGTTGAGTTGCACATTGCAATTGATTTTACCTGGCTCGCTTGCGGTAATTTTTATAAGCAACACCTGGTCTTCAAAGGCCGTAATCATCTCCCTTTTAAATTTCACCCCGTTTGACTCATAGCTCACCGATGTAGTGGCATTGGAGATATCCAGCTCCCGTTGATAATTAGTGTATTGAATATGCTCAGGAAAAGAAATAAAAAGATCTCCAAAAGTTTGGTAGGGCATACCATGGTTGGTTTGGGACATTATTCTTTCCGTGGCAAGAGTTTGTGCCTCAAGGTATTTTCCCTCAAAAATCAATCTTCTTACCTCTGGCAATGCCTCCAAAGCTGTGTCATGTGCATTGTTGTTGGGAGAGCCTGCCCAAAGGGTTTCCTCGTTGAGTTGAAGACGTTCCAAAGCAGGTACGCCAAATACCATAGCACCCAACCTACCGTTGCCTATGGGCAAAGCTTCGTTCCAAATTGCTGCTGGTTTATCATACCACAATTTTAGGAGAGGCTCTTCTTGCTGAGCCGCGGCAGTAGTCCAGAAAAGTACCAGGGTCGTGATACTTGCCAAAAGAAAGGAAAATAGTTTCATGGACATTTTTGGAGGTTCTGGTATTAGTATATTTTGGTAATAGAATAAAATAAAACCACAACACTACTTTCAGTATTCCCAAAAACAGTGCCGTGGCTAAATCAATTATAGCTATTAATCAAGTTCGTCTGCAGGCATAAGGCTCATTTCAGAGATGGTGATTCCATCCGGGCCTAAATTCCCCTGCCAACTACCGGCCTTTATCACGACATAGTGTGTTCCACCTGTTTCGAAGGTGATGGTACCATCATTTTCTCCACCTCCGTCGCAACCAATTTCTACAATATTACCGGAATAGGGGTCCTCTCCGCATCCTGCCCATGTATTTATTGCGTATAAATTATTGGCACCATAATCATCTCCATCTTCCGGTTCTTGGTCGCTTAAATGAAATTCCAGCCAGGACTGATGCATTCCTCCACCTGAAACTTCAGCAGAGAAAACATATTCTTTACCGCCTTCCACTTCAAATGCCTGCCAGATGACCACATTGGTTTCCACGTCGTCCTCTCCATTGGACAAAACGAGTCCTTCTTCCGTGAAATCATGTCCAGTGAGCAAATCATCCCCACCATTATAAACCGTCCAAGCACTTTCATCCTGAAAACCATTGTCTTCAATTCTTTCTCCTGCCAGGCTGGGGTC
This sequence comes from Pleomorphovibrio marinus, assembly GCF_003347495.1. Taxonomy (GTDB): domain Bacteria; phylum Bacteroidota; class Bacteroidia; order Cytophagales; family Cyclobacteriaceae; genus Pleomorphovibrio; species Pleomorphovibrio marinus. The sequence goes on from NZ_QCXY01000001.1 coordinate 683,741, forward strand.
AATCACACGTATTTCCCTACGGATCTCTTGTCCGGTTCCTTCTCCTTGAATGGCCAGAACAATCGTATAGGTACCAGCTCCCGGAAAGGTATGGGAAGGGGAGTCCTCCGTGGAATGATCCGATCCATCCCCAAATTGCCAATACGATGAATGGTAGTTTTGGGAAGTATTCGTAAAATGGATGAGCATGGGATTTTCCTCATCGGGCTCAAAGCTAAAATCTGCCGATGATGCCGGCCCTGTTTCGTCATCCTGACAACCAGTGAGAAATAGAGCAGAAATGCCCATCAAGGTTGAGAAACACAATGTTGCTATTAAATTTCTATTCATTTTGATGTTTTTTTGGTTATTCACTTTTGGATCAGAACACAAATTAACGCTGCCTATAGAATTAACTTTCCTTTACTAACAGGCACTTACCTGTACCTTCCTGCCTGGCAGGTAAGATCAGGACAGTATCTTTAATCTGTGAGCTTAATTTTAGGCATAGGTTTAAAATTAGGTTAAATTAGGTTTTGAAATGGGACGGGCCATGCCCGTCTTATTTCCTTTTTACATACCTGCATCCAAACCCCAACCCATGAAACCGAGCCTGTCCTGACGGCAGTCAGGGCATGACGAAATCAACACCCTGAGGGATAATTATTATGGGGTGTCCACCCTGCGGTGCAGCGCAAATTATGGCCTACGGAAAGAAAATTACAATCATATGAACCAAAATAAGAAAATCGGATTTGTACACACCTCGGCTACATTAGTCCCTGGATTTCAACAACTTTTTAAGGAGCATTTCAAGAACAGCGAGGTCAGTTACTTCAACATGGTGGATGATAGTCTCATCAAGGAAGTCATTCAAGAAGATGGCCTCACCCCGGCCATAAGCCGCAGGGTAGTCAATCAAGTAGCCGCAGCACAAGCTGCGGGGGCGGACCTGATTATGGTGACCTGTAGCTCCATCGGACCCGCTGTTGAGATGGCAGCGGGACTAATGGACGTTCCCGTGCTCCGAGTAGATCAACCTATGGTGGACGAAGCCATCAAGATGGGTAAGAGGATTGGTGTAATCGCCACCCTCACTACCACGCTAGGACCCACCAGTGATCTGTTAAAGCGAAGGTCCCTTCAGTTAGAAAGAGAAATTGAAATTGAAAACCGTCTTTGTGATGGTGCTTTCGAACACCTCATGTCAGGAAACCAAGAGGCGCATGATAAGGCGATAAGGAATGCCTTGATGGAACTACAAGAGGAGGTGGATGTGATCATTTTAGCCCAGGCCTCTATGGCTAGGGTGGTGGATCATTTAAGTGATTCGGAAAGGAAAATCCCCATTATCAGCAGTCCCACACTTGCGGTTAAGCATCTTCTTAAACTATGTTCATGAGAGCAAATAGTCAATTAATTAGTTCGCTTTTATTGACGTTCCTATTGCTGTCAGGACTGTATTCCTGTTCTAGCCCTGACAAAAATGCCCTAAATAAGCAAGTCACGGAAGAGGTGCTTCAGGAAATTTACGAGGAGGTAAAAACACCGTATAAGTATGGCCTTGTCATGGTTCCTCCCAGCGATGATCTGAAATTGGACTGCCCAAGCATATTCAAGGATGGGGATTCCTGGTATATGGTATACATCATTTATGGAGGTAGAGGCTATGAAACCTGGCTGGCAGAGAGTCCTGATCTCCTAAAATGGGAAACTAAGGGCCGCCTAATGTCTTTTTCTGACACCACAGATTGGGATGTCAACCAAAAGGCAGGTTATACCGCCTTGCAAGAATTTGCGTGGGAGGGGGATTATAAGTGGCAACCCTATGAAGGAAAATATTGGATGAGTTATATAGGAGGGGATACCCAAGGCTATGAGGCGGGCTTGCTTTCTATTGGTCTTGCCCATACCGAAAAGTCCCCCATCGAGGTGCATGAATGGAATAGGCTGGACGAACCAATTTTGATGTCCACCGATGAGGATGCCAATTGGTGGGAAAACGACGTAATGTATAAAAGCTCCATAATTTGGGATAAGGAGGAGTTGTTGGGATATCCCTTTGTGATGTACTATAATGCCCGTGGAGACAGCATCAATCCAAAGCGAGGGGCTGAAAGGATCGGTCTGGCGGTATCGGATAACATGATAGAATGGCAACGCTACCAGGAGGAACCTTTGATCAACCATCACAAAGGTATTTCGGGGGATGCTGTCATACAGCAAATCGAGGATTGGTACGTGATGTTTTACTTCGGGGCTTTCTGGCCGGATAGGGAGGATGCCCAGGCATTCAACCGATTTGCGGTCTCTAATGACCTGCTGAACTGGAAAGAATGGAAAGGAGAAGACCTGATCCACCCATCAGAACCCTATGATGAGCGCTTTGCTCATAAATCATTCGTGCTTAAGCATAAAGGAGTGGTTTATCACTTCTATTGTGCAGTGAACGACCAAGACCAGAGAGGTATAGCCGTTGCCACTTCAAAGGATTTGGGAAAAAGTGAATTGTCTTTTACTACTCAAGAAACAAAATGAAAACTTCCCTCCTTTTATTTTCCTTTTGGGCGGTTTCCCAGTCTGTGCTTTTTGGCCAACAGGAAGCGGACATCTCTGCTTACCATCTCACTTGGGAGAGCCACAGCCAAAACTCTTCCGCATCCATGCCACTTGGAGGTGGGGATATTGGGCTTAACGTTTGGGTAGAGGACGGGGAACTTTTATTTTACTTCTCCAGAAGCGGTACTTTTGATGAACACAACACACTGCTCAAACTGGGAAGAATGAGGATAGGATTAACCCCTAATTTACTTTCGGATGAAGATGAATTCCAGCAAATCCTTCATTTGGAGGAGGGCAAGATCCTGATCAGGGGATCTCAGGGTCTGGAAATGGTACTCTGGGTGGATGTGGAAAAGCCCGTCATCCACTTGGAATCAAAGGCAGATATCCCTCTTGAAGTTTCCGCTTCCTACGAGAGCTGGAGACATAAAGACCGGAAAGTAGAAGGGGCAGCAAACAATGCCAATTCCTATAAATGGGCTCCTCCACAGGAAGTCATTACCTATGCAGACAGCATCCAATTTGAAGATTCCGGGGTACTCTTTTATCATCAGAACCGAGAGGAAACTGTATTTGATCTTACCGTTGCCCTGCAACAATTAATAGCTGTAAAAGACGAGTTATACAACCCCATAGGCTCCCTCATTTTTGGGGGATGGATCGAAGGAGATGGGTTTTTACCAAATGGGGAGTCATCCGGAGTGTACGAAGACACCGATTTCAATGGCTGGCGATTGAAAAGTGAGCAAGCAAGAGAGAATCATCATATTTCCATTCACCTGCATACAGACCAACATATCGCCGCTTCCCAATGGAAACAAAAACTGAGGAATGAGGCTGCTTCTTACGAAAGGCATACCGGAAAGGAGAAAGCTTTAGCATGGTGGAAGGAGTTTTGGGACAGAAGCTATATCATTACAGACCCGTATCGCAGGTATGTTTCGGACAGTGTCTGGCGATTGGGTAGAAATTATCAACTTTTTAGGTTTATGCTGGGGGCCAATGCCAAAGGGGACTTTCCCACAAAATTCAACGGGGGCCTGTTCACTGTAGATCCGGTACATACGGACAGTAGTATGACCTTCACCCCGGATCACAGGAATTGGGGTGGAGGGACCATGACTGCCATGAATCAGCGCTTGGTGCATTTTCCCATGATAAAAGCAGGTGACTTTGACCTGTTAGCACCCCAATTGCAGCATTACCTACGGTTACAAAAAACCGCAGAGCTAAGATCAAAAGTATATTGGGGGCACGAAGGAGCGGTATTTTCGGAACAACTCGAAAATTTCGGATTGCCCAACCCTACCGAATATGGATGGAAAAGACCGGAGAATTTTGACCCCGGCTTGGAGCACAATACCTGGCTCGAATACCAATGGGATACCGTTTTGGAATTTTGCCTTATGATGTTGGATGTTTACCACTACCAAGAAGAGGACATTAGCCAATATATTCCTTTTATCAAAAGTTGTTTGGTGTTTTTTGACCAGCATTATCAGTATAGGGCGGCATCCCGGGGGATCAAGGAATTGGATGGGAAGGGTCACCTTGTCCTTTACCCTGGAACGGCCAATGAGACCTATAAAATGGCCTATAATGCCAACAGTACCATATCTGGATTAAAAGTCATTACAGAGCGAATGCTTCAGCTCCCAGATCAATTTGTGGATACAGAACTTAGGGAATATCTAGAGGGCTTCATTGGCCGGATACCCCCCCTCAATTATAGGGAAATCAAAGGTGCAACAGCCCTGGCACCTGCAAAGCTTTGGGAAAGGGTGAACAATACAGAAACCCCTCAACTTTACCCGGTTTACCCCTGGGGGATTTATGGGATAGGAAGACCTGATCTGGTTACAGCCATCCACACTTACCAGGAAGACCCGGATGCCATCACCTTCAGAAGCCATGTGGGGTGGAAGCAGGACAATATTTTTGCGGCTAGGTTGGGCCTCACCAGAGATGCCCGTAACCTGACTTTAAGGAAAATGGCAGATGCCCAACGAAGGTTTCCGGCATTTTGGGGGCCTGGCTTTGATTGGGTACCCGACCACAATTGGGGAGGCAGTGGTATGATTGGCATGCAAGAAATGCTTTTGCAGGATGTGGGCGACACCCTTTATCTATTTCCAGCATGGCCAAAGGAATGGGACGTGAGGTTTAAGCTTCACGCGCCACAAAACACCCTAATCCAAGGAGAGGTGTTAGGTGGTGAGCTTTTGCACCTAGAGGTAACACCCTCCTCCAGGGAAAAAAACGTGGTCAACCTTCTGGGGAAAGGCCTCAGAGAGAAACTACAATTGGACGCTACAAATTAAACTCAAATGACTGATAGGATAACGTATTTACTATTGCTGCTAGGTATGGGGTTGCCACTAAGCCTTTTGGCCCAAGACCGTGGGTTGACAAATACCGTAAAAAGTCCCCATGCCCAACTAAGAAGCGTGAACCTGGAAGACGTACAATGGACAGATGGATTCTGGGCAGAGAGGTTTGAAGTAGTGCGCAATAGGACTGTCCCATTTATGTGGGAGCTTTATCACGAGACCTCCACCCATGCCGTATTGAATTTTGAAATAGCGGCAGGAAAATCAAAAGGGAAACATAAAGGTCCCTCCTTTCATGATGGGGACTTTTACAAGGTTTTCGAGGCAATGGCCTCCCTCTATGCCATCACCAAAGACCCGGAGCTAGACGAGGCCATGGACCAAGCCATAGCACTGATTGCAGCCGCACAACGTGGAGACGGCTACCTTCATACCCCGGTGATCATTGAAGAGCGGTGGGGAACATTAGGCGATGAGTTGCTCCAAAAGCAGTTGAGTTTTGAAAAGTATAATATGGGCCATCTTATGACGGCGGCATGTGTACATTACAGAGCCACAGGAAAAGAATCCTTCCTCCAAATTGCAAAAGGAGTGGCTGATTTCCTCTATGATTTTTATAAGGAAGCCTCTCCGGAGTTGGCCCGCAATGCCATTTGCCCCTCCCATTATATGGGGGTAACCGAGATGTACCGAACCTTGGGTGATTCCAACTATCTGGAACTTGCCCAAAACCTGATCGATATCCGGGGTACCACGGCAGATGGAACGGACGACAATCAGGACCGGGTACCCTTCCGGCAGCAAACAGAGGCAATGGGACATGCCGTAAGAGCAAATTACCTGTATGCAGGAGTGGCAGATCTCTATGCAGAGACAGGGGAGGATATCCTTATGGAAAACCTGAAGTCGATTTGGAAGGATGTGGTGTATAGGAAAATGTATGTAAATGGAGGTTGTGGGGCATTGTATGATGGTGTTTCCCCAGATGGAACTTCCTATGATCCTTCAGAAATACAGAAGATACATCAAGCCTATGGTAAGCCTTACCAACTTCCACATGCTACGGCACACAATGAAACCTGTGCCAATATCGGCAACGTACTTTGGAATTGGAGAATGTTTCAGTTAACTAAAGAAGCCGAATACACCGATATCATCGAGCTTAACCTATACAACAGTATCCTTTCCGGAATTTCCCTCGAGGGCAGCACTTTTTTCTACACCAACCCCTTGAGTGCAAAAGAGGATTTACCCTTCAACCTGCGCTGGCCCAACGAAAGGGAACCCTATATAGAAATTTCCAACTGCTGTGCCCCGAATGTGGCCAGAACCTTGGCCCAGGTAAACAATTACGCCTATAGCCTCTCCGAAGAGGGAGTATATGTGAACCTCTACGGAAGCAACGAACTATCGACCAAACTTTGGGATGGAAAAGACATTTCCATTAAGCAAAGCTCCCAATACCCCTGGGAAGAAACAGTTAGCCTTACCATTGAGGAATCTCCAGAACAGCCATTTGGGATATTTTTACGCATTCCAGGTTGGTGCAAGGGAGCAACCATCAAGGTAAATGATAAAGAAATCAATGCCGAAAAACTCCCGGGTTCCTATTTAGAGGTGAAAAGGAATTGGAAAACAGGGGATGTCATCAGCCTCACCCTGCCCATGCCTGTCAATTACATGGAAGCAAATCCCCTAGTGGAAACCACCAAAAATCAATTGGCAGTGAAAAAAGGCCCCCTTGTGTACTGCGTGGAATCCATAGACCTACCGGAAGGAGAAAAAATTGATAATTTGGTCCTCTCCCTAGAAGAAGCCTTAACCCCGGAATGGGTGGATATATATGGATCAGCCCTACTTTCTCTTAAAGGTAAAGCCCTTTTCCGGCCTTCTAAGAACTGGGAAAGCTCCTTGTTCCAGCCCTACGAAAAAACCGAATATACCTCAATGCCCATTTCATTAATCCCCTACTACGCCTGGGCAAACCGGGGAGATGGGGAAATGGCAGTTTGGTTACCTTATAAATAAGCATATCATGTACTTGAAGAAACATTTCACATTAACGATCCTATTTTGTTGTACCGTTTTTGCCGTTCTGGCGCAATCCGTCATCCAGCCTTATAAAGAGAATAGCAGGTATTGGCAATACCAGGGGTCTCCTATTTTCCTTTTTGGAGGGAGTGACAATGATAATTTATGGCAATGGAAGGGTGAAAAACTCACCAAGCACCTTGAGCTTTTAGCCAGCCTAGGGGGAAATTATGTAAGAAATACCATGTCTGACCGGGATGAGGGCGACATTTATGCCTTTAAGCAGCTAGAAGATGGAAAGTATGATTTGGAGCAATGGAACGAGGCCTATTGGGAGCAGTTAGAGTTTTTTCTAGAGGAGACTGCCCAAAGGGATATCATCGTTCAGCTCACGGTATGGGACTGGTTTGATCTTTCCGGACCCAATTTTGACAGGCACCCTCTAAATCCATCCAATAATGTGAATTGGGAAGCTGGGTTGATCAAGGAGCGGGAGGACTTCTACGGAGGCTCCCTGTATGATAATAATCAACCGGTGTTGGACCTACAGCATAAATACGTGGAAAAGCTGCTATCCATTAGCTTTGGCTATGACCATATTCTTTACAATGTGGGAAATGAAAGTAGCCTGGGTGCCGAGTGGGAAAATTACTGGGCTGAAACCATGAAAAACCAGGCAGCATCCGCAGATAAGCAAATCTATTTAACCAGCATGCAGCTTGTGCCTTCCAACGGGGTGCGACATGTTCTTACTTATAGATCCTTATATGATTTCGCGGAGATTTCCCAAAACAACCAGGATTCAAAGGGTGCTAGGGGAAGAAAACACTATGAAAACGTACTGGCATGGGGCCGACTTCTGGAATCAGACCCAGGGGGGATCATGCCTATGAACAATGAAAAAATCTATGGTTCTGCCGATGGCAGGAATTACTCGGCAGGGCATGGAAAGGAAGCTGAAGACAGGTTTTGGAAAAATGTGTTTGGTGGAGCGGCATCGGTGAGGTTCCACAGGTCAGAGGGGTATTGGGGCATTGGGTTATCCGAGAGAGCCCAAAAGAACATCAAGGCAATGAGTATGTTTCTGGATTCCTTCGATGTGTTCCGTGCTAAACCTTATGGAGAAATAAAATTTATAGGGGATTCCGAGGCCTATGCTATGGCAGAATTGGGCAAGACCTATGCGGTATATTTTCCGGTTGGAAGACAGTCCATAGAATTGGATCCTTATCTTTTTGCCAAAAAGGTGAGTGTGCGGTTTTTGGATATAGACGATGGAGAATGGATGGAGGAAGAGGTAATAGACCTGGAATGGGAGGAAGAGCTCAGTGATATGTTTGGGTTCCAAAAGGGGATTAGCCTCACCACACCGGAAAATAAAGCCTGCGTCGCCATTGTTAAAATCCTTGAATAAATAATGTTCAGTACACAAGCACCAAATAGCCCTTATAAGATAGCATTAATTTTCCTTGCCTTTGGATTCTTTGTCGTTGTGGAATCAACTGCACAAAAAAAGCCACGGGTAATTGTGAGCAGCGACATAGGGGGCACGGATCCGGATGATTTCCAGTCCATGATCCACTATCTGATGTATGCGGACTGCTTTGAAACAGAAGGCCTAATTGCCTCTCCCTATGGGCCAGGCAGGAAACAAGACATTTTGGACATCATCGCTCTGTACGAAAAGGATTATCATAAACTTAATGCCCATGGGGATTTTCCTTCCCCGTCATCCTTGAGGGAAGTAACCAAACAAGGAGAAACGGAGAGGGCACCTTTAAAAGGGTATAGCTCAGCTACCGAAGGTTCGGATTGGATCATTTCCTGTGCGAGAAAAGAGAGCGATAGCCCTCTCTGGGTATTGGTTTGGGGAGGGTTGGAAGATGTGGCTCAGGCCCTCCATGATGCTCCTGATATTGCCGATAAACTCCGGGTATATTGGATAGCGGGACCAAACAAAAAATGGGGAGCGGATGTCTATGACTATGTGGCGAGTAATTTCCCTGAATTGTGGATGATAGAAACCAATTCGACGTATAGGGGTTGGTTTGTGGATGACCAATCCAACAAGCCAACCAACGTCAAGTCCTTTTACGATAGCTTTATTAAAGGGAAAGGAGCCATGGGCCGGGATTTTGTCAATTATTATGATGGGGTGATCAAAATGGGGGACACCCCTTCGGTGGCCTACCTCTTGAACGGGGACCCGGAGGATCCGGAGGGAAGGAGCTGGGGAGGAAGCTTTGTCCCATTGACCTACAGCTCAAAGAGGATATTCCATCAGCACAGCAGCACATCGGATACCATACCCGTATTTTCGCTGATAGAATGGGTGTTTGATGGTCCTGACGACCCCACCAAAGACAAAGAAAAACCTTGTTTTACCTTGCATATCAGTGGTCAGGAGTTTGAAGGTTATTATGCTGGGGAGGGAAAGTATATCGTACGATTTGTGCCTAAAGCCATAGGAGAGTGGGACTATTCCATCAAAAGTGAAATAGAGGTATTGGACGGCCAAGCCGGCGAGTTTGTTGCTGTGGATCCATGGCCGGGGGCTCCGTCCGATGATGACTATCGAGGGTTACGACAGTGGTGGGGCGACCACCCCGACGACTCCCTTTTTGAGGGAGCTCATCAAGGAGCTAAAAGTATTTTCCGTTTCCAGGAGGATTTCCTTATGGATTGGGCCAAGAGATGGGAATGGTTGGCGGATTAACACAGTGCTAGCACCTGTAGAGGGAACTTTTTTTCACGCAACGCTCGCTACGTTCTTTTCTTCAGTACCATCGTTGCGGCCGTTGCGTATTCGTTGCGAACGTTGCGAGAAATTATTTTTCACGCCACGACCGCTAAGAGTCCACACGCAACGCTCGCTACGTTCTCTTCTTCAATACCCTTTGCGGCCGTTGCGAGAACTTTCACCGTAATCCTATCCTAGAAATCTATTTTCAATTGATCCCTGAGTTTATTTTTCATCCCCAAGGAAAGGATACCTGTAGTCACTGGGAGGAGTAAAGGTCTCCTTGATGGTCCTGGGGGAAACCCAGCGCAGCAAGTTGATCATAGAGCCGGCCTTATCGTTAGTGCCGGAAGCCCGGGAACCACCAAAAGGCTGCTGCCCTACCACAGCGCCTGTAGGCTTGTCGTTGATGTAGAAATTGCCCGCCGCATGCCGCAGCTTCTGGGTTGCCAACTCAATAGCATAGCGATCCCTGGAAAAAACCGCACCAGTCAGTGCATAGGGACTAGTCTGGTCCACCAGCTCCAAGGCCTCCTCGTAGTGCTCTGCATGGTACACATACACCGTAAGTACAGGGCCAAAGATTTCTTCCTGCATGGTTTTGTACATGGGATCCTTCACCAAAATTACAGTGGGAGCAATGAAATAACCCTTGGACTTATCGTAAGTACCTCCAGCAAGGATTTCTACATTGTCGGCTTTTTTGGCTTCTTCTATATATCCCGTGATCTTGTCAAAGGCTTTTTCATCGATTACCGCATTGATAAAATTGCCAAAATCCTCCGTACCTCCCATTTTCATGGATTTCAAGTCCTCCAATAAAAAGGTTTTAACATGTTCCCAAAGATTAGTAGGAATATAGGCTCTTGAAGCTGCGGAGCACTTTTGACCCTGGTACTCGAAAGCCCCCCGACTTAGTGCAGTGGCCAATTCCTTGGGGTCGGCGCTTTTATGGGCGATCACAAAATCTTTCCCTCCCGTTTCCCCAACGATACGGGGGTAGGTCTTATAGGTGGATATATTCTCCCCAATGATTTTCCAGATGGTCTGAAAAACCCCTGTGGAGCCCGTAAAGTGGATGCCCGCAAAATCAGGGTGGCTAAAAACCACCTCCCCGGCAGCAGGCCCATCCACAAAAATCAAATTGATCACCCCATCCGGAAGCCCTGCTGCCTTAAACACTTCCATCAAAACATTCGCTGAATAAATCTGGGTATAGGCCGGTTTCCACAGCACCGTATTCCCCATCATGGCAGGGGCAGTGGGGAGGTTGCCGGCAATGGCAGTAAAATTAAATGGCGTAATGGCGAAAACAAAGCCTTCCAAGGGCCTTTGTTCCACCCTGTTCCACACACCCGGGGAATTTTCCGGAGGCTGTTGCCCATAAATCTCTGTCATGTATTTCACATTGAACCTGAGAAAATCGATCAGCTCACAAGCGGAATCAATTTCTGCCTGAAAGGCATTTTTGGATTGCCCCAGCATGGTGGCAGCATTAATCTTATCCCTGTAGGGTCCTGCCAGAAGGTCCGCTGCTTTCAAAAATATGGCTGCACGTTGTTCCCATTGCATGTTTTCCCAAGCATGCTTAGCCCCAAGGGCTGCCTGTATGGCCTGTTCCACATGAGAGGCATCCCCCTCATGAAAATGCCCCAGCAGGTGCTGGTGGTCATGGGGTGGGTGTAGGGGCAATTTCTTTTCTGTCCTTACCTCTTCACTGCCTATATGCATGGGGATATCCAACACCTTGGACCTGGCATCTGCAATTGCGTGTTGCAAGGACTCCTTTTCAGGACTTCCAGGTGCATATTCACGGACGGGTTCGTTGTAGGGTGTGGGTACTTCAAAAAAACCTTTAAGCATGGTCGATCAGTTTTGGTTAGTTTCTTCCAAAGTTAATGGGTTCAAAAACCTGACCAAAACACCCTTTGAAAAAGATAATCCCAAAATCGGTAACTCATTGCGTAAAGATGAGGTGTTGAAAAAATGACTTGCAAAACTCTTTACTGAGAATATGAAGAATCCTATTTCGCAGCATTAGAAGCTAATGTCGAGCAACATCCGAAACTCTATCCAACTCTATTACAAAATCCCCTCAAGTTCCTTCAATTGCTTGATGGCATGGGTGTAGGGTTGGGAACAAGGGAGGTTCTCGGGATTGAAGAATATGGCATCCATGCCCACTCGATTCGCTCCAAGCAGGTCGGATATGGGATTATCCCCAATCATCAGACATTCGGCCGGATTGGTATTAAGGGTTTTGATGGCATACTCAAATATCCGCTTGTCCGGCTTCTGGTATCCTGTGGTCTCTGCCGTCACCACCAGGTCAAAATAGGGGGAAAGGCCAGAAGCTTCGATTTTCAATGTTTGGCTCTCATTAAATCCATTGGTGATGATATGTAACCCGTATTTATTTTCCTTGAGGTAACGGAGAATTTCAAGGGCTCCAGGAAAAACATGGGGTTTAGAGGAAGTGCGAACCACAAATTCATGTTCCAACTCTACAGGGATTCCCAAAGGATCTGCACCTACCTGTGAAAATATCCGCTGGAAACGCACCTTCCTCAGGGAAGCTTTATCTAGTTTTCCCTGGTTAAAGTGATCCCAAAGCTGAAAGTTCACCGCTACAAAGGCGTCAAAAAACAACTCGAAGCTGGCAATGCCCTTTTCTGTCAGCGCAAAGTCCGTAAAAAGCTCAGCCAGTGACTCCCTGGCATTTTTATTATAATCCCAAAGGGTATGATCCAGGTCAAAAAAGAGGTGTCTATACGTTTTCAATTATCTGCGATAAGGGTTGTTTTCAATTTTATTGATGGCCAGTTCCCTATTTGAGTACAGGATTTCGTAGATTTCCTGGTCTCTGATCAGGTGCTGGTCCTTTTGGATAAACTTCAATATTTGCTGAAGAATTTCGTAGGCCTCCTCCAGCATATAGTAGAACGTCCATTGGTCCACTTTCTTGCTGCCTACCAGTCCGGCATTTTTGAGATAGCTCAGGTGCCGACTTGTTTTGGTTTGTGTGAAATCCAAGATATGTTCCAGGTCGGAGATACAAAGTTCCCCGTTTTGCATCAGCAAATGCAAAATTCTTACCCTAGGTTCCTCGGACAGTGCCTTAAACACACGCATTCCATAGCTAAGGCTTATGTTTTTTAGCCGCATTTAATTAACTTTAACAATTAAAAACAGTTCAAATTAATGAAATGATTTGAAAATGCCTTAATATAGGGTTTTCATCTCTTGAAACCGTATATGGGTTGGTTTCGTTAGTTTAGAAAGAAGGATTTGCTAGTGAAGATAACTATACTGACATTATTGCTTACATTCCTGGTTCTGCTCTTGGCAGGCAAAAAGGCCATGGCTCAAGATGATCCCGAAAGGAAAGTGGTACAGCTTTCTGGGATTATCCTCAATGCAGACAGCACAGAGGCCGTTCCGGGTGTGAATATTTACGTGCCCAAAATGGGGAGGGGAACCAGTAGTAACCGCTTTGGTTATTTTTCTATGCCCGTGGTGGCAGGAGATTCGGTGGTTTTTTCATTTATAGGACTTAAAAGGCAGGCTATAAAGGTCCCCGATGACATAAACGAGGACAAGCTCAGCTACATCCTTACTATGGTGGAAGACGAATATGCCCTCGCAGAGGTGGAAGTGACTCCCTATCCCACCGAGGAGGAGTTTAAAAATGCTGTCTTGGCATTAAATATCGAGGAGCAAAACCCGCTAAACAGGGGCAACCTGAGTCCTCAATTACTGTTGAGGTATGCGGAGGAAATGCCCGCCTCCGGAAACGAAAACTTCCGCCAATTCACCAACCAGCAGATGATGCAGACCATGGATCGCTACGGCCCCAGGCCTTTGCCCTTGCTTAATCCATTTGCCTGGTCGCAATTTATCCAATCCATCAAACGGGGTGATCTGAAGGGTAGGGATAGGGATTGATTTTGCCAATTAAAAGTAAAACAGTGGCAAAACTTAGTACACTGCACAAACTTTTCCTTTCTCCTACCGATATTGGTGATACAGCCTTTCCCTTCTATCTCTAAATCTGGGTTATTTAAATTTCTGGTTATTTAAATCAATCTGTTCTTTAACCCACTGAATATAACGCATTTTTTTGAAATCAAACCACTGTTGCCGATACTCGCCAGAGTTATCAATCTGCCACTTAAAATTCTGAAAAGGCTTCGGCCTGTTTAATGCGTTAATCAGTTTTTTTCGAAGTCCATTATCCTCCATGCTCTCTGCAAAATCCTCCATTATTTGAAAGGATTCATGAGAATCAAATCTATCGAATTCAAAAAAATCAGCCCTATTTGCATCAATTTCATTAGCTTCTTCCTCCCATAGTTCTTCGTCAGCCCCAATCCAACTATCCGAATCGAGAAATGCCTTTATTTCGCCAGTCTTGAGATTATAAAAGCATCTCATACCGCAATCCAGATTTTCCGCAATTTCTTCTATTTGTTTTTCAGTTAATTTCATATGATTATAATTTGTTTTTTAAAGGCCATATAGCCTGCCCCGAACTCGCTTCGGGGGAATCTCGCATCTCCCCGATAGCTATCGGGGCATCCCAGTGTGTGACGTTTTCGTCATGCCCTGACTGCCGTCAGGAAAGGCTCGATTTCATAGGATTATAATTTGCTTTTTAAAGGTCACATCTGCCCGACTCTCAGGGGAATCTCTCAACCCTTATAGCTATTCGAGGGGCATCCACCACTGTGTTGCTTGCGTCATGCTCAATTTTAACTGTGTGTTTTTGAAAACAATTATCAGAAAAAATACCTCACAAAAAAATCTAAATTATTGCTTGGAAGTAAGGGGGATTGGTCGTAAGCAGCACCAATAGATAGGCCTCGGTAAATTCGCCCTTCTAAAGTAAAAATACTCCTTAATTCATTGATCCTAAGCAGGTAGGAGAAATTTACTTTTTTGTCGTAACTCAGAAAAACCCCGGCATCTATTTCCGTTTTTAATTCGGTATACAAAAGCACATACGGGGCTACTATTAACCTATCATTAATTGCGAAATCATAAGATGTATTCACAACAAAGGCTCTTTGGGTGGTTATAAAACCTTCATCATCCAATTCCTGGGTTACTCCTATTGTATTTCTATAGGAGGCTCCAAGTTTAAATGCTTTCCATTGAAATTGAGCCCCCAAATCCATATCTGGCGAAAGCCGGAACGAACGCCCTGTCTCATTGTGGGGCAATTGGTAGTCGGACCAATTGACTATATCTGAATGTAAAGCAAGCCTGCCACCTAACGTCAAATTACTATTAGTCCCTAGCGAGATAATTTTACCATACCCACCATATAGAGAGTTTCTACTGAAAAAAGAGTAATTATCATTCATATAACCAACGGTGAAGTAGGAATTCTTATCTTCATTTATGCTCAAATAATCCGCATAGAATGTTGGGCTTTTTTCCCATATGCCTTCATTTTCGGGAACGATTTTGGAGCGGCTGTAGAGCAATAGCCGTTGGCTTTCCTCTCCCATTTCAGGAAGTGAAGCCGGGTTGTAAAATAGCATGTCCTGCTGGTATGCGCTTGGCCGCATATTGTACTGAGCCATGGTGAATATTGGCAGAAGAGTGCAAAAAGCAAATAATAAAAGTCTTTTCATCTGTTTATAATTGTTTTTTAATGGTCAGATGGAATCTCGAATGTTCAATAATCCTCCCTCTGTGTGTCGTCTTGGTCATACCCTGACTGCCGTCAGGACAGGCTCGATTTCATCTAAGCAAATTAAATTCTGTTGTGGTATTGATAATAAAATTCCCCAATTCTGATGTATGGCCTCCCCCTGGGTAAGTGTAAAACTCAACTTCACCTCCAGCCGCAAGAATACCGTCTCTGGCGTCGATGGAGTTATAGTAAGGGACAATCTGATCATCGTCACCGTGATGCAAGATGACTTTTCCGGTAGGCAACCAGCCCTCATGGTTGGAATTGCGTTGCAAAACAGTTTCATAAGCTACATCATTCCCATTAAGTAGGTTTGTTCTAAAATAGGGCTTGAACACTATTTCAGGATCAGAAGAAGGGGTGAGAATGGATGACATCTGGTCGTAAACCGGATAGTTATAAAGCTGGTCTGTAGGACGCTTTAGTTCTGAGAACTTGTTGATCGAATAAACTGCCCAAGAAAATATAGGCATAATCAATACTTCTTCACCCGCTCTTCCCATCTTATCATTATGAAAACGTTCAAAGTTATGGGGGCCAGCCAAATGCGAGCTTCCTAATACATTAAATTCGGAAGGGTATTGTTCTTGGACGAATCTGTGCGTAGCCAAACTTGCCGCACCACCTTGTGACCAACCGGCAAGGAATAATCTGTTGTCATAGGACAACTCTGTGTTATTCAGGATAAATTGTTTTGCGGCCAGTAATCCGTCCATATTGGAAACAAACATTTCTTCCATATACATATAGGGATGATCGGTGCCTATCGTGATGCCATAACCTATATAATCTGGCATAAAAACTGTGTAGCCAGCGGAGGCCCAACCCAGCCCCATATTTCTAACATCTCTGTTTTTGTCTGTTTCCCCGGCGTAGTTGGAAGGCGAAATATCATTGGCTCCTAATATTTCAGAAGGCAATTCAGTACCATGGGTGTACATTAGTAAATCGGCTCTATCTACCCCCTGAGGCACAATAATCAACCCACGGGTATCAATAGGTCTTCCCATGTATTGGGTTCTATAGGTCAGCGCATAAAATTCAACACCATATTGAGCAACTGTACCTCCATCCAGTTCATTCATCCTGGATACTATCTCGTCTCTGCTCAGGCTTCCTCTTTCAATTATTTCCACAATAACACCTCGCTCTGCAGGAGCGAAGGATTCTTCATTTGTGCAGCTTGATATAAAAAACCAGAGTAGAAATGCTGAAAATACCACTTTCTTGCTTTTTTTCAACATAGGTGCCTATTTTTGGGTTAATTGAAATAAATAAAATAGCAATATTAAAATCTTAACTGTCTTAGGCTCTGAATGTTTAGTAAGGAGGAGAAATTTTTTTGTTTATTTTAAATATTTGTGGATTAAGTAATACTAAATACGACTATAGGCTTTTTATTCTCTTTAAAACCTCCTTGAAGAGTCCGATGCAGAAATAAGTCCGGCAGCCATCATAATTACTTCTTTTACAAGCAATAGTCCGGTAACAGATAAATAAGGAAAATCCATAATATGGGGCTGTAAAGTCCCCGCCAAGATTTGGAACATACACTTCGGGATTGGAAATTAAAAAGTAGATGTAACCAATGACATTACAAGTTTTAACAGATCGACAAATGCCCTGTTCCAAAAACAATGCTCCATCATCTGTTTTCGATCCTATATTATTTATTCAATCGGCATTGGTTATGCCAATTTGGCAGAAATTCAAAATTGGAACATGTCTTGATAATCCGATCTTGTTTAAGGTAAAGAATTGTTTCATTTCATAAAATAGCGTAACCATGCAGGAGAAAGGTACCATCTCGATCCATACCGAGAATATTTTCCCCATCATCAAGAAATTCCTCTATTCAGACAACGAGATTTTCCTAAGAGAACTGGTCTCCAATGCCGTGGATGCCACCCAGAAAATCAAAAGGCTGGCCTCCCTGGGCCAATACAGCGGAGACCTTGGGGACACCACCATTGATGTGAGCTTCAACAAAAAGAAGAAAACTATCACAGTGTCGGACAAGGGCATAGGCATGACTGCCGAGGAAATCAAAAAGTACATCAACCAGATCGCCTTCTCCGGTGCCACCGAGTTCGTGGAGAAGTTTAAGGAAGCCAAGGACGCCAACGAAATTATCGGGAAGTTTGGCCTTGGTTTCTACTCGGCCTTTATGGTGGCCGACAAGGTGGAAATCCACACCCTCTCCCGAGAGGAAGGAGCCGAGCCCGCCAAGTGGGTCTGCGACGGTAGCACCGAGTTTGAAATCAGCCCCGGAGACAAAAAGACCAGGGGCACGGATGTGATTCTGCATATCAACAAGGATTCAGAGGAATTTTTGGAAAAACACAAAATCCAGGAAATCCTGGATAAATACGCCAAGTTCCTCCCCGTACCCATACGCTTCGAAAAGAAAAGCGAAAGCGTGGAAGACGGCAAGGACGAGGAAGGCAACACCAAGTGGAAATCCGTGGAAGTGGACAACATCATCAACGATACCACTCCCATCTGGACAAAATCCCCCAACGACCTCAAGGACGAGGACTACCTGAAATTCTACAAAGAACTGTATCCCTTCAGCGAGGATCCCCTCTTTTGGATACACCTGAATGTGGATTACCCCTTTAACCTCACCGGGGTGCTTTACTTCCCCAAGATCAAAAACGAGTTTGAGCTCCAGAAAAACAAGATCAAGCTTTTTAGCCGACAGGTCTTTATAACCGATGAGGTGAAAGACATCGTGCCGGAATTCCTGATGCTGCTGCACGGGGTGATCGACTCCCCGGATATTCCGTTGAACGTCTCCAGAAGTTTCCTTCAAGCCGACAGCAACGTAAAGAAAATCAACAACTACATTACCAAAAAGGTGGCAGACAAGTTGGCCGAACTGTACAAAAAAGACAGGAAAGCCTACGAGGAGAAATGGGGGGACATTGGCCTCTTTGTAAAATACGGCATGATCAGCGAGGACAAGTTCTACGAAAAAGGAAAGGATTTCACCCTTCTGAAAAACACCAAAGGGGAGCATTACACCCTTGAGGAATACAAGGATAAGGTAAAGGCCATTCAGACCGACAAGGACGAGCAGACCATCTATCTGTATGCCACCGATACCAATAAGCAAGATGCCTTTATCCAGTCAGCCTATAAAAAGGACTATGACGTGCTCCAGATGGACTCGCCTATAGACAGCCACTTTATCCAGCACCTGGAGGGCAAGCTGGAAAAAACCCAACTGAAGCGGGTGGATTCCGACGTGGTGGAGAAGCTTATCAAAAAGGACGATGGCTACGCCAACCTGCTTAGTGAGGAGCAATCCACCAAAGTAAAGGAGATCTTCGAAAAAGCCATCGACAATAAGACCTATTCAGTGGAAGTGGAAGGCCTAAGCCCGGAGGAACTCCCGGTCACAGTGACCATGGACGAATTTATGCGAAGGATGAAGGATATGGCGCAAACCGGAGGGGGCATGGGCTTCTACGGTGCTATGCCGGACAACTACAAAGTGGGCGTAAACGGCAACCACCCCGTGGTGGACAAGATCCTCAAGACGGAAGACGAAGAAAGCCAACTCAAATTGGCCAAGCAGTCCTTCGACCTGGCCCTGCTATCCCAAGGCCTGCTTAAAGGCAAGGATCTTACGGCCTTTGTAAAAAGAAGCGTGGATTTGATTTAAGGGCAACTATTCCAAAGTTTTAGGACTTTGGAATAGTTTTTTTACTTAATAAACCTACCAAGTAAAAAAACCTGGAGATCTGGGGTCGAATGATAATTTCTCAAAAACCACTAAAGAGGTTAGGCCCCATAAGCTCCCTGTTTTAGGAGTTACTATATTGGTAACTCCTAAAACAGGGAGCTTTTTTGGTTCTATGCTCTATGCCCTAATATATTGATGCAAAATTGAAAAACCACCGATCCACACAGTGCAGATAGGCAGGTACTATATTGATGCCCCGTAGCCAACTCCATCAAAGAGGTAACCCCTTTCTTTTCCCGATGCACCGGGTATATCGGTCCTGCCTTTGGCACTTTGTCTTTTCGTGTTTCATTGGAAGATCCATTGGTTGAAACCCATGGTTAGGACATCAGCCGTACCTAACACACTTGGTATTTCCATGCTTCCACTCTGAAACCGTGGATTGAACCCCAACTGTGCACAATATAGGACTTCCTTACCTTTTTAAGGTTCGTGCATTTTTTGAATTACTCGGCCTTTGTAATTCCCCTACCAAGCCTAAGGCTTATGGAGTTAAAAGCCTGCTGGTTATTTTTGTGCTTACAAGGAAATTTTCTATTACGCTTTTAAGGCTTAAACCTTTCCTCCATCTTTCTGGCAAACTCCTCCGCCCATGCTTTCATCTTTTCCTCATATTCTTGGATCTTGGGGTCGTTTTCCAGTTTCCAAGCCTCCATTTGCTTGGCATACTCCTGCCACTTGGGTTCCATTTCCTGCTGCCAAACCTCCATTCTTTCCGCTATTTCCTTTTGCTTCTCGGCCATGCGTTCCTGGGAAATCTCCAGTTTTTCCTGCAGCGCCTCCAGCTTGGCCTCCATTTTCATGCGCATCTTCTCCCCGTCCGGACTGCTGTCCATCTGTATCATCACGATTTTGGAAATGGCCTTCCCCAGGCTATCCCCAAAATGCCTGTCCAATTTAAAATCAGTAGAAAGCTGTCCCAAAAAAGAAAGGTCTATGGGTGGTGCTGGGAGCGCTGTCAATTCCAGTTTCCCCGGTGGCAAAGAATCCCTGTCTGCTACCTTTTGCTTATAAATCACAATGGTCTTGTTTCTTTTATTGATGGAGTCTTGGCCGGCAACCTGCTCATTGGAATCTTTACCTTCCTCATGATAATCCCTCAGGGATCTGCTGTTGGGGGATAGGAAGCCCCCAATGGCGGATCCTACTTTTGGATCCTGTTCCTTTAGCATATCCCTGATTTCAGGTACCGGGGAGGAAATGTCGATTTCTTGATGAATGGAGGTGAAGGGCCAATGGCCCTCCTCCTTTTCCAAGGTAAAGGCGCCTAAGCTTATTACCAGGAGGGTTATTATCATGGTGATCATGATGGAAGGAGTTAGAGGTGAAGGATGATAGGGTACCTTGTACCCAAGAATTCTTTTGATCCTATTTAACAAGGGGAAGTTTTTTCCCTGTGCTGCGAGTACCAACGCCGGGGTTTGTTCGGCAGAATGATTTGCCACATGGGCAAGGCCTTTGGCCAAGTCTTCCGGCAAAATTCCGGCACCAAGCGCCATTTCATCTGCCGCTTCCTCCCTGGTCTCCTTGAGCTGCTGGTTGAGCCACCAGAAGCCAGGGTGGTAAAAAAAGAGCACCTCCATAAAGGACTGTATTAGGTTGCTGCCAAAATCCATCCTTTTCACGTGCGCCAGCTCATGGGCCAATATGGCCTCTAACTGCCGGGAATCCATCTGCAGGGCCAAGGCGGCAGGAAAGAGCACCACAGGTTTGAGCATACCGAAGGTGACAGGTGAGGAAAGTTCAGCCAGCACCCCTATCCTTACAGAAACAGAAAGGGATAGGCCTTGCTGAATACGACCCAAGGCTGAGGAAAAGAAGGAGGGCAAGGGCTGGGAGGGTTGCTTTTTCAAGTGGTTGAATGCCGCCACATCACCAGCCAGCCTTATCACAAAAACGAGTGCCCCCAACAGCCAGATATTTACCAAGGCTGGAATATATCCGGATAGGCGTAGCAAAAAGACATTTACATACCCCAGCAGCCCAGTCTCCATCGGCAAGGCAGATTTGTCATTAAGCATTTCCGGTAGCGTTACTACCAATAGGGGAAATTGTACCTGTTGGAATTCATAGATTAAAGTACCCACAAACACCAACAACATCAGCAATAGGCTTGCGAAGCCTATATTAAACCTTACTGCGGCTTTGCTGTTTTTCAGCAGGGCAGTAACTAGGGCAACTACCAGTGCGATTAGGGCAAACTGCCAAAGAGAATGCAGCAGGGTCCAGCCCAGGGCCTCTATCCAATGCGGAGGAATGAAAACGGGTAACTTTTCCATCAGGGTTTGGGGTTATTTTCAAGTTGGTCGAGGAATTTCCTTATTTCCTTAATTTCTTCCTTGGAGGGATTGGATTGTCCCAAGGCCTTCATTACCAATTTCTTAGAGGATCCGCCAAACGTCGCAGACATAAAGGTCCTGACCAGGGAATTTTGGGTGTCGGATTCATTAATCAATGGCCGGTAAATATGGCTTCTGCCTTCCTCTTCCCTTGCCAAAAAGCCCTTGGAGTGCATATTCTGCATCAATTTAAGAGTGGTGGTATAACCTGTGTCCTTGTTTACAGCTAATATCTCGTGCACTTCCCTTACACTGGCTTCTCCTTCACTCCAAAGCACTTGGAGGATTTCAAGTTCGGCAGCGGTGGGCTTGTTCGTTATATTCATATCTTCTGAAAACTTTAATACGATGCATTTCGTAGCAAAAATATACGATTCTTGTCGTAATCAAAAATCCTTTACGATTTAATTCGTATTAAATTTTGTTAAAATTTGTACTCAATTTGAAACTTTCTACTTTTGTCGGCACTTAATGGAGGGATATGTGTTTGATTGCGTTTAAATGGATGGATCATCCCGTTTATAAATTGGTGCTAGTAGCCAACCGGGATGAATATTATGACAGGCCGAGTCAGGGTCTGCACAAATGGGAGGAAGGATTTTATGCGGGCAAAGACCTAAAAGCGGGAGGTACCTGGATGGGTTTTCATCCAAGCGGAAAATTTGCTGCGCTTACCAATTATAGGGATATTCCAAATGAACTGAATATGTCCCAAAGCCGTGGTGATTTGGTGAAAAACTTTCTTACAGGCAATCTGGGCCCCAAAGAATACACTAAGGAGCTGGAATCAAAAAAATTTGATTATAATGGTTATAATCTACTGGTAGCCGAGGGAAAAGAAATGTATTATTCCTCCAATTACATGGAAGGTAACTTGAAGGTGCCAAGTGGTCTGCATGGATTGAGTAATGCTTTGTTAAATGTACCCTGGCCAAAGTTGTCCGCGGCAAAGGCCCAGCTGTCCAAGAAAACAGATGCAACTCAGCTCTGTTTGGATAGTTTGTTACAACAGCTTCAATCCAAAGATACCGTTGAAGACTTGTTCCTCCCAAAGACAGGATTGGAATACCAACACGAAAAGGCAGTTTCGGCCCAGTTTATAGAAGTGAAGAATTATTATGGTACGGTAAACACCACGGCCCTACTTTGGGGGCATGACGGGAAGGTGAGGATAAAGGAGCGAAGATTCATTCCAAAGCTAGAAGAGAATTCAGTGGAATTTGGGGTTAAATCCCTCTAATCACGGGGCTAATTGGAACTACTTAGCCCTTTTAACGCTTTATTAACAAATGAAAAAATTGGAAGTTTTGATAGTAGGTGGAGGCCCAATTGGCCTAGCCTGTGGAATAGAGTCACAAAAAAGCAATTTGGATTACCTGATTGTGGAAAAGGGGGTCTTAACCAACTCTATTTTTCATTACCCCTCCAACATGACGTTTTTCTCCACCTCGGAGAAGTTGGAAATGGCCAACATCCCTTTTATGTCTATTGCCAACAAACCAACCCGAACCGAAGCACTAGAATATTACCGCAGGATAGTAAAGCACTACAAGCTGAAGATTAACCTCTACGAGGAGGTGAAATCGCTGGAAAAAGTGGAAGGGGGATTTAGGGTTAGCACCAGCAAGGACGAATACTATACCGAAAAATTGATACTGGCTACTGGGTTTTACGACTTGCCCAACAAGATGAACGTACCTGGCGAGGACCTTCCTAAGGTTTCCCACTACTATAAAGAGCCCTGGCCCTATATTGGTCAAAAGATCATTGTGGTAGGAGGGGGAAATTCTGCTGTGGATGTGGCCTTAGAGACTTGGAGGAAGGGGGCAGATGTAACCATGGTGGTAATGAAGCCTACTATCGACCAAACCGTAAAATACTGGGTACTTCCGGATATCGAAAACCGCATCAAGGAGGGTTCCATCAAAGCCCATTTCAATACCACTATAAAATCCATTGAAAAAAGTACTGTCACAATTTCCACTCCAGAAGGGGAACTAACTTTGGAAAATGATTTTGTACTAGCCATGACAGGGTACAGGCCCAATTTCGCTCTGTTGGACCAACTAGGCGTAGAACTGAGCTTAGATGAGCGAAAACGCCCTTGTTTAGACGGAAACAGCCAAGAATCCAATGTACCGGGTCTTTATTTGGCAGGGGTGGTATGTGGAGGATTGAATACCAGGGAGTTTTTTATTGAAAACACCATTGTACATGCAGAATCCATAATAGGTGATATCGTCAAGAAGAAAACCTTACAGGCTCAATGAGGATTGGGTAATTGATAGCTCAAGGGCACTGCCAGAATAAAAGTAGTTCCCTTCCCTACTTTACTGGTCACGCTTATCTTTCCCCCAAGTTTGCCGGCATTTTGATAACAAAGGTACAAGCCCATACCCGTTCCTTTTTCGTTTGCCGTTCCAAAAGTAGATTTTACTTCCAATTCAGAAAGACCGCTGATTTTGTTTGCCGGAATTCCTATTCCCGTATCTTCCACCTTAATCAAGGCCTCCTGCTCATTGTGGTTGATGGTTAC
This sequence comes from Pleomorphovibrio marinus, assembly GCF_003347495.1. Classification (GTDB taxonomy): domain Bacteria; phylum Bacteroidota; class Bacteroidia; order Cytophagales; family Cyclobacteriaceae; genus Pleomorphovibrio; species Pleomorphovibrio marinus. The sequence continues at coordinate 707,710 of NZ_QCXY01000001.1, forward strand.
CTTTACCTTTCCTCCTTCCTTGGTGAATTTTATGGCGTTTTGGATGAGGTTTCTCACTATAAGCAAGAGCCGGTCGGTTTCGATTTGCACCTCGGGGTTGTTCACATATTCCACCTCAAGTTCCAAGCCTTTTTGGTGAGCGATGGTGTTCATGATGCCAAGGGTATCAGTGAACAAGGTCTTTAGATCGATGGCCTTTACCTTGTTGGTTTGGTTTTTGAGTTCAAGGGTGGACCATTCCAGGATGTCTTCTAGCAGATTGTGCGTTCTTTTGGTGCTTTTTAGCAACTCTTCGTGAAGAAAGGAGATTTCTTCCTTGGTAAGGTCATGGGAAGAATTGATTAGCTCCAAGGCCTGAAGTATGGACATCAGGGGATTTTTTAGGTCATGGGAAATGATAGCAATGATCTTGTCTTTTTGAAGGTTTGCATTGGATAGTTCCCGGTTAGCTACTGCAAGTTCCCTTTTCTTGATATCTGCATCCCTTTTTTGCACGGAGTAAAAATTCTTAAGGGTAAGTACCAAAAAGGTCAGTCCTATAATGGATGCAATGTAGATAAAGGTGTGATCCAGATAAACCAGATTATCATCCCCGTAATGGTTGGATATCCTATCCCCATAAAAAAGGCCTATGTAAAATAAAACCATAAAAAACACAAGGTTGACCAAGGTCCAGAAATAGGCTAATTTAGTGGGAGAGATGCATACCAGCACCAGTTGCATAATGAAAAAGAGATATACTGTTGGGCCTGATATCCCATCCTTGAGAAAGAAGCTGATAGCAATTGCAGGATAGGTCAGCCCACCAAAAATACACAATGCCAACTGGTACCTCTGCTTTACTCTAAGCTGGTACCATATCCACCAGAGAACTGGTAAAATAACAAAGGCTGCTATAGAAATGGCAAATTGACTGATAAAAAAATTATATACAGCCAATATAAAAACGTAAGCAGTCAAAATCCCAAGGGTGAGGTTGAATACCCACTTCTCCATCAAAATGGTCTCTTGCCAAAAAAGTAGTTTTTTTAGGGCCTTGATCATCTACTAATCGAAGTTATTATCCCGTTTCTCATTAGCTATCTGATCATTCGAAGACTGAAACAAATTTAAATTTGCGACCATCAAAAAGTCCTTTGTCACTTAATTTCAATTCAGGAATGACCAAAAGGGCCATAAAACTCAATGTCATGAAGGGAGAAGCCAATTTACTCCCCATACCTTTGGCCATCTTATCCAATTCCATGTAGGTTTTGGCCACTTCATACCCATCCTCTGAGGACATAAGGCCAGCTACTGGAAGGGGTAGGGACTTAAGCGAGCCTCCATCATAGGCCGACAAGCCCCCTTTGGTCTCAATTACAGCATTTACGGCTTCCTTCAAGGCTTCATCACTACTACCCACTGCTATAATATTATGGGAATCGTGTGCCACCGAAGAAGCAATGGCACCCTTTTTAATGCCGAATCCTCGAATATAGGCTAAGGAAGGTGCTGCTTGTTGATATCTGTTGATTACGGCTATTTTCAATATGTCATTTTGTAAATCCGGCAAACCTCCATTTCTAACTGGGATTTTTTCCCAATCTGTCATTAATTGACCTTCTTTGGCAACAATAACATTTAAACTACCCCCCTTTGTTTTGCATGAAAATTCGTCTGTACTTAATTTTCCAATATCAAATTTATTAATAATTTTATTATTTTCCGAATGAATATAATTTATACCTTTCTCATAGACCAATTGCCCAAAGATATAGGTGGCTTCCACCTCAAAATCCAACAAATCCCTGACTAGGATGAAATCCGCATGATCCCCTACCCGTAATAACCCAACATCTAGTCCGTAATGCTGCACTGGGTTTAGGGAAGCTGCCCTGAGCACGTCAAAAATATCTTTCCCCTTTGCCAAAGCCCTTGCCGCAAGTTGATTGATGTGCCCTTCCAACAAGCTGTCAGGGTGCTTATCGTCGGAGCAAAACATTAGGCGATCCGGATGCTTGTCCATCAAGTCGATCAATGCCTCGAAGTTCTTGGCCGCACTACCTTCCCTTATGGCTACCTTCATTCCCAACCTTATTTTATTTTGCGCCTCCTCGTAGGTAAAACACTCATGATCGGTACTTATACCTGCTGCTGCATAACGGTCCGCCTCTTCTCCCAATAAGCCTGGGGCATGTCCATCTATGGGTTTACCGAATTTCTTAGCCAAGGCCAATTTTGCCATCACTTCTTCGTCCTTATGGATTACACCTGGCCAGTTCATCATTTCAGCCAAATAGCAAATTTCCGGTCTGGAAAGCAATTGTTCGGTTTCCCCTAGCCCAAAATTTGCGCCAGCAGTTTCGAAGGAGGTAGCTGGCACGCAGGAGGGGGCACCAAAATAAAATTTCAGTGGAACACTTTTGCCGTTTTCAATCATATAATCCACTCCCTCCAATCCACAAACATTGGCAATTTCGTGAGGGTCTGATACGGTGGCTACTGTGCCGTGGACCACCGCCAGTTTGGCAAATTCAGAGGGGACTAAAAGGGAAGATTCAATATGCACATGCGCATCCACGAAGCCCGGTAAGATAAATACCCTGGGCGCATCATCTAACTTGATGATACTGTGTATCTTGTTGTTTTTGACAATTACCTCTGCCGGATAAATGCTTCGCTCAAAAATGTCAACCAATTGGCCTTTTATGCTAAAATTGTTGTTTTCCATTCTATCCTAGTTATTCAAGTTGAGTGAAAGTCCTTCCTTAACGGGGTAAATAAAAACTCCATTAGCTCCCCAGATATTCCCATAATCGAATTAAAACCACTATATTTGCACCCGAATGTTCAATAATGGCCATATTTCTGTTTCACTTTTAATGAAAAAAATCATAATAGCGATTGATGGATTTTCCGGTTGTGGCAAAAGCACAACGGCAAAAGCGGTGGCCAAAGCTCTTCAATACACCTATATTGATTCAGGTGCCATGTACAGGAGTGCAACCCTTCATTTTTTAAAGCAATCCACCAATTTAGACAATCTTGACGAAATAAAGCAATCCATAGGCCAACTACAGCTTGAATTCAGGGTCAATGGTGAAGGTGGAGCACAAAAGGTTTTCTTAAACGGGATAGATGTAGAAGAGGATATCCGTGGGATGGAGGTAAATACCCAAGTAAGTAGGGTAAGCAAGATAAAGGAAGTAAGGGTACAGTTGGTGAATATGCAGCGTAAACTGGGCAAGGCCAAAGGGGTAGTAATGGATGGCAGGGACATCGGCACGGTGGTTTTTCCCGATGCGGAGCTCAAGGTTTTTATGACTGCGGACTTGGATATCAGAGCAAAGAGAAGGCAGAAAGAAATGCTGGAAAAAGGCAAGGAAGTTTCCTTGGACCTTATAAAACAAAACCTTTCGGACAGGGATTTACAAGATAGTACTCGTGAAGAAAGCCCGCTCAAAAAGGCAGCGGATGCTGTGGAGCTAGACACCAGTAACTTGGCCTTTGATGAGCAGGTAAATGCCATCCTTAATCTTGCCAAAGAGAGAATGAACTGAATCGAATTCGAAATGGAAGTTACGATAGACAAAAACTCAGGGTATTGCTTCGGCGTTGAATATGCCATACAGATGGCAGAGGACGAGATGCGTGATTCCGATAAGCTTTACTGCCTTGGGGATATCGTCCATAATGACATGGAGGTGAAGCGCCTGAGCGGCAAGGGACTTGTTGTGATAGACAGGGAGCAGTTGAAATGCCTTCGCAATTGTAAGGTACTTATCCGGGCACATGGAGAGCCACCGGAGACTTACAAAACGGCTATCGAAAACAACATTGAACTTATTGATGCCTCCTGCCCAGTGGTGCTGAAGCTACAGCATCGGGTGAAGACCGCGTTTGATAAGATGGAACGGGAAAAAGGGCAAATCGTTATCTATGGCAAAAAGGGACATGCCGAGGTGATAGGGCTCACGGGTCAAACCTTGGAAAAGGCCTTGGTAGTGATGGAGGAAAAGGACCTTGAAAGCATAGATTTTACACGTCCAGTGACCCTTTTCAGCCAGACTACCAAAAGCACAAAAGGGTTTTATGAGTTGAAAGAAAAGATTGAGGAAAGAATAAAAGCTACCAAAGGAAGTTTAACAGAGGTGGACTTTAACGCAAATGACTCCATTTGCCGACAAGTTTCCAACCGAGAACCGCAATTGACGCAGTTTTCAAAAGTAAACGATGTAGTCATCTTTGTGGCAGGGAAAAAGAGCTCCAACGGAAAAGCCCTTTACCAAGTATGTAAAGGAATCAATCACAGGAGTTATTTTGTGGAGAGCGAAGAAGATATAAATGTGGATTGGTTTTACCCGGAAGACAAAGTTGGCATCTGTGGTGCCACTTCCACTCCAATGTGGTTAATGGAAAGGGTGAAAGAGTATATACTTTCTAAATCCGGCGAATATATCTTAACAGAATAAGCAGATAAAAGTCCTTTAGGACTCTTAATATTCACAGAATTATCTTCTCAAAACTGATGTAATTTATTAGATTTGAGGCGTTTTTAACAAGATTATTCAGTTATAAATTAAAAATATGTCGAAACTTATTAAGCTTAAGAAAGGGTTTGATATAAAATTGGCAGGAAAGGCCAAAACGGAAGTTAAGTCCTTTCCTTCTGTCAAAACCTTCGCCATAAAGCCAACTGACTTTGTAGGGATGCAAAGACCTAAGGTTTTGGTTAAGGAGGGTGATACCGTGAAAGCAGGTACCCCGATCTTGTATGACAAGAAGATGGAAAAGGTTCAGATTGTGGCTCCTATATCAGGAGAAGTGGTTGAAGTAAAACGGGGTGAGAAACGAAAATTGTTGGAAATCAAGATCCTTGCAGATGAGGAAAACACCTTCGTACAATTTGAGAAATATTCGGAAGCCGATTTACAAGCCGCCAGTAAGGAGAAATTAGTGGACCATATGGCCCAAGCAGGTGTATGGCCACAGATCATCCAACGTCCTTTTGGCATCGTCGCCAACCCGGATGACAATCCCAAATCCATTTTCATTACAGGTTTCGATACACATCCACTTGCTCCGGACTATGGCATGCTGCTTAAGGGCCAGGAGCAATACTTCCAGGCAGGGATAGAAATCCTCAAAAAACTTACCACCGGAAAGGTCCACCTTGGGCTTGACGGAAGCAAAGAAACCCCGGTAGTTTTTGCCCAGACCAAAGGCGTGGAAATAACCAAGTACACGGGTTCCCATCCTGCTGGCAACGTGGGCGTTCACATCCACCACCATGACCCCATTAATAAAGGGGAGATGGTATGGACAGTAAATCCTTTTGGTGTTGCACAAATCGGAAAGCTATTTCTCAACGGCGTCTACGATGCCTCCAAGGTAATTGCCATTACCGGTTCTGAAGTAAAGGATGCTGTATATACCGCCACCTATCTCGGGGCTTGCGTGGATAGTTTCGTAAAGGGCAACTTGAAAAATGAACATGTACGAGTGGTTTCCGGTAATGTGCTCACCGGAGAAAAAATCAACAGAGATGGGTATATCGGTTATTACGACCATCAAATCTCGGTGATCCCTGAAGGGGATTACTACGAATTCCTGGGGTGGATGAAGCCCACAGCTGAGAAGTTGAGTTACCACAAGGCCTTAGGTCTCCTTTCCTTCTTATTTCCCAATAAGGAATATGTGCTGGACTCCAACACCAGGGGAGAAGAAAGGGCCTTTGTACAAACAGGTGTCTTCGAAAGTGTAACTCCCATGGACATTTTTCCGGTCTATTTGCTTAAAGCCATCATGGCAGAGGATTATGATGACATGGAGGAACTGGGCATCTATGAAGTCATAGAGGAAGACTTGGCTCTCTGCGAATTTGTAGATGTGTCCAAACACCCTGTCCAGGAATTAGTTAGAAAAGGTATAGAACTGATACAATATAGTTAATACAATATGAAGTTTTTACGAGACCTGTTAGATAAACAGAAGCCCCTTTTTCAGAAAGGTGGCAAATTGGAAAACTTGTATTATTTGTATGAGGCAGGAGAGACTTTTATGTTTACTCCTAACCATACAACTGCTGCAAGAGGTGCCCAAGTAAGAGACGCCATAGACCTTAAACGGATGATGATCACGGTGGTGATTGCCATGATCCCCTGCTTGCTCTTTGGTATTTACAATACCGGACATATGCATTTCCTGGCAGTGGGAGAAGATGCCAGTTTCGGGGATAAAGTGTTGTTGGGACTGGAATTGGTTTTGCCCATCGTATTGGTTTCCTATGCTTCTGGAGGGCTGGTGGAGGCAATCTTTGCGGTAGTCCGTAAACACCCCATTAACGAGGGTTTTCTTGTTACAGGCATGTTGATACCCTTAGTAGTGCCTGCTACCATCCCCTTGTGGCAAGTTGCTCTGGCGACGGTTTTTGCAGTAATTATTGCAAAAGAGGTATTTGGAGGAACTGGAATGAACATCCTTAACGTTGCTATGACTGCAAGGGCGTTCTTATACTTTGCTTATCCTGCTCAAATTTCAGGTGACCAGGTGTGGACTTATATTGGAGACAAAACACCGGTAGATGGGTTTTCTGGTGCTACTGCTTTGGCAGTAACCTACCAATCTGGTCAGGATGGTGTCAACGCCGTTTCCGAATTGGCGGAACACAATTCTTCCATAATGGAGGGAATGTTTGGCTTTGCGAATATGTTCTTCGGGTTTATTCCGGGCTCCATTGGAGAAACATCTACCTTGATGGTATTGATAGGAGCGGCCATACTCCTGCTTACAGGAGTGGCCAGTTGGAAGGTGATGTTAAGTGCCTTCGGAGGGGCTTATGTGATGGCCTTAGTTATGCAACTACTTGCAGTAAATGAATTTATGGCCTTACCTGCCCACTACCACCTGGTAATTGGGGGAATCGCCTTCGGAATTGTCTTTATGGCCACTGACCCTGTCTCTGCCGCGCAGACAGAAAAAGGGAAATGGATATACGGAGCAATGATCGGAATCCTAACCATAGTAATCAGGGTCACAAACCCCGCCTATCCGGAGGGTATTATGTTGGCCGTTCTGTTTATGAATGTTTTTGCTCCGCTTATTGACCACTATGTAGTATTAGGAAACAAAAAAAGGAGGTTACAACGTGCAACAGTCTAATGCTTATGTGATTACATTTAGTGTAATCCTTACCGTAATTTTGGGTTTATTGCTCTCTGGGACATCAGAGGTGCTTAGACCCATACAAAAGAAGGCCGAGGAACTCGATACCAAAAAGCAGATTTTGGGAGCGGTGATGCAACCATCTGAGATCAGGAACATGAAGGATGAAGAAATAGAAGCATTCTATGATAGCCGGATCGCATCTAAAGTAGTGAATATTGAAGGTGAAGAGGTGGAGGAAGACAAGGACGGAACGCCCGTAAATGCGGAAACCGTGGATGTAGGCAAAAACTATAAAAGGGCACCGGAAGATAGGCTGTATCCAGTGTTTATTTACCATGAAGATGGAAATGAAGAAGAAGTTATCGCATATATCCTTCCTGTGTATGGAAATGGACTTTGGGACAACATCTGGGGATACCTTGCCTTGCAAACGGATTTATCTACTATAGAGGGAGTTACATTCTCCCACGCTGGTGAAACACCTGGTCTTGGAGCCAGAATCACTTCATCAGACGTTCAAAGCAGGTTTACCGGGAAAACCATCTACGACGAAGGAGGATCTCTACAATCTGTTTCCATGCAGAAAGGGGAAGGCCGAGATTATTCTGATGATCCTCATAAGGTGGATGGACTCTCCGGAGCCACCATTACCGCTGAAGGGGTTAACAAAATGATCAGGAGCTACATGAGTCATTATGAGGCCTACCTCAACCGCAAAAAAGACGAAAAAGAGATTGCCCTAAACTAATCGAGAACGTTTCAATACAATCTTATTATGAGTACAGAAACCGCCGAAAAGAAAGAAGAAATAAAAAAAGACGCAGAAGCTTTATTGTCCAAAAGGAGAAAAAAGCTGATTAGCGACCCTTTGGTTGACGATAACCCTATTACCATACAGGTATTGGGGATCTGTTCTGCACTTGCGGTGACCACCCAAATGCAACCAACCCTGGTGATGGCGCTGTCTGTGATATTTGTAATGGTGATGGCCAACCTCACCATTTCCCTACTGAGAGACAAAATCCCCACACGGGTGAGGATAATTGTACAGTTAGCCGTGATCGCCACCTTGGTGACATTGGTAAATGAAGTTTTGAAGGCCTTCGCCTTCGATATGTACAAAGAGCTTTCTGTCTTTGTGGGACTTATCATCACCAACTGTATCGTTATGGGTAGGTTAGAGGCATTTGCCTTGGGCAACAAACCTTACGATTCTGTTTTAGACGGCTTCGGAAGTGCCTTGGGTTACAGTTGGATCATCTTGGCAGTAGCCTTTTTCAGGGAGCTATGGGGGTCCGGTTCGCTATTCGGAGTACCTATCTTTGATGCCGTTTCTGGAATTTTTGGAGAAGACTTCCAGTTGGCTACCAATGGCCTAATGGTGACACCCGTGGGTGCATTTATCATCCTTGGGCTTATCATTTGGGTACAGCGTACCAAGACTGGTTATGTAGAACATTAAATCTCAAAAAGAATGGAATTATTTAATTTAGGAATTCGATCTATCTTTATAGATAATATGGTTTTCGCTTACTTTTTGGGAATGTGTTCTTTTCTGGCCGTTTCCAAAAAAGTAAGTACAGCACTAGGTCTAGGTGCAGCGGTAATCTTCGTATTGTCCATCACTGTGCCCCTAAACTGGTTTCTCAACGAGTTTGTCCTAAAGGAAGGAGCATTAGCCTTCTTGGGAGAGAATTTCGCAACCGTTGACCTGAGTTTTCTACGGTTCATCATGTTTATTGCCGTTATTGCGGCCATGGTGCAATTGGTAGAAATGATAGTGGAAAAGTTCGCACCGGCTTTATATGGTGCACTTGGTATTTTCTTGCCTCTGATTGCAGTAAACTGTGCCATTTTAGGTGGCTCCTTGTTTATGGCCCAAAGGGATTATACATTGGCTGAATCTGCCGTTTATGGCTTTGGGTCAGGTACCGGCTTTTTCCTCGCCATTGTTGCCTTGGCAGCCATCAGAGAAAAATTGAAGTACTCCAATGTGCCAAACGGATTGAAAGGCCTAGGTATCACCATGCTCATTACCGGGCTTATGGGCATCGCCTTTATGTCCTTTATGGGTATAGATTTATAGCATTTAATATCCCCATTGATAAAACCCTGTTCGACCCGCTCGGACAGGGTTTTTTTTGGTATAGTTTTTAAGGCATGTATTTGAATCAACATCTTGGAAACAATGTCGGACTTTACCTCTAAACGGATCCTAGGTTATTTCTTCCGGGGACTTTTGCTTGTGGTGCCATTTTTTGTCACTGGATACATCATCATTCTGGTAGTACAGTTTTTGGACAACATCATACCTATCAGTGTGCCAGGCTTGGGCATCCTGCTGATGCTACTTATCATTACGGGGGTGGGTTATATGACCAGCTTGTTTTTGACGAAATCCCTACTTGACGAAATCGAAAAAATTGTCTTTAAAATCCCCTTGGTCAACATCTTATATACCTCCATAAAAGACCTGATGTCTGCTTTTGTGGGAGACAAAAAGAAGTTCAATACTCCCATCATCGTAAAACTATCTGACAACATGTCCAGATTAGGATTCATGACGCAGGACGACTTGGGTGTTTTGGAAGAAGTTGGTATGGTAGCGGTTTATTTTCCCCATTCCTATAACTTTAGCGGCAACCTGTACCTAGTGCCTAGGGAAAACGTGCGCATACTCAACAATGTAAACAGTACAGAGATAATGAAATTTATCGTGTCTGGAGGGGTTTCACAGCTCAATTATTACCAACATCCTGAAACCAGGGATGGTGCCGGACCCTTGGAAAAGGAGGAAATAGTATAGATCCTATTCCTAATTTCCAATATTCAAGGATTCTTATTTTTTTAATATGCCCTATTTTACGTATATTGATTGGAATTTAAAGGCAAGTGCTTATGTTTTCCTTGCCATTAAGGAAAATACCTAACGAAAATATCTATCTAGGGTGTGTCCATATACACCATTTTGGACAGTATTCATTTCATTAACCCAACCTTTCTTTCCATGAAATGCCCATGAGAAAGAATTCTCACACAGGGGGATGATTATTCTGGGCATTCCATCTGACCATTAAAAAACAATTATAAACAGATGAAAAACTATACGATTCAAGTGAATGGCAAAAGCCATGAAGTCAATGTCCCGGAAGACATGCCCTTATTATGGGTACTTCGGGACATCATAGGGCTCAAAGGGACAAAATATGGATGTGGCCAGTCTCTGTGTGGTGCTTGTACAGTACATCTAAATGACGAGGCTGTGCGCTCTTGTACCCTCCCAATTTCTTCTGTGGGTGAAAAGGAAGTGACGACCATAGAAGGATTGTCCGAAAATGGTGACCACCCCCTGCAGGAAGCTTGGACAGCGTACATTGTACCTCAATGTGGATATTGCCAGACAGGCCAAATCATGAATGCGGCTGCACTTTTAAAGAAAAACCCAGATCCAAAAGAAGAGGAGATAGAGCAGGGTATGGCTGGCAACCTCTGCCGTTGTGGTACTTACAACAGGATAAAATCCGCTATCCTTTCCGTCTCTAAATCCAGTTAAGCCCAAAGCCATGAACAACAGACAACATATTCCCTTTATTAACAAGGCAATAAATAAGGACAGAAGCACCCTTTTCAAACCTTCTAGAAGAGAGTTTCTCAAGCTAGGCAGTCTGGCAACAGGGGGCTTATTGATAGGAATTAACCTAAAATGCAGCGGGCCTTCCAAGGATACAGAAACCTTCGCCCCAAATGTTTACCTTTCCATTGGCAAGGACAATACAGTAACCATTGTTGCCCATAGGTCTGAAATGGGCACGGGCATAAGAACGACTTTACCCATGGTCTTGGCCGATGAGTTAGGAGCCGATTGGAAAAATGTGAAGATTGAGCAGGCTGTAGGCGACGAAGAAAAGTACGGAGATCAGAATACCGACGGTTCCTACTCCATAAGGATGTTTTATGATCCCATGCGAAAAGCTGGAGCAACAGCCAGGCACATGCTCCTAAAGGCTGCCTCCAAGCAATGGGATGTGAAAGTGGAAGAGTGCGAGACAAAGGATGGTGCCGTAATTCATTCTTCTAGTGGAAATCAAGCCACATTTGGAGAATTGGTGGAAGAGGCTTCCAAATTGGATTTACCCTCTGAGGGAGAAATTAAGTTCAAACCTTTTGCAGAATATAAGTTGATTGGGAAAGATATTCCCATTTATGACTTGAAAGCTATCGTCATGGGTAAGGCCACCTTTGGGGCAGATGTATCTCTTCCGGATATGCTTGTTGCTGTAATTGGCAGAAGCCCTGTGGTAGGAGCAAGTATTAAGGGCTTTGATAAGAGCAAGGCCATGGAAATTCCAGGTGTAAAAGAAGTCCTGCAAATAGACGGTTCGGAAGGCGTAGCCCCAGGTCTGGACAAGCCCTTGCCGGGAGTGGCAGTACTTGCCACCAATACTTGGGCAGCCATCAAAGGTAGGGATGCTTTAGAAATCGATTGGGACTTGGGAGAAAATCAACAGTTTGATTCGGACGGACAATTGACCGAAATGCTGGAAAGTACCCGAGGTGAAGGAAAAACCAGAAGGGAAAGGGGAAATTTCGCCCCTGTCAATTTAATGCAGGGAAACTCCCTGGATAAAACCTATTTGGCACCTTTTTATGCCCATGGCACCATAGAACCACCGGCAGCCATTGCTAATTATGCGGATGGTAAACTGGAACTATGGGCTCCCACCCAACACCCTCAATGGGCCAGGGAGGCAGCAGCCACCGCCCTAGACCTACCAATCGAAAATGTAAAGGTAAATGTAACCCTGCTTGGCGGCGGGTTTGGCCGGAAGTCCAAACCGGATTTTGTTGTGGAGGCGGCACTGCTTTCCAAGGCCATGGGCAAGCCTGTAAGGGTGCAGTGGACCAGGGAAGACGATTTGCATCACGATTTTTACCATAGCCACAGTGCACAGCGCATACAGGCAAGCCTGGATGGTTCGGGTAAAATTTACAGCTGGAACCACCACACAGTATTCCCGGCCATAGGTGCAACCTCCAACCCGGACGAATTGCATCCCTCGGATGGAGAAATGGGTTTAGGAGCATTGGACTTCCCCTATGACATCCCACATATCCGTCTTGAGTCTCATGAATCCAAGGCACATACAAGGATTGGATGGTTAAGGTCAGTGAGTAATATCCATCATGCCTTTGCCATTTGCTGCATGCTGGATGAAATGGCGGAAAAAAGAGGAATAGATCCCATTGCGCAAGTCCTGGAATTACTTGGGGATGATCAAACGCTTTCCTTTGAGGAGGAAGTTAGTGGAGACTTCGGCAACTATGGAGAACCATATGACAAATTTCCTTGGGAAACCGGAAGGATGAAAAATGTGGTAAGGAAAGTGGCTGAGGCTTCAGGATGGCAGAATGCCAAAAGAGAAGGAAAGTATATCGGGTTTGCAGCCCATAAAAGCTTCCTCACCTATGTCGCGTGTACCGTAACCGTGGAAAAAGACAGTAAGGGGAACCTTATCATCCCGGAGGTACATTATGCGGTGGATTGTGGGATAGCGGTAAATACGGATCGCGTGAGATCTCAATTTGAGGGAGGAGCACAATTTGCCCTGAGTTTGGCCACCTCCGCCATCACCTTCAAAGACGGAAAAGTACAGGAGAACAACTTTAGTGAGTATAAGATTATCCGTATGCCTCAGGCGCCTAAAAAAACCCATGTGCACATTATAGAGAGCCAAGAAAAACCTACTGGGGTAGGAGAACCCCCTGTGCCGCCTTTCATTCCGGCACTTTGTAATGCACTGTATCAAATGACGGGCAAAAGGATATACGAACTGCCAATTAAAGTATAATTTAAACCATCATTTGAAAGGAAGGGAAATTATCCCTTCCTTATTTTTTTCTTAGGAATAGAAGCCCTTGGGAATTTCTTGCCACCAAGACCATTTCTTCACCCCCTATGGTAATCTTCTGCATATCGCGGATTTCCCCTCGAATCCCAAGGTTAGAAAAACTTGGAGAACCTACATCAAAGCCATTCTCTTTCTTTCCTAAAAAGTAAAACCCGGGATTGGCATCTTGCTTGCCCACGCTTACGCGTACCCTGCTGCTATTTCCACCTGTGATCAAATCCAGGATTCCATCTCCATCCATGTCCCAAAGTACCGAAGCAAACAGGGGAGAAAACTGAGCCGGCCTTGGAAGGGGCCGAAACTCAAATTTACCTTCACCATTATTATACCCTACCAAGGAATAAAGCATATCCGCTTTTAAACTATCCGCACCCTTCCAATCCTCCTTTTGGAAAAATTCCTCCACCGGCGTTTTGGAAAAAGACCGGTAATCCGGAAATCTCCCTTTCATATTAGGGATTTGCCCTATCAGCTCATCTCTGCTAAATGCAAAGGCGTTGGTGTCAGCTTGGTAATAGGTGAATATGGGATCAATAAACCCATTTCCATCAAAATCTTTGTAAATCAAGCGCAGAGGCTGTTCTTCATTGGCCTTAAAATGGATATTCGTCCCATGGTTCCCTAGTACTATATCCAAGTCCCCATCCCCATCTATGTCTTCCAAAGCTACATGCTTCCACCACCCCTGCAATGGATTTCCAGAAAGTTTTAAATCCTCTATTTTAAAAGATTTTCCATCCACATTTGTAAATAGGGTGACGTCCATCCATTCACCCACTATCATCAGGTCTTGTCTTCCATTTCCATTTACGTCACCTATGGCAGCATCCGCCACCATGCCTATTCTTCCCAAAGAGGGGTGGAATTCAGAAGTAGCATCACGGAACCTTCCCTCGCCGCTGTTGATCAACAAGTGGCTTTCCGGTGCCAAGGGGTATTGGCCGGGAATAAACCTAGCACCAACAAAAAGATCCTCCAAACCATCCCCGTTGAAATCCCCAGCCACCACCACGGAGGTACTGGAATGAATGGTAGGAATGGCATCCTGTGAACGGGAGAAATTTCCCCGGCCATCGTTGACATAAAATCTGTCCAGGTAATTCGCTTGGGCACTTGGATAATCGCTACCCCCACTTCCAATATAGAGATCCAAATGCCCATTTCCATTAATGTCTATTAGTACAAGCCCGGTGTCTGTAAACGCTTTGTCTGTTTCAAAATCTGGCTGTTCAAAAAGCCGAAATCTTCCGCTTTTTTCCTGAAGAAATATCCTTGTGGCCTGATCTTTTCCGCCCCCTGCGACGATATCCTCTAGCCCATCCCCGTTGAGATCTCCAATGGCCAGGCGAGGACCATATCCCGACATGGCATTTGGCATTAATCTATCCTGCGTGAAATCCAGAAAACCACTCTCTTCATGCCTGAAATCAATACCAAACACCTCTGCCTCTACTACCTCCACCTTCTGAATGGGGGAAGGATTAAGCGTAGCCTTCGAAGCGGCTTCAGCTTGGCTAAGGGTAAGTAATTGATCAGTGCCTACCTGGTAAAAGATCTGTTCGCCTCCGTCGGGCCAATTTACCACAAGACTGTCTAGCTCACTCACTCCTCCCAAACCCATTACCAGGGTATGGTCCACCGAGGATTGGTAGCCCCTTACGGGAATTTGTTCTTGAAAGATGGTTTCTTCCCCAGCATAAGCCCATAATTTAGCACCTACTCCTGTGGTATTTCCGTCTTGACCTTCCAGTTTTACTTTAAGATAGTGATGTTCAAATAATCTTTCGGAATTGTTTCGGTAAATGCTTACTTCTTCATTGGTATGGCAGACGATTAAATCAAGATCCCCATCCCCATCCAAGTCCGCATAGGCAGAGGCGTTGGAAACATTAAGCCCTCCAAGGCCCCATTCCGAGGCCCTATTGGAAAAGGTCAAATCCTTGTTATTGTGAAAGAGGTAGTTTTCCACATAGATAGGCGGCATTTTCTCTATAAGATCAATAAGTGCGGCATCCTTTCCTATTTGGTTGGGCTGTAAGCGTTCGCTAACCATATAATTGAGAAAATCCATGTCCAGGTAATTCCTTTCATACCCATTGGAAATAAAAATGTCCTTGTGGCCGTCGTTGTCAAAATCCGCTGCTAGCACCGCCCAACTCCAATCTGTCTGTGCCACACCAGCAAATTGGCCTATCTCACTGAAGTAGCCATTTCCTAGGTTGAGATGAAGCATATTGCGCATGCTTTGCGGGAAAAACCCTTTTTGCAAAAGCTCCCGGTACTTGTCATAATTTTCGGGGCCTATGATGGATTTTTGGTTAAAGCTAAACTCCGGCATCATGTCCATGGTGATAATGTCAGGTAATGCGTCGTTGTTGATATCTGCTGCATCGGCACCCATAGAGAAGAGCGATACATGCCCCATATAGTCGTCAACGGACTCTTTGAATGTACCGTCGCCTTGATTGATATAAAGATAGTCTTCCTCATTATAATCGTTACTGACATATATATCCAGCCAGCCGTCTTGGTTGATATCAGAAATGGTCACAGCAAGGCCAAAACCGAGCACATTGCTAATGATACCGCTATCCTCGGTTACATCTACAAATTTTCCCCCATCATTGCGGTAAAGTTTATCTCCCAAATACTGCCCCTTCCGCTTCTTAAAACTTCCATCTATTCTGGAGAACCCCGCAAATTCCTGGGTGGAATGGTTGAGTAAAAACATATCCAGGTCCCCATCCCCATCGTAATCAAAAAAAGAGGCCTGTGTGGAATACCCTGGATCATCCAAGCCATATTCCTTTGCACTTTCGGTGAATGTGTTATTCCCATTATTGATAAAAAGCAGGTTTCTCCGGTTATTGGGGTCGTTGGCCGCAGACCTACAAATATAAATATCCAACCAGCCATCCCCATCTACATCCACCATGGTGACTCCTGTGTTCCAGAGTCCCTCTGCAGCTACACCGGCTTGCTTGGTGATGTCTTCAAATTCGAAATTGCCTTTGTTGAGAAAAAGCTTGCTGGCCACCATATTGCCGGTAAAATAAAGGTCAGGTAAACCGTCGTTATTGATATCACCCACCGCAACTCCTCCACCCTGGTAAAAATAGCTATACGTTAATACATTGAAATCTTCCGATTCCTTGACAATATTCTTGAAACTCACACCCGTCTTTTTGGAGGGCATTTTCGTGAATAATGCATTGGGATCATCCTTTTGGCAGGCAAAGGAAAAACATAAACAAAAGACTAGACACACTACCAACAAAGGCCTAGTTTTCCACGTATTTTTAATTACCATCACTTAAAATTAAAAAAAGTGCCGTTCAAAACGGCACTTTTTTCTTTATTAATTACATCTCTTATTTATTAAATCCAATTTGGCTTAGGGTTTAGCATCCCACCATAATCTAGTGGAGTTCCTATCCCCACCGCGGCTCGTTAATTCAGGTAGTTCCTGAGCTGCTTCAACAGCCGCTCTATTGTTGTCATATTCACCTTCTACGAAAATAAGCCTGGACATCACCTGATCCCTAGGTACATCCACGTTGTCAGAGGCAACCCTAGGATAAGGCCTTGGATATTTTGTCCTTCGAAGTTCAGCCCAAGCTTCCCATCCATCAGGGAACAAAGCAAGCCATTTCTGGGTGATGATCTGCTCCAACTGAGTTTCAAGATCGGCCCCACTTTGAAATTCAATGGGTATATTGGAAGAGGGACCTAAATCCCAACTTGAGTCTTCGGGATAGGTTACCCCAGCAGGAGAATTGGTACTGGATAAGTAAGCCTGTACCGCATCGCCATCTGCACCAATCCTGCTTTCTGTCATAGAAAGCTCCACTCCCCTTTCGTATAATTCCTGGGCTGTACCTCCCATGTTCCATCCTTCTAATGCGCCTTCTGCCCTGAGGAAAAACACCTCTGCGGAACACATCATCCTGAATGGAGGGCCAGCAGCACTTCCACCTCTGCCTTGGTTTAGCCATCTTACTCCCAAATCAGAAAAAGCACGATTGAGGGCACCTTGGTCCAAATCTCCACGAGGCAAACCATTTCTCAAACCTCTGTAGGGTTGTCCTTCATCATCATCCATATAATCATCCGTTTGCCTGAAATAAATAGAAAGTCTAGGATCTTCAAATCCTACCAAGATATTTTCCATAAGCGCACTCATCCTGAATTCACCCCAGTCCGTAATGGTCCAATAGGGGTGACGGCTATTTATTGTGGTAGTGATTGCAGCATTATCATCATTATTCATCATCACTCCATCAGCAACAGCCTTCTCAGCCTCAGTTCTGGATAGTTGAGGATCAACATATTTTACTCTCATGGCGAGTCTGAGGCGAAGGGAATTTGCGAAGGTAAGCCACCTGTCTGCACTCCCTCCAAAAACCTGGTCATGCGCAGTGAAAGCCTGGCCTCCAGAATGTTGTTTCAATACATCAACTGCCTCATCCAACACCCTGAAGAAATCCCTATAGATAAATTCTTGTGTATCATACTGAACCGTAGTTTGGGCATTACCAAATTCCGTATAGATAATTGGTCCAAAATAATCCGTATACCTATGGTAAGCCTGAACTTTCAGAATCTTAGCAAAGGCATTCTCAACGGGCATTTCGTTTACTTCGGTAAAATCCTCTACAAACTTGATAATAGGTGCAGCTTGAGCATAGAAATAATTCCAAAGTCCATTGGACCATCCTCCTACCTGAATGTGCCTGTCGGAATCGAAATTTGTTGCGGTATTGGCAAAGTATTGCGAATAAATATCCGAAAAAAGACTTTGTGCCAATTGGAAGTTTCCTGCCCCACCTCCTGGGGCACCAGTCATGGCTCTCATTTGCCCGTTGGCAAAAGCCTGTCCCAATAATCCAATGTCCAAATTGTCTGCAAGAAGAACATCGGGTTTTGTGTTTATTTCTTCAAAGCTTTCCGTACAGCCTACTAATACAAGTACTGCAACTGAAAATGCAAGAATTTTATTTATCTTTTTCATCTGTTTTTAATTTTATTTCAGCGGTCTGATGGAATCTCCCAATCCTAATCATTTCTAAATACAATGATTACTTCATGCTCGATTTCATAACGGAGATTACTTTAAAATCCTAGATTTAGGTTTAGACCAAATGACCGAGCAGTAGGAGGTGCAAATGAATCAAATCCCGCAGCCGAAGTACCAGTACCAACGGTAACATCTGGATCAATATTTCCTGCCCTGTTCAACAAGAAAAACAGGTTCCTAGCAACGAAGGAAATATTTACACTACTGAATGGAATTCCCTCTAACTTAGTGGAAGGGATATTATAGCCTATTACTGCTTCTCTCATTCTAACATTGGTAGCCGAAACGGAAAATACTTCCCCAATAGGAGCGTTTCTTCCTCCCATCTGTACCCAAAAGGTCTCTGCGTTCATGGCTATATCATTAGGAGCATAGGTTCCTTCTCCAGTCTCAACAACAGCTGTTTCATGCTGAAAGAAATTCTCCCCAAAAACTAGGCTTCCATCTCTACCTTGTAAAGTCTCCTCTGTCAAACCATCCGCATAAATAATGGCGTTAGTTAAGGAAGCAATACTACCCCCTTGACGGAAATCAATGGTGAAATTTGCCCTAAAGTTTTTATAGGTGAAGGAGTTCTGAATACCTCCCAACCAAATTGGGTTGTAATTGGCCACATTTACAGTAAACCCAGGAGTGGTTCTTGGTATACCATTCTCATTTACGATTACGCTTCCTTCATCATTACGGAGAAATCCTCTTGAATAGACCTCCCCAAACATGGCTCCTTCTTCCACTCTGTATTGTCTTAAGAAATCAGATCCTACCACTATGCTAGGACGCTCATCGTTGATTTCATTTACCGTGGAAATATTTCTGGCAAAGTTTGCAGTAATATTCCAGTTAAAATCAGATCTCCTAATAGGAGTAAATGTAATTATTGTCTCTATCCCCTCATTCTCCACATCTCCTCCATTGGTGAAAAACTGCGAGGCACCTGAGCCAACTGGTAGACCTACTGTAAAGAGCTGATTAAAGGAGTTGGTTTTGTAATAAGTAAAGTCAACCCCTATTCTATTGTCAAGAAACCTCATGTCCGCACCTAACTCTATGGATTGAGTGGTTTCAGGCAACAGGTTCTCATTGGGGAGCGTAGGATTTAAGGAAACATAGCCACCTAAACCACCGGCTCCAAAACTTGCTTGTCTTTGCAACTGGAAGGGGCTGGTGTCATTACCCACTTCAGCAAAAGAACCCCGTACCTTGGCAAAGGTAAACCAAGTTGGAAACTCAACCAGATCTGATATCACAGCATTCAAACCTACTGAGGGATAAAAGAAAGACCAGTTTTGTCTTGGCAAGGTGGAACTCCAGTCATTCCTAGCCGTAATGTCCAAGAATATGGCGTTTTTCCAAGCAATCTCTGCAAAGGAATATAAGGAGTTTACATTCCTAGGGGCACCTACATTGTAAGTGGATAATACCTGTTGGGTATTTTGCATGGCAAAGAAGTTTGGAACAGTCAAGGCAGGGCCTGTATTTGAACTCAAACCAGTGTTTCTATCCATCCGGGCATTCCCTCCTGCGTTGATATTGAAATACCAGTCTTCACTTATTTGCTTCTCATAACTGATCAAGAAATCAGTGTTAATTTCCATGGCTTCGCCAAAACCCTCGGTATACCTTCCGTTTTGGGCAATAATGTAAGAATCAGCATAGAGGGTTTCCGAATTTGTAGTGAAAGACCTATCTAATGCAGCTCTTGCTAACACGGTCAAGCCTTCTGCAACCTCATAGTTTAAGGAAGAAAAAGCGATAATCCTATCCAAAGTGTTTTGCCGAAGATTTCTGTTTACTGCCCAATAAGGATTCGCGCCTCCATTAGAACCAGGATTAAAATAGTTCTGGCGGAGCAACCCATTTTGGTTTACGTATTCAAATTGAGAAATATCCGCCGTGGCAATATTTCTTGGCAATCTGTATGCATGTCTAATTGGATTGGAAAAGTTTTCACCTTGGGCCAACTGATTGTCAATGTCTTGCCTGATATAATTTACTTTAGAATCCAAAGTCAACTTATCCGATAATTGATTCGTTAACCTCAAATTTAAGCTGTGCCTGGAAAGCTCATTGCCAGGCACTACACCTGCCGCATCAGAAAAGGTGTATGAGAAGTAAGTTTGGCTTTTCTCCGTTCCACCAGCAATGGAAAGAGTAGTGGCCAAATTATGACCCCTATTGAAGAAGTCTCTCACATTGTTTGGCTGAGGAGAAAATGCGTAAGATTCTACAGGCCAATTAGGATCTGGAGACCAATGGTCTACTGATTGCCCATCCATCCTAGGACCCCAAGCAAACTCAGAAGCAGGTGAATAGGATCCACCACTTCCTTGACCGTAAATATTTTGGTAATTGGTCAGCAAAATGGGATCATCCATCATAAAACTGGTGTTCAAGTTAACCTGAAACCCTTCCTTACCCCTTTTGGTATTGACCACTATCGCACCATTATTTGCACGGCTTCCATAAAGTGCGGCGGCATTTGGTCCCTTAAGCACGTTGATACTTTCGATATCATCCGGGTTTAAGTTCTCAATGCCCCTTGCAGGTACCCCATCTACGATGTATAGAGGTTGGCTATCACCAGAAATGGATCGGTTACCTCTAAGGATTACACGTGTAGGAGCTCCTACTCCACTTCCTGCCCTGTTAATGGACAAACCAGCAACTTTTCCGGATAAGGAGTTCATCACATTGAGCTCTCTTGCTTCGGTTAGTTCCCTTGTACTTACGTCCTGTACGGTATAGGTAAGCGCTTTTTTATCCCTTTCCAATCCAAACGCCGTTACTACCACCTCACTAAGGGCAGATTGTTCAGCGTCTAGGGCAACGTTTATCGTGTTACTATTGCCAATGGGTATTTCCTGTCGGCCATATCCCAAATAAGAAAACACTAAGGTATTGCCAGTTGTGGGAATACTTATGCTGTAATTACCATCGATATCCGTGACGGTTCCGGTGTTGGTCCCTTTGACCAAAACACTTACACCTGGGAGTGGTGAATCTGCATCTGCATCTGTAACCGTCCCGGTAATCGTTCTATCCTGCGCAAATCCCGCAAAGGAAAATAAAAGCAGCATAAAACCCAGTAAAGATTTTTTCATAATTTTTAGATTTATTTTGTAGTGTTAAAGTACCGCACCCTATAGATACGGAATTGCATGTAAAAACTGCGTGTCAAACAGTACCCTGAAAATGAATCATAAATGTGGGAAGCACTCTTAATTTTAGACCATTTTTCATTCTAATCGGTTGGAATAACCACTAAACGAGTCATTTGACCACTTAGCTAACCATTCCTCCTCACACATTGTTAGTTGTGGTGATGTTATTTTCGCCTAATATTACAAATAATTTTATTTTGAAACAATTACGGTATTACTTATTTAAATTTTTTAATTAAAACTAAGAAGTTATAATTAAAATTTTCTTTAAAATTACCTAAATAAAAAATTTATGATCTTTAAAGGCCAAACTTAAGTAATACCTTTTTATAAATAGGGTCTGAGAAAAACATTATATCCTCTAGCTATTTGAATATTTATTTCCCCCGATTTTCTATTGGACAAAGAAAAATTGGTAGAAATAACTATTTGATTAGTCAAACAACGTGCTTTTTAATTTTAGTGTCAAAGTAACTCTATCAATGCTACTGCTGCCGTATACGAAATTACTATGGAAAAGCCGAAAGCGGCTGACAAGCCCAAGTTCATCTTCCAACCAGCACGGTAAGTCCCCATCAGGTCTTTTCGATTTATAAGATATAAAATACATCCTATTACGAGGGGAAGCACAAATACAGCCGCCACTTGGGTAAGGATCTGGGCAAATATGGGGTTGGCACCCAACACAGGTACCGTGAGCCCTACCAAACTGGCGACCCCGGTAAGTATCTTAAACCTTCTGGAGGAGGTATCCAATTCTCCAGCCTGATAATCGGCAATCAACAAGGGAGCCACCATTAATATAGGAAAGATAGAGGAAAGACCTGCACTTAGGGCTCCTGTCATAAATAGAGCCACTGCAAATTTTCCTGCCACAGGCTCTAAGGTGTACACCATATCCATGACCTTCTCAATGGTTTTGCCCTCCGCATACAAAGCCCCAGTAGCGGCTGCCATGATTGCTATATTAATAATGAGCATCAAAGATGCGGATAACAAAGCATCCTTGGACTGTTCCTTGGTATGGTTTTGGTTCCAGCCCTTTCCCTTCATCAACAATGGCCTTACCACAAAAGTAGGGGCGGCCATTGTGGTGCCCACAAATGCCGCGACGAGTAGTTTCCCCCCATCAACCTCTGGAACGGAGGGTATCAGGCCCGAGGCAATTTGAACTGGTTGTGGCAACACCACAAACATGGACACAATGAAGGAAATGCCCATAATGGTTACAAAAATCACCAATACCTGCTCAAAAAAAGAATACTGCCCTACCCAAAGCAGGCTATACATGATACAAATAAGGGTAATGGCCAGTCCCAGTACCGCCCAGTAACTCTCTGCTGGTAAACCCGGAAAGAAAAGAAGGACTACCTCGTAGATAGCATTCGCACTAAGCCCAAGAATACCAGAAAGCGAGTTCCATTGTGCAATGATAATTCCTGCCACGACTAAAATAGCGATTGTTTTACCCCTTTTTATTTTAGTTTTAAAACTGTAGATGGACGTGTTGCCTGATATAATGGCATATCTTCCATATGCCTCCATCATGATCCAGGAAAAAGTACAGCTCAAGACCAACACCCACAATAACTGCATTCCAAATTGACTACCGGCTTTGGCCATAGCCGTGACACTGCCCGTTCCTACTGTGTACCCGATACAAAAAATCCCGGGACCAATGCTGAGCATCCACAGCCAAATCTTTTGAAAAAACGAGTCCTTCTGTTCACTCATTTGTTTAGTGTTATTTTGGGTGATGACTGAAAGTAAGATTAATTTTATCCTTCCTGAATAAGAAAAATCCTTCCTTGTACTGTTAAATCATAAACTTATAAAATAATACTTTGCCAAAACAAATTTTAATGTAATATTTAGAAAAACCAATTTCTTTCTTTAAGGAGGATGGTTGACCCCTTAACACTTTCTTCTCCGGTTCATCGAATTATACCTCGAACCCAAAAACACATGAAAATGGCAATCCCTATTTCCCCTTTGGAAAAATCGAAAATAAAGCGGTCTTCATCCAGGGCATTTCAGCATGCAATGGTGGCCTGTTTTCTCCTTTTGGCAAGCATCCCTTTTACCTCAATAGCGCAGGATATCGATTTATTATTGAAGGGGGGACATCTTATCGACCCCAAAAACAAGATTGATGAAGTGATGGACGTGGCAATTGCCAATAGAGCAATATATAAGGTAGGCAAAAACATTCCAGAATCGGAGGCAAAGCAGGTGATTGACATCTCAGGCCTCTATGTCACGCCGGGGCTTGTGGATATGCATGTGCATGTTTTTCACGGTACAGAGCCATTGTCCTATATCGCCGATGGAGCTACCAGCCTTCCCCCGGATGGGTTCACCTTTAGGGCAGGGGTCACCACTGTGGTGGATGCAGGGTCAGCCGGATGGAGAAATTTCCGCTTATTTAAACAACAAACCATAGACCGGTCCCAGACTCGGGTTTTGGCTTTTCTAAATATTGTTGGTACCGGCATGTTTGGTAGGTTTGAGGAGCAGGATGTCTCGGATATGAACCCCACCATGACCGCACACATGATCAACAGGCTTTTTCCCGAGCTATTGGTAGGCATTAAATCCGCCCATTACTGGGGGGATTTTACCCAAGTGGACCTTGCAGTAGAGGCCGGCAAACTTGCCGAAGTACCGGTGATGGTAGATTTTGGGGAACATCAACCCCCTAATTCCATAGAAGACCTGTTTATGAAACATTTACGTCCCGGCG
Organism: Pleomorphovibrio marinus; assembly: GCF_003347495.1. Classification (GTDB taxonomy): domain Bacteria; phylum Bacteroidota; class Bacteroidia; order Cytophagales; family Cyclobacteriaceae; genus Pleomorphovibrio; species Pleomorphovibrio marinus. The sequence goes on from NZ_QCXY01000001.1 coordinate 731,749, forward strand.
ATATATTCACCCATACCTATTCCTATGGCCCTGCAAATAGGGAAACTGTAGTGGATGAAGCATTACAGGTAAAGCCCTTTGTTTTTGAGGCTCAAAAACGGGGAATAATTTTTGACGTGGGCCACGGGGGAGGGGCATTTTCGTTTAGGCAGGCCATTCCTGCATTGGAACAGGGGTTCCTGCCAGATGTCATCAGTTCTGACCTACACAAGGACAGTATGAACGGGGCCTTTAAGGATATGGCGAATTTACTGTCCAAGTTCTTAACTATGGGGATGTCCCTCTATGACGTGGTGGAGAGGTCCACCTGGCGTCCTTCACAGGTAATCTCACGCCCTGATCTTGGCCACCTTAGTGAAGGGGCAGAAGCGGACGTTGCAGTATTTCGGCTAAGGGAAGGGACATTTGGGTTTCAGGATATCCGGAAAACAAAGATCGATGGCACGCACAAGCTGGAAGCCGAACTTACTCTTCGGGCAGGTAGGGTAGTATGGGATTTAAATGGTTTGTCTGCTGTACCTTGGAAAACAGAACTGGAGGGACAATGAAGGAACCAAGGAGCAAATTGAACCTGAATATATTTCTATCCCTCTTTTTTGCAGGCATTCTGCTTTCTTCCCCTTGCGTATGCCAGACTTTTGACCTATTGATCAAAAATGGTCACCTTTTAGATGCAAAAAACAACATTAACAAGAGCATGGATATTGGTATCCGTCAGGGGAAGGTTGCATTGGTGTCCGAAAGCATATCCTCATCCAAATCAAAGGTGGTGGTGGATGCAAAGGGTTTGTTTATTACCCCCGGACTCATTGACCCTCACACCCATGTTTATGTAGGAGAAAATCCCCGGGTTTTCGCTGCTGGAAGTTCCAGCGTTTACCCAGATAGCTTTACTTTTCGTTCAGGTGTTACCACTGTGGTGGACGCAGGCACCTCCGGCTGGAGGAATTTTGAAGACTTCAAGGCCAAAGTGATTGACCTCTCGCAGACAAGAGTACTTGCTTTCCTCAATATTTCCGGTGGAGGCATGCAAGGGAACCCTTCTCAAGAAGACCTAGAAGATATGGACCCAATGGCTACTTCAAAAATGATAAAAAATTACTCTGAATATATCGTAGGGGTAAAAATAGGGCATTATGAGGGGGAGGATTGGACGCCCTTTGAACGGGCAATTGAGGCTGCGGAGCTAGCAACGCTCCCCCTGTTGGTAGAATGCCACCTTCCCAACTATTCCTTGGCTGACCAATTGGAAAGAATGCGTCCAGGAGATATTCTAAGTCATACCTTTGAGAATGTAAAAGATCGTGAACCCATCATAGATACAGAAGGAAAGCTTCTTCCGGAAGTCATCCAAGCAAGGGAAAAAGGAATTCTGTTTGATGTGAGCCATGGAGGTGCAGGGTTTTGGTTTAATCAGGCCATCCCCGCCATGAAACAGGGGCTGAAGCCGGATACTTTTGGAACTGATCTGCACCGATTCAGCATGAATGCTGGAATGAAAAATTTTTCAAATGTTTTATCTAAGTTTATGGCCATGAACATGAGCTTGGAAGAAGTAATTTCCAAGGCTTCTTGGGGAACGGCATTGGCAATAGGCCGGGAAGATCTGGGGCACCTTAGCGAAGGGGCAGTAGCTGATATTGCCTTATTTAGGTTGCGGGAAGGAGAATTTGGCTTTGTGGACGCTGGAGGTGAAAAAATCACCGGAAAAAATATGTTGGAAGCAGAAATGACCATTAGGGAGGGGAGAATTGTATATGATTTAAATGGGCTTTCAGCCCGTCCCTTTAAAACGGATTAATAAAATGGATAGAAGAAAAGTTATTAAAAATTTGGCGCTCTTACCTATGGGAGGGAGCTTTATATCCCTATCAAAAGCTGAGGGTAAAGAACCCATAGGCCCCATTTCCTTGGATAAGGATATATATGAATCCATAGGAGTAGAAACCATCATCAACTGTAGGGGAACCTTTACCATAATTGGAGGGTCAAGGGAAAGGCCAGAAGTATTGGATGCCATGAAAGCTGCCGCGGGCAATTTCATCCAATACGATGAGATGGCTCATGGGATAGGCAGACGGCTTGCTGAAATCACCCAAGCAGAATGGGGGATAGTGACAGCGGGATGTGCCGCGGCAATGAAGCATGCTACTGCTGCATGCATAAGTGGTGGAAATCCCGAAATTCTCCTACGCATACCCGATCTTAGTGGTCTTCAAAAAACAGAGGTGATCATCCCCAGGTATGCCAGAAATGTATATGATGCCGCCATTCGAAACATTGGGGTCACCATCGTAGAGGTAAGCACGGCAGAAGAGTTGGAAGCAGCAATCAACCCAAAAACTGCCATGATTTATCTTATGACAAACAGGCATTCTTTACCTGGGCAGCCTTTTTCTTTGGAGGTCATTGCATCTATCGCCAACCCCAAAAAAATACCCATTCTGGTGGATGCTGCCGCCGAGAACCTAAGTATTCCTAACATTCACCTCCAACAAGGAGCTACTATGGTGGCTTATTCTGGTGGCAAGGCCATTTGTGGCCCCCAATGTGCTGGGATCCTATTAGGTAAAAAAGACATTTTGCTCTCGGCATGGCAGGCCTCTTCTCCGCACCATGGACCTGGACGGGACAATAAGGTGGGAAAGGAGGAAATGATGGGAATGCTCGCTGCGGTAGAAGCCTGGGTTACCCGAAATCATGATGAAGAATGGAAAACATGGGAAAGCTGGCTGGATCAGATTGGGGCTCAAGTAAGAAAAATTAAGGGGATAAGCACTGAGATACAACTTCCTACAGATCTCAACAACAGAGCTCCTGTACTTCAGATAATGTGGGACCCCAATCAATTGTCGATTACAGGTCCTGAGCTGGCGGAATACTTGGGCAGAAACAAACCAAGATTGGCAGTAGGGGGAAGAGACAACGGGGAGGAAGTGACCATGATCACCATTAATCCAAGCCAAATGATAGCTCCCGAAGTTACTATTGTGGCTGAAAGACTTCATGAGGTATTAAAAAAGAAAAGAAGTCCCAAAAATCCTATGAAAGCCCCAATCGGAACACTGGCTGGCCGGTGGCAGGTGGATATTGAGTTCTTTAGCAGTACATCTACCCATAAATGGTTTTTAGAGCAGGATGAAAATTGGCTTTTGGGTAGACATGAAAGTGACTTTTCCTCTCAGGACATCCTGGGTACCATAGAGGGTAAGGAAGTGAAATTGCACAGTACTTACCGTGAACCTGGCAAGCAAGTGCAGTATATGTTTAACGGGAGTCTTGAAGGAGACACCATAAGTGGTAACATCCATCTTGGAGAATATCAAACAGCAGTTTTCACAGCAAAACGCCTGGATTTCTCCCCCAAACGGAAACCCATATTGATTCCGGATGGACCACCTCTGGCTACCTGAATCAGCAGCTAGGAAAAGGAAAAGTTTGGTATCTGCCAAGCCTTATCAGTGAAAATGGAAGGGAATATTGGGTACCATTGTAAAAATTTGTGAATCTTTGTCTCGGTTTTATCAACACCTCATTTAAAACAACTATGAAAAATATTCTGTACCTAGCTGTCTTGCCATTCTTTCTAATGATGAATTGCACGGCAGAAAAAAAAGATGGTCAAAACCCAGTGAATGTAACCCAAGAAAATGACGATATCGATGCCGAAAAACGAATCGAGGAACTTGGAATAGAACTGGTCATGCCTAACCCACCCACGGCAAACTACTTGAAAGCCAAAAGGGTTGGAAACGTAGTTTATTTAGCAGGCCATGGCCCAGATAGGCCAGACGGTACTCAGGTGATCGGGAGACTTGGAGAAGACTTGGAATTGGAGGCTGGCTATGAAGCCGCCCGCTTCACAGGAATTTCCCTTCTATCCTCCCTAAAAGCTGAAATAGGGGACCTCAACAAAGTGAAGAACATCGTCCGTGCACAGGGCATGGTAAATGCCCATCCTTCCTTCAAACAGCATTCCCAGGTAATCAATGGCTATTCCGACTTGATGGTAGAGGTATTTGGGGAGAAAGGCAAACATGCCAGAGCGGCTATAGGAATGAGCTCCCTTCCAAACAATATAGCAGTGGAAATTGACATGATCGTGGAACTGAAGGAGTAGGTTTTACTCCTTCTATTCCCTCTTTAGTCATTTCTCTTTACCATTTTGCCCCTTTCTTGACCATCCCGACTCCGCTACTTCTTCATGGAGCCTGACACCACCTTTGATTCCAAAATCCATGGTGCGGATTGGGAAAGGTATAGTGATATCATTCTCGTCGAAAGCCCTTTTAATATTTTTGATTGCCGCATTTTTGGCGGACACAAAAGCTTTGTTTTCCCTGCTATATTCAAGCCAAACGTTTACGGAAAAATCGATCGAGCTATCTCCAAATCCTTTCCAAAATACGGTGATGTCCTCATTTTCGATTCTTCCGGGTACTCGCCCCACGGCTTCCTTTACTAAGTTTTCTACTTTTTCCAAGTCATCTCCATAGCTTACCCCCACATCCACCCTTAGTCTTCTGCGACCATCTTCCGTAAAATTGATAAAGTCTTCTTGAAAAAGGTACCGGTTGGGAACGTGCACTACAGGTCCATCAAAAGTTTTTACCTTGGTAACCCTTAAATCTATATCCACCACATTTCCCATCACCCCATTAGTGGTTTCTATAACGTCTCCAATGGCATAGGGCTGCTGAAAAGTAATGTATATCCCAGAGATGAAATTGGCTGCAGTTTCTTGAAAAGCAAAACCAAGTGCCAAACCTATAATCCCAAGTCCGGCCAGGATAGAAGCGACCGTTCCGGTCAACTGTAAAATAGAAAGTGCCATCATAAACCCCAATATGATGACTACCAAAAAAATCAACCGGCTGAGAAAACCACTAATGGTTTCGTCCAGATTAATCCTTTTTAGTTGTTTCTTCGAAAATTTTTCTATGGTCCTAGCCACAAATAAGAACATAAACAGCACCAATATGGAGATGATTAGGTTGGGAAGAAGCCGTACAAGGGCAATCATCCAATTTTCCAGTTCGTCGAATAAGGTATTGAGTAGTTCTGTGGTTTCTATTTCTTCCATAATGGTTCGGTTTGTATGCGAAGAGAATTTTAGGGGCATTAGACTATTACCTTCATAGCCTGACATTAAAATATGCGAACAAATAATGCTCCAAATAGCCTTATCCTTTACAAAAGGTTGATTTTGGTTAGCCAGGGTTTGTTTTTAGTGGCTAATCCCTTTACTTTTATCCTGACAAGCAATATTTTTATCCGGTATATGGGAGAAGAAGAGAAAATCAGGAAGGCTTTTAAAGAAAGGGACTGGGCTGAAATAAAAAGTGCCGACTCATGGGTGGTATTTAAGGTCATCTCGGAATTTGTGGAAGGCTTTGAAAAATTGGCTAAAATAGGGCCGTGTGTATCCATTTTTGGTTCTGCCCGTACCCAACCTGACAACGAGTATTATAAAATGACCGAAGAAATTGCGGCCAAGTTAGTGCGGCATGGTTACGGGGTGATCACCGGAGGAGGGCCTGGCATCATGGAAGCAGGCAACAGAGGAGCACATTCAGAGAACGGCAAATCGGTAGGGTTGAACATCAAACTACCCTTTGAGCAGTTTGACAATATTTATATAGATAGAGACAAACTCATCAACTTTGATTATTTCTTTATCCGAAAGGTAATGTTTGTGAAATATTCACAAGGCTTCATTGTCCTTCCTGGAGGATTTGGGACTTTGGATGAATTTTTCGAGGCACTTACCCTAATTCAGACAAAAAAAATCGGGCGTTTCCCCATAGTTATGGTAGGTAGCAAGTATTGGCAGGGTATGATTGACTGGATAAAAGAGGTGATGCTTCATGAACACGGTAATATTTGCGAAGAAGACCTGGATCTTTTTTCCGTTGTGGATACCGCCACTGATGCGGTAGCCGTCATTGATAAATTCTACAGCAAATATTTACTATCCCCCAATTTCTGAGCCTTGGAAAATCGTCGACTTACACCAATATATGTCCTACTCGGCATCTTGTTTTTGGGCTTATTTTACCTATGGGGTCAAACACCCAAAGGGGATGGCCCTGTCTATTATAACTTTGAAACCGATGCCCCAGAACCCAGCAGCGTGGCGCCCTTAGAAATGCGCTTTCCGGCAAGGGTGAGGATTTTCGACAAGCCTGAACAGGTGGGCTTTGCCGGGGAGGTAGCTCCACTTCACACCCCGGATGTTTGGGAAAGGTTTGAGAGGGAAGTCTATGTGAATGCCTACTGGGAGTCGAATACACTTTTGATGATGAAGAGGGCGGGAAAATTTTTTCCCTATATTGAGGAAACCCTTAAAAACAACGGTATCCCTGAGGATTTTAAATATGTTGCGTTGATAGAATCCGGTTTGATGAATGTGGTTTCACCCGCTGGGGCAAAGGGATTTTGGCAATTTATGGAAGGGACTGCCAAGGATTTTGGGCTGGAAGTAAGTAGTGAAGTGGACGAAAGGTACGATTGGGAAAAATCCACTATTGCGGCCTGTAAATACCTCAGGTCGGCATTTGGTAGGTTTGGAAATTGGACCAGTGTAGCGGCAAGTTACAACATGGGTATAGCTGGTCTTACCCGAAGAAAAAACGAGCAGCAGGTTCCTAATTACTATGATCTTCATTTAGTGGAAGAAACTAGCAGGTACGTTTTCCGAATTTTAGCACTTAAGGAGATTTTTGAAAACCCTTCCAGCTATGGTTTTGAACTTCAACAAGATGACTTATATGCCATCCCTGCCCTCAAAGAAATTGAGGTGGGCAGCTCCATCCCAAACCTTGCACAGTGGGCCATTCAGCAGGGTAGTAATTACAAGGAACTTAAGATTTACAACCCCTGGCTTAGAAGTGATAAACTGACAGTAAGGAGTGGAAAAACCTATGTCATTAAACTTCCCGTTTAAATATTTTCTTAAAATCAGTCCATTGTACTAAAAAATATGGCTATATTTAAAGAACAGCTATGGCCATCCCCCAATGAAAAATAAAAAGACCCTCATTATTATAGGCAGTATTTTCCTTTTCTTTTTGTTGATTTTAACTTTTACCCCTACCCTTGTAAACTGGTACCTAAACCGAAATGCAGAAAAGATCGTCTCGGACATGATTACCAGAACCGATCATATGGCCGGGCACGAGGTTCATTTCGGAAATATTCGTTTTGATTACAATTTCAGGGGGACCTTTTTAAGGCTGGAAGATGTGGATATACAACCCGGGGAAGCCTTGGAGGATAGGGACAAGATAAAGTTTTACCTAAACATGAAAAGTGCCAGCCTTACCGGCTTTCAATGGGTGGATTTCCTTTTTTTCAATAGTATAAAATTGGATTCGGCCAATCTAGAAGATGCAGTGCTGGAAACCCATTCTCCTCCTTTGGATTCCCTGGATCTTGACAATGGGGATTTGGAGGAAAACGGGCAGAACTACAACCGTATAGGGGTAAATCATATCCGCGTAAACAAGGTTTCTTTTGAAAACCGAGACACCTACAATGATTCCACCCGATTGTTTATCCAAGATTTATTTGTTTATGGGGATGATTTCCTTTTGACGGACGAGGACCTGGCGGATCCCAATGCGGTTTTTGAAATCAGAAAAATTGAGGGATATATGGATCAAGCTGTTGTGCATTTCAATACATACAGAAACGCAATCCTGGCAAAAGACATGTCCTTCAACACGGACGACAAAAAGTTATCCATTGAGAAGGTCATCTTGGACAACAAAATGGAAAAATATGAATACATCCGGCAATTTGACTATGAGACGGACTGGATTGAGTTAAATCAAGGGAAGGTGGAAATTGAAGGCATGGACTTTCAGGCCTATATTCGAGAAAGAAACCTTATTGGGGAAACCTTAAGTTTATCCGGGTTGGAATTAGAGGTGTTTAGGGATAAAAGGAAGCCAGAAGATACCGAAAGGCGACCGGACATGATCCATGAAATTATTAAAGGGTTGTCAAAAAAGGTTCGGATAAAGGAAATCCAAATAGAAGATGCCTACATCGCATATGAGGAGCGGCCTGATAACGATGCTCCAAAGGCCGGTAGAATTTACTTTGACCAAGTAAGTGGCACAATAGGCCCATTCAGCAATTTTTCGGAAGATTTGGAGGAAGATGACAAAATGGAAGTTAAGGCAAAAGGGAGATTGATAGGCAAGGGATTGATCAACCTGCATCTCACCTACTTTATCAATGATGAATCAGGGAAGTTTCTGATGCGGGGTGATATAGGTGGTATGGATATTACACCCCTAAACCAGATGATAGAACCAGCTACCCAAGTCGCCTTAAAAAGTGGAAATTTATTGAGTGTGGATTTTAACATTGAAGCAAATGATATTGAGGGAAGAGGGGATCTGATAGTAAAATATGCAGACTTAGAGATAGAAATTTTGGATAAGGATTTTGGCAGAAACCAAGGTCTATTCCGAAGAATCGGTTCCTTTTTGGCCAATAAAATCGTGGTTCGCAACCAAAATCCAAACCCTAGGGGCTCCCTTAGCGAGGGGACAGTTTACTTCAAAAGGGAACAACACAAATTTATTTTTAGCTATTGGTGGGACCTGGTTCTTAGTGGGCTACGCACCACCATTACCGGAGAGAGTGAGGAGGACCTTCGAGAAAGCAGCTGATTATCCTGTTTTTGCTGAACCAATTCTTTCCCTTCAAGTTTAATGGTATACGGTTAACATTTACGCCCTTAATTCCATAATTTTGCAAATTGAAAAATTCGCAGCAGGGAAATCCTTTTTATGACAGCAGAAAGCCAACGCCAGCAAGAAATAATAGAGATTTTTGGGGCCAGGGAGCATAACCTCAAAAACATAGACCTGAACATACCCAGAAACAAACTGGTGGTGATCACTGGCATCAGTGGAAGCGGAAAAAGCTCCCTGGCGTTTGACACTATCTACGCTGAGGGACAAAGGAGGTATATGGAGAGCTTTTCTGCCTACGCACGTTCCTTTCTTGGGGGCATGGAAAGGCCAGACGTGGATAAAATCAATGGGCTGTCACCTGTGATTTCTATAGAGCAAAAAACCACCTCCAAAAACCCGCGTTCCACAGTAGGCACTGTCACTGAAATCTATGATTTTATGCGTTTGCTCTTTGCAAGAGCCGGGGAAGCCTATTCCTATCTCAATGGAAACAAGATGGAAAGGCAGACCGAAGACCAAATTATTGAACAACTTTTCCAACAGTTTGATGGCAAGAAACTACATGTCCTAGCCCCAGTGGTAAAAGGGAGAAAGGGCCATTACCGAGAGCTATTTGAACAAATCCGAAAAATGGGCTATTCAAAGGTTCGTGTAGATGGAGAAGTAGTGGATGTAGTCCCCAAAATGCAGGTGGATCGGTATAAAATCCATGACATAGAAGTGGTGGTGGATAGGATTGTGGCTGACCCTGAGGACAGATACAGGATAGTTCAGTCCTTAAAAACCTCCCTGCAGCTTGGTAAAGGCATCATCATGCTAAAAGACGATAAGGGGGAAATCCATCATTTTTCGAAGTATTTGATGGATCCCCTTACCGGGTTAAGCTACGATGAACCTGCCCCAAACAGCTTTTCCTTTAACAGTCCCTATGGGGCTTGTCCTACCTGCAACGGCTTAGGCATCATAGAGGAAATCACCCAAGACAGCATTATCCCTGACCCCAATCTCAGTATTAGTCGTGGGGGGATTGCCCCATTGGGGGAGTATAGGGATATTTGGATATTCAAAAAAATAAATGCCATATTAAAAAGGTATAAAGCTAGCATCTCCACGCCCATCAACAAACTGGAAGATGAAGTGATAAAAACCCTGCTGTATGGGGACAAGGTGGAAGTGGCAGTGGACTCTGTGAAGTACCCAGGTACGAAATGGAATACCACTTTTGAGGGCATTATCAACTTTTTGCAGAAACAGCAAGAAGGTGGGTCAGAGAAAATCCAGAAATGGGTAAGTGATTTCACTGTTTCCAACACCTGTCCAGATTGCCATGGATATAGGCTGAAAAAAGAATCCCTCCATTTTAAGATCGCCGGTAACCATATTGGAGAATTGGCTGAAATGAACATTCGACAACTAGGAGAATGGTTTGAGGGAGTGGAGGAAAGAATGACCGAAAAACAACAGATTATCGGTAAAGAAGTCCTCAAGGAAATCAGGAAAAGGATAGGATTTTTGCTGGATATCGGCTTGGACTACCTTACCCTTAACCGTCCACTCCGTACACTTTCCGGGGGTGAGGCACAGCGAATCCGGTTGGCCACCCAAATCGGCACTCAGCTGGTAGGAGTCCTTTATATTTTGGATGAGCCAAGTATCGGGCTCCACCAAAGGGACAACGTGAAACTCATCAAGGCCCTGCAAGACCTCAGGGACCTGGGAAACACGGTCATTGTGGTGGAGCATGACAAGGATATGATGGTAGAGGCAGACTATGTGATAGACATAGGCCCAGGTGCTGGTAGACACGGAGGCCAAATCGTGGCCAGTGGCCACCCCCAGCAAATCCTTCAATTGGATAGTCTTACCGCCCAATACCTAAACGGAATTAAAAAAATTGCCGTACCCAAGAAAAGGCGGAAAGGAAATGGTAAACACCTGCTATTGAAAGGTGCAAGTGGTCATAACTTGAAATTTGTGGATCTGGATATTCCCTTGGGAACCATGGTCTGTGTGACAGGAGTTTCTGGATCCGGGAAAAGTTCCTTGATACACGAAACCCTTTATCCCCTATTAAACCAGGCCTTTTACCGTTCCAAGAAAGAGCCACTCTCATACCAGGTGTTGAGGGGAATAGAGCATTTGGATAAGGTCATTGAAGTGGACCAAACGCCCATTGGAAGAACCCCAAGGTCTAACCCAGCCACTTACACCGGAGTCTTTACGGATATAAGAGCATTGTTTACCGAACTTCCTGAATCCAAAATTCGGGGATACAAGCCCGGTAGGTTTTCTTTTAATGTAAAAGGGGGACGGTGCGAGGACTGTGAAGGTGCAGGGATGAAATTGGTAGAAATGGATTTTTTGCCAGATGTTCATATCCCTTGCGAATCCTGCAAGGGCAAACGTTACAACCGGGAAACACTGGAAGTCCGCTTCAAAGGCAAATCCATTTCTGATGTATTGGACATGACAGTGGAACAAGCTGTGGAGTTTTTCGAAAATCAACCCAAAATTCTTAGAAAGATACAGACCCTTCATGAGGTTGGACTGGACTATATCACTTTGGGCCAGCATGCCACCACCCTTTCAGGTGGAGAAGCCCAAAGAGTTAAACTGGCCACTGAACTTTCTAAAAAGGACACAGGGAAGACCTTTTATATCCTCGACGAACCCACTACTGGCCTGCATTTTCAAGATATTGAGCATTTATTGAGTGTTCTTCAAAAACTGGTGGATAAAGGAAACACGGTATTGGTAATAGAACATAACATGGATGTCATCAAGGTGGCCGATCATATTATTGACCTAGGCCCTGAGGGAGGTGATAAGGGAGGACAAATCATAGCCACCGGTACACCTGAAAAGGTGAGTAAAGTACCAGAAAGTCACACAGCAAAATTCCTGAATCAGGAATTGCTGGAATTTCAGAAAGTGTAGGTTGTGCAGCTGGAAATAGTTGCTATTTTTCGGACCAACCAAGAATGTGCGACACTCCTATTTACAAAATAAGCATCAGTAAATTAACTGGGGTATAGCTTGACCAATAGCATATTATACTATAAACTCCTAAAGCAATACAGGAAGTCCTGATTGGTATAGAATCAAACCCTATATTTACAAAATTATAAGAAAAAACCAACCCCATTTGTCCCATGGGGCTGGCTTAACTATTCTATGCTTAACCTGATCTTGATGGAAAGCAGCTTTTTTTAGGCCAAATTAAAAATCGCTATCATCATCATCAAAGTCCCTGTCTCCCCTGTCGTCTCTTCCATTCCTATCCCTAAATCCTCCAAATCTCCAAGTAAATGCAATGGTACCTATCCTCGTTTCCCTGTTAAACATCCGATCCTGAACAAAACGCTGGTCATCGTTTCTAATCCTGAAGATACGGGTGTTAAAAATATCACTAACATTCAATGTTATGGTTGCATTATCGTTGAATAGGTTTTTCCTGATACCTGCATTGATTCCCCAAAATGGCTCTAACTCCCCCTGTGGGAAAACAATAGGCCCCCTGTAATTGCCTTGAACTTGTAAGGTAAATAAATTGGGTATGGCCATGCTGGACAACAGGTTTACAGTCCAACTAAAGTTGCTATTGTTGAACCCCTCCTCAATATTATCCCCAAATATTTCTGAATAGAAAAAGTTTCCAGTCACGGTTGCATCCCACCAGTTGTTGATCTGCAACTGGTTAACTATCTCAAACCCGGTGCTATTCCTACGAGCCGCGTTTTCCCTGGTTTGAATCGCTATATTTTCATCTGTCAACCTTATGACTCGGGTGAGCACATTGGTGGAGGCCCTATGGTACACTGTAGCATTCATAAGATACCTTTCCCATCCTTTCATATAGCCAAACTCATAACTGTCTGTAAACTCAGGTTGTAAAAAGGGGTTTCCTATACTCAAATTAAGCAAATCCCTAACCCTGTATATAGGAGACAATGACCACAGGTTTGGCCTTGAAATCCTTCTGCTGTAGTTGGCGGAAAACTCTTGTTCCTCACCCATGTCATAGCTCAAATACATGGAAGGAAAAAGATTAAAATAATTATTGACAATGGCCGCCTCTCTATCTCCTGCAAACCCAATTGTCTCTGTATATTCTGCTCTTAGCCCACCCTGATAACCAAATTTTCCCAAGGTGTTTCTGTAAGCAAAATATCCGGCATAAACATCCTCCTTGAATCTGTAGCTGTTACTTAAGGTATCAATCATTACCGGTTGAAATTCGGTACCCTGATCACCCTGAAAAAAGTCCTGCTCCCTGTCCCATAAGGAAAATGTACCTTTTAAACCGGACTCTAATTCTCCGCCATTTTCAAAAGGCTTTACATAGTCCAACTGGAAAACGTACAAATCACTAGTCTGAGGCCTGTCATTTATTTGAAGCAAATAATTTGCAGGTACTTCTTCCATGGAGGGATTAAAAAAAGACTGCTCATACTCCTCAGTCTGCACCCTTTCATCTCGAGAATAGGACAAAGAAGTAAACAACTTTTGTCCCAAGGTATCTATTTCCCAATCATAATTTAACCCGGTTTCAAAATTAAAGCTCTGCCTAACATCATCTTGATCCCGAACATACAGGCTATCCAAACCACGTTCGGTGTTGAGGTTTCTTTGGTTAAGCCGATTAAAGCTTGTACGATCCCTAAAGTTGCCTTGGGCATAAAAACCTAGGGTACCTTTATCGGTTACGTTATAATCAAAGCCACCTCGAATCAGATGGGTAATATCCACCCTTTCCCCGTAGGAATCCTGGTCCAAAAATTGGCTTATCCCAGGTATAAAATTTTCCCTAAAAGCCTCAGATTCCCTAAATGTCCTTCTATTTTGGTAATTATAGGATGCGTAGTAATTTACCCGTCCAGCACCATAGTTTACGTTTATTCCGGCATTATACTTATCTCTTGTTCCAACAGATATATTGGCCTGACCATTCAGTCCAGTCTTTTCGTTTTTCTTCAATATAATATTGATGATACCTCCTACCCCTGCAGCGTCATATCGGGAAGAAGGGTTAGTGATCAGCTCCACAGATTTGATACTATTTGCTGGAAACTGCTCCAATATGGATTCTGCATCATCCCCGGAAAGGTTAGATGGTCTCCCGTTGATATAAATCAAAATATCACCACTCCCTCTCATAGTGATTCCTCCTTCGTCATCCACCTGAATGGAAGGAAGGGTTTCCAAAAGCTCAGAGGCAGTAGCACCCTCTGCTACCACGCTGTTTTCTACATCGTACCTTCTCTTATCGATATCGGACTCAAAAATACTGGTTACTCCCTCCACCGTTACCTCATCCAAGCCAGTGGCACCAGAAAGCAATTCTATATTTCCGAAATTGACATTTCTTTTATCGCCTAATGACACTTCCTTATAATAGCCATCATAACCTATAAAGCCAACCTTTAAGATATAATCTCCGGGCTGAGCAACAAAGTTGAAAGTTCCATCGATGTCCGACATGCCACCAGCTACTACAGAAGAGTCGGATTTGTCCAACAAGGCCACATTTGCAAACTCTAGTGGTTCCTTGCTTTCCGCATCTCGCACTTTTCCTTTTAAATCAACATCCTGCGCTAATACCGGAAAAACGAAGGTTAAGAAAGAAACTATTGTTAATAATGCTCTCATTATGATTTGGTTTAGGTCAAAAAAAGCAATTTTTGCTTTGAACGTTATAGGTTAAATGGGCATATGAGAAACACCGATACCTGCGGTCAGGTACCAAATGCAAGAACTTAAAATGGGTTTTTACAGCCCTTAGGCTTTTTATGAACATCCCTTTAGCAACTAATGTTCACAATAAATGTATATACAATTAAAGTGCCGTAGGCTGTTCTAATATCTGATTTTATGTCAGTCCACAATATCAGGGATGAATGGAGAATAGCAATAAAGAAAGGTTTAAAATAAAATTTCCGATAAAGAAAAAATTTTAAATTTTTTCAAGCACGTGTTGGATCAATTTGTCCATGGCAAGGTCTGGGTTTTCAGAGAAATTTCCCTTTTTGCGATTGACTACCAACACGTTTAGGCTCAGCACCTCGTGACCCAATAGCTTCCCCAAAGAATAGTAACCTGCAGTTTCCATTTCAAAGTTGGTCATCTTCTTCCCATCAAAACTCATGGAGGACAATTGATCCAACAACAAAGGTAAGCGAGGTTCCAGCCTCACCTGTCGACCCTGTGGAGCGAAAAAACCAGGACAGGTAACAGTAATTCCTGAAAGCAAGGAACTGCCAAGCCTATGTAGAAGTTCAGGAGAGGCATGCGCCAAATAGGGGGTAAAACCCAGTCCTAACTTCTCCATTACCATGGAGGCAAAGGCCTGCTCCCCCGCTAGTTGAGGGAATGAGTAAAAATTCATCAAAGTATCCAGCCCCAATGCAGATGTGGAGGCCAAAAGGCCATCCACAGGAATTTCCTCCTGCAAACTGCCAGAGGTACCAACTCGGACGATTTCTAACTTTAAAAAGCGCTCCTTAGGTTTCCTTGTATTAAAATCCACGTTGAATAGTGCATCCAGTTCGTTCAAAAATATTTCAACGTTGTCGGTGCCCATTCCAGTACTCATCACAGACAACTCCTTCCCTTGGAATATGCCAGTGTGGGTCACATACTCCCGGTGTCTTTGCTTCAGGACAATTCGGTCAAAATGCTTTGAAATCTTTTCTACCCGATCCGGGTCACCAACGGTAATTATTTTATCGGCAACATCTCCCGGCCTAAGGCCCAAGTGGTAAATTCGGCCATCCGTGTTGATGAGTAGTTCCGACTCAGCTATTCGATTTGACATTCAAAGCTGATTTGATCCTGTCCTTATTCGGCTGCTGATAAAACCCTTTGTAGGGATTATAGCCATTGATGTTCTTTTGGTAGTATCCGGTACCGTTATAGGGTCTTTTTTCAGGATCTTCCTTACATTCCACAGAACAAGCTCCCTCATATTCCCATCCACAGGCCTCACAGATTGGCACATGGATGTTACAAGTAGGATTGGCACAATTCACCATCCTATCAGACCTGCTGCCGCAAATATGGCATTCGGAAACCACGGTTGGGTTAACATTATTTACTTCCACTGCCACCCTGTTATCGAAAACATAGCATTTGCCTTCAAAATCTTCTCCACCTGCTTCCATGCCGTACTTGATGATACCTCCATGAAGTTGATAGACATCCTCGAAGCCTTGATCCAGCAAAAAGGCTGAAGCCTTTTCGCATTTAATGCCACCGGTGCAATAGGTAAGCACCTTTTTCCCCTTAAGATGCTCAAGTTCCTTAACTTTCTCAGGGAATTCCCTGAAATTTTCAATATCCAACCTCAAGGCATTCTTAAAATGCCCCAGTTTGTGCTCATAATTAGACCTTACATCCAATATCACCACGTCCTCCCGGTCTTTCATCGCCTTAAACTCCCGGGGCTCCAGGTGTTTGCCAGTCCTTATTTTCGGATCGATATGCCTTAGCCCGGAGTGCACGATTTCCGACTTTGCACGTACATTGATTTTGGAAAAGGCATGAGAGTGATGGGTATCGATCTTAAATTCCGTATCCGCAAATCTAGGGTCACCCTGAACATACTCCATGTATTTTTCACAATCTGCCTTCAACCCAGATACAGTTCCATTTAGGCCCTCACCGGAGATAATGATCCTTCCCCTGATATTGTTTTGAATACAAAACAGATGATGCTCTTCCCGATAGGCCTCAGGATCCTGAATAGGAGCATAACAGTAATAAAGTAAAATGTAATACGCTTCTTTTTCCATAACCTATGTCCTGTTTCATGCAGGATGTTAATCTCTCTTCTTATCTTATGCCTCAATGGCTTTGGCGGGGTTTCCAAAAACGGTTTGGTTTTCCTCCACATCTCCAATCACCATGGATCCTGCACCAATACGGGCATTTTTGCCAATTTTTACCCCGGCTACAATATTGGCACCAGAGCCCACAAAAGCGCCATTCTCGATTACTACCCCTGCATTTATGGTGGCTCCCGCACCAATCTGTACATAGTCCCCAAGTCTGGCCTGATGTTCTACGTTGGCATTGGTATGGAAGATGCAATGGTTTCCCACTACGGCACCCGCTCCTATAGTTACCTTGGCATTAATAAAATTACCATGGCCAATGGCAGCATCCGTGGATATATAGGAAGTCTTGTGCAAGGCATTAACAGGTTGAACCTTTCTCCTTTCATTCAATAGCTTAACGAGGAATTTTCTGTAGGAGGCATCCTCCACGGCTACAAAGGCTTCACATTTCTTCCCAATGAGTTTTAAAAAGCCATCATCTTCAGGGCTGCCTAAGACTCCCACATGGTTAATCTCAGTATGGTGCAAGGCCTCATCCTCATCCAATAGCCCGTATACTACTATTTCGTTGCTGTTGAAGATTTCCAAAGCGGGATGAGCTATTCCTTTGGCCCCCAATATGATTACCGGTTTTTCCATATTTGAATTTTAATCCGCAAAATTACAGTAAAATAGCTTCCCAAACAACGTCAAGCCGTTTGGGGCCTTAGCAGGTTTTGTCCGATTTTACATTCCAGACACCTTTTGCTCTTACAGTAATTGTTGTACAGACCAATCATACCTTGCGTATCAAATGCCTGTTTGGCCTCCCAACCTACCTGCGAAAATTTTCTAATGATGCTGTTTTCTTCAGCCCCAATCTGTTGAAGGAAATCAAAACACTTTTCCTGCCATTCCGGCGCATCAATATATTGCCCATAGGCATACCAAAGGGGAACAGTAAAATTGATCGCTAGGAGGTCCAGGGTTTGGGCACTCAAGGTTCTTTCTGAAGACTTACCGGAAGATTTCCCAAAATGATAATGCTTCTGCCAGTAGGGGCTTACCTCTTGGGCAAACAACTCATGCATGCGGTGTCGGTTTTTCATCTCATACAATACGGTAGACAACAGGTTGGGACACTTATGTAGCAAGGCCGCAAGTTGCGCCAATCGTATGGTTGGGTAATTTCCTGGCCTTACCGCCATAAATTTCCATTCAGATGGGTAAAGACGGTTTTTTATGGAATATTTATTCTCTAAGAAAAGGTATTCGCTGACCAGGGACTGGGGATACTCTTCAAAAAGCTGATAATTCAACAATCCTGACTGCCCGAAAATCAAGGCTTCTTGGCCCAACCTATTGCCACTGTGCTTTTTTAAAAGCAAATAAGGAAGGGTGCGGGCAAGCCTCAACATGGGCTTACCATTAGTTTTGAATCCAAAACAATAAAATAGCCATTGATAGGCGGTTTCCTCCCAATTCCCTCCGTTCTCACGGAGCAAATCCAACACCATCCTACTCTTCTCTGTAAATCGCTCCACCAAAGCCTTCTCAAGGGTAGAGAATTTCAAGATATCCTGGATCTCGGACAGGGCATAGCCACAGATGACCGAAAATCTGGAGCCCAGCAGTCTTTCATAGTTACGCACAACGTCTAAAAACACTTTGCCCTTTAGTGCCAATACCGGCAGATAGGTGCCGTCACTCCTGCAAATTTCGGCATCATGATCCCAAACCACATGCAGAATGACACTATTGTAGGCAGGATCGACCTCGTGGCCGTGGGAATTCCAATCAGAGGACTTTAAATGAACCTCCACATGGCCATGATAATCCATGTTACCGATCCTAATATGGGATTCCTTAAAATCAGGGCCTTCATGAAAATTGTGAAAGCCTATTTTCACGACCTGAATGGGCTCCCCTTCTTCTGTTACCGCCTGTTTTTTGTCAAAATATTGGTACTTCCATACCAGTTGCAGAAAATTCTCTTGAAATTGGGTCATAAAAAGTGGATTTAAAAGTTATCCACTCAAATTACCAAATAATGTGTAAAAACACAACAATTGATTACCCCTTGTAATACCTATCCAAAAGTTGCACCATCTCTTCCTTAACATTTTCAGCCGCCTTTTTTGCTGCACTTGCAAAATCGGAACCGGATGAAGCAAAAATTATTCCTCGTGATGAATTGACCAGTAGCCCAACATCCGGGTTGATCCCGTACCTTACTACCTCTTCCAGATTCCCGCCCTGGGCACCTACACCAGGTACCAAAAAGAAATGATCTGAAGCAATTTTTCTTACCCTAGCAATGTCTTCCCCCCTAGTGGCACCAACTACAAACATCAAATTCTCAGGCGTGCCCCATGCCATACTCTTTTGGA
The DNA here is from genome assembly GCF_003347495.1 of Pleomorphovibrio marinus. Taxonomy (GTDB): domain Bacteria; phylum Bacteroidota; class Bacteroidia; order Cytophagales; family Cyclobacteriaceae; genus Pleomorphovibrio; species Pleomorphovibrio marinus. Next base: position 750,664 of record NZ_QCXY01000001.1, read on the forward strand.
CAACCTCTTCATATAAGGGTTTTTGGTTCCCTCCTTGGATCAATTGAAAATCTTTACTCCCATGATTAGAGGTTAAGGCAAGAAGAATTACCCACTTATCCTTAAACTCCAAAAAAGGCGACACACTATCCTCTCCCATGTAAGGTGCCACAGTAACAGCATCCGCATTTAGCCGCTCAAAAAACGCCTTGGCGTATAGGGATGATGTATTACCTATATCCCCACGCTTGGCATCGGCGATAAGGAAGGTTTCTTTGGGCAAGTACTCCATGGTTTTCTGCAAAGAATCCCATCCTTGCCCTCCTAAAGCCTCATAAAAAGCTAAATTGGGCTTATAGGCAACCGCATTGTCTATGGTGGCATCTATTATTGCCTTATTGAAAACAAATAGGGGGTCACTTTCCTTGTGAAGATGTGCTGGTAATTTCTCCATTACTGGATCAAGACCAACACATAAAAAAGATTGCTTGTCCAGGATGTGCTGCTTCAGTTCATTTCTATGCATTTACAAAAATAAAAAATGGCACTTACCTTAGGTCAATGATTTCGATGTTTTTATGCTCGTTGGTGTTGAAAACAAAATAATCGTCCTGAAAACTCTGGTTTTTTTGAACCTCCTTGAATTTATACTGGAATTTACCTCCTGCATCGTCCTGGATTTCCCAGGCCACCAGGTCTTTCGTAGCTTTTTCTACAAATAACCGAATCTCCTTGAATTGGCTTGATTTCCTCTCGGAAGTAAGCAGGATTTCATAGACGGGCTTTCCTTCCATGTTTTCTTCCCCTATAACCTGGCTTTCGTATCCCTTTTTATAGATGTTGTACACATTCGAAGGAGTTAGTTCATCGCTGTTTTCCTCCACACTGTTGATAGTTACTTCCTCGTAACGGGAAGACTTGATATATGTCCAGACCGTGTTGCCATCATTATAAATTTCCTGATCATCCAGCACAAGCCTGTATTTGTCCCCTTTTACGGTCACCTCACCGGTATTGGCCTGAATTACACCATCTGTATCCGTAGAATAGGTGTATTCAAAAGTAGCCTTAAACCCATCCAACTGTTGATACCTTTCACTTACCTCCTCCAATATTTTTTCTGCACTTTGTGCTACTACTTCAATATTGGTCCCCATCATCAGGAGAACACCTGCAACCACTGATTTAAGCATTTTTCTATCCGTATATAATTTTTTAAAGGTTATTCAATAATTGTTCCAAACTTGTTTCGTCTTGAATCAAAACTTCGCGGGCCTTGCTTCCCTCAAATGGCCCCACTATTCCAGCTGCTTCCAGTTGATCCACTATCCTTCCTGCCCTGTTATAACCAAGTTTCAACTTTCTCTGAATGAGAGAGGTACTTCCCTGCTGGTGAATAACGATCAACCTTGCCGCATCATCAAATAAGGGGTCTCTATCGGCTAGGTCTATATCCCCTAATCCACTGTCTCCCTCCTCACCCACAAATTCCGGTAATAGGTAAGCGTCACTGTACCCATTTTGCTCACCTATCCAATCACAAACCGCATCTACTTCGGGAGTATCCAAAAATGCACATTGAAGGCGTATAACATCCGATCCCATAGATAGCAACATGTCCCCCTGACCAATGAGCTGTTCGGCTCCTCCTGCATCCAAAATAGTTCGGCTGTCTATCTTTGAGGTTACCCTGAAGGATAGTCTGGCAGGAAAATTGGCTTTTATGATACCGGTAATTACATTCACCGAGGGCCGCTGCGTAGCTACCACAAGGTGTATCCCTATGGCCCGTGCCAGTTGGGCCAACCTCGCAATAGGTCCTTCTATTTCTTTTCCTGCGGTCATCATCAAGTCCGCCAACTCATCAATGACAAGTACGATATAAGGCATGAAGTGATGCCCATTTTCGGGATTCAACTTTCTAGCCACGAATTTGGCGTTGTATTCTTTTAGGTTTCTGCATCCAGCATCCTTAAGGAGGTCATACCTGTTGTCCATTTCTATACAGAGGGAATTCAGGGTGTAGATAACCTTTTTGGTGTCCGTGATGATGGCTTCTTCTGCATTAGGAAGTTTAGCCAGAAAGTGTCTTTCAATTTTGTTAAAAAGGGTGAGCTCCACCTTTTTGGGATCCACCAGCACCAACTTAAGTTGGGAAGGGTGCTTTTTGTATATCAGGGAAGCCAGGATCATGTTCAATCCCACGGATTTCCCCTGACCCGTTGCACCTGCCATAAGCAGGTGAGGCATTTTGGCTAGGTCCATCACAAATACCTCGTTGGAAATCGTTTTTCCCAAGGCCACTGGCAGGTCCTTGTCGCTTCTCATAAATTTCTCCGTTCCCAAAACGGACCTGGCAGCCACTAGCTCCCGGTTTTTGTTGGGCACCTCAATCCCTATGGTGCCCTTTCCTGGAATTGGCGCAATAATCCTTATCCCCAAAGCAGCTAGACTGAGGGCAATATCGTCCTCCAGATTTTTGATTTTGCTTATTTTCACCCCAGGGTCGGGTATAATTTCGTACAAAGTGACTGTCGGGCCTATCGTGGCCTTGATTTCCTGAATGCCAATTTTAAAATTGACAAGTGTCTCAACAATCTTATTTTTGTTCTCTTCGAGCTCCTGCCTGGTCACAGTAACTTTCTGATTGTCATACTCATTCAGCAAGTCCAAGGTGGGGAACTGGTACCTGGGCAAGTCAAGAGTAGGATCGTAGGGGTCAAGGTTTTCGACCTGGTCGGCCTTCTTTTCTTCGATGGGAGATGTCTCTATGGAAAAGTTTTCCCTGCTGGAAGGTATTTCCTCTTCTTCCACCTGAGTTTTATCCTCGATATTGAAAGCGGGTTCATCCCCTGTTTTCTTTTTAGAAGCCGCTGGCTGGTGAATTTGCCATGTGCTTTCATCCTCCACTTCCTCTTCAGGGATTTGCTCTTCTTTCTCATGAGAATTGTACTCCTCTTCCCCACTATCCTCATACCCTTCCAAGATACCAGAATCAGATTCCGAGGATGAGTCTTCATATTTCCCCTCCTCAGCAGTTGACCAATTAAGGTTGTCCACATTAAAAAAGAAAACCACGAAAACCAAAAGACTGGCAAAAATCACGATTAGGGTGCCCCATCCTAGAAAATCATTAGACAAAAGCGCCAGTTCATACCCAAAGCCTCCACTGAGGAACCCTAAAAAGGAAAAATCATCCAGCATATGTACAAAATATCCCATCAATAAACCCAGCCAAACGATAAAGAAAGTGGCGAAACCTGTATACCTGGTAATGGAAACCAGGGACTTCTTAAAAGCCAGCCTAAAACCGATGAAAAACAAAAGAGGGGGAATAAGCAAAGCTCCTACACCAAACCAACGAAAAATAAAATAATGGGAAAGCATGGCACCTGTATATCCCAACCAATTTTCAACCTGCCCGGCCTTGGTATGTATAGTAACTTCGCCGGAATCAACCACCAGACTTTGGTCAGCCTGCCCCGAAAACAAATAACTTAAAAAGGCCAACAAAAAGAACACTCCGGTCATCATAAACAAAATGCCAAAAGAAATCCCCCAGCGCTTATCCTTAAAAATCGCGAAGGAAATTTTACGCCGCGGAGCTTTTGCCTTTGCAACCGCTTTTTCTTTTTTCTTAAAAGTATTTTTTTTAAACGTGTTTGCAGCCATGATGCTGTAATTCATTAATGATCAACCTATAAGTTAATGCGACAGATACCAACTTTCCAACCCTTAGGCCCGATAATAACGAACTAACCCCTTTTTAATTCTTTGAACCATGCCTGGACCTTCATAGATCATGCCAGTGTACACCTGCACCAAACTTGCTCCAGCATCCAGTTTTTCTATAGCGTCCTGTTCTGTAAATATCCCCCCCACGCCAATAATCGGAAAGCTTTTCTTTGACTTCTTGGCTAGGTACCGAATCACCTCTGTGCTTCTTTCCCTTACCTTAGCACCACTCAATCCTCCCGCCCCCACTTCATCCAGATAGGTGGTGGAGGTTTCCAGCCCTTCCCGTGAAATCGTAGTATTGGTCGCTATTACACCGGCTATTCCAGTTTCGTCCACTATTTCAACTATGTCATCTAACTGGCCTTCGCTGAGATCAGGAGCAATTTTCAATAAAACAGGTTTGGGTTTACTTTTGGCATTGTTAGCTTGATTTACAGTAGCCAACAAAGCCTTAAGTGGTTCTTTTTCCTGTAGGTCTCTGAGGTTTGGAGTATTCGGGGAGCTTACATTTACCACAAAATAATCCACATAAGGATGGAGAAGATCCAAACAGTACAAGTAGTCCTCTGCCGCCTTTTCATTCGGGGTGGATTTGTTTTTACCTATATTTCCCCCGATGATAATTTTGCTTTTCCTGTTTTTTAACCGCTCTACTGCTTCCTTTACTCCGCCGTTGTTAAACCCCATCCTATTGATTAAAGACTCGTCTTCTGGCAACCTAAAAAGCCGGGGCTTTGGGTTACCTTCCTGGGGTTTTGGGGTGAGAGTCCCAATTTCAATAAAACCAAAACCCAACTTTTCCATTTCATCCATCAATAGGGCATCCTTGTCAAATCCCGCGGCCAAACCCACCGGATTCTTGAAGCTAAGCCCAAATACCTGCTGCTGCAAGCTTTCATCCTCATAGGAAAACACCCTCTCAATCATTCTACCCACCAATGGCAGATTAAAAGCGCGTTTAATAAGGCGAACTGTGGCGTGGTGAGCCTCCTCCGGGTCCTTATTAAACAAAATTGATCTGAAAATATGTTTGTACACGGCTACTGTGATTTAAGCGAACGCTAAATTAGGGGATATTCCCGAAAAAGGAGGAGACATTCCTCACAAAACTTATGGCAGCAAATCGGCAAAAATGGTAAAGCAATTTTATTTTCGGTCCTATTTTCTAGGGTGAAATTCATTGATTACCTGCCGTAAGTAGTCCCTATCCAAATGGGTATAAATCTCTGTGGTGGTAATACTTTCATGTCCCAACATTTCCTGCACCGCCCTCAGGTCTGCCCCTCCTTCTATTAAATGGGTGGCAAAACTGTGCCGAAAAGTGTGTGGGCTCACCCTTTTATCTATTCCTGCAAGAAGTGCCTGCTTTTTAATTATCAAAAATACCATGACCCTAGTGAGTTGCTTTCCAGTTTTGTTTAAAAAAACGATGTCCTCATAGCCCTTTTGGATCCTCTGGAACTTCCTGATATCTTCCATATAAAGCTTCAGATACTTTAACGCATCAGACCCCATAGGAATCAGTCGCTCCTTATTTCCTTTTCCCAACACTCGGATAAAGCCAATATCCTTATAAATATGACTTATTCTCAAACCGACCAACTCGGAAACCCTCAAGCCGGACCCATATAGCATTTCCAGCATAGCCCGGTTTCTGTGACCCTCCGGGGCACCGAGGGGTATGGATTCCAGAATTTTTTCGATTTCCGGATAGCTCAAAGTTTCGGGTAGCTTTCTTCTTAGTTTAGGGGCCTCTAATAGGGACGATGGGTCATCGGTGATTTTGTCTTCGTACATAAAATACCGATAAAATGCTTTTATACCTGAGATAATCCTTGCTTGTGTAAAGGAAGAAATCTCGAGGCTGGCCAAGTCAGTGATGAAACTCCGCAAATGCTCCAACTTCACCTCTGAAGGTGATAAGGAGGGATATGCTTTATCAAAATAGTTGGAAAGCTTTTGAACATCCTGCTGATAAGCCAAAATAGAATTCTCGCTTAGACCTCGCTCAATTTTTAAATAATAAGTGAATGCTTTTATTTCTTTCTCCCACATCTTCTATTCCTTTCTCCACGTCTGAAATTTACTTTTTTTAATTTGAAATGCTGAGCTTTTTTTAGTTTGCAGAAATATAATCAAATTTTGCCTTCAATTATTCTTTTCCTTTTTAAAAATATTTGATCTAAGCCCTGACTTAGTAATCCTTTGCTTAAATTTGGCGGCGAATTAAAAAAACCTAAATTCTTTGCCATTGAAAGTTATCATTATTAACGGACCCAACCTTAACCTCCTAGGAAAAAGAGAGCCTGAAATCTACGGAAGCCAGAGCTTTGAGGATTATTTTCAAGATCTAAAAAACAAATTCCCCCAATTAACGCTTGACTATTACCAAAGCAATGTGGAAGGGGAACTCGTCAACAAATTACACGAAGTAGGTTTTAGTCATGACGGCATCTTACTCAATGCAGGTGCCTATACCCATACCTCGGTGGCACTGTCTGATGCCATCGCTGGAATTCAGACTCCCGTGATTGAAGTTCATATCAGTAATATTTATAAGCGGGAAGAATTCCGGCACAAAAGCATCATCTCCAAAGAATGCATTGGGATGATTGCTGGTTTGGGACTCCCGGGGTATGAACTCGGCTTACTTTATTTTCACCAACACCTTGATAACACTAAAAAATAACGTATGATTACTTTCGCACCCGGGCCATCAAAGGTTTACGAACGTGTTCCCACCTATTTCCACGATGCCTATGCTCAGGGAATCTTGTCTGCCAATCACCGCAGCGAAGTCTTCATGAACCTGTATAAAGACACAGAAGAGGTCCTCAAAGGAAAACTCAAGGTGCCGGCAGATTACAAATTGCTGTTTACTTCCTCGGCTACGGAAAACTGGGAGATCATTACCCAATCTTTGGTATCCCATTCTTCTTTTCATATTTATTCCGGTTCCTTTGGCAAAAAATGGTTTGGATTCGCCAAGCATATTTTGGAAACTTCTGAAGGACTAGTCTTAAAGCCGAATGAGGAAATCAATGTGCAGGAACTCGAAATGGGTGAATCGCACGATGTGGTCGCCATCACGCAAAACGAAACCTCCAACGCTACGCAGGTATCCATGGAGACGATAAAGGCTATAGGTAAGAAATTTCCGGATCACATGTTGGCCATTGACACCACGAGTTCTATGGCGGGCATATTCTTGGATTTTTCCCTTGCGGATATCTGGTATGCATCTGTTCAAAAGTGTTTTGGCCTGCCGGCTGGCTTGGGGGTACTGATACTTTCCCCCAAGGCCGTGGAAAAGGCACAGGCCCTAGGGGAAAATGGCAGGTATAACAGCCTAAATTTCATGCTCGAAAATGCAGCCAATTATCAAACCCACTACACCCCCAATGTGCTAGGTATCTATTTTTTAAACAGGGTATTGCACGATATTCAACCCATTGAGAAAATTCATGAAGAAACCGAAAGCCGAATGAAGGCTATGGAAAAGATCATAGCTCAATCCTCTTCCCTGGATTTTCTGGTGAAAAACGAACGTACCAGAAGCAGGACGGTGTTGGGAGTTTCTGGAGAGGAGAAATTTATCCAACAGGTCAAAAAAGAAGCATTGGGTCAGGGGATGCAGCTTGGTAGTGGTTATGGCTCATTGAAACCCACCAGTTTCAGGATCGCCAATTTTCCGGCCCTTACCAATGAAGATATTACCCGTCTATCCCAATTCCTTAAAAACTATTAATACCCCAAAAAAGATGTTTTACAAAGTGACTGTCAGTATTTGAATTCTGGCGGTCACTCTCTTTGAGCCGACCAAAGCACCGCTTTATCCGTAGTCCGGCCATAGTCGTCGTGAGGGCCATGAAAGTAGCCACTGCCTCCGTTATACCTTGGAACCTTATCAGCTTCTCCCCTCAACATAGCCTCCAAACTAACCAATGCCAAGGGTTCTACGGCACTTAGACTGGCATAAAGGTGATCTTCACTAGGAACAAATAAATTGTTTACATATCTGTGCTCCAATATGTTGTCCCCTATACTTTCGGCCAGCTCCTTGTAGGCCTTGGAGGGGTTCGATTGGATAATCTCCATAAGTGCGAAAATGGCCAAAGGATCAGATTGTGCTGTCCCGAATTCGATTTGCAGCAGCTTTCCAGGTACTTCCCCCAAATCCCCAAGACCGTGGCCCTTGCCCATAGCCCGCATGGTTTGCCAAAGACGTTCATCTCCACTCAATCGATAAGCCAGCGCAAAGGACCAAAATAAAATCATAGGTGATTCATCTGCTTGAAAACGTTGTCCTCTTTTTCCAAAATAGCCATCCCGTTTAATGGTGTAACCGGTAAGATCAGTACCATCTGCCAAAATAGGCTTGGCAAGGTTTTTTTCGGCGTCATAGCCGTACTTAGCCCAAGCCAACAGCCCCTCAATGGTCCACTCCAATAGCTCTTTGCCCTCCTTTCCCAACTGCTCCGCCATTTGCAATTGAACGATGGCGTTATTACCGTAAATTGAGGCAGGATTCCTTAATATATACCCTTCCTTGGCCACCTCACCAAAGTCTGCGGAAAATTGGTTTTCAGCACGATCTCCGTAGTTGGAGGTGGTGGGTAATGGCCCCTCATTGGGAGGGGTGTCCCTTCTTACAGGCTTACTGTATTGATACACCCCCAGCTTCGTTTCGGGATGCCGGGCATTCACATATTGTTTCGCCAATTTAAGGCTCCAATCCAAAGCGCCTTTTTCTCCGGTAAAGTGATAGAGCATCAAGCCAGCGTAAATCAAATCCGTGCCTGCATTAATAAAGGTAAGGCCATCTCCCTCAAAAAAGGGGTCAGCCCCTTCAAATTGGTGGTTCCACAATTCACCCAGCTCGTCCTCATAGTGACCGTGCCGGTTCATATCCAGTTTTCCCCAATCCAGTATATGGGCATTCCAAAAGGCCCTGATAAAAGTTAGTGTGGAGGAGCTATCCACTTCATACATCCATTCGTAAAAGGGGAGGGTGAACTTAAATTCGTGCCTGTACCCTTCTCCTACAGCTTTTCCGGTGGAAAGATCCAAAAAACGGTGTCCACCCCAATAGATCAATCCATTTTCGTGTTGCAAATTTTTGAAACCATACTCCATGGCTGATTGGGCTGCGGAAGAATAGGAATCATCCCCTGTAAGTTCACTGAGCCCTACAAGGGTACGAAAAAAGTTCTGTTGATTTGCCAGATTGCTGGGAATCCATTTTTCCCCCTCATGGACCCAAGTCACAGGTTTGTAATCCTCTACACTTAATCCATCTACAAACAAAGGAGTTGGGGAATCCCTGAAATTATCTTGGGCATAGTTTAGTGCCACCTTGGCAAAAGCTTTTACCGCAGCTATCCGATCAGAATCCCCAGAATAAATGGTATCTTCTGCCAGGGAATGGTTGTTTTGCCTTAAGGCAAATAAGCTCCCAAAGAGAAAAATTAAAGAAATGATGAGCCCTTGGGTGATCTGGGTTTTCATGGCTACTGGTGGTTTTGGGGTAATAAGATACCTAAATAAAAAATATAACCAATAGCTCACAGCGAAAATTTACCTTTCAAGGGCAATATTTTGATGTTTGGATAACTTTTTTTGCCTATTCCCCTATCAAATGCTTGTCATAGCCCATATCAATAAGAGCCAAATAAGCTTCCCAAACCTCACCCGGAATTTCCTGATAAGTCTGAAAACCCTTTTCCGGGTACAACTTTATGCGTTGGAGATCTCCCACCATGGCATTCACCAGTAATTTAAAACTGATTTCCTCATTTGGGTAATCTTGGAGTGAAAGTAAAGGACTGGTCACACGCACTTCCTTGTCGGGCCATTCTTTCTCAAATGTGGCGAGGCTGCGCCGCTCCATAAAAGGTTTCTGTACCAGGATAAAGCGCTGTGGGTCTATGCCCTCGGCGTCAAAAAGCTTCTTGGTCAATCTAAGGTTTTCTCCCGTATTTGTGGAGCGGTTTTCTATTAAAATTTTGGAGGAAGGTACACCCATTGAAATGGCTATTTTTGTAAATTTATCCGCCTCTGGCTCCTCCCAATTGCCCTTTGTAAAGTTACCTAAGCCTCCAGAATAAACCAGCAAGGGTGCATAACCCTCCAGGTACAATTCGGCCCCTCTTTCCGCCACCCTGGTATCGTTGCTTCCCAATACCAATATGCAATCCATAGGGCAAATGCTGTGGTTGACGTGATGGTAATCCCAAAGGATTTGCGCGAAGGTTGAAACCGATTTTGAAGCCTTTGATCTATATTTTTCTCTCATTTTACGATTCTTTCATTCAGGTACTCTGAAAATAATTCATTTTTACCCTCTCTTTGACGCACATAATAGTGGTTTTTCTTCTCTAACTCGGTGTTCCATTTGCTTCCTTTTTCTACGTCAAACTCCAGATGGCCCGCTGGTGCAAACTCCAAAAAGGATCCAAGACCTTCCACTGCAAAAAATACAGTGGCCAAATCCCAGCTAGGCCTCTGGTCCTCCAATGTCTTTTCTTCCACATTCCAAAGCCAGTCCCGATAAGCGGTTCGTACAATATTTCCTGGAGGAGTAGGAATTAATGATTTTCCGGTCATCACTTTAGATCCAGCATCCACAAAATAGGCAGCGGCAGGAAAGTGCTCCACAAGATATGCGGTGTAGGTACTAGTATTGTTAAAATAGAAATTCCAATCTCTGACAAAATGGCCTTTTTCATTATAAGCACCTAAAGCCCCCAGTGCCACCCAGGCCTTTAATTTCTGTTGAATCAATGCTTTTCCATCTAAGGGGGAAAATTCATCGGGTTGGGAAACCAGAAGATCGTAAAGTCCCTTGGTATGGCCCACTGTGATATACAGAACCGAGGAGTCGGCTGCTTGAGCAATTAATTTTCTATTCAGGCTGGTTTGATCTTCCGCATCCTTATTGTGGACGATCCTGTGCCCAAAGGCAGCCCGGTCCTTAGCCAGCTTCTCTGCATGCATTTTGTCCACCGGATCCCCTACCTCCGGGTCTTGGTTGGCACCAACGGGGATGTCACCACGATCATAATACTCGTTTATCGCTTGCACTACTGCAGCACCATAAGGAATCCTTCCTGAACTATATACACAACCTAAGATCTCCACCTTATCCTGATCTGCATAGTGGTGCAAAAGGGCAAGTGCACCCACATCGTCACAATCGGAACCCATGTCCGTATCAAAAATCACCTGAAGCCTGGGGGGCGATAAAAGACTATCCTTTAATGGAAAAAAAGCAGCGATGGTGAAAAGGTAAAGGTGTAAAATCATATCTAAGTAAAATTAATTTTAGGTATTTAAATTGGGAAATTGTCATAAAACGAAAATTTCGATTGAATAGAAGTGTAAAATTAATAACATATATTCTTCCAATACTTGTATCAAAAATTTTTATTCATGATATATTGAAATTATTTATATTTGTCGAATAAGTTTAAAACAATTGGTTTCTCAATGGTTTTAATAACAAATTAACTCTAAAAACATTAGGATAAAAAAGGCGTGGTGAAACACGCCTTTTTTTCTTTACTCATCTCCTAAAATATCGGATTTTTTCGCTGTGGTCTTATTTTGATTTATTCTGAAATTCAAGGACAAATTAATCTGCCTCCTTCTTGGAAGCACATCCCCAACGGTGACAAATCCCGGGCCCTCAAAAATAAAGCGGTTCCTTCTTGAATTTCCTACGTCCATTACGTTCAACACCAGGGTACCTCTGCCACTGAAAACATCCTTGCTGGCAGATATATCCGCATAATACAGAGCTCTTCTAATACCCTGTGCCACCCTTTGCCTTCCTTCGTAGTTCCCTCTGATTTGCAGGTCGACAGTATTGGCTATGGTAAACCTGCTTGTGAGCCTGGCAAACCAGCTATAAGTATTGGTGCGGTAAAGATCCATAATGTTGCTACCGTCTATATCCGCATAAAAGAAATTGAGGTTCAAATCCATTTTCCACCAGTCGGTCATTTGGTAATCGGTGGTGAATTCCGCTCCTACTGCTCGCTCACTAACCAGGTTTTCCGGGATGGTAATGGAGTTTCCCTCTTCATCCACCCTTCTGATGCGGTCTATCTTATCCCTGGTATCCCTGAAGTATAAAGATGAAAATATAGATCCCCGCTCTAGGTACTTAATGTGTCCTACCTCGTAGGCATCGGTATATTCAGGATCCAAATCAGGGTTTCCACTAAAAAAGTTTCTTTGGTCCGAAAAGGTCATAAAGGGACTGAGGTCATTGTAAAAAGGCCTTCTGATTCTTCTGCTGTAACTTACTTGGAAAGCGTCATCCTGGGATAGGTTGTAGGTTAGATGCGCACTAGGGAATAAATCCATGTATTCCCTGGGGTTGATGTCGTTTGCCCGCACCAAGGTGGTTTTTACATCCGTGTACTCTGCCCGCAAGCCTGCCTGGTAGGTGAGCTTATTCGTTTTGTTCCCTAGAATGGCATAGGCCGCATGAATGTTTTCATTGTAAAGAAATATGTCTACAAGTCCTGGCAAGGGAATGAATTCCCCGGTTTCTGCCTGCTCGCTTACATTAAAGTCATTTTCCATATCCCTGAAGCTGCTCCTTAGTCCCGTTTCAAAATTACCTTCCTTACCCAAAGGTTTGGTATAGTCCAACTGAAACAACCATTGGTCTTCAAACTCGTCATTAAGGGAAGTTTGCAGAAGTGATCGCGATGGGAGGAGGTCACCCTCGGGAGTAAAGGCACTTTCGGTATAAACCTGATCTGAGTTTTCCCAATATTTCAAGAAGGTTACCGATGCTACCAATTCATGTCCGCTTTCTTCAAAGGACCTCTTATAGGACACATTATATTCCGAATTGGGTTCTTTTTCGTCCTCCACCTGCCTACGAAGTGCATAGCTGTCCATCACACCTGAAGGGGAATAATCCTCATAACGGATATCGGTAATCCGCTCCGCATCACTTCTCCTCAGGAGATAAGAGGCCGTCAGGATGTTATTGTCGTTAAAAAAATAGTCCAGGCCAGCCCGGATATTGTTGTTAATACTGTTGACGGTTCCGGTAGTGCTTTGTTCGGAATAAAAGGTGGTGTCTGCTGTGGCCACATCTTGGCGCAAATTACCAACCCTGGGCACCTTTCTGTACGCCAAGCCATAATTGATAAACCAATTGATTTTGTTATGCCGGTAATTGAGGTTTGCAGCAAAGCCATAATTGGTAGGATTTCCCAAAATACCCTCAAAGGACCCGTTAAATCCCTGAGCACTCTCTTTCTTGAGAACAATATTGATGACTCCAGCCATACCTTCGGCCTCGTACCTCGCAGATGGGTTCGTAATTACCTCCACCCGCTCTATAAGGTTGGAAGGGAGTTGTTGGAGTCCACTGCTTCCCTTGAAACTCACCAGCCCTGAAGGCTTGCCGTCAATAAGGATACGGACGTTTTCACTACCCCTAAGCCTTACGTTTCCTTCCGGGTCCACTGCAATGGAAGGAAGGTTCATCAGTACATCCGTAGCAGTGCCTCCTATATTGGCCAAATCCTTACCCACATTGAAGATCCGTTTGTCCAAGGCCAACTCCATCATATTTTTCTGTCCCTGAACAATCACTTCATCTAAATCCTCGGCAGATCCATCCAAGAGAATGTTTCCCAAATCCAAGGTACTATTCCCAGCTTCCAGGGTGATTTCCCTTAAGGTCTTGGGAGAATATCCGATAAACTCTACAACCACCTCAAAGTTGCCATGGAGAGAGTTTAGGGTAAAGCTGCCATTTTGCTCAGTAATACTGCCATCCACCAGTTGACGTTCCCCCTCCACATTGATTTGGTAAAGACTAACCGTGGCAAATTCCAATGCTTCTTTGGAATTGGCATCTACCACCTTTCCGGCTATTTTTCCCTTGCTTTGGGCCAGTGCCTGAGTAAGACCAATAAGGGTTAGAAAAAAAATTACGGGTAAGAGTTTTTTCATAGTGACGTATTTCCCACAAAAGTAGTTAATTGCAGAAGAGGAATTTGTAAAATTTACATGAAAAGAAAATGGATAATGTAAGCTGATAAAACGCATTGAATATTTCGTAAATACCGGATATTACACAACAGTATTATTTCCCTGCATTAGACAGGAAATATCAGTCAAGGTTTAATAGAAGTAGCCATTTTTACTCCCATGCAGACTCAAACTCATATTCTCCCGACCCCAGCTTTACGGAAACATACCCATCTTCAAACTTGCCTACCTCAACCTCCTTGATCTCCGAAAGGCTCCTCCCATCCAATAGTAAGGTTTGCGCATCCATGGTAGGAACATACACTTCTGCCTGTGTATTTACAGGTATGCTTACCTTAAGCGAAAGCTTCTTATCCTTTTTTATCCAAGTACTGGATATTTCCCCATTTATGCTATGGTGATCAGCATGTACATAAGAAATTTCGGAATCAGGTAACTCTGGTTTTATGCTAAACCTGCGATATCCGGGTTCATCCGCCGTGATGCCAGCCATATGCCGAAACATCCATTCATAAACTGACCCAAACGCATAATGGCTAAAGGAATTCATTCCCGCATTAAGACCAGCCATCTTTTCAGGATCATCCTTCACATAGCTATCCCACCTTTCCCAAATAGTAGTGGCCCCATTTTCTATCTCAAAGCCCCAAGAAGGGTACTCTGTATTCAGTAGCAATTGATAAGCAATATCCGAATGGCCAGTTGTGGAAAGAGCCGGTAGTAATTGCTTCACTCCCAAAAACCCTGTCGCCAACTTACCTTGGTTTTCCCGTACCAGTTCGGCAAGAAAGTTACCGGCTTTTTCTTTTTCCTCACCTTTCAAAAAATCTTTGTAAATAGCATTGGCATAGGCGGTTTGGGTGTGTCCAGAAAAACCCTTCTGCCCATCTACATAACCATCTCCATCTCCATAAACTGTTTCATCGGTTTTAAATTGGGAGGAAGAGGGATCCATATAATGAACCGCAAAGGCCTCTCTCACCTTTGTGGCTACCTGCCCATAGTGGTTGGCTCGGTCACTTTTTCCTAGGGCACGGGCCATTTCCTCCATCAAGGAGGCCACATACCCGTAATAGAAGGTCGCCAACATGTCTGGAGGTGTCTTTTTTCCTATGGAAAGCCAATCTCCGTATCCTCCTTTTGGGTGCAAGTCCGCAAAGGATCCCTCAGGATAAAAGTACTTTCCATTGCTCCTTTCCGCGTGAAAGTCCATAAATTTCTCCATTTGTTTCCAACCTTTCTCTATAATCCTTGTATCCCCGTAGGCCCTGTACATTTCATAGGGATTAATCACACCAGCTTCCATCCAGCCGGGAGCAAAGGTATCGGTAACCCTAATAGGAGGAGCAGGGGCATAGTCTGGATACGCCCCATATTCCCACTGTGCATCATGCAAGTCCTGAATCCACTTGGTAAAGAAAGCGGACACGTCCATGTTGAGAGTTGAAGTTCCACCGTATATCTGTGCATCTCCCGTCCAGCCCAAACGTTCATCCCGCTGTGGACAGTCGGTAGGGATATCCACAAAATTGGCCCGCTGTGTCCATACAATATTGGAGTAAAGCTGATTGACCATATCATGGTCTGTCTCAAAATGACCGGCTTTAGGAGTGTTGGAGCCTAGTACTAACCCGGTGATGCTGTTTTTGTCTGGGGTTCCAGGATAGCCCGTCACTTCCACATATTGGAAACCGTGATAGGTGAACTTAGGTGTCCATTCTTCCTGCTCCTGGTCCCCACGTAATATGTAGGTATCTATAGCCCTTGCCATACGCAGATTTTCCACCATTAAACTTCCGTCATCGTGTAGCATTTCTCCGAAACGTAGCACCACTTTATCACCGGCTTCTCCTTTGACTTTCAGGCTTACTACACCAGCAAAATTCTGCCCCATGTCAAAAATATACCTTCCATTACCTCTGTCGGTTACAGAAACTGGTCTTAATGTATCGGTGACTTGAACCGGCTGTGCAGGATATACTTGCAGGTTTCTTTTCCCAGCCTCGATGATGGATACATTATCCCAACCACTGTCGTCAAAGGAGGGCGCTTCCCATCCTCTTGGCTCCTTCCTTGCATCGAAGGTTTCACCATGCAGAATATCCGACTCCAGGGTGCCCCCCTTGCTTAGTTTCCATGAGGAATCTGTAATAATTTTCTCCTGGCTTCCATCAGAATATGTGATATGTAGCTCGGCTTTTAAGGCTGGAGTTTCACCATAGAAGGCCCTAACCGTGGGATTACCCACCAATAGGGCATACCCAATGTATCCGCTGAACCAGCCATAGGAAAGTTCGGATTGCAACACATTAGCCCCTTCCACCAAGTAATCTTTTACATTATGCACCGTGTAATACACCCTTTTATCATAGTCTGTCCATCCAGGACTTAAATAGTCTTCCCCTACCTTTTTCCCATTAATTCTGAATTCGAATAAGCCAAGTGCTGTTGTATAAAGTCTAGCCTTTTTCACCTGCTTTTTCACCTGTGCGGTTTTTCTCAATAGGGGGGATGGGGGGAGAATAAGTTCTTTCTCCTTGAAAGTTATAGGTGCCGTTTCTTGGGTATAATCTTTTCCTATCCATTTTGCCTCCCAGTTAGATTCTTCAAGAAAGCCCATTTCCCAAGTAGCAACATCACTCCAAGGTCCGGCCTCGTTATCCTTATCCCAACTGCGGACTTTCCAATAACAAATTTGACCAGATTGCAATGGCTTTCCCTCATACACTACTTGGTTAGTTTGGGAGCTGTTCACTTTTTCGGAATCCCAAAGGTCAGCCTTGCCCTCATCCAGCAGCTCCGGATTGCTTGCCACCAGTAGCTGATAGGAAGTTTGAACCTGAGACCTAGTATCCGATTGTAGAATCCAGCTCAATCGAGGTAGTTCCTCGTCGATTACCGGATTTACCAGATATTCACAACGTAGGTAGTAAGGAGTAAGATCTGATGAAAAACTAGGTCCTATGGAAAGCAAACTAACAAGCAAGGTTACTATGGGTAGGGGGTTCATTTGTATATCATTGTCTTATGTGAATCAGCAGGATACTTGGTGGGCTGCCCCGGCTCAGCGAGGGTATTTGGATGACTATCTGTTTATCAACTCAGATATGGCTTCAGATTGAAGGTGGCAATTGATCCAGCCTTGTTCAAATTCGGATCTATACTTTTCGTAGAATCGAATGGCGGGCTCATTCCAATCCAGCACCTGCCACATCATGCCGGTGCATCCTTCTTCCAAGGATTTTCGCATCACGGCTTCGAAGAGCAATTTTCCTCCCCCTTTACCTCTTTCCTTTTCGGTGATAATATAGTCCTCGAGATAGAGCCGCTTGCCTTTCCAGGTACTGTAACGGTAGTAATAGATTGCTGTGCCAACAATTTCCTGAGTGCTGTTTTTGACCAAGACATAAAAACCATATACCGGAACCTCCCCAAAACCGTCCTTTTCCATCATTTCAATGGTATTGGTGACTTCTTCTGGGGCTTTCTCGTATAGGGCCAATTCCTTTATCAATTCAAATATGGCTGGAATATCTTCCTTTTTTCCTTCTCTGATACTAAACATAGGCACTTGTAGTAAAAATCACCTTATTCAATCCAACATTTTTTATCTTTGAGTTCAAATATACACTTTATGTTTTTATCCATTGATGCAGGGAATTCCAATATTGTCTTCAGCTTATTTGATGAAGCTGAAAACGCATGGACAAATGAGCTCCGGATCAACACCCAAAAAAACCTTACCCTAGCTAGCTTAGACCAGCACACGGGTTTGTTTTTTTTGGAGTTGGGGCTTAGTCCTTCCAAGGTAACTCAAATTGGGCTCAGTTCGGTGGTACCAGAGCTTAATGCAACCCTGCAAGGTTTCTGCAAGAAGTTTTTTGGAAAAGAGGCCTATCTGATCAAGGGGAAAAGTTACCGGAATCTTCCCATTAATACCAAAAAGCCAGACGAGATTGGATCGGATCTGATGGCAAATGCAATGGCCGCCTTCGCCGTATTCCACCAAGCCTGCATTATTGTCGATTTTGGAACTGCACTTACTTTCACTGTAGTGGACAATAACGGTCAACTTATTGGGGTCAACATCGTTCCCGGCATAAAAACGGCACTAAAATCCTTGGCCATGAATACCGCTAAATTACCGGAAGTAAAACTGGAGATGCCCAAATCTGTTTTGGGCCAAGGAACGGTTCATTCCATACAGGCAGGAATATTATATGGCTACACCGGACTGGTAAACGGCATGTTGGATGCCATTATCAAGGAATGTGAGGAGAACTTTAGCATTGTAGCCACAGGGGGGCTGTCCACCATTCTGACTACGCTACAACATCGGTTTAACCTAGTAGATCCTTATTTGACCGTTGAAGGTATACGGTTGATCACCAAAGCTAACCAAAAGATAAAATCGTAATTCCTCTGAGAAAGCCATTTATTATTTGGTAATAATCCCAGAACCTATTATTTTGTGAAATTCTATATTTCAACTAAAATATTATACTATGAATGCTCAACCCCAGCCTTTTGATTACTATTTAAACACACTGAAAAATAACTACGCCCAGTTTTCTGGACGGGCAAGAAGAAGTGAGTTTTGGTATTTTGCACTTTTCAATTTTTTGATTGGTGTAGGTTTAGCGATTGTGGACGTTTTTGTGGGAACCATGGCTTTAAATGGTCTTTACTCCCTAGCTGTATTGGTTCCTAGTATTGCAGTAGCAGTAAGGCGGTTGCACGATACAGGAAAGTCTGGTTTATGGGTTTTAGCTGGATTTATCCCTGTGATTGGCTTTATCATTCTTCTGGTTTTTTTGGTTCAGGATAGCCAGCCCTATCAAAATCAATATGGGCCAAATCCTAAGACAGCAATGTCAGGCAGTGTATCCAGCGATGCCTAATTACGGAAGGTGTTCCTAATTTGGCATTCCGAAAGTTGAGGTGCCGAATGGGAAAAAAAGGTGTAAAAGTAAGGTATTAAGAAATTTGAATTTCCCTACCCGGCATAGAGAATAAAAACCTTTGGGAATGGAGCCTTCCCAAAGGTTTTCTTTATGGTTTATACTAGCATCTATTCGTTTCCCTCAGTACCCGGTATTTTGATCCAAATTAGGATTCAAATCCAGCTCCAACTGTGGGATAGGAAACACAAATCGCTGGGAAGAAGGTACCCCAAGTACTTCCGTGGCCAGCCCTGTACGGCATAAGTCAAACCAAGCTTCGGATTCGAACATCATCTCCCTCCGCTTTTCCTCTTGTACAGTTCTCACAAATTCCTCTACACTCGTCCCACCAGATAAAGGATCCAGTCCCGCACGTTGCCGTATGGCGTTTAGGCTGTTGAGGACTGCCTGGCTTATGGTGTTGCTGCTTCTGGCCAAGGCCTCGGCATGGATAAGGTAGACCTCCGCGAGTCGGAGTACAGGGATATTTTGAGCTGGAGGGTTGAAGTTTCTGTATTTTCCTACATACAAACGTTCAGCGCCTGTGTTGTCCTCAGCTCTCCTAAGGGTGAAATCCCTTCTCGAATCACCTTCTTCAAAAATTTCCAAGGCACTTTCGCGAGCAAAGAATTCTTGCCTGGAGGCAGGATTGGCATTTTGCACAAAGGAATTTGGGGTTTGCTGGTCAAACTGAAGCTCAAACAAGGATTCCTCAGAGTTTTCGCCCAACCATACATCCTCAAAATTTTCCACAAGCCCATATCCACCCGTTTCAAGCACCTCTTCTGCTAACTGAGCAGCCTGACCATAATCCCCTGTATAAAGGTAAACCTTGGCCAATAGGGCTCTAGCAGCAATTCCGCTGGCTCTGCCCTTTTGGGAACCGCTAGCTGTCAATGGTAGGGCCACCGCCCCTTGCAAATCAGAGATGATAGCGGCATAAACCTCCTCTACAGCATTTCTGCTTACCCTAAGGTCTGCACTAGTCGTCTGCTCGGAAGTGGGTTCCAGGATAAGCGGAACCTGTCCCCAACCCCTAACCAAATTAAAATAAGCCAATGCCCTAATAAACTGGGCTTCACGAACCAAATTCTGGATGGCAGTATTATTTACAAAGCCTTCTATTTCTGGGGCGTAGGCAATAATGTTATTACTGGCGTTGATGGAGGCATAAAAGGCTGTCCACATATTTAGGGACCAAGGATTATCTATCCTGATTGCAAAATTGCTATATTCCACGTATTCCGGAAAACCGGAAATATGCTCCATATGTCCCGCTGCAAACTCCGGCACGACTATAAAAGCCTGGCCATAGCTGAAACTGGTAGTAAGGCTCCGATATGCCCCAATAATCGCCGTTCTGGTGGTGGGTTCATCCGCAAAGAAGGTGGCTTGGCTCAATTGGTCTATGGGTTGCTTATCTATGAAATCATCACAAGACCATAGGGTGGCCACTAGTGCGAGGCAAAGGTGTAAAATTATCTTTTTATTCATGACGTTGACAGTTAAAAGGTGATGGATAGTCCGCCGGTAAAAATCCTGGGCTGAGGATAATTGGAATGGTCTGTACCATAGGCAATGCCGTCGCTAGACATGGCGTTTACCTCTGGGTCATAGCCAGAATACCGGGTAAATACAAAGGCATTTTGGATCGTGGTATAAATCCTCATATTGGACACCTTTAGCCTTTCCAAAAGGGAACTGGGCAGTGAATAACCGAAGGAGATGTTCCTAATCCTAAAAAAAGACCCGTCTTCCACCCATCTCGTAGAAACTGCGGCGTTGTCCAGGCTTCCTGGGGAAGGTCTGGGTACATCAGTAATGTCACCGGGCTGCCTCCATCTCCTAGTCCAGGCACTGTCTCCATTGCCACTGAGGTTAAATCCGGAAAAACGGTAAAATGCAGTATAGTTATAAAGGTCCACTCCTCCCACAAATTGACCCATGATGCTCAAATCAAAGTTTTTGTAAAAGAAGTTATTGGTAACACCCCCGTAAAAGTCAGGATTTGGGTCACCGATAATCCGCCTATCTTCTTGTCGGCTAGGTGGTCCCAGTGTCCCGTCATTCCTTTCGAAGTCGATCATGCCCGTTTCGGGGTTTACCCCGTGCATGGCCCATCCAAAAAAGGATCCGAGCGGAAGGCCTTCCCTTGCAATATTAAAGTTTCCTATTCCCCCCAATAAATCCCCCTCCGGCAAATTCACCACTGTGTTGCGGTTGAATGTCATGTTGAAGGAGGTGTTCCACACAAACTCCCCAGTGAGGTTTCGGGTACTCACTTCAAATTCAAGACCCTTGTTCTGGATTTCCCCTAGATTCGTAAAGGTGTTTTGATAACCTGAAGTACGAGGTATTTGCACCTGAATTAAAAGGTCCCTGGTATTTTTCACATAGTAGTCTGCAAGTACCTGAACCCGACCATCAAAAAGCCCGAAGTCTACTCCTACATTAAACTGCTCGGTAGTTTCCCAGCCAAGCTCCCCACTGCCATACACATTTGGAAGAAATCCGGGTTGCTGGTTGTAAACCTGTCCCCCTGAATAGAGTATCTGATTCACATAGTTAGGGATTTCCTGATTGCCTGTTAATCCCCAACTTGTTCTCAATTTTAGGTCCTCGAAAAGCCCATTGTCTCTCAGGAAATTCTCCTCACCCAACCGCCATGCAAAAGCAAAGGCAGGAAAATGTCCGTATTTATTCAGTGCTCCAAAGCGGGAGGAACCATCTATCCTGTAGTTGAGGGAGAAAAGGTACTTATCATCCAGGTTGTAGTTTACCCTCGAAAAGTAGGAAACGATACTCCATTCCTGAATACTGGCGTTTGCCCCACTTACTATTCCTCCTGCCCCTATCACAGGTATCTCGTTAAACGGGAAGTTGGTTCTGCGCGCATCGGTAAAACCGAAGCGGGATTCTTGGAAGGAAATCCCCAGAATAGCATCTACGCTGTGCCGCTCACCAAAGCCCTGGTCATATCGAAGGTAGTTTTCGTTCAGCCAAAGTTGGTCCTTGGTGACCCGGCTGCCTCCTAGTCCTATCCCCTGGTTGAACCTTACGCCAAAAGGGGGCAAAAAGAAGGTTTCCTCTATATTGTTTATATCCACACCAATGTTGGTTTTAAAGGAAAGCGCATCTGAAATTTGGTAAGAAGCACCCACATTGGTAAGGAGCCTTAGGTTTTCGGCATTGTTGGTGGGTAAGGTAAGCCATGCCACTGGGTTCTCCCTAGATGTCACTTGTGGGTCATACACAAATTCTCCTGCCGCGTCCCTTACTGGAATCGTAGGCGGGGTCACCAGACCGTTTCGTATAGGCGCAGACCTGGAGTTTTCCTCTTGGATTCTACGGTTAAATGCCCTGGTGATGTTTACATTGGTATTAAACTGCAAGCGATCACTATGTTGATGGTCCAGGTTCAGTCGAAAACTTAACCTGTCAAAACCAGAATTAAGAATTGTGCCTTCCTGGTTATAATAGCCGAATGAGGTATAGTATTGAGTTTTCTCACTACCCCCAGAAGCCGAAATCTCGTAATTTTGTATGGCCGCTGTTCGAAACGTTTCCCGTTGCCAGTCCACGTCCACATTGGGATTCAGGATGTCCGGATGAGGGCTTCCACCTTGGGGCCTGTAGCTCCAAAGATCCTGAATATAATCGATATATTCTGGGGCGTTCATAAAAGGCAGCCACCTTTCTTTTGGGACTTCAGAAACACCGGCATAGGCATTAATACTGATTTGACTTTCATTGGCCCTACCTCTCTTGGTGGTAACCATGACCACACCATTGGAGGCCCTTGCGCCATAGATAGCGGTGGCCGCAGCATCCTTTAAAACCTCTACAGAGGCGATATCATTGGGGTTAATGGAAGCTAATATGTTTATGCCCTGATCTGCACCCCCAAAGTTGAAGTCCTGTCCACCCCTAAAATTTGTGCTACTATTTACCGGTACACCGTCTATTACATAGAGGGGCTCGGAACTGGCATTGATGGATGTGGTGCCCCTAATGCGCACACTGATTCCCCCACCAGGGGTTCCCGAATTTTGGGTTACCTGAACACCACCGGCCTTTCCTTGAATAGCTTGGGTGAGGGAGGGTAAAAGATCCCTTTCGATGTCGTCGCTGCTAATGGTGCTCACGGCGCTTGCCAGACGTTTTCTATCCATGGTGCCATACCCGATGACTACCACCTCATCCAGCCGCTGCTGGTCTTCTCCCAAGCTGATGTCAAAAGTCGTTTGATTACCAATAGTAACCTCCTTTCTGGTCATGCCGATAAAGGAAAATACCAAGGTTCTGCCTTGTTCAGGGACATTGAGGACAAACCTTCCAGATTCGTCCGTGACCACTCCGGAACCTGTTTCCTTTACCATGATGCTTACGCCAGGAATAGGCTCACCATCCGACTCAGAACGCACTGTTCCGGAAATTTCTTGTTGTGCTGCCACATTTCCCAGTAGCCCTGCACAAAACCAAAATAGGAATAAAATTCTTTTCATACATTTTACGATTAGTTGATATATTAATAATAGGTGTTGAAAAATAAATAATTTATTTAAAATTGAGTAGTTAATCCAATTATATTTTGAAAACATGTTATTAACAAAAATATCTCGGAAAGTATAAGAGATTAAAGTTGGTAAATTAATAGGTTTATTTAGAGTATGGAGTGCAAATTCTACATGTACAAGTCTGAGGTCAAAAAGATTTTATACCTAAAAAAAGATTGGTTATTTTTAAAGTTGAAAAGTATCTTATCCCCTAGTTTTGTTCCCCTAATAAATGGCTGAGCAAAGAAAAGATTGCGGCACTCCCCCTCCATGGCTAGCGTTAATTCCCCTGGTCATAACTGGGGCTTCACTCGGTTTCTCTGTTTTTGTTTTCGAGGTGGAGCCACACTTTTCATTGTTTCTTGGGGCTGTGGTTGCGGGATTTTGCGGCTATTGGTGGGGATATTCCTGGAAAGATATTGAGGAGGGTTTCACCTATCCTATCAGTAGAACTGTACCATCTGTGATAATCCTTTTGATAATAGGTATGCTCATGGCAGTTTGGATAGCCAGTGGTATAGTCCCTGCACTGATGTATTATGGGTTCAAGTTTTTTGTAGCTAAGTGGTTTTTACCACTTATTTTACTTTTTTGCTGCGTAATGGCCTTGGTTACTGGCAGTTCATGGTCAACCATAGGCACGCTAGGGGTTGCCGCCATAGGTGTAAGCGAGGGTTTAGGCGTTCCCACTGCTATCTCTGCTGGTGCAGTAGTATCTGGTTCATTTTTTGGGGACAAGCTTTCCCCCATGTCTGATTCTACTAACCTCACTCCTTCGGTATTAGGGGTAGGTCTTTATCCACACATAAAGCACATGCTATATACTACCTTACCCTCCCTGGGGATTTGCCTTGCAGCATTCACCTTGGTTGGATTGTTTATACCGGGCAGTGATTCTTCAGCCGATACGGGCGAATATGCCGAACACATCCAGGAACATTTTGACCTTTCGATGGTAATGTTTTTGCCCCCTTTAATTGTTATTTTCCTGATTATAAAAAAGGTTCCTGCTATACCCAGCCTGAGTATAGGCGTGGTCTTGGGGAGTATTGGGTATTTGGTATTTCAAGGGGGCAATACAGCTACATTAGTTGAGACCCTCCACTCAGGATTTGTGATGGAAACAGGAAAGGATGAAATGGATTCCCTGTTTTCAACCGGTGGGATGGAAAGCATGTATAATGTGATCAACTTGGCACTGATATCATTGGCGTTTGGTGGAATTATGAATAAAACGGGAATGCTAAAAAGCGTATTACAAACGATGTCCCGGTTTGTCAGCAGCACGGGTAACCTTACTGTCACTGTACTTGGCACTGCTGTGTTTGTGAATATTTTTGGTGCCAACCAATACCTGGCCGTTATCCTTCCAGGGCAGATGTTCGAAGAAACCTACCGGAGACGAAAATTGAAATTAAAAAACCTGAGCCGCACCCTTGAAGCTGGAGGTACTCTCACTGCGCCATTGATACCCTGGAACAGCAATGCAATTTTTGTTTATTCAACCCTTGGTGTTTCTGCGGCAAACTATTTTCCCTATGCTTTTTTATGTTGGTTTACGGCAATTTTGGTGGCGATTTATGGGTATGCGGGGATTACTATGGAGGAGGATAAGGATGGATACCAGAAAACGGAAGATAAACCATAAACCTTATCCAAGTTTGCCTGCTCAAGTCTTCATGGTTAGAAATGCTTTTTGTCCTTGGTTAACGGCTTATGACGCTTCGTTTCCTATTTTTGCATTTCATAAACTATTCACGGGTAAAAGTTGGATTGAACCATTGAATGCACTACATTCAAGGGTAAATTCAAAATAACAATTAACCCAAAATGTCTGCCTTGAATGTAGAAGGTGAAAATTTACCCCCTGACTCCTTGCTTCAGGATTGGGAATCATTGAGATCTGGTGATATCAATGGGCTTGATGGTATTTACAAGCGGTTTTCAGATGAACTTTTTCAATATGGGTTAGGGATTGTACAGCATCCGGATTTTATTCAGGATTGTATTCAAGATGTTTTTATTGACCTATGGAAGTACCATAAAAACCTTCAAAAGGTAGAACAGGTTAAATTCTATTTACTAAGATCTCTTAACCATAAAATTTTTAGGGAGATAAAAAAAAGAAAAAAGCACAAATGTGAGGGGGAATACTGGGAGGTGGAGTCCTCCAGACTTTTAGCCGAGGAACAAAAGAACGCAAGCTACCACCGAGAAGAAAAACTTCAAAGGGCACTGGCCAAAGCGATAAATGATCTTCCCCTGCGACAAAAAGAAGTAATCCATTACTTGTTTTTCGAAAGCATTTCCTACGAAGAGGCCTCCAAGCTAATGGGGATTAACCTTAGGTCTGTTTATACCCTTGCATGGAAGGCCATATCAACCCTTAAACGAAGCTTATTTTTTCTTCCCTTTTACCTCTTTCTTTAGCAAGGATCCCATACAGGTGACAGGATTAAAAGTTTTTTAAAAAAAACTTCAACACCAAGGATAACTTTTGCACCTATCTGTCTCTATGCTCTTAACCATTCGAATTTATGTGTAAGGCTGATTATACCATAGAGGATTTTGTACTGGACCTAGAGTTCCGGAATTGGGTGTTGCATACAGACAAGACTTCCAATATTTTTTGGGAGGATTACTTGGAAAAATATCCTCAAAAACGGGAAGACATTCTCTTGGCCAGGAAGATAGTCATCAATATGTCCAGGTTTACCTTTAAGGTGGATTCGGAAAGAAAAGAAGCAGCTAGACAAAATATCCTTAAGGCGATCCAGCAATTTAGCGAGAACCCGGAGGAAAAGAAAGTGGTTCCCATCCATTCCCTGAGTTCCCTGCTCAAGCCTAGGGATAAGAGAAAAAAGGTATTTGAATTGGAACAAATACACAGGATAGCCGGAATTCTTCTACTTGCTTTCTTTGCCTCTTTTTTGATCAACGCACCATATTATTCCTTTGAGGAATCCCCTATCGAAGTAGCAGCTCCAGAGTACGAGGAGCATTTTGCTCCTCCGGGGATAAAGTCCAACCTTACCCTACAGGATGGTTCCAAAGTAATTCTAAACTCGGGCAGCCGCCTCAAATACCTCAAAAATTTTGAGCCCGACAGAAGGGAAATAGAGCTCTATGGAGAAGCCTATTTTGAGGTTTCCAACCAGCCAAAACGTCCCTTTAAAGTAAAAACGGGGCAGGTAACCACCATTGCTTTGGGCACCTCCTTTAACATTAAAGCCTTCGAAAGAGAAGATTTGGACATTTCACTGGTTAGTGGTTCTGTAAAGGTAAATATAGACACTGGCCAACTTGAACAGGTTTATCTGTCACCTGGGGAAATGGTAAACATTGGCTATCAAGATCAGCAAGTCTCCAAAAGACCTTTTGCCATAGAAAGCACCATTGCCTGGACCAAGAAAACCATAGTTTTTGACCATACATCTATACCAACTATCGTAAGGACCTTGGAAAACTGGTATGGTGTACACATCCATCTCCGTAATAAACCTTCCCGAGATATGGCGTTTTCAGGGCGCTTTCACGACCAAACCCTAAAAAACGTCTTGATTGGATTGAGTCATTCAGCGGGATTTGAATTCAAAATCAATAAGGATCATATATATATCACCTTCAAATAAAAACCCATTTGCCTATGTAAATATGTGAAAAAACAAAAAAGCCGCAGGTGTTCCCGCACCCACGGCCATGTACTAAATCGGGAAGGAAAGATTCCGGCTTTCTCCCGAGCGTCTATTTAAACAATTGGTATTCGCCTAAATAAACTATGTAAAAGTATGAAAAATAGCCTACTAAATCATGTACTCCACATGACTAAATTATTTACTATATCTTTCTTCTTCCAATGTATGACCATGAGTCTATTGGTAGCAAGCAATGGAAATGCACAAGTCAAGGATATCGAAGAGGTAAAGGTTTTTCTAAACCTGCCAGAAATGAGAGTGGACAGGGCCTTCAAGGAACTGGAAAAGCAAACTGACTTCAATTTTGTTTTTGAAAACAGGGAAATCAGGGAATTGCCACCCATTGCAATCCACAGTAATGGGGACAGCCTTTATGAGGTGTTGTCCTTTATTTCTACACAGTCTAGTCTCAAGTTTAAACAAGTGGATAACAATATCCATGTGAATAGGGTAAAAGAAAACCCCACTCCCCCGCTCACCCAACAAACCACACAGATGATTACCGGGACTGTTACCGACCAGAACGGCATGCCCCTTCCTGGTGCCACTATTTCGGTCCAGGGAGCTTCACTAGGCACCGTCACGGATATTGATGGCAACTTTTCTATTGATGTCCCAGAGGGATCCGTTCTCGTTTTTTCCTACATAGGCTATGAAACCCAAACGGTGAAGCTGGGTACCCAATCGGTAATGAATATTCAGCTTTCTGAAGATGCCTCCTCCTTGGAGGAGGTCTTGGTGGTCGGTTACGGAACTCAGGCAAAAAGCAAACTAACGGGTTCTATATCTTCCATAGATAATCGGGAATTTGAAAACCAGCCCGTCACTCGCTTGGATCAGGTATTGCAGGGAAGAGCCGCCGGAGTCCAAGTTACCAATAGCGGAGGAGCACCAGGCGGAGAAGTCAGAATCAGGATTAGGGGAGCCAATTCCATTACGGGAAGTAATGATCCACTCTATGTCATAGATGGCTATGTGGGTGCAGATTTTTCTACCGTAAACCCCAACGATATAGAAAGCCTACAGGTGCTAAAAGATGCTGCCTCTACAGCCATTTATGGTAGCAGGGGTGCAAACGGGGTAATCATTATTACCACCAAAAGAGGACAGAAAGGCGACATTAAGGTTAATTACAACAACCAATTTTCCTTTTCGGAAGTCCTAAGAAGGTATGACACCATGGGAGCTGCCGAATTTGCGGAGGTGGCCAATGAACGCAGTGAAGCCACAGGGCTTATGCCCTTATTCTCCCAGGATCAACTGGAGAGATTTAGGAGAGAAGGAGGCACAGACTGGCAGGACGAAATTTTCAGAACTGCCACTGGACAAGAACATCAAATCAGTGTTTCGGGGGGAAGTGAAAAAACCACTTTCATGGTCTCTGCAAACATACTGGACCAGGATGGAATTATAGAAAACTCAGGTTTCAAAAGACAAATACTCCGTGCCAATCTTTCCACCGAGGTAAACGAGAGGCTGTCTTTCAGGGTAAACATGTTTGGCTCTAGGGGGACCAACCAAAACACTTCTACCATCGGTTTTGGCACTGCCAGTCCTTTGGTCCAGGCCTTAGCCTGGGCACCTACCACACCCATTTTTAACAGTCTTGGAGAATACACCATGAACGACCCCGTAGGATCGGTAAAGGAAAACCCAGTAGCACTACTTTACGATAGGATGTTGATAGAAGAGAGGACTACTGGTAATGTATTAGGTGGTCTTAATTATAAGTTGGCCGATGGCCTATCACTGGATGTGCAATATGCGGTAAACTATTTCAACCAACAAAACAAATTTTTATACGGTACTTATGTTACCAACAGGAACCCACGTGCCACAAGGAGTTCCAGTGAACAGATAACCCTACAAAGCACCAGTGCATTAACCTACAAGAAGGAACTTGGGGAAGGACACTTGTTGGACGTGGTAGGAGTTTTTGAAACCCAGGAATTTACAAATAATTCCTTTTCCACCACTGCTAACCAACTCAAAGACCCCTCGCTCGGATTTGAAAATATCGGGTTAGCCGGATCCTTCAATGTGTCTTCCGCTTACCAAAAATGGACGCTTATGTCCTTTCTTGGTAGGGTGAATTATTCCTTCCAAGACAAGTATTTACTCACCATGGCCATTAGAAGGGATGGTTCTTCCAAATTCCGTGAAGACAACCGATGGAGCGTGTTTCCCTCCATTGCTGGTGGGTGGAATATCTCAGAGGAATCATTTATGCAGGGACAAAGTACCCTCAGCCTGTTTAAGATCAGGGGTAGCTGGGGAATAACCGGCAGCCAAGCCATCAATCCTTATGCTACCCAATCCACCTACCGGACAGATCCCCTTGTATCCTTTAACGGAAGTGGAGTGGTGAGTGGAATTATGCTTGGCAACCCTGGGAACCCTAACCTTATGTGGGAAACCACCGAGCAGAGCAACATAGGCGTGGAAATGGAGTTTTTGGATGGGGCCTTATACGTGGAAGGTGATGTGTTTGTAAAAAATACCAGAGACCTACTGATCAATCAACAGCTTCCGGGTTATGTTGGTGCCGGCTTCATCACCAGAAATTTGGGTAAAGTACAGAATAAAGGATGGGAAGTAACCGTGTCTGCAAATATTTTCAAAAACCGAATGGCAAGCTGGACCAGTTCCTTTAATATTTCCGATGTCCGGAATGAGGTGGTTAGCTTGGGAGGAATAGCGGATAGAATTTTCACCAATACCAATGTAGGTGCCGGAATGTCTACGCAATCCGAATACGTAGTGACTCCGGGAAGCCCATTGGGCTCCTATTGGGGCTTAAACTATTTGGGTACCTGGAAACCTGGGGAGGAGAGCCAAGCTCAGGTTTTTGGGGCGGTGCCTGGGGATTCAAGGTATGAGGATCTCAATAATGATGGAGCCATTACATCCTCTGATTTTCAGGTCATAGGCACAGGTATTCCCACCACCTCCTTGGGGTGGAATAATACTGTAAATTATAAATCATTTACTCTTAACGTATTTTTTCAAGGGGTTTTCGGCTTTGACAAGCTCCACTATACCCGGGCTGCGGCCATTTCTGGCAGTGCAGATGCCAGACAGCCTGTATTGTCTGAAATCAGGGATCGGTATATTCCAGGGGTTAATGAAACCTCGGATATTCCTGCATTTAGCCTAACCAATCTTAATTTTACCCAATCCACTAGGTTCTTGGAAAGTGGTGATTTCCTAAGGTTAAAAAATGTCAGTTTAAGTTATGATTTCCCAACTCAATGGATAAAGAATGTGGCTAACCTCAGGGTTTTTGTCAGTGGTATCAACCTTTGGACCATTACCAATTACTCAGGAATAGATCCGGAATCCAGTTCCGTACATGGAGCAGACACCGCACTGGGAATTGACTATGGGGCCTACCCCAATGCCAGGATCATCACAACGGGTATCAATTTATCTTTCTAACGCAAACAATCATGAAGACGATAAAAATAAAATTACTATTCGGAATAATGGCCGCAGGTCTATTAATCAACCCTGGCTGTAGTGGTTTTTTGGATGAAGATCTTCAAGGACAACTGGTCGGTGTTGGCGCCCTCAGTTCTGTAGAAGGCCTTGATGCTGCATTGACAGGAGCCTATAAGGGACTGGGTTGGACTTGGAGCATGGGTTTCTTCCATTCCACTCCAATGGGTGCTACCATGGGAGGGGACGACATTACTACACATCCTGCCAGCAACAAGCAGGAGTTTAGGGAGTTTGATCAATTTGCCGTCTCTCCCGGAAATTCCCGAACCGGGCAGATGTATACGGGCTGCTACAAAGCCATACAAGGAGCCAACAATATAATTGAGAATTGGGAAAATACCTCTGGCCCCGAAGACAGGATTAACGAGATTGTAGGTGAAGCCTACTTTTTGAGAGCGTTTTCCTACTATTGGCTAGTAAGACTATACGACGGAATCCCACTGATCATCACGCCAACCTTTTCGGAAGATTTACTTTCTATAGGAAGGACAGAATCTAGCGTGATCTATGATCTGATTATCAGTGATTTTGAGCAGGCAGAACTTAGGCTTCCCAATTCCAAAAGAGATCCAGGGAGACCAAATAAAGGCTCCGCCGCAGCTTTCCTGGCGGACGTTTACCTGACCATGGGAGGATGGCCACTCCATGACACATCCAAGATTCCATTGGCAGCACAAAAAGCCAAAGAGGTGATAGACAACAGAGCTACCTATGGCTTTGACTTAGTGCCCACCTACGAGGTATTGTGGGCCAATGATCCCTCTGGGTTTAATATGCCAGAAGAAATATTTTCCTTATATGCCTATGATGGAGTAGGCCAGACTATGAATGCTCACTTTGGCTTTGCCTCCATGCCGGGCGAACAGTCAGGCTGGGAAGATTTCTTTGCGGAGATCAATTTTTTCAACAATTTCCCGGAGGGTCCCAGGAAGGACATGACCTTTAGGACTGAATTTGAATTGGAAGATGGCAGGGTGTTGCAATGGCAAGACCTTCAAACTAGGCATCCCTATTATAATAAATATTATCAGGCGGGAGACCAGAAGAGGTGGTTTTCCTCCATCCCATTAATCATGATGAGGTATGCCCATGTATTGACGATTTATGCTGAAGCCTCTACAAGGGAACTAGGTAGTCCCTCTACAGAGGCCTATGCATCCATAAACCTTATACGGAATAGGGCCGGGCTCCCAGAGCTTGAGGGTTTATCCGGAGAGGAATTCATAGAAGCAGTAATCGATGAACGTGCTTGGGAATTTGCTGCAGAACGAACACGGTGGTTTGACTTAGTGCGGCTAGAGCGCGTAGAAGAAGCCAATGCAAACAAACATCCATGGGACTTGCAGCCCATTGGGGGAATATCAAAGGAGGATTATACATTTCCCTTGCCGCTCACAGAAACACTTAACAACCCTAACCTTCAATAATACCCAGGGTTAATAATTAAATATCCTACAAACAACCAGGTCAAGTAATTGGCCTGGTTGTTTTGGTTTTCACCCTTGGGCCAATTATCCTCTTTTTATCAAAAAACAACTTGAAATATCCCCTAGCAACTTTAGATAGTGCTGAATGCATAGCCACCACAAAAATAAACCGTAATTGTATCGTTATTTTACTGGGTCAAAAAAAGAAAAAAGGTAGTTGTTGGTTTGAACCCCGCAGCTAATGATAAGAAGAAAAAATAGGTTTAATATCCATTTCTTACTGCTTATTAAATTGTGTATGTTTGGGGCACTCTCCCAAAGAAGGACAGGAACTTTCTTAGGCCAAATATATTTATCTTACCATCGAGAAACATCTTTTATGAGGATCACCCTTTTATTAATTGTAATACTTTTGACTGGTATTTTTGCCCAGCTTGCCGCACAGGAAGTCCACGACTACGAAATCACCCTGGCCGGATTTAATATAGGAGAGATGCAGGCCACCAAAATCCAAAAGGGAGACACCACTTTTTTTCTGCTGAAAAGTGAGGTGAGCTTTTGGCTGTTTGGGAGGATTAATTTAGACTATGTCACGGAGGTCAAATATGTGGGCGATACATTTATTTCCTCAAAGGTGCAATCCAAATCCAACCGTGGGAACTTCCTTTCGCGGATTTGGTGGGATGGGGATCTTTATCAAATCCGGGCCAATTCCTATAAATATGAAAACAATGACCAGTTGGCACAAGCCATTACCTACTCTGCCGTGAAATTATTCTATGAAGAACCCAAGGGTATATCCAAAATGATGGCTGAAAACTACGGAAAATTTGCCAGCGTGGAACGTACTGGAGAAGGCCAATACACCACTCTGGTGGAAGGAAACAAAAACAGATACTGGTACGAAAATGGTAATATGCAAAGAGTAAGTATGCAAAGCCCCATCAAAAACTACATCATACAAAGAAAGCAGTAGCCGATGAAATCGAGCCTGCCCTGACGGCAGTCAGGGCATGACGAGCACGTCACACACCGGGATGATTATCGTTGCGAGATTCCCCCGAAGCGAGTCCGGGGCAGGCTATGTGACCTGTAAAAAACAAATATAAACACATGAAAAACCTTCACCGCTATCTGGAGCATACCCTATTAAAGGCAGACCTAAATTACCAAGCTGTTGAGCAATTGATAGCAGAGGCAAAAGCCTATTCATTCAGGGGGCTATGCATACCCCCATTTTGGGTAAAAAAGGTAAAACGAGAGCTTCAAGACGAAGATATACAAGTAGTAACGGTGGTTGGCTTTCCCTTGGGAAATACCAGTACTGAGGCCAAGGTATGCGAAACCTTACAGGCCATTAAAGATGGTGCAGACGAATTAGATGTGGTATGGTCGCTTACCGCCTTTAAAGCCGGCATGAATTGGCCAAAAATTGAGCTAGCAAAGCTATCCACCCTTTGTCACCGGGAAGAAAAAATCCTTAAGGTAATCATAGAAACAGCCTATTTGAATGAAGAAGAAATTTTGCAAGCCTGTGAAATTTGCAGGGACGCGGGTGCCGATTTTGTGAAAACCTCTACTGGTTTCGCCCCATCAGGGGCAAAAATTGAACATATCAAAATGATTCGGGAATGCCTTCCCAGCCAGGTAGGAATCAAGGCCAGTGGGGGAATAAAAACCAGGGAACAGGCCATTGCGCTAATCGAAGCAGGTGCTGATCGCATTGGCACAAGTAATGCCATTGGAATATTAACTGCGCCTTAAGGTGGGCTTTACTTTTTTACTGAAAAGGAGCAGACCCACAATCAATCCGGCCCCAGTCATGGTTATCCACCACCAATAGGGCTTATTTCTGTCTATGGAAATAGGGTCGGGGTTGCCAATCAGGATTAATCCAGCCCAGTACTGTGGGGACAAAACCCTTCCATGGTTTTCATTCAAGTATTTCAGTTTGGCCTCCTTCAAGGCCTTGTCTTTAGGGAAGCCCTCCAATATAAATTCGAAAAAATAAGAAGTAATTTCCATACTGGATTTTTCATCAATTTTCCATAGACTCGTAAGGAGACTTTCGCTTCCTGCATATTGAAAGGCGTGGGCAAGAGAAATCATCCCCTCCCCTGGCTGATATACAGGCTTTCCAGTTTCACATGCAGCCAGTATGGCTAAGTTTGCAGAAAGATCCACATCATAGATTTCATAGGCGTAGAGCGAATGGTCTTCGTCAGAGGTTTTGGAAAAAATCAATCGAGAAAAGGCTGGGCTTAGATTATTGGATTCCGCATGGGTACCTATGTGTATAATTTTATGGTTAGCAGCATGTTCTTTAAAACTTTGAATGGTAGACAAGCCATGGGTAAAACTCCTTCCATTAAGCAATTTGGAGGTTTTTTCTGCCAGAGAAAGGGTAAAAGGCTGAGGCAAGAGGGACAAATAGGCATTGTCCAAGCTCAGGGAATCGTTAAGGTTCTCTACATAAATATCCTTCATGCTATCCATGAAGCCTGGGGCGAAAGCAATATAATTTGAGTAGTTAACTTCATGTTGTCCTGAAGGCATCCTATGTAGGCTAAAATGGGTGGACAAGTCATGCTTAGCCAACAAACTAGCCTGGGCAATTTCCCGAAAACTATCTATAGGACGTTCCAGTAACAAGTCAAAGCTTAGGTTGTGCAGCTGTCCGTCTGGAATGATAAATACCCTACCTTCATCCAGAATTTGGGAAAAGGGCGCCCACAATTGCTGGTAAAGTCCAAAACACAATTGCCCAAATTGTGTAGGTTCATTCCACGACTGGTTAATACCTTCCAACAAAGCCGAATCAAATTCAAGTGGGAAAAGCTGCAACCCCTCCCTGGTATTTACAACTGCAACCAGATTATCTTCGAGAAACATATACCTAACCCATTGGATGTCTCCAGACAATACAAGGCCTTCCTCCCAAACCAGAGAATACCTAGTTTGATAATATTTAGGGAAATACTCTTTTAGCTTTTCCAAAAATGCCTCCCAATCGGACATCGCGGAATGATACGCTGTTAAGGAGGAGCCACTCTCCAGTAATTCCCGAACACGGGTCTTCAACTCATTTTCCTCTTTTAATATTTGATTCGGAATATCCACAAACCCAGTTTCAGCGGAGCGGTTCATTTGCGCCCTGATTTTGTAATATACTCCCGATTCATGGGTGGCCAGTAAGGATTCCAAGTATAAAGCTTCCCCAGTCTCCTTGTAAAGCTCATATTGGATTTTTTTGATGAGGTCCACTAACTCTTGATTGTGGGCCATTAAAACCCTCATATCCTCATCCTCTGTGATTATTTGTTTTCGCTTATCCGCAGTCTTTAATGCCTCCTTTAGCTGGGTGTGTAGTTGACGGAGCATTTCAATGTCCCTATTCGGGGTAGATGCATAAGTTGCCTTAACCTCCAAAAGTACCGCCTCAGGTTGGTCAAAGGTAATTCGGATGGAATCCAATTCGGATTGTGCGTTTTTGATTAACTCCTTAAGGATATCTTGACCTCGAATAGCATGTATTTTTGCTTGTTCGTAATCTTCTAGATAAAATGCCACTTGTCCCAAATTGATTTCCTGCCTAAAACCAGGTATGGAATAAAGTCCTTCAATTCCAGAAATGTAAACATAACCTTCATTGGCAAGAGCAAGAGCCAACTCCCTGTCCTTTTGCTTTGCATAAAACTCAGACGCCGTGGCCAAAAAGTCCAAAAAAACATAATCATAGGAACCTTCAAAAGCACTTTTATACATAATTTCGGCCTCCTTGTAATGATTTTTTGCCTCTTCCACTTTATTTTCACTGGCATAAATCCTGGCCAGGGTATGGTTAGCATCCCCTTCTTGCAAGTAATAATCACCATCAAGTTTCCTTAGAGCCCTTAATCCCTGTTTGAGCCACCTTTTGGCTTCCTCTAAATTATGCATGGAATAATGAGCCTGTCCGATAAGCACCCAACTTTCAATTATCTCGGGATGGTCGGAGGGATAATGCTTCTCCTTTTCTTTAAGGGTATATTCATGGATATGCAAGGCCTGCGCAAAATTACCAATACTCTTATATGTCGCTGCAAGATTGATAGACCCGTAAAAAAAGGACAAAAATGCGCGCTCTCTTTTTGGATCATCTAAAGCGTTTTCAATAAAGTGAAGGGCATTGCTTATGGAGGATTTTAGCAGACGGATACTTTCCTGGGTTTGTCCCTTTATATCATAAATGGCTCCAAGGTTACTCTGTATCATAGCCTTTCTATAGTGGGTATTGACTAAGTTGGGCTCCATCTCTTCGATAAAGTCCAGGCACTTGTGCCAATAATATCCAGCAGAATCAAATTGTGCGGCATAGTAGTACCGAACACCCATATCATTAAGCAGGTTGAATCTGTTCTCCTCAGTGGTGTCAGGGTCTTGTTCATACCCTTCCAGTGCTTTCAAAGTATGTTTTTTGGCAAGTTCCGGATTGCCCATTTTATTGGCTATTACCCCGAGATTACTTTCAATTACTGCCCATTGTGCAGGCCTGTGGTCGGTAATAAGTAGGGTAATACTAAGTGCTTCTTCATTGGCTTTGTAGGCCAGCTCATAAAGACCCACATGGTCAAAATAGGTTTGCGATTCCAAATGAGCCTGCCTATGTGCCCTTAAATCGTCTGCTACGGTTAAAACCTCTTTTACCCATTCCTGAACCAAGCCTACACCTCTTTTTTCTCCTTCCAATTTATCAGCAATCCGCCCTGCATATGGGATAAGGTAAGTTAGGTTTAGCCAATCTTTTTCTTTTCTAAGAAATTGTGCTTCCTTTTCCAACATTTCTAAGGCTCTTTGGAAGGCTGCTTCCGAAAGGGCACCCTCAATGCCTGACAATTTTTGATCTATGGGATATTCCTGGGCAAACCCTGTGTAAAGGGTAAAACAAAAACATCCGATAACCAAAAAGCCTTTCATTTTGCATCAATTATTTCCATTAGCTCTTCTTTTCTGTGATGCTCAGCATCTACCAGATATCTTTTGGCCGAAGAAAAGTCTCCATGCTTAATATGCGCTAGGGCAAGGTACCAAATTGCGTCTCTTTGGAATTTCGAATCTTCCAAAGACTCCACCCTTTCTAAAAAAAGAATTGCCTCAGAGGATTCACCAAGTCCAAGATGAGCCATCCCCATAAAATAGTTCAAGGTATCACTGGGAGAGTCTTTATTTATCAATGGTTGCCATAATGTAATTGCTGAAGTATAATTACCAATTTTGAAATCAACCATGCCTCTATCAAAGGCGTATGTGTCGGTACTGCTCATTGTGGTAGGTACACCGGGATCCTGCTCAAAGTAGGCATGAAATACCTTCTGTCCCTGTGTTTCTGAAAAGACATGTATCCAAAGCATCACCCCGAGCAGAATGATAACTGAGGCAGCTATGGCCAATACCCTTATCCACCTTTGGTTTCCCCGGATCCCATTATTGGGATTAGAAGAAAAACCTTCTTGGAAGCCTTTCATTTTCTCCCTTAAGACCGCCTCCTCCATCCCCCCAATAAGGCCCTTAACTTCTGCAAGTTTTTCCTGAAGCAAAACATCCACCTGAAGTCGGCTTTCAAGATCTACCTTTTCCTCTGGCTTCAGCCTATCCATAAGGTAGGATTCCAAAATTTCAAGTTCCTCTTGTGTGATATGTTGGTTTGTTTTCAATGCGCTTTGACTAATGTTTAATCTTTGCTTTTATTTTCTCTCTCAATTTTTGAAGGCAACGGTACTTATTGTTTCTGGCAGTTGCCTCCGTCCACTGAAAGAACTCTGCCAAGGTCTTCATGCTTTCTTTCTCTATGTAGAACCTCCTCAACAGTTCTTGGCAATTTTTCCTTAGCGACTGAAATTCAATGGCAACTTGTCGCTCATACTCTGCGAGGTAATTACCTTCTTCGGCCTCCTCAGTGTCAAAATAGGTTTCCATTTTAATGGTGTTCCTGAATTCTGCGGATCGTAGGTAATCCAACCACTTGTTTTTCCCTATCTGATACAGATACCCTGTGATTGCAGTCCCATTGTTGGGCTCAAAGCCCTTTTCCTTCACTTTTTTCCAAAGTGCTACAAATGCTTCCTGAAAAATATCCTTAGCCTGCTCCACATTGCCATTATTGTTTAGGATGTAGATCTCCAATTTTGGGTATTGAGATTGATAAAGCCACCGGAGGATTTGATCATCATTACTCCGTATACCCTCTATTAATTCCTGTTGACCGTACATTTTCAAAATAGATTTCCGCATGAATTTCTAAAAAATTTTGCAGAAATATACAAGAAAATGCTTTTGATCCCAATTTTTTATTTTAAATATTTTTATCGTTTCAAAATATACTTCCCAAATGAAGAGTTTTAGTCTTTTTACTCCACTGTTTCAAGACAGGGAAGACAGAGATTCAATACCAAAACTTCTAGTAAAGGGCAATATCTAATCTTACAAAGGGAAGTGGGGTTCATTTCATCTGTTTATAATTTCTTTTCAGCGGTCATATGGAATGCCCAGATTAATCATCCCCCTGTGTGAGAATACTTTCTCATGGGCATTTCATGTGTTTATAATTGCTTTTTATTGGTCACATAGCCTGCCCCGGACTCGCTTCGGGGGAATCTCGCCATGATAATCATCCCTCCGTACGTCGCTTGCGTCATGCCCTGACTGCCGTCAGGACAGGCTCGATTTCATTACTATTTTATTTTATCATCGAAGCTACGCTACCAATGTCATCAAAAACAAAAATTTTTCTTCGTATTTTCCTAATGTTTTTCTACCAGAGCTTTTACACAGTCCACCCAAGTGTCCCTTGAATTTAAGCTGGGAACCAAGTTCCATACTTCACCTCCGCATTCTTCAAATTTCTCCTTATACTCTTCTCCCACCTCAACTGTGGTTTCCAAGCAATCCGCAACAAAGGCCGGGGAGAAGGCCAGCACTTTTTTGATCCCTTTGGAAGTCACTTCCTCAATCACCTCTTCCGTATAGGGCTTGATCCAGGGGTCATTACCCAAACGGGACTGAAAACATGTTTTCACCTTTTCACCGGGAAGTCCGAGCCTTTCGGCAATGAGCCTGGTGGTGAGGAAACACTGGGCTCTGTAGCAAAACTGATTTTTCTTGGTGTAATTGGCACAACATTTATCACTCAACTGACAGTAACCGTCCACAGAACCTTTTTTAATTTGTCTTTCCGGAAGCCCATGATAGGAAAATAGATAAAGGTCATATTCGTCTTTTTTCATCATTTCTCTCCCCAGTTCAGCCCAGGCTTCCAAAAAGAAGGGTTCATCTACAAAATTATTGATAAAGGTGATGCTGGGGATTATTTGCCATTTTCTTGCTTCTTCCATCACTTTATCTACCACAGACCCATTGGTAGCAGAGGCATATTGGGGAAAAAGTGGCAGGACTATGATTTTTTTAACATTGGCATCATTTAGTGCCTTCAGCCCCGTAGCAATGCTAGGGCTTTGGTAGCGCATGGCCATTTCCACCTGATAATGAGAGGGATCTAGCTTTGCCTTTAATTTGTCCCTGAGATCCTCGGTGTGAAAAAGCAGTGGCGACCCTCTTTCCGTCCATAATTTCCTATATTCTTTGGCGGATTTTGGGGACCTAAAGGGGGCAATAATTAAATTTACCAACATCCATCTTGGAATGAGGGGAATGTCAATTACCCTTCCATCCATTAAAAATTCTCGGAGGTATTTTCGTACATCGCCCGTAGCAGTGCTATCGGGAGTTCCAAGATTGACCAATAAGACACCGGTCTTCGCTTTATTTTTGTTCATGAACTTATTCTGTTAAATCAAGGTGAAGTCATTCCCTTTGAATAACCAAAGGTAATAAGCAATGTTAGTTTAGGCATCTAAATTTTCTCAAGATTACCCTATATATTCCTCTCTTCCCAACAATTGCTGTCAATAATCCCTATTTTTGAGGCCATACCTAATTCTTGACTTTCTAGCCAACTAAATAAATGATCTTCCTTAGCGACATTAGTTTTAAACTCCCTTTGGAAAGCCCGGTACTCAAGTTTTCCATCATACTTTTTATTATCCTGTTCGCGCCACTTTTGCTGAACAAGATCAGGGTACCGCAGCTGATTGGACTGATCATAGCCGGGGCGGTCATCGGGCCTAACGGACTACACCTAATGGACAGGGACAGCAGCATTGTACTTTTCGGTACTGTGGGTTTACTATACATTATGTTTTTGGCCGGTTTGGAAATAGATTTGGGTGACTTTAAAAAGAACAAGGACAAAAGCATTGTTTTTGGGCTTTACACCTTTACCATCCCCATGGTATTGGGGACCTCGGTTGGGGTTTACGTAATGGGTTTTGGCTGGATGACAGCCATACTATTGGCCAGTATGTTTGCTTCCCACACCCTTATCGCATATCCATTGGTAAGTAAACTTGGGGTGGCAAAAAACAAGGCTGTAAACATCACAGTGGGTGGAACCATGATCACCGATACTCTTGCCTTATTGGTATTGGCTATAATAGCCGGGACAGCTGTCGGTGAAATTACCGCAGAATTTTGGGTTAGGCTGGGCGTTTCAGTGGTGCTCTTTGCAGCCATCGTAATCTTTGTATTCCCTTTATTAGGCAGGTGGTTTTTTAAAAGGTATGATGACAATATTAGCCAGTATATTTTTGTTTTAGGTTTGGTGTTTTTGGGATCCTTTCTAGCGGAAGCAGCAGGCATAGAGGCCATTATCGGGGCATTCCTTGCGGGATTGGCAATGAATAGGCTGATTCCTCACACTTCCCCACTTATGAACCGTATAGAGTTTGTGGGAAATGCTCTCTTTATACCCTTTTTTCTCATCGGAGTTGGGATGCTTATTAACTTCAGGGTATTTTTTATAGATTTAGAAACTATTAAGGTGGCTATTATGATGACGGTCGTGGCCACCTTTTCCAAATATGCAGCAGCATGGCTGACCCAAAAAACATACGGCTTTTCCCAGGCACAGAAGCAGGTTATTTTCGGTTTAAGTAATGCCCAGGCTGCAGCTACGCTCGCCGCTGTATTGGTCGGGTACAATATCATTTTGGGGGAGTCTGCAGCAGGTGAGCCCATACGACTTCTAAACGACGCCATACTGAATGGAACGATTTTGATGATCTTAGTTACCTGCACCATTGCCAGCTTTGTGGCTCAAAAAGGAGCTGCGAAAATAGCCTTGGAAGAAATGGAGGAGGATAACGAGGGCGACAAGGACAAGTTTGCTTCTGAAAAAATCCTTATACCCATTAATTATCCTGAAAACATAGAAGAACTGGTGAACCTGGCTATTACCGTAAAGTCCGAAAGGTCAACGAAAGCATTGCTGGCCTTAAACATTATCCCCACGGACACCAATAACGTAAAGTTGGAAAAGAATGCAAGGAAACTACTGGAAAAGGCTAGCATTTCAGCCTCTGCTACAGACAATACCATTAAGGAGCTTATTAGATATGATTCCGACATCATCAATGGGATCACCAATGTGGTGAAAGAAAACAAAGTGTCTGATTTGATCCTCGGTCTGCACAAACATAGAGGGATCTCTGGTTCTTTTTTGGGCAACCTCACGGAAGGGGTGCTGAGTCGATGCAACGTGACCACCTTAATTTATCGGTTTATTCAACCCATAAATACCGTGAAACGCTATCACATTATAGCCCCACTGAATGCAGAGAAGGAAATAGGGTTTCCTTTTTGGCTGCTAAGGATATGGAACCTGGGTAAGAATACCGGGGCAAAATTGGTGTTTTATGGTAGTAAACCCTTTTTGAAATACATACAAGATGTAAATAAAAATCATGGATTAGAGGTAGAGTACAGGGAGTTTTCGGAATGGGAGGATTTCTTGATCATTTCCAGGGATATAAAGGAAAATGATGCCCTGTTCATCATCATGAGCAGAAAGAGCGAAATATCCTATTCCCCTATCATGAAACAGATACCTAAGTACCTGAATAAATATTTCCAGGCTTTCAACTACGTCTTGATATATCCCATTCAGCAAGGGTTATCTGAATACAGGGCGGGAAACATATTTAGCCCATTTGTGAGCAACTTTGAAAGTCTGGAGGATATCGGAAAGACCATATCGA
This sequence comes from Pleomorphovibrio marinus, assembly GCF_003347495.1. GTDB lineage: Bacteria > Bacteroidota > Bacteroidia > Cytophagales > Cyclobacteriaceae > Pleomorphovibrio > Pleomorphovibrio marinus. Next base: position 792,656 of record NZ_QCXY01000001.1, read on the forward strand.
CTTTGTTTAAAAAGAAATAACTTATTCCAAAGGAAGGCGAACCTGGAAGCAAGTCCCACCTTCTTCTAAGGCATGAACTTCAATTTGCCCGTTATGGAGCTTTAAGATCCGTGCTACTAAAGCAAGGCCAATACCGTTTCCGGCTACTGTTTGTTGGTTCTTGCCTCGGTAAAATGGTTCAAAAATAGCTTCCCTTTCCTCCGGAGGGATTCCTGGGCCAGTATCCGAAAATAAAAGTTCTGCATTACCTGACAGGCTTTTTAGGCTTATAGAGCAGGTTTGGTCAGGGCTGAATTTACAGGCATTCTCGATTAGATTTGAAAAAGCAGTGGTCAACAAGTAGGCATTTCCTAACAGGTTCATCTCGGGGGTGTCCAAGTCGGCTTCCATATATTGGATCTTGATCCTATAATTGGAGTTGCATTGTTGTACAAGCTGACTGGCTTCAAGAACGGTTTCATCCACCCGGATGGACCTAAAGTTTATCTCTGCCCGGTCAAAGGAGGCTTTGGCAAAATCCAACAAACCGGTACTTAAACGTGCCATTTTTTTGGCATCCGTAAGCACCTGGCCTATGGTTACATGTTGTTCATGGGAAGTCCTGCCTTCCTTTGTCGCCCATTCCAAATCTGAAATGATCCTCGCAAGGGGGGTGCGGAACTCATGGGCCATATAAAAAGTAAATTGCTTTTGGGATTCAAAGGACTTTTCCAAACGTTCCAGCATCCGATTGAAGGTTTGGGCAAGTTGCCATAGTTCATCCTTGTTTTGGCCTACCCTAAGCCTAAGGTCTAAGTTAGAAACTGAAATGTTGTCTGCTTCCTTCACCATCTCCCCCACTGGCGAGAATGCCTTTTTGGCAAAATACCTGCTGGAAAGGTAAACGATAAGCACACCAAGTGAAAATGCGATAAGCAAAGTTTGAAGGAGGCTGCCAAGCTTATTGTGGCCATAATCATCATAGGCGGCAGCGGTAACTAGGAATTGCCGATCCCCTTTGTATAATGAAATCCCCACTGCTTGCCAATCTTCCTGCAAAAATGAAATCTTTCCTTCCCTACCTATCCTGTCCAACATCTCCGGTGTTTCTTTTACTACATCTAATTCCACTGCGTCATGATAAACCAAATTACCATTCCCATCATATATGGCTACTTCCACTTCATGGATGATTTCCCGGTTTTGCCTGTAAATCGTTTGCAGGGTATTGGCATCTAGCTGGGTGTCGAGAAGGAGATTGGCTTTTGTGAGCGCCTCTTTTTCCAATAGGTTGTAAAACTCATTCGTCCTATTGGTGGAGGCAGAATAATAGATAATCAAGGAAAAAATTAGTAGGAAACCACTCACCAAGACAGTAAAAAGCAAGGAAAGTTTCTTTTGTATACTCATGAAGTTCGACTTAGGATGAAGCCCATGCCGGTACGTGTATGTATCAATTTTTGGGCAAATGGCTTATCTATTTTTTTTCTTAGGTAATTGATATACACGTCAATAAAGTTTGTGCCAGTATCAAAATCCATTCCCCAAACCTCTTTGGCAATTTCCTCTCGGGTCAGGATTTTTTCGGGATGCTCAAGTAAGTACTTTAGCAGATTAAACTCCTTTGGGGTAAGTTGGATTTCCTTTCCCTCCCTAAAGACCCTGGCACTATTCAGGTGCATCTCCAGTTCGGCAAACACCAATAAACCGGTGGGTTCCAATTCTTCCTGTGGAAACCTTCTTAAAAGGGATTTGACCCTTACCAGCAATTCCCTGATATCAAAAGGCTTCACCAGGTAATCGTCTGCCCCGGCATCAAACCCCTCCACCTTATCGTCGGTGGCCCCAAGAGCCGTAAGCAATATTATAGGGATTTGGGAATTCTGCTTTCTTATTTCCCTACACAAAGAGACCCCGTCTAGTTTTGGCATCATCAGATCCGAAATGATCAAATCAAACCTACTATTCTGGAACATTGCCAGGCCTTCCTCCCCATCACAGGCGACTTCTATATGATAACCTTTCTCTTCCAGGTTTCTGGACAAAAGAGAAGAAAGCCTGATGTCATCCTCCACCAATAATAGTTTAGAGTTGTTCATTTTTATCAAAATTGCAGGTTGCCTCCCAGAATTTAGATGCAGCTTTTAGTAATTTTATTAGATTTACTTACCTTCGTTCAAAAATAGAAAAAATACTTGGTATGGAAATAAAAGGAAAAATAGTAGGGGTAATGGATGAGATTTCGGGCAATGGCAAAAACGGAGCCTGGAGAAAGAAAGACTACATTCTGGAAACCATAAGCCAATATCCCAAAAAAGTATGTTTGACCGTTTGGGGAGACAAAATCGATCAGTTTGGAATGCAAGAAGGCGACCAGGTCACTGCCGGAATAGAAATAGAAAGCAGGGAATTCAATAACAAATGGTACACAGATGTAAGGGTTTGGAAAGTGGATAAAGAGACAGCGGGTGCCCAAACCTCCCCTCCACCAAGCGGCCAACCCGATGTAAATACCTTCAATGACGAAAGTGGTGAAGATACTTTACCCTTTTAAAAGAATTGCGGACTAGATCCCTGGGATTTTCAAAATAAAGGAGGGCTTACTTATCATGGTTTTGGCAGGTAGTTTTAAGGAAGCGCCATAACCTTTCAATCCTAAAGCAATTAATACTTTAAAAAGCACAAATCAATAAGATTGTGGAAAGCTTTTTGAAGGCACCTGTTCTAACCTACTCCTCTACTGATCCACTGGACCCCTTTTGGAGTAACTTGGCCATCAATAGCAACTCTTCCTCAAGTTCCTCCCTCTCTTTTTGGTTTTTCTCCAGTTTTTTCTTCAGGCTCTTTATTTGAAACTCTGGCTTGACGGTGAGCAACTTGTGAAAAATACCCGCAAAAAACAGACCTTGCCTGGCCTTTAACAAAAGCCCCCTCAACTTATATCCCCTGGCAATCTGGGACAACCTGGCAATTTTTATAAGCCTTATCGTCCTTACAAATGCAATAAAGGGCAGGAGAATGATCAGAAGGTCGATCCAGTTTTTTTGAGCATAGGCAATTTTTTCCTGGGATATGGAGATCATCAGAATAAACTCATAGGCAAATGCCAACCATATAAATCCTTGAGCCATATCCAGCACAAAGGAAAGATCTGCATTAAGATACTGCTCTACAGGTTCATAGAATTGCCATTCTATGATCAGAATGGGTAAGATCAGAAGGGCAATCAAAATCATGGGAACGGAAAACTTGCCCTTTAAATGCACCAAAAGTCCCTCATTGCGATAACACCATCCCAAAAAAGGAATCCATTGAAGCCTGGGCCTAAGTAAATGCCTGCTCCCCATATGAAGGGGAGGAAACAAAATAACCAGTAGCCTCAGGTAGATTTCCTTCTTTGCTTTTCGGTTGCCATACCTACCAATAAGCCAAGTCAAAACCAGGAAGTCCCCTACAAATACCAACCAAATAAGACCATAAAGCAGAGCAACTCTGCTTTGAAAAAAGGCCACTGCGATGTTTTCCCCCTCATGCGAAAGCAAATTGACAAGGGCAGCGGCTGCAATCAGGCAAACTAGTGCCAAGCCGTACAGGATGGGGGTGCTGGTGTACAGATAACTTGCCAAGGGGTTGCCTTGAGGGGCTTGACAACCGGTCTTGATCCTCATGTCCCTAGGAATAATTTCCTCAGCAAGCCAAGGATAATTCTTGCACAACTTCCGGACTGGATCCAAAACCTGACTTCGTTTGGTAAGCTGCCTTACCTGGAAAAGCAAATAGGGGTTTTGGCAATCATTAATTGCTTCTATAACCTCTTGTTTTCTATTATCATCCGATTGGTGCATACTTTCGCAAGTTTCTTAAAAAAAACCATCAGGCGATGATTTCTGTGCCATCACTGATACGGACGGGGTAAGCGGCTAACTCCTTTCCTGTGGTCTGTTTGTACTCTTTTCCGATTATCTCAAGAAAATGTTCGGCCGATCCACTTTCCAGAAGATGGATGGTACATCCCCCAAATCCACCACCCATCATCCTTGCGCCTAGCACATAGTCCTTATCCCGGGTAAAATCAACCAAAAAATCCAACTCTGGGCAACTGACCTCATATTTGTGCCTCAGCCCATCATGTGATGCATACATTAATTGTCCAAAGCCTTTGAGATCCTCCCTTTCAAGGCATTCGCAGGCCAATTGTAGGCGTTCGTTTTCTTCTACCACATAGGTACAACGGTCCCACACATTTGGGGAAAAATTTGCCCTTTGCTCTACCAACATGGAATATTCCACATCTCTTAGACTTTTGACATCTGGAAATTGGCTTTGTATCAGGGCTACACCTGCCTCGCATTCTTTCCTTCTGGTATTATATTTACTATCTCCCAAAGCATGTGTAACTTTGGAGTCCAACAGCAGGAATTGATATTCCCCTAACTTCAGGGGAAAATAAGTGTACTCTAAGGTTTTACAGTCTAACTTTATGGCCAAGTCTTTCTTTCCCATCATGGAGGCAAACATGTCCATAATTCCGCAATGAACGCCTGCAAACTCATGTTCCGCCCTCTGGGACATTTCTATCAGGGAGTTTTTTGAAACCGAATGGTCAAATAAATGCGAAAGGCCCATTCCCACACCATTCTCCAAAGCTGCCGATGAAGACAATCCGGCACCAATAGGAATATCACCCCCGAATACACAATCAAATCCACCAATTTCCAAACCACCTATTTTAAATTGTTGCGCAACACCCATAATGAAATTTATCCATCCCCCATTCCTTGGAACAAGTTCATTTAGATCAAACTCCTCCATCTGCCCATAATCTAAGCTGTAAACGCTGCATTTTGAAGTATGATTTTTTTTGAACCCGAGGTAAATGGCCTTATCAATTGCAGCGGGCAGCACAAAGCCTTGATTGTAGTCCGTATGTTCGCCAATAAGGTTTATGCGGCCGGGAGATCTTACTATAACGGCAGGTTCAGTTTGAAACCGGAAAGAAAACTGTTGTCTGATTTGATTTGGAATCATTAAATTTGTGGGTATAGGTTCAATGGGTAAATTTACCTAGTAAAAAGAAAGGCATAAACAAAAAGTCCTAAAAATCCTCAACATTCCTCTTCGGCTTATTTAGAATATAAAAGCTTTAGTATAATATTTGGTATTTTACAGGATTTCTGTCCTAAAATTGGTTTTTTAACTAAACCTCCCCAGGAATCCAACTTTTTTACCATTATTTTGTTATATAGGTAACATCAATAATTATGGCACAAAAGGATATCGTCATCATAGGAGGAGGTTTGGCGGGTTTGATATCTGCCTATTTGCTGGGCAAGGCTGGAAGGGAAGTTTGGGTTTTGGAGAAAAAAAACTACCCATTTCATAGGGTTTGCGGTGAATATGTTTCCAATGAGGTGAAACAATTTTTGGTTAATGAAGACCTATTTCCCCATTCTTTGGTACCCGCCACATTAACCCAGTTTAGGCTGAGTTCCCTTTCTGGTAAAATAGCGGAAATCCCATTGGATCAGGGAGGCTTTGGGATAAGCAGGTACGCTTTCGATCATTTCCTTTATCAGAAATGCAAGGAAGTAGGTGTACGGTTTAAGCTTCAAACCCAAGCTTTGGACATAAAGATAAATAAAATGCCACTTAATTTCAGTGTCTTTCTAGACAATGGGGAGATTTGGCACGCAGGCCTTGTTTTGGGGGCATTTGGAAAGCGCTCCCGGATTGATAAAGCCATGGAGAGGCCCTTTATAGCAGAAAGGACTCCTTATATTGGGGTAAAATACCATGCAAGATTAAATTATGATTCCGATACCATCGGTTTGTATAATTTTGAAGGTGGTTATTGCGGTATAAATGCCGTGGAAGACGGCATATTTAACATATGCTATCTGGGGGAAAGAGCGACACTCCGAAAATGGGGAAACATTCCTACAATGGAAAAGGAGGTGCTTTTCAAAAACCCGAAGTTGAGGGACATTTTTGAAAACAGCGAATTCCTTTTCGAAAAGCCTGAAGTAATCAACGAAATAAGTTTTTCCGATAAAAATCCAGTGGAAAATCATGTTTTAATGCTGGGTGATGCCGCAGGAATGATCACACCCCTTTGTGGCAACGGTATGGCCATTGCTATTCATACCGGAAAATTGGCCACAGATGCTATTTTGACCTACAGCAATCATTTGGAAATCGAACAGGCCTATTCAAAAGCATGGAAATCAACCTTCCAACAACGTTTGACCATTGGCAGAAATGTACAAAAACTGTTTGGTACTTCTTTTGCCTCGGATTTTGCTGTAAGTCTTGTCAATTACCTCCCTTTCCTGGCCAGACAGATCATAAAACAAACACATGGGAAAGCGGTTTAAAAGGCCTTGTAGCCCAGCCTTTAGGCTAGGCCTATTCCATAAATTCCTTCAATTCTAACAGGAAAGTTTAGAAATAAATTAGCTGAACTGAAAACAGCTTAAAAGTATAGCCCTCCATTAAAACACAAAAATACTGACCAAGGAATTAAAAAAAGGAGCAGGACTTTCCATTATCGCCTGCTCCAAGGATTCTTAAAATTTAATACTTACCCCAGCCATAAAATTGGTTCCGGCCATGGGGTAGTAAAAGTTTTCCGTGACAAGTTCTCTAGCAGAGGCACCCTCTGTGGGCACAAAATAGCTGAATGTATATCCATTTGGCTCATAAAGCTGATTAAACACGTTGTAAACCATGAGCGTAAAATCCATTTTCTGGACAAATCCAGGGGTGATACCATAATTCAACCTAAAATCTGTGGTCCAAAAGGCGTCCAATTTTCTGCTATCCCGTTGTGTATTGTCCAGGTATTGATCCCCAACATATTTGTTCATTAAGCTCACTTCCAAGTTGGGGGTGATTTTGTAATCCACCATGGCAGAGGCTACGACATTGGGTGAAAAGGCTATATCAGTATTGGTATATGTGGTGGCTTCCTGACCTACGAATCCCCAATTTTCATCATAAACATCATTATACTCTGTAAAAGCATCGATTTTGTTTCGGCTAAAAGCCACATTTCCTCCTAATGACCATTTGGGATGGGGAACGTAGGCAGCATCCAGTTCTACACCGGCCCTATAGCTACTGGCCACATTTTCCCGAATATATGCCCCCACATCATTGAGCTGGCCGGTGAGCACAAGTTGGTCCTTGTAGCCCATGTAATAAAAATTGGCATTGTACTGGAAGTTATTTTGGCTATACCTTACTCCAGCCTCCACATTTTGGAGGGTTTCGGGACGAGGTATTTCAATAAGCGGTGAATCGGTAAAATCCCTTCTCACAGGCTCCCTATTGGCAATCGCATAGGAAGCATACCAGGTTTTTCCGCCTTGGTCCTCATAGGAGAGTCCAAATTTGGGGTTAAAGAAATGGTACTGCTGAAACCCTGAGATATCCCTCAAGTCGTTGTTGATGCCATCAAAACGGTAATCTATTCCCCTATATTGAAGATCCCCAAAAAGGTAAAGGTTGTCCTTTATCTCGTAAGTGGCCTTGGCATAAATATTCCGGTCATCCTTTACAGCCACATTATCGTAGTACCTGTCCCTGATTTGCGTACCACCGGTTACGCCCATCCAAATTATTTCTCCGAAATGGTCCCCATCATATCGATTGGCACCTCCACCTAGGAGAAAGTCCAATCTTCCATCGTCTGAGATATAATTAAAGGAAAATACCCCACCATAAAAGTCGTTATCCAGCCACCTTCTTCTGATAATATCTGTTCGCGCGATCAATTCTCCACCTATTTCTATTGGGGCAATTCCATAGTTCTGCAAGAGCCTGTCATTGGGTCTAAACTGCTCGTAATAACCCCTTCCATAGGTGTAATGAAGGGCAAAATTGGCTTTCCAGTTGCTCCCCCAGTTACCCGCATAGATAAATTGGTAGTGGTCTTGCTGGTAATTGTCTGTTTCATTTTCATAGGTATAGGAATTATAAGTCCGGTTTGTCTCCAAAAGATGTTCCGGTACACCGTTCCAAGCTTGATACGTTTGCTCCGCCCCCGAGAAAATATTTAATTTGAATACGTGGTCTTCCCCATAATAGCCTCCAGACACAAAGAAAGACCTCAAATCAGAAAAGGCCCTGTCTATGTACCCATCTGAGGTAATTTGCGAAAGCCTGGCATCCACAGCCCATTTTCCATCTAATAACCCAGACCCCGCCTGCAAGGTGTGCTTGCGAGTATTAAAAGAACCAAAGGAATTGTCGGTCTCGGCATATGCTTCCTCCCTTTTGGTATCCGTCTGTATATTTATGCTAGCGCCAAAAGTTGCTGCCCCATTGGTAGAGGTGCCCACACCACGTTGAATTTGAATGTTATCCACTGAAGAAGCAAAGTCCGGCATATTTACCCAAAACACACCATGCGATTCTGCATCGTTTAGCGGTATGCCGTTTACTGTAACGTTGATCCTGGTCTGGTCTGATCCCCTGATTCTCAAACCCGTATATCCTACACCCGCACCGGCATCAGAATGAATAACGATGGAAGGGGTATAATTCAGCAAAAATGGCAGATCCTGCCCCAGGTTGTTTCTCTCCAATTCCTCCTTTGAAATCACTTTAAAAGTAGTAGGTGTGGTTTTCGAAGCCCTAGTGGCAGTGACGATGAATTCCTCGGCAGAAATGGTGCTTTCCTCTAATGCAATAAGGAAATTCCCGGAGTAGGGTAAGATTGCAGTTGTCCTTTGAGTAGTGTAACCCACATAAGATATGCGAAGTCTTTTGGTTCCCTCCTCCATTCCCGAAAGGGTAAAGGATCCTTCAAGGTCTGATACAGTCCCCCTTCCGGTTCCCTCTACTAGAATATTGGCTCCGGGTAACGGCTCTCCAGTTTGGGCATCCACAACAGTACCTGATAATGTACTCTGAGCCCAAACCGTTACTGCTAGCATAGAAAATGCCAGAGTGGTAAATAATCTTTTCATGAATTAACAATAGTAATGGTCAAACATAACAGTGACTAAGGGTTATCACTGCCTTAACTGTTCACCCAGAAGCTAGTTGCAGCTTTGTTCATTTCCCTTCGCCGGCACTACCCGGATCAGGTAATATGGGTATGATCTCAGCCCGTTATTTTAGGGCACCCCTAATGATCTATGATGCGAAGGTAACGGCAATTGACAGAATTCCCAACATTAAGTGCAATAATCTTCGGAACTAATCAATAGGCCAGGAAACCTTAATAAAAACGCAGGGAGGCAAAAAAGTATGGATCCCTGCACTAAGAAATAGTTGTTTTCAGACCACCCTCTTTTCAATGTAGCTACTGTTTAAAATAGCCAAAGCACCCATATATTTAAGATGGAATCTAATTAAATCACCCACCTTATATCCTTGAGGGTTTTCTCTAAGGTTGAGAATAATCATGTCTGAACTTGCTCCCAATATTTCAAATTTACCATCCTCGGGAACCAAATATTTGGGGTCAACATCCAGCAGTCCGATATCCAATATCGCTCTGTAGCTGGTTTTACCGTATAGGGACTCATCCATTTCGGCTACTTCCCCCTGTGGGTTTGCTGCCAGGGTACCCATAGGTAGCAGTGGCTTTTCTTGCATTTCTATGATCTCTGCATTGAGCTCGAAAACGTCCCCTTTCATACCCTCAATTATTTTTTCTTCGAAGAGATCATTACCAAAGTACAAGGTTTCTCCAATTCTGAAGTGATTGACACCCTTTGGAAGTTGCTTGTGAAGCATCAGGGGAATGGTAACAGAGGTTCCCGCAGATACCCAGGGAATCTCCTTATTGAATTTTAATTCTATGATTTGCTTATATAGGGAGAGCTGAATCAGTTTGTCCGCAGAAGGCATCACCCCATTCAAGCAGTTTAGATTGGTGCCAAGCCCAATGATCTCAAGGTTGGGAAGCTCAAAGACCTTGGAGTAAAAGTCCACCAAGTGATCTCCCATGACCCCTTCCCTGAGGTCTCCGGTTTCAACCATGATGATAATTTTGTGTTTTTTATCCTGCTTTACCGCCTCATCACTTATCCATCGTATTGTGTTGAGCTCGCTGTTAAGGCTTACATCAGCATATTTTACCATGTCGGAAAGATTCCTCTTAGACGGAGGCTTGATGTAGACAGTTTGAACATTAGGGTTAATCTCCTTTACTTTAGCCAGGTTACTGATCCTGGAGTCATGGATTTCATCCACCCCCAAGTCTATTAGTTCTTTGATGTACCTTCTGTTGCCACACAGTAACTTGGATACCACACCCCAGGATACTCCATTCTCATTGAACTTGTTTTTTAGGAATTCGAAATTATTCTTTAGTTTATCTTTGTAAAGGTTTAAGAATGCCATATCACTTTTTTAGTCTCATTTCCAAATACTTGTTGGTAAATCCCAACTTTTCATACAGGATTCTGGCAGGATTGTCGGGTTCAACATGAAGCGCAATGTCCCCATTGGCCATCTGAATTGCCGTTGTCATAATTTTCTTGCCAAGCCCTTTTCCTCGCTGGCTCTTATCTACCGCGATATATACCAGAATGTTGTCAGGAATGTATCCCGACATACCGGTTTTATTCATCACCACTGTACCCACAATACGTCCTTCTTCCCTAGCCACAACGGCGAATCCGCCTTTGTCCACAGCTTGGTCCAAAGCATAATCCAAACACCGCATGATGTGCTCATGAGGATCTCCATATTGATCCAGGTGTTCAAATAGAAAATCTGCAATTTCAGTCTTCTGAAGAAAGGTTGCATTATCTACTGCGGATAGTGTTTCTATTGTAGCCATTTATTTTACTTTAGGTGATTTATTTTGATTTTTGTTTTTCGTAACTAGAAATATAAGCAAAAATGCTGCTAGAGAGGCTAAAACACCGAAAAAGTTCGGATCAAGCCCCAAGGGTAACTCTTTCCCCCAAACAGATAATCCTGCCGTCACACTTCCGCCCAATACCATGGCCACCAATGCCGCCAATGGAGATCTCATGCTCCAAAACAACCCTGCCAAAATAGGCACTAGAAGCCCAGAAACCATAAATGCATAGCTGTATAGCATCAGATCCAGCACGTTTGTCATTTGTAGGGCCACCACTAAAGCTACCACCCCAATGAGCAAAGTAAAGAGTTGGCTCAAGCGCATGCTATATTGATCCGGCTTTCTTTTCAGCCATCTGCCAAAAATATCCGTGGTAAGATTTCCCGATGCTGCCATTAGGCAGGAATCTGCAGTGGACAAAACGGCAGAAAAATAGGCCGACATCATCAAGCCCATGATTCCTGCGGGAAGGACTGTGCTCAGAAGTATGGGTAAACCCATCTCGGGATCCATATTTTCCTTGTCCACGGCTATCATATCCAATTCAAAAGCCACTTTGGCCAAAACACCTAGAGAGACACCCATAAATGCCATGATGGGCCATTCAAAAACCCCAGCGATATACCATGCCTTTTTGGCACTTTTCACATCCTTGCTGGCGTAAATCCGCTGATAAAGAGTCATACCTACAAACCAAATAGGAAGTATGGTTATCCCCCAATTGGCCAAGTCCTGCCAGGTTAGGTTTGTCAGGGAAAAATACTCGTCCGGCAAGGTCTCCCGTATTACCTCCCATCCTCCCACATGAAAGTAAGAAACTGGTAATCCAATGAAAATAAACCCCGCCAATAAAATGATCCATTGAACAGTATCTGTATAGATTACAGCCTTTAGTCCTCCCAAAACGGTGTAAATCACGGCAATGGCACCCATTATCCATAAAGCTGTATTTAACTCAAGCTCCGGAAAAGTCCCCGACGCAAGTTTAGCACCTGCCAATAATTGACTACTGGTGAACCCCAAGTACCCCACAAAACAGATGATAGCAGCAGTAATGCCTACTTTTCTGTCAAACAAATACTGGAAGATTTGAGGTAAGGTGTAGAATTTTTCAAATGCGGGATTAGAACGTACCACTGGGATCAGGAAAACTGCCGCCAGCCAAGCGCCAAGCAGACCCGTAAAAAGCATCCAGCTTCCGGAGAGCCCCATGGCAAAACCCAAACCACCCAAGCCCACGGAGAAACCTCCTCCTACGTCTGTGGCCACTACCGAGAGCCCTATATGCCAACTTCCCAAACTCCTTCCTCCTACATAATAATCATCCTGGCCAGTGTTGGTATGCATAAAATAATACCCTACGCCAAGCATAACTGCCATGTACACAAAAAAAATCGCCAAGTCTATAAAAGCCATAGATGCTTTATTTTGGTTAGGTTTCACCCAAGGCACAAATTACAACATACAGTGGCTAATATGAAATAATCCGGCTCAATTTAGGTATCTGATAAATATACTTACAGTTTTTCTTTCTATTATGCCAATAAAAAAGCCGGGAAAACCCGGCTTTTACTTATTGAAATACTTTTGTTCGAAATGCATCCTATACATTTTCTGTGGTAACCGAAGCCTTGAAGTACTCTCTATTCATCCTCGCAATGTTACTCAACTTTATTTCCTTTGGGCACTCAGCCGAACAAGCACCAGTATTTGTGCATGCCCCAAAACCCTCTTTATCCATTTGTGCTATCATCTTTTCCGCTCTTTCCTTTCGTTCTACCCTTCCCTGAGGCAAAAGCGACAATTGAGAAATTTTTGCAGAGACAAACAACATTGCAGAGGCATTTTTGCAAGCGGCTACACATGCCCCGCAACCTATACAGGTAGCAGCATCAAAAGCCTCGTCAGCCAACACCTTTGGTATGGGAATTTCGTTGGCATCCGGGACACCTCCGGTATTCACGGAAACATACCCACCTGACTGAATAATGCGGTCAAAGGCACCTCTGTCCACCACAAGATCCTTAACAACCGGAAATGCCTTCGCCCTGAATGGTTCTATCGTAATAGTCTGTCCATCCTTAAATGAGCGCATGTGTAACTGACAAGTGGTAGTCTGTGAAGGCCCATGGGGCTTCCCATTGATATGGAGGGAACACATTCCGCAGATACCTTCTCTGCAGTCATGATCAAAGTGCACAGGGTCTTCGCCCTTTTCTAGGAGTTCCTCGTTTAACACATCCAACATCTCCAGAAAGGACATGTCTGCTGAAATATCTTTTACCTTATATTCTCTGAACCCACCCTTATCGGATGCGTTTTTTTGTCTCCAAACTTTTAGTGTAAGATTCATACCTGAATTACTTTTTCTTTCCTGATTATTTGTAGCTTCTTTGGGTAAGTTTCACATTTTCGAATACCAATTCCTCTTTATGAAGCTTCTCTTCCTGGCCTTCGCCTTTGTATTCCCATGCGGCTACATATGCATAGTTTTCGTCATCCCTTAGAGCTTCACCTTCTGGGGTTTGGTATTCTTCCCTAAAATGACCCCCACAGCTTTCCTTTCGGTTCAGTGCATCGTCTATCATCAATTCTCCTAGTTCCAGAAAGTCGGCTACCCGGTTGGCTTTTTCCAAGGATTGATTTAGTTCCTCGCCTGCTCCCAATACCCTAACATTTCTCCAAAACTCTTCCTTTAACTCCCGTATCATGGTTTTGGCCTTTGCCAATCCATCTGCGCTTCTGGCCATACCGCAGTAATTCCACATGACTTTACCCAGCTTTTTATGATAATAATCCACACTCTTTTCTCCTTTGATAGAAAGAAGTCGCTCAATTCTCTCCTTCACTTCAGATTCGGCCTTTTTAAAGGCCGGATGGTCTTCCGCTGGCTTATCATATGGCTGTGTGGCGAGGTAATCTCCCACGGTGTAAGGAATCACAAAGTATCCATCTGCTAGTCCCTGCATTAAGGCAGAAGCCCCTAGCCGATTGGCGCCATGATCGGAGAAGTTAGCTTCTCCCAATGCATATAGACCAGGAATGGTGGTCATCAAGTTATAGTCCACCCAAAGTCCGCCCATGGTGTAATGCACCGCTGGATAAATCTTCATGGGTGTCTTATAGGGATTTTCCCCGGTGATTTGTTGGTACATGTCGAAAAGGTTCCCATACTTACTTCTCACGGTATCCTCGCCGTCCCGAAGAATAGCGTCCCTAAAATCCAAGAAAACAGCCTCACCTGTTTCATTCACACCTCTTCCCTCATCGCACACATATTTGGCGTTTCGAGAAGCTACATCCCTTGGCACCAGGTTGCCAAAGGAGGGATATTTGTTTTCCAAGTAATAATCCCTGTCCTCGTCGGGGATATCCTGGGGTTTGATTTCCCTCTTTCTCAGTTTTTCCGCAATTTCAATGGTTTTGGGTACCCACACCCTGCCATCATTTCTTAGTGACTCTGACATTAAGGTAAGCTTGGACTGATGGTCGCCAGATACTGGGATACATGTGGGGTGAATTTGGGTATAGCAAGGATTAGCAAAATAGGCTCCTTTTTTATGTGCCCGCCAAGCGGCAGTTACATTCGACCCCATGGCATTAGTGGATAGAAAAAAAACATTGCCATAACCACCTGTACATAGGAGAACCGCATGAGCACTGTGAGACTCTATGGCTCCTGTAATCAGGTTTCTGGTTACAATTCCATGCGCCTTTCCGTCTATGGTTACCACATCCAGCATTTCAGTCCTGGGATAAAGCTTGACCTTCCCGTTGGCCACTTGCCTGCTTAGTGCAGAATAAGCACCTAACAATAACTGTTGTCCCGTCTGCCCACGTGCATAAAAAGTTCTGGACACCTGCGCACCTCCGAAAGACCTGTTGGCCAATAAGCCACCGTATTCCCTGGCAAAGGGAACGCCTTGAGCGACACATTGGTCAATAATATTTACAGAAACTTGCGCTAGTCGGAATACATTAGCCTCCCTAGAGCGGTAATCACCACCTTTTATGGTGTCATAAAACAACCTGAAGACGGAGTCTCCATCATTTTGGTAGTTTTTTGCGGCGTTAATTCCGCCTTGGGCAGCAATAGAGTGAGCTCTTCTTGGGCTATCCTGGAAACAAAAGGCTTTCACCTTATACCCTAGCTCTGCCAGGGAGGCTGCCGCAGAAGCCCCTGCCAAACCAGTACCCACAACTATTATTTCGTATTTACGCTTATTGGCTGGGTTAACCAATTTAACGTTAAATTTATGGCTGGTCCATTTTTCGGCCAGTTGGCCTGAGGGTGATTTTGAATCCAGTATCATCGGTCTTCGAATTTTAATTCAAAATTATTTTACTTCCTATAAGCTCTGTATGTACATTACTATAGGAATCATTGCAAATAAGGTGGGTATAAGAATGGCAAATCCTAACCCCACTTTTTGAATGAGGGGTGTATATTTCTTATGGTTAATCCCCAAGGTTTGAAACGCACTTGCAAACCCATGGGAAAGGTGAAATGCCAGAAAAACCATACTTATCACATAAAACCCAACATAGATGGGATTTTTAAAGGCTTCCACTACAATGATAAAGGCGTTATCCACTTCAGTATCTCCCAACAACACCTTGTCTGGAGACCCAAACTTAAGCCTATACCAAAAACCCCTTAAATGAACTAGGAGAAAGATCAGTATCAAAGTACCAAGAATCCCCATGTTTCTGGAGGCCCAGGTACTGTTTGTGGATGCGTCTGTTTCAGCGTAGCCCACTGGCCTGGCTTTTTTATTATGCTTCGTGAGAATTACAGAATAAACAACATGAAGCAAAATTAAACCAAAATTGATGATGGATACAGATCGGATAAAATTATTTATCGCCATGTTATGGGCATATAGATTGAAAGATTCTCCATTATCAGGGATCAACAACTGTAAATTACCTGCTAAATGGACAACAAGGAACAAAATCAGGAAAAATCCTGTCAATGCCATCAATAATTTTTGGCCAAGTGTACTATTTAAGGTTTTGGTTACCCAACTCATATCTCAAACTTTATTCTTAGATTGTTCGTTTTTTTCCTAACCGCCAAATTTACATTTGGAATGATTAGCAAACAATCAATAGTCCCTTTGCTCTCCTTATTTTAATTGGTTCTAAATAAATTCTGATTAGTTTTGATTACCCACCATTTGTAAGTCCTTTAACCAGTTGTTTGTGCTTATTGTTTCCGTCTAGGGATAGGAGGGCAAGAATTGTAAACAACTATTTCTATCTCCCACACAATATTCTGTTATTCATATTGTTAAATAGTAGAAAATGAAATTGCTTCCCATTTAGCATAAATGATTGCAAGCTTGGAATATCTTAAGATATGATATTTAATGATCCGAAGGTTTTTTCGATAAATGACTTCCGGTAATTAAAATATCGGGTACAATGCTTTAATTTAGGGTAACATTATGAACGGAAAACCGTTTTTAACTGAAGTCGTTTCAAATAATTTGCTTAATTACCAAGGTAAGAATAGCTTTATGGTTTACCTGAATGAAACCTTCAAGAAAGTGGCCGATACTAACTATGTCCCATGAATAAAAAACTTTTACTTTTAGCATCCTTCTTTTACTTTGGTTTGTGTTTGCAGCATACATTTGCCACCCATATCAGGGCAGGAGAAATTATTGCTGAGCGGGTTTCTGTTCAAACCCTGACCTACAGAATTACTGTAGTAGGTTATACCGATACTCGTTCCACCGTAATATTTGGACCAGGAAGGATTGAATTCGGGGATGGTAGGGAGGAAGTACTTAATACGGAAGCCGATTTTAACGTTACCGAAATGATAGGGGAACATATACAAAAAAACACCTTTGTAATCACCCACACCTATCAAGGTCCCGGTCAATATACCATTCGCTTTATGGAATTCAACCGGAATGCCAACACCCTGAATATGGATCAGTCGGTGGATACCCCGTTTTACATTGAGACCATGATCCGAATTGACCCTTTTTTGGGGGTAAATAACTCGCCCGTCCTCACCATACCACCTGTGGATAATGGCGCGGTAAATCAGACCTATATCCATAATCCCGGCGCTTACGATCCCGATGGGGATAGCCTAGCTTACGTAATGGACGTTCCTAAACAGGCTTTTCAAAGAGAGGTTAACAATTACCGTAGCCCTGCTTCCGGCGAATTCAGTTTCTCACGGCAGGATGGATCCACGCCCCCCATATTGGAACTTGATCCTGTGACTGGGGACCTGATTTGGGATGCCCCGGGAATAGCAGGACAATACAATGTGGCGTTTAGGATAGAAGAATGGAGAAGAGTGGATGGAGAGTGGAGAAGGATTGGGTATGTGCTGCGAGACATGCAGATCATCATTGAGAACACCGACAACCGAAGGCCGGAACTGATTATGCCCGATGATATCTGTGTGGTAGCAGGAACAAGAATTGAAGAGATTTTCCAGGGTGTGGATCCGGATGGGGACCCTATCAAAATAGACGTATTTGGAGACCCCATAGAAATTACTAGTTCTCCCGCCTCCTATAGTCCAGAAGACACTTTCCAACCCTCACCTGGAGTAATAAATTTTGAATGGCAAACCGTTTGTGCGCACGTAAGGGCCAGGACCTACCAAGTCCGGGTTCGGATAGAGGATCAGCCGTCCTCGGGGCCGGCTCTAGTCGACATAAAGACCTGGAATATCACGGTCGTCGGCCCTCCTCCTGTAATCGACGACATCGAACAGGACGAGGGCCGGTCAGCCAACCTTTCGTGGGACCCTTATTCTTGCGGGTCTTCCGCCCAAACCATGCAGGTTTGGAGGAGGATAAACTCAGATCCTTACGAACCCGATAGTTGCGAAACTGGGGTAAGGCCGGGGTACGAAATGGTGGGCACCACCGATATGGATACTTTCAACTTCCTGGACGACAATGAAAGTATGGGCCTGAGCCCTGGCAATACCTATTGCTACAGGCTGGTAGCCATTTATCCTTCTCCCAGAAGTGGGGAAAGTATAGTTTCCGAAGAAATCTGTATTACCATGGAAGTGGATGTTCCATTAATCACCAATGTCAGCGTAGAAAATACAGACACAGATGAGGGTGAAATATTGGTCAGATGGACCCCGCCCTACGATATAGATCAGGAGCTTTATCCCGGCCCCTACGAATATGGACTGGTACGTAGTCAGGGTTTTATGAGCGATCAAAATCAAAGTTCAGTAACTATAACCTCCGACACTGTCTTTACTGACACTGGGCTAAATACCGAAAACCTGGTGTATAACTACGAGGTAGTGTTATATTCCCAAGGAGAAGAAATTGATGTGTCCAACAAAGCTTCTTCAGTAAGGCTGGAACCCACTATTATCAACGAGGCCATAGAGCTCAACTGGGAATTTTCGGTGCCTTGGAATAACAACACCTCCGAATTTCCCCATCAAGTCTATAGAAACAGGACTGACCCCGAGGCTCAGGATTCGGAAACCTTTACCCTGATTGCCGAAGTGGATGTCACAGAGGATGGGTTTTATTATTTCGATGATGGTAGCCATAATGGGGTTCCCTTGGACACGGAGATTGAGTACTGCTATTATGTGGTTACCAATGGCTCCTACAACGTGGACATTCTGGAATATCCATTAGTCAACAATTCACAAATCGTGTGTGCCAGGCCCGACGATGACAGATTGCCTTGTCCTCCGGTATTGGCATTCGAAGGACCGGACTGCACCGAATTCTTAGCAGAACAGCCCTGTAGCTTCAGTGATTTTTTCCACGATCTGAGTTGGGAACCTGATTTTTCAGGCAACTGTGATACAGAGCTTAATGGATACCGACTCTATTTCTCGGAGACAGGAGACGAGGGCACTTTCAATCAGATAAGCAGCCTATCCGTAATCAACACCAGCACTCGGATTACTGATTTGCTGGATTTCAAAGGATGTTACTATATCACAGCCGTTGACAGATCTGGCAATGAGAGTGACCCAAGCAATGTAGTTTGTGTGGATAACTGCCCCAATTACGAACTTCCCAATGTATTTACCCCAAATGGAGATGGTGTGAATGACACCTTCATGGCTTTTGACAATCCCTTTGCAAAATGTCCAAGGTTTGTGGATGCCGTGGAGATAAAAATCTATAACCGATGGGGAGCATTGGTGCATAGCTACAATAGCATGTCCTCCACCGAGAACAATATCTATATCCACTGGGACGGTAGGGACCTCAATGGCAGAGACCTGCCAGCAGGCACCTATTTCTATTCGGCAAATGTGCTTTTCAACATGCTCGATCCTTCCGAAAGGGAGCGCAAGATTAAAGGTACCATTCAAATTATTCGGTAAACCAGTCAATGATATCATCTAAAAACCGCAGGAAAGTTTTGCTATCCTGCGGTTTTTAGTTTTGGGGCCACAAATGGCTTTATATTTGTTCCCTCCTAGTTAACCTAAAATTTTCTAATTATTTTTACTCAAACAAACTGTCAACCATGATGCGAGCAATAAATAAGGAAGTTCAAGACAAAATCACCCCAAAAGAAGCACTAAAAATGCTTAAAGAAGGGAATATACGTTTTGTGAAAAACCAAAAGGCAGAGAGAGACCTATTACAAATGGTAAAGGAAACCGCTGAGGGGCAATGGCCTTTTGCAGTGGTGCTAAGTTGTATAGACAGCCGGACCTCCTCGGAGTTGATTTTTGACCAAGGGATAGGCGATATCTTCAACGCAAGGGTTGCGGGGAATATAGTAAACGAAGATATTTTGGGAAGTATCGAGTACGCTGTGAAATATGCCCGCTCCAAAATAGTGGTGGTGCTCGGCCATACTAAATGTGGGGCAGTTACCAGTGCTTGCCAAGGGGTAGAAGATGGAAACATCACCAAATTGCTTGAAAAAATAA
Source organism: Pleomorphovibrio marinus (assembly GCF_003347495.1). Taxonomy (GTDB): domain Bacteria; phylum Bacteroidota; class Bacteroidia; order Cytophagales; family Cyclobacteriaceae; genus Pleomorphovibrio; species Pleomorphovibrio marinus. Next base: position 812,371 of record NZ_QCXY01000001.1, read on the forward strand.
AGCCCGCTATTTCCAAAGAGAAAACTGAAAAATCTGACAGATCAGGAGGGAATCCAGAATTTGTCGAGAAAGTATCCAAATTAAACGTACAACATGCCATAGACGAGATAAGGAACAAAAGCACCATCATTTCCGAAATCGAAAAAAACGGTGGCGTTTTGGTAATAGGCGGGATGTATAATGTGGGGACAGGTAAAGTGGAATTCTACGATGGTTTGGAAACGGAAAGCCAGGCATAAGCTTAGCGGATTTAGGAAGACTTGATAGTAAGCAAGCTATTTTTGTTGAATCATAAACCAAACCAATCTCGATGAAAGCGTATATTTTCCCCGGTCAAGGGGCTCAATTTCCAGGAATGGGCAAAGAACTTTATGAATCCAGGGCCAATGCCAAAGCACTTTTTGAGCAAGCCAACGATATTTTGGGATTTAGGATTACAGATATCATGTTTGAGGGTTCCGCAGATGAACTCAAACAAACCAACGTGACCCAACCTGCCATTTTCTTGCACTCAGTAATTTTGGCCCTTAGTTCAGATAAGCTTGTGCCCGACATGGTAGCCGGACATTCCCTGGGTGAATTTTCTGCATTGGTTGCCAATGGTGTACTTGCCTTTGAAGATGGACTGCGCTTGGTTCACCAAAGGGCTTTGGCCATGCAGGAAGCATGTGAAATCAATCCTTCCACCATGGCAGCCATCTTGGGTCTCCCCGACGAAAAGGTGGAAGAAATCTGCCAAAGTATTACCGATGAAATTGTGGTTCCGGCAAACTATAATTGTCCGGGACAACTTGTCATATCCGGTAGCAACCGAGGGATACAAATAGCCTGCGAGAAAATGAAAGAAGCAGGAGCAAAGCGGGCATTGCCCTTACCAGTAGGAGGTGCATTCCATTCGCCATTAATGGAGCCAGCGCGACTAAAATTACAGAAAGCCATAGACGAAACCACTTTCAAAAGTGGATCTTGCCCCGTTTACCAAAATGTAAGTACCACTGGAGTTTCCGAAGTGCAAAGCATCAAGGAAAACTTGGCTGCGCAACTTACCGCACCTGTAAAGTGGACACAATCCATACAGCAAATGCTAAGCGACGGAGCCCAAACCTTTATAGAATGTGGCCCCGGAAAAGTCCTTCAGGGATTGGTGAAAAAAATACACCAGGAAGCGGAAGTAGAAAGTCTCTAAAACAAGCTATTCTTTACCTGTGGGGTCTGGCAACTTCCAAACCTCACAGGTGTCTTTGCAAACCCTGTACATATCTTGAATGGTCAATCCAGATTTTGGGTCTTTCCACCCTGGCATTAGGTCCATTAATGGTTCCAAGACGAATTTTCTGTTTTGAAGCTCAGGATGGGGAATGACCAAACGGTCCGAGTTCACTATTAAATCCCCAAAATAAATAATGTCTATATCCATGGTTCTGTTTCCCCAACGACGACCCCTCAACCTTTCCAGCTTTTCTTCTATTTGCAGTGACCAATCCAGGACTTTCTCCGGATTTTGGTTTGTTTGCATCAGCAATGCTTTGTTGAGGAAATTCCCTTCCGAGTTTCCACCCCAAGCCTCAGTTTCATATAGTTTGGAGCTTTTTATCAATTTCATTTTTTCCGCAAGCAGGGATTCCGCTCTTTGGAGGTTTTCCAGTCTATCTCCCAAATTACCCCCAATTAAAAAAACCACATCATACACTTTATCGTTTGTAAAGAGTTCCATGTCGTAATGTGGAAAAAAAGAAGTAATTTTACACATCCTCAACCCCTTAAAATTTAACAAACTCATGAAATTTTTAAGTAATGTATTAGCCGTAATTGTGGGCCTACTGGTGTTTTGGGTTTTAGGTTTCTTTATTCTTGGAGGCATCATTGCCGTTATTTCGGCAGATGAGCAAGTGAAGGTAAAGGAAAACAGCGTACTTCTACTCGATTTAGATAGGAAGGCCTTGGTGGAAAGAACCGTTGAAGACGATTTTGACCTTGCCTTTTTAGGGCCATTTTCCGGAGTGGAAAGTGTAGGTTTGCTACAAGCCAAAAGGGCCATTGAAACTGCCAAAGAAAATGAAAATGTAAAAGGTATTTTTCTCAAAGCAGGGATTTTTACCGGTGGGGGGTCTGCCATGTACAAGGAGCTTCGGGAAGCATTAGAGGATTTTAAGGAAAGTGGGAAATTTGTCATTGCCTATTCTGAGATTTATTCCGAGAGTGGGTATTATCTGAGCTCAGTGGCCGACGAAGTCTACATGAATCCTATGGGGGGGCTTGAATTTAATGGTTTGGCTTATTCCATGGTATTTTTAAAACGGATGTTTGAAAAAATTGAAGTCGAGCCCGTGGTTTTTAGGGCAGGGGATTTTAAAGATGCTGTGGAACCCTTTATCAACGAAAGTATGAGTGAGGAAAGCAAACAACAGACGCAACAGTACCTCAATGACCTCAACATGGTCATGGTAAGTGCCGTGTCCGAAAGCCGTCAGATCCCTTTGGAAAGGGTGCAGGAAATCAATGACAATATGCTTGTAAGGACGAATCAGGATGCTGTTGACCTTGGCTTGGTAGATGGGTTGTGGTATGATGACCAGGTAGTAGACCTTATCCGAGAGAAATTGGGATTGGAAGAAGACGAAGATATCAACTCCATTAACATCACCCGTATAAACAAAACAGCTCCCAGTAAGAATCGATTGTCAAAAAACCGCATTGCAGTGGTCTTTGCGGATGGGGAAATCACAAGTGGAAGCAGTGGAGATGGAATTACTTCAGAGAAATTCATGAAGGAAATCCGCAAACTCAGAAAAAATAAGGACATCAAAGCCATCGTACTGAGGGTGAACTCCCCTGGAGGTTCAGCCCTTGCCTCCGAAGTAATCTGGAGAGAGCTGAACGAGGCAAAAAAAGAGAAGCCACTGATTGCCTCCATGGCCAACTATGCTGCTTCCGGCGGCTACTATTTGGCTGCTCCAGCCGACACCATTCTGGCCCAACCCAATACCATAACTGGTTCTATTGGTGTTTTTTCCCTTTGGTTCAATGCAGAAGGTCTGCTCAATAACAAGCTAGGGATCAACTCCGATGTAGTAAAAACAGGGGAATTTTCGGACTTTGTATCCTTCGACAGAGCCCCCACTCCAAGGGAAAAGGAAATTTTTCAAAAACAAACCGATGAGGTATATGAGATTTTTCTGAGAAGAGTGACAGAAGGCAGGAATATGGAGAAGGAGAGCTTGCTTCCCCTAGCCTCTGGCAGGGTATGGAGCGGAAAAGAGGCCAAAGCAAATGGACTGGTGGATGTTTTGGGAGGACTGGAAGATGCCGTTTCCATAGCCGCGGAAAAAGCTGGTGTCGCAGAGGATTATCGGGTGGTGTATTACCCGGAGCAAAAGGGATTTTTGGAGACCCTGATAAGTGAATTTTCGAAAGAAGTGAAAATCGCCCAGTTACGCTGGAGATATGGTATCAGTGGGGAACTGATGCTTCAAATGGAAAAGGTCAAAAACCTGAAAGGAATAATGGCCCGGCTGCCCTTTGAATTTGAGGTGAGGTAATACGCTGCCAAATGGCCGTTCTGATCAAAAATAAAGCCCTGCTCCGAGGAAAATCCGACGGGCAGGGCTTTATTTGTTAGTGACAGTTATACCTGTTTAATACAACATTCTAAACCTGATGGTGCCTTTGATGTTTTTGAGCTCATCTATCACCTTGCTGGAGTAGGCCTTGTCGATATCGGTAATCACATATCCAATTTTCTCATTGGTCTTCAAGTATTGTCCGACAATATTTATTTTATGTCCAGCCAATACCTGGTTGATTTCAGCCATAACCCCTGGTTCGTTGGAGTGTATATGAATTAACCTGTGGGCATCCTGTAAAAAGGGGAGCTGGATATTCGGGAAATTCACACTGTTATAGGTGTTTCCAGTATTGATGTATTCAATGATTTTCCCTGGCACAAAATGAGCGATGTTTTGTTGCGCCTCCAGGGTACTACCCCCGATATGAGGGGTAAGGATAGTATTTGGCATCCCAATAAGTTCGGACTCAAAGGGTTCCTCATTGTTCTTTGGTTCGGATGGAAACACATCTATGGCCGCTCCAGCCAGGTGCCCATCCATCAGCGCATCCCTTAAAGCAGGGATATCCACAATATGTCCCCTGCTAAGATTGATCAGCAAGGCACCTTTCTTCATCATACGAATATGGGTTTCATCCATGATGTTATGGTTTTCTTTCCTACCATCCACATGCATACTTATGACATCGCAAGTTTGAAGAAGAGTTTCCAGAGAATTGAGTTTGGTAGCATTACCCAGAGCCAATTTCTCAATGACATCATAATAATATACATCCATTCCCATATTTTCTGCCAACACCGAAAGCTGAGCACCTATATTACCGTATCCCAGGATTCCCAGTTTTTTCCCACGGATCTCAAAACTACCCTTTGCAGACTTGTCCCATTTGCCCTCATGCATGGCCCTACTCTTGTCGAAGAGGTTCCGCATCAGGAAGATGATCTCACTTATGGCCATTTCTACCACTGACCGGGTATTACTGTATGGAGCGTTAAATACTGCAATGCCTTTCTCCTGGCAGGTTTCCAAGTCAATCTGGTTGGTACCTATACAAAATGCCCCAATGGACAAAAGCCGATTGGCATTTTCCAAAACCTTTGCTGTAACCTGCGTTTTAGAACGAATGCCTAAGATAGAGACGTTCTTTATTTTTTCAGCCAGCTCTTCTTCTGAGAGTGCGGAGGGAACTACCTCTATGTTATAGCCTTCCTGCTTCATCAAATCCACACCGATAGGATGTACATTCTCCAAAAGCAGCACGTTGATTCTACTCTTTGGGTAGCTGAATTTCTTGTTCATTTTGTTTACGTAAAGTATTTCGTCCAAACTAGGGGCGACGTGGTCTGCTTTGGCCAGCACTTTGGGCCTGTTTACATTTTCAGTAAAAGCGTAAAATTTGTTCGCTACCCCTGAGGCCTTGATTTCATAGTCGGTATAGCCATCCCCAATCACATAGATGTCCCCTTCCAGGTTCAGCCGTTTGATCGTCTCCGGTTTGCCATTGTTTTTGGAAAGGAGATTATCCCGGTTAAAGCCGATAATGTTGCCCTCATCGTCATATAGGAACTCATTGGCATATACATTTTCTTCTTTTATACCATATTCTGCCACGATGGGAATAATAAAGTCCTTAAACCCATTAGATATAATATAGATGTCGTCCGCATTCTCCTGCAAAAACTCCCTGTTCCTTTGAAATGACTTAGAGACTTTAGACCTTAAGGCATTTACGAGGTCCGCTATTTGGGAGCGGTTGGCGTTCAACAACTCTACCCTTTGTTCCAAACTTTCCCTGAAAGTGAGGTTTCCCTCCATTCCCAAGTCAGTGATATCCTTGATGGCTTTTAACTTTTTATCCCTCTCAGGATCCAAATTGAGGCTGATTTCTCCCAGGATATCCAATGCCTCTACCTGGGTGAAGGTACTGTCAAAATCAATGATGAACTTTTTAGTTACGGTCATTTGCTGGTACGGATTTTTTAATGAACCGCAAAATTAACAGATTATAATATAATTCTAAGGGTATTACCTAAAATTACTTTCTTCCTCCATTTGCTGGAGAATACACTTTCCCTTCTTACCTTTGTAAAAGACATTCAACAACTTACCACAACCATGAAAAAGCTAGTTCCCTTTATGCTAGGTGTGCTTATGATGGCATCTTGCGGTAGCCCTTCCTCCGTTGGGGAGGATAAGGCCATTGCTGAAAATGAAGAAAGCCCACAGGTTCCTGGAAATTACGGAGATAAAATCACTGAAGAAAAGGCAGTTTCCGTTGCCGAAATGTATCAAAAGGTCAATAATGAGGGGGCTTTTAAGGGCAAAGTAAGGGGAGAAATCAAAGAGGTTTGCACCCATAAAGGTTGTTGGTTGGGCCTCAGCCTTCCAGATGGTTCGGTGATGCGAGTCACGTTTAAGGATTATGGCTTTTTTGTGCCCACAGAATCTACAGGGTTTCCGGTGGTTATTGAAGGAGAGGCCACCAAAACCGTGACGGACGTCGCTACTTTAAGGCATTATGCAGAGGATGCCGGAAAATCAAAGGAGGAAATTGAAGCTATTGATTCCCCGGAGGAAAACGTTACTTTTGTTGCCGATGGGGTAATTATTTTAAACAAAAGTTAGCCAAACCTTATTTTTATTATACCTCCAAAAAATTGATTGCATTTGTAATATGCCATTAGCCATTGATAACATAAGAGTAGGAAGGATATATAGGTTTGTCAATCTAGGGGAAACCCGGATGCTCCAAATAATGGAGAGGACCGGTAGGGAGAATTTTCAGGTAAAAGATTTGGATACCCTGGAATTTTACACTCTTGAGGAACTTTTAAGGTACGGTAGGGGTAAAGATTATGATATAGAAGAAATACGCTAATTTTCCAAAAAGGCTAAATTTATTTCACCATCTACTTTAAAAATGCAACACTCACTTATAAAGGCAATGCTAGAAGCCAAGTGTCCCAAATGCAGAAAGGGAGATTTGTTTTCGGTTCCCGTTTTTAGCTTTAAACGTTTAACCCATATCCATTCCACTTGTCCCCATTGTGGGGAGGACCTTATGCCGGAACCTGATTTTTATTATGGGGCGATGTATATCAGCTATGCATTGTCAGTGGCCCTTTTTCTGACCGTAATTGTTGCCATAAACATACTTTTCGGGGATCTGGCCATCTGGATATACATCGTGACAGTTATCGCCCTCAATCTTTTGTTGCTTCCATTGATGTTGCGGTATTCCAAGGTACTCTACTTATACATGTTGGGAAAGATCCATTATGAGCCAAACAGGGGTTAAAAACTTTTTAACGGATATTTGGTATAATTAAATTGTTTACAAGTATTTTCCGCTCAAATAATTTATCGTCAGCAACAGGTAAAAATAATTTGTTTTTTTTCATTAGTGAGTAAACCTTACTATTTTCGCAGGCGTATAAACAACCCGTATGTTTTATTTTATTTTCTGGGATGGATCAAATTTTAAACAGCATAGTCGTTCAGGTGCATGATGAGATTTACCTCAAAAACCCATTGAGTTCTGAACTGGGAAAAAAGATAATCAACCAGAGTCTGGAGTTGATCGCCGAATTAGGAATGGAGGGCTTTACCTTTCGGAAACTGGCCGAAAAGATAGGGAGTACAGAAGGAGCCATCTATCGGTATTTTGAAAACAAACATAAGTTGCTCCTATACCTCACGGCATGGTACTGGGGCTGGATGGAACACCATTTGGTATTTGCTATTTCAAACTTAAACGACCCTTTTGAAAAAATGAAGGTAGCCATAAGGCTATTGGTGGAGGGGCCTGAAAACAAGGAAAATCAATACTTGGATCCGGTAATCCTTACGCAAGTCGTTACCGAGGAATCCTACAAATCTTTTCTTACTAAAGAAGTGGATACGGAAAACAAGAACGGCTATTTTAAGTTTTTTCACCGTATCAGCAAACGTTTAGCGGATATAGTAATAGAGATCAACCCAACCTATCCCTATCCAAAAACCTTGGTTTCTACATTAATGGAATCTACCTTACTTCAGGCCTTTTTTCTCAAACACATGCCTGCCATGACAGAACTGTCGGTAAAGGGCAATGAGAAAATCGACTTTTACTATGAATTAGTATTTAAAACGCTAAAGGATGAAAACTGAAATCGTAGACACCCCCTTAAAAAGGTTTTATGAACTGCTAAAGGAGGAAAAAAAAGAAGTATATGCCATTTATTTTTATGCAGTACTAAATGGTGTTGTTTCTTTGATTTTGCCGCTTGGTATTCAGGCCATCCTAAACTTTATCCTTGGTGGACGAATGACCACTTCTTGGATTTTACTTGTAGTTATAGTGGCCCTAGGCACGGCGTTTGGCGGTTATCTACAAATTAGTCAGCTCTACCTAACGGAGAAATTACAACAGCGGGTCTTCAGCAAATCCGCCCTTGAATTTGCCTACAGATTACCCCGGATCAAAACAGAAGCCTTGGTGGGGAAATTTGCCCCTGAGCTGGTTAACCGCTTCTTTGATACCATAAACTTGCAGAAAGGACTGGCGAAATTACTTATTGACTTCAGCACAGCTTCCCTTCAGGTATTTTTCGGGTTAATTCTGTTGGCTGTTTACCACCAATTCTTTATCATTTTTGCCGTCATATTGGTGTTTCTCCTTTATTTGATTTTCAAGCTCACCAGCCCAAGAGGAATGGCCACCAGCCTTAAGGAATCATCTGCAAAATACGAGGTTGCTTACTGGCTTGAGGAGATAGGAAGAACTCTTGGAACCTTCAAACTGGCAGGATTTTCACCACTGCCGTTTATGCGTATAGATACATTAGTAAAGAAATACGTGGAGTATAGAAACAACCACTTTGCCGTGCTGATTTTGCAATACAAGGTGATGATTGCCTTCAAGGTACTGATCATTGTTTCCCTTTTGATTGCAGGTAGTATTTTATTGATGGAGGATGAAATCAGTATAGGTCAATTTGTGGCGGCCGAAATTATCATCGTCTTGATCGTGGGTTCGGTTGAGAAATTGATCCTTAGCTTAGAAACCGTCTATGATACCCTTACCGCTACTCAAAAGATCGGCTTGATCATGGACATGGAATTGGAAAGAAATGAGGGGGTGGACAAATCCATCAAGACGGATGAAGCGGGTTTCTCCTATGATTTGAGAAACCTAACCTATAGGCCTCCAAATGGGGACCGGGTAATCATCGACAATCTAAGCCTCCAAATAGGTAGTGGGGAGAAAGTAGTGCTCACCGGAAAAAGCGGCTCGGGGAAAAGCACCCTTCTTTACCTCATGGCTGGATTAATCGAATCCTATTCGGGAAAAATCATCATTAACAAACTTCCTCTGGAAACCATCGCCCTGGACAAGCTCAGGGCCATGATAGGGGACAGTCTTTCCCATCAGTCCATCTTCCATGGCACTATTAGGGACAACATCACCGTTGGTAAACAAGAAATAGATGAGCAGCAATTAAGGGATATAATTCAACTTGTGGGTATGGACGACTACATTTTCAGCCTTAAAGATGATTTGGAGACCGTCGTGCTTCCAGAGGGGCGTCAGCTAAGCCATGAGGTTATCAGTAAGATTATCCTCGCCAGGAGCCTTTCTGCTCATCCCAAGCTACTCTTGCTGGAAGAGGAATTCAACCACCTCAACCAAAAGGACTCACAGCGGTTGTTGGACTATATATTTGAAGGGCCATGGACTATGGTCGCCGTTTCCAATCAGAAAGAAACCATGGAGCGCGCTGATACCATCGTGGAATTGGATCAGGGCGAGATCGCCTTTAAAGGTAATTATCAAGAATATACAGAGTACTTAAGTAGAAACAACTCCTAAAGCCATGTTGAACGTTTCAAAGAATTCGATCAAAGGTTTGGTCAATCCGTTTGCCTTCGACAGTTACAAGATGACCATCCCCAAGAACGAAAGCAGGAAAAGAATACGCGTCCTGCTATATATTCTTTTGGTAGCCTTCGTAACCTTGTTTTTGCCTTGGACGCAAAATTTCCGGACAAGGGGAATGATGACGGCACTCAAGCCTGAACATCGACCCCAGACTGTCCACTCTATCATCCCAGGAAGGATAGAAAAATGGTATGTACAAGAAGGTGATTTTGTAAACAAGGGCGACACCATACTTTTCATCTCCGAAATCAAGGATGAATATATGGATCCGGAGCTGCTAGATAGAACCCGCTTACAGATAGATGCCAAGTTTCTTTCTGTTAGGTCCTACGAAGAGAAGGTAAGGGCCCAGGAAAATCAATTGGAAGCCCTTGCCCAAAACAACCGACTCAGAAGGGAACAGGCGCAAAACCGACTACAGCAAGCCCAGTTGAGTCTAGAATCTGACAGCATTATGGTGGAGGCCGCTAGGGTAAACCTTACTGTTGCCGAAAGACAGTTTGAGCGTATGGAAAAGCTCTATGACGAGGGGCTAAAATCCCTAACCGATTTGGAGGTCAGAACCATTAGTCTCCAAGAGGCCCAAGCCAGAAAAATCAGCGCAGAAAACCAGCTGCTTAGCAGCAGGAATGACCTTATCACCGCCCAGATTGAGCTCAACGCCATAGACAATGACTTTAGGGATAGGCTGGCTAAGGTAAATGCCGATAGGTATTCAGCCCTCTCTGACCAGTATGATGCAGAAGCCACACTCACCAGGTTGGAAAACCAACTCTCCAACTACACCGTCCGGTCTGGAATGTATTATGTGCTTGCTCCCCAATCAGGGTATGTGACTCAGGCCATACAGGTGGGTATTGGGGAAACCATCAAAGAAGGGGCAGAAATAGTCAGTATCCTTCCACAGGATTATTCCTTAGCGGTGGAAATGTACGTACAACCCATCGATTTCCCCTTGATAAAAACCGGGAACAAGGTTAGGTTTATCTTTGACGGATGGCCTGCCATCGTATTCTCCGGATGGCCACAGTTGTCAAATGGGACCTTTGGAGGCAGAATATATGCCATAGACAATTTCACCAGCCAAAACAACATGTATCGCGTCTTGGTAGTACCCGATCCGGATGAGGAGCCTTGGCCGGATGCCTTGAGGATTGGTTCTGGTGCGGAGGGGATTACGCTTTTGAACGACGTGCCCATATGGTATGAAATATGGCGACAAATGAACGGATTCCCTGCGGATTTTTACACCCTCAAGGAGTCAAAAGAAATGGCCAAGGACAAAAAATAAGCCTCATAACGGAAAATAGCGCACAACACTAAGTTAGGCATGATCAAAATCTCATCACTATCCCTGTATTACCTAAACTTCAAACGAACCTTCCTTTTGCTGATTGGTTTGGTTTATGGAAATATGCTTCTGGCCCAAGAAGTGCTCCACTTTGATGAGTTTTTAGACTGGGTAAGGATGAATCATCCGGTTGCCAAGCAGGGAGATCTTAATTTGGAGCTAGGTAGGCAAGAGCTTAGGATGGCCAGGGGAGGCTTTGACCCCATCCTTTATGGGACACAAAATGAAAAAAACTTTAACGAAACCGAATACTACAACAAACGAGAGGGAGGGGTGATTGTCCCCACCATGGCAGGAGTGGAGCTAAAGGGCCTATATGAACAAAATCGCGGGGTCTATTTAAATTCCGAAAACAATGTACCTCAGGGGGGGCTCATGGCAGTGGGTGCTTCCGTAAATGTAGGACAAGGCTTATTTATTGACCCCAGAAGATTGGCCCTCAGGCAGGCAGAAATTTTTTCCAAATCCACGGAAGAAGAAAGAAGGCTGATATTAAATGACCTTTATTTGGAAGCCACCCAGGCATATTGGGATTGGGCCGGAGCATATGCCAACCTGGCCGTATACGAAGAAGGGGTAAGGCTGGCCCAAATCAGGTTTGAGGGCATAAAATCCAGCTTTGAACAGGGGGATCTACCTGCCATTGACACAGTGGAGGCATATACACAGGTCTTGAACCGGGTAATCAACTTTCAAGAGGCCCAAAACACCTTTTTTGCCCGCACCCAAGACCTCAACGTATTTCTATGGGATTCGGATGAAGCCCCAATATTCTTGAACCCAGGAACGGTACCTATGCCAATAGATGAAGAAAGGATCTATCCTTTGGACATGGAGGAGTACAGGGTTATCCTGGCCCAGCATCCCGAGCTGAGGCTGTTGGACTATGACCTGGATTACCTGGAGGTAGATAGGAGATGGAGATCAGAACAGCTCAAACCCATCGTGAAGATCAACTACAATTTTCTCTCCGAAACCTTCAATCAATTGGAACAAGCCCCCTTTTTTGAAAATAACTACAAATGGGGACTAACCATCAGCTCCCCACTGTTTTTGAGAAGGGAAAGAGGAGCCCTGGGAGTAACAAAGGCAAAAATTAATATTACCGCGTACAAAAGGGACCTGAGATTTCAAAAACTAGTGGCCGACCTAGAGAAACAGTTCAACAACTACCAGGTGCTCGGACGGCAATTGGTAACTTTTGAGGAGAATATAATAGGTTTGGAACGACTATTGGAGGGTGAAAAGGTGAAATTTGACATGGGTGAAAGTTCCCTTTTCCTGATCAATGCCCGAGAGGTGAGCCTATTTGATGCCATGGTGGTAATGAACTCCATTTATGTGCGAAGGAATATTGCAGTATCGCGGGTAAGGACAGCGGCAGGATTGGGGTTTGATGAACTCTAAAGGTCACTTAGCTAATCGTTAGCATGTTACGGATTTTATCCCTACCTATTCGTGTACTCTGGGCCAAAGTAAAAAAACGGTTCGGAAAACTCGAAAAAGCCAAGTTGGAAGTTTTTCTGGCCTTTGGCAATGAAAATGAACTCTACATTAAAGGAAGAGTGGTAGAAGCCTATAAGCAGAGCATACCCTCCCCCAAGAAAACCTCCTTACAAAACATCCTGGCGGCAATGAGAAGGTATGCAGGCAGCAGCATTCCCGAGGTAGAAGTGATGATGGAGGTAGGAAGTATCCGAAAAACCCTAACAACAAATGAGGAAGGCATATTTGATGCTCACCTTTTGGTGGAAAACGAAAACGTCAAAACGGCCTATTTTAAGATCCTCCCCGATGAAGGGATACTGCCAGAAAAGGAAGAGGTTTCGGCCTCCTTGTCCTGTTATCCATCCCAAACGGAAAGTGGAATAATCTCTGACATCGACGACACGATTTTGATATCGCATGCCACCAAAATCGGAAAGAAATTTTGGCTATCGGTATCCAAAAACTCCTATACCAGAAGGCCTTTTCCCGGAGTCAGCGAGTTTTACAAATTCTTGAATATGGGAGGTAAGGTTCCCGTATTTTATGTTTCAAGCAGCGATTGGAACCTGTTTGACTTGATCTACGACTTTTTGGTCTTTCGAAATATCCCAAATGGCCCCCTCCTGCTCAAAGACCTGCATGTGAACCTGAAAAACATCTGGAAATCCGGAGGTGGGGACCATAGCCACAAAATGGAAAAAATAGATCTGCTCATGGGACTTTATCCAAAGATGACCTTTATCCTAGTGGGTGACAGCGGACAGCATGATCCCGAGCTATATGCCCAGGTAATCGAAAAGCACCCGGGTAGGGTAAAGGCAGTATATATCAGGCGGATCGGCAAACTATCTCCAGAAAGAGAGCAAATCCTTGGTAAATATGAACCTGAGATCGATGTGGCTTGGGTAAAGGACACCAAGGAGGCCTTGGAACATGCAAGGGAAAACATGCCGCTTTCTAAATAAGGACAGCATCTGTTTTGCCTCTAAAAAGCTCCCAGGCAGATTATTGTCCCATCATTCTTATGCAACCATACCAAACTTTTTGACCATTCGGCGTTAGAAGCTATCTGCTAGTGATACATTCCCAATATGGGCAAAAAATGGGAAGGAGTTTTGGAAATCGACTAAATAAAACTAGTTTATTTATAACTATTTTGTGAACAATTTCTTCCCTGTCTTGTCTTTCTTTAGAGGATTTATGGTTAAATATGATTTATATTTTTAGCCTTTGGTTATATTTATAATCCAATCCTGAGTAGGTAGGTAGATTGCATGTAAACCCAAATGCCGGACAATATGAAAAAACCTGGACTAAAAGCAATAGACCCATTGTTTATTAACAAAATCCGAAAGGGTGATGAAAAAGCCTTTGAGGAATTGTTTGACCAATTTGGGCAAAAAATTTATGGACTGTCCATAAAAATGGGAAACTCTCATGAAGATGCAGAAGGGATTGTTCAGGATGTGTTTTTAAAGATTTGGCAAAAGAGAAACTCCATCAACCCCAATTTATCCCTTCCTGCCTACCTGTTTAAAATTGCTAAATCCATGATAATCCGTAAAAAAAGGAGACAACTTTTGGAACTCTCCTACCTGAGGATGAAAGCCCTACAAGATGCTAGGTTTGGGTTTCAGAATGACGAGGACATTGTGATCTTTGAAGACTTAAAATCGCATGCGGAGAAGTTGGTAGAATCACTACCAAAGGGACAAAGGCAGGTGTTTTTGATGAAAAATAAAGAAAACCTTTCCCTTGATCAAATAGCAGAGGCGCTAAATGTGCCCAAAAGGAGAGTTGAGAACCAAATTTCCAGAGCCAATAAAACCTTAAAAACCAAACTTTTAGCCAAAGAATGGGGTATTGCAAGCTTAATTTGGATAACAAATGCTTATCTTTTTTTTTATTGAATCCATTTTTTTTCATTTTTTCAAAAAACTGATGAGCGTTTACCAGCACTTATGTCTATATATAAGTAGAGGAAAGCAAACATCATGGATAAGAATAGTCTGTATAAAAGGTTTTTAAAAAACGAACTTAGTGAAAAGGAGCTGTTCATTTTTTCCCAATGGCTTCAAACCAAAGAGGCAGAGGAATTTTTAAATGAGAAAATGGATTTTCCTGAAAACCTTGAACATCAGGAAGCTTTTTCTTGGAACGGTCAAAACTTGAAGGACAAAATTCTTGGGGAAATCCAGGCTTCAAAATATTCGGAAGAAAGAAAGAATCGCCAACTTTGGACAACTAGGATAGGAATTGCAGCCTCGATTTCCCTTATCATAGGATTTGTTTTTTTGATGGAAACAAATCCCGAAGAACCCCAAGAAATCACTCCCACAATAATTACCAAATCCAACGAGCCTGGGAAAAAGACCAAACTTCAACTTAAGGATGGATCTACGGTGTACCTAAATGCCGATAGCGAGATTTCCTACCAAGAGGAATTTTTGTCGGATAGAAAAGTGGTGTTGAAAGGAGAAGCTTATTTTGAGGTAGCTAAACATCCGGAAAGTCCCTTCAGGGTTTTTTGTGAGGACCTTGAGACCAAAGCCTTGGGCACCTCCTTTAACATTAGGTCTTTCGAGCCAGGGGTCATCGACATAGTTTTAGCCAGTGGTAGTATATCCGTAACCGGAAGTGGGGGAGAGGAACTGGAATTACAGCCAGGTGAGGGCGTACGCAAAACCTCCTCCATTGCCCCACTCTCAAGGTATAAGGCCGACGTGGAAAAGGCATTGCTTTGGAAATCGGGAATACTCCATCTCGATAAATTGGGCATTGAAGAAACCTTCAAACGGCTGGAAAGATGGTATGGAATCGAAATAATTGTCACTGGCAATACACCGAAAAATGGAAAATTCTCAGGGACATTTACGAATAGTGAAACTTTGCCAAACGTATTAAAAGTCCTTCAGTACTCAACGGATTTTGACTTCAGTATTGACGGAAAAAAAGTGAATATCTCATTTTAAAACCAAAACCCAAATTGCCTATGGAACAACCCATTTAATCCTAAAAAATCCCGGAGAGGTACTGGTACTACCGCTCCGGGGTGAAGATCAAACCCACTAGCTGATTCATTCACCCAAGGGTGTGTTAATCAGCAATGTAACTGTACGTTCAATCTAACATTCTAAATTATGAAAAATTTATTACGCATTATAGTAATGTCAGTCAAATTCATCCTATATGGATTCTCTTTTGCGGTTTTGACGATGGCCACCACTTGGGCAGGATCAGCTAATGGCCAGGTAAAGAGCATAGAAGAAATTTCTGTACGTCTAAACCATGATGAGTTTCGTGTAGTTGAAGTTTTCAAGCAAATTGAAAACAGTACGGAATTGACGTTTTTTTATTTCGATAGAAATGTGAATGTCAACAAAAAAGTAAAACTTAACCTTATAGAAGGTTCGGTAGCTGATATTTTAGCAGATATCGCACAGCAAACCCGATTAAAATTCAAACAAGTAAACAATACTATCTCGGTCAATAATGCCGGGGGTACGTCCAGAAATTCTATCCCCATTGCGGTAGAAGAAATGGAGATCTCAGGCACCGTGAGAGATGAGGGTGGTGAGCCACTTCCGGGAGTAACCGTATTTGTGGAAGGCACGTCTTCTGGCACCGTTACGGATTTGGACGGGTATTATTCCATTTCCACTCCTGATGAAGGTTACTTGGTATTCTCATTTATTGGATACAAGCGCCAGCGGGTAGCCATCGGATCTTCTACCACCATCGATGTCAATCTGCAACCCGACGACAGCTATTTGGATGAAGTGGTGGTAACTGGCTACGGAACGCAGGTAAAAAGAGAAGTTACTGGAAACATTTCCTCTGTAAAGGGAGACGATATTGCTAGGGTACAAGTTCCTTCTTTCGATGCGGCACTTCAAGGCAGGGCTGCAGGTGTCCAGGTCAATCAGGGAAGCGGAGTCCCTGGAGCCCCGTCCCGAATTTTGATCAGAGGAACTTCTTCCATTTCAGCCGGTTCAGAACCACTGATCGTAGTGGATGGCTTTCCTCTGACCCAGGAATTATCCGGGCAAGGCGGCATCAACTCCTTCATGTCCATTAATCCTTCAGACATTGAAGACATCCAAATTTTGAAAGACGCCGCCGCAACTGCCATCTATGGTTCCAGAGGCGCTAACGGCGTAATTCTGGTCACAACGAAATCGGGTAAATCTGGGCAAAGCAGTGTGAATTTCAACTATAGCTACGGTGTCCAGGACCCTGTAAATATGGTGGAGTTGGCAAATGGCAGACAATGGTTAGGCATGGTAGATGGAGCATTTGCCAATGATGGATTTGATAGGCCTTGGGATCCTGTAGTGGATAGTGGGCTGGTCAGTGCTTTTGTGGATAATCCAAATGCCTATTTTACAAGGGACATGGCTCAAAATGTTGCAAATGCAGGTGGCACCGATTGGCTTTCACCGATTTGGAGGCAGGGAACCTTGGAAGATGTGAACATTTCAGCGACTAAGGGTACCGATAGAGCCTCTTATTATGTTTCCTTGAGGTATCAGGACCATAAGGGTTTGATGAATACCCAAAGGTTAAGGACATATGGTCTACGAACAAATCTGGATTTCAATATTCTGGATAATGTCAAAATTGGGATAAACAACAACTTCAACTACTTTGCCAATAACCAAGGGCAATTGGGCGGTAGCAACCAAGCTTTTCAGGGAGGTGGTAGGCCTGACCGAGGAAACAGGGGTGGGTATGGTTCAGCAATCGGAGGCGCAGTTCCGGTCATCCCCATTACTTTAGATGATGGCTCCTATTTTGACCCGCTTGGGGGTAGAAACCCTGTGGTGGCTAATCTTCCCAACAATTATGAAAATAGCACGGAAAACTATAGAAATATTGCTAACCTATTTCTAGAATACCAGCCCTTGGAAGGATTGACTTTGAGGGCTGAGGGATCGGCAGATATTTGGTTTACCCGCTCTAGGATTTACGCCAGTGATGTAATCCGTGAATCCAGGTACGGAGAAGTGGGCAACACACAGCGAAACAACCTCAACCTAAATGCATATGCCACCTATAATACTTCTTTTAATGACCATTCCTTTAATATAGTGGCTGGGGCAGAACGGCAAAGGAGAAATTTTTTCCGTACGGATGCACGTGCAGAAAACCTGGTTTCCTCCGATTTTAATATAGGGGAAACTGCCGGGAACAATGTGATTACCCTTGTTCATGGCACATTTCCCGAGTTTCGTATTCAAAGTTATTTTGGAAGGGTTAACTATAACTATAAGGAAAAGTATTATGCCATGGCCAGCTTTAGGCGAGATGGTGCTTCAGTATTTGGAAGGGATAATCGCTATGGCTATTTCCCGGCACTTTCTGCTGGTTGGATTCTATCTGAGGAGGATATTTTCTCTAATCTCGGCCCTATAAATTTTCTGAAGTTAAGGGGTAGCTACGGGAGAACAGGAAATGCTGATATCCCGAATGTACTCGAAAACCAATATGTCACTTGGCCGGCGTATTCCTTTGGTTCTGGTATCGTTCAAAGCGTAATTGGCGTTCCCGATATCCAGTGGGAAGAAATCAACACCATCGATTTTTCTTTGGATTTTGAGGCCTTTGAATCCAGGATTAGTGGTTCCGCAGGGTTTTATCAACAGGATGTTAATAACATGTTACTCCTAAACCCCATCCCTGCATCGCAAGGAATATTACTGGGTTCCTCTTCCATCTGGACCAATATTGGAGACTTGCGAAATACAGGCTGGGAATTTTCTCTCAACACCGTAAATATCGACAAAGGAGGGTTTCAGTGGAGGTCTGAATTCAACCTCACTTTGGTAAGGGATGAGGTTCGAAGGCTGATCCCTCAGCTGGATGAAAACAACCTCGGTATAGTTCAGGGAGCAACCATTACAAGGCAAGGCAACAGGTTAGGTACCTATTTTATGGCTGAAACTGCGTTTATTGATTCCCAAACTGGATATGAATACATCTATGAAATAGATCAGGACCTATTCAATGAATCCGGAATCATCAGAAAAACAGGAGAAACCGTCTTGGCCACTCCAGCCAACGCACAGCAAAATAGAGTGGAGCTGGAGGGAAAAAGCGGACTGCCTACCTATTTTGGGGGCTTCCAAAACACCTTCTCCTATAAGGGCCTTGAATTGATTGTTTTCTTTTCTTTTCAGGGAGGAAACTATGTTTATGATGGAAATAGATATAGGGTGACTGGGGGTAATAATTTCAGAGCGGACTTGGAACAACGCTCATGGACACCTGAAAATCCAGATGCCGATTTTCCAAGACAAAGTCTGATGTACAGAACCAGAGAAAATGAACCATTGGCTCAGCCCGGAAGTACTTCCTTGTATCTTCAGGATGGATCATTCCTACGGCTTAGAAACGTTCAACTGAGCTACAATATTCCACCAGAGCTTTTAAGCAGAGCAAAGATAAAAGGTGCCCGGGTATTCTTAAATGGCACGAACCTGCTCACCTTCACCAATTTTGACGGGTATGATCCAGAAATCGCCAATTTTGACTCAAATCGGCAAAACAGGAATCTTTTACAAGGTTTCTTGGGTGGAAACCCCTTTCCGCAATTAAGGACCTTTACTGGTGGCGTTTCTTTGACCTTTTAACAACCTAAACTCCAAGAAAATGAAAGCAATAAAAAATATAACTATATGGATAGGTTTGGCCGCATGTACCCTTATAAGCTATTCCTGCAATGATACGGTGTGGTTAGAGGATGTTGGTACTGTCTCTAATGGTTTTGTAGAACCTAGAAACACCATGGATTTGGAACAATTGGTTAATGGCGCCCTATGGGTAGCAGGTGGAGAGGGTGGTTTTCGAGGCATCCACGGAAACCAGGCCATCTATTCTGCTACCATTGCCGATGCAGGGAAATTAATGGATGGGCTAGGCGTAGTAGGGCAAGATGCCATTGATTGGTATAACCGTGACTTTTCAAACAATGCCCATGCACAGCCTACCAGAAATTGGCAAGCGGGGTATGCCGTACTCCTTGCAGCCAATGCTGTAATCGATTGGGTAGAGGAAAATGGTCCTTTCGAGGATGCAAATACACACTGGACACCAAGAATACTCGGGGAGGCACACTGGTTGAGGGCCTGGGTAAATTTCGCCATGGTTCGCATTTTTGCACCTCCTTATGGGGCAAATAATGAATTTCCAGCCATTATCCTCAAAGACAGAATGCCATCTGGGGCATTTGACAATCCAGGGTTGAGTTCCGTTGAAGAGATTTATCAACAAATCCTGTTTGATCTAGACCGAGCTCTGGAATTGCTACCCGAACAATATTCCCCGGATAGGGATCCCCCCGCTTTCGTAGACCGACAAGACCGGATGGCTGCTCACTTCTTAGCCATGCGGGTGTACTTTCAGATGAGAGACTGGCAAAGAGCCGAGGAGCATGCGGACGTGGTACTTAACTCAGGGAGGTTTCCACTGGATCAAGACCCCATTGAGGCATGGAACAAAGATCAGTTTGGGGATAAGGGAAATGAAGTGGTATTCCAATACGTGACATCAGGACCACAGACCAATTGGAAACCACCTGTGATCTCCAGGTGGTTAGGATATGCGGATCCCAATGGCAGGTGGAATTTTTCCAATTTCTTTAATAACAACCAGATCATGTCCCTTAGCGAGCATTTCAAAACCATAACCGGCTGGAACGACCATGAAGAGGCCATGAATGACAAAAGGTACAGCCAGCTCTTCTTAAGTTTCGAAGCAGGAGAAGACCCCAGGCCAGTGTACCAAGCACTAAACCAAAGGGAGGTATGGGCCCACAAATGGTACAGGGCTGGAGAAGCCGAAGCCAGCAACCGGGTAGCCAGCCTTCCATTAATGAGGTCCGCAGAAGCTTACCTTACAAGGGCCTTCCTTAGGTTTATGGGTGGCAATGATGGAGGAGCAAGAGAAGATCTTAATGTGGTGCGAAGAAGGGCGGGACTGGAGGATTATACTGGTGCCCTATCTGCTGAAGTGATTGAAGTGGAAAGAATGAAGGAATTGGTTTTTGAGGACGACAGGCTTTATTATCTTCAAGCTACCCAACAGGAAATTCCAAATGGGGATCGTGGCTCAGGGGGTATTTCTTGGAGTGATAGAACCTGGCAACCTATTCCACAGTTAGAAATCGACCTAAACCCAAATATCAGTCGAGAATAAAATTGATCCGACAAAGGCTGCTTCAATTTTTTCTTGCAATAAAGGTGGTTCGCATTTTATGCCTCTACTTCTTACCTTGCAAGAGAGAGATGAAGCAGCCTTTTTACTTGAATTTAAAAAGAATAAACCCAAACAAAAATGTCATTTGTAGGTAGGATAGTAGCTTTCCTTTTCTTTATTGGCCTGTTTTCAGAGGCCTTTCCCCAATCAGGTTCTCTGGATTGGCTGATCAATACCCAGGACATAGAAGGAAAAAACGCCATGGGAGAGCATCCAAGAGGCTTGGTAAAAGCATGGGAAGTGGAAGAAATCAGAAAGAGAGTAGCCTACGGTCATTTTCTGGAAATACTGGAAAATTTGGAAAGGGACACACAAAAGCTTGCAGAAGAAATAAGCAAAGCCGATGAATTTGAGGCCCAAAAGGTCACTGAACTAGCAGCCCACTACAGTTACTTGTATTTGCTTAAAGGGGATAAGGAATTTGCTGATTCGGCCTATTCCCATTTGGAAACCGTATTTGAAGATAAAGTGATTTTTGACAATCCAGTTTCCAGGGGACTTACCCGTGCAGCTGTTTTGTTGAAAATGGCCTTTACCTATGATTTTTGTTATCAGGCATGGACTCAAAAGCAAAGGAATGAGGTAAATCGACAACTCTACAAAGTTATTTATGCCACCAGTGCAAATATGGGATATGATGCCAATTATAGCCTTGTAAGCAACTGGATGGGGGTAAGGTGGGGTAGCGTGGTTTTTGCCTCACTGGTTTGGGACCATCCAGACCAGGAAACCCCGTCTCTGGTAAACCCCCTTCTCTGGGATGCTTCGAAAAGACTCTCAGATCACCTTGCCCTAAACGTGCATCCCCAAGGCTGGCCGGCGGAAAGCTTGGGCTACCATGTGTATAACTGGTCTTTTGTAGGACCTGCATTTATCGCCTGGCAAAACAATAGAGAAAATTCCCCCTTGGAAGATTTGGCCCCCCAGTTGATAAACATAGTTCATGCCACATCATCGGGTACGGTGGCCATACCCACAATGAATGAGATGGTGGGCATCAAACCGGACCTTTCCGACGATGGGCTGAACTTGGGATCGGGTTTGTTCAGCATGGCCTTGAGGGTATATCCCGATAGCCAAAAACCCTATATTAAGTGGATGCACGATTATGTGAAGGAAGCAAATCTTTACAGTGTCCTGTACTACCCTGAAAAATTGGAAGCCCTTTCACCTGAAAAGGCGAAATGGAATACTTATGCAGACACCACACATGGCGTAGTGGTGCATAGAAACGGTTTTAATGGCAAAAACGACATCGTAACTCTTATTAACGCCTCTCAGAAAAGGGTGGCCGGTCACAAAGGTCCCGATGTAAATACCTTTAGGGTAATTGGTATGGGAGTACCCTTTATTATTGGCGGGGGTCGTACAAACCTTATTGCGGGGCAGTCCAACCTTTTCCCAGGCAAGGTCTCTCCCGACCAAAAAGGGGACCTGAATGAGGCAGGAGAACTTCTCGAGTTTGAAATCAATCCTGAGGGCACCTCCACGGCCCTCGTGAAAGGAAGTAGTACCGGAGTAGATAACCATATCCGAAAATGGATGGTAGATTACTCTGATAAAAGTGGTGCCGAGGCCGTCATCGTCATTAGTGACCATTCCAACAATGGAAAAGTCTGGAGGATCAACACCCCTTCTTTTAACGAGGTAAATATTTCAGAAAATTCATTTATACTCACTACCCCTGAAGGCCATACCCTTAAGGCTGTAATACTGAGCAATTCAAAAAATCCACACTCCATTACCACTGGCCTGCTCCGTTATGGTGGGCAAACCGTCCGCCATAATACAGGTATCCAATATGATAACAAACGCTATCCTGAAAGCCGCTTTGTGGATGTGGAAATCGACAAAGAGGTGACCGTTGTTATGACGATTCAGCCAAAGGGAAAACCCCATCCCCCCATTGATTTACCCCACAAAGATAAAATCACAATTGGCAACCTCTCATTAACCATTGACAATTAATCCATTAATAATTATATTATTAACCATTACCAATTATCCCAAGATGCAAAAAATGCCCATAAATTTCCAGCTGACAGCCCAACTACTTTTTCTGTTCCTACTTAGCAGCACATTACAGGCCCAGGAGGCTCACGATTACCTGCATGAACTTTATGATGCCCGGCATGACAGTCCCTTTCAGCAAAAAATAAAGGAGCTTGCCCCCGTTCCTGCTGGAGTGGTGTATATTCAGCGTCCAGGGGAAGATGAAGAAATCATTAGGCAACATTTTAGAAGCATGAAAGAACTGGGGTTTACGAATCTTAAACAGATTATGACCTTGCCCGATTGGGATCACGAGGAGATTCAGTTGATGGCCCTGGAAGAAGGACTGATTCCCTGGTGGTATGGGGAGGGAGGATGGGAAGCCATCACCCCCGAGCTGATCCAACAATTGGGTTTGCCTGGCAGCATGGAAAGCAAAGAGGTGAGGAGGCACCCCAAAATGCTGGACTATCAGCAAGGGGTGTTGGAAAAGCGGGTGAAGCGGCTACAGGCTTTAAGGAAAGAAAATCCCGAAGCCCAAGCCTTAAAAGGATCCAGTACCGCCTATGACCCAACTGTGGGACAAAGAGGCCTAGATCTAACGGATACCGGAGAGGCCCTATTTGTGGAATGGGCGAAGGAGACTTATAAAGATATTTCTGCAGTGAATCATGCCTATAACCAACATCACCATGGTTTGCAGGCAGCAGGTGGCCCTTTTACTTCCTGGGAAGATTTCGAAGAAAGGTGGAAAGCTTTCAACCACCGGGAAATGCGGGTTATCCGGGACATCCTACGCTTTAAGGCCGATCACGGTGTAGCCGAATTGGCTAAAAAAGTACAGGAATTCAAGGAATTTGATCCCGAGGCACCTTACCGTGCCGGTGGGGAACTGGGGCTATTCCGTCCCCACGCCTACTTTGGGGTTAACTTTCCCGCCATTGCCAAAGTAATGCAGGATGCTGGCTCCTTTTATCCCTCTATACATTATACTTGGCACTTTGACCAGGTTTTGGATGAATTGGGTCCTACGGTATATATGCAGGCAAGCTATATCAATGATATGTTTAAAGGGGGCTGGAGTGGTGGCTGGGAAACCACCGGAGGTCCGCAACAGTTTGGTGGTGAAAAATTCGGACAAAACAACAAGGGATTTACAGTGGATGCACCAGAGATGCGTCAGTTTACCCTTAGCATGCTGGCTGCCGGGTTTAAGGGTTGGGGCCTGTGGAGCTGGAGTGTGAGAAGTGCAGGTGCAGAGGTGGGGGAATATTCCCTACTGGATCATCACAATGAAATCACAGACAGGGCACGAGCGGTGGGAGAAGTGGCTCAAGCCATGCAGAAGTACAGGGAAGAACTTTGGGAGGCCCACAAGGAACCTATGGTTGGGGTGTTTTTTGATTGGGACAATGATGCCATGTGGACAGCATTCTCCATTAAAGGCCAAGACAGCTTGAGGTTTAGACCCATGCAGGCTCGTGTGGGACTGACCAGAGCACTAATCAACGGAAATATCCCCTTTGAATATGTAAATGCTGAAGACCTGGAATTTGGATTGGCGCAGCGATATCCTATAATTTATTTACCTGGCATGCTGGCGTTGGATCCAGACCTATTGCCCTTGTTGGAAAACTACGTAAATAATGGTGGAAAACTAATCATGGACATGCCAGGAGCCTGGATGGACAGCTATTCCGCGCTTTTCCCGAGGGGCACGGGAAGTGCTTTTTCCAGTCTCTTCGGAACAGTACTTAGGGAATATCAGTACTCAGGCATTAACAGGGATTGGCACCTAGAGGGCGAAAAACTCGTGGGCTCCATAGGGAGTTTACGTCCCGAAGGAGCTTCTATCCTGGCCAGTTTTTCCAATGGTAAACCCGCCGTTACCTCCTTTAGCTTGGGAGAGGGTAAGGCCATGATTTTGGGCTATGAAGCCGCAAGAGCTTGTTTTCGCAGGGGAAATGAGGCCATGGAAGACTTGTTGAGAACCTTTATCTTAGAAGATAAGTCACCCGTCTTTGAATGTGAAGGAGCCCTGGTGTATAGGCTGGCAGGCCCTTCTGCGGACCATTATTTTCTACTTAACCAAGAAGAGGAGAAGGAAGTACAGATCAGCAGTAGCACCATCCACTATACCACAATGGAGGATGCCATCACTGGCGAAAAATTGACAATTGGCGAACCGCTTACCTTAGAAGGATTTGGAGCAAGGTGGATTAGGATGGGGAAATAACACCAATTTTCTTTTAGTTGCTCCCAGTACCTCCACGGACTTAGGTTTTAACTTCTTCAACTATTATTTTTACACCTGAAATAGGATAAACCTCAATTAAGCTTAAACCGTTAACATTAATGGCTTATGGGTTGAGGTTTACTATTATTTATTTTAGAATTTAAATGATGGCTTTCAGAATATTTTTTACTACAGTGCTGTTAGGTTTGCTTTATGGGGTACATGGGGTGGCTCACACACTGGTATTGCCAGAAGATAACTATAAAAACAACCTTGTTCAAGCAGACCTTGAAAAACCAAATTCCCCCAAATTTTCCCCTGAACCAGGTTGGTACAGTTCTTCTTTGGAAGTCATGATCAGCACATCCGATGAGGATGGCATGATTCTGTACACTTTGGATGGCTCGGAACCCTGCCTAGAAAATGTAAATGGTGGAGAATCCTACCTGGTAAACTATTATCACCACCACGAATGGGAAAATAGCCAAAACATCCCCAGAGCTAATGTGACTTATATATATAGTGGGCCCATAGCAGTCAGCGAAAGGACTTCAGCGGACAACGACTTGGCAGATATAATTACCACCTATGATACTTCCTTTGATATTTATTGGAAGAAGCCTGAAGAAAAAATTTTTAAGGGGCAGGTAATAAAAGCAAAAACAATACGGGAAGGCACCGGAAGTGAGACCGTTACTGCCACTTATCTGGTGAATGAGCAAAAGAACAACCGGTTCCACTTACCGGTACTTTCAGTAACCACCGACCCCGAAAACCTTTTTGGCTTTGAAAAGGGCATTTATGTTCAGGGTAAAACCTTTTTTGATTCAGGTGGCAGCGTAACCAACTATGTAAACCATGCCAATTTTGGCAATAGAGGCAGGGAGTGGGAGAGGCCTGTACACGTGGAGTTATTTGGGAATGACGGCAAATTAGAGTTTTCCCAGAACCTTGGCATGAGGATACATGGGGGAACCTCAAGGTCACGGCCCATGAAAGGGTTTAGGCTATACGCAAGGAATGACTATGACGACAATAATTCCATGCAACACCGCTTTTTACCGGAGGCCAAAGATATTTATGGAGCTATTATGGGTGACCATAAGCATATATTGGTGAGAATGGGAGGGGATTTAATGAATATCTTTACAGATGCTGCATCCCACCGCATTATGGCAGCAGCTAATCTCGATATTCAATGGTCTACCCCAATTGTCCACTTGTTCAACGGGGAGTATTGGGGCGTTGCCAATATCAGAAACAGGTTAAACGATCATTATTTAGCGCGGAAATACTATACGGATACCGATAACCTCATAATTTTGGATTCACCTTGGGGACAGGGTAGCAGTGAGAATGTAGAGGCTGGCAATCCAGGTGAAATATCCTTATACAGAGATATATATAACCATGTGGTCAACCAAGACATGAGTGACCCAAAGAATTATGCTGAATTTGAGGAAAAGGTAGATGTACTCAGCTATATCGACTATAATATCATGTTTATCTACCTCAATAATGTAGATTGGTATGGTGAAAAGCATTTTAAATATTGGCGGGTAAGGGAAGTTAGTAACAACCCCTATCAGGACGGGAAATGGCGTTTCATGGTATGGGATTTTGATACCGCCGCCAGATTTGGAGGTCCAGGTTTTGATATGTTGGTTAATTTCATTCATCCTGATGGTGGGGGAAATGAGTACGCTTCCGGGAATCCCCAAAAAACAGCCCTTCTAAGGAATTTGTTGGAAAGCAGCGAATTCAAGGAATTATTTATCAACAGATTTGCGGATCATATCAATACCACCTTCAAGCCTGAGCGAATGGAGCCAATATTGAGGGATACCTACGAAAGGGTAAGGCCCGCACTTGAAGAACATCGACTCCGATGGCGCTATCAATGGGCCACCGAAGAAATCTTGAATATTTATTTCGACTTTACCCACAAAAGGCCGGCTCATCAGTTTCAGCAACTGAGAGATCATTTCGGTCTTTCAGAAACCGTACAAGTCTCGATCGAAACAGCAAATAAGGAGGCTGGAACCCTACAGATAAATACTCTCCCTATTTCCCGGGACACTCCTGGAGTTGGGCAGGATCCTTATCCCTGGACAGGTACTTATTTTAAGGAAATTCCAATTAAATTACAGGCCCACCCCAATCCTGGTTTTGAGATTGATCATTGGCTGGTAAACGGTGCCAGAATGGACGAGGAGGTGTTGGAGGTTACACCAAAGGCTGATATGGCCATCCAAGCCGTCTTTAGGGAAGCTGAATTCAATGAGCCCCGCTTGATCCATTTTTGGCTATTTGATACCAATATCCCCAATAACACCCCTTTGACCCAGCTGTTTCCCCAGCATAATAGCTTACCGATTGTCCCGATGGCAGAACTCCTTTTCCATCCAGCAGCAACCCCACCCTCAGAAGGTGAAGGAACCGAAGGTATAATGGATAGGGTAAATGACCCAACCATAATCAACTACAGGGAACAGGTAATCCCAGGTGTTCCATTTGAGGATATAGACATGAGGGGAATACGGGTAAGGAACCCTCTTAGAACTTTGGAAAATGGAGAGGTTAAGAATGGAATGCTTGAATTGAGGATACCGACGAACCTGCATAGGTCAATTCAGGTAAGCATGGCCGTTTCCAGAACGAACAATGGCCCGGAGATGATGCGCTGGGAATACAGGACCACCGAGGATGGTGAATGGACCAAGGGGGATTTAAAGGAAAGTCAAATCAACCTGACTACCAGTTTTCAAATGGTAACCATAGATTTCAGTGAAATCGAAGAAGTGAATGACAACCTCCACTTTGCCTTGAGATTTATATTTGAAGGGAATACTGTGACGGGAGATAGTGGAAATGCAAGGTTTAATAATATCGCTGTAGAAGGAGTTGAATTCAAAGAGGAGGTGATCACCTCCCTTCCCCGTGCAGATAGAGAGCACCGTCGGATAGTATCCAAGCTCTATCCCAATCCAACCTATGGACAACTTCACTTGGATTTACACCAGGAACAATGGCCCATGATCAACGGTCTGGAAATTGTCAATTCGCAAGGAGTCATAATAAATAGCTTTGATAGCGTACCCGACCGTTCATTTTCGATTTCTTTGGAAAATGTCCCGGCGGGAGTTTATAGTATTAGGGTCACTTCCCCCCAGAATTCGGAGGTCTTACGCTTTATCAAAAAATAAGTTTAATAACCAAAATGGATTATTTTAGTCTACATACCTCTGCCGAATTCCCGGCCTTTTTCACTATTCTGTACACTGTCTTGTTTGCCTTCTCTTTGGCAGTGGTGATCGCTTTTACTTACTATTTGACCACACCGCTTTCCGGATATAGTGCCCCGTTTATTCAAGCCCTTGTGCTAAGTCCTATTGTGGCCATTATGGTAATACAAGCGATTGGGGACAGTGTAGCAATTGGACTGGGTATGCTTGGTGCATTGGCGATCATTCGTTTCAGGACTAATTTCCGAAATCCCAGAAACATTATTTTCTTATTTGCTTCCCTAGCGGTGGGAATCTCTTGTGGTGTGTATGGCTATTCTATTGCCATTGTGGGCACCCTGTTTTTCTGCCTCGTGGCCTTCGCTTTTCACTTCACCTATTTTGGCAAAAAATACATGCCATCTGCGATGATAAGAATAAACTTTATGGGGAATATGCTTCAGAAAGGGCTTGTGGAAGAAGTCCTTCATCATTGGTGTGAAGGCATTTCCCTAAAGAATATTAGGTATTCCAAACCATCCGAAAATGAGAAAAAGGTGTTTTTGGAATATCAAATTCGTATGAAAAATCAATCCGAGGAACTGGGCTTACTGGGGCAGCTTGAGGGCCTTGACCCTTCATTGATAGCGAGGATTGAATTTGAGGACACAACCGAAAACTTTAATTAGGAGATGAAAAAATTTCTATACTTGATATTACTCTGGCTGGGTGCAATTGGCTTCTTGCTTTACATTAATTTCCACTCCATCAAGTCCGATTCTGCATTCATGGGAGTGGCGGAAAATGACGAAAAAATCATAAGTTATGGGCAAATTGTGGAGGTACTGGATGTCCCTGTAGTAGTAGGGGAAAAGGTAACCAAGGGCCAAAAGATTCTTGAAGTAAAAAGTCCCGAATTGGATTTGAGAATAAGGGATTTCACAGATCGGTTGCTGGAACTTCAGGCAATGGAATTTCATAGAAAGCTGGAGATCAGCTCCCAGGTAGCCCAATTGAAAGCAGAGATCAAAGCCAAAGAAACCGAGTTGGCCTATGAAATTCGCCAACTTGAGACAGAGCACAGCCTTAACAATCGCTTGACAAGTGACCTGAGAAGCCTTGCCACGCTGGAGCCCGAATACCGCATCGCAGGCCCAAAGGCTATTCGTATCGAGGCGCTAAAAGAAGACCTAAGGCTATTTACCGACCCCCTTAAATTGCAGGTGTCGCAGCTAAACCAACATCTTGCCTCGCACAACGGCACCTTCAAGGTGCAAATCCTAAACGTGGAAACCGAACTCAACAAACTCAGAAAAGAAGAGGAAAAACTACAGTTATATGCATCCCAGGATGGTATCATTGGTTTCGTAGAGGCCAAACAAGGAGACATAATTGCTCCTCACATGCCGGTTTTATCCGTGAACTCAAATAGCCCGTCTTTTGTCAACGGTTTTATCCATGAAAATAGCAATGTAGAAATAAATGTGGGCGATCGCATTGAAGTGTCCGGCGATTGGAATAAAGGAAAAATTGTGGAAGGAAAAGTGGTTGGTGTGGGCTCCAAGATCACTGAATATCCAGAAAGGTTGAGAAAGAACGTAGATGTGGCCTTGTGGGGAAGGGAAGTACAAATTAAAATACCGGGAAACAACCTATTTTTGCATGGGGAGAAGGTTTCATTGAAAAAAATCCCTGGGTCATGACAATCGGTTTTTTATTGGGGCTTTTTAGCATCTTCCTCTCTGATACCATTCCGACTAGCACTGATGCAATCTTGGAAACTGCTTTTTCAGACCTAGCCTATACATCCCTGGAAGAAAGAAACAGCTTTTATCAGCAAAACAGCAATCACGTAAGCTACCTGGATCATATGGAGCTGAGAACCAGGTCCCGGAATTTTGACCCGAGAGAACAGATGTTCAGGTTCAGGACCTATACCAATTCCCCATCCGAAAGGAAATATAGCAGGGAGTACCTTAGTGCTACCTACACCGAACAAAACCTTGACAAAAAAGCCCAGTTGAATACGCTTTTAAAACAGAGGTATAGGCTCATTGCTGCTAGCTTCATTGATAAAAAAAAGATGATGGCAATGGAGGAGTTGGGCATCTTGCTTGGGGAACGCAGAAATGTTCTCGAAAAGAGCATCGACAATATAGACTTTGACTTTCAGGATTTACTGAAGGCAGAGGAGGATTACGACCACTTTTTACTGGAGTCCATAGATGTGGAAAGAAAGTTTCAGCAACATGAAGAAGAAATAAGGAATTTGCTGGGTACGGAACAAACAGTGGGAGTTTCCCAAAACGACTTCGTGTCTGTCTCAGACATTAGGGTATTTTTAAGCCAGTTTGAATACGATCTGGAACAAAACAACTTCTATTATGAAAGGCAGAAACTGGACAAACAGCTTGCTGAACTTGATTATTTGGGAAGTAGGGCCTCCAAAAGAAACCCGGTGAAATTTTTTGAAGCCAGCTACAGGGATGTTCCCGGTGAGGGATTTAGGCGCGATCTGGCTATCGGCATTGGGTTTAGGATACCCTTGGGTTCGGCGGGAAAAGGAGGCCTTCTGGATAGGCAGTTTAAGTTGATGAAGGAAGAAAACATGCTAAGTCAGCTTTCGGTTGAGCTTAAAGAGGAAATCAGGCAAACCATCATCAACCTTCAAACCCTATTAAAAAAGCACCAAGCCTTATCCGGGATGATCGATAATGACCTTCAACAGCGCTCCCTGGAGAAGTACCGGGAGATAGATGGGATATCCCCCCTAATTTTGCTGAAAATAAGAGAAAACATATTATCCAAACATCTGCTGGCGACCGACCTCGAACTGGACATCCTGTATGAATATATAGAATTATTGGATATTAGCGGAATGCTGGTGAGAGAACCTTTTATCAATTATTTTA
The DNA here is from genome assembly GCF_003347495.1 of Pleomorphovibrio marinus. Taxonomy (GTDB): domain Bacteria; phylum Bacteroidota; class Bacteroidia; order Cytophagales; family Cyclobacteriaceae; genus Pleomorphovibrio; species Pleomorphovibrio marinus. Next base: position 843,316 of record NZ_QCXY01000001.1, read on the forward strand.
ATTCCTCCGAGGATTTTTATTGACCCTGTTATTTTACCCACATTTTCTCCCTGACGGGACAGCTAATGCCGGTTCTTATGAATATTCGGCTTAGGTACGGAATACAAATGGGAAATCAATTTCAGATGGTGCCGTTAGGCATCCAATGTGGGTAGAAAATCGAATGACATCAAAAATCCCGTCCCGTACGGGACGGAACTTCGCCGTGTCCTGTTGCTACCCATATTTTGTCCCTAACGGGACATATCTGTAAAGGCTTTCCACAGGTTATTCCACCAACCACACTTAATAAAAACCTAACTCCAATTAACCATTAACCATTAACCATTAAAAAAATTACATTCCATCACGCTTAAATCAAAAAAATAAGAGCACCTTGATATTCCCCTTTCAATGTATACTTTTATCCAGAATTGTTTCTCCCATTACCACATTCGCAGATGAACCGAATTACTCCTAAAGGAATACTCCTTCTATTGACCTTAGTGGCCCAATGGGGAGCGAACCAAGCAGAAGATATTGACCAGTTCTCCACCTTTCCCTTTCCCAGTGGACTTACGGGTTCCCCAAGCGGAGATGTTTTGGCCTGGGCAATGGCCGAAGAGGGGAAAAGGAACATTTATATGGCCAAAGCCCCTGAATTTTCACCCCTTAGGCTGACTTCCTTTGAAGATGATGATGGACAAGAAATTTCTAGTCTTCAATTTACTCCGGATGGGGACTGGCTGGTATTTGTAAGAGGGGGTGAGGATGGGGGAAGAAATGCCTCCAATCCCGTAAACCCATGTAAAAGCCGCTGGGGAATATCTTCAAAAGCTGCCTCAGGTAAATAGAGACAAAATAGGCATTTATGGGGGTTCATATGGAGGGTACCTTGCTGCCATGGCACTGGCCAAAGACTCTAAGCTATTTGCCGTAGGAGTGGATATACACGGGGTGCATAACATGGATGGAAGGATTCCGGTTTCACCAAATTTCGAAAGAGCTAAGGACGAAGATCAGGCCAGGGAATTGGCATGGCTTTCCTCTCCCGTTGCCCATTTGGAGGGATTAATATCCCCTATTTTGCTTATCCACGCAACAGATGATAGAAATGTGGACTTCAGCCAAAGCCTGGACTTTGCGAGAAGGCTTCAGAAAGGGGGAATCCCTTTTGAGCAATTGGTCATACCTGACGATACCCACCACTGGATGAAATTTTCCAATCTATTGAAAGTCCATCAGGCCACGGTGGAGTTTTTGGAACGCCACCTGAAGTAAGAAAAAGAGTGGTGAAGCCATCAGCTTCACCACTCCATAACCAAATGGAAGGCCATCCCTTCTCTAATACAGTTTACCCATTTTCTCCAATATGGAAGGAAAACAATCAGGCAAAAACCAACTCTGGCTTTGCTTCTCCCTTAATAATGGCCTCAAAAGCACCTTTCTCCAATAACTCCTCTATACTCTGGATCACATAATCGGGTTGATAGGCAAAGTCTTCCAAATCCCCTATATCGGTGGAACCGGTCAGGGTCAGCACTGTTTTGAAGCCCATCTGAACGCCACCAAGAATATCCGTCTCCATGGTATCCCCCAACATGATGGTTTGGAAAGACCTGGTGCCTAGTTCTGCCTTCGCCAACCTCATCATCACGGGACTGGGTTTACCTGCACTAAAGGCCTTCCGCTCGGTGGCCAATTCAATCATGGATACAAAGGCTCCGCACCCGGAACGTATGGTCCCATTGCTACTGGGACAATAGGGGTCCAAGTTGGTGGCGATCAGCTTAGCACCCCTCATGACCATGTTTATCGCTTTATCGACTGATTCTAGTAATATAGTCCTCCCTTCTCCGATCACCACGTAGTCCGGGTCATCGTCCACAATGGAGTAGCCGTTTTGATGAAGGGCTGTAAGAAGACCGCCTTCCCCGATCACAAAGGCAGTACCATTGGGTTTCTGTGAAGCCAGGTACCGGGCCGTAGCAATGGCACAAGTGAATATATGTTTTTCCTGCACATGGATACCCATGCGGTGAAGTTTCGCTACCACATCCCTGCAGTTCCTTTGGCTGTTGTTTGTCAAAAACAGGAATGGGTAATCCTCCCGGATCAGTTTTTCAATGAATTCCTTCGCCCCCGGGATCAGCTCACCTCCTCGGTAAATGACCCCGTCCATATCGATCAAAAATCCTGTGTCTTTTTTCATTGTCATAGTGGTTAATGTTTTCAATTTCAAATTTACTAAAAACATATCAAAATCAAGTGATTATCGATTTTAATTTAATAGATTCTATCTATCATTAATGAATAATCAATAAAATATAAATTTTATTGATAATTAAGTAATATCAATTTTGCTTAATGGAATGTTAGCAAGATTAGCCAACAGTCTAACAATAACCTGAAAACCAGCCCCCAATTATTAATTAACACAGGCAACAAACCCTAAGCCAGCCTACAGCTTATCCGCAGGATATTCCTCCAGTAAATGCCGCTTGAAATCTCGTAGGCGATAGTTGAAATTGATCCATAACACAAACCCATGCAGGGCACGGACTTCCCCGGTCTGCGTCGACTGAATGCGCAGGTGGTAACCAGGGGATATGGTCGCGGTTCTTCTTTGGGCTCCCAACAAAAAAAACACCCGGTGCTCTATAGGAATATCCACCCTACCCGGGCCAGCAGAGAATAAGGTCTCATTTACCAAACTAAGGGATAGGTTGGATTTGATGGCCTCCATTTGGCCGAAATTATAGCGTATGCTGCTATTGAACCGGTAGCGCTGTATAAAACCATAGCCCTCCGTCAAGGCAAACTCATCATGGTTGGCACGGAAGCGGGCATCATAGCGGAATCGGAAACTTACCCCATATTGCCCACTGCTGGGCAACCGAAAAATCACCTGCCCCCAGGGCCTTCGTTCCGGTCGGATCAGTCTGCCTTCCGAAAATGGAGTGGTAAGATAGAGTCCTGCGTATCCAAAGGTATAATTGAACGTTTCGTCCTTGGTATGGTAGGTGACCCCACCTCGCCCGATCCAAAACAACTCCGGCACATAATGGGTGTCCATCCATAACGACCAGCGATTCCCAATTTGTCCGGAAGTCATCAGTCCCCACCAACTTTCGGTTCGCAACTGGGCCTGCGCCTCTGCCCTGCCAGGGCAAAAGAAGCCTAGACTAACTAGCACCAAAAGAAAAAACCTAGCCATCCCGAAAGTTACTAAATTCATGTTATGTTACCCCAAATATCAAAAACACCTTGACCTAAGCAGTACCAAAAAAAGCCCTAAAACCTTCCATAGCCAATTAAATTGTACTTAATCTTCCAAACACCACAGGATAGGACTGCTTATAGCAAGAACCATTGAAAAAAATCCTATAATTAGTTACATTTAAAGGTTCATGAAAAAAGGTATATTCATAGGTGGAGCCGCGTTAATTGGGCTGTTTTTCCTGTTCTGGGGAATGTGGGGGGCTCAGTTGTTTCAGGATCCCATCAGTTACAACCAGCATATCAGGCCCATCGTCAATAACAAGTGTATCGCCTGCCATGGAGGTGTAAAGCAGTCGGGTGGGTTCAGCCTGCTCTTTGAAGAGGAAGCCAAGGCACCCACCGAATCTGGAAAACCAGCCATTATCCCCGGCAAGGCCAAGGACAGTGAAATGGTGAGTCGGCTTACCCATCATGACGCCGAACTCCGAATGCCCTATGGGCGGGAACCCCTGAGTGAAGATGAAATAGAACTGATCACCAAATGGATAGACCAAGGGGCAAAATGGGAAGAACACTGGGCCTATTCGCCTCCAAAAAAGGACATACCCGTGCCAAAGCTTTCTGCTGACTGGGAACCCAAAAATCAACTGGACCACTTTATTTTTACCCAACTAGAAGCCATGGGGCTGCCCCAGAGTCCTGAGGCAGAAAAAGAAGTGCTGTTGCGAAGGCTTTATCTGGACCTTGTGGGATTGCCTCCTACTTTGGAGGACTATGAACGGTTTAGTAAGTCAGCCATGGAAACTGCCTATGAAGAGGAAGTGGACAGGTTGTTAGATTTGCCTCAGTTTGGGGAAAAATGGGCTTCCTTTTGGCTGGATCTGGCCAGATATGCCGACTCCAAGGGATATGAAAAGGACCTGCACCGCAGCATCTGGAAATACAGGGACTGGGTGATCGATGCCTTCAATGCAGATATGGGATTTGATGCGTTCACCATTGCGCAATTGGCGGGTGATCTACTGCCTAATCCCAGTGAAGCGGATTTAATCGCCACTGCCTTTCACCGCAACACCATGGCCAACGATGAGGGGGGAACCAATGACGAGGAGTTCAGGGTAGCTGCGGTAATGGAAAGGGTAGGTACCACCTATGAGGTGTGGCAGAGCACCACCATGGCCTGCGTGCAATGCCACAGCCATCCCTATGACCCTATCCGACACGAGGATTTCTTCCGCTCCATGGCCATCTTCAACAATACTGCGGATAAGGACTTGTACAATGAACAGCCCAAATTGCTCACCTACGAGGATGAGGACAAGGAAAAAGTACGTAATGCCCTTACCTGGATAAACCGCCAGGTAAACTCTGATCACCAATTGGAAAACATTGAAAATTCCTTCCTTCACCAACAAAAGGAAAAGCTGCTGTATCAGGTGGGCTACAGGAAGGTAGAGGCCGAGGAGTTTCAGGACAAAAGCAGGTTTATCGAATTAGTGGGGCATGACCAAAAATCCATTTGGCAGGTACAAGACAGTTCTTGGGTCATGTATGAAAACGTGGAACTTACGGATATTTCCTCCATCAGCCTGGGTTATGCCTCCCTGACCGGCGCTAAAGTAGAGATACGTTTAGATGAGCCCTTGGGAGAAAAAATAGGGGAAGGCACTTTTGGCATCACTGCCAAGAATTTTCCGGCCAATCGCCCTCAAAATTGGGAGGGATTAACCATCCCCGTGAAAAAAGTAACAGGGCATCGGGATGTTTATCTCTATTTCCAAAAAGACAAAACCTTTGCCCAAGACCTGGTACGGGTGGACTGGCTATTTTTCCACCTTGATGATGCCCCCTATAAAAAGCTATCCTCGGATATTCAGGACGCTATTGAGGACCTTTATGAAATAGAGGCCGTTCATACTCCTATTTTCCAAGAATTAGAGGGAGAAAAGCAAAGGCAGTCCTTTGTGTTTGCCAGGGGAGACTGGAGAAGTCCCGATGAGGAAGTGGAGCCAGGCCTTCCTGCTATTTTAGGGGACTTGGCGGACTCCGTGCCTCCACGGCTGGCCTTTGCTCATTGGCTGGTGCACCCCAACAACCCACTCACCGCTAGAGTAATGGTGAATAGAATCTGGGAACAGATTTTCGGTTTTGGTCTTATTGAAACCATGGAGGATTTTGGTAGCCAGGGCTTTGAACCCACTCATCCGGAGTTATTGGACTGGCTGGCCATACGCTTTATCCACACGCACAACTGGTCCATGAAAAGCCTGATCAAGGAGATCTTGATGTCTGCTACCTATAGACAATCCTCCCATGTGACTGACGAAGCCCTGGAAAAAGACCCGTATAACAAATACCTCTCCAGGGGTTCCAGGACAAGGCTCCCTTCAGAGACTTTGAGGGACAAGGCTTTAGCCATAAGCGGTCTTTTAGTGCCTGAAAGGGGCGGCCCCAGCGTAATGCCCTACCAGCCCGAAGGGTTGAGGGACTTCAGCGGGGTGTTTTGGCACCAAAGTGAGGGAAAGGACAAATACCGTAGGGCCATCTATACCTATTGGAAACGTACAAACCCCTATCCTTCCATGGCCACCTTTGACAACCCCTCCAGGGAGGTATGCACTTCCAGGCGCATCAGGACCAATACTCCGCTCCAATCCCTGGTTTTGCTCAACGATCCTGCGTATATTGAAATGGCAGAGGCCTTTGCCAGCAAAATTCACCGTGAACACCCCGAGGATATTGAAAAGGGAATTGCCACTCATTTGCAGTTGATCACTGCAGTGCCACCCGCAAAGGAAAAGGTGAAGGTGTTAACCTCGCTGTACCAAGAGGCCCTGGATGACTATCAAACTCAGGAACTGGCAGAGGAAGAAGCCCGGCATCTGGCACTCACCCTGGTCTGCAATGCCATGTTTAATTTAGACGAATTCATTAACCGAAGATAATCCCATGGACTTACTGCAAGAAGCCTTATACCGAAAGGCGGCCTATAACAGCCGCAGACATTTCTTGAAACAGTGCAGTTCAGGTATGGGAGCCATGGCCCTGGGTATGCTAATGGGCTGTGACAAGCTGCTTCCCCAAACCTCAAGGCCTAGCAAAAACGCCTTCAATGGACTCTCCCATTTTGCACCTAAGGCCAAACAGGTAATTTTTTTACATATGGCCGGTGGCCCATCTCACCTGGAGCTCTTTGACTTCAAACCGGAATTGAAAAAACTCGATGGGCAGCATACTCCCAAGTCCCTGATGGAGGGCAAGGAGTTTGCCTTTCTCAAAGGCACCCCAAAGCTTCTGGGGCCTCAGGCCAGCTTTGCGCAACACGGCGGTTCTGGGGCTTTTGTCTCTGACTATATGCCAGAATTTGCCAAAATGGTGGATGAGGTGAGTTTTTTGAAAGCCATGCATACCGATGAGTTTAACCATGCCCCTGCCCAGCTCCTTATGCATACGGGCAGTGCCAGGCTTGGCAAGCCCAGCATGGGAAGCTGGACCGTATATGGCTTGGGTTCCGAAAACCAAAACCTCCCCGGCTTCGTGGTGCTGACCTCCGGGGGTGGGGGTTCCATCAGTGCCGGGAAAAGTGCCTGGGGAAGCGGCTTCCTGCCTACCATTCACCAGGGAGTGCATTGCAGGTCCAAAGGAGACCCTGTCCTATTTCTCTCCAATCCCGGATATATGGACAGTAGGCTGAGAAAAAAATCCATCGATGCCATCAATGAGATCAACCGGCTAGAACACGAACAAGTAGGCGACCCGGAAATCCTTTCCAGAATTTCCCAATACGAATTGGCATTTCGCATGCAAAGTGCGGTACCCGAGGTAATGGACATCAGCAATGAACCTGCCTATATCCATGACATGTACGGCACTGAGCCCGGAGAGGGTTCCTTTGCCAACAATTGCCTACTGGCCAGAAGGCTGGTGGAACAGGGGGTGCGCTTTATACAGCTTTTTGACAACCGCTGGGATACCCATGGCGTGGGTGCCGGAAATGGAGTAGGCGAAGGCATGAGAAGATCCTGTAAGGCAATAGACCAACCCATAGCGGCACTATTACAAGACTTGAAGCAGCGGGGTCTATTGGAAGAGACCCTGGTGGTTTGGGGGGGAGAATTTGGCCGGACACCCATGATGGAAGCCAGGACCGGAGAAGGGTTTGATGGCAGGGATCACCATTTGGAGGCATTCACCATGTGGATGGCAGGTGCCGGTGTGAAGAAGGGCTATGTATATGGGGAGACCGATGAAATCGGCTATTATGGCACCTCGGGCCGTACCCACGTGCATGATTTGCAGGCCACCATCCTGCACCAACTAGGATTCGACCACGAACGGTTAACGTATGAATTTCAGGGTAGGAATTTCCGGCTTACCGATGTACATGGCAGGGTGATTCATGAGGTGTTGGGGTGATGGCATTCTTCTGATTGATCAAAATATAACATTAGGTATTTACATATCGCCAACCAGTAATTGTGAAAATACGTTGTATTTATTGAAGTTAATGTCTAATTTAGATCTATGGGCTTGATAAAAACTTTACTTAGTATTCCAAGAAGGAAGAAAGAAACTGATTATGATAAAATCAAGGTTACTTCCAATGGTACTTTCTACATGGAAAGTAAAGATTTGTTTGGCAATAAAGAAGAAGCACTGGAATTACTTAAAAAATTAGAAGAGGCAGTTAATGTTTACAAGGAAAGACAGGTCAAAATAAAAGACAAATAAATGCCTCGCTTAGATTTGCTTCTGTTTCCTCTACTTGGTGGGTATTTATTTTTAATTAGCTTCAAGATAACTAAGTTTTACCATCAAAGGATAGAAAGGCAGAGATTGATTTTTAATGCACTAATAGCAGCAATTTTTTTAACAATTTTGGCTTTAGCTTTTGATAGATTGATTTTACAAATACCTTATATTCAACCAATTAGAAATTGGTTTATAAGTTTAAATCCTTATACAACTTTGCCTGGATTAAACTTTTCCTTGCTGATTTTTTTTCTTGCTCTTCCACTTGCTTGGGGACTAAATATTTTATTGCCCAATAAAGCCTCAATGCTTTATGTAGTAGAAAGGTGGGGCAATCAAATTGAGTTATTGTTCTGGAAATCATTAAATGCAAAAAAAGATTCAGAAAAACTATTGATGCTTACGACAAAGTCCAACAAAGTTTACATAGCATACATCAATAGAATATCTGATCCCATTGGTGATCCATTTGTTACACTAATACCAAATCTTAGTGGTTTCAGAGAAAAAAATACCCTCGAATTGATCATTACAACAAATTATATTGAAGTTCTTAAACATTTTATAGATGAAAACAAGGTTCAACTAATTGATGAAAAGTTAGGAGTTACGATTCCCATTGCCGAAATATCTATGGTTTCAAAATTTGATTTTGATATTTTTAAAGGGTATTTTAACAAAAGTGAACCTAATTCATCAGTCTGATTGAAATTAAATAAACCCAAAATTATGAACCACAGAAGAAACTTCCTGAAAAAATCTCTACTTGGCACCGCCGGCATCAGCATAGGTGCCATGGGGTTCAGTGCCAAGTCCTACGCTAATATCATGGGGGCCAATGACCGCCTACGGGTGGCCATATGCGGAGTAAATGGAAGAGGAAAAAACCACATCAGTGGATTCACCTCACTGGAGGATGTGGAAATAGCCTGTCTGGTGGAACCCGATAAGGATGTACTTGCTGCCCGAATCGCCGACCTCAAGGACAAAGGCGGGGTACATAGCCGTGCCAAGGGGGAAGCGGATGTGCGAAGGGTTTTGGAAGACAAAAACATAGACGCCATCAGCGTAGCCACACCCAATCACTGGCACTCCCTTATGGTGATCTGGGCGGCTCAAGCGGGGAAACACTGCTATGTGGAAAAACCCGCCAGCCACGACGTGTACGAGGGCAGGGTGGCACTGGCCGCCGCAGAAAAATACGGAGTCGTCATCCAACACGGGGCACAGCGCCGCAGCAGTGACAACTGGGCCGGACAAATCAGTGACATACGATCCGGAAAATACGGTAAACTGCTGGTATCCCACGGCTTTGCCTGCAAACCCCGGGAAGGCATTGGCTTTAAACCCAATACCTCCCCTCCCAAAAATCTGGACTGGAACCTCTGGAAAGGGCCGGCAGTCATCGATCAATTCAATGAAAATTTGGTCCATTATAACTGGCATTGGAACTGGCTGGTGGGCAATGGGGAGCTCAATAACCAGGGAACCCACCAACTGGACGTGGCCTATTGGGCATTGGACCCCGAGGTGGCCAATACCCATCCGAAAAGGGTTATGGCCATCGGAGGTCGCTTTGTCTGGGACGATCAGGGAGAAACTCCAAATACCATGTTTGCGGTGGCAGAATTCGCCAATGGGCAACAGGTGTTCTTCAATGTGAGAAATGTAAACCACGAAGGATACGAACACCAGGTGACCAACCATTTCTATTTTGAGGACGGGGGAAAGCTTATCGACGGGGAATACCATTCGCACAATGGCAGTCAACCCAGGGATGTAAAGGTTGAGCAGGTGAAGATCACCCCGGGAGGGCCTTATGGGAGTTTTGTGGCGGCATGCAAGGCCAATGACCCCATGATGGCCAATGGCAATATGTATGATGCCCATTTTAGCTGCACCTTGGGACACTTGATGAACATATCCTACCGCTTAGGGGAAAAGGTACCTTTCAATGGCAAGGCGGGACGCTTCGGTGACAATCAACTGGCCTATGAAGAGTTTATGAAAATCCATGAAATCGCCAGGGACGGTATGGGCGTGCCCGTAAACCAAGAAAATTACATCGTAGGGCCTTGGCTGGAGTTTGATGGTGAAACGGAGCTGTTTGTTGGGGAGCATTCCCGTGAAGCAAACAGGTTGCTCTTTGACCCCCGCAACCCGGGTTACGATATCCCCTCCCCACAGTCGGTGTAAGACTATTGGTTAATAATTGAGATGATTCGAAATCTAGTGGTATTATCATTCCTTTTTCTAATGGTGAACCAAGGGGTAAAAGGACAACAAATTGACATCGATTTTCCAGGTGGGAATATCATTGTCGATCAGCCTGGTAGCACAAGCACGCTTTATTATACCCTAGATGCAGATACCGTTGGCATAAGACCTGACTTGAGGGACACCAGTGAAGAATGGTTTTATTGGATGTTCAGAGTAAATGGAATGGAAGGAAAGAGGGTGTACTTCCAATTTCCTAAACGTCAGGTAGGCACTATGGGTCCAGCGATCAGTATGGACGGGGGGCAATCTTGGTCTTGGCAAGAGGAAAAAATCGGAGAGGGGAAGGATTACTTTGTTTATGGTTTCGACAATAGTGGAAAAGAAGTCTGCTTCAGTGTGGGATACCCGTACTTGGAAAAGGATTTTACACAATTTATACAAAACTATATCGATCATCCCCAATTATCCCTTTCCACCTTGACCAAATCCGAGAAAGGAAGAAGTGCGGAGTTATTGGAAATCAAAGCTAAGGAAGCAACTTCCAAAGCCAAGGTAGTCATTGCCGCCCGTCATCATGCCAATGAGGCCATGGTGAGCTTTGTATTGGAAGGTTTTATCCGATCCATGCTTGAAGATAATGAGCCGGCCATGGCATGGTTAAGACAACATGTGGACTTTCTCATCCTGCCTTTTATGGACAAGGACGGCGTGCAGGATGGGGATCAAGGGAAACTCAGGAAGCCCTGGGACCACGATGTGGATTATGCTGAAAACCCTATTTACCAGAGCACCCAAGCCTTGAAAAACACCATGCTAAATTGGGGGGAAGGGAAAATCACTACAGTATTTGATCTCCATTGTCCATGGCTTTTTGGCGAGTGGAACGAGCACATCTATTTTGTGGGAGATGAAGATCCAGCTATTGCCCAAGAACAGCAGCGGTTTATTTCCATTCTCAATGAGCATCAAAGCGGTGAACTGGTCTTGGATGCGGAAAAGGCATGGTTACCTTATGGTGAGGGATGGAACGTGTGGGAAGAGGACGGAAATTTACAGGTGCCATTTTTGGACTGGGCGAAAACCCTCACAGGGGTCAAGCTTACCAGCATTCTTGAATTCCCCTTTGCCAACCATGGAAAGCAAGTCATCCACCCTGAGAATGCCCGGCAATTTGGGCGGGACATGGCTAGGGCCTTGGGAATCTACTTAAAAATTGAATCATCGAAATAGAATGATTATTTGGAACGCAGATCACACGGATCTAGCAGATTAACTCAGATTATTTTTTATTGGCTAAAACCCTTCTGCGTGCATCTGCAGTATCTGTGGGAGATAATCTCCTGAAGCAAAAGGAACGCTGATGAAACGGATCTGGCGGATTGCCGCTGATTGCTTTTTGACTGACTAGAAACCCTTCTGCGTGCATTTGCACAATTTGGGAGATCAATGTGCCTGTTCTCACGTTAAAAATTTACTTTCCAAAACAAGGATAAATCAACTAAACTTTTTATATTAAGGGATTAGTTGAATAACATGAAGTATTTTACCTTTTTCCTTATATCTCTACTAATCAGTGCCTGTGGAGATCCATCTGATAGTGAGACCACCGAGGTTAGCCTGAAAAAAGCGGGAACCTTGGAGCTTCCATTGGATGATAGAACTTCATATAAGACCCTCCACTTATCCTACCATGTGGATAGTTTCTCAACTGATAAGATTCCCTATTTGGTGTTTTTGGAAAATAATGTGCCTATCATTCATTTTTTTGATCTAGAAAATAGAATACTCTCCTTTTCTGTTCCTCTTAAGGAGGAAGGCCCTGAGAGTGTGGGAAGGCCCAGTGGATTAAAAGTTTTAAATTTGGATTCAATTTTTGTGGTTTCAGGCTCTGATAGAAAAATTTCTATTATAAACCACAGGGGTAGCCTTCTTTATTCTTGTAGCCTTATCAAAGACGGACGGTTACCTGGCTCACATTCTGGCATGCCGGCTTCCTATACCATTAATCCGCTTAATGTTTATGGAGACAAATTAATCCTAAATGTAGCCCCTGACAGAAGCCCATGGATTCCCGAATATTATGAGGCACCTAGTATGATAACATTTGATGTGGAAACTTGCACAATTGACTACTTTAATAATTATCCTAATGCCATGAGGGGAAAGGTTTGGGGGTCTAGGGGAATGAGTTATTCCACAACCAGAAATAACAAAGATCAACTGGTTAGTTCCTTTTCATCAGACCATTTTGTCCAGGTGATGGAATTGTCTGATTTTTCTCAAAATGAATACCTGGCAAAGAGCAATTATTTCGATGAATTGGAACCCCACGAAAACCCCGGGGTAGATACCGATAGGGAATATGTATTCACTACTCCTAGTTACGGTGCTATTATTTTTGATCCTTATCGTTCTGTTTATTATAGATTGGCTCGGCATGGGGTATCAGAATTCAATCAGGAACTAGAGTTCCACGATCAAAGCTTTTCCATCATCATTCTGGATCAGGACTTTAACACTTTGGGAGAGACTTTATTCCCAGGGGAGCGGTATGTTTCCAGCCAATACTTTCTCACCGAAGAAGGGCTTTACCTTTCCACCAACAACGACAGCAACCCAGAGCTAAGGGAAGATATTTTGTCCTTCGACCTTTTTACCGTGGAGGGGCTATAGACGGAATGGGAATAGAAAACCCCAGACTAACTCTTTTTGAAAAACACAAAAGGGAAAGTCGATTGTAAGGATTAAGGGGAACGATGCTGATATCTTGAACTGAGCTAAAATCCTTCTGCGTTCATCTGCGGTATCACCGGGAGATCATTTAAGGGAACAAAAGGAACGCTGATGGCACGGATCCGGCGGATTAACGCTAATTATTTTTTATTGGCTAAAAACCCTTCTGCGTGCATCTGCAATATCTGCGGGGGATTATTTCCGGAAGCAAAAGGAACGCTGATAATACGGATCTGGCGGATTGACGCTGATTATTTTTTATTGGCTAAACATCCCTCTGCGATATCTGCGGGAGATTATATCCGGAAGCAAATGGAACGCTGATGACGTGGATTAAGCGGATTGACGCTGTTTTTTATGACTGACTAGAAACCATTCAGCATGCATCTGCAATATCTGCGGGAGATAATCTTAGGAAAGGAAAGGAATGCTGGTTTAAGGGATAGTTGTGGATCTATTTAGGAAATAATAATAACATCAGTGATCATCCGCACAATCAGCGTCATCGGCGTTCCAAAAGACGTTTTGCACCTTACTTACTGAATCCTTAGATTCTTTACTTTGTACAAAATGCTTACATTGACAGTGTAAATTAGTTTACGTTGACAATGTAAACTTTTTGGTTTGCAAGTTAAAACCGGTATATTTCTTACCAGTAATGCTTATAATGGTAGTTAAGGAAAACATTAAGGCAGCATTTGAGTCGCAACTTCCAATGCTGTACAAAAATTCTGGATTTTTGAGAAAATGAATTATATCGTAGATTCTAACGCCTCACTTTTAAGTGGAATCGAGATGGATAGAAGGATCTAACCAAAGGGAATTTCACCTATGACCTATTATATTTCTTCCTCTAAGATCTTCGCATTACTGCTCTACTTTGCGATTTCCTGTACCCCTTCTACCGATAAGTCCCCCGAATCAATCACCCCTCCGGAGTTCAAGAAAACAGACAGCCTTACCATTCATCATAAAGGTGACTTGCAACTGTTGAACTGGACGCAAGGCATGGAATACTTTGTCCTTTATGAATCCGAAGAAAAAAGGGTACTTCTGGCAGATAGGCAGGGGGAAATCCTTCAAAAAAAAAGTCTAAGCAATACAGATACAGCAGGTTCGCTTCCCAGTAAGTTTTATTCCATTCATTTTTTGGACGAAAACCAATTGTTGATGGTTGGTGCCACACACCTCTACTGGTTGAACGATTCTCTGCAAGGGATAAAGGAAAAGGATATTCCTATCAACCAATTCTCGCTCTACTTCAACCCCGGGCATTTAAACCTCCTCCACCAAAATCACCTCTTCACCTTTGGCTATCCAAAGCATGTGATGGATTGGCAGAAAGATGCCCCGGACTTTTATTCCAGATACCCTTTTCTTTGGGTGTATGACATGGAGGAAGATGACTTTGTTGCTCAGGCAGAATTGCCCTTTACCATCAAGCAAAGGCAAGCACAGGGGCACTTTTTGGACATAGCCCCATATGCACAAATTCAAGAAGACAAACTTTACCTGCTATTTCCCCACAGCCCGTATATCTTCAGTTACTCCTTTCCTGCGCTAGAGTTGGAGGATAGTTTAAAGCTGGAGCCGGGGAAGGATTTCACAGCCTGGGAACCAATTCCTAAGGATGAGCTTGCTCCTGGACTTGCCTATGAGCGCATGATCACCTCTTCTGCCTGGATAGGCTTTCATATTTCCGGGGATAGGATATTAGCTAGCTACCGCATGGCAGCCAGCCAAAATGCCTATTATTCCTACCTTCATGACCCTTCCCCGGAAGGATTTAAAGAATTTATAGGAACGCACAAAGGTGCGTTATCCTTGATATATGAAAAGGACGAAAAAAGATGGGAGGGGAAATTAGACCCTATCTTTGAGTTTCGGAATGGTCTTATCATCCGAAGGGAAAAGGCCAAAATGCAACCAACCACGACTTTTTACTTTCTTTCTCTGGCCACATTCACCGAATAAGGGTGTCAATTCTTTATAAAGTCTAATGACGAGGGAAACTTCTTGCAAAATCATTATTATGTCACTTAGGCAGGTAAGATGGTGGAACTGGAGAGTGGCAATTTGTTCTACTCCTCAGGTACGCATAAGTTTGAAGTTACCTACCAAAAGAACAGAATCGGCAACAATCTTCCCACGGAAATGACCCCTTTTTCGATGCTGAATTGGAATCAGACCGAGCAAGAATAGTCACGATTTTTCGCCATATTTGATCCGGATGACTCGCCTGAACTGTGGGAAAAAAGGAGGCAATTTCTGACAAATCCGCCTGTCCACAGGTATAATAACACTTAGTGTTGATGGAAATGATATAATTTTATCCAAAATTTAGATAATGAAACTCGGTTCTTCTTCAAGTAATTTTATTTTAAATTGAAAAATATACTTTACTTATTACCAACCTTCTTTTCAAGGCCATCATCCAAAACTCACCCGGCATCGTATTTCTCCTCAAACTTACCTCCCTTATGAAAAGTCCATTGCTAATTAAACTAAGAAAAAAATTCCTTTCCAAAATGGAATTAAACAGAGCCTTCAGCAAAAAAATAAGGAATAGGAGACAGAAATTCTGGCAAGATGGACTTAAGGACATTTATATCTTACCCGATCCACTTTCAATACCTAAACTTATAGAAATCGCCCATTGGCAGAGATTTATGAGTGATAAATACAATAGTAGAAGGTTTGTAGAAGAGCTTAACATAAAAACGCCGGCATTATATTGGGTCGGAACCAATATCAAAGACTTACCATGGAAAAGTTTACCTGAAAACTATGTGATAAGAACAAGTAGAGACTGGGATTCCAAAGGGGTATTTGTTATAAGAAATGGTATGAATCTGCTGAAAAGTGAGCAAGCTAGTATTCAGGACATAAATAAATATCTGGAAAAATCCCTGGAGAAAAGGCCTTGCTCTTGTGTATTGGTAGAAGAATTCCTTCCCACCGAAAATAATGAATTTCGACTTCATATTGACTATAAAGTATACATATTTAATGGCAAAGTTGCTTGCATCCAAGAAATTCAACGTAATACAAAACAAAACACGCACGTCTTTTATGATAGCGACTGGAACAAACTACCCCAACTGAATTACAATTTCCCCAACGGAAAAGACAACTTACCTCCTAAATGCTTGGATGAAATGCTAAAGGATGCAAGAACCATCAGCAAGATATTTAAGAGTTTTGTCCGTCTGGATTTTTACTCGACCCCAAGAGGCTCCGTGTTTGGGGAGTTTACAGGTACCCCAGCTACAGGCTTGTATTTCAATGGTAGAGGCAGCAAATTATTAAATTCCTATTGGGAAAAATATTGCCCAGGAATGATTTAATCAAAAAATCGTATGTTTATATCGGTTTGCGGTGAACTATTACTATTTAAATGCCTGAAACACCATACGGATGAATCGGAAAATTGGCCCTTTAATTTTCGGAATATTGCTAAGTATCCCTTTAACGGCAATTGGTCAGCAAGTTAGTTTCACCCGTGCGGATACCCTTAGGGGAAGCATTACCCCCGAACGGGCATGGTGGGACCTTACCTATTATCATCTCAATGTAGAAGTTTTTCCCGAAACAAAATCCATTAAAGGTGAAAACAAGGTTCATTACAAGGTGGATAAACCTCACCAATTGCTTCAAATTGATCTTCAGGAACCCCTTAAAATAACAGCCGTCACTCAAGACAGCAAAGCCTTGGAATTTAAAAGAGAAGGAGCCGCCCACTTCATTACTTTAATCAAGAATCAGGAGCCTGGAAAAGTTGAAGAGTTAATCATCCAATATGAGGGCACTCCGAAGGAGGCGGAACGTCCACCCTGGGATGGGGGTATCACCTGGACTAAAGACC
The DNA here is from genome assembly GCF_003347495.1 of Pleomorphovibrio marinus. Lineage (GTDB taxonomy): Bacteria > Bacteroidota > Bacteroidia > Cytophagales > Cyclobacteriaceae > Pleomorphovibrio > Pleomorphovibrio marinus. Next base: position 860,087 of record NZ_QCXY01000001.1, read on the forward strand.
AAAACGGGAAACATTTTATCGCCTCCTCTAATCAGGGTATAGGTTCCAGCATTTGGTGGCCCAGCAAAGACCACCCCGCAGACGAAGTGGACAGTATGCTCATCAGTGTGAAGGTACCCAAAGGGCTGATGAATATCTCCAATGGTCGATTAAGGAAAGTAGAGGAACAAGAAGACAGCAACACCTACCATTGGTTTGTAAGTAATCCCATCAATGATTATGGGGTCAATATCAATATTGGGGATTATGTACACTTTGGTGAAAAATACAAGGGGGAAAAGGGTTTTCTGGACATGGACTACTATGTATTGCGCTATAACCTGGAAAAGGCCAAAGATCAATTTAAAGATGCGATACGCATGATGGAAGCATTTGAACATTGGTTTGGGCCATATCCCTTTTATGAGGACAGCTACAAACTGGTGGAAGCTCCCTACCTTGGCATGGAACATCAAAGCTCCATTACCTATGGCAACAATTTTGAAAACGGCTACCGTGGCACTGATCTAAGCGAAACAGGTTGGGGGATGAAGTTCGACTTTATCATCATTCACGAATCCGGTCATGAGTGGTTTGCCAACAATATCACCTATAAGGACATTGCGGACATGTGGATCCATGAAAGCTTTACCAATTACTCGGAGAGCCTGTTTTTGGATTACCACTATGGAAAGGAGGCTGGACAGGAATACGTCCGGGGCACCCGTTCCAAAATTGAAAACAAACTCCCAATCATTGGGCGCTATTCCGTTCATTACCGGGGATCCGCAGATATGTATTACAAAGGAGGAAATATCCTGAACACCCTGCGAGAAATCATTCAAGACGATGAAAAGTGGCGAGGAATTTTACGAGGGTTGAACCAAAAGTTTTACCATCAAACCGTTAACAGTGCCCAAGTGGAAAACTACATATCCTCCCAGGCCGATATGGATTTATCTGCTTTCTTTGACCAATACCTAAGAAACCCATCCCTGCCCGTTTTGGAATATTACTTTTCGGACAATGAAACCCTTCGCTACCGTTGGACCAATTGTATCCCCTCTTTTGACATGCCTGTGGATATTCTGCTGGGTGGAAGCACCTTACGGATTAGTCCCTCTACGCAATGGATGGAACTTAAGGCCAACCAAGCGGAGGTTAAGGTAGCACAAAACTTTTATGTGGGTAGTTTTCAATTGAGGTAGTTGAGCTGGGTGAAACCTTCCTTTTCTGTAATTGAGAATTAAGCTTGCTGAAAGTTGTAAACTTCGGGAAAGGCAATTTTCAAAATTGTAAAGGAATTCATTAGCAAAACCCTGCCAGTATTTTCATCCTCAAAGTTTTTCATACAAGAAAGCCTAATTTAAAAAACTTTAAAATCCTATCGAATAAGTATACCCCTCTTTTCAATGAATCTTTATTAGATTTCAATTATTATTCTGTATAAATAGGCATTAAAAGAATTTAGAGGGTTTAATGGCTATTTTTATTCAACTATATTTTGTGTTACTTTTACTTTCTGACTATACGACACTTTTGTATATCGTTTTTCATTTCATTTATCAAACTTGTCTATTATGATACGTAAAAAACTGATAAACATATGTTTTATCGCATTGTTCTTGTTCCCATTTATCAGCGAGGTAAATGGACAGGCCTTTAAAGAAAAAGATTTTGTGCTTCATGGGGGAGTTGGCCTCGGTAGCACCTACTCCTTGGGAGTTTTTGGAGGATTTGGCCTACCCGTAGGTGTTGGTGCTGAATATGGCATCGCAGATTTGGAAAAGGGAGTCATAGGTGTAGGTGGTGAATTTGGATATGTAAGCTACAGCGGTTTCTCTATTTCCTTAATTGGAGCTAGGGGATCCTACCACTTTGCCGAACTTCTTGACATGGAAAAAGACAACCTTGACCTTTATGGTGGGCTTGGCTTGTATTACAGGAGTTTTAATTTTAATGGGGCTGCCTTTGCTACAAGTGGCATGTTGGTATCCTTCCATGCAGGTGCCCGCTACTATTTCACGGAGAAATTCGGTGCTTATGGCGAAATAGGAAACAACTGGGCATGGCTCAACCTTGGTGTGGTATTGAAGCTTAATTGAAGATTAGGCTTTTCTGATCAATTCTAAGGATTACCTTCCAAAAAAAATTGCCTATTGATTTCCTGGGTCAATAAATTAGGAGGAGGCATTTTTTAAACTGCATGTTTCTAGCCTGGACCTCACCTTCATCAGGACATATTAATTTCAATGACCTCCTAATTGCTATCGTGGACTGTCCCCCAAAACGGGAGGGCAGTCCACGATAGCAAGCTTAGGTTAATTCCCCAATTTGGGTAAAGCAATTAGGAAAAGCCCTGCACCCATGGAGCATTCAATCTATAACCTGCACACTGCCTAAGCACAATGGGTGGAATCTACCTAATATTAATAAAAGGGATTACCCAAACTTAGGATTGGTATTCGAAAAAAGTAACTCCAGTCTTATATCCTTTCCGCTTTATACCAAAACCAGAATATGCTTACAGGCAATAAATGCTTTATTTTCTTAGAAGGTAACGTCAATCTTTTCTTTACGCCCCGAGGCTACTGCCTTATAAATGGCATCTATGATAATTAGGTCCTTTGTCCCTTCCACTCCGTCAAGGGGAAGTTTTGGTTCTTTCCCTTTCAATATCATATCAGACATTTCATCCATCTGTACGGTTTGATGGGTAACATGGGGCTTCTCCAAAGGACCTTTGTGAGTTCTACCTTTAATCGGGCCGTATCCGGTAGCAGGTTGTAGTTCGGCAAAGCCTTTTTGACCGTTTAGGAAAAACCTGTCCAGATGACTCATATTATAAGTAGAAAGACAGGACGCCACAGCACCACTTGGAAATCCAAACTGAAACTGAATGGTTTCGTCCACTCCTTCCTTGAATTTCTCAGGATCCGTTTTGGTTTCCTGGGCAGTTACCCAAATGGGGTCTTCCCCTACCATATACCTGGCACCGTTTACAGAATAAATACCTATATCCATCATGGCTCCACCCCCTGCAAGGTCCTTATCCAGTCGCCATTGGTTGGGATCACCAATCCTAAAGCCACTCAACCCCTGGAAAAACATGATTTTCCCCAGTTCATCCTCTTCACGCATACGTACTATTTCCAATGTATTTGGCTCCAAACGCATCCTGTATCCTACCAGGAGTTTTACATTGTTTTTCTTGCAAGCCTGCACCATTTCCCTACCCTCTTTTTCATTAAGTGCCATGGGTTTTTCACAAATCACGTGTTTTCCCGCATTGGCCACACGGATGGCTTGGTCCTTATGGAGGGAGTTGGGTGTGATGATGTACACCGCATCTATATCTGGGTTGTCCTTTATTTGGTCAAAATTTTCGTAATTGTAGCAGTTCTTTTCCGGTATTCCGTATTTACCTTGCCAATCTTTAATTTTGGATGGAGTTCCGCTGATGACACCTACCAGCTTAGACCTTGTACTGTCTTGCATGGCCTCCGCTACACGGGTACCATAGCTTCCTAGGCCCATGATGGCCACTCTCAATACTTCTTCTCGATTAGCTCCTACCGTAATATTCTTACTTAACGATGATCCTTGAAGGTGGTGTGCGAATGGGAAAGCCATTGCCGAAAGGGTGATTTTTTGTAAAAAATCTCTTCTTGATTTCATTTTAAATGGGTTTAATGGGTTAAACGGTTTGGTCTTTTATTATTCCTAACTGCAATATATTGTAAAATGAGGTAGAACTAAAGACCTTTGCCCAATAAATGTGAATTGTAAGTCAGCATTATCCATACACCATGATTGAAACTATTTCTTATTCGCATACTGCCAAAATAAATGCAAACCTCTTCAAGGAGGTTCTTGTTCAGTCCACTTTGGGGGAGAGAAGGCCTATCAATGACCTAACAAGGTTACAGCAAATGTTGGATCATGCCCAAATCCTGGTAACCGCTTGGCAAGGGAAAAGACTGATTGGGGTTTCCAGAGCCATTAGTGATTTCAGCTATTGCACTTACTTATCGGATTTAGCAGTGGACAAGGAATTTCATGGATTGGGAATTGGAAAAACTTTGGTAAAAAAAACCATGGAGTTGGCTCCAGGGGCCAAGCTAATCCTATTGTCCGCCCCAAAGGCAGTGGAATATTATCCCAAAATTGGAATGGAAAAGCATCCAGCCTGTTACTATATGGAAGACTTGACTTCCTTACTTTAACCTCTCTCTTATTTAACATATTAGAAGGTTTCCTTTTTTCCTAAAAAGTACAGTCTAAATTCCTGATTTCCTAAGCAGTACATGGCCCAATAACAGACCAATCAAACTGAGGAATTTTCCGACAAAAATGAATGGAAACCTTAATTTTGCAGCATGCAAACAGTTACGCTTTCTAAAAACCCCTCTTTTTTAATCCTGGGAATCTTATTAGTGTCCTTTAACCTTAGGCCTTCTATTACCTCTGTGGGGCCTCTGATACCCATGATACGGACAGATCTGGCACTTAGCAATGCTTGGGCTGGCTTCCTGACCACCCTCCCCCTACTTACCTTCGCTACTTTTTCTCTGTTTTCTGCTCGGTTTGGTAATCGATTAGGACATGCAAAAGCCATATTTTTTGGATTAATCATCTTGCTTGCGGGAACGGTTATACGCGTTTCAGGCGGCACTTGGTTGCTATACCTAGGCACGGCCTTAACAGGAATCGGAATCGTAGTCTGCAATGTCCTATTAATCCCCTTGGTAAAAAACCGCATGCCAAGTAGAACCGGGCAGATCACAGGAATGTACACCACTGGAATGACACTTATGGCTGCCATCGCTTCGGCTGTAAGTGTACCACTTGCTCAAGGTCTGGCTTGGGGCTGGAGAGGGGCTTTGTTATTCTGGTCCATAACTTTAGTAATTACCCTCGTCCTTTGGTACCCACATATACGTCCAACCCCAGCATCCACAGGAAATATTGGACCGATACTAAAAGTGAATGTGTGGAAATCAAGGTTGGCCTGGCAGGTGAGTGCCTTTATGGGGGTGCAATCTCTGATGTTTTTTACCTTGATTACCTGGCTCCCAGATATGCTTATCGCTAGGGGAATGAGTGCCGCTCAGGCAGGGTATAGTGCCTCCTTTATGCAAATCACTGCTTTGGTAGGTACTTTTCTGGCACCCATCATCGCCACCAGATACCGACAACAATCAGGACTAAACCTTTTTTTAGGCCTTGTTTACCTTTTGGGATTTAGCCTGCTTTTTCCCATCGGTAATAGTGCAAACCTGGTAGGGATAGCCATTACAGGGCTTTGTATGGGGGCAAGCATTAGCATGGCCTATACCCTGATTGCCTTAAGAACCGCGAGCGACCAAACAACTGCCGCCTTGTCCGGTATGGCACAGTCCTCGGGATACTATTTGGCAGCTTTTGGTCCTCTTTTATTCGGGATGGCTTTTGATATTTGGCAAAACTGGAACATATTAATTTATCTGATGCTATGTTCCACTTTTCTCTTTTCTTTTTTTGGATACTTTTCCGGGAAAGCCAAATCCATTTAATAATCCTCTGTAGCATTAAACATTAACCTATAATTAGCTATTTTTGTAGGATCATTCATAGAAAGGCATCAACAACTTTTTCAGTATGCGACTAAAAAAATTTCTTTTGTTTGGGTTGGGCATCCTAATTGGGGCGCTCATCTACTTTCTCTTAAGTCAGGCAGGAAACCTAACTTTCCTGAACTCCAATCTCGATGACCCATTTTCGGAATACGAACAAGATAAGTTCCAGTTCCAAGATTTCCCTGCCATTGTGGTAAAACCCAATCAGACAGCCCCTGAAAACCCCTGGATATGGAGAGCTAGATTTTGGGGGCATGAACCACAGGTCGACTTGGCACTACTTGAACTGGGTTATCATGTCGTGTTTGTAGATGCTCCTGATCTCTATGGAAGCCCTTCGGCAGTGAAGTTATGGGATGATTTCTACGCTCACTTGCTGGATACATATAGGCTAAACCCTCTCTGTGTGCTGGAAGGCATGAGCAGAGGTGGATTATATGTGTATAATTGGGCTTCCAAAAATACCGATAAGGTAACAAGTATCTATGCAGATGCACCCGTATGTGACATCAAGAGCTGGCCAGGGGGAAAAGGAAGCAGCGAAGGTTCCGCATCTGACTGGGAAAAGTTGCTTCTTGCCTATCAGATAGATGAGCAAGAGGCCTTGACCTATGAGGATATCCCTCTTTTCAATGCGGTGTCTATCGCTAAAGAAAAAATTCCAGTAATTCACGTTTGTGGAGCTATGGACGAAGTAGTGCCGATGGAGGAAAACACCTATCCCTTGATGGAATTATTCGAAAAAAATGGACATGAAATCTACCTTATCCTTAAAGAGAATGTAGGACATCATCCCCATTCATTGGAGGACCCCGCCCCAATTGTGGCATTTATTGTGGAAAATAGCTATCCCTCACTTAGGGCTCGACTTACCTTGTCCCCACAAGCAGAAAAAATTCTTACAAACTCTGCAAATTAACATTTACCATGCAGGAATATTTAACCAATTTGGGAATTTCCCAAGAAGTTTTTAATTACCTCATCATGCCCTTACTAATATTTATTGCTAGGGTAGGTGATGTATCCATTAATACCTTGCGGATCGTATTCGTACTCAATGGCAAGAAGTTTATGGCTCCACTGCTGGGGTTCTTTGAGGCATTGATCTGGTTACTGGCTATAGGACAGATCATCCAAAACATAAATAATCCCCTCTCCTATATTGCATATGCAGGCGGTTTTTCCATGGGGATATTTGTGGGAATGACTATAGAAGAGAAATTGGCCATGGGAAGGGTTTTGGTAAGGGTGATCACTCCCGAACCCATGCATGACTTAATGGAGTACATGAAGGAAAAAGGCCATAGGTTTACCACGGTAGGTGCAGAAGGAAGGTATGGAAGGGTACAGCTCCTGTTTACGGTGCTTAAGAGGGACACATTGAAGGAATTTATCGGGAAGGTCAAAAAGTGTAACGAGAAGGCTTTTTATACCATAGAAAGCGTAAAAAAAATCAGTGAGGACGATTTTGATTTGATGGAAGACAAACGTAAATTTTCTACCCGATTTCTAAGCCTTATCAGAAAGTAATGCCCTTCGATTAGCTTATTCCCAGTCTTTCATGCCATTGGGGTAGTTCCTTAAGTACTTCATCCAATACCCCCTGCTGTTCAGCAGTAAGTTTTGCATCAGTGGATCTGCAATTGGCGGCTATGTCCAACCCCCTTTTGGATAGAAAATACCTGGCACCAAGTTGATATTGATTTCCAATCTTTTTTTCTGTGGCTATCAACTTCTCCTGAAGCCAGTTCACTTCTTTTTGCTTTTCGGGGTTTTCCGCATGGGCACACATCCAAGAAATAATCTCCGGATAAAAATTACCTGCAATCGGAGAAAGTCCCTTTGCCCCTTCCCGAAGGCTTTTAGCAGCTGTACCAATATGCGCATTGTATAAGCCCCAATTACTCCCATCAGAATAGTGAAGTTTTTGCCTGATTTGTTGCATATCCTCGGTGGTGTCCTTGTGATAGATAAACCTACCGCTCTCCACCAGAAACTGTGTTACCTTCGGGGTTACAACTCGCTTATAGGGATTAGGGCATTCATAAGTCCCCAATGTAACCCCGGGGGTTTTTTCAAGAATTTGCCGTGTATACGAGATGAGCCGCTCATCCGGTTCCTCCTCTTCTGCCAAATGCGCGGTAATAAGAATCACTGCATCCACACCTGTATCCTGCATTTTATTAATAAAATCCGCTTTTTCGGCAATGTTTTTCCCAAAGGATCCCGATGCTACCACCGGTACAGTACCCTTTACATGATCCACCACATACCGGGTTAACTTCAATCTTTCCTCGGGACTTAGGTGATACATTTCACTACTAAGACAGTTGGCAAAAAAGCCGCTGGCTCCCGCTTCTAAATAATAATCCATCAAGCGATCCATCCCTTTGTAATCAATCTTACCATCAGCTTGATATGCGGTCAACATTACGGGGATGTTCCTTCTCTCTTCGCGAAGGGGAAGGGTGATTCTTTGGTGGGCAGTTAGGGATTCTGAAAAAGTTAATCCTGCTAAGGAAGCTAATACTCCCTTCACCGATTTACCCAAAAATTCCCTTCTGGCAATATATTTAGCTTCATTCATCATCTTAATTTGGCAATAATCTTCCTAATAAAATACTTTTTAAGCATTGGAATGGACTATTAGTTGGAGGAAAAACTCATTAACAAGTTCAACAAAAATACCCCTCTTGCCAAGTTTCTATTTTTCTACTCCCAACATAAAATCCCTCATATACGGCAGGCCCAATTGAAGTAAAGGGCTTAACAGGTGCAGATGTTTTCTTAATCCCTTCAAGTACCATTCTTGCCCAACCAAACCGAAAGTCATTGCATTGACCCTTCTCACCGTTCTCCGGATTCTTGGCAACCTCATATTTTCGTAGTTTTTGATATTTCCTGAACAAATTGCCTTCGCTAGAGCTGCTGCATCAGCAAATCCTAAATTCATACCCCTGGCTCCCAGAGGTGAATGCTGGTGGGCAGCATCTCCCAAAATCGCTGCATTTCCTTTTACCAGTTGTTTGGCCATTTTGTGATGGATAAAAAACTTAGACCCCCACTGTATTCCTTGCACTGAGGTGCCCTCAGGAAGGTCATTTAATAGGTGGGCTTGGTTTCCTGCCACTCTCCATAGACTATCTTTTATGCGGATCATGATCATTCCTCCTTCCCTATTTAGCCTTATATGGCCTTGGTCAGGATCAAGGTTACAGGATAGCCATACATCATAAAGAGACCATTCATTGGCATAACTAAAGCCTTCAATGGGAATTTGCAAACTATTCCTCACTGGGCTTTGGGCTCCATCCGCACCAATTAAAAAATCAAATGAATCATTAAGTCCAATAACCCTAAATTTTCCCTCCTCAAGGACATGACCTGAATAGGGAACTCCCATTTTCACATCCAATCCCTTTTGCTTTGCAGCCGAAAGCAATATCCTTTCCGTTTGACTTTGGGGCAATATGAGCATAAATGGATAGGGGTGTTTTGCCTTAGACAGAGGGTTATGTAGGATAGGTTTTTCCCCTTTCCATATCGTGATGGATTGCATTTTTCTACCTTGTGAAAATAGGGAATCGACAACTCCAAGCTCTCGGAGAAGCATGATGGAGTGGGGATTGATTCCCAAGGCTTTTGAATAGGGTACTATTTCTCGCTTTTTATCGATGATAGTGGCATAAATGCCATTTTGGGCCAACATAAGACCTAGGCATAAACCCACAGGGCCTGCCCCTACAATCAAGACGTTCTTTCTGCCGGCATTCATTTATTTTCTTGTTCGCTATCGTTTTCACACAATATAAAGACGGTGCCGGCTGGATCAGTCAACCAGTGCATACCTTTAGGAATATCCTCAATTTCATCGCAAAAACGCACACCGTTTTCGTGCAAATATGCTTCCGCCAAACCCATCTCCTCTGTCCTTAGTTCCAGCCAAGTCTCTGAATGGGTTTTTGTAGGCACGCAGTCCAGCCACAAAATATTTGGGCCAAACACGACCCGGTGCGTCCGGGTAATTTCAGGATGGGAAATGGGTCTTTCTTCCAGTTCCAGGCCCAGCGTTTCCCCGTAAAATTGCAAGGTGGCTTGGTACTTGGCTTTTGGGATCTTAACGGCGATATTAAGTCCTCCCCTAAATGTAGGTTTCATAGTTGTGAATAGTTTGATGGTAAATTCTTCAGCACAGTACAGGACAGTTTTAATTGACAATATAAATACCTTAGTTTACGGAATTAAAGATTAAAAGATAAGTGTTCCAAAGCGTTGAAAGATTGCCTTTGAATTTACCGAAAACCATGGAGGTTTACTTTCTGCTGCTTATCTTTAAGGGGGCCTTTAAACAGCAGCCCCTTTTTTATTGTTAAAAGGGTCAGGAAAATGAAAGTTGCATTATTTATACCATGTTATGTAGATCAGTTTTATCCGGAAGTGGGCATTGCCAGCCTGGAGCTTCTGGAAAAGTACGGTGTCGAGGTGGAATACCCTCACGGGCAAACCTGTTGTGGACAGCCTATGGCCAATTCAGGATACCAGCGTTATGGGGATGACGCAGCCGAGCTTTTCACCAAAAATTTCGGGGCCTATGATTATATTGTCGCCCCCTCTGGGAGTTGTACTTTACATGTGAAGGAACATATCCTGGACGATAGTGGTCCACAAATCTTCGAATTATGCGAATTCCTCACGGATATTCTCAAAGTAGAAGAAGTTGGGGTGAGTTTTCCTTTTAAAGTTGGTATTCACGCAAGCTGCCACGGTTTGAGAGGTTTGCGGTTGGCAAAAGCCTCCGAAATCGTAGGAGAGGATTTCAATAAACCTAAATCATTATTAGAGAAGATAAAGGATATAGAATTAGTGGAATTGCAGAGACAAGATGAATGCTGTGGCTTTGGAGGCACCTTTGCGGTATCGGAGGAAGCGGTATCTGTGCGTATGGGTCAGGATAGGTTGGCAGACCACATACAAAGCGGAGTGGAGGTAATCACCTCGGCAGATATGTCCTGCTTGATGCATTTGGCGGGTTTGTCATCCCGAACGCAATCACCCATTAAAATAATGCATATCGCACAAATATTGAATGGTTCCCAACCTTCATAGAACTTAAAAGCTCAAACTATGGCCAAGATAATGACTCATGCATCAGCAGCTGAAGCCTTTCTGAAAGATTCTGACCGTACGCAGTGGCACGACGAAACCCTTTGGCATGTCAGAAAAAAAAGGGATACTGCGGCACAAAAACTGCCAGAGTGGGAACAACTCCGGGAAAATGCCTCTATGGTCAAAGACTATGTGCTATCGAACATGGATACACTTCTGGAAACTTTTGAGAAAAACGCAAAAGCAAACGGCATTGAAGTCCTTTGGGCTAAAGATGCAGCAGAACATAATGCCCATGTCTTAAGGATATTGCAAGAAAATCATGTACAAAATATAGTGAAAAGCAAGTCCATACTTACTGAAGAATGTGGGTTGAACCATTTTTTGGAAGATAAAGGGTATGATGTGGTAGATACAGACCTTGGAGAGCGGATTATTCAATTCAATAAACAGGTTCCCAGCCACATCGTAATGCCTGCCATACATCTTAAAAAGAAAGAGATAGGTGATATTTTTCATACCCACCTAGGTACCGATTCAGGGGCTGATGACCCCAGTTACCTCACCGAAGCCGCTAGGATTCACCTTCGGGAGAAATTCATCCGTGCCAATGCGGCAATCACCGGTGTGAATTTTGGGATCGTGGAATCCGGAGGGTTTGTAGTTTGTACCAATGAGGGGAATGCGGACATGGGTACTCACTTGGCAGATTTGCATATAGCCTGTATGGGTATAGAAAAACTGATTCCAAGGAAAGCCGATCTTGGAGTATATCTGAGGCTGTTGGCAAGAAGTGCCACTGGACAAAGTATCACTAACTATACTTCCCACTTTCATCGTCCAAGACCCGGTAAAAAATTATACTTGATCCTGGTGGACAATGGCAGGACAGAACAACTCGGCAGGGAGGATTTCAGGAATTCACTGAAATGCATTCGTTGTGGTGCCTGCATGAATACCTGTCCCATCTACAGAAGAAGTAGTGGCTTTAGCTACAATTCTACAGTGCCCGGGCCCATTGGATCTATTTTGTCACCAGGTATGGATTTAAAAAAACACAGTACCCTGCCCTTTGCCTCCACCCTTTGTGGATCCTGCTCAGATGTATGTCCGGTGAAAATCAATATACATGAGCAGCTTTACCAGTGGCGACAGGTGATTACCCAAGCAGGGCACGAGTCCCCATCTAAAAAGTGGGCCATGAAACTGGGTGGGAAGGTAATGGGAAGTCCCTCTTGGTATGACTTTTTGGGTAAAACTGCAAGATCTGCCCTGAAACTTACTCCCAAAAAGCTGGTTTATAGCAGGGTGAATACCTGGGGTAAAAACAGAGACCTGCCAGATTCTCCAAAAGAAAGTTTCAAAGATTGGTACCTTAAAAACAGGAAATCATGAGTAGCAGGAGTGAAATTTTAGGGAAAATCGCCAAAAACAAACCCCAGCCTACCCCATTGCCAGAATTATTGGCCTTTGGAGATACCTGGAATAATGGAGACTTGATTGAGCAATTCAAGGAATCCTCGGCCCTAAACGGCGGAAAAACAATTTTGGTAAAAAGCAGAGAGGAGATTGGAAGTTACCTGGAATCCAGTTTTGACCCTGGCAAACAAACCATATCCCTTTCTAAGTCCTTCAAGGGGAACCTGGATTGCGATAGCATAAGAGACCCCCATGATCTAGAGAAAGTGGAACTTGCCATATTGGAAGGAACCTATGGGGTCGCCGAAAACGCAGCAATTTGGTTACCCGAGGAAAACTTGCAGCATAGGGTCTTGCCATTTATCGCTCAGCATTTGGTAGTCATCCTAGATGCCAAAAATTTGCTCCCTGATATGCACGAAGTTTACAAGAAAGTGGATGTCTCAGCCCCTGATTACGGGGTATTCATTGCTGGACCATCCAAAACCGCGGACATTGAGCAATCTCTCGTTATCGGAGCGCATGGGCCGCGGAGTATGACTGTTTTTATCATTGCAGATGAGTAAATAAATTTTAAAATAAGAGGGAAATAGACTAAAAAATACCCCGATCGGGGTATTTTTTTTGTTCAAAATCTATCCTACTTTTACAACGGGTGATTAAACGACTTTTCTAACTCTCAGATTTTCATTAAAATATTAAGGGCACTATTGTTTCAGTTCATTTTTTGCCCTTAAAATTTCCCTTTCTCCAAAATACCTCAACAGTATAGTTTCCTCTTCGTAGAAAGATGTAGTACTCAATCCTTCTAATTTTATGATTTGGTTCCTTTGCTAACTCTTATTTTATCCCGACCATGTACGAGCCACTCGATATACCTATTCCAAACCTTCCTTCATCAACAAAAAAGAGAGTCGTCATTATAGGAGGAGGATTTGCCGGATTACGGCTTGCCAGAAAGTTAAAAAATTCAATTTATAGTGTGGTGCTGTTGGACAAAAACAACTACCACCAGTTTCAACCCCTTTTCTACCAAGTGGCCACAGCTGGACTGCAGCCCAGCGCCATTTCCTTTCCTTTACGCAGGATCTTTCACCATACCCCCAACGTTACGTTTAGAATGGCCGAGGCCAAAAAAATTGACCAAAATCAGAAAAGGGTATATACCAGTATTGGATATTTGGAATTTGATTACCTGGTCCTAGGTATGGGTGCCAACACCAATTATTTTGGTCTTTCAAATATCATGGAACATAGCATACCCATGAAAAGTGTATCAGAAGCACTATTCATCCGAAATAAGATTATTTCCAATTATGAAAGGGCAATAAATACCGCGGATGAAGAAGAACTGGAGTCCCTAATGAATGTAGTAATTGTTGGGGGAGGCCCCACGGGTGTAGAGCTTGCAGGAGCAGTGGCAGAATTGCGGAACAGGGTATTGCCAAAGGACTATCCACAACTTGATTTCGCAAAAATGAAGGTCGTATTGGTAGAAATGGGTAACCAATTGCTGTCCGGAATGTCTGAGATTTCTTCAAAAAGAGCGAAAGAGTACCTTAATAGCCTGGGTGTACAAGTAAAACTGAATTCCGCTGTAGAGGATTATGATGGTCGCGTAATCAAAATCAAGGAGGGGGTGGAAATTAATACCCAGACCTTGCTATGGGCAGCCGGAATAAAGGCCAATATAATTGAGGGTATTGAGCCGGAACAATATTCAAAATCCGGTAGGTTCTTGGTGGATCCCTTTCATCAATTGCCAAACAGTTCTTCTGTCTATGCATTAGGGGATATTTGTTTGATGAAAACAGAGGAGTTTCCAGATGGCCACCCTCAAGTAGCTCAGGTGGCCTTACAACAAGCAGACAACCTTGCACATAATTTAAAAAATATCGAAAAACAAAGAGACCCAAGAGCTTTCCGTTATAAGGATTTGGGTTCCATGGCTACTGTGGGAAAAAAATTGGCAGTGGTGGATCTACCTTTTATTCGCTTTCAGGGAACCATGGCCTGGCTTACTTGGCTATTTGTACACCTCATGGCAATTGTAGGGGTGAAAAACCGACTCTTTATCTTTTTGGATTGGGCATGGAACTACCTTTCTTTTGATCCTGCCCTTAGGCTACTTATTCGGCCAAGCTACGTGAAACCTAGGGATAGGGAAAAACTGGTTGAGGACAAAAATTAAGGTTCTTTAACAAAGAATCTACCGGTAACCGTTAAACGATTGGTAATCCCGTAGGTCTAACCTTTTGAAAACTAAATGGAGAAGATCATGAAAAAGTTAGCATTAGTAGTAGCGGTGGTTTTGATTGCTGGAGTTGAATTAAGGGCTCAGGAGGAAACCAGAAGCAGAAGAGGAGCAGAAAGGTCTCCCGAAAAAATGGCAGAGCGAATTTCAGAAAGAATGGCAGATCAATTGGAACTGGACGAAAACCAGAAGGCTGAGGTTTATGCCTTACATCTAGACCAGGCCAAATCCAGGGAAGAGGAAATGAAAGCCAGGAGAGAATCCATGAAAGAAAGTCGGGAAAATTACCGTTCGAAGATGGAAGAAATACTTACCCCTGAGCAAAAAGAGCTATGGGAAGAAAAGCGCGAGGAAAATCGGGAAAAAATGCAGGAAAGGAGACGTAAAGGACCTAGGTCAGGACAGGGCAACAATCCCCGGCACCAAAGAGGCGGTGGAAGATCACGCTAAAATTAACCCAGAAAGGCCCAAAGGGGCCTTTTCTGTTATTTGGCTTTGCTATATTTGGGGCGGAATGGAAAATGCAGTAATTGTATTCGAAAAAGAGCCTCTACCTGGTAAAGTCAAAACCAGACTTGCAAAAGACATTGGGGAAAAGGAAGCAGCCAAGGTATATAAACAGCTTATCGTCCTTACGCATAATGCCCTGAATGATGTTCAAGCAGATATTTTTGTTTTTTTGGATGGGGATGGCATGCTCAAGGTGCGCAGGGACAGCAGATATCACCACACTACTCAGTGGGGAAATAATTTGGGTGAACGCATGGTTCATGCATTTAGGGAAGTATTTAAAAAAGGATACAAAAAGGCTCTGATCATCGGTACGGATTGCCCAGAAATAAGCAAAGAAATACTTGAAGATGCATTTTTTCAACTAGATAACCATGACATTACTATTGGCCCTGCCTTGGATGGGGGATATTACCTCATTGGAATGAATAAATTGTATGCTTCAATTTTTCAATCCATTCCATGGAGCACCGAAAAAGTATATGACAGGACTTTGGAGGAAATTCAGGGAATTGGACTTAGCTTTTCAGTATTACCGACCTTAAGGGATATAGATGATTGGGAGGATTTAATGGCCTTTAAAAACAAATTCAACTTTGGGTAATTATGTGGCAAGCTATAAAAAAACCCTGCCTGTAAGAGGCAGGGTTTAATTTTTTAATTGGAAAAGATTTACTTATTGTTCGCCAAGTAGTTGGACACTCCTTCTTTAGTGGCGGCCATGGCTTCCTTGCCTTCCTCCCAGTTAGCAGGACACACCTCACCAAATTTTTCTACATGCCTAAGGGCATCTATAAGTCTCAACATCTCATCAATATTTCTTCCAAGAGGAAGATCATTGACGGTTTCATGTCTTACCACTCCTTCTTTGTCGATCAAGAAGGTAGCCCTGAAGGCAACTGGAAGACCTTCATAGGTCAATTCCCCATCCTCATTGTAGTTCCAATCACCGGCCAAAACACCATAATTGTGTGCAATGGTCTTCACAGGGTCTGCAACGATGGGATAAGTAACTCCCTCGATGCCTCCATTATCCCTTGGAGTTGCCAACCAAGCCAAGTGTGACTCTTCTGTGTCACAAGAAGCACCGATAACAGCAACACCCCTTTTCTCAAACTCCTCCAGCTTATCCTGAAAAGCTATGATTTCTGTAGGACATACGAAAGTAAAGTCTTTGGGATAGAAAAATAATACCACATCTTTATTGCCCAAATACTGCTCCAAAGAGAAGTTCTCCACTATCTCCTCCCCATCTACTACAGCGGGGGCATTGAATAAAGGTGCTTTTTTTCCTACTAATGACATAAATTATTCTTTTAAAGTTTACGGATAATAATTGTATGATTTTAAAATTTATTTTGTTTTTCCTTTAATTACCAATGATAATTCTTCAACTTCAAAATTATCGATTTGGTTCTCCTCAAAGTATTTTTTTAATAAAAGTACCAGACCGGGGTCTTTATAGTCCTTGATTTCTTGGGTATCGGTAAAGTATAAGTGACTGTGGGTTTCAAGCATTGGGTCAAACCTCATAACCCCAACATCGTCAGTAAACTTTTTTAAAATACCTGCTCTTACAAAATTCTCAAGGGTCTTATAAATTGTTCCTAGGGAAATGGAGGGATTGGCTTCCTTCACTTTTTCATATACTGATTCCGCTGTGGGATGATCCGCAGAAACCTGAAGTGCATTGTACACTACCATCCTTTGATGGGTGAATTTCAACCCACTTTCTATTATCCTTTTTTTTGCGGTTTCCACAGTCATTGTCAGCTAATAATCATTCCTATTTGAGAATTAATGCGCAAAGGTAGGAAAAAAATCATGGCATCCCAAGGAATCTCTGATTATAATAGTTAGTTTTGTGAGCCCTAGAATCCCCATTATAACAGATTTTCAAGCCCTTAACCTGGGAAAATCATGATAAAAGTATTGTTTATTTGTTTGGGAAATATCTGTAGGTCCCCATTGGCCGCAGCCATTTTTACCCAAAAACTGCATGAGAGGAACTATACCCATCAGGTAAGTTGTGACAGTTGTGGAACTTCCGATTATCATATCGGCGAACTTCCTGATGAACGCACCATTGCCTGTGCCAAGCGTCACTCCATTCAACTGCACCATAGAGGCAGGCAATTGAATCGAAGCGATTTTAAGGACTTTGACTTATTTATCGCCATGGATCAGTCGAATGTTGACAACATCAATATGGCAGGCGAGATTTTTAAAATGACGCCAAAATGCCTGTTTTTGATCCGTCATTTTCAGAAAAACGCAGATTCCCAAGATGTTCCTGATCCTTATTACGGAGGGGAAGAGGGATTTGAAAAAGTATATGAAATCCTTAATGAATCCATTGATGGTCTTATCTCCATGATGGAAAAAGATTTTGATATAGAGAATGGAAGACTTCTTTAACCAAGTTTTTTTGCGTGTTTTTGGTAAAGAACCTGTACTCCAACAGTATCGGATGATTGCTGCTGGCACCATCAACCAGGCCATCTATCTCCATACAGACCGTGGAGAGTTTATGCTCAAAGTAAATCATCAGGAGGATAGTGATATTTTCAAAAGGGAAGATGAGGGCTTAAAACTGCTAAGGGAGAATTGCGGGCTTTTGGTCCCGCAGACCCTGTACGAAGGCAGGCTTGAAGACCGTAATTACCTTCTGATGGAATGGGTGAAAGGGGTAAAGCCTTCAGAAGACTATTCTCAAGTGTTGGGTGAGGGGATGGCAGAACTGCACATGGCCACCCAAAACCAATTTGGGTTGGAGGTAGATAATTATATCTCCATTTTACCACAATCCAATCGGGCCCACCAGGATTGGGAGGACTTTTTTATAGCAGAAAGACTGGAGCCCATGCTACAAAGGGCTCTTTACGAGGGGCTGGTAGATGAAACATTTATGGGGAGGTTCAGAGGAATCTACCCTAAGTTAAGCAGTGTTTTTCCTAAAGAAAAACCCGCCCTCCTGCATGGGGACCTCTGGGCAGGAAACGTAATCACAGGCCCCAACGGACTTCCTGCACTTATAGATCCTGCGGTTTATTTTGGACACAGAGAAGTGGATCTTGCCTTCTCCAAACTTTTCGGAGGCTTTGACAACAAGTTTTACCAAAGTTACCATTCGGTTTTCCCACTTGAACCGGGTTTTGAGGAGCGAGTGGAAATTTATAACCTCTACCCTTTATTGGTGCATGTGAATTTATTTGGAAAAAGTTATCTTTCTGGGGTGCAGCGCACGATAAAGCGATGGTTGGCTTAAATTTATAGGGGAATTTTTTCCATCAAATATTGCAAGGTGGTAGGGCTTTTCTGGCTTAGTCTAATCCCGTTTTCTTTGGCTCCATATTTTGATTCTTGATCCTGCGTATAGTTTTTAACCGTAACCAAAGAAAGGTTGGCTTGCTGCTCGACCACAAAAACCTCTTGGAGGGATTTTGGTAATACCAATCTCGGTTTATCCATAACGTCCAAAACTGCTCTAAGGGTAACGGCAGAGGCCTGTATCAGGTTAATGGTCCAGTTTTGCTGCTTTGCGGCTTTAAAGATTTCTTCAAAATGGAAACCACCAATTCTGGAAAGGTCCCTGATTCGGAAAGTTAACAATACCTGGTTTTTCTTGATTACTGTGATGGGAATTCGGGGGTCGTCCTGGAAGCTACCGATTACCGTACCAGTGGAGCTAGGTTCGACAAAAGACTTAACGTATAAGGGAATCTTATGCTTGGCCAGTGGCTTGACCGTTTTAGGATGGATTACCTTTGCCCCAAAATAGGTCATCTCCGCGGCTTCCTCAAAGTCCAAGTATTCAAACTTTACCGCATCTGGAAATAAATCAGGATCCCCATTAAGGATGCCGGAAACATCTTTCCAGATGGTAACACTTTTTGCACCTAGGCTAACGGCCAGAATGGCGGCTGTAAAATCTGACCCTTCCCTTCCAAGGGTAACTGTATGGTTTAACCAATCACTACCCATAAAGCCCTGTGTAATTACCGGATACCTTTCTAACTGCGAGACCAGTAATTTCCTGCACTGCTGCATGGTCAATACCCAATCCACTCTTCCTATCTTGTGATTGGAATCAGTGGCAATAAGCTCCCGTGCATCTTGCCAAAGACAATAATTCCCTTGGAGGCAAAGGTATTCCTGTAATATTCTTGTAGAGATCAACTCCCCAAAACCAATAATCTGGTCATAGAAAAAGGCTTCCCCCTCTTCAATGAATTTTTGATTTTCCAAAGTTCGCTTAAGTTTGGAAAAATCATTTTTCAGTCGGTTGAAGATACTGTGGTTTCCCGGGAAAAGTTGTTGACATGCTTCTTGATGAAGGGATTCAACCTTTTCAAGTTCAGTGGAAAAGGGTTCGCGGACAAAAGCCTTATTAATAATCTCTTCCAGTAAATCGGTAGTGTCTCCCATTGCCGAAACCACTACTATAAGACCCTGTTTCCAGTTGGTATTCAGCACTTTAGCAACATTTTCTATTGAATCGGCATCTTTTACAGAGGCCCCACCGAACTTATACACTAAAGGTTGGATCATTAACAGGGATTAATTTGGTACAGGAGCGATATTTTTTGTAAATTGAGCACAAAACTATGAAGACAAAGCCTTATAAACAAGACAATTCGGCCCTTGGCTATAACGTTGGTGTGACTTTAGATCGTTTTATAAAAAGTCACCAATCTCACTTTGCTTATGCCACAGGTGAATTGTCGCAATTGCTTCGGGATATAGCCTTGGCAGCCAAAATCGTTTCTAGGGAAATCAGCAGGGCGGGACTCAGCCAGGTAACAGGCGCCTACGGAAACGTGAATATACAGGGGGAAGAACAACAAAAATTGGACGTGGTCGCCGATATACGCTTTACACGTGCCCTAACGAAGGGAGGTGAGGTGTGTGCTGTAGTTTCAGAGGAGGAGGATGAAGTAATTGATTTGCATAACAGTAAGGGGAAATATGTGGTAGCCATTGACCCCCTAGACGGTTCCTCCAATATAGACGTTAACGTATCCATTGGTACCATTTTCTCCATTTATAGGCGCATAACCCCTACAGGATCGCCTATTCAGGCCGAGGATATATTACAAAAAGGCACAGACCAAGTGGCTGCAGGATATGTGCTATATGGCTCCTCCACCATGTTGGTTTACACCACTGGAATGGGAGTGAATGGGTTTACCTATGAAAGGTCCTTGGGAGAGTTTTTCCTTTCCCATTCTCAAATGAAGACGCCTCAAGTGGGAAATATCTACACCATCAACGAGGGACTGCACAGGGAGTTGGATGAAAACATACATTCCTACCTACTTCAATGTAAAGAAAGAGGCTATACGGCCAGGTACATAGGAAGCTTAGTGGCCGATTTCCATCGCAATTTGCTGAAAGGAGGCATCTACCTATATCCGGCCACCAAAAAGAACCCTCAAGGAAAGATTCGTTTATTGTATGAGGCAAATGCCCTTGCCTTTATCGCAGAACAATCCGGGGGGTTGGCCACAGATGGGAAAAAAAGGATTTTGGATATTGTTCCAAGTGAATTGCACCAAAGAACCCCCTTCTATATTGGGAGTGAATCCATGGTAAAAGATGTCAGTAGCTTTTACTTGGATCTTTAGCCACTGTACTTTCTCCTTATTTGGATTTTTTGACACTGCCTATCTATAATGGCTCTGCTGAGATCCTCGGCTATTTGCCCTGGCGGGGACTCATGAAGGATAACTTTAAGTTTATCCTCCCTAAGATCAATCCTATAACAAAATTGCAAGAGTTTTTCCATATCTCGATCTAACCAATGCTTCACAACAGGTACCAAAACGACAACTAGCTGATCCACATTGTCAAGGGACGCAGGAATTGCCAATCCCAAGGATTTTTCCAAGGTATAGGCAGTATGTTGCAAGTCCAGGTTACTTATTGACAAAGCATTTATTTTTTAATCCGCTTTACCCTTTTCGGCCTTATCTCCAGCATCGCTTTCCTTGATGTCTTCTTTCAGCAATTCAGGGAAAATCTGATGGATGATGGCATACCAGCTTATCATTTTTTTGATATCCGAAACGTATACCCTGCTTTCATCGTATTCTGGAAGCACGTGCTTCAAAAAGGCTTTATATTCTTCATTGTCCGCATCCCCTAGTCCGGTGTCCCCTTGAAACTCCTTTTCAATCTTTTTTAATACCTCTACTAGGGGTTTGGATCCTTCCTCATCGGTGGTGTAGATAGAAATCTCACTAAGAAGCGAAACCCTCTGCGAGGCCCCCACTACCAATTTACCCTTTTTTTCATCCAAGGATTCTAAAATCACCCCTGTCCTACTGGGCTTAAGGACTTTATATAATCCTGGCTTGCCAGATACTGTTGCTATTTCCTTAAATTCCATGTATCGCTCGTTTAGATTAGGTTGCAAATATAGGAGTTAAGCACCAATCATCAACTTTGCTGATTATTTTGGTAGAAATCGGATACCTGCTCCTGAATATAGGAGATAACGTCTTCCCTTCCCATTGAAGTTTCGGCAGAGGTGACAAAATAATCCGGTACTTCTTCAAATAGTTCAAGCATCTTATCCAAAAATTTTTTTACGTTAAGAGAGGTTTTTGACTTTGACTGCTTATCGGCCTTGGTAAAAAGGAGTGCAACAGGAATCCCATTTTGCCCGCACCAATATATAAATTCTACGTCAATTTGCTGTGGCGTATGCCTGCTGTCGACCAAAACAAACACCACCTCTAGGTTTTCCCGCAAGGTGAGGTACTGTCGTATCATTTTTTCCCACTCTTCGCGCATTGTCTTACTTACCTTAGCGAATCCATAGCCCGGCAAATCCACCATGTACCAACGTCCATCCACGTCAAAGTGATTGATAAGCTGGGTTTTCCCCGGTGTTCCGGAGATTTTTGCCAAGCCCTTGTTATTGGCCAACATGTTAATCAGACTACTTTTTCCCACGTTAGACCGGCCAATAAAGGCAAATTCCGGCTTGTCCGGAGAGGGGCATTTTCTAAAGTCCGTGTTACTTATTATAAATTTGACCGATTTGATCATTGCTAGCTTTTTGTTACAAAGTTAAGCTTTATTGTCAAAATACCGGATTCCAATAAATCATTAACATTTTTCCATTGCTCAGGTTTACTTGTTAGTTTTGTAAACAAAAAAAACGTCCATGGCAGTAGTACCCTATAAGGATAATAACGAAGGCAAAAAAGAGCAGGTAGCCAGTATGTTTAACAACATCAGCAAAAAGTACGACCTGCTAAACCATGTGCTAAGTTTGGGGATTGATATTTCATGGAGAAAAAAAGCAGTCAAACTGCTGAAAGATGACGCCCCAAAATTAATCCTTGACATAGCCACCGGTACTGGGGACTTTGCCATTGAAGCCTTGGCATTAAACCCGGATAAAGTCATCGGAGTGGATATCTCTGAAGGCATGCTGGAGGAAGGAAGAAAAAAGCTGAAGAAAAAAAAGCTGGACCATAGAATTGAACTTCAGTTGGGGGATTCAGAAAAGCTTTTGTTCCCGGAAAATAAATTCGATGCTGTTATCGTTTCATTTGGTGTAAGAAATTTTGAAGATTTGGAAAAAGGCCTTTCGGACATGTATAGAGTCCTAAAGCCAGGTGGTAAAACAGTGATTGTGGAATTTTCCAAACCCAAAAAATTTCCTTTAAAGCAAGTTTACCATCTTTATTTTAAGTATATTCTGCCAAAAATTGGGAAACTCGTATCTAAGGACAACTCTGCTTATACCTACCTACCTGAGTCGGTGCAAGCTTTTCCGGATGGAAAGGACTTCTTGAAAATATTAGAAACGGTAGGGTTTAAAAACACAACATGCAAACCACTTACTTTCGGAATCAGCTCCATTTATGTAGGGGAAAAGTAGTTTACTTTATCTTGTTTTCTGTGCTTTTTTGTGTCCAGGCAAATGCCCAGGATAGAGGAATGATTTTTCATAAATCTGGCAGTGATGACCAATGGATTTCCTACGGCTTCTTTCTTGCCGCGCACAACAGCAGCTTAAGGGTAAAATACTCTGATGCCTTCCTTAACCCTGATGCACCGGATATCAACAATGTAAGAGCAATCATGCCTGTGTTTTCACCCGGATTCGCTTTGGGCTTTTTGGTGACCGGAAGGATACATGATCAAATGAATGTTCTCTTTACCCCAAAAGTAGGGTTTTATGAACATAGAACCGAAATACAGTTATTTTCCGATGATGCAAATGCCCCGGGAGGTCTGGGTATTAGCACAGTTCCTCTCTTCACCGAAGAGACATTAGTGGAATTTCCTGTCTTATTAAAATACAAATCCCAACGCTTTAACAACACGAGAATGTTTTTTATGGGTGGATTAAATGGGCAAATCAGAACCAAAAACCAAGAAGAGGCAGATGAGGATGATGTGGTATTGAGAGGAAGGGACGTTGCTTTGGAACTGGGTATGGGTTTTGATTTTTACTTTCAATTTTTTAAGTTTTCTCCAGAAATTAGGTTCTCCCATGGGCTTACTAATCTCTACCGGGAGGGTTTTGCTGACTCCAGGTTCGATGGGGCAATCACGGATATTCGCCGAAAATCCATTACCATTTATCTTAATTTTCAATAGCAAGACGTAATTTAGCTGGAGAAAATTGGCAGGTCTCTTTTTTTTGCCTGACGAACTTTTTAAATTCAATCATGGAAAAAAAGATCGCATTCATCACAGGGGCCACTTCGGGTATAGGTAAGGCCTGTGCCATTTCCCTAGCCAAGGAAGGATTTGCCATTATTGCCTGCGGCAGGCGAAAAGAGAGATTGGTACAGCTTGAAAAGGAACTACCAAAGGGTACTCCCTACACTTATCTTAATTTTGATGTGCGCATAAAAAATGAAGTTTATGCAGCCATAGACTCCCTTCCAGAAGAATGGCAGGAAATCGAGGTGCTAATCAACAATGCAGGCAATGCCCATGGACTGGATCCTATTCACGAAGGTAGCGAAGATGATTGGGATGCTATGATTGACATCAATGTAAAAGGGCTTCTTTATGTTTCCAAAAAAATCACCCCAGGTATGGTGAAAAGAAAAAGCGGCCAAATTATCAATGTTGGCTCATCTGCCGGCAAGGAAGTTTACCCCAGAGGTAATGTTTACTGCGGTTCAAAATCTGCTGTGGATGCCATCACCACTGGAATGCGCATCGACCTTAACCCCTATGGCATAAGGGTCATTGGCATACATCCGGGCTTAGTGGAGACAGAATTCAGCATGGTAAGGTTTAAAGGGGACGAGGAAAAATCTGAAAAGGTGTACCAAGGGTTTGAAGCACTTCAAGCGGAGGACATTGCCGATATTATCACTTTCGCCATTACCAGACCAAGACATGTGGTCATTGCTGATATGCTGGTGTATCCCCTTGCACAGGCCAGCACGACCATTTTTAACAAGAAGGGGTAAATGAAAAAAGCGCTGTGGGTGTTGTGTGTTGGCCTTTTGTTGCTGAAATGTCAGCAAAAAAGCCATGATAGTGAGGAGGAAACGGATCTCCCAAGACTGGAAGAAGGGTATTTCCTGGATGAAGACGATAGAGAAAATTTAGACTTTTCTACTACCACGGACACCATCGGTGAGTTAGAAAAAAGCCTGATTAATGCTGGATTGGTAAATATAAAAGAGGTGATACCCGGAATATTTGTGGAGCTTAAATACAGCAGTACAGACAATTTTTTTGGACAGGATGTATACGAGGATCTCGAAAATGCCTACCTTCAGCCTCAAGTGGCTGAAAAGCTAAAGGTTTCTTACGACTGGCTGAAAAAAAATCATCCTGACCTAACCTTTCTTATTTATGACGGGGTAAGACCAAGAAGAGTGCAACAAATTTTATGGGACAATTTAGATAAACCTGATAGTTTAAAACCCCTTTATGTAGCGGATCCTAAAAGGGGCAGCCTACACAACTATGGTGTAGCCGTGGACCTGACCTTGGCAGATGCGGAGACTGGGGAACCCTTGGACCTGGGCACTTCTTACGATTATTTTGGCTATCCCGCCTATCCGGACAGGGAGGACCAAATGCTCCGTGAGGGAAAAATAACCAAAGCGCACGTGGAAGGGAGAAAAATTCTCAGAGAAGCCATGAGGAGAGGTGGATTCAGTGGAATTGGTTCTGAATGGTGGCATTTTGATGCGTTCAGCAGAAGAGAAGCGTCCGAAAAATTCAACATAGTAGAATAATAGTTACGAAAAATAGTTTTTATTAATCAATCAACTAATAAACTCATGAATAAAAAAATAAATGATCTTTTGAACGTAAAAAACCTGTTGGTACTGGTTCTTGTCTTGTTGATTTGCCTTCCAGAAGGTTTTGCACAGCAAAACGCCCAGTTTAGGGCACTGGTTTTTAGCAAAACCACTGGGTTCAGGCACCAGTCTATCCCCAATGGGGTGGTGGCTATGAAGAAATTGGCAGAAAAACATCGATTTAGTGTTTATACTACAGAGGACGAAAGGGAGTTCACCAAAGAAAAACTCGAAAAATATGATGTTATCATCCTGGTGAGTACCACAGGCACCATATTCAATGCCGAACAGAAAGAGGCCTTTGAGGATTTCGTCCGTAGTGGCAAAGGGGTTGTGGGAATACACAGTGCTACTGACACCGAATACGAATGGCCTTGGTACACAGGCCTTATCGGGGGACAGTTTGCTTTCCATCCCCACCAACAAACTGCCCGCCTTAAGGTAGTGGATAGAAGTCACCCTTCTACTTATCACCTACAAGAAAATTGGCTGATGACCGATGAGTGGTATGCCTTCAAAAACTTTAATGAAGACGTAAATGTCCTGGTTGAGCTCGATGAGACTTCCTACGAAGTAGGAGAAAGAAATGGCCAAAGTATGGGAATGGGTACCCACCCTATCTCTTGGTACCATGAATATGACGGAGGAAGGTTGTTCTATACCGGCCTTGGGCACACAGATGAAGCCTTTGAAGACGAAGGGTTTTTGTTACATGTACTTGGTGGAATTTGGTACGCCGCACTGAATAGACCTTTCTAATCAGAAATAGCAGGCTATCCCCCTTCAACCCAGGCTGCCATACGCAGCCTGGGTTTTTTGTGTCATTTTTGATCTTGTCTTTTAGACTATGATTAACCTGTTCTGCGTTTTTCGATTAGAAGGGAAAAGTCCAGATAAGGTTTGAATTCACTTGTTTTTAGCAAATTTTTGGCTAAATCAGGGAATATGTATATCACGGTACCATTCGGCCCCACTGATATCAATTAGCTTTACCCGAAGGTTTTCTTTATTCTCCATCAATTGCAAAGGAAGCTTTACTACTGCTTTTGCCCCAAGTGGAAGCTCCAAACTATATTTACCTGGTTTAATCTGGGCCACATATTCGTTGTGGATCCAACTTTCAGGTAGTTCTGACAGTTCCTTGCCACCCAATGAAAGAAGCTTTTGTTGGTGAGCATCTAATACCTCAATACGAATAAGAAAAGAGCCATATACATCTGCTCCCTCCACTCTCATCAGTTCAAGTTGTAATTGATCCTCCTCCCAGACCGCCTTTGAGATTTCCACCTTAGGTTTCACGGATTTATTATGTAGCTTGCCGTAAACGCCACCGTGAAAATACTGATTGCTATATAAAGTAAAGAAGAATATGCCCAAGGAAATTAGAGGGATTACCACTTTCATTTTTGATAATGGAATAGGCCCGGAAGAAACCCATCCTAGCCATTCTGGTTTTTCCCTTTGAAGAACAAATTTATGGTCTAGACTGTGAATTCCTGAACCACTTAAAAAAAGGGTAAAACCTGCGGCTATTCCCAATACCCCTATTTGCCATTCATCCAAACAGGTTGTTCCAAGCCATCCTGCACCAAGGAGAATTCCCGTGGCAAGCCCCATGGTCATGATAGACATGAGCCTTGTAAATAGGCCCAACATCATAAATAGGCCTACCACTCCTTCAATGATCGTGAAAGCCGTCATAAACCACCATAGTATGCTGGGGTTGGAGACTAGATATTCGATAATTCCTTGTATGCCCAAAGCATTAGGAAGAAAATGATTGAATTTTTCTCCTATATACCCCCCTCCTTCAGGGTCTAGTTTATTTTCCAATACCAACCTTCTCCAGAAAGCGGAAAAGTAGGTCCAGCCAATTACCAAGCGTAGGGATAAAGTGATCATGCCAGCCATTATATTTGGCTGGGAATGCATAGTGTTTGATTTCATTGATACTTCGATTTAAATGATAAAAGATGTTAGCTATGTGGATAAGGCAAATTTGCCTTCATGCTAAATGGATCTTTAATCTTCGAAGTAAAATGTACAAAGGAGGACTCGAGGAAACTATTTGAGGTAAGTTGGGTAATTTACCCACAAACCATCTCGGATGGTGATAAACTGAATGGGTAGCTCCTTCATGGAAAACAAATGAAAAATCCAGCTCAACAAACCTGGAAACACTATCCTTCTTTTCACCTTGGATTAGTTCACAGGAAAAGGAAGGTAAATGGGTCTTGCTTTTATTTATAGGCTTTTCATAGGCGAGTTCGGCAGCCTGCCAAAGAGACGCTTTACTCACGCAGGGACTTAGCGCAAAAAGTATCCCCACGAGGATGCCATATAATTTGATAATACGGGACATTCGAATAATGGCCGAGGGGATTTGGTTAAGCTTCATATCCATTGAAGTTAACTAACCCTCATGTCAAAAATTTAGTTCTCGAGGAGCATAAAAAACCGTTTCTATGTTTATGAAGCACTACTTAAGGAATGTCAATTTAATGGGTTTCGCTTCACTCCCTTAAAAGTAATTTTTACAGGCTTAATCTTGCCGTCCTCATCAAATTCCATATACTCTATACAAGTCACTCTATGGTTGCCATCCGTCTCTCCCAGCGGCCTTCTATGGTATACCATGTAGTAATTGTCGGAACCGGATTCGTGCAATACAGAATGATGCCCTGCTCCTGTGGCCACTTCAGGATCCTGCTCCAATACTACCCCAATCCGATCAAAAGGGCCGTAGGGATTGTCCGAAATGGCGTAGGCCACCTTGTAATCCGGGCCTGTCCATCCCCCTTCCGACCACATAAAATAGTATTTGTCATCCCGAATAAACATAAAGGGGCCCTCCACATAGCTTTCTGGGGTAACCTCCCTGTAAATACTTCCATCCTCAAAGGGCACCAGTTCGGTAAAATCTTCATTGAGTTTTACCACATTACACTTTCCCCAGCCCCCATAATATATCAAGACCTGACCATCCTTGTCCCTAAAAAGGTATTGGTCTATGGGTTGGGCACCATTTACAATTTCGTTGATCAGGGGTTTTCCTAATACATCCTTGAAAGGGCCCTGAGGTTGGTCCGCTACTGCAACTCCAATACCTCCAACCTCACCCTCGTGTACATCATTAGCCGCAAAAAACAAATAATACCTGCCCTTGTTTTCTATCACCCCTGGGGCCCAAAGAGCAGAGTCTGCCCAAGCCACCTCAGCAGTGTCAATAATCCGTTCATGCTTGGTCCAATGGACCAAATCCGGTGAGGAAAAACAATCCATGAAAACCTGCTTGCGAAAGCTATCGGAATAGGTAGGGTAAATCCAATAAGTATCCCCATAAATGATGGCTTCAGGGTCTGCATACCAACCATCGAAAAGTGGGTTTCCGGAGTAAACAGGTTTTTCCTTCTGCTCCGTACAGGAATAAACCAATGAAATGAATACAAGGACAAATGCTGGGTTTGGAAATTTCATCAGGTTAAGGTAATAAATCATGGATTTGGCTTTTTAAAAAGGTAAATTAAACAAATTTTAAGTTCCTTTCCCATTCTTACCTATCTAAGCTTACTTCCCACTACTACCGGTTTTTTCAGTTGATGAACTTGGCCATCAGGGTTAAATAGTTCCGCCCAAAGAATATAATAGCCAGATGGCACCCGGATCCCTTTGGCATCCGTACCGTCCCAGGTATAGAATCCTTCCAAACCCCAAAGTGCATTGTGGCAAAGTTCGCGGATCAGGGTACCCGTCACACCATACACCCTAAGTGTGGCTAGGTAACCGGGATGGTCCAAATTGTAAGAAATGGTGGTAAATGGTTTTTCCCCTGTTGCATCAGGAACAAATACTTCCGGGGAGATTTGTATACCCATCTCCAAAGGATTATTCTCATAAACATTGGAGTTTCGCATACCAGGGGTGGCGAACCCCAAAGCGGATGAAGCAGAATGCCAATTGACAGGGTCATCTACAGGTACACTTGCAGAATAGCGTTCCAATGAAACGCCCCGGACTTCCCTTAAAAACCCATGGTGCATCTTTTCGTCATAATCAAACCTTTCCACAAATAACTCATCAGGATCAAGCAACACCACCGATCCACGGCTAATGGGATAGCTTGGTAGGGTAAGTGCTTTCATCCCTTCTAGTTTTCCCCTTGGATAGGTATCGTTTAAAAGTACTGGATCCGGGGTAAGTGCCAGAAAAGCGTTGGGAGCAAGGATCAAATCCTCATTGGAGATTAACCTCTTGTTACTAATCTGCTCATTGACCACGTTGGCAAGTTTCCAGTTTTTAAGGTTTATCCACTTTCCAGAGGCGTTGTGAAGCTCCACAAATTTCGGTGTTCCTACTTTGGGATTGAACAGCACCTCATTTATGATCATATCCCCTTCTTCGGGAAGGCCGGGTAGTATTAGGGAGACAGTGGCATCGTTAACATCCAGAGAATTGCCAGAACAATCCCTGAAATTCATTGCAGTAATCGTATAGTTCCTGTTTTCTTCAAGATCACTTTCCAGATGTACTGAAATACTTTCCCGGTCAAGGCTGTCCCATTCTAAACTTGATACCATCCCAAAAGGATCAATTTGCACCCTCGCTTGCTCTTCTGGAAATACGGATTTGGAAAAGTGAAGGGATATATGCTTTGGTCCTAGTAGGTTTGCTCCTAACAAAATAGGGGGCTCAACGTCCGGACTTGGATCAAAAACAGAATTTTCGGCTCCAGGAGTCCCCCTTTCTGTGGCAACGGATACTTGTAGGTTGGCAGGACTTATACAGGGATAATAGGGGTTGACCGTTTCTAGGCTAAAGCCGCCCTGAGCAAATTCCGCACCTCCGAAGCTTCCTGTATCATAAGTGATTTCATCTATAACCCCAGCTGACACATGGATAAGAGATACCCTGTCCCCTGCATTCAATAAAGTAGGCCAGGGACTAAGCCCCAGTACCTCCCCGTAAGGCTCAAAAGCCTGTACCTGACCCGCTGGGCATAAGATCAAGTGTTGCTTTGGCAATATCTGCTTTCTAGGCAAGTGGGTATAGGAGCGACTGTTTGCCAACTTAATCCCTCCCAAGAATAGAATATCCTCAGTGGCATTATAGATTTCCACATATTCGGCATTAGGCAAAACTTGCCCAGCCTTGGGTGCCGGCATGATTTCATTGATAACCAATTGTCTAAATAGGGGGCCTTTTGGAGGTTTAAAGTCAAACTCGAAAACCGTCGGGGCAATAGCGTTTCCTCTTAAGTCTTCAATGTCACTAACTTCCAAGGTCAGGGTATGCCCCTCTTTAAATTCCTTCTCAAAGACCAATAACACCTGATCCCCATTTTCACTTAAAATTGCCTCTTCCGGAGTAAAGCCCTCGAGTGTATAGAATGAAGGAACTATGGAATAAACCGGAGAAAGGGATTTGTCAAAATAGAGTAAAAACTCCCGTTTGCTGACAACCTCTACCTGGAGCAACTGGGGTGGATTTGGATCCCAAAGCAATAGCCGGGAACTGCCTGCCAGCCAATCCCCAGTAGCAGAAATCCGAGGTGGGACAATAAGTAGCAATTCTTCCCCCTCAGGCAATGCTCGGTCCATTATTAGTTTAAAGTGAATGGGATCGCTTTGGTTTAAAAGGGGGTGGATTTGAAAATCGCCTTCTTGCCATGAAAAATCCCCTTTCAATGGTGCCGCTATTTGCAAGGGTAAGCGATGAAAGAGATGTATGGTTTTGCTGTTTTCAACCCATAGGTCTTGAATGCCATCCTCGTAATAATAGCTGACATTAATTATATTGGTCTTGTTTCCATTCTCACTTTCAAGGTTGGAAATTCCCAAGTGGTACCATTCGTTCAATAAAATGGGTTGGGACAAATATAACCGATAGTCATATCCTAAAGATCCCGCTAGCACGGAATGCGGTTTTCGGCCATTTACCTCAAAATTATCCTGGAGGGGAACGCTTTCCTGATTCAGGTACTGGGTAAATATAAGTTGAATTTCCCTTTCTCCCCATATCCTTACCTCTCCCAACATTGGAAAATCGTTATCCAATGTGAATGTCAAAGTATCAAGGGGAGTGCTAGATTTGTCTTTGGCTCCCTGAACCTGAAGAGTCAAACTACCTGTTTCCCAAGGTTTCTCACTTTCTACGATCCAATCCAATCCTGAACCTCTAAAAGGCTTTGGAACTCCATTTACAGAGATGGCCTGAGGGTATACAATCGGCTTACTCAATTGGAGTTTCATTAGGTACGGGGATAATAGCTGCATGGTATCGATAGTTGGAGCAAGAGTATCCCATTCAAAATCCAGATTGACGGTGCGGTTCATGGCTTGTCCGTACCTGTCTTTGAGATTACGGATGCTTATCCGGTAGGAAATGCCCTCTACCCAGGGTTCTGAAAACTGTAAAATTAGCCTAGTATTGGCAACCATTTCTACCATGGTAGGTGAACCCACTCCTTGGTTCACCTGATAATGGGCAGGCAAAGTAGCCCACTTTCTTTCCAAAGATTTATTGAATTCCAATATCAACCTACCCGGTTGAGCTAGGTCTATATTGGTTACGGATATGGCTCTAGTATCCCAAACAAAAGACTTACTGAGAGTCTGAAGAAGTGCTCCTTCCTTATCCCGTATCCCGCTTGTATACAAGGTGAGATCAGTATTTGGAGGAAATTGCTGTGTAAAGAACAAGTGAAATTCATTCAATTCTTGCACCCAAACCACCTTGAAGGGTTTTCCTATGTTTCTGTCCAACCAATAATGGCTTACCTCCTTAGCAGATAAATCATCCACCTCTTTGGTAAATTTCACTCCTAGTACAGTGGGACTAACCCAGAAAGCCGTATCCATGTGATCTTCCCACACCCAGGTGAAAGAAGTAGAATCGGATAGATTACCCATGCCGTCTATTATTGCATATGCCGTTAAGGTATAGGTTTGACCCACAGCAAGAGGTTCTTTAACTGAAACCCCAATTATGCTGTCGTTTTCCATTGTTCCGTTTTCTATTTCGTTATGGGTAAGTTGGTATTGGCTTAACTCCAAAGGAGAGGTATCCAACGGTTTATTAAAATGCACCATAAATCGATGGGAAGAAATTCCAGTGATGCACCTAATATGAGGAGGAGAGGTGTCATAGAGAAAGGCAGCAGAAGCAGGGTTGAGTTCCTGTCCATTACATTCGGTGAATCCCTTTAACTCCAAGCTATAGGATTGTCCATCTATCAAGGGACTACTCAAGTGACCTATCAAAAAATCTACTCCCAGACTATCCAATACAAATATTCTATTCCCCACCGTTCCCATTTTAGCTTTAGCCAATTTTGTTGGCAATCTCTTGCTAAAAGTTACCCTAAGTTTTAGAGGACTCAGGACCTGCACGGATGTAATTAGAAAGGGCCTTTCATCTGGCAAATCACTATAAACAGCATTCTTTTTTCCCGGTGTTCCCCCCATTACCGAGGAAGAGGCCTTCCAATTTGCAGCATCGGAACATGACAAGTAGGGGTTAATTCGCTCCAAGGACCAGCCTCCCTGGGATTTTTGGGTATCCTGATACCAAGTGAGATCGTAACTCAGGCTATCCACCCATTCATCAAAGGACCCTTTTAGGGATATTTGTCCAGCACCATTGGGCAAGGCTCTAAAACCATTTACCCCAGCCACCTTTCCATAAGAGGAAAAAAGCTCTTTTCGGGTAGAAGGGGTCAGCAGGACATACTCACCAGCTTCCACCAGCAGATCTTCCACCGCCCCACCATTATAGGTAAAACCCTTTAGCCAAATGGCTTTTTCAGTAGTATTCCACAATTCAATGTATTCATCATTGGATGATGTCGGAAGAGTAGGATGAGGCGGACTCAGGGATTTCGGGTTGGGGTCTGCCATAAATTCATTAATGATTAGGCTTCCAAAAGGAACAGGAGCGGCCAAATCAAAGACATGCTCAAGCGAAATCAACTCGCCATTTTCCTCACTCCTTAACTCTTCCAAAGCCAGGACATATCGATTTGGGTATAAAACATCGTCAAACCAGGCCGTCAGGAGGCTATCTTCAAGTTCCATTTTTACCGTTTGCCCATATCCTCCTGAAAGCGTAACTTCCCTGGGCAAAGCAGCAAGTTTCTGATTAAATCGTAAGATTAAGACATTATCATCTGCTAATTGAATCTCTACTAAAGTTAAAGGCACTGGATTATCCGATTCTTCTTCCACCGTACTGCCTGCTGGAATCAAAAAATTATCCATAAACAACCTTGCAGCACTCCCCGAACCATCCCCGTAATACACGGTGAGCTGTATCGTGACGGAGGCAAGGCCCAACCATTCATTAGGGATCTCAAAGTTGTATTCTTGGTAAGGAGTATCCTCATTGGGAAAGCTGTTTGGTTGGCCAATGGGCATTGGGTCTGATCTTTGATCTGACAGGGCATCATGAAAGGCATAGGTTAAGTGTACAGGCCTATTTCCCGTTCCGTTGCGTTTGGTCTTGGCCTGAAAGGAAATATTATTGTTTTTCAGTCCAATAGTAGATGTTTTTATGTAAATTTGCGCGTCAAAACTACCGATGGTTTGTATGCCCAAAGCTTGGGATCCGTCGATTCCTTCACCGGGGGCCTGAAAAACCCTTGAAGTACCGGATCGCACTTCATTGGCAGACCAGGCCGGTAAAAACTCTTCAGGATAACTGACGATTTCAAAATTGCTTTCAAAATCCTGAAGCACAAAAGTTTCGGCTTTTGGCAAAAATCTAAAGCCTAGTATGGAAAAAGCAACCAAACCCCATACTAAGGAAAAGGCTTTCATGAATTGAATATAAAGATAAATACATTAAAAAGGAATATTTAGTCAGAAAAATGTAGCTTCTGTATGGAAAGGCTAACATTTTATATCCTATAAATAAATCACAGCAAAATGAAATTAGCCGTAGTGGGAGCCACTGGATTAGTAGGCTCAGAAATCCTAGAGGTGCTGGAAGAGCACAATTTCCAATTTGACGAATTGCTCTTGGTGGCCAGCGAGCGGTCAGCAGGAAAAAAAATGGTATTCAAAGGGAAGGAATACACTATCATAGGATTAAAGGAGGCGGTAACCAAAAAACCCGATATGGCCATTTTTTCTGCGGGAGGTAGCACCTCTAAGGAGTGGGCACCTCAATTTGCTGCTGTAGGTACCGTGGTGATAGACAACTCCTCCGCTTGGAGGATGGACCCCACCAAAAAACTAATAGTACCAGAGATTAACGGCAAATCCTTACGCATCGATGACCGCATTATCGCTAACCCCAACTGCTCCACTATACAAATGGTGCTTGCACTCGCCCCATTGAGGGAAAAATATGGCATCAAACGTATTGTGGTCTCAACCTATCAGTCTGTGACCGGTACAGGTAAAGCAGCCGTAGATCAAATGATGGCGGAAAGAAAAGGGGAGAAGGCAGAAATGGTCTATCCGTACAAAATAGACCTAAACGTCCTTCCCCACATCGACGTGTTCCAGGAAAACGGATACACTAAGGAAGAAATGAAGATGATCAATGAAACCAAGAAAATCTTTAATGACCCGAGTATTCAGGTAACTGCGACCACTGTAAGAATACCCGTGATGGGCGGCCATAGTGAATCCGTCAACGTGGAATTCAAAAAGGACTTTGATCTTGCTGAAGTAAGAAAATTACTGGCTGAAACCCCTGGCCTAGTGGTGGAAGATGATCCTGAAAACAATGTCTACCCAATGCCCATAAACGCCCACAAGAAGGACGAAGTATTTGTAGGGAGGTTAAGAAGAGACGAAAGTCAACCCAACACCTTGAATATGTGGATAGTGGCGGATAACCTCAGGAAAGGTGCTGCTACCAACGCCGTACAGATTGCTTCTTACCTAATGGAGCATAGCATGGCATAGTCCATGGATTTGTCAACTATATATACTAAGGAATTTTTCAATTTTGTGCAGGATCACCTATCGGAGGATCCTGCACAATTTGTTTTAAAATGGGCGGGTAAAACCACATTGGATGTACAGGAAGCCGCCGCCCAAATTGCCGCCTGGAAAAAAGCCCGCAATAAGCTCCCAGAATGGAGTACTCTTCCAAATATTATATATCCTCCAGCCCTTTCCCTGGAACAGTCATCTTCCGAATCCACTGCACGGTATAAGGGCCTTTTGAGCGAGGGCGATACTTTTCTGGATTTAACGGGAGGATTTGGTGTGGACACCTTTTACATAGGTCGAAATTTCAAGGAAATTACGTACGTAGAAAAACTGGAGCTACTTTTCAGGCTTGCCAATCACAATCTGAGGTTTCTTTTGCCTAATAAGGACTTATCTATCCATCATGGCGAAGGAATCGAGTTCCTTAAGCAAACCAACCAACATTATGACCTGATCTATATAGATCCAGCAAGAAGGGGAAAGGGTAACCAAAAGCTTTACGAGTTGACCCACACAGAGCCGGATGTGGTGAGTAATTGGAATTTAATTTGTGGCAAAACAAACATGGTAATGGTGAAAGCCTCTCCCATGTTGGATATTCAGGCTGCCAATTCCCAATTGCCCGGTTTAGATAGCCTCCACATCATAGCCTTCAAAAACGAGATAAAAGAATTGGTGCTAAAATGGAAAAAAGGTTGCAAAATAAAGGATCCTACCATCCATGTGATAGAGCTTACCCAGGGGATTGAACCCATTTTTTCCATAAATAAAAATGAGGAAAGACAAATCCAGGCTGAGATCGGAGCTGTGGAAAGGTTTCTAGTTATTCCCCATCCGGGCATCCTGAAAGCTGGGGCTTTTCATGCTTTTGGCCATCGCTATGGACTGGTTAAAATTCACCCCAATACCCACATTTATACTTCTGATAGACTTCCCGATTCCGAAATCCCCGGAAAGCGCTTGGAGGTAAAAAAGGAAATCAAACTGAACAAAAAGGAAATCAAACAAGAATTCCCCGAAGGAATAGTAAATGTAATTTCCAAAAACCACCCTCTGAAGGCACAAGATTGTAAAACAAAATTCAACCTTAAGGATGGAGGTGATAGGTACTTGCTATTGTTGACCGATCAGAAAGAACAAAGCAGGGTATTTATTTGTGATTTAGTCTAATCTAATAGCAAGGACTTACCTTAATTCCACCACTTCTCTGCGAAAAACCAGCAGATCCTGTTTCATCAGCTCTATATATGCTGAGAAAAGATCCAGCATGGAGGCTCTATTTTGCAATTGATCGACAGAATATTGGCCACCATCTGAAAGATAAAGGTCCAGACTTTCTCCAATATTGAAGGTATCCCAGGATTGGATCATACTATTCCTAATGGTCTCTCCTTGGATTTCAACCTTTTTTTCATTGATATAATACCACACGGAGGGCGGTATATATTCACTCCAGTCCAAATCTTCTGCATAGACATCCCTCAATAGGTTAACTTCATGTTCTACTTCTACCGTATACACCTTGACCTTATTCGTGACATTAAGGATGATGGTAGCAAGAGAGGCTCCTACACCCATTAACTGCCTAAAAGTATTGGCATTTGCTATCCAAATTACTACTACTCCACTTAATATATTAGCAGATGCATCCGTGATTATGCCACCTACTGTTCTTTTGTTGGAGATGTTGCTTTCCTTCCTATTAAGGTACCAAGCAAGCTGTTCCGATTTGTCTTCCTCACATTTAATCGCCGCATTCAAGGAGGAGACCTCTAGCTCGGCCAAATTGATTTTGTTAAGGATTTCTTGGTAATGCATAAAATACAGGAGGTTATCCTCATCCTTATCCAGCCTTGAAATCTCCCTTAATGCGTCTTTTAAATTAAGTGCATTTGCAACCACAAGTGCTCGTTCACTAAAAATTTCCTGTAAATCGTCATCAAAGTCGTCTATTTCAAAATCATCTGGCTTAGTGGCTTTTATGCCCTCAATAAACGTATAACATGCACCCTGAAAATCATCTACCTTTTCTTCTACTACCCTAGTGGCTTTACAAGAAAAGCATGAATATAGTAAGAAAAATAGAAGGAATTTAAGGGGGTCTTTCATGGAATTTAAGTTGGCTACTGCAAACTATAAAAATATTTTGTAAAAAGCATCAAATCTTGCTTCATCAAATAGATTTGTGCCTCCAATTGATCCAGCATATTTGCCCGCGTCTTCAACATTTCTGCATCGTACCTGCCCCCCTCAGACCGGATAGTTTCCAAAGCGCCCACTTCTACCTCAAATTCGTCCCAACGCTTTATCACTCGTTCTCTCTTGGAAATTTCTTGTTCATTTAAAGGTATAGTGATATATTTCCAAACGGAAACTGGAAATACCTTTTCGGAATTATCATTCTCGTACACCATGTGAATGACATTGACGGGATGGTCGATATCTACATATTTCTTCAACCTGAGTATGGATACACCCAGCCAAACCTCTGTCAAGCCTCCGGCTATCCCAAATACCTCCAATAAAGTGCCGGAAGCACCCGCAATCAAAGCAACACCTGTGCCGGTAGACACCAATGCACCCGTCACAATGGCAGCTACTGTACGGTTGGTTTCCTTTCGCTTTGTCCTGTTTTCCAAAAAGTTGGCAATTTGTTCCGATTTTTCCTCCTCACAATCAATGCCACCGGTTATTGCGGAAGTTTCGAAGGAGGCCATTTGAATGGCTCTTTCTATCCTTCGACTATATTGGATTAACAAGGCTTCCTCCGACTCTGCCTTTTCAATTTCCTCCAAAAAACCATATAAAACCTCACTCACACCCAACACCTCTGCCATAAAGGAAATTTTTGGATCCGGAAAATCTACCTGCCTCCGAGAAGGCTCTTCGATCTCCTCTGCATCCTCATAGATGAACTCGTTCATCGTGATTAATTCCCGAAGGCACTCAGCCTGAAAAGGGCCGTCCAAAGCAACCATGAGGCGATTGGAGGAACAGGCTCCTTGTAAAAGTAGAATGGCAACAAGAGATATAACGTATAAATAATGCTTCATTCCAACTTTCCTATTTTCTTCCCTTTATTGTTTATATGCCTATGGTGTTTAGGAGATCCTATAATTTGAGAATTGTAAATACCAGCATGACCACTAAAAAGATAAGCAAGCACACAGGCTAATCCTACATAAACTCCTGAAGCCGCCCCAAACAGTTCAATCCCCATTAAGGTACAGGCCAATGGGGTATTAGTGGCGCCAGCAAAAACCCCCACAAATCCCATACCTGCCAGAAGTGCCACTGGAAGTGGAATTATTCCTCCCAAGGCATTTCCCAGGGTGGCTCCAGTATAGAATAGGGGCGTTACTTCCCCTCCTTTGAAGCCTGCACCTAAAGTTAGGGAAGTCATCCCAATCTTGGCCAAAAAATCATACCAGGGTAAATTCTCGCTAAAAGCATCCACAATTGTGGGTATTCCAAGTCCAATATACTTTGTGGTCCCCGTAAAATAAACCAGCAAAGCCACCAATACACCCCCTACCACTGGTCTTAAAGGAGGGTATTTAATTTTTTTGGAAAATAGGACACTCCAAAAATGGGTAGCCTTGGCAAAAAGCCTTCCCGCAAGCCCAAAGCAAATACCGGCAGGGATAATCCAAATGACATTCAGCAAATCAAGTCCGGGAACCAAAGGAATATCATAATGCGTATGGGGTACCCCCCATAAACCCGCACATGCATAGTCTGCTACATAAGCCGAAAGAAAAGCGGGCAAAATGGATTCATACCGAATCCTGCCTATGATTAGCCATTCCAACGCAAAAACAGCTCCAGCCAATGGAGTTCCGAATACGGAAGCAAAACCAGCGGCAACACCCATAGTGATAAGGATTTTCCTGCCCTCCTTATCTAATTTGAACCACTTGGTAAATTGATCTGCAATTGCTCCCCCCATTTGAACCGCAGTGCCTTCCCTTCCGGCAGAACCTCCAAACAAATGGGTCATAACCGTTCCAAATAAGACCAAAGGAGCCATTCGCAAGGGAATAACTTTTAGGGGATTGTAAAATTCTTCGAGCAATTGGTTGTTTCCCTTTACCACAGACTCCCCAAACCGGTGATAAACCCACCCGATAACAAAGCCCCCCAGGGGAAGCAATGCAATGATCCATATGTTAGACTCCCTGTAATCCGTGGCCCATTTCAGAGATATTAAAAATAGGGCTGATGCTGAGCCTGCAAGTATGCCCACTACAGTAGCCACCAATAGCCATTTCAAGGTGTACTGAAGGTTTGGTAAAAACTCTTCTCTTGTAAATTTCTTTAATTGTAGGTACTCGTTTATCCTCTTCAACATACCGGTTTAAAGATGTGTTCCTGAGAGGTTTCACCATCATAGCTACACCTGAAAGGAAATGGTTGAAGTAGGAGTCATCAGCCACGTAAAAGTGGCGGTTCAAAAATTAGCTGGTTTAAAAAACTAGCTACTTTCCGGCGGCACCCCATCGCCTTGGGCTACAAATATACCAATCCGATTGTCAATTCTATGATCTGATTTAAATTATTTGAGAGAATTGTTTATTCCATTATTTATCCATTTTTAGGCCTAAAACTTCATTTCTGAGCACGAAAAGCGGTAATTAATATAGCTTATAAGCTGAATTTCTCTATCACCTAACCTACTAATTTTCCAATTAGCACATTTGGATAGTCAATGGAATACTTTTTGAGTTGGGAAAGAAGGGAGCTTACTTCGCATAATAATAAATTACATAGGGGATATAAAGGCAAAAAATGAAAAATATACTCATAACCGGTGGTTCTGGCTTAATAGGGAAAGTAATCACCTCTAGATTAAAGGATCAAGGCTTCAAGGTGGCATGGCTCAGCAGAAACCCGGAAACGAAATCCGAAAAATCCTTCAACTGGGATATCAAAGAGCAGACCATAGATCAAAATGCCTTGGATTGGTGTGATGCTATCATCCACTTGGCAGGGGCAGGTGTGGCCGATAAAAAATGGAGCCAAGAAAGAAAGCTAGAAATACTAAATAGCCGAATTATGTCTACCGAACTTCTTGTGAATGCATTGGGGAAGATGGATAAGAGGCCAGAGGCTGTGATTGCAGCCAGTGCTATAGGTTATTATGGAATGGAAACCGGAAATAAATTAGTGGCGGAAGGGGATCCAGCCGGAAATGATTTTCTGGCTGAAGTGGTGGACAAATGGGAGAAAACCACCGGAAAATTTGAAAACCTGGGTATTCGAACCGTACGGTTAAGAGTGGGTATCGTATTATCCAAAGATGGAGGTGCACTGCCGGAAATGATGAAGCCACCTGTAGCAGCACCACTTGGAGATGGAAAACAATATATGAGTTGGATACATATCCAGGATTTGGCGGATATTTTTATACATGCCCTTACCAATTCGGGGCTGAACGGGGTCTATAATGCTGTAGGGCCCACTCCCGTAAGCAATGCCATCCTCACCCGAAGAGCAGCTAAATTCAAGGGCAAACCTTTCGTAAATATAGGTGTGCCAGGTTTCGCACTAAAACTGGCATTGGGAGAAATGGCCGAAATGGTACTTGGTGGAAACCGAGTAAGTAACGACAAAATCCACTCCTCCGGCTTTCAATATCAATTTCCAGAGTTAGACCAGGCATTAAAGAATATTTTTAAAAAATAAAACAAATCTCAAAAATGGGGTTAATTTTAAGTCTCGGCAGTAAACCCTCCTGAATTTTCGGTAAAAATATTGATCATGAATTTACTTAAGGAAGTTTCTTTCACTTATCTATTTTGTTTCATTCTCGCGTCCATTAGCTATGGGCAAGAGACAAGCATGGAGTATTATTTGCCAAGTGGATATACCTATGATCCTAAAGTCCCCACACCTGCCTCCCACTTGGGCTTTGAGGTAGGAGAATGGCATGCAAGTCACGATCAGGTGGTGAGTTATTTCAGATCCCTAGCGGCCTCCTCTGACAGGTTGTCTCTGATAGAATATGGAAAAAGCTATGAAATGCGGCCTTTAGTGATGCTAGTAGTAACCTCTCCATCCAATCAAAGTGACTTGGAGACCATCAAAAGTAATCGGAGCGGTTTGCGAAATGGACAAACCTTTGATCAATCCCAAGAAATACCTTTGGTAATGTATATGGGTCATACCGTTCACGGAAATGAACCTTCAGGAGTACAGGCATCACTCCTCACTGCCTATCACTTTGCCGCTGCGAATGAGGTAGGGGAAGACCTGGATA
The DNA here is from genome assembly GCF_003347495.1 of Pleomorphovibrio marinus. GTDB lineage: Bacteria > Bacteroidota > Bacteroidia > Cytophagales > Cyclobacteriaceae > Pleomorphovibrio > Pleomorphovibrio marinus. Next base: position 901,471 of record NZ_QCXY01000001.1, read on the forward strand.
ATATAGTTTTACTTATCGACCCTGTCTTGAACCCTGACGGAATGAATAGGTTTTCATCCTGGGTAAATATGCACAAAAGCTATCATCCAAATGGGGATAAAAACAATAGGGAACTTAATGAGGCTTGGCCGGGGGGCAGGACTAACCACTATTGGTTTGATTTAAACAGGGACTGGCTGCCCGTTCAACATCCTGAATCAAGGGGCAGAATCACCCAAATTCAGGAATGGATTCCTAATGTTGTTTTGGATTTTCATGAAATGGGAACTGACAACACCTATTTTTTCCAGCCGGGTATCCCCAGTAGAAACCATCCCCTTACACCTCAAAAAAACTTTGAAATTACGGAACGAATTGCTCAGTACCATGCAAAATTTTTAGACGAAATTGGCTCTTTATATTATAGTCAGGAAAGTTTTGACGACTTCTACTATGGCAAGGGTTCTACCTATCCTGATATCCAGGGTGCGATAGGCATTCTCTTTGAGCAAGCTTCTTCCAGGGGTCACGTGCAGGAAAATGTCTATGGTAAAATCACATTTCCCTTTACCATTAGAAACCAGGTAAGAACTACCCTTTCCTCCTTCCAAGCTATAAAGGAAATGGGTCAGGAACTGAACAAATATATGGTGGACTTTTACCGGGAGGCCAAGGAAGAATCCGAATCGGACAGCAACAAAGCATTCATCTTTGGAAACAATGATGACTATGCACGCTCCTATCATTTGGCAGACATTCTCTTGCACCATGATATCGAGGTTTATGAGTTAAAGGAAGATGTAATGGTAAATGGCGTTCCTTTCGGAGCAAACAAGGCTTTTATCGTACCCTTCAATCAGCCCCAGTATCGGCTTATAAAATCCATGTTTGAAACCAGGACTAGTTTTCAGGACAGTCTTTTTTACGATGTTTCTGCATGGACACTCCCCATGGCATTCAACCTAGACCATATGGCGCTTAGCTCTAGAATTTTCAATTTGGCTAACGTCGAAGAAGTGGAAAAGGGTTTTCCCATGAGAAAGGGCAGAATCATGGGTTCTGTAGGGGCAAATTCCTATGCCTTTGAATGGCATGGATATTATGCACCCAAAGCGGCTTACGGGTTAATGGACAAGGGATACCAGGTTAGGGTAAGCCATGAACCATTTGAAACAGATTTAGGGATAAACTTTCGTAGGGGTAGTGTATTGGTAGAAAAAGGGAATGCTGGTGTGAGTGATCAGGAATTTTATGAGGATTTGCAACTAGCTGCTGAGGAATGTGGACTCACCATTCATGCCATGGGTACTGGATACACCAGCGGCATCAATTTGGGGTCCCCTAGTATTGATGTCCTAAAAAAGCCAGAAGTTGCCATTTTGGTGGACCGAGGTGCTTCAAGTAGTGATGCGGGCGAGATTTGGCATTTGTTTGACCAAAGGTTGGAAATCCCCCTTACCCTTATGCCTATGGATCGTTTTGCAAATGCTGACCTGAACCGGTATAACCTCCTCATTTTACCTTCGGGTTCCTACAATTCCCTCGGAAAAAGCGGTGCCGAAAAATTAAAGAATTGGGTAAATCAAGGTGGCACCATCATAGCTAGAGGAAGTGCCATGATTTGGCTTTCTCAACAGGAGTTGGCAAACTATTCGTGGAAAACCTCCGACAAGGACGAAGAAATTCCCCAAAAAGCATATGCTGACCTGGAAAGAGAAAGGGGGGCTAGAGTCACAGGGGGAGCAATTTTTAAAGGAAAACTGGACATTACCCACCCTTTGGGTTATGGCTACTCCGATTCTTCCATTTTCCTATTTAAAAACGGCAATCAATTCTTGAAGCCGTCTAGTAATTCTTATGCCAACCCACTACTCTATACCGATGATCCACTTGCAAGCGGATATATTCATCCCAGTAACTTGGATAAACTGAAAGATTCGGGAATGATACAGGTAGTGACCCAAGGACAGGGTAGAATTATAGGTTTTGTAGACAATCCGAACTTCAGAGCATTCTGGTTTGGAACAAATAAGCTGTTTTTGAATGCTGTGTTCTTTGGTCAAACTATTAACCCCCAATCAGGAAGATGAAATCGAGCCTGCCTGGACGGCAATCAGGCATGACGCGAGCGACACACAATGGGATGATTATAGACTGCGAGATTCTCCCGAAATAAATTCGGGACAGGCTATATAGCCTATAAAAAGCAAATTATAATCATGTGAAAACACAATGGTTTGTGGTTTTAAATGTAAAATGGCCATCTTTTCCTTGCATCGAATGAGCCCTATTGCACTTGCCTGGTCCCTGTTTGGATAATCCAGTTTTCTCATTATGCCTTCAGGCCTCTGTCAAATCACAAATAACCTTAGATTATTTCTGAGGACGAATTACTTTACCCAAAAACATTTAATTTCCAGCTTTCTTTAGGTGACCCTTACAGATGGCATTACTTTTCAATCATTAATTTCTCTTACTTAGGCCTATTAAGCAATTTCAAGGAATTATCCCTTGAAAAGCATATTTTAACATATACCTTTTTAGTTTATTCAAAATTACTTTACTTTGTATTAGTTTACCCAACGAAATGATTCAAAAGCTTTTTCCTTTAGATAAGAACTATCTGCTCCGACAGGCGCAGGCTTCCGTTTTGGATACAGGCCTTAGGGTAATGGTGGATGAGCTCAGGGCCTCCTACACCCGATTGTACAATCCACTTGGGCTCAAGGATGATACTTATCTGTGTATTATTTCAAATGAGGATTTTCCACATGAATATGTCAGCTATATTTATGAACAACTCTGTGGCATATATCGGTACCGATATGGTTCTAACCAACTCGAGATCTTGTTTGATGGTAGGTCCCATTCGGACAAGTACCAAGAGGACTGGATCGTTCAACTTCAAGAATGGGTAAGGGAGCTGGGAAACCACGAATCCTATGTGAAAAGCTTACTAAGAATGACTTTATTGTATGACACGGAGAGTAGGGCTATTTTTTCCGAAAACCGATGCAAAAGCTTTCTCAACGAGTATTTTGAAGTGAAGATTATTAAGCGGAAAGGAGACTTGGTACTTAAAACTGCCTGATTAATCCACAGATTCCAATAGTGACCTGAAAGAAACAAACTGCTCACCAAATTTTTTCTCCAATAAAACCCTGAGCTCCCGGGCACACTCGGCTTCAAAAGTTTTCATTTCAGCCATTGACCTAGTATGAAACTGCACAGAAAAATTTACCCCCTCTCCAGGTTCGTGATGGAGCAAGCGCAAAAATCTGTGTTCATAAAAACACCCTGATTTTAAGGCCTTTGGTATATAATGCTGTTTCATCCATGAGATAAAATCAGTTTCATTTTCAGGACTGATACTGATGGTAATATTATAAAGGATCATGATAGGTTCAAACTTTTACTAAATTTGAAATCGAAAGGTGGATAAAGTTAGGGAAGTTTCATTAAACAAATGGGAAAGAAAATGAATTGTGTACCCAAGACATGGAAATAAATAGGTTCAGAATGCAACAACTATTACCAGTATCTTGGAAATTAAATCCTATTAGCATTGCCAAAATAGCTATTAGCATTTTTTATGCAGTTGGTATCGCTGGTTTGATTTGGGAAGAAACCAGAAGCATATTTCAATTTCTAACCCCCTTTCACCTTCTTTTGAGTGCGATTATCTTGTTTTACTTTCACCAAGATTGGAATAAAGCTTTTTTGGTATTCGGGATATTGACCTTTCTTATTGGAATGTCCTCAGAAATAATAGGTGTCAAAACCGGATTAATTTTTGGCGATTACATCTATGGCCCCGTATTGGGTTTGAAACTTATGGAGGTTCCGCTAATAATCGGAGTCAATTGGTTGATTTTAGCGTATATGTGGGGGAAGTTAAGTGGGGATTTAAATATTTCCCGGCTATACGCGGCAATTGTTGCCTCCATAGGTATGGTAGCCATGGATTTTCTTATAGAGCCAGTAGCCATTGCTTTGGACTTTTGGCAATGGACATCCGGCGACATTCCTTTTTCTAATTATTTGGGTTGGTTGGGGATTGCCTTCCTCATACAACTGAGCTTTCAATTCCTGCCTTTTCAGAAGAAAAACACAATTTCAAGTTATTTATTAGTAAATATGTGTCTTTTTTTTGCAATTTTAAATTTTCTACTTTAGTCGGTTAAACATTATGAAAACAATAAGGTTAGGAGTTAGGATATGTATGCTGTAATGTTTGTCGTGTTGGGTTTTGTGCTTATGGAGATTTCAGGATGGTTTATACATAAATACATAATGCACGGGCCTCTTTGGAATATTCATAAGACGCACCATCAGCACAATAGTGGTATATTCGAGTTGAACGATTTGTTCTCCTTGGCTTTTGGGCTAATAGCGGTAGTCTTGATCCTATTAGGTGTCGAAAATTTGGATGCCAGGTTTTGGATTGGAATAGGTATATCTTTGTATGGCATGAGTTATTTTGTTATTCATGATATCCTCATCCACAGAAGAAAGAAATGGATGAAGAAGCCCAAGTCCGGATTTCTTATGGGGTTGTTTAGGGCACATCAGGCTCATCATGTTAGTAGAAAAAGAGATGATGCCGTTTCCTTCGGTTTGTTTTTTGTGCCCTTAAGGTATTTTAAAAATAAGAAATAATGGTAAGGAACTATTCGATTAAGGATCTAGAGCAACTTTCGGGGATTAAAGCCCATACATTAAGAATATGGGAACAAAGATATAATTTGCTCTCACCAAAGCGGACCGAAACCAACATCCGATATTACGATGATGCGGATTTGAGGCTGATTTTGAATGTAGCCTTGCTCAACGAGCATGGATATAAAATCAGTAAAATTGCAAAACTATCTACTGAAGAGTTAAAGGAAGAAGTGGTCAAGCTTACGGATCGCTCTTTCACCTATGACGACCAAATTCATTCTCTAACCATCGCAATGGTGGATTTAGACGAGCCCAGATTTGAAAAAATAATTTCCACAAATATCCTCAAATTAGGTTTTGAGGAAACCATGCTCAACATTATTTATCCCTTTCTATCCAAAATAGGGGTTTTATGGCAAACAGGTGCCATCCACCCAGGCCAAGAGCACTTTATCAGCAATCTGGTACGACAGAAGTTGATTGTAGCCATTGATGGACAGGTTTATACGGGTGGAGGAAAGAAATTCCTTTTATTTCTACCAGAAGGGGAGCTTCACGAAATATCATTGCTGTTTTCTTGCTATCTATTGAAAACTAGTGGCCATCAGGTCATATATCTCGGCCAGAATACACCAGATGAGGATCTTTATGCGGTTTACAAAGTGCACAGACCGGATTTTCTGGTAAGTGTTTTCACCACTCATCCTACAGCTGAAGAGGTTCAATCTTACATAAATGATCTGAGCAATAGGTATTCTAAAAGTAACATCTGGATATCTGGGTATCAGGTATTGGGAAGAGACCTTAACATCCCAGACAATGTAAGAGTACTTCATTATCTGAAAGAAATTAAGGAATACCTCCAAGATTTAGCTGAAGTTGCCTAAAAGATTAAGCGTAATTTTATTTATTTCTTTTCCACTTATCCCTTTTTTTGTTTTTACTTTCACAAAATATTTAATTTTTTTATTCAAATCCCTTATATTTCAAGAAATATGATTTGTAATCTATTTAGATTACTGTATTCATATTTAAAAAAAGATTAAAGCAAAGTGATAGGATTACATATTAAAGTTTGGAGAATGCTCTGTTTTGCATTCCTGTTGGGGATTGGTTCCTGTAGTGAAAAACCTGAGTTACCCCCCGGCGACGAAGATAATGGAGGTCTCTTTCTTCCAAAGGGTTTTGAAGCCGTTGTTGTGGCAGATAGTGTGGGCCGGTCTCGCCACCTTACTGTAAACGAAAAAGGAAACATCTATGTAAAACTTCGCGTGCCCGACAAGGAAGGAAATGGCCTAGTTGCAATAAGGGATGAAAATGGGGATGGCAAAGCGGATGTAATATCCTATTTTGGAGATTATGAAGATACGGGAAACTACGGCACCGGAATGCGGATCTACAAGGGTTTTCTCTATTTCAGTACTGCGGGGGAAGTTTACAGGCAAAAATTGGATGAGAATAGTTTAGTACCGACTGGAAAGGTGGAACTTATCCTCAAGGATGACTATAAAAATGCCGAACATGGGTACGAACATATTGCCAAACCTCTAGCCTTTGACGATGAGGGTCATTTGTATGTACCCTTTGGTTCTCCAGGAGATGTATGTCAAGAGTTTAATCGAAGACCTGGATCCATGGGGTTGGATCCTTGCCCACAGCTAGAGTGGCACGGAGGGATCTGGAGATTTGACGCAAACAAGCTTAACCAAACCCAGCAGGAGCATGGTTATCTCTATGCTACAGGAATCCGAAGCGTGGTCGCAATGGATTGGAATTCAAGCGAAAACGCCCTGTATGTGGTGCAGCATGGCAGAGACAACATGAACAGAACCTGGCCGGATATGTATTCTCCCTGGGAAAGTGCGGTATTGCCTTCCGAGGAGTTTTTTCGGGTGGATGAAGGCACAGATGGGGGCTGGCCATACTACTATTACGACCAGATTCAGGGCAAAAAATTGTTAAACCCCGAATATGGTGGTGACAAAGAAATAGAAGCAGACCCTTTGGAGATCACCAATCCCCTTATCGGTTTTCCTGGCCACTTTGCACCCAATGATCTCTTGTTTTACAGTGGGGACCAGTTCCCCGATCGGTATAAAAACGGTGCATTTGTCGCCTTTCACGGTTCCACAATTCGCGGGCCTTATCCCCAGGCTGGTTACTTTGTGGGATTCGTGCCCTTCGAAAACGGTAAACCTTCCGGCTCTTGGGAGGTCTTTGCCGATGGATTTGCACAATTGGACACCATCGTTAATACCGGTGACGCAGCCGCACGCCCTATGGGTTTGTCCGAGGGACCAGATGGTTCATTATACATCACCGAGAGTGTGCAAGGCAAAGTATGGAGGGTAATGTACAAGGATAAAAAGAGTAATTTTGACCAAGATGCTCTCAATAAACTTGAAGACCGAAAGAATACTCGTACCAACATAAAGGACCCGCATCCAGAAAAAGACAACTTGGAAGTGGGCATGATAGAGGCTGGAGCCAAAATTTACAACATGTATTGCGGCACTTGTCATCAGCGCGATGGTAAAGGGGATGGTACCCGCTTTCCTCCACTAGCAGAGACGGACTGGGTAACTGGAAACAAGCGTCGGCTTATTGAAATCCTGCTCAAAGGCATGGAAGGCCCCATCACTGTGAACGGTGTGGAATACAACCAAATTATGCCCGCACACAATTTCCTCAGCAACGAAGACCTGGCCTCCGTTCTCACCTATATACGAAGGAGTTTTGGAAACAATGCAAGTAGCATTTCTGCCACTGAAGTGGAAAAAGTTAGAGACTCCCTGGATTAAATCAGCGAATTATGTGGAATATTACGTCAAGTATAATGGGTATTGCCACCCTGATATTGGGATTGGTTTATACTCCAGAAAACGAAGCCCCTATGCAAGAAGCAACGGATCCTATCAATGTTTACCATGTCCAGCCCCTACAGGGCACGATGGAGATTGATGCCAAATGGAATAAACCAGTTTGGTCCACTGTACCTGCCATCACTATTACGCATATAATGGGTGATAAACCTCATTTTATGCCGGAAACCGAGGCCAAACTTGCCTATGATACCCATTATATTTATGGAATTTTTAGGGTAAAAGATCGGTATGTGATCAGTGAAGAAACCAAACCCAATGGTCCGGTATCCAGAGACAGTTGTGTGGAATGGTTTTTTGCTCCAGATGAAGATAGCCCACATACTTACTTCAACATCGAAATCAATGCAGGAGGCACTACCCTTTTCCACCATGTTACTGTACCCAGAAAAGAGTACAAAGTCATCGATGAAGAGGATATTTCGGAAATTACGGTAGCTACCAGCATGCCATCGGTAATTTCTCCAGAAATCACCTCGGATACCACATGGATCGTGGAATATAAAATTCCTATCCGCCTACTCAAAAAGTACAGCAACATAACCCAACCCAGTAAAGGAGTCACCTGGAAGGCTAACTTCTATAAAACAGCAAACCGAAACAGCAACCCCCATTATATCACCTGGAACATAGTAGAAAACCCAAGACCAGACTTTCATTTACCACAATATTTTGGGAAATTGATATTTCAATGATCATCCACTAACAAACAACAACTATGAAAAACTTAAGTACACTATTTCTTTGTCTATTGGCCCTTATTTATTGCCAGTCTTTACAGGCCCAAAATAGTTTCGACCCTGAGGCAAAACTTTCCGAAATGGGGATTTCCCTGGTTCCACCTTCCCCTTCCACCTCAAATATTTTGAAATCCGTCCGAACCGGAAACTTGGTATTCCTTTCCGGGCATGGTCCTACCAACGCTGAAGGAGAGACTACCAGAGGAAAGCTAGGTGTTGACCTCGATGTAGAACAGGGTAGGGAGGCCGCAAAATTAACTGGGATTCAGCTGTTGTCCTCTTTAAAGGCAGAAATTGGGGATTTGAAAAAAGTGAAGAAGATCGTAAAAGTGCTAGGGATGGTAAATAGTGCTCCCGATTTTGTCCAACAACCCGCCGTGGTTCACGGGTTTACCGATTTTATGGTGGAGGTTTTTGGAGAAGAAAGGGGAAAGCACGCCAGGTCAGCAGTAGGTATGGCTTCATTACCCGGTGGGATGGCTATAGAGATAGAAATGATTGTAGAAATTGAGGATTGAATAATAAACCAAAAATCACCTCTTGCAGCTTGTCAGCAAGTAGGGTCAAAACGATAATAACATGATTTCAAGAAGAAAATTATTGAAAAGATTATCCACCCTTCCTTTGATCGGTGGGGTAATGGGTGCTGGATTTCCAGTTAGCTCCACTTTGGGTAATACCCTGGATGAAGCACCAAAGAGAGACCTGATGAAAGAGATGGGTATCCGAACCTTTGTCAATGCAGCGGGTACTTATACTGCCATGACTGCTTCCCTGATGCCCAAGGAAGTAATGGATACCATCGTGCTTTCGGGTACACAGTTTGCGATGCTCGATGAAGTCCAGGATAAAGTAGGAGAAAAAATTGCCAAACTTTGCCATGCAGAAGCTGCTACTGTTACGGCAGGGTGCTGGTCTGCCATGGTGCTTGGTTTGGCTGGTGTACTTACGGGGACTGATAAAAAGAAGATTTCCCAGTTACCCAACCTAGAGGGTATGAAGTCGGAGGTGATTGTCCAGAAAAGCCACAACGTGGGCTACGTTCATGCACTTACCAATACAGGAGTGACAATAATAGAAGTGGAAACAGTAGAGGATGTGGAGAAGGCGGTCAATGACAAAACAGCCATGATGTGGTTCTTGAACTATCAGGCACCAGACGGAAAAATCAATCACGAGGATTGGGTCGCACTGGGAAAAAAACACAATATCCCCACAATGATAGATATGGCAGCGGATGTACCCCCGGTAGAAAATCTTTGGAAATACAACGATATGGGTTTTGACTTGGTCTGCGTTTCAGGCGGTAAGGCCATGAAAGGACCCCAAAGTGCCGGAATACTGATGGGACGAAAGGACATTATAGAAGCGGCTCGGCTGAGCGCACCTCCTCGTGGAGGCACCATTGGCAGGGGAATGAAGGTAAACAAGGAGGAGATTTTGGGAATGTACATGGCATTGGAAATGTACATCAACAAAGACCACCAAAAGGAGTGGCAATCCTGGGAGGACAAGGTGGATCATGTGGCAAAAGCGGTAAAGGACATAAAAAGTGTGGAAACAGAAGTATCCGTTCCACCTATTGCCAACCACACCCCCTACTTAAAAATCAGTTGGGATCCAGAGACCATAAAGCTATCTAGAAGTGAACTTCAGGAAAAACTTAGAGAAGGAGACCCTTCCATAGAAGTTATCAGCACCAAGGAGAATTCCATAAGCATAACTGTTTTCATGCTACGTCCCAAGGAAGAAAAAATTGTGGCTAGGAGAATACAGGAAGAATTAAAGGCGGCCTTAGTATAGTTGTAAGCCTAGATTTCCAATTTATTTGAAAATTTGAGTGGGAAGAATTTCTCGCTAGCATGTGTCAATTAACCCTTTTCTTAATGAATATAAAATTTAACGTAATTACTGTATTCTTCCTCCTATGTTTGGTAGGTTTTGCTTTTGCCCAGGACTATGACCTAGTAATCAAGAATGGACATGTAATCGACCCAAAAAGTGGTATAGATGCTTCAAGAGACGTAGCCATAAAAGATGGAAAGATTGCTAAAATTGCAGCCTCCATACCAGGTGAAAGTGCCAGGCAGGTGGTTAATGCAGAAGGAATGGTTGTCGTTCCAGGCTTGATCGATATCCATGGCCACAACTTCGCGGGCACGAGGGAAAATAGCTACCTCAGCGACGGCCTTACCGCCGTAGACCCGGATGGTTATACCTTCCGCGTAGGAGTGACCACCATTGTAGATTGTGGTGGGCCTGGCTGGAAAAATATCCATGTATTCAAAAACAATATCATAGATCCTTCAAAAACCCGTGTCTTGGCCTTCATGAATATTGTAGGTGAAGGCATGCGGGGAGGAGCCTGGGAACAGGATACCACCGACATGAACGCCGAAATCACCGCACAGGCAGCCTTAAAGTATAAAGAGCATGTAGTAGGGTTCAAAGTGGCTCATTATTCCCGACGGGATTGGATTCCCATAGACCGGGCAGTAGAAGCAGGAAATATTGCCGATATGCCCGTCATTATCGACTTTGGAGGATCCATGGCTTTTGCTCCCCTGAGGCTTCGGGAGTTGTTTTTTGAACGCCTGCGGCCTGGCGACATCTATACACACACCTTTGCCGAATTGGGTGGTGCCAGGGAGCCAATTGTGGATTATGAAACCAGAGAGTTCAAGCCTTTCATTCGGGAAGCACAAGAAAGGGGAATTATTTTCGATGTGGGTTATGGTGGTGCCAGTTTTGACTTCCGGCAGGCCATTCCTGCCCTGGAAGCAGGCTTCCTGCCAAACACCATCAGTACTGATTTGCATAAGGGAAGTATGAACGCAGCCATGAAGGACATCCTGAACATCATGTCCAAATTCCTCGCAATGGGTGTGGACCTACCCAAGGTTATCGAAATGAGTACTTGGGAACCAGCCAAGGTTATTAAAAGAGAGATGCTTGGACATTTATCTGAAGGAGGCATCGCAGATGTTGCAATTTTGGGAATCCGGGAAGGTAATTTTGGTTTCTGGGACCGAAATGGTTATAAAATAGATGGAGACAGGCGCTTTGAATGCCAGATGACCATAAAGGATGGTAAAATTGTATATGACCTAAACGGCATAGTCGACCCTATAGTCCTTAAATAAGCCAATAGGCTTTCAAACACCTGCCCTCAACGGATTCGTTGGGGGTTTTTTTTGGCATTAAATTGGAAACACGGAAAATATAAATCTTAGCAAAAAATGAAGCATCGTGTCATTATCCTTGAAAATGAAATACTTTCCGACCATTTTTATACCCTAAGAAAAATCACCTTCGAGTACCATTTGCCGAATGGCGAAAAACAAGTGCAAACCAGAGAAGCCTTTGATCGGGGTAATGGTGCCGCCATTCTCCTGTACCATCCCCAAAATATGACAGTCATCCTTACCCGACAGTTTCGCATGCCCACCTTTATCAACGGTAACCCTGACGGAATGATGGTGGAGGTGTGTGCAGGAATGTTGGACGAGGACAATCCTGAAGCATGTGCCCGGAGGGAAAGTGTAGAAGAAACCGGTTATCAGGTGGACAAAATGGAAAAGGTGCTTGAAGCTTACATGTCCCCCGGTGCCGTTACCGAAATCCTCCACTTCTTTATTGGGACCTATTCCGAAAAGCAGAAAATAGAAGAGGGAGGAGGACTAAAAGATGAACACGAAAACATCGAAGTACTAGAAATCCCATTAGAGAGGGCTATGAAAATGATCCAAACTGGGGAAATTAAGGATGCCAAAACGATTTTGTTGCTACAACACCTTCGATTAAAAATGGTTACCAACTAACATTTTTTCAGAATTTATTTTTTAATTTCACCCAATCTTCATGTTTGATGCTTTTTTTCATGGACTGCAATGCGCAAGATGATAGGAGGGAAGCCCATATTTAGGCGATACCCTATTAAATGTAGCCACCCAAAAAGGGGAGATTGTTATATTAGATCAAATACTCCTTGAAATTGAAGAATAACCTAGCACTATTGTAAAGTACTGCTAAGGGTATCTGGATAATAAAACTCAAGGCCCCTTTTTATTTTTACTACCGACACATTATTTGAGTTTATTGTAAATCTTTTTTTTTTAAACTTCAATTTCATAATTTAGGCAATTCCAAAATTGTACATCATGCCAGTAGCCCAACCCCTCAATTTCACGAAATGGATAGCCGATAACCGTCATCTTTTGAAGCCTCCTGTTGGAAATCAACAAATGTATAAAGAGAATAAGGACTTCATCATAATGGTGGTGGGAGGCCCCAATGCCCGCAAGGATTTTCACTACAATGAAGGCGAGGAATTTTTTTATCAGGTAGAAGGAGATATTACCCTAAAAATAGTAGAGGAGGGAGAAATCAAGGACATTCCTATACGGGAAGGAGAAGTTTTCCTTTTGCCTCCCAAGGTACCCCACAGTCCGCGTCGTCCCGCCAATACCGTAGGTTTGGTAGTTGAGCGGTACCGGAAGCCTGGGGAAAAAGATGGGTTTATTTGGCATTGTGAAAATTGCGGAAACAAACTCTACGAGGAGTACGAAGAAATCAACGATATCGTCAACCAACTTCCTCCCATAATGGAGCGGTTTTGGAACAATCCCTCAAATACTAAATGTGGCAGATGTGGCACTGTTATGACAAGATAAACGACCCATTTTTATAAAGAGCAAAACTAAATAATGCTGAAGTAAGTTTTTTTATGGGGATCAGTATATTTGCCCCCGAAAGACGCTCCATATGCCTGACACACCCTTTGAGTTCTCCCAGATCTTTGCCGAAGAAATGGACATTTCTGATCCGTTGGTGGGTTTCAGGGATAAGTTTCATCTACCTACTTTGAAAGGAAAAGAATGCCTTTATCTCTGTGGGAATTCCCTGGGCCTACAACCCAAAACCGTCTCCAGCTATGTGGCCGCCGAACTGGAGGCTTGGGCACAAAAAGGGGTAAGGGGGCATTTTGAGGGCGAAAACCCCTGGGTATTTGCTAGGAAACCAGCAAAGCCTGCTCTGTCCATGCTACTGGGTGCAAACCCGGATGAAGTTACGCCCATGAATAACCTTAGCAGCAACTTGCACCTGCTTATGGTTTCTTTTTATAGGCCAAAACCAGGAAAGTATAAGATCCTTACTGAAGCCGGGGCTTTTCCCTCTGACCAATATATCCTTGCTTCCCAGGCCAAGTTTCATGGCTTCGACCCTGCCGAAGCCCTAATAGAGCTACACCCAAGAAAAGGGGAACATGTTCTTAGGACAGAGGATATCCTGAACAAAATCGAAATGCACTCCCATGAACTGGCCTTGGTAATGATGGCGGGAGTTCAATATTATACTGGCCAATGGTTTGACTTGGAGCAGATCAGTGCCTGTGCCCGTGCTAAGGAGATACCGGTGGGGTTTGACCTTGCTCATGCCATTGGCAACGTGCCCTTAGAACTGCATAAGTGGAATGTGGACTTTGCAACCTGGTGTAGTTACAAGTACCTGAATGCGGGCCCCGGAAACGTTTCGGGCATTTTTGTGCATGAAAGGCATGGGCATGATTTTCAAGGACCAAGGTTTACGGGTTGGTGGGGACACGATGAGGATAGAAGGTTCTTAATGGAAGGTACCTTTAAGGCTATGCCTGGTGCAGACGGCTGGCTTTTGTCCAATGACCATGTGCTTGGGCTTGCTGCTCTTCAAGCCTCTTTGGATATTTTCCAAGAAGCAGGCATGAATAGGTTAAGGAGCAAAAGTGAACTATTAACTGGGTATTTGGAGTTTTTAATTCAGAAAATAAGTAAGGATCAGTCCACGCTTCAGGTTATAACCCCTTCAAAACCAACAGAAAGGGGGGCTCAACTGTCTCTATTTATCCATCAAGGGGGAAAGAAGGTCTTTGACCAATGGACCGAACAAGGGGTTGTTGCAGATTGGAGAAATCCAAACGTCATCAGAATCGCTCCCTGCCCTTTGTATAACAATTTTACCGATATATATAAATTCGGGAAAATATTAGAAAATTCCTTTCGCAAATTTGTTGAAAAATAATTGGAATCAAACCGCAAAAAATCAAACCATGAACCAACCAATTAGCATTCTAGGGGCAGGCCTAATAGGTTCCTTGCTCGGCGTTTACTTAAAGAACAGAGGGCTGGATGTTACCATCTTTGAAAAGCGCAAAGATTGGAGAGTGTCCAGTCCACATTCTCATGGTAGATCCATAAATATGGCGCTTAGTTATAGAGGGTGGAAGGCCTTGGAAAAAGCTGGACTAAAAGATGCCGTAGCTCCATATACCATTCCGATGTACGGACGGCGTATCCATGATGAACATGGAACGACTTACTGCCAACCCTATGGAAAGGAAAAGGAAGCCATCTATTCTATCTCCAGAAATACCCTAAATGGGATTCTTCTGGATGCTGCAGAAAAATCTGGAGTTAAGTTGGCCTTTGAGCATAAGGTGGAAAACGTAGACGTGCATCAAAATAAAATCACCTTTTCCTTGCCTGACCAAGAGCAAAAAATTCAAGAGTCAGCTATTATTTTCGGAGCTGACGGAGCCTTTTCTTCCTTAAGAAATGCCATGCAAAGGCAAAGTAGGTTTAACTTTAAGCAGGAATACATTTCCCATGGCTATAAGGAACTTACCATTCCGCCAACTTCCGATGGGGAATTTGCCATGGATCCCAATGCCCTTCATATTTGGCCAAGAGGGAAATTTATGCTTATCGCCTTGCCCAATACGGACAAATCTTTTACCTGTACCCTTTTTCTGCCATTTGAGGATTACAAAGTGTGCTTCGACAAAATTAGGGACAAAGAAGATGTAAAAAACATTTTCAAAACCTACTTCAATGATGCCTACCACTTGATGCCCAATCTGGATCAGGAATTCTTGGATAACCCTACCTCTGCTTTAATTAATACCGAGTGCTATCCTTGGACGGTAAATCATTGCCTGCTCATTGGAGATGCCGCTCATGCAATGGTTCCCTTCTATGGACAGGGTATGAATTGTGGCTTTGAGGATTGTTCCATCTTGGATAACCTCATTGGCAAATACGGTACCTTTTCTTGGGATTTGGTATTTGAGAAGTTTCAGAAAGGAAGGAAACCAGACACTGATGCCATTTGTCAGTTGGCTATGAACAATTTTGTGGAAATGAGTGAAAATGTGGCCGACCCCAGGTTCTTGGTGAGAAAGAAAATAGAGGCCAAGTTACATGAGTTGTTTCCACAGGAATGGGTACCACTATATAGTATGATTACCTTTTCCGATATCAAATATTCTGAGGCATACGCCATTGGCAAAATTCAGGACCAAGTGATGGAAAAGGTAATGAAAGAGCCATTTATCACCCAAAATTGGGAAAATCTGGACTATCATGAAATCCTGAACAAAGTGGAAACCGCCAAGGCTGTTTAAAGGAGGTTACGACCTTAAACATTAGATAGCTCATTTCAAAGGTGGCCTTGCCTGCCAGAAGGACGCCAAGAGTGAGCCGGTAATGTTCATGACTACACTAAAGATCGCTGGGGCTAACCCCATGGTGCTTATTTTACCCATTGTGCCAGCCAAAGCTCCGGCCATTCCCCCATTTTGGGACCCTACTTCAATGGAAATGGTCCTACAATCCTCCTCGTTCATCCCTAAAAGTTTGCCCGCTCCGTATCCAAGTATCAAACCTAAAATATTATGCAGGAGCACCATTGCCAAAAGTACCCAACCCATTTCTACCAATTGTGGTTTACCTGAGGCTGTGATAATCGCAATGACTAACGCCACGGTAATCATGGAAAGGAGTGGCAAAATTCGATGTAGGGATTTTGCTCTCTCTTCCAACACATAATTTACTATAAGGCCTGCAACTATTGGTATCAACACCATTTTTGCAATATTCCACATCATGTCAAGAAGGGCAATCTCCACCATTGACCCTGCCAGGTATCTCATCAATAAAGGGGTTACGAAAGGTGCCAATACTGTGGACAAGGATGTGATAGATACGGACAATGCTAAGTTGGCTTTTGCCAAATAGCTGAGCACATTTGAGGCAACACCACTTGGAGAGCAGCCTACCAAAATAATTCCGGCGGCCACTTCGGTAGGTAAATTACTTAGGTAAGCCAAAATTGCACCGGTAATTGGCATTATGGTCAATTGGCAGCCTAAGCCCAAGAAAACACCTTTGGGGGATTTTGCTATAGCCAAGAAATCCCTAATGGTAAGGGTGCAACCCATACCAAACATCACAAATTGAATCAAAGGGGTGATGAGTGGCGTAAGCTCATAAGGACCCAAAGAGGTAAAAAGATCAGGAAACAGAAGTGCCGCTAAAGCAAACCCCAGAATGAGGAGAGTATATAAATAGGTGTTGAACTTAGCTGTTAAAAGCAATGCCAAAAACAATGCTACAATGCCACATAGCATCACCACTCCGGCATATCCATTCTTATTACCAAACCAAACAAACAGAGAATAAAAAAAAGCAAGCAAGGCCAAGAAAACGAGAAGACCTTGCAAATATTTTTTAGCTAGCACATCAGTCTTTGGGTGGTTTCCTATGCCAGTAGCTGGCAAGAATAGATCCCGTTATATTCATTAGTGGGCCGAAAACCGCAGGTGCCAATCCCACTGTTGCGATTTTTCCCATTTCCTTGGCAAGTCCGGAGGCCAAACCCCCGTTTTGCATTCCCACTTCCAGAGCAACAGTTCTGGCATCCCTTTCTGATAGCCCAAGTCCTCGGCTTATCCAATACCCAAAATTATAGCCACAAAGATTATGAATGAGCACCAAGAAAATCAACAACAAGCCTATTTCTAAAAGAGAATCCCTTCCAGCAGCGGTAATGATAGTAATGATAACCCCTATACCAATCATGGAAACGAGGGGCATGGCATCGTCCAACCATTTGGCCTTACCACTCAAGAACCGATTAAACAACAAACCTCCCCCTATGGGTATTATCACCATTTTGATAATACTCCACATCATATCCAACACATCGATGGCAATAAACTCCCCAGCAAGGAATTTCATCAACAGAGGGGTGGTAAAAGGGGCAAGTAAGGTGGCAATTGCAGTAATAGTAATGGATAGTGCCAGATTGGCCTTGGCCAAAAAGCTCATCACATTCGAAGCAAGGCCACTTGGTGTGCAACCTATCAAGATAATGCCTGCGGCAATTTCAGACGTAAATGGGCTTAAGGTTGCTATGGTAAACCCCAAGAGAGGCATGATGGTAAACTGACAAAGCAAACCAATAAATACCCCCTTTGGCATTTTTGCCACTCCCACAAAATCCTTAATGGACATGGAAGTTCCCATTCCAAACATGATAATTTGTATCAATGGGGTTATCAAATTGCTGAATTCATAATCTCCGTAAGAGACAAAGGTGGCTGGATAGTACATCGCCGCACACACACCAGAAAAAATCATCATGGTGTAAGTGAATCCTTTCAGCCGTTCAAATCCCCTAAAGCCTATACCCAAACACGCAAAGAAAATTATCAAGAAGGGGCCTCCGTCCTCGGCTTTTCCCAAAAATAACATTACTAAATACACTAAAAAGGACAAAAGGGCCAGAATAATAAAAGCCCGATACAGGTTTTGATTCTTCAAGGTGATCTGGGTTTAGGTTTTAGGTGATAAGAAAAGTCAGTATTTAATTAAATATAGGCAATACAATCCATTTCGACTAAGGAATCCCCGGGAACCCCGCCATAGGTTGCCACTGTAGTTCTCACGGGGGGTTTTGAGCCGAATCTCCCTTTGTAAACCTCATTCATTCCTTTATAATCATTTAGGTCATGGAGATAGACATTTACTTTGAGAACTTTTTCCATGGATGAACCTGCTTTTTTAAGTTCCTTTTCCAATTCTTTGAGCACATGATCCGTGTGGTCTTTGATATCGCCGTCAAAGTGGGCTCCTTTGCCAGCAACAAACACCATGTTGTTCAACTTTGTGGATCCAGAAAAGAGGGGAACATCCTGCTCTTCGGTTACATTGAACACTTCTTTGTCGCCAGACTCCCCAATATTATCTGCTTTAGCCACCAAACTTATGCCTGCAAAACCTGCCAATGAGGTGAATAGCTTTTTTATGGTACTTCTTCTTTCAAGCTTTTTCATGTACGTGTTGTTTTTTACTGATTAGAATTAAATCCGTTGAATTTATGGCTTTCTTTATGAATGTGCAAACCATTTAGGAGACAGTCATCAAATTTCCTTTCTATCGGAAGCAATTGATGACATCCTGTCCAGGATTTTGGAATTTTTTAATTTAGAAGCATTAATTTTAACGAAAGCTTTGTCTTTTCCCTTAAATTTTATTTGGTTAGGCTTTCTTGTTATTTTATGTCTTAGTATTCCATGGCTAAAATAGAATTTATCTCCCTTTACGGTGTCCTAATGATGGGCTTTGTAGCGTGTCAACCCACAAAAAACAAAGAAATGAGCCAATCTAACCAAGATAGTAGCTACTACAAAAGCTTTCCATTCACTACCGGAGAGGAATTTACCTCCGGTATTGAGGGTCCTGCAGTTGACAAGCATGGGAATTTGTATGTTGTAAATGTTTTTGAGGAGGGCACGATTGGAAAGGTAAGTCCAGAAGGGGAGGTTACTTTATTCGTAACGTTGCCAGAGGGTAGCATTGGTAATGGAATCCGTTTTGATAGTAAAGGGAACATGCTGATTGCCGATTACATTGGCCACAACGTTTTAAAAGTGGATATGGATAGTAAGGAAATTTCAGTATTTGCACACGATCCAAGCCTAAACCAACCCAATGACCTGGCGATTATGGACAACGATATATTGTTTGCAAGTGACCCTGATTGGACAAATAGCAAGGGACAAATTTGGCGAATAGGTCTTGACGGAAATTTTGTGCGTTTAGAAACAGATATGGGTACCACCAATGGTATTGAGGTAAGCCCGGATAACCAAACACTCTATGTGAATGAAAGCCAGCAACGGAATGTTTGGGCCTACGACCTTACCGATGCTGGGGAAATAAGTAATAAGAGACTGCTTCACCAATTCGAGGATTATGGTATGGACGGCATGCGCGTGGACACCAAGGGCAACCTTTACATTACCCGACATGGAAAAGGGACCGTGGTTAAAATTTCTCCTGAAGGGGAAATATTGGAAGAAATTGAGGTTTCCGGAAAACTGCCCTCAAACATAGCCTTTGGAGGCAAAGATGGTAAAAAAGCTTACGTTACTTTACAGGATAATGGTAATATTGATGCTTTTTATGTGGAAGATGCAGGAAGGGAATTTAAGTAAATTCTCCAAATAAGTATAGTGAACAGATTTTATTTGTTTTATATTGAAGATAAAATCTCAGTAAATTAATGTTGGCAAATAATTTCTGAATATTCTTTTGGTGTAACAGTTAACAACCATGGCCAATCCACATTCCACATACAAGATATTGGTGGTAGAAGACAATGAAGGTGATTCGATACTTATTGAAGAATACCTTCATGAGGCTATAGAATCGCCTGTCTTAGATTTTGCCACCACCTTTGAGGATGCTAAAATTGCCTTGTCGAAAAAAGGGATTGAATTTGATGTCATAGTGTTAGACCTTACTTTACCGGATAACCACGGAGAAAACCTGATCCGTGAAATGTGCAACCTCTGTAAGGATAGTTGTCTAATTGTTTTAACCGGATACACAGATTTAGAGTTTGGGGCGAAGTCTTTGGCATATGGGGTTTCGGATTACCTCCTGAAGGATGAAATGACACCGACCACACTCTATAAAAGTATACTATATAGCATTGGGAGGAAGCAGGCCTCAGACCAGCTTCTGGAATCTGAAAAAAGGTATAAGGAGTTGTTTCACCTAAGCCCCCAGCCCATGTTTTTACATTGCCTGGAGGCAAATAAAATCCTGGACGTCAACGAGGCCGCCATTCAACATTATGGCTATACCAAGGAAGAGTTCCTTATTATGACGATGGATGAATTGAACCCAAGGGAATCAGATGTAGTATTAAAACCCACATATCCACATAAAAATGGGGAAGAAAGGCCTTTTCCCCTTGACAAAATCTACCAGCATAGGAAAAAAAATGGGGAGGTAATTCAGGTCGATTTAAAGGGAAACCACATTGAATATTTGGGTAAAAGTGCAAAAATTGTCCTTGCCACTGACATCACAGACCGTATGCGATATGTGAAAGCAATTGAGGATCAAAACAATAAGCTTCAGGAGATTGCTTGGACCCAGTCACACATTGTGCGTGCCCCTTTGTCAAGGCTGATGGGTCTCGTTCAGTCTTTGGAGGACCTCGAAAAAGAATTAGGTGCTAAAGAAGTTAAAAACCTAATTATAAAGTCCGCCAAGGAACTGGATCAGGTAATTCGCAAAATTGTAAGCAAGACTGACAACATCGAAGTGGAGAAGAGCCGAAAATCAGGTCCAAAAAAAAACCTGTAAATATTCAATTTACAGGCTATCATTAGATGGTTTTTAATCACCCTTTTAGGGCTTCATATCTTTCACTCACTTTTGACCAATCTACTACGTTCCACCAATTTGAGATATATTTTCCTCTCTCATTTTGATAGTGGAGGTAATAGGCATGTTCCCAAACATCAATCCCCATTAGGGGTTGCCCTTTAAAATCAGATACGTCCATCAAAGGGTTATCTTGGTTTGGCGTGGAGCCCACTTTCAAAGAACCATTATCCAAGACCAACCATGCCCATCCAGAGCCAAAACGGGTCATGCCTTCATTTTCGAAAGCCTCAACAAAAGATTGGAAATTCCCAAAGTCATCGTTAATTGCCTCAGCCAAAGAGCCTGTAGGGTTTCCTCCCCCATCAGGAGACATGATTTTCCAAAACAGCTCATGGTTATAATGCCCTCCAGCATTATTTCTCATTTTTGTGGAATAGTTAGAAATATTGGCCAAAACTTCTTCCAAAGGCTTCTCAGTATCTACATCCTCCTCCCCGGCTGCTTCCTTGGAATTATTTGCATAGGCCGCTGCATGCTTTGAGTAGTGAATTTCCATCGTCATCGCATCGATGTGTGGTTCTAAGGCACTGTAGTCATAGGGTAAATCAGACTGGCTAAAACCCGTTGACAGCTTTGCCTTGCCAGACTCCTGCGCCGGACCGCAACTGGAAAAAAGCGATGTTCCGACTATTCCAGCTCCTAGACCAAGGCTAAGCGATACCTTGGTACTGTGAGACAGAAAGGATCTTCTTGAGGGATCAAAAGAAGTATTTTTCATTTTCATGGCTTTTATTTAGTATGGTTCAATTTGTGAAATTGGTAGGTTTAAGGTCTTTTGCTAAATTAACCAAATAATTGCTAATAGGAAGTAATCACAATAGAATTAATCCCTAAATTGTTTTTCTTAATTACCAGAACCTCCCAATTCAATGGATATTTTCCGAATTCATAAATCCACAAACTTTGTGCCTTAGGTTACACCATCGATATCCTGTGGATAAATAGGTATTAATTTCTGTAAACCCCGATAATTCCTTCAAGTTCCTTATTTTTGTATTTCGATTTGCCAAAAGCATTCGATTCCCTCTTATACTGTTCGGTTTAGGGAATATTGGACAACACAGGTATGATAGTTGAGTTTTACAAATACCAAGGTACAGGTAATGATTTCGTCATGATAGACGACAGGTCCTCTTCACTGGATATCGGAGACGTTTCCTGGATAAGAAAATTATGCCATCGAAGGTTTGGGATTGGAGCGGATGGAATCATTCTGCTACGCAATCACGAAGGCTATGATTTCCATATGCATTATTTCAATGCAGATGGTTCACAAAGTATGTGTGGCAATGGGGCGCGATGTGCCTTGGCTTTTGCATCCTTTTTGGGCATTTTCAAAGGTCAAGCACACTTCTTAGCCATTGATGGCCCCCATCAAGGCATTATCCGTAATGGATTAGTAGAACTAAAAATGGGCGATGTAGGTCATTTGCTTCCAAAAGGCGAGGAATGGTATGTCGATACTGGTTCGCCTCATCATATTAGGTTTGTGGACAAAGTGGACAATTACCCCGTAGTGGTAGAAGGATCGAAAATCCGATATAGTGAAGACTATCCACTAGGCACAAACGTAAATTTTGTAGAGAGAAAAAATGAAGCGGAAATTATGGTAAGAACCTACGAAAGAGGGGTAGAAGACGAAACTTTTTCCTGTGGGACTGGGGTAACTGCCTGCGCTTTGGTTCATGGTTCGCTTTTCAAAAGCAACACAGTAAGGATTGGTACCCTTGGGGGAACACTGAAAGTAACCTTCCAACCGCAGGGAAACGGCAGCTACAAGGATATCTGGCTTATTGGTCCTGCTGAACAGGTCTTCTCGGGAAAAGTTAATTTAGAAAAAATGGCCATGTCTATCGCATAAATTCAAAAATGGCATGGAATTATAGTAAGTAAGACAATAGGAAAAGAATTCATATATGATAGAACTGATTGCAAAAGGACTAGCAAAGGTCTTCGGCACAAAATCAGATAGGGACATCAAACAACTGATGCCCATCGTGGAAAATATCAAACAAGAGTATGCCAAACTATCCGGTCTTTCAGATGATGAACTGAGGGATCAAACAAGGGATATCCGTTCCATAATTGATACGGAGCTTAAAGTTTTTGATGATAAAATTCTCGATATAAAAGTACAAATCGATGCCTTGGACCCGGATAAAGTACAGGCTAAAGATGCCCTTTTTACAGAAATAGAAAAGGTGGAAAAGGACAGGAATGGAGAGCTTGAAAAAGTCTTGGAAAGGGTCTTGCCAAGAGCATTTGCTGTGGTAAAAGAAACCGCTAGGAGGCTGAAAGAAAACCATAAACTGGTGGTAACGGCAAGCTTGGAGGATAAGGAATTGGCTGCGGTAAAAAGCTACATTACCATAGAGGATGAAAAAGCCACTTGGGCTAACAAATGGATGGCAGCGGGAAGTGAAGTTACCTGGGACATGCTGCACTACGATGTGCAGTTGTTGGGTGGGGTTGCCCTTCACAATGGTAGGATAGCAGAAATGGCAACCGGAGAAGGAAAAACTCTCGTTTCCACCCTCCCTGCCTTTTTGAATGCCCTTTCTGGAAGAGGCGTACATATAGTAACTGTCAATGACTATTTGGCAAAAAGGGATTCTGAGTGGAACGCCCCCTTATTTGAATTCCATGGGTTGAAGGTCGATTGCATTGATAAATATCCTCCTAATTCCCCTGGTAGAAGAAATGCCTATGCCTGTGATATAGTTTATGGAACCAACAACGAGTTTGGTTTTGACTATCTCAGGGACAACATGGCCAGGGATGCCAAGGACCTGGTGCAAGGAAAGCACCATTTCGCCATGATCGATGAGGTGGATTCCGTTTTAATTGACGATGCCCGAACCCCACTGATCATTTCAGGGCCTATTCCTAAGGGGGATGAACATGAGTTTTATGACATGAAACCTAGGGTTTCTACTTTGGTAGATGAGCAGCGCAAACTGGTGCAGGGCTACCTTACAGAAGCCAAAAAACTGATCAAGGAGGGTAATGAAAAAGACGGGGGCTTAGCACTTTTTCGTACGTTTAGAGGGCTTCCAAAATATAAGCCGCTAATTAAATATCTTTCCGAACCCGGCATTAGGGTAATTTTGCAAAAGACCGAAAATTACTTCCTACAGGACAATAAAAGAAACCTGCCTGAGGCGGATGAACCCCTTTTATTTACCATTGACGAAAAAACCAATAGTGTGGACCTTACCGACAATGGGATAGAAGTGATCACCAAGAAAAATGAAGACACCACCTTTTTTATCCTTCCCGATATCGGAACTGAAATCGCCGAAATGGAGAAGGATGAAACCGTGGATGAGAAGGAAAAGCTAATCAGGAAAGAAGAGATTATAAAAGACTATGGGGTGAAAGCCCAACGTATCCATACAGTAAACCAGCTATTAAAGGCTTACTGTATGTTTGAAAAAGACACGGAATATATCCTGGTGGATGGCAAAGTCAAAATCGTGGACGAACAGACCGGAAGGGTAATGGAAGGACGACGCTACTCCGACGGCTTGCACCAAGCCATTGAAGCCAAGGAAAACGTGAAAGTAGAGGATGCCACACAAACCTATGCTACCATTACCTTACAGAATTATTTCCGAATGTACCACAAACTTTCAGGTATGACAGGTACAGCCGAAACGGAAGCCGGGGAGTTTTGGGAAATTTATAAGTTGGATGTGGTGGTAATTCCGACCAATAAGCCAATTCAACGTGATGATAGGGAAGATAAGGTCTATAAGACAGTAAGGGAGAAATTCAATGCAGTAGTGGATGAAATCAACGAACTCACAGATGCCAACAGGCCGGTTTTGGTTGGTACTACATCGGTTGAGATTTCGGAATTACTGAGCAGGATGCTTACCATTAGAAAAATCAAGCACCAGGTGCTAAATGCCAAGCAACATGCCAAAGAAGCGGATGTGGTAGCAGAGGCAGGTAAGCCGAAAACGGTGACCATCGCTACAAACATGGCCGGTAGGGGCACGGATATCAAACTGACTCCTGAATCCAAGGCTGCCGGTGGCCTGGCCATCATAGGTACGGAAAGACATGAATCCAGAAGGGTAGACAGGCAGCTAAGGGGTAGATCGGGCAGACAAGGGGATCCCGGTTCTACGCAATTCTTCGTTTCTCTTGAGGATAGTCTAATGCGCCTATTTGGTTCGGAAAGAATTGCCAAATTGATGGATAGGATGGGTCTTGAACAAGGAGAGGTGATTCAGCACAGCATGATCACGAAATCCATAGAAAGAGCCCAGAGGAAAGTAGAAGAAAACAACTTCGGTATTAGAAAAAGGCTGCTCGAATATGACGATGTGATGAATAGTCAGAGAGAGGTAGTCTATAAGAGAAGAAAGAACGCATTGATTGGAGACCGTCTGGAGTTGGATATCCTTAACATCATGTACGATGTCTCTGAGGATATTATAGAAATGGCGAAGTCTACAGAGGATGTCGAAAACCTGAGGATGAACATTTTTAGTTCTTTGGGAATTGACCATCCTATCACAGAAGCAGAGCTCAAGGAAAAAGACTTGCCTACATTGACCAAGGAGGTATTTGATAAGGCCTATGAAAGTTATGTAAACAAAAATAAGGGCATATTGGAGAAGGCCATGCCAATTCTTCGAAATGTCCACAAACAAAGAGGCGCTACGGTCAAAGAAATCCTAGTTCCGATTTCAGACGGTATTAAACAAATAGGTGTAGTGATCAACTTAGAGTCCACCATTCAGAATGATGGGAGGGACCTTATTAGGGCAGTGGAAAAAACAGTCACCCTTGCCATTATTGATCAAAACTGGAAAGAGCATTTAAGGGACATGGATGACCTGAAACAATCCGTGCAAAATGCGGTCTATGAACAAAAAGATCCTTTGTTGATTTATAAGTTTGAGGCATTTGAGATGTTCAAACGTTTTTTGGGTAAGCTAAATGATGATATCATAACGTTTATCTCCAAATCTGATCTCCCCAAGCAAGATCCGGATCAGGTGAAAGCAGCCCAAAAGGAAAGAAGAGACGATGCTAAGGTAACTGCATCCAAAGAAGAAGTCGGCAGTACCTTAGGAGGTGGAAGTACAGCCGCGGGACAAAGAGTCGCAGCCCAACAAGCCCAGGCCAGGGCAAGTAGAGAACCAGTGCAACCCAGAAGGACTGAAAAGGTATATGGGAGAAATGACCGAGTGTCCGTAAAATATGTGGATGGCAAGGTGAAAAAGGATGTAAAATACAAAAGTGTGGAACAGGATATTGCCGAAGCCAAATGTGTAGTTATAGAAGGTTGATAGGATGAGAAAATTAACATGGATATATGGTGCTTTCCTAATCCTGTTTTCAGGTTGCGGCCTGATAAACATAAAAAAAACTGGTGGGGCAGAACGTTTCATTGGTTACACAGAAGACTTGGAAAGCAGTAGAATTAGGTTCGAGGATTTACCCGAGCCCAGCACGCGAGAAAGCGGTGTCATGGAAGTAAGTGCCGTGGATGCAGATTTAAACGAGGCTATCCAGTCATTTATTCGAGAAAAGGAGCGGAACGATTATATTTCTGGCTTTACTATTTTAGTTTACAGTGGGGTGGACAGGGAAGAAGCCTTTAAAACCAGAAACACATTATATACCGAATACGAGGATATTTTAACTTTCATGCAATACCAACAGCCAAGGTATTTGGTGAAAGTCGGAAAATATATTAACAGGATAGAAGCCTTGGCTTGGTATGAAAGGATCAAAGAAGAATTTCCTTCGGCCAGAATAATCCAGGACCGATTTGAAAGAGAAAAAGTGCGAAAAGAGCGAGAACAAGAAGAAACCATTGAAGATGTTAATGCAGAAAATTAAGGATCTGGCCCAGGAATATAAAGAAGAAGTAATTCGTAACAGAAGGCACCTGCATCAGCACCCTGAACTGTCTTTCGAAGAGTTTCAGACTGTAGCTTTTGTAGAGGACCAATTAAAAAAAACCGGGATAGAAAAAATCGAGAAAAAGGCCAATACAGGATTAGTAGCGCTTATTGAAGGTAAAAATCCGGACAAAAAGGTCATAGCCCTAAGGGCAGATATGGATGCCCTGCCAATAGTTGAGGCCAATGCTGTTCCTTATAAATCCCGGAATGCAGGAGTAATGCATGCCTGTGGGCATGATGTCCACACTTCCTCTTTATTGGGAACTGCCAAAATTTTACACGCATTAAAAGATAATTTCGAAGGCAGCATTAAACTTATTTTTCAGCCTGGGGAAGAACGCGTGCCTGGTGGTGCATCCATGATGATCAAAGATAAGGCATTGGAAAACCCAAAACCTACCGCAATTCTAGGTCAACATGTGATGCCATTAATTCCAGCTGGCAAGGTTGGTTTCCGTTCTGGAATGTATATGGCCAGTGCGGACGAGCTCTATCTTACTATCAAGGGTAGAGGCGGGCATGGTGCCATGCCCGAAACGCTAATTGATCCTGTGCTAGTGACCTCTCACATCATTGTGGCTCTACAGCAGGTAGTAAGCAGGAGAGCCAGCCCTAAAGTGCCATCCGTTCTCTCTTTTGGTAAAATTATCGCAGACGGAGCGACTAATGTAATTCCTAATGAAGTACTGGTGGAAGGTACCTTTAGAACCTTGGACGAAGATTGGAGAAAAGAAGCCCATAAGATAATGGTAAATTTGGCGAAGGGAATTGCAGAAGGAATGGGCGCCAGTGTGGATTTTGAAGTGAGAAAAGGTTATCCTTTTCTGAAAAATGACCCACTTCTTACTTCTAACAGTACAAAAGCGGCCAAGGATTATTTGGGTGAAGAAAATGTGGTTGACTTAGACATCTGGATGGCCGCAGAAGATTTTTCTTATTATACTCAGGAGATGGATGGTTGTTTCTACCGATTGGGAACCAGAAATGAGGAAAAAGGGATCACATCGGGTGTCCATACACCCACATTTGACATTGATGAGAATGCCCTTGGAGTTAGCACTGGATTGATGGCCCATTTGGCTCTAGAGGCTTTGAAAAACTGAGAATCCCTACATACTAGGAAATCGGATAAAGATACTTATGGGGGCCTTGCCACCTGGCATTAACTAACTGTTCATGAGGATAAAGGCTATCGAGGTGACATTCAGGAAGATAAGGGGGGTCCGACTTTGCGGAATATTAAATAATATCTACGGTAATTAATTTCCCGCAGCAATTACTGCCAAATCTATAGATTGTGGAGAAACCATTTGCAGACAATTAGCACAGGAGGCAAGGGTTGCGCCAGTGGTAAGTACATCATCGACCAATAATATTCGTTTACCTATGAATAATTCCTCGTTGCTGATTTCGAAAACGCTTTCGACATTTTCCCATCTTTCTAATCTCGTCTTCTTGGTTTGTGTAGCAGTATATTTGCTTCTGGATATGCCTAAGGAAATTTCCACCTCCAATACCTCCCCTAGCCCTTGAGCGAAACATTGGCTTTGGTTATAGCCCCTTCTTCTAAGCTTTTGGGGATGTAAGGGTACGGGTATTATATAATCCCAGGTCCCGGCAAACCCGTTTTCCAGAAGTAATCTCCCATATCGGTTTCCAAGCATCACCCCCAAGTTAGGTTTGTTCTTATACTTTAGCTGGTGAAGCAATTTCTGGCTTCTTCCTCTTTTGGCGTAGCGCAAAAATGCCAATACTCTGCCTACTTCGGCAAGTCCTGTTATTTTTTGTTTTAGGTCATTCTCATAGGGCATCAGGTGGTAATCGGCCACAGGAAGTTGAATTTCGCAAAACCTGCAAATTTGATCTTCAAATCGATAGAGACTTCTTTTACATATCGAACAGGTATTCGGAAATACCAGTGCCAAAAAATCTTCCCATATTTTGAAACGCATACAGAAAAAGGCTTGTTAGTTTACTGTGCCGTCAATAACTGCTATATTTGTAGGTTATATTAAGTAATTTAGCATAAAGGTGTCAAATTGACAAACATGTTCAAAAAAGACTTGGATTTAGAAATTCGATGGAATAAATTATGTGCGGGTCTGGGAGAGATGCTGGGTAAAAAACCCTCTGATTTAAATGCCGTACTGTTTATTATTGGAGTGCAGGAATTGGGTAAAGGAAACTTGGCTTTCTCCAAAGAGGAAAAACAGGATTTGATGCACATAGCAGTTTGTAAGGTTCTTAGTTATTCAGGTTTTTATGAGCTGGGCTTTATAGACCAAGATGGATGGCCACATTGGAAATTAATCAAGGCACTGCCCCACTTAGACACCGTTGAGCAGGAAAAAATGCTTAAGCTTCACGTATTGGAATATTTTGAAAAGGAATTTGAAACTGAGATCAATTAAATGAAACTAATCTCCTATAACGTCAATGGTATTCGTGCTGCTATGAAAAAGGGCTTTATGGAATGGCTTGCGGAATCAGACCCTGATATAGTAGCTCTTCAAGAAGTAAAGTCAACTCTTGATCAAATTCCCTCGAACATATTTGAAGATTTGGGATACAAAGTTTACTGGAATCCGGCGATAAAAAAAGGATACAGTGGGGTAGCCACCCTAAGTAAGGTAGAACCCAAAAATGTGTCTTATGGCATGGACAAAGAAAAATTTGATTCTGAGGGACGTATGTTGCGTTTGGATTTTGATAAGTTTTCTTTTATCAATACCTACTTTCCATCAGGAACAACCGGAGAAATCAGACAAACTTTAAAATATGAGTTTTTGGATGACATCTTTGAACTGAGCAAAGACTTGAACCAATCCTTGCCAGGCATTGTATGGAGTGGAGACTACAACATTTGTCACAAGCCAATAGATATACATGACCCAATATCCAACAAGAAAAGCTCAGGTTTTTTACCAGAAGAAAGGGCCTGGATGGACAAGTTTACTTCCTCCGGCTTTGATGACAGCTTCAGGGTAATTCATCCAGAAGAACCCCATCAATATAGTTGGTGGAGTTATAGGGCAAATTCAAGGGCCAAGAATAAAGGTTGGAGAATTGACTATCATATGACAAGCAACAACCTCAAGGAAAAAATTAAAGACTCACAAATATTGACAGATATTGTTCATTCTGACCATTGTCCAGTATTGCTGGAATTAATGGATTAGATGGAATATTAAATATTTTCACCATATAAGGAAAAAATCCTAATGAAATCAATCAAAATTTCTATTCCATCATTAATTGAAAATATAACCATAATTGAAAGCTTCATTGACAATGCAAAGGAAAAGTTTCAAATCAATGATGACATATATGGTAATATCATGATTTCAGTTACAGAATGTGTCAGTAATGCCATCATTCACGGTAACAAGGAAAACAGTAAGAAGCCCGTAAACATTGAACTCAAATTTTTGGATAACCAAATTAAGTTCATCATTGAGGATCAAGGAGCAGGATATGATTTCCAACATCTAGAAGATCCCACATCTCCACAAAACCTGGAGAAATCGGGAGGGAGGGGAGTATTCATTATGAAACACCTTTGTGATGAAATTGAGTTCGAAGACGATGGCAGAAAAACCATACTTACTTTTTACATGAACTAATAATGCCAATCAGGTTCTTTACGGAAGACATTGAATTTAGCCTTCCCCAAAAAAGAAAGCACCAGAAGTGGGTAGCCGAAATTATCAGGGAAAAGAATTTAAATGTTGGTGAAATCAATTATGTGTTTTGTTCGGACAAATACCTCCATGAAGTAAACCTAGAATACTTGAATCACGACAACTACACGGATATTATCACTTTTGACCAAAGCGAATCAGAAAAAGAAATATCCGGGGATGTCTTTATTAGTATAGACCGGGTAAAGGAAAATGCCGAACTACAAAATGTAGCTTTTATTGAAGAATTACGAAGGGTTCTTTCTCATGGTCTCCTCCATCTTATGGGTTACAAGGACAAAACCAAAACCGAATCTAACCAAATGCGGGAACAAGAAAACGCCGCACTTGTAAAATTCATTAATTAACAAAAAGTGTTCCACGTGGAACACCATGAAAGAACCAATTGAACATTAAAGGTGTTCCACGTGGAACAGTAAGATTTAAAAATTATGTTTGATACATACGATGTGATCGTAGTAGGCGCAGGCCATGCAGGCTGTGAAGCAGCACATGCGGCAGCAGAAATGGGTTCAAGGGTTCTCCTTTGTACCATGAACATGAACACCATAGCACAAATGTCCTGCAATCCTGCAATGGGGGGAGTAGCAAAAGGACAAATTATAAGGGAAATCGATGCGTTAGGAGGAAAGTCAGGGATAATTTCAGATAAATCCATGATACAATTCCGAATGCTAAACCGGTCAAAAGGCCCAGCAATGTGGTCGCCTAGAACACAAAATGACCGAATGAGATTTGCGGAAGATTGGCGTCTCACTTTAGAAAATACCCCGAATGTGGACTTTTGGCAAGAAATGGTAAATGGGCTAATCATTAAAAATGGAGAAGTAAAGGGAGTACGAACAGGATTAGGATTAGAAATTCCAGGAAGATCAGTGGTTTTGACTAATGGTACCTTCTTAAACGGAATTATCCATATTGGGGAAAAGCAATTTGGCGGAGGTAGGACAGGAGAATCAGCAGCGAAAGGAATAACCGAACAACTGATTAAAGTCGGCTTTGAGTCAGGCAGAATGAAAACCGGAACTCCTCCAAGGGTGGACGGAAGATCCTTGGACTACAGCAAAATGGAAATTCAGTTTGGTGACGAAAGACCCGGTAAATTTTCATACAGCAATGAAACCAAACCCCTAGAACAACAAAAAAATTGCTGGATTACCTATACAAATAAATCTGTACATGAAACCTTAGAAACAGGTTTTGACAGATCACCAATGTTCAATGGAAGAATCCAAGGCCTAGGACCAAGATATTGTCCATCCATAGAGGATAAAATCAATAGGTTTGCTGAAAGGGACAGGCATCAAATCTTTGTGGAGCCGGAGGGATGGAATACAGTAGAAATCTATGTAAACGGGTTTTCTACATCTCTGCCAGAAGACGTGCAGCTTAAGGCATTAAGAAAAATAGAAGGATTTGAAAATGCGAAAATGTTCAGGCCTGGATATGCTATTGAATACGATTTCTTTCAGCCTACACAACTAAAAGCAACATTAGAGACAAAACTAATAAAGAACCTGTTTTTTGCAGGACAAATCAATGGGACTACAGGTTATGAAGAGGCAGCATCCCAGGGTTTGATGGCTGGAATAAATGCCCATCAAAATACACGCGATAAATCACCGTTTATTCTTAACAGGTCTGATGCATATATAGGAGTTCTAATAGATGACCTCATCAATAAAGGTACAGAGGAACCATACAGAATGTTTACTTCAAGGGCTGAATTCAGATTACTATTAAGGCAGGACAACGCAGATTTAAGACTTACCCCACTTGGAAACAGCATAGGCCTAGCTCACGAATCAAGAGTAATGAAAGTAAAAAAGAAAGAGGAAGAAACATCCAAGATTATCGAATTACTAGATCAAATTAAACTAGATCCGGAATATGCTAATCCATATCTTATGTCATTAGAAACAGCTCCAATTAAAGAAAAAACAATTTTATCAAAGTTAGTAAAAAGACCGAATTTCGGAATAAAGAACCTAATACAAATAAGCCCTGAACTTGAGAAAGCCTTGTCTGCACTAAGCATAGACGCACAAGAGCAGGCAGAAATACAGATTAAATACGAAAGCTATATTACCAAGGAAAAACAAATGGCGGATAAAATCAACCATTTGGAAGGCTATAGAATACCGCAAAGCTTTAACTATGAGATCGTAAAAGCGCTTTCTGCAGAAGGTAAGCAAAAATTAAACAAGATTAGACCAGAAACACTAGGTCAAGCCTCAAGAATCAGCGGAGTATCTCCAGCAGACTTATCCATACTGACCGTTTATTTAGGGAAAT
Source organism: Pleomorphovibrio marinus (assembly GCF_003347495.1). Lineage (GTDB taxonomy): Bacteria > Bacteroidota > Bacteroidia > Cytophagales > Cyclobacteriaceae > Pleomorphovibrio > Pleomorphovibrio marinus. The sequence goes on from NZ_QCXY01000001.1 coordinate 934,217, forward strand.
AACATATGTACGAAAAATTGAATAAATGTCCCTTATGTAAAGAGGGAGGTTTTTCGAATGCCATGATTATAGAAGATCATGCAATATCAAAAGAATCATTTACAATATGCAAATGCGAGAATTGTAACCTCTTGTTCACAAATCCAAGACCGGACGAAAAGAACATACACCACTACTATGAGTCTCCAAACTATATCTCTCACAGTAATAAAACAAATGGATGGATAGACTTAATCTACAAATCTGTCAGAAGATATACGATCCGTCAAAAACTGCTTTGGCTTAAAAAATTCCACCCTAAAAAAGGACGCTTATTAGATTATGGATGTGGGACTGGAAATTTATTGAAAGAGGCCAAAAAAGACAAATGGATTACAATTGGTATTGAACCAAATCAAAAGGCAAGAGAAATAGCCATACAAAAGGAACTAGATGTAAGAACCAATTTAGTTGAAATTCAAAAAGAAAAGAAATTTGACGTGATCTCTCTCTTTCACGTGTTAGAACATGTGCACAACCTAGACAATACTATAAAGCAATTATTGGACAGGTTAAAAAAGAGGGGTATCCTATTTATTGCGGTTCCAAATCATGAGTCCCATGACAGAAAACATTTTGAAAACTACTGGGCATCTTATGATATTCCTAGACACCTCTACCACTTTGAAAATTCATCCATGGAATATCTAGCTAACAAATATAAGTTAAAGATCAAAGACAGAATACCTATGCTTTTTGATAGTTATTATATCAGTCTATTGTCAGATAAATATCAAAAAGACAACTCTAATCCGATTTCCTCGTTTTTTAAAGGATTAAAATTTAATAAAAAAGCAAAATCTGATGGTAATTACTCCAGCATCGTATACGTATTAAAAAAACAATGAAGCAGTATTTAGCATCAATTTTGGTAATAGCAACATGTTTAGGAATACTTTCATGTGCGAAGCAAAGTAGTCCAATGGGAGGGCCTAAAGACGAAGCACCTCCAGAATTGGTTACCCTAGATCCCAAAAATGAAACTACAAATATAAGCCCCTCTGAAATATCCCTGACATTTAATGAATTTGTAAAGTTAGAAAACCCTAACAAGCAAATTATTATTACACCAAAAATCAACGTGGACGAGGTTGAATTTCTTGCTACCAGGAATCGAGTCAACATCAAACTTAACCAGGAATTGGAGGAAAACACAACCTATGTGTTTAACTTCCAAAAAAGCATTCAGGATATAACCGAAAGCAATCCTATAGAGAACCTAAAATTAGTGTTTTCTACAGGGGATGAAATAGACAGCCTAAAAGTAAGTGGAAAAATTGCATATATTTTTCCCCCAAAAGAAAAGGAAATCAAGGATGTATTAGTTGGTCTTTACGAAGATGCAGATACTACTGACCTATTTACAGCTCCACCCTACTATATTGCACAAACGGATACCGCTGGTAATTTTGAAATAACAAACATTAAAGCGGGAAGATATAGAGTTTATGCATGGTACGATGACAATAATTCCTTAAAAGCAGAATACAAAACAGAGCCATACGGATTTTTAGAAGAACCATTGGATGTTTATGAAGATGTAGATAATATTCATATTAACCTTTTTAAAGGAGATCTTTCGGAATTGAAAATTAACAGAACAGGAACGACAGGAACAAACTTTGACATAATATTGAGTAAACCTCCTCTAGAATATGAAATAATTCACGAGGATATCAATGAAAAAATGTACTACAGACTGTCGGATAAAAACCTAAGACTCTACCATACTTCCCTTAGAGAAGACAGTACAGAAGTTAATTTGAGAATTAGGGATTCCGTTGGATTTAGCATAGATACAACCCTTTATGCCAAATTTATGGAAAGCGATAGAAAAAAAGAAGAGTTGGAAATAAGTACAAACAGTGGAAAGTCATTCTTGAAAACTATTCGCTCAGAATGGAAATTGAACAAACCCTTAAAATCCCTAAATTATGATTCCCTTTTAATTAAGTATGACACAGCAGGTATTATTCAAATTAAACCGGAAAACGTTTATTTAACGGACAGTTTAAAAAGAACAAAATTTATAATAGAAATCGAAATACCGGACAGTCTCAAATTTGAAACTTACAAAGTATATGTAGGGGATTCCACTATCCAAGATATTGAGGAAGTATACAACAAGGATAAGATAGAGGCAAATTACAAAAAACTCAAAGAAGACAGATTAGCGGATGGGCTGTCAGGAAAAATTAATACAGAAGAAAATCCAATAATATTACAGCTTCTTAATAAAAATGGCGAAATTTTACAGGAAAAATATATAACTGAAGGGAATAGTTTTATTTTTGACAGAATTGAGGCAAGTGAGTACAGATTGAGAGCCATAATTGATAGGAATAAGAACAGAAGATGGGATACTGGTAATTATTACGAGAAAAGGCAACCGGAACCTGTATATTTTTTCTACGATAGTGAAAACAAGTCCCAAGAAATAATGTTGAGAGGAGGATGGACATTAACCGACTTGTTAATAGACACAAGAAGGGATACAGGAATATATGGTAAACCCAAAGAGGATCAACCCATTGACGATGAAATTAAATTGGAATGGCCGGAGATCACGGAAAAGGATTTGGCAGCCTTAAATCCTTAACGCAAATGTGATTCTAATGTGAATAAGTCATGAAATCCATGTAACAACTTCTGAGTAATGCACATCAAAAAAAGACAAAATCAGGTACCTGAAAAACGTGGGGATATCTCCTCAGTTATCCTCATGGATAAACAAAAATGTTAACAGTAAATTTCCCACAATAAGATTAACCCAGGTATCCACACAAAAGTAATAGGATTAAATAACCAGCTGTTTCTCAACGGATCAATTCAATCAAAATGGTGGATAACTTGAGGATACACAGGTATTAATAGAACAAAGAATTGTGTAAAAATGAAACTTGAATAATTTTCAACATATCCACACTATAATAACTGTAACCATTTTTTATTTAATAAAGACAAAATAATTAATAGGATGTGGGTAACTTCTCTAGAAGGTCGTCCTATAAGATGGAGAATAATTTTTTTGTAAATTTTTTTGAAAAATTAGTATGCATGCATAATTTTTGTGAGATTATTCAGCTAGTTTTCTATGGAATGCGTACTTATAGGATATGAGTAAGGAAGAGACCTTTGATTATCAAATCAAACACTGCTGGCATGCCATTTCCAGGATGTACAACCAAGTTGCTCATGGAGAAGGAATAACTACATCCATGGGTTTCGTTTTGATAAACATCAACTCCAAAGAGGGAACCCCTGCAACCAAAATTGCTCCAATGATGGGACTTGAATCCAGAAGTCTAACCCGAATGTTAAAAAGTATGGAAGAAAAAGGTCTTATTCATAGAAAACCAGATCAAATGGACAAGAGGTCAGTAAGGATTCTCCTTACTGAGGAAGGCAAGCAAAAGAGATCAATAGCTATAAAAACAATAAAGCAATTCAACGAAAAAATACAGGCAGTATTAACCGCTCAAGAAGTTAATAACTTCTACACTATTTTTGAAAAGATAAATTTAGTCATAAAGCAACATAACCGCATAAACCAACCATAAGATGAAAAGAGCCATAAAAAAAATAGCCATTTTGGGTTCTGGAATAATGGGCTCCAGGATTGCATGTCATTTTGCAAATATCGGCGTCCAGGTATTGTTATTGGATATAATACCCAAAGAACCAAACGAGGAGGAATCAAAAAAAGGATTGTCCTTGGAGGATCAGCAAGTGAGGAACCGTATTGTAAATGATTCACTGCAGAGTACGTTAAAATCTAAGCCTTCACCCATCTACGATAAAAGTTTTGCGGATAGGATTCAAACCGGAAACTTTGAAGATGATTTGCCGAGAATAAAAGATTACGATTGGGTTATTGAGGTAGTGGTTGAGAAACTTGGGATAAAAAAGGATCTTTTTGAAAAGGTAGAGCTCTATCGAAAAAAAGGTACTTTGATCACTAGCAATACATCTGGAATTCCAATGCATTTAATGTGTGAGGGCAGGTCAGAGGATTTTCAAGAAAATTTTGCAGGTACTCATTTTTTTAATCCCCCAAGATACCTTAGGCTGTTGGAAATTATCCCAGCACCAAAATCAAAACCTGAGGTAATTGAATTTTTAATGGAGTATGGGGATCGTTTTTTGGGCAAAGAAACGGTATTATGCAAGGACACTCCGGCTTTTATTGCCAATAGGATAGGCGTATATGCGATAATGTCTGCCATCCATACCATTGAAAAAATGGAAATGGGAGTTTCGGAGGTGGACAAGCTAACTGGTACCGTAATAGGACGAGCTAAATCAGCCACTTTCCGCACCTTAGACGTAGTGGGTTTGGATACCACCGTTAATGTTGCTAACAATTTAAATCAGGTACTGGAGCAGGACGAATCAAAAGATAGATTTAAACTTCCCAAAAGCGTGGAGGTGCTTCACAAAAATGGTTGGTTAGGCGATAAATCGGGAAAAGGGTTTTTTCATATGATCCGGCATAAGGATGGCAGCAAGGAGCTGAAAGAGATAGACTTTAAAACATTCGAATACAAGGATGCGGAAAAACCCCGATTAAAAGCATTGGATGATGCAAAGGGAATTGAGGATCTTAAGAAGAGAATTAAATTCCTAGTCAATTACAACGACAAGTCTGGTGAATTTTATAGAGCAATCTTCTATGATCTGTTTAGGTATTGTTCCTTTAGGATTCCAGAAATAGCCGATGACTTATATAGAATTGATCAGGCCATATGTGCAGGTTTTGGATGGGAATACGGGCCTTTTGAAACTTGGGATATCTTAGGGTTGAAAGATTCCCTGCAAAAGATGGAAGAAGCGGATCAAAAGCCCGCTGAATGGATTTATGAGATGCTAGAGGATGGACATGATAGCTTCTACAAAGTTGAGCAAGGAAAGAAGCTTTATTATGATATTCCTACTAAAAGGTACAAGGAAATACCGGGCTTGGAAGAGTTCATTTTGTTGGATACGATAAAGGCAACGGGAAATACATTGTGGACCAATGAAGGTGCCACCATTTATGATCTTGGAGATGAGGTGATTGGCCTTGAGTTTCACACCAAAATGAATTCTTTGGGCCAGGAAGTGATAGAGGGGATAAACACAGCTATTTCAATAGCCGAAAAATCTTATAAAGGATTGGTTATCGGAAACGAGGGCCAGAATTTTTCGGCAGGAGCAAATCTAGCGATGCTTTATATGTTTGCGGGTGACCAGGATTTTGATGAAATCAATTTGATGATTGCACAATTTCAGAAAACTATGATGAGGGCTAGATTCAGTAGTATCCCCGTTGTGGTGGCTCCCCACAACATGGCTTTGGGAGGTGGATGTGAATTGTCCCTACATGCAGATGCTATTCAAGCCCATGCAGAATTGTACATGGGTTTAGTGGAAGTAGGCGTAGGCTTAATACCAGCCGGAGGGGGCACCAAGGAAATGACCTTGAGGTTTTCAAATCAAATTATCTCCGGAGATGTAGAGCTTAATCGCTTGCAGGAGGTATTTATGAACATTGCCATGGCCAAGGTTGCCACTTCAGCTGAAGAAGCCAAAGGGATGGGATACCTTCAAGAAAAGGATGCCATTACCATCAACAGGAAAAGGCAATTAGCCGAGGCAAAGCAAAAAGTAATTTCACTTTATGAATCAGGATATTCCCAACCCTTAGAACAAACCAACATAAAGGTTTTGGGAAAAAGCTCCCTGGCATTGTTTGAGGCAGGAATCACAGGAATGCTTTACGGTTCTTACATTTCCGAACATGATGCTAAAATTGCGAGGAAGCTCGCGTGGGTGATGAGTGGGGGAGATCTATCTTCATCTACAGAAGTAAGCGAGGAATATTTGCTCGATTTAGAGAGAGAAGCGTTTTTAAGTCTTACAGGAGAGAAAAAGACATTGGAACGCATCCATAGTATATTATTTAAAAACAAGCCATTGAGAAATTAAAGAGCTTGGAAAATACCCGATTCAACCAATATTACACTCAAATTCAACTCATATGGACGCTTACATAGTTAATGGATATAGATCAGCAATAGGAAAAGCCAAAAAAGGGGGATTCAGGTTTTACCGGCCGGATGATTTGGCCGCTAATGTCATAAAGCACCTAATGGCAAACACCCCGGGTGTTGAAAATAAAATGGTAGATGATTTGATCGTGGGCAATGCCATTCCCGAGGCTGAACAAGGTATGCAAATGGGAAGGATGATATCTCTTCTAGCATTGGGAAAGGAAGTTCCGGGATTTATCATCAATAGATATTGTGGTTCAGGTTTAGAGGCTATAGCCCTGGCAACTGCAAAAATAAAAACAGGCATGGCGGAATGCATTATTGCAGGGGGAACGGAATCCATGTCTATGGTGCCTATGATGGGTTATAAAACAGCACTGAATTGGAACATCGCCAGTAAAAACCCGGACTATTACCTGAGTATGGGGTTAACTGCTGAAGAATTGGCAAAGGATTATTCTGTGAGTAGAGAAGATGCGGACATGTTTTCCGTACAATCCCATGAGAAAGCAATTAAGGCCATTAAGGAAGGCAGGTTTAAAGAAGAGATAGTACCTATAGAAGTAGAGGAAACATATCTTGATGAAAACCGGAAAAGGAAAACCCGAACCTTTACCGTGGATACAGATGAGGGACCCCGTCCGGGTACTAATATGGAAGCCTTGTCCAATTTAAAACCGGTCTTTAAACAGGGTGGACAAGTTACAGCAGGGAACTCTTCACAAACCTCCGATGGAGCGGCATTCGTGATGGTGATGTCAGAAAAATTGATGAAATCCCTCAATTTGGAACCTGTGGCAAGGCTTGTAAGCTACAGTGTAGCTGGGGTAGAGCCAAGAATTATGGGAATAGGCCCAAAGGAGGCCGTTCCCAAAGCCCTTAAACAGGCAGGGATTTCCCAAAATGAAATAGATTTGATTGAATTGAACGAGGCGTTTGCTACACAGGCTTTAGCTGTGATTAGGGCCTTGGATTTAAACCCGGATATTGTGAACGTAAATGGGGGAGCGGTAGCACTAGGACACCCTCTTGGATGTACGGGTGGTAAACTAAGTGTTCAAATCATTCATGAGCTAAAAAAGCGGCAAGGAAAATATGGACTTGTCACAGCATGTGTAGGTGGCGGTCAAGGTGTGGCCGGGGTAATAGAAATTTTATAATGACAGTTTTTTCTACCAAACGAGTTAGGAGATGAAAAATTCAATAAATGGAGGAGAATTCCTTATCAAAGAGAGCCATGCGAAAGATATTTTTATCCCTGAGCATTTTAGTGAGGAACAACTGATGATGGCTCAGGCATGTCAGGATTTTGTAGACACAGAAATCATGATCCAGGCAGATGCTATAGACAGCATGAATCATCCGGAGTTGGTTCCAAATATTTTGAAGAAGGCAGGTGAATTAGGATTACTGGGCATTTCAGTACCAGAAGAATACGGTGGCTTGGGAATGAGCTTTAATACCTCCATGTTGATTGCTGATGTAGTGGGTGCTGCAGGATCATTTTCCACCACCTACGGTGCCCATACTGGGATAGGCACCTTGCCAATTCTTTATTATGGCACCGAGGAACAAAGGCAAAAATACCTGTCAAAATTGGTAACCGGTGAGTGGGCGGCGTGTTATTGCCTCACCGAACCAGATGCTGGTTCGGATGCCAATAGTGGAAAAACAAAAGCTAAATTAAACGAAGAAGGTACTCACTATCTGATAAATGGCCAAAAAATGTGGATATCCAATGGGGGATTTGCCGATCTCTTTATTGTCTTTGCAAAGATAGATGATGATAAAAATCTCTCCGCATTCATAGTGGAAAAAGAATTCGGAGGAATCACCATGAATGAGGAGGAGAAAAAAATGGGTATCAAGGGTAGTTCCACCCGGCAAGTATTTTTCAACGACTGCAAAGTACCTGTGGAGAACCTTCTTTCAGAAAGAGGCAACGGTTTTAAAATTGCCGTAAATATATTGAACATCGGTCGGATTAAATTGGGTGCCGGAGTCTTGGGAGGCTGCCGTAGGGTTCTTCAACAATGTATCCAATATTCCAGCGAGCGGAAGCAATTTGGAGTTTCTATTAATTCCTTCGGAGCAATTAAAGCAAAATTGGCCGAAATTGCAGTAAAAACCTATGCTTGTGAATCCCTTTGCTACCGTGCAGGACAAGAAATAGAAGATCGGATCGACACCTTGATTGAAGAGGGCATGGAAGTTTCTAAAGCCAAGTTAAAGGGAGTGGAACAATTTGCCATAGAGTGCGCCATTGCAAAAATCCATGGTTCGGAAGTATTGGATTATGTAACGGATCAGGGTGTGCAGATCTATGGGGGAATGGGCTATTCTGCCGACGCTCCCATGGAAAGGGCCTACAGGGATGCCAGGATATCGAGGATATACGAAGGCACCAATGAGATTAATCGAATTTTAATGGTAGGAATGCTATTAAAAAGGGCAATGAAAGGGGAAATTGATTTATTCGGTCCTGCAAAAGCGGTAGGAGAGGAGTTAAAAGCAGTACCCAGCTTCGATCAGCCCGATACCTCCGAACCACTTGCTACGGAAAAAGAGGTAGTTAAAAATCTCAAAAAGGTATTTTTAATGATAGGAGGCAGGGCCGTTCAAATCCTTCAAAATCAACTGGAGGAAGAACAGGAAATTATGATGAATCTAGCCGATATCATGATCGAAATCTATGCACTTGAATCTATGATTTTAAGAACAGAGAGGTTGATCCAGAAAAATGGTGCGGCAAATACCCAACTTGCAGCCACTCAAATTTATTTGTTTGAAGCTACCGAGAAGATACAAACTGCTGGAAAAGAGGCCATTTATGCCTTTGCTACTGGTGATGAACAGAAAGTGTTACTTATGGGACTGAAAAGGTTTACCAAAACCAAGCCTATAGATGTGAAAGCTTTGAGGAGATCTCTTTCAGAACAACTCATTGATAAGGGAAAATATTTGTTCTTTTTGGGATAACTAAATGGCCCAGCAAACCGTCAATAAAGTATAAGCTGTGTAGTTATTGTGACTACGCAGCCTACTTTTGTATTTTGAAGATCTTGTAAGACTACCCTTTCAAGCTTAAATTTAGCCTTTGTTCGAATCCTGCATTTCCCTGTAAACCACCTGTATGTATGGCCAATATGTTTGAACCTTCTGGAAAATGACCTTGCTTTATTAAGTCAAATATTCCAAACATCATTTTGCCAGTATAGATAGGATCCAAGGCGATAGATGTGGCTGCGGTAAAGGCTCGCATGAATTCAAGCAATTCATTTTTAATTTTGGCATATCCCCCAAAGTGATAAGCATTTATCAATTCATATTCTATATCCGAATTCACCTTATATTTTAAAAGAATCTGCCTTATTTCCTCGTGAATGAATTCTCCTTTTAAAGAAGAAAAACCGATGACCTTTTGATGAATAGCTGCACTGGAATAGATTCCGGCAAAGGTACCTCCCGTACCTAGAGGGGTACAAATGTAATCAAAGCCAAGATCCTCAGCATTCAAAATTTCCTGGGTACCCTTGATGGCTAATGCATTAGTCCCTCCTTCCGGAATTGAATAGAAATCGCCATATAGGCTTTTTAATTGATCATTTACCTCTTTACTGTATTTATTCCTGTAATCAGATCTGCTTAGAGGATGCAATTTCATTCCAAACCCTTTTGCAGCGGATAGGGTGGGATTCAATGGAAGCATGAGTTCTCCCCGAATTACTCCTACACTCTGCAAGCCATGAATCATTGCTGCCTTTGCACATGCGTTAATATGATTAGAATAGGCACCACCGAATGTCAGTATTTGCGTATATTGTTTTGATTTGGCGTATTGAAGGTTGTATTTGAGCTTGTAATATTTGTTGCCGCTAATTTGAGCAGGCAATTTATCTAGGCGTTTTACAAAAAGAGCTACATTTTTTTCATGCAGCAGCGGGTGCTGGATTTTTTCTGTTTCTGAGGTGAGATGCACAATTTCTTGTAATTTTGGGATAAAATTACCGAAAACCACCAACATAGCCCTAATTTTACAACATGGAATTTTTCGAAGATGAGGAGGAATATTCTCCAGAAGGTGAAAATATCAGCCATTTTGAAATTGCAGTGGATAAAGGGCAGTCCGCAATCCGTTTGGATAAGTTTCTTACCGACAAACTACCCCATGCCAGTAGGAATAAGGTGCAAAAAGGCATAGAGGATGGGGTAGTTAGGGTAAATGGCAATAGGGTCAAAACAAATTATAAAATTAAACCTTCAGATATTATTACCTATTGGGTCGCTGATTCGCATAGGGATACCGAGGTAGAACCAGAAGATATTCCCCTGGATATTGTATATGAAGACGACGAACTTTTGGTAGTCAATAAACCAGCAGGAATGGTAGTGCACCCTGCACATGGCAACTGGACGGGCACCCTGGTAAATGCGCTTGTTTATTATTTTGATCAACTGCCTGAAATGTCAGGAAACACTGGGCGACCGGGTTTGGTACACAGGATAGATAAGGATACTAGTGGACTTCTGGTCATTGCCAAATCTGAATCGGCAATGACCCAATTGGCAGCCCAGTTTTTTGACCATAGTATAGACCGTTCTTACATTGCATTGGTATGGGGGGAACCTAAGGAAGAAAAAGGCACCATTGATGTACCTGTGGGTAGGAGTGCAAAAAACAGGAAAGTCATGGATGTATTTCCAGACCGCGACCAGGGCAAACACGCCGTTACTCATTATTCCGTTATTCAACAATTAAGGTATGTATCTTTAATAGAATGTAAACTGGAAACAGGAAGGACGCATCAAATTAGGGCACATATGAAATATTTAGGACACCCACTATTCAATGATGCAGTTTATGGCGGCGATAAAATTCGTAAGGGCACCCAGTTTAGCAAGTACAAATCATTTGTGCACAATTGCTTCAAGATTTTGCCTCGCCAGGCACTTCATGCCAAATCGTTGGGTTTTGTTCATCCCAAAACCAAGGAAAATTTATTCTTTGAAAAAGAAATGCCCGAGGATATGATGCAAGTAATAGACAAATGGAGAAAATATGTCAAAGAAATCGACTAAAACCTTTATCAAATTCCTAATTGGATATAAAAAACCAAAGCCTTAATTATTGATTTTTAATATTTTGACCTGTTTTAATAATTAAACTATAAAATATCAGTATTTTTGATGAAATAATTTTCTAAAAACCAACGTTTTGTTACATTTGAAACATTAAAAGCAGCAGGCTTTTATATATCATGTAGGATGTTGAAATTGGCAGACAAGCCCTCCTGTCTCGGGGGTGGAGTAACCAAATTTTTTGGTGTACCGGATAAAGCACAGATGGAGCTCATTATGTCGCCTAACGGCTCCGTGGAGGTTCGAGTCCTTCTCCTACAGCATTCAAGAAAGACCAGGTTAGGAAAATATTCCCTTTACTTGGTCTTTTTTTATTTGTTGCAGCGTTTAATGGTTATTATATTGAACGATATTGACTTAATTTTGTGTCCTCGGACAGGCATATGGCAACAGCTCTCAAAAAAAGGTTAAGAAAAGGCCCTAGAAAAATACTTAGAATAGGTTTCATCCTTTTTTTGGTGCTTTCTTTTTTACAAGTTGCTTTTTATTATGGTTCAGATTGGTTTCTAAGGGAATATATCCGAAATAAGGTTCAAGAGGCATCTGGAGGAAAATACACCGTTGATTTTGAAAGATTCAATGTTTCCTTGCTTGAAAGAGGATTTTATGTGAAGGGCTTTATACTGGATCCCGTAGATGAGGAGTTGTTCGATTTGGAGAACAAACCATTTTACCGGGTGGTTGTTCCCCAATTCAGTTTGAAAGGTTTGGGCTTCAAAAGGTCAGCAAAGATAGTGACCGTTTCAGAGCTGCGGCTAAAGGAACCTATGGTACAGTCCAGGCAACCAGATGAGGAGGAAGAAATGGATTCCGAGGACCTAAGTCCATTGCGGCAATTGGAACTAGAAGTGCAACGCTCCTTTGGAGAAGGACTCAACGATATTATCATTGAAAATATCTATGTGGATGAAGCAGACCTTTTGTTGGAAAACTTCATTAGCCAAAGATCCATAAAGGCGGCAAACACCAATTTGTATGTAAAGAACCTCAAGCTTGCTCAAACCGATCAACCTATTCCTTTTAATGCCGATGGATTCAGCTTTGATTTAAGGAATTTCGAAATGTTGCTGGCCGATAGTATCCATACAGTTTCGGCCTTTTCTGTGAACATTTCTTCCTTGGAAAAAACCATATCCGTGGATAGGGTAAGCATCTTACCGGATGTGACCAAATTTTCTGATGTGTATTATGAAATAGACCTGGATAATATCGCACTTACAGATGCTGATATTGACAAAATGTTTTATACCTCTGATGTGGCTATTGGAGAATTGAATCTGGAGGAACCAAGCTTTGCTTTATTTTCTGACAGGACGGTGGACAGTTCCCAGGATACGGTAAGAACCACAGACTTACATATTCTAATTCAGGATATCCTTTCTTCCATTTCTATCCAAAGGCTCAACATAAACAGTGGAAAATATCTTCAAAGAGGTATCACAGATGCCAATAGGAACCGTGTGGAAGCTGAAGAGATTGACTTTTTGATGAGCGATGTTTATATAGGTCCGGATGAGCTAAGAAAACAAAATCAATTTTTTTATGCAGACGAAGCAGAACTGGATATCACCAGTGCCAGGCTTGCATTGGCAGATGGTGTACATTGGGTATCTGGAGAAAAAATATTTCTATCCTCTTTTCAAGATATTGTTTCCATCCAGCAGTTAAGCATAAGGCCCGAATTTGACGCAAATGATCCTCCTGACATACCCCTATTTGAGGTGGTGGTTCCATCCTTGAGTTTTACCCAGGCAAACCTCAAAAAAATCTATAATGAAAATATTATAGATATCTCCGACATGAATATCAACAGTCCGGAGCTTATTTTAAGAGATTTGAGAGGCAGGGAAGAGCAAGCTGGAGCCGGAGACTTTATTAATTTGACCAGGGAATACCTAAAGGGAATTTATGTACAGCGCTTGGAGATGAACGATGGAAGTTTGGTGCTAGACAACCATTTGAGGATCAGACAAGACAGTCTTTCCTTTGGAAAAATAAGTTTGGTGCTCGAAAATTTTCAATTGGATGAAGAGATGATTGATCAGCAACCGGACAAGATCTTTTTTGCCGATGAATTGAGGCTGGATATACAAGACTATGCCCTTAAGCTCTCCGATAACCTGCACTTATTTTCCGCAAAAAGAATACTGATTGACACTCGGGAAAACTTGATAGATATAGATGGTTTTCATTTGCGTCCCTTTAGCGCAGGGGATGTTCCAACAATCCTACAAAGATATGGCCGAACTACCGTTTTGGATATTGAAATACCGTCCTTCAGAGCCAGGGGCGTGGATATTAGTAAGGCTTACTTTGAGGAGAACCTAAGGATATCGCACATAGACATTCCTTCTCCCATAATTCAATGGAGAAAGTACATCCAAAAGGAAGAAGAGGAAGAAACAATTAGAGTCGAGCGGGGGGATATACTGAATCTATTGACCAGTTATTTCTCTAAAGTTCAGGTAGATTCCTTGACCTTAACGGATGGGTCTTTTTCCTATGATAATTTTGCAAACGAGACATTTCGCTCCTTTGCTGAAAATGATGTTTCCATCCGTATTAAGAATTTTTATTTGGATGAATTTATAGATCCCCAAGATAACCGAACCCTATTTGCGGAGGAGATGGATCTAAATCTGAATAACTATGTTTTTAACATTGCAGACGGCAAATACAGTGTGGTGGCGGACCGTATAACCTTCAATTCTGCAAGAGAGGAAATTAACACCATAAATGTGAGGTTGCGGCCTCGACAGAATCTGGATGCGAAGGTTGCCATACAAGCAGATATTCCCGATATGCAGATTAAAGGGGTTGATCTTGAAGCCTTCTTGTTTGACAATACGCTTGATTTGGAAAAGTTGATGTTGAAGGATGCCTATGTAAAGCTTTCCATTAATAGAGATTCCCAAATAGAGCTTCAGGGTGAGGAACAAAGAGAGGAGAGAAGACGGGAAAGAAACTTGCCCAAAACCATTGATGTGGTAGCGGTGGATTCCATCCTTACAGAAAATGCCAGGTTTGAGATAGTTTATGATGAAGATGGGGAAGAAGTCCAACTGATCAGAACAGGCATAAACCTCACTTTTTCGGAATTTCTCTTGGACTCCCTGAAGCTGCAGGAAGGGGATATAGCGGGGTTTTTTGAAAATATGGCTATGGAAGTAGATAACTTCTCACTGGCTTTGCAAGATAGTGTTCACACATTAAACTTTTCTAAAATTGAACTTTCTACTAGAGGAGATGATGTCGTATTTGAAAATGTCAAGTTGACTCCAAATAATTTTATAGGGAAAAAGGGGGTGCCAATCGTTGCTGCTTCTATTCCCAAGGTATTGTTGAATACGCGTTCCTTGCGCACTTTTCAGCAAACGGGACATTTTGATGTAACCTCCTTGACACTGGAAAAGCCGGAGGTTACTTTCTATTTGGATAAAAATGAGGTGGCTACCATAATTACGGAGGAAGAGGAAGAGAAAGCGAGACAAAAAATTATTCAGACTCTTAATTTAAGACAATTTGAGATAATAGGAGGCCAACTCTCCATTCGCGAAAAAGTGAATGAACAAGAGATTAACTCCTTTCAAAATATTGGTATTACCCTTACCGATTTGAATTTTGATCTCTCCAAGGAACAAACCTTCGACAGTAAGCTGCTGCTAAACAATGACTATCAATTTGAACTAACCGAATACGAAATCATGCTTCCCGACAGTTTAAATATCTTTCGGGTGGAAAAGGTGATTCTATCAAAGGACCAACTCGAACTGGAGGAAGTTTCTTTGTTGCCAAGGTTTGGTAAATACGAATATGGCCGTAAGGTTGGAAAGGAAACAGATGTGGCGGAGTTGGTGGTACCAAGAATTGTATTCGCAGGAATCGACGTGGATCAATTTATAGGGGAGAAAAAGATTATAGCCAAATCCATGAACATCGAGTCACCTGTGGGAAGTATTTTTAGGGATAAGCGCCTTCCAAAAGATGAGGATAAGGTGAAGCCCATGCCCCAGCAACTTATGATGGATGTAAAAATGGATGTGAATGTAGACGAGATAAATATCGAAAATGGCAAGGTAACCTATGAAGAATTTCCTGAAAAAGGCTTAGTGCCAGGGAAAATATCGTTCCATGAGATTAATGCGAAAATGAGCCCCATCCATTTGGGAGAGGAAATGCAAAATGGTGAAGTGGTGCGTATCAGGGCCTCTTCCAAATTAAACGGAATTGCTCAGTTGAACATTAACCTGGAGATGTTATTTGAGCCACCTTATCCCATTAAAGTAGAAGCATCTGTAGATACCTTTGAGTTGGCATTGATCAATTCCATCCTGGAAACCAACGCTTTTGTCACAGTGGAAAGGGGAGTAATAAAAGGAGGGGAGTGGTATTTCACCGCAAACGAAGAGAGGGCAATTGGGGAAATGACTTTAAAATACAATGACCTAAAAGTTCGCCTTCTGGATGAAAGAACCTTGGAACGAGGAAGGGGCAGAAAGGGGGTCCTCACCTTTGTAATAAATGCCTTGGCATTAAGAAGCAATAATCCCAGGAAAATTTTTAACCGCCTGGTGAGCTCACCCATTTACGAAACCCGCGACACCAACAGGTTTGTATTTAATTACCTCTGGAAGGCTACTTTCTCTGGGTTAGCGGGAAGTTCTGGTTTGATGCAGCCAAAAATCCCCAGAAAAGAGGAAGAAGATCAATAGATACAGGCAAATTGTCCGTTTCAGGATGAGAAAATTTTTTAGCTTTGTAATCTTAAATCTATAAGAGAGCTTCGCATGTCATCAGACAAAATTGATCAAATATCCAAAGAAATAGAAAGTGCTTCGGCCAGCAACAAGGAGGAGCTTGAAGCCTACAGAATGCGCTATATTAGTAAAAAAAGTGTTGTAGGAGAATTATTTGCAGCGATGAAGGATATTGCTGCCGAAGAGAAAAAGTCCTATGGCCAGCAGGTTAATGAGGTGAAACAACTGGCTGCTGCCAAATTTAAGGAACTTATAGATCAGGTTAATCAGCAGGAAAATCAGAATAGGGGCCTTGATATTGACTTGACCCTACCACCTACCCAGGTGCCATTAGGGGGAATCCACCCCCTTACTGCCACGCGGCATAGGATTATTGAAATTTTTGAAAGGATCGGTTTCAACCTATCCGAAGGCCCTGAAATTGAAGATGATTGGCACAATTTTACAGCATTAAATTTCCCTGAAAACCACCCTGCCAGGGAAATGCAAGACACCTTCTTCATCGAAAAAAATCCGGACATAACCCTTCGCACCCACACCTCGTCGGTTCAAGTACGGGTGATGGAAAGTGAAAAGCCCCCTATCCGAACCCTAAGCCCGGGTAGGGTATTTCGTAACGAAGCTATTTCAGCCAGGGCGCATTGTATTTTCCATCAAGTGGAGGGACTCTATGTGGATGAAAATGTTAGTTTTGCCGATCTCAAGCAGACCCTTTATCACTTTGCCAAAGAAATGTTTGGCCAGAATACCAAGATAAGGTTCAGGCCTTCCTATTTCCCCTTTACCGAGCCAAGTGCCGAAATCGACATTTCGTGCCTTATCTGTGGAGGAGAAGGTTGCAATATTTGTAAAGGCACAGGCTGGGTGGAAATTGGTGGATCGGGAATGGTGGATCCTAATGTGCTGGAAAATTGTGGGATCGACTCCCAAAAATATACAGGTTTTGCCTTTGGTATGGGCATAGAGCGGATTGCCATGCTAAAATACCAGATCAATGACTTACGGTTGTTCACCGAAAATGACATACGCTTTCTAAAGCAGTTCCGTCCTTTGTTATAATTGTTTAAGTGCTTATCAATACTGCTAGGTCAGCTTTTACCACCCAGGTTCCCAACCTTATTACGACACATTTTGAGTATCTAATATCAATAGGAATGATGGCGTTTAATGGCATGAAGATTAACCCTGATGAAATCAAAAAAAGTAACACACTTGATCACCTACATCAAAATCGTCTTTACTCAAATAGGATAGATGCAATCACCTACCACCGATTTCCAAAAGGAAAATAAAACATAATGGGAGCCTATTGCTCAACACCACATTTGAGCAAGCAAATAATTTTCCTATCTTAGGAAAAAGATTTTCCCAAATGGCCTTCCTCGAAATAACCCAAAGAAGAAACTTTATCCAAAAATCCTTGGCACTGGGGTGCAGCGTTTACCTTAGTCCATTTTTTATGTCAGCCAAGACTACCTCTCGATTTTATTTTGGAGCCTGTGACTGGTCTATAGGACACAGGGCAGAACCGGAAGCATTCCAGACCGCTAAAGCCATAGGCTTGGATGGACTTCAGGTGAGCCTCGGTTTGGCAAGCAACAACATGCATTTAAGACAAAGAAGTATGCAGGAAAATTATCGGCATGCTTCTAAGACCACCGGGGTGAAGATTGCAAGTTTGGCCATTGGGGAGCTAAATGAAATCCCCTATAAACGGGAAGCCATCACCCAAGAGTGGGTACACGACAGTATTGATGTGGCCAATGCATTAGGTTGCACAGTAGTTTTATTGGCGTTTTTTGGTAAAGGAGATTTGCGGGATGATCCTACGGGAAAAAAAGAGGTAGTAAGAAAGCTAAAAGAGGTAGCCCCAAAAGCAGAAAGGCAAGGAGTGTATTTAGCCATAGAATCTTGGTTGTCTGCGGAGGAACATTTGGACATCATTGAAAAGGTCGGTTCCACTCACATCAAGGTCTATTACGATGTCGCCAACTCCACTACAATGGGTTACAATATTTTTGAAGAAATGAAAATGCTAGGTACCGAATATATTTGTGAGGTGCATGCCAAGGAAAATGGAAAGTTGCTAGGCAAGGGTGAGGTTGACTTTATAAGGGTAAGGGACGTATTGAACGAAATAGGGTACAAGGATTGGATCATCATAGAAGGGGCCATCCCTAAGGGTATGGAAATGAAGGAAGCCTATCAACATAATCTCCATTTTCTGCAAAATACTTTTCAATCATGAAATGTCAAAGACTGTTGTACTTACTAATGTTGAACTTTGCATGTTCCACTCAGGAGAGGCAGGAACCTGCCTTACTTTTTGTTCCAGATGACTTGGAGGTCACGTTATGGGCCGAATCCCCAGATTTTTATAATCCCACCAATATAGATGTAGACCATAGGGGACGGGTTTGGGTGACAGAGGCAGTAAATTACCGGGATTTTAGAAATTCTGACGGCCACATGGTTCATGAGAATGGGGATAGGGTAATGATCCTCGAGGATAGTAATGGGGACGGAAAAGCGGACAAATCGAAGGTCTTTGTACAGGATGCGGACTTGAGGTCACCTTTGGGAATTGCAGTAGTGGGAAATCAAGTAATTGTATCATGTGCCCCTCATATCCTTATCTATACCGATGAAAACGGGGACGATTTACCGGACAAAAAAGAGATTTTTCTGACGGGATTTGGTGGCAGGGATCACGACCATGGTTTGCATGCTGGCGTGATGGGGCCCGATGATAAATGGTATTTTATCGTAGGAAATGCGGGTCCTCATGAAGTCCAGGATAAAGATGGCTGGACCCTGCGGTCGGGAAGTGTATATAACGAATACACCCCTTACGCTCAGGAAAACATCCCCAATCAAAAAAGTGATGATGGCAATGTCTACACAGGAGGCTTGGTCATTCGAGTAAATCCTGATGGGACAGGTATGGAGGTTCTGTCCCATAATTATAGGAATGCCTTTGAAGTGGCTGTGGATTCCTTTGGGAATATGTGGCATAGTGACAATGATGACCAAACCGCCTCTTGCCGAACCACATGGTTAATGGAAGGTAGTAATGCGGGTTTTTTTAGTGCCACCGGAGAGAGAACTTGGCAGGCAGATAGGAGGCCGGGGCAAACCGTTCCCCTTGCACATTGGCATCAGTATGATCCTGGGGTTTTGCCCGCAGGGGATATTTATGGGGCAGGCTCCCCTACAGGAATAGTAAGGATAGAAGGTGATGAATTAGGAGAATCCTACAGAGGAATGCTCCTAAGCGCAGATGCAGGAAGAAACATCATTTTTGGATACCACCCAAAACTTAAAGGGGCAGGGTTTCCCCTTAATCAGAGAGAGGCATTTATCTCCTCGGTGCAGATTGATAACACCAATTATATTTGGCATGAGGTAGAAGAGGATGACAGTAAATGGTTTAGGCCTAGTGATATCGCAGTAGGTACGGAGGGAGCCTTATATGTAGCAGATTGGTATGATCCTATTGTTGGGGGCCACAGGATGATGGATAAGGTAGGACATGGCAAAATTTATAAAATCCATCCAAAGTCCAAAAAGCTTTCGGCACCAAATTTGGAATTTGGTCATTTGGATGGATTGATCGCAGCCTTGAAAAACCCTGCTATCCATGTACGTGCACAGGCCAGAAAGAAATTGCTGGAAAAGGGAGCTGAGGCCATTCCTTCATTAATAAATTTGCTTGAGGACCCAAACCCCTTTTTTAAGGCAAGGTCCATATGGCTGCTGGCGGCTTTAGGGCAGATTGAAACAGTAAGTTCTTATTTAAGTCATCAGAATCCTGCCCTTGCCCTTACCGCTTACAGGGCATTAAGCCAACAGGATGCTTCAAACCTTCTGCAATATGCCCAACAGGCCTTGTCTTCTTCACATCCTATTTTAAAGGCAGAAGTGGCAATTTCGTTAAGGGATCATTCTTGGGAGTTGAGTAAACCGCTGTTTTTTTCAATCATAGATGACTTTGATGGTGAGGATCCATGGCTCTTGCACGCCTTGGGCATAGGCTTAAAAGCACATCGGGAAATAGTTTATCCTCTTTTGCTGAATCATTTCGATACAAATAATCCAGAAAAATGGCCGATCTCCTTATCCAAACTAGTATGGGAGCTTCACCCCACTCCTTCGGCTAGAGATTTAGCAGTAAGGATTAATTCAAGTCATTTAAGTCAAGAAGAAAGGATGGAATCCATGACTGCATTGGCATTTATACCTACTCAAGAAGCGGCAGACTTAATGCGTGGGTATTACGAAAATTCAGACCTCAGCCGGCAATCGATGGCGCAGTGGTGGTTGCAATTCAGGAAAACTAATGAGTGGAGTGCTTATTTGGGGGACTGGGAATCGCCCACCGCACAATTGCCTACTGAAGAGCCCGAATTACTGACCCAAAAAGAGGTGTTATTGGATACTACTTCCACCGAGAGTACTAGGGAATCGGCCATACAGTTTCTTGCCTCTAGCACGCAGGGTAGGCTACACCTTGTCCAATTGGCCATAGGGGAAAAACTTTCCAAAGAAGAGAAAGAAAGGGCTGCAGAAGAACTTCATGCTGAAATAAGCTTACCGGTGAAAAGCCTGCTTGCCCACCATTTCCCCATACATCCAAGTAGAAAATTGGAGGAAGCAAGGGTAGTTAAGGTAAAGGCATCCAAAGAAGAGGGTAAGATTCTTGCCATTCGGCATTGTGGGGTATGCCATAGTGTGGGTGAGATAGAAAATGAAATTGGACCGGATTTAAGACAAATCCACCAGAAGTTTAGTAGGAAGGGATTGATAGAGGCTATCCTTGAACCTGATGCAGCAGTGGGTTTTGGCTCAGAGACTTATTTGGTGGAGCTGGAAAACGGAGCTATTCTGTATGGGATGCTTTTATCCAGCGGCCCAGTGGTTACAGTTTTGGAAAGCAACGGAAAAAGGCATCTTGTTCCTGCCGAAAAAATTAAGCAGCGAAAGCAGTTGAGGCATAGCCTAATGCCTGATCCGGCTTGGATGGATCTTTCAGAAACCGAAATTGCACATATTGCGGCATACTTAATGGGGGTTTAGAAAGTTGGTTAAAACAAGGCAGGAGCATTGAAAACCCCAGGAGGATTTAAAAAATTCCCCTGTACATCTCCTCCAGCTTTACTACTGGCTTGATGTCTATATCAAATTTAGTGATGTCCAGTCCCTTAAGGGCATATTTTGAAACCAAAATTTGTTTAAAGCCCAGTTTTGCAGCCTCGGAAATCCTACTCTCCACCCGGTTCACAGCTCGTATTTCACCACCGAGGCCCACCTCTCCGGCAAAACAAATATGAGGCTGAATAGGGCTGTCTTCATAGGAGGAAAGCAGTGAAGCACATACGGCAAGATCAAGACCCGGATCGTCTACCCTGAGTCCTCCGGCAATATTTAGGAACACATCCTGTTGGCCTAACCTCATTCCCCCTCGTTTTTCTAAAACGGCCAGAAGCATGTTTAAACGCTTTGCGTCATGGCCTGTGCTGCTTCGTTGGGGTGTTCCGTAGGTGGCGGGACTTACCAGGGACTGAATTTCAATCAAAAGGGGTCGGTTGCCCTCCAGCATGGCACCGATAGCCACACCGTTTAATACCTCCTCCCTCTGGGTCATCAATATTTCCGAGGGGTTTAAAACCTGCTTAAGCCCCTCAGCACGCATTTCATAGATGCCCAATTCGTTGGTGGACCCAAAGCGGTTTTTGCTGGTTCTTAGTATGCGGTAGCTCAGGTGTCTGTCTCCTTCAAATTGAAGAACTGTGTCTACCATATGTTCCAGCACCTTCGGTCCTGCTATGGCTCCATCCTTGGTGATATGTCCAATTAGAAAAACCGGAGTACCAGTCTCCTTGGCAAATTTCATTATTTCAGCAGTACACTCCCTTACCTGGGATACGGATCCTGCCGCAGATTCCACATATTGGCTATGCATGGTTTGTATGGAATCTATGATCAGGAGTTCCGGCTGAAGAATTTCCACTTGCTGAAAAACCGCCTGAGTATTGGTGGCGGAGAGCACAAAGCACTGTTCAGACTGGTATTGCATGCGGTCGGCACGCATTTTAATCTGATTTTCGCTTTCTTCTCCGGAGACATAAAGCACCTTGAGTTTGGAAAGCATCAAGGCAATCTGCAGCATTAGAGTGGATTTTCCGATCCCCGGTTCGCCCCCTATCAGTATCAAAGAACCCGATACCAGGCCACCCCCTAGTACCCGGTCGAGTTCGGTGTCCCCGGTTTTTATCCTTGCTTGTTCCTCGTAGCGAACTTCTGATATTTTTTGTGGGGTCGAAGTCTTTTTGGAAGCCGAAGAAGGTTTCCATTGTCCCCGAACTTGCTCTTCTTTTTGGATTACCTCTTCCACAAAAGTATTCCACTCCCCGCAGGAAGGGCATTTTCCTTGCCATTTAGCGCTTTGTGCACCGCAATTTTGACAAAAGAAACTCGTCTTAATTTTAGCCATAAAAAGTCGATGATAGGATTAAAGTAATCAATGGGCCTCTAACCAGTCCTTACCCGTGCCTGTCTCTACCACTATTGGAATGCCTATATCAACGGCATTGGACATTAATTCAGGGATATTGCTTTTTATTGTTTCAATTTCCTCTTTTTGGGCATCAAAAACCAATTCGTCATGAACTTGCAGGATCATTTTGGATTTGAGCTTTTCTATTTTCATCCATTCATGAACCCGTATCATGGCCACCTTGATCATATCCGCAGCGGATCCTTGAATGGGGGCATTGATCGCATTTCTTTCTGCAAAACCCCTCATGGTTGCGTTTCGGCTATTGATGTCCCTGAGATAGCGGCGCCTTCCTAGGATGGTTTCCACGTATTCTTGTTTCCTCGCTTTTTCTATGCTGTTATCCATATACTCCTTTACGGCTGGAAATTCCTTGAAATAGGCATCAATGATTTCTTTGGCTTCCCCCCTCGGAATGTTAAGGCGCTGGGAGAGGCCGAATGCGGATATACCATAAATGATTCCAAAATTGGCCGTTTTGGCCTTTCGCCGCATGTCACCACTCACTTCTTCCAAACCTACCTGGAATATTTTTGCGGCAGTGGTGGCATGGATGTCCCTCCCATTTTTAAAGGCCTCAATCATGGATGAATCCTGGGAGAAAGCTGCCATGATGCGTAATTCAATTTGGGAATAATCCGCCGCAAGGATAAGATGCTCCTCATCCCTTGGAACAAATGCCTTCCTTATTTCACGACCCCTTTCTGTTCGAATAGGAATGTTTTGCAGGTTAGGGTTTATGGATGACAGACGCCCGGTGGCGGCAACAAATTGATTGTAGGTAGTGTGGATTCTGCCTGATTTTGGGTTCATAAGGCCTGGAAGTGCATCTACGTATGTGGATTTTAATTTCACGAGTTGTCGATAATCTAAGATGGCTTGTGCGATAGGGTGCTCATTTGCCATCTTGCTCAATACCTCCTCGCCGGTAGCATACTGTCCAGTCTTGGTTTTCTTTGCCTTGGGGTCTAAATCAAGTTTACCGAAAAGGATTTCTCCCAGTTGTTTGGGGGAACTAAGGTTAAAGGTTTCACCAGCCATCTCATATACCTTGCCCTCAATTTCTTTGCTTTCAATTTCCAGTTCCTTTGAGAGTTCAGCCAGGCTTTTCGTATCTATCTTTACGCCTTGATGCTCCATTTCCAGCAACACCTTTATCAAGGGGTTTTCTACCTCATTCAACAATTTTTCTAGTTTTTGGCTTTTAATAAGGGGATCAAAGATATGTTTGAGTTGTAAGGTGATATCTGCATCCTCTGCGGCGTAATCGGTGACCTGATCCACATCCACATCCCTCATTGTGCCTTGGTTTTTGCCCTTTTTTCCGATTAGGCTTTCTATAGAAACAGGCTTATAGTTTAAGTATTGCTGTGCCAACCAGTCCATGGAATGCTTCCCTTCAGGTTCTATTAAGTAATGGGCCAGCATGGTGTCGTATAATTTACCTTTTACCTCAATACCATAATTTTTAAGGACAATAAGGTCATATTTTACATTTTGACCTATGATAACGATGTCCTCTTTTTCAAAGACTGGTTTAAGCCAGCTTAAGATTTCCCTGGCCTTATTCTCTTCCTTAGGAAAAGGCAGGTAAAAGGCTTCTCCGGGTATGTACGCAAAAGATATCCCCACCAATTCGGCCTCATGGGCATTTACGGAAGTAGTTTCTGTGTCAAAGCATAATTCTTCTTGGGCCAATAAATAGGGGATAAGGGCCTTAACAGGGGCTTCTCCTTCCACCTTATGATAGGAGTGGATTTTGGTGTTCAATTGGTCCCCTTGATTGGGTTCTTCAAAAGGGGCTTTTGCCACTTCTACCTTCTCCTGATCTTCCTCTCCAGTGAACAGTCCCAATTGCTCATCTACCTTCATTCGGGGTTTTTTGATCGCTTCTCCAAATACCCGCTTTGTCAAGGTTCTGAATTCAAGCTCCGCAAATAGAGCTTTGAGCTTTTCCTCATCAGGACCTTCATAGTGCAGTTCCTTTTCATCAAAAGCTATGGGTACATCCTGATTGATTGTAGCTAATTCCTTGGAAAGTATTCCTTGTTTCCCAAAGTTGACTACATTTTCTTTTTGCTTCCCCTTGAGATCATCGGTGTGGTTGAGCAACTCTTCAATGCTGCCATAAGCTTTGAGCAGTTTAACAGCTGTCTTTTCTCCAATCCCCGGAATCCCCGGAATGTTGTCCACTGAGTCTCCCATTAACCCAAGTATATCCCTTACTTGGTCCACATGTTCTATATCCCACTTTGCGCAAATTTCCTTTGGACCCATGATATCCACTGCATTCCCCATAAAAGCTGGTTTATATAGATAGATATGATCTTCCACTAGCTGACCGTAATCCTTGTCAGGCGTCATCATGTACACTACAAAGCTGCTTCTTTCAGCCTTTTTTGCTAAAGTCCCTATAATATCGTCTGCTTCAAACCCGTCTAGTTCTATCACAGGGATGTTGAAAGCTGAAACAATCTGTTTAACCCAGGGTATGGCTATTTCAATATCTTCGGGTTGTTCTTGCCTATTGGCCTTGTAAGCCTCAAATTGCTCATGTCTAAAAGTGGGTGCAGAGGTATCAAAGGCCACTGCGATATGGGTGGGTTTCTCTTTTTCCAAGACCTCAAGTAGCGTGTTGGTAAAACCGAGCATAACACCGGTATTTAGCCCCTTACTGTTGATACGAGGATTTTTGCTAAAAGCAAAATGTGCCCGGTAGATAAGGGCCATTGCATCAAGTAGAAATAGTTTTTTGTCTCCTTTTGTTGGCATATCTGGAATTGGTTTAGCGTTTTTCGCATAAAAAAATGCGGTTTTCCAAATCAGAAGCTAAGTTAAGCAATTATGACCAAAGCGAGGAGCATAATATTTTTTAGAGTTTATCGGTTTTTGGTAAGATTATTGGTGTTTAGCCATTTCAGCAATATGCAGCTATAAGCATCGCTATTTACTATTATGTTTAATACTTAACCCCAAATTTCTATGAAAAAGATAGCATATTTTTTATCCGTACTGATGTTGTTCACGGTTACAATGCCCTATGCAACGGCAAAGGACGACAAGGATAAACCAGAACTCAGTAAAGAAGATGAGGCTAGACTGGAAGAACTCAAAGAAAGAGTTCATGAAATTAAGGCTATGGAGTTTTCGACCATGACAAAGACTGAAAAAAAGGAAATACGCAACGAGCTACGGGAAATAAATAAAGAAACAAAGCGGGTAAGTGGAGGAGTATATATATCCTTCGGTGCTATCATCATCATTTTGTTGATTTTGATCCTTTTTACCTAGATCTGCCATTTCGGCCGAATTATTAGTTATTCCGTTTGAATATTCTCTAAACATTGTTAAAATAGGTTAAATATAAAAAATTGTCGTTTTGGCATGATTTTCTCATATTATCTATTTAAATAATTGAAAGGAGGATGTCATGAAAAGGTGGATAACAATGATGGTTACTGTAGGAGCCTTGTTTTTATTAGGCTCATGTTTCCCTTCCCAGAGAGTAGTGGATGGCTACGGGTATTATGATCCCATGTATTATGGGCCCAGTGGCATTTATTATCATCCTGGTGTAATGCCCAGAAACAATGTGATCATTCAGAATAACAAAATACAGAAAAATCAAAACAGGAGGGTAGCCCCTAGGACAAACAACAGAAGAAATGCAACGACTGCTCCCCAAAACAGAAGGGGCAATACAAATAGGTCGACCGTTCAGCCTAGGACACAAAGAGGAAGTTCAGGAAATGTGCAGAGAAGGAGCACACCTACGCCTAGTCGATCGAATGTTGCACCAAGGAGTAGATCCGGAGCTAGCGGTGGAGCCTCAAGATCCCCAAGACGAGGGAATTAAGACTACGCCCGTGTTTGGTCAAAAACTAACCCCAGATTTGTCTGGGGTTTTTTTTTATGCATTTAGGTCTCGCAAGTATTTTTTCACTTGGTTAGCTCTGTAAAGAATGAAGAAGAGCGGGATAATCCAAACTAGCTCGTTGAATGTAAGGTGAAAAATGCTTCTCTTATTCCATCCCACCAGGTCCAGGTAAATGAATACAAACCATAGGGCCGATACAACTTTGCCAAGCGTTCCGGCTAGCATTAAATAAATCCAACTAAATGGATAGAAAGCGGAAAGAAAAATCAGTGCGCCGACAATCATTCCAAAAGTGCCGAAGACATTGGAAGATGCTTCTATGCTTTCTCCCATTGCTAACCAACTCAGAAGTGCATCGCCAAACCATTTAAAAAAAGCCCCCCAAATAAAAGTATAGATGCCACCTAACAGCAAAATTCCTCGGAGGGGCATACTGAAAGTAGGGTGATTAACTTTTTTTTCTGCCATTTTTCTACTTTTATTTTACCTTGGAAGTCTATTTACGCAAAAATAAGGAAAGCATGGGTTCAAACGGTCATTAATTTTTAATAAGCTCAGAAAAGTAGGAGAATCTCCAAAGGCATTTGCTGATAAGGTTTACAGGATTACGTATTTCTCTAATATTTTTTGGAACAAAAGGTTCTAGTGTTACTTTGATGTGTTTATGCCTATCCCTTTCTACATAAAGGTTGAATGCACTAGTCAACTTCATCAATTCGTTTGGAAAAAACTGCTGCTGAAAGGTTTGTCGGGGGGTAGATTTCAACCCAAACCTCTTTTTGGAAACCGTATACCTGTCTACACCTAGATCAAAATCCCTATGGCTCAAAACAAGGTGTGAATGTAGGGGTATTTTGGGGTTTAAACTATGGGTTAGCCTAATTTTCCTGTGCTCAAACTCATATTCTACCACTTGATGAACCTCCTTTTTCAGGAACAAGTCGTTTTGGGTAGCAAAGAAATGCCACAGGTTATCAATCCTTTTTAATTCCATATATTTTGGGTTTACAGCCTGTTGCCACCATTTGGTGGCATACTGTTAATAATTTACGGAAAAACCACGGAAGTAGTATAGCCTTTCAGTAAAACTATGGGGTTTTAATTTTCTTCACCCACCAATCTGAAGAAATCCTTACATGGGGTGAGGAATGCGTTAATTTCCTTTTGGGTAACAAATAATGGTATCCACTCCTCATCTACAAATGCCCAAAATTTTGTCTCCTCTGTGGTAATTAGCCAAGGATAAACTTCTTTTACAAAGTGATAATGGGAATACCTGTCTCCCTGGTAGAACTGCGAATCACCCGTTTTTCCGCCTTCCACCTGCCACTTAACTTTCAGGGGGTTTTCTTTTTGCAATATTCCCATGGGTTCCAGATAGAGATAAGCAGCATCTTTAGGTGCATTTACAATTAGAGTGACATTTAAAACATTTTGGGTACTGTCTTCCACTCTCTTTCCAAAGCGATATAGGTTCATTTTTGCATCCCTTCTGTTTTCCATATCATAATAGGCACTTCTTACATTTTGGAAGTATATTCTGCTGGCATCCGTAATGGAAAACTCGTCCCTGTCTCCCGTGTTGTCAGCCCTTCTTTCATTGAAAAAGGAAAGAAGAAACACAAAACTAAAAGAGGCGATTCCAAATATCTTTAACAGTTTCCACATTTCCGTTGTAAGCGGATCTTTGGTGTTGCTACCCATATTAACTGCTAAACAAGCCAGGATATATTTTGGTTTATCCTTATCCCATTACCTCATATAGGAGCCTGCATTTAAGTCAAAAGTGCTCCCTGTGGCGTGGTCGGCAAGGCCTGAACACAGCAAACAAATCAAGGGGGAGATGTCTTCCGGTTCAGTGAGTTTTTCCAAGGCGATGTCAGACCCAACGTGCGCTTCACCAAACCTTGATTTGAAGGCATCAGCCATATCCGTATTCACGAAGCCAGGGGCTACCGAAAAGGCTTTTACGCCTCTTTTTCCAAGATGACTTGCCAAGGATTTTGTAAGGGCAATCAATCCTGCCTTGGAAGCGGCGTATGCCATGTATGGTAGCAAGTTTCCCCGATGTGCGGCGCGGGAAGAGATATTTATGATCCTTCCTCCTTTTTCCGGATCACAGGATGAAATGAATTCCTTGCAAAGCAGGGCGGCGGCAGTTAGGTTTACATTCAAAGTTCTCTGCCACTCCAAAACCCATTCTTGGGAGTTTTTTTCCAAGGGGGAGTGTATGGCAATTCCTGCATTATTAATCAATACGTCAATCTGGCCGTAGGTATGTATTAATTCCGGCAGCCAGCCTTCCACATCGTGCAAATTTGCGAGGTCGCAGGGCACGATATGCGCTTGGGAAGGTAATTTATCCGCCAATTGTTTGGCATCCTCCAGGTTGCTCCGGCAGTGTAAAAGCAATTCTGCACCGGATTGGGAAAGCTCTTTGGCTATGGCCTTGCCAATACCTCTCGAGGCGCCAGTAATGAGAATTCGCTTAGAACTTAAGTCAATGTTCATGTCTTTTGGAAATAGAAGAAAGCACCAAGGTTTCGTTTATTTTCGTTACTTGGTAGAACAATTTAAGCTAATTAAACGAATACGGAGAAGGAATTTTCGTGTTAATTCCTTTTTCCTGGAGGGCAACTCATTATCTTAATCGACAAAACTGTCCGTTTCTTCTTAAATTTTTTATCTTTGCGCCCTTAAATACCGCTAGATTTTCATAAATATGAGTCAAGAAGTTAGGGTTCGATTTGCTCCTTCTCCCACGGGGGCCTTACATATAGGTGGTGTACGTACTGCATTGTATAATTATCTTTATGCTAAAAAGACTGGAGGTAAATTTCTTTTAAGAATTGAAGATACGGATCAAACCCGCTTTGTGCCTGGTGCAGAGGAGTATATTAAGGACGCTTTGGAATGGCTGGGTATAAGTCCGGATGAAAGCCCTTGGAAGGAAGGAACACTAGGCCCTTATCGGCAATCGGAAAGAAAATCGATTTACAAGCAATATGCCATGGACCTATTGGAAAAGGGTCATGCTTATTATGCTTTTGATACATCGGAGGAGTTGGATGCCATGCGGCAAAGGCTTACTGCTGCCAGGGTGGTTTCCCCACAGTACAATTCCATTACGCGTACCCAGATGAAAAACAGCCTGACCTTACCCGCAGATGAGGTGAAAGCCAGGTTGGATGCAGGAGAGCCTTATGTCATTAGGGTTAAAATTCCACGTAAGGAAGAAGTAAGGCTTCAGGATAAAGTGAGAGGCTGGGTAATGGTTCACTCCAATACGCTCGATGACAAGGTGTTGATGAAATCCGATGGAATGCCTACCTACCATTTAGCTAACATAGTGGACGACCATTTGATGAAGGTTACACATGTGATCAGGGGGGAAGAATGGCTGCCATCAGCCCCTTTGCATGTGCTGTTGTACCAATACCTAGGTTGGGAAGACAGCATGCCTGAGTTTGCCCACCTTCCCCTTTTGCTCAAACCTGACGGAAATGGGAAGCTGTCCAAGAGGGATGCCGAAAAACACGGGTTTCCATTGTTTCCCATGAACTGGAAAGATCCGGATTCTGGGCAAATAGCTGAAGGATTTAGGGACCAGGGTTATCTACCTGAGGCATTGATTAACTTTTTGGCATTTTTAGGCTGGAATCCCGGTGATCACCGGGAGTTATTTACCTTGGATGAGTTGGTAGATGCCTTTACCATTGAGCGGATTGGAAAGTCAGGTACAAAATTTGATATCAACAAAGCCAAATGGTATAACGAGCAGTATTTGAGGAAAAAGCCGGATGATGAGCTGGCTGCTTATTTGACAGCAGATTTGGAGAAAGAAGGAATTCAAATCCCCCAGGAAAAGGCTGAAAAAATAGCGGCTGTTATGAAGGAAAGGGCTACTTTTCCTGCGGATCTATGGAAAGAAGGTAGGTTCATGGTTTTTGCTCCAGAGCAGTTTGATAAAAATGTAGCGGATAAAAAGTGGAATGCGGATGCGGCAAAGGTTTTGGCTGCCTATGCGGAGAAGCTGGAAGCTTTGGATAAGATGCTAGATGCAGAAACAGCTAAAAGTCTGTTAACAGATGCTGCAGAGGAATGCGGTATAAAACTAGGGAAGGTCATGCAAGCCGTGCGCTTGGCGATTACCGGAGTTGGTGCCGGCCCGGACCTTATGCAGGTTTTTGAGATATTAGGTAAGGAAGAGCTAATCAAAAGGATCGGTTTTTCGTTAAAAACATTGGGGATTGCAGGCTGACCCTAAAAGACAAGTCATTTGGCCTGAAAAATTAAAACGGGAATGAAAATGGCAAAGAAAACCAAGAAGGATGAAAATCCCAAAGTAAACCCCGATCTGGATGGGTTTAAAATGAACATCAATTCGTTTGGAGAAATATCCAGTTCCTATTCCATAGATAAAATTAATGAGTTTTTGAATAAAAATGTGGATGACAAAAAGCTAAGGGATAGGGAAGATCTGGAAGACGAAAAGGAAGAGGTGAAGAAAAAGAAGAAATGAGGCATAAAAGCCCTATTTATGCGTAATTGTTTTATCCTTACCCTGCTGATATTATTCGGTAGTGGCCTTAGTGCCTATGCCCAGACCAGCATAGGATTTAGAGGGGGATATACCAGCAGCAGTGCTACTTACAGGTTAACTTTAGGCAGCTTTCCTCGAACAGTCACAGGGGTGGAGGCACAGACCTATTCCCTCGTTATCGAGCAGTTTTTCGAAAAAGGTGCCGGGGCACAAATAGAGTTTCAGCTTATGACCACTGGCTTTTCAGGTACAGACACCGTTAACATAGGCAATGAAACTAGGTTTGACTATTTAAAGATCCCGATTCTTTCCAATTTTTATTTAGGTAATTCAGGAAGGTTTCACATCAAATTGGGGCCACATATTGGGTATATGCTTAATGTTAGGGATATTTCTAGGGAAAGTGAAAGTGAATTGGTCATTCCCACCTATGGTCAGCCTGGTGATGAGGTTGACAGACGTATGTACGGGCTTACAGGGGGGGTTGGTGTTTCCAAACTTTTTGGCAGGAACACCATACAAGGAGAAGTAAGGTTTTCCTATGAATTTGGCCGACCGGAGGCCCAAAACCGAATTTTTGATTTGCAGTTCACCCAATTGGAATTTTCGCTTGCCTACTTGTTTATGGTAATAAAATAAAAAACTTTTTCAAAAGTCCACTTTGTAGTAAAAGATGGGAAGGAATCCCAATTGGTAATTTTGAATGACCGATTGCTCTGGGTCGGGGTTTTGGAGTTCGTTCGGTGACCAGGTTAGGTTAAGAATATTACGGGTATTGAACAAATTTATTAAGTCCAAGGCAATTTCATGGCTTAACCTAGGGCTGTTGATCCGGTAATTTATCCTAAGGTCTGTCCTGAAATAAGGATCAAACTGAGAAGTATTACGACCCTCGTCTGCAAAAATCACGTTTTGCTGTTCCAAGGTACGCTGCATGTCTATTGGCCCAAACCGCCTGCCTCCTGCCGTGGTGACATTTGTACCTACACCTATTAGTCCTTTTCTGGTCTCAAATTCCTTGGTAGCCACAAGGTTAAAAGCATAATTTCCGTTGAATTCCGTATCCCTTCTTATTCCATCACTTCCTCTGTACTTGGATTCAAAGAGTGACCCGGTCACCAGAAACATATAGCCTTTACTGTAGTACTTCTCCAAGGTAAGCTCTAAGCCATAGTTTTCGCCAGTGCCCTCGTTTACCAGACCCACTTCTGGAAAAAGCCTATCAAAGCTTGCGCCGGTGTTTAGCAGTGAAAAGGAGGATGTTCGGTGTTCTACGGGAACCTGGGTAAGGTGTTGATAATAGGTTTCTACCTTCATTCGGACTTGCTGTCCGAGTATTTTTTCATATCCGGCCACTAGGTGTTTTGAGCGTGTAAAACCCATGTCCTGATTATGTTGTTGCAGACCTAGTTCTGGTCTTTCGATATCTGTGAAGGAATAGAAATAGGTGTACGGGGACTGAATTTGACTATGAAGCCCCATCCCAAAATTTATGGATTGTTCATTGGGTAGACGCCAGGTAAGTCCAGCTCTCGGCTCTAGCGGGGACCAGGAGTTGCCTAGAGTAAAATATTGGCTGTGCAAGCCTGCTACTATGGATACTTGCTCATTGAGTTTATGCTTCCACTGGATATAGGGTTGAGCAAGAACAGCTAATTCCCCAGATGCATCCCACCTATTTACCCAGGGAGTAGTTGCAAAGCCCACCCCATTTCCATTACTGGAGATAATGTTTACCCTTCTCGCCGAATCGGTGAAATTAAATTGATAGATATCGTTTTGGAATCCATAGTTGAGGGTATTTCGGTTGTCGATCTTCTTAAAGAAGCTCAGCACCTGACTATATTTGTTGGTGGTAAAATCAAAGGCCAACACCTGAGGAAGCGCCTGAATGTCTATGTATCCGTCCGGTTTTCGCTGACCTACTATAAAGTAATGATCTGCTCCCACATATTCCTGAGAGGCCGCCACCGTAGCTTTCATAAAGGTGTTGTTGGGCAATATTTGTTCGTATGAAACTCCCATTACACCCATCCTGGATCCAAAATACTGATCCCTATCCGTATCCCCATACAGGTCTCTATCGTCAATGTGTAAATTGGAGGCCATGATGTCAATATCGCTTTTTCCCCCTACCGCAAAAACAGAAAGTTTCCCATTATTTTTCAGTGGAAAATTAAACTTAAACGCAAGGTCTTGGTACCTGGGCACAGCACTGGTACCTACGTCTATACCCAATCCAGAAAAGAGTTGCAAACTGGAATATCGGTAACCAATAAGGTAGGAAGATTTTGATTCCCGGTTTAAAGGACCTTCCAAAAATAGCTCTGCACCCATAAATCCGAATTGAAAACTTCTCTCGTGGTTTTCATTGTTTCCTTTTCTGAATTTGAGGTCAAATACCCCCGATACAGTGTTACCGTATTCAGCTGGAAAAGCGCCAGTATAAAAGTCAGAATTGGCCAGTATCTTATTATTGATGATATTCACAGGCCCACCTGCGGTACCGGCTGCTCCAAAATGGTTAGGGTTGGGAATATTTACCCCTTCTAGTTGCCATAGAACCGAACCGGGTGCATTTCCCCGGATCACTATATCGTTTCTGGAATCGTCGGCTCCCTGGACCCCGGCGAAATTGGATGCCATACGGGCAGGATCCCCTCTGCTTCCAGCATATCTGTCGGTTTCTTCTACGGTAAAAGCCCGGGCACTCACCACGGCCATTTCATTTTGTGCCTCACCTGTCCGGGTTGCCCGCACTTCCACATCAGCCAAAGAGACTGCCATCTCTTCCATTTCCACATCCAATATCATTTCCTTCGAAGAGGACAACATGAGGTTACTCCGCACCACCTCCTTATATCCTATCATGGAAAACCTTAGGCTTTGTCTTCCCAAAGGAACCCTCTCTAACCTGAAATTACCATCCTCATCGGTAATGGTACCGAGAGGTTGGTCGGAGTCGCTGTTTTCCAGAAAAACGGTAACCCCTGGTAGGGGATATTTTCCATCCGTGTCTATCACTCTTCCCCTGATCGTCTGGGTCAAAGTTTCCTGAGCATAGGTCGGAATCATCACGAATAATGCCCAAACGAAAAACAGAATTATTTTCATGTGTTTATAATTGCTTTTTATTGGTCACATAGCCTGCCCCGAACTTGTTTCGGGAGCCTGTCCCGAATTTATTTCGGGAGAATCTCGCAATCTATAATCATCCCCCCGTGTGTCGCTCGCGTCATGCCCTGACTGCCGTCAGGACAGGCTCGATTTTATATGATTATAATTGTCTTTTAGAGGTCACACCTTCCTGCCATGCCTTCGGCAGGTAAACTGTTAGGCAGGTAGCTTGCCCCTGCCTGCCCCGAACTTGTTTCGGGAGAATCTCGCCTCTCCCTGTAGGGATCGGGGCATTCCGGTGTGTAAGGTTCTCCTCGTGTTCGATTTCATGAATGGAGTTTGTTAAGAGCTACAAAAGGCATAAGTTACCTTACATTTTGCATAAAATCAAAGAAATAGTTTTGGCAATAAGAATTAGTATTTTGCTGTATTGAGCAGGATATTTGTTTGGAAAAAAAAGAATGAGGTGGATTAATGTCCAAACCCGGATGAGGGGTTTGACAGATTTAAGTTAGTTTTGAATATGATAACGATTTACACAGATGGTGCAGCCAAAGGAAATCCTGGAAAGGGCGGATATGGAACAGTATTGATGTATAAAAATCACAGAAAGGAGATTTCAGAGGGTTTCAGGCTTACCACGAATAACCGCATGGAATTGCTGGCAGTGATCAAGGGGCTAGAAGCACTGAAAGTGGAAAACATACCGGTGACAATCTATTCTGATAGTAAATATGTAGTGGACTCGGTGGAAAAGGGCTGGATATGGGGTTGGCAAAAGAAAGGGTTCAGCGGCAAGAAAAATGTGGATTTGTGGAAACGTTATATCCCTCTACACCTGAAGTATAAGCCCTCCTTTCGTTGGGTAAAGGGACATGCTGGTCATATAGAAAATGAAAGGTGTGACCAGTTGGCAGTTTCTGCAGCAGAACAACCTCAATTAGAGGTGGATCATGTTTTTGAAGCGGAAAGGAACACGAAGTAGTTGGGCATGGCGAATAGTTTTTTTCAGTTTAAGCAATTCAGGATAAATCAGGATCAATGCGCCATGAAAGTAAGTACCGATGCTGTGGTCTTGGGCGCCGCTATTCCCGAACAGTCCATTTCCCACATATTGGATATTGGAACAGGCACCGGGGTATTGGCTTTAATGATGGCACAAAAATTTCCCTATGCCAATATTGAAGCGGTGGAGGTGGATGGGGCAGCGGCCCTACAGGCCACTGACAATTTCAAAAGCAGCCCATGGAAAGACCGGATCCATTTGGTACTGGGGGATTTTAAGGAGTATCATGGAAAGACTCATCAAAAGTTTGATTTGATCATTTGTAATCCTCCCTATTACCCTGCACATTTAAAATCTGCCAATGCCCAGAAAAACCTTGCCCATCACCAGTCCAAATTGGATTACTGGCAATTGTTAGAAGGGGTAAATGAATTGCTTTCGGAAACGGGTCAACTATGGTTGGTTCTTCCCCCAAGGATGATGGAAACCTTTAATGGGTTAGCGGCAGAATCCGGGTATTTGCCCTTCTTTCTTTTGGAGCTGTTTGATAAACCTGGGGCTATGGCTTTGAGAACAGTAAAGGGATTTGGAAGAAAAAAAACGGGTCAGTTGGAAAGGAAGGAATTATGCATAAAAGACTCTCAGGGCAATTATTCAAAGGAATACCAATTACTACTCCAAGATTATATGCTGTATTTTTAGCTAACTCGAGGATGGAGTTTGAAAATGGTTCTTTTTTTGTAGCGATCAAATGATTTAGTATCCTTAATCTTCAAAATTGGTCTATGATTGTCAATAGAAACCTTAAGTTCTCCTTAATTATGCATTACATGTGGAAACAGTTACTATACTATTTAGTATTGTCTTCATTGGTATTTGTTTTACATGATTTTTATGGCGTTTATTTCTTTGACATTCCTTCCTACACTATTGCGGCCTTGGGTACCGCATTGGCAATTTTCTTAGGTTTTAAAAACGACCATGCCTATGACAGGTGGTGGGAAGCGAGGAAAATTTGGGGATTGATGGTGAATTATAGCCGAGCTTGGACCAGACAGGTGACTACTATGATTATTCCTGATTCAGCTGAAGTTCAGAGAGAAGTGGAGCTACTGCAAACACGGATGACATACAGGCACATTGCTTTCGTGAACGCTTTACGGGTATTTTTAAGAAAGCGTCATGCCTACAACCAAACCTCGCAAAAGGAGCTCTACGAAGATGTCAATACCTATAAGGATACAAAGCCACTCTTAAACAGAGAAGAATACGATGATTTTTGTGGCAAAGACAACCCACCTAATTTTCTTTTGCAACAACAGGGCGAGGATTTGAAAATGGCTTATCAAAAGGGATGGTTGTCGGATTACCGATTTGTAAAAATGGAAGAAACACTGGTGGATTTTAACGATATCCAGGGGATGAGTGAAAGAATCAAAAACACCCCACTACCCCGCCAATACACCTTTTTTTCCAGGGTGTTTGTGTTGATCCACTGTACCTTGTTGCCGTTGGTGTTTATCAGTGACTTGGGATGGAAAACGATTCCCGTTTCCTTTGTGGTTTCCTTCGTTTTTCTAGCCTTGGACCTGATTGGAGAAAGAACGGAAGATCCCTTTGAAAACCGACTTGAAGACACCCCTATGAGTTCTTTAAGTGTTACTATTGAAAGAAATCTTAGGGAGCAGTTGAAGGAAAATAAGGAACATTTTCCCCCAAAATACCAGCCGGAAAAAGGGATTGTCTTTTAGGCATCCAGGGTTCTTTCCTGAAATTCAATTCCAAATTTTGCCACTTCCTCCAAGATAGGAGCATAGATTTCCTTAAGGATGGGAAGCAGTATGCCCCTGGTTTTAAATTGACCTTTCATAAACAGGTAAACCGCAGCGCCTAAAGGGTAACCTACGGTCTTGGCCATAGCTGTGTATTCCTGGTCATCTCCCATGACAGTAAGATCACTGTAAATGGATCTGGATTTTCCCCCACCTACTACCGTAAATTGATGCTGCATCAATACCATGTCCCTATCCTCCGGGTTCATTTTCCATTTTTGCTCAAGTATGGCCAGTAAAATCTCTGCGGGGGTTCCTGTTCGTTTGGGAAGTTTTTCAGTACTAAACATACCTAACCATGCCAATTTTTCCAGGTTTTCCTTATCCAAATCAGGGATGAGTTGTTTAATTTTTTGCTGAGGGGTCATCTGTGGGTCATAGGGCAAAAATGCATTGGTCAGCATTTGACAAGAAAAGCCCTCAGGGAGATCCAACTCGAAGGAATCATCAGTAAGGCCGAGCATCACTAAGATATTCCATGCCCTGCAGAAGCCCTTGTTCCTTAGAGTACCCCTGAGGATGGTAGGAATGGAATCCAATCCGTAAATGGACCTGTAGGATAAGGAATCCCGGTTGGGATATGCTTCAAAGGAACCCAATTTTGGAAAATCCACAGATTCTGTCCGCTTAAACAACATGTGATAAGGAATAAATTTATAATAGCCGTTTCTGATGAAAGTGGAAACCCCTTTTCCCGCTACTACCACATTTCTGGGATTCCAGGTAAACTTATAATTCCAGGGGTTTTCTCCAGCATGTTTAGGAGACAGCAAGCCCCCGCAAAATGACTTGAATAAGCTAATATGGTTTCCCGCCTCTTGCTCCCTCTGGATGATTTTCATGGCAGACATATGGTCCAGCCCCGGATCCAGCCCACATTCATTCAAGAAAAACAAACCTTTGTTTTGTATCTCTTCTGCTTTTTCTTTCAGCCTTTTGTCGGTGTAGGAGGCAGAAAAGAAATGCTTTCCCAGTTCCAGGCAGTCTTCCGCTATATGGTAGTGCATGGCAGGAGGCAACATGGAAACCACAACATCCGAACCTTTGATTAATTCTTTACGGAGCTGGACATTATTTACGTCCAATTTCTTAGCTACCACATCTTCATGATGTTTCGTTCTTCTTTGGACTGTCTCCAGCGACAGATCAGCCAAGGAAAGCTTCCAATTATGTTCTTTACATTTTTTGGCTAGATAATCGATAAGGACGGTGGTGGATTTGCCAGCACCTAACACTAATATGTTGTTCATTTCAAAAAGCAGGTT
This sequence comes from Pleomorphovibrio marinus, assembly GCF_003347495.1. Lineage (GTDB taxonomy): Bacteria > Bacteroidota > Bacteroidia > Cytophagales > Cyclobacteriaceae > Pleomorphovibrio > Pleomorphovibrio marinus. Next base: position 972,380 of record NZ_QCXY01000001.1, read on the forward strand.
ATACGTGTAGAATCATGGATTGCCAATCTCAATAACAGAGAATGAATAGAGTTTGGTTTTATATTTGTTTACGTATGTTTATGTACTTTGATAACCAGAAGGTGTAATTTCTGGTTATCCAAATAAACTATCCTATGCATGCCAAATCCGAAGAAAATTGTTTCCGAGCAAACATTTTTACAATCCTTTAAGCTTGAGGAGCTTTCCGAAGCCAATTTTCGACTAATTTCTATGGCAAAAGAAGCGGCATTAAAAGCCTATGCTCCCTACTCCGGGTTCCGTGTAGGTGTTGCTTTGATGTTGGAAAATGGGGAGATTTTTCAGGCAAACAACCAAGAGAATGTAAGTTTCCCGGTGGGGATTTGTGCAGAACGCCTCGTATTAGGCTATGTCCATGCCAACTACCCAAATCTTGCCCCAATAAAAATAGCAATAGCAGCCAATCGTGCAGCTGAAGAAAATTCCCAGGCTACAGTAAGCCCCTGTGGTCTATGCAGGCAGACTATCAATGAATATGAAAATAAGTTTGGGCAGCCCATAGAAATCTTCATGCTGGGGCCAAATGGACAAGTATTTCAAGCTTCAGGCATTGGTGCCCTTCTGCCTTTCAAATTTGACGACCTTAACCAATGACTCCTTCATATTCTAGCAAAAATGTTCGCTTTACCATTGAAAGCCCCTATTTTTATTCTCCTTGTTCGAACAATAAAGTGGGTGAAATTTGGCTTGTCCTCCATGGGTATGGACAATTGGCTGAGTTTTTTCTCAAAAAGTTTGAAGGCCTTTACAGGGAAGACAGGGTATTCGTATCCCCACAAGGAATTCATAGGTTTTATAAAGAAGGTTTCAATGGAAGGGTGGTGGCAAACTGGATGACCAAACAGCACCGTGAAATGGATATCCTCCATTGCAATAATTACCTCAATGCGATCATGGAGGATGTACTCGCTCAATTCCCCAATGCAAGGAATATAAATGCCTTGGGATTTTCTCAAGGCGCCGCTACACTCAGTAGATGGGCTTCCCAGTTTGATTTCTCTTTGGGCAAGTTGGTATTCTGGGGAGGGGCTGTGGCACATGACCTGGATGCAAATGCCTTTAGGGCTAAAACTCTCCAAACTCAGCTTATTTTTGCCCTTGGGGATAAGGATCCTCTGCTTACTCCTGAACGGTTAAGGGATCATCAGGAATACCTGAAAAAGCATGGATTTAGTACAATTATTACTAGAAGTTATGCAGGTGCCCATGATCTAGATCCCATATTGCTGGCTGAATTGATGGAAAATGTGGTTTAACACTGGATTAGAATAGCATGCTATATTAGCAGATAGTATATTTTATTTATAGGTATTTTTTCGATAAATTCACAGGTTGCCAAACCAATTTACCGTAGTTATTATGAAAACCTTTAAGCCAATCCCATTCTTTTACATTTTCGTAGTTGTGACATGTTTCCTTTTTGCTTGTTCAGAAAAGAGGCCGACCACTACGCTTAATTGGTACAAGGGAAATCTACACACGCACTCCTATTGGAGTGACGGGGATGATTTTCCTGAACGAATTATGGACTGGTATAAAGATCAGGGCTATCATTTTGTGGCACTTTCAGACCACAATATTTTTGCAGAAGGGGAAAAGTGGATAACGCTCAGGGAAGACAGTATTTATCAGGAAGGCTTCAAACAATACCTCTCGGAATTTGGCAGGGATTGGGTGGATTATAAAGAAGAAGAAGAAGGTAAGACCCAAGTGCGCTTGAAAACTTTTGAAGAGTATGTTCCACTCTTCGAGGAGGCAGGGCGGTTTATCATGATCCCTTCTGAGGAAATATCCGATGGATTTGAAGGTAAACCCCTACATCTCAACGTAACCAACCTTCAAAAGCTTATAGAACCTCAAAAAGGGGAGAGTGTGGTGGACGTACTTCAAAGAAATATAAATGCGGTGTTGGAACAAAGAAGGGAAACTGGTGAGCCGATGATGGTACACATCAACCACCCCAACTTTCGTTGGGCAATTACCATGGAAGACATGATGAAGCTTAAAGGGGAGCGGTTTTTTGAGGTTTTTAATGGGCATCCGCAGGTACATAACCTGGGAGATGCAGAGCGGCCAGGCACTGAAGAAATGTGGGATTTCATCAATATTGCCTACCTTGAAAAAGGACAGCCCCTGCTGTTTGGACTGGCAACAGACGACAGCCACAACTACCATGTAACCTCCAGTCAACTCAGCAATGCCGGTAGGGGCTGGGTGGTGATTAGGACAGACAGCCTGGCCATTGGAAATTTAATAGATGCACTGGAAGAAGGGGAGTATTATGCAAGCACAGGAGTAGAGTTGAAAGATTTTTCCTACGAGGGCCATAAGTTCTCAGTGGAAGTAGCAGCCGAACAGGGTGCTGAATACACCATTTCCTTTATTGGCTGCAAAAAAGGGGAAAAGGAAACCAGGATACTTGAAGAGGTAAAGGGAACCTCTGCGAGTTTTGAGGTGGAGAAGGACATGCTATTTGTCCGGGCCAAAGTGGTATCTAGCCTTCCACCCGATAATCCCATAGAAAACATGAGCTCCCAGATGGCATGGCTTCAGCCGGTAAGGCCAGAGTAAGAAAATTTACATAAAATAAAGTTTTGTGATGGAGGTTGATTTAACAAGTGTTTCCAAAAGATTTAGTGATCACTTAGAAAATGATCACCTAGAAAAAGAAAAAAACAATAGGATTTTATTTTCTGGAAAATTTGGAATAGGTAAAACTTATTTTCTAAATAAATTTTTTGATGATAATTCCGATAAATATGAAACTTTTCATATTACTCCGGTCAATTATTCAGTTTCTAACAATAATGATATTCTTGAGTATATTAAACATGATATTCTCTTTAAATTATTAGAAAAGGATATAGATTATGATGAAATTAAAATCTCTAAAGCTATTTTAATTCCTTATTTTTTGCAAAATAATATAAATAAACTCTCACAACTTTCCCCTTTTTTTATTGCACAGATTTCGGAAGTAGGGGGTTCCTTATCAATTATTGCACCAAAAATAGTCAGATTAATCAGTAAATTTAGAAAAGAATTTCGAGAGATTAATTTGACAAGTGAAAGAAAAATAATTAACCATTTAAAGTCCTTTACCGGTAAAAAAGGAATTTATGAAGAGGATTTTATAACAGAACTTATTCGCAATTTAGTTAATCAACTTAAAACTAACAGAAAGATTGTCTTGATAATTGACGACCTAGATAGAGTTGATCCAGATCATATTTTTAGAATTTTAAATGTTTTTTCTACTCATATTGATTTCGTTCCAGTACCAGGAAGAGATTTTCAAAATAAGTTTGATTTTTCACAAATTATTTTAGTATGTGATCTAAATAATATAAAGGAAATTTTTGCTCATAAATATGGTAACACAGTCGATTTTTTAGGTTACATGAATAAATTTTATGCTACCGATGTTTTCCATTTCGACATCATTAAAGACATTATTAAAAATATAACACATGTTAATAATTCGATAATAAAATGCGGAATTTTTGGTGAAAGAAGAGGTGAAGTCGTAGACAGATACAAAGATGGACTGGAATTAACATTATTTGTTGTAAAGAGTTTAATTGAATCTGGTATGATTACCATTAGAATGATACAAAAAATTCTAAGGGTTAAGGATGTTAAAAAGTTTAATTTTAATAGATATCGGTATCGATTTTCTCTTTCTATTTCAGAAAGTACGCAGAATTTGATTTCTTATTTACACAATATTTTTCATCACTTTGATCATTTGTTATACGTGTGTTCAAATTCTAGAGAATCCAAAAATTTTGGAGCGGATTATGACGAATTTTTAGGAATGAAAAAAAGATTTATTGAAGATCTTTTGGGAATAATATTATTCGCCAGGCATTATGAAAATTCATCAAATGGTTCTTATAGTATAGACGATATAATTTTAACATATAAATATGCGAAAATTGATGCGAACGCTACAATACATGATTTAGGAAAAGTTTTTGAGATCAAGGTAGAAATTATTAAAATTACAAGTAATGACATAGATATAAATATAAGAGATTTAGACTTTTTCGTTTTTTTACGTAAAGCTATTGAGGAATTAATTAAATTAAAAATGGTGTAATTTTATTCAAAATTACTAAGGTATATGAATATTTATGGTTTTAAAGTCCTCATGCTAGTTCTATTTTGCTGTAAGCTTTTTAATTTCGATATTAGCAGCAACGTTTAAATTAACAATACTATCCCAATGGCCTTTGCGATGAAATGCATCAAGCAGCTTTCTTTTGCGTTGATTTTCTTACCCATAGTCTTTTTTGCTAGTGCATGTGAGGATACAGATAAGGGTAAGCCGGAATATATGCTGAGGTTTGGCCACCTTGCCAACAGGAACCACGGCTGGCACAAGGCAAGTCTTAGGTTTGCGGAAGAGGTGTATAGGAGAAGTAATGGTAGGCTGCAGGTAAAGGTATATCCAAATGAGCAGTTAGGTAAGGAAATGGATGTGCTCACTGGAATTCTGGTGGGCAGTGCGGATATCATGATCACGGGGGAATCCCTGCAATCCTGGTCATTACCCAATTCCATACTTTGCGCAACCCCTTTTGCCATAAGGGATTCCGACCATTTAAAAAAGGTAGCTGGGGGCCCACTGGGCAAAGAAATCGAAAACCATATTTTGGAAATTGCAGGATTTAGGCCCATCGCCTGGTTCGAAAGGGGTGCTAGAAACCTTACTGCAAATAGACCCATAAAGCACCCAGATGAGTTAAAGGGCATGATTTTAAGGGTGCCTGCGGTTTCCCTTTATGTCAAAACATGGAGTCACCTAGGTGCAAAGCCCACCCCCATGGCATTTTCTGAGGTCTTTACGGCCCTACAGCAATCCACGATCCATGGCCAGGAAAACCCATTTGCCCTTATCCGAGATGCGGGTTTGTACGAAGTCCAGAAGTATTGCATGCTGACCGAGCACGTAAAAAGCTGGGCCTATGTGGTAATGAGTGACAAGAAGTACCAAATGCTGCCAGTGGATCTTCAACATGTAGTAATGGAGGCAGCCGAAGTCATGCAAGCATACGAACATGAGCTTTTTCTCAAGCAAGAGGAAGAGGATTACCAATACCTTCTGGATAGGGGCATGGAAATGGTGGAAGTGGATAGGGAGGCGTTTGGGGCTGCTGCCAGAGAAGCTGTTAGGGCTGCTTTCAACGAGGAGCAAATGGATTTGTTGAACCGTATTCAAGCCGTAGAATGAAAATACGCTACTTTCCCTATTTAGATAAGACCTTGTCTTTTCTTGTGACCACGAGTTTTGCCTTGATGATAGGAGTGGTGGTGCTACAGGTGGTAGCCAGATATGCACTACCTTGGGCACCAAACTGGACCGAGGAGCTGGCAAGATTTTGCTTTATATATATGGTAAGTCTGGGAGCGGGCCTTGCCATCAAGGAAAGGGAATATGTAAGTGTGGATACCTTATTAGAGTATCTTTCACCAAAAGCTAAAAAAGGATTGGAATTGCTGATCCTCGCTCTCATTGTCCTGCTGATGACGGTGATGTTTTTCTATAGTATCCCACTGGTGAAAATAGTACAAATAAGGCAGTCGCCCGCTATGGGCTTTACCATGTCCTTCATGTATTTGTCCATGAGTGCCATGGGCCTTTTTGTAAGTCTATATGCAGGTCGTCAATTTCTTCTTAGACTAAAGCAAGGGTAACATGACAGCCATTTTATTCATCGTTTTTTTGATTTTACTTATTCTGGGATTTCCCATCGCTTTTGCCTTAGGCTTATCTGCCTTTGCCTATCTGCTATTCAGCGATATTCCCTTGATGGTGGTGCCTCAGAAAATGTATGCCGGAATCGACGTTTTTGTACTTTTATCTATACCCGGGTTTATTCTTGCAGGTAACTTGATGAATGCCAGTGGTATTACCAGTAGGTTTATTCGTTTCTGTAATGCCCTACTCGGTCATATCAGAGGTGGATTAGGCCTTGCCAACGTGGGGGCATCCATGTTGTTTGGGGGTATTTCGGGTACTGCCATAGCCGATACGGCCAGTATTGGTTCGGTGATGATTCCTGCTATGAAAAAGGAGGGATATGATGCGCCCTTTTCTTGTGCCCTTACTGCGTCCTCTTCGACCATTGGCCCGGTTATACCCCCAAGCTTGCCCATGATTATTGCCGCTACCCTTACCGGCCTTTCGGTTGGGAAGTTGTTTATTGCCGGGATCGTTCCTGGTTTATTGCTAGGAATGGGCTTTATGGTGATGACCTATTTAATAGCTGTCAAAAGGAAATATCCCAAGAGTGATAGGGCCCCAGTAAGGGTAGTGGCAAAAAGTTTCTTTCAGGCATTTTGGGCCATTATGATGACCTTGGTGATTTTATTTGGAATTATTGGCGGCATATTTACACCCACCGAAGCCTCCATTGTGGCCGTCATTTATGCAATAGCTATAGGTCTTTGGGTGTATAAGGAATTGGAATGGAAAATGATCCCGGCAGTAATACTGCAATCCGCCAAGACTACCGCATCCTTAATGGTTTTGGTGGGCTTTGCCAATCTTTTTGCCTGGATCATGACCGTAGAGGAGCTCCCTCAATGGATAGCAGACAAGATGTTGAGCCTGACGGAAAACAAACTGCTGCTACTACTGATGATTAACCTGCTGCTCATTTTTGTTGGGGCATTTATGGAGACCATTGCTGCACTACTGATTTTATTTCCGGTATTGCTCGGGGTTGCTGTGCAGGTAGGTGTGGACCCGGTACAGTTTGCCATCATCATGGTATTTAACCTGGTTATTGGTTTGACGACTCCTCCTGTAGGGGTTTGCCTATTTGTTGCTTCTAGTATTGGGAAAATTTCCTTGGAAAAAATCGCAAAAGCCGGCCTGCCTTTTTTGATTGTAAGTCTAATTGTTTTGTTGTTGGTTACCTACATTCCAGCAGTTTCTCTTTGGCTCCCAGGTCTTTTTTACGATTGACATTATGGCATTTTGGCCACTAAAAATAGGACAATATGTCTTTTTGTTTCCTAAAGAACATGACTTATTGTCTTGACCAACAAGCAAATAAGTCCAAATCTAATATCTAACGCATTTGGCATGTGCTTTGAAAATTGAGTGTGAAAAAACGATTAAGATTTAGACGTTAAACCCCAAAAATCGGATAAAGCCATGACACTGTTAAAAGTAAAAAACAACGGAAAAAGCACAGAAGTGCCAACATTTGAAAATTGGTTTGATCGACTGTTTGAATGGCCAGAAAACTTCGAGGGCCGAAAACCTGTAAGCCGATATGGTAACAGCATGCCAGCCGTAAACATCAAGGAAGACGATAGGGCTTACCATGTTGAGTTGGCAGCTCCTGGATTTAAAAAGGAGGATTTCAAGATCAATTTCGAGAATGAGCAACTTACTATTTCCTCTGAAAGGAAGGAAGAGCAAGCACAGGAAGAAAGAATTACCAGAAGGGAATTCAGTTATCATTCCTTTACAAGATCTTTCTACATCCCCGAGGATAAGGTGGATATTGATGGCATTGCTGCTAGGTATTCGGATGGAATTCTACATGTTACCTTGCCGAAAAAAGAAAATAACCACAATCAGGTAAGGCAGATTGAGATTTCATAATCTTTGGAAGGATGTGGCATGTCCCACATCCTTACTCAGTTCCCTTCCATATTAGTAGCAAAAATAGGGTTCTTTATTTGGCATTTTCTTAAACCTTTAAATGGATAGACTATGAATTGGTTTTTGATAAATCAACACCCAATGGCCAGCTTCATGGATCCAATTTGGGAATTGGATAATTGGACAAAACAGGGAGACCACTTTGTGGAAGAAAATGAAGGTTGGCAAATCAGCATCAGTTTGCCAGGTATGGATAAACGGGACATAAGGCTGAAAGTGGAGGATAGGCAGCTTGTGGTGGAAGGGGAGATTTCCAGGAAAAGCAAGCATAGCGTTTCCCGCCAAGCAGTTAGAAGATCCTATTATTTGCCCGAAAGATTGGACTTAAACAAAATCAAGGCTGAAATGAAAAACGGGCTATTGGAAGTTACCATACCATATGCGATCGGTACCCATCAAGCTAGGTTGATTAACGTGGAAATCGCAGGCCACACGCCATACGTAGAGGTAGAAAGCAGCAATTCTGTCAAAAATGTATTTAGCAGAATTGCTTCAAAGATAAAGAGTTGGTTAAGTTGATAGTTTATTTTGATTAATTGGTTGGAACAGGTTTGGACAAACCTTACACCGGTCCGATTTTGGTGGCCGGTGTTTTTTTTATTATAATAATAGTATGCATGCCCACGGTTTATTAATTTGCAAAGGCGAAATGAAAACCAACCTGACTCATATGGACTCCGACAACAGAAATCCCAAAGCTGAGTTATATAATGAATTGGGCAAAAAAAAGACCCTGACAATATTAGAACAATCTGCCAGGGTCTGTGGTGATGAGTGGGCTCGAACCACCGACTCACGGATTTTCAGTCCGATGCTCTACCAACTGAGCTACATCACCGTTGAAAGTGATGCAAAGGTAGGTATTTGAAATAATACAGCAAATCATTTTGTTCAAAAAAAGAGATCAAAACCAATAAATCGTTTAAGATGAGTATTTTACCCCAGGTGCTTTTTTTGCTACTTTTTTCGGTTGCAGGATTTATCCTTTACAAAAGGATAAAAACCATCCGCCAAATGATATTTTTGGGTAGGCCTGAGCAGAGGAATGACCAAAAGGGAGAAAGATGGAAAACTATGGGGCTAATTGCCTTTGGGCAAAAGAAAATGTTTAAGAGGGTGGGCCCCGCCATTCTGCATCTGATGATTTATGTCGCCTTCATCATTATCAATATAGAAGTTCTTGAATTTATTACCGATGGCCTATCCGGTTCTCACCGTGCATTTGCACCGTTTTTGGGAAGCAGCTATGTGGTGGCCATGAATATCTTCGAATTTCTGGCCTTTGCTGCGCTAGTTTCCTGTGTGGCCTTTTTGATCAGAAGAAATATAACCAAAGTACCTCGTCTGAGAATGGGAGAGTTGAAGGGTTGGCCAGAGTTGGATGCAAATCTGATTTTGTGGATCGAGATTTTGCTGGTATCCGCCATATTAACCATGAACGCTACAGACCAGGTCCTGGCAGAAAGAGGCGTGGCGGGATATCAGCTTGTGGAGGGGCTTTTTTTCAGTAGCCTTATCCAGCCCCTTTTCACCACCTTTGGTGATACAAGTTTGGTGGTATTGGAAAGATTTGCGTGGTGGTTTCACATAGTGGGAATTTTAGGGTTTGCGATTTATATTACCTATTCCAAGCACATGCACATTTTTCTGGCATTCCCAAACACCTGGTATTCTAATTTGAAGCCAAAGGGAGAGATGAAAAATATGCCCGAGGTGACCCAGGAGGTGAAATTGATGTTGGGAATCCAAGAAGAAGGAGGGGCTCAGGAATCTCCCTCAGAAATCGCGAGGTTTGGTGCAAAGGATGTAAATGACCTTTCATGGATTAACATGATGAATGCATTTTCCTGTACGGAGTGTGGTAGATGCACAGCGGAATGTCCAGCCAATATTACAGGTAAGAAATTATCTCCGCGAAAGATCATGATGGATACCCGGGATCGTGCTGAGGAGGTAATGGAGAATATAAATAATGGGGGAAAGGGCTTGGATGACGGTAAGGCATTGTTGGGTGACCACATAAGTAAAGAGGAAATTAATGCCTGCACCAGTTGCAATGCCTGTGTGGAAGCTTGCCCTATAAACATAGACCCACTGGACATCATTCTCCAACTTAGGAGATATGTGGCCATGGAAGAGAGCGGGTCCCCTGCACAGTGGAACGCGATGTTTCAAAATATTGAAACCAGCTTTGCCCCTTGGAAATTTCCCCCCACTGACCGATTTAAGTGGGCAGATAAATTAAAGGATCAAGAAGCCAAATAAAACGAAAAATTAATGAGCGAGAAAAGCTATAAAGTACCTACCATGGCGGAAAAGGCAAGTGCTGGGGAAGCGCCGGAGGTATTGTTCTGGGTGGGATGTGCAGGCTCTTTTGATGACAGGTACAAGGCCGTTACTCAGGCTTTCGTCAAGATTTTAAATGTCATAGGAGTGGATTTTGCTGTCTTGGGTGAGGAAGAAACCTGTACAGGAGATCCTGCAAGAAGGGCGGGAAATGAATTTTTATTCCAAATGCAAGCAGCAAGCAACATACAGGTGCTGAATGGCTACCATGTCAAAAATATCGTAACTGCATGTCCCCATTGTTTCAATACCCTAAAGAATGAGTACCCTGCATTGGGGGGAAACTATAAGGTGGTACATCATTCCCAATTTTTGCAACAACTCATCAATGAGGGCCGTATTGTTTTAAAGGGAGGAGGAGGTTATAAGGGAAAAAAAATTACCTTTCACGATTCCTGTTTTCTGGGAAGAGCAAACGGGGTATATGAAGCACCTAGAGAAGTGATTAATGCTTTGGACATGGAACTGGTAGAAATGAAGAGGTGCAAATCCAAAGGGCTTTGTTGCGGTGCTGGAGGGGCCCAGATGTTTAAGGAACCTGAGCAAGGGAAAAAGGACATTAACATAGAGAGAACGGAAGAGGCCTTAGGAACCGGAGCAAAAACCATAGCGGTGGGATGCCCTTTTTGCCTTACAATGATGACGGACGGTATCAAAAACAAGGAAAAGGAACAGGATGTGCAAGTGTTGGATATCGCTGAGCTTATTGCCAAGGATTTAAACCTGTCTTAGAACTGCTTCAGTCCTTGTGTTCCCATCTTACTCGGCGGCAACATGATAGGTTTGAAAGAAGAAAAGGTTTATTTTGTACCAAAGTGAAGTCCTTTGTCGTTTAAGAAAGGCAATTGTACCAATTAATTAAATTGATAACTAGAGTTTAGCATTATGTATATTCCTTATGAGAACATGGTTGATACTTCCAGGGTATGGGTATATTTCGCAAACAGACCTTTCACAGAGGAAGAAAAAACTTGGATGATCTCTAAGTTGGTGACCTTTTGTAACCAATGGAATACCCATGGAAGCCTAATGCCTACATCCTTTGACATTCAACATGACCAGTTCATCCTCCTATCTGTGGACGAATCAAAGATGGGTGCAAGTGGATGCTCAATAGATAGTTCAGTGAGGTTATTAAGGGAAATAGAACAACATATCAACGTTGAAATTCTGGATGCTGGCAAGGTGGCTTACTTGCATGAAGACAAAGTCACAGTGACAAAACTTCCTGATGTGAATACAGCCATCCGTCAGGGGAAGCTTACACCCGACTCCCCTGTTTTCAACCCTAGTGTCAGTAAAAAAAGTGAGCTTGAGAGTAATTGGCTAATACCTGCTAAGGAAAGTTGGCTAAAAAGATATTTCAACAACCAACAAATTACCCAATAATCCATAAAAGGGAGGATCAAAAATATGAAGCGTAGCTGCTTTTCAATACTTATTGTTGTTTTCTTTGCGGCCTGTACAAGTTTGCAGCAAAGGGGACAGAATCAATTCAGTGCCGGTGAATACCAAATGGCAATATCTACCTATTCCCAAGTCCTGGAAAAAGAACCTGAAAACCCAGAAGCCAACTATTACGTGGCAGAAAGTTACAGGTTGTCGAATCGCGTAGAGAAAGCGGCTCCTTATTATAAGCAATTGCTTGAACATGAGGAGACCTTTGAAAACTACTATTATAAAGGCAAAAGCTTAAAAGATCAGGGCAACTATGATGAAGCGAAAGAGGCCTTTATAGCCTCAAAAAAATGGACAAATGATGATAAGCTGCATCGGCTCGCCGATAAGGAAATCAACAACCTTCAAGTCCTAGAAGAAATTGAGCCCATCTGGCCGCACCATAAACTCGAGAATTATGAACTGCTCAACACTGCCGGTATAGACTATGCTCCAGTAATGAGTGATAACTACCTGTATTTCACCAGCTCTAGGTCAGGAGGTGGAATTTATCCGGCTACCGGCCAGGGTTATACCCAGATCTACCGTGCCCGGGCGGAAGGAATAAAAGTGGATGTACAAAATGTTCAGCCACTTCCCGAATTCAGAAACGAGCCAGGGCTTAACCAGGGAGCTATAGCCATAAGCCCTGATGGAAATACCATAGTATATGCAAGGGGCAATACTGCATCAAGAAAAGACTTGCCGGAGGTGAGCCTTTTCGCTTCCTATTTTAGGGGAGGTGGGTTTACAGAACCCATTTATATGGCAGCGAATGATGAGCCTACCTACTGGAATTCTACTCCTGCCTTCAGTCCTGATGGCGAGACCTTATATTTTGCCTCTAATAGACCAGGAGGGCATGGAGGAACAGATTTGTACAAGGCCTCCAAGCTGGCCAATGGGGACTTTGGTAATGTGCAAAACTTGGGACCCGAAATCAACACAGCCGGAAACGAACTTTTCCCAAGACCCCTTTCAAATGGGGAGTTTTATTTTGCCTCAGATGGCCACCCGGGGTTTGGAAAGCTGGATATTTTTGTTGCCAAGGAAGAAAATGGCAAAACCGTTGTGAAAAACCTCGGGCCAAACATCAATTCGGTAGCAGATGATTTTGGCATATTTTTCACCGATTACCCTAAGGAAGGATTTATCACCTCCAATAGGGAAGGTGGAAAAGGAGATGACGACATTTATTTCTTTCAGGATTTTACTCCTAAGCCCAAAGTGTTAAATGTGTTTTTGAATGTTACCACAAAAGGGAAAACCGATGATGGGGATGAAGAGACACTACCCCAAACGAGGGTTGCACTTTATGATGAAGATAACCAAACTATTGATGGAAACTTCTCCAATCAAAACGGAAGGTTGAGGTTTCAACTGGAACCGAATCAGTCCTTCACAATGATAGCCTCGAAGAACGGCTATTTTTCCAAAAGTATACCCTACACGACCGATGGAAAAACCCCATCCCAAGATGAGCTGATCCAGGATGTGACCAACGTGGTATTGGATACCACCATAGTTTTGGAAAAACTGGTGTTGGAACGCGCAATAGTATTAGAGAATATCTACTATGACTTGGATAAAGCGGACATCCGACCCGATGCTGCCGAGGAGTTGGATAAGCTAGTTCAAATATTAAAGGACAACCCCCAGATTCGGATAGAGCTAAGTTCCCACACCGATGCCCGGGCTTCGGACACCTATAACGACCGGCTTTCGCAACGCAGGGCAGAATCTGCTGTGGAATATATCGTATCCCAAGGGATAGATCCTGATAGGATGGAGGCCAAGGGCTATGGAAAGCGACAACTTATTATTGAAGATGCACAAACGGAGGAGGAGCATCAAATCAACAGACGTACCGAATTTAAGGTAATAGAAATCACCGACTAAATACTTACCTTTGTGGAAGGACCCACAGGTATGACTTTATGAATGAAAGATATATGCAGCGGGGGGTGAGTGCCTCCAAAGAAGATGTGCATAAGGCAATTTCCAAATTGGATAAAGGACTATATCCAAAGGCTTTTTGTAAAATTGTGGAGGACATTTTAGGAAATGACCCTTCGTATTGTAATGTAATGCATGCCGATGGTGCCGGCACCAAGTCTTCACTTGCTTATTTGTATTGGAAGGAAACGGGTGATTTAGATGTTTGGAAAGGAATAGCCCAAGATGCCCTTATCATGAACATCGATGACCTGCTATGTGTGGGTGCGATCAACAACATATTGGTATCTTCTACCATAGGCAGAAACAAAAATCTCATTCCTGGGGAAGTGATAGCTGCCATCATCAATGGTACGGAAGAAGTGCTAGAAACCTTAAGGAACAATGGAGTGAATGCCATACTGACTGGAGGGGAAACTGCCGATGTTGGGGATTTGGTAAGAACCCTGATCGTGGACAGCACAGTTACTTGTAGGATGAAAAGGGAAGAAGTCATCAGTAATGACAAGATTCAAAGTGGGGATGTAATTGTAGGCTTGGCTTCTTTTGGAAAAGCTAACTATGAAAACAGATACAACGGGGGAATGGGAAGTAATGGGCTCACCTCTGCCCGCCACGACGTGTTTTCTAAAGTGCTTAAAAGTAAATATCCGGAAAGTTTTGATCCTCTGGTTCCGGAGGAATTAGTATATAGTGGAAAGTATGGCTTGACAGACCCTGCTCCGGGTACCCCATTGGATATGGGAAGCTTGGTGCTTTCACCTACCCGAACCTACGCACCTGTTATTGTAGAGGTGCTAAAATACCTTAGGCCTCATGTCCATGGAATTGTGCATTGCAGTGGAGGAGCCCAGACAAAAGTCCTCCATTTTATTGAGAACTTACATGTAGTTAAAGATAACCTTTTTGATACCCCTCCCTTGTTTTCTATTATTCAGGAAGAAAGCGGAACAGATTGGAAAGAAATGTACAAGGTTTTTAATATGGGGCACAGAATGGAAGTTTATCTGGAGGAGAAATATGCGGAAGAGGTGATAGACATTGCTGAGTTCCATGGAGTAGATGCCCAAATAGTAGGAAGGGTGCAGAATGGAGAAGGAAAACAACTCACTATACAGTCACCGCATGGAGTTTTTAATTATTCTGCTTAGAGCCATTTTCTCATCGTGATAAAATTTCTCCGTATTCTTTCCTGGTTTTTGGGAGGATTGTTCCTCATTGCAATGTTCTGTGTAACCACTGTGGATTGGACACCACTGGAAGAATCGGCCTATTTCAAGGAGACTATGGAAAGGCTGGAAAAAACCAATCTGGAGGGTGCGGATAGTGGATTTTTGCTGGCAGGATGGGCAAAGGTAAATTTCACCCCTGCCAGTCCAAAACCGCTTATTCCATACAAACCAAGGGGGGAATATGAATTTGTTGTGGACAGCAGCTATGTGAAGACCTTGTTGATTAGCAATGAGCAGCACACGGTGGCACTCATAAATTACGAATTGCTATTTGTACATCCATATCTGGCCCAAAAAGTCGAGGAAAGGCTGAAAACTGCCGACTTGCCAGTAGACCATCTTTACTTCACGAGTACACATACCCATAGAGGAATGGGCGGGTATACTCCTGGAATAGTGGGGAAATTGACCATGGGAGGAAAGGATGAGATGCTGGTAGATTTCATTGCCCACCAAACCATCGAGAGTGTGAATCGGGCTTTTCAGCATCTGGATACTGTGAATATTTCCTATCGAAAAACACCCGTTCCGGAACTGGTGGCAAACAGGTTGGTAGCTTCAGACCCTGTCGACCCCTATGTCCGCCAGTTGTACCTTGAAAAGCTGGATGGTGAGACCTGCTTATTTGTGACCTATAGTGCTCATCCTACTTTACTGGAAAGTGATTTTATGGGCCTATCAGGAGATTATCCCTATTACTTTGCAGAAGCACTCGAAGAAGAGTTGTCCTTTTGTATTTTTGCGGCAGGTACTGTAGGAAGCCATAGGCCACAAGGTGCTAAAGCTCGAGACACTGCCGCAGTAAGGGAGTATGCAAGAACCCTATACCAAAAACTTCACTCCGATCTTTCCCCAGCCGACACTTCATCGGCCACTTCCTTATTTTCAGCTAAGCTGCAGGTAGATTTGAGAAGCCCCCATTTTCGTATTTCTGAAAACCTCCGCTTGCGGCCTTGGCTTTTTCATAGCGTTTATGGAGAAAGCCCAGCTTTTATGGACATTTTGCAGATAGGGCCTGTGGTGCTGTTGTCCAGTAGTGGAGAAGTTTCAGGCGTTTTCTATGAAAACTGGGATAAACATGCAGCGTCTCTCGACCTTACCTTGTTTTTTACCTCTTTTAATGGGGGATACATAGGATACATCACCCCGGATAAGTACTACAAGGAAAGGATGTATGAGACTTGGGACATGAATTTCTTTGGCCCTTTTAATGGAGCCTATCAGCATGAATTGGTGGTAAAGGCACTTTCAAAAGTAAAACACAATTAACTTTTAAAGCAATTAAGCTTTCACCAGGCATTTTACCCTGATGAACCCTCCTTGTATTTGAAACTCCTCTTGCGTTTTCCATCCGTATCTTTCAAAGAAGAAGTCATAGTCAGGCAGATCTTTGCGTGGATGATTGGTTATGCATCTGAATGCGGAAATCATGGCTTTTATAAACAAGGATTTTCTTGAATGAGGATAAAAATCGGCAAAAATAAGTTGGGTATTGGGATTAATGGCTTTTTCTAATGCCTTAAAAAAATTGTGTATCTGCTGGTCGATAAGCACATCCAAAAGATACTGGCAAATCACTATATCCGCCTTGGAGGCAAAAGGCCAATGGAACCTCTCTTCCCTATAAAAATGGACCCTATCTTCATCTTTGGAGGAAACGCGTTTCCTGGCCCTTTGCAGCATTTTTTGAGAAGCTTCTGAATATACAAGTTTTCCTGTAAGGCCATTCTTGATCAAAATTTCTGGAATAATTGCACCTGTACCTCCACCGATTACCCAAACATCCATGTCTTCCAGAATGTTTTGCAAGAAAAGGTCTTTGCTGCGGACAAATTCTTTCCCCAATATTACCTTGGACAGTTTCTCATAGATAAAAGCAATTTTATCGTAATTATTGGTGCTCACATTCCATGTTATTTAGGCTGCTATGCGTTTGTAAGTAGTTCTGAATGGACTTTCCCACTTTGTTCCATAATAAGTATCCATACAAAGAAATTATCGTAATAATCCTAGAGTAGCTCGTGTTTGTGGATCATTAAATCCACTGCCTACTTTTAAAATACCAAAGCACACCCAGTACGGATAATGCCATTACCCCGATTACTGCAAAATAGGCATATTTGTACTCAATCAGAGAAAGTACAGTGCTTTCCATTTTCTTCACACCGGTAAAAATCAGCGTTCCCGGAGCTTGCCCCGCCTTGGATTTTCTTTTTGGAACTTTGTTCTTTTTTCTCAACTGAGCCATACATTGGTATATTAAATACTATTTTGGTAATTTACCTAAAAAGTACTAATTAGAATTTACTGGATTGGTTTGGGTAATATCATGGCATGGATACATGTAGCAACGAATATGGCCAATAAAAATTTTTGCTTATCAGGGGCAATGGTAAAGGGTTTTCTGTTTGAGGCACCTAAAGATCAATTCATGAATCTAATAGCCAGCAAGCCAATTTTTATCTTTTTGGCTATTTCACTTTCACTATCTGAGTTTACCTTTGCCCAAATTAGCAGTCATCACGGGGCATGGATAAGGGGGGACACCACTGAAAGAATGCTGACCTTGGTCCTCACTGGCCATGAATATGCAGAAAGTGGGGGCGAAATATTGGAGAATCTGAAAAAATATCGGGTTAAGGCAGCCTTTTTCTTCACGGGGGATTTTTATAGGAATCCCGACTTCCAACCTTTGATTTACCAGATAAAAGAAGACGGTCATTACCTTGGAGCACATTCAGACAAGCACTTGCTATATTGCGACTGGGAAGATAGGGACAGCTTGCTGGTAAGCAAGGGCACCTTTCAGCAGGACTTAATGGACAATTATCTGGAAATGGAAAAGTTTGGGGTTAGCAAAGAAGATGCGCCCTTTTTTCTTCCCCCATATGAGTGGTATAACGATTCAATAAGTGCATGGACGGCAGAATTGGGATTGCAGCTGATCAACTTTACACCAGGAACAAAGAGCCATGCGGATTACACCACCCCTGAATTAGAAAACTACATTGGAAGTGGGGCTATTCTTGAGAGCATCTGGGATTTCGAGGCTAAAAACGGCTTAAATGGATTTATTTTATTGATGCACATTGGTGTTGGCGAAAAAAGGAAAGATAAATTTGCAAGGAAGCTACCCGAACTCATTGAGGGACTCAGGAAAAGAGGATATTGTTGGATTCCTTTGGAAGAATTATTACAGGAAAAGTATTAATTGTTTAATTTTTACATAATTTTTGAGATCATCCACAACAAAAAAGCTTTTTATTTCGTCAAGTGAATAGTTAATCCAATTTAGCTATCCTGAAATCGAGCCTGCCTGGACGGCAGTCAGGCATGACGCAAGCGACGCACGGAGTTCTAAAAATTGGCATTTACAGAAAGGAAATGACATTGGGTTTCTCGCAGCCCTGCCCTGAGTTTTTTCAGGGGGGCGCAACGATTCCGCAACGCTCGCAGCGTGGTAGGTTTAAAAATTAGTGTTTAATGAATAAGTTATATGATTTAAAGTACTATGTCAATGATAGGAATGATTAAGATTGCGAGATTCCCCCGAAGCGAGTCTGGGGCAGGCTATGTGGCAAATAAAAATCAATTATAATCACATGAAAAACATCACTGCATTGCGCAAAACTATTCAGGTTTTTAGTTCTTATGGGATTTCCTTGACTGGTAAAAGGAAGGCTGCTAATTTTTATAGGGATCTTAGGATGGACAAAATTTTTGTTTCGGGCTTGATTTTTGAACTGGAGTATGAGCTTAAAAGGGAAATAGCAGATGAAAAAGTGGCAAAAATTCAGACTCCCTCTGAATTAATCAGCACTTTGCTAAAGGCTTCATAGTAAAATCGCAAATGAAAAATCCTAGGGTATGGTTTATTTTACTACTTATTATTCCGATTTTTTCTGGGATCATGTGGGCTTACAACGAGGATAATCAGGAAAACAAGGTGAGATATGTAAGTAACCCTTCTCTAATCACAGTCCATAATGGGCTGGTTTGGAAAGGCACCCCCCAATTAAAGGATGGTACTTTTAGGAACCTCTATAAACCTTTCGACTCAAGCTTTTGGGATTTGCTTACCTGGAAATGGAATGAAAACCCTTATGCGGAAGCCAAAGAAAAAGATACACGTACTTTGGAGGTACAGGATGCCAGCCAACTTGTGAAAAGTGGAGATGACTTTATGGTTTGGTTGGGCCACGCTTCTTTTTTATTCAGAATTCATGGTAGTGTATATTTAATAGATCCCATTTTGATGGATAACATTTTTCTTAAAAGGGAAAGTGATCTTCCTTTGGAGATGGCTGATTTTCCTCCTGTTGATTACATCATGATTTCTCATAATCATAGGGATCATTGTGACAAACAAACGATCTCAAAACTAGCTGAGCAACATCCCAAAGCTGTTTTTTTGACGGGTTTAGGCATGAAGGACCTTCTCAAGGGTTGGGTGGAAGGGCAGGAAATCCAAGAAGCCGGGTGGTACCAGCAATTTGAAACTGGTGATCCCAATATGGAAATTACCTTCGTGCCTAGCAGGCACTGGACCAGACGCTGGCTTTCCGATACCAACAAAAGACTCTGGGGCGGATTTTATTTTAGCAGTCCCGATAGAAAAATCTATTTTATGGGAGACAGTGGGGATGGGATTCATTTTGAGGAAATCTCCACGCAGATGGGATCTCCTGATATTGCTATTATGGGAGTTGGAGCTTTCAGGCCTGAATGGTTTATGGAACAGTCGCATATTAGCCCAACCGATGCTATTCAAGCTTTTAACAGAATGCAAGGGGCACATTTTTTTCCTATGCATTTTGGGACATTTGATCTGTCGGATGAACCCATGCTGGAGCCATTGGACCTGCTGATTCAGCATCAAGAGGATTTGGAAGGCGAGCTTATATATCCGGTAATTGGGAAGAATTTTTTGTATTGATTTCACTTAAAATTAGCCTGAAAGCTTAATTTTTGTGTGTTTTATTTCCTACCACCATCTTTTTTGATAATTTCAGGTCTGTTAAATTTAAACTCTTCCCATGGGCTTACTTGTAATCAATAATTTCGAGGACTTTCAACAATATATTGGAAAAGAGCTGGGCGTCTCAGCATACCATAAGATTACCCAAGAGCAGATTAATCTTTTTGCAGATGCTACTCTAGATCACCAATGGATTCATACAGACCCTGATCGGGCTGCAAAGGAGGGGGAATTTGGTGGTACCATCGCTCATGGATACCTGACCCTGTCATTGGTTCCTTATCTTTGGAATCAAATTGTACAGGTAAATAACTTGAGGATGATGGTAAATTACGGAATTGAAAATTTGAGATATACGAGTCCAGTAAAGGTAAATGACGAAATTTGCATGAGGGCAAGCCTTGCGAATATCAGTGACCTAAAGGGAACCATCAAAACGGAAATGAAAGTAAAGATGGAAATAAAAGGTCAGAAAAAGCCTGCGTTGGCAGCTACCTTAATATTTTTATATCACTTTTTATAAATCGGAGTCTTACAAAGTCCCTGATATTCAATACTTGAAGCAAAAAAATACCCCAACAAGTTTAATCATTGTTGGGGTGTTTTAATTTCTTATTTTTTTCGTCTTAGGTGTTTGAGGTTGATAACCTCCTGTACAGAGAGGAACCGATACCGGCCCCTAGGGATGTCCTTTTTGGTAAGTCCTGCATACATCACCCTATCCAAAGCAACTACCTCGTAATCAAAAGCCGCAAATATCCTTCTTACTATACGGTTTTTGCCAGAATGAATTTCAAGCCCCAAAATGGTCCGGTCTTTTGAAAGTACCTGAAGGTCGTCCACTTCTGCTAACCCATCCTCTAGTTGTATTCCTTTTAGGATTACTTCCAAGTCATTATTTGCCAAAGGCTTGTCCAGGGTTACCTGATAGATTTTTTTAATTCTGTTGCTGGGGTGGGCAAGGCTTTCTGTCAATTCACCATCATTGGTGAAAAGTAAAAGCCCGGTGGTGTTGCGGTCCAGTCTACCTACTGGAAAAACCCTTTCTTCACACGCCCCTTCAATAAGTTGCATGACTGTTCTTCTTTCAAAAGGGTCGTCTGTGGTAGTAATATAATCCTTCGGTTTGTTCAATAATAGGTAAACGGGTTTTTCGGGGTTAATTACCTTGCTTTTATACAATACCCGGTCCTTTCGTTTTACTTTATACCCCAGTGAAGTGATGACCTCCCCATTTACGGTGATGTCACCTTTGGCGATGAGTACATCTGCTTCACGTCTGGAACAAACCCCTGAATTGGCTATGTACTTGTTTAGCCTTAGCTCATCATCGTCCTTATTTTTTTTGACCTCCTTTAAAACCTCTTGGTAGGCAGGTTTTTCATTAGTACCATAACCGGCTGATCCTCTTTTTAAAGGAGAGTAGGGCTTCTTTTTGTTGGGCTTGGACCTTTCAGGAAGGTCGGCTACATATTCATAAACTGGTTTTTGGTTTTTGCCTCTTCCTAAATAGACTTTTTTGGAACTTTCGTTCTCCTTCTCGGAAGAGGTATTTCGCTTCCCCTTATTTTGTTGATCCGAAAACTGCTGTTTTCTTTTCTTGGGATGTCCTTTTTGGCTGTTATTTTCTTTTTTCATACTTGTTGCAGCATCCCTGCTGGATTTGATTTAGTAAATTTGGCTGCAAAGGTAAGTTAAATCTCTTGGATTTAGGAGTTTAGGCAAAAAAAATATGGGGTAAATTAGTAAGAGGGATTATTCTTTCTTTTCCCCAATCTCATTTTCCTCTGGCCTAAAATCCTTTGGCTGGGGGAGTTCTTTAATATCGTTGATGCCAAAATAGTCCATGAACTTTTCGCTGGTACCATAGAGAATTGGTCTTCCCAGTCCTTCTGATTTGCCTTTAATGGCCACAAGTTCCTTTTCCAGCAACTTTTGCACCGAATAATCGCAGTTGACCCCTCTTATCTGTTCGATTTCTGATTTGGTAATGGGTTGTTTATAGGCAATTATGGAGAGGGTTTCCAATTGTGCAGTGGATAATCTTTTTTGGGAACGGTGCTTGAGCAATATACTTATGCTGCTCTGATAAGCCGGCTTTGTCAAAAACTGATAACCTCCCCCGCTTTTCTCTAGGGCAAAAACAAAATCATCCGAGGCATATTTATCCCTTAAGGAATCAATGGCCTCGGAAATGTGGCTTTCGGGAACCTCAGATTCAAACATTTCGGTAAGGCACTTCTGAATTTCATCCGGGGCTATTGGGCCATCGGCACAAAAGATCAGCGCTTCTATATGTTTGTGTAGGAAATCCAAAGATTATTTTTTTGCCAACTTAGCTTCGATGGAATGCATGGTGTGCGGAACAGCCCTTAGCCGCTCTTTGGAAATAAGCTTACCAGTATCCACACATACACCGTAGGTGCCGTTTTTAATCCGCCTTAGGGCATTTTCCAAATTTATGATAAATTTTTGTTGCCTGGCAGCCAATTGACTGAGACTCTCTCTCTCTAGTGTGTCTGCTCCATCTTCCAATAGCTTAGAGGTGCTGGCGGTGTTGTCGGTACCGCTATCGTTCTTCTTGCTAAGCGTTTCTTTAAGCTGTGCGAGTTCCTCTTTGGCTACTGCAAGCTTCTCATTGATTAAATCTTCAAATTCCTTCAGCTCTTCCTGCGAATAAGAATTTTTTTCTTCCTGGCTCATAGACACGTTAAAGTATTTAGCTTAGATAAATTGTTTGGGTTAGGACCCTTAAAAATTTCCCTAAAATACACTTAGGTTTTGAAATTTAAAAATCCCTAATTTTATTTCTTTAAACGGAGAGATGTACGAAAAATTATAACGAGCAAACATTCCTCGAAATAGCTACCATTTATGTAGTATTTTACCGTTTACTCATGTATTTTTTGATTAATGCAGTATAATATGTTAATTTTATTTCTCTTATTGATTACGAAAACTTTGCATGAAATGAAGAAAATATTTCTTATTGGTCTAATGACTATTTTTGCCGTTAGCGCTTTTGCCCAGAAAAAGGACAAAGAAGGTTGGTACACACTATTTGACGGAAAGTCGCTGAAGGGCTGGAAAGCCTCTGAAAACCCCAGTTCTTTTCAAGTAGTGGACGGAGCCATTAAAATTGATGGGCCTAGGGCTCACCTTTTTTATGTTGGAAAGGTTGAAAAAGCCGATTTCAAAAACTTTGAACTTAAGACGCAGATAAAAACAGAGCCCAAAGCCAACTCAGGGATTTTTATCCATACCGAGTATGAGGAGGATGGTTGGCCAGGTGTAGGATATGAAATCCAGGTAAACCAAAGTCACGGGGATTGGAGAAAAACGGGCAGTGTGTATAGCTACAAGGATGTAAAAGAAACCTATGTATCCGATAATGAATGGTACACGAAGCATATTATCGTGAAGGACGGAAAGGTAACCGTAAAAGTGAATGACAAAGTAATCAATGAATATGATGAAGATAAAGACAGAGGGGAGCCTGTAGGCGACAGCAAGAAAAAACTAAGTAGCGGAACTATTGCTTTGCAAGCCCATGATCCTGAAAGTATAATATATTACAAGGATATCAAGATCAAGCCTCTTCCTTAAATCAACATCCTAAACCGTTTTCATAACCCAACAATTAAACCACCTTCCAGTCCATTTTTACAATGGACTGGATTTTTTTTGAAATGCTATGGATAGACCATTTTATGAACCAAAGGCCCTCAGGGAATTCATTCAAAGGGTTTTTGAGAAATTTGGCGTGCACCCAGAAGATGCCCTATTGGCCGCTGATGTATTGGCTTACAGTGATGAACATGGCATTGACTCCCATGGAATTGCGAGACTAGAAACCTACTACGACCTTATGAGGGATGGAAGGATAAACCCCAGGCCAGAACTTAAGGTAATTCGCCAAAAGGGCAGTGTTGCCACGGTGGATGGTGACAATGGCCTGGGTTTGGTGATTGGTCCAAAGTGTATGGAGCTAGCCATGGAAAAGGCAGCCACCCACGGATCCGGTTGGATTTCGGTATGTAACACCAATCATTATGGTGCTGCGGGTTATTATCCTGCAATGGCATTGCCCAAGGACCTCATTGGCATGTCTATGACCAACACCACCAAAGGGGTGGTGCCCTTCAACGGAATTGAAAAAAAATTGGGAACCAACCCCATCGCTATTGCTTTCCCAACAGACGCGGAACCTCCCATTATGATTGATATGGCAAGTAGCACGGTTGCCTATGGAAAAGTGGAAATTGCTCATAGAGAAAGCAATGAAGTGCCCCTAGGATGGTGTATAGACAAGGAGGGGAATCCCACCACCTCTCCTGAGAGAATGATGCAGGGGGGAGCTCTTCTTCCTTTGGGTAGTGATAAGGATGGGAGTGGCCATAAGGGATATTGTCTGGCCACAATGGTGGATGTGCTTTCTGCGGTATTAAGTGGTGCTAATTGGGGTCCCTTTGCCATACCCTTTGCTATAAATGTGCGGGTAGGTGAAAACGAGCAAGTGGGAAAAGGTATTGGGCATTTTTTTGGGGCTTGGGATATTGAGGGGTTCAGGGATATACAGTCCTTCAAATCCTCTATGGACGCGTGGATAAGGGAAATGAGATCCACTGCAAGTTTACCTGGAACTTTACCGGTCTTGATTCCCGGAGATCCAGAACGGATGGCTTTCGAAGAAAGAATGAAATCCGGGATTCCATTAAATCAAAAGGTGATTGACAGCTTGGAAAGACTATCCTTGGAAACCAGTATCCCATTGCCTAAACCGCTGTAGACTTTTTACGTTCTCAGCTCAACCCAGTGAAATCTAGCATGAAGATAACGTTTATAGGAGGGATGATTATCAAGTATGCGGTATTCTCCTGGAACTAGTTCCCCTAATTAAGTTCCCCGATCCCGATAGCTACGGGACGGGGCAGGCGACTGATGGCAGCAAGGAGTGAGCACTAAAAAAAATTATAAACACCTACAATTTAGGGATTTTTAGGAGAAATGCGGTAGTAACCAAGAACCCTTATCGTCCTGGGGCTGTTTTATGGAGGAGGTTTCTGATACACTTAGGATTTACACGGGATTTACCCGGCAAAGTATACTTCCCAATTGAATTAAGCTAAATGGAAAATTCATTTCCAAAATATGTTTCTCCCCTAACTATTCTAATAGGCCTAATATCCAATTTGATTTTGTTTTCTGGATTTGCCAAGGGGTCAAATGAGAATTCTTTTGAACCCATTGAACTCAAAATTGCAGACCTAAACTTTGTTCCAAAGGAATTTCATTTTAAGGGGGTAATCGACATGAGGAGCAACAAGATCCCGATTGCATTTTTGGTTCCTTCTGCCACAAGTGGATCTCAGTTGGAGGTGGTTGATTTAAAAGGGGGTCTTGAGCAAGCTATGAATCAGTTTGTAGCAGGGAGTCTGCCTCGGGATTTAAATTTGCGGCCTATTTGGATAAAAGTTAAAGACTGCCAAATTATCGAAAAACTGGTGGATGCCAATAGGGGTATAGTGGAAGGGGAGGTACATTTGGATTTTTCCTTTGAGTTAGAAAGGGAGTATGACCATGTGCATCTTTTGGATTTTCAGGGAGGCATGAGCTACAAGCGGTCGGTAAGACAAAAGGCAGTCATAGAGCCAGTGTTTAGGAGGTCGGTAGGTAATGCCCTTAAATACTTTCATGATTGGATAGAAAAAGAAGCCGGTATCAATGAAAAACTCGCCAAATCAGTAAAGGTAACAATCAGAGATTATAGAGAAGACAACCTGGACGACACCGTGTTTTATGATCCAAAACGCCCATTGAGGTGGTCTGATTTTTCGGGTAGGGCTCCATTCAGGAGCAATTATGCTGCATCGGTTTTTGTAAGCCTTGCCTATGAAGGGGACAGTAGGATTAAAGACGGAGAAGTGGAGGTTATATTGGATTTTAAAACCTTCATGTTAAAGAGCTCCTCCTATGTTAAAACGGAGAAAAATGCTTATACCCTTAACCACGAACAAAGGCATTTTGACATCGCCCAAATCATTACCGAGAGATTAAAAGAAAGAGTTGGGAATATGGAACTCTTTCCTTACAATTATGACCGGGTTATTTCGTCTATGTACCTTGATGCCTACCGAGAAATGAACAGGTACCAAGAACAATACGATAAAGAAACGTCACATGGATCCAACCGGACTGCCCAAGAAAGGTGGAACCAAAAAATTGATGATGAGCTTAGAGCCTTTGGAGTAATACCCTAAGGGCAGGAAAGTACAGGATACAACCTTGGAATTATCCGGTATTTTTGTTCAATGATGTTATCGTATATAAGGAGAATAAAACGAAGGGATCCTTTAAGGCCAAATGGTGGTAGTTTAACTGGCGGTTTGTTAGTTCTTGTAATTTGTTTGTCTATCCAAAACCTCAAGGCCCAATTACCACCCTCCTTTGGTCCGCCGGAAAACTACCAGGTTACGGAAGATTCTAGATCCCGGAAATACCTGTCCCCACAGCAAATTTTTTGGAAGTCCACCGAAGAGGATACCTATATAGAAAACCCTTCCCATCTATTGGGCCCCAATATTGGGCAGGCCATACTTACAAATCAACAGGACTTTTGCAGGCTCCGAAGTTCAGAGGATCAAATGCCAGGAATACTGCTGGATTTTGGTATAAACCTACATGGTGGAATTCAGTTGGTTACCGGAATGATGCAGGATAAGGAGCCTGTAAAGATAAGGGTACGTTTTGGGGAATCGGTATCCGAAGCAATGTCAGAGATAGATACAGTTAATGGAGCGACCAACGACCACGCCATGAGGGATTTTGTGATTCCTTTGCCCTGGTTGGGAAAAATTGAAGTTGGGAACTCTGGCTTTAGGTACGTCAGGATAGATTTGGTTGAACCCAACAGGGAGCTTATCATAAAAGAAGCCAATGCAATTTTTGTCTACAGGGATATTCCATACATAGGATCATTTAAAAGTAGCGACGAAAGATTAAATTCCATTTGGGATGTGGGAGCCTATACCGTGCATTTAAACATGCAGGAGTACCTCTGGGATGGTATTAAAAGAGATAGATTGGTATGGGTGGGCGACATGCATCCCGAGGTTTCTACCATCAATGCAGTATTTGGTTACAACGAAGTGGTGCCAAAAAGTTTGGATTTGATAAGGGACATTACACCCATGCCACAGTGGATGAATGGGATTAGCACCTACTCCATGTGGTGGGTGATCATCCACCGGGACTGGTACCTACAGCATGGGGATTTAGAGTATCTACGTGAGCAGAAAGCCTATTTGACCGAACTGCTGAGCCACATGAGTTCAAGGGTGGAAGGAAATCGAGAAAATTTGGATGGAACCAGATTCCTGGATTGGCCGAGCAGTGAAAACAGGGAAGCAGTACATGCCGGGCTTCAAGCCATGCTTCTCTGGGCCTTTGAAGCTGCTGCTGAAATTTTCGGATATCTGGATGAGGATGAGCAGGTGAATATAGCCAATGAAATGGCCAGAGAATTGAAGACTTACCAGCCTGATGCCGCAGGTAATAAGCAAGCTGCGGCCTTAATGGCTTTGACCGGATTAATGGATGCGGAAAAAGCAAACAAAGAAATATTGACTAAGGGTGGGGTTAAGGGGTTTTCCACCTTCTATGGCTATTATATGCTGGAAGCAATGGCAAAAGCAGGAAACCACAAATTGGCCATGGACTATATCAAGGAGTATTGGGGAGGAATGTTGGACCTTGGTGCCACCACCTTTTGGGAGGATTTTGATATTGAATGGATGGAAAATGCCGGAAGGATAGATGAATTTGTTCCAGATGACAAAGTGGATGTACATGCCAGCTACGGTGGCTATAGTTATGAAAAGTTACGACACAACCTTAGTCATGGTTGGGCTTCCGGACCCACTGCCTGGCTGAGCAGTCATGTGCTGGGTGTAAAGGTGAAAAGCCCCGGAGGAAAGGAATTTCTTGTTTCCCCTCACTTGGGTAATTTGGAGTGGGTAGAGGGTAGCTATCCAACCTCAGAGGGGCCTATTCATATCCGACATGAAAAAATGCAAGACGGAAGCATTCAAAGTAAAATAGAGGCCCCTCCTGGAATTCAGGTGAAATTGGCCGAAAACAGGGACTAAAAGAGAAGGAGAGTGGGAATGGTTTAGTTAAGGAAAAGAGGCTTTTATTCCCGAATTACCGTTTCCTGTTCTTTTTTATACATTTTCTTGAGGATCACCAATACCACTTGCTGCTAGTTTGAAAGATGCTTAGATTTTGGTACTTTTGTTAATGTAACTAATCAATAAAACTTTGGGGGTGTCCTTGTGAAAAGGGCTGAGATAATACCCTAATTACCTGATCCGGGTAATGCCGGCGAAGGGAAAAGTTGCCGCAAGATGACTCCTGAAGTTTCTAAACCCCAGTCCTATGGAGTCCGTTATCAACCATCTAGAAAAAATCAGGGCAACAAGTCCTTTGGTACATAGTATCACGAACTACGTGGCCATGAACAATACCGCCAATGCCTTATTGGCCATGGGAGCCTCCCCTATCATGGCACATGCCCATGGGGAAGTTGAGGATATGCTAAACATCGTACAGGCCTTGGTAATCAATATCGGCACTTTAGATCAATATTGGGTGGACAGCATGTCCTTGGCGGCTAAGAAAGCCGATGATATCAATAAACCTTGGGTTCTGGACCCAGTAGGTGCCGGTGCTACCCCTTTGAGAAATGAGGCCATTACGCAATTATCAAAGTTTAATCCCACCGTTGTTCGGGGTAATGCATCCGAAATTATGGCAATGGCAAAGGTCAGGATCGAATCAAAGGGGGTAGACAGCACGCATTCTTCCCTAGAAGCCAAAGATGCAGGAAAGGAACTTTCGAATTCCCTTCAAACGGTGGTGTGTATTTCAGGGGAAAAAGACTTGATTATCCAGGGAGACAAGGTGGCCGAAGTGGCCAATGGACATGCCCTAATGGCCAAGGTAACTGGTATGGGATGTACAGCCACTGCGGTGGTTGGTGCCTGTATGGCCGTTGAAGATGACCCATTTGAAGCCACACTTTCTGCCATGGTGCTCATGGGGATTGCTGGGGAACTTGCTGCCAAAAAAGCTAAAGGCCCTGGCACCTTGCAACTCTATTTTTATGATGCCCTCTATCAAATGGATGGCCAAGCCATACAGAAGTACGCTAAGGTAAAAAGATGAAAGGCTTTCCGTATAGCTTATACCTGGTTACGGATCAGAAAGCTTGCTTGGGTAGGGATTTCTTTTGGATACTGGAGGAAGCCCTGAAAGGAGGAGTTGATCTAGTGCAACTCAGGGAGAAATTACTTTCAGCAAAAGAGTTTACCGAAAAGGCCAAACGGACAAAAGAGATTTGTGATAAATACGGCGTGCCTTTGCTCGTTAACGATAACCCACAAGTAGCGCTAAAGGCAGAATGTGATGGGATTCATATAGGCCAAAAAGATGATTCCATCACCGAGGTTAAGCAATTATTGGGAGAAAAATTTCCTGTGGGATTGTCATTGGACCAACTTGCAGATCTCACTAAAACAGAGTCCAAACATGCCTGGTACTATGGGGTAAGCCCCATATTCAATACCCCCACTAAACCAGACACCCTGGGGGAATGGGGTTTGCTCGGTCTTCAAGAATTACGTCAAAAAACAGAGAAACCTTTGGTGGCTATTGGCAACATAAAATTAGGAAATACTGCTTCGGTGATTGCTCATGGTGCGGATTGTATAGCCGTAGTTTCTGCTATTTGCAGTGCAGATAATCCCTCCAAATCCGCCACAGAACTGAGAGAAACCATAGAAAAGGCTAAAAATGCTTAAAAAAACCTATATTCCCGTATTGACCATCGCCGGGTCTGACAGTGGAGGTGGAGCAGGTATTCAGGCGGATATAAAGACCATTTCCGCACTAGGCTGCTATGCGGCTTCAGCTATTACTGCTATCACTGTACAAAATACCGTAGGGGTAAGGGCTATTCACGCTTTGCCGATGCCAATATTAGATGGTCAAATAAAAGCTGTGATGGAAGACATTGCCCCAAAGGCCATCAAGATCGGTATGGTGGATAGTCCCGAAGTGGTGGAAATTATCGTTAGCAATCTACTTAACTACCCGGATGTTCCTGTGGTTTTTGACCCTGTAATGGTAGCCACTAGCGGGGATAAGCTTATCCAAGATGAAACTATTGAGGTTATCGTCCGGCTTTTGTTTCCGCTTGTCGATATTATTACTCCCAATTTAGATGAAGCGATGATACTCACCCATAGGGAAGTGAAAAATAAAAAAGATATGCTGGAAGCTGCGGATAAGCTTTTGGAATCTGGGGCTCAAGGGGTTTTGGTAAAAGGAGGCCACTTGCAAGAAGAAACCATCTATGATGTTTTGGCCATGAGAGATGAGGAGATACATGTATTCAAGTCCTCTCGTATCCATACTCACAATACCCATGGCACCGGGTGCTCGCTTTCCTCCGCCGTTGCCGCTGAATTAGGAAAGGGTAGGGGCATGGTGGATGCTGTAATTAATGCCAGAACCTATATTTTTGAGGCCTTATTGCAAGGAAAAGACCAAAAAACAGGTTCCGGACACGGACCATTGAACCATTTTCATAACCCAATAAAAACAATAATCAATGAATTGGACGACTGAAGCTTGGGCAGCCATAAACCCGCTTTACCAAGATATCATAGACATGCCTTTTAACCAAGAGCTGATGAAGGGAACACTACCAGTGGAGAAGTTTAAATTTTATATGGCTCAAGATGCCCATTATTTAGTGGAGTTTGGGCGAACCCTTAGTGCCATTAGCAGTAGAATGGAGGATCCTGAAAAGATGTTGGCCTTTTCGCAATTTGCAAGTGGTGCAATAGTAGTGGAAAGAGCCCTTCACGAAGGCTACTTTAAAAAGTTCGGGGTTTCCGGAGAAATATCCCCTACCCCCACTTGTTTGCTATATACCCAGTATATCCTCAATAAAGCTGCCCTGGCCAATGTAGAAGAAGCCGTAGCAGCGGTTCTTCCTTGTTTTTGGATTTATAAACGTGTCGGCGATTACATTTATAGCAATCAGGAAAATGCCAAGGATAATCCTTATAAGGAATGGATAGCTACTTATGCAGGGGAGGAGTTTGCAAGTTCGGTAGAGTCTGCCATTCAAATTACCGATGAGCTTGCCGATGAAGCCAGCCCTAGCCTGAAGGATAAAATGACAAGTGCATTCGTGATGGCTAGTAAGCTGGAGTGGATGTTTTGGGATTCCGCTTACAGGTTAGAGCAGTGGGAGGTTTAGCTTTTTTGCCAACGGTTAGGCGTGAACAGGCAAATTTTCTACTTTTATGGTAAAAGTTTTTCACAACTAAACCTTATAGTGCATGTTAACCTTAGGATTTGTGAGTGCCATTTTAGCGGAAAAAAGTTTTGAAGAGGTTATAGACTTTGCCGCTGAACATAAATTTGGATGTGTGGAAATGATGTGTTGGCCCAGGGGAAAGGCGGAACGTAGATATGCCGGGGTAACACATGTAAATGTAAACGATCTGGATGAGGAGGGTATAAAGCGGATCAATGCCTATCAAAAAGAAAAAGGAGTATCAATATCCGGACTAGGTTATTATCCAAATCCATTGGATCCTGATGAGAAAAAAGCAGCAGAGGCAATCTCACATATTAAGAAGGTGATCTCAGCCGCTGTTCTGTTAGGAATTCCAGTGGTAAACACCTTCGTGGGGAGAAATCCGAGTTTGAATATCCATGACAACCTTAAATTATTTGAGGAGCGCTTTCCGGAGTTGGTAAAGTTTGCCGCTGAAAGTGGGATTAATATTGGAATAGAAAATTGCCCCATGTTTTTCACGGATGACGAGTGGCCTGGAGGGAAGAACCTTGCTTTTTCACCCGCTATTTGGGACAAAATGTTCACTATAATTCCGGATACCCATTTTGGGCTTAATTATGATCCCTCGCACCCTACCTGGATGATGATGGACCCGGTGAAACCCATCTACGAATACAGAGACCGATTGCACCATATACATCTTAAAGATGTAAGGGTTTACAAGGATAAACTGGATAAGGTAGGTATTCTAGCCAACCCCTTGGAATACCATTCTCCCAAGATCCCGGGGCTGGGCGATGTGCCTTGGGGCCGGTTTTTTGCAGCATTGACAGACGTGGGCTATAAAGGCCCTTGTTGTATTGAAGTAGAAGACAAGGCCTATGAAGGCTCAGAGGAGGATATTAAAAGTGCCATTCTCACGGCCAGAAACTACCTAAGCCAATACATTCCATTGTAGGGAGGATTTAAATGGTCTTCAAGTTTGGGTCTGCCTTATCGATTTTTTTGGCAGCCCAGCTTTTTTCCGAGACTTGTGCCTCTTCTTCGGTTTCATTATCGAGGTTTTCCCTAGGGTGTAGGGTCAATCGGATAAGTACAGGAAAATGATCCGAACCCATTTTAGGCAATACCCTAAGGGTTTCCAACGTAAAATGCCTGGAGAAGAAAATGTGATCCAAAGGCCATCTCAATAAAGGATATTTCGCATGAAAGGTATTGAAAAATCCTCTTCCAATTCTAGGGTCTAAAAGCCCACTTATTTTTTGGAAAAGTAGGGTTGTTCTTGACCAAGCCACATCGTTGAGGTCACCAAAAACCATAACTGGTCCCTGGTGGTTTTTTACATTTTTGGCCACAATTAAAAGTTCTGCATCCCGGTCTGTGGAAGTCTCACTTTCAGAAGGGCTGGGGGGCTCTGGGTGCAGGCAATGGATGTTTATTTTCTCTCCGGCGGGGGTTAGCACCTTGGCATGTATGGATGGAATTTCCTCCTTTACGATATAGAGTACCTGCACATCTTCCAATGGAAGTTTGGAGTAAAGGTGCATTCCGTAGAGGTTATCCAGTGGCACCTTTACGGTATGGGGCAGGTGCTTTTCGATGGAACACAACTGTTTTTCCCACCATAAATCTGATTCCAGCGTCAGCACCAGATCTGGGTTATTGGATTCAATAAGGCTTATCAATGCCTCGCTGTTTCTATTGGGGGTGTATACATTGCACACCAATGTGCAGATGGATTCCCCTTTTTTTCCTGGGCTGCTTTTTGCCACTTGTTTAGGGGCAAAGGGTGTATAGAGGTAGATTTTTTTACCCTGATAGATAAGCGCAGCTATAAGAAGAAGCAGGAAAAGCCCATTGATTAGGTCAAGGGTGAAGCCTACTCCTAAAAAAAGAAGGATGGATAGGACATTAATGACCACCACTTGAATTCTTGGAAAATCAAAAACTCTAATCCACCAGTCATCCCATTTGATTAGTGAGGCTAATGCTGCAATCAAACTTAAGGCTGCAAAAAACCATTTAATAATTTCCAGGGCTTCCACATTAGTTTGGTTTTTATTACCTAAATGTATTCAAATTGGCATAATAATCACTTTGTTTTGGGTAGGTTTTGAAAAAATATCTTGCTGTTTGAGCAGAAAGGTGATTTTTGGCTATTTAATTAGCTGCAACTTTTGTCTGACAAGTTCCTCGAATTCTGGTGGCTACGGGACGGGGGAGGTTATATGGCCGGAAAAAGTTTTTTCAAAAAAGGGTTGGGTCCATGTCAATCGGGAGGGGTGGTATTTTTGAAAGAAATAAAAAAACCCCATTTGATAAAGGATTGAAGGTACTTTTGTCTTAATTTCGTAAACCGTCAGCATAAAAATAGCAAGGATTTTAAACCAAACCCCGGCCACTTTGAGTTTCCTTAAAGACTTTTTACGAGAAGAATTCAAAAAACAAGGGTTGGATACCAGCAATAGCCAATTCATCCATGCCTTGGAGATAGCTTTGTTTTCAGAGAGGTCGTTGTTTTTGACCGGAAGGGCAGGTACAGGTAAGACCACCTTTCTCCACACTTTTAGGAACATAGGCTGGGAAAAAAAAGTGGCTGTGATAGCGCCTACAGGTGTGGCAGCCATTAATGCAAAGGGGCGTACCATCCATTCTTTTTTTAGGATCGACCCTCGGCAATTGTTTCTTCCTGGGGATCCCAGGTTGTCACCTGGATTCAAGGGGGCAAAAGAATCCATTTATACTACTTTCAGGCTTACCAAAGACAGGATAAAACTAATCCAAAACTTGGATACTTTGGTGATTGATGAAATCTCAATGGTAAGGGTGGAATTACTGGATGTGATAGACAGTATTTTGAGGGTTTACAGGAAAAAATTGCAAGTGCCTTTCGGAGGGGTACAACTTATCCTCATCGGAGATCCATTTCAATTGCCCCCAATCGTAAAAAACACAGATTGGGAATACCTTTCCAAACATTACTCAAGCAGATTTTTCTTTAGTTCCAAGGGTTTTCAAGAGCTGAACCCTGTACATATTGAACTCCAAAAAATTTACAGGCAAAAAGATGAGCACTTTAAAGGCCTGTTAAACCGGGTAAGGGAAAATTTGCATACCTATGGAGACTTGAAGTTGCTCAACGAAACCGTAAAAAAGTATAAGTTTGGGCTTTTGGATCAAGGTTATATCCTCCTTGGAACCCACAATGCAGCTATTACTGAGATCAACAATAAGAAACTGGATGCCCTATCCGGAAAGGAAATAGAATATAAAGGCGTTTTTAAGGATACATTTCCTCCAAGCTTAGTGCCGTTTGAGCCCATGGACATAAAGCTTAAGGTAGGGGCACAAGTTATTTTTCTACGTAATAATTCAGAGGAGGGGTTTTATAATGGCATGATCGCCAAAGTGACTCATTTGGAGGAAAAAACAATTACCGTGCAAACCAGAGGAAGGCGAAGTATTGAGGTGCATAGGGAAGTATGGGAAAACATAGAGTTTAAATTTAACGAGAAAGAAAATAAGGTTGATGCTGAAGTCATAGGTACTTTTACCCAATTTCCTTTGAAACTGGCATGGGCCATTACAGTCCACAAAAGCCAGGGACTCACATTCGATAAATGCATCTTGGACATAAGCAGGTCTTTTGAGGCCGGACAGGTGTATGTGGCATTAAGCAGGTGCAGTAGCTTGGAAGGTTTGGTCTTGAAGCAACCCATAGCCATGCAAAGCGTGAAGGTGAGCCCAGAGAGTCTTAGCTTTAGCGACCAAAAGACCAACGAGGAGGAAATCGAAAAGGAGCTGGTTGAGGCAAGGGCAGGAGTTGCTATGCGGCACGCTTTCCATTGTTTCAAGAATGGGGAAATTGAAATGGCAAAAAAACTTTTTAATGAGGCCCAAACGGTAAGGGATTTCACCATTTATCCCAAGTGGCAACAATTTTTGAGGGTAAGGAATTGGATGTTAAATAAAGGATAAAATAATTATTCCAAGTAATTGTGAAAAATAACCAAGAATTGATTTTTTTATTTGATAACTTTTTTTTGTTGTTAAAATCACTCAATTTGTATTTCAAATAATGATAAATGATTTTTATACTTATAAGGGGATGACTGCACGGAGATTTTATACGGGTATTTTTACTTTGTTGTCGTTTTTCATTTTCATGATTTATTGTCCCTGAATATGGTTGCCCATTTGAGACCTCAAATTTTACGGTAAGTTATAAAATGGCAATGCAGGTGGAAGCCGGAGAATACGAATTTTTGGTGAGAGGGGATGATGGGTATCGGCTTTTTTTTTATCCAACAATTTATCAATTGCAAGGTTGTCTAGGTATCTTTGCAGCCTATGACGACAGCTTCAACTGTATCTACCGAATCGCTGGAAAATTTAGACGCTAAACGGTTCATCATTATCAAAAATGCCAGAGTGAATAACCTAAAAGGTGTCAGTCTGGCCATCCCTAGGAATCAATTAATCGTTGTCACTGGATTATCTGGATCCGGGAAATCATCCCTTGCATTCGACACCCTCTTTGCAGAAGGACAGAGAATGTATGTAGAGAGCCTCAGTTCCTATGCCAGACAATTTCTCGGCAGGATGGAAAAGCCAGATGTAGAATACATCAAGGGCATTTCACCTGCTATAGCGATACAGCAAAAAGTAACCTCCAAGAACCCAAGGTCCACCGTTGGGACCACCACGGAAATTTACGATTACTTGAAACTACTTTTTAGTAGAATAGGAAAAACGATTTCGCCCCTAAGTGGGGCGGAGGTGAGGCACCATACGGTAACCGATGTAGTGGATTATGTCAACCTTTTGGAGGAAGGACAAAAATTCATGATTAGCTGTCCCCTTCAACGCTCTGGGGAGCGTACCTTAGAAAAGGAACTGGAAATTTTGCTTCAGAAGGGGTTTACCAGGGTGCTGATAAAGGATGAGGCATTCTTCGTGGAGGAATTGCTAGAAATGAAGAAAATACCCGAAGGCGAAGTAGAAATATTGATAGACAGGGTGAGTGTACGTCATGAAGATGAAGATAATCAGTTCCGTATAGCTGACAGTGTTCAGACTGCTTTTTTCGAAGGACATGGGGATTGTATCATCGCGGTGCCAGATGGCAAAAAGCGCAGCTTCAGCGACAGGTTTGAATTGGATGGGATGAGTTTTGAATTGCCAAGCGTCAATTTGTTCAGTTTTAACAACCCCTATGGCGCATGTAGGACATGTGAGGGTTTTGGTTCTGTCTTGGGCATAGACCTAGATCTTGTAATTCCCGATAAGTCCCTTTCTGTCTATGAGGGGGCAATTGCTCCTTGGCGTGGTGAGACAACCAAAAAGTGGCTGGACCCCTTACTTAAAAATGGGATTGAGTTTGATTTTCCCATACATCGACCCTTTGAGGAGCTGAATGAGGAGCAAATTACCTTGCTGTGGGAAGGCAACTCTTATTTTAAGGGGATCAATGATTTTTTTAAATTCGTTGAAAGCAAAATGCATAAAATCCAATATAGGGTGATGCTCTCCCGCTTTAGAGGTCGCACGAAATGTCCCGATTGTAAAGGAACCAGGATTCGAAAAGACGCTTCTTATGTGAAAGTAGGTGGTATTTCAATTACCGATGTGGTTCTAATGCCCATAGAAAAGGCTCTTGTTTTTTTTCAAGAATTAAAATTAAGCCCCAGCGATTCCAAGTTGGCAAATAGGTTGTTAAAGGAAATTACCAACAGACTGGAATACATGAACAGAGTGGGCCTTGGATACCTTACCCTAAACCGACTGACTTCTTCCCTTTCAGGGGGAGAATATCAGCGAATCCGATTGGCAACCTCCTTGGGCAGTGCGTTGGTTGGAAGTATGTACATTTTGGATGAACCCAGTATTGGGCTTCATCCCAGGGATACCGAAAGACTGGTAGAAGTGTTAAAATCCCTAAGGGATCTGGGCAATACCGTGATTGTGGTAGAGCATGAAGAGAAGGTAATCCGCTCTGCGGATCAAATTATTGACATAGGGCCTGATGCAGGAGTTCACGGTGGAAATTTAGTCTTTCAAGGAAATATAGAGGAGCTGCTGGCGAAAAACAATACCTACACCGCTCAGTATTTGAATGGAGACACTCAGATCTTTCATAAAACCTCCAATCGCCAATGGAATAAAGCCATAAAAATAAAAGGAGCCAGGGAAAATAATCTCAAAAACCTCATTGTGAAAATCCCACTTCAGGTTCTTACTGTAATCACTGGTGTAAGTGGGTCTGGCAAGTCCACTTTGGTTAAAAGAATCCTATACCCTGCACTAGGTAAAACCATAGGAACGGTAACCGAGGAAACTGGTAAATTTGATAAACTGGAAGGAGATATAAAGGAAGTGGACAGAGTGGAGTTCGTGGATCAAAACCCTATAGGTAAATCTTCCAGATCCAATCCTGTAACCTATGTGAAGGCCTATGATGCCATTAGAAGCCTCTATGCCGATCAGCCGATCTCGAAACAAAGGGGCTATAAGCCAGCTTTTTTTAGTTTTAATGTCGATGGGGGAAGGTGCGAGGCCTGTCAGGGAGAGGGCACCCAAAAAATTGAAATGCAGTTTATGGCCGATATTTACCTTACCTGTGAGTCTTGTAAGGGCAAGCGGTTTAAGCAGGAAATTCTCGAAGTAAAGTATCGCGAAAAGGATATTTCAGAGATTCTCGACATGACCATCGACGAAGCAATGGAATTTTTTGCTGACAAGGCACCAATAATCAATAAACTACAGCCGCTGCAGGAAGTTGGTTTAGGGTATATTGGGATGGGACAATCTTCAAATACCCTAAGTGGGGGGGAGGCGCAAAGGGTAAAATTAGCCTCTTTTTTGGGAAAGGGGGACCAAAAGGCGAAGGAAAGGATCTTATTTATTTTTGACGAGCCCACCACGGGATTGCATTTTCATGATATCAAAAAACTGCTGGTTTCCATTAATGCCCTCATAGATCAGGGTCATTCTGTGGTGATTATAGAACATAATACGGAGGTTATAAAAGCGGCAGATTGGGTGATTGACCTTGGACCTGAAGGAGGAGAATCCGGAGGATACCTTACCTTTGAGGGTATTCCCGAGGATTTGATGAAGGAAAACAACAATTATACCGCTAAGTATTTGGCACAGGCCCTAAAATAGTATTTAAGCTACTCATGGAAATCCATTTCCATTTCTAAAGATTAAAGCTTATTTTACAGGCCATTAAACAAAATAGAACTATTCGGGAAAGTTTCCTAACTAAAGCTATTCCCCATTTATCCCCTTAACCGTTCGATGAACACAAGACGCAACTACCCTATTTGGGTGATGACAATGGCACTACTTTTTGCAGTCGCTGTAGGATTTGTCAATAAGGACAACGATTTTGAGCCCTACCAACAAGAGTTGCCGGGTACTTCACTTTCCTTTGATATGGTGCCCATTCCCGGTGGTACCTTTAAAATGGGAAGTCCAGATGGGGATTCTTTTGCCTCTGAGGACGAGTTTCCCCAACATGAGGTTAAATTAGACCCTTTTTGGATGGGGGCTCATGAGGTGACCTGGGACATGTTTGAGCTCTTTATGGATAAAAATTTTGAGGAAGCTTCGAGCACAGGCCCCTTGCCTCTCCAAGTGGATGGATTGACCCGACCCTCTATACCCTATCTGGATATGACTTTCGGGATGGGTAAGGAAAATAAACCAGCCATTGCCATGACGCAATATGGGGCAATCCAATATTGCCGATGGCTTTATTTGAAAACAGGCATCTTTTACCGCTTGCCCACTGAGGCAGAGTGGGAATATGCCAGTAGGGCAGGGTCCTCCATGACGTATTTTTTTGGGGATAATGCAGAAGAACTCGAAAAATATGCCTGGTTTGCCGAAAATAGCAATGGTGAAACCCAAAAAGTGGGTCAAAAGGAACCTAATCCCTGGGGTCTATATGATATATTGGGTAATGTACAGGAATGGACCATGGATCATTACCAGCCGGATATTTACGGAGCTCGAAGTGGGGCAGTAGTGGAAAATCCCTGGGTTTCTGATGACGAACTATATCCCAAAGTTCTCAAAGGTGGTAATTACGAAAGCACAGCAGAGGAGCTCAGACCTGCAAACAGGGTGGCAAGTGATCCAGAGTGGAAAAGGATAGATCCGCAGATTCCAAAAAGCCAATGGTGGTTTCCTGAAGCCCCTTTTGTGGGGATGAGGGTAGTAAGGCCGCTTACCCCTCCCAGCGAGGAGGAAATTGAGGCTTATTTTGGGAAGTTGCCGATGGAAGATTATTAACTATAAACTAATTTAACTATGGAAACCAAAAAAATCAATCCAAGGAGGGACTTTATAAAGACCTCTGCCATCGTGACTGGCGGAGCGCTTTTAAGTACCCCTTTTAGTCTTCCCGGAGCATATGCTACGGGGGACGATGTCATTAAAATTGCCGTAATAGGCTGTGGAGGCAGGGGAACAGGGGCTGTATTCCAGGCCTTTGATACTGGAAAAAACATCCAACTGGTTGCAATGGCCGATGCTTTTGAAGATAGGTTGGAGCAGAGTTACGAAAGGATATTGAAAAAATACGGAGAGGATAAAGTCAAAGTTCCCAAGGAAAAGCGTTTCACCGGTTTTGAGGGATACAAAGATGCAATAAAGGAGGCGGACGTGGTTATTTTGGCTGCACCTCCTGGTTTCAGGCCAGATCATTTCGAGGAGTCTGTGAATCAGGGAAAGCAAATATTTATGGAAAAACCGGTAGCCACCGATGCCATAGGAATCAGGAGAGTGCTTGCAGCTGCGGAAAAAGCGAAGGAGAAAAAGCTCAATGTGGTGGCTGGATTACAGCGACATTATCAGGATAGCTATGTTAATACCATAGATAAAATTCATGATGGGGCCATAGGAGACATCATAGGCGGTCAGGTATTCTGGAATGATGGAGGAGTGTGGGTAAGGGAAAGGCAACCGGACCAAACCGAAATGGAATATCAAATGCGAAACTGGTATTACTTCAATTGGCTATGCGGAGACCACATAGTGGAGCAGCATGTACATAATCTGGACGTGGCAAACTGGGTGAAAAACGGATACCCCGTAAAAGCCGAAGGTACTGGTGGCCGCACTGTAAGAAGAGGTAAGGATCATGGTGAAATTTTTGATCATCACGTGGTTCTCTTTACCTATGAGGACGGTACGGTGATCCACAGTGAGTGCAGACACTTCCCAGGGGCTGCCAACCGAGTGGACGAAAGCTTCCAGGGAACCAATGGAAAGGCCTACATGAATGCCGGACACGTTGGAAAACTTACGGACTACAAAGGGAATAGTCTTTATGAACATGATGGCAAAAACAATATAAATCCTTACCAAAAAGAGCATGACCTATTGTTTGATGCCATCGTCAAAGGGGAATACAAATATGCTGACGCGGAGAATGCCGCAAAAAGTACTATGACCAGTATTTTGGGAAGGTTTGCGACCTATTCTGGTAAAGTAGTGACTTGGGATGAAGCGATTAATTCAGGCATTGACCTTAGGCCAGATAGGCTAGCATGGGATGCCACTCCCAAAGCCATGCCTAATGATGATGGTTTTTATGCCTATGCCGTTCCCGGTCAAAGCAAAGTTGTATAAACAATCCTTGAGACTTTTAACATGAAGAGAAGAAATTTTATCAAAAACGTATCCTTAGGAGCGGCTGCGGGACTCACTAGTGTCTCCTCGGTAAATGCCTATGGACTACGTCCTGATGCCGACAGCACCTTTAACATGAACTATGCCCCCCATTTTGGCATGTTCAAGGGCCATGCTGGGGATGATTTCATAGACCAGCTGGACTTTATGTATGAAAAAGGCTTTAGAAGCTTAGAGGATAATGGTATGATGGGAAGGCCAAAGGAGGTACAGGAAAAAATCGGCAATCACCTTGCCAAGTTGGGAATGGATATGGGCGTATTCGTCCTCGATAAAGGTGGAAACGCTGCCAATACCTTTGCATCAGGGAAAAAGGAGAATACAGAAGTCTTCTTGGAGGGGTGCAGAAGGGCGGTAGAAACAGCAAAGCGGGTAAATGCCAAATGGACAACCGTTGTACCCGGTGACTTTGACCGGAGCCTTCCCATGGATATTCAGACAGCCAATGTTATCGAGGCTCTGAGAAAAGGTTGTGAAATCCTGGAACCTCATGGACTTGTGATGGTATTGGAGCCCTTGAGTGATACACCAAACCTCTTTCTGAGGACATCCACCCAAACCTACATGATCTGTAAGGCGGTGGATAGCCCTTCCTGTAAGGTTTTGTATGATGTCTATCATATGCAAAAGAACGAAGGACACCTTATTGTCAACATAGACCATTGTTGGGATGAGATCGCCTATTTTCAAATTGGGGACAATCCTGGCAGGAAAGAGCCTGGAACCGGGGAGATAAACTACCTGAATGTCTTCAAGCATATCCATGACAAAGGTTATCGAGGCATTATGGGCATGGAGCACGGAAATGCCCATCCAGGCAAAGAAGGTGAAGAAAAGCTGATAGAAGCATACAGAAAAGCCGATGCATTTATGTGAGGCCAAACAATAGAAAAAGGAGCCAACTGGCTCCTTTTTTTATACATATCCTTTTCTTTTAAGAATGGTTTCTATGAATTTTATTTCGTTGTCAGAATTGAAAAGTTTGTAGGGCAAATAAATAAATTGAGCCTTGGACATGACGAAGAGGAACCCTTCTTTTTTCTGTTGGGCCCTTTTGATCATATCCCATTTCACTGGCATGCCTTGCCTTGGGTTAATTTTGAGCAATATTTGTCTGCTGTCTATTTCATAGGACATTTTTTCAAACATGATTTTATTTTGCTCCATTTGGGTTACTCCTGCGAATTGGATAAGCCAAAAAAGCCAATAAAGTGCATAGGCCAAAATAGCCATGCTGATCCACCACCATGAAGGAATCCAAAAATAACCGGCAGCAATGGCAACTGCGATAAGGGCCACCCACCATTGTTCCTTTAAAATTGTCTTTAACCCTATCTTTATGTAGGTACCTGTCGGCAATTGGTATTTTTTCGTTTTTACGATCATTAGGTCTGAATTGAAATTTTCAAAATGCAAATATCCTATGATAAGTCTTATATAGCAAGTTTATTCCCTTATTGAAATGGTATTTTCAATTTTTTACAACATTGTTTAAACTAGCTTGGTTAATTAATTGACATATTGATTTTTATGTTGTAATTTGAAAAGATAAAAGTGATTGTCTATGAGTAGCCTGGTAATTGACCTCGTATTATGTGGAATAGCCTATGTGGTGCTAATCTACTTTGTAGCTACACTCACCAAAGCCAGGATCAACAGAAACCGCAATAATAACGATGATGATGGGGATGGGGGAGTTGAAGACATGACGCCTCCCAAAATTGACCTACCTCCAGGCATAATTTGGCCATCTGAGGATAAGCTAAAAGACAAAAAATCCTCCCCAGTGGAGTTTTAACTGCACTCTTTGCAAATCCCAACTACCAACAAACTCATTTCTTTACTTAAGTAGCCCGCAGGTAATGCTATTTTTGGCAGGCTTACCTCCTCAATACAATTGGTCTTTCCACATTTCTCACATTTGAAATGAACATGTTCGTGTTCATGGTGTGGTTCGCTTCTATTATGGGTGCATAATGCATACTTAGTAGCCCCACTATCATCCAACACCTTGTGGATAAGGTCCGAATCCAAAAAGGTCTTTAAGGTACGATAGATGGTAACCCTGTCGAAGTTTTCTTTCAGAGCCTCTTCTAAATCCGAATGGGACAAAGCAACCTTCCTGGTAATAAAAGTGGCCAAAACATCTCTCCTGCAGCTCGTTACCCTGAGTTTATTGTCTTTAAGAATATTTGTGGTGTTAGGAATATTTCCCATAATTCTTTAATAATTACCTCATTTTTTTCCAGCCTCTAAAGACCAAAACAGCACCTATCACTGTGATGATACTGGCGATGCTTGCGGGCAAGGGCTTGGAATATATCCAAAATCCGGTAGCAAACAACGCCGAATATACCATTATGGAGGCAATAAGCATCAGGCCTATTTCCATAGGAAGTTGCCCTGGTTCTGCCTTTTCTTCCGGATACTTGTTCAAAACGGCTCTCCAGCCCCAATCCGCAGGCCTCACCTTCCTGTAGAAGGAAAGCAATACCTCGTCTTTTTCAGGCTTGGTAAGCAAAGTTACTAAAATCCAGGTGAATGTGGTAATTCCAACCCCAGCCAACAATTTTAGATAGGCCATATCCTCAGGTATAGGAAGTATCCCGGTTTTTTCATGGATGTATTCAAAGTAAACCGCGACAATAAAGGAAATTATCATCGCAGAAATTTCGGTGTAACTATTGATTCTCCACCAAAACCACCTTAGAATAAATATTAACCCCGTACCGGCTCCAATTTGCAACAAAATATTAAATGCCTCTAATGCATTGGACAGGGCCAGGGCAAGCAAGGCTGCTAAGACCATAAGTCCCACTGTGGATAGCCTTCCTACCATTACCAATTCCTTCTCTGAAGCCTGGGGTTTTATAAATCGACTGTAAAAATCATTTACCACATAAGAAGACCCCCAGTTTAAATGGGTGGATAGGGTAGACATCACTGCGGCGATTAAGGAGGCCAAAACTACCCCTAGCAACCCAGTAGGAAGATAGGTCAACATGGCTGAATAGGCCAAGTCATTTCCGAGTTTATTCGCCGGGATATTAGGGAAAGCTTCTTGAATGTCACTCACTTGGGGGAAAATGATCAACGAGCTCAGGGCTATTATGATCCATGGCCAGGGCCTCAAGGCATAATGTGCAATGTTAAACAACAAGGTCGCTCCTATGGCATTTTTTTCGTCTTTTGCCGACAACATCCGCTGGGCAATGTATCCACCCCCACCTGGTTCCGCACCTGGGTACCATGTCGCCCACCACTGTATGGCAAGTGGCATAATGAAAAGCGGCACCAGTAAGTTCCAATCATTAAAGTCGGGGATAATATTAAGCTTGTCTCTTACGTTTGGATGCGTCAATAAATTGTCTAGAGTTTGGATCTCTGGAAGGCTGATGATATAATACGCCGCACCAAAAGCACCGGCTATAGCTATGAAAAACTGAAAGAAATCCGTCAAAAGGACTCCTCTTAAACCACCCAGCGAACTGTAAATTACCGTCACCACAGAGACTACCAATAAGGTTTGGAAGGGCGTTAAGCCAAGCATAACGCCAAAGATTTTTATTGCGGCCAAGATGACTGTGGCCATGATAACTACATTGAAAAACACCCCAAGATACAAGGCACGAAAGGCCCTTAAAAATGCAGCTGGTTTACCTCCATACCTTATTTCATAAAACTCCAAATCTGTCGTGGCCTCTGATCTTCTCCAAAGCTTTGCATATACAAAGACGGTTAACATCCCTGTAAGCAAAAAGGCCCACCATACCCAATTTCCCGAAACA
This sequence comes from Pleomorphovibrio marinus, assembly GCF_003347495.1. Lineage (GTDB taxonomy): Bacteria > Bacteroidota > Bacteroidia > Cytophagales > Cyclobacteriaceae > Pleomorphovibrio > Pleomorphovibrio marinus. The sequence goes on from NZ_QCXY01000001.1 coordinate 1,016,916, forward strand.
CCGTCTTTTCTTACGATGTCTGTCACTAGATTTGGGGTATCTGCCGAAAATGTGGTGGCTACCATCGAAACACCCAAAAGCCACCAGGGCATGTTTCTTCCTGATAGAAAAAATTCCTTGGCACTTTTGCCGGCCGTTCTGGAAGTGATGATTCCAATTAGCATAGATATCACAAAAAATGCTATGATAATGGCCCAATCTATCGCCGTTACGTTCATAATCTTTGGATTTATTGCTCCTTTCTTAGGTTTGAATTCAGAATGTTACCTTTACTTTATTAATTCTTCAAATAAATGAAATTTTATTTAAACTTCACCTTCTTTATAAAATTTTTTGATTATTTCAGATGGCTGTCTTGTGGAAAAGCTATCTGTTTTAACTGCTTTGGTAAATATAGTCTCTTTAGAAAATATTTAAACATAACTATTTTATTTTTGCCTATCTTAATCATCAGGGTACCTAAAAATTGAATCCTTTGAAAGCGATTGAAAGTACAACAAAAATTTCAGAAACGTACAACCTTGGAGGCATCCGTAAAATCAGCAAGTTTGGCTCTGGGCATATTCACAATACCTATTTGCTAAATACAGACCGCCGGGACTACATTCTTCAGGGTTTCAACGATACGGTTTTCAGATTTCCAGACCGGATTGCCAATAACCTTAGGCTTATTTCAGAATATGAAAAGACCTCTGCATTACCCTTTGCTCTGCCCCTTCCCATACCCAATCAAAAGGGTGAGCTTTTCACAAAACTGGATGGTGAGCTATACCGGCTTTTCCAATTTGTGGATGGGGCTACAAAGGACGCACTCCAAGAAACCTATCCTTGTAAAATTGCCGCATCTGCCTTCTCCAATTTTGTGAAGACCTATCTGGACTTAGACGCCACATTGATGCAGGAAACTATTCAGGGTTTTCATGATTTGTCCCTAAGGTTTGATCAGTTTCAAGTGGCAGTAGCCAATAGCAAGAAAAAAATAAATGGGCAATTGTCTCATCTGGTTGATTTTTACCTGGATCAAAAGGATTTGCTGGATAAGTACAAGGGGTATTGTAGTACTTTGCCACTGAGGGTGACTCATAATGACACCAAAATCAACAATCTTATTTTCAATCACGAATTGAACCAAGTAAATGCCGTGATTGATTTGGATACCATAATGGCCGGATATGTGTTTTATGACTTTGGGGATTTGGTCAGGACGGTGGCATGTACAGAAGACGAGGGATCGGTGAATTGGGAAAATATCGGCGTGGACCTGCCAAAATACCATGCCCTCATTGATGGGTTTTTTGAGCCATTAGTGGGAAGCTTAGACAAGGAGGAACTCCAATCCCTTATCTTTGGTGGCGAAATGATGACCTGTATTATGGGCTTAAGGTTTCTTACCGACTATTTAAATGGAAACATCTATTACCAAATTAGCTATCCAGAACAAAATTTCCACCGGTCCAAAAACCAGAGATGCTTGCTCCAAGCCCTTAAAATAAACAGGCCGTCCATTCAGGAACATGTAAACACCTGGGTAAAGTGAGTTATTAGAGAATAATTTATAAGTGAACCAAACCACTCATTGCCTTGAATGGAATATTTGAAACAGATGTAGCCTATTTAAAGGGTGTTGGGCCACAAAAGGCAGAGCTTTTAAACAAAGAGCTGCAGATTTTCAACTATGCTGATTTGGTTTCCCACTTCCCGTTTAGGTATGAGGACCGCAGTACCTTTTATAAGGTCAGCCAATTAAACCCCAACCTACCCCATGTGCAGGTAATCGGAAGGCTGGGAAAGATCGAGTCCCAAGGACTTGGAAGAAAAAGGCGCTTGGTAGCCCAATTCGCAGATGAAACGGGAACAATGGAGCTCACTTGGTTTAAGGGAATTCAATGGGTTGCAAAAAAACTTAAACCAAGTGCCTATTACGTAGCTTTTGGAAAGCCGGCTTTGTATGGAAGGAAATACAGTATGGCACACCCGGAATTGGAGCTACTTACGCAAAAGGAAAATGAAAAGAAAGCCTTACAGCCCATTTACCCCACCACCGAAAAGTTGAGGGGTAAATTTCTCGACAGCAAAGGCCTTTCCAGAATTATTGCCAATCTTTTGCCTATAGTTCTTTCCCAAATTCCAGAAACGCTGCCACTATCGATCAGGGCTCGATATGGCCTTATTGATAAAGCAATAGCCATTCGGAATATCCATTTTCCCGCCGACGAGCTTCAAATGCAAAAGGCCAGTTTCCGATTGAAATTCGAAGAATTTTTCTATCTGCAACTCAGGTTGCTTCGCATGAAGCTTTCAAGGATTGAAAAATTCAAGGGACAGGTTTTGCAAGACACCCAATTGCTCACCCATTTTTATAATACCCATCTTCCCTTTGCCCTCACCAATGCCCAGAAGAGGGTTATTAAGGAAATTTATGCGGATCTCAAATCCGGAAAGCAGATGAATAGGCTTATTCAGGGTGATGTAGGCTCTGGAAAAACCATCGTGGCCTTCATATGTCTCCTTGTGGCGATTGGTTCAGGTGCTCAAACCTGTATGATGGCCCCCACCGAAATTCTAGCCACCCAGCATTTTGAAGGACTTAAGCACTTTGCCAAAAAAATGGGATTGAGCATTGGGCTGTTGACTGGGAGCACAAAAAAATCAGTAAGGACTAAACTGCACCAGGCATTAGCCACAGGGCATTTGAAGATCCTTATCGGAACCCACGCCTTGTTGGAAGACATTGTAGTTTTTGAAAACCTGGGTCTGGCCATCATTGATGAGCAGCATCGGTTTGGAGTTGCGCAAAGGGCAAAACTTTGGGCAAAAAACAAAGCTTTTATTCCTCATGTACTGGTGATGACCGCTACCCCAATTCCTAGAACCTTGGCAATGACCCTATATGGGGATTTGGATATTTCTGTGATTGATGAGCTACCGAGCGGAAGAAAAGCCATACAAACAGTACATCGCTACGACAAGGATAGACTAAGGGTTTTTGGCTTCCTTCGGAAAGAAATCCAACAGGGGAGACAGGTTTATTTGGTGTATCCCCTGATAGAGGAGTCAGAAAAGTCAGACTTGAAGAACCTAATGGATGGATATGAAAGTGTATGCAGGGCATTTCCTGAATTTCCCATCGGAATATTGCATGGCAACATGAAGGCTGCCGACAAGGAATATGAAATGGGAAGGTTTGCTAAAGGAGAAACAAAAATTCTGGTGGCCACCACCGTAATAGAAGTAGGAGTGAACGTGCCCAACGCCACGGTGATGGTGATTGAAAATGCTGAGCGTTTTGGTCTTTCTCAGTTGCACCAACTCAGGGGAAGGGTTGGCAGGGGTGCAAGCCAGTCCTATTGTATCCTGATGTCCAAATATGAGTTATCTAAGGATAGCAGGGTAAGGCTGGAAACCATGGTACGCACCAATAACGGCTTTGAGATAGCAGATGTTGACCTCAAACTTAGGGGTCCCGGAGACCTGGCAGGGACGCAACAATCCGGACTTATGGATCTTACTATTGCTGACCTTAGTAAGGATGCTCCCATCTTGAGCCGGGCTAGGGAAGCTGCATTGGATTTACTTCAAGGCGATGCAGAGTTGACCCTTCCGGAAAATGCCTGTGTGAAAGAACAAATAAAAAGGCAAAAAAAGGGAGCACTAAACTGGAGTAGAATCTCTTAAACCAGAATATTTTATTTTTATTTATCAATTTGGTATGATTTTTACTCTATTTAATGGAACATTAAAACCCATTTTGTTATGATAAAGTCATTACCTGTTTTGCTTATTTTTTTAGCAATCCTTAGTTTCTCCTGCGTTTCGAAAAAGAAATATTTGGATGCCAATATAAGGATAAGTAATCTTACCAGAAACCTAAGCGACCTGGAGGAGGAACTGGCCGATACCAAGGAAAAACTATCCCGTACGGAGAGGCAACTCAATAGGGTAAAAATTGAACTTGAGAGGGAGCAGACCCTAAATGAAAACCTGAATGATCGATTGGCAAAGGCACAATCCACCTCAACCTCCGTTCAGCAAGAATTGTCCGAAAAGGAAAGGAGGTTATTGGAGCAGCAAGAAAAGCTCGATAACCTGCAATCCCTTCTCGATGAGCAAAAGGCCATAATGGGTGGCTTGAAAGAAACAGTGGACCGGGCTCTGATCCAGTACAGATCCGATGAATTGCAGGTATACGAACAAGGAGGCAAGCTCTACGTTTCCTTGCAGGATAAGTTGCTTTTTCCCTCTGGAAGCGCAACAGTAAACAAAGAAGGAACAGAGGCTTTGGGTAAACTAGCCGAGGTTCTAATCAATAATGAAGACATAGAGATAATGGTGGAAGGTCATACGGACAACGTTCCGATTAGAGGAAGGTTTGAAGACAACTGGGCACTAAGTACAGCCAGGGCAACGGCAATTGTGCGTATTTTGACAGAAAATTATGAGGTAGAGCCGGAAAGGGTAACTGCCGCCGGAAGAAGCTATTATGACCCCAAGGATTCGAATGAGACTAGTGAAGGAAGGGCAAAAAACAGGAGAACAGAAATAATACTTACTCCAAATCTAGACGAGTTGTTTAATCTTTTAAGGCAATAAAATGCCACTCTATTTTCTGGTATACAAGCCTTTCGGTGTGCTATCTCAGTTTAGTGGGGATGGAGATACGCTAAAGACCTTATATGATTTTCCTTCCGACGTATATCCTGTAGGAAGACTGGACAAGGATAGTGAAGGTCTGCTTCTTGTCACCAACGATAAAGCACTTAACCATTATTTACTTGACCCTAAGTACGGGCATATAAGGACGTATTGGGTTCAAGTAGAAGGAGAGATTACCCCACAGGCCATATCAGCCTTGGAGAGAGGGGTAAGGATAAAAGTTGGACAAGGGTATTACGTAACCAAAAAGGCGAAAGCTGATTTTATTGCCAAGGAACCCAATCTTCCACCTCGTAATCCCCCCATTCGGTTTAGGAAAAACGTGCCTGAGTCTTGGATTAGCCTTTCTTTGACTGAGGGGAAAAACAGGCAAGTTAGGAAAATGACTGCGGCAGTGGGGTTTCCCACTTTGAGATTGGTCAGGTGGGGGACGGAAAAGTTAAGCATAGAGGGATTTGGCGTAGGTGAAGTCAGGATTCTATCACAGGCAGAAGTTCTTCATGGCCTACAGCTAGAGCCAGGAACCTTAGAAAACAAGAATAAAAAGCAAAACCGATCATCCAGATAAATTGTGAATTATAGTGGATTTATCCTAATTTAGGCCATTGAAGCGAAGCAAAAACCAATATGAAGTAAAATGCTTCGTTAGCAGCATGAACAGTTTTAATTTTAGGAAATGTATCAAGACAAGATCCAGGAAGTAATACAAGAAGTCAAGAAGGTAGTAGTTGGGCAAGACAGGATGGTAAATCGATTGTTGGTGGGCTTATTCACCAATGGCCATATTTTGTTGGAAGGAGTTCCAGGTCTGGCAAAAACCCTAACGGTGAATACCCTTGCCAAGGTACTCCACCTTGACTTTAAGAGAATTCAATTTACCCCTGACCTTTTGCCCTCTGATTTGATTGGCACTATGATCTATAATCAGCTTAATGCTAATTTTGAAGTTAAAAAGGGGCCAATTTTTTCCAACATCATACTTGCAGATGAGGTCAACAGGTCACCGGCCAAGGTTCAGTCTGCCTTGCTTGAGGCCATGCAGGAAAAACAAGTGACAATTGGGGAGACAACTTATTTACTCGATAAGCCTTTTTTGGTCTTGGCTACACAAAACCCTGTAGATCAAGAAGGCACCTATCCCCTTCCTGAGGCCCAGGTGGACAGGTTTATGATGAAAGTGAATATCGATTATCCTTCCAAAAATGAAGAAATGGAGGTGATGAGGAGGATGACCAATGCCTTTTTTGCCTCCGATGTAAACGCTATTTTAAGTAAGGAGGAGATTTTTGATATCAGAAAGGAAATCAATAATGTGAAGATAGCCGAACCATTGGAACGCTATATTATAGAGTTGGTGTTTTCCACACGATTTCCTCAAAATTATGGAATGAAGGAGGAGGCATCCTACATCCAGTTTGGAGCTTCACCCAGAGCAAGTATCAATTTGAACCTGGCAGCTAGGGCTGTTGCTTATATGGAAGGAAGAGAATATGTGTTGCCTGAAGATATTAAAGAGGTGGCTTTGGATGTGTTGAATCACCGAATCCTTCTCAATTATGAAGCAGAAGCTGACAATGTTAGCACCAGGGACCTAATCCATAGAATCTTGGACAAAATACCCCTAAATAAGTCTGCGGCTTTTAACTGATCTTCAATTCTTCTGTCAAGCTTTGTTTTAAACCTTCCATCCCAAGATTTAGGTAATGTGATATTAGTTTAGTTTTATCCTGACAAATTTTTACATTTATTGTCAGTTTATGGATAAAAACAAACTTTATTGGCTACTTCAAATTACAGGATGGCTGGCTTATGCACTTGTGAGCCTTTTTTTTGCCTCACTCAGTAGGGGAGTAACTCCCATATTGGTAGGGGCTTATCTGTCCTTGGCCACTTTTTATTTTTTATCCACCCATGTATTTAGGTATGTCATCAAGAACCATGGATGGTTTGATTTTCCGATTGAAAAATTGCTCATCCGAGTATTTATGGCCATTAGCCTGCTGAGTATCATAAATGCTGGTGTTCAGATAGTGATTAAAATCATTTTTGACATATTTGATGCCAGTGAAGAATTTTCCCCCTACGTCTTGTTGGCAAATGTGATAGGTAGTTATATTTTTTATACCCTGTGGTCCATGATTTATTTTCTGTATTATTTTTTAAACAACTACAATTCTACCCTTAAATACCAGGCGAAAATTAATGAGATCAAATTAATCCAACTCCGAAATCAACTGAATCCCCACTTTATCTTCAATGCGCTCAACAGTGTCAGGGCTTTAGTGGATGAAGATCCCAGAAAAGCCAAATCTGCTATAACCCAGCTTTCCAATATACTCCGATACGCCCTAATTGTGGATAAGCATAAAACCATCCCCTTTGGAGAGGAACTGAATACGGTAAAAGATTATCTCAACTTGGAAACCATAAGGTTTGAAGAGCGCCTGAAAGTCATTTATGAGATAGAAGATGCCGCGTATCACTACAGGATACCCCCAATGATGTTACAGACCATCGTAGAGAATGCCATTAAACATGGCATCAGTAACCTGATGAGGGGTGGGGTAATCCTGATAAAATGCAATATTGGAATTTTGGAGGATCTCTACATTTGGGTTAAAAATAGTGGGCAGTTAAAGGAAAAAAAGGAAAACCACAACAAAACAGGTGGGCATGGGATATCCAACACCATTGAGCGGTTAAAATTGATTTATAATGGTAAAGCATCCTTCAAAATCTTTAACCATGGTGAAGATTTTGTGGTGACCGAAATAAAAATACCAAAACAAAGTAGTAACTTAGAATAAAAATATCAGAAAAATGCGTGCACTTATTGTAGATGACGAAAGGTTGGCAAGAAAGGAATTGATGAGTCTTCTTTCCATTCATGACAATGTTGAGGTAATTGGAGAAGCACTTAATGTAGATGACGCCAAGGAAAAGATAGAACAGCAGCAGCCGGATGTCATATTCCTAGACATCCAAATGCCTGAAAAAACAGGATTCGACTTGTTGGAGGAATTGGATCATGTTCCATTGGTGGTTTTTATTACTGCATATGATGAATTTGCCATCCAGGCTTTTCAGGTTAATGCCCTCGATTACCTGCTCAAACCCATAGAACCAGAGAGGTTGGCGGAGACCTTGAAAAAATTGGAAAGGAAACTGGAAGAGCTAAAGAATGAGAAGGAGGACGTGGAAAGTAGTCCCGACAAACTTACCCTCAACGACCAGGTTTTTGTGAAAGATGGGGACAGGTGCTGGTTTGTAAAATTGGCTAACGTGAGATTATTTGAGTCTGATGGCAATTACATCAAGGTATACTTTGATAACAACAAGCCAATGATCCACAAATCCCTAAATGCACTAGACGAAAGGCTGGATGAGAAATCCTTCTTCAGGGCTAGCCGTAAACACATTATCAACTTGAGCTGGGTAGAATCCATAGAGCCCTGGTTTAATGGGGGCTTGGTGGTAACCTTAAAAGGCGGGGACAGGATTGAAGTGAGTAGAAGGCAAGCTGCACGCTTCAAAGATCTAATGAGCCTTTAAATGATTATCGGTATGTTTTTTGCGCACTTAGTTTACATCTTGATGTAAACTATTGTATATTTAATAAAATGTTCTCTCTTTACAGCTTATTTAAAATGAGCGAAAGACCTCGTTGAAACGCAAATCGAAAACTAATAAATTAGGAAAACTTTCCTCCTTTAATTTTTAACTAAATGGACAACCAACATGAAAGAAGAACGCATTTTGATAGTAGAGGATGATGTAAATATCTCTGAAAATATCGAAGAGATACTCCAACTTTTGGGTTATGTCAATATTGATATTGCCAATTCTGCAAACCAGGCCATCAAAGTAGTAAAGAAATACCGGCCGGATATGGTGTTTATGGACATCAAGTTAAAAGGAGACAAAGATGGCATTGAACTCGGGGAGATTATCCAGCAAATGGTGGATGCGCCCATCGTATATGTGACCTCCTACAGTGACCCGGCCATCATAGAGAGGGCCAAAAGAACCCATCCTGCTGGCTTTATTGTTAAGCCATTTAACAGCAACGATATTCATGCAATGGTAGAGATAGTCCTTTACAACCAAAGGACGAGGCCGATGTTGATGGATGGTGGTTCTCCTGGATTGGATGTAAGCCCATATTTGGTGACAGACGCGGTTTATATAAAAGCAGACAATGCATTTGAGAGAGTGGACTACAAGGATATCTATTATGTGGAGGCCAATGGAAATATGGTGACAATTTTTACCAAAAACAGAAACTTCACCATACGGAAGTCCATGAAGGATATGGAGGACAAGTTGCCTTCTCAGCTTTTCCTGCGGGTTCAAAAATCATTCATTGTCCAGTTGGCACAAATAGACAATTTCAACACCAAAGAAATAAACCTCAAGACTGGTGACGTGGTGCCAGTGGGAAGGCAGTACTACAATAGCTTTTTGGCCAAGTTGAATACCATTACGGAGAGTTAAACAGAATTTTCCCCTTATAGCAGCTCATTTGCCAGGTTTGCCAACTCTGACCTCTCCCCTTTTTCCAGCTTGATATGAGCGTAAAGGGGATGGTTTTTCGCACGGTCAATCAAGTATGACAGTCCGTTACTTTGGCTATCCAGGTAGGGTGTATCTATCTGGTACACATCGCCTGTAAATATGATTTTGGTGTTTTCCCCAGCCCTGCTGATGATAGTTTTTATTTCATGTGGGGTAAGGTTTTGGGCCTCATCTACTATAAAGAAGATATTGGAAAGTGAACGACCCCTTATGTAGGCTAGGGGCTGGATTACCAGTTTTTCTTGATTTATCATCTCTGTTATTTTCTGGTACTCTTTGTCGTTTTCCTTATATTGATTTTGGATAAATTTCAAGTTGTCCCATAGCGGCTCCATGTAGGGGTTAAGCTTGGATTTTATGTCTCCGGGAAGATACCCAATATCCTTATTGCTCAAGGGTACGATAGGGCGGGCTAGAAATATCTGCTTAAAATCCCGTCTTTGTTCTAGTGCACCTGCTAGAGCCAGAAGAGTCTTACCTGTGCCTGCCACTCCTTGAATAGAAACCAATTTAATTTTTGGGTTCATGATGGCATGTAGGGCAAAAGTCTGCTCCGCATTTTTAGGCTTTATGTTATATGCACTCCTCTTCTCGATCTTTGCCAATATATTTTCTTCGGCATCGTAATATGCCAACACCGATTTGTTGTTGCTTTTTATGATAAAAAACGTGTTGGGATCCTTTTTTTTCCTTCCTAAAATTAATTTGGCATCGATTTGTTGACGGTCATAGAGTTCGTTAATGATGTTGGGATCCACTTCCTCCATCACCCGTTTGCCCGTATTTTCTAATTCAGATATGTTTTTGATTTTTCCAGTCTCATAATCTTCGGCGAATATATCCAGTGATTTTGCCTTTAACCTCAGGTTAATATCCTTGCTGACAAGGATAACTTTTCTCCCTTTTTCGGATTGCTTTAAACTTAATGCAGCATTTAGGATTTTGTGGTCGTTTTTTTCTTCCCCAAAGATATCATTGGCGTTTAGGCTATTCTGTGGGTTCATCAAAACCTTGAAATTTCCCTTACCCTTTCCGTTGAGAGGAGTCCAGTTTTGGATCATGTGATCCTTGGAGATGTTGTCCAGCAGCCTAATAAACTCCCTAGCTTCAAAATTCTTGGTGTCGTTCCCTTTTTTGAATTGATCCAACTCCTCCAGCACCGTAATAGGAATTACCACATCGTGTTCCGCAAAATTCATAATGGAGTTGTGGGCATAGAGAATAACCGAAGTGTCCAACACAAAAATCTTCCGGTCTTTTGTCGATTTAGCTCTTGGCATATATGAAAAGCAATTAACGTTAATATGGATAAGGTAATGAAAAAAATAGGCTTTTTCTACTTTTTAAACGTAGTAAATATCATTAATTGTCTTTTTATCCTTATTACTTTGATTATCAATGTGATCATTTTTAATTTTATAAAGAGGGGGGTCCCTTTCCAAAAAATTGAAGCTGGAAGGTGAATAGGTAGCGTGCGGCATTTATTCCCCAACTGCCCGGTTTTTCTTCTCCAGTTCGGATAAAAACTGGTCAATAGTACCCTGTTTCACGTGCGGCATCACCACTATTTTGTACCAATTTGCCGGACCTTCGTAGGTATCAGCCACAAGGTAATATTTATTGGCCAGGAATGGGGATACATGATTGGCCTTGATGGCTATTATATTAAGGTGGGGATCCCTAAAAAAGCCTATGCCCATTTGGTCAAGGCGATTACAGATCCTTTCGGTGCGGTCACAAAGTGTATCCATCTTGTACCTCCAGCCTTCTGATCCATGAATGTTCAAAATCATCCAAATGGAAATCGCATTTGCCCCGGACCGGCTTCCACTCAGGGTATAATCTTTGCCGGGTATATATCTGGCTTCATTCGTTTTCACGTAGGAAATCAACCCTTTTCTACACAAAAAGATACCCGTCCCGTAGGGGGTTTGTAGCATCTTATGTCCATCGGCAGCAATGGAGGAAATGTAGGGATTTTCAAAAGTATAATCACTATTTTGGTTTGTAAATGGGTAAATGAAGCCTCCATAGGCAGCATCTACATGAATACGAAAAGGTAGGTTTTTGTCTGTAAAGTAGCTACCTAGCCTGTTGATGTCATCCACTGATCCAAACATGGTGGTGGATAGGTTTGCTACGATTATAAAGGCCTTAAAACCGCTGTTTATTGCAGCTTCCACTTTCTCTTCAAGACTGGATTGCAAAATCTGGCGATTTTCTTCATTTACCTTTAAAATGATGCTATTGAGGTTGAGCAGGTTTGCAGCTTTTGGCATGGAATAGTGTGCATCTTCAGAATAGATAAGGGCAATCTGCTCAGCCTTTAGCCCAAATTCACTTTCAAAATAATTCCTGAACATCCATATTGCCTGAATATTGGCTTCCGTACCTCCGGTAGCTACATACCCATCTTGCTCCCCTTTTTTGCCCTTGAAAATTTGTTCCGTAATTAGGTGGATAAGCTCCCTTTCGATTTTTTGGGTACCTTTAAATACCTCAAGGACTGATTCTTCACTCAGGGTGTGTACACCTATATGGTTAGGGTTGCTTACCAAGGCTGACATGAAGGGGGCATCTTTTAAAAATGGCGCATCTGGATAAAATTCAGTAGGGTCTAAATAGGTGCCAGGTATTCCGAGAATGGGTTTATCGCCCCTATAGTCCATATTTTCGGCCAATGCCTCAAAGATGATTTTCTTTATCCGTTCATGTGAAAGTTTCTTCCAGTACATTGAGAAATTTTATGGGGAAAATCTGCATTAGGTCAATTCCAAATTTTCCATGCTGCCTCCGCCTGCAAATGCAGCATTTCCAAACCATTTTTCACCACAGCACCCTTAGCCTCCAAAGTTTTCATCAAGTAGGTCTTTTCTGGGTTATATACAAGATCATACACCCTGTGCCTATCATTGATATATTGAACAGGAATAGCAGGCATGGATTCAACGTTGGGAAACGTACCCAAAGGGGTTGTGTTGATAATAAGGGTATATTCCTCAAGGATTTCCTTATTATCCAATAAATCCATATAACTAATTACGTCCATTTTATCCAAATCGTTTCGGGAAACCCTCAAAAAAGGGATTTTAAGGTCCTGAAGTGCCTGTACTACGGCACGGGAAGCCCCCCCTGTTCCGAGTACAAGGGCTTTTTGCTTAATCTGGGGCAGCCAGTTTTGTAAGGACTCTTTAAAGCCAATATAATCTGTATTAAAACCAGTAAGTCTACCAGTGGAAATTTTAATACAGTTCACGGCGCCGATAGCCTCGCATGCCGGATCCAATTGATCCAGGTAGGGAATTACCTCAACCTTATAGGGAATGGTCACATTCAACCCCAATAATCCCTTTTCCTTTTTCAAAAGGATCGGAAAAGCATCGATATTTGGAAGTTCATAAAGTTCGTATTGCCTGTCACTCAGCCCCTCTTTTACGAATTTTTCCGAGAAATACTTTTTTGAAAAGGAATGGGAAAGGGGGAATCCTATCAATCCGTATTTTTTCATATGTTTATAATTTCTTTTCAGCGGTCATATAGCCTGCCCCTGCCTGCCCCGAACTTGATTCGGGGAACTTGTTTCGGGGGAATCTCGCAACGATAATCATCCCAGTGTGTGACGTGCTCGTCATGCCCTGACTGCCGTCAGGACAGGCTCGATTTCATGTGTTTATAATTGATTTTTATTTGCCACATAGCCTGCCCCGGACTCGCTTCGGGGGAATCTTGCATCTCCCCGAGAGCTATCGGGGCATCTCAGTGTGTGACATGCTCGTCATGCCTGACTGCCGTCCTGGCAGGCTCGATTTCATAGCTACTCCTGGGTCATGTTATATGCAATCCTTTCAATACCTACTACCAAGATCACTCCCACAAAGAAAGCCAGAATCGCCATCAAAAACTGAGGCTCCATCCCTCTTTCTGCCAAATAATGGTGTGGCCAAATATTTTCGGTTATAAAAGGTTCCTGTATGCCTTTGCTGGACATGCGGTAACTTAATACTTTTTTCCAGGGCCAGATTTTATTGATACTGCCCAGCATGAACCCTGAAAGAAATGCTATTGTAATGGAATGAAAGTTTTTCAACAACCAATAAATGACCCTGCTGAATGTGAGCAAACCTATGATGCACCCCAGCCCAAAAATCCCCAAAATGAAAATGTCCCTTTCATTGACGGCAGATAATATATTTTCATATTGTCCTAAAATCAGAAGGATAAAACTTCCGGAAATACCCGGTAAAATCATTGCAGAGATAGCGATACTACCCGAGATAAGGGTAAACCACCAAGTATCGGGGGAACTAATGGGGGGTAACTCGGTAATGAGATAGGCCAAATACGCCCCTAGGGGTATTACAAATATGGCAAGGAAGTTCCACTTTTGTATATCCCTTAAAATGATGATTGCACTGATCAGAATCAGGCCACAAAAAAATGCCCAAAGGGGTATAGGATGATTTTCCATCAGGAAAGTGATTCCTTTTGAAAGGGTGAAAATACTGGTAAAGATTCCTAATAGTAGGGTTAGGAGGAAATGTCCGTTTACATGTATCCACAGTGCTTTTATTCTTAAGGAAGTAAGAAGGCGTAGCGCCTCTAGGTCAAAAGACCTGATACTTTCCAAAAGATCTTCGTAAATTTTTGTAACTAAAGCGATAGAACCACCTGAAACCCCAGGTACAATATCGGCTCCTCCCATTCCCATTCCTTTTAGATATAAAAGGATATAATCTACTAGCCTCTTCATGGATTCCGATTTGTTGACGGTTAAAATGGAACCTGGATATTATTTTTCCAGGTTCAGAAAATGATCAAAAGTATCTCCTCTAAGGCCCAGCCTTAAGGTTTCCAATGGTATAAACTCATTTGGTGCGATATTGCCGAGGTTAACATTGGCGCCTATGAGTTTAATAAACCAAACCTGCTGCTCTTTTTGGGGAGCTTCCCATATAATTTTCTCCTCAGGGATCTTGGTCAATATTTCTTCCACCAGCCCCTGCCTTACTTCTCCAGAGTCCCTAAAAAGCCCTACAGTTCCTCCTTCTCTGGCTTCGCCTATTACTTTCCATGCTCCTGCATCCAATTCTTTTTGCATCTGTTCTATCCATTTATAAGGAGGGATAATTTTTGCGGCATCCTTGGATCCCACCTCGGAAAGCACAGTAACCTGCTGGCTAAGCATGCTGATATATTCACACTTCTTCCTGTGGTCAAGTACAATGGAGCCATCAGATACTTCTGCAAAGGAAAGATCATAGGTATCTAGCAAGGCCCGATAATCTTCAAACTGGTTTCGAATTAAAAAGGCTTCAAAAAGTGTCCCTCCAAAATAAACAGGAATTCCTGCCGAACGATAAATTTCAATTTTTTCCCTAAGGTTTTTTGTGACATATGAGGTGGCCCAGCCCAATTTCACGATATCGACAAAATCACCGCTGGTTTGCACAAAATCTTCCACTTCCCTTAGGCTAAGTCCCTTATCCATGGCCATGGTAAAACCAGATGATCTAGGCTTGACCGTGCGATCCGGGATACTTTTCAGCGCATAGTTCATTCAATGATACTTTTATTAAAACAGATAATTTGGATAAATTATTTGGTAAAATCGCTTTTGTACTGATTGATGATTTTATAAATGGCCTTTTGGTGTTCTAGTTCAGGCATCAATTCAAACAAAATCACGTGTTTTTCAAAGTCCAAAGTTAATGCATTTTCTAAATATGAAAAGGCTTCCTTGTATTTACCTGTTTTTATCAAATATACCACTAGCCTGTAATATAGCTCCGGCTCTTCGGGAAGTTCTTCCATTCCCTCTTTAATTACGTCTTCAGATTCTTCAAAACGGTTCTGGTCAAAATAGATCAAAGAAAGGTTCACATATGTCTCTAAAATCCCTGGTTCCAGGTTAATGGCCTCCTCATAGGCTTCAGAACTGGCTTGTAAGTTGCCCAAATTGTATTCCGCATCAGCCAATCCCACCCAGTAGTTTGCGTTTTCGGAAGTGAGATTTATCGCTTTTTTGAAATAATGTATGGCTTCAAAGAATTTGTTCTTTTTCAACATGCACATCCCTAAACCAAACCAGGCATCGTCATATTCCGGATCCAGTTTTGCCGACTTCTTAAAATACTTAAATGCCATCTCAATTTGATCCAGCTTCTCGTAGGTGGCCGCAAGGTAACAGCAGTTTTCGGCATTACTCCCTTCGCAGTTTATGGTGTTCTGATAGGCCTCCAATGCCTTTTCATACTGCTTGGTGTTCATTAAGGCGTTGCCCAAATTAAAATAGGCGGAAGCAAAACTGTCATCAATTAGGAGGGCATAATCATAGGCATGAATGGCTTTTTCATATTCGCCCATTCGGTTATACACCACCCCTAGGTTGTACCAAGCTCCCGAATTATATGGATCCTGATCAATAAAATGTTGGTAAAACTGAAGAATTTCGTCAAAAGAACCTTCCTCCTCAGTAATCATGGCCAACTGAAAAAGTGCGTCTTCATGATTAATTTTCAGGATTACGGCTTTTTTGTAGCAATCAATTGCCTTTTCATTGTTTCCTTCCGCCCTGTAAAGGTTTCCGAGCAAATAATGCACTTCAGCACTATCCTCAGCTATGGGGAGGTATTGTTCTAGCAAACCTATGGCATCTTGATGCTGTCCCATCAGGGTATAGGTATTGGCCAATGCTAAAATTACTTCCTCGTTGTTGGGGGAAAGGTTGTTCAGGTTTTCCAGAATATCCAATCCCTCTTCCAAATCATCCAAGTAAATAAGCGCCTGTGCCTGCATAAGCTTAAACTCCATGGAAAAAGGAAATTTTTCAAGGGCTAGCTCACTGGCTTTAAGTGCTTTTTTGAATTTTAAATTATCCAAATAGAACCTAATGATATCTTCAAACTCTTCTTCCCCAAAGAATAGGTCAAGATTGGTTCTAAGGGATTGCTCGAACTTCTTGACTAATGCCCTCTCCTGCTCTGAGTGATTATCATAATCTCCTGTCATCAGCGCTCTTTTTAGTTGTTAAATAAACCATCCTTAATCAGATGGCCTATTATCAGGTAAGATAATAAATTTTATCAGCAAAACAAGTTGCTTGATTAACGCCCTGCCTTAATCTTTGTTGTCAAATGCCCATTTAAGGGTTTCAGCTAGGGGCGTATATTCATAGGGTAAAACACGTCCAGATTTGCGGTTGTCAAAGGTGAAGTTCATCTGCGAAAGCAAAGCGGATTGTTTGTTTAGGGAAACAGGAAAAGTGCCAAAAAAATTGGTGATCCTTGAAAAAAACAAGGCTGCAGCCAATAACCCCTTAGTGAGAGGTTTGTGTGGAGCCTTTTTTCCGGTAACCTTGGCGATTTCCTCAAAGAACTTCTTGTAGGGAAGGCTTTCTTTGTTGATAATAAATCTATTGTTCCAAGTTCCAACCTCAGCGATTTTAACCATTATTTCCGCGGCATCCCTGATATCTATGTAGTTAATACTTCCTTGAGGGAAGTAACTTATCCCTTTGAAAACATAATCATAAACCATAGTACTGGACCTGTCGTCCTTGTGCCTGGCCAGCAATACAGAAGGGTTGAAAACCAACACCTCCAGGCCTTCTTGCGCACCCCGCCAGACCTCCAATTCTGCCAAGTGTTTGGATATCGCATATGGGGTGTTTAGCTCTGAGGTTACCCACTTGTACTCTTCATCAATTAACTGGGTATCAGGATCCTTTCCAAGGGCAGCTACCGAACTGATGAAAACAAGCTTTTTTGGGCCATTCTCCAGCATGACGTTTACCAAGTTTGCCGTGCCTTCAGTATTTACGGTCAGCAGTTTTTCTTGATCCCTATTCTTAAAGGAAACTAGGCCTGCCACATGCCAGACCGCGTCTATGCCGACGGTCGCATCCTGAAGCGATTGGTAGTCTGTAATTTCCCCTTCGTGCCAGGTAACCTTACCCTCGATATCCTGAACCAAGCGATTGCTGCTTTCCTTTCGCCTGAAACCATGAACCTCATGGTTTACGAGTAATTCTCTAATCAAATAGCTGCCCAACAATCCCGTGGCACCGGTTACTAAAACTTTCATATGTTTATAATTGTCTTTTCAGTGCTCATAACTTTCCCCCCACTTGTTTCGGGGGACTCGTTTCAGGGGAATCACGCCACGCCCCGATAGCTATTGGGGCGTGGCGTGTGTTGCTTGTGTCATTCTCGTTTTCATAGGGAGGGATTCAGCAAATTTGAGGAGATAAGTTTATAATAATACTTCTCTTGGGGTAACCGATTAAGGGCCTCTGCATACCTCATATTATGGCAATCGGTGCCTACCAATTTCACCAAACCTTTATCGATTAGTTTCTCAGCAAATTTTTTCACGGGTTTTGAATAATAGCCCGTGATGGATAACAGGTTGAGTTGAAAACTGATGTTCCTTTCAGCTAGAGATTCTAACAGCTCTGCATCTTGCTGAAGATACAGATAGCGCTCAGGATGCGCAAAAACCGGTTGATATCCTGCCATCTCTAGTTTAAAGAAGGCTTCGATAAGTATATGGGGCTTACTCAAGAAACCAGTTTCTACCAACACCATGTTTTTGCCAAATGTCAACAAGGGTTCGTTTTTCTCTACCTTTTCGTAAAAAACTTCGTCAAGGTAGTACTCAGCCGCAGCATTTAAATAAATATCCAAGTTTTCACTCTTTATTGCGGCAGAAAGTTTCTCAAGACCTGAGGAGATGATTTCAGGGGTGTTTCGATAGAATTCACTCATTATATGGGGAGTGGTAATGAGTTTGCGCAGACCAAGACCATGCAATTGTTTGACCAAGGCCACCGCTTCTTCCATAGATTGAACCCCATCATCTATCCCTGGGATAAGATGGCTATGCATGTCCGCTACCATCCAGGATAAATCTAGATTTGATGCTTCCTTTGATTTGCGCTTTTTAAATATGTCCAGCAATGACATTAAAGTCCTCCTTCGCTTTCAGTAATGAATTGCCCAAGTGTGGGCCAGTTTTTATCTTTTTCTGACAGAATGGGAGTCGGCACTCCCCATTCAATCCCTAACTCTTTATCATTCCAAATGATTCCACCCTCACTTTCTTTGTGATAAAGGTTGGAACATTTATAGGAAAAGACTGCGTCTTCATAAACTGCAAACCCATGCGCAAACCCTTCAGGGATGTAAAGCATATTTTGGTGCTCTGCATCTAGAACTACTGCATGGTACTTGCCCAGGGTAGGTGAACCCTTTCTCAAGTCCACTACTACATCCAAAACCTTGCCGATAATAACTCTGGCAAGTTTCGCCTGTGCAAATTCGCCTTTTTGAAAGTGTAACCCCCTTACTATTCCTTTTTCAGAAAATGACTGGTTGTCTTGTTTCCAATCCGTAATAAGCTCATGTTTTTTAAAAAAATCTTTTCTATATGTTTCCAAGAAGTAACCTCTATCGTCTTTAAATACCCTTGGATAAATTTCTACTACTCCCTCAAGTGGTGTTTTTCTTATTTCCATCTTACTACCTTTGCTAAAAGTTCAAAAATAATATTTACCTGTTTTGACCAGTTACAAAAGTACTCAAAAATTACTTATTGATTAGGAATTATCCTGGTCATTGGGTGCTTACATGTTTTTGGGCATGTACTTTGTCGCGTAAACCTAATATGCTAGGAAGGAATTTATATGGTCGAAAATCCGTTAATTTGGTGTCTTGAGTCTTAACATAACTTATGAGTAAATACAACAGAAAGCTAAAAAAACTACTAGAAACCGCCCCAAAAGAGGAAACTGCTATTTTAGTAGCCCTTATTCACCAACACGATTCTGAACAGTTGGTGGAAGAGCATCTTGACGAACTGGAGTTTCTCGCCGAAACTTTGGGGGCTAAGACGATACATAAATTTACCCAAAGACTCGCAAAGCCGGATCAAAGAACTTTCGTGGGATCAGGTAAACTGGAAGAAATTGAAGCCTACATCACCCACTTTGAGGTAGATATGGTTATTTTTGATGATGACCTTACACCTTCCCAAATGAAAATCTTAGAAAATGAGCTGAAGGTCAAAGTGTACGATCGTTCCCTGCTAATTTTGGACATATTTTTAAAGAGAGCCCAAACTGCCCAAGCAAAGACCCAAGTGGAGTTGGCGCGATTTCAGTACCTTTTACCCCGACTTACACGGATGTGGACTCACCTGGAGAGGCAAAGAGGTGGCACCAGTACCAGGGGTGGTGCCGGTGAAAAGGAGATTGAAACCGATAAGAGAGATATCAGGAGCAAGATTACCCTCTTAAAGAGTAAACTGGATAAAATAGAAAAGCAAGGTATCACCCAAAGAAAGGGCAGGGAAGGAATTGTGAGAGTGGCTATGGTGGGTTATACCAACGTGGGCAAAAGCACACTGATGAAATTGATGACTAAAGCAGATCTCCTAGCCGAAAACAAACTTTTTGCCACAGTAGATGCTACAGTGAGAAAATTGGTTTTAGAAAATGTACCTTTCTTGTTTTCCGACACCGTTGGTTTTATCCGTAAACTCCCAACCCACCTTATCGAATCTTTTAAATCAACCCTGGCTGAAATCAGGGAGGCGGATATATTGGTGCATGTCGTGGATATTTCCCATCAGGCCTTTGAAGACCAAATAGCCGTAGTCAACCAAACCCTCAATGAGATGGGAGCAGGAGAGAAGCCGGTCATTATGGTTTTCAATAAGATGGATTTAGCCTCCAAAATGCCAACGGAGGAAGAAAGAATGTTTATGACAGAGATAGAAGTGGAGGAAGGGAGGTTTATCGACTTTGAAAAACTGGAGAATAGCTATGCCAAAAAATCAAATATAGAACCTGTCTTCATGGCAGCAGAATCCGGCCATAATGTGGAAAAATTCAGAAGGGTACTTGTGGACCAGGTAAAGAAAATCCATAAAAAAATCTATCCCCATTACCTAGAAGATGAAACGTATGACTTTTCCCACTTGGAGGAAGGGGATGATGAAGTTTAACTACTCCATCCTTATCCTCCAAGTCTTGGGGTAATAGTTGTTGATTCTGTTTCCAAGATTTTTGCACCACCCTAAATTCAATCCCTGGTAATTAATCAGAAGCCAACCCTTGGGTGCTTTTTCTAGGGAGAAGGGCTTTTTTTTCAAATATGTCAACGATGAATCGTAGTCTAGGCGTAGGTATTTAAAATTTTCTTTGGGCAAAAGGCTAAGTGCATAAGCATGTGCTGGTATCCATTTATCCCTAATTACCTCCCCAAGTTCGATCCCAAAATACCTTATGTTGAGTAGGTTGGCCGCTTTTTCAAATTCAGGAACAAAAGAGGAGGGAAGTCCGAAAAACGTTTCCCCAATTTGGAATAACCTTATTTCGGCCTCTTCGATAAACCTCAGTGGCGATGGCAGCTGTCTGGGTAGAACCTGCTTGATGTGCGGATGCCTGAAGTTTCTTTTTTGGGACAGGTTCACAGGTGCAGCCTCCCCAATTTTCTGAAAAACTGCCATAAATAGGCCTTCCCCATTAACCTTGTGGGGAAAAAATCGATAGGTATAGCTGACTTTATTGCCGTACTCCACCATGCTTTTGTTGATATTCCACTCTTTCACTATAGGAATATTAACCCCGTTAAATCTGTCATGGTCCAGTAAATAATTAACATTATACTCGTTTTCTGAGGCATTAAACGTGCAGGTAGAATAAATCAGATAGCCGCCCGGACGAACTAATTCTACCGCAGCATCCAGTATCCGTCTTTGCCGGGAGGCGCATAATTGGACGTTT
Source organism: Pleomorphovibrio marinus (assembly GCF_003347495.1). Lineage (GTDB taxonomy): Bacteria > Bacteroidota > Bacteroidia > Cytophagales > Cyclobacteriaceae > Pleomorphovibrio > Pleomorphovibrio marinus. The sequence goes on from NZ_QCXY01000001.1 coordinate 1,037,929, forward strand.
TCTTCTGACCATTCGTTTATGGCATCTGGATCTTTTCTGAACATGCCTTCTCCGGAGCATGGCGCGTCAACGAGTACCAAATCAAAGCTTTCTTTTAACCCACTAAAATGAGAAGGGTCATTTTGTGTGACAATGGTGTTGCCCAAGCCCCATTTTATGATGTTTTCTTTTAAAACCTGATTTCTGCTGTTTATGACTTCATTTGCAATGAGCAGCCCCTTATTTCCTAGGTAGGTAGAAAGCAAGGTCGACTTACCTCCCGGAGCTGCACATAGGTCCAGGAATATGTTTTCTTCCGGCAGGGATAAATTTTCAAGCACATGTTGCAAAAAAGTAGAAGAGGCTTCCTGTACATAATAGGCCCCTGAATGGAAGATGGGGTCAGTGGTAAAATTTGGCCTTTCCTTAAGCCAAAAGGCATTTTTGGCCCATGGTATAGGCAGGTGCTGTGGGAGGTGGGGCTGTCTTATTTTAGAGGGATTTATTCGGATACTTGTGGGGACAGACTCTTTAAGGGATTCAAAAAACGGCGGAATTTCAGCCTCTGGCAGTAGCTCCCCCATTTGCCGGATGAATTCCCGGGGAAATTCAGATATCGTTCTTTCCGTCATGAAGCAAAATTAGCCCAAAAAAAATGTCCTTTCAATGGATAGTTTACGTTAATTTTGGCACTAGATAAGTTAATGTTGTGTGAAACAGTTTGGTATATTTTTGGTCAAGTTAATAATTGGCCTTTGGTTGTTTTCTACGCTGCTTTTATGGAGCTATAGATGGGTGCCTGTCACCATAACCCCATTAATGGTCCAAAGGGCGATGGAACAGGTTATCCATACTGAGAGTGGTTTTAACTTCACTCATAAATGGACCCCTTTGAATAGGATCTCCCCACATATGATAGAAGCTGTCATTGCGGCAGAAGACCAGAAGTTTCCCACCCATAAGGGTTTTGACTGGGAAGCTATAGAAAAGGCAAGAGAAGAGATTGCTTCCGGAAAACGCTTCCGGGGGGGTAGCACCATTACCAACCAAACTGCTAAAAATGTGTTCCTTTTCCCCGTAAGAAATATGCTTAGAAAATTGGTAGAGGCATATTTTACCATAGGGATGGAATGGTTTTGGGGTAAGGAAAGGATCATGGAAGTCTATTTGAATGTAATAGAGATGGGCCATGGTATCTATGGCATAGAGGCTGCTTCCCAGGCTTACTATCAAAAACCTTCGGCTGAACTTTCCCGCGCGGAGGCGGCCATGATAGCAGCGATATTGCCTAATCCCAAAATATGGGTTCCTACGAATCCCACATCCTATTTGCGGGGAAGGCAGGCTTGGATACTGAGAAACATGCAACAATTAGGGAAGATTGAACTTTGAATCCCCATACATTATTTTCTTCATGAAAACCACCAATTCGTAAATCTCATCCCAGCTATAGGGGAGAGCAGGCTGTGCATGTGCCAAGGCATCCCTAAGGCGAACGATAGCCTTTAGAGTTTTGTCATATTTATCCCTTTTTAGCTCTTTTATAAGGCTTCTGTACCTTTTTTCCTTTGAAAAAATAGTTCGTAAGTCCCCAAGTTGAAGACACTGAACCAAATCAATATCTTCTTTTCTGAGGATTTTTTCTTCTAATAAACGTTTGGCTAGTTTCAGGCGTTCTGTGGTGAGGCTAATCTCCCAATCCTTGACTTCCTTCCTCACTTTTTCCTTTAGGAAAGTTTCGAAAACACTTACCAGTCCAAAAACACCCAGCCTGAGAGGGATTTTATCCAAATCACTTCGGGTAACGATATGGGTAATCCCGTTTGGACTGAGAATGAAAAATCGCCTCTTTTGCAATAATCTTTCATAGGTTTCAAAAAGGGAAGTATGTGCAGGTAGGGTGTCATTGGTAGCTATGGGCATGGGGAATTCATCTCCCTTGTCAAATTTTAGCAGTTGGCCACTATCCTCTAAGACCGCAGTTTCATAGCGTCTTTTTTCCATCTCCTCCCTAAAGGTTTCTTTGGAGAATATAAACAGCTCTTCAGCTATCGCCATTACTGTGAGATGCTTTTCAAACAAGTTCAGAAGTTCCTGAATTTTTTGCATAGGTTGGCAAGTGCAAAAGAAATATCCTTATTTATTATTAAGCCTTATTTACAAATTATTAGGGATCAAAATCATGTTACCCTTCGTTTATATTCTGAAAGTGCCCCTTCAAGTCTTTACTTTTGTAGTTGTGTCTCCGGGCACATTATGGGAAGGGTGGATATGTAGTTTTACACCCCTTAATTTCTTCCAATAATGAATAATTTTCCCAGCCGGAATCTTGGGTGCCCAAACTGTTTGGGTCAAGGGCCGATAAATTCTTGGTACTGTTACCTCAAAACCTTTTAGGCTATACTCACGGAGTTACGATTTTATTCTATCGACAATAAGTCTTCCTACTTCAGACCCTTTCGTTGGTTAAGTGAGATGGACTCTAGGTTTGTACGCCTTCCATCTCTCAAAAATAGATCTACTTTAAGGGAAATCCCACCTAAGTCAATAGCAAGTATGGCCATGAGTTTGGTTGGTTTTTTAGGTTAAATTCTATAAGCTTACCATTGGGTTTAAGTTCAAAGTTAGTAATTGCACTAAAAATTACTTCAATTATTGCGCTCCTTTTCAAACAATTTATTTTCGTTTCGATTATTGATACATATATCAGCATAACTATGAAAAAGGCAGTAATTTTTTTGGTACTCTTTCTTTATCATGTTATTGGTTTTTCCCAAAGTGGAGGATCCATTCAGGGTAGGGTTCAGAACCCTGTCAATAATAACCCTATACCCTTTGCCAATGTGGTGGTATCAGGGGTTGATAAGGGCACCATAACGGATGAGGAAGGGAACTATCGCATTGACGGATTAGAACCAGGGCTTTATAACGTGAAGGCTTCTTTTGTAGGTTTTAGGTCCCAAACACAGTACGAAATCCAAGTAGGAAGGGCAAGGCCAGTTCAATTGGATTTTCAGTTGGAAGAAGAGGCTTCAGATTTGGATGAAGTGGTCATAAGTTCTGAGTTTTCCAGATCTGAGGATACCCCCATTTCCGCAAGAAAGCTAAACACCAATGAGATCGAAAGGTATCCGGGGGGTAACCGGGATATTAGCAGGGTTATCCAATCCCTTCCCGGGGTAGCTAGTACAGCTTCTTTTAGAAACGATATTATCATCAGGGGTGGAGCACCCAATGAAAACAAATTTTTCATCGATGAAATTGAGGTTCCCGTAATCAACCATTTCGCTACTCAGGGATCTTCAGGGGGACCTGTAGGTATCTTGAATGTAAACCTTATTAAAAATGTAGAAGTCATTAGTGGTGCTTTTCCAGCGAACCGGATGAACTCACTAAGCTCCTTTTTTGAGTTTGAGCTTAAAGATGGGCGGAGGGACCAAATGTTTACCCAGCTTACTTTGGGAGCCAGTGAGCTAACCCTTTCCAACGAGGGGCCGATTGGGGACAAGACCACCTACATCTTTTCTGCCAGGAGGTCTTATTTAGGATTCTTGTTCCGCTTATTGGGACTGCCATTTTTACCCACCTTTAATGACTTTACGGTTAAGACTAAAACCAAAATCAATGATAAGACAGAGCTGACCTTCTTGGGAGTTGGTGCCATTGATCAGTTTGCCCTAAATTTTGATGAACCTGAAGATGAAGATCCTTTGGACAGGGAAAATAGACTTAATTTATTGGACAACCTACCTATCTCTACCCAATGGAATTATGCGACAGGATTAAAATTAAAGCGTTTCAGGGAAAATGGGTTTTGGACTTTCGTGCTGAGCCGCAATATGCTTAACAACCGGTCTTTCAAATACAGGAACAATGATGAATCGGACGCAGAAAATTTGCTATTCGATTATCTTTCTCAAGAAAGTGAAAACAAGTTTAGGGCTGAAAATAACATATTTGGTAAGGGGTGGACCCTAAGATATGGAGTCAATTATGAGTTCAGCAGATATTTTATTCAGAATTTTGACCGACAAGCAATGGCGATGGAGGGACAAATTCTGGATATTTCCTCTACTTCCTTCTTTAATTCTTATGGGGGATTTATTCAGGGCAGTAAAAAATACCTGGATGAGAAGTTGTTGCTTTCTGGAGGGGTACGAGTGGATGGAAGCGATTTTGGAAAAACTGCCAGTAATCCCCTAAATCAGTTTAGCCCACGTCTCAATATAAGTTATAAGCTGGCCAATGACCTTTTTTGGACCGGAAATGTGGGGATATATTATCAAAGGCCTCCTTACACGGTTTTGGGCTTCCGAAACAATGAGGGGGTTTTTGTGAACCAGGAAAATGACGTGAAGTTCATCAGGTCCACCCATTTTGTTTCTGGAGTGGAGTATCAGGTTCCGGATAAAAACCGGAGGTTTACTCTAGAGGGGTTTTACAAACTGTATGACAACTACCCAATCTCCATTAGAAATGGGATTGCTTTGGCCAACCTGGGTGCAGATTTTGGGGTGATAGGCAATGAGCCAGTACAATCAGAGGCGCAAGGAAGGGCGTATGGCCTCGAATTACTGGCTCAGCAGCGTCTGTTTAATGACTTCTATGGCATAGCCGCCTTGACACTGGTTAGAAGTGAATTCACGAATCCCAATACAGAAGGCTTTGTCCCTTCTTCATGGGATAACGGGATCATTGTAAGCCTCACAGCAGGGAAAAGACTGAAGAAGAACTGGGAAATTGGTGCAAGGTGGAGGTACTTGGGGGGAACTCCCTATACACCGTTTGACTTGCAAGCCTCCTCATTACGCTCGAATTGGGATCTTTTCAATCAGGGAGTATTGGATTTCAACAGGATAAATGCCTTACGCTTATCAGGTTTCCATCAGTTGGATTTTAGGATAGACAAAAAATACTTTTTTGATAAGTGGAATCTCAACTGGTATTTTGATGTACAAAACGCCTATAATTTCCAGGCAGAACAACCCGACCTCCTAATCAATGAGAGAACGGAGGATGGGACACCAAAAGTGGATCCATCCGATCCCAGTAGGTACCTATTAAGGCAGGTAGTTAACCCGGCAGGTACCGTATTGCCTACTATTGGGCTTATTATTGAATTTTGATTTAGGCAACAGATAAGTATCTTTTAGCTATTAACTTAAGAAGGGTGGAATAAAAGTAGTATTTTCGCTGCCTGATGAAAGGGATTTTTCTGCTATTGGTCATTGGGTTGTGCTATTTGTCGACCACGGAGATGTGGGCTCAAGGGGCTCCTAGGAAAAACGTTTGGTTGGATAAACCTTTTGACATGGCAGATGGTGTGGTGGATTTCATTACCAGAGGTTCTTGGACATTTATCCCTGCCCTTACCTATTCGCCGGAAACTAGTTTAGGACTTGGTGCCAGGGCCATAAAGGTATGGCGGCCGGCACATCTTACAGATTCCATTACCAGACCCTCTTCTTTTCCCATTACATTTTTGTACACGCTAAACCGGCAGGCCTTCATAACCTCAGAAATCAACTTCTGGGAAAAGGAGAATAAAGGTTATTTTAATGCAAGACTGGAACTCACCGATTATCCATTTAGGTTCTATGGCATAGGCAATGAAGTGCAAACCGACGAAACTTATGCCACTAGGTTTGTGTATTTTCACCTGAATTACGAGAAACGGCTTTTTCCGGGACTTTATTTGGGTCCCAGGTATGAGTTCAGGGCGGATGATATTTATCAACGAGAGGAAGGGGGACTTTTGGCATCAGGACAAATTCCCGGAAGTCAAGGACAGCGCCTTTCGGGGCTAGGTCTACTCTTGAACTATGATACCAGAGACAACATTTTCCAACCTACCAATGGGGTGTTTCATCAATTTGTCTACACCACTTTTGGTTCTTTATTAGGTAGTAATTTCACCTTTTCTGAATATAGAATTGACCTTAGGAAATACCTTAACCCTTGGTTGGATCATGTAATAGTGGGCCAGGCCTGGGCCAACTTCACTACTGGAAACCCTCCCTTTCAGCACGTAAGCCTCATAGGGGGTAGTGACTTGATGAGGGGATATTTCGAAGGTAGGTACAGGGATAGACATGCTATGGTTTATCAAGTTGAATACCGTCTTCCTGTTTACAGGAAGTTTGGTCTGGTGTTTTTCGGAAGTACAGGCCAAGTGGCGGACAAACCCTCGACCTTTTCCTTCCAACGATTTAGGTATGGTGGGGGAATGGGATTAAGGTACAGGTTGAATGAAGAAGGTTTAAATTTTAGGTTGGACCTAGCCTTTGGGGACCAAAGGGCTTTCTATTTTGGGCTTAATGAAGTATTGTAACTAACCGATCGATGCCAAATGGATCATGAGGAATTAAACCGGTTGTTGGGTAACATGGACATATACCTCCTGGATCAAATTTTGAAAGGTAGGTTTTCTTCTGAAATCCACATATTAGATGCGGGCTGTGGAGAAGGTCGCAACACCCATTATTTTGTCAAGAACCGATACAGTATAGTAGGGATAGACAAGGATCCAGCAGCAATTCAAATGGCCCGGGTATATGCCCGCTCCTTAGATCCTAGTTTTGATCCAGAGAGGTTTCAGGTCTGTGGAGTGGAGAATATTTTTTATCAGGATGAGGTATTTGACTTAGTGATTAGCAGCGCAGTACTGCATTTTGCAGAAGACAAAAATCATTTTTTGCAAATGGTATCCGAGATGGTAAGAGTGCTAAAACCAGGAGGTTTGCTGTGGATTAGAACCTGCACGGATGCGGATGGAAACTTTGGTACTTTTGTACCGTTGAGGGGGGGTAGGGCTACCTTGCCGGATGGAAGTGAAAGGTTCCTGTTGACAAAAGCCATGTTGGCATCTCTGTTGGAAAGATTCCCAATAGCATGGATGGAGCCTCCTAAGTCCGTGTTGGTGCACGGGAAGCGAGCCATGGGAGTGTTTCTTTTTATTAAGCATTAAAAAAAGATGGAATTACAGTATGCCCTTGAGTTGGCAGGAACATTTGTATTTGCGATTTCGGGGACCTTAGCCATCAAGGACAGGGAACATGATCTTTTTGGTGCTGGTTTTACCGGTTTTATTACGGCAATAGGAGGAGGGAGTCTCAGGGATATTTTATTGGGAGCATACCCCTTGGTATGGGTGGGCAATGTAAACTTTCTCTATGCCATCTTTGGGGGTATTTTGATCACCTTTATGTTTTTTAGATTTTTGGCAGGACTAAGGAAGACGTTCTTTCTTTTTGACACTCTGGGCATTGGGTTTTTTACCATACTTGGGGTTGAAAAATCCCTTAGTCTAGGCTTTAGACCGGAGGTGGCAGCCATAATGGGGATGTTTTCGGCCGTGATGGGCGGAGTAATCAGGGATACCCTGACCAACGAAATTCCCATTTTATTCCGAAAAGAAATCTATGCCTCGGCGTGTTTGGCTGGAGCGGTAATTTATCTCCTTCTCAATTATTTCGGTTTAGAAAGGGACATTAATTTGTTGGTTTCAATAAGCATTGTGATTAGTATAAGAATTGTTGCGGTAAAATATAAGTTAAGCCTTCCTACACTTAAATGATTTTCATTATCGACAAATTGGGATGGTCGTTTTTCTAAATTTTGGGTACTTTTGGTAAAGCATTACATCCTCCAATATCACTCCAAATTTTGATTATGCAGATAAAGAAGTTCGATTCCGTAGAAGCATTAACTGAAGCAGTGGCAAAAACGATCATAAATGCAGTTAAGAAAAAACCCGATTTGGTTTTAGGGTTGTCCACGGGAAGTTCCCCAATTGGGGTTTATAAAGCCATGGTTAAGGACCATATTGAAAACGGTACTTCTTACAAACAGGTTACCACATTTAACTTGGACGAATATGTGGGTCTTGCCCCAATGGACAGCAACAGCTATCGACATTTTATGAATGAGCATCTATTTGATCACATTGACATTCTAAAATCCCAAACCCATGTGCCTTTAGGAATTGGGAACCTGGAGGAGAACTGCCAAAAGTATGAGGAAAAAATCAATTCCGCCGGAGGCATTCAGCTGCAATTGTTGGGTATTGGTACCAATGGGCATATTGCCTTCAATGAGCCGGGAGCATCTTTTGATGCCCTTACTCATATAGAAAACCTGACAGAAGACACCATATTTTCCAACAGGAAGTTTTTTGAAAATGAGGAGCAGGTACCTAGGCAGGCCATTACCATGGGAATTAAGTCCATCCTAAACTGTGAAAAAATCCTTTTGGTGGCTTATGGAGCCAATAAAGCAAAGGTGGTGAAGGGGATGGTAGAGGGACCGGTAACAACTTCCCTTCCCGCATCCATATTGCAGAAGCACGGGAATACCTCCCTGTTTTTGGATCAGGAATCCGCATCTATGCTATAAAAACCATTAAGGGGTGGTTTGAATTTTGGGGATTTTGAGGTTTTTCAGGGACACTTTAAATTCCGTTCCTTTACCGACCTCACTATTTATTTCAATTTTCCCATCATTGGCACGGATTTGTTCTCTGACCAAATAAAGCCCCATTCCTTTGCCCTCCACATGGTTATGGAACCTCTGGTAAAGGCCAAATATTCGGTCACCATACCTTTTCAGGTCCAGGCCTATTCCGTTGTCTTCAAATCGTATTACGCAGTGTTCACCTTCCACATAAGTGCTTATCCATACTTCGGGGGTGCGGTCGGGGTGTCTGTATTTTACTGCATTGGTCAAAAAGTTCATGAGGAAATTTTCTAGGTGGGCATATACATAGTTCATTTCCTCGAGTTGGGAAAAATCTTTGTGGATTTTAATCCCGGATTCTTTAAGCTGGTTAAAAAGGCTTTTTTCTATATTGTTAAGAAGCAACTTGAAATCAATGGTTTCTACTTTGGGGATTTTTTGTTTTTTTATGGAAACTACTTCTATCAGGTCTTGTAAGGTAGCGTTTAAAAGGTTGGTGGAGATTTTTAAATTTTCAATTACCTCCACATTTTCCATATCCGCGGGATTGGTTTCGTTGTAAAGGTCTAAAAGGAGGGCTATGTTAACAATAGGAGCCCTTAGGTTGTGGGATACGATATAGGCAAACCTCAGCAATTCTTCATTGTGTGACTTTAGGTCTTGGATTAAGGTCTCCTTCTCGGCTTCTAGTTTTTTGGCATCGGTGATGTTTTGCTTTACCAATAATATTCTGTCGATTTCTCCCTTGTTGTTGGTGAGAGGAACGCCCCTTTGAAGGTAACTTTGGTTGTTGATAGTGATCTCATAGTTGACCATCTCACCTTCCAGTACCTTCTTTAAATTTTTTAGGGTAAGGGTTTTGTTTTTTCCCTGGTACTGTTCCACATGAGAAAGACCGATAAGGGATTTAGGTTGAATTCCCTGAAGTTGGTACTCCTTACCCTCCGTATAGATGTATTTATAGGACTTGTCGAGAACATCAATGGTTCCTTTGGGAAAGTTTTCGGAAATACTACGGTATAGCTGTTCGGTCTCGATTAACTTTTTCTCAGACTCGGTTCTTTCCGTGATATCATCGGCAAAGACTACATAGGAAATCTTCTGCTTTTGCCCATAGGAAATTTGGGTGATGGAGATTTTAAGTTCTCTTAACTTCCCATTTGGGCTTTTTATAAGGAAATAGTCTGTTTTGTGCTGACCCACCGTTTCGCCAATCATTTCCATGACACTTATTTCAGCATTGTCTTTAATGAGGGTTTTGGTGAGTAAGTTTTCCAGCTTATCAATTTCGAAGACATTCAATGTCCGGTTATTGAATAAGGTAATTTCCATATTGTGGTTTACTGCAAAGATGGCATAGTCAGTCCCGTTTAGAATGGCATCTTGCATGAGGTTGGTCTCCAACAGCCCCAATTCATAATTATACCGATGAAGCTCAGAACCAACCCAATCCCCTAAAAATTTGAAAATATCCTTCAGGGGTTTTTCAATAGAAATTTTATCTTTGCCGGCAGCAGCAAGAAGTCCGATTGGTTCTCCTTGTTTGTTATTGATTGCAAAGGCAATATAGCTTTCGAGCTTATTTTCCACTAATAAACTGTCCTGAGGAAATTCCTGATAGGCTTTTTCTGGAATTATGGTCAATGCATTGACATCCTGTTCCTGGATCATCTTGGGGCTTGCAGGGTGGGGAAGTGAAAAGTTTGGGATAATCTCGTCTTTTTTTGCCGCAGATATGGTTTCAAGGTATCCCGTACCTGTATGGATATGTCCGATTAGGCAGTACTCGAAATTCAATCTGGAATTGAGGAGCTTTGCTACTTCATCGAAAAAATCCTTATCATTATATACAGTAGAAGTATTGGTAACCTCATTGAGGAAGTTTTGTACAAATTCTTTCTCGGTGATATCCTCAATGATTGCTTGGTAGCTTTCTCCTTTTTTGATTTCCTTAGCGGATATCCTATAATAACTGGAAGCTAGTTGGTTTTCTTCACTGTCATAGCCTTCAAACCGGCCAAACCCATTTTCAAGGGTCATTTTAAATGCAGCTTTACTTGATGGGTTTTTTACCAAGCATTCTACGTTTTTACCCAGAATTTCTGATTTGTCTCCTTTTTTGGTCTTTTCTAGGTAAGTTTTATTTACGTCCGTTATTAGCAAGTTCTGGTCAAAATGAATGATGATGTGTGGACTTTCATCAAAAATTGACTTGTATTTAACGAAGTTTTCTTTGGCTTCTTCCTCCTTTTTTTTAGTTTCTGTTATATCTATATAAACACCTGCCCAAATGGATTCATTGCTATCGTTACGGATTTTATCTGAAGTGCCATAAATCCACTTGATGTTTCCTTCGGGAGTTATGATCCTGAAATATGCTTCAAATTTGTTACCGTTGAGATAGGCTTCTTTGTCCTGCTTCTCAATGTGATCCCTATCCTCGGGATGTATCAGGTCTGCAAGGGCTTTTTCTGTGGCGATCACCTCTTCGGGTTCTACACCAAAAATGGCTTTACAACCCTGGCTTACATAGAGGTATTTATGAGTGTGGTCCTCAAAAGCTCTTAACATATAGACCATACCGGGAACCACCGCCGTCAACTCCGTAAGGTTGGCTTGGTGCTCCTTTATTTTTTCCTCAGCCATCTTAAGGGCAGAAACATCTTTTATCATTCCTACCAGAATTTTTTCTGCCTTTTGGAAATGAAAAAAGGTTTTCACTGAATCTCTCACGAAAATAAAATGCCCATCCTTGTGCCTTACCCTATAGATGTTTTCAAAGGAGTCCGTACCTCCATCCGAAGTATGGTAAAGTAGGCCATTAAAAGCCCTGTCTTCTGGGTGTATCAACTCCAGCCAATCCCAAATACTGATGGATAAAAAGTCCTCTTTTTCATATCCCAATAGCTCCGTGACAGCTCCCGACCAGGCTATTTTTTTGGATTCTGGCGAATACTCATAATAAACAACCCCCAAGAACTGATCAATGATTTCCTGGTTATCCGGGTCGGATAATATACCTTCTCCCTGAATAGGTGAATCCAGCAATTCCATTTGTATAGAGTAGTAGCCGTTTCCTAATGGAATTTTGCTTAGTTTTACCACTCCCGGTACCAACTCATACTCCGTTTTTTCCCTTTTCTTTTCTAGTTCCCCAGAATTTACCAGGTCAAATTTTTCGAATTTTCGACGTAAATAGTCCTCAAGTTCAGAGAGGTTTTCGGGTATGATTCTGGTAAGATTATGGGTGTTTGCAAAAAACTGCTCTTTGTTTTCTCTGTAAAGCCAGGATTGTATGGTGGAAGACTCTCGGTGGGGCGTCACCATGGCATTTATGAGATAGGTGCCATCATGCTGAGAAATGGTATATCCCTCAATGCGAACCCACATATAAAGGCTTTTATCCAATAAGATGGGGACTAGTAGGTTTTCTCCTTTTCCTAACTTTTCAAAAAAGGTTTCAAAAACGGGGCGAGGCATGGAGGGAAAAATCCGATTATAGAAATCCTCCTTGAATACCTTTTCTCCCTCTTGCGCAATAAGAAAAACTTCTTTTGAAACGTAAAGCAGCTCAAAAGTTTGTTTATCATGCTTTTTAATTGTCAACAACAGATTTTTAAACCCATAATTGGCTGCCTCTACCATGGTCACCAGAAAATTAAATCACCAATCTTAAAAATATACTTCACTCTTCTGCCTCAAAGTCACAAAGATAAGTTAAAGTTTTATTTTTGCTGTGTTGTTTATGACTATAAATATGTTTTGTAAATTATTTAGCACAATTTTCAAAAGCAATAATCGGATATTCTAAATTTGTTTTTCAAGTTTGAAAGTGATTTTCAACTTCTGCGGAGGGCTTCCCTCTTCAGTCTGTCGTAAAAGTTCCAGGGTAATGACCTTCCCTTCATCGGATTTTAATAATTTAGTGATGTCATCAAGTTCCCAAAACATTGCCGGCACCTTGTTGATGGACAAAATTTCATCGTAAAGTTCCACTCCTTGATTTCCAGCGGGGGAATTTTTTCTTACTTGACTCACGTAAAAACGGCGTTCTTCAGCGGAAAACATTCTGACCATGAGTCCACTCATGTCATAATCGAAATCCTGTCCAAATTTACCCCCTTTTTTATACAGAAACCTTTCCCTGGGATAGTCCAAAATTATTCTCATGCGTGTGAGTAGGTCTGAGCCTATACTTCCCTGTCTTCCAGTTTCTATAATTACATTCGAAAATTCAGTCTCATCGGGATAAGATGTGATGACATTCCTGAATTTCAGCCCTTCAATGTTAAGTCGCTTTACTCTCCCAACCAAGCCAAACAAGTCCCCTCCTAAAGACCTGCCAAGGTCCGTTTCCAAGGTGACAGGCGGAATGCTGATGTCTTCGGTTGTTTCCCTGTTTAAGAGAAGTCCGTGATTGGCACCTGTATCGATAAGTAGTTTGGCCTCGATGTTAGGCCCTTCTATCTGTCTCACTTGCGTATCGATGTAGGGTTTGCTGCCGATCAGTTCCAGATCCATTTTCCGGTATCCGATTGGTCTCCACTTGAGGGCATTTTCTCTGTAAAAAGAGATTTCGTTATTGTCATAATCGATTTTAATGGGGTTCTTTTTGAAAAACTCATGTCCGATTACCCCGTAAATGGGCACACCAATAACCTTTTCAAGCTCCAAAAAATCCTCGTCCAAGACTAAAATTGCCTGAAAAATGCCCTCCACAGGACCTATATCAAAATTATTGTTTGGGGACACTGAGGCACTTAATACCGTCCTTCCGTCAGCACCCACTAGATTTAGCTTGCGGGTATAATCCATGTCCATTTCGTCTGCCATGGTTTTGCTAAAGAAAATGTTGGACTTCACACCTGTATCGAACAAGAAATTAATCTCTGGCCCACCGTTGATAGATACCGGGATAATGATGAGGTTATTGGAATCCAAAAATGGGATTTTCAGTTTTCTCCTATCCTCTTTCATGTAGAAACCGGGTACCTGTCCCCACGCAGCCATACAAAAAAAACAAAAAGAAATCCCCAGGATATACTTAAGATAATTCCGCATAGGTTGAGTTGGATTCTGAATCAATGCAATAATATAACAAATAAAACGTACACATATAGTTTTAATTGGTAAAATTGTTCTGATTTTGATCTGCGGTTAATTGTAATTTAGAATGAAAGCAAATTATTCATTTTAACATACACAGGACTTTCTTGGTTTGAATAAATCTAAAAAATCCTGCATATTTAATCTTTATAACCCAGAGGTCATGGCAGAAAAGTCACTAATTGAAAAAGCAAAAAAAATATTTGAGAACTATTTGCTTCGACAAGGGAGCCGAAAGACCCCTGAGAGGTTTTCCGTGATCGATGAACTATACGCGCTTCCCCAGGATGAGCACATTGACGTGGAGGGACTGTTTCTCATGATGAGAAACAAGGGCTACACCATTAGTAGAGCCACTATCTATAATACCCTAGACCTTCTTGTGGAATGCGGATTGGCAGTAAAGCACCAGTTCAAGGATAAAGTGGCATTGTATGAACAAGCCCTCACTTACAAGCATCATGATCACTACGTATGTAATCAGTGCAGAAAAATCAAGGAATTTTCGGATGAGCGGATCAACCTTATAAAAGAGGCTATGGGAAAGGAGTTTGTTTCCTCAATTACCAGCCACTCCTTGGTTCTTTATGGCGATTGTCAAATTCAGGATTGCGAAAACCTGCATATAGGTTAATTCAATGGCTGCTTAAAATACCGTTTGTAAATGGGTCTGCGATAAAGAAACTGACCATACAAAAGCGGATACAACAAAATGCTCATCAAACCCATTTTCCCCTCGTATTCAATCTCATCCCTTATCTCACTTTCATTTTCTCCTTTTCGGATAATGATATGCTTATGCTCCCAACTCCCCAAAAAGAAGGGTAGCTCCACTCCTTTGTCTATAAAATAAAACTCATTGTCGCTGGTTTTATTATCCGTAATCTTGCTGACCCATTTTTGCTTAAAAAGGATAAAATTCAATTCAAGCACCACCGTATCTCCAATATCTGAACCGTCAAAGCGCAGGAGCTTCACTGGAGGAAATGGAGGGTTGAGCACCTTGAATAAGTTTTCGTCAAAAAGCGCTTTAACTTTTAGATAATGTTGTTGTACAGGCGTAGAAATCTTGATCTTCATCTTGGATAAAAAAGGGGAGACTAACAATTAGTATAACTATTAGCCTCCCGGAAAAGTTATGGCAAGCGCTTCAGGTACCTGAAAAACTCACTATCCGAAGAGATAACCAGGTTGGTGTTTTCATCCAGGGACTTCTCAAAGGCTTCCATGGTCCTTAGAAACTTATACAGATCTATCGATTGCCTGTTTTGATTATAGGCAGTGGCATATATTTCAGTAGCCTCAGCATCCGCTCTACCTTTAATCTCTTCGGCCTCCTGGAAGGCCTCAGATTGAATTTTTGCCAAATCCCTTTCTTTGTTTCCTTCAATGATTCTAGCTTCTCCTTGTCCTTCGGATCGGAACTGGTCTGCAATTCGGTTTCGCTCACTGATCATCCTGTCGTAAACCCTGTCCCTAACTTCATCCACATAGTTCATACGCTTAAACCTGAAGTCAAGGATTCTGACCCCCAAATCCGCACAACGCATATTGGCCTTTTCCAAAATGATCTTTTCTATGGCAGCACGACCTACATTTATATCTTCTAAAATCTCAATCTCCTCCATAAAATCCTCCGTTACCTCTGGATCCCTATTGCTGGACCTGACTACATCAAGTAGTTCGTTACTGGCAATGGCATTTCTGGTTTCCCCGTCCAATATATCGTCTAGCCTGGACTGGGCAGACCTCTCATCCCTCAGTCTAATGAAAAACTGTAGGGGGTTAGTAATCTGCCATCTGGCATAGGTGTCAACGAATATAAACTTTTTGTCTTTTGTGGGTACTTGGTTTTTGTCCCCATCCCATTCCAGGTATCTTTTGTCGAAAAACTGTACCTTCTGTATGATGGGTATCTTCATATTGATACCCGGCTGGGTCCTAGGTTCACCTACTGGTTTACCAAACTGCGTAACGATGGCCTGTTGTGTCTCATCCAAGACGAAAATCGCGTTGTTAATTATCAAGAGCAATATGACCCCAATAACTATATATCCTATTTTGTTTTTATTCATCTGTTTATAATTTCTTCTAAGCGGTCAGATGGAATGCCCAGAATAATCATCCCCCTGTGTGAGAATTCTTTCTCATGGGCATTTCATATGATTATAATTTGTTTTTTAAAGGCCATATGGAATCTCGCAGTCTATAATCATCCCAGTGTGTGACGTGCTCGTCATGCTCGATTTCATGTGTTTATAATTGTCTTTTCAATGGCTATAACTTGCCCCGTACTGCAGGTAAGGGTAGCCTGCCCCTGCCTGCCCCGTCCCGATAGCTTTCGGGATCAGGGAACTTGATTCGGGAGAATCCCGCATGATTGATAATCATCCCCCCCGTGTGAGGTTCTCCTCATGCCTGACTGCCGTCAGGACAGGCTCGATTTCATGGCTCGAGTTTTTTGGGTTCTCCTGTAAGATTCAGTAATGGTAAAACATTGCTGCCTTTTTCATCTGTAATTACCTTATTTCCTAATTTTGGCAATACCCTTTCCATGGTCTCCAAATAAATCCGCTGTTTTGTCACTTCTGGTGATTTTATATAGGATTCATAAACTGCACTGAATCGATTTGCTTCCCCTTTTGCCCGGTTGACGCGATTGAGGGCATAAGCTTCAGCAAGTTCTACAGTTTCCAAAGCTTCCCCTCTTGCTCTGGGGATGACTCGATTGTATTCGGCCTCTGCCTGGTTGATTAGCGTTTCCCGTTCTTGCTGTGCCTCGTTTACGGCATTAAAGGAGGGTTTTACGGGTTCTGGTGGGTTTACGTCTTGCAGCACCACCTGGTCAATCCTGATTCCGTTTTCGTATTCATCACACATTTCCTGAAGAATGACCTCCACGCTACTGGCCACTTCCTGTCTTCCCACTGTTAGAACCTCGTTTACAGTACGGTCTCCCACGATTTTCCGCATGGCAGCCTCCGACATGTCCTTAAGGGTTTTTTCTGCATTCCTCACCCGAAAAAGGTAGTTGAAAGAATTCACAATCCTATACTGTACTACCCACTCTACATCGGTGAGGTTTAGGTCACCCGTAAGCATCATACTTTCATCCGAGTATGCCGTTTTGGAATATTCTGATCTTTGGCCTGCGGTAGCCGTTCTGAACCCAAACTCCTGTTTGAGTTGCCTTTGGACTGGGATCTTGTACATGTTCTCCGCTAATGGAATGATGAAGTTCAGTCCTGGTTGAACCGTCCTGTTATATTGACCAAGTTGGATGACCACACCTTCCTCCTCAGGCCCTACCGTTTTGATAGCCATGCCCAATGCTATAAGTAGGATCAGGCCTGCTATGATTTTGGTGAGGTACTTCTTGATCCAGTCCGGATTAATGTTGATCTCGAATTGCTCGTTTGCCATTTATTTTATTTTTATTTAAACTTATATATCTGTAAAGTTACGGTAGGGATTCTCTATTCCTATCCAATTGTGTCAAAATTCGGCCTTGTATTTTTTAGGTGGGAAGTTTTTTCAGATGAACCAAAGAAAAGTGAAAAAAAGGATCAACCAAATAATGTCCATATATTTCCAATAAACAGTAAACAGTTCGATCTTCATCTTATCATAAGGATTGGAAAGCAGAAACAGGGTTTTCACCTCGTCATTTTGGCATTTGAATACTTGTACAATCATAACCAAACCAAAAACCATGGCACCTGTCAAATGTAATATATGAATCCCACTTAGTACATAAAGAAAACTGCCAGATGCCAAACCGCGGAAGTTTATGCCCATTTCTGTAAGTTCTTTCCACCCGAAAAATTGAAGACCGGTAAACCCCAGACCCAAGAGGAAAGTGGCTATGAGTGAGTTTCTTAATTCTTTTATTTCATCGGATTTATAATAGAAGGGGATCCTAGAGGCCGTAAAGGCACTTATCAGCAGCAAAGCCGAACTCAGAATAAAGGCCCTAGGCATTTTAAAGGAGCCAGAAACAGACAGGGAAGGTTGAGAAGAAAAAAATGCTGTGAGCAGGAACAGGAATATAAGGCCACTGCCAAACATTCCCAGATAAAGCAGGGTTTGGTAGGGATGCAGGTTTTCTATTTTGGTAAACCAATGTTCCTTTTCTTTGGATTCCATATTGCCCTTTCTTACTAAACAAAATACCTAAACGAAGGTTCGACAAATAGAAATCTATGCATTGCTTTTAACCAGAGACCATTTGGGTCAAATTTGATTTTAGTTAATTCCGGCAAGGGAAAGATTATACCTTCAACGAGTTTTAATGTGTAAGTAAAGAGACATTGGGTTCTTGGAAACCAAGATTTTCCTAAATTGCGCCTCATTTCGATTAAGACACCAATTTTATTTATGTTGGATAGTAAAGCGTTTTTGTCACTTTACCAAAATGATGCCTTTGTAAGGGTGGTTAGTGAATCACTGACAACCGAGGCCAATCGTACATTTCAATGCAAAGGACTCTCGGGGAGTGCGGATATGGTGCTGATTTCCGCACTGAACAATCTGATAGGAGGGTTTCATCTTTTGGTAGCGCATGATAGGGAAGAGGCTTCTTATATGTACAGTGACCTCCAGGCCCTGAACGATGAAAACCTTAATTTGATGCTTTTTCCTGCCACCCTGAAAAATCCTTACCACTACGAGGAGACCGACAACGCAAATGTGTTGGCTAGGGGCGAAATTCTAGACAAGCTGAATAATCAGGGCAAGGGTGCTTCGGGTATTATGGTCACTTATCCGGAAGCGCTCTATGAAAAGGTGCTCAATAAAAAAAGCCTCAAGGAAAACACTTTTTCCGTAATGGTGGGAGAAAAAGTGGATCTTCCTTTTTTGGAAGAACTATTACATACCTACCACTTTGAAAAGGTGGATTTTGTATATGAAGCCGGGCAATTTGCAATTCGGGGTGGAATTATCGATGTTTTTTCCTATGCCTATGAATGGCCATTGCGCTTAGAGCTTTTCGGGAAGGAAGTGGAAAGTATCCGAGTCTTTGACCCAGAGACACAGCTTTCCAAGGAAAATAAAAATGAGATCCACATTGTCCCAAACATCCAAATGCGCTTTCAAAAGGAGTTCCGGATGTCGGTCATGGAGTTTTTACCTTCCAATTCCATCCTTTGGATAAAGGATTGGCAATTTGTGCTTGACCAAATGGAGAAGCTTTATGCCCATGCTTCCAAACAGCATGTACAGAAAAGCGAGGCGGTGGGAGAAGCATCTGGATTACTAAGTGAGCCAAAAATCCTTTTTGATGATGGAAGGGAATGGGAGAAAAGCGCAATGCAGCTAAGAAAGGTGGAGTTTGGGAGGGTCTTTTATTTTAAGGAGGCCAAGTTGTTTGATTGCTCCTGTAAACCTCAACCTTCTTTTAACAAAAATTTTGACCTCCTGGTGGAGGATTTGGTGGAAAATGAAAGAAGGGGTTATACCAACATCATCTGTTCGGAAAACGGAAAACAAATAGAACGGCTTCAAAACATCTTTGAAGAACTGCACCCTACCTTAAGGACACAATCATTGCCGATTAGTTTGAGAGGAGGGTATATAGATGAGGTATTACAACTAGTCTGCTATACCGACCACCAAATTTTTGAAAGGTACCATAGGTATAAGGATAAACATAGGCCTAGCAAGACCAAGGCTTTAACGCTGAAGGAACTGAAGACTCTGCAACCAGGTGACTTTGTGGTGCATGTTGACTATGGGGTGGGGCGTTTTGCCGGGTTGGAAAAAGTAGAGATAAACAATCATGCTCAGGAGGCCATTAGATTGGTTTTTAGAGATGATGATTTGCTTTATGTAAATATTCATTCCCTTCATAAAATCAGCAAATACTCGGGGCAGGAGGGAACACATCCTCCAATGTCTAAGCTGGGTTCGCAGGAATGGGAAAATAAAAAAAGGAAAGTAAAGAGTAAAGTAAAGGACATAGCCAAGGATTTAATTGCCTTGTATTCCAAAAGAAGAACCGCCGCTGGGTTTAAATATTCCACGGATAGCGTTTTGCAGGTGGAATTAGAGAGCAGCTTTATCTATGAGGACACCCCTGACCAGGCCGTGGCTACTATAGAGGTAAAAAAGGACATGGAAAAGCAGTACCCCATGGACAGACTAATATGTGGTGACGTCGGTTTTGGTAAGACGGAAGTTGCCATAAGAGCTGCCTTTAAGGCAGTAAATGACAGGAAACAAGCTGCCGTGTTGGTGCCGACCACCATTTTGGCCATGCAGCATTTTCAAACCTTCAAGGAAAGGCTCAAGCAGTTTCCGGTAGAAGTGGAATACATCAACCGGTTTAGGTCTGCAAAAGAGGTGAAAAGTATCATCAAAAGAGTCAATAGTGGAGAAATAGATATACTTATTGGTACCCATAGAATAGTAAATAAAGATATCCAGTTTAAGGATTTGGGTTTGCTCGTTATAGACGAGGAACAAAAGTTTGGGGTAAAGGTAAAGGACCAACTTAAAGAATTGAGGGTAAATGTGGATGTACTAACCCTTACGGCCACTCCAATCCCTAGAACCCTCCATTTTAGCCTGATGGGAGCCAGGGACCTTTCTGTAATCGCCACAGCCCCTCCCAACCGACAGCCGGTAACCACAGAAATCTATACCTTTCAGGAAGATGTAATCCGGGATGCCATTGCCTACGAGCTTCAAAGGGGAGGACAGGTGTTTTTTGTGCATAACAGGGTAGGAGAAATCGATTCCATAGCAAATCTGATCCTGCGGTTGGTACCCGAGGCACGGGTTATTGGGGCACATGGGCAAATGGATGGAAAGAATCTGGAAAAAATCATGATTCGGTTTATTGAGGGTGCTTATGACGTATTGGTATCAACCAATATTATTGAATCAGGCCTAGATATTCCCAATGCCAATACCATTATAATTAACAGGGCTCATAATTTTGGCGTAAGTGACCTTCATCAAATGAGAGGAAGGGTGGGGAGGAGCAACAAGAAGGCATTTTGTTATTTGCTCACACCGCCCACCTCATCCCTTACCTCTGAATCCAGGAAGAGGTTGGCAGCCATGGAGGAATTCTCTGATTTGGGAGACGGCTTTAAGGTGGCCATGAGGGACCTTGACATAAGGGGGGCGGGAAATTTATTGGGAGCCGAGCAAAGTGGATTTATTTCAGATCTGGGCTTTGATATGTACCATAAAATATTGGATGAGGCTGTTCAGGAACTTAAGGAAAATGAGTTTGCGGCATTGTTTGAAAATGACCTCAAAGAAAAGGTCAAAGTTTTGGTGCAGGATTGCGTGATAGAGACGGATTTGGAGCTGCTCATTCCCGAAACCTATGTTTCTAATATCTCCGAAAGACTAAGCTTGTATTCCAGGCTGGACAACATCAAGACGGAAGAAGAACTCGGCCAATTCGGAAAGGAGATAACGGACAGGTTTGGGCCAATTCCAGCATCCGTTAAAGAATTGTTTAATACAGTAAGGTTGAGATGGATAGCAGAGGTGCTAGGTTTTGAGAAATTGACCCTAAAAAACAGCCAAATGAAATGTTATTTCGTCCCTTCGGAGAATGAAAGGTATTATAAATCAGCCGTTTTTGGTAAAATTATGCAGTTTATCCAGCAAAGGTCGCGACAATGCAAAATAAAGGAACATAAGAAACGTTTGATTCTTACTATTGCAGGGGTTTCTTCCATAGAGGAGGCCATGAAATGGTTGAAGGACATGGAAGCCTAAAAAAAAAATTAAATTTTATCCCTTAATAATTCTGTAATTAGTAGGTTCATTTTTGAAGAATATCTTCAAATCCCTGCAAAACTGCTAATTGCAAAGTGCCGGGATGAAAAAAGTTTATTGCATTAATATATTATTGATTATATCTTAGCGTTTTATTGGCGTGAAACCAAATAATTTTCGCATGAAATTGGGTAACAAATTGAACGTATTTACATGGGTGGCAACTTTTTTCGTAGCCACGATGATTTTGGCATCTTGCGGAAGCCAGAGCAACAGAAGAACTGCCAGTAACCCTGGTAAAGTAAGTGCTTCTACCGGAGCAGCCTTTAGCTTCAACGATGAGGATACCACAAATTTCCAAGTTTTTAGATTACCTAAAGAAGTGGTTGGTCCAAGGCTAAAGTTTATACAAGGTGGTAGGGCTGTACTGGGTTCACAGGAAAATGATGTTATGGGCTTTAGGGACAACACCGAAAGGACAGTCACTATTGCTTCTTTCTTCATGGACGAGACCGAGGTCACCAACGTCGATTACAAAGAGTTTCTCCATAACATGAGAACCCGAGTAAGCGCAGACTCTATTCTCCAGCTAGAGCCTAACGAAAGGGTTTGGGAAGGAACCATGTCATACAATGACGTCTATTCCACTTATTATTTTCAGTATCCAGGCTTTAACTTCTATCCTGTCGCAGGGGTAAGTTGGACGCAAGCCAATGTGTATTGCAAGTGGAGGACCATGTATGTCAATGAGGTAAACAGAGAAAAGAACAACCTGGATTCAGCGCTTACAGAAAACCAACTGATTCAGCGGGGAGCAGTTTTTCCAGATTACCGTTTGCCAAATGAGGCAGAATGGGAATTTGCGGCCAAAGCGATGATTGGTACCCAATACATGGACGAAAATCAGGAAAATGGCAGGATATATCCTTGGGACGGTAGAGGTCCAAGAAACCCCTACAACATCAAAAGAAAATCCAGACAAGGCGATTTCTTGGCAAACTTTAAGCGTGGAAGAGGAGATTATGCAGGTATCTCCGGTAGTATTCACAATGATGGAGAGATTATTCCCACTAATGTTTATGATTTTCCTCCAAATGACTATGGGCTGTATAACATGGCAGGCAATATGAACGAATGGGTTCAGGATGTTTATAGGCCTCTTTCTTTTCAGGATTTTGATGACCTAAACCCCTTGAGGAAAGACGGTATCTATGATGAGGAAAGCACCTATAATACCACCATGATTGATGATAAATTTAGGGTCTTTAAGGGCGGCTCTTGGAGAGATGTTGCTTATTGGCTAGCTCCAGGTGCAAGGAGGTTTATGCACCAGGATTCTGCCACCAACCATATTGGCTTTAGATGTGCTATGATCGCTGTAGGCGGGAAAGACAGATAATAAAAACGTTGCTAAGGTAAACTTTAAGGACTGTCTCTATTTTTTTGGAGGCAGTCCTTTTTTGTTATTTCATGGTCAGTTTATTTCCGATGGCATATGGTTTTTTGTATAGGGTTTTTATTCTTAGTCTAAAAGCCATTTTTTCTGAAAAATGTCAATATTAGTTTTATTTTTGTAGTGTTATAGACTTGTTTTAAGGGGTTTACATGAGGAAGATATTTTTTTTAGGGCTGTTGATTTTTCTAGGCTATCACCAAACTTTTTCCCAAAGCTGGAGAAGAGTAGGTAACTGGGGAAATGCATATTCGGATGTCAATTGGATAAGTTCGAATGTTGGCTATATCTCCGGCAGCAATATTTTTCTCAAAACCCAAGATGGGGGCCTAAGCTGGAGTGAATTGGCTGTCCCTACCACAGGGGCAACCGTGGCAATGGATTTTTTTGATGAAAATAATGGTATCGTCCTAGGGTTAAGTGGAGAACTATTTAGGACAAGGGATGGAGCACAAACTTGGCAGTCCCATACTTTTGCCGAGCAAAGCCAACTCAATGCCATCACCTATCTTTCTTCAGACAAAATCCTACTTTCCGCTGATAATGGCATTTACTATTTATCAGAAAATGGAGGGGCAAACTGGGAGAAGCATCAGGCAAACACGGAAAAGAACCTTAATGGGCTACATTTTCTACAGGGAACTGATTTTGGTTTCATGGTGGGCGATGGAGCTCTTATTTTAAAAACCCAAAATGGGGGTCAGTCCTGGGAAGAAATGCCTACCGACTTTGATTCTGATCTTTATGGTGTTTATGCGGTGAATGATACCATCGCCTATGCCGTCGGAGCTTTTGGTACCATAGTGAAAACCGAGAATGCTGGGAATGATTGGCAATTTATCAATAGTGGGATAGATACGGACTTGACAAACATATCCGTTAATCGGACTAACCATTCAATAGCTGTCATCAGTGGCAAAAATGGAACGGTCCTTAGAACTGTAAATGCCGGGCTTACGTTCATTCAGTCCAATTCCCGAACCACTGAAGACATAAACGCTATAACTTTCCGGCATTCCTCCAATACCGTCTTTGCCGTCGCCAACTCCGGGTTTTTGATCAGTTCCAATAATTCCGGTGCTAGCTGGAGCATACTTATGAGCGGGAATGCTAATAATTTCACGGGTACCCACTTTACCTCAGATGTAAGGGGGTACATTATAGGTGAAAATGGACTTGTCCTTTTGACGGGAAATGAAGGGCGTACTTATACCAATAGGTCCCGGCCACTCTCTCTACCTTTTAACGCCTTGCAATTTGTCACAAATAACGGGGGCTATGTTACCGGCAATAATGGGAACGTAATTAGCACCACTAATTCGGGAGCCAACTGGACTACCCTGAATCCGGGCACCAACCGTAATATCAATGGACTTCATTTTTTCAACCTGGATAGGGGTTATATAGTAGGAGATAGGGGGTTTATTTCACACACAGTCAATAGGGGGGTGAATTGGACGGCTATTAGTTCCGGGGAGAGCAATTCAAACTTTAGGGATATTAATTTTTTTGATGAAGAAAACGGAATTATAGTAGGAACGGGTGGTTATATAGGCAGGATGGAAGATGGGGGAGTATGGGGAAAGGTGGAAGTACCCACTACTGCGGATTTCTTTGCTATTGCCATTTTAGATGACCAATCTGCTATTGTAGTTGGTGCGAATGGAACCGCATATAAGACCTCAGATAGGGGTAATTCCTGGCAATCCCTAAACCTAAATCAGGACGAAGATTTTAACGATATTACCTTTATTGATGACGCTGTTGGTTTTATTACAGGTAGCCGTGGGCTAATGCTACGGACACAGGATGCCGGGGATACTTGGGAACGTCAAGAAACCGGTACTTCCCAACATTTGACAGGGATCAGTTTTGGGGATCTTAATGTGGGCTATGCTGTAGGCCATAACGGAATTCTACTCCAATATACTTGTCAGGTTCCAGAGCAACCCACCACCATTTTTGGGGAGGAAAACATCTGCCTGGGACAACAAATTTATAGGGTGCAGGAAGGGGATGACCCAGATGCTATTTATGAATGGAGAGTGGATGGAGGTACTATCCTTGAAGGACAAGGTACCAATAGGTTGGTCGTGAGATGGGATCGTGCAGGAAGAAATGCGATTATGGTGAGGGGGCAGAATAACTGCGGAAACAGCCCTACTAGGGCTATGGAGGTAGTGGTTTCCCAGCAACCGGATCAACCCACCCCCATTTTGGGCGAAGGGGTGGTTTGTTTAAACAGCATGGAAGAGTTTTATGTGGACTCTATTCCTGGAACCGAGTACCTGTGGCAAGTGGCAGGTGGTGTGGTGCGAGGAGGACAAGGATCGCCAAAAATAACCATAGAGTGGACAGTCTTGGGGCAACACAACCTAACGGTATCCACCAGAAACCCCTGCGGCGTAGGTCCAACATCAGAAAAGGTAATTAAGGTGCTCACAGTACCCAACCAACCTGCGGCTATTCAAGGCCCTGACCTAGTAGGTTTTGAGAGTAGGACTTATGAGATACCTGCTGTTCAGGATGTAAATTATCAGTGGGCTTTAGAGGACGGAGGAAGGATTCTAGAAGGTCAAGGCACCAATAGGGTTCTGGTAGAATGGGAAAGAAACGGCGAGTTTGTACTTTCAGTTACCCCGATGAATGCCTGTGAAACCGGCCCTTCGAGCAACATGAGTGTTAGAGTGGACCTGATTACGTCCATTCCAGATAGGGAGGAAATTAATCCTGACATAAGGATTTACCCTAATCCCTCCCAGGGTAAACTTACCATTGAAACCAAGGGGATTCCCTCAGTGACCTCCATACATGTTTACAATGCCATGGGCCAAATGTTACAAGAGCTTTCGCCACTGGAGGGTCAGCATCGGTTAGAAATGCAGGACCTTCCTAAAGGACTACACACCATTATAATCAGAAGCAGATCCAAAGAATATGTGCGAAAAATATGGGTGAAATAAATAGCGGAAAAATGTTCTTAGAAAACCTACTCCTCTGTTCCTCCCATTTTCATTTTCTCGGCATTCTCGGCAAACCTTAAAGCTTCTATAAAATCTTCGATACTTCCTTCCATAATCTCAGGAAGGTTATATACGGTTTTGTTTATTCGATGGTCGGTGACCCGGCTTTGGGGGTAGTTATAGGTGCGGATTTTATCGGAACGATCTCCACTTCCCACCATAGATTTTCGTTGTGCCCCCACAGATTCATTGTGTTTGGCAAGTTCAATTTCATAAATCCTGGATCTCAGTACCTTAAGAGCCTTCTCAAAATTTTTGATTTGGGACTTTTGGTCCTGGCAGGTGACTACGATTCCTGTAGGTTCGTGGGTAAGTCTTACCGCCGAATAAGTGGTGTTTACGGATTGTCCACCTGGTCCAGAACTGCAATAGGTATCCTTGCGCACCTCGTTCATGTCTAAATGCACCTCCACTTCTTCCATTTCGGGTAATACTGCCACAGATGCTGCAGAGGTATGCACCCTACCCTGTGTCTCTGTGGTGGGCACCCTTTGCACCCGATGCACCCCAGACTCGTATTTAAGCATGCCATAGACATCCGCACCGGAGACGGTACTTATTATTTCTTTATATCCCCCAGCAGAACCAAAGGTAAGGTCCAGAACCGTGAGATTCCAGTTCTGCTTTTCACAAAACCTTTCATACATTCGGAATAGATCTCCAGCAAAAATGGAAGCCTCATCACCCCCGGTTCCGGCACGGATTTCTAGGATACAGTCCTTACTGTCATTGGGATCTTTGGGGATAAGCATTTTTCTCAGCTCCTTTTCCAATTCAGCTTGCTTATCTTTCAGCTCATCCAATTCCTCTTTGGCCATCTCCCTAAAGTCCGGGTCCTTCTCTTTTTCAAGAATGGTTTTGGTATTTTTGAGGTTCTCAAGCACCAGTTGGTATTCGTTAAAGACAGTTACCACCTTTTCCAGGTCCTTGTACTCTTTAGACAGTTTTGTGTACTTCCCCATATCGGACATGGCATCAGGTTGGATGATCAGTTGACCCACCTCCTCAAACCTGTCTTTTATGGCTTGTAGTTTATCCAGCATTATTTTTCCTTTTTCTGGGCACAAAATTAGTAATAAAATGGTTGATATGGGTAAGCTGGTGTTTATTATCCTATCGCCATACTTTTGCTTAGGAATTATCCGCTTAATTTGTACCTAAATTTACCCTGAAACCATGCACAAGATCATCGCTTATAGCTGTAGCCTACTATTTCTCTCTGTGTTGGCCTGTGATGCAGGAAAAAAAGTGAGTAAAGAAGAAGTGGATCAAATGAAAAAGTCCACGGAATTGAAAAAAGTGGGTGAGGCCGAAATCACCTCCTATGCCTTAAAATGGGGAGAAGAGTTGAGTCAGGAGGCACAAAATGCATTAATGGGGGCACTTCAGGAAGCCATTTCCGAAAAAGGGATCCCTGGTGCGGTGGAATTTTGTAATGTTGAAGCACTTCCTCTCACAAAGCGTGTAGGGGATGAATATGGGGTCACCATAAAAAGGATTTCCACCAGGAACAGAAATCCTGAAAACGTCCCGGGAGAAACAGAAGAACCCTTGTTGGATGCCTATGCCTATAATGCGGAGGAAGGAATAGAAAACGTACCCAATATTCAAAAAACGGATAATGGGGAAACCTTGATCTTTACGAAGGCAATCGTGATACCGGGAGGTCTTTGTCTAAATTGCCATGGAGATCCCGACAAGGACATTTCCCAAGAAACCTATCAAAAAATCCAATCCCTTTATCCTGAAGACAAGGCTACAGGTTATAAAGTGGGCGAACTTAGGGGTATGTGGAGTATTTTCATTCCCAAAAAAGAGGTCGTGAAGCGAATGTAACCAAAGGATTTAAGGTGTTCATTAATTCGGTTAAGGAGCCTTTTAATTTTTAGTCCTACAGTGTCCAACTCTGCTTTCAGAGAAGTAATTTTTCACAGCCTCAAAAAAATTGGCTCGTACTACCATCTTTAATGCTGCTCAAACATTAGTAGGCTAATCAACCTATTCGAATCTACCTACTTTTGGTCTGTATGAATTTGCGATAATGGAGAAGCTAAGGGTTTGATTGTTTAGCATTTATCTAATTTTTCAATTATATTTAGATACCTTATAGTAGAAAAGAGATTCTTCCCCAACGAACCTCAAACCTCCTATTACCCTCTAAACCCGAATAACTATGAAATACCAGCCCTCTCTTTTAGGTTTAACCAATTTATTTGTTCTCCCATTGGTTTTCTTTATCTTCTTTTCCTGTGAAACCGATAAAGAAAACAGGCAGAACATTCACGGAGTTGTCACCAGCTCCAATGGCCCGGAGGCCGGTGTATGGGTAATTGCTGAAACCAAAGACTTGCCTACCCGCTATGCCAAGATTGTGGTCACCAATGAAGAAGGTGAATATCTGATCCCGGACTTGCCCGAGGCTAACTATGATGTTTGGGTGAGGGGGTATGGCCTGGTGGATTCCAGGAAACGGAAATCAAAGCCCGGCGATAACCTGGATCTTCAGGCAACCATCGCGCCTGACCCCAACGCTGCTGCAGCCTATTATCCGGCAGGGTATTGGTTTTCATTGCTAGAAGTTCCGGATAAGGATCATTTTCCTGGAACTGGGCCTGATGGAAACGGGGTTTCTCCCAATATCCAAAACAGGGCGGATTTTCTCAGAAATATCAAATCCGGTAATTGTATGGCTTGCCACCAGATGGGAAGTAAAGGAACCCGTGAAATCCCTAAGGAATTGGGTGAATTTGACTCTTCTTTTGAGGCTTGGGAAAGGCGCATCCAGTCTGGTCAAGCAGGGCCCAATATGGTTTCCGGTGTGCAATCTCTGGGGAAGGAGGCCGTATTAGGCATGTTTGCTGACTGGACAGATAGAATTGCCGCAGGTGAAATTCCGGAGACACCTCCCCGCCCTCAGGGTGTAGAGAGAAATGTGGTAATCACCCAATGGGACTGGGCAGATCCCAAAGCTTATTTGCATGACGTGGTCTCAACCGATAGAAGAAACCCCAACATAAATGCCAATGGGCCTGTGTATGGTGCGCTGGAGGCAAGTGCGGATTATTTGCCGGTTCTTGACCCTATGGAACATGACAGCACTCGTGTTCCATTGACGGTTCGTGACCCTGAAACCCCTCCTGCATCCTCCCACATGCCTGCATCCTCTCCTTACTGGGGAGATGAGCCTATCTGGGACAGCAAGGCCAATGTGCATAACCCTATGTTTGACCATAAGGGAAGGGTCTGGATCACTGCGGCTGTCAGACCTGCGGATAATCCTGATTTTTGCCTAGAGGGTTCTGACCATCCATCTGCCAAGGTATTTCCGGTACAACGGGCGGGCCGGCATTTGGGGGTATATGACCCCGAAACGGAAGAGTACAGCCATATCAGCACTTGCTTCAGTACCCACCACCTGATGTTTGCAGAGGATGACAATCATACCTTGTGGACTTCCGGAGGGGGAGCGGTTGTGGGCTGGTTGGATACCAAAAAATACGATGAGACCGGAGACGAAGAAGCAGCTCAAGGCTGGACACCATTGATTTTGGATACCAATGGAAACGGGAAAAGGGATGACTTTGTAGGGCCAGACGACCCGGTTGATCCTAATAAAGACAAGCGCATCAGCAATGGACTTTATGCAGTTGCTCCTGCACCGGATGGTTCGGTCTGGGGTTCTACACTTGGCTATCCAGGAGGTGTGATCAGGCTGGAGCCAGGCTCCAATCCCACCGAAACGGCTCTAGTGGAATATTATGAATTGCCACTTGACGAAAATCGTGACCCCATAGAGGGATACTCACCAAGGGGTATGGACATAGACAGGAACGGGGTTGCTTGGGTGGCCTTGGCCAGTGGCCATATGGCGAGTTTTGACCGTGGGAAATGCAACGGCTCTTTGAACGGTCCTGATGCCACTGGGCAACATTGTCCAGAGGGTTGGACTTTTTACACTGAACCTTTGCCTCAGCTCAGGGGCCTGGAAGAATCCGGCAGTGCAGAATCCAGTTATTATACCTGGGTGGATCAGTTTGATACATTTGGACTAGGGGAAAATGTTCCCATCAACACCGGGAACGGTTCCGAGGCATTGCTGGCCTTGGTAGATGGGGAGTGGGTAAAGCTTAGAGTGCCTTATCCTCTGGGGTTTTACACTAAATGGATGGATGGCAGGATAGATGATCCCAATGCCGGTTGGAAAGGAAAAGGAATATGGGCCACTATAAGCACACGTACCCCCTTTCATATGGAGGGTGGTAAAGGAACCACCAGTAAGGTCTACCACTTCCAGTTGAGACCCGATCCCCTTGCCAACTGAGGGAAATCGTTGGGATATAAAATGCAAAAAGCTATGAAACACTGTTTCATAGCTTTAGTCAATTAACAATAAACCCAAAATAACCTGCTGTAGGGGAAGGATTCGAACCTCCACGGGGCAGTTAGGCAAATCACGAGCTCGATGATTGCTTTCTGCTGTACTCCCCACCCCCGAGACCGGAGGGCATGTCTGCCAGTTTCATCACCCTACATTTTTGTTTGTCAAAGACCATTTGTCTTTGTTTGATATTTCAAAGTTAACAGAACCCCTGTTATTTTACAAATAAATAAATCAAATCGTTAAAAAAATACATTATTTTTAACTAAATAGATTTTATATTAATAAAATAGAAATTTAGGGATTTCTTTTAAAGAATAAATTGAGGATTTTTCAATAAAACTTTGTGGATATTTTTACCAGTGTAAAATTGGGGTGATATAATTATTGTTTCTACTCTTACAATCTACCGTAAAGGTGCTTAGATTGCCTAAACCCAACCATAAGGATAAAAAGTGAAGAAACAGTAAGCAGTGCTTGCCTAAAAGCCGGCCTCCTTGTCCACCTCATGTAGCAGGGGCATATTTTGTACCCATCTTTCCACATTTCGGACAAAGACATCCTGACTTCTCAAGTGGGAATATTGGGATCTCCCGGAGATATGGGAGGTGATGATCACGTTGGGGTATTGCCAGAGGGGGTGGTTTTGGGGTAGAGGTTCCGGATCGGTTACATCCAGCCCTGCCCCAGAAAGCCTTCCGGAATCTAGGGTTTTCATTAAATCATCCGTATTAGTCACCTTGCCCCTTGAGATATTGATAAAATAGCTTCCATTTGGAAGTTGGTTAAATATTGCCTCATTGAACATGCCTTCTGTTTTTGCAGTATGGGGAACTGCTGAGACTAGGATGTTGGAATTTTCCAGTACCTTTTCGAAGCCTCCAAATTCCATTTCATATAATTCGTCCACGATATTTCCCGTCGATTCCTGCGTCATGGGCCTGATATCCGCTGCCAAGACCTTCAAGTCCATTGCTTTAGCTCTTCTGGCAATTTCTCGGCCTATGCCTCCATATCCGATAATCCCCATTGTGAGGTTTCGCATCTCTATTTGTCCTTCCACTCCTTTCCAGTTTCCATCCGACATATTGAGACTTTGCTCTTTAATACCACGGGTAAGCGAAAAGAGGAGGCCAAAAACATGCTCAGCAATTGCAGGGCCATAACATCCTTTTGCATTAGACATTGCGATTTCAGAACGCTCCATCATACTGGGGAAAAGTTGTTTTTCCACCCCGGCGGAGCTGCTATGCACCCATTTAAGACCTTTTGCCTTGGCTAGGTCTTCCTCGCTTATGCGTCCAAATACCACATCTATTTCTGGCAGCAATTTGTCCTTTTCTGCTGCATCCAAGTCTGAATAAAGAGTGATGTCAGGGGATATCTTCTTTATTTGCTCTTGTTTTTCCTGTACTAAGCCGGTATTAAGCCAAATCTTCAAAGGGAGTCGAGGAGCTTGGGGATTTGATAAATCCGGGTTTGTATCCATACCTATCGTGGAAAAAGGAAGGATAGAACCTCCTCCAATAAGGGCACTGTTGCGAATTGATCTTTTGATAAATGTTCTTCTGCTGGAAGGGTTAGGTTTTTTCATGGTATAGGTTTTAATCGAATTTTAAGATAACAAATTTTGCTAGCCTTTAAAAGGACTATCGTTGAAAACTGCTCTTCCTGACCTTCCAATATTGAGCAAAAAACATGGGAAATAGGAAGAAGTATAGTAGTTTAGAGGGCATAAACGATTATAACTATGACCCAGAGATTCGAAAATCAGGTTGCCGTGTTGACCGGGGCGGCTAATGGAATAGGCTTAGGCATCGCTAAAAGGATTGCGGAAGATGGTGGGCAATTGGCCCTGTGGGATATCAACCAAAAACTGCTTGAAGAAAGAGTCACGGCTATGAAAGATAAAGGTGTTAAGGCCAAAGGCTATGTTGTGGATGTTTCCGATGAAGGTCAGGTGCAGGCTGCCTTTGCATCAGTGGTTCAAGACTTTGGAAAAATCGATATTCTGGCTCATGCCGCTGGGATTGTGGGGCCTACGCAGATTAAGGTAGCGGATTATCCTACACAGGATTTTGATCAAATTTACAGAGTAAACCTTCGAGGTTCTTTTTTGGTATGCAAGTATGCCTTGCCGTATATGGAATCCAATGGATATGGTCGAATTGTTTTGATTGCCTCCATTGCAGGAAAGGAAGGCAACCCAATGATGGCAGGTTATTCTGCCACCAAGGCAGGGGTAATTGGGTTGGTCAAGGGAATAGGCAAAGAATATGCGACTGCCAACATCACTGTCAACGGTATTGCTCCCGCAGTGATCAAGACTCCCATGAACGAAGCGACCGGACCTGAGCAATTGAAATACATGACTTCAAAAATACCCATGAACCGTCTTGGCACAGTGGAGGAAACTGCTTCCCTAGCCGCATGGATCCTTTCTCAGGAAGCTTCTTTCAATACAGGGTTTGTTTTTGACCTTTCTGGAGGTAGAGCGACCTATTGATTTCCTGTTTTTTTATTTAAGAAAAAGAAATGCGCAGAGCTTTTTTTGCGTTCATAAATTATTTGATTTTGATAAACAGCTAATGTATTTGATAAACGAAGAGGGTAGCCCTTGGATAATAGCTATATTGCGGCAAAATTTCTTTATAAAGATAAAATTGAGCCTGCCTGGACGGCAGTCAGGCATGAGGAGAACCTCACACGGAGGAATTGCCCCCCGATAGCTACGGGCGTTGCGAGATTCCCCCGAAACAAGTTCGGGGCAGGCTATATGACCGCTGAAAAAAAATTATAAACATATGAAATGCCCATGAGAAAGTATTCTCACACAGGGGGATGATTAATCTGGGCATTCCATCTGACCGCTGAAAAGACAATTATAAACATATGAATAAAAAAAGTAGAGGGAGGGGGTATTGGTATATGCTATTTCTCCTGGGAATTGCATTCTGGTCTTGCAATGAAAGATCCGGAGATCCTAAAGTATTGGTGTTTAGTAAAACCTCAGGGTTCTACCATTCTTCCATTCCAGAAGGGATCAAAGCCATCCAGATGTTGGGCGAGGAAAACGGTTTTTTGGTGGACACCACCACCAATTCCGCCTTATTTACGGAGGAAATCCTTCAGGAGTACAGCACCGTGGTGTTTTTAAATACTACAGGGGAAGTATTAAACCATTATCAAAAAGCAGATTTTGAGAGGTATATCCAAGCAGGTGGGGGTTATGTAGGGGTTCACGCTGCATCCGATACCGAATATGACTGGCCATGGTATGGCCAATTGGTTGGAGCCTATTTTGAGGACCATCCAGGAATACATGACAGTCACCCTGGTGTCCAAACCGCGATGCTAAAAGTTGAAAACAACTCTCATCCCAGTACCTCTTTCCTACCAGAAATGTGGGAAAGAAAGGATGAATGGTACAGCTATAAAAATTTTAACCAGGACGTCAATGTACTTATCAGCATAGATGAGAATAGCTACAAAGGCGGAACCCAAATGGATTATCACCCTATGGCCTGGTACCACGAATATGACGGTGGTCGGGCTTTTTACACGTCTGGTGGACATACTATTGAATCTTTCCAGGAAGAGCTTTTTCTGAGGCATCTGTTGGAGGGGATAAAGTATGCGATAGGCGGCAATAATAAATTGAACTACCGAAATGCGAAATCCAAAAGGGTACCTGATGCAGACCGTTTTGAAAAAAGAACCTTGGTACATGGGAAGTTTGTGGAACCCACCGAAATGACCATACTTCCGGGTGGTGATGTACTTATCGCCCAGCGCAGAGGGGAAATTCTGTTGTATAAGGCAGCAGACAGTACCCTCACTGAAGCCGCTCAATTGGATGTTTATTGGAAAACAGACGTGCCTAGGGTGAATGCGGAAGAAGGGTTAATGGGGTTGAAGGCGGATCCCAATTTTGCAGACAACAGGTATGTTTATGCATTTTACAGTCCCAAAGGAGAGTGGGTTAACCGACTGTCCAGGTACAAATTTGAGGATGACAAGCTTAACTTGGACTCCGAACAGGTGATACTGGAATTTTATTCCCAAAGAGACATCTGTTGCCATACTGGCGGCTCCATTGCTTTTGATAAGGACGGATTACTGTACCTTTCTACAGGAGACAACTCCACACCGTTTAACCAAACTACCGGCCAATATAGGCTGACTGGATTTGCGCCTATTGATGACAGGGAAGGTTTTGAACAATACGATGCTGCCAGGTCCTCGGGCAATACCAATGACCTGAGGGGTAAAATCCTCAGGATTAAAGTAAACGAGGACGGCAGCTATGATATCCCGGAAGGCAACCTTTATACTAAGGGTGATGAAAAAGCGAAACCAGAAATTTATGTACAAGGCACCCGAAACCCCTACAGAATATCCGTGGATCAAAAAACGGGATACTTGTATTGGGGTGAAGTAGGTCCAGATGCCAGGGCGGATAGTATGCAGGTGAGGGGACCAAAAGGATACGACGAAGTTAACCAAGCCCGAAAGGCAGGGTTCTTCGGCTGGCCATTTTTTGTAGGCGACAACTATCCTTATACCTCTTTTGACTTTGATAAAGGAGAATCCGGAATCACTTTTGATCCCAGTAAACCCGTAAATATTTCCAACAACAATACCGGTCTTAGTGAGCTTCCTCCTGCACAACCTGCCTTTATATGGTACCCATATGACCGCTCTGAAGAATTTCCCCAGGTAGGAACCGGAGGAAGAAATGCCATGGCTGGGCCTGTATATTACTCTGACCTTTATCAAAATGGAGGGGGATTACCTGAATACTACAACGGAAAGCTGTTTATCTATGAATGGATCAGGGGTTGGATTAAGGTGGTGACCATGGATGAGGAAGGGAATTACCAGAAAATGGAGCCTTTTATGGAAGATGTCAGGCACAACGCACTCATAGATTTGGAGTTGGGGCCGGATGGCAATTTATATCTGTTGGAATATGGAAATGGTTGGTTTACTGCCAATCCGGATGCAGCTTTATCGATTATCCATTATAACCCGGGTAATCGTGCTCCTGTAGTTTATGGACTGGAAGTGGATGAAACCTCAGGTAGCCTTCCCCTTACGGTGAACCTAATGGCGAATGTAAAGGACCCAGAAAATGATCCCTTGCACTTTGCTTGGGATATGGGAAATGGGGAAATTCTGGAAACCAAGGAACCAAGATTGACTTACACCTACAAAGAAGTGGGGGACTATGACATTTCACTTACTGTCACGGATCCCGACAACCTAAGCGCTACCAGCCCGCTGGTGAATGTGTACGCAGGAAACATCGCTCCGGAGGTCAGTATATCCATCCTTGGAAACCAAACATTCTATTTCCCGGATAGGGAAGTAAACTATGAGGTGGTGGTAAGGGATGAGGATGACCCAGATGCGTCAAAAGACCTCTCTACCTTGTATGTATCCGCCGATTATATTGATGGGTTTGACAGGGCGGAGGCTAACTTGGGACATCAGGTAATGAGTGAGGCAATGACAGGAAAGAGCATTATGGAGTCCCTTACTTGCAAGACCTGTCATAAAGTCGATGAGCCTTCTGTAGGTCCTGCCTATACCGAGGTGGCAAAAAAATACGCAGATGACGCAAATGGCCCTTCCCACTTGGTAACTAAAATTATAAAAGGTGGTTCTGGGGTTTGGGGAGAAACCATGATGCCTGCTAACCCAGATCTCAAGGAATCAGACGCAAAGAAAATTGTCGCATACATCATTTCTTTGGACGGGGTTTCTGAGCAAGAACCCTCCCTCCCTCCTAAAGGAGCTGTGTCCTCCACTATGGGGAAACCCGCCTCCGAAAATGGGGTGTTTATGTTGACGGCGAGTTTTACCGATAGAGGTGGAAAGGAAGGGATAAAACCGCTTTCCGGTGCCGCTACCCACTATCTTAGAAGTGGCAAAATTTCCATGGAAGAGGTGGCAGGTATCACAGGTTTCGCTTATATGGACATGGACCAGGGCAGAATGTTGATTTCAGACCTAAGTGAGAAATCCCATTTTCATTTGGAGGATATTGATCTTAGGGATGTCAAGACCATCCAAATGCTGCTAAGTGCTCAAAGGGATTTGGATGTAGGATATAGGATTGAAGCCAGGCTCGATACACCTTCTGGAGAACTTATCGCTCAAATGGTATTGAGAAACAAAGAGGAACAGGGAGAAGAAGAGGGGTTTTTAAGCAATATTGATTTAGAATTTGCCAATGAAATCCAAAGAAGAGCGGATGTTTATTTTGTGGTTAGCCCACTAAGTGAAAAGGAGTCCAATTCTTTAAATGTTTTACAATTGGTTTTCAAAAGATAGCATTTCAGGGGCTGTCCGTTAATTTGCCAAATTAGGTAGCCGGACAGTCCCAATTTTAAGAATTTGGCAGCTTAATCCCCATCCCTGCTGATCTTTTCGAATCCATAGTAGCCTAATAAGTTGAGGATTATACAAACCTTATTCTTTTGAAACACAAAACTTTTTGATGAGGGACTATTATTGAAATTGGAAATTTCAAGAGTTGCTCCTAGTGAAAACGTATAATGAAACACAAAATCATTTTTTCTGGGAGTAATCTCAAACACACATTTTTGATGATAAGACTCTTTTATTTGTAATATAATATATTATGATAATATAATTTTACAATAGTATTATTTGCCCTATCTTCGTGGCATAACACTTTTATAGGGTATGCGTAGTTGGATAAATCTAATTAACAGGCATTTTGGGGGTTATTGGATTAAGGACAAAAATAGTGTAAAGCAGTACTTGAGTTCAGCTCCCTATTATTGCGCATTGGATTCTGGTAAACAACGAGAATTGAGATTTAAGTTTGATCAGTTTTTAGCGATTACTACCTTTCCTAAAGACCAAGATTTGACGCAAACAAGAAGTTCAATTTATACAGTGGCTTTTGTACTTTCCTGCTTGACCATGGGGTTTAAAAAACTGCCAAATAAATTTCCACAGTCGATAGAGCTTTCCTTATCCTCCCGGACAAAGGTTTCATTGAACAGCACAGGAAATCTAGTTGTGCAGTTGGATTTAAATGGAAGCTGGGTGGACGATCCTTTTGAACTTATTCCGCCATTAGCCAGGGTTTTGAGATTTCAAGACCATTTTATGGCTGATCGAAGCAACCCATGGAGCAGACCTACCCGATTCCAATCCTTTGTGGCTTTGGCAGAACAGGAAATAAAAGCCATTCGCTTTGGGGAACAATCCCTTTTACCTTTTGAGGCAGTTGATAATTTCAACGAGCTTTTCATTCGTTGCATATATCAGTTTTTCGACAAGCCATTGGAATTAAGGGAAGATCACCCACTGTTATATCAGGCAATGGTGATACTCTTTATGCAAGATCCTGCCCTGCTCTATCAAAAAACCTCTCTAACCAAGGTTTAATAAAAATACAGGGATAGACGGCCCTTTTGGAAAACCAAAGCACGAATGCACAAATCTTTTGTGGTCTTATTGGAACCTCCTTTCAAAGGCACAAAAAAGGGGTTATAATAAGTTGATATACACTTAATCTGGGATGGATGTAAAGATCCGGTGTAGGAATCTAGTTTTTCCTCCTTACCTCATGGTTTAGATCGTATCGAAGCTTAATTCAACTTGTCCATTTCACTGCCGCATAACTTGCAATAGATGGCATCTGAATCGTTGCTCTGATATCCACATTCATGGCACACCTTTCTGGTTTTCATGATATTCTGATACTTGGCAGCGGTAAGTTCTGAGGTGACAATACCTGTAGGAACTGCTATGATTGCATAACCCATCAACATGATGATGGATGCCATAAATTGACCCAGGTTGGTGATTGGGACAATATCCCCATACCCCACCGTGGTAAGGGTTACAATGGCCCAATACATGGACTTGGGAATGGAAGTAA
Source organism: Pleomorphovibrio marinus (assembly GCF_003347495.1). Lineage (GTDB taxonomy): Bacteria > Bacteroidota > Bacteroidia > Cytophagales > Cyclobacteriaceae > Pleomorphovibrio > Pleomorphovibrio marinus. Next base: position 1,075,986 of record NZ_QCXY01000001.1, read on the forward strand.
ACCCGCTTTCTGGCCCTTCAATAATATACATCAAGGAACCCATGACTAAAACGATGGTTAAGACGGTTCCTAAAAAAATCTGTATTTTAAGCTTACTTTCATTTAAGGCAACCTTGAGTATAGATGCTTCTTGTAGATACTCCACCAATTTCAGGACCCTCAATATCCTTAAAAACCTAAGTGCCCTTATCACAGTAAGGTAATGCGCCTCAATCAGTGCCAAACTCATATAGGTAGGCACAATAGCCAATAGATCCACTATTCCATAAAAACCAAAAATATAGCCTTTTTTATCGTTGCTGAGCCAAATGCGGAAAAAGTACTCCAAGGTAAATAGCAGGGTGAATAGCCACTCCAACACATAAAGCAATGTGCCATACTGCTCATTGATTTGCTCTACGGAATCAAGGATTACCACCGCAACACTCAAGAGGATCACGATAAGCAATACGATATCAAAGTTCTTGGAGGCTCTATCGTTTGATTCAAAAACGATATTTGCCATCCTAGCTTTATTCGGAATCCAACCCATGTACTCTTGGTGGCTAAGCGTTTATAGTTGATTCAAATTTTATCCAATATAGGAAGACTTTATCAAACCTTTGAGGTTTCCCGACCCTCGAAAGGTTAACTACGCAATCAAATTGGACAAAACTGATTGTTGGTCAAACTACCCCAAATTTCAAAAGCCTTACCAGCCACCACCGCCTCCGCCTCCGCCTCCTCCCCCGGAGCTGCCCCCGCCCCCACTGCCTGAAGACGAACCGGGTGCTGAAGCGGAATTCTGTAAGGATTGGCTAAAGGTTTGAGAAAGGGTGTTTGAGAACCCTCCCAATGAGGCTGCGGAAAAGGCAGCCCCGCTATACCAGGTTGGACTATAGCTTCTTTTGCCCAGGTCCACCTCACTCTTTTTCAGCGCATGTTCGAAGCTTTTTCCCCAAGATTCTCCCACCCCCAATGCTATGGCATAAGGCAGGTACTTTTCGAAAACCTCAGGGGTAAGTCCTGGTGGGTTTAAGTGTTGAAGGAGTGGTTTTTCTGCGGTATTTAGGTACATGCGGAAGCCTTCTATGTCATCCATTACCTCTCTGCCCTTAAGGGTGGGCGCCTTAAGTAAATAGGGGAAGAGGAAGTTCCCAAAAAAAAGAAATACAAATGCCAGTAAAATCCCCAAATCGTATGACTTTGCGGAACTCAATACTATAATCAAGGGTATTACTCCAAAAAAGATGGAAACTAGGATCAATCCAATGATGCCCCCCTTCTTTTTGGGTGCACCTTCCCTCCATCGTAGGAAGGAATAGATGTTGATATAAAGGACTCCTGCAATCAAAAAGGCTAAAAAGGTGCCTATTGTCAAAAACCCAATCTCATCAGAAAGCCTGTAGGGGAAAGTCATTACTAGGGATAAAATGATGGTGAGAATGGAAAGGAGTATGCCCAAAAACAGCCATTCCCTGTTTAGCTTGAAATACCCTGCTTTGAAATTCTCTTTAAGGTGGGTCTTTAAGCTGTTCAGTCCATTACGGATTTGCCGGTGTTCCTTGGGGTCCAGGAGAAGGACTTTTCTTTCTCCGGGGAATAGGGATTCCAATAATTTTTTATCGGCACTATTTACATTCTCCAAGTCGGTATTGGTGCGACGGAGCTGGAACTTCCGTTTGCTGATCTCCACAATCCTCAAATGTCCCATGGTGGCGAGCTCTACGATCGAAGCAGTGAAACATCCGGGGTCATATCCCATGGTATAGATGTACCTACATGCCGCTGCATTAAAACCATTCGGGGACTCAAATTGGGGGTAGATACTTCCTTTTTTGGGATCTACTCCCACCTTTTTCCAGGCAAAGAAATAATAGCCCCAGACCAGCAATACTCCCAAAACTGCCATAAAAAACCCCAAATTGTCTCTGATGTAGGATTGGGCACGTTCTTGTGGGCTTGGCTCTGGAATCACCCCCTTTGGCCAAGCCACCGCTACCGTAAGTGCCTGCCCCGGCTGTAGCGTTTCTTGTACCTCCACCATTAGGAAACGATCTGATTCTTGGGAGATGCTACAGGGACATGCCTGGGAGCCAACTTTACCTGCATAGGCGCTGTATTGCAAGATCTCCCCTCCTTCGGGGATGCTTACCCGGGCTGATGCATTTAGAATTGGAAAGGACCAATGATCCCCAATGGCATTCCAGTAGATTTCATCGAAATCCTCAAAATAGCCGATTTGTTGGGTGGTGGTGTAGGAAATAGTATAAGTGTATTCCCCCGGTTCAAGCAGCACGTCTGGATCCCCAATGCGGATCACCTTAAAATCCCCCTCAGAAATCACCTTGTATGGTGCTGGCTCATTATTCTTTAGGACCTGGTGCAATTCAAATCCCACCCTAATACGGTTGTTGAGCCGGTCTCTGTAAATTATCGGGATACTTCTAAATATGCCCCTACGGATCTCTTCTCCCAGACTCTGAACGGTGATGGTTTCTTCCACCTTCAAGGAACCATCGGACTGAACTTCGATTTCACTGTGATAATGGGAGATAGCTTCTCGCTCATTGGCCCAACTCAGTAGCGGGAATAATAGGAAGACAATGCCTAATAACTGCTTCATGCTAGATTGATTTCGGGTAAATTCCTGTCCCCTTCATTGCCAATGCTAAAGAAAGTACGCTTTTCAAAACCCAATCCCTTTGCAACGATGTTGGAGGGAAAGGATTCTATTTTAATATTCAGCTCCCTCACTGTGCCATTGTAATACCTTCTGGCCTTTTGAAGGGTGTTCTCTACGCGGGAAAGTTCTTTTTGAAGCTCCAGAAAATTGGTATTGGCTTTTACTTCCGGGTAATCCTCTGCAATTAACAGCAGTTTTTGGAGATTTCTGCTCAAGGCTCCGGCAGTGGCGGCGTGCTCCTGGATGGTATGGGGAGCCAGGGTCTCGTTTCTAAGTTCCGTTACCTTTTCAAAAAGTTCCCTTTCATGGGCGGCATAGGCCTTCACCGTATTCACTAACTCCGGTATCAGGTCGGCTCTTCGTTTCAACTGTACATCAATCCCACTCCAGCCTTCTTTGGATAGGTTTTTTAATTTCACCAATTTATTATAGGTCACTATTAAAAACAAAAGAAGGAAAAAGAGTAAAATTAAAACTGCCGTCATCCGAAAGGAATAAAAGGAATTGAATGATATGGATAAAGATAGATTAAAAATAGCAAAAATATTCAACAGCATCAGCGAAGAAGGGAAAAACGCAAAAAAAAAAGGAGGCCATTTGGCCCCCTTTTATGCAGGTGAATTATTTTTTCACTCTTACTCTTTCCTTGATCTTGGCAGCTTTTCCTTGTCTTCCTCTCAGGTAGAACAGCCTTGCCCTTCTCACTTTACCTTCTCTCAAAAGCTCGATTTTTTCCAGTGCCGGTGAAACGATCGGAAAAATCCTCTCTACCCCAATGCCACTGGAAACCTTCCTTACCGTAAAAGTCTCTCCATTGGTGTTGATGTTTTTCCTTTGTATGACGGTACCTTGAAACTGCTGAATCCTTTCTTTACTGCCCTCGGTGATCTTCACGTGAACGTTCACGGTGTCACCGGACTTAAAATTTGGAAATTTGGACCTTGCGTCCTTGTATTCCTCTTCTACGACTTTAAGTAGTTCGCTCATTGCTTTAACTATTTATGCGAAACGCGTTTATGCTGCACAGGGCAGCGTTGAATACTTCTTATTTTTTCTCTTTATTCTTATCGCCATGGCCCTCCAGATCCTTCAATAGATCCGGTCTTCTTTGGCCGGTGCGGCGAACCGATGCTTCAAACCTCCATGACGAAATCTTGGCCTCATGGCCCGATAGCAACACCTCAGGAACTTTCCATCCCTCATAATTTGCAGGCCGGGTATAAACCGGGGGAGCCAAAAGCCCATCTTGGAAGGAATCTGTAAGGGCGGATGTTTCATCGTTGAGCACTCCCGGGATTAGCCGTATCACGGCATCCGTTACCACTGCTGCAGCAAGTTCCCCGCCTGAAAGCACATAGTCCCCTATGCTGATTTCCCGGGTCACCAGATGCTCCCTTACCCTTTCATCCACGCCTTTATAATGGCCGCAAAGGAGGATAAGGTTTTTTTTCAGTGACAGCTCATTGGCCATCTGCTGCCGAAAGGTTTCCCCGTCTGGACTTAAATAGATGACTTCTTCGTAATCCCGCTGCTCCTTCAGTGCCTCCAGGCACTTGGCAATGGGTTCTATCATCATAACCATTCCCGCTCCTCCCCCAAATGCATAATCGTCCACGTTTTTTTGCTTTCCTGTGGCATAATCCCTCAGGTTGTGGACCACTACTTCGGCCAGCCCTTTATCCGCAGCCCTTTTGAGAATGGAATGCTGGAAGGGTCCCTCCAACAGGCCCGGCAATACCGTTATGATGTCAATCCGCATTACTCCTCCAAATAGATGTCAAGTAAGCCTTCTGGCAATTGGCAGTAAACTTTCTTTGCTGCCTTATCCACTTTGGTGATGATGCCATCCTTGATAGGGATCAATACTTCCTTTTCCATGTAAGTCATCCCTATTAGGTCTTGGGTCTGAAGGTCGTAGATAACACTCACTTCTCCCAATGCACCTCTTGTATCGTCCACTACCTGAAAACCTACCAATTCGTGGAAGAAATATTGGTCTTCCTCCAATTCCGGCAACTCCTTCAGGGGTAGGTACAAGGCTGCACCCACTAGGGGTTTCACTTGATCCACATGGTTGAGCTCCTCGAATTTTGCCAAGAACCGGTTGTTAGGTTGAGGCACGAAGTGTTCCAGGAAGTGCGGGATCAGCCTGTTGTTCCTTTCCAGAAACAGATGTTTGATCTCCTCGTATTCCTCGGGATAATCCACATCCAAAGCGATAAGCACCTCTCCCTGTAGCCCATGAACCTTGACCACATATCCCAATTGGAAACAACTGTCCTTGTTCATGGCAGGCTATGGTATTAATCTTTCTTTTCTTCTTTTTTCTCAGGAGTGGCTTCCGCATCGGCTGCAGGCTGCTCGCTCTTTTCAGCATCGGCCTCGGCGCTTGCTTCTTCGGGAGCTTCAGCAGGTGCTGCTTCCTCGGCAGGAGCTTCTGCAGCTTTGGCTGCTGCCTCTTCTGCGGCAATAGCGGCTTTTGCGTCGTCTTCCCTTTTCTTGATGGCGTCCAGACGAGCCTGATTTTTGGCTGCTTCGGCTTCAAGGGCTGCCTTCTTGGCGCTGTCCTTGGCTTGCTGCAGGCTTTCTACCTTCGCGTTGATTGCCTTTTCTTTCTGCTCCAGCCAGGTGTTGAACTTCTCGTCGGCCTCTTCTTGCGAGATGGCCCCTTTCATCACCCCGATTTGCAGGTGTTTTTTCAGCATTACTCCCCTGTAGGAAAGCATAGACTTTACCGTGTCGGTAGGTTGTGCACCGTTGAGCAACCATTTCAGTGCCCTGTCATTGTTGATCACCACTGTGGCGGGATCTGTGTTGGGGTTGTAAGACCCGATTTTCTCGATAAAGCGTCCATCTCGTGGAGCCCTTGCATCGGCGATGACCACATCGTAGATGGCCAATTTTTTGCGGCCTCTTCTCGCCAATCTGATTTTTACTGCCATATGTTATTGAAATTTAATGAATTGATGGAACCCGTCCATCGGAATTTTTGGACTGCAAAGATAGGCCTTTAATCTGTAAAAGAACAATATCATCGGAGAATATTTGCGGATATGGAAAATATTGGTTTAACTTGCGATGTTTTTCGGAAATACGCTCCTTGTTGCATTAGGGAGGCATGTTTTCACGGGAAAAACACTTGGATTAAAGGCCTCGTAGTTCAATGGATAGAATAGAAGTTTCCTAAACTTTAGATACAGGTTCGATTCCTGTCGAGGCTACAATCATTTCGCTTTGAAGGTTATTTTTCAATTTTTTAGAAAATGAAAGATGTCTTTTACACCTACGTCTTAAAAAGTAAATGCCACAATTATTTCTACAAAGGTCATTGTAGAGATATACAAAAGAGGCTAATCCAGCATAATTCCGGAATGACGGTTTCTATTCGTCCTTATATCCCTTTCGAGATTGCATATGTTGAAGAGTTTGAAACTCAGGCAGAGGCAATCAAAAGGGAAAAGTATTTCAAATCCGCAGGGGGCAGGAAGTTCCTTAAGAAGATGCTGGCCTCAAAGGTCAGGGATCACCCGGATGACACCTCTCAGACGGACCCGCTCGGATGACGGAGTCGGAAGGGGATAGAATAAATGACGACAGGAAGGAAGTTTCCTGAATTTATGGCCTCGTAGTTCAATGCCCGCCCGGCTGACGCCTGTCGGACGGGGATAGAATAGAAGTTTCCTAAACTTTAGATACACCCGCCCGTCCCAAACCTTAATTTAGGGATTCCAGCAACTATTTAGGCAGGACGTTCGGGCGGGGGTTCGATTCCTGTCGAGGCTACAAAAAACCACTTATACAGGCTGTATTTGGGGTTTTTGTTTTTTTGGGGGGCTGAAGAGGTACTACTGAATTTTTAGTGAAGATACCTGGGTCTTTACACTTTAAAAAAGGGTAAATGGGAAATCTGCCTCCTAAATTCAATAAATTGGGGATTATTAACAATTTCTCCGGATAATTTTGGAATTATAGTTTAATGCCAACCTGCTAACGCAAGGCGGCCGATCCCGCCCTGCCATCAGCACGCGGTAAAGCCGGAGGGAGAGAGGTATAAGTATGGTTTAGGCTTTTCTAATGGTTGCTTTTTTTCTACCACTGTGATTTTGATGTTCTAAGCCTTGCTTAGGGGTACTTTCCATTCAGAGATTGAACTTAAGGCCTATTTCAACGAGTAACCCTATTGGTTCTTCCTACACAAAATGAAAGTAGGAATCTTTGAGAATTTTATGCAGAGGATGCTAGTAATCCCACCTTACCCCTGTAAAGCATTAATTTGCTGAGTGCCTAATTCAAAAATTCAGAATAATATTTGCTGAATTATTTTAAAAAAATCAGATTTCATCCTGTATTTACCGAAGTGGTTGAATTAATCAGGACAAGTGCCCCACTTAGGTTTGTTCTCGGAGGTTAGAGGACTACTGAATGAAAACTCTTGAGGTTCTGAGGGTATGTTAGTTACACACCAACTAGAAATATTTTGATTAAATTGGGAATGGGCGAACATTACAACCATTTCCTGAACATTTCTCACATCCCAATCTCCAAGGGGTTGGTTGAAGAGGGAATTTTCAAACATTCCAGTCATATCCAGTACACTACTCACATCCCAATGACCTATCGGTTGATTGAATGGGGTACTAAAAAACATCCATTTCATATCTGTTACACCACTTACATCCCAACCACCAATTGGCTGGTTAAAATCACTTTCCTCGAACAAACCTGCCAAATCAGTAACTAACGAAGTACATAATTTTGTCATATCAAACCCTTCATCTCTTCTTTGTCTTATTAAATCATTATCTACCGATTCATATTCTAGTCCATTAATTGATCCCCTATCCCCCGGGCTGGTGTCAGGACACATACAGGTGACTCCATTTTCATAAAGATAAAATTTTGTGTTTTCTGGATCCAATTCATCTTCCGTTTCGCATGAACTAAAAATAATTGAAAGAATCACAAAATGATAAATGTACTTTCTCATACTATAAAGTTATAAAAAATCCATAACAAGGTTATTTTTAATAACCTATCTTTTTGAACCCTGGAAGCATATGCTTAAAAACCTCGCATTTTAATCCCCTTTTACGCTCAAGTCCACTTAATTATTCAGTCCATTAAATGAACAGTACTTCTTGGCATTCCAACTAGGTGAGAGAACCACTTTCCATCATCACCACCCCCTCATAGCGCCTTGTCAATCTCCACCTTTTCCCCTCCCCAAATTTTCTGCTGTGTCCATTTTTCCTTGGGGGCAGCCCAAAAGGCATTTTCCTTCGGAAGCCCTAGCACCAGAAAGGCCTGGGAACAAAGATACAGGCTGCCTGTGGAAATATAGGGTTCCGCGATTTCGGGTTGAGATCCGTTAAAACCTAGAATCAGCCAGCCATCCTCGTCAAAAAGTTGCTTGCCTTCCATGTGCTTTTCAACCACCGCCAACAAGGCGGCCCTGACTTGGGCAGGGGCCAGGTTCTCGGGCAATTCCTCCCACAGGGCAATTTGGGAAAGCACCTGAAAAGCCCCAAAGCGATAGGCCATGGACCTACCCACCACCGGGTAAGTCCCATCCGGGGCGATAAGCCTTTCCTGAATCGCCGCATACCGGCTTGCCCTTTTTACAAAATTGTCGTGGTCCCTCCGGCTTCCCCTTTCGGTTTCCAGCAGCACCTTCGATATGTCCAGCAGCATGGGCTGAATGACGAAGCTGTTGTAATAGTCGAAATGAAATTCCGGGCCATCCCCATACATCCCGTCCCCCAGGTACCATTCCTTGTGTTTGTTCAGGGCATAATCGATGCGAACCAGGTCCCCTTCCCCGTCGAACTTGATAAGTGCGGCCTCTATCATGGCAGTGAAAAGGAGCCAGTTGCTGTAATAGGGCCGGATCACGCGGGTGGACTTAAGGGCAGCAAGGGTATTGCTTTTGGTGGTGTCGTCCAGCCTTTCCCAGAGTTGGGTGGGCGCCCTAAGCAGCCCATGTGCCAGAAAGGCCGCATCCACCAGTGGCTGTCCGTGTTCAGTAAAGTTCATAAAATCCGCGGCTTCCGGATCAGTGGCATTTTTCAGGGATTGTTGAACCAGTTGAATGTATTTTTCCCGCAGCTTTCCTTCCTCCGTATCGTCAGGCCCCAGTTCCAGCCAAGGGGCCATTCCAGAGATCAGTCTGCCAAAAGCTTCCAGATAAGTAACCTTGTCCCTATGAGAATAGGCATTGGGAGCAGTTTCCACGGGCATATTTTTCTTCAGTTCATCTTTGCTCAGGTGAAGAAGCACAGGGTCTGCTATTTGGGTAAGGTATTGTATAAAGGCCTTTCTGTCTGAGGTATCTTGGGTGAATGCGTTGCCGTGTAGGAGCAAGGTAAAGAGCAGGCTGAGGAGAGTTGCTTTGTTCATGCTGGGATGGGGTTGAGTGCTACCTATAAGTAATATACAACAATACGGATTTTTCGGGATGATTTACTAATGGGACTTTTTTCAAAACACTATTCAAATATATGCGGGGGCCCTTCTTTTTCCTCCACCATAGTACTAAACCCTAGAAAGAAACCCTGACTGTGCCTTTTGGATACATGGACTAGGTTCGGTAAGAGTTCTATGGGGTTTACTCCTTGTTATTGTTGTTTTACCCCCAATTTAAGCCCCAGGTCACCCTGCAAAATGATCTAGTAAGATTGTATTGGTAATATAAAATAAAGTAGAAGTCTTCTGAGGGAAGGTGCGATAACTTTGAGGGAATAAATGGATAATCCAAATTTAAATCATTTCCATATGAAATCGAGCATGACGCAAGCGACACACGGAGGGATAATTAAGATTGCGAGATTCCCCCGAAACGAGTTCGGGGCAGGCTATGTGGCAAATAAAAATCAATTATAAACACATGAAAAGATCTTTACATTTTCCAAAGCAATGGGAGAAAAGTATCCTGTTAATCTACTTGCTGCTTGTGGTCCATTTAGGACACTCCCAAACAGGAAGCTTAATCCGTGGCACCGTCATGGATGAAGGAGGGGAGTCCATCCCCGGGGTAAACGTGTTGGTGAAAGGCACCTCAGTAGGTACCATTACGGATATCGATGGCAGTTATTCCATCAATGTACCGCAAGGTAGCAATACCTTGGTGTTTTCATTCATTGGTTACCGAACACGGGAGGAAGTGATGGACGGAAGAAGCCAAATCAACGTTAGACTTGAATCCGCTCTATCCGATATGGAAGAGGTAGTAGTGATTGGATTCGGGGAACAGTCCAGAGAGGTTTTGACCACCTCAATAACCAAAGTGGACAGCAAGGCCTTGGAATCGATTCCCTATCCAAATGCCGCATCTGCATTACAGGGTACCGTATCCGGGGTGAGGGTACAAAGTACCTCCGGACAGCCCGGGGCAGCTCCGAGAGTAATTGTGCGAGGGGGAACCTCTATTAATAATCCTAATGCAGCAGCTCCTTTGTATATAATAGATGGAGTGATTCGCCCTGATATGAATGATCTCTCGGCGGATGATATCGAGAATATGCAAGTATTGAAAGATGCTGCAGCCACTTCCATTTATGGGGCCAGGGCCTCCAATGGCGTAGTAATCATCACTACCAAATCAGGGAAGGCGGGACAAACTAGAGTAAATTACCGTTATGATTTGACACTGTCTGATCCAGGTAAACTCTATGAAATGGCTAATGCAAGACAGTATTTGACTGCATATCGGTTAGGTCATATCCGCCCGGATAAATTTCCAGATGAGACCGTGCGACTCACCTTGCCAAATGGGTTTGGAACAGGAAACGACTTAACCAATGGTACTGCTTTTACCACCCAATACCTTTCCTCGGAAAATGAACATAAATTGAATGAGGGATGGGAAAGTATGCCAGACCCGGTAGATCCCTCCAGAACCCTGATTTTTCAGGACAACGATATTCAATCGTTAATTTACCAAACAGGGGTATCGCATAATCATCATGTAAGTGTTCAAGGAGGAACTGAAAAGGCTACTTTTAATGCAGGTTTAGGATATTTGAGTAATGAAGGAACTGTAATTACCACCAAATACGACCGTCTAACCTTTAACCTGAACGGAGACATTAAAGTAAAAGATAACCTAAGTGTTTACGGGAGATTACTTTATACTTATAACACTACCAACACCACTGGACAGTCTTCTGCAGTGACATTTTACAGATCTGCAGGTCTGGCGCCCACCGCTAAAATTTATTTCGAGGACGGCACCTTGGCACCTGGTACAGCAGCTAATATTGGAAATCCGATCTATTTCCTAAACAACAGGGTGGCTGAAAGTACTGGGGAGAAATCCACCTACACTGTCGGGGCAAAATGGGACATCTTACCGGGATTGTCTTTTGATCCGCAGTTGTCCATGTACAATATAAACAACAATTCGTATAACTTTCAGCCGGGATTTTTAAACGGGCCGTTAAATTTTGTAGATACCCGTGTGGCAAACGCATCTACTTACCAATGGAGGCAGCGGCAGGCGGATTTAGTATTGTCCTATGGAAAAACCTTTGGGCAGGCACATAACCTAGACGCCAAGTTGGGCTTTGCTTATTTTGACCGTAACATCACTACCATGAGTGCATCTGGCAGGGGGGCGTCGACTGACCTAATCCCTACCTTAAATGCATCCAGTGAGCCGACATCGGTAAACAGCTCCATTACCGACCAGGTAATATTGGGATACTTTGGGCGGGTAAATTACGACTTTGACCAAAAATACTTATTCTCCCTTAATATGAGGTACGACGGTGCATCCAATCTCGGTGCTGCCAATAAATGGGGTTTTTTCCCAGGGATCTCGGCAGGTTGGAACCTTCACAGGGAGGAATTTTGGCAAAATGCGATTCCGGATAATTTGCTTAGGTTGAAGTTGCGTGCAAGCTATGGGGAAAATGGAAATATTGGTGGTCTTGGCGATTTTGCCGCACAGGGGGCTTATGGGGTAGGCGCAAGGTATGCGGGTTTGCCTGCGATCCAAAACACCATTATTCCTAATCCAGACCTTCAGTGGGAACAATCCAGAACCGTTAACCTTGGAACAGATTTCAGCCTCTTTGACAATAAGGTGAATTTTATCGTGGATGTGTACAGGAGAGTTACTGACAACCTGATAACCAGTCTTCCGCTACCTCAGTCCACAGGCTTTGCAAGTGTACTCACTAACCTGGGCAGTTTGGAAAATCGGGGGTTTGAGATGGAGGTTTCTGCACAGGTTCTTCCGGCTAATTCAAGGTTGCAGTGGACCTTGGGTTTCAACGCCTCCAAGGTGAAGAACAAGATACTGCGTTTGCCTCCAAATGGTGTGGACAGAAACCGCGTAGGGGGGGTATTGGTTTGGGACCCAGGTGCTCAGGACTACGTTTGGAAAGGTGGCCTTCAAGAGGGGGGACGCTTGGGTGAAATGTATAGTCGTAAGCAGATTGGTATTTATCCAACCGATGAGGCTGCTGCGGATGCACCAACCGATATGTGGATAGTATCCGCGGACAGGACCAAATATGGAGGAGACACCGAGTGGCTGGACCTAGACGGAAACGGCATGATAGACAGCAGGGATCAGGTCTATATGGGTCAGGAATTCCCCGTCTGGACAGGGGGCATTTCGAACAATATTTCTTACAAGAATTTCAACCTCTATGTGAGAATGGATTATACCACAGGCCACACTATCTTCAATTGGGCGAAGATGTTTATCGATACCAACTTGTTTGGAGATAATAATATGACGGTTGATAAATATGAAAACTCCTGGAAGGAACAAGGGGATATAGCTGAGTATTCCCGTTTCTATTGGGGAGGAGAGCGTGTGCAGCGAAACAACTTCAATGGCACTGTTAATACAGGAAACTCGGTGTTTTTTGAACCTGGAGACTTTCTTTGTATCCGTGAATTGACCCTAAGTTATTCAATGCCACAAGAAATGGTAAGCAGGCTTCGATTGAATGGGGTGCGGTTTAATTTTACAGCCAACAACCTCCATTACTTCACAGCCTATAAAGGGCTGAATCCTGAGGAGGGTGGAAGGGATGATGGTAGATATGCCATTCCAAGGAACCTCAACTTGGGGGTTAACGTGACATTCTAATTATTTAACTAGCCGAAGCCATGAAAAATTTAAAACTATTAGCCATATATTCTTCCCTGCTGTTATTTGCTGGGTCCTGTACAGACACACTTAATGTTGAACCAACGAGTGTGATTACCACAAATAACTTTTGGAGAACGGAGGAAGATGCCAATGGAGCTCTAATGGGGATGTATGTGGAATTGCGAAATTTGTCACAAGGTCTACATCAATTAGGCGAACATCGTAGTGAAGTGATGACTCCAGGCCTGTTTGGGGAAGGTGTTTTTATCCTTCACCGAAATGAAATGAACGCCGACACTCCAGGGCATCCGGATTGGAGTGGGTTTTATCGCGCAATTAACACTGCCAATTTGATTTTGAAAAATGTTCCAAATATAAACTTTGCCTCGGAATCCCGAAAAAACAGTGTGATTGCTCAAGCACATGCCATGAGGGCATTCCTCTATTTTACCATGACCAAAACATGGGGAGACTTGATTATCCGAACCGAACCCACTGAGGGATTTGGCGCAGAGGTTACCCTAAGGGAGAGGGAGTCACAAGCACAAGTTTTTTCCCTGATTAAGCAGGATTTGGAACAGGCCTTACAACTTTTTCCGGATCATACCTTTTCAACGGGTAGGGCTGTTTGGTCAAAACCAGCAACCAATGCGCTGAAGGGGGATGTTTACTTGTGGACTGCCAAGAGATTAGGTGGGGGGAATGCAGATCTAAATATGGCATTGGAAGCCTTAAATGAGGTGGATCAGGGAGATGTTGGTTTATTGGATAATTTTGAGGATGTGTTTCTATTTGAAAATAAGGGAAACAGGGAGATTCTGATGAGCATTCGCCACCAAGACCTGGAGCCCGGAAATTACCTTTGGTTTATGTGGATCATTGGTGCCGCTGCACCCAGCAATATCGACCAGGAAACAAGGGACAAAATCTTTCCAATTGGTGGGGGCCAGGGGTTGATGGTATTGCATGAGCGAGTAAGAAATCAGTTCACCGAGGAGGATACTCGCAGAGATGTGACTTTTTTCGAAATAGAAACCATAGAACCGGACGGAAGCAGAACTTACCTGACCAATATCCAACAAAAATTCCAAGGTACCATTATTGGAGGTAACCGCGTATTTCTAAGTGATCCCATTTTGTATAGGTATGCAGATGTTTTGTTGATGAGAGCGGAGGCAAAAAATGCCCTGGGTCAGGATCCCTCTATAGAAATGAACTTGATAAGACAAAGAGCATATAAAGATAATGGAGACTCCCATGTTTTTATGACTGGAAGCCATGAATATAATGATGGAGAAATCCTTAGGGAGAGGTTGTTGGAGTTGGTGTTGGAAGGCAAGCGCTGGTGGGATTTGGTTCGTTTTGGGAAGGCCTTTGAAATGGTACCGGCCCTCCAAGATAAGGCTGGTCAGGAAAACCTGCTTCTTTTCCCCATTGCCAATACAGTTTTAAGCCAGGAGCCACTTGTGGTGCAAAATCCAGGATATTGAGTCAAATTATTAAATAGATTTGTACACTATTGAACAAATAAAATGAAGACAATTAAAGGGATTGGATTAGGTTTAGGAATATTTATTTTCATAGGAATGGTAATGAAAACAGCCGGCACGGTTCGACAGGATCAACCTGATGCTAGGCATGTGGACCTGAAAATGAATAAAGCTCAAATCCTTGAACGTTTTATTTCCATTGACAACGTCTGCGCCTGGCCAAATTTAACCACGCTGCCTGACGGTACCCGAATAGCAACCATCTTTAACCATCCCAGTCATGCTCGTATGGAGGGAGAAGTTGCCTGCTATGCCTCAACGGACGATGGTAAATTTTGGGAATTGAAAGGTAAACCTACACCAAATGACCCTCAGACTAATCGCATGAACGTGGCAGCCGGGGCAACCTCAAATGGGGATATGTTGGTTGTGGCCTCTGGATGGTCTTTAAAGCCTGGATCTGGCCAGACCGATTTGATGGACCTAGTGGCAGTTTTGCGTCCTTGGGTATCCATATCCAAAGATGGCGGGAAAAGCTGGGATATCAATAAATCCGGTTTTCCAGAAGCTCAGCCAGGGATGACCGAATTCATTCCTTTTGGCGACGTACTTCCGGCAGCAGATGGATCTCTAAGGGTACTGGCCTATGCGCAGTCCCTCGATAAGGAAGTGAATAAGGTTTCCATGTTCAAAAGCGAAGATGATGGTAAGTCTTGGCAGTGGTTGTCGTTTATCAGTGATGCCGAAGGACCCTCGGAATTTACAGGGGGACATAATGAAACGGCCTTTTACCACAATGGAAATGGGCATTGGGTAGCAGCTGCCAGAAGGTGGAGGGCTGGTCAGGCCATGGACCTGTTTGAAAGTGAGGATGACGGTAAAAGTTGGACAATGACCGGAAATCTCACAGATGATAGCCAACACCCTGGACATATCACCTCTCTTGAGGATGGGAGACTATTATTGACCTATGGAAACAGAAAGGTGGGTCAACGTGGGGTGGCTGTCAGGGCCAGTTTGGATAAGGGAAAAACCTGGGGAGAAGAACTGATCATCATTGATGACCTGGATTTTGGACAGGATTGTGGGTATCCAACCAGCGTACAGTTGGACAATGGCAACATCATGACCCTGTACTACTCCAGGGGTATACCAACACATCAGCGTTACCATATGGGCACAGTGATTTGGAAATTACCACTTTCCCAAGTTCGGTGAATCCATTATTAGCAAAGGAAATATCGGGTGTATGGGCCACTTTGATGGTTCCCCTTTCGGCAGACAATTCTATCGATTTTGCAGCTTTATCTGAAGAAATCGATTATTTGCTAGCCAGTAAAGTTTCGGGGATTTATTCTAATGGCACAGCTGGAGAGTTTTACAATCAGAATGAGAACGAATTTGATCGGATAAGCCAACTGCTTGCCGAGAAGTGTGAGGGAGCCAGTATGCCTTTTCAGATAGGCTGTAGCCACATGAGTCCACAGATCTCATTGGAGAGATTAGAAAGGGTAAAGGCATTGAAACCTTCGGCTGTTCAAGTTATTTTACCAGATTGGATGCCAATGGATTTCAGAGAAGTTATTGACTTTTTGGAAAAAATGGCAGCGTATGCTAGCCCTGTTGGATTGGTGCTATATAATCCTCCTCATGCAAAACAGGTGTTGAACCCACACCAATGGGAGAGGCTACTTGGGAAAGGGATACAATTGGTGGGTTGTAAGGTGGCAGGAGGTGATAGCGAATGGTATAAGGCGATGGGGGGTATAATGGAAAAAATAGCAGTGTTTGTTCCCGGCCATCGTTTAGCCACGGGGATTTCACATGGTGCCCAAGGTTCCTATTCAAACGTTGCTTGCCTTAATCCTGTTGCTGCCCGGCGTTGGTATGAAAATATGGTGGTTGACCTCCAAGGTGCATTGATCTTGGAAAAACGAATTCTCAGATTTTTTGAAGAAGCCATATTTCCTTACATAATAAATCAGGGGTATTCCAATACGGCAGTGGATAAATTTCTGGCAGCAGTAGGAGGATGGGGGCCAATAAGCACTAAAGTTAGGTGGCCTTATAAAAGTATTCCGAAAGAAGAAGTAACAAGAGGTAGGAAAATTGCCAAAAAGCTTATCCCCGAATTTATAAATGAACTTTAACAGAACTATGAATTCGAGCCTGCCTGGACGGCAGTCAGGCATGACGAAGACGACACACAGAGGGATGATTATTGAACATGCGAGATTCCATCTGGCCATTAAAAAACAAATTATAATCATATGAAATCTAGCATGACGCAAGCGACACACGGAGGGATGATTAAGATTGCGAGATTCCATGTGGCAAATAAAAATCAATTATAAACACATGAAAAAAATCATAATAACACCCTTTGTGGTGCTGTTCGTTTCCTGTTTTCTTGGAGGATCCTTACAAGGCCAACAGCAAGGATTTCCCATAAAAACGATTTGGGACAAAGCCCCGCATAATGCCTTTCCTGATCTGATTCGATTCAAGAACTATTTCTATGCCGCTGTCAGAGAAGGTAACAACCATATGCCAGATAATAGCGGACAAGTACGGCTTTTACGTTCAAAAGACGGAAATGATTGGGAAGATGTAGGCCTGTTGGAGAAGGAGGGCTACGACGTACGTGAAGCCAGGCTTTCGGTTACCCCTGAAGGTACTATTATGGTCTTAACGGCTGTTGGTATTTATGAAGATGGATACCAGGAACTATTTCCTATGGTCTCCTTTTCCAATAAAAAAGGAATGAATTTCTCTGATTTAGAGCCCACGACCATGGATGTAACGCCCTCCCTGGACTGGATATGGAGCTTGACCTGGCATAAAAAGGTGGGTTACGGGGTAGTTTACCAAATAAAAGAAGAAGGTTGGGAAGCTCATCTCTTAAAGACGAAAGATGGGAGGCATTTCCAAAAAGTATCCCAAATTGATACCGGAGGCAATCCTAATGAAGCAACCGTGCGTTTTGACAGCTCCGGGAAAATGTACGTATTGGTAAGAAGAGAGACAGAGGACCGGATGGGGGTCATAGCCAGTAGCGAGTTTCCTTATCAGGATTGGTCTTTTGAACCAATGAACATCCGATTGGGGGGACCAAATTTTTTGTTTTTGGATAAGCAACATTTGGTGGTCGGCTCTAGGTATCACACCGATGAGGGTTCTAAAACGGCTGTATTTACAACTGGCCTGGATGGTACTATTCGGTCTACCATAGTATTACCTAGCGGAGGGGACACGAGTTACCCCGGTATGGTTTTTTATAAGGATAAGCTCTGGGTAATGTACTATTCCTCCCATGAGCAAAAGTCCAAAATTTACCTCACCCAAATTCCCATACATCAATTAAATCCCTGATTCCATGAAAATATTTTGTGTCAATTTTTTACTCATCGTAAGCATAATATTCAATTCACCAGATTCCATAGCCATATCCTTCCCCAATCCCTCTGACAGTTCACAAAGGGTGGTGGAGAAAGTGAAGGATATAATGATTTACCATGACGAACGCTACTATGCAGCTTTTCCCTCCATTGTGCGCAAGCCCGATGGGGAGTTTCTCCTTTCCTTCCGGCGTTCACCGGATCGGCGAAACTTTGGATCCAAAGGGTATAGCCATACAGATCCCAACAGCTACCTGGTGCAAATGACCTCTAAAGACGGGATTCACTGGTCGGCAGAACCCGAACTGCTTTACGCGCATGATTTTGGTGGTTCTCAGGATCCATGCCTTCTTCAACTTTCCGATGGTACCTTGCTTTGCACAAGTTACGGCTGGACACAGATAAATGAAGAGGATCGGAAAAACCTTCAAACACCTAACGTGACCACCGGATCAGGCTATGTGTTTTTGGGTGGATACCTGGTACGTTCTTCAGATGGTGGGAAATCCTGGAAGGGTCCTTATTACCCTCCACATATCCAACCCGAAATAAATTTCACCCCAACTGGAAATCCGGTTCCTGCCTATAACCGCGGGGCTTTATACGAGGGGAGTGACGGAAGGGTATTTTGGGTGGTTGCCTCCCATGACCAGCAGTCGCCCAGCAAGACCTCCAATCACCTACTGATTTCCAACGACAAAGGGTTTACCTGGCAATATTCCTGCCCTGTGGCTGTAGACGATGAGGTGGTGTTTAACGAAGCCTCTGTATATGAAACCCCCAAAGGGGATATTGTGGCATTTATCCGAAGCGGAAAGTACGAGGATCAAGCTGTAATTGCACGATCCACTGATGGGGGGAAAAGTTTTGGCCCGTGGAAGTCAATGGGGTTCAAGGGCCATCCATTGCAAGCCCTTCGACTACCTGACAACAGGGTATTATTGGTTTACGGATACCGACATGAACCCTATGGGATAAGAGCAAGGATTCTGAATGCAGAGTGTACCGATTTTGAGACCGCAGAGGAGATCATTTTACGGGATGATGGAGGCAGCGGGGATATAGGCTATCCCTGGGCAGTGGTTCTAGATGAAAATTATGCCTTGGTCACCTACTACTTCAATAAGGAAAACCAAACCCGTCACATTGCAGGAACCATCATTAAGTTCTGACAGGGTGCTTTGCAAAGCAAATAAAACATAAAGGGAAATTCCCTGCTATTTTCCCCCGAGGTTTTATCTGTTTATATTTGAGAACAACCCTATTTAATCCTTCGATTATGACCAAGTATTTTCTATTACTTTTCGGTTTTTTTTGCCTTTGTTTGGAGTTACCCAGTGCATTCTGCCAAACACCCTACCACATAGGTTCGGACAGGGAACTTTTTGTGGACCGTACATTGGTCGAATCCCTTGATAATTCTCAAATCGTCATGCATCCTCCTGTAGATCGTGGAAAGGTGTTTTTTTTTGATAAGCCTTGGGAAGGTGCTTTTTCAGCTTATGTGACCATAATACACGAGGGAGGACGCTATAGGGCATATTATCGCGGTGTGCCCACTGCTGGCAAGGACGGGAACGAATCAGAAGTCACCTGCTATGCTGAGTCTGATGATGGGATTCATTGGAAGAAGCCCAATTTGGGCATACATGAAATAGAAGGCAGCAAAAATAATAACGTAATCCTTGCCAATGCCGCTCCCATCACCCATAATTTCAGCCCCTTTTTTGACCAAAACCCCGAAGCAAAACCTTCGGAAAAATACAAAGCCCTGGGAGGTACAAAAAAAAGTGGGTTGGTGGCCTTCGTTTCTGCAGACGGAAAGCACTGGGAAAAAATCCAGGAAGAACCAGTTTTTACCCAAGGGGTCTTTGATTCCCAGAATGTGGTTTTTTGGTCGGAAAGTGAAGACCAGTACGTCTGTTATTTCCGCTCCTGGACAGGAAAGGGGTACAAGGGTTTTCGTTCGGTAAGCCGTACCACCTCCCGGGACTTTATCCATTGGAGCGACCCGGTCCCGATGGGGTTTGGGAATACCCCCTACGAGCACCTATATACCCAGCAGACCAGTCCGTATTTCCGGGCGCCCCATATTTACCTGGCCATAGGTGCCCGTTTTATGCCCAACCGAAAAGTGATTTCGGATCAGGAGGCGGAACGCCTAGGGGTTGATCCCAAGTATTACAATGACTGTTCAGATGTCATCTTGATGTCCTCAAGGGGAGGCAACGAATATGATCGGCAGTTTATGGAGTCCTTTATCCGGCCAGGTATAGGGTTGCAAAATTGGGTCTCCCGCTCCAACTACCCGGCCTTGAATGTGGTCCAGACAGGGGAGGAAGAGATGTCGATCTATGTGAACCAGGATTATGCCCAGCCAAGTGCCCACCTTCGCAGGTATTCCATGAGACTGGATGGCTTTGCGTCCCTTACAGCGGGTTATAATGGAGGAGAAATGCTTACCAAGCCCTTTACCTTCGAGGGGAAAGCCCTGGAGCTGAACTATTCCACATCTGCCGCCGGGGAAATCAGAATTGAACTATTGGATGAGGAGGGGAACAAAATTCCTGGCTTTTCCAAGGAGGAAGCCCAATCGATTATCGGCAATGAAATTTCCAGGCAGGTGTTTTGGAATGGCAGCACGGATGTTTCGGATTTATCAGGGAAACCGGTAAGGATGAAGGTTTATCTTAAAGATGCAGATTTGTATTCTTTCAGGTTTTATTAATTCCTGTATTGATATCGAAATGATAAATAACCATCCCTCCTTCAGGACTTTCATTATTGCCAGATGGATTGGAACAGAATATCTCAAAGAAAGATAAGGCTAACCGGATAGCATTTATTACCTCTGTAGGGTTATAAGTAACTGGAGAATAAAAACCCCAAAACCCTAAATCCCAGATCTTAACTCAAAAAATCCCTTTAAGCCACCTCTTGCATATTGACTACCTTTCTAAATTGCGAGGGGGTCATTTTTTTGTGCTTCTTAAACTGTCTGTTGAAATTGGCCAGGTTGTTGAACCCACATCCAAAGGCTACTTCTACGACGTTCATGTCGGTTTCAGAAAGTAATTTACAGGCATGTCCTATGCGAACAGTATTAAGGTACTCCACAAAGGTAATTCTGTATTGCTCCTTGAAAAAATTGCAGAAGGTTGTCACGGCCATATTGGCCAAAGCGGCGACTTCCGGAAGGCTGATTTCTTTATCGAAATTTTTAAAGATATATTCTTTGATTTTGCTGAGGCGGTCCGAGCCCTGGGGATCTATTTGATTGAGGTAACCCGGACTGGCCAGCAGTTGGTATTCTTTGGTTTGGGAGAGAATATCAAAAATGGAGAGTAAGCTGGATAGACGTTGAATGCCGTTCATATGGACCATACCCATCATAATGGCATTGATTTGTTCTTTAGTGTTCCCATGTAGCGCTATTCCCCTTTGAGAAAGCTTCAGGAAATTTTTGAGGGTTTCCATTTCCGGGATATTCAAAAAGTCCTCTCCCAGAAAGTGTTCCTGAAAATGGATCACAATGGCTTCTGCGCCATTGTCTGTATTCCCATTCATATAGATAGAGTCATTTACCCAAACGTGGGGGAGATAGGGTCCCATACACACCAGGTCACCTTCCCCGAAGTAGCCTATATGGTCTCCAACCATACGTCGACCTGTACTTTTCAATACCAGGACTAGCTCGTATTCCGGATGATAATGCCAAGGACATGGAAAATAGTTACCTTCTTCTTTAAATACAATAAAGGATTTGTCGAAATCCTGCGGTAATCTGACTTCTATCGATTTCATAATATCCTGAATTTGTTGGCATAATAAGATAGATAAAAATCCTGAAAGCTGAAAACAAATGGATCTTACCTGAAAAATAGTATCATAAATATAGAAAAAAATTACAGTTGGCATTCCTAAGCTGTTTAACTTTTGATAAGTGGTATTACAGTCTCAGGCATTGGTGAAAAAGGAGGAGCAAATTTTCATTTAAGCCTGTTAAGTCAACTATTGAGCCTGACTTGGCAGAACAACTCTAGGAATTGAATAGACCAAGAACTCCATGCGGGGCAGGAGGGTATTTTATATAGGATTTTTGATCAGATCATTACCATAAAGAGAATAAGATCCCGGGCCTTCTTCAGGCCAAATCTCGAATTTTTCAATGAAAAATAGTACCACATTTATAGAGGATATTAATAGTATGTTATAAACGTACTTGATACTTTTGATTTTTACAATCTAATGATTAATGGTTGCCTAAGGTGCCAAATGAACAACTTTTAACGGTTAAACTGCAACGGATGATAAAGCGTAAAGATATACCTGAAATTGATACTGGTGTAGTGGGACTGGGCTTGATGGGCAGCAGCATAGCGGCAGCGCTCTTGATAGCTGGACACCCGGTCAAAGGGGTTGCCCCCATTAGCAGTGACATGGAGCAGGCATTACCTAGAATAACCAAACAACTTAAACACGCTGAACAAAGTGGGTTGCTAAAATATTCCCTCTCGCATTACCTGGGTCAATTGTCCTTGTCCGAAGACTTTGGTATATTGAAAAACTGCCGGTTGGTGCAGGAATGTGTGGTGGAAACTACCTCAATTAAATCTGAGGTGTACCGTAAAATTACTGCATCCACCCGCAAAGAAACCGTGATTTCCAGTAATACATCGGCCATTCCTATTAGTATATTACAGGAAGAGGTACCATACCCAGAACGTTTTCTTGGGATCCACTGGGCAGAGCCTGCGTACCTTACCCGGTTTTTGGAAATAACAAAAGGTGCCAAGACGGCTGATAAACCGGCGAATTGGGTGTTTGAACTTGCGCATTTTTGGGATAAGGAGCCTACCTTTCTACAAAAGGACATTCGGGGCTTTGTTACCAACCGGCTGATGTATGCAGTGTATAGAGAAGCCTTTCACTTAATTGAATTAGGGGAGGCAGACATAGAGGACGTAGATAAATCCTTTCGGTATGACGCAGGTTCCTGGATCACCTATATGGGGCTAATAAAAAGGATGGATATGCTGGGCTTAGCGGATTTTGGAGTGGCCCTCAAGCGCTTGTTTCCCCAGTTGAGCAATTCCACCCAGGTGCCGTCTATAATGAAGAAAATGGTAGAAGAAGAGGCACGGGGTGTTCAAAATGCCCTTGGACTCTACCCCTATACAAAGGAGGAAGCAGTCGAATGGGAGCAGGCCTTTGCTGAATTTAACAAAGAAATCTACAGGTTGGCAAAGGAAATTCCCTCCCTACAACCCTATAAATAACCAGTATGTCAGAAAGCCGATACAAAAAATCCAAAGAGTGGCTAGACCGGGCAAGTAAGGTACTTGCCTCTGGAGTATCCTCTGAGTTTAGAAAATACAACCATCCCCACGCCCTTTTTTATACACATGGAAAGGGAGCTAAGGTGTATGATGTGGATGGTAATGAATACCTGGATTTCACCCTGAGCCAGGGTCCCCTTATCCTCGGACACTCCCACCAGGAGGTGTTGGACGCAGTAAATTCCTATTCTGAAGATGGGCAGCTATTTGCCGGGCAGCACCAGCAGGAAGTGGAACTTGCGGAATTCCTGAACAGGGTCATCCCATCTGCGGAGATGATGCGATTTTGCCTGGACGGGTCCGAAGCGGTGCATACGGCCTTTAGGGTAGCCCGATCCAAAACCGGAAAAAACAAATTTCTTCGCTTCGAAGGCCATTACCATGGCTGGCTAGATAATGTGGCGTGGGGGCTATCTACCCCTTCACCCGAGGAACTCGGTGACCGCCTGCATCCCAACGTGTATGCATGGAGCCAGGGGTTGCCTAAACATTCTCAGGATGAATTCCTTGTACTGCCTTGGAATGACCTGGAGCTGGTCCGTAAGACCCTCGAAAATAATCATCAAAACATCGCCGCCATTATCACGGAACCTATGATGTGCAATAGTGGCTGCATTCCTCCCAAACCGGGATTTTTAGAGGGGTTGAGAAGCCTCTGTGATCAATATGGGATTGCACTGATCTTTGATGAGGTGATCACCGGATTTAGGCTTGGACTTTCTGGCGCACAGGGCCATTTTGGGATAGTCCCTGACCTGTCCGTTTTTGCAAAAGCCCTGGGCAGCGGTTATCCTATCAGTGCCATTGTTGGCAAAAAAGAGTGGATGGAGGAGATTTCTACCGCAAGGGTGATTCATGCAGGCACCATGAACGCCTGTAACCCCACAGTTGCGGCAGCTCTTGCCACAGTGCGTATTCTGGAAAGGGACAACCCTTATCCCCGTATGTATGAGTTGGGGGAGAAACTTAGGATGGGACTTAAAAAACAGGCTTCGGAACTAGGTATAAACATGCTGGTCCAGGGATTGGGGCCTGTGATCCATACTGGCTTTATCGATGAGGCGGAGGTACATGATTTTCGAGCTGTACTGGGGTATGATAAAGCAAAGCAAAATCGGTTCATTTCTGGTCTCCATGACCTAGGTCTACGTGTGATTGGAAGAGGGCTCTGGTACATCAGTAGTGTCCATACCGCTGAGCATATCGATGAGGCCCTTGCAAAATCGGAAAGCATTTTGCGTCAAATGAACCAAGAAGGCCAATGAAAATACCCTACCCCTCCATCGCAGTTATTGGAGAAGGACAGCTCTTCCCAGAAATCTCCCTTTGCCTACTGAAGGCAGGTCATCATGTACTGGAATATTGCCCTAATGGTGATGAACCCACTTCTGCAACCCTAGCCAAACTGGAAAATATACATTTTTACCCCAATCAGCTCAAAACCCTAAGGAATTTGAGGGAACTTCCAGATGTGGACATGGTGGTTTTGGTTTCTCCCGAAGATGGACCTGTGAAGCGTGAATTGCTTCGGGAAATTGTGGACATAGTATCGCCAAAAACGGTAATTGCCGTAAATACGGAGAGTTTTTCTCTTGATGAATTGCGGGTAGGACATTCAAACCCTAAGCGCATTATTGGACTTAATTGGGTACAACCAGCTCATATAACGCTCTTTTCCGAATTAATAGTGATGCCTGATACGCCCCCTTTTTTGGTTGATGACATGGTGGATCTGGCCACAACGTACTGGGGCAAGGACCCTTATGTGGTCCATCATGGAAACAGTATTCGTTCAAGGCTAATGGCGGCCATGATTAGGGAGGCTTTTTTTCTGATGGAAAATGGGTATGTGACTGAAGAAGATATAGATAGAGCCTGTAGGAATGATGCCGGTTATTACCTGCCCTTTGCGGGTAATCTTCGGTATATGGATCTTATGGGAACCTACGTATATGGTGTGGTCATGAAGGATTTGAACAATGAACTTGCGACAAACCAGGAACTTCCGGCTTTTTTTCAACAACTTTTAGCAAAACACCCAAAACCAGGTTTGGCCACAGGAGAAGGTTTTTATAGATATACCCAGGAAGAAAAGGAAAAACTGAAAGCAGACTGTCTTGCATTCGGTAAGAAAATTAGAGCCTTGATGGATAAATTTCCTTTTCCGAGGGATAATCCCTACCAAGGACCTAAACCCTTGAAAGAAAGTATGGTATTCCCGGATAAAAATAGGAGCCTCTAATCCAAAAAATATGCGAAATTTAACCCTATCAAATAAAGGTCAGTGCAATGTATACAGAGGGATTAAAATCGGATTTTGATCGGGACGGATTTATTTTTCTTCCCGGTTTTCTTGACCCATCGGAGATAGACAAATTACGGGAGAAGGTAAACCAATTCATTGCGGATAAATCAACCACTCTTCCCACTGAGCATATCAAATTTGAATCAAAAGAGGATCCTTCCACCCTCAAAATGATTCAGGACATGCACCTATACGATTCCTTTTTTGAAGATGTTTTGCTTAAAAGCAGCTTTACAGAATTGGCGGAAAAACTGCTGGGTGAGGCAGTGCTTGGCAAAACTGTTGAATATTTCAACAAACCTCCAAAGATAGGAAAAGCTACCCCTCCTCATCAGGATGGCTATTATTTTATGCTTAAGCCTATGAGCGCAGTCACGATGTGGTTAGCGCTGGAGAATGTGGATGCTGAAAATGGCTGGGTAAGTTATGTCAAGGGCTCTCATAAGTTAGGAATGCGGCATCATGCCTTTACCGATACCTTGGGATTCTCACAAGGGATTGCAGATTTCGGTATACCCGCAGACCTGGAAAAGGAAGTTTTCTGTACCACCAAACCCGGAGACCTTTTGGTGCATCATGCCTTGACCATACACCGTGCAAGCCCAAATATCAGTGAACACCGAACCCGAAAAGCAATGGGGCTAATTTATTTCGGGGTTTCTGCGGAGGAGGATGTGGCTGCAAAGAGGGCTTATGTAAAGGCACTGAACAAGAACGACTCATGAATAGTAAGCCCGACCGAATTCCATTCTTAGTTCTATTTTTAATTTCCTGCCTATTCAGTTGTACCTCTCATGATCCCTCCCCCATATCAGAAGATTTGCGCGAAAAGTCGGTCGCAACCCTGGAAGAGGTATTGCACCAACAGCAATCATGGGTGAAGGTTCATGCCGCCGAGTACAAGCTTTGGGCGGGTTATCCAAACGGGGTTTATGAGGTTTTTTTGGAAGAGAAAGAACGCTCGGAAGCTATTCCCCAATATCGTATAGGGATTTGGCGGGTACTGGCGCAAGCCTCTCCAACCCAAGCAGCTACCTACTGGCCTAAGATTGTGGAGGCTTTTGAGGATCGCTCAGGAAAAGATAGGGTACATGCTGCTGAGACCGCAGCCAAGTTAGGACTTTCCTTGGAAGACTTGGCGCCAAGAGCCACATCTGAAGTGTTGAGTGGAGAGATAAATTCCTTGTATGTATATACCCTTTGGAGTACACTTCATGGAGAAAACCCCACCCGTAGCAGCGGGGACCTGCTGGAACTAATCCTAAGCCCCGGGGTGGAGGAACTTCCAAAAATGCAGGCTGCATATGCCTTACGAAACTATGGGAACCTCTCTAAGGAGCAATGGGAAAAATTGGCAGATGCTGCGCTAGAAGAGCCAAGTGAATCCATGGCAAAAGTGTATTTGCTTTCCGCGGCTTTTCTACATGCTCCTGACGCTGCAACGGAGGAAGCTAAATATTTGAACCTCAAACGCAACTTGCTTGCCATGGCGGATTCTCCCAAAAAAGGGGAGCGGATGGAAATGGCTATTGCCCTTGGTGAATCCGGTGAGGTGGAGGAATTGCCGGTGTTAGTAGGACTTTTAGAAGGAAATAACCCCATCATGGAGGAAGGGGAAAGCCAGGAGGAAGCCTTGGAGAATGCTGCAAATCACGATATAAGGGCAACAGCAGCCTATGCTATATTGCAATTGGACCGTACAGAAGAATATTTCCTGGCTTGGGGAGATTGGATGGTAGTGGTGGTTTACTTGATGGGCATGTTGGGGATTGGATACTTTTTTTCCCGAAAAAACAAGGATGAAAAAGATTACTACCTGGGAGGAGGCAAAATGAACCCCATAGCAGTAGGATTATCCTTGTTTGCCACCCTGCTTAGCTCCTTAAGCTATCTATCCTATCCAGGAGAAATGGTTAAATACGGCCCTGTCATTTTCTCAGGTGTGCTGATATTTCCCTTGGTCTATTATGTGGTGGGTTGGTTTTTGATCCCAAAATTCATGAAGCTCAGGGTTACAAGCGCCTATGAGATCTTAGAGATCAACCTGGGGGTAAGTATCCGTTTGCTGGCCACTTTCTTTTTCCTTTCCCTGCGCTTCTTATGGATGGGGACCATTATTTTTATAACGGTGCATACGGCCATCCTGTCCATTTTCGGCTTCGACCCCTCCTTTACCCTGCTGATAAGCGTACTCCTAATGGGCATAACGATATTCTATACTACCATGGGTGGGCTTAAGGCCGTTGTTTTTACAGATGTAATCCAATCCGCAGTATTAATTGGGGGCGCAGTGCTTACCCTCTTTGTGGTTAGCTGGCATTTTGGGTCCGTCAGTGCTTGGATCCCCCAAGATTGGTTGCCCCATTGGGGGGAGTTAAAAATGGGGTTTGATGCACGGGAGCGTTTGACTATTGCCAATGCTCTTTTGACCACCTTTGTTTGGTATGTTGCTTCATCGGGTTCGGACCAGATGTCCATTCAGCGTTTTCTGGCAACCGAAAATATACATACGGCACGAAGGACTTTTGGGGTTTCCTTAATCACAACCTTTGTGGTCCAGGTGCTCTTGGGCTTTGTAGGGTTGGCGGTGATGGCCTATTTCACAGCCTTTCCCAGGTTTCTGGCTCCAGGGGAGACTTTAAATTCCCATGCGGATCAGCTTTTTCCCAAGTTTATCCTTGTAGGCCTGCCCGTGGGCATTTCCGGATTGGTGGCTGCAGGAATTTTGGCCGCTGCCATGTCCAGCCTTTCTTCCGGATTAAATTCTACTTCCTCCGTGATCTCCGAGGATTTGCTAAAGCGTTTTTCCAAAACCTATAAGCAGCCAAAGAACCAACTTCGCTCTATCCGTAACCTTTCCCTGTTTGTAGGGATCTTGGCACTGGGATTAAGCCTTCTGATTAGTCGGGTAGAGGGTAATTTGTACGATATCATTGTTAAGGTGGTAAACTTATTTGTTTCGCCTCTTTTTGTGTTGTTTTTTATGGCGCTCTTTATCCCCTTTGCAACGGCCAGAGGTACTTTTTGGGGAGGCATTTGTAGTATATCCATCGCTGTGGCAGTGGCTTTTTTTAAGGTGATGGGAATAGAAGTACTCTATATCCTGCCGGTTTCATTGGGTGTTGGAATCCTTATGGGAACCCTACTAAGTTGGGTAGATCATAGGTTATTCGGTAACCCTGAAACCATGGAAAAGCGCGTTAAAGCAGCGGCTATTATCAAGGAAGATTTTCCCGAGAAAAAAGAGCAATGAAAATCATTCGACAAGGCATAATTCCAACCCAACCCCGGAAAAAAACACAAAGCAAAACTTTTCCTGCTTTTGAGCTGCTTCCTTCTGGTCGATGGCTGGCAGGATGGAAAGCGGCCGAAAAAAAGACTGACGCAACACACAAAACAGTGCAGATGACCTGGTCTGATGACCGTGGCGAAACCTGGGTTCCTGCCTTTGAACCGGTAAAGTTGCCGGAAATAGATGGAAAACCTGGTCAGGCCATTTCCCTGTATTTTTTGGCATTAGGTGGAGAACGGGTGTTAATGCTGCTCAATTGGGTGGACGAATCCCAACCCGAACTGCCCTTTTATGATCCCAAGGAGGAAAGTTTAAAGGACACCCGAATTTTCTATTGCTTTAGTGAAAATGGGGGAGAGTCATGGTCCGACCCCCTGCTTATGGATACCTCTGGCGTAGGTGGTCCTGTACCACTTACCGGCCCTCCCATTCGCTTGGGTGATGGCAGTATATTGTGTCAATTTGAAGTCAATAAGTATAAGGGTGATCCCAATAAATGGATCCATAAGTCTGCCATGTTACGGTCATTGGACAACGGAATCACTTGGAAAAATCCCATTATCGTTACTAATTTTCCAGACATGTATTATTGGGACCAACGTCCCAATGTATTATTAGACGGAACAACACTTGTGAATTATTTCTGGACACTGGATGGAAAGAAAAACACCTACCTTAACCTTCATGAATCCAAAAGTGCTGACAAAGGGAATACATGGACCATTCCGGAAGATACTGGGATATATGGACAACCAGGTAGGCCTGTTCAACTACAAGATGGAAGAATTGCATGCATCAGTATTGATAGAACATCCCTTCCCGTGATTACCATATGGATAAAGGAGGGCTTGTATCATCCTTTTTCAGCCAAACTGGAGGTCTATCGGGCTGAAATTCCCGGTCAGGACTCCCGGAAGGTGAGCATGAATGAAGCCTGGCAAGAAATGGCAGCCTTTTCTGTAGGGCACCCACATTTGCTGTATTTGGGAGGTATTGAGGTGCTGGCGTATTACTATGCTGGCAGGCATCATGATAGTACCGATATCCGCTATGCGCTTATCTCACTCGAAAAATCAGGATCATGAATTCGAGCATAACGCAAGCGACACATAAAGGAACGATTAAGATTGCCAGATTCTCCCGAATCGAGTCCCCCGATCCCAATAGCTATGGTGCAGGCTCTATGGGCAACTAATAGACAATTATAAACCTATGCAAAACAGAAACACCGAGTCTTCACCTGAATCAAACCCTTTTTCCTGGTACTTCAATGAGACGGATACCAACTCCATTGGGGAGCTTCAGGATTTTTTACCGGACAGAATTTTTGACAGTCACGCTCATATTTATCGGGTAAATGACCTTAATTTGGAGGAAAGACGTACTGGGCTATGGTCTGGAGGAGAGCCGGAGGTTAGTATCCAGGAATGGAGGAAGAATGTAGTTCCTTTTTTCCCAAAGGCTGATCTGGTGGGAGGGCTGTTTTTCCCCGCACCTTTGCCCATGGCAAATATCCATGCCTCCAATGCCTATTTGATGGCGGAGTTGGACCAACACCCGGCCTCCAGAGGTCTGGCATTGGTCACGCCTCAGTTGGGGCCGGAGGATCTTGCAGAGGTATTGACCCATCCACAGGTGGTGGGTTTGAAGCCCTATCATGTGTACAGCAAAGAGAAGCCTACCTCCCAAAGTACCCTGTCGGGTTTTTTTCCGGAATTTTGGTGGAAGTGGGCCCATGAAAATGCTGTGGTGGTAATGATGCATATCATGAGGGATGGGGCCTTAAGCGATAAAGGCAATGTACAGGAGATTAGACGACTGTGTCTGGATTATCCCGGCATCAAGCTGGTGCTGGCTCATACCGGAAGGTCCTTTCATGCTCCAAACGCCAGGGGAATGAAAGCCCTTCAGGATCTCGAAAATGTGTGGTTTGACCAATCCGGGATTTGTGAGTCTTCGCCCATGGAGGCGGTGATCGATTATTTTGGTCCCCAGAAACTACTTTGGGGCAGTGACTTTCCGGTTTCTGCTTTACGTGGAAGGGCAGTGACAATGGGGGATGGCTTTTTTTGGATGGACCCCATTTCCTGTGATTGGAGCAAGTCCTTGGGCAATCCCATCTTGGTGGGAATCGAATCCCTTCGAGCCCTCCGCCAGGCTTGTCACCGCATGTCCTTATCACCATCTGATATTTCTCAAATTTTTTATGGCAATATCATGGAACTTCTCGAAAGAGGTTCAAAAAAATCTCATGCAGGCCAGCATTTATATTCCCATGCAAAGACTCGAATTCCCGGAGGGGTACAGCTTCTCTCCAAACGACCCGAAAACATGGCACCGGGTTACTGGCCTCCCTATTTTAGGGAAGCCAAGGGGAGTTCGGTCTGGGATATGGATGGTAAGCAATACTATGATTTCTCTACTAATGCCGTGGGATCCTGCCTGCTGGGATATGCCCACGCTGGGGTAAATGCTGCGGTGATTCGACGGGTGCGAATGGGAAACATGTCCTCCCTAAATCCCCCAGAGGAAGTAGCACTTGCTGATCAACTTTGTCAAATCCATCCCTGGGCAGAGCAGGCACGCTTCGTGAGGGGGGGTGGAGAGGCCTGTGCAGTGGCAGTTCGCATTTCACGAGCCACTACGCAACGTTCCAAGGTGGCCGTTTGTGGTTATCATGGATGGCAGGATTGGTACCTAGCAGCCAATTTGGGAGGATCGGATGCCCTTAGGGGACATTTACTGCCAGGATTGGAGCCATCCGGGGTTCCAAAGGAACTGAGGAATACCACCTTCACCTTTAAATACAACGATGAAGCTGGTTTTAAAGAAATAATGGCAAGTCATGGACATGAACTGGCTGCCGTGGTGATGGAACCTTGTAGAAACGTTGACCCAAATCCCGGATTCCTGGAAACTATTCGGGAAGAAACGAAAAGGAAAGGTTGCCTACTTGTCTTTGACGAGATCACGGTGGGTTGGCGATTGGCTTTTGGAGGTGCACATCTGACCTATGGCATTCAGCCTGATATGTCGGTGTTTGCCAAAGCACTTGGCAACGGCTACCCAATCGGGGCGGTAATTGGAACCCGTGAAGCCATGGAAGGTGCCCAGGGATCCTTTATCAGTAGCACCTATTGGACAGAAAGTATTGGGCCTGTGGCTGCCCTGGCTGTGCTGGAAGAGATGCAGAAGGAGAATGTACCTAAATATGTGGAACAAATAGGCTCCTGGGTGCAGGATATTTGGCATTCCCAAGGGAAAGAGACTGGCCTGAAACTGAAAGTTGCTGGTTTTCCCTGCCTTTCCACCTTTTCCTTTGACGGATCAGATCCGGAGATGCTTCGCACCATTTTCACCCAACAAATGCTCGAAAGGGGTTATCTGGCAGGTACTGCTTTTTATCCCACCCTTGCCCATTCCGAGAGGATAGTTAAAAGGTATGCGAATGCAGTGGGTGAGGTCTTCGAGAGTATGGCTAATCATATCGGTAAAGGCAGCATCGCTTCGATGCTAAAGGGTGAAGTAGCCAAAAGCGGGTTTGCGAGACTGGTATAGAGATGTTTGGGCAAGATTGGTTTTGCAGAAAATGTTACTAAGTCAGTCAGGGTAAACAGATCAATTTCCCCTAATTTTATCCAACCTTGCAGCCAATTCAGCCACGATTTCTGGATGCTCAGCAAAAAGATTTTCCTGCTCTTGCGGATCAGTGTCCTCCTTGTAAAGTTGTCCTGTGGGACCTCCTTCCTTGGGCTGTATGACTGCGGGGTCGGTAAAGCCCCCCGAACCCAGCCCTTCTATGTATTTCCATCCTCCATGCCGGATGCTAAAGAAATTGCGGGAAGAATGGTGAACCATATCTTGACGGGGAGACTGGTGGGAAGTGCCGTTTAAGATCGACCAAAAACTTTGACTGTCCTCCCCCTGTCCTTCAGCAATGGACTGATCCGCCATCTCCGAAAAGGTAGCCATGAAATCTGTTAGGCTGATCAAAGAGTTGTTTTCTGCACCACCCTGCACTATGCCCGGCCAAGAAATGATCAGAGGGATGCGGTGACCCCCGTCCCATACGTCTCCCTTCTGACCACGGCGACCGGCATTGGAATCATGTTCATGTAATTCAATTTCCACCTCAGGCCAATAGGCCCCGTTGTCCGAGGCAAAAACTAAAATCGTATTTTCTAGGATATCGTGATCAATCAAGGATTGCCTCACCCTCTCTACCACCTCATCAATGTCCAGGACAAAATCTCCGTACAAACCAATTCCAGATTGTCCCTTGTTTTTTTCTGATGGAATCCAGGGTGTGTGCGGACCGGTGAGTGGCAAGTACAAAAAAAACGGAGAATCCGGATTATCTTGAACTTGCCTTTCGATAAACCCCAACCCCTCAGCTACCAGGGTTTCGTGACAGTCCTCAATACGGAAACTTCTGGACATCTCTCCTTGTCGCCACCAAACGCCCTTTTCCCAGTACACTGCTAAATCATCCGTATGCTTTTTGTCCCAGGCATATTCGGTGTTCTCCTTTCGCCGGGGATATATATCCGTGGTCAACACCATCGCTGTATCCACCACGTTTAATCCTCTGATAAAAAGGTAGGGGGGAATATCCAAGGAAGCTGGATGTATGAAGGAATAATCAAATCCAAAATCAGCGGGACCAGAACGAATAGGCAGGGAATAGTCCACATTGGAGTAGCCCGTAGCCGGGTCCAATGCCGCATCCTTGCCATCCTTGGTCTGCCAACCCAACCCCAAGTGCCATTTTCCGACTATACCTGTAGTGTATCCCTCCCTTTTCAACAGTGTAGCCAAAGTCTCCTTGTCCGGTTCGATTACGACCGGTGAAAAGCCCCATATCCCTTTAGCTGCCTCGGGAGTTCGAAAAGCATATCGGCCCGTCAACAGACCATAGCGGGAAGGGGTACAAACACTTGCACTAGCGTGGGCATTGGTAAAAACCATACCCTCGTGAATCAGTTGATCCAGGGCAGGTGTACGAATTTTAGATTCGGAATTCAAGCCACTGATATCCCCATAGCCCATATCATCGGCAAAAATAAAAACGATGTTTGGTGTTAATCTATCGGTGGGTAGGTTGGGCTTATGGGTACATGCCTGAGATAATAAAAGGAAAAGCAATCCACTGAAAGTAGGACCAAAACAAAGCTTACCATTGAAGGAATAGTTCATAATATTGGATTTCCACTAAAATCGCTTAAATTCATTTTATATCAAAAAATATTGCCTGCCAGTCCTTTTGGGTAGAATTAGGCAGGCAATTAATCAAATCAGACCTTATAATAATCTTCCCACCCCTTTCGCGGAGGAGAACCGACCAGCAAGGCATTGGCCAGTGGGTGGTTGGTAATTTGCTTCTTCTCCCGGTCAAATAGGATCTTTTCATTAAGTTGCTGCGCCATGACCCCCAGGCTAAATACCTGGCTTAAAGGCCCGGCAATCTCAAAGGAAGATCGGCATTTTTCCTCCCCTTTACAGGCTTTCAGGAAATTGGCAAAGTGATTGGAGGGGCTTTCCGGTACCTCTGGAAGTTGCGAATGCAAATCATTTGCCGCTTCTTCAGGAATAATGCTCAAAGTACTACCATGTGAACCTCCCTTGAAGGTCAGGTCTTTGCCATAAATGATCTTTCCAGGGTTCAGCTTGGCAGGCTGCAACTGACCGGTACTTGGTGGCGGGATATCTGGGTCGAGTTCGGAGACACCATAGCCTTCAGGTACAGGGGGAATATTATTCATCCCGTCGTACCAGGTGATGGTGAGTGGGGGCATATTTCCTCTTTCGGGAAATTTGAACTCCAACGTAGAGGACATTGGGAAAAAGAAGGGGTTATGCCCATCCAATTTTACCGGATTGACTTCATGAGGAAGGCCTAATTCCAAAAACTCATGGGCGGTATCCATAATGTGGGCTCCCCAGTCCCCTAAGGCACCCATACCAAACTGATACCAGCACCTCCATTGGCCATTATGAAAATCTTTGTTATAATCATGTGGCTCTATTGCCGACAACCAGGTATCCCAATCCATGGTAGTAGGTAAGGGTTCGGCCGGGGGATAACTGCTCATATTCACATCCCAATCGTGCCAGCGGCGCCTGCCGTTCATATGGGCTGTCATCGCAGTGACATCCTGGATAATTCCCGCATCTTTCCAAGCCTTGAACTGGAAATAGTTGCCTTCAGAATGTCCCTGATTTCCCATTTGTGTAGCGACCTTGTATTTTTTTGCTCCGGCCATCATCAGCTCAATTTCTTGAAAAGTGCGCGCCATGGGTTTTTCTACATAGACGTGCTTGCCCATCGCCATCGCATGCATGGTAATGGGGAAATGGGAAAAATCAGGAGTGCCCACTGTGATGGCCTCAATCTCATTTCCCATTTTGTCAAACATCACCCGGAAATCTTGGAATCGAGGCACATCTGGAAACATTTCTATAATCTTCTCGGTATGAGGTGCTCCCATATCCACATCGCATAATGCGACAATATTTGCCAGCCCGGTGGCATGGAGGGCACGGATAATCTCTCCACCTCTATTTCCTATGCCACAGCAGGCCAGGTTCACCTTGTCACTGGGGGCAACATAGCCCAAAGGCTTTCCCAAGACCATGGAGGGTATCAAGGATACGGCTGCCATACCCAATGTTCCTGATTTAATAAAATGTCTTCTGTTTTTATGCATTGTCAGTTTTACCTATTTATTGGCAATTTAATTGAAATGATACTAAATTATTTCTTTACTTGGAAGAATTAATTCCATTAGTTCATTAATCTTGTTTTGCCAACTGTCCTCAAAAACTATTT
Organism: Pleomorphovibrio marinus; assembly: GCF_003347495.1. Classification (GTDB taxonomy): domain Bacteria; phylum Bacteroidota; class Bacteroidia; order Cytophagales; family Cyclobacteriaceae; genus Pleomorphovibrio; species Pleomorphovibrio marinus. The sequence continues at coordinate 1,111,409 of NZ_QCXY01000001.1, forward strand.
GTAATCGAGCACGACCCAAGCGACACACGGAAAACTGCATGGACTTGTTTAATAAGAAATTTCCCTTGAAATGGTGTGTTGGAATATCTTTAAAATTCCTTTTCGATTATTGTTTGTATAGTTATTTTTAGCTCTGGTAAATCTCGTTTAATTATTTCCCAAACCGCAGGTAACTTTATGTTAAAATACTCATGGGCGATCATATTTCTGAATGAACGCACTTTATACCATGGGTATTCATAATTGCTTAATTTATCGGTTTCAACATTAATTAATACTTCGCCCACAATGGTGAAATTGAATAAAACTGCATTATTCAAAATACTATTTTGACAAAAACTTTCTAAAGACTCATTTTTTACAAAATTTTCGATTTTTTCAATTGCTTTCAAAATATGTTCTAGTCTTTTTCTGCTTTCAAGGTGCTTATCTTTCATAAATCAACTTCAAATCTTTTTTCACATTTTCAAATATGTAAGGCTTAAAAGAATCTATAAAACCCAAATCAACTTTTCTTTTTATGGCCTTCTCTAAATGGTGTTGGATTTCAGCTAAATCAAAATAACTGAAATTTTCGTCTGTTTTGACTGCAATGTCAATATCGCTTTTTGGCCCATCATCTTGTCTTGAAAAAGATCCATAGATCCAAGCTTTCTGAATACTTGAAAACCCTTTTAATTCCTTAATTATGCAGGATAATATGTTTTTTCTGTCCATATTTAAATATGCCCTATACTCTACTTTTTCTTCCGCTTCTTGCAATGCTTTCAACGCCACATCTTCACCTTCTACTTCATCCACCAGCTTGTCAGACAGCCAGGAAACAAGCAAGTCATTATCTTTCACCCTGAAATATTCGGCAAGTTTTACCACCTGTTCACGGTTTGCATTGCGTTTCCCTCTTTCAATTTTGCTTAAAATTGCCTGGTCAATGTCAAGGAATGCCGCAACTGTACGCAGTGGTAATTCCTTTTCCTTCCGTAGTTTCCTAATCGTTTCGCCAAAATCCCCCATATCTCGGATTATCAATTACAACTATTTTGAAGAAAATCATTTTGAATAAATCTGTCAAAAATATAAAACTTCCTTGTGAAATCTGCTATCAAATCCTCTAAATTTTTCAATCGTTTATCATTGTCAAACGGGTGGTGGAAAATTAGATTTTTCAGATTTTTTTAAAATTTTGGATAGGAGTTAGATTTCCCTAATCCCTTAAAATGACTATCTTGGAATGACGATAAACCCTTTTACCCAGTCACCATGATCTTGAAAAATCCAGTTTCCAGACGTTCCTTCGTAAAACACTCGCTGATTGGAAGTATCAGTATATTTACACTTCCCCCATTGGTAATAGCCGCATACAAACCAAAATTAATTACTTCAATGGATAATGGGCCTGAATATAAGGTCGATTTGCAGGTGCCAACAAAGCTTTTTGATGGTGAGCAATGCTGGGTACATCCCCGGGTGGGCATCGTACCCCGGGCAGGGGAAGCACAGGCGCCAAGGGCAGTAATGACCCTGAACACTTTGGAACTATCAGGGTCAGACGTGTTCAAAGGTATGTATGAGATGTACACCGATGACCTGGGGCAGAGCTGGACCGAACCGGCAATTGTTGATCCCCTTGCGCCAAGAGTCGAACAAGTTGAAGATGAGGAGCGACCCGTGGCTGCAAGCGATTTTTGGCCTTCCTGGCACCGTCATACAGGCACCCTTTTGGGAACAGGGCATACCATTGTCTATACTCCTGATTGGAAAGTAGCCTCACCAAGACCCAGGCATACCGCCTATTCGGTCTATGACCCAAAGTCGGACCAGTGGTCTCTATGGGATAAGTTAGCCATGCCTGAGGATCCCAAATTTCTTAATGCAGGTGCCGGCTGTGTACAACGTTATGATGAGGATGACGGCACCATCCTCCTTCCCTTGTATTTTTCCCCTCCCGATCAAAACGCAAGGGTTACCGTAACTCGGTGTAATTTTGATGGGACCAAACTTACCTATTTGGAGCATGGGACTGAATTGGCCATTGAAGATGATAGCAGGGGACTGCATGAGCCCTCTTTGACAAAATTTAAGGGGATTTATTATTTAACCATTCGAAATGATAACCGTGGGTTTGTGGCTAGGAGTGAGGATGGGTTGAAATTCAGTCCCATGCAGGCTTGGAAATTTGACGATGGTGCCGATTTGGGGAATTACAACACCCAGCAGCACTGGGTGACCCATAGTGAAGGGCTGTTTTTGGTGTATACCCGAAGAGGCGCGGACAACGACCATGTTTTCCGCCATCGGGCACCCCTCTTTATCGCCCAGGTGGATCCTGAGAAAATGGCTGTCATTCGGGAAACAGAACAGGTGCTGGTGCCTGAGCGGGGAGCTAGGCTTGGAAATTTTGGGGTCACCATGATCAGTCCGAAGGAGACTTGGGTTACTGTGTCGGAATGGATGCAGCCTAAAGGTGTGGAGCAATACGGTAGCGACGGCAGTGTATTTGTCGCCCGCATTCTTTGGGAGCAGTCTAATGGGCTGTTTCAGGCATAAGTTCAAAACGTGAAATCGAGAATGACATGAAAGATAGTATTGGAATTCAACAGAAAAGTAATAGCACCATCCATAGCACACCCGTAATTTTGGATACTAAGGATTGCATAATCGGTATGCCATGAAGATGAAAGAAAGCCTCGTGCTGAATAAACTCCGCAACGGAGAAAAAGTGACCAGTTTCAAGATCAATATGGCCGATGCTCGGGCAGTGGAAATCGCAGCAATAGCTGGGTTTGACTGTCTGTGGGTGGATCAGGAGCATATTGGCCAGGACTGGTCCATATTGGCGGCCCAAATTTGGGCAGCTAAGGCTCATCAAAAAGATGTGGTAGTGAGGGTTCCTAGGGGCAGTTACAGCGATTATGTGAAACCCTTGGAATTGGATGCTGCAGGTATTATGGTACCCCATGTCATGGGGGTAGAAGATGCCAAGAAGGTGATTCATCAGGTAAGGTTTCATCCTGTGGGGATGCGGCCCATAGACGGGGGCAATGCAGATGGAGCCTATACTGGCATGGATTTCCAGCATTACCTGAAAGAGGCTAATACCTCCAGATTTGTTATTTTCCAAATTGAAGACCCCGAAGCCCTGGAGTGCCTGGAAGAGATTGCTGCACTTGAAGGCTTTGACATGCTCTTTTTTGGGCCAGGGGATTTCAGTCAGGGGATTGGTGCACCTGGACAATGGGACCATCCGAAGATTAAAGAAGCCCGAAGACGCGTAGCTGAGGTAGCCGGAAAGTACGGTAAGTTTGCAGGAACCACCGGTGGTACAGCACAGTTGCCCGAACTTTATGCCATGGGCTATCAATTTGTGAGCATAGGTGCAGATGTGGTGGGCCTTACCCAATACTGCCAAAAATTGATAGCAGAGCTCCCTTCCGGGGAAGTGAGTGGAGAGACCAATTCTTACTATAACCCCTCGAAAGAGTGATGGAAACAAGGGTTTTGGGAAATACCGGTTTGAAGGTGTCTGAAATTGCCTTTGGAGGGGTGGAAATAGGATTACCATATGGGATAGGTGTTCATTCAACGGCAGATATGCTGCAAGAAAAGGATGCCCTCAAGCTATTGGAACTGGCTTTGGACAAGGGAATAAATTTCTACGATACGGCGCGAATGTATGGGGAATCCGAAAAGCTGATTGGAAAGGCGTTTAGAACCCGAAGAAGCCAGGTGCTGATCAGTACCAAGTGCCGTCATTTTCGGCTGGCGGATGGTGCCTTACCGGATTCACATTTGATCCCCAAGATCATACGGGATTCTTTGGAAGAAAGCCTCCGGGAATTGAAAACCGATTATTTGGACGTTTATATGCTCCATCAAGCGGATTTGGAAATCATAGGCCATCAGGCGATTACAGATACCTTTCAGGAATTAAAAGCTTCTGGGAAAGTCGGCAGTATTGGAGCCTCCACCTATACCTTGGAAGAATCCCAGCATGCTATCCAAAGCGGGATTTGGGAAGTGGTGCAATTACCATTTAACCTTATGGATCAGCGGCAGTCAACCCTCTTTGAACTGGCTTCCGAAAGGGGAGTGGGTGTGGTGATCCGGTCTGTACTGTTAAAAGGACTACTGAGTGAGCGGGGCAAAAATCTACCGGAACCATTGGCCAATGTGGAAAAGCACCTTCAGGGATTTGGACATTTGGCAGCCCGGAAAGGCATTGACTTGCCCTCCCTTGCTCTAGGGTTTGCACTTTCCTTTCCAGAAGTGGCTTCTGTCTTGGTGGGGATAGATAAGGAAGAATACCTTCTTCATGCCTTAGCATCCGCAAATGGATCCTTTCTCAGCGAGAAGGAAATGGAAATCGCCAAAGACCTTGCCTATCCTGATCCGGCTTTTATTAATCTACCCCTTTGGGATAAAAAGGGGTGGTTGACTTAACGAAATCGAAAACTATGGTTCGCCTTGGCATATTGGGTATGAGTCCGGGGAATGCCCACCCCTATTCCTGGTCATCCATCATCAACGGGAGCTTTGATGGCACTGAGATCGCTTCTATTGGTTATCCTGCCGTAGCCGATTACTTACAAGCAAATAGGGACACCCTTGGCATTCCAGGAGCAAAGGTAACCCATGTGTGGTGCCAGGATGTTGAAATCAGTAAAAGCATTTCCAAATCCTCCAATATACCGACCATAGTGGAAAACCTCGAAGACATAAGGGGAGAGGTGGATGCGGTGATCCTTGCCAGGGACGATCCTGAAAACCATGTGGCCATGGCAAAGCCCTTCTTATCGGCAGGAATTCCAATTTTTGTGGATAAGCCCTTGGCATTTTCCCAGGAAGACCTGGACTATTTTTCCGGTGAAGTAAAGGCAGGAAAATTCCTGATGTCTTGTTCCTCTATGCGCTATGCACAGGAATGCCGCACTGTGAAAACTGAGCTGAAGACTATTGGAAGGCTTCACCTGGTAACGGCTGTGGGGAAGAAGGATTGGAAAAAGTACGGGGTACACCTTTTGGAGGCACTTTTCAGCACCCTGGATGACCCTACCCCCACTTGGGTGCAGCATGTAGGTGAAGAGAACAAGGATGTGGTGGTCCTGGGCTTTGAAGATGGAACCAAGGCAAGCGTGCATTTATTTGCGGATATTTGTGGGACTTTTCAGCTTTCCTTTTTCGGAACCAATGGTTGGAAATTGGCAGAAATAAGGAATTCCTACAGTATGTTTAGGGACAATATGATTGAATTTATTCGCTCGGTAGAGGAGGGTAAAAGTCGTTTGGAATTTGAAAAGACCTACCGCATAATCCGTACAGTGATTGGCGCACAAAAGAGCTTAGAAAATGGGGGCAAAGTTATTCGATTGAACTAAAAATTTATGCACGTAAAGGACTTATTGGATTTAAAGGGAAAAGTGATTGTAGTCACCGGGGGGTCGGGTCAATACGGCAAATGCCTGGTGGAAGGTTTGGCTGAGGCCGGAGGCACGGTGATAACCACTTCCCGGGATATAGGCTCCGCTGAGCAAACTGCTGCTGCTTTTCAAGAAAGGGGGCTAAAGGTGTTTCCCTTGGAGCTCGACCAGGGACTTCCTGAGTCAGTCACAGCTTTTCGGGAGAGATTGGTGTCGGAATTTGAAAAACTGGACGTGTTTGTAAACAATGCCGTGTCTCGCCCCATGAAGGGCTACAAAGCCCCAATTGACCAGTTTTCCGAATCCATGCGTGTAAATGCCACTGGTATGATGGATCTGCTTAGGCAAATGACCGAGCTGATCATTTCGTCGGGTGGAGGGTCAGTGATCAATATAGCTTCCATGATGGGCATGAAAGGCCCCGACCTGTCAAACTACGAGGGCACTAATATGGGGGATCTTCCTCCGGACTATTTTTTCCACAACGCGGGCCTGATAAATATCTCCCGCTTTATGGCAAAAATGCATGCCGGGAAAAATATCCGTTTCAATTGCATTAGCCCAGGAGGCCTTTTTAACCATCAACCCCGTCCTTTCCTGGACAATTATTGTAAAAAGGTCCCCATGCGAAGGATGGCCAACCAAGACGATATCAAAGGGCTGGCCGTTTTGCTAGCTTCCGAGGCAGGAGCCTATATAAATGGTGAAAACATTCTAATGGATGGAGGTCTCAATGCCTGATCCCTATAATGTGCAGGAAGACGGATTTGAAGCTCTCTTTGGGTTGCAAGGAAAGGTGATATGGGTAGTTGGAGGAGCAGGCTATTTAGGTTCGGCCATTGTAAAATTACTGGTTTCGGCAGGTGCCCGGGTAGTCTGTGCCGATTTGGGTGATAGAAGCAAAATGTTTGTAGGGGAAAACGGGCTTTATCCCAAGGTCGTCCCGGTTGCCTTGGACATTACCGAAGAAGAGCAAGTGGAGGATTTTGCCTCGGCACTTAGTGAATCCCTTGGCATTCCAGATGGTGTGGTGAACCTCACCTTCGCATCTACTACTAAGAAATTTGATGAATTGACTGCTGCTGAATTTGACAAGGTCAATCAGGGAGGGATCACCTCCAGCTTTGTTTTTGGTAGAAAGGCATGTGACCTGATGGCTCAGCAAGGTGCAGGAAGTATGGTACTGTTTTCGAGCATGTACGGCATGGTAACCCCGGATCCTTCGGTGTATGAACCACCGTTAAACCCAAATCCCATTGAATATGGCGTAGGAAAAGCAGGTATCATACAAATGGCAAAGTATTTTGCCATGCAATACGGGTCTCAGGGCGTACGCTGCAATTGTGTATCACCCGGGCCTTTTCCAAATAGGGATGTTCAAGAAAGCCAGCCAGGATTTGTGAAAAGATTGGCAGAAAAAACACTGTTAAATAGAGTAGGAAATCCTCCCGAAGTTGCCGGTGCTGTCTGTTTTTTGCTGTCCTCAGCTGCCTCATTCATAACGGGACATAATTTGGTAGTAGATGGGGGGTGGACGAGCTTATAAATAAACTGAATCAATAACTAATCATATTTATCATGGAAAAGATAATCCACCCGAAAAGAGATGCCAACTTTGTGACAGGAGCATATTCAGATGCAGTGCTGGTAGATGGGTTTTTGTTTGTCTCTGGACAGGCATCGGTTGATTTTGAAACCTCCCAGTTTGTCCTAGGGACCATTGAGGAGGAAACACGACGGACCTTGGACAATATTAAAGCGATAGTGGAGACTGCCGGGGCCAGTATGGATGATATCGTGAAATGTGGTGTTCATCTGGCCGATATACAGGAGTTTGACCGATACAATGAAGTGTATGCAAGCTATTTTACCAAAGTGAAGCCTGCCCGAATTACCGTTCAGTCGGTGCTAGCGGAAGGGATCAAGGTAGAGATTGATTGCATAGTAAGGATGCCTAAGAACTGAAAAGCATGAAGAAGCGGCTTATTATCGATGCACATTTGGATTTGGCCATGAATGCCATAGAGTGGAACCGTGATCTTCGAATGGAGCTCAAACAGGTGCGGCAGATGGAAATGCATATGAAGGACAAGCCAGACAGGGGGCGCGGAACGGTGACATTGCCAGAATTGCGTAAAGGCAAAATTGGAATAGTAGTAGCCACTCAACTGGCCCGTTATTCACCCCCGGATTCAGCACTTGCCGGATGGAACTCACCCCAGCAGGCCTGGGCCATGACGCAAGCCCAACTGGCATGGTATAGGGAAATGGAATCCCTGGGTGAAATGAAGCAAATTACTACCCGAACCGGGCTGGATGAAATGGTGGACCTATGGGAAGATGAAAACATTCCCGATGAGAAAAAGCCCATTGGCTATATCCTTAGCCTGGAGGGAGCAGATTCCTTGGTGGAGGTTTCCTACTTGGATAGGGCATATGCCTACGGAGTAAGGGCGTTGGGCTTATCGCATTTTGGTCCTGGAAGGTATGCTCCCGGCACCAAAATGGAAGGCCCCATCACCGAAAGGGGCAAGGAGCTTTTGGAAACCATGGGATGTCTAAACATGATTCTGGATGTTACCCATTTGACTGACCAAGGATTTGAGCAGGCCTTGGACCTTTATAAGGGACCTATTTGGGCCAGTCACCATAATGTGCGGAAGGTCGTTCCCCACCAGCGCCAACTCACCGATGGGCAGATCAAACGACTAGTGGAAAGGAATGCGGTGATAGGAGGAATGCTGGATTGCTGGGCTATGGATATTCGCTTTATAGATACTGTCTCGGATCCGTGGCAACTGGATATCAAACTGGAACAGCTTATTGACCATTGGGACCATATTTGCCAATTGGCCGGAAATTCCTTGCACGTGGCCATTGGGAGTGACCTGGATGGTATATTTGGTACCGAGCAGTCCCCGTGGGACATGAATTCCATTGCAGATTTGCGCAAGTACGAATACCTCTTGGAGAAAAGGGGCTATAGTGATGCAGACATTGACAATATTTTCCATGCCAACTGGCTAAGGTTTTTGAGAAGAAACTTGCCGGTATAACACCCAAGATACCATGAACACAAGTGACAATTCCCTCTATGCCGGCGCAGCCCTGGTGGATACGACCCCTCCCTTGGGGACAGTGATCAACGGCGACTTCGTACCCCATTATGCCACCAAAATCCACGATCCCCTTTTTGCAAAGGCATTGGTACTTCAAAATAAGGATACCAGCTTGGTGTTTGTGGTCGTGGATATTTGTGTGATGGGGCAGGAACTTTTGGATAAGACAAAAAAACGAATCAGCCAAAGTTTGGGTATACCTGCTTCCCATATTTTGATCAGCAGCACACATACGCATGCGGCAGGGGCTGTGGAGGAGGTTCACTTTGTGCAAGCAGACCTTGCCTACCGGAGCCAACTACCGGGACGGATATGTGAGGCTGTGGAAGCCGCCCATAAAAGCCTCCAACCCGCAGAGATAGCCTTTGGAAAGGTTTCCGCCCCCGAGCATGTGAGATGTAGAAGGTATCATATGGCTGAAGATTACGAATCGCTAAACCCTGTGACTGGGAAACCTGACCAGGTCAAAACAAACCCTTTTGGAGTGGAAGACAAGGTTAAAGGTTCTGTATCCACTCCCGATAGAGAGCTTTCCTTTATGGCCGTCAGGGGGAAGGATGGGCATTGGATAAGCGTCCTGGCCAATTATGGGCTTCATTATGTGGGGGATTGGGAAAATGGTACCATTTCCGCGGACTATTTTGGTTATTTTTGTCGAGCTCTTATGAAAAGGCTGGAGGCTGATGAGCACTTTGTAGGAATTTTGAGCAACGGTACCAGTGGGGATGTCAATATCTGGGATTTTATTCAGCCTGGCACCTACCCCAAAGAACATTTCGCAAAAAGTGAATTCATAGGGGAAGATTTGGCCTCTCGCCTTGTAAATGCAGTCCCCTACCTGGTTTGGGAAGACCAGCCTCGTCTTGCTGCCTTACAGGAAGATCTTTCTCTACGCAGAAGGATGCCCACTGAAATGGAACTAGAACATGCCCGCAGAATTATAGCGAAGGGAGGCTTGGAAAACCTCGTGCCCAATGCCGAGGGCTGGATAAAGCTCTATGCCCGGGAGCAATTGCTCTTGGCGGAATACCCTGCAGAGTTGGCTCTTCCCATCCAGTGTTTTCAAGTAGGTGTTGGAAGGATCGGTGCCTTGCCTGGTGAAATTTTCGCCTCCACCGGATTAAAGCTTAAGAAATCCATCGACGGACCTTACTTTACGATTGGCCTGGCAAATGGAAATGTAGGCTATATACCTCCTGCTAAGGAATTGGAAATGGGTGGCTACGAAACTTGGCGCTGCAGAATCAGCAACCTAAGCAAAGAGGCGGAGGAGGACATTGTGAATTGCTTGGTACGGGTGGCGGAAGGGGTTTTTGGTGATGAGGGGTGATCTTGTATTGGGTCTACGAGAGGGGGCTTATTATTTCTGGGGTTTTTTCAGGTAATTCATTTTTGATTCCTGGAATTTTTCAGTTTTTTAGCGAAATAAAAAAGAATGAAAAACCTGGATATAAAAAAGGTAAGACTTCACGAAATTGAGCAATTGCAGAGAATTGGCAGACAGACTTTTATCGAAACTTCGGTTTTTAAATTTCTACTACAACCTTTCCCTTTTTACCATAAAGGGAAAAATCTTTTCAAGATCGCGTTGTTGTTATTTATTGTTGGGTTTTTGTTTGAATATTTTTTTATTCCTTACGAAAGAAGTTTTACGGAACACAGGTTTAATTATTTTATAATCAGTGGTTTTCATATTGGGATTGCCACCTGTATTTACCTTGGCTATTTTTTCATTGTAAGTCACATAATTAGTGAAGATGACTGGAAACTCTACAAAGAACTATTGGCGATTTTTTTTCTGTTAGGGCTTATCGGGGTTGGGGAGTGGCTGATTCGGGATATCATTTATGACAATAGTTATAATTTTTCTTTGGAAATGTTTCTTGTGGAATTGGTGCATGCTTATTTATCTGGTACGATAATTATCATCCTGACGTATACTATCATTTACCATACCCAAAAGAAAAAAAACAGTCTCCATGCGGATCAATTAAGGCTTGAAAATAAACGTGTTCCAGTTATCTCTACTTTGGAAATCCGAGCCCAGATACCCTCTGATAATTTTATTTTGAACCCTTCCTGTCTGATTATGGCCCGAGCAGATGGCAATTATGTGGAATTCTTTGTTCTTGATGCAGAAAAAGTAATAAAATTGGTGAAAAGAATCACCCTATCAAATGCCTACGAACAACTAAAAAAATTCGATTTCATCCAAAAGACGCATAGAGCCTATCTCATCAATTCCAATTACCTGGAAGAGGTAAATGGTAATGCGCAAGGCTACCAATTGAAGCTTAAATTTCTTGATTTTCCAGTACCCGTTTCTCGCAATCATCTCAAGGATTTCAATCAGGCCATGGCCTGATCCATCTGTCATCCGCCACATGCTCCTGTACCTTAACACAAAAACTTGTCGGCTGTCACATAGGCTTGACACCCACACCAAGAGAGTAAAAACCAGCCATACTTTTTTATAGGTTTGATAAAAAAACAATGACTACTATGCGCAGACATGATCTTGACTGGTTAAGGGTTATCGTATTTGGCCTACTCATTTTTTATCACGTGGGGATGTTTTTTGTTCCCTGGGGCTGGCACATAAAGAACAATATCCTCTACGAGTGGCTAAAAATACCTATGGCCTTTTTACATCAATGGCGGCTGCCCATTCTTTTTGTGATCTCTGGCATGGGGACTGCTTTTGCCCTTTCCTTTAGATCAGGAGGGAAATTTATAAAAGAGCGTTGGTTGCGGTTAGGGATCCCCCTTATTTTTGGGATGTTGGTGATAATTCCTCCCCAAGTGTATATCGAGCGCCTTTACAAAGGAAATGTGAACGCTTCCTATGCTGGGTTTTATTTCAATGATGCCTTTACACAAGGTGTATATCCTGCTGGGAACATCAGCTGGCATCACCTTTGGTTTTTGCCTTATTTGCTGGTGTTTTCCATGATGTTGACCCCTGTGTTTTTAGCCCTTCGAAAGCATCCGAATGGAAAGTTTCTTACCTGGATACGCTCGGGACTTCAAAAAAGCCCGTATTTTCTATTCTGGGGCATTATTCCCTTATACCTGTACGAGGCTTTTCTGGAACCCTTTTTTGAAGTAACGCATAACCTCACTTCAGATTGGTTTAACTTCATTAGTAGCCTTACCTTCTTTTTTTACGGATACCTGCTCATACATGTCAAAAAAGAATTTTGGTCTGCACTAGATAAAATTAAATCAAGAACGCTCCTGATTGGGACGGTGACATTTAGCCTACAGTTGGTTATTTGGTATTTTATTCAAGATTCCTTGTGGGTACACTTAGTAGAAGCTGCCATAAAAGTCACCAATATATGGGCATGGATTATCACCATCTTTGGATTTGCCGCTAAATATTTAAATCGACCAAGTCCTAGGCTGACTTATCTGAACCAAGCAGTTTACCCCTTTTACATTTTACATCAAACGGTTACCGTAATTATCGGGTACTTTATTTATGACAGTCATTGGAGCTTTACCCCAAAGTTTATAATAATGGTCAGTGGAACCTTTGGCGTCAGTTGGTTGATCTATGAGTTTTTGATCAGAAGGATCCCCGTTGTGTGGCCTCTTTTTGGTTTGAAAAAGATCGCTCGAACATCGGTTAATAAGGCTACGAGTATTTCGACACAGCATAAAAGACTTGTTAGAGGTGTAAACAGGTGATTAAAGCCAATTCTTACCTACTAAATCTTACAAAAAAATAGGGTGTCTCCCTGTTCAAATCCGGAAAAATCCTTCCTTCGCCATTTTTGTCCATCAATTCAATTAGGTACATAAAATCGTAAACAAAATTAATTTTCTCTGATGGGACTACTGCCTGATAAGTGTCTTTTTCTTCTAATGGAGTCATTTGAAGGGTTTCATAAGCCTCTTCTTGATTTACGCTGCGATACCGCAATCTTACCCACTTTATTTCAGCAGCAGCCCTTGCCTTTATTGTTATGGTTATGGGTTTTCCAACTTCAGCTTCCGTAATAGGGTCATGCGTAATTTCAAAAAGCTTACTGTAGTCAGCATTTGTCAAAGGTTTGTACTTAGGTGCAGTCTTTATTTTACTTCCATCGCCTTCGATTTCGCTTCTTTTTTTCTCTAGTTTGGAAAGACCCTCCTCTAAGGCGATCAATTCATCCTTCCAATGTCCGCAAAGATCAGCTATGCAAACTCCGAGTTTTAAGTCATCAGTATAAATATTTCCCGCAGCTTCCACAATTTGCTTCCAGGCTTCGATGGCATTTCTCTCATGGTCTATAGCTTCATCAAGTGCCGATGGATCCTTTGTGTGTTCAAATAAGCGATAAGAAACAGCAGCGGGGATTCTTCGGGAATGATAAAGAGCCAGGGAAGACAGGATTTTTAAATCTGCGATAGTGGAAGTAAATTCTTTGTTTGCATTTTCTCCGATCGCCTTTTCAGCATCCACAATAAGTTGATTGATTTCATTCGACGTCTGTTCAAACCAAAAACTATTTGTTGAAGGTAGTACCTTAGCCATTTCATTACCCTCCAAAAGCCATAGGGCCTCTTCGTCAAAATTAGCGAACTGTATCAAGTCACTCCCTTCATTTGTGGCATAAACGGGCAAATCACCCAACCTTTGTTTTTCCGCCCAACCTCTAGTGGTAGGGAAGCCGCGGTAGGGATAAACAGAGGTGATTATTCGAGGTAAAACCCAACTCGCTTTGTGTAATGCGGTTTCAATTATTGACCCTGCTTTTTCACCGAATCTGACTTCGAATTCTTTTTGCCAAGTTTCAGCTGATACATCCGGGTTGTATCCAATTCTTCCAAAAACCTGAAAAAAATGCCAATAGCGTTCGAACTCCCATTTGTAATACTGGTAATCTGGGTTTAAAAGATCAAAGGGTGTTTCATCATGTGGTTGAGCCTCCATTTTAGTGGCCAGTGGCTCATTTACTTCGAAACCATCTCCGTCATACAAATGTGTGCTTTCTGCAAAGCGACGGGCATATTCGGGGTTCCCCCATAAAAGAATTCTCGTGGTGCCTCCATTCCAAAGCCTCCAATGGATTTTGAATTTTTTTGGATAGCTCAGCATGGATGCGTAACTATGACGAATCGGGCTTTTTTCAGGATTTACTTTTGTCGGATGATAAGGCATACCCATTTGCTCCATCCAGTATTTGGTTGTAATTCGAAAATTGATGTCCACATCAATGGCACTTTCAATAACTGATGGTGGCAATTCTTTGGCACGAAGGTCCAATCTAAGATCAGGAGATGTTTCTTTGACCATCTTGAAAACATCCAACCAAAATAAATCTTGCTCTTCATGTTTCAAGCCGGATTCGTTATGCATGCGGAATTGAATTCCATCTAAATCCGGGACCAGTTTGATGAATTTTGCCAAGGCCGCTTTATTATAAGCGGTGAGGTTATCTGAATCCACTCCCCATACAAGCCCGTGAACAGGTTCATTTGGTGCGTCTTTTGTCCCAGGAATACCACCGCCCTGCACTCCTCCTCTATAAATATGGTCCCATATGCCAACAGTAAATTGAATACCTCTATCGTGGGCCATTTTAATTAATTTGTTTAGCGCCTTTAAGTTACGATCCTGTTCTTCCGGGGTAATCCCAACCATTTTTACAGTAGGAAACTCTTCCGTGTCAAAGAAATACGGATAGGCAGGGGCCAGAAAACCACCATTTTCATAGCCAAAAATCACAACTAAATTGTTGAACCTATTTTTAGCAAGCATGTCTAAGTAATCAACCCAATAAGCTTCATCGTAAAATCTTGTCTCCCAATAGGTACGGTTCATCGTGTAAATTGAAAGGGCCCGTTCAATTACATCCGGTTTTTCGGAAATTTCCTTCACTTCACTCATTGGATTATTATCGTCACTGCCCCAACTGATCCGATCTGCGACATCCAATAATGCGTACATAAGTCCTCTGTCATCAAATCCGCTGATTACCCAAAGTGCTTTATTTTGCCAAGTGGTCTTCCAAATTTCAAGTGCCTCAGCAGCTTCGTCCAATTTTTTGTTTTCCGATTTTAATTTTTGTGCAGCGGGGCCATCCGCTGAGGATAAACCCGCCATAATGACCAGAGAACCTTTTGCAGCATCGAGGGAACCTATTTTTTCAAAGGAAATTTTTCTTTTATTTAAAGATTCAGTGAGTTTATTTATCCCATGAGATACAGCAGGCCCGGGGTTTTCGTCAATGACGATGGAGACCTGAGTAGTGTTACCTGTACAGCCATAGAAAATAGCTACGGAGAAAACGATTAGAAAATAAAAAATTAATTTTTTATATCGTTGAGGTGTCTTGTTCATAAAATTTTTATTTACTGATGTTTCGCAAAGTTAAATTCCAACTTTATCGCAATAGCGTTATTGCTAAATTTTTGGATAGCACTTTTCAAAACCCTTGTACCTAGCTTTGATTTCAATGCACAGTGCATTAATCCTTCCTTTATTTTCAACAAGCTTCCGCTTGTCAATGCTACCTTGCGCTAGATCTTTAATCAGGAATTTGCTGATCCTTGGTAGGTTCTTTTCAAGTTAAAAACTTTTAACCAATTTTGAAATGCATAGCATCAGCGACCTTAAGATGAATCACATGAAATCGAGATGAGGAGAACCTCAGGCGGAGAATTAAATATTTGCATTTACAGAAAGGAAATGACATCTAACTCGTATGGTCAGACCAAACCTTCACCAAACCATTATGAGCATTGACGAACAATACTTAAAATCACTTCGGGACAAAGCTAAAAAATCTTGGCTAGGCCTTATTAAACCCGATGATTGGCTAAATGAAATTAGGGGAGGATCTGAAGCTTGGGGCAGTTTTACTTGGTACAAGCTTTTTACTGCGTTTCCTAAACGGCAAAGATTTCTTATTCAAAAACGCAAATGGTTATTTTCGTTACTTCATGGAGAAGGAAATAGTAATGATGATTTCTACTATCAGCATTGCGGAATACTGTGTTGGTGGCGATATTCATGAACTACCATTACGAAATTTACAAATCGTTCCTTTAAAATTTAGCCTATGAGCACAAAAGTAATTAGCACCCAAAAGGGGGATATAGAAGTCAACATAACCGGGAGGGGTGTCCCCATTCTTATTGCTCACGGTGGCCATAGCAGTTGCAAGGAAAGGATCCTTCATAAAGGAATGGACCTAAATAGATTCCTCTTAATCACCCCTTCAAGGCCTGGTTACGGAAATACACCACTTGCTGACAGGGTTTCACCACAGGATACGGCCGAATTGTTTAATGCCCTCTTAGATGAACTACAATTGGAAGCGGTGATTTTAGTAGGGCTTTCTGCCGGGGGATTGAGTGCTTTGGCATTCGCTTCATATTTTCCAGCAAGGGTTAAAAAGCTTGTTCTGGTTTCGGCAGTGACAAAAAAATGGATGTCCGAAAAAGATGGTACCTATCTAAGAGCGAAAAAACTGTTTGCCCCGGGTAGGGAAAAATATACCTGGGGGCTATTTCGCTTTTTTAGTCGCTTGTTTCCAAGGATGATGGCTGGTGTATTGTTTAAAGAGCTTTCTGGCTTTCAACCAATCAATATGACAAACGGGGAAATCGCAGAACTTTTTGCTATGATTAACTTACAGCGATCAAAGGAGGGTTTTGTAAACGACTTGGATCAAGATCTTGGTGAGGAGGTAGTGCAAAGGATTTCTTGTCCCACTTTCATTTTACATGGTTCCTATGATAAATCGGTACCTGTTGCACACGCCCAATTTGCTCATGCTACAATCAAACATTCCATTTTAAAGATTTATGATAATAAGTGGGGGCACTTGCTTTGGCTAGGAAATGAAGGGAGTCTCCCTATTCATGATATGCTGGGATTTATTGAGGGACCGTAAAAAGCAATGAGTTTGTTGGTGGATGGGTCTGTTTTATGGTTAATTGTTAATGATTAGTTTTTGGGGTCGTTTAGAAATGGCTCTATGGTTTTTTTCAACTTCATTTTAGGGATGCAGCGTCCTATAATCAGGTGCTAAGTTCGTGGTGTGTATTGAATATTCCGGAGTTAAGGAGCATGGTCCCTTTTGATATTCTTTCGGAGGGTTATAGCAAGGCTGGTTTTTGCAACTTAGGTTAAAATCCATTGTTGAAAAGTGGCATTGAGTTCATTAAGGCATATTAAATATTGAGCCAATAGGACAACCTCAACACCAGTGAGCGGGTTTTTATGTTGAGATTTTCGGGAAAGTAATTTTCTGTATAAACGATAAATAAATCAGAAACCGGCTTAAATCTCCATTGAAACCGGGTATTTATATTGATATTTTCTTGCTGATTGTTGTATTGGATAAAGGTGCTTAGAAACAGTTGATCTGTAAAAGAAACCTCAAATCGAGGTCCCACCAGCCAGAGGTTTGCACTGGCGTAGGGGTCAGGCAGGTTAATGCGGTTGTGTTCAGCAAAAAGAGATATCGTACCATAAGGCTGTACCCGATAGTTTACCTCATTTCGCCAGTAAAATCGGGTCCCATTGTAAAACCCACCATAATACATGGAAGATTGATAATTGAAAAATTTTCGGGTATCAGAAGTATAAGTGAGTCCAGCTCTTGTATATCGGATATTTGTGTTTTCAGGTATCTGTTCACCTCCTGTGCGGGTAGGGTCAAATGGGAAAAACAAATAAATGAATTGGTTGTAAATCCTTAAGTTCAGGGAGGAGGTATTCCTCCATTCCATTCTATAGTTAAAGGTAACCTGCTCGTCTGTTTTCAAGTCAAAGTCTTGGTCTTTGTAGAGGTTATAATAGACCTTGAACTTATGAGTCAGTATAGGGGAGCCCCCGGTTGGGAAAATTCGGAATTCCGCATTAGGAGCGACTCTCCAATATCCTAAGCGCGGCACGTAACCCACTTCAGCATTAAAATTTTCTCCCACATGTTCGTGTTTCCAGTATACCTCTAAGTTTTTGGTATTGTACCTTAATTCACTGCCATGGGCAAATTCATTGCCGCTTAGCATAGGGCTAAAAGAACGATGGAAAAAAAAATTGCCGTTCCACTTATCGTTTTCCGTAGCCAGATTATAGTCAACTCCCACTAATCGGTTATAATCTGGTATAGTGGTCCCTGCCTCAGGAGAATTTGTAGTCTGTCGATTGACCATTATCCCGTTAATACTTGAGCGGCTAAACACATTTTTCTGAAAAGTGCCTACTGTAAAATTTTGCCCTGGAATGCCTAGGCCTTGATCACTTGCTGTCTGCATGTTCATCAGGCCTACTCTTAAGTTATCTCCCACCTTTCCGTTTAGCCTGGCCCCGTAGAGGATACTGTTTTCTGATGTTCTCCCTAAACTGTCTGAGACCAGGCCTATTCTTCTGGAGAAAAACGGCCTGATATCAGAAAACCCATAATCAGCGAACAAATCGGCATTCTCCAGAAAAAATTGCCTCCGTTCTGGAAAAAACAATTCAAATCGATCTAAATTAGTTTGCTGTTGATCCACCTCAACTGCCGAAAAATCAGGGTTGACAGTCAGGTCAAGATTTAAAGAAGGGGTAATGGCAATCTTGGCGTCCATTCCAGCTGAGGTAGCTTGTTCCGAAGCAGTACCAGCTTCATGGTTTTTGGATGTATTTCCAGCCAAATAAGGAATCAGGGAGATATTTGGCCCTTGTTTTTGTATGGGTTTTTCCCAGTGCATATACCCAGTAAAAGCCAAATGGGCAAAGTCCTGATGAATTGGAACAGGTGCCCAAGAAGAAGATTCAAAATTTTTGAGGTCATTGCGGAGAAAATTGATCCTCCAGGATTCAGTTCCTTCTGTAAATCGCAAGGTTTTAAATGGGATGGCAATTTCCACCTCCCAGCGGTCATCAAATACTTGGGTAGCAGAAAACCATACATTGTCCCATATGATTTCAAGGTTATCTCCATTGGTAACCAAGGCCTCCAATTGGATGTTCATGGGGTTTACTGAAAATAAAAAACCGTTCATTCCGTCATCATATGGCCCAATAATTACCGCAAACGCGTCATTTTTAGCAAATTCATAATCTCTTTGTAAGGAAGAAATAATATGGGGCCCCACGGTGCTATCATACAATTTAGCTCCAATGTAAAGGAACTGATTATCATACATCACCCTTACCTCGGTTTTTTCACTGGCAGGTTCCCCTTCATCTGGAGTTTGTTGCGTAAATGAGTCCTGCATTTCCGCGTCCTGCCATTCAGGCTCATCCAGCCGCCCATCTATCTTGATGGCTTCATCAATGGGGAAAACATTCAGTACATAGGGTGGGTTTGTAGCATTTGATTTACTCTGGCCTTTTAGGATAAAGGAATTTGCTGTAAAAAAGAAAAAGAGTATCCAACAGTTTTTCATACACTAAACTGGACAGCTTTACCTATCCACCTACTTATTTTTGGCCTTTTCCACTGAAATTTTCATCCAAGCAGGGTTATTTATATTTTATGGTAAATGAACTATAGAAATTACTATTTTTTTTTATTAAGGACAAAAACAACACCAAGAAATTGTGAGGCATTTTTGTGTTTTCACTCCCGGTGCTTCAGGCTTCTCAGTTTGATGATTCCGATGGAATTAGTGAATGAAATAAATTCCCAAATGGCAGAACTTCAGCCCCATTCCGAAACTACCAGAGGGTTATCCAGTGAAACTCCCATTTGTTCGTGATTTACACCCAGAGTGGGGGACTTGTTTGGATTCACCCCTACTTTTTGAAAATATGATGCAGTGGCAATCTGTATTCTACATCGAGCATCCAGCCATTCAATCTTCCTTGTGATTCCAAAGAGCCTGGAACACCGCTTACCTGATAGTCCACCTGTACTCGGTCAAAAGCTGGACTTCCGTAATTTCTGGACGCCTTGAAGGTGATCAGCCCGGTTCTGAAAAGCGGCATTTCGGTGTAAATACCGGAATTAAAAAAAACTCCAGTGGAATTGACAGGAAGTCCTGTCCTTTGGACCTCATAAGGGAAAGTCACCCCTTCCATAATTCTTGCACCTGCATAATTTACCACACCTTCTCCTCCGTTTTCAAATACGACAGGGATATGGGTAGTAAAAGTAGCACCTACACGGATTTTCTTGGAAATGGGCAATTGCCTATCGTATCTTATTGTGATCGGAATGGTGGAGGCTATAAATCTTCTGTGATTTGCAGATACAGGGATTCCTTCGGAGTTTGAAAGTTCATATACATTTCTTCCTCTAAATCCAGCATACCCCGCTTCTGCCGAAAAGTCTCCAAACCTATATCCCACTCCAAACCCATAAGCTGTACTCACATTTTGAAAATCATCCGTAGGATCATGGATTGGATCAGTAACCCGGCGTAGGGAGGCTGACCCCATCACATATATTCCTTTTGCCCATATATTATCCATATCTGGTTTTGGAGTTTTATCCAAATTTCTTTTGGACTTGGACCAATTGTCTGTATTTATGCCATAGCCCAGAAACAATCCGGTATAGGAATTTCTACCGGATATGGGCATCCCCACCCAATTTTCACTGCCATAAGGATTGCTGGAAGCAAACCCCTGTTGGTGCCTGATACCCACCAGTAGGTAGTTTCTCTTTTTGGTATAAAATTTCACCCCAGCTTCCGCCCTGGCTACAAAATGAATGTCCCTTTTGCTTGTAAACCCAAATATACCTTCCATGGGTTCCAAGTAGTTGTTGACAGATATGCCCACAGAGGGTTGAAAATAGAATGCATGTTTTTCCCTCTCTAAATTGTACCGGACTCCTATGGCATAATTGCCGTTATTATTAGACTGATTGTTCCCTGTTGAAAACGGGTTATCCAATCGTATCGCCGAACGCATCCATTCGGTTTGTACGCTCATTTGCCAGCTGTCGCTGATCCTTGGTAAAAAATTCAATCCCGCATGCTGACCCAAAGGACTTGAAAACTGCAGGTCTGGATTGGCAACCGGCTCCCCTGCTTGGAAGTAATTCTTATTGAAACCACCGTAAAGTTCAACATTAAGTTTATTTTGACCCCTGACATTCGATACAAACGAAAAAAAGAATAAAACAATAAATCCTCTGTAAAATGTCTTCATGTCTTTATATTTTGTTTTGATCAAAAGTAGCGGGCAAAAACGTAATTTAAAAGATGGGGTTGGTTAATAAAGCCTAAATGTAATGTTAAAATTGCTAAAAGCTACTGATAACGAAAGAACCAAAACTTTAAATGATTTATCGTTTTTCGTATTGCCATATTCGATAGCTCAACAAATTTAAAACTTTTATTTGGTCTCTGTAAAAAGATTCAAAGGGAGTTTGTAAGCAATTTCCACCATATACCCTTCAATTGTGATATCATCGTTGAAAACTCCTTTTTCATTTAGATACTCCCATCGATAAGTCACTGTCCTAAGCGGACCTGCGGATATGGCCCTGGAAAACTGCACATTCAAAAATGAGGATTTGAAAACCTGAAGCTCTGCATACACCCCCGCTTTAAAAAATCCAGATACCCTGGGACCGTCCCAGTTAAATTTGTAGTCCAAAAATTTGTCCCTTTCACTTCTGTAATCAAAGTAATAGATTCCTCTTCCCTGGCTAGTTGTATTTCTGGTTTGCTGCAAGAGTAAGTTGAGGGAACCCATGGCACCAAATCTAAATTTCTTGGATGGACCCGTGGGCACATCATACTTCAACACTAGTGGAAGAAAAACGGAATTATAATTTCTAAAGGTCTGCATATAATCAGCTGCCGGTGCGATGAAATAGGTGCCACTGTGATATTGCCAAATAAAACCCAGGCCAGTTTCGAAGGAGGCATTGTTTAACCTATAGCCATAATTCACCCCAACTACCCCGTTGTATTCTCCATAACCTCCGGTGAAAACATCCTTACCTTTGGCATTTTCATGTCTTCTGAGTCCAGCCTGAAAAAGTACATAGCCACCATCCGCCACACTTGCTTCTTGCCGCATCTTCTTTCTTTCCCACCTAGTGGAAAGCACTTCTGGTTCGTAATACCGCTGACCAAATCCTTCCATTACAAACAACATCAGGATCAAACCCCAGAAAACGAATTTTGAAGACATAAACAGGAGGAAATTAAAGTTAAAATTTTTCAAATATCTTAAAAAAGGGTTGGTTTATTTTAGGAGGACTAAAATTTTAAAAAAAATATTTTTTGAGAAATTAATAGTGACATTTCCCGAACCCCGAAAGTCTTTTAGTGGTCTGTATATCAATTGGTTAGGCCTAATTTGCATACATAAAAAAACCTTCGAGGTCCAAAAAAGACCTCAAAGGTTCGTGATCCTGACCTTTGGGTTTTTTTTCCGAACCCCGAAGGTCTTTTGGTTGCATTGAGAACAATGGGTTCGGCCTACTTTGCATACGTAAGAAAACCTTCGAGGCCCAAAAAAGACCTCAAAGGTTTAGGGAGATTTCAATTAAAAGCCGAAGCCTATGTAGATTTGGCCTACCGAGTTTTTCGAGTTGTTGGTAAGATTCCCGGCCAAGCCTTCGTTCCCTACTTCTCTCAAACCGTAGTTATACCTCACGCCTAAATTTACGGCTCCGATGTCAAATCCGACACCCACTACTACACCGTAGTCTATTCTGTTAAAGTCTTCGGTATTCAATTCCCTGACCTCGGTTGGGCTCATTTCTGAGGATCTCCAGTTATTCACGTTGGCAGACAGCAGGTAGCTGACATAGGGCCCAGCATGAACGTTCAATGGTCCCAAATTCACGGCTAGAGCAAGTGGTACCTGAATATAGTTCAGGTTAAACCTAACCTCTCCAGATTCGATCCCGAACAGGTTTTCAAAGTCAGATCCACCATAGGAAACCTTTGATCCCATATTGGTATAGAGGACCTCTGGTTGTAAAGCAACAAAACTATTAATAGGAATTTTGCCAAATACCCCAAAGTGAATGCCCACCTTCATGCTTTCATCCTCGACATTGGGCTGGTCTACGTAAAGCTGAGATAGGTTAAGGCCTCCTTTAATACCAAACTTTGGCCCTGGATTGTTGGATTGGGCGAAAGTGGTAGAATAACCACAAAATAGCGTCAGAAGAATTACTGACAGTAAAGTAAATTTTGGTAAAGAACAGGGATTTTTCATAAATATTTTATATTAATTTATCAAAATTATAATTAATTAAATCGATAAAATTATATCAAAATATATATTTATTACAAAATAACCCTTTTCAAAATCAATTACCTCAGAAATAATCATCTGGAAGATGTGGAGGTGAATTAGGTTTTTCAAAAAAAAGACGCCGTGCATCATCCATTACTACTTTTCAGCAGCATGGGCAAACAACTTAGGGTATTTGCGCCATTTATTAAGGAGAAACTGAATTCATCTGATCCCTCGTCCAATGTACCTTTGCCAACCTCCGACCCGGAATTTTTGGTGCTAAAAGCTGCTAGAGGGAATATGTGTGAAAATAGGTTGATAAAAGTAAGATCACTGGGAAATCACCATATAGCTTACTACTTGGAAGACT
Source organism: Pleomorphovibrio marinus (assembly GCF_003347495.1). Lineage (GTDB taxonomy): Bacteria > Bacteroidota > Bacteroidia > Cytophagales > Cyclobacteriaceae > Pleomorphovibrio > Pleomorphovibrio marinus. The sequence continues at coordinate 1,134,455 of NZ_QCXY01000001.1, forward strand.
TCTTTACTTTGAAAGTACATCCCTTATTTCCGGCTTTTTTTCAAATACTGATTTGGCAAAGGGACAAAGAGGCAATATTTTTATTTGATTTGTTCTGGCAAACTCTACCGCTTTTAGGACTAAGGCCTCGCCAATTCCTTCGCCTTGCAGCATTTCGGAGACTTCGGTGTGGTCAATAATAATTAGTTTTTCCCCTGCCTTTGAATAGGTCAATTCAGCGGTAATTTTTCCTTCTGCCTCCATAAAGAATGAACCTTTAGTGGATTTGGCGTGCTGTTGGATCTCCATAACTTGTTTTGTAATTAAAATTTGGTTGTTTCAATTTAGCTAATTATAAAGGATATCCTTCTAATTATTTTTAACTATTTCATTTTAACAATTAGGATTTATACCTGAAAATCTCGCAGCCATTTGCACCTGTAGAAGAGCTGGATTATACCATCCGATTTTAAACTGAAATATAAATAATATGGCATAAATATTGTTCATTAATTTTATTAATTAGGCCAAATATTATAATTTTTACCCATTTTAGTTAAAAAACCTATGCAATTAATAACCGAAAAGCTTATTCAGGATTTATTGGCCATAGAAGAAGCGCCATGCTTGTCGCTTTATATGCCCACCCACCGTCACCATCCGGATAACCGTCAAGACCCCATTCATTATAAAAACCTTTTAAAAGAAATGGAGCAATCCCTGCTCCAAAAATACAGCTCAGGGGAAACCGAAGCTTTCTTGGCTCCCTTGGAGGAACTGGTCGAAAACCCTGAATTTTGGAATCAGGGTCTTGATGGGATGGCAGTATTCAGTTCACCAAAACTGAATAAAATGGTTAAATTGCCTATATCAGTAGAATCCTTGGCCATTGTGGCTGATAGTTTCCATACTAAACCCCTTCGGAAATATTTGCAATCCACCGATAGATATCACCTCTTGGGCTTAAGCCGCCATGAAATCGCCTTGTTTGAAGGGAACAGGCATTCCTTGGATGAAATAGAACTGACAGCTGAAATCCCAAAAACCATAGAAGATGCGTTGGGTGAAGAGATGACGGATGAGCACCTCACCGTAGCTTCCTATGGAGGAGCAGGCGGAGAGAGCAGTGCCATGCACCATGGTCACGGAGGTAAGAAAGACCAGGTGGACCTGGATGCGGAAAAGTTTTTCCGTGTAGTGGCGAAGGCTGTGGAGGAAAATATATCAAAACCTCATGGACTTCCCCTTATACTGGCAGCTTTAACGGAACACCACCACCTTTTTCAAAAAGTGAATAAAAACGTAGCTTTATTGCCGGAGGGTATCCAGGTAAATCCCTCATCCGTAAGCAAGGAAAAATTAGCTGAACTGGCATGGGAGGTAATGGAGCCTGCCTATCTGGCAAACCTGAAAAGCTACTCTGAGCAATTTAGCCAGGCCAAGGCATTAGGAAAAGGATCTGATGACTACAAGGAACTGGCAGTAGCAGCCGTAGAAGGAAGGATCGGCACCTTGCTGGTAGAGGCGGATCGGATCATTGCAGCGAGAATCACCAACCTAGTCACCGGTAACACCCAGAAAAAGGACATGGACAATCCTCGGGTAGATGACCTGTTGGATGACATGGGTGAGCTGGTCATTAAGATGGGTGGTAAAGTCGTGGTGATACCAACGGATAAAATGCCTACTGAAACAGGTCTGGCGGGGGTTTTCAGGTATTAATGAATGAACTTTGGTAATGAATAGGTCACTATATAGCTGATAGTGTGTCAGATTTCAGATGACCCTAACGACTAGACGGGCGGTGTTAATCTAGCCAGGTTTAGCGGGATCACTACTGAAAATTAATTTTTCCAGGGGTGATCCCGTTTTTACTAAAGAAAACCAAATACCCATAAGGGGATTTTATTTCCAAATCCAATTTCTTTATCATCTGCCGCAATATTATTCCTTTCTGTTAATCTGACGTTTTTGTCCCTACCGCCAATTTCAAAAAGGTACTTTTGGTCAATTAGAAAATCCTGGGCTTTCGGGCAATTTACGGAATGGCCATAAGCTAGCTGGCTCAGGAAAAAGGTTTCTCTAAGGTTCCCTACATCCACATTTATTCCCAATTCAAAGGAAATGTTCGTGTTTTCCAAAAACAGCTTTTCGGGCTTTTGCAAGAGGGAGACACCATGCGTTTCCCTGTATATACTTTTGGTGGTTATAACCTTCATTTTGACCAGAACTTAGGAAAATAATGATTTAATAAGCCAAATTGAGTTTTACCACTTCAGAATTTAGGGAAAGTTTCTAGTATATGTGACTAATAATGAGTATTTTAGTAGGGATTTATAGGGAGCAAAAACAAATAAATAATTGGTATGAAGTTAGGGGCATTTTCGCTAAGTCTTAATGTCAAGGACATCAAAGCCTCAAAGGTGTTTTATGAAGCCCTCGGGTTCACAGTCCTTGCAGGCGACATTGCCCAAAACTATCTTATTATGAAAAACGAGCATTCACTTATAGGGCTGTTTCAGGGAATGTTTGAAGGTAATGTATTGACTTTCAATCCAGGATGGGACGAAAGCGGCCAAAACATTGATGAATTCGAGGATATAAGGGAAATCCAAAGACACCTTAAAAGCAAAAACATTACACTGGCAACAGAAACAGATGAAGGCAGCTCGGGCCCAGCTAGTATTATGGTAACTGACCCTGATGGAAACGTGATTTTGATTGACCAACACCGCTAAGAAAGACATCGGCCCGGGGGGATTCTTGTTTTAAAACATACCTTTACTTGTTCTTCGGAATCAATTTAGGTATCTCTACATACAGTCCTTTTTTGGCAAACTAGAGGAAAAGATAAATGCACCCTTGGGTACTTACTTGGATAAGGGAAAATCACTTTTGCTGTCAACAGTCCAGGTTTATGGGACCTAAAGTACCTATACTGCCCGAATACTAGCCGAAATGGTATTGGCTATTATTGGGTTATGTGCAAGTGAAAACCTCAGGGAAAACCTTAAGCAAAATTGAACATGAAATTCTTACCCATAGAAATTGAAGAAGGATTAAACACACAGTTCATGGATATCCCTGAATGTGGGATAATACTTGAGGTATTTAAGGAGCATTATAGAAAAGTAGGTTTTGTAAAACCCTGGATCGCCTTTTTTGTGTGTAATGACTACCATGAAATCATTGGAGCTGCTGGGTTTAAAGGGCAGCCAAAGAATGGTATGGTGGAAATTTCTTACGGGACCTTTAAGAAGTTTGAAGGACAGGGTATGGGTACTGCAATTTGTAAGCAGCTGGTGTCTTTGGCCCTGCAAACAGTACCCTCCCTTATTATAAACGCTCGAACCTTACCCCAGAATGTCGCTTCAATTAAGGTGTTGGAAAGGAATGGGTTTAAACTTATTGGAACAGTGTATGACGAGGAAGACGGCAATGTCTTAGAATGGACTTTTATGAATCCATCTGTCCCTAAATAAGAACCGTTCCCCCAAAGGTTTAACCCTCACATTTAACCAATACCCATTTCCCAAAACACCCTCAAATCACACCAATAAGCCAAACCCCGAACAAATTATCAATCTTAAAAGGCCTGTAGGACAAAATTTTTAGTACTTTAGACGGAAGAATAACCATAGGCTATGTTTCCTAATTATAAACCCCATGCTAAATAACCTTCTAAATAGCTGCTGCCTTTTCCTTGTAGCCTCTGTTTTTTTTGTCAATCCTGCATTTGCCCATCGCATTTTTGTAGAGGAAGAAGGACTGCTAGTAGTAGAAATGACCAGCCTTTCAGCTATCGGGGATTGGAAATCAGAATCAACTTCATTGGCTGGCCAGCCCATCCAATATATTTATTCGGAAAAGGAATATTTTCAAAACCCGGGACAGCAACTGCTGTCCTACAGATTCCGGATAGACAACCCTGGGACCTATAAATTTATCTGGCATAATAAAGTTGGGGAAGGAGCCAGCCCTACTGATTACAACGATACATGGCTTAGGATTCCTGACGCGGATGATTTCTTTGCACAAAATGAAGAAGGGCATGTTCTTCACCCCAGAGGAGTTTGTGAAGAGGACTGTCCAAACGGCACAGGGGGGGCTGGGTGGTTTAAGGTATATAGCCATGGAACGACAGATTGGACTTGGAGGACAAAAACTAGCGATCATGATCCACATGAAATTTATGCCCAATTTAATCAACCTGGGATCTATTCCATCCAGGTGTCGGCCAGATCTTCTTATCATTTTCTGAGCAAATTTGTGCTTTTCCAACCTGACAAGTACAGCGAGGCGGAGGTAACAGGAATTACACTTCCTACTAGCGAATGGGTGGTAGGGGAGCATGTAGGTCCGCTTGAATTTGGCCTAAAGGAAATTGAAACGGCTCTGGCGGAAATGGGTTTGGGTGCCTTGAAAGAGGTGAACATTTCCCATGAAATAGTGGAGGACCTGAACTCGGAGGGGTTCCACCTTAAAAAAGGGAAGGATGGGATATTGATCCAGGGCGGTGACGAGGCTGGACTGATGTATGGCTGCCTGGAACTGGCAGAACAAATCCGCCTGTTTGGCCTTGAAGGTATTGAGGAAATCCGACAAAGTCCCCATATGGAAATGAGGGGAACCAAGTTCAATATTCCACTGGACATGCGCACGCCAAGCTACACGGATGCAAGTGATGCCGCCCAACATAATATAGCCCACATGTGGGACATGGAATTCTGGAAAACTTATATTGACAACCTTGCCCGAAACCGGTTTAACTACATCTCCTTGTGGAACCTGCATCCCTTCCCTTCTATGGTAAAGGTACCTGATTATCCGGATGTGGCACTGGATGATGTCCATCGTTCTACGGTCAATTGGGAGGAGTATTACCACCTGCATGCTACCGGCTTGGATGCCCCTGAAATCATTGAAAATTATGAAGTAATCAGGGAAATCAAGATGGAGGACAAGATCCGGTTTTGGCAGGAAGTGATGGCCTATGCCAAATCCCGCAACATTGGATTCTATATCGTCACCTGGAATATATTCACTAATGGCACTGATGGAAAATACGGCATTAACGATGACATTCAAAACGAAATTACCCGGGATTATTTTAGGAGCAGCATCAGTGAACTATTCAGAACCTATCCAGACCTAAAAGGAATAGGGCTGACCACGGGAGAAAACATGCATAACGCATCCTTTCAGGAAAAGGAAGACTGGGCCTTTGACACTTATGCCAGGGCAATCTTGGAAGTGGCAACGGAAGTGCCAGACCGCCAATTCACCTTTATCCATCGCCAGCATCAGACTGGGGCCCGGGAGATAATGGAAAAGTTCAAACCCCTGCTGGATCAGCAAAACGTGGATTTTATTTTTTCTTTTAAATATGCACAAGCCCACGTGTACAGTGCGGTGGAGCAACCTTTCCATAAGGACTTTATCAAGGAAATAGGATCCGTAAAAACCATTTGGGGACTTCGCAATGATGATATCTACTATTTTCGATGGGGAGCACCTGACTTTGTACGGGCCTTTATCGGAAATTTACCCACCGAGCCCATGAAAGGCATCTATTACGGTTCTGACCAATGGGTTTGGGGGAGGGATTTTTTAAGCAAAGACCTTATTTCTACACCCGGGCAACTGGAAATACTTAAACACTGGTACCAATGGATGCTATGGGGAAGGCTTTCCTTCGACCCCACTGTGGATAATAAGCGTTTCCAGCAAATACTACAAAATAGATTTCCCGAAACAGATGGCCCTGCCCTTTTTGATGCCTGGCAAGCAGCTTCCATGGTGTATCCCATTACTACCGGTTTCCACTGGGGGGCATTGGATTTTCAATGGTATATAGAAGGGTGTAAAAGCCGCCCGGAACCTGCCGGTAATGATACCGGTTTTCACGATGTAAACCGCTTCATCAGCTTGGGCACACACCCGGGTTCAGGCTATCAGTCGATTCCTGATTATGTAAAAGGTAATCAAGATGGTGGAGACACCTCTTTGACTTCTCCCATTGAAGTGTCCGAAATGCTCCATCAAAAAGCCGATAAAGCACTTGGCCTAATGGGCCAGATCCATCCTGGAGAAGACAGGGAATTGAAGGTGACTGTTCAAGATATCCTTACCATTTCCTACATGGGTAAATACTACGCCCATAAAATTGCCGGAGCCACTTACCTCGCCCTCTTCAGGGAAAGTGGGGAACCCTCCTTACAAGATAAGGCTGTGGCCGAATTGGAAGCGGCCCTGGAGTACTGGAAACAATACAAAGAAGCGGCACTGAAGCACAATAAGCATCCACTTTGGACAAACCGGGTAGGCTATGTAGATTTTGAAAAGACAACTGAATGGGTGGAGGAGGATATTGCCATTGCCAAAAAACAGTTGAGAAATTAATAATTGTTAATTTTCAATTAACCCAACTTGACTCTTCAGTTAAATAACTTTCTGACCAACAGGTAAATATAAAATCAGTGGTACACTACATATTTTCTTACGGCCTTTTGCAGGTGCTATTTTCCTTATGGATGATTTTGGCCCCGCATGGCATTATAAAAGCAAGTGGGGTTATGGAAGAGGCACCATTTGCCAGGAATTCATCCCATTCGGCAGGACAGGTCATTTCCCATGAACCCAAGGATAAAAATATCTTATTGGTCGTGGGCGATGTCAAGGAACTCAACCGCTCCGAAAGGATGCTGATGGCCAGATTAAAAGACCAGGGTTATCCGGTAATGTTGGTAAATGACCAAAATGATGATCCTGAGCTGACTGATGACATTTCCCTAGTAATCGTATCCAAAACGGTCAATTCCCTGAATGTAGGTATCCGGTTCAAGGACGTTTCCTGTGGGTTTTTGACCTGGGAGGACAACTTGCAGATGGCACAGTTGATGGGGTATTCTGAAAATGACGGTGCTGAGGGGACGGCCTGGCATGTCAAAGGGCAGCAATGGTATGTGTTGCCAGATGGGCCGGTTGAACTTAATACCGGTCTTTCAGGGAAATTGGACATTTACACGGAGCCGGATGAAATCACCTATTCGCCCAATGAAAGCAAGGTGCCTGAGTCGGCCATTGTAGTGGGGGAATTGTATCCCGGCGACTACCACAAAACCTATTATGTCTTTGAGGAGGGTGCAGTTTTGGGAGACGGCAGCAGGGCTGCCGGCCGAAGAATTTATTTTGGGCTTTATGACGACACCTTCCGCCTACTGACCGATACAGGCCTAACCCTCTTCGACGCCGCGATCTTATGGGGGACGGAGCGTTAAGAAATAGTCCTGTGGACTATTTTAGCGACGGGCCAGCCAGCGGGCAGCAACGGAATAAGAAGCGCATCGCTTCAGTTTTCGACTCCGTTTGTTATTCCGTTACGGAGCGTTAAGAAATAGTCCTGTGGACTATTTTAGCGACGGGCCGGGACGCGGAGAGGTTTAGCGACGGGCCAGCCAGCGGGCAGCAACGGAATAAGAACACTTCATTTCAGCTGGTGGTGCTGATACACGAATTCCACTCCTGTGGGACCGATGAACTGTTTGTCAACATCACAGGAACAAGCCAAATGAAAATGCTTTTAAAGGCAGGGCCCAGAGGATCCCTGCACGAAGTGGTTCCAGCAATAGTTTTATCGATTTTTTGATTTTAGGTTGACTTGGTCTTTGTCTTTAGTTTTTTTTTAAGCACAGCCACGGCAGCATCACTTCTTCTCAATTTGGGATGTTTTGAAGATTCTCAATAGAGGGACGACTGTAATTTAAATTATCAATTTGAAGAACATGCTTTAAGCAATATTTAATTCCTGTTCAATAGGAATGTATTACTCAATTTAAAGTTCTGGCAAGTTTAATTTAAGCTGTTAATTATGTAATATTATAAAAAAATATATAATTATTATGATATGTAAATTCATATTTTTGTACTGTATAAATATTTCAAAAAGATGAAATCGAGCCTGTCCTGACGGCAGTCAGGGCATGACGCAAGCGACGCACGGAGGGATGATCAAGATTGCGAGATTCCCCCGAAGCAAGTTCCCCGAATCGAGTTCGGGGCAGGCAGGGGCAGGCTATATGACCGCTGAAAAGAAATTATAAACATATGAAATCGAGCATGACGAGCACGTCACACACCGGGATGATTATCGTTGCGAGATTCCATGTGACCGTTGAAAAGAAAATATAAACACATGAAAAAAATGCAGAAAAAAGATCAAAGCCATGGTAAAGGTGTGTTGTCAAAGTTAAATGACAATACTGACCAAAGCAAAAAGGTAGTGGCTTCCGACAAGAAAAAAGGAATCCTTTCCAAGGTAAATGATAGTCCTAACCAAAGTGAATGAGTAATCTGACATCTATGACCGTCATCATGTAGGGGAAATAATTCTGATTTTCCAAAGCTGAATTTTTAGATAAAAGCATGTAGGAGACCTTAAAATTCTTGATTCCTTTAAACGGGAATCACGATAGTGCCTGTACAATCCTTTTAACCAAACCACATAGTTATCTATTTTCCATCACGTAAAAGAATTACAATTTGATGCACGGGTTTCCAAACCAGATGTACAGTTCTTAAAGGGGTCATGAGTTGGTCAGTATATGAGGACAATGAAAAATTAAGAAAGCAGAAAAATTCCCTTGTATCAAAATAAATATAGCCTAAAAGCCAAAAATTTTAATTGAAACCAATAACCAAAGTAAAATGGAGAACAAGAAAAAACTTCTCCAAAGTCCACTCCAGGACCAGAGAAGTTGCTTAGGATGCCATCATTAAAGAATCCGGTGAAGAAGCAGTATAATTTAATCAGCTGAAATCGAGCCTGTCCTGAGGGCAGTCAGGGCATGACGCAAGTGACACACGGAGGGTTGATTAAGATTGCGAGATTCCCCCGAAACGAGTTCCCCGAATCAAGTTCGGGGCAGGCAGGGGCAGGCTATATGACCGCTAAAACACAATTAATAAACCTATGAATAATATTTTTAATGGTCTTACAACAGGCTATGGAGCAAAAAAATTAAGAGTTGGATGCTTGGGGACCATAGTCGCCTTTGTTATCCTATTCTTCCTACTCGGTCAATGCAGTTAATAAGTAAAAAAATTAAAAACAATCCTAATAAACTAAACCAATTAATAATGGAAAATCGAAGGAATGAAAACGAAGTCCAAAATCAAAATGATAGAACTTCCGAAAAAAGAGTGATGACAGGTATGTTCAGAGACCGCAAAAGCACAGAAAATGCCTACAATGACCTTCAAAAAAGAGGGTATGAAAAAGATGACATCAACTTGGTGATGTCTGATGAAACTCGAAAAAAAGACTACAATGAAAAAGGAGTTGAAGAGACTGAAATCGGAACCAAAGCAGCAGAACATGCAGGCAAAGGATCAGCTATCGGAGGTTCAGTAGGAGCTGTTGCGGGTGTAGTGGCTGCCATTGGTACAAGTGTGGCTATTCCGGGGTTGGGAATTCTGATCGCGGGACCTATAGCTGCTGGATTGGCCGGAGCCGGAGCAGGTGGGATTACAGGAGGACTTATCGGGGCCTTAGTTGGTTCTGGTATTCCGGAAGCAAGGGCAAAACTATATGAATCTGGGATAAAAGAGGGTAATGTTGTCATTTCGGTAACTCCCAAAAATGAAGAAGATGCCAGATATCTAGAAGAAAACTGGAAGGAAAACCATGGAGAAGATATTCGCAGGTAAAATCAAACAATGCACTAAGCAAGGGATTTTACAACCCTTGCTTAATGCATAAAACTAAACCAACTTATACTATGAAAAATTTCATAAACATTAACTCAGTACTTGTCTTTTTCTTATGTCTGACAGGAACATTACTATTGGTAACAGCCTGTTCCGAAAATAAAACAAAAGATTCAAAAGAAGTAGCCAGAGAAGAAAATGTCCGTAAAATGGCAGCCAATGATACAACTGCTAGGGTTATCAAAGATGATAATGACTCTAAGTTTTTAATGAAGGCAGCCGAAATGCAATTGGAAATGATCAGTTTAGGGAAATTGGCCCAACAAAAAGGCAATTCTGATCAAGTAAAAGAATTAGGCAAGATGATGGAGGAAGACCATACAAAATCCCATACTGAAATTAAGACCCTGGCACAATCAAAGTCAGTTTCTATTCCAACCTCAGTTACAGATGACTCAAAGGATGCTTACGAAGATCTTAATGATGAAAATGGAAATGATTTTGGTAAAAGCTACAGCAAGAGGATGGTTAATCAGCATGAGGATGCGATTGATTTATATGAAAACGCAGCCGAGGATTCTGAGGATCCTAAAGTCAGAGCTTATGCTTCTGAAAAACTTCCAGCTTTAAGGACACATCTTAAACATGCAGAAGCATGTAAAGAGAAATGTGAAAACGAGAAGTCGTAATTTGATTGGAAATTTCTGAGTATTTTAAAAATGGTTATTTAGGAGTTGCAATTTCCGCAATGATTTTAACCATGCCAGAAATGGAAGAATAAAAAAGTTTAAGATTTCATCTTTTTGTGTGCAGCGAACAATGTTTGTTGCACATTTTTTATGCCTCACGACTCTCGTAAAGAGTTAGTTTTAAAAGATTTGTGAAATAAATTGGTTCAAGATGGTGGAATTCCGCTATTGAAGTAATTACCAAATCCCTCACTTCCTTCACCTCAAAATCTAACTGCTCCGCCAGCGGATAATTGAATATTACAAGTCCTCGTAAAATATAAGTTTGTAATCAATCCATGTAGGTCGGAGCAGAAAGAAACACAAGTGACCCGGGAATACGTTGCGCTCGTGGCCTCCCAGGCCAAGTTCGAACAAGTCAAATGGATTGTAGGTGCCGTGATTGTCAATAGTATCACCGCCACCGTACTTACATACTTGGGGTAAAACAACATATGATTGTTCCAGCTTCCAAAAAAGCAACTACCAGGCGCAATGCCGTTTGGGGTTATTGCTTGGCTTTTACGGAAAAAGTAAACCCCTTGGCTTCCTCACCATTTCCCTAACACTTCCAATCTATCACCGGAAACATCGACCTCAAAAAGGGTGGGAATGCGTATATACCTGCCGTTTTCACCTACCCTATGGCTGTGGACTGCCATCAATAATTCTCCCTCAAAAGTCCTGAACATCATCCCATGCCCATGGTTTGGTGGGGTAATAGGTTCCTTTTCATGCACCCAGGGACCATCTAATGTCCCGCTTTCGGAGTAGGCTATACCTTGTGTATAATCCCCGAATACCCAACTGGTCCAGAGCATTCCTAGCCTTCCGGATTGGGTGTGAAATAGCCAGGGCCCATCGGTTACCTTATTGGGAATGGTATCACCTTGATCGTTTTTTTCCCGGCTCCAGGGGGAATCACTTGCCCTGAACAATACTTCCCCTTCCCCTATGGAACCACTCAGGTCGGGCTTAAGCTCTATTTTTTCTATGGTGCCATTCCAGTTTTGGAGCCATTCGTAGCAGTACACCATATAAGGCTTACCATCGGTGTCCACCCAGAAAGTTCCATCTAATGTAGGTTTGTCGGCAGGCAGGTATTCCGGATCCTCCATGGGCACATAGGGTCCTTCGGGTTTGTCACTCACTAAGATGTGGGAGGCTCTGCGTTCAATCGTGTTACCTTTTACAGTGTCAATGATCACATCCCTATTGGTGAAGGTGGCAAAATAATAGTACTTACCTTTGTACTTATGCAACTCTGCGGCCCAAATCATGGGATTATCCCCCATCCAGGAATCTGGGTCAGTTTTGGCCACATCATATGGGCCTGTCCATTTTTCCAAGTCCTTACTTTTCCATAGCCTCCCACCAGTTCCTGTCATGTAATAGGTGGAGGAAGCTTTGTCTGCCAAAATACAGGGATCACTAAGCCGTATCGAATCTAAGGGGACATTTTCCCGCAGAGAGACCTCCCTATTTTGGGAATAGGCAAAGTGGATACACAAGAATAGGAGGGCTAAGGTGCTGAAGATTGTTTTAAGGTCCATCGTACAAGTGGGTCATCTAATTAGACAAGTTACCAAAAAAAATTGACACAAGGGAGCCATTATGGGTTGGTTGGTAAGCGGTTTTAAAAAGTCGCCATTATTAGTAGATCTTCATCATGATGTAGAACCTCTAATTATTTCAGGTTATTTTCACTTATTTAGCATACTTGGTTTAGTTTTCATGTACCCTAAAAGCAAATATCTCCTCACCTCAAACAGGTTGAAAGGAATTGGCCGGTTGGGGGAAATCGAACAGAACTTTTCCCGTTTTTGTAATGTGCAAGAAGGGTGGAGAACTTTTGGTGTCCAGATGGAGTGGCATATAGGCCAATTTACTTTTCTAAGTTAGCGAAATAATTCAACGGCTTGCCGAAGGTTTTATAGGAAGGCATGCTGTAGGCAATCCCCTAGCTTGCATCAGGAACCCGCCACATCACCATCTCCATAATCCTGCTAAGGAAGCTGGCAGTTTCTTAAGGAAATCCGGTTATGTAGTCATCTACCATTTGAGGGGTAGTTTTCATTATCCTTCTTCCATTATTTTTATCAAAAACCCTTCGGCATGTACCAGCTCAAGGATTTGATTTACCTGGATTACACGATCTTCAATCCGCAACACTTTTTCACAGTCTTCTAAATCGAAATTTGCGATGGCTGTTGGAAAGAGGGATTTCAAAAGTCGCAAGATATGCATAGCGTCTTTCATATGGTGCACGTTTGTGATGAACACCTCAATTTGTCGGGCTTTTGAACCTACCTGCATACATCCAAAATTAATCAAAAGTTTTGAAAGGATAAGTTGACAATTGCGACAGATTAAAGGGTAAATGCGACAAATTCCCTGAAATTTTGAAAGTGGAATTCAATGCTACTTTTGAGGGTAGTCCAATCTTTCTTAATTTAACGTAATCAGCCCCTCCATCCCCTACACTACGGGAAGGTGAAAAGACAGATACTACTAACTTTGAATTTTATATTAGACAGTATCTCAACCTATGATCCGGAATAATTTTTCTTTACCCAATAGTGTAATTGTGTGCTTAATGGCATTCAGCCTTTTTGCATGTAATTCTCCTTCTTCGGAGTTCTCCATGGAATTTGTGGATGGCTTGCCCACCATACAAGATGTGGGAGCGGATCGAATGCCGGAAGAAATTGCTCCCGTTCAGGCCCCTTTTGAAATGCCGGCCTTTTCTAAACCCAATTTCCCGGATTTTGTGGTGAATGTGGCCGATATGGGGGCTAAAGAGGGAGAATGGATTACTCAGGCCATCAAGCAGGCCATAGAAGAAGTCCACCAAAACGGGGGTGGAAAGGTTCTGATCCCCAAAGGAAAATGGAAAACTGGTAGGATTACCCTAAAAAGTAATGTGAACTTGCACTTGGAGCAAGGGGCAGAATTGCGGTTTAGTGGAAAGCTTGAGGATTACAGGCCGGCAGTTTTTACAAGGCACGAAGGGGTGGAGGTGATGTCATTGGGGGCTTGTATTTATGCCTATAGGGAAGACAATATTGCCATTACTGGCAAAGGGACACTCTATGGTCCGGAGGACGGCCCTGTAAAAGATCAAATGATGACGGAGGATGTGGTGGAAAACTTTGTTCCCTTGGACGTACCTGTGGAAGAACGAATTTATGAAGGAAGGGATGGATCCTCCATATTTTTGCCCATGTTCATATCACCCACTGAGTGCACCAACGTGTATATAGAAGGGATCACCCTTGAAGAAACAGCTTTTTGGAATATTGTACCCGTTTATTGCGATGGAGTGGTGATTCGCGGGGTAACGGTCAACTCTGTGGGAATTCCAAGAGGGGACGGTATAGACATAGAATCCTCCAGGAATGTATTGATTGAATTTTCCACATTAAACAATGGGGATGATTGCTTTACCATGAAATCAGGAAGGGGTGAAGATGGACTTCGTGTAAACAGGCCTACCGAAAATGTGGTGGTGAGGCATTGCTTGGCAAAGGAGGGTCATGGTGGCATTACCGTAGGAAGCGAGACCGCAGGTTGGGTAAAAAACCTATATGTGCATGACTGTGTTTTTGACAATACCGGGGTAGGAATCAGGTTCAAGACCCGAAGGCCTCGTGGTGGAGGCGGGGATAATCTGATCTACGAAAGGATACGGATGAAATTGCGCCATACAGCTTTCCGCTGGGACATGTTGGGAAGTGAAATGTATGTAGGTGATCTTGCAAAGCGAACGCCCCTAAGAGAAAAGGACAGTCTGACCCCGGAATTTAAAAATATTCACGCAAAAGATATAGTGGTGGAACAAGCATCCGCTTTCATCAATGTCACTGGCATTCCAGAATCGCCCATGCGAAATTTCTCCCTTGAAAATGCAATAGTAAACAGCGAAAAGCTGTTTACCGCCCACGATGCCAGAGATATGCTGATTCAGAATTTGAAAGTTACGAGTCAGGACTCCTTGATTCAGGTACTGGACAGTAAAGATATTCGATTTGAAAATGTACAGTTTGAAGTTCCCGGTGGCAAGGTTTACACCCTGTATGAAGGGGACCAAACCGAAAATATAACCTTTAAAAATACCGACCCTTCCCCTACAGCTCCTTAGGAGGGGGTCGGTAGTTGATATTCCTATTTCGTTGAAGCTAATCAGTATGAGTATGAAAAGACCATTTGCCCAAACATTCAATCTTTTTTTGATCATGGTGCTTTTCCTGACATCTAATGTGCCAACTATGGCAATGGAAAAGGTGGCATGGAAGAAAATTCTGGATCAACCCAAATCCTGGTATGGAGGTGCCGAAGCAACTAGGATAGCAAACAACATTTTGCTTTTTCAAAAAGACAACGGAGGGTGGTTTAAGAATATAGATATGAGTGTGGAGTTGGATGAAGAGGAAAAAGAAAGATTAAGGAAGGAACAATCTGAGGTAATGGGGACCACCATAGATAACGACGCCACATTTATCCAAACAGAATTTTTGGCGAAAGTTTATCAAGAAACCCATGAGAGCAGGTTTGCAGAAGGGGTATTGAATGCCTTGGATTATCTTATGGATGCCCAGTATGAAAATGGAGGTTGGCCGCAATATTACCCCATCCGGGAAGGCTACTGGGCAGAGATCACCTTTAATGACGGTGCCATGATTCAGGCCATGGAAACGCTTAAAGATGTTGCTGAGGCTAATTTTCCCTATGATTTTTTGGATGAAAACAGACGAAGGAGAGCGCAAAAAGCCATAGACCAAGGGCTGGAAATGATATTGAAAGCCCAGATCGAAGTGGATGGGAAACTTACCGCTTGGTGTGCCCAACATGACCGGGATGACTTAAGCCCCGTAAAGGGCAGGGCTTATGAGCTGCCTTCTATAAGCGGAGGGGAAAGCGTTGGGGTGGTCAAGTACTTGATGGGGCTAGAGGATCCTGACGAAAGGGTAATCCAAGCCATAGAAAGTGCCGTGGAATGGTTTGAGGAAGTTAAAATTGAAGAGAAGAAGGTGGTGAGGAAAGAAGACCCTTCCCTTCATAGGGGACATGACAGGCTTGTAGTAGAGGATGAAGATGCTGGGCCTTTATGGGCTCGGTTTTATGAGATAGGAACTAATCGCCCTATGTTTGTGGGCAGGGACGGAGTGGTGCGTTATCGGCTTGCAGATATTGAGCATGAACGGAGAGTGGGTTATAGCTATTTGGGGAATTATGCCGAAAAGCTACTGGAAGAGTATTACCCCACATGGAAAAGTTCTGTAAAATAATCAACCCGACTTAACGGAAAAGAAAAACTAAAAACAATGAAATTTAAGGCCTTGGTATTTATAGCAATTATTTCCCTGACATTTATACAACATTCTTCGGGAATCCATTTTGCAATGGACTCCACAGGAAACCCCCACCGCGATGGGATCCTGCTGGAGGAGTTTGTGTATGAGGAAGCAGATTTTCCACAGTGCCATTCCGCTACCATAGTCGAATTGGATAATGGAGACCTTTTGTGTGGCTTTTTTGGGGGAACCCGCGAACGTCATCCAGACGTGGAAATCTACCTTTCCAGAAAGGCTAAGGATGGTGACTGGTCAAGTCCAGAAAGTGTAGCAGATGGTGTTCAGGGTCAAGAGGACCGTTTGCCCACCTGGAACCCGGTTTTGTTTCAGGAGCGTGGAGGGGAGTTAATGCTCTTTTATAAGGTGGGTCCCAGCCCCAGTGAATGGTGGGGCATGGTAAAGACATCCTCGGATAATGGACATTCCTGGAGTGAGGGGAAGCGGCTGGATGAGGATCTCCTGGGTCCTGTAAAAAACAAACCCATCCAACTTTCTGATGGAGCCATTGTTTCTGGTTCAAGCACGGAAGGTGACGGCTGGAGGGTACATTTGGAAAGAAGTACAGATAGGGGTAAGAGTTGGCAACACATAGGCCCTATAAATGATCCGGAAAAGGTAGGAGCCATACAGCCCACTCTTTTGCAGCACCATGATGGAAGAATTCAGTTGCTTGCCAGGACACGTTATGAAGAAAAGGGCTATGTTGCCGAGAGCTGGTCCGAAGATGGGGGGCTTACCTGGTCGGGCATGAGGGCTTCTAACTTGCCCAACAACAATTCCGGCCTGGACGGAGTGACCCTCCAGGATGGAAGGCACCTACTTGTATACAATCATTCTTACCGAACAGAAGAAGGCATGGGTCACAAGGGCCGGGGGGTTCTAAATGTGGCACTGAGTCAAGATGGGGTAAATTGGGAAGCAGCTTTGGTTTTGGATTATCTGGATGAGCAGGGAAAGCAGTTTTCCTATCCCGCAGTTATTCAAGCTTCAGATGGCATGGTTCACATTGTCTATACCTGGCATCGGCAACGGATCAAACACGTGGTTTTGGATCCTGATCAACTGAAAACCTATCCTATTGAAGATGGACAGTGGCCTTCTGAAAAGATACCTTTGGTTGAAAGTGGGAAGAATTGAATATGAAACTTCAAGGGTTAAACCTATTTTTTAACAGGAATAGGATAAACTTTTCCTAAACCCTATTTCTGAAATTGAAAAAAAAGTAGGTAACATTTTTAAATTAGGATTTTTTGTAGCTTCATATTGTAATTTTTACATATTTATACAGGAAACTAGCCTAAGGTTTACAGGTCATCAGGAAGGTTCAGGAATGTTAAGCCATTCAGGGTTATAATTTTACAAATAGTTTAGCGAGGAGCCTTTAAGGGTAGGCTTAAGCTATTGTGTCATAAGTTTAATTAGTAACCAAATCCCCAAAATAATGAAGTTATGATAAAAAGGGTACAAGAAGGGCCGAGCGCCTTTTTCAGAAAAACGAGCGGATTGATCCTGCTGTTAGTCACCTGTAGTTTCCATTGGGCCCTGGCTCAAGAAGAAAGGACAGTTTCCGGTACTGTAACCTCAGGAAGTACTGGAGAAACATTGCCAGGTGCAAACATTTTAATAAAAGGAACCAACCAAGGTACAATAACTGACGTTGACGGTGAATTTTCCATTTCAATTCCGGCAGGAAATGATGTCTTGGTTTTTTCCTCCATTGGTCATGAAACTCAAGAAGTGACTGTTGGAAACAGAACCTCATTGGATATAATACTGGAGGAGGATCTTCAAGCCTTGGATGAGATAGTAGTAATTGGATATGGTGAGGTAAGAAGAAGGGACCTGACAGGATCTGTGTCCTCATTAAGCCAAAAAGACGTAGTTGAAATGCCCACATTTAATGTGATGGAGGCGATTAAAGGTAGGGCAGCAGGGGTGGATGTTATTCAAACTTCTGGGGAAGCTGGATCCGGGGTGGACATTCGGATTCGTGGAAACAGGTCTATAGACGGAGGAAATTCACCACTGTATATTATTGATGGATTTCAGGGGGGTAGTTTCAGTGACCTAAACCCACAAGATATCGAGTCAATAGAAATTTTGAAGGATGCTTCGGCCACTGCCATTTATGGAAGCCAGGGAGCCAATGGAGTTGTCATCATTACTACTAAGAGTGGACAAGCTGGTCCTACTACTGTTTCCTATAATGCCTTTTATGGGGTAAATGGATTGACGGAATTTCCCCAAATGCGCCTGAGAGACGACTATGTTAATCTCAGAAGGGAAGCATTCAGGTCAGATGGGCTCTGGAGTTCACCCGAGGATGATTCCTTTATTTTTGCCAATGACGGAGAGTGGGGTTTGGTACAAAACGACCAATGGGTTGACTGGACCGACTTATTGATGAGAGATGGAGCGGAACAAAGCCATACCTTAAGCGTAAGAGGAGGAAATGAGAGGACAAAGACCTTTTTCTCTGGGGGTTATTATAATCAACAAGGGATGTTACGGGGAGATGAGTTTTCTCGGTACAATGGTCGCTACAATGTTAGCCACAAGCTCAATGACTGGGCAGAGGTTGGTATGTTGGGTCAATTGACCTTCAGCAATAGGGATAGAAGAAACTCCACCCTATCCAATGCGGTTACCATGTCTCCTTTGGGGATGCCTTATGATGATGATGGCCTTCTCAATTACAATCCAAATCCAAATACCTCATTTGTATCCCCACTCGCAGATGAAAGGGATCCTTATGCCTATCAGCGCAATGAAACCAGGACCAATATCCTATTCAATGCATTTTTGGAATTGACTCCTATTGAAGGGTTGAAGTTTCGAAGTAATTTCAGTACGGAACACACCAATTTTCGACATGGAATTTTCCAAGGTGCGGAATCCTATGCCAGCAGGGACAACGGGAACGTGATTTCTCAGGCAACCCAGAATTACAACCGATTCTACAACTTTGATAATATCCTTTCCTATACCAAAGAGTTTGAGGATCACCGATTCACCGTGACGGGTGTTAGTAACTATATCCGAACAGACGTGGATAATTTATTTGCGTATGGTATGAATCAGGCCTTGCCTACGCAGCTATTCCATAACCTCGGAGCTACTGATACAGATGGGAGGATAATAGACTCCGAATTTACCAGGTCCAACATGATTTCCTTTGCAGGTAGGGTGGATTATGCCTTTAAAGACCGATACTTGCTTACTTTGACAAGCCGTTGGGATGGGGCTTCCCAGTTGGCTCCAGGGAACAAATGGGACTATTTCCCTTCCATTGCTGCTGCATGGATAATCAGCGATGAGGAGTTTATGCAAGGTGTTGAGCCAATAAATTTTTTGAAGGTCAGGGGTAGTTATGGAGTTGCAGGTAATGCTGCCGTACAGCCATACGGCACTCAGTCTCTGATAGAGCCTAGGACAAACTTAAATTTTGGAGCAGGAAATCCGGCCACATTTTATACGTTAAGGACTTTGGCCGGAAACGAGAATCTGGGTTGGGAAAAGACAGGATCTTATAATTTTGCCGTTGACGCAGAGTTGTTTAATGGCCGTGTCAGTGTGAGTGCGGATATTTACCGCCAACATACCTGGGACCTCTTGTACCAAATTAGCCTTCCCAACTCTACGGGAGTACAAAATATGTATGCCAATGTGGGGGAAACAGAAAATAGAGGGATAGAGGTACAGGTCAATACCCAAAACGTACAACGTTCGAATTTTACCTGGAATTCCACTTTGACATTTACCCGAAATAGGGAGCAAATTTTGGATTTAATTGATGGAGAAGACATCATTATCGATGAGAATAACTCTTTGTTAATGGGTAGGCCCATAAACTCATTTTACTCTTATCGACAATTGGGAATCTGGCAGATTTCAGAAGCCGATGAGGCTGCACAGTTGACTTTTGATGGCCAGCCTTTTCAGCCTGGAGACATAAAAGTGGAGGATGTAAATGGAGATGGGAGTATCACCCCAGAAAATGACCGTCAGTTTTTGGGTTCAGAGGTTCCTGATTTTATCCTGGGACTTCAAAACACTTTTGTACTTGGATCTTTTGACCTAAGCGCATTCGTTTTTGCCCGCTGGGGTCAGATGATCAATGCAGATGTTCTCGGAAGATACAATCCCTCTGGAGAGGGAAACGGACCTGCCTTTATGGATTACTGGACACCTGAAAACCCTAGCAATGATTACCCAAGACCAAGGAGAGGGGCAAGCATAACCAACTATGCCGGATACCAGTCCTTAACTTTTGTGGATGGTTCTTTTATCAAATTGCAAACTGTTTCATTAGGCTATACCATGCCACAACATATTACTGAAAGGTTGAAGTTGCAAAACCTACGTTTATATGTGACTGGAAACAACCTTGGCGCTTGGTCAAAGGAAAGAAGGCTGGCAGAATACGATCCTGAATCTGCGGGTCAGGAAAATTTCCCAATGAACAGGCAGATTGTAGTGGGTATAAATGTTGATTTCTAAGGTCAAAATTCCAAAAGCTATGAAAAAGATTAAAAATATAAATATCTCTCTGTCACTCTTGATTGCGATGGTGATAGGGCTAAGTGGTTGTGATTTAGATGAATTTAATCCCTCAGGGGCTACTGCGGAGGCAGTGTGGGAATCCACTCCCGAGAACTTTATGACTCTCGTAAATGCTGCTTACCATGATTACAGAGGGCCGTTTAACCGTATCGACGGTCTCTTTATGTTTGAGTCTGGGACAGACTTATGGTTCAACAGGGACAAGCGACTCTGGGCCGGTGAGTTCTCCCAATATGTGAACATGAACGCCACAACAGGAATGGTAAATAGCATGTGGAATCGATACTGGTCCGGTGTCAGACACTGCAATGAGGGGGTGAGCAGAATAGATAATGTAGATTGGCCGAATGAAGAAGTACGTAACCTTCGCCTAGCAGAAATTCGCTTCATGCGTGCCTTTTATTATTGGTTTCTTATAGAGACTTACGGAAATGTCATGCTAAGGGATGCCCCTGATGGTGCCTTAACTGCCCAAAGGAGTTCCATAGAGGAATTGTATAACTTGGTATTGGGAGATTTGCAATTCGCTGTTCAGCATTTACCCGCTCAATGGGATAATGCTAATAGAAAAAGAGCGGACCAAGCGGCTGCTTTGGGACTTCTGGGAAGGCTTGCCCTTACCCGCGCCTACTATGATATGAGCTCTGAGCATTTCACGATGGCTAGGGATGCCGCAATAGAGGTAATTGAAAGACAAGGTGAATTTGGCCTTGAGTTATGGGATAATTATTATGATTTGTTGGCGCCGGAGAACAGGAATGACAACAAGGAAGTCATGTGGGAAGAGAGTATCGTAGACGACGTGAATTTAAACTATGATGCCAATTCCAATCGAATGCACCAGTTTTATTTGTCTCCTTATGCGGGCAGATTAGGATTGGTACAGAGCGTGGAGTATGGCCGGGACAACGGAAGGCAGCTAATGCCATCTTGGGGGTTACTCAATTTCTATGATGAGGATATCGATGCACGGTACGGAGCCTCCTTTCAGGAAGTGTGGATTTGTAATACAAGCGATGAGATTGTTTGGGATGAGGATTTGGTTCGACAATATTATAAGGACGAAAGCCTGATCGGAACGGTGATGCGGCCAGGAATTGATACGGCATTAATGGTTACCAAGAAAGCCATACCCCAAGA
Organism: Pleomorphovibrio marinus; assembly: GCF_003347495.1. Classification (GTDB taxonomy): domain Bacteria; phylum Bacteroidota; class Bacteroidia; order Cytophagales; family Cyclobacteriaceae; genus Pleomorphovibrio; species Pleomorphovibrio marinus. The sequence goes on from NZ_QCXY01000001.1 coordinate 1,155,927, forward strand.
AGAGAAGAGACTAAAACCCTATATCATCGTAGACAGGGATAGTATTTATAATGTGCAAGGGGACGGAACCATCAATACTGGTTTTGAATATCCAGCTCTGACCAAGTTTATGGATCCTATAACGCGTGAAAACCCCAACTCCCAACAGGGAAGGTTGAGTTCCTGGATCATGCGACTTCCCGAGATGTACCTGATAGCCGCAGAGGCCGAACACCAACTGGGTAACGATGGTGCTGCAGCAGAATACATCAATGTAATTAGGGAAAGGGCAGCTATTAAAGAACCTGTGGACCATACTGCAGACATGATGATCACTGCTGCGGATATTGACCTGGATTTTATCTTGGACGAAAGAGCAAGAGAACTATGTGGGGAATTTATCAGGTGGTTTGATTTGAAAAGAACCCGAAAACTAGACGAAAGAATATCCAGGTACAATCCAGACATTACCAATTTCCAAGAGCACCATTATTTGAGACCAATTCCTCAAGGAGAATTAGATGCGTTGGAGAACGGTGCAGAGTTTGGGCAAAATCCAGGTTACTAAGGCATTTTGAATGAGGGGTTTATACCCCTCGTTCGTTTTATCCCCTCTTTAATCAGAATGGCATAATAGCCTAAGGTTGATGATAGGATTATAGAGTACCAAAATCAGCATGTTTACGGGTAAAATCCCTAATTTATAATAGATCCATGAACTCTCATGAGGGTATGATGGCGAATATGGGGAAGTGGCTAATTTTATCCTTTCCCATCAGAAAAAAAGCTATAAAATCGAGCAAGGATGAGAACGTCAGTAGTAGGGATTCCCCCATAGCTATTGGGGCTAAAGGAGCAGTGTGCGACGAGTTACCCACGTAATCGAGTTCCCCAAATCCTGATGATTATCGGGATCTTGGCAGCCATGGACAGGTTGTTATCGCCGTAAGAAAGTAGTTTTAGCATTAAATTAATTCACTAAATATGATTAAACCAACGTTTATCCTTTTTTGCTTCTTAAGACTCGTATTTTGCCAACAGGTTCAGGCGCAGTACCCTGATATTCCTGAAGATATGCAGGCGGAAACAGATTCCATCATGGAGTTAGAGGAACAGAGGCTGCAAAAAGTATGGGAGCAATCCCTCAAAATTATCGATCAGGAGGCCAGGGAGGGCAAACCTTATATTCCCTGGGCTGCGTATCCTCTGGACCTGATACGAGCTGATATCCCTGCCTTCCCCGGTGCTGAAGGTGGAGGGAAATTCACCCCTGGAGGAAGAGGAGGAAAAATTTTCGTGGTGACCAGCTTGGAGGACTCCGGACCAGGTACCTTTAGGGAGGCCTGTGAGGCTGCTGGGGCAAGGACCATTGTCTTTAATGTGGCTGGAATTATCCATTTGGATATGCCCATTAGTATCAGGGCGCCTTATGTGACTATTGCCGGTCAGACTGCCCCTGGGGATGGTATTTGTATAGCAGGTGAATCGGTAAATATTGATACACACGATGTCATCATCCGGCATATGCGTTTCAGACGAGGAGCAACGGATCCAACCAAAAGGGATGATGCCTTGGGGGGGGATGCCATGGGCAACGTGATCATAGATCATTGTTCTGTAAGCTGGGGACTAGATGAAACCCTTTCCCTTTACAGAAATATGTATGAAGGTGATGAAGGAAAGGGTAGGCAAAAACTCCCAACGTCCAATATTACCATTCAAAACACCATTATTTCGGAGGCACTGGATATTTATAACCATGGCTTTGGCAGTACCCTTGGAGGCTATAACAGTACTTTCATGCGGAACCTTTGGGCCAATAATATAAGTAGAAACCCATCTGTAGGCATGTATGGGGATTTTACCTTTGTCAATAACGTCCTTTTTAATTACTGGAACAGAACCGTGGATGGCGGAGATCACCGATCGCTGTTTAACATTATCAATAATTACCTTAAGCCTGGACCCATCACCCCGGAGGACAAGCCTATCCGTTATCGATTCTTAAAACCGGAATCGGATAGATCCAAACAGGATACTTCCGTATATGGACGTGCCTATGTAGATGGAAATATTGCTGAAGGACATGAGGCGGTATCCAGAAACAATTGGGACGGCGGTGTGCAGATTAGTGGAGACATCAACCAGTATCAGGATTATATCCGTGTGGATAAACCTTTCCCCCATGCAGACCTGACCATCTTTCCAGCACAGGAGGCCTACGAGTTTGTCCTAGAAAATGCGGGAGCAACTATACCCAAAAGAGATCCTGTAGATGAGCGAGTTGTAAGGAATGTGAGAACAGGAGAAATCGAATATGAAGAAGGCTTGGAAACTGATATGGGAACCGAGTTTGTGCAAAGGAGACTGCCTAAAGATTCCTATAAAAAAGGAATAATTGTGGATATTTCCCAAGTGGGGGGGTACCCCACCTATTCCGGTGAGCCCTATCAGGATTCGGATGGTGACGGTATTCCGGATGTTTGGGAAGAAAAATATGGGTTAGATCCCAACGACCCCTCCGATGCAGTAAAAGATAAAAATGGTGATGGGTACACCAATATTGAAGCTTATATTAACGGCATTGACCCCAACCAAAAAGTGGATTGGAAGGATCCGGAAAAAAATAAGGATACCCTTGCGGAATGGGTGGAAAAGCACGGAAGCATGTTGCCTAAGTAAACCAACTGCTGTTGATGGATAACTTAAAGAGAAAGGTAGGGTCAAAAAGTTTTCCTACCTTTTCTCTTTAGTGGCTATTTTAATAATCTGTAATAAAAAGCCTAAAAGTATGTACCAGAGAGTGTGGCTATTGGTGGTTTTTTTACTTTGGAAGAATGGAACATGGGCCATTTGCCAGCAGGTGGCAGAAATCCCTGGCATTCAATGGGAAAACAATGATTTCACCTATCTGGAAACATCTGAAGGGGATAAACTCCCTGACTTCTCCCCTTCTGGATTTTTAGCGGGAAATGACATGATTTCAGAAGTTCCGGCAAAAATTTTTGTGCCCAAGATCAATGGCGATGCCACAGCTGTCATCCAAGCCGCCATTGATAGGTTAGCCAAAATGCCAACTGATCCTAGCGGATTCAAGGGGGCGGTCTTACTTGCCGAAGGAGAGTATGAGGTTGCTGGTTCACTTCGCATAGAAAGTAGTGGGGTGGTGATAAGGGGAAGTGGAATTGGAGAAAATGGTACTACCTTGTTAGGTGGAGGAACCTCTAGGGAAACACTTATAAAAGTGGAAGGGGAGGGGGAGCCCCAGTATGGGGCTGAACTTTCATTGGCTGAAAAATACATACCCCTGGGTACTATAAAGATCACTCTTCCCGGTCACCAACTTTTGGCAGGGGATGAAATTTTGATTCACTGGCAAAGCAGAGAAGAGTGGATCGATAAAATGGGCATGAAAGAGTTTGGAGGGGAAACAAGTTGGATAGGCTGGAAGCCCGGTGACCAGGATTTGGTTTGGGACAGGGAGATCACTTATACCGATGGAGACACCGTCTATCTGGAAGCCCCCATTATGATGGGGATGGGAGAGGAGTTTGGTCTACCAAAGGTTTACCCATACCATTGGCCAGGAAAGATTAGTCACGTGGGTATAGAAAACCTTACGCTGGTCTCAAACTATGATGAAAGCAACCCTATGGATGAGGATCATCGCTGGATGGCTATTACCATTGACAATGCAACAGATGCTTGGGTTAGACAAGTTGATTTCAGGCATTTTGCGGGTTCTGCCGTAAGCGTATACTCTAGGGCCAAACGGGTTACCGTGGAAGATTGCAGATCTTTTGCTCCTGTTTCTGAGATCGCTGCCCAGCGCAGAAGTACCTTTTATACACAGGGACAACAGGTCCTTTTTCAACGATGTTATGCTGAAGGGGGATACCATGATTTTGGAGTTGGTTCCCAGGCTGCAGGACCAAATTCCTTTGTGAGCTGTGAAGCCCATCTTCCCCATCACCAGAGTGGAGGTATAGAAGGTTGGAGCACAGGTGCCCTATTTGACAATGTGCGTATTGATGGACAAGCCCTGAGTTTTGAGAACCGTTCTCAGGAGGGAAGGGGGGCTGGCTGGACGGTTGGCAATTCTGTTTTTTGGCAATGTGACGCTGCTAAGGTTGTCTGCTACCAACCACCCTTAACTTACAACTGGGCCTTTGGTACTTGGGGCCAATCCGAGGGCAATGGGCAATGGCAGCAAACCAACACGCATGTTTCACCCAAAAGCCTCTTTTTTGCCCAACTGGAACAGCGACTTGGAGAACTACCCATTGATCCTCAATGGAAACCCATGGATAAAAATGCCTCCACCAGCCCAACCTATGAGGAGGCCTCCGAGTGGACTAGGAAAGCATTTAGCCCCGGTATATTACTGAAAGATTGGATTGGGGAGGCTGCAAAAAGAAACCCTATTAGCAGCAGCAGGGAGGGCTTGGAGATAATGAAAGAGGAACCTCCAAAAACCACAACCAACACTAAGAAGATTAGGGTGAGTTTAAACCATGGAAGGCTTATAAAGGATGGGGTGTTGCTGACAGGCAAAAAACAGGAAGTCTCTTGGTGGAGGGGTAGTCTTAGAAAAAAGGATATTGAAAATGCCAAACCCCATATCACCCGTTTTGTTCCAGGTAGAGAAGGGCTTGGTTATACGGATATTTTAGAAGAGATGGTGCAGGAGCTTTCAGCTGCCAATTGGGTGGCAGTAGAACATAATTACGGGCTTTGGTATGACAGAAGAAGGGATGATCACCAGCGTACCAGAAGAATGGATGCGGATGTTTGGCCTCCCTTTTATGAGCAGCCATTTGCTAGATCAGGGAAAGGTAAAGCCTGGGATGGACTGAGCAAATATGACCTTTCCCACTATAACCCTTGGTACTGGAATAGGCTAAAACTGTTTGCGGATCTTGGAGAGGAGAACGGTGTTTTGCTCATTCATCAACACTTCTTCCAGCATACTATCCTTGAGGCAGGAGCCCATTGGGTGGATTCTCCATGGAGGCCTGCAAACAATGTAAATGAGACCGGGTTCCCAGAACCTCCCAATTTTGCCGGGGAAAAGAGAATCTTTTTTTCCAAGCATTTTTACGATGTTTCCCATCCTGAGCGCAGAAGGCATTATGAAAATTACATCCGGAAGGGACTGGACAATTTTAAGGAAAACACCAATGTACTGCATTCGCTAGGGTTGGAATTTACGGGACCTTTATCGTTTGTGGAATTTTGGCTTTCTACGGTTCGGGATTGGAAAGAGGATAACGAAAACGAATCCTTGGTGCTGCTGAGTGCCACCAAGGATGTACAGGATGGTATTCTTCGTAAGGCAGAGTGGAGAGAACTTGTGGATGTGATAGATATCAGGTACTGGTATTACCAAAAGGAAGGGGAGCTCTATGCCCCAGAGGGTGGAAAGCACCTAGCTCCAAGACAACATGCACGTGTATTGCGGCCTGGATCTGAAAGCATGGAAATGGCTTACAGAGCAGTGAAGGAAGTCAAGATCCAATATCCAGATAAAGCCGTCATCTACAATACGCCAAATGCAGGGGAGATGGGCTGGGCAGTTTTGTTTGCAGGAGGATCACTTCCTGCCCTTCCCCACATTCCCATACAAGGCCTTAGGGAGGCCTTGGCAAACCTAATACCTTCCTTTGATACTCACGGGATTGATACTATCTGGACAATGAAAGATGATGGGAAAAATTATCTTTTCTATTGCCGCAATGAAGATACCCTAAACCTTGACCTTAGTGATTATGCGGACACCTACAGGTTGAATTGGATAGACCCTGCGAATGGGGCCTTGTTAGCTAGTAAGGACTTAAAAGGATCCCAAACCTATTCTTTGGAAAAACCCACCGAAGAAGATGCAATAGCTTGGGTAAGCAAGATAACGGAAACTAATGGGCCGGTAGGTCCATAAAATTAACGATAAGAACTATGTCAATAAGAATTAACCTAGCATGGCTATTAGTACTTTACTTTTGTGGCAATTTTATGGCCTGTACGTCTCCCGAAGGAACTTCCATACAGGTAACTGAAGAAAAGCCCATAATGCCCAGGCTTCAAATTGCTGAAAACCAAAGGTATTTTGTCACAGAGGACGGAGATCCTTTCTTTTGGTTGGGCGACACAGGTTGGTTGCTATTTGGAAAGCTGGATAGGTCAGAGGGAGAACAATACCTAGATGATCGGAGGGAGAAGGGGTTTAATGTCATTCAGGTGATGATGCTCCATAGTGTGGGTGTGGCAAATGCCTATGGGGATTCTGCGCTGGTGAACCAGGATGTGGCCCAACCCATGGTCAAAGCAGGAAATGACCCAGAAGACCCTGCCTCCTATGATTATTGGGATCACATGGAGTACCTGATAAAAACTGCTAGAGAAAAGGGTCTGTATATGGCCTTGGTGCCCATTTGGGGGTCCAATGTACGAGCTGGAAAAGTTTCCGTAGAACAGGCCAGGACATATACGCAGTACATTACAGAGCGATTTGGAAAGTATGAGAACATCATTTGGTTGAACGGGGGGGATGTGCCAGGAAGTGACTCCACTGCGGTGTGGAATGCCATAGGGCAAGAGCTTCGGGCACGAAACCCCAACCACCTTATTACCTTTCACCCTAGGGGAAGGACTCAATCTTCCGACTGGTTTCATGAGGAGGAATGGCTGGATTTTCACATGTTTCAATCCGGGCACAGGAGGTATGATCAGGATGATACCGAAAAAAACTTTGGGGAGGATAATTGGCGCTATGTAGAAGTGGACATGGCCTTGGAGCCATTAAAGCCTACATTGGATGGGGAACCCTCCTACGAGGGTATACCACAGGGACTGCATGATCCGGAGGAGCCCTTTTGGAACGAGGATGATGTACGCAGATATGGTTATTGGTCGGTTTTAGCTGGTGCGGCTGGATATACTTATGGGCATAGTGCTTTGATGCAAATGTATAAAGAGACAGATGATCATTCTGCGTATGGCAATACAACCTACTGGAATGAGGCCTTGGATGCTCCCGGAGCACATCAGATGGTACACCTCAAAGAACTAATTTTGGATTACCCCTTCTTTGACCGGGTTCCCGACCAAAGTTTAATTGCCAACCAAGGGGAGCGATATGATTATCTGGTGGCCAGTAGGGGTAAGGACTATGTTTTGATTTACACCTATACTGGAAGACCCATCCAGGTAAAGATGGGAGCTATTGAAGGGGAAAAAGTGAAGGCAAGATGGTTTAACCCAAGAAATGGGGAATATACAGATATCGGAGAATTTGAGAATGAAGGAACCCTAGAATTTAGTCCTAACGGGAATGTACAGGAAGGAAATGACTGGGTATTGGTGTTAAATTGAGCATTCATAGGGAATGGAACATTGTTTCCAAAAAGCCCAATTAGTGTAAATTCTCCCGGCATGAAGACCTTTATGAACTATTGCAGCTACTTCTTTTTGACTCTACTTTTATCGAGTGGTTTAAGGCAAGGAATTGCCCAACAGGAAGGTTGGGTAGACGTAACCCAAAAAGGGGTAAGTAATGAAGGTGAGTTGTCGACCCAAGCTATCCAAGGAGCCATCAATGAGCTTCACGCCAAAGGAGGAGGTACCCTGTATTTTCCCTCGGGGGAATACCTGACCGGAGCCATCGAACTAAAAAGTAATTTGGTAGTGCATTTGGATGCGGGAGCGGTACTAAAGTTTTCCACTGATTTTGACGAATACCTACCTTTTGTGGAAATGAGATGGGAAGGAACGGTGATGAAAAGCTTTTCCCCCCTCATTTATGCCAATGAGGCCGAAAACATTACCATCACCGGAAGGGGTACCATAGATGGGCAGGGCCAGGCCTGGTGGAAGGAGATGTACAATATTAAGTACCCGGAAGAGCCCCAGCCGTTAAACCGCTATCAACAATTATGGGACGAGCAAAACCCCGACTTGGAATCCGAACCCTATTATGATGGGACCATGAACCTGAAATTTTTCAGGCCTCCCCTTATTCAACCCTTCCGCTCCAAAAACATTAGGATAGAAGGAGTAAAAATTATCAATTCACCTTTTTGGACAATCAATCCTGCATTTTGCGAGAATGTTACCATTACAGGAGTTACCATACTTAACCCCCCTTCACCCAATACCGACGGAATTAACCCCACCTCCTGCAAGAACGTACGTATTTCTGATTGCCACATCAGCGTAGGCGACGATTGCATTACGATCAAATCGGGAAGGGATATAGATGGTAGGAAATGGGCGACCCCCACCGAAAATGTGACCATCACCAACTGCACTATGCTGGATGGGCACGGGGGAGTGGTGATTGGAAGTGAAGTTTCCGGTGATATCAGAAAGATTACCATTTCAAACTGTGTGTTCGATGGAACCGATAGAGGCATACGGCTAAAATCCGCTAGAGGAAGAGGAGGTACAGTGGAGGAGATCAGAGTGGACAATATCGTGATGAAAAACATCAAGGATGAGGCGATAGTCATGAACCTGTTTTACGACAAGGGGACTTCAGAGGAGCCTGTCACCGAGAGAACACCTACATTTAAGAATATACACATTTCCAACCTTACCGCTACAGAAGTAAATGTTGCCGGCAATATTGTGGGTATTTCAGAAATGCCCATTGACAATATCAGCTTTTCCAATATCAATATGGAGGCTAAAAAAGGCTTTGAAATAATTACCGCCTCAAACGTGTCCTTGCACCACATGGATATAAGTACTGAAGAGGGGCCTTCTTTTATCCTGAGGGAGGTGGAAAACATACTTCTTCATGACGTAAAAGCCAGATATCCTCTGGCGGACCAACCTATAATTTCCCTAACTAATGGTAAAAACATATTATTGAGACATAATTTCCCAATGGTGGACACACCTGCTTTCTTAAAAGTAGGTGGAAGCGAAACGGAGAAGATATATTTAAAAGACAACTATTTCATGAATGTAGTAAATCCAGTGATTGAAGAAAAGGACCTGACACCAGGAGCACTGAATCAAGACTAGTGAAAATGAACACTTACACACTTCGAAATATCGTTTTTGGCCTTATGCTGTTTTGCTTGGCTTGTCAACCTCAAACGGAAGAAGCATCCCAAGAAAATACGCAAGAGGTTGAGGAAGTATATCTTTTCACCTCTTTCAGGGAACCTGCCACCGACGGGCTGTATTTGGCCTACAGCGAAGATGGATATGAGTGGCAGGATTTGGGAGGGCCATATTTAGCACCCCAAGTTGGTCCATCCAAGCTTATGAGGGATCCATCGGTGGTCAGGGGCCCTGATGGAAGGTACCATATGGTTTGGACTACCGACTGGCGTGGCGGGGATGGGTTCGGCTATGCGAGTACTACGGACTTTGTGAATTGGTCGGAACAGCAATTTATTCCAGTAATGGACCATGAGCCAGAAGTGGTAAATGTATGGGCACCTGAAATTTACTATGATGAGGTAGAGGATCGGTTTATCATCATTTGGGCGTCCACAATTCCCCATCGATTTGAGAAAGGAGAAGAAGATGAGGACAACAATCACCGTATGTACTATGTGACTACCAAAGATTTTGAGACGTTTTCGGAAACCAAACTTTTCATTGACCCCGAGTTTAGCATCATAGATGCCGTGATTGTGAAAAGGGAAGCAGAGGATTATGTGCTGGTATTGAAAGACAATACCCGGCCAAACAGAAACCTTAAGGTAGCTTTTGGACCTTCTCCGCTCGGGCCTTTTGAAAACATTTCAGACCCATTTTCGGAATTTTTGACAGAGGGGCCCACCATCATTGAGCAAGATGGGGAATGGCTCATCTTTTTTGATTCTTATGGGGCGAAAAAATACGACGCAGTGAGCACCACCGACTTCAAGGATTTTAGGCCTATTGGGGATCAGATCAATTTTCCAGAAGGACATAAACACGGCACCATTACTACGGTAAGCAATGATGTTATTCAAAAGATCAATGCGCAATCACCATTAGCACCAAAAGAGGAAGAGGAATGAAAATGTTATATAAAATAGTGGTGGCGGCAGTGATATCGCTTAACTGTATTTCCGCCAATGCCCAAGACACGCTGAGCTACACTGGAAATACACTTTCTAGGATAGACTATCATCACGGGCAATTGAGGCCAGCGATAGGAACCCATGCCCAGCAAATCATGCGCGCAAATAGGAGTATGCCAGAGGAGTCGGATGGCTTTGGCTGGACCTATAACCACGCCCCCATGATCGCCTATTGGAAGGGGACATTTTTTGTTAATTATCTCAATAACCCTGTGGGAGAACACATACCCCCCAGTCAGACTTTCCTACTTCGATCAACCGATGGCAAGGATTGGGATTTTCCCGAAGTGCTTTTTCCTATCTATGATATTCCCGATGGATATCAGAAAGAGGGCCATGATGGGGTGGCCGAAGATCTTCAGGCCGTGATGCATCAACGTATGGGTTTTTATGTCTCATCCAGTGACCGCTTGCTTGCTTTGGGGTATTATGGAATTGCCATGGACGCCAAGGACAGCCCAAATGATGGAAAAGGAATAGGCCGGGTGGTAAGGGAAATTTATGAAGACGGAACCTTTGGACCCATCCACTTTATCAGGTACAATTCAAGCTGGGATAGAAGCTTATCCAAGTACCCCTATTACGAGGAAAGCGGAGACGAGGGTTTTGTAGCTGCCTGTGAGGAATTGATGGATGAGCCCCTGATGATGCAACAATGGGTCGAAGAAGCAGATAGGGATGATCCTCTGATCCCTTTACAGAAACAGTTTAAGGCCTTTTCTTACTATCATTTGGAAGATGGATCGGTTGTGGGGTTATGGAAACATGCCCTTACCAGCTTAAGCAAGGACGGCGGCAAGACTTGGGAGTATGACCCGGTAAGGGCACCAGGAGTGGTAAACAGCAATGCAAAAATTTGGGGACAAAGGACTTCTGATGACAGGTTTGCCTTGGTGTATAACCCCTCAGAGTATCGATGGCCTTTGGCAATTTCTACCAGTGATGATGGGCTTGAATATGAAGACCTGCTTTTGCTGCATGGGGAAATCTCCGCCATGCGTTATGGAGGAAATTACAAATCATATGGCCCACAATACGTTCGGGGGATATTGGAAGGCAATGGTACGCCCCCGGATGGAAAATTGTGGGTCACCTATAGTGTGAACAAGGAAGATATATGGGTGGCATCTTCACCTGTACCCATTACCGATCAGGCACCTGGACATGCCAACGAGGTTTTTGGTGAACTGGAGGGAGAGAATGCACTTCAAAATTGGAATACCTATAGCCTGGTATGGGGCCCAGTGGGAATAGAAGAATGGAAAGGAGAGAAGGTGTTGGCTTTAAGGGACAAGGATCCCTTTGATTATGCAAAAGCGGAGAGGGTAATACCCCGCAGTGAAAAATTAACCGTTTCTTTGGAAGTAGAAGCCGGGCAGAATGATCATGGACAGTTTCAAATAGAATTTCAGGATGGTAAAGGACGTCCAGCGGTGCAGTTGCTTTTCGGTGAGGATGGTCTGATAAGGTACCGTGCAGGTTACAGACTCGGAAGTTTTGGGAGTTATGAGCCCGGCAAAAGCTATAAGTTGGAGGTGGAATTAGATGTGGCCACCAGGTCCTACGATGTAAAAATCAACGGTCAAGAGAAAGGGAGAAGGATATTTTTTGCTCCGGTGGATGCCATAGAACGGGTAATGTTCAGGACTGGAACTCAACGGTATTTTCCAACCCCCGAAACGCCCACCAACCAGGATTATGATCTTGAGGGGGCTGGATCCATGGATCAGGAAGCCGCCTATTTTATTCGTTCCTTGGTATCGAAGTCTTTGTGAAAATGTGAAAAAGACAAACCCAAAAGTAGGTAGAATTCCAGCGGGTTTGGGTTTGGATAATGCCATAAATATTATTTAAGAGATGACACAAAAAATATTTAAAGGAGTTGTGGTTCCCATGGTTAGTCCCTTCCAAGCTGATGGGGGAATTGACACAGCAGCGGTGGAAAAGTTGATGGATAGGTTTGCCCAACATCAATTGTCTCCCCTTGTATTGGGGACTACTGGTGAGTCGGCCTCATTGGGGGAAGATGAGTCTATAGTCTTATTGAAGGCTGCCATTGCCACAAAATCTCCTAACCAAAAAGTGTATGCTGGTATTGTCAATAATGAAGTGGCCCGGCAGGTGAGCCTAGGAAAACAATACCTGGATCTTGGTGCAGATGCCGTGGTAGCCACCCTTCCTAGCTATTATTGCCTCACTCCAATACAAATGGAAAAGCATTTTGAATTATTGGCAGCATCCATTGGCGGGCCTATGCTAATTTATAATATCAAAGCCACAACACAGATGTCCATACCTATTTCGGTTGTGGAATCCCTAAGCCAGCATCCTGATATTTATGGTATAAAGGACTCAGAAAGGGACATGGAGAGGCTTAGTGAGATGATCCGCTTATTTAAGGATAGGGAAGATTTCTCTTATTTCTGCGGTTGGGGTGCTGCTACTGTAAAGGCCTTGCAATTAGGTGCGGATGGCATAGTCCCAAGTACGGGAAATTTGGTGCCTGAGCATTACGGAGAGATAGTAAAAGCGGCAAAAAAAGGAGATTGGGAACTTTCAAATTTATACCAATCCAAAACAGATGCGGTAGCTAACATTTACCAGTCAGGTATGACCTTGGGTCAATCATTGGCGGCATTAAAACTTATACTCAACAATCAGGAAATTTGTCACCCTTTTATGAAGCCACCACTAACTCCCTTGGATGCTGAATTGGTTACTACTGTTATGGCTAATTGGGAGCATTTTTGCACTGAACTAGCTAAATGAATGGAGAAAGCCTACATATTGTAGATCAATTGATCATCATCCTGTCCGTTGCACTCACTATTTACATAGGGATATATTTTGCCAATAGACAAAAGAACAGCGAAACCTATTTTGCAGGAGGGGGTAGTATCCCCAGTTGGGCCATAGGGATGTCTATCTTTGCCACTTTAATCAGCAGTGTTACCTTTTTGGCCTACCCGAGTGCTGCCTATGCGGACAATTGGATTTTGCTGGTTCAGGGGCTTATGGTGCCTCTTGTCCTGGTATTTGTGATTTGGGTAATTGTGCCCCTATTCAGGAAAGTGATTGGCCTTAGTACCTATGAGTATTTTGAAAAACGTTTTGGGTTTTTGGCCAGGGTGTACAGTTCTTTGGCATTTATTCTTACCCATTTTTCCAAGATGGGTACTGTTTTGTACCTGGTAAGCTTGGCATTGAGTGCGATGATGAACTTACCCATATTTTTGGTCATAGGCACTCTTGGGTTTGTGATCATTGTACTTACCCTTTTGGGTGGTATAGAAGCTGTGATTTGGATGGATGTGATCCAGGGGTTTATGTTAATTGCTGGAGGGCTTTTTTGTCTGGGAATATTGTTTTTTAATCAGGCCCAAGGACCAGTGGAAACAGTTCAAATAGCCTTGGATTGGAAAAAGATTGGCTTTGGCCCATACGACTGGGATTTTGCCCAGCTTACCTTCTTTGTAATGGCCCTGAATGGGGTTTTTTATGCCCTACAAAAATACTGCACCGATCAAACTATTGTGCAACGGTATATTACCGCCCGATCAGACAAAGAGGCAAAATCTGCTGCTTATATGGGGGTATTGCTGAGTGTGCCCGTCTGGACCTTGTTTATGTTGATCGGAACTATGCTCTTTTTATATTATGAGCATTCTGGCAATTTTCTCCCGGAAGGCACCACGGTGGATGCTGTTTTTCCCTTCTTTATTATGACCGAACTACCTATTGGTGTCACAGGTTTGGTAGTGGCTGCCATTGCAGCAGCAGCAATTTCCAGTTTAGACTCCGACATGAACTGCTTAGCAGCGGTAGGGGTAGAGGACTATTATGCCAGGATCAAACCCCAAAGCACCTCCAAAGACCGGTTGTTTGCAGGAAGAGTTTTGGTTCTTATTTCAGGTTTGGCTGCGGTTTTTGTGGCTTGCATGTATGTAGTTTGGCAGGGGGAAGGTGTATTGGGAGCCGTATTTGAGTTATATGCCATTTTTTCTGCCGGAATTGTAGGGATCTTTCTTCTTGGCCTTTTCAGCCGCAGGGCCAATAAACAAGGACTTTACATAGGCCTTTTGGTTTGTATCCTATTTACTGCCTATGCGGTACTTACCTCAACTCCGATTCCATGGAAGGGGAAGGAGATACTGTTGTTGGATCTAGGAAGGTATAACTTTCCCCATCATAAATATATGCTTGGGGTGTATAGCCACCTCATTGTATGGATAGTGGGATATGTTGCAAGCTGGTTTTTTCATTCGCCGAAGACGGATAAGAACCTTACTATCTATGGGTATTACAATCAGAACTAATTAATTTATTAACCCAATTGTGTACATCTATTTATGAATACTATATCGCTAATACAACCCCAGAAACTAAAATTTGGAACCACTGCTTTTAAGGAGTTCTTGGAGGATTTGTCGCATACGACTCATAAGCGGATTTGGGTACTAGGTATAGAACCTTTATCGGAAAACCTGGAAATGATAAGGGAAAAGGTGCAGGAAAAGAACAAGGCCATATCCATCCATACCTTTATGCAGGGAGAACCTACCTTCTCCCATTATCAAAATTTTTTCAAGGATGTTCATGTTTTTCTCCCCGACTTGGTAGTAGGCTTTGGCGGAGGAAGTGTGCTTGACTTGGCTAAAGTACTTGCTGCCATGGTGGGTAGCCCCCAAAAGTTGGAGGAGGTTATCGGTATCAACAAATTGGCAGAAAGAAAAGTCGGGTTATGGTGCCTGCCCACCACCTCTGGAACCGGGAGTGAGGTGTCCCCTAATGCGATATTGCTCGACGAAGATACCTTGGAAAAGAAAGGGATCATAAGTCCATTTCTAGTTCCGGATGCCACTTATGTGGATCCTTCCCTTACCATGTCTCTGCCCGCGGGGTTAACGGCCGAAACGGGTATAGATGCGTTATCCCACTGCATGGAAGCTTATACCAATAAGTATAGCCATCCATTAATTGATGATTATGCGTTACGGGGTATGACCCATATTGGAAATCACCTTTTGCGTGCATATGAGGATGGAAAGGATATAGCAGCAAGGTCCGCACTATCACTGGGGAGCCTGTATGGTGGGTTTTGTTTGGGTCCTGTAAACACAGCTGGGGTTCATGCCCTCAGCTATCCCCTGGGTGGGAAATACCATGTTCCACATGGACTGGCAAATGCGGTTTTACTGCCAGAGGTAATGGCTTTTAACCTGCCTTCCTCTATGGATAAATATGCAAAAGTGGCCTTGGCCATGGGAGTGGAAGAGGGAGACTCCGTATCGGAAACTGCCCGGCGTGGTGTAGAAAAGACCCGGGAACTACTTCAGGCCTGTGGGATACCGGAAAGCCTGAAAGATTTGGGAGTCGCCGAAAACGAAATTCCTGAATTGGCAAATTTGGCCATGAAGGTAACTCGGTTACTTAAAAACAACCCTCGGGAGTTGGGTTATAATGAAGCAGTGGAAATTTACTCACGATTAATTTAACAAACATGGAAAATTACCTACCTATCATAGCCGTGACCATGGGAGATCCCGCAGGGATTGGCCCAGAAATTATCATAAAGACCTTTACCCAATCCCCGGTTTTCAATGAGTGCAAGCCACTGGTAGTTGGAGACGGAAAAACCTTGCAATATGCGGCCAAATGCATGGATGTTCCTGTGGAGATAAACAAGATTAAGGAGGTTTCAGAAGCCAAATTTAAGGTGGGATGTATCGACGTCATCGATTTGGAAAATGTGGACCTCACCATTTTGGAGATGGGGAAAGTTTCGGCCATGTCTGGAAATGCAGCCTTTGAGGCAATAAAAAAAGCTATTTCCCTAGCCCTAGACGGACAAGTAGATGCGACAGTCACTGCACCCATAAATAAAGAGTCCATAAATCTGGCTGGGCATCAATATGCTGGGCATACCGAAATCTATGCGCAATTTACAGGAACCAAGAAATATGCAATGCTTTTAGCGGAGGAAAACTTCAGGGTGATTCATGCCACTACGCACGTGGCCTTAAGGGAAGCCTGTGATTTAATCCGAAAAGAAAGAGTGTTGGATGTCATCCAACTATTGAATGATGCCTGTGTTCAGTTTGGCATCGCAAACCCCAGAATAGGTGTGGCAGGTCTTAATCCCCATGCTGGGGACGGGGGCCTGTTTGGCAATGAGGACGTGAAGGAAGTGTTGCCTGCGGTAAAGGAAGCTCAAGAGTTGGGGATTACTGTAGAAGGGCCCATTCCCCCCGACACCATGTTTGCCAAGGCAGCGCAGGGGTACTTTGATGGTTGCGTGGCCATGTACCACGACCAGGGACATATTCCATTCAAAATGATTGGCTTTAAGTGGAACAACAATACCCAGACCATGGAAAGTGTGAAAGGGGTAAACATAACCCTGGGTTTACCGATTATCAGGACCTCTGTGGACCACGGCACTGCTTTTGAAATTGCCGGTAAAGCGATTGCTTCTCCAGACGCCTTGGAACTTGCCATAAAATATGCCATTCCCATGGCCATTAACAGACGGAAAAAAGAGATTCAAAAATGATAGTTGCCATAGCTGACGATATTACGGGAGCAGCCGAGATTGCTGGGGCTTGCCTTAGGTTAGGGGTTCCGGTTTCTTTTTCCCTGGATATTCACCCAATTGACAAAGGTGTTTTGGTGTTGGCCACTGATACCAGGTCCTTGGGGGTGGAGGAGGCCATAGTTGAAACCCGAAACATTGCTAACCGCCTATTTGAATTGGGGGTGAAGGATGTATTTAAGAAAACAGACTCGGTACTTCGCGGGCATGTTGCCCAGGAGCTGGAAACACTGGCAGGAGTATTTGGAAGGGAGAAGGTGCTGCTGTCCCCTACCAACCCATATACGGATAGAAGGGTTGCAAAGGGGAAATACTATGTAAAGGATGTTCCTTTGGACATGACGGACTTTGGAGATGATCCGGAATTTCCTGCTTTTACCTCTTCGGTAAAGGAATTACTTCGACCTCTGAGTATGAAGGTACATGCCGGAAACGGGATAGAGGCACTAGTTGGCAGTAGGGGAATCACCTTACCAGATGCTTTGGACATGGGGGAGTTGATGGGAATTGCTCAAGAAATTGACGAGGACATATTTCCTGCGGGAAGCGGGGCTTTTTTTGAGGCTTTTTTGAGGGTTAAGTTTAGTCATTTATGTGCCACGGACAAAAAATCCTCCCCTAAACCTTTGGAGGGGAAAGGGATTTTGGTAGCAGGAAGTAACCATTTCCAGACACATGCTTTTATTAAAAATGCCATCAACCATGGCATCAAGGTCAGTGAGATGCCGAGGATGTTGAAAATTCAGGAGATACATGCGAGCAAGATGGCTGAGTGGAAAGAGGATGTGCAGTTCCTGTTGAGGAGTTCCAATAAGCTTATTATCACTCTGGGAAAAATACAGGTTCGCTTTGACAACTGCGCCAATGTACTCAAGGAACGCATGGCCCAGACGGTGGTTGCTGCCATCCAAGAGGAGGGTGTGGATGAACTTATGGTTTCTGGTGGGGCCACTGTATTTGCCATAATCAGTAGGCTAAACTGGAGGGAGTTTATCCCTTTGGAAGAATTGAGCCCGGGAGTAGTAAGGCTGAAGGAGGAAAGCACAGGCTGTTACCTTACCATCAAACCAGGTTCCTACAACTGGCCGGAGGAGATCATCGAGTTTTTTGATATTTCGTGTTATAATGCATGAAAAAGTAGGGAGTGGGCTAAGAAATGGCAATCTGCAAAAAAGTTTTTAATTTCTGAATCTGGTACTTTTTACGTATTTGATTTTGAAAAAGAACAAACAGATTGGATTGTAAATGCTGATTGAAATTCAGTTAATTTGAAAAATGACGACCAAATGCCCATAATCCCAAACGACGGCAGCCTCTTCACCTTCTACCGAGCCAGGAAGAGACAGAAGTTTGCCGAATCATTCGATGGTGGCAAGACCTGGAAGCTGGGCGGCTATTACCTGATGTAGTTCTCCATAAACACAAAGTGCATACTCAAAACACTCCCTTCGGAAAGAGTCCTGCTTGTCGCAAACGACGTTCAGATGAAAGAGGAAAGCGGCAAAAACAGATATTACTATACCGACGAATCCGGCAAACATCAAGAACTTGATCCTCCTAAGACCGCTCGCACACGTATGACTGCCTACTTAAGCGCTGATTGTACGCTTTGAAAAGCACTTCAATGGTATAACGCATTCTCGTCTATTTCAAAAATCATTTGAAATTTGACACATACTTAGTCTTGGCTTTAAGCCGAACTTCTACACCGACCCCCTATCAATAAAATGAAAGACATTTTTAACCAGTTCGCGTTTCCCCTTTTTGATCATAAAGGAAGCGGTCTCTCCCATTGCCCTGAAGTCCGTAGATATTACAGTGATGTCCAACAGGCGTTTTAAGGGGGTGTCATTGTAGGAAATCACGCCTAAATCTTTCCCTAACTCGATTTTGTTTTCTTTTACTTGTTTCATCAAATCTACCAGGTCTTCCTCGTCCACAAAAATATAGGCATCATTCGAGGAAAATTCCATGTTGGGATATATGGTGGGTATTATTTCATGGTTGAAATCTTGTTCCTGGCAAAATTTATTGAACCCTTCTTTGATTTCCTTGGGGTATGGATAAAAGTTATTCTCTGGATAAACCAAGATAAGTTTATCGTATTTTTGCAATTTCTCCAACCCTTCCCTTAAGGCATCGTGAATATCTTGCTTGAAATCTTGGTAGATACCTGCAATTTGATCCCCCAATTCCGGCAAATAATTATCCATGATCACTAGGCGATCCTCCGGAATTTGTTGGATATAGTAGAGGGCTTTGTCTCGGTTATGGGCTTTTTCCGGGGATAACTCCTTGAAGTGGGGCATGACCACGAAGTAATCATAGGCATCCACATTTTCTTGAAGGATATTACCCAATATTTCGGGGTCGCAGTAAAAGAGCTGAAGCTCCACTCTGGATTCTTCCCCAAGACTTTCCACAAAATGATTGTAAATTTTCATTTTGTAGTCGCTAAGCTTATTTAGAAGGAAAAGTACCCTAGGCTTGGACTGCTCCAAACTCTTGGCTACATAATACCCTTTGCCTTTTACGGATAAGATGATTTTTTTCTTTTTGAGTATATTTAGGGCTTTCTCCACGGTATCCCTGGAGAGCAGGTATTCTTCACTAATCTCGCTGATGGATGGGATTTTTTCTCCTACTTTGAGATAACCCTTTTCAATATCATGGATGACAGCATTTACAATTTGCTGATACTTAGGTATTCTGGATTCGCTGTCTATGCGTAATCGGCTACATACATCTGTGACCATAGCTTTCAGGGTTTATAGTTAGATTTGTTGTGCAATCGTTTGTTCTAAGTTAAAAAATTCCTGGACCAATCTAATTTTCAATTGCTGGGATTCCTTCTAAGGGTGAATATTTACCCCATATTTAGATCACTTTAGCAAAGTAATGTTTTAAATATTACATCTTTTCCAATTAATATTTTATTGAGTGTGCAATTACAGGTTCTTGTCCTCATTATATTGGGATTCTCGTATTAACCTTTAATTTTTGACTTTTATTTCTAAAATACACCGATTTACATAATTGGCATACGGTCGAAAATATAAAACCACTTGTTTTGCGCCTTTGAAGGTTATTTTTTTCCATTCTGATGCACCACCCATTTTGGATACAGTAAAGAGCAGGAAGGTAGGAAGCTGTATAGGTTTTATATTAAAGTCCCTATTGTGTACAGGAAAAGGTTTCTTTTCTACGTCCCGTAAACCGAGGGCAGATTTCTCTTCTACAGATATCGAGCCTGCCTGGACGGCAGTCAGGCATGACGGGATCGTCACACAGTGGGATGCCCCCGAATCGGGTTAGGGGCATGCTATCCCGAAATTCGGAATAGGTTATGGCCTTTGAAACGACAATTATAATCATATGCAACATTTAATATGCGCAGTACTTCTTTTTGCCGCTTTATCCTGTGATACTTCCCCCGGCAAAATCAGTATAGAGCTTCCTGAGCAGCCCCCTGCCCGTATGGTATTCGGGGTGGAAAAACTGAAAAAAGAATTGGAGGATTTGGGGTATGAAATTATCCCGGCTTCTGATAATCAAGAAGGCCCCAATATTCTGTTTTCTATAATAGGGGATGACCACGAGAAACCATTCAAAGAACGTGTGGAAGTCAGCCAAGCTGACCCTGATTCATTAAATAAGGAGGGCTTCCAGGTAATTTCCGATAACCAAACCATCTGGGTAAGAGGGAAGGATGCTTCTGGGGCATTGTACGGCGCATTGGCAATAGGGGAACATTTTCAAAGAAATGGCGAGGCAGATTTTTCACTTAACTATGCTGAACATCCCGAAATGGTATTGCGCGGTACAGCTATAGGTCTCCAAAAAACCGAATACCTACCAGGAAGAGGCGTTTACGAATACCCCTATACACCGGAAAATTTTCCTTGGTTTTATGACAAAGAATTGTGGCTGGACTATTTGGATATGCTGGTAGAAAACCGGATGAATACGCTGTATTTATGGAACGGGCACCCTTTTGCCTCATTGGTGAAGCTGGAGGAATACCCCTATGCTTTGGAAGTAGATGAGGAGACTTTTAAAAAAAATGAGGAAATATTCTCTTTTCTTACCGAAGAGGCTGACAAAAGGGGCATATGGGTGATCCAAATGTTTTACAATGTAATAGTTTCTAAACCTTTTGCGGATCACCATGGTATTGCTACCCAAGATAGAAGCAGACCCCTTATGCCCCTCCTGGCGGAATATACCCAAAAGTCCATTGCAGCATTTATAGCCAAGTATCCAAATGTGGGTTTATTGGTGGCGTTGGGGGAAGCCATGCAAGGCGAAGAAAATGATGTAAAATGGTTTACGGAAACCGTAATCCCAGGGGTGAAGGAGGGGCTAGATTCCTTGGGAATAACGGAGGAGCCCCCCATAATCTTACGGGCCCATGACACCAACGGGCCTTTGGTAATGGAGAAATCGCTTCCTATTTACCAGAACCTCTATACCATGCATAAATACAACGGCGAGTCCCTTACCACCTACGAACCCAGAGGGCCATGGGCGAAAATCCATACAGACCTGAGTGAGGCTGCCCCTGTTCATATATCCAATGTGCATATCCTTGCCAACCTGGAGCCTTTTCGCTTTGGATCCCCTGACTTTATCCAGAAAAGTGTAAAAGCCATGCATGAGGTTCACCAGGCAAATGCCCTGCATCTCTACCCCCAAGCCTCCTATTGGGATTGGCCATATACTGCAGATAAAACACCAGAGCGGCTACTGCAATTGGACAGGGATTGGATTTGGTATAAAGCGTGGGCAAGATACGCCTGGAATAAAGATAGGGACAGGTCTTCAGAAATGGACTATTGGACGGAGCAGTTGGCACAGATGTATGGAAACAAACAAGCCGGTGAAAATATATTAAAAGCCTATGAGGAAACTGGAGAAATTGCTCCCAAGCTGCTGAGGCGATTTGGGATTACGGAAGGTAATCGGCAGACCTTGCTGTTGGGGATGTTTGGGAGTCAATTGGTGAACCCGTATAAATGGAGGGTCTATCCCGGGTTTTATGAATCTTGTGGGCCAGAAGGGGAGATATTAATTTCTTATGCGGAGAAAGAATTTAAGGGTGAGCCTCACATTGGAGAAACCCCAACCCAAATTATCGATGAGGTGGTGGAACACGGGTCGAAAGCCTATGAGGCTATAGAGGCTGCATCCGGCGAGGTGAGTCGCAATATTGACGAATTTGAGCGACTTAAAAATGATGTATATGCCTATCGTCATGTGGCGGATTTTTTTGCTGAAAAAGTCAAGGCCGCTTTATGGGTACTGCGGTTTAGTCATTCAGAGGAAGTGGAGGATCTGGAAAAGGCCCTGCCACATCTGAGGGAAAGTGTGGCCCATTATCGTAAATTAGTTGAGGTAACCAAGGATCACTACCTCTATGCCAACAGCATGCAGACAGCACAAAGGAGAATTCCTATAGGAGGGGATGATGGCAAGAACAAAACCTGGGAAGAAATGCTCCCGCATTATGAAAAGGAACTTTCTAATTTCGAGCGTAACCTTCAATTGGTTTTAGAAACAAAGGGGGCGAGATTAAGTAGTATAGACCGGGAGCCTTGGGAACCGGCGGAAGTGGAATGGATTTATCTTGCCGGAAAGGAAACACCCTTGTCAGCAGGAGTGGATTTGTATGGGGAAACCTCTTCCCCAGTGCAGAGGTTGGCTGGGGAATTAGAGGGGCTAAGCGCCATTAAATTGGATAGTGAGACTCAGAGAAAGGAAGGAACTCGCTTGCACTTTAAAAGCGATAAGGCAGTGAAATTGGTGACGGGGTATTTCAGTACCGACGAAAAGGAATACCTTAGTCCACCCGACCTGGAAACCGATGCAGCTGGAAACCTTCAGGGCCAGGCAGAGATTTTGTTGGCAAATGCCATGGAATTGGAGGGGTTGCCCAGGGTAAATATCCACACTTATCATTTTGAAGCAGGTGTACATGAATGGGAGTTGGACCCGGGTAAAATCCTAATTCTGGGCTTTGTTGATGGAGAGGAGGAACTTCAGTCACGGGACGTAGGAATTATCGGGGAAGAACAACGTGAGGCTGTGGATTGGGTGTTTTATTGATAGGCTTATCCCTTTGTATCCATGTTGGCGAATTCCTGGATTTCTTTTGGCTTGGATGGTTCAAATTTAAGAAACCATGTTGTTGAAAGTTCAAGGAGAAACCCAGGGAATGGCAAAGAAAGCCAAAAAAAATAGCCCGCGTCAATTGACGGGGCCATTTTGAAAATTAACATCTAAAATTAAGTGCTAGAAATATCCCTCATTCTGGGTAAACTCATCTGGGTTAGTTATGGCATCCAATTGCTGTTGAGGGATGGGTCTTCTGATGTGGAAGGGTTGGATATTGGGAGCAGCATCAGGGTTGTGGGCCCTTACACGGTCCACCAAAGTTCCGGTTCGTTTAAGGTCGAACCAGCGCAACTGCTCTCCCGCAAACTCCCTTGCCCTTTCATCCAATATGAGGTCTAAAGTCATATCTGCAGCAGTGACCTCCATATCTGATTCGTGTCCTGGGTATGCTGCTCTTCTTCTAATGGCATTGAAATAGTCGGCGGCTAAAGAGGTGTTTCCCAGGTTTAGTTCAGCCTCGGCCACGATCATGTACATTTCTGCTAGACGGATTACAAAGGCGTCCCTTTGCCCCTGCATTTGGGCTACGGTTGGACGGGTGGGTTCGAGGAATTTTCTCAATGAGATGTACCTGTCCCTTACTCTTGGCATCCCGTTGGGATTATAGGTCCTGTTTCTATCGATAATGGTATAGGGTAGGGCATCCTTTTGTTCGTCAGTAAGTGCATATTTTGTAGCAAAAATAGCGGTGTCACCTTCATTGAAGGTAACGGATTTGGTGTCCTCCCCTGAGCTCAACGGTAGGTTATATGTACCGGGATTATTTGCATACCATACTGTCTGAAAAGTGGCATTATACCGGCTGTCGATGGATTCATCAAAAAGGTCCAAAAAGTAAGTGGTGGGCATAAACCTTGCAAATGGCCTTCCATTTTCGATGTCCCTAATCATACCGGGCAATTGGTCATAGGTCATTAAAAAGAACAAATGGCTATTATTTCCTCCATCACGGATTAAAATATCCCCTCCAGGTGCTTCTAGTTCCCTGTTAAAGATCAGGTCAGCGGTAAAGTTCACAATCCACACAGCCTCTTGATTTTGTATATTATTGATGTCCCAGAGTGCTTCATAGGTGGGCTCCAAGGCATAGTTGTAGCTGTCTATTATCCTTTTTGCTAGCTGCGAAGCTTCGGCATAGTTTCCTCTGGTGAGGTGCATTCTTGCTAGGAACGCTTCTGCAGCGGGTTTGATGGCTCTTCCATAGTCACTGGAGCTTTCCTGAAGATTGTCAATGGCAAACTGAAGGTCTTCAAATATCTGCGCATAAAACTGTTCTTCTGGAGTCCTGTTTGCGGTAGTTTGAACCGTGCTCACTTCCTCCAATGAAAGGTGAACCCCACCCCAAGTTTCTACAATATGCCAGAGGTAAAAAGCCCTTAGAAAGCGCACCTCAGCCATCCTCAAGGTTTTCAGCCCTTCCGAAATGGGGGAATTTGGAATTCTTGCGACAGCGGCGTTTGTGGTGTTCAAGGCCGAGTAGAGCCGGGTCCAATAAAAATTAATTTGCCCGTTTTCTCCCGAAAGATCAGCATTATAAAGTGCCACAGGAGGATTTTCCATCCCATTTCCTCTGGTGAAAATGTCGGTGCCTAATTCGGAAAGCGTGATGCCATGTTCCTTTCCATACCAAAACCGCATAGGGGTATAACAAGAATTTACCAATGCCTCAATTCCTTCTGAGGTAACGTAGTACCCATCTGCTGTCAGGCCGGTTTTGTTGTCTTCGGCCAGGAAGTCCTCACAGGAAGCCAAGCTCACTGTCAAAGCTAAGAACAAGATTATTTTAATATTATTTTTCATTTTTTTAACGTTTGGATCAAAGAGGATTTACAGATCGATATTAAGCCCAAATACCATTTGGCGCGTCATCGGGAAGCTTAGGTTTCCACCTCGTTCGGGATCATAGTCCCCCATTCGGCTCCATACAAAGTAATTTTTTGCAGTGGTATAAACCCTAAGTCGGTTGACATGCAAACGCTCGGTGATATGCTGGGGAAGTGTGTACCCCAAAGTCACATCACGGATTTTCAAGAAGGAACCATCCACGTATCTCAGAGAGGAAAAGTACCGGGCATTACCCGGGCTAGTTCCTGCATTGGGTCGGGGATATTCATTGGTGGGGTTTTCCGGTGTCCAATAATCCACTCTTGGGCCATTTTCCCTGGCATCTATCTTATAGGAAGCATGGGCTTCACTTACGATCATATTCCCCTCTCTGGCAAAAAGGAAGAAGGTCAAGTCTGCTCCCCTGTAAGATAGTCGGTTGTTGATACCCAGGCTGAACCTTGGGACATTACTGCCCAATACCACCCTGTCTTCTGGGGTAATGATGCCGTCACCATCCTGGTCTCTTACTCGAATTTCCCCTACTTCCTGTTGGTTTTCTGCCGCAAGGTCCTCTTCCCCCAACTGCCAGATACCGATTTTCTCATAATCAAAAAAGGAATTAATGGGATGCCCTACAAACCAGCCGTTAGCAAGATCCCTGTCCCCTTCAATCAATTCTACGATCTCTTCCTTATTATGGGAAAAAGTGAAATCGGTGGTCCAGGAAAGACCTTGAGGGCGATCTATGTTTACCGTGCTTAGCAAAAGTTCTACCCCTCGGTTCCTGGTCTTGCCCACGTTATCCCATGAGGAGGTAAACCCTGAGGTAGCAGGTATGGCCCTTTCCATTAAAAGGCCGCTGGTGTTTTGTTCGTAAATGTCAAGGGCACCAGTTACTCTGTTGTTGAAGAAGCCAAAATCAATTCCAAAGTTTGTGGAGGCAGTAGTTTCCCACCCCAGGTTTGAGGCGGCAATCAAAGAGGGATAGAATCCAAACGCAGCCACCTCGCTAGATCCTCTGTCCCAGGCATAGGTGCTTTTGCTCAAGCCTCCCAATGTTTGGTAGGGATCCACAGCGGAATTTCCGGAAATACCATAACTCAGCCTGAACTTCATTTCACTTATCGTTTCAATGTCCCTCAAAAAACCTTCTTCTTTTGCAATCCATGAACCTGCAATGGAGGGGAAGAAGCCCCATTTGTTGCCAGGGGCGAGAACAGAAGATCCATCAGCCCTAATCACCCCATTCAAAAGGTAGCGATCTTTAAATTTGTAGTTGAGCCTCGTGAAAAAGGAAGCCAAGGAGTTTTCCCTGAGGCTACTGTTTATTCGAATGCCATCTTGGGTAGCCCCCAGGTTGTGGAAAAGCATGGTGGGGGATAGAATATCCAGCCCCTCTGCAAAGAAATCCTCCCGCCTGAATGCCCATATACTAGATCCCAACAAAACTTGGAAATCGTGGTCTCCAACAGTTTTATGGAAATTGGCAAAATTCTCCCAGGTTGTCCTAGAGGTGCTGAAATTGGTGGCCCTTGCCACAGTCATCCCATCAGGGCCAACATCAATGGTGTTTTGACCAATAAAAGTGCCTCTCCTCGAATTGGTGTTGTCAATCCCGAGTCTGGAGGTAAAGTTTAACCCTTGTATGGGTTGCCATTCAAGGCTTATATTTCCAAAAACCCTTTTATTCATCTCATTGTCCACATAGTTGCCAGGCAGCTCGTCGTTTAGGGGGTTTACAGTTGTGGCATCCCCGAGTGGCATGATTAGCACATTGCCATCCTCATCATAGGCCGGTCCCAGGGGGCTAATTTTATTTGCCCAGTTTAGGGGGTCTCTTCTTCTGTCGTGATCCCTTACAGTGTACATGATGTTGGTGGATAATTTTAGGTTATCAGTCACCTTATAATCCACTACAGCCCTGCCACTGTACCTTTGCAGTTGATCATTTGCGAAAAGCCCTTGCTCATCAAAGTACTCCATAGAAAAGTAGTAGTTGACCCTATCATCGGCACCGGCTACACTTACCTGATGGTTTTGTTGTGATCCGTTTCGCATGATTTCGTTCGCCCAGTAGGTATAAATGCCATTTCTGTAGTTTTCTAATTGCTGGGGCACAAATATATTGGCGTCATCTTGGGGCCCACTCCATTCCCCTACGGTCCTTCTTGACTCCCTTCTAAAGTCCACCCATTCAGGGCCTGACATGATATGGTCATAACTTTCGAGGGATTGTACACTATAGTAACTGTTTACAGATACTTGGGCTTTTCCTTTAGCACCTCTTTTTGTAGTAATTAGAATTACTCCATTAGCGCCCAGTGTCCCATAGATTGCGGTAGCTGCAGCATCTTTTAACACCTCAATAGAAGCGATGTCGTTTGGGTTTACATCCATCGTGGATCCATATATGATCCCGTCAACAAGTATCAGGGGCTGGTTGCTGGCGTTGAGGGAGCGGTTACCTCTAAGGGTAAAATTCAACCCTGCACCGGCGGCACCACTAGACTTGGTCAAATCCAGACCCGGCACTTTTCCCTGCATCACCTCTAGCGCATTGGTTACAGGAATGGCGGTAAGGTCTTCATTTCTTACGGTGGCAATGGATCCGGTCAGATCCGATTTTTTCATGGTTCCATACCCCACTACCACTACTTCTCCAAGGTCTTGTACATTATCCTGGAGTACAATGTCGATTACGGATTGATTGGTAACCTGAACCTCCTGGCTATTATATCCGATAAAAGAAAAAACCAGGGTTCCGGGGGTTTCTATATTAATGGAGTAGTTTCCATCCATATCCGTTGTAGTTCCCGTATTGGTTCCTTTTAGTACTACAGTAGCGCCGGGAATGGCTTCGTTGTCGGTCGAGGATTTGACCGTTCCTGATACTTGCCTTTGCTGGGAAAAGACAAACGATTGCACAGAAAAGAAGAGGCCTATTAATAATAGTAGCCTGATCCAAGTGCGGCAATTGGTAGGAATGCCCATACCTTTTGCTCTCTTTTGTACAGATTGTTTCATAAATATTTGGGGTTAGTAAATTGAAATTACTATAGTAAAATTAAAATAATAGGTTATTTTTATATTAAATTTTTAATTGGAGTAAAAGAAAATAAAATTCTCTTAGGGAACTTTCGCAGAAGTTCCACAGATCATAATAGGGTTTTTATCAAAGAATGTGCAATCGTTTGCATATGTAATTGAATTAAAAATTATTTCAAAATATTTTAACAATTAAATTTAGGGCTAACCACTGATTTACGAAAAAAAGAAATATTAGCCATGAAAATCCGGAAAAAACCGAAAAATATACTAAATGTTTCCATGCTGAAACCTCCCAGGTGTAGCCCCGGTGCGTTGGGAGAAGGTGGTGGTAAAATGCTGAAGAGAAGAAAACCCACAATGGTAAGCTACCTCCGAAAGGTTACAGGAAGGGTCTTCCCGAAGTAGGTCTTTGGCCTTTTCGATTTTTAGGTTGATGATGTAGCTGTTGGGTGGGTAGCCGGTAAGCCTCTTTACCTTTTCGGTAAATTTGGTCTTACCCATACCAAATTTTTCTGCAAGAGTTTCCACCGGCCATTTTTCCGTGAGGTCTTCAAAAACCATTTCCTCCAGCGTCTTAATGAAACTGCCATCTTCATTCATTTTCAGCTGGCGGCTGCTCAGGTGCCTATGCAATTCGATAAGCAAGTTCTCCAATAGATTTACCACTATGATATCATAGCAGGGCCGTTGTGCCAGAAGCTCATGCCTAATCCCATCAAAGTACTTTTGGAACGCCTTGGCTTTGCGGATCACGATTCCTTTTTCATGTGCTATCATTTCTCCCAGACGCATCTGGAAGGTATAGGTCAGGCTGGTCCATAAGCCAAGGTCCAGGGGTTCACTTTGGCTGAATTTTTCCGGCTTTAATATAATCCAGTTGATTTGGCCCATATCCATCTTTCCCGCAGGACTTCCGTTCCAATGCCAAGGGGCAGTGACAGAAAGGTCATCCGGTAGCATTTCCACCGATTTGTCCTCAATTACCCAATCGTATTTTCCACTTTCGATAAAATGTATTTCTATACCATCGTTTAGGTGCGGCCGCATGTTTTCGTCCATCCTCACCTTGGAAAATTTCATGCTGCCAAACTGTTTAAAGAACGGGATTTTCTCTAATGGTCCCTTATTGTCTTCATGCCACCAAATTCCCGATTCTCCGGATTTTAGACTGTTCATAGTTGGTTGGTTTTGGTTTTGGTAAATGGTGGTTTGTTGATCAAATATAGTCAATATGCGCCAATTTAGCCGTCCTAATAATCCAATTTTCCATTTCACACCTTTTACAAAATTGACCAAAGTGCAATTTTAATAATGCACGATATTATAAACACTTAGGTTTGTTCTGCTTATACAGGTATGAGCCATATTTCATTCCTTACTAAATTATTGTAAACCCAAATCCCTAACCAGATGAAAATGTATTTACTGGGCTGTGGTCTTATTTTCTTGCTATCGACCACACTATGCGCCGCATACGGCGAAAATCACTCCAAAAATTCATACGAATCCCTATTATTTGATGAAAGGGATGTCCGTGGGGTAATCCTGGACAATGCAGAAGGGCACACCATGCCTGGAGTAACTGTAATGGTGAAAGGGACCAATATTGGTACCGTTACGGATATCGATGGGACATTCGAATTATCCATTCCCGATGATGCTTCAGCCTTGGTAGTTTCCTTTGTAGGCTATGTAACCCAAGAAGTGGAGGTGGGGGGAAGGTCTAGTTTTGAGATTTTTTTGGACCAGGACCTCCAAAATCTTGATGAAGTCGTAATTGTGGGATATGGTACGGCAAGATCAAGGGATCTGACAGGTGCCATAAACCGCGTGGGGGAAGAGGATTTCAACCAGGGAATAAATGTGTCCCCAGACCAGATGATCCAAGGAAAGGTGGCCGGAGTGGACATTATCAACAACAGTGGGGCCCCAGGAGGTGAGGTCACCTTTAGGATTAGGGGTGCCTCTTCCGTGAGATCAGGCAATCAACCACTATTTGTGGTGGATGGAGTACCCCTGGACGGCAGGAATACGAAGCCATCTGCGACTGCCGGTGAACTTGGTACCACAGAAGGCTCCAACCCCTTGAACTTTCTTAACCCCAACGATATCGAGACCATAGATATTTTGAAAGATGCCTCCGCTACTGCCATTTATGGGTCCAGGGGTGCAAACGGGGTAGTTATTATCACTACTAAGAAGGGCAAATCCGGAGCCCCAACTGTTAATTTTCAAGTTCAATCCGGTGTAAGTACCATGGCCAACCAGCCCTCCATCATGGACGGAGATACCTTTCGTAGTGCATTGGCCCATAGGGAAATGCTGGATTATGATGGAGGTGCTTCTGTGGATGCATTTGATGCCATCACTAGGACAGCATTGACGCAGATCGTAAACTTTTCCGTAACCGGAGGGACTGACAAAAGCAGCTACAGGCTTTCTGCTGGTTATCACGATCAGGAAGGCATCATCCGGGATTCCGGGATCAGGAAGTACACTGCTAGCTACAACGGGAATTTTAAATTCTTGCCGGAAGACAGGCTACAGCTGGACATCAGCCTTATCGCCAATAACAATATTGAGAATGGTGCACCCATAGCTGAGAACTCCAATGTCAATGGGAGCTTGATCGGAAATGCGATAGAATGGAATCCCACCGTGCCTTTTCGTGATGGGCAAGGGAACTTTGTGCAGAGGCTTTATCAGGAAGGAGGTAGGAACGTAGCAGGCTTACCAACTAACCCCATGGCATTGTTAAGTTATTACAATGACGTAAGTAATATTTCAAATATCCTGGCCAGTATAGGGGCATCCTATGATATTACCGACCACTTGAAATACAGGGTAAATATTGGAGTGAATCATGCCAAAGGCAATAGAACTGTGGACACTTCAGGAGATCTCTTCTTGAATACCATCACGGACTTAGGCTTGGGGGTGGTCAACACTAGCCAGCTAAACAGCCATACCCTAACACATACGCTAACCTATGACAGGGAATTTAAAAATTTACGCCTCAATGCCCTGGCAGGATATGAATTGCAAGATTACAGAAGTTACACGAATAATATCACTGCCAGGGGATTCACCATGTTTGATATCCTGGGTACGAATATCCTCCAAAATCCTTCTAGGGATAATATTCAGGTGAACTCCTTTAGGGATCCTACTAACCAAATTCAATCTTATTTCAGTCGGGTAAATGTGAACATATCCGACAAGTACCTGCTTACTGGAACCATGCGTGTGGATGGTTCCACAAAATTTGGTGAAAACAACAAATATGGTTTTTTCCCATCATTTGCGGCGGCTTGGATAATGAGCGATGAGGATTTCCTTTCGGATGTAAATGCCCTGAGTAATCTGAAAATGCGCTTCGGATGGGGTCGTACCGGAAACCAGGAGTTTCCTGCGGGTGCCTCCCAAGACCGGTATGCCTTTGGCCTGCAAAGCCTTTCACTTGCCAATGTGGCCAACCCAGACCTCAGATGGGAAACTACGGAAACCTATAATTTCGGGTTTGATTTTGCCCTGTTTAATTACAAGCTTTCTGGCTCCTTGGAATATTTTGACAAGGCAACTCAGGACCTGCTCTTCCAATTACCAGCCATTCAACCCGCACCCGCAGCACAGTTTTGGACCAATTTGCCTGCGGTAATCCGAAATAACGGGGTCGAGTTGATGTTGAACACCGTAGTAAGGGAAACAGCGGGTTTCACTTGGGAGCTGGGATTCAATGCCACCTACCTGAGAAATCAATTTACCAATTACGATGGGGCCCCTGTACTTACTGGGCAAATTAATGGCAATGGGCTTGGAGGTGGAAGTAATTCCCAAAGGTTAGAAAACGACCAACCCCTATTTGGATTTAAAATGCGCGAGTTTTTTGGCTTTGATGAAAACGGTTCCGCCCAATACTCCGAAGAGGAACGGTTCGTGGGTGACCCGAACCCAAACTTCCTCATGGGGGTGAACTCTTCCATCACTTACCAAAACTTCAACCTGTCCTTTAGCATGAATGGAGCCTTTGGCCACCAAGTGTACAATAATACGGCTAATGCAGTGATTACCGCTGCAAATATGGGATTAGGAAGAAATGCCTCTGAAGAAATAGGGCTAGGAGAAGAAAACCTTGGCAATGCCAATGTTATTTCCACCCGGTTTTTAGAGAATGCCGATTTCCTTCGGTTACAGTATTTGACTATCGGCTATAATTTGGGTGCCATGGGGGTGTTCAACAACATCAGAATGTCCCTGACCGGTCAAAACCTGTTTCTTCTCACCAACTATAGTGGTTTTGACCCAGAGGTCAACACCAACCGCGGTGTAGGAGGTGTGCCTTCCTTTGGGATAGAGTATATTCCCTATCCTCCAGCACGCAATTTCATGGTTGGTATTAATGCTTCCTTTTAGTTACTCACCCAAAATTCCCAAAAAATGAAACGATTAAACATCTTTATAATAGCCCTATCCTTACTTACTGCTATATCTTGTAGTGACCTACACGAGGAACTACATTCTGATCTCCCGGCGGATAAAGCCAGGGAATTCCTACTTAGGAATGTGGATTTTAATTCCTTGATGGAAACGGTTTACAGGCAGTTTGATTCACGATTTATTCAGCATGCAGGTAGTGTATGGCTACTCCAGGAAGTAAGTGCCGATGGTGCTATAGTTCCTAGCAGGCCTTCTGGATGGGATAATGGCGGAGTGTACCGTGAATTGCATACCCATACCTGGATTCCCGAAAACCCCTATCTCCATTCCGTTTGGAATGGTTTGAACCAAGGCGTGTTTCATGCCACAAATTTGCTCAACTTCAATCCCAGCGCGGAGTTGGAGGCAGAGGCCCGCTTTTTAAGGTCTTACTTTATGTTCTATTTATTGGACCTGTACGACAGGGTTCCTTTCAGGGAGCCGGGTGACGATCTGCTGGAACCTTCTACGGTTTTATCGGGACAGGCAGCAATAGATTTCATCATCAATGAAGTGGAGGAAGCTTTGCCACTTCTTGCCAGTTCCGGACCAGCATATAGAGCGAGCCAAAATGCTGCAAGGGGTTTTTTGGCAAGGCTTTATTTAAATAGAGGGGTGTATGGCAGCAGGGAAAGCCCCCAGTTTGATAATGCCGATATGGAGAGGGTAATTCAACATTCCGAAGAAATTGATGGTAAATCCATTGGGTTTTATTGGGACAGTTTTGGCCCTGACAACGAGGTAGCCTCTTCGGAACTTTTGTTTACTATACACGGTAATG
Organism: Pleomorphovibrio marinus; assembly: GCF_003347495.1. Classification (GTDB taxonomy): domain Bacteria; phylum Bacteroidota; class Bacteroidia; order Cytophagales; family Cyclobacteriaceae; genus Pleomorphovibrio; species Pleomorphovibrio marinus. The sequence goes on from NZ_QCXY01000001.1 coordinate 1,188,883, forward strand.
CAGGGGTGAGGTCACACTCTTTATGGGTATGGTGGCATGCCATTTTCCCTACAGAAATGATTCTCCCCAATGGTGGGGGCTGGAACGGCTTCGCTTCTACGCCCGAGCTATATGACCTTTTTGAGGATGGCGATATTCGAAAATATTATGAACATCCCATCACTACTCCAAGGGGGTATAACGCAGGCTTTCTCACAGGGCAACAATTCGGCCCCGACGGGCAGCCTTTGCAAGGAGTAGAATTTACCAAAGATATTCCCACAATTGTAGGCGCCACTTTGTGGAATGGTTATAGACCTGTAAAGTACATTCCAGATTATGAACACCCGGGTGCTGCCGGAAATGATGTGGTTCTAATCCGATATGCGGATGTTTTGCTGATGAAGGCGGAGGCCCTCATCCGGTTGGGAAGAAATGGCGAGGCCTTGGAAATTGTCAATGAAATCAGGGAAAGCCGAAATGCCTCCCCCTTTTCTGAAGTGGACTTGGATGTGCTTTTGGAGGAAAGGGCCAGAGAGCTGTACTGGGAAGGCCATAGGCGACAGGACATGGTCAGGCACGGGAATTTCCTGGCTTCCTGGCACCTTAAGGAACCTTCCACTGGCCAATATCTGGTGTACCCCATACCCCCCCAGGACGAGATTGCAAATCCCAACCTGTCTCAAAATCCAGGCTTTTAATAAAGGCACTTTCGCCACCCTTACCAAATAAGAATGTCCTGCCCACCTGAAAGTACAGGAGGGCAGGTTCAAGAATCCTCAGTAATTTATTCCCGAATTTTGGGGAAGAGTTATTTCTTTGTCTTGGAAGTCACAAGTGTTCAAAAATTAATTTTAAAATCCCGATATGCGGACAATCAAACTTATAGTATGTTTTATTTTTGCCTTATTGGCCAATTTCTCTTTGGAGGCAAAAGAGATTTGGGTTACTAAGAATGGGGATGACCTCCAGGAAGGAAACAAGGAAACCCCACTTGCCAGTATTGAAATGGCCCTTAGAAAAGCCAGGGAATGGAGGAGGCTAGACACGCATCCCAGCGAGGAGCCCATATATATTATGGTAGGGGAGGGGATCTATTATTTGGACAAACCTATTTTGGTCAGGCCTGAGGACTCAGGCACTTCTCAAAGCCCCACCATAATAAAAAGTGCAACCAGTAACCATTCGGAGCTTTCAGCAGGTAAGCCAGTAGAAGGCTGGCAAAAAAGCAGGGGAAATCTAGCGGGTTTTCCCAGGGTCAGCAGAGGGAAACTGTGGGAAGCACCCATACCCAAAACGGGAGGAAAACATTTGCAGTTCAGGCAGCTTTGGATAAATGGCGAAAAAGCCAACAGAGCCTCCAACTTGGATGAAGAGTCCTTGTCCAGGATTCTGGATTTGGATAAAGAAGTACAGGAAATGTATATCCCACATCCAAATTTTGAATGGGAGGAAGGGGAAGAATTGGAATTTGTCATCCACCAGTGGTGGGCCATTGCCAACCTGCGTGTAAAATCCATGGAAAGGGAGGGCAACCGGACAAAGTTGACCTTTTATCAGCCGGAAAGCCAGATTGAGTTCGAACATCCTTGGCCTGCCCCTTTCTTGGACAAGGAAGAGGAATACCAGGGGAACTCGGCTTTTTTCTTTGTTGGGGCAAAATCACTCCTCAATAACCCGGGAGAGTGGTATGCAGACTACGCTAGCGGAAAGATATATTACTGGCCAAAGGAGGATCAGGATATGGCAGCCGCTAAAGCGGTAGTTCCATTTTTGGAAAACGTGGTGGACCTGAGAGGCACCAGAGAAAACCCAGTAAACCACGTATATTTTGAGGGTTTGAAGTTTTCCCATGGAACATGGTTAAGGCCCTCCAGAGAAGGACATGTACCACTTCAGGCCGGTTGGTCTATTTTGGAGGCTTATTCTTTACCTGAACCCGGCACCCCTGATAAGGAGTGGCTGGAAAATCAAGCCTGGATAGAAAGGCAACCCGCCGCTTTTGAGGTAAGGTATGCTACTGATCTTAAAATTGAGAGATGCCTATTTACCCATCATGCAGCCACTGGTCTGGACTTAGTTGAAGGAGTATCCAATACCCTCGTGCGGGGCAACGTATTTATGGATATAGGAGGTACAGGCATACAAGCGGGATTTTTTGGAGGGCCTGAATACGAGGCCCATCTCCCCTATGAGCCAAGTGATAGGAGGGAGCTGGTGGGCCATGTAAAGATTTACAACAACCTGATTACAGATGCCACCAATGAGGATTGGGGCTGCGTGGGAATAAGCGTAGGCTTTGCTCATGATGTGGATATAACCCATAACGAAGTAAGGGAAGTCAACTATTCCGGAATCTGTGTGGGTTGGGGATGGACCCGTACGATAAGTGCCGCGAAGAACAACCGAGTACATGCCAATAAAATTCACCGTTTTGCCAAACAGATGTATGATGTAGGTGGCATTTATACCCTATCTGCACAACCCAATATGGAGATCAGCGAAAACAGTATTTTCGATCTTATGGATGCCCCATACGCCCATATGCCGCATCATCACCAGTATATCTATCTGGATGAGGGTTCCTCATACATCAGGATTGAAAATAATTGGACGGAGAAAGACAAGTTCTTTTCCAACAGGCCGGGTCCTGGTGTGCATTGGGAAAACAACGGTCCAGAGGTGGAGATGGAAATAAAGAACAAGGCTGGAATTGAGGATGGATATAAAGACATCTTGGACTACGTACCATCCCCATAAGAAGTATAACCAAATTGAGCAGGAAGCAGGTAACACTCGGAGGCATGGTTAAGATTGCGAGATTCCTCCGAAGCAAGTTCCCCGAATCGAGTTCGGGGCAGGCTATGTGACTGTTGAAAACAAATTATAAACAGATGAAACACACCAATTACCCCTATTTTGATTTTTTGGAGTTTGATCCCGAGAAAAGGGCGAACCCTTCTGAAAGGAGTCTCTGGATCGCGGAGAAGCCGGAGGGCGGAACTACCAATGAGAATGGGGAGGTGGAATTTACAGTTCCTTTTTCCTGCCAAAAGAATGAAAACAACATAGAGAAAAAGCAGGGAGTAGATAGGCAACTTCAAAAGTTGAAACTTACGGCCTATGGTGAAAATGTATTGAGGCTGAGCCTGGGAGAGGTGTACCCGGACAGTCCCATGCTTTCTAAAGACCTAGAAACCCGTAGAGGGCCACTATTTTTGGAGCAGGAAGAGGATATTTGGACCATAAGGGATGATGCCACCAACACAAAAGGGGAAATTGATTTCGCGGAAGAGTTGATCAGCCATTGGAGCGATTTGTTGCCTCCTCCCCAGGATGCCTTGAAGGCCACCTTTTATCCGAAGGGGAGTTCAGTGGTCTCCATCCAGGATTATGACCAATTCTTCCCTGCCAGAAGGGAAGCGTTTTCTTTAGCCTACATTACTGGAGAGGAAGGGGAAATCCAACAAACGTATATTTCCATAAAGGCCACGCACAAGGAGAGGTTTTGTGGTACCGGGGAAAGGTTTTCTAAAATGGACTTGTCTGGCAAAACCTTTTGGCTTAAAAACCAGGATGCACAGGGAACCAATAATAAAAGAGCGTATAAGAATGTGCCATTTTATATCTCCAGTGAAGGCTATGGCTTATTCCTTCACACCTCCTATGAAGCCAAGATATCCCTAGCAGACCACTCCTCCCGGTCGGTTCAGTTATTGGTGAGCGAGCCAAGGCTGGATGTGTTTTTCATAGGGGGAGATTCACCAGCAGAAATCCTGTATGCCTATAGGCAACTAACCGGCTTTCCCTCCCTGCCCCCTTTGTGGTCATTTGGGATATGGATGAGCCGGATGACCTATTTTGCTGCCAACGAGGTCATGGAAATTTGTGAGCGCTTGAGAGCAGAAGACTTCCCCTGTGATGTCATCCACCTGGACACGGGCTGGTTCCGAACGGATTGGCTTTGTGAATGGAGATTTCATCCCGAACGGTTTCCAGACCCTAAAGGTTTTGTGCAAGAATTATTGGAAAATGGATTTCGGTTAAGCCTTTGGCAAATGCCCTATATCGCCGAAGAGGCCATCCAACTACAAGAGGCGAGAGAAAATAACTATATAGGCCCAAGGAAATCAACAGGATTACAAGGTGGATCAAACTTTAGTGCTTTAGACTATGCAGGTACCATAGATTTCACCTACACAGCGGCAAAGAAGTGGTACCAGGATTTGCTAAAAGAGTTATTGGAAATGGGGGTAGCCTGCATCAAAACCGATTTTGGAGAGGAAATCCATATGGATGCCACTTATAAGGAAATGGATGCTAAGGGGCTGGCGAATTTATATGGTCTTTTGTACCAGGAAGCAGCCTATGAAGTTACCCAAGATATCTCAGGCGAAGGCATTATCTGGGCAAGGTCGGGATGGGCTGGTTGCCAGCGCTTTCCGGTTCATTGGGGAGGGGATGCAGCGGCCTCATGGGAAGGTATGGCAGGATCCCTTAAGGGTGGGCTGCACCTAGGGCTATCCGGTTTTGGTTTTTGGAGCCATGACGTGCCGGGTTTTCATGGGGTTCCTGATTTTATGAACAGTGTGATCCCAGATGATTTATATGTGCGATGGACTCAATTTGGGGTGTTTACCTCCCATATACGGTACCACGGCACCTCCAAGAGGGAGCCTTATTCCTTTCCGGGCATATCAGAAATTGTGAAGCGGTGGTGGCACTTGAGGTATGCACTGCTTCCGTATATTTTGGAAAGTAGTATTCAAACTACCAATAGTGGGCTACCGGTATTAAGAGGCATGCTCTTGCATTTTCCCGATGATCACGCCTGCTGGCATATCGATGACCAATACTTCTTTGGGGATGCGTTTTTGGTAGCCCCCATGCTTACTTCTGAGGATTGCAGGGACGTGTATTTGCCAGAAGGTTCCTGGGTTCATTTTTTTTCGGGAAAGCAGACAGAAGGACCAAGATGGCTCAAGAACCATAAAGAAGAACTCGCCGACATGCCCGTGTGGACAAAGGAGGGGGCCAAGGTTCCCTTAAACCCTAAGAAAGTCAACCATACAGGGGAAATCGATCCTGAAAAAACATTGGAACTAAAGATAGGGGAAAATTTCAAGGGGATATGGTATTGGATGGAAAAAAACCAATTTGCAAATGGATAAGGGCAATAAACTAAGATTGGGTATACTGGGTCTAGGAGAAGGGAGAAGTACCATTTCAGCCTGCCTAAATAGCGAAAAAATTGACCTCATTCAGATCTGTGACAGCAATGAGCTCCTCTGTAGGCAAAGAGCAAAGGAATTCGATTTTCCGCACTACACCACCTCTTATACAGAGATGTTGGAACGGTCTGACATTGATGCCATAGGTATTTATACGCCGGATAAATTCCATGCCGAGCATATTAAGATGGCACTGGAACACCAAAAGCACGTAGTGTGCACGAAACCATTATTGGATGATCTCAAGGAGGCCAAGGGTTTACTAGCCTTACAAGAAATATCTGGGAAGAGGCTGTTTGTGGGACAGAGCAGCAGATTTTTTGAACCCATGCGAAAGCAAAGGGAGGATTATCTCAAGGGCAGGATTGGGGATTTGATCACCATTGAAGCGTATTACCATGCAGACCATCGCTGGTTTCTTTCCAAACCCTGGGCTTTGGAAAATACCTTTAAATGGCTTTATGGAGGCTTAAGCCATCCGGTGGACTTTATTCGCTGGTACATGCCCGATATCGAGGAGGTGATGGGGTATGGCATGCTGAGCAGCAACGGTAGGGAAGGCGGCCTGAAAAACGAGGATTCCATGCATTTTATTTTCAAATCAAGGGATGGCAAGGTGGCGAGGGTTTCCGGGGCTTACACTGGGCCGGTGCAGCCTGCCTTGAGGGATTCGGAGATGAGTTGCATCCTCAGGGGAACCAAAGGCTGTAGCCAAGGAGATTATATGGAGTTGCGCTACGCAATTACAGACAGAGATGGAGAAGAGCAGGTGATTACCTGGGAACACAAATCCAAACACTATTTTCGCTTCGAGGGCAAAAGTCATCATGCGGGGGAATACAACAACTATCTGGAACATTTTGCAGACAGTATCCATGGTGATTTTATTGCCTATCCCGATTTAAGGGAAGGCATTGGTACTGTCGCCTTGCTAAAGACCATGGAGAAATCCCTGTTGTCCGGAATGCCGGAAAAGCCAGATGAAACCAAAAAGGAGTATGGGTTGGAAAATTGGCTCCAAAAGTAACAATAAAAATGACTATAAAATAACCTAGAACTGAAATGGAAAAGATAATCACGGCTGATCAAATAAAACAATTCCAAGAAGAAGGATATTGCATTGTAAGGGATGTGATCCCCAAAGATTTGATCGAGAAATTAAGGAAGGAGTGCCAGAGGTTTATTCGGGAGAAGGATGCGGAAATGGACAAGAAAGGTGTAGAGGTCGATGAAATAAACCATAAAGGGAAGCGGTATTTTATTGCTCTGCGCTATAAAGACAGCGAGATCATGCAGGAATTGATTTTCGGCAAGGAGTTGGAGGAAATTACCAGGAGGATTTTGGGGGAAAATGTATACTTGTTTTTGGAGCAGTTTGTGGTAAAAGCTGCCGACAAGGGTATGACATTTTCTTGGCACCAGGATTCTGGTTATTTGGATTTTGACCATAAGCCCTACCTGTCCATATGGTGTCCACTGGATGACGTGACGGAAGAAAACGGTACGGTCTATTTGCTTCCCTACAGTGAGGCGGGAACCAAAAAAAGGGTTGAGCACGTCTTAGAGAAGGAGACCAATGACAAAGTTGGGTATTTCGGTGAAAACCCCGGAGTGCCGGCCATTTTGGATGCCGGTGATTTGGCCCTTTTCAGCAGCACTTGTTTTCATAGAAGCGGTTCCAATTTTACCAACCGGGCAAGGAGGGTTCTGTTGATCCAATATTCCCCTGAACCAATCATGAAAGGTAAAGAACCTCTTTATTGGGCTGACCCCTTTATTCAAAACGGGAAGAGGGTAAAAGAAGTCCAGGAAGGATAGAAATTGGATGCAATTGATTCTGGTAGGTGAAGTACTTACCATTCATACCTTTAATTTTGCTTATGGAAGTTCACCAGGTACTGCACTATTGGGATTTTGCAGTGGTAGGAATATATCTTTTGGTCCTGATTGGAATTGGATATTGGGCCAGCTTTAGTGGCACCAGGAAAAAGGGGGAGAACCTATTTCTAGCTGGAAACACGCTGGGATGGCCTAGTATCGGACTTACCATGTGGGGAACCAATGTGGGGCCTTCCATGCTGCTAGCCTCCGCAAGTATTGGCTATTCTACCGGGGTAGTGGCTGGCAATTTCGCCTGGTATGCCTTTATATTTATCATGCTGTTGGCTATGGTCTTCGCCCCACGTTACCTGGGTGCCAGGGTACATACCTTGCCTGAATTTATGGGACAGCGATTTGGAGATACTACCAGAAATACCTTAGCATGGTACACCATAATAACCCTCATGATAAGTTGGCTTTCGCTCACCTTGTTTGCAGGGGGCATATTGATCCGGCAAATGTTGGCCATTCCCATGTGGTTGGCCGTAATCACCCTTTTGTTGATTGCTTCCTTTTTCACCATTGCCGGCGGGCTTAAGGCCATTGCATATACCAATGTTTTCCAAATGCTGCTCTTGATTGTGGTCTCCGCTGCGTTGACCTTTACCGGGTTGGCCAAGGTCGGAGGGATTGAGGGGTTGGTAACCCAAACGCCCCCGGAGTATTGGAACCTGTTTATGCCCTTGGATGACCCCAACTATCCCTGGATTGCAATACTTCTTGGATACCCGGTCATGGGGGTGTGGTTTTGGTGTACGGACCAGTCTATGGTGCAATCTGTCCTAGGTGCCAAGAACCTCAGGCAGGGGCAATTAGGGGCTAACTTTACAGGGTGGCTTAAGATTCTGGACGTACCCTTGTTTATTTTGCCTGGGATACTCTGCTTCATCCTTTTTCCCGGACTTGAAAACCCGGACAACGCATACATGACCATGGTCACCCATCTTTTTCCGGTGGGTATGACAGGACTGGTCATGGCTGTGCTGATTGCCGCCTTGGTAAGTACCTTGGATTCCGGGCTAAATGCCCTTAGCACAGTGTTTACCATGGATATTTACGTAAAAAAATACAAGCCAAAGGCTTCTCAGCCTGAGGTGGTCCGAATTGGTAGATGGGTAACCCTTTTTGGGGCTGTAATTGCGGTATTTATTACCTTGGCTATCGATCATATTGAAGGGTTAAATCTCTTCGATATTTTCCAGTCCATCTTGGGATTTATCGCACCGCCGATGGCCGTAGTTTTTCTTTTTGGTACGCTTTGGTCCAAGGCCAGCAGTTCGGCGGCAAATAAAGTACTTACATGGGGAACGGCTATAAGTCTGTGCACCGGAATTCTATACCTTTGGGTTTTCCCTAGCGAAAGGTATGAGTTTTGGCCCCATTTCCTGTTGATTTCATTTTACCTGTTTCTCCTGCTCTCAGCCATGATGATAATCGTTTCCCTTAGGGATCCCTTCGCTAAGCTTAGTGCATTGCCACCTAAACCTGTTTCCTTTTTGGCAATGCCGCTTTATGTCAAAATATCCTGGGTAGCCCTGGTGTTAGTAATGGTTGCTTTGTATTGGTTTTTCAACGGTCATGGATAAGGAATACAGGAAGGTGCAGGAAGAAAAATAGTAGGAATTCATGCAGTTTTAAACATGTTTTGACTGGTTTTGAAGAAATAATGAAAAGGCGTAATCATAAAGCATTTGTACTTGGAATCCTCTTCACCTTTTTTGGATGGAGTTTTGCATTTTCCCAAGCCCCCCAGTCGGAGGGCACCTGGATATGGTATCCCGGTGATTATGAAATTTGGCTAAGTAACAAGATGCAGGCCAGAAGGACAGAAAGAGGGGCGTTCCTTCCCCCACTTTGGCGTTACTACAGCCCATATCCCATGGTCACCTTCCGTAAAGAAGTGGATATTCCTTCCGAGGATAACATCCTGTTGGTAACAGACGGGCAGTTTAAGCTACAAATCGATGGGGAACTTGTTCATGGTAAGCCAGACACCATAGCTTTATCTGCAGGGAAGCACCAATTGGCCATAAAAGTTTATAACCAGGAAACCCTTCCCTCACTTTTTCTACAGGGGGAACATGTACAAAGTGACGCGAGCTGGGAAGTGACCTATGAGGACAAAGAGTGGATTGACGAAACAGGACAAGCCTCTGATCAGTCCGGCACCCTATGGGAAAGGGTGGGGTATTGGAATTTTGATTCTCCAGAAAAGGTACCCTCTGAGTTTGCTTTGGAAGTGGAACCCGCCCCAGCAGTAGAAAGAGAAGAACTTTCAAATGGGGAGTTGATTGACTTCGGAAAAGAGACCTTTGGATATCTGGTTTTTCATGGACTTAAGGGCGAAGGAAAGATTCGGGTGTTTTATGGAGAGTCTGAAGAAGAGGCTATGGACAAAGAATATTGTGAAACCCTGGATGAGCTGGAGGTTTCCTATTCCGAGGCTACTACCGATACCTTGGCCCAATCCATGGCTTTTCGTTACGTACAAGTGGAAAGGCAAGCAGAGGTATCCTACGATTCAGTATCCATGCTTTATGAGTTCCTTCCCCTAGACTACAAGGGCTCCTTTTCCAGCTCTGACGATTTGCTCAATGAAATATGGGATGTTTCCGCCTATACCCTTCATTTAAATACCAGGGAATTTTTTCTGGATGGCATTAAACGGGATAGGTGGATATGGTCAGGAGATGCTTACCAAAGTTACCTGATGAATTACTATTTGTTTTTCGATAATCCATCCGTTACCAGGACTTTGCTGGCCCTCAGGGGTAAAGACCCCATAAGCAGCCACCTGAATACCATTATGGACTATTCCTTCTATTGGTTTATCGGTATTTATGATTATTATCTCTTCACCGGGGACGAGGAATTCATTCATCAGTTTTACCCCCGAATGGTAAGCCTAATGGACTTTTGTTTGGAGAGGAGGAATGAAAACGGTATGATGGAAGGGTTGCCGGGCGACTGGGTATTTATTGACTGGGCCGATGGGCTGAAGAAGGAGGGCGAAGTAAGTTTTCAACAGCTCTTGCTGGCCAGGAGCTTGGAAGCAATGGCACTTAGTGCAGGAATAGTAGGGGACAGGGACGGGGAAGCCAATTATACAGCCATGGCTGAGCAGTTGAGGGAGAAGTTATTCGATGTATTCTGGTCCTCCGAACACCAGGCTTTGATGCACCATCGGGTAGATGGGGAAGTAAAGGAAGAGGTGACCCGTTACGCCAATATGTTTGCCATCTTCTTCGATTATCTTTCAAAGGATCAACAAGAAGCTGTAAAAACCCATGTACTGTTGAATGATGAGGTACAAAAAATCACTACTCCCTACATGCGCTTTTATGAACTTGAGGCATTATGTGCTTTGGGAGAACAGGAGCTGGTCCTGGATGAAATTAGGGAATATTGGGGAGGAATGCTGGAATTGGGAGCTACTTCATTTTGGGAGAAATATGACCCAAAGGAATCTGGAGAAGAACATCTGGCCATGTATGGCAGACCATATGGAAAGAGCCTCTGCCATGCCTGGGGTGCAAGTCCCATCTATCTTTTCGGTAAATATTATTTTGGGGTAAGTCCCAGCTCCCCGGGCTACGACACCTATATGGTGGAGCCCAACCTTGGTGGACTGGAGTGGATGGAAGGCTCGGTTCCTACCCCTGAGGGTGAAATCACCCTATTTTGTAGTACCTCGGAAATCAAGATTAAAGCAGATCATGGAGTAGGTACCCTGAGGATCAAAAGTGAAACTCCTCCCAAGGGATCGAATATGGAATTTAAGAAAGTGGAGGACTCTACCTATGAACTTGTAGTTAAACCTGGCCAAACCTATGAGCTACATTATAAAGCAATGCAATAAGGAAGATATGGCCGGCCCAATAGAAAAATAGGTTCTTTCCTTAAAGGGGGAATATATAGAAGCAATTAGAAAAACTAAACTTGGCAAAACCAACTCAAAATGAGGAACAATAGCTACCAAAAATTATTGAAGACCATTTCGGCACAAAAAATGGCATGGATCCTTTTCTTTTTTGGTCTTAACTGCTTGGGAAATAGTGGCCTTGCACAGGAATCAAAGACCATCATTCAGCACCTTTCCGGTACTGGCTACCAGGATACCGAGGAATGGGAGTTTAAATTATCCCATGGAAGGAACAGTGGAGAATGGACTACCATAAACGTTCCCTCTGTTTGGGAGCAGGAGGGTTTTGGTAAGTACCAGTACGGGGTACGATTCTATGGGCAACCTCACCCAGAGGGTATTGCCGATGAGGTAGGGATGTATAAGTATCATTTTGATGTTCCAAAAGAATGGGAAAATAAGCGCGTGAGGATTGTATTTGAGGGAGCTATGACCGATACGGAAGTGAAAATCAATGGGAGGTCCGCAGGTTCCAAGCACCAAGGTGGGTTCTACAGATTTAGGTATGATATTACCGAACTGCTGAAGTTTGGGGAGGAAAACTTGCTAGAAGCCACAGTAAGCAAGGAATCTGAAAATGCCAGCGTGAACTTAGCAGAGCGCAGGGCTGATTACTGGAACTTCGGTGGGATATTCCGACCCGTATTTTTAGAGGTAAAGCCTGCCCGATTTATTGAGCGTACAGCCATAGATGCAAGGCATAGTGGGGAATTTTATGCAGAGGTGTTTCTTGGGGACGGTTTTCCTAGGGGCCTTACCGTAAAGGCCAAGGTAAAGGATGCAAAGGGAAATTCCTTGGGATCCGCTTTGGAGAGTGAATTGGCTCCTGGCAGCGATAAAATGGTCTTAAAACAAAATTTCGAAAACATATCCCCATGGACTGCTGAAACCCCCAACTTATACGACATTCATTTTGCGCTTTATGATGGGGATGAGTTGGTTCATGAAACTGAAGACCGATTTGGTTTTAGGACTATGGAAGTCAAGGAATCCGATGGTATCTATATCAATGGGCAAAGGGTAATTCTCAAAGGGGTCAACAAGCATAGTTTTTGGCCTGAATCAGGAAGAACGCTGAACAAAGAACTCAACTATGAGGCAGCCAGGCTGATCAAGGAAATGAACATGAATGCTGTTAGGCTTTCCCATTATCCCTCTGACCCAGAGTTTTTGGATGCCTGTGATGAACTGGGACTATACGTGCTGCATGAATTGGCAGGCTGGCATGGCAAATATGACGAGGATGTGGGAAGGCCCTTGGTGGAATCCCTTGTTATGCGTGATGTAAACCATCCCAGCGTCATTTTTTGGGATAATGGAAACGAGGGCGGTTGGAACCCGGAACTAGACGATGAATTTGGCCGCTGGGATCCTCAAGACAGGCCCGTATTGCACCCTCAGCAATTAAAAAGCGGCATTGAGACCATGCACTACAGGTCCTATGGAGAAACCCAAGAATACATGCGAGGGGATTATATCTATATGCCCACTGAGTTTTTACATGGGCTTTATGATGGGGGGCATGGAGCCGGTTTAGATGATTATTGGGAGTTAATGCGTGAACATCCACGGTTTGGAGGTGGGTTTTTATGGGTGTTTGCCGATGAGGGGGTTGTGAGGACGGATCAGGATGGCCGCATCGACAACCAGGGGAACTTTGCAGCCGATGGTATACTTGGCCCTCACCATGAGAAAGAAGGAAGCTTTTTCACGATAAAGGAGGTTTGGTCCCCTGTGATGATCATGGAGAAAGATATGCTGACCGATTCTTTTGAAGGGGAATTCTCTGTAGAAAACAGGTATGACTTCACCAACCTTAATGAATGCTCCTTTGAGTGGGCTTTGGCGAAGTTCCCTATGCCTGGGGATAAGAAGGCTGGCCATCGTAAAGTGGATCAAGGAAGTAAAAAAGGGCCTGATATAGGTCCTCAAGAAAAAGGTACATTTTCCTTGTCCTTGCCTAAAGGATGGAGGGAAAATGATGTGCTTTATCTCAGCGTAAAGGATCCATTTGGGAATGAATTATGGAAATGGTCTTATACCTGGGACAAGGAAGAAGCCGATTCCTATTTGAGCAAGGGTGCGGGTGAACCCTCTTGGGAAGAATCTGAGGAGAGTATCCAAGTAAAGGCCGGAGATTTACATGTGATTATTAAAAAGGAAGATGGCAAGATTGCTGACCTAAAGGTGAAAGGCAAAGCTATTCCCTTTGGGAAAGGGCCAAGGTTTATTGCTGCCCGACGGGGTGACAGGACACTAGACGGAACCGTGGATCCTGAGGCAGGAAAAGGTATAGACCGAGTATATAAAGCCATAGATTATGAAGCTTACCTAAAAAATATAGCCATTGAAAGGGAGGAGAACACTGTCAAAATAGTAGCCTCCTATTTTGGCCCTTTGAAAGAAGTGGTTTGGACGATTCATCCCGGAGGCTTGCTGCAACTTGACTATACCTATAGCTACGATGGCGTGGTAGAGTTGGCAGGGGTTGATTTTGAGTTTCCGGAGGAATATATGAAGGAGATACGTTTTCTTGGGGATGGTCCCTACAGGGTATGGCAAAACCGATTGCATGGCACTACGCTGGATGTTTGGGAAAATGAGTACAACGACCCCATACCAGGAGAAACCTTTGAGTACCCTGAATTTAAAGGGTATTTTGCCAATTGGAGATGGGCTGCATTTGAGACAGAACAAGGGAGGATATATATTTCCCAAGAGGATGCTAATTCCTATCTAGGGGTTTATACACCAAGAGACGGAAGGGATAAATTGTTGTACACTTTGCCCGAGACGGGGCTGGGGGTATTCGATGTGATACCTGCGGTGAGGAATAAAGTAAATGCGACAGATCTGGTAGGCCCATCTTCCCAAGCGCAATGGATGGAGGGCCCTACTTCTCATACTTTGTTTTTTAAAATTGAAACCGATTGAGATATGATAAGAAATTGTAATGACGGAACGGGTTCCGAACCTTACCTGAGGGCGGATTTGAATATAGGAACATGCAACGACCTTCCTGAATTTTCCACGGGCCCAAAGGGAGATTTAGCAGAGAAGCATATGGTCATTAAGGATGCTGGGTTTGCAGGTGTTCAGGATGGGGATAGGGATGTTTGCCGACAACTTGGCCTTAAACTTTCTGCACATGCCAGGATAAACGAGTTAGGGAAGCTGGAAGAGTTGGTAAAGCAATGGAAATCTAATGGGTATGATTGTTCATCCCTACATGTGGGTTGGGGAATGGAGTCTGATGATGAAATTGACCGTTTTTTAGATGAAATCATCTCTTTGTCCCAGAAATACGATTATCCTATCTTTTTGGAAACCCACAGGGCCACTATCACCCAGGATATGTTCCGTACCGTTAAATTTGTAGAGCGTTTTCCCGAGATCAGGTTCAATGGGGATTTCAGCCACTGGTACACGGGACAGGAAATGGTTTATGGAGGAATTGAGAACAAGTGGGAGTTCATTCATCCTGTTTTAGAGCGGGTTCGGTTTATCCATGCCCGCATCGGCAATCCAGGATGTATTCAAGTGGCCATCCGGGAAGAATTGGACCAACCTTTCGTATCTCACTTCAAGGAAATGTGGGTTCGATGCATACAGGGGTTTATGAAGAGTGCCCAAAAAGGCGATTTCATTTGTTTTGTCCCGGAGTTGTTGCCTGCCGATATCTATTACGCCAGGGCTTTTGAGCAGGGGGAAGCAGGCTTGAAGGAGGAAAGTGACAGATGGGAGCAGGCCATAAAGCTCAAGGAGATGGCCAAATTATGTTGGGAAGAGGCTCTTCTTAGGATGGATGCTCCCAATAAATAGGTATTGAACTAGTTTTAGGCCTTAAATAATTCGTAAAAATACCTATTGTTAAAGCATCATTAAATATAGAATAATTAATTGTTAACTCTATTTTTTAAATTAAATGTAAAAAATAAATATTTTTGTTGTCATAATTTGAATTTTAAAACCAATGTGTTAACTTTGGAATATCAAACAAAGACAAAAGGTCTTTGACAAACAAAAATGTAGGGTGATGAAACTGGCAAACATACCCTCCGGTCTCGGGGGTGGGGAGTACAGCAAAAAGCAATCATCGAGCTCGTGATTTGCCTAACTGCCCCTTGGAGGTTCGAATCCTTCCCCTACAGCAGGTTATTTTGGGTTTATAGTTAATTGACTAAAGCTATGAGACAGTGTTTCATAGCTTTTTTTATTTGATTTCATGTTAATTTTTTAGTTTTATTGGCGTTTTTATTTAGTTTTAAGGTTTAAAAAATTAATTTATTATCCTTTTGATCCTTCATATTTAAAAAATTTACATACAATAGTTATATCCATTATTAGTGTTGTTCATGGATTGTGCTTGACTTTTTAATAGAAGGGCCTTATTGGGGGTGGTATAATCCAACTATGAATCTTTAAACAAACCTATTGAAAATCATGAAACTACATTTACCCTTTCTAACCCTGACGCTGTTTTTGTCCTCATTGAGTGCCTTGTTTGGGCAAATCGAAACTTCGGAATTCATGGACTATGAAAGCTTCAAACATGAACTTTCTGTGGATGTAAAGCCCTTTTTGGAAGGGTCAGCTCCAATGTCTTTGTTTTACAGAAGGCACACCCAAAAAAGTGACGCTAGCCCAGGGGCTTTCCGCTTACAGATTAACGTGCTGAATAATTTCAGCTATGGGCCAGGGGATGACGAGGTTTCCCTAAATAATAACTTTACCAATATGTATGGTATTCAAGTCGGAAAAGAATGGCAAAAGCCATTGAATAACCGAATGATGGCTTATACAGGGTTTGATGTTGGTTTTGGATATGGAAGCTTCAAGAGCAAGACCACGGGGTTTAGGTTGACAGACAGGGTATATTCCGAAAAGCAAGATGTATATCTTTACACCGGTTCAATTTTCTTTGGTGTAAAACATCATTTTCATCAACGTATCTCTATTTCTGCAGAATTTTCTATCCAACCGCATTTCCAAAGGGCTGTTGAAGTCACTCAATTTGGTTCGAGGTCACCCACCAAAGCCAGGGATATTACGGATTCTTTTGGCCTGAGGCTTATACCTCTTGATGCAATTAGACTGTCCTATCATTTTTGAAACATTTGTAAAAGCCAAGATTTTGAACCATCTTTAATTCTGAAATATTAACAAAATCACCCAAATGATAAAAAAAATGTAAAAATAAATGATTTTAATTGAAAAAATGCGAATAAAATAAATCATTCTTTACCTTTGTAACATCAAACAAAGACAGAAGTTCTTTTGCTCACAAAATGTAGGGTGATGAAATTGGCAAACATGCCCTCCGGTCTCGGGGGTGGGGATTTAAGCATAAAGCAACCATGGAGCTCGTGGTTCGCCTAACTGCCCCTTGGAGGTTCGAACCCTTCCCCTACAGCAGGTTATTTTGGGTTTATAGTTAATTGACTAAAGCTATGAGACAGTGTTTCATAGCTTTTTTTATTGCTATAAGTAGATCATGTTTTGAAATGACAATTTTTAATCGGTTATTGTATACCGTATACCAAATAACCTTGATTCCCATGCAAAAGATAGTAGCACCGCTATTAATAGCAATGATTGTGGTTTTCACCACCCACGCCCAGGATGTTGTGATTAAGGCAATTGACCTGAAGATTGATGAAGTGCCCGGATTTGTCCCTTTTTATAAGGACAAGGGAAGAGCGGCCCTAGCCGTTAATTCCATTCAGTATCCTGACCAATGGGCTGCCGTGCAGACAGCATTTGAGGGGCCTACGGGAGTTTATGACCTCACACTGGCGACATTGACGGAATTCGATGGGGAACCCAGTTATAAAATCCGGGTACAGGGCAGACTTGTTGCGGACTATCAACATCTCTATACAGGGGTTGATTTTCAGGAGGACAGGGCTACCTGGAAAGGCGTAGCACTTGAACAGGGAGACATCTTAAGGGTAGAGGCAAACAACGCATCGAATGGCTTGGTGCCGGAAGGGGATGGATTTGCCTATGCCAGGGGAAGGTGGGTGCAGTTGGAATTTCGAAGGACAGAATAAGGCTATACCCGTTCTTCGATGGAGAAAATGAAATTGAACCATATAAGACATATAAGAAAATATAAGGAATAAGTCCCCCTTCTATGCCCTTATATACCTTATATGGTTCCTAATATAGCCGCTTTTTACCAATCTTCCGGTATCCTCACCACGCAAATATTCATGGATTTGCCGTCCTCCGAAAGCATGGCAGATTGGATTTGGAATCGGTCCCCATCAGGATGAAAAGTGGGGTGAGGGTGATCCTGGGCACTGGATTTGTGACCGGAACTGATTAACTTCATTTCCTTGGTTTCCCTGTTAATCAGGTAGAGGTTCCTCGCAAAATCGTCTCCCACTGCCCATTTGCCATCAGGGGAGCCGTGCACATGCCAAAGCCCGCTGCCACTTTCTGTCTGTCCCTCTATTCGCATTTCCTCTGTTCTCAGGTTGATTATCGCCAATCCAGTTGGTCTAGCCCTTGTCCCTGATGGCCCCCAAGAAGCTTCCTGGCCTGGGTTTTCCCTATCCCCCTCCGTTTGCCCTTCCCCCGTGACAATGGGTCTGTGTCCCATAATGGCAAAAGCCACCTCGTCTTTGGTGATGACTGCCTCATGGGTCACCCAGTCGAATTCACTTTCGGGAAATAATGGCTTAAGTTGGGTGCCATCATCCATTACCGTCCACATTCGTTGGGGTGCTTTTCCACCTGTTTCCCAGCAAAACACGATTTCTCCCGTTACCCAGGGGTTAACCTGTACATGACCTACCTGAAAAGGAACGCTAACCACATGTTGGATTTCCCCATTTGCCAGGTTCATTTTTGCGATGGCTCCCGGGCCGGCGCCCATGTTCCTTGGACCAAAATTATCCTCGGAGACCAATTCAGCTGGGGCCTGTTCGGAGGCATACGATGTGGAGGTTTTGAAATAGATGAAGTTTTCTTGGGCATCGAGTGCCATATCCGCCCCGTTTGCCATGGATGAGGGGATTTGGCCGTGGGTTTTTTGGTAGCTTTCTTTAGGTTTCATTTCACCTTTACCACTATCTTCAAAGACCCTCTTCAGATCCACGGATTTTACCAGAAGATCACCACCTTCTGCGGACTTTTGCATAAAGTAGAGCCTCATTTCTTTTCGGGAAAGGGTGAGCATGCCCACATATCCCCCTTCGGTCACCTGCACCATATCCCCCGATTGCTCGTTTACCGCCAAAGCCTCCCCCGGGGTTCTTTGGCTACGGAAGACAAGCCAGTTACCATCGGAGGTCCACTGGGAGTGGGTGGGGTAGATTTTTGAGTCCCCTACTGGGGTGCTGGTTAAAAAATGAAGCTCAGCCCCAGTCACGGGGTCTTGAATCACCTTTTTTTCAGAGGGTAACCGCTTACCTATCTGCGCTTTGACATTAATGGAAAAGGTGCCTAGGAACAATACAAACAGGTATATATAAACTCGCATTGGCTTTAATTTTATTGATGGTTATTACAAAAGAACAAGATATATTGAAATTGTATCCATAGCCAGATAACCCTGAATAAATTACAGGTGTAATTTTTATGAACCTTAAACAATATTTCCTTTTTTTTCTAGATAATATTATTTAAAATTGAGAATCAGACTTCAATAATGGCTCAATTTTGTCTTTTCAAGACAATAAAGGAATTTGTTTCTTACGCAGCATTATCACCATTCAAAAATAACTTTCTTTGGTCATCTCCATAGAAAAATCCCGTATGCGGTATACTAAAGACAAGTCATAGAAAAATCAATGAAAACAAAACCCAAATAACTTATGAATGAAACTTTACGAAGGTCGAGATTCGGTTTGCTTTCTATCTCTATCGTTGGATTGGTATTTGGTTTCCGGTTCGGGGCAATGGCCCAGAATGAAACTAAAACCAATATACCGACTATTGTTCAGTTAGAAAGGCCGCTGCTGGCTTCCAGCAACCCAGTATCCTCATCAACTACCAAAGATGAGATGGATGTGACCATCACCGGTAAGGTGGTGGATAGTGATGGGTCACCAATTCCAGGTGCTACTGTTTCGGTTCCGGGCACCAATATCGGTACAGTCACGGATATTGATGGCAATTATTCCATTACAGTACCAGAGGGGGTCAGGCTGGTATTTTCTTTTATAGGCTACGAGAGTAAAACTGTAGAAGTGGGTAACCAGCAAGTGATAGATGTAGCCCTGACGGATAGTGCCCAGGCATTGGACGAGGTGGTAGTGGTCGGCTATGGAACGCAAAAAAAGGCAAACCTTACAGGCTCTGTGGCTAGTGTGGGTAATAGGGACATTGAAAACCGTCCCATCACTAGTGCTGCCACAGCATTGCAAGGAACGGTTTCAGGAGTTCATATCAACCAAAATTCCGGTCAGGCAGGACGAGATGGTGTCCAAGTGAATATCAGGGGTATAGGAACCTTGAATAACTCCTCTCCCTTAATATTGGTGGATGGAATTGAGGCTCCGCTGAACAACATCAATCCAGACGATATCGAAACCGTGACCGTGTTAAAAGATGCGGCTTCTGCGGCCATTTACGGCTCTAGGGCTGCTAACGGGGTAGTGTTAGTGACCACCAAACGAGGTGCCGCCAAAGGTGAAAAGGTCAATTTTAACTATAGTGGGTTCATGGGTTCCTCGGAAGCTATCCGATTGCCCGAAATGGTTACGAACTCCGTTCAGTTTGCCGAGCTATGGAATGAGGGAGCTACTAATTTTGGAAATCCGGTAAGATTTTCACCAGAAGATATAGAAGGGTTTAGGCAAAGAGGTATTAATACAGACTGGATAGATGTGGTCTTCAGAAGTGCTATGATGCAACAGCATAATTTCAGTGCCTCTGGAGGAACAGAAAAAACTAACTTTAGGTTTTCGTTTGGCTATTTGGATCAAGATGGCACCATTCCCAATTCCACCTTTCAGCGATACAACACTAGGCTCAACTTAGACACAGAGGTTACCGAAAAAATCAGGGTCAGTACCAGCCTCTCCCTTACCCGTGGAGAAATGAACGCTCCCGGTGGCAACGTGTTGGGGGACGGTAACGTGGCAGGCTTAGCCATTCAGGGTTTACCCTTTAACACACCCTATGATAGTCAGGGAAGGTTCGCATCCCCATTAGGGCTGGCAGGAAGGGCCAATCCCATGGCAGTAGCCGCTTCCAGGGAATTTGGGGAAATAGACACCCATATTTTAGGGAACACCTATGTGGATTACCAAGTGATGGAAGGCCTGAATGTGCGGGGTACAGCAGCAGTGAATTACAGGACTATTAACCAAGCCACCTGGAACAACATGGTGGAGCATTTTGATCTCATCACTGAGGTTCCCATACAGATGGCTCCACTTAGGGGTAGGAACAGGTTCAGCGAACAAGGGTTGAATATCACGACCTGGCTTCAGGCTACCTACCAAAAGAGTTTTGGGGACCACAATTTCAATGTGTTGGTTGGTTACAACCAAGAGGAACACAACAGTGATGAATTTTCCACTTTCAGGGCTGGACAAATATCCAACAACGTAAAGACACTGTCATCAGGGGATGCCTCCACAGCCACGAATAATGAAGAAGGAACTACTTGGGCGCTACAGTCTTATTTTGGAAGGTTGAATTACAATTTTAACGAAAGATATTTATTTGAGGCCAATATGAGGTACGATGGGACATCCAGGTTCCTAAGGGACAAATGGGGAGCATTCCCTTCTTTTTCCGCGGGTTGGGTATTGTCCGAGGAAGACTTTATGAGAGGAGTTGGCTTTGTGGATTTTATGAAAGTCCGGGCTTCTTGGGGTTTGCTGGGTAATCAAAATATTGGTGACTTCAGGTATGCACGCAATCTTTCCCTAACTCAGTCTTACAGCTTTGGTGGCGCAATAGTACCCGGGGCCGCCATTACGGAACTGGGGAACCCCAACTTGTCCTGGGAGTCCACGGAGATGACCAACATAGGGATAGACCTGGGATTGTTTGAATCCAGGTTGAACATTGAGGCGGAATATTTTAATAGGTATACTTCAGGTATATTGTACGACCTACCTACCGAAATTACAACTGGGTTTACTACGCAAATTTCCAATGCTGCAGAAGTAAGAAACGAAGGCTGGGAGTTGAACATCAACTACATGGACAATTTTGGGCCTGTTAAATTTTCCTTTGGTGGTAATTTGACCAATGTGAAAAGTACGGTGATGGAGTTGAACCCTAGTATACCCAGTGAATTGGATAGGGCCATTCAGGGAAGGATGATCATACAGCCAGGCTCCCCAATTAATTCGTATTTTGGTTATCAGTCATTGGGGATTTTCCAAACTCAGGAGGAGTTCGATAATGCGCCGAATCATTCCTTGTTGGATCCCAATTATGGTGTCGGAGACGTAAGGTTGGCCGATATCAGTGGTCCTGAGGGAGTGCCTGATGGAATCATTGATCAGCATGACAGGGTGGTGATGGGTTGGCAGAATCCGGAATGGCTGTTTGGCTTTAACTCTAGGGTGGAATATAAGGGAGTTGATCTGTTTGTCCTTTGGCAAGGTGCAGGAGGATACCATGGGTATTCCAGTGAAGAGCTTGCAGCCCCGTTTTTCAACACCTCAGGCTTAGTAGGGCTTTGGGAAGACAGGTGGACACCTGAAAACCCCGATGCTTCCATGCCCAGGATGTTTGTCTCCAACGGACCCAGCAATAGTGTGGACAATTCCTTTTGGCTATATGATAGGACCTTTCTTCGCTTGAAGAATTTGCAAATTGGTTATACGCTGCCTCAGGCACTGCTCGAACGGACCTTTTTACAGTCCCTTCGGGTGTTTGTAAATGGAAGTAATTTGCTGACATTCACCGAATTTCCCTATTTAGATCCTGAGAGGCCTCCAGGTGCAGACCGAGGAACCAATTCCTATCCCAATTTGAGGGTCTTTACCGGGGGCTTAAATGTTAATTTTTAATTAGAAAGATCATGAGAAAGTTACTATACGTAATCGGGTTATTTAGTTTCTTATTGAGCCTACCTATCGCATGCAGTGATGATATTTTGCATAAGGAACCAATAGGCTTTGCAGCGGCAGAAGGGTTTTTCCAAACCGAGAATGACATTATGGTTGGGATCAATGGGATTTACCCCATTTTCCAAGGAGATATTTGGGGGGGCTCTTTTGTACAGCTTCAGCCACATTTCGATTCCGCGACAGACAACGCCGTACTTTGTTGTGACTGGGAACACGGTTTTACGGCAATTGCCAGGGGAACCATGAGCCCTACTTCAGGAGGCATAGTGGGGTGGAAATACAATTTTGGTTACCAAGGGCTGGCCCGGATCCATAACATCATGGAGGCGATTGAGTCGGGGACCATTGAGGATCTCACTCCAGAAAGAGCGGCATTGTGGATGGGAGAGTTGAGGTTTTTGAGAGGATTTATCTATTCTGAGATGGCCGCAGTTTATGGGGGAGTACCTTTAGTGACCAGCATGATTTCCAATCAGGAGGCAGAGGCCTTGACAAGAAGCACTAAGGAAGAAGTGATCAACTTGGTGTTGCAAGACTTAGATTTTGCCGCAGATAACCTTGAGTATACGCCAACCAATGGTCAAAATGGAAGGCCCACAAAGCAGGCAGCACTGGCATTAAAAGGGAAAGTTCTTCTCTATAACGATAGATGGGCAGAAGCTGCCGCTACTCTTAAAGAACTCATTGATGAAGAGGGGGCTCATTTTTACCTTGATAATGATTATGAAGGACTCTTTAGGGGGACTAATGAGGAAAGCCCCGAAATTTTCTTCAGTATCCAACATATGACGGATGCAGGAGGGGAAGGAAGTTTTCTACAAACCCATTATGCACCTTCCAATGTGGTTATTGGAGGAGGATGGGGGTCTTTTACCTATACCAGGAATTTGTTGGATGCCTATTACATGACCGATGGTCTTCCCATTTCCGATTCCCCATTATATGATCCAGAAAATGAGATTGAAAATAGAGACCCCAGGCTTAGGTGGACCTTTTTCTTTCCGGGGGATGAATACCGAGGTGTTATATTGGAAAACCCAACCAACTTCCTTGTAAATGGCTCAGCAGTCACTAGCCCTGATGGTGTAGTGATGAGGAGTAGGAAATGGGTATCTGAAACCGGGAATACTGGGGAAAGCAATAGCCCAGTGAACCTGGTCTTAATGAGGTATTCCGATGTGCTGCTCATGTATGCCGAAGCTCAAAATGAGGTTTCCGGTCCGGTTGCCACTGTCTATGAGGCAGTAAATAAAATCAGGGCAAGAGCAGGGATGCCTGATTTCAGACAGGGGATGAGCCAAGAAGAGATGAGGCAGGAAATTAGGCACGAAAGAAGGATAGAGTTTGCCATGGAGGGTACCAGGTATTTCGACCTTCTCCGATGGAGGACTGCCGAGGAAGTTATCCCCTCGCTTCCTACCTTGGAAAACAGGCAATTTGATCCGTCCCGAAACTACCTTTGGCCGATTCCACAATCTGCCATGGACGGGTTTTCTAATATTGAACAAAATCCTGGATATTGATGAACCATTAAGGGCACCCGGTCGGGTGCCCCTGTTTTCTACGGTGAAGGGAAAGTCGGTTTCAAATAGTGCGGTAAAATATGTGGAAGGCTCCTTTGTTCATAATCGCCTTATTTGTCAGTGAGGGGGTAAATGCCCAGCGAAAATTTACGGATGTAACCCAACAAGCTGGAATCGATCATGCTTTTGAAATTTTCCAAGGCATTTTTGGGGGTGGAGCTGCAGTTTTGGATTTTGATAATGATGGATTCGAGGATGTTTTCATTACCGGAGGAGAAGGCATGGATGCATTATATAGGAACAATGGGGATGGAACTTTTACGGATATTACAGAGGATGCCGGTTTTGAAGATCTAGAGGGGGTTATTACACAAGGCGCAATAGGGGCGGATGTCAACAAGGACGGGCTTGTGGATCTTTTCATCACGACGATTGCAAAGGTAGCGAATGGTAGATTCGAGGCCACCTCCAATTTTTTATATATCAACACGGGCAACGGAAAATTTGTGAACCGAACCCGAAGTTATGGGCTTGACCAAATTACCTTCTCCACGGGAGCCGCATTTGGGGATATTAATAATGATGGCTACCCAGACCTTTATGTCAGTAATTTTTTTAACCGGTTTGGGGGGAGGTTGGATGAGAAAATGGGTGTCATCTCTGAAGGTGACAGGGCACCGGCCCATGACCTCCTGTACCTGAACTCAGGTGGTGGCAGGTTCATAGAAGTTTCTGAAACTTACGGCTTTTCCCATACTGGATTTGGGTTTGGAGGGGTATTCACTGATTACGATAATGATGGGGATATGGATCTCATAGTCATCAATGATTTCGGCTACCAGGCAACCCCTAATCTGTTGTACAGAAACGAATTCCCCAAGCAGGAGTTCACGGATGTAAGCAAAGCAATGGGCTTTGACCTGGCTATAAATGCCATGGGTGTGGGGATTGGAGATTTCAACATGGACGGATGGTTGGACTATTTTATCTCCAACATAGCCTCTAGCCCCTTGCTGGTAAGCCAAGGGAAAAGGGACCAGCCTTTTCAGAATAAAACCAGGGAATTGGGCACCTCCCACCCAAATCTTCATACCCTGGATGGGCGTGAGGTCTCTACGATCAGTTGGGGAGCGAATTTTTTTGATTATGACAACGATATGGATCTGGATTTGTTTGTAGCCAATGGCTGCCTGAACCCCACAATTTTCCCCAACCCCAATTTGATCTTGGAAAATTTCAACGGGCAGTTCATATTGAACGGGCCTTCCTTGGGCCTATCCGACGCTTCCATAGGAAGGGGTTCAGTTACCTTCGATTTTGACAATGACGGCAATTTGGATCTTTTGGTAGTGAACCAGACTAAGATCGGCAATAGTGAAATGCCCTTTACTAATTTTGGGGTGAAACTGTATAGAAATGAAGGGTTTGGGAATAACTGGCTGAAAGTAAAGCTTAGGGGAAGAAAATCGGATAGGAATGGTATAGGCTCCAGGGTAGAAGCATATGCCCAAGGCAAGAAATTGATTAGAGAGATAGATGGTGGATCTAGCCACATTTCCCAAAACAGCACTATTGCCCATTTTGGTTTAGCGCAGCTGGATAGGGTGGATTCTTTGTATGTAAGATGGATAGGGGGTGATGTGCAACGGTTTTATGATGTTGACGTTAATCAGTTGCTGGAAATAGACCAAGAATCCCTCATTACCAATTTAGAAAAGGAAGCACCTATTTCCAGTTTCAAGCTGTATCCCAACCCCACCAGCAAGCACCTTAATTTAAGCATTGCTGGACTTACGAGCCCAGGGGGTATAGAAGTGGAGGTGATTAACACTTTGGGCCAGGTTATTTTGAGTCAAAGTGTGGATGGTGAATCCATAGCCAAAGACTCTGTCCTTACGGTGAACTTGCCCGAAAATCTACCTCGAGGTTTGTATGTGGTACAATTTCCTTCGCATCCTTCCATTAAACCTTTAAAATTCAAGAAGGAATGAGCTGGGGAAGGCCATATAAGGGAATAATTTTACTCTTGGTGTTATTTTGTGTCTTAAGGAATGACTTATTGGGGCAACAGACGGTGGCACGGGATTGGAATGAGGCCTTACTTCTGGCGATAAGAAATGATTTTGCCCGTCCCACTGTCCACGCCCGGAATTTATTTCACCTTTCTGCGGCCATGTATGACATTTGGGCTGTATATTCCAAAAAAGGAAATCCTTATTTTTTAGGCCATGCACATGGAGAGTACACCATTCCTTTCAAGGGAATTCCTTCCTATGAGGATGCAAAAATAGCAAGTGAGGTAGCGATAAGTTTTGCTTCCTACAGACTTATCCGTTTTCGGTTCCGTAATAGCCCGGGATGGGAAACTACCTATGCACATATCGATAGCTTAATGGAGGTGAAAGGTTTTGATAGGACCTATTTGGACGAGGATTACGAAAACGGAAACCCAGCAGCTTTTGGAAATTTCCTTGCTTCCCAAATCATCGCTTTTGGTTTACAGGATGGTTCAAACGAAGGGGGAGCCTTTCAAAACCTCGAATATGTACCTAGAAACCCACCCATGCTTCTTAGTGAACCTGGAGTTGCGGAGCTGTATGACCCCAATCTTTGGCAGCCGTTGACCTTCGAAACTTTTATCGACCAGTCGGGGAATCAAATACCCGCTGGCACGCCACCCTTTCTGGGTGCAGAGTGGGGAAAGCTTCTAGCTTTTTCGTTGAAGGAAACGGATGTAAGCAAACATGAGGTAAAGGGAAGAGAATGCTGGGTTTATCATGATCCTGGGCCACCGGCAATGCTTCATCCGGATGACCATGAGGATAATGAAGCATATATATGGAATTTTGAATTTGTGGTAAACTGGTCAGCACATTTGGATCATGAGGATGGGGTGATGTGGGATATATCCCCTGGAGCAATGGGAAATGTGGAAGAGGAGGAGTTTCCAGAAAATCTAGAGGATTACAAGCGGTTTTTTGATAAACTAAATGGGGGGGATATCGGGAAAGGATATTCGCTTAATCCCTTCACAGGCGAACCGTATCAGCCCCAGGTTGTGCCCAGGGGAGACTACACCCGGGTTCTGGCCGAATTTTGGGCAGATGGCCCTGACTCGGAAACCCCTCCTGGTCATTGGTTTTCTATTTTTAATTACGTTAGCGACCACCCACTTTTCGAAAGGAAATTTGAAGGGAAGGGAGAAGTGTTGGATCGTATGGAATGGGAGGTAAAGGGTTATTTCACACTTGGCGGAGCCATGCACGATGCGGCAATTACCGCTTGGAGTATTAAGGGGTATTATGATTATGTAAGGCCCATTACCGCTGCCAGGTACATGGGCAAAATGGGTCAATCCAGCTCAGATACCTTACCCAATTTTCACCCTCATGGTATGAAGTTAGAAAAAGGCTTTATAGAACTCGTGGGGACAGAAGATCCGCTGGCAGGTGAGCAAGCTGAGCATGTAGGGAAAATAAAGGTCAGGTCTTGGCGGGGCCATGATTTCATACGTACCACAGAGGATATCGGAGGAGTCGATTGGATATTGGCAGAAAACTGGTGGCCGTATCAGCGTCCCACATTCGTTACACCCCCCTTTGCAGGATATATTTCAGGGCACTCTACCTTCTCTAGGGCAGCTGCCAGGGTAATGACCATGCTTACTGGCGATGACTATTTTCCGGGGGGATTAGCCGAATTTCATGCCAAAGAAAATGAATTTTTGGTTTTCGAAAAAGGTCCTAGTACCGATGTGGTTTTGGAGTGGGCAAGGTATGTGGATGCCTCCGACCAATGTAGCCTTTCCAGGATTTGGGGGGGAATTCATCCTCCAATAGATGATATACCTGGTAGGATCATAGGAGAGAAAGTAGGCAAAACAGCCTTTGAACATGCCAAGGCTTATTTTGAGGATGTTATTTTAGCAGCTCCAAGCTCCAGGGAGAAAATCAAAGTGGAAATCTTTCCCAATCCCATTTCAGCAGGAGAATCCTTAAGGATAAAATTACCGCCTTCTACCTCAGGCTATCAAATTGGATTACATTCTACAAATGGGAATTTGATAAAGGTCTTGGAATTTCCTACAGCCACGGGAAATGAATTAATAGTGGAAAGCCTGGGTTTGAAACCCGGGGTTTATTTAGTGATAGCCAAATCCCACCATCAGCAATTGGTGGAAAAGCTTCTAGTCCGATAAGGGTTTGCGCTGCTTAAGGAAAAACAGAATGACCGCTGTAGCAATTAGCAAAGCTAACAGCCAAACATAAGGGAATCTGGCGGAAGGCACCTGTTCTATGCTGAGGAGTTGGTTTACCTGTTGGTTTACCATTACTTGTTCACCTCCACCCAGCCATTTTACCCTGACAGTATCTACTTTTTCTGCATCCCCCAGACCAAAATGGGCTATCACGGAATTCTGTGAAAGATGGCTGCTGCCTCCATCTATTTCACGAATCATAGTAAGGTCTCCTATCACCACTTCCACCCTGGACCCAATCCCATTCAGGTCGGTGTCCCTGCCTTGAAGGGCCACTTTTACCCAGTTTCCCTCACTCGCATCATTTCTATAGAGTAATGAGGAGGGAATAGAGGTAAGTCCGTCATTTACGGGGTATTGATTGATTACCAGCAAGTCCAAATCCCCATCATTGTCATAATCAAACACCACGGAACCTCTGCTAAGTCCTCTGTCATTTACCCCTTTTTCTGAGGCCTTATTTACATAGGTGCCATTTTCCAGTTCAAAATAATAATTGGGAATAGGAAATACCTCCGGATTTAATGCCCCATTGGCCACAAACAGTTCCAAGTTTGTATTATGGTTAAAATCGGCAAAATTTGCCCCCCAACTGATGGGAAGGCTTGGTCTTCCCTTTTCCCTAATCATGTTTATTTTGATTCCCAGTTCTTCATTTTGGTTTAAAAAGGGCTTTCCGGGGCCTTGGTTCACCATAAATGGGTTAGCACGTATATTGGTAAAATAATAGTCCAGGTAGCCGTCGTTATTGTAGTCTCCAACTGCCAGGCCCATGCCATTAATTGGCAAATCCATATCCATAGAGTCCGCTATATCCAAAAATCTTGCTTTCGGGTATTGGTTTTGAAAAAACTGGTTGGGTATGGATTTATACCCAAAATCATGGTTGACAATCAAGTCCAGATCACCGTCATTATCGTAGTCCGAAAACACCCCTCCAAATCCAAAACCCTTGAAGCCCAACCCATATTTTTCATATTGGTTTTCGAAGGATTTCCCTTTTTTATTGATCAGCAACAAACCCTCTGCCATTTGGTTGGATCCCACGATGATGGCGTCATTCATGATGTGCAACTTGCCGTCAAACATATTGAAATAGTTGCCCACGAAAATATCGGGATAACCGTCATTGTTGATATCCCCAAACATGGCCCCAGTACTGAAAGTCTGGTACCTATCTAGTCCAAATTCCTCTGTGGCGTTCCTAAAGGTTCCGTCGCCATTATTGATAAATAGCAAGTTTTCAGCCCTGGGAATAGGGTCTTTACTGTCCCTTAGTTTAATGGTGGTTACAAACAAGTCCCTCCATCCATCCCGATTTACATCGGCAGAAATGGCTCCTTGGGTGACGTATTTTTTTGGTGTTTTTAAGCCAGATCCTTCGTATACGTTTTCAAATGTACCATCCCCCTTATTGAGATAAAGCTGGTCATCCCCCACACCCCCGGTTATGAAAAGGTCTTCCCACCCATCGTTATTGAAGTCAAATACTACCACGCCACCACCAAATGTGCCCTCATATACTTCAAAGATATGGTCAATCCCCGAAGAAGCACTCACGTCTTTAAATGGGGTTGGCTTTTCTTGTGCAGAAGTTGGCAAAATTAGCTGAAAGAAAACAACAACTGACATTAGAGATTGAATCAAGTTTATTAATACAATTCTCACAAACCTATTCCTTACTTGTCCCATTTCAGCGCATTGATATGATTTCCTACTTTCCTTCCTTCTTCCAATCCCACTTCGTTGTCAATTTGGGCATGAATTCCTCCCAGAAACCTAGAATATGCTGTTTCTACAGCCACCTCCCAAAAAGAATTAAAGCTCCTTTCCTTATAATCAACGTTACGGAGTTTGTCCCTTTTTCTTCCTGAATGGGCATTATCCACAAAGGATATTTCGTCTCCGTAGAGTCCGGCAAAAACAGTGGCCACAGCCCCCGCTTGGGTAGCATGTCCGGATGGAAATGCGGGAAAAGGGGGATCGGGCCAAAATGGCTCCCATTCATCATCGATATTTTCGAAAACATAGGTGGAAGGCCTTTCGGAGTAGTAATGGTACTTCATCCTCCAGCAAACGGTAAAGGCATCCGCTACGGCCATCCCCACACGGGCGTAGGTTTCCGCAGCAGTGACCAGGTCAGGTTTTTTTTGCTCCAATACTAAGTTTACCAAGTAATAGGAATGCCCGGGTGGGGTGAATGTATCAGTGGGATCATCATTCCACCACATGGCTATTTCCTTTTCTTCTTGAGTGAGCTGTGTATTGCTTTCGTAGACCTCATAGAAAGTTTGGTAATAATCAGATTCCACTAAAGTATCGTAGGGTAAAAATGCAGGGACTGCCCATTCAGCGTTGGCGGAAAGAAATGTACGGTTTTCTCCCCAGTAGGGGTGCAAAGGCAACCGACTGATGGTTTGGGCAAAAAACGGTGGTCTCCAGTGCCCTTGACCTGCTTTTTGCTGCATATTGGTGTCGAAATTCTTCAAATAACCTCTGTGTCCCCCATCGTCCATGGACCACTCAAATATGGAATTGGCGATTCGCTGCCCAAAATCCACAGACCTCTCTATAACCTCCCTTTCCTCATCCTTAGAAAGTGAATGCAACACCAACTCGCATAAGGAGTCGATTTTGTATACATATTCTTCAGAGGCTTGCTGATAAATATTTTTTAGGATAAAAGCCTGTCCGGCATTGAGGGAGATCTTCCAATTGTAGGAGGTATTTCGTTCGGGAGAGGGAAGTTGTTCTAATCCATTAAGTTGGGAGGCAAGAGACCTTTTGTGCTCATTGCCATGCACTACTGACTCATACATGGTCAAGCCAAAATAGCCAAAGGCACGGCTGGCAAAGGTAGGTGAATTGCCAGGAGTATGTTGGGTCAAATCTAAAGCCATCTCCCCCCAAAGCATTGCTATTTCATAGTCATGCTTGAATGTAATTTGGGCTTGCTCTTGTTGATTTTGGCAAGACAAAAAACAAGCCAGCACAAGGAAACATGCGAAGGCAGGAATTCGGCGTTTGACAAATAGACACATTATTTGATCCTTAACCGGAATAGGTGTTTTGGCTTTATTGTTCATTTCGGATTCGCTCCGGTATATACCATAAACATAGGGTTCCTCTTTCTTTTATCAAACTTTTAGACCCCTAAATATATTAAAAACAGTGGTTCTGAAAAAAATTCAGAAAAACCCGTGAGATTATAGCCATTAGGTTCTCTTTTGTATTCATGGACAACCTGGAAAGTGTATAATGCAAACATTCCCAACAGAATTACCGAAACAGACAACAATTTTACTTATCTATCTCCTCTTACTTTTGTTTTCTTTTCAAACTGGTTTCGCCCAACGTCAGATGGAGCACCTGGATCGGGGATTGGTAGGAGTGCCCTCTGAAGATGGAGTATTACTGAGTTGGCGCATGCTGGGCACGGATCCTGAAGAAGTAGGCTTTAATATCTATGCCCTTTCTCCTTCCGGGGAAAAACGTAGGCTTAATGCGGAATCCATCACTGACCGAACCAATTTTTGGACAAAAGCGGATCAACAAGGAATTACATATTTTGTAAGCGCCCATGCTGGAGATGAAATGCTAGATGAAACTATGCCTGTTTCCCCTTGGGAAGAGGAATACCTTTCCATACCCCTGCGAACTCCCGATGGTTATACCCCCAACGATGCATCAGTCGGAGACCTGACAGGGGATGGGAAGTATGAAATCGTAATACATATGACAGGCAAAGCGCACGACAACTCCCATAAGGGGTTTACCGATGAGCCTATCCTTCATGCCTATACACTTGCCGGGGATTTCTTGTGGGAAATCAACCTGGGTAAAAATATCAGAGAGGGTGCCCATTACACTCAGTTTATGGTATATGACCTAGATGGGGATGGTAAGGCTGAAGTTGCCTGCAAGACCGCTGATGGCAGCAGGGATGGTGTGGGGAAAATCATCGGAGATGCCTCTGCGGATCACCGTAACAAAGACGGATATATTTTGGAGGGTCCGGAATTCCTGACCGTATTTAATGGTGAAACGGGTGCAGCCATGTCCACGGTGGATTATGTGCCCAGCAGGCATCCAGAAACCCAAGACCCAAGCCCTGAACAAATGAAAGAAATTTGGGGGGATGGATATGGCAACCGCCTGGACCGGTTTTTAGCCGGCATTGCCTACCTGGATGGGGAAAGCCCAAGTTTGATCATGAGCAGGGGCTATTATACCCGTACCGTAATTGCCGCTTGGAATTGGAGGGATGGGGAACTTTACCAGGAGTGGGTTTTTGATTCCCATGATGGTAATCCGGAACACCTGGCCTATGCAGGCCAAGGTTTCCACAGTCTTAGCATAGCTGATGTGGATGGGGATGGAAAAGATGAAATCGTTTTTGGCTCCATGGTGTTGGACAATGATGGTACAGGGCTTTACTCCTCCGGCTTGGGACATGGGGATGCTATGCATGTTACTAACATCGATCCTACCAGAGAGGGTCTGGAGGTTTTTGGGATTCACGAGAGGGCTGAGCACCCTCATGCTGCTAACCTGAGGGATGCCCTTACCGGGGAGGTACTGTGGTCATTTCCCTCCGAGGATGTGGGAAGGGGGTTATCCATAGACATAGACCCTAGGCATGAAGGCCATGAATGTTGGGCATTGGGGGAGGGTTTGTCCGGCCTATGGAATGTAAAAGGCGAGGAGATTTCCAGTCAACGCCCTTCCTCCTGTAATATGGCAATATGGTGGGACGGGGATTTACTCAGGGAATTGCTGGATGGTGTGAACATAGACAAATGGGATTATGAGCAGGAAACTTCCAAGCGCATATTTACCGGGGAGAATTTTCAGCTTCTTAAAAACAACGGCACCAAATCCAACCCTTGCCTTTCGGCCGATATTTTGGGCGACTGGAGGGAGGAACTGCTGGCCAGGACAGAGGACGGAAAGGAATTGCGGATATTTTCTACCCCAATTCCCTCAGAACATCGGCTTTATACCCTTATGCACAACCCTCATTACAGATTGAGCATTGCCTGGCAAAATGTGGCCTATAACCAACCCCCACATACGGATTATTTCTTGGGGGCCGGGATGAAAAAACCTCAGAGGCCTAATATTTATGTGCTAAAAAACAAGCATTTAAAATAGATTTACCAAACAATCAATAGGAAAGCTTGAGCCGCTCGTTTAACCGTAATATTGCTTATTTCTCAGCAATGGTCTCAATTATGGCATCTCCACTAGTGAATAGTTCTTCACGTATGGTAACTCCCAGTCCCGGCTTTTCTGGTGCCACTACATATCCATTTACAGGGGTAGGGATATCCTCTATAAAATAGGGGTATTGATGGGAATATTTCCAGTAATTACTTTCCATAATCATGAAATTGGGAACTGCCGTCATAAGATGCGTGGATGCTGCCCAAAGCAAAGGACCACCTGCGGTATGGGGGGAAACTGGAATCAGATAGGTGTCAGCGAAGTCTGAAATTTTTTTTGCCTCCGTAATTCCTCCGCACCAGGAAAGGTCAAACATGACCACATCGCAAGCCCCAAGTTCCAAAAACTCCCGGTATTCGTACCTGGTGGCAAGGGTTTCGCTGTGGCAAATGGGAACTGACGTTTCTTGCACTAGGGAAGCATAAGCCTTCGCATTATTCATAAGCATGACATCTTCCATGTAAAGTATGTTATAGGGTTCTAATGCCTTGGCAATCCGCTTGGCACTTGCCAAATCATACCTTCCCCAACAATCGATACAAATGTCCATGTCCATCCCAGCCTCTTCCCGGATTTCCCGGATCCAATCCAATCCCCGCTCGATCTCACCATGTGTGATATAGGGCCCTCTCGATTGCTCAAAGGGGTAAATCTTCATAGCCTTGATGCCCCTGTCAAGCAGAAAACGGGTAATGGCAGGGGTATCAGAGGCCATTTTCATATCATTGATAGCCCAGTAATCGGTCACCGTGTTATACACTTTGATCTGCTCCCGGCTTTTCCCCCCAAGCAGCCTATAGAGAGGTTGCCCTGTGGCAATTCCCAAAATATCCAACTGTGCCATATTAACCGCACTCAGTATCCGCATATCTGCCCCTCCCGCATTTCTCATGGACATATCGTGGTACATCCTTTTCCAGATTCCGTCAATGTCCCTGGGATCCCTCCCAATTAATAACCTTGAATAGTCTTTTAAGGCACCCAATTCACCATTGGAAAAGGGATAGGTTTCTCCAATACCCACAATTCCCTGATCGGTGTGTAGCCTTACCCAAAAGAATTCAGCTCCATCCGCTCCGCCGGATCCCCCACCGATTTTGATATCGGGATTAAACCTTATTCCTTCAATTTTTGTGATTGTCATAGCAGGAGCACTCTCCCTGGCTTCCAAAATTGAAGCGGGAAGAAAACCCATCCCTACTGTCCCAAGAAAGCCTTTAGCTAAAAGGGTAGAAAATTTTCTTCTGCTCAAATGGTGATTGGAAGCGTTCATTCTGAAAATTGTTTTAGTTTTAAATACAAGAATCTTTATAAAACTAAAAAAATAAAATGATTTCAATTCTAAAAATTAAAGGAACAGCCTGAAAATGGGATTAATGGTGATTAAAATTTAAAGGTATTCTAGGATAGAAAGGAGTCTTATTTCTAGCCTACCTACTAGGTCAGCCCCTCCAATGCTTTCCTCACCGACCCTTTTTCCATCAGGATTCTTTTGGCCTCTGCATAGTCGGTTATTCCTGACCTTTCCATTAACATCTTCACGCTTCGGTCAATGATTTTTTCATTGATGAGTATCACGTTTACCATTTTGTTGTCCTCCACTCGCCCCAACTGAATCATGGTAGTGGTGCTAATCATGTCGAAAATCATTTTTTGGGCTGTACCGCATTTCATCCGGGTGCTGCCCGTCACGAATTCCGGCCCGGTGATCACCTCAATGGGCAAATCTGCCTGAGCAGCAATTGGGGAGTCCGGATTGCTGACCAAACATCCTGTGGGTACCCCATTTTCTTTGCACCTTTTTAAGGTGTATAGCACAAAAGGAGTAGTTCCGCTGGCAGAGATACCCAACACGAAATCCTTGGAAGAAATTTCTTGTTCCGAAAGGGCTTTCCACCCCGCCTCTTTATCATCCTCCTCTTCTTCCCTGGCTTCTATCAGGCGATCCACGCCACCCGCCAAGATTACCTTCACCATTCCCTTGGGGATGCCATAGGTAGTAGGAAGCTCTATGGCATCCAATACTGATAAGCGACCCCCACTGCCCGCGCCCAGGTAAAACAACCTCCCTCCAGCACGGAGTTGTTCCACGATTTTTTTGATCACGGTGTTTATCTGGGGAAGCTCCTTTTCTATGGCCAAGGCCACTTTTTGATCCTCTTTGTTGATGTTGGTAGTGAGTTCCTCTACCGACATTTTTTCCAAATGTCTATATATGGAGGATTGTTCTGTAATTCGTGTCATGGATTACCTATGTTGATTGGTATTAAATGGCGTCAGGCCCTGTTTCATCGGATAGGCTTTCTCCCTGCGAGGTCCTTATCCTTTTCATATCCGATTGAAGACGTTGGTAAAATAAAGCGAAATCGGAGGAGTGAATGACCATATTCACACCCTCTTTCATCCATTTCACCTGTCTTTCTGGACTTTCCGAAAAGTGGATGCCCACAGCAAGCCCCCTATTTTTACATGTGCGAAGGATCTCCTTTACTGCCTGTTCAAAATCAGGATGGTCGTATTTCTCAGGAATCCCCATACTTATGGATAAATCGTGGGGCCCTATAAATACTGCATCCAGTCCCTCCACAGAAAGCAGCTTGTCCAGCCTTTCCATTGCCGGCACACTTTCTATGTTGGCGATACAAAAATTCCCCTTGTTATGGGATTGTATATACTCGGACAAGAAATCCGGAAGTTTGCCTTTTTCTTCCAATAGCTCTTCTAACTTTTCTCCTTTCAGGGGTCGGTATTTCACCGCTCCCACCAGTTGCCTGATCTGTGACTCTGATTCCAGATAGGGAGCCACAATTCCCTTCGCACCCGCATCGATCATCTGGCAGGCCCGAAATGGATCCGGACTGGGTATCCTCACAATGGGGAAAATTCCGTCCCCCAGAAGTTGTTGACAAATATGTGAAACCTGAACCCTGTCCAAGGCGATATGCTCCGTATCCAAAAACACAAAGTCCAGTCCTGTGCCTCTCCATACTTTTGGCCACAAGGGGTTAAAGGAGGTGATACAAGTACCGTAAACGGGTTTTCCTTCTTTAATTTTGGATAGAAATTGCATGATTTATTCTTGTGGTGCTGAAATTACGTCTAAATAGCGGCCCATCCAATAGGGCAAAAGCCATATGTCCCCTGCGCTGTTTTCCGATCTGCCGCCGTTACCCCCATTCAACCCAAACCGGTTGGCATTATGCCTGCGAATGGGGAGTTCATCTGGAGGCAAGACTTCCTTGGTGCTTTGCCGCCTGAAGTTTTCTTCCAGAAGTTCGATGTCCCTTCTATGGCTGTTTCTCATCGTCCAGTTCACCAGATCATAAGGATATTCCTGAAGATACCAGATGGCTTCTTCCAAATCGAAATTGTCCGGTGAAACCAAGGCCGTGAAAATATTCCAAAGCCCATCTTTTTCGGGGCGCTCTGCTTCCCAGTGGTCCATGATGGCTTCTTTGTATTTTGCCTTCAAGGTATCATTAAAGGCGTACCTATACAGCCCCCAGTAACCCAGGAAATACATCTCGTCGTCCGAATGGTTCCATGACTCCGACAACATCTCTGCCCATTCATCGGTACCTTCTTGTGCCTTTCCTATTTCTTCCATGGGGCGCATTAAGTTGTCCAGGTATCCGTGATCGTTCATCAACATAAAAGCCTTCTCCTTATAGACTTCCTTTCCGGTGAAATGAAAGGCAGTCTGTAACATGGCGATGATATTGGAACTGTTGAGCTTACGGTCGCCCACTATGGTGGGGAATGCATTGACATAGTCGGGATGCCACTTGCCCCACAATGTCGGTTCCCCGTCATAGTCGATCAGGTACCAGTCATTGTCCACGATATGCTGCATCATACCATCCAGAAGGGCAATGGCTTGTTGTTTGATTTCCTCATCTTCCACGATTTCGGCGATTACGCCAAAGACGAATGCATGGCCTATGGCCTCATCGCTGCTGGTCGTAGCCTTCCAGTCCCATTCTGGGTGGCTGGCATGCTGCCAACGCTCAGGGTCTGCGAGTACGTCGATATAACCCCTTCTGGCAAAGGACCTGGAAGGAAACCCCTCAACGGGGTTGATGGTAAACAGCCTCTCCATGGCATCCAAGGATTCTTGTACATTTTGAAGTGCCTCTTCCTCCCCGGAAACCGCGTATCTGAAGGCCTCCCCAGCAAGGTACATGGAGGTCCATAAACCGTCATTGTCGGAATCCCCAAGCCTTCCCTGGTCGAAATTGCCGTTTTCCATATCCACCAAGCTGGCGTTAAAACCATATCGTATATGCCGTTCTCTCACTTGTTTGTCAAAAAACTCCGCTTTTTTATGAAGGGTCTGTTCGAAAAACTGGAGTTTTCCCAAGCCTCCATCTGTAAGGATCAACACGGCATCATCCCCTCCAGGAAAGATATGGGTGACTTTTTCTCCGGGGAGCCAACGTTCACCATAATAGTAATTGTACTTACCATCCTCCCGTTGCATAAAAGCCCCCCTTTGTGACCCAAACCAGAGATTTCCATTTATCACCTTTATATTGGTAAGTTCCGGCCAAGGCAGGCGGGTTTCTTTATTGCCGACTTGGCTGCCGGATACTGGGTCCACATAAAAATACCCGTCACCTGTGGCCAAGATGAGCTGGTTTTTGGAGGGATCCCAGTCCATGCTTTTTAGACCAGGTCCTTGGTACAGTCCTTTTAGGATTTGCTTATCAGGGTCAATCTCCGTCAATGTGTTTCCGGAGAGGACATAGAATTTTTCCCTGTCCTCCACAAAAAGTAATTCTAGGATAGGATCATTGTTCCAGTCTTTTTCCCATACCTTGGAAGAATCCGCGTAATAGGCAAGTTTGTTGCCGTCCGTCACCAAAAAGGAAAAATCCTTTCCACCCTTGAAAAAGGATGCGCTAGGCATGTCATGAGGAATGTACAGTGAGCCTGCCCAAGCGTTGCTGAGCACGGCCTGGTCTGTCAAATATACAAACTGTTGCCTGTAGACGTCCATGTCCCGAATGTCCTTGTCTTTCATGGGCAGGTAGCTTTTGTCTGTTACAATTTTCCCGGGATATAAAAACGCACCTGCCGTTGGTCGGTGTAGGCCTTCCTGTCCAATGAGTTGTATGGTGCCGTTCCGGTCAGCAAACACCTTTTTTAAGTGGGAGTCACTCCCGGGAAACTTGATTGCGATTTCCTGCCTAAAGGGTTCGTCCTGATGCTTGGATTGTCCTTGAGCTATGTGGCTAAGGCACAAAAGGAGCATGAATACTCCAAAAACGGATAGTGAATTTTTCATGTGTTTATATTTTCTTTTCAACGGTCACATAGCCTGCCCCTGCCTGCCCCGAACTCGATTCGGGGAACTTGCTTCGGGGGAATCTCGCATCTCCCCGATAGCTATCGGGGCATCCCAGTGTGTGACGTGCTCCTCATGCCCTGACTGCCGTCAGGACAGGCTCGGTTTCATAACCTAAATAGAATACAGCACATTTTGGCATAGTCGGATTAGCTTATAATAAATTTGTCCGCCCCGGCACAGGGCCATGAGCGGACAAAACTTACCTAACCTAACTACTTAAGCGATTCTAACCTTCTTAAGGATTTGAAATCACTCATCAGTAATACGCCTTCTTTCGCAAAGAGGGCCATTACGTCTTTGTTAAATTTTCAACTATTTTTAGTTTTTTCAATTCCTGATCATTTTTCGGGGATCCACCACTAGGTACTTTATGGATTTTTGGTCTTTACTGGGGTGGTAGGAATAGGTGATATGCAGTTTCCCGTTTTCGTCTTCAAACATGCTTGGATAACTATATCCACCTTCCCCAGGGTCTTCGTTTTCCAGATATATTTTTCTCATCCAGGATTGTCGGTTGTTGCCGGAGAGATATAAGGCCATCCTATATCGACCATCCTCGATGTCGTTTCCGAGAAAAGCCCAATACCCCGACCTCAGCCTTGCTAGTTCCACACTGGCAGTATTGGGGATTTCTGTTTTTTCCGAGGCAGACCAGGTCATTCCATTATCTTTGGAAATACTTTCATGTACCCTGGAAGGGGCGTCCCCAGAATCCCTGAGATAGGCTACAATGTCCCCGTTTTCCTCCAGGGCCAAGGCAGGCTGAATAGGCCCCCTTCCCACTAAGGGCAAGCTGGGAAGCCAGGTTTCTCCATCATCATCTGATATCGCCATCAGGGATAAATTGAAGCCGTCAGAATACAAGGGCAAAAGTATTCTACCCGAAGGAAGTAGCAAAGGTTTGATCCTTGGCATCCAACCGATACTGGTTTTTTTGCTGTCCTTACTTGCCTCAATGATCATCCGGTCATAGGGAGGAGCATACTCTGCCCATCCGGCCCCATGAGAAGGCAACTCCTTAAATTTCTTTGCGACTTCCTCTTCAAATTCCTCCCCGGGTTTTAATAGGATATTATCCTGCCATTCCCAAATGGGAGCACCTGCGTTTTGGTAGTTGGTGGATGTTCTCACCTTTAAGATGGATTGTTCCCATCTGTTGGCTTGCACGGCAATCCAGACCAGGAAAAGCTTTCCGGAATTATTGAGGAACAAGACAGGGTTGCAATCGGGTAAATTTGGGGTGTCTGCCAGAAGAAAGGGGCTTCCCCAGGTTTTTTCCCTAGCTCTGTACCTGGCTCCCATAATCCTTACGTCGTCGGCAGTCCTTTCACCAGATCCTTGAAACCAAGCCACCAAGAGGTCTCCACTCGGTAGTTGAACCAAGCTGCTGGAGTGCACATGTTCCCCCTGAAGGGGAAAAATCAAATCCTCCATTTCCACCGCCGTCTCCTTTGGCACAATCTGCCCCTGGGCATGTAGCAATTGGCTGATGCACATAAGGACAGCTATTAATAAAAATCTGCAACTATACATTAATTTTCGTTTACTTAACCTTCCGTCTTCTCTGCATTACTTCCTTCCAGGTGGTTAGTAGAATCCCTTCCTGATCGATGTAGGCCTTTAGCTCCGGATCCATCATGGACAGGTTGTCTGCATATCTGGATTCTCCCGAACCACTAAATCTACTGAAAGTATCCGGATGTTCGATACTGTGAATGATGATCATGGCCAATCCAGGCTCCATTTCCTCCAGGATTTCTTTGAATTGGGCTGTCTTGTAACTGCCCCATTCCTCCATACTGGGCTCACCCTCGGGTTTCCAACTTCCACTGATGGAGTGGAGGTCATCCAAAACAGGAAGTCCGGAAGCCCAGATTTTATCCCCTACCGCCCTGGTTTTTTTTAGCAATTCGGGTTCCGGTAATTCCATTCCCTCCTTGTATTTTCCTTCTTTTTTTAGGTTCTTGATCTGATTGGCCAACATGGAGCTTTTCAGCAATTTGTTGTTTCCACCCGGAAACATCACGGGGATTCCCAATTCAGCTCCTACCTTGATGTACTTTTCCAGAAATGGCTCGTGGTAAAACAGGGTTCCCATATGGCTATCCAAATGGGTGGGTATCAGACCCAATGTCCTTGCCCTATCGATTTGCGCCCTGATTTCTTTCTCCACATCTTCCGGATCCCCATGTTGAATGACCTGTTCCACGGAGTGCCATAAAGCACCCTCTTTATCCACAAGACTGGGGACGTTGGATTTACCCGCCACCGGGTGCCACCTATAGTCTTTCCATTCCGAAGTCAGTGTCAAATGAACCCCTGCATCCATGGGTTCATCTATGGCGTATTTAGTAAAAGAAGCCGACCAAGGGCAAGGCATCATAATACTACAAGAAGTAGCCACCCCTTTTTCTATGGAAGAAATGGTGCCCATGTTCGATTCATAGGACATTCCAGCATCGTCCACATGGAAAATAACTACTTTAGTACCGCTTGGGTATCCTAATTTTTCTGCGTAGGTGTCCTGTGCCAATGCCACTTGAGTTAGCGTCCCCATGATGAAAATTAAAAATCCGATTAGTTTCATATGTTTATAATTTCTTTTCAGCGGTCATATGGAATCTCGCAACGATAATCATCCCAGTGTGTGACGTGCTCGTCATGCTCGATTTCATATGTTTATAATTGTTTCTTAATGATGGTATAGCTTGACTTTGCCAGCCCTGACCCGTCCCAATAGCTATCGGGAACTGGGAACTCACTTCGGGGTTATCCTTCTGTGAGTCCCTTGCGTCATGCTCGATTGTATATAATTTAATGGAATGGTTTAATCCACTTTTCCTTTCCAAAAAGCAATCCTTTGCCTATTCCAAGTGTAACAAGCCACCAAATGGCCATCTTCGTAGATAATAGCGGGGTAGCTGAGTTCGTCATCTTCCTCCTCGCCCTCCTCTATGTTGTATTTAAGGGGCCAGGTTTTGCCATTATCTGATGAAATAGCAACCGTGATGGGATAGCGCTTTCCCCAATTCCCAGAAACAGGATTGTAGATCAAGGCAATTTTTTCCCCATCTATTTGTGCAACGTCTATGCCGCTGTTGTTGTTTGGCAAGTCGGTTTCCACGATGGGAGACCAGGTCTTCCCATAATCCTCGGAATCACTTCTGGCTATTTGCCCAGAGGAGCTTCTCATCAACATATGTACATGTCCGGGCTTTGACTCCCAAAGGGCAGGTTGAATTACTCCCTCTTCGGTAATTTGGCTCCTGTCCAGCTTCAGTTTTTCGGTAGCCTCCCAGGATTTACCCTTGTCTTCACTTCTATCCACGATCACATCCCAGACCTTGTCCTTCTCAAGGGAAGCAGGAGCCAGCCAGGTGCCATCCGAGAGCACCAGCATGTGGTTTCTTACAGGCCCTCTACCACCTTTGTCCCCGGGCACAAGTTCACTGGCTTCGGTCCAGGTTTTGCCATTGTCTTCTGAGCTTTGCACCCAGGTTTCCCAGTCATCTATCTCCTTTCCCACCTTGAAATACAGATGCAGCTTTCCTTCTGGGTCCAAAAACAACACGGGATTCCAATGGGGGTCCTCCCTGATCTTAGCCGTCATTTTTGGCTCCGACCAGTTCCCTGGCTTTCCATGGGTAGTCCATATACCCACATCATCGTGCTTTTCGTGGGATCCGGCAAACCATGCCAACATGTAAGTGCCATCCCCCAAACTGGTGAGGGTAGAGGCGTGGCATTGGTCGAAGGGCCTATCGTCCCCGAAAACATGTTCGTAAACTTTGGTTTCCAAACTCATTGATTCATTGTCCAACTTATCGGACTGGTTGTTTTTGTTATCCTTGGCACAAGAGAAACAGGCCAATAGCAGTACTAGAACTGTAGCCAAATAGTTGTTTTTCGCTGTCATTTATTTTTCGATAAGGGGATTCTCAGGATAGGAATCTATGATGTTGCCGTCTTCGTCTACTGAAATTATATGATAGGCAGGGCCATGGATGGTAACCAAAGTAAAAGCCCTTACAGATTTGGCATTGTCCAGGTACCATGTGGACTCTGGATCATGGATTTCCCTAGGCTTGGTGCCCCAGGAACCATCCCCAATAAAGACGATGCCATCTTGGTGGATCTCGTTGTTCTTGATGGGGTAAGTACGTTTGTAGGCATGGTCATGGTTTTCGAACACCAGTTTACCTCCTGCCTTTTCTATAATGGGTAGCCAAAGTTCCCTTACCCTTGTTTGAATGGTACCGTTAAAATCCCTTACCGATGGGTAGGCAGGAACATGGTATAGGGTGATGATGTGGCTTTTATCACTCCTTATGGCTATTTCCCGCCTAAACCATTCCAACTGCTCCCCATCCACGGGGTTAGTATGGTCGGAGTCCAACAAGAAAAAGCTTAAATAGTCCCCAAAGTCCAGCACCCCATAGCCGGGCTGATTGGGCCAGGAAAATAGAGAATAGTAAAAGGGAGCAATCCTAGCTCTGCTTTCATCATCAAAGTTAAAGTCATCATGCTTGGTGAAATTGCCACCTTGAACCTCATGGTTTCCAATTCCCACCAAAAGGGGGATGATTCTACCGTCCTCCTTGATTAGGGTGTTTTTTACTGCATCAAACCACCGGTACCACCTGTCTATGTTTTTTGGATCCCCGTTTGCATAAGCAAGGTCTCCCCCAATTACCGCAAAATGCGGGTCAAAACGGGCCACCTGCCTGTTGATGTTTTCCATCCACTCCTGCTCATGCATGGAGTCACCCCCAATGGCAATGCGAATGGGTTCTTTGGCAATATCCGCAGGCATGGTATTGAAATAATACACTTTTTGGTCCTCTCCAAATTTTATCTCATAGGAAGTGCCGGGTTCCAGCCCATTCAAGAATACCCTGTGGATGGTTCTTGGGGTATGGGGGAAGTCCGCCCTCTCGCAATCGGCACCTTTCCAGGTTTCTTCTCCTTTTTT
Source organism: Pleomorphovibrio marinus (assembly GCF_003347495.1). GTDB lineage: Bacteria > Bacteroidota > Bacteroidia > Cytophagales > Cyclobacteriaceae > Pleomorphovibrio > Pleomorphovibrio marinus. The sequence continues at coordinate 1,232,270 of NZ_QCXY01000001.1, forward strand.
TCGGTAATGAAGGGTTTGATGAGCATCGCTTTCCAAGTGCCAGTCTATGCTTATGGAACTGGTGGGGTCTTCTTTCCAGGTGAGAAAGATACCCAGGGGTTCGTTTTGGGCAATGGCCTGCCCTATTAGTGAAAGGCTCATGCCTATCGCCAATAGTAAAATGGCAGTATAACGTGCATTAATTGCTGAATTCATAGTTATTATATTTTTGGTTTTTCGGTGATCGTTTCAAGGATTTACCTAAATACTAAGGCTAAATTAAAAAAGGCTACCCAAAGAAAGTGGATTATTCGCTAGAATATTGAGCAGCAGCTTTCCATACAACAAAAAAGGCAGGCTTTTTTGGCCTGCCTCCTTAATGAGTTGAAACTTCATCTTAATAAGCAAGGGCTAAGCCATACACTCCTGCTGCTTCTAGCATAAAGCCATGGAGTTTGTAATTCTCTATAAAGGGGGGCAAGCTTTCACTCCCCGGCCCATACATGGCGAGCTCTACAAAATCGCCTGAATGGCTGGTGCCTGCCCATCCGATTCCGGTATAGGAGCTTTGGAGACTAGCCAAAAGGTGATTTGGGATTTTACCAGAGTCGTACAGCCCTTCTTCGTTGACATTTTGATAATCCTTTAAAATGGACTTGGCCTCCTCTGCCTTAAGCTTTATTCCTTGATAGGATTCAAAAAGGTCTTGCACCTGGGAAGGCGTGTTTTCACCGGTAAGTTGGTTAAGTAGCCATTCATTGGATCTTGTGGTAGTATACAAGTTGGAGAATTTACCCTCATAGTTGCCGGAAAACAAACCAGGATTGGCATTTCCATGATCCGTGGTTATGATCACCAGGGTTTCTCCATCTTTTTCTGCAAAGTCCAATACGTAGCCCAAGGCCAGGTCAAAGTCCACTTGGTCATACAAGAGTGCAGGCGCATCATTGGCATGTGCTGCCCAGTCCACTTTGCCGCCTTCTATTTGCATGGCGAATCCCTTTGGGTTCTTTTTCAGGATGTCGATAGCCGACTTGGTCATGTCATACATGGAAGGCACGGTTTTTTTCAAGTCCGCATCACTCTCCCTGTCCACAGCATAGGGAAGACCTCCTTCACTAAACACACCTAAAACCGGAGCATCTGTGGTAAGGCTTTTCAAGTCGTCCTTGCTTTTGGCCACCTGAATGCCGGATTTTTTGAAATCAGCGTAAAGATCCCTCTTGTCCTTCCTCTTTTCCTTGTTGAAGAGCTCATCTCCTCCACCCATCATCACATCAAACTTCAAATCCAGGTAGGTCTCGGCAATTGCCTCCATACTTCCCCTGCTTTCCTCGTTTACGCAGAAGGAAGCCGGTGTGGCATGGGTAATTTGTACTGAGGTAACGCAGCCTACGGATTTGCCGGCAGACTTGAACTTTTGTAAAATAGGCACGGGCTTCTCTCCGTTGGGGCCTACGTTTAATGCACCGTTGTTTACCCGCATTCCTCCACCCCAGGAGCTACCGGCGGCTGCAGAGTCGGTAACAAATGAATTGGCAGAAGCAGTATCCATCAGGGCTCTTTTTCCCTTGTTGCTTCTATAAAGGTCAATCCAGTGACTTCCCCTTCCCTCTTTTTGCCGAACCAACAGGTCAGCCATGTTCAAGGTGCCTGTGCTCATTCCGTCACTTACCAAGAAAATGATATTTTTGGCCGCCTTGCGTTGTGTTGAAAATCCGTTTTTTCCATAGGCCATTCCCGTTCCCAAGGCGGATGCGCCAAGAGAAGCAAATAGGCCGTTTCTGAAGAAGTCTCTCCTTTTCATGTGTTTATAATTGATTTTTATTTGCCACATGGAATCTCGCAATCTTAATCATCCCTCCGTGCGTCGCTTGCGTCATGCTCGATTTCATATGTTTATATTTGTATTTCAATGGTCAGACCTGAATGCCGTCAGGCAGGTAGCTTGTCCCTGACTGCCCGGTCCAGATAGCCCCGCTATCCGGGGCATCCCTCCATGCGTCGCCTACGACATGCTCGATTTCAATAGGATAAATTATAATTAACTGGTTATCTAATCTTCAAATTTAATACCTAAGCCCCAGAAAGACTTTACCTCAAAATTACTATAATATGACGTAAAAGTCCTTCCACTTGTGGAATCTAAGCAATTTTAACATTTGGTTTTGCCTGAGAAGGGATCACATGACCCCTAAATTCCTGCCCCCCATTAATGGGGGGGGAAGAATCTCATCATTTGAATGGGCAACTTCAGCACGTGTATCTGGTGTCAAAATTTGCCAATACCCCAAACTGGCTATCTATATTCCATAAACGTTGAAAATCCTGCTGGCCAATAATTTTTTTTGTCTTTTTAGCTTATAATACGCAAGAAAACTTCATCTAGGCTATCCGCAAATTTAGGGTTCAAATTACAGTTTTTAGACAAGGCGACAATATGGTGGATAATCGGGAGTTTTCGGAGAAAAATGGTCACCTTTAAAAAATCATGAATAAAAAAAATCAGCATCTCAATAGTCCATTAGCTATGCATAATTGTATTTAAATTACGACAAGAAGCTTAGGAAAAAATTGAAATACCTGATTTTCAGAATGCAAGACAGGCGATTAGTCTTGATATTCTTGGGTTATCAGGATCCAGTTAAATATATTTGTTGGTTAATTTTTTATTAAACTTTCACCTGCTGATAAAAAATGAACATAGGAATTGATCTAGGAGGCACAAAAATTCAAGTAGGGATTGAAAAGGATGGTGAAATCATTCACCAGACCAAAGCATTACTCAAGGATAAGGACAGTCTGTCCTCTACCCTGGATCAGGTAATGCAGTTTATACATCCCCTTACTAAACATAAGGTGCAAGGCATAGGTATTGGTGTGCCCTCTGTGGTAGATGTAGAAAAGGGCATCGTATATAATGTCACCAATATCCCCTCCTGGGAGCGGGTACCGCTTAAGGATATATTGCAAAAGGAGTTTAACCTTCCGGTATTTGTGAACAATGACGTAAACTGTTTTGCCTTAGGGGAACACAAATTCGGAGAGGGGATGCCATTTAGTTGCCTGGTGGGGATGTCCATAGGTACCGGACTGGGCTCGGGGGTGATTATTGCCAATAAGCTTTTTGCAGGCGTAAATTGTGGAGCAGGCGAAATTGGGCTCTTGCCTTATAAGGATCAAAATATTGAGTATTATGCCAGCGGCAATTTTTTCAGCAGTTTTCATGGTACTACAGCTTTAGATGCCTACAAGGCGGCCAAAGCCGGAGATCCCAAAGCCTTGTCCCATTGGAATGAATTCGGCGTACATTTTGGTGCAGCCGTGCAAGCTGTGCTTTATACCTACGATCCCCAGGCCATCATTATTGGTGGTTCTTTGGCTAAGGCCTTCGAGTTTTTCAAGGAAAGCATGGAGCAGACCTTCACTAATTTTATTTACCCTGAGTCCATAAAGAAATTGAAAATATTGGTATCCAAAAACGAAAACATAGCACTCCTGGGGGCTGCCGCTTTGGTGGATCTCTCATTGGAGTATATTAGCGGGGTAGTCTCATGAGTATTCAGGCCATGTAGTGTCAGGGTAAAGTATCGGAAGTATATACCGCTAAAGTCAAAATGCTAATCACACCAAATCCATTGCTATACAATGAAATCGTGCTTGCCTGGACGGCAGTCAGGCATGACGGAAACGTCACACACTGGAATGATTATAGAACATGCGAGATTCCCCCGAAGCAAGTTCGGGGCAGGCAGGGGCAGGCTATGTGACCGCTGAAAAGACAATTATAAACATATGAAATGCCCATGAGAAATTATTCTCACACAGGGGGATGATTAATCTGGGCATTCCATCTGACCGCTGAAAAACAAATTATAAACAGATGAAATCGAGCATGACGAGCACGTCACACACCGGGATGATTATCGTTGCGAGATTCCCCCGAAGCGAGTCCGGGGCAGGCTATGTGACCGTTGAAAAGAAAATATAAACACATGAAAAAGGACCTATTTATTGTTGCCCTCATCATTCTCATTTTCTTTGTAATCTCCTTTTTGACCAATATCCTGGGTCCCATAATCCCGGATATCATCGATAGTTTTACCCTGAGCATTGGACTTGCCGGCTTTTTGCCTTTCTCCTTCTTTGTGGCCTATGCGGTGATGTCCATCCCTTCGGGACTGCTGGTGGATAGGTTCAAGGAAAAGAAGGTTTTGCTTGCAGCCTTTTTCATCGCTTTTTTGGGGGCAATGATATTTGCGGTTATTCCAAGTTTTGGTGTGGCATTGTCTTCCCTTTTTATGATAGGCGTAGGTATGGCCATGCTACAGGTGGTGATCAACCCCTTGTTGAGGACAGCGGGAGGGGAAAAGCATTTTGCCTTCAATTCGGTATTGGGACAGCTTGCATTTGGGGCGGCCAGTTTCCTTAGTCCCATGCTTTATAGTTATCTGGTGACCAATATGCACACGGATGACACCTCCTTTATCATTTCTATACTGAATGGCCTGGTACCTGAAAACCTGAAATGGGTTTCCTTATATTGGGTTTTTGCCATCATTGCCCTGGTAATGGTTGTTGTGATTTTCATGGTGAGATTTCCAACGGTGGAGCTTAAGGAGGATGAAAAAGTGGATGTGGGGGGTACGCTCAAAGAGCTTTTGGCCAATAAGACGGTGCTTCTTTATTTCTTTGGCATTTTCTGCTACGTGGGTACCGAGCAAGGGGTGGCCAATTGGGCGTCCAAGTTTTTGCAGGATTACCATGGTGAAAACCCAGCCACCACAGGAGCAATGGTGATCTCCTACTTTTGGGGTTTGCTTACCATAGGCTGCTTGTTGGGACTGGTATTGTTGAAGTTTTTCGATTCCAGAAAGGTTTTGATCTTTTTTACTTCCGGAGCCATTGTATCCCTTCTGCTGGCCTTATTTGGGTCGGCTGCAATGGCCATAGTGGCATTTCCGCTTTGTGGCTTTTTCGCCTCGGTGATGTGGTCCATTATTTTCTCCCTGGCCTTGAATTCCTTGAAGGACCATCATGGGACCTTTTCCGGGATTTTATGTACAGGTATAGCAGGGGGAGCCGTTGTTCCATTGATAGTGGGTGGATTGGCGGAATTGCTTGGGTTGCGTTTTGCCATGCTTTTCCTACTCATTACCTTGGGTTATATCCTGAGCATAGGCATTTGGGCCAAGCCTTTGGTCACTAATGCAACAGTGAGAAACTTCAAGGAGCTGTTTCGAAGTTAGGCCTTTAAATGTTTGGGGAATGTATAAAATCATATTGCTGTTGGATTTTGCGGAGGAGTATAGCAAAAGCCTGCTGAAGGGTATATCCAAATATTCCTCTGAGGGGGGGCCTTGGTCCTACTGCCGCATGCCACTTTATTATAGGGAAACTATAGGCATAGAAGGGATTTTGGATTGGGCTAGGGAATGGGAGGCAGATGGTATCATCGGTCAACTATACAATGAGATGGACATCAAACTGATTTTGGATTCCAAGTTGCCCATTATAGCACAGGATTTTAAGGAGCGGTTTAAGGAATTGCCCAATATCACTGGAAGTTACAGGGAAACCGGCAAAATGGGGGCGGATTACTTTCTTCAAAAGGGATTTCGGAACTTTGCCTTTTATGGGTTTAATGACATCGTGTGGTCCAGGGAAAGGGCTGAAGGCTATGAGGAAAAGATTCAGTCGGTAGGCTACAAAGTCCACTATTTTGAACATAGGAAGTCCAGGTCCACAGATCTATGGTATTATAAATCCAACTCCCTGAGCAAGTGGCTACATTCATTGCCTAAACCTATAGCCCTAATGGCCTGTGACGATAATCAGGGGCTTCACATAACCGAGGCGTGTAAGCAAAACAAAATCAGGATTCCGGAAGAAGTGGCTGTATTGGGAGTGGATAATGATGAGATGCTTTGTGAATTGTCTGATCCCCCTCTATCCAGCATCGGCTTGGACATAGAGAAAGGGGGCTATGATACCGCCAAACTGATGGATCATATGATACAAAATGGACATGATGACCACTACGACATTTATGTAAAACCCACTCAAATCATTACTAGGCAATCCACGGATATCTATGCGACGAATGATGATTATATAGCTTCTACCCTTAAGTTCATCCATAAAAACATTGAGAAAAACTTGCAGGTGGATGAGGTTGTGAAACAAGTGCCCCTGTCTAGAAGAACCCTAGAAAAACGGTTTTTGCAAATTACGGGTTACCCGATCTATAAATATATCTTCAACCTGCGCATTGAGAAATTCACGCAGAAGCTACTGGAAACGGATGAAACCATTTTTGAAATCGCCTTGGATTTAGGACTGAACGACAGCAAAAACATAGCCCGCCAATTCAAGCAGGTAAAAGGCTGCAATCCCATAGAATACCGGAAAAAGTACCTAGCGGGAAAATGAATCTCATACGTATTTCCTTGCTTTCCCTGCTTCATATTAATTTTTCATGAATTAAGCTATACTCATAAAGCTTTAAGGATAACAATTTAGTAAATTTTACTACCTCACCAATTCATATTGGATGTTGACATTTGCGCTCAGAAATCCTTTGTGTTTATGTCAAAAAAAATTTACTTAATTGCTGCATTTATCCTCATTAATGCTCAATTGATTGCCCAGACGGGCATTATAAAGGGAGTAGTGGTGGACGCAGACACCGATGAGACCATAATAGGGGCAAATATCTTAATAGAAGGTACCTCCCAAGGAGCAGCTACCGATCTGGACGGAGTGTTTGAAATCAGGCAGATCCAACCTGGCACCTATAATTTGATAGTCTCCTTTATATCCTTTAAATCCATAAAGCTGGAAGGGGTAAAGGTGGAAAGTGACAAGGTGACCAGCCTGAAACTGCAAATGGAGGAAGATACGGATGAACTTGGGGAAGTGGTGGTAACTGCCGCCAGGGAAACCAGCACCCAAATGGCGGTGATCTCAGAAATGCATCGCTCCCTGAATGTGGTCAGCGGAATTTCCTCCGAACAGATCCGACTATCGCAAGACCGTAATGCCGCGCAGGCAATGAGTCGTGTACCCGGTATCACCATAGTGGACAACCGATTTGTGATGGTAAGGGGTGTACCCGAACGGTACAACCAGGTTATGATCAACAATGCCATAGCACCTAGCACAGAGGTGGATAGGAGAACTTTTTCCTTTGACCTTGTCCCTTCTCAAACCCTTGACCGTATGTTGGTCTTTAAGTCTGGCTCACCAGAAAACCCCGGGGATTTTGCAGGTGGGTTGATTAAGCTTTATACCAAAAATGCCTTTACGGAGGATTTTACTTCTGTAAATTTTGGCATGGGCTTTCGGTTGGGCACCACTTTCAACGACTATTATCAAGCCAATGGGTCAAGGACCGACGTACTGGGTTTTGATGATGGCATGAGAAGACTTCCTTCCTCCTTTCCCTCAAGTGCTGAGCTGCAGTCCACCAGTAGGTTTTCTGAATTGCGGGAGGCCGCAGGCAAAAGCCTGAGAAACGATTTTGTCCCTGCCCAATCCATGGCAATCCCCGATTTCAGCGCAGGAGTCAGTTTTGGAAAAAATTTCGACCTTAATGGACCAGGAAGTATAAGTACAGTGACCTCTTTCAATATTTCCCAAAGCTATCAGCGCTATGCTAGGGATTTCTTCAGGTATTTCACCTGGGAGGACCAGTCCAACCCCATTTTAAGCAGGTTTGAATTTGTAGATGACACGTACGAAAAGGACAACCGTATTGGCATCCTATCCAACTGGAATTACCGAATCAATGCTTTCAATAGGATAGAGTTTAAGAACCTATTTAACCAAATAGGGGAAAACACCACCATGCTAAGAGAGGGATATGACATGCAGCAGTTTGCCGGAAACCTGAGAAGAAACTATATGGTCCAGTACAGGAGCAGGACAATTTATTCCAGCCAACTGGAGGGTACCCATCAGTTTCCCAACTCCCAATCCTCTCTGAACTGGGTAACAGGGTTTAATTACCTTTCAGAGGTAGAACCTGATCTGAGGCGGTTTAGGACCGTACAGTTTGGTGATGGGAGCCCGGGTGAGGACAATTTTACCATGATTTTGCCGCCAAGCTCCAATCTCTTTGATACCGGGCGCTATTGGGGAGACCTGAGTGAGTACGGTGTTTCAAACGGGGTGAATTATGAAAAAACCTTAGGAGGTACCGAAGAAAGACCACGTAAAATAAAGACAGGTTACTTGGTGGAGTACAGAAACCGGAACTTTGATGCTCGGTACATCAATTACCTTTACCCGGGAGGTTCCAATGACCCGGCCATAGGAGAACAGATCCGAAACCTTCCCTTGGATCAAATTTTTGCACCCGAAAACATCCGAAGGCACAATGGCTTGGTCATAGAAGAAGGCACCAGGCCTGTGGATAGCTACAACGCCACCAACTTGCTAGGCGCAGGATACCTTTCATTAATATATCCTGTCGGGGACTTTAACCTTTCCGGGGGTGCTAGGATGGAATACAATCTTCAGGAGGTAAACTCGGCGAACGATATCGGCCCCATTGAAATACGTAACCCCATCTTTTCGCCCTTAGGCTTTTTGAATGTGGACTATACCTTTACTGAAAAGACCCAATTGCGCCTGGGATATGGGAAAACCATTAACCGCCCGGAGTTTAGGGAAATTGCCCCTTTTCAATACTACGATTTTAGACTGGAAGCCACTGTAACCGGAAACCCTGACCTCAAGGTAGCGGATATTCATAATGTGGACTTGCGTCTTGAAACCTATCCGCGACCCGGCGAAACCATCAGTTTTGGGGTGTTTTACAAGTACTTTATCAACCCGATCGAGGCTAAGATCGTCGTGCAGACCGAATCTCCGGGCTTTGCCTATGGCAACGCAGAACGTGCCTATAACTATGGTGCGGAAATAGAAGTTAGGAAATCCTTTCAGGATGTGTTTACCTCTTCCTTTCTCAATCGGTTCCAGCTAAACCTGAATGCTTCCATTATCCAATCGGAGGTGGATTTTGGGCCAGGGGAAGACCTTTCTCAGGATCAAAAGCGACCCTTGCAGGGCCAATCCCCCTATATTATCAATGCAGGGTTGGTATATGATGACCAAGCCAAGGGTTTTCAGGTTGGGGCAGCCTACAACATCTTTGGACAGCGTATCTATGCAGTGGGAAATTACTTGTTTCCAACGATTTACGAGTTGCCCAGGCATGCATTGGATCTTACCATAAGCAAAAACATCACCGAAAAGTTGGCTTGGAAAGCAGGCATGCAGGATGTTTTTAACGCCCAATACAGGTTTTTCGAAAACTCCACTTTCCTGAACGGATCTACTAGTGTGGACCCAAAGGTGGATAGCCCCATTTTCCAGTTCAGAAGGGGGACGCTGGTTACTACTTCCATTAATTACGTATTCTAATAATTTCTTTAACAACAATTTCTTCCAACATGAAAAAAATCATGCATTTTGTAATCGCAGCCACAGTGCTGTTGATGGCAGCCTGTTCTAACGATGATGGGCCAAATGGCACTCCCCAACCGGAAACTGACTTGGTGGAGTTGAGTGGTGACTTGAGCACCCAGCGTCTCACCAAGGACAAAAAATACCTTATTGTAGGTCAGACATTTGTGCGGACAGGGCAGGTGCTGACCATAGACCCTGGAACAGTGATTTTCGGTGACAAGAGAACTAAGGGAACTCTTGTAGTTGACAGGGGTGGGAAAATCCTCGCGCAGGGCACCAGAGAGGAGCCCATTGTGATGACTTCCAACCAGCGACCTGGAGAACGCGACCGAGGGGACTGGGGAGGCCTTGTGATCATAGGCAATGCACAGACCAACCAATCCAATCCTAATATTGAAGGCATAGACCCTCCAGTGTCTTTTGGTAGAAATGACGACAGCCAAAATGATGACGATTCCGGGATTTATGAGTTTCTCAGGGTGGAATTTGCAGGCATTGAGTTGTCCGTAAACAACGAAACCAACTCCATCACTATGGGTGGTGTAGGTAGGGGTACCAAAATGGAAAATTGCATGGTCTCCTTTGGAGGGGATGATGGTTTCGAATGGTTTGGTGGCACTGTGGATGGAAGAAACTTGGTCTCCTTCGCCATGTGGGATGATGATTTTGACGTGGACTACGGGTATTCCGGAAACGTACAGTATGGACTAGCGGTAAGGTACCGGGGCTATGCAGACCAGTCTGAGTCCAATGGCTTTGAATGTGATAACGGGCCAAATGACAACAATGTGGAACCCTACACCACAGGCACCTTCTCTAACATCACCGTAATAGGCCCTATTGCCACTGGCACCAACCCCGGCAACAACAACTTTGCCTATGCAGTGGACTTGAGGAGGAGAACCGCCGTGACCATTACCAACTCGGTATTTGCTGGTTTCCCCAGAGCGTTGAGAATGAACCAGCCTTCTGTATATGAGCAGTATGCTGTGAATGAGAACGGCTACATCGCCAACAACATCTTCTTTGCCCCCAACGAAAAATACCGGGCTGGCACTGGCGTGAGTGTGGATGATATTGCAGCCTATATTGAGGAACACAATACCGTAATTAACGAGGAGGCCTCTGAAACAATTCATGAGTCCATTGGTTTGAAACAGGATTGGTTTTTTGCCAATAGATTGACCAACCAATACCCCAATAATCCTAACTTCACCGTCAATGGTGGGATGATAGCTTCTGGAGCCAGCTTTGACCTCCCTAAGTTCAGCGAATCCAACCGTGCCTCTTTCTTTGATACCAATGTGGAGTATCTGGGCGCCTTTGGCAACGTGGACTGGACCGACGGATGGGCGGAATTTGATCCTGTGGATAAGGAATACTAAAAAAGAAAATCTTGAAGGAAGGAAGGGTCGAGTTCGCCAATTGGCGATCGGCCCTTCCATTTATTGTCAGCCATCAATTTTTTGGGATCCCTTTGGTCCCGATTTCACCATGCAAGGAAATATTTATATGAAATCGAGCCTGCCTGGATGGCAGTCAGGCATTACGAGCACGTCACACACTGGGATGATTATAGACTGCGAGATTCCCCCGAAGCAAGTTCCCCGAATCGAGTTCGGGGCAGGCAGGGGCAGGCTATATGGCCTTTAAAAAACAAATTATAAACAGATGAAAATTAGTGCTTACCTAGTAGTGTTGTGCCTATTCCTAACCGCTTGTGAGGAGAGGGACTATTCCCCCGAACGGTTGCCAAAAGAAAACCTAGAGGCACTGAAGTATAGCATGGTGCGGTATTTTGGGAAACTACCCAAGCGCTATGCAAACCATGAGAATAAGTTTGAAGAGCAGTTTGACGACCATTACCAGCAGCATGCCCAGGAACATGAGGTTTTGGCCTATTACGCAGATAAGGCTGGAAAAGAATTCCTGCTGATCAAGCGGGAAGCACCTAGCCTTTATAAAAAATATGTCGCAACTGGCATTGTCTTCGAGAGAGACAAAAAAGACAGTGTGACATTTTATAGGGAGTCCTTCCGTACCTGGAAAATGCCGGACGAAGAACTGAAGGAAAAGGGAATGCTACTTTTTGACAAGATGGTGAAGGGAGAGGACTTGAGTCCCTATTACCCCCAAAACTCCGGTGATGAGGAGTTTATAGAGTTTCCCGATGACCGTAACGCGTTCGATGTCAGCACTCGTAGGTGGCTTCATCCCTCTTTGGTTTCCCAATAGGGGATTAAACAACCTAATTAGTGTACCCCCAAACAGATAGCAATGAAATGGGAGCTACTTAATTATTACTCAGCAAATTCGTAATGGAAATTGTACAATAATTCTAAATTTGTGATGTAAACAAGCCTAACTAATCATGCAACTTTTCAACTGCGACCATTGTGGACATCCCGTTTATTTTGACAATGTACGTTGCGACAACTGCGGTCATTCCTTGGGTTTTGACCCGGAGAGGATGTTGATGCTTTCCTTGGTGGCAGAGGAGGGGGGCAAATGGAGAAGTCCAGCCAGTGGAAAGTTGTTCAAGTACTGTGCAAACCAGACACACGATGTGTGCAACTGGTTAATTCCTATGGAAAAAGATAGCCAGTATTGCATGGCTTGCGAACTGAACCGGGTGATTCCAAACCTCACCAACCCCATCTATGCCGACCGCTGGAGGAAGATAGAGCAAGCTAAGCATAGGCTGGTCTATGCCTTGCTAAAATGGGGGCTGCCCATTACCGGCAAATTCAAGGATACCGATAGTGGGTTGATTTTCGATTTCAAAGCCGACGACCACCTTCCGGAGGGAGAACGTATCCTTACCGGCCATGCAATGGGGGTGATTACCCTCAATATAGCCGAGGCTGATGACGTGGAGAGGGAGATGGCCAAAAAACAGATGGACGAGGTGTACAGGACCGTCTTGGGGCATTTCCGCCATGAGGTAGGCCACTATTACTGGGAGCAACTGGTGTTGGATTCGCCATGGATAGATGGTTTTCATCTGCTCTTTGGGGATGAGCGCCAAAGTTACCAAGCTTGCCTGGATTACTATTACCGCAATGGCCCACAAAAGGATTGGGGAAATTCCTTTATCAGTCCCTATGCCACCATGCACCCCTGGGAAGACTGGGCGGAGACCTGGGCCCACTACATGCATATCGTGGATACCCTGGAGACTGCCTACAGTTTTGGCTTGCAGGTGCAACCGAGGCGGAAGAAACAAGGAGACTGGCTCAGCACCCATGTGGAGGAAAATGCCTATACCTGCAAGGATTTCCAGACCATTATAAGTATGTGGATGCCATTGTCCATAGCGATGAACAGTATGAACCGAAGTATGGGCGCAAGGGACCTTTATCCCTTTGTGCTTAGTGCTCCAGTAGTGGAAAAGCTTTCCTTTATTCACAGGGTGATCCATGGAGTGAAGGATTTGCAATGAGGGAGTGGAGTTCGTAGGTCATTTAGAAATGTAACCTAAACAAGATTACTCCGTACATTATGAAAATTACTTAAAATGAAACTTGTAGCTCTGATTGTTGCCTTAAGCTTTTCCTTAGTTCATTTGAGCGACACCTATGTTGTTGAAAATTATGAAAAGGATACCAGGGAAGTTTTTGTAAGTCATTCTTCCTTGGATAAGCAGCAGGCAAATCAATCTACCGAGAATCAAACACATCTTGTAAAGGTTGAAGAAAGCCCCTTTTTTCTTTATTATAATTACATACCTGTCACCAAATACCTTTTTATCAAAATCAGGACACTCTTACTATGATTCAATTTTTTTTTTGACCTGCAAAAAGGTGGATGATGCAAAAATGATTAAGGGTCGAGTTAAAGGTGGGTGTTTATTGAAGGTTGGTTATTTGTTTTGCCGTTTTAGGACTCCGTGAATTACTATGGCTTAATTACTCTTAAAATGTTTCTTGGCCACCGTAAAGCGCGGATCTATTTTCGCCAAAAGCTCCAACGCGGATTAGATTTAAGTAGATCTCAGAATCTAACTTGGATGGCACCTATAACCTTTGTTACTTTTTTGCTGCAGAGCCTGTACCGAAGCGAAGCGAATCGGGATAAAAAAAGTAACCAACCTTCCCCGCCAACACGGGAAAAACACCGCCGCTGTGCATCTTTTGGCTAAAATCCATGCTCATCCCGCACATAGGCAAACTCCTCGGAGTTTTATTTATTGTTTCTTAGGATAATATAGGACGTATAAACTCGTCAAACATGCCTCTGTATTTGCCACCGTACTGCCCGGATTTCTTAACGCCAAAATCTGCAAGGCGGGAAAGATTTAGGCACTAGCAAATTACTAAATGCTTTGTTGAACGAGAGCTAAAAAGGATCTGAAATAGTATTTCGATCGAAGGCTAAACTAAATCCTATTTTATCCCTTAACAAATTTATCATTGTTGTAACTCTTATATTAATTTAACGGTAACATGAATGCTTCCCGTAATAACGAATGTAAAATGCTGAACTATTGTAAATTGATTCTTGAAAAAATGGCTTTCGACAGAAGGCTGTTGATAAAGGAATATAGAAAGAGTTTGAGGTGGCTGGACAGTACAGAAAGCCAGGAATTAAAAGCATGGATGAGAACGAAAATTTCATAATGCAGTAGTGGATGTTTATGGTGTGTGGGATATGTTCCTACACACCATTTACCATAATGTCGATAACGTGAACATGTGAATGCCTTGGACCCGAATGCTCTGATCAAATTGAAATGATGATAAAAGCCCTAGACCAATCATTGTTTGTAAACCCTGGTCAACTAATTTTGCCATCAACTATCGTCCCTAACCCCCTTGAATGTATAGGCGTATGGTTCCGGTTCTAATGCTTTGCCGCGGTCCATCGCATAAGCCTATGTACAACTGGCTCCGAATAGAAACACCAAGGAGGAATAGAAAATCCATAGCAACACCACGACGACGGAAGCCACCACCTCCTAAAAACCCTCCAGATCACGTTTGACCCGCCATAGGCCTTTGAGGGAGTTTTGGAACAGCCGGAAGAGTTGGGTGGAAAGCCAGAAGATGACCACTCCTGACTTCGACACTGGGGCACCCAAAATCAAAAACCGAACATTTCTGCCAGTTTTTTCCTGTTTTCCTCGGTAGATTACTGGAAGTGCGTTTAGACACTCTCAGGGGATATTTTTGACGAATTTGGGTGTCCCAGTCATTATTTTTGATATTTTGAGTTTTGTCAAGGCATGAAAACCCCTCCAGTAAGCTGAAGACAAAAGGTTGACTTTTCAGGTATAATCACAATGCACCGGTGTAGAGGCCGTTTGCCTTCACATGGCTAACTGTATGAATATTCAACCCTTGTTACTTTTTTGCTGCAGAGCCTGTCCCGAAGCGAAGCAAATCGGGATCAAAAAAGTAACCAAAAAACCCCGCCGCTGTGCATCTTTTGGCTAAAATCCGTGCTCAGCCCGCGCATAGGCAAACTCCTCGGTTTTTGGAAAGTACAAGTCCTACAAAATAATTTATAGCCCAAAAACCTCGTCAGACATGCCTCTGCCTTTGCCACCGCGCTGCCCGGATTTCTTCACGCCAAAATCTGCAAGGCGGAAGATAAAGTGATAATATGGTTTTTCTCCAATATACAATTTTAAGATCAAGATATTCGGGTCACATCAAACCATCGGAAAACTATCAAGAGCATTGACGAAACAACGTAACTGGTCAATTTTTCTAACCGAAATTTAAATAGGTGTCCCAGCGAGGAAAACAGGACACTGGGGCACCCAAAATCAAAAACCGAACATTTCTGCCAGTTTTTTTTGATTTTCGTTCAATATCAGGGTCTTTCCAATCTTTTTGCCCGAGGAGCTGAGTTTGATTTCCACTGTGTAAATTCGATTTGCTATTTCCATCTTCCTCAGTTCGTCTTCCTGATCCACTTCAAGATAAAGGGTGGTGCCATCGTAGAAGACGATATTGATGCTCCCACCGAGTATTCTCCTGGTGTGTTCAAAGCTGATCAGCTGGATTGTTTCCTTATAATTGTTGTAAAGCTTGTCCATGTACCTGTACAGGTCCTGCACGTGGAATTCTGTGAGTGTTTGCTTACATTTATGATTACCAATTTCGAAACAGACCTGAAATCGTCTGCGCAAGTTTTTAGAAATGGCTGCGTAATATAGAACCTGGATAGGAATAGTAACGTAAATGTTAAAAACAAATTCAAGCTCTATATGGAAAGATTCCTTACCCTTCCCCTTCTTCTTATATTGTTGATAGCCAGTGCCTGTCAAAATGACGAGGATACCCTTCCCTCTGTTCCCACCGCCGTAGTAGGCACCTGGGAAACGGTGGGTTTCAATGATTATATTGAATTGGATTATGTCACTACCTACGTGTTCAGGGCAGATGGGACATATACCTACAGCTCCACCCTTCGTGAAAAGGACAGTGACCTGGATTTGGGGTTTAATTTTCTGGAAAGGGGTACCTTTCGCCCAGGCTCAGAAAGCGATATGCTCAAATTGGCCCGCACCGAATTTTTTCACACACCCTTTTATGGGGAAAAATTATTTTATTCCGAGGATGAATTGCAAAGGGGCGATGTAAGGCCCGATGATGAATACCCCCTCCATTACGAAATTCGGGATAATGGCAACACCTTCTTTATACCAGGCAGATTCGAAGGAGGGGCGATAACCCCTGACATGTCTTTTGAGAGGAGAAATTAAGTTTTATCGGCACAAGGATTTCAGCGTATTGGTGGTTAAATGAAGGTTGATACATCTATCAAAGTTTTTGCTTGGTTGACAGTGTATCGCTCTGTAATCGCCACCTTTGGGTAGCTGCTAAACGCCGTGTGTGACTTGAATCATTCCTTCGGGAATGAATGTGCTTTGAAAAGGATGGAGGACTACTGGGCAACCAGTAGACAGGCCTTCCTATGGCGGCCTGAGGGCTTGCCCTGATTTTTCAGGGTTAGTTCTGAGACCTCAGGGGGCAGCCATCAAAGACGCTGCATTTGGCGGAAACGCTGGTTTGGTGAACGGCTAAGGAAAAACGGGGACAATAAGGCCTGTAGGTGGAGCTGATTCTCGATGGCTACGGGACTGTAATGGGGGTGGAGCACGGCATATGTCCGGGAGGACATTTGAGCGTGGTATGCGGGCAGGCAGCATATCCTATTTCGCCTTTATTAACAACCTTGTTCATTCAGGGGAGGATTTATGGAAAAGAAGCAGGACCACCGCTAATTAATTAAACTAGCGCATTACCTTTAAGTGGTTGTTGGTATGAGGAGCCCCCGCATTATTGCGGGGCAGGCAGTGTGAGGTGAGAGTCTCACGCACAGCCTGTCCCGTTCTACGGGAGTTCTCCCGAAAATCGGGACAAGTTGTGGGAAGGTGGGGGTGCAATTCCCCCGCCTCACCCGATTAGCGAACAGGCTATAACGATATAACTTGAAACGAAAATGGACGAACAAAAATGAGGAAATTTATTCGGAAAACGAATGACAGAAAATAAACAAATGAGAATAACAATCTCAGACAGACGAGATATTGACCTTGAAAAAATAATTGATTTGTATAAGGCAAACCAATGGAGTTCAGCGGACAAACCAACTGAATTATATAATGCATTGAAAAATTCACACTCATTGTTTTCTGCTTGGGACAAAGATAAACTAGTTGGTATAGGTAATGCTATTTCAGACGGACACTTGGTTGTTTATTATCCTCATTTACTTGTTCATCCTGACTATCAAGGCAAAGGAATTGGCCAAATGATAGTAGAAAAAATGCAAGAAAAATATGGACACTTTCATATGCAAATGCTTACAGCAGACGGAAAGGCAATTGATTTTTATCAAAAAGTTGGTTTTAAGAGAGCAGGTCAAACAGAACCAATGTGGATTTACAAAGGAGATGAACATTGACACTCTTAAATAGAATAATTCTGTAATACATTTGATAAAATATTGCTCGAAAAAACATTAGAAAAAAAATGATAACGGTGGACATAATAGAAGCCCGAACCGCTAACAGGCGTTTAGCAAAAAAGCGGGTTCAGTGTTTTTTTTGAAAGTGAAGTGCTAAGTCCAAGTTCTGTCCTTTTAATGAAGTTCAGTGCAAAAAATCCCCACCTGCGTGTAGCTGCGAAACTTGTGTGACTTGAATCATTCCTTCGGGAAAGAATGCTTTGAAATGGATGGAAGACTTCTGAGAGATCAGAAGACAGGCCCTCCGATGGCGGCCTGAGGGCCTGCCCTGATTTCTCAGGGGGCAGCCATCAAAGACGCTGCATTTAGCGGAAACGCTGGTTTGGTGAACGGCTAAGTAGTGTTGAAGCTCCTATATTGGGAGTGGAGCACGGCAAATGTCCGGGAGGACATTTGAGCGAGGAATGCGGGTAGGGAGCATACTATGTTTCTCATTCATTTACAACCTTGACTATTCAGGGGAGGATTTATGGAAAAGAGACAGGACCACCGCTAATTGATTAAATTAGTGCATTACCTTACAATGGTTATTAGTATGAAGAGCCCCCGAGGGATCTGGGCAGGCGGTGTGTGGTGAGAGTCTCACGCACAGCATGTCCTGTTTGACGGGAGTTCTCCCGAAAATCGGGACAAGTTGTGGGAACGTGGGGATGAAATTCCCCTGCGTGACCCGATTACCTACAATAACAATACTATCATTTATTTCCGTTTTTTGGAAACTATTTATATATTATTTCCATTTTTAGGAAACTTTTTTCGTATCTTTGTTGTATGATAGTTATAAGTTCTGCTAATGGGAAAGAGTACAAAGTAGAGATAGAAGCAGTTCAAGCAAATGATTATAAATCTATTACGAAAAGCCGATACTTCTTTGATTGGAAAAAAGAACAATCACAGGAGGTTTATAAAATAAAAATTGTTGGGTCAAGCGATATTCTAGGACTTGTTTCAGTTGAACGAATTCCAGAAGAATGGCGAATTCATATTAGGCTAATTACTGTATCTAAAGAAAACAAAGGAAGAGACAAAGAATATGAAAATATTGCTGGTAATCTTATCACATTCATTTCAAAAATTGCCGTTAGAGAATACGGAGAACTTGCCTGTGTATCATTAAAACCAAAGGGAGCAATAGCGCAACACTATATTGATAAATTTGGAATGAATATAACGGGAATGACTTTAAGCGTTGAAATAGCAGAAATACTAGAGTTAATTAACACTTATGATCATGATTATGGGGAAAAATAAATTCAAAGAAATTGAAGGTGCTGAATTCGGCGTAGATTCTCGCTATACTTCAAAAAAGAAGCAACTAGATGATGGCAAAGCACTTATGGAGGCTAGACTTCAAAGAATGAAGAACCTATCTTCTGACAAAATTATAAAGGCTAAATTATTACAACTAAAACTGAAGATGGAGGAGTTTATAAAAGAGCCTATCTATCAAGAGGAAAATCACTTTACAAAATTCTTGACTTCATATATTGATGCGATTTATAGCAAGAGAATTGACTTTGCTAAGGATATTGATATTGACGCTAATCTGTTAAGTAAAATAGTAAATAATCACCGTAAGCCTAAGGAAGATTTTCTATTGAGGTTGATGATCCATTCAGAAAAGACTTATAATAATATTTGTCATTTTCACAAAAAGATATGGTACCAAGTGTACTTCCAAGAAAAGCTTTCTGGGCTTATGGCGAATCAAGATCAATGGAGACCTAACGTGGAAAGACACGTTAAAATCAAAAATCTAACCAGCGTAGATGATTAAACTGTAGGTAATCGTGGATGGCCGCAGGCCATAAGCCTGCGGAGTACTCCTCACTATTTATCCCGAGCATCGGGACGGGGCAGGCAAGGGCAGGCAGTCCCCCACGCTGCATCTTGGCCCCTCGTTAGCCCCGACAGCCGTACGGGTCTAAAAAGGTCATTTCTTAACACCCAGTCCCAGTTCACTGGATTGTAGGTTGCGCCCGCCTGAATGACAAAGTCGGGCAGTATTTGAGGTAATAGGAAATCGAGTATGAATCAATCGCCATTCGTAGCGATCCTTATCAAACATGCGAGATTCCCCGAATCTATTCCGGGGCAGGCTATCCCGACCTTCGGTGCGGGACAAGTTGTGTCAGTCTCACCCGCAGCCTGTCCCGTTTTACGGGAGTTCTGTGGGAAGGAAGGGGTGAATTGAAATTCACGAACGCCTTAGAATAATGAAAAAGAGTGAGTATATTCCCCTACCTTACCCAGTTACCTGCAAGCAAAACCAAATAGAATGACCGATCAAATAAAAATCGAGGAAATCATAAATTCAATTTATCAGGTTTCATCTGCTTCTCGTGCAAAAATCACCTCCGCCATGGAAATTGAATTTTTTGAAATGGGATTTGATTTTATTTCAGTAAATAAGAAAAACATTAAGGAGTATTTTGTATTGGAAGGTATTTGTGGAAGTTATATAACCAATCCTGATGGAGATAAGGTTTTTATTTCTTTTTTTCCTGAAAAATCTATTCTTTCGCCTTTCACCACAAGAACCTCAAAGGGGTTTTCTCTTATAACAATTAAGGCATTGACCAATATGAAAATAGGTAGTATAAATGCTGAGGTCTTTGAAAAATTGATGGTGGAAGATCTTGAGATAAGAGAATTTGCAAATACCGTTTTGAGAAACGAATTGAAAAAGAAGGTTGAAAAAGAAATTGGTTTTGCATCTTTATCGGCTAAAGAGCGGTTAATTAAGTTAAGACAAGAGCTCCCGTATCTAGAAAATATTATTCCCCATCCCTATATTGCCTCTTACTTAGGAATCACGAATGTTTCATTGAGCAGACTAAGAAAAGAAATTCGATAACCACAATTCATTTTAACAAATGATAATGGAACTCAGCTGATCAGCCTCCAACTTTGCATCATCGTTTAACTCTAAAACAAAAAAATGCAAAGGATATCATTAATATTGGCTCTGTTATTAGCTCTGAATTTTCATGCTCAGTCTCAAAGTAATTTGATTGCACTGGAAATAGACCCCGCTCCTTATTTACTTAACGGATATTCAGTAAGCTTGAAATACAGTTCAAAAAAATTGCCTAAGGTTTCATTGATGGGCTCAATCTTTTCTTCGGATTTCCCTGATGCCATGATGGCAAAATCGAATAAAGAGAAGGGATGGGTAAACATGAAATTCAGACCAAGTTACGCACTTTTCGCAGATTATTATTTGAACAAAGACAGGAAAGGATTTCATTTTGGCCCTTCTGTCTTCTTCTACAACAAAAGCGTAACGCTTGAGCCGTATAAAAGGGAAATCGACCATTCCACTATATATCCAAACCTAAGAATCGCATATATCTATTATCCATTTAAAAATATAGGCTTATACTTAAATCCTTATCTGAATTTTGGGTCTGAAATAAACACAAAAGGGCCACATTCTATTGATGGAGTGAAATTTGAGCCAGCAAAATTTCACTATGTTGCTGCATTGCATATTGGCTATAGTATAAGACTATAAACAAAATTCAGCTGTGATAAGATTACTAGTTACCTTTATGATCACAACCATTATGTACTGTAATACAATTTCAAAAAACGAAACTGCTATTGAAACTTTGTTAAAAAGAGAAGTAGAACAAGGTAATACACCTTCTGTACAATACTTTTTGTTTGATAAAGACAGTGTAATTTACAAATTCCAAATTGGGTATGCTGACATTAAAAACAGAAAATTAGTAGATGAAAGCACCACCTATAATGCCTATTCTGTTACAAAAACCTTTACTGCTCTCGCCATACAACAATTAGCAGAAAAGAACTTAATTGATATTGATGAGCCCGTGAAAGCATATCTTCCAGAACTCCCTTATTCAGAACATATTACTATACGGCAATTGCTCAGTCATTCATCTGGTATTCCAAATCCAATTCCCTTGAATTGGATTCATTTAACTTCAGAGCATAAATCATTTAACAGTAATGACTTTTTTGAAGAAATTATTCGAAGGAATAGCAAAGTCAAATTAAAGCCCAATGAGAAGTTTGCTTATTCCAATATTGGGTATGTTTTACTTGGACAGCTGATTGAAAAGATTTCTGGGCTTAGTTACGAAGAGTATATTAATATAATGATAATCAAAAAAATTAATCTTGAACCACATGAACTTGGTTTTATTATCACAAATCAAGATGGTCATGCCAAAGGTTATCAAAAAATACTAAGCCTGACCAATATTATGTTAGGATTGTTTGTGGATAAATCAAAGTATATGACCAAGGCTGAAGGCAATTGGAAACGCTTATGGAGGTTTGATTGGAACTCCTAATGGTTTTGTAAAATATGCCCAAGAACTCCTAAAGCCCAATACTACCCTTATTTCAGATAATTATAAAAGTTTGTTATTTAACGAAAACCGTACAAACGATGGGAAAGCTACAGGTATGTGTCTTTCCTGGTTTAAAGGTAGTTTGAAAGGAAACACGTACTTTACCCATGCAGGTGGAGGTGGTGGATATTATTGTGAAATTAGAATTTACCCAGACAGTGGAATTGGAAGTGTAATTATGTTTAACAGGACTGGTATGTCAGACGAAAGATTTTTGAATAAACTTGACAACTATTTTGTTGATGAAAAGAATTCCAGCAGGTAATGGGTAGCCCGACCCGATCCAAACGGATCAGGTTGACGCTGTCACTATTTATCCAGAGCCTCGGGGTCGGGGCCCATTGGACAAAAAAGATTTTTTTGAATTCCGAAATGATCTAAAAACCAGAAGAGTTATAGAACGGAATTTAGAAATAATCGGTAAGGCGGTGAACTGAATCCTTAAGGTAAATCCCGATATTCAGATCAAAAGAGATTAATGCAGGTCTAGTGTAAGGGAAGTATTATGCAAGGCAATTCAAAAATTATGGTTTTTTTTCCTGCTCAATTAGGCAATTTCTACTTGTATAAATAATTTATTGCCAGGTTCCCTTACCATATCTCACCATGCTATTGGCACAAAGTTTAGTTTAATTTCTGCTTTTTTATACAGAATTTATTACATTGGGCGGTAAATCTTTTTAAAAATGAGTGGTAGAAGGGTATTATGCGGTGTAGCACCTTGATTTTCAGTAGCATTCAATTAGCTTTTAATCCCGATTTGCTTTTTTTAAAGAGATGCTTCCCAACGGTTCAGGATTGGGGATAAATATTTTGTATTAAGTAAAGGGGAACAAAAATTCAATAAGCTAACAGCATTTGATAAAAATGGAAAAAACGTCGGGAAAATTTATGAGTTGGCGTTCATTGGCAAAAAAGAAGTATCAGTAAATTTTTAATTTTTAAGGCAAATCCCTAAAATCCTTTTGACAGGATAGGGGTAATAAAAACTATTAAATTATGAAGACATTTACAAAATTAATGTTAGGAGTAATTATTTTGTGCCATTCAGGATGTGGTACACTAAAAGTTTATGAGGCAACTGTAACATCTAACAGCCCTTCCAAAAATGAAGTTACGAAAACTAATGCTTTACAGGATTTTTTAAGAGACAATCCAAAGCCAAAAGTTGTACTACGGGTGCCTTCCCCTACTCATGATGTCACTTCTGCTGAACAAAATAAGTTAACTAGATACTATAATCTGATTGAAAGAGAGTTCCTAAAATCCGGGTATACTGTAAGAGACAGGGGCTTGTTAACGCAACTATTAAGGAACGGTCAAGTCACTTATGATGAAATATCCCGTCAAATTGATACGGATTTAATTATCGAAGTATTGGATATTGACTTATGTAACGATTATTCTGTGTATAATTTTTCGATTCCGATGAGAAACAATGAAACGTATAGACTTTCGGAGTTTCAAGGTCTTGGTAATAGCATCAACTGTATGTATGGAAAATTAGAAGTTCGTGTGAGCATAGTACATTCAGGCGAACTAGGAGGAATAGTTAAAACGCATCATTCAAATTGTGATGGGGGTAACAAATTTTACTTTAGAGCTCTTGAAAAAGGATCTGGAGAATTAAAGAAGGATGTAAGTGCCAATAACCTAAGAAAAAGAGCAAGGGTCACCTGGTATAATACGGGCAAATGGTATAGTAAATTGACTTCTAACTATATATGTACGGATGAAAAAGGGCAAGAGGAAAATATTGAAATGCTAACAAAAGGGCTTATTAAGGAACTAATCATTTCAGAATAACCCATTTTAAATAGCTAAAAATTTTACAAATGTTTGTGGTAATAGAGGAAAAATGGCACCTTCTTGAACTTAATTACTCATATGTCACGGAAAAGAACTAATCCAGTACATTTTGGTTATCTCTTACCTCCTTAAATTTATAGGCATAGGTTGCGGGTGCTATGGGTTTGCCACGATCATAGGAATAGGCCTTGGTGAAACTGGCTCCAAATAGAAATACCAGGGAGGAATAGAAGATCCACAGCAATACCACGACTATGGAAGCCACCACATCATAAAAATCCTCCAGGTCACGTTTCACCACAAACTCCCAGAGTAAAAAATATCCAATTATGATCAATATCGAAGTCACCAAAGCCCCGACAAAGGTGGGGCCCCACTGAATCTGTACTGCCGGAAGCACTTTGTACAACAGGCTGAACCATAGGAACACCAAAACAGCGGTGATAGTATTGACAAGAATGGAGGTAAGGGTCCAATTTCCCTCCCCTCCGCCTGAACCCAACAGCAGTTCCAGGAACCATTCCACCGCCACAGAGGAAAAGAGCAGTATACCTGATCCCATTACTAGGAAGAAGGTCAGGATTCGTTCCATCCAAATCCTTTCCCATGGGTTGTCAAAATCAGGTTTTACCCGCCATAGGTCATTGAGGGAGTTTTGAAAAAGCCGAAAAAGCTGTGTGGAAAGCCAGAAGATGACCACTGAATAAAGGAGCTGGGAGAAAACACTCTCTGCTGCTTGTTCCTTATAATTCTCAGTGATCACCACCACGATATTGGCACCCTCTTCCCCGACTACGTTGGACAGCTGCTCCTTGAGTTCGCCAAGTATGTACTCTACCGAAAAGAAGATGCTAAAGAAATAGACGATAATGAGCAGCATGGAAGGCAGCGCAAACAGGGAAAAGTAAGCAATGGCTGAGGCAAACTTCACGGGGTGGTTTTCCGAAAAAATGTGGAAGGAAGTTTTGGAAAGGGATAGGCACTTTTTTAGAAAGCTCATGGATAGTTGGTCTGGGTAGGGCTAAACAGGAAATTAGCAAAAATTGATCCAAGGATGGAAGGGGGGGTGCCGCGAATGCAGGAATGGTTTTTCTCAAAATTTGAGGATACTCCTCTTTTTTTCGGATAGTTTAAAATGGGTGTAGCCACTAATGCTATTATTTGGGATCCAAATAGCCGTGCCCCTGCCTATCTTCAAGGGTAGGTTTGTGGCAGCATTTTGTTGAAAAACTCGTCTATTGTAAAAATAGAGTAACCAAGCACTGCACATCTCCGTAAAAATTAAAAACAAATTCAACATCACTATGAAACAAGTCCTTACCCTTTCCCTTCTTATTATGTTGCTTATTTTCAGTTCCTGTCAGGATGACGAGGATCCCCAACCTGGTGTTCCCTCCATGGTCTTGGGTACCTGGGAAATGGTCGGTTTTAATGATTACTTGGAACTGGATTATGTCACTACTTTGCAATTTAGGGCAGATGGCACTTATACCTACAGTTCCACCCTACGGGAGAAGGACACTGACCTTGACTTAGGGTACAATTTTCTGGAAAGGGGAACATTCAGGGCAGGTTCAGAAGAAAATATGCTCAAATTGCTTCGTACAGAATTTCTTCACAAGCCTTATGGTGCGGAAAAACTATTTTATTCCGAAGAAGAATTGGATAAGGGCCATATTGAGCCCAATCAGGAAAGTCCTCTAAATTACGAAATTCGGGATAATGGAAATACTTTCCTGCTCCCCGGTGGGATTGTCGGGGGTGATGTTATTGTCGAAGATAGGTTCTTTGAGCGAAGAAATTAGGATACAGCGAGAATGGAGGATTTTGCGGGCAACCTTTAAGACGTTTTAAACGTGCTGGCTGGATCCGACTTAAGGTAAATTAGGTATTGAAAATTTTGAAAGCAGCTATATCCGGAGCTTCCGGTATAGCTGCTATTTTTTCCACCTATACTGGCGTTAGCCTTCCTAAGAAAACACTGAAACTACGTTAGGAATAGCATGCATTTTCCAGAGAAAAAAAATTAGGTCAAGAACAAAACTAATATATCATCAAAGTGAATTTCCAACTATATTTGTAAACCATTGGCCTACAAATACTAACATAGGGTAGGGGTAATGCAAAGGAGGTGTGTTTAATAGCTATATAATATAGTGGAATGAACCTTTCATTGATCAGTTTTGAAAACACCTCCACGGTGGACATTGAGGGTCAATCCCCCAACTACCCAAACCATGACCCTGTCATGGAGCAGAAACTGGCTTTTCAGGATCCTTCTTTGGGAAGCATTGATTGCCGGCTCATCGCCACGCCAAATGTCTCCCTGCTCTCCGGCATCATCCAGCTCCGCCAATCCGTACGACTGAAGACTGCCACACCGGACAACAGCATCAACTTCCCCTTTATGCTGGAAGGAAGCATCGTTTCCCATTTTTACAACTTTCCTAAAAAACAACAACTTCCCCAGAATTCGCACAATGCCATTCACCTGGTCCATACCGAAGGGGAACATTACCTTCCGGTGGGGAAATTGCATACCTTTCATATCAATGTTGGCAGCACTTATTTCTACGACAATTTCATATCGGAAGACAAGATCACTGACCGTTTCAAAAACGGCATCGCCACCAGGAACTCCACAGTAGCTTCCAATCAGCCCGGGTTTATTCATCATGAGATGAAAAACACCATTAAACACATGTTGGAAAACCCCTACCAGGGTGCCATGAAAAGGATGTTTTTGGAGATAAAAAGCCTGGAACTCATTACCATGCAAATCCATCAACTTTGCAACCTTTCTCTCCGTCCCCTCCCAATGGGTGCCAAAAACAAAGAATTGGCCTTTGGGGTCAAGGAATTCCTGGAGCAGCAATTTCTGGCTGCCTGGACCTTGGAGGAGTTGGCCAGGAAATTCGGTACCAATATTCAAACTTTGAAGACTTCCTTCAAGGCGACCTTTGGAATGAGTATTTTCTCCTATTACCAACAACTCCGCATGGAATTTGCCAAGCACATGCTATTGGAACAAAAACACCCTATCCTCGAAATCAGTGAGTGGTTGGGTTACAGTCACCAAAACCATTTTTCTACCGCGTTTAAGAAGCATTTTGGCTTTTCCCCCTCAGCCACCAAGCCTCCGCGGTAAGCCGTTCCACTATTTCTCTTTGCGTATAAGGTGTTTCTTCTTACGTATAAGCGGTTTGTGCCCAGTGATTTAGCTTTGTGTCATCAAATCAACCAAAGTTAATAGTAAAAAAATGGCACACACAAATCAAATCATCGAAAGTAAAACCTACGGCGACAAAGCCAAATTTCTGGTCACCGCAGCCGATTCCAAGGGAGCCTTGCTAAAAGCTCAGGTGTGGATTCAACCCGGAGCCGCCGGTCCACCGGAACACTACCACCCCATACAAAGTGAAAGCTTTGAGGTGGTAAAGGGCCAACTCAACCTGACCCATAAGGGAAAGCAACTGGTCCTCCTGCCTGGGGAAAAATTCACGGTGGAACCCAATGTGCTGCACAAATGGTCCAACGCCGGAACGGAAGAATTAGTGGCCATCGTGGAGTTGAGGCCAGCGTTGAAAACAGAATATTTTCTGGAAAGCATGTATGCCTTGGACCAACAGGGGAAACTGGACAAAAAAGGATTGCCAAACCCCCTGCAGTTTGCAGCCATCCTGCATGAATGCTACGGGGAACTATTTGTGATAAGCCCACCCATCTTCGTCCAAAAAATAATGGCCAAAGTAGTAGGCAGACTGGCCAAGTGGTTGGGTTTCAGAGGCCATATTCCTTTTCCTGGCCTCAATTAAACAAAAAGATGAAATCGAGCCTGCCTGGACGGCAGTCAGGCATGAGGAGAAACTCACATGTAGGGATGATAATAATCATGCGATATTCTCCCGATCCCGATAGCTATCGGGACGGGGCAAGTTATGAACGCTAAAAGACAATTATAGAAACATGAAAACGTTAGAAACGATTGCTCCTAAAAGAACCATTGTGGTTTGTGGGGCCACAGGTACCCAAGGCGGGTCTGTGATCAGGCAGCTATTGGAAACAGAAAACCTCTGGCATATTGTAGCCCTTACCCGGGACGATAAATCATCCAAGGCCCAAACGCTAAAGGAATTGGGTGTGGAAGTGAAAAAGGCCAATTTTGAAACCAAGGAGCCACTCATAAACGCCTTTAAGGGTGCCGATGCGGTTTTCGGGGTGACCCAGCCCTGGTCCGAGGACAACAAACATTGTTATCCGGAGAAGGAAATCCAACAGGGGAGAAACATTGTGGACGCATGTGTGGCCAATAAGGTTCCTCATTTGCTTTTCAGCTCTGTGCTGAATTTCACCGAAAAGAAATTCAAAATGCTCCACGTGGAGAGCAAATTCATCATTGAAGATTACCTGATCTCCAGTGGACAACCCTATACGCTACTCCGGTTGCCACAATTTATGGACAATCTGGGTTCTCATTTCTTTCCGGTAAAGAAGGGGCTTATCAAAGGGTTTATTGATGCCGATGCCAAGGTACCCTATATTTCTTCCGGGGATATAGGAAAGCTAGCCCTTCATATATTCCTACAACCGGAAAAATACCTGAACAAGGAAGTCAGCGTGATCGGAGATATGGTTTCCGGGATTGAGTTGGGCAGAATGATGGAAAGCATCAGGGAGGGGGAAAAATTCAGGTACAAGTCCGTACCTCGCTTCTTGATCCGGCTATTTGCGAAAGAATTCTATCCCATGCGTCAGTTTTATGAGACGTACGGCAGGCCTCCATTCCTGCAGGTTCCGGAGAGGGTTTTCCACGAAACCCGGGAAAATCCATTCCGCCTTACGAGCATGAAGGAGTTTTTGATTGAAAAAGGTTTCCATACCAGGGCATTGGGGTAAGCCATCTATTTGCAGCCGGTCAAATGGATACTTCCAGATTCAGAAGGAAGGATCCATTTTTTTTATGACCAGGTCATTCAGCAGTGCTTATGCGGATGACAGAGAGTGTGTGCATAGGTATCCGAAAAGTCATTTTCAGAAATCCTTGGAAGTGAAAAATACCAGGAAACTTTATGGGGAATTGGTTTCCGAAAATAGTCCAATATGATTAAATTTAATCATGGAACAGGACAAAGAAAAGGCCATACTCAAAGAACCTGATATCAGCTACGGTGGGTATACCTATGCGGAATACCTGACCTGGAATATGGAGGAAATGGTGGAGCTGATCAAAGGAAAAGTATTTAAAAAAGCGGCTGCTGCACCAAAAAGGATACACCAAAAAGCTGCTGCCTCTTTGGGAACCAAGTTGTTTAACTTTTTGGAGGGTCATATTTGTGAGGTTTATTTTGCTCCATTTGATGTCCGTCTTCCTGTAAAATCCAAAAAAGACGATAAGGTCAACACCGTTGTCCAGCCGGATATCTGTGTAGTCTGCGATCCGGAGAAACTGGATGACAGGGGCTGTATTGGTGCCCCGGATCTTGTGGTGGAAATTATGTCCCTTGGGAACAAGCAACTGGAACTCCAATACAAGTATGAAGTTTATGAGGAGTCAGGAGTAAAAGAGTATTGGCTTTTGGATCCAGATGCACTGACCTCGCTGGTTTATAACCTGGTCAACGGGAAATACCAACCTTCCAAGTTAATGACCACAGGGGATATTGTCAAGTCTATGGTTATCAAAGGATTTAAATTGGACTTGGAGGAATTTTTTGGGGATCTTTCGTGAAGCAGTGACCTCTTTTCAACCTTTCCATTTCGCAATCACTTGGAAAAGCATTGTTTTCCATGGGAAATAACCACCCGGTTAAGAGAGATTCTTGAGGAAATAATACCGCAGCTCGGGGAAGAGTTTGAACTTTTCTACCAAGTCTAAAGGCATATAACCAAAACCGAAAATAATCAAGGATTAACTTTTTAGTTTGATTTTAATTATTTAGTTTTATTTATTGCCCTATCTGAATTGGTCGCCGATATAGGGGCGATTCTATTCCTTATGTACAGGGCATATATAGAGTGTTGTCACCTCCAATTCCTATCGTGAGCTGGCCTATGATGAGGAGAATAAATTGCTCTACCGCCTGGCTTATCGTGGCGTGGATTATACAGGGCCAGATGGGCAAAGGAGAAACTGGGACAACAAGCCTCCTTCGTTGATCATCATCAATAGCGACTTCGAGAAAGTGGGTGAGGTGGACCTTCCGGTAAATACCATTTATACCCGGATGTACTTTACCCATAATGGCAAACTGTACCTTTCCCTAAACCATCCCGACAACAACCCCTCCGAGGATGAAATGGTATTTGTGGGGTTTAAGCCGGAGAAGCTGTAAGGGACTGCAAATCCCGAACAGCGGCTAAACCTAGAAAAATCGCACTCCTACAGTGCATAAAGTAAATAAAAATGCACTATATAAGTGCAAAATAAGCTATATTTGTTTTTTGAAGAAACCAATGGATGCTTTATTTCAATATTCCAACCAATTAATCGCCAATGTAGATGTAGGGTTTACCCGATATGCCTATGATATAATAAATTGGCAGAATAGAATGCTCGGGATAACCGGCCCCAGGGGTGTTGGGAAAACCACCTTGGTGTTACAGTATATCAAAAACAATCTCGATCCGCAGAAGACCCTTTATGTCACAGCCGAGGATTTTTACTTTGCAAAAAACCGTTTGATGGATTTGGCCGATGACTTTGTAAAGGCAGGGGGAAAATACCTTTTCATAGATGAAACCCACAAATACCCGGATTGGTCCGTTGAGCTGAAGCTGATTTATGATTACCATCAAGATCTAAAGGTGGTTTTCACGGGTTCCTCCGTCCTTGATATTAGAAAAGGAAGCGCCGACCTAAGCAGAAGGGCGGTGGTGTATTATATGCAGGGCCTTTCTTTCCGGGAATATTTGTCGCTGTTTCACCAGGAGCAAGTGCCCAGGTATTCACTTGATGATATACTGGCGCATAAGGTCAGTATCCCTCACATCCCTCATCCTTTGCCATTTTTTTACGACTATTTAAAAGAGGGGTATTATCCTTTTTCCAGGGAGGATGATTTTGGGATTAGACTATGGCAGGTGGTCAACCAAACCCTAGAAACGGATATTCCCACCTATGCCCAGATGAATGTTTCCACAGGCAGAAAGTTAAAGCAATTGTTGGCGATTATTGCACAAAGCGTTCCGTTCAGACCCAATATGAGCAAAATTGCCGGGATGTTAAACATAAGCCGGAACAACATAGCAGACTATTTGCTCTATATGGAAGAAGCCGGCATGATTATGCAACTGAGAACCAAGGCGGAGGGCCTTAGGGCTTTGGGAAAGGTGGATAAAGTTTATTTGGACAACCCCAACTTAGTGTACGGGCTGGCAGGAGAAAACCAAAATAAAGGTAATGTAAGGGAGACCTTTTTCTTAAATCAATTAAAGGTAAACCATCAAGTGGCTGCCTCAAGTATAGCTGATTTCGCCATAGACGAAATGGACTTTGAGGTAGGGGGGAAGAACAAAGGGATAAAACAAATTAAGAATGCCGAAAAAGGATTTATAGTAAAGGACGACATAGAGATCGGCTTTCTTAATACCATCCCCCTTTGGCATTTCGGTTTGATGTATTGATGTCTTAAAAACTAATGGGCTTTGACCACTGCCGTGGTCTTTGTTTCATCCTAAAAGGTGGTGTTCCTGACTCCATGATGATCTGTTCCTTCCCTACGTGACTTGCTGTAATTAAACGTAGACCTTCTCCTACCCACATTTGGTACCTAACGGCACCTATAAACCCATCTCGCCCAACAAACACAAATCGTAGAGAAAAAACCCCAAATCGATCATTTCCCCCTCCTGTTTTAGGAGGGGGAAAAAGGGGGTGGTCTGAAAAGGGCGGGGGTACAAATCACCAATCCGAAGCAGGAAATACAGTGTTATAATTTCTTCCGCAAGAAATAAGGTTAAAGGTTTTGTAATATTCTCCTTCTAGAAATGATGGTTCGATGAGTTCAACCCTATCTGATGTTCAGGGGACTGTATTCTAGGGTTTTTCCAGGTGTGCTTGCGGTGACTATTGGGGTTCTTTAGGGTTTTTCTTGGCGTCCCAGAAGCCTGTATCAAGACGTTGATTAATTTCTTGGGGATTGTAAATCCCCTTTATCTGGGTTCGGGATTGCAAATCCCGAACAGCGGCTCCGAAAAACAGGCAGTTTAGAAATAGAAAGACATAAGTATCCTAAAAAATTAATTGATTATCCAGCTGTAATTTATAAATTTAAGAAATAATTAGTTTCAGTGTAAGGTTTTAAAGCTGAGAACTTAAAAATCTGCTCTGGTGATATAACGAAAAGGGTTAAAGTGGTCAAAATATGAAAAGGCTTCAAGGTGTTTTATCCTATTTGGTGGATTAAGCCGGAGAAGTTGTAGGGCGGGATATAATACCTTGATCTTGAGATGAAAAACCTAAATTTGAGAGATGGAGATAGAGTAATGTCCGATTTTGTCTAAAATTGTCCAATATTGTCCTGTTTTGTCCGATTTTTTACGGTTTAGAATATATAACTTTGATATACATTAATTTTATACTATTTAAAACTTATATTATTATGAAAAATGTATTAAAAACAAGCAAGTGGCTGCGCTGGACGGCAGCTGGGGCGTTTGGGTTGATGCTTACGCTGAATGTAATGGTCGGGTTGGAGTTTGAGAAGGGCAATATCTTACCCTCGTTAACACTAATGGAATTGGGTAATGGAGCTCAAGCAAATACAGAGAAGGGGGGAACCTATGGGGGGCTTTGTTGCGCTTGGATTATTGAGAAATGTCACCATCCAATCGGTACTACATATAACGATTCTTGGTGGTACGGGGGGTATGATTCCTGCCCTTAATTAAATTAAATAGGGCATATAATATGCCCTATTTAATTTCTTAAAAAACGTAAAAACTTATGAAAAAAAGTGTGTTTTTAATATTTATATTATTTCTGTTATTTATTTCCTGAGATTCTAATTTAAAAGATAGTAGTAGGGTTATATAATTAAGAGATTTGAAGCTAAGGACATTCCCGAAACCATTAAAATAAAAGGAGAAAAGCTTAATTTTCATCAGCTTATAAATCCTAGGAAGATTCTGTGGGATGGTAATTATCTTATAGTAGGTGAATTGGGTTTGTCGGATCTGATACATATTATAAATATTGACGAAAATGAATATATTAGAACTGTAGGAGAAAATGGCTTTGGCCCTGGAGAAATAAGTGGGGTACATGGAATGGAGAGGGATAAAACATCAGGTAAATTTTGGGTGTACGACTCTGAACAAAAAATTTTTTCGAAATATGATGTCTTTAAGACAGATAAATTAGCGGTTAATCAAATAAAACAGTCAGAGGGGTTATTTCTTGCTGTGGATATGGTCTGGTCATCAGATACCACTTTAATGACTAGAAGGGCCGATGAGAATGAAAAGTTTGTGGAATACCATATTGACGGATCAATATTAAACACATATGGCACCTGGGACAGTATGATCGAAGAAAAGGACATCCCGTACAATGTAATTAGTGCTGTTCATCAAGGGCCTTTAAAATCAAGTCCTGATTATTCTAAATTTGTTATTGCTG
Organism: Pleomorphovibrio marinus; assembly: GCF_003347495.1. Taxonomy (GTDB): domain Bacteria; phylum Bacteroidota; class Bacteroidia; order Cytophagales; family Cyclobacteriaceae; genus Pleomorphovibrio; species Pleomorphovibrio marinus. The sequence goes on from NZ_QCXY01000001.1 coordinate 1,265,516, forward strand.
GAGTTGCTAGAGATTTTATTGAAATATTGGATAAGAATAGCGGAGATATTATTTCTGTTCGTGGCCCTCTTTCTGAAATCCCAGAATTTATAATAAATCATTCTGCTGGTTACCCGATGGCACAGTTTAATATGAGTAAAAGGTATACATTTTATGTCGATTTATATCTTGAAAAGGAATTTATTTATACCTTATATTTTGGGGACAAAAGTGAGAAGTTGTTAGGCGGTGAACTTGCAAAAACTATACTAGTTTTTGATTATAGCGGGAGCATTATAAGGTCTTATGAATTGGATCATAGTTTGATTGCATTTTCAGTGGACGAGGATGGAAGAAGAATATTTGGAATTACCTATGATGCAGATCCGAATATTGTTGTGTTTTATTTTTGATGATTATAATCGATAATCTTTGGCCAGAACACCTTTTATAAAATGGAAAGATAGATTTTATGTTTTTACAGTCGTAGATACAAATTACTTTGGTCTATAAATATGGTCTTTAACTATGTTTTTAAGAATTCCTAATAACCCAAAGGATCCTTCTGAGCATTTTTTTGAACTCCCCCTCCATTTTGAAGAGTTTGTTTATGGGGGATATTTCAGTCACAGTTCGCATGTTAAAGATTGTTATTCTCTTATCTACGGAATAATTTTTTAATAATTTTGAAATAGGATACTATACATTCAAAAGATATGGTCATTTTACTGCTGAACTTACTGTTTTTTTCACCGCAATTGCAGGTTGGATGTTTTTGTGAGACTCATAGGATTCCAGTTTCCGTATGGTATGACCATGAAAATCCTGAGGCTGGGAGTTCGGAAATTATAGTCTTCGCTCAACAACCTTTTAACAAGAAGCAAGAAACCATACTCGTGGTAGGCGATCCATTTTCAGCCTATTTTGGAAATAGTTGTTTACCCATGGATAAGTTTATGGGTTTTAACGTACTCTATGTTCAAGATAGAGGCAGGCAGCCTTCCTTTATAAATATAGTTACACAAGACAATGAAATAAATTGGGATAGGGCACTAACCATATTTAGTTCCTTCCAATATGCAAACGATATAGAATTAATCAGAAGGAAGCTATTGGGAGGCCGAAAGGTGTTCTTATTCGCCCAATCTTCCTCCGCTTACCTTGTTCACCAATATATTTCCTTATTTCCCCAAAACACGGCTCGCTTTGTTACGTTGGAGCCGACATTAAATGACCTTCAGACTGCTATGGGAATATATCGCCATACCAAAATAGAAAACCCCTACCTCAATGAGTTGGATGCTCATCTAAAGATTGATTTTTACCATTATTCAACTTCTACTGTTATCCGTAAAAACAGCCAATCGGAACTATTGGCATCAATAGAAAAGGTAAAAAACAGTAAGGGTTTTTATGGTAGTGAAATAGATCATTCTACCGATGTGGCTTTATGCGTTAGGGCTTTTGAGCATATCTACCCCTACTTACAGGATTCAGTACTCCCTACTTCTGAGTTTAGTTTTTTGAACACATGGAAACTTAATCTTTCTCTTCCGATTATCAAAAGGTTGCCAGCCATTGATTTTTCCTTGCATGGGATTAACTACGACCAATTAAGATACTTCAGAGGAAAAGGCCTGCTAATAGCGGGGAAAAACAGTCTGATTACCGACCATAGAGTGGTTGAGATTTTAGCCGAACACTTTCAGGACTGCACCTTATTGCTGTTAAATGATTCGCATTTTTTGACCACCTTGAAAGAAGAGGAGAGCTTCATCCCCTTTGTCAGCGCATTTTTCAATGAGGACGTAGATACTATGATCGAGATCTATGAGCGGTTGAAAAAAAGGGGGCTGGTCTACAAAAAGGCCAATTATTCACCTTAAACTTGAATTAATTGGATCTAAATTTCCTGGCCGTATGTGATAATCTCATTCACCATAGCATTTGACAGGTCGAAGTCCTTCTCCCTAAAAGGATGTGGCTCTACGCCTAAATAACCGGCACTGATCTCCATTCGCTTGTAAATCCACTAACTGGGCGACAAAAACCAAATCACCCCCAGTCTTCAAAAAGAACTCCTTATCCAGCATTTGCCATCAAATAATGCTAGATTTGAGAAAACGAAATCGAGCCTGCCTACCGGACAGGCAGGCATGACGAAAACGTCTCACAGAGTATTAAAAATTGGCATTTACAGAAAGGAAATGACATTTAGTTTCTCGCAGCCCTGCCCTGAGTTTTTTCAGGGGGGCGCAACGAATCCGCAACGCTCGCGGGGTATGAAAAAAATAGTTATCATTTGCAGTAGTAAAAATTAGTACTTAATCAATAAATGTATTAAATTTTAAGTGATATGGCATTGATAGGTATGCCCCCTTCCCCGACCTGCGGTTTGGGACAAGTTATGACCGCTGAAAACACTATCAATAACATTCAATCAGAGGGTTGAAATCAAACAGGCAGTTATTTCGAAGGATTGCCCAGACTGTTTAACTAAAAACACAAAAAAATGACCATAAAAGAAATAAAAAAGGAACTGGAAGCGGCTAAACATCCGATTGCAAAGTCCCTTCATCACGGAACTGGTTTTAAAGTGCTTATCATGGGGTTCAAGAAAGGGATGATTTTAAAAGAACATAAAGCACACATTTCATCAAAATTGACTGTGTTGGAAGGTGGTGTAATTTACAAAGAGGAAAATAGAGTCATAGAACTTATGCAATATGACGAAGTAGAAATACCGATTGAAGTAACACATTCTGTTGAGGCAATTGCGGATAGTTTATGCATTTTATCGCAAGGCGATTAAAATTCAATTATTTCACAGCCCTCCATGTCTTCTTAACCTTCTCCATAAAGGGGATAGAAAAATGAGAAGCGGATGCAATAATTGTAACTGTCAACTTTTTTATCTACATTAATATATCTATTGGCTTCCTGTTCAGCCTTTTACTGCTTTCTGACCCTGCGTTGGCCAGACCTTTGGTAGACAACAAACAATTAAAATTATGTCCGAAAAGCCTAAAAAATTTTCACGACGCAAATTTATTGGTCTGGGCATACAGGGCTATACGGGTGTTCAATTGGCTCAGGGATTACCCCTCTCTTTATTGGCTTCTCCAAGTTGTACCAAGTCCAATGCAAAAACCGTTCATGGTGCATGTTACCATGATTGTCCGGATTCATGTAGCTGGAAGGTGACGGTAGAGAATGGTGAAATCAGGGATTTTGGTGGGGATAAGGACAACCCATTCACTGCCGGTAAATTATGTGATAAAATGGAAACCTTCCCGCAGGATATCACTTTCCATCCTGATCGTATTTTAACCCCATTGAAAAGAACAGGTATAAAAGGTGAAGGAGGATTCGAAAAAATCAGCTGGGAACAGGCCTTAAAGGAAGTCGCCCAAAAATTAAAATCTTCCGTGGATACGCATGGAGGGGAATCGGTTCTTCCCTTTGGGTACATGGGCACCCAGGGCCTTATTCAAAAGGCAGCTATGAGCCAGCGTTTTTTCACAAAGCTGGGAGCCACTAATTTAGCCGAAACTATCTGTGGTGCCCCTGCTATTGCAGGAAACAAGGTGGCAAACGGTCAGGTAATGGGAATTCTGCCTGAGGACATTCTTCATAGCCGCTTCATCATCCTTTGGGGTACCAATACCAAACATTCCAATGTACATTTATGGCCATTTGTACTGGAGGCCAGAAACCGGGGGGCCAAAATCATAGTTATAGACCCATTCAGATCCGCAACAGCCATGGAGGCAGACCAACACATCCAGTTAATGCCTGGAACCGATGTTGCCTTGGCCCTTGGCATGATGCATGTTATCATCAAGGAGGGACTCACCGATGATGCGTACATAGAAAAGTATACGCTGGGCTATGATGCCTTGAAAGTGCATGTACAGGAATACGATCCTTTTACCGTAGCAGCGATTTGTGGGATTGAAGAACAGATTGTTATTGATTTTGCGCGGGAATACGCAACGGCTAAACCTTCCTTGATCCGTTACCTGATAGGTATGGAGCACAACTCCAATGGTGGTGATGCTTTTAGGTCTGTGGGCATGCTTCCCTCCCTTACCGGCGCCTGGCGGGATCATGGAGGTGGTCTGATGCACTTTACCTATGAGCTCTTTGGCAAAGCGGTAAACTATGAACGGCTCGATATGTATACCGAACTTGCCGAAAATGAAACCAGATGGATGAACATGGTCCAGTTGGGTACTTTGCTGAACGACCCGGATCTAAACCCGCAGATAAAAACATTATTTGTGTTCAATGCAAATCCGGTGGTAACCATACCGAACCAGAACCTTATTCGTGAGGGGCTGAAAAGAGAGGACCTGCTTACGGTGGTGGTGGAACATTTCGTTACAGATACGGCCAAATATGCCGATTATATCTTCCCCGCCACCACTCAACTGGAACACTGGGATGTTGCTGATTCTTGGGGACAGGTATATTTGAACCTTAATCAGCCGGCCATCGAACCTATGGGAGAAGCCAAGCCAAATAGTGAATTTTTTAGGTTGTTGGCAAAGGAATACGGTTTTAACGATGCGTGTTTCGATGAGTCGGACATTGAAATCGCCAAATCATTTTTCGATACGGATCATCCTTACATGGAAGGCATCACCTTTGACTATTTGAAAAAAAATGGATGGGCAAGGCTTAAGATTCCAGAACCATATATACCCCATGCCGCCGGCAATTTTGGTACAAGTTCGGGCAAATGTGAGTTCTACAGCGCCTCTCTGGAAGATTCAGGCCAAGCCTTACCCGTTTACAAAACGGTTTCTGCAGAAAACGTGGGAAAATACCCATTTCATCTCCTTACCGTTAAAGCCACCAAAGGTTTCCACAACTCCTCCCATGGCAACGTTAAACACCTTATGGAGACAGAAGGGCTCCCCACCCTTGACATGAGTAGTGAGGATGCCCAAAGCCGCAATATCTCCGATGGTGACGAGGTAATAGCTCAAAATCAGAACGGGTCTGTGGTGTTGAGAGCAAGGATAAAAGACCGGGTACGTCCCGGAGTGGTCCTTATGCCCCATGGTTACTGGCCCTCCCTTGTAAAAGGAAACGCAACATCCAATGCTTTGACAAATGACGGCTTATCAGACCTTGGTGGTGGTGCTGCTCTCCAGGATTGCAGGGTTGAGGTCACAAAATCAAGTGGTTAAAGGGAAAGGACAAAAAAGCCAGCACTTCGGTATATTTCCCCATCCATACATTGCATGTACTACTTATTGTTAAATTATAATTTGGTATTATATGGATAACCCCTTATATTATACCTATTATTCAGCCATTTTATTCAAAGCAGTAAACCTTAATGAAGCAGCAATGGACCAGACCTCTTACAAAAATGCCGTATTCTTTAGTGGCCTAATAGTGCTGGCAGGACTGATACAGGCCTTTTTTTATTCTCAAATGGGGGCAAGAATTTATGGGCTGGAATCTTTTGTGCCCTGGTTTTTACTTTTAAACGTCATGTCAATTTTATTCAATATCCTCCTGCTGAAGTATTTCCATCATAAAAAATACCGCTATGCATTTATAACGCTGTCCTTGGTCACTATCGCCACTATCGTCCATGCTGTTGTGGTATTTCTCATTCTTTGGACAAGGGAATCATCAGGTTATCTGCCTTTCACCTTTTTGATGTTGGTAGGATCGGGGGTTTTCTATGGACTAAGCTTAATGTTGACCCGGGCTGGGGATCGTCCTTGGTTAAAAATTGGGGGAATATTAATTATTTTAGTGGACTTCTTCCTTTTCTCCACCTTCGCCTGGACTTTACAATTCCCAGACAGCATACCAAATCTGGATAGCTACCATGAATTGGCAACCCAAATTGGACTTTTGATTCCTCTCGCCTTGCTTTTGAATTTTTGGAGCGAGCTTCGAGGGGCCAAGCCTGTAATTGGTGATAATTTTCCTCAAATGGCTTTTAATAGCTTTTTTGGCGTAATTGGAGCCATCTCCTTGCTTTTGATTCTGGTGTTTGGTACCCGAATGTCCAACTCGGTAGCTTGGTTCGCTCAGCAACCGCAACGGGCCCAACGGTTGGCGGAACCCTTTGATGCCCGTTTTTATGTGGACGGGAATGGGGATACGCTGAGGTACCGGTTGATGCAACCCCTGGATCTGGATCCTGAGAAAATGTATCCGATCGTGGTTGCACTACATGGGGGAGCAGGTTCCGGAACCGATAATGTGATCCAGGTGGATGGATCCTGGACAGCACAGTTGTTGGCAAAACCAGAGAACAGGGAAAAATATCCTTCCTTTGTATTCGTGCCCCAATGTCCTCCCGGATCCAGCTGGGGACTTGTTCCGAATATTCCTGTAGTAGATGATTTGGTATTTGAGGCAATCAAGGCCTTAGAAGCCGAGTTTCCAATCCACAAATCCAGGCGCTACGTGATGGGCGAATCACTGGGGGGCTATGGCTCTTGGCATTTTATCAGTTCTCAACCCGATATGTTCGCTGCCGCGGTACCCATCTGTGGAGGAGGAAACCCAACGCATGCAGCTAAGATTGCGGATGTGCCTATCTGGGCATTTCATGGTGCCAAGGACAGGGTTGTTCCTGTTGAAGGTTCGAGAAAGATGATTGCCGCCATTGAAAATGCGGGTGGAAATCCTCGGTACACAGAATTTGCTAATGAGGGCCATATCATTTCCGAATCCTTTGAAAAAACAGAGGGGTTGTTGGATTGGGTGTTTGGGCAGGTACGTTTTGATGAAAGAGTGGAATCAACACATAACCATCAACCCTGATCAGTGTGCTGGAAGGCAATGTATCAGGAATATGAGAATTAGGGTCATCGATGTCTTGGATCTGCTAGCAGCTGGGCTCAATCAGGAACAAATTTTGAAAGAGCTGCCTGATTTGGAAAAAGAAGATATTGAAGCTTCCATCAAATACGCCCGTGGGAAAATTGACCACCCTGTCGTAGCTACATGACAATCTGGGTTGAGGCACAACTTTCACCTTAATTTGGCGAACGAATATCAATGTCAAGTGAATTTACTTTTTCCAATTGTCAGTATTTAGGCCATATCCAATTAATGATCCGGTGTAAGAACTCCTGCTTGTCCCATAGACGCTAACTTCGGGGTGCCCGGACCTAGAAGATGTTTGCACCATTTCGTCGGTTAACAAAAGACCCTGTTGATGCCTAATACCTATCATAAAATAATTGCTGTTTTTGGTATACCTTTTTAATTTCAAACAGAGGAAAACACAATTTATTGAGCGTAAAATTAATTAGGGTGGTGGGAAAGTAAACAAGCTTTGGAACTACTTAGACTTCTGCTGATATGGTCATTATCATAAAAAAACCCACAAGGAAAGTTTTTTCCTTGTGGGTCACTCCAACACTATCTCAATTCAAACGCTATATACGGAACACGTACATTCCTCCATCCGCGATGCCATACCCCGAGTTGGTAAGTGAACCGTCCTTCCTTAGGTAGAGTACCTCCTGCCCTTCTACACCGTACAACATCCCACTCAACGTTTGTGTATCTTCTTCGACCAGTTCGTCGGGGTTAAAGGTTAGCGTCAATTGCAGCAGGAATATTCAAAGCAGATCACAAACCTTTGAGGTCTTTTTCTGACCTCGGTTTTTTTAAAAGCAGGAAAAAAACACAAGATTTATTTTATACGCCCCCTCCAAATTGTATGATAGGTTTTTTGAGGTATTATTGAATTTGCACAGATAAATAATGAAGAAAAAAAGGAAGCTTGGATAGCAAACCCATAGGTCTATCACCTTTAATCCCGGCCGGAATTTAGGAACCAAAATTGATAGAAACCCACGTTTGCAACACCAGACTAATCACTAAACAAATTAATTTGCTTAGCTTTAAACATCTATCCAATCATTCATTCTGTTTGTTTCTGACATGACCCTACTCAAATACAATACCTGGCATTGGTTTACCTTGATCATGCCTATCACCCTATTTCTACTTTTTCCATCGGAAACAGATGCACAATCTACCATCAGCTTTACCTTTGACCATGGGATTACGGGAGCCATGTCCGGATTTTCCTTTGAAGAGCGGAATTCCACTGCATGACCCGATTTTGCACAAGCATAGCAAAACCAAAGTACAAGTTATCCTAAACAGAAGCTATATAAATAAGTAACTTTAAACTCGCCCAATGATACAAAATCAATATAGCACCCTTTTTCTCGACCAGACCAAAGACCTTATATGGGAAGTGGATAAAAACCTTTTATTGGTCTACGCCAATAAGGCCTACCTTACCTTGATGAAGGAAGTAACGGGAATGGAGAAAAAGCTGGATACTCCCATTCTCGTTGAAGGTTTTGGCGAAGGCTATATTGAAAAATGGAAAGCTTATTACCAAAGGGCGTTATCCGGAGAAAGCTTTGAAATAGAGGAAAATTTCTATGACCCAGCAACCGAAGAGATGCAATATGGCCAAGTTGCCTTCTCGCCCATCCGGGATGAGGGTGGTGAAATTCTGACCGTGGCCTGTCGCTCTACCGATATCACTTCGATCATTCGGCAAAAAGATCATGCCAGCCGGCTGATGGATGCTTCATTGGATGTTTTCTGTACCATCAGTGAGGACGGAAAGTTTGTATTTGTGAGCGCTGCTTCCGAAGTGCATTGGGGCTATGCTCCCGATGAACTGATTGGAACGGCATACAACGATCTGATTCTAGAGGAGGACCTGGAAAAAACAGATTGGGTGGCTGCCGAAATTGTGGCGGGGAAAGAATTCAAATCTTTCTCCAATCGATACCGAATGAAAAACGGGGATATCGCTTATAATTTGTGGTCTGCCCGCTGGGACCCTGAAACAAAACTGATGTACTGCGTAGCCAGAGATTCAAAGGAAAAAATCGAAGAAGATCAGCGGTTAAAATTGCTGGAAAAAGTCATTAATAGCACAACTGATGCAATTTTGATTACCGAGGCAGAACCCCTAGACGAACCCGGGCCAATAATCGTCTATGCAAATGAAGCATTTACGAAGATGACAGGATATACCACTGATGAGGTGATAGGGAAAAATCCAAGACTCCTGCAAGGTCCGGACTCCAATTCTGAGGAATTAAGGAAGTTAGGAGAAAAACTAAGGCGATGGGAATCTTCAGAGATCACCGTTCTAAACTATACAAAAACCGGAGAGCCTTTCTGGGTGAATTTTGCGGTGAGTCCGGTAGCGAATGAAAAAGGATGGTTTACACATTGGATTTCCGTACAGCGCAACGTCACCGAGCAGAAAAAACAGGAAGCAGAAAAAGAATTGCTCAGCCAGATCAGCCTGAGCTTCAACAATGAAGTAGAACTTATACCAGCCGTCAACCGTCTCTGCGAAAATCTTCATGACTTTGGTAAGTTTGATTTGATAGAACTCTGGTGCCCCAATATGGAGCGAACCCAAATGCAGCTAATAGGCCACAGCTCCCATAATAAGGATTTCTATGAACTTGAGCCAACGGAAACTTCATTTAAGAAGGATGAAGGGTTACCGGGTAAGGTATGGAAACAGGGAAAACAGCTTCTTTGGGATGCAAAACAGATCAATAAAAACTTCATCCGAAAAAGCGGAGCATCCACACTTGGGCTGCAAGCTATAATTGGTATACCCCTAACCTTTAACGATGAACTGGTGGGTATACTGCTGGTTGGAACCAAACGGGTGCCGGGTTATTTGGAGCAACACAATCCGGTTTTAAGCCGACTGGAAAAATTTATCGGATCCGAAATCAACCGGAAGCGATTGGAGGATGATCTCAAGCACTTGTACCAAGCCATTCCCGATATTCTATGCATTGCAGATTTTAATGGTAGATTCCTTAATATAAATCCTGCAGGTTGTGAATTGTTGGGTTATAAAGAAGAAGAAATTCTATTCCATTACTTTGACGAATTTGTCCATCCTGAAGATATGGATGTTTCTATCGGCGAAGTAAAGAAGCTTGAAGCAGGCGCAACTACATTTCAATTTGAAAACAGGTACATAACCAAAGAAGGCAAAATTGTTTGGCTAAACTGGAGCGGTAATACTTCTATTCATGAAGGCTTGATTTATGCTTCTGCAAAGAATATTACAACGGAGGTTCAATTAAGGGAGCTAAATGCCCAGGCCGGATCGCTTGCAAAAATTGGGTCCTGGGAAATTGATTTAGAGAAAGATACCGTTTTTTGGTCTAAAATAGTGCACCAACTGCACGAAACTGATCCCGGTACTTTTATACCCAATTTAGAGACGGCTATTAATTTTTATCGTGAAGATTTCAGGGCGCAGGTTCATAGCAGTATTGAAAAAAGTATCACGACAGAAGTTGGTTTTGATTTTGAAGCCGTGATTGTCACGAAAAAGCTCAAAGAAAGGTGGGTACGGGCAATAGGTAATGTGGAATTCGTACATGGAAAAGCCACAAGATTATTTGGTAGCTTTCAGGACATTACCGATCTAAAAGAATCCGAATTGAGGTTGCAATCATTCGCAAACAACCTGCCGGGCGTAGCCTTTCAGTATTTTTTATATCCTGACGGAAGGGACGAATTGAAGTATGTAACCGATGGCGCTAAGAAAGTTTGGGGCTTTGGTGCTGACAGCGTGATGGAGGACAACAACCTGGTTTGGAAACAAATTGAATTGGGTGGAGAAATTAACACGGCCAAGAATAGCATTAAGAAAGCGGTAGAGACCAGGTCCGACTGGAAGCTCCAATGGCGCTACATCATGCCGACCAATGAGCTTCGCATTCATGCCGGTTATGGTTCGCCAAACTTTTTGCCGGATGGCACTGTGGTGTTCAACTCGCTTATTATAGATATAACCCAGGAATACAGAAGCGAGGAGCTCCTGGAACAGGCTTCTGAAATGGCGAAAATCGGTAGTTGGGAGCTAAACCTGACAGATCAGGAGAATGACAGCATGTACTGGTCACCAATGACACGTGATATTTTGGAAGTAGATGACAACTACGACCCATCGTTGACGGGCGGCTTTGAATTTTACTCTGGTGAGGAAAAGGAAAAGATTCGAAAGGCCGTAGCTCAGTTGATAGAAGCCGGGCAGGAATTTGACCTGGACCTGCTCATTAACACTCCCGCAGGAAAAGAAAAATGGATACGGTGTATGGGCAAATGCGAACGGGTAAATAATAAATGCACAAAAATATACGGCAGTTATCAAGACATTCACGCGGCCAAAGCTAATGAGCTTAGGGTAAAGGAAATACTGGATAGTATTTCAGATGCCTTTTATGCCGTTGACGCTGATTGGAATTTCACCTACTTCAACCGTGAAGCCGAAAACCTTCTCAACAAGAGCGCGGAAGAAGTTCTCGGCCGAAATATTTGGGAAATTTTCTCACCTGCCAAAGGGACTTACTTGGAGGAGGTGTACAGACGTGTAGCCTCATCTGGCCAATCTGAAAACTTTGAATATCTCTACCCGGGAAACGGGGCATGGTATGAAGCAACGACATACCCTTCCGGTGGTGGTATATCCTCTTATTTTAAAAACATTGACGAACGCAAAAAGGCCGCCCAGGAGCTTGAAAGAGCTTATCGAGAAAGAAGTAATATTTTGGAAAGTATTTCAGATAACTTCTATGCTCTTAATAGTCAATTTGACTTTTCTTATATGAACGAGAGTTGTGCGAAACTCTTGCAGATTGAACAGGGTGATATTTTTGGTAAGAATTTGTATGAAGAGTTTCCAGAAATTAGAGGTACTGAATTTGAATTTCAACTTCTTCAATCTCAAAGAACCAATAAGGCTGTTATGTTTGAGTTTTATTATGAACCTTTTCAGCGTTGGTTCAGTGAAAGGATTTATCCCACCCATGAAGGCTTTTCTATTTATTTCTTTGATGTTACAGATGTGAAAGAGGCCGAAAAAGCAATTCTTGTTACTAATGAGTTGCTAGCCAAGTCCAATGAAGAGAAAACGAATATTTTGGAAAGTATCGGGGATGCTTTTTTTGCAATAGATGAGCAGTGGACAGTAACCTACTGGAACAAGCAGGCGGAAACGATTTTAGGTAAGCTAAAAGAAGATATAGTAGGCAAAAACTTATGGAAGGAATTCCCCGATGCCATTGACACCGATTTTTACAGGCAATACCACCGGGCTATGGAAACAGGTAAAGCCGTGAATTTTGAGGAGTACTATCCCACCCTGAACATTTGGGTAGAAGTGACGGTTTATCCATCAGAAAACGGTTTATCCATATACTTCAAAGACATTACGCTGAGAAAGGCGGCGGATATCCGGTTGGTGGCAGCCAACGAACGCTTTGAATTGGTTACAAAAGCTACGAACGATGCCATTTGGGACTGGGATATAGAAAATGACGTTTTCAACAGATCTGATAATATCCATAAGATTTTAGGAAATGGCGCTTCTACGAAATTGAAAAAAAGTCAATTTTGGCAAGATGCCTTTCATCCAGAAGATTTGGGGAAATTAAAGGAGAGTATCCAAAGTGCGCTAAATGATCCTCAATCCGAGCGGTGGGAAATGGAGTATAGAGTACTTAATGAAAACGATGAAGAGTTGTCCATTATTGACAGGGGAATTATTGTTAGAAATAAAAATGGAAAGGCCGCCCGTATGGTGGGTGCAATGACTGATTTGACCAAGCAGAAAAAGCTTGAAAAAGAATTGTTCCAACTAAATGAATCCCTTAAAAACCACGCAAAAGAACTGGAGCGATCGAACGAAGAATTGGAGCAATTCGCCTTTATCACCTCTCATGATATGCAGGAACCACTACGGATGATTTCCAGTTTTATGGATCAATTGAAACGGAAATATGCTGATAAATTGGATGATAAAGGGCTTCAATACATTCATTTTGCAACCGATGGAGCCAAACGAATGAAGCAGATAATTCTGGACTTATTGCTTTATTCCAGAGCCAACAGGCCTAACGAGCAGCTTGAGGAGGTAAGCCTGGATGATATCGTATCTGAATACACACAGTTGAGAAGAAAACTAATTGCTGAAAAGAATGCAGTTATTACATTTGATGCACTACCTATTCTACATACCTACAGGGCACCAATAACCCAGGTAGTTCACTGTTTACTTGATAATGCTTTAAAGTACGTGAAGGAAAACGTACCTCCTCGTATTGAAATTTCTACTCGCGAAAAAGAGACAATGTGGGAGTTTGCTGTAAAAGATAACGGAATTGGAATTGACAAAATGTTCTTCGACAAAATCTTTATCATTTTCCAGAGGCTGCACAACAGAAGTGAGAACGACGGCACGGGCATCGGCTTATCCATTGCCAAGCGGAGTGTGGAGTTTTTGGGCGGGGAAATTTGGCTTGAATCCACTTTGGGAGAAGGCTCTACTTTTTATTTTACGATTGAAAAAAACAAGTAACAACATAATAATGAGTACAAAAAACTTAAAATTGGCGCATATTCTACTTGTAGAAGACAACGAAGGAGACATTTTGCTTACGCTAGACGCTTTTGAAGAAAGCAAATTTAAGACGCAAGTAAGTGTCGCCAGGAATGGCCAGGAAGCCCTAGACTTTTTAAGCAAAAAGGGGGAGTATTCAAATGCTCAAAGACCTGATTTGATTTTGTTGGACATCAATATCCCTATTTTTAATGGTCTTGAGGTTTTAGTAAAGATCAAGAAAGATGAAAGTCTGAAAAAAATACCGGTAATTATGCTCACTACTTCCTCCAATCAAAAGGACATCGAAAAAGCATACAAAAATTACTGCAATAGCTATGTAAAAAAGCCATTGGAAATGGAAGAGTTTATGGAAGCCGTTCTAAAAATCGAAGAGTTTTGGTTACAATTAACAGTATTACCGGATTAAACCTATTCCCCAGCTTCATTGTTTTTCTAGAAGATGTTTGCACCATTTCGTCGGTTAACAAAAGACCCTGTTGATGCCTAATACCTATCATAAAATAATTCCTGTTTTTGGTATACCTTTTTAATTTCAAACAGAGGGAAACTCAATTTATTGAGCGTAAAATTAATTAGGGTGGTGGGATAGTAAACAAACTTTGGATCTACTCAGACTTCTTCTGATTTTGTCTATGTCATAAAAAATCCCACAAGGAAAGCTCTTTCCTTATGGGTCACTCCTACACTATCTCAACTCAAACGCTATCTACGGAACACGTACATCCCTCCATCCGCGATGCCATACCCCGAGTTGGTAAGCGAACCGTCCTTCCTTAGGTAGAGTACCTCCTGCCCTTCTACACCGTACAACATCCCACTCAACGTTTGTGTATCTTCTTCGACCAATTCGTCGGGGTTAAAGGTTAGCGTCAATTGCAGCACAAGGTCCTCAGGAAATCCCGGTCCCACCGGAGCCTGCACAAAATCCCCGGAAACCTGCCTGCCCAATTCAGAGTTAACCTTCACGAAGCTGCCGTCAGAACGGAAATGATAGGACTCTTCATAGTTGATGTCTGCGCCTTTTAACACCTCCTGTGTCCAAGAACTATGAATCTCTTCCAGTCTCCAATGCCCTTGAAAGTCTTGTCTTAGGTCGTCGATATCGTCCGATTGGCAAGAAAAAAAGAGGAACATTGCTGAAAGCATAGGTAATAAGGTAATTGACTTTTTCATAAAATAGTTTTAGTTTTTATACACGACGAGAGGAAAAGAAAAAGTGTTTCAGAAATTCTTAAAAAATTAAAATGTGATATAAAAAAAGGAGTCGGCTTTCTCTTTGCAGGTGAGTATTGGCGGGATGTGGGAATTAGGTAAAAATAACCATTGCAATTCAAATTTGATTAACTGTTCCCTAATGGGCCTCTGCTATCTCCTTAAGTTTTTCCAACGCTTTGGGATACGTGGTATCGAAGTAATCCGAATGTTCGTCTGAAACATCTACCTCCACGGTAACTTTGGTTTTCTTTCCAATTTCTTCAAAAATGTAATTCTCCTGACCTCCAGCCCATTGTTCTACCTGGGGGCCTTCTGTGAATTCCTTGTCCCCATCCAAAATCCCATAATGCTGAATGGAAACAAATTGATTGGGAATATTTTCGGCTATTCGGGCCACCATGCCACCCCGGTTGCCTTTATCGTCTGTACCGATAAAGTATATTTTTTCACCTTTTTCCCAACTGCCTTCAAAAGTTGATGTGGGATTGAACAGGGATGTCCATTGTTCATAGGTGCTTTTATTGGTCAGGCCCAGCATGACATCAACTACTTTCTCCACAGGAGCGCTGATTTCAGTTTTAAATTGTTTTCTCTCCATTTTGATGTATTTTTAAGTTGGAATCAAAGCAGGTTGGTAGGTTAAAATTTACGAATAGAAATTGGTTTTTCATCACCTTTACTTAAGCATAGTTTTTGGTTGCTTTTTTATATGAATGAAGTTACTCCAAAATTACCACCATCTGTTCAATGCTACAGGGTGCAAAAACGACGAAATGAAGGGTGGATCAGGGCAAATTATTTAATGAATAGGTTATGCGTTTCCAGAAGTTAGCTTTTACTAATGAAAAAGGGTGAAGTAAAGGAGATCTACTTGCAGAATCCAGAGGAATGGAGAACATGGCTGGAAAATAACCACGATAAAGAATCGGGCATTAATTTAATTATGTACACCGTCGGTCATGAAATGCCCTCCATGCGATGGGAAGAAGCGGTTAAGGTGGCCTTATGTTTTGGATGGATCGATTCTACGGCCAAAAGCCTGGGAAATGGAAAGCGTCGTCAATATTTCACACCGCGAAAACCCAAAAGCGTATGGAGTGCCATCAACAAAGCCTATGTTGAAACACTGATAGCGGAAGGGTTGATGCATGAAAGTGGTTTAAGGTCCATTGAAATCGCCAAAGAAAATGGCAGCTGGAATAGTTTGGACCATGTAGAAAATGGGATTATTCCGGAGGATTTAGAAGCAGCCTTCAACATGCATCCTGACGCATTTCATAATTATCAGAATTTTTCACCTTCTTACCGAAAAAATTACCTGTATTGGCTAAATCAAGCGAAAAGGGAAGAAACCAGGAAAGAGCGGATCAGCGAAATAATAGACTATTGCAAAAGGAATATCAAAAGCAGAGTTTAGAAAAATTATCGATCCAGCTTAGTTCAAAAATTTTTCCCGTAATTGATCACTATTTGGACAGGGGCATTTAGAATAGGTAGGTAAGAAAATACCCAAGCTGTTCGGATGGCAAGACCCTAGGTCAATCATCTGTATTTTCACATTTACTATTTTACCGGCTCCCTCAAGATAGTCTTTAGCTTTTCCGGTGCTGTTTTCCTAAAATCAGACAAATAGATCTCATGGTGCCGCCCGTTTCTATCCAATTTGTGTTTTTCTGAAAATGCCATAATCTGTCTAAGTGACTCCGGTTCATTAGCAAAGGGCCCTATGTGCATCATTTGGATGGATTTACCTTCTGACATGGAAAAGAATTCAACCTCCTTGATAAGTTCATTTCCTTTTTTAGCATATGCGGCCTCTTTGGCACTCTCCACATCTTCCGCGTTTACAAAATCAGGTAACCTAATCAAAAGCCTAAATTCCCATTCACTTCTCGGCACTTCGACTGGGGCGGTATCGATGGTCATATTGGGATAGTTAATTTCATCAAACCACCAAAGCCCCTCGAGTTTGGAAACCACAAAATCCTGACCTTTGTTTTTCATGCTAAACTTCAACGTATATGCTGAAGTGTACAGCGCTTCTATCCTTTCGGAAAAAGCCCGCCCTCCAGGCTCGCCCTTACCGCAGATGGATAGGTATTGTGCGGGTTCAATATGTACTAATTCAGGGAACGGCTTTGCCGTGAAATAGCTTTTGTACTTTTTGGTAAGGTCAAGTTTTTCCATAATTTAATTTACCTCGTTCCACCATGGTTTGAATATTTGGGTATCATCGTCAAGCCTTACTTTTTCGCCGATTATCGGCGTCAGCAAGGGTATATTGTGTTGGTTGCTAAATTTGTACACTTCTTTCAAAGGCTCATCCCAAGGGTGCATTGCCAAGGAAAACTTGGCCGAATGAACCGGCATGAGGCGTTTGGCTTGAAGTTCAATGGCAGCCTTCACCACTTCCTCGGGCTTAAAATGGATTTCTTTCCAGGCCACGTTATATTGCCCATTATCCAAAATAACCAGATCAAAGGGCCCGTGGATCTTTCCGATTTCAGCCAAATGGGAATCGTAGCCACTGTCCCCTCCCACATAAATTTTCCGTTTTGGAGTTTCTAATACATAAGACAACCACAGTGTATTGTTTCTAGAAAGGGCCCTGCCCGAAAAATGCCTCGCCTTTGCCGTGTGGATTTTCAGACCATCGAAATCCAACGTTTCGTCCCAATCATTTTCTATAATTACGTTTGGTGAATAGCCCCAATATTCAAAATGGGAACCCACTCCCAGGCCACAGACTACGGTCTTCACTTTGTTACGAAGAGCGACAATGGAAGTATAATCCAAATGGTCATAGTGGTCATGGCTGATTAGCAAATAGTCGATTTCCGGAAAATCTGTAACATTATATTGGTCGGTTCCTTTGAAGGCCTTTATACTTCCAGGCACGGGGGATGCATTTCCACTCAGCACTGGATCGACCAAAAACCTCTTGCCTTCCATTTGCATAAAATAGGAGGAGTGCCCAAACCAGACAAGGATGTTTTCCTGAAGATCCAGATTGTGAAGGTCGGTTTTGATGGATGGGATGATGTCCTTCGGTTCCGTGTTGGGATGGCTTTTAAAAAATTGGTTGTATATGATTCCTGTCATGGTGAAGCCTTCAGTCAATGTCGGCGTGTGGCTAAAATTTTCAAATTTGCCGTTTTTGAATTGCGGGGATTGTTGGATTCTGGCCAGTCTTTCCCCACTTGGGGCCTTTCCGAATGTTGGGTGCTGTAAAAACATAATCACCCCTAATACCAACAGGAGGATAATGCCAGAAAATATGATCATAATACGTTTCAATAGAGTCGGGAATCTTTTCATTAATGCAAATTTACCTAAAGTACAAATACCATCAGTTTGATCCTACAAAATCAGAAGACTTACAACACAACCAACTGATCGATAACCGGCCTACCATCGTAAATCCATTCGTGTGATCTAGGAACCCATGATTGAACACCTGACTTAACACTAAACAAATTAATTTGCTTAGCTTTAAACATCTATCACACATTCATTCTCCTTGTTTCTGAAATGACCTTACTCAATTGCAATATTCGACAATGGTTTACCTTGATCATGCCTATTCCCCTATTACTATTTTTTCCAATGGGAACAGACGCACAGCCTACCATCAGCTTTACTTTTGACGATGGGATTACGGGAGACATGCCAGGTTTCAACTTTGAAGAATGGAATACCATGTTATTGGGGCATTTGGACAATGCCGGGTTAAAGGCAGTCTTTTTTGTTACGGGTGCTAATAAATTGGATGAAAAAGGGCGGTTTTTGCTAAACAGTTGGGATTCCTCCGGCCATATGATCGGCAACCATACATTCACCCATCCCAACTACGGATCCGCAACTACTACCTTCGAGCAATTTGAGCAGGAATTTCTAATTACTGATACCGTTATCAACAGATTGGATAATTACACCAAACTTTTCAGGTTTCCCTATCTCAAGGAAGGAGACACCAAAGAAAAGGTGATAAAATTCAGGGAGTTATTGGAGAATAATGGATACCGGAATGGGTATGTCACCATTGATGCTTCCGATTGGTACATCAACAGCAGATTATTAACCAGACTGAGACAAAACCAAAGCGCGGATATCGAAGCCTTCAAACTGTATTATTTGGAGCATTTGTTTGACAGGGCAGTGTATTATGAAAACCTGTCCTTTGAGTTGACGGGGAGACACATCAACCATACCCTATTGCTTCATCATAACTTGGCGGCAGCTTTATTTTTGGGTGACCTAATAGAAATGTTCCGATCCAAGGGGTGGAAAATCATTGATGCCGATGAAGCTTTTGATGATCCCATATTTGGCTCAAAACCTTTAAATATCCCGGCAGGGGAAAGCCTGGTCTGGGCTTTGGCTAAGGCGTCAGGGAATTTTGAGCACCTTCTTCGTTATCCAGCAGAAGATGGGGCTTATGAAAAGGCGAGGATGGATAAATTGGGGCTTTAAAGGAAAATTCTAACTGATTTATCAGACTCATAATCTAGAAATAACTTCGGTAAAAATTAAAAGATATCGCAACGAATTTTTTTAGATCTTAACACCTCTCGATGGGGTTAAAAAAGATATTGATGGATTTTTGATACTTGGATCAACATTTAAATTTTTTAATTACTCCACCATGTAGCATTCGGGGATGCAGATTCGTCATGGTTTCAAGTATCAAATAATTTTATATAAACTCAATATTACATGAAATCGAGCCTGTCCTGACGGCAGTCAGGGCATGACGAGCACGTCACACACTGGGATGATTATCGTTGCGAGATTCCCCCGAAGCGAGTTCCCCGAAACAAGTTCGGGGCAGGCAGGGGCAGGCTATATGGCCTTTAAAAAACAAATTATAATCATATGAAAAAGAAGCTTAATCTTTTTGTAGTGGCTGTAACCTTAATTTTGGGAAGCTGTGACGACAACCTATTAGAACACCAAAGCAGTTTTGAGAGGAGTCAAAAGGCTTGGTTTGAGTTCAAAAATGCAACCGGTAATTCCTATACTTATACCACGACTGGAGCAAGTTGGGTAGGCGGTTCATGGAGTACTATCATTACTGTAGATAGGGGCGAGGTAATCCGTCGTTCTTTCAGCTATACTGTATTTCAAGACGTAATGAAGCCTACAACGGGATGGGATGAGGGGTCCCGGAACGACATTCTTGCTAATATGTCTTTGACTGCGGACGAGTTTGCAGGTTCATTCAATAGGAAGCTTGAAAATGTTTTGGAGTGGCAAGAAGAAGGAGAAGCACTGGGTTCGCACGACCCTTCTGTGGCTGCAGAAATGATGACGCTAGATGCGATTTATGACCTTTCTGCCTCTAATTGGTTGGTCAGGAGGGAAAATAGACATATATATTTTGAGGCTCACAATAACGGCATGATATCACTATCGGGTTTTGTTCCTAACAATTGCCAGGACGATTGTTTTATAGGTATCAGGATTGTAGAAATTGCAGCTTTGTAGGCTTTAAAAAAAATAGTAACCAAATGGATTACTTCAAAATCTAATTCTGCAATTTTAAATTATGTGAACTATGCGCCTTTTATGGCCACAAAATAGCGATTTTTTTCACCAAATAGTCCACATTGCACACGTAGGTTTTGATGCTAAATAGTTAAACCCTCCGCCGGTCCCCTTGGGGTATCCATCTTCAAAGTAGGAGGAAAATCCCAAGTTACCTGCACGGAATTTGCTTCAGGTGCAAAGAGCCTGAAGGTTAGTGTATTATCCTCATTTACTTCAGGAAATGATTTGCTGCGACCTACAAATCGCCTCTTGGTCAAAAGCTGAATATTCAAAAAAATAAATAAGCTTAAGGAGAGGACTAGGTACTTTACCAATATCTATTTTTTTGACACTAAGTGCGAATTAGGATAAAGGAGCTTAAAATCCTACAGTAGAAATTAGTAGAACATGTTAAGTGTGATGCTCAAGGGTGATTTGCAGACTGAAGAGAAAGACATCTCCCTTAGTCTGATGGTTCCCAATAATCTCGAAAAAACGATCAGATTTGATTCTTCCAAAGAAGGGCACAAAGTAGCATAAACCCGATAATATACGGAAGAGAATGGATTGATGAACGTAGCGATCGTGGCGTGTTTTCTTGGCGTTCGTTGCGTGAAAACTTACTATTTCCCCATCCCATACCCCTACGGAGGGAGGGGAAGATGTCTAATCCAACAAAATGATTAAACCCACCCAAATTGCATGTCTACGGCCGCATTTATTTCGAAACTGATGCAGGATTTTTCTCTGACGCTTTGGATTTGTATCCCAATCCGGCAAATACACCAAATACCACATGTGCAAGCAGCAAATGTCCAAAGTATTTCTTTAAATTCTTGGCAGGCGGATTAGGATGCAATTTAAAAACAACCTTCCAGACCAGTATGCCAGCAAGGCCACTTGCCGCTCCCAATAAACTTCCGGAAAGTATTCCAGGCTTTACTCTGCCTGTTTTCCACAATGTATGGTAGCACCAACAAAACATATGGCCTGCCAGGTAGTGCAACCCCCAACCTTCTATGGCCGCATTTGATTTTCCCATTGCGGGAACGAGCCTTGTAATTAAATCTGCAAGAACGCGTGGTTCCCTGAAATTCTCTTTTTTCTTTACAGATATTAAATAACTGAAAAGTGTCATGGCAGAAGTCCCTGCTAGCCCTGACTTAATAATGGGTAGAAACGTCATATATACAAATGAAAACTTTTTTTGCTACCCTAGTCTTACACGAACACATCATTGATTTGCATGATTAATGGTTATGAAATATAAACCTGGCTGCGAATAATCATATCCTTTTAAACGGATTGACCTGCGATGGTGGATTTGTGGGTTGTATTTATGTTTCATTTCCACCCCCTATCCTTCCCGCAGAATCTTCTCCATTTTCCTGCCTTTTGCCAGTTCATCGACCAACTTATCCAGGTACCGGACTTTCTGTGTCAGGGGATTCTCGATGTCTTCAATTCTATAACCACATATCATCCCCGTGATAAGGTTCGCATTTTGATGTAATGTGGCCTGTTCAAAGAACGTTTCAAAAGTGGCCTTTTCTTCAATTAGCTCCTGCACTTTCACATCATCAAAACCCGTCAGCCATTCGATGACTTGGTGCAATTCCTCTTTGGTTCTGCCTTTCTTTTCGACTTTGGTCAGGTAATGTGGATATACTGAGGCGAAGGTCATTTTCGCCATACGCTCATTGTGTTTTTCGCTGGGATTCATACTTCGTGTTTTTTTGGATTGGCCGAAACTTCACACCCACCTTCTTCCTAGGAACTTCATTCCTACATTAAAAATACGGATGCTTCCTGTGGAATCACAAAATAATCTTAGAAAAAACACCAACACCTAACCAGAAAATACCTACTTTTCCTTCTACCAAAACCATCGGCCATGACCCACTTCAAAACATCCTTCCTAATTATATTTTATGCCTTATTACCACTTTTTTCTTACGCTCAGGAATTACCTGGCCCAAGGTTGATTGTAAGGGGGGATGATATGGGTTCTTCCCGCTCCGCCAATTTGGCCAGCATCGAAACCTTCGCCAACGGAATTGAAACCTCCATCGAACTAATGGTGGTGACCCCGTGGTTTCCTGAGGCTGCCCAATTGCTAAAGGAAAATACGGGCATTGATGTGGGACTTCACCTGGTAATCACCAGTGAATGGGATGGCATCAAATGGAAACCTTTGACCAATTGCCCTAGTCTAATGGATTCTGATGGTTATTTTATGCCAATGATAGGGCCAAATAAAAACTATCCCGGACTTGCCATCACTGAAAACCAATGGAAGATAAAGGAGGTAGAACAGGAATTTCGGGCTCAGATTGAGTTGGCACTAAAGCATGTCCCCCAAATCAGCCACCTCTCAGGTCATATGGGTTCTACCAGCTTTCATCCAGAGGTCGCCAAAATGGTATCCCAACTGGCCAAGGAATACAACCTTGCAATGATGAGCCGGGACGTTATTCAGGGATTGGGCATCACAGGGGTCAGCTATGAGGGGCCAAAAGGAACCTCTTCTGAAAAAGAGGCTTCCTTTATTCGGATGCTGGAAAAACTTGAACCCGGAAAATCCTATATGTTTGTGGACCATCCCTCCTATGACAATATAGAAATGCAGGGGGTAGGCCATATTGGATATGAGGATGTGGCAGAAGACAGACAGGGAGTTACAGATACATGGACCAGTGAAAAGGTAAAGGAAGCGGTTGCAGAAAATGGTGTTGAACTTATCAATTTTATCACTTTATCCAACGCTTTGCCCCGAAGTAATCCGGAAAAAGAAAAGATAAACCCCCAAGCCATAGCCGAATACCTGCAAGCTGTCGAAACTAATGACCAAGACCTTCACAGCCTGATGATCCTGAGAAACGGCAAAGTGGTCTTTGAGAAATGGTTTGGTGAACATGCGGCAAACAAGCCCCATGTGCTGTATTCCGTTAGCAAGACATTCACTTCCACGGCAGTCGGTTTTGCCATTCAAGAGGGACTATTGAATGTATCCGATAAAGTCGTTTCCTTTTTCCCTGACGACCTTCCAGAAGAAATCAGTCCCAATCTTCAGGAACTGGAAATCCGCCATTTACTGACCATGACCGTGGGGCACGATGTGGATGCGACAAGCGTACTACAGGAAAGTAGCGATTTGGATTGGGCGGAGGCATTTTTGGCATTCCCTGTAGAACATAAGCCAGGCAGTCAATTTGTGTACAACAGTCTTGCGACCTATATGCTTTCGGCTATCCTTTCAAAGGTTACCGGGGAGTCGATGTTGGACTATCTCCAGCCAAGGCTTTTCAAGCCATTGGGAATCGTGGAAGCAACATGGGATAAAAGTCCTCAGGGAATCCCTATAGGAGGTTGGGGCCTTAAAGTGAAAACTGAGGATATGGCAAAACTTGGCCTATTCTATTTACAAAAAGGCCAGTGGAACGGCAAACAACTTCTCCCAGAATCCTGGTTTGACGAAGCAACGGCTGCGCAAGTCCCTTCTCTGCCAGCTGGGGTAAGCAAAGAAAACCTGAAAGTGGATGCCAACGAATCCGACTGGCTCCAGGGATATGGCTACCAGCTTTGGAGAAGCCGCCACAACTCGTACAGGGCAGATGGTCGTAATGGGCAGTTTATACTGATACTCCCTGAGAAGGATGCCGTAATTGTGACCACCGCCAATATTCCAACCATGCAGGCACAACTCAATTTGATTTGGGAACATTTGCTGCCTGGATTTGATAATTAGAGAAGGGAATTGCTGTGGTAAGAGAATTAAAGGATGTGCAATACTGAAAGCAACCAAAAAGTTGAAGACCTTTCAAGGCTGGAAGTTTAATGATGCGCATCATTCGGACTTCTTTCCATTTTCTTAAGAAATGAAGTTTATTAGTGTTATCATAACCAAACTATGGACAACTATCTCCCGCAGATTTCGGAGATATTCGCAGAGGAGCTCCGCAGTACACAAGTGATTACGCAGGTATCCGACCGTCAATTTATTCCTAACGTGGCGCGAGTAGTAACGTGCAAATGCATGTAAGGTAACATGTAAGGTCAGGTGGTAACCTAACTTCCTGAACAAACACACCTATTTTTTCTTCCTTCAAAGTTCCTTCAGAATTTTAGGCGTATATTCTCTAAAATTCCATTATTCCAACATAGAAAGATTAGCCAATGAAAATATTAGTGATCGAGGATAACAGGGAATTGATTCAAAACATCACCCAATACCTTTCCCATGAAGGGATTATTTGCGAGGTTGCCTGTAATCTTTATGAGGCGCAAGACAAGATGCTTTCATTTGAATATGATTGTGTTTTGCTGGACCTGATGTTGCCGGATGGCAATGGCCTGAGCATTTTCAATATCATCAAAGAATTGGAAGTCAGTCCAAATGTGATTATCATTTCTGCCAAAAATTCATTGGATGACAAAATCAGAGGATTAGACCTTGGCGCTGACGACTATTTGCCCAAACCCTTTCATTTGGCGGAGCTTTTGGCGAGGCTAAGGGCTATTTACCGCAGATCCAAATTAAGTGGATCCGATGAAATCCGGTTCAATGAAATTATGATTCAGCTCCAAAATCTACAAGTCAGCGTTCACGGGAAATCATTGGATCTGACCAAAAAAGAGTTTGACTTGTTGGTTTTTTTGGTGACCAACAAAAACAGGGTTGTGGGTAAAAATGCCATTGCCCAACACCTTTGGGGAGACTACACGGATAACCTTCCCAATTTTGATTTTGTCTATCAACATATCAAAAACCTTCGAAAGAAGATTTCTGAGGCTGGGGGGCAGGATTATTTGACCACAATATATGGGATTGGATATAAATTTGGAGAAACCCAGTCATGAAATCGAGCCTGCCTGGACGGCAGTCAGGCATGACGCGAGCGACACACGGGGGGATGATTAAGATTGCGAGATTCCCCCGAAGCGAGTCCCCCGAAACAAGTTCGGGGCAGGCAGGGGCAGGCTATATGACCAATAAAAAGCAATTATAAACACATGAAATCGAGCATGACGAGCACGTCACACACTGGGATGATTATCGTTGCGAGATTCCATATGACCGCTGAAAAGAAATTATAAACATATGAAACTTCTGAACTTACTCACATCGGTTTATTTGATAATCATCATGTTGGCATTGTTTATCGGTGGGTTTTTTATCTACAGGAAGTTAGGGGCCGAAATAGATTTTGAGTTGGGAATGGAGTTGGACAGGCAAATAGTAGCTTATGCAGAAAGAATTCGACAGGGGGTTTCACCAGAGGCATTGGTCAATGAAAGGTTAGAAATCAATGAATTGCCATTCCATCTTGAAGAAGAAAATTTGAGTATTCGGGATACGATTGCCTATCATGACCCCCTGAGTAGGGAAGAAAAGCAATTGAAAGCCAGCAGATCTTTCAAAATAGCAAACAGGCATTATAGAATTTCCTATTACAATTTGGTGATTGAGGCAGAGGACATCACCGAAACCGTGGTTTATACCATGTTGGTTGTATTTTTTATCCAGCTGGTTTTCCTGGGCATTTTTTTCCGTGGAATTTCAAATTGGATCCTGAGGCCATTTCAGCATACATTGCAAAAAATCCAACAATTCAACTTTCAGACCAACAGACCTCTGCATTTTCAAAAAAGCTCGATTTCAGAATTTAACCAACTCAATGAATTTCTGGAACGGATGACGCAAAAACTCCTCAAAGATTATCGGCAAATCAAGGAGTTTTCCGAAAACATTTCCCATGAAATCCAAACCCCCGCAGCCGTGGTCAGCGGAAAATTGGAAAACCTGATGAACCTGGAAATGACAGAGGAGCAGGCACATTTGATATATGGAGCCTATGAAAACAATGAACGAATACATCGGATAGTGAGGTCCTTGAGTTTACTTGCCAAACTTGAAAATGAAGAATTCGAACCACCATCCCAGATAGACTTTTCTGAGATACTCCTCAAAAACATCGAGCTACTCTCTGAATTGGTCAATCTGAGTGAATTGTCGTTAGAAACCGACATTAAGCCCAAAATTAGGATGAAAATACATCCCTATATAGCCGAAATCATGATCAGTAATTTGTTGGGAAATGCCATCAAACACAATAACAAGGGGGGGTGGATTAAAATTCATCTTGGTTTGCATCAACTGAAGATCGAAAACTCCGGCGCATCTATTCAACATGATCCCGGCGAATTAATTCAACGGTTCAAAAAAGAAAGCCACAATCCCGAGTCGGTGGGCCTGGGTTTGGCTATTGTAAATCAAATATGCAAAACTTATGAGTTCAAAATGAGTTATTCCCCTGTAGGAAATATTCATACTACTACAATTGAGTTCAAATAATTTACTTCAAAATTGAATCAGATTGTAAAGGTATTTTTGTATTGAATACAATTAAACCAAGTCGAATTCAATGAGTAGTGTAAGGTATTTCTTAGTAGTTATTGTTTTTATCCTGGTAGGGGCACCCGATATCTTCGCTCAATCCTTTCCGGTGAAAGGAACTCTCGTGGATTCGGATTCGAAAGAGCCATTGGGTTTTGTCCAGGTAGCGCTATATAGGTTAGAAGATCAATCGAGACCCGTTAGTTTTTCGGATTCCGACGAAAATGGGCGTTTTTCCCTTCAGGCTCCTAAAGGGAAATATTCCTTTAAGGCCTTTTTTATAGGGTACAAAGATTTCCTTTCCGAGGAAATTGAAATTAAGGGTTCGACTGATTTAGGTGAAATTACCATGGAGGGCGAAAATCAAAACCTGCAGGAAGTAATTGTAGAAACCTCCAAAATGCCAATCCGGACCAGCATGGAAGGCATCATTATTTCGCCTGAAAACAATTTGGCCAATATTGGCGGAACCTTGCTGGACATCTTGAGGAACACCCCCTCAATCACGGTATCGGAGGATGGGGCCATATCCCTTAGAGGAAGCACAGGTACCAACATTTTGATCAATGGGAGGAATTCCTCACTAACCCAAAATCTGGACAATTTGCCGGCAAGTGCAGTTGAGGAGATAAGGATTATCAATAACCCAAATGCTAGGTACGATGCAGAGGCAGAGGGTGGCGTAATAGACATCATCCTCAAAAAAGGGCAGGACATCGGTACTAATGGGGGATTGGAAGCCACCTATGGCACAAGAGGCCGAACAAATCTGGGAGGAAGGTTGAACCATAGAAACGCAAGATTCAACACTTTTATCGGCTACAATTACAGGGACTGGAAGAGCATAGGTAATCGACGGACCACAAGGTTATTATTTGAAGACGAAGAAACCTTAAACCAAAACACCCAAAATTCTAATAGAAATGTAGGGCACAATTTAAATTATGGGGCGGACTATTATTTTGGGAACAATGTGTTGAGCTATGAAGGGGTATTTCAATCCAGCCTGGACAGACAGGTCAATACCCTCTTTGCCGAACTGGACCGGCCCGGTGGTGGCATGGATGCTTTCGATTACGTACGAAGAAATCAAGAAAGTGAAACAGATGTTGGACTGGACAATGCCTTGATTTTTGAACATTCTTTCGGAGAAAAGGGGCATCTACTCAGGGCCACTGCCAGCCACTCCTTTAGAAATCAGTTTAAAACCCAAGAGATCGATATCTTCAACAATACGTTAGTACCCCTCCCGGAAAACAGGACAGGCCAAGAACTAGCTTACATAGATGAAATCCGAAACATCTCAGTGCTCCAGGCGGATTATATCAAACCGATGGAATCAGCAAAGTTTGAGGCCGGATTGAAATCGATCCTTAGGAAATTCGACAACGACTTTCAGTATTTCAGGTTGGATGAAACGGAGGGCGGCTTTGTGGAAGATAATCAAATCAGCAACAGGTTTGTGTATAAGGACCAGATACATGCAGGATATGCCTTAATTTCGGTCTCAAAACCCAAATTTGAATATGGCTTAGGTCTTAGAGGGGAATACACCTTTGTGGATACCCACCTGCAGAATACAGATGAGCAAAATAGGCAAAACTATTTTAACCTATTCCCCAGTGCGCAGGGTATGTATAACCTGAATGAGACCCATTCCATAAAGTTCACCTACAGCAGAAGGATAGACAGACCAACAGCCTGGAGGCTAAACCCATTTCCAGACATAACGGATAGCCTCAATGTGCGAAGAGGAAACCCCAACCTACAGCCGGAGATGATAAACTCCTTTGAAGTAGGCCATATGGTCAACCTCAAAAACGCCAATTTTGTCACCAATCTATTTTACCGGAAAGTAAATGGGCAACTGGATTTTATCACGATAGTGGAGGATGGAATATCCTACTCCCAGCCGGAAAACCTCCTTTCTGCCCAGTCGTATGGGGTGGAATGGATTGGAACCGCTGAGGTGAATGAGTGGTACTCGGTCAATGGTGGATTAACCCTTTTCAACATATCAGTTGATGGTTCCAACATCAGCGAAGAATTCACCAACGCTGGATTTGCATGGAACGTCAAATTGACTCAGGATGTTAAACTGCCTTTTGGCGTCAATTTTCAAGTGGTAGGGAACTATGAATCTCCTGAAATTGAGGCGCAAGGCAGGGATTTGGCACAGTATTTTGTCGATGCCACCATTCAAAAAAACCTCCTTGGGAATAAGGGTAGCCTTTCCTTGAGCGTCCGGGACATTTTTGATACCAGGAGATTTGCCGGCTTTGCCCGCTCGAATTCGTTTTCACAGGAGTTCTATTCCAAACAGGAGACGAGAATAGTCCTTTTGTCAGCAAGGTATAATTTTTAGGAGTCCTTAAACAGAAAGGAAGCCCTAATCCAAGCCTGGCAGGATTTCCATGGGAAGGCTGGTTTGCGCGCCAAGAGAGGCCCAGGAAACGGAGAAAGAGGTACACAACCTGAAAGCTTTCAAGACAAAGGAAATGCAATTAAAAGGCTGAAACTGCAGGTAGGAAAACCAGTATCAAAACGTATAAAAGTTCCCAATATGTAAAGTGAATTTATTATTTACATATTTTGGATAATACAACACGAAAATTTAAAGTATTGCTCCTTTATTGGGTTTGACTTTTGAATTCATTTAAAGTTTTTCAATTCTTACTTTTGATTTACTAAATTACTGTCATTATTCGTCATGGTATTTTCTAATTCCCTTCCTTTAAAAAATAGCTTCACCAATATGAGTAACGCTATCAGACCAAATACCGCAAAGTAAAAATTACTTAAAATCAGTTCTTCCTTTGTTATGTAATCATAATAAATCCTAAAAATAGCAATGATGAAAAAAGCGAATGCATCGATATATTTACTAAAGATGGGCCTGCCAAATAAAAGTTGAACCATAAGGTAAAGAATTGGAATGTAAAAAAGATAAAATAAATCTTGATGGATTCCTAATTCATATTCGGTTTTGATCACAATGGTAGTGTAGAAATACGAAACTAAGTAGCCCATAGCGAAAACTGACAAAACAATGATTAAACTTTTTTTTCGTGACATTTTTCTTCAGATTTACCTGATTATGTATTTTACATTCTTTTAGCAAACCGTATATGAGTTCATTAAATGTATCAAATTAATGATTTTTTGAAAAATGCAATCTCAACGGTGTAGAGTAAAACTCCCAGTCCTATACCAATAGCAAGTTCCAGCCATGAAATAAAGTCCGATTCCCTCCAAAAAATAATATACCCCAATACGAGACAAATACCTGGTAATAGGTAGTGTGAAAGATTTTGATTTTTTTCAAAAAATAAAAATAAGGAGGATAAAAAAGAGCAGACTAGTGCTACTGCAAAAACAGAAGTAGCACCCAGCAGGTAAGCTGAAACTGCAGGTTGGAAAACCAGTATCAATATCAGCAGTGTGATATTGATTAAAAGGATTTTAGTTTCGTTTTTTACATGGACCATTCCTTTTCCGATTTAGGGAATTTAAGAAAATATTTGTTTTCTTTGGGAGTTGGAAAGGCCAAAATCACCAATATAATTACCAGCCTCATCAAGATTCCAGCAATGCTTCCTTCAGGACCATGACTCCCTCCATTAAAAAATATATTTGGAATGATAGTCAAGGACAAGAGCCCATCCGACACTTCGCCAGATACTGGGTAGCCAAATACTGCACCCTGGACAAAGTTCCATGAAAAATGAATGCCGATGGGAACCAAGATGGACTGGTATTTTACAAAAGCATAACCATACATGATTCCGGCTATGAAGTAACTTATAAAAAGAATTACCTCATTGGGGAAATGGTAGAAAGAAAAAAGCAGAGAAGTAAATAGAATTAAATAGATATTATTTTTTATATAATGTATAAGACTGGCAAATAATAGAACCCTAAAAACAAACTCTTCTAAAATCACTGTGGATAAAAAATTAGGGATCTGAAAAAACACAAACTTAAAATGGGATATAGTGATAATTTCAATATAATCATAAATTATATTTATGTAAGTAATAGTAAAAAATAACACTTTTACTAAAATAAAAATAAATATTAATTTGGGAATAAATTTTAAAAAATATAAACCAAAAATATCTTTTATAAAATTTCTATTTTTATAAATTAAAAATAAGCCCCTAATTCCTAATATAAATATTAGAACTATACTACATATGGAGATTGTTTCAATCATTTGAAAAGATTTCAATAGACAAGCCAAAAGTTTTTGGCTTGTCTATTTTTTCAGCTTATTTCATTCCAGCGTATTTTCCATATGCTGCGTAAGGCTGTCCAGCGACAATACCTCCAACTACTGATCCGAGATAGCGAAATAACCGCTGAGTATTGTTATCTCCTGCGTTTATTATCCTGCATTCCTCTAAAGTTAATTCTTCTATTCTATTTTTCATCTTACTTAAATGAATTAAATCCTTGTTTAAATGATTTTACATTATTATCCCAGTCATTAATAATTTCATATAAAAAGGTAGCTGATAAACTTACTGCTATACCTGCCCAGAAATTCCCTCCACTTATTTCTTTAATTTCTATTGCATCTAATGCTTTTAGCTTTTCCATGATTTTTTTTTTCGTGAATATGATTCAAAACATTTTGTAAATCTTGTTTCCCTGTGCACATGGTTTCCTGATTACGGATTGTGAATAAATTTAAAAAGGTTCCGTCTAAAAATTTGGAATCATGAAAATTTATTTTTTTCCAGCTGAAATCAATATTGATTCCTGTTCCTTTAATACCTTAACTGAAAACCTCAGGTCTATTTCTTTACAATCTTGGTATTCAAAAGAATTTAGTTTTTTAGAAAACTTTATTTTAGCACCATAATCCCTCAATTCCTCCAACATCAAATACAATCTGGCCCTGCTTACTCCTAGTCTCTTGGCTAAATTTTCGGGGCTTCCTGTCCGTTGTTCTTTAACCAGCTTATTCAAGAGCTGAATCCTTTCTATTTGCCTAATAAATTCCATAAAAATTCTGGTTTAGTGGTATTAATTTCTTTCATTAAAATGTATTCTCTGATTTTATTCTTGCTTTCATCGGTACCCATTCAAAATCATAAACTGTTTTTTCACCATTTCAAAATACTTGCCCTCCTTGGCGAGCAGTTCTGTAGGAGTGCCTTCTTCCAGTAGTTTTCCCTTATCCAATACATACAATCGGTCAAACTCCTGTACGGCTGCCAATCTGTGTGTAATGAAAATAATGGTTTTCCCCTCCTCGGCCATCCTCCGAATGGTCTTATACACATATTGTTCTGCATCAGGATCTAAGGAGGCTGTAGCTTCATCCATAATCAGGATAGCAGGGTCACGGTACAAAGCCCTTGCTATTGCAATACGCTGTTTCTGTCCTCCCGATAGACATGCCCCATTTTCTCCAAGATAGGTTCCAAACCCATTGGGTAATTCTTCAATAAAGGTCATCATGCCCAACTTGTTACAGATGTTAACGATTCGTTTCATATCCGGATGATAGTCCCCTAGTGCGATGTTTTCCAGCACGTTTCCGGCAAAGAGATCAATCCGTTGTGGAACCACGGAAACCTGTTGTCTGAGGCTTTCATTATCTAAGTATTTGATGTTATGCTCTCCTATATATATCTGTCCAGATTGCAAAGGGTAAAGGTTTTGTAACAAAGAAACCAAGGTGCTTTTTCCTGAACCACTCTCTCCCACAACTCCTGAAATTTTCCCCTTTGGAAACACCAGATCTAATCCCTCAAAAACATCGGACCGGGAGCCATATCGGAAGACTACATTCTTGAAAGAAATATCACCCACATCTTCTCTCTGAATTCGAAAAGTATTGTCCTTTCTTTCAACATTTAGATCCATGATTTCGAATAGTCGGTCAGCGGCAATCATGGCATTTTGAATGGTCTTGTTCATTCCTATCATACTGGAGATTGGCCCGGTCAGATATCCTGTTAAGGCATAAAATGACATTAATTCACCGGGTGTGATTTCGTTTTTCAATACATAACCCGCCCCTATCCAGAGTAATAGAATAGTAAACGCTCGGGATGACATTTCGGATGAGGTGCCGGAAAACAAGTTATTCAAATTGGATTTATATACAGAACCCAACAGGGTGATAAATCTTACTTCCGTCTTGATATTGGCATTATCTTCTGCCCCGAATCTTTTTAAGGTACCCACTGCCGTTATGGACTCTACTAACTGGGACTCCAGTTCCGCCGATTCCTCCATTAGCTTCCGTTCAATCTTCCTGTTAAGCCGGTTGGTTACCCAATAAATTAAAGAATAAATTGGTACCACCAAAAGCATGATAAGCGCTAGTTTCCAATAAAAAGTGAACATTAGGGCGAATGAAAATATCACAACTAGGGCATTGACCAAAAAGCCTATGGACACCTCATTGATAAATGCCCTGATTTTTACTGCGTCGTTAATCCTGGAAATAATTTCTCCAACTCTCATGGTGTCAAAAAAGCGTTGGGGAAGGGTCAACAAATGTTTGTAATACCCTAAAATCAATCTTGCATCTATGCGCTGCCCCACCTTAATGATGAAAAGGGATTTTAAAGTCCCAATGACTGTTTGTAGTACCAGTAATATTATCATAGTGACCGAAAGCAGGTTCAACAGGTTATGGTTTCTGCCGATAAAAACATGGTCAATAATTTTTTGTACATAGATGGAAGTGGATAGTCCCAAAAGCGTGTAAAAGACTGCACCAACCAGGGATTGGACCATTACTGACCGATGAGGCTTCACCAGAAATAAAAA
Source organism: Pleomorphovibrio marinus (assembly GCF_003347495.1). GTDB lineage: Bacteria > Bacteroidota > Bacteroidia > Cytophagales > Cyclobacteriaceae > Pleomorphovibrio > Pleomorphovibrio marinus. Next base: position 1,298,893 of record NZ_QCXY01000001.1, read on the forward strand.
CCTGCTCCAAGTGTTTACCTTTTCATTAAACGCCTTAAACTCATTATTGGGCATAAGCAGTAATAGTACCCCTGTCCACATTTCCTTGAATACCGAATTGTCCACCCTGTGCATCTTACCGTCAGCGGGATCCATATAGGATAAGAATTTATCTTCCAACCTGTATATAACTACAAAGTGGTGGAGTGCTTTTTTGATTACCACATGGGCTATTACAGGCATGGGGACCTCCCTCAAAGCTTCAAATTCTCCCCTTACACCCTTTGCGGAAAACCCCATTTTAGTGGCCGCCTCAATCATTCCCAAAATATTGGTTCCTCTTTGATCAGTAGAGGCCATTTGCCTGATTTTAGAAACTGGCAGTTCCAACTTGTAATAGGAGGCCACCGATGCTAGGCATGCTGCCCCACAATCTGTCATGTCCCTTTGCTTGACATTTATTCCCATGGCTTTTGCTTGTTAGGGTTTATCCTTTACGAAGGGGTTTATCCAATCATCTACTTTATCATAAAGCAACTGAAACAAAGTACGTTTTGCTACCAAGAACCTGGCATTGAAAGTCATGCCTTTTTTAATGGGCCCCTCCTGGCCACTAGGCAAGTTAAGGCAGGGGTTGTCGAGCTCACAAGTCACCAAAAATCCCGCATTTTTCTCATTGAGCAGGGTGAGGTCATCGGCAATTTCCACTACCATCCCTTTGGCGATTCCCCATTGGTTATAATTATAGGCATCCACCTGAAAGCCTACTTCCTGTCCCACCTCAATAAAGGCAATATCCGAAGGGGGAATATAGGTCACAGCTAATAATAGGGTGTCGGGAGAAATTTCCGCCAGCTTTTGTTGGGGGTATACGAAGTCCCCTATGTTTAAATTAAGAACATTGATCAAGGTACCAGCTGTACCTGCGATAACCTTATATTGGTCCAATTGCTCTTCAGCCACCTCAAGTTGGTTGCTAAGACTAAGCTGTTCATTTTTGTAGGTGAAGAGCTCCTGCTCCCATTCGTTAATTCTCTGGTTTAGGATCAATTCCAATTGAGCTTTGGCCTGTTTGTAAGCCGCTTCCTTTTCATCGTACTCTGCGAAGGCGATGGATTGACTGTCATACAAAACCTGCGCTCTTTGGAAGTCCCTTTCCAATTTCTGGAGAGCTGCTGCTTGGTTGAAAATCCTGGATTGGAATTCCATCAGGGAAGATTGATAGAATTTTGATCTGGTTGTAACTGGTTCGAATGAGCTGTTTGCAAAGTCAAGGGACAAAAGGTGATTTAGGTCCTTGATGAAATCTTCCACCAAATTTAGCCGCTCTTTTATCCCCCGCATTTCCAAATGCAATAGCTCACCCCTAATGGTTGCTAAGACCTCTCCCTTATATACCTTCTGGTTTTCGGAGAGGTTCCAATTTTCAAGACGGCCACCTACCGAAATTATCAAGGGGTTTCGCTGTAATGCTGACTGAAAGGTACCCGGGGATTGCACCGAGATGGTTACTTCGATAAAGGGAAGTGCCAAAAAAAAGGCTAATACTGCGCTCATCATAATTAGGTATAAAGCCTTTGTTTTTACGGTAATTCGGGAATCGTACACCTCAATTGTTTTATGCACGATCGCAGATGGGAAAATTTTTGAACTCATAGGCTAATAGCGAAAAAAGAACTTCAGCGAAACAGTAAACTAAGAATCACTTTTGGGATCAAAATTTCCTTTTGAAGGTTTATTTCCCCAAAAAACAGCGTTGAAACCCTGAACCTTCTTCACTAACCTTTAAAAGACCTATGGCGAAAAGCCAATTACGCATCCTGTAACATGAAAACTTGCTAAAAACCACTATCCACAAAAAAAGAATGCACAAAAACAAGTTTATGTTAATATTAGGTAAAAAAATAAATAAACCAAAATTTATTACTGATAGATGTCATAAATAAAACTAAAAATTGTATTTTTTTTATAATATGTTTTGGAACGAAATTTTATTTCATTAGTAATCACCAGCCTTGAAAAAGAAATTGTTTCGTAATTTTATTAAATCACAGAATAAATTAACTATTTTACATCCGTACTAACTTTTTTGAAATACAATTTTTTATATTACAAGTTATTTTATGATAACTCAACGTAAAGAAAAGTTAGCAGATTAATTTTTACTTCGATTAAAGGACACAAAAAGAAAGTTGTGAACTGCCAAAATTCAAGTTACATGCTTAAAACCTACCCAACATCCTCACCTACCACCTGATTCCTCATGAAGACAGCTTTGCTATTTTCCAATATCAAAAAGCATATTACCTTAAGCGAGGAGGAAAAAGCCCATTTTCAAAGTCTCTTAAGGGAAGACTATCTGGTGAAAAAGAAGTTGTTGCTCAGCCAGGGGGAACCTTGCAATTATATTTATTTTGTTAATAGTGGGATATTGAGGGCATTTTACCTTAGTCCTGAGGGAAAGGAATCCACCATTATGTTTGCGGCTCAAGATTGGTGGATTACAGATATGTACTGCTTTCTCAACGAACTCCCGGCAATGGTGACGATCCAAGTGGTGGAAAACTGCAGTATGTTGAAACTATCCAAGAAAGGCCTGGATTCCCTCTACGAAGATATACCACAGTTCAATAAGCTTTTTAGGATCTTGATGCAAAACTCCTACTGCCGCGAACAACTTAGAACCATTCAGAACCTTTCATTGCCTGCTAAAGAACGTTACCATAGGTTCCTTGAAAAATACCCACACATTGCCAGTAAAGTCACCCTAAAACAGATAGCCTCCTACCTGGGAATTACACCGGAATTTTTAAGCGCCATCAGAGGAAAGTAGGCCTGAATACAGAAAACCTCCCATATCTTAATCTACCTTATTTTTATTGCGGTGGGCAAGTACGTCATTTGTTAAAAAAATGAAAGATATGATGATTTTAATTGCCGGTCCCTATAGAGGTGGGACAAACGATGATCCCGTCTTGATACGAAAAAATCTCGACAACCTGGAGGCCATGGCACTGCCCATTTTTAGAAAGGGACATGTGCCCATGATCGGGGAGTGGGTGGCATTACCCCTGCTGAAAAGTGCTGGTTCACAGAAACCCGGAGATGATATTTGGAATGAGATCCAATATCCCGTGGCTCATCGGTTACTGGAAAAATGCGATGCGGTGTTGCGAATTCCCGGTGCATCTACCGGCGCAGATCAGGATGTGAAAATAGCAAAGGAAAGAGGGTTGAAAGTGTATTATCACCTAGATGAAATTCCAGATGCCGAATGAACGGGTGAAGAATCTCAAAAAACAGGTACTTTCCGACAACTGGTATCGCCTGGAAAAGGTGACCTTCGATTTTCAGTTGGACAGTGGTCAATGGGAAACCCATACAAGAGAGGCATATGACCGGGGAAATGGAGCGACTATTTTGCTCTATAATACCCAAAAAAACACCGTAATTCTCACCCGCCAATTCCGCTTGCCTACCTACCTGAACGGTAATTCATCAGGTTTTTTGATTGAAACATGTGCAGGGTTATTGGATAAGGACAACCCTGAGGATTGTATAATAAAAGAGGCTGAAGAAGAAACCGGTTACCTTGTGCACGCCCTTCAAAAAGTCTTTGAAGCCTATATGTCCCCGGGATCAGTTACCGAACTCCTCTACTTTTTTATTGCAGAATACAGTGAAACCATGAAAAAAACTGCCGGCGGTGGGCTAGTAGAAGAACTAGAAAATATTGAGGTGCTCGAACTTTCCTTCGCAACAGCTTATGAAAGGATCCAAACTGGCCAAATAAGAGACGGTAAAACCATAATGCTTCTTCAATACCTTAAGATTCAAAATATACTCCATTAGGTGTTAAAAGGGCGAAAGTGAGTGGAAGTGCTTTATCTTTAGGGGTGGGAGCAAGTACCTCACCTCTGGATTTCCAGAGATGGCTGATATAACCTTCTGAATTGTTTATCCAGAATTTAAGGTTCATTTTAAGATATCGTACACTTCATTGGTATTCACGTATTAACCCAGAGAATGAACTTAGGGCAAACAAAAATTAAATAGTAAATTGACAATAGAAATCAACTTAAATCAGGTTATTGCAGACCAAAATGGGAGAAGACATCAGATGGGAACAGCGGTTTTCAAACTTTGTGAAAGCGCTCCGGAAACTTTCAGAAGCAGTGGAATACATTAAAAACAAGGTTAAGCCTGTTGATGATGGTGAATTTGGACATGTATTGGATGAAATGATTAAGGAGGGATTAATTCAGCGTTTTGAGTATACCCATGAATTGGCCTGGAATGTGATGAAAGATTATGCCATCTTCCAGGGTAATCCCTATGTCGGAGGGAGTAGGGATGCAGCAAGAGAAGCTTTCCAGTTAAACCTGGTTTCCGATGGTAAGATTTGGATGGATATGATCGGGAGCAGAAACAAAACTTCGCACACCTACAACGAGGAAACAGCTGAGGAGATTTATTCAAAAATTATTAATGAGTATTATCCAGCTTTACTTGAATTCGGAAGGAATATGGAGGCTAAAAGAAGCGGAGAGCAAGGAAAATTAATGTAAAATGGAAAATTCAGGCTTGACAAAGGAAGAAATAGCGAACATTGTAGCGGTATTCTCAAAATATCCACAAATAGAAAAAGTAATGATCTACGGCTCAAGAGCAAAAGGTAACTTTAAACCCGCCTCAGATATTGACCTTACCTTAATTGGAGAGAATATTGATTTGAGTTTACAAACAAAGATTGAGTTTGATTTGGATGATTTGATGTTGCCCTACAAGTTTGATATTTCCATTTACTCCAAAATAACCAATCCTGAATTCCTCGAACACATACAAAGAGTGGGGAAGGAATTTTACAAAAAAAGCAACCAAGTGGCAACGTGATATCATTGGACAAAAGAACGGGCAGTAAAGGGGTAAGCGTAATCAAGGACTTGTTTAGGATATGAATCAGCAGAAATTTCTATTTTTCGGTGCCGGGGTTCTCGGTAGTTTGTATGCCGCCAGGTTGCAGGAGGCAGGAACGGATGTGACATTGGTAGCTCGCGGTACCAGATATGCTGATCTGAAAAAGCACGGGATTGTACTGGAGGACTTTAAAACGAAAAAGCAAACTTCCACAAAGGTGCGTCTAGTCGACCGTATGCCTGAGGAGGAGTACTTTGATGTGTGCGTGGTCTTAATACAAAAAACACAGCTTCGCGATGCACTCCCCGCCTTGGCAAAAAATCCGCATATTCCCTCTTTTCTCTTTATGCACAATGACTCGGAAGGTCCTCAATCCATGATCGACGCTTTGGGTCACGAAAAAGTTCTGCTAGGGCATGTAAACGCTGGTGGGGAACGTGATGGGCATATAGTCCGCTATATGGTCGCAGAAAAGATGACTATGGGTGAACCCAATGGGGAAATAAGTGAGCGTCTGCAGCAAATTGCCAGTGCATTTAAAGCAGGGGGTTTCCCAGTAGTGTTTAGCAGAAACATGGATTCCTGGAAGCGCTATCATGTGGCAATTGCATTAACCCTTTCCGGTGCTATTTATATGGCAGGATTATGCAATTACCGTCTGGCCCGAAACCGGGATGCGGTGAGGAAATGCTGGCAGGGTATGCAGGAAGCATTCCAGGTTTTGCGGACTCTGGGTTTTCCCATGGAACCGGCGAAGTTGCGTTGGAGTACTTATATCCCTGATTTCATGGTGGTTTTCTTGCTACAACGTGTACTAGGCACTGAGCTTTTTGATATTGGTGGGGTGCGACACGCCAGAAATGCCCGCAGCGAGATGATGCAACTGAAGGAAGAATTCAGGGTGCTTAAGGAAAAGGCAGGAATTAAGACTCCCGTTTTGGATGAGGTCGTGAAATATATCGATCCCGCTGTCCCACCAGCCATAACAGATTAATAGGCAACAATTACCGTAATTTGAATCAACCCCAAAATAAAATTGATCTCATCCTAAATCACAAACCTAAAACCAACAATCCTAAATCAAAAATCAACAACCTCAAATCACTAATCACAAAATACAAATCTGAAATCAACAATCTAAATTCCTAAATCAGGATAGTTTTAAAAACACACTTCTTCCCCATTTTTTATCCATATCTGCATTTATTGCCTTAAATTGCGCCCTCAAATTACCCGTACTTACCTATGAATAGAATTTACTGCCTGATTTTAGCTGTATGTATTGCCGCCCCTTCATGGGCACAGACCCAGTCCCCCAAGGAGTTTTTGGGCTATGAGCTCGGCGAACGCTTTACCCCACACCACAGGGTAATTGCCTATTTTGAGCATGTGGCTGCCAACAACTCCAACGTGAGCTTGGAACCTTACGGGGAAAGTGTGGAGAGAAGGCCACTGATGGTAGCCTATGTTTCGGACCAAAGCAATATGGACCAACTGGAAAAAATCCGGGAGGACAACCTAATCAGGACAGGCATTAAAACTGGTTCCACCACTACCCAGGTTCCGGTCACCTGGCTCAGTTATAATGTGCATGGCAACGAGGCAGTGTCCTCGGAATCCGCCATGATGACCCTCTACGCGCTGGTGGATCCTGCCGAAGCCGACAACAAGGCATGGCTAAAAAACAACCTGGTAGTCATAGACCCCTGTCTTAACCCCGACGGGCAGGAACGATATGTGAACTGGTACAACCAAAAGGTAAACGACATCCTGCAGCCCGACCCACAGTCGGTGGAGCACCGGGAGCCCTGGCCCGGTGGTAGGCCCAACCATTATTTGTTCGATTTGAACAGGGACTGGGCCTGGCAAATACAAAAAGAATCCCAGCAAAGAGCGAAGATATACCAAAGCTGGATGCCCCATGTGCACCTTGATTTCCACGAGCAGGGCCTGAACGAACCCTATTATTTTGCCCCTGCCGCCGAACCCCTGCACCGACAGCTTTCCGACTATCAGCACGAGTTTCAGGAGATTTTTGGTAGGAACACCGCAAAGTACTTTGATGAAAACGACTGGTTTTATTTTACCAAGGAACGCTTTGACCTGCTATATCCCAGTTACGGAGACACCTATCCTATGTACAATGGCGCCATAGGCATGACCATAGAACAGGGCGGCTCCGGCAGGGCCGGGCTTGGGATCCTCAATGCGGAGGGGGACACGGTTACGCTAAAGGACCGGATCATCCATCATCATACCACAGCCCTCTCGGCCATAGAAGTGACATCTTCAGAAGCGGAAAGGGTGTTAAGTGAATTTGAAAAGTATTTCAGCGAAAGCAGTCAAAACCCTAAGGGAAAATACAAAAGCTTTATCATCAAAGCGGACAACGAGCCGGCAAAAATGCAAAAATTGTTGGAGCTGCTGGACAAGAACGGCATAAGCTATGGCAGAAGTGGGGGCAGCCGCAGCCTTCAGGGCTTGAACTACCATACCGGAAAAAATGAGCGGTTTGATATCCAGGAGGAGGATCTGGTGGTCAATGCCTACCAGCCCCGCTCAATACTTGCCCAAGTGCTTTTTGAGCCAGAACCTATACTGAACGACAGTATCACCTACGATATCACCACCTGGGCCCTTCCCTATGCCTATAACCTAAAGGCATATGCTGTGGAAAGCAGGGTGGATGCAGGAGCCGACTATGAAAGCGAGGCTTTTTCGGGAAATACCCCGGATGCTTCGGTTTTAGCCTATTTGGCTCCTTGGCATTCCGTGCAGCATGCCGCCTATCTTTCGGCTTTGGTGAGAGAAGGCATAAGGGTTAGGTACGCTACGTTTCCCTTTCGCTTTGGAGATACGGAATACCCGGCGGGCACCTTGATCATTCCCAGGGGTGGCAACCAATATGTGGCTGATTTTCACGAAAAAGTTACCGACATTGCCAACCGGCACCAGATTACCTTGAGCAAGACCCAAACCGCCTATGTGGATAGCGGGAAGGATTTTGGTTCTTCGGATGTAAGGGCCATCAGTAAGCCCAAGGTTGCCCTGATTGGGGGGAATGGGACCTCTTCCCTCAACTTCGGGGAAATATGGCATTTTCTGGAGCAGGAACTTCGCTACCCGGTTTCTATTTTGGAAATGGAGTATTTGGGTGCAGCGGATCTGAGCAGTTATGATGTAATATTGCTACCAAGCACCTACGGAGGGAGCTGGGAAGAAACCCTTACCGGTAAATTACTGGAGTGGGTAAAACAAGGAGGCAAATTAATTGCTTATGAAAATTCGCTCAACCAATTGGTGGACCAGGGAGGGCTTTCCCTCACTGCCTATTTGGATGAAGAAGAAAAGGAAAATGCCACTAAATTAAAAAGGGAGGTCGAGATTGACCAGTTGACCGTCCCATATCAAGAGAGGGAGAGGGAAGCAATCTCTGATTATATAGGAGGGGCAGTGGTTGAAGTAGATATGGATGTTACCCACCCCCTGGCCTTTGGTATCGGGGATAAGTTTTATTCTCTCAAAAACAACGACAACCGATTTGCACTATTGAAGAACGGGGTTAATGTAGGCCATATCCCTTCCGCAGACCGTCACCGGGCAGGTTTTATCGGATACAGGTTCAAGCCTCAATTGGAACGTTCAATGGTATTTGGAGTAGAGGCATTGGGCAGGGGTCAGGTGGTTTATTTTGCGGACAATCCCATGTTTAGGAGCTTCTGGGAGTCGGGAAAAATGCTGGTGGCAAATGCCTTGTTTCTGGTAGGGCAGTAGGGGTTGAATTGAAAATGGAGAATTGAGAATTCCGATCACCTATCACCGATCACTGATTTGAGTTATGAAAAGACCTAACAATTGCTTAAATAGTACGATATCCCCTAATTAGAATCCACTACTATGAACGCTGACTTTTCCGTTAACCAATCTCAAAAATTCAGATGCCCATGGTGCCTGGGTTTTGAGGACTATGTTCGCTATCATGATGAGGAATGGGGGGTGCCGGTGTATTCCGACAAAAAGCACTTTGAGTTTTTGATATTGGAGAGTGCACAGGCAGGGTTGAATTGGGCAACCATCCTTAAGAAACGGGAAGGCTACAAAAAGGCCTTTGCGGAATATGACTATAAAGTGGTGGCAGATTTTCCGGATAAGTATCTGGACACCCTTTTGGAGGATACAGCTATCATCCGTAACCGACTCAAGATTACCGCAGCCATTAATAATGCCAGACGTTTTTTAGAGGTGCAGGAGCAGCAGGGTTCCTTTACCTCCTATATCTGGAGCTTTGTGGGTAGTACCCCCATTCAAAATCAATGGAGGGACATGTCTCAGGTGCCTGCCAGTACCGAGGTGTCCGATAGGCTTTCGGCAGATATGAAAAAGCGGGGATTTAAATTCATCGGCAGCACGATAATGTATGCCCACCTGCAGGCAACCGGATTGGTCAACGACCATTTGGTACAATGCTTTAGACACAGCGAAGTACAAAGGCTTGTCAAGTAGGCTTATTATGCCTTTTTCGTAAAGGGCAAATTACCATTTGCTTACATCCACCATGGGTTTTGGGTAGGAATTACCCCCCATGCGCACTGCCTTTTCCTTATCGGTAAATGCAAAGGGCTGATGGGCATCAAAGCCTTCGAGCTTTTTGAGTTTGGGCAGCCAATGCCGTACAAAGTCCCCATCCTTGTCGTATTTCTTTGCCTGGTTCAGGATATTGAAATAGCGGTTTTGCCTGGGGTCGTGTCCCACCCCCGCCACATACATCCAATTGCCCCAATTGCTACAAACATCGTAATCGATAAGTCTGCTTTCAAAATAGGATGCTCCCCAGCGCCAGTCTATTCCTAGGTCATGGGTCAAAAAGCTGGCCACCAGTTGGCGCCCCCTATTGGACATATACCCCGTGGCATTTAACTCTCGCATATTGGCGTCTATCATGGGAATCCCGGTATTTCCTTGAGTCCATTGCTCAAATTGGCTTTTGTCACTGCTCCAAACTCTGGATTGATTGGATATCCCTTCCACTTGAAAAAACCGGTTTCCGTGTTTCTTCGCCGCAAACCGGAAAAAATCCCGCCAAACCAATTCAAAGAAGAGCCAGTAAGTGGAGGAGTTTTTGGTTTCCTCCGTTTCAAACTTCTTTATTTCCCAATAAATTTTTCTGGGGGACAATGCGCCTAGGGCCAACCAGGGGGAGAATTTACTGGAAAAATCCGCTCCCAGCAGCCCATTTCTGGTGGTTTTATAGCTTGCTAGGGATTTAGTCTCCCAGAAATAGTGGGAGAGTCTTTCCAATGCCCGGTTTTCACCTCCCACAAAGTCCATGGCGGCTTTCTTGTCTTTTTTTGGAGGGGGGCCTATCAGCGCTTCCAGAGCAGGTAGTGTGCAGGGAAAGGTTTGCTCCTTGGGAAAAGGGACATGCTCTGGTTCTGGGAGCATCTTTTTGATTTCCCCCATTTTTTCGCATTCTTTTCTAAAAACGGTGAAAACTTCCGGCAATTGGTTGATAGGAAAAGGCAATGCATCCAACTGATAAAGTGTGGCTTGCCAGTAGGATTCGGTACGAATCCCCTGAGCCCATGCACGCTCCTCCAGTGTTTCTTCCACCTTTATTTCTTCCTGTGTGACTTCCTTTGAAAAATAGATGGTGGTGGCTCCCACCTGCTCGGCAAATTCAGGGACCTTTATCTCTGGATAGCCTTGCAAGACGATGAGATCGGCTCCCTTGGCTTTCAGTGTTCGCTGTAAATCTTCCAGGCATTCTATCAGGAACTTGGCCCTGAATCCCCCTGTTTTGGGTATGCCTAATTCCGTATCGGCAAAATGACGGGGATCAAAGCAATAGACGGGCAGTAGGTAGTTGGCATTTTCCAGGGCCCCGGTTAGGGCTGCATGGTCATGTACACGAAGGTCATTTCTCAACCAAAGCAGGGCTGTATTCTGAGGCATAATTGGAATAATTCTTTTTTCTTTTAATCATTTTCTACGGAAAATGTTTAGGAGCTTGTTTTTTTGGAAGGATTGCTGCCTATCCTTGTTCCATAGGATATTTGGATACGAACCATTCCCCATACTCGGGTATTTTCCCCGCCAGAAAATAGGGAAGGTTAAGTAGGTAAAAGGACTTTCCGGTAAGGGTTTTAACTTTTTCTACAGAAAACCGATTGGCCAACAAGCGTATGGCATAATGGTGATCCACCATGTCCATGTACTGGAAAAGGGACCTTAGCTTACCCTTAGGGCCGGATTTGATCTCAATGGGTAAGAGATATTGCTGCAAAGGATAAACCAGGTCGATCTCCGCACTACTCCCAGCTTTATCCCTTACCCAGAAATTTGGTCTATAAGAAGGTCTATGGTGTTGTGCCTTGATTTCCTGAGTGACCATTTGCATGATTACCTTGCCTTGGTGAAACTCATTAAAATCCTTTACTTGGAGCATGCTCAACTGTCTATTTGATTGGTAATTAAGTAAGCCAACATCTAAAAATTGAATCCTGGGGCGCTTTCTTACATCATCAATTGCAGGAGGGCTTAAATTAGTAGAGGGATAGATTAATTGGATTACCCGGGACATATCCAATGTCCGTAGTGCTTCACCCACCTCCCTGGATCGAAATTTAGAATTTCCAAAGCCCTCAAAGCTAATCCTGTCTTTTTCAGCATGTGCGGTCTCCATTATATGCCTGATCACTTGTTTCTCCGAATTGTTTTTGGCATATTTTTCCACATCATCCCTGTAGCTTTGAATCAGGGACTCATAAATATCCGGTAAATTGGCAATTTGGCCATTTTCCACATAGTCTTTTATCACTTCGGGCATGCCACCAACAATGAGGTATTTATGGAATAAGTCCAAAATGGGCTGAAAGACACCATTCGAAAAAGGGATTTTGTTAATTTGGTTAATGGCAGGTTTATTTTTAATTGCATAAAGGAATTCCTCAAAGTCCATAGGATGAAGGACAAATTGTTCTGTTCTTCCGACTGGAAACGAAGGCACATCCTTTATTGCAAATTCCAGTAAGGACCCTGCGGCAACTACATGAATATGGGGAAGTTCTTCAAAAAAATAGCGAAGTAATTGTATGGCTTTGGGAGATTCCTGAATTTCATCCAAAAAGAGCAGTGTGGGTTCACCATCCCAAGGGATGTTATGCATGATAAGGAGACTTTCAAAAATATCCTTAACATCATCCATTGATTCAAAAAGTGCCTTATATTCCTTTTTTTCAAGGTTGGCCGAAATAAAATGAGTAAATTGATCAGAGAACTGGCTCACCAAAGTAGATTTGCCTACTTGTCTCGCTCCTCTGATTAGGAGTGGCTTATGAATGGCTTTTGCCTTCCAGTTTTGAAGTGTTAGTATAGCCTTCCGGAAAAACAGCATGGGATATTGTCATGTTTTAGGGGTAAATATAATAAAATATGTAATAAAATGGGGGTTGTTTATGACAAATCTTGTAATAAAATGGGGGTTGTTTGTTACGTTTATGATGTATGATTTAAGATTTATAGAATCCTAAATCTGAAATTCTAAATGATTTTCAATAAATTCCTGGATCTAATCGATTCCCTACCTTATGAAACAGTTGATTTTTATGGTGCTCTTTGGGTTTTTGGTTGCCTGTGGGGGAAGTGGTAATGGGGCAAACTCCGACGAGGTCCGCATCAACTTTAGTCTGGATATGGTGATGGTCAACCCCGGTCAGGAAATACTATTTTTGAATTCAGGTTTATTCCTGGCCCAACTAAGCAAGGATAAAAAGTACCTTTACAATTTTAACCATCCCGATTTTCCATTGAAAAGATCAACCTGGATGAACTAAAGTTTGAGGATAAAATTACCTTATCGAAAGAGGGCCCCAATGGGGTGGGGCAATGTTTCATGGGATTTTTATTGTTGGATGATGATTCCATGTTGTTCAGGTGCTTTAACCAGGACAATATCGTGGACTGGAATGGCAATAAAAAGCACCAATTTGACTTCAAGAGTTCCTATGCTGACCAATAGACCTCCCTTCCATTTCGTAAAGGACGGCAAAATCTGGATATTTAAAAATATCGAAGATGAGATGGGGTTTGTGCGGTTGTTGGTTGATTTATGAATTGTCCAATCTAAAATGTGCAAGGGATGAAAATCATGGGGGTTAACCTCAAATCATCAGTCCAACTCGCTATTTTTAAGGATTTTATAATTTTTTAACACCCAATTATTTTTATTTGACTAAAAAATCCCTAATTTTTTAGTCTCAAAAAATGACATAACTTATGAAAAAGTTTATTTTTATAGTGCTTTGTGGCTTTTTGTTTGCTTGTGGGGGGAATAAGGGGGGAGAAAACGGGGACCAGGTTCGCATAAATTACACCTTGGATACCGTGATGGTCAACCCTGGTCAGGAGATTTTGTTTTTGAATTCCGGCTTGTCCCAATCCCAACTTACCCCGGATAAAAAACACCTGTATAATTTTAACTTTACGGAGTTTTCCATTGAAAAAATCAATCTGGATGAATTGGCCTTTGAAGATAAAATTATGCTTTCAAAGGAGGGCCCAAATGGGGTGGGGCAGTATTTTTTCGGGTTCCTGCTTAAGGATGAAAATAATCTTTTGATTAGGTGCTACAATCAGGATAACATAGTAGATCTAACCGGTAAGAAAAAGCATCAATTTGACTTTAAAAAAGTAGGAACTGAGCCTGATAAACTTTCCGATTCGGAAAACCTGCTTTCAGCGGTGCTGCTTCCGGAGGAACCTGAAGTATATTATGGGTTGGTTTCAGATTGGCAAGAAGGTAAAACGGAAGTGGCAAAATTAAATATTGCCGAAGATGTCATCCAACGGTTTGAAATACCCATTTTCGAAAAGGCCAAGAAATTTGAGATAGAGATTACAGATGGTGGGAGATTTAGTATGCAGAAGTATATTATCCATGCTGGTGACAAATTGATTGTAGGCATAGAGGGATCCAATGAATTGTATGTGATGGATAAAGAGACAGGTACAAGTCAGCTGCATGAATACACCAGTGAACTTACTGCCACGGAAAAGAAGGGTAATTATCCCCCGAAAGTGGGAGGGATAGATGAGTTTGCCGGAATCTACAGGAGGATATTAGAGGAGGTAGGTTTTATGGCACCTGTGTGGGATGAAGTGAATGAAATGTTTTACAGGTTTTCATTTATTATGGAATTCGATGATAATGCAGAAAAACCAGAGGGGAGCCCTTTTCAACAGCCCTCTGGTGCCAAGGTGTTTTTAACCATCTACGACAAGGAATTGAACATGCTAACCGAATCAGCCATCCCCCAATTGACGAATCGGCCACCTTTTCATTTTGCTAAAGACGGCAAACTGTGGGTGTTTGAAAATGTTGAAGATGAAATGGGGTTTGTCCAGTTGAGTTTTGATTTATGATTTCGGATTTATCCAATCTGAAATCATAAATTCTAAACCTAACTTAAATGGATACAGCTATTAATTTGAGCAAGATTGTTTTTTTGTCGTTATGCTTCGCTTTCATCGGCTGTGCGGAAAAAAAGGATATCGTAGACCTTTCACTGACTTCTTTAAATTATTCTTTGGATACAGTAATGATTGATCCTGGGAATGAATTGCTGCACTTAAATGCCGGGCTTCGGATGGCCACGCTGGATGCGGAGAGGGACTACCTCTATAATTTCAATCCTTCCGATCATACCATTGAGAAAATCAATCTAAACAGCAGGAAGCTTGAAGATAAATTGGCCTTCGAAAAGGAGGGACCTGATGGAGTTGGTGATATGGTCTTTAGAATGGATTTGATTTCAGACGAATTAGTTGCCTTTATGGGGTACATAAAAGCGGGTATTTTTGACTTAAAAGGCAGGAAGGTGGTCGAATTCCCCATTGCGGAAGTAAATTTTGACGGGGATCCGTTGATAAAGGGGGAACGTTTTGAATTTCTGAACACCTACATGTTTGACTCGGTGAAGATGGTAGGCTTGATCAGAAATGCCACAGAAAAAAGCTTTGCCCTGGGGGTGTTAGATTCCGATTTCAGGCATTTAAAGAAGGTTCCGATTCCACTGGATGTACTGGAGAACTTCCGATTTGTGCTAAGTAGTACCTCCCGGGTACAAATGTCTTTTCCCTCAGCTACTATTTCGGAGCACAACGGCAGGTACCTCATCACCAATGAAGTAAATAATACAATCCTACTTTACCATCTTGAAATAGATTTTTTAAAAGAAATCAACTATCAGCCTATGCTTACGGAAGATAGGAAAAAAGGCAAATACACACAGGTAACAGAAACCGAGGAGGAATTTAACCAGGAAACTCAAAACGTACGAAAAGAAATCAGTTTTATGGCTCCCATTTGGGATGAAAATAACCATCGGTTTTACCGGTTTTCCCATAAAGCTGTCAATATTGGTAACAATTCATCTAAAGAGGAAGAGTATAAATCATCTGTATTCCTAACGGTATTTGATGCTGACTTTAACGTAATCGCAGAGTCCCTTGTTGAAGATCTAACAAAACCGCCCGGCTTCCACTTTGTAAAGGACCGAAAAATCTGGATGTACGAGAATATGGAGGATGAGATGGGATTTGTGCGGTTGTTGATTTTAGATTTATGATTTTGGATTTGGGACGATAGGTGAGTTAACGGTAATAGGGTTGCAAACCATTTTTATCTGGGTTCGGCATTGCAAAATTCCGAATTGGAGGCAATTCAGGAAAAGAAATTATGAATGTGTAAAAAAATTATTAAATTGGTGTATATTTAATTTACAATGAGAACTAATATAGAGATTGATGAAAGGCTAATGGATGAAATCCTGAACAAAACCTCTTTGAAAACCAAAAGAGAAATCGTTCATGCAGCACTTAAAGAATTCCTGCAAAAACTGAAGCGTGAGGAGCTGGCTGGTATGGCTGGTAAAATTGATTGGATTGAAAATTTGGAAGAAATGAGAACGGATTGATTAATGCTTGTTTTGATAGATACCAGCATTTGGGTGAAGTTTTTCCGGGGAGGGGATTTAAATTTGATTCAAAATGTCCAAAAACTTATCCTAGGGAATGAGGCATGCATATGCCCTCCAATTCTTCAAGAAATTCTTCAGGGAGTTAGTGACATAAAGACATTTGAAAAGTTATCTGATCAATTGTTAAGCCTACATTTTTTAGAGGCTGATTCTAAGATGATGGCTATAGGTGCCGCAAAATTATATTTTCAACTAAGGAAACGAGGAGTTACCATTAGAAAAAGTATGGATTGCCTAATTGCTTCTTATGCATTAACATTCGATGTTTCTTTTTATCATGCCGACAGAGATTTTGACAATGTTTCCAGGCATTTTCCTCTCAAACTATTTGTGAAGTATTAATAGTTATAATATGGTTTTCTCAAAATTCTACCGAAAGTTTAGTTACCTATGCTTAATTGGTACTTTGTGGGCATGTGATAATAAATCGACCGTCCGACATGTCTTGGAGAGGGAAGCAATTATATCGATAGATACGGTAATGATTGATTCAAAAGGGGAGTTTTTATACCTAAATGATGAACTAAGGCAATCCACTCTTTCATCTGATAAGAGGTTTCTTTATAATTTTAACGAACGGGAAAGCTCTATCGAGCAGATTAATCTGGATGAACTTTGTCTAGATGAATTGCTTATATTTGACCGGGATGGACCCAACGGCATTGGCAGTTTAATCTCCAATATCCAATTGGCAGGCGAGGGCAGAATGCTGATTTGGTCATTACGGGGGGCTGGAATATTTGGCCTTCAAGGGAGCCGTTTATCATCTGTTGAGCTAAGTCCTGTAGAGGATGTTTTTTCCAATGGCTATCATTATTCACTCAGGACATTTAAGGAAAATTTCAACAATATATTTGGTTTAACTATAAACTGGGACTCACATAGTTATTTTTTCTGGAAGCTGAACCCGGAAAATGGACAACTTAAAAACTACAACCTGTCGGAGTTTGACAAGGTAAAGTCCTTTGTGTTACAACAAATGGATGGAGCAAGGGTGGTTCGGGGCAACTTACCGGGTGTTTTTTTATCGGATGATTCGGACAAATTGTTTTTGTCCAATGAAGTGTCAAATGATATATATATTTATGACCCGAAATTGGATTCTCTAATTCATTATGCTTTGCCACATAATTCCATTCCCCAGATTAAAGTAAATGTGACCTTTCCCAAAGCTGAATCACAAGAGGAAATGAATAAGCTCTTGACGGATTTTAAGGAGGATATAAATTTCTCCAAATTGAATTGGGATCAAGAAGCCAAGTTATTTTATCGGTTTTCTTACAAAGAAAAATTTACCAGATCAATGGACATAGGTGGCAGTCCGGTGCCTTCATCTTCGGAAGTGTTTTTAAGCGTCTGGGATTCCGAGCTTAACCTGCTTTCGGAACAACAGGTACAGGGATTAACCGAGACACCTAAAACTCATTTCGTCAAAGATGGAAAAATTTGGGTTTTTGTCAATGTGGAGGATGAGATGGGGTTTTTGCGACTTAGTTTGGATTTATGATTTTAGATTTGCTCGATAGGTGAGTTTATGGTAGTAGGCTTGCAAACCCATTTTATCTAGATCCGGCATTGTAAATACCGAAAAGCGCCGACAGCTCCATTTTTTGTTAAAACAAAAAAACGCTGGATTTGATAATGTGAATCCAGCGTTCTAGATGCTTTAGGAAAGGGGCTAAAAATTAATCGTTATAAGTTTTTCATCCTCCCAGTCAGTAAGAAATTTTCCTATGGCCTTCATCTGAATGGTTTCCCCAATCCTGACCTGATGAGAATATCCATAGCTCACATTATACCTATGAATATCCACCGATACCAATTTTTCAAATCTGCTTTTGTTTAATTCCCTAGGAATATCTTTAAAAGGAATCCAGCCGGTAGTTTCCTCCAAAATTTTAATTTCCTGAGTTGAATTCTTATCCACAAGGCTCACTCCTACATTTAAATTGACAAAATAGGTATCATACTGCGTGGAGCTAAAATCCTTGTCCGTGAAAAATTCAAAGAGAACCTTTTTTTCCTTCTTAAGGATAGGGAGTTCGGACTCGGGCTCAATGGATTCACATGAAATAAAGGCAAACGACATTATAAATGCCACAATTAATACATTTTTCATTGACATAATTTCGTAATCAATTCATTGCATGAGTTGGGGGTACCGGATTGGGAACAAGATTATCGATAGGTTTGATGGATTTCAGGTAGGCATAAATCGCCTTGGTTTCCTGATCTGTCATATGGCTGTACATATCCCATGGCATTGGAGGCAGTAATTGTCTGGTTGTTTTTATTCCTTTATATCTCCCTTCCCTTAGGGCAATGGAAAATTGTTCCTCAGTCCAGGATCCGATTCCCGTATCATCATCGGGAGTTAGGTATGCTGGATAAGTGACCCCCCAAGGTCCGATCCACGCAGTTAGCGTCTGCGTGGCAGCTACTCCTTTTTACTCTAGATCAGCCCGGTCAAGGTCGGGTAGGGGAATTGCTGCAGGGTGACCGGAAAGCTGAAGTTCCATATCCAGTTCGGGTCTATTGGGTCCCATCTTTCTGGTTGTATGGCAATCATGGCAGCCGGAAACCAAAGTTAGATGCTTGCCAAATTCTTCCAGTGTCTGGAATCCATTTAAATCTTTAATTTGATTAAGCTCTGGCAATTCTGTTTTTGAAGACTGTTGACATTCACTCAGGCCCAAAACAGCTATCAGGGATAACCCTAAGGAAATAATTATTATGTTTTTCATTTGTAGAAGTTGGTTAGGTAAACAACTATTTCTATTTGTGATGATTGGAAAAGTGGGAGTTAGGTTGCTTGTGATTTGTTTTTTTTCTTGAGAATTTTTAAAAAGTTATTCCATTTATCGCTCAAATCACTCTTAGGGGTAATCAACTCCTAAAAATCTGTATTAAAGACTTTTTCAAGTTGTTTGTCATTTATGGTTTTAGGCAGATTTCTTAGCCCAAAATTTCTAATTCTACATAACATTGCATTCTCCAATTGGGCCAACTTTCCCATTTTCCAAGAGGTATTGACAATGAAATCTGTCCTTTTTATCCTTCTCTTTTCAAAAGCACGGAAGGACTTGGAATATTTATCGCTTTTGGACATTTCATCAGCTAGGACATAAGCATCTTCGATAGCCTGACACGCACCCTGTCCGAGATTTGGAGTAGTAGCATGGGCAGCATCACCGATTAAAACAATCCGATCAAATGCAAATTGACCAATTGGACTGATATCAATAATGTCATTCCAAATCAACTGATGATCTTCTGTATGTTCCAAAATCCGCGGAATCGGATCATGATAATCCTTGAAATTAGCCAGCAGGTCGAGTACTTTCATTGCGCCCATTTTTCTGTCATTCTGGGGAGCATTTATACAAGCAAACCAATACAATTCATCATTGGCCAAAGGAGCTATTCCAAACCGTCCTTTTTGTCCCCAAGTCTCAGAAGCCTGAGTGATTTTCAACTTGCTGTTGTCCATCACTGCCCTCCAGCAGGTATATCCCGAATACCGAGGAGTCGATTGGGGTAATAATTGCTTTCTGATAGCCGAATGAATCCCATCCCCCACTATCAAATAATCTGTAGATATGGATGAACCATCCTCAAAGTCAACAAGCACCTGATCTTTCTGATTACTGAAAGCTGTGGCCTTTTTGTTTGTGAAAACAGTATCGGGATCAAGTTTGGAAAGCAACAATTCATGCAAAGCATAGCGATGGATCAAAAAATTATCCAGGCCATACTTTTTACTGATGGCCTCGCTATCGGATTTTGTGATGATTTTCCCTTTCTGATCCAACAAGGCAAAAGAGGACATCAATCTGCCTTGACTGATGACCTCATCCATAAAACCCAATAACTTATATACCCGCATTGCATTGGAAGACAATGCCAAACCTGCCCCCACCGGCCTGACTTCTGAGGCAGCTTCATATACATTGGCCTGTATTCCTTTTTGCTGTAACGCTATTGCTGTGGTCAACCCTGCGATGCCCCCGCCGATAATACTGACTTTGACTTTTCCCATTTGATTTAATCAAGAACTATAAGTAGTTTGAAAATCAATTATTTAACTAAATTACGAAAAAACATTTTTCAGGCTTTCTTTACATAATAATGAAGCTGTACCAATCCGGATTCAAAAGATTTTGCTGATCGAAATTCAAGTTGTTGTTCCGGAATCCCAAATGAAAACAACCTTTTGCCATCACCCAAAATGACAGGGATGATAGACAGGATTAATTCATCCAATAATTTTCTATCCAGCAACATTCTGACCACTTCAGCCCCTCCATCTACAAAAATGTTTTTACCTTTTTTAATTTTCAGCCGGATGACCAAATCTTCCAGGTCATCTGAGTAAAAATGGACATTCCCTATGCTCTCCCGCATTTCCCTTGTAACAATATAGGTTTCCTTGTCCGCATGTGGGAATTGATCAACTTGGGCCATCACCCATTCATAGGTTCTTCTTCCCATGATTACCGTTTCTACACTATCCGTGAATTTCCTGTAGCCATAATCCTCTCCTTCTTTGGCAACTATATCCAAAAAAGAAAGGTCATCACCCGGTTTTGTAATGTACCCATCCAAGCTGCACGCGATGTATAATATTACTTTTCTCATACATTATCCTTTACTGGTTTTCAGTACTCACTCAATTTAAACACTCAAAGACTTTGAATATTGGCAAATCAATTTCTCCAATTTATCCTCCACATTCTCTTCTACAATACCACCATGATAGCAAATAACTTTTTGTGGTTTGAGTGCTTTTATTTTCTCAACTGATTTGATGGCATTTGGAAATTCTAATGTGTAAGAAGGGTTGGGAATCCCGAATGTATTTCCTTCAACCACCAATGCATCATTGGCAATCAAAACATTCTGATTCGGAATGAAAAGTGAAATATGCCCTTTGGTGTGCCCTGGAGTATGGATGATCTGAATCTCATCTTCAAAAAACCCCCCATCATCAAATGTTTTTTCTACCTCATACCTTTTGATTCTATTTAGTGAGTCAATAAAACCTAAAGCCCAATTTCTATAATCTCCGGTAAGTGAATTTAAAGAGTTTTCCGCTTGAACCAACCTTTCAGATTTTATTTTCCCACTTATCGACTTTTCTTCCAAGGCCCCGCAAAATGTTTTTATAGATCGATTATGTTCCTTGAATTTTTTGAGACCTCCTATATGATCGATATCATCATGGGAAATGATGATACCATGGATTTGATCAATACTTATGTCGATTTTTGCCAATTCACTGACAAAAGTTTCAAAGGTTTCTTCATAACCACAATCAACCAAATACACCTTTTCATTTATCCTTATCAAGGTGGGAAATAGGGTTAATTTCTCATTGTTCAGTATTTGCTCTATTTTGATTGTAGTTATTTTCATTGCAAAAATGAAGTTTCATTTAAACGATATTAACTTAGAATGTTTCTTTTCAAGGTTTTTTAGCAGATGTTGTTTTATCAGACACTTCTATTTTAGTCCAGCCCCTTAGCTGGAAATATTTTTTCCTCGGTTCACCTGTCCAGCCATTAATTCCATTTTTGGGTAACCAAATGGTATGGATGTAAATTACGGGAAGGAAGGTCAATCCTAGAACTGTCAAAGAAATTAATCTGCCAAAGAAAGTAGTCAAAAAACACACAACTGCTAAGGTTACCAGAAACTTCATAATCCTCCTCCATTTTGGCACTTTCTCCTCAAAATGGCCTAAAAGAATATTGCCTGTCGCAAAAATGAAGCTTACAAGAGCAATTTCAAACCATAAGTTATTTTGAATGGACATCATAACTAAACAGAAATTTAGCATCAAGGCAAGTAATCAATGTCCCTGATTTTTCTTCATTTTAAGATTTATTGGTGTAATGATTGGACTTTGATTTGAAAAGTTGCTTGGAGGTGTATAAATCCATACCACATAAACATGTTATTTCTATCTGGATTTTGGTTGTGAGTTGGTATTTTTAATAACCAAACAGAAAATCGAGATTATTTTACCATGAAAAACGAAAATCGTATTTTCGTTTTTCATGGTAAAATATTTTTTATTGAATTACTTTTTAAATTATCTTTACATGGAATTTCACTCAATCCATGGTAAAGCAAAGGTATATCCAATCGCTATTTGAGGAATATATGGAGATATTCCCGGCAGTTGGGATTGTGGGTCCGCGGCAGGTGGGCAAGACTACGCTGGTCAAAAATCTTTCGTGGGCAAAAAATAAAATTTACTTGGATCTTGAAAAAGCGAGCGACAGGGCCAAACTGAGTGACGTAGAATTGTTTTTAACGAATCATCAAGATAATACAGTTATTCTCGATGAAATTCAACTAATGCCTGAGCTGTTTGCGGAACTTCGCAGCTCGATCGATGAAGGTAGAAGGCCGGGAAGGTTTATATTTTTGGGGTCAGCATCACCTGACCTTATCCGAAGTAGCGCCGACTCCTTGGCGGGAAGAATTGGATATATTGAACTTACACCCTTTACGCTAGAAGAAGTATTAGCGGAGGAGATGAAGCGACTATGGATGAGGGGTGGATACCCGCTTTCATTCCTTGCTTCCACCGAGAGAATCAGTAATCTGTGGCGGGAAAATTTTATCAAAACATATATTGAAAGAGACCTTGGCTTATTGGGACTGAATACGGATCCAAAGCTGGTTGAACGATTTTGGATCATGCTGGCCCATGTACAGGGAAGTTTATGGAATGGAGATAGTTTTGCTCGGGCACTTGGGATTACCCGGCCTACCGTTACCCGTTACCTGGAATTCCTGGAAGGGTCATTTATGGTCCGAATCCTTCAGTCCTATCACCGAAATGTTAAAAAGCGTTTGGTGAAATCCCCCAAGGTATATATCCGGGATACAGGATTGCTGCATACTCTGGTAGGCATAAAGTCATATGATGAATTGATCAATCAGTTGTTGATTGGAGCTTCCTGGGAAACCTTTGTCATAGAGCAGGTAATCAGTGTGCTTGGACTGGATTATCACTATTACTTCTACCGAACCCATCAGGGAGCGGAATGTGATTTGCTATTGGTAAAATCCGGAAAAGTGGAATGGGCCATTGAAATTAAAAACACCCTTTCACCCAAAATCAGCAAAGGCTTTTTGATTAGCATGGAGGATACAAAGGCCGCGAAAGGGGCGGTAATATCACGAGTTGAAGAAGGTTATCCGCTGAAAGACGGGGTGAGGAATTATTCTTTGAATGAATTTTGTGAAGTTCTTAAAAAAAATAATGGAGCAGAGAAAAACTAAAAACTTCTATTAAAATTTATTCCAACTTATGAATTGATTTCAGTTCTAAAATATTCAACAAATCTTTAGGTCTGGCAGCTCTTCTTTTACTTTCTATTAAGTCATTTAAGTTGAGGACATTCCACTTAGATACTCCATGATCCTTTATTTCCACTTTTCCACTTTCGGAAAAGGCCTCATCAAAGCTTTTTCCAATTTGCAAATATGTAATCAATTCTAGGTTTAAATCAGCAGGTGAGAATTTTACAGATATATTTTGTTCCTTATTTTTAACTTTTCAGGAATGCTATCGATCTTATATCCCATCCGTCGAAATACTTGGAGTAGCTTCGAAAAATTTTCTTCAGACGTATCTATCCAGAAAACCACATCTGTGGAGTGTCTTTGGTACCCGTGGAAATTGACCGCCCCGCCACCTACCAATAACATCTTTACCCCTTCTTTGGATGCTTCTCTTAAAAATGCATCAATGTTTTCCTTCCAGATTTTTGTCATGGGTTTTGATTTCAATTATAAAATTGTCCGAAGGGGCTTTATTGGCTAATTTGACAGGAAAATTCTTCAGGCTTTCGCAAAGATCCAAAAACCTATAAAATCGATCTTTCGGTTCCAGTCTGAGAAACGCCTCCCGCTGTTCCCGGTTGCTTTCTTCTTTGGACTGAAACTTAATTTCCATACTGTTTATATTTATTTGTCGTAAATATAAGACCAAAACGACAAATTTACTTGATACAAAATTTCCCTTAGGATTACTTTGATCGATAGGCTGTTTGGTTGAATAGCACCTTTAACTACGGTTAGATACGACAGGAGGGTTTTATACCCTGTTTACCTGGGGTTCGGTATTACAAATGCCGAACAGCGGGAAACCAAAAATTCCAATTTAACTAAAAATTTTATTTTAAATCTTTAGATTACGTTCTAATCCCTTGATCATGACCAAATTTTGTTTTTTATCATCTTTCTTTTAATAGTCGCCTGCGGAAGTCCCGAAAAAGGAAACCTCGGGCAACAAAAGCAACTTACTTTTTCTGTGGACACTGTGCTTGTCGATCCGGGAGATGAAATTCTCTACCTTAGGGCAAGTTTACGCAACGCAGAGTTGTCGGCAGACGAAAGATTTCTTTACAATTACAATCCCACGGACCGTATTCTTAAAGCTGGACTGGCGGAGATTGATTTCGAAAGACTTCTATGGGATAATAGAAATGAACGCTATTACCGGTTTTCCTTCCAGGAAGATATGGAAAAAGTGGTGGAAGACGGCCTCCATTCCATGAACGTTAAAAGTAGCAACATTTTCTTGACTGTTTTTGACAAAGGCTTGGAGTTGCTGGCGGAATCTCAGATCTCTCTGCTAACCAATCTCCCCAAAGTCTATTTTGTCAAGGACTGAGCCATCTGGATTTTTGAGAATATAGGGGACGAAATGGGGTTTGTGCGGCTCAGTATAGATTTGTGATTTTGGTTGATTGGTCGATGGTTTGAAGAGTTTTCGAAGGCCCGGGTTTCGCCCTCGGCTATTGTTGTTGAAGCCATAAAGATTTCGACATCGAGGAGGTGTTTGATAAAAAGTGAAGAAGTCAACTAATTCGATTAGGTATTTGCTCCATTCACCAAAAAGTCGTATTTTTGGTGAGTTAATTCACCAAAAAACTGTAAATTTGGTGAATACATGAATTTCTATGATCGAGAGAACCCTTAAAGGTCAGATAACAGAAAAGCTGTTCAAGAATAAAACTATCCTATTGACCGGTGCAAGACAGGTTGGGAAAACCACTCTTATCCGAGCTGTTTTACAGGGCAAGGAGTTTCTTTTTTTGGATGGTGATGATCCATTAGTAAGGCAGAGGCTGACCAATCCCAATACCAAAGAGATTGAAACCATTCTTGGAGACTCAAGGATCGTCTTTATAGATGAGGCACAACGGATTGAAAATATTGGAATTACCGCTAAAATCATCCATGACCAATTCAAAAACGTTCAGTTGATTGTGAGCGGTTCATCGGCTTTTGAGCTTCAGAATTACACCAATGAACCACTTACTGGACGAAAATTCCAATATTTTCTATATCCAATTTCCTACGGGGAATATGAGAAATCCGTAGGACATTTAGATGCCCTGAGAGATTTGGAAAATCGTTTGATATACGGATATTATCCGGATGTCCTTAATAATAGAGGGGAGGAAAGGGAAATCCTAAATGAAATTACTCAAAGTTATTTATTTAAAGATATTCTCTCTTTGGGCAATATCAAGAAGCCTGAAGTACTGGAAAAAATATTGCAGGCGTTAGCCTTTCAGGTAGGAAGCGAAGTTAGCTACAATGAAATGGCTCAGCTAACAGGGGTGGACAAGAACACCGTTTCAAACTATATCCATTTACTGGAACTGTCCTATATTGTTTTTCGGATTACTTCATTTAGCCGTAACCTGCGCAACGAGATCAAAACTAACCGGAAGATTTATTTCTACGACAATGGCATACGCAACGCAATCATACAAAATTTTAATCCAGTTGGATTGCGAAATGATATAGGCATTCTATGGGAAAATTTCCTAATGTCTGAGAGGCTAAAGCGAAACCATTATTTCAAAAAGTACTGCAACACCTATTTTTGGCGGACTAGGCACCAACAGGAAATAGACTATGTGGAAGAGTCGGACGGAAAGATTACAGCCTTTGAATTCAAATGGAATCTGAAAGCCAAACTAAATATCCCTTCTATTTTTCTAAACACGTATAACGCAAATATAGAGGTCGTTACTAAGGAGAACTTTAGGAAATTTGTTGGGGCAGGTGAAAATTAGCTGTTCAGACTAATGGCCCGTTATTTATTCTTTTCGAAATCTGCCGTAACAGAAAGTAATGCGTATTCGGACAAAGAAGATGGGAGATTTGAGTAAGAAGATGTGGGTCGATACTATGATTCCTTTGAAAAAGTGTAATTTAGGTTTTCAACCATCTGGACATAAAAAGAAAACTATTCCAATCCCCAATCACTTGGAAAAACTCCCCCAAAAGAAAACCCTTAGTCATTCGAGGAGCTCGGCAGGTCGGTAAAACAAGGTTGATGAAAGCTTTTGGCGCGGAACTATATAGACAGGTTGCCTATGTGAATTTTGATAGCAAAGAGTTTGAAGGTATTTGTGGAAAGATATAAGACGGTCACCAATATTAGAACCTCCCTATCAGACTATAGGGAAGAAGACTGGTTAACCTAACACATAACAAAAAGGGTGTCCATTTGGACACCCTTTTTGACAATAATAGGATTCTTTATTTAAGGAATCATTCCTTAGTAGCAAAGTCTGGGTAAGCATGCATGCCGTGTTCGTTGATGTCCAGGCCTTCCACTTCTTCCAGTTCGTCCACCCGGATACCGGATGTCTTTTTAAGCAGGAAGAACACGATAAAGCTGAACACAACGCAGAAGGCTCCGATGGCCACGATCCCGATAGTCTGGGAAAGTAATTGAGCGCCCCCCGCAAGGTCACCGAAGATCCCTACGGCCAGGGTTCCCCAGACACCGCAGGTAAGGTGTACGGAGATTGCTCCCACAGGGTCGTCGATTTTCACCTTGTCAAAAAAGACCACGCTGAAGACCACTAACGCACCACCAATAAACCCAATGAGGCAGGCCTCATTTACGGACATTAAGTCCGCCCCAGCAGTAATACTCACCAAGCCAGCAAGGATTCCGTTCAATACCATGGTGATATCATAATTTTTGAACTTCAGGTAAGAAGCTATCAGCGCGCCAAAAGCACCAGATGCTGCTGCCAATGCCGTAGTCACAAAAACGGAAGAAACCTCCCCCGGATCTGCAGATAATACCGATCCACCGTTGAACCCAAACCAACCGAACCAGAGTAAAAACACTCCGAAGGTCGCCAATGGCAGGTTATGACCCGGTATTGCACTGATTTTGCCGTCCTTATATTTTCCAATCCTGGGGCCCAGCAGGTAAGCACCTATCAATGCTCCCCAACCTCCCACGGAATGGACAAGTGTGGAACCCGCAAAATCCACAAATGGAGAGGAAAGTGTGTCCAAAAAGCCACCTCCCCATACCCAGGATCCGGTGATGGGATAGCAGATGCCTACATAAAGGAAGGAAAAAAACAAGAATGGGCCGAGTTTAATTCGCTCTGCCACCGCTCCGGACACGATGGTGGCGGCAGTTGCGGCAAACATGGCTTGAAAAATAAAATCCGTAAAGAAGGTGTACCCTTCATCGTATGCGGAGGTGTCCCAGCCATCAGGCAAACTCAGGCCAAAGCCTGCAAAACCAAAAAAGCCACCATCAAACCCTTCTCCGGGGTACATCAGGTTAAACCCTACATAGGCATAGGTTATCAACCCTATGGCGGGAATAATGGTATTTTTAAACAGGATATTCACGGTGTTTTTGGCCCTGGTCATTCCTGCTTCCAAAGCTGCAAATCCCAAGTGCATGATAAATACCAATATGGTGGCAACCAATATCCAAAGGTTGTTTATCGTAAATAGTTCTTGATTCATAATTGTAACGTTTTGATGGTTTTAAGCAAGGGGTGATTATGTCTAGCCATTGTAAGGATTACAGGGCTTCTTCCCCCGTATCGTCGTTCCGAATCCTGAAGGCCTCCTGCACATCATAAATGAATATTTTCCCATCGCCTATTTCTCCCGTACGGCCCTCTCTAAGAATACAATCCACTACGGAGTCTTTCAATGAGTCCTGTACCACAATTTCCAGCTTTGTCCTAGGAATAAAAGTAGGCTCGTAGGCTACCCCCCTATAATGCTGTGTCTTGGCGTGTTGTAGTCCCATCCCTTTCACTTCGTAAAACGTCAGGAATTTTACACCCAAGCCCGAGAGACACTTATGAATCTCGTCAAATTTGGAGGTTCTAATTAATGCTTCAATCTTTTTCATTTTATCAATCAAGTCTAAGGATGGTTACTAAATTAGCCTATTTAATCGATTATTTTTGACAAAAGTAAAAAAATAGGTTTAAAAAACAATCATATTATAACTAAAATATGTGGTTTAGTTTGAAAAAGGTTTGAAAAATTACCAAGTAAATGAATTTATGCGTTTTATGCCTATTTTAGGGTATAAAATACCCGAAAATACATGTAAATTAGTCATAAAAAGTAATTTGAGTTTTTGATCCGTAATTAAAATTCAATTAAAAGTTTGAAAAAGATATTTATGAAATAAAATTGGATCAAAATCTGGGTAGATAAAGTCTGTGGTGCCACAATAACTTGATAATTTGATTAATTTTGGGTTTTAAACACTTTTGAACATAAACGTAGCGAAAATGAAACCTACTTTATTGATTTTGGCTGCCGGCTTGGGTAGCAGGTATGGAGGAGACAAACAAGTGGATGGCTTTGGGCCAAATGGAGAGACTATTTTGGAGTACAGCATGTTAGATGCCCTTCGAGCTGGTTTTGGAAAAGTGGTTTTCATTGTAAGGGAAGAAATCCTGGAAATGGCCCGGGAGATGTTTTTGCCAAAACTGAAAGGAAAGGCGGAAGTTGAGTTTGTGGTACAGTCCTTGGATTCCCTGGTTCCGGATAAGTTTAAAAACCCCGAAAGAAAGAAACCATACGGGACTGCCCATGCCCTGCTGTGCGCCCATGAAGCAATCGAAGGACCCTTTGCGGTGATCAATGCGGATGACTTTTATGGTAGAGAAGCTTTTGAAGCATTGGCTTCCTTTCTGTCCCATGAAGTGAGAGAAAACTTGCATTGCATGGTGGGTTATGCCATACAAGACGTCCTTAGCACCTATGGCACCGTAAGCAGGGGGGTATGTGAAGCCGATCCAAATGGAAACCTTATCGGAATGATTGAGCGCACCTCCATTTCCAAAAAAGGAGATAACATTATACATGAGGAAGGGGAAGATCAGGTTGAGATTGCCTTTAACACCCCAGTTTCCATGAACTGCTGGGGCTTTCATCCCTCTATATTTAAAGAAACCCATGCGATGTGGCAGGCATTTCTAGAGAAGAGAGGAAAGGAGCTAAAATCTGAATTTTATATTCCAACGGTTGCCAACCATTTAATAGAGGAGGGAAGAGCCAATGTTAAAATTCTTAAGGGTGGGAAAATATGGTTTGGAGTTACCTATACCGAAGACAAGCCTACTGTAATTGATTCCTTGAAAAAACTACATGCTTCGGGCGTTTATCCCGGAAAACTTTGGTGAACCCAGATACTTACAGGAGAAAAGAACCTGTTATGGAGTTTTTATTGGTTTTTGTTTAGATTTTGTCCTATTTTAATTAGATTTAAAACACCTGTATATTCGGGCTAAAAAACACATCCTAAAACGCAAGAACAATGAAACAACTTTTTTTTTCCAACCGACCTATCGCAACGGATATAGCTTTGCTACTGTTGAGAGTGGGGTCGGGCCTAATGCTACTTACCCACGGCTGGGGTAAAATCACTAACTTTAGTGAAAGGTTGAATAGTTTTGCAGACCCTATCGGTTTAGGCCCTGCCCTTTCCCTTCAACTAGTCATATTTGCAGAATTTTTCTGTGCGATTTTTCTGGCTCTTGGGCTTATGAGCAGGGCGGTACTTATACCCTTGCTGATAAATATGGCTGTCATCACTTTTATCGTTCATGGGGATGACCCATTCAACAAGCAGGAGCTGCCCCTTTTCTTTTTCATTTCCTTTTTGGTACTGTTTCTTACAGGACCAGGGAAGTTCTCCATTGACAATTTAATTCTCAAAAGGAAAAGATACTAAACAATACTAAGGTGGAGGTGACCTAATTTTGGTTCGCCTCTGCCTAAATTATTTATCCAAGGGAATGAAATTGGCTGGAATGTTTAGCGACTTCATGATTTTTTCGGAGCGCTCCGGCCTGGCGTCGGTAATGAACAATTGGCCAAAATCTCCCTTTGCCACCAGCTCCATAAGATGGGCAATCCTGGCATCGTCCAGCTTGTCAAAAATATCATCCAGCAACAACAGCGGCTTAAACCCTTTCTCTTCCTTAAACACCTCAAACTGCGCCAACTTCAACCCAATAAGAAAGGATTTCTGTTGGCCCTGGGATCCGAATTTTTTTAAGGGATAGCCATTTATCAGCAATCTGAAATCATCCTTGTGCGTACCCATGTTGGTTCTTTTGAGTGCTACGTCCTTGTGCAGGCTTTTCCTAAATTGGGCTGGAAAATTATCCTCCTGCATGTTGCTTTTGTAGTGGATGTCAGCCTGTTCTTTTTGCCCCGAGATGGTTTGGTAGTGGCGTATTACTTTTGGTACATAGGTAGCCAAAAATGAACGGCGTTTTTCGTAAATCTCTTGGGAAAGATGTAGGAGTTGCCGATCAAAGGGTTCCAACAAGAGTAGGTCGGTCTTTCCCCTGTCATGGAAAGTTTTTAGCAGCATATTTCTGTTTTTAAGTACCTGTTGATAGGCTAATAAAAACTGGAAATAGCCTTTGTCTATTTGGGAAAGCATGCTGTCAAAAAACTTTCTCCTTTCCTCGGCACCGTCTCTTATTAAGGCATCGTCCCCGGGTGAAATGAGAACCAAAGGCAGAAGGCCGATATGTTCGCTCATTTTAGGATAGGGGCTCCCATTAATGCTAAGTTGCTTTTTTTTGCCCATTTCCACTCCACAGGTTACCTCTAATGGTTTATCCGCCCTTACAAATTGCCCTTTGATGAGAAATCCCAGTTCATCATGGGTGATTTGATGTTGGTCCACTGGGTTAAAGGCACTTTTGGTAAGGCAAAGGTAATGGATGGCATCTAGGGTGTTGGTTTTACCCACGCCGTTCGGGCCTACCAGACAGTTGACGCCTGGGGAAAAATCCCTTTTGGCTTCCGGGAAGTTTTTAAATTGGAACAGGCGTATATTTTTTAGGTACATGGCTAAAAATCCAGGTCGATTTTCACTATTTTCGCAGTAGGGCCTGAAATTTCCTCATTTTGATTATCTTTGGGTCCCAAAGTTAGCATATTTTACACGAATTGATATGGCAAAAAAGAGTTCTAGTACGACAAAATCTAAAGTAAAGTATTCCAAGGAAACCTACACTTTTTGGTACGAGAGTATGTTGTTGATGCGCCGATTTGAAGAAAAGGCGGGTCAGCTTTACGGTCAGCAAAAGATCAGGGGTTTCTGCCATTTATATATTGGGCAGGAGGCTTGTGCCTCAGGAGCCATCACCGCACTGGAAAAAGACGACAAGTGGATTACCGCTTACCGGTGTCACGCCCACCCTCTGGGGCTGGGTACAGATCCAGGAGCCGTAATGGCGGAACTGTTTGGAAAGGAAACAGGTACCACCAAAGGCAAGGGTGGTTCCATGCACATTTTTGACAACAAGGTGAATTTTGCCGGTGGACATGGCATTGTGGGGGCGCAAATCCCCATGGGCCTGGGATTGGGCTTTGCAGAAAAATACAAGGGCACCAAGAACCTTTGCATTTGCTATTTAGGTGATGGTGCCGTAAGGCAGGGGGCATTTCATGAGGCCCTTAATTTGGCCATGTTATATAAGACACCGGTAATATTTGCCATAGAAAACAACGGATATGCCATGGGTACCTCCGTAAAGCGTTCTTCTAATGTAAACGAACTGTACACGTTGGGGGAGGCATATGATATGCCGTCTTTTCCTGTGGATGCCATGAACGTGGAAGAAGTGCACGAAGCTGTGGCAGAAGCTGCGAGCAGGGCCAGAAAAGGGGAAGGCCCCACCTTATTGGAATTTCGTACGTACAGGTACAAAGGGCACTCCATGTCCGACCCGCAGAAATATAGGACCAAAGAAGAGGTGGAGGAATACAAACAAAGGGATCCCATTGAGCAAGTGAAAAAAACTATCATGGACAACAATATCCTTTCCGAAGACGAGATTAAGGAAATTGATGCTAAAGTGAAGAAAAAAGTGGCCGATGCTGTGAAATTTGCGGAAGAATCCCCCTGGCCAAATGGGGAAGATGCCTTCCTGGATGTATATGCAGAGGAAGATTATCCCTATGTAAGGGAATAGCGGGGAAGAAATGCTATTGCCCATTCAGCCATTCCGTATTCCTCTCTTGGAAGCTTTTCGGAATGGCTTGTTTTTTCTTATTGTTTGTGATTCAAGGAAAAACCCTATATTTGCGACTGAAAATTTCGAATCATGTCAAAGAGTAAAGTAAAAAAGCCTAGGAGTAAGGCAGATGAGTCCAATGAACTGTTGGAGAACCCTGACGCCATAGCCACCCGCTTAAGTAGGGGAGAGACATTTCTAAAGCAAAACACCAGGATAGTAGCAGGTGCCATTGTGCTTATGATTTTGATCATAGCAGGAATCCTGTTTTATCAGATTCACAAAGCCAACCAGAATAAAACGGCCCAGGCAGAAATGTTTCAAGCCGTTTATTATTTTGAGCAGGACAGCGTGGAGCTAGCTTTGCAAGGGGACGGTTCCAATAGGGGGTTTTTGTATATTTTGGACAACTATAGCGGGACTGACGCTGCCAATTTGGCCAATTATTATGTAGGGTCTATTTACCTTTCGCAAGGGGAATTCCAAAAGGCTGCGGATCACCTAAAAAAGTTCTCCTCATCCGACTACTTGATACAGGCTCAGGCCTATGCGCTTACCGGGGATGCCTATGTGGAACTTGGTGATACCAGGGAGGCTATACGTTATTACAAGCGTGCCGCTGACCATAAACCTAACCAGTTTTTCACGCCGAAATACCTTTCCAAACTGGCCATTGCTTACGAAGACGCCGGGGAAATCAATAATGCCATATCCACCTATGAACGCATAGAAAACGAATATTTTGATTCTTATGAGCAGACCAATGCCCGAAAGCATCGGGCTAGATTGGAAGGCCTAGCTTCAAATTGATATCCAATTTATCCATTGAAAGAAGAGTATGGCCATCGGTTTTACTCTTTTTTATTTTACCTTAACCTAACAATTAAGATGGCCACTTCACTAAAAAGCCTAAGCACACATTCAGAAAAGAACATTCAGGACATTTCTGATAAAAAATTTGGTATTGTAGTAGCTGAATGGAACGAGGAGGTCACTGAGTCCCTGTACAATGGGGCATTGGAGACCCTGCTTAAATATGGTGCTAAGAAGGAAAATTTATTCCGAAAAAATGTACCCGGTTCATTTGAGTTGCCTTTAGCGGCGCAGTGGCTGGCGGCTCTAGAAGAAATCGATGCGGTAATCTGTCTGGGGTGCGTAGTGCAGGGTGAGACCAGGCACTTTGATTTCATCTGTGATGCAGTAGCGCATGGAATCACCAACGTTGGGTTAAAATTCGACAAACCAGTCATCTTCGGCGTCCTGACTCCCAATACCCAGCAGCAAGCCTTGGATAGAGCCGGTGGAAAGCATGGTAACAAGGGAGATGAGGCAGCTATTACTGCCATAAAAATGCTTGGTTTTTGAATAGCCTGATATTCCTATCCTGAAATTTTTATTCGGTTAAAAAATCGAGCCTGTCCTGACGGCAGTCAGGGCAAGAGGAGAACCTCACACGGAGGGATGATTATCAAAGCGAGATTCCCCCGAAACAAGTTCCCCGAAACGAGTTCGGGGCAGGCTATATGACCGCTGAAAAGAAAATTTAAACACATGAAAGTAATGAAGTTTGGAGGGACCTCCGTAGGGAGGCCCGAGCGAATGCATCAGGTAAAGGACCTGATTACTAGAAGTGAAGATAGAACGATTGTCGTTTTGTCCGCCTTGTCGGGGACTACCAATGAACTGGTGAAAATCGGGGAAGCGCTGGCGGCAGGCAAAAAGGAGGATGCTAAATCCATAATCGACGGGCTAAAGCAACACTACAAGGCTTTTTGCGAGGAACTTTTTCAAAGTTTCAATGGTAAAAACAGGGCATCAAAAATCATTGAGGAACATTTTGAATTTTTGAACATCATTCTCAAAATCTCCTTTAACGAGTCCATCAACAAAGATATATTAGCACAGGGAGAATTGCTATCCACTAAATTATTTTATTCCCTGCTTGAGGAGTTAGGGGTCAAGGCAGTGTTTCTTCCCGCCTTGGAGTTCATGAGTATCGATGAGTACCATGAGCCGGAATTGCAGAAAATCAGGGAAAAACTAGAGAAAGTCCTTTCCAGGTACAAGGAAGATACTATTTTTGTCACACAGGGGTACATTTGCAAGAATCACCGAAATGAGGTTGACAATCTCAAAAGGGGAGGCTCTGACTATACTGCCTCTCTGATAGGTGCGGCGATTTCCGCATCTGTGGTGGAGATTTGGACCGATATTGACGGTATGCATAACAACGACCCCCGTATTGTGGAAAAAACAAAGCCGATCGCAAAACTGTCCTTCGATGAAGCTGCGGAACTGGCCTATTTTGGGGCCAAGATCCTTCATCCCGCCTCCATTTGGCCGGCGCAGTTGCACAACGTTCCCGTGAAGCTTCTGAATACGATGGATCCTGATGCAGATGGTACCACAATTACCTCAGAGGTAAGTGAAAAAGGAGGGGTAAGGGCCATTGCTGCAAAGGATGGAATTACAGCCATAAAGATCAAATCCAGTAGGATGCTTTTAGCCTACGGGTTTCTGAGAAAGGTATTTGAGATATTCGAGCAATACCAAACCTCTATCGACATGATTACCACCTCAGAAGTGGCCATATCCTTGACTATCGATGACGTAACGCACCTGAAGGTAATAAACAATGAGCTTGAGCAGTTTGGCATGGTGGAGGTGGATCATAACTTGTCCATTATCTGTATAGTTGGGAATTCCATAATGGATCAAAAAGGGGTATTGCAGCAGGTGATGAACTGTCTAGAGCCCTATCCTTTACGCATGGTTTCGTACGGGGGCAGTAGACACAATGTTTCGGTTTTAGTGGAGGCTAAATTCAAGGCCGAAGTATTAAAGAGCCTGAATGCAGGACTTTTCAGTTTTGATTAATTAAAACAATAGAAAGTAGTCTGTAAAAACCCCTGAAATCGAGCCTGCCTGGACGGCAGTCAGGCATGACGCAAGCGACGCTCGAAGGGATGATTATCATGGCGAGATTCCCCCGAAACAAGTTCCCCGAAACGAGTTCGGGGCAGGCAGGGGCAGGCTATGTGGCCGCTGAAAAGAAAATTTAAACACATGAAAGCAATGGAAGCAAACCCTCAAAAACCTGGTAAAAGGAAGAGCTGGCTCAAGGATTTGCAAAGTAAATGGGGACTAAATAGCCTTTGGCAGGTGGTGTTGGTTTTGATCGTCTTTGCCTGTACGGGTATGACGGTTCTCCTGATTAAGCAGCCCATTTTTGACCTGCTTGGTGTGGATATGAGCAGGGGTGGTTTCTGGAAAACAGTCCTCTACTTATTGCTAGTGTTACCATTGTACCAATTGTTTCTGCTGGTGTATGGGTTTATTTTTGGCCAGTTTACTTTTTTTTGGAATAAAGAAAAGCAGTTTTTTAACCGGATTGGAAAACTTTTTAAAACCAAAAAGGGGTAAGGCAAACATTGTGGACCTGTTTGGGTTAAACTACTAAAATGGAATTGGGATGAGTTTCCATTTTTGCTTTTTCAGCTTACCTTTGTGCCCGTCCTTTAAAAACCTAATACATGCCAAAAACCAGAGGTCTTCCCTTGGAGGAAGGAGAGAAGCGCAAGCTCAATAAGGAAAGTTTCAGTAAGTTGGCGGGGATATTCAAGTTTGTCCTTCCATATAAAATGCCCTTTGCCATTGGCATGGCATTTTTGCTGTTATCTAGCTTAATGCTGTTGACCTTTCCCTTTGTTGCGGGTAAACTTATTGATGCCGCTACCGGCGAAGGTTGGTGGTTGCAGGATATCAATTCCATAGCTTTGTTGCTGTTGGGGATACTGCTCATTCAGAGTTTTTTTTCCTTTTTCCGGGTCTTGCTTTTTGCCCAAGTGAGTGAAAAATCAATGAGGGATGTACGTCAGGCATTGTATAAGCGACTGGTACAGCTGCCAATGACATTTTTCGACAAGAGAAGGACCGGTGAGCTTATCAGTAGGATCACCTCGGATGTCACGCTGCTACAGGATACCTTTTCTATTACTTTGGCAGAACTGCTAAGGCAGATAGTAACCTTGATGGCGGGGATTGGGTTTTTGTTATATACAACACCAAGGTTAACTCTCTTCATGTTGGCAACTATTCCGGTATTGGTGGTTCTTGCAATGGTGTTTGGCCGTCATATCCGTAAACTTTCCAAAGCAACCCAAGATGAGTTGGCAAGTGCAAATGTAGTAGCAGAAGAAACGCTGCACTCCATCGTCACAGTAAAGTCCTTTTCGGGCGAACAATATGAATCTGACCGCTATGGAAAGGGGCTGAATAAAGTGGTAAAGGTTGCCTTAAAGGCGGCTGGTTTCCGTGGGGCTTTTATCTCATTTATTATTTTTGCTCTATTTGGGGGTATTGTGGCCGTGATTTGGTATGGGGCAACCTTGGTAAGTGAGGGAGCCATGAGTGTGGGAGACCTGGTAAGTTTCGTGCTCTATACCACTTTTATTGGAGGCTCTATAGCAGGCCTGGGTGACATTTATGGTCAGGTTCAAAAGGCCATTGGTTCTTCGGAGAGGATTTTGGAAATCCTAGAAGAGGTACCCGAATCTTTGGATCTTCCCTTTACCGAAAATAGCATATGCGGAGAAATCAGGTTTATGAATGTCGGATTCCGTTATCCCACACGGTCTGAGGTAATGGTATTGGACTCTCTAAACTTTAGTATTAAGGCCGGTGAAAAGGTGGCTTTGGCAGGCCACAGCGGGGCAGGGAAATCCACGATTATACAGTTGCTCCTCCGCTTTTATGACGTAAGCAAGGGGGCCATAGAAGTGGACGGCATAGCTATTCCAGAATGGAACCTAAGGGAACTCCGGTCTAACATAGGGATAGTACCCCAGGAGGTTTTGTTGTTTGGGGGAAGCATCAGGGAGAACATTGCTTATGCAAAGCCAGGTGCAAGTGAGGAAGAAATAATTCTTGCTGCCCAAAAAGCCAATGCCTGGCAATTTATTCAGAAATTTCCGGAAGGTTTGGACACCCTTGTGGGCGAAAGAGGGGTGAAACTCTCCGGAGGGCAACGCCAAAGAGTGGCAATAGCTAGGGCAATATTAAAAGACCCCGCTATCCTTGTGCTGGATGAGGCCACTTCCTCCCTGGATGCGGAGTCTGAATCTCTGGTTCAGGAAGCTTTGGATGAGTTGATGAAAGGCAGAACCACAATTATCATCGCTCACCGATTGGCCACGATAAGGAAGGTAGATAGGATTTTTGTGGTCAAGGAAGGACAAATTGTGGAAGAAGGTAAACACGATGAATTGGCCGATAAGGCTGGAGGTTACTATGCCAATTTGGTTAGGCTTCAGTTTCTTGAACCTGCCTCACAGCCTTCAGACTGATATCCATGCTCTTTACTTGGTGGGTTAATGCTCCTACAGAAATATAGTCCACCCCACATTCCGCTACCTTGGCAAGCGTGTCTTCGGTGATTCCTCCAGAGGCCTCCGTAAGGCAGGTTCCACTTATCATTTCCACTGCTTTTTTCATGGTTTCACAATCCATGTTGTCCAACATGATAAAATCCACTCCCCCAATTTCAAGTACCTGCTGCACCTCTTCGAGGTTCCGTGTTTCGATTTCGATTTTCAGTTTTAGCCTCCTAGCTTTTAAGTAATTTTTTGCGGCGATAATGGCGGCGGGTATTCCCCCGGCAAAGTCCACATGGTTATCTTTGAGCATGATCATGTCATATAGGGCAAATCGGTGGTTTTTCCCTCCTCCAAGGCTTACTGCCCATTTTTCCATCATGCGAAAATTCGGAGTGGTTTTGCGGGTATCCAAAAGTTTGGCTTTGGTATGTTTGATGAGCTGGTTGAGCTTATGCGTATGGGTTGCTATGCCACTCATACGCTGCATGCAGTTCAGTACCAACCTTTCAGTGGTAAGGATAGATGCTGCTTTTCCCTCTACGGTGAGGCCAATGTCCCCTTCCTTCACACTTTGGCCATCTTTCAACAACAAATTCACTTGCAGGGTATAGTCGTAGTATTGAAATATCCTCTTTGCAAGTTCCAGTCCAGCAATTATGCCGTCTTCTTTAATGATAAGTTCTGCCTTACCCTTTTTGTCCTTAGGGATAGCTGCTAGTGTGGAGTGGTCACCGTCTCCAATATCTTCTGCAAAGGCAGATCTGATAAACTGCTCAAACCTCTCGTCTGTAAAATATGTCTTGTTCACGGATCAAAAATAATAAAATTAATCCGCATACAGGTCTAGTTTTTCGTCGGAGAGTTTCAAGCGATCCGCAATTCCAATTCAAAAATTTTAAGTACACCCTTTTCGTCTCTTTTTCCTTTGACCAAAAAAACAAAATTCTTGCCCTCTGAGCTAAAATAGCCAAGGATATACCTCGTTTCGTCGGAGGTTTCCCCATTATGTGCCACTTCGAATTCCTGAGGTGGGTATTTTTTAAAAAAGTCACTCAACAGAAATTCTGCCTGCCCCTTGGAGAACTTGCCAGCATGGTCTCCTAGCCTTAGTTGAAGGTTTTGATGGAAATACTTTGCCAATTCCTTGGTAGAGCCTTGCTGAAAAGCAGAATGGAGAACTTCCATGTAGCTAGGAGCCTCAACGTCAATGCATGCAGCAGCTTTTTCTGTCCTGATTACCACCAACAGGAGTAGGGGGATTATGAGATACCGGTTCATGGTTTTAAGCATTTACAAAATCCAGGCCAAGCTAATCCCTGCTGTACAGGGCACCTATTTTAACTGGTAGAGTTTATTCATTTTATGTCCTGCCTTTGGACAATAAGCCTTATATTTGTCGCTGCTATTTATAGTATTGCGATTGGGGTAAAGAAAATAGAATTAAGCCCCTTTCTGTCCTTTTTTGAGAACAAGAAAATTCTGAAAATGAACAAGAAAGTTTTGCTAATGATTTTGGATGGATGGGGTTTGGCACCCAATCCTGATGTTTCAGCGATTGATAAAGCCAAGACTCCTTTCATTGATAGTCTTTTTGAAAATTACCCACATTCCAGGCTAGACGCTTCTGGGCTTGCGGTTGGGTTACCCGAAGGCCAAATGGGCAACTCCGAGGTTGGGCACATGAATATTGGAGCCGGCCGGGTGGTCTATCAGGATTTGGTGAAGGTAAACAAAGCGGTGGAAGATGGAGAGTTGAAAGAGCAGCCCACGTTAAAAGCCGCATTTGAAGAGGCAAAAAAACATGGCAAAAAGGTACATTTCATAGGTTTGGTTTCTGACGGTGGAGTTCATTCCCATCTTTTACACTTAAAAGGGCTTTGTGATGCAGCAAAGGCTAACGGGGTAAATGATGTATTCATCCATGCCTTTACAGATGGAAGAGACACAGATCCCAAAGGAGGTATTGGTTATCTAGCCCAGGTTCAGGAGCATTGCAAGGCTTCTGTAGGTCAAGTGGCCTCTGTAACAGGCAGGTACTATGCCATGG
The DNA here is from genome assembly GCF_003347495.1 of Pleomorphovibrio marinus. GTDB lineage: Bacteria > Bacteroidota > Bacteroidia > Cytophagales > Cyclobacteriaceae > Pleomorphovibrio > Pleomorphovibrio marinus. Next base: position 1,338,611 of record NZ_QCXY01000001.1, read on the forward strand.
ACAGGGACAACCGCTGGGAAAGAGTTAAACTTGCCTATCAGGCATTGGTGCACGGGGAAGGTGAAAAATCCAAGAACATCCTAAGCGCAATAAATAAATCCTATGAGAACGAGGTAACTGATGAATTTATACGTCCTATTATACAGGTGGATGAGGAAGGGAAACCAGTAGGAAATATTGAGAATGGGGATGTGGTGATCTGCTTCAATTTCAGGACTGACAGGGGCAGGGAGATTACACAGGTACTCACTCAAAAGGACTTTCCGGATTATAATATGAAGAAACTGGACCTTTATTACGTGACGCTTACCCTGTACGATGAGACTTTCGAGAACGTGCACGTGGTATTCCAGAAAGACAACCTAAGCAACACTATAGGAGAGGTATTGGCCAGACAGGGTAAGCGGCAAATCCGGATTGCAGAGACCGAAAAGTACCCCCATGTCACCTTCTTCTTTTCCGGGGGTAGGGAAAAGGTCTTCGAAGGGGAATCCAGGATACTTTGCAACAGCCCCAAGGTGGCAACCTATGATTTGCAGCCTGAAATGAGTGCCTTTGAAATCGCCAAAAAAATCAATGCAGAACTGCCTAAAAAGGAGACGGACTTTATTTGCCTGAATTTCGCCAATGCCGACATGGTGGGGCATACAGGGGTGTTTGAAGCCGCTGTGAAGGCTTGCGAGGCTGTGGATAAGTGTTCACAATCTGTAATAGAGACTGCCTTGGAAAATGATTATTCCGTAATTGTGATAGCAGATCACGGCAACAGCGATTGTATGGTTAACCCGGACGGAACCCCAAACACAGCCCACACTACAAACCTAGTGCCTTGCATCATGGTAGATGGGCATGACAGACTTGAAGTAAAAGACGGTAAACTGGGAGACTTGGCACCTACCATTTTGACCATGATGGGAATAGATATTCCCGGTGAAATGACTGGAGAGATCCTCCTAAAATAGAATGTGGAGACTTATTTTGCATAATTTAGGGGCTTTTCTTGTTCTTTTCGCTACTCTTTCGGGTTGCAGACAAGAGGAAGAAAGGCCCTTTTCTAATCCCATCCAGATCGACCAATACTTTTCTATTAAATCCCTTATCGAAGAAAAATTACCCCATATGGATGGGATGACTTTGGAAAAGCAGTTGATGGTGGGAAATAATATGGAGCAGAGTAGTGAGCAATTAAACCCCGAAGATTGGAGAAGGGAGTTGGATATCTTCATTCATGCCGATATTAATAAAGCTTCCCTCGCCAACGCATACCATACCGAAGAAAGCCAAAATAGAATCAGCCATATCCTTAAAGAGGGTGAAAAAGGGGAGATCAAAGAAATGAATGTCTATAAAAACAAGGACAATGCAATTGACAGTGTCACTTTTGTCCGCAAGAAGGAAAACCTTTTTTTTCTGTCCTTCACGGAAGGTTCTCTAACCCTGGAAGGGGACACGCTTAAATCTTACCGGATAAACGGGTTGCAAAAGGTATGGTTTTTACCTAGAAACCAGATGCAGGTGAGGGGAACATTGATTCCTTAAGAAATGTAATTTTTTTACCATAGGATTTCAATCCATGTTACTTATTTACCTACTGACCTGAATTTTTTCTTAAGCGAATGCAAAGAAAACCAACCAGGTAAGGATAAGGATAGGGATCAATATGGGGATAGAAAACCGAATGATGTATCCAAAAAAGGAGGGCATCCTGATACCGCTTTGTTCGGCGATTGATTTTACCATAAAGTTCGGGCCGTTTCCGATATAGGTCATGGCACCGAAGAACACAGAGGCAATGGAGATGGCAAGGAGTTCAAAGGAGGAATCGTGGTAAAGATCGTCTGCGAAGTCTTTTACCTGAGCCATATTGTTGATGTCTGCACCCTGAGAAGCCATAGCTGCGGCCAGAAAGTTGAGGTAGGTAGGGGCATTGTCCAAGAAGCCAGATAAGATCCCTGTTCCCCAATAGAGGGTGTTGTGGTTTATCAAAGCTGACCCTTCCTCAGACTGGGCAAAGGTCCCCACTAATTCCAAGGCCGGCATCATGGTGCCGAAAATCCCAATAAAAATAAATGCCACTTCTCGGATAGGTTCGAAATTGAATTCATTGCCATCCAAAGCCTGTTTATCCGCAAACTTATAAGAGAGAAATACTACGCTGAACATGATGATTTCCCTAATGAAGGAAAAACGCTGTCCATCAAAATGAATGGCCGGCACCCAGTCTATTTTGTTGGGGTCAAAGAAAACGGAAAGAATGATAATGGTCAACCAAACGAAATTCTTGCTTCCCTGAAGGGACACCTTGTTGCTGTAAGTTTCAGGTTGCTCTTTATCAGAATCATCGCTTGCCCTTCCGAGTTTCTTGTCAACCACAAAGAACAATATGGAGAGCAGGGATAGAGCAAGCACCCAAGCCGGCCAGTTATGTTCCAGCGTCCAGATGAAAGGAACCCCTTTCAAAAAGCCCAAAAAGAGGGGAGGATCACCTATTGGCGTCAGGGAGCCACCAATGTTGCTTACCATAAAGATGAAGAAAATAATATGATAGGGCTGGATATTATGGCGATTAAGCCGTATAAATGGCCTAATCAGCAACATGGAGGCACCTGTGGTTCCTATCAAATTAGATATCAATGCCCCAATCACCAAAATCCCCACATTGACCAATGGGGTGGAAGCTTTGTCCACGTTGATAAGGATTCCTCCTGAGGCAACGTAAAGTGAGGCTAAAAGAGCTATGAATTGAACGTATTCTGCAAGTGCATGAAAAGGATGGTGGGTATTCTGCAGTACAAACAGATAATACCCTACTACGATTACCGCTAAAGCCACAGCGATCTTGGGGTAGTTATGATGCCAGAAATGTTCATAGAAAAGAGGGCCAGTGGCTATCATTAGCAATAACACCACAAAAGGGATCACTAACCATCCCGGTGCCGGTTTTCCGTGATGGGCATCCTGGCCCTCGTGGGCGGATTCATCCCCATCAAACTCTTGAGAAACATGGGTTTTCTCTGCCACTGATAAATGAGCATGTTGTGCTATGGGGGCACCTAATCCAGGTTGATTACCTCCTAATAGGATTAATGTAAACAGGACACAAAAAGTGGCAATATGTTTCATCAAGGGGATAGGTTAAATCCGTCTAATTATCAGAATTGAGAATGTCCAAAAGGTAGGTAGGCACTTTCCAGACGTATTGAAACACTAAACTACTTAATTTGATTGAATTCTAACAACTTTTTGGAAGTAGGTGGAAACTGTAGCTTTTGGCCCCAGCTTTTTGCACCTACTCCTTTAAGGTTACAAAAGTTGTTTCAAGGCAATTTCTAGAGAGGTTTGGGCGATTTTGGTTCTTTCACCGTTCGCTTGGTGAGACTTTTTAAGAGCTGCGTAAATGGTATTGCTCACATCTTCAAATATTGCCTCGTCGGTAATCACTCCCTTTTCCGACATGAGGTAGGCAAAAACCCTGGATATACCTGTATTCGAAATGAAATCGGGAATTAGGGAGAGGTTGTTGTCTGCGTAAATACCGATTGGCCCCAAAAATATATCATCTTCCGCAAAAGGTATATTGGCCCCACAAGTGATTAATTCCAAACCCGAGTCCTTCATTCTGGATACCTGGTCTTTTGTGACCAACCTTGATCGGGCTGCTGGTATAAAGATTTCCGCGCCCACATCCCAAATCCGCTCATTGACCTCCTCAAAAGGAAGCAGGTCTTTGGCTACCAACTTGTTTTTTTCTTTGTTGATGAATAGTTCCTTTACCTCTTCAAGGCTGAAACCCTCCTTGTTAATCAGCCCACCCTCACGGGAAATGACACCGACTATTTTCACCCCTTGAAGGGCCATAAAACAGGCTGCAGAGGCACCTACATTTCCCCATCCCTGGATAATTGCCCTTTTACCTTTCAACTTTCCGCCCCACAATTTGTAATAGTGCTGGACAGAAGCTGAAATGCCAAAGCCAGTAATCATATCGGAAACCCTGTATTTGTTAGAACCATCCGGGATATATTCGGGATTTTCCAGGATTTTAGATACCCCTTGCCTAAGTTGGCCAATCTTGCGTATTTTCTCCGGCTCTGAAGCCTTAAAATGGCCGTTTACAATCCCCTCTTGTGGATGCCAAAGCCCAAAACCCTCTGTCATGGGAATGATTTCCGACACCTCATCAATGTACAAGTCGCCCAAAGTGCCGAAATAACTCTTCATCAAGGGCATTGTTACGGAAAACCAGCGTTTTAATACCTCATGCTTCCTCGGGTCTTCAGGGTCGAAGTTAATGCCTGCCTTCGCGCCACCAATCGGGGGGCCAGAGACGGTATATTTCACTTCCTGGGTTTTGGCCAACTCGATCACATCCCTTTTGTCCAGTCCTTTTTCCATGCGTGTACCACCACCGGCGGCACCGCCTCTTAAGGAATTAATAGCAAGCCAACCTTCTGCCTCTGATTCACTGTCGCTCCATTCAAAAACGATTTCAGGTTGTTTATTCTCGAATTTTTTTAGTAGTTCTTTCATGTGTTTATAATTGATTTTTATTTGCCACATGGAATCTCGCAATCTTAATCATCCCTCCGTGCGTCGCTTACGTCATGCTCGATTTCATCTGATTATAATTTTTTTTTAAAGGCCAGATGGAATGCCCTGGATAATCATCCCCCTGTGTGAGAACTTTTCTCATGGGCATTTCATCTGATTATAATTTGTTTTTTAAAGGCCATATAGCCTGCCCCTGCCTGCCCCGAACTTGTTTCGGGGAACTCGCTTCGGGGGAATCTCGCAGTCTATAATCATCCCAGTGTGTGACGTGCTCGTCATGCCCTGACTGCCGTCAGGACAGGCTCGATTTCGTAACCAAATAGTAATTTTCATTTGGATGCGATGAACCTTATGGCTTTTCCTTCTCCTTCTAATAGTGAAGAAAAATGTCGTTTAGAATCCGTAAATCAGACCCCCGCAACTGTCTTTGCAGGCCCCAGTGACTGAGGCTAAGCAATTATTTTCTCCATTCAGCCTCAAGGCACCCAAAAAGGCAAATATCAATGCCTCTTTTAACGATATAATTGATTTATCCGGAAGGGAAATACGAATTGTTTCCGGCAGCCGCCTCTCCAATTGGGAAATAAAATAGCGGTTAAAAGCACCGCCTCCTGTAGGCATCAAAGTCCCTCTTTTCCCTTCCAAACAAGCGACTATCCTAGTTACGTAATGAGTGGTTAAAGTTGCCAGGATATCTTCCGGCTTTAGCCCAACCCCTTCCAAAATTGGGAAATAATGTTGTTCGATGTCTTCCCTGCCCAGGGATTTGGCACCAGATCTTTGGTAATAGGACAGACTTTCTAGCTGATTAAATAAACGTTGATTTTCGTTTCCAGTTTTGGCAAGTGCGCCATTTTCGTCGAAATCCTTTCCTAACTTCTGGGCAAAATGATTAAACAAAAGGTTAAATGGACAAATGTCGAAAGCAAGAATTTCATTTTCCTCTTTTATGGAAATATTGGCAATTCCCCCAAGATTGAGACAAAACTCAGCTTCCGGGAAAAGGTGTAGATCACCGATCGGCACTAAGGGGGCACCTTGCCCACCTAATTGTACGTCCAGGCTACGGAAATCATTGATTACGGGAAGACCACTAGCAGCATGAAGTGCCCATCCATTACCGATTTGCAGGGTTAAGCTTTTATCTGGTTGATGAAAGACAGTATGGCCATGGGAGGCTATCGCAAGTGGTGCTATTTTCTTGTTTTGGCAAGTTTTTTTCACCATTTCACCCATCCATCTCCCGAATTTAATGTCAAGTAATGCCAGGTCATTGGCATTCAAAAAGTGTGCTTCTTTCAGTTGTTTCTGCAAGGTTGCCGGAAAAGGGATGGTGTCCCCAAAATGAAGGGTGAAGTCCCATTTTTCGGTTTTCCTAAAAGTGGTGAACACAAGATCCAGACCATCCCCAGAGGTGCCTGACATAAGTCCTATCATCGGATAAACTGAAGATGCATCCATTTGGGTTAAAGTTTGTTAAATTGGCACCTGTAAAGTTAAAATTAATCAGGTGCATGGATAGTGCTTTTTTTAAATACCTATTTTTACCCACTTTAAAATTAGCAGACAATACGTTAAGACAAATTAAGTCAAATTAATATAGTTTGAAAAATTTTATTATAGATATAGGAAATTCCAGGATTAAGGCTGGTCTTTTTGAGAAAGATAAGCTTGAAATGGAATGGACCTTGACAGACCTGGATGCGCTAAAGAATCTTTCCTCCACATTGTCCTTCGAAAGAGCAATGATAAGCTCGGTAAAATGGGACCAAGAAGAATTGGAAGAAGGATTGAATTTCCCCTTTACCTGGTTCAATCATGACTTAAAACTGCCGATTACCAATGTCTACAAATCTCCCTCTACATTGGGGCTTGACAGAATTGCCGCTGCCGTAGGTTTGGCATTTTTCAACCCGGGTGGAGAAAGTTTGGGCATTGATATGGGCACTTGCATTACATATGAGTTCCTTGACGGAGAGACGATTTACAGGGGGGGAGGTATTTCCCCTGGAGTAAGCATGAGGTTTAAGGCCATGCATAGCTTTACGAGCAGGCTTCCCTTGGTGGGGTTGGCAAGTGAGCCTCCCGTTCTCGTGGGAGCCACCACGGAGGAATGTATGCAAAGTGGGGTGTTTTTTGGAGTGATGGGTGAAATTCATTATACAGTAGAGCGTTATCGAAAAGATTACCCCGACCTCAAGGTTTATATTTGTGGAGGAGATGCCCCCTACTTTGAAAGCTTAACAAAAGACTACATATTTGTAATCCCTAATTTGGTTCTGTACGGATTGAATAGAATATTAACTTACAATGTCAGTATACCATAGACGAATTCTAGCGGCACTTTTTGGGTGCTTTGTTTCCATATCATCTTCTTTTGCGCAATCCACCACCTCTACCTACAGTTCCTTGGGCATAGGGAAATTCAATAATTCGGGATTCACTCAGAATAAGGCCATGGGTGGCCAAGGTATAAGTTGGGGTAATTCATTTTCCATCAACCATGTGAACCCTGCGGTTTCCGTAAAAAATTCAGCATTTAACTTTCAGGCCGCGTTAAATTATGTTAATGTTCAGGCTGCTACTGAGGAGAGTTCCGAAGAGATAGACGGAGGAGGATTAAGCTACGTGGCTATGTCCTTCCCTATTGTACCAAGGCGTTGGACGGCCGGTTTAGGGCTAAATCAGGTGACCGGGGTGGATTATAACCTTACCGTGACTGCTCCTGTGGCTAATTCAGACTTGTTTTCACAAAACACCATAGAGGGAAGAGGGGGGCTCAGTGAGGTTTATCTGCAAACGGGTTTCCTGATTATGAAAAATTTGAGTCTTGGGGTTCACGGCTCCTATCTTTTTGGATCCACCATCCGCACGAACCAATTAGTGCTTATGGATGAGGACTTTCAGGGTGTGGGTATTTCCTCAGAATTGTTTGAGAGAACCAACTTCAGTGATGTTTCTGTAAAAGGGGGTATTTATTATATGATGCCGTTGGGTCAGCAAAAAGTGTTGAATTTCGGTGCCACTTATCAGGTTTTTGGAGACGTTAGAGGAAAAGAGTTTGCAAAAATGGCAGAAATAGGCCAAGCTAGTATCCCAAATTCTCCCGGAGACGTTTTGAGCGACGATGTAGAGGGGAGTATTTTCATACCCAACAGGTTAGGGTTTGGTGTTTCTTATGAAAAAATTGATAAATTTGTAATAGGCCTTGAAATGCAACATCAAGATTTCAGGGAATATAGGGGCTTTAATGGATTGGAGGGCAACTTAGACGAATCCTTTAAGCTAAGTTTGGGTGGACAGTATACTCCTGATGCCTTCTCCATGGAAAGCATGTTTCAGAGGACAAGGTTCAGGGCAGGTCTCGAATATGAGAGACTGCCATTTGTTCTGAACAACACACAGGTAAATGACCTTGGCATTAATTTTGGTGCCTCGATACCTGTACATACCCTGTCCCTATTAAATTTGGCCGTTAAAGTGGGGACAAGAGGAACTACTGATAATGGATTGGTGAGGGAGAATTACTTTAAGGTTTCTTTAGGAGTTTCGATAAATGATAATAGTTGGTTTTACAAAAAAGTATTTGAGTAATGTGGACAAACATGAAAATTAAGTTTACGATTATTGGCTGTCTCTCCTTTCTAATGGTGGGATTTTCACATGCACAAGCAAATTGGAACTGGCCAGAAGATGCCCAAATGGAGGCCAAGGCCAGGGAGTATAATGCTGCCTATACGGATTACCGGAAGTCCGGTGAATTCTTAAAAGCGAGAGAAGGCTTACATTGGTTGCTGACAAATGTTCCTGATTTAAATGAATCACTTTATATCAATGGTGTGGATATTTATGCCAAGGCCTCTGATATGGTTGATGATGAAGATCAGGCAAGGGAATTTCAGGACTCTGTAATCACCCTTTATAATGTGAGAAACGAGAAATACGACAATGAAGCCAGGTGGATTGAAAATAAGGCTTATTACGCATACAGGTTTTTCAAGGGTGACAAAGACAGGGTAGGAGATGCCGTAGAGTTGTTTGACAGGGTAGTCGAGATACATGGGAAAATTACTACTCCCCAATTAGTGGCGGCTTACTTTGATGCGATTTACAGGCACTTTGCATACAATCAGGCCTATACACCAGAAGAGGCATTGACTAAGTATGAAGAACTGATGGCTATGCTTGAGGATGCAGAAGAAGAGGGAAAGGATGTGGCTACTCCTAAAGCCACCTTGGAACAGCTGCTGGTAGCTATGGACATAATTGATTGTGACTTTATCAACAATAGCCTAGGTCCCAGGTTGGAAAAAGACCCTGAGAGTATGAAGCTAGCAAAGCAGATCTTTGAATATTCTGTTCAACATAAATGCACCAATACGCCTGCCTTCCTAAGTGCTTTGGAGGTAATTGACAACGCAGACCCTACATTTACGACCTCTCAGGTAAGAGGATTGCGTTACATGCAAAACTCTGAATATGATAAAGCAGGTGAGCTTTTTGAAAAAGCCCTCACGCTTGCGGAAACGGATGAACAAAAAGCTGAGATCCACTGGGATATGGCAAAGGTTCATGCAAACCTGAACAGAAAAGGACAAGCTAGAAGTTCAGCCCTGAAAGCCGCGGAATTCAACAAAGAGGAATTCGAAAAACGAGCACATGGATTTGTTGCAGGCATGTACATGAGCTCTTCTTCCGATTGTAGAGGTGGACAAAGCAGGGTAAAAGATTATTCCATATATATTGCTGCTTATAACGCCTATGCCAAGGCCGGTGATTCTGATGGGATGAGAGAGGCAAAATCCAGGTTCCCTTCCAAAGAGGAGCTTTTCACTGAAGGCTATCAGGTTGGGGATGAAATTAATACTGGATGCTGGATTGGTCAAACGGTAACTCTTGCAACTAGAGATTAAAGTTGGGTAAAACCTTCCTATTTATCATTTTCACAAAGGCGGTCTTGTACCGCCTTTTGTTTTATCTTTGTAGTATTAATTGTCCTGTTTCTAAATGAGGCTTATCGTATTGGCTATAGCAGTGGTTTTTGGCGCTTTTATTTCCTGTCGGGAAGATGTGGATAAACGTCAATTGGAGATTTATGAAGGACCTTCCAGGATAGGCTATGATATTGTTTTGCACCACAGTGATTCTGCCATTGTCCGTACCAAGCTGATGGCAGATGAACAGTTGGAGTTTCAAAATGGGAATTTGGAGTTTCCAGAGGGGATACTCATTCATTTTTTTGAGAAGGATGGAGAGCTGAGCACTACTATAAGGGCAGACAAAGGGTATTACGACCGAAAAAATCATTTGTATAGAGGAGAAGGGGACGTACAGGTTCACAATTTACTCAAGGAACAAAAGTTGAACTCAGAGGAGTTGTTTTGGGACCCTGGGAAAAAGAAGATTTATACCGAAAAATTTGTTACCGTGGAGGAGCCCTCCCGAATCATTAAAGGTACGGGAATGGAAGCCGATGAAGGGTTCAATGAATATACCTTCACCAAGGTTACCGGAATAATCGAAAATGCCTTTTAATGTATGAAATCGAGCATAACATGAGCGACACACGGGGGCATGATTAACCTGGCGAGCCTCTCCCGAAATAAATTCCCCGAAACGAGTTCGGGGCAGGCAGGGGCAGGCTATATGACCGCTGAAAAAAAAATTATAAACAGATGAAATTACTTGACTTTGTTTTATTGCCATTGGCGGCAGCACTTGTGATAATTGGGGCTCATGTTACCCTACAGCATGGAGTGGGGGCATCCTATCCCATCTTTATGTTTTCGGTAGTGTTGTTGATTTGGTTTTTGTATAGAAAAAGAAAGATGGAAGAGAAGGAAAGTCAGGATGAAAACCTGAAAGGTAAGCCAAGGAAGAATTCCAAGCCGAAGAAAACCAAATAGAAAAAATGGAAACCAATTATCTTCTTTTTGTTCTCATTACTCTTACCTTTTCCGCCTTGTTCTCCGGATTGGAAATCGCTTTTGTTTCTGCCAATAGATTGCATATAGAGCTTCAAAACAAACAGGGAAAACTCCTTGGGAGGTTACTTTCAACCTTTATCAAAAACCCCAGCCAATTTATTGGCACCACCTTATTGGGGAATACCGTGTCTTTGGTGCTTTATGGGATTTTCATGGCCTATTTACTGGAGGGGCCTATCAGCAACCTGCTACCCGATGGGGTGGAACACCCTGCAAGTATAATAATCCTCCAGACGGTAATTTCAACTATCCTGGTTTTGGTTACGGCAGAGTTTATTCCTAAGAGCATCTTCATGCTGAACCCCAACAATATGCTATACATTTTTTCTCTCCCTTTCTCCCTGGTTTATTATTTGATGTATCCGGTGGTATGGGTGGTAGTAGGCTTATCCAAAATTTTTATAGTCAATGTGCTCAACCTGGATTACAACGAGGACAAACCTGTATTTAGAATTACTGACCTCAATAGCTTTATCCAAAACAATCTCGAAACCAAAGGGGAGGAGGCTAAAGCGGATATAGACACCAAAATTTTTGACAATGCCGTGGAGTTCAAAACCATAAGGGTTCGAGAATGTATGGTGCCCCGAACAGATATAGTAGCCGTGGAAGAGGAGGACAGCATTGCAGAACTCAAACAAGCGTTTATCGACAGCGGGCATTCCAAAATTATCGTATATAGGGAAACAATCGACGATGTAATCGGGTATTGCCACCATTTGGAACTTTTTAAGAAACCTAAATCCATAGAAGAAATCCTTACACCAATAATCATTGTGCCCGAGTCTGCACTCGCAAACGAATTATTGGTTCAGTTTATTAAGGAGAGGAAAAGCCTGTCCTTGGTGGTGGATGAATTTGGAGGAACAAGTGGGATTGTAAGTATGGAGGATATCATAGAGGAAATTTTCGGGGAAATAGAGGATGAATATGACAGTGACGATTTGGTCGAGCAGCAACTCTCCGAACAGGAATTCCTGCTCAGTGCCAGGCATGAGATTGATTATTTGAACGATAAATACAATTGGACCCTACCCTCTGGGGATTTCGAAACCCTCTCCGGGTTTATACTTTCCCTGACGGAGAATATACCTCAAAAAGGGGAAACGGCAGTGTATGGCCCCTTTACCTTTACCGTGGTTGCAAAACAGGAGCATCGTATTGATACTGTAAAACTTAAGATAAACCCTGCATAGTAAATAATTACTTTGTTTATTGCTCCGTTATTATTTTGAATTTAGCAGTAGATGCTATTATTTTGCGTCACTTCAAAAAAAAGAAGCATGGCATTAATAAAACAAATAAGACAAAGAACAGGACTAGCGATCGGTGTGATAGCAGTCGGGCTTATATTCTTCCTGGTCGGAGGCGACATCCTAGGGCCGAATTCGATGATACTGGGAGGTAGTAGGACCACAGTGGGAGAGATAGCTGGTGAAAAAATATCTTACGACGAATACATTGCTAAAATAGACCAAAATAAGGTGAATTTTCAGCAGCAGACGGGGAGAAACCCTACTGAGAATGAGCTTTCTAGTATCAGAGAACAGGCTTGGCAGGCCTTGATAGTGGAAAAGGTATTTTCCACACAGTATGAAAAGCTCGGGCTGACGGTAACGGATGCAGAGCTGGTGGACATGGTTCAAGGCAAAAACATCATTGCAGAATTGAGAAGGGAATTGACCAATCCGGAGACGGGTGAGTTTGACAGGCAGCAATTGGTGGCTTTTCTTCAGTCCCTGGAAACGGCAGACCCTGCTCAGCAGCAGTTTTGGGCACAGCAGGAACGACTATTTGCAGACTCCAGGCTAAGGATTAAATATGACAACATGTTGGCAACTGCAGAATTTGCTAATTCGGCAGAAGCTAGGTTGCAGCATAAAATGGCCAATACCGTTGCGGATGTGCAGCATTTGTTCATTCCGTATTATTTGATACCCGATAGTGAGGTTACTGTATCTGACAACGAACTAAAAAGCTATCTCAATAAGCATAAGTCAAGGTTTAAAGCAACAGAAAGTAGGGACTTGGAGTATGTGAGGTTCAGTTTGGCGCCAAGTGCTGAAGATTCCGCCACAGTAAGACGTGAAATTACTACCTTGACAGAGGAGCTTATGGAGACGGATCAGGATTCTGTTTTTGTTAACAGGAATTCAGACATATCCAATCCTTTTAGGAGCATATTGCCTGGGGAGAATCTTCCTGCGGCACTCAGGGACAACGTGGAGGAGCCGGTGGTTGGAGAAACCTACGGACCATTTTTAACCAATAGGTCTAGTTTTGCTTCCTTTAAGATCACTGAGCAATTTGATGGTACTCCAAGAATGAGGGCAAGCCATATCCTACTTAGTACGCAAGGATTGGAGGGGGATCAAGCCGCTGCCATCAGGGCTCAAGCTGAGGAAATCTTGCAGGAAGTTCAGGAAACCGGTAATTTTGAAGTGGCAGCACAGCAATACGGTCAAGATGGGACAGCTCAAAGGGGAGGAGATTTAGGATGGTTTGCTGCTGAGGATTTTGTGGATGAATTTGCGGATGCCGTTTTTTCTGCAAGAAGTGAGGGGATCATAAACCGAGTGGTGGAGACGGAATACGGATATCATATCATTAAGGTGACTGAAATGCCCAAATCCACCACCTATAAGGTTGCCATTTTGGAAATGGACTTGATCGCAAGTGACGTCACTAGAAACGACGTATTTAGGAATGCGGATTCCTTTGCAGCAAATGCCTCCAATGCGAATACCTTTCGGAGTCAGGCCGAAGCAAATAATTACCAAGTGACCCAAGCCAGTGGAGTAGGTGCCACTGCCAGGTCCTTGAATAACATGACTGGTGCAAGAGAGATCGTACGCTGGTCCTTCAATGATGCCTCGGTGGGGGACGTTTCCCATGTTTTTGAATTAGATGATGCCTATGTGGTGGCTTTGGTCACCGCTAAGCGTGAAGCAGGAACAGCAACTCTAAATGACCCTGAAACGCGAGAATCTGTGACAGCAGAAGTAAGGAACCAGAAAAAAGCGGCTAAAGTTGCCGAAAGGCTCCAAGGGAAGGAATCCCTTGAGGCTATGCAGGAGGAATTTCCTGAAGCCTCCTTGGGCAGTACCCCAGATCTCAAAATGAATGCAAGCGTCATACCAGGCGTTGGGTTTGCTCCAAAGGCAGTAGGGGCGATATTTGGACTGAAGGAGTCAGGCCAAATTACCAAGCCTATCCAAGAGGAAGTGGGGGTGATCGTTGCCAAATTAAACAACTTGACCCCTGCAGCTGAAATTGCTGATTATACCCGGTACCAGAATGAGTTGGTGAACAATGCTTCGCAACGTTCTGCCTACATGATTATGATGGCGATGGAAGAATTGGCGGATGTCAAAGACTATAGATACAGGTTCTTTTAGAGATCCCAGGATAGAATTATACAGGTCCCACCTTGATGCAAGGTGGGATTTTTTTGGTTCAATTGGGATTTAATTTTGGCGTTTGATGGTTTTAAGGGTATGGAAAAAAAATTTGACATAGCATCCTTCAAGGGTAAATTAGAGGAGCAGTCCTCTTTTCCTACACTTTATATGTTCAAGTTTATCGTTCCAAGTGGAAAAGAGCATGAAGTGGCAAACTTATTGCCTAATAATGAAATGACCCTGAAGGTGTCTGCTAAGGGGAACTATGTGAGTGCTACTATTAAAGCCATGATGCCCAGTAGTGACTCCATCATAGAAGTTTACTTGCAGGCGGCTGAAATTGAGGGTGTGATTTCATTATAACAAAAATTACGCTACCATGTGGAAAGAACAAGACAACCAACTTCAAAAAACTTTTGAATTCGATGATTTTACAGAAGCCTTCGCTTTCATGACAAGAGTGGCATTTCTAGCCGAAAAGCAGCAGCACCATCCGGATTGGAGCAATGTGTACAACAAGGTTTCCATTCACCTATCCACCCATGATGAAGGCAATAAAGTTACCCAAAAAGACAGGGACTTAGCTAAGGCAATAGATGAAATCTAATGGGCAGTAGTTCTCCCGTGCATTTGTATTTGGTCCCAACACCGATAGGGAACTTGGAGGATATGACCTACAGGGGAGTGTCCATTCTTAATGAGGTGGACGTAATACTTGCCGAGGACACCAGAACCAGCGGGAAATTGCTCAAACATTATCAGATCAGAAAACCCCTTCAAAGTTACCATATATTCAATGAACACCAGACGGTGGAAAGGCTGGTGCAGAGGATGATAGAAGGGGAGGTAATGGCGCTGGTGACGGATGCAGGTACTCCGGGAATCTCCGACCCTGGTTTTTTATTGGTGAGAGCAGCACAGGTGGCCGGTTTAAATGTAAGTTGTTTGCCGGGTGCAACTGCTTTCGTTCCTGCTCTGGTGAATTCCGGTCTCCCCAATGACAAATTTGTTTTTGAAGGGTTCCTTCCCCATAAAAAAGGGAGAAAAACCCGGTTGGAGTTCCTAGCCCACGAGGAGAGGACCATGTTATTCTACGAATCTCCCCATCGGCTACTTAAAACCCTTACCCAGATGAAAGATTTTTTTGGTGAGGACAGGATGGCCTGTGTAAGTAGGGAGCTCACCAAGATTCATGAAGAAAATGTGAGGGGTTCATTGAATGATTTAATTGCTTATTATGAAACCAATACCTTAAAGGGAGAAATAGTGTTAATTGTCGCTGGAAAAAAATAACATGGATTTAAAAGAAATTGCAAATGCTACCTGTAAGATTGCTAAAAAAGCAGGAGCTTTTATCAGGAAGGAAAAACAAGGTTTCAGCCTTGCCAATGTGGAGCTGAAAGGCTTTAATGACTTGGTATCCTATGTGGACAAAGAGGCTGAAAAAATAATCGTTTCAGAGCTCAGTACATTATTACCCCAAGCAGGGTTTATTACTGAAGAGGGAACCGAAAGTGACCCAAACCAGGAATATACTTGGATTGTGGATCCCTTGGACGGGACCACCAACTTTGTGCATGGGATTCCCATATTTGCTGTTTCTATCGCATTAGCCAAGGGCGAAAAAATCGTAGCCGGAGTGGTATATGAGGTAAACCTGGACGAGTGTTTTTATGCTTATGAGGGAGGCGGGGCTTTTTGTAATAATGACCCCATCCAGGTAAGCTTTGTACGCAATATTTCAGAAAGCCTAATTGCACATGGCTTTCCCTATGATGATGGGGGGAAAATGGGTGAATACCTTCAGTTTTTACAACACCTACTCAAAAACTCCCATGGCCTGAGAAGGCTTGGCAGTGCTGCAGTGGATCTTTGTTATGTTGCTTGCGGCAGGGCTGAGGGCTATTTTGAATATAACCTTCAGTCCTATGATGTGGCTGCTGGTGCTTTGATTGTAAAAGAGGCAGGAGGTAAGGTAAGTGACTTTAGTGGCGGAGATGACTTTATTTTCGGTGGACAAATTCTGTCTACAAATGGCAGTATCCATGAAGAACTTAGAGCGTCTCTGAATCACTATTTTACTTTATAATAGTAAGCATGGCAGGTATTTCTGTTTTTGATATGCTAAAAGTGGGTGTAGGCCCATCCAGCTCCCATACTCTGGGGCCGTGGAAAGCCTGTCAACGTTTTTTGGATGAGTTGAACCCTTCCCTTCTCCAAAGTGTAAAAAAAGTGAAAATAGTGCTTTATGGGTCCCTTTCACTTACAGGAAAAGGTCATGCCACCGATAAAGCCGTAATGTTAGGACTAAGTGGAACGGATCCAGTTACCTTGCCTATTCATGCAATCACCAAACTCATATCCAAAATTAAGGAGGAAAAGCAATTGATATTGGGGGGAAAGCACCCTATACCTTTTGATCCTTTGATCGATATTGTATTTGAGAAGGAATCGCTGGATTATCATGCAAATGGATTAAGGGTTATGGCATGGGTTGGGAATGAGGAAATAAGTGCAACCTATTATTCCATAGGTGGTGGATTCGTCCAGAAGGAGGGGGAAACAGTTGCTCCCGGCCTAGATGCTGGAATTTTTCCCTTTCCGATTGAAAGGGCTAACCAAATACTCGCATATTGTAACAAGGAGGGGAAGAAGATATCGGATATCGTGTTGATGAATGAACTGGCCATCAGAAGGCCTAAAGATTTGGGAGATGGGCTTGAAAAAATTTGGCAGGTGATGTTGGAGAGCATGTACAAAGGCTGCCATTCGGAGGGATACTTGCCGGGGGGCCTGGAGGTAAAAAGGAGGGCTTTCGACCTACATGAAAGGCTTATGCCACAAAAAACCTATGTGGATGCACCTACATGGTTAGGAGCTATTCGCAATACCAGCGTGCAGTTCAGGGAAGTCTTGAAATGGGTAAGTAGCTTCGCCTTGGCCGTGAACGAAGAAAATGCAGCTATGGGTAGGGTAGTGACAGCTCCCACCAATGGAAGTGCCGGGGTTGTTCCTGCCGTATTGATGTACTACTTGACGATAGAAAACCACCAAGCAGGAATGGAGCAAATTCGCGAATATTTGATGGTGGCATCTGAAATAGGTTCCCTTTTCAAGAAGGGAGCAACCATATCCGCAGCTATGGGAGGATGTCAAGCTGAAATTGGGGTTTCCAGTGCTATGGCCGCGGCAGGTTTGTGTGAATTGATGGGTGGTACTCCTGGACAGGTGCTTATCGCTGCGGAAATTGCAATGGAACATCACCTGGGCCTTACCTGTGACCCCATAAGAGGGCTCGTACAGGTGCCATGTATAGAGCGGAATACCATGGGGGCTATAAAGGCTATAAGTGCCGCTGAACTTGCCCTAGAGACGGATGAAAAACATACCAAGGTATCCTTGGATAATGTCATTCAGACCATGTGGGAAACCGCAAAGGATATGAACGGAAAATATAAGGAAACGAGTACCGGAGGTTTGGCATTGACCGTCAACTGGGTAGATTGCTAAAGAAGTAAGGACCAAAGTTTTTTAAGAATCTCAACCTTATCCATTGTTATCCCCAAATTTTGTGGATAAAAAAGACCCTCCGCCAAAGCAGTCTGGTTCTACTGTGGGTGAATTGACAGATATAAGGGCACCAATCTCCCCATAATTGTTCAGGATTCTATAGTCTCCATTGGCTCTAGATTACCCAAAAAGGAGACTCAGTCAATCAAATTAGATAGCTTGAGTACCTTGACTATTCTTTTCCTTAATCTTCCAAAGCCTCCACCAAGGGGTATTCGGTGCATCGTGGTGCTCGTAATGGTATCCAAAAAAATAACAGCTCAGGAAAGCCCACAAATGATTTTCATGCTGAGATCCGGAGTGGTGCTTGTTGTTATTTTCCCCTTTATGGGGTAGATAAGTCCCAAAGTAAAAGAGTTGAAGGGTCGATAGAATGGCAGGGAGCATCCAGAAAAATATAAGGTTTTCCTGGGGGAGAAAAAGCTTTAATAAGTTGAAGGTAAGAGCCATAAGAAGCACTTGCCAGAAGTTGACATAGGTAGTAATAAATGAAAAATACCAAGGAAAAAACCGCCCACTGTGGTGAAAATCTGGGTCTTTATCCGTAGCAACAAATTTATGGTGTTCATGGTGTTTAGGAAATAGTTTCCAGTAAAAGTTGTAGGAAAAGAGAATAGCAGACACCCATCCTATTCCGTGGTTCAATTTTTTATTGCTAGAGACAACGCCATGCATGGCGTCATGGGCGGTGATGAATAGCCCGGTATAAAGGTGGGTTTGGATTACAATACCAAGATAGGTCAGCGGGTTGGTCCACGAAAAATTCATGCCCAATAAAAAAACAAGACTTATCCACCAAGCCGTAATAACTGCAAGGGAAATGAGCAGACCCTTAGGGTCAATATTTTTGGATAGGGAATAAGCTTTTGTCATGATAACAGAAAACAAACTCCATTAAAAAAACATTCAAAAATCAAAAGCTGAGCAGTCTTTCCCTAACTTGCTCCATCAACCACATGGGTGTGGAGGTGGCGCCGCAAACCCCGACAGACTGATTTTCACCAAACCAGTTTGGGTTTACCTCTTCTGGATTGGAGACGAAGTAAGTCTGGGGGTTTTTCTCTTTGCAAACGTTGTACAATACTTTTCCATTGGAGGATTTTGTGCCACTCACAAAAACGATATGGTCGAACTTAGCCGCAAAATCCCTAAGCTCCTTGTCTCTATTGGATACCTGACGACATATTGTATCATTGGTATTAATGGTGATACCGTTTTCCTTGAGCACCTCGTTGATTTCGTAGAATTTATCCGTGCTTTTGGTGGTTTGACTGTATAAGGTGATTTCTTTCGGTAAGGAGGGAATATCCAACTCACTGATATCTTGAAAGACAACCGCTTTATTCTGGGTTTGGCCAAGCAATCCAATCACCTCGGCATGACCATGCTTGCCATAAATATAAATCTTTTCTTCTTTGTCAAAAGAGTTTTTAATTCTGTTTTGGAGTTTAAGTACCACGGGGCATGAAGCATCAATAAGGGTCAAGTTGTTTTTGATAGCCAGTTCATAGGTGGAAGGAGGCTCTCCATGGGCTCTGATCAGCACTTTTTCGTCCTTCAACTTCCCTAGTTCTTCATGGTCAATGATGATAAGTCCTTTGCTGGTAAGTCTTTTTACCTCCTCGTCATTGTGCACGATATCTCCGAGGCAGTACAAATTTCCTGTCTCGTCCAATATTTCTTCCGCCATTTCTATGGCATAAACTACACCGAAGCAGAAACCTGAATTGTTGTCTATATCTACACGCAGATTTAACATACCCTATAAACTTCCACTTTAGTGAATTGTTTTGCTTTCTCTGATTTTTTCATAAATGGTTTGAACCATCAGAAGCATTCCCAAATTATAAACACTATCTTCTATCGGAACTGTTCCAATTCTTATGGAAAGGTTCTCTTCATTGTTGTACCAAACAATGGACTCGTCGATCCAAGAACCTGTGAGAATGCCATTCACGAGCATGAAAGGGATTAATGTCACTAGATAGGACAGGAAGAAGCGACCAAAATATTTATTTCGAAAGAGCAATAAATGAATGGCTAAGACTACTGCGGTAAAGATAAAACTCACCCCAGTGTACCATTTATCCAGGTGTGCCACCCCAACTATAAGGCACATGCCAATAAGTAGGAATAATAGCGGTAGGGAAATAGATTTTAAAATGTCCTTTTTGACAAAATAATTTAACACCTCGTAGATGAAGATGCAGGCGAAAGGAACTATTAGGAAAAATGCCCATTCTTCAATGGGAAGGCTTAAGAAATAGATTCCCAAAATATAGCGAGGGTTAAAGCCCCAAATGCCCATTTCTGTGAACAAATGGTCCCAAACTATAAAAACCAGTGCCATGGCAAGAATTGCAGGAAACAATGCATACCACTGTTTGTGGTATTGTATCCGGTGCTCGAAAGATTGAGCAAGGGGGTAAGACACGGTGAAAAGCATCAATCCCAAATAATAGTATGGTTTGGGCATTAACCTATTCCCAGTTTAAATCCAAAATAGGTGCTTACCAAAAGTGAAAATTTTCTCGCATTGGGAATCCTTATCCTTTTTTGGGTAATGGTTTCCGGTGGTAGGCCCTTTATTTTAAAAAATAGTTTTAAATAATAGAGGTATGCTATCTTTACGCCCATCTTAGCTCCAGAAGGCAGTTGGTTGATGCCAATCAGGGCTTCGTCAAAATCTTTCTGGATGTCGGATTCAATATTTTTTTTGATTGCCAGGTTAAAATGCTTAAAGTCTACTCCCGGGAAATACACCCTTCCCCTATCTTCGTAATCACTTTTTAGATCCCTCAAGAAATTAACTTTCTGAAAAGCTGCGCCCAATTTACATGCAGGAGATTTCAGCTTCAGGTAATTTTTTTCATCACCTTCGCAAAACACTTTCAGACACATGAGGCCGACCACTTCTGCGGATCCGTAGATATACTCTTCGTAGCTTTTATCGTTGTACCTACTAACATCAAGATCCATTTCCATGCTATGAAGAAATGCACGAATGAGATCATGATCAATCCGATACCGATTTACTATCAACTGAAAAGCATGCAAAACAGGATTTAAACTGATTTGGTCTTTTATGGCCTCAAAAGTGGCCGTTTGGAAAGTTTTTAGAAGTATTTCCTTGTCATGGTCATGAAAGGTATCCACAATCTCGTCGGCATATCGGACAAAACCATAGATGGCATAGATTGGGTCGTGAAACTTTTTGTCAAGGGTTTTAATGCCTAAAGTGAAGGAGGTACTGTATCTTTGGGTAATTAGCCGGCTACAGGCAAAAGTGGTTTCATCAAAAAGCTTTTTTGGATCCATCGCACATACAATTTAATAAATTTTTTCCATACTATGTTCTTTTATCAATTCATTTGCCACCACTCTGCCAGAAATTAAGGATGGTGGAACCCCAGGGCCTGGAACGGTAAGTTGTCCTGTATAATACAAGTTGGATACTTTTTTGTTTTTGAGGCTCGGCTTTAAGATTGCCGTCTGAGTAAGGGTATTGGCCAACCCATAGGCATTCCCTTTATAGGCATGGTAATCTGCCATGAAATTGGAATGGGCATAGGATCTTTTATACACTACATGTGGTCTAATTTCCTGATTCGTCAATTCCTCCAGACGGGTCATGATGATATGGTAATATTTTTCCCTAATTTCTTCATTGTCTTTTAATCCTGGAGCAAGCGGAATGAGTAGGAATAGGTTCTCTTTGCCTTCAGGAGCCACGGAAGGATCTGTCACTGATGGAGCAGACACATAAAAGAGTGGGTTTTCAGGCCACCTAGGACGGGTATAAATGGCATCTGCATGAGGCTCCAGCGGCTGGTCAAAGAACAAATTGTGGTGGAGTAGGTTTTTTAATTTTTTATCTATACCCAAATAAAACAAAAGTGAGGAGGGCGCCATTACCCTTGAGTCCCAATAGCTGGGAGAATAATTGCTGTAGGCCTTTGGGATCAGGTTTTGATCAACATGATGATAATCTGCGCCAGCTATTACGGCATCCACAGGAATATTCTCTCCATTGGACAATAGCACGCTCTTGGCCTTGTTATCTTGGATCTCTATGCTATTTACCTCGGCGTTGTATTTAAAATGCACCCCTTTTTCTTCTGCTAAACTTACCATCCCTTCTATGATCTTATGCATTCCACCCATGGGATACCAGGTGCCCAGGGCAATATCTGCATAATTCATAAGGCTATATAAGGCTGGGATTTTTTCTGCTGTTTCTCCTAGAAAAAGCACAGGAAACTCCATTAATCGAATGATTTTTTCATGCTTGAAAAATTTCCTAACGTGGGAGGACATGGACTTAAAAAGGTCCAGCTTCAAAGCATCAAATAATAGCCTGGGTTTGGCAAATTCCATTAAAGACCGGCTCGGCATGTTGACAAATTCTTGAATGCCTACTTGGTATTTGTACTTGGCTTGTGCCAAAAACTCCTCCAATTTTTCCGCAGCACCTTTTTCAATTCCTTCAAGTAGGGATTTGAATTCATCCAGCTTAGCGGGAATGTTTAAAAACTCCCCTTCCCCATAAATAACCGCATAGGAAGGGTCCAATCGAATCAGATCATAATAGTCTGAGGTTTTCTTCCCAAAACTTTCAAAATATTGGTCAAATATATCCGGCATCCAGTACCAACTAGGTCCCATGTCAAAAACAAAACCCTCGGCGGCGAACTTTCTGGCTCTGCCTCCGGGGGTACTATTTTTCTCTAAAATTGTAACCTTATATCCTTTATCAGCAAGATGCGTTGCGGCGGAAATCCCTGCGAACCCAGCTCCAATTACCACCACATGTTTTAATGGCATACTAGTTATTAGTTTGGTACACGCTAAGCTCGTCTTTTAATAGCTTCCTTGCAATATGTATTCTGTTTTTTACAGTCCCTATGGGAATATTTAATTTTTCGGCAATTTCATGGTATTTGAACCCACGGAAGTGCATCATGAAGGGATCTTTGTAAACATCGTCTAAGCTATTAATAGCCTTGCTGATGTCCTTCATCGCAAATTCCCCATAAGCGTCATTTTCGATTACTACAGAGCCAGAGTTGATAAAGTGAAGATTGTCAGAAGTATCCACAAAGGTTCCTCTTCTTACCATACGCTGGTAATTGGTAATAAAGGTATTCTTCATGATGGTATATAACCAAGCTTTGAGGTTTGTCCCATCTGTAAACTTGTCCTTGTTAGTGAAAGCTTTCACCATGGTGTCTTGCAAGAGATCATTGGCATCGTCCATATCTCTGGTAAGCTTTAGGGCGAAGGGCTTCAGGGATTTTGTGAGTTTGTTGAGAGAGTAGCTAAATTCTAAAGTTGTCATGGTTTTGTTTTTTGTTTAATCAAATGTATATAATGTTAAACAATAAACCAACACCTTTGTCTAACTTTTTTTTATAAAATTTAAACAAAAATGGAGATCGAAAGACAATTCAACCAAAAAAGCCTCTTTAAGTAGTTTAAAGAGGCTTTTTTGAAATATATAAATAAATAATTTTTTTTGCGAAAATGTAAGGTTGTTTAATAAATAAGAAAAAAAGTTAAAATTTATTCAGGAGGCGAAAATCAGGAAAGCTACAGGAACGGTCAAGACCAAGCCTTTTTTAAAAACCGCAACCAGTTCCCATGCATGACTAGAGCAATATCTTGTTCCGAATATCCCCTTTTGGCTAGCATATCGGGGATTCTGCTCAAGTCGCTGATGGTTTCTAAGTCATAGGGGCTTTGTTCCCTTCCGTATGCACCATCCAGGTCGGATCCAATTCCGATGTGTTTTGCATTTCCAGCAATTTGACAGATATGATCCATGTGATCTACTATGACCTCCAAGTGACAGCCCATTTCCTTTGGGAGGGATTTTCCCTTAATCCATCCCGGAACCATCATCCATGCATCCAGGGCTCCACCAATCACGGCCCCCCTGTCAATCAGGGCTTTTATTTGTTCATCGCTAAATTGCCTGTTATGGTCAACTAATGCTCGGCAGTTATTATGGCTAGCCCATACATGCCCATGGAAGTGGTCAAGTGATGGCCAGAAGCATTCATCACAGAGGTGAGTGGCATCCAGAATAATATTCAGGCGTTCCATTTCACGGAGTAGTTCCTTGCCTTTTTTCCCCAATGGAGCGGAGGCATCAGTGCCATAAGCATACCTCCCCGGACCGTAGTGCGCCGGCCCAAGAGCTCTCAGCCCTCCTTCATAGGATTTTTCCAGATAGCTTACATCCACAATAGAATCGGCCCCTTCTAGAGAGAGGATATAGCCCACAGGTTTTTTTTCCTCTTTTCCCCCCTCCCACAGCTTTAAATGCTTCTCCAAGGAGGGTAAATCGGTGATGGGAGCCATTTCACCCAGGTTTTCCATTACCTTATAATAAGCCAATTGCCCTTGAGTCTGTGCCCATGCCTGAGCAGGGGAATGCCATCCGGGAAGGGAACTCCCCTTTTCTACATAGCGGGCAATTTGAGTGGCAACTACAAGCCCTATTTCTGCCTCTCTAAGGGCTGGCAATGAAACAGTTGCATTTCCCCTGTCCACTTTGTCGGTAAGTCCCCTTTCTCTTTCGTTTATTTCTTCCACGCTGAGGGTCAAGTCCCGGTTCCATTCCAAGGCATTCATGCTCAGGTCTAAATGTGCATCTATGGTAAACATATTGGTGTCTGTTTTTGAAATTGCATGGTCTCAAAAGTTGATTTTTTTATCGCGAGCAATGGTTTTCCATTCCCCGGTAATTTCTCCATCGACCATTACATGGACACTATCGTACATGGAGACGGTGGGGCAAATATGATGAGGAACCCCATATAGCACTTGGCCTATTTGATAGGCAGTGTCATCTTCTACTTTGAGCACCAGATGTTCCTCGCTTTGACTTAATGGAGTAAGACTTGAAGCATTTTGGAAATACACCCTATTTTCGATTGGATTCTCAGGTGCTATTGATTTATGTCCCAAGTCCACACATATTATTCCCTCGGCAGGCTTCGATACGACTCTGCACATTACGGCGGCAGCTGGCTCAAAATCCAGCTCCTGCAGGATTTCTTGATATCCTGCATCCCAGTAGATAAATGTGCCGGGTGCACAGATGACATTTTCCCTTTGTGCATGAATACTGAAAGTAGTGGAACCTCCAGCTATCATTTCAAGCTGATAACCTTTTTTTGTGAGCAGTTCCCATGTTTCTTGAAGTGGTTGAAAGGCGGCATCACAAGCTTTTTTCCTTTTCTCCCAGTCCACATCCCTTAGGTGGCCATCATACAGGTGAAAACCTTTAAGGAGTAGATTTGGGAGGGTTTGGCAATATTCGAAGAGCTCCAAAGCACCATCACCTGGCGAAATCCCCGTTCTGTTGGTTCCGGCATTTATATCCATATAGGTGTTTAGCTTTACGCCATTCGTAGCACCTAAGGAATTGAGTTCCCCTGCTACTTGTATATGATCTACTAGACAGGCCCAAATTACATTAGGGTGCTGTTTGATCAACTCAAGCCATCTCTTTTGTTTTGGCCCCACAGGTTGATATGCGAGAAGGATATCTTTGGCTCCGGCCTTTAGCAACATTTCAGCTTCTGCGATAGTGGCACACTTAAATTTATCGATGCCAGCCTCCATCATTAGCCTGCAGCCTTCAATGGATTTATTGGTTTTTACGTGTGGCCTTAGCCGCTTTGCATTGCCTACTTTCGCAATGGCTTTTTGAATATTACTTTTGGCCTTGCTTAAATTGACGATCAAAGCAGGGGTGTCCACCTCATCCTCATGGGTGAGTTGGTACCAGTTTAACTTAGAAGTTTCCATCCTATTAGGCTAATTCAAACAAAGCTTCGATCTCCACTGGGATGTTTCCCGGCAATGAGCCAAATCCCACGGCGCTCCTTGTGCCTATGCCCTTTTCTTTTCCCCAAATCTCTGCAAAAAGCTCACTGCAGCCATTGATAACAAAGGGGTGCTCTTCAAACTCCAAGGTGCAATTTACCATTCCCAGGACTTTTATGACCCTCTTCACCTTGTTCAGGCTACCCAGGTTGGACTGGATAGTGGAAAGCATGGTAAGCCCGACCTGCCTTGCGGCCAATTTGCCTTGTTCTTTGTCCATGTCCTTACCCACCCTTCCTTTTATCAATGAGCCGTCATCCTGAACTGGGCCATGCCCGGAGAGATAAAGGTGTTTTCCGTCAATTAAATAAGGGATATATACACCCATTGGCGCCGGCGCTGGTGGCAAAGTTAGTCCTAGGGCTTTTAATCGTGATTCTGCTGAAGTAGATTCCATAATTGTAAACTGTGGTTGATGATTAGAAAGGGACTAAGTTAAAAAATTATATGCAAAGCAAACACCCCAAGCAAACCCAAGATAGATGCGATGGTTTCTATAAGTGACCAAGAAAGGAGGGTTTGCCGTACAGAAAGGTTAAAATACTCCTTTACCAGCCAAAAACCACCGTCATTGAAATGGGAAAAGATGATGCTGCCGGCACCGATGGATAATACCATCAGGTTGGGATCTGCGGCTCCAGAGGCAACTATAGGCGCAACCATGCCGGCAGCGGTGAGGGCAGCGACTGTGGCAGAACCAATGGATACTCGAATTGCTGCCGCCATTAACCACCCCAATACCAATGGATGGATAGGCCAATCCTGAAGTGCCGTGGCCAAATCTGCGCTTATGCCACTGGCTACCAGTACTTCCTTAAATGCCCCCGATCCGGCAATTATCAAAATCACCAATGCGATTTCTTTCACAGCCTGCCCATATTCATCCATAATGCGGGCAATGGGCTTTCCCTGAAAAACCCCAAGAGAGTAAGTAGCAAAGGCCAATGAAAAGAGCATTACGGCAGATGGGTCTCCAATTAACCGTAATACTGGGTAGAAAGTATGTTGATCCTCTATATACAAAAGCAGCAAAGAGGTACTTATCAATAAAAACACCGGGAGGAGGGAGGATAAAAGGCTGTTAGCCAATGAAGGCAAAGTATGGGATGGCTTATTTTCCCCCCTAAAGGAAGCTAGTGGTTTGGACACTATGCCCTTAATCCAAGAAGTGTTGGCAATAAGGGGGCCTGAAACAATGATAATGGGTATAGAAATGATCAGCCCGTAAATTAAGGTGAGCCCCATGTTGGCATCAAATTGAACCACCAAAGCTACCGGTGCCGGATGTGGAGGCAAAAGCCCATGGGTAACGGATAATGCAGCTAACATGGGAACCCCCACAAACATGGTGGGGATTTTATACTGATAGGCTATGGTAAAAACAAGGGGTACTAGCAACACAAAACCCACGCTGAAAAATAGGGTAATGCCTACCACAAATGCCGTCAAGCCAATTGCCCAATGTATCCTCTTTTTGCCAAATAATTGCGTGAGGAAAATGGCAATACGCTGGGCTGCCCCGCTTTCTGCAACAATTTTACCCAGCATAGCACCAAGTACGATTACGATCACCAAAGAACCGAGCAGGTCACCTATGCCCTTTTGGATTGCTCCCATTATCTCCTCGAGAGGAATGCCCAGCAGGATTCCCGCAAAGAGGGAAACCACTAAAAAGGCCAGAAAAGGCTCAATCTTGGCCCAAACAATAAACAAAATCAGCAGGAGAATGCTGAGTCCAATTGCAAGGAAAGTCATGTGAATCTGGATTGCTTTTAATGTTAAAAAGTACTACATTTTTTTTTCTTTGCCTAATTAGCCTTGGCTTTGCCAAGCAGGTTCACTGGAGATATCTTGTTTTTTCCCTCTCTTGCCGCTGTTTTGCACCTTCCAAATTAAGGGAATGATTTCATCCATTTTAGTACGAACCTTCCGGCGGAACTTTCAATGAGTATGACATAAATTCCCGGAGATAAATATCTAAGTGGATCCAAATCCATCTGGTCTTTCAGTCCCTTCCAATGGAAGCTTTCCCTTCCCTTGGTGTCATTTACCCAAATCTCCAAGGCATCCTGAACATGAGGAAGAGTAATGTGCAGTTCCCCACTAATGTATGGATTGGGGTAAATCTTGACTTCATTTTTCCTGTACGGAAACCCGTTGAGTCTGTATAGAGGACTTTCACTGATCTGGCCATCCTGGGTTTCTGCCATGATTTTATAATAATGCACTGGCATCCATCGGAGAATTGTAGAGTCAACGATGTAAAATTTTCCTTCACCAAATTGGCCAGCCTCTAGGCTGTCGATAAGGGAGAAGTTCAGCCCATCCAGTGACCTGTAAATATAAAAAAATGTTCCTGTCTCTGCTTTTGTTTCCCACTCTAGATAAGCCCCCTCCTCCCCATGCGTGACCCCTCCTCTAGCCCAGACCAATGGAAGAATACTGAGTTCCCCTGTGCTGGCAAGGGTGAAGGTATTTCCTGACAGATCCGAGAAGTTGACTTGCCTTTTGCCCCATATTTCTCCCATGAGAATTTCCGCCTCCAGGTGGTAACCTTCTGCAGGGTCCCCTATGGCCGAGATCCTTAAATCCTTTATGTCCTCCAGGATCATGTCGCTGGACTGAATCCATATTTCCCCCGTGCCTCCATCCTCCTCAAAGCCTTCTATTTCGAAAAAGCTGTTGAGGTGATACAGCATTTGGGTGCCATCCGAGTCCGAGAACTGGGCCTGATGATCTACCCCCTCCCGTTGTTGGTAAGCGATGCTCAGATTGGGGGAGTCGGAAAAGGTACTTCCAAGGACTTTGATGGTTCTTGGTTCATTCAAATACTTATCGAAAAAGGGGAAACTTCCATTGGTAGGGGTTAGTAGCTCAGGAGGAAAAGCATAATGGAGCTGATGCAGGTTCTCCCATCGGCCAGCATGATAGTGGTAGGTGCCTTCCCCACCGAGGTTGATGAACAATTGGTTGTCCTGAAAATCGAGCCAGCCCTCCAACATTTCAAAATTTCCTGCCACCCTTAAGTCCTCAAAGAAGGCAATGGTGCCGAAAGAATTGGAAATGGTAAGGTCATTCCAAATTACCCCGGAGGCCCTTATCTCTTGGTTGGCGTCTCCATTTATTACAACTTGAGATGCTCCAGTATGAACATTGGTTTCGGGAGACAGAAAAAGGTCACCACTAACCTGGAGCAATTCCGGTAGGTGGAAAGTGCCTGCGCTTTCCAGGTTCAGGTCATGGTATTGGAGGATTTCTTGGGATGCGGCAATGGTGGAGGTTAGGGCGAACTGGTTGGGACCACTACCTGCATAGATCACTTCGCCCAGCAATTCCACCTGCATGGCATCCAGTTCTGGTGCCTCACCCCTCAGTTCAAGTTTGGCACCAGGCTCCAGAATAAAGGAGCTGGCGGGTCTATTTTCGGTTCTCCTTATAATTTGGTGGTGGGGTTGGCTGGCTTCTGAAATTAACCTGGCTCCTGATTTTATCACAAAGGTTCCAAAATCTTGAGCCCCAAAGCTATCATGAATGTTAAAGGAGAAGGTGGATGTGCGCAAGGTTCCATTGTTGCTTACGGTTTGCAATACAGTGCCAGATCTTATTTCGAAATAATTTGCCTTAAAGGCAGCATTTACGATTAGGGTTTCACCAGGATTAGGGTCAAAAATGACTTGAAACCTACTAAGGTTGTTTTGGGCACTCCAGGAGGTTCTATCCACCACAGTCCTCGAGGCTCCCCTAAACACGACAGAACCGGTTTCTGGATAGATCCAGTCAGCTATTGGGGAAGTACCGTTGTTGAGAAAAAACTCATCCTCATCTACTTGAAAGCTGTGCAAGGAACCATAAATATTAAGTTCAAAATTTTGCAAATTTAGCTTTTTGCCCGCACTCGCGGCTCCATAAAGATAAAGGCTTTTCACCTCTTCGTTTTTGGTAAGTCTGATCTCATTCTCCTTGAGGATAAACACGTCGTTGTTTCTGTCCGGGGGATTGGTGGGAAGTACCCAGTCATTCCCGTTCCAGGTCAGCCAGGAATCGGCTTCATGCCAATCCCCTGATTCCTTGTTACTTTTAAATGCTCCTTGGGAGATGTCGATTTGGGCAGGGCAGACAATTGGAATGATAAATAATAGAAGGGCGCTTAAAAAAGGGCCATAGTCAGGTAAATTATACCTCCTTAAAGATATGTCTGAAACAATATGCATCTAAAAATGAGAAAAGCAAACCAAAATAAGTAATCAAAAGCAATTTTAAAAGTAAATACGTCAAAAAAATATGTTTGAAATGCAATTTTTTCACAAATATTACTTTTGCCTATTGAATAGATAGTAGCCTCTCCTAAAGGGAGCAAAAAAAGATCATTTATTCTCGTAAATTTGCCAGCAACTTAGGCCTCATTTCAACTACTGGTTCATGCATTTTCCGATTCTCACTCATTTGCCATTGTACAAGGGTATTATCTGCTTGGGGTTGTCCTTGATTTTAATGCTTCCTTCCTTAGCCCAGGACAATGATGCCTACCGTATTAGCTTGATCACTTGTGACCCTGGGGATGAATTGTACTCCACCTTTGGGCACAGTGCGATTCGGGTGGTGGATGCAAATTCCGGACGGGATTTGGTTTTTAATTATGGTACATTTGATTTTAATACTCCTTTTTTTTACGTGAAATTTGTAAGGCGCACCCTAGACTACCAACTCGCCGTCACCACTTTCGAACAATTTCTTTACGAATACGAATATTTTCAAAGAAACGTAAGGGAACAGGTCCTTGACCTTTCCCCTGAACAGCAACTTCAGGTGATGGATTTCCTGAGGACTAATTACCTTCCAGAAAACCGGAAATACAGGTATGATTTTTTTTATGACAACTGCAGTACGCGAATCAGGGATATGATGGATTCCCTGTTTGGGGAAAAGTTACAGTGGAATGAACCCGAAGATCCGGAGTCTAAAACTTTCAGGGAAATGATAGATGAGTATGTTTATCCCCTACCCTGGTCCGACCTTGGCATAGATCTGGCCTTGGGGGCAGTAATTGATGTAGAGGCAAACGAATGGGAAAAGCAATTTCTTCCAGATTATTTGGAAGCAGCCTTTGACAGGGTCACTATAGTGGGGGATGGGCCTTCCAGGCCTTTAGTAAAGGAGAGAATCGTGGTTTATGATTTTCCGGAAAGAAATAGAGGAGGAATGAATTTACTGAACCCCTATTTGGTGTTTTGGGTCTTTGGATTGGTAATTGGGATACTCACCTTTAAAGGATTTAAGACCAAAAAACTATACCTTGGTGTGGATCTGGGTATTTTTACCGTACTGGGATTGTTGGGTTTGTTGATCACTTTTATGTGGTTTTTCACCGAACATAGCCAAACTAAAAATAACTGGAACATCCTTTGGGCATTCCCATTGCACTTGGTACTGGTGTATGGGCTGGCAACGGGCAAAAGCTGGGTAAGAAAGGGTTTGCTGGTTGCCTTGATCCTGGCTGATTTGGCATTGGTGTTTTGGATTTTGGGATTTCAATCTTTTCATCCCAGCATCATGCCTTTGCTGCTGGTGATCATTCTGCGCACCAATTTCCTGTATTATAACCTTTATCGCTGGAAAAGCTTTCCTCATTGATCATGAATTAAACTTTTCCCTAATGGAAGAGTGTTAGATATTACTAAACCGACTTTTGAAAATGGGCTTTTCGATAATTTCTGATTACCAACCTACCGGGGATCAACCACAGGCTATAAGTGAGCTTGTGCAAGGGATTAAGGACAGGGAACCCTCCCAGGTGCTGTTGGGGGTGACTGGTTCTGGCAAAACTTTCACCATTGCCAATGTCATTCAGGAGGTTCAAAAACCGACCTTGGTATTGAGTCATAACAAGACACTTGCAGCCCAGCTCTACGGGGAGTTCAAGCAGTTTTTTCCAGAGAACAAGGTGGAGTATTTTATTTCCTACTATGATTATTACCAACCTGAGGCCTTTATACCGAACAGTGGCACCTACATCGAAAAGGATTTGTCCATCAATGAAGAGATCGAAAAGCTTCGGCTTTCTGCTACTTCTGCCTTGCTATCTGGCAGGCAGGACGTAATTGTGGTAGCTTCCGTTTCCTGCATCTATGGTATTGGTAACCCGGAGGAGTTTGGAAAGAACGTAGTGAGGCTGCAGGAGGGGGACAGGGTTCCTAGGAATCAGTTTTTGTTCAAGTTGGTGGAGATTCTTTACAGCAGGACCACAGGTGAATTTAGCCGAGGTACCTTTAGGGTAAAGGGGGACACTGTGGATATTTTTGTTGCTTATGGCGACTTTGCTTATAGGGTTTTCTTTTGGGGAGATGAGATCGAGGCAATACAGCGTATAGATCCCCAGACTGGAAAGAAGATTTGTGACGAACGTATGGTTTCGATATTCCCTGCTAATTTGTTTGTCACTGGAAGGGATGTGATAGACGTGGCTATCAGAGAAATTCAGGACGACCTGATGGCCCAGGTAGGCTTTTTTGAAAGGGACATGAAGGTGATGGAAGCAAAACGCCTCAAGGAAAGGACGGAGTTTGACCTGGAGATGATCCGTGAATTGGGTTATTGTTCTGGAGTGGAGAATTACAGCAGGTATTTTGACAGGAGGCAACCGGGCACTCGCCCTTTCTGTCTGTTGGATTATTTCCCGGAAGACTATTTGATGGTGATAGACGAGAGTCACGTAACCGTTCCCCAAATCAGGGCCATGTGGGGAGGGGACAGGTCCAGAAAGGTGAACTTGGTGGACTATGGGTTTCGTCTGCCCTCTGCATTGGACAACCGGCCTTTGAAGTTTGACGAATTTGAGGACTTGACCCCTCAGGTAATTTACGTCAGTGCCACCCCTGCTGATTATGAGCTAAATAAGTCCGGGGGTGTTGTGGTGGAGCAGATCATTCGTCCTACCGGCCTATTGGATCCGAATATAGAAGTAAGACCCAGCGGCAAGCAAATAGATGATCTGCTAGAAGAAATCGACCAAACCATTAAGCATGGCTTTAGGGTTTTGGTAACCACATTGACTAAGAGGATGGCGGAGGAATTAAATAAGTTCCTGGAAAGGGCAGGAGTGAAGTCCAGATATATACACTCGGAGGTGAAACCTTTGGACAGGGTAGAAATTTTGCGAGAGCTGAGGTTGGGGGTGTTTGATGTGCTGGTAGGTGTAAACCTGCTTAGGGAAGGGTTGGATCTACCAGAAGTGGCCTTGGTGGCCATACTGGATGCGGACAAGGAAGGATTTCTGAGAAACGAAAGGAGCTTGGTGCAGACCATTGGCAGGGCCGCCAGGAATGAGCATGGCAGGGTGATTATGTATGCGGATAAGGTCACCCAATCCATGCAGATGGCCATGGACGAAACTAACCGAAGGAGAAGCAGGCAAAAAGCCTATAATGAGGAACATGGCATTACGCCAAAGACCATTATGAAATCTAGGGAAAGGATTCTAGGTTCCACCAAAGTTGCCGATAGTAAAAAGAATGCCAAAATCTATTCAGAGGATTTTAACGCTGAGTCCAACGTGGCTGCGGATCCGGTGGTTCAGTACCTTAGTAAGGACAAATTGGAGAAATTGATCCAACAGACACAGAGAAGGATGGAACAAGCTGCCAAGGAACTTAACTTTATGGAAGCGGCACGGCTTAGAGATGAATGGCAGGGATTGAAAAACAGGCTGGCAGAACTTAACCAAACTTTAGGAGCATGAGGGTACCATTCGTGATTTTAATCGTACTTGCAGGCTTTTTAAATGGAAAATGCCTTGCTCAGCAAGCTGAGTCTAGTGTTTTAGTTTCCGGGGCCCTCGATCTGGTAAAGTCGGATGTACCCGGAGTGATTAGGAGGTATCAAATAGGTACAGAGGTAAATTATTTTTATCTTTATAATCTTTCCTTTTCCGGTGGATATGAATTTAATTATGCCAGACCCAACCAAGTTAGCTTGGGGGTCCGGTTTTACCCTTGGGAACCCTTATTTGTAAGGGTTAGGGGATTAATTGGAAGTGAGTCAGACTTCTCATTAGGGGCAGGATATACCCATAATTTGACCTATAGGCTCAGGTTGGAGGGCATGGTGGATTACTATGCCATCACAAGGGTAATAGGTCTGAGAGCAGGCATAGCAATATTGATAAACTAATAAAGCGATGGATCTCCGGCAGGTAGAAAGGCTTGCCCAGCAAGGGGAGGGTCTTACCATAGAATTCAAGAAAAAAGCGGCGCACCCAGAAAAAATCGTCAGGGAAATTATTGCATTGGCCAATACAAAAGGGGGCTACCTGTTGTTGGGAGTGGATGATGACGGTACAGTAAGTGGGCACAAATATATTGAAGAGGAGATCTATGCCCTGGACAAAGCCATACAAGAAATGATTTCCCCTCCCATCCAAGTGATTACTTTTAAGTTAGAAGTAAGTCAGAAAAAGGGGGTAGCCATCTACGAGGTGCCAAGGAGTAAAGACAGGCCACACTATTTATGGGAAAACAACAGGAAAAAAGCCTTTATTCGGGTAGAGGATAAGAGCATACAGGCAAGCCGGGAAATGTGGCAGATCCTAAAACGGCAACAATGGAATTCGGATATAGTATTCAAATATGGCCGAAAGGAGGAAATACTAGTTAAGGCCCTAGAACAAAAGCAATCCATTACCCTTCAAGAATACATGAAACTGGCAAAAATCCCAGTCTATATGGCTTCAAAAACCCTGGTCAAATTGGTGCTGGCAAATGTTCTGGAAGTGATCCCTAAGGAGTATGGAGATGTTTTTGTCATGAAGTCTCCTCATTGACCTGATCCATGGCTTCTTTGATCAGATCCTGCTCAAATCCCCTGAACATAAGAAACCGTTGTACTTTCGCCTTTTTTTTCAGGGGGTTGGTTTCCTTGGTTAGTCGCCACTTTCTTTCGGTCAGGTAAATCAGGGTTTCCCAATACTCCTCCTCATTTATTTCGTTTAATGCGGATTTGATGTAGATTTCAGGGATTTCCCTGAGCTTAAGCTCTTGTCTTATTCGAACTTTACCCCATTTTTTTATACTAAATTTACCCCTTACAAAAGCTGATGCAAACCTGTTTTCATTAAGAAAACCTTCAAGCGCAAGGCGTTGGAGAAGGAGATCCACCTTTTCTTCCGGATATCCATATTCCTCCAATTTAGTTTTTATTTCCGATTTGCACCTCTCTTGATAGGCACAGTATGCAGCTATTTTTTCTTCAGCTTTTAGGGGTGAAATTTTCTTTTTCGGCATATGCCCGAGGTTTCTTTTTTCTAAAAGTGACATTTTGCGTAATTTAGGCCTCTTGAGCAGAAACCTTCTGTAAATATATAAAACCTTAAAGAATTTATCATGAGAAAAAAAATAGTGGCGGGTAATTGGAAAATGAATGGAACCCTTGAAGAGGGGCAGAAGCTCACTTCGGAAATCGTAAACATGGTAAAGGACGAAGTAAAGGGTGAGGTGATCATTGTCCTTAATCCTCCTTATGTGCATCTTCAATCTGTGAAGAAACTCATAGGTGATGCGGGAAATATTTTCCTGGGAGCACAAAATTGTTCCGACAAATCCGCTGGGGCATATACCGGCGAGGTTTCTGCCTCCATGTTGGCCTCTATCGGGGCTTCCTATGTAATCATCGGGCACAGCGAAAGAAGAGAGTATTTCAAGGAGGCCAATGAGGAGTTGACAGGAAAGGTAAAGCAGGCATTGGGTAACAGGCTTTTGCCGATTTTTTGCTGCGGAGAACCCCTTGAGATTAGGGAAAAAGGCAATCATGTGGAGTACGTGACCCAACAGCTAACCGAAAGCCTGTTTGGTTTTTCGGAGGGTGAAATGAAAAAAATTGTCATTGCCTACGAACCTATTTGGGCTATTGGCACAGGTAAAACGGCAAGTTCAGAGCAAGCTCAAGAAATGCACGCTGCCATACGGAAACACCTTGCCGGAAAATTTGGAAAAGCCTTGGCTTCAGAGATTTCCATCCTGTATGGAGGAAGTTGCAAGCCGGATAACGCGGAAGAAATTTTTTCCAAACCCGACGTGGATGGAGGCTTGATAGGCGGTGCCTCCCTGAAAAGTAGGGATTTCGTGGATATTATCAAGTCATTTTAAATTACCCATTCTAAACCCCAACTACGCTTCCCTCCAGCAGCGTGGTTGGGGTTTTTCAACTCTCCATAATGGATTATCTGGTTTTTAGAATTACCTGTGCACCACCCTTTGACGAAATATTGATTGCTGAACTGGCCGCTGTTGGTTTCGAGTCATTTATGGAAACGGATAATGGTATAGAAGCTTATGTGGGCGAACCGCATTTCGACAAGGAGGCCTGCGAGGAGGTATTCCAAAAATATTCGGATGCAGACATAATGTATGTCCAGGATGTTGTTCACAAAGTGAACTGGAATGAGGAATGGGAGAAAAATTACGATCCTATATTGATAGGCCAGGACGTGTATGTCAGGGCTTCCTTTCATGCTCCAAAAGATGATGTAAGGTATCAAATAGTGATCAACCCTAAAATGTCCTTTGGTACAGGTCATCATGCAACTACTTACCTGATGATGCGTTTGCTTTTGGAGCAGGATTTATCAGGCAAAAAAGTGTTGGATGTAGGGTCAGGAACAGGTATTCTGGCCATCCTTGTTGCTAAAATGGGGGCCAACTTCATACAGGCCTTCGATATTGATGAATGGTGTGTGGAAAACGGAAACGAAAATTTCGCTATCAATGACCTGCTTCTGAAAATGGAGAAAGGTACCATCCTTGATGTTGGTCCCAAAGGTCCATTCGATGTAATATTGGCAAATATCAATATGAATGTCCTAATGGAGGAAATGAGTCACTATGTTGGAATATTGAATCCTGGTGGAAAGTTGATTATCAGTGGGTTTTACCGGGAGAATACTTCCGGCCTGGTCCATTTGGCAGAAAAGTTAGGGTTAGCAAAAGAAAAGGAGGCCGAAAGGGAGCAATGGGTTGTTATCCAATTTCAAAAACCTATGCAGGTCATTAAGGCTTAACACCTACACCTACCAATAAAAGAACCGATCCTTTTTGTGCCATCAAAAAGGATCGGAATGAGTTTTCCAAGGAAGATGTGTTTGTAAATTACAAGTTAAAGTACTTTACAACCTCCTGATAATTGTCAAAATCAATGTCCGGCAACTTGGTTCTGGAGTTCGGGGAATTGGCTATTGGGATGGTAACTACCCTCACTTCCCCATAATTTTCACCCGGTCCTTCAAACCTATCTATTCTCACACTTATGTTGTTCGAAACCCTCAACCACCAAACTCTATAGGTGCTGTTTGCCGCATTGCCTTTTCCTGGTATGGGATAGATGAGGCCAAAATCCGTATTTACTAAATAAACGAATATCATCAAATTATCAATTTGGGGTCCTAGGCCAGGTAGAGTAATGAACATATTTGCTGAATTGATGAAATTATGCCCCCCAATTACAAATAATGTGGCTTCGGCACCTGGAGGCCCTTGTTCACCCGGAGTTCCTTGTTCCCCCGGAGGTCCTTGCTCCCCAGGGGTTCCTGGTTCCCCAGGAGGTCCCTGCTCCCCGGGGGTTCCTGGTTCCCCAGGAGGTCCCTGCTCCCCGGGGGGGCCTTGTTCTCCGGGCCTACCGGGGTTTCCCGTTTCACCTTGTGGTCCCTGCTCCCCTTGTTCCCCTTGAGGCCCCTCTGGTCCCTGTTCCCCGGGAGGCCCTTGTTCACCCTGAGGGCCACGCTCTCCTTGTGGGCCTTCTGGTCCTTGAAATATTTCACATGAAACTACTAGAAAGAGTAGTGAAAGCAGAAATAGAGGTAAATGCTTTCCCATAATTGAAAGGATTATCGTGTAAACAACATAAATACAACCCCTAATCCATCTTTAGGGTAACAATAAATCACAAATTTATGCTAGTAAAAAACATAATTTAAATCTATAATAATTAATTGAAATAAAAAACTTTTCAAAAAAAATTTGTAAGGCATTGTTAATGAGTGGATAGGAAAAAATCAATGGGTAAAAAAAATTTTTCCCCATCCAACTAAATATTGGTTCTTATTGGTTCCGGATATTTCGCACATATTCAAACCACCACCGGATGCCGGGATCCTCTGCTGAACCATCACCTGCTAAATCATATCGGTTGGTCCCTCCCACTGTACCTACCTTGCCCCCTTGACACCATGGGTTGGAGTGGAAAAACACAGACAATCCAGGGATTTCAGCAGCCTCATCCACATCGATGAAATGGACGGCCTGTCCCTCGGGGGGATAGACTCCCGGGGGCATAAATTTTCCTGTCCATCCCCCAAACATTTCCACATTTACAATGGGCTTATCAGGTACCCCGTTGGCCTTAAAGTAATCATAGTGCCATTTACTGTGCTGCCCATTCTCCACATCATCATCGAAGGTGTCAAAGAGCAGCACTTCAACGTGTTCCGATTTGCCGATCTGTACATTGCTGTCATCGTGATATCCGCCTGCTCCCACGATAAGGTCCTGTGCGTTGGATTTTGCTAATCTGCATAGGTCAATCATATTTTGGGGGTCGTTGAAATCATAGAACTCGCATTTCTTATAATAGGAGGAATTGTGCTCGTTGGCAATGTTCAGGATCACATTTGGGTTTCCATTTAGTTTTTTTGCCACTGTTTTGACAGCATTTTCTACCCCTTTTGCATTTTTGATTTGTAAGTCCCCTGACATATTGGCCATCACCCTTTGGTAAAAAATACCAATAATGGCAACCATATTCCTTTCTTCACAGGCGGCCACTATTTCTTCTACTCTTGTCCAGTGAGAGTCATCTACTTTTTTTCCGTTTTTCCTGAATGGCTCACTATAGGCCCCTGAGGAGCCCTGTAAGAATAAGGTTACGGTATTTACCCCATGCGCCTTGTAGTCATCCAGCTGGTCGATAAGGTGCTCCGTCAGTTCATCCGACTGTGAGGCACTTGCCACCCTGATCCCCCACATGTCAAAGGGCTGCTGGTTTAACTTGAACCTTTCCCCCTCAATGGCCAATTGGGCAAAAGCCGGGGGAGCAATGGAGGATAAGATTATACCTAAAAGGAAGATTACTTTAATACTATGCATGTCATTTTGGGTAAGGTGAAGAATTTATTGCTAATTCTAACTTGAAGGGGCTTAGCGATTTATCAAAGCAGCGTAGTTGATGTCAGTCCCTAATTCGAAATCCTTATCTTTTTCTATTGGCAAGGAAGTATTCAAGGCCATGTAGCACCATACCATCCACGCCTTGTTTTAATAAATTTCAGGCCTGTCTCCGAAAGGGAAACAGGCCCGGGATGCTATTGAAATATTTGGTGTAAGGTCCTCGACATGGGTAATAAAGTTACCCTAGCCGTAACCTTTCTGTCTATTTTCCCATAAACTTATTGATGAGTTCTTGGGAAATCCCCGTATAGGAATACCCACCGTCATGAAATAGGTTTTGCATGGTGACCATACGCGTATAGTCGGAAAACAGGGTGATAATGTATTCCGCACAGGCCTCAGCAGATGCATTGCCTAGTGGGGAAACCAAATCCGCAAAATCGAAGAAGTCGTCAAACCCGTCTATTCCGGAACCTGCTGTGGTTTTGGTGGGGGATTGGGAAATGGTGTTGATCCTTACCTTTTTAAATTTGCCATACCTTAGGCCGTAATTCCTGGCGATGCTTTCAAGAACGGCTTTAGCCTCTGACATGTCGCTGTAGAATGGGAAAGCCCTTTGTGCAGCAATATAGCTAAGCGCTACTACAGAAGCCCATTCGTTCAAAATGTCCTTCTTTTCGGCTACTTGTAGCATTTTATGGAAGGAGATGGCGGACACATCATAGGATTTTTGTACCCAATCGTAATTTAAGTCCCCATAAGACCTTCCTTTTCTGACGTTGGGGGACATGCCTATGGAGTGGAGGATAAAATCAAAATTTCCACCTAAATAGGATTTTGATTCTTCATAAAGTTTCTCGATGTCCTCCACAGAAGTGGCATCTGCGGGGATGACGATAGTATCGCAGGCTTTTGCCAGTTCTTCTATTGCCCCCATCCTCATTGCGATTGGGGCGTTGGTCAAAACAAATTTGGCACCTTGTTCTTTGGCCTTTAGTGCAGTTTGCCAAGCAATGGAATTCTGGTCCAATGCGCCAGTAATAATACCTTTTTTTCCTTTCAATAAATTTTCAGGCATGATGTATAATCGGGTTAGAAATGTATTCGGTTGAACTACAATCTACAAAAATAAAGAATAATATTTTAATATTATGCCTAATTCCTTTAATGGAATTTAGCCTGCCAATAGTTCTTTGGCACTTTTGATGGCACTTTGTGGGGGATTGGCCCCGGCGATCATCTTGGCTATTTCCAAAAGCCGCTCCTCCTGTTTGAGTAATTTTACCTTGCTGAAGGTTTTTTCCTGGGAATTGTCTTTGTAGACAAAGTAGTGGTAATCCCCTTTTGCAGCTACCTGTGGCAAATGGCTGATACAGATGACCTGGTGATTGGCGGAGATCTTTTTCATCATGTTTACCAGTTGCAAAGCTATTTCTCCAGATACCCCAGTGTCAATTTCGTCAAAAATCAATGTGGGTAACGCCACCTTATCCGCCATGATGTGCTTAATCGCAAACATCAACCGGCTAAATTCACCCCCTGAGGCCACTTGACCTAGGGGTTGGGGGCTTACTCCTTTATTGGCCGAAAAGTAAAATTCCACTGCATCCATTCCTGAGGATTCCGGTTGCACTTCTTTTCTCCGGATTTGAATTTGGGCATTTTCCATACCCAACTGTTGAAGTATAGCAAGAATTTCCTTGTTGAAGGCCTCAAAGACAGAAGTTCTCTTTTCTGTCAATACCCTGCCTTTTTCCAATAAGGTTTTCTCTGAATGGCTGTAGTCTTTTTCCAGTTCCCGCAAATTTTCCTCCAGGTTGTCCACTTGGAAAACTTTGTCCGCCAACTCTTCCCCTATACCAATGAGCTCATCCGGATGCTCAAGACCATGCTTTTTTTGCAATTGGTAAACTTTGCTCAGCTTTTCCCGGATGGTTTCCAGTTTTTCGAAATCCACCTCTACGTTTTGGTCTTCCTGGTACAAGGTCTCCTGTATGTCCCTCAACTCGATAAGGGCTGATTGGAACCTCTCTTCCAATTGTGCAAAGGACTTTCCGTATTTCCCCAAATCCTTCAACTGTTGCCCGGCATGAGACAGGTGGTTGAGCGCACCATAGTTTTCATCTTCAAATAATGCGAAAATTTCATTGATTTTCGCCTTTATTTCTTCTGCATTTTCCATGATGGACTGCTCCTCTTCCAATCGCTCAACTTCTCCTTTCTCCAGGGAAAGTGCCGAGATTTCTTCCAACTGAAATTTGTTGTAGTCTGCCTCTTTTTGCAATTCCAATGCATCCGCCTTAAGACGTTCAAAGGCTTTTTTGTCGGCTTGGAATTTTTTAAAAGCCTCTTTGTAATCAGCTTGTTCCTTTTGAGACTGGCTGAAGCCATCAATTAGGCCAAGCTGATAACTTGCCGCACCCAATAGCAAGTTTTCATGCTGGGAATGGATGTCCATCAAGCTCTTGCCGAGTTGTCTTAACACCTCCAAACGTACCGGGGTATCGTTTACAAAAGCCCTGCTTTTTCCGGATGGTGCGATCTCCCTTCGTATGATGCAGGTGGG
Source organism: Pleomorphovibrio marinus (assembly GCF_003347495.1). GTDB lineage: Bacteria > Bacteroidota > Bacteroidia > Cytophagales > Cyclobacteriaceae > Pleomorphovibrio > Pleomorphovibrio marinus. The sequence continues at coordinate 1,379,730 of NZ_QCXY01000001.1, forward strand.
TTCATTATCCAGTTCCTCCTCCTCAAAAAACGTGGAAAGTCCATATGCGGCAATTTCAAATTCACCTTCAATGACACATTTTTTTGATTCGTCATACAGTACCTTTGTATCGGCTCTGTTTCCTAATAAAAGCCCAACCGCACCCAGCATGATGGACTTACCAGCACCGGTTTCTCCGGTAATCATATTTAGCCCTGGTGCCGGGGCCATCTCCAATTTTTGAATCAGGGCATAGTTGGAAATACTCAGATGCTTTAGCATGTGTGGTTGATGGTTTAAAAAATTAAAGTTAAAAAGTTTTGATTATCCCTTTAGGATATCGTTGTATTTTCTTGCATTGTTGGGGTCTACTCTCAACAGGACTTCCACTGCCTCCTCCCGGATTTCCATAGGTGCGCCTTTTAATACCTTGCTTATTTCGTCCGATTTGGCATCCATAAAGCTAATGGTCAATATGCTGTTGGGTTGCACCTGGTTAGCTTCGGAAACTTTCTTAATGGCTTCCAGGATGTTTTTATAGGCCTCCTCTGGCTTCGTGGTAAGCATATCCATTCCTCTTCGGTGATAGAGGTAGTAAGCGTCCCTTATGGGAACCATCACCTGTGAGGCAAACAAGTCATTAGAAAGCCAGTACCTGTTCCTTTTGTCGGATGGATTTTGGTTCCAACCCGGCCTTGGTGATTGCTGTGCATTAGCCACTATATTACTGGCAATCTCAAAATAGGGATTGCCTCCTCTGGGGGAAAAGGAGTCGTAGTCAAGGCCAAGGGCTATATAGGCATAATAGGCTAGCAAGCTGGTGACGTTGTTCAAGTAAGAAAACTGGTTGAATTCCATAGGCTGGGATTCAGTATATTCAAAAGTCCAGTTCCTGTCGGCAAAATTGAACATCAGGCTTTCGTAGTTCGACCCATAGACTGGTCTTACTGTCTGGATTTGCACCGTAGCCGAAAACAACCCGACCTGAGGCATATCATTAATGGTGATAAGCAGGTTGCCCTTAATCCGTTCTTCAGGCCTGAACTCATCGTCTGTCCAGTTTCTCCCATTCAGAAACTGCTCGAAGGCCGTCTTCATATTGTCAAAAATTTCCCTGTCTTGGGTCCTGGCCCTTTCGCTGTTGATGGTCACGTTAAAATTTAGCTGCTGGGCAGGAGATTGCCAAGTGATCCACATGCATATAGCAAATAATGAAAGGAAATACTTTTTCATATTATTATAATTTCTTTTTAGCGCTCATATAGCCTGCCCCGAACTCGATTCGGGGAACTTGCTTCGGGAGCCTGTCCCTGCCTGCCCCGAACTCGTTTCGGGGAACTCGTTTCGGGGGAATGCCCTAGATAATCATCCCCCTGTGCGAGAATTCTTTCTCATGGGCATTTCATCACAAAGGCCATTTTAAGGTTAAACGATAGTAATGCTTATATAATTTCATCCCAAAGGGTTAAAATTACCGTCAAAACTACGCCTTAGAACGAGGGATTTCGTTTAAAATCCTTTTGGCGACATCAGTTTTGCTCATCACCTCTGTTTGAATGGGTGAGCCACCTCTTTTAATGAGGGTAACCTTATTGGTATCATGGCGAAATCCTGCCCCTTCGTCTCTGAGGCTGTTCAATACCACCAAGTCAAAGTTTTTGCGTTCCAGTTTTTCCTTGGCATTGGCTTCTTCATTTTCGGTTTCCAAAGCAAAACCAATATGAAATTGACCTTCTCCTTTACTTTTACCCAGTGTCTCGGCAATGTCTATATTTTTCTTCAGGGGGATGTTCATCTCAGACCCGGATTTTTTTAGTTTTTCGCTGGAAGTAGTCACAGGGGTATAGTCGGCTACTGCGGCAGCAAAAATAATCACATCGGCAATTGGGTGCCGAAGAGCGGCTGCATCGTACATTTCCTTTGCACTGGTCACGGCTACCACCTCAATCCCGGGGTGAGTGGGGGATAAAGAAGAGGGTCCTAATATTAAGGTGACCTTGGCCCCCAAGGCAGCAGCAGTATCTGCCAATGCAATTCCCATTTTTCCACTGGAGTGGTTACTTATATATCTTACTGGATCTATGGCCTCCTGGGTGGGACCCGCTGTTATCAAAAATGTCCTGCCTTCTAAGGTTTGGGGATTGTCAAAATGATTAAGGGCGGCCTCAAGGATTTCTTCCGGTTCCAGCATTCTGCCCTTACCCGAAAGCCCACTTGCAAGGTCACCCGTTCCAGCCTCAAGCACTATTACCTGATATTCTTCAAGCCGATCGAGGTTGGTTCTTACGCTTGGATGCTTATACATGTCGAGATCCATGGCAGGAGCTACCATGACGGGGCATCTGGCAGAAAGGTAAGTCGTGAGCAGCAGGTTATCGCTCTGCCCATTTGCCATCTTGCTGAGGGTGTTGGCACTTAAGGGGGCAATTATCATCAGGTCTGCCCAAAGGCCTAGAGATACGTGATTGGTCCACTCTCCCGTACCTTTGTCGTAAAAGTCATGGAGAACTGGGTTTTTTGAAAGGGTGGCTAAGGTAAGGGGGGTAATAAAGTCAAGAGCAGAGGTCGTCATGATGACTTTGACCTCTGCTCCTTGCTTTACCAGTAATCTTATTAAGGAAGCACACTTGTAGGCTGCAATTCCTCCAGTAATGCCCAAAAGTATTTTTTTGCCTTTTAAAGACATGTGTTTATTCCGAAACCTCTTCGTCGGGGTGCCTAAACATCACCTTATCCTCCAAAAACTCTTCAAGAGCCAAGGTGGTGGGCTTAGGCATACGCTCATAAAACCTGGAAATTTCAATTTGCTCCTTGTTTTCGAATACCTCCTCTAAGTTGTCCACGGTGGAGGCAAATTCGGAAAGTTTGTTGTTGAGCTCCTCCTTCATGTTGGAAGAAATTTGCTTGGCTCTTTGAGATATTATATGAATGGACTCATAAAGGTTGCCTGACTTTTCGGCAATCTTGTCCAAATCTCTAGTCACTATGGATGGATTCACGGCCATAAATTCTATAAAGTTAATTTTGTAATTTAATTTTCTGCATTTCTCAGCATTTCTGCTGCTTCTCTGTTTCTCTCTTCTTCTTCCTGCATTCGCTTTCTGGCTTCAGCAGAACGCTTCTCGTAATCCTCTTTGACCTTATAATGGGAGTCCAGTTCCGTTTCTGTCCTGGCGATCATGTTTTGAACCTTTTTCCCGTAGTTGCTGTCGGGATATTTCTTGAAGAAGTTTTCGGCGAAGGTTATGGACTGCTTAAGCCTTTCTTCCTTTTTGTCAAAAACACTTCGCTCTGCATAAGCAGAACTTACTTCTACAAGTTTGTAGGCCAACTCTTCATTGTACTTGCTGTCTGGGTAGGACTTGGCAAAATTCTGGAAATTGATGATGCAGGCACGGTAAAATTCACCTGGAAACAACCCATCTGTAAGCTTGTAGTACATTTTGGACTCTTCAAAGGCTTTTTCCTCAAACCTTTCCTGCAAATCATCCACCATGCTCAGAGCCCTTTCATAAGAGTCGGATTCGGGGAATTTATTCATGAAAAGCTGAATGGCATTCACTGCATCTTTACTACTTCTTTGGTCTAAGTTAAAATCGGGAGAATCCAAATAGAGGGCATAAGCATGCATAAATAAAGCCTCCTCTGCCAAGGGGCTTCGGTTATAAGTGTCGTGAAAGGTCTTGAAATATCCTGCCGACTCGATGTATCGTTTGGTTCTAAAGTGGGAATATGCGTAATTAAACTCCGCCAACTCTGCTTTTCCACTCCCCCTGATTACAGGAAGTACCCTGTCATAAAGAATAATGGCCTTGTTATATTCCTTTTTATCGTAATACCTATTAGCAGCCTCGTAGAGTTCATCCCAATTGGTACTCTTCTCTAGCTTGTAAAACTCACCACAGGAACTAAGACCGTAAGTTAAAATTAGACAACCGAAAAGGGTAATGATTTGATTTCTCATAATTAGTCCGCAAATATAATAGATAATATACGCTATACCAAGAGGTTTACGCATAGATGATGCAGGATGTACAACACTACTTTTTCACAACGAGTTTCTTTGTGACTATATTTTTGTTGTCCACGATTAATGTGTAGAGGTATACCCCTGGGTTGAGGTCAGTGACATTGATTTCCAGGGTGTTTTGGGTGGGGTCTAACTTGAAGTCGTAGATAGGGTTTCCAATGAAACTATCCACTACAATTCTCGCATTCACGTTGGGGTTTTTGATTTGGTAATCTAATCGGGCTATCCTGTTACTTGGGTTGGGGTATACACCCCCCACATCGATGTCTTTGTGGCTGACCAAATTCTCATCCGCATCAGCCAACACCGTATAGACACCCTCTATAATGAACATATCCCTGGGGTTTTCGGTATTGAAGAAGTGGAGGTCAAAGGTGCCTCTGGTCTCAATTATGCCAAGATCAAACTCCAGATAAAGATCTGTGTAAATTTCCCCTGGCTGAAGTTTTATTTTAATTTTAGAAAGCTCCTTCTTTGCGTCAAAGCAATTATCCCCAAGGCAGATTTTCATGGATTGTGTAGAACCAATGTTGCCTCTGAGGTGTCTAAGGAAATACTCCTTCTCCTCTTCAGAGTCATTTTGAAGGATTAAGGATTTGCGCTGACTGGTATTTACCTTACCATTGAATTCTACCTTATCACTCAATACACGCACCTGTGTCGTCTCCCCTAGGGACAGGGACACCAAGACCAGTGATAAAAAAAGTGACAGAATCGTTTTCATGTAAAATTTGTCTATAGGCGAAATCGATATTTTTATTGTGCGTTCTTCTCATCTATATACGTATAAAAATACCAAATAGGTTTTGAAAATAGAAACCTCTGTGGTTAAATTTTGTTAACTATTTTAAAATTTTTTTCTGATAAGTCCGTTAAATCTCTTTTTTGTCTAACGAAACCTAAAAATATTTGCCGTTTAAACAATCATTAGAACACCTCATCAATACTATTTTGTATTTCGCCCTCATCAGGAAGGGGTAGGGACACATCTGGTTCATTGAAAAAATTAAAGGGGTCTTTTTCCCTAATTTTTGGGGTTCTCCATGCATGTATCATATTCATATCCGGCCTTTCCTCCTCCCTCCAAAGAAACCCCTTGAGCTCCAGCATATCATCCTTAATCATATGGGGAGGGGTAAAAGAGGCTTCAGGCTTAATCGTGTGCGCAATTTTTCGTATGTTGTTGTCACTAAAGTGCATGATAATCCTACCACAAAGCAATTTGTTGATGCCCCTGACTGTGGTGTCGTTTTCCAAGGCAAAGTAAAGAGATTCCCCATTTCCTTCTACATCTAGTAAAGACATCTCTCCATCCTCGAAATATCCTGTCATTTTCCTGCCCTTAATCTGATTGTAGTTGGATACAGTATCTTTGGTGATGGCAAAGGTATTGCTTCTGAGCAAGGCCCTTTCTATGTCCTGGTTGGCTATCAGAAGCCGGATGCTGTCTGCCGTAATCTGGCTCTTATTGTTCCATAATACGGGGTCACCAAACAAGTATATGGTGGAATCAGCATATTGGTATGCCATGGAATCTGCCCTTCCTGCAAGTTCGGATTTTATCAACCTCATGTTGGGGTAGGAAAGCAGGTACCTTTCTTCCGGGTTAGGGCTGTCCTGGGAAATAAGGGTGTCAGAAATCATGTATAGGGTGTCCTTCTCAAAATATTTCCGTACTAGCGCATTGCCATACACCTTGCTATACTGGAGGTCTTCCCAGTATTTGCCCTCTTCTCCAAAGATTTCAACCTCCCTCTCTTTATTGTAGATGGCCACGTTGTGGATGGCCTCGTAGTATTGTTTTAGTTCGTCGTAAAAGAGGATTTCCCCATATACCTTGCTGGTTTCCGTTTCCACATCCCCATCGTAAAACCTAAATAGCTTATTTTCAGTATCGTAAAAACTTCCTCTTTGCGCATTCAACTTGTTCCCTTCCGCTGACTCTATATTTGTAATTCCCTCTGTTTCAGAAGTTTTTGGTATGGTAAAATAATAAAGGATGTTTGACTTGAGCACATAATCAGGGTTTGTGAGCACTACCTGATCGGTAAAAGTGATTTTCTCAATTTGGGTTTCATAGAGCCCCTTTTCACTGGTCAGAACGTTGAGGCTGTCCACCACCTTGCCAGAATTGAAATAATTGGCCTCACCATTTTCCCTGTTATAGTCCAAAAAATCGGTGTAAAGGGTGGTGCCGTCATTTACAAATACCACATTGTTTCTAAGTTTGGCCAACTGGGTGTCACCGTCATACTCTGCATATCTGCTTGTAACTACTACCGGGTCTTCTTGGTCCTCAATCCTGACTCTTCCAAAAAGCTTCGCCAAATTATCTTGTTGGTAAAAGTGGGCAGAATCACAATAGATCAGGGATTGCTGATGTTTCATGATTACATCATCAATTAGCCGATCAAACCCTCTTCCGCCGAGCAACTTGTCAGCTTGAATGATTTCCAGCTTGCCGTTATCCTGGCTGCCTCCTTGAGCCATAGAGGCAGTGCCAGCAAAAAACAGGGACAGTGCACAAAAAAAGGAGACAATAAAGCGTTCTCTCAGCATATGATTTTGAAATTGAGGGGCAAAATTAGAAGAATTTGGTATTTTTGGTTTCATTATGCTCAACGAATTTTCCGAACATACAAGGTCCACAGGACTTCTCCACCCAGACAAATATTACCTTCATGCCATTAGTGGGGGAATAGACAGTGTATGTTTGGCCCATCTCCTGAAACGTTGTGGGTTCCAATTTGGTTTGGCGCACTGCAACTTTCAGTTAAGGGGATCTGAGAGCGACAAGGATGAAGGCTTTGTAAGGGACCTCGCACAAAGCCTGGGTGTAGAGGTGCTGGTGAAGCGTTTTGAAACGATTACTTACAAAAAGGAGGAAGGGTTATCCACTCAAATGGCCGCAAGGGAACTTAGGTATTCCTGGTTTGAAGAGTTACTCCAAAACCAGGTATGCAAGGGTGTGATAGTAGCCCATCATGCAGATGACCAAGTAGAGACCATATTGCTCAACCTTCTGAGGGGATCAGGGATAGAAGGGCTTTATGGGATGGCCGAACATAGACAAGGAATTATTCGCCCCTTCCTTCCTTTCGACAGAGTATCCATTCAGGCCTATATGGAAAAAGAAGGCCTTGGATGGAGAGAGGATCCCACCAATGCACAAAGTGATTACAAGAGAAACTTCCTGAGAAATGAAGTTTTTCCGGTTTTACAGAAGTTTCAGCCTGATGCTGCCTCCCAGTTATTGGGAAGTTTTGGCAGGATAAAGGATACTGGCAAGGCTTTCTTTCATTTCTTCGAGGACTGGAAATCCAGGTCAATCCTACAGGAAGGGGAGTACCAAAGTCTGCCTTTTACCGAGTTTAGGTACCTTCCAGGGAGAGCCTCCTTGCTCTTTTATTGGTTAAGACAGTATGGTATAAACTTTCCTCAAGTAGAAGAAATCCTCCGGGCTGTAGATGCAGGCACCGATTCCGGTAAATGCTTTCCTGGTAGGGAGTTTGTTTTGAATCTGAACAGGGAGGAGTTAATCCTGGGACCCCTGGTCAAGGAGGAGGCCGAACTGGAAATTTGGCCTCACGATATCGAGGCACATATACGGGGAATACACTACGACATCTTCCATTTAGACAAGCCCAATCCAATCGACAAGAATTCCAGGCATGCCATGTTGGACAAGGATCTTTTGGATTATCCCCTGATTGTAAGAAAATGGAAAGAAGGGGATAAATTCAGGCCCTTGGGAATGAAGCAGTTTAAAAAAATCAGTGATTTTTTAATAGATTTGAAAATCCCGGTATTGAAGAAAAAGGAAGTCCAAGTGTTATGTTCGGGTAAGAACATTGCTTGGGTAATAGGGCAGAGGATTGATGATAGGTTTGCGGTTTCGGTTTCCACTAAGCGTACCCTTTATTTCAAACAAAAATAGAACATGTATAACCCATTTAGAAAAACATACGGTACCGCAGAGCTCAGGCAATTCAAGTTTTTGTCCAGGGTAAAGTTTTTTGAGCAGTTAAGGTATTCGGAGATGATCCGTTTCTTGCCGGCTATCCACAAGCGAAAATTCCAGAAGGACGAGGTGGTGTTTTTCAGGAAGGATCCCAGCCAGGCCCTTTACATCCTGGAAAAGGGGAAGGTCAGGCTGACAATAGACATCAAGGGACAATTTGAAACTATTTTGGAGCTGCATGCAGGTAGTCCTTTTGGGGAAAACTCCCTCCTTAAGGGTTGCAAAAGGATTTACACTTCTATTGTGGACTCTGAGGACGCAGAAATATGGGTTATTCCCCATTTTGCCATCCAGGAGATATTTGAAAACCATCCAAAAATCCAGGCCAAAATGCTCAATTCACTAGCTGAGTTTTATAATGACAATAATGCCAGACTTTTTTCCTCTTATCAGAGTTCTTACGGTTTCTTCAATCTGGGTCAAATGTTTCAATAATTTCCTGCAAGGCTTCCTTGAAAGCCCTTATTTTAATATCTTAGCGCAACTTTTGAAAAAAAATCGTAAACTAAATCATATAAAATGACTAAAGTAACCGTAGTTGGTGCCGGAAATGTAGGTGCCACATGTGCCGATGTATTGGCATATAGAGAAATAGCTGAAGAAATAGTACTGGTAGATATCAAAGAAGGAGTGGCTGAGGGTAAGGCTTTGGACATTTGGCAAAAAGCTCCCATCAACGTGTACGATAGCCGTACGGTGGGATCCACCAATGATTATGCTAAGACCGCAGGCTCTGATGTGGTGGTAATCACCTCTGGATTGCCAAGAAAGCCCGGGATGACCAGAGACGACCTAATCGAGACCAATGCTGGAATCGTAAAGTCAGTGACGGAAAATGTAATTCAGCATTCTCCAGATGCAATTATTATCGTGGTTTCTAACCCATTAGACGTAATGACCTATCAGGCTCATATCACCTCCAAAATGCCCCGAACCAAGGTTATTGGTATGGCAGGGATTTTGGATACGGCCAGGTATAGGGCATTTATTGCTGAAGAATTGGATATCTCCCCCAAAGAAATACAGGCCATATTGATGGGAGGACATGGTGACACTATGGTGCCCTTGCCCAGGTATACTACTGTGGCGGGAATCCCCATTACAGAATTAATCGCCAAGGAAAAGCTTGACGCAATTATCGAAAGAACCAAATTCGGTGGGGGAGAGCTAGTGAAGCTTATGGGAACTTCTGCATGGTATGCACCAGGATCTGCGTCTGCGCAAATGGTGGAATCCATCGTGAAAAACCAAAAAAGGGTATTCCCGGTATGCATAAAACTGGATGGGGAATACGGTATCGATGATTGCTATTTGGGCGTTCCGGTGATATTAGGCAAGAACGGTGTAGAAAAAGTCATTGTACTTGATTTGAACGATGACGAAAAGCAGCTTCTTGAAGTATCCAGGACCCATGTGAAAGAGGTGATGGCTGTATTGGACAAGCTTTCAAAAAACTGAAACACCCGGTTTAAATAAATAAAAAAAATCCCAATGTGAATTGGGATTTTTTCGTTTAACTGACAAGGTTAACCATATAAAGGAAATACTTTGCGAACTATAAAATTCCTTATTATCCTACTCTTGTCCCTATTTTTAGGGGGAGTGGGGTTTTTTATATGGAAAAACGATTTTTTTTCCAGCAGGAGAGCCCCCATGGAATTAGTGGCTTCCAATGCCATTTTTGTATTGGAGACCGAAGCCCCTGTGAGTCTTTGGAATCAACTGGTAACTCAGCCTCTTTGGGAAAGGCTCTCGGACATTCATTCCTTGAAGACCCTGGAAAACCAATTAATCGTATTGGATAGCCTTGCCGGAAAAGGGGGGAATCTTGACAGGGCATTAAAAGGGCATGAGTTTTTGGTTTCTCTGCATCCGATAGGGAGAGGGGAGTTTGACTTTATCTTCACTATTGGGGCGAAAGAGGATAAGTTGAAAGAACTGATTGGAAAGCTGGAGGAGGATGCCACTGGCAGGATAAGAAAAAGGACTTACAGTGGGACACGGTTGATGGAATATACATTAGAGGACGGAAGGGTTTTTTCCTACACTTTCGTGCACAATGTATTTTTAGGAAGTTATACCTCTTTCCTTGTGGAGGACGCGATACGGCTCTCCAAATCAACCGAGCTAAGTAGCTTTGTGGAGAAATACAATTTCTTGCTCAGCGCCAAAGAAAAATCTGGCTTGGGAATCTTGAGAATTGGTTCGGATGGTATCTCGACTTTTTTTGGGAGTGCCTCCTCCGAACCTATGAATGACTTTCAGGCCTTGATGCAGAAAAATCGCATGGCCGCTAATCTATCCCTTCATTTTGAGGATGGGCTGATCAGACTTAGTGGATTGTTATTTGATGCCGAAAGTGGGAAACCGGTAAAGGGAACGACCGTTCTGGACCCAATGGACGATTTGAACCCCTATCTTAGTGGTAGGACAGCCTTAGCCGCAATTTATAACGTTAAGGACATTCGGGATATAGAGACTTTGATCCGTCCAGCTATTGCACAACGAAGCACCATCCAAGCTGATGTGGGGGAAAAATTGTGGGACCAAGGATTTTTTGAGTTTGTGGAGGGCAAGTTTGTAGTTATGAATATGGAAAGCAACCTGCATAGAGACAAGGATAAAATCCTTGTTTTAAAGGGTAGCGAAACCGATAAAGCCCTGTCCCAGTTAAAGGATTTCAGCTTTGAATTGGTGCAGGGAGACTCTGCCCAATGGGTAGTGGACGAGTATTTGAACAATGAGATTTTTTTAATTGCTGCGGAGGAATTCCCTTCTCACCTGCTTAAATCCCAGATTGCCGGTTTCACCAATAGCTATGTTACCAAGGTGAAGGATATGCTGGTATTTGGAAACTCCATGCGTGCTATGAAGGATTATTTAGATGATCTTTATAACGACAATGTATGGGGTAAGTCCATCGTCAAGAGAAAGTACCTGGAGGCAGGCAAAAAGAACAGCTACTTCAGTCAATATTTTGATGTGAACCGACTATATGGAACCTTGCTTAGGGGAACCACCTCTAATTGGGAAGCATTGTTTCAGCGCTATGAACCCCAATTGAAGGCGATCCAATACGGTGCCATTCATTTTTATCTCAGTGAAGACGGCACCAAGGTGGATATAAGCCTCCACTACCAACTAGAGCCCATACAGCAGAAAGCAGATATTAATCTGGCCATTTCCAAATCCGCTTCCTTCCCTAGGAGGTTGATTCACGGGCCCACACCAGTGGAAAATTTTAATGACCAAAGTACTGAATTTATTGTGCAGGATGATGAAAATGCCATTCACCTAGTCAATGGGGAGGGAGACCTGATTTTCAGTCAGTCCACCTCCGGTCCCATCGTAAGTCCTGTTTTTCAGATAGACTATTACAAGAACCAGAAACTTCAGATGGTCTTTGCCACCAAACAGGCGATATATGCCTTTGACAGGTTTGGGGAGCCTTTACCCAACTTCCCTATTCGCCTTCCTGATGAAAAACGCATAGCCTATTTGAATGTGGTGGATTATGACCTAAACAGGGAATATCGGATGTTTATAGGAGACGAAGAAGGGGACCTTTTTCTTTTTGACCAACACGGATCCCTTTTGGACGGCTGGGATCCCAACCGCACTACTGGTAGCCTAACTACCCGCCCCGCGCATCACCGGATTCCAGGTGTGGGTGATTTTATGGTATCCCTACACCGGAACGGGAATCTGGAACTCTTTAACCGCAAGGGTGAAAGGAGAATGGGAGGAAGCATACGGATAGGTGAGACCCTGAACACCTCTTATGGAATCAGTGACAGAGGAGGAGCTGCTTCCCAAATTGTGACAATCAACGAAAAGGGGGAACTAGTGAAGGTGAATTTTAAGGGGGAGCTTACCTACAGGAACCAATTGGTAAGGCCTGACAGAGAAACCCAATTCCACATAGTAAACAACCAAATGCAGGACCAGTTCCTGGTGGTGATCAAAGAATTTAATAAGATACAGGTGTTGGATCCTTCAGAACAGCTTCTTTTTGAAAAGGAAATATTTTCGGAGGAGTTGGATTTCCAATGGTTCAGCTTCGGTTCTGAAAAAAATGTTTTTGTAGTTATTGACAAGGTGCAGGAGTTTATTTTTTTATACGATCTGAAAGGAAAGCTTCTTAACTCTACCCCCCTGAATGGAAAAGAGGAGGTGAGTGTTGTTTACGATGTAGGTAGAAACGAGATGTTGATAGGGGTTGTTTTTGGCAACACCTTCAAGGAGTATAAGCTTCCTCTGTAGGTGAAGGTCGATAAAAACCTTACCTTTGCGCTGTTTTTAATAGAGGCCCCACATAGGAGCCGAGCCCGATGTCAGAAAAGTGAATCAGAAGTAAGAAATGCAAAAAGTTATAGTTTGGTTATCGAGTTGCCTTTTTATTTTAAATCTGGGTATAGGAAGCAGTATCGCCCAATCATTTGAGAGCGAACCTGGAATACCCCTGGACAGTACGGACTACAACAGTCTCAGCTCTCCCTATCATAGCACATTAACTTTTTTTTATAACCTTTCGGAAGAGCATTATAACCCTGAAAAATCAGCAAGGACCCTAGACCTTTCCGGGCAGCCTACGGATAACGCTGTTAAACTAGCCATAAAGCTAAAGCAGGTATTTGACGGAAGAGGGATATATGTAAGGGTGAATGATATTCCCAATGAGCCGAACTATAGGGATACTCTAAGGAACAACCAGCAAAGGTATTACTTTGACACCCAAAGACTACCAACCGTATTTTTAGAAAAGGTGGGTAATGAATGGAAGTTTTCGTCTTTTACCGTTTCCCAAATCAATGAACTGCATCAAGAAACCTTTCCCTTGGGGACTGATAAACTGCTGAATATATTGCCTAGGATAGGGACAGATGTTTATTTCGGCTTACATCTTTGGCAATTAGTTGGGTTGTTTTTGTTGTTGCTGCTAATATTTACCAGCCATAAACTGTTCACCTTTGTAGTGGACAGGGGGTTGCACTACATGTTGGTGAAATTTGGCTATGGCCATGTAGCTGAAAAATACTTGCTTCCCGTGGCTAGGATCACCAGTATCTATTTCATTGTGTTGCTGTTGGCTATTTTTATTAGGATACTTCAGTTACCCATCACAACAGTTTATTGGATTACCCTGCTGCTTAATGCTGCCAGACCCTTTTTGGTGACCATCATTTTTTATAAGGTAGTGGATGTGTTATCGATTTATATGACTAAAATGGCTGAAAAAACCCCATCTACCCTGGATGATCAGCTTGTGCCATTGGTAAGGAAGACCCTAAAGGCATTCGTCATTATTGTAGGGGTGTTATTTATTCTCAAGGATGGGCTTCAGGTAGATATAGTCCCCTTTCTAACCGGACTTTCCATTGGCGGTCTGGCCTTTGCACTTGCTGCCCAAGATACCATTAAAAATTTCTTCGGATCCCTTATGATCTTTATTGATAAGCCGTTTCAGGTAGGAGACTGGATCACAAGTGGAGATGTAGACGGTACGGTGGAAGAGGTGGGATTCAGATCCACGAGGGTGAGGACATTCAGAAATTCACTGATGTATATCCCAAATGGGGTAATTGCAGACCGTACTATCGATAATCATGGTCTGAGGGCCTACAGGCGGTTTTCTACACAGATTACTATCACCTATGACACCCCACCAGAATTGATAGAGGTCTTTGTGGATGGGCTCAGAAAGATCGTGCAGAACCATCCCAAAACCCGAAAGGATTTCTACAATATTTATTTCAACAATCTGTCTTCCTATAGTCTGGACATCATGTTCTACGTGTTTTTCGAGGTGCCTACCTGGCCGGAGGAATTAAAGACTAGGGAAGATTTATTGCTTTCTATCGTGCGCTTGGCCAACGAACTAGGGGTCCGCTTTGCCTTCCCCACTCAAACCCTGCACATGGAAACTTTTCCAGAGAAAAAAGGACTGATGCCCATATATGGGGATGGAAAGGAAGAGTACCAGCAGAAGTTATCCCAGTTTATCAACAAGGAAATACATAAAGGGTCTGCTGGGCCAACCTCCTAAAATAATAGATGCTGTCTCAACCTGCCTTGTCAGGGGGTGAGACAGCATCAGTAAAGGCTGGTTATAAGTCCACTTTTTGACCAGTATCTGCACTCTTTAGGATGGCTTCCACAATCCGAATATCCCTGAGGCCTTCCTCTCCTGGAACTTTAGGATCCTTGTTTTCCAAAATCGCCAAGGCATCGTTGTCCATTTGCATGGCCTGCTGCTTGGGCACTTCATAGGGATGGTTGATTTCCCCCAAGGGGCTTTCTCCCTTCACATTATTATAAGCCGAAAACGGTTCCATGTGTAAGGTGCCTTCCTCACATTCCACCTTGAGGAAATTTATGTTTTCAGCAAAGCTGGTTTTAATATCCGCGGTTACGCCTCCGGGGAACTCTAAAGTCGCTTCCACCACATCGGCAAGCCCATCTTTGTAAACTTCAGGCCTTGTGGAAGTAGTAGTGGCAGACAAAACTGCTACTGGTTCCATATTGCTACCTAATCGGGCTCCCTGTATGGAGTACACCCCCATGTCATAGATGACGCCACCACCCATCTCTTTTTTCTGTTTCCAATGGTCGGTTCGGTTTTCCCGGTATCCTGCGGCACATTCCACGCTCTTCACTGCCCCGAGTTTATTGTCCTTCATAATTTGACGGTATTCTTGCGTATTGGGCTCATGGTGCAGTCTATACCCGATAGTGAGCTGCACGTTGTTTTTCTTGCAGGCATCGATCATGTTTTGACATTCCTGAGAGGTGACTGCCATAGGCTTTTCACACCATACATGCTTACCTGCATTTGCCGCCCTAATTGTGTATTCTTCATGCATAGAAGGGGGCAACACTACATAAATGACATCTATTTCATCGTTGTCTGCTATAGTATCGTAATTGTCATAGTTGTAAATATTGCCATCCGGTATGTCATATTTCTGCTTCCATTCTTCTGCCTTGGAAGGGGTGCCGGTGACGATTCCCGCCAAATAGCAATTTTCTGTCATTTGAAGCGCGGGGGCCAAGAGGTCGGTGCTGTAATAGCCTAAGCCTACTAGAGCCACTCCAATTTTATCCTTCTTTTTATCACTGTCTTCCCCTTCCTGTTCTCTTTGCTGGGGCGAACATGAGATTAAACTTGCTGGTGACAACACGGCCAGACCCCCGCCCAGAGCCAAGGATCTGAGGGCTTCTCTTCTGGAATTGTTTTTCATTTGGTTTAACGGTTAGATGTTGGTGAATGAAATAATTTAATGAATTAAAATAGTCATATAGTTAATCAGGCAAGTGAATATAGGGAATAAATGGTTTTAATTCAAAACGCCCCCTTGTATGCCCCTTATTTTAAAAATGGAATTGGCCAATAGGAGAAGTTTAGTACGTTGTCTGCTCTTTCTTTCGTGGAGTGTTTGTCGCAGGCTTTAAAAAAGCGTATTTTCGGCAAAAATTAAGAGGTATGCCAACACCGGAATTGTCAGTGGTCGTAACGGTCTTTAATGAACAGGAAAATATTCAACCGCTATTGGAAGCGATTTATGCTGCCTTACAACATCTTGATTATGAACTTATCCTAGTAGACGATGGATCCACTGACGAAACTGTAAAGAGCGTAAAGGAACATGCAAACCACCGCACTACCTTGCTTATTTTCAATAAAAATTATGGGCAAACTACTGCTCTTTCGGCAGGAATAGACAAGGCTAAAGGAAGCTATATTGTTACCATGGATGGGGACTTGCAAAACGACCCTTCTGATATACCCATGATGCTGGAAAAGGCAAAGGTGGAGGACTGGGATGTGGTAGCGGGAAAAAGAGCCAAAAGGAAGGATGGATTTGTGCTGCGTAAACTTCCCAGTAAAATAGCCAATTGGGTGATTCGGCATAGTACCAGGGTTTATTTGACCGATTACGGCTGCAGCCTTCGGGTATATAAAGCTTCTATTGCTCAGAATTTGGGGTTATATGGAGAATTGCACCGCTTTATACCTGTTCTGGCCAAGCAGGAAGGGGCTAGGATGACAGAAGTTGCCGTCAAGCATCATCCAAGAATATATGGCACCTCCAAATACGGCCTCAGTAGGACATTTAAGGTAATGGCCGACCTTATTTTAATGTTGTTTTTCCAGAAATATTTCCAGCGACCCATTCATATTTTTGGCACCTTGGGGCTACTATCTTTTTTTGGAGGGTTGTTGGTGAATATTTACCTATTGGCATTAAAAATCATGGGTGAAGATATCTGGGGAAGACCACTACTGCTGGTGGGATTTATCCTATTGCTGGGAGGCATACAACTTATTACTTCTGGAATTGTGGCCGAAATCATTGTCAGGACCTATTTTGAATCTCAGGGTAAGAAAACATACGCAATCAAAGAGGTTTTTCAGGGTGAATAAAAAACTGCTTAAACTTTTTGTAAAATTACTGCTCACCGGAGCAGCTCTTTACTTGGTGTTTAGCAAAATCGACGCTCAGGCTACATGGCTTGTGATCAAGGAAGCCCATAAAGGGTGGCTACTTTTGGCCTGGTTGCTTTTTGTGATTTCAAAGATTTTCTGTGCCTTTCGTCTCAATGTGTATTTTAGGGACATTGGCATAAATATCAGTCAACTAAAAAATATTAAGTTGTATGGGATTGGGATGTTTTATAACCTATTCCTCCCCGGAGGAATAGGGGGGGATGGATATAAAGTGTACCTGCTCAACAAAACCCACGATTCCTCAATAAAACAACTCCTGAATGCTGTTTTGCTAGACAGAGGGAACGGGCTTGCCGTATTGCTTTTCTTGCTTTTTGGCATAATGCTATTTCTAAATTTGGAATGGCCTTTACCAATTACTTTTGCTATGGCCGGAACTTTGGGGATGTTGGCCGTCCCCCCGGGCCTCTTTCTAGTAATGAGGCTGTTTTTTCCTAGCTTCATGGGTTCTATTTTATCCACTACCGGCTACTCCTTCCTGAATCAGGTAATACAATTGTTCAGTGCTTTTTTCATCCTACTGTCACTAGGCATTCAGTCCCATTATCTTGAGTACTTGTTTGTTTTTTTACTGTCCAGTACGGTTTCCGTATTGCCACTTACCATAGGCGGAGTAGGAGCCAGGGAGCTGGTGTTTGTTTTTGCCCATGATTATGTGGGTATTGACAAAAATGCCGCAGTTGCCTTTAGCCTATTGTTTTTCGTCATTACAGCCTTTACCTCTTTTAGTGGTGCATTTTTACGATTTAGGGTTCAAAATGAAAAGGGTCAAGAGGCAAAAACCTAAAACGGGAAAGGACAGTAATGTTGTGATCTTAGTTTTGTTACCCCATCCAGTTTAATCCATTGCTTCGTATATCCAGCCACATTAAAATACGAACTGTTTCATGCATAACTTGCAATTGTACACTCTCCATTGGGAGGATTTCAATAATGAGGTCTGGCCATTCCTGGGTTTTAATCCCAAGGAAATAGGGCGCCTAAATGACAAACTTTCCATACATCCAAAAATCAGGGAATGGCTATTGGTTTCCGGTGCGCAAGGAATGGCATTGTTGGTGGAGGGGCACCCGGCCACTTCGCATTTTGTGATGGGACAATTTGCCTTGGTAAAACAACAACCCAAAGCAGTGCTGAACAAGGTGCTCCAAATCAGGAATGGCCAAGAAGCCGTAAACTATTTTGGGGAATGGATGTGTGGGTTTCGTACTCCTTTACTTGGAGATAGCACTATGATCAACTTACTCAAAAAGTCCTATCAAAATGCCTGCGACAATAATACGGTAGGCCCGTATATCCATAGGCTAGTACAAAGGCTATTTTCAACCCACAATCAGATTCGAAAAAGAACCCCACTTCATCAGGGAAAAAACACCCTACCTGGTCTCGCTGTGGATCTATTAGAATCCTATTTGGAGCTGGCTACTTCGAGAAAAATAGCCATTATAGGATATGGAGAAAGGGGAAATGAAGTGCTTAGACACCTAAAGGGACTTCCCATTAAAGAAGTTGCCATCTTTTCAGACCTAAAATGCAAAGGATCATTAGATGAAAAGCAAATTGGGTTTAAGGTGTCTAACTATGAGCTGGAAGACCTAAGGGACCAATTACCTTACTTTTCGCTTATTGTTAACACGCTGAATGGGCCTCATCCTCTAGTCACTGGAAAGCTGTTTTCAGCTTCTTCCCATAAGTTCAGACTTGTTTTGGACCTTTCCTTTACTCACGGAGTGTCCCAGCAGGTAGGTCAACTACCAGAAACCTTGTTAATTTCAAGCACTCCTATGAGAGCTTTCCACCAGCTTCGGGATTTTCAGAAGCCGCCAGCTATGCGTATGGCAAAAGCCCTTTTGGCTGCTTGCATGGATAAATACCACCAATGGGAAGTGAACTACCAAGCAATGGGAGTGATCAGAGAATTCAAACAACATTTACTGGTGAATAAGGTGGAGCGGTGGAAAAGTCTTTGTCAAGACCACGAGTCAGAGGTGGAGGTGTACCCCGAAGAACATTTAATTCATATTCTGATCCAGGATTTACTAAAAAATTCCGTATTGAAAATCAAGTCCGCAAAAACCGAGCAAGAGAAACAAGCCTATATTGCTTTGATTGCACAGATGTATTTGAATTAACCATGGCTGCAAGTAGATACTTTACTAATCTCTTTTCTGCTTCGAATCAATATTCACCTTATAAATCTTAGCAAAATCCTCTTCCTCCTCTTCGTTAAACCTACCCAGAAACCAAAGGAAGTCTCCCCGGGCCAAAAATTGCCTGGAATCCAGTCTTTCGGGCACCTCCCAATGAGCTAATCGATTGGTAGATTTGTCCATCAATAAAAGCTGAGGGGTGTACTTCCCGGCAATAGATTCATAAAATTCCTTATAGGATTCGGCACTATTGGCTTGGTAATAGGCCTCTCGGTCACTTTTTTCATAGCCTGTAATATAGGATAAAAGCAGGTAATCCTTAAAATTAATCAGGTTTAAAGCCCTTCCGGCAGATTGGTCGGAGGTGATAGCCTTTACATCCACCTTGTCATGGGGACGGCCCTTTCCCTCGTGGAATTCAAGATAGGGAATTGGGCTGCTTTTGATTAGTTCATAGGGCTCCTTTGCCGGGTATTGGTAAAGGGTGGGTTCTGTCCCCACGATAACATAAAATTGGTCATCGGTAAGCGTGAAGGTGGGGTACATTTCAATCATTTCATGCGCCATTCCATTTTTAAAGACGCTGCCCTCCTCAAGGCCCATAAAGCGATGTAGCTGTCCGTCTTTCGGATTGAAGGATGCCATAAGCTCAAAGTGGTCATAATATTCTGGCTCAATTTTGGTAAATTGGTTTCTGGAAATTCCTGTGAAGAATACTTTTCCATTATATATGTGCATGGGTTTATCCACTGTACCTTTTCCTGATAAACCCGGAAATGGGTCTGTGCTGTGTTTTACCCGATTGATCAATTGCCCATCAAAATCAAATTCAAACAGCCCGTTTTGGGAAATGAGCTTGAAGGATTGGTTTCCCGTAAATGTAGCTGCTGACAATAGAAAGCGCCCATAACTATCCTTTACATCCCCTTGTTTTCGCATCTCCATTAGGGTGTTGCCCTGAAAGTCCGTTAATAGAATTAAGCCTTGTTGGCCATCGTACATTAACAGCTTTTCATTCTCCGGATCCACATCCATAAGGCCCAACATGCCTAAATATGGGATCTTGATGGAGTCTTCTAGCGTAATGCGGTAATCAGCATCCATTGACTCTTTAACTCGCTCTCCTCTACAGCCGATGAGCAATAGGTAAATAGAAGGTATCAAAAGGAAATAATACGGCTTAAAAAAAGCATACATGGCCTAGCGGAATAAGGTACAAACAGGTAAGGTATAAATTTAAAAACTAATTATTTAAAAACAAATTAATTTGCCATTTTGTTGAAAGCACTTTTCCCTTTATATCAGATAAGCAAACCAATTCCCAAAACGCAGATCCTTTGATGGAAAACATAACCTTCCCTAGTGAATCCAGTCAGTTGCCGACCTTTATTTCAGAAAATGGATTTTCAGGCCACCGATTACTGTGGTCTATTTTAAAGGGTAAGATTTTGTTTCATGTCTCCATTGGGATATTTAATGAGAATAAAAGCTTTATCCGAATAGGAAATTCCTGAAAAATAGTGATTTTTGTAATCATTCTATAGAATTTCTTTTGACAAATGGCTATTCCTTGGTAGCTTAACAAGTATTTCAGCAACAAATCTCACTAAACGAATCACTATGGCCAAGAAAAAAGGTTCATTTGAAGAAATTGAAAGCCTGCTGAAAGACGTAGGTAATAAAATCGAAGAACTTGTTAAGAAAGGTACCGAGTCTTCGGGTGAGCTCAGGGATGAAATAGAAGATAAGATTTCGAATCTCAGGGAGGAGAAAGAAAGGCTTCAAAAAGATTTTGAAAAGAAAAAGTCTACTTTCGAAAAGAAGTACAAGGGAACCAAAAAGAGGGTAACCCCAAAATTAAAGGAGTCTGCGGGTCATCTCAAAGAAGCTTTCAAGTCCTTATTTCAGGCCATCAATGCCCTTATGAAATAAAATTACTGAATTTCTTAACCACTGCCACACCTTTTGGTAGGGTTAAGGAAAGTTTTGGTAATTTTGAATCATGAATTATTTATCTGTAGAGCAGCTCAGCAAGGCGTTTGGTGAAAAGGTACTTTTTCGGGGTATTTCATTTGGAATAGACCAGGGACAAAAAATGGCCCTTGTGGGTGTAAATGGTGCCGGAAAGTCCACATTGATGAAAATCATAATGGGACTGGAAATCCCAGACGAAGGAGAGGTTGGCATCAACCAAGATATAAAGGTGGCATTCGTACACCAAAACCCTACCTTCGACGCTGCATTGACTGTTTACCAAGCCGTGTTTTCAGGTTCAGACAATGAGCTCCTACAGACCATCACTGCCTACCAAAAGGCTATGCTTCATGCCGAGCAAGGCAAGGACAATGGGAACCAGATGCAAGCCCTGTTTGAAAAGATGGATGCCCTGCAGGCCTGGGACTATGAATTCAAGGTCAAAGAAATCCTAGGAAAGCTGGGCATACAGGATACGGAGGCTGGAATAGATACGCTCAGTGGAGGACAAAGGAAAAGGGTGGCCCTAGCTAAGGCTATCCTGGAAGAGCCCAATCTGCTACTGTTAGATGAGCCGACCAACCACCTGGACCTAGCTACCATAGAATGGCTGGAAGACTACCTGTCCAAGGCCAATCTCTCCCTATTGATGGTCACTCACGACCGTTATTTTCTCGAAAAAGTCACCAACCACATCCTGGAACTGGATGGGGGTAAGGTATTTACCTACCAAGGCAACTATAGCCAGTTTTTAATAAAAAAGGAGGAGCGCTTAGCTACTGAGGCTACCTTACAGGACAAAGCCAAAAACCTCTATAAAAAAGAGCTGGACTGGATGAGGCGGCAGCCAAAGGCGCGGAGCACCAAAGCTAAATACCGGGTGGATGCCTTTGAGGCCACCAAAGAAAAGGCCTTTCAGAAAAGAGAACAAACAAACGTGAACCTGGACGTGCAAAGCCAACGTCTTGGGAAAAAGATCATAGAAATCGAAGACCTCAAAAAGGCGTATGGAGACAAGGTATTGATTGACGACTTCACCTATACCTTCAAGCGGGGAGATAAAATAGGTATTACAGGTCCTAATGGGGCCGGTAAAACGACTTTCCTAAAACTAATTACCGGCGAGGAGCAGCCTGATGGAGGTGAGATCACCATAGGGCAGACTACGGCCTTTGGGTATTATAAGCAGGAGGAGTCAAGCTTTGACCCAACCAAAACGTTAATAGACACGGTAAAGACCGTGGCAGAGGTGGTCACAGTGGGCAGTGGCAGCACGATCACCGTCAGCCAATTTCTCAGTCAGTTTGGCTTTCCACCCAAGCAGCAGCATACTCCCATAGAGAAGTTGAGCGGAGGTGAAAAGCGGAGGCTCCAACTGCTGATGGTACTGATCAAAAGCCCCAATTTCCTGATTTTGGATGAACCCACCAATGACCTGGACATTATGACCCTGAATACCTTGGAGGAGTTTCTGGATAACTTCAATGGCTGCTTGGTAATCGTGTCACATGATAGATATTTTATGGACAGGCTGGTAGATCACCTGTTTGTGTTTGACGGAGAGGGCAATATCAAGGACTTCCCTGGCAATTACACGGACTATAGGGAGTGGGAAAGATCCGTTAAAAAGGCAGACATGTCTCAGAAGGCACCAAAGAAAAAGGTGCCTACCACTACCGAGAAACCAAAAGATTCCTACAAGCCGACTTTCAAGGAAAAAAAGGAATTCGAGGACATCAGTTTGCGTCTGGAGGCACTGGAAAAAGAAAAAGCCTCGCTAACTGAACAGCTAAATGATAGTGAGCTGGAACATGAAGAATTGACACGTCTGTCCTTGCTGGTAGAAAAGCTGGTGGAGGAAACGGAGCAATTGGAAATGCGCTGGTTGGAGTTGAGTGAGCTGGGGCTGGAGTAAGTAGAGAGGCAAGGCTTTGTTTTCATTCCTCCATGATCCGCGCTAAGCCTACTTTTACATTTGATGGCTGAGACTAAGAGACTGTACTCGATCGAGATTTTAGATTTTCTCCGGAAGGTTTTTGACACTGAGGACACAAAGGAGGCACAAAGGGCGCAGAGGGTTTTTTATATGGGGTTTTTGGGTTAGAGTCGTTTGTGTTCTTGGGATTAAAGACTAAGGGGCTTAGAGACTAAGTGACAGTACGCGATCGAGATTTTTGTTTTTGTCGCGCGCGGTTTGATCGATTGGTTTTGATTAGGGATTTTTACCTCTTCCTTAATGGACTACTAATCCTCAGGCTTAAACGTCGATACACCAAAACTTAGACGGGATTAAAAAGCTCCAGAGGAGCGACCGATGTAATAACCATGGGTTTTAACCCAAGGAGAACCTTCATCGGTTAAAAAATAAATTAAGCTCACCTACGGCTTTTCCCCCTTAGAAAGTTATGTACAGGACTGGGGTGTAATAAAAAAAGCCCAGGGAAAGGTTATCCCCAGGCTTATTGATATGTATTTATGGAGTTGTTTGCCTCTTAAACATAGCGAATACTTTTTCACTTCTCCACCCAATCCACACCGGTATCCTTCCAGCTTCTTGAAGCTGCAGAATCTAATACCGCCTGACAAACCTTCTGGGTTTCGTAGGCATCGCGGAAGGTGGGGTGACAAGGTTCTCCTGTCTCCAGACTCTTAAAGAAATCGGCCACCTGATGGATAAAGGAATGCTCGTACCCTATGCTGGTTCCTGGTATCCACCACCTATCCATATAGGGTTGATCCCCGTCGGTGACGTGGATGGAGCGCCAGCCTCTCACTTCCGATTCGTCATCATGGTCAAAATACTCCAGGCGGTTCAAGTCGTGCAGGTCCCAACGTATAGAGGCATGCTCACCGTTGATCTCAAAGGTATACAAGGCCTTATGACCCCGTGCATAGCGTGTAGCTTCGAACAAGCCTAGGGAGCCATTGTCAAAATGGCACTGGAAGGAGCAGGCATCATCTATGCCTACTTTTTGAGTTTTACCGCTACCTTGGTGTACCCTTTCCTTGATAAATGTTTCCGCAACAGCAGATACATCCTTGATTCCCCCATTCATCCACATGGCGGTATCTATGCAGTGGGCCAGCAAGTCACCCGTTACACCTGATCCTGCCTCGTCCACATCAAGTCTCCAAAGAGCATCCCCCCCCTGAGGCAACTCAGGGTTAATGGTCCAATCCTGAAGGAAGTTAGCCCTGTAGTGGAAAATCTTGCCTAGCTTTCCTGAGGCAACAATTTTCTTGGCCAAGGTCACCGCGGGTACTCGCCTATAATTATACCAAACAGTATTCTTCACTCCCGCTTTTTCTACTATCTCAGTCATGGTCTTGGCCTCGTCCAAGGTCCTGGCAAGAGGCTTTTCACATAAGATCATCTTGCCTGCTTTCGCTGCTGCATTTGCAATTTCTGCATGGGTACCGTTGGGCGTGCAGATGTCTATTGCATCCACATCGTCTCGCTCTATGACCTTCTTCCAGTCAGTTTCATAAGAGGCATATCCCCACTGCTCGGCAAAGGCCTTGATCTTATCCTCCCTTCGGGAGCAGGCTACTTGGAGTACAGGTCGGTATTCATATTCAGGAAAGAAATCACCTAGGCGCTTATAGCCGTTGGTATGGATCCTTCCCATCAAACCTGTACCTATCATTCCTATTCTTATTTGCTTTTTTTCAGACATGGCATATTATTTTGGTTGGTAATCTCATTTACTTGTTAAAAAAAATGGGCCAGACAGGATCACTCTTTCCATCCGTGTCTCTCCCTCACCTTTATCAAAGCGGCCAGTATATCGTTCCAGGTCTCCTTTTTGCCCATCACGGCATTGGGGAACATGCATCCATCCCAGCAGATATGCTTGAAGGCCTTGGTGAGTTCACCATTCTCGTCCCTTAGCCAGTAACCGGCATCCTCAGCGATGTCCAGTTTACCATTGGGGTCGTTGGCCAGGCAGTGCCTTCCGGTCTTGTCATGGGAGCCGGAGCCGAAAACGGTGGCGTCATTTTGGGCCACGTGGAAGTCTATAGTCCAGGGCCTTAGGGCATCGGTCATGGTTTTTAGGGCTTCCTTCTTGGGGCCTTCCTCCTCCCAGTTGTACCCTTCCGGTAGCAATTTGTGCTCAGGATAGTTGTACCCCATGGTATAGAGCAGGGTATGGGCCATATCTGCCTGAAAGCCGAGGGTAGGGTTGTTGACAGACTCCAGGGTTTCGAGCATGGTTTTCCAACTGTGCATGCCACCCCAGCAGATTTCTCCTTCGGCAGCCAATCGCTCTCCATAGTTTTCGGCGATTTTGCAGGCTTCCTTCAGGGTTTCCACGATGATTTTCTGGCTACCCTTTGGATCCTTAGCCCACTGCTCTGGGCTGCTGGCGGTATCTATCCTTACGACTCCATAAGGACGAACGCCTGCATCTCTTAGCTTTTGGCCAAACTGACAGGATTTTTCCAAAAGCTTCAAATAGGTGGCCCTATCCTCTTTAGATCCCAAGATGGGGCCGTCCCAGATGGGAGCCACTAAGCTTCCAATATTCAAGTTTAAAGAGGAAACTTTGTCGGCCAGTTTTTTGATGCCGTCATCTCCCGAATCCATGTCGATATGTGGATCAAAAAGACCAATGTCCACCCCGTCGAACTTCACCCCGTTCACCTCGGCAGAAGCGGTGTGCTCCAACATTTCATCAAAAGATATGATCGGCTCAGAATCTGGGCCTTTGCCCACAATCCCGGGCCAAGTCGCATTGTGTAATTTGGGAAAATTATTTTGGGACATAATTTTTATGGTTTTTTGGTACTAAATAGGTTGCATTTTGCAATATATGGCAAGAAATTAAGCAATTTATCTTACAAAGTCAGGATGATTGCTGATTTTCTGCCTAATTCTTTAAATATTCAGATCAGGATTTTCAGGACCGAAATGCTTAAGCATCACGATAGGGTCAGTCTTGGAGTGATTGGTGATTTTCACGCCCTCCGAAGCAGCTTTTTCGGTTACGAAGTATTCGTCATGCGTAAGTTGACCATAGCGAATTAGTGAAGGTGTCTCTACGTCCCATTCACCCATCTGCCCATGACCTTGCATCATGATCATACCATAGGCCGCATTGTCCTTAATCGTCACGGTCTGCCCAGGGAATACCGTCAATTCCTTGGCGCTAAAGGCATCGGATCGGTAGCATATCCAGTTTTCCTGGTATCCTTCTCTTTTCATCTCATCGGCATCCCGCACAGGCTTAGGTTCCATGAACCTTGTTTCGAGCAGGTTGGGGTTCACGTTTAGTTCCCAATCTATCACCTCCATAAGTTGGTCGAAGTCTCCAATGCGTTCTTTGGGAGTGCCGTTCCAGAGAAGCTCTTCTGGTATGATGGCCTCATTAACCAGTGATTGGTACATGGCAAACACATCAGAGGCTTTTTGCGGTTCATAGGTACAGAGGCTGCCAGGAGCGTGGAGCATTCCCGGAGGGACATCCCACCCAGTACCAGGTTGAAGCCTAAAGGCCTGGGAATAATTGGTTATCTTATTGTCCCCTTTAGTGAAGTTCATGAGGCATTTCTTAATCTGCTCCTTGGTGGTGCCTGGGGCAATTCCGAAAAAGGTATAAGGGTAATCCCCTCCATGGTTGTTAAGCTGTGGAGGAAAATAATAGGCTTCAGGTTTACCCTTCTGGCCTATTTTAGCAGCATGCTCGTCATTGTGGTGAATATGGTGTGGTAAGGGGCCCATGTTGTCAAAAAACTTGGAATACATGGGCCAACTCTTATGTTCATCCCATATTCTGGACCCAATTATTTCCCCTTTTAATTCTTCAATAACATCACGCAACAGAACTTGTTCCTCTTTTCCGGAGGGACCTACCACCACCATACTTAAGCCTTCATTTTTACCAGTGAGTGGCCCGTTTTCAGCTGCAGTAGTGGAGGAAAGCCATCTTTCATCTATCCCGCCCCTTGCACCTCCAAGCACATAGTAATCATCTGGGTGGAGTTTTATCCTCCTTCCCGGTACACAAAAAGACCTAGGCACCCAGGTAGGTGCCAAGCGAAGGATTCCTTGACCTTCTTCTAACGCTTTTTTTGCCAAACTCATAGGTAATTTCTGATTTATGTTGTCGATTGATTTATTGCTAATAATCCCTGAAGATCCTCCTCCCGGGTCAAAACTTCCATTTCCAATTCGTAGTACTTGCTCTCACCAGGTTGCAAAAAAAGCAGGCTTCCATCCTCTCTCGCCATAGCCTGTCCTATGGGTGGGTGAGTTCCTGGCTCAAGGGCAGTGACATACTCATGTTCTCCCCAATGTTGCCAATTGGTTAACCAGGGGAGTTGATCTTTCTTAAAGCTTAACTTCAATCCCAACCCAAGTGACTGATTACAAATGCCTGCTGTGCAAATGCCATTTCCAGCAGGCTTAGCATCGATGAAAGCAACATCCTCTCCACTGCCCTTGTGGGCTTCCAAAGGAGGAGGACAGGTTTTGAAATCATTATCCTGGTGAAAAATAGGGTTGTTGGGAGTATCCTCCCTTGGCCTCCAATTTCCTTTCCATACTATACTTGCTCCCTCATCCACCAAGGGCCACCCAAAGTTAATATGGTAGAGGAGCATGTGGGCTTGGGTTTCGTTGGATCGGTTTACTACCTGGTCTATGAGTTGGATTTTGGCTTCTCCGAGTTTTCCCTTTATGGTTCTTTTCAGGCAAAGGTGGGGGCCAAAAACAGTGCTTTCCATAATGATACCTGAAATCGACATTTCAGTCTCCCCCATTATTGGATCGGGCTGCACAATAGAAAGTACCTCAGCCGCTTCATTTGAAATCCTACCATGTAGGCCTCGTTTTCCATGGGCATCTTCTTCCGGCCCTCCCACGTGACTGAGGCCACAGGTGGTAAGTAACCCTCCTCCAAAGGTGCTGAGCCAATCCAGCCCGGAAGCCAAGTGCTGAGGGCCTACTGTCCCTACTTGACTGATCCATGCCAACGAATAGCCACCAAAAAAAGCCTCTGCGATGTCCATACCCCTGTCAAGGAGGACCTTATACCTTAAACCTGTCCCAGTATCTATCCACGCAATCCTACTGCCCCTGCCTGGTCCATTGTCAAGCACGGCTGTTTCTATGCCCCCAAGCTGAGACCTGTGGCCTACTTTTCGGTGCCAATTGGAAGCGGGTGTTGATTTGGTGGTTTCGTACGGGTTCATTAAGGCATTTTAGGTTTAAATATCCAATATACAAAAGTACTCCCTAAGCACTATCCTGCGGTGTCAGGTATATTTATTGTTCTTTTAGGTATAGGTTTTTCAAGGCAACTTTCATAGGAGGGCCTCGGTGAACTTGGATACCCAAGTATCCTTCCATGGCTCTATTGGCAGGGTCGTCGTCGGTTACATCGCTTATCAGCACACCATTGATAAAGTGCTGTAGCCGATTACCTTCAGCTACTATCCTGAACTCGTTCCAGTCCTCTTTATGCATCAAGCTTCTAAGCGAATCCTGGTCCCCAAGGCTTTCTACCACCTCTAAACCCAGCCATGCGTTTCGCTCAATATTCGCCCTTAAGTCTCCCTCTTTTTCTTGTGGATTGATTCTGGTTTTTTGCCCTATATACGCCAAGGTGGTACGCTTCCTTTCTTCATAGTTCTGGCCGGTATAATTGTGTTTTCCGTCCATGTCAGCCTGATACCCCTTTAATGCGTAAGGGATATCTTCCAATTTTTCACTTCGGTATTGAATGCCTGAGTTTCCCGACTCGGAAATCTTAAATTCACCTTTCATCTCAAAATCGCCGGGTTGGCTTTTCTGCCAAATCAGGAAGGTGTTATGGGGCAAATCCACTCCTTCCGTAATTTCACCAATCAAGGTTTCTTCCTCAACCCTCCAATATGCAGGATCTCCATCCCAGCCATCGAGACTTCGCCCATCAAACATGGATGTAAATCCTTCATTTTCGTCCGTCTCGGTTTCATAGGAGGCAGTGGTATCTGTTTGCTGTCCACATGCCACAAGAAAATAAAACGCAATTGCTAAACAGGAATGTAGATGTATTCGCTTCATGATTGTTTGAATTTAATGGTTGGTAAATAAAATAAAAATGAGTAAAAACGAAGGTTGTGGAAATTGAGAGTTTTTCATCCTGCCAAGAAACAATAAACCTTTGTGCTTTCTCTTGAAGGCACAAAGGTTTATTGAAAGAAACTAACCTGATAATTCCCATAATCTTACACACCGAAAATTATCCGATATGGGCGGATATGTCCAAGAGTCCCTATTGGAACACCTCATGTTCGGGGTTGGCACCGGAAACCAAGTAGGCCATGAGATCTTTTAGTTCCTCCTCATTCAGCCTGTTCACTAGGCCTGGAAGCATTACAGAGACATCAGAATAGGTAGTGTTTTTTACTTGGTCCTTAGGGATTTCCCTTAAATTTTCCGGATCAAAGGGGTTTTGTGACACATAGTAATTGTCACTATCCTCACTGATTAACCTGCCCACAATGCTTTTATCATCCTTTAAAGTGAATACCGTTGCTGCATATTGGTCTGAGATCACGTCACTGGGATTGATGGTGGATTCCAGGATATCCCGCTTGGAAAACCTGGTGCCCAACTGTGTGAGGTCAGGGCCTACTGCTCCTCCCTCACCTTTCATGCTGTGGCAGGAAAGACATAGGGTAGCGGCATACATGGCTTCTCCTCTTTTGAAATCCCTCTCATGCAGGTCTTCCACTAAGGGCATCGCCTCTTCCACGGTCCATCGCCTTCCAGGGCCTTCCGGTTCTACTTCAGCAGTACGAAGGTCATTTCCACTTCCAGACAGCCTTTCCGCCCCAGATAAGGTATTATAATAATCAAATTTATTTTCTGGCACTGTTGCCAGCGCCATTTTGCGGGACCGGTCTATAAAGCCAACATAACTTCTACCACCTTTATACTGAAAAGCATCGTTGATCCAAGAAAAGTATTTTTCATAGTACTCATCAGACCAGCCTGCCTTTGCCCCTCCCAAAATGGTGGCATAGTAGGTTTGCTGGGCTGGGGGTACATTGGATAGCATATTGGCAATGTCCAAACCGTACTGAGGGTTTCTCATGATCAGGTCGGAAGAGGAAGTAAATGTTTTTTGATAGTTGGGGTCATCTTCCGCCGTTTCCAGCATGGCCAATAATTTTGGCACAGCTGTAGGTGCCTCAAGATGTACCATTACTTTTCCCATTACCCTATCCACACTATTCAGGTTAGAAGGGAATTGATCATCCAAATAGGATATCAACCTGTTTCTCATTTGCCCAGATGGGTTTCCGTGTCTTGCCAGAATGACCTCAATGGCGCGCACATGATTCAGTTTGTCCTCTTCCGATAGGGATTCAAAATCCACTTCCATCATGGCTTGAAGGATACTGTTTCGCTGCCCGCTTCCTGCATGTCTGGCCAAAGCAATGGCAGCCTGTGCCAATGCCCGGGGGTTCCTTTCTTGTAGAGCCCTGGCCTGCCAAGCGGATAGTGGTTGATGCTCAATTGCAATCCGAGCAGCAAACTGCACAAACCTGTCCTTATGGGATAGGTGAGGCCAGGCCTCATCCACAGCTCCTTCTTGAGGGCCCGAATGGTATTTTTCCAGCTTTCTCCTGATATGGTGTTCATCGGGTAAATCGGATTCCTGCATAGGCGTGACATCCTCCCCTGAAAGGTCACCTGTAAAATGAACCCTGTAGAGGTCGGATTCCAGCCTTCTCCCACCGGTCATAAAATACATGGCACCATCGGGACCGAACACCCCATCGGTAAGTGGTAAGGGAGAGCCAGAAATAAATTCTTCTGCGGTAACTTTGTAGGTACCTCCTTCTGGGGTAAGTTGCATGGCATAGATAATGCCGAAGCTCCAGTCAAATGCATAAAGTGCCTGCCTGTATTTTGCAGGGAATTTGGCATCCATGCCGTACATTACATTGGTGGGCGAACCTTGACCGATATTAAGAATGGCAGGCAAGTTGTCGGTGTAGGAGGGAGACCATTTTCGGTTTCCTGTCCTCCAACCAAATTCACTGCCACTGGTGACATGGTTGATCCTGGTAGGTCGGTACCATGGCATGCCAAAGTCCCATTCCATGTCGGAATCATAGGTAAACATGTCCCCGACCTCGTTAAAGGCAATGTCAAAGGCATTTCGGTAACCTACGCTAAAGAGTTCCCATTCCTTTCCCTCAGGGTCGATTTTGGCTATCCAGCCTCCTGGGGCCCCTCGGTTATTGGCATGTCCGCGTGGATCTTTTATTTCCGGCAAAAGGTTATCATCTTCCCAAACTTTAGGCACCCTGTAATGGTCCATTTCAGGAACGTCCACATGGTTTCCCGCCACCAAATAGATAGATTCTCCATCTGGGGATAGGATCATGCTATGAGGCCCATGTTCTCCGGGACCCCCTGTAAATGTCCGGATTGTGGTGATTTTGTCGTATTGATCATCTCCATTAGTATCCTGGATGCGATATATTCCGGTGGATTTGTCAAACTGCTCATTGGGATTATTGTTGACCATTACATATACGCTGTTAAACGCGTACAGAAGTCCCTGGGCATAGCCCATACCCAGCTTGTCCTCCTCATTGGGGCCTATTTTGAGTTTTTCCACCTTTGGAGCAACACTGTCAGCACCGATTTCCGGGATTTCCAGGCGGTAAATCGCCCCGTATTGGTCAGCGGTAAGTAACCTGCCTTTGTCGTCAAATGCCATGGCCACCCAGGACCCTTGGTCGTTTTCCCCTGGACTGTAAAGGTGTTCGACTTTAAAGCCATCTGGAAATTTAAGCTTTTTTACTTTGGGATGTTTTTCTTCTTCAGGCTCTGAGCCACAAGCCATTATTATTGTCATCAACAGGGCAAAAGCAGTAGCCTTGTTGAGAAATAGTGGATAACGCATATGTTTGTTTTCGTTAATTGACGTTACTGGTGATGCTTTCACCTAGGAATTTTGCATTGACTACAAAATTTAAAATTAGCAACAATTTATGGTTTTATCTTTCCAGAGAAACGGCAAAACCTCCATTAATCATAAATGTAATGGATAATTTTTTTAATTGAAATTAGAAAAGACACGCAAAATGTTGAACATAATGCGTGTCTCTCTCCATTTTTATTATTCAGCATTTAAAAATGCGGCGTAATTTCTGCCTCTGCGGCTGGCAACGCATAATACTTGGTAATATTCGAAAAGGCGTGGTTCCTAAAGGTTGCACCAGAAGGGTAATAGTACCTCATAGGGTCATTTCTCGCCCTTTGGCCAAAGTCAGTAATGACTTCCATGTACCTATCGGTTCTGGTAAGGTCAAACCAACGCTTGTTTTCGAAGGCCAGCTCCACTCTTCTTTCCCTGAAGATGGCTTCGCGCATGTCTGTTTGGGAAGAGGCAGTGGTATTTTCCAGGCCTGCCCTGTTTCTTACCATATTTAGGTATGTGGCTGCCTCTCCGCTATTTCCTTGCTCGTTTAAGGCTTCTGCCAGGAATAATAAAACCTCGGCATACCTATAGATAGGCCAATTCATTCCATGAATATTGTGTAAGGAATGTGGCTTTGCATACTTCTTGATATAGGGATAAGTTTTATTTTCCCGCAAACTCCCCAAAAGATCCACATAGCCTATCGAAACATCCAATCTCTCATCGCCTTCTTCAAATGCCTCTATGATGTCAGGTGTGGGGACATTATTTCCTTGGCCGTCTAAGGGTTCGGTATTGGAGGTTTGGGTAATGGGGCGTAATTCATTTGGGCTGATAGGCCTAGGCATAAACTGATAGAGAAAATTACCCTGTAACCCTTCAGGCCCTTCCAGAAATTGGACCTCAAATACCGATTCGATGTTGTTCTTATTCCCGGAAGTTTCTGAAAAAACATTTTCAAATTCCGGAATGAGCTGATATTGACCGCTGTCAACTATTTCCCTTAATAGGGTTTCCGCCTCAGCCCATCGGTTTTGGGTGATGTAAATATCAGCAAGCAACATTCTTGCAGCCCCAGATGTAACCCTGCCCAAATCCTGATTGGCTTTATTTGGTAAGAGGGGAATAGCCTCCTGTGCATCGCTGATAATTTGCGCATAAAGCTCTTGATGGGAGGATAAAGGAAGGGCTGCCTGATCCCGGGTAGTTACAGGATTTAAGTGTAAAGGTGCATGAGGAAAATACCTAACCAATTCATAATAGGCATATGCCCTTAAGAAGAGGGCTTGTCCCTTGATGTTGTTTTTAGACTGTTGATTAAATTCCACAGCATCAATGGTAGTCAATATTTGATTAGTTCTTGCAATGATCAAGTAATCCAACCGGTATTGGTTCAGCACATGGACATTGGTGGTTATACCATCCGCTTCCGGTAATGCATGGTCACTCAAGTCCTCCTGTTGCTCAGTGGCTCCAAAAAGGATGTTCCTAGCATACATGGTGTTGTCTGATCGCATTTCAGATAAAAGCCACATCCTGTCATTTACGATATTACGCATGGGAGCGTAGGCAGCGTTTACAGCCTGTTGAAAGTCGGCTTCTGTCTGGAAAAATGTGGCAGTACTCAGATTCGTTTCTGGAGTAATGGTCAAAAAGTCTTCACAGCTCCACATTACAGCAGCTAGACAAATGATAAATATATTGATTCTTTTCATGACGATTCAAAATTTTAGCGTTCCTGGGATTAGAAATTCAAATTGGCTCCTATGGTAAAGGTCCTTGGAACAGGGTAACCAAATAGATCTACCCCCTGGCTAAGGTTCCCTCCATCACCCTCTCCACTACTTTGCATGCTGGTTTCGGGATTTTGCCCACCCCAATAATTGGTAAATACATACAGGTTTTGAATAGAGGCGAAAACCCTGGAGGACTTTATGAATTTAGCCCAAGCACCTGCATTATATCCTATAGTTAAGTTCTTAATGCTAAAAAAGGAAGCATCAAAAACGAAGTGACTACTTGCCCAGTCTCTTTCTACCCCAGTCACATTGCCTCCTCCTACAGTAGTGCCAAATATCCCATCTCCGGGATTTTCAGGTGTCCTGAAGCGATTATTCACCTTTCTTACCATGTTAAAGACACCATCCAGGTTTGCAGTACTATACAAATGCCTCATATAGAGCTCATTTCCATAAGAACCTGAGCCTGTAATGCTCATATCGAATTTCCCGTATTGGAATTCATTTACAATTCCATAAGTAAATTTAGGAAATGGGTTACCTATGATAGCTCTATCATCGTTGTCACCACCAATGGTGATGATCCCATCCCCATTTACGTCCCTGTATTTGGCACTTCCTACTGTGGACCTTCCAGGTACCACCGGGGAGTTGGCCAAATCTTCTTCATTCATATAAAATCCTTCCTTTATCAAGCCATAAAACATCCCAAAAGGTTGTCCAACCTGGGTGATATGAGCTAATCCGTACACTCTGTCAATACCCTCGGCCAAGGCTTCTACCCTGTTTCTGTTGAAAGAAATGTTGGCATTAGTGGTCCATTTAAATTTACCATCTGTATTTCGGGTATTGATGGCAAACTCATGACCCCAAAACCTGATCTCTCCAATATTATCATTAAAACTACCAAATCCTGATTCTTGGGGTATTTGAACGTTGTATAAGAGGTTGGTGGTGTTTTTGTTGAAATAATCATACACAAACTGGATCCTGTCATCAAACAATCCCAGATCTAATCCAATATCAAATTGGTTGGTGGTTTCCCATCCCAAAAACGGGTTGGCCAAGGAAGTCACTGCTGCCCCTGGAACCACCGTGTTGTTAAACACATGGTTGACGGTGTTATTGATCAGTGCATATTGAGTATAGTTACCAATATTATTGTTTCCTGTTACCCCATAACTACCCCTAACCTTTAAAAAGGAAACTTGCTCGCTGGTATTTAAGATGTTTTCATCTGATACCACCCATCCTGCAGAAACGGAAGGGAAAATGCCCCATCTGTTTTCCATGCCAAACCTGGAAGATCCGTCACCTCGCACAGCAGCAGTAAAAAGATATTTGCCTTGGTAATTGTAATTTACCCTGGATAAGAGGGAAGTAAGGGACCATTCCTGAACATCGCTTCGGGTTCCTCCCCTGTTGATATTGATGGCTCCTTGAATAGTGGGCAGTCTGTCATCAGCATAGGTATCTGCTTGAACCCTTGTCAATTCGCGCCTGAAGTATTGGTTAGTATATCCAGCCAGGAATTCAAAGTTATGATCATTTATGCTCTTTCTATAAGTAACCAAGTTCTCGTTCAACCAGCCAAAGTCATCCATGGTCTCCCTGATAGACATGGCTACTGTAGGGATGGGTCTATTTATGGCATTGGTGGCTGTGGAAGGGTTAAAGAAGAAATATTGCTGCCCTCTTAATTCGGCATTGATCGTCGACTTAAAGGTGAGGTCCTTAATCGGGCTATACTCTACATACGCATTAGATAGCAGGTTGGTAATTTTGGTCTCATTTGTGATTTCCTGTGCAGACCGTAACCAATTGGGATAGGCGAAAATATTACCGGTCTCACCTGGAAAACGATTGTAATAAGTCAGTTCACCCGCTTCGTCATAGATTGGCATGTTTGGCCAGGTGTGCAGGGCATTGAACAATATACCTACCCCCCGATCACCGTCGGTCCTTGGGGTATTGTCAAAAACATAAGACGGTGCAATGTTGAATCCCAATTTAACTTGATCAGAAACCTTATAATCCGTATTGAGCCTGATGCTATATCGCTGGTAGTCCGTATTCATTACCACCCCTTTCTGGTCAAATAGAGTAGCCACCACAGCAGTATTCATCCTGTCTGTACTGGAGGTAACACTTAAGTTGTAGTTTGAAATCGGTGCACTCTGAAGTAGGGCATCGTACCAATCCTGTGTTTGCCCCTCGTATGCGCTGGGATTTTGAAACATCTCAGGTACGGCCCTTCCCTCCGCCTCAAAATATTCCTTTTTGAAAGTGGCGAATTCTACCGCATCCATCATTTCAAGTCGATTATAATGAGGCACTCGCTGTACGCCCGTATAGTAGTTTAAGGAAACATCCGTCCTTCCTGCCTTACCCCTTTTGGTGGTGATCAGCACTACCCCGTTAGCAGCTCTGGATCCATATAAGGATGTAGAAGCTGCATCCTTTAGCACTGTGATGTCCTCGATTTCGTCAGGGTTAATCGTAGCAATATCTCCCGTGATTGGAAAACCATCTACCACATAAAGAGGTTGACTACCCCCAGCAATGGAAAACTGACCTCTGATCCGTACATTCATTCCCCTTCCTGGTTGCCCGGTGGTTTGGTTTATCTGGACTCCTGCGAGTCGACCTTGAAGTTTCTGAGTCATTTGGGGCACAGGCAGGTCCATTAAGTCGGATCCTTCCACACTTTGTACCGAACCAGTAACTTCCCTTTTAAGCTGGCTACCATAGCCCACCACCACTACTTCCGTGAGGTCACTCATGGAGGACTCCATCACCACCTCATAGTTGGTTAGTCCTGATTGGACTGTCACTTCCTTGGTGCTGTACCCGATATAGCTGAAGGACAATACCTCTCCGGGATCAGCCTCTATTTGAAAAGCACCATCCAGGTCAGTCACGGTGCCCCTGGAAGAGCCTTTCACCAAAACGGAAACCCCTGGTATGGTTTCCATGTCACCTTCAGAGCGCACAACGCCTGATATGGTTTGTGCCCATGCAGCATGGGTCACTAAAACAAAAACCAAGGCGAAAGTTAGCCATCGCCCGGGCCGAAATTGGTAAACATTTGGATTCATAATCTTTTGGATTAATTGTTTTTAACTATTAAAATTTTATAAAAAGTGAATTTGAAGATATGAATTAACAAAAGGTGAAAACAACAACTATCCTGTACTGTGCTGTATATACACACTATAGTGGATATGCTTTCATAAAAAAATAAGATTCCTTAACAAAAAATTTATCTTGCAAGAATTTAATTTTAAATCTTGAATTATTTAAGACAAAATTTTATACTTTTTAATCTTATTCTGGAAAAAGAAAAATATTCGGCTTTTAACGCCATCCAATGAAATAATCTAGTAATTTAAACCGGTAAACCTACTTGCTGTATAAATGCTCGCTGACTTTTACCCTTTGATGGGAGTTCCGTTAACATCCTCTAATACTGAGGTTTTGGACCTCAGCGCAAAGAACACCAGCTTAAACAGGGCGGTTTATCAGGAAGGCAGTTCATTCGAGAATTTCATTACCCATTTTCTGAAATTGTCAAATAAACCTTTCGCCATAGGTGGATACCTTGAAAACAGAAGTATTTATAGCAGGAGCGAAGTGTTTTCCTCAGGAAAGACCAGCTTTAGAAATATCCACATGGGGATTGATATTTGGTCATTCCCGGGAGCACCCGTATTTTGCCCTTTGGAAGGAAGGATACACAGTTTCCAGGACAATATGGGTTTTGGAAATTACGGACCTACCCTTATTTTGGAACACGAATTGCAGGGTAGGGTAATTTATAGCCTATATGGACATTTGAGCCGAGCAGATATGGGTGCCTGGCAGGCTGGGATGACCGTAATTAAGGGGACATTGTTGGGGCACCTCGGTGCTTTGGAGGAGAATGGATGTTGGCCTGCGCACCTCCATTTTCAACTGATCCATAAAATAGGAGAGTACAGGGGGGATTATCCAGGTGTCTGCATGGAAGTGGATATGCAGTATTATAAGCAAAATTGCCCTGACCCCAATAAGTGGATAAATTATCCACATTTAAAATAAAAAACCGAAGTGTTTGACATGGAAAGCAAAAAGGAAGACAGTACACTTGCACAATTTAGAAAAGAGCTCCACCAATACCCGGAATTATCAGGAGAAGAAAAGGAGACCGCCAAGAGGGTACGTTCATTTTTGGAAGCGTACGAGCCCGATGAATGGATTGATGGCCTCGGCAAGCATGGTTTTGCGGTAAGCTATATTGGGAAAAAGGAAGGCCCCTCAGTGATGTTTCGGGCTGAACTCGATGCCTTGCCTATTTTCGAAAAAGGTTCACACAAACACAAGAGTACCAATGAGGGAGTTTCGCATGCCTGTGGGCATGATGGCCATATGGCCATCCTATGCGGGCTAGCAATGAAGCTAGCACAGGAAAGACCCGAAAGGGGAAAAGTCACCCTCTTGTTTCAGCCCTCAGAGGAAACTGGCGAAGGAGCCGAATCCGTAATCAACTCGACCAACTTTAAAAAAATCTCTCCTGAATATTCTTTTGCTTTGCACAATGTCCCCGGCTACCCCTTACATCAGGTGATTTTAAAAAAAGGGCCTTTTAATGCCGCGTCTAAAGGAATGATCATACAGCTAGAGGGAAGGACTAGCCACGCCGCCCATCCTGAAGAGGGGAACAGCCCCGGAGAGGCAATGAGCAAACTGATAGTGGGTTTGCCCCAGTTAAGCAGTGGCATTTCCGATTTTTCATTGATCACGGTCATTCATGCTATTTTGGGAGAAGTTGCCTTTGGCACAACTCCTGGTGAAGCTAAGGTAATGGCTACCTTAAGGACCTTCGATGATCAAAGCATGGACACACTCACGCATCATGCTGAAAACTTGACGAGCTTGATAGCAAAAGAATACGGGCTTAAGTATAACATTTCCTACTGTGAAGTATTTCAGACTGTTGAGAATGACCCTAAGGCCTGGGAATTCGTAAATGAGGCCGCAAAGCAACTGAAGCTAAAAACAAAACACGTCCGAATTCCATTTTATTGGTCGGAGGATTTTGGGCAATTTTCCAAAGTTACCCAATCCATGCTTTTTGGTTTGGGATCCGGGAAAGCCCAGTCCAAATTACATGATGGTGCCTATGACTTTCCGGATGAACTACTACCCACAGGAAGCAAATTATTTATGGAAGTAACTAAAAAACTAAACTTTTAACTCGTGTTCCATACTTCTTTCATAGAAATAAAAAAATCTGCCTACCGACAAAACCTAAAGTTTATCCGTAGCCAGGTAGGGGATAAGGTCATAATATCCTCAGTGGTAAAAGGAAATGCCTATGGACATGGGATCGAAAATATGGTACAAATTGCCGAATCTTCAGGGGTCAGGCATTTTAGTACGTATAGCACTGACGAGGCAAGACGAGTGAATCAATCCTCTACCAAGAACAGCCAAATAATGATCATGGGTATGATAGATGATGCTTCATTGCCTTGGGTACTGGAGAATGGCATCAGTTTTTATGTGTTTGAATTTCAAAGGCTGCACGCGGGGATTGACATGGCCAAGAGGTTGGGCAAAAAAGCGCTTATCCATATTGAGGTGGAAACAGGTTTTCACCGAACGGGATTTGAATGGGAGGAGAAAGAGGAACTTTTAAAAATTTTGAAAGACAACCAATCACATATTGTACTTCAGGGACTATGTACCCATTATGCAGGCGCCGAAAGCATCGGTAATTACGTAAGGGTAAAGCAGCAAATTAAGCGATTCAATGAATTTAAAAATTGGTTTAATGAGCATGGGGTTAATTTCAAGATTTATCATACCGCCTGCTCCGCAGCCTCGATGAGCTATCCGGATACCATTATGGATATGGTCAGGATAGGTATAGCCCAATATGGGTTTTGGCCTAGTCAGGAAACTTATATGCACAAATTCAAGAACCTGGATGAAAACATGAAAAACCCCTTGAAAAGGTTGATCAGTTGGAAAAGTAGGGTGATGAGCACCAAAAAAGTAAAGATGGGGGATTTCGTTGGATATGGCACCTCCTTTATGGCTGCCAGGGACACGACTATCGCATTGGTGCCTATTGGGTATTCCCATGGGTTTAGCAGAAACCTGAGCAATTTAGGCAAGGTGTTGATCCAAGGCAAGATTTTGCCCGTGGTAGGCACCGTTACCATGAACTCCATTTCTGTGGATATTACGGATGCAAAGGAAGTGAAAAAAGGGGACGAAGTAGTCATTATAGGCAGACAGAAAAGGCATGAAATCACAGTGGCCTCATTTGGAGAATCCACACAGCAGGTAAATTACGAGCTGTTAACCCGCCTTCCTCAAGATATCCCTAGGAAAATCGTTTCCTAGCAGCATTTTTTGAATTTTTTACTTTTATTACCGCCTTTAGAACGGTATTTGTGGTTTTACCCAAGCACACCAAAAAAGTTTAAACACTATGCGGATTTTCAACACATTGATAGTATTTCTATTTATAGCAACATTAATTTTTGCTTGTGGGGGCGAGCCATTGGAATTGAGCGATCACGACTGGGTGGTTACCGATGTTACTGGATCCTCAGCCTCTAAGGATAAATTGTCGAATATTACCTTGGAATTCAAGGAAGGACAAGAAGTTGGTGGATTTGCTGGATGCAACGAATACAGAGGAGGAGCTACCTATAACCGCGAACAGATCAAGTTTTCCACCTTGTACACCGATAATGAAAAATGCGATGATATCAGTTTGGAGGAGCGGTTTTTGCGAAACCTAGAAAACAGTGCAACCTATACTTATTCTGCCGGAAAGTTGGTGTTTTTTGACGACTCCGGCAATATCCTGGTAGAAATGGAAAAAGATTAATAGGGAAATCTAACCCCTGAACAGTAGCCCGGAAGGGCTACTTGTTTTAATTAAAAATGATCGTGCGATTACCCACCACCTGAATCTTTCTTGCCAGGTGATATTTTATAGCCTTGCTTAGCACCACTTTTTCAACATCCTGACCTATCTGCACCATTTCTTCTACCGTATTGTGATGTCTTACCCTCGCCACGTCTTGTTCGATGATGGGGCCAGCGTCTAATTCCTCTGTCACATAGTGTGCTGTGGCTCCAATGATCTTCACCCCTCTCTTGTGGGCGGCATGATAAGGTTTTGCCCCGACAAAGGCAGGCAAAAAAGAATGGTGAATATTAATAATCTTAGATGGGAAATGTTGGATAAAATCCCCACTCAAAATTTGCATGTACCTGGCCAATACCACAAAATCAATTTGGTTTTCTTTTAATAATGCGATTTGCTTGCTTTCCTGCTCCTTTTTGTTCTCCTTATTTATTGGGAAATGGTAGAAGGGAATTCCAAAGGCCTTGACCACCGGCTTCATGTCCGCATGGTTGGAGATCACCAAGGGGATGTCCACCTGAAACTGTCCTGAATAATAGCGGCTAAGGATGTCAAACAAACAGTGGGAAAGTTTGGAAACGAATATGGCCATCCTGGGCTTGGGCATTTTAAAGGCCAAGGTATATTTCATCCCAAACCGATCACCCACTTCTTGGGCAAAGATCCTTAATATATCCTCTTTGGGAATGTTAAAGGTCTCCAACTCCCATTCTGCCCGCATAAAAAAATCCCCAATGTCTTCGTCAATGTGTTGGTCAATCTCAATAATGTTTCCATTGTTACGAAACAAAAATTCGGAGACGGCTGCTACAATTCCCTTGTTATCTTTACATTGTATAATTAGTATCGCGGTTTGCATATATGTGATGGTTAGGAAAGTAAAGCCGAAATGTCCTCACTGCTTAGACTCTTGATAAAGCTTTCTTCGGTATTGATGAGTTCTCCTGCCAAGGCCATTTTTCGCTCCTGAAGAGCCATTATTTTTTCCTCTACGGTATCCTTGGTGATGAATTTGTAAATGATAACCTTGTTTTCCTGCCCAATCCGGTGGGCCCTGTCTATGGCTTGTGCCTCCACGGCCGGGTTCCACCAAGGATCTAACATAAAAACATATTCCGCCCTTGTCAAATTAAGGCCAACACCACCTGCTTTTAAAGAAATCAGAAATACCTTAATGGATTCGTCTTCTTGAAAAGCCTTCACCTGTTGCTGTCGGTCTTTGGTACTGCCATCTAAATAGGCATATGGGATTCCTTCTGTGCCCAATACATCCTTAATGATGGTCAGATGTTTTACAAACTGACTGAAAATTAGCACCTTATGGCCTTCACTGGCAGTAGAGGCAATCATATGTGAAATGTCTTCCAATTTACCCGAGCTACCGCTATATTCCGTATCCGTCAATTTTGGGTGGTTTGCGATCTGTCGGAGCTTGGTAAGCCCCCTCAATAGCGTGAATGATTTCCTTGACATTCCCGGAATTGACATTTCGTTGACAATTTTCTCCCTGTAATAGGATTTAGTGTCGTCATAAAGCTGGGATTGTTCTTCAGTCATGGAGGAGTATTGGATATTAATGACCTTTTCTGGCAGATCAGTAGCTACCTGGGTCTTCAGCCTTCTGAGTATAAAGGGCTTTATCATGGCATGAAGTTTCGCCATTTTTTGGGTGTCGTTCTTTTTTTCTATGGGCTGCAAAAACTGTTTGACAAAAGAACCCTTAGAGCCCAAGAGACCCTGGTTAACGAAGTTCATTTGGGACCAGAGGTCCATGGTTCCATTTTCTATGGGGGTACCCGTGAGGATCAGCCTGTGCTTACTGGCGAGTTGAACCACTGCCTTTGCAATAATACTTTCCGGGTTTTTGATAGCCTGGGATTCATCAAGGATGATGTAATTAAAGTAAAAAGAACCCAGCACATCCACATCCAAACGCGTGATGCCATAGGAGGTCAACACAAGGTCGTAGTTTCCAAATTGCTCATGATCTTTTAACCGTTGGGTTCCAGTATAGATCAGGATATTCAATTCGGGAGTGAACTTCTTGGCTTCCAGTTGCCAGTTATAGATCAAGGAAGTCGGCATGACTAAAAGGGAGGTGGCGCTATTGCTGGCTTCTTTTTCATGTGCCAACAAAGCGAGTGTCTGAACGGTCTTACCCAAGCCCATGTCATCAGCCAGGCATCCGCCAAAATGGTATTCGTTCAGAAACCTCAACCAATTATATCCGGCTTTTTGATAGGGACGCAAAGATCCTTTGAAACCGCAAGGAAGTTCATACTCTTCAAAGTTGGTAAAATCTTTCAGCTTTTGTAGTCTCTTGCTCAAGGAAAGTTTTAGCAAATTCCCTTTTTGCAACTCCTGGGCCAGTGCAATGTGGTGTTTCTTAAGTTTAATTCCTCCCCCGTCTGCCTCCTTTTCTTCCATAAAGGAAAATAACTCTGTGTAGTTGGTAAACCAGGACTTGGGTATGATGGCAATTTCCTTGTTTGGCAATTCAAACTCGGATTTCCCCTGCATCAACATTTTTCGGAACTTCACGAAGGGGATTTCATAATCTCCAAACATGACCACGGCTTCCACATCAAACCAATCAATTTTCTCATTGATACGAATGGTGATGTCCGTTTTGCCAATAAAATATCTCTTCCCCTTCTCATTTTGGGTTTGTACAATCTCAATCCCCTCTTCATCAAGCTCGGCTTTATTGATGATTATCCAGTCGTATGCCGCTCTTTTTTGCATGGCCACCCTACCACTTCTCACCTGCAATCCCCTAGAGCGCAAAAAGTCCCCAATGGCAGACTCCAAGGTATTGTCCCTAATCACCTTGTAAAAGGTGTATTCTTCGTTTTTCTTTTCCAATACTACATTTGCGGGCACCTGCTGATCCGCCCTATAGCAATATTCTCCGTACTTGAACCTCAAGTCGAAAACCATTTTTTCATCCTCATCCCCTCCGATTTTTTTCCCAAACATATCTTGCCTTGGGTTACCTGGCAAATCACTCAATGACAGTTGGGGGATAGGCCTTTTTCTCTCTACCTTTATGTCAAAACCCTTGGCAAATACATCAAAAGAAGCCACTAACTGAGTAATGAATTTTTGATAGTAAGACTCCTCCATTTTGCGAGGAATAACTATAAATTTCTTGTTGAGGAAGGGCATCAACTTCTTGCCATCCACGTCCTTTTCAAAACTGTAAAGCTTGTGGTCCACCACCATCCATGCGGGTTCCTTGCATAGCAGGTAGCTCCCCTTATATTGCCAATCTAATTTTTCTCCCTGGTACTTGAGAGTTGGGAAATAATGGGTGTTATCTTCGTTTCTGCGAAAATGGAAAAGGACAGAGGCTTTATCAGGCAAAACCTCAATTTCTTTCCAAATAGGGTTCCCATCATTTCCCATTTCAAAAAGGCGCTTTCCTTGCAGCTTTCTCAAGATTTTAGCCCGTGTCAGCTCCAGCCTGTTTTCTATTAGTTTCTGGGTCTCTTTGTTCGAATTTTGATTTTGGGAATCCTGAAAAACCTTGCGCAAAAAATCCTTAGGCTTGGCACTCTTGGTGTTGAACTTTTTCACGATGGCCTCTTGCTGCATGCTGTCCATCAGCTTGATCAACTCAAAATCCACTTCGTCCAGCCTGCTCGAGAATTCCTCTGCATTCTGAAAGGAAATATTTTGATAGGCATAGGAAAGCCTTCCCTTTTCATCAATCTGAATGGCGAAGGATTCGAAAAGAATACCCAGGTATTCATGATCAAAAAGCGAGTATACAATTTCAAAAGGCTTGTCGGCTGAAACTTTCATGCTGCTGGTGTTTTCAAATCAAAATTCAGAAAAAAGCCCTTTTTCCGATTTTAAGCAGCTTGCAAATTAAAGAATTATTTAAAATTCTTAAACCTAGTGCCAAAAAAATGTGCTATAAATGTGCAACTGTTTTCACCCTTGAAGCAATCAATGCTGGCCTGTAGGATGCTAAGAAGGTAATCAGGATCACGCTAAGGCTGGTATAGACGAAATCTGCCACCTGCATTTTTACCGGATAACTCTCCACAATGGAGGATGTCACCCCTAAGGAAACCAAGCCAAAAGTGTCCTGTAACCAACAAATAACAAAACCCAAT
Organism: Pleomorphovibrio marinus; assembly: GCF_003347495.1. Taxonomy (GTDB): domain Bacteria; phylum Bacteroidota; class Bacteroidia; order Cytophagales; family Cyclobacteriaceae; genus Pleomorphovibrio; species Pleomorphovibrio marinus. The sequence continues at coordinate 1,424,112 of NZ_QCXY01000001.1, forward strand.
AGCAAACCTACTAATGCCCCAGAAAGGGCAATGATCGCCCCCTCTTTAATATAAATCGACCTGATTAGCTTTTGTGTGGCTCCCATAGAAAACAAAACCGCGATATCCTTCTTCTTCTCAATGGCGAGCATGCTGAGGGAAAAGAATATGTTAAAGGAAGCAACAGCCAATATGAAAGTAAGTGTGATAAAGACAAACAGTTTTTCCAGTCTTATGGTCATCAGTAAGCTGGCGTGCTGTTCATCCGTGTCTTTTACCAAAAATTCCTCTCCTACCTTTTCCCGTACCCTTCTTTTCACCCTTTGGACGTCCTTGCCTTCTTGGACCTTAATTTCAAGAGCGGTCCTTCTGTTTCCATAGTTCAGCAGACGTCGGGCAAAATCAAGAGGCACAATGATATATTCATCATCAAATTGCTTTTCTATACTGAATATACCTACAGGCTTAATCACCTCCCTGTTGTACATACTGTTAGGATCTATACTCCCTGCCCTAGGTGCTTTTGGGTAATAGACATGCATCAGTTCAAATTCCTGTTCCAAATCCACGGAAAGGAAATAAGACACCCCTCTCCCTATAATGGCATGGGGCTGGCCTTCCTTACCTAAGGATAGCTCCCCCTGGAAATACCCTTTGTCAAATCTTCCCTGGTTCAGGAAATTATCCGAGACCCCTTTTAACGTAGCCACTAGTTGATTGTCTCCAAACCGGAACAAGGCGTTGTCTTCTATGACTTCAGTCAACACTTCCACGCCATCCACAGCAGCCAGGGAGTTTATCCATTCTTCATCCACCTCAAAGGATTTTCCCATAGCAGGTTCAATTTTAAGTTCCGCATCAAAGGAAGCGTACAGTCCTTTAATCAAATCCTCTAAACCATTAAATACGGATAGAACTATCACCAATGCCATTGTCCCTACAGCTACCCCAATCATTGAGATCCGAGAAAGAATAGTGATGAAGTTCCTCTTCTTTTTGCTGCGAAAGTACCTTGCCGCTATGAAAAACGATAAATCCAAAGCCTACTTACTACTCGTTATCTTTTTCGTCTTCATTCTCATCCTCCTCGGGAATGTCCAATTTGGAAATCACTGAGTCCATATGTTGGGCATATGCCGCTGATTCATCAGGGAAAAAAGCGATTTCGGGTATAATCCTTACTGTTTTCCCTATCCTGGAACCTAGTTTTCCTCGAATGCCTTTCTTGGCTTTGTCGATTTTTTCAAAAAGTTCTTGGTTATTGGCCATCAAAAAACTTAAATAAACCTTAGCTAACCCTAAGTCAGGGCTCATTTGCACTCTGGTGACAGTGACCATTGCATTTCCTATGAGATTTCGAGACTCCTTCAGGAAGATGTCCCCAAGTTCCTTTTGAATTAGTTTAGCGTATTTTTGCTGTCTTTTACTTTCCATAGCAGATAAAGTTATCACAAATGTAGTGAAATATACGCTTATCCCTTAATTTCGTGATTCTAGAATAAACATATGTTGGGTTTTGCTGAGCTTTTTTAAATTTAACGATCCCATTAGACTAGTGGGTATTATCCTACTTTTGCTTTTGCTGAGGCTACCCTACATGTGGATGGGTACTCCAGTCACTCAACCGGAGATGCTCTGGCTGCTGGTCGGAGAAAGGATTTCTGAGGGATTCATGTTGTACACCGACATCAGGGACAACACCGCACCCCTTTCTGCACTGATCTATGGGGGCTTGCATTTCATTTTTGGAAGAACCCTTTGGCCCTATCACCTGCTGGCTTCCTTTATTATCTTCTTGCAATCCGCCTATATCAACTCCTTATTCCTATCCCACAAGTCTTATGATGAAAACACTTATCTTCCGGCTTTTATAACGGTCCTACTTTTTCACTTTTCCTATGACCTACTTACCTTATCTCCAGTGCTCCTGGGAAGCACTTTTTTGCTTTTGGCAATAGGACAGCTCTTCAGCCTGGCCACCATTAATCAAAACAACACGGAAGCCATTGTATTGTTGGGGCTTTTCGCTGGGTTGGCACCTTGTTTTCACTTTCCACTTTTGTTTTTCCTTCCTGTTATGATCCTGACAGGATTATTTATCAGCAATTTTAATTTCCAAGAACTCTTACTTTCCATAGTAGGTTACTTTCTACCCCTTTCAATCATTGGTCTCTTTTTCTTCTGGAACGGTGCTTTTATGGACTTTGTGCAGGGACTGATGTCACCGGGGTGGAAATTGGATAGTTTGGCACATGTGAGTTATAGGGAATTGCTCTATGTTATGGCTTTCCCAATCGGATTTACCGTTTTCGGTTATCTTGCTACTAGTCTTTGGGGCCGGCTTTATATTCACCAACAGAAGCAAAAACAAATAGTAATGATCTATGGCCTGGGTGCAGTCCTATTGGTTTTTTTAAACTATAGGGTGATTGCCTATCAGTTTATTCCCTTCATTCCCCTAATGGTTTTCTTTATTAACCACCTAATTTTAAGGAATGAGCGTTTATTCGTTCAATCGGTGCTCTTTTATGCCTTATTGATCAGCGTTCCTTTTTTTGGCTACAGTTGGTTTTTTTACAAAAAAAATGACAAGTCCTTCTCGGACTATGCCCTTAAAATAGAAGAAAAACATGCGATAGGAAACGGAAGTAAATTGTTGGTGTTGGGGAAAGATTTGGCATATTATCATTCTGCCAGTCCTGCCACCGGATTTTTAAATTTCAACTTGTCCAAAAAACATCTTCTTGAGGTGGAAGATTTCGACAAGATGCATGTGACTATGGCCAATTTTCAGAAGGATCCTCCCGAGTGGGTTATTGACCAGGAAGGTGTGTTTTCCAGCATTCTTCCCTATTATCCAATACTACAAGAAGCATATACGCCTAGAAGACCCGGGATATATGAGTTAAAGAAGGGATCTCAATTTCCCTGATAAGATTCTGCTAGCTATCCACAAGTGATTTTATCTACCCTTCTCTGGTGCCTCCCCCCTTCAAAGTCAGTGGTCAGGAAGGTTTCCACCATCTTTACGGCTAGCTCAAAATCCACAAAACGGGCAGGGACAGCTAACACATTTGCATCATTATGTTGCCTGGCCAATGCTGCCAGCTCTTCTTTCCAGCATATGGCCGCCCTGATATGGGAATGTTTGTTGGCTGTAATAGCTACCCCGTTTCCACTCCCGCAAATGATAATACCCTTATTTATAGCACCTTTTTCATTGCCCACTTCTCTACACAAGGGGTGTACATAGTCCGGGTAATCCACGGAACCATCATTGTAAGGGCCGAAATCCTTTACTTCGTATCCCTTTTCAAGTAGTACCTGGGTTAATTTTTCTTTATAGGTGAAGCCAGCATGATCCCCACCTAACGCAATCGTTTCTTTCATATGTTTATAATTTCTTTTCAGCGGTCATATAGCCTGCCCCTGCCTGCCCCGAACTTGCTTCGGGGAACTCGTTTCGGGGGAATCTCGCATCTCCCCGATAGCTATCGGGGCATCCCAGTGTGTGACGTGCTCGTCATTCCCTGACTGCCGTCAGGACAGGCTAGATTTCATCTGTTTATATTTTTTTTTTAAAGGCCAGATGGAATGCCCTGGATAATCATCCCCCTGTGTGAGAACTTTTCTCATGGGCATTTCATGTGTTTAAATTTTCTTTCCAGCGGCCACACAGCCTGCCCCGAACTTGCTTCGGGGAACTCGCTTCGGGAGCCTGTCCCTGCCTGCCCCGAACTCGTTTCGGGGAATTTATTTCGGGAGAATCTCGCCATTTATAATCACCCCTGTGTGTGGCGTACTCGTCATGCCTGACTGCCGTCCAGGCAGGCTCGATTTCCTCGCTTAGTAATCATTAGAAAGCTCCTCTTCCCTTTTTTGTTTCTCTAATCTTTTGGCTATCACTATTCCTGCCTCGTACAAAACAAGTATAGGCATGGCAATGAGCACTTGGCTGATCACATCCGGTGGAGTGATCAACGCAGACAACACCAAAATGACAACAATAGCATGCCTTCGGTAAATCTTCAACCATGCAGAAGATATCAACCCTGCTTTGGTAAGGAAATAAATCACCACCGGTAGCTGGAACATGACCGCAGATGCAAGCACCAACATGGACAGCGTTCCCACGTAGGAGGTAATGTCGAATTCGTTAAGTATAGTGGGGTCCAATTGGTAATTGGACAAAAAATTAATGGATAGAGGAGCCAATATATAATACCCGAAAGCCGCACCGGAAAAAAAGAGAAAACTGACAAAAAAGACAGCTCCCCTGGCAGCATTTCTTTCCTGGTCATAAAGGCCGGGGCTGATGAATCGCCACACCTCCCAAAACACGTAGGGAAACGCTGCTATTAACCCTACCACCAAACTAGAGGTGATATGCATAGAAAACTGCCCAGTCATTTGCCTACTCTGGATGATGAAAGGCAGTTCTTCGATGCAAAGGGCAGGAACCGAAAAGAAATCTGACAACTTACACAGGGCTCTGTAGGTCACAAAGTCTACCTTAGAAGGCCCTAAAATAACCTTCCCAAACACAAAACTTTTTGACAAAAAAGCCAATACCATAAATACAAGTATAGCTGATATGGACCTGAGCAAGTGCCAACGCAGTTGCTCTAAATGATCCAGAAAGGACATGCCATTGTCCTCCTCTTCCTCTTCTCTATATTGATCCAGTGCCACTAGAATTTGTTATTTAGTATAACGGAAATTTAACCATCCACTGATTAACCTCCTCTTTGATTGTTGCCAGTTTGGCATCATCCTCATGGGAAATAAGTGCATTGTTTATATGTTCGGCAATTTTCATCATGTCGTCTTCCTTCAAACCCCTAGTGGTAACTGCTGCTGTGCCCAGCCTCATACCTGAGGTCACAAAAGGAGACCTTGTGTCGAAAGGAACCATGTTTTTGTTTATGGTGATGTCCACTTTGCCCAAGGTTTCTTCAGCAATTTTTCCAGTGAGATCCTTGTTTCTAAGGTCAATCAACATCAAATGATTATCAGTACCACCAGAAATGATCTTATAGCCTTTGTCAACAAAGGCTTGAGCCAAGACCTGGGCATTTTTCTTGACTTGAAGGATATATTCCATATACTCATCAGACAGGGCTTCTTGGAAAGCGACTGCTTTGGCAGCAATAATATGCTCCAAAGGACCGCCCTGGGTGCCTGGAAAAACTCCTGAATCCAACAAGGAAGACATTTTGCGTAAGGCTCCTTTGGGAGTTTTTAACCCAAATGGATTGTCAAAATCTTCTCTCATAAGTATCAATCCACCCCTGGGGCCCCTTAAGGTTTTATGGGTGGTTGTGGTCACCACATGGCAGTATTCCAAGGGATCCTTCATCAATCCCCTAGCGATAAGTCCTGAGGGGTGGGAAATATCTGCCAGCAAAATCGCTCCTACCTCATCTGCGGTAGCCCTTAACCTTTGGTAATCCCAATCTCTACTGTAGGCGGAGGCACCACAGATGATTAGCTTGGGGTTAACTTCTTTCGCTTTGGCATCTACCTTATCATAATCGATTAGGCCGGTGGACTCTTCTACCCCATAAAAGTGAGGGTCGTATAACTTTCCCGAAAAATTAACCGTTGAGCCGTGGGTCAAATGTCCACCATGGGAAAGGTCAAAACCCAATATGGGATCCCCTGCCTTTAGGCATGCCAGAAAGACCGCAGCGTTTGCTTGGGCACCAGAGTGAGGCTGCACATTGGCCCAGGTGGCGCCAAAAAGCTGTTTTGCCCTGTCTATTGCTAGCTGCTCTATTTCATCCACCACTTCACAGCCACCATAATAGCGTTTATTGGGAAGGCCTTCCGCATATTTATTCGTAAGTACTGAACCCGCCGCCTCCATTACTTGCTTACTTGTGAAGTTTTCGGAAGCAATCAGCTCAATACCTCTCTTTTGTCTGTCTTCTTCTTTGGAGATTAAGTCGAATATTACCTGGTCTCTTTTCATGAATGGAATAAGGTTTATGCACGCCTACTTCAGAAGTGGGCAATTTTGACCTAACTTCAAAAGTATAGCTAATTTTTGGATGGGCAAAATTACTCCTTAAGAATGGATATTCCAATTACTAATCTGCTTTGACAAGCACAATACTTGGGCCTTGACCTAAATTAATTACCAATCCATACCGTAAAGTAGGTAATGTTTATTCAATTACCATTAACTTTAAACTTGTTTACTGACCATTAGAAAACAATTATTTAAATATGAAATCGAGCATGACGCAAGTGACAAACGGAGGGATGATTATCGTTGTGAGATTCCCCCGAAACGAGTTCGGGGCAGGCTATCTGACCATTAAAAAACAATTATAAACAGATGAAAAAACTTTTAATCAGTACTGGGGGAGGTGATTGCCCCGGTTTAAACGCAGTAATAAGAGGAATATTCAAAAGAGCCCAGAAAGAGGATGGATGGGAGGTCTATGGCAGTATGGAGGCTTTGTCCGGTGTAAGGAGGGATCCCCCCGAGATAATCAAACTAGATAACGCCACCACAGCTGGAATCCATGTAAGGGGAGGCACCATTCTCAAGACCACCAATAAGGGAAACCCGCTGCAATTCCCAGTTAAAGATGAGAAGGGAAACATTACTTTCACCGACATCACCCAACAATTAGCCGACAAAATATCAGAAATGGGTTTTGATGCCGTCATAAACATCGGGGGCGATGGGTCCCAGAAAATTTCTCAGGCCTTATTTGAAAAGGGAGTGCCTGTAATCGGTGTGCCCAAAACCATTGACAATGATTTATCTGCCACCGATATGACCTTTGGGTTTCAAACGGCCGTACAGATTGCCACCGATAGTTTTGACAAGCTGGTCACCACTGCGGAAAGCCATCATAGGGTAATGATAATGGAAGTAATGGGAAGGGATGCGGGATGGATTGCCCTTCATACAGCCATTGCAGGGGGAGCTGAGATCTGTCTCATCCCAGAAATACCCTATGATGTAGGTAAGGTTTTCCAAAGAATTACAGAAAGGTATAAAAATGGGAGAGGCTTTGTAAACATTGTCATTGCAGAAGGAGCAAGAGCTAAGGATGGCACTGTGGTATCCGCTCCAGGTGAGGAAGGATCGGAGCATGTACGGTTGGGAGGGGTAGCTTATGAACTGTCCCGTCAATTAAAGGCTGCAGGATGTGAAGCGGAGATCAGAGAGACAGTCTTAGGCCATGTTCAACGTGGGGGAACACCCATTGCCTTTGACCGCCTATTGGCCACTATGTTTGGGGTAAAGGCCTTCGAACTGGTGCTGGCCGGAAGTTTCGGTAAAATGGTGTCCTTCCAGAACAATGACTTTATCGCTGTTGATCTAGTGGAGGCCACTACAAGTTATAATCTTGTAAATAAAGAATCCTTTTTGGTGAAAGGGGCTAAGGGGCTTGGGATTTCCTTTGGAGACTAAAAAAAGCAGTATTTGTAGCAAATAAGGACAGGAAGGTGTACGGTAATGTACACCTTTTTCTTTTATGCCGATGGGTAGGTCAGCACACAATTTTTTTTAGAAGAAATATTTCTGTCTATGATGCAACCTCCATTTTGTCAGGGCAATACAGCAAATCTCACAAAATTGGCAAAATAGTGTCCGCTTCCTAGACAACTAAGTGATCGCTTGTCCACCGCTGAACACACTAAGCATTTTTTCGGAATTTTAATTGGGGATTGTTTTGAGAAAAACCGGAGAATTAGAAATTATTTTGAATGCGAGGGATTCCCGAAAATATATTTGGTACAAGTTTGGACTTTAGCTTTTCCAAAAAGAAACTAAAAAAACTTAAACCAAATACGATCATGAAAACTTTAATGACAGCACTCTTAGCACTTGCAATCCAGGTAGGAACTTTCGCTTCCCCAAATGAGAAGCCCCTTGCGGAGGTAACAATGGTGGAATCTCAAAACCAGAAATTCAAAGTTCATTTATTGGAAGGGGTAGGTAGGGTACAAATCAGCATCCTTAACCAAAAAGGCAAATTGGTGGATAAGACATCTTTTAAAATAGATGAGCCCTCTGTAATTCCATTCAATATTAGCCAACTTCCTGAAGGTAATTACACCGTAAAGGTAGAGACCAAAATGGAAGAAATTGCTTTTGAAGTAAGCGCCAAAAAGCCAGTACAGAAAAAATTGTTGGCTTACGCAAATGTAAAAAATGACAACACCGTGAATTTAAAAGTGGTGGGTATAGAAAATCCTGGCATAAAAGTGACTTTCTATGATCAATCTCACCGAAGAATCACTTCCGATCATGTAGATGTTGCAGGCGGGTTTTCCAAAGATTACATCTTGAAAAACAGAAAACTTAAGGAGGTATACATGGAGGTGATAGACCAAAAAGGAAAATCAAAAATCTTTTATTTCGATTGAAACTTAAGGTGCCGGGTAATTAGTCCCTTTCCTCCTACAGGGGAGAAAGGGACATTTACTTTTAGGGGAGGCCGGATCTCTATCCTTGCTATTAAGGAATAATTGAGCGTAATTGAAGGTTTAAAACCTTTACCCATGAAAACCACAAAACGCATTTTCGAAGAGCTTAATGAAATCATTGAAAGAAATTACGATGTAATTCAAAATTACAGGGATGCCTCGAGGAACGTGGATAATGAACTTCTAAGGAATTTTTTTATTTCCCATGGCAAAGAAAAACTGGCAATGTATAAGGAGATGAAGGAGATAGTGAAGGACTTGGGGGGGAAACCCGCAGAAGAGGGAAGTGTTTTCAGCCTGTTCAAAAGGTCTTGGAACAATTTTACCGCTTCCCTTTCGCATGGTAATGAAAAAGAAGTATGCGAAAACTGCATTGCTGTAGAGGCAAAAGCCGTAGTGGAATACAAGGACTTACTCAAAAGAGAACAGGAACTACCCGATTCCTTGAAGGAGCTTTTGGAGAATCAAAAGCAAAGGACCCTAAATGCTATTCGGGAACTTGAAGCCATCAAGGAAAAATTTTAAGTGCTATTTTACCCGCTAAATGAAAATTTAAAACAATTTAACCGATTTGGTATTTTCTCCTTAAAGCTTTGGCATTATTTTTAACAGCTTGGATATTTCACTTGTGACCATTCTAAACATTACAGATATGAATAAACATTGCTTTTTGATGATAGGGAGTTTCCTGATGATGTCCTCCCTATTAGCCCAAAACAAAATAGAGTTTCAAGAGCGTACCCTGGATAATGGTCTGAACCTGATCATGCACCGGGACAACAGCACACCAATAGTTGCGGTTGCGGTCTTGTATCATGTAGGTTCGAAAAACGAAAAGCCTGACCGTACAGGTTTTGCACATTTCTTTGAGCATTTACTTTTTGAAGGCACAGAAAACATAGGGAGGGGCGAGTACATGGAAAAAGTAGAGTCCATTGGGGGAACCTTAAATGCCTTTACCTCCAATGACATTACCTACTATTACGAAATTGTGCCTTCCAATTATCTGGAAACTGCTTTATATATGGAAAGTGAGCGCATGCTTCACCCCAAAATCGATCAAGTAGGAGTGGATACCCAGAGGGAAGTCATCAAAGAGGAAAAGCGGCAAAGAGAGGACAACAGGCCCTATGGCAGCATTTTAAGGGAAACCATGAAACGGGCTTACCAAGAACACCCCTACCAATGGGTAGTGATTGGGTCCATGGATCATTTAGATGCTGCTACCTTGGAAGAGTTTGCTCAGTTTCATGCCGATTTTTACGTTCCTAATAACGCCACACTTGTGCTTGCAGGAGACATTGATTATGAACAGGCCGAAGAATGGGTGAGCAAGTATTTTGAAGAAATACCCTCCGGCCCAGAGGAGTTTTTCAGACCTTCAGTCGATGAACCCAAAAAAGAATCGGAGATAAGGGATATTGTCTATGATGATATTCAGATTCCCGCCATTATCCAAGCCTACAATTTGCCCCCTAAAAACCACCCGGACTCCTATGCTTTGGATATGCTGTCCACCTACCTTACAGGGGGGAATTCATCCCTCTTGACCAAAGAACTGGTGGATAACCAACAGAAAGCCCTAGGTGTATATGCATTTCCCTTGGAGCTCGAAGATGGGGGTATTTTTATCATGCAGGCCTTGCCCAATATGGGTGTGGACCCCGATGACTTGGAAAGTGAAGTGGACAGGCTTATAAAGGAGGTAAAAGCCTCGGGTATTTCTGAAAGGGAATTCGAGAAACTCCAAAATATCATGGAAAATAACATAGTAAGCCAAAACAGTTCCATGGAAGGCATAGCCCAAAACTTGGCCATGGCAAGGGTATTTTATGGTGACCCCAACTATGTAAATAAGGAACTGGAGTATTATCGAAAAGTAAGCAAAGAGGATATAAAACGAGTGGCCAATGAATACCTGAGGACAGACGGTAGAGTAGTATTGCATTACCTTCCTAAGCCTCAGGATAATGATTAATAGTAGTGTTTAGACTTAACTTCTCTTAAAAATGAAATATATATTCATCAACCTCGCCTTTCTTTTTTTGATCGTGGGAAATCATGCCTTGGCCCAGGTGGACAGGAGCAGCTATCCCTCCCCGGCTCCAGCACCGGAAATACAGATGGGGGATGCCCATTCCTTCACTTTGGAAAATGGGTTGAAAGTATTTGTCGTGGAAAACCAAAAACTGCCCAGAGTGGCTTTCTCCCTGATCTTGGAAAGGGATCCCATTACAGAAGGGGATAAAGCAGGCATGTCGGGGTTTGTGGGAGAAATGATGATGGGAGGAACCACCAACAGAAGCAAGGATGAGCTCGATGATTCCATTGACTTTATTGGTGCATCCTTGAGAGCATCTTCCAACTCCGTCTATGCCTCCTCATTAAAAAAGCACCAGGAAAAGACACTGGAATTGATGGCTGATGTGCTGTTCAACCCGATATTTCCTGAACAGGAGTTGGAAAAACTGAGAAAACAAGCCTTGACTGCATTGGCCCAGAGCAAGGACAGCCCAAATAGCATTTCGGGGAGGTTAACCTCCGCGTTGAACTACGGAAAAGACCATCCATATGGGGAAACTGAATCGGAACAAACCCTAAATAACATTCAGGTAAGCGACATAAAAGAATATTATGACACTTATTTCAAACCTAATATTGCTTATTTAGCTATTGTAGGAGATATCACCCCGGAAGAAGCTGCACCCTTAGTGGAAAAGTATTTCGGTGAATGGGAACCGGGGGAAGTACCAAATCATGAATATGAGACACCTACCCCACCGGCAACCCATCAAGTAGCCCTGGTAGATAGGCCATCCTCAGTGCAATCCGTTGTAAGGATTACCTATCCCGTGGTGATGCGATTGGATCATCCCGATTATTTGGTAACAAGAGTGCTGAACGGAATTTTGGGAGGTGGTACCTCCTCCAGACTTTTCCAAAACCTGCGTGAAGACAAGGGATATACTTATGGTGCCAATTCCAGTTTCGGTGCCGACAAGCTGGTAGCCAGTTTTACGGTTTATGCAGATGTAAAGCAAACTGCCACAGACAGTGCCATCAATGAAATGCTTTATGAAATCCGAAATATGGCCGAAAATGGTGTTACCGAAAAAGAACTGGAAATAGCGAAGGCAACCATAGGTGGTTCGTTTGGACGTTCACTGGAGCAGCCATCCACTATAGCCAGTTTTGCCATTAACGCAGAGCGCTATGGTTTGCCTGACGATTTTTATTCCGCCTACCTGCAAAGGCTCAATGCTATTACCGTAGAGGAAGTGAATGAAGCGGCTAACAAATACCTAAAACCCGAAAACCTCTACATCACGGTCGTAGGGAATGGCAATGAAATATATGACAAGCTTACTGCATTTGGGGAGGTGCAAAAGTATACCAATATGGGGGATCCAGAGCGGGAACTGGAATTGGGAGATATAGATATTTCTGCGGCCGATGTCATTGAAAATTACATTCAGGCAATAGGCGGAAGGGAGTCTGCATCGGCTCTTGAAACAGCAAAAATGCGGCTATCCGCAGAAATTCAAGGTACTAAATTAAATATGATTGTACTGTATGACGTTCCAAAGCAAAGGATGATGCAAAGGATGCTTATGATGGGCAACGAAGCCAGCAAAACAATCATAAAGGACGGGAAAGCTACCGTAAATGCGATGGGACAATCCCAAACCCTTCCAGATGAGAAATTCGAAGACGTGAAAATGTCCATGTGGATCATCCCTGAACTCCATTATGAAAATATGGGCTATTCCCTAGAACTAGAAGGTCTGAGGGAAATTGACGGAAAGGAAGCCTACAAAGTAGTGGTTTCAAATCCTACAGGCGGCACAATTACCAATTATTATAGTGTTGAGTCCGCCATGAAGTTAAAAAGTGAAAGCCAGGTAGAGGGAGAAACCACTTATTTGGCCTATGAGGAATTCGAAGGGGTGAAACTGCCCGTTGAAATTTCACTGCAATCCCCTATGATTCCCTTTCCTATCAACTCCAAATTGGAAGATTTAGAAATCAACCCTACATTTACGGAAGAAGATTTTAATTGATTTACCATTTTACTATAGCAATGAATAACTTAAAATCCTTTTATCTGACAGGTCTAGCAGCGCTGGCCTTTTGCGCACAGGTTATGGCCGAAATTGATTTGCCCGTCCAGACCTCTGATAAAAGCCCCAAAGAAATTATAGAAAGGTATATTGAGGCCATTGGGGGAAAAGGAAAAATCCAGGAAATCAAGAATGTCACCCAGGTGATGGAGGCAAACGTTCAGGGTATGGAAATGGAAATCAGCTCCACCAGTGACCAGGAGAACAAAAGGTTAATGCAGCAAACCGCCTTAAATGGTAACGTCATGTCCAAAACTGTTGTAAGGGACGGCAAGGGGTATATCAGTGCCATGGGGCAAACCCAGGACTTAGAAGGGGATCAACTAGATGCCGTAAATATGCAGATGTATCCTTTTCCTGAGTTGCATTATGAGGAAATGGGTTTCACCCTGAGCAGTGGTGAGATATCGGAGGTAGATGGTGAAAAAGCCTATACCATCATGATATCCACGCCCCAAGGCATGGAAACAAAAGAATATTATAGTATGGAATCAGGCCTTAAATTACGGGTGTCCTCAGAAACCACAGGCGAAATCACTTATGGCAATTATCAAGAGACAGAGGGAATTCTTTTTCCTATGCTAATGACAATTTCCAACCAAATGCTACCCTCGGCCATAGAGGCTAAAATTATCACACTGAGGTTTAATGATAATTTGGATCCTTCATTATTTGAGTAAATAACAAATAAAAAATAGGGCATCACGAGAACGTCACACTTAGAATTGAAAATTGGCATTTTCGGAAAGTAAATGACATTTGATTTCTCGCAACCCTGCCCTGGTTTTATTCAGGGGGCCGCAACGCTTGCGGCATGAATAAAATAATTGTCTTTTGCAATATCAAAAATTAGCATTTTTCCAATGAATTTTTAGGTGATATGTTAATGGTAAGGATTCGATCAGGCCGTTTATTGGATCCTGAAAGCCCTGTGAGAAGCCCATTCCTTCCCAACAAATCCTGGGTTAGAACTTCAACAGGATGGGTTCCTTTAGGCAGATCAGCAGGCAGCTTTCCTGCCCAAATAGGATTCGAAGGCCATGGGACATCTATTTTCCACCCAAAGCCCCATCAGCCCTTCTACTGTTTTCGAGACTAAGGTCTAAAAATTCGTTTAGACCATGCATCCACTCAATATATGGGTCCGGTTTTGAGACCAGACTGAGGGGGCAATCCGCACTTTCGTTCGTCCTCATTTCCGCAATTGACCTTTCAGAACCGGAAAACAAATTAAACCCCTTTTGCATGGAAGTGAGTTTCTCGGCAGCAATATCATTGGGTAAAAAGATGTTCATCTGGTAATCCGCTGGCCTTCTCACGGCTTTAAATTGGATTTTGTAGCCTGTCCCTTCAATGCGCGGAATACTGTATCCATATGGGGCACCATCATTCTTGGGGGCATGGGGTATTCCGGTTTCATCCTTCAGCTCGCCCCACAACTTCCACTTACCGTTGCATTGATAAAATGATGGTGGGGAGAAGCTCCCTCCCATGAAAGTAGCGTATCTTTTCTCATCCAATAAGATATCTCTATTGTGGTCATGATTGTCAAGTGTAATACCAAAGGCCGCATCAGTACCTATACACTCCTCTACCACATCATGGGAAACATAATTAACCACTTTTTATTTCGACGATAGGAGGCAGGCAAACTGGTCTACCATATTAAAGAGGCTGGCTCCTATTCTGAGCCAACCTCTTTCCTCAACAATCTACCAGTTAGGATGCGTTTTCATGTAATGGTCCAATGAAAATTTTCCACTGCCAAAGACCAAAAAGATGATCAGGAGTACAAACACTGCCAAAGACATTTCAAACTCCAAGTTGTTGGAGACAGATAGGAATCCTTGATTGATGTTCACGAAAAATACTGCCCCAAAAAGAATGGGAAGCTGAACTATTATTGCCATCCGGGTAAGTAGCCCCAAAGCAATCAAAATACCTCCTACCAAATGTGCAAAAGCCACATAATGTGCCAAGGCCATGTGGAAGAAACCAATATCCATTCCACTTATCAAGCCCATTAAAGCTTCTGTATTCGAAATAAAGAGTATCCCTTTGTAAAGGATAAACAAACCTAATGCTACACGGACAAAATCAATCCACCTGGGATGGTGTGTGTCCGCCCAATGTTCGATGTTGTGAATGAGTGCCATAGTATGATTTATTTTGGGTTACCCTTAATGTACGATATTTTTGCACCTTCTGTTAAAAAAATAAGAGATTTTCCTAAGTAAACCACGCTATTTCATCCATTTCTCCCTTATGGTAGCAGAGTGGCTAACCAAAAGCTCAAAATCATGGTAATAGGATTTAGCACTTTTTTTCAATTCGCATAAGATTGATTTTCCCCTTCTGTTCGCCACTATCTGTATTCTGTCCTGAAGAATCTTGAAACTATTAATCCGATCCCCAAGCATAAGGGATTGATACGCTTCAGATTCCTGATGGAGCTTTCCAATTTCCCCTTTGGCATTAGCAGAGATCCCATATTGGCCTTCCAATAGGTCCTTTTTAGGTTTTTTGTGGCATTCAATACCCAGCATTTCAAGAGATTGTAGGAGAAGGGGGTAAATATCCTTGCGTCCAAAAATAAAGTCCTTATGAAAGGAATCGCAATTCAAGGAAGAACCCAAATATACTTGTAGTAATTCTTGAACCTCTTGCATTTCATAGCCAAGATTGGCCTTACCATAGCTTTCCCAAAGCTTTTTCATAAACCTGGATAACGAGCTACCTGCTTGCATCAATGCAATATCCAGGCAAAAGGCTAAAAGTGCTCCTCGGTTATAAATGCTAACTTTCTTGTCCGGAATCCCTGGCTGATAGCCATCCAACCAGAGATCAAAACTCGATTCCGCTATGGACTGGTGCTTCCATGCACAACTGTTGAACTCCCTATCCATCATTTTGTGAAATTTTTCCAAATACCTTTCAAGGGTGAAGTAGCCAGTCTTTAATAGGTAAAGATCCCCCATGTAGGAGGTGATGCCTTCCAAGAGCCAACCAGACTCCATGTATGCTTCTTTTGAAAAATCGTATGGCAATATTTCCTGGGGTCTAATCCTGCAAACATTCCAAAAGTGGTACAGTTCATGGCTGCTAACCCCGACTAATGCTTCCTGAAATTCCCGATTATTTATTTGCTCTGCCGGACCCAAAGTAATCACCGTGGAATACTTGTGCTCTACCCCATGATAATGCCGATAAGGAAGTAATTGAAAGAGAAAATGGTAATCCTCTGCAGGGAAATCTCCAAAATCCTCAATTTGCCTTTCTGTAAAGGCCTTGAAAGTTTCGAGAAGTTCCCCAACATCCATTTGCAGGCTACCTTGAAACCAAAGATGGAAATTGCACCCACAAGTTTGGTAGGTGAAATGTTGTAGGGAATCTGAGGCAATCAAAGGGCTGTCCACCAAATGTTGGTAATTCCCAGCTATAAACACAAATGGTTCTTCGGTAGCCTTCAATGCTGTAGCGACTTTGTAAGTAGGTGGTACAACTAAACGCACCATTATGGGATCCTGTTCCCTGCCCTTGATCGCAAAAAGTAGGTTGATAAAATTGATGTACAGTTGCTCGGGATCCAACCAAGATCCCCCGGCATCCATTTGGGCCGCGTAGTAGTTGTAAGAAATGGTATACCTGCCACTTTCTTCAGGGGTAAATGCCCAACTTTCCTTGGTAAGTTTATGGTGAGGCACCCTATGGCCATTAATTTCCACTCTAAAGTCCCTAATAAATTGAGCATAGTGGGCCATAAAATACCTTCCTGGCCTCCAGCTTGCCAATTGAAGGTTACAGGTTTCCCCCTCCTTGAAGTCAGCAGAAAGCTGAATACTAATCAGTTGAGATGAAGGTACGGGGGTCTTAATCACACATTCGATCATAGGTTGGGGACTTGGTGTTCAAACAAAAGTAAGTAGTGGTTTGCAAATAAAAAAAACCTACCTATCTTTGCACTCCTTTTATAAATGACGAAAAGATTACAAAAATTATAAAGCTCTAAAGCAATGAAAAGAACGTTCCAACCTTCCCGCAGGAAAAGAAGAAACAAGCACGGTTTCAGGAAAAGGATGTCTACCGCAAACGGAAGAAGGGTTCTAAGGTCTAGAAGGGCCAAGGGAAGGCATAAGTTGTCGGTATCCTCAGAAAAAACCGTTAAGAAATAATAACTTCGGGAGAACCCCGAAAAAAAGGACAAAGATGGATGTAAAATTTCCCAAAACGGAAAGACTGCATTCCAGAAAGTTAATCAAGGAACTTTTTGAAAAAGGTTCCTCTTTTTTTTTATATCCCTTCAAGGTCATTTGTTTACCCTACCCTTCCATTGAAACTAACCAGGTACTTATTTCTGTTTCAAAGAAGAAGATAAGGAAAGCGGTATGTAGGAATTTGGTAAAAAGAAGGATCAAGGAAGCCTATCGTTTGAATAAACACCTTTTACAAGCCAATAAGCAGGATAAGCAACTCATTGCATTCGTTTACGTATCTTCAGATTCAATGGGTTTTGATGAAATTCAAATTAAAATCCGCAAATGCCTGAATAGAATTATTAACAAAAAGTGATGATCAGCACATGGTAAAGATCTTAAAAAATCATAAAAAAAGGGCCTTAATAGGTCTAGTTGCAATTATTTTTTCAGTCGGCTTTCTTTTTGCCTTTTCGGTAAAGAACGACAAGCTTTTCTCCATCGCCAAAAATCTGGACATTTTTGCTTCCCTGATCAGGGAGCTTGATTCCTACTATGTAGATGAGATTGATCCGGACAATCTGGTAGCGGTAGGAATAAGTGCCATGCTGGAAGAACTTGACCCCTATACCGAATTTATACCGGAAGAGGATTCGGATGACTTCAGGATGATGACCACAGGAGAATATGGTGGAGTGGGTGCAATGATAGGCAATAGGACTGGTACCAACATGATCCTAATGCCCTACAAGGGTTTTCCCGCCCAATCAGCCGGGTTGAGGATAGGAGACGAAATTCTCAAGGTGGATTCCGTAAACGTGGTGGACAAACCCACTGCGGAAATCTCAAAATTGCTCAAGGGGCCAGCAAACACAAAGGTTAATGTGAAGGTGAAAAGAGGGGATGACACCTTAGCTGTGGAACTTACTCGGAAAAAAATTGTAATCAGTAACGTCCCCTATTATGGAATGATAAATGAAGAGGTCGGCTACATTAAACTAGGGGACTTTACCACCAACGCTGCCATGGACGTGAGAAAAGCAGTAGTGGATTTAAAGGCACAGGGTGCCCAAAAGTTGGTGTTGGACGTGAGGGATAACCCAGGTGGTATATTAAAAGAGGCCATCGAAGTTGTAAATCTTTTCATTCCAAAGGGAAAAGAAGTCGTAAGCACTAAGGGAAAGCTCCAAAGTGTAAACACGGTATATAAGACCGAAAGATCCCCCTTGGACAAGAACATTCCTTTGGCCGTACTAATCAACGAAAGAAGTGCTTCCGCTTCTGAAATTGTGGCAGGTGCCCTGCAAGATTATGACAGGGCAGTTTTGATTGGTAGAAAAACTTTCGGAAAGGGCTTAGTTCAAAGTACTATCCCCTTGTCCTATAACAGTCAGGTAAAAGTTACCACTGCAAAATACTATATCCCCAGCGGAAGATGTATACAGGCCATAGATTACAGCCAAAAGGATGAAGACGGTAAAGGTAGAAATGTTCCTGACTCACTAAGAAACGTGTTCAAGACAAAGAGCGGTAGGGAAGTTCTCGACGGTGGAGGAATTGAACCAGATAAAGAAGTGGAAGCCAAGAACTTTGCACCAATTACGTATAGCCTGGTAGCCAGAAGCCTTGTATTTGAATTCGGCAATGAGTTTTCACGGAAAAATGAGGCCATCGCAGATCCTCGCTCCTTTGAAATAGCAGATGAACTCTATGAGGATTTCGTGGAATGGCTGGGTGACAAGGATTATGACTATACCACAAGGGTAGAAAAAACCATAGAAGACCTTGAAACTTATGCCGAGAAGGAAAAATACTATGAGGATATAAAAGAGGAATTGGCCAAACTCAAAAAAAGTGTTTCTCACAGCAAGGAGCAAGACCTAATCACTTTCAAGGAAGAAGTAAAGAGTGTCCTAAAGGACGAAATAATTTCCCGGTATTACTTCCAGGAAGGGGTGGTGGAGGCTTCCTTGGATAGGGATGAGGAAGTGGAAAGAGCGATAAATGTTCTTCAGGATGGCAGCCTTTATGCCATGTTGCTGAAACCTGAAAGGAAAAACTAGTTCTTGATTGGATCACACCAACTGAACCTCAGGTTTTGGCATTGTGAGTGTTTCAAATGTTGGTGGTAACAACTATAGGCCTTTTCGGAGGCCTTATTTTTTTTGGATTTGTAGTCTTAGGAGCTGAGTGGTTTGGTATGTGGCAACCCACGGGATGGAAAGGAAAAGACGGCGGGGTGCAAATCAGCATACTCCTGTGGAAAGACAAATATGAATCGAGCCTGCCTGGACAGCAGTCAGGGCATGACGAGCACATCACACACTGGGATGATTATAGACTGCGAGATTCCATATGGACTTTAAAAAACAAATTATAATCATATGAAAAGAATCTTGTCCATTGAGACCTTTACAAAAGTATGTGCTGTGGCCCTGCATCAGGAGGGCAAACTTCTCGGGGCCATTAGTTTGCATGATGGTAATGTGCATGGTCAAAAACTTGTGCCCTTGATAGAGGCTTTATTGCTTCAGTTTGGTCTTAAAGTTTCCCGGTTGGACGCTATAGCGGTGTCTAAGGGGCCAGGTTCCTATACTGGGCTTAGGATAGGCGTTTCTACAGCTAAGGGCTTATGTTATGCCCATGACCTTCCCCTAATCGGCATCGATTCCCTAAATGCATATGCCTTTAAGGCCAATAGCCTCTTGAAACCTGGGGATTTGGTGGTTCCAATGATAGATGCCAGGAGGATGGAGGTATACACTAAGGTGCTTAATCATGAATGGCAAGAGGTAGAATCCATAAAGCCCAAAATCCTTGACGGCGATAGTTTTGGGGAATATTTATCGTCAGGGAAAGTTTATTTTACCGGCGATGCTAACGAAAAGGTTTCCCAGGTACTCTCTCATCCCAATGCCTATTTTATAGATGGGGTTGAAAGTGTTGATGAAATGGGCCGTTTGGCTTGGCAGGCATTTAATCGGGGAAGTTTTGAGGATTTGGCCTATTTTGAACCGAACTATCCAAAGGCATTTTTGGTTAAAAAAGCGAAAAACCCACTTCTACGATGAATGAAATAATTAACAGAGTTGCCAATAGCCCCCTAGTCTCCTTGGACCTGGAAGAATTTCACACCAAAGGAGAGAGGGTTTCCTTTGACCTATCCGACTTTCTGTACCAGGGCTTGGTAGTGAAAGAGAAAGAATTCAGAAATTCCTTAAAAGAAATGGACTGGGCCAACTTCAAAGGAAAATATGTGGCCGTCTTTTGCAGTACAGATGCCATTGTACCCACTTGGGCCTATATGCTTGCAGTTACCTACCTACACCAGGTTGCCAAGGAAACTGTAGTAGGGGACATGGATGATTTGGAAAAGTTCCTATTCCAAAAAGCATTGGCTGACTTGGATATGGAGATTTACCGGGACAAGCCCGTGGTGGTGAAAGGATGCAGTAAAGTCAAAGTCCCCTTATATGCCTATGGTCAGGTCACCAACTTGCTGATGGGCGTTGCAAGGAGTATCATGTATGGAGAACCCTGTAGCACAGTACCCTTATACAAAAGGCCTAAGCAGTAAATTTTGTTTTTCGACAAAAAAATGAATATTTTCGGAAATAGATTTGGTGATTTTAAATGCGGCTTCTATATTTGCACTCCCAATACGGCAACAAGGGTTTAGTTCTTAAGAAAATTCTCGTTTCGAAACAGGCACAAAACAAAATTTAACAATATTTTTTTTGACCTATTTGGAAATTCAAACAAAGACTCCGATATTTGCATTCGCTTTTCGGGAAAACGATCAGAAAAAGACATAAAGATGTCTCATGTTAGTGGTGAAAATCACTAAGTTAAGTTCTTTGAAGTAGTAAAAGACAGCATTCATAATGAATACCGGAGTGCCGATTTAATTCGGTCAGAAAATTCGACACAAGACTTTTGTGTCA
>NZ_QCXY01000010.1 GCF_003347495.1 Pleomorphovibrio marinus
GTTGAATTGTACTGCTGATCAGAACAAATAAACACAAAAAAACCACGAAGGAATTAGTTTTTCCCTGCGTGGTCAAATTTTATCGAATTTTCCAAGAAGCCCTTTTTAAAGGCCATATAGCCTGCCCCTGCCTGCCCCGAACTCGTTTCGGGGAACTTGTTTCGGGGGAATCTCGCAGTCTATAATCATCCCAGTGTGTGAGGTTCTCCTCATGCCCTGACTGCCGTCAGGACAGGCTCGATTTCATCTGTTTATATTTGTTTTTCAATGGTCAGATAGCCTGCCCCGAACTTGTTTCGGGGGAATGCCCTGGATAATCATTCCCCTGTATGAGAATTCTTTCTCATGGGCATTTCATGTTACTTTTTTCTATGCGTTCAAATGTTATTCTGAAAAAAATTTAACCATTATCCCCTCCGCCTTTTTCCCCTGTGGCGTAAAGTCCGGCTCTCTGTCTCTTGGCTGGGGATACCACTTCCAGAAATATACCCCTGCCAACCAGTCCTTCTCCCATACAGTCTCAAAAAATGACTGATAGCAAAGGGCCTGAACTTCCTCGGACAATTCAATTTCTTTTCGTTCATTGGGCCAAATCCAGGGTTCAATAGCCGCATCCACGGTATTGCAGTACCCTACTTCTGTGAAGATGACCGGCTTTTGAAAACGCTGCTGCACTTTCTCAATTTCCTTTATTTTTATGTCCCAGCTATTTTTTAAAGTCCGGAGACTGGGGTTGTGTTTTTCAGCCAAGGGGAAATAGGCCTGAATGCCGATATAGTCCAAGACATCCCAAAATTTCACCTGTTCATATTCCGTGAAATTGGCAGCGTAGGTAAGTTCCCCACTATAAACCTTCCTAATCTCAGTGATCAGATTTCTCCAATCCACATCCCGGTCTGAGGTCAATTCCAGCTCCGTTCCTATACACAGTATGGGGATATTTTGATCTTCGGCATAGGCTGCATAGTAAAGGATAAACTCTGCATACTGGTCAAACCACATTCCCCAATCCTCATCAGTCTGCATTTTGATTACTCCGGGCCATTCTCCCCTCACCCAGAGATGGGGCTTGAGAATGGACTCCACGCCTTTTTCCCTGGCCAGGTCAGTGGTTGTTTTTACGCCTACCAGGGATTCTCCCCACCACATGCGTTCGGTATGCTTCTCCCATCGGATCTCCGGAAGGTTGGGATCGGATTGCCAGCCAAAAGGTGTCTGCGATAAATGTGTGATTCCTTTCCATGAAAGAGAATCCAACTCCCAGCCTTCCAGAGGCCTTGGGCTACCTACCCAGCAGACACCTTTTTGTTTATCTGCAATTTTGATAAAACCAGTACTTACTACCTCCCGGTTTTGGCAGGCCCATATCATCAAAAAAACAAAGAGGTATTCCTTTTTCATTTGTACTTAGTTACCGGACTTGATCCTACCGCAACAATTAATCCACGAAATCAAGCATGACAAGATCGATACACGAGTAATGCAACCATAGCTATCCGGGGCATTTCGAAATTCTCCCGAAACAAAATCCCCGATCCATATAGTTATCTGGAAGGGGCAGGCAGGGTCAGAATATCCCTGAGTTAGGGACAGGTTATGGCCTTTGAAAAGTCAATGATGACATAGGAAGGACTTCATTAAAAATCCTCCTTCTCCCTCATCTCCAACAAAAGCTCCCTTCCAAAACTCAGTTTCTCAGCCAAAGTGCTTCTTGGGTCAATAACCCGCCAAAAGGGAGTAATGGCCTCTATATTTTTCCCGTTTTGTAGTTCTTCGAAGGCTGCCTCCGCCACAATTCGCAGAAAAATACCTGTGGTCACAGGACAGGTATATTCAGCTCCGTGTTCCTGGGCCAGTTCCTTTCGAATGGTTTTGATATCCAGGCTTCTTCCTTTACTAATGGACTTTATAAATTCGTTGACAAGTTGGGGTGTGGGAATCAGCATGGTGCTGCCGGCAGGGATATCAGCAAAGTCCTTTTCAATGCGCTTGACTTCCGGTTTTTTTTCTAAGTCGCGCTTTTCAATCCAGGTTTTTTTCTTGGTCATAATATTCCTGCTCTCGGGCTTTTGCATCCATGAAATAACTCCATGTACTTTCCCAAATCTATCAATAGCTGGTGAAAAAGTCTAAGAAAAAAGTTTGAAAAAGTACTCACCTCTGGAGTTCTAATTTCTTGAATCCTATTAAAAGCACATTATTCACTGAAGTTGTCGATATCAATGTTTTCAGTTGGAAAAAATACCAAAACAGCTATTCACTTTTTGAGGTATTACTATATGAGAACAGAGTTTGTCTAAAATACATAGCCATGACACAAACCGAAAACTTCCAAAAAGTCGAAGTCTCCTCCACTAAGGAACTGAGAGCATGGCTGGAACAACACCATGCCCAGAAAGAAAGCGTTTGGCTGGTCACCTTCAAGAAAACAGTTCCGGAAAAATACCTTTCTACTTCTGAGGTACTTGATGAGTTATTATGTTTTGGTTGGATAGATGGGATTAGGAGAAAGCTGGATGACAATCGAACATTGCAGTTGATCTCACCACGGAAAGTGGAGCACTGGGCAAAGACTTACAAAGACCGGGCAGCTAAATTAATTGAAGAAGGAAAAATGCAGGAGGCAGGATTCCGGTCAATAGAAATATCCAAACAGGCTGGACTTTGGGATTTTATGGATGATGTGGACAAGCTGATCGTACCGCAAGACCTTTTGGATGCACTTCAAAAATTAGAGGGAGCGGAAGCCTTTTTCCATGGGATCAATGATTCCAGTAAACGCTTTGTACTCCGGTGGATCAAATTGGCGAAAACCGAAAAGACCAGGGATTCCAGGGTGGAAAAAATAGCCCAGCTTTCGGCAAAAGGAGAAAAGTTGAAGGGGAGTTGAAATGATATTGCCACGAATTTTCACAAATGAAATAGTGTC
This sequence comes from Pleomorphovibrio marinus, assembly GCF_003347495.1. Lineage (GTDB taxonomy): Bacteria > Bacteroidota > Bacteroidia > Cytophagales > Cyclobacteriaceae > Pleomorphovibrio > Pleomorphovibrio marinus. The sequence goes on from NZ_QCXY01000010.1 coordinate 2,930, forward strand.
AATTTGTGGCATTCGTAGCCAATATTTTTTTATAACCTGATTTTCCCAGAAGTGAATTTTGCTAACTTTAAATATATGACCATACATTGCCTCGAGCATTATATCAAGGAATACTTTGGTGTTCTCAAACAGAATGAACTGAAAACAGTGTGCGATAAATTTAAAGCACAACGTTTAGCTAAAGGAGAGTTTCTGATGAGGCAGGGGCAGCCTGCACACCAATTATCCTTTATCAAATCAGGCATGATCCGTATCTATACCCAGGATGATGGGAAAGAAATTACCCAATGGATTTCCACTCCTGGCTATTTTGTGACAGAGATCTCGAGTTTTATGTTCGGAGGTAGTTCAAGGTGGAATATGCAGGCACTTTCTGATGTGGAATTGTTCAGTATCAGTAAAACTGACTATCAAAAACTACTCAAAGAAGTACCACAATGGCATGAGCTTGAAAAGCTATTCATCGTAAAGTGCTTCGCCATCCTTGAGAACCGCATTTACAATCACCTTTCCAAATCTGCCGAAGAGCGCTATCAGGATTTTTTTAAGCAAAACCCTTCCCTTTTCAACCAGGTTCCTTTACAATATATAGCTTCCATGCTGGGAATGACTCCCGAAACCTTCAGCCGAATACGAAACAGACAGCTTTCTTGAATTCTTGATTTTTATCAAGAGAAGGCATAAATCACCCTACTATCTTTGTTTCATAATACATTAAAAGCAAAAACGATTTATGACCATGCAAAAGGAAATCAACACAAGGATCCATATCAACGCAAGCCCAGAAAAAGTATGGCAGGTATTGACAGATTTTGAAAATCAATGCAAATGGAACCCCTTTGTCCGGTCCATTACCGGGGATGTAAAGAAAGGAAATACTATCAAAGTAGTATTAGGTCCCCAAGGCAGTAAGCCCATGACGTTTAAACCTACCGTTTTGGCATTTGAGCAAAACCGGGAATTCCGCTGGTTAGGGCATCTTTTTTTTTCCGGAATCTTCGATGGAGAACATAGTTACCAGCTTTTGGAAAACGGGGACGGGAGCACCACTTTTATCCACAGTGAAAAATTCAAAGGGATATTGGTTGGACTTATGGCCAAAAAGCTGGATACCGAGATCAAAGCAGGATTTGAGGAGATGAACATAGCGTTAAAAGGACAAGCTGAGGCTTTGTCAGTAGGGGTGTACCCACCTTTTGTTTCTTCCCACCATTGAACTGGCCATCCTCGAATATCGGAACCTTAATAATAAAATAAATAATCAAACGGAGCCCTATTATTTAAAACTCCACGCCACAACTCTGCTGATTTTGTTTCCCTGGCTCATATCCATGGTTTTTACAGTTTTCGCTTCCACTGCATCCAAGGTTTCGTAGATAGTTGGCAGGTTTGTTTCTTTGGAAACAAGACTGGTAAACCATTGGCATTGGTTGCCAAACCTCCTGCTTTCATAAATCATGCTGGTCAGAAAATTCAGCTCCCCACCTGCATACCATAATTCATTACTTTGCCCACCAAAATTCAACCTGGCTTTTTCGACCCTCTTCCCTTTCAAATTACTGAGTTTTCGCATGGTGCTGAGATGTGCTTCTTTGGCAGAGGAATGAAATGGAGGGTTACAGATGCTTAGGTCAAAAAACTCCCCTTCCATGATGATCCCTGTGTAAAAGCTTTTCGGGTCACTTTGAAATCTCAATGATACTCGATTTTTGAGCTGGGGGTTACCATCCACTATTTTCTGGGCAGATGCCATGGCCTTTGGGTCAATATCTGACCCGACAAAAGTCCACCCGTATTCGTGCTGTCCAATGATGGGATAGATGCAATTGGCACCCACACCGATATCGAGACATTTGACCTCTTTTTTAATTTGACCAGAATTTTCAGTGAGCAGGTCAGCTACATAATGGATGTAATCAGCCCTTCCGGGAATTGGAGGACAGAGGTAGTTTTCAGGGATCTTCCAATAGTCAATCTGATAATAATGTTTCAAAAGTGACTTGTTCAGCATGATAACTGCCTGAGGATCAAAAAAATCAATGGTCCTATCCCCATACTTGTTTGTGATTACAAACGCATTCAATGCAGGCAAGGTCTGTGTCAACAACTCAAAATCATACCTTTCCCGGTGCTTGTTTCTGGGATGGAGACTGGATTTTAAAGGCGGATGTACTCTTTTCTCTTTTGACATCAATTGGAATGAATGGTAGCTACAAAAGTATTTATTTTCCATGTAAATGAGTGGTTGTTTTTTGAGGAAAAAGAGGAGTTCCTTTCAATGCCTGCACCAATGTGAAGGTAGCCAATGCACCGTAAAGTAAGCCAACCCATAAGGTCGCTTTAGTATTTCGAAGAAGGTAAAAGGCAAGCAAAGGCAAAACCTGCAAGGCATGCATGCCGATAAAGTGGGCTATCCGGAGATCGCCTGCCAATCGGCTCCAACCGACAATGAACAAATTGGAATTATCATTGACTAGCCCCACCGTGTGACTCATCCTACCTCCCATTAAATAGCCTTGAAAGGAGAAAATCACAAAAATCAATATGCCCAAGCGGATGCCCCACAAATAGTAGTTGGGCAAATTTGGAAAGGAGTGAGTGAAGAAAAGCAGTCCCACATAAGCGGTATAGATCGTGACCAAGGTAGCGGCCAATGCCATCAAGGAAAACACGATGGAGTAAAATGGACTACTGACATTGTAATGGGAAATTTTCCCCTGTCCTGCCATTAAGGCGATGTAACCGATTTCAAATCCCAATAATAGGATGACCGACCAATTGAAAACGGTTATGTTGAAATCAGTGAGGTAGTAACAATACCAAGCCATTGCCCAAGCGAACAAGAAGGTAGAGAAGGCAAATTTGAAAGGTTTGTACCAGGCATTGACCTGATATACTTGCACATTTGAAATTCTGGTCATGACCAAGAAGACCAAAGAGAGCAGCAAACACAAGAGACCAAAATAAAAGAGCGTTGTGTTCCTTTCTTTCAGTTCAAAGACAAAACCAAGCATAGCCATTAAGATTTTGGACTGGCCAGGTTTTTTTTAATCTTCATCATAATGGACGATGGTGTCACCCTTGGTAAATTGGAGATAAACCAATTATTGAAACCAACAACCTTCTTTCCTTTCCCATGAAGCAATAATTTCACACCGGCCTCAGCTACATCTTTAGCTGGCATTGGTTTATTTGTGTTCATTGCGTTGGTTTTCCGCATATCTGGGGTATGAAAGGGCGTCTCAACTGTTCCTGGACATAAGGCCGTAACAACAACTCCTGAATCCGCAAGTTCTGTAGCTATGGTTTCGGAAAATGCCAAAACAAAGGCCTTGGTAGCAGAATAGACCGAATAATAAGGCAAAGGTAAAAAGGACAGCAACGAAGCTACATTCATGATTTTACCTGATTTTCTTGCAGCCATATCCTGTGCAAAAAGCTTGGTGAGTATCATCAGGCTGCTGATGTTCAGGTGAACCATATCCAATTCCTTTTCCAGGGAAGTTTCCAAGAAACTTCCATAGTCCCCAAATCCTGCATTGTTGACCAAATGGCTCACCTGTAATTCATGGACTTTGGTCACCTCATAAAATTCCTGGGTTGCTTTAACATCGGATAGATCAACCTGAAAATACTTGACATCTATGTTGTATTTACTTGATAATTCCATCTGCATCTTTTGCAGTATATGAATGCTTCTTGCTACTATAATCAAATTGATTTTTTTAGCAGCCAACAGTTGAGCCATTTCATAGCCTATACCAGAAGAAGCTCCAGTGATTAAAATATATTCCTTCATTTCTTTAGGGTTAAAGTGTTTCGATTTTTGGTGGAATTAACTTGTACATCACGGGTGTCACAATCCTCGAAAGGATGGTTGAACTGATCAGACCCCCGATCAGGACTATTGCCAGTGGTGATATTTGCGGATTAGGATTAAGTGCCAATGGCAAAAGTCCACCTATGGCAGTCAAAGAAGTGAGTACTACAGGAAGGAACCGAAGTTCTCCTGCCTGCTCAATTGCAGTCTGTAAAGCCACTCCTTCTTTGCGCAGTTGATTGGTGAAATCAACCAACAGTATGGAATTTTTAACTTCTATCCCTGCCAAGCCAATGAATCCTATGATGGCGATAAAAGACATTGGATTTCCGGTCAACCAGAGTAGACTCACGCCTCCAATGACTCCGAGTGGAATTACCGAAAGCACAATCAAAAGACCTTTGAAAGTTTTAAATTGCAGAATCAAGACTGCCACAAATAGAAAAACTGTAATCAATATCACAGTGATAAAACCGCCTCCAAAAGCATCATCTTCACTTTCTGCCTCACCTGATAATTTGTAAAAGTAGCCCGCTGGCATTTCCATAGCATCTAGCTTGGGAACAACCTCAGCCAGTACGTCATTGGCCAATACTCCTTTTCGGGTAGAGGAAGTTATTTTTACAAATCGGTTTTTGTTAAAGTGATTGATAGTAGTAGGCGAAGTTTCAAAATCAATGCTTGCCAACTGCTTCAGCGGGATGGCTGTCCCTTGAGCGTTGTTCACATACAAATTTTCCAAGGCATCCAAAGCTCTGTATTTCCCTTTAGGTGAAGTGACCACAATATCAAAATCATCCCCAATTTCATTGGTGTAAGTCCCCATGGTGAGTCCTGCCACAGCCAACCTAATAGTCCTGTCAATGTCTGCGGTAAATACACCCAGTGTTCTGGCTTTTTCTTTGTTGATAGTAATTTTTAAATCAGTTTTGAGTGTATTCAATTCATTGTTAATGTATAGTGCCCCATCGCTAGCGTTTAGAATCCTCTCCACTTCAAAAGACAACTCTCGTAGACTGTCAAGATTTTCTCCAAAAACCCGTATGGAAATAGGTGCTTCAATAGGAGGACCCTGTTCAAAATCCTGAACTTCAATCTTGGCATAAGGAAAGGCAGCAAACTGGTTTCTAAGCTGATTGATCAATTTGTTTTTCAGTACCGGTTTGGCGTCAGGGTCCATTTGAATGAAAATTTGGGCAAAATCAAACTTCTCTTCTTGCTGTGGTACATTGTAATAAATCTGCGGATTTCCTTTTCCTACATTGGTGGTGAAGTACCTGATCAATTGATTTTGTTGCAAGCTGTCTTCCACCATGCGGGTAATGCGGTTGCCTTCATGCAAGCTGGTCTGCAAAGGCATTTTTACATTGACCAGAAAAATGGGCTTTTCAGAAGTGGGAAAAAGTTTAAACCCGATAATAGGGAAAAGCAACAAGGATCCGCCAAATAAAAGGAATGAAAAAGCCAGCGTTTTCACGGGATTCTTCAATGCCACTTTCATCACTTTTGCATAAGTTGCTCCGATTACTTTTTTAAGGGCCCGTAGAAAAATATTACCTTCGGGGTTTTCATGTTCTTTCAAAAACCTGCTTGCAATAAATGGCACTATAGTGAGCGAGACCACCGTAGAAGCCAAGACACTGCAAATCACAGCAAGCGGCAGCCCACGGACAAATTCACCCGGCCCACCAGGCAAAAAGACCAATGGCAAAAAGGCAATAATCAAGGTTGCAGTGGTGGCTATGACCGGCAAAGTGATCTGCTTGGTAGCCTTTATCGCTGCTTCTTTTCTGGTAAACCCATCCCTCAGCCATCGCTCGATGTTTTCCACCACTACGATACTGTCATCCACCAGCAGACCCAGAGAAACTACCAGTCCAACAATACTCAGCTGATTCAGAGAAATATCAAAGGCATTCAAGCCTACCAAACCCAAAGCCAGAGAAAGCGGGATGGCCAGCATTACTACCAAAGAAGCACGAATACCCAATGGGGATAAGGTAAACAATACCAGCACAATAGCTATTAGAAAATCAAGTCCTAATCCAGATAAGCGTCTGGAAACATTTTCGGCTTGGTCAAAATGCTTATAAAGTTTGATGTTTTCGGGAAGACTGTTTTCAAATGCTGTGACAATAGGTTCATACGATGCTTGCGTGCTGGCAATATTGCTCCCCACCTTTTGGGCGGCATTCACCAAAACAGCTCTTTTCCCATTGAGACGGGTAATATGTTTCTCCTCTTCATACTTGAAATCAACTTCCGCTACTTCCTTCAACAGGATAATTTTGCCATTGGCATTGCTGATGACAGTGTTTTCAACTTCTTCAAGGCTTGTAAATTTGCCACTTGTCTTGACATTAAAGGTTTTGTTGCCTGCAGTGAGACTTCCTCCGGGGATATTGACTGCTTCACTTTGAATACTTCCCAAAACCACATTGAGCGGTATCTGAAAAGCAGCAATGCGGTCCAGTTTCAAATCAATCCGAACCTCTTCATCAGGAACCCCAGAGATTTTCACTTTTTTCAAGTCCACTACTTTTTCCAACTGATCCTGAAGGTCTTCTGCTTGTTTCTTCAGTTGACGGTAAGAGGCATTTTCACTCACCAGGGCCACTTGTAGGATATTTACATCACTTGGATCCACTTTTCGGATTTCAATTGAGAAAATATCTTCCGGTAGTTCATTTCGCAATGAATTTATTTCCCGTACCACTTCCTGGTACTTGTCATCTACATCTACCCCGTACTTGAACTCTACCCTCATCACAGCCAATCCATCTTCTATGGCAGTCACGATTTTGTCAATGTTCTCTAGCTCGTAGATTTTGTTTTCTATAGGCTTCACCACTAGCTCCTCCATGTCCTGTGGGCTGGTTCCGGGATAAACCACTACGATTGGGTAGGTAGGCGGATTGATCTGCGGATCCTCTGCCCGGGGCATGGTCAGCAAGGTCACCAGGCCAATGACTGCCACCATCACAAACATCACCAAGGTAAACTGGTAGTTTTTTACTGAAAAATCTGTCAGATTCATGGCTGTTTTTTGATGAATTGGATGGTAGAAAATTCATTGAGAAAAGCGGAATTGCCCAAGATGATTTCGTGTACTCCCTCAAGGCCTTCACTGATGCTGACTCCGGATTCGGAAAAGCTTTCAATAAGCACAGGCTGCTTTTTGACCTTGTTTTCCCCATTGGGGACAAACACATAAGCCTGCTTCCCATCTGCTTCTATCAATGCTTCATAAGGAATAAGTTTGGATTTTTGCTGCTGCCCGGTTTGTATGATAGCTTTACCAAACATCCCTATCGCGGCTGATTCAGTCAGGTTGTCCAACTTGAGCTCAACCTGAAAAGAGCCTGTTCCCATGTCTGCTGCTCCTGACTTTCTGAAAACTTGGGCTTCCCACCAGATCTCTGGAAATGCTTCCAGCATGACTTTGGCTTTATTTCCAATGGCTACTTTTGCCCATTCTTTATCAGAAAGCCCGATTTTCAGTTCCCAACTTTTGCTGCTATTCTCGCTGCTTGCCAAGACAGGGGATCCTCCAGCAATCACCTCTCCTTCATTGGCGAGCTTTTTCACCACAAAACCGGGCTTTTCAGCATAGATAAATGCGTATTTTTTGTCAAATGCCACAGATGCCAGTTGTTGCTTCGCAAGCTCAAGTGCCGTCTGACTGTTTTGCAACTGTTCCAGCGTGGCGACACTGTCAGCATAGAGATTTTCTACCCTGGAATAATCTCTTTGGGCTTTAGCAAGACCTAGTTCCGCTTGGGTGTAGCCTGATTCGATTTCAGTGAGTTTGAGGCTGGCAAGCAGTTGACCTTGTTTGAAACTTTGGCCTTCATTGACATAAATGCGGTCGATGATGCCTCCAATCTTAAAGGCTTGGCGCATTTCATTTTCTGTACTCAGCAAGCCACTGCCACGGATGGTGTATTCCTGTTCCAACTCCAAAACTTTCAGAAGGCTGACAGCAATTACATCTCCAGAGGAATCAAACCCTTTGGTTTCATTTTCTTTGTTACAGGCAGCCAGTGTCATCAGACAGGCACATACGATAATGGATAATTTATTCTTCATCATTAATTTGCATTGAGATTAAAAGAAGCATTGGCGCGCTCGGTTTCAGCGACTTTGATCAGGCATTCATAAAGGGATATGTTTTCCTGTAATTTTGCTGAAATCCATTGATTTTGGTCGTCCAGAAGTTCAATGAAGAGGATTTGTCCTTCTTTGTAGCGCTTTGAGGAATCTTTGTATGCGCGTTCTGAACTTTCTGCCTGTTTGACCGCTCCATTATACTGGCTGTAAGTAGCTTTGAAATTGTTCATACTGACCTTTTGCTGAAGCAGAAATTGCTCCGCGACGTTATCCCGTTGCGAATTGGTGAAGGCCTGGTCCATTTCAGCCTGCTTTTTCCGGTATTTGTTCTGCCCTCCGGCGAAAATGTTCCATTGCATAGCGAGACCAAAAAAGTAATACTGAGTCTTGTTGTTGTATTCCCATTCAAAGCCTTGGGAACCCAAATCTATAAAAGCGCTTAACTGCGGTAAAAGATAAGACTTGGATAGTCCGAGTAGGTGTTCGTTGATCTGGTTCGAAAGATCCAGCTGACGCAATTCCTCTCTGTCTGAAGAATTTTTCGAAAAATCTACATTTTCTATTATAGGCGCTATTTCATCCACAGAAATACTTTCGTCCAACTTACGGTTGAGTAAAAAATTAAAATGAGATTGGGCACTGTAAGACTCCTGGATGGCAGCATCAATCTGGGTTTGAAATCGAATGACTTCATTTTCAGCCCTGATCAATACTCCACGGTTTATCTGATTATTTTGAAATAGAGCAGCATTTATCCTTCTGTTTTCCTCAACCGATTGGAGTGCCGTTTCAAAAATCTTGATGGCTTCCAAAGATTTTAAATATTTGAAGTAAGCCGTCTTGATATCCTTTACCAATTCCCTTTGGTAAACAGCCTTTTCCAATTGTTGCATACTCACCATTTCAGACTTTATCCTGCGGTTGTAAACAAGCTCAGCATTGAAAAGCGGCATAGCGGTTCTTACCCTGATATCATAGAAATTATCTGGATTAAGAAGTATACGTTCGTTCTCAATCATTGGGAAATTACTGCTCTCGGTAAGTTGATTGAGTGTGGAATAGACAGGATTGAGAATATCTCCGGCAGGAAAGTCAACTGTTCGTCCTCCTCCGGCAAGGAAATAATTCCCCTCTAGGCTGATTTTTGGTAGAAATAAGCCATTTGCCTCTTTCAGGGCATAGATGCTCTTTTGCAGATTGAAATCCTGCTGTTTCAGCACTTCATTATTCTCCAGACCAACCCTGATATAGGCTTCCAGAGCTTGTTGACTTTGAACTGGAAAAGTCCAGAAAATCAAAAGGGTGCATAGATATTTTCGCATATTTGAATATTGTTTTATTTATGAACATTGTTCATTAAAAAGCCAAAAAAATTTATTTTTTACTGAACATCAACATCAGGTCTTCATAAGCCTCATTCATCAATGGATCTGGTTCCTGTCCTGTAGCTGCTTTAACGCGATCCCGTATATACAGAGAGCACATACCGTGTACACTTCCCCAGATGGCAAAGGAAAGCGGCTCTAACTGATGACCCTTAAAATAACCATGATCCATACATTCCTGGACAGTTTTTCTTAGAGCGTCGAATGTTGCATTTCCTTCCTTCCAATGATGCTCTTCATTTGCCTTTATAAAGTCCATTGGGGCTTTCATATTGAACATCAGGTCATACATTTGGGTGTTTTCAAGGGCAAACCGCATGTATATTCTTCCCAGCGCCTTAAGTCTCTCCATGGGATCTGATACATGAAATAAGGCCCGAAATTCCCCTCCCAGCTGGGCAAAACCTTGTTGATGGAGATCATGCAGGATTTCAGTTTTGTCCTTGTAATAGACATATACCGTCCCAACGCTATATTCTATTTCTTTGGCAATACTCCGTATGGTCGTCTCTTCGATTCCCTTCTCAGCAAAAAGCTTCTTGGCAGCACCCAATATCAGTGCCTTCAATTCCTCTTTTTCTTTTGCTTTTCTCTCAGCAGTTCCCATAAAACTTATTAATGAACAATACAAACATAATGAACAGTGTTCATAAAATCAATTGAATCAGCAATTTTTTTTGAAAAAGATTTGAATTATGGAATTTCCGATTGAGTCAGCCTTGCCTGAATGATGAGTTGGCGAAGACTGAATGGGCTTATTTGTCTCCATTTTTATTATATGAAGAAAGATTAAAGGATAACAATAACTACAAAAAACACGTATATTTATCAAAACACGTATATAATGAAAACTAAACTAACCTTAACGGTAAAAAAAACAGTAATTGATGCTGCAAAAAGAAAAGCCAACTCTAAAGGCATTTCCCTATCTCGAATGTTTGAGGAAATCTTTGAAGGTGAAGAACCTAATGAGATTAAAACGGAACCTCAAAGAGCGGCTGAAAGGCTGATGAATAGGCTTGAAAAATACGACGGCATCAACCAGCTAGAGGACAAAACCTTAATTAAAGAGCATGTTAAAAGGAAGTTTGCCTGAGGTTTACCTGGATACCGATGTAGCCTTTGATATCATTTCCAAGAGAAAGCCATTTTTTGAGACCGCTGTAAAATTGATTGAACTCGTTGCACAAGACAAAATTGCCTTAGTGATAGGCGAGTGCAGTCTTGCCAACTTAACCTACCTATCTTTTGACATCTATAAATTGCCTGATGCACAAGAGCGATTGATGGATTTTATTTCAGTTTGCCAGGTGATATGTGGCGGGAAAAACCAAATGCAGCAAGCATTGGCATCATCATTCAACGATAAAGAAGATGCTTTGCACTATTTTACCGCCCTGCACCAGGGTGTGGACTATTTTATCACCAGAAATACCCAAGACTACAAAAATGCTCTTAAAATCTTGCCTGTTTCGACTCCTGAAGAATTCCTTTCGTCACTCAGATAAAACTTACCATACCGAATTGTGGAAGGTTTGGAAAATTGATGGTCGGAATTTGAGCGGAGTTAAGCCCTTTTACCATGTGATAATCGAATAAATAGTAGGCATTGGATACAAATAATTAAAGCAAGGTCACAAATTTCAGTTAAAGGGGAAAATTTATAGGAGAGCTGATATAGAATTGCCACGAATGCACGAATCTTCACGAATAAATTAGTAATCATTTATGTATAAGTAGCAAAAAGCGTGATTGAAACTCGTGGTCTCGAATTTTTATTTGTACTCAAATAGCTACATTTAACTCTTATTTTTTAAAGTTGAGTTTGTTCAACCTTTATCAATCCTATAGCTTTTAAAATCAGCAGGTGCCCAGATAAAGGACTTGTCTTTATTTTGAAATTTCCGGTCCAGCGTGATGATTTTATCCACCCCCTGACTCAAGGCAGAGGCCATTTGCATGGCGTCTTCAAAATCTGACCAATTAAGTGCCAATGCCTCCCTCACTTCTTTTTGACTTTGCGGACTGATTTCCACCAAGGCATAGATCTGCCTAACCCGCCTATTGGCCTCTTTCCATCCTTTTTCGGCATGTATCAAATAATAGATATCCATTAGGGTTTTCGGAGAGGTGTAACCTACCAGGGTTCTTCTTTTTAGATGTTCAAAGATAAAGGCGATATCCATTGCAGCCGGCCCATCAAAAAAGAGCTCATCAAACACATTGGTATCTATGAAGATACGCTCAATGGTCATAATTTCGGATCTTTTCTTTGGCTCGGTTTCTTACACGTTCTTTACTAGAAAGTTCATTCCGTTTCAAAAATCCCTTCAATTCCAAAATGTCTTTTGAAATTTCCATTTCTCCCTGATTTTTGACTGCCTCCCGCTCCACAAGATCTCGGACATACTGGGACATATTCTTTTTAGCCCTTTTGGCCATCTTTTCCAAAAGGGGCCTATCAAGGGACAAGGTGATTTTTTCAATAGTAGAGGACATGATACATTAGTTTTTGTGGTATAGTTATTTACGTATATACCACATAATGGTTATTAATTAGAAATAACATTATTGAACCTCTTAAAATGATACTTTTCATTTAAAAAAGGGATATTAGTTGGAATATTGAAAGTATTAAATTCTCCCCCGGATAAAAATCATTTGATTTTAGAATTTAGCAGTTAAATCTTGATTTAACCACCTGTACCCAGCAATCCTGTTTGGACAAAGGGCTCCAGATTTCCGGCCGGCGCTCCTGTTTCATGATCAACCACCATCACACCATGACGTACCATGAATGCCAAAATACCCAGACATTCTTCTGCGGCATCCCCCACAGGCATAAAGAGAATTGATCCCGGCTTATTTGCCCACCACAAGGGCGGAAGTATATAGGGAGGAGTGGAAGGCAAATCTAGTCGGCTATCAAGTACGCTTTATTGCCTTCTGATAGGCCTTTTCCTTTAATCCATTTAAACATTAGGTGATCCGGATGCCATTTTAAGTAATTAACTGCCATATTTCCAAAAAATGCATATTCCCTTTCTGGCGGAGCCGCAATATGTATGGAATTTTCAATCTTCATTATTTTTAGTTTTTATCTTCATATCATTGGTTACAATAGGGTTTTTGGCTAAGTCTGCAAAATGGGAAATTTATTGTTTGGGATTTATGATTTTAGATTGTATTGGCTTATTCTGTGACGTATCGACCCGTTAATGGGGCCAAGAAGCATAACCTATGGATACTCCTTGTCCTTTAAATTTAGATATTATATTCATATTTTTTCTAGATTGGATATTGGTAAAACCCTTATATACTTTTTTCTAGAAGTATTGACAATGGTCCGCCTCATTGATCATATTTTCCATAAACGAAACGGTGTCTACCAATGCGTCCGCCTCAGCTAGCAGTTTTTCTTGGCTCACGTCAAATGCGTTTGCAGAGATGTAACAACCATTTAGGGTTACTCTTCCTGTGGCCTTAAGCAATTTGAAATAATCATGGATTTCCACTGGGAAATTTTGTTTTGCAATCCGCTCTTTGAGCCAAGGCTCTTCACTGGCATGCCGCCCCTCTATCTGGAGTGACTTTACTCCTTCAGGTGTAAGCGCCCGGACTGCCCAATTTACAAACAGCAAATCCACTTTAACCCCTTTTTCTGCCATTCCCATGGCCATGACCAGAGGGGTTAATATTTTATCATAGCGGTCATCCCTTATTACGATTCCTATCCGTTTGATTTGCTTTTTCGAATTCATAATTATCCCTTTTTTGGTGAAAATGATTCTACCGGCACTGAACTCCGGAGATTATTTTGGTGAAGTTTTATGTCTCCAAGGATTTCCAAATGGTATGGTTCAATGAGTATTAACTTCTCAAAACAAAGGTAAAGGTGAATCCTGGATTAAGATATGACCGAGCATCCATGGTATTTGACAGAAAAGCCAAATTTTGTCATTGGGCTCAATATTGGTAAATTCATTACGTAGTTAGAAGTCAAAGAGGCTGATTATGGATGTATTGTCAGAAGTTTTGAAGGTGGTAAGGTTGACTGGTGGGCTTTTTTTTACCACTGAGTGTACTTCTCCATGGTCGGTTTCTACCCCCTCTGCCAGTCAATTAGGAAAGCTAATGAATACCAGAGCCGAATGCATCACACTTTTTCACATCTTGGTTGAAGGGAAGTGTTGGATGGTTCCTGAAAACCAAGAGCCTTTTAGGATAGATGGTGGGAGCTTGGTCATATTCCCGCATAGCCCTGAACACGTCATGTGCAGTGACCGGAACCTCACCCCGGTTCCTGTCTCCTCACTACTCCCATTTTCAGAAGGAGTGGGAGTTCCCAAACTCCAATTTGGAAACCATGGTGAAAAGGCAAGGTTGATCTGTGGTTATTTGCAATGTGACCAACGTTTTAACCCTCTGATCGGAGCATTGCCTGAAGTACTGGTCATTTCCCCCGCAGACAGCTGTTTGTGGGAGTCTATTACGGATAAGCAACAACCTACTTTGTCCAATATGATGTTAAGGGAGGCTGGAGATTGGTTGGACAGTACGTTAAAATACATGGAGAATGAGGCTTCCGGTACCGGTTCGGGAAGTATGGCCATGACTGTGAGGCTCGCAGAAATACTATTCTTGGAAGTCTTGAAGCGGTATATCCATCAATTGCCTACGGAAAGCCGAGGCTGGCTGACTGCTATCAAAGACAGGGAAATAGGCAAAGCTTTGAGGCTCTTGCATGCCAGGCCCCATCACAAATGGAGTGTTTCTGAACTGGCTAAGGAGGTAGGTGCCTCACGTTCCGGGTTGACTAAGCGTTTTACCGACATTGTTGGGGAGCCTCCCATCAAATATCTGACTGGATGGCGCATACAACTGGCCAAGCAGCTCCTGCTTCAGCCGGGGCAAGCAATCCAACAAGTTTCCCTACAAGTCGGTTATGAGTCAGAGGAGGCTTTTAGCCGTGCTTTTAAACGGCATACCGGTGAGCCACCAGCCTCCTGGAGAGCCAAGGTGGTTGATGGGGAGTAGCGTGATTTTTAAAATAGCTTGCTTAAAGATAATTTAATTCCTCTGTTAAAAATCTCACCATTTTCAAAAATAGATGTAAAACCGTGTTCATAACTAACCTGAGTACTCAACCCTAAGGGAAGATTAAATCCCAAACCAATTATACCTGCAAAATCAAATTCTTTGTAAAGGTCGCGGATTTCATCACCACCAACAGTGATTCTGTTACTACCGTCATCAATGATCGCGACAGGTTTTATTAATAAAGAGGGCTGTATGCCAAAAAAAACAAATAAGACCTCTGATACATTTCCTTTTAAAACCAGAGGGATATCCAAATAATCATTCCTAGCACTCCACTTACTGGTTAAGCCAGTGTTTATCGCACCTTTTCGAGCAAATAATAGGGCTGGTTCGAATACTACATTGTTACTTATGCCTATTGATACAAAAGCCCCACCGTGAAACCAAACCCCAAATGAAGATCCGCCCCTATCAATTCCATCAAAGTTAGTAAAGCTTGACCCTACCCGAACTCCAAAATCAGTTTGCTGGGCATTTAATAAATTTGTTAACCCAAAAAACATTAGTACATACAAAAGGTTTTTCATGTTTTTTATTGTAAAATAAATATTACAAATAGAAAATCAATATTTTTGAGCTAATTGTTCCCTTTTCTGGAATAGGGGGATTGCTAACCAATTTAGAAAGTCTCTCTTAATTTTAAAACTTCAAAATCAACCACCGAAAATCCTTTGTCATTTTTCAATATAGACTTTCAGTATTTTTTCAAGCAACCTACTTCTGTCCCATTACTCGGATATACTAACAGTTTTTCGGATAAAATCCTTGGAATCCAATTGCTTAAGCATAAATACAGCTATTTCTGCCCTGGGTATTTTTAGTCTCAAATTTTTGACATTGGAGTCGAAACCGATTTTCATTTTTTTGACAGAATTTTCATTCGTAAAGGCACTAGGTCTGACAATGGTATAATCAAGGTCACTTGCCTGAATATATTGTTCTTGCCCCTGATGGTCTTGAAAAACTTTCCTCAGTAAGAATCCGAACATTACATGTTTCCAAAAGAAATTTAGGTTGTGCCAGCTCTCCCCTATTCCCAAGGTAGTCTGGCAGATCAACCGCTTTATCCCCGCCTTTTCCATTCCCCTAATAATGTTCAATGTGCCCATCGCCCTGACCTTCCCTTTGGCTCCGTCCCCAAGGGCACAAAAAACGGCATCTACGCCATACATCGAATTTTCGACATCAGTAAGTTGGTAGACATCCCCTTCAAAAACTGTCAATCTTGGATGCTCATTTTTATTCAGCTTGATAACGTCACGGGTAAAAGCTTTTACCGAATACCCTTTTTCCAAGGCTTGGTTTACGATGTGGGAGCCAAGCGAACCCGAGGCTCCAAAGATTAGAACTTGCATAATTGAATATTTTTATGCAAATATTGTCCTTGGAGCGTTGAGAAAATAGAACAAAATCGTCAAAGAAACACCCTAGCTATCCGGTTTTTGGTTGAAACTTTTCGGTGTTTTTCCGGTAAAGGATTTGAATACCCGTATGAAGTGGGATTGATCGGCATAGCCGTTTTGATACACTACATCTGTTAAAATATCATATTCTTTTTGGGTGATTTGGGAAAGGGAGTTTTGGAATTGAATAATCATTGCAAACTGCTTAGGTAGCAAACCTGTCGAAGCTAAAAATCTTCTTTCCAGAGTTCTTTTTGCCAGTTGCAATTCCTTGGCCAAATTCGCCAAATTAAGCAGGCCATTGGCATGCATGATGCCTTTTATCGCTT
The DNA here is from genome assembly GCF_003347495.1 of Pleomorphovibrio marinus. Taxonomy (GTDB): domain Bacteria; phylum Bacteroidota; class Bacteroidia; order Cytophagales; family Cyclobacteriaceae; genus Pleomorphovibrio; species Pleomorphovibrio marinus. Next base: position 19,077 of record NZ_QCXY01000010.1, read on the forward strand.
TCAGGATTGTGGGGTCAAAGTTTGCCTTTTTTGCATGTATCATTGCAGTTAACCCTTCAGAAATACTACCCACATCATTTAAGATAGAGTTACTGGAAGAAAGTTGTCCCAGAAATATTTTCCAGTTTTCCCCTCCTTCATGCAGCAGGTCAAAGCAATTGTCGTTAATTGACCTTGGATCAATTCCGAAAATGCTTTTAAGAGTAAAAGGGAAAAGTTGGAATACAATGATGCGATAAGATCCAAAAATTTCGATTTCTATGGGAGCTATGGTTTGCCCATAAATAAACAGCTCCGGCATTAATTTTTTGTGGGGATTTACTATTAACCCATTAGGAGTCCTGTGATACATAATGCCTGGAAAACCATCCGCAAAAAAAGGCAGATTGGTTTTACTGAAATCTTCCTTGCTTTCAAAAGTCATAATATTTTTGACAAAGGGAGAAAGTTCACTGTCCGGCCCAAGATGTTGAATTTTCATTACTCAAGGATTTTTCAAAGCAATTCTAATTTACCGTAAGTAACGCACAAATTCTCTTTTGGATGACGATAATTATTTTTTTGACGATGATGGGTTAGGCCGATTACTTTTTTTTTGAATATCTTGTTTCGAAATTGATATCCGTCTGTAAATAAAAAATTCATGGGTCCCATTACAAAAATCTTAAGTGAAAAAAACTCTGATTTCAATGTTTTACCCTTAAAAAACATCAGGATAGCACGACTGATTTACTGTTTTTTACTTTTGGTTTTTCAATTTTATTCAGGAAGCGTATTTGGACAAATTTCAACTGATGTGGTGGTCTATGGGGGTACCGCTAGTGGGGTAACAGCAGCAGTAGCAGCTGCAAAAGAGGGTATGTCGGTTGCCATTATTGAACCAGGCTATAATATAGGGGGCATGGTTACTGGGGGCTTATCCCATACGGATTATGGGGACAGGACGGTTATTGGAGGACTTGCAGTGGAGTTTTATAAAAAGGTGGCAGAGTACTACGATACACATGTATTCTACTGGAGAGGGCCAGAACCCCATATTGGCGAGAAAATCTTTAAGGATTGGTTGGCTGAGAATAATGTAGAAGTATTCTATGGTAAGCGGGTAGAAATAGTTGAAAAATCGGATGGGGTAATTTCGAAGATGATAACAACTGATGGAACGGAAATATATGGCAAGGTATTTATCGATGCAGGATACGAGGGTGATTTGATGGCAAAGGCAAAGGTGGGATATACTCTAGGCCGGGAAGGAGTAAAAGAATATAATGAATCATGGGCGGGAAGACAACCCGTTACCTTTACCAGCCACCAGATCACTGGCCGAATCAGCCCGTTTAACAACGATAGGGAAAAAGAACTGTTACCCTTGGTGCATCATAGGCCAATGGTGAGCATAGGGGAAGGGGATCAAGGCATTCAATCCTATTGTTTTCGGTTGATTGCCACCGATAATCCAGAAAACATGTTGGCCTGGGCTAAACCAGAAAACTATGATCCTAATACCTACGAGCTCGCGCGCAGGTATTATCGCGCTAATCCCAATGCGGGACCCCTAATTGGGTTTTGGCCAACACTCCCAAATGGCAAATCGGACATCAACTCCTCTGTGGGTATCTCTACCAATCTTTTAGACGGTTCCAGTTGGGAATATCCTGAGGCTGATTATGCCAAGCGTGACAGCATATGGCAATGGCATAAGGACTATACCTTGGGATTGGCTTGGTTCCTTGCCACTGACCCCGAAGTTCCAGATCATGTCCGTGAATCCATGGAAAAGTTTGGTTTGTGTAAAGACGAATATGTTAATAATCAAAATTTCCCTCATCAATTGTACGTGCGTGTGGCGCGCCGGATGAAAGGGGAATATTTTATGACACAGCATGACCTGATGACCGATACCGTGAAGTATGACGCCATTGGAATGGGGTCCTACAATATCGATGTCCGTGAAATGCAAAGGAGCTATATAGAAATTAGCAGATTCCCTGACATGAAGTATGAAACCTATAACGAAGGTTACCTTTCTATCCCCGTTGCACAATATGAGATCCCTTATAGATCTTTGGTTCCTAAGTTTGAAGAATGCACTAATTTAATTGTCCCAGTTTGTGTGTCAGGAAGTGCTTTAGCCATTGCTTCCATACGAATGGAACCGCAATATATGCTTATGGGGGAATCAGCAGGTGTAGCTGCCGCTATGGCTGTTCAATCGGGCAGGGCTGTCCAACACATTGACATATACGAGTTACGGAAAAAATTAAAATACAACAACCAGGTGTTGTCCTTAAAAGACAATCCCTATGGAATTTGGGGCTCTGAAAATGAAATAATTATAGACAACAATATGAAAGGCTTCACCTTTTTCACCGGAGATTGGCATGAGGAGGAAACCGTCCACACTGGCCGCTTTGAAATGAACTTCCGGTATAACCCAAAAGGTCAACAAGGGGAATTTTTTTACAGTCCCTATTTTTTCAAACCGGGATCTTACAAAGTATACATATGGTATCCCTCTTCTATGGAATATGAATCAAAGGTGCCTGTTACCATTCACCATGCTAATGGTGAGTCACAACTTGAGGTAAATCAGCAAGAAAATGGAGGACAATGGAAAGAGCTAGGAACCTACAAATTTGAGGAAGGTTATCAGCGGGCCTTGACCATAAAAGGGGAAATGGACCAATATGTGATAGCTGATGCCGTAAAGTTCGAGTTTTTACAACCATAAATTCTACGAAACAGGGGCTATATTGCCAAAAGGAAAACCCAAAATTCTGGGCTTAGATATCGAACATAATGCCTTTGAAATAAAAAGGCTAAATGACCTAGTGCCTGGTGAAATTTTCAAGATGGCTTTTTGTAAGGAAGGAAAGCTGAAATTAATTTTTATAAGTGAGGGTATTCAGAAACTCATTCCCGGAATTTGTCCAGAAAAGCTAAAAGAAAATCCAAAAACAATGCTTAGTTATATTTACGTGGAAGACAGGGATTATGTATACGAACTTTTATAAAATTCCTACGGATCCTTTCAACCCATCGAGGCCGAATACAAAGTTCGAGTTTCTGGAGATATAGAAAAATGGCATTGGATGAAAGCTAATGCAGAAAAAAGAAATAAAAATGACGTTGTTTGGATTGGGGTAATCCAAGATAATTCTGAAAAGAGAAATCATTTGAAAGCATTGGAAAAAATGATTTTTGACATATCCCAAGTCATTCGGAAGCCTATTGCCAATGTTTTGAACATAAGGAATGTTATCCACTCTTTGGAATTCAGCAATGAAGAAAAGATGGAAATGCTTTCTGTGATTTTTGAAGAAATGGACAGGTTAGACCAGGCTATTAGTCATTTGAATGGGGAATACGATCCTTTAAGAAAGTCACAGAAAATAGTCTGGAAAGAAAACTGATCTGATTTTTTAGGAACCCACTGTATATTACGCTAACGGAAAAAATGGACTCAATTGTAAAGAACAGGTATTTCCCATAAATTCTTTTATCCCTTTCTCAAGGAGATCGGAACTTGATTAAGGTTGATGGATGTTTGTGGGTTTTCGTAAATCAGGGGATTATATAGTGCTTAAACTGTTTAAAAAAAAGTAGTTCACCTCGCCAATTTTTTTGCCATATGCCTAAAAACCAGTCTGTGAAGAGGCAATACTAAGTACCAATAAGTGGCTCCCCAACCATTCTTGGGGTAAAAAATGCTCCTTTGCAACAAAAACTCGCCTTTGTCATCCTTTTGAATGGACCATTCCAAGAAAGCCCTTCCGGGTAATTTCATCAATGCCTTCAATTTTAAAAAGTGACTTTGATGGTCAACTTCTGAAACGAGCCAAAAATCCACCCTTTCCCCTTTTATCATATTGTTGGTATTCCTTTTGGATTGTTGGTATCCCATGCCCCCTGCCCTTTTGTCTATCCAGCCCCTGATGACCCAAAGGTAATCTGACCCAAGCCATCCATTTTCCCCGCCCAAGCTAAGTAGTTCCTGCCACAATTCTTCTCTTTGCTTTTTCAAATAAACCTTATGGCTACTTATTTTTGTACTCGGCATAGCGGGCTCTTTACAATATTTCTAACTTTATGCGGAACAAATATATCACTTATATGAAGAAGGGGTTTAGCTGTGTACTGTTTTTTATACTCCTAGTCTCTACTACGAGTGCTCAGAATGATCCTTGGTTAGCGGATTTTCTGGAAAGGTGGGAACAATCAAAAGCCTACATGCTGGCAGTGGCAGAGGCCATGCCTGAAGAAAAATACGGCTTTAAACCCACCGTTGAAATGATGGGATTTGGAGAACAATTAATGCATATAGCACTGGTAATCGAATGGCATGCCCATAGTAGATTTGCAGGTTTGGAAACTCCTTTTCGTCAGGATGCCTACAAGGTGGATGGGATGGATAAGTCCTCCATCCTAAAGGTGATGGAGAAGGAGTTTGATAATGCTAGCCAGTTGATAATAGATTTTGAGGATGCTAGACTTTCTGAGAAGGGCAACTATGGGGGTTTTTCCAGGACACGGAGACAGTTTTTGTTATTGCTTGCAGACCATGTGTCCCACCATAGGGGACAATTGCTAGTCTATCTAAGGCTAAATGACATCCCTCCACCAAACTATGTGGAATTTCAATAAGCTACAAAAGGGTCTGATGCCAGAATGGATTAAATAGAATTCTTTTCCTTTTAAAATGAATGTAATAACTATCTTTACGGTCGTTTTGGGCAACCTTCCCTATCTAAACGCACTTTTTGGGTACCTGCTGCCTGGGAGTGAGGTGGCGAAGCTTTGTCCGACAACACCAAAAACTCATGATAGATGATCAACACTATGATTAAGAAAAATCAGGCATGCCATTGGGGGCATGTTATTTTTTTGGTATTGACTATATGTATTAGCCTCAGCGGCTATGGTCAGTCCATCCAAGACCTATCTTCCATCAACGTGGATGAGCTTTCCGACGAGCAACTTAGGACGCTGGTAAGAAGGGCCGAGGAAGCCGGGCTCTCCGAAGGGGAGCTTATTCAGATGGCTCAGGTTCGGGGGGTGCCTCAGGAAGAAATTGACAAACTGAGAGAAAGACTGCAAGGAATGGACTTAGAAATTGGCTCTTCAGGAAGTGCGGATAAACCCTCCAAAAGAAAACCAAGAAGGCAATTTGATGTCAATGAAATCACCCGGGGGATGATAGACCCAGAACAGGGGGAAATGAACAAAGACGATACCGACAAGTATTTTGGCATGAGCATGTTTTACAGTAAAAACCGACGGTTAACCTTTGAACCCAACCTTAACATGGCCACACCCAGAAATTACGTGATCGGACCCGGGGATATGCTATATATTGACGTCTACGGTCAATCCGAGAAATACTTTGAGGTCTTTGTCACTCCAGAAGGAAATGTACTCCTAGACAATATCGGCCCTATCACTGTATCAGGGCTTACCATCAACGAGGCTGCCGAGATGTTAAAAGCCAGGCTTTCCAGGTTCTATACTGGCCTAACGGGAAGCAATCCAAATACATTTCTTCAATTGAGTTTGGGTAATATTCGGACCATACAAGTACATTTAGTAGGTGAAGTCCGCCTACCTGGCACTTTTACCCTCAGTGCCTTCAGTACAGCGTTTAATGCGCTGTATGCAGCGGGGGGGCCCAATGAGGATGGAACCATGCGAAACGTGAAGCTTATCAGAAACAACAAGGAGATCGCCAGGATTGATGTTTACGATTTTCTTATGAATGGTCGCGCAAACATGGAAAAGCAACTTCAAGACCAAGATATAATTCTAGTAGAGCCTTTTGAAGGGAGGGTTAGCTTTAAAGGAGAGGTGAAACGCCCCATGATTTTTGAGGTTAAGGCCGAGGAAACCCTAGCTGATGTGTTGAAATATGCTGGGGGGTTTACGGATGAGGCATTTCGGGAGAGGGTAAGTGTCGCAAGGGTCACAGATAAGGAACGAGCTGTGTCGGATGTTTTTAAAGATCAATTTAGTTTCTTCATGGTAAAGGGAGGGGACAGCTATGAAGTAGGAAAAGTCCTGGACCGTTACACCAACCGCGTACAAATAAAAGGGGCAGTATTTAGGGAAGGGAATTATTCTCTAAGTGAAGGAATGACCCTTACCCAACTCATCGAAAGAGCCGAAGGATTGAGAGGTGAGGCATTCACCAAAAGGGTAACCATCCTACGCACCAAAAAGGACCTTAGTCCAGAAATGAAGCAATACGACCTTAGTGCCATTATGCAGGGAAATCAACCTGACATTGTATTGCAGGCGGAAGACATAATCAGAGTGCCATCCATATATGACCTTAGCGAAGATTTCTATGTGAAAATTGCCGGGGAAGTGAGAGAACCCGGGATATATCCTTATGCTCAGGAAATGACCGTGGAGGATTTGATCATGCAAGCAGGAGGGCTAAAAGAAGCAGCATCCAGAACAGATATAGAAATTGCCAGAAGATCCTCGGCCAATAATGCTAGGGATTATTCCGAAATTATACCCGTGAGTGTGGCCCAAGATCTTTCCCTTAACCCCAATCCGGTAAGGTTGCAGCCATTTGATAACGTGGCTGTGAGAAGAAAAACTAACTTCACCTTGGAAAAGACAGTTCAGATAGAAGGACAGGTAAAATCCCCCGGCGTTTTCTCTATTAGGCATGCTGAGGAAAGGATTTCCGACATCATCCGAAGATCTGGAGGTACTACAGAGTTTGCTTATTCCAAGGGAGCCACATTGATACGAAGAACCGAATTTTATCAGGCAGATTCCGAAAAAATCCAGAAACAAAGAAACCTTAAAAACCTAATCGATCGGTTAAATCTAGATTTCGGAGACCCCACAGAGTCCCAAGCCTTGCTCTTGGCTAGACTGGCAAAGGCCATGGTGGAGAGAGAGGACGAGTTAAGCAGGGACGCCGAAGAAGCTATTATTGAAGCTCGGGAAGGACTGCTGGGGGATATTGCCGAAAGTAGGGTGGGAATATCGCCCGTGAAAATTAAGGAAACAGAGGCTATCGCCATTGACTTGGAAACTATACTAAATCACCCAGGATCCAGATTTGACCTCATTCTGGAAGAAGGGGATATTATCAGTATTCCAAGGCAACTACAGACCGTAAGGCTGAGAGGGGATGTAATCTACCCCACAACTGTACGTCACGAAAACTTCAGGTCCATGTCTTATTACATCAATAGGGCCGGGGGATTTGACAACCGAGCGAAAAGAAGACGTACCTACGTGGTATATGCCAATGGTGAAGTAGCCAGAACCAAAAACTTTTTGCTCTTCAATGTATATCCTAAAGTAGAGCCTGGTGCAGAAATCATCGTACCCACTAAAGGGCCAAGGATCCCTATAAGACCCGGTGAACTCGTGGGACTAACTACAGGGTTAGCCACCATTGCCTTACTAATGACCCAAATTTTGAATTGATTCAGACATGCCAACACAACCGCATATAGTTGACGATAAAATCACCTTCCGGGAATTAATTCTCAGACTAAAGGGATGGGGAGTCGTGTTCTGGGATAAAAAGCGACTCATCCTTCTTCTCACCATAGTTGGAATAGTACTGGGAATACTGGCCTCCCTCCTTAAAAAGCCAAAGTATGTGGCTGAGACCACCTTTGTGCTAGAGGAGTCAGACATGGGAGGTTTAAGCAACCTTTCCGGACTTGCCTCTATGATAGGCTTGAACCTTCCTTCTTTGGGGTCAGAAAGTGGCTTGTTTACTGGCGACAACATTATGGAACTTTACCGGTCACAGCGCATGATTTCCTCTACCTTGCTTTCTCCAATGGGACAAGAAGCACAGGAAGAATTGCTTATTGACAGGTACATTGCTTTTAACAACTTGAAGAAAAAGTGGAAAAATAAGGTGGACTTAGCGACTATGGACTTTACCCTCACAAGGGATTCCTTCTCGGTGAAGCAAGACAGTGTGATCCGAGAAATTGTGAAAGAGATCCGAAAAGAGAACCTTGGAGTGGAAAAGCCGGACAGAAAGCTAAACATCCTAAAAATAAGCATAACCTCTAAGGACGAAACCTTTTCCAAGGTATTCAATGAGACCCTGGTGGAAAAAGTCAACCAATTCTACAAAGAAACCAAAACAAAAAAAACGGCGGAAAACCTGAAAATTTTGCAGTCCCAAGCGGATAGTGTAAGAAGGGTTTTGGATGAAAGCTTGGAGGGACTCGCCAGGTTTCAAGACCGTATCCCCAATCCAAACCCACTCTTACAACAGGGAACTGTAGAGTCTAAAAGCCGTCAAGTGGATGTACAAGCCGCAGGTGCAGTATATCAGGAGGTGGTAAAAAACCTGGAAATTTCCAAAATAAACCATAGAAACAACACTCCTCTTATCCAAATTATAGACAGCCCCAGGTTTCCACTTGAGGAACATAAAATTAAACTCAAAACAGGGATAGCCGCAGGAGGAGCCTTGTTTTTTATATTGGCTTTATTCTATGTTTATGCTAGTACCCTATACAGGAGAAATTTCCCCAAATCCTAATGTGGGCTAAGATCAACCAATTCCCACTTTTTCACCTAATTCGGCACAAATCCATACAAAATTTCATTTTTTTGATAATAATACAGGCTTCAAACGTCCTGATTTCACTAATATCCATGCCTCTCCTGGTAACCTCTTTAGGTGTTGACCAGTTTGGGTTGGTCAATCTGGCTCTTTCCATTATTATCCTGGCCAACATCCTTGTGGGTTTTGGCTATAACCTCAGTGCTCCGAGAGAAGTAGCGCTTCTTCATCGTGACAAGAAAGCCTTGTCCTTTGTTTTTTCAAGGGTAATTTCGGGCAAATTCAGCATGGCACTGCTAGCGGCGATCCTCATAATTATAGGTGTATTTGGGTTCGGTTTGTTTCAGGAATACCAGTTGATATTGGTGTATTCCTTGCTTTTGCTATTTTCAGAAGCCACCTTGCCACTCTGGTTTTTCCAGGGAATGGAAAAGATGAAGCTGGTATCTATTTCCAATGTCTTCAGCAAACTGCTTTATTTATTGGGATTAGTATTGTTTATCCACCGTCCGGATCAAGCCAAGTGGGTGAATTTTCTGCTAGGCAGCACAGGCCTTGCTATCAATATTCTGCTTTTGGTATATATCCACATTTCACTTAAAATCTTCTTTCAATATCCGAAAATAGGGCAGATATGGAAATCGCTTCTAGATAACTTTCAGTTTTTCCTTTCCAACTTGGCCTCCCATATTTCAACCAATGGTGGATTGATCATTTTAAGTTTTTTCGCAGCTGCGGAAACCTTAGGTATGTTCAGCTTGGCCGAAAGGATTTCCATGGTACTGAGGCTCATTCCATCCTTGATAATTCAGGCTATTTTTCCCAATACTTCAAGGTTATTCCAGTCGGACAAACCCAGGTTTTATCGGTTTTTAAGGAGGGTATACCGATGGACCTTGGTTCTGGGTATCATTGGCTCTATGACGGTGTTTGCATTGGCACCCTATATTATCCATTTGTTGGCCAGAAGCACTTTTGAGGAGTCTGTCCAATACATGCGCATATTGGCATTTATCCCATTTTTCGCCTGCTTGAATATTCCAAACGTCATGATTATTCTTGTCAAGGGGCAGAAAAACCTCATGTTCAGGTCCTCTTGGCTAATGGCACTTTATATGGTTCCGGCCTGTTGGGTGCTTACCCATATCTATGGAGGAATGGGTCTTTGTTTCGGTCTACTTTCTACGGAAATAGCAGTTTTATTGATTTGCACCTTCATAAATTTCATGAAAAACAAATTGGAAATAAGCACTTTTTGGAAGTTAAAAGGCAATCTCATTGAGAGTGAGGCCTAATTCTCCTGTCTCCAATTAGCTACAGCAAAAAACTTGTCCTTTAATCAATATTGTCTAATTTTTAGATGGAAATTTCAACTTCCCCTTCAGTTGCAATCATAATAATCAATTGGAATAGATATAAATTGAGTGAGGCATGCTTGGCATCCCTCAGGAAAATCTCCTATCCCAATTTCAAAGTCATTCTAGTAGATAATGGGTCCGATGACGATTCAGGTCAGGCCCTAAAATTGAAATTTCCCGAAATTAAACTGATCGAAAGCAAAACCAATCAAGGCTTTACAGGTGGCAACAACTTGGGGATAAGGGCGGCAATGAAAGAGTCCTTTGATTATATCCTTTTGCTCAATAACGACACCGTTGTTGAACCTGAATTCTTAGACCCTCTTGTTGGTTTTCTGGAAAATAACATGGACTATGGTGCTGCTCAGCCAAAAATCATGTACGAAAAGGAAAGAAACATGATTTGGAACGCCGGTGGTGGTTACTTTCGTTGGTTTGAAATGACCTGGTCGGTTGGTATAGGCCAAAAGGACATCGGCCAATATGAAAATGAAAAGGATACGCCCTGGATTACCGGTTGCGCCATTTTGGTCAGATCCTCTGTTATCGAGAAATTAGGAGGGTTGGAAGATAAATTCTTTGCCTATTATGAAGATGTGGAATGGTCCTTTCGGATGAGAAAATCCGGTTTCAAACTGAGGTTTGTCCCAAAATCAAAGATTTTCCATGTGGCAAGTGCCTCATCCAAAAAATCTGAAAAAACGAAGGAAGGCATCATTCCTCCTATAATTCATTATTACAGAACAAGAAATCACCTGTATTTAATCAGGAATCACTCAAATCCACTTTCCTTTGTGTTAAGTTTGATCTATCAGACTGCCAAAAATGCTTCTTTTATTCTTTATTTAGGTCTAAATGGAAGGTTTAAAAAAGTGAAAGCAATTTTAAAAGGGCAATATGATGGTCTGTTTGAAAAATAAAATCAAAAAATGAGTATGTCCAAAAGCTCCACTTTTCCTGATATAAAAGCCTATTCCAAAGAAATAGGGCTTTCTGAAGCAGTATTACGAGAAGCATTCCACTTAGAAAACCATTACCACAAACTTTTAATCAAAGAAAAAAAACCAAAAGAAAGAGAAAGGCTTTATGATGAGTTTTACTCCAATTTGCTTCAGTTTTATGGTAGGACGGCAAAGGAAGATACCTCGCTTGAGAGCAGGATCGCCAGTAAAGATCCCCAGGTCACCCTTTTTGAAAAAGAGCTTAGGGGCAAATCAATCATTGATTTTGGGTGTGGAGAAGGATTTTTTCTCATGAACATTCACAAAAACCTGACTTACAAAAAATTGACAGGAGTGGATGTTTTTATTCCTGACAATCTAAGGTCTCATCCAAAAATAAATTTCATAGCATCAGGAATTATCCATTTTAGGACAGAGGAAAAGTTTGAAGTGGCATTCTCAGATAATGTCATAGAGCATCTTGCCCCCCTGGATTTAAAAGATCACCTTACATCCGTGTACGAGAGTTTATTACCCGGAGGTAAATTCATCCTCGTGATGCCAAACAGGCTCTTTGGCCCTATGGACGTCACAAGGATCCTGGACAATTCAAGTTCGGGAAAAACCAGGGCAATGGGTGGTCATTTAAACGAATCCACCTACCATGAAATGGTGGAGGTACTTACCAGGACAGGGTTTGGGAATTTCCAAACTGTACTCCCCATTCCCAAATACAAATACAGTCTATTCAAGAATAACCGAATAAAACCAAATGGAATTATTGCAATTGAGAAAAGTGAACTATTATTGAAGTTTTTTAGAGCAATAAAAGTCAAAGGTAGGTGCCCTATTCGATTCACGGTAACGTTAATTTGTCAAAAGCCTGAGTAAGCGTTGATAGGTAATAGCCTTTTTTTATTTGCCATTCTGGGTTTTGTTCCCCTAGTGTTCGTCACCCTAAAAGCGATGGTCTTTAAAGGTAAATGGGAGTATGTTGTCTATTTCCTTCTTGCCTACCTCCCCTTTCACATAACTGTTCTTAGTCTAACCTATCAGACAACCTATTCCCCAATTCTGGTTGCCTTTTTCCAATTAGCCAAGGACTTAATGGTAATATTGGGATTCGTGCTTTTTTTGCTTTTTCACAAAAACATTTTCGAATACCCTTTACGGCTGAATATTGTCGATCGTCTTTTCCTTTTTTTTATCGGCTTGGCCTTGCTGTTTATGTTTCTCCCAATAGGCGAAAGTTCATTTGTAAATAAGGCCTTTTATTTCAAAAACATGCTTATCCCTGCCATAGTATACTTTCTTGGCAGAAATACTCGTTTCACCGACCAGGAAATAAGTAATTTCTTTAAGGTAATTTTCGTGATTGCAGTTGCTGCTTTCCTAGTCAACCTGCTGGAAAGCACGCTGGATACCCATTTCCAAAGTTATACCGGTTATGCCCTTTTCAACCAAGCGATTTACGATACAGCTCCTTCAGGGAATTTTGGGCTTTCTTGGACCTTTGAAACCCAGGCTATTACTAAACGATTTGCCTCTTTTTTTTCTGATCCCCTAGAAATGGCAAGTTCTGTTCTTTTGGGTTTTGCAGCAGGGCTTATCTGGTATTTAAGCAGTAAAAGAGAAGATAGCTCAATTTACCTCCTCGTCATGTTCTGCTCCTTGGCAAGTTTGTTCTTTGCTTCCTCTCGGGCGGCTTTTGCCGCTTTCTTCGTAATGATTTTCTTCATTGCGGTGGTTTTCCGATTATACAAACTGATCTTCTTTGGCTTTGCCATGGCCTTGGCCTTCATCGTATACGTGTTTATTTTTGCATCTGATGATTTCTACTATTTTGTAGTGGACACCATTACTTTTGAAAATGCCTCCAGTGTTGGGCATTTGGTGGAATGGCTCATTGCATTGGATTCAATGATAGCCAACCCCCTAGGTGCAGGTCTTGCGATGAGTGGCAACGTGGGAAGTGTCACTGATGATGTTAGGATAGGCGGGGAAAATCAGTTTCTCATATATGGGGTTCAAATGGGCTTTTTGGGGATGATTGTCTATATCCTGCTTTTAGGATACTCTATTTCCTATGCCATAAGCGTATTCAGGAACACTGATAACTTGATGACCGCAAGAATATCCTTTACCGCAGCAGCAGTAAAAACTGGGTTACTCCTACCACTTTTCACTGCTAATGCAGAAATGTATGCATATGTAAGTTGGATCTCGTGGTGGATGGTTGGCTATGCCATGAGTGAATACAACCGAATCAAAACAGGTTATGCCTAAGCCCAAGGTACTTATTGACGTTTTTTATTTATACGTGGCTCAGACAGGTATTAAAACCTATATGCTGACTATTTGTGAGCAAATCCAGCGCCATTCCAATCCTACTTGTGAATATATCATTTCACCAGATTACAGGAAGGTATTAAAAAGTGATTTTTTCAGGGGCAAAACCAAACCATGGAAAAACCTGCTATTTCAGGGCCTGTATTTCTGGAGGAAACAAGTGGTGCTTCCTACACTTTCTTATTGGTGGCAATCTGATATCCTCTTTAGTCCAGACATCCTTAGCCCTTTATGGGGAAGGGGCAAGAAGGTCTCTGTGGTACACGACACCTTTTTTTGGGACAGCCCCGACCATTACCAAAAACTATGGCTTAAATATTACCTTTTCTTTTTGGAAAAAGGGCTACAACATAGGGGGGAAATCATAACCATTACCAAATTTTCAAGATCACGGCTAGAACAACTGCCTCCTTTCCAGCATATACCTATTCACGTGGTTTATCCTGCTTCTGGGCTTAAGCAGGATAAACCTTTCTCACCAGAGCTTAAAAATGGCAGCTACTTTCTTCATGTAGGAGTCCTGGAAAAGCGAAAAAACTTAGGCATGCTGATTGAAGCTTTTTCCATCCTACTTCAGGATCACCGCTTTTCGGAAATAAAATTGGTGCTTATTGGGCAAAAAGGACCAAGGGAAAGCCTAGATGATTCCTCAGCCCTGGAATCCCTTGTCCGTCATTTTCACTTGGAAGATAAGGTTATTTTCAAAGGGCATATCGCTAAGGAGGAACTTTGTGCCTATTATGGAAACGCCCTGGCTTATGTGTTCCCTTCCCTAAATGAAGGCTTTGGATTGCCAGTGTTGGAGTCGTTTGCATTTGGAATTCCCGTGATTGTCTCCAGACAAGGGGCACTGATGGAAGTCGCAGGCGAAGCAGCTTTGGTAATTGAAGAAAACACTCCGGAGGCCTTGTCCTTCGCTATGCGGGAACTAGCCATGGATGCAGACCTAAGGTGCAAATTAGTAGAGATGGGCAACATCCGAATTAAGGCATTTTCCATGGAAAAGTTTTTTCTATCTTTGGACCAAAAGTTGAAAGACATAACACATGAGTAATTTTCTTGGTACTTGGATCAGCAAAATTACCGGAAAAGACTTCAATGACCGCTTTGGTCCCCATTGGGATAGTTATTCCACATTTGGGGTGCTGATCAGAATGTGCTGCTGGTGGGCACGTGGTGTAGGAGTAAGATGGCGCATGGGTACCGTAAAAGGTTTATTTTTAATAGGAAGTGGGGTTACTATTCGCCAAGCTCAATATATCCATGTGGGGCGGAATTTTATTGCCCAGGACCATTGCGAGATCAACGGCCTTTCCCAGAGGGGGTTGATCTTTGGGGACAAGGTCACGGTGGGGAGCTATGCCATCATACGGCCCACTAATTTATATGGTGGGGAGGCAGGCATGGGTTTAAAAGTTGGAAATAACAGCAGTATTGGACCATATGCTTATATTGGGTGTTCGGGCTATATCGAAATCGGTGACAATGTCATGATGTCCCCAAGGGTCAGTATCTATTCAGAAAATCATGTGTTTTCGGACAGCGAAATACCCATGATTGAACAAGGGGTAAATCGGTCCTTTGTAAAAATCGAAAATGACTGCTGGATTGCTTCTCATTCGGTAATATTGGCCGGAGTTACCATTGGTAGGGGTTCAATCATTGCTGCGGGTAGCATAGTGACCAAAGATGTGCCTCCTTACAGCATCGTGGGTGGAAATCCGGCAAAATTGATTAAGAGCAGGAAATAAATGAGCAATAAAACCATAAACACTTGGAAAACCTTCGGTAAAAAAGACCCCTATTACGGCGTGCTATCCGATGAAAAGTACAGGATGAATAACCTTACCGACAAAGGTATTGAGGATTTCTTCCACACAGGAAAAGAATATACGGAGGAAACCCTGAAAAGAATCTCTCAATACCACAATGCGGATCTTTCGGAAGCATCCATATTGGATTTTGGTTGTGGCTTGGGGAGGTTAACAATTCCATTTTCGAAAATAACATCAGGAAGTGTAGTTGGGATCGATATTTCTCCTGACATATTAGAAAAGGCCAGGCTTCATGCCAAAGAACTTGCGGCGGAGAACATCGAATACATCCTATTTGACGGCAAGATGCTTCCAGAAGTTGGGCAATTTGATTTCATCAATTCCTATATAGTCCTTCAACATATAGAAAAGAATATAGGGTTTTCACTAATAAAGCAATTATTGGATAGAGTCAAAGTAGGGGGGATAATCCAACTACATATCACCTATGGCAATGCCCTTCCGAAATTTAAATATTTGCATTATTATTTTAGGTCCAAAAACATCTTATACAACACAGTCTATTCCATATTGAAAAACAGGTCTCTGGAAATCGAACCGATCATGCAAATGAACAATTATGACCCAAAGGACATGTTCAAATTAATAACCAAGTACAGCTCTTCCGTTCATATAGTATTTACTGACCACGGGGGCTTTTTAGGTGCTTCCTACCTTTTGAGGAGAGAATATTAAAAACATCATGCCTAAAAAAATCCTGATGCTTCACGGATCCTCGGACCTTTATGGTGCTAGTAGGATTTTCTTGATAAGTGCCCGGTCTCTGAAAGAGCAGGGGCATAAAATATATGTTTGCCTATCTGAAGAAGGCCCATTAAGCGAGGCTCTAAGAAAGCTCCAAATTCCTGTAAAAGTAGTGAGATTAGGGGTGATCAGAAGAAAGTACTTTACCTTACCGGGAGTTTTCAATAGGTTTCAGGTAATGAGAAAGGCCAATTATTCCATTAATCAATGGATTGAGGCTGAACAAATTGACACTCTTTACAGCAATACTGCGGCAGTCTGGATAGGTGCTTGGGTGGCAAAAAAGAAGAACCTGAGGCATATTTGGCACCTTCATGAAATAATTACAAGCCCTAGTTGGTTTAAAAATTTTATGGGAAAGATGGTAAATAGATATTCCGATAAAGTAATAGTAGTTTCTCAGGCTGTTTATGATAACTGGGCAACCTCCGTGAACAACAACAAATTAGTAAGGATATATAACGGAATAGACTATGAAAACTACACCGAACCTGTTATCTCCCTTCGTGATGGACTTAATATTTCACCAAATACTTGTGTAATTGGAATGATCGGAAGGGTAAACCCCTGGAAAGGACAAACATACTTTCTAAAAATCGCGGAATATTTAAACAAAAATTTCTTAGATTTGCTTTTTATTTTAGCGGGGGATACGTTTCCTGGTGAAGAATATTTATACGAAGTGATTAAGGGGAAAATAAAATCATATCAGTTAGAGGATAGGGTAATCGATCTAGGTTTTCGGGATGATATCCCTAGGGTTCTAGCTACTATTGACATTTTCGTATTGCCTTCAGTTCTTCCAGATCCTTTTCCCACTGTGGTGTTGGAAGCAATGGCATCCGGCAAGCCAGTAGTAGCAACCCAGCATGGAGGAGCCGTGGAGATGTTGGATGAGGGAAAAGCAGGGATGTTAATTCCCTGGGATGACCCAAAAACGGCCGCCTCCCAAATCGCAAAGCTGATTGAGAATAAGGCACTTAGAAATGAACTTGGGGAAAAAGCAAAAAATAGGGTATTAAATCATTTTTCATTAACTTCCTTCAAAAAAAACCTGAACGGGGTTTTTGAAAAGGAGCAATATAATTGAACTTCATGTCGAAAAGCAGCAAACCAATGAGGGTAGCAATAATAGGTACCAGGGGCTATCCTTACGTGTATGGGGGGTACGAAACCTTCGTGAAAGAAATGGGAGAAAGACTGGCGGAAAGAGGGGTAGAAATCACTGTTTATTGCCACGCACCATTGTTTAAACACAAGCCTAAACAAGTTAATGGCATTAAGTTAGTTTATATTCCATGTGTGGAGACCAAGTCATTGAGCCAACTTACCAATTCCTTTTTGTCCATGGTCCATGCTTGCTTTTCCAAGGCCGACGTGATATTTGTGGTAAACAGTGCAAATGGCCCCTTTGGAGTTCTGCCTAAATTGTTTGGGAAGCCCTCAGCCATTAACGTAGATGGACTGGAATGGCTCAGGCCGAAGTGGAAGGGACTCGGAGCAAGGTATTACAGGTTTGCTTCTCGATTAGCCACCAAACTTTACGATCAGCTTATTACGGACTCCGATGAGATGCAAAAAATCTATTTGGAGGAATTTGACGCCCCTTCCAAAATGATTGCCTATGGTGCTAATCAAAGGGGAAGTTCCGACAGTACTCTTATCGAAAAATGGAACCTTGAAAAAGATTCCTACTATCTTATTGTTGGCAGGCTGATTCCCGACAACAATGCCGACTTGATTGTGGATGGATTTGTAAAATCAAACTCAAAACGCAAGCTGGTAATCGTAGGTGATGTCCCATACCATGACCGATTCGCACAGCAAATGAAAAGTATCCCTGATGAACGACTTGTTTTTACAGGTTATGTAAGGGATCCGGAGGAGCTTGCCTCCCTGTATCATAACTGTTTCGCCTATTTTCACGGGCACGAATATGGGGGCACCAATCCTGCTATGCTGAAGGCTCTTGGGTATGGGTGTGCCATATTAGCTTTAAACACACGTTTCAACAAAGAGATGCTCCAAGATGGGGAATATGGCTGGTACTTCGAAAAAAACACCCAATCTGTTAAGCAAATTGTGGAATCTAGCGAACTAGTACCCGAAAAAATGAAATCACTGCGGGAAAGCTCCCACGAAGGTTTGGTACAAAAATATGACTGGGACTTTGTAACTGACGAGTATGAACGGCTTTTCAAGAAGCTGTGTAAAAGAAAGATCAAAGAAAAGAAACTTGTAGAAATTGGGGTTGGATAAAACCTCAATCATTTAGGTTATGAAACACAAAGGACTTGTTCATGCCTAAGAACTTCTCGTAATAAATATTTGCCTCGGGGAACAGCTGCTTCATCTCACTGTAGGACAACAGCCTAATTTCCGTGAGGTAAGCTTCAGCAAACGCAGGCTCCCACTTTTGCATTCTACTAAGTTTGGTTTTAGTTAGTACGAACCTGCGAATAGGGATTGGCACAAATTGGAACAAAGGGAGTGCATAGTGAGGCTCCATAAAAAAATATTTGTTGGGAGACTGCACGTAATAATGCTTCCCCACCCGGAGTATTTCCTTTGCCATTTTTTTCTGATTCTCAAAATTATGGAGATGTTCTATCACCGAGTTTGAGAATACCAAGTCAAAACTTTTGTTCCCAAAAATGGAAAGATCGGTGGCATCCCCTTTTAAGCTTTTGATATTGGGCCTACTTACTTTTTCTGCTGACAAATTGAGGAGGGTAATATGTACCTCCCTGTTTTTGAAAATCTTTTTATCCTTCCAAAAAGCCTCTGTCCCCCCAACGTCCAAGACCTTAATCACACTCCTTTTTTTAAAGGTTTTCAAAAAATAATCCTCGAAAAACTTAAACCTCTTTTCCCGGAACCTATTCCCCAAAGAACTTGGCTGGTCGGAAGGTGCAAAAAGTTTTTTTAATTTACGCTTCATTCAATGTTTAGAGCTAACAATGGTCAAGCTACCAATTCTTGCCTCTTTTTTAATTAGAGGTAATTGATAGTTGGTTGAATAAATTTTCTAATTTTATGGCAAATTTGAGCACTTTCCATTTATTAACAAACTATTGGTGATAATTATTAAAGATTCGCCCCTTTTTAACAATCAGACAGTAGTTAAAAGGGATAAATCTCCAATATTGCATTAAAAACACCCCACAAGCAAACTGCAGGCGCATACATGTCAAAACGCTTTTACACATATTTTCCCTGGATTTTTGTCTCAGGAGAACTAGTCCTCTTGTGGGGTTTGATTTATATATTAAGTTGGCATGCCTCTTTTTCTTCCATCCAGGATCAATGGTTAAGTCTTCCGATTTGGATGCTTGTCATAGTGTACCGGAAAGATTATAAACTGGGGAGGACCGAAGGCTATGGCCATACTCTCAGGCTTTTGATAGGCAGTATCTTTTGGCTTGCATTTATATTATTGGGATTAGGCCACTTTTTTGAGCTGTCCTTGGTAAGTGGGTTACCCTTATTGATCTATGTGGGGTCCCATACTGTCATTTGCAGTTTCTATAGGGTGGGGCTTCAAATGGCACTCAGAAAATACCGGGCCAAAGGGAAAAATTACAGAAATGCCTTGATCATCGGCAAAAACCATTGGAGTGATGTTTTGGATCAACAACTTAAGTCCAGAATAGAAATGGGCATACGCGTACTGGGAGTAGTGGATAACGACAAACCCTATCCAGAGATCCTAACCTCCTTGCGGCAATATCCTTTGGACATTATTTATTTAAGTCAGCAATTGGAACCTGACTTGCTAAATCAGATTATAGATTATGCAGATGAAAATTACGTGAAAGTCAAGATAATACCAGGGTCTGGGTTACATGTTAAAAAAGAGCTTTCTTTTACTAAGTATGGTGATTTGAGGCTTATTAACCTTAATGAGATCCCTCTTGATTTAGCAGTAAACCGGATATTCAAGAGAACCTTTGATATGTTGTTTTCCCTTATGGTGGCAGTACTGATATTGAGCTGGATGATCCCCTTATTTGCCCTCATCATTAAATTAGAATCAAAAGGCCCAGTATTTTTTGTCCAAAAAAGAAACGGTCTCAACAACAGTGTTTTTACCTGCTATAAGTTCAGGTCTATGGTGGCAAACGAGAAGGCAGACCTTGTACAGGCTACTAAAAACGACCCCCGAATCACCAAATTCGGTAAGCTTATACGAAAATTTTCCTTGGATGAAATGCCCCAATTCTTCAATGTGCTATTGGGGGATATGTCCATAGTGGGCCCTAGACCCCATAGTGTACCCATGAACAAGGAATTTGTGGGGGTAGTAGGAAAGTACAACAGCCGCCATAAAATCAAGCCAGGAATCACTGGGCTCGCACAAATCAGGGGCTACAGGGGGGAAATCAAATATCCTTACCAAATCCAAGCCCGGGTAAAGCTGGACTACTTCTACATTAGGAACTGGAGCTTTTGGCTGGATTTATCCATAATAGGGAAAACCATACAAAACCTGGCTTTAAATAGAGAAAACGCCTATTAATCCATGAGCATTACCATCTGCAAAACCTGTCTTTCAGAAGGTGAACACCCCATTTATAGCATCCGTGAAATGATGTTTGGTTCTGGGGAGTATTTCCGTTATCTACAATGCAGGCAATGCAACAGCATACAGCTTGTGGACGAGCCTAAAGACATAGAATATTATTATCCTGACGACTATTATGCCTATAGTCCACTCATCCTTTCCAATTTTCAGGTCAACCTAATAAAACGGTTGAGGTTAAAAGCATTTTTGCAGTCTGAAGTAGAATTGCTCAAGCCAGTTTACGGAGAATGGATGAAATTTCTATCTGCCAAAAAGAACGAGCGAATTGCTGATATCGGTTGCGGGAACGGGCAGCTACTCTATGAACTCTTTGCCACTGGGTTTAGACACCTTGAGGGCTTTGATCCCTTTATACCAGCTTCCAGGCAAGTGAACAAAAAGGTGAAGTTGCATAAAAAAGGTCTGGAAGAAGTGGATGGGGAATATGATGTGATCATGTTGCACCATACTTTCGAACACTTAAAAGACCCTAGAAAGGCCATAGAGAAAATCACCCAACTCCTTGCCCCGGGTGGGAGGTGCCTTCTTCGGATGCCGGTAGCGGATGCTGAAGTTTGGGATATTTATAGGGAAAACTGGGTACAACTGGATGCACCAAGGCATTTCATCATCCCTAGTATAAAGGGTATACAGATTCTGGCAGACGCTTTTGGGTTAGAACTTTACAAGGTTGTCTTTGACAGCACCGAATTTCAGTTCTGGGGGAGTGAATGTTACAAGGAAGGGGTCTCCTTTGTTCATGAGTTTACCTCCGACAAATTTTCTCGGGATGATATGAAAAGGTATAAAGAAAAGGCCATCAAGCTTAATGCTGAGGGAAAGGGCGACCAGGCGTGCTTTTATTTGAGAAAACCTGGCTAATCAAAGTTTAAAAAGAGCCTCGAAAAACCCTAAGCTTTCCCCTTTTTTCTTTAAGATTAAGGTTGGAATTATATTGTTGACGTTTACAAGCCGTTCGGCCACACTTCCCAACAGTATGGCCGAGGAGTCGGTCCTTCCCCTACTGCCCATGATGATAAGATCTGCGCTCATTTCTTTGGCCAGATCCAAGATATACTGGGATTCGTGTTGGTCTTTTTTCAGTTTGAATTCACAGTTCAAGCCGTTTAGGTTAAACTTTTGAGACAGCCTGTTACAGTCTTTTTTGGCATTTTCATGCATGATCCTGGAAAACTCCTCATAAGATTTTCCTGTTTTGGAGTATCCTGCCGGCACCTCATAAATATGGTAGCAGATAACTTTTCCATTGGATTTTTTAGCCAGATCCAGTGCCACTTCCAATATAATGTTGGAATATTCAGAAAAATCTATCGGAACCACGATGCTGTCGATAGGCTTGATATTGAAGCCTTCAGGAACAAATAAAATGGATGTTGGGGTTTTTAGCGCTAAGTCCTTAGCAAGTGACCCAGAGCCTTTAAGGTCTATTTTTCTGCCCATAATGAGGAGATCCACGTCCTTGATCTTGCTCCACCTCAAAATAGTTTCCACCGGACTCCCTTCCTTGATCAGTATTTCATAGTTCTCATCTTCCAAGCCCGCCTCCCTAATTTCCTTTTGCAGGCTCTTATGTATGGATTCATCCACAGGAGCCAATAAATCCGGATATTTATCGGTAATGTCTCTGGGCAGGGTAAGGTCCTTGGATACATGAACGAAATACCACTTCTTGATGTCCAAAAGTGTTGACAGTCCTTTTACATTTTTCAGGATGGTTTGATCCATCTCTGTTAGGTCTAAACCAACCAGGATTTTATCAAAGTTATTCATGTTAGAAATTTGGTAAACTTCACCAAGTTACGGTTTTGGGAATAATGAATAAAGCCATGTATCATAAAATAATCGTTTTTTTTCCTATCGGCATACAGATGGGGGTATTTGCCAATATTTTGTCACCTTTGTATAGACATTCCCTAATTTACTCCACTAAAAAAAAATCTTAATACCCTAATCTTAAATATCAAAAGCGGTTACCTACTTGTATTCATGCCAAAATCACTAGGAAAATACTTCTTGGCCATAATCCCGGAAGGGGAGGTTTTTACCAAATCCGAGGAAATAAAAGCATTCCTGAAAGAAAGCTTCAACGTGAAATATGCCCAGCGCTCACCCTCGCACATTACCTTGAAAATGCCTTTTTCGTATAATGAGAAAAAGGAAGAAAGACTTATCGGTAACCTAGAGGCACTGGCAAAAAACCAGGAACCATTTCCCATTAACGTGAAGGGCATTGGCAGGTTTGGTACCAGGGTGATCTTTGTTAAGATAATCCCTTCGCCTCAGTTAATCGAGCTGCAGGCCGCATTGGTTCAGTTTTGTAAAATTAAATTGAAGCTTGACCAGGAGTTGAGCGACCGTAATTATACCCCGCATATGACTGTTGGTTTTAAAGACATCAAGAAAGGGATGTTTTGGGAGTGTTATAACGGAGCTAAAAAACTGGCTTTTGGAGGTTCTTTTTTGGCAGACGGAATAACGTTACTAAAAAGGAAAGAAGGAAAGTGGGAAGTATTGGGGAAATGCAGATTCAGCCAATAAATCAGTCATTACTTATAGAAATTGGACTAGAGCATATTAAATTACAATTTTTGAGTATCCCTAAAATAATCTGGCAAAATGATCGGCTGATTAAAAATTTAACAAAATAATAGCGATAAAATAAAGTTTCGTAAAAATTAAAAAAAAGTAAGATTTTTTTTGTGGTCGATTCTGCCAAGTTGAAAAAATAGGAATTGATTTAAAATAAAAAATCATATATCTTTACATTTCGTAATATTATTCTGAAATAATACATTTTCCAAATTTTTTATCCTAATTCAAAATTACCTTTTTAATTTCCGGAGGTAAAAATTAATTAGATTAATATTATTTAAACTTTAAATAGTTATTTTTTAACATGCTTTATTTAGATAATTATTATTTTTCGACCTCTTCAAATAGCCTTTAGTATACAGGAGCACACAATCCAACTGAATATCAAGAAAATATCAAATCATTATTTGGTTCAAGCTATAATTACCTCGATTATTTTTTTTGTTTATGTAAACAAATAGCTTGATTATTGCATTTATTATTTAACTATTGTTAAAAAACCTTAAATTTTCAAAGCATGAAAAAAGTTCTACTTGGCTTTTTCTGTGTCCTATTAGCCGCTTCGGGGGTATGGGCACAGAGCCAGACAGTAAGTGGACGGGTAACCTCGGCAGATGAGCCAGAGGGGATACCCGGTGTTAGTGTGAGCGTGAAGGGGACTACAGTGGGTACTGTTACCGACCTCGATGGAGGCTACACAGTTACCATCCCTGAAAATGCATCCGTACTGGTTTTCAGTTTTGTCGGCTTCCGCACTCAAGAAGTGCCAGTGGGCAACAGAAGTGAAATTGACGTGGTTCTCGAAGCCGATGTTAGGATCTTGACTGAGGTGGTGGTAACTGCCCAAAACATCGAAAGAAACGAGAAGTCACTTGGGTATAACGTGCAATCTGTAAAGGGAGATGTGATTTCCCAACGTTCAGAACCCAATATCCTAAATACCCTGCAAGGAAGGGTGGCCGGTGTAAATATAGGCAGTTCCTCAGGATCCCCTGGTGCATCTACTAATATCAACATACGGGGGAACACCTCTTTCACAGGTAGTAACCAACCACTTTTGGTAGTGGATGGTATTATCATGAGTAACGACACCGACAACACCCAAAACACCTTATTTGGGTCTCAACCTGCCAACAGGTTAGGGGATATTGCCCCTGAGATGATTGAGTCCATCAATATTCTAAAAGGCCCTGCAGCATCCGTGCTTTACGGATCTAGAGCCTCATCTGGAGCTCTAATCATCACCACAAAATCTGGAAGAGGGTTACAAGATAAAACCGAAATTACAGTTACCTCTTCCTTTAATGTCCAGGACCCCATAAACTATGCTCCCTTGCAAAACAACTATGGGCAGGGTACTACAAATGAATATGTGAGTACGACAGCAGCATCATGGGGACCAAGATTTGGTACACCTGGATTTGAAACAGTAACGAATACTCAGGGGCAGCAGGTGCCTTACCAAGTATACCCTGATCATTTTGACATCTTCTTTAACCAAGGCAGGCTTTGGCAAAACGGAGTCACCCTTGCTTCCGGAAATCAGGATGACAATTATATCATAGGCATCAATACCACTAATCAAGAAGGGATTGTGCCTAATACCGGGTTTGACCGGTATAATGTACAACTTGGAGGTAATAAAAAACTTAACAATGGTGTGCTTATCGGGGGAAACATCACTTACGCCAAAACCAAACAAAGAAATGGAACTGCTGGAAACGGTGGATCTGCCATGGGACAAATCACCAGGATTCCCAGATCTTACGATTTTGGAGGAACTCAATGGCAAGATGAATTGGGAGCACCCATCTATTACAATCCCCCTTCCACACATCCTTTTTGGAGCACCGAAAATGAAATATTCGATTCCAATGTTGACAGGGCTTTCGGAAACTTCACAGTAGGTTATGATTTTGCGGATTGGTTAAATGTGACCTACAGGGTGACAGGCGACACTTACACAGATAGAAGAAAACAAACCTTGAGAATTGGAGCCGCCAGAAATGTACAGGGTCAAATTAGTGAGGACATGATTTTTAGGTCGGAAGTTAACGGTGACCTTTTAATAACCATGCGCAAAGATGACCTGTTCAATAGTGGCATTAATGCTAATCTCCTGTTGGGACAAAACATCAACCAAAGGGATTTTCAGCGGATCAATGTTACCGGTGACCAGTTAAACATCTTTGGCTTTGATAATGTCAGCAATGCCGCTGTATTCACCAATTCCTTTGAGACCAGAAACCGAAGGAGGTTGATCGGTCATTATGCCCAGCTTAACCTTGACTATAACGATTATTTGTTTTTGGAGTTATCTGGCAGGGTGGATCAATCTTCTACCTTACCGGCAGGTAACAATGCATACTTTTATCCATCAGCAGCGGTGAGTTTTGTCCCAACGGATTGGTTGGATTACCAATCCAGTGTTCTCTCCCAGGTCAAGTTAAAAGCAAATGTGGCCAGGGTAGGTAGAGATGCCACACCATATTTGTTGGCTTCCCTCTTCGGGCAGGCAGCCTATGGAAATAACCTGGCCCAAATAAATTTTCCCCTCTCGATTGGCGGGGCTAATATTCCGGGATTTTTTCCCCAAGGAAGGATAGGAAGTTTGGATTTAGCTCCTGAATTTGTGGACAATTTTGAAGTTGGGATGGTTTTAGGCCTATTTGACTATCGAGTAGAATTAGATGTCACCCTGTATAATATGGTAAGTACCAGTCAAATATTTGACGTTGCAATTTCCCCATCTACTGGTTTTGACAATCGAACCACCAATATAGGTAGGATGGTAAACCGAGGTATTGAATCAACATTGAGAGCGCTAGTGGTAGATGGAAATGAGTTTTCATGGGATGCCACTTTAAATTTCACCATGATTAGGAATGAAGTTACAGAAATAGCTCCTGGAGTGGAAAATTCCACTATTCCAGGAAATTCCTTCTTAGGTATTGCTCCGTCTATCGCGGTTGGACATCCTTATGGTGTGGTCATATCCACTGCTTTCCCTAGAAATGACAATGGGGACCTTTTGATCAACCCTGCAACAGGCGGGTTTGCACCAGGGGTGCCCGGACAGGTAGTTTCCAATCCCCAACCCGATTTTATCGCTGGCTTGGCTAACACGTTCAGATATAAAAACTTCTCTTTAGATGTACTATTAGATGCTCAGGTAGGTGGCGAATTATATTCTTTTGGTCAGGTGGATCTCAGATCCCAAGGACATATAGACTACACCGGAGTGGAAAGGCACATGCCTAGAATTCTTCCAGGAGTAATCGCAAACGGAGATGGCACATACAGGCCTAACAACATTCAGATCCCTGCTCAAACTTACTTTGCGGGTTTAGGTGGTTTAGCAAGTGAAGGTGCTGTTTTTGATGCCTCGGTATACCGTGTAAGGGAAATGGCGTTAAATTATTCCCTTCCTGCCACCCTACTAGGAAACACCCCATTTGGTTCAGCTTCCATTGGCTTTAGTGCAAGGAACCTGCTCTTTTTCGCTCCAGGCTTCCCTGCCGACCCAGAGGTAAACACGCAAGGTGCAGGCAATATCCAAGGTATGGACCTGAGCGGACCTCCTCAAGTAAGGAATTATGGTGTCAATTTAAGGTTTACCCTATAATGATGAAGAAAATGAAAAAAGCACTTAATTATATGATTTGTGGAGCTTTGGTAATGGGCACTGCATGTTCAGATTTTCTGGACATCAATGAGTCCCCCAATTTGCCCACTTCCGTAACACCAGACGTGTTACTTCCAGCTGGCTTAGCTGGTTCGGCCTTCGCCAACAACAATGAGCTAAATCGATTCGGATCTATCATTACTTCCGTGACAGCAGGTGCCAACAATTCCCCTGCCACCTACGACATCTATACCATAGACGGAGCCAATTTTAATAACCAATGGAGATTTGAAATCTTTAATGGCTCACTAATTACGTATAAAAGCATGATTGAAGCCGCTGAGGAGATCAATTCCCCAACTTATGCTGGAATTGGTAAAATCATGACTGCCTATACCTTCTCTATTGCTACTGATTACTGGGGGGATATACCTTATTCCCAAGCCCTGCTTGGTGACGAGAACACCTCACCTGAATTGGATACCCAGGAGCAAATTTATCTTGGAGGAGATGGCGTTCAAAGCCTTTTTGACCTGGTAAGGGAGGGAATTGCCGACCTTCAAGCGCAATCTGCTGTAACTCCGGGACAGGATGACGTCGTGTATGGTGGTAATGCAGAAAGCTGGATAAAAGCCGGGAATGCGCTGATCCTGAAATTTGCAAATACCATCTCCAGAGTAGCCCCGGATCGGGCCCGTCAGGAAATTGAATCGGTTTTGCAAAATGGTAATTTCATTGCCAGCAATGATGAAAACATGAGTTTTTCCTTTGGATCCTCCGTAGGTAGCCGTTCTCCGATATATGAATATACTTATGTCACTGCCTTTAGTAATGACATGATGATCAGTACTAGGTTCAAGGATTTGCTGGAAGGCAAAAATGACCCCAGACTTCCTCTTTATGTTACAAGACCGACTGGAGAATATGTGACCATAGACAACGGCTTTAGAGGTTCATTGCCTACTCCCACATCATCTTGGTCCAGGTTTAGTTCCTATGTGGTGGGAGAAAACGGTGAGGGTCCGGTTCGTTTCCTAACCAATGCACAAATCCAATTTATTTTGGCTGAATCTGCCTTGCTTTTGGGGACCCCTGGTGATCCAGAAGAACACTTCCAGAACGGGGTCCGGGCATCTATGGCTTTAGCAGGTGTATCCTCCGCCAATATCGATGCCTATTTTGAAAACAATGCAGATGAGGTGTCTCTCAACGGTTCAGAAGAGGAAAACTGGGAAAAAATCATGACCCAGAAATACATCGCCAATTATGGAAACGGGGTGGAGCAATGGAATGATTACCGTAGGACCGGTTTCCCCGTATTGGAAGATCACCAAAACGCTGTGGGTATTGATGGCACCCGACCAGTAAGGGCTCAGTACATCAATGAGGAAATCGCCAGAAATACCAATTTTGAAGTTATCCTCCCCACGGAACCCGTATGGTGGGACATCGATTAATCACGAAAAGGAAAAGAATCATGAAGTCTATTAAATACATACTAAGCGCACTGCTGGTTGCAGTAATGTTTTCGGCTTGCGAATCGGACTATGGCATGTTCAACAGAGATAACAGGCCTGATATTCCATTGATGTTTACCAATACCACCTCCTTCGGTCACGATCCCTTCATAGAGATCTCCGAATCTGCGGGTGAGTCCATAGAGTTTGTTATTGAAATCCCTGAAAATTCAGGTACTACTATTTCCCAGATCTCCAAGGTGGGTGCTGGAAGTACTGCCTTAAACATTGGTAATCTTAATAACGACGATGACTACCTAGATGCTCCCATTTCAGGTGAAGGTACCCGAGTGGTATTTACAACCACCTTGGAGGAGTTTAGAGAAAAAAGGCCTAATACCAGTATCAATATTCCCGATGATGGTTTTGCCGAAATCGCTTTTCTCTTTCAAGTAGAGCTGGCCAATGGGGATGAGTTAGTCTCCATGAGGGCTAGGGCTAGAGTTTCCGAATAATAACCTCACCCATATCTTTAAAAACCCCACGATAGGCTTATCATGGGGTTTTTTATTTTTTTAGAGGCAAGGTTTCATTTTTGGGTAAGAAGGTTTGGCACCTTCTGGAAGTCTGTTCCTAAAATTTAATTTCTCCCTCAGGTTTTTTGGAATAGGTTATGGTGCTCTTAGGGCTTTTCCCCACATAGAAGTTTACGATGTTTTGCTGGGTGGGAAAATCCTTAAACAATAAGGTATTCTTCACCTTTACCTCCTTGGGAGCAGGCACACCTTCTGATTCCATATAAAACCATGCGGCATCCTCCTCCACCTCAAAGCCCAGATAACTTAACTTCAACTTTTCCCCGTTGATCCAAATGATATTGTGTTCCAAAATATAAGCCTCTATCCAATTTTCCAGCTTTTCCTGATCTTCAGGTTGCAAAAAATCCACTTTCTTACCATATTTTTCTCCCAAGGCTACCTCCAGGTCATCCCAGAATATCTTCTGGGCAATTTCAAGTCGTTCCGCAGCAGGGTTATATACCATGTCCGTCACAGATATATAGAAAGGATGTACGACATATAGGGAAAACACAGAAAAGAATAAGGCAATACTTATATGCATTTCATCCGGCTTTTTTTAGAATCTCTAAATTATGCATTAATATTACGACAAATTTATTTGGGGTAATATACCATTAATCACCTATTGCATGAACCAATTTCAATTGTACTTTAACTTGGGTGTTAAGCACATCCTTGACCTTGAAGGGTTTGACCATATTCTTTTTGTGGTCGCTTTGTGTGTAATCTATCTGATGCGGGACTGGAAAAAAATTATTATCCTGGTCACGGCCTTCACCATTGGCCATTCCCTCACCTTGGCATTAGCTACCCTTAACCTCATCAAGGTAAATACCGACTTGGTGGAATTCCTGATTCCTGTCACCATCGCCATCACCTGTTTTACCAATATACTGAGCCCCAGACCCTCCTCTGGAAGGGGAATCTCCCTGAATTATCTTTATGCCCTTTTCTTTGGGCTCATCCATGGGCTTGGATTTTCCAACTACCTGAGATCTCTACTTGGGAGGGAGCAATCCATATTCCAGCCATTGTTGGCATTTAACCTGGGCCTGGAGGTAGGCCAGCTTGTGATAGTAGCCATCTTTCTGATCATTTCCTCTATCCTAGTAGGGATCATGGGGGTAAAGAGAAAGGAATGGATTTTAGTGGTTTCCAGCCTGGTGATGGGAATGTCCATCATGATGATGCTTGAAAATAAATACTGGTAAAAGCATTATCCCCTACTGCACCAGAAAAGTACCTCAGTATAGGTATATTTGCAGGCTTTTCTTTCACTTTTTATACCTATAAAACCTCATCATGTTAATTTTTGCAAAAAAAACCTTTATGTGTTTGTTCTTGATTTAATTTTTTAGTTACTTAACCCAAAATAATACCTCAAGCAGCATCTACGGCTCTGCTGTATTTAAGGTGTTTAAACCCAACGCTTTATGAATAAAAATGCTTTTTTTTATTGTTTGTCGTTGGTTTCCCTGTTTTTTTGGTCCTGTGAGGAAGATGAAGTTAAAAATGAAGAGGTCCCCATGGAAACCTATCGTGAAGAAGTAAAACCCACCATTGTCAGTGTGGGAAACTCCGAACGGAAATCCTTTGATTACCTCATCAATGCCACAGGGAAAATTGAGGCTGCGGAGCAGCTCAAAATAGTAGTGGAAAAAACGGGGTATTTAGTGGAGCTTTTGGTGGAAGAAGGCCAAAATGTCAATGCTGGGGATATTATTGCCAGGCTAGACAATTCCGAAACCAGGTTTGAACTGGAAAAAGCCGAGGTGGAATTGCGGTCTGCCCAAGCCCAATACCAAGATGAAAGAGCGGTAAGGTCTTCTCGCTATGTGGATTTTGGGGAGGATTCCTTATCGCTGAAGGACTTTGATGATTTGATTAAGGCAAAATCAGGATTGTTAAAAGCTGAAATTGATATCAAGGAAGCAAAGCTTAACTTGGAAAAATCAGTAATCAAGGCCCCAATTTCAGGTACAGTAGCAGATGTTATGGTAAAAAGGGGTAGCATGGTAAACAGTGGGGACGAGATATGTGAACTGCTGAGCGCAAACAATCTCACCATAAAGGTAAAGGTACTGGAAGCTGATATCAATTATATCCGAAAAGGGCAAAAAGCAGAGGTGGAGCCGGTTTCCGGAAGCCAAGAGGGTTTACTTGGAACTGTCAGTAGCATAAACCCAAAAGTAGATGAAAACGGGTTGGTTCAAGTGACCGTTCAGTTAAATCAACCCGGGGGGCTATTGCCCGGAATGAATGCCAGGGCTGTTATCCGAGCTCCACAAAACAACAGTTTGGTAGTTCCCAAACCAGCGGTGGTGTATAGGTCGGGTAGACCTGTCGTTTTCACTATTGAAAATGGCGAAGCCATTTGGAACTATGTGGAAGTGGGAAAAGACAACGGTCGGGAAATGGAAATTCTGGATGGCATTGCCGAAAACACCTCCGTGATTATTAGCAACAATGTGCAATTGGGACACCAGGCTTCTGTCCAAATCCTAAAAGACTAATCTTTATGGTCCGATTTTTACTTTCTCGTCCTATTGCAGTAGGCATGACTTTTTTTGCCTTGGTGGTATTTAGCATTTTGCTTTTTCGTACCCTCCCTATTTCCCTCTTACCACCGATAGATGTTCCCCAGATTGTCGTCAAAATAAACTACCAGAATGCTTCCCCAGAGTCCATTGAGCAAAACATTCTAGAGCCTCTTCGTGAGGGCCTCATTACGCTGGCAGGACTGGAAAGCATGGAAAGCAAGGCTGGAAGCGAGGTTGGGAACATCCGCTTGACCTTCGATTATAAAACCAAGATGGAGTTGGCCTACATAGAGGTAAACGAAAAGATAGACAGGCTTATAAGTTTGCTGCCTGAGGATTTGGCCAGGCCCCAGGTCATCCGGATCAACACTAACGACATACCCATGGTCCGGGTACAGATATTGCCCGACGAAGGAGTGGATTTTGCCGAGGCATCCCTGTTGGTGGAAAATGTGATCAAGAAAAGGTTGGAACAATTGGAAGGAATTGCCCTGGTGGACATTAATGGAAGGCAGGAAAAAGTCATTTCTGTTTCCCCCAAACCAAGTATGTTGGCAGCTCTTGGAATGGAGGAGCAGCATGTGATTGATGCCATTGTCGCCGGTAACTCGGAACTACCGGGAATAAATGTGGAAGACGGGCAGTTTAGGTATTTCCTGAGGTTGGCTACCCGTCTAGAAAACCCTGAGGATGTGATGCAGCTTCCAGTAAGGGGAGAGGAAGGAGTTACCGTCCCCCTTTCGAGGGTGGCGGATGTCAGCTATGAAATCAGCAGGCCCTCTGGCTACCACCTGTACAACGGGAAACAGGCCTTGGTGGTGACTGTGCATAAGCAAGCAGCAGCCAAAATGAACGAACTTATGCCTAAGGTATATGAATCGTTGGAAAATTTTAAAAAGGACTACCCCCAGGTGCAGTTTGAGCTTACCCAGGACCAATCCATGTTGCTTAACGCGGGTATCAGTAATTTAAGAACAAGTCTTTTGTTTGGGGGTATTTTTGCTTTTGGGGTCTTGTTTATCTTTATGGGAAATTTGAGGACCCCAATAATTATTGGGATCAGCTTGCCAAGTTCCCTTATCATTAGCTTTTTGGTCTTCTATTTTTTTGGTATCTCCATTAACGTAATATCCCTTAGTGGATTGGCTTTGGGTTTGGGCATGCTCATTGATAACTCCATCATCGTTTTGGACAATATTGGCAGAAAAAGGAAGGAAGGCCTTGCTCTTTTTGAGGCCTGTGTGGTAGGCGTAGAGGAAGTAATGTCAGCCTTGATAAGCTCTGTCTTGACCACATTGGCTGTCTTTATCCCATTGGTTTTTTTAAGCGGAATTTCGGGAGCCCTATTTTATGACCAAGCGGTATCTGTGGCAGCTATTCTATCTGTTTCTCTTTTAGTGGCATTTATTCTCCTCCCCTTACTGTACAAGCTTTTCTTCATAGAAAGCAAGGCCTCTATCCTGAAAGAAGACAGCAGGCTTTTCCTTGTTCTTCTGGGTGCATATAAGAAACTTTACCATGTCCTTTTTGCCAAGAGAAAATTAAGTTTGCTAGTTCTGTTTCTGTTAATTCCACTAATGCTATCCATAAGCAGTCTCCTACCTGTTGAAGGCCTGCCTCCCATAGAAAAGTTCGACCTATTATTGGAAGTGGATTGGAACGAACCTATTCATGCCTTGGAAAATAAGCAAAGGTTCCAGCAATTGCTTGAAGCCGTGGAAGGGAAGTACTTACAAGCAGAAAGTGACATTGGCCTCAACCAGTTTTTACTATTTGATGGAGAAAACTCCATACAGCGTGGAAATTTGTACCTAAGGTTTGAAGATTCGGAAGAAAAGGTCGCTCAAACCAGGCATCTACAGGAATTTTTAAGACAAAACTATCCAATGGCCAGCATAGACCTCCAAGATGCACCCAATGCGTTTGAGCAACTGTTTAGCTCTCCCTTCGCCTATTACGAGGCAAGATGGAAAGATTTAACAAGTAAAAAACCAGTCGATGAGCCCTTAATGGATCAATGGCTGCAAGAGCTGCCTGTGGCCAATTGGGATAGAGGCCCTGGGTTGCAAAAGGAATCATCCATCATTTTTAGGCTTGACTTGGACAAAATGGCCACCTACGGTGTGGAGACGCAGTCGATGTTAAATCAAATAGAAAAACTGTTCGGCAACTATTTGATCACCGACATCAAGCGGTTTGGTGAGGTTACACCAGTCAAACTAAAGGAGAGTGCAGGGGATTTTCAACGCCTACTAAAGGAAACCTATGTTTCTGGAGCTGAAAACACCCCCTATCAACTCAGCAATTTCGTTTATTTCAATTACGACAATCATTACAAGTCCATCACTGCTGATGCTGCAGGAGTTTACCAGTCCATTAACTTACATGATCCGAACCAGCCAGGAATAGAGCAAGGGCTCTTAGGATGGGCCAATGACAAAAATTTAGCTATTTCGTTCACTGGTCAATATTTTAAGGACAGGGAAACTATTCAGCAATTGATAGGTATCCTGTTAATTTCGGTTTTACTATTATATTTTATTCTTGCTGCCCAATTTGAGAGTTTTTTCCAGCCCCTGATTGTCATCTTCACCCTTCCGTTGGGTATTGGTGGGGCATTTTTTGTACTGTGGGTTACGGGCACTTCCCTGAACGTGATGTCTGCCATAGGCTTAGTAGTTATGCTCGGTATTATGGTAAACGATGCTATCCTTAAAATAGACACCATCAACAGGCTTAGAAATAAACTTGGTCAACAACTTGGGATGGCTCCTGGAGAAGCGTTGGAAAAAGCCATGTACCAGGCAGGGGAAATACGATTAAAACCAATTGTAATGACTTCCATTACCACAATTTTGGCCTTGTTACCTGTGGTTTTCAGTGCAGGACTAGGGGCAGACTTACAGCGCCCCCTGGTTTTGAGCGTAATTGGTGGTCTGACTATAGGCACTTTCACTGCCTTGTATTTTGTGCCCCTGTCCTATTGGTTAATCACCAAAAAGTATTAATTCATCCGATTTATTTGCTGAGATTGGTAATCCATTGAAAGGGAAACAAAATTTCAGGGTTTTTATCCTTAAAAATTATAATTAATTGTGAATATCACTTAAATTTGAAAACAAACATACCATTCGACCTTATACTAATTAATTTAATCTGCAAAATTTACCTTTTAGTTTACTCTTTAAGGTAGTTGGTCAAATAATTAGGGCTGACATTTTCTGTTAATTTGAGAGGAATAAGTATCTTAGCGAGATTAATTTAAGGTTAGAACATGATCATTAATTTCAAATATGACATCCATAAAGCCTGTGTCAAAATCATTAGTGATGAATTAAAGGAGATGGGTTTGTCCTATTCCTTTAACGGACTAGGAGAGATCAAAATCAAGGACAAAATCGAGGATCAGGAGTTTGAGGCATTAAGGCAAAAAATGCTTCTCTACGGAATTACCATCATAAATACGGCTAAGGAAAGCTTGGTCCAAAAAATCAAGGATGTGATTGTGGAGATGATCTATTTAGAGGAAAAACTCCCTGTTGCTAAAACCTCCACTTATCTTGCAGAGAAATTGAATCTGAGTTATGGTCACTTGTCCAATCTTTTTTCGGAAGAAACCTTTTCTACCATCGAAAATTTCATTATCCTTCAAAAGATTGAACGTGCCAAAGAATTACTGGTAACTGAGGAATTTAACCTGACCGAAATTGCATACAAGCTTAATTACAGCAGTGTAGCACATTTGTCCAATCAATTTAAAAAAACCACAGGACTAACCCCCTCCACTTTTCAACGAATTATTTCACGAAGAAAAGAAAACAACAAAATCAGGTAACCTGCAAATACTAACGAAATGTAATCCATGAACCAAAGTAAAATTCATGTTCTTTTGGCAGACGATGATGAGGATGATCGTCTGTTTTTTAGGGATGCCATCAACCAACTCAACCTAAAGACCATTGTCCACACCGTAGAGGATGGGGAGGAATTGATGGTTTGGCTTCGGGATGAGGGTAATCCCCAGCCCCATGTTGTATTTCTTGACTTGAACATGCCAAAAAAGGGTGGCATAGAGTGCCTTGAGGAAATCAAAAGCTGCCCAAAGCTCAAGGATTTATCGGTGGCCATTTACTCCACTTCCTCCTCCCAAAAAGATATTGAGGATTCTTTCGTTTTAGGGGCAAACATCTATATTAAGAAACCAAATGACTTTAATGAATTAAAAAAGGCACTTTCCAAGGTCATAAGTATGAACTGGCAATTTTGCACATCCGGTCTTAACAAGGAAAGTTTCATTCTTAACGTGTAAAACTGGCTATTATGTCCATACTCGAATTATCGGAAAACTATTTGAGAGGGGCGTTTGTGATTTCTGTATCCCTATTGATTTTTATTGCCGGGGTGAGCTACCAGCAGTTTCATTCCTACCATGAAAGCCAGCAGCTTATTCTCCAAACCCACAACACCCAAAAAGCATTACAAAGCTTGGTTTCGCATATTTCGGGAATGGAGGCATATCAACGTTCCTATATTATTTCCGGAGACAGTGTGTTTTTAAAAGACTATGCTTCCCAAAGAGAAAACATCTCCAAAAGCCTAGAAACACTTAAAGATGTCAGTTCACATGCCAATCTAGAGGATAACCGTATTGACTCAATTGCTTTGTTGGCAGAAGAAAGATTGGTCATTTTCGAAAAAACTCTGGATTTATTCAGTGCAGGTAACAATTTGGCTGAAAACCTCAGAGAGGGAAACGGCCAGACCCAGAAAATCCGGGAGTTGATTGAAGACTTAGTCAGTGCCCAAGGAACCTTGCTTGCCGAAAGGGAAATAGCTAGTGAGAAAAGTTATCGGGTAAGCCCCATTCTGATGTTTTCCACCATTATCCTGGCTTTGTTCATCATTTCTTTGGTTTACATTGCTCTCACTCAGATCCTCAAAAAATATAACAAGGCTAATAGAAAGCTAAAAATCAACAATGAAATTTTTGAACAGGCCGAGGAGATCTCAGGTACAGGCTACTGGTACTATAATTTCCAAAATCAAGAACTGATTTTTTCGGGTAACCAGTACCGTCTATTTGGATTGAACCCCAACGAACCTCCTCCAAGACTCCACAGCTTACTTCAAAAAGTGAGCCGAGGGGACAGAGCGGAATTAATAAGGATTCTCAAGTCACTTTACCATGGTGAAAAATGTGAAGATGGCATGGATTTGAAAGTATATCCTGGTGAGGATGAACCCATATGCATGCGAATGGCAAGTAAAATGGTTCAGGTTGACCAAGAAAACAAAATTTTAATTGGAGTTAACAAAGACCTCACCTCAGAGGTAAATGCCAAGGAAAAGCTGAGTCAGCTTAACAGGGAGTTGGAGATTCAGATAAAAATGCTTTCAAATGCCGAAATGATGGCATCAGTAGGTAGCTACAGTTTTGATTTTGACACTGAATCCTTTAAGTTTTCGGATAACCTTTATCGGATTCTTGAAATTGACCAAGAGCAATACCCTCTTTCTGAACCAAGATTGCTGGAATGCATTCATCCGGAAGACAGGAAAAGTCTGCAACCATTTAAGCAGAAACTGGGCATAGCTACTGTCTTTGATGTCAGTGAATTCAGGATTCTTACCCCCACGGATAAAACCAAATACCTAAAATACACTTATAAATTTTTCAGGGAATCCGGCAAAAAAATGCTTGTAGTGACATTGAAGGATATCACAGAAGAAACCATAGCAAACAAAAACCTCGAAGACAAAAACAAAGAACTTTACCAAAGCAATACGGAATTGGCAGAATTCAACTATGTTGCCAGCCATGACTTACAAGAACCTCTCAGAAAAATTCAAACCTTTATTTCCAGGATCATTCATATGGATGGGATACAGCTCAACAGCACTGGGGAGGATTATTTCAAGCGTATTCAGCGGGCGGCAAACCGGATGCAAACCCTAATCATAGATCTTTTGGCGTTTAGCCGGACCACCAACTCAGAAAAAGTTTTTGAAATCACGGATTTGCAAACTTTAGTTGTCCAGGCAGTCAACGAGCTTAACCAGGAAATAGAAGAAAAGAATGCTATCATACATTATGACGTATTGCCCACGGCAAATGTAATCCCTTTCCAAATAAAACAACTCTTTGTCAATTTGATCAGCAACTCCCTAAAATATTCCAACAATAAAGTTCAACCTGAAATCTGGATCAAAAATGAGCCTTTGACCCAGAAAGACCTTGTTGACTTTGAGGGAATTCCAGTGGACAAACTCATTAAGCTTTCGGTCATAGATAACGGCATTGGCTTTGATCAGCAATATGCGGAAAGCATTTTTGTGCTTTTCAAAAGATTACACAACCGGACCAGGTTTTCGGGAACTGGCATTGGTTTGTCGATTTGCAAAAAGGTAATTGATAACCATAGGGGAATAATAAAAGCTCAAGGGGAGGAGGGTAATGGGGCCAACTTTACTTTCATATTACCTGTTTTAGGAGGGCAACTGCCTAAGTGAGTAATCCCGCCAATTTCTATTTTGCAAAAAAGACCCTGTATCCCATAATTTTAATAAATAAGGCTGTTGTTCTGTAATTTTTTAAATGTCCTTCACCATACCTTTGATGCTTTATGGATTGATTCTTACTGTTTTTCGGATGATGCTACTATTTCTAGCCTGTGAATTGACCAAATGAGGAACATTCATTGAAACTGAGAATGACGAACACATC
Organism: Pleomorphovibrio marinus; assembly: GCF_003347495.1. Lineage (GTDB taxonomy): Bacteria > Bacteroidota > Bacteroidia > Cytophagales > Cyclobacteriaceae > Pleomorphovibrio > Pleomorphovibrio marinus. The sequence continues at coordinate 56,962 of NZ_QCXY01000010.1, forward strand.
ACACACTGGGATGCATCGATAGCTATTGCGGTCATTTCTGTACTGTTGGGAGTAATACGAAGAGCGTAGGCCTTTATTCTCCACTTAGATAAGCTCCCCCGATGTTCCTAAAGGAAGGACTCGGGGTTTTTCCATCTTTAGGTTGCAAAATTTAACCCCCACTGCGCTGTGTCCAAACTCAACCAACTACCAAACCATTCAAGGGTTTACAACAAGGACTTGAAAATCAACCTGGTTGTAAGCCCAAAATCGAGCATGAGGAGAACCTCACACGGAGTATTAAAAATTGGCATTTACAGAAAGGAAATGACATTTAGTTTCTCGCAACCCTGCCCTGAGTTTTTTCAGGGGGGCGCAACGAATTCGCAACGCTCGCAGCGTAGTAGCTTTAAAAATTTGTATTTAATCAATAAATTATTTGATTTAAAATAATATGTCAATGGTAGGGATGATTATCAAAGCGAGATTCCCCCGAAACAAGTTCCCCGAATCGAGTTCGGGGCAGGCTATGTGGCCTTTGAAAAGAAAATATAAACACATGGAATCGAGCCTGTCCTGAAGGCAGTCAGGGCATGACGCAAGCTACGCACGGGGAGATGATTAAGATTGCGAGATTCCATGTGCCCATTAAGAGACAATTATAAACACATGAATTAAACCCGAAAACTACCAAGGAACCGATAAACTAAAAGGAAAAAACGCATTAATCACTGGACAGGTTTTCCATCCAAACGGGGTAGAAATTATAAATGCCTGGGATAAAAAAGCAAAATGAAAATAATAACAATTTTTATTTATCCTTTCGCAGATTCACTTCACACTTTGAATTTTGTAATGTAAAGTTATAATTATGTAATTCATAAAAACAAAGTATAAGTACCTTTGAAAAACAATAATTGATCAACCACTAAATCATTTGCTATGGATACTTTCAGGAACAACAGAAAAGAATATGAGCAAAATGCCAAAAACCAGATGGAGAAGTGGGAAGAAGATTTGGAAGAAATCATTGATAAATCCAAACTCCTTATAACACCGGAAGAGGAAGAAGAACTTTCTCAGAAATTAGAGGAACTATCCTCTATGCTACTGGCAAGCAGGAAAAGCGTCGATGCCCTTTTGAAATCCACCCCAACAACTTGGGACAATGAAAAAGTAAATTTCGAGAAGCATTGGAGCCATACATCACTCACTTTCTATAAAGTAAAGAAAAACCTACCGGATTAATATTTGAAAAAAGTTTATACGCATAATACCAAACCAACTACCAAACCGATTATTTTTCAACCTACCCGACTGCCGACAGATACCCCCCGTAACTGGGGGGTATTTTTCTTTTTCCCTTCACAAAAATCTGACCTGAAATTATTGTAAAAGGGGAATAGAATTTTGTAAGGTAATTGAACCTATGTCTATTTAGATTTATAACCCAAAGAGGCATTTGTCAGGAATAACACCCTGAAAAAGTTTGTCACCAATAAAGCGCCCAATTATGCCCATCGTAAATGCTGAAGTATTTAGTCAAGGAATATTTAAAAGTATAGGTAATACCCCATTGATAAAATTGGGGCAACTTTTTCCTGATCGCAATCAAGAAATCTTCGCAAAACTGGAATTCCTTAATCCTGGGGGCAGCCACAAAGACAAAACAGCCTTGCATCTTATGGAGCAGGCTTTCCGTGCAGGACTAATCAACGAAGAGTCAACTATAATAGAAACTACAACTGGCAACCTAGGTATTGGATTGGCACAGGTGTGCCTGAAATTGAAACTACAATTGATTTTGGTGGTGGATCCTCTATGCTGCAAACAGACCATCGCAATCGCAAAAGCCTATGGGGCTACTATCATTGAAGTAGATGATCCCGATAGTTTTGGAAATTGTCAGGAAGCCAAGCTATCCAAAATCTTGGAGTTGCTACAGCAAAACCCCGAATACGTTTGGATGAACCAGTTTGACAATCAACACAACCCTGATAGCCATAGAAAGTGCATAGGAGAAATACTGGATGGGTTAGAAAACAACCTGGACTATATCTATATCCCCACTAGCAGTATTGGCACCCTGATGGGCTGTCAAAAAGAGGTTGCAAGTAGAGGAACAGCCACTAAGATCATACCTGTAAATACTGAAGGCAGCTCCATTTTATTAGATTCACCTGGAAAAGTAGTGCTTCCTGGGATGGGTACCTCAAGACCTGCGGAATTCCTAGACACGAGCCTGTTTGACAAACCCATCCAAATCAGTGATTTAGAAAGCATCATCGGTTGTAGGCAACTGTTAGAAAACGAAGCCATTATGGCAGGTGGGAGTACTGGATCTGTGGTATATGCCTTACGAAAATCCATTCATCAATTGCCCAAGGATGCTAAGGTGGCCTTTATTGTGGCAGATCGCGGTGAAAGATACCTAGACACCATATACAACAACCAATGGGTGGTCGAAAACTTCACCGAATCACACCCATATTTATTTACAAATCCCTATCTGGTATGAAAATCTGGAAAATAAAAGACCTGGCTTTGAACCAGCAGTCCCCTATTCAAAATCACACTATATTCTCTTCGGATACCTATGCAAGTATTTCTGGAAGCGATAAGACGGTAGCCATAGTGGGCGCAGGGCCCAAAGGTTTTTATGGACTCCAAAGCTTAATAGGCGAACTACAAAAGGAGGAGTTTGGGGAAATCGATATCCATTGGTTCAATTCAGACCATAATTTCGGAAACGGGAGTTTATTTGACTTAAACCAACCGGAATATCTGATTACCAATTTTGCTATCGGAAATATTGATCTTTGGAAAACCTCCTTATGCCAAGAGTGCCAAACCCCGAACCTAACAAGTTGGCTCAAGACAAAAGTAAAAAACCCAGATAAGGTAAAAGATAGCGATTTTGCTTCCAGGGCTCTGGTGGGACTATACTACCAAGATGGATTAGCAAACATTTTTGCTTCCCTTCCACCATCCATAAGTCTTCATCTCATAAAAGCAAAAGTGACAGACATCGTCCCTAGCCAGCAAGGTGATAAATATCAAATAATACTTGAGGGGGAACATATTCAAAACTCCCCCCAATACGATCATGTTCTTGTCGCAACCGGGCACGCCGAAAAACCAGTAACAAATGACGGCTTGGCCAGGTTTGGACTGGTTTCCCTAAATGCAAAATACATTTCCAATATTTATCCGGTGGAGAAGCACCTATCCTCCATTGATCACCTGCATAAGGTAGGTATACGTGGAATGGGGCTAACCTTTGTGGATGCAGTATTGGCCTTAACGGAGGGTAAAGGAGGGAAATTCACTTCCGAAAGAAATGAAATGGTATACAAACCCAGCGGAAGGGAACCATTATGCATTTACCCCTTTTCTCTTTCTGGCATCCCCCTCTGCGCCAGACCCCCAAAAACAACCGCAAAAGATCCATTCATTGTAAACCAAGGATTCGTGAATGAATTGAAGGCGAAAAAATCGAGAGGAAACATTGATTTTGAAATGGATGTTTTGCCATCCATTGAGAAAGAACTGGAGATTGCCTATTATACCAGTTGGGCAAGACGATTGGGCAAAAGCACAATTGTCCATGAGGAGGTAAACGAAATAAAAGCAATTAGCACTTTTAAAGAGCGATTAAGGAAATTAGAACCGAAAATCCCTGCATTTACCCTGGAATCCTTTTTGGACCCCTTTTCCGAAACTGAAGAAACCAATGCCACCCAATATCATGAAAAAGTGGTTGCCTTTATGAAAAAAGGCCTGGATGAACTTGCCATTGGAACAGAAAAGAGCCCGCTACTGGCCACCATGGATGTATGGGCCAATATTATGCCATATATCTGCCAACTTTATCGGTTTGGGGGATTTACCCCTGCATCCCAGCAAAAGTTTGATGAATATTATCATCCTAGATTCAGCAAGTTTGCCTATGGGCCACCTTCTATACAAATAGAAAAGATACTTTCACTCTGCAAAGCCGGGATCCTTTTTTTCAGGTTGGGAAGGGAAACCGAAGTGAGTACACGACTTCTCACGGGAAAATACAGGCTTACTTCTTATCAAACCCACTATTGTAAAGAGGTGGATGTTTTGATAGATGCCAGGATGCCTAGAGTGGATTTCCACTCCAATCCCGGTATTCTTTACCAAAATTTACTGAAGCGAAATCTTGGCAAATTATTCAAAAATAAAGGATACGTAACCGGAGGAATGGCCGTCAATGAATCCGGTAATTTGATCAGCCGAAAAGGCCAGCCCACTTCCAATATTTTTCTCAATGGGAACCCAACTGAAGGAGTGACCCTTGACAATGACAGTCTCTGTAAAATCCGGAACGACTTTTCCAATTCATGGGCAAAGAAAGTGGTCCAGCACTACAAATCTCCGGCAAATTTCCCGTTGGAAAAATGAAAAAAACTGGTGTGTTTATGTAAATAAAAAATGAGTTGCCCCTGGCAACTCTTTTTTTTGAATACGATTCTCACCCCATAAGCACCTTTTGGAAATTGCACAAAATAGGGCACTTCGTAAAATACAAAGTGCCTTATTTCATATGATTATAATTTGCTTTTTATAGGCTATATGGAATCTCACAATTATAATCATCCCTCCGTATGTCGCTTGCGTCATGCCCTGACTGCCGTCCAGGCAGGCTCGATTTCATGTGTTTATAATTGATTTTTATTTGCCCCATGGAATCTCGCAATCTTAATCATCCCCTCGTGTGACGTGCTCGTCATGCCTGACTGCCGTCCAGGCAGGCTCGATTTCAACTAAGCAAATAATAACCTATTGCTGAAATTCATCAATAGTAGCCCTTTACTAACCTTGAATCATTTCTTCTCTATCCCAAAAACGATGCTGGGCAATTCCGTCAATAAACGCTTTGGGCGTGGTTTCAATAAACAGGCCTGGGGTTTGGTTTATTTCCATGTTGTGGATTTTTATTGCCTCCTCTATCAGGTTTCCGGCATGTCCTTCTCCTCCAATCGGCTTACAATGCCTAAAGGCTTCCTCAATGAATAGTTTTGCACTTTTTGGATGTCCTTTCACTTCACCTTCAGGAACGAAGACGGCATCGAATAGAACAGACATAGCCGTTTGATAGGTATGGTCAATGCCATAATTTTTGGAATTACCCAGCTTGAAGCTTCCCAATTTTGGAGCGATCAAGAACACATTGGCTTTTTCCTTTTCTATTGCCTCCTTCATTTTGTCCAAGGAGTTGGCGCTGGTTCCCTCATGGATTAAAAAGGCTACTCTCCTCCCTTGGATGGAGTCCTTTTTGGTGTTTTCCATACTTAGTGCTTCAGATTTTTCCAGGCCAACTTTCTTTTTCTGGGGCTGAAAATCCTCGGGATTTGCATCAGCAGGGATACTGTGGTTAAATTGATCCACTGCAATTTCTGCTAGGTGTAAACCTAACCCTTCAGCAATGCCTTCGGCCAATCCTTTGTCCACTTCAGCGAGCATTGCCACCACTCTTTTCTGCACTTCCACGGATTTCACCTTGCCCAACTCAAATTTTAGGGCATTTTCAATGTGGGTTTTTTCGACTTTACTTTGACTCCTATAAAAAAGTGCAGCTTGACTAAAATGATCAAAAAAGCTTTTACTTCTATTTCTAATCTTATGGCCATCTATCCTTTCATGGTAAGAAGTAAAGCCCCCCTCGCTCATTTTGCTTTGAAAAGGACATCCACCGCCTAGTCGGTTGGGATGATAGCTGGTTTGTCCCTTATCGATAGTTTGACGCATGTATCCATCCCTTTGGTTATTTCGAACGGGCACAGTGGGCCTATTGATTGGGATTTCATGAAAGTTGGGACCTCCCAATCGGATTAGTTGGGTGTCTGTGTAAGAAAACAGCCTTCCTTGCAGCAAGGGGTCATTGCTGAAATCAATGCCGGGCACCAAATGTCCTGGGTGAAACGCCACTTGCTCGGTTTCGGCAAAGAAATTGTCGGGATTTCGATCCAGCACCATCCGGCCAATAATCCTCACTGGAACTTCTTCTTCTGGGATAATCTTGGTGGGGTCCAACAGATCAAAGTCAAAATCATGCTCCCTTTCTTCCTCTACAATTTGCACCCCTAGATGCCATTCAGGATAATTCCCATCTTCAATGGATTGCCACAGATCCCTTCGGTGGAAATCTGGGTCAGCTCCAGAAATCATCTGAGCCTCTTCCCAAACCACAGAATGCACCCCCAATACAGGCTTCCAGTGAAATTTCACAAAAAAAGATTTACCTGCTTCATTCACCAACCTGAAGGTGTGCACTCCAAAACCCTCCATCCTACTGTAACTTCTAGGAATAGCTCTGTCACTCATGGTCCACATGATCATGTGCATGCTCTCGGGCATCACAGAGACAAAATCCCAAAAGGTATCATGTGCGGAAGCAGCTTGTGGTATCTCATTATGGGGTTCTGGTTTCACCGCATGAATGAGGTCAGGAAACTTGACCGCATCCTGAATAAAAAAGACTGGAATGTTGTTTCCAACCAAATCGTATATCCCCTCCTGCGTATAGAATTTTACCGAAAAACCACGCACGTCCCTAGCCAAATCTGTGGATCCCTTAGACCCAGCCACTGTACTGAACCTGGTGAACACAGGTGTACGGGTACCTTCTTTTTGAAGAAATCCGGCTTTTGAATATTCTGAGAGAGAACTCGTCAATTCAAAATAACCATGGGCCGCACTTCCCCTTGCATGAACCACCCTTTCAGGTATCCTCTCATGGTCGAAATGTGTTATTTTTTCCCTCAAATAAAAATCCTCCAATAAGGAAGGACCTCTTTCACCAGCCTTTAACGAATGCTGGTCATCGGTAATTTTCAACCCTTGGTTTGAGGTAAGGGGCTGGTCCTCGTGTGACACTTTGTTTTTTTCTAAGTCCTCCACCTTGGACTGTTCTGAATGGTGCTTATTCTTTTGGCTCATTATCTCAGGTAGTTAAATAAAGAATTTATTTTTCACGAAAAAGGAAAAATTTATCAAAAAATATATTACATCATAAATTTTATAATTATACAATACACATATTTAACTATTTAAATATATTGTCAGTAACTTAAAATGGTCCAGAATTAGCTGCTGATTATCTTCCTCCTACAGAAACATCCCATAAAATCAACATGGTATGGTTTTTCTGTTAAAATAATTCCTATATTTAATAAGGTTTAGTCAGTAGCCAAACCACCGCATCATGTATTTTTCAACATCATTCTGGAAATGTACCTTATGGTTTTTGTTCCTAACGCTGATTTTTCCCAACGTTGAAACTTTGGCTTGGGGCTTTTATGCACATAAAAAAATCAACTACCATGCAGTTTTTAGTTTACCCCCAGAATTGATAGGCTTTTATAAGGCCCATATTCATTATATTTCTGAAAACGCTGTCAACCCGGATAAACGAAGGTATGCCGTCAAAGGGGAAGCCGAAAAACATTTTCTAGATGCAGACGCATATGGAGACAGCGCAATTTACACCTTGCCCCGTTACTGGGAAGAAGCCGTGGCCCAATATGGGGAAGACAGTCTCAGGGCCCATGGCATTGCGCCCTGGAGCACTTACTCAACCTATTTGCAATTGGTTAGGGCCATGCAATCAGGAGACAGTAAAACCATACTACGCCTTTCAGCCGATTTAGGACACTATGTGGGAGATATTCATGTCCCTTTGCACACTACCAAAAATTACAATGGACAATTGACCGGCCAATACGGCATTCATGCATTTTGGGAATCACGAATTCCGGAGTTACTGTCCAGTGAGTATGATTTTTTTGTGGGTAAAGCCGCATTTGTAGAAAAACCACAATTGGCTATTTGGGAGATTATCACGAGAACCCATGAAGCCGTGGACTCGGTTCTTCAACTGGAAAGCCAATTGGCCGCCTCTTGGCCCGAGCAGAAAAAGTACAGTTATGAGGAAAGAAATGGGCTTAACACCCGGGTGCACTCGAAAGCTTACACTATGGCCTTTCATGCCATGCTGAATGGACAGGTCGAAAGACAATTGAGAAACACCATCAAATTCGTGGCTGACTTGTGGTATACTGCTTGGATTAATGCAGGCCAGCCAATCCTGCCGAAAATTGGAGAAAAAGAATTCATGGAAAAAAATGAAGAATTCTTCCCCTTGGATGATCTTAAGCACATAAGGGAACATGAAGACCAGGGCAAAAAAACATTTCCCCCTTTCTTTAACCACCTAAAATTTTGGGAAGAAAGGACCTCTAAGGTATTTAATGAAAACCGGATTTAAATCAGCCTTTACCCTGCCTCTAAAGCCACGCTTTTGGAAGAGTTCAAATAGATCGTAATACTTTTGGCCAGCCTTTCAAAGGTATCCCTGAACACCTCTTCATCCTCTTCTAGTAGAGTTACCCTAAAGCCTCGGAGGTCAGAACAAAATGAACTGACAGGAACCACACATATGCGTTCTGAGGCTAACAGATTATAGACGAAGCGTTTGTCATGAGGCATGTCTTCCTCCAAAAGCCAATCATCCAGAAGCCGCTTGACCCTTCTGTCCCCGACGGGTAAGGTTTGCTTTGCATCAAGCCTTTGCGGTTCAAAAATGATGGTATTATAAAATGCACCCTTTGTCTTGTTGAACTTTATACCTTTTACCTTTCCCAGGGTATCTGCCATTAATTGACTTCTTTTGCCGATTCGCTCGTTAGCGGTTTTCCTGTATTGAAAGTACTCGGGGTGACTCATGATTTTGGGAATTGCAAGCTGTGGAAGCATAGTGGAACATACTTCTATCATCTTGGCATTTTCCAAGGTGGCGCAGAGTTTCTTAAACTCTCTTGAAACTCCTTTGTTGTAAAACTCCATCCATCCGCAACGAGAGCCGGGCCAAGGAAACTCCTTAGATATCCCTTTTAAAGAAATGCCGGGAAGGTCACTTCCCAAGACTTCCGATAAGCTTACACTTTCATACCCGTTATAGGTGATGTTTTGATAGATCTCATCGGCAATAAGCAGCAAGTTGAATTCCCTGGCAATAGCAACAAACCTTTCGAGTACCTCTCTTGGATACACCATTCCTGTGGGATTGTCCGGGTTGATGATCAAAATACCAACAATGGAAGGGTTGTACTTCACCTTGTTATAAAGGTCTTCCATATCCGGATACCAATTATTGTCCGGATCCAAATTATAGGTTATGGGCTTGGTATTGGCATGCGCAGCTTCTGCAGAGCTGTGTGTACTGTAGGCCGGGGAAGGGCCGATAATCCTGGCTGTGGGAATAAGGAACTGGTAAAGCTTGGCGATTGCATCACCAAGGCCATTAAAAAATAAAATATCCTCAGGGCCAATATTCACCCCCCCTTTATCATTGTTGATATCCGCAAGAAAGCGCCTGGTTTCCAACATGCCTTTGGAATCGGCGTACCCATAGGAATAATCCTGGCTTACCAAATCGGCCACAATCTCCTTCATCCAAGTGGGTATCCGGTTACTTTTTTGAATAGGATCCCCGATGTTTTCCCAGGTGATACCGTACCCCAATTGTTCAATTTGCCGGGCTTTCTTTACAATACCCCGAATCTCATAGTTCAACTCCTCAGCCCCTGGCCTTAGCAACAATTGTCTCATAGTTTACTGCCTAGAATTACGTTGCAAAGAAACGAAAAAGACAAATAATCACTCTACATATTCTGTTAAATTCATCATCAAATAATGAAAAAAGTGACTATTTGTTTAATGATCGATTATTTGGCATAATTTACTGAACGCATTTCGCGGATAACCGTAATTTTAATCTGCCCGGGGTATTGCATTTCCTTTTCTATCTTTTGGGAGATGTCAAAAGAGAGTTTCCCTGCGGTATTGTCATCTACGTTATCAGCATCCACTAATACCCTAAGTTCCCTACCTGCTTGCATGGCAAAACACTTATTCACACCATCAAAGCTTAAAGCGAGATTTTCCAAGTCTTTTAGCCTCTTGATGTAACTGTCCATGATTTCCCTTCTGGCTCCCGGACGGCTACCGGATATGGCATCACAAGCCTGCACTATGGGGGAGATCATGGATGTCATTTCAATTTCGTCGTGGTGGGCACCTATTGCATTTATGACCTCGGGATGTTCCTTATGTTTCTTGGCCAGTTCCATACCCAAGATGGCATGGGGAAGTTCTGCTTCCTCAGGATAAACCTTCCCTATATCATGCAGCAATCCGGCCCTTTTGGCCAATTTGGCATTAAAACCCATTTCTGCGGCCATGGTGGCACTAAGTTTGGCCACTTCTCTGGAATGCTGAAGCAGGTTTTGTCCATAAGAAGACCTGAACCTTAATCTGCCCACCATCCGGATAAGTTCCGGGTGAAGACCATGAATGCCTAACTCAATACAGGTACGTTCCCCTATTTCAATGATTTCCTCATCGATGTTTTTCTCCGTTTTCGCCACTACTTCTTCTATCCTTGCAGGGTGAATCCTTCCGTCTTGGACTAGGCGGTGAAGGGACAGCCTGGCAACCTCTCTTCTCACCGGGTCAAACCCAGAAATAATTATTGCCTCAGGAGTATCATCCACCACAATCTCAACACCCGTGGCAGATTCCAAGGCACGTATGTTTCTTCCCTCCCGGCCTATGATTTTTCCTTTTACGTCATCACTCTCGATATTAAAAACCGATACGCAATTTTCAATTGCATGCTCGGTGGCTGTCCTCTGAATGGTATCCAGGACAATCTTTTTCGCTTGCTTGGTAGCAGTAAGTTTGGCCTGATCCAAAATATCTTTAATCTGAGAAGAAGCCCGGCTGCTGGCCTCGTCGCGTAGCATCTCCATCAATTGCTCCCTAGCCTCATCCTTGGTGAGCAAAGCCACCTTCTCCAAATCCGTGATGCGTTGTTGGGTAACTTTTTCCAGCTCTTCCTTTTTCACCTGAACGGAATGTAGTTGTGCACTCAGGTTTTCTTTTTTACTGTCCAGCTCTGCTTCTTTTCTTTTGATCTGCTCGATCTCCTTAGAAAGGGCTTGTTCCCTTTGCTTTAGTTTGTTTTCGTTGGTGACGAGGACATTTTTTTTCTTCCCCATTTCCTCCTCAAAGTCCGACTTTAGCTTAAGGAATTTCTCCTTGGCTTCCAAAATGCGGTCCTTCTTTATTCCTTCCGCAGTGATTTCAGCCTCCCTCACAATACTCCTGGCCTTTTCCCTGGCCTCATCCTCAATTTTTTTGCTATTGTTTTTAATGAACAGACTGGCGAGCAATGCGCCAAGCAGAATGCCTACCACACCTGCTATAATGATGTATAATGAAATTCCCATAGGTATATTTTTATTTATCCTACCGGGAGAAAAGTCCTTTTGCCTTAAAGAGGCCGGGGTTCAATTATCAAAGAAAAGATCACAAAACGGAGGCTATTTGGGTATTGATTTCTTGTAGGGTTGCTTTTACCTGCTCACTTCCTGCGGCATTTGTTTCACTTAAATCCATGGCCTCGACCATACAATCAAAAGCCACCATGGCCAACAAGTCCTGTCTGTCGTCCAACCCAAACTCCTCCCTGTATCTCTTTAGTTTTTCGTTGATCAGCTTACCCGCTTGCCTGATTTTGGCCTCATCTTCAGGCTTTACCTTCATAGGATATTCTCTATCTCCTATTTTGAGCCGTATTGAAAGTGTATCCATATTATTCTGACAAATGGGTAATGATCTTGTCGATTTCTTTTATATAATTATCTATCCTTCCTCTCAGTTCAGCAGAAGCATCATTTTCTACCGGAATGTTACTTACAATTTTACTGATTTTTATTTGATTTTTAAAATTTTCAAGTGCATCCTCTTTTTCTCTCATGGATTGCTGATTCTCCAAAAGCTCCTTATGCAGCTCCTCATTTTCTTTTTCAAGCATTTTTACCCTGCGAATCAATTGGCCCGCAAGTTTTTCTAACCTTTGAAGTTCTTCGTACACCATATCATTTCCGGATTATGGCACCTGCTTCTTTCTCAAACGTCTGCATCAAGCGATTCATTGTTTTGTCAATGACCTTATCTGTCAAGGTCTTTTCCTGGTCCTGAAGGAAAAAACTAAGGGCATAGGCCTTTTGAGTGGCACCAATCTTATCCCCCTTGTACACATCAAACACCCCAATCCGGTTTAAAAGCTTCCCTCCTTCTTTGTAGGCTAACTGGGACAAGGTACTAAAAGTTACGGATTTATCCAGTACTAAGGATAAATCCCTTCTCACCTCTGGAAATTTGGAGATTTCTTGATAATTACGTATTTCCATGGCACTATCCACCAACAAGTCCCAATCCAGTTCCCCAAAAAAGACCTCTTGTTTCACTTCGCATAGGGTTCTGGCCTTTTCGGTTAACAAACCGATGTTGCCTGCATGCTTTGCGCCTACACGTATGGATAAGGAATAAACAAAAGGTTCTTCGGACTCCACCGGAAAAACCTCATATTCCTGAATATTTAATTTAACCAAAAGCCCCTCTACCACTTGATAAAGATCAGCAAACACCACCCCTTCAGAAGGGCTACGCCAGTTTTCCAGATGCCTGTTTCCGGTAAGGAAAAAGGAAAGTCTTTTACTCTCCAAAAACCTCTCCCCTTCTTTTCTATAGACTGTTCCAAACTCAAATAGCCGTAAGTCTCTTTGTCTTCGGTTGATATTATAGGACACTGATTCCAGCCCGGTATAAAGAAGGGACTGTCTCATTACCCCTAAGTCCTCGCTAAGCTTATTAAGAATGACTACGTTGTTTTGTACCTGAATTTCTTGCGCTTTTTCGGAGTATTTAGCCTTGGTCAAGGAGTTGGTAATGATTTCATGAAAGCCTATACCTGAAAGCAATTCAGAAACCCGAAACTGCAATTTGTCTGCGTCCTTTGCTGGATGGGAAGCAAGAAAATCGGACTGGTACTGCTCCTGCAAGGGAATGGATTCGAAACCGTAAATCCTCAAAATTTCCTCTATAATATCCGCCTCCCTGGTCACATCCACACGATAGGGCTTTACAGTCGCCACAAAACCTTCCTCGTTTTCATCCTTGGTTTTTATCTCTAACCATTTCAAGATTTCCAGTATAGTCCTTCTCTCCAGCTTCTTGCCGATTAACCTATCCACGTTTTTATATCGAACTGGAATTTCCACATCAGAAATCGGCTCGGGATAGACATCTACTATTGGTGAAGATATCTTGCCGCCTGCAATTTCTTTGATTAACATCGCCGCTCTTTTTAAGGCATAAACGGGCATATTGGGATCTGTTCCCCTTTCAAAACGGAAGGAAGCGTCGGACTTAATTCCGTGAAACTGGGCTCCCTTTCTGATGACATCAGGCGAAAAATAGGCACTTTCTAAGAAGAGGTTCTTGGTTTCCGAGGAAATCCCCGAATCCACCCCTCCGAAAATACCTGCAATACAAAGTCCACCTTCAGGGTCGCAAATCATCAGTTCCTCTCCATTCAGCTCTCTCTCCTTCTCATCCAGAGTGATGAACTTGCTGCCCTTGGGCAATTTTTTTATGATTAGTTTTTTACCTCTGATTTTATCAGCATCAAACGCATGAAGGGGCTGTCCCAGATCATGCAAGATGAAATTTGTAATATCCACAAGATTATTTATGGGATCAAGGCCTATAGCCTTCAGGTAGTTTTGCAACCAATCTGGAGAAGGCCCCACATTTACGCCACTAATGGTAAGCCCTGCATATCTAGGACAATCCTTGTGGTCCTGTACCTCTACATCTATCACCAACTCCTCATTGTCCGTCTTAAAGCCATCCACATTGGGAAGCACTACTTCTTTTTTTAAAAGTGCTTTTATATCCCTGGCCACACCAAAGTGGGAGGCTGCATCTGCCCTGTTGGGAGTAAGCCCAATTTCCAATATTTCAGACTTTACTATTTTGAAGTAGCTATTGGCCGGAGTTCCGTTAGGCAAATCCGTTTCCAAAACCATGATCCCTTCATGGCTCTCTCCCAACCCAAGTTCATCTTCGGCGCAGATCATACCTTGACTCACCTCGCCCCTGATTTTGGCTTTTTTTATGGGGAATTCCTTGCCTTCATAAGTATATAAAGTAGATCCTACTGTAGCTACCGCTACTTTTTGCGCCTTAGCTACGTTGGGTGCGCCACAAACAATAGGAAGGATTTCCTGTCCAATATCTACTTTGCAAACCTTTAGCTTATCGGCATTTGGGTGGGAGTCACAAGAAATCACCTCCCCAATGACTATCCCTTCCAGGCTGCCCTTTACGGATTCGAAGGTTTCAATGCCTTCCACCTCAAGGCCGGAGGCAGTTAGCATTTCAGCTATTTCTTCGGCACTATGGTCAAAGGGGACAAATTCTCTGAGTCGGTTTATCGCAATTTTCATTTTTTCAAGTTTCGATAAACCACAAATTTAAGAGATTTAAAAGGTACTGAAAGCTTATTTACCGTAATTTTTCTCCCCTGCGAGGATGGGTATTTCCAGGAGGTTTTCTTTGGGCGGCAAGGGACATGCAAAGTCCGGATTATAAGCACAATAAGGATTATAAGCGAGGTTGAAGTCGATGGTAATGGACCTCTGTCCGTCTTGTCGTAAATTCAGGTACCTCCCACCTCCATAGGTTTCCTCACCACTGGTATCATCCGCAAAGGCCAAGAAAAAATTCCGGCGATCAGTCTCATCAGCCGCCTGTAGCAGCAATAATTTCACATCCTTCCCCTTCAATTCAAAAATAGCAAAGGAATGGCGCACATACTTCTCCACCGAACCGTCCGTCAAAGGTATCTCCATCATTTTTCTGTCTTCAACGGGTTCCATTCTGGCCTTTACCTTGTAAGTAGGATCCACGTCATAGAAATCCAGGGCTTCAAGGGACTGTTTTTGTTCCTGTGTGAGGGGGGAATCCGCGTTGAACTTTAAATATTTAAACTGCCTCTCCCTTTCGGCATGGACAGTTTCTTTATATAGTTCAGGATCTTCAGTACCCGTAAGGGTATATATCAGCGTCCCGAATACCACAACCACAACAAATGCCAGAATAATGTTTTTTTGACTCATAAACTAAAGGATTCCTTCGTCCGCAAAGCTAAAGTAGCCAACATCGGTGAAAATCACATGATCTACTACAGGAATATCTAAATACTTGCCAGCTTCTTTGATATTATTCGTAAGCCGGAGATCCTGAGAGCTGGGCTTTAGGTTGCCAGAGGGATGATTATGTGCCAATACGATACTGCTGGCCAACTGGTCGATGGCAAATTTAAATATCACTTTTGCATCCACAACCGTACCGGATGTTCCCCCGCTGCTGATCAGTTGTTTTTTGAGTACGTAATTGGCCCTGTCCAAAAACAAACAATAAAACAATTCGCAGGATTCGTCCAGCATATCTGGTCTTAGTAACTCATAAACATCGGAGGAACTGCGGATTTTGGTTCTTTTCTGAGGTTCAGCCATTTTTCTTCTCCTTCCCAGTTCCAAAGCACTGACGATTGCAATGGCCTTCGCTTCCCCTATACCCTTGAATTTACACAAGTCCTTTACCGTAAGCCGGGCCAATTTTGCCAGGTCGTAATTTACACTCCTGAGAAGGTGCTTGGACAAGTCCACCGCACTCATGGACCTGGTGCCACTGCCTATCAAAATGGCAATGAGTTCGGCATCAGAAAGGGTGGACCTTCCTTTTAACAAAAGTTTTTCTCGGGGTCTGTCCTCTTCTGCAAGTTGCTGAATGGGAATCGAGCCAAAAGTATCCATTGGCATAAAAGTTTAGGTTAAGTGCCGACCACCTACCCCCTACAAAAAAATCTCCCTTGGCCTGGCAGAAGACAAATTAATAAAATCCGGGAAATAAAAAAAACCCTACCTGTAAGGAAGGGTCTTGGAAAGTAATTCGATCCACTACTTAGCCGATGGAATTGACCATCTTAGTCAACTTGGACTTCTTGTTGGAAGCGTTGTTTTTGTGGATAATGTTCTTTTTTGCCAACTTATCTATCATCCCGGTCACTTTCTTCAAAAGTTCTTGGGCCTCAGATTTGTCAGTTGTGTTTTTTAGCCTTTTGATAAAAGTCCTGGTAGTTTTGGCTTGGTACCTGTTTCTTAAACGCTTGGCTTCGTTTGAGCGAATTCTTTTAATAGCCGATTTGTGATTTGCCATATATTTTTTTACTTAATTATCTTAACCTTAGCTTCCATTCAAAGAATTGGAATGCAAATGTAAAGGATTTATTTTAGCGTACCAAACAAATAACCTAATTAAACCCATCAAGACCCTGCTTTTCCAGCATAGAACATTCTTGAGTTTATATTTTTATTTTAGAGGTCACACCTGACTGCCGTCCTGCCCCTTCCTGCCCCGAACTCGTTTCGGGGGAATCTCGCAATCTATAATCATCCCGGTGTATGACGTGCTCGTCACGCTCGATTTCATATTTTGTCCAGCCCCTTTAAAAATTTCCTCCAATAATATTGTAGCGGATTTTGGTACTTGAGCTTTTTCCAAGGCCTGCTACCGTGAGGCTCATGCCTCACCTGAACAGGGGGTAGAACGAAATTCTTGAAACCAAACCTCAGAGAGGTTCTAGAAATGTGGGTGTCATACCAATGTTTTGAGCGGTCCAGTTCTTGGAAATCATAAGCTCTCAAAAATTTAAGAGAAAGCAGTGTACAGCAAAAACTCAAGCTGCGATCGGTTTCCAGTTCTTCCTTCCGTACACCCTTGAATTTTAAATAGGGAAAGTTCACCTCTCCATTTTCATCCACCGTGATGGCACCCACCAATCCCAATTCAGGGTGGTCTTTCGCAAACCCCAGCAACCTATTGAAGGTGTCCTTCTGCACAGTAACGTCAGATTCCACGATGATCAAGGGCACTTCCTTCTCCAACGCCTCCTTCTGGGCAACTTGAAGCACTGTTTTATAATTGGGAGAAGGAGTGTCAGTAAGGTCTTTGAGGTGTGTAAGTGCAACGTTTATTTCCTCAGCCAATTTAATGAGCTCCTTGGTACCTTCTTCAGTGCTGTTGTCGTTGAAAATTCGGTAGGCGATGGGCACCTCAGAAGAAATCACTGCATGGGCTGCACGGATGGCAGCGGGAATTGCATCTTTTACTGGGGTAATAACGAGGGCTTCCATGTTTACCAAAGGTGGATAACCGCCAATCATTCTCATCATGATTGGCGGTTGGTATCAGTTTGTTTTTTTAATTAATCTTAGCAAGGGCATCCTTTATCCGCTTGAGCGCTTCTTTAAGTTCTTCCTCAGAAGCAGCATAGGAAAGCCTAATGCAATTTGGGGCTCCGAAAGCGGCTCCAGTGACCAAAGAGACATGGGCTTCATTTAGGATATACAAACAAAAGTCGTCCGCATTGTTAATGGTGTGTTGGCCTGTACTTTTGCCGAAGAAAGCGGACACATCGGGGAAGAAATAGAATGCCCCTTCTGGTACGTGTGTCTTTATCCCCGGTATCTCCTTCAATAAGCCCAATACCAAGTCCCTTCTTTTCAAATAGGCTTTAGCCATTTCCTTGGAGGAGCTCTGGTCTCCGCTAATCCCTGCCAATGCGGCTCTTTGGGCAATTCCCGTACCCCCGGAGGTAAATTGGCTCTGAATCTTTTCACAGGCTTTGGCCAGGCTTACAGGTGCACAAATATAGCCAACCCTCCATCCCGTCATTGCATAGCCCTTGGAGAAACCATTGACCGTGATAGTCCTTTCAAACATCCCAGGAAAAGAAGCGATGCTTGCATGCTGTCCGGTAAAATTGATCAACTCATAAATTTCATCAGCTACCACTACTAGGTCATCCTTTTCCTTCACCACATCGGCTATTGCCTCAAGTTCTTCTTTACTGAACACAGAGCCAGAAGGGTTGCAGGGAGAAGAGTAGATTACCGCCTTGGTTTTGTCGGTGATGGCTGCCTTCAATTGCCCGGCGGTAGCCTTGAAGTTATTCTCCAAATTGCCATCTATCAATACCGGAACCCCTCCGGCAAGTTTAATGATTTCGGAATAGGAAACCCAGTAAGGGGAAAATATCACCACCTCGTCACCTTCATTGACGATGCACATGAAGATATTGGCTATAGCATGTTTTGCCCCTGTGGAAACCACAATGTTTTCGGCCTTGGCCTCCTTGATGCTATTCTCTTCCCTTAGTTTTTTGGCAATGGCTTCTCTTAAATCCTGGTAGCCAGCCACTGGGGAATAGGAGAAATACTTCCCTTCGTCTATGGCATCCTTAGCGGCCTGCTGTATATGAAGGGGAGTTTTGAAATCTGGCTCGCCCAAACTAAGGCTTATGATGTCAATGCCCTGCCCCTTAAGCTCCCTGGCTTTTTTTGCCATGGCGATGGTGGCGGATTCTTCCATGGCATTGATACGGTCTGATAGAATGGAATGCATGAATGTTTGTATTTTGGTTTATAAAACACTGTGATCATTTACTTTACCACAAAAACCACTTATTTTTGTGACTGTTTTGTATAAAGGCGGGGCAAAATTAAGGATTATGCCCATGATTTCTAAACCTTTGAAAAAATACATTCCTTTAATTGGGGCATAAAATATGCTGGCCCCGTTATTCGTTAACATATTATGAGATTTTATCCATTTTTACTTTTCGCTATAGGGTTCCAATGGGCCAACATAGGATCAGCACAGGATGAATCAGCAGTGGTCAGAGAAATGCCCACCGAAGAAACAGAAACCCCTAAAAGTGACCCCGATTCCTCTGGCGTGGTCAAAGACAGGCTGAGTCCCACCTCCACTCCAGTACTTTTGTTCTCCGATGCGGAAGAAGAGGAGAACAAGGAAAAAAAGAAAAAGAAAAAAAAGAAGAAAAAGAAAAACGTGTATTTTGGTGATAAAACCAAGAAGACCATGATCAAGCACAGCTTTCGGGATCAGGTCACTTACCAGGTTTTTCATGTTACCTACAAAAACCAAGAGGTGGATCCTTACATCAGGGATATACACTGGTATGACCCCAAAAACAAAGCCATCAAAAACAAAAATTTCGACCCTTCAAAGGGATATCTTCTTCACGGCCCTTACGAAAGGCGGATTGACGATACGGTTGTTGAAACGGGCATGTATTATTTTGGCACCAAACACGGGCGCTGGATGAGTTTTGATGCCAAAAGCGTGCTGCTGGACAAGCTGCATTATTCCAAGGGATGGCCAAAGGAGTCCAGGATCACCTATTACAATCGGCAAGAAAGGGCGATAGAAAGAATGACTCCTATAGAATATGAATTAAAGGAGGGTAATTTTTATCATTTTTTCCAAGATGGGTCCTTGGCAGTGACAGGAGAATACCACCATGGGGAACGAGTGGGAACATGGACTGAATATTGGAATACTCCCAACAACCAACTAATCCGGAAAAGGGAAATTAGATATCAGGACGAGCCCTTTACCAAAAACTTCAGGCCTTATATTAGGGCAGAATGGGATAAAGAAGGCAACCTCATCTACCGTAACGACAGCTAATAAAAGGCATCTTCGAAATGTTTAAACCCGATTCTACCTGACCTGTCTTTGTACACACCCACTATATCAAACCGGATATCCCTGTGCCAATCCACCTCATGGATGTAATGGTCTGCGGCTCGGATGATAAGTTGCCTTTTTCGGTAATCCACAAATTCCTCGGCATAGCCATACCCGGTCCCACTGCGGAACTTCACCTCCACAAACACCAAAATACCTTTGTGCTGCATGATCAAGTCGATCTCTGCATGCTTGAACCTATAATTGGATACCCTATGAATAAACCCTTTGCTTTCCAACCATTCCTTGGCCTGGGTCTCTGCCATAAAGCCTTTGTCTTGTAAGGGGGACACCATATTTCAAAAATTTTGCTGAAAAAAGGTTAGCTTTAACCGCAAATTAAAGGGGTACAGAACCAAGACCCTGTAGGGCTTGTTTGAAATTACAGGATAAAACGGCTAAATGTGAATCAATATATCAATAAAAAAGTAATTTTCATCGATTTAGGGAGAAAAGATTATAAAGTAACCTGGGACTATCAGGAAAAACTGTTTTCCCAAACCGTAACCACTAAGATCAGCAACCGGAAGGTGCCCCCTGAGGAGCAAGTCATGACCACCAACTACCTGCTCTTTGTGGAACATCCCCATGTATATACCCTTGGAAAGAGTGGGGAATCCTCTCACCTTTTGCTTGATGAATTGTCCCTTTCGGAACGTGGGGCCACCTATTACAGGATTAACAGAGGTGGAGATATTACTTACCATGGACCCGGGCAATTGGTAGGGTATCCCATCTTGGATTTGGATAATTTTTTTACCGATATCCATCGGTATCTTCGCTATCTGGAGGAGGCGGTAATCTTAACCCTTGCAGATTATGGTTTGGAGGCAGGAAGGATTCCCGGCCTCACTGGCGTATGGCTTGACCATATTGAGCAAAGAAACCCGAGAAAAATCTGTGCCCTAGGTGTGAAGTCTAGCCGATGGGTCACCATGCATGGTTTCGCTTTTAACCTAAACGCCGACATCTCTTATTTTGGGAATATCGTCCCCTGTGGCATCAGTGACAAAGCCGTAACTTCTCTGCATCTGGAGCTGGGAAAACCAGTAGACGAAAAAGAGGCAAAAGCCAAGGTGAAATCCCACTTGGGACATTTATTTGAAATGGAATTCGAAAATAAATTATATTTGTAATACACAGCACCTAGGAAGCAAGCCTAATCGGTGGCTAGGAGCTGAATGGATACCATGTATTACCAATTAGAAAAATGGCATGAACGGCTTTTTTGAACAACTCAAGGATATTTTGTTTTTGGATATAGAAACAGCCTCCCTCACCCCCTCCTTTGACGAGCTCCCGGAACGACTTCAAGAAGAATGGACCCGCAAGACAAAGTTCATGCAAGAGCAGGAGGAGCTTTCAGCTGAGGAGTTATATTTTGACAAAGCGGGAATTCATGCTGAGTTTGGCAAAGTGATTTGCATTGGAGTGGGTTTTTTTAGGATGGACCCGGAAGAGGACAAGCTTATCTACCGCACGAAGTCCTTTGCCTCTGTGGAGGAACACGATACCCTTCTGGAATTCAGGGAGTTGCTAAAAAAGAAGCCTTGGACACTTTGTGGGCACAACGGCAAAGAGTTCGACTTCCCTTACTTGTGCAGAAGAATGCTCATAAATGGCATATCCCTGCCGGAGGTACTTCAGCTTGCAGGGAAAAAGCCATGGGAAATCCGACACCTGGACACCATGGAGATGTGGAAATTCGGCGATTACAAGTATTATACTCGCCTGGAACTGCTTGCCGCCGTTTTTGATATTCCAAGTTCGAAGGAGAACATAGATGGCAGCATGGTAAACCATACCTACTACAAAGAAAACAACCTGGAGGATATTAGGAAATACTGCCTAAGGGACGTAGAAGTAACCGCAAGGCTGTATTTGGCCTACCAAGGCCTTCCGGGGGAAATCGATATTGAGGTAATCAACCTGGACGAAACTGACGGGGACTAGGCTTGCTATTTCACGTTTAATTGGATATTATTCTTTACCTTTAAGGATTGATTCAACTTTTATGGGAAGAAAAACAGGAAGAAAAAGGGATAATACCAACAGAAGGAGGAAAAAATCCAATCCAACCTCTGTTTTGCACCAGGTCAAACAATTTTTAGACAACCATTTCGGAGAGTCTTTTTCCGAAAAAAACATCATTAAAAGACTAGGGCTCAAAAATGCTACAGAAAAAGATGCTGTAGCCGATTCCCTTGTAGAACTTTTAGCCTTAGGAGACGTCGCAAAAAACCCGAGAAATGAGTTCAGTTCCTCTAGTGCTCCGGAATTTGTGGAGGGGGAGGTGGATTTTGTCAATCCAAGGTTTGCCTTCATCATTCCCAGGGGGCAGCAAAAATCAGATGAAGATATATTAGTAAAAGAGGCCTATCTAAAACATGCCTTAGACGGGGACTTGGTAAGAGTGATGATAAAACCTTCCCATTCCAAAAATGGGAGAAGAGAAGGCAAAGTACTTGAAATTCTTGAAAGGTGCCGGGAGGAGTTTGTGGGCAGGGTGGAGATTTCCCCACGATTTGCTTTTGTGGTTCCAGACTTCAAGAAAATGCACCATGATATTTTTATCAGAAAGCCAGATCTGATTGGTGCCCAACACAACCAAAAGGTGGTGGTGAAGCTCACAGAATGGAAGGAAGAAGAAAAAAGCCCTACAGGTAAGGTGGTTCGTATTCTAGGGACCGCGGGAGACCATGAAGTGGAAATCCACTCCATTATGGCCGAATTCGGGTTGCCCTTCGACTACCCTGGAGAGGCTGTGGAAGAAGCGGAACGCATCCCTGAAATAATCGACAGTAACACCCTGAAGGATAGGCGGGATTTCAGATCCGTACCTACCTTCACCATAGACCCTGCCGATGCAAAAGATTTTGACGATGCCATTTCCTATCGGAAACTGGAAAACGGCCATTATGAAATTGGGGTTCACATTGCGGATGTTACCCACTATGTGAAGCCCGGGAGCCTTCTTGAAAAGGAAGCCTATGACAGGGCTACCTCTGTATATCTGGTGGACAGGACCATCCCCATGCTACCTGAGCGATTAAGCAACGGACTTTGTTCTCTCCGGCCAAACGAGGACAAACTTACATTTTCCTGTGTTTTTGAGATGGATGATCAGGGCAATGTGGAAAACTTCTGGGTTGGTCGCACGGTCATACATTCAGACAGGCGATTTTCCTATGAGGAGGCCCAGGAGTGTATGGATAAAGGAGAGGGTGATTTTCACCAGGAGTTGACCCTTTTAAACGGTATAGCCAAAAAACTTAGGGAGGCCAGGTTTAAAAAAGGTGCCATCAACTTTGAAACCGTGGAGGTGAAATTCAGGCTTGACGAGGACGGAACTCCACTGGGTTTGATCATCAAGGAACGTAAGGATGTGCATAAGCTCATCGAGGAATTCATGCTGCTTGCCAACCGTACCGTAGCAGAGTTCATTTTCAATAAATCCAAGGGTAAAAGCACCTTCGTTTACAGGATTCACGATTATCCGGATCTGGAGAAGCTGAATACTTTTGCCAATTTTGCCAGAAAATTTGGACATGAGATCAAGGTTTCTGACGAGAAAACAGTCTCCAACTCCCTCAACAAACTGATGGATGAAATAGTAGGGAAGCCAGAACAAAACGTATTGGAACAGCTGGCGATTAGAAGTATGGCAAAAGCCAAATATACCACCGAGGCAAAGATCCATTTTGGCTTGGCCTTTAAACATTACACGCATTTCACCTCCCCTATTCGTAGGTATCCCGACATGATGGTGCACAGGTTGCTCCAGCATTACCTGGATGGCGGAAAGTCCCCAGAAACCCAGGCATGGGAGGAAAAGTGCACCCATTCTTCCGAAAGGGAAAAAAGAGCCGCTGATGCAGAAAGAGCCTCTATCAAATACAAGCAGGTAGAATACATGAAATTGGCGGAGGAAAAGGATTATGCGGGGATTGTAGCCGGAATTACTGAATGGGGCGTATATGTGGAGATTACCGAAACCAAATGCGAAGGGATGGTGAGACTTCAGGATATGACTGACGACTACTACGACTTCGACGACAAAAACATGTGTCTTGTAGGGTCCAAGAGCAAGAAAACAATCACCCTTGGCGACAAGGTCTGGGTTAGGGTGACCCGGACTGACATCGACAGAAGAACTATAGATCTTGAATTTGTAGATCAACCATGATAAAATCCGACGAAATCCAATCCATACAAAAAGCTTTAGAACAAAGTATAGACACTTATTCCTTCGGGAGCCAACCAAAGGCACTTTATGAGCCTATCCGTTACCTGATGAACATAGGAGGCAAAAGGATCCGGCCATTACTTTGCCTTTTGTCCTATGGCCTTTATAGGGAGGATTATGAGAAAATTCTCTTGCCTGCCATGGCCACGGAGGTGTTTCACAACTTCACCCTAATGCATGATGACATTATGGACCAGGCCCCTCTCAGAAGGGGGAATGCCACTGTACATGAAAGGTGGAACGCCAATACTGCAATCCTCTCCGGGGATGTGATGCTGGTAAAAGCCTATGACCTCCTGTTGGACGTTCCTGGGGAAAAGTTGCCGCAAAGCATCCGGCTTTTCAACCAAACGGCCAGTGAAGTTTGCGAGGGACAACAATTGGACATGGATTTCGAAGCCAAGGAAACCGTTACCGAACCCGAGTATATAGAAATGATCCGGCTTAAAACAGCGGTATTGTTGGGTTTTGCATTGAAGTTTGGGGCTTTCCTTGCAGATGCACCGGAGGAGGACCAAGACAGATTGTATGAGTTTGGGGTAAATATCGGGATAGGTTTTCAGCTCAAAGACGATTTGCTGGACGTTTATGCGGACAAATCCATCTTTGGAAAGCAGGTTGGGGGGGATATCCTCTCCAATAAAAAAACCTTCCTGCTTATAAAGGCCATGGAATTGGCCAAAGGTGAATTAGCAGAAAAGCTTGCCTATTGGCTTCAGCAGAAGGATTTTGATAAAAAGGAAAAGGTAAAGGCGGTAACCGAGATTTATGACCAATTAGCTATTAGATCATTGAGTGAGTCCAAAATGAGGTCCTATTTTGAGAAGGGCTTCGATCAACTCCCAAGACTACATCCTTCAAGCGCAGTAGGCCTGAAGCGGCTCTGGGGTTTAGCGGAGGATTTGGTAAACAGGGAAAAGTAACCAAAAGTTTTTTGCTATGGAAGAAGTTTCATTAACGGTGATTTTAATAGCCATCACATGCGCAAGTTCTTATTACGCTTGGAAGAATCCAGCTTTTATGGACAAAAGTCTATTTACTCCATATAGGGTCTACAATTACAAGGAATATTCGAGGTTTTTTTTTAGTGGATTTATACATAAAGATGGTGTACATCTCTTATTTAACATGTTCACCTTTTATTTTTTTGGACAGGTAGTAGAACAATTCTTAGGCTACTTATTGGGTATGAATTTGGGAATGCTGGTATTTGTAGCCTTCTATTTGGCGGCCATTATAGTGTCTGATATACCTACCTATTTCAAAGAAAAAGACAATCCCAGCTATCATGCCCTGGGCGCATCAGGAGGGACTGCCGCCATGGTGTTTGCCAGTATTGTGCTGATGCCCTTGGCGGACATCTGTATCTTTGGTATTTTCTGCCTGCCTGGTTTTGTGTTGGGCTTGATGTTTTTAGCCTATGCGTATTACAAGGGAAAAATTGCCGATGACAACATCAACCATGATGCCCACCTGTATGGGGCATTGTTTGGCATTTTCTTTATTTTGGCATTGGACCCCGAAAGGGCTGGTCATTTTTGGGATCAAATTAGGGAGTTCCAATTGTTCTAGAACTCCCCATTTTTTCCTAATACGTTATTTGTTTTTCTGCAGCTGCCTAATCAGCTTATCCGTGATGGACTTCATCATTGGTACCCAGTTCTCTCCCTTTTCATCAGCAAAAACAGTAGGCCCAGGTACACCCAACCTGATTCCCATGGTATTCTCGGATGTTGATCCCTGTCCTTCGATCTTGAAATACACATCGAAGGCCTTAATTTTAGCTGTAAAGCGCAACAGCTTATCTATAGAGCCCCTTATTTCTTCTTGAATAGCATCACTGATGTCTACGGTTGGGGCCTGAACGTCAATTTTTACTCCTTTATAATTCTCGGTATAGTTCATAAAATGTATTTTAGTTAATCAGAATAATTGAAATAACCTTAAGGCAAGGTTTTTGATATTTTCATAGGAACAATAAGAATGCCGATTATTCGGCCTTACTAAACTACCATTTATAAATTTCAAACCGAAAATTTTTGATCATGAAAATCTTCAATAACCAGCATTTTAAAAAACTACATGAAACTACTGGAAATACGGTATTGAGCTTCTTTGTGCCCACAAATAGACACAGTTCCGATGGTTACAAAGCTGATAAAATCCACCTGAAAAACCTGCTAGGAAAAGCACAGGAGGAGTTGGTTAAGCTAAAAGGCATGGAAGAGAAAGATGCCAGGGAAACCTTAAAGCCGGCAAGCGCACTTTTGGAGGATTATGATTTTTGGAAATACAATGCAGACCTATTGGCGATTTATATCATCGATGGGGATTTAGAATATCTCAGGCTTCCAATACCTCAAAAAGAAAGTGCGTATTTTATTGGCCAGCGCCCCTTTCTCCTACCCTTAATCCCGGAACTAAATGACGACGGCCTGTACTATTTGCTGCTTTTAAACCTAGACAGAATTCGGCTGTTTGAGGCAAAAAGATCCAGTATTTACGAAATCGAACTAGACCAGGAAGAGGTAGCTGTTTCGTTCACCGATGAGGAAGAGGAAATGGAAAACGTTGGAAATCTCCAAGCGCAAAGCAACGTGGGAGATGGGGGAGCAACCTATCACGGACATGGAGATGGTTCTGATGAGGAAAAAAAGGTGACTATTCTCAACTATTTTCACCGCATGACGAATATGCTGGAGCCCAAGCTAAACCAGCGACCCTTACCGCTTTTTTTGGCAGGAGTGGACTATTTGATACCCTTGTTCCGGGAAGCCAGCAAATACAATCATCTGCAAAAAGGGCACGTAAGTGGCGCCTTCTCCGGTGAAGACATAAAAACCCTCCATAAAAAGTCCTGGGAATTGGCCAGCCGTCATTTTGACGAAAACAGAGAGGGGAGAATGGAGGAATTCAATTTGAAAAAGGCAAAAAGCCTGGCAATTGACAATGACTCAGCAAAATTAATCAAAGCATCCATCTCCGGAGGAGTAGACATGCTGTTTTTGAGTACCGACCACGAACATAAGTGGGGAACTTTTAATGAGGAGCAATATAAATTGAATTTTGAAGATTGCCCCACAGGAAAAAACCACTGTCTAATCGACTTGGCTGCCTCTCATGTGGTAAATAATGGGGGAAAGGTTTACTTTCTCCCTGCGGATAAAATGCCCGCAGAAAGTCAAATGGCAGGTACGCTCAGGTACGAAATATAACAAAAAAGGCTCCCTGTATGGGAGCCTTTTTTGTTTCTCAAAAATTCTTTTCCAAGATTTAAAGTTAAGCTTCAGCAGGAATGACAGATACATAGGACCTTCCGCCATATTTCTTCTGAAAACTTACCCTTCCATCCACCTTTGCAAACAAAGTATGGTCCTTGCCTAACCCGACGTTTTCGCCTGGATGGTGCTTGGTACCTCTCTGCCTAACTAGTATGTTTCCGGCGATTACAACCTCGCCACCAAATTTCTTTACACCAAGACGTTTACTTTCTGATTCTCTACCGTTCTTGGAACTACCTACACCTTTCTTATGTGCCATGCTATTAATGAATTTAAGTTGCCAATACTTAAAGGAGAATATCCTCTATTTGGATTTTAGTGTATTGTTGTCTGTGTCCCTTTTTCTTCTTGTAACCCTTTCTTCTCTTCTTTTTGAAGACAATTATTTTGTCACCTTTTACGTGACCTAGGATTTTAGCGGATACCTTGGCACCTCCCAAGAGTGGGGCACCTATCGATACTTGGCCATCGTTGTCAGCGAAGAGGACTTGATCGAACTCAACGGAAGCGTCAACATCTCCTTGCATTTTTGGTGCATAGATCTGTTGATCTTTTGTTACTTTGAACTGCTTTCCGGCTATGTTTACTATTGCGTACATAAACTGGTTGATATAACTACGATTATCAAAATGAGGTGCAAATATAGCTATTTTTCTGAAAATGGTGAAAAAATTCTTAAAATTATATTGCCTTATAAAGTAAAGGTCGTCTCCTCACTGGGATATTCTGCAAATTTAGGAGGTCAAAATAAATATAACTAGGGAGGAATTTAGAAAAACAAAGCAGAGAGATAAATAAATTGACCAATGGTCAAAAAAATAGACGGAATTTGGGTTCCTTTCATAGCAAAATTATTTCAAAAAAATTATTGCCCATTTTTATACGTATAAATCCATAATTTTTCCTTCATGAATAGATACATAACTTACTATTTTATAGTATTTTATGATGTTTTGACCAAAAGTCAATTTTCATGGATTTTTGACTTTCATTTATCGAAAATCCTGCCCATATTTGTTTAAAACCCTCCAAAAAAAGAACCAAAAGGAGTTAAAACCAGAGAAATATGAGTAGTAGGAGTTGCCACTAGATGGGTTTCTTCTAAACTGGGTTTGGCTATTTCAAGAAATAATAAATATAATTCACAATGAGACCGGAACCGATTTTAGAGCAAGGAGACAGCAGCAGGTTTGTATTGTTCCCCATTCAACACGACGATATTTGGGAATACTATAAAAAAGCGGAAGCGAGCTTTTGGACTGCCGAAGAGATTGACCTTGGGCAGGACATGAACGACTGGAAAAATTTAAATGACGGAGAGCGGCATTTCATTTCCCACGTACTGGCGTTTTTTGCCGCCAGTGATGGTATCGTAAACGAGAACCTCGCAGAACATTTCGTTTCTGAGGTTCAATACACGGAGGCCAAATTCTTTTACGGCTTTCAGATCGCCATGGAGAACATACATAGCGAGACCTACAGCCTGTTGATCGACACCTATATTAAAACCCCCTCGGAGAGAGATAAGCTTTTCAATGCCATCGAGCATTTGAGCTGTGTGAAGAAAAAAGCTGATTGGGCATTGCGCTGGATAGACAAAGGAAGTTTTCATGAGCGATTGATTGCATTTGCCGCAGTGGAAGGGATCTTTTTCTCAGGTTCCTTTTGTTCTATTTTTTGGCTCAAGAAAAGGGGACTTATGCCCGGACTCACTTTTTCCAACGAATTGATATCAAGGGACGAAGGGTTACACTGTGATTTTGCTTGTCACCTCTACACTAAGCATGTGGTCAACCAACTGCCGGAGGAAAAAATCATCGGCATCATCAAAGATGCTGTAGAAATAGAAAAAGAGTTTGTAACTGATGCTCTACCTGTCAGGTTGATCGGCATGAACGCAGAACTAATGTGCCAGTATATAGAATTTGTAGCCGACAGGCTATTATTGGAATTGGGATGCAGCAAAGTGTGGAACAGCACTAATCCATTTGATTTCATGGACATGATTTCTCTGCAAGGCAAGACCAATTTCTTTGAAAAGCGCGTAGGTGATTACCAAAAGGCTGGTGTAATGAAGAACAAAGAATCCACCGGAGGTAATAAATTCTCTATCGAAGAGGACTTTTAATATCATTTTTACAAAACACCTTATTATTACTTATTTCTTATGTTAGTAATCAAACGAGACGGGCGCAGGGAGTCAGTCAGATTCGACAAAATTACGGCAAGGATAGAAAATCTTTGCAAGGGGCTAGACCCAAAGCACATTCATCCTATCGAGGTCGCCAAAAAAGTGATTGATGGGCTCTATGACGGTGTAACCACCACCGAACTAGACAATTTAGCGGCAGAGGTTTGTGCATCGTTGACCGTAAAGCATCCGGATTATGCAATACTTGCTGCACGTATTGCCATTTCCAACCTTCACAAGACCACCAGCCAGTCGTTTTCAAACACCATGAAACGGCTCTACACCTATATTAACCCAATCACCCAGGAAAATGCCGCACTCATAGCCCCTGATGTATATGGAGTGGTTAAGCAGCATGCTGCTCTTTTGGACGAAGTCATCGATTACGACAGGGACTTTGACTACGATTTCTTTGGGTTTAAAACCTTGGAAAGAAGTTACCTGATCAAACTTGACGGCAAGGTAGTGGAAAGGCCACAGCACATGCTGATGAGGGTGGCCATAGGTATTCACAAGGAGGACATCGATGCGGCTATAGAAACCTATCACCTGCTTTCCCAAAAATGGTTTACCCATGCTACACCTACCCTGTTTAATGCCGGGACTCCTAAGCCCCAATTGTCCTCCTGCTTCCTTCTCACCATGAAGGACGACAGCATAGATGGGATCTACGACACCTTGAAACAGTGTGCAAAGATTTCCCAATCCGCCGGTGGCATAGGGTTGAGCATCCACAACGTAAGGGCCAAAGGGTCCTATATCAGAGGCACAAATGGCATGAGTAACGGCATAGTGCCCATGTTGAGGAACTTTGACATGACAGCAAGGTACGTGGACCAGGGTGGGGGTAAAAGAAAAGGAAGCTTCGCGGTTTACTTGGAGCCCTGGCATGCCGACATCAAAGATTTTCTGGATCTGAAAAAGAACCACGGCAAAGAGGAATTGAGGGCAAGGGATCTGTTTTATGCACTTTGGATCTCGGATTTATTCATGAAACGTGTGGAGGCCAACGAGGAATGGTCCTTGTTTTGCCCCAATGAGGCACCCGGTCTCGCCGATTGCCATGGTGCCGAATTCGAAAGGCTCTATGAGAAATATGAAAAGGAGGGCAAGGCAAGGGAAACCATAAAAGCCCAAGAACTGTGGTTTGAAGTGCTGGAGTCACAAATTGAAACAGGGACACCCTACCTTCTTTATAAGGATGCTGCAAATAGCAAGTCCAACCAAAAGAACTTGGGCACCATCAAATCCTCCAACCTGTGTACCGAAATCCTTGAGTACACCTCTCCGGACGAGGTAGCGGTATGTAACTTGGCTTCTATCGCCTTACCCAAATTTGTATCGACCGATAAAAACGGCAAGCGCTATTTTGACCATCAGAAACTCTATGAGGTAACCAAAGTTGCCACGAGGAACCTCAACAAGGTGATAGACGTCAATTATTACCCCGTGGAGGAAGCGAGAAAGTCCAACTTCCGGCACAGGCCCATAGGGCTGGGCATACAAGGGTTAGCGGATGCATTCATCTTGCTTAGGATGCCTTTTGATTCTGAGGAGGCCAAGGGGCTAAACGTGGACATATTCGAGACCATTTACTTTGCAGCCATGGAAACCTCTATGGAGCTGGCAAAAACCCAGGGAACTTACGAAACATACGAAGGATCGCCAGTGTCGAAGGGACAATACCAGTTCGACCTATGGGGAGTTACACCCAAGTCAGGTAGGTGGGATTGGACTGCTTTAAAAGCCAAGACCAATAAATACGGTATACGTAATTCTCTTTTGGTAGCCCCCATGCCCACAGCGTCCACCTCCCAGATTTTGGGAAACAACGAGTGTTTCGAACCATACACTTCAAACATCTATACCAGAAGAACACTATCCGGAGAGTTTGTAGTGGTGAACAAACACCTTATGAAAGATCTGATCAGCCTGGGGCTTTGGACTGAAAAAATGAAAAACAGGCTTATCAGTGCAAACGGATCGATACAGCAGATGCCAGAGGTTCCTCAACATCTCAAAGACCTTTACAAGACCGTTTGGGAAATTTCCCAAAAGACCATCATTGATATGGCTGCGGACAGAGGGGCTTATATTTGCCAATCCCAAAGCATGAACCTGTTTTTACAAGAGCCCAATTTCGGCAAACTCACTTCCATGCACTTCTATTCTTGGAAAAAAGGGCTGAAAACAGGCATCTATTACCTCCGGTCCAAGGCAGCCAGCAGCGCTATTCAATTCACCGTGGACAAGTCGCAGTTGGATCAGGTAGAACCGGTTCAAGACACCAAGAAAAAGCAGCAGCAGGAAGCCATCGCCTGCTCTTTGGATGACCCAGACAACTGTGAAGCCTGCGGTAGTTAGATTTTAAGTACCAGGGTACATTAAGAAAAGCAAGGTCAATACAGGTTGGCCTTGCTTTTTTTGTACCCTCTTTGGTTAATTTTTCAACCGGTAATTCAGTAATTGCTGTAAAATCACCCCACCCACCCCTATTTTTAATCCTCTAATTTTTCTTTTGGAGATAGAATTCTATTAAGTAGAATATTTTATATTATTAAACTATTTGTAGTTGAAAAAAAATTTAATTCCTTAATTATTAAAATAATAAAATTAAATAGCTGTATTTTGGATTTCTTTTCCAAAGAATTATAAATTTTTCAATTTTTACGAAATAACAATTTTCAACTATGAATATTACCTATACGTTAATTTTTCAATTATTTTATTATAATTATTGCAATGAATCAATTCCTACAATACATTTGTATCATACTTACGTAAGTGATTCAATTATCGCCCAAAATAATTAACCTCAAACAAAAAATTCGCAGAAACATTTCTGCGGGAGGTTTGAATTTCATTCTTATAACCTTAAAAATTTTAACACCATGAGATTAATTATTGCAACATTCCTAGCGCTCAGCATCAGTTTCGGATCCCATGCTTTTTCTGGACCCGGCAAAGAAAATCCTATCGTAACTTTGGAAAAGGTGGGTGATGCAAAGTTTCAGCTTAAGTATTTGGCAAAGCCAAGTGGCGACGTGACGGTGAACATCAAAGATGAGAAAAACCATATCGTTTACCGTGACGTGATCAGCAGTGAAAAGCTTTTCTTCAAAAACTACGACTTGAAAAAATTGGGTTTTGGCAGTTTCCAATTCGAGATTGTAGAAAATGAATCCGGAAGACATGAGGACTTTAAGGTGAACGTGACTCCTCCTCAAAGCAAGTCAAATTACCATGTCAACAAAAGGATTCTTGACCAAAGAAGTATTGCCTTACTGGTTTCCAATTTGGACGAAACTGAAAAAACAATCCGGATTTTTGACAAAGGTGAAAAAATTCATGAAGAAAACTTCTCCGGAAAAAATTTCGGGAAAAGGTTCACTTTCGAAAACTTAGTAAACCTTAAAAACATCACCATTGAAATCAAAGATGTTGATGGTTTCTCCAAATTTATTTCTGCCAGATAATTTAGTTTAATTAACCACTAACAATCGAAAGCGGCTCCATTGAGAGCCGCTTTTTTTTTGGAATTATTCAATACACTAACATGTTTTGAATTCATATGAATGAGATATCGATCAAAAACATGGTTTGTCCAAGATGCATACTGGCTGTACAACAACAATTGGATCACCAGGGCTTGGCCTATGAAAAAGTAACATTGGGAAAGGTTTTTCTTGAGAAGGACATTTCCCAGGATGCTTTGAAAGAGTTGGAAAAGCAACTTCAAAAGCTGGGATTTTCCTTGCTAAAGGATAGGGAAGTCCAAAAAATAGAAGCCGTCAAAACGGCCTTAATTGAAATTGTACAGCTAGGGGATTTAAGCAATGATTTTTCCTTGTCCCATTTTGTAGGAAACCTATTTGGAGAAGACTATGCCCGGCTAAGCCATATGTTTAGCAGTTCGGAAGGGGTCACTATAGAGCAGTACCTCATTCAACTCAAGGTAGAAAAAATTAAGGAGTGGCTGAGCTATGGGGAACTTAATGTAAGCGAATCCGCATACAGGCTGGGTTATAGCAGTGTACAGCATCTTTCCTCCCAATTTAAAAAGGTGACGGGGATGAGCCCCTCCACCTATAAAAAACTAAGCCTTAAACCAAGGCTCTCCATGGACGAAGTGGGGTTAAAAAAGCCGGATACCTAAAGAGAGTATCAGTTGGTTTTGCCTTTGATCGGTAGGGAACCCGGCCACGCTTTCTGCATGTTTCCCTAAGGCTCCTTCATACTTCAGGTCAAGGATCATATTTGCAATATCAAAGCCTATTCCCGCTTGATAACCTACGGTGGAGGTGTTGTAATCTGGACCTGTAAATCCGGGATCATCACTCTCCAGGGAGGAGTCCAAAAGAAAGCTCAATGCCGGACCAGCTTGTACACGGAAAAACTCGGCAAATTTAAACCCAAAAATCAAAGGTACATCCAGCCTGTCAAAGCTGGCGGAATAATTAATCGAGCTTGCCCCATGATCTTGCTGAAAATCCCCTCCCGTATTGGTATAAAGCACCTCTGGCTGTAGGAATATCCTGCTGCCACCCAACCTAGCAAACAAACCTACATGATAACCCAACTTACTATCCGCGCTAGAAAAGTCACTTCCGCTAACATTGATATTTCCCTGGGAAACCCCGAGCTTGGGGCCTATGGAGAATTCTTGTGCATATCCCTGAAGTGTGGACAGGATTAGGGCTAGGAACAGCAAATATGTTTTCATATGTTTATAATTGATTTTTAATGGCCATATAGCCTGCCCCTGCCTGCCCCGAACTCGATTCGGGGAACTTGCTTCGGGGGAATCTCGCAATCTTAATCATCCCAGTGTGTGACGTGCTCGTGATGCTCGATTTCTTAACCTAACCGATAATCATTCGGACCTGGTCGGCAATCCTTTGAACCATTTAACGTAAACAAGCCCAAACCTATTGTCATTGGCAAATTTAAGTCAAAAGTTAGGGAGTTTGATTAAATTTCCCATTAACTTTTTCATTCATAACGTCAAATTGGCCTTCTAACTAAGAAATTTTAAAAAAAATGTTAAAGTTTGTATTTAAAGTATATTTTTGTGAGTCAGCGAGAAATTGCCATAAAACATAAAAATTTTGTTGTGTAAGTTTAAGTATTAACTTAGATTAAGGTTTTTAAATTATAATCAATAGTAACAAATAATCTCCATGATAGAAGTAATAAAATACCCAAGCGTTTTAGAAAGTAGCAATCTGGAACTAAGAAATGTGGCGAAGGATCTGGTTTCAGGTCTAAAAATTTATCATGATAATGTAGGGTATTTGGTAGGTGAACTGGCGCTTTCGGAAGGAACTTCCCCTCACCGTAACATCAACAGTTCACCGGATGAAGCAGATTACCGCATTTTTTTAAAATCTGGTTTACTTTTAGCCTCTCAAAAGTTGGGCAGCCCCATTACCGTAACCACGGGTTTCCCCTTTTCTACTTTTCAGGTTTTCAAAGAAAATGCATACCGCCTGTTAGAAAATGAGCATATCATAGAATACGACACCCAAACTTTCGGTGGAGGGGGCAGAAAGAAAATGGCAGTGGAGGTTGACCGAGTAGCCATAGTGCCCGAGGTGGTAGGTGCAAGCATGGCCGTGCGGCAAATGACTCCCAATGCACCCAAGAACTTCTTCATGATCAGCCTTGGTTATGGGACCATGGAGGCCATCCTGAGCACGGAGGGAGGTCTGGTTCAAAGATCCAGTGTTTCTACCTTTGGGATCCGTTATGCAATCAACTTAATAACAAGAGAGCTACAGAAAGACAATTACCTCGATTTAAAAACAGAACACCAAATCGACCAATACTTTAGTGATGGAACAATAATCCTTAACAGGAAGCGTTTGGATTTGAGAGATCTTCGTAAGCAAGTAATCGCCCAATATTATCAGGATGTCATTTCTCCTTCTTTAAGGAAAGCTTTTACTGACAGTGATTTTGCGAAATCAGAGGATTTGTATTTAGCTGGTGGGGGAGCCAATTATGTGGATCTGGTAAATATGTTTAAGGAAGAATTTGATGGTTTTTTGAATATACATGTTCCAGAATCCCCCGAACAATTAGCATCCATTGGCTATGCATATAATAGCTTAGCAATAAATGGGGGGGCTAAGGACAAAGCTGTAGGCTTGGACTTGGGTAACAGCTCCACAATTATTAGTACTTTTAAACAAGAGAAAGAAGAAGGATAAACCTATGAAATTTGGATCTAACAAGCAACAGGAAGACGCAGCCTCTAATGCCAGCAAAGTAACTGTACTTTCGCTCGGGTTTGAGCTTACTGGAGATATTATTTCGAAGAGCGACATCCGGGCAGACGGAATATTGGTAGGGAGCATAAGAACGGACAAAAAAGTGGTGGTAGGTGAACAGGCGTCCATCACCGGAGACATCATCGCTGAGGAAATAAGCATTAGTGGAGAAGTGGTAGGTGACCTATATATCAGTGGAGAAACCACCATTTATGCCAGTGCAAAAGTGTCAGGTAACATCACTACCAACCAAATTTACGTCCATAAAGGAGCTGTTTTAAATAGCCTTATCAAGACATTGGATGCTGAATCTATAAAATCAGCCTCAAAATCCAGCAAGATCAATTCCGTAAGTAGGGATGAAATCTATTCTATGTTGGATGAAAGGAAAACCAAGGCAGCCAGTGAGGAAAAGCCTGAAAAGATAGGCCAGCCGAACCGTGAAGCCTCTACCTATTCCAGTAATGAACCTGACAAGGATTCAGATGATATGGGTAAGAACTTCCCAAGAACCTGGTGATTTTAGTTAATTTATTGCGTGTATAAGATAAAAAAAGGAGTTAGTTAACTAACTCCTTTTTTTATGTGCAATATCTAGAAAACAGAATTGATTATCCTCCTTCCCCATAGTCCCCAAATACACCTACCATATTTAGGAGTACCAAAATAATGACTACAGGACAAATCCACTTAATAAAAAACATCCATGCATTCTTGGGGAACCCGGAGAAACTTGGGGATCCTAATGCCAACTCATCCGCATAGTCACCCACCTTCTTAACCCATCCAGTATAAAGGCTCATCATAAGGCAAATGACCACCACTGCCAAAGTGCCAAAAAAGAAGTCCATCATATCGAAAAACCCACTAATGGGTTTTCCAAAAAAAGTAAAACCGAGTCGGTTGAAAACATTTCCCTGTACCGCAGTAAGGGAAGAAGGAATGGATAATACCATGGCACTTATCCCTATCGTCCAAGCCGCCCTTCTTCGGGACCATTTGCGTTCATCAATAAAATATGCAACAGGTACCTCGAGCATAGATATACTTGAAGTAAGTGCCGCAACTAGCAAAAGTAGAAAGAACATGGCACCAATAATATTCCCAAAAGGTTCTATTTGGTCAAAAACCCTAGGTAACACATTAAACACCAAAGCTGGGCCCTCATCAGGGCTTTCACCTGGCAATAAGGCAAAAAGGGCAGGGAAAATCATCAACCCTCCCATCAATGCGACCACGCTGTCCATCCCCGCAATCCATCCAGAAGACTGTATAATATTTCCCTCTTTCGGAAGATAACTTCC
Source organism: Pleomorphovibrio marinus (assembly GCF_003347495.1). Classification (GTDB taxonomy): domain Bacteria; phylum Bacteroidota; class Bacteroidia; order Cytophagales; family Cyclobacteriaceae; genus Pleomorphovibrio; species Pleomorphovibrio marinus. The sequence goes on from NZ_QCXY01000010.1 coordinate 93,792, forward strand.
AAAGGTGATCATTAAGCCCCATCCTACAGACATACTGAAAAAAGCCTGCCCAAGAGCCGATAAAATAACATTTCCGTTTATCTTGGAAAAATCTGGTGATAAATAATATTCAATTCCGGCACCTGCACCCGGCAGGGTAACGGATCTGGCAGCGATTAAGACAATTATCAGAAATAATACGGGCATCAGGAATTTTGCGGCTTTCTCTATTCCACCCGAAACTCCTCCAAGCACCACCCCTATTGTCATCAGTATAAAAATCATACATAGTGGAATCACGTACATGGGAGTCTGTACAAAAACTGCAAAGTCCACAGGGATATTTATCAATTCTGTGAAAATATAGCCAATGGTCCACCCCGCAATAACCGAATAATAGCTTAACACTGCAAAACATACCACTACGCAAAGTACTCCTCCTCCTTGCCAAAACCTGTTGCCGCCAGTAACTTTGATAGCACCTACGGGGTTCTTTCTGGATTTTCTCCCGATGGCAATTTCATTGAGTAACAGAGGAAGCCCAATTAAAAGGACGCAGACCACATAAACAAAAACAAAGGCACCTCCCCCATTCTGACCTGTGATATAAGGAAAGCGCCAAATATTACCTAAGCCAACAGCAGAACCTGCCGCAGCCATAATAAAGCCAAAAGTAGAACCCCATTGTCCCCTTTTAGGCTTTTTCAACCCTTTTTGCATAGTAAGATTTCTTCCAAGTTAGTTAGGAAATAAAATGCTAAATTTTCTGGCTGGCTAAGTTAAATTGTTTTGTCAAAATACCAATCCCTTCTTCAAAAGATTTAGGTTCAAATCCAAGAATTTGAACGGCTTTGTCAATGATAAGACCTGTTCTTAAGGGCCTCGGTGCGACCTGCGAAAAATGTCTCGAGTCAGTTTTTAATATTTTGTACTCATCCAGACCAAAATATCGAGCAGTCATGATTCCCATTTCATATGGAGTAAGCAACTCCCTTCCTGAAATGTTGAAAATCCCTGTAGCTTCCTTCAACGCTATCAATAAACACCCATCGGCCAAGTCCTCTGCAAGGGTAGGGGTGCGGATCTGATCATCCACCAATTGGAGCTCTTTCCCAAGCTCCAGGGCATGTTTTACCCATAAAACCAGATTGGACCTACTCAAATCATGGGCAATCCCAAACACCAAATTTGTTCTGACGATAGTCCAAATGGCATTGGAGTCTTGAATGATTTTTTCGGACTGTTGTTTGGCTCTCCCATAATAATTAATAGGGTTTGTTGGGGCGTTTTCTAAGTAAGGGCCATTTTTCCCATCAAAAACGAAGTCGGTAGAAAGAAAAATTAAATGGGACCCTGTCATTTCGCATGCTCTTAGTACGTTTTCGGTAGCCAATACATTTTGTTTGTAGCACTCATCGTGGTTGACTTCGCATCTATCCACATCCGTCATGGATGCTGCATGTATGACGACATCCGGTTTATAAAAACGCAGGGTCTCCATCACCTGCTTTTGGTTGCAGACATCCATCTGCTCAAAGGTGAAACCAGTCCAATCGGAGGGAAGACGGCAGCTTGATTTGCTTGTGGCAATGGCAATCATATGTTCCGAGGCGGAAATTCTCTTCACTAATTTTTGGCCTAACAACCCATTAGCACCTGTGATAAGTATTTTCATCGGATCATTTTTCTTTATACTCATAACCGTAATCCTTAGTGATTTTCTTTTTGTCTAATTCTTTTACGTTCACCTTAATCCATACTGGGTTTTTAGGCTTATCCGCCCTGTCGGTTTCTTCGGATACAATCTTGTCCAAAACTTCCAACCCTTTTATCACCTTTCCAAAAACTGTGTAGGTGTCGTCAAGATGTGGTGTACCTCCTGTAGTTGTATAAGCTTTGACTTGCTCCGGCCTCATTTTCTTATCCAAATTGACCCTTAGGTATTCTTCTATGTCCTCTTTCTGGTCAAGCATTATTATGGTCAAGCTGTCGTATTCTTCCTTTTCGTAGAGTGCAGTGTACCTTTCCTTTATTTCACGTTTACTTTCAAGCTGAATGTACTTCATAAAAGCCTCCTGAAGTTTTCGCATATCCGTGTTCAGGGTTTTTTCATCATAAACCTTTCCTCTCACGATGTAAAACTGGCTTCCACTCGACCTCCGTTCTGGGTTTATATTATCCCCTTGCCTGGCTGCAGCTATACTGCCCTTTTCATGGATCAGTTCAGTGTTGAATTCACTGGGTAAGGTGTACCATTCTTCCTCTGGGAGTTCTTCCTTTCCGAATACATCCCCTGCTTGCGCCATAAAGTCTTTAATCACCCGGTGAAATTCCGTGGAATCGTACCTTCCGGCCTTTGCAAGTTTTAAGAAATTCTCCTTGTGCTTAGGCGTTTCATCATGTAACACGGCATACATATTCCCATGCCTTGTTTCTATAGTCACAAGGTGATCTTTCTCCGTACTACATCCAATGGCCAATAAGCCAACAAGTGATAAAAAGGGGATTAGGTGATTCTTCATTTTCCTTGGGCCTGCTTAATTTCTTCTAGTATGGTTTTACCACCTGCCGCTATTACTTTTTCAGCAAGTTTCTTGCCCAATTCCTTAGAATTGGTATTAATTCCAGAAACTCTTTCACAAATCCTTTTGGCTCCATTCAAGCTAATAATGCCTCCTTTTAATTGGATTTCCTTTCCGTTACTGACAGCCAAGGCAAATATGGGTATACTACACCCACCTTCCATGATTTTCAGGTAGGCCCTTTCTGCCGAGAGACAATCCCCTGTACTAGAGTGGTGTACGGACGATTTTATAAGCTCCTTTGTTTCCCTCGGAAGGCTTTCGTGTGCCTCTACAGCAATGGAGCCCTGCCCCACTGCTGGAGTGAATTCATCGACCGACAACTCATGTGCAATCATGGCATCGTAGCCCATCCGATGTACACCTGCATAGGCTAGCAGCACAGCATCGCAATGCCCGTTTTTCATTTTTGTGACTCTAGTCTGCAAATTGCCCCTGATGTCCACGGTTTTGATATGAGGATAATAGTACTTTAAAGTGGCAATCCTCCTGGTAGAAGACGTTCCAAACACCAGGTTTTGTCCTGGCGTTTGGTAATTTATGTCAATTTTGTGACTTAATATAACATCATTGACTTTTTCCCGCTCTGTAAATGCAATAAGCTCAAACCCTTCTGGTAAGTTGGATTGCATGTCCTTGGCACTATGCACAGCAATATCTATGGTACCTTTGGCTAATTGCTCTTCAATCTCCTCGGTAAACACCCCTTTACTTCCAATCTTGGATATAGCCACGTCCAAGACCTTGTCCCCTTTGGTTTCTATGACTACTATATCCGTGCTTACCCCATGGTTTTGCAGCAAGTTGGATACATAATGGGCTTGGAAGAGTGCTAGTTTACTTCCTCTAGTTCCAATTTTTATGGTTCTCATTCAATTTTTCTTTTCCTGCGTTGGGTTGTTTTATTTACGGAAAACTGCACAAATTCTATGATTTTGGAGGCAATATCCACTCCTGTTGCTCGCTCTATTCCCTCTAGTCCAGGAGAACTGTTCACTTCAATAATCAATGGCCCCCTTGCGGATTGCAACAGGTCCACCCCTGCAATGGACAAACCAAGTGCTTTAGCTGCATTCAATGCCGCGGCTTTTTCCTCCTTGCTGAGTTTTACTACGCTGGCCTTTCCACCTCGGTGAAGGTTGGACCTGAACTCACCTTCTTCTCCTTGTCGCTTCATGGCACCTACTACTTTATTATTCACCACAAATGCCCTAATGTCTGCTCCTTTTGCTTCCTTAATGAATTCCTGGACTATGATCCTGGCCTTAAGGCCGTGAAAAGCCTCAATTACCGACTGCCCTGCCTTCCTGGTTTCAGCTAATACCACTCCAAGACCTTGGGTTCCTTCCAGCAATTTAATAATCAAGGGGGCACCACCCACTCTTTCCACCAACTGCTTTTCTCCTCCTTTAGAAAAATTGGTAAATGCGGTTTTGGGCATCCCCAATCCCTCTCTACTCAAAATTTGAAGGCTTCTCAACTTGTCCCTACTTCTAACGATAGCTTGGGATTCCACAGCAGAAAACACTCCCATTAATTCAAACTGCCGTACGACTGCTGTACCATAGAAGGTTACGGAGGCACCTATGCGCGGAATAATGGCATCGATGTCCAATAACTTATCCCCCTTGTAGATTACGCTAGGCCCCTCCTGCTCGATCACCAAGTCACAGAGCGAATGATCCACGACCAAAGCCTCGTGACCTGCGTTTTTTGCAGCCTCAAATAGCCTCTTGGTGGAATATAAGTGTGGGTTTCTGGATAGAATGGCAATTTTCATAATCTCTTAAATGGAAAATCTTAGGGAATTTGTTTTTTTGATTTGGCAGGTACCAAATCCACATCTACCAAAAACCTGCCTTTAAGTAGCTTTCTGCCCAATAATATGGCATTCTTCATTTTCTTTCGGTCAGAAAGGGTGAACTCGGCATCAATTTGGTCTCCCATCACATCTACTTTGGTCTTTACCTTGTACCGATGTTCTACTTGGCCAAAGGAGTTTTTTACCTTTTTTATGGTATAGTTTCTGGTTTGGATAAGGTTACCTGTATGCTTGGGATGGTGCGGGGGCAGCAAGCTGAACTTCAGGATTTGGTGTCCATCCTCAAGCTCTTCCTTGACTTCTTCGGCATGCACTGCACTGGTATAGGCACCAGTGTCCACTTTTGCCAAAACCCCCTCAATTTCCCATTCGGGAAGAGATATTTTGGTTTTTCTACCTATGACTTTCTTCATGTGTTTCTTCCATTCTGATTGTTTTGGCTAAAGAAAATGTCAAGTCCAAAAATATAATTTTTGGATTGGCATTTCTTTCCAAGTGGTAATGGGACTCATTGAGTGAATGATACATCCCCAATATCTTTTTCTCGGTAAGCACATTTTTACCGAAATCTCCGATAAACTTACGGTCCTGGGATGAGGAGCGCATCAGTTTTACCAACTGGTTTTTGTCCAGCAGGCACTCCCTGAGAATGTTCATTCCCGTTAGCAAGAGTGTCTTTTGGCTTTCTTTTCCCAAAATGGCGAATTCTTCTGAGAAAGCCAGCATTTCGTTTATCCTAGCATTGTAGCAGGCCCTCATCCAGTCCCTGAATTTCACCGTACTTTTGTCCTGTACCTCCTCTACCAGCCGGTAAGCTGCCCTCATGTTCCCATCGGCCAAAGGTGCCAACTGATCCGCTACTTGTTGGCTGGACAAGCCACTTACCACCAAGTGATCCTTAATTTCCTGGTCGGTAAATCCCCTTACGGAGATCTTTTGAGTCCTGGACAAGATAGTGGTCAAAAGTTGTTCAGGATGGGTACTTACTAATAGAAACAAGGTTTTTTCCGGTGGCTCCTCAAGGATTTTGAGAATTGCATTGGCGGCCTGGGAATTCATTAGCTCTGGGCACCAGATCAGCATTGTCTTATAGCCTCCTTCAAATGATTTCAGGGATAGTGTTTTTATGATTTGCCTACCCATTTTCACAGAAATAGCGACCCTTGAACTAAATTCGGCATGGTCTATCCAATCTTGGATTCCTCCATAGGGCTGGCTTAATAAAAATGACCTCCACGGCTTATTAATGTCCACTTTTGGTTCCTCATCTTCTTCCTCCCCTTTCTTTTTATTGGAGAAAACACTACCAGGAACCGGGAAAGTAAAATTCATGTCAGGGTGTATGAGCTTACTCATTTTAACACAAGCCGCACAGGTGCCACAGGCATCCTTGTCAGTGGGACTTTCACAGTTGACATAAGTGGCCAGGGCCAAAGCCATCGGCACTATAGCACTACCCTCCTGACCATGGATTAAAAGGGCATGGGCAAGGTGATTTTGGCGTATGGCTTGGATTATTTTTTGTTTGGTTTCTTCCAGACCTGGAATTTCGGAAAACAGCATAGGCAGTCACAACATTTAAAAGCCCTTGTCCCATATTCTGTAGGGACGGGTGATTTCAAAAACTTTTTGTAAAATCAGCCGCTCGGCCTCAGTAAACTCCTGTCCTTTCATTTCCATTGCCTTTCTTGTTGTCTCTTCAAACTTCTTTAGCTGAAAGGTACTGAATCCTGATGCACCACCCCATGCAAATGATGAAATAAATTTTCTGGGGAAGCCTTCCCCAAATACATTTGCACCTATTCCAATAACAGTGCCCGAATTTAACATGGTGTTGATACCGAGCTTAACGTGATCCCCAATAAAGGCACCACAAAACTGTAGGTCAGTCCCATTAAAACCACCCTTTAGGTAGTCCCAAACTTTGATGGTACCTAGGTTGTTCTTAAGGTTTGAATTGTTGGTGTTTGCTCCGAGGTTGCACCATTCCCCGACCACGGAATTGCCCAGATACCCGTCGTGGGATTTATTGCTGTAACCAAAAAAAACCGAATTACTTACCTCACCTCCCACCTTACATTTTGGGCCTATAGTGATGTCCCCGCGCATTTTCGACCCCAGGCTCAGCATTGCTCCTTCACACATGGCAAAGGGACCTCTAATGATGCTCCCCTCCCCTATTTCCGCATTTTTGCCGATATATACTGGTCCGTTCTCTGCATTAATAATTGCAGATTTGATCTTTGCGCCGGTCTCGATAAAGGTATTTGATTCTTGGTAGATATTGGTGTAGGGGTCTTTTGCACCTGTTGAAATTCTCCTTTTGGTAAGAAGCTCATAATCCCTTTTTATTTCCACGCCATTTTGTTGGAAAATATTCCAGTTCTTCCAGATTATGGTGCAATCTCCTTCAAAGGTTTTAAATTTCTTCTTTTGGAGCTCATCTGCCCTGAAGCTTGAGGGGGAGGTGACGGAAGCGGCCAATAGCAATTCGTTTTGCCAGACAGATTCCCCTTCCGATAAATTTTGGATCAGGTCTAACAACTCCAAGGAGGGGCATACTGCTCCATTGACCATAATACTTGGTACCTCCGCTAAAGTATATTTATCTTGGAGGTAAGGCTGGGTAAGGTATCCTGATGGAAGGGAAAGGTGCCTTTCCCATTTCTCGGATATTTTTAGAATCCCTATCCTGATTTCCCCTACTGGCCTTGTGAATGTAAATGGCAATAAATTGCCCCGAATTTTCGGGTCATCGAATAAAACTATTTGATCCATTCCACAAAAATAAAAAAGTCTGCCGGAATTGTACTTCTAGCAGACTTAATCTCTGGGATATCTTATCGAAAACTATTTTTTCTTATACCTTCTGTTATACTTTTCAACCCTTCCAGCGGTATCCAAAAGCATTTTCTTTCCTGTATAAAAAGGGTGGGAAGCAGAACTAACCTCCACTTTAACCAAAGGGTATTCTTTCCCATCTTCCCAGGTTATGCTGTCCTGGGTTTCTATAGTAGACTTTGTGATGAACTTGTAGTCACTGGATGTGTCTAAGAAGACCACCTCTCTATAATTTGGATGAATGTCTTTTTTCATGTGTTTATATTTGTCTTTTTAAGGTCACATGGAATCTCGCAATCTTAATCATCCCTCCGTGTGAGGTTTACCTCATGCCCTGACTGCCGTCAGGACAGGCTCGATTTCATGAGTTTACCATGGCTTTGATTCAATTTTTGAAATGGAGGCACAAATTTATTGCATTTTAAGCAAGCCTCCAAACCTTTATTCAATAAAAACAGTGCCCTGCAAAAAGAAATCACAATTATCTCTTCACTACAAGGATTTAAAAATCCATTTGCGCATATTTGGCCGTAAATCAAGGCAAATTTAAACAGCTTGCTTGACATGAAAAAATTTTTTCTGACAGGATCCCTCTTGGGTACTATGCTTACTTTTAGTTATGGACAAGGGGCTTACTTACCATTTGACAGGGACAACTACCACCTTATAGAAAGGTATGAAATCAAAAAAGGGGAACTGAGTCCTGTATTCCACACGGGATTTAAGCCATATAGAAGAGCCGATTTAGCTACTTATTTTGAAGAAAGCATCCCAGACTCCATTTTTAAAAGCAAATCGGACCTTTTCAACCAAACCTATTTCCTACGGGACAACTGGGAGTTTTATGGAGACCAGCATCCTGAGTCAAGAAAAAGCTGGGGGGGAATTTACGAAACTCCCGCAGATTTTTATTTCTACAGGGACAGTGTGTTTGATGTGCATCTGGATCCAGTGATATACTTTCGGGGAGGGCTAGAGAATGGTGCCGGTGATTTTCGCTTTAGAAACACCAGGGGGCTAGCCTTAAGAGGTAGCATAGACAGGAAAATTGGCTTCTACACATACCTTTCTACTACTGACCTAATTTTCCCTTCCTGGGTAAGAGATTATGCACAAGATAAAGGGGCGGTGCCGGGAGAAGGTTTTTGGAAGAGATATGGAGAAGGGGGCTACAGTTTTTTTTCGGCCATGGGTCACGTCACTTTCCAAGCTACCCCGCACATAGCCATCCAGGCAGGCCACGACAGGAACTTCGTAGGTGAAGGTTACAGATCCCTAATCCTTTCGGATTTCTCCAACCCCTATGTTTTCGTAAAGGTGAACACCAAAATTTGGAAGCTAAATTTCACCAATCTTTGGGCTCAGATGAATGCAGATATCGATTTTGACAGGGGCTTTCCTACTGATGGCAGGTATCCCCAAAAGTGGTTTTCCCACCATCGGCTGGGGGTGAATTTGGGGAAAAAGTTGAATATTGGCATTTTTGAGTCTATCATGGCCAACCAAGTGGACTGGAATTATTTTAATCCATTGATTTTTTACAGATGGGTCGAGCACCAGCTCGGTTCCCCGGACAAGGTCATGATTGGCACAGATTTTAAATGGAATTTCACACCCGGTATGCAGCTCTATGGGCAGTTTGTATTGGATGAGTTTGTATTCAATGAATTCTTCGGGATAGACGGAAGAAATTCAAGCAGAAACAAGCATGGGGTTCAAATAGGCTATAAATACTTGGATGTAGCCGGGGTGTCCAATTTGGATTGGCAATTGGAGTATAACCAGGTTAGACCATTCACCTACCAGGAAAAGTTCGAATACCAATCTTTTTCCAACTACAGAACCCCTCTAACTCACCCCTTGGGAGCAAATTTCAGGGAGGCAGTTTCTATTTGGAGGTATCAACCATTCCCCAAGCTTCAGCTTCATGCTCATGCCTTGCTACAAATACATGGGCAGGATTTTAATGAGGAAGATAATTTTGGAGGAGATGTGCTAAAGGGTAGGACGAGCACGAGTACAGGGCTATTCGGCAATTATATAGGCCAGGGTAACACCCAAAAGATCTGGATAGGGGCAATCAGAGCCAGCTACATGTGGAAGCACAATGTTTTCCTTGACTTATCCTATACCTATCGTGATCAGCACTCCGTAGATGATCACTCCTCGGTAACTGCATCTCTTTTCCAAGGAGCACTTAGAATGAATTTCCAGCATTTGGACTTTCTTTTTTAAAAGGCCAAGTGGGTATTTGCCTGCAATTCCCTACAGAAAAAGGCAATTCTTGACCTTTAAAAAGTTTTGGTTTCTGCAATGGGTTTGAATTAGCCTGTTCCCTTCGATGACGGGAAAAGTTGCCAAGATTGAAGGGTAATTCCTCACTGAAACATAGCGTTTCTGCTTGTTACTGGAATCGAAAAAGACAATTTTGCGTTCCCCATCCCTCCGTGTAGTAGCGTTATTTGTCTTTCGCACATCATCCTAAAAAGGGCATGACAATTGCGAGTATAGCGTAAAGGTCTTTTTTGTCCTAAAAAACTGTGGAGAAGTCAAGAAACTTTCGGCATTCCTATCAGTTTATTAGTATATTAGTAGCAAAGTAGCCAAAATTCGGAAGCCATGAACAAGGTTAACAGTATCTTTCAGCTTTTGGTGGCACTTTTCTTTGGTGTTGCCCTAGTGTATTTTCTTACCTATGACAGAATGTGGGATCGAGAGCTCACAGCCGACTTAGTGGTTATTTGGCTGTTGGTCGGATTGGTTCTTTTTGTTCTTTCATGGGGGATATCCATGTATTACGCAAGTAGGCTTAATGGGGTAATCAAAAAACTGGAGTTGGAGAAAAAAGAATTAAAGGCCTTGGTGTTTGACATGGAAAGGGGCATGAAAATCGGCCAAGTGGACAGACAAATTGAAGGAAATTCTCCCGCAAGTGGAGAAGAAAAAGAATCTTCCTCCATTAAACCGCGAAAAAATTTCAAATAGTTCTTACCCGATGTGAATTAGCTCGGCAGGAGAATACCATACTTCGTTAACTTTTAATTATTCTTTTGATGGTTGCAAAAACTTTTGGCTGTGCGGTATCAGGAGTAGATGCCAAACTGATCACTATAGAAGTCAATGTAGGGCAAGGCACCAATTTTTACATGGTGGGTTTGCCGGACAGTGCTGTCAAGGAAAGTCAACAGAGAGTCGAGTCCGCCCTTAAGTTTTATGGGTACAGAATGCCCCGACAAAAGGTGGTAGTGAATCTGGCTCCTGCAGACATTCGCAAGGAAGGCTCCTCCTATGACCTTCCCATTGCACTGGGAATCATACAGGGGTCGGAACAAGTTTATTTCCCTGCCTTGGAGGATTATATCATTATGGGTGAACTTTCCTTGGATGGCAAACTAAGGCCTATCAAGGGCGTGCTTCCAATAGCCATTGAGGCTAGGAAAAGGGGGTTCAGGGGGTTTATTCTTCCAAAAGTAAATGCGAAAGAAGCCTCTATCGTCAACAGTCTCGATATTATAGGAGTGGAAAGCGTAGAGGAAGCTATCCACTTCTTAGAGGGCAAATTGGATATCAGCCCATTGACCACAGACACAAGAGATATATTTTACCATTCTTTGGAGGAATATTCGGTGGACTTTGCAGATGTACAAGGTCAGGAAAACATCAAAAGAGCCATGGAGATCGCTGCCGCAGGTGGTCACAATGTTATTATGATAGGTCCACCCGGAGCGGGCAAAACCATGTTGGCCAAACGACTACCATCTATCCTACCCCCACTTAGTTTGCACGAGGCACTTGAAACCACAAAAATCCACTCCGTTGCAGGGAAACTGGGGGAAGAGGCCTCTTTAATTGCTCAGAGGCCCTTTAGGTCACCTCACCACACCATAAGTGATGTGGCCTTAGTAGGTGGAGGCGGAAATCCCCAACCCGGTGAAATTTCCCTTTCCCACAATGGGGTGCTCTTTTTGGACGAGCTCCCGGAATTTAAGAGAGCCGTTTTGGAAGTGATGCGCCAACCGCTGGAAGAGAGAAAAGTCACCATTAGCAGGGCCAAGGTCTCTGTGGACTTCCCTGCAAACTTCATGTTGATTGCTAGCATGAACCCTTGCCCCTGTGGGTATTACAACCACCCTGAAAAAGAATGTGTATGTGGACCGGGAATAGTCCAAAAATATCTAAACAAGGTAAGTGGACCCCTCCTAGACCGTATTGACCTGCATGTAGAGGTTACCCCTGTCAAGTTTGATGAAATGACCTCAAACCGAAAATCCGAACCTAGCAAATCCATCCGGGAAAGGGTAACCGCAGCCAGGGAAAGGCAGGTGGAAAGGTTCAAAGACCAAAAAGACATTTATTGCAACGCCATGATGCCCTCGCATCTGGTAAAAGAAGTCTGCCAAATCAACGAGGCAGGAAAGGCTCTGCTCAAAACGGCTATGGAAAGACTGGGACTCTCCGCAAGGGCTTATGACAGGATTCTGAAAGTTTCCAAAACCATTGCTGATTTATCCGATAGTGATGATATAAAGGTGGAACACCTGGCCGAAGCGATACAGTATCGTAGCCTGGACAGGGAAGGCTGGGCAGGATAGCCCAGCCCTTAGTTTTCCCCGGTGACTTTTTCTAAGATTTATTGCAAAAATTGCCTAAATTGGCTTTATTAGTAACTGGTATGCCTAGAATTTCAACAAAATATTATCACCAGCAAATTCTTGTATTTATAATAAACAACTGGGCTACTTTAAGGATTAATTAATGAAGAGTTCAATCCTATTAATAAGAACTACTCCTAGAAATTGACAAATTATGTGGTCTAAGGAAAAAAAGATTCAGGAGGAAATAAATCTTGCACATACAACTTCTGTTTTTGCGGAAGGGCTGGATGTGGTGGGTGACATAGAGGCCGAAAGTGATTTGCGGATTGAAGGTGAAATACAGGGTAACGTAACTTCCAAAAAAAAAATAATAATAGGCATTTCGGGTAAGGTCTTGGGCAATATTTCTGCAGGAGAACTTTGTGTGATGGGATTAGTTCATGGTGAAATGCACATTGGTGGTCTGGCTAAATTCACTGAAACAGCCAAAGTGAAGGGGATTGTATATTCAACTGGCATCGCTATTGAAGCAGGTGCAGATATGGAGGTGACCCTTAATAAGATCAAACCGGAAAATCTAGCCGATAAAGGCAAAAAATCTTCCAATTCAAATTTTCTAAAGTTTGGTAGGAAGAAACCAAACCCCAAGGAAGACCTAAATAATATTAAAGCGGAAATGGTTAAGAACCCTTAATCAATTATTCGTCTAGGGCATTTTCGATATCCTCCATCAAATCACCTACATTTTCTATTCCTATAGAAACTCTCACCAAACTTGGATGAGTTTTAGAGCCTTCCCCTTCCACCTTTGCCCTTCTCTCGATCAGGCTTTCCACTCCACCCAGGCTGGTGGCATTGCTGAATAGTTTCAGCTTGGATAGGAATACATCTGTTGCCTTACTATCGCCCCTATGGACAAAAGAAAGCATACTGCCATAGCCAGTCATTTGCCGAGAGGCCAATGCATTTCCCTCATCTTGTGGTAGTCCTGGATAGTATACTTTTTCTACTTTAGCATGGCTGTCCAGAAAAGTCGCAATCGACATCGCATTTTCACAATGCGCCTTTATCCTGTAGCTCAACGTCTTTATGCTCCTGCAAAGCAAATAACAATCAAAAGCCGAAGGAGAAGCACCCCCAAGAACTTGTACATTTCTTACCTTTTCCCAAAATTCATCCTTTTCAGAGGTGATCAATATTCCCCCAAGCACGTCACTGTGCCCGCCTATAAATTTGGTGTTGCTGTGCATTACCATATCAGCCCCCAATGCAAGAGGTTGTTGGAGTATCGGTGTGGCAAAGGTGCTGTCCACCACGGTGCGGATACCTTTTTCCTTTGCCAACTTACACACCTCCTTTATATCCGTAATCCTTACCAAGGGATTGGAGGGGGTTTCCATCCAAATTAGGGAAGTGGTAGGTCGAACCTGCTTGGATATTGCCTGAAGATCTGTCATGTCCACAGAGGTCACCTCAATCTTACCTTCAAAAACCTTCAGCAACTGGTTTCTCATTCCGTGATACATGTCATTTGGAACCACAATGTGTGATTTTGGATCCAAGCTTTGAAATACTGCCATTCCCGCAGCATTGCCCGAGGCAAAAGCAGCAGCATCCTCACCGCCTTCCAAGGCTGCCATTACTGCCTCCAGGGATGTCCTGTTGGGGTTGTTGATCCTGCTGTAGATAGGAGACCCCTCGCCATGCTGATAGGTGGTAGATAGTGAAATGGGTTGAACCACTGGATTATCCTTGTCATTCACCCTATTTGAAAGATGTATAGCAATGGTTTCGGGCTTCATCTTCTTCTTTTTTTGAAATCAATTCAAATTCATAACTTAATACTCAAGGTATCGCTCTCAAGGCAAATAAAATTGCCACAATAAGCAATAAAAGACCCATCAAGTCGGCCAACCTTTTAATTGTAATATAAAGAATCTTTCTGTGCTTTTCCATGGTTCCTCTTTTGGTGTTACGCCAGGTCAAATCGCTCTGCGTAAATATTTTGCCATAATACACCTGCCCGTCTGAGGCTGATTTCGGCTACATCCATCATAGGGCTTGGCCCGCAGATATAATAATCGAATTCATTCTTTTTAACAGGTAGATACTTGAGGATTAACCGCTCCTCAATCATGCCCTCTTCCCCACTCCAATCTTCTTCCGGTTCTTGAAGCACATGAACAATTTGGAGGTTTAACTGTTTTTCAATCGTTTTGAGATCCCCCCTAAAGGGAACTTCCTTCCAATTCTGGTTTCCATACAAAAGGATACATTCTCGTGGATCTTCCTTGTCACATAAGGTTTTTAACATGGAAATCGCGGGGGTGACCCCTATTCCACCCATAATAAAAAAACATGGTTTATCTTTTAAGGTAAACGAGCCAAAGGGTCCTTCCAAAAAAGCCTTTTGACCCGGTTTTAGGTGCTTCCATTTATTGGTGAAATCCCCCAATCTTTTGGCGGTAATCGAAATCTTAGAAGAATCGGCACTAGAGGAAAGTGAAAAGGGGTGTTGCTGCAGGGAGAATGGACTTGATTTAATGGTTATCCAAACAAATTGCCCTGGCTCAAAAGCCATTCTTTTTCCATTCATCGCCTTAAGCACCAAGGTGTATGTATCATCCCTTTTGGGGTTAACCTCAGCAATTTCATACGGTTTATTCCTATTTAACCACGGCCTTACCAACCTGGTATGTACCAGAAGGTACCCATAACCTAGGAATAAAATACCCAAGGAAATAATTTTCCACATACTATCCAGGTAGTGTGACACTTGCACACTATGCACAACTCCGACAAGCAGGACCAATCCTCCCAATAGACCGTGTAGTAGCCGCCACACCTCATAGCTGAGACCAAACGAAAGCCGCCACAAGCTGGTTGTCAGCAGCAGGACCATGCCAACGGTAGCAAGCATCAGGGCGATAGCCCTGGGAAGGTTTTCAGTGGGATCATAAAAAGAAAGGTAGGAAATATCCGCAATCAACAACAAAATAGGGTGAGAAAGGACAAATAAAATTGCAATCACTCCCATTTCTTTGTGGAACTGGATTATGTTATCTACTCCGAAGACTGGGGCTACTTGTTCGATTCTGCCGGAAAAAAGAAATTGAAGTCCAAATAAGGACAGCCCCATAAACCCCATAGACACCCCTAACTCTTCTAAGAAACTCCTAGGAGAAGGCAATTCCCCTGAATAGGCGATAAATAGAGGCAGAATTGCCAAAAAGAAAAAAATCCCCAGCCATAGCATACCATTTTTGAAGCTGTATCTTATCATTTGCTTGCCGTTTGACCGGTGATTATTTCTGATTAGCGTATTCTATCTACTGATCTCACCAAAAGCTCATCTTTTCTAATGAATCTATTAGCAATTAAATTCATAATTAATGCAAAAACTAGGGCATAAAACCCTATCACATAAGCCCCTGTGACATTGGGATTGAAGTCTTGATTTGCCTGATAACTCACAAATACGATCAGGCCAAGGTTGACCCCCATAAGCAGGCTGTTGATCATATTAAGCATCATTTGCTTACCCCTGTTCTTGAATTGCAGCAAACTGAAAATTGCCAGCGCCGCTGAGGCCAAGGCAAGTATCCCAATATACATGGTATTTGTAGTCTCCTGAATTTCACCGGATTGAATATCGGTGGTGGCTAGTTGCCAAGCTGTAAGCTTTAATTGCAAAGTCTGGCCTGGATTAACCTGAAACCAAATAGGCAAAAAAGCCACTACCACCATACCGGCAGCAACAAGGAACAAAAAGAGGGTCTGTTTTCTTTGTATCATTGTCATTTATATTTCCGGACAAAGAAACGGGGTATATTATATATTAGCAAGGTAAATGTAGGATAGGGATTAATTTTTTGTAAACCCTATATTTGTGGCCAAGATGGAGTTTCGCCAAAAATATTTTCTTGAGTTACAATACAAAGGTACAAATTTTCATGGCTGGCAAGTACAACCTAATGCCATTACTGTCCAATCCGTCCTAGAATCCTCCTTGACAACCTTGCTCAAATGCCCTACTCCTGTGATGGGAAGTGGTAGGACGGACACAGGGGTGCATGCCTTGCAACAATTTGCTCATTTTGAAACCAATGAAGAATTAGACTATGCCCTATTTCTGAAAAAACTTAACGGAATCCTTCCCAAAGACATTGCCGCAAAGCAACTTTATTCCGTACCCATGGATGCCCATGCCAGGTTTGATGCCATAAGCAGGGAATACAAATATTTTGTCCATCTGCAAAAAAACCCTTTCTATGAAGGAAGAAGCTGGTATTGTCCCTATGAAGTAAACTTACAGATGATGAATGACTTGGCAAGAATGTTGTTGAAACAAGGGGATTTTGAATGCTTCAGTAAGGTTAAAACCAACGTAAACCATTTCCATTGTGAAATAAAAAAGGCATTTTGGGAACAAAAAGGGGAACAAATGATTTTCCATATTGTCGCAGACAGATTCCTAAGGGGTATGGTGAGGGCCATTGTGGGGACCTTGCTGCTCGCAGGTCGCGGAAAACTGGATGAAAAAGATTTCAAGGAAATTTTGGAAAGCCGGAATCGAAGCAAAGCAGGAGCTGCAGCCCCCCCGGGAGGCTTGTTTTTGGCCAAGGTGGCCTATCCTCCTGACCTTTTTACCTATAATCTTGACAAAAATTGAGCTTAGAAAAAGAAAATATCAATAGCGGGGAAATTCTGGATCTCGAAGTATTGAGGAAACTATATCGGTTTGTAAAGCCCTATAAGTGGAAATTTTACAGCCTTATTTTTCTTACCTTGGCCCTGGCTGCGCTAGCTCCCACCCGGCCGCTATTTATCCAGATTGCGATTGATGACCATGTCGCCATTGGTGATGCCCAAGGTTTGCTGCATATGGCATATATCCTGATAGCCTTGCTATTGCTTCATGCGCTGGTACAGTTTGCCCATACCTATCTATCGGGATGGATAGGGCAGGTAATAATAAGGGATATTAGGATTAAACTATACCGGCACTTACTGAAAATGAGGCTCAAGTTTTTTGACAATACCCCCATAGGAAGGCTGGTCACCAGAAATGTAAATGACATAGAGGCGCTCTCGGATGTTTTTAGCCAGGGCTTGGCATCCATTATTGGTGACCTTTTACAACTTGTTTCCATCCTTACTGTGATGTTTATTGTAGATTGGAAACTCACATTAGTGAGCTTGTGTACGCTACCTTTGCTAATTATTTCCACTTATATTTTTAAGGAAAAGGTAAAAAAGTCCTTCAATGAAGTACGTAATGCAGTATCCAACCTCAATTCCTTTTTGCAGGAGCACATTACCGGAATGAATATTATCCAAATATTTAACCGCGAAGACAAGGAGTTTGAAAAATTCAAGGTAATCAATAGAGAGCATCGGAAAGCGCATCTTAGGTCTGTACTTTATTATTCGGTCTATTATCCAGTATCCGAAATCATTCAAGCCATAGGTATTGGGCTGGTGGTTTGGTACGGTGCTACAGGGGTTTTTGACATGCAACTCAAGGTGGGCGTGCTTATATCTTTCATCATGTACCTGCAACTTTTTTTCAGGCCTATAAGAATGATTGCTGACCGCTTCAACACCCTTCAAATGGGAGTAGTGAGCTCGGCCAGGATTTTCAAACTATTGGAGAACAATGACCAAATTCCCAATGAAGGAAACCACGCTCCAGAGAGAATCAAAGGCCACCTAAGTTTCGAAAACATTTGGTTTGCCTACAATGAAGAAGAATGGGTACTTAAGAATATCAATTTTGAAGTAAAACATGGAGAAACGGTAGCATTGGTAGGTGCCACAGGTGCTGGAAAATCCTCTATCATTAATCTCATCAGCAGGTTTTACGAGGTCAACAAGGGGAGAATAGTACTGGATGGTAAAGACATTCGGGAATATGAGCTCGGCGTATTAAGGAAACATGTGGGAGTGGTGCTTCAAGACGTGTTTCTTTTTTCAGAATCCATATTCTTTAACATCACTTTGGGTAACCCAGATATCAGTGAGACCCAAGTAATGCAAGCCGCAGAAATGGTTGGAGCTAGAAGGTTCATTGAGAGGTTACCTGGAGGGCTCTCCTACAATGTCAAAGAAAGGGGTGCAACCCTGTCCGTTGGCCAACGCCAGTTGATTTCATTTGTCAGGGCAATGGTTTATAACCCTGAAATCATCATTCTGGACGAGGCCACCTCCTCGGTAGATACCGAAACAGAAGAGCTCATTCAAGATGCAATCGAGAAAATGATGAAAGGAAGAACTTCCATTGTAATTGCCCATAGACTTTCCACTATTCAAAAGGCCCATAAAATAATGGTTTTGGATCATGGCGAAATCAAAGAGACTGGCACGCATGAGGAATTGCTGGAAAAGGGCAAATACTACGCCCAGCTCCATCAAATGCAATTAAAGTCCATGGCCATCAGTTAGCTTTTATAGGGTATATTACCCACAATAGCCCTGAATTATTTACGTTTGATTTTCAAAAAACCAATAGACTTTAAATTTTAAGCAAAAAACTATATGAAGAAAACTATTTTGTTTTGCCTTATTTTTTTGCCCTTGATCGCATCTGCGCAAGAACACCAGGTGGGGATACGAATTGGGGAACCCTTCAGCTTAAGCTACAAAACCTTCATTCAAGAGAAAATTTCGGTAGAGGGCATGGTGGGAAGGGCTAGTCCCAATAGCTCTCAATATTACAGAAGGGCTTTTGAAAACAACCCGCCCGTCTCTTCTGCCATTTACACCAACCATACCACTGGAGACGCATTTTCTTTAAATTTACGTCTGGCTTACCATGAAAATATCTCTTCTGAGTTCAACATTACCGAAGGGGCATTGTATGCCTATGGTGGTGGTGGTGGCCAATTCAGAAGTGTAAGGGCAAACTATGGATGGACAACCCCAAGCCCTAGTGTCCCTAATGTATTTAGAAGTGAGAGAAGGCGAAATGTTGACTTTGGCGTGGAGGGTTTCATTGGTTCAGAATACTACCTGGAAGAGCTCCCTATATCTGTGTTTGCTGAGGTGGGTCTCTTTATGGAGATTGTGGACAGGCCTGGACATATTAAACTTCAGGGCGGTATAGGAGCGAGGTATTTGTTTTGATAAAATCGAACATGACGAGCACGTCACACACCGGGATGATTATCATGGCGAGATTCCATGTGGCCGTTGAAAAGAAAATATAAACACATGAAAAAAGGAGTAACCATAACCATTGTTATAGCCTTGCTGGCAGCTCTACTGCTCTATTTTTATGGAAGGTTAGGAGGGTTCAATAGCGTGGAAATTTCGGTGGAGTCTTGTGAGGATCGGAAATTAATGGGTATGCATTTCAAGGGGACTCCACAGAGTAATGAATTGCCACTAACATTCAAGAGAGTGTCAAACTTCAAGAAAGAAACCAGCAAAACCGGTCTTTACACCATTTATTACACCGAACCTGCCGGGAAACTTGATACCTTACACTTATTCGTAGGTGTTGAGGCCGTTTCGGGAGACGTACTTCCCCATGACTTGGAATTGGTATCCATTCCTTGCGAGCAAATGATTTTAGCAAAGGTGTCTTCACATAGATTGGTGATGCCCAGCCCCAAAAAGGTAAGGCAAAAAATACAGGCATTTGCAACAAAAAATAATCTAGAACTAAAGGGTGAATTTATGGATAAAATCTTGGATGAAAAAAATGTCGAGGTTTTGGCCCCTTTATCCCCAACTAAAAGATGACTCATACCGTAAATTATGGTATGATTTTGGTAAATCGATTTCAAATCAATTAATAATATATGCAAATATTAACGAATTCAATAAAGCAGATGACATGGGGAATAGTTTTCTTCTCCTTAGTTCTAATGAGTAGTTGTGAAGGCCCAGTAGGCCCCCCAGGCCCTCCTGGTCCCGATGGATTGGATGGGCAAGTTATTGTGGGGGAGGTATTTGAAATAGTGGGAAATTTTACAGAGGAAGGTAATTATGGCATCGCTGGCGAATATGGTTTTGAAATATTCGAAACCGACAAGTTACTGGTGTATCACTTAGACGGTTTACTGGACGGTGATGTAGATTTGTGGAGACCACTGCCAAGAACGGTGTTCCTCGAAGGGGGGAATATCTTCAATTACTCCTTTGATTTCACCTTTTTCGACTACAGTATTTTTTTGGAGGGTAACTTTGCCCTTGGACTGCTGGGGTCAGAATGGACCGAAGACCAAGTGTTCAGGATATTTATTATCCCTGGAGATTTCATTAATGCCCGGATGGACTTTTCCGATCAGTCTAAGCTTCTGGAAATGATGGAAGTGAAAGAATCAGAAATCCAACGCATTCGGTTAAATTAGTGATTTTAAACCCATTTTGAGAAAGCAATCCTGCCTCTAGGATTGCTTTTTTTATTCAAAAAAAAACTGTTGGAATTGAGGAAATTACAGTCTATATTACGAGCACACCTATAATAAATATACCGAAAAGAATAATATGAAGAAGACACTACTACTGTTGCTTTTGGCAGGAATTTGTTTAATGCCTGCCTGCGAGGGCCCTGAAGGCCCTCAAGGCCCTCCCGGTTTTGACGGAAGGGATGGAGAGGATGGAGAGGACGGGATGGAATTTCCAAATTTGGTGATTGAGACTACTATAAACTTCAACGAGGATAATGGATATAACAACGTATTTGAAATCCCTATTGCCCCTGATGATATCTGGCTAGTCTTTATAGAATGGGCTGTGATAGAGGGCAACTCCCTTTGGCGTCCCCTTCCCCAGTCTCAATTGCTGGAACAAGGGATACTATTTTATAATTTTCAGTTTACAAGTGATCTCCTCAGTATATTTTTAGAAGCTTCCATTCCTAGAGATGAACTAGGTGCCGAATGGACGGATAATCAAAGAATAAGAGCGGTTTATGTTCCTTCTTTTTTTGTAGGAAACGGAGAAAATGCAAGGATCAACCTAAACGACTACGATGCAGTAATGGAGCTCTTGGGATTAGAGGAAAAAGATGTAGTGCAGATGGAGGAAGTATTGGATTAGAGTAAAACTTTTTCACCATTTCAACCCCTTTTTATTTAAATAGACAGGGGTTTTTTTTATGTCCAAACGGTTTATCCTGTCAAATATAGATTCATCCCCTATCTTTGTGAAATGGAAATCAAAAACGACCTTATCCTAAGGGCAATCAGGGGGGAAAAAATAGAAAGAACTCCCGTCTGGCTTATGCGCCAGGCAGGAAGGATACTCCCGGAATACAGAGCCGTAAGAAACAGTGTGAGTGGATTTATCGAGTTGGCTAAAACCCCTGAATTGGCGGCTGAAGTCACCATTCAGCCTGTGGACTTATTGGGAGTGGATGCTGCTATTATTTTTTCCGATATTTTGGTTATTCCCGAAGCCATGGGACTCCCATACGAAATGGTCGAAAAAAAAGGCCCATGGTTTCCTTCTACGGTGAATGGCCCATCTGATTTAAAGAAGTTGAGGATAGCCAATCCACAGGAAGATTTGCATTATGTCTTGGAAGCCATCAAAATCACGAAAAAGGCACTCAACGGCAGGGTTCCTCTCATTGGGTTTGCCGGTGCACCCTGGACTATCTTTGCATACATGGTGGAAGGGTCGGGAAGTAAAACCTTTTCCAAGTCCAGAGCTGCATTATACCTAGATCCTGAGTTTTCCCACAAGCTTTTGGACATGATCACCAATAGTACCATCAAATATCTAAAGGCTCAAATCACAGCCGGAGCAAATCTGGTGCAGGTATTTGACAGTTGGGCAGGCATTTTACCCCCCTCCCATTATGCGGAATTTTCACTCCAATACATCGAGAAAATTTGTAATGCTATCACCGAAGTCCCAGTAACCGTATTCGCCAAAGGAGCGTATTTTGCTAGGGAGGCCCTTGGGAAAATAAACTGTGATACCATCGGACTGGATTGGAATATGGACATCAAGGAGTCCAGAACCCTAATAGGTTCAGAAAAGGCCTTGCAAGGAAACCTGGATCCAGCCGCCTTGTATGGATCAGATAAAAGCATAGTGGCAAGTACTCAAAACATGATGAAGGCATTTGAAGGCAGTAAACATATTGCTAACTTGGGGCATGGGGTATATCCAGATATTGATCCAGAAAAAGTCAAGCTTTTCATTCAGACCGTAAAAACCTATTAATTTTCTTTCAATTTGATTTTTTTGTTAAAAAAAATAAGATATTTTGGAATTTAAAAATATTTAATTATTCGAATTTTTTATTAAACTAACCTGATATTATGAGTATTTAAAATAACTATTTAAATTTTTTTATATTTTTTTTAGTATGCTTCCTAGTTCGATCACAGCCCGATTTAGGCTACACGGATCTTTTTCCTTGTATTTGAATGAATTGCTGAATATATTTGTAAAAATGTATTTCAAATACATAAAAACGATACAAGGGTAATTACCCTAGATTTTTGAAACTATGGAAAAGTTTTTAAGTAAAACCAGACATCAGGACTTTTATTTTCCCCATTTAAGCGGGTTTGTAACACCCTCTGGTGAGGTTTTTGTTACAGATCCCCTCAAGCTTATCCTAAAAAGGACTATGGACTTAACCATAAGCCTAGGATTGGTTTTCTTTGTAGTATGGTGGCTATTCCCGATTATTGCCTTGGGCATTAAGCTTTCTTCACCAGGGCCAGTGATTTTCACCCAGAAAAGAAACGGAAAAGATAATAAGGTATTTCATTGTTATAAGTTCAGGACGATGGCAAATCTAAAGGAAAAAACCTTCAAACAAGCCGTCTTAAATGATCCCCGTGTAACAATATTCGGAAAATTTCTTAGAAAAACAAGTCTTGATGAACTTCCCCAAATCTTTAACGTTATCTTGGGTGATATGTCCCTTATCGGCCCAAGGCCACATGCTTTGCCGATGAATGTGCATTTTTCAAAGGAAATCACTAACTACCAATTCCGGCACAATGTGAAACCAGGAATTACTGGTTTGGCTCAGGCAAAAGGTTACAGAGGGGAGATCAACGATTTCTTCGACATAGAACATCGGGTAAGGCTTGATCACTTTTATATTAGAAATTGGAGTATGCTTTTAGATTTGAAGATTATTTTCTGGACAATCCAATCATTCGTAACATCCTCAAAGAAAGCATACTAATCCTTTTGAGCTTCCTTATTTAGTAAGAGGTTCAGGTTCAACAGTTATCAAAATAAAATTCCATTTGTATCCTTGGATCCTCAAAAAATGGTATCCAATGGGTTGCAATACCGTAATTAGAAATAATGTTATGTGATTTTCAAATACAATTTTTTGTTTTTCAATTTGGTGAAAAAATTTGATAAGTCATTTTGATTTTTTATATTTGTAAAAATGTATTTCAAATATATTATTTTGTTTTTCAATATTAGGTGAAGGTAAGTGTGATTATTTTATAGAAAGGACACAGAGATGGAGAATATTTTGTTAAAAGAGAAACTGGCTCTCAGTCAATCAAAAGTAGCGAAGAAAGTTACTAGCTGGAAATCCTCAAATTTATCAAAGGCGGGTTTTTACGCCGAGTTTGGAAAAAGAGGATTTGATCTTTTTATTTCAGGATTAGTTATGATATTTATTTTATCATGGCTTTACCCAGTAATAGCCATGTTAATAAAACTTAGTTCCAAAGGTCCGGTTCTTTTCAAGCAATGGAGACATGGTCAATACAATAAACCTTTTCTTTGCTACAAATTCAGGACTATGGTGGAAAACGACGAAGCCGACATAAAGCAGGCAACGAAAAACGATAATAGAGTAACCTGGATAGGCAAATTTTTGAGGGCAACGAGTATGGACGAACTGCCACAAGTTCTGAATGTGATTAAAGGCGAAATGTCCATAGTCGGGCCAAGGCCCCATGCAATGCCAATGAACCGCCAGTTTTCCAGAAACATAGATAATTATATGGGTCGGCATTACGTTAAACCTGGTATAACAGGACTTGCCCAATGTAAAGGCTTTAGAGGAGAGATTAAGGACTTCTTTGACATCTACTCCAGATATAAATTGGACATGTTTTATTCTAAGAAATATTGTTTACTATTAGATATCAAAATAGTGGTTTTAACAGCAAGATCACTGTTATTGGGCGAAACGAATGCATATTAGGAACACATTTTGCTAATTCTCCATGGGAGTGGGGCTTGCATAGGGTTTGTGCGAATATTATAATTTAATCTTTTTATAATTTATTTTAGGTTAAATTTGCCTAATAAAAAAATAAAAGATTAGTTGACAACTAAAAAAACACTTTTAATTGTTTAAAAAAAATAGATATGTTCCGTAAATTTAGAAATAAAATTTATCACCTGAAAACTTCAAACTAGGGTTACGGATCAAAGGGCCAAATAAAAATACAGGGGCCAAAAAATTACTTGCAATAGCAAAGATTTTGGGAATAAATACAGACTAAGTGATGAGAAGATTCTTTAATATTTTACTAATTTTAACAGCGATTGTGGGCTGTTCCAAAAGAAATTTGGTGTACTTCAGCGATATTGACGTGGATTCCCAATATAGCGTGGAAATCCCTGATATAAGCAAACCGAAAATCCAGAAAAATGACATTTTAAGAATAACAGTTAGCAGTTTAAGTCCAGAATCGAACCTTCTTTTCAATCTTGGTGTTGTAAATCCACGAGAAAACAACAACCCACCCCAACTAGCCAACACTAATCCTCAAGCCCAGGTACCCATGGATGGCTATCTGGTAGATGGAAACGGTGAGATCAACTTTCCAGTATTAGGGAAAATAAAATTGGAAGGTTTGACTAAAGAAGAGGCGATTGAAGAATTAACATTCTTGCTTAGAGAACACGTAAAAGATCCGATCGTAAACATGCGATTTATGAATTTTAGGGTAACGGTTATTGGCGAAGTGAATTCACCCTCCTCCTTCATTGTCAATTCAGATCAGGTTAGTGTTTTGGAGGCATTAGGTCTTGCAGGAGATATGACAGAGTTTGGAAAAAGGGAAAATGTCTTGATAATTCGGGAAAATAACGGTGTGAGACAAGCTACTCGACTGGATCTCAACAAAAAAGATTTTTTAAATTCGGAATACTATTATTTAAGGCAAAATGACGTAGTGTATGTAGAGCCGGATAAAATGAAGGCTATCAGAGCAGGGACAAATCAGAGGAACCTAACGATATTAAGTGTCGTAGCTTCGTTAACAACCGCTTTACTATTCAATATTAGATTTATTTTAACAGGAGGATAATTATGAAAATTTCAGAACAACTCATGGACGGTTTTGTGCCAAATCCTGATGACAATGGTAATATAAAATTTAAAATTTTAAATTACCTTCGATACTGGTACTTATATGTATTAGGTCTTATCTTGTTCGTTGGGTTGGGATATGTTTATATCTTAAAAACAACCCCAGAGTACGCTACCTCCACTACCATTCTGGTGAATGCTGTACCCAGTAATACACACAACCAGATGGGAGGCTCAGATTTTTCGCAAAATGCAGTATACACCGATTTAGAGGGATACCAGCCTGCCAAAACAGTGGAAAATGAGGCGGAAATTCTAAAATCCAAGAGTTTAATGAAAAGGGCTCTCGAGGAATTGAATTTTAATGTGTCCTATTTTACAGATGAAAACTATTTCAGGAAGAAAGAAATTTTCGGGAAGCAATCACCTGTCGTTGTAGAATTGATAGAATATGATACCTTGGCATTTTCTAATCCGGATTTGGCCACTAAATTCACAATTATTCCCCAAAGTGAGGATGGCTTTATTCTTGAAAATGAAAAAGAAACCCAGACTATGTATGAATATGGGGAAGAAATAACTATGCCTTTTGGGATATTTACTGTCAATAAATCTGAAAATAACCCATTCGCTTCACCCGTCTACATAAAATTCAACAACCCCTATTCCCTTCCTAACAGCTACAGTTCTAGAGTAGATGTATTTATAGTCAACAAATTAGCGAGCATCATTGAAATCTCAATTACAGATCCGGTACCACAAAAGGGTATCCTAGTTTTAAACAAACTATTGGAAATATACAATAAAGATGCACTTAAAAGCAAAAATCAAACAGCTGCTAACACTTTAGAGTTTGTGGAAAACCAACTCAACAATGTAACTAGTGACATTCGAGAAATAGAAGAAAAAATTGAAAATTTCAAAAAAGTCAACAGAATTACAGAAATAAGCTCAGATGCCCAAAAATATTCTGAAAATTCTAACCAGTACAAAAATCAATTGGCAGAATATGCAATTCAATATGATGTTCTCATATCCATTGAAGAATACTTGATTGAGCAACAGGATGATTACCAGGCGGTGCCAAGTTCGCACTCAATAGACGATCAAACCCTATTGAACCTTATCAATGAGTTTAATGATATACAAAAACAAAGAGAAAGATTACTAAGAACGAATCAGCCAAATCATCCATTGGTCGTAGATTTAAATGATCAATTAAAAAGCCTAAGAAGGGGAATACTAGAAAACATAAAAAACATTAAGAAAAGTGTAGATATTGCACAACGCAACTTAATGGCGCGGGCAACGGATTTGGATGTTCAATCTGATAAAGTGCCTGCAATTGAGAGACAATTGTTGGAGATATCAAGACAACAAAGCATAAAGCAAGAACAATATCAGTATTTGGTACAAAAAAAGGAAGAAGCAGAGCTTTCTCTTGCTGCTACGACCGTATCCAGTTCGAGAATAATTGACCCTGCGCTACCTGGGGATACACCCGTAAAACCAAATAAAATATTAGTATTAGCCTTTTCCGTCTTTTTCGGTTTATTTATACCTATAGGTTTTGTTTATGGGAAAACTAAATTTGACAACAAAATAAAACTAAAAAAACAGGTTAGTTCGCGAACAAACATCCCAATACTTGGGGAAATTTCGAAAAAGAATAATAAGGATTTTATCAATATAACTGAATCGGTAAAAACCCCTGTAGCGGAACAATTTCGACTGATAAGAACAAACATTCAGTTTGCTTTACCAAATACTTTAACTAAAACCATATTGGTTACCTCTAGTAAAAGTGGTGAAGGAAAAACCTTCTTTAGCATGAATTTGGCAATAAGTTTTGCCCTTACACAAAAAAAGGTAATCGTATTAGAGTTTGATCTAAGAAAACCAGCTTTATTGGATGGTTTAAAAATAGACCAAGGCCTGGGAATATCTGAATATTTATCCGATGATAATATTTCCCTTCAAGACATAATAACTAAACATAAAGATTTACCCGAAACATTAGACATTGTAGGGTGCGGAGATATCCCCGAAAATCCTGCAGAGCTAATATTATCAGCAAAGGTAGATTTTTTCATGGAGCAACTAAAAGAGAGATATGACATCATAATAATTGATACAGCCCCCGTAGGTCAGATAGCGGATGCATACTCACTGTCAAGATATGCAGATCTAACATCTTATATACTAAGATATAATTATAGTTCCTTAGAAATGGTAGAGTTCCTGAACGAAAATTATCAGGAAAGGAAACTAAAGAATCCAATGATCGTTTTGAACGACGCTAAAGTAAACATGAGCTACGGATACGATTATTATCAGAAAACGGTAAAAGGAAGTAAAAAACCTAAAAGAAAAACCAACGTAGTCAAAGTGTAAAAGTCATTTATTTTTAAAGAAATGAAACAATACGTATTTGCTTTATGCAATAATTTTTTACTATTACTGAAGAGTGGGCATGAAAGAAGTGTTAAGGCTAAAAAGAATATACTGGCATCCTTTTTAATAAAGGGTACCAGTATACTCATTAGCCTGATGTTGGTTCCAATGACAATCAACTATGTCGATTCAACAAGATATGGAATTTGGATCACATTAAGTTCCCTTATTGCTTGGTTTAGCTTTTTCGATATAGGATTTGGACATGGACTTAGAAATAAATTGGCGGAAAGCATTGCTAAAAATCAATTTGCTTTAGCCAAGAAATATGTTAGCACGACATATGCTATACTATCAGCTATTATTGGAATCGTACTAATATTGTTCTTTTTAATAAATCCATTCCTAGAATGGTCTACCTTATTAAATACACCCCCAGAGTTAAGTGGTCAGTTGAGTGTCTTAGTATTATTTGTTTTTACTTTTTTCTGTCTAGAGTTTGTTTTAAAATTACTAACTACAATTTTAACTGCAAATCAAGAGCCAGCAAAAGGTTCTCTATTTAATTTACTAGCAAGCTGTTTATCATTAATTGTAATTTTCACTCTAACCAAAACGACTAGTGGAAGTTTGATTTATCTAGGTATAGCTTTAAGCGCAAGCCCAGTAATAATACTTCTAGCATCAAGCATTTACCTTTATGGCGGAAAGTATAAAGCATTTGCACCAAATATAAAAAGTATAGATTTCTCTCTCTCAAGAGACCTAATGGGATTAGGAATAAAATTTTTTATTTTACAAATAGGAGCAATAATTTTATTTAGTACAAATAATATTATAATAACCCAGTTGTTTGGTCCAGAACAAGTAACCCCATACAATATAGCATTAAAATTGTTTTCGGTAGTAACAATGGGATTTGGAATTGTGGCTACACCTTTATGGTCAGCATTCACTGATGCATACGTGAAAAATGAAATAGAATGGATTAAGGGGACCATAAAAAAACTAAAAATGGTTTGGTTGGCATTCTTACTTGCCTCAATAGTGTTATTATTCCTTTCCCCGATACTTTATGATTTATGGATAGGAGATAAGGTGAAGATACCATTTTCCCTTTCCTTAGTAATGACTTTATATGTAGGAGCAACAAATTTTCAAACTATCTATGTATTTTTCCTAAACGGTATAGGAAAAATAAAGCTGCAATTAATATTAGTATGTGTCACGGCACTTATAAATATACCATTAGCAATTGCAATGGGTAAGTTATTTGGAACAGAGGGAATAGTAATCACAAACGTTATAATCTACGGTACATTGGGCATAGTATTATCTATACAAACGAAAAAAATAATTAATAAGACAGCTAAAGGAATCTGGATAAGATAATGAAAAAATTCCTCTTAAATTTCTATAAAAATATACTTGCCCTTTTAAAATACTCGGCAAAAACTGATTGTATTCACTGGGGTAACGTTGGGAACAATGCAGATGAATGTAAAATTCATGAAAAAACTAAAATTCATGGAAACCACATAATAAGAGATACAGAAATTGGAGAGGGAACCTATATATCAAAAAATGCAAGTATATACAACACGATTATAGGCAAGTATTGTTCCATAGGCCCAAACCTTGTATCAGGATGGGGTTTACATCCAACAAATGGAGTTTCTACTTCACCGGTGTTTTATTCAACCGATAAACAAACTGGATTCACCTATTCGGAAAAAAAAATATACAAAGACAAAGAAAAAATAATTATTGGAAATGATGTATTCATTGGCGCTAACGTAACTATTATTGATGGGGTCAAGATCCATGATGGTGCAATTATAGGAGCAGGTGCAGTAGTAAGTAAGAACATACCACCATATGCAATTGCCGTAGGATGCCCAATTAAGATAATAAAATATAGGTATCCAAAAGATATTATTGATCAACTACTTGAAATAAAATGGTGGAATAAAGACGAAAAAACGTTAAGAAATGTTCATAAGTATTTCTACGACATAGAAGAATTTATAAAATCAGAAAACCTAGATGAATCAACAAACATCTCTATTAATAAATAAAAAATTTATAAATGAACTGGAATATAATCTAAAAATATTCTGGATTTGCATATCAATTTATTGTATAGGATCTGCATTGTCAATCGTATGGGATGGTGCTGCTATACGAATAGTACAACTATTCCAAACAGTATCTATACTGGTATTAGTTTATGTGTGTTATCAATTAATCCATGCTAAAGTAAAAAATGATTTTTTAGCCACATGCCTATTTTTTTATTTTATATGGGTAATATTTATTTTATTTCATGGATTAGAATATAATTATAGCAACATAAAAACAATAATATTTTCACAGTTGCCAAAGTATTTTTTTCCATTAATACTATTAATTCCTAAAAATTTAAAGTTCTATTCCAGGTTATTCAACATTACTTTATTCTTTGCAATTATATATATTGTATTAGTAGCTAACTACTTAGACATTATCTTGACCCATTATGAAATTAATGTTAAAGAAAAATTTGTATTTGAGGTTTTTACGCAAGAATTAAGTATACCAGCTGGATTTTCTCTTTTATTATATGCATATAATAAAAAAATAAAAAACATAGGATTGATAATTGCGGTTATAATCACATTATTAATCGGCATATATAACGCAAGAAGAGCAATTTCCCTATTCTCAGCCATAAACTTAATAGTTTTCGGAATAATATTATTTATAAACACTAACAAAAAGCCACTAGTAGTTCTGGTATCAATGCTACTATTCGTTATAATTGGAGTATATGCTCAGGATTTTATTCGACAAAGTAAAGATAGCTTTCTTCAAAAATTAATGGAAAGAGGAACAACGGACACAAGGTCAGGGGTAGAGGAAGCCTTTAAAAAGGATTTCAACCAAGTAGATTGGATAATTGGAAGAGGAATAAATGGTAGGTATTGGTGTCCAAATATTGATATAAATGACTCTACAGGATACCGATCAATGATAGAAACAGATTACTTAAATATAATCCTGAAAGGGGGCATTATACAATTAGCATTAATTCTGATAATAGCAATTCCAGCCGCATGGTTAGCCCTTTTTAAGTCAAAAAATCAATATTCTAAAGTGGCAGGAATTTGGATCATTTTATGGATATTAAGTTTATATCCACTAAACGTATATAATGCGGATTTAAATTATTTGATATTTTGGATTTGCATAGGAATTGGCTATTCAAATGACTTTAGAAATCTTTCAGATCGTAAAATAATCAATGCATTTAACGAATAATTAATTTTTAATTGATGAAAAATCCTAAAGTTTTAATTGTCGGACAACCCTTTAATTCAGAAACGGGAGGTGGAATAACTTTATCAAACCTTTTCAAAGGGTGGAGCAAAGAATCGTTAGCAGTGGTAAGTTCATCCTTTCTGATAAATGAAAATACAGATATATCCATTTGTGATAAATATTATCAATTAGGAAGTATAGAACATAAATGGATGTTCCCCTTTAACTTATTAAAAGCAAAGCATTACTCAGGTCAAGTTGAAATCAAAAAACTAGATTCGTCAACTAGTGAACAATTTTCAAGTCCTTCGAGCTTTAGAGTAAATTTAATTATGAATTATTTTTACCCTTTATTAGAATTTATTGGGATTTATCACGCTGTTTCTTATCCAATATTGTCTGAACAATTAATAAATTGGATTAAGGATTTTAATCCTGATATTATTTATGTACAAGCAACGTCAAGAAATGGAATAATTTTATGCAAAAAACTTCAAGATAAGTTCAAAGAGATACCATTTGTTTTTCACATGATGGACGACTGGCCCTCAAAAGTTTTAAAAGAAGGGGTATTGGGAAAATATTGGCATAAAAAAATTCAAACAGAGTTTAGGGAAATAATTCATGGAAGTAAGGTTTGCTTAGGAATAAGTGATTACATGGGCGAGGTATATGAGAAAAAATATGGCAAAAAATTCATTCCTTTTCATAACCCTATAGATATTGAATTTTGGAAAAAGTCGGAAAGAAAGGATTACAGTTTGGGTAAAGAAATGGTATTACTTTACGCGGGAAGAATCGGTATAGGGATAGACAGTTCCCTCAAAAAAATTGCTGAAGCAGTGGAATTAGTAAATAAAGAACATGGACATAAACTTTATTTTGTGATCCAATCTGCGGCTAAGCCGAAATGGATAGGCAATTATAAATCAATAAAACATAACAGTTTCGTAGAATACGAAAACTTACCAAAGGTATTTAGTAAAAGTGATTTCCTTATCTTACCCTATGATTTTCAATCTAAATCTCAAGCATTTATTAAATTCAGTATGCCAACCAAGGCTCCTGAATATTTTGCCAGTGGAAGTCCAGTAATAATTTTTTCACCCGAAGACACAGCATTGGTAAAATACGCCGAAAAACATTATTGTGCAAAAATTGTCACGAAGGATGACAAAAAGGAATTGGCTAAAGCTCTTAAAGATTTGATTGTTAATGAGGAGGAAAGACGGGACATTACTAATAAAGCTAAGGAGGTAGTAGAAAAATACCATAATGCAACTATTGTTAGAAATAAGTTCAAATCTATTTTAGAGTCTACAATTTAGCGAAAAATGAAGGTTACTATAATTGCAAATGGATTTCAAGAGGATTACATACATAATTTAGTGAAATCCTTGTCGGAAGAGGTAGAAGAACTAGATTTTATAGGATCGGACATATATGAGAAAGATAGGTTAGGTGAAAACACCAAGTTGATAAACTTACGGGGAGACCATAACCCAAATTCAAAATTTATAGAAAAAGCGAATAGAATAATAAAATACTATTTCAAATTAATAAACTATCTACTTCGTACTGATTCGAAATGTATACATATTCAATGGTTGAGATTTGATATTTTTGAAGGCATCTTCGTTCCATTGCTAATAAGATCTTTACAAAAAAAATCGATATATACTGCACACAATATTTTACCCCATAATCAGTATAACTATACACAAAAAATAAAATATAAAATAATATATAATGTACAGAGTAAAATTGTAGTACATACAGAATACATAAAAAATGAAATTTGCAGTCTCTTCAATATAAAACCTAATAAAATAGAAGTAATTCCTCATGGTGTATATGAGGTAAATTTGAAACCAGAAATTAATAAATTAGTAGCAAGAAGAAATCTGGAACTTCCAGAATCCAAAATTATTTTTTTATTTTTCGGTCGGTTTTCAGATTATAAAGGGTTTGATATTATTGTAGACGCCGTAAATAAATTGGGCCCTAAAAATGAGATTTTAATTTTAGTAGCTGGAAGAATAATTGAAAGCTATAGTGAGAAATTTGAATCTTTAAAAAGAAGGTGTGAACAAGAAAGTTTTAAGTTTATATTAAAACATGTTTCAGAAGATGAGATGGAGTATTGTTTTATGTCTTCAGATTACACTATTATCCCATATAAAGAGGCTAGCCAGAGTGGGGTGTTATTTATGTCCTATGCATATGGAATACCCGTAATCGCAGCAAATATAGGGGGATTTCCGGAAGATATAGTAGAAGGAAAAACTGGTACTACCTTCCAGGCAAATAGTCCCACAAGTTTAAGGGATTGCCTGGATCAAATTGTTTCAGAAAAAATAATCTATTCCGAAAATCAGAGAAACAATATTACCCAATATGCAAAAGAAAAATATTCTTGGACAAATATTGCCAAAAAAATAACTAAACTATACAGATCATAAAATTTGAAAACTTTAAATATTATCCAACTATTTTTTTATTTTATTAGTGTTAAGCATTTAGGGAAATAAAATTCCATCTAGGAACTTGGAAGTTCAAACAAATTCAAATATCCAGATCCCAAAACTCGGAAGGTAAAAAAATTCAATTGAATCCTACGCAAGTGGCA
The DNA here is from genome assembly GCF_003347495.1 of Pleomorphovibrio marinus. GTDB lineage: Bacteria > Bacteroidota > Bacteroidia > Cytophagales > Cyclobacteriaceae > Pleomorphovibrio > Pleomorphovibrio marinus. Next base: position 127,201 of record NZ_QCXY01000010.1, read on the forward strand.
ATTTCTTATCTCCCATTCAGGAAAAGAGGTGGGCTAAGATATCCAAGTAAACCTTTATTTTTTAATTCCGGTATTCAAATGGATTGTTGAGAAAAACACAATTTTAAAAGGATTTTTTAAATACATTTTCTTGTGTTTTAAATTATTTTTTATGTATTTTGTAAAAACAATTTTTAATACTATGAACATGATTAAAACAGCTAATTTCCCATATTCAGTTTTCAAAGAAAACTTGGACCGACTACCGGTAAAACAAAAACTCCTGATAAATACGATTAACCAATACTCATTTTGTTTAGCAGAACAGGACAAGGAATTTAAACATGTATTATTACATTCAGATGTGCTTTTGCCCGATGGCATAGGCATTGTAAAGCTTCTTGATTGGATTGAAGGGGAGAAAGTAAAAAAAATAGCAGGGGAAGATGTTTTTTTTCACCTGTTGAATAAGGCCAATAAATCCAAGGCAAAATGCTTTTTCTTAGGATCAACTCCGAAGACTTTAGATAAAATTGAAAAAAGGATAAGAACAGATTATCCTGGAATAGAAACTGGTTTCTACTCCCCTCCTTTTAAAAAGGAATTTTCGGATGACGATAATCAAAAAATAACCAATGAAATAAACAAATTCCAACCAGATATCCTTTTCATTGGAATGACGGCTCCTAAACAGGAAAAGTGGGCATATAACAACAAACACGCCGTTGATGCAAAAATAATTGTTAGCATAGGAGCTGTATTTGATTTTTTTGCAGAAACCATTTCGAGACCTGACCAATTTTGGATTGATCTGGGGTTGGAATGGCTGATTCGATTGATTAAAGAGCCAAAACGAATGTGGAGAAGATATTTATACTATGGACCAAAATTCATTGGCACTCTGATTAAGCTTAAATTCTCTAAGATGAAACTACAACATCAAGTCCAATAAAACTACAAGTAGGCAAAAACGAAAGGACTCTAGATTCGGCATAAGGGGATGCGTATGCTTACCTTTCTAGTCAATAATCGTATATTTGCAAGTATGCCGTATGTGAGGCATTTTAATTTTGTAAGTAGGAGAGGCATTTTATCAAATTTGGAATTACGTTAATTATTATTTGGCAACAATCTAATAACAAAATTTTTAAAAGTGAATCGAAAGTTGAAATAATATATAATGGAATTTGAAATCACTTTTATAAATTAGTAATTATAATCTTATATTCCATGAGGAAAAAAATAAAAATTTTATTGGCCAATTCATATTCATTCGATAAAATTAATGAAGATTATATAAACAAAGTCGGTCCTAGTCATTACTTAATGGGATTAGTAGAATTAAATAAGTTTGATGACATGGAAGTTGATGTGTTAAAGCATCAGAAATACATATGGCTTAACAAATTGGGTGATAAAATAAAAATCCCCTTTCTAGATCAACAAATAAGGTTATTGTTCAAGATTAGAAAATATGATATTTTATACTTCCCTTACCCTCTTTCAAATACCAGGTTATTAATGATGCTAAAACAATTGGGTATTATAAAAATTCCTATAGCAGTCTTGGTTCATCAGAATTTTTTTCATTATTTCAAAAAGAAAAGCTTTATTGATAAAGTGAATTATAATGCAATTTTCAATTATGATTATTTCATTTTTTTTAGCCTTAATTTACTTGAAGTTTTCAAAAAGGAATTTAAAGGTCAAAATATTGATTCAGAAGGAAAATTTCATTATGCCATGTGGGGTCCAGATATTGAATTCTATTCTAATTATAAACCTTCAGGTCATTTGGTGAAAGAGAAACAGAAACCATATGCAATTTGTGCAGGAACCTCAGATAGGGATTTCGAAATGCTTATTGAGGCATTTGAAGGCCTGGATATTGATCTAAGGATTCATACTAAACCTGAATGTGTATCAAATATTGACAATATTCCACACAATGTACAAATTATTACAGAGTGGACTCCCTACAATAGTTTAATTGAATACTATAAAAAATCTGAATTTATCATTATTCCATTAAAAAAAGAAGTTATACCTATTGGAAATACCTATGGCCTTACTGTACTACTGGATGCAATAGCAATTGGAAAGCCTGTAATCATGACTCATCATAATTTTGTTGACATTGACATCGAAAGGGAAGAATTCGGATTGTGGGTGAAGGATAACAGTGTGGAAGGCTGGAGAAATAAATTGAAAGAGATGATTCAACTCAGAGAAAGGTACGATGTGATGGGAGAAAATGCTAAAAGAAAATCCAAATCAATAAACATAAACCATTTTTCAACACAGGTGAATAAAATTTTCAGAAAAATTAAATCATACTAGTCATAATGGAAAAAATTGCATTTTTGATTTTAGCTCATAGTGATCCTCAACACTTGAAGGAACTTGTAAACGCCCTAGGGGTCGATAATGATATTTATATTCATATCGACAAAAAGTCAAATATTCAGAATTTTACTAATTTAATAAAAGACAACAATGTAACTTTTATTCAAAATAGATTTAAAGTTTCTTGGGGAGGGATCTCAATAGTAGATGCCCAAATTGAACTAATTCGTGCTGCTATTAATAGTAAAAATAATTACCTTCATCTGTTGAGCATTTCAGGTTCCGACTATCCACTTAAACCAATTAGTGAGTTAAGGGAATTTTTATCATCACGGAGAGAAAAGGAATTTATCAAGTTCATTGATATGAGGGAAAGTACCGATCATTACATGAACCACCTGAATTATAATAATTATAAAGAGCCGTTGTTCTACTCGACGAATAGCATTTTAATTATATTGGATAAAGTGATTAGAAAGGGGCTGAGGTCCTTGAAATTTAAAAATGAATGGAAAAAGGAGGTTATCCCCTATTTCGGGAGTTCTTGGTGGGCTTTAACACCTGCATGTTGTAAATACATCCTGCAATACCACTTGGAAAATCCATGGTTTTATGAAATGAACAAGCGTACCTTTGCTCCGGATGAGCATTTTTTCCATACGATTGTTGGCAATTCCCAGTTTTTAGAAGCATCTGGTGGAGTTCAGGAATTTCGTTTTGTGGGGACTTGGCAATTTGCAAACCTCCACTTGATAGATCCCTCATTGGCAAAATGGTTTACGCTGGATGATTGGGAACAAGTTACCAATAGTAATCAGTTTTTTGTCAGAAAAATCAGATCGAGTGATGGGGCTTCTCTTGTCAAAAGAATAAAAGAAAAATTCCTAAGCAAAGGGTCAGTTCGCAAAAATAAGCCCTCAACAAATATTGATACTGCCCAGGAATAGTTTTTTATTGGTTTAATTGTACACTGTAAAAGGGGTCATTGTAGAAAATAGCCAAAAAAAAACCATCACTGAATCAGTGATGGTTTTTTTTTGGCTATTCATTGCTAGTGCTTTACGACTAATCTAGCCCTTTCAGTCTTTCCATTTCTACCTACAACCTGTATCTGATATACACCAGTTTTTAGGTTGTCTGTCGGAATCTCAAATTTGTCACTGAAATACAACTCATGACCCAGGTGATAATCCACCAAACGTCCATTCATTTCGTAAATACTAATATGCTCTATTTCATAATTAGTTTCCAATTCCAAATTGACATATTGATTGGCCGGGTTGGGATAAAGCTTCATACCTTTCGCAGGATTGATTTCATTGCCACTTTCCAGTAATAGTTGATCAGTGGAAACACTCATCTCCCTATACCCTCTCAAATTAGCTCCTTTAGGCATTTGTCCTTTTGTGTAAACAGAGATGCCTGATATGGAAGCGTTATTCGCCTTGGCCCTCAAATCAATGTTTATTACACCATTGGTTACTTTTACACTTTCGAATACCAACATGGTCTCTTTATTTTGATTTTCAACAAACATGTCGAAATTCGATTTTTCCAAATTCCCTTGAAGATAGATATCGAAGACCCTCTGGCCAGCCCTGGCTGCTGGTCCATGCTTTCCAAAATATACCTCATTGTGGTATGTCACTACAGTGTACTCTCCGTTAGGTACAGGCATTTGATAGGTAACCCTTGTTCCAAACCTCTCAGATTGAAAGAGGCCTATAGCACTTGCTGTCCTATTTACGCTGAAATTACAATTTGTACTGGTTCTCCAGTCTTGGCGATCGGATTGAAAATCGATATTGTTGAAACTTGTGGATTCAGCTAATCCAGTGTTCATGTGAAGTTCCAATCCCTTTACGATTGGTTTATCTATAACATTTCCACCTTCCGAACTGATCATTATTCCGGATATTGAAGCATTGTTGACCTTGGCCCTCAAATCTATATTCAATACGCCATCTGTTACCACGATATCTTCAAATCTCAGAATTGTTTCTCTGTTCTGGTTTTCAACAAACATGTCGAAATTCGTTTTCACTGCTATTCCTTCCAAGAGGATGTCAAATACCCTTTGGCCAGATCTGGCAGCTGGACCACTCTTTCCAAAATATAGTTCATTGTGTAATGTGGTGACCGTATACGTACCGTTTGGCAAAGGAATAGCATAATTAACCCTCGTACCAAACCTTTCAGTTTGAAATAACGGTTCTGAACTTGCGTTTGGATGAGCACTTACCCTACACTGGGTTGAAGTTCTGTAGGCATTCATCTCGCCTTCAAAAGTCACGTTTTGATAGTCCACTTTTTGGTTGCTTCCGGTATTGAAAACAACTTTATGCTCACTTGTTCCTCCGGAAATTTCCTTGAAAACAGATATGCCAGAGATGGTAGCATTGTTTACTGAAGCAATTAGGTCTACATTAAGTACCCCATCATTTACTTCTACCTTATTGAAAGTAAGTACAGTTTCCCGATTTTGGCTCTCCCTAAATAAATCAAGATTCTTCCTCACGTCTGTATTCTCTATTCTAATATCGAATACTCTTTGCCCGGCTTTTGAACTAGGTCCATTTTTCCCAAAATAAACTTCATTGTGATAGGTTTTGACCATATACGTTCCGTTAGGCACAGGTATGGCATAGGAAATCCGGGTCCCGAACCTTTCTGTTTGAAATAGAATTTCGCTGCTAGCTTGCCTGTTCTCACTAACCCTGCATTGATTTGAGGTCCTAAAATCATGGATTTCTCCTGCGAAATCTTGCTCTTGGTAATTCGTGGTTCTGTTACTACCAGTATTAAAGCTATAAAGATGTTCAAAACCTTCCACTTGGTCATCGGTGTTATCCGTATCTGGCTCTGATTGTTCAGCGGGTTCATATGGCTGTATCATCAATCCAGAAATGGTCGCATTATTTGCGAAAGCCCTCATGTCCAGATTGAGAATTCCATCTTTCACCTCGATGTTCTCAAACCTCAATACTGTCTCCCTATTTTGGTTTTCAGTGAACAGGTCAAACCTACTTTTTACAACGTTTCCTTCAATGGAAATATCAAAGACCCTTTGCCCAGCTTTTTGAGAAGGCCCATTTTTTCCAAAATACAATTCGTTATGGTAGGTCATTACAGTGTAGTTGCCATTAGGAAGAGGTATCGCATAGGATACTTGTGTCCCAAACCTTTCTGTTTGAAATAGTCTTTGGCTACTTGCATTGTTATTCTGTGAAACCCTACAATCCCTTGAGGTTCTGAAATCATGGATTTCTCCAATAAAGAAGTCTTCCTGAAATTCCACTCCCTGGTTAGAGCCAGCATTAAAAGATATGTTCTTATCCGCACCCTCAATGATCTCATCAATGATTTTTTCATCCTCGCTGATCACTAGCTTACTCAATAAGCTTATTACTTCGGATTCCACTGTTACTCCTTGACTTGTGGAGACCACTGCTCTTAATTGATGATTTCCCTCGGGAACTGATGACCACACCACTAAATAAGGAGCTTCATTGACCTCTCCAATAAGTTTGTCCTCATTATAGACCCTTACACTATTTATATGGTTTCCATGGTCAATTACTTCGGCAACAATTTCCACATCGTCCCCAGCATTCATTTGGGGATTGATTGAAGGGGTGGTAAGTGTAACCTCAGGAGCAGGCAAGACCTCTGGTTCAGAAGCTAAGGGGCTTTTGTTAATTAGCACTACCGAGGTAAATGGGGCCAAAGTTACATTACCGGATACTTTTTGACCTCGGACATCGACATAATCTCCTGCTACAGCTATGGTTTTTTGGTTCCTGCTGGCATTATATTCAAAGAGGAAAAAATTAGAGGTATCGAAAAACTCTACTTCCGCCTCAGCGATTTCGAAATCATCCATCCAATAGGTGAAGCCGGATTGTTCGGTAACCACAAAGAATGTGGTAGAGGCCGAAGTGGCATACGGAGAGAAAACCACCTCGTGAGACTGGGTGTTGGTAGTTAAATCAAAAGTAAGCCTAGGTGAAAGCGTTTGCCAAGGTGATCCTGCGTGCCTCATATAAACCTGTACAGCTCCTGGTTTATCCGATTTTCCCTTGAACCTAAACACATAATCTTTACCCTTTTCCACAGAACCTATGGAAACTCCAAATGTAGTGGGTTGACTACTGTTAACCCGTAAACTTCCACCATCAATTCCATTGCTGTCCCATGAACACCTGCTACAGTTTATTCCTTGAATATTGGAATTAAATGCTGAATTTGTATATCGGCTTGATTGGGTTTTGCCAACTTTGAAGTTTTTTAAGGAAATATCAGAACTCGTTGAATTCCTATCCTTTCCGAATTTATTTTGCCAATCCTTTAGGTTATTATAGGAAGGGATGTTTTCAGAACCATTATTATACCTGTAATAGATACTATAGGGATCCCCTAATGGTCTCAAAAAGAAATTGTTATCGAAATTGGCAAAATGCTGAATATCATTCTTGTTTGATGTAAGGTTATAGGCATTCTGATCAGGATTTTCAGAAAATAAGATGTTGTTTCTGATAGTATTGTTCCGTACGTCGGTACCCCGAACATTGTTATCCATCAAAACCTGGGAGTTTGCACTAAAAAACGTGTTTTGCTCCACGATAACATTCCGGGTATTTGCCATCTTAATCCCACTGTTATGTGTATAGCCTATAGTATTACCCCTTACTTCAATGCCATTGGAATTGTCATCTAGAAAAATGCCCTCAGCCTTTCCTCTGGCATTTACAGGACCCTGACCAGCACCATCTAAAGCCCCTACACCATTGATGATGATGTTATTTAAGACTTTACGTCCAGTCCTGTTTTGATTATTGTCTCCGACGTATGCATATATCCCCCCACCATCGTCTTTTACAAAACAAAATGTGTCTATAAAATTGTATTGAACCAATGTCCTGTCTCCTCCAAAATAAACCCCGTTATATCCAGAGTTGAAAATATGGTTGTCTTCAATTAAATTGTCATTCCCAACGGCCATGATGCCCATACCTTGTAAATCACCATTTTGGCCCCTGCCAGCAATATCGTAAGTGTTTCTTATAATATTTTTCGTTACCTTAACTCCACTTTCATTAAACCTAAATCCAATCCCTGTATTATAGGAAAATTCAACTGTACTGCTATCCACTACAAAATTGGGGACATTACTAGCGAAAATACCATTTCTCCCTGCAAACCTAAAATGGGTTCTTGAGATTTTTACATCCGAACCACCACTAAAGTTTGCAATGTCATTATTTGCCCCTTCCAAGGAAACGCCCTCTATTAAAATGTGGCTAGATGCACTGGTCTTGGTAATAACATGATCCCTGGTACTTACTTCCAGCTTATAGTTATTTGGATTTGCTGAGCCAAAATATACTATAAGTTTTTTTGAACTTTTGTTGTAAAACCATTCTCCGAAAGAATCCAGTGTATTAATATGGTTTTGAATAAAAAACCCATTTCCATTCCTAGGGCTATATCCCCCTGAGGCAGAATAATGAAAAGTATTACCAGAGTGGCTAGAAATTGGATGTATGTCAATTATCCAGTCATTTTTTCGAATTACTACCTCTCCTCCATTGAAATTGTGAGAAGAACTAAATTGGCTACTGCTAACAGATGAATTTCCAGAATGTTGACTAATAGTAAGGTATCCTTTATTCGGTGCATCCAGATTTGGAAATCTTCCCATCTCAATCCGCTCTCCATTTAACAAAACCACCTTAACATCAGGGCTATTGATGGAGTTCTGGGATTCAAACCGCCCATTACCTATTGACCTCCATCCTTTTACCTCTACAAAACTGGTTATTTTTGGTTTATGGCCTGTGCCATAGGCTCCAATCCTAATTGGATTTCCATTTGAGCCTGATCTGTTAATCTGAATAGTACCATAATACGTTTCCCCTCTTTTGAAAAGAACTGCATCCCCTGCTCTCAATGAGCTGAATATGGAATTAAGCTTTTCTATGCTTCTCCACGGCGTGGCTGGGTTCTGCGCTTGCGCAAAACTCCTATTGTCATCTCCTGATTCAGAAGAGAAATAATAATCAGCCGCTAATAGTTGATGACTTAAAAAAAACATCAACACTACTCCTCCAAGATTTAAAACTTTACTTCCCATAACTTAAAATGTTTCGACACCCTTCAAAAAAGATAAATGACCATTGATTTAAATTTTCGATCAATTCTGATTTTGTGCACTTATTTTTGACTTTTAAAAGATAAATTTGGTATTTTGAAATTAAGAATTATATTTTTTGATTTTCATATATACCAAAATGATATTCTAATTCATTAGGTATTTTTTTTAATAAAGAAGGTAAAATTCTAATTTCAAAGTTTAAGGGAAAATAATTTAACCCATAAAAATTCACCGAAAACACAATGTTTTCAATGATTGGTTAAATTTTGCCTTTTGAAATAATAATAATGTTGATAGTGTAAATTCTCAGTTGAAAAAAAAAAATTAAAAAAATTGGTCTTTATGGATTAGTTGGAAATAATCGGACAGTTCTACTTTAGTCCTCCTCCAAAAATACTACAGGAATCAGGATCATCACATCCATTGAATCAATCTCATGCTGGTCTGACACACTTCCTGTAAACAAATCCAGGTGTTCCTTTCCCTCAAAATTAAATTCTTGGATTTCTTTATCCATATTGCTAAAAATAAGTAATTCCCCATTTTTTTCAGGTACATTGTAAGTCACGAATTCCATCCCTGAAATAAGAAATTCCAATCCCTCCTCTGAATAAAAGTCAATAATTAGAGAAACATTTTCCAAGCTTTGCATTGGAGTAATGTGAATTTCATTTTCTGAGGATCCACCCACTTGAAAAGGCTTTCGCATCGATATGGGGTTCCATGGGTCTCCATTCCTTCTAAAATAAGCACTAACAGCAAGTGGCATTTCTAACTCGGTAGTGATTCTTAAGCCATATGATTTTGAAGATTCTACGTTCCCAATATTACGTATAAGTCCTGCATCAATGTCATTTATAAGCAGTTTCAAAGATGCATCACCGACCGCTTTGAGCATGCATCCATCCCCTTTGCAAGCACCTTGGGGATTTCCTGAGCGAATAATAGCCTCCAATAAATCCTCTGAGCCCTCCTCAATCAACTCTCTTTGTCGTGTGAAAAATATCGCTTCCCCTCCTTTTTGGACGGAAGAAAGCCATTGATCAATTTCCCAATACGGGCTTTTTTCATTCTCCTTAATTGCAATTTTAATTGGCAGTTTATCCTCAGTGGGATTTACAAATTGATTATTGGAAAATGAAATATTGTCTCTCCAGTCCATCGGTTCATTCGATGTGATTTCGACTATGGGCAATTCATTGGTAGAGGCGATGAATTTATTCCCATCCACCGAAATCCCCCTAAACTGACTGCCTAAATCATCATTACTCACCTTTATACCGCCATGGAGAAAGTTATTATCGATATGGATATTCCTTGCATTGTGAAGATGAACGGCATTTCTTTGAACATTCACCACCTTATTGTTCTTCACCAACACACCGGATGCATTATCATCCAAATAAATACCCTCCACCTGCGGAGGATATACCGATTCTTCAAGGTTAGCTCCTTTCCTGTCTCCCCTCCCATTGAGAATGACGTTTCCAGAAACTTGCCGATCCTTAAATTCTGCATTGGATACTCCTGTATACGAATAAATCCCCCCTCCATCATTTTTTGTCAAGCAATAGTCAGCAATATAATTATCCATAACTTTAGTCTCATGACCACCGAACACGATACCGGAATACCCGATATTTTGAAGAATATTTGACTTGATAAGGCCAAAATCGGAGGTTGCATTTATCCCCATGCCGTTTCCATCTCCATTTTGTCCCATTCCTTCAAAAAGATAGACCTCTGAAATTCGGTTATTTCGTATTTCTGCCTTGTAACTGTTTTGGACAAGGTAAACTCCACTGTTAAATGCATTGCTGACCAGGTTGTCAAGAAATCGGATTTGCGGAGAACTACTGGCTTGAAAAGCATTTTTGCCTGCTAAATTCATTTCACAATTTTGAAAAGTGATATTGCTTGCGCCTTTTAAGGCTATCAGAGATTGATTAGCGCCTTCAAACTTTATCCCTTCAATGGTTAAATACTTTGCATTAATACCGTTCTCCACCAATTGATCCAAAACACTTGCCCAAATTTCATCCGGATAACCCTCACTGTATAGATATAATTTTCTGGTATCCTTGTCAAAATACCAATCCCCGTCTTTAGCAAGCGTATTTATATGGTTTTGAATGAAAAAACCATACCCCTTCGAACTAGGGTATCTTCCTGAATCTTTAAAAAATAGTTTTTCCCCTTCTTGGCTTTCAATATAATGCCTATCAATAATCCATTGGTTTTTCCTGATTACGACCTCTGCCCCCTCCCAATCATCAAGGGAGATAGATGAAGCTACATAGTCACTATTTTCTGAGATATTTTTCAGCCATGTATCATCTTGATCGTTGGGAAACCTTCCCATTCTCAGTGGTTTACGCTTGTTACTTACTATTTGTAAATCCATCGAATAATCCAAATGGATAACATACACATTTTTACCCTGCTCCTCCCATTCACCCAATTTTTGCATTCCGGAGACCGTTGGTTTATCTCCATTGCCATAGGGTCCAATATAAATATTGTCGGACATAGAGCCTACTCCATTGAGAACCATCTTTCCAAAAAAGACTTCCTCTCGCTTAAGTAACAAGGAGTCCCCAGGTCTTAATTTTGGTAGTATTTCATTGAGTTTTTTCAGCGATTGCCATGGGGTTTCAGGAGAAGTTGCCTCTTTAGTTGATCTATTGTCGTCACCGGATTTCTGGGAGAAGTGATAAGTAGTGGAAAATCCGTAACTGGATATTAGGTAATAAAAAACGGTAAAAGCGACTATTCTGTGAAATAATGGTTGCCTAAATTTCATGAATCTCAAAGTAATTTAATTGTCCCAGAAATCAAAATCAAGCAAGTAGATAGATTTTAGCTTTCGCCTTGTCCAACAAAACTTCTCAGGTTCTCTTACTCCCAAGGCTGAATCTCGAAGGCATTGGTGATGCCTAACAAGTGCATCTTTATTATTGATTAGAAGTGGGTGTTAACATTTTTCGCAAAATGAATGGGATTTTGCCAGCTGTTTCAAAGCAACTACAAAAAAAATGCCCAAGGGATAATTCCCCTGGGCTTTTGATATTTGGCAGTTAAAATTATTGCGAAACTATTACTTTCTTCTGTTCCACCACTCCGTCTTTCGAGATGACCCTCACGAGATACACCCCACTTTTGAGATTAGCCAGAGAAAGGGAATAGGCCCCTTTTTCAAAGATCATGTCTTCCCTGTTGAAGTTCTGTACTAACTGGCCCGACATGGTATAGACCAAAACTCCCATTTCTGGCAATTCTCTATGAGTTTCAATGAATAGTTGGTCTTTAGCAGGGTTGGGATAAAACCTCACGCCCTCATTTTTAGGTTTAGCTGAATTGGCATCTAAATTCACAGTGGTTACTTCCAACTCTTCTCCCAAGACTCTCAAATTACTTCCAGCGTTGTTGTTACTGTCCTCGGATAATACGGCGATGCCAGAAATTAATGCATTATTCGCTGAGGCAGAAAAATCAATGTTGAGAGTACCGTCATTAACGGTAATATTTTCAAACCGAAGCTCTACACCTTTATTTTGGTTTTTAGCATAAATGTCGAAATTGGAGACCACTTTATTCCCTTCGATCATGATATCAAAAACCCTTCTTCCTGGACCACTATCCCCGATCAACACACCAAAATAGCTTTCGCAGTGATAAGTAATCACCGTGTATTTTCCATTTGGAACAGGTATGGCATATCCCATTTGCCTTGCATACCGGTGCGTGTAGAATAATTCATGGACACCTGTCACAAAATTACTTGCAGGAAGCGATCCCGATGAAAAATAATTCGACTCAAAATCAGACTCGAATAATTCGTTTCCAAAACTGGATTCATTTCTACTTCCAGCATTGATAAATATGCCAGGGAAGTTAGAAGAACCTCTTTTTTCTATAGCACTTCCATCGGATACTATGCTAATTCCCGAGATAGTGGCATTGTTGGCTATTGCCCTTAAATCGAGATCTAATTTACCGTCGTTTACCTGGATATCCTCAAATGTCAATACCGTTTCCCTATTTTGATTTTCAACAAAAATATCAAATGCAGGTTTTACCAATTCACCTTCTAAAGATATGTCAAACACCCTCCTGCCTGGCTGAGCAGATGGACCCGAGCGACCAAAAAACACTTCGTTGTGGAACGTCTGCACCGTATAGGTGCCATTTGGGACATCTATGGAATAGGTAAGTCTGACTCCAAACCTTTCCTTTTGGAAAATGGGTTCGTTACTTGCATATTCATGACGGGCAAGCGTTGATTGACTCCTCGGCCTGGTTCCTGATTCCTCCCCATCAAACTTCACTCCCTCAAAAACCACCTCATCGGTTCCTCCTACGCTAATATGCTTTCTGAAAGTGCCTCCACTGGGGGGTGTATTATTAGAAGGTACATCCTCCTCATCTTTAAATATCCCAATTCCAGAAATATTGGCATTGTTTGCACTTGCAGTCAATTGTATGGAAAGCCTACCATTCGTAACCCTTACCTTTTCAAAGTCCAATACTATAGGGTTATTTTGATTTTCACGATAAATATCAAAATCGGACCTCACTGTTGTCCCTTGAATAGCAATGTTGAACACCCGTTGCCCATTGCTAGCAGGAACTGATGCTCCGAAATAGTCTTCAATGTGGTAGGTTCTGACCAAATATTCTCCGTTGGGTACATCTACGGAAATATTCATATTGGATCCGAACATTGAGGTCTGGAAAAGAGGCTCCCCATTGATTTGTGGATTTCTGCTAAAGCTCTGACCACTAGTACTCAAAGGTGAGCTGCCCAAGGGGGTAAACTGATTGCCTTGATAAGCAACCTGGTTTGATTCATTTCCCAAATTCACGAAAATAGGTAAATCTGCCCCGCCTGAGCCTCCGGAAGAGGATCCAGACCCTGAATCATCTACAGGTGCCGCTGCGACGGTCAGTGAAATTGGTTCTGAAGTCTTTACCATATTACCACCGGAGTAAAGCCGAGCCGAAATAGTATGGCTCCCTGATGGGATATCCTGCCAATTGACGGCATAGGGGCTATTTTGAGATTCTCCAATAAGTTCATTGCCTACGTAATAAGCCACTTTCTGAACCCCATTTCCAGAAACCTCTGATTCTAAACTCAGATTCGCACCAGCTTCGAGATTAGAAGTGGTGCTTGGGGTGATTAGCTTAATGGAAAAAGGATCCTGTTCCTCTACATTTCCCCCAGACTTATTAATGAGTACAATGGATTTGAAAGGATCTAATGAAACGGATCCCGAAACCTGTCTTTTGGATAAATCCATAAATTCCCCTGCCAATGAAATACTCCTTTTACTGCCATTTCTGTTGTATTCAAAAACGAAGACTTCCTTCGGGTCTGTGAATTGCACATCAGCCTCTGCGACTTCTAAGTCGTCCACCCAATAAGTGAAATTATTATCTTCTGTATCTACCATCAAATTAGCAGCATCCACATCCGCATAGGGAGAAAATACAGCTTCATATTCCTCTTCCGAGGTGGATAAATTAAAAGTGACCCTCTTGGAGACTGTTTGCCAAGGAGACTGTGAATACCTAAGATATAACTGTACTGAACCTGATTTACTGCCTTTGGCTTTAAACTTTACCAAATAATTCTTCTCTTTGGATATCCTACCCATCGAAATCGCCATGGTATTGCCATTTGTACTATTGACTCTTAAACTACCACCACTTAGAACGCCCGATACCCAAGAACAAGTGGAACAATTAATCCCATCAATATTTCGGTCGAATGTCGAGTTTCGGAATATTCTTTCTATAATTGATCTTACCTCAAATCCCTTTATATCAAAATCCGCAAACGAGGAACTCCGGTCCTTACCAAATTGGCTTCTCCAATTATTCAGGTCGGTATGGCTAGATTGTGTATTCCCATTTCCATCTACATAGCGGTAAAACAAGGAATGCCCATCCCCCAAAGGCCTAGAAATTCTATTGTTATCAAAATTACCCATGCTTGAAATGTCATTTTTCAAAGTGGTAATTGAGTAAGTGTTTTGGTCAGGAAATTCTGATATTAAAGTGTTATTTGTGACATTAAGGTTCCTCACATCCGCACCTCTTGAATTATTGTCAACCAAGACCTGAAAGCCAGCTCCAAAAATAATATTGTCCCTGACGACAATATTCCTGTTGTTCGCCATTTTTACGCCGCTGTTTGCTGTCCGAGCAATAGTGTTCCCGATCACTTCAACACCATTGGTATTATCATCTAAAAACACCCCCTCCGCCTTGGGTTTAGCGTTTACAGGTCCGGGAGGTGCCCCATCTTTTGCCCCAATACCATCCAAAATTATATTATCAATTACTTTCCTGCCTGTCATGTTTCTGTTGCTGTTTCCGACATAGGCATAAATCCCACCACCGTCGTCTTTTACGAAACAGAAATTCTGTACGTAGTTATTTTTAACTACTGTATTGTTGCCCCCGAAATAAATCCCGTTGAAACCGGTGTGCAAAACCTCATTATTTTCTACAAGATTGCCATCTCCAATGGCCAAAATCCCCATTCCGTTTAAATCCCCGTTTTTTCCTCTTCCGGGTACATAATAGGTATGGTGTACTTTATTGCCAATTATTTTGTTTCCCCCATCCCCATGCCGAAGTGAAATTCCATTATTATAACTGTAGTTTACTTCCGAATTATTGATTTCCAAATCCTCAACATTATAGGAATTTATGCCATTATTTCCTGAAAACTCCAACTTACTCGATTTGATCTGTACGCCTCTTCCGCTTCTTAAAAATACTAAATCATCATTAGACCCTCTTAAATTCAAGTTTTCGATCAACACAAAACTCGATCCGTTGTCCTTTCTAATCAAGTGATCTAAAGTAGATACCTCCACTTTATAATTTTGGGGGTTGTTTGATCCAAAAAACACATTCATCCTTCTGCGTGAAGGGTTGTAATACCATTCGCCAAATCTATCCAAAGTCTGGAGGTGATTCTGGATGAAAAACCCGTATCCCCGCCTAGGAGGAGTATTGCCCCCTGAGGCAGAAGCATAATGAAGGGTGTTGCCAGAGTGTGAGTTGATGCGATGAATGTCAGTTATCCAATCATTTTTCCGGATCACCACGTCCCCTCCTGAGAAGTTAGTAGGTGCACCCAAGCTATTACCTGTAACAGAACTATTGCCCCCGTGGGAATCTATCCTTACGTACCCTCCATTGGATGCGTTACTATTGGGAAATCTCCCTAATTCCTGAGGTTCACCGTTGATCAAAACAACCTTAACCTGATTTGAATTTACTTGGCTGGAAGATTCGAACCTTCCATTTCCAATCGAGTTCCAGCCCCTTAATTCTACAAACGAAGTAATTATTGGCATGTTTCCAGAACCGTAGGCCCCAATTTTTATGGGGTTGCCACTATTTCCTGAAGCATTAATGTTTATTGAACCGTAAAAGACGTCCCCTCTCCTAAACAATACCTGATCGCCAGGCCTTAAGGAAGAAAATATACTGTTTAACTTATCAATGCTTCTCCAAGGGGTACTTGGATTTTGTGCCTGTCCTGAACTCCTCGAATCATCTCCTATTTCGGAACTGAAATAATAGGTTGCTGCCTCGGCATAGGCAAACAACAAAAACAGGATTAAGAAAGAAGTGAGTTTTGTTAAAGTTGTTTTCATAGAAAACTTTAATTTTAGTTGGTGGTATACTGTTATAAATAGGGCAATAGAATTCAACTCCCGATAAATTATCGGTAAATGAATAAGGATTGAACTGGATGGATAGAATACTACCCATTCCATTTAAACTAAGCTGTTAATTTTTAAGGAAGTACTAGTTGGTTTCTTAGGGTAATTAAGTTAACCTACACCAACCTTGGTAAAGATTGTGCCACAATTCACATATTCAAGGAAGCAACCAATCCCTTGGCTATTCCCAGTCCCTTGAATAAATCATGAAAACCTTCACCACGTGTTTTGTATGTGCTTTTAGGTATTTTAAGCACTTAAAAATGCATTTAAAATGTCAGAATAGCAAATCTTTTAAAAGTTAAAGATTCAAAAAAAGGATGCAGGGTTTGAATCTTCACTTTTCCATCTTTACAAGTACCTGTTCAGCAAACCTCCACAATGTGTGGATTAATTACACAAAATTGATTTTTACTAAGAAAATATGCTTTCATTATCATTACAATCACAAAAATAATTTCAAGTTCAGACCCAATTCATTCCCTAATTCAAAACTGATAAGCGATCTCCCACCTTTACTTCCCCCTTTTCATAAGCTACTAAATTCTGTCCAAAAAGAACCTTTTTATCATTATTCCTATAAGTAGCCAGGGTCCTTAGGGGTTCCTTACCCTTCTGCCCATTGCTAGGGTCAACGGTTGTCACCACACACCTTGCGCACGGCTTGGTAACCCTAAAGGTTATCCCCCCGATACTTATCTCCTTCCAATGGTCCTCCAAGAATGGGCTTGCCTCGGAAAAAACCAAATTAGGCCTAAACCTTTCCATGCCAACCGGAGTAGAAAGTCTGCTGTTTAAGTCATCTAGGGATGACTGCCCAATGATTAGGAATGGCATGGCATCGGCAAAACTCACTTGTTCGATTTGATCCCTGTATTTTTCACCAAACTTTCTATCCGTTTGCTCCGTCATATGCACCAACTCACATTTCAAACCTAGCATCTCTGAAAACCACTGGTTTACCTCCCCTCCAAAAGTGAAGGCATTTACCTCATCCTCCCATACCCTTACTACCTTTCTATCTGCCTTTTCGGCAGAGAAAGGCAGCAACATGGATTCCTTAGGATGGTGCTTATGAAAAACCTTCACCCCTTCCGTAGTGAGGTCGGTCTGAAGCAAAACCATATGGGAAGTTTTTCTCTGAGTCATAAAATCCCCATTTTTATCCACAAGCATCCACCTGCGGTCATGAACAAACCCCTTCTCCAACACCTTGGCCGATTCCACTCGGATTCCACCCAATGATTTGATGGGATAGATATATATATCTTTTATTTGCATGTGCGTTTTTGACTAAATGGCAACCTTTTTCTGCACTATCTAACACCGCCTAATTCAAAAGAGTGCTGTCAGATCAGGTTGAATGCTGACAAATTTTCTGCCAATCTGGCACTTATTTCGACCCAGACCCACTTGGCACATTGGTTGATAAGCTATTACTGATTTAAAAATCGGTAAATAATTTAAGACTAAAAATACATTTACATTAGTTATGGGAAAGATTATTGGTATAGACTTGGGTACGACCAATTCCTGCGTTGCCGTAATGGAAGGAAGTGAGCCCGTAGTGATTCAGAATAGTGAAGGGCGTAGGACTACCCCCTCCATTGTGGCGTTTTTAGATAATGGAAACGGAGAAAGAAAAGCAGGGGATCCTGCAAAAAGACAGGCTATCACCAATCCTGCAAATACCATTTCTTCCGTGAAGAGATTCATGGGGAAAAAATTCTCTGAAATTTCCGAAGAGAAAAAACATGCTTCTTATAAGGTAGAGCAAGGCCCCAATGACACGGTGACCATCAAGATCGGGGACAGGGCTTATACTCCGCAAGAGATTTCTGCCATGATCCTCCAAAAGATGAAATCGACCGCTGAGGATTTCCTGGGGCAAGAGGTGACGGAGGCCGTAATTACGGTACCTGCCTACTTCAATGACTCCGAAAGACAAGCCACAAAAGAGGCGGGTCAAATTGCGGGCCTGGAGGTAAAACGTATCATCAACGAGCCTACAGCTGCTGCATTGGCATATGGACTGGATAAAAAGAACCAGGACATGAAAATCGCCGTCTATGACCTGGGCGGAGGTACATTTGACATTTCGATACTGGAACTTGGAGACGGTGTGTTTGAAGTGAAATCCACCAATGGTGACGTACACCTAGGGGGGGATGACTTTGACCAGGTGATCATCAACTGGCTCGCCGATGAGTTCAAGGCCGAGGAAGAAATTGATCTCAGAAAAGACCCTATGGCTCTGCAGCGACTTAAGGAAGCGGCAGAAAAAGCAAAAATCGAAATTTCAAGCTCTTCGAGTACGGAAATCAACCTACCTTATATTACTGCTACTCAATCTGGACCAAAGCACTTGGTCAGAACATTATCCAGGGCGAAGTTCGAACAGCTTTCCGACGATCTGATCAGGAGATCCCTGGAGCCTGTTAAAAAGGCCATGAGCGATGCCGGACTATCCCCCTCTGATATCGATGAGGTGATCTTGGTGGGAGGTTCTACAAGAATCCCTAAGATTCAAGAAGAAGTGGAAAAGTTTTTCGGGAAGAAACCCTCAAAAGGGGTGAATCCTGACGAAGTAGTTGCCATAGGTGCTGCCATCCAAGGAGGTGTACTTACCGGTGAGGTAAAAGACGTGCTACTGTTGGACGTGACGCCACTTTCCTTAGGTATAGAAACCATGGGAGGGGTATTTACCAAACTCATTGAGTCCAATACTACCATACCCACCAAAAAATCCGAGGTTTTCAGTACCGCCGCAGACAACCAGCCAGCCGTGGATATACATGTGCTGCAAGGCGAGCGGTCCATGGCCAAGGATAACCGAGCAATAGGTAGGTTTCAGTTGACCGATATTCCGCCTGCACCAAGGGGGGTACCCCAAATCGAGGTTACCTTCGATATTGATGCAAATGGTATATTGAATGTCTCCGCGAAAGACAAAGGTACAGGTAAGGAACAAAAGATTAAGATAGAAGCTTCTTCCGGACTTTCCCAGGATGAAATCGACAGAATGAAGAAGGAGGCGGAAGCCAATGCTGCAACAGATAAGGCAGAAAAAGAAAAAATAGACAAACTAAATCAGGCCGACGGATTGATCTTCCAAACTGAAAAGCAACTTAAGGAGTATGGAGAGAAGCTTTCTGAAGGAAACAAAACCGCTATTACCGGTGCATTGGATAAACTGAAGGCAGCTCATCAGTCTCAGGATTTAGCTGGAATTGATGCAGGAATAGAAGCAGTGAACACAGCTTGGGGCGCAGCTTCCCAGGAAATCTACAGTGCCTCCCAAGGAGATGCTGAGGGTCAGCCAGGAGGAGCAGGTCCAGAATCAGGTGCCAGCGAATCAGGCACTGGTGATGGCGTCTCGGATGTGGATTACGAAGAAGTAAATGAAGAGGACAAAAAATAACAGTGTTCTTCATGACATTAGACAATAAAGTTAACGGCGTTTCCATACAATGGAAATGCCGTTCTTTTTTGTCGGCTGGCAGCAATCGGTTGATAGCAAAAACTTCTGACCAGATTATTAGTTTAGGGTATTTTACATTTAAGAGGGGGACATTATGCAACTAACTTCTGAAAACAAACTTAAAAAAGTGATAATAGTAGGTGACAGGCTCCTGATAAAACTCAAAAAGCCTGACCAAAAAACATCCAGTGGTTTATATCTTCCTCCAGGGGTCCAAGAAAAAGAAAAGGTCCAGCAAGGCTACATCATAAAAGCTGGCCCAGGATACCCCATCCCTCTTCCCGTGGAAGACGACGAACCTTGGAAGGATCATTCTGAAAACGTGAAATACATCCCATTGCAAGCGAAAGAAGGGGATCTTGCCGTATTCCTACTCAATGGAGCCTATGAAGTAATTTACGAGGGGGAAAAATATTACATTGTTCCTCAAAATGCCGTCCTCATGCTTGAAAGGGAAGAAGACCTGTAGGCCTTTATCACTCAAGTGTCCTATTTGAAACCACCATGACTCATCATGGTGGTTTTTTTTGTTACTTGGTGTTTTTTATAACCTTACCTAGTTTTATCAAAAAATTTAAAATTTATATATATTTGTATTTTAATTTTGTTTTACGCATTTTTATAGAATTAAAATTTATAAATAATGGGTTCTTAGTTCATATTTGAACCTCATAGTCAAATAATATTATATTAAATTTCTTGATTATTTTTCATAAAAATAGGTATTGGGGTATTTTTTTAACCTATTTTTACCAATATGTTTGAATATATCGAATTTTCCGTTTATTTTTGATCCATCAATTCGCCTATTCATTAAAACAAATAAAATTCTGTTTTTGAATAAGGTGAAATTAACATCAAAATCTTAAAAAACTATGAAACACTCTAACATTCCGACTTTATCAAAAGGGCTAATCGCCTTTTCTATGATTTTTTTGTTGGCTACAATGCCAGCGTTTTCACAGGACGATGACAAGTTCAGCTTCGATGTTACCTTAAACTCGGATCAGTTCTTCGGGTTCTACCCGTTTTTTACTGGTGCGTACAGTCTATCAGAAACCACTGCATTTACCTTCTATGGTATCCTTTGGTCTGGTGGTACTGGTGGCGGATGGGGAAACTGGACAGAGTTTGGTGCTGGGTTTGATTTTTCGCCAGCGGATGGCTTCAATATCAATCCCCAAATCGGTGTACTTGGTGGCAACCTGCTATCCTCCGGGACAGAAGGCCCACCCATTTTTGGAGACGGCATCGTACCTAACATCACCATCAACCTGGATAAAACCAGTGTGGAAGGGGAGTTTTATTTGGGATACTATGCACCTCTTAGGGATGAAGCTCCAGCGGGAGGTACGACATTGTCCTATCTACACTACTGGGCAAATTTCGGTGTGAAGGCCAGTGATTTCTTTTCGCTTGGCTTGCACTATGAGCAACTGACCAACACCGGTGGTTCTGAAGTTCCTGAAGCTACAGATGTATATCAATGGCTTGGCCCCTATGTACAGTTTTCGACTCCTTCTGGTGCTTTTGCAAGATTCTCCGCTGGAGGGGATCTGGTAGAAGGAAACGATTCTTTCTTTAAACTGACTACCGGCTTTAGCTTCTAAAAAACGAATATTTGATTCTAGGTTTTACTAGCTTAACAAAAAGCCGCCAGGTATTTTTCCTGGCGGCTTTTTCTATGCTTTTTGGAGCAGTGCAAATTCCTTTGCAAAATAACTAAGGATGATATTAGCACCTGCACGCTTGATGGCCAGCAGGCTCTCCAACATGGCCCTCTGCCCATCCAGCCACCCCTTGTCGTCTGCGGCTTTAATCATACTGTATTCTCCACTTACATTGTAGGCAGATATCGGTAAGTCAAAATTGTCCCTTAAAAGTTTTATTACGTCCAGATACGCCAAGGCTGGTTTTACCATAAGGAAATCCGCACCTTCTCCCACGTCCAACTCTGCTTCCATCAATGCTTCTTTCAGGTTGGCAGGATCCATCTGGTAGGTTTTCTTGTCACCGGATTTAGGGGCAGAATCCAACGCGTCGCGAAAGGGATTATAAAATGCACTGGCATATTTGGCGGTATAAGACATAATGGAAACTTCCTTGAACCCATTCTCATCCAATAAAGACCGGAGGTATCCCACCCGTCCATCCATCATGTCTGATGGACCGATTATATCGGCTCCGGCACTGGCTTGTGCCAAAGTCATTTTCCCCAAGATTGCCAGCGTCTCATCATTCAGGATTTTTCCATCCTCGACCAATCCGTCATGGCCATCCGAACTGTAGGGATCCATCGCAACATCAGTCATCACACAAGCCTCTGGATATTGGCGCTTCACCTCCCGAATGGCCTTGAGGTAAAATGTATCCGGATTATAACTTTCAGTGGCATATTTGTCCTTCTTGCTTTCTGGGTAAGCGGGGAAGATATCAAAAGCCTTGATTCCCATGTTCAGGCATTCTTCCACTTCCCTTAAGAGCAAATCAGTGGAAAACCTATAGATTCCAGGCATGGAAGCCACTTCCACCTTTTGGTTTACCCCGTCAATCAAAAACAGGGGAAAAATAAAATCCTTCACCGAGAGTCGGGTTTCTTCCACCATATCCCGGATTACAGCTGACTTACGGTTTCTTCTTGGTCTTCTTAGCATGGTTCAGTTGATAACTTTTCGGTTTCCTGAGCTAAAATTACCAAAAACCCCCAAGAAATGTAGTTTACTAAAAGTTAATTTGGGCCTGCAACCTAAGAAGACTGCCTTTTTGTCGGTTTTCCGGGTTTCTGGAATTTTCAAATGTCCGGTCGGACATGGTGTACATTGCCACCAGCTCGAAATGGGGATTCGGCTGCCATTCCAGTCCAATTTCAAGTTCTTTAACCCTGTGCTTCATGGCATCAAACTCATGTTTCTTTCCCCCATTATAGTAGTGGTACCTGGTGAAAGGAATAAACACATCCTTACCTGTCCTTAAAAAATAATTGGCCATCACATATCCTCCTTCCAAGGGTTTATCCTCAACGTCCATGGTTTCGGGGTTAAATTCCGGCCCCCTGCCCCAGTTAAATTCAGCTTGGATCCCAAATGGTTGTGGATACAGCACAAAGGTAGGCCCATACCTGTATTCCCTGAACTCGGTCTGATCCGTATCGGTTCTCATTTGCCTATCAATCACAAACTTACCGGTATATCCCTGAAAGGAACCTTCAATGATTTGTCCATTCGAGAATTCATGCGGATATGTCAATCTGGACACCACGTGAAGGGAATTGTTCCGTTCCGGCTGATTGGCGGTTTGACCATTAAAGAGCCCCAATGCAAATACCCCATAATCTCCGGAGCCCTTCAACCCTGAAGAAACCAGGTACCTGAACCTTTTCCTTATCTCCGCCGGTGCATAATAGAACATCATACCAATATCACGTTCGTTGGCCACAGCACTGTTCAAGCCGTCATTTCTGTCCAAGGGGATTCGGTTTTGACTGGACTGTAGGTTTTCAAACCCAAATGGAACCTTACTCTGCCCTATCCTCAACCTGAACTCCTGCTTCTGGTCTAGGGCTAAGTCAAAATAAGCATCTCTTAACTGGACATAGTTGCCACCTCCGGATGCAAAATCCGGCTGTATGTAAAAATAAATACGCTCATGGATGTCGCCATAAAAGATCATTCTTATCCTTCTGAAGAAAAAACCTCCATCTTCCCCCCAAGAACGGTCACATTGGGCACATTGCAGTTGGGGGTTGGTTTCGAAAAGCCGGTTATAACGGAGCTGGGCATAACCCCTAAGCTGGATCTTGTCTGCCCAATTCCTTATTGGGGCAACCTTTTCCTCCTTTAGGGAATCCTCCCTTAACAAATCTTCATTCAAGGTAGAACCTTGTAAATCTTTGGACATCATCACTCCTGCAAGGATAGCCCAAATGAGTAGTTTTCGCATCACAAAAACCTTAATTAAAATGTAGTAATTCAGCGATGCAAAGGAACATAAGTGATATTGCTCTATGATGTCGCCAATGTTACCTTATTGTTAAATCATTTTTTTCTGGGACTAAATAATGGTGTGTCATCAAGGCATATTTTATAAAATGCAGCGCTACATTAGGGTCATTTGTTCACAATGGAATAAAAAAAATAAAGGCATACCCGAAGTACAATATTATGCAAAAACCTCATCCATAAGCTCCATATTTCAATATCCCTTTGGATATCCTTCCTATAATTCCTATTTTTAGTTTTTAAATTCAAATTTTCACGATGAAAAAGATATCTGTTTTATTCCTGTTTTTTCTTTTTAGTTTCCAAGGCGTTCAGGCACAAATAAGTGCCGGGGTATATCAAAATGCTCAAACTACACAGATAGGAATAGGATCCAATCCAGAAAAACAACTATTCGGAGAGCTGCGTTTACTCGCTGGGGATGTGTATAATCGTTATTTTGGCGCGGAAATAATAGGGCAGTATACCATCAGAAAAAGTGAGAACTATAACCTCTCCGGCGGGATTATGGTGGGTCTGGATGATTTTGAAAACGGCAAGGTGGGTATCCCCATATTGCTGAGCTTGAAACCCTTTGAAAATGTCAGGAATTTTGCGTTTGTTCTTGAAGCCACCCCTTATTATATGCCGGAACTCCTCTATTTCAGAGGAAATATAGGAATCAGGTACACATTCGGGTCTAACTAAACTATTCCTGATTTAATTTGGCAAGTGGGGTAATTCCTGCGCGGGTACTGTCATTGACTTGCACCAAAAGCTCGGCATCCAGCGGGAGAAACACATCCACCCTAGAGCCAAATTTAATAAACCCAAATTCATACCCTTGAGCCACTGGATCGCCTTCTTTTACATAATACTTTATACGCCTGGCCACTGCCCCTGCTATCTGTCTGACCATCAATTGCAAGCCGTTGGCTTGTTCAATAACCATTGAGGTCCTCTCGTTTTCCGTACTGGATTTGGGATGCCAAGCCACCAAGTATTTGCCAGGGTGATATTTGAAATATTTGACCACCCCGGTAATGGGAGACCTGTTTACATGTACATTGATTGGGGACATAAAAATGGAAATCTGTATGCGCTTTTCATTCAGGTATTCCTCTTCCTCGGTAGGTTCGATCACGACAATTTTACCATCAGCAGGTGCATAAACCAGGTTGGGATCATTAGGTATGGGGATGGTGGGGTTCCTGAAAAACTGCAGTACCAGTAGATACAGCACAACACTTCCCAGCAATACCAAATTTAACAAGGTGTCCTGACCCTCCAGGAGTTGATGCAGGCCAAAATTTAGTGCCGCCAAAAAAAACATCATCCAAAACAACAACGTTCTACCTTCCTTGTGTATGCTCATTGTAAAAAGGTTTTTGATAAGTACATAAATTTACCAGAATCATCCAAAGATTAAAAGCCTCCCCTGTAATTATATGTTTTAGCCACCTTGTCTATAGCCACTATATAGGCCGCAATCCTCAAAGGCACCTCATATTTTTGAGAGGTGACATAAACCGAATCAAATGCCTCCTTCATGATCCTGTCAGACCTGCGGTTTACCCGCTCGGCAGTCCACTTGTATCCCAGCCTGTTTTGTACCCATTCAAAATAAGAGACAGTTACTCCTCCGGCATTGGCCAAGATGTCTGGAACTGCCATTATCCCCTTTTGGTTGATTATTTTGTCAGCTTTGAAGGAAGTAGGCCCATTGGCTCCCTCCACGATCAGTTTGGCCTTTACTTTGTCCACGTTTTTGATGGTGATCACATCCTCCACCGCTGCGGGCACCAGCACGTCCACCTGCAGCTCCAAAAGTTCGCCTGGGGAACTTAACTTCTCAGCACCGGAAAAACCCTCCAAAATTCCACCATTCCCATCCCTGTAGGCAATGGCCTCAGAAATGGCTATACCTTTGTCATTGAAATATGCACCGGAAACATCTGATACCGCTATGATTTTCAATCCCCTTTCCTCCAGCAATTGGGCGGCCCAACTCCCAACGTTTCCAAAACCCTGTACGGCACAAGTGGCCTGAAAGGGATTGATCTTCAACTTGGCCATTGCAGACATGGCAGATACCATCACTCCCCTTCCGGTAGCCTCTGTCCTGCCAAGGGAACCCCCAAGCACAAGTGGCTTACCGGTCACTACGGCATTTACAGTCATACCGTGTGCTTTGGAATACTCGTCCATCAGCCAAGCCATTTCCCTAGGGCCTGTGCCCATGTCGGGTGCGGGGATATCCTTATCGGGTCCAAACACATTGATCATGGCCAGGGTATAGGCCCGCACCAACCTTTCGATTTCTCCTTGGGACATCTCCCTGGGATTACACCTCACCCCGCCTTTAGCTCCTCCATAGGGGATATCCACTACAGCGCATTTCCATGTCATCCATGCCGCCAGTGCCTTCACCTCATCCAGGTGCACGTCCGGGGCGAAGCGAATACCTCCTTTTGCCGGACCAAGGATATTGGAATGCACCACCCGCATTCCCTCAAAAACCTTGATCTTGCCATTATCCATGGTAATGGGTACCGAAACAATGACTTGTTTGGCAGGGTTCTTCAATACGTTGTAAACCTCATCGGAAAGGCCCAGCTTTTCCGCAGCGATATTAAAACGCTCCATCATGGATTCCAGTGGGTTCTCCTTGTCTTTAATGGGTGCTGGTTCTATATATGCCATATGATCCTGTTACTTGGTTGCAAAATAATACTTTTAATGACCTTATTATTAAAATATTTTCAAAAAGGCCACGATGAACGGTGTGGATAGTAGTAATCCGTCAAACCTATCCATAAAACCCCCATGCCCAGGTAATCCCCGGCCTGAGTCCTTAATGGCTATGCTTCTCTTAAAGAGAGACTCTATCAGGTCTCCATAAGTTCCGGCAATGATAATAATGGCCGCTATACAAAACCACTGCCATTGGGGCAGGACTGTAAAATAACCGGACATGATATAAGTCACCACCACAGCGGTGGCGGCACCACCTAAGCTTCCCTCCCAGGATTTTTTTGGCGATACCCGTTCAAAAAGCTTGGTTTTACCAAACTTAGTACCCGCAAAATATGCTCCACTATCGCTTGCCCATAGGATAAACAGGCAGCCCACCACTATTTCGTAATGGAAAGTATTATCCACCGAGAATGCCGCAATGGTCAATAGTGCAAAAGGTATGGCCACATAAAAGATGCCCAAAATGGTAAAGGCAATACCCGTAAAGGGTTTCTTGTCTGATTTCCTGTATAATTTGATGAAGAAAATCATGGAAACTAATGGGAAAACCAAAAAGTAATAAGCTATAGGAATCACTTTCATTTCCTCCAAAAAGGTAAAAACAAAAATCACCAGCCCCAAAAAAGTACCGAAACTCTTCAAAGGAAGCATTCCATCTAAACCGGATAGTTTGTAAAACTCCATTTGGGTGAATATTAGAATAATGCCAAACACCCCAAAATAGGCCCACTCGTTATAAATGGAACCGCCCACCACTATGGTGGCCCCTATAATGGCTGTGATTACCCGTTGGGCAAGGTTGCTATAGTTACTGATGCTAAAACGTGACTTCATGTTCGATGATTTGTAGAGCCCTGACCACCTCATCTGGAGAAGTCATAACCTCATAATTACCATGAATCTGGTAAACCGATTCCTTTTTGTTCAGCACCACAGCAGTGATACCCCTTTCATTCAATACGCCTCTGATAATTTCGGCCCTGATTTGAGAACCCGTTTCATACACCTTTTGCCAATTAGCCATTTTCAGGGGATCTACGTCGGTGAAGAAGAACGAAATAGAAAGCACTAACCACGAAAAGCACTAAACCTATTAAAATATAATGCCAATACAACTGCCCGGGCTCCTCCAAATTAAATTCCACGACGCCTTGTTTGTTCAAATGGACCATGATCACCGTAAAGGTATTATTAAGGATATGGGCCAGCATGGGGTAAACAAGGCTGCCCGAGTATACATATAGGTATCCGAATAAAGCCCCCAAAAGCATCCTGGGAATAAACCCGTAAAACTGGAAATGAATAGCGGAAAAAATAAAGGCACTAAGCCAAATGCCCCAGTGTATACTTCTGGTATAATCTCTTAATTTAGGTTGCAATATTCCCCTAAAAAGGTACTCCTCCCCTATTCCTGCGATTACCCCTATGACCAAAACCCCCACAATTAACTCTAGGGTATTCTCAAAGTTGGTAATATAAATGGTGAGTTTCATCAACTCATCCTCCTTGTCCCTCATGGCCTTTTCAAGTTCAGCCAGGAAGTCAGGAAACTGTACGTTCATGTTCAGGTACACAAAAAGGGAATTGAAAAGGATAAACCCCAATAACAAGGGCAGTAGAATCAGCAACCCGTTGAGGTTGGTCCGTTCCAATTGCTTGGGCCATACCATTGTTTTTTTATCCACGAAGTGCATGAACACCCAGCCTCCCAGCAGAAATGCCGTTCCTCCACCCAGTCCCTGAATGACCAATAAAGCCAACCTGGCGTTGGGATGGTCAAGGTTGCCACCGAACAGGTTCATCATGGACTCCATGGGTATATCAAAAAGCTGGGTAACCAAAAAGAGAGATACAGTCTGCAAAATGGCAAGGACACCAAAGACGATCAGCACCAAAACTATAAGTGCAAGCAACCAGTGAAGTTCCGTTTGAAACCCCTTTCTGTGTTTGTATATTTCCATATGAGAAGTAAATTTACATGAATTACCCTTCACCACAAGCCCAAATCACAATCTTGTTGCTATCATCTGTATCAATTACCTAGCATACTTTGGGGGTAAAACCTTGAAATCAAATAAAAAAGCCCCATTTTTGCAGAAAAAATTATCAGTTGTGATCAAGATTGGAAATCTGGAGCTGGGTGAGTTTCCTTTGTTACTTGCCCCCATGGAGGATGTGAGTGACCCCCCATTCAGGGCGGTGTGCAAGGAAAATGGCGCAGACCTTATGTTTACCGAGTTCATCAGTTCAGAAGGACTGATCAGGGATGCGGCCAAAAGTGTGCAAAAACTGGACATCTACGACTATGAGCGCCCAATAGGCATTCAGATTTTTGGCAACGAGATCCAGTCGATGCGGGAGGCGGCGGCCATTGTGGAGGAGGCCCAACCCGATATTCTGGACATCAACTATGGCTGTCCCGTCAACAAGGTGGCCTGCAAAGGTGCCGGTGCAGGGATTCTTTTGGACATCGACAAGATGGTGGCCATGACGGCGGAAATCGTAAAGGCCGTGAAAATCCCTGTAACGGTGAAAACCAGGTTGGGTTGGGACGAGCAGACCATCCGGATTGTAGAAGTGGTCGAACGACTACAGGATGTAGGCATACAGGCCATCAGCATCCATGCCCGAACACGCAAACAGATGTACAAAGGCGAGGCCAGATGGGAATACCTCAACAAGGTAAAGGAAAATCCTAGGTTGAAAATTCCTGTTTTTGGCAATGGGGATATAGACTCCCCTGAGCGTGCTGCCGAATACCGGGAAAAATACCAGGTGGACGGCATGATGATAGGCCGGGCATCCATAGGTTATCCTTGGATTTTTGACGAGATCAAGCATTTTTTTGCCACGGGTGAACAACTTCCACCACCAACGCTGGGGGAAAGGATCAGGGTGGCTAAGCAACACCTGGATTTTTCGGTGGAGTGGAAAGGGGAGAAACTGGGCTTGCTGGAAATGCGCAGGCACTACACTAACTATTTCCGGGGTATACCCAACTTTAAGCCTTACCGAACAGAACTGGTCACTTCAGAAGATTATGGCCATGTTTGCACTTTATTGAATAAAGTGGGAGAGGTATTTGCGGATCATGAGTTTTGATTTGAAAGGCAATCAAAACCCCAGCACACAAATGCAGATGGCTTATGGATCACCATGTTATTCCGATTTGGTAATTCACCATAAGATATAAAGACCAGAAACCGGAAAATGACTGCATTCCCACACCTACCTAGCGTCTGAATCTCGATGCTGGTATTTGCCAATGGAAAGAAACCTAATTCACATATCCCAATCTGTGGTTTCTTTCTACCCTAGAACCCAAACTTACCCATCTCTCTTCCTAACCTAGTGTGAAGGCCTGTATCCCAACCTTCCTACCTAATGGTAAAGATGGCCTTTTGGCTATCCCTAACCAACCACTCCCAATTCCTCCCCCACTTCCCTAAACGCCTTTATGGCCTTATCCAGTTGCTCTCGTGTATGGGCCGCAGAAAGCTGCACCCTTATCCTGGCTTGGCCCTTGGGCACCACGGGATAATAAAATCCAATCACATAAATGCCTTTTTCCAGCAGCTTATCGGCCATCTCTTGGGCTAGCTTTGCATCGTACAGCATTATGGGAACTATCGCATGCTCCCCGGGCTTGATGTCAAAACCCGACTTACTCATTTCCTCCCTGAAGTAACGGGTGTTCTGCTCCAGCTTATCCCGCAGTTCAGTAGTCTCAGAAAGCATATCGAACACCGCAATGGAAGCACCCACTATGGACGGGGCAAGGGTATTGGAGAACAGGTAGGGGCGGGATCTTTGACGGAGCAGGTCGATTATCTCCTTTCTCCCTGAGGTAAATCCACCAGATGCCCCACCTAACGCCTTGCCTAAAGTGCCGGTGATAATATCCACCCTGCCCATTACTCCTTTTAGCTCGTGTACCCCACGTCCTGTCTTGCCCACAAACCCTGTACTATGGCACTCATCACTCATGACCAGGGCTTCATAGCGTTCGGCCAACTCGACGATCTTGTCCAATTGGGCGATAGTGCCATCCATGGAGAACACCCCATCGGTCACGATGATTTTCTGTTTGGCTCCTTTTGCATCGGCTTCCTGCAGTTGTTTTTCCAGGTCCTCCATGTCATTGTTCTGGTAGCGAAAGCGCATGGCCTTACAAAGCCTGACCCCGTCTATGATGGAGGCATGGTTCAGAGAATCCGAAATGATAGCGTCGTCGGGGCCAAATAAGGGTTCGAATACCCCTCCATTGGCATCGAAAGCTGCCGCATATAAAATGGTATCCTCCATTCCCAGAAACTCGGAAATTTTGTCTTCGAGTATTTTATGGATATCCTGTGTGCCACATATAAACCTGACGGAAGACATGCCAAATCCATGTGAATCAATGGCCTCCTTAGCAGCTTTGATAACCTTCGAGTGAGAGGACAAGCCCAGGTAGTTATTGGCACAGAAATTCATAACCTCCCCGGAAGCCTCGGTCTGGATCAAGGGGCCTTGGGCACTGATAATGATACGCTCCTTTTTGTATAATCCGGCTTCTTTAATCTCTTCTAGGGTATGGGCCAATTGGGGTCTGAGCTGTTCGAACATGTTGACTCGTTTAGGAATAAAACATTTTTCAAGGATATTTTGATTTCCCTCATGGGGTTTGCATCCTTTTAGTAATTTTGTAAGGAAACATTGCCCAAATATAGCCATTTTGCGAAAAGAATGGCAGCCTTAAATGGGCATGATAACCTGATTGAATGGAGAAACTATTGATAACGGGTGCCGGTGGCCAACTTGGTTCTGAACTTACCCTTGCTCTTGCGGAAACTTACGGGGAAAATTCGGTACTCGCCACCGATGTCAACCCCGCCGCTGAAAAAATTCTGAAAGGCATTCCCTTTCGGCCCTTGGATGTGATGGATGCCCGGTCAATTGCCATGCTAGTCGAAAAAGAAAAAGTCACCCAGATTTATCATTTGGCAGCTATATTGTCGGCAGTGGGGGAGAAACAACCCCTCAAGGCCTGGTCTCTAAATATGGACAGCCTATTATCGGTTTTGGAGTTGGCAAGGGAAAAAAAATTGAGCAAGGTATACTGGCCTTCGTCCATCGCTGTATTTGGCCCCAACACCCCTTCGCATCAGACTCCTCAAAATTGCATACAGGATCCACGGACCGTGTATGGTATTTCCAAACAGGCCGGTGAAAAGTGGTGCGAATACTATTTCCTGAAACATGGAGTGGACGTCAGGAGCCTTCGCTATCCTGGGCTTATTGGATACAAGAGCCTTCCTGGTGGTGGCACTACAGATTATGCCGTTGAAATTTACCATAAGGCTTTGGAAGGCAAAACTTTTACGTGTTTCTTAAAAAAAGACACCTTGTTGCCCATGATGTATATGCCCGATGCGATAAAGGCTACGCTCGCACTTATGGAGGCACCCAAAAACCAAATCAGAATCCGCTCTGCATACAACGTCTCCGCTATGAGCATCACCCCAGAGCAAGTGTATCAAAGTATCCGAGAGCATTTGCCCGAATTCAACATCCTCTATGAGCAGGATTACCGCCAAGCCATCGCTGATGGCTGGCCGCGCAGTATAGATGATCGGAACGCCAGGGATCACTGGGGGTGGCGGCCTTCCTATGACCTCCCTAAAATGACCCAAGACATGCTTTCTCACCTTCCAAACTATTTCCCCCACTTATATGAACAGCCACATTAATTATTTAGTCCTAATATTTTCTCTAATAATAGCATGTGACAGTCCTAGTACCGAGGAAAGATATGAAGGGGAATCGCCCCTACCTGCACCTAAGGATGAAATTATTCTGGAAAAAGAAACAGCTACCTGGCTGAGCTATGAAGGAATCATTCCCTGCGCGGACTGCCGTGGAATCAAAATGGAGCTAAGACTGGAAAACAGCCCCGAGAAAACCGAACGAATTTATGAGTTGAGTGAAACTTACCTGGATACCAAAGACGGGGACAGGAATTTCCTGTCCAAAGGCCTACTGGAAGTGGGCTACGGCATAGAAGGAAACCCCAATGCCTTTGTGATCAAACTGATGGATGAGGAGGGGAACCTCACTCGGTCCTTTATCCAAGATGAGGAAGGAGGCTTGGAAATGTTGGATACCGCAAATCGACGAATGGTCTCAGAATTCAACTATACACTGATCAAAATCCGATAAGGGTGCAAAATACTGTCGGTGCGGAAGGACGGGTACCTTTCCTACTAATCAATGAGGCAGCCAAGCGAAAAGAGTTACAATTGGCTTGGCTGCCTTTAAAAATGTCAATTTAGAATATAGCCTTTTATCTCAGCAAAACGTAGAATGGCAGGTTATGACTTGCAAAATTCCCTTTATCGTCATGGACGAAGACAAACAACCTATAGGTACCTTCCTCCTCAGGGGCTGAAAACCTAATCTCAGCGTCAGGTTCCGATTCAAACAGATGGTTATAGTTGTACACAAACCTACCAGGAATATGTTCGGTTATCCCATCATGCCGAATTTCCCACTTATAGTTCAGTGGATCGTCTTCAGGATCGTCGGCCACTACGGTTGCAAAATATTGCTGTCCCGACTCAAGGTAAATGTTGTCCTCCCTGTCTTGTGGTTGGATAGATAATCCATAGATTTTTGGGGCAAAATTAACCCTATCCGAATCAAGCCACTGGCTCTCCAAAATATTAAAAGATTCGGACCTATACCCTTCCTCAGAAAAAAGACTAAACCAAGTATGTGTTATCTCATATTTATGCCCCCAATAAAATGCGTAACCTCCCAAGCCCATCTCTCTATCACTACTTACTATTTCCCAAAAATCAGCCGTTGTTTGTGCCTTCTCGGTAGTGCTTAATTCTTTGTGGGCTCCCCACTCCGTATCTCTCACTTCCCAATGTCCTATAGAACCGAACTCGGAAACAATGTAAGCCTTTCCCCAACCTGTGGGACTTCGCATATCATCTGCGACATCCGGCAATCTTTCAAAAGCATTGATCCCCAAAATGTCAACGTAAGGACACAAAATCCTCATAAAACCATACTTCCCCAAGTGCTTACCCGCAGTGGTGGTAGTCATTACGGGATGATTAGGGTCTACTTCGTGAATCATTTTGGCAATCTTATTGATCATGTAGCATACCAAAATCCTGTTGCCTCCATGGAGGTGAACCTCATTACCAACACCCCATATTAGCAGCGCAGGATGATCTTTATACTTTTCTACAAGCTCCTTTATCTCCTCCACTTTTTGATTTACTGCTCGGAAATTAAGGTAGTTAAAGTCTTCCCCCCATGCTGCCTTTCCTATTTCTATTCCAAGCGTGACAGTGAGCCCATGCTTGTGGGCCTCGTCTAATATTCTACCTGCCTCATGGGTGCTCCATGTTCTTACAGAATTCCCCCCGATTCTAGCCAATTCATCAAAGTGCTCGGTACCACCCCCTCCTCTAATATAGTAGGGTTCTCCATTCCTATATAATTGGTAACTTCCATCTTCAAGTCGAAGTTCTACAACTTTTTCACCATGATTTTCATTTTCCCTACATCCAAAAATAGTCGCTAACACTATTAATCCAATCACTTTTATTCTCCACATGACCAACACCTAATTTTTTCGAAATCCTCTTAGTTTATTCTTTCAAAGTTAAGAAATATCTATTATATTTACAAAATAATGTATTTCAAATATACTTTTTTGTATTTTGAAAAATTAAAATTTTATTATGCTTTTAAATTATTGTAGGGGAGAAGTTAAAAAATTAAACTATTGATGGAATCTATATTAAGAAAAAGAGGGGGAGAATTTTTTAAAGAAGGGCTTAAAATCAAGATTTTACTTGTGATTTCAGTCCTTTCACTTGGCTATTTTTTAATCAATTTTTTCTCAAATGTGGGGATGGGACATGTGGTACTCTACTATTTGCTCACCATCGGACTTTGTCTAAAAGTACTTAAAGTTTGTTTTGAGTGGTACCACTTTGGTGGGTTGAAAAAGAAAAATGGCAAGAGTAAAACTGTCCGAACATACACTGTCGACATGTTTACTACTGCGTGTCCCGGAGAACCATTTGATATGATCAGGGATACCTTAAAGGCAATGGTGGAGGTGCGCTATCCGCATAAAACCTATCTTTGTGACGAGGGCAATGACCCAAAACTTAAAGCGTTATGTTTAAGGCTTGGGGTGGTTCATGTGACTAGGGACACGCATGAAAATGCCAAAGCCGGAAACATAAATAACGCCCTGAAGCAGGCAAAAGGGGAGATTTGTGTGATTCTTGACCCCGACCACGCCCCCACTCCAGATTTCCTGGATGAAGTCCTTCATCCTTTTGAGGATCCGCAGATAGGGTATGTGCAAGTAGTTCAAGCATACGGCAACCAAAAGGAATCGCTAATAGCTAGAGCAGCAGCCGAACAAACTTACCTTTTTTATGGTCCTTATATGAACGCAATGAGCGATTTTGGTACCGCCCAAGCAATCGGGGCAAACTGTACTTTCAGAAGGTCTGCTCTTGATTCCATCGGCGGTCATGCTCCGGGTTTAACCGAAGACATGCATACATCCATGTTGCTTCATGCCAAGGGCTGGAAATCAGTTTATATTCCCAAAATTCTATCTAGGGGACTTGTTCCATCTAGTCTTTCCGCCTATTATTCCCAGCAACTCAAATGGAGTAGGGGTTCCTTTGATTTATGGATAAACCTTTTCCCAAAATTATTCAACAAATTTTCCTGGAGACAAAAAATTCATTATGGCTTAATGCCCATATATTATTTATTTGGACTGGTGACCTTAATTGACATTGTCGTTCCTGCCTATTCGTTAATCACTGGAAATTACCCGTGGTTAATGAATCCTATCGCGTTCTTTACCTATTACACACCATTTCTGGTATGTTCACTGTTGTTTCGGTTTAAGGCACAAGATTGGCTAAATGAACCCCAAGAAAGGGGGTTGCATCTATTAGGAGGAATTGTCAGAGTAGGTACATGGTGGATCTATATTATCGGTTTTCTTTATACGCTTTTAAACATTAAAGTGCCGTACATACCTACCCCGAAAGAACATACCTCAAAAAATGAATTGTTGTTAGGGCTTCCAAATCTGGTGGTGGCATTGTTTTGTCTAGGAACGGCCTGGTATGGCTTAAGTTATGATTGGCAGCCCTATAGCCTGCTTATGGCAAGTTTCTCCTTAATCAACTTTGCCATATTTTCTCTGGCCTTTTTCGTGGGACAATACACCTTGATCAGTAGGATAAAAGATCTTTTCAGGACCTTGGAAAACACCATCGTGGAAAGGATATATTATGGGTTTATAGGTAGGCTACAAAAAAACACACTGACCATTAGCCTTCTTGGTCTTTTGATCACATCCATTTTAATTTACTCCAATTTCAAAATTGAAAAGGGTATCCAGATTTTCCGTTCAGACGAGCATCAGGCCGCTACCAATGTAGGTGGTGATTACATAGGAATTTATTCTCCGGAGTTTGATGAGGATTTTGATGTAAGTATTCTAAACGAAACTGAAGAAAGCCTTCAGAGCCAGTGGTCCATTATTTCGACTTATCTTGCCTGGGGGAATGAGCAATTTCCAACAGAAAAATGGAAATTTATAGTTGAAAAGGGTGCAATTCCTATGATAACTTGGGAACCTTTTACCAATAAATTTGGCCAATATTCCGACCACCCACTTATTTCCACAAACAAGAAAGTTTTTAAGAACATCACGGAGGGATATTTTGACGCTTATGTGGATAGCATGGCACTGGCATTAAGGGAATTAAAATCTCCTGTGTTTTTGAGGTTTGCCCATGAGATGGAAAACCCCATGTATCCGTGGTCAAAAACGGGAAACAATACTGCTGAGGAATTTAAGGAAGCCTGGAAGTATGTTCACTATAGGTTTGACTCATTAGGTGCACATAATGTTTCTTGGGTGTGGAGCCCTTGGTCTGTAGATGGCATAGATGACTATTTTCCTTATGGGGAAAACGGATCTGTGACTCAATACGTGGACTGGGTGAGTCTCACCGCTCTCAACTATGGAAAAGCCAGTCCTGATTCTACCAATGTAGAATTCACAGACATCTACCTGCCTTTCAAAGAGAAACTGAATGAAAAAGACATAGAATTGCCCGTAATGCTTGCGGAGTTCGGTTCCACCTCCTATGGAAATACCGCTAGGGATTGGAACCAAGAGTCTTTGAACCTCATCAAAACAAAATTTCCAGAAATTAAATCGATCGTATTTTTCTATAGCGATATAGATAAAAATTGGATTACCCCCTGGAGGCCTACTCCCCAAGAAGCATTTATTGATTGGAAGTTTGACATGGAGGAATTAGCAGCAGTCATCAAAACCCTTCAGCGCTCGTTGGTGAACAATCTACCTCCAAAAACCAATGCTGAAAAGGCTCAGCGGAAAAAATCAAAAAGCATAGAAGGTGAACCTGGAGACTTTGTTTGGAAAGTGGACGGTGAAGATTTCTATATGCGGGGGATTTGCTACAATGCAGGACATGATTGGCATGATGGATTCTTCCCATTAAGCAGGAAGCAGGTAAGGGAAGATTTTGCCAAAATAAAAGAGATGGGAGCAAATACGATCAGAAGGTACCAACCCAGCATCTATGACAGCAACATCCTGAAAACCGCTGAGGAATTTGACCTTAAGGTAATGTATGGCTTTTGGTTTGACCCTAAAACAGATTTTCTAAAGGATAAATCCACTGTGCAGGCCTATAAAAAGAAAGTGTTGAAAAACGTCAAAAAGCATCTGGACAACCCCTCTATTATTGCCTGGAATATTGGTAATGAAACCTATGGGCTATTAAAAAAACACTATGCCAAACCCTACCTGACACTCAATAGAAGGGCATACCTGGAATTCTTGGAGGAATTGGCACAAGCTATTCAAGAAATCGATCCGGAAAGGCCAGTTTTTTCCTCCGAAGAACATGACCACTACCGATTGATTTCCACAATTTTAGATTTCAAAAATTTTGCTCCATCAATAGATGTTATAGGCATAAATTCTTATTACGAGGAAAATATTTCTACATTAAATCAAATGTTTACCTCCTTAGATAGTCTACGCCCTTATGCTGTGACGGAATTCGGACCTAAAGGCTATTGGAATCGCGAGTTTGGGGATTTTTGGAATGACAGCCTCCTCATTGAACTTTCCTCCTTGAGAAAAGCCGAATGGTATGAAAAACAATGGGATGAATATATCGCTAACTCTAAGGGGGATAACCTGGGAGGACTCGCTTTTAGCTGGAGGGATAGGTACGAAGGAACCGCTACCTGGTTTGGCATCAGTGATTATGAGGGCAGGATCAAACCTGCGTATAGTTACCTGAAGAGAGCTTGGACAGGAGCACCAATCGAAGAAGACCAGTTTGCAGACTTGACAATAGTCAGTCATTGGAATGCTGCCCGGCCTGGCGAATCCTTCTGGCTATCCGCAGCCACTACCAATAACAATCAAGACACGCTTACCTATCATTGGGAGGTTTATGACCAAAACAAATGGGAAGAAAAATCTATCCTCACAGAGTCTTTGTTGGACAACCAATACGTTAAAATTCAAGTCCCCAAGGGGGGGGGCGATTACAGAATATATGTGTATGCCACTGATTCCAAGGATAATGTGGTTACCGCATCAAGGCCCTTGATCATTGGCCAGAATGAATAAAACTGTAAAAAAACACCAAGGCAATTAAGACCTTAATTAATGCTGGTTTTCCTTTCAGAAAGTAACCTTAAGTTTGGGATACAAATGAAAGGAAAACCATTAAACCTCCTAGGGAGCAGCCAACAAAAAAGGAGTTGCATGCAGACGGAAAAATCCGTATTTTAGGAACTGCATGATAAAAAAATTTCCATATATATTTGCGTCCAGCCTGCTATTTCTGTCGGGGATTATTTTGTGGCAATTGGGGCACGAGGAAAAGGTGGATTTCAGTGCGGACGTTAAACCCATACTCAATAAACACTGTATCTCCTGCCACGGCGGCGTGAAGAAAAATGGGGGACTGAGCTTTTTGTTTGAGGAAGAGGCCAAATCGGCAACTGAATCCGGAGTGCCTGCTATCCTTCCCGGAAATGCCAAAAAAAGTGAAATGATCAAAAGGCTGCACGAAAAAGACCCCGAACTTCGCATGCCTTATGACCGGCCTCCACTTTCCGAGAAAGAAATAGAAACCCTCAGCAAATGGATAGACCAAGGTGCCGAATGGGGCAGCCACTGGGCCTATTCACCCGTAATGGCTCCTGAAAACAACTCCAAAAAACTGGAGGCAAGCTTTGGGAATAAGGAAGAAGGAGATTTTGTCAAAAACGGCATCGACAGTTTTATAATGGACAGGTTGGCTGAATTGAACCTAACCCCTTCACCCGAGGCAGACCCAGCCACTTTGGCACGAAGGCTAAGTCTTGATTTAACAGGGCTGCCACTTTCCCAAGACCTCAGGAAAGATTACTTAAATGGGAAAATCTCTTACAGCGACCTCGTTGACACCTTGCTTGACCAAGAAACCTATGGGGAAAAATGGGCATCTTGGTGGTTGGACTTGGCAAGGTACGCAGACACCAAAGGATATGAACGTGATGTTAGCAGGAAGATTTGGGCATACCGGGATTGGGTAATCAAGGCCTTTAACCAAGACATGCCTTTTGACCAATTTACCGTAGAGCAATTAGCTGGTGACCTCCTGCCCAATCCAAGCTTGGATCAGCTTACCGCTACCGCATTTCACAGAAACACCATGAACAATGATGAAGGAGGTACAGAAGACGAGGAGTTTAGGGTTGCAGCGGTAATGGACCGTACCAATACTACCTTTGAAGTTTGGCAATCCACCACCATAGCCTGTGTACAATGCCATAGCCATCCCTATGACCCCTTTAAGCACGATGAATATTTTCAACTGATGGCATTCTTTAACAATACCAGGGACGAAGACACACATGGGGAGGAGCCGAAGCTGAAGTTTTACGAAGAAGAAGAGGCAAAAAAAGTCGCATCCATAAAGGAATGGGCAGAAAAAAACGCTTCTGGTGCAGATGCCCAGTATTTCGAAGATTTCCTTCTGTACCAAGAACCTAAATACCATGCACACAATTGTGAAGATTTTGACAAGGGAGAATTAATAGACACCAAGTGGTTGGGCCTATGGCATGATGGCTCTTGTTACCTGAGAAATGCACTTACTGGTGGCGCGCCCTTTATTTATTTGAATTATTGGACTGGAAATGATGGAAATAGGTTGACCATCCGAAAAGACGGACCAGATGGAGAAATCCTTAGTCAGTTTACCTTGAACAAAACAGATGGGCGGGTAATTAAGAAATTCCCCTTTAAACCCGTTAAGGGTAGAGTGGATCTCTATCTCCACATGGAAAACCCTTCCCTGAAACCCGAACAAACCAGCAGTGCCATCAACTGGATGGCCTTTGTACCTGCACTGCCTGGAGAAGGCCCCCAGCAAAAAGCACTAAGCGAAACTTTTGACGAGTTGTTGAACACAGCCACCTCTACGGTTCCTATCCTGATAGAAAACCCGGATTTCATGAAAAGGGAAACCCATGTTTTTGAAAGGGGAAACTGGCTGCTTCACGGAGACAGGGTGGGTCCCAACACCCCTAGCAGCCTCGGTGCCTGGAAAGAGGAATGGCCTCAAAACAGATTGGGCCTAGCTTATTGGCTTACTGACAAAGAAAACCCTCTCACCGCCAGAACGGTTGTCAACCGAATTTGGTCCCAGCTTTTTGGAAGAGGCTTAGTGTCCACCATAGAGGACATGGGCACGCAGTCCGACCCTCCATCTCACCAGGAATTACTTGACTGGCTGGCTTGGAGGCTGATGAACGAACACAATTGGCAACTAAAAGGATTAATCAAGGACATAGTCATTTCCAGCACCTACCGACAAAGTTCCAAAAGTAACCCGCACCTTCATGAAGTGGACCCTGAAAACAAGTTTTATGCACGGGGGCCAAGATTTAGAATAAGTGCAGAACAGGTAAGGGACCAAGCCCTGGCGGTATCTGGACTATTGAGCAAAAAAATGTATGGACCAAGCGTAATGCCTCCACAACCTAAAGGGGTATGGCAAACCGTTTATAATGGGGAAAATTGGGAAACTAGTGAAGGTGAGGACCGGTATAGAAGAGCAATTTATACCTTCCTGAAGAGAACCAGTCCTTATCCCTCCTTTATGACCTTTGATGCTGCTAGTAGAGAGGTTTGCCTAGTAAACCGAACGGTCACCAATACCCCTTTACAAGCTTTGGTCACCCTTAATGACCCTGTTTACCTCGAAACCGCCTATTATCTGGCCAAGCAGGCCAACACACACAAGGGGACTTTCAGGGATAAATTGGCGATTGCCTATGAGCATTCCCTTGGTAAAAAACCAAGTTCTTCTCAGTTAGACCATTTGGAGGGCTTGTTTCATATTGCTTTAGAAGATTTTAAAGAAGATCCAGAAGCGATGGAGGATTTCCTTGTATTTGCGGAGGAGTCTTCGGAAAAGACCGCAGAATTGGCAGCAATGACAGTGGTGGCCAATGCCATCATGAATTTGGACGAATTTCTAACAAAATCTTGATATGGACAGATATGAGAAATTATGGCAAGAGCAACTTACGCGGAATGCTCAGGTAAAAAGCCGAAGACACTTTCTCAAGGAGTGCGCAGCAGGTTTTGGTGGAATTGCTATGGGTAGCCTTTTCTTTAGCTGCGACTCCGGAAATCCCCCAAAAGGGTTGAACCTTAGTGAGAGGGACCTGAATCCCTTATCGCCGGTCTCACCTCCTTTTTCCTCTAAAGTCCAATCAGTGATTTATTTACATATGGCGGGGGCCCCTTCCCAGTTGGAAATGTTCGATTATAAACCCGAATTACAAAAGCTCCACAACCAGGCTTGCCCTGAATCGCTGTTGCAGGGTAGGAAGTTTGCCTTTATACGGGGACAACCCAACCTGTTGGGACCTCAAGCCTCCTTTGAGCAAGTAGGTCAATCCGGAGCTTGGGTATCTGACTATCTGCCCCACTTCAAAAAGGTAGCTGATGATGTGGCATTTTTAAAAGCTGTACATACCGATCAGTTTAACCATGGGCCTGCTCAACTTTTTATGCATACCGGAAGCCCTAGGTTGGGAAGGCCTAGTTTAGGCTCATGGGTCACCTATGGCCTGGGGTCTGATAACCAGAATTTACCGGGGTTTGTG
The DNA here is from genome assembly GCF_003347495.1 of Pleomorphovibrio marinus. Taxonomy (GTDB): domain Bacteria; phylum Bacteroidota; class Bacteroidia; order Cytophagales; family Cyclobacteriaceae; genus Pleomorphovibrio; species Pleomorphovibrio marinus. The sequence continues at coordinate 168,907 of NZ_QCXY01000010.1, forward strand.
GTACTCACCTCAGGGGGGAAAACCCCGGATGCGGGTAAATCGGTTTGGGGCAGTGGTTTTTTACCTTCTGTTTACCAAGGCGTTCAGTGCAGGTCTAAGGGAGATCCCGTTCTCTATATAGATGATCCTAAGGGTATGCCCAGGGACTTAAAAAAGGAGACCATTTCCACCATCAACCGTATCAACCAAGAGGAATTTGAGGATTACGCAGACCCAGAGATTCTTGCCCGTATCAATCAGTACGAGATGGCTTACCGGATGCAGATAGAGGTACCTGAGGTGATGGACATCCAAAATGAACCTCAATATATCCATGAAATGTATGGGACTCAACCAGGTGAGGAATCTTTTGCCAACAATTGCCTTTTAGCAAGGAAATTGGTAGAAAAGGGGGTGCGTTTCGTCCAACTCTTTGACTGGGGTTGGGATGCGCATGGGACGGATAAGAGTACGGCCATAGACCTAGGAATGAAGGACAAATGTACCGAAATAGATCGCCCCATGAGTGCCTTGCTGATGGACCTAAAGCAAAGAGGATTATTGGATAACACCCTCGTGGTGTGGGGAGGTGAATTTGGGAGGACTCCCATGCAGGAAAACCGGGAGGGAAAAACCCAAAGCTTTAAAGGCAGAGACCATCACGTGGACACCTTTACCATGTGGCTGGCCGGGGGAGGCATCAAGAAAGGAGCCTCTCATGGACTCACGGATGAGATTGGCTTTTCCGGCGTGGAGGGAAAAGTGTCAGTACATGATATCCACGCCACCATCTTACACTTGTTGGGATATGATCACGAAAAATTCACCTTTGATTTCCAGGGGAGGCCCTTCAGACTTACTGACGTAGAAGGGGAATTGATCCATCCTATATTAGCTTAAATTAAACCTATTTTCAAAAAGACAATGAACCAAATAAACCGAAGAAAATTTTTGGCCCTCGGGACCCTGGTAGGAGCTGGATTATCTGTACCCTCCTTTGCAATACCCCATACATTCTCAGTGGCAGAACGAAAGTTCCGCATAAGTCTTCATCCTTTTGCCATAGGAGTTAAGTCAGACCAGAAGAAGCTACTGGAGCAGGCCGTCAACCATAGTTTTGAAGCCGTAATCCCAATTCCCGATCAGATCAAGAAAATGGATGCCACTGCCTTGGAAAGTTTATTAGGGAAAATGCAGGAAAAGGGATTGACTTGGGATGCTGCGGGACTACCTGTAGAATTCAGAAAGGACAATGCCACTTTCTTAGAAGGGATGAAAGAGTTGCCTGGCATAGCAAAAGCCTTGCAAAGTGCCAATGTAACACGGATGAATACCTGGATAATGCCTTCCCACGATGAGCTGACCTATTCCCAAAACTTTGAACAACATAAACAGCGGCTGAGGGAAGTGGCCAAAGTGCTACATGCCCATAATATACGATTGGGTCTAGAGTATGTGGGTACAAAAACCTTAAAAATCAGGAACCGCTACCCTTTTGTGGGTACCATGAAAGAAATGTTGGAATTGGTGGATGCCATTGATGTGAAGGGAGTTGGGTTACAATTGGACAGTTTTCATTGGTATTGCAGCAAAGAGACTGTGGACGACATCAAGGGGCTAAAAAACGAACAGGTAGTAACCTGTGACCTTAATGATGCCACTGCAGGCAGGTCTGTGGAAGAGCAGATAGATGGGGAGCGACAGTTGCCCGGTGACAGCGGCCTGATAGACTTAAAGGGTTTTGTTGGAGGGCTGATCGATATCGGGTATGACGGACCCGTGCGAGCGGAACCTTTCAATAGGGCCCTCAACGAAATGGAAGACGATAAGGCACTGGCCGCCACCTCCAAGGCCATGTGGCGAACTGTGAATTTGGTATAATAGAAAGATTAAACCCTTACTTTGGATGTAAATATAACGTCGTGTCTTGGTACCCTGGTCAGGAGCTGAAACTAAAGGAGTCAAGACACGACATTTGCTCTTTGTCAGAAGCCAACATATCCTCAGGAGGTTCTTTACCAAAATCCCTTAGTGCAACTAAGGCTTCAGCCCATTCTTACTTCCCCTTGGCCAGTATGGCTTCTTCGTCAAAGCCGGCTAGCAGCTCTCCATTAGGGAATTCAATTATTGGGCGCTTGATCATACTGCTTTTCTCCTGGAGCAGAGGGATTGCGGTTTTGGGGTTCTCAGTTTGGGCTTTTTCCTCCTCTGTAAGCTTCCTATATGTCATCCCTTTTCTGTTCACAACTTGGTCTAAATCCAATTTTTTCAAAAATTTTTCTAGTAGTTCCAAGCTTGGCTTTTGCTTTTTGTAATCCACAAATTCATAGGAAAAACCTTCTTTTTCAAATAGATTAATGGTTTTTTTCATGGTGTTACAATTCTTGATTCCGAAGATTTTTGAACTCATAAACCTTAATTAACTTTAATTAACGTAATAATTTTCAATTTTTGGAATAATAATTGCAATTTTAATCTTCCAAAATGAAGTTAAATTATAACGTATTAGATGTGATGTCTTATTCAAAATTATCAAAAGTTTTCTCATTCTCCATCCTTTTATCCTTTTGTTTTGCTTTTGGCGTGATGGCTCAGCAATTGCCAAACCCCCAACAACAACAAGTAAATGATGAATTCAGTGATGATGAATATGAGAAGTTTGTAAAAATCAATATGGAAATGATCCCCCTCCAAGAGCAGGCTCAACAAAAAATGATGAATGCCATCGAGGAACATGGGATAGACGTGGAAAGGTTTCAAATGCTTGCCCAAGCCCAACAATCTGGAAATATTACCGATGTATCTGAGGATCCAGAAGAAATTGCCAAGTTTAACGAGGCTGGTCAAGAAGTCATGAAAGTTCAAGAGGAAACCAATCAGGAGATGCAAAAAACTATCGCTGAAAATGACATGGATGTACAGAAGTTTCAGGAAATGTCTGTGGCTTACAATCAAAGCCCAAAGGTGAAGGAGAAAATTGATTCTATGATAGGTGATCTGGAATAAATTATTGATTCTCAGTTTTCAGTAAAAAGAAAGGCCGGTTTTACAACCGGCCTTTCTTTTTTTGCCTAGATTGATTAAAATATTTAGCTTAAAATTTCCTTCAAAGAATCCTCGTTAGCTTCAATTACATGCGCTATTTCCTTCTCCTCCAATGCGGTGGAAAGAAACAGACTTTCAAATTGGGAAGGGGCTAAATAAACTCCCCTATGCAACATAGCCTGGAAATACTTCCCAAAAAGTGCTGTATCACAGCTTTGAGCAGTAGTTAAGTCCTTCACCTTCAAATCTGTAAAAAACAAACTATACATACTCCCTAGGTGGTTGACTGTAAAAGAGAGGTTCAATTTTTTTAAGCTATCTTTTATGCCTTCCACCAGTTTTCCCCCAGTGGTCTCTAATTTACTGTAGACTTCTGGATGTTCGCTTAATTGCTTAAGCATGGCAAAACCCGCAGCCATAGCCATGGGATTCCCGGAAAGTGTCCCAGCTTGGTAGACAGGACCATCCGGAGACACATATTCCATGATTTCTTTTCTTCCTCCATATGCACCTACCGGCATTCCTCCCCCAATTATCTTCCCGAGAGTGGTCATGTCGGGTTTCACCCCCAACAATTCCTGGGCGCCGCCTGCTGAAAGTCGGAACCCGGTCATTACCTCATCAAAAATTAGCACTATGCCTTCCTCATCACATAAACCCCTTAGTCCTTCCAAAAACCCAGGTGCTGGTAACACACATCCCATGTTTCCCGCCACCGGTTCTAAAATGATGGCTGCAATTTCGTCCTTATTGGCTTCAACCAAGGATTTTACGGCACTTAAATCATTGTAGGGGGCTAACAGGGTATCCATCGCGGTACCAGTGGTAACACCAGGAGAATTGGGGGTGCCCATAGTCATGGCTCCTGAGCCTGCGGCTATCAAAAAAGAGTCTCCATGTCCATGATAGTTTCCTTCAAACTTGATGAACTTATCTCTGCCGGTGTAACCTCTTGCTACCCTAATGGCAGACATAGTAGCCTCCGTGCCGCTGTTCACCATCCTAACTTTTTCAATAGAAGGAACCATGCTGCAGATGAGTTCTGCTATTTCCACCTCTCTCGCTGTGGGGGCACCGAAGGAGGTTCCACCTGCTATAGCTTTTACCACTGCCTCACGAACATCCGGGTGATTGTGGCCCAAAATCATGGGTCCCCAGCTATTGATCAACTCAATATAGGCATTATCGTCCTCGTCATAAAGGTAGGCACCATTTGCACTTTTGATAAAAAGAGGATCCCCACCTACTGCCTTAAATGCCCTTACCGGCGAATTCACGCCTCCAGGAATAAACTGCTTTGCTTGGGAAAATAAATTTTTACTATTCTTGATATTCATTTGCATCATTCTATTACCAACACACCTTCTTCCAACCTTAAAATAGGAACATAGTTATTGGAACTGTTTTGTGTAAAATCAAACCCAAAGGTTAGCTTACCCGAAATAAAATCTGAGGATTTCAGGTTTTCCCTGAAATCAAATCCTTTTTGTACATTGATCACCTCTGTGATTAAATACACCAGCTCATAGCCAAGGTATGCATTTAACCCAGGAAAGCTTTTATACCTATCGAAAAAGTCCTCCCTAAATCTATCGATTTCTTGGTCTCCTAGACGTAGGCTGTTGTTGCTTATAAAGTGAAAATCTTGGGCTTCCATCATTTCATAACTGGCAAAATTAAAGTATAACCAACTGTCCATAACGACTACAGGTATGGAAGAGCTGGAGGATTCCACCAAGGAAAAGGTAGGTGAGGCCACGTTGGGGTCATCGGAGAAAATTACCAGTACATCTGCTTTTCTACTCCCCCCACTCTCCATCAATCCTATGCTTTCGAAAAAATCCCGCATAGCCCTGCCTTCTACCTTTTGTACGGTTGCCAGTTGATACCCCATGCTCCTTGCCTTTTCCTCGAAACTTTTGGCCAGGAGCTCATCTCTGGAGGTGCCCGAATAGGCTACAGCTATCCTGTTCTTGTCCCCAAGGTTTCTAATATATTTAACCATATTATCCGTAATGGCCTCCACCGAAGGCCTAAAAAGGTAAGAATGGCCTGTGGAGGATAAATGCTCACCAATATTGGACAAAGGGTTCACAAAAGGAATCCCCCATTTCTGGGCATATTCCGAAACGGCCTCTACCTCCTCCGGATAGATAGGACCAATGATTACATCTGCCTTTTTAAAAAAAGGATCCTGGAGAATTCCTGCTACACGATCTGGATTTCTCTCGGTATCGAATGTCTTAATTTCTAAATCCAAGTTCCTGCTCTTGGCATTTTCCAAAGCAAGGGTAATTCCCCTGTACAGTTCAAAAACAAAATTATTGGACTCGAGCCTTTTTACACCCGAGCCCCCATTATAGTTGAACGGCAAAACAATGGCAACTTCCAAGGTCTCGTTGATCTCTCTTTGAACTACCTCCTCTTCCTTTCCAGGAAGTTGGATGTCCTTAATTTTTTCAAAAACTGCCTTCTCTTGGGAAGAAAGCGAGGTTTTATCCACCAACTGTTCCCTCAAAGCCATCAACAAACCAAGGTTTTCCCCAAACTGTTCATATTGCACCATAAGAACACTGGAGGGTACCCCTTTGAGGTAGTTGAAGGATGCTCTATAGGCTTCCATTTGAAGTTCTTCGGATTCTATATTCTGGATAATTGGCAAAGCCTCATTGGGTTTGTTCTGCTCAAAATTCACCAAGGCCAACAGATATCGGGCTTCATCCATTTTCTGCCAGGTGCCTTCCTCCAATAGTTGTTTTAGGGCAGTTTTGGCAAGCTCAAACTGTCTGTTTCCCAATGCCGCTTTGGAAAAGTGGAAGGTGGCAAAAGGACTGAGCTCACCGTACCTTTGCTCATCCATATAAGGCCTAAGTAGCTCCATGGCCTCTTGATACTGTTCTCCTTCTAAAAGCCCTATCCCCTCATGGTAATTCTCCAAAGCTGACTGGGCTAGAAGAGAGTGCACACTTAACAGCAGATAAAGAAAAACCAAAGAAAAAGAAAAGGATTTCATGGGCATTATGTTTTTGAAAATCATTGCTACAACTATTATACCTTTTCATTTTTAACCGACGCGAAATTAATGGTTTTTAACCTAAATCCCACACCCAATTCAGAAAGCACCAAGAACTCTCTCCCAATGAGAGGCATTAGGCAGAGTTTTCCGAAAAATTAAAGCGATGTTTAGAAAAAAAAATTAAGGTTCTAAACCACTCAGTTTTTCACTCCCATTCTATGGTTGCAGGAGGTTTGGAACTGATGTCATAAACCACCCTGTTAACCCCTTTAATTTTGTTGATGATGTCATTGGAAATCTTCCCAAGAAACTCATAGGGAAGGTGTACCCAATCCGCAGTCATCCCATCCACAGAAGACACTGCTCTCAAGGCCACCACTCTTTCATAAGTTCTTTCATCCCCCATCACCCCTACAGACTGTATAGGCAAGAGAATTGCTCCGGCCTGCCAAACCTGGTCATAAAGACCTGACTCTCGCAAACCTTGTATGAAAATATGATCTACCTCTTGTAGAGTAGCTACCTTTTCCGGTGTGATATCGCCCAATATGCGTATGGCTAGGCCTGGCCCCGGAAAGGGATGCCTACCAATGATGTTTTCGGGGATTTCCAAGGCCCTGCCTACTTCTCTTACTCCGTCCTTAAAAAGGGTTTTCAAGGGTTCCACCACCTTTAATTTCATGAATTCCGGCAAGCCACCCACATTGTGGTGGGACTTGATAGTGGCTGAGGGGCCATTGACGGAAACCGATTCAATCACGTCCGGATAAATGGTGCCTTGTCCCAACCATCTTACGCCCTCAATTTTATGTGCCTCCTCATCAAAGACCTCTATAAAGGTCCTTCCTATGGCTTTACGTTTACCTTCGGGGTCTGAAATATCCTTTAGGGCAGTATAGAACTTTTGCTTTGCATCTACACCTATCACATTGAGCCCCATATCCTTATAGGAGATCAATACTTCCTCATATTCATTTTTACGCAATAGGCCATTGTCCACAAAAACACAAGTGAGGTTTTCACCGATTGCCCTGTCTATCAAAGTGGCGGCTACGGAGCTGTCAACCCCACCAGAAAGACCCATGACTACTTTGTCATCGCCAATGGTCTTCTTAAGTTCCTCTATAGTGGCATCGATAAATACATCCGAAGTCCAATCTTGGGAACATCCACAGATATGAACCACATAGTTTCTCAACAGGTTTTTTCCTTCGGCGCTGTGGGTAACCTCGGGGTGAAACTGTATACCGTAGGTTTGCTCCCCCTGTACCTTGTAAGCAGCTATTCTTACGGATGGCGTTCCTGCAATAATATCGAAGCCCTTCGGAAGCTCCTTGATAGTATCCCCATGGGACATCCATACCTGGGAACCATGCGTCATTTCTTTAAACAATTCCGAATGCATATCCAGGTGGCTTAGGTTGGCCCTGCCGTACTCCCGTATTTCAGAGGGGGCTACATTACCCCCATATTTTTGAGCCATGAGTTGTGCTCCGTAGCAAATTCCTAAAATTGGGATTTCACCCCTCAATCGGCCAAAATCCAAATCTGGGGAGCCTTCATCCCTTACGGAGCAAGGGCTTCCGGAAAGAATAATTCCTTTGATGTCATCGCTAAGGGTAGGGATTTTATTATAGGGGTGTATTTCACAATATACGTTAAGCTCCCTCACCCTTCGAGCAATCAGTTGGGTATATTGAGAACCAAAATCTAAGATCAAAATCTGTTCTGCCATGCGCAAATGTAAGCAGCCTTGTGGAAATCCCGAAAAAATTATGGAGTTTTCGTTTTACTCCGCAGCATCCCCATCTGCGGAATCTCCCATAAAAAGGGTTTCAAGTACCTTGGCATTAATACCCTGTTCGCACAAATGCCTTGCAAAGGAATCCGTGTATCCATGGGTGAGGAAAACTTCCCCTGCACCTGAGGCCTGTACAACCGCATTCAGGCCGGGCCAATCTGCATGGTCGGAGACCACAAAACCCACATCCGCCGCCCTTCGTCTCCTGGCACCCCTAACCTGCATCCAGCCTGAGCAAATGCCGGTTCGGTAGGGCGAAAACTTCTTCATCCAGGGTGTTCCCGCTGCAGATGGAGGAGCAATGATCAAAGCATTTCTGTAAACAGATTTTGGAAGATCCTGGCTTACCTTTTTGGCTTCTGGAAATATAAACCCATCCGAAGACAATGCTTGGTGGGTATTCCATATCGCTCCGTGTAAATAAACAGGACCTGTATTTGGGTCTAAGTGATGGTGAATACGTTGTGCCTTACCTAAAGCATAGGTAAAAAGCACAGAACACCTTCCGGCCGCTGCGTTATTGGCCCACCATACGTTGATTTTATCCATCACTTTAGCTTGGTTTTCCCACCTGTATATAGGAAGGCCAAAGGTACATTCAGAAACAAGCAGATCGCACCTCAAAGGTTCGAAAGGAGTACTTACCCCATCGGATTCTGTCTTAAAGTCCCCGGTCACTACAGCTACCTCTCCTTTGTAGCTAAACCTCACCTGAGCGGAACCAGGAATATGACCGGCAGGATGCAGGGAAACCTTAACCCCATTTACCGATATAGCTTCCCCATAGGGCAGGGTCTGCAAACGGATGTCCTGACCCAGCCTATATCTCATGATTCCTTCAGATTGATGGTGGGCTAGATAGTTTTTCATCCCCCACCTTGCATGATCGGCATGTGCATGGGTGATCACGGCTTTATCCACGGGTTTCCATGGGTCTATGTAAATGTCTGCCTGAGGGCAGTAAAGTCCATGGTCATGCAGTTCTAAAAGCGCCATTGAACATCGGGAGTTTATTTTTCCAAACTTTCCCTGCCGGGTTTAGCATAGCTCAATCGTGCCAACTTCTTACCCAGGTGGTATTCATCAAGGCCGGACACGGTGACTGTACCCAAGGAGTTTAGATCTATAAACCCATCCTCCCCCAAGGCCTCTTCTTTCACCCACACCTGCTGAACCGCACCAATAATCATTACCGTCCCATTAATTTTCAGGGTTTGGCTATCCGCCAGATGACAGGCAATTTTCAAGGGACTAAGTTTGACAAAAGGGGCAAAAAAATCCTGAAGGTACTCTTCCTCCAAACCTGTGGCCTCAAACTCGGACTTTTCCCATCTTGCGCTACTATGGTGGGCCTCTTTATAAAAATCTTCCGTGACATGATTGAGGGTGAATTTTTCGGTAGCCAAAATATTCTCCAAGGTGTGTCGCTGTACCGTATGCGGCCTAAATAATATGCCCACGAGGGGAGGCGAGGCCCCAATATGAAAAACCTGGGAAAAAGGAGCCAAGTTCGTAGTACCCTCCGTGGATTTGGTACCTATAAGGTTTAAGCTTTTGTAGCCTGAAAGGCAGTTTACAAAATCCCTTCTAAAGGATTGCTCTGCATGCATCAAAGACTCTAGATCAAAGGCTTTATACATGAATGGCATCCTCCAAAGTGTCACAATATTTGATATCGAGTTTGTCCACGATGTTGCTGGGATTATTTGCCATGATCTGTTCCTTGGCAATCATCACCATTTTTTCGAACCACTTCTCATCCGGAAGGATTTTCCTGTGAATGGACAGCCCATATTGTAACATTTCCTTTTTCCAAACCAAAAAATACCATTCCATGCTAGGTTGGTGAAATGCCCTTAAGGCTCTCTTGTCGAATATGAATTTCTGTATTTTGCCCTTTTTTATGATCTCGGAAATCTTATCAAAGGTCAACTTGAAGTCCTCAATGGGCACATAATCTGCTAAAAGTACGCAGATGACAATCCCATCTTCGTGGTTTACAAAAACTTTAGCATACCTTTCCTCAAAAGATAAGTCAAAGTTATCTAATGCTGACTTATTTAAGGTTTCTTTCATTTGGATTACCAATTTAATCATCGAAAGAAACAATTACTTGCCCTATCAATGAAGCTTATTTAACTTACGTTAACGTACAAAATCATATACGTCATTTAATGAAATGAGTTTCTTCTATTTTTCTTTTGCTCCTCCACCTCCTGTTTGAAGTGTTCCATATCCTCTTCCAGTTTGATGGCATAGTTGATGGTTGTCTTCATAAGTTCCTGCTGAGAGGCAATCTGCTCCTTAAGTCTGCACAATTCCCTGTTCATTTCACCCAATTTATCTTCATAGGCTTTTCTCAGCTTCTCCTTCTCAAGCTGGGCCTTCTTTAATTCAGCCTTAAAAATTAAATACGATTCAGGTGGAGTCTTCATGTTATTTCTCTTGTTCCAAAGGATGCGTAACCCTTGACCGAATTCACGTTTCACTAAAATTACTTATCTCAAGGCGGATAAACCGCCATCTACCTTAATTATTTGCCCTGTGACCCAAGAGGAATCGTCAGAAAGAAGATAATAAGCAGCAGATGCTATGTCATCTGTGTTCCCATATCGGGAAAGGGGATGCCTTTTTTTGGCGCCTTCCTTTTTGTCCTCACTAGAAAGTAACGTATTGGCCAGAGGTGTATCCGTCAAAGATGGGGCCACAGCATTAACCCTGATCCCATTGGCGGCCCACTCTGCAGCCAAGGACCTTGTAAGTCCCTCCAATGCGCCCTTTGCGCTGGCAATGGAGGAGTGAAAACCCAGCCCTGTCTGTACGGCTACAGTACTGAACAAAACCACTGAGGCAGAACCAGCTTTTTTCAAAGACTTCAAGGATGCCTGTAGCGTCTTTACTGCGCCCAACACGTTAATTTCAAAATCAGTCCTGAAATCCTCCACGCTGAAACGGTGGAAAGGCTTAAGGTTTATCGTTCCGGGGCAATATACCAATCCATCTATTTTTTCAGGTAAACTATCGATTCCCCCAAAATCTGTCGTGACATCGAGTTGGTGAGTCTTCTCCTGAGATCGGGAATAGGTACTAACCTCAGCACCTGAAGCCTCAAGTTTATCCTTCAAGGTCTCCCCAATTCCACTATTTCCACCGATAATCACAATTTTTTTATCCCTCATAGTAATGTCAATTTACCTATTATAATGAAATTGAAAAGAAATTGTTTATTCGGACCAACTGCAATAAAAAAGCCAGAGTTTCCTCCAGCTTTTCATACTATATTTTAGGCAGTTTATGTATTTATCCAATAACTTCCTGTAAACCTCAATAAATTTACATTATTTTTTTAGACTAATGTATTTCATGAACTCATTTCTGGTTTGGTCTTCTTTTTCAAACTTGCCACTGTAAAAAGAGGTGACCGTACTCGAATTGACATCTTGAATTCCCCTAGAGGAAACGCACATGTGATAAGCGTCCACAATTATCGCCACATTTTCAGTGCCCAGAATCTCTTTGAGCTCATTTCCTATCTGCATGGTCAGCCTTTCCTGAACTTGTGGCCTTTTGGCAAAGTACTGAACTATCCTATTGATTTTAGATAACCCGATCACATTTCCCTCGGAAATATACGCTACATGAACCTTTCCATAAATAGGTACAAAATGATGCTCGCAGTGTGAAAAAAAGGTAATGTCCTTTTCCACAAGCATCTCATTGTACTTGTATTTGTTCTCAAAAAGTTTGACAGCGGGTTTGTTTTTTGGGTCGAGTCCACTGAATACCTCTTTGATAAACATCTTTGCCACTCTTCTTGGGGTGCCCCGAAGACTGTCATCTGTCAGGTCTAGCCCTAATACATGCATGATTTCTTTGAAATGTTTCTCTATTAACTCCATTTTCAAATCATCATCCATTTCAAAGGCGTCTTCCCTTAGGGGTGTCTCATGAGAAGTACCCACGTGGGCATCTCCCATTTCTTCGATGGCATCACTGAAATCAATTCCCGTCGTATTCAACAAAGTTTCTTTCTGTTTCATATAGTCGAATCATTAAGTCGTATTCCTTATCTATTTTTTCCCTTAAAATATTCCAAATAACCACAGCAATGTTTTCTGCAGTTGGGTTGAGTTGTTTGAATTCATTAGTGTCTAGGTTTAGATTTTTATGATCAAATTTGTCTGTGACGTGTTGTTTTACGATGTCCTTGAGCAACTTCATGTCAAAAACATATCCAGTGTCAGGATCTATAGGACCCACTACCTTTACTTCCAGGTCATAGTTATGGCCATGAAAATTGGGGTTGTTGCATTTACCGAATACCTCATTGTTCTTCTCCTCACTCCATGCAGGGTTATGTAATCTGTGCGCTGCATTGAAATGCGCTTTCCTATATACGGCAACTTTCATCTGTTTATAATTTCTTTTAAGCGGTCAGATGGAATGCCCAGAAAAATCACCCCCCTGTGTGAGAATTCTTTTTCATGGGCATTTCATGTGTTTATATTTTTTTTTAGCGGTCACATAGCCTGCCCTTGCCTGCCCCGAACTCGTTTCGGGGAGCTTGCTTCGATCATCCCCTCGTATGTCGCTCGCGTCATGCCCTGACTGCCGTCAGGACAGGCTCGATTTCATGTGTTTTAAACAGCGTTTTAAATTTTTTGTTTAATACAAATAGAAATTAATTAAACAAATTTATTTTGGGCTTACCTTCCCAGAAGGATTTTCCTTATTATCAGATAATTACCCAAAACCCGAAATGTAATAAACAGTATTGCAACAAAACACAGTACCGTATAGGTTCGCCATCTGTAATCCAAAAACGAATAATTAAATAAATTTACATTTGAACATGGAAATAATTGCTTATTTTTCAAGGCTTCTTTATTCAAAACGTGAAAGTTACAGCAATTGATCCTATTATGAACAGATTTTTAGTTTTACTGGTATTATTCATTATAGCACCTTTTTTTTCCTCACATGTATTCCTACAAAAGGGCAGCACGGAGGAAGGTGGATTGGAAATATATCCGGAAAGCCTGGAAGGTAAATCCAGTTTTCTAACTTCCCGAATATGGGACAAACTAGACAAATCAAATTCCATACCCAAAAAGGAAGCCTTGGAAAAAGCTATTTTGGGCTATCTAAAGGTATTGGATACCCATGAGATTGACAAGGACAAACCGCTCACATTGATAGACTTTTCTCTACCCTCCACACAGGAAAGGTTGTGGATTTTTGATATTAACAAAACGGAATTGCTTTATCAAACCTATGTGTCCCACGGAAAAAACTCCGGAAACAGGTGGGCAAGGCAATTTTCCAATACCCACTCCAGCTACATGAGCAGTTTGGGTTTTTATATCACCGCAGAAACTTATGAAGGAAAACATGGCTACAGCCTTAAACTGGACGGTATAGAACCTGGCTTCAACGATCAAGCAAGACCAAGAGCCATTGTGATCCATGGTGCCGAATATGTGGAAGAGAGCTTCATTCAGACCTATGGAAGATTAGGCAGAAGCCTTGGCTGCCCGGCCTTACCGCCCGATCTGACCCAACCCATCATAGACCTTATCAAGGATAAAAGCTGCTTGTTTATCTATGCGGAAGACCAGGAATACCTTTCCAACTCCCCAATCCTCAGCCAAAGCTAATTTTAATGGGTTGACTGAGCGCCTTAAAGAGATCTTCATCCCTACTGTAAATGTCCTGCCGGAACATAGCCACTCCTTCAGAGTCCGTCCAGAACGTCAAGTACAACAAAACCACGGGTATTGGTCTTTTCAACATCACCGTTTGCTCCTTTCCGCCAAACATGGAAGACCTGATCCTGTCTTGAGTCCATAAAGGCTGGTCTGCCAATAAAAAGGTGGCGAGCTCCAGCGGTTTTTGGATCCTCACGCAACCTGAGCTTAAGGCCCTGTCCTCCCGCATAAACAGCTCCCTGGAGGGGGTGTCATGGATATAGACGTTGTATTTGTTGGGAAACATGAACTTGACCCAGCCCAAGGAATTACTGGGACCTGGGTCCTGCCTGACCATGTAGGGGAAATTGCTGGCACTTATACTGTTCCAATCCACATTAGCCGGGCTAACTTCCTGCCCACTATAGGTCAGTAAGCGCATGTTTTTTGCCTTCAAGTACCCCGGGTCTTTTTTAACGGCAGGGATCACATCGTTTCTGAGAATAGTGGGTGGGACTGTCCAGGTAGGGCTAAACACCAAATAAGTCATCGCAGCATTAAATACAGGTGTCTTTCGGTAGGATTTCCCTACAATCGCCTTGGAATGTAAGAGGGTATCCCCCTTTCTAATGTAATCCATGGAGTAATTTGCGATATTCACCAGGATAAATTCCGACAAGGTGGTATCTGGAAGCCACCTCAGCCTCTCCATATTTACAGTTGCCTGTCGGATTAGGTCATTAGGGGATTTGTTAAGTGCCCGAAGTGTGGCTTGCCCGATTACCCCATCTGGTTGTAAGCCGTTTTTGGTTTGAAAATCCTTAAGTTGTTCCAATAGGGTAGAATCGTAATTGACCCCATCCGTAACCCTTTCCTCATCTGCATCGGATCCTTCCCAATAGGCTACTCTTTCCCTAATGGCTGGAATTAGGGCATGGCTTTCATTGGGCTTTATGGCAGTGGAAAGGGAAAGTTGTGGCCATTGATTGGGCATTTCGGCAAGCATTTCATAAAGCTCCATAAGGCTGGTACGCATCCTCCCATACATCGTGAAGCCTGGCCAAAGCGATTCTAATTGAACACGAATACTAGTTTCTTCCAAGCCAAGCTCCAACTTCCTTAAAATATCCTTATTGGGTTGCTTTTTCTGAATTTCCCAGCCCGTTTTACTGTGTTCAGGATCGATCTTGCCCACGTTAAGATGTGTTCCATACGTAATAAAGGCGTCTGTGAGAAGAATATCCAGGGCGGCCAATTCCAAAGAACTCAATGTCTCTCCTTCTCTTTTTGCCTCCTCCACCTGTGCCACCAGTTGATCAATTACTTCTACATGATAATCAGATGGCGTCAACCCGTCAAATTTGCTCTGATGGAGATGGTATTTCATCTCATAGGCCTTACAACTTAACTCGTAAAGAGAGGACCAAGCAGGCTTGAAATTCCTTTGGGCATAAAATTGCAAACCAGTATTTGGGTGGTATAGCCTCCTTTCACCAATCATCCAGGAAGACTCCATGGCATGGCTTTCGTATAGGTTTCGAATTTCAAAAGTTACCCCGTCATCTAGTTTCACCTCTTGGGCTAATAGGGAATGGCAGTGGAAAAAGAGTGTAATTCCAGTAAAAAACGAAATTTTTGACAAATACTTGTTCAGGCGGTTCATAGGATTATTATTGGCTTTTCAGTGGTCATAACTTGCCCAGTACCAAAGGTCGGGATAGGATCACGCATGAATATTATCGTCCTTCCGGGTGAAGTTTTTTTCAGGCTAGATTTCATTTCCAAACATTTTTACTCCAACTCAAAGTTTTCATATTTATTACCTAGGCTCCAACTCTCATAAAGCATATTTATAAAGGATTCCATGTTATGCAGAGGTACCATATTGGGGCCATCGCTCAATGCCTGAGAGGGATTAGGGTGTGTTTCCACGAAAAAACCATCCACCCCTGCAGCTCCTGCTGCCCTGGCCAAATAAGGAGCAAATTCCCTTTGCCCACCACTGCTTCCACCTTGAGCACCAGGTTGCTGTATGGAATGGGTCACGTCAAATACCACAGGGGCAAATTGCCTCATCTGAGGGAGTGCACGCATATCTACCACCAAATTGTGGTATCCCAGTGAGAAACCCCGCTCAGTAAGGCAAACATTGTCATTTCCCACTGCCCTTACCTTATCAACGGCAAATCGCATATCCTCAGGAGCCATAAATTGTCCTCTTTTGATTTTTACCGCTTTGCCGGTTTCCGCTGCTGCTACCAATAGATCAGTCTGCCTACAAAGAAATGCAGGTATCTGCAATACATCTATCACCTCAGCCGCTTCCTTGACCTGGGAGCGCTCATGAACATCCGTAAGCAGCGGAACCTTGTACCTATCCTTTACTGCCTGTAACACCTGCAGGGCTTTATCCATACCTAAACCCCTATACGAACCGGCCGAAGTACGGTTGGCCTTGTCGAAACTTCCTTTAAAAACATAGTGGAACCCATATTGGGTAGCCCATTCACTGACCCTTTCTGCAACTTCCAAACACAATTCCATGCTTTCCACTGCACAAGGACCCGCAAACAAAACTGGTTTTTCCCCACCCAAAAGGATTTTTGGGTCTATCTGCATGCCGAAATTCGATTTCTTCATTGTGATGTGTTTTTGGTCACTGTCAGTTGCTTTCAATTTCAACCCTCCTTTAGCTGACCGTTTTTTATTTCATTTACCAAACCCGGCAAAATCCCCTTGGCACTCAAAATCAAATCTGCAAGCTCCCGAAATGCACCTTCCCCGCCTTTGGCAACAGTTGTGTAGTCCACATTTTCCTTCACGTAGCTAAGGGCATCACTGGGAGCCGCTGAAAAGCCCACCTGGCTTAGCAGTTCTAAATCAATCAAGTCATCCCCTATATAAGCACATTCTTTCATGCTCAGCCCCTGCTGAGCTATCCAATCTTTTATCCTTGCCAATTTATCCCTTACTCCGTGAAAATGAAAGTTAAATCCCATTTGTTCGCACCTTTTTTTGGATACAGAAACATCCCTTCCTGAAATGGCCACAGTAAGAATAAGGGATCTTTTCAGGTACCTAATGATTTGCCCGTCTTTCACCTGGAACCTTTTGTACTCCATCCCCTGGTCATCCAGAATGATACCCCCGTCTGTAAGTACACCGTCAATGTCCGTTATGACTGCTTTGACAAGGTTGGCTTTTTGATGGATTAGGTTGTTCATCTCGGCCATATTACCTCTTTTTCTTCCAATGGATAGAATATAAGTCCAGCCTCCTTTGTTCTAGGTTTCGCACACTACCTGCCTTGCGAAGTTTGGTGAGCAAGTCCAAATCCACGTCCGCCACAATGGTGGTTTCCGTGTTTAGGGAGGCTTCCGCCACAGTGGCATCATGAGGAAAAGAAAAATCCGAAGGGGAATAAATGGCAGCCTGAGAATGCTGGATGTCCATATTTTCAACTTTTGGCAAATTTCCTACAGACCCGGTAATAGCCACATAGCATTCGTTCTCAATCGCTCTTGCCTTGGCACAGGTGCTCACTCTTAGGAAGGCATTTTTGGTGTCGGTCCAGAATGGGACAAACAAAATGTCCATTTCCTGTTCAGCCAATATCCGACCCAACTCCGGGAACTCAACATCGTAACAGATCAAAATGCCGATACGCCCTGCATCCGTATCAAAAACCCTGATGCCATTCCCTCCTTGCAGTCCCCAATAAGCCTGCTCATCCGGGGTGATATGTAGTTTGTACTGTTTGTCCATGGTACCGTCCCTTCGGCAGAGGTAGCTGACATTCCTTAGTTTTTTGCCATCATATTCAGGCATGCTTCCCGCAATGATGTTCACGTTGTAACTCAGGGCAAGGTCCCTCATCCGGTCCAGAATCTCCTCGGTAAACTCCGAAAGGTTCCGAATGGCCTCCGAGGCTTCCATATCGTTGAATTCGGCCAATAAAGGGGCATTGAAAAACTCAGGAAACAAGCAAAAATCCGATTTGTAGTTGGAAATTGTATCCACAAAAAATTCCACCTGCTGCATAAGGTCATCCACATTGGCAAATCTCCTCATTTTCCACTGCACCAAGCCAAGCCTCACAATGGTCTTTTGGTTACCTATAAGCTTTTCGTCCTTCTCATAATAAATATTGATCCATTCCAGCAGGGTGGCATAGGCCCTGGAGTCCACGTCTTCCGGTAGGTATTTGGTGATGACCTTTCGTACGTGAAATTCGTTGGCCAACTGAAAAGAAAGAACCGGATCGAAAATCTCCTTGTTTTTTACCAGTTCTATGTATTTCCTTGGGGTCATCTGGTCTGCATACTTGTTGTACCCCGGAATCCGTCCCCCTGCTATTATTGACCGGAGGTTCAAATTCTCACAAAGCTCTTTTCTGGCATCATAAAGTCGTCTGCCCAACCTGAGTCCTCGGTATTCCTTATCCACGAAAACATCTGTGCCATACAGCGTGTCCCCGTTGTCATCATGGGTATCGAATTTTCCGAATCCAGTAATTTGATCATAGGTATGGGTATCCCCATATTTAGAGTAATCCACGATAAGGCTCATGGCCACTGCCACCACCTTGCCATTGTCCTCTATACAAATTTGGCCTGCCGGAAAAGCCTTGATTTGGTTCTTAAATTCATCCTTGGTCCAACCCATCCCCTGATTTCTGTAGATACTTGTCATGATATCCTTGATATCCTCAAAGTCGGACAATTTAATGTTCCTTAGCTTTAGCCTGTGCTCCAGCTCTTCTTTCTGCTTGCTCATGCAACAAAATTAATTAAATCTATTCTTTTTAAAATGTATGTGAATTTTATGCAATCATTGTTTAAACAGGGACTAGGCACAACAATCATGCAGAGTTTTATTTTTTACGGCAAAACAGCCATGGCAACCTCACCTTCATAAATCAGCTCATTGATCAGCATTTTACGGAAAACCAAGTCCGAAAAGAACCTGGAGCCCCGTTGAAGCACCAATAAGCTTTCAGGGTTTGCCGCCATCAAGGCCTTAGTTTGGGTTTTCACGTCCATTTCCCTTACAATTTCTGTTTTGGTAGCGAATGAACCCTTGAATTTTTCGGAAATTTGAGCCAAATTTTGAACTGTTTTCTCAGTATCATCGGAGGATTTGAGTACTGAAAAAAAGACCAAGCTGTTGATTTGGTTTCCGTAATAAGCAATAAGTTTTTCCAGCTGTTCGGTATTCAGGTCAAACTGGGGATGAATGCCCACCAGAAGTTTATTGGGTAGAGAACGCTTTGCTTCTTTCGGTAAAGCGAGAATTTTGCAGGAAAGCTGCTGGATGGCAGTCAACACATTGCTGCCCAAAAAAATTTGCTTCAAAACACCAGTACCCTTAACGCCCATCATCAAAAAATGGTCATAGGGCTCTTCCATCAACTTTTCCAAGGTGGAATGAAGATGCTCATCGCTCACTATATATTTGGTAACAGATTCAGGCAAATTTGCCTCCCTGGCCATTACCTTAAGCTTGGCCAGATTTTCTGCATTTGTACGTTTTGCTATATCCTTTCGGATTTCAGCGTCCGCGAGGGAGGGTGCCATCACAGTGCTTTGATGCACCAACAGGATGCTGGCATCACTCAGGCTGGCCAATCCTTGGGCATATTCCAACAGTTTAATGGCGTATTCCGAAAAATCCAGGGCGATAATCAGTCTTCTCTTCATAATATTAGTTGCTCTGAGGCTTTGGGGTAATTTCTAAAATGTTATAAACTTCCTGTATGCCGTTATAGGAATCCGAGAGTACAATCAATATATCCCCTGGGACAATTTCCGTGGTTCCACTTGGGGTAATGTATTTTTCACCCCTCTGGATCATGGCTATAATTGCAGTCTTGGGAAAATTAAGATCCACTATTCGTTTGCCAACTATTCGGCTTTTCATGTCAATGGTAATCTCTCGCATCACAGTTCTGGGGTGTTCTTCCAGAAACATATCCGTGGGTTTTAGGATCATCAAAATGAATCTTTCCAATTCCATCCGATCCTGCCAACATACCAATACCCAAAAAGAAAATCAAGGTGGGAACGCCGAATTTATAGGTAGTCTTGCCTACTAAAATACTAATAATAAGAAGGGTTGAACCTACTAGTAGGATATTCTCAGTCGTCAGTTCCATCTATTCTTTTATAAATTCCTTAATCTTTCAAAAATTTGGTGGTAAATTCTATCCAAATTTACCATATTTTAGCCTAGCAAAACAAAACAAAGTAACCCGAATTCACCATGGAAGAACTTTACCAAGATATTAAAGACGGAAATTTCGGTGGGTTTCTACAACAATTGAATGAACTTTTGCAGGTGGTCATCATAAAAGTTGGGGATTCCAAGTTGACGCTGGGGGTGCTAATCTGGTTGGCCATTTCGATTACTATTATCCTCGTTTTATCGGAATTGATAAAGAAGGTGTTGGTGAATAGGGTTCTGGCAAGGTATAGGTTGGATATTGGTATCAGACAGTCTATTGGCACCATTGTCAAATACGTGCTGATAATCCTTGGATTACTCACCATCCTACAGAACACTAATGTAGACTTAAGTGCTCTGGGAATTTTGGCCGGTGCAGTGGGTGTGGGTATCGGCTTTGGTTTGCAGAATATCACCAACAACTTCATCAGCGGGCTAATCATTCTTTTCGAGCGCCCTATTAAGGTGGGGGACCGCATAGAAGTAAACAACGTAAACGGGGATGTAATAAAGATCTCCGCCCGTTCCACCATGGTGGTCACCAATGACAATATCACTATCATCGTGCCGAATAGCCAATTTATTGACAGCTCGGTGACCAACTGGTCACACCAAGACAGAAACATCAGGTTTAACATTCCCGTAGGTGTTTCCTACAAAGAGGACCCCGAAAAAGTAAAGGCCATTCTGATTGAGGTGGCAAAATCGAACAAAGGGGTAATGAAGAGCCCTCCACCCGACGTGCTCTTTTCAAGTTACAACGACAGCAGTATTGACTTTAATTTGCGGGTTTGGACCACCGAGTTTATCAATAGGCCAAATGTCCTCAAAAGCCAGTTGTACTATGAAACATTCAAACGCTTTGCAGAGGCAGGTATAGAGATCCCTTTCCCACAACGGGACATCCATATTCGTTCTGGATGGGATAAAATAAAGCCGTCCTAATTTTTTATATTTGCCCATTATTCCCTTATATTTAGGGCGTTAATTTTAATGTAGCATGTTTTTTTTTATAAAGTTGATTTTTAAAAAGTTGACGGTAGACTGGAAGATTGCGGGGTTGGTGCTATTTTTTATACTGACCTATCACATTACCATGGCTCAGAGTCATTATAGGGCCAGATTTGAGGAGCCTTGGTCCTTTTCATTGCAAGCAGGCCCATCTCAATATTTTGGAGATCTCTATTCTCTGTGGAAATATTACGAAGGTGTGCAACCAGATTTTAATGCGGGATTCTCCGCCAGATATACTTTTGGGACAAATTTAAAGGCACGTACGGATATCAGTTTTTACCAAATTTCCGGTCAAGACACAAAGGCCGACCCAAGAAGTGGCCGGATCCCACGGGATGTCAATTTCAGGGCCCGCAATTGGGAGGCTGCATTTTTGGTGGAGTACTACTTAAAACCAGTGAAAGTCTACAATATCACTAGGGAGTTTTTCAACCCCTATATTTTTGCCGGGGTTGGCGCCAGCACAAACGACCCCTATGCCAATTATAGAGGGGATTGGGTGGCCTTGCGACCCCTTCGCACAGAAAACGAGGCCTACCCAGGGGTAGTCATGGTGTTTCCTATGGGAATGGGAGTCAAATACAAGGCCAACGTGTACATGGATGTGTTTCTGGAAGGCAATTACAGATTTACCCTTACCGATTACCTGGATGATGTAAGTTCTTTCAACATGTCCGGTTTCTATGAAGACCTTATCGCCGACTATGTTTCCGGGGAAAACCCGGACAGGCTTAGGCTTTCCGTAAGGCAGGCTAGGTACCTATTAGAAAATGGAGAACCGGACGTAGAAAGGATCAGAAGATCTGGAGGCGCACCAAGAAGGGGAAGTGGGGATCCCAGGCAAAATGAACCCGGTGCCAGGTACGATGGCTACTTTACCCTTAACTTCGGCGTTGAGATTTACTTTGCGCAGGATATCTGGGACAACTGGATTTTTAGAAAAAGAAGAAGAGGATACAGGTGGTGGTAATACCCATATTCTCTTAAGCCTTTCCCGGATGGCTCGCTTGTAAGATAATCCCCAGATCATTATGAAATTGGCAACCAATTGCGGATATTTTTTTTTACTTTTGGAACCATTTTCCATAAAATCTTACAAAAAGCAAAATGTCAGCATACAATTTTCAAGAGGTAGAAAAAAAATGGCAAGCCAAATGGGAAAGCCAGGGGCTTTTTACTGCCAGGGTAAACCCTAATAAGCCAAAATTTTACTCCTTGGACATGTTTCCCTATCCTTCGGGGGCAGGGTTGCACGTAGGGCACCCACTTGGATATATCGCCTCGGATATTGTAACCCGTTATAAAAGGCTGAAGGGATTTAATGTGCTTCATCCCATGGGTTATGATTCCTTTGGGCTCCCCGCAGAGCAATTTGCCATTCAAACGGGGCAGCATCCTGCTATTACCACGGAAGAAAACATCAAAAGGTACACGGAGCAGTTGAAACGTATAGGTTTTGCTTTTGATTGGGACAAAGAAGTCAGGACCTCTGACCCCTCCTATTACAAATGGACCCAATGGATTTTTATGCAACTCTTCGACAGCTACTATGACTACAAAGCTGATAAAGCAAAACCCATTGCTGAGCTATTGGAAATTTTTGAGAAAAGTGGAAACATAGGTCTTTCTGCCGCTTGTGACGAGGATGTGGAGGAATTTACTTCGGAAGATTGGAAAGGCTATTCCGAGCATAAAAGGCAAGAAGTCCTTTTGAAATATCGTCTTACCTACCTGGCTGAGACCACCGTAAACTGGTGCCCTGCACTGGGAACCGTACTCTCCAATGACGAGGTAAAAGACGGCTTTTCCGAAAGGGGTGGCCACCCTGTGGAGCGAAAAAAAATGATGCAATGGAACATGCGCATCACCGCCTATGCCGAACGCCTTCTCAATGACTTGGAAAAGGTGGAGTGGCCGGAACCTGTCAAGGAAATGCAACGGAACTGGATAGGGCGTTCCACAGGTGCCGAAATGGTGTTTCAGGTGGAGCAACACGACCTTACCATCAAAGTTTTTACTACGCGGATAGACACCATATATGGAGTAACTTATTTAGCCTTGGCCCCCGAGCATGAATTTGTGGAAAAGCTGGTCACTGCAGATCAAAAAGAGGAAGTGGCAGCCTATGTGGCTTCAGCAAAGAACCGATCGGAAAGGGACCGAATGAGTGACGTGAAAACCATATCCGGCGCTTTTACCGGTGCCTATGCCCTTAACCCCTTTAATAATGAGCGCATCCCTATTTGGGTGGCTGACTATGTACTGGCAGGCTATGGTACAGGTGCGGTGATGGCAGTCCCCGCCCACGATGAGCGGGACTATAATTTCGCCCAGCATTTTGGCTTGGAAATCCGTCAGGTTATCGAGGGAAGTATGGAGGAAGGCAGTTTCCCCGGAAAACACGGCACCATCATGAATTCCGGGTTTATCAGTGGCATGCCTATGCAGGAAGCCATGGATAAAGCCATCGCATTTTTGGAAGAAAAGAAAATCGGGAAGGGAAAGATACAATATAAGATGAGGGATGCCATCTTCACCCGACAAAGGTATTGGGGAGAGCCACTGCCGGTTTATTTTAAAGAGGGACTTCCGTATTTGATCAAGGAAGAGGACTTGCCTTTGGTTTTGCCGGAGGTGGACAAGTACCTACCCACCGAGGAGGGGGAGCCTCCGTTAGGTAGGGCTGAGGACTGGACCTACAAGACCGGGGAGGGCGAGTTTCCTTTGGAACTATCCACCATGCCGGGTTGGGCAGGGTCAAGCTGGTATTTTTTCCGCTATATGGATTCCAAAAACGAAGACCGATTGGTAAGTCAGGAGGCCGAAAAATATTGGGGCCAGGTAGATCTCTACATAGGGGGTGCAGAGCACGCCACCGGACACTTGCTATATTCCAGGTTTTGGACCAAGTTTCTGTATGACAGGGGCTTTGTTTCCATAGAAGAGCCATTTGGGAAAATGATCAACCAAGGAATGATACAGGGGAGGTCTAATTTTGTCTACCGAAAAAAAGGCAGCAACACTTTCGTGAGTGCAGGGATAAAAAGCCAGTACGACACCATCCCCATGCATGTGGATGTGAACATTGTGCAAAATGACCGACTGGATTTGGAGGCCTTCAAGAAATGGAGGCCAGACCTATCCGATGCGGAATTTATCCTGGAGGAGGGCAAATACCTCTGCGGGGCAGAGGTGGAAAAAATGTCCAAATCCAAATACAATGTGGTGAACCCCGATGACATCATCGAAAGATACGGAGCAGACACCCTGAGGCTTTACGAGATGTTCCTAGGTCCTTTGGAGCAATTTAAGCCATGGAACACCAACGGCATAGATGGGGTATCCAAGTTTCTCAAAAAACTCTGGCGCCTGTTTTATGATGGGCAAGAAAAGTGGTGCGTAAAGGAGGACGAGCCCAGCAAGGAGGAACTCAAAACCTTACATAAGGCCATCAAAAAAGTGGAGGAGGACGTAGAGCGTTATTCTTTCAACACTTCTGTCTCCACGTTTATGATATGCGTAAATGAGCTTTCTGCCTTTAAATGCCACAAGAGGGCTATTTTGGAGCCATTATTGGTGATTTTGTCCCCCTATGCCCCGCACATTGCCGAGGAGCTTTGGGAAAAACTCGGACACAGCTCATCCATACTATCAGCATCCTATCCCGAGTCCAGGGAAGAATTTCTCGCCGAAGAATCCCATGAGTATCCGGTATCCGTAAACGGAAAAATGCGGGCAAAGGTAAGCCTGCCCCTGGACCTGTCCAAAGAAGAAATACAGGAGCGTGCACTGGCTGATGCAGGGCTGCAGAAGTGGATAGCAGGCAAGACCCCCAAGAAGGTGATCGTGGTACCCGGAAAGATCGTAAATATTGTGGTGTAATGGTAAACCGCATCATCATAGCATTTGCCAGTATCCTCAGCAGTGGGGTACTGGCTTATGCCCATTTGATGCTCTATTGGCAAATCCAATCTGGAAACATCCAGCCCACTGAAGAAATAGCCCATATCCAATCCAGCCTTCCTGTGCTGGAAAGAGGCCAGCTCCTCACATTTGGGTTGCTATTTTTCGGTCTATGCTGTGCCAGCTTGGTTCTTACTTTCCTGAAAAAACACAAGACTACCTTTGCCTGCTTTGTGGTAACGATGCTCTTGATATGGGTAAGGATGTGGGCTGGAATTTAATTTAAATCACCCATTCACCATACTGACCACCACGCCTTCTGGACTTCGGAATAAGGATTCGCTTTCCTCAATGCAGGTTGTTTAATATGGCCAGAGGGAAATAAGGAGTCATTGTTGAGAAAGGGAACGAAATAATTTTTCAAGACAGCATCCACCGATAATTTCCCCATTGCATAATTCCTGGCATTTTTTGAAATCTGGGATACACCCCCATCCACAGTATCAAAAATACCCTGATCCAAGGCCAATTGATTATCTGGCTCTATCAAAATCCCGATTTTATGCTGTGAAATTATTTTGTGTAAATCCGATTCAGGGTGAGCTGTGACCAGAGAAATGCCTCCTACTGCCAAAATAGTGGCCAATTTGGAAGGCATTACTAAATCAGAGGCACAGGATCTTTGAAGGACAAGGTGAAGATCAGCCATGTTCAAAAAATCATTGAAAACAGAAAGGGGCTGTAAGGAAAGGAAATGTACATTACTCAATTTTTGTTTTTTCCTTATTTCCTTGAGCTTGTCCAAGGATGGACCAGTGCCGCAAATTACAAATTGAATAAATTCCAATTGTCTCATTCTATTTGCAGACTCCAAAATCATTTCAAGTCCCTGTTTTTCCCCAATGGAGCCAGAATATAATACGATTTTGTGATGGGACTGAAACCCAAATTTCGCCTTCAATGTATCTTTATCTGGCAAAGGTCGAAAGAAGTTCACATCTACCCAGTTAGGCAAAATATAAACATCATGATTAAACTTTTCCACAATTTTTTGTTTCATTCCATCCGATATAGTACTTAAACTATCCACATTTCTAAAAATATAGTTCTCAATATTAAACAGAGCAGAAAGTATACGCTTGGACTTGATCATAGACAAATCCCTGGCTGCCTCAATCTGTAGGTCCTGAATATGGTACTGTAAATGGCTCTTGTGAAACTTTTTAAATAATAACCCGAGCAATCCTATATGGAAAGCGGGTGCCACAGTCACTACATAATCAAATTTCTTGGTTAAGGATAGGTAAATGGAGAAATAAAAGGCAGAAACAAAAAAGGAACAATCCAATAGTATCCTTCTTAATGCAGTAGGTTTTTTTGGTACATATAATGGGCATCTATAAATCCTAATACTACCTCCAGATGGGTAGGTTTCCGTTTCTTTTTGGTACCAAAACTTCTGCCAATATTGTGGGGTTTGAACCTTCCACTGAGGGTAATAAGGAAACCCAGTCAATGCGTAACATGTGTGGCCTTCACTCGCAAGCCATTCCAGCATTTCCCCGCTATACTTACCGATACCAGTTATTTCGGGTTTAAAATTGTAGCCTATAAGTAAAATTTTCTTTTTCATTTTCATAAAGGATTAAAAGCATATTGAAAAACTAATTCACTCATAGTTATAGTTTTTCTTACCCCTACACCACTTCATAAAAATCCCATAAAAAACTTTAGACTACCGAATTAGACAATGGGATAAAAGTAAACAACTAAAACTAAAATTCAAAATTCAAATACTAATAAAAGCCGGTCAAATACATTTTTTTGCTTTTCGTAATTTACTGCTACTTTTTCTTATTAATTTCAAATATCAATTCTTACCCGAAAAATAATATAATTTTAAATACAAATTATATTATTTACGATTGACAAACAGGTTAGAGCGAATATAGGCCCTAGTATTTTTTTTAATATAATGACTTTTTAAAATAACATATATTTTGTCCACAATATTAAATTTATTACAAAAAAATGATTTAATTATCTTAATCAATTAAACCAAAATTCATTCATTTAAAATTTATTTTTTCCAGGTGAAATTTTGCGATAACAAAAATTGAACTGAAAGTAACAATTTAAATCTTCTATCTCAGTATGAAATAAAACAAAAATTAATAGTTTAATTGAATTAGACACCTGAAAAAAAAGGAAATAGACACTGTAAATCACTGGGTTATACATTCTTATTTGTTAAAATTTTCAGGTAATCTTAGTATTTCGAGAAATTTCCTGATCTAAAACGCAATTAATGGCCAATAGACATAGATTGTATTATTGAGTAAGCGCCTAATTCAATTGGAAAAAATGGAATTAAAAGCTTTCTGATTTACATCTTCCTTATAAAACGGATTTAGTTTAATGTTTAGTTTGGAAACCTTATAGAATAGGACATATTTTGTATAAATTCTTAACAGGTAACATTCAAACTTTGCTTTAACCTGTATTTTTGAAATTAATGTTTGTTTCTAATAGGGTTTGCTATTAAGTACAGGGTTTTCGCAGAATTTACTATTAGTACCAATATATTCAGGGTCAAACAAGAAAATTAAGCTTACTTTTTTACCTATTTTCTCTAGGTATTTTGTCATTTCCATTACTATAGAAACTCCGATACGATATGCTGCAAAAAAATAAGGTCCATGCGGAGTATTGATTAGAAGCTCTCTAACATAAGCTGATGCCAAGTGCTCAACTAACTTGGGAATAGATTCAATACAATCTCCTCCCGATGGTTGCTGAAAAACGTGGACGGCCTGATTTTTATCCAGCATCTTAGCGAGATTGTAAAAGGTAAAGGCTGATCCCCCAATTCCACAAACTATATAAAGGGGGGCTTTATTACCTTTTTTATTGGAATTAAGTAAGTTTGATTTTGAGCTAGGGTGTCAGCAGATGACATCCGGAGTTCCAATAGGTTGGAAATTAATGAAATAGTAGGATTAGCAAAAAAATCTTTTATTTCCAAATTCACTTTAAGCTTCCTATATATTTGGGATATCATGTTCATGGCAAACAATGAATTGCCACCCAATTCAAAAAATTATCATTGACTCCAACTTGCTGAAAACTAAGAATTCTTTTCCAAATCTGTGCAAGCAATAATTCTGTATTAGTTAAAGGAGCGACAAAGTTTCCCATAACAATTGCCACCAAATTAAGTTCGGTAAGTGCTTTTTTATCTATCTTACCGCTTGGATTGAAAGGAATTTGATCTAATTCTACCCACAACAAGGGTTCCATGTTTTTCGGCAGACGCTCCTTGAGCCAGCTGATAACAGCATTTTTATCAAATGACCCTATGGCTATTACCTATCCTACAAAAAATTTGTTGACTTCTAGATCTGCTTTAGCCAAAACAACCCCCTGACTGAATGATTTGCTTTGTCTTAACACATTTTCTATTTCTCCAAGTTCTATCCGGTATCCCCTAATTTTTACCTGGTCATCAAGCCGACCGAGAAACTCAACATTACCATCTGGAAGCCACCTTACCAAATCTACACTACGGTACATCCGGTAGCCAGTTTCTTTACTAAATAGATCCGGTAAAAACCTATCTTCCGTTAGCTCAGCATTATTGAGGTAGCCCCAAACCACCTGGATTCCTCCAATATATAATTCATTAGCTACAAATCGTGGAACCAGCCTTCTTTCTTTATCTAGAACGTAAAGAGGGGTATTTGAATTTGGTTTACCTATTGGTAAAATTGAGTTATGAAAAGAAGTATAAAAAGCAAATTCAGTTGCGGTGATTGTCGCCTCAGTTGGACCATACTTATTGAAAAACTGAACAAATGGTTCCCATTCTTTTGCTAATTGGACCGGACAACCTTCCCCTCCAGCAATGACCCTTTTCAGATGTCCGTAATGACCTGGAGAAAGCAATTTCAGGCAAGAAGGAGTCGAATGGATATAAGTTACTATCTGCCTTGAAATAATGGTTTAGATTTTTTCAATGTTATATAATAGTTCCTGTGGAAACATTACCAAAAGAGCACCATTTCACAGAGTCAGGAATATTTGTTCAACCTAAGCATCAAAAACATAATTTGCAGTCAATAATGCCCTTTCATTTCTTCCGAATGAAAATTCTATGGTTTGATGACTCAAATAATTCACTAGATTTTTATGCTCCACCTGCACACCTTTTGGTTTTCCAGGAGAGCCTGAGGTATAAATAACATAAGCTAGGCTATGTGACTGTAAACTTATGGTAAATTTAATAGATGGTTCTTTTCCAATGTTATCTCAATCATTATCAAGTTGGATAAGTTCTATCTCCTTATGATCAGAAAATAAACTCCTATACATGCCGTAACTAATCACTACATGCGGGTTGGTGTGCTTCAGGATGATCCGTATTCCTTTTTGCGGGTATTAGGGATCAATTGGTACATAAGCACCGCTGGCTTTTTGAATAGCCAGCAAACCAAGGATCATATCTAGAAAACGATCTATACAGATCGGAACTATTGTTTCTTGACTTACCCCTTTTTTACTTAGATAATGTCCCAGTTGGTATGCCCTTTCATTCAATTGAGAGTAAGTTAACCTGTCTTCCTCGTAGACAAATGCTATTGAATTTGGTTGTTTAATAACCTGATCCTCAAAAAGGTCAATTTAGGTTTTATTTTTTGGAAAATCAACCACTAATAATCCCTCCATCTTTTCTTTATAAATATTAATGGGTTTCCTTTATAAATACCATTAGACTCTACACTTTTATTAACTACAGAACCAGCCGTTATTACTGTGTCAATACCAATAGTCACACCCGGACCAATAAAGCAACCAGCTCCCAACCAACAGCCATCTTGCAAAATAAGGGGGGCATTGCGATATGGCATAGATGGAAACCGATAATCATGATTTCCCCCACAAAGAAAGGCTCTTTGTGAGATGCAAACATTATTACCAATTAGAATTTTTTCAAAATTTAGAATCAGAACTTCCTCTCCTATCCAAACATCATTTCCAATCTCAAGCTTCCAAGGAAAAAGAAAACTCACCCGAGGCTTTATAACAACCCCCGACCCTACTTTTGCCCCAAACAACTTTAAAAAAAACACTTTTATACCACTGGAAAAAGGGAAAGACGTCATGAAAAAGAACATTTTAACTAAATACCAAAGTATTTCCTTTTGTTTACTAGCACCCCTTTCAAGACCAACAGACGCATCGAACTCATTTAGCTTTACTTTTGATTCCATACCTTTTTCTTAAGAGTTTACAACATTGGTCTTAAATACAATTGCTCCCAAGGGCAATCGTTGCTAACCAATATTTCTTAAAAGGTTTTTTGATGCTGAGACTACAGAAAAATTTTTGCGGAAACAAGAAAGGGCTAGTTGTCCTATCTGTAGTTTCTCCACTTCCTTCAAACTCCACCACCTCACCAGTTCATTACGGAAATCCTCTGTTGTATCCCGGGCAATTAAACCGGCACCATCGTCCGCAATTTCCCGCCAAATATTTACTTGGTCAGAAATAAGAACAGGTTTTGCACATGCCATTGCTTCAACAATAGCAATACCAAAGTTTTCCTGATGGCTTGGTAATACAAATGCTTCACAGCCATAAAAAGCTCCCCATTTAGCATCTCCTGTAAGCATTCCGGGAAAGAAAATACATTTTTTGAGTAATTCATCTCCATAGATGCGTTTCTGAATTTTACGGCCATAGGGTGATTCTATTCCTGGGCCTGCAATAATAAGAATTGGAAGGTTGTCGTTTTCTGTTTCTGAAGTCCCATCTATTCCTCCTGCTGTCAATGTGCCCTTCTCTAATTCTTTAAAATGTAAAATTTCTGAAAAAGCCTCTACTAAAATATCAACCCCTTTCTTCTCATGAATTCTACTTAAAAATAGGATGTAAGGGCGATTCTGTAATTCAGGGCATTTCTCTAAAAAGGCCTGTTTCATGGTGGGCAGGAATACCGGCGGTTCATTCACCCCTAATCCGACGACAACCTCCTGACAGGGACGGTAGGGGCTAAATGAATGACGGGCAAGCTGAAGTTCTTCTTTACAGGTAAAAAGCAATCCTGCAGCATCATTCACCATATGCTTCTCAATTAGCTTCCAATAAAACCAATTTCGAATAGCCTTCAGTTTTCTTCCTCTAGCTTGCTGAAAATATGGGTCAAGCATACCATGTGGCATGATAAAAATTTTAGGCAACTTCCTAGAAGAGCAATCTTTAAAAGCCATAGTATAAGCTTTTCTCACAGCATAGGCATGAAAAAGCCAAAGACCATGAACGATGACAGCGTCGAAACAAGCAAAATTATTAATAAGCCAAGGAACCAATTCTTTACTATAGCACCAAGGCCCTTTTCCTGGCCCCATTGAATGAAGAGTAAACGAATCACCATAAATTAATTCAGAGCCAGGCCCATCTAAACTAACAACTTCATTACTAACACCTAAATCTGTTAATCCTGCAATTATATTCCGCACTGCTTGACATACACCACCCATTACGGGATCCATTTGTGGGATGACATGTAATAAACGCATACTAAAATTTTTGGAAGATTTTTTGTCTCAATCAGGTATAAAGAACTCCGAGTTTTAAATATTTCGGCCATTTTTAGGCCTGCATTCATTACCTTTTCTGTTCAAATAGACAGAACAACAGGATAATTTTTTCGGTTTTTTTTTATAAATATTCATTAAAATAATATTCTTAAACAGATCACTATAATTTACCAACTACACTACCCTAAAAATCATTAAGGTATTTTTGCAGAATACTGGACAATTTTTTGGCATATTTGGGTTCAAACATATTGGAATGTTCACCATCAACAGTATAAATTGAAATATTGGGAAAATATTCTTTCCATTTATTTCTCCAATATATATCGTGAAATTGTTTTTTATAATAAATACCCTGATTCTTGTCCACGAATGAATAAAAATATTCCGGAAAGAAAGCAATTGTCTTACCTTCATATGCTGTCAAAATATGTTTTTTTGCAGCATATCTATATTTGGAAGAAATGGAATTAAATGCCTTCAGATTATCATCTTCTTTATAAAACGGATTTAGTTTTGTGTTTAGTCTAGAAAACTTATAGAATAGGGCAGCTTTTGTGTGATTTCTTAACAGATACCATTCAAAATCTGCTTTTGCCTGTATTTTTGAAATTAATATTTGTTTCCAAGAGGGTCGGCTATTTAGTTCATGATTTTCGCAAAATTTACTATTGCTACCAATATATTCAGGGTCAAACAAGACAATTAAGCTTACCTCTTTACCTATTTTCTCCAGCTGTTTTGTCATTTCCACCACTATAGAAACCCCTACACAATGTGCTGCCAATATAAATGGTCCCTGCGGAGTATTGATTAGAAGCTCTCTAACATAAGCTGTGGCCAATTCCTCAACAGTCTTGGGAATAATTTCAATATAATCTTCTCCTGATGGTTGCTGAAAAACGTGGACGGCCTGATTTTCATCTAGCATCTTAGCGAGATTGTAAAAAGTAAAGGCGGATCCCCCAATTCCACAAACTATATAAATGGGGGCTATATTACCTTTTTTTATTGGAATTAGGTAAGTTTGACTTTGAGTTGGGGCCTCAACAGATGACTTCCGGTGTTCCAAAAGGTGTGAAAGTAATGAAATCGTAGGATTTGAAAAAAAATCTTTTATTTCCAAATTCACTTTCATCTTTTTATATATTTGGGATATCAAGTGCATAGCAAACAATGAATTGCCACCCAATTCAAAAAAATTATCATTAACACCAATTTGCTGCAAACTAAGAATTCTCTTCCAAATCTGTGAAAGTAATAATTCTGTTTTTGTTGAAGGTGCGACAAAAATTTCCTTAACAATGGTCTCCAAATTAGGTTCGGGAAGTGCTTTTTTATCTATCTTACCGCTATGATTCAAAGGAAATTGATCTAAAACCACCCATAGCATTGGAACCATGTAATTCGGAAGACGTTCTTTGAGCCAGCTGATAATAGCATTTTTATCAAATGACGCTGGAGCTATTATATATCCTACCAAAAAGTTGTTACCTTCTTGATCTGCTTTAGCCAAAACAACAACCTGACTAATTAATTTGCTTTGCCTTATCACATTTTCTATTTCTCCAAGTTCTATCCGAAACCCCCTGATTTTAACCTGATCATCAAGCCGACCAAGAAACTCAACATTACCATCTGGAAGCCACCTTACCAAATCTCCACTGCGATACATCCGATTGCCTGCATCTTTGCTGAATGGATCTGGTAAAAACCTTTCTTTCGTCAGTTCAGCATTATTATGGTATCCCCTTGCCACTTGGACTCCTCCAATATATAATTCTCCAGCCACAAACTGGGGGACTAGCCTTCTTTCAATATCTAAAATGTAAAGTGGGGTATTTGATATTGGTTTACCTATTGGTAATACTGAGCTATAAAAAGGAGAGAAATATGCAAATTCAGTTGACGTGATTGTCACCTCAGTTGGTCCATACTTATTGTAAAACTGAACAAATGGTTCCCATTCCTTTGCTAATTGAACTGAACAAATTTCTCCCCCGGCAATAACCCTTTTCAGATGTCCGTAATGACCTGGAGTAAGCAATTTCAGGTATGAAGGAGTGCAATGGATATGGGTTACTTTCTGCTTTTTAATAATGGTTTGTATTTTTTCAATGTTATAAAACTGTTCTGGTGGAAACATCAACAAAATTGCACCATTACAAAGCGGCAGGTATATTTGTTCCACGGAAGCATCAAAAACATAGTTTGCAATTTGCAATACCCTTTCACTATTTCCGAATGAAAATTCCTTGGTTTGATGACTCAATAAATTCACTACACCCATATGCTCTACCTGAACTCCTTTTGGTTTTCCAGTAGAACCTGAAGTATATATAATATATGCTAAGTTGGTTGGCTGAAGGTTTATAACTGTTTTATTTGATGATTCTTTCGATATTTGATCCCATTCATTATCAAGCAACACCAGTTCTATCTCCTTACGATCTATAAATAAACTCTTATACTTGTTGGAACTAATCACCACTTGGGGCTTTGTTTCCTCCAAGATGATCTCGACTCTTTCCTGCGGGTAGGAAGGATCAATTGGTAAATAAGCACCACCGGCTTTCTGAATACCTAGCAATCCAACGATCATATCCAGAGAACGATCTATACAGATCGGAACTATCGTTTCTAGCGTAATACCTTTTTTATTTAGAAAATGTGCCAACTGATTTGCCCTATCATTCAATTGAGCGTAAGTTAAATTGTTGTCCTCATAGATCAATGCTATTGAATTTGGTTGTTTAATAACTTGATCCTCAAAAAGGTCTATCAAGGTTTTATTTTTTGGGAAGTCAACCACCTTGGCATTGAAGGCTTCAAGCAAAATCTCTTTTTCGTGTAATGTCACAATATTTAGTTGTGACAATTTCAGGTTAGGCTGTTTGATTATTTGGTGTAATACATTATTAAAGTGATCAATGATTTTCAATATAATATTTTCCACAATTATCCCATCCAAATAGCCGAATTGCAAAAATATCTCTTCATCCTGCTGTAAGTTGACATTGATTATTATCGAGAATTTTTCAAATA
This sequence comes from Pleomorphovibrio marinus, assembly GCF_003347495.1. GTDB lineage: Bacteria > Bacteroidota > Bacteroidia > Cytophagales > Cyclobacteriaceae > Pleomorphovibrio > Pleomorphovibrio marinus. The sequence goes on from NZ_QCXY01000010.1 coordinate 203,218, forward strand.
GATCTATTTGATCATCTTTCACAAATCTCTCTGGTTTTGATGAAATTAGGTTATTTTTAAAATTCAACAATGTATCGAATAGATTGTCCTTTATACCTAGCCAATTTTGAATAGAACTTATTTTTGTGTCTGCATATGCTAAAGATTGGTTTTTATTTTTTTGAAGATTTTTTAGCCATTCACTTACAAGCTGATCACTATCAAGGGAAGCATATACTGGGAGGGTAATATTTTCTTCATTAGTTTCCTTTCTAAAGCCAGAACTTATTTGGGCTTCTGAAACTCCAAATACAACATATTGTTTTCTTGTATAAATGGAAAGCATAAATGCCCAGACTCCCATTAAAATTGAATTAACCTCCAGATTGTGCAAATGTGCATATTTTTGAAGGTCTTTTGAATTAGATATTTTTATTTGTAAATCCCTAATAGTACTATCATTTCTTCCTTTTGTAGTTGCAGTATTTTTAGCAACAAATGGAAGTAGGAATGGTTCTTCAATACCAAAAAGATAAGATTTCCAGAATTTCTCGGATTTAATTTCAATCATCTTTGATATTCTATAACTATTAATTTAAAAAAAAATATGTCCTGCGACAATTTTTTAATTTAGAGGATTTATTCATATATGTTGTCAATTACATTAAGATGTTGATGTGCCTTAATAGACAAAACCATCTTGACGATTGAAATATTTAGCATTTGAAGAAATTTCACTGATTTCTTTTGCCGGAACACCCCCATATAAAGTCCACTCATTTTTAAAGGATTTGTTGAGAAGTGATTTGGCTCCGAGTATTGAGCGTGCTGGAAGATTAGCTCCCCCTAGTACCACTACATTGGTTCCTACGAATGTGTATTCGCCAATATAAATCGGTACGCTATCTTGGCAACTCTCCACTACATCAATGGAATGGGTAAGAAATTGGGAATTATAACCAGCAATGGTAGCAAACCGGCCAATCTCAATAAGATTTGTACAATCTAAATGGTGATTTTTGGTTATAGCTGCTGATTCACCCATTCGCAATTCTGCTTTACGCCCACATTGATGTTTGAAATGCAAAGAGGATACATTGGTAGGAAATCCAGTAATCCAATTTCCTCGACCAATATTTGCTTTTTTTTCCATAACTATTTTATCAAGATTGATAGCTATAGTAAAATGATCAATTTTTGTACCTGCAGCCATTATCAATTTATTTGGATAGATCCAAGCTAGACCAATATGAGCAGTTTTGTGAATCTTGTAACCGAAAGCGTTTTCTAATACCCATCTTTTTATAACCCAAGGCAATAAAAAAGTGATTATTTTTAGAAACATGATACTTATTCTGAAATAGTGGTTAATTCATGAAGGTTAAGATATTGATTTATAGTTTTTGTTAAATTAAATCGCTTAGAATTTTGAAATCCTTTTTTTATAAGATTTGAGCGTAGTTTAATGTCCCTGAGTGAAATAAATAAATTTGCAAATGATTGGGGGTCATTGACATCTGCATAAAGAGCCCCTCCTCCACTCACCTCGAGCATAGGTTCCATATTACTGGTAATTACAGGTGCTCCACATGACTGGGCCTCAATTATTGGCCATCCAAACCCTTCAGAAAAAGAGGGGAAAACAAAAGCTTCACACGTACTATAAAGAGCGACTAAGGTTTCATGATTTGGGTTGACTATGGAAATTATTCTGTTACTTAAACAAAATGTCTCAACAAGTGCTAAGAAATCATCATCTAATGCTTCCCCGGCAAAGCAAAGATGTCCACCCCATTGTTCACCAAGACTTATAGCCATTTGAAGTAACATCTTACGGTTTTTTCGAGGAAGACCAGACCCTACGTGAAGAAGAAAAGGGATATCTTGAAGGTTTAACTTTCTAACTATTTGGTCTCTATACGGAGATTTCATGGGTTGGAAATCTGCGTTAAACGCATTATGAATAACTACCCATCGTTGGTGCTTAAGTTTTTGGTGGGGAGCTATTTCTTGCAACTGATATAGCGTATGATTAGAAACTGCTGCTAACTTTCGGCTTTTGTTTAAATTTTGAAGAATCCACTTCTGATAAATTTTTCCTAGAGTTGAGGCGGGACAATATGCATCCTTAAAGCCAAAAGCACCTCGAATAGCCAAAACATCATGGCAAGTTATACTAGTTAAATCTTTTGGGAGATGTTTTAAATAGGGTGCATTTGAATGATCACAAATATGAAATCTAAAATCTGGACCATCGTTAATCATTTCTCGTTTTAAAAATTTCAAAATTATGGGAAAAATTATCCACTTGTCAATATAACCTAGCCATTTCCCCAAACCTGTATTTGTAGATTTTGCAAGTCTGCCGAAAATAATTGGAGGCTCCCATATTTCTGAAAGAATCCCCGCATTAAAAAATCCTTGTTTTAGCATTTTTGAAAAACGCAACATGCTTTCTTGCTTATCTGGTCGATAATTTCCAATTAATATTATGCGCATAATTTTGTAAATGTTTGACTAGGATTGGCGAACTACTCATTGCTTTCTAAAGGAAGCTATAATTAATCCCCCAATTAAGGTAGAGAATCCAAGTACAGTGGGTTGGCCCCATTGGCCTTGGACTATAAGTAAACTACCAAAGCTCAGGAGAAGCCATGGCATGAAATCACCTTTAACCATGTATTGGTAACCTAATAGCAACATCTTTGTAACTAGTCCAATACGGATTAAAATCACTAAAATACCCATAATTATTCCCAGCTCTCCAATCAATCTGCCCCATTCTCCTTCTGCAATCAGAAAAGTACGATTCCCAGTCAAGAGCGTACTTCCCACATTTGTACCCATTCCCAATCCATATCCTAAAAATGGTAGGTCATTAGATTCTGTAATGCTTTCAAACAGCCCTCCTAAAAATCTATCTAAAATAGTACCTTTTACCCCCCCTTCATAATCAGATGCTGCATCGAAACGGGATGTAAACACATCAGAGGCAGTTTGAAATAAGCTAATCTGACTTAAAACAAATAATAACAAAAGACCTACTAGCCCAATTACTATTAAATGACCTAATAGCTTGGGTTTCTTACTTATAATTATGAGAGCAAAAATAAATGATACACCTATTTGAAAAAGTAGACCCCGGCTTAACGAAAGAGGAACAGCAAATAACAAAGCTAATGTGGCCGATAACAGCAACAATCTATTAATGCTTTGGAGATTTAACCAATAGTAAATAATATAACTTGAAGCTAAACTGAAGAATAGAGTAGTGCCAGTTGTAAAAGAAAAAGTCCCTGGGGGCCTAAAATATCCTAGAGCCCCATCAAAACCAGCCCCCGCCATGTCGCCTCCAATACCTCGATTTACCCATGCTTCTTGCGGACTATAAAATTGTATGGCAATTAGGAGAGTCATAGGGACAGTCATCAAAATAACTACCTTCCCAATTTTCAATACATCACCAAGATCAAAAATACTTCCAATAACAAACATCAAAGGGAAATGAAGTAGCAGAATACGTGCTCCAAAAATCGCCACCATTAAACTGCCATGTCCAGCAAATGTAGCAGTATATATTCCTAATATTGCAATTAATACCATTCCTGACTGGTATATATTTCCCGGAAGTAAGTTTTGTTTCCAGGCCATAAAAACTAGCCATAAAGCGATTGGATCTCTAATTACCAATAAAGGGGTTGCTAATCCTGGCAAAAACCACTTCCTTAGAGCACCTTCAAATATTATTAAGAAAAAATATGCCCAAATGACTAGCTTAAGCCTTTGGTTTGGATCTTCTGCCAAATGGCTAAAACTTTCCGACTGTGCGCTAGAAATGGTCGGATCATGCATCCTTAGTGAATCCCTAAATTTTTTTAATTTTAAATATGTTTGGAAACTGATTCTGCAAGCTCTCGACCAAATACTTCCCAAGGGCGATGGCGGGCAGTTTCCATAGCAGCTTTACCTGCCTCACCAATAATTTGAGGACGATACAAAAGATTCTCTAAAGCCTCCTGAAGCGAAGAGGTAGATCCTGCTTCTACTAACCAGCCATTTTTACCGTGTTCTATGAGATCCGGACCTGCAGTACGTTCAGTGGTGATTACAGGTGTACCTTGTGACATAGCTTCTGTAATAACTAAGCCAAAGCCTTCGAAAAGTGATGGAAATACCAAAACATCATTAGCCTGCATCAGTTTTAGTATTTCAGCATGTGACAAAGTTGGAATCCAACGGTGTTTTGCCAAAGCGGCGTCTAAAGCAGGACAAGCTTCACAAATTTTTTGACCTACTACTGTTAGATCTACGTAGTGAGTTAATGATGAAACAGCACTAAAAAGATTGGCAATTCCTTTGCGTTGGGAAAGACCTCCAACAAAAAGTAGCTTTAAGCGCCGACTCAATGAATTAGTCGCTGGTTTAAAACTGTCTGTAACTGTAGGGAATCCATAGGGGATGATTTCTATTGGGCATAAACTTCCGGGGTAATCCTTAAGAGTATTTGCAGTAAATTGGCTAGCTACATATATTCGATCAGCTAATCGAAGCTCTTCGTCCTTGCTAGCAAGTTTAGCCTCCGAATCAGCAAATCCAATGAGGGTGGAAGACCAATCGGGCCATAATTCCCGCTCCTTATCCAAAAGCCTCCGTGCCGTTCGCCAATAACCAATTGGAAGGTCATAAAAACAACTTAGACCCAATCTTTTGGCTTCTTTAAAAGATGCATTTGCACCATCTTCGTAGGCATAAACAGCTGTAGCACCTAGGCGGTTAGCTAACTTAAGGGCTTTAGCAACTTTAATATCTGAAAATTTATAAACCCCGTCGACAGAAAAAATACCGGTTTCATGACGAATTAAGTCGTGAAGGCCAACTTTTTTGGCTAAATGCCTACCAAATTCATGCCATGGCCAGGTTCGAGTATAAGGTTTAAGAATCGGATCGAAACTTCGCCTTTTTAATTCCCCAAAAGGGCCAATTCGGCTAATTCTATCTAGTAAACTCCCGGGAAAAATAGCCAACGAGGTATGGAACTCCGATAAAACATTTGATTTATGAAATCCAAGTGCCGCTGCACGATTAAATTCATTACTTGTTGGATGGGTGAGGAGAATTTTCATTTTAAAAATTATATGGAGGTTTCAAACGCTAAATTCTTTTCATTTCCAAGCTGAACTTGCATATAGTTTACAATAATTTTATTTAGACAAATAAATTTTATTTTAGGTTAATTTAATTTCTCAATAATGGAAAGATAGCGTTTAGATATTTCTCCCAAATAATGAGATTTTAAATGAGAATGCATCTCTTTATAACATTTTTCTCTTAATCTAGGCTCTTTTACAACTCGTTCCATACACCTTGTGAGGTCATTTACATCGCCCCTTCGAAAAACTATCCCAGCATTACCGACAGCTTCAGGCAAACCACCACCATCTGATACAATTGGTAAACAGCCACAAGCCATTCCTTCTAAAGCAACAATTCCGAATGGTTCTTCCCATAGCGAAGGCACAACTAAATATCGGTGTTGGTTTAAACATTGTACTAACTCTTTACCTTGAAGTGCACCTTTAAAAATAACAATATCTTCTAAACATAAGCTTTTCACCATTCTGTGAAGATCTTTCCTCTCAGGTCCATCTCCTACTATAGTTAAATTGAGATTGAGATCATTAGAATCAGCTATGTCGCCTTTATGTAATAAGTTATAAAATGCCTGAATTGCAAGTTCAGCCCCCTTGTCTGAGACTAAACGCCCCAAAAATATAAAATCAGCATTACGTTCGACTCCATGAAGCTCTTTAAACATTTCGTCTTGATATGAATTTCCAATTACTATTGAATCTGGCCAGCAGCGTTCCTTGATAGCATTACTGCAGGCAACTACTTGCCCTGCTTTACTCAACCATTTTAGTTTCATTCTGTCTTGCCATCCCAATGACCCATCCGCCCTATTTATCCAAGTATGTAAGGCGATTAAAGAGGCTTTTCTTAAAAATATTCTCGGCCAGGCAAGACGTAAACAAATATTGTTTTCAAATATTACATCTGCCCAAGAATGCTCATAAAGAAGACGTATAATTGATGGGTTTCTAACTACAACATAAGAAAAATCTTTATTGGAATGATCTGATGACCAGGTAACCACATGAATTTCATGACCCGATTTTGAAAATGCTCCTGCTAGCATTAAACTTATTGATTCTATGCCTCCTATATCTGGATAAAATTTGTGTGATAAGATTAATATCTTTAATGCCATTTGATAATTACAAGGAAATTTTACGACCTATTATTAATTAAACTTTAATCATTTAAGTGACTCAGTAAACTTTCTTGACACACCTCTTATACATGGAGTATTATTGTTTTTTTTTTCACCATTCGGAGGAATTAAATGTAGCTGTCCGACCTTATATTCATATACATCAATTGAAAGTTGAATTTTTCCAATTTTTCTTACTTCCCAAGAACTTGAAACGCAGATTATGGGCAAACCATGTGTTAGCATTGCAGCAATGGTACCACTCTTTTCTATTAACGCAAATGGAGTAGTTGTAATCCCCATAGTTGAATTATCTAATACTTTAGAGATATGCTCAGGGGATTGCTCACCTAATAATCTCACTTCAATGCCGACTGATCTAAAGGACGAAGTCCATTTTTTTCGTAAATCACCAGATCGACCGATAATGGTAAGTTGAACTTCAATTTCTTTTTGTTTCCATGTACGAAAAATTTCAGAAGCAAATTCCTCAACTGGTGCTCCAGGGTGAATAGAACCAAACAACACTAATGAGATCTTATTTTTGTTGGAAATAATTTTTCGATTTTTCCCCTTTTTGTTTAGGTTATAACATGCATTTTTAATATTTGAAAATATAACTAGTTTATGCGCTACAAATCCTAAATTTCCTAATTGGATTCTATAAACTTCAGTATTAGTATGAATTACATCCGGATTTAAATTTATTAATAGCTTTTTTATTAAAATTTTCTGCAGATTACCCCACAAAAAAAAAAGTGTTGAAGATTCGGTATTCATTCCTACCCATAGCTCATGAAACATTATGTGCCATTTTCGGTTTTTTCCGATTTTTTTTAAATTATGGCTTAAGCTAAAAAAAAGTCCTTTTTTACTGAATGAATAAGGTACAAATTGGAGGCTGAGGAATTCAGGATTATAATTATCAATCCAATTTTTAGATAAAGTATAGCGCTCTTTCGAAGAAAATGTTCCTGGAATTCGAAGGACAGGGATTAAGAAACCTTCTGAATTTTGAAATTCCTCTTTGACTTCGGTAATATACCAATCAAATAAAGCTATACCAGAAATATCATGGGATTGTCTCATTAATTCCCCAGCTAAACACCGGACGTAATCACCTACACCATCACAGCCTTGTTCTAAAGACCCACACAAAAACAGTATTTTCATTCTTTTATTTTATCAATTTTTGTGGTCTTTTTCGAAAATATTTTTTGTCATGGAAAAATTTGAATAGACAACCCTTCTTATAAATAATCTAGATACAATATGAAGCCTTATTTTCTTAATAAAACAATTTTGGAAATGATGAATGTAAACTAAATAAGAGTTTATATATATTTATCTAAATAAATATTAAGCAAAAATTTAAGCAACATTTTTCTATATAATATCGCCAGCCTTTCATTCTAAATTTGAATAGTTCTCTGAAATCAGAAAATAAAATATGAATAAAAATTTTACTTCTAGTCCACCTGAAACTTAAGCTGCTAGTCGATTTATATTTCCTTGCAAAATAGACATGAGATTTTAAATGCTTATTAAAAGTATCAAAAGGTTTGGCTTTTCTCCAAGGGTGTATCACAATGGCCTCAGGAACAAAATGGGTAGATGTATGTTTTAGGACTCTAGTGTAAAAGTCCACATCTTCCATTGCTGCAAATGGAAAGGAATCATCAAAACCATTTAACTTTAGAAATAAATCTCTCTTAATCGCAAAATTACAAGACCATAATTTGTTTCCTACTAAATTTAAAGGGGCCTGTTCATCAAAGCGATTTTGTGGTCTGTCCGCAATTGTACGTCCTTCCAAAACATATAAATAATGATTAGAATAAATTTGTTTTTGATAACTTTTTAACCATTCTTTTTCAGGCAAACAATCATCATCTGTAAATACCAACCACTCTCCGCAAGAACAGTTGGCACCATTGTTCCTGTTAGCTGCGGGGCCTTTTTTGGGACCTTCGATCCATTTTACCCATGGGTAATCATCCATAATCATGGCTTCTGCTGTACTTTCTATACCATCATCGCTAACTATTACCTCATAATTATTGAATGGCAAAGATTGGTTTCCAGGAGCTAGCTTGTTTAGGCATAAAGCCAATAAATCATTCCTGTGACAAGTAGGTATTATTACACTCAGCATATTGATAATTTTAAATTTTAGCTAAGAATATCTCTCGATCCAAAAAATAATCTCTTCCACAACCCAAGATAACGTCGATCATAAAGACTATGAACAGGGCTCAATACCAATAGTCTAAGAAGCTTTTTAACAGAAATCAAATACTCATTATATTCTCGGATATGTCGAAATTGATTTTCAAAAGCTACAAGTCGCTCCAAATTAAATTTTTGTAAAATACCAAGTCGATTCTTGTAAATTTCCACCAGCATAATTGCTTCTTCATACATCTTTATCTTCTGAGTAGAAGTTTTTGTGAATTCATTGATTCTGAAGAAATAGGATGGTTGAGTATATACTTGACAAATTGGTTTTTGTAAGGCGCATCTTACATAATAATCAAGATCCATACAATAATGAAGATCTTCTTTAAAATATTCTACTTTCCTAACCAAGTCTCTATGCATCAATACAGATTGTGAAGGAATAATATAATCCACACTATAAAAAAACTTAAGTAAGTTATGGGCCTTCAAAGTTGAAATTTTCCTGCTTTTAAATAATGTTGCATTTTTTATTTCGGGACCTACCAAGCCGACATTGCTATAGATAAAATCAATTTGTTTTTTGCTTTCTATTAATTGTTTAGCAATCGCATTAAGGTAGCCGGGCAGGTAACAATCATCTGAATTGAGAAAAGCAATATATTCACCACTTGCAATATCCATCCCTTTATTAATTGCATGACTTTGGCCTCGGTCTTGTTCACTTACCCAATAAGTAATAGAATTGCTATATTTTTTAATTATATCAATCGAATTATCCTTGCTTTTTCCATCGATTATTATTAATTCCAAGGATGAATAGTTTTGATTTAAGACAGATAATATGGTTTCTTCTAAATATCCACCCTGATTATAGGATGGAATTATTACAGAAATCATGGGGTATTTTATCATTATTATTTAACAATGTTTTTTCGACTAACGAGGATTAAAAAGATAATTACCTCATGGCAAAATGAAAAATGTTGATTTATAAATTTTTTGATCATAAAGTTTTACTAATGTTTTTTATTTGGATAGAAATTTTATCCACATTCAAATTCAGACCTGAAATAAAATAAATCCATCTCTTATCTCTCTGTATATCCTTTCCCTTTTTATTAAAATTTGACAAAATAATTAACTTAAAAATAGCACTACAAAAAAAATATATCTTCTGTGAAATATGGATTTTACGTATAAAAATTAATTCGGAGTATTTATCTAGGATATTTTTTGAAGAAGTTAGACTCTTGAGAAGATTATCCCTATAATTTTCAGTTAATCTGTATTGTGGGATAAAATGCGTAAATTTTAATTCATCGCAATAATGTAATTCTTTATTCAAAAGTAAAATTCGTTTACAGATTTCAGAATCTCCTCCTGATGATAAGGAACCTCCAATTCTATCGGTTAGTAACGGAGGGCATTTAGAAAAAGCTATTTCATATAAGCTTTTTCTAAAGACTATGCCCGCTCCCCATAAGTACCCTCTATCGGAGACGTCCCCACTTATATTACCTTGTTTTCCAATTGCATAATTATCCTTATACTTCTCAAACCAACTGGGAAAAGGGCCATCCGATGAAGCAATACTTTGTCCCCCCACAGCGCCAATGATTGTCTTATTTTTCAATATTGTAAAAGCATTTTTGATATAGTTTTTATCCAACCAATTATCATCATCACATAAAATTATAAATTCAAATTTTGCTTCATTAATACCTTTATTTCTAGCATAACTTAATCCAGGGCTATCTTCTTTTACAATTTTAAATGGCACATTCGAGATATTATTATTACTCCATTCTTTTTTTGCCACCTCCTCAGTATTATCTGAAGAACAGTTATTTACGATGATCACCTCCCAAATAATTTCTTTTGAAACTACCTGTAGACCAATATGCTTTAAGGTTTCCTTAATCCGTGATGAACTGTTATAGCAGCAAATTATTACTGAAATACCGTTGATCAACTGGCTATTTTTTTAGTCTTGAAAAAAATAAAAAAAACATGGCACTTAATAATTTCCTTAAGGATTCTAAATGAAGAAGGAAAATCATAGCATAATTTCAATGCCTTGAAAAGGATGCGGGTTGAGGATTGATAATCACCATAGTCGTTTTTCATTCTATAATATGCAAACAAAGAATATTGGATAAAATGCTCTTTAGCTTTCTTAACAATCTGTCTTCGTTCTTTACCATATATCGGAAGATACCTTAAATAAATCTTCATACACTCCAAAACATCATCTACAAACCGCCCCGTTCTGTGTGAAGAGCCAGAATTGGAAGTTTCCCTTAATCTATACGAAGCCAATATTTGGGGTTCATAGTGAAATTTATACCCGTGGCTAGCTATCCTAATCCACATTTCCCAATCTTCACACCCTTTTAAAGTAAAATTGAAACCACCAATTTTCTCGTAAATTTCCCTTTTAACGATTATTGATGGAGTTTGAATTACCTGCTTGGATGCGATTGTGCTTAAAAATTCAGGCAATACTCCTTGTTGGCTAGCAAGTTGCTTCGAACGGAATAACAACTTGCTATTCTCATCAACAAATTCATGCCGACAAAATACAGCGCCAATAGAATCGTCATGAAGTAATGGTTTTCCCAATTTTTCATAAAAGCCGGGGTGTACGAAATCATCTCCATGCAGTAAATGAATAATCTTTCCTTTGGCTAAATTTAAGCATGTTTCGAAGTTTTTCAATTGTCCCACATTTTGTTCTTGTCTGAAAAACTTAATTATTCCATTTCCTAAACCACTTATGACGTCAAGGGGATTGTCGTGAGTAGAATGGTCATCTACTACCCAGATTTCCATCTTTTCTGGCCCTTGGTATTGATTGATGACGCTTTCTAAAGTTTCTTTTAAAAAGTAAGCGCAATTATATGTTGGAATCATTACAGACCAAATAGGTCTAAACCCTAGATTTGGATTAACTGATTTAACTTCAATATTACTCATGATTTTATGACAATAAAAATTTTTAGAAGTCTTTACAGCGTTTAAATTGGTAGCGACTTAAATAGAAATGAAAGTCATTTAATGGTTTTTATTAGATACAAAACCTTTATTCTTCTTAATATAATCTAAAAATTTTTCTTTTTATTGTTTTTAGATTTAATCGCATTAACCTATCTTTTAAATGGTTTACTCTTGGAATTATTTTAAATTTGTATAGGTTATAAAGGTTAAGATCTTTTGGTATATACAATCTATATGGGGTTTTCCATATATAATAGTAATATAGCCACTTGAAAGGATGGGAATTCTTAAAATGCCAAGGTTTAGGGAAATTTGTAAAATGTATAATTATATAATCCTTTATATCAATTTTTTTGTTTGAAAATTCTAAGCCTATAGCATTGAATTTTTCATCTATTTCTAACCAATAATTCTCGAGTACAATATTCATGACATCCTGATCATGTAGGTAAAGTTTTTCTTTAAACTCATTGGCTACAAAAATAAATTTATTAATTATGTTATTTTCTCTCCACTGTTTTAAATCAATGTAAAGAACACCTGCATTAAAATATTGCGCTCCACACAGACCTAAGTCCTTTAATCTTTCTTTATTTTGATCAAACAGGTTACTTATAGCATATAAAAAATACTCCTTCCTAATATTAGATTTTTGATGCAAAATTTTAGGTAAATTATTTGCTACATCAGGTTGGAAATTCAAACTTAAAAAATATTTGATGCATCCGTTAACTATAACATCCGAGTCTAAAAACAAAACTCGTTCAACATCCCTAGGCAAGAGTTCCGTTAAAAATATTCTGTAATAAGAAGCATGGGTTATGTGGCCATCAATTTTAAAATTTTTTACTAAAGAGGTGTCAAAAAATATATTTATAATTTTAATGTTATATTTTTTATTAATAAACTTTATAGTCTGGTTAAGACTAAAATTATTTTCAATATCGTTTATTAAGAATATTTTGTTTATGATTTTTAAGTTATTTTCTAATAAAGACGTTACGGCTACACAAAAATGTTGAATATAAAATTGATCAATTGCAAAAACTACATTAAGCTTTTTTTCAGATATCATATCATCATGCAACAGAATTTGAATAATAATTAATTTATTGTTTTAATTACTTTAGCTGGGTTACCAACAGCTAGTGTATATGGTGGTACATTTTTTGTTACGACACTTCCTGCTCCAATAATTGCACCCCTTCCTATTTTTACACCTTTTAAGATTATACAGTTAAAGTTTATCCATACTTCATCTTCGATAATTATATGTTTGCCAAGTATATTTCCTCTTTGCTTTAAATTCTCATAACCTTCAATTAAAATTTTTCTTAATGATGTTTTTCTCTCCATACTATTTAATTCATGGGCATTGTTATCAATAATACTGACGTTATATGAAATTTGAACATCATTACCTATACTGATTTGGGTATCTGATTGTACCCGTGTATTATGCCCTATATAACAAAAATCTCCAATTATAATTTTTCCACCATATGGGTTAATAATTAGTTCACCATTTATCACAGTATTCTTTCCTATAATTATAGCCTTGGGATCATTGGCAAAATTGGTGATTATTCCTGCCCAGCCAAAAGATACCGAGGAATCATAAATAGCTCTATTTTTATATTCTTGCTCTCTTGTTAACTTTTTCTTGAAAAACCTACTAAATAATCTCATAACCGTTTCGAATTATTTCCCAATTACTATCCGCTAAATATGTACATTCTTCCTTCCGCCATGGCCATTCTCTGTTTTTATTGAACATGACTATTTCAAGAGGGCAAACATCTTGTAGAATTTCATATGTTTCACCTCCAGGGGGGCCAGAAATGTACAAATCTAAAGTATAATCCCCCATATATAACTGACACTTTGGTAGAGTACATTTTATTTTGTAATTCCCCGATTTATCAAAAAATGGTTGGTCATTGTTACTTGTCCAGACATGTACAATTACCTTATCATTTGAATCCTTGATTTGTAAAGATAACCAAGCTGATTTAATCTCTACAGGTATAGAAACTTCAATTTTGATGATGAGATCTTCACCATTTACATGGACATTATTAGGCAAACTGGTACTTAAATCAATTTTAGTTATTTTGGGTTTCTTGATACTAGATTCTGATCGGTATGTCAGATTTTTGTTTTTTTCTAAGTCATTATATGCGTTTATTATACTATCTGTCTCATCATATTTAATAAGTTTGCCTGACTTAAGTAATAAACAATTTCTAGTTAATGTTTTTATTGCTTGCATATTGTGACTAACAAACAATATTGTACGACCTTCTAATTTGCTAATATCACCCATTTTACCCAAACACTTCTTCTGAAATTCAGCATCGCCCACTGCCAATACCTCGTCAACTATTAAAATTTCTGATTCTAAATGGGCTGCTACTGCAAATGCTAGGCGCACATACATGCCTGAAGAATAGCGTTTGACTGGTGTGTCAATATATCGCTCTACACCAGCGAAATCTACTATCTCATCAAATTTTCGGGTTATCTCCTTCTTCCTCATCCCCAAAATAGCCCCATTCAAATAAATATTTTCCCTACCGGTTAACTCAGGATGAAATCCTGTACCCACCTCAAGTAAGCTCGCAATCCGTCCTTTCACATTTATCTCACCCTTAGTAGGAGAAGTAACCCGGCTTAACAATTTAAGCAGGGTACTTTTTCCAGCTCCATTTCGCCCAATAATTCCAACTGTATCTCCTTGGTTGATTTCGAAGTTTAAGTCCTTTAAACTCCAAACTATATTGGACCTTCCTTTCTTTTCCCGGTCATTTGTTTCGCCTACTTGTAAGAATGGATCTTCTTTACCTCTTAACTTAGCAATCCATCTCTCCAGATCACGGCTTAAAGTGCCTGTTCCTAATTCCCCTAATTGATATGCTTTTGAAAGATTTTCTACCTTAATGACTAATGACATTGCTGAATTAATTTTATGGGAAATTTGAAGGAAGGACTCTTAGACTGTGTCCACAAAGTCCTTTTCTACTTTATTGAAAATAATTATTCCTGCCAATAAAAGCATTATTGTTACCAAGGCTGAATATCCAAGATATATCCAACTAAAACTACCTTGGCCTAAAAATCCAAACCGGAAAGTTTCTATCAATGGTGTCATGGGATTCAATGCAATAATGTAATAATATTTGGGGCTGGCTGCTGATAGAGGATATATAACAGTTGTTGCATACATAAGTAATTGTACTCCGAAGGTAAGTAAAAATGCTAAGTCGCGATATTTTGTGGTCATAGCAGAAATTGTCAATCCGGTTCCCAGTCCCAAAAAAGCCATTAGCAAAACCACTATCGGAAACAGGGAAATTCCCCAGGTCGGCTGAAAATGAGTATTATTCAATCCGTAATACGCCATTACCAGAATAAATAACAAAAACTGGACTCCAAATCGGACTAAATTACTGAATACAATGCTCAAAGGCATTATAAGCCGAGGAAAATAGACTTTACCAAATATATTTGCATTATCCTTAAATACCGTGGATGTTTTGGTAAGGCAATCAGCGAAATAATTCCAAGCGGTAATACCGGCTAAATAAAAGAGAGGTTGGGGTAAACCATCTGTTGATAATCCTCCCATTTGACCAAAAATGATGGTAAACATGATGGTTGTCAAAATGGGTTGGATAAAAAACCAGAGGGGTCCTAAAATTGTTTGTTTATAAAAAGATACAAAATCTCTTCGTACCAGTAGCCACAAAAGGTCACGGTAGGCCCACACATCATTAAAACGTAGTTCAAGAAGATTTTTGTGGGGTTTAATTATTAAATCCCATCTTTGATCTTTTACAAGGTTAGGATTTTCTTGAATTATTAGGGTATCCATATATTGTCTATTCAATTTAAAAATGAAAAAATGATGAACTTTAGATTTTAATTTTTAGGCGTTCTTCATAGCTAAATCTTCGCTACCTTTTCCCCTTTTCCTTTACTTGAAGAATTCCCATTGTCATGTCCATATCCGTACCCGTATCCATACGTGTGACCACTTCTTTTGCTGGCGTCATTCATTACGAGCATAGGTTGCTTTAGTTTCTTATTTTGATACACATCCTCTATAATCGCCAATTGGGCTTTGTAGGTATAGCCGTAGCGTATAATATATACAGTAGAGTCTATTAAAGGAGCTAAACTAAAAGTATCTGCTACTTGGCCGATGGGAGGTGAGTCTAGAATAATATAATCAAATTCATTGCGTAAGGTTTCGATCAGTTCTTTTATTCTGGTACTCATCATTAATTCGGCGGGATTAGGAGGGATGGTGCCGGCCCCTATAACATACAGACCGGCCACTTCTTCTAAAGAAACCAACAAAGCAGTTACATCCAAAGAAGGAAATGCCAGGTAATCGGTCAAGCCAACTGAAGGTTTTAAACCTAAGTACTCCATTAGTTTAGCCCTTCTTAGGTCAAAATCCACGATGACCACTTTCTTTCCAGACAAGGCCAGGGTTGCACCTAGATTGATGCTGCAAAAAGTTTTTCCTTCCCCGCTTCTGGCTGAAGTCACCAAAATCACCTTATTTTCTTTTCCCACATTGGCAAAATGAAGGTTGGCCCTGACAAGTCGGAATGTTTCGGCAATAATGGAATGATCTCCTTCAGCCACCTGAAGGTTGCCTTTTTCCTTACTGTGGTAGATTTCTCCCAATATTGGCACATGGGTGTGCCCTTCTACATCCTTTCTTTCTTTTACCTTATCGTTTAGCAGGTCTTTCAGGTAAATAAAACCGAAAGGGATCACTAGCCCCAAACTGATTGCAGCCAAATATAGGGTGGATTTACTTGCGTTAACAGGAAGGGTGCCTGCGGCCGGTTCATCAATGATTCGGGAATTGGCCTGGGTGGAAGCCAAAGTAAGGCCTGCTTCCTCCCTACTCTGAAGTAAAAACAGGTAAATGGCCTGTTTGACACTTTGTTGCCGGTTGATTTCCAACAATTCCCTTTCAATGGAGGGTACATTTCTCACCTTAGATCGAAACTGGCTTGTGCTGGACCTCAAGTTATTCAAGGTGATTTCCATATTGCTTTTGATGGTCCTAAGGTTTTCACGAATATTATCTCTCAAATTACCAAGCTGTTCATCAAGGTTTCGTATCAGCGAACTACCCGGCTGAATGGTCCTAAGCATCCGCTGCTTTTCCAACAAAAGCTCGTTATATTTGGCCATAAGTCCATTAAGGGTAGGTTCGTTTATCGCCAAGGATCCTGGGATAAGTTTCAATTCCTCCTGGTGGACATAATTTTCCAAGGAATTGATAATGTCCATTCGGATTTCCAGATCCTCCAACTCTTTACTATATTGACTAGCGGACTGCATGTAGAGCTGTGCATTGGCATCTACATCGGTCAGGTCGTTTTGTTGTTTATAGGTTTCCACATTCCTTTCTACTTCAGAAAGTTCGGTAGACAAGAACTGTATTCTTTCATCCAAAAACGCAATCGTACTGAGTTGCACTTTATTTTTGTCTTCAATGGCTTCTTTATTGTATACTTCCACGAGTTTTTTCAAAACCAACATGCTTTTTTTGGGTACGGCATCGGTCAAACCCAATCGAACTACATTTGCATCCTTGCTGAGCAACTCAACCCCTAATGATTGGCTATAACTTTTAGCCTGGTCTTTAATGTTTTGAAAATTTACAATAATATTACTACTGCTTTCCGATTCCGAAGAGCCAATGACCGTAAAGGTGCCATAAGGTCGGTTGATTTCCTGCCCAAATTTATGATTAGTGACTTGGGGGTTTCCTTCTCCGTCAAATTCGGTCAGGTCAAAACTGTTGTCTTCCAAGGATGTTAACTTGATCGTTCTTCCATATGCTGAAGGTTCCAATTTATTGATAACAAGCCCAATAGAAAGGTCTTCCTTAAAAACCTCCACATCCCTGAAGCGGCCTTCAATATAGTAAGTGGTATTCATTCCTAATTCCTCAAAAACCCTTTCCATAAGTGATCTGGACCGAAGGACGATCATTTCACTTCCAATATTTTTGTTTACTCCATAATCACTCAAACCACCGGACATTTCCCCGGAAAAAAAGGCTCCCTTCGGGTTATCCTCTTTAATCAAAATGGTAGTACTTACGGCGTATTTTGGAACAATATTGTAACGGATGTGAAAATAAGTAACGGAAATTGTCAAAAATGTACAGATTACAAACCAATACCAATACCTCAGGTACTTGTCAATCAGGTTCCGTATGTTAAAATCTTGTGATTGTTTTCCAAACAATCTGTTCTGTGAATGATCCATATTGATCAGGTTTAAAACAGGCCGAACATCCAGGCCACGAAGGCGATTGAATTCAGAAGGGTCAGGTAGAACATCGTATTTACCCGGCCGGAATTGGCTTGCAAAGCCCTGGCCTTGTCGGGTTCTACATAAATGATGTCATTTTGCTGCAGGTAAAAGAAGGGAGAATCAAGGATGGCTTTATCGTTTAAATTAAGCCTTACCGTTGTCCTGTCCTCTCCAACCTCCCGCATTAATAATATGTTTTCCCTTTTACCAAAGGGGGTCATGTCCCCTGCCAGACCTATTGCTTCAATGATGTTAATTTTTTCCGAGGGGACTGGGATGGTACTGGGGTTATTGACTTCTCCCACTACTGTAATTCTAAAATTCATAATTTTGATGTTGACAATAGGGTTTCGAGCTTCTTTTTCCAAAAGTTGGATCATTTTATCGGAGGCCTCCTCCAGGGTCAATCCAGCTAACTTGATCTTACCCAATACCGGGAAGTTGATTTCCCCATTGTTATCCACCCGGTAACCTTCATTGAGTTGGCTAGGGGTACTGCCTTGCCCGGCGGAACTTCCAATACTGGATATTACACCACTGTTAAACAATATATTGGATTCCGGGTTAAGCGTACTGACAGTAATACTTAAAAGGTCTATGGGTTGTATTCTAGATTCAAGTGCATTTTTTATCTTTTCCGTGTTGGCACCCTCTTTATGTAAGTCTCTCATATAAATAAGGTTCCTCGTGGTGCAGGATCCAAAAAAAAGCAACATTAAAACTACGGCATAAAAAATATTTTTCACAAGCAATGGTTTCTTTTAAAATATAGTTAATTATTACTTTTTAGACTTTTACACAGCTTCGCCCGGTCAGTCCCAAGGACTTAAAAGAATGGCATGAAATAGGCAGTAAGTTAAAATGGGGTTATTTTTGATGTAGTTCTTGATCGGTAGGGCAAAAATCTACCATCTTCCCTTTAAAATAAGAAATTCGGGCTGCTGAATTCCAAGTCACTGTTGTAAAACTTTTCCCTTCCTTTTCAAGTATTTTACCTATAACTACCCAACTTCAAGTTTAAAATTTCAACCACTCCCCATTTTGCCAAATTAGGTGAGTGACTACCGCCTATGTGATCTCAAATTTACAAATCAAATCGAGAAAAGAAAGATAAAATATATAAAAATGTTTTTCAAAACTATAAAAATGCTTTTCATTCCTATATGAGTAACTGAATTCTAATATTTATTTTACTTTAAATAACTTATTAATTCGGAAATTTTATGAAAAATATACTTTTTTAAAAAAAAATTGTTTTTTTCGTATAAATCAAAATTTAATAAAAATATTCGCCCCAATCCCCTCTTCTAATTAAACCATTGGATTGAGAATCAACCCCTCTAAGTAAATTTTTAAACTAAAACAGATGGATCAACTGCACCTACTCCCCACCAGCAGCATCCCCCACTGTCACTATCACAACATCCCCCAAACCCCTATATTCCCCCCAATCCGGGTCCTGGAAATCATTGACCGAAAAGCAGGAAATGACCATAAGCTCAAGTCTCCTCCTTCTATCCTGTAATAGTTTCACAGTTCCCAAATGGGAATCACTATGAAACCTCCCGGTGAGATGCAAAACCTTGCCCCTCCTATTTGCGCGCCAGGCATCGAAAATACTGGCTGCCATGGTGGCGTCCCTCAGAAGCTGGGCATGGAATACCTCCGGACCCATACCATGCCCATGCTCCCCCATGGCGTCAAAGAATTTCTTCCGATAAGGGTCATCTCTACTGGGCAGGTCAAAGGTTTCATAAAAGCCACTTGCCCTGTTGTCCAATTCCTTCAGCGCAGCCAATCCCTTCCTTGCCACCATCTGGGCATACCTTCCCGGGACATTGGCCGCTATCACAGGGTTTTGAGAGGACTTGGCCAAAGCCAGGATAGGGGCATAGTCCCTGTAATTGGGCCATGCCCTTCCCTCCTGCACCAGTTTCTCCTCCGAAATCAGGTCTGCCAAAAACTCATCCAAGACCAACTGCACATCCCTTTCAAACATTTCCATGCTCAAGGTGACATCTCCATAACTTGCCAGCATGGCCTCATATAAATCAGCTTGAAGGATATGGGCGATGCTATCATCGTGTTCCTCCCCAAACATGACCACATTCGCGCCGGCAAGCGCCACATTGAGGTCTTCGATGCTAATTTCCTGACTGGTCCTGGTATCGTAGATCCGGTATTGTTCCTCAACCTGTGCCTTTGCCCCTTGAGAGGATGCCAAGGCAAGGAAATAAAAAAATAGTGGGAAAAACAAGAATGTAGGGGTGCGCATGGTTTGCTGCAATTGGTCAAACCAAAAATAGCCAAATTTCTGATAGGAGGAAATTGAGTATTTAGCAAGAGACATACAGATGATTCCCCGATAGCCCCATTAGCTATCGGGGGAGGGCAAGATTCCCCCGAAGTGTCAACCCCGATTATAAAGAAAACATATCTCCCGCTCCCTAAGTCCCTTCGTCTTAAAGACAGGATTGAAACACCATTTAAAACTAAGACTACATCAAAACCTCAGTGTCCTTCGTGACTCCTCCGTGCCCTCTGTGACCAAATCCTTTCGAAGCCTAATCCATCCGTAATAGGGATCAGTCATTTGCCTTCAGCATGGCAGACCGTTTTTCCACTGGAGAAATGCCCTATCCAAAGAATGTTTTTGCGCATTATTTGAGGTATCTTGGCAGCCATTTTATAAATTACTACCATGATACCATCAGACCCTGAACAGGACAATACTATTAAGTCCCTTTTAGACCGACTATTGGATAAAACCGAGGAGCAGCCCTTAAGATTTGGGGAGAAGCTCGCAAAAATTGGCAGTCACCAGGCACGGAAAGCTCTTATAGAGGTGCTTAGGCAAGGAGACATGGAAAATGCTTTCCTGGCTACAAAGGCCTTGGCCATGATGGAGGAAAAAGAGGAGGGCCTGGACACCCTTCTGGAGGTCATACACCTACCGGCAAACCGTAACCATAACGGTGGGTTGGTTTCTCTTTTGGAGGAGTTTGACCTCAGCGAAAAGTTCGTGGATATCTTTCGCATCTACCTATTTGGCAACTTCAAGGCTTCTGCCCTGGCAAAGGAACACCTAGACTATACCGAATTTGAAATGAGCCCCAGAACCCTCAAAAAGGCCGAAAAACACTATAAGCATTTTCTCAACAACCCTCCCTCGGATGGGTCTTTTGAAATTAAGAAAGAGGAAGCCGAAGCGATATTGAGTGACCTGAAGGACCTTTTTGAAGATGAGCTTGGGTAATACCTCTCGTTATAAAGAGATAGTCTTAAAATAAAAGTGGCATGTAGCGTTTCTCAATTCCTATACGTCTAGGCAACATGAAGGCATACAACCTGTTTGCAATATTTATAGCTTTACTCCAAATAGGTTCCTGTGGACATGATGATGACCCCAAAAGAGAGGGGAATGCAGAGGTAGTGATCAATACAACTACAAGGGGAGGATATCAGTTTCTCATCCAATTCAACAATGAACTGTATTACCCGGAAAACCTACCGGAAGAATTTAAGGTGATAACCCAAGAACCCATACCCGTATATATCCAGTTTGAACCCTTAGAATACCTGGAAGACCTTTTTCGGCCGGCTCCCAATGACGTACCCGTTTTCTGGAAGGCCATTCCGGCCATCCGGCTACTTTCCATCAAAAAAACAACCTGATCCTCTTGTTGGTGAATTCCCCGGAGCCTGCACAGAGGGCCGACCTATTCCTACCTCCGATAAGCTAATATTCACTTTCAATTTGATCCATCCATTCCTAAGGAATTGAAAACTGGGGAGTTGCACATTATACATTTTCATCTTGTCTTAGGGTTTCTTTAAGTTAACCACAGCATCGTAAAACCTAAAACCACTGTGAACTTTGTTTACTGAAGGTGATTGTACGGTCAATACCAATTGATTATCTTTAGGTTATGGAAAAAGAGAAGCTTAAAAACAACCTCAATGAGCCTTTCTCTGAATATGGCCACTACTCCTACGCCGATTACCTCAACTGGCAGCTAGACGAAATGGTAGAACTGATCAAAGGCAAGGTTTTCAGGCAAATAGCGGCACCGAGAAGAATTCACCAGGAAGTTTCCGGCAGGGTTTTTACCAAGATTTACAATTATTTGGAAAAAAAACCCTGCAAGGTATATGCAGGGCCTTTTGATGTTCGCCTACCCGTCAAATCCAAAAAAAATGAGGACATAGACACAGTAGTGCAACCGGATATCTGTGTGGTATGCGACCCGGAGAAACTGGATGAGCTCGGTTGTGTAGGAGCCCCTGACCTCATTGTGGAAATCCTTTCCCCCGGTAACAACAGTAAGGAACTCCAAGATAAATACAAGGTTTATGAAGCTTCCGGTGTAAAAGAGTATTGGGTAATCCACCCCAGTGAAAATACGCTGTTGATCTACACCCTAATGAATGGGGAATATAAAGCCTCAAGGCTTTTCACCACAGGCGACACTCTGCAGTCAGAGGTAATCAAGGGGTTTACCTTGGAGGTAGGAGATATTTTTGAAAGACAATAAGGCCATTCACTCTAGCCATTGCGTGCATTGGAGTTCAACCACTCCGGGGTTGGTTGCCGGTTTGGACGTTAAAGGGTTGCAGTAAGATTGTTCGCATAGGATAGGGAATCAAAGGTGCTGTTGGATGTCCGTCCCAAGTACAGATGCATTGACCTGAGAACAGGCATGGGATTAACCGGATCTACACCATAAAAAAATAGGTAGGCAGTACACAATTTACCAAAGGAAAACCAACCCCAGAGGGGTGACTGATTATGGAATCAGGAACGCAATAGGAAACTGACCCCGGCAGGGGTTGAACTCCCCTGAAAGCAAATTCCGGCGATTGTCAAAATTTGAAAACGGAGATGAATTTGTTTCGGGGAAAGAAAGGTTCCAATATAAAAGTAGATGGATTATTGGCCAGGCGGTGGGGACGGGGATGCCGGTGGCGATTTCCATAGCGGCAAAAAAAAAGTCACCCCGGCTGGGGTTGGTCTTCGTTTCCGAATCTTGTTTTCTATAATAATGCCACCCCTGCCGGGGTTCGTTACCGATTTGGGTCTTGGAGGGGTTGTGGTAAGATTGTTCGTAGGGGATAGGGAATCAAAGGTGCTGTTGGATGTCCGTCTCAAGAGCCGATGCATTGAATCGAGCGCAGGCCCAGGGGATTACCCGGATTTACAACCATAAAGGTAGGCCGTGCACAATTTACAAATTGTAAACCAACCCCGGAGGGGTGATAGGATTATGGAAACAAGAAACGTATTGATTGAACCGGCAGGGGTTGAACTCCCCTGAACGCAAATTCCGGCGAATGTCAAAATTTGAAAACGGAGATGAATTTGTTTCGGGGAAAGAAAGGTTCCAATATAAAAGGAGTGGATTATTGGCCAGGCGGTGGGGACGGGGATGCCGGTGGCGATTTCCATAGCGGCAAAAATAATGTCACCCCCCTGGGGTTGGTCTTGTTTCTGTTTCATGGATTTCTATAATAATGCCACCCCTGCCGGGGTTGGTTGCCGATTTTGGGCTTGCTTGGAGGAGTTGTAGTAAGATTGTTCGCATGGGATAGGGTATCATAGGTGCTGATGGATGTACGTGCCAAGAGCCGACACATTGAATCGAGCGCAGACCCAGGGGATTACCCGGATTTACAACCATGAAGGTAGGCCGTGCACAATTTACCAATGGTAAACCAACCACAGAGGGGTGACAGGATTATAGAAACAGTCAGTGAAAAGGGGGAAACCCCGGAGGGGTGACATTATTATGCCGGAAAGGTGGTGCCATTTGCATTAACGCCCATCGAATAAAAGAATTTGGGTCAATGGCATGGTGGTGGAAAAGTGGATTCCAATATGGAAAGGGGTTGTTCTATTATTATGCGTCCCTGGCTGTAATGTGGTTTAGTTCTGTATTAATGCCACCCCTGCCGGGGTTGGTTGCCGATTTTGGCCTTGGAGGGTTGCAGTAAGATTGTTCGCATGGGATAGGGAATCAAAGGTGCTGTTGGATGTCCGTCTCAAGCACAGATGCATTGACTCGAGCACAGGCCCAGGGGATTACCCGGATTTACAACCATGAAGGTAGGCCGTGCACAATTTACCAATGGTAAACCAACCCCAGAGGGGTGACAGGATTATAGAAACAGTCACGCAATAGGCAACCGGCAACCCCGGCAGGGGTTGAACTCCCCTGAACGCAAATTCCGGCGAATGTCAAAATTTGAAAACGGAAATGAATTTGTTTCGGGGAAAGAAAGGTTCCAATATAAAAGGAGTGGATTATTGGCCAGGCGGTGGGGACGGGGATGCCGGTGGCGATTTCCATAGCGGCAAAAATAATGTCACCCCGGCTGGGGTTGGTCTTCGTTTGCAAAGGGATAAACCCCGGAGGGGTGACATGATCATGCCGAAAAGGTGGTGCCATTTGCATAAACGCCCATCGAATAAAAGAATGTGGGTCAATGGCATGGTGGTGGAAAAGTGGATTCCAATACGGGGAAAGGTTCTTCTAATAATAATACGCGACCCTGGCAGCAATGTGGTTTAGTATATTACTGATTTTTTTTAAGGTTATTTTCCAAGATTCCTTAATTTTAATTGATCAATAGACTACTTCAATTTGTCTATGAAATTTTAAGAGATTCAATTATTCCTAATAAATAATATAAAGCTATGGCAGATGCATTTTCACAGATTTACATCCAAGTTGTCTTTGCAGTAAAGGGAAGACAAAATCTAATTTTCAGTTCCTGGAAGGAAGAACTAAATAAATATATTGCCGGAATCATTAATGGGAAAGATCAAAAATCGATAATTGTTAATGGAATGCCAGATCACATCCATGCTTTTATAGGGTTAAAACCTTCTATGGCCTGATCTGGTTCGTGATATAAAGAACAATTCTTCGAATTTTGTCAATGAAAAGCGATGGGTGAAAGGTAAATTTCAATGGCAAGAAGGATATGGTGCATTTTCCTATTCCCATTCCCAGGTCGAAAGGATATACAATTATATTTTAAACCAAGAAAAACACCACAGAAAAAAATCCTTCCGGGTGGAGTATCTTGAACTATTGAGAAAATTCGAAATTGATTTTAAGAATGAATATCTATTTGAATGGTACGATTGACCATTCGGATAATATTGCTTTTTACGAAAATTTGAAAATGAAGCCATACCGTAGGGTTTCCTTGAAAATTGCTCTACCTAAATATTTAAGGGATTATTTTGGCCCTTTTACTTTTTTTTTCAGGTTTTATTGCGTCATGTCAAGTCCATTTGACATGGAAAAAGTACAATTCGTCAAGCTTTTTAGTTTTTGGAGTGGCTTTTTTGGGGAAGCAGGTGAATATTTTCCTCTCCGTTCAGTATCTCCGGTTGCTGTTGGTGGTAGTTAGGACGCGGCCTTTTGATCCCGGTCTTCCAGCAGAACTTGAAAAGTTGCTTCTCGAAAACCCACTGGCAGCATTCCCAAAGCAGTTTCACATCCGTGGGGAAACTATAGCTTTCATAACAGGAGGGGTCACTGCTGCTCCAAGCAGGCATGAAAAGCACGTGGATATTGTCAATTTCCCCCTTCCGGGAATCCAGGAGTACTTCCTGCACCCTCTGCCAGTCGGCATGTTCAGCCACGTATGCCCGTACCCTGCCGACGATGCCCGAATCCCTTATTAGCTGGTTTTCCTTCAGGAGCTTGTCGCAGAAAAGCTGTATGCCCCAGTCGGTATTGAAACGCTCATCCAGTTTTTCGTCGCTGAGGTCAAAATAGGATTTGAGGAACATCAGAGCCTGTCCCGATTTTCGGGAGCGAACATCCCTATATCAGCAAGTTGCACACTTTAATGCTATTATTTAAGAATAAGGTCTCATTTATTCTACTTTTGTTCCTGCGTTTTGAATTAAACCCAAAGTATCTAGTAAGTGAACGGCATTATAGATTAACTTAAAAACCCGAAATGGCCTCATAGGAGACCCAAGAATTCAATTAGGTTAAAATGGCTTGTAATAATTTTTTCAATACTTTTGGTGCATCAAGGAATTCATGTACAATATCTTTTGCCCATTCCCCATGCCTGACGAAATCCTTATTAATTTCTTCTATTGCATTTTTAGCTTCCTCAATGTTATTAAAGGCAAATAACCCTTTGCTTGTTGGTAAGAATGCTGACCATCCTGTATCTTGTAGTACAACTGCCCGGCCACTGGCCATATAATACCCGGACCGTTCCAAAAACATTCCTCCCCAGGTTTCTACATGGGCATTTTTTGCTACTGAAAATTCAGCTTTAGACTGTGAAATATACTGGTGATATTGGTCAACATTCCCTGAAATACTATCGGCACTTATAACTTTCCAGCCTTTTTGCCTTAATAGTTCTTTTGGAGCTCCACTAGAAACTGCAATTTCAAAATTTGTATCAACCAATAAGGGAAGGTCCATGAACTTTTTGAACTCCAGATCCTTCATACCATAGATTTTACCATTATAATTGACCTCAGGATTAGCCTTCCAATTCATTACTGTTGTAAATGGGGCATCGTTTTTTGGTTTACTTGGTTTTACCACTTCTGTAAGTACCGGACAAAAGGTATGCATCCATTTTTTGTTTAAATTAGGTGCTTTAAATTTGTGGGTTCCTACGTTTAAGCCCATTGAGACGTATACATCATACGAAGGTACATTTTCTCCATTCCTTATCGCCTTTTCTATTCCCAATTGATTCCACCCAGGCTCCCCATCCACATAGACCCTTTTTCCAACATTGTACGACCATTGCGGAAAGGAATCATACTGAAGGTCAATAAATACACTTTCCTTTTCAAAAAGGCCAATAAAATCTTTCCTTTTCATTCCATAATGATCTCCTTTGTCATCGACAAAGCCCCATTTATTCTCTAGTCCATATTTTTTGAGTTCATTGTTAATAATTCCAATTCCGTAGGTGGGGTTACTGGTCATTTCTTTTTTTAGTACATTGTAACATGCATACTCCCATTCCACCTGTTCTACATAATATACATCATACCCTGCTTTTTTTATCCCTATAATCCACGCTAAAAAAAACTGGATTAAACCACCCCATGGATATTTAATCATTGCTCCGGTTATTATTACTCTTCCCATGTTTTTCTATTAAATTCCAATAACATTTAACATTTTATTTAAAACTTTTTCGGCATCGAAATAATCCCCAACAATTTCCTTTGCTTTTTTGGAATGGTGTTCATAGTTAGAAACTACAGATTCGATTGAATTAACTGCCTGATCAATATTTTCAAAGGCAAGAAGCCCCTCTCCACAGGGGATATGTTGCGAAAAACCCGTTTCCTGGCTAATGACGGGTCGACCCTTCTGCATGTAGTACCCTGCCCGTTCACCAAACCAACCTGATTTGGTAGCTACAAAAACATTTTTGGCGATGCATAATTCACCTTTAGAAGCGGCCAAATAATCGTGGTAACCTTTGAGGGTGAAAGAAATCTCGCTGGCTTTCTTGATTTTCCAACCATTGGAATTAAGCAGTTTAACGGGGGTTTTTGTTCCTCGAACGGCTATCTCAAGAGACTGATTGGTTATGGAAGGTAATTCCATAAACTTTTCAAATTCTTTATCTTTTTGACCATAAACCTGGTTTAAATAGGAAACTTCTTTGTGTGCCTGCCAACTCATAACTGTGGTAAAGGGAGCGTCCTTTGTGGGGGGAATTTGAGTCGAGTTATCATTCATTAGCAGAACAGGTGCAAGGGTTTTTTGCCAATCTATACCCGCGGTTGGAATTATATTTTCAGGCTTTCCAATATTTAAACCATCGGTAAAATAATAGTCATAGGCTAAAAGTAAATTGCCTTTTTCCAGCATGTTATGAAGTTTTATTTGGAACCACCCAGGTTCCCCATCAAAAAAAGCCTTTACAGGTACTTTTTCTGATCCTTCTTCCCAGCAAGCCCATTCGAGATCTAAATATAGATCAGCGTTTTCAAATATCCTTTTAAGTGAATTCTTAGACATTCCAAAGTAATTTCCTTTAATATCCTTGAAACACCAACTATGGTTCATATCATAGTTTTTAAAGAGTTTCTTTAGGTAACCCACCCCAAAACTGGCATCATTAGTCATTTCTTTTTTTTCCATGTCATAACAGGCATTTTCCCATTCGCATTTTTCAATAAAATAGACGTGATGCCCCAAGCGTTTTAGTCCAAGAATCCAAGCCAAAATAAACTGTACTAATCCTGCTACCGGATACTTTGCGATGGAACCATTTAATATTATTCTCGCCATGTCAATTCTAAGTTTAGGTGGTGTAAAGATTTCTTTGTGACTACTTTGGAATTTCAGTTTTGGTCAGTAGTAAATTTACATTTTTAATGATTACACGAAAGCCTTTGTGTTCATGCTTAAGGTAGGGGTTGCTATATGTCAACTTAGTTTCATTATTTAATTTTGAAATTGACATTTTAAATTGAGAACCGATATACAAAAATCTGCCATCATTCAATTTGTTTTTGGGTCAAAGACAGACAGAAAGCCACTTTTCAGAACCTCTCCTATCGCCCTGAAAGAGACCAGATTTTCGGCATAGTTCCTTATATTTTCACGAAATTCAGCATTTCGCGGGCAGATTTCTAGCATGGTGCACAAAGTCTCCAGCATTTCAATGTCATCACCGGGTTCGAATAACCAACCTGTTTTATTGGGAATCACTAAATCAGGTATACCGCCAACTCTTGAGGATAGAACAGGTGTCCCACAAGCAAATGACTCTCCAATTACCGCTGGTGCTGCTTCCCGCCAAGAAGCTAGCCAAAGGCATTCAGCAACGTTGTAATAAAGTGCTTTTTGAGAATCCTCTTTTAACCAACCTG
Organism: Pleomorphovibrio marinus; assembly: GCF_003347495.1. Classification (GTDB taxonomy): domain Bacteria; phylum Bacteroidota; class Bacteroidia; order Cytophagales; family Cyclobacteriaceae; genus Pleomorphovibrio; species Pleomorphovibrio marinus. The sequence continues at coordinate 231,885 of NZ_QCXY01000010.1, forward strand.
TAAAAAATACTCTACCGGGGATCAAGCTGTTTGCTCTGCTTTTTATTAAATGCTCATCCAAGCCACTTCCTATCAAAATAAAATCTACATCTTGAAACTTTTCAGACACTTTCTGAAAAACATGGATCATGTGGGTTATCCTTTTCACTCCATCCTCAAACCTTCCTACAAACAAAAGGTACCTTCTAGTAGGGTCTATCCCCAGCTTTTTGCAGGCTAGGTTTTTTTCCATAATTTGGTAAACATTCATGTTAATGGGAGGGCGGATAACCGCCGTATTTTCCGGGGGAACTTTATAATTGTTGATAAGATTACCGGTTTCTTGTGTTCCAGATGAAAAAATATAATCTGCTTTTGAAATGGAATATTTTTTAATTCTTTTACCTAAATATCTATAAGATACGCTTCCAGAATGAAACGTAATTAATGGGATATTTAATAGGTAAGCATAAAAGAGTAATACATCATACCTCCCACTGCAATAGTCTTGCACAAAAATAACATCTGGTTTTTCAAGAAAAAGTCTTCTTGATAGCTGGTATGAAAAGGGTGATAAATAAGAGGCAATGGTAGCATAAAAACGATAGAACCTTTGCCATCGCCAAGCAAACGAAGGAAGATAAAATAACCTCCAGAGCATTCTATGCAAGAGAGAGCTTTTAATAAATCGGATTTTACAACCGACCTTGGTATGAACTATCTCAGATGTCTCTGGCTTGATTACATTCATATACCAAGTGACATCACCTATTTTTTCTTGAATGATCGTTAACCATGCATGGTTTGCCGTGTTGTCCCAGTCAGCAAACGTTGTTTGGCTTATACTATAATGGGTATAGAAGTCTTCAAAAACATCAGGGTAGTCGAAAAAAGCTATCTTGATTCTATTAGTGGAATTGGATGACAATAAAGGTAAGCGTTCCATGGGCTCAAATTTTGAATTAAAAGATGCTTTTATGCCACTTAGTTTTCAATAAATTTGTTTCGATCAGTTTTTAGAGGGGTATTTTCAAAGGTCTAATTCTCTAGGATATTTTTCAGTTTTTCATTGAATTTGTTGAGTTTTAAATGCTTGAACAGATTAGTTGTTCTAGTACCATCCTGGAATCAAAATAAGAACCAGCCAATTCCCGTGCTTTTTTGCAATGTATGGAGTAATTTCCCATTACGTCATTTAAAGCCTCGATTGCCGTTTCGGTATCATGAAAGTGCAATAGCCCCACTCCAGATGCTAAATGCTTAGTAAAACCAGTATCCTGAGCCACGACAGGCCTTCCGCTCGCCAAATAGGCTGCACTTCTTTCACTAAACCAGCCCGTATGACTGATTACATACCCCTCTTTACAAATACAAAACTCACCATAAGACTGTTGTATGTATTCTTTATAAAGCCGAAGGCTTTTCGAAATAGAAAGTGGATTGATAATTTCCCAGCCTGCTTTTCTTAATTCTTTTCTTGGCGCACTTGGACTACCTAATGCCAGTTCTATTCTGGTTTGGGTTTTTGATGGAAAATCAAAAAATGGAAGAAAAGAAGCAGATTTCATCCCATAAGAAAGGCCATTAAATGTCATGCTTGGATAGCTTTCCCACTGAATAATGCTTGTGAACTTTTTCCTTACTTCCTGGAATGGACTATTCCAATCATCCATAACAATTGGTTGTCTAGTCGCTCTCCAAGTAAACCCATCTTTGGGAACCTTGGATTCTCCGGTTGGGATATTTTCCCCAAAAGTAAACCAACGGTTATGTAATTGGCTCAAACTAAGTCTTTCCTTGGATTGTAGGTTCCTAACTTGGGTAAATAACGGGTCTGTGTCAATAAGTACCCTGATGGGAATGGATAAATGCCATTCCCGCAACATATTGGAACAGGAAAGGTTGATCAGGAGATCAAATTTTTTTGTGTCAATAAAGGGTTTTTCCCCATCGTTGGTATACCACTCCTGTTTATGTTGATTATAGTAGGCCCAAGGAATTTCTATTTTCAAATATTCCAGTGATCGTTTTAGATATTTTAACCCATAGGTAGGATCCGAATCAGTTATTCCACGATCGGGATGATAACAACAATATTCGCTTTCCCCACTATCTTCCATATAAAAAACCTTATGATTCAATGAATCTAGCCCTTTCACATATTGGAGGTGGTGCCAGGTCATCCCGGCAAAAGGTCCTCTTACAATGTACCCTAAAACCAGTATGTTCAAACGATATGAAGAGCAGCTATAATCCAATTTCCGACATCATTTTGTGTAACACTTTGTCAGTAGCCAAATATTCCCTTGCAATCTCATAAGCCGCGTCCGAATGCTTTGTATACCCTAGACTGACTGCTTCGACTGAATCTTTTGCACCTTCGAGGTCGGTAAACTTAAATAATCCCTCTCCCACTGGCAAGGACTCACTAAAACCCGTATCTTGAAGGATTACAGGTTTTCCCATTGCAAGGTAAGCGGCACTTTTATCGCTAAACCAACCTGTTTTGTTTTTTACAAACACTTCTTTGCATACGCTGAACTCGCCGGATGATGAAGCGATGAAATCCATGAAGGTATTTACGTTCAAAGTGATATTTTTTCCAGAACTAATTTTCCAACCATTTTCCTCCAATGATTTTCTAGGGATATTTTTCCCTGATAAGGCCAACTCAAATTCTACTTTGGATAGGGTAGGCAGACGAATGATTTTTTGAAATTCCTGATCTTTTTGCCCAAATATTTCACCTTTATAATGGATTGGTTTATGGGATTTCCAATTCATGACAGTTGTAAACCTTATTTTTTGGACATAAGGGGTTTTATGGAAAATATTTAAATCAACGGGATGAAAAACGTGTCTCCAATTTAAACCCAAAGTTGGAGTTGGATTGAACTCCTTACCAATATTGCAACCCACCGTATAGTAAAAATCATATTTATCTAGCGGCTCACCATTTTCGATTTTATTCTCCATTTTTATCTGGGTAAATCCAGGCTCTCCATCTAAAAACAAGGTTTTACAGCTTTGGCTAGCTTCTTCCAGCCAGGTTCCGTGGGTTCCCATATCAATAAAGATCGCCGCATTTTTGAAAACTTCTTTAACATGTAATTTGGAAAGACCGTTATATTCCCCGTTATAATCCACGAAACACCACTTCCCTGCGAAACCATATTTGTTTAAGAGGTCACCTACCACCCTTAGTCCATAAGAACAATCATTACTCATGGCTTCGACACTTGGATCGTAGCAGGCATTCTCATAACCGGATTTCTCCATAAAGTAAACATCATATCCGAGCGATTTCAAACCGGTTAAATATTGTAGAACCCAAGACAGCATTCCCCCCAAGGGATATCTAAACATATACGAACCAAGAACTATGCTGACTTTACCCATTATTTTTGGAGTTTAAGAAGTATTTTTCTAGTTCATCTTTCATTTCATTAACACCTTTTTTCGCCATCTCCTTTGAGCGTTTTATGGTGCTTCGTATGGATTGCTGTGTGCAATTATCAAAAGCGAGCGATAGGGATTTTTGGTTGGTATCAGTAACTGACAAAATATAAGGCCAACCGATTGCTTTAGCTTGACTGGAAATTTTGGCCCCACCATCAATAGGGTCAATCGCAATAACGGGCACCTCATTTTTTAATCCCAAAACCATTCCGTGAAGCCTTGTGGTAATAATAATATCCATTTTGGATATAAGGCTTTCTACAGCCAAAGAGGAATTGAGTCCAAATGCATTGTTTTCCAAAGAGGTATCTATGTTGACCACTGCTAATTTCTCCCGGGAAATGAATAAATCTATTTGCTCATGGACAAGCTCATGCATGGCCTTGGCACCATATTCCTTTTGTTTATGTGCTTTGATAAGACCAACCAAAGGTGCCGAAATCGATTCCGAACCAAACGTAATATCAGGCAGGTTCCTTCTATCACTATCTCTTTCAAGCAGAAAATCAAAGGGGTTCCAATCCTTAAGGGATTGTAATAAACTTAAATTGATCCCCAATAAATGTGCGTTTTTAAATTTTTCCAACATCGTATTCACTGGCCAGCCATTGCCAAAAGGACCACAAATAAAGATTAAATGGGTATAATTGTTTTCAGAAACCTTTTGCCATTCGAGTCCCGGAAGCTCATCCTGATTGCTAGCTATATGAAATGGAATTTTCAGCTCCGTTAACCAGTTGCTGACTATGTTACATGCAAGTACATCTCCCGCTGTAGTACCCATATTCTCAAAACTGAACCAACCAGCTAATAAAACCCTCATACTTATCTAGTTTTAGTAGTTGATGCGATTTCGATAATTCCATTAAGTATCTTACTTGAGTCAAAATACTCATGGGCTATTTCCCTGGCTTTTCGGCGGTGAAATTCAGGATAAGCATTAACCTGATTTATGGCATCAATGGCTTCTTCGATTGTGACAAAAGCAAACAATCCCGCACCTGTTGGTATCAACTGGTCAAATCCGGTGTTTTGAACGACTACCGGACGTGAGGCTGCCAAGTAACAAGCCGACCTACAACTAAACCACCCATTTTGATCGACAACATAGCCACCTTTGGCAATGCTCCACTCGCCAAAAGAGTTTGTTATGAAGTTTCTGTAGGCTTCTGGCCCGGAGCAAACACTATTGGCATCAATTACCTCCCAACCATATTTTTCCATTAATTTCTTGGGTGTTCTTGTCAATTGGCCATATTCCGTGTTGAGTATGTTGCTGTTCCAATCATCATGAACCAATTCAGAAAGGGCAATTTTAAAGGTACTTTGCTGATACAATTTGGGAAGTTTAATGAACTTTATGAATTCCGTATCTTTTTGCCCGTAAACAACTCCATTATGAATTAAGGGTTCATAACTTGTCCAGTTCATTATGGTAGTAAATTTATGATTACCTGCGGTTTCATTATCCCATTCCGACAATACAATCGGGCTCCTTGTGGGGTGCCAAAAAAACCCCCCCACATCTTTTCTGTCATGCAAAAGCTCACCAAAACTAAATTGCAGATCATGAAGATTAACCCGCTGAAAAAACTCAGCTTTCCTTAAATTAATTTGGGTAAATCCCGGATCGCTGTCGATATATACCATTTTGCTGGCAGCTTTATAGTGTTCTGGGTGCTCTAACGTCCCGCTAATGTTTAACAGTAGGTCTGCAGTTTTTATTATTTCCTTTCTTTTTTGAGAAGAGAGCCCAAACCACTGCTGCTTTAAGGGAAATTTGTATGCCCAATTATCTCCCAAATTGTATTTATTTAAAACTGATTTTATATGGGAAACATTTGACTCGCAGGATTCAGCAACCCAATCATTACCAGATTCCCCACCTCCTGAATTATAGGGCCATTCACCCGAATCCTCAAAATAATAAACTTCATGTCCAAGTTTACACAATCCTACCACATATTGTAGGTAGTCCCAGGTGACCCCACCCAATGTCCAGTGTTGGCCTATTAGTCCTGTCACGATAATCCTTAATCTCTCATCCATGGTAAGACTGCTTTAGTGCCTTGATTTTCTTTTCGATACCTACACTATTTAGATTTTCGATGATTTCTTTAATTTCCCCTTTTTCCATTTGGATAATTACATCGCATTCTTTAATAGTGTCTAGCCTATGGGTTACTAGAAAACTTGTCCTTCCGATCATGAGTTTTTCCATTGATTCCATAATTAAGGCTTCAGTGTTTATATCCACTGCACTCGTAGGTTCATCGAGAATAAGAATAGGAGCATCCTTTAAGAATGCTCTTGCAATTGAAATCCTCTGCCTTTCCCCACCAGAAAGTTGCATTCCTCTTTCACCTACCGTTGTTTCATAACCGTTAGGTAACTCAGTGATGAAGCTATGTGCGTTTGCTGCCTCGGAAGCTTGAGTGATTTCTTCCCTAGTTGCCCCACTTTTTCCATAAGAAATGTTTTCGTAAATGCTGGTTGAAAACAATACGGGTTCCTGAAGGACAATACCAAACTGATTTCGGTAATCAGATATCTTATATGACTTTATATTCTTACCATCTAAACGAATCTCGCCGGAAGTAGGGTCATATAACCTAGAAAGTAAACTCAGAACGGTAGATTTTCCAGAACCAGTTGTACCAATTATCCCAACCTTTTGTCCTGGTTTCACCTTAAAACTGATTTGTTTTAATACAGGCTGATCTTTTTTATAATGAAATCCTACATTCTCAAACTCCACCGATCCCAGTGATCTTTCTATTGTAATAGCGTTCGGATTTTCCTTTACATCCTGTTCTTCGTCCAAGAGGCCTACTACTCGTTCAAGACTAGCAAAAGAGGATTGTAAATAATTAACCTGTTTACTGATGGAGGTCAAAGGGCCGAATAGTTGACCTAAATACGCCATAATTAACACTAATTCACCAACGGTAATTGTTCCATCCTGAACAAAAACTGCAGCAGTATAGAGAAATAAAGCTGTTCCAGCAGCAATCAAAAGGCTAACCATGAGATCAAAAAGTCCGCCTATTAAAGCGACCTTTAACTGGCCTTTGAGGGCAACTTGAGATGTTTTGTAAAACCGCTTTTGCTCGTGATTTTCCATTACAAAAGATTTAACCACCCTGAGTGATGAAAGGGACTCATGGACAACTGCCATGGCAGCGCTCTCAGAAGCCTTTACCCAAGACCAATTCTCCTTTAACTTTTCACTGGAGTATTTGGTGAAAAATGACAACAACGGTATTATTGATAATGCAATAAAGGCTAATTTCCAATGGATGGTAATCATGATGTAAATCATGCCAGAAATAGTAAACAAAGCAGTTAGTAAGGGTGATAGTGCATTCAACACCAAGTCGCGGATAGCAGCAGCATCATATTGAATACGGTAAACTGAATCTGATACCCCGACGCTGTCATGGTAGACCATGGACAACCTTTGAATTCGGCCAAATAAAGCGTTTCGAAAAGCTAACACAATTTTTTCCCCCACGTATGATTGTAAAACCCAAAGGAATAACCCTTGCAAACTTTTTAAAAGGCTGATTCCTATTATCATCCCTGCTGCCAATATTAAAATTTGATTGAATCCATAACCCTGAGTTGCCGGAAAAAGGTTATGAATAAAACCCGGCAACGGTTCATCGCCAAATGCAGAGTCTATTACAATCTTTAAGGGTAGAGGATTCAATAGAATTAAAGGGGTGGATAGCAGGTTGAGGAGCAAGGTAACCACTATCAAGGGGAAGTAAGGTTTGGCGTAAGGGGTTACTTTAGAAAACACATACCATACGGAAGTATCATGTTTATTTGGCATGTTTCTGTTTTTTAATGGCCGCAGCGCAGCATCCTGAAGCTGTGCAGATATCCCAATATATTCTACCAACCAAAATTAACAAAAGCGATAAAAAAAGTATAGCTGCGCTTAATCCCCCATCCAAGGAAGAAAAAACTACAAGGGAAAATGCCACAGCCAAAGAATATATTGAAAATTTCGACACATATGGAGTAAGCCTATATCTCAAATACTGGTTCCCTTTAGGATGATCTTCTGATGCCATTAGTAATTTTATCCCCCCAAATGCACCTCCTTTTACACCAATATCCCACCTATCAAAATCCCCACCCCTCATTATAGATGGGTTGATTTCTTCTAAATCTTTTTCCAACGCCTCTAACCTAACTTCTGGGGATAACCAAGATTCCGTCCAAACCGAGAATTTTCTGTTTAACCCCTGCGAAAAATAGGTGGCCCCATATCTCCTCCACGGAGTAAGGTCACTACTAATTCTTCCCAATAGTCTTGCTAGGGGTTGGATGGTGAAAAGAAATAAGACTGTACTATGGAAGGCAAACTTTTTTATTCTATTCCCAATATCATGAGGGGTTGTATTAATCTTTAGGATAGGAGGAATGATAACTGTCATGGGTATGGCGCAGAGGATCAATCCAACAATAGCAAAAAGAAACAATGATGGCCAAATAAACCCAAAAAGAGAAAGGGTGAAACAAAAAGCGATCAGCAAGTACCACTCGGGCATCAGACAAAAAGAAAACATGTGGTTTTGAGCAATCTCATAAACTGATTGAAAAGGAGCTGTTCCCCAGATTCCACCATATATCCTTTTATGACTCAGGGAATCGAAAAAGGCCATCCCGTCCCCATATATTTTACCCTGCCAGGTTCTGTGACCGAATTCGTTATACTTTTTTGGCCACTTTTTTTCCAAAAAGGCCTCAGCTTTTCCATAAAAATACTGTTGTTTCCAATAACTAGATATTGTTTTTCTTCTATGATGCCAAACTAGTGCAGAGGGTGAAAAGCCAATTTTTTCACCTATTTCCTGAAATCGCCAGCAAATATCAACATCATCCCCTGCTATTCGAAACAAAGGATCAAACCCACCAATTTTTTCTAGGGAACTCTTTTTAAAGGCCATGTTGCACCCTGGTATATGTTCAGCAGTCCTGTCATCATAGAGTACGTGCGTAGGAGATCCAGGGCCATAATTTACACAAGAGGCCTTAAATCCCAGATTTCCAGGGGATACATTTGGTCCTCCAATAGCTGCGAAATCCGAGTTTTTAAATTCCTGGACCAGGTAGCTTAACCAATCCTGGTCAGGATAAGCATCTGAGTCTATGTATGCGATAATTTCCCCCTTTGAAGATCTTAACCCCAGGTTTCTTGCATGACTTAAGCCATTATTTGAGGTTCGTATAAGCCGAACATCGAAAGCAGAAACTAATTCATGGGTATTGTCTGTAGAGCCATCGTCCACCACAATCACCTCATAGGAAGGGTAATTTAATTTTTCAATTCCCATCAAACATTCCCTTATCGTGGAATAACCATTATAAACACATACGATTACGGATACCAAAGGCCAATTTGATGTTTTTTGAAAGGGATTCCTTTCAAAAGCATCCTTAACCGCAATTAATGAGGGTTTCGGCTCCCTTTCCCTAGTTGTTAATCCAAATGCCCAATCTGAAACCTCCTCTTCTCCCCTGTACCATTCATCAGTCCATGAAAAAATTATCAAACCTAAACACCCTGAATCGAATACTGTGTCTATTTGCCAATTGAGCGATTCTGCTTGGTTGTAAAGCCCATTTCTCATACTGTCCAACCCGATCTCACCCATGAGCAGAGGACGGTTTCCAGCAAGGTTTTGAAGTCGATACAGGTAAGGCTCAAGTTTATCTTTAGACTCAAGGTAAACATTAAAACTTAGAATGTCCAAAAAGGATAAATCCAGGTATTCTGTGGTAGGATAATTGACATAGGTAACAATAGATTCAGGAATTTCACGCTTGACAAAATTATAGATTGATTTTAGGTATTTCTCAACTTTTCTTTTACCAATCCACCGTACCATACTGGCTGGAATTTCATTCCCAATGGAGATACACAGTAAGGCTGAATGGTTTTTACAGGCTTCTAATTTTTCTCGAATTATAGAAAACAGGTCAATCTTTTTATCTGTATCAATAAGGTAGCCTACATATTGTTCGGCAGAAAGGCCAATCATCACTTTTAGTCCATGTTTTGCAGCTATGTCAAGGAGATGACGGGGGGGGCTTGTATGAGGGATTCTTACCGTATTTATTCCATTCTGACACATTTGTTTAAAATCCTTCTCTATCCTTTTCTTATCTTGGTACTCATTACCAATCTCATCCGGCCTAAAAGCTCCATATGATACCCCCTTGATATAAAATTTCTCCTCTCCTATGAAGATAAATTTACCCGCGACCCTAGGTTTTAAATTTGAAATAGTAGTTGATTTTCTTTGGTTATGATCAATAGCTATCTGTTGATGAGGATAGCTGTTTTTTGTAATTAATGGTAGTTTTTCTTCGGTCTTGAATTTATCCATGGTCTCAAAGGTTGGAGCTTTTTTTATTGGGTAAATGTTAATTAAACATGAAAAAATTTAAATTATATAGAAATGGCCTTTTAGATTCTTTTTATGAATCTTTTTTACCCAAATCCAAATAATATCTTCCTTTCTCAAATATCTCAAGTAATTAATAAATATGCAAGGGAAATTAAATATAAAAAAAAAGGTTTTTCAAAGAATAAAAAATGTATTTTGATTTAATGATAATTGCTTTATTCCTCATTTATTAATGAAGAATTTTTCTAATAGGTAAAATATAGAGGTATTTCCATTAATGGCATATTTCATGGAAATAAAAGGTACAAGAGTCTCTCCCTATTTAAATTTCAAAAGAAGGTTCTCGACGACCGGGGGAGATATTAGTGGTTGGCGGATATTAAGTTGAAAGACGATTACATATGAAAGTAGCGCGGATACACCAAATTTTATAATGAAATCAACGAGTTTGACAGACAGTGAAATAAATGCGGAGAACTTAAGTCAGCAGCAGTGGGTACGCTCTTTCACCACCACTGCAAAACTTCATTTCTCAAGGCATTCTATATCGTCTATTTTGTTTCCAACAACAAGAAGGGAATAAGTAGGTGAGAATTGAGCCGTAAGCTTGAGTTAAGGCAAAAGATCCGCTGGTTTTTCAAGCAAAAGGCGATGGAACAGCCATATCTTCCTCATGGTGGGGTAGGTTGAAATAGACGAATATATTGATGGGACAGGAATAGGATCAAAAGGACTTAGGAAGAAACGTGGGTAAGAAGAAAATCATAGTTGCGGGAATAGAACGGGAGCCATAATACTATTCAACTGTTACTCTTCCCATTTTAATTTGGCCAACATCACTCCTTGGAAATCTCCAAGATCACTTATAAACCACAGTCCGTCTTCCTGGATGATTTCGGGTGCCCAAATCGGAAGCTCAGCTAGGAGATTTTCATCCTTCAATACCCCGAAATTTTTGGGAAGCACAAAGAAACCCGAAAGGGTTTCAACCCCACTAGCCCCGCGTGACAAACCCGGGGTAAGGTAACAATATAGGCAACCGGCAACCCCGGGAAGGGGTTGAACTCCCCTGAACGCAAATTCCGGCGATTGTCAAAATTTGAAAACGGAAATGTTCAGAGCCTTGATGAAAGGAGGAAACTACTCACTCCACTATATTCTTATACACCCTCCCATCCTTCATAATGACCAAAAACTTCTCCTCCGGCTGGGCGATCAGGGAAAGGTCTTCCAGAGGATCTCCATCCACCAGGATCAAATCGGCTAATGCACCCTCCTCCACTACTCCCAATTTGCCGGGATAAGGGCTTCTCAGCCCGGACATTTGCAGCAATTCTGCATTGTCATATGTGACCATTTTAAGAATTTCTGCATTGGTAAACCAGGACTGTAGTCGTAAGATATACTCATTTTGGAGCTTGTTTAATTCTGGCTCAAACAGAAAATCAGTGCCCCAGGCCAATTTCACCTTATGCTTCTTGGCCAGAGGCCAAACCTTGGCTTGCCCTTCAATGACCGGCTTGCGCTTTTCCCTACGTAGGGGATCCATGTCAGGGCTATCCTCAATAAGGTTCTGAAGACTCAACCATACCTTTTTCCTAGCTAGCAATTTCATGGTCTTTTCGTCCATCAGCTGACCATGTTCAATGCACCTGACTCCCGCCTCCACGGCCTTACGGATGGCCCTGTCCGTGTAAGCATGTACGGTCACATAGGTTCCCCAATCCTCAGCAGCCTCCACGGCAGCCTTCATTTCGTCCAAGGTATATTGCGTCACATCCACGGGGTCATACGCAGAAGAAGTTCCTCCACCCGCCATCAGCTTGATTTGACTTGCCCCGAACCTTAGGTTTTCCCTGACCGCGGTAAGCACTTCTCCCTGTCCATCCGCAATAAAAGTGGCTCCCAGCTTTTCTGCCCTGGATGCCTCCCCAAAGAACTTCCTGGACCTTTCATCAGGGGTTCTGAAGTCACCATGTCCACTGGTTTGGCTGATGGTGGCACCGGATGGCCATACTCTTGGGCCTATTGCCTCTCCGTTGTCTATGGCTTGTTTTAATGGGAAAATGGGGCCTCCCACGTCCCTTACGGAGGTAAAGCCCCTCATCAGCATCTTCTCGGTCTCTAGAGGTGCTTTTTCCATTACTATCCTTTGGGAAAACAAGGGGCTCATCATCTCCTTCATAGTCAGCGACCCAAAAACAAGGTGCACATGTACGTCTATCAGCCCTGGCATAAGGGTTCCCCCATTTCCGGGGATTACAACGGTGCCTTCCGGTACCGATAGGGAGCCAGGGCCAATAGTTTGGATTTGGCTTCCACTAATCCAGACATTCAAAGGTTCCGTCAAAGAGCTAGATGCCCCATTAAAAATCCGGACATTTTCTATCAAAACAGAGGAAGGGGTTTCTTGGGCAAATAGTACAGGAAATTGTAGGATAATAAAGGCCAAGGCAAGAAGAATAGGTCTGGCTAAAATTTTCAACATACAAAAGGAATAAAATTCATAAAAACTTCTTTCTGAGCCAGTTTCCAGGTAATTCCTTTGTTCGCCTCTATCCTACTGGGTCACTAATTATTCCCCTTTCACCGGTACTACCTGAACGGTAAGGGAATCCACCACTGTCACCTCAAAACCAAGGTTTACCTCCAACTTGTTGAGTTTCTCCTCCAACTGCTTGGCACCTTGCTTGGTGACCCTACTGTCCCATACATAAAGGCTTCTCAGGTTTCCCAAATCCCCCAACGCCAGGACACCTTCATCCCCCACCTTAGTGCCATAGATATTTAAAAACTCCAAATAGGGCAACTCCTTGATATGGCCCATCGCCTTGTCAGTAATGGAGGTTTTCTCTGCCCTTAATCGAGTGAGGTTGGTCATTTTCGCCACGGAAGCAAAACCCTCATCCGTCACAGGAGAGTCCTTTATATCCAGCCAGGTCACCTGATTTGGAAAAGCCTCCGCTATTTCAGCCAACAATTCATCCACAGGTAAGCTTTTGTTGAGTGTAACTTGTAACCAGTTTTCATTGTTGGAGAGGGGTTTGATCATTACCCCCTTAGATTTTATTTCTTTTACTTTTTCTGGATCCGCTTCTTCCACCCCTTCCGCAAGTAACAATTCTACCTCGGTTTTGTTTGCATCAGGGTCTGCGAGGGTCAATAGGATATCATCTATTTCGCTGTTGGTTTTTAATTCAGCTACCTTTTTGTCAAATGGGGCACCCTCAGCAATCCACCACTCCAATAGTGCCACCTGTCCAGGGGTAAGTTGTGTCTTTCCTTTGGGGGGCATATGGTCATCATCGCTTTCGGGCAGGTGTATGCGTTTGATCATTTCACTATCCAAGGGTTGACCTGCCACGAATACGGGGCCACTCTCTCCTCCTTTTTTGAGGTAATCCACGGTGTGCATTTGAAGTTCCCCTTTCTTCTTGCTTGCGTTGTGGCATGAATTGCAGCGCATCTCCAAAATAGGATGTACGATATCCTCAAATACCACTGCCTCTTCTATATTTTCTATGGGCTTAAAACCCCTTTGCTGCTGTGGCAATCCGGCCAAAGCCCTCATTCCATCAGGCATGTATTGGGTCAGGTAGGTAGTACCATGGGTAAGGGAACCCCCATAGTGGCCGGCTCCCCCCAGAAATACCATCATCAGTGAAAGTAGGCCCACATAGGCCTTCTCCAATTTCGGATCTTGCTTCTTTTCCTTTCGGGTGTAGATAAACCAGGCTCCAAATGCAAAAACCACCAGACCAATTCCCAACCATTGGTGAATGGCCAGAAGATCTTCACTATAGCCACCATCTGTAGCCAACATCAACCCCAAAATGGCCGTAATCAATGCGGAAACGGCTCCCAAAAAAAGGGTAAATCCTACCGCTGGTCTTAAGGACCGGTATTTTTCCTTTCTGGAAACAAATTCCAAAATGAAGCCCAGAACCAAAAACCCTATGGGTAAATGCAGGAACAGAGGGTGAAACCTCCCCAAGAAAATAATGAAATCCGCTGATTGATCCATACCTCTTTACTTACTATATATTGCTATGCGATTACTTTATGTACTACTTTGCCAGAGACATCCGTAAGTCGAAAATCCCTTCCTTGCGCAAAATAGGTGAATTTCTCGTGATCATATCCCATTAGGTGAAGAATTGTTGCTTGTAAATCATGGACATGCACACGGTCTTTTACGGCATAATACCCTATTTCGTCGGTTTCCCCAAGGGTATAACCTCCCTTTACTCCTCCCCCGGCCATCCAAATCGGGAACGCTTCCGTGTGGTGGTCTCTGCCCTTGAAGGGCCAGACCCTACCCCCACGGTTTTCTTGCATGGGTGTCCTTCCAAATTCCCCTCCCCATACCACAAGGGTCTCGTCGAGCAATCCCCGTTGCTTCAAGTCTTTTACCAATGCAGCCATCGGCCTGTCCACTTGTTGGCACTTGTTGGTAAGACCCACTTCCAAAGATTCCCTTTCGCTCACCCCGTGGGTATCCCAACCCCAATCAAAAAGCTGTACGAAACGAACCCCTTTTTCAATGAGCCTTCTTGCCAAGAGGCAATTGTTGGCAAAGGAGGTTTTGCCCGGGGAAGTCCCGTACATCTCATGGATATATTCCGGTTCATCTTTGATGTCCATCACCTCAGGTACAGAGGTCTGCATGCGAAAGGCCATTTCGTACTGGGATATTCGGGTAAGGATTTCCGGATCTCCGGTATCCCTATATTCTTTTTCATTGACCCCGTTTATGGCGTCTATGGTTTGCTTTCTAAGCTTCCCGTCCATTCCTGATGGGTTACCTACATAGAGAACGGGGTCGCCTTCTGACCTACATTGTACTCCCTGGTAAACCGATGGCAAAAAACCGCTTCCCCATACCGACTTCCCCGCATCCGGGGTATTTCCCCCCGATACCAAAACGATAAACCCGGGAAGGTTTTCATTTTCGGATCCCAGGCCATAGGTAACCCATGAACCCATACTGGGGCGGCCCAGGCGGGGTGATCCTGTATGCAGAAGTAACTGGGCGGGAGCATGGTTAAACTCGTCGGTATGCATGGTTTTAATGAGCGAAACATCATCCACCATGCTTGAAAAATGAGGCAGTAGGTCGGAGACCACCATTCCCGAATCCCCCCTCTCCAAGAATTTTGCCTGAGGGCCAAGCATCTTGGGAACCCCTTGGATAAAGGCAAATTTTTTCCCTTCCAAAAGCGAGGGTGGGCAATCCTTACCATCTAGCTTCCCCAACTCCGGCTTATAGTCAAACAACTCCAACTGGGAAGGTGCCCCGGCCATATGCAAATAAATAATCCGCTTTGCCTTGGGCGCAAAATGAGGGATTTTATCCACCAAGTCCTCCATAGCCTGCTGATGGGAATCCTTTCCGGTACCACAGCCCATAAGAGAACCCAAGGCTATAGCTCCCAGGCCAGAGGCACATTGCTTTATAAAGTGCCTCCTGGTTTTGCTTTGTAACTCCCTATATTGTAGTTCTTCAATTAAATTCATCTTACTAAGATTTCATCACAAACTCATCCAGGTTCATCATGGCATTGGCCATCACTGTCCACAGTGCCAATTCCTTGCTCTCCTCACCTGTGAATTGGCAAATGGCTTCTGGATCATTGTCAAAATATACCGAAGTTTGTTGGTATAACTTCAATAGATCTTCCATTTTATCCTCTTGGATACCCCTTAACATGGTGAGGCTGTACATGAGTTTAATCTTTTGGTCCACCTTCTCGCTACCCTTGTCCTTCAATACCTTGCGGGCCAAAGCTTGAGCAGCCTCTAGATAAACCGGGTCATTTAAAGTCACCAAGGCTTGTAGAGGGGTATTGGTGTTAATCCTGCGAGGCAGGCAAAACTCCCGGCTCGGGGCATCGAAGGAGATGAAAGAGGGATATGGACTCGTTCTTCTCCAAAAGGTATAAAGAGCCCTTCTGTTCCGATCTTCCCCTTGGCTAGTTTTCCAGCTGAAGCCCCCACTATACACTACCTGCCAAATGCCCTCCGGTTGCACGGGCATCACACTGGGACCAAACATTTTTCCGCTGAGCAAACCACTCACTGCCAATGCCTGGTCCCTAACTTGCTCAGAGTTGAGCCTGACCCTTGGCCCCCTAGCTAGCAGTTTATTTCTGGGGTCCACCTCTTTATGGTCATCCCGCATTATGGAAGACTGCTGATAAGTGGAAGAACTTACTAATTCTTTGAGTAATGCCTTGACATCCCAATTATGGTGATGGATAAACCTAAGTGCCATCCAATCCAACAACTCAGGGTGAGTGGGGGGGATTCCCTGGGACCCAAAGTCCTCTAAAGTTTCAACGATCCCCAGGCCAAACAGTTGTTCCCAAAACCGATTGACAGTAACTCTTGCGGTTAAGGGGTTTTTATGGGAAATGATCCACTGGGCAAGTCCCAGCCTATCCTGAGGCCAATCATTTTTGAAACTGTTCCATTTTTCCGGTACCCCGGGTTTCACCTCTTCACCCAAGACCATCCAGTTTCCCTTTTCAAAAACCCTGGTCTTCCGCCTATACCCGTCTTTTAAATCCACCATGATAGGCGTGGTAGTCCTTTTTTTATCTGTATTGAAGATGTCATGAAAATCTTTTTCTACCTTATCGTACCCTTTCTGACCCTCCCCAGGAAGAGCCTGATGCAATACGACCCACTCGATAAAGCACTCTGTATGGGCTTTATCGGCACCTTCCAGCACAAAATACAGATCCCGCTTCCCAAACATAGGTTTGATGGGCACTGAAAGTGTCTCTCTTATGGTATATATTTTATCCTTTTTCTCCTCATTGTCAAAAACCTTCTTGGTCTTTTGGTTCACAGGGAATGAACCTATGATTTCCCCATCCTTAGCATCTACCCTTATCTGCATTACCCCTACAGAGGTATCCGCCTGGTACCTAAGCATTAACCTGTTTTCGCCCGTAAAGGGGACTTCTTTTCTTCTGGAATACACACTATCCGAAACCTTGAAAACAGAGGTTCCGGGGATGGCAAGCCCCTTTTCCATTTGCTCGAAGAAATGGGGGTGTAACTTGGGCTCGGTGATTCTGATAAGCTGTCTGTAGTAGCGAGGATTATGTTCTGCATTTCCTCCGCAGTGCCCCCTCACCCATTCCTGGATCCTTTCCAATGCCGACTGGTCTTCTTCATCTTCAAAATCCACCAATACCGGAGACTCACTTGGGATGTCTGCATCTGCACTTTGGTTGAAAAATGCCATGGACTTAAAAAAATCCTCATGCCTAATGGGGTCATAAGGATGACTATGGCACTGCACACATTCCATCGTAGTACCTTGTAATACCGACCATGTGGTATTTACCCTATCTATCAGTGCTGCATTCCTGAATTCCTCGTTGTCTGTCCCCCCTTCGTCATTATTCATAGTGTTTCTATGGAAGGCAGTGGCTATATAATTAGGATCGTCGGGTTTAGGAAATAGATCCCCTGCAAGCTGCTCAGCCACAAACTGATCAAAAGACATATTGGTGTTGAAGGCTTTGATTAACCAATCCCTATATTTCCAGATGCTTCTTGGCCTATCTGCCTCATATCCTTTGGAATCTGCATACCTGGCCAAGTCCATCCACATGGCTGCCCAGCGTTCCCCATAAGCCGGGGATGAAAGCAGCTCATCGACAAGGTTTTCATAAGCATCCGCTGAGTCATCCTCAACAAATGCCGCCACTTGCTCCAAAGTAGGAGGTAATCCGGTGAGGTCTAAGCTGACCCTTCTAATCAAACTGTATTTATCTGCCCTTGGGTTGGGGGACAACCCTTCTTCAGTCATCCTTTGAAGCACAAATTTGTCTATGTCATTAGACACCCATTCGCTGTCTACATTGGGAACCTCCTGCTTTTTGGGAGGGATATAAGCCCAGTGATCTTTCCAGGGTGCACCCTGATTGATCCATCTACGAAACAACCTAACTTCCTCATCCGTGAGTGGATCGGCATCTAGTGGCATTCTGACCTCGGGATCATGATGCGTGATCCTATTCAGCAATTCACTTTTCCATGTATTGCCTGGGACTATAGCCCTAAGCCCGGATTCGTTTACGGCCAAGGCTTCCTCCTCAAAAAGTAGGCTGAACCCACCAGATTTTTTCACACCACCGTGACAGGCGATGCATTTTTTATTTATGATAGGCCTGATATCGGCATTAAAATCCACTGGCGGACCCAGAATGCTTGCTGGTATTGCCTCCTGCTTATTTTCAACAGGCACAATTCTCAGAAACCCTATTACTGCAAAGAAAACCAACAGGCAAATTGCAGCTATGATGGGTTTCCTCCAAGGATTAATATAAGTCACTTTAGGGTTCATGGTACATTCAGTAGCTTTCCAAAGTAGAGAATTATTTCTTCAAATCAAAAGCAACTAGGGCAAAGGACAATAGCTTTTGTTAAAGGGTAAAATAAGGCCATGAAGGTGGTTTTGAAGGTGTTACTAACCGTGGTTTTCTCACCCAAATAGCGGGGAGCTTAAGTATCTGTCACCCCGATCGCAAGTAATGCATACCAATACACCCTCTTCCAGGGTTTCTGCCAGTTCCAGTGCAGCATGCAAGGCTCCTCCACTACTCATCCCTGCCAGGATGCCTTCTTCCTTTGCCATCCTCCTGGTCATGAGGGTAGCCTGTTCTTCACTTACATCAATGACTTGGTCCACTCTTTCCTTTTCAAAAATTTTGGGCAGAAATTCCGGGGACCACCTTCTGATGCCAGGTATGCTGGAGCCATCTGTGGGCTGGGTGCCTATTATCTGGATATTAGGATTCTTTTCTTTTAAATACCTCGACACCCCCATGATGGTGCCGGTAGTCCCCATCGCGGAGACAAAATGAGTGATTTTCCCTCCAGTATCTTTGTAGATTTCCGGGCCAGTGCCATGGTAATGGGCCAGGTAATTATCAGGATTGGCAAATTGGTTTAGCATAAAATAGCCATCCTTTTCTGCCATTTCCTCGGCAAGGGTACGGGAATACTCTATGGTCTTTTCGGCAGGTGTCAACTTCACCTTGGCACCATAGGCCTCCATGGAAAGGACCCGCTCCCTAGTAGAGTTATCCGGCATTACTAAGGTCATCTCCACCCCCAGCAGATTGGCCACCATGGCCAGGGCAATGCCAGTGTTTCCACTTGTGGCCTCTACTAATTTGTCCCCCTTTTTAATCTCTCCCCTCTCAATGGCCATCTTTATCATGTGGAAAGCAGCCCTGTCTTTCACAGAACCTCCGGGGTTTTGGCCTTCAAGTTTACAAAAAATCTTCACCTTCGGGCGAGTGGGAATATGTTCTAAGGCAATCAAAGGCGTATTGCCGATGAGTTCAAATAACTTCATAGTGTTTGGGTGTATTTACGGGTTACACATCGTTCTTCAACACATAAAAATCAGTGAGTTGAGAAGACCCGTCATAGATTTTGGTTTGGTAATAGATTTTGCTGTTGGGTGGAATACTTTTAGTAAGCCAGACGTTCCCGCCTACCACACTTCGCTCCCCAATTTCTGTATCCCCACCTAAAATAGTGGCTCCGGCATAGATCACCACGTGGTCACCGATGGTAGGGTGTCTTTTTTTATCCGCGTCCTCCTTGTTAACGCTCAGTGCTCCCAAGGTCACCCCTTGATAGATCTTTACGTGCTCTCCCACCAAGGTGGTTTCGCCTATTACAATGCCTGTACCGTGGTCAATGCAGAAATGACGCCCAATATTTGCACCGGGATGTATGTCCACACCTGTTTTGCTGTGGGCGTATTCCGTCATCATCCTTGGGATTAAACCTACACCCAAACTATGCAATAAGTGCGCAATCCTATAAGCCGAAATGGCATAAAAACCCGGGTAACAGCGGATGATCTCCGTCTTGGACTTGGCCGCAGGATCCCCATCGTACATGGCTTGCAAATCCTCCTGAAGCAGCGCATATACCCCTTCCAGCTTAGTGAAAAAGGCCTCTCCCAATTCTTCTCCATCCCCACCGTGTAAGCGGCTGTTTTTCTTTAGGATGTTTTTGAGCTGTACCTTCAAATCGAAAAGTTTCATTTCCAAGGTACCTATGTCTTTCAACACCTCATTGGCATGTTCCGGAAATAGAATGCCCAAAATATCATCAAAAAACTTTCGTATTATTTTTGGGGAGGGGCATTCCGGGCATTTATTGTGGGCTTGGTGAAGTTGCTGTACAAAACCGTTCATTGTGTTTAGGGATAAGCTTCAAAATACAAAACCCACCCTGAGCACATATGGTTCATTATAGGGAGACCTACGGTTATCATAAGTGAAATTGTATAATAACATAAAATTCATCCCTCCCCTTTCCCCAAAAGGAGTAAAATAACCGGCACCAGCAAATAAGCCTGGCACCCAATCTCTGGTAAATATCACCTCGCTAGAATTCGGGACGGGGTTGGCCACCTCCACATTAAGGGCTTCATATTCGGCATGGAGAAATATTTTTGGCAACACATTGTACCTGTTAAAAATCCGGCCACCGTATATGTGGGATTGTGCATTATTGTAGAAACGGTTGTTGAAATATTGATAGGTAGCCCCGACCCCAGCACTGTATTTTTCCGTAATCATGGCACCTGCCAATGGGGAAACATCCACAAAAGTAAGCCACCCAAACTGCAAACTTAAATTGCCTCCATAATACATCCTTTCCTTCAAGGGTGGGTTTTCTTCAGGATAAATCTGTCTTTGTGCCTCTACCTGTAAGACAAAGGCCAAGGACAGCAAAGCTCCAATAAAAAAGTGACGTAAAAGGCATTTATTATTCTTCCACAATAACATACAGGTCCTCAGATTTTCTTTTCATCAAGTACCTTTCACGAGCAAACTTCTCCAAAAGTTCATAATTACTCAATAATTCTTCCCTTTCTGCTTGAATTTTTTCCTTCCGTTCCTGATAAAATTCCTTTTGCTTTTCCAGTTCCTTTAACTTTGATCTTAACTTAAAGTGACTCACGATATCATTGGTATCGATAAAAACCATCCACCCTATGAAAAGTACAGTGAATAAAAAATAAAAATTCTTTGTGTATTTCAGATACTTCGCCATAATCATACCTCTTGAACCTTACAAATATAATCAAATCCTAAGCCAGTTGTTCAAGAGACACCAATTTTTTGCTTATTTCAAAGCCACCATTACATTTTCAGCTTGACCAAAAGGGGCCTATCCTGCCTGTTCTTCTTTTGAAACGCATACCGAAATGATCTACAATAGTAACACTAAGGCTGCAAAAAACGCCTTCATAGTGCCTAAACGTTCTACTTAAAATTAACTAATTTTTTATTGATATTAAACTATAAGACTAGCTCCTTTTTGAAAGGTCCAATGCCCTTTCAATATCCAAAATAATATCCTCCACGTTTTCCAGACCTACCGAAAGCCTTACCAGACCATTAAGAATCCCTACCCTTTCGCGTTCCTCTTCGGTGAGCTTGCTGTGGGTGGTGGAGGCAGGGTGGGTTATAATGCTTCTACTGTCTCCGAGATTTGCCGTTACCGTGATCATTTGAAGGTTATCAATAAATTTCTGTGCCCTTGCAAGTCCCCCCTTAAGCGTAAGCGTTATAATCCCTCCCCCATGTCTCATTTGCTTTTTGGCCAAGGGAAACTGAGGATGGGAAGGTAAAAATGGGTATTTCACAAACTCAATTTCCCCGTTATTTTGGAAATGCTCGGCTATGGTGAGCGCATTGGAGCAATGCCTGTCCATCCGAAGCGCCAGCGTCTCCATACTTTTGGCAAGCACCCATGCATTGAAAGGAGACAAGGATGGGCCTGTGTGACGCATGAAAAACTGCACCTCATCAATTAAGTTCTTCTCCCCTAAGATCAGGCCACCCAGCACCCTGCCCTGTCCATCTATAAACTTGGTGGCACTATGGGTAACAATATGGGCTCCCCACTTAGCAGGCTGCTGCAGGTAGGGTGTGGCAAAACAATTGTCCACCACCAGTATGAGATTATGGGCATTTGCCAGTCTAGAGATGTATGCCAAGTCGATGATTTCCAACCCTGGGTTAGATGGGGTTTCAATGAAGATCATCTTGGTGTTAGGCTTAATTAATTTTTCCCAATTGGTAATATCCGCAATGTCCCCATAGGTATGGCTGATTCCCCACTTGGGGAAAACACGCGTAAGTAATTGATGAGTACTTCCAAAAAGTGACCTGGAGGCCAATATATGATCCCCCTGGGCCAAAAGTGCAGCCATACTTCCAAACATAGCCGCCATACCCGAGGCAGTAGCTACTCCGGATTCTGTGCCTTCAGTGGCACAAACCTTCATGATCAAGTCACTGGTGTTGGGATTGGCATAGCGGGAATAAATATTTCCGGGTATTTCATCGGCAAACATTTGCCTCGCCTGCTCAGCAGTTTCAAAGGTAAAACTAGAACTTAAATAAATTGGAGCAGAATGCTCCCTTTGGTCAGATGCTGAGTCAGCGATTCTTACTGCCTGTGTTTCAAAGTGTTTATAGGACATATGTTATGTTAAAGCCTTTAAGATTGGCATGAAGGTACAACAACGCAGGGCACTTTGTGTGTCCTGGGATTCCATCATAAGAATAATAAATTAATGCTTGCATGTGGCTAATTTATAGGTTCCCAAAAGGGACAGGTATTGGCACCTTTCCCCGGGAGGGAAGGTTGCCAGAGGGTCCGTGAGCCTGGTCTCTCGCCTCTTCTTTATAAATCAGTTTCCTGAAATGAATTACAAATTAAAGACAGCTTTGGCGCTTTTCCAAATCTCCCCCTGAATTGTTAGGCTGCGCCTGTAAAATGGGTTTTGAAACCTACTACCGCTTGCTAACTTTGTTTCCCGAAATACTTTTTTGCCTGGAAGACCTAAATCTAGACAGTTTCTTAGGTGATTTTTCAATGTGTTTGGTGGCTCTTCCCTGAACTCTTTTTCTCCACAAATTGAAGGAACCTTTTTTCAACTCTCTCCTCATTAGCAGAATCACCTTTTTTTCCGGGAGGTCAAATTGCTCATAAATAGCATCAAAAGGGGTCCTGTCCTCCCAGGCCATTTCTATAATCCGATCTTTTTCTTCCTCTGTAAGTGTAGGTAACCTTGCCATAAAGCAAAAACCAATACAAGGGAAAATAGTTTCTATATTATGCAATCGAGGATCAACGTAGTATGGCTTAAAAGGGACTTGCGTCTTAGAGACCATGCCCCTCTTTATCATGCTATCGAAACCAATTTGCCTCTGGTGTTGGTATATTTTTTCGAACCAACCTTAATAAATAGCCCCAAAAGTGACGCCAGGCATTGGAGATTCATATGGCAGAGCTTGAAGGAAATGAATGAAAAACTATTACCCTACAAGGGAAGGGTACACCTGGTTTGTGAGGAAGCAGTGTCCTTTTTCGAAAAGCTTAAGGAGGTATACCAGATACAAGCCGTCTTCTCCCACAAGGAAACTGGCATCAAGCTCACTTTCGATAGGGATAAGGCTGTAAGGGCATTTTTGGATAAATGGGCAATCCCCTGGCAGGAGTACCAACAACAAGGTGTGAGGAGAGGAAGAAAAGACCGCTCAGGCTGGAGTAAGGGGTGGCAAGAGCTAATTCAGCAACCCACTTTAGACCCTAACTTAGATAAAGCCCTCTTCCATTCCTTAAGCCCTACATTTGAAGGTGGGTTTGAAGGGGAAGGTTTGCCACAGAGTTGGAAGGAAAACCACCCCTTGATGCAGCCAGGAGGTGAATCGAAAGCCTGGAAATACCTGAACAGTTTTTTCCAATTCAGGGCCTCCAACTACAGTAAACACATAAGTAAGCCGGAAGAAAGTAGAAAAAGCTGCAGTCGGCTGTCACCATACCTTGCTTGGGGGAACCTTAGTATAAGACAGGTTTTTCAATTGGCAGAAAATCAGCGAAAAGTTGGTCGCTTTTCTGGTCCGCTGGCTAATTTTCAATCCAGGTTGCGTTGGCACTGTCATTTTATACAAAAATTTGAAATGGAATGCCGTATGGAATTCGAACATTTAAATAGAGGTTACCTATACCTACAGAAAAAACATTTTCCTGAACGGGTGGAAGCTTGGGAGATGGGTAAAACTGGGGTTCCCTTAGTAGATGCTTGCATGCGTTGCCTGACCCAAACGGGCTATCTCAATTTCAGAATGAGGGCAATGCTGGTTTCTTTCCTTTGTCACCATCTATGGCAGGATTGGCAGTATGGTGCGAATCATTTGGCCCGTCTGTTTTTGGATTTTGAACCAGGCATCCATTACCCCCAGCTCCAAATGCAGTCGGGGGTCACGGGTACCAACACATTGAGAATTTACAACCCCATAAAACAGGCAAAGGATCACGATCCCGATGGGGCCTTTATCAGAAAATGGGTGCCCGAATTAAAAAACTTAGAAGCCCCCTGGGTGTTTGCTCCATGGACTATGGGCGGCATAGAAGCCCAATTCAACCACTTTACTTTAGGAAAGGATTACCCTGTTCCGATAGTGGAAGTGGAGACTGCGGCCAGGCATGCCAGAGAACAACTATGGAAGGCAAAGGAACGTCCGGAAGTTCAAGTTGAAGCCACGAGGATTTTGAAAAAACACACCCTTCCCCACCGATGGCCCTAATTAAGGCAGGTTCATCATGAGTTTCAATTCCTTATAAAAACCCCTCCTGATAGGTATTTCCTGGTTTTTTATAAGTATTTTCTTTGAATTGAAAGAATCCACATGAATGGTGTTTATCATAAAGGACTTGTGTACCCGCACAAAACTCTTGTGGGTGATTTTTTCGACCACATTTTTTAGAATATCCCGCATAATATATGTTTTGGCAGTAGTGTACACCTTGGTATACAGTCCATCTGCCTTGACAAAGGTGATGTCCTCTAAAGGCACTGGCACCACATAGCCCTTGTCTATGATTTTGAGAGTAGCCTTTTTAAGGTTGTTGTCTTGGTTTTCCTTGTGCTTTTTAAACCCCATGTAAACGGCTGCTTTCAATGCATCCAAGCCAAAAGGTTTTAGTAAATACCCCTCATGGATATCCGAGTTAATGCGGTCTAGGATGGACTGATCCGAATAGGCCGTGCTGAAGACAATGGGGATATCATATTCTTCCCTGATCTTGTAGGCCAAATCAATCCCGTCTATGTCCCCTTCTATCATGATGTCCATCAAAATCAAATCCACATCTTTTTTTTCCAGATGGCTCAAGGCATCCACACCATTGTTGACAATCTTCGTCACTTCATAGTCCAAGTTGATCAACATCTCTTTGATATTGGCAGCGAGTTCCGGCTCATCTTCCACGATAAGGATTCTCTTCATAATAATAATTGCCCAAAAATTGGATTTAGTTGAGAAAATAAGGTTTATTATCCTAAAATTAGGTTTATAAATTTGCAAAACCAACCCATCTTTATCTTATTCAGTTGGTTCCTGCATATATTTTCGGCAAAAAAACAGCTTGAACATGCCAATCTTACATTCCCAAGTAGCAGATATCTATACCGCATTGGCCAGTAGCTCCACAGACAGGGAGACCTTGTACCCCTTATTGGAAAAACTAAAGGCATTTACTTCTGCAGTATGGGTGGCACATATCAATAATGGCTCCAGTAAAGACCCCTTAACCTGGCCAAAGGAAATCTTGGGAGAAGTAAAGGGCTATCTTGACTCCCTTCATGAGGTTCAATTAAACCCACAAAAAATAACGGTTATAAATTTGAGCCAATTGGCACGTATATCGGGTAAACCCAACCGGCCTGGTAGGGATATCGACCACCTCCTATACCTTGATGCCAGCCCATCGGGAAATTTCCTTTTCGGCATGCCGGAAGATGAGGGAATCAATACGGAACAAAAAACAGCCCTTTCCCACTTCTTAGAGATTTTCTCCAGGCTACATCCTTTACAAAATCCACGTCAGGCTCTATCCCCTATCACAAAAAACAATTCCCGAGCCCTGCTGGAACCAAAAATACCTTCAGACCTTTCCGGGTATTTCTCCTCCATGGGAACGGAAAGCAAATCCATTGGTGAAGAATGGTTTAGAAACATTGCGGAATACTTCCCGTTCCCCCTGTTCCTTTCCCACCTTCCGGATGGGAGTACACTATTTGTCAACCAGGCCTTTATGAAAACCTTTGGCCCCTTTTCCGAACCTTCGGAGGATCTCCCAACCATCTCGGAATTTATCCAGGGAGAAAAGGAAAAAAAACTGATCGTAGAACTTATCAAGGGGAAAAGAACCATCAAAGGACTAGAAATTGCCTTGAAAACCAAGGCCCGGAACGTTCCCACTTGGTTTAGTGTGAATTCCCAACATATACAACTGGGCTCACCGGAGGCTGCCATCACCGTTTTGGTAGATATCCACCAAAGAAGGGAGGCCGAACAAAAGCTGAACCGGTTGAATGTCCTGCTTCAAACCTTGAGTGAAATACAGCTCAACACGTATTTGCAAGACGATTTTGAGCCTTCCTTGGAAAAATTCCTTGAAAATATCATGAACCTCTCAGATTGTATGGTGGCCTACCTTGGGGAGGCAAAGCAGGATGGGACCCTGGTTACCCAAGCCTTCCTAAATCTCTACGAGCAAGATTCACCGGAAAAACAATCCAATATAGGCAACAAAATCAAGTATGATTCACCTATACTCGGCAAACTAAAAAAAGTGACCCTGGAAGCTCAAAAACCACTTATCTTTAACAGTGCCTATGCAGGGTCTTCCCATTATGCACTTTTTAGCGATACACAGGAGTTTAAAAACTTTTTGGGAATTCCCATTTACAAAGGTGAGGAGCTACAGGGAATCTTGGCCCTTTTGGACAAGGAGGGTGATTTTACCGAAAAGGACATTGAATTTCTTAAGCCGTTGGTTTGGGGATATGCCAACTTGATGAAATCCATACATACCCACAGAGAAAAAATAAAAGCCGAACAACTAAGAAAGGAAGCAGACAACCTTTATCGGCTTTTGTCCGAGAATACAGGGGACATTATCCTACTTTTTGACCTTGATTTCAAGATTGACTACATCTCTCCTTCTGTGGAAAAGATTTTGGGATATAAGGCAGCCGAAGTAATTGGAAAAAAACCTTCCGAGGCTTTTGACGTAGTGTACCCCACTTCTATTAATTTTGACGAGCCCCACACAACTGTGATCCCCCATACCAGGAAAGAATCCAAACAATCCATTATACTAGAAATCTTGTTTAAGCCTCTCAAAAACAAGAAAAATGACACCTACTCGATCCTGGCAACTTACAGGGATGTAACGGAAAGAGAGTCCGTATTAAAAAAAATCAAGAAAAACCTAATGAAAGAAAGGGAGCTGAACCATCTGAAGTCCCAGTTTATTTCCATGGCTTCCCATGAGTTTAGAACTCCACTGGCCACCATAATGAGCAGTGCCGAATTAATCGATTTATTCCTGAGTAAAGAAGAGCAGGGCAACCCCACCCTTGACAAGATCCATTCCCATATCAAAAAGATAAACCTACAGACCTCCCGGCTATCTGAGATTATCAGCAATATGTTGCTTTTGGAAAAAAGTGTCCAAAATGACTTGAAGATTAGTAACAAAAAGACCCCTATCCTTTTTTTTGTGAAAGACCTCGTGAGCCAGTTCAGTGATGAAGTCGACAAGGAAATCGCTTTGTTCCTGCCCGAAAAGGATAAAATTGTACTTACCGATCCGGCTTGTCTTTCTCACATCCTCAGGAACTTACTTCAAAATGCGGTCAACTATTCCAACAACTCCCAAAAAAATGTGGAATTACACCTGGAATTTCTTAACCATGCCTATGAAATCAGGGTAAAAGACTATGGGATGGGTATCCCTAAGGAAGATCAAAAACATATTTTTGAGACCTTTTTCAGGGCCAATAATGTGGCCAAGATAAAAGGAACCGGCTTGGGCTTAAATATTGTCAAGGAATTTGTCAACAAGCTGGAAGGTGAAATTTCTTTTTCAAGTAAGGTTGGGAAAGGCACGGAGTTCGTATTACGGTTTCCAGAATAAAAAAAACTCCCCAAAACCGCCTAAGCAATTCCGGAGAGCTTTAACCCAACTAAACCACATAAAAAAATAAACCAAACCTATGAATCTATATTTTTCCCCAGTGGGAATTTTTTGCCTTATTGTTGATTCAAATATAGAGGAGATTTAATTACCATTTTCAAGGAAGTAAACTAAACTCCCTAAATCATAAACAAAGTGTAAATAGCTTTGAAATATTTCCAAAAAATCACTGCTCTCCCTTGAATCTCGGCATGGAAACATCTCCTTCATGACTGATGCCCTCTCTTATTATCACTTTTTTGGCCGTCAAAAACAGGATCTTTATATCTAACATAAATGACTTGTTTTCAACATACCACAGATCTAATTCAAACTTTTTTGGCCAACTGATGGCATTTCTGCCATTAATCTGTGCCCAGCCGGTTATGCCAGGCTTTACCTCCATACGTTTGGCTTGCCTTGGGGAAAATAAGGGCACGTATTCCATCAGCAATGGTCTGGGACCCACTAAGGACATATCTCCCTTTATTACATTTATAAGTTCAGGCAGCTCGTCCAAGCTTGTGGCCCTTAGCTTTTTGCCAAACGCGGTCAGCCTTACTTCATTCGGCAACAAATCCCCATTTTCATCTGTTTCATTGGTCATGCTTCTGAATTTCATCATCTTGAAGGGCTTACCATGCTTGCCGGGTCTGGTTTGGTAAAAGAAAACGGGCCTCCCGTGATAAATCAAGACCAATAAACTTATTACCACTAGTAGAGGAGAAAGCACCAGAATTAATACTAAGGAAACAATGAAATCGAATATTCTCTTTAACATGTAATTACTATCGGAGAGGGCTTTGAACCCAAAAGATTCGGATGAAACAGAAAGTAAGACAAATATATTAATTTTATACCAAGCAAGCTTATTAACCAGGATAAGTGTTGACTGAACGAATGACCTGTTCTATCTCCTCGTCATGTAAACTGGGTCTGCAGGGAATGCTGATGGTTTGTTGGTGAATTTCTTCTGTCACCGGAAGCACTTCTTCCTTGTAAGCCGCATAGGCAGGTTGCATATGAGGCGGGATAGGGTAATGGATATGGGTACGAATTCCTTGTGTCAGGAGATGTTGTATGAGCTTTTCCCTGTTTGTCGTCATCAAGGTAAACAGATGCCAAACATGCGACAACCGAAACTCCTCCGAGGGTCTGCTAGGCAAAATGATTTCGGGATGGTCGATTTGGTCTAGGTAATTTTCCGCGATTGTTCTTCTCCTTTCATTTCTCTGGTCTATCTCCTTTAACTTGATTGTAAGAAATGCTGCCTGCATCTCATCCATTCTGGAATTCTCACCCCTCCACTTATAATTTCCTGCCTCGGAGGAACCATAGTTGCCCAGACTCCTTACAATTTCAGCTAATGCAGCATCATGGGTACCCACTGCTCCTGCATCTCCCAAAGCACCTAGGTTTTTTGCAGGAAAGAAACTGAAAGCCGATGCATCCCCCAATGTCCCGCTTCTTATGTCCCTCCAAAGTGCCCCGAAGGCCTGGGCATTGTCCTCCAAAATTTTAAGCCCGTGATCATCTGCCAATTGCTTCCACCGCCCATCCCAACATATTCTTCCGTAGAGATGTACCAAAATAATGGCCTTAGTCCTTTTTGTAATATGGGGAGTTACCGATTCGGGTGAAAGGTTAAAAGTGCCAAACTCCGGATCTACCAAGACAGGCTTCAAGCCATTGGCCGATACCGCAAGCAGGGTGGCAATGAAGGTATTTGAAGGTACTATTACCTCATCCCCCGGTTTTAATATTCCCAGTTCCACATACCCCCTCAAGATAAGTTTCAGTGCATCCAGCCCGTTTCCGACCCCAATGACATGGGGAATCTGCTGAAAATCGGCAAGCTCCTGCTGAAAAGCCGCTACCCGGCTCCCAAAAAGGTACCTTCCACTCTGGATCACCTCTCTTGCCGCTGCGGCCAGGGAATCCAGGTAAGGTTCATTTTCCTTTTTTAAATCAAGAAATTCTATCATCGAGATAATTCCCATATAACCCACATGGCTAAGATAAAATTTTTGTGGGCAAAGTTTCCTATATATTTTTTTAAAAGAATGAATTCGTGCATTACGCAAGCGACACTCAGAGTATTAAAAATTGGCATTTACAGAAAGGGAATGACATTGGGTTTCTCGCAGCCCTGCCCTGAGTTTTTTCAGGGGGGCGCAACGATTCCGCAACGCTCGCCCCGTGAAAAATCATTTATGGTTGACAGTCTTAAAAATTAGCACTTTACTATTTAATTTTAAGTGCTTTGTCAATGGCAGAAATGCCCTCCGGATAGCTTTCGGGGCTGCGAGAATAACCCGAAGCGAATTCCCCAATTTCCGATAATTACCAGAAGGGAGCAGGCTATCACCTATTCAACGAACAGGTAGCATCAACTGAAAAACAATTATAAACACAGGAATCACCAACCAATCCCTTGACAGAGAGCTTCGCATTCCTATTCCCGAAACCGTCCGATTAGTAATTTTTTTTCTGGTCTATCTATTCCAATAATATCCTGATTGATGGGGTCAATGGCAATTCCTTGGCCCCAAAAAGGTGCCGGAAAGGTAGCGACATACCGAAGGGTTTCACCAGATTCGGGGATTTTGACATAATGAAGTTCCCGATCATCATGGCTTGTCACCAGGAAGCCATCTTTCCAAACCACACCACCGGAAATACTCATATGCCCGATTCTTTTTAACACCTCTCCGGGAAAAAGCCAGCGCTGCATTTCGTTCCATTCCGGATCGAACTTTGCCAAGTAGGTTTTGTGGTTCTCTGAACGGTAATAAGCAAAAAGACAATACCAATACCCATTCCTTTCCACAACCCATGTCAAACTCCCCTCGGATTCCCCAAAGTCCTTGAAGATTTCCAATTCCATGGTATCAGGATTTAAAATTCGGATATCACTACTGTCCCGGGCAGCAGGGTAGTTGGAGTGGGCTAGCAGGACATTGCCTTGGTGAAGATATCCACTGTTCAGGTGCTTTGTCCCCTCTGCGGTCGAGCTCGTCACCAACTTCCCAGAGGCCCTTTCGTATTTCCCTATTTTGGAATTGTCTATAGCAAAATAATGTCCCTCTGTGGCCACAGCTGCCTGCCTGGCCTCAGGAGCCTCAAAGGAATTCTTCAGTTCCCATTTGCTGCTAAAAGGGAGGCTAACCTCTTCTAAACTTTCCCACTCCTCAAATGACCTGAACAGGTTTATTTTACTCCCCTTCTCCGCTTGGTAGGGAGAGGCCAGCAAGCCTAGCTTTCCTTCCTGGAAAAACATACCTGCACCTGCCTTAAAATCAGCCCCTTCTTCACAATGGAAGTTTCTACTTGCAATTTTAACCAGTTCTACCTTCTTCCCTTGGGTATGTTCCAGGGGCTTTGATCCACCGGAAGCATTGCTAGCGGTTATAGAAAAGGTAACTTTCGATAATTCATCCTCTGTGAACTGAAGCCCAAACAAGTCGGCAACGTGAAAGCCCTCTTCATCTCTGGCCAATCCTACTAAATACAAGCTCTCCTTTTCCGAAAACAAATTCACATTTTGATAGGACAACCATTCGTAGTTCCCTCTTTCTACGGAGGAGAAAGTTCCCTTAAAATAAAATTCGCCTTGATTTTTATAAAATGCTCTGGCATCACAGGCGTAAAAATCGATTTCCTTCGCATCCCAATTCCCTACTGCCAACAGGATCTCGTTCTTAAATTCAACTATGCCCACTGCACCTGCTGTTACCCTTTCTTTCTCTCCTGCCCTGTATATGGTATATATAGGATTTTCCCAGGGTTCTGCGGAAGCAAGATCGTAAATAAGGATTTTTGATTTATCCCTCAGGTGGTTATCCTCAATGCCAATTGCCAAATAATGGTTGAAAATTTGAAAGCCCCCTGCGTGCCTGTAGGGGTTCACCATCAAGGTGTCTGTAGTAAGTTTCTGGATATGGTTGGGTTGGATTTCACCTTTTAGAAGATAGGCTATCTGGTCTGAACTTCCAGATAAGTATACCATGGGATTTCCATTACTATTGTAATACTGGATCCCCTGTAGGTGCCCTCCTTCATTTAAAGCAATGGCTTCGCCCTTTATGGACAACGAAATTGGTGTTTTCGGGAGAGAAAGAAACTTTCTTTCCAAAGATAACTCCACATTGCTGTCCACTTTTTGGGCAAAACTGACAACAGCAAAAAAGACAAAAAATAGTAGCAGAATAGTTTTAGGTATTTTCATTGACATGGTTCAATTTGGAGCAATAGGTACAGAATCTCGATTGATTTTCCCAATAATTTTATGTTATGGTCATTGGCCAATATTACGCAATTTTAGAGATTCCCCTTAGAATGGTTTTAAATAAACTAAAATTCCCCGTTCTTTTCCTTGATAGCTTCACTTATTGAATCACAGGGTTTTAATTGATGTATCTATTTTTTACATTTAAGTAATCATCAGTAATGAAATTTTAGAATAACTCCAGCTTACCGAATAAATATTAATCAACTGTAACTTTAACCCTTTTAAAATTATGAGAAACTCTACAATTATTAAAACAGGTAAATTGAACGAAGAACGTCGGGACTTCATTAAAAAATCTGGTGCACTCACCGTGATGTCAATTGCAGGAGTGAGTTTTTTCACCAGTTGTTCCAGTGATGATGATACCGAGCCGACTCCTACTGAAGCAATAGTAATCACTGAGGAAAGTGTTCGCATAGATTTGGACCAAGTGGCGGATTTAAATGCAGCAGGAGGTTGGATACTTCTTACAGATGTCAGGATGCTGGTTGTCAATACAGGAAGCAACAGTTTTAATGCCTTAACCTCGGTCTGCACCCATGAAGGTTGTGACCGGGATTGGTCTTTCGCCAACGATGTGTTCACCTGTGCCTGTCATGGTTCCAGGTTTAATTCGGATGGTTCGGTAGTTACTGGCCCAGCCACACAGCCCCTGAGACAATATGACTCTGCAATGGAGCAAAACATACTAATAATCGACCGAACATGATTGGCTATAGATGGGTGTTGTTCATTGCTCTTTTGGTCTCATTTGGCTTGAATGCAAACGCCCAAACTTTCAAAACAGAAAATGGCCAAGCAGAATTCCTATCCAAAGCCTCCCTATTGGAATTTACAGGAGAGTCCGACCAATTACAGGGTTTGATTGACTTGGATAAAAACCTCTTGGACTTTTACCTGGACCTCAATACGCTAAAAACAGGTGTTGGTTTAAGGGACAGGCACATGAGAGACAACTATTTAGAAACCAAAAAATTTCCCTTTGCTGAATTTACTGGGGAGATAGAGGAAGGCACGGAAATCCCTGTTGGCCAAACCAAAAATGTGACCGCCAAGGGAAAATTCAAAATTCACGGAGTGGAAAGAGAAATAGTAGTTCCAGGCACATTAAAAAGAAATTCTGCCAACGAAATGGTTTTGGATGCCTCATTCAAAGTGTTACTTGAAGATTATGACATAGAAATACCAAGGGTAGTCTTCTATGAATTGGCAGAAGAACAAGAAGTAACCATTCATGCAACCTTAAGGAGATAAAATATGAACCCAAAATTCTTTCTAAAATCCCTCATTTTAACTGCTGTATTGGTTTCAGCCTTTTCGGATTTTGTTTTTGCACAGTTGGAACGTAGGTTGGCCAGTGAAACACAAGAAGTGGAGCTAATCTTTCATGCCCCCAGACACCTCAACCTGCTTACGGTAGAACCTTTGGATGAAGGGACACTTCACTTCGCCATTATGCACACCTTTGGCACCATAGACAGCGGTATTCGCAATCTATATGGAATCGATAATGGGGCCAATATCCAGTTTAGCTTTGAATATGCATTTTCCAATAAATTCTCTTTGGGTGCTGCTCGCTCCAGCCGGGACAAGTTTTACAACCTTTTCGGCCGGTACCATATCCTGAAGCAGACCCAAGATGATAAAATGCCTTTCTCTCTCTCTTTTATGGGTGCGGCGGGAATAAATACCAATGATTATGGGTTTTTGATGGAAAATGCCCCAAGTGCCAGTGAACGTAGCAGCTTTGCCGCCCAATTGATGGTCGGCAGGAAATTCACCGATCGAATAAGTTTTCAACTTAGTCCTACTATGGCTTACTTCGTTGATCCGAGGCCTGAATATTTTATTCAAGGCTCCCAAAACCTCTACTTGGCACTAGGATTCAGTGGTAAGTTCAAAATCACAGGAAAAACTTCTCTCACTGCGCAGTATATTCCAAATCTCAACAACGACTTGAGAAGCAACTTGGGCTTTGGCGTGGACGTTGAGGCTGGTGGCCACGTATTTCAGATGTATTTCGTGACCTCCCCATACCTCAATGAACAATACCTGCTTGCAGGAGGAAATGGGGTTCCCGGTGAAGAATTCAGATTGGGATTTAACGTGAACCGGGTCTTTGCGACCGGTAAGCGCCGGTAGTTTGGCATTACACTCCTTCTGCATTGACCCTAAAATCCCTGCTGTTAACAAAAGTCCCGCAAATACGAACTGAACATTTGTGCTCAAAAAAAGGAAGAAACGGTTCCTAAAGCTGCTCTACCAAAGTCAAAAACCCTAGGCAGTATGTGAAAAGAAAAGTATAAGGTCCTCCCCTTTTCCTTTAGGGGTGGCCTTGGCAGTAGCGTCATTGAAAATAATACTAGCCACCATTGGCTTTGCTAAAAAGGGCAAGAGCCACCAGGACCTTCAACCCTATGGCTAAGGCTTGGATTAGGGCAGGAACCACCCAAAACCATTTTCGAAGTAGGTAGAATTTGATTTTGGCAGAATCTAAAAGTTGAGGTCAAAGGGAGCCTGCATCTTTTAGGGGCACAAAAGCACCTGCAAAGGCTTTGGTGCGCCCAAGGCAGAGGGGGGACCAAGGCAAGCAGGTCCTTGGGAATACCAACTACTCGACCGGCATGGAGAGTGCATACTACCCACACTCTTCATTAATTTACCCGGTGTTTATACCAAATATTTCACCGAAATGGCATACAGGTTCTTTTTTTCCTCATCCCTGATCCATTCGGAGGTTCTACCTACAATATCCTTGCGGTCGGAGAGGTCTTTTGGCTGCTTGTTGACATAAATTATGGATTTACATAATATACCTGCTAGTGTACAGATTTATGGATTAATGTTTGCGGCTTTTTAATTTCAACTGTTAATCTAAAAACAAGTAAAAAAGCATGGCAACCTTCAAGTTAAAAATTTTAGATAAAAAACAAGTAACTCATGACACCTATTGCTTTACTGTGGAAAAACCCAAAGGTTATACCTTTGTTCCAGGCCAAGCTACTGAATTAAGTTTACTAAAAGAAGGGTGGGAAAATGAAAAAAGGCCTTTCACTTTTTCCAACCTCCCAGAAGAGGAAAATTTAGAGTTTACCATAAAAACCTACAATGACCACGAGGGAGTCACCAAGCAACTCGGGAATTGTCAGGTAGGGGATTTGGTTGAAATCGGAGATTCTTGGGGAGCTATTTCCTATAAAGGTGAGGGTGTTTTTATCGCTGGTGGTGCAGGGGTCACTCCCTTCATTTCCATTTTTAGGATGCTAAGAAAAGAAAACAAGATTGGTAACAACCAATTGATATTCGCTAATAAAACCAATAAGGACATTATCCTCTTCGATGAACTCAAAACCATTTTGGGACATAAATTTCATAATATTATAGCAGAGCAAGAGGACACTGCATACGATAAAGGCCGGATAGGCAAAACCTATTTGGATTCAAAAATCAAAGATTTCAAAAACCAGCACTTTTACCTTTGCGGCCCTGAGGGCTTTATGGAAGCAGTAGAAGGGGCACTGCAGGAGCTTGGAGCTGATCCAGATGCTTTGGTTTTTGAACAATAAACTAGTTAAAATTTTGGTTTACCTTCATTTCATTCTAAGGTTCTATTGATTTTTTACTATTTAATTCCTTTTTTGCATAGGAAATAAATAGTGTGAATGGGATGGAAAAATCAGTTGGCCTGGCCTTACTCTTGGCTTTGATCAGTCATTTATTAATAGCCCAGGCAGTTTCATCGAATGAGATAGCCTGGTCTGCACATTTCCCCAACCTTGGAACTTTTTCATCTCCCAGGGTTGCGGATTTAAACCAGGATGGAGTTGGGGATATCATATTAGGTATGGGAAGGCTGGAGTTTGAAGCCGCCGACACGGCCATTGTCGCACTCAATGGTAAAGATGGGAATGTGCTATGGAGGGTAGCCACAAACGATCAGATCTTCGGCTCAGCTTTACTTCATGATATCAATCAAGATGGCATTCCCGATGTGATTATTGGTGGAAGATCTGCAAACCTCCTGGCGATAGATGGTGCCACTGGCGCTTTGATTTGGGAATTTATCAAGGGAGATATGAAGGAGTTGGTGCAAAAAAAATGGTTCAACTTTTACAACCCTCAGCTCATTCCAGATCAAAATGGTGATGGATTAGACGATATAATAATTTCTAATGGAGGGGACGTGAATAAGCTCCCTTATGACGAAAACAGGCCTACAGGACACCTTTTGGTATTGGATATGGCCACTGGTGACATTATACAGGAGGCACCTATGCCTGACGGAAAGGAAACTTACCATTCTGTTTCAGTCTCTCCTAGAGGAGAAGGTTCCGACTTAAAGGTGGTTTTTGGAACTGGTGGAGAAACTGTTGGAGGAAACCTATACGTCTGCACCCTAAAAGAATTAATGGAGGGAAACCTTTCCTTTGCCACACTTCTTGCTAGTAGCCCGGATAAGGGTTTTATTGCACCCGCAGTATGGGCAGACATCAATAAGGATGGCATTGCCGATATTTTAGCCTGTAGTGTTGATGGAAATGTTTTAGCCTTCGATGGCCTGACTTTTAAGCGGCTTTGGAAGAAAAAAATCCCCGGAGCTGAGATATATGCTTCCTTTGGGGTTGGCAATTTCACCAGAAAGGCTGGTCCTGATTTTTTCGTTACTGCCAATAAAGGCAT
This sequence comes from Pleomorphovibrio marinus, assembly GCF_003347495.1. Taxonomy (GTDB): domain Bacteria; phylum Bacteroidota; class Bacteroidia; order Cytophagales; family Cyclobacteriaceae; genus Pleomorphovibrio; species Pleomorphovibrio marinus. The sequence goes on from NZ_QCXY01000010.1 coordinate 268,806, forward strand.
GTGGCCATTGTTTTCTCAGTCTTTTCAAATGATGTTTTCCGGCCCAAAAGGCAAAATCAAATACGAGGACTATTTTGGGGAATTTCAGACCAGCTCCCCAGTTGCTTTTGACCTTGATGGTGATGGCATCGATGAGATTATCTTAAGTGTAAACTTGGTTGATCTTATATCGGAAAACCAATGGTATCATACCAATACGATATCAGCGATAGATTTTAAGCGAAATAAGACCTACCGACTCTTTGATCCATTACCAGGGCATAACAATTCGGCAACTCCCTGGATAGGTGACCTGGACGGAGATGGTTGGTTAGATGTTGTTTTTTGCCATAGCGACAATCCCAATAACACATTTAAGCTTGACGGAATGAGGGTAAACCTCTTGAAAACCAAAATCCCGGCAGAAAATGCTCCGAAATGGGGAGCATATATGGGAAGTAGTTATGACGGAAGATATTGAGGACTGAGTAAGGTAAAACGACCTTTTTTGAGGGTATTTAAAAAGAATGCTAACTCCATTTCAAGAGTAAAACCCGTAAATTGGAGAGTTAAAGGAATTAGCA
>NZ_QCXY01000011.1 GCF_003347495.1 Pleomorphovibrio marinus
TTTGGTGGCATGTAAAACTTTTGCCCAGGCGCAGGAGATCGAGTCCCGGAATTAAGGAAACAAACTATCCAGAAAACACAAAGACCACGAAAGTGGTCAAACCCCATTAGCCCCGGTGTTTACAACCCGGGGACTAAGAAACCAACCAAGTCCCCGGAACCCCAGAAGGGGTTCAACTCAACTGCACCTCATTCTTGGAATAAACAGGGTGGTACAAAAGGTTTTGAATCTAGGGATAAGGCCAGGTGGTAAGATTATTATCGCCATCCTGACCCAACACCCCGATCTTATCCCGTCTTAAATCGGCCGTGCCTAGTGGCACTTTCTTCCCACATGTTCACTTTGACCCAAGGGTTGAAACCCTGGGTTAATATATTTGCCGTGCCTAACGGCACTTTCCCCCAATAATTATTCGTCAACACACACTACAAAACCCCATTACCCCCAAAAAAAGAAGTCACAAAGTCAGCCGCTGTTCGCGATTTGCAATCCCGAAATCAGATAAAGGGGATTTGTAATCCCCGAGAAGGTAATCCATCGCTAATAAACTGGGGACAAAGGATAATCATCATCGTTTTTTAAGATCCATCCTCAAAGTATAGGCTGCATGTCCCCGTCTTTTGGGCCCTTCCGCCGGTTTCATAGGTCTTCCCTCAGTCACCTATACCGATATGGCGGCGGGAAACTATGCCTACTGGTGGGGACAGACGGGGACTTTCCTGAACCCCGTTGCCAGGGCGGTGGCCTTTCAGGGATTCTACAACGGAATTATCGACAACGTCTCCAATTTCTTTGCCGGGGATTCACCTGAGGTAAACTGGTACCGAGAGAGCGACGGGAGTTATTTTCCCTTGACACATTCGCAGTTTGTGGGTGGGGATATTCCCTTAATGCCTGGTGGAGGGGTGTTTAAGGCTACCAGAGTGGACAAAGGGATAAAAGTCGGAAAGTCCATTTCCCATAAAAACGCGATTGCCAAGCTTAGAATCCGACGGAAAGGGGTATTTCATGTGTTTAAATTTTCTTTTCAGCGGTCACATAGCCTGCCCCGAACTCGATTCGGGGGAATCTCGCTTTTATAATCATCCCTACCATTGACATATTACTTTAAATCAAATAATTTATTGATTAAATACAGATTTTAAAGATACAACGCTGCGAGCGTTGCGAATTCGTTGCGCCCCCCTGAAAAAACTCAGGGCAGGGCTGCGAGAAACTAAATGTTATTTCCTTTCTGTAAATGCCAATTTTTAATACTCCGTGTGAGGTTCTTCTCATGCTCGATTTCATAAGTTTCGAGGTAATATCCACATCTGGGGCCAGGGCCGTGGAAATCACATTAAAATGGGCCAAGCACAAGGGGCTGACCGACCTGTCGATAGAAGAAATTAACGGGGGGGAGTTTTGTGGCCTCAAAGGATGAGAGGATATTGAAAGTGAGTGGGAAATCCTATTATCCCACATAAAGATACGGACCAAGTGTTTTTTCGTGGGGAACGACAAATGTACTTTCATCGCAGATTTAGCAGCAGTTTTTACAGTTCTTTTTTGCAGATATTTTCCTTTTTCGACTTGCTGTAAATGGCAAGCAGATAGACAAAACCTTCCACTATTTTGGTATAGGTAATGACCCTTGTCCCACCGGATTTGCCCTTGTCTTTTTGAAGATATGGCTAGGCGTATCTTGTAATTGCAGTGCATTCATCATCAGTAGTGGCCCTTGGCAGAATAAATCCGTACGGTTTGATTTTCCAGGATTTTGTAAACAAGCCTGTACTCCTAGCTGATCCTTCTTGACCAGTAGCCTGCGAGGTTATGCTTTAGCTGTTCCGGTTTACCGGTGCCTGAAGTGGGGTGCTCGGTCAGTTCTTCCAGGAGTTGGAAGAGCTTTTTGAGCAAGGCCTTGTTGCCGGTTTTTTGTGGAAATCAATGTCTTTGTTGGCCTGTCCGGAGAATTCCAGTTGGTAGGTCATTCTATGCCAAGGAAGCTTTTCAGGTCTTTCTTTTCAATCCTGGTAAAGCTGCCTTCTTCAAATTCCTGCTGGCTCTTTTTAATCTTGGCCACGAAATCAGGGTTGTACGGACTTCCTTTTGCCACCTCAAACTTGATTTTGAGGGCTTTGGCAAAAGCTATCAGGGCATTTTCCTGTTCTTTTGTTTCTGTATGGATAATTATAGTGTTGTTCATGTCGTCAAATTTACGAAGCGTAAGCTTTTTTCGTTTTGGCATCCCTTAGAAATGCATCCATCAAGGCCATCAAGTGGCCTCTGTCTTCCGGTGCAAGTGCTTCAATATCCTGAAGTCTTCTCACGGTGAGTTTATCAAAAGTAGGCCGGGCAGTTTCGTCAACAAGGTAATCCACCGTTACGCTAAATGCATCGGCGATTTTTTTTGCCGTTTCTACCGAGGGTAGGGCTTCGTTGCGTTCATACTTGCCAATAGCCTCTCTTGAAGCTCCGATTTTTTTGGCCAGTTCTGTTTGCGACCAGCCGTTTTGCTTGCGTAGCTGCGCTATCCTGTCACTTATTTTAGTCATGATTACACCTTTAAATGGATGATCATGCATTGATAACCCAAAAATACGGTAAAAAGATGCATAAAAAAAAGAGGAAAGTTGTTTTGGGTATAGGGATGACTTTATAGATTTGTGTCTGATTATACACATTAAAAAAATTAAAGATTTTTGTTATGGACATCCGGGAGATCAAATCCCGGCTTGCGCTATCCCAGGTACTTGACTACTACGGATTAAAACCCGACAAGAACCATCGGCTGCACTGCCCCTGGCACGATGAAAAAACGCCCAGTCTGCAGTTCTACCCCAAGACCAACAGCTGGACATCCTTCAACAGTAACTGTAGTGCCGGTGGGGAAGGTAGAAGTAGACGAATCCTATGTAGGAGGCAAGAACGACCGGAAGAAACGAGGGGAAAAAGAAAATCATGGTGGTGGGCATAGAAAGGGGTGCAAAAGATGTTTCCCGCTGGTAAGGAAGGGGGATAGAAACCGCCTCCAGGGTAAATCTGGGGAGATTTATGAAGGATCACATTAACAGCGATACGGAGGTCAAGACTGACTTTTGGAGCGGTTATAACGGCATGGAAGTCCACTTTCCGAAGCTGTCTCGAGAAAAATCGGGAAAGAAAGGTGAGAACTTCAAACATATGCACCGGGTGATCATGATGTTCAAAGTAGGTTTAAGGGGTACTCACCATTCGGTCATGAACCTACAGCCCTACATCAATGAGTATACCTACAGGTTCAACCGCCAAAAAATGAAGGAAGGAATCTTTGAGAATCTGATGAATAGGATCGTGGTAAAGCCACCTTATCCATATAAAGAATTTATTAAGTGCCTAATTCGATTAATTTATCCTCGTTATCAACCTATAAAACCTATTGTAATGAAAATTGCTAAAATCCGAAAACTTGTGAAAAAACCCTTAAGCACAGTATTTATGGCGACTGCCTTAATAGTGGGCATGGGATGTATGATAGAAAACCTGCCACCAAATAATCCGAAAGCAGAATCCCCTTTTCTCAAGGACCTTTTTGAAGGCAAATTCCATATTGGTACAGCTATGAATGGCCGTCAAATTACGGGAAGAGACGAAAATGGGCTGGAATTGATAAAGACCCACTTCAACTCCATCGTAGCAGAAAACGTCATGAAAAGCGGCCCCATGCAGCCCAACGAAGGGGATTTTCAATTTGATATGTCTGATCAATTTGTGGAATTCGGAGAAAAACATGGAATGCATATCATTGGCCATACCCTTATCTGGCATTCGCAAGCTCCTAAATGGTTTTTTACAGATGAGAATGGCAATGATGTATCTAAGGAGGTGCTGAAGGAAAGAATGGAGACCCATATCAAAACTGTGGTAGGAAGGTATAAAGGAAGGGTTCATGGCTGGGATGTGGTCAATGAGGCAGTTTTGGACGATGGATCCTACAGGGAGAGCAAATTTTATCAAATCCTGGGTGAAGAGTTCATCCACTTGGCTTTCCAAATGGCCCACAAAGCCGATCCTGATGCAGAGTTGTACTATAATGACTATTCCATGGCAAATCCCGGCAAAAGGGAAGGGGTGGTCAAGATGGTAAAAGGTATGCAGGACAAAGGGATCAAGATAGATGCCATTGGCATGCAGGGGCATGTGGGCATGGGTCACCCTTCTTTGGAAGAATTTGAAAAAAGTATAGAGGCCTTTGCCGATTTGGGGGTTTCCGTGATGATCACAGAACTGGATCTTTCTGTACTTCCTTCCCCAAGAGGGGATGCTGGGGCAGAATTAACAGATACAGAAGCCTATCAAGAAAAATTAAACCCCTACACAGAAGGTTTGCCGGAAGAGGTAGAGGCTGCCTTTACAGACAGGTACCTTGATTTCTTTAAGTTGTTTTTAAAACATGAAGATAAAATCTCCAGGGTGACCACCTGGGGCGTGGCCGATCATCATTCCTGGAAAAACAACTGGCCGGTAAGGGGCAGGACGGATTATCCATTGCTTTTTGACAGGGAGTACCAGGCGAAGCCTATTGTCCAAGAGTTAGCTAAGTTAGTAGGGTATCATTAAGGGTGAGCATTATCAAACATATGGATGATGATAACCCTCCCTGTACTCTCTTCTAAGAAGGGCTCTTGCATTAGAACTGTTCTTGAGATCCAAAGAAGAAGTTTCGATTTCCAGGCTTTCCTCCGACCTAAAAGATATATCCCCAAGATTGACGGTAGCGGTGGTCAAAAAGCCATCCTCAAAGGTGTTGGTTACTCCTTCACGCCTGTTCGTCTTTACGTGTTTGGCAAATTCCGCGAATAGATTGTTGAATACGAGATCTACCAAATCAGGTTGGGGATTTCTGTCAATAGTTCCATGGGTATGTTTGTTACCGTCTTTGGTATAGACCTCCCAACCACCGTCTGACTGGAAAATTGTGGCTTCATTCCCATAATAGTAGACCCCTATACCGTGATGATAAGAGGTTGGAACATATCCCCAGCTTTTGTGACTCCATTGTACGGGTAAATCCCCAAATGTATAAAAAACCTCCAAGTGGTCGGGGTTATCTGAGCTATGGTTATAAAGTGTGCCGCCCACTGCTGAAATAGTGTCGGGCAGGCCAAGGTCCAGCACTTTCCGGACATTATGGATATAATGGATGCCCCAATCCACCATTACCCCTCTATTGAAGCCATGCTGACCCCTCCAACGAAACTGTGAGTTGCTTTCGCTACACAAATATTTCAACTTTGGTGCAGGCCCACAAAATTTCTCATAATCCAGATGGGCAGGCACTTCCATTTCCACCAATTTTCCTTCGTGGTTATTAATGGTTGCTTTTACTTGGAGTATCTCGCCGGCATTACCGCTTTGAACAAAACTTTTAACTTCTCCAATTAGAGGGGCCATCATTCTGGGAAAATCGACGATGACCACGTTGCTGGCTGCCTCATAGGCTTTTTTCATGGCAAGGCTTTCCTGGATGTCATAGCTGATGGGCTTTTCGAGGAGTACGTGCAACCCTTTTTCGCAGGCAGCGATAAATTGAAGCGCATGCCAGTGGGTGGGAGTGGAGATGACCACGGCGTCAAGTCCCGGCATTTCAAACATTTCCCGGTAATCGTCAAAAAGTTTGGGGGAGAGGGCCGTTTCTGAACGGACAATGGCAGCGGCATTACCCAATGCTTCCTTATTCACATCACAAAGGGCCGCAATTTCAAATTCCCCGGACTTCAAGGCATATTTTAAGAGAATTTCCGTTCCCCACCATCCCGTGCCCAATATGGCAAGTTTGATCTTTTCCTCCTTTGCTCTTAGGTAAAATGGAGTGGCCAATAAAGAGGTGGTGGCCAATGTTCCGGTTTTAATAAATTTTCTTCTTTCCATGGTGAAAACTGGGTAAGTTTACAACTTAAGTAAGGTTGGGATCAGAAACTTTCCTTCAGAACAAATACACACTTAAATATACTAAATGACACCTCAAAAAAAGTTTAAATTTGTGCCAAAAATGTATAAAATCGTAAAAATAGAATGTATTTCTTGAGGTAGTAAAACAGCCTAAAGCAAAAATCAATATGAACGAAGAATTGCCCAGCATTAACCTATGCAGTTACCCAGTTTAGCAGCCATCAAAAAAGAACTCAATCACCTTGATTCCAAGGAGTTGACCGACATCATTATTGAATTGAGTAAATTCACCCGAGACAACAAAGCCTATCTGTATTTTAAGTTGTTTGAAAGGGACAATCCGCAGCTTTTTGTGGAAATGGTGCAGGAGGAGTTGGAAACCGAGTTTCAAAAGGCAAATACCAAGCATTATTATGTGGCCAAAAAATCCGCCCAGGCGATCCGAAGAAAACTCAACAAAAACCTGAAGTTGACCAAGGATAAAATCATGCAAATCGAGCTTATCGGTTACTTTTGTGAGCAACTTAAGGCCTATGGTTACCTTGATTTTCACCATCCCGTCATCGATAACCTGTACAATGTGCAGGTGGGTAAGATAGAAAAACTGGTCAGTGGGCTACATGAGGATCTGCAATATGATTACCAAGAAAAAATCCAACAATTAAAACTCAAGTCCTTTAACGGGTTTTAAGCACAAAACCACCGGCATTACTTCCGTCAAAATACTACTGAACCTGGTTAAAAAGTATGCCCAAAGACAAAAAAGAACTGGCTGTCTTCCTGGCTTCTGGCATAATCCAGTCTGAGTATGGTGGCTTGGTTCCAGGCTATTCTTGCCCCTAAGCCGGGGTTATACCTGAAATTTCGCATTTCGATATTGGCAAAACTATCATAAACCCTTCCTGCATCAAAGAAGGGGACGGCATAAAACGCAAGGTGCTGGTTCCATATTCGCATTTGATGAAACCGAGATCTGATCTCCAGGTTGGCCAAGGTGGTTACCATTCCTGCAAACCTGGATTCCCGGTAGCCCCTAAGTGCCCGGGCACCTCCCAGCACCGGAATGCCACCTCCCTCGGAAGACCCCCAAAGGTCCAGGACTTCGGTAAAGGGGATGTTATTCCCCCTGACATACCCTACAGCCAACCTTCCGGTGAGTACCGTTTTGCTGAGATGTCTGGGAAAGAGCTTTTCGTAAAAGACCCCCTGAACCAGGTGTTTGGTAAAATCGAATTCCGAGCCCATCCAGCCATAAGAAACCTCTTGCGCTAATTCCGCAAAGAATCCACTGGATGGGTCCGGTTCCAGGTCTCTGGTATCCCACATCAGGCCTGTTTGGAGCAACATGATCCTGCCCCCATCGTAACCACCAATATTGTGTCTAGCCCAAAACGAGCCTTCAGCATCAATGGATTGTTGCCTAAAATCTTCTGTAATCCGTGTTTGCCCTTGTATGGCTGTTTTTTCCTCTCCTGTGATCGGATCTATGGCACCGGGTACGTTCTGGAAATCGTAATGGGTGATGCCGATATTGAGGTATTCCAGTCCCACCATAAGTCGCATCCTGCCCTCAAAAAAGGAACGCTCCGCCACCAAACCGACAAGAAACTGATTGTAATCCACCTCATTATAATGGAGGTCTGTATACGTTCTGGTGGGATCTTCTCCAATAGTGGAAAGCCTTCCAGGACGTGTGATGGCCAAATTATGGGCATAATCATTGAACCTGGCCCTATTTACCTGATTACCGGTTAATTTGTCCTGATAGTGTAGGGGATCCAAGGTTTGTTCCCCAATACCAAAATACTGAAAATTGGGGTCATCTGCATAGATAATGTCGCCCCTTAGCCGCCATTTGGTGTTAAAAACGTAGGGAATATCAATATTTAACTCCCCGGCAACACGGCCATTTTGGGCAATTCGGAATCCAACGCCGTAACGGATTCGGTACGGGGTATAATAAAAAAATGGGTCATCCCTGTCGTTATTGTTAAAAAGAAAAGCGTTGCCTCCTACAGACAGTCCCCGGATGGGATCTATGGTCATTTCAGGAAGCCCAGTGCTGTACCAGTTTTCCTTTTTGTTGATGATATCCTCAAAACTAAGCCTTTTTTCCTTGGATAGGGGAAAAGGTAGTTCCAATGTGTCGCTGCCTTTCACTACAGCGGTATCTTGGGTGGAAGTACCTATAAAGAAAGTCTGTTGACCTATTGCAGTGGCCATGGAAAAAAGGATTAAAAAGGAATTTGAAAGGAATAACTTTAGTCGATAATCCATCTATTTAATATTCTAATTTTTTAGTTTAAAAAGGAAACTCCTTGCTCCCAGTCCTTGCTTGCAAAATTAATAAGTAGGGGAGTTGGTCGATATTAGAAAAGCATTAGAATTTCATTGGTTTATAATTGTCTTTCAGCGGTCATTACCTGTCCCGAACTTGTTTCGGGAACTTGTCCCGCACTATAAGTCGGGATAGCCTGCCCTAGGTTCGCTTCGAGGAACCCAACAATCATTCTGCGTTTCCTCCTCTCGAAATAAAATAATTAATCAAATACTTTTTATATATTTTCAAATGACATATATTAGTATATCAAATGAAAAAAGATAAACCGTACAAAACCCCTAGGTCTGAAGACCTTTCCTATATCAGTGATTATGAAAGGTCCTATGGTATTTCTGAGACCTTTGTGGTCAAGAAGGGAGGTCAGCAAGTAAGTTATGAGGTAAAAAACGGGTATGGTTATTTTTTGGATGGTTTCAAAAGTGCAAAAAGTTTGCAGGAGGTGGGTCGAAAATTGGAAGGTAACTTGACCTATGCGGAGATTACCCCGATCATTGATTTTTTGGATCTTAAAATGGTGGATTTGGCCAAGGCGGTCACTGTTTCACCAAGCACGGTGTCCAGGTGGTCTGCAGACAGTAAGATAGGGACACCGGGTTCCTACCAGTTTTTCAAAATAGACGAGGCCATCCATAAGGGGATGGAAGTTTTTGGACTAGAATCCCATCTTAAATCCTGGTTAAATACACCTAACCTGGCATTAGGACATGCCAAGCCTCGTGACCTGATGCTGTCCATGACAGGGATAGAGCTTGTGCATGAGGCCATAGACGCTCTTCATTTTGGCAATTTCCTTTGAGTATGCTTACCTATTACCGCATGATGTCGGAAAAATACCACAGGGAGCCTTTTAGCAGTTCATTGTCAGGGGGAAGGTGGAATCCACAAGGTTATCCCATGATTTACACTGGTAGTTCGGCGGCATTGGCGGCCTTGGAATACCTGTGCATCAAGGGTACTTCTGCTGCACTCGAAACGTGGTACGTGGTTAACTATGAAATCCATGACAGTGAACTGATCGGTACGCTTGAAAAGCAAAGCCTCCCACAGAACTGGAATTTGCTGCCCCATGGCAAAGTAACACAAGATTTTGGCAAACTATGGCTGAGGGAAAATAGTTTCCCATTCTTAAAGGTTCCATCAGCCCGGTTACATATATCCTTTTACCCGGAAGAACACAACTTATTGGTCAACCCCAGGTTCCCGGGGATCCATGATTTGTTCAAGGCGGTGGATGCCAGAAAGTTTGTTTATAAACTTGGGATTTAGGTTCAACCACCCCTAGCCCCTCCTAAAACAGGCAAGAAGTAGAACTTGCTTTGTGTGTCCTGCAATGGTAATTACAGGGTTTATGGACTGGGTGGACCCTAGCGGGAGGAGGGACCTTTTCACTTTTGATCCTGTACGTTTTGTTAGTTGGCAACTTATGGGTAAATTAAAGTTTGTTGGATTCAGTAGTGAATTCTAGACAAAAAAACGAAATAACTATGAAAAAAGTAGTAGCCATAGTATTACTCATTTTAGGAATTGTTATGATATTTTTAAGCTTTTCAAATAGCATTCTTCCTCCAGGCTTAACGGGCCTAGGCTTTTTGGCCATAAGCCTCTTGTTATTCAAAAGAGAAATTTAAAACGGAGTATAAGACACCAAATCAAACAACAATACAATTGGAAAGCGGTTTACATGAACTGCGAAAAATACGGCTTGTATTAATTAAACTTGGAATCAGGAAATCAACTTTCCACCACCCCCCAACCACCTCCTAAAACAGGATGGGAAGCATAGTGAATGCTAAAAACTTAAAGGTTCACCTTCCATGAGTATTAGGAACGACCTGAGGTGGTAGGGAATAAAATACTGCAAGTGATCATCAAACTACTATCAAAAAATCAAGTTAATCAATTACACCACTTTCGGAGAAAACAACACCAATTCTGCGTTTTCCCCCTCCTGTTTTAGGAGGGGGATAAAAGGGGGTGGTGGAAACAGGATGGGCAGGAAGAATAATATACAATAAGAAGACACTACTTTAAAATAATCCAGCAATGAAATTACAAAAGTTGATCCGTAGGCATCACTGGCTTTGTAGTGAGGAGGAGCTTATTCAGATTTACTCGCTTTTGTCTGCGTCCTCCGTATCCACCGCAGAGCCTCCTTCCATCCACTGCGGAAAAACCTCTCCCAATCCTTCTACCATAAACTGCACTGCGATGGCGGCAACTAACAAGCCGAACACCCTTGTAAATCCCACAAATACGATATCGTCCACTTTTTTTTCTGCTACATGGGAAAAACTGAAGACAAGAAAGAGAAAGAAGTAACTTAGCAGCAAGATGCCTGACAGACCCGCATAGGTAACGGCGTCATTGGCCCTGAAGCTGAACAACAAAACAGTGGTCAAGGCACCAGGCCCGGCCAGCATGGGAATGGCCAGGGGAACCATCACCTTTTCAAACCTCAGCTTTGCCAATCCCAAGTCCGTATCCGCCTCTTCTTTTATCTCCTCCAGCTTGGTAGCCGATCCCTGAATCATGGACAGTGCCGTAAACATCAACAGGAACCCACCCGCAATTTTAAAAACCTCTATATCGATACTGAAGAAGCGCAATATATACTCACCCAGAATAAGGAACACAAGTAGGATAAAAAAGGAAGTCCCTGTTACCATCAGGGCCACTCTTCTCCTGATTTTTGGGGTTGCATCCCCGGTCAACTCATACCATATCGGTATAAGTCCAACGGGGTTTACCATGGCCAGCATTGCTGCCAAAAAGTTAAGGTTCAGACTCCAATCCATAAATTTGAGTAAAATTTTTATCCAGTAGTATACCTAAGCAGGATGCGTGCCATAGGCGACTGGGTGGCAAAGAAATTTAAAAATGGAACCACCCCCCGGACCCCCTCCTAAAACAGGAGGGGAAGTTATTGCTCGGCTACCGACACGGTAAATAGGATATCATCCCAATTAAAGGTAATTGTAGCACCGTTGTCTGAGGAGCGAATAGCAATGGTGAATGTCTCTTGCACGGAATCGGTTTGTTGAACCGGTGCCTGGACTGTCAAAATATCCAATTCATGATCAGGTTCCGACGCACCAAAGAAGCCACCTGTATCACTGTTTAAGGTAACCTCAAATGCGTTTTTCCCGGGAACGGCATACATTCGGTAAGTTCCTGCCTTTACTGGCTCGCCACCGAAGCTGACGTCTTTGTTAAATGTAATTTCGGTAGGCGCATTGGCTCCCAGTCTCCAATATTGACCATAGGGCTGGAGCGCACCGGCACTTTCCTCCCCAAAGATAAGCCGATCTTTTTTGGATGGCTGGCTGTAATCAATGGTGATTTCCAAACCATCCTGACTAAAGGAGGCCGTAGCTGGGGGGCTTACGGGCGTAGCGATAAATAAAGCATAGACCACCCAGATGATTAAAATCAATACGATGATGGCGGTTCCAATGAGAATGTTACGTTTCATTTGTTTATATTTTCTTTTCAGCGGTCATAAAGCCTGTCCCGAATTCACTTCGGGAGAATCTCGCAATCTATAATCATCCCCCCGTGTGTCGCTCGCGTCATGCCCTGACTGCCGTCCAGGCAGGCTCGATTTCATAATTCTATATTTTATATTGGTTTAAGGTACAAAATATCTGGAATACCCGGTATCTTGAACTATTTTATTTTTAACAACTAGAATCCTCTTATTTCAACTCTATCATCCAACCCAAATTTTCTGCTTGTCGGATAAATGATTTGATATTTTCCGGATTCCATAGGTTGCAGGTAGAAAGGGGCTGATCCTGAAGCTGGATCACTTCATCTTTGATGTAGTGTCTCTTATGATCCCAACGGTAAAATACATCTTCAGCATTACTTGAGAAGTCAAAAACAACGAAACTCCCTTGAATAGAGCCCGGAAAATTTCACCTTAACTAAGAATATTTTATATCGAAATTTCTTTTTACCTATGCCCTGACGGCTTCATTTACTAATCTGCTTTTGTTATATTCTTTTTCTTTGAGAAGGAATTTAATTTTATTTATCTGGAAGTATATAAGACCGCTCTCTGCAAGAAAAGCGACCCACTCAAGACCTATATCAAATAGCCGGTCGTATTTTTCCTAAATCTTTTTTACCTTCAAACCATCAAATATGCCCCAGGAACAGGTTCCCATAGAAAAACGTTTGAAATATGGCATGGCTGAGCGATTGAAGCTCAATCAGCTTCCGCAATGGGTGCATTGGATTGGGCTCGGGGGTACCGGGATTGTTTTCCTGCTAGCTGTATTTCTTTTCACCGCATTCAAGGATGTGCCGGTATGGGTTGACTGGGTGCCGGCTAATGAATTTACCGCCCCGCAATACGCAGAACGCATCTATCCGGATAGCGTTTTCCGAACCCGGATGAATACCTGGTCCAACCTTGTTTACATTTGTTTTGGCTTTTATGCGGTGGGGCTGGCGATTTACGACTGGAAACGAAAACTTCCCCTGCACCGGGGATACCTGACATTTGCTCCCGTACAGACTTTTCTCTTTGGCCTGGCCGGCATTTACCTTTGCCTGGGAAGCGGCTTCTTTCATGCCTCGCTAAGCAGGTACGGGCAGCAATGTGAAGTAGGAGGGATGTATGCCACGATGATTTGCCTGGCCGCCATTGCGATAGGAAGTTGGCTGCCCACGATCCGGGTACCCCGAACCCGCCGTCTATTTCCCAGCTGGCCGGTGCTTGCAGTACTGGTGATTTATGGATCCGTTTATTTCACTTATTACAAATGGGACTATTCCTTTTCGGAAATCTCCCGTTACCTCACCGGTATTTTATTACTTTTTGCAGGAGTTAGCCTGATTCAACCCGGGAAATACCTGTAATTCCGTTGGTTTGTGGCAGGTGTGGTCGCCATCACCCTGGGTTCGAAGATCCGCGACCTCGATATTGCCGGTCAATTTTCTGGTCCGGATTCCATTCTTCAGGGCCATGCCCTTTGGCACCTGGTTTCTTGTCTATTTTACGTTTTTCTGTTTGCCTATTTTCGCTCGGAAGAACGGGAGATCAGTTGAGGATACAGGCAGATCGCTTAATTACTGGAAGAAGTAAGGGATAGTCGATGCAATCCCGATTGGTGAAAATCTACGACCAATTTAAAGGGTTGAATGGACATTCCATCGACACCCTTTAGGATTTATCTTTTTTTGACAATTGTAAAGTGATATTTCAATGGGTTTGAGCTATTTTTGAAATAACTATCTTTCTACGGTCATGCAAAAAATCAATGCTTCACTTATTTTTGTCGGATTATTGCTTTCGGCAAGCATACTGCTGAGCTGTCAAGGTAGCAGCTCTGAGAGGTCTTTTGATTCGAGTAAGCTCCCAAGGGCAGGTCAGGAAGAAATAGACAGGTTGATTGAGGCGTTCATCTTTGCGGAGGACGGCGATACGATAGCCGTACCCGCCGGGTTTTATAACTTAAAGACCCAACTCATCCTAGACAACAAAAAAGACGTCACGATAAAAGGGGCTGGCATGGAAGCGACCGTACTGTCTTTTAGGGAATTGAAATCAGGGGGGGAAGGGGTAAAGCTCGTCGGTCAAAACATAACCATAGAGAACCTAAGTGTTGAAGACGCGCCAGGGGACGGAATTAAAAGCCAACATTGTGATGGCATCACATTTAGAAAAGTGAATGTCACCTGGACCAATGGCGACAAGTCCAAAAATGGAACCTATGCCATCTACCCCGTACAATGTAAAAATGTAATGATTGATGCCTGTATCGCCTCCCATTCGAAGGATGCGGGAATCTATGTAGGTCAATCGGAAAACATCATTGTAAAAAATTCCCTTGCCTTCGGCAATGTGGCTGGGATTGAAATCGAAAATTCCGACAATGCCGAGGTGTTTGGCAACACGGCAAGGGACAATACCGGCGGTATCCTGGTTTTTAACCTGCCCGGATTACCGAAGGCAGAAGGCCGGGGGACCAAAATTTATGACAATGACATCATTTCCAATAATCACGTGAACTTTGCTACTGCGCTGAACGAACAACCCAATGGCAACACTGTGACGCAAATCCCCCCAGGTTCAGGTCTGATTTTGATGGCAGCGAAGGAGGTAGAAATCTTCAATAACCGGATCCACCAAAATAAAACGGTAGGCATCGCCATTTCGAACTATCAAATCACCGGGTTTCCTGCTGATGCTCCCAACTGGTCGCCCTTCACCTCCGATATTTATATTCACGATAACGATTATAAAAGATCGGTACAGCTCCCGGATTTAACCAAAGAATTCGGCCAGTTGATCGCTGTTTACAATGCCCATGGAAAAGGAAAGACACAGGACATCATCTATGACGGTTTTTGGGACAAGCGCCTCAGCCCGGACATCAAAACCAACCCGATGAATGTGTGTATTCGTGAAACCGATATGTCCCAACTTCATTTCACCCTCTTTGACCTATGGGATGGAGAAGAAAACATCAAATCCTCCAAGGATTATGCACCCTTCGACTGTCAAATCGACATCCACACCAACGTACGTGCCATCTCAAATAGGTAGCCCATGAATACTTCTCTGATGTACAGCCCGTTGGCGACCTTTCTGATAGTGGTTGCTTGCAATTCGTCCACTAAAAATGAAACAGCCGGTCAACCAGTGCCCCTTGGGGATTGGGAAGCTCCTGATGTGGAAATCAGCACCTTGAATTTCGATCAGATGCCTTTCAAAAAACTTTCCGAATACGGGTTTTTCAAAGGCAAAATCAGGGAATTTGACCCGGGGAACGGTGTTCTCTTGTATGAGCCTGTGTCGTCGCTCTTTACCGATTATGCATTCAAAACCCGGTACATTTGGATGCCTGAGGAAGCAAGTGCTACGATTCAAGATGATCCAGAGGGGACCTTCGACTTCCCGGAAAAGACGGTCCTTGTCAAGAATTTCTATTATCCGGCGGATTTCAGAAAGCCCTCGGAACATATCCGGGTTATCGAGACCCGGATTATGGTCAAGAAAGACGGGACCTGGCAGGCTTTTCCCTATCTTTGGAATGAGGAGCAAACGGACGCCCACTACAAAGCAGTGGGGGCGGAAGTGCCTGTAAACTGGGTAGATGATCAGGGGCAGGAGCAGTTGTTGAATTATATCGTTCCCAACCAGGCCCAATGTAAAAGCTGCCACAATAGCGAGGAAGTTATGGTACCGCTGGGCGTGAAAGCAAAGCACCTGAACCATGATTTGCCCGGGAAAGAAAACCAATTGATCGCCTGGGAAGTAGCCGGGTATTTGGAGGGATTGAAACCACTGCATGAATACCCCGCCATGGTCAGTTATAACGACACCTCGTCGGATTTGGAACTAAGGGCAAAGGCCTATTTGGATATCAACTGCGCACACTGCCACCGTGCCGAAGGTCCGGCAAGTACCTCGGGCTTATTTTTGAATTACGAGGAAACGGATCCGGCAAAACTGGGGGTGTTCAAAACCCCGGTGGCGGCAGGTTTTGGCGCAGGGTCTTTCACCTATGCCATATGGCCAGGGAAAAGTGATGAATCCATCCTGACCTATCGGATGGGTACCAATCAAGTGGGTGCGGCGATGCCGGAAATCGGAAGGGGCATGGTGCACAGCGAAGGAATGGAACTGATTAAAGCCTGGATTGATGCCATGCCCGAGGAATCTTTTCAACACCTAAGTGCCGACAAGTGATAAAATGATATGGGCAAAAAAAATTCCCCTTTTCCCATATGGTTTAAGCAAGGAATTGTCGGACGGGAATTACAACAAATCGCAATCGTATTAAAAGATCGACATGACAAATCCCATGCATATACTTGTCTAAACCAAAAGAGATACCGAATAGTGCCTGTATCGATCCATGTCAGAAGGGATTTACCGGATTTGTCAAATTCAATGCAGCATTCCTCATTAAGAGGAAAAATTTCGGTAATTTTATGATCTTTTAGCCTGGTTAAATTGTTGTCTCCGCCTTAAATTTATCACAAACACAACTATTAAACCCTAAACCAACCATGCCTCCCATAGTCTCCCTAATTCTTCAATGCACAGATGCCACCGCCATTAGGGAGATCACACATGTTCAGACTTTATGGAGTGGTTATGGCTCGATTAAACGCTATGTATTAGAAGGAGGGAAGTATCCGTCGGTTATCGTCAAGCACATACAGTTACCCGAATCCGATAAACACCCCAGGGGCTGGAATACCGATTTATCCCATCAGCGTAAAATCAGATCCTATGCCGTGGAAAGCTACTGGTACCAGCATTATGCGCGGATAACGGGACCTGATTGTAAAGTTCCGCAATTATTACATGCAGAAACGAAAGGAAGCATGCGGCTGATTATTATGGAAGACCTGCAGGCATTCGGTTATACCCGAGTCCTGACGCCCGACACGGTTTCCTTGGCAGCTGCCAAAAATTGCCTGACATGGCTGGCCCGTTTCCATGCCAAATTTATGCAGGTACCGCCCAAAGGCCTCTGGGATATTGGCACGTATTGGCACCTGGAAACCCGCCCCGATGAGTGGGCGAAAATGAATCATGTATCCCTGCAGCAGGCCGCTTCGGCGATCGATCAACGGCTCAATAAAGCTACCTTTCAAACCCTGGTACATGGCGACGCCAAGTTGGCAAATTTTTGTTTCGGCCCGGAAGACCAGGTAGCAGCCGTGGATTTTCAATATGTTGGAAAAGGCTGTGGCATAAAGGATGTCGCCTATTTTATCAGCAGTTGTTTTTCCGAAGAAGCCTGCGAAAACTATGAGGAGGAATTGCTTACGCATTATTTTGATGCACTTGAACTAGCACTTGATAAGCAGTTTGATTTTCAATCTGTTAAGGAAGAGTGGACGGAGCTTTACAACTTCGCCTGGGCCGATCTCTACCGCTTTCTGGATGGCTGGAGTGCCGGTCACTGGAAGATGCATGGCTATAGCGAGCGCCTTACACAGTCCGTATTGGAAGAACTAAATTACGTTTAAATGTTCAACAGAAATACCCTTTCCACACTTTGCCAAAGTGCCATTAATGCAAGTATAGAAGCAGGGCAACTGATTCAATCCCAGGTAGATCAACCCTATGACCTGCAGAACAAGCATGGGGGATATTCCAAGGCTTCCCAGGTGGTGACCGAGGTCGATTTTAAGGCACAGGAACTCATTCTAAAACACCTACAGGCAGGGATTGTCCAATATGATCTGGGCTTATTGACCGAAGAAGCAGCCGATGACCAGTCCCGCTTAAACAAGGACTATTTCTGGTGTATTGATCCCTTGGACGGCACCTTGCCCTTTACCGAGCAGCGACCCGGGTATGCCGTTTCCATTGCGCTTATTTCCAAATCCGGAGATCCTGTGATCGGCGTGGTCTATCTTCCTGATGAGAAAGTATGTTACAGCGCTATCCAAGGAGAAGGCATTGCGCTGAATGGTCAATCTTTTCGCTTGGATAGGAGCAGTGATGATAACATCTTCCATATCTATATGGACAGAAGTTTGCAGTCCGCCAATTATTTTAATGCATTTACCGACCGGATGAAGGAATGGGCAAAAGCCCAAAATTACCGGGAGGTGGTTTACCACGTTGGTTTTGGTGCGGTACGGAATGCCCTGTCTGTGTTGTCCCATGCGAATGCCTGCTACCTAAAATTTCCCCGGTCCCAAAAGGGAGGTGGCAGCATCTGGGATTTTGCCGCCACACGCCTGATTTTTGAGGAGTTGGGCTTACCGGTTTCCAATAGCAATGGTGAAAAACTACGCCTCAATACGCCGGAAACCACCTTTATGCACCAGCAAGGGGTGGTGTATGCGACAACGGAAGGAATTGCGGAAATGGTTATTCAGTTGGAGGAATCAGCTATCGGTTAATTTGGGTTCTAATTATTCCTACTTTGTTAAATTTGAAATGTTTGTAAACCTGCAAAGAAAAGAAGCAATAAAACTTGAAATTTGGATACCAAAAAACCTTTTAGGTTTTAGCCTTTAATGTATCTTGACAAAATAGAATTAAACAAGTTTTTTTAATTGAAATAAAATAATATGGCTAAGAATAAAATTATTGAAGTCAGAGGCTTACCTATTACCATTTCCGATGTGGACAATGAAAAATATATTTCTTTGACTGATATGTTACAGGCAAAAGATGGTGATTTTTTCATTTCTGACTGGCTTAGAAATAGAAATACAATTGAATTTCTGGGAATTTGGGAACAGGTCAACAATCCGGATTTTAATTATGGCGAATTCGCCACAATTAGAAGTCAAGCAGGCTTGAACAGTTATAAAATCAGTGTAAAAGAATGGGTGGGAAAAACAAATGCCCGGGGTATCATGGCAAAAGCAGGACGGTATGGCGGTACCTATGCACATAGCGATATCGCTCTGGAATTTGGTCTCTGGATCAGTGCAGAATTCAAAGTTTACCTCATCAAAGAATTCCAGCGTCTCAAAGAAGAAGAAAGCAGCCGGAAACAAATAGAATGGAGTGTGAGCCGTACCTTGGCCAAGGTCAATTACCGAATCCATACAGACGCCATCAAAGAAAAAGTGATCCCTGAGAAACTACCCAAATCAAAAATACAATTCGTCTACGCATCTGAGGCAGATTTATTGAATGTAGCACTTTTTGGTGTAACCGCTAAGGAATGGCGAGACCAAAATCCAGAAAAGGAAGGCAACATAAGAGATCATTCCACCATAGAGCAGTTAGTTGTACTCTCAAATTTGGAAAGTATCAATGCCATGCTTATACAGCAAGGTAATGCCCAACCGGACAGGTTGAAACAACTTAATGAACTGGCAATCCAGCAAATGAAATCATTGGTCAATTCACCATCTACCAAAAAGTTAAAAGAATAACGGATGCACTAGAAGAACTCTTATTAATCAAGATTGCGCGTCTATCACGGCAAGTGATAAAATTTATCGACAAATTGATTAGATTTGAACTACGAAGTCTATGTTACTGCGATGATTTACTGATAATTTGTCCATCTGACCAAGCAAATGATTTAGAGGAAACTATTCAAGACAACTTGCTAGTAGATTGTTTTCCGCCCCACTTGTTATTATTTTATCTACACGATTCCAAGGTTAAAGAATTGCAAATGTTACGTGATCGTAAAGCTTTCCTGGCTGCCATTATTTTAAATTATAAGGGTAAAGGGTTTGAAGGCGTAATCGGAAAATAGAAATACACAAATAGATCAGAAAAAATATGAAAAACACTATTTCAACCGGTTTAACCCTATTTTTCTTGTACAGCCTTGTTATTGCCCAAACGGGACTTTCTCTTCCGCCGGATCTGGAGGGTAGAATTCCCTGGGATTTAGAGGCCTTATCAACAGCCCCCGACTATAAATGGGTAAATCAGACCGATGCTGTCTGGTCGATGATCTATACCGGTGAAGCCTATGATGGAAAGGTGACGGAAGTATTTGCCTACTACGCCAGCCCGGCTACATTGGGTGGAAAAAATTCGGGAACAGGGGAGTTTCCCGGAATCGTGCTGGTTCACGGTGGGGGAGGGACAGCCTTTAGAATCTGGGCACGGGAATGGGCCGAAAGAGGGTATGCCGCCATCACCATGGACCTTAGCGGAAATCAGCCCTTAACCGAAGCCCAACAGGACAACCCCTGGGGCTCAAAAAGCACCCGACTGGCCGCTGGAGGCCCCCTACAGGACGATGTGCACAAGTTTTTCCGGTTAGACGAAGACTTTACCGCCCAATGGCAATTTCATTCGGTATCCAATATTGTCCGGGCGCACTCCCTTATCCGCTCCTTTCCGGAGGTAAACCCCGAGCGGACCGCACTAACTGGGATCAGTTGGGGCGGATACTTGACCAATTTGGTCGCAGGAGTGGACCACCGGTTTGCTGCGGCCGTGCCGGTATATGGAGCTGGCTTTCTCCATGAAGGAAGTGCCTGGGACCTCCAGTTTGATTCCCTTGGAATGGAAGGGACGCAACGATGGGTAGCACTTTGGGACCCTTCCAGTTATGTAGCCCATGCAAGGACACCCATGCTGTTTATCAACGGCACCAATGATTTTGCTTATTTCGTGGAAAACTGGCAGAAAACGGCCAACATGGTACCGGATGCTCGGTATGCCATGATACCGGGACTGAAACACAGTCATTTGCACGGAGCGGAACCCGGGGAAATTCACCGGTTTATCGGTACCCTACTAGAAGATAAAAACGATTTTAATAGTTCAATTAAGCTAAAAGAAAAGGGGAGGAAGGTCGGATATTCGATCAGCCAGGCATCGGGAGAAATTTACCTCGTTTACACGGGGGATACGAAACGTAGTCCCGAAAGGGAGTGGAAACGGATACCATTGGATACAGCAAAAGGCAAGGTATCGGTCCCTGGAGATGCCAATCTTTGGTACATCTATTGGGTGGATTCCTTGGGCAATCGGCGCAGTAGTGAGGTGAAGGGTTGGGAGTAGATTTTTTGAAGTAAAAACGTACTTTTTAGCTGTAAGCTGGCCCATTAATTTCCTTCACATAATATTTATATCTCATCCAATGAGATAATTCTCTGTCAATTCCTTATCTTGAACTACCATTATTCTAAGAGCAAATGAACAGGATTAAGGAAGTCCTTGAATCTAAGGGTATTAAACAGACCTGGCTGGCTGAGAAGCTGGGTAAAAGTTATAATATGGTCAATTCATATGTTCAAAATAGAAGACAGCCAAGCCTAGAAGACTTATTCTCAATAGCCGAAATACTTGAAGTGAGCGTCAAGGATTTGCTAATAGAAAAAAAGGAAGGCAAATGAGCACTAAGTTTTTTACAAATAGCGAAGAAAATAGCCTCCTTAAAAAATTTGAAGGTGTCTTCACCCATATAGAAAGCATTCGTCAATTCGATGCTCTTGTTGGATATTTTAGAGCCTCAGGCTACTTTAAAGTCAGGCCATTCTTAAATAAAATCCCTAAAATTAGAATTCTGGTAGGGATTAATGTTGAAAAGCTCACAAAGGAGTACCATGAAAGAGGACAGTACTTTATTGATAACCTGGATGAAACAAAGGAAGCATTTTTAGAAAGGATGATTGAGGATGTTCAAAATGCGGATTATGATCAAAAAACTGAAGTGGGTATTGTTCAATTTATTGATGATCTGGTGAACGAAAAGATAGAATTGAGGGCTCACCCTAAACGGAAACTTCATGCAAAAATATATATTTTCAAACCGGCTAATTTTAATGAGCATGCACCTTGTGAAGTAATTACAGGTTCGTCCAACTTGACAGACTCTGGGCTTGGTGCAAATCCAGAATCTAATTATGAATTCAATGTCAGTTTGCGTGATTTTGACGATGTAAAATTCGCTTCTGATGAATTCGAAAAATTGTGGGATGAATCTATTCCTATACTTAAAGCAGAAGCTGAAGGACTAAAGAAAAAGACACATTTACGGGATGATTTCACTCCTTTTGAGCTCTATATCAAAATGCTCATTGAATATTTTGGCAAGCGAGTAGAGTATGACCCGTACAACATAGACTTGCTTTTACCTGATAAATTCATGCGACTGAAATATCAGTCCGATGCGGCCAATCAAGGTTATGCAATCATGATGAAGCACAATGGCTTTATACTGGCAGATGTTGTTGGACTTGGTAAAACTATCGTTGCATGTATGGTGATCAAGAAATTTATTTATGAAAACGGTACTCATTCAAAAGTACTGATAGTAGTGCCGCCAGCCTTGGAAGCCAACTGGCAAAGAACTTCCGATGATTTTCAAATACGAAATCATTTCGAGTTTATTACCCTTGGCAGTCTTAACAAGATTATTAATGAGGAAAACTATCGCTATTCAAACGCTGAAAAATTTGACCTGATCATTGTAGATGAGTCTCATAAATTCCGAAATGATTATACGGAAATGTATCTGGCTCTTCAGGAAATATGCAAGAAGCCCAGGTCTAGACCTTCTGAGAATGGAGATAATAAGAAAAAAGTCATTTTGATCTCTGCTACACCTTTAAACAATCGTCCACAAGACATAGAAAATCAATTGTATCTGTTTCAAGACCGAAGAAATAGTACACTTGAAAATATCAGGAATTTACAGGATTACTTCAAGCCGATAAATGATCAATACAAAAAGCTATCCTCTCAGAAGGAACTAAATATTCCGAAGCTTAGAGCCCTATTCAAGAAACTTCGGGATGATGTGATTGAGCCTTTGGTTATACGAAGAACTCGGACAGATATTGAAAACAATAAGGAATACCTAGAAGATCTAAAAAGTCAGAATATCCGGTTTCCGAAGGTTGGTGATCCAACGCCCCTTTATTATCATTTGGATGATGATTTGAGCAAATTGTTTTTTGAAACAGTAAGCCTCATAACTGGCTTGGATGAATTCGGAAATGAAATTGAGGGTTTAGGCTATTATCGTTATAGGGCTATTGAATTCTTACTCAAGGAAGAAGACAAGAAAATATATGGTAATGTAGGATCGATTTCGAATCGCCTCGCAGCAATCATGAAAACGCTTTTGGTCAAGCGCCTGGAGAGTAGCTTCTATGCCTTCAAACAATCACTCAAAAGACTGAACAAGGCGGTGGATAACATGATTCAGATGTATGATGATAACCGCATTTTTATTGCTCCTGATCTGGACATTAATAAATTATTGGAAGAGGATTGGAGCTATGATCAAATTGAATCCAAAATCAACGACAAGGGGGGAAACAATAGAGAATATCACTCAGAAGCATTCGATAAGCGGTTCTATGATCTCCTTATAGAAGATAAGGCAAGAATTCAGGCTCTTTTTGAAAGGTGGGAAAAGGTAAAAATTGATCCAAAATTGATACAGTTTTCAGAACAATTGAATAATGAGTTTCTGAATTCAAAAAAGAACCACAGTGGCAAAATTGTCATTTTCAGTGAGTCAAAGGAGACAGCTCTAGAACTCTCGGAACAACTTACTAAAGTTGGAAACGACAATATCCTGACTGTTAGTGCCGAAAATAGAAAGAGGGTTGAAACTATTATTCGTGAAAACTTTGATGCCAATCTGGAAGAAGAAAAATGGAAAAATGACTTTGATATCATTATCACCACGGAGGTCTTGGCTGAGGGTATTAACCTGCATCGAAGTAATGTAATTATCAATTATGATGTGCCATGGAACTCCACCAGACTCATGCAAAGGATCGGTCGGGTAAATCGAATCGGTTCAAAGGCTGCAAAGATTTATGTTTATAACTTTTATCCATCTGCTCACGGTGATCATCAAATCAATCTGGTAAATACTGCTCTTAGGAAATTACAAGCCTTTCATACAGCCTTTGGAGAAGATAATAAGATATTCTCATTGATGGAACAAAAGGGAGAAGGGGCTCTTTTTGGCAATAAAATCCAAAAAGAAGAAAGTGAAATTTTGAAATACCTTAATGAGCTAAGAGAATTTAAGAAAAAGGAACCTAAGCTGTTTCAGGAAATGGCTAGAATCCCGAATAAAGCGCGATGTGGGCGCAAAGCAGATGCAGATCATGAGTTGGTACTGCAAACTGCTGATGCGGGCGACCTCAATTACCCGCTAGTAAAGTCTTCCCTGGCATACTTAAAAAGTGAGAACCACCCAGGTATCTTCTGTTTCATTACTCCTGATTTCAACTGTATTGAAATAAATTTCCTTCAAGCTGTCAAGATTTATAAGGCTTCCATAGAAGAAAAGCCAGTAAAACTTCATGATCTGCATTATGACCAAACATCAAAGGGGCTTGAGTTTTTTAAGTCTGAAAAGAATCAGGAAAACATTCAAACGATCTCTAAAAAGAGTCTGAGCCCAGCGGAGAATAAAGCTATTTCCAATATTCGCGGAATCGTCAAATTGGTAAACACAGAACAAAAAAAACAGGCACTCAACCGTACATTAGAGCTAATTCGGAAGGGTGCGTTTGCCTCAAAAGGACTACCAAAATCAGTGAATGATTATTTCAAGAAAAATGCTGCTTTGATGGCAACACCTGACTCGTTTATTGACGGACTTTTCAAGGAAGTATTAGACAGATACGATTTATCAACAAGAACAGAGGGTGAAAACGAGAAACCAAAACCAAGAGGTATTGTCAACCCTAAAATAGTACTTACCCAAAGTTTCATTTGATATGGCCGCCAAGGAAGAACTGATATCTGCATTAAAAAAGAATTACGATACTAAACTCTTTGCTGTAGAATTACTGAGTAAGGTTTTTGGAAACTTATTGGAGGTGTCCACTTCCATTCAACGACCACCGGAAGAACCTAATAATACTGAAAGTAAAGTCATAGAAAGAGTAGGGGTGTACGCGAAAATCACTCTGGAAGATGATGTTGAAGTTTTGTGTTATGAAATCCTTCTGAAAAAATACGTTCGGATCGACCAAAGTAAAGTGGCCATACAGCACTATGTAAGAAAGCTTTTGACAAGCGGCCAGGCAGCTCTGATCAATTTCATTTCTCCTACCTACAAAGACATGTGGCGTTTCACTTTGGTCGCCAAGGATAGTGAACTCGTTAATGGGAGTATTAAAGAAAAGGCAACTCATCCAAAACGATATACCTTTTTAGTTGAAGCAGGGGAGGATAAGACCAATAGAACCTTGGTGGATAGGTTAACGGATCTCTCGGTAGAGTCTGATAAAAACTTAGATACGTTAAGAGAGGCTTTTGCTGTTGAGAAAATGAGCAAAGCCTTTTTTGACGAGTACAAGGAACACTATTTAAACTTTGTTCAATACCTCACTGGCACCCGTATGATGCGGATAGGCAGCAAGTGGGAACCCGTTAATGCTGGCACACCTAGTGCATTTTTGAAATCTGTGTTCAATGGAGATGAGAAGAACGCCCGAGACTTCTGTAAAAAGCTCCTGGGCAGGATTGTATTTCTGTATTTTGTCCAAAAGAAGAAATGGCTTGGAGCAAGCAATACTGACTATGAAGATGGTTCACAAAACTTCATTTTTGAACTATTTGATGAAACTGGTGGTGACGAGCGATTCTTTCCGCACGGATTGACAGAACTATTCTTTAATGCCTTGAATAAAGAAAGGCCGGATGATGATTATACCACACAAACAGGTAGAAAGGTAAAAATACCTTACCTAAATGGCGGGTTGTTTACGAGAGATGAGGTGGATGAACTCATTCATAAAAAGGGGGACTTAATGACTTTCCCCTCAGAGCTTTTTTCGAATCCTGACAAAAGGGATATTCCTGTACCCAAAGGCGCAACAGTGGAAATTAAGGAGAGTCCATATCGTGGATTTCTAGACTTTCTGAATGCCTTCAATTTTACTGTTTATGAGGATAGCCAGGACGATCACACGGTAGCTGTTGACCCGGAGATGCTTGGCCACATTTTCGAAAACCTTCTGGAAGACAATAAAGATAAGGGTGCATACTATACGCCCAAAGAGATTGTTAGCTACATGTGCCAGGAAAGCTTGATTGAATACCTGAAAACCCAACTACCAGAAATAGACGAAAATGCACTACAGAGGCTGGTAAGGGAAAAAGAAGTTTCTACCATTTCAAAAAGCCATTTAGGAGAAGTGGACACCAAACTAAAAGATGTAAAAATCTGTGACCCAGCCATCGGTTCCGGTGCTTTTCCTATGGGTTTGCTACAGGAGATATTTAGCATTAGGGAGATCGTGAGCTATGAAATTGATCTCCCATGGAATCCGGCCAAAGCCAAAGAAGACATCATTCAAAACTCGATCTATGGAGTTGATATTGAAAAAGGTGCTGTAGATATTGCCCGATTGCGCTTCTGGCTTTCACTGGTGGTCGATAGAGATAGACCCCAAGCTTTACCTAATCTGGACTATAAAATAGTGGTTGGTAATTCATTGGTTCCAAAATTTGATGGGGAGATTATCGAGATAGATTGGGAAAGAAAAGATAGTGTAGGGGCTGGTAAAAAATTTGTCACACAGCTTCAGGAAACCCTGATTGCTATTACCCAAAAACAAAAAAAATTTTTTGACCCCAATTTGAAGGCGAAACGCGAACTAGTCTTGGAAATACGAAACCTGAAACTTGATGCATTAATCAATCAGCTTTCTTTTAACAAGGAAAAGTTTCAAAACACCACACCAATTAAAGGAGGTTTTGACCCTACACCGACTGATAAAAAATTCAATCTGGATAGAGAGCTTAGAATTAAGGGACTTGAAAGTACTATAAAGAGACTTAAAAAGCTTCAGGACAAACACCAAGAGGCATTTGAGCATTTTGATTGGCGTCTTGATTTTCCGGAAATATTAAATGATACTATTGCTAAGAGGTACGGTTTTGATATTGTAATTGGAAATCCTCCTTATTTAAGGGTTCAAGGCATAAGGGACAAATATCCCAATGAAGTTGATTACTATTTAAAGAAATACGATTCCGCCACAGGAAGATTTGATTTGTATGCTCTATTTACCGAACGATCCTATCAGCTACTTTCAAAAACTGGCGTACTAAACTTTATACAACCTGATAAGTGGACAAATGCCGATTTTGGAAATGGGTTGAGAAAAAAGTTAAGTAAAAAAGTCAATCGTCTTATCTCTTTTGGGCAGAGTCAAGTATTCAACGTATCTACCTATTCGTCACTGATATGGATTCAGTTTAAAGACCTCAAATTCACAAAGTATCACAGTATTGAGAATGAATTACACACCGAAGTTGAAATCCAAAAATATCTATCTAGTCTAACTGAGGATGACTTTTCAGAAATAGATAATACGGCGTTTTCAGAAGAACCATGGATTTTCATGACAAGTAAATCTGGGGGTGTGATGGGCTTAATTTCAGCACATAGTAATAAAGTTTCGGATTTTTTCTCAAATGTTTCTCAAGGAATAGTCTCTGTTGGGGATGATATTTTCATCATGGAAGGTCAAATACAAGGGGGGCTTTTCAAAGGATACTCTCATAAAACAAATTCTACTGTTGAAATTGAGTCCGATCTAATGAAGCCCTTGCTTAGAGGAGATGATGTGAGAAAATACTACCCTTTAGTAAACAGGGCTTATGTGGTATATCCTCACTTTGAGTATGACGGAAAAACAATGCCATACTCAGAAGAAGAGTTTAAGAAAAGATTCCCAAAAGCGTATAAGTATTTTCTGCCCTATAAGGTAGAGTTGACCGAAAAGAAAATAAAGTATAAAACCAATTCAAAATACTGGTATAGTCTACATAGATCCAGAGAAATGAATTTATTTAAGAGTGAAAAAATAGTTACCCCGGAGATTTCACTTGGATCAAATATGACTTTAGATACTAGTGGTTTTTTTCATAATACTCAAGTGTATTCACTGGTTAAAAAAACAGAAATAGATATTGACATTAGAGTATTTCTGGCGATCCTCAATTCCAGCGTCACCTGGTATTATTTGAAATCCACGGGAGCAATATTAAGAGGTGGGTATTTTCGGTTTAAAACTAAATACCTCGAACCCTTTCCGATACCGAATATGATGAAGGGTGTCTTTGAACCACTAATACAATTGGTTGATTACTTGCTATTTATTAGTGCTAAAGAAGTAAAGGAGCCAAACGTTAAGCTCATGACGTCCTACTATATACAGATTTTAGATGGTATCATCTACGAGCTTTATTTTCCTGAATTACTCAAAAAATACGATCGGGAAGTGATCAAACATTTGGGAGACCTCCCTGAGTTGAAAGCTTCAATGACAGATGATCAAAAAATGGCTGTTTGCCAAGAGGTATTCAAGCGGTTGGATGACAAGGAACATCCGGTCAGAAACAATATTTTTTACATGGACAGCATACCGGAGATAGCCATTATTGAGGGTAAGAAATGAGAATTACCGATATCCATATTAGCAATTACAAGGCATTTTATGGTGATCATCATATTGAGCTTGACAAGGATGGGAAAAACCTCATGCTGTATGGTGAAAATGGTAGTGGCAAAAGCTCTGTATATACCGCCTTGCTTAATTTCTTTCTAGCCTCTGTCCAGAAAGTTACAGTAGATGAAAACATCTTCGTCCCAAAATCTAAAAAGGAAACTGCCAGCATTAAGCTGACCATTTGCGAGTCCTCCGATTCCAGCAAGAAAACATCTTATGAGCTAACCAAAGTTAATGGTGAAATAATAGCAGGTGATAAAATCGATATTGCGGATGCCAATAAGATAAAGGGCTTTTTTGATTATCGAAAGCTTCTTAAAACCCATATGGGGCATGATGATCATGTGAATTTATTTGAGATTCTGGTCAATGATATTCTCAGTCATGCAGTGAATAGGTTCACAAAAAAGGAGATAGGGGCAGAATGGAGAGCCATCAGGCACGAAACAGATGAACTAAGGCAAGGAGATCATGTGGTGGCAAGGATCAAAAGTTATATAGGCCATTTTAATGATGGGTTAAAGGAACTTTTGGGTTCTATTGAAGCTGACACCAATACCTTCATGAATTATTTCAATTCAAATGTAAAGGTGTCCTTTGCTTTCAAAGGGGTGGAATACAAAGGCCGTAGAAAGTTGGATAATGCACGCATTAATCTTGTGGTGAAATTATTCGACACATCACTAAAGAAGCATCATGACTTTCTGAATGAAGCTAGATTATCAGCTCTCGCAATTAGCGTATATCTGGCTTCAATTCGTGTGAACCCGTCCAAGGGAAAACTCAAAATTCTTGTATTGGATGACTTGCTCATTGGTTTGGACATGAGTAATCGCATGCCTTTATTGACTATAATCAAGCAACATTTTGAGTCTGATTTTCAGGTAATCATGACTACCTATGACAAGGTCTGGTATGAATTAGTCCAGAACTATTTTGGAACTAAAAAGTGGAAATATATTGAGGTGTATGCTCATAAACTCAGGGATAATGATTTTGAAATTCCGATCATAAAGCCCAGAAGTGGATTGCTTAAAACAGCGAAACACTATCTGGACGAAAAGGACTACAAGGCCTCTGCGGTATACGTTAGAACCGCTTTCGAAAGGCTGGTAAAGCTTATTTGTGAAAAGAATAACCTGGAAGTAGTTTATCGAAAGAACCAGAAAGAGCTAAAGAGTGATGATTTCTGGAAATCAATTAAAGAACAGACGAATATTGATGAAGAGGTGGTCAAGGAAATTGAGATATATCGGGGAGTAGTCATGAACCCATTTAGTCATGACGATCTAGAAAAACCGGAATTCAAAAAGGAACTTGAAGAGACAATCACTGCTATCGAAAAGTTAATTCAAGCTGAAAAAGATTTCAAGAAAAGCAAAAGTTATCTCGGGTTGGAAAGTACAATAGAAAAACTTAAAGCGGACATTGCCACGAAAGAAGCAACAATACAACAAATGAGAACGCAAATTAATCCAGGGACCGCCTAACTTTAGATATGGGAAAATCAGTCAATATTCAGGTTGCAAGAGATCATCTAGAACGGCTCACCAAAGCAAGTGGTACAAATGCTTTAATGGAGCTAATATGGAATAGTCTGGATGCTGATTCCAAAAACATCAATATAACGGCTAAGGAAGGTTCACTGGGGATTACTCAGATAATTGTTGAGGACAATGGGAACGGGATCAATTATCAAGAAGCAGAAGCTGTTTTTGGAACACTAGGCGGTTCGGCTAAAAAAGTCAGAAGATTAAGCCCTGGGAATAGAAAGCTACATGGAGAGGAAGGTAAAGGAAGATTTAAAAGCCTCTCATTGGCCAACCTTGTCAAATTTGAAAGTACTTATAAAGACAATGGATCACTTAAATACTTTGACATTACTATTGATGCCAACAACATTCAAGGTGCGGAAATAAGTGACGTGAGGACTTTAAAGAAAGGAGAGGGGGCAACAGGAGTAAAAGTCACCTTGAATAACATAAATCAGGATTGCGCATCGGTAATTACTACTGATAAAATTTATCAACAGATTGAAGAAAAACTGGCAGTCTATTATCTGGCATACCCTGACTTCAGTATTTCAATCAATAAGCGTAACCTGGATTTTCAACATTTCATCAAAAGAAAATTTGAGGATGAATTCAAGGTTAAAATAGATAATTCAGAAAAGGAAATCTCATTTAAAATTAGAATACTGGAATGGTCAATTCAGAATGATAGAAATATATTTTTATGTAATCAGGCTGGCATTTCTTACTCAGAAATTCCACTACGTATAAAAGCCCCATCATTCAATATTTCCATCTATTTGCTCTCCGATTACATTGACGAAATTCATAAAACCGGTAACATAGATTTTGGAGAAAACGAACCTGTATTGAGGTTGGCAATCGAGGCAGCTAGAGAATCGGCAAGAAAATACGTCAGAGACCGAATGCATGAGGATGCTAAAGGTTTCATAGAAGAAGCCAAGAAAGAAGGAATATACCCCTATCATGGGAAGGCAGCATCAGAAATTGAAAATGTCCAGCGAAAGGTATTTGACATACTAGCACTAAACATAAACGAATACGTTCCAAAATTTTCGGAGCAGGAAAAGGAGAACAAAAAGTTCACTTTCAGTCTCGTTAAAGAAGCGTTGGAATCTGATAGTAAGTCACTGCAAAAAATTATATCGGAAGCCATTAAAATGCCCAAAACAAAGCAGGATGAATTAGCGGAAATATTGGAGAAAACATCTCTGGCTGATATCACTACTGTTATTAAGGAGGTGTCAGACAGATTAAGAGTTCTATATGAGCTTAAATTGATTTTGCTGGAGCCCAAGACCCGAGATAAGGTTCTGGAAAGAAAACATCTACATCAGATCGTGAAACACAATACCTGGGTATTTGGAGATGATTATTCCCTGGGAGTTGAAGATGTGAACTTAAAGAATGTTTTGAAATCACATCTCCAACTATTGGGTAGAGACGATTTTCAGGCGGTGCTGGACGAAAAGGATAATGCAGGGTTAAAAGACATTCCGGATATCTGCCTGTATAAGCAGTTTCCCAGAGGAAAATCCGGGTATTTTGAAAATTTTGTATTGGAACTCAAAAGACCCTCCAAAAAATCCGGAATTACAGAATTGGATCAGGTTAAGCGATATGCCCAGGCCATTTCTACTGACGGTAGATTTGATATGAAAAAGAATGAATGGACAGTCATTTTGCTGGTTACTGACATGGATGGCACTCTTGAATTTGAATACGAGCAAGATGGGAAGCCACTTGGTGAGATCATCAAAAAGAAAAACTTAACCGTCCTAGTTAAAAAATGGATTGATGTTCTTTCAGATGCCGAAGCAAGATACCAGTATCTCAAAGAGAAATTAA
Organism: Pleomorphovibrio marinus; assembly: GCF_003347495.1. Lineage (GTDB taxonomy): Bacteria > Bacteroidota > Bacteroidia > Cytophagales > Cyclobacteriaceae > Pleomorphovibrio > Pleomorphovibrio marinus. The sequence goes on from NZ_QCXY01000011.1 coordinate 31,540, forward strand.
ATTATTCTATCAGCCATGATGAGGAGGGGATAAAGTTACTTAAAGCTAGATATGCCGAATATTTGCCCGAAGAAATACAGAGGTAAGTATTGACAAATCAACAAAATACGCTCAACATTTTGTGAAACTGGAATTGATGAAAGCTCGGTTGGAAGTTTTCGCTAATGAAAGTGAAATTAGGGGAGTTGACTTCATAATAAAAACACCATATGGAAAATATCATGAGTTGTATCTTCAGGCAGTCAACCTCGAAAGAGAGCGAAATGTAAAAATTCCAAAAGAAGAAAATCTCTGAGAATCCAGATTTTAAAAATAGACTGAAGGGACTAATCTTTTTTCTTATAAGATGGGGAGAAAAGATTTTTCCATTTATCGGGTAGGGGAGACACACTCTTTTGGTATCTTGGGGTTGAGTTTGGACTTGCGTGGATGGCATATGTGTGTGGCTTAAAGTAAATGGCGAATAATCAAAGAGACCGCTAAAACTATAATAATTGTGGTTTTCCTGTTCAAATATCCTAACTTTATAACATGTTTGTGTCATATGAAAACGATGAAATCCGAGAGTGTTGCCTATTGTTGAGGCCATCTTCTTTGAATTCAGGTTTTTCGAATGATGAAATAAAAGAAATTCGCGCTATTATTGCTGATTTAAGAGCCGCTCCAAAATTAGTTGATTGTCCTTTGAAATATGTTTTTCATAGAGAAGAAGGAACATTAGAAATAGAACGTGGCTCTTTAAAAATAATTGGAAAAATAATTAGTAAGGACACTAATCCTGCTGAGAATCACATTGATCGAATGAAAATTGTTAGGATTCTTAATGTTGGCATACAAAGTGAATCAGTTAGTAGACCTAAATACAATTAGAATTAAATGGATTTCGACTATCAGATTGCATCTCCTCCCAGTACTACAGTTCTTAGAAGGATATCAGAATTGGATTTAGATATAAAAAAATTCAGAGAAGTACTAAATCTCACTGTTGAAGAATTTGGCAAATTAATTCATGATCAATTACAACTTAGTGAACAATTAGCCTATCAGTTCTCTCAGTTTTTAGGTGGGTCTGAAATGTTCTGGATAAATAGGTATAAAAACTATTGCGAGGAAATATCAAAATCCAATCAACAAGTCTATTCAACATATAAAGTGACACTTGACGAACTTTGCTACTCAAGGAAAACTAATATTGAAAATTTGCTTAATGACTTTCAATGCTCGTCATTGGAGCACCTCATTGTAGATTACTTTGAAAGCCCGGTTATTTTGTATAGCAAAACGCAGAGGTTTGAGCCTTCTCCTGTTAAAATCGCAAATTGGATAAGGGATTGTGAGAGAGAAGCGGAAAAATATATTTATGAAGGTAAGGTTAAAAGATTTTCAGCTGAATTATTAATTGATTCACTATCAAGTCTTGTTTCTCTTACTAAGGTTAATAAGGTAGAAAAAATATTAGATAAAATCCAAAGAATTGGTTTTGAGATCGGTACTGTAATACTATTTAAATCCAGTGAATCAGGATTTGGAGTATCAGGATTCACAAAAAGACTTCTGAAAAATTATCGCATTATTGTCGTAACCGACAGATATAAAAATAATGCGGCGTTTTGGTTTACTTTTCTCCATGAAATATCTCACTGCATCTTGCATAGTTTGAAAAATCCACTAATCCATTATTCAGATGATGAATTCCAATTAGCATCGCTAATGGTGGATAATATCTACGAAGAGGACGAAGCAAATAAATATGTAGAAGCTATTTTATTTCCAGAAGACATAAAATCACAAATTAGAAAATGCGGTTCATATAATGAGATTCTATCTTTAGCGGTAAAGTATGATATCTCTGCCTCACTTATCGTTGCACAGATTCATCGAGAAAAATTAGCACCTTATAGTTGGTATAGAAAGGTCTATAGAAGGGTTGAGTTTCAATAAATCAACCTGTGTATCTAATATATCTTGAAGTATTTTTCTGCCAATTACAGATGGCATCTTCTAGCACTTGACCTGCCATAAAGATTTTGCTATTATTTATAAACCAATCCATTAAATCTAGGCTTAATTGTATTTGAGAAGCTTTAGACGTGTTATTATTGGTAAATTTAAGCAATAATTTAAGTCCATCAAGGGGCCCAGTACTATGGTTTGCATACATAGACATAGGCTCTTTAACGTTAAGTCTACATTTGACGAGTGCACTGGTAAAATCAAACCCCCCTAATCTTCCAAAATTTGGTATTTTTTGGGATGTTAAATACATATCGTGAAATTCAATCTCATTATCAGGTGAATAACTATTGATGTGATTCACAAAGTACTCCATACTTCTAAAAAGTCCTTTATAACCAGTTAACTTTTTAGCAGTATATTTTCGGTGATTAGAAAAAGAACAACCCTCGAAAAACTCAAAACTCAATAAGTAGTTGAAGTAGTTGTCTAATTCTGCAAGAATTTCTTCGATCTTAATTAAGGTTTGATCTTGACGAAAACTTGCTCGATTAAATAATTCCCAATGTGATTTATTGCTTTTGCCGAAATAGGTAGCTAGGTAAACAATCCATGTCCTATTGCTAATGCTTAAATCTGATCTCTGAGCTAAAACAAACGGATTTGAGGTATGTATAAAAGTCTCTTTAACCTGGACGGCTCGTTGAGCTCTTAATCTATATGTCTCATAGATTTGAACTCTTCTAATACTGTCAAAAGTTTGTCTTGATAGTATGTTCAATTCATTACCACCAATTTGCTCTCCAAGTACCTCTGATATTGCTTTACTCCACAATACTTCTAATTCATCAATTGTCATTTTTTAACTTATACTGTTTCGAGCAATCTCTCGCATTTTCGTATTACTAAATTTATCTAACCAAGATTCAAAATCAGAACTCCCATTTAGATAGCTCTTAGAGAATAATACATAATCCTTCCAATAATCATCTAGGTTATTCATATATGATTTTGATGTTTTTGTGCCAAATTCTTTAGAGACCAAGTTAAGTGTTTCACTATTAAATTCCTTTATTTTAGGCATCTCAATTGGTTCCTGCTTACCCTCATAAAGATACTGATAAGCCGAGGTATGATGTTCTTCATAAATATGCATTGATGTAGCACAATGTGTGTAATTTCCAATTGGAATATTAGTTCTAATAGAAATTAATTCCTGTAACATAGTGAAACAAAATAAATCATGGGGTAGGCCCAAATATGCATCATTACTTCTCATGTAACAGGTTACATTTAATTTGGACTCTCTAACATAAAAATGTAAACCTATTGTGCAAGGTGGGCTGTGGTGCTTTTTCTGACGAACTTTATAATCTACTTTTTCACTTATACACATATATGCGTGTTTCGTTATCTTTCTTTCTAATATTTGTTCGATAACTCGTTCAAATTGCGATTGTTGACCGTTTTCTGATTCAAATATTTTTGGTCCATAAGCTCCTAATATTCTGTTGTTCTCTTGTTCTTCACGGCCGTAGGCAGAAATGTAAGGTTTAATATAATCTCTATCACCACTTTTGGACAAAAACCAGGCAAACTCTGCAAACTTGCTTTGAACAAGACTTCTGTGCAGAGACATAGATGTACGTACTCTAGGATTTGTGAGTGTAGCTGAATAATTTAAAAGTTCCTTAAACCTACCCCGTTTTCCATCAATTTCGACCCCATCTTTAAGGATGTTGGTATAAGTAACATATAGCAAATCGTCTAGCGAAATAAATTCAGTTGGTCTATTCAACATTTCAATTTTGGATGGTTAGTTCCAGATTATTTCAAAAATAACTAAAATATATAAATATTAAAATCATCTGATGCTCAAAGTATAATCAGAGATATTAAAATATCTTTTTATCTGGGATTTTTCTTCTTTAATAAGCCTGCAAAAACCTTTCTCTTTTTGTCGCGTTTGCTTAGGCTCTTACCATCTTCACGCAAATTGAGTTGTTCGTAATCTATATCAAAAATCCTATTTCCTTCATATCCTCCATAAATAGCCGCATAAACGTATTCGCCAAAATGTGCCCAATTATTGTTGCATTCCAAATCTCATGATGCAGAGGCCTTGGCCTGCCAAAATACCCGGTCGTGAACTAGCTACTGTGCGGCTTTTAGGGGATTATTTTGGCTAAGGTTTTTGAATACTTTTGGGCCAATGCCAAAAGTATTTGCCAGCCCGGCACGAGTCCAACGCGAATTAAAGACAAAAAACCTGAGAGCCATAAAGGCTCGTGCAAGTTACCAAGGAGGCATTAGCAAAAAAGTGTATCACAGGCAAAATCCTGACGCTTGAGAATTTAGTTTTTGTGAAGGTATTGACTATTTGCACAGATACTGAGTAAGCAACGACCGTGGAACTGATTGTAAAATCATTATTTTGTTATATAATTTACATTATGTTAAATTAAAAATATGACAATACCTCTTACTAATGAAACCTGCTAAACCAATCGGTGTTCTTTCCCCTCTTTATGCTGTTGGATTGATTTTTCCAGACGTTGCCTATTTGGCTTGGTGGACACAAGGTGAAGTGTTTCATTTATGGAGTTATACTCAACTTCTGATATTATTACAACTGCACGCTGACCACTTTTTCTGGGAACGATAATCGTTCCTGAATCCTTGGATACGTAGTTAAGATGCATTTTCATGGACTTACGCAATTCGGTCATTGTTATGGTTTTCATCGGACTAAATTTTATTGTTGGAATTTAATCAATTAATCTATTGAGATTCAAATTGCTTTATTTTTGGTGGATTCTCTTTAAACTGCTTTTCTGCTTTCCTCAGATCATGTGACAGCTGCATCCTTAACCAGAAATCTGCATTTCCTCCAAAGACTTTGGCAAGCCTAAGTGACATATTTGGTGTGATAGAAGCCTTTTCATTCAAAATGTTTGATAAAGTTGGACGGGTAACCCCAAGCAGCTCAGCCGCCTTGCCAATAGTCAATCGATTGGCACGAATCACTTCTTCCTTTAAAACCTCCCCAGGGTGTGTATTGTGTTCTATTCCACGTTTCATATGCTATTTATATTTAGTGTGTATCAATATAGGTTAGATCATAAGCCTTACCATCCTCAAATCTGAACAGTATCCGATAGTTTCCGGTGATATCCATACTCCAATATCCCTGAAGATCTCCTTTTAATTGCTGCGGTCTCATTCCCCTGAAAGGCAACAGATCCTGCGGTACATCTTTTAAATTATCTATGATATCCAGTACCCTCCGGATCTTCTTGACCTGTACGGAAGGCAAAGCTTTGCTGTTGCCTGTTTCCCAGAACAGCTTTAAGCCTTTATGTTTAAATGATTCTATCATTCATTTTGTCTAGTGTAAATATACACCTTACATTTTAAAAATTCATCATTTAATTATAATTCCTTTAGCTGGTTTGCAGGAGAAGTTCCCAGTAAATTCATACTATTTTTGCTAATATTCTATTCACCCACCACCCCATTGTCGATTAATACCGGTTCCTGGCCCTTGGTTAAATCGAAGAAAGGGACGTTCCAAAGATGTGAATTTATTGGTTTCTCTGATCATCGGTAAACAAACACCTCTCCCGAACTGCTCCCTACCGGATACCCGCTTTCCGAATCGTAATCATAATCAAAACTTCGCTCCGGATGATCCGCTGCATCTGGACTGATCGCTGTAACCGAAATGCGAACAATGTTGTTGGGATTGCTAAAAATGCCTGGATTCCCGGTGGCTGCCAATACTCGGTACGGATTGGGATTGCTATCAAAGGCATATTGCGTCCGTGTCATGTGAATGGTCTCTCCCTCCTGCAGTACATAGTAGTTTTCTTCGGTCAGGTTTCCTTTCCCATCATAGCCATAAGTCCAATACTGTCGGAGCACTTCTTCCCCGTCATACAAATTCATTCGTTCCACAAAACCATCCGTTCCGTAAACAAAGGCACGTGTGGAACGCAATTCATCTTGAGGTGAAAAAAAATACGCTATCCGCTCAATTTTGCCTGCTTCGTCATAAACATAGGTGGAATGGCCGCTTATCCCATGCTTTTCTGGATCGGCCCAATCCCTCTCCCCGTCAATTGGCATATAGGAGCGAAAGCTATCCGGAGAAACAGTAACCTCCTCCCTCGCCAATTGACCCTGGGCATCATAATGGTAACCGCGGTAGAACATGGAACTGCTAAAAGTACGAATACGTCCCTGGTTGTCGTAGTCCAGAAGTTCACTTGGTTTGCCTTCCATCTCTACCCGCTGCAATAAGGGGCCATCCACTGATGGAAGAAAAGGATCTTTTTCCTCCAGACAACCAAAAAAGGAAGCTAACAATATAAAAGCCCCGATTCTATAAAATGGTATGCCTATTGTTTCCACATTCAGCAAATTTTGTTTTTCATTACTAAAAGTAGATAACCTAAATGATTAATGCAAAAATAGAGATCGAAATAATCTACTCGAATTAATGGTTATAATCGAATACTTTGCAACCATACGATCGCTTAAAAACAATAGAGAGATCATTTTACTATCGAGGGCAATAGACCATCTTCCCCCTAATTCGGTATATTTACCAAAAACCCTTAATCCATGGTTTCCCTTTTTACCACCACTCATTGGTTACGCTTCTTTGTCTTTCAGCTATTGTGCACCTGCCTTTGTGCAGGTACCATCGCCCAAACGGAACCCGTTAGCTTGGTCCTCACCTGGCAGCAGGATCCCACCCGCACCATGACCGTCGACTGGCATACACATCCCGAAGACCAGGCGCTATCCCTGCTCTATTACAGAAACGGCCCCGATGAGGACTGGCGAGAACTTAAGGCCGCTAAACATGAATTCCCCCACTCCGACCGCAGCATCCACCGCGTGGAAATCACCGGCCTTGAACCAGGAACCAACTATGAATTTCGTGTAGGGGAATTCAGCCGGGTGTACAATTTCAATACCCTACCGACCAACAACCGGGAACCCTTGCGTTTTGCCGCCGGTGGGGATACTTCCCATGGGGACATGTTCCGCCAAATGAACGAGGCCGCCATGAAATATGATCCGGAATTCATAGTCTGGGGCGGGGACCTGGCCTATGCCAACGGAATGGCTGAAAACCTGGACCGATGGATCAGCTGGTTTGAAAGGGTGAAAACGGACCTTATCACTCCCGAGGGACGGGTGGTACCCATCATCGTGGGCATTGGCAACCACGATGTGATCAACCACCATTATCCCGGATCGGAAACTGCCATTGGGGAGACGGAAAGCATGCCTGCCTTTATCGCCAAAGTGAAAAAAGGGGAAATGGAAGAACCCACGGATGAAATGAGGTTGGAAAAAGGCCCCTTCTTCTACAGGCTGTTCGCCTTTCCGGGACAACCTGGCTATGGTGCGTTGGATATTGGGGATTACCTCTCACTGATCATTCTGGATAGTTCCCACAGCAACTTGATCAGTGGCACACAGACAGAATGGCTCAAAGAAGTATTGGCATCAAGGCAAGGAAGACCACATATCATCCCTGTTTACCACAAACCCGCCTACCCATCCCATAGGGTTCAACCCGGTGGCACCCGTAACCAGTTCTGGTCGGAACAGGTCTTGCAGCATTGGGTGCCCCTATTCGAAAAACATGGTGTCCGTGTGGCCCTGGAAAATGATGACCACACCTACAAGCGTACCTATCCCCTGCGTGGAGACCAAGTGGATCCCAATGGCATTGTCTATATCGGAGATGGTTCCTGGGGCGTGGGCAAAAGGGAACCCAAAACCCCCGAAGAAGTATGGTACCTGTACAAATCTGCCCAGGAAAATTCTGCCATAATTGTGACCTTGCACGGCCCCCACCAGCATTTTCTGATGATCAATGAGACGGGGAAAATTATTGACGAGTATCCTGAAACTCTTAAGGTCAATAATATTGAATAGGTATAAACCTGCCAAGTCTGATTGAGAATTATTCAAAAATCAGATTAAAACAACAATAAACCCTGCGCGGGCTGGAGTTGGGTCGAGGATTCCTGTGGACAACAGGCAGAAGCAGCAAAAATAATATCACCCCTTCTGGGGTTAGGGTTCATTTATTATCTTGGTTTTCTATAGTACTATCACCCCTACCGGGGTTGGATTTCGTACCTTGGTTGGTAGGGTATGGTTATGGTATTATTTTTCCATCAGAAATTGAAACCCTGTTGGGATTTTGTTCAATACATGAATATAGACACCTTCTTTCCCCGTGTAGATCGAGATCAGTTTTTTGACCACATTCCTTTATTGGCTGTATAGTAAAAAAGCGGTTCGTTTCTGAACCGCTTTAAACTAAATTTTTATTATCTGCTTGCCGTAGGACTTTCCATGGGATGTTCTTGAAGTAACTCCTCTGGAGAGTAAAACCCTTTTTTCTCGGAGGTTTCCTCCCTGACTTGGGCCACTTTTTCCGGGCTCACCGGAGCCGCTTTATTGCCAAAGGAATTCCTTACATAGGTAGCCACGGCAGCTACTTCCTTGTCGTTTAGCATTCCGGCATAAGGTGTCATGGGGACTTGGCCGGGATACTCTTTTCCCAATACCTCTATAGGTCCCATAAGGCCATGCAGTATAATCTTAATCAACCTTTCTTGGCTGCCTACGACCCACCTAGTGCCTGCTAATGGCGGAAAGCCTGATGCCGATAGGCCTTTACCGTCCTCTTGGTGGCAGGTGACACAAAAACCTTCCTGACTATAAATCGTTTTGCCCATTTGGAACAGGGTGAGGTCCTCCCCTTTTAGATCCGTGTCGGGTTTTGCCTCTGCTTTTGCCTCTTCTAGTGACTTACTCTGAAATTCTATGCTTCCACTAGCACTGATTTTTACTGAGCCCACAGACAAGTCATTGAGGTGGGCCAAGGAAGTTTCGAAAGGCTTTATCATCCAATCATCCATGGGATGTTCGTTAGCCACTTCCAGGATTTCGATCCCGGCCTCTTTGTCTAGCCAAGATGCAGCCACAATCGCTTCCAGCCTAACCCTGCCATGTTCGTCTGAGGCTGCCTTTTTAAGCAAATCGACTTGGTTTTCAACCTGATGCTCCACATAGCGCAATACTCTGGCAGCCGCTGCCCTGGCCTTGAAATCTTCGGCATTAAGCATTTGCTCGAGCAAATCCTTATCTACTTTATTCAATCCCCAAGTCACCCAAAGTGCTTCCAATACCCTGTGCTCGAATAGGGGGTCGCTGCGATCCAAGTTGGCTACCCAGTTTTTCAATTTAGTAGTAACTTCCTGTACATCCCTGCCCCTAAGCTCTCTTCTTGTCCGATACCGCGCCCTGAATTCCGGCAGCTTAAGGTTCTCCAATAGTTCTTCCACGCTGGCTCCGTCAATTTTTGCAGGGGTAACCAAGGGTCTGGAGGGATAGGTGACCCTATAGACCCTTCCATGCACGTGATCCCTAAGCGGATCCCTGGCATTGTGTTGCATATGCCCAACAAGGACGTTGTGCCAGTCTATGAAATAGAGGGATCCATCGGGTGCAAACTCCATATCCACCGGACGGAAGTTGCGGTCCTCCCCTATCACCAGGTCTTGCCTGTGCCTGCTTTTGTATCCCGTACCGTCATCTTCCATCACATGTTGTTTCATACCCAAAAAGCCTATGGTATTATTGATCAGCAAATCCCCCTGATGTTCGTCAGGAAAATGCCTGCTGGACACAAATTCCAGACCTGAGGTGGGCCTTACCCTATGATCATCTTCAATCAGGTTGGCACCCTTGTGGGTGGCTTCCCCATAGCGGGGCTTTACAGAACCCGGCATCATCCACCTTACATCAGGCCCTGATGTCTCAGCAAAGAAATTTTGTCCCCAATCGTCGAAAGCTATGCCCCAGGGATTGGGAATAGGAAGCTGGGCCGTTCGTTCCAGGTGTTTTCTGGCAGGATTATAGCGATAAAAACCACCATTAGTGGCCCTTACAGGTCCATAGGGGGTTTCTACATTGGTATGTAGAAATACACCTTCGCCCATATAAATGGCCCCAGAAGGGTCTGCGACAAAGGCACTGATATTGTGATGGGTGTCATGATCGTCAAATCCACTCAAAAGTATTTCCTTGGTATCTGCCCTGTCATCACCGTCTAAATCTCTCAAAATAACCAAGTTGGTTCCCTGTGATACATAAACTCCTTCTGGGGCAATTTCCAATCCTATTGGCAGATGAAGGCCATCCGCAAAAACAGTCTGTTTATCTGCTTTGCCGTCTCCATTGGTGTCTTCTAGTATAATTATCTTGTCATTGGGTTTGGGATCCCCTGGTTTATAATGGGGATAGCTGGGCATACAGGCCACCCAAAGTCTTCCCTTGTTGTCAAAGGTCATTTGTACGGGATTAGCCAAATCCGGAAAATCATCCTCAGAGGCAAAAAGCTCCAACTTATATCCCTCGGGCACCTTTAATTGATCCAATGCTTCCTGGCCATATAGATATTCTGTACTTCCGTTTTTCTGTGGGTTATAATTCGTTTCCACGGGGGGCAATTCCCGGGTTTGGGCATCTGCGGCCACCAGGTCAAAGTCCTCCCCTTTTGCCGCCTTCCATATGGCTTGGTCTCTGTTGTCCGTCATTTGGCGGATTTTCTCCAGTTCATAAGGGTAGTTGTCCGGGCCAAACGGATTATATCGCCTTCCGAATACATGCACCCCATTTGGAATCTTGTAGTCGTTGTGCCACATCCAGTTCTTTTCCAACACTGCTGCATGGATTTGGTCCCTCTGTTTTGCTGCCCTTGCCTTGGTCTTTCCAAACAACTTATCGACCAAAAAAGCGGAAAACTGCTTATATCCCTCATCGGAAAATTGAAACCCATCTATGGTTAAATAATCCTTGTTACTCTTGTACCAGGATTGCGAGGGACCAAAGGCATCAATAAAGAAAACCTGGTTACGCTCACAGACCTCCTTCATGGCATCCGTATATAATTTAAGGTTTTCGTTTTCCTTTTTTCCATTGGGAAGGTCAAGGTCTGCGCTAAGATCCTCAAAAGCAATGGGAGATACCAAAGCAAGCTGTGGGGGGTATTCCCCGTTGTAATTTTGACCTTTTGTGTGTTCTATAAAGGCTTCCAGTTCTTCTTTGTACCGTTCCACTCCTTCCAAGCCGTCAAAACTTTCGCTGTATCCAAAAAATCCCACAATGATATCTGCTTTGTGACGGGAAAGCCATTCATCCGGGTATTCAAGATGACCTTCACTTCCGGAATTGGTAGTATATTCTGCCTTCTGAAACTGCTCAGCACCCGGAAAAGCCCAGGGGGTATTTCTTCCGGAATGGGGCCTAAAACCCGGCGTGTCTCCGGGAACACACATATTCCTAATATACAAAGTGGAGTCGGGAAAGCGCACATGCAATTCTGTCTCGAAGTGGCCGAACTCCATCATTCTGGATCCTAGATTATTGCCGATTAACATAATCCTGTTATTCTTCCTGAGGTCAAGTGTATCCTCTTCAGGACCACAGGAATATAAGAGGGCACCTAAAGTAAAAAAACAAGCTATTTTCGATAACCTGGTGACCACTGGGATTGGGTTTATAAACATGCTGATATTTTGGTTTTGCTAATTTTCTGTGCGGAAGTTAATGTTCTTCAGATGGAACATTTTCCACCCATCAATTAAGTGGCTAATATAATAAATACTGTCCTGTACTATCCTGTTTTTTTTACAAATGGCAGTTTATTGTAAAGTTTAAAAAGTATACTTGGATCAGGCCTATTTTCCTTACCTTTTGTCTAAAGTGACAGTTTCAACAATATTCCAGTCCCAATAATGTAAAAGTTGGTTTTCTTTTTGGCAAATTTTCCTTAATCTTAGTTTTTCAATTCAACTATGCAAATTTCTCGGGTGGGCCTAATTTCTGGGCCTGTTACTTTCTTGCTCCTGTATTTCTTTTTTAAGCCTGAGGGGCTTTCCGCCGAAGGGGCGGCCCTACTTGCAGTTACCTCATGGATTGCTATTTGGTGGATTACAGAGGCCATTCCCATAGCAGGTACCGCCCTTCTGCCCCTGATCCTCTTTCCCCTTTTGGGAATCTTGGAAATCAAATCCACTTCCACTTCCTATGCTGATCCCATGGTCTTGCTGTATATGGGAGGCTTTATGATTGCATTGGCCATAGAAAAAATTGGGCTGCACAAAAGGATTGCGCTGCATATTATCGCACTGGTAGGCACGGATCTTTCTCGTATCGTGTTGGGGTTTATGCTAGCCACAGCCTTTTTGTCCATGTGGATATCCAATACCGCTTCTTCCCTGATGATGCTCCCTATAGCCATAGCAGTGGTCCAGCAGTTGGCACAGAGCAATGGCGATCAAACAAATGAAAACACACTTGGCCGCTTATTGATGCTCTCTATTGCATATAGTGCCTCCATCGGTGGGATGGGAACCATAATTGGGACACCTACGAATATCATTCTGGTCGGGGTGATAAAAAACACCTATGGTGTGGAGATTAGTTTTGCAAAATGGATGTCCATAGGCCTACCTATTTCTATTTTGCTCATAGGCATTTGTTGGTTTTACCTGGTCAAGCTGGCTTTTCCTGTTCACAGTATAGGGGGAATGACCGGTGGTGAAAATGAAATTAAGGAACAATTGAAGGCTTTAGGCAAAATGTCTGCCGGGGAGGCCAGGGTATTGGCGGTATTTGTTTTTGTCAGTTTTTCCTGGATTACCAGATCCCTGCTTATTCAGCCCTATGTTCCTGCCATCAATGACACTATTATCGCATTAATTGGAGTCCTGGTCCTTTTTATCATTCCTCAATACAGGGGAAGTAAGAAAAAACTATTGGACTGGGAAGCGGCAGAAGAAATTCCCTGGGGCATCTTGATTTTATTTGGTGGTGGTTTGGCCTTGGCTGCGGGGTTCCAACATACGGGGTTGGCAAGTTGGGTTGGAGAGCAATTCACTCTTCTTCAAAATGTCCCATTCTGGATTTTCCTGCTCCTGATTATTGCGGCTGTGAATTTCCTCACCGAGATCACCTCTAATGTGGCCACGGCCTCCATGCTATTGCCAATTCTTTCTGCCGTGGCCTTGGCAATGGGGGTACATCCTTTTGGGTTGATGGTGGGGGCCACGCTTGCGGCCAGTTGTGCATTTATGCTACCTGTGGCCACTCCCCCCAATGCGGTGGTATTTGGTTCAGGTTACTTAACCATCCCAGCAATGATGAGGACAGGAATTGCCATGAACCTACTATCCATTCTATTGGTAACCTTAATTGTATTTTTCCTGTTGCCATTAGTTTGGGGGATTAACCTGCTAGAACACTCTGCTTTTTGATATTTATGGTGCGATTTGTAGGCCGTTTCGAATTTTTTTTCACACTACTTCCCTGTTTTGAGGAAAAATTAAGGCCTACTTGTTACTTTTATGCAGTTAATTCAGTGCTAGTATTGTCATTAACCACTAACATATTATAAACTAAACATCATGAATATTATTGAAAAACACTTTATGCGCTATTTTCTCCTCCTTTTTTGGGTAGGGCTGGTATTCTCTTGTAAGACCAGCGAAGAACCTAAGATAGGGTTAATCACCGAAAATGCTATGGTGGTCTCGGCCCACCCATTGGCCTCCGAGGTGGGCAAACAGATTATGGAAGAAGGTGGCAATGCGGTAGACGCAGCAATTGCAGTTCATATGGCCTTGGCAGTGGTTTATCCTGAGGCGGGAAACATCGGTGGCGGAGGCTTTTTTGTCATTCGAAACCAAGATGGGAGCACCCACAGCCTGGATTTTAGGGAAAGGGGTCCCCTACTCGCTCATCGGGACATGTACCTGGATGAAGATGGTGAAGTGATAGATCGGAAAAGCATTAAAGGCCATCTTGCTGCTGGGGTGCCTGGAGCGGTAGATGGGATGGCTCGTGCCCACGAACGCTTTGGTAGTTTGCCCTGGAAACAACTTATTCAGCCAGCAATAGACTTGGCGGAACGAGGATTTGTCCTTTCTGAAGCGGAGGCCGCAAAATTCAACAGAGCCAAAGAAAACTTCAACCAATATTCCACGGTGAATCCCTCCCAGTTTACGGGTAAGGAATGGGAAGAAAACGACACCTTGGTCCAATCCCAGTTGGCCGAAACCCTCAAACTAATCAGGGACCAGGGCAGGGACGGCTTTTATAAAGGGCAAACCGCAAAATATATTGTGGAGGAGATGGAGCGTGGTGAGGGCATCATTTCCTATGAAGACCTAGAAAAGTATGAAAGTACTTGGAGAGCACCACTGGAAGGAACTTATAAAAACTTCAAGTTGATAACCATGGGTCCCCCTTCCAGCGGCGGCATTATCATTTTACAAATGTTGGGAATTTTGGAAGACAGGGAAATTAGCCGGAATGGAGAAGCTTATGCAGAATACCTGCACCTTAAAACAGAAATGGAAAGAAGAATCTATGCGGACAGAGCTACCTATATGGCAGACGCGGATTACTATCCCGTACCTGTTCAGGAGTTGTTGGATAGAAATTACTTGAGCCAAAGGTTCCAGACTTTTAACCCTGAAAAGGCTACACCATCAGATGAAATAGCAGCGGGTAAAATACTGTCTATGAGTGAAGAAACCACTCATTTTTCCATCGTAGACCCAGAGGGAAATGCAGTGGCCTGCACCACTACTTTAAATGGAGGTATGGGTTCTTCGGTTGTAGTGGATGGAGCGGGTTTTATCCTCAACAATGAAATGGATGACTTCTCCATTAAACCCGGCCACCCCAACATGTTTGGTGTCTTGGGAGGGGAGGCAAACCAAATCGAACCCGGAAAGCGAATGCTAAGCTCCATGACCCCCACCATCCTAGAAAAAGACGGCCAACTCTTCATGGTTGTGGGGACCCCTGGAGGAAGTACCATTCCCACTTCCGTATTTCAGGCTATTGTCAATGTAGTGGAGTTTGGCATGGGTATGCAACAGGCAGTGAATGAGCCCAGGTTCCATAGCCAATGGCAGCCAGAATTAATTTTCTACGAAAAGGAAGGGATGGATCAAGGCATAAAATCCGCTATGGAAAATAAGGGCCATTCCTTTAGCGAAAGAGGCGGTATAGGCAGAGTGGATGGTATTTTGGTATTGCCAGATGGTCGACTGGAAGGAGGCGCCGATCCCAGGGGAATGGATGAAGCTTTTGGCTTCTAAAAAAAATTGGCCAAAATAGGTACAAGAATCAAGGAAAGTAAAATGCTGGTAAGAATTAGCATGGCACTTTCCTTTTCTTTTGTGCCCAGGAAGCTGGCAAATACCGTCACATTTGCTGCAACGGGAAACAATGGCAACAACATAAGCATATGCCTAGCCTCTTCTTCTTTAATTATATCCAGAAAGAAAAATTCTATGGTCAAGAAAGCACCCATGATGAAAATTCCTGCAATGAGCCTAGTGAGGTTTAGCCTACCCAAAAATGTGTAATCCAAGGAATTGAATTTTACAGAGGAAGCATTAATGCCGATTATAAGCATACCAGCAACAGAAACAACTGTTCCCGATACATCTGCGGCGTCCACTACAACATCCGGAAAGGAAGGAATGCCAATCACTTTCAGGAGTATGGCAATCGTGAAGGCATATAAAAAGGGGGCTTTCAACACCTCCTTGAAGGCCTCCTTTTGCCCTAAGCCGGATCTTGCCACTTGATAATATCCAATCAAATCTCCATAAAAGGCGGTTCCCACATAAATACATATCAGTAAGGTGACGCTACCGTCTCCAAATAGCGCCTGAACAGTAGGAATTCCAAAAAAGGCAACATTGTAAAAGGAAAAGCAGCTTTTTAACAGGTTGAGATCACTTTTTTGGTCATACTTTCGATATATCCATATGGCAGGTAATATCATCAACGTAGCCAGGGCGAAGGAAAGAGAAGACATAACCAACAGGTTTTGCTGATCGGCTTCTTGCACATGATAGATGACCAGAAGCGGCATAAAAAACCACACCAAAGGTTTGGTGACCCACTGGGTTGGTATCCATCCTTTTTTACCCAGCCAAATGCCTAAGGGGATACAGAGCAGGTAGGGAAATAAAGATTCGTAAAGATCAAGAAAAATCCCCATATAGCAGTCGATCCGTTATATCCTTAATCATTCTAGACACACATTTAACATTAAACCAAACTGCATTTACGTCCATAAGTTGTCCATTAAGGATGTGTCCAAGACCATAAATCCCACTGCCTCCCTTCGGCGAAAGCAGTTGCAAAATCTGTTCATTAACACAAACTCCCCCTGCTCTATATGGACTTAAGTATCCTTTGTTAAGCATATTGCGCAAAAGTGTGCTTTCCATTTCATCCAATTTACCGGGGGAACCTGTTGCATTAATGAGGAGCTGAACGGATTCGGTAGGTTTATCCTTGATTTTCATTTGGAATTCACCAAGCTTTCCAGAAAAAGCCACATCTTCAAAAAAGGGGACCACCCTTAATTTATTCCCTTTAAAGAGTTTTTGTAGTTTTTTAGCGTTGGGCAGAGGCATGCCGTGCCGGTTTATCCCCCAATCAGGCCCCAACCACTTCATGAATTTCAGCTTTTCTTCTATTGACAATAGAGACCAAATAGGTGTACTGTCATATCGTAGGGAATAGGCTACATTCATTAGAGGATCCCCACCTTCCTCCGCAAGGGCTATGTCCTTTTGCAAAAGTGAGGCGACGTCCTTTCCCTCTCTATCCAATTCTTTCCAATCTAGAGGTTCTCCCGTATGTTCTTCCACGTCTTTGCGGAACAACCTGAAAATTTCCTTGACCAAGGGTCCCCTTCTATTCTCCCTACGAATGCGATAGATTGCATCCATGGTAAGGTGGTTTCTTGCCACTTCTTTATTTTTTACTGGTTGAACCCTAGGTACTAGGCCATCTGGTGAGTAAAGGGAAATTTTACCCTCGTACTTGTTGTCCACCAGGGTCATTACCGCATCTATCGCACTGAGGCTACTTCCCAAAATACCAATATGTTCGGCTTGGTTCATTTTTTCCAAGATGGGACCTGAAGGCCAAGGAAAAGGAATGTAGTTGGAATGCGTGAGCAAGTGCTTAAAATTATTGGGCTTTGGAGTTCCCAAAGCAAGTATCACTATATCAGAAGATATAACATCTCCGTTCTCACTAAGTAGCTGATAGTTGTCTCCTTCTCTTTGTAAGCCATCTGCTTTTTGGTGGAGAAGTTCTACAGTGAGGCCAGCAGCTTTTGCTTCCAGGATGAGGGACTTGGAATGTTCAAACAAATACCTGCCGTACAGTTGTCGGGAGGAGTAGGAATCCTCTAAACCTCCCTTTCCCTTTACCCTGTCAAGGGATTTGCCTCCTTTGTTATCCAACCAGTCCACATAATGGCTGGGTTCGTTGACGTACAATCCCATAAGGTCCGCCTGAGTATTTAACAAGTGGCCAGGTTGATCCGTCCCAAATGCCAGACCATGTCCCCACTTACCATCTTTTTCCATCCAGGTGATTTTTACTTTGTCCTTAAGACCCTTTGTCACCAAGCTCAAAAAAAGTTCCGCAAAGGCAGCTACTCCACAAGCCCCTGCACCAATAATGGTTATATTTTTCATATGTTTATATTGTCTTTTCAGCGGTCATATAGCCTGCCCCTGCCTGCCCCGAACTCGATTCGGGGAACTTGTTTCGGGGGAATCTCGCATCTCCCCGATAGCTATCCGGGGCATCCCAGTGTGTAACGTGCTCGTCATGCCCTGACTGCCGTCAGGACAGGCTCGATTTCATCTGTTTATAATTGATTTTTACAAGCCCCATAGTCTGCCCCAGCCTGTCCCAGCCTGCCCCGAACTCGATTCGGGGAACTCGATTCGGGGAACTTATTTCGGGAGAATCTCACCATGCTAATCATTCCTACCTGCGTTGCTTGCATCATGCTCGATTGTATTATATCAAAAGTTTCAATCCATTGGCCAAAAATGATGCCCATCTTCACCTAGCCTGCTTCTGCCCGGTACCTTTTCTTGGAAAATGCTCGAAATACGGAGGATAAACCCTTCATTTGGCTAAAAAAAATTACCTTAGCCCTGAGTTTACAACTTTATGAAAGAAAAAAAAGCAACAAAGGGCATTTCCCTATCCAAGGTTTTTAAAACCATAATCTGGCCACGGAAAAAGCAAATTTTTATTGGGTTGGGGTTGATCGTAATTAGCAGGTTTTCAGGCTTGGTGTTGCCCTGGGCAAGCAAATACTTGATTGATGATGTCATACCCTCCGATGATTTTGAGTTGTTGAAATGGCTGATCATCGCCGTTGCCGTTGCTGTCACCATACAAGCGGTCACCTCCTTTGCACTTACCCAGATTTTGAGTGTGGAAGCTCAGCACCTTATTGCAAAGTTGCGGGCAAGGGTGCAGGGGCACATCTTAAAACTCCCTATTCGGTTTTTTGACTCTGCCAAGACCGGTGAGTTGGTTTCCAGGGTGATGACCGATGTGGAAGGAGTCCGGAATTTGGTAGGCACCGGACTTGCGCAAATGGTCGGTGGGGTGCTCACTTCCTTAGTTTGCCTTGTTTTATTGATAACTATAAGTCCTATGCTAACCTTATATGTGCTGCTGCCTGTGGGTATTTTTGGGTTGATTTCCTTAAAGGCTTTTGGTAAAATACGGCCAATTTTCCGAGAAAGGGGAAAGATCAACGCAGAAGTGACGGGAAGGCTTACGGAAACCTTAGGGGGCATTCGGGTAATCAAGGGCTTTAATGCAGAATCTCAGGAAATTAAAACATTTGAAGAAGGGGTCAACCGTCTTTTTTTGAACGTAAAAAGTAGCCTTACCGCCACAAGTTTTGTCACCAGCTCCGCAACTTTTTTGTTGGGATTAGCATCTGCCGGAATAATGGGCATTGGGGGATACATGATCATGGATGACACCCTTACTTTTGGCGATTTTGTGGCCTTTACCCTATTATTGGGTTTTATGATTGCGCCTATTGTTCAAATGAGTAATATTGGCAGCCAACTTACAGAGGCTTTCGCAGGGCTGGACCGGACCGAGGAATTAATGAACCTCCCACTAGAAGAGGATCCCGGAAAAAGGAATATCCTGTTGCCATCCATCAAAGGGGAAGTAGTGTTTGAAAATGTCAGCTTCGGTTATGAAGAAGGAAAAACCGTGGTCCAGAACATCAGCTTTAAGGCAGCTCCAGGTACAGTTACCGCTCTTGTTGGTAGTTCGGGGTCTGGCAAAACCACCATTTCCGGACTGGTGGCTTCTTTTTTGGTACCCAATGAAGGACAAGTTCTGGTAGATGGACATGATTTGAGTTTGGTAAACCTGGAAAGCTACCGGAGCCAACTTGGGGTGGTTTTGCAGGATGACTTTCTGTTTGAAGGTAGTATTCGACAAAACATCTTGTTCCCAAGGCCTGATGCGGGAGAAGAAAGGTTAATGGCTGCCGTCAAGGCTGCCTATGTGGATGAATTTTCGGATAGGTTTGAGTCTGGCCTTGATACCTTAATTGGGGAACGTGGGGTGAAACTTTCCGGTGGTCAACGGCAAAGGCTGGCCATCGCAAGAGCCATTCTTGCAGATCCCCGGATTTTGATTTTAGATGAGGCCACTAGTAATCTGGATGCAGAAAGCGAGAACTTTATTCAGGCCAGCTTGAAGCATTTAATGAAAGGGAGAACCACTTTTGTAATCGCACATAGGTTAAGTACCATAAGACAGGCCGATGAGATATTAGTAATAGAGAAAGGAAAAATTGTGGAGAAAGGCAAGCACGAAACCCTTATTCAAGAAAAAGGAAGGTATTTTGACTTATATACCTATCAAGCTAGGATATAATTTGCTTTGAAAAACACATTTATCTTATTGTTATTGAGTAAGTTATTTTGTACTTTAAAATTTCTATCGCCACAGGACGTGAAATTATTCATGTTTAAGAGTTGGGGGAAATACCTCATTTTCCCGGAATGAAAGTAATATCCTTCCTACTATGTGGCAGGGTTTATGAGGCAATGTTTATTAGTAATCAGAAGCTCAAATACAATGTATATCCTTTGGTTTTTATGTGTGTCATTCTGGTTTCAAACCGATCGTTTTGAAGAAGCCAGGCATAAAATGGTAACAGATCAGTTGGCAAAAAGGGGGATTAAGGAAAAGTCGGTGTTGGAGGCCATGAGGAAAGTACCAAGACATCTACTTGTACCAGAAAGTCAAAAAGATAACGCCTATCTGGACAGACCCCTCCCTATCGGTCAAGGGCAGACCATTTCCCAACCCTACATAGTGGCCCTGATGACCGAACAAATCCATCCTGAGAAGGACATGAAAGTCTTGGAGATAGGTACCGGATCCGGATACCAAGCAGCAGTATTGGCTGAATTGGTGAAAGAGGTTTATACCGTTGAAATAGTTTCCGAATTGGGTAAAAAGGCCAAATCAGATTTAAAAGAGCTTGGATATGAAAATGTTTCTGTGAAAATCGGTGACGGTTACCAGGGATGGGCCGAACATGCTCCCTACGATGCCATAATAGTGACCGCAGCACCGGAAGAAGTACCCAAGCCTCTACTTGATCAATTGAAGGAGGGTGGCAGGATGATCATACCTGTCGGGCCGGTGGGACAAACTCAAGAGCTACTTCTAGTCGAAAAAATCGATGGAGAAATCAAAAAGACCAAGAAAAGCCTGGTACGCTTTGTACCCTTTACCCGATCCCCACAAGCCGACTAATTTATCTTTTCCGCTTTAATCAATAGTGGAAAGTTAACCTCCTTTACCTCCTCAGGATAAGATGATCTGTAATTGGCATCGGAGACTTTGGGTCATGTGAAAATAAGTTCTCTTCCTAATTACTCTATGGCTACCCCGTGGACTTCAATCCAGTCCAACCTGCTACTTGCCGGGGTACCTCCCCCTCTCATCAAATCGGTAAAGCCTACCTTTACTACATGGGATAAGTCGGGGTCTTCAACAGGCTGACCTTCAAATATTCCCTCTAAATTAAGTTTTCTCCAACTCAACTCATTTAGCATAAAGGAACTGGTTTCCCAATCTTTTGTAGCCTCGCTACCCTGCTCACTTACTAACCATGTACCATCTTTCAATTCTAAAATGATCCTTAGGGTTCTGAACCCCGACTGTTTAGACCTCCATACGATTTTGGAGGAAGGATCTCTCAAATCAAAGTCCAAATCTTTATGGCCAAGAGCCAATGCCCATGTGTCATCACAAGTTCCCGACCAGATATAAAATGGGTCATTGGCAATCTCGGGATGATGGCTTTTTTTGAGTTCCTGTTTGGCTGCCCCATATAAATGGAGGTTGAGCTTTTCGTTCTCTAGATGGTCTTCGGTAACCGGTGTTTCTGCAGGGATTTCTTTCCAGTCTTCTCGGAAAAGCGCCATCTCATTTTCTTGAGCAAAAATGGAAGAGGAAAACCCAAAGAGTATCAGTAGTAACCCCATCCTCAAACACCAACGAATTCTGATAGTTGTAAATATTTTCATTTTTTTTAGCTTATATAAAATTCCAACTATAAAGTACAATTACGGAAAAAACCATATTTTATTACGAAAATACATTAATTCACAAACATTTCATCTAAATTGAAGACATGCCTGGGTCGTTTTATCGCATGAATCTATGGAATTTACAGTTGGAAACAAATAAGTTTTTTTTTACATTAGAAGTGATCCTTTTAATTATGACCCAAAATAATGCAAGACTTTCGTTCCTTAAGTGATTTAGAATTATGGCAATTGGTACAAAAAGAGAACCAAAAGGCCTTTTCTTTTTTATACAATACATATACCACCGATCTATTAAGGTATGGAGTGAAGTTGGGTGCCGAAGAGGCTCTTATTGAAGATGTAATTCACGATATTTTTGTCAAGTTGTGGAGTTGTAAAAAAGGCATCTGTATTAATAAGTCGATCAAATATTATTTGTTTTCCAGTTTTCGAAGAGAATTGATACGATCATTAAAAAGGGGGAAAAGGGAAGAAGAGCGTCTCCATGACCACATGGCGGAAACTTGGGAACAATCCTTTCAGGAAGTGTTGATCGAAAACCAAATCACTTTGGAATCACACGCCAAATTGAAATGTGCTCTTGAGGCACTGAGTAATCGACAAAAAGAGGCCATCTACCTGAAATTTATTGAAGAACTTAGCTATGAGGAAATATCAGATATCATGGGAATACAAGTACCCTCCCTTTATAATTTGGTCTTTAAATCACTCAATTATTTGAAAAACCATTTGCTACAAAATAATTTTTATCTCAAAATGATATTATTTATCGTAATAATTAAAATTACGATTTAAAATTTTTCTAAAACTCCCAAAACATCAATATTTACTGTACAGTACTTTTTTTTGAAAAAATTTATTTTTTTTTGATTAGATAATTGTCAAAACCGCCTCTTCTAATTGTATGGGTTAAAGCAAAAAATTTTGGACAATTCGTTTCAACATATAGAGGAATTTCTCACAAATCCGAAATTCAGAAATTGGGTAATAAGACGTGACTCGGAGAGTGAGCATTATTGGAAGGAATGGCTGGCGCTTCATCCGGAGCGTAAGCCTATGTTTTTGGCAGCAGAAAAAGTCCTGCTCAATATGATCCCTGACATTGGTGACTGGGAAGAGAGGCGGAAGAACCTATTAGAAGAGCGGATTTCAAAAAGTATACATGTCCGCAGTAGCAGAAATAGGGAGGAAAGTGAAAAGCAAAGACCATCTTTTAGGATTTCCCACATCCTTACAGCTTTTCTCCTATTGGTCTCGGTGGCGGTAGCACTTACCAAATTGGAAATTTTGCCGCTAGAAAATGCTGAAAGTACCCAGCAAGAGAATAGTGACCACTTTATTACAAAATCCACACCTTCCGGACAAAAAAGTAAAGTTCACTTGAGCGATGGCAGTATTGTCACTTTGAATGCCGCCACTGAAATAAAGTACAAGGAAGGCTTTGGTACTACCCACAGGGACATTTACCTATCTGGAGAAGCCTTTTTTGAAATTGCCAAGCGGGATTCCTTATCTTTTAATGTGTTTGTGGACGATATCGTCACTACCGCGGTGGGGACATCTTTTAACATTAATTCCTATGACAGGAACTCTGTAGTGGTTCAATTGGCCACCGGCAAGGTAAATGTCTCCTCGGCTTCCACAAAAAATAGCCTACCCTTAGTACCGGGAGAACAGGTTCTATTTTCCAATCAACAACTTCTTAAGACTAATTTTGATCTGAAAAAATCCTTTTTGTGGAAAGATGGCATACTTCTCTTTGAAAAAACCCCATTAACCCAAGTCATTAGAGAGCTGGAAAGATGGTATGGTACAGATATACATCTTTCTGGTCTCAGCGGTAAAGACCCCCTAATTAGTGGGCGCTTTGAAAACGACTATTTAACCAATGTGCTAGAAACGATCAGTTTTTCCATACCCTTGACTTACCGAATAGAAGAAAAAAATATATATGTACATCTTCAACACAGATAATCTAAAAAAGCTGCCTATGCAAATAAATTAAATAGGCCAATGCTGGAACATTGGCCCTTTACGGGATAGCTGGTTTCTCAGGCAAGCCATCCCTGTCTATTAATCCCATTATCAGGAACAATAAACCTTATAAATTTATGAAAAATGTATTACAAAAAGCACTTATGATAGGTAAATACTATCTGTATGGGTTTTTTCTGCAAATTTTCCTTTTAAACATGATTTATGCAGATCCTACCAACGCCCAAAACAGCCTAGACCTCAAAGAAGTTAGGGTGAATATATCCTTGGAGGAAGTAGTACTTTCCAAGGTGTTTACCTCTATACATGAGCAAACCGGCTACTCATTTTTCTACAGGGACCGCCTTATTGAAAAAATTGGCCCTGTATCCCTTCATGCGCCGGATAGCCCCCTGGAGGAAGTTTTGCTCCAGCTTTCTGGAGATTACAAGCTTTCGTTTAAACAGGTCAATAACCGAATAAGCGTAAGGGAAATGCCTTCAAAGGAAACACTTGAAGTGGTTGAAACGAATCAGCTAATGGAAAGAAACATCTCTGGAATTGTAAGGGATGAAGAGGGTGAGTCCCTTCCTGGGGTAAACATATTGTTAAAAGGAACCAATGTGGGTGCTGTCACAGACCTTGATGGCAGGTATTCGATACAGGTCCCGGATGAAGGGGCGGTATTGGTCTTTTCTTACATAGGGTTTGATACCCGGGAGATTTCTGTGGGCAACTCCAATATCATTGATGTGACCTTACAGGCAGATACACGGGCTCTAGAGGAAGTGGTGGTAATTGGGTATGGTGAAAAAAGCAGGAAGCTGATGACTGAATCCATAGGCACTGTGGGTTCTGATGAAATTGCCCAGGTACCCATTGCCTCAGTAGACCAAGCCATCCAAGGTAGGGTCTCAGGAGTTCAGGTTACCAATGTGGATGGAACCCCAGGTGCTCCTGTGGCCATTAGGATCCGGGGAGTGGGTACGGTAGGTAACACCCAGCCACTGTTTGTTATTGACGGGGTCCCTGTAGGAAACAATGCAGATGCCACTACCAATCCCTTGGCAACCATAAATCCTGCCGACATTGAAAATATTTCTGTATTGAAGGATGCATCTGCAGCTGCAGTATATGGGGTAAGAGCTGCCAATGGAGTGGTATTGATAACCACTAAACAAGGCAAAAAAGGAAAGCCAACCGTTCAATTGGAATCCTACTATGGTGTACAACAAATCCCAAGGTTTAACGAATACAACTCTACCCAGGAATACCTTAGTTTGACGCAAGATGCCTATGACGCTTTTAATACCCAAAATAACCTTACTTCCGCTGATCCCGAATTCCAGTTTTTGCATCCAGACCTGCAACCGGGAAGTTCAATTCTGAACCGGAGTAATGAAATGGCCTGGAGGGAAGCAGCGCTGAACCCGAATGCCCCTATCCAAAACCACAATTTAAGCATCTCTGGTGGCGGTGAAGGTTATAACTATTTTGTTTCCGGAGGATACTTCAACCAAGATGCCACTGTACAGAGGTGGGAGTTGGACAGGTATACCTTTAGGGTGAACAGTGATTTTAACATCAACAAAAGGTTGAGGATTGGTCAGACCTTTACCATTTCCTATCAGGAAGTAAACAGGGGAATGAATGGTGGTGGCGATGGCTTTCTATTACAAAATGCGGTCACCATGCCACCATTTTTTAATATCTTCGAGGATCCAATGAACCCCATACCTGGAAACAGATATGGCTATGATGGCAACCATGACTTGGCCGGATTGACCATCGGCAACCAAGTAGGGATAAACCAAATCGTGAATCGGGTAGATAGAAGAACCAGGGTGTTGGGAAGTGTCTTTGCGGAGCTGGAAATCATGGATGGCCTATATTTTAAATCAGCCGCTTCCCTTGATTTGATTAATGGAAGAAATGACAACTGGCGCCCGGAATACCTGGTGGCAGAGATGGGGCTAGATCGTCCTGGCAACCTGTTTACGGATTCAAGAAATGAGAACTTCACCCAGGTATTCACCAATACCCTTAACTACAACAAAACCTTTGGTAAGCATAACATCGACCTTTTAGGTGGATTGGAATACCAAAAGCTGCGTAGTACTTCATTGAGCTTACAAGGTTCCGACTTTATAAGTACGGACCCGAATTTCTATCGGGTGGTAATTAATGGACGAGGTGATCCCAACTTGGGTGCCGGAGCGGGTCAGTCAGCCTTTGTAGGATATATAGGTAGGGCAAGTTATAATTTTGACGACAAATATTTGCTGACCGCTACCGTAAGAAGAGACGGTACTTCTACTTTTTCCCCAGTAGACAATCGTCGTTGGGGCACGTTTCCATCCTTTTCTGGTGCCTGGAGAGTGAGTGAGGAGCCCTTTTTCAACAAGGGTACCATAAGCGATCTGAAAATCAGGGGGAGTTGGGGACAATTGGGAAATTCCAATACCGCTGCATTTCCACATATTTTCCGGGTATCAACCACACCTGATTATGCCCTTGGCGGTAGCAATACCGTTCAGGCACCGGCACCCATAAACTTTGTGAATGAAGAGGTGGTATGGGAAACCGTACAGACGGTGGATGTAGGGTTTGACATTTCTCTGTTCAACGATAAAGTGGACATTTTGGCCACCTATTACGAGCGGACCACAAAGGATTTTCTATTCTCACTTCCTTTACCTGGACTGACAGGTTTTGGGTCCACCCCTGTCAACTTGGGGACGGTAAGCAACAAGGGAATCGAACTTGAAATTGGCTATAATCACCAATTTGCAAATGGCCTTAATATGCAGCTCTCAGGTAACATTACCAGCGTGAGAAATAGGCTGGAAGAATTAGCCCCTGGTTTGGAGGAGTTTACTGCCTCTGATATCTATAGAACGGCTATTGGTCATCCGATTGGCTATTTCTTCGGCTACCAAACCGCCGGTATTTACCAATCCCAAGAGGAAATTGATGCCAGGTTCACTGGCGGATTTGAAGATGCTCTTTCCCCTCAAGGCCCCAGACCTGGAGATGTGATCTTTCAAGATGTAGATGGCCCGGGAGGGGAAGGCCAGCAATTTTCTGGTGAACCAGATGGAATGATTGATTTTAACGACCGCTCCTATTTGGGAAAAACCATTCCCTCTTTCTTCTACGGTTTCAGTGCAAACTTGTCCTACAGGAATTTTGACCTATCCATGCTTTGGCAAGGGGTAGGCGATATACAAATCTATAATGAAGTAAGAAGATCTGGTCTTAACCTAGGTGGTGCAGGAAGAAATATGTTGACGGAGACCCAAGAACGCTGGACTGGTCCTGGAACCAGTAACTCTGTTCCAAGAGCCATCTCAGGGGATCCGAATCAAAACAACCGATTTTCGGATCGATTTGTGGAAAATGCTGGTTTCCTGAGGTTGAGGAACCTGCAAATAGGTTATACCCTCCCCTCTACCCTATTGGACCGATGGGAAGGCTTCAGCAGAGGAAGGGTTTATGTAGGAGGCACCAACCTTCTTACCTTTACCAATTATACGGGAATGGACCCAGAGGTGATGACCTATGGGGCAAATGCCACTCAGACTGGTGCCGGTACGGACAGGGGAAATATGCCCCAACCCAGGATTTACCAAATGGGAGTTCAATTGACCTTTTAATTTAAGCAGCAAAAGTTATGAAGACGATAAAAATTTTGGGATTGTTTCTCAGCATAGTTTTGGTAACCATACTGTCTTGTGAGAATCAGTTGGATTTACCGCCATTGGGAGAGTTGAATTCGGAAACGTTCTATATCACCTATGATGATTTTGAGGCAGCCTCCTTGGCACCTTACAGCACCTTGTTGAACCTGTATTACGAACAGTCCGGTCTAGGCCATTACAGGGGTATAGTCTACCCCTCGGACAATGCGAGACACGGTGGGCAAGGTGTAAACAATAACGTGGATTTCGTTTGGCTCCCGGACAATGGGGACTTCAACCATATTTACACAGAGAGCTACAAAGGGATCATGCGTGCTAACACCATACTAAACCGAACCTCTGATTCAGAACTTACAACTGGAGAGATAGCAAGGTTTGAAGCGGAAGCCAAGTTTATACGAGCCTATTTCTATTTCATGCTCGCCAAGCATTGGGGCACACCACCATTGATCAGGGAGTTGATCACGACGGTTGAAACTTCCAGAGTAGGCAACTCCCAGCCAGGAGAGGTACTGGACTTTGTGGAAGAAGACTTGATAACTGCCAAAAATGACCTACCTGACCAATGGGACGCCTCCAATGTAGGAAGGGCCACCAGTGGCGCCGCCCAAGCACTTTTAGGAAAGGTATATCTGTACAGACAAAAATACACGGAAGCCATTACTGAATTGGAAAATGTGGCTTTTAACATGGGATATAGTTTGGTAGATGATTTCGGACATAATTTTGACGAGGACTTCCAAAACAATTCGGAATCCATCTTTGAAATTCAGTTTTCCAGAGGGGAATTCAACCCCTGGCTGCCTGTGGATTTTGGCTTGGCCCAAAACCAAAATGTAGGCCATGCAGGTACGGGAAGAGCCATTAATTTCAGGGCTTCCTGTTTCTTGGGCAACTGTGCCCCGGGAGCCAATGGTCAGGGGTATGGAAATGTACATGCCACAGTGCCGCTGCAACAGGAATTTGAACCCGATGATCCTCGTATTACTAACACCTTTTACAGGGAGGGAGATGATTATTTTGGAACTCCCTATGACCCTGCTTGGTCGATTACAGGTGCTACTCCTTCCAAATACTTGCTTAACTACATCAGCTATCCTGAACCACCTGCGGGTTCAAATAATGAACGGGTAATTAGGTTGGCAGATGTTTATCTGATGCTGGCAGAAGCCGAATTACTTGGCAACAATAATGTAGCGAGAGCCGCAGAACTGATAAATTTGGTAAGACGTAGAGCTGACCCTACTGGAGATGCCCTACCGGATAGGCCTGGCACAACTAGCCAGGAGGAGATGATGGAGTTTCTTATGCATGAACGAAGGGTTGAACTGGCCTTTGAAGGGCACCGTTATGATGACCTTGTGAGGTGGCATAATGCTGGTCTGATTAACATCGCCACTGATGTTGACTTTGGCAGTTCATTGGCCAACCAAAACTGGACCGAGCGGCACCTTCTTAAACCTTTCCCTCAGCGGGAATTAGATTTGATTCAGGAGCTAAGGCAAAATCCTGGCTATTAAACCTATATATTTTCAAAGGCTGCTTGAAGAACTCAGGCAGCCTTTTTCCACTATGCTATGAAGTACCTGAAAAGTTGGAAAGATGCTTACATTTTAGCAAGCACAAAAGTATGGATAATCATTGTTCTCCTAATCATTTGCTCCTGCCATACAAAAGAACAACGTTTTGAATTATTGCCCTCCTCAAAAACTGGCATCACTTTTACCAATGCAATTGCTACCAATGACACCCTAAACGCATTAAATTTCGACTATATCTATAATGGAGGTGGTGTTGCCGTAGGGGATATCAACAATGACGGCCTGCCGGATTTATTTTTTTCAGGGAATATGGTGCCAAGCAAACTATACCTTAACAAAGGGAACCTGGAGTTTGAAGACATAAGTCACAAGTTGGGAATAGGTGAAAACCGATGGGCAACTGGTGCCTCTTTTGTGGATATCAATGGAAATGGACACGTAGACCTATATGTATGTGTAGCAAGTAAAGACCCAGATAAAAGTAAAAACATGCTTTTCATCAATGATGGAAGCATGAGTTTCTCCGAAGAGGCGGAATCATATGGCCTGGATGATAATGGTTATAGTACACATGCCGCATTTTTTGATTATGACGGAGATGGAGATCTGGATCTTTACCTGTTGACCAATGCCTATGAAACTTCCAACCGGAATTTCGTGAGAGAGAAAAAGGTAGAAGGGGAAAGCAAAAGTACCGATAGGCTATATAGGAACAACGGAGATGGGACTTTCAGCAATGTCTCCAAAGAGGCAGGTATATTGATTGAGGGCTATGGGCTCGGAGTCGCCATTGCCGATATCAACCGAGATGGGCTTCCGGATGTGTATGTGGCAAATGATTTTATTACCAATGACCTGCTTTGGATCAACCAGGGTGATGGTACCTTTAGTAATGAAATCAGCGATTACCTAAAACACCAAAGTTTCAACGGTATGGGTGTTGATATTGCGGACTTCAACAACGACGGATGGGTGGATATTGCTGTAATGGACATGCTCCCTCCTGATAATCTACGGCAAAAAACCATGTTCCCAGATATCAATTACAATCAATTTCAAATGATATTGTCCCTGGGCTACGAACCCCAGTACGTCAGGAATACCCTACAACTCAACAACGGCAACCATACTTTCAGTGAAATTGCTTATCTGGCGGGTGTCCACGAGACAGACTGGAGCTGGGCACCCCTTTTTGCGGATTTTGACAATAGCGGCCATAAAGACCTTTTTATCACAAACGGATATAGAAAGGATGTCACTAATTTGGATTTCATCGTCTATAACCGGGAAAGAGAGATGTTTGGTACCGAAAAGGCAAATAGAGAGGAGGCAATGAAACGGTTAGAGGAACTGGAAGGGGCCCATATTCACAATTACATGTTCAAAAACAAGGGTACATTGGTTTTTGAAGATGTTTCAGAGGAATGGGGATTTCAAATGCCCACCTATTCCAATGGTGCTGCCTTCGTGGATCTGGACAATGACGGAGATTTGGATCTTGTTATCAACAATATAGACTCAGAAACCTCTATCTACCAAAATCACTCAAGCTCGGCTGAAAATGCGAATTATTTGCAAATTAAGCTGGTAGGAAACACCCCCAATATTCAAGGAATTGGAGCCAAAATTACTATCTACACTACCGAGGGGATACAATATCAGGAAAATAGCCCTTACAGAGGGTACAAATCAACCGTCGACCCAGTCCTTCATTTTGGACTAGGATCTATTAAAGAGGTGGAAAAATTGGAAGTGGTATGGCCGGATGGAAAAAGCCAGAAGCTGGAAAACATAACATCCAACCAGCGCCTTGAATTATACCAGAACCAGGCAAAGGAAAGTGCCGGGGAGCCTCCCCTTCCGCTTAGCCAATCCACAGTATTTACTCAAAACACGGAACATCTGGGCATTGAGCACAGTCACTTTCAAACGGATTATGTGGATTTTAAAGATCAGTTTTTATTGCCCCACAAGCTATCCCAAAGTGGACCAGGAATAGCAGTGGGCGATATCGATGGAGATGGCAAGGAGGATTTCTTTGTAGGGGGAGGTGCTGGGTATCCAGGAGCACTGTTTTTGCAAAAGGAAGAAGGATTTGAAAAAAGGGATTTCCTTTTTCATCAAGAGGCCAACGATATGGGAGCGCTGTTTTTTGATGCCAATGGTAATGGACATCAAGACTTATACGTGGTAAGTGGTGGCAATGCAAATTCTTCCGGAAAAGGGATGTTTCAGGACAGGTTGTACCTTAATGATGGAAAGGGACAATTCACGCATGCAGAGAATGCTTTGCCCGAGCTTTTTGCAAGCGGATCTACCGTAATAGCCGCAGATTTTGATGCAGATGGAGATTTGGATCTTTTTATTGGGGGAAGAGTAACCCCGGGTTCCTATCCCTACCCTGCCCAAAGCTATTTATTAGAGAACAGGGATGGTGAATTTGTGGATGTATCTGCCGAATACCTACCCAATGAGGGTAAGATAGGGATGGTTTCTGACGCTGTTTGGTTGGACTTTGATGGGGACGGCATGTTGGATTTGGTGTTGGTGGGAGAATGGATGCCTATTACCTTATTAAAAGGGGAAGAGGGTGCCTTTATCGATAAAACAGCGGACTTTGGGCTTTCCTCTACCAAGGGTTGGTGGAATAGTATATCCGTTGCTGATCTTACCGGAAACGGTAGGATGGATTTTGTACTCGGAAATCAAGGATTAAATAGCCGCTTCAAGGCCTCCAAAAAAGAGCCTATCCGAATTTATGCAGATGATTTTGACCATAACCAAAGTGTTGATCCTATTATAACGCGTTATATTCAAGGGAAGGAGTATGCGGTGCACCCTAGGGATAACCTGATCAGCCAGATACCATCCATGAAAAGAAGGTTTCCACGCTACAAGCAATATGGGGAGGCTACCATTGATAAAGTACTAGGCAGAAACGAAAGGCAGGATGCCCTTAAGTTTTCCGCCAATTATCTGGAATCCGCCATTTTGTTAGATTTAGGAGAAGGTAATTTTGAGTTAAGACCACTTCCAATTGAAGCACAAATCTCCCCTACTTATGGAACTTTGATTGGGGATTTTAATGAAGACGGGAATTTGGATCTTTTATTGGTCGGAAACAACTATGCTACAGAGATCCATTCAGGATGGCATGACGCGGGTATAGGCCTCTATCTTACTGGTGATGGAAAAGGAAATTTCACACCCTTGAACCAGCACCATTCTGGCTTCTTCGTGGATACTGATGCCAAAGGAATGGCAAGTATTTGGGGTCCGGGCGATACCCTTATGGTCTTAGTGGCTTCAAATCAGGATAAACTCTATTCCTTTTCAAGTAGCATCCATGCCAAAGATCAGCTGCTAAAGCCAAAAAGGAATGCCTTTCAGGCTGTTTTATACGATCAAAATGGCCACTCCGAGACCATCCCCCTGCTCTATGGGAACACTTATCTTTCACAATCATCCTCTCTAATCAAATTAAAGGATTCCATAAAAAAAATCGAATGGCATTTTCCTGGAGGTAAGGTGGAAGAACAGCAGGTATCCATGCTAACCCCAAAGTTAAGTGCCACTCTTGAGTGAACAAACCATAACGTTTATGGGATTCTTTGGTTTTTCAACACCGCAAATGGCAACCATTGTTCTTCAAAATAGTGAGGGGACCCATCTCTAGGAGGCATTTGTTCTAACATAAAGGAACCCAAAATTATGTCCAGATCCCCATCCCCATCTATGTCTGACTTTTCCATTACCAGCCATTTTGCCTTTAAGGGCTTATCCAGCACAAAGGCATCAAACTGCAAACCACCGATGCCCTTTAAATATACAAAATCCTGTCTTGGCTCCTGATTCCAATCTGGAAAAAACGATATGGCAGCTATATCTATATTTCCATCTCCGTCAAAATCTTCTGCTAGGATGCTACTGGCTCCATACATGGGGTAAAACCATGATTCGTCAAAGGTTTCATTTCCTTGGTTTAAAAATATTCTAATTCCATGATAGGGTTTTAGGATTTTGGAAAGGTCTGCATTATCTCCGTTGGAGAGCAGGATATCCAATTTTCCGTTTCCGTTTATATCCAGAAGGTCAAAATAACTACTTCCGAATGCAGGATGAAAGGAAAGCAGTGTTTTTTCCTCAAATACTCCATTTCCCTGATTCATCATAGCCACTATTCCTTCTCTGGCTTGAGTCATCAAGACAATAATATCATTCAGCCCATTTCCATTAAGATCAGCTATGACACTTCTCCTTGCCCCTGGTCTGTCAATGAGTATTTTCCTTTTCCATTGCTTGTGTTCTTGGAAAAACAAGGATACATCCCCTGTATGGTTACCAAAATTCGAAATAACCACTTCTGGACTTTCATTTCCCAACAGGTGGCCAAAGGCAAAATGAACAGGCCTATTCAACCCATCTGCAATGACTTTTTCCCCTTGACCGATAAGCTTTGTCCATGAGCCAAGATTATGGTCTGCCGGATCCATATAACCCATTTTTAACACATGAATTTGTTCCAAATCGTCAATAGATACCTCTGAAACCATTTTGGTGTCCGGAAAACTGTCTTGTAGTTGCAAATTTAATCCATCAAAGTAAAAAAGGCCATTTACACGGTCTCCTAAATAAAAACCTAGTCCTTCATCCCCTTTGAGGCTGGTAGTAAGGGCTGGTTGAACCATGTCTAGGTTGGGGGTATGAAGGTGGAATCCAGGAATTCCCTGTTTCGGTGCTTTGGATTGTTTTGGGATTTCCAGTTCCTCAGGTGCCTCTCGCTCATAAAAATCCTTGATTCTTTCCCAATCTTTTTGGTCAATAAGCGGAACATTGTGGAAAACTTGCCCTTCTATCCCCTCATTCCTAATAGGAGTTTCCCCTTCCAATAGTAATCCCAACCTGCGTCTCATATTAGGAAGAACACTTTTCAACCAGGTTTCTTTGTCCAAAAGTGCAGGCGAAGGGTATTCGTGGCAGGTTCCGCAATATCCTTGAGCCAGTTGCTGGTCATTTAGCAAGCCCGAATTAGATTTTAAGGCTTGCAAAGCTTCTATTTCAGAAGGGTTTATTAGAGGCATGGAAGTGGTGTTGGGAGAATCACAAGCAAATTCCACTACTACTAAAAATAAAAGGCCGGAAAAAACAATTTTTGATTTCAACAGGTACAGAATTCTACAAGTTACATGGATTTATATGAAGATAAGCTTATTGATTCAGTTCCAAAAGAAAAAGTGGTAGAAACTCAGTCCTATTTACAAAGATTTTTTTTTGAATTACATGTACAGGTTATTGTAATGTATAATATAAAATCATTTTTTCTTATATTATATTTTGATTATTTTGAATTTAACCATAATATTAGAATAATATATACTTTTATCATGGGTGGGAGGTAGAAGAATCAAAAGTAGCATAGGAGAAAACTAGAAAAGAAATGAGGGGAATGCTGAAATTTTGTAGAATCCATTTAACCATAATATAATGAAAGTAGCCATATTAGGAGAAACCAAATTGGCCCTGAACTTGGGCAATAAGTTTATCAACCGATCAATAGATGTAGTTTATGGGGTAAGCGATAGCTTCGAATTGAACGATATCACATGGAGGTTGTCCAATTCCTCCTCTACGGAGAGATTTTTGACGTATAAGGAAGCCATAGACATTGCTGATATTTTGTTTTTATGTTGTGAAAATGACTGTTACAAGGATATTTGTATGCTGATCGGTACTAGCGATTCCAGTGCTAAATGCATAGTAGACTGCACCAACAGCAGCTATCCAAAAGGTTTTAACTATAATATGTCCTTGTTAAAAAAGCATGCCAAAAATACCAAGGTATTTAAAGGGTTCAACAACTTGGGCTTGAATTATCCCAGCAATGATCCCCTTGGCCTAATAAAGGAAACCTATTATTGTGGGGAGGATTGCGAGGAGAAATTAATAGTAAAGAAGTTAATCGCACAGGCAGGGTTCAACCCCATAGACGCCGGGGATTTTGATTCGGCGATGTTGCTAGAGGCTTTTTATCATTTGAAAATCAAGATATCCTCCTTACATACTGAAAAGGCTGGATTTGATTTTAAACTCATTTCACTTTAAAAAAAAAGAAAGTGCAATTAATAATCAATTGCACTTTCTCTTTTATTCGAAAATGTTTATCCTATTTCCTAGCCAACACCCTTTTCACGGCTTTGACGATATTGGCGGCATTAAGTCCGTATTTTTCAAGCAGGTCTTCCGGCTTTCCTGATTCCCCAAAAGAATCATTTACGCCCACCATTTCTAATGGGGCAGGGTGATTCCGCACCAGGGTTTGGGCTACACTGTCACCCATACCCCCATTAAGTTGGTGTTCCTCTGCGGTAACAGCACAACCTGTCTTGGCTACGGAGTCAAGAATAGCTTCTGTATCCAGGGGCTTTATGGTGTGCAGGTTGATTACCTCCGCCTGAATTCCTTCTTCCCGGAGTAGTGCTTCGGCTACCACTGCCTCCCAAACAAGGTGTCCAGTGGCAAAAATACTCACGTCTTTGCCATCAATCATTTTCCAGGCCTTCCCTATCTCGAATTTTTGGTTCGCTGGAGTGAAAATGGGCCACTTGGGCCTTCCAAACCTCAAGTAAACCGGACCTTCATAATCTGCGATAGCAATAGTAGCTGCCTTGGTCTGGTTATAATCACAAGGGTTGATTACAGTCATGTGTGGAAGCATCCGCATCATGCCTACATCTTCTAGGATTTGATGGGTGGCACCATCTTCGCCTAGGGTCAAACCCGCATGGGAAGCACATATTTTTACGTTTTTCCCAGAATATGCTATAGATTGACGGATTTGATCATATACCCTTCCAGTGGAAAAATTCGCAAAGGTTCCGGTGTATGGGATTTTTCCCCCAATGGTCAAGCCTGCGGCCACTCCCATCATATTGGCCTCTGCAATCCCAACCTGAAAGAATCGATCCGGAAACTCCTTCTGAAAGGCCCCCATTTTTAATGAACCAATTAAATCGGCACATAGGCCAACTACGTCGGGGTTTTTTCGGCCCACTTCCAAAAAGCCATCACCGAACCCGGATCGGGTATCCTTTTTCTCTGTATAGGTAAACTTTGTATCTAACGTTTTTTCCATTTCTTTTCTATTTTGGCAGTTAAAAGGCAATGCAATTAATAATCCCCTAATGTTTCCTCCAATTGACCTAAAGCTGAGGCCAATTGCTCATCATCGGGAGCGATGCCATGCCATTTATGCGTTCCTACCATAAAATCCACCCCATAGCCCATATCGGTTCTCAATAGGTTCAATACAGGTTTTCCATTTCCCAGCATTCCCTTGGCTTTTTCCAGTGAGAATATTACTTGTTCGATGTCATTGCCGTTTTCAGTTTCGATCACCTGCCAGCCAAAAGCTTCCCATTTTGCCTTTAGATCCAAGAGATTCATGATTTTGTCAGTAGGGCCGTCAATCTGTTGACCATTTACATCTATGCTTGCAATCAGATTATCCACTCCATGGTGAGGTGCACACATGGCTGCCTCCCAAATTTGCCCCTCTTGTTGCTCTCCATCCCCCATCAAGGCATAAACTGTACGGGTGTCGTTGTTGAGTTTTTTAGCTAATGCAGCCCCAATTGCCACAGAGAGTCCCTGGCCCAATGAGCCCGAAGCGATTCGGATTCCCGGTAGGCCTTCCTCGGTGGCAGGGTGTCCCTGAAGCCTACTGTCGATTTTCCTGAACGTGGCAAGCTCCTCAGCAGGAAAATACCCAGATCTTGCTAGCACGCTATACCAAACAGGGGAAATATGCCCATTGGAAAGAAAAAACAGATCCTCACCCAAACCTTTGGGGTCAAAATCCTTATTATGTTTCATTTGGTGAAAATAGAGGGCCACAAAAAACTCGGTACAGCCCAAGGATGCCCCAGGATGACCGGACTGCACACCATGCACCATTCGTACAATGTCCCTTCTTACTTGGGAGCAAATTTCTTTTAGTTGTTTAATTGATGGTTTTTCCATGAATAGGAATCATTTAATTATTTGATTGGTATGATCTTTTGTTTTTACTTTTTCGATGATCTCAGTAATCACACCTTCCTCATCAATAATAAAGGTCGTTCTGGCAGTGCCCATATAGGTCTTTCCGTACATTTGTTTTTCCACCCAGGTACCGTATTTTTCATGCACACTTTTATCCTCGTCCGCAATAAGGGTAAAGGGTAACTCTTGTTTTTCTACAAACTTCTTGTGTGACTTTACGGAATCCGAGCTAATACCCAAGACTTCATATCCCGCTGCCTTTAGGGCTTCATGGTTATCCCTGAGGTTACATGCCTGAGCAGTACAACCAGGGGTATTATCCTTTGGGTAAAAATACAAAACTACTTTCTTCCCTTTGAAATCGGATAGTTTAATAGGGTTGCCGTTTTGATCCTTCGATTCAAATTCTGGAGCCTTTTGGCCAACTTCTAGAGACATAGGAATATAATTTAATTTTAATTGTAAAGGTTAGGGGTGTAAATATCGCAATAAATTAAATCTTTCCCCTAAAAATCGATTCGTTATTTGCCATGTCCCTCACTTTTAAAAGTACTTCTCCTTCAAAGGGCTGGTTTTCCAGTTTTTCTGACCAAATCATTGCTTGCTTGTGTTCGTACCGCATGAGTACCCATTTTCCATCAACATAGGCTTCAAAATCCCTTATACCGGATAGATTATCCCTAATGGAAAAGCGAAGCTCGGAGCTATTAACTCTCATAGGTCTAATGGTAGGGCCAATACTATCCTGGGCCACTACAAAATCACCTAATTGGTTGGTTCTAAAGGTAATACAATCCCCATTCCAGCTTCCTCCCTTAAAGCGCTTAAAGCCATTCTCATACCGCAGGTACACGTGACTGTGCTCCTTTTGGGCTTCAATAACCTCTGGGCAGAAACTCACCTCGATATGGCCCCTCAGGTATTCAAAGGGTTCATTTATCCGGATACCCGGATCGCCTGCTATTCTTTTAGGCGATATCCTTAAATAGAAATCATCCAATAGGGATTGTGAGGCAAAGGCTACCTGTACCTCTCCATTGTCAAACACCACCTCATCTTGAAATAATACCCTTGTTTGCACATCTGGAATTATGGTACCGGAACACAAGCCTACCGAGTCTGGAATGCCCAACCTCATATCCCATAAATAGGTCCTTTTATTAGTGCCTTGATATTCGTAGGGAATTTCAAATTGATATCCGTGAACATAAAACATGGCCAGGTCTCCCAGTTGGTGGTTGTTTTCATTAATAATCATGATGTGATCCTCATAGCTGATCATATTGTTGAAGGAGGTGCTGTTATAGGTCCTTAACAGGTCATAGTTATCCTCTCCATTCAGCTTTAATTTTAGGCTTCTGGTATTTTGATAAGTATCTATCAGTTGCACTTCTACCTCCTTTTCCTCATTTGGAGCTAGGGATATAGCTCCGCTGAAGGTGGAGTCGGGCTGGTAAAAATCAAAGAGGTTGTTCGGTTTCTTATATAACCTGGTATACCGGTTCCTGTAAGTATGTGAAAGGATAAACCTTCCCAAGCTGAAGTCCAGTGGTTTGGCGGTACTTTCATAGAAATCCTTACCATCGTAAACGATCTTGTAGGTGGGAAACCCGTTTCTGTTATACATATCGTTAAGTTGATCGTAGGCTAGGACTTCTATCCCTACTTTCCCTGTGATTTTGATCTCTTGGTTCACCCTATAGGCATTGTCATAATACACTACCGGAAACTCTCTCCTTTGAAACATCCCATTTACCCTACTGTTGATGTCCAATGGTGTAATTGCAATCCGTTGTACATATGGAGGTATGGAGTCGATGATTTCTTGGAATTGAAAATCAAGGGGATCCAATGCCCTGTCAAGAGAATCCCTGATCTCAAAATGCAGATGAGGCCCCATAGAACTTCCTGTATTTCCTGAATAGGCAATGGTGTCACCCTTATTGACCGGAAGTTCACCGGGTTCAAGAAAATATTCCATTTCATTTATCCGGGCGTTATACATCTTTTCTCTCATGTACTGCCCAATGGAAGCATTCAGTTCACGTAAATGGGCATATACAGTATATTGCCCATTTGGGTGCTTTAGGTATAATACGTTACCATACCCCTGAGTGGAGATCTTGATACGGTGTACATGGCCATCCGCCGCTGCATGGATAGGGAGCCCTTCCCTACCCTCGGTTTTTATATCCACCCCAGAGTGAAAATGGTTGGGACGAATCTCAGCCATGGTACCGGCCAGGAAGTTCCTTTCCCCAGGTTTTATGGGAAAGAGATAGTACCCAGGATCTACTTGTCCAAAAGTACTGACAGAAAAAAACAAGAAACAAACCAGAACAAACCAACAATCACTTAATCTCAACATTCAATACTTTTTTTCCTTCCAAAAAACCTTCCAAGTGGTCACCGACGCTTACTTTTCCCACTCCGGCGGGTGTACCAGTAAAAATCAAATCCCCCTTTTTCAACATGAAAAATTTTGACACATAAGCTAAAATAGTAGTAAAATCAAACAACAAAAGGGAGGTATTGCCTTTTTGCCGCAATTTTCCGTTTACATTAAGGTGAAAATTGATATTCCCGAAATCGGGAAAATTGCTTACGGGTAAAAATTCCCCCACTGGAGCACTTCCATTAAATGCTTTGGCAATTTCCCAGGGAAGGCCTTTTTCCTTGCATTTTTTTTGAATATCCCTAGCGGTAAAATCTATCCCCAGCCCGATTTCATCAAAGTAGGTATGGGCAAATTCTCTCTGTATATA
Organism: Pleomorphovibrio marinus; assembly: GCF_003347495.1. GTDB lineage: Bacteria > Bacteroidota > Bacteroidia > Cytophagales > Cyclobacteriaceae > Pleomorphovibrio > Pleomorphovibrio marinus. The sequence goes on from NZ_QCXY01000011.1 coordinate 71,061, forward strand.
TTTGCCTTCCTTATTTATTTTCAGCACCAATTCCACTTCATGGTGAATATCTTGGGAAAACTCCGGGTGGTAAAAAGGTTGCCCCTTTTTTATTAGGGCAGTTTCTGGCTTCATAAACACCACGGGTTCACTCGGCCTTTCATTGTTCAACTCTTCTATATGGGCCGCATAGTTTCGGCCTATGGCTATTATTTTCATTTACTATCAGCTTTGCTTTTTGCAATTTACGGCAAAGGAATAAAATTTCCCCTTATTTCCTAACTATAAGCTGGATTCCGGCAGCTAAACTCATTACCAATAAACAACCTATTGCGTTGTACCACAGAAAACCAATATCTATAGGAATCCCAAACAACTCACTTCCATTGAACCAATGAATGAGCAAAATAATACCTTCAGCTATAATGGCCGCTATAAAGGTGGCATGCCCCTTTACCCATTTCATTAAAAAGCCCACCAAAAATATTCCCAAAATGGCTCCATAGAAAAGAGATCCCAGGAGGTTCACCGCCTGAATTAGGTTTTCAAACAAAGTAGCATAGGCAGCGAATAAAATGGCAAACCCTCCCCAAATTGCTGTCAACCATTTGGAAGACAGCATATAATGATTAGAACTTCTCCCCTTGTTCAGGGATCTTTTATACACGTCCACAGTAGAGGTAGAGCCCAAAGCATTTAACTCAGAGGCAGTTGAAGACATCGCCGCACTGAAGATTACAGCGAAAAGCAAACCTACCACCCCCTTTGGCAGATAATCCATGACAAACCGCATGAAAACATAGTCCGTATCGTTGGTCTCTCCTGCCGGGTCATTTACCAATATCAGGTCTTTTACCTGCTGACGGATGGCCTCTTGGTCCTTTTCTTTAGCATTTATCGTTGCTTTAAGCTGTGCCACTCGTTCTGGTTCTTCCTCCTTTATGGCATCGAGCATTTCAAATAATTGCTGGTTTTTGGTTTCAAAACCTTCCTTATAGGCATCTTCCAAATCCGAATAGGATGAATTGTATTCGCTTTGGCGAAGCTTATCCACCTGCACTTGGTTAAAGAACAAAGGGGGTTGGTAAAATTGGTAAAACACAAATACCATCACACCGATAAACAGAATTACAAATTGCATTGGTACCTTCAAAAACCCATTCATCATTAAACCCATTCGGCTTTGCTTGAGGGAACTTCCTGAAAGATACCGCTGAACCTGGGACTGGTCCGTTCCAAAATAAGACATGAACAAGAATAAGGCTCCTGTCATTCCTGACCAGAAGTTGTACCTGTCGGAAAGATCAAATTCAAAATTGGTAATGTTCAAACGGTCCATCTTACCAGCTACATGAAGGGCCTCCGAAAACTTCACCGGTAACATCTGTATGACCAAAATCCCGGCAAGTACCATTCCACCCATCATTACGGCCATTTGCTGCTTTTGGGTAATGGAAACTGCCTTGGTACCTCCGGAAACAGTGTATACTATCACCATCAAGCCAATAAAAACGATGGTGAAATTTAGGTTCCAATTCAAAAGCGTGGACAAAATGATAGAAGGTGCATAGATCGTGATTCCAGCAGCCAGCCCTCTTTGAATCAGAAATAAAGATGCAGCTAAAGTCCTGGTTTTAAGGTCAAACCTAGACTCTAAAAATTCGTAGGCGGTATAAACTTTTAATTTATAGTAAATGGGAAGAAAAAATACGGAAAGGATAATCATAGCCACTGGTAGGCCAAAATAAAACTGAATAAACCGCATACCATCAGAGTAGGCCTGTCCGGGGGTGCTGAGGAAGGTGATCGCAGATGCCTGAGTGGCCATAATGGAAAGACCAATGGTCCACCAGTTCATATCATTACCCCCCTTAAGGTACTTTTCCATGTCCTTGGGGCCATAGGTCTTATAGACACCATAACCCACAATCAGAATCAAGGTCCCAAAAAGAATAATCCAATCCAAGCTACTCATGTGTAGGCGTTGGTTAAAAGGTAAAATAAAACCACCAATATCCCCAACACCAACACTTGGAGGAAATACAGTCTTTTCCAGTTAGGTTCCTTGTTAGTTTCCATTTCCTGCCTGTTCAATAAGATTGACGAATATTTTAATGGCACCCGGCACGCCTGCTGGAAGCTGCCTGAACCAGGATATCCCTGAGTAGGCAAATGTCCCTTTTCCGTAGTCTGCCAAAAGTAGGGCGCCTCTTTTGGTGGATTCCCCGGGGTCACTCATGGCCAGTGGTGCAGTATATTGATCGTCCCATTTATCAGGAAAATAAAGTCCCCTCTCTTGTACCCAACCCTCAAAATCCCTTTCTAAAATCTCGTTCGGAGAATGCATTGCCTCGTGAGCATCAAAATCTGCTTTTACCGGCACTTCTTCCACAGAAACCCTATCCCTGGAGATTTGGAAAGGATAGGGTCCCAGCCTTCTGGTCAGCAGAGGTGAAGAGGTATTGTATTGAACTATTAAGTTTCCGCCTTCATGGACATATGCCATCAATTCGTTCACATTCTCGGCCAATGCCTGGTTGACATTAAATGCCCTTATTCCCACTATGACCGTATCATAGGTTTTTAGTTTTCCCAGCTCATAATTGCCATTTTCCAGTACTTCTACGCTATATCCAAGACTGGAAAGTATGCCCGGCATATCATCTCCCGCACCGGGAATATAGGCGATACTCTGGGGGCTAATGCTCAAATCCAACCGTACCAGATTAAAGGTAGAAGGGGGAAAATAAGTTAAATTTGGAATATGATCATAAATTATCCGCTTTGTATTTTGGGCAAAGGACTTACCGTTCGGCAAAATGTACTTGGCGGTAACTTGACTTTTTTCTTCTCCTTCCGGACTGTCCACTTTGAGGATGTAAGTGACGCGTCTTTTATCTTCTTCCACTATCCTTTCAAAGACCATATATTCCGAATCTGCCAAACCTTCCAAAACCAGTTGTCCCTTTTCAATTTTGTCTTCAAAAGAGACTACTACTTTGAGCTCTCCCTCTTCCTTGTTTATGAGAAACAAATTGTCCTTGCTCAAAGAAAGCGAAACCTCAGGCACAACAGTAAATGGTTGTTGAATTTCTCCATCTACTTGATCGTTGTATTTGAATTTTAGCGGAAGCTTTAAATGGAATTCTTGGCCTTTAATCCTGACCTTCAAATTGCCCTCTATGTTGGGTCGGTTAAAGGGGGGGCCGATTTTCGTCTGCTCCTCAATTTTAAACAAAGTTCCATCCGGCCAATCCTCTAACCAATAGGGTTGGGAAATGGGGTATTCTGAAGGAATTTCAAGACCGAATTCCTTGGTAAATGCCTGGTTATCTGAAATTAGCTGATTTATGGTTTCATTTTGATCGAGGGTATGGAAGGTGTCCACCTGAACAGCTGTGGAAGTGGGATTATTTACCACTAATTTCACCTTTACCTGATCTCCAGGAAAAGATAATTCCTTATTAACTGTGAATTCGGCCTTGACCCCTATTGTCATTAGGATTATCTCTTCCAGTAACTGGATTTTCTCTTTTAACCATTCAGCCTCCATATCCAGCTCCTCCAAACTGGCTTTAAGGCCAAGAAGTTCGGGCAAGCTGTTCAATGGGTGAATAAAATCAAAATTTGCCAGGATATGGTCTATGCTGTTTTCAAGGTTCGCACCATTTTCCAAACTCTCCCATCTATTTGGGATGCCCTCAAAGGGATGATCCTGAAAACCCTCCCCCTTCACCAGTTCCATAAAATCGTTGCTTTCTCCAATCGGAGCGGTAGCTCCAAAACCCTGAGATTTATGCATCGTTCTGCTATCAGCGGCTATTTGGGTATAGGTGGTACCAATTAGGGGGTTGTACTCCCCCACATCAAACCCATGATGGGATTTTCCTTCTTCTGGATCGTATTGCCCTTGCCATGAGTAAGCATTCCAAAACACACGTCTGGGCTGCCAGGGTTCTACCCACTGTAGTTGATCGGGAAACTCATTTGGATCTGCCGCTTTTTCAAAGGCCTCCAGGGATAAAATAGCGGAGGCAGTATGGTGGCCATGGGTGGTTCCCGGTGTATCGTTGAACCTGTTGATCATGATATCGGGCTGAAATTTCCGGATGACCCACACTACATCAGACAATAACTTTTCCCTGTCCCAATTGTTAAATGTTTCCTCCGGATGTTTACTAAAACCGAAATCTATGGCTCTGGAAAAAAACTGCCTTCCTCCATCTGTTTCCCTGGCTTTAAGCAGCTCCTGGGTCCGGATCATTCCCAGCTCCAAGCCTAATTCCTTACCTATGAGATTTTGCCCCCCATCTCCCCTGGTAAGGGACAGATAGGCAACCTGCACATGCTCCCTATTGGCCAGATACGAGATTAACCTGGTATTCTCATCATCCGGATGCGCAGCCAAATATAAAACCCTTTTGGTTTCTTTTAATTTTAATAATTCGTGATAGACTTCCGAGGAGCTTTGAGAAAAAACTTTCCCCGTAAAACAATAAGTAACAAAAAATAAGTAAAGGCAATAAAGCAACTTTGTTTTCAAACGCATGGAGTTTTGAGGTTTTGAAGGAACAAGCTAAATTAAGTCTTTCTTAAGATAAACCGAATTTATACCAATGGAATTATTCCCATATAAACATCTATTGGTAAAGGTCACCCCTTTACGTTGGACTTTTTGCGGCTAAAATCTTATCTTCAAGGATACAAGGTATTAAACGTTGAATTTATGGCAAGAAATACATATCACAAAGACAAACCGGGAAATCCTTCCACTTCAACCACTAGTAAATTTCGGCTTAATGATAGGAACGACGGCAGACCCTTAAGAATACTCACTGAAGAAGACTGGGATTTTTGGATAAACAATGGATATGTAGTCCTTAAAAAAGCCGTGCCAAGGACATACACCGAAAGGTTGGCCAATCTCTTGTGGGAATTTGAAGAGAAAGACCCCAATGACCCTTCCACCTGGTACGCCCCTTCCAGGGCAGAGATGAAAATGGCTGAACTTAAAAATAGTGGAATGGTAGAAATTTATAATCACCAATATTTGTGGGATATTAGGCAATACCCAAAGGTGTATGAAACATTTACGGATATTTGGGGCATGGAGGAGCTTTGGGTAAGCATTGACAGGGCAAATTTAAACTTGCCATCTAAACCTGGTCATGAATTCAAAGGATTTATTCATTGGGATTACGATCCAGAGACCAAACCCCAAAATGTTCAGGGGCTAGTGGCCCTGAATGACCAAACTGATTTGAATGTCGGTGGTTTTCAGTGTGTACCTGAGCTCTACAGGACTTATGACACCTGGAAAAAAAACCAACCAGAAGACCGTGACCCTTTCAAGCCCGATATTAGTGGTTTTGAACTTACAAAAGTAAAATTGGAAGAAGGAGATCTATTGATATTCAACAGCATGCTCCCGCACGGTATTCGCCCAAACAACAGTACCGACAAAGTAAGGATGGCTCAATACATATCCATGATGCCTGCAGAAAATGAAAATGAGGAGATTAGAAAGTGGAGAGTGGAATCATGGGAAAAGCGAACGCCTCCGGAGGGTTTTGCCTTTCCCGGTGATCCCCGAAATTGGGAACAACTCAAGTACGGCAGAGCCGAGCTTTCCCCCCTGGGAGAAAAACTTTTGGGTTTATCCCCCTGGTGAATTCTGGCCTATAGGGTCCACCAATAGGTGAATTTTAAGGCCAAGGATCTGTTTTTCACATAAAATGGGGCAGGAAGGTAATTATCTGTGTAAACAAAAAACAGGTCGGAAGCCGGCTTAAACCTCCATTGAAGCCTGGTATTCAAATTGATGTTTTTAATTTGTTCGTTATACTGGGCAAATGCTGTCAGAAACAGGGTATTTGTAAATGTCAAGTCCAGCCTTGGTCCCACCAACCAAAACCTAGTCCTACCCCATGGTTCCGGAAGTAAGATTTCATTGTAATTGGCACTGAGGTTAATCCCTACATAAGGTTGAAACCTATAACCTACCTCCCCCATAGCGTTGAACCTGTTACCATCAGCATAATATCCACCATATTGGGTGGATAAGGAGTAGGTATATAAACTTTGTGGTTTGGACACATACTCTCCGCCTACGGTCATCCACCTATGGTCGGTAAACGCGGCTAACGTATCTCCACTAAAATTGGTGGGGTCAAAGGGATCCTGCAATACTATTTGATCATGCCCTACCCAAGCCGTTAAATCACTTTGACTCCGGAAGCGAACAGTATAGGCAAACATGCTGATATTATCCGTTTGTTCCAAATCCATATTATAGAACAGGGAAGTGGAAACCTGGGGGCCGTGCCGCAGAATCTTTTTACTTTTCGGGAAAAAAAGGTAGGCAAAACTCGGGTTTATCCTATAAAACCCCACCCTAGGTACAAACCCAACCTCAGCAGTATAGTCAGGAGAAACATATTCGTGTCTCCATTCCCAAGTAAGGGATCCACTGGAATACCTTAGGTTGGCTGCGTGCACCATCCCTGACCCATCCTCTGTGGGACTGAAGGACTTGAGGTATAGTGCCTTGCCTGTCCATAAGTTATTGGAAGAGGCCAGGTTATATTCAAACCCAAGGTTCCTGTTGAACTGCTGGTGTGGAACAATGCCAGGTTCCACGTTTGGGTCTATATCAAAGGCGGTTCTGTTGATAAAAATGGCACCTATATTGGACCGTTGCCCCACTCTTCTTTGGAGGGATACCACACTGTAGTTTTGAGCAGGTTGGCCCGTTTCATCCACTTTTGCGGTTTGCATGTTCATGGCCCCGATTCTCCAATCCCGGTTAATCTTTCCACTTAACCTGGCACCAAACTGGATTGGGGCATCCAAACCTATCCTTCTAGAAAAAAAGGGACGTATGGTTTCGTAACCGAAATTGGCAAACAAATCCCCATTTTCGAGAAAAAATTGGCGCCTTTCTGGGAAAAACAATTCGAACCTATCCAAATTGGTGAGCTGTCTGTCCACTTCCACCTGGGAAAAATCAGGGTTTACAGTCAGGTCTAAGTTTAGGGAAGAACTCAGGGCAATCTTGGCGTCCATCCCTACCCTATTCTGGTAAGAGGGCTCCACATTGTTTTCGAAATCATTTACGCTGCCTCCCATCACATAAGGAATTAAAGAAACATTAGCCCCTGCTCTAGGAGGCACATCATCCCACACCAACACGCCTGTATACGCGAGGGAGGCTGATGGAAATTGTCTTGGTACGGGTGCCCAACTGGATTTTTCCGTAGTTTTGAGGTCTAGCCTGCTGAAATTAATTCCCCATTCCTTGATGCCATTTTTATAACGGATACTTTTAAAGGGAATGGCGGCTTCAAAAACCCACTTATCGTCGTAGTTCTGTACTTTGGAAACCCACTTGTTGTCCCAGCTTAAATCCACCTTTCCTCCTTCAAACATAATTCCATCCCATTGAGCCCCTGCCGCATTAGCACCAAAAGAGAAACCGTTGGTTTGATCATCAAATGGATCCATGAAAAGAAGAAAGTTGTCATTTTTGCCGAATGCAAAATCCCTTCTTAGGGACTCCACATAATAGGGGCCAGGCACAGCATGATGATTAACCACAATAATATAGAGGTTTTCCTCATCATAGGTCATCCTTACCTCTGTTTCCACCTGTGAATAGGAGGTATCCATTGGCAATATCATGTAAAATTCTTTTGCCACATCTGCTTCCAGCCAGGCAGGTTCATCCAAAACGCCATCGATCTCAATGGGGGAAGTTGCTTTCTTAATCTCAAGCTGGTAAGAATAATTGATCTTCTGTGCAAAACACAGGGAGGTCAATAAAATAAAGACTAAAAAGGTTAATCCTATCCTCATTTGGGGCTACAACATTTCAAGCCCGCAATGTTATTAATTAATTCTCACATTGATGGTACCATTCATTTAAAATTAGGGGACAAAGAGCAAATTCTTCCTTCCTGTTTCCAATCCAAACTCTCCTAGGCTAGACTTTATACTACTCCGGCATCTACTCGGATTGGGTTCCATTGGTGGCTGAGAACCTTGGACTGCAAAGATAGGCCGTAATTGCTGCAACTACTTTTACTTCGATGAACCGCTGAATCAATAAGAGGGCTTAGCCTCCTTAAAAATCTCCTTCTCCACCACTTCTACCTTCTTTCCCTCTTCTTCAGCTATTTTTTCACAAATTCCTCAACTCCTTTACTTCTGTTGGGACCAGGAAGTACCGCATTGATGGTCACGTAAGTTGTAAATCCATGTATACGAATAGTTGGTTAGAAAAATCCTATAATCAACAATTGTCAGGCCGTGTTGATTTCTCCAGCAAAAAAAAATGCCGTCAATTGACGGCATTTAAATTTTTTACTGATTTAGCTTCTTTTATTGCTCCATCCAGTCATCGCCAAGTATCTCGGCTAGCTTTTGGTTGTACTCTTCCGCTTCGTCTTCATTATCCAATCTGGTATGGATTTGGAAAAGGATTTCCATGATGTCCGTATTGTCAGGTTGAAGGCTTGAAGCTTTGGTGAAGTAAGGTAGGGCATCAGCATATAAATCATCTGCTTCCTTAAGCATTTCGGGAGATTTTTCTTCCCACTCGTCATCAGGAAGGTTGTTCACTTCTGTGATGATATTCCTTGCTTTGTCCAAATACAATGCGCCAGTGTAATAATTTCCTTCAAAGAAGTCGGCATCCGAGTCAACGGTTTTCTTATATTCTTCCAAAGCACCATCGATATCACCAGATTTCTCCTTCAAGTACCCATACCTCAATCTGATAGCGGCATTGTCAGGATCATCTTGCAAGGCCTTTTCAATAGATGTCATAGCTTCATCCATTTTATCCAATTGAAGTAAAAGTTGAATCTCAAATTCAGCCAAACCCTTGTCTTCAGGATACTCTTCTCGAGCCGCAGATACTAATCTATAGGCTTCATCTGGGTCGTTGTCTTCTGCAGAGGCAATTTGTATCAAGAAATAATATGCATTGAGTTTATTGTATTCCTCTACTTCAAGAAGTTCAGTGAAGTATTTTTTAGCTTTTTCGCTTTCGCCTACCATATTGCCTGTATAGCCGGCATTGAACACAATAGAGGTGTCTTTAGGATCTAAATCGGCCGCTAAGGAGAAAAACTCAAAAGCAAGCTCCATATCATCTTCTTCATACCTTTCTATTGCTTTGTTGAAGGAGGCGTTTTTCAACCTGTATATGCCTTCGCCTTGAAAATTTTCCGGAAGCTCGGGATCTACGAGTTTAAACAAATCTTTACCTATCTTGGAAGTAGAATCCCTCTCTTCCATCTCAAAGGTTTTCATAAAGACCTCTTCAGCTTTCCTTCCGGTTTCTACCGTTTCCTGCGTATTAGAGGAGTCCGCTTCAAATTTTTGGGTATAAATTTTTCCCATGACAAAATATGTCTTGGGGTCATCCTTTGTTTTTTCATCTTCAGTGGCCGCCTGAATATCAGCTAAAGCTTCCTGAAATTCAGCTTTTCTCAAATTTCTTTCGGCTGATCTGACGGCTTTCTTCTGTGCGAATGCTAGCGTTGTGGCTATTCCAACCAAAGCTAATGATAAAATTAACTTTTTCATTTTTCTGGATTTAATCTAGTTGTTAAATGCTTTGTATAATTGTTAAACGTTTATTGATTCTATTCATTTTGTGGATCAGGACTTTCATCGTCATTTTCGGCCATGTTTCCAACCTCTTCTTCCTCAATGTTCCTGATCTTTTCTACAGATGAAATTTCGTCACTGTCATTAAGTCGAATGAGCCTCACCCCTTGTGTAGCCCTTCCCATAACCCTCACACCGGAAATGGGTGTCCTGATTGCAATACCAGATCTGTTGATAATCATCAAATCATCGGTATCCACGACTTCCTTAATAGCAACTAATCCCCCTGTTTTCTCCGTGATATTCATGGCTTTAACGCCCTTTCCACCACGTTTGGTTATTCGGTATTCGGTAAGGTAAGACCGCTTTCCATAACCTTTCTCGGAAACCACCATTAGGGTGGCATCTTCTCTAGTTACACAAACCATGCCAACCACATGATATTTATCACCATCCAAATTGATAGCTTTTACACCCGTTGCCGTTCTTCCCATCGGTCTGACATTGGACTCGTGGAAATGTACTGCCCTTCCCGAACTAGATGCAATTATAATATGGGAATCTCCATTAGTCATCTCCACATTAAGTAATTGATCGTCATCCCTTATATTTAAGGCAATGATGCCATTAGTCCTGGGCCTGGAGTACTGTTCTAGAGTGGTCTTTTTGATGATTCCCTTCTTGGTGACCATCACCAAAAAGTTGTTATTCACATAATCTGCATCGCCTAGGTCATTTACCTGGATAATGGACCTTATTTTGTCCCCACTTTCAATATTGATCAAATTTTGAATTGGCCTTCCTTTGGACGTTTTGCCCCCTTCTGGAATCGCATAGGTCTTTAACCAAAACAGTTTTCCCTTATCCGTAAAGATAAGGAGGTAATTGTGGGTACTGGCAGTAAAAATATATTCGGTGAAATCATCCTCCTTGGTGCTGACACCTCTCGAACCTACACCTCCCCTACTTTGCGTCCTATATTCAGTCAATACTGTTCTCTTAATATACCCCTGGTGGCTAAGAGTGATTACCACTTCCTCATTAGGGATCATATCTTCGTAGCTGAAATCTTCGGCATTGTGTTCTATGGAAGTCCTCCGCTCATCGTTATAGCGCTCCTTCATTTCTGCCAACTCTTCCTTGATCAACTCCATTCGTTTTTCTTCGCTGGCCAAGATTTCTCTGAGTTCTTCGATCAATTTGAGAAGTTCCTCATATTCCTTTTGAATCTTCTCCCTTTCCATCCCGGTAAGGCGCTGTAGCCTCATGTCCAGTATGGCCCTTGCCTGGATTTCAGAAAGCTCGAATTTTTCCATTAAGCCGTTTCGGGCCGTTTCAGGATCTCGCGAGTTTCTAATAAGGGAAATCACCTCATCCAGATGATCCAAAGCCACAAGATACCCTTCGAGTATATGGGCTCGTTTTTCTGCTTCCCTTAATTCATATTCGGTTCGCCTTATCACCACCTCATGTCGGTGATTCACATAGTGAACGATAAGGTCCTTTAGGTTCAAGGTATAGGGTCTCCCCTTTACCAGGGCTACGTTATTTACGCTAAAAGATGTCTGGAGTTGGGTATGTTTGTAGAGGTTGTTTAGGATTACATTAGCTACTGCATCCTTTTTCAATTCATAAACAATGCGCATCCCTTGCCGGTCGGACTCATCCCTTATAGCCGAAATGCCCTCAAGCTTTTTGTCATTAATGAGTTGGGCGGTTTTTTCTACCATCCCGGCTTTGTTGACCTGGTAGGGAATTTCTGTGATGACAATCATTTCCTTCCCATTGGCCTTGGTTTCCACCGTAGCTTTTCCTCTCAGAATAATCCTGCCCCTTCCAGTCTCAAAGGCAGATCTTACTCCACTATACCCATAGATAATGCCCCCAGTGGGAAAATCAGGAGCAGTGATATGCTCCATTAATCCATCTACGGTTATATCATTATCATCTATATAGGCGGTAATGCCGTCGATGACTTCTCCAAGGTGATGGGGTGCCATGTTGGTTGCCATACCTACTGCAATACCTGAAGCTCCATTGAGCAACAATGCCGGAATCTTGGCAGGAAGAACAATCGGCTCCTTCAGGGTATCATCAAAGTTAAGCTGAAAATCAACTGTTTCCTTGTTGATATCTATCAAAAGCTCCTCCGCAATTCTTCTCAGCCTAGCCTCTGTATACCTCATTGCCGCAGGGTTATCCCCATCCACGGAACCGAAATTTCCCTGAGGATCTACAAGCGGATATCGCAGAGACCAAACTTGCGCCATCCTCACCAAGGACTCATACACGGCAGAATCACCGTGAGGGTGATATTTACCCAATACCTCCCCTACTATTCTTGCTGATTTTTTGTAAGGCTTGTTATGTGTGACACCCAACTCCTGCATGCCGAAAAGAATCCTTCGGTGTACAGGTTTCAATCCATCTCTAACATCCGGAAGTGCGCGAGAAACAATTACCGACATCGAGTAGTCGATGTAGGCACCGCGCATTTCTTCTTCTATATTGATAGGTATTATTTTCTCGTTCTCTCCTTGAGCCATACTCTTTAAAATTCCTCAATTTTAAACGGCAAGGTACAAAAAAGTAAGGGTTAATTAAAAAGAAAATTTTACCTAATTCCCAAACTGTTGGTATTTAATTTATATTCATGGACTTAAAAAATCCAAATTTTTAGAATGGTTTAATACCATTGCCCTATTTTTCTGTTTTGCATTCTCCAAATTGAGCTTCCTCGGTATTCCACACCATTGTGAAGGTGTTTCATCACCACCCCGCACCCAGGCACCTTACATCTCTTGGTACCTGGCAACCGCAAAGTTGCCCCAAACTGAATCATAAAAAGCTGCTGGTTTATTCCCTGGGGTTCCATTAAATCTGGCAACTCATATTGGAAAGACCTCCTTCCCCAAGTAGGTCGTATGTAAACGCTTGTGAATTCCGAAAATTCCCTTTCTATCCTTAATCCTGCTCCTATGTAAGGTTCAGGTGCTTGCACATGTTCATCAAAACCACTACGGATAAACATTTGCCCATATTCCCCTTCCAAAATGAAACGCCAAGGGTAATCCTGCCTCATCCGAAGTTTACGTTCGGACTGGATAAGGTGGTTGCTGCCCGAGTATCTCCTATATTTCCAATTCAAAAATGCCCTTCTTTTGTTAGCGTCATATAATATTATACCCGCTGTGGCAAACAACCTGTCCATAACAAAGGACTCCTCCTGAAATTCAAACCTATAATCCCTTTCCCTAAGAGGGTTCATAGAACCCCATTCCCGGCCATATCCCGCACCGAGTACCAGTAAATCAAAAAGGTTTAGCCTCATAGCTGCATGCACCGGAACACTCATCTGACCCAAGGAAAAATTCACCGTGTCACTGGCACCAATATCCATTGGGTTATCTGGCAAAACCGACGAAATAGGGTATTGGCTGGGTGTGCTGCTGTGAAACTGCATTTGGTTGGCTTGGTAAATTGCTCCTGTTCCCAATTCAAAGGAAAAGTTACTCACCATATTCCTAAAGATATTACCTAACTCACCCTCGCTTTTTCTTCCCTTTATTTTTCTTTCAATCCCAAAAATATCCTCCTCCTGGGCATAACTGTCGTTTGTACTCCAAAAAGTCCCAACTGCCAAAAAAATTATGCCAAGAATCCTTAGTTTTTTTTGCATAACATCCTCACTCATTTTTTTAAAGAAGTAAACAGCTTCCTACCCATAAAATAGTAACGTCCAAAAATAAAAAAACCCTCTGTAAAAGAGGGCTATTTTTTTAACAATATTTAAGAATGGTTATTCACTTTCGTCAGGATCAACTTCATCCTCTGAAGACCTTTTTTCTTTTAACTCTGCTTGGAGGTTGTCTACTTTCTCTTTGAGTTCCGGGTTTTCCTTTATGGCCTTGTTAACCTTGTTATAGGTAGCCACCCCAAGAATTTCATCGTTCTTTATCAAATCAATTTTAAGGTCACGTACTTCATCGGCCAAAGAACCCATGAAATTCATGATTTCTTCGTAAGCTTCCTTTTCTTCTTCAGTTACTTCTATTTCTTCCAATTTCTCGTCATCTCCCCAGGCCGCTTTAATCTCATTATAACGGGCGGCTCCCTCAATGGTCTCGTTGTTTCTGATCATGTCAATCAATTCCTCGTTCTTTTGCTCATAAAAGGCAGCAACAGAATCTTCCATTACGGCAAATTTCATAAGCTCTTCATCGGAAATCTCTTCTGCATCTTCCGTCTCGGCTTCTTCTTGGGCTAAGACTTGATTGTAACCAACAAAAGCAAATAAAAGGAACGCAATCACAAGTAGGTTTTTCATACTGATTCTAATCTATTTAAGAAGTTTAATTAGCTACTAAATTACTCTAGAATTACTTTTATTACAAGAAAATATTCAAAAAGTAAGCCATAATTTATATATGGGGTAGAAATTTTGTATCTAAGAGATACTTTTTAACTTTTTTATGGTTGTCTTGGGATTTTTTGAAGAAAAGACAAAGTTCCCAGCTACCAAAATATCGGCACCAGCATCCAAAAGTCCCTTGGCATTTTCCAAACTCACCCCTCCATCTATTTCTATTTTAGCCATGGATCCCTGTGAAGCAATCAGGTTTTTCAATTTTTTCACTTTGTCATAGGTGCTTTTGATAAAGCTCTGGCCCCCAAAACCAGGGTTAACTGACATTAGGCAGACAATATCTAAGGCAGCAATGATTTCTTCCAATTGGCTGACAGGACTGTGAGGGTTCAGTGCCACACCCGCCTTACAACCTAGGGATTTAATAGCTTGTATGGTTCGGTCCAGGTGCTGGCAGGCCTCAAGGTGTACGGTAAGATGCGCGGCACCGGCGTTTTTGAAATTTTCCAGGTAACGGTCGGGTTCCACAATCATTAAATGCACATCCAAAGGTTTCTTAGCATGCCGGGCAATAGCTTCAACAACAGGTACACCCATAGAAATATTGGGAACAAATACCCCATCCATAATGTCCACATGGATATAATCCGCCTCTGAGTCGTTAATCATTTTGATTTCCTTTTCCAGGTTTGCAAAGTCGGCGGCTAAAATGGAAGGGGCTATATATATTTTCATATGTTTATAATTGTCTTTTCAGCGGTCAGATGGAATGCCCAGATTAATCATCCCCCCGTGTGTCGCTTGCGTCATGCCCTGACTGCCGTCAGGACAGGCTCGATTTCATCAATTGGGAAACAGATAGGCATTCATGCTGTAATGTTGGCACAAAAAAAGGGAATTATTAAAGGAAATCCTTATCTCTTGAGCAACTTTACCACTTCAGCATCTGAGTTAACCTGTAGCTCAACCACATACATTCCAGGAGAGAGCCCCGCTAGGTTTATTTCAAAAGGCTCCTTTTGGTCACTTCTGGCAAGTTGCCATTGGTGTAGCAATTTACCGCCTGGGCTAATAAGCCTCAGAGAGCAAGAAGGCCCCGTACCATATCGGATAAATAGCGTATTTCCGTCCATAGGGTTTGGGTAAATTAGGGCTTTTTCTTGTGCTACCTCCACCCCTTCTGATTGGATTATGCCGTGCTGGGCCCTTGAATAATTTGGAATACCAAATCCAAGATCCATGTTTGGTTCATCCGATATATGCCCGCTTTTCAGGAGAAAATCTTTGATTTCTGTACTTGTTAAGGTGGGATTAGCCTGCCAAAGCCCTGCTGCCAACGCTGCAATTTGCGGGGCAGAAAACGAGGTGCCACTGGAAGTGCTGGGGCCGTTTTCGGACCTCCATAAGGTAACCCCAGTGCCAAAAGCCACTAACTCGGGCTTAATCCTACCATCTGCTGTTGGCCCTACCGAACTGAAACCTGCCCTTTCTAAATTAATGGTCACAGCGCCTACAGCCAGCACGCCCTCCGCATCGGCCGGTGCAGTGATGGTTCTCCAGCTTAGATTTCCCTCATTTCCGTTGCTTGTAACTACCAATATACCCTTTTGGGCAGCCATACCGGCTCCAATAGAAATAACAGCAGTTTTTCCGTCCAAATCCTCTTTGGAATAATCCATGTCCACATCATCGAAGTCATAGTACCCCAATGAACTGTTGATGATATCTACTCCAAGACTGTCGGCAAATTCCGCAGCCTTTACCCAATTGTATTCTTCAATTCTGAATTCAGACCTTACATCCTCGGTAATACATAAAATATAATTTGCCTCATACGCCCCGGCTACCATCTGATTGGGTGCAAATGCCGCCAATAAAGACAGACTGCCCGTACCATGGGTATCGGTACGGAACACATCCTCCGAAAAAGGCATTACAAAATCCCTTGTGGCCAATATCCTGTTCTCATTAAAAAGGTGTTGCATCCCAGAAATCTTGTCCGCATGGAGGAAGCCAGCATCGAAAACAGCAATTTTCATATCCTTACCTGCAAAACCTTCCGCATGCATTTGGGGAATACCTAGGATGTCATTTTGAAATTCATAAGCCTGGGATTGTTTTTGCCGAGTTGCTGCATTTTTTTCTGCTCCTACTGACTTTTTCCCAGTCTCCATCTGGGGTATGCCTCCCCTAGCTACCAGTAATACGGTGTCGACAAACGGTAAACTGGAAATTTCATCTGCTACAGCTTGATCCATCATCACTATGGATGCATTTAGCCAATTGCTGTGATAGATAACTCTTTTTACCCTTTGTTCAATTTCTTCGGCATACTGATAGGAAACAGGCAAATCCGTGCTATCCACCAGAATTTTTTCTCTATCCCTTCGCAGGAGTGCATCCCCACTCAAGAAATTCTCCGGTTCTTCAAGGCTAAAAGCCTGGGTGGGCTTGTATTTATAATGAATGGCAAACCTGTCTTGACCATATACGGTACCAAAACAAGCGAAAACCAACAGTAAAAAAAGACGTCTAAATTTATTCTGCACCATGTGTTAATAGTTTCAAATGAATAAAACGTCCGTTTTGCACAATTTGTTCTCCTAAACAATCACTTCTTGAACAGTAGACTAAAACCTCATAATAGCTTTCGATTAAGCCTATATTGGCGGCGAAAACCTCGTAACGATTGTCCCTGAAGGTGACTTCATCGTCATCTTCGGATTGGGTCACCTTTACCGTATCCACAAAATTCCTATGTTCCAGTGCATAAGGTCCTGTGTGCGTAATGGTAAAAGCCTCTGAAGTAAGGCTGTTCATGCCATTTCCGTCCCAATGCACCTGGTATTCTGCAGGATGCACCAAGGGAATGGTAATCAGGTTTTCCACCTGTCGGATTAACCTACCCCTGCTGAAAGTATATGTATAGGCCATTTTAATTTGCCAATGGATACGGTCATCGGAGGTTTCCCTGTTCAAGACATAAACCTCTTCTCCCTCCTCATTAAGGTAGAGATCCACCATCCTATCCCGGATATAATAGGCCTTTTCTTCCACATCTCCCTCTCCAAAATACACCTTTTCAATAACCTGATATACCCAAAACAAACCTATTCTCAAAGGCTGGTAAGTGGAGTTTATCTGGTCTGGGGTTTCCCTCTCAATTTGACAATTTTGAAAAACAATTAGAAAAATAAAGACCCAGAATTTTTTTCTGCTCATCTCCGTCCCATTAATATAAATGGTAAAAATAAAAGGATTTAACGATAAACCTGCTAATTCAAAAAAGATTTATTTTATAGATTATCCACACAAAGAAATGGGCATGTCTTCACTAACTCCTATATTTGGCTTTTTATCCTTGAATTAAACAGTACTTGTTAAATGTCATTAAAAACCTTTGTCAAAATTAGTAACGTAAACAATTTAAGCGATGCCCGCTATTGTGCTGGGATGTATGTAGACCTATTGGGTTTTTCTCTGGAGCCTAACGATGAATATTATGTAGACCCTGTGAAGTTTAAGGAAATTACGGGTTGGGTTTCGGGTGTTGGGTTTGTAGGTGAATTTAAAACTACCCATCCCGATATTATCCTGGAGACAATAGCTCAATATGAAGGTATCGAATCCGTCCAAATTGAAGAGGAGGCACACCTACAAATGCTGATGAACGCTTCTTATCAGTTGATACTGAAAAAGGACGTGGCAGACAACAAAGATATGGAGCGACTTCTATCTTTAAGTGCCTCTTTGGGTGAAAACGGAATTTTATTGTTAGTAGAAGCAGAAAGCAACCCAGACCTGGTGCCAGATAAAGAATTGCTGAATAAGCTGGCCGAAAAATGTGAGGTAATCCTAGGGTTTGGCTTTGATTCTGAAAATGTAGAGGATACCTTGGATAATACTAAGATTAAAGGTATAGCCATGAAGGGCGGCCATGAGATTAAGCCAGGGATTAAGGATTTTGATGAGTTGGCTGATATCCTGGAAGTGCTGGAAGAAGCCGATTAAAACCCTATATTTGCGCCTTGAAAGAGAACTAACAAGACCGAATGAAAGATTTTATAGCCGAGCTGCGCTGGAGGGGAATGCTTCAAGATATGACTCCGGGAATGGAGAATCACCTTAAAGAAGGGATGAAGACCGCATATTTGGGAATCGACCCCACTGCGGATTCTTTGCATATTGGGCACCTTGTGGGAGTAATGACCCTGGTTCATTTTCAGCGTTCTGGACATAAGCCATTGGCATTAGTAGGTGGCGCAACTGGCATGATTGGGGATCCTTCCTTCAAATCTGCAGAGCGTAACCTGTTGGATAAGGAGACCTTGGACCACAACATAAAATGCATCAAAAACCAACTTTCAAAGTTTCTGGATTTTGAAGGCAGCCAAGCCAACAAGGCGGAATTGGTGAACAACTACGATTGGATGGCTCCATTTTCGTTTCTTGAGTTTATCAGGGATGTGGGAAAACACATCACCGTGAATTACATGATGGCCAAAGACAGTGTAAAGAGAAGGCTGGAAGATGGAAATGGCCTTTCTTTTACCGAGTTTTCTTATCAGCTTATACAGGGCTATGATTTCTACTATCTTTGGAAAAACAAGTCTTGTACTGTTCAGTTGGGAGGATCAGACCAATGGGGGAACATTGTAACGGGAACGGAACTTATCAGAAAAAAATCCGGAGGTGAGGCTTATGCATTGACAGTACCATTGATAACAAAGGCCGACGGGAGCAAGTTTGGAAAAACAGAAGGAGGAAACGTTTGGCTGGATGCCGAAAAGACCTCTCCTTATGCCTTTTATCAGTTTTGGCTCAATGTTTCAGATGAGGATGCAGGTAAATATATAAGGATCTTCTCCACTTTGGATAAAGAAACTATATACAACTTGGAAAAGGAACAGGCCGAGGCACCCCACCTTCGCGTGCTACAAAAGGAATTGGCAAAGCAGATCACTGTTTGGGTGCATGGTCAGAAGGAGTACGACTCTGCGTTAAAGGCATCCAATATTCTTTTTGGAAAGAGCTCGCTTGAAGACCTATCCCTCTTAGATGAAAGGACCTTCCTGCAAGTATTTGAAGGTGTTCCAATTGTAGAGTTGAGCAGT
Source organism: Pleomorphovibrio marinus (assembly GCF_003347495.1). Classification (GTDB taxonomy): domain Bacteria; phylum Bacteroidota; class Bacteroidia; order Cytophagales; family Cyclobacteriaceae; genus Pleomorphovibrio; species Pleomorphovibrio marinus. The sequence continues at coordinate 90,135 of NZ_QCXY01000011.1, forward strand.
AGTCAATACAAGGAAATTGGCAACATTACCGACCTTTTGGGGTGGGAATCTTTGATTTTTACTTCCAAGGGAGAAGCTAGGAAAATGATAAAGGGAGGAGGCGTTAGCATAAATAAGACCAAAATTACCGATCCCAATGCCACTATAGACTTACCTTTGCTACAGGACAAGTACCTCCTGGTGCAAAAAGGGAAGAAAAACTATTACATCGTAAAAGTGAGTTGACCAGTTTTGGCCGGTTCTTAGGAGTTTGTGGATGCCATTTCGAATTTAAGTATGAGTGCATACAGTCGGCAGCAAAAGGAAAAAAAGATCATGGAGGCAGCTATCAAGCTGTTTGGGGAGAAAGGAATGCACCATACCACCATGGACGAGGTGGCAAAATTGGCAAGAATAAGTAAAGGCCTTACCTATTTCTATTTCAAAAGCAAAGAAGAATTATACCTTGCCATTACCAAAAAAGGGTTTGAAGAGCTTAAGGAGGTATTTCAACATACTTTTCAAAGTGGCAGGGAGGAAGTTGGGTTTGACAACATGAATGCTTTGGTCAAGAATTTCTTGGCCTTTGCGGAGGAAAAGAAGGTGTTGCATGAGGCCATGGTAGAATTTCTGGGTTTGGTAAGCAAGTACAATGACCCTGAAAAGCGTAAAAAAATTCCAGAACCACTGCTGAAAAGCAATTACTTTAAGAAACTCCTTAACCTCCAATATGACATCCCATCAATAGGTGTAAGCATCATTTCCAAAGGCATTAGGGATGGCAGTATTCGACCGGAACTTCAGCCTGAAACCACCTTCTACCTCATCTGGACGATGCTATTGGGCTATGAACGCCTAAAAGGAAGTATCGATTATGAACCAAAAGGGTTAAAGATCCATGAGGAAGTCTGGAACAACGCCTTTATGAAGTTTCTGTTTGAGCTGCTGAAAGGCACCCAAAATCTGCATAAATTCCAGCCTTTTCAGGGAAAATTGTTTTAAATTTATCAAAATTATGCACTGATTTTGGGGTAGAAAAAGATAAAGCCTTTAAATTGCAAAAAATAGGCACCTTTATTGCCACTCATCTAAATAGAAAATTTTATTCAAACCAATAATTTTAATATAACATGACCTTGTTAATAGGAGCACTGATAATCATTGGAATCGTTATTGCCTTGATCTTAATTTTTAGAAAGATCTTTAATAAAAACCCAAAAGAAACCACTGTGGCTCAAGAAATGTCCTCAAAGGAGGTCCTTAAAAAGGAGGTTTCTGAGTTTGACACAGACACAGGTGATAAGCAGGAGGAAGGAACCAAAAAGGAAGAAAACCCTGTGGAAAAAAGCGATGACAACAAGGAAATCAGATAATTTAATGTAGTTATCTGATTAAAAAGAAGTTAAGCCCTTCAAATTAAAGCTAATTATTGCTTTAAAGAAGGGTTTTTTACGTTTATGTTAAGGTAATTCAGATTCTTCAGTGAAACTACCAAAAAATACCTTTAAAGGAAGCTTAATCCGTCTGATCTCTGCTATTGTCACCATTAAGTTCCACAAGCTCCACCTTAACCGCCTGTTTTAAAGGGATCACATTTCCACCTACATTCACTGCGATATAATAGGTGATCTGTGCGCCAAACAGGAATATTACTGCGGAATAATAAACCCATATAAGTATGGCAACCAAGGAGCCGGCCCCACCATAATAGCTACCCACCTCGGCATTTCCCATGTAGAATCCAATAAGGAACTTGCCAATTCCAAATAATACCATAGTGACAAAAGCTCCCAACCAAACGTCTTTCCATCTTACCACCGCATCGGGAAGTATCTTATACATTAACCCAAAAGTCAATACCAAAAGACCATGAGTAAGAACGAAATTGGAAGCAGAGGCAATAAAAAGGAAACTTCCATCAAACAATTCGGAAAAGTGTTTGATAACGATTACGATGACAGCATCTGCAATTAAAGACACCAACAACAAAAAGCCTATAGAAGCTACCATTGAAAAACTCAGCAGCCGATTGATAACAAATTTTAGAAGGCCCTTGTTGGGTTTAGGTTTGATGTGCCAAATGTGGTTGATGCTGTTTTGAAGAGAAACAAAAACAGTGGTAGCGGAAAACAAAATCACGCCTATGGCAAGGGTTCTTGCCCAGAACGTTTGCTCCTCCAGAGTTACATTCGTCATTATTTGGTCAAGGGTCTCTGCCCCTTCCATTCCAATGAGTTCCTCTATCTGTGTGAGCAGTTCTTCCCTTACTTCCGTTTCACTGTAAAAGGTAGAGGCGATGTTTAACACAATTATTAACAGGGCAGGTAGACTAAAAATAGTGTAGAAAGCTGTACAGGCTGCGAAAGTAATAGAGTCGCTTCTCGAAAAGTCCTTTACGCTGTCCACGATAACCTCTATAAAGGTAAGTTTCTTGAATCGATTAAACCCTTTTTTAAGTTTTTTCATTTTTGCTTTTTTAATCAAGGACTATTTTATGCCCTTTTCGGGGTATTTCCCTGTAATACCTCTTCCAAAGGCCTTCATTTCCTCGATCTGCTCCTCCATCTTTCCATTGGGATAGATGATTGGGCCTATTCCTGCCCGCTTATTTTTATAATCCAGAAAACCTACCATAATAGGGACACCAGCCCCCATAGCAATGTGGTAAAAGCCTGTTTTCCATTTAGGGGCATAATTCCTGGTTCCTTCAGGAGTGACCATTATGACTAGTTGACGACTGGTCTTGAGCATCTGGGTCATGGCCTCGGTGTAGGTTTGCTTTCTTTTGCCTGAAACTCTTTTGCGGTCAATTGGGATTCCACCCAATACTTTGATCAACCAGCCTAAGGGCCCCACCATGATTTCTTTTTTTATAGTGAATTTCACAGGCACGTCCATTAGGTAAAAGGCCGCTCTAGCGTACAACAAATCCCAGTTACTGGTATGAGGTATTGCAATCAATACTGCCTTTTCGATTTCCTTCGGAAAAACACCACTGATTTTCCAGCCAGAAATCCAAAAAACCAACCTAGCTAAAAATTTCATATGATTATAATTAGTTTTTTAAAGGCCATATGGAATCTGTTTATAATTGATTTTTATTTGCCACAAAGCCTGCCCCGGACTCGTTTCGGGGGAATCTTGCAATCTTAATCATCCCTACGTGCGTCGCTTGCGTCATGCCCTGACTGCCGTCAGGACAGGCTCGATTTCATCATTTTATAGTGTCAAGTTTATTCTTCACCATGGATTCTATTTCCGGCAAATTATCCATAAATTCCAATGCAGACTCATATCCAATAGCAAATATTTCCTTGGTCTTTTTGATTTCCAATACTCCGAACTTAGCCAAACCCACAGGTTCCAAGAAATAATCACAAAGATTTTTCCTGCTGTAAACATTATAATTCATGGACATGATTACAGTTCTCTCTATTAGTTTCTTGATATTCGTTATGTGTTGTTCTTCAGGCAAATGGTTACAGTTTATCCCAATGATTTTTTGACATGTACCCAACAAAGGCTCAACTGGCATATTATTGAGCACACCTCCATCCACATAATAACTGCCATCAATTTCAATAGGGTCAAACATCCCCGGAATACAAGAGGATGCCATTAAGGGTTTTATCAACTCCCCTTTCTCAAAATAGGTAGTCTCACCCTTCTGCAGGTGAGTTGCTGCCACGGTAAGTGGTATAGTAAGGGAAGAAAAATCATCCACAGGAAGATATCTGGCATACAGCCCAGCCAATTGATCCAATTTCAAAAGTCCCTTCCAACTAATAGCCGGCCGGATAAAGCGGAAATACCTGGTCTGGATGATGATATCCAAAATCTCCAATGGGGAATATCCACCCGCATACATGGCACCTGCTATAGCTCCGGCACTGCTTCCGGATATTCGGTCGGGAAATATCCCTTTCTCGTTGAAGGCTTTAAGAATACCAAGATGAGCTACACCCCGTATACCCCCTCCCGATAAAGCTATCCCTATTGATGCTACATTTTGGTGTTTCATGGGAAGCATTCTTGTTTTAACAACCTATGCAACCGGAAAAAAAGAAAATGCGGATAAGTATAACCAGACAACCCTAAATCCCTTTTCCTTAGAGAACTATTTATTGGCATTAAGGTTCTGTAAATACGCCCATAGCGCAAAATTTCTCAATTCTCTTTTGTATTCTTTCTTGGGAGCTTAAGCCTTCTAATTCTTCCAGCGAAGATTTAATAGTGGATTTCACAAGGTTGGCCATGGTCTTCATATCCTTGTGGGCACCGCCTAGAGGTTCCTCAATAATGCCGTCGATCAGTTTATGGTTTAGCATGTCCGAGGCAGTCAATTTTAAAGCTTCAGCAGCTTGTTCTTTGTAATCCCAACTTCTCCATAATATAGATGAACATGATTCAGGGGAAATTACTGAATACCATGTGTTTTCCAACATAAATACTTTATCACCAATTGCGATGCCTAAAGCTCCCCCAGAGGCTCCCTCCCCAATAATGATGCAGATTACAGGGACTTTAAGTTTGAACATTTCCCTTAGATTAAGTGCTATGGCCTCTCCTTGGCCTCTTTCCTCAGCTTCAAGGCCTGGAAAAGCTCCGGGGGTGTCAATTAAGGTGATTATAGGTTTGTTGAATTTTTCGGCTATTTTCATGAGCCTAAGCGCCTTTCGGTACCCCTCGGGATTCGCCATTCCAAAATTCCTTTCCTGGCGCTGCTTTGTATTTCTGCCCTTTTGTTGACCAATGAACATCACTGTTTTGCCATCTATGTCCCCGAGCCCTCCTACCATAGCCTTGTCATCCTTGACATTCCTGTCTCCGTGCAACTCAATAAAATCCTTGGTGATTTCGTAAATATAATCCAAGGCATAGGGCCTGTCAGAATGCCTAGAAAGTTGCACCCTCTGCCATCGGGTAAGATTCTGAAAGGTTTCTTTTTTCAAAGTCTTAAGTTTATCTTCCAAGGACTCAATATCAGAGGAAAGGTCTATATTCTTACCCTTCGCCAGTTCTTTCATTTCCCGAAGTTTATGTTCTAAGTCTGCTATTGGCTTTTCAAATTCTAATACCATACAATAGGATTTTTTATATAGGCAAAGTTAAAACATTATTTTGATTTAAGGCATAGGTTGCCCATTCGAAGCCCTATCTGTAAGAAGGTTATTTAACCCCTTTCCACAATTTGGTTGACCTTACCGGTGGTTTTGTGTTTGAGGATCACCTTTTTGTCACCATTTGGTAGGGTTTCCTTTTTGATGAGCCAATGCTCATCGTCATAGGAGTGATGGCCGGATAATTTCTCGGAATTTGTATCCCCTCTCCAATCCTCCAATTCCACAACTTCCCACTGCCTGGATGACGCAGATTTAAAAGCAGCATCCAAAATGGCGTTTACCACGTAACCATCATAAAAGGTCTCCAGAGGCTCCCTCCCTTTTTCCATGGCCTCAAACATATCGGTAAACATGTGGGGGTACCCCAACTCATGGGCTTCATCCCCTACAGGAAACAGCCAGCCAGCGTCGGACTCGGCCTTTTCGGCCACATATCCCCCGCCCTTGCTAGTGGTAAACATTTCAAATCCGGTTCTCAGGAAGCTGTTGAGCCAAACTGTGCCCTCAGTGCCCATCACCTCATCCCTTAAATCCATCCCTCCCCGAAAAGTCCAGCTAACCTCAAATTGACCAATGGCTCCATTGGCATATTTCACCAGTCCAATGGCATGGTCCTCCGCATCTATAGGGTGAACCTGAGTGTCGGCCCAACACATCACTTCCACGGGCTTCACGTTTTTTCCTATAAAATTCCTGCCTATTTCCACGCAGTGACATCCAAGGTCAATGATGGCACCACCTCCTGAAAGGGACTTATCCCAAAACCAATCGCTATGAGGGCCAGGATGGGCTTCTCTGGACTTGGTCCAAAGGATCTTGCCTAAACCGCCATCTGCTACACTTTTTACTGTTTTTAAGAACTTAGGAGTATAGCACAAATCTTCCAGGTAACCGGCAAAAATTCCTGCCTTTTCCACTGCGTTCAGCATCACCTTAGCTTCTTTAGCGTTTCTTCCGAGGGGTTTGGTGCATAAGACCGGCTTTCCCGCTGCCGCACAGGCCAGCACAGCTTCTTCATGCTGGTGGTTGGGGAGGGCTATTACCACTACCTCGGTTTCAGGGTGGTTTATGGCCTCATGAAGGTTACTACTGTAATGAGAAAGCCCGTAATCCTTGGCAAATCGCTTTGCATTTTCTTCTGTTCGGGAATAGACCAGTTCAATTTGGTCCTTCCTCCTTTGGGCGTGCAGGGTATCCGCATAGAACCTAGCGATAAACCCTGAGCCTAGCATGGCTATTTTCATATGATTGTAATTTGTTTTTTAAAGGCCATATAGCCTGCCCCTGCCTGCCCCGAACTTGTTTCGGGGAACTTGTTTCGGGGGAATCTCGCAGTCTATAATCATCCCAGTGTGTGACGTGCTCGTCATGCCCTGACTGCCGTCAGGACAGGCTCGATTTCATCTGTTTATAATTGTTTCTTAGAAGTTTATTTCTACTTAAGCCGATGATTTGCTGTCAGTTTTTGAAAATATGGAATTCTTAACTTAAAATTAAGGAAAATACCCACACAAAAAAACAAAGTTAAAAACCCCACCCTACCTAAGTTCAGAAAAGCTTTTGTCTTTGAATTGCCTAGACAATGGGCTAATTTCAACATTTCATATCCTAGCAAAATGAACAGGCAATTTTATTCCCCTGAGGAAACCCCAAAATTCTTGCAAGAACTGAACAAAATTAGTACAGGATATGTACCTGAAGAAAAGAAGCACCAACTCGTTTTCGAATTGGGAGAGGAAAGTAAGATCTGGGTAAGGCTACCCCTACAGCTTGATTTCCTGACCTTGGATCCAATAGGTGGATTTCAATATGTGCTAGTACTAATAGAGTCAGGAATAGCGGTCGTGGGTTTTTTTGAGGAGGAAAACCTGATGGAGCACAAGGTGTTCCGGGGTTACTTGGTAAGAAAAAAGCAGGGAAAAAGCCAAATAAGGCATTTGAATGAAAAAGGCAAGTCCAGAGCCGGTTCTAGAATCAGACTGGCTTCAACCTTAGAATTTTTTGAAAACATCAATTTGAGGTTAATAGATATTTTTGAAAGAAATAGAATTGACAAAATCTGTCTATCCTGTTCCAAAACCCTCTGGCCTTATTTCTTTCAAGCAAAAGTTCCCACGCCCTTTGAAAAAGAAGATCCAAGGCTATATAAAATTCCTTTCCATGTTCCCTCCTCAAACTTTGACCAACTTAAGCGGATTCACAAACTTCTCTTTATGGGAGATATGAGATATATTACTGATATAGAAGGTAATATAGTTAATGACATAAAGCAAAGAATAAATCTTGATAATCCTGATCAGGAAATGGATGACTGGTAATTAAATTATGCAAGGATTACGTGTTTTCTATCCTTTCATCCATGTGTCTATTTTTTTGTTTACCTCCCCTGACTGCCGTCAGAGAGGTAGCTTGCCCCGGACTCGTTTCGGGGAATTTATTTCGGGAGAATCTCGCAACTCCCCGTAGCCCCGTAGCTATCGGGGGGGCATCCCAATGTGTGAGGTTCTCCTCCTGCTAGATTTCGTTTTACTAAAGTATAATTTGTTTTAAATTTGGCAGTATGAAGTACGACATAATCATCATAGGAGGAGGTATCGTGGGCTTAGCTTCAGGTATGAAGTTATTGGAAAAAAATCCAAACCTTAAGATTGCCCTTCTCGAAAAGGAAAAGGAGATAGCAATGCATCAAACCGGGCATAACAGTGGGGTGATCCATTCCGGTCTATACTATAAACCTGGGAGCCTGAAAGCAGTCAACTGTGTGCAAGGGTACAAACAATTACTTGAATTCTGCTCCTCGGAAGGTGTGCCATATGAAATTACGGGCAAAGTGGTAGTGGCCACTTCCAGGGAACAAATCCCCCTTCTCAACAAATTGTTGGAGAGAGGCTTGGCAAATGGCTTGAAAGGAAGCAGGGCCATTACCTTAGATGAGCTAAAAGAATATGAACCCTATTGTGCTGGAGTGGCTGCTTTGCATATCCCTCAAACCGGGATAGTGGATTATGGAAAAGTGGCAATGGCATTTAAGAGGAAATTCATGGAGGCAGGAGGTGAAATTTATTTGGAACACAAGGTAACTGAGATACTTCCACAGCCTGTAGGGCTTACGGTAGTGACCAGTAAAGGCACCTTGGAAGCCAAGTTTATGGTGAACTGTGCAGGGCTATATGCAGATAAGATTGCAGAAATGGAATCTACTTCACCCCCAACCATTCGTATCATTCCTTTCAGAGGAGAATATTATAAGCTCAAAAAAGAAAGGGAATATCTGGTAAAAAACCTGATTTATCCAGTTCCAGACCCGAATTTCCCATTTCTTGGAGTCCATTTTACAAGAATGATGAAAGGGGGTGTAGAAGCAGGACCCAATGCAGTGCTAGCCTTTAAAAAGGAAGGTTACAAGCGATCAGATTTTGATATGAAGGAATTTATTTCTTCCGTTACCTGGCCAGGATTACAAAAAGTAGCCTCAAAATACTGGAAAACAGGTTTAGGGGAATACAAACGTTCATTTTCCAAAAAAGCCTTTACCATCGCCCTGCAAGAGTTAATTCCGGATGTCCAGGAATCCGATTTGGAAGAAGGTGGTGCGGGCGTAAGGGCACAAGCCTGCGATAAGCATGGTGGACTTTTGGACGATTTTGCGATCCAAGAGTCGGCTCACGCCATTCATGTGCTTAATGCCCCTTCTCCGGCAGCCACCAGTGCTTTATCCATTGGAGAGACGATTGCCGAGCTGGGAATGAAAAGGCTCTAACACTATCCTGGTGCATTTGTATCCTGGAGTATATTCACTCCTCATCCTCTATTGATATTAGCTATTTCGCTTATTTAGTCTTTGGAAATCTCAAAATAAAAATAGTATGGCTTCCATATGTGGAGGAGGCTGAAATGGTGCCTCCATGCTGCTCCATAATCTGCTTGCAGATATATAGTCCCAACCCCGATCCTTCTACCTTTGATTTTATTTTGAGTCTAGAAAACACCTTGAAAAGCTTGGGTATGTCCTGTTCCCTTATCCCACTGCCGTTGTCCTTGACAAAAATCTTATGATAGTTATCCTCCTTTTCGTAGGATATGGTTATGATTGGTGATTCACTACCCTTATATTTCACTGCGTTGGAAATCAGGTTCTGAAATAAACGCACCAATAATTGTTCGAACCCTTTGATTTTTGGCAAATGACCAACTTCCACTGTGGCCTCGTTTTTTTCCATTAACATCGCCAGATTTTCGGAAGCCATACCAATCACCTTTTTGAGGTCTACCCATTCCTCCTTTTCACTAAGCTTTCCAGTTTGGGAAAATTCCAGCAAACCATTGATCAGTTCGATCATTCTACTTCCCGAATTGATCCCCATATCCAAAACTTCCATACCCTCCTCCCCTAGTTTGACTCCATAATCTTCCTTTATGATGTCTAATATTCCGGTGATTCCTCTTACTGGTTCTTTGAGGTCATGAGAAGCCATATGTGCAAATTGCCTGAGTTCATTATTTATCAATTCAAGTTGAAAATTCTTTTTTTCCAGCTCCTTATTGAACCTGCGAAACTTTTCATCCACGCTTTTCTGAAGGCTGATATCACTTTGTATTGCAAAAAAGCCCTTGAGGTTGTTATCACTGTCATATACGGGTTGGCATTGGATCCTTACCCAAAACTTGTCCTTTGATTTGGTATAGTTAATGACTTCTACGTCGAACCCTTTTTCTGAAAGTACGCCTTCCTTCATTCGATGGATTATCTTGGGGTCTGTTTCTTCTCCCTGAAGCAATTCCCCAGGGGATTTACCCTTACATTCTTCCCATGCATACCCGGTTCTTTCCACGAATGCTTCATTCACCCAGAGAATTTTTTCGTGGCTGTCGGTAACCAATACGGCATTGTTGGTTTCTTTAACAATATTCGACAAGAGACTCAGCTCATCCTGATACTTGACCTTTTCTGTAATGTCACGTGTGGTAAGAAGAATCTTAGAGGGTTCACCGCTGTTGTCAGTAATGCATTTTACGTGTGATTCGAGCCACTTTAATTCCCCATTACTATTTTTGTACCTAAAGGTAACGGGTCCCGCATTTTTCCCTTGCTGAGAGGTTTTTAACCCTTTTAGCAGTGTCCCCCTGTCTCTTTCATCCACAAGGTCTATTAATTCGCTATCTTTAAGTTCCTGTTCAATTTTTCCCGTGAGCTCCTTACAGCTTGGAGAGGCATATTGAAATTTATAGTCCAGTCCATGAATGGAAATCATATCACTAGAATGCAGGGCAATTAACCTAAATATATCCTCCTGTTCACTGATCTTGTTTTTGGCTTCTATCAGGGAGTTTTGTAATTCACTCAGCTCCTTCTCATTGGATTCCAATTGTGTAATATCCAAAAAACTTAGTACAACCCCCTTAATTTCGTTTTTGAAGGTTCTGAAAGGTGAAATTTTCAACACGTATACATTTCCATCCGCATCATTGACCGCAAGCTCCTTGCTGTTCAGGCTCTCGTGGACTTTTTTAATTTCATTGATGATCTTTTCGAAATCAATTTTTGACGTGAAATCCGTGATGGATCTACCCAAATCCCGCTCATCAATATTGAGCAGTCGCTTTATGGATTTAGTGATTCTCCTGATATAGAGGTTCTCATCTAAAAAGAGAATGGATATGTCCGAACTGTTTAATAGATTGTTGAGGTCGTCGTTCAAAACAGACAGCTCCTCTACCTTTTCCTGGTATTCTGCATTCACCGTGTAAAGCTCCTCGTTTACGGATTCCAATTCCTCATTGGAGCTTTGAAGTTCCTCATTTGTGGATTGGAGCTCTTCATTACTGGTTTCTAGTTCTTCAATGGTGGTCTGTAAATTCTCCTTGGTGTATTTGATTTCGTCCTCAAGCTCCTTGATTTTTGCCTTGGAGTCTAGGTCCAAGTCAAACTTCTTAATGTGTAGCGTAGTCTGTTCGTCCTCTTGGTCTACACCCTCAGACACTTTTTCATGGATCTCCATCATTCTAAAGCCATCCCCCATATCCCTGTCTTTCAGGCTTTTGATAATCAGGTCAAATCTGCGGGATTTATCCGATTCAATCAGAGAAATATCCTTAAGTTGCATGGGGTTTTCCTCCCTTTCCACCTTTTTAAGCAAGATTTCTAGGGTGATCTTTAATTCTTCCGGGACCAGTTCAATAATATTATTGCTGAACTCACCCGGAGGAAAATGGAGGAACTCAAAGACGTTTCCAACAGTATGAACAATATTAAGTTCCCTGTCCACAATAATGGATTGGGGAACATATTTCTGAATTAATACTTTATTGAGCTTTTCCGGAGAGAATCTACTTTCGCTCCGGTTAATGATTTTTTTGTTCTCCATGGTATTCTTTGTGGCAAATGTGCGCGCACCTAGGTCATTTTTAAGTAAATCTACATCTGGAAGAGAAGCACTTTTTACATTTTTATATATTTTAAATTTTCTGTCTACTTCCTCAAAATACTCCTGCATATCCCCCAGACTTTCGCTGGAACCCAAAAAAAGATACCCCTCATCATGAAGGCTGTACCTGAAATAGGAATAGATTTTCTGCTGTACTTCTGGCTTTAAATAGATGAGAAAATTCCTGCAACTAATTAGGTCAATTTTGCTGAAAGGAGGGTCCCTCAATATATTGTGCACGGAAAACACGATCATATCCCGTATTTCTTTTTTGATCCTAAACTGACCCTGGGAAGAGGAAATAAAATACTTGTTTAGATTCTTATGGTCAATATTCTTTAGCAGACTGGCATTAAAAACACCAAGCCCAGCTCTTTTTATAGCTTCGCGGTTGATATCCGTGGCAAAAATGGTAACCGGGATATCCCTCTCCATGGCTTTCAGTTGTTCTTTGATCAATATTGCTACGGAATATGCTTCCTCCCCTGTAGAGCATGCAGGAATCCAAACTCTTATGCGTTCATTTGCACCCTCTTTATGACAGATTTTAGGAATGACATCCTCCTCTAATCGCCCAAAAGCACCGTCGTCCCTGAAAAAACTGGTTACTCCAATAAAGAGATCCTCGCAAAGTGCCCTAGCCTCCTCCTCTGAGGCTGTAATAGTCTTTAAATAAGCTTCATTTGATTTACATCCCAAAATTGCAATCCTTCGGTCAATCCTTCGGTGAATGGTGGATTCTTTGTAGGCCTTAAAATCCATTCCGGTGTGTTTTTTCACCAAAGTCACTATTTTATTCAGGAATTGGGTCTTTTGAAAGCGCCTACTTGTGCGGTTATGGACAAGGTCATCCACCAAATGTAGGGTCTTGACAGACAGCTCTTCCACTGGCAAAATAAAATCAACTGCCCCCGTATATATCGCGTTTTTCGGCATTCCGTCAAACTTGGCTTCACCGGGATCTTGCACTAGGGTAATCCCCCCATCTTCTTTGATTTTTTTTAGCCCTTCTGAACCGTCACTACCTGTTCCTGAAAAAATGATCCCTATGACATTTGTGGCATGCTCACTTGATAAAGATTGCAGAAAATTACTAATCGGAAAGCTCAAACCCTTTACATTCTTTGTTTCCAACGAAAATTTGAGTTTGTCTTCCTTTGAGATTTTTACGACTTTTTTTGGGGGATTTAGATATATTTTGCCTTCTTCAATCTGGGTGCCTTCCTCTATTATTTCTATAGGCAGGGAGGTGTGGCGGCTCAACAACTGATCCATAAGGCTTTTATAGTTGGGTGCCAAGTGCTGAACCACTACAAAAGCAGCCTTTGGGGTGGGCTTTAAATTCTGGAAGTAATTTTCCAAAGGTTCCAACCCTCCTGCCGATGCTCCTAATGCTACTATAACCATTTTTCTGTTTTTTTGGAAACATAGTGAAGAACTTCAACTTGTCTCCTTTCCATTTCTCTCACCCAGAAAATTTATTTCTGCCAAATAGGATTGAGCTATTCTGGAATTTATCTTGTTTTTCTATTGGTAAAAAATTCAATTTTTATGCCAATTCCATATATTCTAATGAGAAAGAATTAGTTTTTTTCCTGTAAAAATTAAATTATTCTGGGTTATATTCAACTTCAAAAAATTTTAGGGACAATATTATTGATTAGATTATTTCAGAAAGAGCTATCTCTTCGATCACTTTTGGCTCATAATCAAACTTTAACACCAACTTTTGGTGGATTATATAGTATGCTTTAATTAATTGACCACTAGTGGGTAAATGACAATTAGCTTATACTAAAAAAAAGGTGGCTTCTGCAATGTAAAAACACAAATTTAATTCCATATAAGAGAATCCAGCAACAAAAATGGCCGTGAGAAAAAATATTTCTATCTAAGAAAAGCCTACCAAAATTTTAAGCGGGAAATTTTTTTTTGGGTTTTAGGGTAATTATCTTGTTTTGTCTTCATAAAATAAAAATTCTCCACAAACTGTAAGGGGCAAATTGGGTATAGTGAGCACTATTGGGAATAATAGAATGTGGTCAAAAACTAAATAGAAAACTATATTTAAATTGAAGGGTCTAATGGAAAGTTTTCAAATCATTTAATAGTGCCTCTGCTGCATCCAATAATTCCTCTTTGTGCTTGTAGAGTGATGACTCCTGAAAACCTTCCTCCATTACTAATTTTTTTCCACCATAGAGGACTTTTGTCATCCTTTTCAGCCCAAATAACGAAAGCGTGGGTTTGATTTTATGACGGGCCTGCCGTAGGGCTTCCAAATCTTCATTTTCCAAAGCCCCAAGGTATACGTCCTTTAATTCCTCTATTGCAAGGATGATGGCTTCCAAAAGTTGTTTTCTGAACTCTTCGTCGCCTTCTACCATTTCCTCGATTTTCTGGTAGTCAATGTTATCGTTCAAATGTTCCATATTTATTGTTGAGATGCAGAAGTACCTGCTAGATACCCAGTGCTCCATGCAGCCTGAAAGTTAAAACCACCAGTGATTCCGTCAAGATTCAAGACTTCTCCCGAAAAATAAAGCCCTGGAATTAACTTGCTTTCCATCGTAGTAGGATTTACTTCTTCCAATTTCACACCTCCGGCCGTCACAAACTCATCCTTAAAGGTAGTTTTTCCATGAATAAAAATCGAAAATCTAAATAAATTTTCCACTAATTTATTGATTTGTTTTTTAGAAAGCCCCATCCATATGGAATTTTCCTCAATTTCAGCACAATTCAACAAAAAAATCCAAAGTCTTGATGGAATAGAAAACATTGGATGACTACCTATCCTCCGCTTTGGGAAACGATCTTTATAAAGTAACAATTCACTTCGCAGTTTTTCTTCACCCATATCGCCATTCCATCTTATTTGAGCCTCGGTGTGATATTCGCATTCATGTAGCCAATGGGCTCCGAATGCAGATAACTTCAACACGGCAGGACCACTTACGCCCCAATGAGTGATCAAAATAGGCCCCTCATAACTGAGCTTCGTTCCTACCAAGCGTACTTGAGAGTGGGGCATGCTTATGCCACTAAGGTGGGTAAGGGATGATCCTGGAAGGTTAAAGGTAAACAGGGATGGAATGGGAGAAACAATGGTATGGCCCAACTCCCTGATCCACGCATACCCCCCGACTTTTGAGGACCCACCTGAACATACAATTACTTTAGTGTAATGGCAGGATTCTCCATTACATTGGACTTCAAAACCTTCTGCTAAGGGAAGTACTTTCTCTACTTTCGCGTGGGTCCTTATTCTTACCCCGAGCTCTGTTGCCACTTGCTGAAGGCAAGAAATGATGGTGCCTGAACTATCACTTTGTGGGAAGACCCTGTTATCCTCCTCCACTTTCAGGGAAACCCCATGAGTTTCAAACCAACTCATGGTTTCTTTTACGGCAAATTTTGAAAACACACCTTTCAAAAAGGCACTTCCTCTGGGATAAAAGGCAATTAGCTTTTTAGGGTTGAGGCAATTATGGGTTACATTACATCTGCCTCCCCCGGATACCTTCACCTTAGTCAGGGTTTTCCCTGTTTTTTCGAATATGTCTACCTGGTTTTCCCCTTTGGCTGCATGTATGGCTGCAAAGAATCCCGAAGCACCTCCACCGATCACGGCTATCTTTTCCATAAGCCAAATGTATAAAAACCTGAATTTTTGTTAGGAACTTTTTGTATAATCGCTAAAATCTTATGCAAATTTGTCGTTAATCCTTTTGACTACTAAAGAAAACAAGACAATGGATAAAAATTATTTTGTTTATCTTTATCCATTTAGGCTATAAACCAATAAAAAATAAATGTTAAGAATCCTTTCGCTTAAATTTATACTACTAATCTTCTTTATTGGGATTTCCACCTTTGGGTATGCACAAGTGAAACCAAATTTGGGAAATACCTCCCGGCTGCTAAGCCAAGCCATGGGTGCGATGGAAAGGGAAGAATTTAACAAAGCAAACGAATATTTCAGGCAAATCATTCAAAGTAACGCCCCTATACCTCCTGAAATGCCTTACCTTTTTGCAGAAACCCTATTTCACTTGGGCCAATTTGATAATAGCCTAAACTTTTTGAACAAATACCTTGACCTTAACGGATTTAAAGGGGAACACTATGAGCAGGCTAAGGAACTACAAGCTAAGCTAGCACCGAAAATAGAAGAAATAAAGGCTTGTCAACTGTGTGACAGGAAAGGGTATAGGCTAGTGGACTGCAGCACCTGTAATGGCACCACCCATTTAGAGCAAGACTGTAGAATATGCAGAGGTAACGGTATAGTGGGTTGTAGCAGGTGCGCCGGCAAGGGACTTGTCACGAAGAAAAACGTGTTCAATATTGTGGAGTACTACGATTGCGAGAGGTGCGACGGTAACGGAAGGCTTACTTGCCCCAAATGTGAAGGGGATAAAATAGAATATGGTGAATGCCGCACCTGTCAAGGTACAGGGCATATCCCTTCTGAAAAATTGTGTGACCATCAGGATCAAACTGATCTGAGTGATAAAAGAACCAGCTTCAGGATGCCATTTTCGCCGCATTAAAAAACCCGACCTTTTGATAGATCGGGTTTGCTTTTATTCCTATTTTTCTAAATCTTCATCTTATTTTCCTCAATTACAATAATTGCTCAAGGCCTCTTGTGCTTGCTCATAATTATTCTCCGCTGCCTTTCTGAAGTCGTCACATGCCTCTTTGTTTTTATCTGTGGCTTGGTTAAGCATCCCTCTGTAATAGTAGGCTTGGCCATAATTGGGGCTCATCTTTATGGCTGCATTGTACTCCCTTCTCGCTTCATCCACATTACCCAGTTGATGCATAGCCCTGGCTTTCATGAAATAGGCCATAGGCGGAGCCCCGGAAATTTCTACGGCATTGTCCGCATACATGAGTGATAACTCGTAATTCTTTTGCTTATGGTATAAGTTGGAAAGACTCAACAGGATTTGACTGTTTTTAGGATCTACCTCAATGGCCTTTTTCAAGCTTTCCTCGGCTTTCTTAAACTCCCCAATCTCCTCATAAGCTCTTCCTCTGTTGTACAAGGCCCTTACGTTTTTAGGCCTGTTTTTTAGTTTTTTGTCGTAAGCCTCAATGGCTTCCTCATACTGTTCATTCTTAAAAAGCGCGTCTCCGTCTGTTGTTCCACTTTCTCCACAAGAAAAAAGCCACAAGGACAGCAAGAACATCCCGCTTATCTTTTTACATAAATACATATCTACCTTTACGATTAAACTGCAACATTATTTTCCCTCAATGCATCATTTAAGGAAGTTTTAAGGTCGGTGGATGCCTTTCTTTTTCCAATTATCAATGCGCAGGGCACCTGATATTCTCCTGCTGCAAACTTTTTGGTAATTGAACCGGGAATAACCACTGATCTCTCCGGTACATAGCCTTTATACTCTTTTGCCTCCTCTGTGGTTACATCTATTATTTTTGAACTTGCCGTAAGAGTAACCCCAGCTCCTATAACGGCTTCCTTGCAAATCCGCACACCTTCCACGATGATTGCCCGGGACCCAACAAAGGCTCCGTCTTCCACAATCACAGGTGCAGCCTGTATGGGTTCTAATACACCACCTATACCAACTCCTCCACTGAGATGAACATTTTTTCCGATTTGGGCACAGGACCCAACAGTGGCCCAGGTATCTACCATGGTACCACTGTCCACATAAGCACCGATATTCACATAACTTGGCATCATTACTACTCCCTTGGCCAAATAGGCTCCGTATCGCGCAACAGCATGGGGTACCACGCGAACACCCTGTTTAGCATAGTTGGTCTTCAATGCCATTTTATCGTGAAACTCAAAGGGCCCCACTTCAATGGTTCTCATCTTTTGAATGGGGAAATACAGAATTACCGCCTTTTTTATCCAGTCGTTTACTGTCCAATTACCCTCCCCGTCTGGAGAAGCTACCCGGATACTACCATTGTCCAAATCAGCAATGACGGTTTTGATGGCGATTTGAACGTCTTTTTCATTCAGCAAATCCCTGTTTTCCCAGGCTTTCTCTATGATATTCTGTAATTCCATAAATTGTTAAATGATAATCCCTATATATTTTGTTAAATGCTTTCAAAGCAAATCATTTCCTTTTGCCTTTAAGCAGGTAAAAGTAGATATAAATTCCAAATCTACTCCATGGCAAAGTAATTTTTTAACTTTATGCGAATATTTAACCCCAATTGATAATGCAATCTACTACCCACGTACTTTTCGCATCAGTTCTCAAACCTGTGGACGATGTGCGTACTTATCACAAATTGGGGAAATCCTTAATTCGTGAAGGGGAATTCCGCATTACTATCGCTGGATACGCTTCAAAAAAAACACCAAAAAACCAATCTGCCGAATTAATCAACCTATTTTCAGGCAAAAGAGGTCATTTAGGTCGTATTTTAACTTATTTTAAGCTTTTCCGACTAATCAGGTCCCTTAAACCGGACATTGTGGTCACCTCTACCTATGAGTTAATTCCTGCCACCTTGGCTGCAAAAGGGTTACAGAAATTTATTTGGTTTTATGATGTCCAGGAAAATTACAGAAGTAACCTAAGGCATAACCTCACGTCCCCTCCTTTTCTCAGAGGATTTGCAATAGCTTGGGTTCGGCTGCTGGAAAAGATAGCCAGACCATTTATTAAGCATTACCTGCTGGCGGAAAAATGTTACCTCAAGGAACTGCCGGGTTTTCGCCCTGCCACTGTGGTAGAAAATAAGGCATTGGAAGAATTTTCATGTACCGGTCAAAAAGGCAAACCCTTATCTTCCCCACTTGCATTCGTCTTGGCAGGTACTGCTGCTAAAGCATATGGAACAGACCTTGGGCTAAGCTGGTTTGAAAGTTATTTGCAAACAGACCAAGAATGCTCCTTATCTCTGGTAGGCCACTGCCCCTCCTTCTCTTTTCTAAAGGAATTGAAAGATAGATTCGGTCATCTGCCCCAGGTGAATTGGAACCTACACCTTTCCCCTCTGCCGCATGCAGAAGTAATGGAAACGGTAAAGCAGGCAGATATTTGGCTTATGCCTTATCAGCCCCTTCCCAGTATTGTTCACAAAATCCCCTCCAAGATGTACGAGGCCCTGGCACTCCAAAAACCCCTGCTGATCACCCATAACCCTAAGTGGTCTCAAATGATAAAACCCTACCCCGCAGGTATCGGAATTGACTTTATCAAAACCGAGGAAGCCCCAAGCCATGTACGACAATTACTTGCTTTGGAACTCTACCGTAACCCTGTTCCAAACTGGGTCTTTTGGCGGGACATAGCACCTAAGGTAGTGTCCCTGTTTAAACAATCACTTGAAGGCAATAGGCCCTAAATTGGATTATTCCCATAGTACAAAACCACACTGTTTTCAACGGCTTTTAGGAACTGTAAAATTGTAAGGCATTGAATACTAGTTTTTTGTGTGTATTTTAGGCATGACTAAATTTATTTATAGGTTAGTCAAATTTTGAATTCACAGTTGAAATTGTGGTTATCCACAAAGGGTTTAGATATATTTGAAAAATATTTTTAGACAAGGCTAAATTCCTATATTTGCAATTCTATTATAATTTTCACCTCCATGCTAGCATTATCCACTGCAGAAGAAAACTACCTCAAATGCATTTATCACCTCACCCAAAAAGAAGAAGGAGTCATTAGCACTAACGAGATAGCGGCGGCCATCAAGACCAAACCCGCCTCCGTATCGGACATGTTGAAAAAATTGGCAGAGAAGGAAATCCTGATGTATACAAAATACCATGGTGCAGGCCTTACTCCTTTGGGAAAAAAGACGGCTTTACAGGTGATACGGAGAAACAGGTTATGGGAGGTTTTCCTGGTGGACAAGCTAAGGTTCCAGTGGGACCAGGTACATGAGGTGGCCGAACAACTGGAACATGTGCGCTCTCCCCTACTTATCCGGAGGTTGGATGAATACCTGGGCTTTCCCAAATTTGATCCCCATGGTGATCCTATTCCCGATGAATCCGGGGAGCTCCACTCCAGTCCCAGGACCATCCTGCAAGACATGAAGGAAGGGGCCAGAGGAAAAATTGTGGCTGTCAACGACAACAGTGCGGCATTCCTACGTTATTTGGATAAGGTGGGTGCCTATATCGGTGCCAAGGTGGAAATTTTGGACAAAGTGGAATTCGATGGATCCCTTGAAATTCGCTTGGATGAGGGCAAAAAAGTGTTTGTATCTAAGGAAGTAGCCGCCAACATCTATATTCAAGCTTTCGAAAATTGAACCGTAAAGCGGGGTTTTACGTTTCTCCACAAAAAGGAATTTGTTGTTTGCTTTTTCCTATTCTGTTTATCACCTAATTTTGAGTTATCGCTTTCTTTCAAATAATCATGAAAAATCTAGGACTTACCCTTCTGTTTTCTTTAATCCTTCACTTTACCTATGCCCAAAAGGAAATCACTTGGCACAGCTTTGAAGAGGTAGTGAAGCTGGTGGAAAAGGAACCAAGAATGGTTTTGGTGGACGTATATACGGACTGGTGCGGATGGTGCAAAAAAATGGACAAAGAGACGTTTACTGACGCTGAGGTGGTAGAGTATGTCAACAACAACTTTTACGCTGTTAAGCTTAATGCAGAAAACAAGAAAAAGAAATTTGAATTCAAGGGAAAGGAATACAGTGAAGAAACCATGGCCAGAGCCATGCAGGTTCGCTCCTATCCCAACTTTGTGATCATGGATGCTGCCATGGAAAACATCACACAGATGCCGGGATACAGAGAACCCAAACCCTTTTTGACCGCACTGGATGACTTGGTGGACAAATTCAAAAATTAAATGAGCTTCATCCTTCAGGACAAAGAAGATACCATTGTGGCCCTGGCTACCCCTCAAGGAGTCGGGGCCATTGCCGTTATAAGGCTCTCAGGACCCAAGGCCATTAGCATTGCGAATGAGGTGTTCAAGGGAAAAAATTTGGAATTGCAGCCTTCCCATACCGTTCACTTTGGAACGATAAAAGACGGGGACAGGATTATCGACGAGGTACTGGCTTCCCTTTTCAAAGCCCCCAAATCCTTTACGAAAGAAGACGTAGTGGAGATTTCCACCCATGGTTCCAGCTATATTGTAAACCAGGTAATCAAGTTGCTTATCAGGAAGGGAGCGCGCCCCGCCAAACCGGGAGAATTTACACAGCGGGCGTTTTTGAATGGGCAGTTTGACCTGGCCCAGGCCGAGGCAGTAGCGGATTTAATCAACGCCGATTCTGAAGCCTCCCACCAAGCCGCCCTCAACCAAATGAGAGGAGGCTTTAGTGGAGAGATTACATCGCTGAGGGAAAGACTTATACATTTCGCCTCCATGATTGAACTTGAACTGGACTTCACCGAAGAGGATGTGGAATTTGCCAGCCGGGAGGATTTAAGGGAGTTGGTGGAAAAACTGCTAAGGGTGGTGGAGCAATTGATCAGCAGCTTTGATCTGGGCAACGTCATCAAAAACGGGGTACCCACCGTAATTGCAGGTAAGCCGAATGCTGGTAAATCCACCTTGCTGAATGCCTTGCTCAATGAGGAAAAAGCAATCGTTTCTGAAATAGCAGGCACCACAAGGGACTTTATTGAAGATGAAATCAATATAGGTGGGATGATTTTCCGCTTTATTGATACGGCCGGACTTAGGGAAACCACTGACACCATTGAAGCCATGGGGGTAAGCCGCACCCAGGAAAAAATGAAAACCGCTTCTCTGATCCTTTATCTTTTTGATTTGGGGGATACGGACATGGTGGAGATCAGCCGTGACATCAATAAGCTGGAGAACCTGGGGGTACCTTTTCTTAAAGTAGCGAATAAAATGGATAAGTCTAATCATCTTTTAATCAATAGTTTAAAAGAAAAACATCCTGACACCATTTTTATCTCGGCCGGGCAAAAGAAAAACCTGGATCTGTTGAAGGACAAAATCCTGGAATTGGTCAACCTGGACAAATTCAAGACCGGCAATACGGTGGTAACTAATATCCGGCACTACGATGCCCTTACCCAGACCCGTGAATCCCTGTTGGATGTACTGAGGGGCATAGACGAAGAAATCACCAATGACTTCCTGGCCATGGATATACGCCGGGCCCTTCACTTTTTGGGGGAAATAACCGGAGAGATCACCACGGATGATTTGTTGGCGAACATTTTTTCGAAGTTTTGCATCGGGAAATAAATTTGCTTTTCCTTGTTTTTCTTTTTGTTCTTTTGCTTGACTATCAGTAATTTATCAGTTATGATTTTTGACTTTGTTTGCCTTTATTGCTATAATTGTACAACTATAGTACAACTAGCAGGCGAATAGTTGTACAAATGTACAACTATTAGAGGAAGTCATGAAGATCACACTAAAACAGAAAAAACAGCCAAGCGGGACAATAAGCCAATATATAGAATACTATAAAGGCTCAACGGTAAATGAAAAGGGAAAACGCGTACACCTCCGGGAGTTTGAGTTCCTAAAGTTACCTTTACATTCTAATCCCCAGACTGCTGTTGAAAGAAAACATAATAAAGAAAACCTCAGGCTAGCCGAGGATATTTTAGCTATACGGAAAAGCAATTACATACAGGGCAAATTTGAAATCAAGAACCTGAACAAAGCCAAACGTCCTTTCCTGGAATATTTTAGTGAGAAAATGGAAGAAAAATCAAATTCCGTAAAAAATTATGGGGTTTGGCAATCAACACTTGTCCACCTAAAGCGATGCATCAGTCCAAAATTACTTTTCGAAGAAATTGACGATGATTTTTTAAAAAAAACAAGGCAATACTTTGACCAAAAGGCCAGAACAAAAAGTAATCTGGCCCTGTCCCAGAATTCCAAATATTCCTACTTCAATAAGTTCAAGGCCTGTCTTAGAAGCGCCTTTGATGAGGGTTACCTAAGTATAAATTATGCTTCCAGAGTTAAGGCTTTTGAACAGGCTGAAAGTCAACGGGAATACCTGACAATTGATGAGCTGCAATCACTTTGTAAAACAGCTTGTAAATATGAGGTGCTTAAAAGGGCTTTTCTTTTTTCTTGTTTGACAGGACTAAGATGGTCTGATATCAATAACTTAGTCTGGTCGGAGGTTCGGGATGAAGGAGAAAATTTATTTAAGGTAAATTTCCGACAAGAAAAAACTGATGGTGTGGAATACCTCTATATCTCCAGGCAAGCCAGAGAGATGTTGGGAGAAAGAAGATCTCCCAAAGATCGAGTATTTGTAGGCCTAAAGTATAGTGCTGTCTATAACAATGAAATTGTACGGTGGTGCAATAGAGCTGGAGTATTTAAACACATTACATTTCATAGTGCCAGGCATACTAATGCCGTATTGCTGCTTGAAAATGGTGCAGATTTATTTACTGTCCAGAAACGTCTTGGCCATAGGGAAATAAAAACCACTGGGATTTATGCTAGGATTGTGGACAAAAAAATGAAAGAATCTGCGAACATTATACCTGAATTAAATATATAGTCTATACCTAAGGCTATGAAAAAGGCATCGTATCAAATAGGAAAATTTATTGCAGTATTCCTGGGTCTCCTGCTTTACACTTTCTTTTTTATACAACATGATTACCCCTTGTTTCGGTTAGTCACTGGCACTGCAATGATAATTCTGTCAAGTTACTTGATCATCAGGCTATTATATCATTATTTCATTTGGTATACGTCCTTCATGTTCAATGAGCGGGTTGTGGGTTTTGATAAAAAAGTGGAACGGCCCCGGATCTATTTATACTCGGTATTCTTTCCAGTAATGGTAGCAATGGTATTTGTATTTTTGGGACAGAATAATTTTGGTGAGGTTTTCAGCACTATGTTTTTTTCTACTCTGTGGATAGGACTTTTTTTCGTTTCATATTTAATTATCAACCTTGCCTGGGACGATTCATTTTCGGATAGGTTTATTCCAAATGTCACCAGGATGATTGCCAGCAGAAATACCGGATTTAAAACATCATTTACTCCAGAACAACTGGCCATAATATTTGACAATTTGGTTGAATATGAATTCTTGGAATTTATCGATGAAGATCTAAGGATGGAAAAACGGCAAAGATTTGTGGAGATTTTTAAGAGAGGCAGGCCTCCCCTAACCCCTGAGTTCAAATTGTTGATGAACAATCCCCAGACTCACTATCTCCACCAAAAGATTGAAAAACAATCAAAGGATTTTTCTCTGGAAAAATTTTTAAGGATTTTTTCTAACAACAACGAATCCGCCACCAGTAAATCGGTGCTATCTTCTGCATCCAAGGCAAAAAGAATTACCCAAGGACCGAAAAGACAAAAGGATATAGACGCCGTTTTTCATTTTAAAGGTTAAGGTTTAACCCTAAAAGGTTAAGGAATATTAACCCTCCCGGATTCTTCCTCCCCTAATCCTTTCCTTTGCTGTACTTAATCAAATAAACGATAGCAATGGAAAACAATTTAATTCTTCACAAACTAAACCGCATCGAAAGGTATATGTGCGGGCTTAAGGACATCCTAAATGTAGATGAACTATCAGAATACACTGGATTTAAAAAATCCTACATCTATAAATTGGTGCACCATTCAAAAATTCCCTTTTCCAAACCCAACGGAAAGACGCTGTTTTTTGAAAGAAGAAAAATAGATTCCTGGCTTCTTCAAAATAGCTATAAATCTGAATCTGACATAAAAAAGGAAGCCAATAATTATATAAACAAGAAAAAATAAAAGCGGATCATGCCCGATCCGCCTTCTATAATTTCATTAGGAAATGGTATCCCTCTTTGAATGAGACAAATATACCATTTCTGTATGGATTTACCAACCCAAACCTACAGAAAATGGACGAGGAAAACCCCATACGGAAGATCGATGAGAAATCTTCCAGCTCCACCATTAGGATGATCAGGTTCCTGATTTCCAAATATGATTTTAGGAACAACCTGGTACTCAATGAAGTCTTCGCCAGTGAAAAAGGAGAAGACAGGTACAGCCCTGTCAACCACAACACGCTTTACATCGAATGCCGACAGGCGGGGTACCAAACCTCCGTGGCAGAGATCAACACCTTTCTCTGTTCGGACTTCATCCCCAAGACCAACCCCTTTGTCGAGTATTTTAAACATGTGCAAGGCAAATGGAATGAGGCCACCCATGGCGATTATATCCAGAAGTTTACCACCTATATACAGGTCCAAGGACAGCTGCGCTTTGAGGTCCAGTTCAAGAAATGGCTGGTACGCTGTGTGGCCTGTTGCCTTAGGGACGACTTCTTCAACAAGCAGGCCTTGATCTTCGTGCAGGAACAACAGAACAGCGGCAAGACTACCCTTACACGGTTCCTTGTCCCGGAGCAACTTAAGGCTTACCATGCCGAAAACATCTCCGTAGACAAGGACAGCCTGATTGCCCTAAGCCAGAATTTCGGCGTCATCCAGGACGAGCTATCCACCCTCTCCAGGACGGAAATCAACGCCCAGAAAACCCTCATGAGCAAATCCCATGTGAAAGTCAGGCATCCCTATGACAAGAAGCCGAAAATGGAACCCCGCAGGGCCTCCATCTGGGGTTCCACCAACAAGGCAGAGTTCCTGACCGATGTGACCGGGAGTGTGCGCTGGCTCTGCTTTACGGTAAGGGAAATCAACTGGGACTATAAAAAGGACATCGATATCGACAGGGTGTGGGCACAGGCTTATCGACTCTTTCTATCAGACTTCCCCTACGAGATGACCGCCACGGAAATCCAGGAAAACGAAATCCTGAACAACGAGTACAAAACCATTTCCCCGGAAGTGGAGCTGGTGCAGAAGTTCTTTTCCCCGGGTACCAAGGAGGACCATGACAAATTCATGACCGCTACGGAAATCTGCCACCACCTGGTGCTTAACATCTCCGGAAACCTCAAGGTCAGTCCTGTTGAGATCGGAAAGGCCCTCAAACTCCTGGGCCATATCCAATACCAAAGGCGAAGAAACGAAAGCCAAACCTTCCCGGAAAAGGGATATTACATTAAACACAATCAACCTACTACTTACTACAAATAGCCTTTAAACAAATGAAAATCAGTCCATTAAACTGTAGTAAGATAAAATAAATCAAGTTACTACAACCTACTACAAAAAGGCATTTGTAGTAAGATGGATTTTGATTGGTATTGGCATTAACTACCTGAATATCAATAGTTAAACACTAAAATGTAGTAATGTAGTAGGTGTAGTAGGTGGTTTTTTCAAAAAATTAAACATTAAAGCCATGAACGCAAATGAAGCAAACAGCTTGTCCATCGTGGACTATTTGGGCCAGAAGGGATTCCGACCAAGCCAGGTAAAACCGGGTTATTGTTTTTACCTGTCACCATACCGGGAGGAAATGACCCCTTCCTTTAAGGTAAACCTCATCAAAAACCTATGGGTAGATTTTGGGGATGCCAATGCCGGTGGGACACTGATAGATTTGGTAATGAAAATAAACCCGGGCTACACTATTTCAGAGGCCATCAGGGAGATATCCACAGTTGCCGGGTCTTCCTTTTCTCTTCGCCAGCCAACAGTTTCCGGTGCCGAACCCCCCGACAAGGAACCCTCGGGAATAACAGTTCTCAAAACTAAACCGCTTGGGAACAACAGGGCCATTACGGACTACCTGCATTCCAGGTGCATTTCCTTGGATACTGCGAAGGAATTCTGTCGGGAGGTTTATTACAAAATCGGTGAGAAGAGGTATTTCGGCCTGGGCAACTCGCACGAAAATGGCTGGGCCATACGAAACAAATACTGGAAAGGCTGTACGGCCCAGGGGGTTTCCCATTACCAGAACAAATCCGATGACCTTTGCCTGTTTGAAGGGATCTTTGACCTGTTGAGTTATGTGGAGATGAGAAAAGGGGATCCCTACCGTCCTGACTTTATGGTCCTCAACTCCCTGGCCAACCTAAAAGGGGCAATGCCCCAACTCAAACCGTACCGTCAGGTGAACCTTTTCCTCGACAGGGATAGTGCTGGCAAAGAGGCAGCAGGAACCTTGATGTCTTCTCTTCTCCATTGTAGGGACCAGTCGGACCTCATCCGCCCATTTAAGGACTTAAATGAGGCATGGATGAACAGGGTGAAACAGGGGTTAAAAAGGTAATGCTGATCATTTGGGAAGTCTATTGGACAAGCTTTGAGCAAATCCTGTATCGTAATTTGGTGTAGGAAGGAAATACCTTTGGTGAAAGGTTTGGGTACCTTGCCTCATATTCAGGAATATCCAATTATCCATATACATCTTGAGCTATCTACATGGCGCAACATGTATACGCATATATAGCTATCTGGATAAAATGCGGTGTCGAAAATTAATTTTTCGGAAGGTCTGTACTGACCCAGACATTCTTCTATACATGGATATTCAGGTATCCAGATACAGGAATAGCTGCATAGTTGGTAGCTGGTATATGTGTAAATTTACTTATATATATTTGTTTTTAATTAGATAAAAACGTAGTTTAGTTAAAAAAATGGTATTATTCGTTTAAGATATCATTGTAAAACCGTTCTTAATTCTACAGCCCCAGGGCCGGATTTCTTCCAAAATTAGGTCTTGGTTTAACCCTAAAATCTGCTGTGCGCGGTCTTTGCAAGTTGTGTCTTTGTCCGACAAAAAACCTATCGGTTTTTTTCTGCCAAAAACGAACTTGCCCCTCCCTTTTCCCAACATGTCCAACGGTTTTGGAAAGGGGGCGGAGAGGAAAAATCCTCGCAACTCGGATTTTTAACACACCAACTTATGAGAAAGGCAACCCAAAATGACCGGGAGAAAGTGGTATCCATTCTTCTGGAAGCGTTCAAAAAAAATAGAAGTGTCAACTACATCGCCGGAAAGGAAGCACACAAAATCCGCTATTTGATGGAGTACTCTTTTGAAAACTGTATGGATGCGGGGGAGGTGTTTATATCGGATGATGAGAACGCTTGTGCTATGATCCAGTTTCAGGACCGGAAAAAGTTCTCCTTGAGAAGCGCATATCTGGATATACAGTTAATCCTGAAAACCATAGGGGTTAGTAATATCCCCAAAGCCTTGGCAAGGGAATCATTTATTAAAAAGCACTATCCCAAGGAGCCTTTTACCTACCTCTGGTTTGTGGGGGTCAGTCCGGAGAAACAGCGCAATGGCTTCGGATCGGAGATCCTGAAGTATGTGCTGGATTACTCCAAAACCCTCAATCGGCCCGTATACTTGGAAACCTCAACGGAGAGTAACCTTCCATGGTACCAAAAACACGGCTTGTACATCTATACCGTATCCGACCGTTTCGGGTTTCCCTTTTATTTTCTGAAAACAGCCTGAACATCATGACTGTCTTCAATACCGAAATACATATTGTAACCCTAGTATTTGTTATCCTGGAAGTACTTATGTTTGTCGTCCAGATGGTTTTTTACCTCCAAAAACCCAACGAGAAAAAAAGAAAATACTACCTGATCCTTCTTTTTCTGTTGATAATCTACAACATTGCCGGTGGACTGTTCCCCGATGAAAATTTACCCATGTCCATAAAGTTGCAATATATCCTCGCCTATGGGACAGGCTTTTTCATGGGTGCCTATTTTCCCTATTATTTTTATAGGGCCTACACCATCACCCACCTGAAATTTCATGCCAGATATGGGGTGGTGATATTTTTGATCCTGCCCTTTATCCTTTTCTTCTGCATTCTTTATCCCTTTGGTTTGGATTTAATGACAGTCATCTATGTGGGCATGATCATACCTTTTATTTATGCGTTCTATATGGTGTACAATATTCTTCTGGGCATCCGCAAGAGATACAAGCACAGAAAAACATCCTTTGATGCCATTTTGTCCTATATCGCCGTCGCTCCCTGGGCGCTGATGCCGCTGCTGGCCTATTTGCAGGTAACCCAGCTTACAGAGGTCTTATTCACCAACGGTGGTTTCCTGATCATCACCTTCCTTTTTTTCCGGAACATGATCGAAGAGAGCAGAAAGGACCTGGAAACCTTGGACATGATGCAAACCAAAGATGAGGATGAGATATTTATCATCCGATGTGAGAAATTGGGTCTTACCAAAAGAGAAATCGAGGTCTGTAAACTAGTAAGGGATGGCCGGATCTACAAAGAAATCGGCGAGACCCTGTTTATCTCCGAAAGGACCGTCAACAAACACATGCAGAACATCTATAAAAAGGCAGGAAGTAATAATAAGTTTGACCTGCTGAATAAGATTACCAGAGATGTTAGGTCGGCGTGAAAGGGGTTGAATTACAAAGCATGGGCTTAAAATTTAACAGATAGGCTAATTTTTGCTAAAGCAGTATCCAGTAGATATTTTTTTTCAACTCCTTACCCTTCACTCCATTTTACAACCTCTATTTCACCCTTTTAACCCCAAAAATACCAAAGCTTTGGTATTGCATGGCCCTTCTGTTGAACTTACCTTGTTTGTCAATATGTATTTTCCATTTTGGGAGTGAGGGGGCGAAGCTGAAGGTTCTTAGCTTAATGTAAAAGGCTGAACTTAATTAAGGGGCTTGCACGACTATAACTTGGGAAAAGAAATAACGAAAGAGAAATTTATTGGCCTTTAGATATAAAACAAAGTTTGTGTCTAAAAAGTAGTTCAGTGGAAAAAGTCTCCAGGTATTAATTTGAATACTTTATATAGAACAACTAATACAACGAAGTAGAGGTCAAAACCAAGGTGTCAAGTGGTTAGAGAATAAAGACTCAGCCCCCAAAAATGTTAGGTAAAATCCGGAGATAAGGAGAAAAATTAAACAGATTGTCTAAAGATTCAGAATTTAGACAATTTTTTTCATACACAAAAATACATCAAAGCATACACGGAGTTGGGTAAGTTATAATACGAAAAAAAAAGATGATAATAATACTAAATATTATCTTAACAAGAAAAAAAAGAGTAATAAATACAATATTATGATTATCTTACTTTTATTCAGGATAATAGTTTATAACTTCCAAATAACGAGCAACACATGACAAACCTCCTTTCCTTTACTCGTCGTATCGCTGGAGCCACAGAGGAGCCGCTGGTCTCCCTGCGGTGGGATCCGCAGGTGGAAGGTCCTCTCGCAACTGTACCACTACAGGCACGCGCATTCTACCCTGGGGAACGCACCACGGATCTGGGGCGACTCTCTGCAGTCATGTTGGACGGCGAAAATACAGATGAGCACGAAGTAAAAATAACGATTAACCTTCCAATCGAGACCATCGAAATCGAGCAGGGGGACGAAAACGCACAGGTCTTGGTTGAAGAGATCCAATGGCTGCTCGTCCGAGGCCTCGGAGATCACTTCGATCCCGAACCAGACATTAACGAAAACAACAACGACGGGGCAGCGCAAGAGATTCGCCAGACCCGCACTCAACACCTCAATAACGGGTTGGAGATTTACGCTGGAATCGCAGGAGCTTGGCGTCTGCAGGTCCGGGTGGAAATGGCGGACGGAACCGTCAGGCTAGGCCGCATCCCGCTGTCGGTGCCACTACACGTCCCAGTTGACTGCAGGGTTGAGGCGGTGGCTACCGCATTGGAAGAAATTGGAGTCCCTGTGGAAAACCGAGCAACCTTATGGGAGAACGTCGTCGAAAAGGCTGAGCTCATCGCTTCTCACATCCTTCGTCCGCTTAACATCCGGCTCTGGTGGCTAGCAACCCAGGGTGATGACCTACCCCCCCCCTTTCAGTTAGCCTTGACGGAGATCGAAGAAGACCACGAAATTGACTTGGGTACAGCCCTGCTGTCTGGAGGGACAGTGGATGATATCCGCCAGGAAGCGCGTAACCATGCTGTAATAGTGGCATCTCCCGACGTTGACTTTCCAGAGCAGTTCCCATGGTTAGCAACCATTTGGAGAGGGATGACATCGCGGCAATTTCCACAACCTGATGCCGAGTGGTACTATGAGCGTTTTCCAAATATCGTGCGGACGGGAGCAGTACGAATCGGACTCGGCGCCTGGACATTTGACGGTGTTGCGGCTGAAAGTGGGGGTGCAGTCGACCAGGTGCTCGCACACGCCTCCGTTCTAGCCGCAGCGGCTGGATTCGTTGTCGGACACCCCGCAACCGCCCGGTGGATCGAGCTGAACGCCCGGCTGCTCGGCGTGGCCGTCGCTCGCGCCGCCGCGTTAAGCGCAGGTGTTTCTTCGCAGTCCTTGCTGCCCGCAGCACAGGCGGAATTAAACCGCCGCCCGGGCATCGACATCATGGACCAGACGCCCAACGAGCCCCTCCGCCAGCTGCTGGGGCTGAATCGTCCAAACGGCGCTCCGATCGCCGACCTCTTCGCCCCGCATCAGGAAGACAGCGAGAACAATCCTACTGAAGAAGGCCCACGGGGGCTCGACTCCCAAGCCGTCGATCCCGAAAGCCACGACCTGCGTAGGTCGTGGACCGACCTTGTCGCGCTCTACCCCCGGCTCTTTCAGTTCGACATCCATCCGCCCCCCAACCACCCCGAAGGAGCCCGGCTGACGGCATATGATGTGCTAGCAGGGCTGGTGCATAATACCACGCTCGACAGTGCAGCGCGTCGGCTACAGTTACCTCCCCCGTACCGCGGGTACTCACTGATCCCCGACGATCGTGACGACCAATCCCGCTATGAGGGGGCGGTACGAACCTCGATCACCACAGACGACAACCGCCACATCCAAGATCTGCAGTATAGCCTTCGGCAGGTCGGAATCACTGTGGGACTTCACGACCCCGGCCGCATAGGCTCCCGCCGTATTGTCGAGCCGAACGCGAATAACCTCAATACGCGACGCAATCTCATGAGGGGTGCCACCGAATGGGCTGTACGAGAGTTTCAGATCGCGATGGGGGACCCCAACGACGTGCGCGTCTGCCTTGACGGGGCACTTCCGTATGCTCACGACCTGCAAGTAGTTCGGGAAGACAATGCGGACATGGATGTGCCTGAGGTCACTGGCCGGGTCGACCCACTTACGGCATCTGAGCTCCGGAGATGGTGCTTCGGACGTCGTGTGTATCCCATCGTAATCGAGGCCCGCGAGCCGGCCCAGGTGGGTCTTGGCGAGATCGTAGCATATGACTCAAGGAACGGCACCTTCAGGAGGGTCAACAATCCTGATCATCTCGCTCCAAATGAGCCTTTCGAACCGACCGATAACCTCATGGGAACCAATGCTATACAACGCAATCAACCGATTTTGTACGCTGTGGATCGTTCCGGCCGGCCTGCCATGGACCCTCCCATCAACCACGAAGGATTGGGGCGGCATCCCCTCGGCCGGTGGGTGCAGCAGGCAACGACTGGCGAAGAGCCTGGTCGGCACTGGTCAGGACCCCGCGTCTACGAGGCCCAGGGCCAGCGACCGCTCGGCGTCAACCATGTGCTCGGCGACAACTGGAATCCTAACGACCTCGCTCCTGGTCATCCGGAACGCCCTGCCCGCGAGCAGGCGCTGCACATTTATAAGGCACTCTTACCCACTGCCCAGGAAGAATCCCAAGGACACTTCGACATCCTCCAGTCCTACGACAGGGCAGTCACCTCCCTGCCCTTATTGCATTTCACCGCCGGACTCGGCAATTTTGGACAAGCTAACGGTCAGCTCGGTGGATTCTTGAGCTTCTTGGAAGCTGCGGGGGACCTTGCCAGTATCGAATTCCAACTCAACGATGAGGATGCAATCATTGTGGGACGGCGCTTGGGTGCAGCAGCAGAGCGCTTGTTCGGCCGATTCGGGGTTCGTGCCGGGCCCGTTAACCGTAACGCCGTCAACATCAACGAAACTTCCAGACTGATACTCAACGGTCGTCAGCCACCCCCAGCGGAGAGAGCTGATGAAAGCAGAATGTGGATCCAATGGTTCCGTACTTGGCCGTGGCTCCACCGGATAACGCGAGCAATACGAGCGGATGCCGACCTTCGCGCGGCAATGTACATCTATGGAGTACGTAGGATCTGGAAGCTCGCCCTTTGGGAGAACCCGAATGGCCAGCGCCGTACAGCGCAACATACCTCACAACGTGCGATGGCAGTCCTACTACGCCAGCATATTTACATGCCAGCAGATGCTCAGGCCGCGGCCCAACTTGTCGCCGAGGGTGACACCCAAGACGACATTGTCGCTCATCACCTCGGAGTGGGATGGCAACATCGCAACGGTCTAATAAATGCGTTGCAGTGGAACGGGGAAGACGAGGCGGCGTTCGGTCATCCGGAACAGGTCCGCTACCAGATCATGCGACGCGACCGTTTCGGGCCGATCGACGCACAGGGTCGGCTGCTAGATGAGGACAATTTCGTTCTTCAAACCAACAATAACGGCCGCACCCGAATCACGGACGCAAATGGTAACTACGTAAGACAGACCGATGCAACTGGCAACCCTACCTTGAGCGCGCCACAGGTCGAGACACGTATTGTGCAGACTCGGCTATCTGGAAACGCTAACTCCCTGCCTGAGCCTAATTCGATCCGCGACCACATTGCCGCACAATTGCGGCGTCTTATGGAAGAAGAAAACTAGACGATGAGAACCTCAGCAATCCATGCATTACATTGGCGCGGAATCGCCGACGGACTCCTTAACCGCCTCTTTTCAGGTGAATCGCTAAGACTCACTGAGGTTTACGAAGAGTGGATTTTCACAGACGCGACACCAAGTCAGGTACGCATCGCTGGTACAGTCGCCTTAAACTCCTCGACCGAGTTCTTGGTCGGCGGATTAGGGATTCGCTTCGGAATGGAAAGCGACTATGGTCTCGAAGTACCCTTTGCTATTGACCTGCCCGCTGCTCCCGTAGCGGTGCTACTTGCCGCACTTTGTATTAAAGCAGGATTTGCAAAGCCTAATGACTTCGTTGACCTCGACGTTGCAGCGGCTGCCGAATGGCTACCTAATGCTGTTGATGGAGTGTCCACTTTTTCCGATCTTGATCTCGATTTACTTGGTGACATGCGTATGTTCCTTTTTGGCGATGATCCAGTCCGTGTGACGTTAGGTCCGTTGCCGGCTTTCCTTGTTCTTCCTGAATCATGGATTGAACAAGGGCGACACATCCTTGATGCAAACAACAACATTACCGGGGTAGAGTCTGATCCGGAAGCGGGTCCGATAAGCATCAAATTGGGTGAAGCCATGCTCCAGGTCAGCGCTGCGGGAATAGATGTTACAATCGAGGGCGGCGGCCCGCTGACACTGCCACCCCTGATGATCAAAGGCACTGGCCTGGCACTCGAACTCAAAGGGCTCAGCATCAAAACAGGGGATGGCAATCTGCCTTCCGAGATCGCATCTCTTGGAGCCGACCGGGGCTTCGATGAAAGCTGGCGCGGTGTCTTTGCTTCCGAGATTACTCTCTGGAACCTCGATAGCGTCTTTCCGGGAGGTCCCGTCGGTGATGCTGCTGGAGCAGGCCATCGTATTACCGCCAGTTACTTTGCAATAGACGGCCGTGGTCTCACCGGTGACATCGCCTGGTCCCGAATAACACCAGAGAATGAGATGCTGGTTCTGAATCGGGTGTCCATTACCTTTGACCGCGCCTGGTACCCGTCAGGGATCGAGGGGGGGGGGATCATGGCTTTCCGGGAACTTGGAGCTGTGGAAAACCTAAAATTCCTTGCCCGTCTCGAACTTGATCCCTTTGCCTCTGACTCGGATCGCTGGAGATTACTCCTCGAGGCCGAAGCACTAACGCCCGGTGAACCCCTGGTTTCCTTTAAATCCCCGTCTTCTGAACTTATTGCTGCAGTTTCCGTTTTGGCAGAGTCACTCGGCGACAGCGACTTAGCTCTTCTGCTTGCTGCGATGGCCGCCGGTGCCGGTAGCCATGTGCGCCTGATCAGGTGGAAAAATATCGAAATCCGCTCAGCCCAGGCAAGCGGATACCGAAAAAATTCCGGAACCTTCAAATTCGAGGGATCTATCTCTATTTCAGCGGAATTGGAAATATTGTTGGGTGGAGAGCCGCAGCCATTAAGTGTGAAACTGGGCAAAATAGAGGTATCCTATGATCAAGCGGCTGAACCGGGACTAAGGGCAAAAAGTTCATGGAGCCTGGATGATGGCTTGATTCTTACACTTCCCCTAGAAGTTGAGGTCGGTGGCGCCGTCACCATCGACCGGATTGGTCTGCGCAAAAGTGATGAAAACACCCTTCTTATTGAGCTCGGCGTGGCTATGGAAGGTACTGGAGACATTTCCATAAGCGGGCTGCCAAATGTGGTCACAATAGTTTATGATCGGGATACTAATGAAATCAGCCTCAAGCTCTCTCGGGACGGCCAGCCGTTTATATTGTTGGTTCCCGGGGTTCTCTATGCTACGGGAACGCTTGTAGAGAGTGGCGTGGAATTCCCTCTTCTTAACGGCGAGGTCGGGGATTGGAGCAAGTCCTTACGCGCTGCACTTACTGCATACCTTGTGGGCAGTGGCAAAGCAGTTGCGCCATTGGACCACATGAAGAAGGAAAACTATCTTTTCGCCCTTGACCTGGGATTATTGACGGCAACCCGCAGCTCTGACGGGATGAAAGCGGTGGTGCTCACAGGCGATCTTTGCTTCAATCCTGGAATCCCAATCGGTTCCACAGGGACAGCATTGTACGGTCTGGGATTAACCTATGGGCAGAACACTGTACCAAATGCACAAGATGGCGATTACACCGGCTGGTTCCTTAGTCCCAACGATGATAGTCTTGCGTTTTCGACGCATGCAAAAAAATGGGTCCCCCAAGGCCATAGCTGGGGTTTTGGAGCCTCCGTTGCGATTGGCTCGCTGCCCGACGCTGGACGGGCATGGAACGTGGCGGCTGGGCTTTTCTTGTTATTACCTGGACCTGTGGTGATGATCACGGGAAAAGGTAATCTTTTCTCCCCACCTCCTGAATTACCGAAAGGGGAGAATGGAGGAAATGTGGAAGCACCTTTCGCTGCAGCAGTAGCCCTCGATTTTCTGCGTGATCGTCTAAGTGCCGAACTCGTAGCAGAGATTAAGATCGGCCCGAATACTTCGCCCCTATTAGAATTGAACATACCTGCTCGGATCGAAGCATCTCTTTCCAGAGCACTAGATATGGAATTGGCTGTAGGACGATTCTCGCCGGAAAATGAACGGGTTTCCGGCCGAGCGCTGGGGCTTTTCGACATCACCACCTATGTGATGGTGACCACGCGGGGAATCGACAACTTCCCCAACCAAGGACGCCGGCTCGAACCCTTCGCCATGGCCTATGGTGGGGCAGGAGGATTATCAGCTGGCTTTGGCTCCAGACTCGCCGAGTTACGACTGAGTGTGCAGGCGGGCTTCGACCTTGGGGCCAGCCTCTCCATTCCACCTCTGATGGTAGGCCAGATTTACGCAAGTGGGCAGCTCGTGGCTCGGGTAATTTGCGTGAGTGTCAACCTGGGTATTGAAACCAAGTTGTTTGTTGTGGCTCCAAAACCTTTTGAATTAAGCGGCACAGCCAATTTCCGTGTGGGCCTGCCCTGGCCATTGCCTGACTTTAAATTCTCTGGATCATTCTCCATCGAAAAACAAGCAGACTGGCCAAAAGCAGAAAACCCGATTCAAAATATTTCACTCTTCCCCCGTACTAATGGCACAGCGGTGTTGGCCAATGGAGAAAGCTTTGATGGGGTGGTATTAGAAGAACAGGGCGAACAAAAAGTAGATGGGGTACCTGTAGATGCAGGCATCTTGATCGCCTTCCGCGCACCTATAGGGAATGAACATCCAGTAATCGGGATGGTCAGCACCCAATCAGACGACATGGCAGATAAGGTGTGGGAAGTCGCCACTACTGGGACCAACAAGAATGGTGACACCGAGCGTATAGGTTGGCGGCACGTTTTGACTAAAGTTAGTCTATTTGAGATTCAGGAAGGCTTTGAAGAGATTGAAATCGAAATCCACGGGGGGTGGAGTTACCGGGGAGTTGACGGAACAACTGAGTATAGCGCAAACGATGCACCGGGAGGTCAGGCTCTACGTACCTCACTGAGGCTTCTTACTCCCCTGGATCCGATTGAGGAACGACGCATTGGCACTGGAGCAGAAGTTCTCGGGAGTATTTTTGAAAGCTGGCAACCCTGCGAAAAAAGCCCGAACCCAAAGGATTACGAGATAGTCTTTGCAATTCCTAGTCCAGATGACTTGGGTACCAATCAGTGGTTAGTTCCAGGGAAAAGTACAGTGCTAGATCGCCGCTCGCTGGTTCCTGGTCCAAATGGCGCAATTTCATACTCTGGTCCACAATCAAGATCATCAAGTTTTTTCGCCGCGTATACCTTCCTATCCCCTGGAGTATTTTATCGCCAAAATTCATTGAGTTTCCCGCTTACAGAGGTGCTGGCTTCGCAGCATTTCATCATCACGGTGCCCGCCATGGTTTTTGGTCGTTTGGTTGATTTGAACGCTGGTGGAATCGACATTTCTTACGAACCTCCTTGCGGATGCCTCGAGATCACGGTTCCAGGCGGAGGATGGAGTCGATTCGCCTACTTTGTTGTACGCCGCGGCGTGGAGTTCGTTCTCGTTGATCATTTAAATGAGGTGAACGTGGGCACCGTACCCCATCAAGATGGGACTTTATATGTTTCAGAAGATGAGATCTTGGAGCTTCATCGTGTCACCCTCGGGCCTGATGCGACTGTCCTACGCGCCCACACGGTACAGACCCAAGCAATCAATCCCGGGTTGATAGGTCGTTTTGGTGCTGCATTTCTTGGTGCGTCATACTATGCCGAGCACGAAACTAGGGAGGCGGCCATAGATCGTCGACAGGAAGCGTCATTCCGACTAATTTCGGACCTCGGCTCACGGGCTGAAGACTGGGCTTCCGGAGGTACAGAGGGGCTGCTCAAACCAGACACAGATTACAAACTTGAGGTAGTTGTTGATAGCTATAAAGTAAAGCAGACTGACAATGGGGATCTGGTGATCGGAGAACCAGAGCCAATCCAACGTCATAGTAAGATCGTTAATTTCAAGACGGAAGCCGACATCAAGCAGCCCCTAGCTGCTTACTTTCCCGGTCCGTCATGGGGAGAGGACTTAGAACAGAATTGGAATATCAAGACTCTACCTGATTCTCAGGCTTTCCACTACCGGGGGAACAAAATCAAGGTTCATGTAGGTGACGCCGTTGTGGTGGGTCGTATTTCCGCCCACAAACGAGCAGTGTCGCTCAGGCTCACCCATGAGTCGGGAAACACCCCCGAGATCAGAGCGGAGGAGTTGCTTGCGGAAAAAAAAGAGGGGATATCGGAGTTGCAAGACATCATCTCAGAAGCCATGGATAAATGGGAATGTCTTGATGGGGAGGCTCCCATTTATCTGAAACTTACATATTACTTCGATACGCTGCTCAAACCGGGGGGATACCTTGCGGAGCTTGTAGCTGAGGATTTTAGTGGAGAAAGAGTGGACAAGCTCCTGTATCGTTGGCGTTTTATCGCCTCACGCTGGTCGAGCCTGGAAACCCATGTGAGAGCCCATCAAGTTAGAAGATTACCACGTGGTGGCTTATCAGCAGAGGTACTTATAAATGTAAAAAGTCGCCTAGGCGCATCTGTTCCTAAGATCATGGTGGATGACATGTTGCTTGACGATTTGCTCACGATAACATTTGGAGAGCCACCGTCGATTTCCCCGGATGACCCCTTATTACTCCTCTGGGTGCGCCAGGATGGAGTTGCAGGTTTGATGCTAGATGGTCCTGAACCTTTTCTAGGGCCAGGTGTGACATTGGAGTTAGCAGGTTCAAGGAACGTTGTACTGCATACTGTCGTGAGGAATGTGCTTGGCAGCCGCGCACTCATAATACCAGAATCAGTTGTCTCTCCTGGCCCGCTCCACCTTCGGATCAAAAAGGAACCTAATACCTACGAGATCGGATTGGAAGTACCCTCATTCTCCGATCTAACCGAGGGGGCGAGAGCATAAATATTTTTGTCTACGGCTTCCGACGAAACTTACCTTTCTACTCTGTAATCTGGTGCTGGCTAATCGATATTCTAATCCTTCAAATTCAACAGTTAATCAAATGATACTTGCAGATCGATCTCTCCTATCACTTTCAACATTATGCCTCTCCGAGGGAGCCGATCCGGCACTTCCCGCAGGAAGTCACCTTCGCTGGCATTTGACTTCTGACCTCGGGTTCCCTCATGCTGGCTTCCGTGTCCGTTCACGACCAACATCCAATTGGCCATGGCCGAAAACAGAATATGAAGAAGGCTATTTCACACGGGGTGAGATCGCGACCTCCGTCACCGGTGTACACGTGGTGAAAAACCCGCTACGTGCTGAGAACGCTTTTCTGACAGCAGAACATCACCTATATTGCTCCTCGCCATCTAATCCCATTCGCTTCGTCTACGAACAGCGTAATGATCGTACCGAGCCGGTTTTCCAGCCGTGGGTACGCTTCGCTGTTTTGGTAAACGCCCAAGAAGAAAGATCAAGTAGCATGGTCCGGCTAAAGGGTTTCGCAACGAGCAATGGAGTCCAAGTTGAAGTAGCCGAAATGAGTCGTCGTTTCAGTTCACTTCCCCGTCTTGACCCACGGAATACCAATAGCCCCCGGGCGATCTTTTTGGAACATGGTGAAATTGATCTGGTTACATTTCAGGCATCGGATGACATCATAGCTATCGGTGCTCTTTATACTACCGCTAATTTCTTCGATGGACTTGAAGATTGGAAAGTCCTTGATTATATAGGACCCCTTACTGCAGCAAATACTGATGATGTGTTAGCTCCAGCAGACCCTATAGAACTCGCACGTGCTCGATTAAAAAACATGCGTCCAATAAGACGAGTTGCCGAACCAGGGACAGGTGGGCTCGGCTCGAATATCACGAACCACAATCAATTTGAAGAAAATTTATCCCGACAGGCTGAGGAATGGGCGGAAATGATGAAGCTCGCATATAAGTGCGAAATTAATGAAACGGGTCCGCGCCCACCAGGCACAATTACCGTAGATGATCTCGTCGATACTGACTTTGATGGGGAGCACCCCGATAGCAAACTTAAAATCCCATTCTATGGTCTGATCCAGGCGTCAAGCTTTCAACCTCATATCGCCGCTATACTGGGCCTAGGTTATTTCGATGAAGAAGGCAAGGACGGGATAAGTCGGGACTATGCTGTTGATGGGGTCATTTCGACCATCTGGCACCGATATGGAGCCTATACTGAAGCCGCGCGAACTCAACAAAACCTCCAGCAGATTCGCAAGCACCACATTGCTCATGGTCTAGGTTCCGATTCTTGGATGGAACTAACGAGACTAAATCCGCTGCTATTTCAGCGTCTTGTCAGCTATGCTATTAACATAAAGGCAGGGAATCCCGATCCTATTCCGCATCCAATGCTAAATTTGCGTTCAATTCCCGACGCGTCCCAGTCGCCGGTCCAAGCCCGGGTAGAGTTGACAGTAAGCAGTACGGCCACCGAGACCCGGCCACTTGTTTGGCGTACCAAGCCAAACTCATCCGGGGAGGTAGAATTAGACCTTATGCCACTGGATGGAGAAAGTGGTCTGCTATTGGCAGCACTTCCCTCAGAAGAAGGCAAAGTAAGTGTCTACGACGGGAGCCTCCCAAGTTATGGTATAACACAGTACGGTGCTGTTAATATTGACGTCTTTGGCCGGGCTAGTGCAGTAATCAACGCATCAATCAACGTGAGGGACCTCGTGCCGCCACCATCCCCGGGCACGCCAGAAGTCACGTTGGGCCAGACGGAGACTCCGGAAGGCCGCATTTTTACCGGCAGTAGCGTGAGCTTTCTGTGGAGCAAAGGTGCGGCGGAGGCGGCAGCTGATGTCGTTGGCTTCAACCTATTGTGGAAAGCCGGTTATCATTTACCAGCTGAAGTACTTAGGCGACCGGATGGCCAGAAGGCTATTGCCTGGCAACCATCTCCCAATGAAGGATATACCGAGGATACGATATTGACTGAAAATTTAGATCTGCCTACTGTTTACCGAAATCGCCGACGTGAAGTTACAGTGGTCTGCACCGCAAAGGACAGGGCGGGAAACTTCTCAGCACCATCGCCCCCCGGACATGGCATCCGTATTGATGAGATCAAGGTGGCCGCTCCTACCCAGCCCGATGAACCGGAGTGGTCGAGTTGGCCAGATGCAAAAGGTGAAGTCCGATGGCGATGCAGGTGGGCGGTACCGGCCGACGTACAAGCCTCACGTCTTCTGGTAGCCTCGGAAACACGAATCTTAAGCCTTTCATCCACTGATCGAACTGCACATTTGGCACTCTCACCCGCAGCTCGCGCCACTGCTCTAAAAAGGATTGCAAGCAGAACACCGTATGCCTTTATGCCAACAGAGCTGGCCCTGCCTGCGCCAATTGATCATGCGGATGTGGTGATGAAGTCAGGTAGTCAGGACTGGTGCGTGGCTGTAATCGAGTTCATCGGCGCTACTGGCCAGAAGGCAGATTGGCCGGAAAGAGAAGATGCCTTCGCAGTTATCCGGCCAAGAGGTCTGGAATTGCTACCCCCACCTTTACTGAGAATTAATCTGGAGAATAGGATTGCCAAGTTCACTGCCGAAGGAAGTGTTCCGGGCAAGGTTGAGATCTTCACTGTAGCCCACCCACGCCTTATCGAGGCGGCGACGGCACTTGGACCCGTAGCTAATATCCTTGTCCCACGAGGTGAGGATCAAGAGACACCTAGTGTTGATCTTGAAGAGTGGCAAAACGAATGGGTTGGGTTTGCAGCTTGGCTATGGGCCGACGACGGCCGACGGTCGGAGCTCTCTCCAATCCTATGGAGACGACTTTAAAAATAAGATCTTTAGAATTAATAATACTACTTTACTAACTTAAGTTTTTTTATCGTTTTGGTAATGCCTATCGATGTCCGCCTTTCTGTTTTTATGCCTGATTTCCATCTGCTCCAGTCTTTTCTCATAATCTTCGGGAGTTCCGAACAGCAGCACGATCATCAGGATCCTCAGGTCCCTGACACTCAACAGGGGGCAGTTTATCCCGTTGGCGATCCTTTCGGTCATCATAAAGAGGGTGGCCATAAAGACAAGTGAATGGTGGTGGTGCCAGCCACTCCACTTCCTCACCTGGTAATCGGAAAGCCCAAGCTCGTTCTTGCTGTCGTCGAAAGTCCTTTCCACCCAGTATCTCTGTGCCTGAAAATACCCGTAATCCTTTGCCCCGTATTCATCCACCCCACCGTTGCTGAAACTGTACTTGATTTTGGGTTTTTTACCGGTCGTTTTAGTAATTACAAGCGTCCTTTCCCTGGCCCTGTCCTCCCGGCCGTCCCAGGACCATACCCGGCAGGTGTGTACCATAAGCCTGAGCCATCCCTTGGCCGTTTTTCTGATCTTTGCCTTTTTCCAGTGCTGGTCCAAAAGGCAGCCGCAATAGGTGTCCAGCCGGAAGGGGATCCTGTCCGTTTTCGGGTTTGTGAGCTTCCGTCCCCTGTTGCTTACGGGCTCCGGAACTGCTATCGGGGGCTCCTCCAGATAGACCATTTCATCCCTGTGCACGTCAAGGACATAAAACAGCCCCCTTTCATCCAGGCCCCTGGTCAGTTCCCCGCTGTGGCCGTACAGGCCGTCGCCCCTGATCCAGTCAAAGCAAACACCGTTTCCCACACATTCGTCTATCATTTCCAGGGACAGTTCGGGCTTTGTCCTGAATTCACGCCGGTCCATTGGAATTCCGGCCCTGTCACATCTACGGGTGTCTTCTGTCCAGCTCTCCGGCAAAAAGAGCTTTTCGTGGATTAGGGTGGCGGAGGTATCGTTATTCAGGCTGGCATATACACCCACCTGGCAGTTGTCGACCTTGCCCACTGACCCCGCATACTGCCGGGACACGCCTACCGACTCATTGCCCTTCTTGACGTGCGAGGACTCGTCGATGAGCAGGCCCACAGGAAGTTTGTTTATCTTCTTTTGCGCCGCCAGGGCTTCCAAGGCCTGTGCCTGGACCTTATGGATCACTGCCTGATGGTCCCATTTGGAAAGGGTGAGGAAATGCTGGTACCTCCTGTACTCGGCTGAATCTATCTCTTCTTCCATCCGCTCCATGTTTGCCGTGTTTTTTTCACAGGTCATAAGTCCCAGGGTGTATTCAAAAGCAGTTGGGGTGTTGTCGTGCCGGTGACAGATAAAACAGGATTGGCAGGAATTGACAAAGTTTTGGAGCTTATCAGTTGATTTACAGATATTTAACCTAAAATCAAATTTTTTTTATCCGATTGAAAAAGCATGGGCTTAATTCAATCGGTCATGGTTTAAGATTCTTTATATTTACCCGAATATAGCAATTTTGGGACTCCCAGCCAAGTAATTTTTAACTCCGTAAAGTAGTAATAAATAATGGAAAAAAAGGAAATAGAAAAGATCATAGAAGAAGAATACTTTTTTATTAGGTAAACAAATTCGTTGAAATTTATAGGTGGCTTCATTGGCGCAATATTAGCTATTCTTGGGATTTCATTCTATACCTTCGTTACAATCCTTAACTCTAAGGGAGTTTCTGAATTAATTTCACGAATAGAAAATAACAAGATAGAATCCGATAAACTTCATGAGTCTATAAGAACAAATGATGAGATTATTTCTCAAATCGATGCAATCAATTTGCCAGTAGGGTCAATAATCGCTTTTGGGGGAAGTTTGGAAACTTTGAAAAAT
Organism: Pleomorphovibrio marinus; assembly: GCF_003347495.1. GTDB lineage: Bacteria > Bacteroidota > Bacteroidia > Cytophagales > Cyclobacteriaceae > Pleomorphovibrio > Pleomorphovibrio marinus. Next base: position 133,372 of record NZ_QCXY01000011.1, read on the forward strand.
TCAAAAAAATGGCACGTATGTGACGGGAAAGAGTTAGATAGAAAGGAATATAATGAACTGTATGAGTCGATAGAGATCAATTGGGGTTCTGGTAACAGTATGAATACATTTAACATACCAGATTTGAGAGGTCAGTTTCTACGTGGTGTTGATATGGAAAGTAATAATGACCCTGATACAAGGAGTAGATCAGCCAAGTATATCGGTGGCAACGAAGGTGATAATGTAGGTAGTTTTCAAGATGATATATTTAAATCTCATGGTCATAAATCAGATGCATCAAGGGGTGTAATATCGAACTGGGCCGGTGGCGCACAACTAGGTGAAATAATGAGTGAACCCGCAATATTTGAAGAAACTGGAGGAAGTGAAACCAGACCTAAAAATGCATATGTATTTTGGATTATTAAAATAAAATACAATCTATTAAAAGACTACGAGCCATATATAAGAAGTTGTTCAATTAATGTAAATGTTTGCTTTCGGATGCCGGAGAGCAGATCCCAAATCACATCATTTAATTGAGTATTATTCATTTTTTTTTAGCTATAAATCGCATTTACTCAATAAACCATTAACCTAAGAGGAGCAATGCGGTTTTTTGGTTTGGGATCCCGGGTTGAGCCAACAAATTTTTAAATCAACCAAAAATTAATTCGGAAAAATGAAAGGTCAGTACACCTAACCTCTAATTATTCCAGAAAATGCATTATCAGAAGCCAGTATCGACCAGCTGGACCACTTCCTCGAGCAGCGTCACAGGCTCAACCTTAATAGACTATACGGAAAAGGCATCATACCCGGCCTCGATGTTGAAATGGGTGCCAACCATGCTATTACCATTAAGGAGGGATTTGGGTTCACTTCGCAGGGCTTGCCCATGGAAACTGGCGAAACCGAATATACCCACTTTACACCTTATCATCCCCCACCGTTTCCTTCTTGGTTCGCTGATTTATTGCAACTTGAAGCAAACAATAACATGAACCTGTCATTTTATCAATCCAATAGTATTTACCGACTGATTAAGGAAGATGAAGCCGATAAGGATAATGTTACCCACCTAAAAAATAAAGAGGACTTATCTGAATTTGTGGTCACTTGTTTTTGGAAGCCAGTGTAAAAAAGGCAAGCAAGGATAATCCATACATTTTTGATTTCCCTTAATTGCCATTTAACAATGATATTCTGACTTATTATTGATTTGTGCTGTGGCGATAGAAAAAGTGCTTGTTTCCTAAATTTAATCTGTCCAACCACCCCCCTTTTCCCCCTCCTAAAACAGGAGGAGGTATATGTGAATTACTATCCTTCCTCCTATTGCTTGTTTGGTTTCACGAAACTGCTTCCCAATTCCAAGTTAATTAAATTCTATTTTTCTCAATACCCATTCGCCTTAATTCCAGGCACCAATTAACCTCAATAAGAAGAAAAAACCACATTATTGGACTGACTAGCCCCCCTCCTGCTATAAGGAGGGTGGTAGAAAATACCAAATCTTTGGTATTGCCTGGATCATAAAGAAAAATTACCTTGACAATGCGATATTTATTGAATAGCAAATTGGGTCTTGAAGAGAATCAATCCTAAGCAAGCATATTCATTTTATATCATCAATACCCACACCATGTACCTAGCACCAGAAGCATATACTAAAATTCGCGAACAGGTACTGGAGATCCTTCATGAAAAATATCCCGGCCAGTTTATCGTGGGGGAACCCTGGGACTATATAGCCCTATTTCCAGCCAAACATGAAAAAGTGGGCTATTTGAAATTGTACCAGGACATAGAGTTCATCACCTATGTAGTGCAATATGTCAATCATGGACACCTGAATTGCCCCGAAGACGAAACCCCGGATTATACCGCCAACTACATGAAATGGGAGGTAGTGGAATTGCTCGAGGATCTTTTGAACGACAACATGTTATTCGGTGTGGACAGGGGACTGACCTTTTCCATGGGTATTCCAAGATGCCCGCCGGAAAATTGGGAAGACTATATGGAACCCGGAGTCGACTATTTTGTATGGTCTGGGCCAATTCCAAATTTAGCGGAAGAAAAGGGTAAGGATACTGCTGTTTTCAGAAAACGGCTCGAAGAATAAAAGGCTTCCACCCTACTCATTGTAATGGTGTAATATCAACATTATAATCCGTGAACAACTCCTCCAGGCAATGAAGACTAAATACGGGGACACCTTTAAAATAGGCGACCCATTGGACTACGTTGCCCAGTTCCCCGCCAAACTATCCCACAATAATGGAAAAGGATACAGGTAAATAGGGGTAATTTGAAATTACCCTATGGATCAAATCGGAACAACAAATAAAAATCCAGTCTGAAACATGAACCTGATCCATTTTTCCCTGCACTAAAGGAAGTCAAAAATGGATTTGGAATCGTATTCAACCAACTCAGTTTTCATGGATTCCCTTCTATTCACACCACGGCATACTCCATTCGATGTGTGAAGGACTAGGAGCAACATGAACACCACCGTCGTACCCAAGCCCCAAATAGTCCTGTCTGCATATAAAGGTAGGGTGGCATAAAAAGTCCCCAAGAGACTGCCGATATACAGCACCACACTCAACTCGCAGCACTGGCCGGTGCAAGGGCAAAAACCCGTAAGTGAGTTTCATTTTCCATCGATTTTTCCGATCCTTATAAAAGCTCCGTTCATATCGTCCGTACCTACGGCACTATCCCGTTGGTGATGCACGTACCAAATCCATGGGTTAATAACCATGGTTAGTACATCGTTCGCACCTACGCAGCTGTTGGATCCTTCCATCACAAAAACTGAATAAAATTAAATAGAACCACAATCTATTCCTTTAATTTCCTAAGGATATCCCATCACTCAATAGAGGAATCCATCAATAACCTACACCAAGTCAAACGCATATGCATATTCCAGGATATCCCTGAGGCTGCGGATTTCCAGTTTTTTGTTAATGTTCTTTCGGTGCTCCTCCACGGTGCGCCGACTGATAAAGAGTTTTTCCGCAATGCAGGGGTTGTTCACCCCCTCCGCCAAGAGCTTCAGCACTTCCATTTCCCTCCTCGTGAGGGAATCAAAAAGTAGCTGATGGTCCCTTTTAAACAGTTCCTCCGAGATTACCCTTTTGATTTTAGCAGATATATCCAGCTCCTTATCCAAGGGAAAAATAAAGGAAAGGTATCCTATCCGGAACTTTTTGGTAAGTACCAGGCAAATGGTATAGCATTGCTCCCGGGGGTGGTACAACTGCTGGTAGTTTGAATAGATTTTGTCCCCCCGATCGCTCTTATAAAAGCTCCTTATTTTTGGGAGTTCGTAGGCCAGGGTATCGGGATGATAAAAGGCATCCAGATTGCCGTTTTTCAGGTCTTTCATTTTTTGCGCATTCAGTCCAAACCAGTCCCTTCCTTCGGGATTGAGGTAAAGGCAGCGAAAATCCTCGTCGCTATGCTGCAAAATATCCCCACATTTCCCTCCCACCTCCTCCAGGGATTTGTCACTTTTGGTAATCAATCGATCGTACTTGATCAGTTGCTGTTGCTGTTGGGTTAACATGGAAGCCAAAATTTCCATAGTTGAAAATGGGTTTATACATGACACAGTTCTTCCTCCCCACCCCTATAGGGAGGATTACTTAAACATCATCGTATCCTTTGAAAACATCAGAACAGGTTCAAACGAATAGTAGGGTTAAAACAATCAGTTTGCACCTTTCAAAGAATAGGTCATAAAATCCACTAAAGTTGCGTGGAACCAGTTGGTTTAGGTTAAATAACTTGATCAGGCCCACAAGAAACAAGCATTCCATATTGGGAAAATAATCTTGTTCACCTATCAATGATCAATAAATAATTTTATGATTTCAAATATAAAATATTAGAGTTAAGATGCAAGAAAATACAGATCAAATAATAGTCTTTGGATAAAAAATAAATTAATTATTTGTAAAAAGATTATTTTTTCCCAATATTATTCAAAAACGTTTTTGAATTTACAACTCAAAACGGTTTTCTCCCCTAAAAAGCTTAAGCTACTATTTGATATCCGAAAGTGGTAGTTGGTCTAAATTAAATTCTTTTAATGGGACCAAAAACGTCGTTCATAATTAAAAGGACCCTTCCTCAGTAACCCTTCTTAATTGGTAAAAGACTAAATCAAATACCCCAATGCGATAGGTACGCCATGTAAATAATGTTTTCCGGGTTGAGAGTTTGAGAATGGAAAGTCCCTAAATCGTCGCTAAATGCTCCCACCTTAACTAAAAACAAATGTACAAAGGTTTAAGGGGGTCCCATTTTAAGAGTGATTGTCATATTTCTGGGTTTGATGCTTTACTTGAATTCAGCATTTTAGTATTTGAAAATGATTGGGGTGGTCACTACTACCAGGACTGGTGGTAGTGCTGGAAAGCAGAAGGTTGGACCAGCCTGGGCCGCCACCAAAATTTTAATTGGATGCCTGTGCAGACGCCGAAGGTGTTTAAGAAGGTATCGTTTGGTTGACGCTTTGATGAAAATATGGATATATACTTTTTATTGTTCCACCTAACCTTACCTCCGTTTTCCAATCATTATCACTTCCTTTTTCACAAAATATACCAAAGCTTGGGTATTGATTGGCTTTGGTATAATAGCTACTTTGGTTGTCTATATGGTAGTTTCCATTATGGGGGTGAGAGGGCGAAGCTGTAGGTTATTAGGTTAATGAAAAGGAGGAATTTAGTAGATGATTAGGATGATTTGGCCCTGGAAAATATATCATATTAGCCATCATTGTTGTTTCTCAATACTGGCGTTACCCCCATATGGATTTTCTTTTCTGGTCGTAAGCCGTAGCTAAGTTACTCGAACGTAAGTTCGTATTTGGTCATCAGCACTTGGTTTACCGACAGTTGAAGCCACCTATCTATTCTGAGGGAATCCCCAGTATTCTGGACTTTCTGTTGCTCTTTGGAATTTCCACTCCCTTGATAGGTTTCGGTAAACGTGTGGTTCAGAATAGATGTGGCGATAATGTCCCTGTGGCTTTCCAGATGGGAACGCCTTTCTGTGACCTTTATGCCGTCCACCACTGCAGAACCCTAGTTCTGCATCACCTGTCGGTAGGCTTTGTGGAGGTTCTTACGGTTGATTACTTTTTCTATCATGATTTAAACTATTAAACAAGTGAAAGGAGACTTTCACGCATTCCGTACGAACGGGTTGGGAACGTAGAGGTGAAACCCCAGTGTGGTTCAATTATAAGCAAGTTTAAAAAAGACAATGGTTAAAAAAGGCTGATTACCAGTAGTGACTAGACAAATAATCGAATTTAAATGGAGTCCTGAAACCATTAAAAAAACGGGGCGTCACCGAAAAGCCTTACGAGTAGGAAAGTCAAAACCCATTACAATGGCAAAAAAATTAAAGTAAATCAAAAAATGTGGAGTGAAATTACTCCTGAAGAGCAAGGTGAGATTAAAGATGACCTTGTTAAAGCAGGTCTTATTGAGAAATCCGATACAATTGTCGGTGATCCTTCTATTGACGAATTAGAAGAAGACCAAATTGATGCATTTGTTGCAAAATTGGAAGCTAAACATGTAAAAAATCCGTGCAGAACTGCGTGTAAAACTGCTTACGATATTGCGCGAAATGCATGCAATTTACATCCTAGAAGTAAAAAACGGAAAAAATGTAGAAATGCAGCTATGAATGCTTATCAATTGTGCTTGTATGCGTGTGGCGAATAATTTCGAAATGTGAAAATAAGTGTAAGGATAGAAGAATTGCTTTTATCCTTACACACTACACTCATTTTCAAAAAGATTTGAACCGGACGATCATCCAGCACATAGTCGAGTAGGTAAAGTGAATTACCACCCCAAAACCTTTCAAAAGTTTAACCTGCCCAATAAGATAACAAGGGGGAGGTCGGCGTGAAATGGATTATTCTTGGGGAGTTGAATAAAAAGAAATTGGTACCTGGGTTCTAAAAAATAGCATCAAAATGGGTTATGATTGGTATCAAGAAAATATTGCAAATCCGATTATTTATATTCATATTTGACCACAAACAAATTCATTTTTAGGAGTCAAAAATATCAAAAAAACATGTTGTGCAAAGCACTGTCTTTCAGCTTGTTTAAGATAGTAATTTAAGTGCAAAAAAAGAAGTCTAAAAAAGACATTAATTAGTCTATTTCATGTTTTTACTTTATTTTTTTTAGTCTTTTATTAAAAGCATTAAACTAAGTTCTTTTTAGAAATATTATATCAATGTCGTTTAGTTAAGAAAGTAACGATTAAATTTCATATATTGTAGGGGTATATAAGGGGTAACTTAACTACGAGCCAGAACAAAGATTATAGACTAAACATAACCAAACATATTGACCATGAGCTTGTCGCAGAAGCATTTATTAGCCGTACAAAAGACGACCATAAGGGGGTGTTTTCCAGAAACAGAGATCCGATTATCAGGCAGTTATATTTTTTATCATGTCATTCAAGACTGCTTTGCAACGTGATCGGGACAGGTTCTATAAAGCACTTTCCAACAGTGATTTCAAATAGGGAAGTCACAAAATCTCCCTTGAGCCAGGCAAGGGCTAAACTTAACCCAGGGGCATTCAGAAGACATAATGAAGTTGCCGTTAACGGATTTTACGGGGAGGCCTCCTACTACATCTGGTACGGGATGCGAGTGTTGGCAATGGACGGTAATAGACTTATGCTTCCCAAGTTCAAAACTGTAGTGAAAGAGTTCGGCAGACTCTACCATTACCGCTGGAATGAGGAGGAGGCTTACAAGCTTCTCAAGAGCAGGATGGAATTGGAAGCTTTCTCTGGAAAAACCGCAATTGCCATTAAGCAGGACTTCCATGCAAAAGTATTCATGATGAGCATGTGCGCGGTTTACGCGTATCCGATCGAAGAAAAGGTACTGGCTGAATATAAAGCGGAAAAAGATAGAAAATTCCAACAAAAGATCAACAGAACAAATGCACTAGCCACGGTGATGGACATGTCCATACCCATGTTCCTTAAACGGAAGTTTCAGGAATCTTTGGATGCTTTTGATGAATTGGTGTAAAACACAAGGGAAATTGTAAGGCCGGGAAGAAAACTACCAAGACCCAAAAGGCCTAAAAAAGTGCATCATATGAATTACAAACCGCTTTTTTTATTTCGCATCAGCGTCAGTGGCTTTTCCTTCCATTGTTCCGCCTATTTCATCACCAATAATTTGGCTCTTCAATAGAACGACTGCTTCCCTGGTGAATGCGCATTGAAAAATTATATTAATAGCCTTTGTTGCTATCCTTAAATTTTGAGAAATGAATGAAATTTATAATCTTGAAATAAAAAATGCGGAAAATGTATGGATGCTTATTAATTGTAGTTTTATGCCGGTGACGATTAATTCGAAATACGAAAAAGAGTGAAAGGATAAAAGAATAGACTTTTATCTTTTCACTCTTTTTCAAAAGGATTTATTAAATTAAACATTTTACGAGAGGACTGACAGGAAAACGGCTTTGGATATGCTCGTAGTCTTAATTCTAACCTTAGACAGCATTGATAATGATTTAGTGAATATGATAGGAAGGACAAATAAAAGACTTTTGATAGGTGTATCAAGTCCTGTAGGATATCTTTATGAAAAAGTAGAAGTTCATGGCAAACCCGCCCCAGTTTTGGAAAGCCCATTGAGCTATTTTTTACTTTATGACGAGATTTGGTTTCTGTCGAAAAATCTATGTCCCAATAATATGGAAAAACTAGATTTCGTTCATTTTGTTGATAGGGAATTGATGTCAGAAGGACTTCCCGTGGACTTTTCAATGGGAATGAATCCAAATCCGTTCGGTGATTTTTCTTGGACAAATTGGAGAGAAGTTATTAGAAACACCATCGGATTAAGATGGCGCTGCGACAATCATACAAGAAGTTTTAATTTTGGTGAACTTTCACTTTTCCCTACACCTGGAAAATATTTAAATCTGCTCGTAGACAGATATATAGCGACAAGTTTTGATATGGATTTAGTTGAGAATTCTGCAAATTTTATTTGGAGTCAAGAAATAGATCAAGCTCAGCTCAAATTAAATGTCAGTGAACAGCTTTTGACGTCTTCCATTTCATCTTTTCAGACAATTGATGGTCCTTGGCATCCTGAAATATTAAATCTTAGAGGAGATAACCTATTAAAAAAGTACAGGAAAAAAATACAAAATGTGACATTGGATGATATACAAGATGTTGATAAAAGAGTGGGAGAGCTATCAATGGAATTTGAAAAAGTTACATCTAATATAGTTTCAGAACATTTCGACACCAGTGGGATGTTTAAGAGTACAGCTATGTTCTTGGTGGGACTAATTCCATTTGTAGGAAATTTTATTGGTGGTGGACAGGTTATGAAGGAAATATATGATAAGATTAGGCTAAGACAAGAAAAGGGGTGGATTGGGTTTTTAGGTAGGGCACAAGGGTCATTGCAGGGAAAGAAATAACTGTTGCCAACAATTTAGCTGTCATTGCGGGAGTTGCCCAAACAACGAAAATGCTTAATCACGAAATCGGTGAAGTTCTTTGAGGGATTTGGCCAGGTTTTAAATGTTTAATAAATAAAACTTTTAAATAGCCCGGGAAAATCTGACCAAATATAGCTTTTTTTAATAAGGCACTTAATAAGTAAACTTCTTGTATGGATACGGTGGCTTTATCACCATTCTCTGGATTAAATTCTCGAAGATCCCTTCGCCCATTTTGTGACGGTTGAACCTGTTGGTGTACTCGTTGATGTAGTGCTGCAGGTTCAGGACCGAATGATGGTGGGTACCCCTAAGCCATGCTTTCAACATCATGATTACTCGGTGCGTCTGCTTGAAGTTCTCCCCCTTCTATCCCGATTTTTCATGAGACAGTCTGGGATAATGGGCTTCAATGCCCTTATACTTATTCCAATAGTCAGTCTTGTTCGGTATCGCTTTTAATTCGATCCTTCATAAATCATCCCAAAATAACCTTGGAGGCAGTTTCTATCACCCTTACATACCAGCAGGAAACACCTATTGCACCCCTTTCTATGCCCACCCACTACCATGATTCCCTTTTCCCCTCGTTTCTTCCTAATGCTTGGTCGTCTTGACCGCCAACATAGGTTTCGTCCACTTCTACTTTTCCCGTCATGGGAAAGTTTGGCTGCTTTCCATCGCATTCATCACTTTGCGCTTAAAAAGCCAGCAGGTTTTTTGCCTAAGCTCAAGCCTACGGCTCAATTCGCCGCTACTGACGCCATTCTTGTCAGTAGAAACATAATAAACAATATAAAATGCCTTGCGAAGAGAGAATTTGCAATTATGAAAAAGGGTGCCAGCCTTTGGAGACTCTAGCCGACCACATTTAGTACATTCCCTGTCAAATTCTTTTACTCCTTTGCAATAGTGGGTATGATCACACTTTCTACAACTAAATCCAACCTTCCACTTGATATTTGCCAAATATTCATAACATGACCTATCGTCAGGAAACCGCTCCTGAAACTCAAATATTGACAAACTCCTATACCTCTTTTCCATAAAATCGTCATTTAATTGTAATATAGCCCTATTTTGTTTATTAAAAAAGCACCTTATTAAGAGGATTATTTAATCTCAATATTATTCAATTATTTTCTTTAAATTTAAATACACTTGTAAATCAGAGTCCTAATTTATTCCTAAAAATTTGGATCACTGGACTTTACTTAAATAATTTCGAGGATTTATCTTAAAATAGAACTAAAAACCGAGTTAAGACACCAAGTGAATTTGGAGGTTGTTTGATTAGGTTGATTTTAATAAATATCACATTTGGGGGGTTGGCCTTGGAGAGTGTGGAATAGCTGATACGAGTAAAGCAATATCCTTAAAAAATTTTATAACCTATCCCCTCCCAACTTGCCAACATTTCATTTTATTAATTCTCCATTTTTAACCAAATATACCAAAATTTGGTATTGAATGAGTATTGTTTAAAGTCTACCTTGTTTAAAATAAGATAATGAATTAAACTAAATATTATGAATATCATTAAAAATCCATTTAACACCTATCGAATCACGTACGGTATCGTAAGTCACGACAGGACCGACTTCAAGGACTACGCACATATCGATTGCTACCGCGGAACGAAAAAGGTGGGGCAGATACTATTTGGCTCGTCGATTAGCCCTGGGAACAATGCAAACATAGACCATATAAACCAAATAAATCTCTATTTCCCCCTTACGCATTTTACGCCCCTTTTACAGGTCCTAAAATTTTGCGGTTCACAATCCATCGCTCTCTATGTTGAAATGAATGAGCATAAAAACACGGCTTGTATGGGGGGAATAGCAACGGAAACCTAGGCTGAGTTTGGAGATTCAATCTAGCGTTCAAAGTCCTACACAAGCAGATAAAAGAGGGCGATGATTTTTCAACTATGGTAATGTTGGTTGCCTAAAACCTCAGCTCCTATGTCAGCTTTTAAAAGTTTTTACTTTACCCCGAGCCTTATTTTAAAAGCATATTTAAAAAAGATCTTCAAAACTTGCAGACCAAACTCTTGCTTTCAAGGTAGAGGTACATTTTGGGAATTAACAAAAAAACCCCTTAAAAAGATATCAAGATGCTTTATTTTAATTTCTTAAATTAGTCGGACGACAGTAGTAATTATATTTAATTTAAAACAATATATTGCGTGAAATCTCTTTTAAGATTATGCAGTTAACGGTATCCATCCGATAAACCCCATCTTCCACGGCTGGCAAATTGTGGTTAGACTTGCACCATGAAAAGACAGAGCGAACAAGAAATGAGAAACCTGTACCTGGAATGGTTGTCATCCGGCAGGAACAAGTCGGATTTTGCGGATTCAGTTGGCTTGGTCCGCACCACTTTTTACTATTGGGCCAAAAAATTCAGCACCGAAGGGGAAGCACCCCCTGCCGGCAGCGGTTTTCAACAGCTGGACCCGGGACCAGTCGTTGGCCGTGGGCGCGTGACGGCCCATATCCATTACCCCTCGGGGGTGAGCCTGGAGCTCTACGAGGGTGTTTCCGCCGAATACCTAAAAACCCTGCTCGGGTAACCCATGCTGGCCCTATCCACTTCCTGCCGCTACTTTCTCTACGGCAGCCCCACCGACATGCGCTTCGGGATCAACTCCCTGTCGGGGCTTGTCCGTAACAAACTCGGCACCGACCCGATGAACGGCGACGTGTTCATTTTCATAGGCAAGCGGTCCAACCAGGTCCGGCTGTTGCAATGGGACGGGGACGGTTTTGCCCTGTACATAAAAAAGCTGGAGCGGGGTACTTTCGAGCGCCCCCTGCTTGCCGGGACGGCCATCACAAGCGCCCAGCTCACCCTTCTCCTACAGGGGGTAAGGCTGGAATCGGTGCGCTACAGGAGGCGGTACACCCCCTTAAAAAGGGCCTGAAAAAAAGGACATATTCAAGGGAAAAAAGTGCCTCAAAACCACTTTAAACCCGTTTTTTATGCGTATTTTTATGTCATGGAAAACACGGCAACCGACTACAAGAAGCTATACGAGCAAGAGCTCGAAGCCCACCGGGTGTCCTTGTTGACCATGTCCGAAAAGGAGGACACCATCTCAGACCTGCGGTTTGAACTCGACAAGCTCCGCAGGCATATTTTTGGGTCCAAAAGCGAAAAACGCGGCAGCCATGTCGGCGAAAACCAGATGGGGCTCTTCGAACTGGGCACCACCAGGGCCGTACAGGAGGAGCTGTCCGGGTCTGTGGGCAAAGAACAAAAACCCGCGCCCAAGAAGAGGGCCAAGGGCACCGGGCGTATGAGCCTTCCAAAAGAACTCAGAAGGGAAGAAACAGTGATAGAACCGTCGGAACCTACCGAGGGGTGCGTGAGGATTGGGGAGGAAGTCACCGAAGTACTGGAAGTTGTGCCCGCATCATTCTATGTGAGGCGTTATATCCGTCCGAAGTATGCCAGGCCGAACGGCGAAGGCATACTTATCGGGACCCTTCCCGACAGGGTGATCGAAAAGGGCATCCCCTCCGAGTCCGTAATCGCCCAAATGACCGTCGACAAGTATGTCTACGGCATGCCGCTGCACAGGCAGATCGACAAGTACGGCAAAATGGGGGTACGCATCCCCGCCTCAAGCGCCTCGGACTGGATCATGGGGGGCTGGTACCAGCTCAGGCCGCTCTGGAAGCTCCTCCGGGTGATAGTCACCCTCCAGGAGTACCTCCAGGTTGACGAAACGCCGATAAAGGTCCTGGACAGGGATCACAAAAAAGGGATCCACCAGGGATACATGTGGCTGTACCATGCCCCGGTGGACAGGCTTGTGCTCTTCGACTACAGGAAAGGCCGGGACCGGTCCGGGCCCGTGGAAATGCTTGCGGGTTTTAAAGGCATCATCCAGACGGACGGCTATAAGGTCTATGACACCCTCTATGGGAACCATCCCGACATTCATCTGACTTTTTGTATGGCCCATGCCAGAAGATACTTTGTCGATGCTGTCAAGGACGATGAAAAACAGGCCAACCACGTGCTGGATGAAATGCAGAAACTATACCTGCTCGAAGAAAAGATGAGGTCGGAGAACATGGGCTGGGAAGAAAGGACAGAGGCAAGAAAGAAGTATGCCGACCCGGTCCTGACCGGCCTGGGCCAATGGCTGGAGGAAAACCAATACAGCTACAGGCCGGAAAGCCCCATGGGGAAAGCCATAGCCTACGCACATAAACGGTGGGCGGGGCTGAGTGCGTATGTGATCCATGGGCAAATGGAAATAGACAATAATTTAGTTGAAAATGCAGTGAGGCCCCTGGCTGTTGGTTATGCATAGTAAAAGATTATGTAAAGTAATCGGTAAAAATCCTCTTTCAGTTATCCTTTGTGAATCAGTACTTTACATAATAATAAACGTTGGTTTTTAATGATTGCAATTCCGCAATTATTAAAGCAACGTATTATGAGAAAAATGCAAACCGCTTTCGATCAACTCATTTTTGACGCAGGCGAAGTATTGAGGAGCAAACTGATGAGGGCCGACCTGACCATTATCTGGTACCGTAAGTATTGGCGGCGAATGCAGCGGCAGTTGTTGGCTAAGGGTATCACTGAGTTTACCTCCGAAATTGGCAGACAATATCTATCCGGCCAGTTTGGCGAGTCTGACTATGCTAAATTGCCCAAAGGGAGCAAGGATATTGTAAAAATCGTCAATGTGCTCTGTGAGTTTTATGACACGGGTACCTTGGCCGGTCGTAAGGAACGGATCATCCTGGACGGAGTGATTGGCGATCAGATGTGCCAGTTTACTGCTCATCTGGCTTCCCTCAGGTTAAAGACGTCAACAATCCGGGAACGGGAACATTACCTGAGCCGGTTCCTTTTTCACCTGAAGGGAAAAGGTCTGACCTCTATGAGTGAAGTGCATCAATCTGTTATACTGGATTATCTTAAGACTTTGGATGAGCGCTTTCCAACAGTGGCCCACATGACATTGACAGCGATAAGGACCTTTCTGAAGTATCTTTTTGAACAAGGGATACTGGAAGTGGATACGTCGCTTTGCGTACCGAAGGACAACTACAGAAAACAAGCCAAGATACCTTCTGTCTTTAAACCCGAGGAAATCCAACGGGTGATCGGCACGATCGACCGTAGCAGACCTTGCGGAAAACGGGATGTTGCAATTGTACTCCTTGCCGCCCGGCTTGGCCTGAGAGCATCCGACATTGCGGGACTTAAGTTTGAGAACCTCCTTTGGGAAAAAAGTACGATCTCGCTTTGCCAATATAAAACGGCCAGAGAATTGGAATTGCCCCTGCTCGCAGAAGTTGGTGAAGCAATCATCGAATACCTGAAGTATGGCAGGCCGGTCTCCGGTGAACCCTTTGTGTTTCTGACCGGCCATTCACCTTTCGGGCGGATGTACGGCAGTGGGATTACCTGTGCGGTCAGGCGTGTTTTTCTGGCGTCCGGGGTCATTATCGGGAACAGACATCACGGACCGCACGCACTTCGCCACAGCCTTGCCAGCTTACTTCTGGAACAGAGCACTGCAATGCCGGTTATCACAGAAGTGCTTGGTCACGAAAACTCCCGTTCCACAAAATTTTATCTACGGATCGACCTGGCATCCATGAAGCAGTGTATGCTTGATGTTCCCCCTGTCCCCGATGATTTTTATGACCAGAAAGGAGGGTACTTTTATGCGTAATCATTTCATCGGAATCTATGCACAGTATCTCGAACAATACATTGATTTCAAAAGACAGTTAGGATTTAAACAGGAAACTGAAGAAGCTATACTCTCTGTTTTTGACCGTTTTACCGTCGAGCGTGGCGAAACCCGGTTAGGCATCACGCAGGAACTTTCACAGGCATGGATGAAAACCGGGGAAGGGCTTTCGTCATCGTACAACTATCATCGTGCGGTTCTCATTAACCAGTTCGCTTCATTCCTTGGCAATCAGGGTATCCGTTGTTATCTCATGCGTTTGCCGGTATGCAAAGTAGACTTCGCCCCACATATTTATTCCCGGGATGAGCTCCACAGGATTTTTGCTGCCGCTGACAATCTCCGCGCAAGAAAAGGCCTCCGCCAAATAATGTTTTCGCTTCCCGCACTCATTAGGTTACTTTATGCTATAGGTCTTCGAAGTGGGGAAGCACTCGCCCTATCGGTCCAGGATGTTGACCTTCGGGACCAGATCATTGTTGTTCTTGACAGTAAGAACGGGTTGGAACGTATCGTCCCCATTTCAGACTCCTTGACAACAGTACTTAGGCAATACGTCTCTTACAGGGAACGCTTGCCGCCCAGTCTGGCCAAAGATGACCGCTTTTTTATCGGACTCGACGGAAAAAGAATCACACAGGATTGTTTCTCAGGTTGGTTTCAGCGTTTGTTGTCCATTGCCGGTATTACCCATGGCCGGGGTGTAACCGCTCATGCTTTACGCCATTCTTTCAGTGTCCATTCACTGGCGATGATGGCTGAAAGCGGCATGGATATCTATTGTTGCCTGCCTATTCTTTCAACCTATTTGGGTCATAAAGCAATCGAATCAACAAATCACTATGTGAGGCTGGTAGCTACCATGTACCCGGGGTTGCTTAAGGATATTGACAGGATATGCATAAATGTTTTCCCCAATTCGACCGGTTATGAAACCCACTGACTTTTCAAAACACCTTTCTGGGTTTTTGACAGGTTATCTCGCCCACGAGCGGGGAGCAAGCAGGAATACCATCATTGCTTATCGGGACTGTTTTATTCATTTCATCGGTTATATGGAAAAGCAGGGCATATCTGTTTCGCGACTGTCGTTGGAAAACATCACCCAAAAAGCAGTCATCGGTTTCCTTGACTGGCTCCAGACGGAACGCAACAACGGGAATTCGACCCGGAACGCCAGGCTGGCTGCGATCCATTTCTTTTTCAGCTATGTACAATATCAGCATCCCGAGCATCTGTATGAATGCCGGAAGATCCTTTCCATACCGATGAAGCGCAAGGCAAGTGTTCCGGTGAACTACCTGTCAATCGAAGGGATAAAAGTGCTCCTGGAGCAACCTGATACCAATACGGTCAGGGGCAGACGTGATCTGGCTTTGCTTTCGCTGATGTATGATACGGGTGCCCGGGTGCAGGAGGTCATTGACCTTAAACCGACCAGTTTGAGGTTGGACAACCTAAATACTATCCGGATTATGGGCAAAGGAAGCAAGAGCCGTATTGTTCCCATGCTTGAACAACAGGTAGGCCTGTTAAAACCTTACCTCGCTGAGCACTGTCTTGACCAGTCCTGTAACAATGAGCATCCCCTGTTCTTCAACAGCCGGGGTGAGAAGTTGACACGGGCCGGGGTGAACCATATCCTGCTCAAATACGCTGACATGGCCAGAAAAAAGGCAGGAGTTTATTTACCGGACAGGATCAGCTGCCATGTGCTGCGCCATTCCAAAGCGATGCACCTGCTTCAGGCAGGTGTAAATCTGGTGTACATCCGCGACATACTGGGACATGTATCCGTACAGACAACAGAGGTGTATGCAAGGGCCGATTCTCGTGCGAAAAGAGAAGCAATAGAAAAGGCATATGTGTCGGTGGTACCGAAGAAAGAGCCAGTATGGTTGTCAAATGATAATCTTTTGGAATGGTTGAAGCGCTTCTAAGTGATATTTATTATGTAAAGTGGTGTGACCTGGAACCGCCTTCAGGTGCATTAAACCCTGACGGATAGTTGCACACTTTACATAATACTCTACTATGCATAACCAAGCTTATGCAAAGCTTTGCATAACCTGGGCAGGAAAGCCTTTTTATTCGCAGGATCGCATCAGGCAGCAGAGATGACCGCAGCCATGTACTCTTTCATGGCGAGCTGCAAAAGGAACAAAATCAATGAATTTGATTGGCTAAAGGATGTCTTCGAGAGAATCCAGAGCCATAAACAAAAGGACCTCTACCAGCTACTGCCTTCCAACTGGGACGAATACCGGCCCACAACCGACCAATAAACATTCCCTCCCATAATTCCTAAAGTAATTTAATGGGTTCGTCGGATGGATACAGTTAACGGACTCTCATTTCTGCTACATGGAGAACTTAGCAAAAAAATGCTTGTTATTTTGCTGAATGAAAGAAATGTCGACGTTATTGATGCCAGTTTAAAATTCAAATATTGAATTCCGCTGATTTGAATGGAGTGATGTCTTTATTTGCTTCATCTGACCTATGCTTCATCAGAATCATTCAATGCCCGTATAAAATTGTTCTGTGCTAACCAAAAAGGTGTCAGAGATACAAAGTTTTTCTTGTAGAGGATTTGTAAACTGTATGCGTAAACCACCGAAAAATCACTTGACCAAATCTCTAATGACTGATCAATTCTTACAGGTGCTGTTTGGCAGATGGGGTTGCGTCGCAACTCACAATGCGGGGCGCATCCTCATAGTCTCCCAAGGAATTCTTGCAACCGCCACGATCCTGATCAGCCCCCTAATAGCTGACCTCGCCACAGTTTTTGCGATCTCGGAGGCGGAAAGTGGTCTTTTGATTGGTGTGTTTTCTGCTGCAATCCTTTTCACGTTCCCGTTCTCGGGATTATTTGCAGACCGATTTGGTGCACGAAGGACAGCGATCTTTGGGTTGACCCTTTTTGGCCTTTCCGGCTGTACATTCGCTTATGTACACACATTCGAGTTTGCACTCTTTCTTCGAATCATCCAAGCGATCGGCTTCGGTCTGGCGCAACCCTCCCTAATCGCTATGTTCGCGGATTTCTTCTCCGGGATACGTGAAACGACGATCCAGGGAATCAATACCTCCTTCAAGAGCATAGTGCAGCTTGCCACACCAGTGATTTCGGGACTGCTCTTCGCTCTCTCCTGGCGGGCTCCATTCCACCTTTTCTTGCTTGCCCTCCCCGCTGCTGCCCTGATTTGGTCTACAGTTCCTGAGTGCGAATCGATAGATGGGCGAATAGGCAAGACTTATCTACGAGGTATAGCCTGGTTCTTGACGAAACGAACGACCCTTTGCCTCATGAGTGGGTTTTTCACACGCACGTACATGTTGTTTGGAATGTATACCTATATTTCGGTGCTCGCCATTCGAGAGACGGGAATGACAGTGGCAATGTTGGGCTTGTTGCTTGGCACGAATTCCCTAATGAAGTTTGCGGCAGCGAGTCAGGTAGGTCGTCTGTCTGGGCACAGTAGCACGAACCTTATCGCTATCATCGGATTTGCTCTATTTGGTACCGGTCTCGCGCTCGCTGGT
Source organism: Pleomorphovibrio marinus (assembly GCF_003347495.1). Classification (GTDB taxonomy): domain Bacteria; phylum Bacteroidota; class Bacteroidia; order Cytophagales; family Cyclobacteriaceae; genus Pleomorphovibrio; species Pleomorphovibrio marinus. The sequence continues at coordinate 151,183 of NZ_QCXY01000011.1, forward strand.
TTCGTTCCAACGGTGCCAATTATATATTTTGCCATCGCGATTGCGGGCGTGGGTGATGGATTGATCGACCCCGCAATGAAAAGCATGGTAAATTCTCTCTCTTCTCCTGCATACAGAATCAGTTCCATGGCTGTTGCACTCACCTTTCAGGCCATTGGCAAGACGGTGAGTCCGATTTCCGTAGGCATTCTCCTGGTATTCCTCGAACCTGCCACAGTATTCATCGTACTGGGAACCGTCGGTGGACTGTTGGGCGTATCTGTCCTGTTTGACATTTGGATAAGAACGAGAGAACGAAACGGGCTTAAAACTTGATACCCGAAGCAGTCCAACGACCCTAAAACGTGGTACCAGATGCGTCAATCAAAAGGCATGTTGTAATAGATGGATATCTTTTTCGGTCATGTTTGGAACAAGATATTCACCAGCGGAATCGAGTGTCTGGCTGATCTTGCCAGTGCATTGCTGTAAGGTGTGGAGTGGATGCAACTCGTTCCATCCGTGGTCAAGATCGGTGACATGAACGCCGAAAGCGGTTACGCATTGGCCAGCTTCAGGCTCCCATCCCTCGTCAGTGCCCTCAATGACACCATCCCGGGGATTCATAGCTGCGTCGATGGCATCCCCGACTAAGCCACCCAATGTGCCCACTACTGCAGAGACCACAAGTGCAATTACCACTGCGACCGCAGCACAGAGCAACGGCCCCACCAAGGGAATGGCGTGGCAGATCGCCTCAATGGGTGCAAGCAACGGTGCAAACATTATGGCCAAGACAAGAATGGCGAGCGCAGCTAGAATCCATGCAATGTGCCCAGCGTACTTCCTCATCGAGTCAATCTCAGTGTGAAGTGTCCAAGCGCCATCCTGGGCACACCTGACCGTTGCGGGTTCACCACCGCTTGTTCTTTCGACGAACGATGTAATGTTGCCGGTGATGATAAAACCACCAACAGTTGTTTCCACGAGACTGCCATTGTCGGTTCGGATATCGTATAGGTAGTCACCATCGTAGAACGGGAAAAACTGATACCACTCGTCACCGTACCGTCTCGACAATTCCAGGTTTCCCTGGACGCATTTACTCTGGCTGGGATCGTGTCGTCCTGCTAGCGAAGAAAAGTCTTGTTCATTGAAACGTACCTGCATCCGGCAAAGGGAGAAGACCAGTACCCAGACGAAATTGAAAAGGAGTCCCATCAGGATCCCGGATGATGGGAATAGCCCAATTGCCCCCAAGACTGATCCTATTCCGGGAAGCCCGATAAATGGCCCAAGGATGGGTGCCAGAATAAGGGTTGTATTGACCGTCACCGCCGCCATTGTAGCCGTCAGGAATGAATAAGCGAAGTACCACTGAACGTCCTCGTTTCCACCGACGATATCGCAATAATTATGGCTAACACCGCTCATGATTCCTCCACTTTTGCTAGAATAGTAACGCCTCCGATTAGGCTTTCATCAAGGAGGCCCGACACCTGAAATGCGGCAACTTCTCCAGGACTGCTATTCCGTGGGATTCCGATCGACAGAGACACGGTGGCAGCTTGGGGCGAAGCCGCATCACTGGACTCAGGCCATATTTCCAGTATTGTCGCATCGAGTTCGTGTCGCCAGCCGGAGGGGGGGATACCACGGTTGGGTGCTCCATCACTTACTTCAACCGTCACAAGTTCTTTTGTTGGGCCCGTTGGGATCGAGTTCGGCCCGGTTTTACGGGCTTTCAATCGGTGTGCCGCATAGAATCGATACGGTAGCGCCCATACCCATAACAGGGGAGACAAGACCCTACGCACTATTTGGAGGATGCCAGAGTTTGTCCGTCGTGCAGCCATTCGATCCACCCTTTCACTTTTCGGCCCTCTGGGGGCTCGGTTCCAGAGAGCAATTTCGGTAGTAACGGTTTGTCCAGCCGCACCCTTCACAACGCCTAAGTTATGCTGACCCACGTTGTTTAGCGGATTCGCATCGTCAGGATGGTGCACGCTGAAAATTGCGCAGTAAGATCCCGGATTCGCAGGTGAAATCCAATCCTTTTGAACGATCTGCACAGAAGATGGATCCGTAGCAGATCGTGGCGTCTTCGGGATAAGTGGAACAATAAGAGGGCCTGAAGAAGGGATGATCCATTCGAGGTGTCCACCCCCAATGCCGAACTGGCGGAGCTCGATCGTTAACTCAGTGCCTGCGGCAGAAACTGGGGCCGGAGTGGCTGCAGATCCGTTCTGTATCTCAACGAAAAACCGATAAAGTGTACTTGGGCTCAACTCCTTGGGAGCGACTTCCAAATTTGTAGTTGGGTCTATTATGGTCACCGATGGATTGTCCCATACAGGCTGAACTCCAATCGACCGTGCCCACTGCTGGGAATAGAGCCATGGGTCGGGGCGCAGCCAAACATTGTCGGGTATTGGCAACGTATTTCGACCATGATCGCGAGCTTTGTCTCCAAACCGGAACCTGCAGGCAAACCAACCAGCGATCAAGAGTATTAATGCCGCAATGCCGACACTTATACCCACGATCCAGAGGAGCAAGTATTGTGTCGTTTCCGCCACTTCAAGAGTAGGTAGTGCCATGCCTCCAAGAACGATGGCGCCGAGGAGGTAGAGTATCGCACCTGCAGCCAACCCCTCGGAGGAGGGGATCGGACGGCGTCGTAAAGGCGTCGGACATGCGCAGGGTGCCCTCAAGACAAGGAGTGCGAGTGAGAGTAGTATGACGACCAGATACGCTCCCATCACCAAAGCCGCCTGTGGGTCGATATACGCACCTTGTATCAATCCTAGGATGACCAGGCTGAACCACAATGCAGACAATACTACAATTAACACTTTTAGTAGCCGAAGTCGTTGCTCACTTGATTCTCTAGGATTAGCTACGTTCATTGATTAAACTAGTTTACCTTAGGTTTTCTTTAAAGTAGTGAAGTTTGGTTATTGTCAAGATTAAGATACATGCTTAAATGTGTAATCTGGAATATTACCAAAAGCTTTTTTAAATTTATATCTAATATCCCTAAATTCAAAGTGCCTAGGCACTTTTTTATTTGATTGTTTCAAACTCTAAACCGATGTATGATTCCAGCATCCATTCGATTCATACTCTTTGTTCTTCGTGAAAGTAGGATGGTGGTCAGGGTGTATCAAGATGTGAGCAAGTTCATAATTGGTGAACTTTCACAAACGAAATGGCGAATAGTTAACTTAACAGAAGATCCTAATATCTTTTTACTTTCCACTTTTAGAATAGTGATGAATGAATTGTGTATTTGTTCCAGAATCTTATAAAAGCAATAGGTGAGTAATCTCTACCATTTGTACTGCAGGGCTAATAACTTAATTGAACTATACATTTATTTAAAAATTTTTTATATGAATAGAGGTAGTTTAGAATCCATTCTCTGCATTAAATTCTCGAAAATTCCTTCTTTCATATTGAGGCGATTGAAACGACAGGTGAACTGGTTAGGTCTATGACCGAATAGAGGGTCCCTTTTAGCCCAATGCTAATAAGTTAAGCTTTTAGGGGCATTCGGTCGATAGCCCTTCAATGGTTTTTTTGTCCTTCACGGGCAATTTCCCAAACCTAAAGGGCATAGTTGATCACCCTGCGCAATGCGGGGGGTTCGTGGCGATATGTTTTTTTGCTTTCTTGTCTTTCTTTCTGCCTATTTGTAGTACTGGGTTATCCTGGTGGCCCTCCCCAGGCCACTCCTTGAAAACTTCCTCCTCTTCTTTATGGCGACCACCGACCGGGAAATATGCCCGACCAGGGCCTCGAGCAGATTTTCGGCGCACTCCCTGCTGAACAACTCCACGATGGCGGCCCTCAGGTGCCTGAAGGCGTTTTTCCAGTTGTACTTGTAATTCAGTTTTCTGCCTTCCGTTCGTCTACCTATGTCCCCGGAGGCCGCCATACCCGCCATGGCCACCAGGTTCATCACCAGGATGTGGGCGTAGAACTCCTGGTAAACCCCGTCGGGCTTCCTGCAGCCGAACTGTTCCACCTTCATCTTGGGCTTCAGGTTTTTTATCCCCTTATGTAAAGCTTTACATAAAGGGTTCAAGCAGGTTAAGCAGAATTTTGAGCTTAAATACTTTTTGTCGGACAGTGAGAACGGGATCAAAACACAGATATGGGTGGGACTGATCCTCAACCTCCTGTTTACCGTGCTGCACAAGCAGGTAAAGGAGGCCGAGGATTTTTCAACAATGGTCATGGTGGCCGCTAAAAATCTCAGTTCCTATGTGAGCCTTGAAAAGTTCCTTCTCCACTCAGAGGCTTACTTTAGGGTCTGCTGATAAAGTTTAATATAGCTGAAAGAATCGGTTATTAGAAGATTTTTTCTGATTTTAAGGGTGTCCAAGTGCAAGGGATTATGAAAAAGAACTCCAAAAGGCGTGCACCGCGCAGTGTATATACAAGTCCAAGCCAGTTGTCTTTCTCGGGGTTTGAGACTCCTTTTTATAACCAGCTCGACCCGAACAACCGGTGGGTCGTACTCAGTTCCCAGATTCCGTGGGATGATCTGGTGGGTCTTTTCAACAAGCGTAATCCCCCAAAACAGACAGGAAGGCCGGCACTAAACCCACGTGTGCTGATCGGTGCTGTGATCATCAAGCATATCCTCAATCTGGATGACCGTGAACAGTGGCGCAGATTACCGAAAACATGTATCTCCAATACTTTCTGGGCTACAGTTCCTATATCAAGGAAGCCCCATTTGATGCATCCCTGTTTGTGGATATCAGAAAGCGTCTCGGTCAGGAACTCATAGAGGAGATGAATGAAAGGATTCATGGATTTTCGATGGAAAGGGCTACCAAAAAAGAGGAAAAGAACCGGGGAAAGAACAACAGTGGTGATGGTCCTACCGGCGGAGAACCCGGGAACAAAGGGGAGGTGATCTATGATGCGACAGTCTGTCCCCAGGACACCGCTTATCCCACCGATCATGGACTGCTCAACAAAGCCCGTGAGCTCACAGAGGAGATCATAGATGTGCTTCACCGAAAGCAGCCTCTGGGGAAGAAACCGAGAACCTACCGGCAAATTGCCCGGAAAGCCTATCTGAAGGTGGCCCAGAATAAGAATCCTTCAAAAAAGACAATCCGAAAGGGGATAAAATTCCAACTTCAATACCTGAGAAGGAACTTCAGGACGATAGAAAAACAGCTGGACCGTTTTGAGGGTTTTCCCCTTGAGCATAAGCTTCAGCGGAAGTACTGGATCATCCAGACGGTTTACAAGCAACAGCTGATGATGTTTGAAAGCAGAAGCCATCAGGCCGAGGATAGGATAGTCCGTATCCACGAGCCCCATTTGCGCCCTATTGTAAGGGGAAAGTCCAGGGCAAAAACCGAGTTCGGAGCCAAGATCCACCTGAGTCTGGTAGACGGGTATTCCTTTCTGGACACGGTATCCTGGGATGCTTTCAACGAAGGGACCCACCTTATGGATTATGTGGAAAGGTACCGTGAGAGATTCGGCTACTACCCGGCAAAAGTTCTGGCAGACAAACTGTACTGCAGCAGGGAAAACAGGAAATGGCTGAAAGAAAAAGGGATAAAACTGGCGGCCAAACCATTGGGCAGGCCATCGGCAAATGCAGTGGAAAACCACGTAAGTCCCGGAGAGAGGAACCCGATCGAAGGGAAGTTCGGTCAGGCAAAGAACGGTTACGGAATGAACCGGGTCAGGGTCCGGCTCAGAAACACCAGCCAATCGTGGATCGCCTCCATCATCTTAGTGCTTAACCTGGTCAAACTGGCCAGGGAGGCACTCCAATGGCTGGGTTTTTCAGCATGGGAAGAGGTTCGAAGCATGCTCTTGGCAGACTTTGAGCTTGTTCTGGAAGCCGTATCAACAAAAAACCAGTCCAGATTACAATCTGGGCTGGTTCTAGGAAGTCGGATTACTTGAGTTTTTCAGCAGACCCTACTTTAAAAGTATATTTCAAAAATACCTTCAAAAAGTGCAAAACAAACTATTCCTTTCAGGGTAGGGGATACTTTTTGGGAATTGACAAAAAAGCCCCTTAAAACAATATTAAAGGGCTTTATTTTAATTTTCGTAGATTAGTCGGAAAACAGTAAAAAATATTATTTTTTCCCGATATTATTCAAATTATGATTTTTAAGTTTTTCACATGTCTTCACGCAATTACCTTTTGCCTAAGTTCGCACAGCAAATTTTTTAGATGTTAATTTTTTTAATGAGGCTAAGGGCAGAGGTCATTTGCATAACTACTTTACCCCCTGTGATTCTGACGAACTGATTAGATGTTAATTTTACAACTTGAACTTGATAGGTTCCATGTTTTTAATGTCCCCGGGTTGCTGGTTGTGAAGTAAGTTCGTAATAGCTACAGGCTTCCGCAATTACCTTTGGACTTGATCCAAAAAACGGAAAAGAACTGGATACCTTGAACCACTTTTAGGACAAAATATTAGTCATCCGCTGCATCAATCAACCCAGAGCAGGAAATCGAAATCTGAGATCTGATTAAGAATGGCCGGATTTACAAGGAAATAGCCGAGGACCTGTTTATCTCCGAAAGGATCGTAAACATGAACATGCAGAATATCTTCAAGAAAGGCAGGAAGTAATTATAAGTTTGATCTGTTGAGTAAGATTACCAGGGATGTGAGGCAGTGAGAAATCACTTAGAATAAGGAAATCCAATTTATGTTTAATACGACACTGGGATTGAATTGTAGTTACCTTGGAAAGCTTTATCTGAATAACAACAAAATGAACATATTCAGTAAATTAATCGACTCCTTATTTACAAAATGGTGGAATGATGTGTGCACAGTATGTATGTGCTGTGGCCATCTCGGTTACCACCAGAAATTTTTTATATACTTTCACAGGGCAAAGAGTTGTCAGGCAGGAAACGACTCAACATAGTAACTTATGATTTATCTTTACTTTTTGAAATTTAAGAAAATATGGACGGAGAAGTTACAGGTGCATCTGCACTACCGTCCTAATATGAAGCATGACACCCGAGTGCTGCTATTCGTTTCAGGTTGCACCTGAGAGGATAGCAGCCCCTTGTAAGTAAAGCACATTGGGTTGTTGTGTTGGTTGCAATTATCTGGCACGAGTACCACATCAAAATCAATTTGCGAGGTCGGTCGTTTTCGGTATTTGTTGACACCCGAGCTAAAGGCGATAGTGGATGTGACAAACATACCCATTGCGCCATCGTCGTTGGCCAGAGCAATTAACTCATCGCGTACACTATTTCTCACCAAGTCTGCTACAGTTTCTGCTTGTACTCCAAGCGGAGTATTGGCAAGTACCACGATCTTGTCCATACCCCTCGCATTTGCACCTAGCCCCTGCGCTAAATCGGCAATAGGTTGGAGCTCCACCTGGAAGTTGGCTATATTCGTCATGGGCACTTCAAAAATTAGAAAAGCCGGAATAATTATCCGTAATTTGCCCAATGGTATATACCCAGACAGGGGTTCATGTAAATCAATAGTACCTTCAAAATAAAATCCCATACCTTCTTGCCGTATGGGGCGATTATTGCCATCTGTTACGCTTCCTTGCTCATTAAATTGGACTTGAGGCAAATAGTGAAGACGAAACTCCCCGGCTCGGTCATCGCCTCCCAGGGATACCCGCACGATAGGGAGCTGAATTCCGCCAGGAAGGGTTAGTGGGAATGCAGTCATACCTTCTACCGCAGTAGTCAATGCGCCGGAAAGCTTATCAAAAAGCAAGCGGCTGAGCATGCGTATGTCCAGATGCATGTCATCCGAGGTAATTGCCTGCAAATCTGGGATACTTTGATCGGGAACATCCGGATGGTCCCAGGGAATATACATTGTTTGATGGGTAAAAGTAGTCAAGAATGATGCTCCGGTCTCCTGGTATACGGGGCGCAGAGGCGTGTTCAGGCTGTGTGCAGGAGCCAGATTAATCGTGGAGTCGGAGGTTTGGTATCCAAATGAATCTGCCCCGTGCTCAAGCCAGAGGGATTCGGTGCAGATGGCAATGTTTCCTGTCCGATTACGCAGCTATTCAATATTGCCGGCAATTCCTGCAAACCCTCTCAGTAGGTCTATGTCTCTTCGAAAAAATGTCTGTGAAACGAATGCCGAAAAAGGGGGGATCCGATTGCCCTCTGTGCGGATAACCGTCACTCCGATATCGCTCACGACTTGGGACACCTTCTCCTTGCGGACAGCCATGCCTGGAGGCGTATTAAATTTGAGAATCTGGGTTTGGGTAAATTCGGCAGGAATAGTTTTTTGGTGAAAGTGCGCTTTTACCTCGTACACATTGGGAATCTTTTCTGATTCATTGCAAGCAATAATCAAGAGGAATAAAGTAAACCCGCTTAAATTCAAATGAAATTTTCTCATGATTCTGTTTTGGATTTTGTTATTAATTCAAAATAAATTGTTACAGGTTTTATCGATGCCGCAACAGATTTTAATTGATCCCAGTAAATAGAATGAGTCTAAAATTAACTAAACTAAACACGGTCTATTTTTTTGAATGTAATCTCTGTTCCAATTGAGCAGGAGTCAACCAGATGCTAACACGCCGAAAGATCGTTTCAGAATTCAAATGCCTAGGTTATTACTGCCTACAGCCTCGGACACTTTGCAATCCAGCAGTGGTGTTAATATTGCAAAGAGTTTGACGCGCAAGCTGGGGCAGGTTATCCAGCCTAAAATAATACCTAGGCTCGAACAGTATTCCGACCAGTTTTTCAACAATCATATTCATCCGTGTCTTGTGAGCACCAGATACCGGATGGAGCAGCCGGACACTTAAACTTCCCCAGCCCTTGCGAAACCGCAGGACAAGCCACTCCGCATCTTCAACGTTCTTCTGAGAAAAACCGAGTTGCTTCAACAAAGCGGGAAGCCACTCTGCGCAAACCGGAACTGGAAGACGAAGAAAAGCTTCAGCAATCGCCACTCTCTGAGTTGGATGCTTTATCAAAATGTCAGACAGTACTCTGACATATTCCCACTTTTCAGTCACAAGTTCCTTCACATATACGGTAACAAAAGCTTCCTGTAGCAACTCGTTCAATCGTTCTGTAGCATAACCGATAACCGAAGTCGACATGTTACTGGTTCTTTTATTATCAATCAGCAGTTGAGCGCCAACCGAACCAACAGCACGGAATGCGTTGGCTACCGGCCGCACCAGCTTGTTCACTACGTCACCGCCCAGCCGACTGCTGATTTTATCCTTGATCACTTCCTCGGCAACCGCTTCCAGTCCCTCACGAACCATTTGGGGAATGGTGGACAATCCGGTAACTATTAACGGTGCGTGTTGAGAAAAGGTCTCCTGTAACCCCAACTCATGTTCCAGTGATGATTGGGGATGTGATTTTTGGATGCGTTCACGGGCGCGTTCTGCCTCCGCAACAAATTCCGAAACGAACGTTTCCGTGAGACTACCGATCATGTAGGCGAGCCCTGTCATCGGAACGCTTTTTATTAAAGTATCGCGAATCTCCCTGTACGACTCGTTAAGAAGCGGATGCCCCAACTTCAATTCCCACACCGCTTCAAAGGTGCCGCGTCGGGGTTCCGCCCTGGCGAAGCGCTTATTTGCGAAAACGCGCGCCTCCTCCACCATTTCGTTGCGGACATCTCCGAGAAATTGATTCAGGTATTCTTGGTCGCGATTATTCATTTTCGGGTTTAGCTTGAACCTGAACTGTGACGCTGTTCGCACCTTCGTACGGTGTGGGATCTCCCAAGAGATCCTTTGCAAGGCGTTTCTTGAACCGTTCCGCTTCCAGCACTGCCTGCTCAGCCTCGGCCTTCGCTTTATGCACTTCAGCCCGGCGCACATTCAGATCTAGCTCGCGATGTGTGCGAACGAAATCTTCACAACCGTTACAAAGCCCGAGTGCCGGTTCCACTGTCATGCCCGCTGTGGGCATCGTAAGGCAGAGCGGCTCCCGTGTGTCTTTTAAGATCTCCTCGACAACCAACTGTTCTTTTGCTGCTGACCAGTCAAAGTCGTCACCCAAGACCGATTCGGGATCCGTAATGAGCACGGCTGCACGGTTCCCAACAAAGCCAGACCATCGGTGTTCTACAGCGTAAAGAGGAAGGTCGAACTTTTCCAGTAGTCGCTGAATATCCGCGGTGCCCATCTGTGTCCAGACAACCTGTGCATAGTAGGCTAGATTTTTACGGATATGGCACACAAGCCGTTCGTATTCAACCCGCAGTTGGGCGTATTTGCGCTGCTCTTGCCTTCGCTCTTGTAACATTCGCTCGTACTGGGCACGCTCTTCAATGGTGGCGTTAGCACCAAGCATTGCGACCTCACCAGCAAACTGAGCCATGCTAAGGTAATGCCCGTAGAGGCTCATCATATGGTTCTTTAGTCCCTCATCATCGGGTATCAAATCCAACATGCCGTTGTCATCCCCAAAAACAGCCAGCAGGGTGGTGATTGTTGCGGATATTGCAGTCGAGATCATCGCCCCGGGGCCCCCGACACTGGCTAGTGCGGTAACGGCGGAGATCCCACCCACACCCATAGCAGTAGTGATCATATCAATTTTACTGAAGGCTGCTTGCATGTCGCCAGCCTGATTAATGAACGTGGCGACTGCTTCCACTAAGGCACGGTTACGTTGGGCTCCTTCCGGAAGCATTCGGACCTGCTCGTAGCGCGCTGCAAGCGTTGCGAGTGCCAGCTCGAGTTCTGGTGAAACAGTTCGCAGGATTTGCCAGTAGAGGTAACTGCCAGGCCCAGCTTCGAACCCTCCAGGAGAGGCCAACAGGGCGGTCGAAGCCGACATCTGCGGCTGTACTTGTGTTCCACCTCCAGTACACATAAACGCACGCACCACCTCTGGTGCGATAGAGCATAGGGCACTCACAGCTTCGCCACCGCAGCTAAATGCCTTTTGGGCCACGTCTTTCCAAGCCTCCAACGCATCACCATCAAGAAAGTGGGTGGGTATGGGTGCGTTCTCCGCCATTTCCAGCATTTCATCTATACAATTGGCGACATTGTCCGGTATCAGGCTCGGACCGGTTCCTCCACTACTTGGCTGGTCAGAATCTAGGGAGAGAAAATTTGCTAACCATTCCCATGTAATATTTGCGCATTCCCTAGGGTTAGTTACACAACTCATAGCATCATCCAATGGACTACCGGAAAAGTCGCCACTGAAGAAAATGTTGGCTTCTGCTAGCTTCCGGTAAATACCAAGGACCATCTGCACCAACGTTTCCATCGCCGCCGCAGAGTTGTTTACAACAGGATCGCTCAAAGCACCTTGGAAAAGTCCAAGCTTTTCATTTGCGAGAAGCTGCTTTGCCGCATCAAACCCATTGTAGTAGGTTTCGCACGGAAGAAACCGCCGCAGGAGACATTCATGGCACAGGAGCCACTCTTTAGTTATGTTTGGGTAGCCGAGGGGAATCAGGAGGTACGGCGCAACCTCCTCGGCTCGTGTGAAAACACTGAAGTCCTCAACTACCTCAAAATAGTGATAAGTCAGTGAATGACAACGGTTCGTGTTGCTGATGCTCTGCGTATGCGTAACTTCACGTCCGACCTCGTGCGCCATCTCCACTGTGGAGGTAACGCTGTTCTTCAAATGGTGGGCCGAAGTAAGAGTAGCCTGCCGAATTTGTTCTTCGGTCTGTTTGATGCTGGATTCAAAGGTTCCTTTTGCACCGATGTCCCCACCCATTTTTTCACCCAATTTGGCTCCTAAATTAATCACCTCGATAGGGAGGGACACTTCAACTCCTTTAGAAAGGCTTGAATTGAGGTTGGCTGAGCCGGTGAGTGTTGCGGAAACCTGTTTAGTCGTTGATAGAGACCACTTCTCATCGCCGACGAATTCGGTACTAATGTCCTCCTGCACAGATTCTACTCGCTGGCGTCGCTCTGTGCGCCGATCCCACATCTTGGTGATGATCTCGACAGTCTCGTTCGGTGTTAGCGGAATGCTTCGCACGAGCCGACCACGTCGGTACCCTTCGCTGCACCACTCCTGCCGGTAGCGAACACCTAGGGCGAGGAGAGGCTCGAGAGGCGGTTCTGTCTTCGGCGGAGAGGGTACAATGCCCATACCGACAACCAAATCCTTGAAGAGCTCATATGGATTACGGGGTCCCGTAGTGTTGTGAGGAGGTATTGGGGTAAGCTTTGAGGTGCAGTTGGCTGGTTGCAGAATATGGAAAGCGGGTTGAGCAGCAAACTGCTTTGACGATCGATCACTGGTAACTTTCGACGAATCTTCCTCGCTTTTAACATTTCGCTTCAAACCTTCCATCTGCTGGGCCAGCCTCGCTCGAGAATACAAGATGGCTACAGAAGCATCTAGGCGTCCTTTGTTCTTGAACATTTCGGCAGTCTTAAACAGATGCTGGAGATGTCGACTCTCAATACGTTGTTTTCGCCGCTCCACCTCGTTCTGCATGCGTTTCACAGGTACGATGTAGGTGTGTTGCGGCTTCACCTTGCCCTTCCCCTCTGATTCTTCGCCGCCGTTGTCCTTACTGCTTGTGGATTCGCTCTTTACAAGCATAAATTGCTTGAAATGTACAACATCACAGTTTCGCATTGCCTGCAGTTGCTGGCAATCGTCGAGCTGCGAAGAATTAGGAAATTCACAAATTTTTTGTGGTTGCTTGATGTCATTAGAATCATGCTTGGTAGTTACCTTTTTGGTGGCTTTATTCATAATGTCTTCTGTTTTGAATTAATACTATTGAATTAGGTGCTTATTAAATTGGTGTCGCGACCATACCTTCTCATCAGATTTCCCAAGATTCCTGGTTTCTTTTTGTGGGAGTTGAACCTATATGTATACTCATTGATATAGAGTTAAAGATTTATGATTAAATTGTGAGTATCCCTAACCTAAGCATTGAAAATTTTGACCGCTCGGTGCATCCGTTCTGCACCTTCTATCCCGATTTTTCTTGAGTAAGTTTCGGAAAATGTGCCTCCATGCCATTTCAATAGTCGATATTGACTTCGGCCTCGCAGTGATATGATCTTTCGTAAATCCTTTCAAATTGACCTTGAAGGCGTATTCCACCATCTTGCCCTACCAGTGGAAAACACCTTTTACGTCCCTTTACAGGCCCACAATCATGATTTTTTTTTGTTACCTTCGTTTCTTACTAAGGCCCTGTCGTCGGAGAAATATTCCCACATTTAAAGATGGAGAGACTCTTATACCTTTTTCAGCAAAATTTATGTTTAACGGAAATTATAATTATACTTTTCCCATTTAAAATCCGCCTAATTAAGAAAATTTAATAATCTACTATATAGACGCAATTCAATAGATTTAGATCTATATTTATTTAGCCTTCCCTACATGAGTTTTGAAGGAAGAATCAGATGCTAATTAAGGAATTAAATGGTAAAAGGGTTGAAATATTAAACGCTAGGCCAGAAAAGAACTTAAACTACAGAAATCTTTAAAAGACGATTAAATAATAAGTTAAAACCATAGGGATTAAAACTTAAAATTACCGATAACCGATAAAACTCTATTTAAATATTCTCATGTATTCCCCTTATGTACAGGGATTATTTTGTTCAATAAACTAATATAGAAATTTATTTGGTAATAAAAAACGTTTTTAAACTTTTTTTTATTTGTAACCCACTTTTAAACAATATTAAATTTTTTTAATCCAATCCATATTCGGTTGGAGATGTTTAGATTTGAGCAAATAAGGTGCATTGTCCCAGCTTTTTGAAGTACTATTTATGGGTTCTATGTCATTTGTCAGAATGCTATTATAGTTGTAGGCATTTCCCGGTGAATGTATCGGTTTGGAATTCTCTTATCTTTTACCCTGCTGAAGATAGGACTTAAGGTTTCGATCTGAAATGCAAAACTGTAAAAAGCGGCAAAACGAAAATACGATCTTGATTATTAACAAAATTTTTGAGAGATACAGGAAATCCTAAACGAACTTAATCATGATTGACGTGTCTCCATATTAAGGGACATACTGGAAAGGTAGGCTTCGACTTTAATTTTTTCACCTACTAGTACTTTTTTTGACTCTAATATCCTTACACCACCCCCCACCCCCATATACGCATACCTACGTACTTCCCTAAAATATACCTTTTTACGTATTTCATCCCATTTTTTTTCTACTTCTCTTTGGGTCAAGCAAGCAAGGGCCAGGCTGACCCATAACCATGAAGGATACCCAGGAAAACAGAACGCATAAAATCACCTTCCGGCTCAATGAGCGGGAGGTGAAATTCCTGGATGAGTTTTCCAAAAGTGCGGGTATTTCCAGAAGCGATACGCTGAGGAACCTGATCAGGAAGATCCAGGGGGATGCCTCCATTATCAAGACGGATAAGCTGCTCAAGACGCTGAACGAGCTGGCAGCGGAGCAGGGCCGGGTCAACAACAACATCAACCAGCTGGCCAAGCATGCCAACCAGTATTCCAAGGTGGAAGACATGGACCCCAAGGTCTTTGCGCGGTTCAACAGTCTCCTTGCCACCTACCTGGACTACCAGGAGGATATGAACAGGACGTTCCGGAAAATCTATAAATCCCTCAGCTGATGACCGTCAAGATCCTATCGTCGACCAGTACCTTCAACGGGGTGTCCTACAACACCAACAAGACGCAGTCCGCCAAGGGGGAGCTGATGAAATTCAGGAATTTCGGTTACCTGCAATCGGCCCAGCAGGTGACGCCAGCTGAGATGAAAACCTTTCTAAAAGTGCACTCCAACCGTAACACCCGGGTGAAACACCAGCAGTTCCATGCCATGATTTCCTGCAAAGGGCGGGAATACGACAAGAAGGAGCTCACCGGGATGGCCGAAAAGTGGCTGCACAAAATGGGCTATGGAGACAACCCCTACCTGATTGTGTTCCATGGGGACACCAACAACAACCATGTGCATATGGTCTCCTCCAGAATCGGGAACGATGGCAAGAAGATCAACGACAGCATGGAACGGATCAGGGCACAGAAATGCATATTGGAAATCATGGACCGGAACCCGGGAAAGGAATGCCACAAGGTGCTGGATCAGCTAAAAACCTTTTCCTTTTCCACGGTCAGCCAGGCTAAGCTATACCTGGAAACCCTGGGGTACAGTCTAAATGAAAAGGAGGGCAAGCTGGTGTTATACAAATTCGGCCTTTTACAGGGCGAGCTTACGCTTAATGAATTAAATGCCAAAGCCGATTCCTATTCCCCGGACAAAGGGAGAATAAAGCAGCTCCATGCCTTATTCGACAAATACAGAAAGGTGTACAGCAGTGCGCCCGTGCCAATATTCGAACCGTTGAAGGGCAACCGCCTGGGAAAACCAACGGGATACCGCTCAGAAATGGCGGAATTCCTCAAGGAAAAATTCGGTGTGGAGCTGATTTTTCATGGTAAGGATGGCAAGGCCCCTTACGGCTATTCCATCATTGACCACAGCAGGAAAATCATCCTCAAGGGCAGCGAGGTGTTCCCCCTCAAAAACCTGACCCGGGAAGAAACTACGGATAAGGTCAGAGTAGTCAATTTCGCATCCCAATCGGATAAAGCCGCCTACGAAAACATCACCGGGACCACGGATACGGTGTTCCGGTTCAAACGCCTTCCCCGGCAGGCTGCCTACAGGCTAAAATTACTTTCGGTGTTGGAGGAATTTTCCAATCCCCAAAAGGGCTTGGAGGAATACCGCTTACACCTCCTGGTAAACGACAAACGCTTATTCCTGCTGGATACTCGTGAAAGGTACTTTATCAGCCTGGAAGCCATCCTCAAGACCGACGAATACAACCGTTTTGCCCGGCTCTGGAATGTACCCGAAAGGAATGACACCGAACAAGGAACCACTATCAGAACTGCATCGGATGCAAGAGACCACTTACCGGTTCAAGCGGACAACGAAATTCTTACTCCCAACGCTCAGGATAGTGGTTATGCCGATCATGAGCGGGAAACGGCCCCTCCCCTTTCCAACTTTAAACTGGACATCCATCAGGATGTGGACGACGAGGCCCTGCATGGCAGGCGAAGAAAAAAAGAGAAAGGCAGCAAAAAAAGAAGCATCAGATAAACCCATTGCATATGATTATCCTATTCGCAAACCAAAAAGGAGGAGTTGGGAAAAGCACCCTTTCGGTCCTGTTCTCCAACTACCTCACCCTGGCCAAAAACAAGCCGGTAAAGGTCTATGACATGGACTTTCAACGTTCGCTGTACAACAAGGCACAAGCCGCGGAGGTGATTGACAACACCCCCCTGTACCCGGTAGAGGCCGCCGAACTATCACAGTTCGACGCCATCCAGAAAAAGGCCAACAAGGAAGGAAACTTGGTCAGCATCATCGACCTGGCCGGCAAAATGGATGACGATGAACTGGTCCCGGTATTTAGGAACTCCGACCTGATCCTTTGCCCCTTCAGCTATGACGAATACTCGGTATCCTCTACCATCGAGTTTTCCTTTGTGATCCTGAAGATCAACCCAAATGCCAAAATCATTTTTATACCCAACAGGGTGAGGACCAGTGTAAAATACGAAACCATGAAATCCGTCCAGGAGGCACTGAAAAACTTCGGGGTGGTCACCAACAGCATCACGGAGCGGATAGATTTCCAACGGATCACCACCTACGACATTCCGGCCACCATCATAGATGTGATCGAACCTGTTTTTGAATCCATTTACAACGAATACATCGATCCGGCATGGCACAAGATGATTACATAAAATCGCTGATGAGCAACTTCCGTCCCAACGGCCATCCATTGCAAAAGCAGGGAAAGGAAAGGAAGCTCACCGTCACCAAGCAGGGCAGCACCACCACCTTGGGCAGCGGCATAATCCCGGTGTTGGAGCAGGTCAGGGACATGAAAATTGAAGGGGAGAAAAAGAGGCTGATCAAGATCGACCAAAAGCATGAGGAAATCCTAAAGGTGATGTATCCGGTATTCTCCGTGGATGTGACCCGCTTTATCAATTTCCTGTTGACCCGCTTCTTTCAGGACCACCCGGAACTTATTGAGGAAATCCGCAAATCCTTTAAAAAACTCTGACATGGGATGGACTGAATTTATCAAATACCTGGCATCGGGCTACCTGCTTTATTATGGGATCCTGATCGTGCTGGACCTGCTGAAACCCCAAAAAGGGGCGCTCATCATGGGTGAGGAAGACCTGCTGGAATTTCCTGAGGACACCCAAACCACAGTCGTCGAGGAAGAGGAGGTCACTAGTTACGGTGCTTCGCCTTCCGGGGTCCAACTATCACAGGGTGAGCAACTGAAACTCTATGGGGAAAACATCAATGTTTCCACCGGAGGGGTAAGCAGCATGACGGAACTGTTCAGGTTGGCGCATGATGAAACGATCGAGGTAAAGAAGCAACTGGTTTATTGAAATGAAAAAGTTACTCCCCATGCTGCTGCTTGTCTTTGTCTTCTCCATGGGCATAATTGAATCCAAGGCTCAAGTCCCTCCCGGCATCCAGGAGATCAACGAAGGAAAAAACATGATGGCCAGGAACTTCAGGGCCCTTTCCAGCGCGGTGTTGGTTTTGGGAGCCCTCTTCGGTTTGCTGGGGGGACTGAGGGTGTACAACAACTGGCAATTGGGTAGGAGAAACATCGACGTGGAAGTAGCCGGGTGGTTTGGGGCCTGCATTTTCCTTTCCGTTTTGGGAGTATTCCTCAGTGCCCTGTACCAGGTTCCTCTAGCCTAAAGCAATATCAATGAAAAATCAAGCAATACAATATATCCATTTAAACCCTTCAATCATGAGTAAAAACATCAAAAAAACCATTGCAAGCGTGGGGCTGGGGGCACTAGCTCTTGCCCATGCCAAAGCGCAGGGTGTACAGGGCATCACTGCGGCAGAATCTTCCCTCATCGGATATGTGGATCCCGTGGCTTCCCTGTGCCTGGTCATCGGTGCCGTGGTAGGCATCATCGGCGGGGTAAGGGTCTATATCAAATGGAACAGCGGAGACCAGGACATCAACAAGGAACTGATGGGCTGGGGAGGCTCCTGCCTGTTTATGGTACTGGTCAGCGTGGTCATCAAGGCCTTTTTCGGGGTCTGATGGGCAAGCAGTTTCCCATCTACAAGGGCCTTCAAAAACCGCTGATGTACAAGGGCTTTCAGGGCAAGTTCATTGGCTGGGGCATCGCATCCCTGGTGATGGGCTTGGTCCTGGGAGGCTTGATCGGCAGCCTCACCAACATGGTATTTGGGGGCTTCCTCACCATTGGTACCATTGCAGGGGGACTGTATGTGACCAGCCTTCAACAGAAAAAGGGCCTGCATTCCAAAACACGCAACCTGGGCGTATTCCTGCCCCCAACAGACCTTAAGCAAATTCACCATGCCAAAGCGGAGAAAGACACAGTTTAAACTACCCTACCTAGGGGTGGACCATTGCAAGGGGTATGATATCCTTTACAACGAGAAAGGCGACTTTGGGGTGGTGTTGGAAGTCAAGAACCCCGTCCTGCAGTACGCGGCAGATCCGGGAAACTATGACAATTTCCACCAACTCTATGTCAATTTGATCAAAGTGCTGGGAGAAGGCTTCCTGCTCCAAAAACAGGATATCCTAAGCAGAAAGCAGTTCAACCCGGAACCCTCCAGTGAATATCTCCAGCGGAAATACGATGAACATTTCCTAGGCCGGATTTACACTTCCCACCAAACATTCCTTATCATCACCAGAAGGGCAAAATCCGGTTTCTACACCTACAGCCAGAAACAGCTCCATGAATTTACCCAGTCCATTGACAAGGTAGCGGACCTGTTTGTCCGTGCCCACCTCCCTGTTACCGCACTGAACAACAATCAGATCAACCGCTACATCAAGCGGATCCTAACCATGAATTTCCATGACTCCCAACTCTGCCTAAACAACCTGCTTGCCGGGGATGAGCAGGTGGAGATGGGAAAAACGGCAGTCCGCTCCATCAGCCTGATCAACACGGACACCATTGACCTGCCCCAAACGGTGGGTACCCATCAGGAAAGGACGGACAAGGATACCCTAAAGGGCTTTCCCATTGACAATATGGGCTTTTTGTTTTCGGTACCCCATTTCAACAGCATCATCTATAACCAGGTGATTGAGATCGTGCCGCAGTCCATGACCCAGCGGAAATTGGAACTGAAGCGGAAAAGGCATTCGGGAATTCCCGATCCTGCCAACAACATGTGTGTGGAAGACATTGACCAACTCCTGGAGGACATCACCAGAAGCAACCAGTTGCTGGTCAACTCCCATTTCAACATCCTGGTGTCCGGGGAGAAGGAGCTGATACAGGGAACCGCCAACTTTATTGAATCCTCCCTTTTCCAGCAGGGCATCATCCCCTCAAAGAATGCCTACAACCAACTGGAACTGTTCAGGACGGCCCTGCCCTGCAACACGGCAGAACTGAAACCCTACGACTATTTCCTGACCACCTCCGATGCGGCCTTGTGCTTCTTTTTCAAGGAAACCATGAGCCGGGACGAGGTCAGCAATTTCCAGATCAGGTTGACCGACCGTCAGGGCATACCGGTAAAGATTGATCCCGCGGACCTGCCCATGCAGACCAACCGGATCAACAACCGTAACAAGTTTGTCTTGGGGCCCTCCGGATCGGGCAAGTCCTTCTTTATGAACGCCCTGATCGAGCAATACTGCATGTATAACAAAAGCGAGACCCCCAGGTGGCTGATGGATGTGGTCATCGTGGATACCGGACATTCCTATTTTGGGCTCTGTGCCTATTATGGGGGCAAGTACATTACGTATTCAGAGGAAAAGCCCATTACCACCAACCCCTTTGCCGTAAGCAGGGAAGAATACAACATCGAAAAAAAGGATGCCCTCCTCACGCTGATCAGTGTACTTTGGAAATCAGCAGAGGGCAACATCTCCCAAGTGGAATCCGACGTGATTTCCACTACCCTTTCGGCGTATTATCACGCCTATTTCAAAAAGCCCTCGAATGGTGATCGCCTCAGTTTTGACAGCTTTTATGAATTTGCCCTGGCCTATATTCCGGAGATGATCCAGAAGGAAAACATCCATTTCAACATCGATGAGTTCAGGTTTGTCCTAAAGAAATTTTACAAGGGAGGCGAGTACGATAGCCTGCTGAATGAAGAAGTGGACCAGTCCCTGTTTGGGGAGGCCTTTATCGTCTTTGAGATTGATTCCATCAAGGAGCACAAGGTACTCTTCCCCATTGTCACCCTGATCATCATGGACGTGTTTATCCAAAAGATGCGGTTTCGGAGCAAACAGCGAAAAGCACTGGTCATTGAGGAGGCCTGGAAGGCCATTGCCTCACCATTGATGGCCAACTATATCCTTTACCTATACAAGACGGTGCGGAAATTCTGGGGAGAAGCCATTGTGGTGACACAGGAACTGGGAGACATCATTGGCAACAGCGTGGTCAAGGACAGCATCGTGAACAACTCGGATACCATCATTTTGCTGGATCAGGCAAAATTCAAGGACCACTACGATGAGATCGCCTCATTGCTTTCCATCAATGAACATGAAAGAAAAAAGATCTTCACCATCAACCAGTTTGACAACACGGAGGGCCGGGGCAGGTTCAAGGAGGTCTATATCCGGAGGGGGGCCAGCGGAGAGGTATATGGCGTAGAGGTCTCCCTTCACCAATACCTGACCTACACCACCGAAAAGCCCGAAAAGGCAGCCGTGGAAATCTACCTGGATTGCTACGGCAATTACGAAGAGGCCTTGGACCGCTTTGTGACGGATTTCAGGGCTTCAAGAACGGAATTGAACCGGTTTTTCTCATTGATCAACCAATGGGGAACTCCCTATGGGGAAAAAAAGGAATTAACAGCTTAATACTATTCACCATGAAAATCCTGACGATTCTACTTTTCATTTTCACCTGTGGCTGGTCGATAGCGCAGGTATACGTTGACCCTGCCGTTGCTGGAGCCCAAGCCGCCCATGCAGCGGTGATCAATACCCAACTGAACAACACCAATGAGCGGTTGACTTTGATAGAAAGGGGTCAACTGGCCGTGACCGGAAACCTTACCATAGTGAATACCATGCAGGAGAAGCTGTATGCGGGATTGACGGAGGTGAGTGCCATCCTTACCAACCTGGCCAACGTAAGGGAGATCGCTCGCATCGCAGCGGGTATTTCAGGAGATGTTCGGGATATCATGGAACTGGCCAGGGAAAACCCGGTATTTCTGGTGTTCGCCGAGCAGAACGCCACCCTGTTCCAGCAGCGGGCAACCGCCCTAGCACTTGAGGTGCAGCAGTTTGCACTCAAGGGAGGCAAGGATAACTTGATGGATGCGGGGGAAAGGGCAAAAATCATCAACACCATTTTGAATGAATTGCTGATCCTGCGGTCCTATACCTATGGGATGTACCGCTCCATGCAGTTTACCGCCATGAAGGGACTTTTCAAATCGCTGAACCC
This sequence comes from Pleomorphovibrio marinus, assembly GCF_003347495.1. Classification (GTDB taxonomy): domain Bacteria; phylum Bacteroidota; class Bacteroidia; order Cytophagales; family Cyclobacteriaceae; genus Pleomorphovibrio; species Pleomorphovibrio marinus. The sequence continues at coordinate 172,649 of NZ_QCXY01000011.1, forward strand.
CTTTCAGGGATACATCGAAATGGACCTTGCCAATATGGACAATATCCTCAGAAAAAGAGCAATCCTAAGCCGATAAGCCATGAAAATTCTATTGTTCACCATAAGCCTAATTTTCTCCTATCCAGTCCTTGGGCAGATCAACATTACCCTGCTGCATCAATTGGTGGAAGACTCCAAAAACGAACACGATAGGCAATCAGAGGCCAAGGCCAACCAGGCCAAAAATGCCATCAACGAAGAGGTAAACAGAAATTTGATGGGAGAAGTCAAGGAGAAGTACAGAACGGTGCAGGAGCGCTTTGCCAAACTCAACCTGCTAATGGAGGCGGTGGGCCTTGCCGCTATGACCGATTCCTTGGTCAGGACCATCATAGGCCATCAGGAACAAATCGTTATCTATTGCCAAAATGACCCTTTCCTGATTCCACTCGCATTGGAGACGGAAAAGCTGTTCGTGAAGCGATCCTTTTCCCTGATGAATTACCTCATAGGATTAATGGCCTCCATCGGTGAGCTGAACCAGATGAAGGTTTCCGAAAGGCGCTTGTTGCTGCAGCATGTTCTGTATGAGCTCAGGGAAATCAACAGGCTATCCCGGGCGACCTCCCAAACCCTGGAATCGCATATCAGACGAAAACTGGGGGGCAGCCCCTATCCACAATACCTCTTGGAAGTATCGGGAACCGTGGATGAAATACTGGCTAACATTCAACGGATAAGAAATTGAAAAAGCTACTGACATTGTTCCTTTTGACACTTTCCTTTGGGCTGTCTGCCCAAATACTGGTGTATGACCGTGACCATTTTATGATTGTCAATGAAAATGCGGCCATGAGGAATGTTTCCGAGATTGGCTACCAGGAAAGCCTAAACGGCATCCGACAAAACACCGATGACATTGGCCTGAATGTATCCAGCCTGGCCATGGTGGAAACTATGATCCTCCGCTCCCTCAACCAGGTCAATCAAGGCCTTAAAGATGCCATCCAGGTAAAACAGATCGGGAGGGTGCTGCAAAGGATATATGCCTTAAGCGATGAAACCATCATCTTGGCCTCCCAGAACCCCATATTACTGCTTTTTGCCGAAACCTATATCCGACAGGCCAAGGAAAGGAGCTTCACCCTGGTTACAGAGGTTTCCTCCTTTGTGCTGGCGGAGGGGAATAACCTCCTGATCAATCCCAATGTGAGGGATGAGCTTCTGGGGAAAATTCAACTTGAAATCCAACTCATTGCCGCCTACCTGTTGGCGGTTCGGAATGCCATGTACTGGGCCAATATAAACGGGGTGCTGAAAAGGCTGAACCCCTATCAGGCCTACCTCAACCAAAACAGAAACCTTGTCAATCAAATCCTTCTCCAAAAACAGTTGCTGCGATGACAAAGAAAAAAACATATTGGCTACTCCTTCCTGTTATCTCCCTCTTGTCCCTGGCAAGTGCCCAGGCACAAACCCCCATTCGGGACAGGGCGGTGATAGCCCAACAGGAAAGGATGGTGTTCAAGCAATGGAACCAAAACCGTTTCCACCCCCTGCCCTACCGAATTCTTGGTATCCCTACCAATCCCAACTGGTACCTGACCTGGGCCTTGCACCCCAACTATCCCAACCTGGACAGGAGACCCCTCTCCCCTGCTGGGGAACAGACCCAGAGGCTTGGATTGGCAGCGGCCATGAAGATCTCCTCGGACTACTACAAGCAGCAGGCAGATACCGTCAAAAACCTGGCAGTTAGGGAAATGACCCGCATATCCGGTGCATTATCCGGTACGGATCCGCTGTATTTGCTCTACTACAAAAATGAGCTCGCCCCGCTGGAAAATATCGAAGCCCATGCCTTCCAATACAGTACCGCACAGGTAAGGGACTATATGCAGGAAAACGGTGCCTATGACTGGTACCTGGAACACATGAAAAGCCTGGAAGAAAGGTACGGCTTTGCAAAAACGCAGGACATGGAAAGGGGGCAACGGATCCTTATGTACCACCGCATCCTATTGGACTTGAGGAGACTCCAAAGCAACTGGGAACATAAGTTGGCCCTTTCGCAAAAGATGCTGGCCTTCCGTGAAAGCATGGAAAGAAGACAGCAACGGATCGGTCAATTATCGGAACAAGCCAATCAACAGGAAGAAATGCTTTCGGGAATCTTACAAAGACGAATCATAATGCAATGAAGATAATACTGACTACCCTACTGTTAACGCTGCTTTTGCTGCCACTGGCAAAGGGCCAGGTACCTGTGCCCCCGGAAGAGTACAAGGAGGCCATCTCCTTTCTCCAGGGAAACGGGATATATGACCGGGGGATCATGCGCTTTTTTGAGGGGATGCGGGATTATGCCTATAGCCATTTTGGCCCCTTTATCCGGGATGCCCAAGCCCTGGCCTGCATTTTTATGCTGATTTTCTTTTCCATCAAATCCTACGAAATGATGGTAGGCGACAAAAAAATGGAAATTATGCCGCTGCTACGACCCTTTGGGTTGCTGATGCTGACCATGTGGTGGGGAATGTTCTGCAGGATCATCGCTTTTCCCACCGACCTCATATCGGCAAAAACCGAGGCCATGTTTTCCACCCAAAATGACCGGATCAACGCCTTGAGGTTGGACAGGGCGGTGTACATCATTGAGGTGGCCGACAAATTGGTGGAATACCAGGCGACCACCGAACTGGCCTCCCAGCAGGCCCAGGAAGCGGATAAGGGCTTGGGCACCGTCATGGTGGATGGTATAAAGGGCTTTTTTACCGACAACGTATATGGCCCTTTGGTTCAGATGAAGATCAGGATGCAGACCAACTTGCAGCTATTGGTCACCCAATTACTGGAACTCCTGGCCATTTGGATACTGAGAATTTGTGTCTATCTGGTCTTTTTTATCCAGATCATCTATTCCACCATTCTGGTGATTTTGGGTCCCTTTTCATTGGCGGTAAGCGTGCTTCCGGCCTTTAGGGATGCCTTTACCACTTGGATTGCCCGTTTTGTGGCCGTCAACCTGTATGTGGGCATTGCCTACTTGGTATTATACGTTTGCGGGCTGATGCAGGAATATGCCTTTCTGCAGGAAATACAGAAATACGAGGCCCTGTTGGACAGTTCGGGGGGTGAGGAGGTGTTGTCGAAACTGGCCTGGATGGCAGGCAACGGCATCCTTTCTTTCGGCTTGGTCATCGTCAGTTTTTTGGTGGGAGCCATCGCCATCACCACGGTGCCCTCCATCTCCACTTGGATCATCAGTACCTCGGGCATCACCGCAGCGGCAGCAACGGCGGGACGGACAGGCTCCATGCTGGGCACCCGCATGTCCAGAGGCGCAATAATGGGAAGATAAACTCGTACAACCATGATCATAAAAAACATCGAATCAAAAATCAAGCTGGCCACATTCCTGTCATTGGGGAGCTTTATAGCGGCCATCATTATCAGCGTTTCGGTTTCCTTCTTTGCTTATCGGCAGGTGGCCAATGCAAGGCAGTCCATTTATATCCTTGACAATGACATCCCCATCCTGGCCAAGCAGACAAACATGCAGATGAACCGTCCTGCCGAGTACCGTGCGGCGGTGGATCTTTTTCACAGCCTCTTTTTCTCCCTGACCCCGGATGACAGGCACATAGAGTACCAAATGAAAAAGGCCATGTACCTGGCAGACGAATCAGGGGTGTTGCAATACAACAACCTGAAGGAGAAGGGCTATTTCAACTCCATTCTCAGTTCCAGTTCGGTATTGACCCTTCAGACCGATTCCATTGCATTGGCCCCCAACAATAGGTTCATCTATTACGGCAAGCAGAAGATCGAAAGAAGAAGCGCCACGATCACCAGGTCCCTGATTACAGAAGGGTATTTAATGGATATCCCCAGGTCGGAAAACAACAGCCACGGGGTACTGATCACCAATTGGAAAACGCTGGAAAACAAAGACCTGAGCCATGTTTCAAAAAACACCTTCTGAGGACAGCATCCTTTTCACCGAAATAAAAAAGGAATTCGGCACCCTGCACGAAAAGGGCAAAAAAAGCATGGGTAACCTGCTGGCAAACTACCCCAGACAGTGCTTTGGGGCTATGGTGGTCACGCTGATGCTCTCGGCGGTGCTCGCCTTTATCGTCCCACCTTTCAATGGTGAAAAACGGCAGGAAGAAACCCGACTTATCGATGAAGTCAACCACCTCGGATCCGGGATAGCCGATGAGTTCTCTACCCTCTTTAAAATAGGGAATGAGGCAAAAAGGATTGGACAGTTAAAAAGTGAAGTGGAAAGGATCATCGCCCAGGAGGAAATCGACTTACAGGACAGCATTTTTCTGGAAAATGCCATCCTTGAGCTAAAAAGGTACCACCCTATTAACCCGCAACACCATGAGGATTAATTTCAAACAACCCAAATACATGCTTCCCCTGATCCTGCTGCCCTTTATGCTGCTGCTGAATTTTGGCATGCAGTCCTTTACCGAGAAGGATGAAAGGCACCATGACAAGGGAAAGGAAGACCTGCAGGAATCTGTGGGAGATGTTTCGGATCAAATCCGGAACCGTGGCATAGATGGCAAACTGGATGCCTTTCGGTCCAGGTACAAAAGGGCAGATGGCTACACGGCCATCAAAAACCTGAGGATTGACGTGGAGCAGGAAGATGAGATCTTTTCCCAGTACAACGAAACAGAAAAAAGGATGCTGGATTCCATTGACCTGGCCTTAAGAAACGCAATGGATAAGCCGAAGCCCCAAGCAGCACCCAGAACGGTTCCGGCCATTGGTTCGCATTATACCCCCGCTGTCCAAACTGACGAAGATAAGCTCATACTTCAGGCACTCAACCAAATGGAGCACCAAGCCAACAGCAGGGAGAAAGCCAGGTATGAAGATCCCATGGACCTGTTCCGGGCACAAATGGCCTTGGTGGATTCCATCTCAAAGGCCAATGATCCTGCCTTTCAGTATCCCCATTCGGAAGAAAGTTTTATCGAAGAAGAAATTTCCCGCCCCAGGCTTAAAGTTTCCAAGGGCAAGCAGCCGGATCACCATTTTAACACCGTGGTGAAGGACTCCCCACCTTCCTTTATTCAGGCCATCGTGGACCAGGAAATCCAAAAAGGCATTATGGGAGAAAGGATCAGGATCCGATTGCTGGATGATATCCAGGTCGGCACGGCAGTGCTGCCCAAAGGCACCTACCTCTATGCCTGGATCAGCGGCTATCAACCACAACGGGTAAAACTGACGGTCAGCTCTGTGATGGTTGGGGACAAAATCCTGCCCATTGCCTTAAGTATTTACGACCAGGATGGCATGGAGGGACTGTATGTCCCTGCCAGTTCCTTCAGGGAATTCTCCAAAGACCTGGGCGGCAACGTGACGGGAGGCATGAACCTTCAGTTGCAGAACCCCGCCTCCATGAACCAGATGTACATGTCTGCCCTGCAACGGGTATTTACCTCCAGTTCCCAGGCTTTGTCCAAAAGGATTCGGCAAAACAAGGCCAACCTCAAATATGGCACTGTCATTTACCTCATCGATTCGGAAGATCTGAATTCGGACTTCCATTAAACTCAAAACCCACATTGACATGAAAAGGATAACCCTAATTACATGCATTTATTCCCTTTTCGCCTTTTCCGCTTTGGCGCAGAAGACTGATTATGGCGCTTCCCCTACAAAAAGGCAAAAACTGTTTATCCGGGAAGACATCACCCTTCATTTTACCTCCCCCGAACCCATCCAGTATGTGGATATTTCCAGCAAAAACCTGGTGGGTGACCTGCCCCTTGACAATGTGTTTCGGATTAAAATGCAGGAGGACAGTGGCCAAGTTGGCAAAGCCCCCCAGCAGGACTTGGGCGTGGTGACCATCATCGGGCAAAAATTCATTGCCCAATATGAACTGCAATATACCTCAGGAAACAGGGAAGTGCCCACCTTGCTCGAAATCGTACCCGCGGACATGCATCCCCTGGATATAGGTGCCACGCCGCTTACCCAAAATGAACTGAGGGGGTTTTCCCTGAAGGCCTATAAATTGAAGCCGAGCATCAAACGCCTACACCATTCCGAATACGGGATTACCGGCTATGTCGACAATATCCACACCTTGGATGACTACATATTTCTTGACATCACATTCACCAATGAAACCAACCTGAAATTTGACATTGACCAGGTAAGGTTCAGGGTGGAAGACAAAAAAATCACCAAGGCGACAAATGTACAGGCCATAGAAATTGAGCCCGTTTTCACCCTTGTTGAAAAGGAATCCTTCAAACGAAAATACAGGAACATTTATGTGTTGAAAAAATTCTCCTTTCCCAACAACAAGGTGCTTACCATAGAACTGACGGAAAAGCAGTTATCCGGAAGAACGCTGATCGTGCAAATCGATTACCTACACCTATTGCGGGCAGACACCTTATAAAAAGTGTATTTATGGACCTAAGTAACCCGGAAATCAGATGGAACAGAAAAGGCAATTGGAAAAGCTCCATGGATTGATCCAGTTTCTGGTATACGCCATGGTGTTTCTGGAACTGTTTCTTTTTATCTACAGCCCTATCGTGCTAATTCCAGGGGGGAAGGCCATGCACCTGGCGCCCATTGTGGACAAACTGATGAATCTACCCATTTACCAAAACCTGTTATTCAGCAAGTTTGCCATTTTATTGGCCATCTGCTTGGCAGCCATCGGCACCCTTTCAAAAAAGGAGCTGGATATAAACCCACAAACGCAGATCGTCTTTCCGTTGGTGTTGGGGTTTATCCTGTTCTTCGGTGCACTGTTTTTCTATTCCATGGAGGGCAGCTCCATGATCCTGCCTTATACCAGTTGGCCTGACCTGGCCTTTGCCCTTTCTTCCCTGATGGGGGCGGTATTGATCCATACCTCACTGGACAATGTATCCAAATTGATCAAGAGTGGGCTGGGAAAGGATGAATGGAACATTGAGGGAGAATCCTTTATGCAGCAGAAGGAGAAAATGGATACCCCCTATTCGGTCAATATTCCCATGCGGTTTTATTACAAAAAGCGCATCCATAAGGGCTGGATCAATATTGTCAACCCTTTCCGGGGCACCCTGCTGATAGGTACCCCTGGCAGTGGCAAGTCCTTTAGCGTGGTGAACCCCTTTATCCGGCAACTGATTGCCAAGGGGTTTACCATGTGCCTGTACGATTTCAAGTTTCCAGACCTGGGACAGATTGCCTACCACCACTTTTTATTGGGAAAGCAGCAAGGCAAAATCCGGGATTACCGGTTTTTGGTGGTGAACATGGACGAGGTGGAATATTCCAAACGGATCAATCCCCTGAAACGGGAATACATCCAGACCCTGGCCGACGCTTCCGAGACGGCAGAAGCCATCGTGGAATCCCTGCAAAAAACCGAATCCACAGGTGGTTCGGACAAGTTCTTCACCCAATCCGCTGTCAACTTTTTGGCATCGGCCATTTACTTTGTTTCCAGGCATCAGGACGGTAAGCACTCCACCTTTGCCCACCTTCTCGCCTTTTTGAACAGGACCTATGAGGAGATATTTACCTGCCTTTCTTCTTTTCCGGAACTGGAATCCCTGCTTAGCCCCTTTCGCAGTGCCTTGGAAAAAAGGGCTTTTGAGCAGTTGGAAGGCCAGGTGGGCACGCTAAAAATCTTTATCTCCAGGCTGAACACCAAAGAAACGGCCTGGATCTTTTCTGGGGACGATTTCGACCTTAAAATTTCAAGTCCTCAATCCCCGGCCATACTGGTGCTGGCCAATAGCCCGGCCACCCAGAACATCAACTCCACCTGTTACTCTGTAATTGTAAACCGCCTTACCCGACTGATTAATACCAAGGGCAATTTACCCGTTGCCATCGTTGCGGATGAGGCACCCACCCTCTATATCCACAGGGTGGAAAACCTGATTTCCACCGCCAGAAGCAACAGGGTGGCTGTGTTGTTGGGATTGCAGGAACTGCCCCAGTTGAGACAGCAACAGGGCAAGGATACGGCCAACACCGTTACCGCGGTGATCGGCAACGTGCTGAGTGGTTCGGTGCGGAACAAGGAAACCCTGGAATGGCTGGAAAGGATGTTTGGCAAAAAGAAACAACGGGGGGAGAGTGTTTCCATTGACCGCACCAAAACCTCAATAACCCTTAATGAAAAATACGACCCCTTGATACCTGCCGGGAAAATAGCCGGCATGCAGGCGGGGGAGCTGGTGGGCCTTTTGGCGGTCGATGCTGAAAAATTCGACGGAGCCTATAAAACGGCCAACATTCACTGCCGGGTAAACCTTGACCCCGGGGAAATAGAAAACGAGGAGAAAACCTCCAGACCCCTTCCAAAATGCTATGAGTTCAAGGGCAAAAAGGAACAGGTGCTGACCCGGAACTTTATGCGGATCCGGGAAGAGGTGGAGAACATTATCGATTACTATACGGCATCTGCCTAAGCAAACTATACTTCATTTAATCATAAACTCCATGAAATCGAGCATCACAAAAACGCCCCCTAGTGGGATGATTATAGACTGCGAGATTCCATATGGCCTTTAAAAAACAAATTATAATCATATGAATTCAAAAGAAGAAAAAACACTACGATCCCTGTTGGGGAAACTGGACCGTCTCCAAACAGAAAGCCAGGTGCAGCTGACGCATGATGAGGCCCGGTTGTACCAGATAGAAACCTTGGACGAGTTGCCTGAAGAAGACCATGTGGAACCCGAAATCCCACTAGGAAATGGCAGCTAAGACCCAAAAGATGTATGAGGCAGTGGCAGAGAAGATCATTGCCCAGCTCAAGGAAGGGACGGCTCCCTGGCAGCAGCCATGGGAGAAGTCGACCTCGGTTTTTGAAAAGCCCTTCAACGCCGTCACCAACCAAGCCTATAGGGGCTTGAACTCCCTTTACCTGCAACTATTCTCCCCCTTTGAAGACCCCAGATGGGCCACATTTAAGCAGGCCCAGTCCCAGGGGTGGCAGGTGCAGAAAGGAGCAAAAGGCATGGCCATCAACTTTGTAAAGACCCACCAGTATTTACCCAAAAGGGACGAAAGGGGGAAACCGGTAGTGGATCAAACAGGAAAGCCCGTCACAGTAAGGAAGGTGTTGAACCCTCCCATTGTCACCAAAGCCTGGGTATTCAACGCGGAGCAGATCAAGGGGGTGTCCCCCTTGGAAAAAAGTAAGGAGGTCAGCCAGTGGGAAAAGCTGGCCCGGGTGGAAAATTTGATTAAAAACACCAGAGCCAGCATTACCCATATTCAGGGCAACAAAGCCTATTATTCTCCCCTAGGGGATAACATCCGAATGCCGGAAAGGACGCAGTTCAAGTCTTCCGACAGGTATTATGCCACCCTCCTGCATGAGCTGGGGCACTGGACAGGGCATAAGGACAGGCTGGACCGGAGCATCATGAACACCTTTGGGTCAAGGGAATATGCCAGGGAGGAATTGAGGGCGGAAATCGCCAGCATGATGATGGGTGCGGAACTGCGGATCGGCCATGACCCCAACCAACATGTGGCCTATGTGGAAAGCTGGATCAAGCTACTGACCGCGAAACCCTTCGAAATCCACCAGGCGGCAGCGGACTCCCAAAAAATCATGGATTACCTGATGGCCTTTGACCGAAAAAGGGAATTGAAGCAAGATGATGCAAGGTCGGTTGTACCGGAAAAGGTCGACCAGGTACCGCAACAAGAATTAGAACCCACCTTAAAATTTGGAAGATGATCAAGGAAAAAACATTACCCATGCAGGAGTTGAGACTTTTCGGGATCTATAAAGACGGAAAGTTCACCATTCCGGAAGAACAGGTCCGGGCACTGCAGGACGGAAAGATGACCGATGTGGTGGAACTGAAAGACCTGAAAGGCAAGGATATCCATATCGAAAGTCTTCCGGCCAGGCTCTCCATTGTAAGGGGAACGGACGGAAACCCCTCCCTACGCATAGACCCGGTGTACAGGTTCCCCGATTCCCATCCCAAACTTTCCAAGGAGGAAAGTGAGCGGCTGATCCGTGGGGACATTGCCAACATCCGGAAAAACTATGTGGACAGAGAAGGGAACGTAGGCACTGAAATCATCGCTTATGACAAAGCAACCCGGCAGTTTATGAGTTATGATCCCAGGGTCGTTCAGGCACCGGAGGCCGTCAACAACGAAAAGTTGACAGCGGAGCAAAAGCGAAAATACAAGGAGGGTGAAACGGTGGAATTGTCCGATGGCACCCAATTTCAGTTTTCCACCGTGGATCGAAAAGGCATCCGCTCCAACCGAAAAGGGTTGGTATTGTCCGTTTTGTTGGATGGGGGGATTTCCTATTTACTGTTTACGGGCGTACGCAGGATGATGGGTATAAAAAGCAGCGAGGAACAGTCCTATTCCAAGGGCTATCAGGACGGACTAAAGAAGATGCAGCAAACCATGGAACGAAGAATTGCCCTTAACCCATCTGACAAAGATGCGGTCAGGGACCTGAACTTGGTGAGGGAGGAACTCTCAAAGGTAACCTCTGCACACCCTGGGAAGTACCAGCATCGGGATGGGGATGAGGTAAAGCGGTTTAACTCCGTTGATAACGAGGTAGACCCTCCAAGCCAATCAGAAGTCGATGAACGCCGTCAACGAAGGAGTTGAGCTGTTGGACAGCCTGGGGATAAACAGGGAGGTTCAGCAACTGTTTTCGGAGGTGTTGAGGGAAGATGCCAGTGGCAGGTTGATTGCGGATTATAGGGACGGAAATGGAAAGCTGGTGGACCGGGAAATCCATGGTATTTCAACACATAAATTATCGTCTTGCGGAATCCTTCAATGTTCCCCAGCCCTGCCGGAAAATGTCAGGGCACTGTATATTTCCGATGCCGTTATGCAGCTGGTCTTTATGGTGCAGCGTAAAGTCAAGCGCAGGGATTTTGCCTACTCCGCCTTTCTAGCCACCGGAGCCAGGTTGGATAAAGCACTGGTATTAGCAGGAATTGACCAATATCCTAAGGGTATAAAGATATATACCGTATTTTGCCATTCCCTGTTGGGTAGGATCAGGGACTGTAAGGTGCAGCACTGGGTCAAGGGGTTGGATTGCCGTTTTAGGATAGAGGGAAATAAGGTTGTCGCATTATTTAAGGGCAAGGAATTTTGGATGTCGGTTGGGGAGTTTTCACTGAGGAATCACCTAAGGCAGGTTGGAGTGAGGCAAACGGTGACTACCATTAAACCGGTTATTAAGCAATCCTATAATTTCAATTGTCTTTGGTAACTTTAAAAATCCCCTTTTTAGCTTCTTCCCAGGGGCGGGTTTTCATTGAACCACTTTCGATTAATTCCAGGCGGCGGTTTACCTCCTCTTGTTGCCATTGTGGAATCGAATCCTCATCCTTTTTAATGGAAACGTAATCAAGCGTTCGGATAAACTCCAAAAAGGTTTCAAAGCGGTCGTCCTGTATTTCCAATGTGATTTTCATCTGTTTATATTTTCTTTTCAGTGGTCAGATGGAATCTTCGCATGATCAATAATCATCCCTACGTGTGTCGCTTGCGTCATGCTCGATTTCATACTACAATATTAATTTTTTTTCTCATTCCCTCAAATATGTAAGTAATACCAGAATGAGCACATTGTTGGAAAAAGGGCTTTTTGTATAAAGATAGTTATTATTAAGATTACGATCAATTACAATAAGGCAAAACCAAAATCCTTCTAATCATAAGAAAAAATATACCACAATTCATCCTTTAGTATTCAAATACAAAATTTTAAATAAAAAAATTGCCAAAAAATATTTAATTGATTATTTTTAGTTATTGGTTTTACCTTTATGGAAGGTGCCATTTTTCCCAGCTTTTAAATGGAGTATAATGAAAAGACTGCCTCTTGTATTGATTTTGGGAATTCTTATCTTTTCCTGTAGCGAGGACCCGGAGGATCAACCCCTAGTGGAAAAAACAGCCCGGGTAGAAATTGATTTCGAGGGTAGTCTCGATCAGTATCTGGTTAATTTTGGAATCCACTCCCTCTACAAAGGTGAGAGCGGCTTTGTAAATGCGTCCATCGTCCAGCCCGGGGAACTGGAATGGACCCAAGTCATAGCCCAAGCGAACACCTTCAACCTTTCCACCCCCCTTTCCTTTTCAAAACTTATCGTGGAATCAGAGGAGCCTGTGCATACATTCGGATTTATCTTTAATGCCGTCCACACCGGGAATATTCCCGATGAGAATTTCGTGGATCTAAGTGCCACCATACGGGTATTCGGCAACAACACCGAATATCAGACCTACCAGTACGCAGCAAGGCCAGTTGGGCAGGTCTCGGAGCCCTTGAGTGAGACGGTCAGGTTTTAAAGCGAATATTAAATGGATAGAATTGAGTTGAATAACCTACTTTTCTAGAATAGGTATTTATCACCGGTTAAAACTCCCCTCGTTTATGATAGGGGTGTTTTTTTTGCCTCATGATATTTCCTACGTGGAGAACTTTATCATACTTCAGCCAGTCATCGGGGTTTCTGGAACACATTCAACTATTTTCAAACCATTATTCTTTCCTTACGCAGAATCATTGTTTAAAAAACATAGGCAGAATCGAAAAACTTTTTTAAAAAAACTGGTATCCCTGTCATATAAAACTAACTTTTAGATACTAAAGATTAAGAATGAAAAAACCTCAACTGGAAAACCTCCTTAAAGAACTTCACCAAGCAGCTTACCACTGGTCAAGGCAGTGCTGCTCCTTTGATGAGGATTTGGCCAAGGATGTGTTGCAACAGGTTTATTTGAAAATTCTTGAGGGGAAAGCCATCTATAAAGAAAAGTCCCAAATTAAAACATGGCTGTTTTCTGTCATTAGGTTTACTGCTGCGGAATGGAAAAAGAAGGTAAAAAACATCTATCCACTTGAAGCGGAATTCGATGTAGCAGAAACAGAAGATGAAGTCACAGCTGCTTCCCATGAAGAATTGATCGAAAAGCTGCCAGAAAGACAAAAAGAGGTATTACTATTGGTGTTCTATCACAACCTTACCTTGGAAAAAGCCGCTGAGATCATGGAAATCAGTATCGGTTCAGTCAGGAAACATTATGACAGAGGAAAAAGAAACCTCAAAGAGCTTATCTTAAAGAAGACGTTGCATGAAAACAATAAATAATTCCGAAGACCAAGACCTTCAAAATTTCTTTAGCGAATTGAGAGCTGAGGATTCAGTAATAGTGGCTCCCCAATTTCCAAAAATTAGGAAATCTAAGTCATGGAGGTTGATTCCTATAGGAATTGCGGCTTCTTTGGCTTTATTGGCTTGGTTTTTCAGTGGAGATAAAGCTATCCAAACCTTGGATCACGACGTGATCATCATTACCCTGGAAGCAGGACAAAACAATGAGCTCCAATTCAAAATTGAATCCACTACCGAATTGGAATCTTGGGATTCCCCTACTTCTTCTCTTTTAACTGATTTCTAACAAATTTTAACCTATATGAAAAAGCTATTGATAATTGGGATAATACTTTGCTCTGGTACTGTCAATGCACAGGATATATTTCATGAAGCCCTGTATTCGGCCGAACTGGTATTGCAAAACAGTTTTGCCATTTCCCTTACAGACCAACAGGCAGAAAAAATAAAAAAGATACATAGTCAAAGTTCCAAAGAATTCTATACCGGCAAATTGGATCTGGATGAAGCTTCTGCAAAGTTGAAGAAAATGCTCGCCGAGTCCAAACCCAACCCAGAGGCAGTTTCCAAGCAAATGAATATAGTGTTAAACCTGGAAAATTCAATGAAGAGAAAAAGGTTGTCAACTTTGGTTGCCATAAAAAATGAACTCAACGAAACCCAGCAAAATGAGCTTTCGGACCTGAAAGCAATCAGCAATACCAAGGAATATGATATCTCCAATAAACCATTAATTATTGGGCCATTGACTACTGTGAATGGCGCTGAAAAAAGAACCGCTAGTGATGCCACCACAAATCCAAACGTAAAATTGAGGGTTTCTGGAGATTCGAAGAATAGTCCGTTGATGTTAATTTCAACGAAAGACGGAATGGTTGAGATTGAGGATATTGATAAAATAAATCCGGATGGGATTTCAAGCGTGTCGGTCCTAAAAGACAAATCGGCGACCGATAAATTTGGTGAAAAAGGGAAAAACGGAGTGGTAATCATCACGTTGAAAAAAGACATACAGGAGCAATTTGAGAAGTAGGGAACAATAGACCTTTGAGGTATGGAAAACCTCCAAGGTTCCGAGTGGCGACCTTTGAGGTTTATGAAACCTCAAAGGTTTTTTTGGGTAAAGCCTTTTATTTATCTCTTTTACGATTTGTTTTTGGGAAATCCTTCGGCGAACTCTAAGGTTGTACCTCGTTGAAAGAAACCTACAACTATTTTAAATTCTTTCGTAAATCCTCATTTCTAATTTTCGCACGAAATAATTCTATAGTTGGTTTAACCATTTTGGTGAAATGTGATCAAACCAATAATCAGGGATTAGAACACATTCAATTATTTTTAGGGCATTTTTCTATCGTAACGCACAATCAGTGTTAAACAGGATCAAAATTACACGTTAACCCAATCCATATAAATTGGCCAAATCAATGACCCGCCAAAGTTATGGGCTATTTTTTCACATGCATCCGGATTGTCTGTCTGAAATTTTCCAAGGAACTACGGCATAATAGGATGTGACCGACTGACGTGACTTATTCCGTTCCTCCTTGCGCTAAGTGAAAAACTCCCCAAGGCATGGGCTTATCATTTATTTAGCCCTCCAGCGCCAGGAGTTTTAAAGTCGGCAAGCTCACCATGAAACGTTTCAATCAATTATCCGAACCCACCGAGATGCTCTACAACCAGGGGAAATCCGCCATGAGGGATTACCACCTGATCGCCGCAATCGCCAACATTACCGTGGACAATGCCCGGGGGATCCTTGCAAAGGCCGATTTCAGGCTGTCCGAACTCGCCAAATGGGACATGGAAAGGTGGCTCAGCATTGAGGGCATAGGTTACGCCAAGGCTACCGCCCTAATGACCTCCTTCGAACTGGGAAGGAGAAGATTGGAGGAACAACCGGACACCAAAATCAGGATCAGCTGTTCCCGGGATGTGTACTACCATATGGTACCCTTCCTCCTGGACGAGGTGGTGGAACATTTTTACATCCTCCTATTGAACAGGAACAACCGGATCATCAAACTCCATAAGATCAGTTCCGGTAGTACCCACGGCACCCTGGTGGACCCCAAGTTGATCTTCAAAAAGGCCCTGGACCACCTGGCCTCCAGCATCATCCTGGTGCACAACCACCCCTCAGGGAACCTGAAACCCTCCCAATCCGACATAACACTGACCAACAGGCTCTCCGAAGCCGGAAAACACCTTGAAATCCCCGTGGTGGACCACCTGATCTTCACCGATGACTCGTATTTTAGCTTTACGGATGAGGGCCTGATATAGGCCTTCATCCTATCGTTGAAGTACAAGGATGATGGGTGCGATAAAGAATACGAAAAATAATAAAACTATAAAATTCTATGATAATTATAAATGAACTTTAAAATGTTAAATATACAAACCCATCATTTACCACCTTTAACATATTTTTGAAAATACATTTAGAATGAGTTGTTACACCTTTAAATATTAATTTTAAAAAATGTATTTAATAACTAACTTTTTGTTTATGAAAAGTATTTTAAATCTTTAATGATATATTTTACGATGCAAGAAACGCCGGGTTAACCGAATCCACAATAAAATCCGGGAGTGCCAGCCAGTCCTATAAAGATTTCACTTATTTTGACGGCCTTGGCAGGCCTATGCAGAATATAAGGAAACAGGCCTCATCTTCAGGATGGGACATCATCACACCAGTCACCTATGATGAGGTAGGGCGTCAGGCCATGGAGTACCTACCCTATACCCGGAACAACGGCAGCGCCACCGGCAATTTCCGGCCTTCAGCGGTAACGGAACACGGCACTTATTATACCGAACAACACGGGGACTCGAGGGGCTACTACGAAAAGCAGTTTGAACCCTCCCCTCTGAACAGGACGATAAAGCAGGGAGCCCCTGGCGATGCCTGGAGACTGGGTGGGGGCCGGGAAATAAAATACGAGGAGCGCCCGAACATGGCCGAGGAAGAGGTACGGATCTGGACGGTGAACAGCAATGGGTTCCCTGCCACCTCAGCAACTTACGGTAGTGGTGCGCTTTGGGTAAAGGAAACTAAGGACGAACACAACAAGCGGACCTTGGAATATACGGACAAACTAGGAAGGACGGTACTGCGGAAATCAGAAATCTGGGGGACGCCCACTGTTCACAACCAAGGGTGGCTTTGCACCTATTACGTATATGATGACCTGGGTGACCTGCGGGTCGTGATACCCCCACTTGCCGTGGAACGGCTGCTGTCAAACTGGCCACAAAGCACCAACAGTTCTTTTGCCAACGGTTTCTATTTCTGGTACCGCTATGACGGCAGGAAAAGGATGACCGAGAAGAAAGTCCCCGACAAGGGCTGGGAACATTTCGTTTACGACATGCAGGATAGGCTGGTGGCCAGTCAGGACGGGAGACAACGCACAGACAACCTCTGGCATTACACCAAATACGATGCACTTGGTCGGCCGGTGATGACCGGCATCACCAACGACAGCCGTACAAGGAGCGAGCTGCAATCCGATTTGGACAATATGCCCACCCATAACAATGCGGAACTGAAAGCAAACACCGCTAGGGTCAGAACTGGTGAGAACATTACCTCCTCCCAATACGACGGGTATGAGGAATACGTGGCCACCGCTGGCATTACTTTGCAGCCAGGATTCAGCTTTAAAGCTACTGCAAATAAAAGCTTCACAGGAAGGATAGGCACCGCCTCCTCCGGCAATGCGGGCGCCTTCCCGGAAGACGAGGGGGAAATCCTTACGGTGATGTATTATGACGGTTACGGGATAACCCCTCCAGGGAACTACGAGGCACCCGCCGGTTATTCCGCTAGGACCACAAGGACCAGGGGACTGCTGACGGCCAAAAAAGTGAAGGACCTTTCCACGGGGATATTCCATTCCACGCTATATTTCTATGACGAAAAAGGCCTGGAGATACAGGCCCTTGCAGAGCATCAGCTCGGCGGTACCGTGCGGACTTCTGTCAAATACAACTTCGAGGACCAGCCCACCGACAGTCATGTACAGTTCAGCACGCCTGGGGCCTTGGACATTACCAGGAAGTTCAACTACAATACTGCGGGTCTGCCATCCAACGTTACCCATAGGATAGGAAACGGGGATGTGGTGACTCTTTTCACAAATACCTACAACCAACTCGGGCAGCGGACATTAAAATCCCACCCCAACGTGGGGGTAGGCCTTAGCTATGCCTACAACATCCGTGGTTGGCTTAAGCGGATCAACCAACCCACAGGCACCGACCCCATATTTGGGATGGAGTTGTTTTATGAGGGAGGTGGCACCAACCATCAGTGGAACGGCAACATCTCCCGCATGTCCTGGAAGGGTCGGGACAACGTGACCCGGCGATATGATTATAGCTACGATTTCGTAAACCGGTTGACCGGGGCAGCCTTTACCCCGGGGTCGGGTAACTTCAATTTTTCGGTGAACAACATTTTCTATGACGGCAATGGAAACCTGCTGGCCATGCAACGCAGCGGTCAACGGACTTCATCCACTTATGGGGTCATAGACGCACTTTCTTATACCTACCAGGCCAATGGGAACAGGCTGCTGCGTGTAGAAGACGGTTTCGACACAAATTCCTACACTTCAAAGGACTTTAAACCCAACACGGACTCAGCACAGAATTATGACTATGATGCCAACGGCAACCAGACCAGGAACGCCGACAAGCGGATATCCTCCATCACCTATAACCACCTGAACCTCCCGGAAATAGTGACCTTTTCGGGCAGCATTGGCAGGATCGAATATAGCTACGATGCCGAGGGCAACAAGCTGCGGCAGCAGGTGTACAACAACACGACACTTTCCTCCACCACCGATTACATAGGGGAGTTTGTGTTCCGGGACGGACAACTTGACTACCTGCTCCAGGAGGAGGGCCGGGTGGCCTATGAGGGGGGCAGCCCTGTCTATGAGTATTTCGTCAAAGACCACCTGGGCAACGTGAGGCAGGTGATCAGGAACCCGGAGACCGAACTGCTTATGGCAACGATGGAATTGGGGAACGCAGAGGAGGAAGAGCAATACTTTGATCAGTTGCAGGCCAGCCGGCAGTTGGGACCGGAGCACAACGTGACCCCCGGGGGCGACAGGGTGGCATGGCTGAATGCCGGCCGGGGCCGGATCTTGGGGCCTGCGCGGACGCAGGAGGTTCAGAATGGCGGAAAGGTGAGACTTTCCGTCCACGGCAAATATGAGGTCCCCGGGAAAGAAAGCCTGAGCGCGGGGGCGGTGGCGGACTGGGGCTCCAAAACTACGCTGATCGAAGACCTGCTTGAGTTCAGCACGGTGACCACCCGCTCGGCATCCCCCAACGCCGTTACGGTGCTGAACATCCTCGATATACTCATCAAAGACCTACAGCAGAAGGAGGCCCCCGAGTCCTATATGATGTACGCCCTGTATGATGCCGACAGCATGCTGTATGAGACCGGCAAGGAGGTACTGACAAAAAACGCGGCCAACCAACATGAGGTTTTGGAAAAAGAGCTTTATATTGCAAAGGACGGCTATATGGAGGCATTTCTGGTGAACGAAACAGAGGAGGACGTATGGTTCGACAACTTCACCATCATGAGCGAGGGGCCGTTAATTGTGCAGGAGACCCATTATGACCCCTGGGGGTTGGAGCTTACGGGGCTGGGGTACCAGTATGGGGGGATTAAGGTGAATAAGTACCTCTACAACGGCAAGGAACTGCTGGAAGACCTGAATCTTAATCTATACGACTATGGGGCTAGAATGTATGATCCTGTGATAGGCAGATGGAGTGTCATAGATAAACTTGCTGATGATGTAATGCAGGTTGATAAATCTCCTTATCAATACGGATGGAATAATCCCGTAAACTTAACAGACCCCGATGGTAACTGTCCTTGGTGTATAGGCGCAATAGTCGGAGCGGTAGTTGACTATGGGCTTCAGGTAACCGAAAATGTTTTAAAGAACGATGGTAAGATCACATTAAATGCATTTACGGATGTAGATGGTACCTCTATCGCTTTGTCAGGTGCGGCGGGAGCAACAGGTGCCGGATTAGCAACGAAGATTAAAAAAGCATCGACCCTTGTGAAATTAGGGGTAGAACTTGCAACTGATGGAGGCGCTAGTGCTTTAAACCAGTACGCTAAAGATGGAAAAGTTGATTTAGAAGATGTTGCTATTGACGCGGCTGCAGGGCAAATAGTAGGAAAAAGTGTTGGGAAAATGTTAAAGGGCCAGAGTCAAAACACCGACTTAGGTAAAGCGTTGAACCGTGATGCAGATAGAGCGCAAAGAGTAGCAAACCAACCGAAAAGAAGTCCTGCAAGACAAAATGCTAAACAACAAAAAGCTGATGCTTCCCTTGAAAAGTATGACTCCTATGGAGAGTCGAGAGCTGCTGCGGCAGGTACGTCAAGCGCAGCAGCAGCTTCCCAAATAGTAAAAAAGGTCAAAGAAGATGAAAACCAATGAAATGTCATCAATAAAACTAGAGCGGAAGGACTTGATTTCAGTGACTATCGTTATTGTATTAATTGTTTTGGCTTCAAATAAGTATGGGATTATCCCTGTCTTAAAAGGGTTGGGGATATTTACGGCGATACTAATGTTTAATTTGGCGGTTATTAGGGTATATCAAGAGTGTATGGCCTATCTCAAAACGAAATCGTGGAAAATTAGCCCCTTATATGCTTTATTTTTAGTAATGCTAGTAATAGGGATTCCATTAATGTTTGTTCTTTATTTAAAGGATACTTATTTGACCTTTGGGGTAATACTTAGCGTCGTAGTGCTAGGAGGATTGTTGATCTATAGTCTTGTTGGTAAAGTGTTTAGATAGCGTTACCTCTACAACGGGAAGGAACTGATCGAGGACCTGAATCTTAATTTCTATGACTACGGGGCAAGAATGTACGACCCCGCAATAGGGAGATGGAGCGTTGTTGACCCACTTGCAGCGCAATTCCCAAGCTGGTCTCCATATAGTTTTGGGTTCAATAACCCTATGCGGTTTATTGATCCGGATGGTAGAGCTCCTTGGGATGTAATCATTAGAGGTTCAGAAAGTCAAGCTGCTTTTAATGAATTGCAAGCCTCAGTACAAGGACAACTTAACCTATCTATGGACGCAAATGGTAAAGTTACTTATACCCAAAGTGGTGATGGTAAACTTTCTAAAGATGCTCAACAACTTGCCAATGCAATAGACAACAGTTCGATTGTTGTAAACGTAAATGCTGAGAATACTACAGCCACATCATCCGGTGATTTATATATTGGCGGTGCTTTTGCCGGGAATACCGTTACAAAGGGAGCAGACGGTAATACAGTTGTTGTCGAGCAGGAAGTAAACCCAGGTGTTTTAGGGAAGATGAGTACAGCCCACGGAAAACCGGGAGCCGATATGTTACACGAAGTTACGGAAGCTTACCAAGGTGGATTGATATCACAAAAGAAAGGAGTATCATCTCCAGCATCTAATCAACCAGGTTCTGTTTACCAGAAAGCGCATAATAGAGCGACTAAGCAATCAGGGCCAGTCCTTGAAAGGATTTATGATGCATCAGGTAAGGAAATGCAAATGTTGCCAGGAAATGTCTATCCCCCTGGGGTTCAACGTGCTGACTGGTATGTTAAGGACAGGAAAGGCAATAAGGTTGTTATCCAAGAATTGAAATAGTTATGAAAATACTACTGTGCATCTTTTCGGCACTGGCACTTCTTTCTTGTTCGACCCCAAAAGGGATAACTCAAGGCCTAAAGGAAGAACCAGGTTACCTGATTAAGAAAATAAAAAGCAAGAATTCTTGGCACATCATTTATGCCCAAAAGCAAGACAGTCTGTATAAGATAGTTGTTGGGAAAGAAGTTATGGCAGGTGATGGTTGTAACAAGATAGTCGTTGGGAAATCCTATGATTTTGAGTTGAAATCAAGGAAGGAAAATGTGCCAGTAATTAATGGGGTTAGATTAAAGCCAGTTAATTATCTTGATGTTAAAACCCCCGCTTACGACAAAGGAGGGGTTGAATGTTACTCATATGATGAAAAAACAGAAATTTGTACAGAGCCAAAGAAGGGGATATATGACCTGTACTATACGGATGATCTGAAAGGGTTGTGCTATCTAAAGTAGAATGAAAAATCGGAAGCCCGGCAGCAATGTCGGGCTTTTTCATATCATAGATATTTTGCTTGCCTTAATAAAATGGTCAACGGTGGTTAGCAGGCATTCCTTTTCCTTTTCGGGGAGTGTTGCGATATCCTGAAACCTTCGGAGCATAGCCGGGTCTTTAAACAGGTCGGCCTGTTCGTTCTCCCCCAAAAGGTATCCTACTGATGTGTCCAGGATCTTGGCCAGCTTCTTGGCCGCTTCAATGGAGGGTATCATCTCATCCCTTTCATATTTACCGATGGTGGTATGTGAAGTACCGAAAACCTTTGCCAACTCTTTTTGGGAATTTGGTAATCAGCCAATGACTTCGGCGACAAGGCCTATAAGTAGGTTAGCTCCATTAGGAAAATCATTATCTAGTGGTGGAACGGCTCTATCTGTTGTCAGTTTAGGTTTTGATGTTGCGGATTATTCGAGCGGTGATTTAAGTGGCTCCCGTTTAGGTTATCGGGCAACAGGAACAGGTGTTTCTATAGGCGTGGCATATGGGCTTGGAGGTCCTTATGGAGCGGCGGCTGGCGGCTTGTTTTTCATGGGAGAAAAGGCATGGGATATGACACAGCCAATGAGGAATGAAATAAGCCGTCAGTACTGGCAATTTAAGAATGACTTTGATAATGCTTTAAGGAGTGGATGGAGGCCAAGATAAAGGATGTATACTTACAGGATTTCAATTAATCACCAATTCAAACACCTTTGGGTGATTTTCTACTATGTCCTTGTAATAGTAAGTGGGGCACTTTACTTTAGTCATAGTAGATATGGGTTTATCGATTATGGAAAAATCATACCGATTTCATTGGTGACAATTCTAATATTCCTCATTCCCCAATTAATCCTTCACATTAATTATTACAGGAGAAACAAAGGCGATATATTTTTTTATGATCCTGCAGGGCAAAGAGTCACGATAAACCGCAAGGGTGAGTCGGCGAGCTTTTCGTTCAGTGATATTGAACTGATAAAGCGGTTTAAATCTTATCCATTGGCAGACAACCGGATGCAGTGGTTTCCTTGGGATAATTACAATTACTCGATTATCCGATTAAAAAATGGCCAGGAATTTATAATTACCAGCTTACTTGTTCCCAATATGGATCTTCCCATTAATTCCAGTAGGATAAAATTGAAGAAAAGGTTTTATCCAATTATACAGGACATGTAACCAATGAAAAAGCCCGGCAAGTCCGGGCTTTTTGCTTATAGTGCTGCCACGTTCTTCTGGAAGAAGTCTTTGAATTTTTTGTTGGTGAGCATCTTGTCGATCAGCTTGAAGATGGTCTGCCGGTCCTCTTCTTCGGTCTGTTGGATAAGCCTGAGCTGTTCGACGGCGGTTTTGTCCTCGATGACGACTTCGGAGGGGATATCCCCATCGTATGCGAATATCTGGTCGGTGGTCATGTTGAAAAGCTGTGCCGCCTTAGTAGAGTTCATCTACGGTGATTGTTAGGGGCCGATCCTATGATAATCATTAAATTGTCGCCGACAAGCGGATATCCTCCATCACCTATAACCACCTGAACCTCCCGGAAATAGTTACCTTTTCGGGCAGCATTGGCAGGATAGAATATAGTTATGATGCGGAAGGAAACAAGCTGCGGCAGCAGGTGTACAACAACACGACACTTTCCTCCACCACCGATTACATAGGGGAGTTTGTGTTCCGGGACGGACAACTTGACTACCTGCTCCAGGAGGAGGGCCGGGTGGCCTATGAGGGGGGCAGCCCTGTCTATGAGTATTTCGTCAAAGACCACCTGGGCAACGTGAGGCAGGTGATCAGGAACCCGGAGACCGAACTGCTTATGGCAACGATGGAATTGGAGAACGCAGAGGAGGAAGAGCAATACTTTGATCAGTTGCAGGCCAGTCGGCAGTTGGGCCCGGAGCACAACGTGACCCCCGGGGGCGAAAGGGTGGCATGGCTGAATGCCGGCCGGGGCCGGATCTTGGGGCCTGCGCGGACGCAGGAGGTTCAGAATGGCGGAAAGGTGAGACTTTCCGTCCACGGCAAATATGAGGTCCCCGGGAAAGAAAGCCTGAGCGCGGGGGCGGTGGCGGACTGGGGCTCCAAAACTACGCTGATCGAAGACCTGCTTGAGTTCAGCACGGTGACCACTCGCTCGGCATCTCCCAATGCGATTACCGTGCTGAATATACTGGACATCCTGATCAAAGACCTACAGCAGAAGGAGGCCCCCGAGGCCTATATGATGTACGCCCTGTATGATGCCGACAGCATGCTGTATGAGACCGGCAAGGAGGTGCTGACAAAAAACGCGGCCAACCAACATGAGGTTTTGGAAAAAGAGCTTTATATTGCAGAGGACGGCTATATGGAGGCATTTCTGGTGAACGAAACTGAGGAGGACGTATGGTTCGACAACTTCACCATCATGAGCGAGGGGCCGTTAATTGTGCAGGAGACCCATTATGACCCCTGGGGGTTGGAGCTTACGGGGCTGGGGTACCAGTATGGGGGGATTAAGGTGAATAAGTATCTCTACAACGGGAAGGAGCACCTGACAGATCATAACCTTAATTTTTATGACTACGGGGCAAGAATGTATGATCCTGCTATTGGGAGGTGGAGCGTCATAGATCCGTTAAGTGAACAAGGCAGGAGGTGGAGCCCATATTCATATGCTTTTGATAATCCTATGCGATACATAGATCCGGATGGGATGTGGCCAGAAAGTCCGATCTCTGATTTTGTCAATGCTACAAGAAATTACTTTGTTTCTAAGACCGAAGAAGCAGTTATCCAAACAACCCGGGCAACTGTTCAAGGGGTTAAAGAGTACGCTAAGAGTTTAGAAGTTAGTTTATTCGGGAAAGCCGATGCAAAAGCTACAAGTGGACTTAGAATGGCCGGTGAAATAAAGGGTGTTGGATTTGACACAAATATCAAATCAGCAGATTTAGTTTCTGTTGAAGGGAACTTAAGTGTGAATGTTGCCTCTGGGGAACTTAAGAGTGACGGGGAATTAGGGTACATGGGGAAAGACGGAAATGTCAAAGGAAGCAGTGGTGGCAGTTTGGGTTATGTTGTAGAGGGAGGTCATAGTCAAGGATCCACAGTAAATATTAGTACAAGCGAAATCCAAGGGACAAATTCAGAGACAACCATCAATGCGGGAAAAATTGTGACTGGTCAAGTAAGATATTCAACCCAATCAAGTGGAGAAGGAAGTAGACAGGAAATATCAGGGGGAGTTGCGACTGGTGGAAAGTTTGGCATTGGGGTCGTAGTGGAAGGAAATATTGAATTAGGTATTAGGGTTAGAAGAAAAACAGAAGATTGATTCGGATGAAGTATTTAAGTGATAAACATATACGTATAATTCAGCTTGTGAACTTACTTGTCCTTGTACTCGTATTTTTCCTGTCGATTTTGTTATGGAAAATTCACGGATCTATCTTTGTTGGGTTGAAAGTACTATTGATTGGAGCTGTATTTTGGGGACCGGTATTTCTTCTTTATCTTAAACTGTTTGAAATAAAATTGATTACACGGGAAAAGATTGCGGTATCTAATTTACTTAGGAAGTATCAGTTTAAAAAAGATGATATAGATGAAATAAGCCCTACCTTGTTGCCATTGGTTTACAAAATATCTTTTAAAAGGTCTCATAAGTTCTTTTTTATGATTCCAGTTGAAAATATCTTTAGAATCCTTTTTGTAAACAGTGAAAAGATAATTGCAGAAATGAGATTGGCGATAGAGAAAGATTGAAATACTCCCCTAAGCAAACCTTTTTGCTTACAGCGCTGCAATGTTTTTCTGGAGGTAGTCTTTGAACCGTTTTTTGGAGACGAAAGTCTCAATAAGTTTCAGGAGGATGGATTTTTCCTCTTCGCCGAGTTCGTTGATAAGCTGTAGCTGTTCGAGGGCTGCCTTGTCGTTGACGGAGACCTTACCGGGTACCCCGTTCTTTTCATTGAAGTAGATCACTTCGTCCACCGACATGCAGAATATTTTGGCGCTTTATATCCGGCCACGGGTAATAAAAATATAAATTCACCTGTTAGTGAAAATTTCGCGAAAAAAGATGGGGCTCTTTCGAAAAAATATATGGCATTTGATTTCCCCTACCCCATATAATTTCCCCTAAATTTTCTTATTTTTGATAAGTTTTTCTGGCTTGAAAATTTAAAAATATGTTTTTTAAAAAATTCGTTTTTTTGTGTTTAGGAATGGCTTATGGACAAAGTGTTTATGCCCAGGTGGGAACAAACCTCCCCTCTTTTAGCAATCAACCCCCAATAGTCCTGCCCGGGGCCGATTATCAGCCCGCGTTCGGGGAGCTCGAAAATTGCATAGATATAATCCGGCAACTGAACCAAAATTACACCGCTTCGGAGGAAAGGTTAAACCACCTAAACCAGGAAACTGACCATGCCAAAAGGGACTCCCTATGGAAGGTTTTAAAGGAGGAAGTGGAACAGGTGAATAATGAACAGATCAATCTGTTCTCTGAAATGGAACAAGACCTTCCCGAAGAGTTTGAAAGCCTTAAAAGTGCTGCCGCATATAACGGGAAAATCCTCCAAAACCATGGCAAGGAAATACCGGAATGGCAGGATATAGGAAGGATGGAGTATTATCTGGACAACGGAAAGGAAAACCTAAAGAATTTTACGGATTTCCATCTGGCAGAGTCTGGAAAGGATTATTTCGGGGATCAAAATGGTCATAATTTTTCGGGAATGCTGCTTTCAGAGGATTATGGGGAATTCCTTATTTTGAATGAAAAAACCCTTCCCGGTGGGGAAAGGCAGGAGGTCGGCCATTTGAACGACCTGAAAACGGGAACTGACCAGGCAGTGGGTAAAAAGAAATTTAGCCTGATAGAAAAAAACAAACTCAAAGGAATCCCCCTAAAAAATCGGCTTACAGCAGGAATAGCCATAAACAGCCTTGAATCCCTCACGGAGGGCTTTAACCTCAATTTTCACGGTGGTTTCCATATCACCCATCAATTCACTTTGTTCTCCGGGCCTACCTTAAAAAAGGATTGGAACAATACCAGTATACTTTTAAGGCCTGAAAAAGAAGGTATAGGAATCCAAACAGGTGGACGTTTCACTTATTCCAAATGGCTCGGGCAGGCCGCCTGGGAAAGAAACAAGGTGAATATTAGCTATCCCTCTGGTGCTCCCCGCGAAAGCTATCACGGCATTACGAATTCCCTTCTAATTGGGCTGGGTAGAAAGATCCCTCTGAAGGAAAAGTGGAATGCTGTGATCACCGGGGTCTATGACCTGGGTTTCCAACATGACAGAAGATTGCACAACAGCCCCTTTTTGTTGAGAATGGGTGTAGAGTTCAATTGAATTGTCCGGAATATAACGACCTAAAAGTAAAATGGAGTTAGACGCCGGATGAAAGGCAACTTCAAGCGGGTTTTAAATTGACCAATCTGTCTATGGTGAAAAAATACGCTTAGATGATGCTCAACAAAAACCTCCCCATTACCACCATCACCGTGGGCAATAGTGCAATACCCGTTGCTTTTAAAAACCCCATTTCAAACTCATGCCGGATCAGCAGGATGAAAAACAGGTAGAAGCCTCCCCAAAAAAGGTACCCCACCCGTTCCATGTCCATGATTCCCAATCCAAAAATAGGCCGCTGCATGGCCATCTCCGAAAAGGTGCCGCCTTCATGAATGCCGTAAAGGACGGCCAAAAAAATCAAGCAATTAAGGATCACGGGAATAAAGGAAACGGACAGGGCGAAGGCCAGCTTCCGGGCACAATACGTCTCATCCAACAGCCCGAACATCAGCCATGAGGTAAGCATGTAAAAAATCGACAGCACCAAGGGGACAAAAAAGGCAATCAGGTTGCTGATGCCCATAAAAAGGCTAAAGAGCGCCACGCCCTCCAGTTCACCCGCCTGTAGGGTATACGACCGCCTGGAGATCCAGTAGAAGAGGATACATACCGTAAGGGGGATCAATAGGTGGGCCTGTTTCTTCATCCGAAAATACTTAAAAACACCTCCAAAAAGGCCGCAGCCACCAAGATGGCCAGGGAGAGTGCTGCCAGGAACATAAATTTGCGGTACTCCATACCGGGCTCCCTATTCAGGATGATGCGCCGGAAAAGGGACATTCCCAGGTAAAACCCCAGGGAGCAGGACAATATAATGCCCACAACCTCTATGGAATGGGGCAGCAGGTGGCTTGCTATTAGACTTAAAGGCATATTATCTCCTGCTACGGATAAGGTGTACCCCAGTACAGCTCCGTTATAAAAGGTGTTCAACGCCGATACCATTCCCAGTGAAAACCCACCGAACAGGTTGATCAATGCCACGGAAATATTGTTCACGGCGATAGCCCATACCAACCCTGACTTTGTCTGACCCAAAGGCGAAAAAATGGCACCGTCCCCCTGAGGGGCCAAATCATATCCCGGGTCAATGTGGAACCCTACCAACCCCCCAAGGATATATACTAGGGAGGCCGATAGGGTGAGGGTCCTTAGGTTCATGACCCTTTTACATACCGGAGGCAGCCCCGGCGATCACCCCGCCTGCAGGGCCCGCGACCATGCCCACGCCGAAGCCCCAGGCAGCGGCATCAATGATCCCGATGGTGCCAATGGCCAGGGTCGCCTCCGGGGAAGCACCTCTTTTGGCGGCCACATAACTGATGCCCGCCCATAGTTTTCCATCCTTGGGGGCTAAGCGGTCCACACTCCCCAGGGCGAAGCTGCCACAGATGGCGGTCAACAATACGAGACTTTTCACTTTGTTTTTCATAGTTGTTTTGGTTTGGTGAGACTATCATATGATATGGGAAGATGCTTTGATAAACCTTGTGTGGAGATAGAGATAGAGGGAGACAAGGAAAAAGGCGGTTACCGCATGCAGCGTGCCTATCAGAAATGCCAGCCAGAAATCTCGGTGCAGGTATAGGACGATCTGTTGGGGTATGGCAAAGGAGAGAAAGCCGATCCCATATCCCCAGGCAAAGGACTTGGTCTTTTTGGGCACCACCCCTCCCCCACAGAAGGGGCATTCGAACTCATGCTCGTTTTTCACCTTCAGGATCAGCATAAAGGGCAACTTTTTCCCACAATGGGGGCAGCAAAACGGTTCCTTTGTCTCCATAGGTCACAACGGTATCTTGTCTTTCTAAACTAGAAATGCAAGTTAACGAAACGAATGTTTCTACTTTCTAAACAAACGTACAGAAATAAAACCTATTTTCAAAACAGTTATCCATTTTTTAGCAACAAAAATTTAGACTTTCTAAATTGCTGTACGATAAAACAATACATTCATGACAGCATTGGGCACATATTTAGCCAAAAGGACGGTAAACAAAGCAGAAGTTTCCAGGCGCACCGGCATCAGCAAATCCCGCCTCACCCAGCTCACCTCCAACGACTCCGCCAAACTCCGGGCCGACGAACTCTACCTGATCGCCCTGGCGATAAATGTGGATCCCGGGGAGATGTTTAAGGAGTTGTTTGGGGGGTTGGGGTTGAGGGGGTAAATAAGAAAAGGTGAAATCAGTAATCGTGATAATGGGGAAAAAGGTAATTGAGGTATTGCAAATCTAAAAGGATGATTAAGAATATACGCTAAATGTATTTTTCCATTTTTTAAGGTAAAAAGGGTAAAAACTTTATAATAATGAGTTCAAAAATTGATCTGACGAAGGCTTATGAAAAGCCTGATAAAAAATGGAGAGCGTATGTGTGGAGTCCAGATGATCCTGAAGAAAAAGCTCCATGTACGATTTCAGTTATTAATGGTAAACCAATAAAAGTTGAATGTTGGGAAAATATAAATGCATTTGATCAGTTGTTTTGTGATTTAAATTTTCATAATCCTTTGGAAGGGTTGCATGGGGTATTTGATGATGGGAAACATTTCTCATTGTTTTACCTGCGACTTGAGACATTTCGTTTGGGAACTGGAATACCCCATATTGGCTTATTAGCTAAATTCTTGGTGAGTGGAGTTCATTTACAAAAAAAAGAAAAAAAAATTGAGGCTCTTTACATTAGGCAACAATTAATAGATGAGTGGAGTAATTTGACCCCAATTGAATTTAAGCAGGAAAGTGATCAAACTTTTGGAAAATTTAATGTAGAAATTGATTTACCTGAAAAAACCACACTCTTTCATTCTAATGAATTGGAGGTTTTCCTAGGCCATGAAATATCATATTCTTCACAAAAGGTAAATAGGATGATTTTATATCCCATTCCTAGAATTGCGCTAAAGTTCAATTCCCCTATATTATTGGATAAAGCAATTACATTTAGGAATGCGATAAAACATCTGATGAAATGTTTTATAGGGATAGAATGTGGAATAGTAGAATCTACAATCAAGACTGGAGATTACCAAATCCAGGAAATTTTTACTTATGAGAATAAATTACGATGGGATTTTAATTCATTAAGTCATCGCAATATTTTTTTGAATATGGAAGTGGTTCTACCATTTTCAAATTCCATACTGAGCAGTTGGTTTAGAATTTTTGGTGAGAATCAAACGGCTATAAATGAATATTATAGGATTTCTGGAGAGAGAACGCTGGTCAATCAACGTGAAATTTTCATGAATTCCATCCAAGGCGTAGAAATGTTTTACAAAATTTTAGAGATAAAAGTTAAAATCGACCCAAAATCAAAAAATGGAAAAAAGAAGGGGGAGCTATGGAAAAAGTTGGAATCAATGCTTGTTATATTACATGGTTTAATTTTTGAATTCATTCCTGATAATGAAATTTTTCTGAAGAAAGTTATAGAAACAAGAAATCATTTTTCCCATTATAATTTAAAATCTAGAGATAATGACCCATTAATTATTCCACAAAATTATTTAGGAATTTACTCCAAGAGGATTGAGCTAATTTGCAACTTGTGCCTACTAATAAAACTTGGACTTCCCATCAAGATCGTTTCAGAAAGATTTAAAAAGCATTATTATTTTTTAATATTAAAAGGAGAAAATATGCATTTGAATGGATAGACCATGGCCAAAATGGTCCTCATTAATTTACAATTTTTATGGAATTGAAGGTTTCTACTAATAATAATATGGCTACAGTTAAAGAAAAATAAGGACCGGAATAATGGATGGAATTATTTCAAGAGGGATTACAAGATTTTTAAAGATTAATCACTTAATTTTACAAAAGCCGATTCCATCCTCCAAATTAAAAATAACCTCGGCAGGGTATTTTATGACTAGGAAGAATCTGAATTTATGAGGATTACCCAACGGGCTTGGGCAGGGCATAAGGAAAATCCCTCAAGGTATCTTTTACCATGATTGTTTTAGCGCTTCAAATTCAAAAAATCCTGCAGGGTAAATTTATTGTCTAAATTTCCAATTAAAACAGTTGATGTTTTATTCAAGACCAACTAAACATGGTTTTGGTGTTGAACTTTGGTGTACTTCCCATGCCTTGAGGACGATCTATCAAGTTTTTTCTGACCTTTAGGATTTTAATCAGAATGATAAATTAACTGAAGATATCCTAAGCGCTTTTTTGTACGAAGTTCGACACACATATCAAGGGGATCGTATAATCCGGGAGAGCAGCCATTTTTCAATTGAAAGGGTCTCATATTATGGTTGCCAAATTTCTTGGGTTCAACTTCTATTTTTCATCGGATTTGTCAATCATAAGAAATCACTATTTCCACAAAATAAACTTTTAGACGCAATAATTCTTCAAATAGAGTACTGGACAGTTGAAGCTTTAGTTGAGTACGAAAAAAAAGCCGGCCAAAAAATGCTTTCATACGATGGAAAATCCCTCGATGGTTCAAATCCCTATTTGTATTTGATTATATGAGATTGACTAACCTTAAATTTTTCGAACTTAAGGGAGGTAAAAACGCTTTTCGTCAATTACCTAAATTGATGAAATCCGGAGTACGTGGGACCTCAGCTTATCATAGGATAAAAAGAAGCCTTCTGCTAAGGGCAAAAGAATTGGAATGTGATCCAGGTGAACTTGATTTGGTTTAGGATAACGCTGTCTATAATGTCCCATGGTAAAATTGACTCAGTATCGTATTTCTTATTAATCAATACTATTCAATGGAATATAGGCCAAATTCGACAAAAAAATTATATTTTTACCTAAAAGCTGTTCATACATGTTGTCAAATCTTAATTTAAAGCTGTAATTGTATTCAATGACCAAATCCAATTTTTTACATTTGAAAACTGAATTCCCCATTCTTTTCAATATCGGTCAAGCAGCGGAGTTCAACCTCTTTCAGGATCCGGTCACGTGCCTATGGAAATTGAGACAGTTTGGGGAAAGGGTCAGTGAACTCCTTTTTGAACTGCATCACCTGGAATTCCCCTATGACAATTCCTTCCATAGCCGATTGAAGACGTTGGAGTTTGAAAATATCTTGCCCCCGCAGGTAAAAGATTTATTGCATGCCATCAAGCATAAGGGAAATCTAGCGGTGCATGACAACAAAGGCTCGTTGGAGGATGCCAAGGGCCTACTGTTTTCTACCTTCAAGATAGCCAAGTGGTTTTACCAGACCTATTCCGAAGAAAATGATGACCTGAGTACCGTAAAATTCCATTTGCCCGAAAATAAGGATGCCCGACATGCGCTGCATGTCTTGGAACAGGAATATGCGGACTTGCAGCAAAAGTTCGAAGAACTGCACCACGAAAGAAGCACAGCCCAACTACCTGAAGAAAAGCGGGAAGAAATCCAGTCCAGATCCCAGCGAGCCGCACGCAAGATAGAAATGTCCGAGGCGGAGACGCGCTTGTTGATTGATGAACAACTGAGGACCGCAGGTTGGGAAGTGGATACCCAAAAGCTCAATTTCAAAAAACATAAAACACTTCCTCAAAGGGGTAAAAATTTGGCCATTGCCGAATGGCCCTGCGGAAGCAAATGGGCGGACTATGCACTTTTTATCGGATTTGATTTGTATGCCATGGTGGAAGCGAAAAAATATGCTTCCGATATTTCCACGGATTTGAGTCAATCCAAAATTTATGCGGAACTGCTCGAACCCAAATATGAAGCAGCACTCTTGGGCGAATGGCAGGGCTACAAAGCACCCTTTCTGTTTTCCACCAATGGGCGACCCTATCTGGAACAGATCAAGACTAAAAGTGGGGTTTGGTTTTTGGATGTAAGAAACAACCATGGGCGCTCCAAGGCCCTTAAGGGCTGGTACAGTCCGGATGGTTTGATCAAATTGCTTGAAAAAGATATACAAGCCTCAGAGGAGAAACTGAAGAGCGAAACGGTAGAGTTCCTTGAAAGTCCATTGGGGCTTGGATTAAGAAAATACCAATTGCATGCCATTGAGGAGTTGGAAAAAGTCCTGTTAGGAGATCCTAACCGGGCCAGGGCCTTGATTACCATGGCGACTGGTACCGGAAAAACCAGAACGATCATCGGTCTTTGTTACCGACTAATCCAATCCAACCGTTTCCATCGGATTCTTTTTTTGGTGGACAGGACGCTCCTCGCTACCCAAGCCATCAATGCATTCAAGGACAATAAGATCGTTGGCCTCAATACCTTCTCGGAGATTTATGGGGTCAAGGAGTTGGGGGAGAAAATACCCGAGCTGGATACCCGTCTGCATTTTGCGACAGTTCAGGGTATGGTCAAGCGGATTTTTTACAGTGATGAAAGCGAAGTCCCACCTGTGGACCAATACGACTGCATCATCATCGACGAGGCGCACCGGGGCTATCTTATGGATAGGGAAATGGATGAGAATGAGCTGGATTTCAAAGATCAGCGGGATTATGTGAGCAAATACCGCATGGTGTTGGATTATTTTGATGCTTTTGCAGTTGGGCTGACAGCTACTCCCGCGCTGCATACCACGGAGATTTTTGGGCCGGCGGTCTATACCTATTCCTACCGGGAAGCGGTGATCGATGGCTACCTGATAGACCATGAACCGCCCTATATCATCAAAACCCAATTGGCTGAAGAAGGCATTGTCTGGGAAAAGGGAGCACAGCCCAAGGCATTGGATAGGGAGACTAATCAAATTGTGGAACTTGAGAAGCTGGAAGATGAACTGAAAATCGAAATCGCAGGATTCAACAGAAAGGTAATTACCCCGAGTTTTAACCGAACTGTTATTCAGCAATTGGTCAAGGAACTGGATCCTGACGGGGAGGACAAGACTTTGGTCTTTGCCGCTACTGACGAGCATGCGGACATGGTGGTGCAATACCTGAAAGAGGAATTTGAAGCGATTGGCGTGGAGGTGGCCGATGATGCGATCCAGAAAATCACCGGGAAATCCTACAATCCCCAGGAACAGCTGAACCGCTTCAAAAATGAAAAATACCCCAATATAGCCGTGACAGTGGACCTGCTGACCACGGGAATTGATGTGCCTTCCATCAGCAACCTGGTATTTTTGCGCCGGATCAAGTCCAGAATTCTCTATGAACAAATGCTGGGCAGGGCCACACGTCGCTGTGATGAAATTGGCAAGGAGGTTTTTCGGATTTATGATGCCGTAAAGATTTACGAGACCTTGGAGGATTTTACCCAAATGAAACCGGTGGTTGCCAATCCAAAAGTCAGTTTCCAGCAATTAGTGGACGAACTCAAGGTAATTGATCAGGGGGATCGTGCCAAAAGACAGGTGGAACAGTTGGTCGCCAAAATACAGCGGAAAAAGCAATACCTGGAAGACGATCAAGAAGAGAAGTTTATCTACAATGCGAAAGGTGCCCATCCGGATGAATTTCTGGAAGACCTGAAAAACCTGGATACCCCTGCCGCTGTGGAGAAAATCATGCAGCTTTCAGGACTTTGGAAATTCCTCGATGAACTCAGGCCTGAGGTGGCTTTGCCTTTGGTTTCAGATCATCAGGATAAATATTTGGGAACCGAACGTGGCTATGGTAAGGCCAAAAAGCCGGAGGACTATCTGGATAGCTTTGCCCAATTTATCCAGGAAAACCAAAATAAAATCGAAGCCCTGAAAATCGTCTGTAGCCGACCTACTGAACTGGATCGTAAGGCCTTGAAGAAATTGATGTTGGCACTGGATCAAGAAGGGTACAATACCCCTACCCTCAATGCTGCATGGAAAGCAGCCAAAAATGAAGATATTGCAGCCGATATCATTTCCTATATCCGAACGCTATCTTTGGGAAGTTCACTAATCAGCCATCAAGAGAGGGTCAAAAAAGCCGTGGACAGCATCCGTCAGCTCAAGGATTGGAACAAAACCCAACTCAAATGGATAGACCGCTTTGAAAAGCAACTGCTCAAAGAAACGGTTCTTAGAAAAGAAGACCTTGACGAGGATCCATTTAATAAAGATGGTGGGTTTGATCGCTTGAATAAGATTTTTGAGGAGCAATTGGAGGAAGTGATTGCTAAGATCAACAAGAATTTATACGCCTAAACTAGAACCATGAGTGCTGAACAGATAGCCAAGAAACTTTGGGAACTATGTAATTTGCTTCGTGATGACGGAGTGACCTACCACCAGTATTTGAACGAACTGACCTATATCCTTTTTTTGAGATTGTCCGAGGTGAAGAAATTTGATCAGGACATCCCTGAACAATATCGCTGGTCCAAGATCAAAGCCATCAAGGACAACAAGGAGCTGTTTGATACCTACCGTGACCTTTTGGCCAACCTTGGCACAATGTCCACCAATGCCACCATCACTGAAATCTACACCAATGCCTCCACCACGCTGAGGAAGCCAGTCAACCTGCGTACCTTGATCACCAATATCGATCAGATCGACTGGTTTGAGGATGAGGAGCAGGACAAGATCGCCAGTATCTATGAGGAACTACTGGAAAAGAATGCCGGGGAGAAAAAGAGCGGAGCCGGGCAGTACTTTACCCCAAGACCCTTGATCAATGTGATGGTAGGACTGTTGGCTCCCAAGGTCGGAGAAAGATGGAATGACCCGGCGGCGGGGACTTTCGGCTTTATGATCTCGGCAGATGATTACCTGAAGCGCAAGTATGACGATTACTATGCCTTGAGTCAGGCAGAGCGGAACTTTCAGATCCATGAAGCCTTTTCAGGATGCGAATTGGTGCAAGATGCCCATAGGCTGGCTTTGATGAATGCCAAGTTGCATGGCTTGGAAAGCCCCATTGTCCTGGGAGATACCCTGACCGAACTGGGAAAGAGTTTCAAAAACTACGATGGCGTGCTGGCCAATCCCCCATTCGGTACCAAGCAGGGAGGAGAGCGGCCTACCCGGGATGACTTTACCATTAAGACCTCCAACAAGCAGCTGAATTTCCTGATGCATATCTACAGATCCCTAAGAAGGGATACGGGTACGGCGAGGGCTGCGGTGGTGCTTCCTGATAATGTACTTTTCGAAGACAATGACGGGCAAAAGATACGCCGTGACCTGATGGACAAATGTGACCTGCATACCGTGCTGCGTTTGCCTACGGGTATTTTCTATGCGGCCGGTGTGAAGACCAATGTGCTGTTCTTTACCCGGGGCAAAAAAGAAACCGGCAATACCCAGCGGGTATGGTTTTACGATATGCGGACTAATGCCCCAAGCTATGGGAAGCGAACCCCCTTTACCCGTAAGGCATTTGCGGATTTTGTAAAGGCCTATACAGGAGGCTTGGGTTTGGAGGAAGTGAAGGACAACTACGATGGAACGGTGGATGATGCCAAGCGCCAGGCCATTCAAGATCCCCGATGGCAGGTGTTTACCCGGGATCAGATCGCTGCCAAAAACGATTCCTTGGATATAGGCCTGATCGAGGATGAGAAGATTAGCAAAAATGCCGACTTGGGTCAGCCTTTGGATATTGCCAGGCAGGCAGCCAGTGAATTGGATGCCATTAAAAAAGAGTTGGATCAGATAATTGGGTTGTTGGAATGATGGAGGATAAGTTACCAAAGGGGTGGACATTTCGTAAAATTGGAGATTTGTCAGAGCAAATCAATGGGAAAGCTTTTAAACCTAGTGATTGGTCGAATAAAGGAACACCAATCATTAGAATTCAAAACTTAAATAACTTCAAAGCTGATTTTAACTATTCAGAAAACATAATTGATGAAAAATTTCATGTATATGATGGTGACCTACTTTTTGCATGGTCTGGAACTCCTGGAACTTCATTTGGTGCACACATTTGGAATAGAGGAAAAGCTTATTTGAACCAGCATATATTTAAAATAAAGATCATAAATGACCAATTAAATCAATCCTATTACTATTACGCCTTAAAAATTACTGTTGAAAAATTTATTATTCAAGCCCAAGGAACAGCAGGATTAGCTCATATAACAAAGAAAAAATTTGAAAATACTGAAATACCCCTCCCTCCCATTCCCGAGCAGCAGCGGATTGTAGCCAAATTGGATGCTTTGTTTGGGCATTTGGATAGTTTGCGGGAGAAGTTGGATGGGATACCTGCCTTGCTGAAAAACTTCCGTCAGCAGGTCCTGACCCAAGCCGTGACGGGGGAGTTGACGAAGGCGAAAATGTCTATTGTTTCATTGGGGGAATATCTAGAAGATATCAAATATGGGACTTCAAAAAAATCTGAATTTGGTTTAGATGGCACTCCAATTTTAAGAATTCCAAATATTGAAGTAGATAAAGGGTTAATATCTAATTCTGATTTGAAATATTCCCAATTAGATGATAAAGAGTATGAGAAATTGAAGCTTCGCCTTGGTGATATTTTAATTATCAGGTCAAACGGTAGTGTCTCTCTGGTTGGGCAATCTGCAATTATACAGGAAACCGAAGAAGGTTATGGCTATGCAGGATATTTGGTAAGGTTAAGAACTAGCGAAGGATTGTTGCCAAAGTTTCTAAATTATATGTTAAAAAGTAATTATTTAAGGAGTCAAATTGTAGAAACAGCACGATCAACAAGCGGAGTAAATAACATTAATTCGACCGAAATCAAATCTTTAAAAATCCCTATTACGAGTTTAGAAAACCAAAAAGCAATAGTTGAAAGAATAGAACTGCTTTTCAATATTTCAGACAAAATCGAATCTCAATACCAAATCCTTAAAGCCAAGGTAGATCAATTGCCTCAGGCGATATTGGCGAAGGCTTTTCGGGGGGAGTTGGTGGGGCAGGTAGTGAAGGAGTATGTGGTGGAGGAAAGAGAGGGGTTGATGGCGGCGGAAGGGAAAAAGGAGTATGGAATAAAGTAAATTATTTAAACGGTTTGTAAAAAATTAACCTATTGCTTAATTTTGACATGAAAAGAAAAGCAGAACTGATAAAAATTTCGAGTGATGGTAAAAAAGCCTTTTACCTGGATGTGGATAATTCACAGGAAATCAAGGCGTTTTTACAATCGGATCCTGCTAATCTTAAGAAGTTCAAAACTGCATTAGAATTGATTTTAAACCACCGTGCCCCAAGGGATCTATACGATAAAGAGAATATTGAAAAGGGATGTGAGCAAGTCACAGCCATCAAATTGTTTAAAGGCAAGAAAAACCCCAGAATTTACTGTCAGCAGTTTACTGACGGTGACACAGAACGTTTTGTAATCATCGGTGTTGAGCTTCTGGAAAAGAAGAAGTCTCAAAAACTTACAGCAGCAGAAAAAAGTATCATCAGAAGAGTTGCGCAATACGAATACGATTTAACCCAAACATCATGACGAACTCAATCAAAAAAGAATGGGATGCACTTTTTGGCACCATGTCCCAAGAAGATCTTGTTTCCTCCAAGGCTGATTTATTGGCCATGCAATTTTTGGGTTTGGTAGACCAGAAAATGGAGCAGGAAAACATCTCTAAGAAAGATTTAGCACAAAAAATCGGTACTTCCGCGTCCTTTATCACCCAACTGTTCAGAGGTGACAGAAAGCCCAACTGGAATATCTTGGCCAAAATGTCTTTGGAGCTTGGAATAGAGTTTAAGGTGATGACTGAAGGAATGATTCAAGAAAGAGTTACTGAGGAATTGATGGATTACCATAAGCGCTGGACCAAAACCCAAGAGTATCTTAAATTAAAAAACCAAGTCACCAATCCTCAAGCGGTAATGGCGGTAAGCCATGCTGATCAGGATGTAATTGCCATGGCAGGATGAAAGCGAAGTTTTCACCTTTACAGTTATTGGATTTCAAGCTTTTGGAATCGCACCTTGAGTTTATTGTACCGGATGAAGGAGAACTTGACGTCCAGGAATTATTTCATTCTTATTCCGTTGACATAGATTTTGGCATTAAGGAGAATGAGGAGGATCAAGAGATACAATTATTCACAATGATTCAAATCAATTCCGGTGAAGATGATAGACTTCCTGGTTACAAGATCATGGTGGAAGGCGGGGGCACTTTCCGTATCCAAAACCCTGATGAACTCGCGGAAAGTCTCAAAAAAAATCTCACCCAATTTTCTACCTTGAACATGATGATCAACAACCTCCGAAACATCATCTATCAAATCACTAATTTAGGGCCCATGGGCGGGTATTTATTGCCACCGATTGATATTACGCAGTTGTTGAAGGATAAGGTGGGGGAAGGAAAGAAAGAAAACTAATTCATTCACAATCAATATGTAATGGAATTCGAATTAGATATTCCGAAAAAGCAGTTCAAGGAGCACCTTGCAATACCCAATAACCAGCGCATTATTTTTTCCGGTGCTTTTGGGACTGGGAAGACCTATTTTTTAAACAGGTATTTCGAAAAGCATGAGCAGTACGAAGCCATTCATATCTACCCTGTTAATTATTCAGTTGCCTCCAATGAGGATATTTTTGAATTAATCAAGTATGATATCTTATTTAAACTTCTTGAAAAGGGGCTGGATTTTGGTGAAGTGAAAATTGATAAGGGCACTTTTCTTCCATTTTTCTTAAAAAATCATGCTACTGAAATCATCCCATCCTTATTGGGAGTTATACCAAAAGTCGGTGGCTCAATGAAAGACATTGCTAAAGGTCTAATTGATTTGAACAATAGGTTTGAAAAAGAATTTAAAGAAGCAAACCTTACGAATAAAGACAGAATCATTTCTTATTTGGAGACCTTTTCCAAAAACCAAGGATCAATCAAAGAGGAAGATTTTTTTACCCAATTAATTTGTGGGTTAGTTGGGCAGTTAAAGGAAAAAGGCAAGGAAATAGTTTTGATTATCGATGACCTGGATCGTATTGACCCGGAACACATTTTTAGGATAATGAATGTCTTGGCTGCCCATGTTGATATCAAAAAAGACAGCGATCAAAATAAGTTTGACTTCGATAAAATCATCCTTGTCTGTGATATCGAAAATATCAGGAAAATCTTTTCCAACCGTTACGGAGCAGATGTGGATTTTTCAGGATATATCGATAAGTTTTATTCCAGATCGCTATTTCATTATGATTTGTCGGGGGAGGTTGTTAAGAATATTGATTCAGTTTTTCAGAGTGTAATCATAAATAATGGAAGAAGCGAAATGCGATTAGCTGAATATAGAAACGATGGTTCCACTATAATTATAAAATATATTATCCTAGCTTGTTTACAATATAATTTGATTCCAATAAGGGTTTTAAAAAGAATACTCTCAGGATCTTCTGCTCTAAAATCTAGAAGGTTTTGGAAGGAAGGGGACGGTAAAAGCATTGATAGTGAAGAAATTGAATTAATAAAAGTTGTAGACTTTCTTTCTTATTTATTTCAAGGGTACCAGAGCTTAGTTAGCAAATTAGACTTTTTAATAGGAAGAGATATAAAAAATCCCATGACAACTTCAAGAAGCTTTCTGGTAGAGGAATGGTTAAAAGCTGCGTGCTTCAAAGAATATGCATCATTTGTGGACAGGACATCTTTAAAAGATATTACAGAAAGAGAATTAGAAATAAAGGGAATGAAATTTAAATTTTCGATTTCGAGGATTGGAATGAAGCAAGACCATTGGAAGGACTTTTACGATTTCAGAATTCAGTCAATCTGTATTCCTGAAAAAGTAAATGTCAGGATAGATTCTCTCGATTTTTTTGAATTGTTAACTTGGCTTTTAAGAGAAAGTGATTTTAAGCAGTTATTTAATGAACGGGCATTATATTAATTAAAGTATAGCCAAGATTGATCAATTGCCTCAGAAGATACTGGCGAACGCTTTTCGGGGGGAGTTGGTGGAGCAGAAGGTGAAAGGTTATGTGATGGAGGATTGGGAGGGGGTGATAGGGGCGGCGGAGAAAGGGGGGATGAGGAAAAATATAATGAATAATGAAATAAACAGTAAAAAAATGAAATTCATAAAATCAATTATTGCCCAAATCATTTCGGTTACAGGCCTGAGTTTTATTTTGTATTCGTGTCATGATGATCCAGACAAAGTTATTAATAATTTTAATGATGCTACCATGAATATGGAATATCAAAAAGCTATGATAATTCTAAATAATGGATTCCCCGACAAAATTGATTATGATCATTTTTACTATTATGGAATTGCCTTTAAAAATCTTGGTGAATTAGATTCAGCAGAGATCAATTTCAATTTGGCCATTTCTTTGGATAGTAACAGATATGAACCATATTTAAGACTTTCGGAGGTTTATTTGGCGCGTAATGAAATTGATGTGGCATTACCCTACATTCATAAAGCTAACTCTATTGATCCAGACAATGTCAATATTTTATTTCAGTTTGCTAATTACCATAGCTTGAAGAAAGACAAAGATAAAACACTGTATTACTTCCAACTTGCGGCTGATCGAGAACCAGACAATGCCTTCGCATTAACTAACCTTGGAGTTTTTCATTTAAAGAATGGTGAATTCGATGAAGCGGAGAACAATTTTAAGCAAGCTTTGCTATTGAATAGTGAACCTGCCGTAAAAGCAAAAATAAATGAAAATTTAGGATTAGTATATTTCAATAAAAGTAATCTTGATCAAGCAAAGCAATATTTTCGACAGGCTTTCAATCATTCTACAAAAAATGAAAATGTTAATTTTCATTTAGGAATAATCTACGCAAAAGAAGGGAGCCATTCTAAAGCTATATCTCACCTTACCAATTCTATAAGCTCAAAAAGTAATGATGATAAAACATATTTCAATAGAGCTATTTCATATTATGAGTTAGATAAATTCCAAGAGTCAATTACTGATTTGAATCGAGCAATTGAGTTAAATGGAGAAATTGCTGAATACTATGTATTGAGAGGACAAGTTAAAATTACAATTGGCCAAGATGATGAAGGGTGCATTGATTTTAAAAAAGCCAGTGCTTTAGGATTTAAAAGTATTTCAGCTGCAATAAATGAATTTTGTTTATGAAAAAATTATTCTCAAAAGTCCTAATCTTTCTTTGCGTCGTTTTATTCCTGACAAGCTGTGAAGCTTACATTGAATTTGAAATTTTCAGGACAAAAGCTTTTGTTATTGTCTTTATAGTTACTTTAGTCATAGGTGTTATAGGGCTACTTTTTAGTAAAAAGGACTCATTTATGGGGGGAAGTCCCTTGAGTTTAATAATGATTGCTTAGTTTTATGGTTGTAAAGTGGTCGTATTTTAAATTTAAACTTTTAAAGATTTGGAGTGGAGATTAAAAATAACTTCCGACTTTATGAGTAGGCTTGTATTGGTGATTTTATCACTGTGCTTACTTGTATTTCTTATGTAAATGAGATAGGGCCATTAGTGGAACTTTCAAAACAGGATAAATTTCCACTATGCCTGAGTCCAGAAGTCCTGTGACCGACCACTTTACTTTAATTTTCATAGAATCACCTCAACCCCCATCTTCAATTCATTTAAAATCGTTGTCAGGATATCTTCTGAGTCTGTCTCTATGCTGATGATCAGGCTGTATCGGACGGATTGCTCGTAGCGCTTGTGGACGGATCTGTTTTTCCACCAACCACCGGTTGGGATAATGGCCAGCTCATTTTTAGTTGCCAAATCTGCGGAATTGCCTATCCAAATATCCCGATGTATAGAGCCTTTATCCCGGATATTTTGACCAATGATCCAATTTTCTTTTCCTTCTTTTTGATACTCCTCTCCCAAAGATTCTCTAGCCTCTTTATTGATTCTTGCTAAGAAGGCTTCAGAAGATTCATTGCTATCCTTCAATTTGAAGCGGAGACCATGTGAGGCATAGTTGTTGGCTTTAGCATAGCGCTTATTTCCGGGATTAGGCTCAACAAAATAGGATAGCGTAACATTTAACCGAACTTGCGAACTACCCATTTCCAAAAGTTGCTCTTTGGGCCAAGGCAATACAAATACATGGCATTCATTTGCCTGAGCCCTGCTTTTCTCGAATTTGTATGGTTTGATGGTTTCTTGGACAACCAAAGAAACAGAATTCTGTAAGGTATATAGGGCATTGGGTAAAAAGGGCACTCCATAACCAACACTTCGAAGAAGTTGATTTTTATCATCTGTGGATAGTTTTTCGATTTCCCTGTTTCCAAGCATTTGATCAGTCCATTGAGCAGCATGAACCATCAATGCCCGTACTGTTTCTGGCCAAATTGTCGGGTAATTGTCCAAAATACTAGCAGCAAATTTGGTTGCAAATGCCGTGGCGGAGGAGGTTTCTCCAAAAGTGGTGAACAATGAGCTTGCCATTCCTCCTTTGGAAATACTTAATGGCATCAAGGAATCAGGATCACAAAGACCGTTATTCCATACTGCGGAATTTCCTCCCTCAAAAACAACCTCTGGTTTGATAGCCCATTCTTTTTCCCAAATAAGGCTGGTACTGCTTGAAGGAGCTAATTGACCCCTTTGAGCCAAGAGAGTCGCTCCCGGGTATCTGGATAGATCAATTTTGTCTTTCAACGTATATGCCCCAACCGTCAGTGCATTGAAAGCTTGGGCGGGGTCATGTATGCTGTATTCTTGATTGGATAAAGGATATTCCAGCCATCTTTGATTCGGAATATTTCCTGCAGAAACCAATAGTAACCGCTTCCAATATTCTTCTCCGAAGGCTGATTTGTCAATTGCCGCAGACCAAGAGCTAGGTCTGCCAAAGTGCGAATCTCCATCAGCAGTAATGGCCATACAGAATACTCTTTGGCCTATAGGCTTTGTCTCTGCCCTTGCAATAGCTTCCTCGGTGGTTGGCCCATAAAATTCCGGATCTGAGGGTTTTGATTCCTGTATTAGCTTTACACTTTCTAATCGATGGAAGATTCTAATAGTATCGCTTGATAGTAATGCTTCAGTCAAATCACCAAAAAAGATGATTCCTGACATGGGAGTTCCGTGACCTGAAAAGCTCCAAGAATCATTAGTCCCCCATGAGGGGTCCACACTATCTACTTGGATAATTGATTTCAAAGGAGCCAGTAAGGGATGGTTTTCATTGATCCCAGAATCCAAAAGGCATACTGACAAGTTAGGATTTTCTTGAACTTCTAATCGCTGGGCCAAGTTGGCTATCCAAGCTTTCTGTTCAGGAATATTCATG
Source organism: Pleomorphovibrio marinus (assembly GCF_003347495.1). Taxonomy (GTDB): domain Bacteria; phylum Bacteroidota; class Bacteroidia; order Cytophagales; family Cyclobacteriaceae; genus Pleomorphovibrio; species Pleomorphovibrio marinus. The sequence continues at coordinate 216,428 of NZ_QCXY01000011.1, forward strand.
GATGTAAAAGCATCTGATAACTCTACTGGCTTTCTTAATTCATCCAGGTATTGAGAATACAGCAGTGGTTCTGCCAGTTTTTTGGCGCTTCCCTTAACTAGTATCACCAGGTGTTCTGGAAAAACCAAAAATCGAGAGGAGATTTGTACCCCAAACGCTTGTAATCGTTCAGCAATCTCTGTTCGGACGGCTTCCTCTGATGAGGTAATTATATCTAACCACACTTCCCACCACACTTCTTGTTCAATATCAGGGAAGGGGATTTCAGGTTCCTGCCAAAAGGATTTTAAAGTAGCTTGATGGATAGACTCAAGGTTGGATAAAAGGCTTGCGTTTCTTGGGTTTCCAGAATCAAAATTTCTTTCTATTTGAGAGTAATCATTGATTTTTTCAAGAAAAGTTTTAATTCCTTTCTTGGAAAGATAAATCGAACTGATGGTTTTTTCCTGACCTTTTTCCTCCTTTTCTTGTTTTAAAGAAGCAATTCTTATATCTCCGGCTTTTGCTTCAAATTTTTTGATATCAAGTTCAAAACCGGGAAAAGTTTCAAGCTCTACATACACGAAATCACCTGGTTCACCCTGCCAAAAGTCTTCTAATGCTTCTTCAAACTCGCTCTTTAGCTTACTTCCATGTTTGGTTTGATCGATATTTTTGTTCGTTTCAAACCGACCAGTTCCTAGGGGAGTAAAACTTATTGAATGGGCCTTATTCTCAAAAAATATATGCTTAAAAAATCCATCCATGTGTTTTGATTAGTAGGTTTTCTTTCTTGCCATTATATATTGAATTATTTTTTCTTCGGTTACATGATTTTCCCCGTACAGTAAATAATCTTTCCAGGTATCTTCACATATTTTATGCACTTCGGCATAGCTCAAACCTATAGACTTTTTGGATAACTTATCAAGATCCATCTCTTTTAGGGCCCCTATTTCAGCTAACCTAGCGGCAAAAATTTGTTTGATTTGTACCTCGGTAGGATTAGTATAATTGATGATATCATCAAATCTTCGGAAAAGAGCATTATCCAAGCTTTCCGGTAAATTGGTAGCTGCAATAATCAAACTATTGGATTTGTCTTTCTCTATCTGTAACAAGAAACTGTTTAATACCCTTTTGATTTCCCCCACATCTTGAGTCTGAGTCCTTGTACTACCGATGCTGTCAAATTCATCAAACAGATAAACAGCCCTAAAGTCCATCATGGCATCAAAAATCAACCGAAGCTTGGCAATCGATTCACCAAGGTATCTGCTGATTAGTCCATCCAATCGTATGACAAATAAAGGAAGTCCGAGTTCACCCGCTAATGCATGGGCCGTCATGGTTTTCCCTGAACCAGGAGGACCCACGAGAAGCAATTTCCTTCTAGGTTGTAGATTATGGCTTAATAATTTGTCTAGATGTCTTTGTTCATGGATTACCTTTGCCAAAGTCTCTTGAACTTCACTTGACAGCACCATGTCTTTCAATTTAGTTTCTGGACTTACCAACTCCAAAAGGTCATTCAATTCCTTTTGGGCAGCATTGACAGGTAATCTTTTGACAACAGCTTTGGAGGATTTACTCTTGTCTATGAGTTTTTTCAATTCCTCGGCTAATGCTACATGACCTTTCCTGGCTTCTGAGGCTGCAATTTGCATAGCGGTAGCATAAAAGCGGGATTCATCCCCTTCACCAAAAGATTTGATTAACATTTTTATTTGATCTGCTACTGCCATGGTTGGTTTTCCAAAAATATACACTTTGAAATACTAACGTAAAATAATACAATATGCCCGAACAAGCCATGAAATTCCTTAGTTTCTTTTTTTGATATAAAAAATTAGGGGTTGATTTCTGAAAATCTCCACATACAATTTTCAATGGGCGGGAGACTTTCTATGGTTTTTCGTATGATAAACTGAAGCTAGCTAAATCATTTTTAGATACGATTCGATGATTCTTTTGGATATGGTTTCAAGATGATCGAGTCTGATAAATTTACGGTGTAATCAGGTGTCTGGAAACTATAGAAAGGTCTCTAGAAAGGTCTCTGATTCAGAATTTGTATATGGTTAATCTTAGTTAAACCTCCCTGATTTCCCCCACATTTTTTTTACTTTTAGCGAATGCAGCCACCAAAACAAGCATTCAAACTCCTGTCCGCCGTCTTCCTTACAGGACATTCGCTGTTTTTTTCTTGCACAAGCAATCCGGATTCTTCCCATGAAAGACTTCTTTCCTATACTATAGACACCGTGCTGATAGACTCCAAGGATGAAATTTTGTTTTTACAACGCGATTTGCTCGTCTCGGATTATTCTGAATTCGACGGGATGCTGTATAATTTAAATGATAGAACCCATCATGTCGAACAAATCAACCTCAACAACTTAACTCTCGAAAAAACGATCCCATTCGAGCAAGAAGGCCCCAATGGCACAGGGTTTTGGACTCCTAACCTTCAAGCAGTGCCCGGGATGAAGCTCTTTTTAGGTGGTGAACGTACTGGGATCTATAACCTCAAAGGGGAATTGCAGCATAGATTTGATTGGACTTCTGTAACTAAAGAAAATGGGGGGCTCTTGAATGAAGAGCGGGTGTTTTATCAAGTGGTCAACCCCAACTTCCATCATCAGGTCTTTGCCGTTGTCGTACATGATCATGCCAGTTCAGTATCCCTTCGACGCCTCAATAGCTCAAGCAATTCCATTCAATCCTACGACATAGACCCCCAGGAACACTTTAAAACCTATACCTTAGGTGAATTAAACACTTACAACAAATGGTATCCAAAAATTCACTTCAGCAGCATCAAGGATCATGTCATCGTTTCCCACGAATTTGCCAATGATTTTTATGTTTTGTACCCAGAAAAGGATTCACTGATTTCAATCCAATACGATTCACCTTTTCTACCATCAAAAGTAACTCCTACTACAGTAGGAGACTTGGAAAACTCAATAGAGGATCGAAAAAATGCACTCAAAAACTATCGGAGCCAAGTTGTGTACGGTCCACTTGTTTTTGATACTAAAAACAAACACTATGTGCGCCTGGCCGCGTCCATTCAGTATGGAGAAAAAGAACGGGAAAGATCTTTACTCCCAGAAATTAGCGATAGCATGCTATATATTTCAATTTTTGATGAAAATTTCAACCATCTCGTGGATCAGGAAATCCCCGAGCTCAAAAAAACAGGAATCCCCAAATATTTTGCCCGGGAGGGGGCACTTTGGATGTATCTAAATATGGAGGATGAATTAGGCTTTATACGGATTTCACAATCAACTGGGGTATAGGGTCAATGAACCGGTAGATTATGAAGGAGTTGAACATTCCAGTAGGTTTTTCCAGCTTTTATTCAGGGCATTGGCGGAGGAGTCTATCAGCATCAGTAAGGCAGGGGCCTTGAAAAATCTAAAATTCGCCCGGTCAAAAAAAAGAGTTTTCCGGGGGAAGCCTTCCACAATTTTTTTGGGGGCTTGGGAGTCCCTGGCAGCCCCCGTTCTCTCAATCAAATTGAAACAGTTAACGTCATGTCAGAATTTGAAATCGAGCCTGTCCTGACGGCAGTCAGGGCATGACGAAGGCGACCTATGGAGGGATGATTTTAAAACACGCGAGATTCCCCCGAATCCTGATAATTATCGGGATGGGGCAGGCTATATGACCTATAAAAAACAAATATAAACACATGAAATAACCTACATCGGCAAAGGAACAGGTAAAAGACCTGGACATCATCCGGGTATCCATCTCCAAAGAAACACTGGGGGAAATCTTAAAGAACCATCTGGTCGACTACTGTGGCAATGAATAGCTGGTATTTGAGGTCGCCTCGATGAAAGAGCCTGACCAATATGGAAAGACCCATTGGGCCTATATTAGCAAGAAAGTGGTCGCCCCGAAGAACCGGAAGTCCAAATGGGCAAAGCCATAAAAAAAAACCCTCAGGGGCTTTTTTCGGTTTCATATAAAATATTTATTCTCGTCCTATTCCCGGTGCAGCAGCTTTTCCAACCTAGCCATCATCTCATCCTTCTCCTTCAACATACGCTCATAAAGCGCTATCTTTTCTTCATGAAGCTTAATTAATTGATCCAAAGGGTTTATTTGCGAATTGTTAAAAATAGATGCAGGCTGATTACAGTTTTCAAATGTATTAGCAATAATATTCACCGCCTGCTCCTCATCAAAATTCTGAATGGCTTCCACGGGGATGTTGAGGATTTCGGAAACCTGGGCCAGGATGGCCTCTTCCACCGTTTCCTTTTGCTCCAGTAGGGAGATTTTCTTTTGAGACCAATCGGCTCCCAGCTCATGGGCCAAGGCTTCTTGCTTGATTCCCAGCATCTCGCGGAAGCGTTTGATATTCCGGCCTTGGTGGATTTTTCCCGGCATGTTGTTGCTTTCTGTCATTGATCAAAATTAACCATTTCCGCAGATTTGCCTATAAGGTATAAAGGGAATTTTGATTAAAATATCCGTGGGAGGGATAAATTATGCTTGTTCAGAAAATAGAGTATCCCCTATCAGCATAGGATAGTTGCCTGGGATGATTGAATTTTGGAATGCTGCTTGCTGGCGGCAGGATCCTGGGGACAGCCGTCGTGCCACCGAAAAAAATGGATGTTAAGATGAACATGACCTCGGACGAGTTGATAATTGAACTGATCCTTCAGGACCTGAAACACAATCAGTTGATTTTGGGGCTGGACAGGTTGAACCTAGATGCAGGTTTCTGTCATTATTTGGGAATTTTGGATCTGATTCAACGCATAATGGGGGTTTCGGAAGATAAGGTGGACGAGTTTTCGGCCACATATATGGGTGCCATGAATCGGTGCCTGGATTTCCCCATTTCCCGTTCCGGGGAGGAGCTCAGGCCATTGGCGAGGGAATGTTATAGTTTATTAAAGGATAAGAAAGTGAAAAAATGATTGCTGCCACTTACTGAATGTTGGTAGAAAAAGGGGTGAACGGAACTGTGTTGGGAGCGAAAACACAAGTTGATATAATGCTGTAGCCGATAAGGTATTTTTTATTAGGTTTTTAATTTGTTGGGGCTTACCCTACGGGTCGGGCTACCACTTCGTTTCCATTCCAATCTTTTTTCCCCACACCTCCCTCCCAAAAAAAGGATTTCCATTCCTATCCCTAAGCCAAATGGCGGGAGGCAAGGTAATTGTAGGCATTTTATCAGTAAATTCATTGTTTACCATATGAAGGAAACCATGTGCGGCAGATATTCCGAAAAACAAGACCTTAAAAAAGTGGAAGACCAACTGAAGTTGAGGTTGTCCGAAAAGGCCAAAAACTGGAAGCCTTCCTTTAACATTGCTCCTTCACAATTGGCACCGGTGGTCACCTCGGAGGAGCCTGAACAGATCGATGTCTTCCATTTCGGCTTGGTGCCACACTGGGCAAAGGACAAAAAGGTAGGGTACAAAATGATCAATGCCCGCTCGGAGACCCTGCTTGACAAACCATCCTATAAACCCCTTGTGGTAAACAATAAAAGATGCCTCGTCCTCGCTGACAGTTTTTTTGAGTGGAAAAAGGATGGCAAGGAAAAGCAGCCATTCCGGATTTACCTTCCCGATCGGGAGGTCTTTTTTTTCGCCGGACTCTGGTCGAGTTGGAAGGATCATGAGGGGGAAACGTATAATTCATACGCCATTATCACCACCGCTCCGAATGCTCTGATGGAAAAAATCCATGACAGAATGCCTGTGATTTTGACCAGGGAAGAAGAAAAGTTATGGCTAGCTCCTGACCAAAACCCCAAAGATCTGCTAAAACTGCTAAATGCTTACCCTGCCGATTCCATGGAGGCATACGAAATATCAACTGAGGTTAACAAACCCGCAAATAATCACCCTGGTATTCTGGATCCGGTTGCCAAATAAATCCCTTGCCCCTTCGCATATTTCGGAAATCCCATCTGTATAAACCGGATTGGGTGTTCCTATTCTACCTTCACCGTTAACTCCAAATTTCAGGATCCAAAATCGCCGTTCGCCCAGGCCCTTCTGATCCACCAGGTTTATATAGCTGGATAATCTCTTTTTCTGTACAGCACCATACCGTGATTCCTTTTCTATCGCAGCTTTTCCAATGCCATGTACTATCCTGTTCCCGGTTGTGAATTATGATTTATGCAAAGATGGGGGCAGCGGTCCACCCGCCAAGGGTGCGCTTCTCCCGTTCAAAAAAACAGGGTTTTCCAAAGGAAGCCTTCCACTATTTTTATGCCCAGCCCTTGGCTTGGGTGTCCCTGGCAGCCCCCGTTCTCTTGGGCATAATCAAATTTCAACCCTTAAACAGTTAACGTCATGTCACAATTTGAAAAAACCTACATCGGCAAAGGAACCCAGGTAAAGGACCTCAACATCATCCGGGTATCCATCTCCAAAGAAACACTGGAGGACATCCTAAAGACCCACATGGTCGACTACGACGGCAAGGAATACCTGGTATTTGAAGTCGCTGCCCTCAAGGAGCCGGATCAATATGGAAAAACCCATACGGCCTATATCAGCAAAAAGGTGGCCGCTCCGAAAGGTGGGAAGGCTAGAAAGGCCAAAGCCTAGAAAAGAGCCCTGAGGGGCTTTTTTTTGATTCCAGGTGCTGGTATAAATGGGTATGCATATTTCATATATAGGCATATTTGAATTCACAATAAACCATATTTTGTAGCATGGAAAATTAAGAATTACTGCCCAAGATGACGATCACGAAAAGAAGCCTGAACGTAAACCTGCCTGCCCTATATAGGAACTTGAACCGATTAAGAGTACCAAGAGAACGCAAATGCATAGGGCAGAAACAAAAAAGGGGATGATCTTGACCCAGTCAGGGTACATGACCCGTATCCTCAATGACCACCAGGAGTGGTGGGAGCTTGCCTCCCGATAGGTAGGAGGCGCACCGTGAGCTTATGGCTCACGGACGTCTACTCAGTTGTCTATAGTTTTAATTGAGAATTTCTCTTAAAAATAAAGCAGTTTTTCTAAGCATGTATTTCTGTTCATCATCGATATTATCTGTATTAAAATGCATAACATCATTTCTAATAAGTCTAATATTGTCTAACCTTTTGGTCAGTTCATCTTTATCTAACGGTAATTTTAATTTTTGCCAATTTTCATCTTGACGCATTAACTGGATGTATTCGCTAAAAGTTAAATCAGATATTGTTTGAATTTCTCGATTATCCTCACCATACTTCACTTTCTGTAATTCTTCTACAGAAAATTTATCATCCAAAATTTCCCTTATAGCAGCTTCAATTTGACCAATTATAAAAAAAGGTTCGGCTAAGGCATAGAATTTTTCCGCTATATCAGTAATTGTAACTAAACCACAAATACTTTGGGATTTATCTCTTATAAGGACCACTTCATTCTTTTGAACAATTTCTACGGCATCTAAAAGTGGGCAAGTATCATTAATAATAGTACAACCTTTATTCATGAAATCTGAAACTGTTTTTTGATTTTTACCAAGTGCCTTCTTCCAGCCTATAGAATGCCAACTAATCATTCCGTCCACTTGTTTTGCTGATTGTGAATTCATAACAGGTAACTGCGAATAATCATTTTCCATCATGATTGTCATTGCTTTTTCAATTGTATCACTTTTGGTTATATATGTTGGCTTAGTATTCGCTGCCTCAAGAAGTTTAACTCTGGGTATTATTGTATCAATTTCCTTCTCTTGTTTCTTTTTGTTAATAATCTTTTCGGTCGTCAATTCAATTTTAGCATGAATCCATCCTGATTTATAACTTGGAATGGTTTGCAGATCATTCTCTTTTAAGGCTCTATCTACCCACCACATCACATTAGTTCGTCTTGTAGTTACTCCAAAATACGCTAATAACTCCTTTGGTGTTAATTCAACTGAATCTAATGATTTATGAATTTTTTGACTTAATTCTTTGAATTCTTTATTAGGTAAGTATGCCATTTAAAAATATTTTGTTTCTTTATAATTAAAGCCAATCGGTTCAGACGGGGGAATTTCACCCCTACCTTCCCACAGAACTCCCGTAAAACGGGACAGGCTGTGCGTGAGACTCTCACCTCACACGGCTCTTCATACCAACAACCACTTAAAGGTAATGCGCTAATTTGATCAATTAACGGTGGTCCTGCTTCTTTTCCATAAATCCTCCCCTGAATGAACAGGGTTGTAAATGAAGGCGAAACATGGTATGCTCACCCCTTCGCTCCACTCCCATTACAGGAGTTTCATCACTACTATGAATGAGTTTGTCCCCTACATCTCTTCCCCATTCCTTGAAAGTCTACTTTCTCTTTCGATTTTAGAGATCAATTTAGAGTTCACTTGTTCCCCCGCTATACGGACAGGCTTTTAAATGTCCTGTACGGACGGTGGTGTGAGGTGTCCTCCGCAGACTTATAGCCTGCGGCCATCCACGATTAGCGGCTTTCAATTTCTTCCTTGATGGTTAGGAAAGATTCAGATAGCCAGTCCATCATTTTTTTGATGTGCTTTAGATCAGCGTACAGTTCTTCTTTCGGAACAGTTATGCCATATCTAAAAGCAGTACTCTTGGGATCGGTATAGTTAAATACCTCAATGATATTGTTAAACCATTGAGGAATAACAGTATTAAATTTTTCCTTAAGTATTCGATTCAGACTTTTCTTGAGTATGTTCAAATCATGGATTTCTTCGACCCCCGAAACTGCTTTAATGTATAATTCAATAGCATGGCGATAATTGTAAATGGCAGGTTGAAAAAGTTCTCGTTCTTCATAGTTGTGGTGAGCAATATCTACCAGTTTGTCTCCAGCTAATTTGAATGAGTTTGCAGTTTCAAAGATGTTAGAAAGTTTAAATTCTCCTCCAAATACTACTCCACGCCACGATTCACCAATATCCTCGGGCATTTCCCGAAAAATTGGGATTAGACTTAAAATGGTATTGTCGATTGGTTCATTGTCCCAATGATTGTTCAAGTTAAGTCCGTATTTTATATTTTCTAAATCTGGATCATCTTCCCAGTACATATATACATAAGCTAAAACTCGAATATCTTCAATAGTAAAAATCCGACTAGTTCCCTTTTTAGGGTTCGCTCGTGAACTTAAATATTCTGAAAAATGATATGCCCAGGATTTTACAGTATTTCTATCAACTTCAAAAATACCTGCAACTTCAGCAACTCTATATTTTAAAGAATAATTGATCATTTGTCTATTTGCTGTTTACTAATTTCATCCTATGTTGAAATTTTTGAAAATTTACTCCCTTGATCGTGCCAAGAATTTTTAGGACTTCGTTCAGAAAATTAATTTCTTATCATTCCTTACTTTTTGAAATGTTCCACAAAATATCTTCCGTAAGCTGGACTTTTCAAATATCTATAAAAATATCCTTTTGCACCAGCCTTTGCAAATAGCTTAGTAAGCTTATGGATGCTAGTGTAAGTGTGTTCCCAGTATGGGCATCTAGTATCGAAGATACCAAATTATTCCAGAGGGTTTAATGCCTGTGCCAATTTCTCCGCTTTGTTTTTGTGTATGGTCACCAAACCCTTCGAGAAATGAAGCCTGAACGGAAACGTGAAAACCTGATCAAACTGGGGCTAGACCAAGACCATTCATATGCTTAGGACTGAGCGTTAAGAAATTGTCCCTTCGGACATTTTTAGCGAGAGCTTGTTCCGATAGTGTAGCGTATCGGAAGACCAGGCAGAGGGGAGCAACCAGAAAAAGGGGATGGGTAGTAGCTCGATTCTGATCACGACTATCATTTTGTCACGACTGAGAAGAAAGGGATACAAATCCATACTTTCCTATTACCTCAAATCGCAACCTTTAATCCAGTGAACCACCATATACAGTCTGCCCCGAACTTGTTTCGGGGAGATCCGTCCGCTCGGTGTTGTGAATGCCTCAACCTGCGCCAAATGGCTCAGGTCGGGCTATTCAATTAGCCACAGGGTTTTATTCAATTTTTTCAAAAGTTATCATTTCGTCAAATCCACTTCTTAAAGCTAGGTCTTTTAAAGTAACTATGAATCTTTCAAGCTCTCTACTTAAAATTGATTCATAATCTTCACTCATTGCGTTAAAGTCATTAGGTAAGAGATTTTGAATCGCGTAATTGATTCCTGCTAGAATAGTCGGGAAATCAATAAATATTAGTTTGTTGTCTTTAATTTCTGTTTCTAGATTTATAAATCTTGGTCGGCCCGCATAATGGAATGAAACATTTTTAGTTGAAAGACCATTTTTAATTTTTTCAAATTGCAGATTTAAATCTGTATTTAACTTTTTTGGAATTATAATCTTTATAATGCAGGCTTTGTATGTTGTCCCTTCTTCTTCAAATCCACCTTGTTCAATTAGATACCGACAAGTAGGTGAGATAAGGTTTTCAAAGTAGACTGAGGCAAGGGTAGAAGAGGGAAAGAAGTTTACGGACGAATCTTTTTGATTTCTGAAAAGGTCCCCAACTGTTGAAATTGCGTCTACAAAGCTTCCATCTTCTTTTTTAGAAAATCGAGCGAGGGAAATTCCTTTGATATCAGATAATATTTTTAATTCCTTTTCTACAACAAATGCACATTTTGATAATCCTAATCGTCCCATGAATAGACCTAACTCAAAAAGAACATTATCCCGAGATTGTAACATTTCCTGTTCACGTACAATTACATTATCATCAGTTGTTCCCAATAATATTCCAAAATCGAACTGAAGAGTTGCCTTCAATAAATCGTGAAGGAAGTTGTTGTTTATTTTAAATACTGCTGTATCCCAAACCGTATCATTCCAAATCGTAACTTCAAATTCAGGTTCTAGAATTTCCTTAGCAGATTCAGCTAGTTTTAACTCTTCTGAAGACGAACCAATAAATATCCTTTTCTTTCTCATAATGCAACTGCTTTCTTCAAATCAACTAGTATTGAATTAATCTCAGTCATTAAGTTTCTCAGACTGTCAAGTTTAGAGGTATCATTTCTAAATATATATTCGTTGCCGTCAACAGACTTTAAATTATTAGAATGTTCATAGTTGTCGGCTAGACTTTTCAATTGTATGTAAACAATATATACTAATTCATAAAAGTTATTGCTAGAGTACTTGAAAGTCTCAATGTCATAGCAAATTGCATTGAAATCGAAACTTGTTAGTTTTATATCTAGGTCTGAGTCGGCTTTGATATTTTTTAAAAATCGAATCATTTTCTTTAGTCGTCCATTGGTCTCCGAGCTTCTTTCGTTAATTCGTTTTATGCTTAAAAATGGATAATCAGGTTCGCCTTTCGAGTTTGTGTTTTTGTTGTAAACTTGAATGCCACGAAAGTCTGTGTCTTTATCACTTAAAACTGCGGTTACATTGTCATACCAATTCGAAATGACAATATCTACATCCCTGATCAAGCTTTTATTAGTGATTTTTATTGCTTTTGAATGTGATATGTCGCATATATCATAAATAGGAACTAACAAATTTTCGCAATCCAATCGATTCTTTTTTAAATCATTTAACGCACTGCCTGAATAACCTGCATTATCTATTTCTCCTTGAAGTTTTTTGACTTGAGTATAATTTAATTGATTTTTTAAGCTCTCAGTGGTTAATACTGTTGTTATTGATTTGCGGTCAAATGTGTAGAACTTGTCACAAATAACTAGTAAATCAATATCACTAGTCCCTTTAATGTGAGTATTGGTCATTACTGAACCTTGATACTTATAGACGACATCATTTAGGTTGCCTTTCAAATGGTTTTGAACTCTTTCCCCTGCCAATTTACTTTTTTTAGTGTATTCGGGCTCAACACCTTTCATTGCATATCGGACATATTTTAAAATGTCACTATATGAAATAGAAAATAGTTCGTCTCGAAAACCTTTTTCGAGGATGATATTGTCAGGATTGGTTCTAGCCTGAATGTTTTCAATAAGTCTTCTATAATCTTTCATCGATGTTGTTTTTCGGTTTTTCACCTTATGGCTAACGCCTTTATTTCCTTAGTTTTCCGTTCTCTATCACCTTATGTTGCAGACTCGATCCATGTTAAGCTTTTTTACCTTGCCTATTAGGAAAACCCAAAAACTCCTTTACCTCATTTTGATCTTCCAAAGTGGAGAACTGCAAAACCGCCACAGCTCCGCCACCTAAGCCCCATTAAAAGACCCGCCAAATCCTTATTCCGTGACTTAAAAATAGAAGTTAATCCTTTGGCAAAAAATACCGTGATCGGGGTATATTTTGGTTTTTGGTCGGGATATTATATTTTATATGGGTTTATTTTAAAAATTTAAGATATCCCCTTCCTGAGCTCTGTCCATTATCAGAAATAAACTGACAAAAAATGGGTAAAAAACTCTATGGCACTAAAAATATCCCGAAGGATACTAGGGCTTTTACTCCAAGAGTAGACTTTTCTGGCTGGCGAAAAAAGAATTCACTTTAATTTCCTGGATTATTGACTCTCCCCTTCTGATTGTCTATATTATTAACCTAAAAAAGTTAACTAAATTAACAATGAAAGATTTATCCCTGGTTGTGCAGAAGTTGAAGGACAAAGAAATCCAGATTGATCGAAAGATCAATCATATCCTGGAACAAAACCCGGATCCTTTTCCTTTTGTTAGATTGGCAAAGGGCAACAAACTCCTAGAGTTGATTAAAATGACGCTGCAGTCCATAGAGGAGGACAACTTGATTCAGGCAGGCATGCATATCAGGGACTTGGAAACCGAGGGCTTAAAACTAGACCTTTGATAATCTACATTCCATCCCTTATCTTTAACTACACCAAATCAAGCGGGATGGAATTATTGATCGTATTTATCCTTCTCTTCGCCGGATGGCTACTTGCCGAAGTGCAGCATAAGCATTTGACGCGTCCATTTCTGAGCAGAAAGGGTTTTGCTTTGGTTAGTCTGGGCGCATTCGCCTGCTATATGCTGGGGGCTTTCGCTTCGCTCGGATTCCTTTTTGGGGGAATGTAGAGAATTGAAAAAGTTAGTGGGATAAATAATCCCTTGGATCAGTACCCCCTTTGTTCCAGTCTACGGAGAAGTTCCTCAATCCTGCGCTCCCGCTCTCTTATTTCTCTTTCTGAATGAGATACCCTCGGCGTTGAAAGCGAATAGATAAACCAGACCCAAACAACAATGGCCACAATCAGTCCAGGCCATTGGTTGTCGCTTCCCAACGCCCCGAACATGGCAAACGTACAAACAAAGGACACCAGGATTAGTTTGATCAGGAATTTCATGGTAATTAAAGTTAAAATTGATACCTTAAGTTACTCATTTTTGAGGTGGGATAAAAGCATTTTGTCGGAAAAAATATATTTATTTACCTAATAATCAATACGTTAACAACACGACTACCCTACCCTATTCCTGTTTTCTTCGCTGGGACACCCATTTCAATTTTGGTCAGATTAATTGACCAGGTACCTTTTTTCCTCAATGTTCTTGATGGTTTTCCGATGGTTTGATGTGACCCGATTATCTTGATCTTTTAATTGTATATTGGAGAAAAACCATATTCTCACTTTAACTTCCGCCTTGCAGATTTTGGCGTGAAGAAATCCGGGCAGCGCGGTGGTAAAGGCAGAGGCATGTCTGACGAGGTTTTTGGGCTATAAAATATTTTGTAGGACGTGTACTTTCTAAAAACCGAGGAGTTTGCCTATGCGTGGGCTGAGCACGGATTTTAGCCAAAAGATGCACAGCGGCGGGGTTTTTTGGTTACTTTTTTGATCCCGATTTGCTTCGCTTCGGGACAGGCTCTGCAGCAAAAAAGTAACAAGGATTGAATATGCATACAGTTGGCCATGTGAAGGCAAACGGCCACTACACCAGTGCACTGTTATAATACCTGAAAAGTCAACTTTTTATCTTCAGCTTATTGGAGGGGTTTTCATGCCTGGACACGACTCAAAATAGCAAAAATAATGACTGGGACACCCAAATTCATCAAAAATATACCCTGAGAGTGTCTGAACGGACTTCCGGAAATCTACCGAGGAAAACAGGAGTAAAAACTGATAACTTAAGTTACTCATTTTTGAGGTGGGATAAAAGCATTCTGGCGGAAAAAATATATTTATTTACCTAATAATCAATACGTTAACAAAACGACTCCCCTACCCTGTTTTGGTTGATTTACCAAGCAATGCCAACCAGAAAAAACAAAAATAAAAGCGACGCACAGAAGCCAACGCTTAAAAATTGAATGTATAGTAAGAAAGAAGAGAAGCGCTTAATTGAGCTTGTAAATTCAGCAACCGGAGACTATTGGTGATAAAAAACAAAACTTTTTGCCCCACAAGTAGCCCCACTATTAAAACTAAAAACCATAACAAACTCGAAATCAGGTTGTTAGAAATTAGTGTTGAGGAATGGACGCATAAAAGTATATCCAGTTATTGGGTAAAAAGTTGGGATTCAATGATAAATTACTAATTCCTCAGCTACTGGCTGATTTCCCTCAGGGAAAAAAGATTGCTTTTTGTCCGTTTTTAACTGCCAAAATCCAAACACTTTTCCCCTCCCGCTGATATTCTTGCATTCTGTTTTACCGGACAGGACCGGATGTATTCTGTTGTCGACCTGGCCCCTGCCCAGCCACTCCATGTAAGCATATCCAAATCCGGGTATATATATTATAAGTCGAAGGCATTTTAACTAATTGTACCTCATAAATTGCATAATGACTATGATTATGAACCTTGGAAAATAGGATTTAAAGAAAGATTTCAATTCGGTCGATTATGTAGGCAATCATCGTTTTGTTTTCAACATCAAAGGAAATACATACCGTCTGGTAGCCATCATTTCATTCAATGCTAAGAAAGTGTACATACGATTTATTGGCACCCATGCGGAATACGACAAAATAAAGGACATTAAAAATATCTGAAAATGATCAAGTCTGAAAAAGAATATAGTGCCATAATAGCAAGAATCGAGGAACTACTTTCTGTTTCCGAAAACATAGAAAATCCAGAAGCCAAGGGATATGTGGAGCTAAATCTGCTTTCCGATTTGGTTGCAGATTTTGAAGAAAAGCATCACCCTATCCAGCCTCCTACCCTCTCCGAAGCCATAAAACTTCGAATGCATGAACGAGGCTTAAATCAAAAAGCACTTTCTAAATATTTGGGAGTAAGCAGTTCGAGAATCAGCGAATACCTTAACGGCAAAAGCGAACCTACACTAAAGGTTGCCCGCGAGATAAGCCGTAAACTTGACATTGAAGCATCTATTGTATTGGGCGTTTGAAATCTTAAGCACCTATGCATTCATTTAGTAAAATCGCCAAGAAAAGACCTGGTTGGGAAAGGTGATAATTTGGAGAAATTAAGGGGGAGATTAGAGAAATTAAAAAAAAATACGCCCCAAAATAGTTGGAATTATTTCAACCGTGCAAGTACAACCATTGTACAACTATCCTCTATTAATTTATTGATAATTAGATGATTAACACTTCCTGCATCGGGAAATGATGAAGAGGACTTCTACCCCTGGAAGACAAGGCCGGTACCCTACTCTACCAGATTGTCAAAAACCAAGGCTTTGTAAATGGCAATTCAAAAAGCTGTATCTGGGTTGGTCACGAGAAACAGGAACTGTTAAGCTTGCTTTTATGGTTTTTCCGGTGTATTATTACACCATAACTACACAAGAATGGCTAGACAAACAATAACAGTAAACGAGCCGAACGACCGATGGATGAGGGAAAAGATCCAGGAAAACGAATATGCAAGTAAAAGTGAGTTGATCAATGACTTGATCCGTAGGCAAAGAGAACTGGAAGAAGAACGAATTTGGCAACGAAATGAGCTAATCAAAGGCGAGGAAAGCGGGATTTCTACAAAGACTATGGCGGAAATACTCGAAGAAGCTAAGAACCGTGGTAAACAAAAATTTCCTTAAACCATGATCAAGTCAGAAAAAGAATATACTGCCATAATATACAGAATTGAGGAATTACTTTCTGTTCCTGAAAATATAGAAAATCCAGAAGCCAAGGGGTACGTGGAGCTGAATTTGCTTTCCGATTTGGTGGCGGATTACGAGGAATTGCATCACCCTATCCAGCCTCCTACCCTCTCCTAAGCCATAAAACTTAGAATGCATGAACGTGGCTTAAGTCAAAAAGAACTTTCTCAATATTTGGGAGTGAGTAGTTCCAGAATTAGCGAATATCTTAATGGGAAAAGTGAACCTACACTAAAGGTTGCCCGCGAGATAAGCCGTAAACTTGACATTGAAGCATCTATTGTATTGGGGGTTTAAATCTACAGGCTCTTGGATTTATGTTGCTTGATAAATATTATAAAAATGGCTAAAAAATGGTAGTTGATAATTGTTTAGTAATCCTTCCCGAACCGTTGGAATGGTACTAAAGTAGCAGCACATCATTCCCTATTTGGGCTTATCTTAGATTTTTTTATTTTAACGAGAAAAATACAAACACAATGGTGAATAACAGACAACTACACCTTTCCAAAGACCCCGCAACTGGAGAGGGGACACAGTTTCCCGGAAAATTTATCGGACATGCTTTCCAAAATTTAATATGAAGTATACCAAGCTTACTTCGCTTGTTTTTCCTGTTGCTAAATTGTGGAGATTATGACAACTCGGATGCCCTAGTGTCTACCAATACAATAGAGATCCAGAAGGATTTTTTGTTTGGCGATTCGCCGGAATTACAGGTTGAAATTCTAGATACTATAAACCTTGAGGCTCCGGGAAATCCTCCTCTCACTGCAGTCCAGGATATGGTCTTCTCACAGCACTTTTTTCTTTTATTGGACAGAAAACAGGGACTTTAAAAATTTGACAACAGCGGTAGTTTTCACTGGACAATAGGTGAGAAGGGAGAAGGTCCGGAGGAATATATTATGCCCTATGCGATTCACTTGGATGAAAAAGAAAATATTGCGTTTGTGGCAGATTGGCAAAAAAGGATAGTGATTTCCTTCGCATAGTAATACGGATACGATCTTTAGAAAAGAGAAGGATCACCTGGTTCCGAAACACCTGCTTCATTTCACTGGATTTGACAACACACATCAGTTGAGAATAGGCCAAATGGTAATGTCCGATAGCTATGTTTTTTTACGTGTTGTTTACGAAAACCGTTCCTATCTTGTGGTAATTGATTTGGAGAGCAACCGTCCCCTGGTTCATTTAAGGCAATTATTTGATCGGGTGTTGACGGAAGAAATCATTCCAAGGCCATTGAATGGGGATGTATATTACTACATTTTAAGGAATGAGGATGGGATTGAGGAAAAAAACCCCCTGATAGTGTTGTATCGTTTAATACCCCCCGAACCTAACAACAATAAAGTAAGTAGTAATTAAGCACTATAAACTAGATGTAATCATTTCAATCAGCTATCGCGTCAAATCACAACAGGGGACTAAATTCCGCTAATGGGCCACCCGGCGACTCATAGATTACATTGCAACTCTCTATACCAATTCCAAAATTTTTTCATTTAAAATCTTCCATTTTAGCCATTTTTAAGGCTTTCCAAAAAGTTGGGGTACTACCCCAGCTAACTACCTCTGCCAAATTCTGACCATATTATGATTTGCTTTAAAAATTGCGGGAAGTCTGTATGGCACATTTGGTTCTTGCTATACCCTTGAGCACCACTGATAGGTTTTTAAAGGTAGAACCATTGGGGATAAAATCATTACCAATCGATGATTGGAAACCCATAATATAGTGGCTGACTTCCAAAAAAATCCCTAGCGTGCCAGAAAGCATAGGCTAGGGATTAGTCACTTCACATCATGATTGAGAAAGTTAAGTTGAAACTTCCCTGATTATTCCCCAATCACTATTTCTGCCCTGTGGTATGCACTGGCATTGAAGAACCCTACCACAGGAATGTCTGAAATCAAATTGGACGTTGGGTTGTAAGCGGGCGAATCGAAGATACTGTCCTGGGTCAGAGCCTGAATGTAGATGTCATATAAATAGGCATAGAAAGGATTACTGATGGATTGTTGGTAAACCACTAGTTCATCCCCTTTCTCAAATGGCTCATAACTCAGGTCCAAACCTTCAATCAAATTGCCATCGATCCTGTCGTCTTCCAGTACCATAATATGACGAGGGTCATGGGAAAATTCTCCATTCACCTGAACTTTCCATCGGTAATTATTTCCTTTTCCCACGGGGTCATAGGTATCTATCATGAGGTAGTACCCCTCCTCAAAAATCAGACTTTCGGGCTTGAATTCATAGCGAGTTGCTGTGATTTCCGAAACCGCACTTAGCACCTCAGGTTTGCTTGAAATCCGCCGCTGGCTCAACTGGTCAAAATCCTTTAAATTTGGCAAGATAACTTCAATCCAATAGCTGTGATCAACTTTACCAGTATATTGGAGAAGATATTCTCCCCCCTGTGTATAGCTATAAGTACCCACCCGCATGTCTTTTTCCATTAAATGAATCTCGGCTCCTTCGATGAGTGTTGCTGATTGGTTTTGAAAGTAAGGTTGAGAAATGGACAACCGAATGGCTTGAAATTCATCAACATTGTTAATTTCCCCATCTACCACAACTATGGGCTCATAAGATTTCACATCCAATTCAATAGTGTCCAAGCATGAAAACATCAACAAGGAGGACAAAGCGATTACTGTGATTTTTAGGTGATTCATTAGGATTAAAATTTAAAGTTATAAGTGACACTAGGCAGTACAGATCCCAAAACCGACAATCTTACGGCTTCCGTCTGTGTTGAATTTTCCTGCTGCCTGAAAAAGACAGAGTAGGCATTCCTTCTGGCGTAAACATTGTAAAGGCCAAAACTCCATGATCCCCTTTTTCCCTCTGGATTGAGGTTGGCTGCTATATCTAGTCGGTGATACACTGGAATTCTATGCGCATTTCTATCCCCCATCACAGGCAAGACCATTCCATCCCACTTATACTTTCCAACAGGTTGGGTAAAAGGTCGTCCGGATGCCAAGACAAAATTGGCGGAGAAATCCCACTTTTTGTTGAGCTGGTATAACCCGTATACACTTAAGTCATGCGGTTTGTCAAAATTGGCCCTGTACCATTGCCCCTGATTGATCCCGGCTATCTTTCGTTCTGATCTGGATAGGGTATAACTGATTCGTCCGGTGAACCTTCCTTCTTTTTTTTCTAGGGAGGCTTCTAGGCCATATGCCCTTCCTATTCCTTCCAATACTTCTGTTTCCAGGGTTTCATTGAATTCCAACCTGGCTCCATCTTTAAAGTCCACTACCCTTCGGTAATCTTTATAATAACTTTCTACCACGAGCTCAACGTTATTATTAAATAGTCCCCGGACCAAGGCCACGGATACCTGATCCACCTGAGCAGGCCTTAGGTATGCATTGGATGGCTTCCAAACATCAATGGGAGAAGGGGAAGTTGTGTTGGATATCAGATGTACAAACTGGTTGGCCCGGTGAAAACTTGCCTTGAGGGCAGTCTCTCTGTTGGGGGTATAGCTCAAGTTGAATCTCGGTTCTATCCCATTGTAACTTGCCATGGTTTGATACCGTGAAAAACTCAGGGAGTCAACTATCGCCTCCCTCTCCTTTACCTCACCTTGGTAAAGATACTGCCTCCCACCAAGCCTTCTGAAGTCCACATACCTTACTCCTAGTTCTACTTTCCAGCGGTCATTGATTTTTTCGTTCCAGGAGACATAGGCACCGGATTCAATGGCGTACTCTTTGGCCATCTCAATAGCATTCACTGCAGATTCCTCGCCTGTGGGAACAATTGTTCCGGGAACGTAGTCTTGCATGTTGGTTTGAAAACCAAAGTCAATGGTTCTGTTGGGGTTCACAAAATAGGCAGCATCAGCCTTGAAATTCTGGTTCAGTATACTTGATTTCCAATCCCAGGAATCAGGACCGTGACTCCCCATGATATGGTAGAAATAGCTGCTGTTGGTGACGGTGATATTGGTGAATAATTTAGGGTTAAAGACATGGTTCCACCTCAACGTCATGGTATTGTTTCCCCAATTGCTACTGAACAGATCGCCCAATTTCATCACATCGTTTCCCGAATAATAGGAAAGGAAGACTCTGTCTTTATCGGAAAACTTGTGATTGATTTTGGCATTGAAGTCATAGAAGTAGAGGTTGTTGTTTTTCAGTTCCTCATCACCTGAAAGCCTAGTGAACACATCCATATAAGATCGCCTACCTGCTACTAAAAATGATGTTTTGTCTTTGAGAATGGGACCCTCCACCGTAAGCCTACTGCTCAACAGCCCAATGCCTCCCTTCACGTTTAATTTCTTAGAATTGCCTTCGAGTTGTCTTACGTCCAAGACTGAGGACAATCTGCCACCATACTGAGCCGGCAACCCACCTTTATAGATTTTGACGTCCTTGATCGCATCCGAATTGAACACGGAGAAAAACCCCATGACATGGGCAGCATTGAATACAGTAGCTTCATCCAATAAAATCAGGTTTTCATCCGCACCACCTCCTCTTACATTGAAACCAGAAGTGCCCTCTCCCACCGTGGATATACCCGGAAGCAATTGGATATTCCTGATCAGGTCCACTTCTCCAAACAATTTGGGCATTTTCCTCATTTGCTCCATGGAAACCCGTTCTATGCCACTTCCGATTTCCAGGATTTTTTCATCGTTGGCAATGGCTGAAACTTCCACCGTCTCCAGGGCATAATCTGCCGGCATCAACTCTATGTTAAGATTAGTGGGTTTATCTGTGAGTACTTCTGACACATGGCTTTCATACCCCATATAGCTTACTTGCACACGGTGAATCCCCGGAGTGAGTTGTAAGGAGTAAAAACCATAAAGATTGGTGATGGCACCTTCTTGGCTACCCAACACCAAGACGGTTGCTCCCAGAAGCTCCTCTCCAGAGGTACCGTCACGGACATATCCACTTAGGATTACTTTTTCCTGCTGAGCTATCAGTAGGTTGAGGTTCAGCAAGAACATTAATAAGGTAATTGTAGTCTTTTTCACTTTTGTCTGATTAAATTATTAGAATGGATTAGTGAGGATTCTGAAATTGTTTATTGAGCATTTCCAGAGATCGAGCTACAAAACTCTAGGAAAAACGGTGTGAAAAAGTCCTACTTAAGAAAGGCGAACCTATTTTAGGTCTTCGACAAACTGCTTTTGGGTAGAACATTGGGGGTAACGACGGGTCATTTCGGCTACTAGGCGCTGAATTCGAAGAAAATTGCAGGTTTAACAATCCAATAAAAAATCATTAATCTTCACTTTAAGTAATTGAAAGACAACTGAAAAGTGATTGATCGGATAAAATAAAAGGGAACGACTTTACAAGGACGGTCTTCTCCAACAAGAAAGCTGAAATACCAAAGGGAGTGGGTTCGGTAGTTTATCTGTTTGAAGTAAAACTGACTGAGTTTAACCACCCCCTAACCCCGCACCTAAAACAGGAGTGGGGCAAGCTCTCAACAGATAAGCGTTTCATTCTACCATTGGAGTTAATAAGTCGGTAGTGAAGATGTTGGTTATTGCCCCTAAAAAAGGCAAAGGTGTAGAGGCTCAACTATGTATAACCAACCAACGTTCGGAGGAATTAATTACACATGGTTATTTCCCCCTACTGTTTTAGGAGGGGGATAAAAGAGGGTGGTATAACAAGGTGGAGAAAACAGAATAAAAGTTGATTTCGAAATCATAAACAGTTTGGATATCACTACGAAATGGCAAAATGGAATACGGGTGCCAAAATAATAGCGTAGCGGCTCGGGAGGGGGATTTAGGGGGCTTATGGAAGCTTGGTCAAATTACTTACAAGATTGGAATTCCCTGCCCAACCAATCTTTCATTTCTTCTCTGGTAGTTTCAGAGTAGTTCAGGTCAGTCCATGCACCTGTGTAGCAAAGGGGAGAGGTTTGAAAACTGTGGTTTTCTCCCTTAGCCACATAGATACTGAAATGATCAGGGTGCCCCGTTGGAAAAATACTATCTAGTTTCTGCAGACTCCATTCCGGGTTTACCAACCTGTCATTTTCAGCAAATAGCAATAATAGCGGCTTTTTGATAGTCAACAGATATTTCGCTGGGTCAAATTTCCGGATTATTTTCAGTTGCTTCCATTCTTGCTGCATTGGAAACAATGAAATTACGGTAAGGTCTCTGTTTACCCTGCGTTTGGCTTTTCTTAAAGCTTCTTCTGGTTCCATGCCTGCGTTACAGATAAAACTGCTTTGATAATCGTTGATCAATTGCGTTTTGACATCAAAGGTTGGCCCAGCCATGCTGACTCCTCCCGCAAAGTATTCAGGGTATTTAGCTAAACAAATTTGTACAATCCAACCGCCCTGGCTATGTCCAACTACGTATATTTTCTCTTGGTTTACTTGAGGTACAGACCTTAAAAACTTTGCAGCATTTGCGGCATCTTTGGCCCGTAGTTCAAAATCCGTTTTGTACCACACACCTTCTGATTCTCCTACCCCTCGTTTATCAAAAAACAAAAATGCCACATCCTCACCTTCAAAAGGTCGCAGTAAAAAAAAATCCAGAAAACGCTTATAATCCGTCGAATAAGAGCTGTTTCCTCCCGAGCCTACCAAGAAGATGATGGCAGGCACCTTGCTGTTAACAGCTTCTGGAATAATCAAATTCCCTTTTAACAAGACATCATCGCTCTCGAATTCCACAGAAAGGGAATCCGTTGAAACAGCATGGCAAAATTTCATACCAATTGAAAAGAGGAGTAAAACAACGGCTAAATTTTTCATAGTAATGGCTACGTAGACATGAATTCAAATGGGTTCAGCTAACTATTTGTCCTATCAACTCCAAGACCTGCTGTTGAAATTCCTGGTCCAAGATTTCTAACCAGGATCTATTCAGGCGTAAGTTAAGAATGGGTAGCATCTCATCCCATAGCAAATTGAAATTCCCGCCTAGCGTCGGGAAGAATTCAAGAAATGAAGCTTTAAAAAGCCCCAAAACAATTAGAAAGTAATACTTGTACCTTACATTAATTGAAATAACTGGTTTGTGTTTAAACATGCCTCAAAAATAAGATGCCCCATCTTGGAGAAGGTTCAGCTTTGGAAAGTGGACCCTATTGGTCAACGTTTTTTGGAAGAAAACAAGGAACTGTTATTAGACCAATTGGGATGACTCTTTTTTAAATTGGCTTGGCGTCATGCCCGCGTGTTTTTTGAAAGCAGTATTGAATGCCGTTTTTGACGTAAAGCCTGCTTCAAAGGCTATTCCCAACAAAGACAGGTGATTTAGCCTCCCATCTTGCATCAAGGCCTTGGATTCCTCTACCCTGTAGCTGTTAATTAGGTCAAAGAAATTCTTACCTAGACAAGTGTTAATGGCATGGGAAACTATGTATGGCCTTTCATCTATGTTTTCAGATACGTCTTTTATACTAATATTTTCTTCTTTAAAAAACTTATTCTCTTCCATTAAAGCCACGACCCTATCAGCTACCAATTGAATGTCCGTACTTGCTTTTTCTTTACTATCTGTCCCAACAGGATTTTCCGTTGTAAAAACCGCCGTGGGTTCAACGATTTTTTGCAATTGGTAAATTTGTGGTGTCAGTTTTCCCTTTACGGCAATAAAATACATAAACAGTGTAGAGACAAGTGTTTTCGTAACCCGGTGATAGGTACTTGTTTGGCCTGAATAACCGAAATAAACAAAGGCATAAACCAGGTCGATTAAGATCAGCAAAGCCATGAAAATGATAATTTGATAGACAAACGTTAGCCCGATGTTGTTCAACGATGAAAAATTCCTCATCACCTTTTCCCGGTATTCCTGATAAGCGTTGACTACTAAAAAAAGGTAAAGGAAGGATACCAAGAAATACCATGCCACTGTGAAAATCTCCAATTGAATTCCCTCTAAAAACATTGGGGATCCAGAGACCCGGTTATAGATGACCAGGTTGTCCAGAAAAATCACTACCAGATGCCATCCTTGTTTTCTCCAGGCAATATGCTGGTAGAGGCTCTTTATGAAAAGGAGTAAGGCAATATTCGCAAAAAACCTAAACCCGTAAATGAGAAATATCAAATCCGAATGCACCGCCTCGGTAATCCGTGTAGCGATCAGCAAATGCGCAAAAAGTACCAAAAAGAGACTCAGGAGCCTGTTTGAAACCTTATAGCGCTCGGGATAGAACAATACAACGACAGCCAATATAAGCCCTTGAATAGCTCCAAGGTAACTGGAATACTCCGTGATGTTGTTCTCTAAAAAAAGCTGTATGCTTTCGGAATTCATAGAAATGGGTTAAACACTTTAAGCTTGGTCCAAAATTACCGGACAAAGAGTCGCCTTTTAAAGACAAGATGGGCTACCCTTCAGACTATTCCATTTATCAGAAGGCCCACCCTATCCTCCATAACAGCTATCTGACAGCAAAAGTAGTGTTATCCCTACTACTAAATCAGAGACAAGATACACATTAAGCTACCAAAAATGGTGATCAGCTCGGAAAACTGTTCAGACTTAGCTGCCTACCTGCATTCCTGGAACAGCAGAACGGACCTTCGAAATAGTCATTGATAATTAAAAAATTTTACATGTTGGCAATTTGCATACAAAAAGTAGCTTTGTATTCCTTCCCATTCTCTCTGGTTTGTAATTGATTTTGGATTAAGAAAAAAGATACACCAAAAGCATAAGCTCCATGAACTATTTTAATTTTAAAAGACGAAACCTGGTTTCAGGGCCTCACTTACTTGGGTCGCTTTTGTTAATCGCAGGTTTATTCGTTTTGATCAGCCCATTTTTTTATAGAAATGAGGATGCCTTGGAAAGGGTAATTTATGTTGGGCTGGGTGCAATGATCCTTGGCCTTGTCGTCGTGTCTACTTACGGTGGAACGCTTATTGATTTTTCCGAAAGCCGATTTAAAGAATACGTGTCTATTGGAGGTTACAAATCTGGTAAATGGACTGCATTACCCGACGTCCTGTCCGTAAAGGTGATTTCCAGCAGCTATATTAGCACCAATACACCAAATGGAATCCATCCAACCTTTTCAGGAAAGGTTACCGACTACAAGACCCTCATCTATTCCGATGCACCCACTCCGGTACTTTCATTCGTTTATTCAAGCAGGGAAAGGGCAATTCAGGACGCCAAGCATTTGGCGTCCAATTTGAATGCTGAATTGTTGCTCAACTTGCCGAAACGCAAGAAAATGCGACAAAACTAAATAGAGACGTTCACTCCAAAACTGGTGGAATTGATCGGCTGTTACATTAAGTTTATCATTGATTGGCGAAAGATTTTTCGAGGTTTGAATACAACACGTAAAACAATCTTTCACGCCACGTTCGCAGCATTTTTATTTGGCTTGGCGTTGCGACCGTTACGATAACCGTTGCGCCCGTTGCGAGAAAATGTTATCCCCCCCCGTCCGCCACGGTTTACCCGCTACACTCGCGACGTTTTTTTATTTGAGTTTGCGTTGCGACCGTTGCGATACCGTTGCGTCCGCTGCGAGAAAATGTTATCACGCCCCGTCTGCCACGGTTTACCCGCTACACTCGCGACGTTTTTTATTTGAGTTTGCGTTGCGCCCGTTGCGAGCAGTTCTTTTTCACGCAATGGCTTACACGCCAGGCCCAAAACGTTTTTATTTAACTTTTCTATGCGTCAGGTCCTTTAACCTTTGCAACTGCTGCGGAAAACTTTTTATAGGATTAGGAATCGCTTTTGAGTAAATTAACATCGGTTTTTTCACTTTGAGAAGAATAGTTAGGAAAGGAAAAACTACAAATTAAATTGTGACTTAATGATGAAGCCAACCTATTTCAACGATTATTCGATCCCATTGATCACCTTGCTGCTGTGCCTGATCGCTCATATTGGTATAGCCCAACAGGCCAATGTCAACCTAGACTATAACCCTCAAAAGGACACAGAAGGGCTGAACCCGTTCAGTGCCCCGCTCAACTCACCCGAAGTACATGATGACCAAACGGTCACTTTCCGACTGAAGGCCCCTAAAGCCCAAGAGGTAAAATTGGCAGGGGGGGCATTGCTCACTGGGCTTGGAAGGGGAAATGAACAAGTACCCTTTACCAAAGGTGAAGAGGGGATCTGGACGCTAACAGTTGGACCGCTCAGGCCGGATATGTATGCTTACCATTTCAATGTGGATGGCATGCAAATCACCGACCCCAGTAATACCTATGCTGCTTTTACCGCTATGCCTCCTTATAGTCAGTTGATTGTCCATGGCGAGGGGCCGGCTTATTACGATGCCAAAGATGTCCCCCATGGAAATGTAACACGCCACGTCTATTCCTCCGAAGTCACCAAGGGCGAGCGTGAATTGTACGTGTACACACCTCCTGGATATGACCCAAAACAATCCTACCCCGTGCTGTACTTGGGGGGTGGCAGTGGTGAATTGCCTTCCAACTGGGTGTATGACGGTAGGGTAAACTTCATCCTTGACAACCTATTGGCTGAAGGCAAAGCAAAGCCCATGCTTATTGCCCTGCCCAACAATCAGGTCATCCATAGAAACCATCCACAACATGCGGAGTTGACCTTCGATTTGTTTGAAGAAGAACTTAGAAGGCATGTGATTCCTCTGGTGGATGAAAACTACAGCACCATAAAGACCCCACAGGGAAGGGCAATTTCCGGGTTGTCCATGGGAGGTCGACACAGCATGTTTATTGGATTCCGGTCGCTGGACCTTTTTGCCAATTTTGGTATTCTTAGCGCCGGTGATGTCGACGCAGAAACTACCCTTGCTGATTTTTTGAATGATCCCGAGGTAAACCAAAAAGTAGATTACCTTTTTGTAGGACAGGGGACGGAGGAAGCCAAAGGGTTTTTCGGTGGAAGGGTACAAGCGTTGATCGACGCCTTGGAGAATCACCAAATCGATCACGAGTATTATGTTGGAGGCCATGGTGGGCATGATTGGGCGACATGGAGACACTTGCTCCATGAACGGTTTCTTCCCAATCTATGGAAGGATTTGTGACCTCAAAAATCCCTCGAAATGTCCAAGACACGAGAAAATGCTAAAAAAATGGAATGGTAGAACATACCGACAAAATCCAGCAACCAAACCAATTAAGGTGCCGAAAACAGCTTAAATTAAATACCCGCCATTTTCTAGGTATACTTAGAACTGTTTTTTCAAGAATAGGTAGGCAGGCAAGCAACTCCCGCATATTTACCGACCATCCTCTAAATAATGCAAAAACCTCCTATCTTTGGTTTATTAGCACCACATTATGGCCTACACTGAAAAGTGTAACCTGTTCTAAAAATTAGAAGGGAATTAATAGAGTCTACAAAAAAAAATTAACGTTCACTCCCTTTGGACAACGTTAAAATGAGCAATTTTGCCATTGCTGCTTTGCTAATTGTACGATTCTAAAGCTTCCACATCCCCTATAGCTTGTAATACTTTTTTCAGCCCTTCAATTTCTGTTTCCAACCCTACTTTTGCATCCCTGTTCGTGTCATGGTTGAGAACCCCAATCGGTCCATTATACTTACTTTTACTAATTATTCGAATCAAATCTTCCTCTACATCTCCCTCTCCTATCCCGTAGAATTTTTCAGTATCCCCATGCTTTAACCCTGCCAGATTTAGAGAATAGAGATAGGGTACGATCTTTGGAAAAAATTCCGGAAATCTTTCATGCTGCTTTTGGGCATGATGGAAATTATATACCATCCCTAAATTAGGTAAATCCAACTTCTCAATAATGGCTAGTTGGTTTTCAGGTTCTCCATACCAGTGTCCATGGTTATAGAGACCTACCTGACAGCCAATGGCTGCCGCCCTCTTTGCAATGTAACTGACAGTTTCTCCCATTGATGCCACCTTTTCCTCCTGGGACAAATCATCGAACCCCTCCCCACCATTAACAAGTAGCCATATCTGAGTCTGAATAGCATTGCGCTCCAGAAAATCGAAGATTTCTTGGACATGTTTGTTTTCCGATGGATTCTGATCAGTACTCATCCAAAATCCCTGCAAAGCAACGTCATGTGCATTTAGTGCTTTCCATTCTTGGTCAAAAGTGGGAATGTGTTCTTCCCTCCAATCATAGGCAAGCATACCAATATGGAGGTCGCTGAGCATCCGGGCTCGCTCTACAGGGTTGCGATTTTTTGCATCAAAGGGCACAATACACCAGGCAATCAAGTTGTCTTGGGAAAATAGGGAGTTCCCTTCGTCCTTACCCTCCTGCGCAACGGTTGCTTGCCCTAAGGTTAAAAGTAATAAAAACGTAAGGGCTACCTTAAAATAGGCATTGAATTGGCCATAATTGGAATTGCTGTTCATTGTATTGGGGTTTAGGCTAGTGTACTCGGTTTTTTCCAGGTATCTTCCATATTCGGATACTGGTTCCTACATTCAAGGTATTCTTCCATCATTCCTCTCATTTTGGGGCTGAGCCTATCCAAATATTCAGGAGTCAATAAATTATGGTTGAGCAAATAGAAATGCCATGTTGGAGGGAAAGCGGAACTGTGGTATCCCATGTGGATAGTTCTCCGAGGAATTTCCATCTTCTTGGTATATCCTCTGTGGATGAGGTTGTTGTTATAAAATACGGCCTGACCTGCTTTCAGTTTAACGGGAACTCCGCCTGGCATCTCCGCTCCCACTGGTGCGTAATGTTTGGACCCAGCGAATACTTTATTCTCCTCCTCCGTATTGGGCCTGTTGTGGCTTCCGGGAACGACCCACAGGGAATTTTCATCTACGAGTGGTAAATTTATCTGTACGCTGTTATGAAACCTCTCCGGAGAGAACAACCTATCTTCGATCTCTTCCTCCGGGATTTGGATGACGTCGCGATGCCAACCCAATGAATAGGAAGTGCCCGCATTAGCTGCCAGAATGGAAGCATTATTCACTATCAAATCTGGCCCAAGAAGGTTTTCTACTACTTCAAGCACTTTGGGATGATGGAAGGCATGATGGATGGGTTCCGTACCTGGCTTGGTCAGCAAATGAAAATAATACTGCCTAGCCTCCTGCCCGAAATCTGCAATTTCATCCCCCAAATGCTGAAAAGAAGAACTATGTTCTTTTTTCTCTTTCCCTTTTTTATCTGGATTCAAAAGCTTATCCATAATCACTCTAAAATCCTTGACTTCCTGCTCCGTCAATATGTCGACGATCACAAATCCGTCTTTCTGAAAGCTGGCTTTAATTGAACTAGTCATTGTTGGGTTGTTGTTTGGTTAATAATCACTTCTTTTTTTTCATTGGCTGATTGCAGTCCTGCTTCCAGCACCTGTATGACCTCTTTTCCTGTGGAGAAATTCGGTTCAATTCCCCTACCGCCTGTCACTGCCTGTACGAAATCTGCCATGGCATGAATGAAGGTATGTTCATATCCAATGATGTGTCCAGCGGGCCACCAATGGCCAATGTAAGGGTGGCTACCTTCCGTAACCAAAATAGTTTTAAAGCCCTTATAACCCGAAGGATCATCCTCATTATAATACTGTAACTCGTTCATTCTTTCCAGGTCGAAGGATATACTGCCTTTGCTCCCATAGATCTCGAAGTTGAGTCTGTTTTTTCTGCCATTCGCAAAGCGAGTGGCCTCAAAAGAGCCTATGGCTCCATTTGCAAAAGTCACATGCATCAGGGCTGCATCCTCCACGGTTACCGGACCTTTACCTTTACCGCTGGCCACTGCTTTTAGGTTTCCAGAACCTGATTCCTCTGCCAATGGTCTTTCCGTGACAAAGTTGGTAGTAAGTGCGGACACGCTGTTGATCGATCCGACCAGATGAATAGCCAGGTCTACGCAATGGGAATTCAAGTCCCATTGTGGTCCGGCCTTGGCCAATTCTTTTTTAAGTTGCCAGGTAAGAGGAAACGAGGGATCTGTAATCCAATCCTGTTGATAGGCTGCCCGCCAGTGATAAATCCTGCCGATTTTTCCTTCATCAATCATATGTTTGGCCAGGGCAATGGCAGGTACCCTTCGATAGTTGTGGTTAAGGTAATGAGTAACGCCATTGGCTTCACACACTTCCAACATTTCCTCAGCTTGGGCGCTGTTCATGGCCATGGGTTTTTCACAGAAAATATGTTTCCCGGCCTTTGCTGCAGCTATAGCAATATCATAATGCAAATGCTGAGGAAGGGCAATATCAATAACATCTATATCCTCCCGGGAGATTACCTTTTCCCAATCGGTTTCTATCTCCTCCCATCCCCATTTTTCAGCAAAATCCTTTACTGCGGTTTCATTTCGGCCACAAACTACTTTCAAAACGGGTCTTGCGTCTAAGTCAAAGAACAAAGGCGCTTTCAACCAGGCATTGGTATGGGCGCGTCCCATAAATTTGTAACCAATTAAACCTATTCTTAATGTTTTCATCGTGCAACAGTAATTGATTCGGTAAGCTTCCTCAACGCCTGTATACTTTGCGCCACCACTTCTTCCTCCTTGTTTTTATAATCTGGATGTAAAAAATCAACTTCCACTGCCAGAAAACCTTCATAATGGTGATCACTTAAAATCTGGGCTAATTTTTGGTTGTTGATCAGCCCCTCGCCGGTGGGAACGCAGGCAAAGTAACACCATTGGTTCACAGGCAGAGAGGTTGCCGGTTTGAGGTCTTTGATATGGGTGGCAAATACGTGAGGGGCAAGTTTCTCCATTCCCTGAATGGGATCGTCAAGTACCCTCAAAAAATTTCCAGAATCAAAATTGACTCCAAAATAGGGGGAATTCACTTGCTGAATCAACTGTAGAATTTCATCAGAGTCATAGTCTATGTGGTTTTCTATGGCTAGCTTAATCCCATATTTTTGGGAAACCGCTACTGCTTTCGAAAACATTTCGGTCAATTTGTCCAGTTGAGGCCCATGTGGTTCAAAACGAAAGGGATGGCTGCTTCCCACTACCCTCATTACTTTTGCCCCGATTTTGTCGGCATATTCGATATGCTCGATCATTTCATCAAAAGCCTTTTCGTTTGATCCTCCCTCCAAGCCGTCGGGATGACCCCAGGCATAGACACGATCATAGTTTTGATCATCTAATCGGCTCTTTATGTCACGAAGGTAATCGTCATTAAATTTTGGAATAAAACAGGATTCAAGTGACAATCCCTCTACCGGTAAGGCAGCCGCCTTATCCAAAAAATCCTCAAAAGTAATTTCCTTTTCAGGCGGTTCCTGAATGTCATATACTTCTCCAAACAGACGGTGGTAGCAATAGCTATCTATCCCTATTTTCATGGTCAGGTAGTTTAGGTTATTTTTAATTGACTCCAAATAGTCAACGTTGACTATATTTACTCTAAGGTATGAAAATGGCCTCAATAATCAAAATCCCCCCTCCTTTTTGTGCTGTATTTTAGGGTTTTATACTAATTTGGAAAAAAAACAATGTTCGGCTAGTAATTATAACTACATGTGGATAGTAAAAGTATAAATGGTATATTGAACCTATTCAGCCATGCCCCTTTTTACTAAAACACTTTGGGAAACGTTTGGTTGAACATCCGCATAACCAGGTAGTCTCTTAGTCGAGCACCTATAAATTCATATGCAATTAACAACGTGAAACATAAAACAATAGGAATCAAGGATATAGCAGAAAGAGCCAAGGTCTCTACAGGACCAGTGGATAAGGTGTTGAATAATAGAGGTGGTGTTTCTAAAGCCACCAAAGAAAAGATCCTGAAAGCGATCAAGGAACTTGGTTACAAGCCAAATATTCTCGCGAGTAACTTAAAGTCCGGCAAACAACGCAACATTGCAGTTCTCCTACCCAAAAGCACTCCAAATATACCATTTTGGTCACTCCACCAGCGGGGATTTGATGCTGCGATGGAGGAATTGGCCCCCTTTAATTTCAATCTGGAGATTTTAAATTTTGACCAAAACGATGAAAATTCCTTTAAAACCCAGGTTGATCGGGTTATTGGAAGCCAACTAGATGGGTTGCTAATGGTTCCTATCTTTAAAGGCGAAACCAAGCGTCTCCTAGACCATTATCGCTCCACAGAAATTCCTGTCCTATTTTTTGACAGCCAAGTCGAAGACTTGGAGTATACTTCATTTATAGGGCAACATTCAGAAGAAAGTGGTTTCCTGGCCGCTGAATTGTTGGACAAATGCCTAACAAGGAACCAAAAGACCCTTATCGTTACGCTGGAGGAAAAAGATGGGAACCACCTGCATTTCAAGAAAAGGGAAGCAGGTTTTAACTCCTTTCACCAAAAAACCAACGTGAAGTTACTGAAATATGAGAATACAACGGAAAATCTGGAAAAGGTGAAAAAGGATCTATTAGGCATATTACAACAAGATAAGGATATAAGAGGTGTTTTTGTGACCAATGGGGTAAATATAGTAATGCCAATAGTGGAGCAGCTCGGTAAAGAAAATTACAAATCCATAGGATATGATCTCATAGATCAAAACATACACTTTTTAAAAACCGGAGCCTTGGACTTTATAATTTCACAAAAACCAGCCAGACAGGCCTATGAAGGCTTGAAATTGTTTTACGAAATGTTCGTTCGCAAACAGATACCGCAAAAAGACTATTTCCTGCCTATAGATATTGTAGTCAAATCCAACCTGAAATACTTTTCAAGCAATATTACTTTATAATATTCCAACTGGAAAGCAATAATGATATTTCCATTCAAACAGTTGAACATCTAAGTTACTTGTAAAGGGGAGTTGGTAAAATAAGGAAGATTACTGCCCTTCCTTGTCCTGGCGCTGTTTATCCGATTCCCGCTTGAACATTTCCCTGTCCTCCTCAGAATACCAGACCATGTCCTCCCACTCCACCACTGGAATATGCTGGTCTTCCCTGGGTATGGGAAGGTTCCTGATGTCGCGATCTAGTTCTTCATCGGTAATGTTGATCATTTTTGTTTTTTTCATGTGTTTATATTTTCTTTTCAACGGTCATATAGCCTGCCCCGAACTCGATTCGGGGAACTCGATTCCGGAATTCACTTCGGGAGAATCTCGCAATCTTAATCATCCCTACCATTGAGATATTACTTTAAATCATATAACTTATTGATTAAATACTAATTTTTAAACCTACCACGCTGCGAGCGTTGCGGAATCGTTGCGCCCCCCTGAAAAAACTCAGGGCAGGGCTGCGAGAAACCCAATGTCATTTCCTTTCTGTAAATGCCAATTTTTAGAACTCCGTACGTCGCTTGGGTCATGCCTGACTGCCGTCCAGGCAGGCTCGATTTCATAGGATTACAACCTTTTTGGAAGCTATTTTCTTATCCAGATTTGCCCCTCATCGATTTCGAAAGATGCTCTTTTGAATTTACAAAATTTATATGTAAAAATGATTCTGTTTCATAACATTGTGGAGGGTGGCCGAATAGGATATTGAGAAAGAGCCTAATAAATAAATTATTTAAGAGGTGTTATTCTTGAACCAAAGATATATGCCATTGGTCCACCCAAAACCGTCCTGATTTGGGTATTCTCCCCCTCCGGCAGGTGATTCGGGATCCACAACATTGTATTTTTCCATCATCTTCCCTGTTTCTTTAAAAACTTTGTCATTATTTTCTATCCACCTCTTTTTCAGCTCTTTTGCCGTTTTAAAGAACCCATAATTGCAGAGTCCCACGTAAGTCAGGTATTGCAAAGGAGCCCAACCGTTAGGAAAATCCCATTGCTGACCGCTTTCGTGAAGGGATGAAACCACCCCTCCCTTTTGTAAAAAGCTTTCGGTGATATGTTCGTGAACATGCTGTGCATGTTCTTCAGTGGCAATTTTAAAGAAAAGCGGGTAAACGCCAGCTAACGACATTATTTTTGTAGACTTATTTGATTCTGCATCATAGTCCATAAAAAATTTCCTGTCATCATTCCAAAAGTTTTCAAGGAGGGCTTTTTTGCGTTTCTCTGCCTTTTCAAGGAAATAAGAGGCAGGCTCGGGAAAAGAGCTATGCCTATAAGCTTCTGATAAGGTAACTTCAAGATCATAAAGCAGGCAGTTTAGATCTACTGGTACTATTTCAGTGGTATGAATGGTTTCCATTATATTCTCTTCCCTGAACCAACGGCAAGTAAAGTCCCAGCCAGATTCACAAGCTGCCCTTATATGTCTATAGAGTGTTCCAGGCTCCACTCCATAGGGGGCAGAATTATGTGCCATTTCCACATCTTCCACGTAAGATTCCGGACGAGGAGCAGGTAGGTCATCCCAGAAACGGTTAAGAATACTGCCATCAGGCAGCAATATTACTCTGCGAAAATAGCTTTCCCTATCCGAAAGGCGAAAGTATCCGTCCATCCAATAATTATACTCCTTTTGTAGGTGAGGAAGGTATTTTGTGAAAACATCCGGCCCATCGATGTCAGCAAGAAGTCGTACCATCAGAGCAAAAAAAGGAGGCTGTGAACGCGTCAGATAATAACTGCGATTCGCATTGGGAATATGCCCATAGGAATCAATTAAGTGCGCGAAATTTTCTACCATTTCGCGAATCAGATCATTCTTTCCTGCATATTGCAATCCCAGCATGGTAAAGTAGCTGTCCCAATAATATAACCCTCTAAACCTTGCCCCTGGAACTATATAGGATTTGGGAACAGGCAACATGGAGCAATTTTCTTGTGATTTTCGCGTCAAAAGCGGCCAAACTTTGTGGATATGTTCAGTGACCGGTAGTTGTTTATCACTTTCATAATCCGTCTTTATTGGTGAGGGAATTTCAAAATATTCGGAAACAAAATCCTTAAGGTCAAAGTCCTTTTTATGTTTTTCAATTTCATATAGACTTAGGATTTCTTCCGGGGATCGTTTGGGGAAACAGTCCGCAAAAGTAATGGAATCATCGAAAACGTGACTCATCTGCACATCATGGAACAGCGGTCCAAATAATTGGTCAGGTGGTAAAATGGAGGGAACTACGCTGTAAATCTGCGGTGGTTTTATAGAGTTCATTTCATTCAATTTTTCATTAAGCGACCATTTCAGATTTTTTTTTGAATCGTTTTTGGCAAGTGGCTATTTTAAAAAAACTGAAACCAGAAAGTGAAAGGGTAGTAATCAGAAATACATTTGTATGAAGGAACTACTTTTCCCTAATCTATTTGACCCAGTTTCTGAGCCTATTACAGCATTTTTTTGACAATCCAAAATATCAGGGCAATAACCAACACTACTACAATTATGCCAACCCAAATACCCGCTTCGAAAATATCACCAATCAGGGTACATCCCGTAAAAGTGAATATCAAGAGTAAAAAGGAAAAAATTTTTATAATGAGATTTTTCATGCTAGGTAAATTTAGTTGGTTTTTTAGAAGGAATTATACATTTATTATAAACAAACTCAAATATGATGCCGTATTTTAAGGTTTTACATTTTTTTAATTTCACAAAATCGTTTAAACACACCTTTATTATGATTCTTTGTAAAACCTATTAAAGTCGGATCGGCCGAAATAAAGGAATCCGGCAAATGAGGATCAGGACCCAACCCTGCGATCAAGGCTGAATTTGTTGCAACTGAAATTTAAATGCTTGTCTATTCTGTTAACAGCCTCTTTTTCCCAAAAAAATCATTAAGGTCCGGGATACCTCCAAGGTTTAGGTTCCAACGGGTGTCCTAGCACTCCTCGAGGCATCCACACTCCAAATGCCGGCACCCCTGGAAGCTATAAACAAGAATAGGAAACAGTATATCAGAGCCAATTCACCCCCATTTACCAGTGGATTCCAGTCCTGGGGAATATGTACCATAAAATAAGCTACCGCCATTTGGCCACTGCTGATAAAGGCAGCATAACCTGCTACCATTCCTATCATGATCAAAATGCCTCCTACTAATTCCACAATACCTGCAAAACCCATCATGGAAGCCAATTCCGCGGTGTCCTTATCTCCAGGCCAGCCAAAAAGTTTCTGCGTGCCGTGCATAGCAAAACAAAATCCTGCCACTATTCTCAACAAAGCATAAATTTCAGGTGAAAATCTTCCTAGGTACTTTTCCATCGTTGTTTGGGTTTAGGTTGTAATTTCGGATAAAAATAAGGAAAATCTTTCGAAATACCATTTATTTAGTCCATTTTTGGGCACAAAGCAGTGTGTCACTTTCCCTTTAACTACTTCCTAATCCGGATGTCTGAAGCTATCGAACTACGGGCATTTGAAGTAATGGTTTCATGGAACCTTTAAAAGGTAGAAAAGGGCTTGTCCACAAATTTATTTTGGTGCAAATTTTATTACCCGAATGCTGGTTGCTGGCACTGTCTGCATATGGTTTTTTATTGTTCCTTTTACCTCCCGCCATTCAGGGTTGGTGTCTTCAGCATTTTCTCCAACCAATTCCCAAGCCTCCATAGCCTCTTTTATTCGGTAGCCATCTATTTCCGGTTTTATATTTTTTATTTCATCCGAAAGATTCATGATGTATACATAGAGTTCCTTTCTTTCCGGATCCAGGCTGGCAAAGGTGCGGACGTGCAGGGAGGAGGAAGTTTTTATCATTTTTTTGCCGAGAAACTTTCCCCAAATCATTAGGCTATATCCGTTTGCATTAAAATTACCCTCCCGGTCAAGGGCATCAAAAGCACTATGACTTTCGGAA
This sequence comes from Pleomorphovibrio marinus, assembly GCF_003347495.1. Classification (GTDB taxonomy): domain Bacteria; phylum Bacteroidota; class Bacteroidia; order Cytophagales; family Cyclobacteriaceae; genus Pleomorphovibrio; species Pleomorphovibrio marinus. Next base: position 253,049 of record NZ_QCXY01000011.1, read on the forward strand.
TCGTTATTGATCCAGCGCGTGTTCCAAAAGCAGGAGAAAACTATACTGGGTTCCAACAATTGATTCCCAGTTTGTTCAAAAGCGGCAAGGGCATGTCCCATATTGTTAATGAAAGGCCATTTTTTACCCCAGTCAAAAGGCCCGTACTCTGCTATTATCAGTTTCGGCTTAATCCCTTCTATCGGGGAGGCGTATTGCTCAATGGATTGCAGTGCCCGGGTTACCGGTGCCATCAGGTCCTGGAGGGTGTCCCTGTAGGTGGCATAACCTGCATTATAATTAAACACGGGATAATTGCTGATAGCGAAATAATCATAATGCCCTGCAGCCATGGTCAAAACCACCTTATTAAATTCCTCCCTATTCCCATTCGGGATTATTTTAATGGTTGGGTCCACTGCTTTCATGGCTTTCGAAAAATCAACCACATCCTGGGCGTAAACCTCAGCGGTAGAGTTTTCATTTTCAGGATGCCAGCTTTCATTGCCAATCATCCAGAATTTTACGTTGTATTTCTTTTTTCTATTGGCATACCGTACCCACTCCACGGCATGTTGAAGCAATTGCTCTTTGGTAGACCAGGTGCTTCCTTCGGGATAATCCACCAAGTACTCATCCGCAGCTACCACAACCACCGGTTCTGCACCCACCTCCCGGCACATTTGGATAAATTCGTCGAAGTCCAGGACATCGTATTTAAATTCTGTATAGTTGTTTTTGAGCATCTTGCCCCTGCCGCCAGTGGCCCCCTTACCGGTACGGGCTAAGGTAGGCTCCGCCTTTTCGTATGGCGGCTTGGAAAAAAAATAAAAATCGGATTTGTTCCCTCCGGGGTACCGTAAATAGGAAACCCCCATTGCCTTCAGAGCATCGGTCGTCCCGCGTTTGGGGTTCAGGTAGGCATCGTCATCCATAAAGTAGTTCAGGTTTATTCCGACCGGATGATGGGAAACGTCGTTTAGCACCACATCTGGATAAATCGAGACGGTTTCATAATTCAACTCTCCTGTAACAAGTTGCCCTGATCGGCATGCCAGAAGCAAAAACAACAGCAACAGGGGGCATCTACCTGAAGGGATAAGTAGGTTTAATTTTAAGCTCATCTGCTGGGGTTTATAAAATTTTTAATCTAAGATAGCCCGACTATTTATTCTTTGAAGTTTCTCACGTAGTCAATATCCCGCTGGACTTGATCCTCAAAGTTTTTCCAACTGAATTTATCGACTGGTTTTTCAAATTCTTCCCGGAGAAAATCATCGCCAAAATGTAACAGCGGGATCTCCTCAAAATAAGGAGATGTAATTTTTATCACTTCAGACCAATATTCTTTGGCTTTCTGAAGGCTGGCCAACGCTTGTTTTTGATAGTTGCTTTCCTTGGTCCCTTTATACGTTTCAAATTCCACTCCTGCCTGTAGTTTCGCAGCAAAATACTTTGCTAGATAAGCCCAGGCTTTGATATCGGCGACCTCATGCATTAACGTAGGGTCATTGGACTTGATAGTTTTAAGAAGATCAAGGGCCTGGCTACTTTTATCCTCAAGCTCCCGGGCCAATTCTAAAGGGGTGGTTTTTTCCTCCGGTATGGTTTGACTGTTTAGCGTATATTTAACATATTCAGCAATGTTTAACCAATCGGGACTTATGGGTTTTGACCCGATAATTTCCTCAATTGACAGAAAGGCCGAGGTATTGTCCACTACTTCTCCCCTCCAAGGACGAAAACCGGACAAAAATCCCTCGGAATACAAGGTGAAATCCCAGGTGGCCCCGAAATAGGAAGCCAGTCGTAAAGGCATGATTCCCACCAACTGATGGGCCTCGAACAGTTTATCCCCATAGTCTATAGCGTATCTTTTATCAAAGGACTCCACAAAATGACTATCCTCTGTTTTGGGGTCATAGAGGAGCCTGCCCCAGGTTTGGTAAAACAGCCATTGCTTCTCGAAGGCATACTCCCAAGTTTTGTGGGCCCCTGGCCTGGTAATATAATCGTAAGCCGGGATATAGGTCTCCGAACCGATAAGGTACCCTCCTATTCCCGGAAGATTGTTTTTTTGAAGCAATTGACGGATAAAATCAGCCTGCCCCCATCGAAGAACAAAAAAATCCTCGTTACGGATGGTAAAGACCACCTGGTAATTTTCGGGAGTGGGATTCCACCAAAAATCAGAGTCGGAACCTCCATGAATATAATGCAGGTCGGGAGTAGCATGCCCATGCGACCAGTTAAACTTAAGGTCCAACCAAACGGTTGAAGGCAAAATGGCTTTGTTTTTTTCTACAGCCTCCCTGGTTAAGTCTGGTGCCGGATGGGTATGCCCCCGTAGAAAAAATTCCCTTTCCGGTTTTGCCTCGCCTATCAAGTCAAAATAGGTGTCTACGATCCACTGCTGCCAAACTTCTTCCGTCACCCCTTCCATCCGTTCATTCTGGCTTACGCCTATACCCGATAGCTCAGGATATTCTTCCAGCACCAGCTTTACCATTTCCCTGTTGTACTCCTGAACCAAAGGGGAATAATCTCCTTTCCCGTTGTATCCCCAGTTTAAGTGCTCACTGTATTTTGCCACGTCATGGGCCCGTGCAAACTCAGGAGAAACGTAAATATTGAAATTCACCATAAAGACTTTTATGGACCTTTCCTTGGCCATACCAAATAGGGTATGCCAGTAAGCAATCCATTCTTTTAGTTCACCCTCAGACAGGGAGCTTGCCTCCGGATATTTATCACTTTTGACCATAAATGGCCAGGGGTGGATCGAGAATAAGGTAATGGCATTAAACCTGTTCTCCGCCATCATATCAAAGAATTTTTCCCAATAAGTCAAATCCCTGACGGTATTGGTGTGAACCTGGAGGGACTCATGCTCCCGGTAAGAAGACCAGGGCAGATTAAATTTTATTCCCCGAAAGGCATGGGCGGGGTTAATGGTTTTGTCTCTTATATCTCCCAGCGTACCTCCTGTTTTTAACTGGTCAAGTATATCCAAAATTCCATACATTGCCCCGGCAGCATCAGAAGCCTCTAACCTTAGGGTAGTTTGTTCCTGTGAAATTCGAAATCCCTCTGCCTCTATTCCCATCGGCGTTTCCGATAAGATTATTAGCACATCAACCTTGTCATCTCCTTCTTCCTTGGAGGAAACATCTACTGATAGGCCCTTTTCGGTATAAAATTTTGAAAGTTGTTTAATGCCATATTGAATAGAAATATGGTCTGGGGCATTAATCGTAATTTTTTGTTTCGACTGACCAAAAACTGAAAGATTTATGAAAATCAGAGGTATAAGGAAAAAGAATCTGAGCATATGGTACATTTTTAAACTTTAGAAGATGAAAATTTTGTTGCCAATCAAATTGACCTTTCCAAAATTGCAACACCTTTTGTCCCATCATCAAGTAAGAAAAAGGCAGAATCCGCATTTGCTTAGCGGGTTTATCTTTTCCAGAGAATTAAATTGTACCCCTTCTCACAAAATTTGAATGGTATAAATAAAGTACACTTCTCCAACCAAAAAAAATTACACCCTATGTAAAAAGTTATGAAATCGAGCCTGTCCTGACGGCAGTCAGGGCATGACGAGCACGTCACACACTGGGATGATTATAGACTGCGAGATTCCCCCGAAACAAGTTTCCCGAATCAAGTTCGGGACAGGCAGGGGCAGGCTATATGGCCTTTAAAAAAACAAATTATAATCATATGAAATAATTTCCTGTTCAATTCGGGTAATGTTTCGCCAGCTTTAAGTTTCTCTAAAAGGCAGCTATCGTTCAAAGTTCTACACAAACTGTTCTATGATATATTCAATCAGGTTATAATAGGGTCAAAAAATAGTAGATACAAAACCATAAACTGCTGAATATAAAATACTTAAATCACATTAAGTAAAGTTAAAATAATAGATCATATCTAAGGAACAGTCCAATAATACAGCACATGCTCCTTACCATCTTCAAGAATTACCTTACGGGTTTTCTGGGGTTTCCAGTCTCCCATATCAAAACGGTGGGAAATCACACGGGTACCTCTAGGCATCTGCTCGATTTCCGGTCTCAGTTTAAGGTTGATCTCGGGAAATAAATACAGGACCAAAACAGTGGCATCTGAAAAATCCGATTCAAAAATATCCCCCTGAACAAAGGTGACTAAATCTTCCACACCATTTTCCTTGGCATTTGCCTTAGCTTCCTTTACCAGGTCCGAATCAATCTCTATTCCAATGGATACTATTCCGTATCTCAAAGCTGCCTCAATAGGTATCCTTCCATCCCCGGATCCCAAATCATATAGGACATCTCCTTCTTTAATATCTGCCAGTTCCATCATGGCATCCACCACCTCCATAGGTGTAGTCACGAAGGGAACGACCTCTGAAAACCCTGGCGGATCTTCCTGTGCCCAACTAAGCTGAAACGGCAAGAGCAAAAACAAAACGTAATAGCCACTCTTTATTCCACCATTTATTGCGAATTCCATCATAAAACCTAATTTGAAAATATCACATTCCCATTGTTGAAATCCTGGATGTACTTTCCTCTTCGACCCTCCACTTTCACCCCCCTGTTGCCAAAGAGCGGATTACTGTAACCTCAACTGAATCTCAAAATCAATTCCAAAACCTACCTTAAAGAACATAATATTAGTGCTATTTCCACATTCATGACTCTTATTTTCCAAAAAAAACCTAAATTTCTTATCTAACTCTTATTATTAAATAAATCGCATTGAAGGTTATAACTGAAGGCACATTCATTTTAGAAAAATTCCCTCAAAAAGGAGGATGGACCTATGTCCTATTTCCGGCATTAAAAAAATCTAACGCCTACTTTGGCATGAAGAAGGTAGAAGTACACATAGATGGCCATGAACTAGGGCAGATGACTTTAATGCCCTTTGGAAATGGTTTGCTTTTCCTTCCCATAAATGCCAAAATCAGAAAACAGATCAAAAAGGAAAGCGGTCATGAAGTTCAGATCACAGTGTTCGCACAAGAAGCAGAAGAAGGTATCTTTGGTGAAAAGGTAATTTTGGATTGCATTAGGGAGGAGCCACATGCCTGGGAGAAATTTAAAGCGCTTTCCCTAGAGGAAAGGCAGACCATGCTAGATGGAATAATCGCACATTCATCAGAAGAAAAGCGCATCCAAAAAATCGTTCAATTAATGGAAAGGTTAAAATTCCGCTAACATTCCTTTTTAACTTGTCAATTTTTTATTTGTAAGATTTATTAGTCCCTTTCTGCTGCATAGTTTCTTTCATCCTCACCAGGACCACTACACCTGAGAGGAGAGTCAGCAGACCTGCTGCGTGGACAGCCCATGCAAGTCCAAAAAAACCTGCAATAATACCTGCCAATAAAGCACCGACCGCATAGCCAATATCCCTCCAGAAACGGTAAACCCCAACAGAAGACGCCCTCCAGGAAGGATGTGCTGCATCACTTACCGCAGCCAACAGAGCAGGATATACCATGGCTGTTCCTATCCCCAGCAGGACGGATCCTATCATCCCGGATGCAAATGGCCAGGCTGCTCCCAAACCAATTATCAGGTGTCCTATGGCCTGAATAAACATGCCCCAGACAATCAAAGGTTTTCGGCCTAACCAATCCGCCATAGGCCCTGTAATGATCATTCCAAAACCCCAAACCACTGGATAAACGGCTTTTATCCAACCAATCCCTTCCAGCCCCACACCGGCGGAAGCAAAAAGGAGCGGAAATACACCCCATGACATGCCATCGTTGAGGTTGTTGACCATACCTGCCTGAGAAACGAAAAAAAGGGTTTTGTTGCGCCAACTGGTTTCTGCAAATACCCACCATGTTTTTGGGGCACGGGTAGTTTCCCCTGTGCTTGTCTTGACTACCTGACTTGCCTCCAGCAGGGCATGCCCCTTGGTATCCCGAATAACCAGCCAAGAAAGAAGAAGGCCAGCTAGGGTATAAAATATACCTATGTAAAATGGTTCGGGTCGTAAGCCGTAAAAAGAAGCAAGATACCCTGTTAAAAGGGCGGTGAATCCTACGGCCCCATACCCCGCAGCTTCATTTAAACCCATAGCAAGCCCTCTCTTTTTGGGGCCTACCAGGTCAATCTTCATATTTACGGTCATTGACCAGGCAAGCCCCTGGCTGATCCCCAGCAACACATTGGCAAAAGGAATCCAGTTCCAGGTCGGCCCCCAACCCAGCATCAACGGTACCGGAATGCCGACCAGCCAACCGATTATCAATATGCTTTTACGACTGAAGCGATCCGCTAAAATTCCTGAAGCAATATTGGTAAAAGCTTTCACCACCCCAAATGCAATGATAAAAGAAAAAATAACCACCTCTGAGCCAATCTGGAACTCCTCTGTTCCGATCAAGGGAACCACTGTGCGTTCCAGTCCTACCATGCCACCCACAAAAATGTTTACTAGCACTAGCAAGCTAAACTGCTTCCAGTTCTTTTTAAGCCCTAATTGAGGTTTCATGCTATATCTTTTCAGTAGGCCCATTACCTTAACTAATGCCTAATTCCTTAACAAATCTCCCCGTACCAACGCCAACCTCAATGCATGGACCCAATTCTGGAAGCACCGGCCTTAATACCTCTCGTTCAGATGCAAACAAAATTAAAACCGCCGAAGGATGTGGTTTTTATTACCAAATTTGTAACTTTTATTCCACTTGTTTATTTGCCTGGTAACACCTAAATAAGTAAAAAAAAGCCGCCTGTGGATTTAAGGAATTACCTAAAAAAATGCGAAAAAGGAAGGGTTGCCCGGAAGCTAGAATCCGTACAACCCTCTTTCATAAATTACTTTACCAGATCAGAACCTCGTTTTCCGTTTTCCGGATATTTTCCCTAAACAGGGGAAATACCGCCATAAACTCATGGGTGGTATTGGGAAGCAAGTAGGATTTGTTCATGGGAAGCTCATAAACATAACCTATCCTCATGTTGGGCAGCAATACTCCCAGCTGAAAATTATTGGCATAGCTCATACGGTGCCCCCCACCTATCCAAAGCCTGTCCCTGAGTAAGACCTTGAAATTGAACTCAGTATTACTTGGTAAATTCATTCCCCTATTGTGCATACCATTGAATATTACGGCCAATCCTTCGTCTACCATGCTTCTAAAGCCGAATTGTAGGATACCTTCCCTGGGATTCCTACCCACAATTTCATCCCCGGAACTGATTGCTCCTCTGTTTACATTATGTACCGCATAGGAAAAGTAATAATTGGGGTGAGTCAAGGCCAAGCCAAGGTTAAAGTCCAAAATCTGGGAAGTGGCAAATCCATTTAAATAATTTGCAAGGATTTCATCATCCGCTTGCTCAGTGGTCATTCGGTGGCCATCCAGCCTGATGGTGTTATAGTTGACCCCTATCCCCATCCTAATACTTGCCCTATTGGTGACTTGTATTCTGGATGCATAGCTTGTAATTATGCCTGTTTCGGCAAAGGCCCCATAGTTGTCATGCAACATTGTTAAACCAAGCGCATTTTTTCCGGATGAAGCTTCGCTTCCACCGAGGTCTGCCATGTCCATTTCTGCGGAAAGCAGATAGGTCTTGGGTGCTCCCTCAAACCCCGCCCATTGATTCCGGACAAATCCCCGTATGCTGGACCCCTCATAGCCGGTTAGTGCTGGGCTATAATAGTTTTGCAAGTGGCTAAACTGGCTAATGTATTTTCTACTCTGGGCCTTTCCTTCATTCAGGAAGACAACCAGTAGAATAAAAATGGTGAATAAAAATTTTTTCATTTTCTTGAAATTTGAAAGATTTGAAAATAAAAGCAGGGAAGGAAAAAGGAAGGTTCACCAGATGGAACTGTTTGCCCTCCCTGCTTTTTGAATTATGATTTCTACAATTAACGTCTTAACAATGTCATGATGCCTTTACGTTTTTCACCGGTTTCCACCACCTCTACCGTCCAATAGTAGGTGTTCACAGGAAGTTCCTTGCCCATAAAGGTGCCATCCCACCTTTGATCGGGATCTTCTGTATAGAATACCCTTCTTCCACTTCCTTCAAAAACTTGGACCCTGGCACCTTTGAAGAAACGGATATCAGGTACCCCCCAGGTATCATTGTCTCCGTCTCCATTAGGAGTGAAGGTGTTGTAAATTGTAATTTCCTGAAGAGAAATTCTCAATCGTTTCACCGTGAAATTTTTCTCAAGTGCATTGCCGTCCCTGTCTGTTGCACGGATGGCGACCGCAAAGTCCGACTTGCCGGCCACAGGATCATCGCTGCTCCAGTAAAGTGTCCCTTCATCCAGCGTAAAGAAAGCATTTTCAGCTGCGCCCGGAATCAGTTCGACATAATGAACATCATCTACATTGTCCTGCACACTTATCCCTCCTATGTCAATGGAGGTCCTTCTAGAATCCGCTTGAAAGGTGTCGCTACTCAGTATAATATCCGTTGGCGCCTGCTTAGCCTGAACTATCACCGCTAATTGGGCAATTAAGGATCTTGGATTTTTCAAGCCGTCGGCAAGAACCAATTCCCCTTCCAAATGGTATTCTCCCCTTGCCAAGGTGTTCAAGGATGCTGTGCCCCATGTCACGGGAAGTTCCATAAACCTTCCGTCTTCCGTCATTACCAAAACAGTTTCCGGCAATTCAGGCAGCAGGGACCAAGGAGTTTCAACATCCCCAGGATGGATTACCTCTACCAGCTCTGCCAGTTGGATTTCGAAGGTTGCTGACGTAAAAGAAATTTTGTAGTTGTTGCCTGCATCCAGGTTGCCAAGACCAATGCTGTAAACCCCAGCTCTTTCCCCTTCCTCACGATCAGGTTTCCCGGAGATGATAGAAGCTTTGTCACCAGCTACAAGCCCTGATACATTGAATTGCAACTCAGGATCTTTAGTACCCTGAATCTTGTAAATTCCTGGAACTGCTACTATGGAGAGCAATGCAGGAGTCACCTCCATTTGGGCTCCAACCAACGTAAGGCTATAATTATCATCCGAACCGCCTTCCAAACTGATGGGATAAGTGCCCACTCCTGAGCTTGCCAAAGCAGTGGTGCTAATGCCCGGTGCAGTGGAAACCTCCGTATCACCGTTAACCAAACCATAATAGCTAAAGGTCAGCGATGGGTTTTCCTCCCCATACACCTTGGACTTATCATCCGCTGTAATGGTTAGGGCTGCCTTGGTCACTGCAAGCTCCCCTGTCTTAAGGGTGATAGCATAGTTGTCATCGGAGCCACCATCCAAACTGATGGGATAGGTGCCCACCCCTGAGCTTGCCATAGCCGTCGTGCTGATGCCCGGTTTCGTGGAAACCTCCGTATCGCCGTTCACCAAACCAACGTAGCTAAAAGTCAAGTCTGGGTTCTCCTCACCATACACCTTGGACTGATTGTCAGCGGTGATGGTTAGGGCGGCTTTGGTTACTTCCAGCGCTCCATTTTCCAAGGTAATGCTATAATTATCGTCCGAGCCCCCATCAAGTGTGATAGGATAAGTGCCAACTCCTGAACTTGCCAAAGCCGTCGTGCTAATATCGGGCGCAGTGGAAACCTCCGTGTCACCGTTAACCAAACCAACGTAGGTAAAGGTCAGCGATGGGTTTTCTTCCCCATATACCTTGGACTGGTCGTCCGCCGTAATGGTAAGGGCAGCCTTGGTCACAGCAAGCTCCCCTGCCTTAAGCGTGATAGCGTAATTGTCATCGGAGCCCCCTTCCAAGCTGATTGGATAATTGCCAACACTTGAACCAACAAGAGCAGTTGTACTGATGCCCGGTTCCGTGGAAACCTCCGTGTTGCCATTCACCAAACCAAAGTAGCTAAAGGTCAGCGATGGGTTTTCTTCCCCATATACCCTGGACTGGTTGTCCGCCGTAATGGTAAGGACAGCCTTGCTTATTGCAAGTTCACCTGCCTTAAGGGTGATGTCGTAATTGTCATCGGAGCCACCATCTAAACTGATCGGATAAGTGCCGACTCCTGAGCTGGCCAATGCAGTCGTGCTGATGCCCGGCTCGGTGGAAACCTCCGTGTCGCCGTTGACCAAACCAAAGTAGGTAAAGGTCAGCGATGGGTTTTCCTCCCCATATACCTTGGACTGATCGTCCGCCGTGATGGTAAGGGCTGCCTTGGTCACTGCAAGCTCTCCTGCTTTAAGAGTGATGTCGTAATTGTCATCGGAGCCACCATCTAAACTGATCGGATAAGTGCCCACTCCTGAACTTGCCAATGCAGCCGTGCTGATACCAGGCTCGGTGGAAACCTCCGTGTCGCCGTTCACCAAACCAAAGTAAGTAAAGGTCAGCGATGGGTTCTCCTCCCCATACACCTTGGACTGGTCGTCCGCCGTAATGGTTAAGGAAGCCCTCGTTACTTCTAGCTCCCCTGCTTTAAGTGTGATAGCATAATTATCATCGGAGCCCCCATCCAAAGTGATTGGATAGGTACCCACTCCCGAACTTGCCAATGCAGCCGTGCTGATGCCAGGCTCGGTGGAAACCTCCGTGTCGCCGTTCGCCAAACCAAAGTAAGTAAAGGTCAGCGATGGGTTCTCCTCTCCATATACCTTGGACTGGTCGTCCGCCGTAATGGTTAAGGAAGCCCTCGTTACTTCTAGCTCCCCTGCTTCAAGTGTGATAGCATAATTATCATCGGAGCCCCCATCCAAAGTGATTGGATAGGTACCCACTCCCGAACTTGCCAATGCAGCCGTGCTGATGCCAGGCTCGGTGGAAACCTCCGTGTCGCCGTTCACCAAACCAAAGTAAGTAAAGGTCAGCGATGGGTTCTCCTCCCCATATACCTTGGACTGATCGTCCGCCGTGATGGTTAGGGCTGCCTTGGTCACCTCAAGTTCACCTGCCTTAAGGGTGATGTCGTAATTATCATCGGAGCCGCCATCCAAGGCTATCGGGTAAGAACCCACTCCTGAGCTGGCCAATGCAGTCGTGCTGATGCCCGGCTCGGTGGAAACCTCC
>NZ_QCXY01000012.1 GCF_003347495.1 Pleomorphovibrio marinus
TCTCATTTATAAAAAGATTCTCGATTACCCTTATAAAGTAGCATGACTTGATTCACGATTTTAACAGTATTACCGAAAAAGATAGACAAGAGCTTCAGCCATGAAAAATATTTTCCTGATAATAGTATTAATCTTATCGATTTCCCATCTTAAAGCTCAAGACACCTTGAACTACCAATTGGTAGATGCTTTTAGGATAGACAAGAAATTCTCAACTGAAGTATTGAATTATTTGATAAAAAATGGGGAGTTAACAAAATCTGAAGTTGATGAACGAATGTTAAATATATTTCAAAACGTTTATGTAATTGATATTTTTAATCCAGATAACCTTAATCAAAACGGAATTTATAGATTTGGTAGAATTTCAAGCCATGCAGATGTGTATCTCCTGATTAAATCTGAAAACCAAATAGAAATAATTAATGATTTCAACCATGAAGTAATTCAAAAAAAGGTTGATAAATTTCTCCAACAAGAATCAAACGAATTTGATGATCAGACAATAAAAAAATACAAAACAGCCCTGAGCAATTGGTTTGAAAACAGAAGTTATTGATAAATCAACGAGATATAACATCACCTTGGATACAGCGGGCGGTACGGAGTAACTTTGAAAATTAGTATCTTTAAGAAGTTCGGAGTAAGCTTGAAGAGTACGGCTCCGAATGCCCGCCGTCTCCAAGCTGAACAACGTTATGGCACATTATAGAAAGACTGAGCTAAATGACAAACATTCGATTTAGAAAAGAAAAAATATCCATTCAGAATATCGGTCGACAAAGATTTTGGATTGGAATTGTTGCGGGACTGATTTCAGTAATTTCAATTTCATTCTTTTTCAATCAATCAAGAGAATCGCTTAGACTTTTAACAAGTATGTCTGCGGACTTACTGATTTTAAAAGACAATGAACTTCTATTTTTTAATTATTTCTTCTCATTCCTTTCAACTGTTTTGGGACTTTCAATCACAATATGGATTTGGATGCAGAACAGGAGACACAATCGGAGAAAAAACGGAATTTACAAACAGCTTTCAAATACCAATGCACTTTTAATTTTTTGGGTCATTTTGATGATAATATCTCGTTTTGGCTCAGTTCTTCCAATCATTTTATTTGGGCATCCAGGTTACGACAACCATTTAAACCTGTATGAAGAATTTTGGATACTTTTCGTCCTAATACCAATTGTGGTATTTCTGCAAAGTTGGTTTACGGTTCGACTTGTTTATCAATCAGGAAAATGGATTTTCTTATCTCTTCTATTTTGTATAATGACTGCATTTACACTTCAATTAACAACGTCAGTAAATCAAGAAAAACTCAATCGAGCATACCATCAAAGGTTTGAAAGCGAATACAACTATATCGACCAAGAAATAAAGATTGCCAAAGAAAAATATGGAATTGACTATAATGAACAGACTGTTGAAATTTTGAAAAAACAGATTACAGAAAGTTCTGTCAGACAGATTGAAAGTATTAAAAAAGCATTTTCTGTTGACAACCCAGTTACATTAGACACGATAATTCTTCAAAAGATAATAATCAGAAACTACAAAGAAGGTGGTTGGTATTATTACAGAAGGAACTCAATAGAAAATTGGCGATATGCACTTCCTTACGACATTCTGAAGCAACTTGACTATTTTGACAGTAGCTCAAACGAGACAAAAGAACTTTTCGAGATATTAAGAGAAATGATTGACTTAGTGAATACGCCAGAAATAAATGGGGAAGAATATCAAAACTTCACAGAAACAGAAAGAAGAAGAAGTTTGGGAGCTAGATTTAATATACCTGACCCATTGATTGAACAGTTAAAAGAAGTTCGGATACAACTATTAGAAGACGACCGATATTCCGATTTTTCAACGAATTTAAACGTAATAAAAGATAGAGAATGAAAGGAATAACGTGCCATAACATCACCTTGGATCCAGCGGGCGGTTCAGTGTAAATAGAAAAATCAGTATCTTTAAAAGTTAGGAGTAGGTTGGAAGAGAGCGGCCTCGAATGCCCGCCGACTCCAAGCTGAATCCCGTTACCAGCGAGTTAAAAAACCACATATGAAGAAAATTATTTCCCTTTTGCTATTAGTGGCAATTACATCCTGCACTCAAGGTCAGGAAGTCATTTTTAAGTCAAGGTTTTTACCTGAAAAAGAGTATTTTACATCAAGCTCGACTGATTCAAAAAACATCCTGAATGTATCAGGTCCCGAAGAAAGAATATTGAAAATGAAGGAAAATGGGTTTGTTTTCCCTATTAAAAGCATTACTCAAACTCAAATTCAAACCGAAATGAAAAACGGGGAGAAACAAGATGATGAAAGCTTTTTATATACAATGCTTTATAAGTCCATAAATACAACAACTATACAAAATGGAAAAAAAGAAGAAAAAGAAAACCCAATGACAGGGTTGGTTGTGGAAGGAAAATACAAACCAGGTGGTCAAGTTGAAGTTTTGAATATAATAAGTGATAAAGTAAATGATGCTACAAAAAACATAATTAAATCCTCTCTAGAAACAGTCACGCAAAGTATTCCTTTTCCAGAAGAGCCAATGAAAATTGGCGACTCATTCAATCAGGTTATACCTATGACAATTCCTGTGGCAGATTTAGCAAGCGTTAATGTAATAATTTCGACTACTTATACTTTAGAAGAAATAAATAATGATTTTGCTTATTTTAACCTATATCAGGAAATTAAACTAAATATGGATCAAGAATCAGCAGAAATTACAGCAGACGGAAAAGGAACTGGAAAAGCCATTTATAATACCAAGTTCAACTTTGTGAAAGATTACGGTACTGATTTAGAAATGAAAATATCAGTCGGAGTAGAAGATTTGATTTTTACAAATGAATTGGTCACAAAAACAAGTCAAAAGGTAGAAATAAAATAAAACCCGCTGGTAATCGAGTGGATGGCCGCAGGCCATAAGCCTGCGGAGCACCCCTCACACCACCGAGCGTACGGGTCTCCCCGAAGCAAGTTCGGGGCAGGCAGTACTCGGCGGTTCACTGGATTGTAGGTTGCGCCCGCCTGAATGACAGAGTCGGGCAGGATTTGAGGTAATAAGAAAGCATAGATTCGTAACCCTTTCTTCTTAAGCGGGACAAAGTGATTGTAGTAATCAGAATTGGACTCTGGGCTACTGCCCATCCACCTTTTCTGGTACGACTCCACGCATACGCATGGTCTTGGTCCACGCCCAGTCTGATCAGGTTTTTACGTTTTCGCTCTGGCTTTTTCTCCCGATCGCCATCGGGACCAGATACAGTAGCGAAGTCGGTTTCTGAGCCACTCGTCGATCTGTTTGAGTTTGGCATGAATACTTGCCAACCGGTAGTTGTTCACCCATCCCATCCAGACCTCCCTGAGTTTGCCAAGCCGTTCCTCGAAACTATACGGTCTGGTTTTCTTGGTAATCTGTTTGAGCTTGCGCTTGAGTGATTCCCAACTGCTCTTATTCACCACCAATGCCACCCGCGGCCTGGCCCTTCGCTAAAAATGTCCATAGGGACATTTTCTTAACGCTCAGTCCTCCTTTGACCCCCTTCTTGTATGTTGGGACAAATGCATGTCCCAGCAGTTCAAAGTCGGAGGGTCTTCGGATGCCGCAGCACTGCGTGCGCCCCCTTCGCACTCCCGTGCTCGGGCGTCCCTGTTGATGGGCAACCTTAGCTTATCTCCCAGAAAGAGGTAAATCTCGTTGCCCACTTTCTTGGCTTCCCTCTTTGACTTGGTGTAGATGCTGAAATCGTCAGCATAACGGACGTAATTCAGGTTTCGCCTGTCCAGTTCCTTATCCAGCACATCCAAAAGGATATTGCTCAACAGGGGGCTGAGCGGGGAGCCCTGAGGAACCCCTTTTCTACGCCTGTGCAGTTTTCCGTTGATCTGGATGGGTGCACGCAGCCATTTTCGGATAAGCCGCAGGGTGGTCGGGCATTTTACCCGTTGGTAGATCAGTTGAAGTAGGACCGAGTGGTCAACTTCGTCAAAGAATCCTTTGAGGTCAATATCCACTATGTCCTGATAGCCATCATTGATGTTTTTCAGGGCTTGTGTTACGGCCTTGTGGATGTTCTTTTCGGGGCGGAAGCCGTAGCTGTGTTCCTCGAACGTGAGTTCGTATTTGGTCATCAGCACTTGGCTTACCGCCTGTTGGAGCCACCTTTCCACTGCTGTGGGCAACCCCCTTCTTAACTGCACTCCTTCACAGACAGGAGTTGGGATCTGTAAGGATAATCCATCCTTTCCATCCGCAGTACAACCAGGAATTCCAGGTCCTGAAAATCAGGAATTGCTCCGGAAAACTGACCTTATCACTTCAGGGAACTGACAGTGGCAGTTTCAGCATACAGGCAGACTGGACAGACTATTTCCCATCAGAGCCTCCTTTATTAAGTGGTCCGGACGAATATATCTCACTCCAGGCTCTCCTTGCACTTTGCGATATGGTAAAAAAAACTGATCAATAATTCGTTTTCCGATATTTAATTGTTATTTTCGGACTACTTAAATAAGTATACCGATATATAATGACAATATCAACTGATGAGCTCAAGAAAACCAGGGCGGATCTGACCGCACAGCTTGCGGCGTTTGACGGAAAGATTCTCCGGGGTTCTCTCATAGAGAGTTATAAAAAATGCGGAAAGCCTGGATGTAAATGTGCCACGGGAAACGGCCATGGACCAAAACATTCCATGACGGTCAATTTTCCCAAGCGAAAACCGGAGAATGACTATATCCCGCTTGATTATGTGGCACAGGTAAAGGAATACGTCTCCAACTACCAACGGCTCAAGGAAATCCTCGAGCAGATCTGCATGATCAACCGGGAGATACTAAAACGGAGGGAGGAACTATAAAGGGGAAAAGATGGATCTGCCCGTCATTGACATATCGGATAAAATAGAAGAACTGGGAATACTATTCGCAAACCTGTTACAGGATTGTTGCCTGGATACAGATATCCAATTTCAATATGACTTAAACACCAATGACCATGAACAGCAAGATCCGACCACACCACCTGCAGAAAACAGCCTTTGTCTACCTGCGCCAATCGACCATGCACCAGGTGATGCACAACAGGGAGAGCACCGAGCGCCAGTATGCGCTGCGGCAGAAAGCCACCGACTATGGATGGAACCCATCCATGGTCCGGACCCTGGACGGGGACCTTGGCCGTTCGGGCAGCAATACCGCGGGACGGGAAGACTTCAAAACAATAGTAGCGGAAGTATCCATGGACAAAGTGGGGGCGATATTTGTACTGGAGGCTTCCCGGTTGTCCAGAAGTTCCGCCGACTGGAACCGCTTATTGGAACTTTGCTCCCTTACCAAAACCCTGATCATCGATCAGGACGGCTGCTACGACCCCTCGGAATTCAACGACCAGCTCCTGCTAGGGCTGAAGGGTACCATGTCACAGGCGGAACTTCATCTAATAAGGGCCCGCCTTTACGGGGCGAAGATCAACAAGGCAAAGAAAGGTGAACTCCGCTTCCCCTTACCCGTAGGCTATGTGCACGACCCGGACGGCAATATCACTTTCGATCCCGATGCACAGGTGTGCCATGTTATTCAGATGATATTCGATCTGTACCGCGAAAAGCAAAGTGCCTATGCCGTAATTCAGCATTTTGGCAGGAACAACATCGCGTTCCCAAAAAGAGCTTACGGTGGCAGATGGAAAGGAAAACTGGTCTGGGGGAAAGTAACCTATGAAAGGATAATCTCCGTTCTTGGCAATCCGTTTTATGCGGGGGTATACGCATGGGGCAGGCACAAAAGCTTCAAGTCCGTCAACGGGCACGGGGAGATCGTTACCAAACAGCGTCTGGTCCCCATGGAAGAATGGCCGGTGATGATCAAAGACCACCATTGCGGCTACATTACCTTTCAGGACTTTGAAAACAACAGGGCACAGGCCCGGATGAACAAAACAAAAAACCCCGATAACATCCTTGGCGGCCCCCCGCGGGAAGGAATGACTTTGTTGCAAGGCTTGGTTTACTGTGGCGTTTGTGGCCGGAGAATGACTGTCCGTTACACCATGAACGGCAAGTGTACGCCCACCTACGAATGCAACTGGAGAAAGCGGCAGGGAGTTACCCATAGTCCCTGCTTCAGCTTTAAAGCTTCCCTTGCCGACCCGGTTGTGGGGAAGATGGTTGTCGATGTGCTTACACCTGCCAACCTATCCATTGCCCTCAATGCTTTAAACCAGATTGAAAAGCGCAATACCACGCTGAACAGACAGGGTGAGATGAACATCCAGCGTTGTCAATACCGGGCTGATCTTGCGCAAAGAAGGTTTGAACAGGTAGATCCCGCCAACAGGCTTGTTGCCGCTTCATTGGAAAAGAGTTGGAACATGGAACTGGAAAAACTTGCTGATGCCGAAAAGGAACACAGGGAGTACATGGCCAAACAGGAGAAAGAGTTCCCCGCTTCCAGAAAAAAAGAGATCACGGATCTAGCCTCCCGTATTCCCGATCTCTGGACAAAAACTTCCAACGTAAAGGATAAAAAGCGTATAGTAAGGCTCCTGGTCAGCGACATTACCGTAACAAGGGATGCCGTCGCCAAAACATTGGCATTCAACCTGCGCTGGCAGACAGGCCAGCTACAGCAGTTCACCGTACCGCTTCCCCAAAATGTATTTGACAACATCCGCTATCCCGAAGCAATGGTAGACCGGGTCCGCACACTCACCCTACTTCACGGAGATGACTGTAAAACAGTTGACATACTCAACAGTGAAGGTAAATTAAGCGCTACAGGCAAACCTTTTACCAAGGATATGGTCGAGTGGATCAGATTCAAACACAAGATAGACAGGCCGCTGATCAGGGATGAATATGAGTTCACGGTCGCCGAAACAATGAAAATATTCAGCGTATCAAAACACATGGTCTATTACTGGGTAAATAGAAAATATGTCCAATCCAGAAAACTTAAAAACCATATCCTGGTTGAAATACCGACAACCAAAGCAGCTGAACTGCGTCAGATGATCGAAAACTCCCACAAAGCAAGTTCAAGGATGTTGCCGCCATAGGGCTATAATTATGGGCTTTTGGCAATAAGTCACCAAACTTCCCGGGACAGGCATTTATTCTATTTAAACCCCCATCAATCAAACCGGAATATGAAATCCATCCTTATATTTGCTATGGCAAAAACATACCGACAACTAACTGTAATAAAGTAGTATGAAAGCAACTTCGGAACCCCAAGTAACCTTGTTTTCCCGTTGCTCTTGGGGAGCTCCCCACAGCCTGGCCCGAAGCTCCCGCTTCGTCCCCCCCTTGATAGGTTTTGGTACATACGTGTGGTTCAGGATGGAGGTGGCAATCCTGTCCCTGTTGCTTTCCAGATAGGAAAACAGTTCGGTGACCTTCATGCCGTCCACCCCTGCCGAACCTTTGTTCCGCACTACCTGTCGGTAGGCTTTGTAGAGGTTCTTACGGTTGAGTACTTTTTCTATCATAATAAATCTGTTAACCCTCCCCTGCATTCTGGCCCCTCACTAAAAATATCCACCGGATATTTTCTTGACGCTCGGTCCTGCTTAAGATGGGGCTGCACCGATATGGTACTCCCCATCGAATTTGGACGTAATCCAGCGTTCAGTCTCCCGTATCAAGTCCGGGACAGGCTTTCGCTGTTCCGTGAGACCATCAGGGGTATGGTTTTAGCATTCCCTGCTCGTTTCTCCAGCTACTATGACCTCGGCTGACTTCTTGGCTCATAGAATCCGAATCTATTCCAAGATCTCCCCAGGTAAGGGCATATTCCTTCCCCCAATATCCACTGGATCTACCGAACAGGTACTTGATGGTTTCCCACCCTTTGGACGTCAGTATGCTGCCACGCGCCACCCGGCCCTTGGCTAAAAATATCCACCGGATATTTTCTTAACGCTCAGTCCTCTCATCCGACCTGCCAGGCCTCCGTATGCCCACCGCACTTCCCGGCTCCTTGCACTCACGTGCTCGGCCCCTATTCGTTGGAACCGGGGTTTGCAGTCTCGCTTCTAGTATATCCTGAGTCTTCAGGGCTTCACTGCATGCCTCACGGCAAACCACCCCTGTGAAAAACAGGGCAGGCTATGCGACTTGCTAGTGCTTCGGGACAGCCTGCCCTGACACAGTCAGGGTTACCCCCGCACACAAGGGATGCCGTCATTCGTCGGCACAGGCATTTCACCCTCTGGAATAATTTGGTATCTTCGATACCAGATGCCCATGCTGGGCACACACATCACCTTGGATCCAGCGGGAGGAACCATGTAACTTAAATCAAAAGGTTTCGAGAGCCCGCCGTCTCCAAGCTGAATCCCGTTATGGTGCATGATAAAATGACCTCCGATTTAAAAAATTCGTATCTTTAAAAAAGATTTAAAAAAATGGAAACTATTAGAATTGATATACTGAATCCCAAAGCTAAAGCCCTTTTAAAAGACTTAGCAAATTTGGATTTGATAAGGATTAGAAAAGAAAATTCTGAGAATACTTTTTCTGAGGTATTAAAAAAATTCAGGAGTAAGTCAGATGAAGCCCCAAGTTTAGAAGAAATTACAAAAGAGGTTGAAGCAGTTCGCAAAGCCCGGTATGAAAAATAGAAGGGTAATTCTAGACACTAACCTGTGGATAAGTTTTTTGATCTCAAAGAGACAAAAGGAATTGGATGAACTTCTTGAATCTGGAGCAGTAACCCTGATTTTTTCCCAAGAATTGCTTGAAGAATTTTTAGATGTTTCGGAAAGACCCAAATTCAAAAGATTTTTTAAAAAATCAGATATCAAAACACTTTTGACCCAAATTGAAACTTTTGGGCAATTAATAAAGGTAGAATCAAAATTCAATGAATGTAGAGATCCAAAAGATAATTTCTTATTGAGTCTATCGATTGATGGTAAAGCAGATTTTTTAGTAACAGGAGATTCTGATTTATTAGTTTTGGAGAAGATAGAAAATACACAAATAGTCTCATGGACGGAATTCATTTCTCAAGAATAAAAATCACGACACCACAACCTCACCTTGGATACAGCGGGCGGTTCAGAGTAAATAGAAAGTTTAGCATCTTTAAGAAGTTAGGAGTAAGCTTGAAGAATACGGCTCCGAATGCCCACCATCTCCAAGCTGAATCACGTTGTGACACATTTTGAAAAAACGACATGTAAGTACAAAACTACTTTTAAAATCTAAAAAATCCACGTAATATTGTATCCGAATGAATACATAAAAATAGATGTACTTTATTGAGAAGACGATTGAATTTGACAAATGGTTGAGAAAATTAAAGGACTTGAGGGCAAAAGCGAAAATTTTGTTCAGGATCCAAAAACTTGAAAATGATGAACATTTTGGAGATTGCAAACCTGTTGGGGACGGAATTAATGAATTGAGAATAAACTATGCAAAAGGATACAGAATCTACTTCAAGGAAAGGGATGGAAAAATTATTATCCTTCTCGTGGGTGGAGAAAAATCAACTCAACAAAAGGACATCGAAAAAGCAAAAGAAATTTGGAACAAATTAAAAAAGTAAAAAATGGAAACATCAAGATTTGATATAGCAGATTATTTAGATAGCAAAGAAATGATTGCAGAATATCTGAATTCTGTTTTGGAGGAAGGAGATAATGATGATGTGATTGCGGCAATAGGACACATTGCAAAAGCTATTGGAATGACAAAAATAGCGGAAGAAACTGGAATGAGCAGACCTAGTTTGTATAAAGCATTATCAAATGGTGCAAAGCCTCAATTTGAAACAATAATGAAAGTTTTAAAAGCTGTAGGTGGACAAATAAGAATAAATCCAATTTCTACGTGAAAATAAAAAACGATGCCACAATGAGTAGCCCGACCTGAGCCAAACGGCTCAGGTCGGGCTTTCACACCACCGAGGGTACGGGTCTCCCCGAAGCAAGTTCCCCGAATCTAGTTCGGGGCTGGCAGGGGCAGGCAGTATCTCCCCCGCTTTCCGGCCCTTCGCTAAAATCTTTTACAAAAAGATTTCTTGACGCTCAGTCCTAAGCATAGGCATGGTCTTGGTCTACCCCTAATCTGATCAGGTTCCTGCCTAAAAGTGGCAGGCAGGTTTACGTTTCCGCTCAGGCTTCTTCTCCCGATCGCCATCGGGACCAGATACAGTAGCGAAGTCGGTTCCTCAGCCACTCGTCGATCTGTTTGAGTTTGGCCTGAATACTTACCAATCTGTCCTGACTCAGTCAGGGGCGGTAGTTGTTCACCCATCCCATCCAGACCTCCCTGAGTTTGCCAAGCCGTTCCTCGAAACTATACGGTCTGGTTTTCTTGGTAATCTGTTTGAGCTTGTGCTTGAGAGATTCCCAACTGCTCTTCTTCACCACCAATGCCACCCGCGGCCTGGCCCTTCGCTAAAAATGTCCATAGGGACATTTTCTTAACGCTCAGTCCTCCTTTAGACTCCTTCTGATATGTCGGGACAAATGCATGTCCCAGCAGTTCGAAGTTAGAGGGTCTTCGGATGCCGCAGCACTGCGTGCGCCCCCTTCGCACTCCCGTGCTCGGGCGTCCCTGGTGATGGGCAACCTGAGTTTGTCCCTCAAAAAGAGGTAAATCTCGTTACCCACCTTTCTGGCCTCCTTCTTTGATTTGGTGTAGATGCTGAAATCATCGGCATACCGGACGTACTTCAGGTTTCTCCTTTCCAGTTTCTTGTCCAGCACATCCAGCAGGATGTTACTCAATAAGGGGCTGAGCGGGGAGCCCTGAGGAACGCCTTTTATTCACTTGTGTTTGATTTTATCGGTGTTCATGAATTCCGCTACGCTCCATTTCTACGCCTGTGCAGTTTTCCGTTGATCTGGATGGGTGCACGCAGCCAGGGATAAGCCGCAGGGTGGTCGGGCATTTTACCCGCTGGTAGATGAGTTGGAGCAGGGTGCAATGGTCGACCTCGTCGAAGAACCCCTTGAGGTCGATGTCCACAATGTCCTGATAGCCATGCTTCCCTCTGCCCGGTTCCTTCGCTAAAAATGTCCTAAGGGACATTTTCTTGACGCTCGGCCCTATTTTTCAGGGCTTGTGTGGTGGATGTCCTTTTCCAAGCCGTAGCTGTGTTCCTCGAACGTGAGTTCGTATTTGTTCATCAACACTTGGCTTACCGCCTGTTGCAGCCACCTTTCCACTGCGGTGGGAACTCCCAGCAATCTGGTTTTTCCGTTGCTCTTGGGGAGCTCCCCACAGCCTGGCCCGAAGCTCCCGCTTCGTCCCCCCCCTTGATAGGTTTTGGTACATACGTGTGGTTCAGGATGGAGGTGGCAATCCTGTCCCTGTTGTTTTCCAGATAGGAAAACAGTTCGGTTACCTTCATGCCGTCCACCCCTGCCAAACCCTTGTTCCGAACTACCTGTCGGTAGGCTTTGTAAAGGTTCTTACGGTTGAGTACTTTTTCTATCATAAATTAATCTGTTAACACTCTTCTGCATCCCGGCTCCTTGCACTCACGTGCTCGGACCCTATTCGTTGGAACCTGGGTTTGCAGTCTCGCTTCTAGTATATCCTGAGACTTCAGGGCTTCAGTGCATGTATCACGACAAACCACCCCTGTGAAATACAGGGCAGGCTATG
This sequence comes from Pleomorphovibrio marinus, assembly GCF_003347495.1. GTDB lineage: Bacteria > Bacteroidota > Bacteroidia > Cytophagales > Cyclobacteriaceae > Pleomorphovibrio > Pleomorphovibrio marinus. Next base: position 11,657 of record NZ_QCXY01000012.1, read on the forward strand.
CGACTTGCTAGTGCTTCGGGGCAGCCTGCCCTGACACAGTCAGTGTTACCCCCGCACACAAGGGATGCCGTCATTCGTCGGCACAGGCTACCGAAATGCTTCGGCACAGGTTTTCACCCTCTGGAATAATTTGGTATCTTCGATACCAGATGCCCATGCTGGGCACACACAGCACCTAAGAAAATATGGGGCGGTCAGCAGTAACAGAAGGTTTGTTCCCTGAATTAACTTTTGCTACGGTGGTCAGGTAATTGCACCGAAATGCCCCACGTTTCTTAGCTGCGGACCTTTATGCTGCATTTTAAATTTTTCAAATCGGAAACTTTTACTTATCTTTGGCGTTAGTAACGTGAAACAGAATAACTAGTGATAAAATCTTTTGGAGACAAGGAAACCGAAAAAATCTGGAATGGCATGCAATCCAGAAAGCTACCCGGAGAAATACAAAATGTTGCAAGAAGGAAATTAAGGATGATTAACAACGCCCAAATCATTAATGATTTACGTATACCACCAGCAAATCACCTAGAAAAGTTAAGTGGAAAATTGGAAGGCTATTATAGCATAAGGATCAATAAACAATGGAGAATCATCTTCATATGGGAAAATGACACAGCTTTTAAAGCACAAATTGTAGACTATCATTAATAAAGTGTAAGAAATGGAAAAATTAAAAAACATACATCCAGGAGAAATACTAAAGGAAGAATTTTTAACCCCGCTTGAAATAACTGCTTACCGGCTATCCAAAGAAACATTTATCCCCCAGACAAGAGTAAGCGAAATCCTAAAAGGAAAACGTCGGATAACGGCTGACACTGCTTTGAGGCTCTCAAAATTTTTCGGGACGTCAGCTAAGTTCTGGCTAGGGCTCCAGGACGATTTCGATCTAGAAGAAGAGAATATTTCAAAACAAACTGAACTCGATAAAATAAAACAGATTGAAGATCACGCAGCATAACCTTAGCTTGGGGTCAGCGGGCGGTTCCCGGAAAAATAAAAGTTCAGTACTTTAATATTGATCAGAAGGCAACAAGATAACAGCTTCGAAATAACCCGCCGCCCACAAGCCCTGACCGTTATGAGCAAGCCCCGTACAAGTGAAGATTCTCGAACTATTTTCAAAAAATTAAAGTATCTTAGAATATGGTAACTGACGAACATAAAAATAGGCTAATCGAAAAAATCAAATCAATTGATGACAAGGATATCATTGATGAAATTTATAGGCTTCTTGAGGTTGACTTTGACGATACGGTTTATGTGACAAATGAAAAACAAAAAGCTGAAATAGCTGAAGCCAGAAAACAAATTGAAAACGGAGAAGGAATTGATTCAGAAGAAGTTTTCAAAAAAGTGCGTAAATGGCAAAAAAAGTAAAATGGTCTCCTCTAGCCGAAAGGAAATTCGATGAAATTCTAGAGTATTGGACTAACCGAAACAAATCAGAATCCTTTAGTGAAAAATTAATTGATTTGTTTGAGGACGCCACAGAGCTGATTGCCAATTTTCCAGAAATGGGTCGATCAACAGACATTGAAAATGTTCGTCAGAAATTAGTCCGAGATTATTTAATTTTCTACGAGGTAGACGGAGAAATAATTAATATACTAACAGTTTGGGATCCAAGACAAGATCCTGACAAATTAGAGCTACGGTGAATTGTGCCGGGCCAGCTCATAATCGAGTAGACGGCCTCGCCAACCGTTAAGTTGACGAGGTGCGCCTCTCACACCACAGAGTGTACGGGTCTCCCCGAAGCAAGTTCCCCGAATCTAGTTCGGGGCTGGCAGGGGCAGGCAGTATCTCCCCCGCTTTCCGGCCCTTCGCTAAAATCTTTTACAAAAAGATTTCTTGACGCTCAGTCCTAAGCATAGGCATGGTCTTGGTCTACCCCTAATCTGATCAGGTTCCTGCCTAAAAGTGGCAGGCAGGTTTACGTTTCCGCTCAGGCTTCTTCTCCCGATCGCCATCGGGACCAGATACAGTAGCGAAGTCGGTTCCTCAGCCACTCGTCGATCTGTTTGAGTTTGGCCTGAATACTTACCAATCTGTCCTGACTCAGTCAGGGGCGGTAGTTGTTCACCCATCCCATCCAGACCTCCCTGAGTTTGCCAAGCCGTTCCTCGAAACTATACGGTCTGGTTTTCTTGGTAATCTGTTTGAGCTTGTGCTTGAGAGATTCCCAACTGCTCTTCTTCACCACCAATGCCACCCGCGGCCTGGCCCTTCGCTAAAAATGTCCATAGGGACATTTTCTTAACGCTCAGTCCTCCTTTAGACTCCTTCTGATATGTCGGGACAAATGCATGTCCCAGCAGTTCGAAGTTAGAGGGTCTTCGGATGCCGCAGCACTGCGTGCGCCCCCTTCGCACTCCCGTGCTCGGGCGTCCCTGGTGATGGGCAACCTGAGTTTGTCCCTCAAAAAGAGGTAAATCTCGTTACCCACCTTTCTGGCCTCCTTCTTTGATTTGGTGTAGATGCTGAAATCATCGGCATACCGGACGTACTTCAGGTTTCTCCTTTCCAGTTTCTTGTCCAGCACATCCAGCAGGATGTTACTCAATAAGGGGCTGAGCGGGGAGCCCTGAGGAACGCCTTTTATTCACTTGTGTTTGATTTTATCGGTGTTCATGAATTCCGCTATGCTCCATTTCTACGCCTGTGCAGTTTTCCGTTGATCTGGATGGGTGCACGCAGCCATTTTCGCCTGCCGCAGCCAAGGATGAGCCGCAGTGCCTGTCCCGCCAATGCGGGAGTGGTCGTGCATTTTACCCTTTGGTAGATGAGTTGGAGCAGGGTGCAGTGGTCGACTTCGTCAAAGAACCCTTTGAGGTCGATGTCCACAATGTCCTGATAGCCATGCTTCCCGCTGCCCGGCTCCTTGCACTCACGTGCTCGGTCCCTATTCGTTGGAACCGGGATTTGCAGTCTCGCTTCTAGTATATCCTGAGCCATCAGGGCTTCATTGTATGCCTCACGGCAAACGAGCCCTGTGGAAATACAGGGCGACTTACTAGCAGTCTTCACCAACTTGCCTGCAAAGGATGCCGTAATTCGTAGGCACAGGCTACCGATGGCGATCGGCACAGGCTACCGAAATGCTTCGGCACAGGTTTTCACCCTATGGAATATTTGGTATCTTCGATACCAGATGCCCATGGTGGGCACACACCTCACCTTGGATACATAGGGCGGTTCAGAGTAAAATGAAAGTTTACTATCTTTAAGAAGTTTGGAGAAAGTAGGAAGCGAAAGGCTCCGAAGGCCAGCAGTCTCCAAGCTGAATCCCGTTATGCACAATGGTATAAAACAACGATCGAAACAAGAAAATGGAAAATATAAAACGGAAAGAGTTTCAAAATTCCCTTGACCTAACAAGTGATGAACTTGAAAGATATATTCCTGAATTGCTAAAAGGACTTTGGGAACTTGGCAGTGTTCCTGAATATATTATTGAACTTATTGCCAGAAACGACTTGGGAAAAAACAAGAGTATTATTGACCTTGGTTGCGGTAAAGGTGCTGTTTTGGTAAAACTCGCTCAACGGTTTGACATAAAAGCTATTGGCGTTGACATAATTGTAGACTTCATTGAAGAAGCTAACATTTATGCAAAGAAATTTGCAGTTTCTGAAATGGTACAATTCAAAACAGAAAATATAATAGAAACACTAAAAACAACCACTAAACAAGACATTGTGATTTACGGATATGACTCTGACGTTTTAGGAGATTTGGTTAACACATTAAGACACCTGAAGAACTGTGTCAAGGAAGACGGTTACATTTTACTTGAATTTATGTTTGCAGAACAATTGACCGAAGAGATGGTAAACAACAAAGAAATGACAAATATTATAGAGCAAACAGGCTATCGAATATCGGACAGAATTGATTGGAACAGAGAAACATTAAAACAAACCAATAGACAAAATACGGAAGTCATTCAAGAGAATGTGAAACGATTAATCTCTCTATATCCTGACAAGGAAGAAATTTTCAATGAATACTTACAAAATCAGATTGACGAATGTGAAGAACTAGAAAATGAATATATCTGCACGACACTTTTACTTAGACAAAAAAACTAATGTCCATAACACACCTTGGATCCATCTGGGGGTCCCGGTAAAGATTTTGTTTTGTACTTTTAATAATATCCGTTCAGAAAAGAAAGGGTAAGGCTCCGGAAGAACCCACCGTGTCCAAGCCGAATCCCGTGTGTGCAAAATTAGAAAGACCATGTGCAAAATATGGTTACAATGATTTTATTGATGACATTCAATAATTTGAATGCTCAAACTGATGAACAAATAATAAATGAAATCCTCTTCGACCTGTTTGGTTTTCATCAGGACACAATCTTTATGGAAAACATAATAACAAAAACTTACTTTTGGTATGACTCAGTTTCGTTTGAGAAGGCAACCGGATTAACAGTTCCTTCAAGGGTTATTTCTGAATGGAATAATAATGAAGAAAATCAAGACTTTAGTGCCCAATGGAAGGTGCAATATTTCAACAAAATTGACACATTGTTTTTAGATAAAGATACAGTGATAGGCAAAAAGCCACTTTTCAAATGTTTATCAAAACTAGAGATTGACCAATTATTTGAACAAACTAACAAACGACAAAATATTTACTCAATAAGTAAAATACTATTCGATAACTCAAAAGAGAAAGCCCGATTAAGATCAAAAGGGTTGATGATAAGCGATTTTTATCTATTATTAAGCTCCAGCAAAATAATGTTTTAAAATGAAGTCGATATCCTGAATTTTGATAAATTTAAACTATGAAGCATTTAACTTTACCTGATCATCTTGACCTGGATGAGAGGGAGACAAAAAGATTCCTCGCGGCAAAAATGTATGAATCCGGAAGGCTGTCACTCGGTCAGGCCGCAGAATTGGCTGGGTTGTCAAAAGTGGCATTTTCGGAGATTTTGGCTGATTATGATGTTTCTTTAATCAACTATCCACCTTGGGATATTCCAAAAGATGCAGCACAATTCTGATAGTATCCTTTCAGATACCAGCTGTTTAATAATTTTGGATAAAATTGATGTACTAAAAGGTAGAAAAGTCGCTGAAAACAAGAAAGAGGACACAATGTGAATTACACAATAAAATAAAACTACGATCAAATTTTCTTGCAGAATGTCCAAGGACCGCATGGTAGTTTTCAGATTGTCTCGAATCCTTAAAGTGACGATAGCCCAAAGGCCACACAGGCATACACTTTAATGCCCACAAAAAGTTTTGTTTTCTTGAAAAGTATAGTGGGTAATTTTGATATTTAGGCGGGAAGTGATATATTGTGTAAAACAGGTTTTTCACTCAAAGTTTTAGGCGCTGCACCAAGCCTACACCTAAAGCGGAAATCTAGGCAGTAAAAAGTAGGTGTGGTTGTCAAACGTAAATAACCGGAACTACGTCATGCCAACCAAAGGACAAATATTACTCGACAACTTTACTGGAGATACAATTGAATTCATCGAAACTTCTTCAGATACGAATGGAGAAAGGGTTACTTTAAAAGTGACCTTAAAAAGCAAAGGTCAAACTGTAGATGATCATATCCATATTTTACAAGACGAAACTTTTAAAGTTTTATCAGGTAGAATGACCTATCTCAGAGACGGGGAGAAGAACTACATAAGTGCTGGAGAAGAAGTTGTTTTACCCAAAAAAAAACCTCATAACCACTACAATACTTCTGATGAACCAGCAGTATTTATCCAAACTATAACACCAGGAATAGATGTGGATTTATTTATCGAAAACCTATTTGGAATGATAAATGATTGTAAAGTCAAAGAGGGTAAATTACCATTTTTACAAGCTATGGTAACCGCAAGGTATTTGGAAAGCCCGTCAAGGCTTGCAGCAATACCTATGGGACTGCAAAATGTGTTAATAAATACCATAGGACCGATAGCAAGGATGTTTGGGTATAGAGCCATTTATAAAAAATATACAGGAATTGAAAAATAACTAAAATCAATACATAGACCATCCTATAGCGGATGAACCTGACGCATGTCCCCCTTGCTATACTGCTTGCCGCAGGCTGAGCGTTTCATTGAACCGCTTTTGCATCGCATGGAACGCATGTACCCACCGTAGACAAACAGAGTGATTTTGTCTCTGGGTTTTGAGGTTATCAAAACTCTTCACATGCACCAATGCACTCACAGCCCCTAATTACGTAATACGGTATAAATGACATTTCCATGGACGAGGGCAGGTAGTGAAAATTATAGTAAATTGAACGGGAAATTAAAGCCCATTGAGATAACTGACTTATAATTAAGGGATTAGCTTTACAACTATGCGTTTGTCTTTTATTTTGGTTTAATGGACTATGGGAAAGCATGGAGAGACAATTCATCCAAGGAAGATGGACAAATGCCACAGTGGCTGATAACATCTATTACATAAATTTTCCTTATCCCTTAAAGGGCTCCGGGCCTACCTCCTCTACTTTCTAGCGCATTCTGATTCCAGTTACCATTTACTGCTGCTGCCTGATAAGTAGTCTTAAGAAAACGCAGCAGTGTTTCATCCGGGTTTGAAGAGCTTCTTACCGACTCATATGGAAGTATATATTCCCCAAGTTCCGTATGATAAAAGGCTGCATCTGGCTCAATTGCTTCCGTGCGGAACCCTTCCGGCTCGGGATATGCATAGGCGTAAAAGGCCGGCTCACCTAGCCCGGTTCCTGGCCAAAAACCGGCGCTTGACAACTCATGGGAATACCCTTCTTCTGCAACCCAATCCGGGCAGTTTGGAATACCACCAGGATGCTTTGGGGCAAGCCGACCGGAAAAACGGGTCACCGCCAGGTCAAATGCTCCCCAGAAGAAATGAACCGGACTCACTTTGCCCAAAAAGTCAGCCCTGAAACGAGAGAAAACCCTGTGAATGTGCGTCAGGGCCAACCAAAAGCGGTGCATTGGTTCAGCGTCATAGTTGGCGTGGGTGGTATCATCGGGGAAGGCAGTGATCGGGTCGGGGATTTCCACTGGTTTTGTGTAAATAGTGGTGGTGATATTTAGTTCCTGGAGTTTGTCCATCGTCTGGTGATAGAAATCTGCCACGGACAATGACTTCAGCTCAAAGGAAACCCGACTTCCGTTTACTGTGCTAATCTCCAATCGATGGTCAATAAAGTTGAACTCGATTTCGAATCCTCCCGAGGGGTGCGGGATCAGGGAGGTGGTCAAGCCGCGTGAGGAGACATACAGCGTCACATGCCAGGAATGGTTAACCCAAGGCGTATTTTCCAGCCGGATCTTCCCGATGATCTGGGACCAAAGGTGTACCGTATCGAGTGTTTCCTGCCATTTGGATGGTTCCTGAAGCTTAGGCCAGGCAGGGCGGATATTTTGATTCATCATAAATTGGACGTTGTGTTTTTTAACCTCAGTGTAGGTAGTTTGGTTCGACCCTTTCAAAATCCTGTTGCCAAATTTCCCATTCCGGGGATAGTAATCATTACATCCTTCGATATTAAGAATGTTTTTGGACAAAACCAGCCTTGAAGGAACTACTTCCTAAACCTACCCAAAGTAACCCTAAAATCATCTGGCTTTCCCTGCATATTTATATTTATAAACCTCACTCTAGCTGAGGTATCTCTAATCACAATAGCATCTTCTTGATCAGGGTCTACCTCCTCTCGAGACCTTCCCCCAAACAAGGACCTAAAACCGATTCGGGTAACCAGGCTTAGGGGGAGGCGAATGGTAAGATCCATTTCCTTATCTAAGCTCTGCCTGCCTGAAATTTCCATAAACCCAAGACTGGAATTTATATTCATACGAGGAATATGCAGCACTGCTCCTTTGAGGTCAAAGGTATTGGATAGGGTATCAAACCTTACCCTACGCAGGTTTCTATCCGCAAAATAATCGGATAAGGATAAAAATGGAGAGAAATTCACCAGGGTTCCCTCATATACCGTAAGGTCCATTTTGGCTTCGGACTTTTCAATTATTGGCGTGAGGTCAGGGTAAATCCTAAATTTTCCATCTATGGTGCCAGAGACTCTACCCTTTAAGTTTTCATTGATGAGCACGTCCTGACCGAAGTTTTCAAATTTGAACAACAATTTATCTAAGTCCACTTGGTCTGCCACTATCCTAGAGTGCAGGTAAATCTCCTCAGGATCACTTCCATTTAAATACCCCCTGAGCCCCAAGCTTCCATTGGCGACCTTAAGTCCCAAGGTATCGAGGTGGAGAAAATGATTAGGTGTTGTTCTAAGCTCCGCCCTCACCTGCTCCAACCAATACCTGTGGTAATTCAGCTTTGCTATATCGGCCTTGAATTCCATGTCTCTAAAAGGTAGTTTGAACACATTGGATGCTTCGGCATGATTGGTGTCCTCCTCCCCCTCATATCCCTTGAACCCCATAAGGGCGTCCAAGTCCAATGCCTTGGCACGGAAATGAAAAAAATCCTTTTTGGTTTTCTTTTCTTTTTCGAGGCTCAGCCCCAGGTCAAAGTCAAATTCAGATACCCCCATTTTGCCGCCGAAGTTCTCTATGCTTAAGTAGGAATTCTCCCATTTTACCTTTCCTTTAAACCCCTCCAGTTTTAGCGGATGGCGTTGGGTACGTCCGCTAAGGTTTTCTAACAAAAGCTCGGAGGATGGTAGACCATCCTGGAGTTCCAAAGTAGCTTTACCACTGATGTCAAGTGAGGAAAAGTATTCTTCGGCCCAGGACTTAGGTAAATAATTAACCCCATTGTAGGTCAAAAGGTCATTGATCAGTAGTTTATTGGATTGCATCTTCCAAGAAATGCTCGAAAACCCGGCAAATTCCTCTCTGAGCCATTTGGGGTAATTTTCCATGGAAAGTTGAAAATTAAAGTCCGATTGGTCGATTTGTCCACTGAGCTTTTTCACTTCCAAGTTATCTTCTTCGATCTCCAATTCAAGGTTCAGGTCGTGAAATTTGTGCGGGTAGTTTTCCAGCATGGCGTTCAACCCCCTGATCTGAAAAATACCCTTGGGAAGGTACTCGAAATTAAACAGCTCGTCAGCCATAGAAGCAACACCTAACTCAAACCTTAGGTCTCGGATTTTCTCTTTTTTTTCTGCATTCAGGAGGAGTTCCGGCAGGTGAAGATGTGAAGATTTGGTGGTCAAAGAAAAATTAACGGGTTTTGGAAGCCGATGAAGCATAGCAGGAAAGTCACTAATCTGACCCTTGAAATTAAAGTCCGACTTCCCGATCCGGAAGTACAGACTGTCCAGACTGAACTCTCCTGCCCTCAATATGGCATTAGCATTGACACCTTGAATAAGGTGAGGGTAATCCCTAAGGGAAAAATTCAAATCCTTCAAAGACAAGGTGGACTGTAAACTTCGCTTCGCAGTAGCCATATCCAAGGCAGATGCCTCCAGTTCCACAAGTTCATCAAAATCCATGTCCACAATTACTTTACCGCTGATTCCTTGAAACTTGTCCAAGCCAAAGAAATCCCCCACAAAACCTAAGTCTATATCGGCCTTCAATTTAACCTTTACATGAGGTTCTTCGAAGTTTCTTATGACCAAATCCCCCTGAAAATTTCCTTGTTCAGGTTTGGCATTAAAATTTTGAACATGCAATTCGGATGTTTTGAGACTCTGTTCCTCCCCATTGGTAAAGAAACCAAAAAACCTAAGCTCATCTACTTTAAGATTATTGTCCGTTCTCTGGAAAAAGGCATTTTCACATCCGAATTCCGCACTCACTGCGGGTAATACTCCCTCAGCGATCATTCCTCTGATGCCACCCCTGAAAAACACCTCCCCTTCATTCCTGTAAGCATTCAAGGCCTCGGCTGTCCCTTCGGGCAAAAAAGCAGCGAATAAATTAAAATCAGGCTTTTGACCTTCCACCCGGACATCTACATCCAAGCCATTATCTAAAACTCCAACAATGCCTGAGGCTGCGAACAAAGCTTCTTCCAACTGTATGCGGGAGGGTTCAATATTTATTTTCTCTTCCTGGGTATGATAATTTAAATTCAGGGCCAGTCGAACTTGCTTGTTGGAAAAGAAGGTGGTATCCTCCCTAATTAGGACATTTACCTTGAATTCAGCATCTACCTCAAGTGCAAGGACATCATCTCGCTTACGCATACTTGCCCCCCAATAATCTATAGCAAGCAGATATGCAGAAGCATCCAAGTGATTTTTATAGGAAACCGTGAAATTTGATACTTTTGCTTTAGCTAGGGCAAAGTCCACTATACCTTCACTCTCTGAGTTCTTTTTCTCTATACCCTTGGCTGCAAGCAGGTTAAACTCTCCATTAGGATTTTTAACCACATCTAGATGCCCATCACTTATTAGAACGCTCTTAATCTTATGATTTCCTTCGATGATGTCCCAAAAATTAAAACCTAAATAAAGATGGCCGGCTTTGTAAAAGGGTCTGCTGTCCATTAATTTGGTTTCATAAAAAGCCACATCCCTCAAGTCTATGGATATATAGGGGAAGTTCTGAAATAGGGATACTCTGCTTTTTTCAACTGTAAGTTGACCTGTAAATTGTCTGTTGGCCATTTCAAGTGCCTTCTTTGTAAGAGTTTCCTGTTGAATGGTAAGTAGTGCAACTGCGAAAGCCAATACGATCGCGAATAGCAGAAAAATCGAAATTGATATCCTTAGGAGCCAAGCTTTCATGGGTTAAAGAAATTTCTAACAGAAACGTAGTACCCCATATAGATGGTTGCCGTCTTCGCAAAAAATTTAGTGCTTTCCCCCCTTACCTATCAGAAAACTGTTTCTCCAGACGCTCTCTATCCCAATGAGCGCTATCTGCTGCTGCAGCATAGCTGCATTGGGGAAACTTCCATAAGGTTTCAGATGAGATACCAGATTGTTGGACCTTCTTGTAGGGTAGGATAAATTTTCTAGACCTTCTTCACAATAGGCAGATTCCGGATTTATCTTCAAAGATTAAAACCTTCAGGTTGTGGAGTAATGATACATTTGATAGAATAGAGCCATTGGAATAATAGGACAAGAATAACAACACTTAAATTGCTGGAAAAAAAGAAAGTTCACTTCAACTACAGTGACTTTACGGAGAAAACAATCGATTTCACACCATTTTTTTGAAAAGATAAATTAAAATAGGTAAACCACTGTCTGGTCCTGCATATTTTCACAAAGGTAAGCTTTATGAGTACAGGCGGGGGGATTATTGGCCAAATGATAAGGATTATTGCCCTGACTTCCTAAGGCAATATCAACCAGAAGCAGAAATGACTGGAATAAGTAAGCACGGCAGGCAGGTAATCGGGTATAGGACCCCATCAGGATTCTCTGATGGGGTGCTTCCTGGCTTATTGCATTGCAAGTTGATTTCTGAGATAGTTAGAAGGCATCCATTCCTAACCTTTTTTCTGCTAGTCGTGATCCAGCGGGCTGGTGATCATACTTACCAATTTCCATTGTCCACTCACCTTACGAAGGTTCCGAACCTCATAAGATTTGATCTCTGTATCCGCCAGTTTAAGGTGTTGGACATATACTGCGAAGGCCTGGTCTCCATTAATGGAAATATCAAAATCAGAATTCGATAAAGTTACTTTTCCAGGATCTGGATTTGACTCCATATATTCCTTGATGGATTGGCTGATTTCCTCCCAGTTATTGGATCTCATTCCACTACTAGTCACTAAAAAATTAACATTGCTATTGTGGTCCCAGTGACTGGCCCAGGCATTATAGTCCCGGTTAAAAAAAGAGGTGGTTTCACCTTTAAGGGCATTTTTGATGGCTTCTTCTTCTGAGGTTTGGGCCAAAAGCAATGTGACCAAAAACAGTAAGGCAATCGTGAATGTGGTTTTCATAATAATAAGGTTAAAGGTGGGTATAGACATTCTTGTTAAAAGGCGGATACATAAGCATTACAGGAACTCAAGTAAACCCCTTGTCACATTCAAGCAAGCATTTACCACCCTGAATCTGTGTAGTGATATTTGGTGTTAGATGCTTGAATTTCTGTGAAAGTGTACGTTGCATTAGCTTTGCTTTCCCTTGAAAACCCTAAAAAGTAATTCCAATGCGGATATAGTCTCCAAAGACCTTGATAACTAGAAAACCTGCATTCCAAGCAAGCACTTCAAAGTTAACTTTCGTATAACTTACAAATTATAGAATAAATATAGCAATTAAATACATAAAACAAAATTTTTATGTAAAAAAATCTAATCTTTACCTATTTTTTGTAAAGGATCATGGATAGAGCAATATTGTTGCCGAATAGGGTTCTTACTTAAATTACTGGAAATATTGTATTTTTATAAAAACAACATCATATGCTTAAAATAGGAATCATTGGTTGTGGTATGATCGCAGAATTCGGCCATATACCTGCCATTCAAAAAGTTGCTGGGTTTCAGCTTTATGCCCTTTATGACCATGATTTCTCAAGGGCCACCCATCTTCAGCAACAGTTCCATGTCCCCCATGCATACCCCTCGGAAGAAGAGTTCTTTTCTTCTGGTATCGACGCGGTAGTCATTTGTACCCCTGCTCCCATCCATTACAAAAACGTAATGGATGCCGCCAAGCATAAAAAGCATGTTTTATGTGAAAAGCCCCTAGGTATGAGTGAGAAAGAAATGCTGGAAATGGAAAAAGTTATGAAAGATGCCGGACTGATGTTATTCACAGGGTTCAATTACAGGTTCAGCCAAAGCGCCATGGATATACACCGACTGATAAGTGAAAAGGCCATTGGGGAGGTGAGGCTGTTACGACTTATTTATAACTGGCACCTGCATGGCAAGTGGGAATGGAATGAAAATGGGGAAAGGGTGGACAGCGCCCTCAGGGTGGGAAGGATGAAAGAGGGAGGCCCAATGGTGGACTGTGGGGTTCACCAGATCGATCTTGCCCGATGGTGGTTAAACTCTGAAGTAGAGTGGCAGCATGGAATTGGGGTTTGGTTGGATACCTATGAGGCACCGGATCATATGTACCTTCACATGGCACATAAATGCGGGGCTCACTCCATGGTGGAAATGAGTTTTTCCTACAACACCACCTCTAAGGAACCAAGAACCCATTTTCAATATGAGATAATCGGTACTGACGGGGTGATAAGGTACAATAGAGAGGAGCATTCCTTTGAACTGAGAAACTCCCATGGTACCCAACATCTTCCATGGCATCCTGAAAAAAGTTTTACCGGGATGTACTTGGAGCTTTTAAAAGCCTTGCAAACGGGAACCACAGGAGATATGCCAACGGCGGATGATGGTATCAAAGCCACTAAAATTGCCAAAGCTGCAACTGACCAGGCCATCAGAGAGAGGGATACGCCTAGTATAGGTTGCCCATCCTCCAAAGTCCGGGCTGAACAGGGAAGACTTTACAATGAAGAGGTGCCCATGGATTTTATAGATGCGGTAGAAGAATAAGATTTGGGAAATTAACTTTGCTTACCATGAATAATTACAACTTCAAAAAACGACACCTATTTTCAGGTCCACATCTACTTGGGTCGTTGCTGATAATGACAGGTTTAGTTTAGCGTATACTTTTTGAAAATTGATGGATCAACTGGTTTAAAAAGTAACGTTGAAAACATATACAGCCCATTTTTCCATACCTTGAAATCATGACCTCCGGGTTCCACATAATAGATATGGGGCACTTCTTGCTGTTCGAGATAAGTATGGGTGCGCTCACTAAACGGGATCAACCTATCCTCATCTCCACAAGAAATCCACAAAACCTTAAGCATTTCACTGGTTTCCTCTGGATCGGGTACCAGTATTTCTGGCTCCTTGGTATTGGGTGCAGGGGAAAAAGCACCCACATAAGCAAATTCAGAGAGGTTGCCAAGCCCGAAATTCAGGGATTGGCCTCCACCCATGGATAGCCCTGCAAGGGCACGGCTTTCCCTGTCTGCTAAGACTGGGTAATTTTCCTCAATAAAAGGAATAAGGTCATCCAATAGGTCCCTTTCAAAGGTGGCGAAGGCCTCGACCTTGTCGGGATCCATGATGTTTCCCATGGCACTATCCTCCTTCATTGCCCTCCCATTGGGCATTACCACTATCATAGGTTCTACCTTTTCATCTGCGTACAAATTGTCCAAAATGATATGTGGAGTTCCACCTTTTAACCACTCTTCTTCATCGCCTCCTATACCGTGCAGAAGGTATAAAACGGGATAGTCGTTGGATGCGGAATAAGATGGTGGCGTATAGACAAATGCCCTTCGTGTGGTGTCCACGGTTGTGGAGAAATAGGAAATCGTGTCGATTTTTCCCCGCACTATCCCTATTCTCTCTTGATCAAAACCAAGGGGAGCCTCTTTGTCGATTTTCTGTCCAAAACCTTTGTATATAAACAGAAATGTAAGCAAGATTAAAACGGTATGTTTTAAAAATAAATAACGAAGATGGTTCATTGGGTAAATAATTAGGTTTAATAGGCCAAATAACAACATACAGAAATACCTAACTAGGCATGGCTGCCGGTTATTTTTCCAATTTAACTCAAAAAACCCAAATTTAGAAAAATTGCAGAGGGGTACATACCTTATATTTTGGGAATAAACCTGAGTACTACTTACAAATCCACCTCCAATATCCCCAAAGCAAACCTTAACATCACTTCCTGAAAATAAAGAGTGAATTGGGCCTGTGCATAGGCGGACTGTGCGGTCACCAGTTGTTGGTTGGCCTGGGAAAGGTCCACAAAGTTGGAAACACCCAGTCTAAACCGCTCAGAAATAGCCTGCTGGGCTTCATCAGCGGCAGACAACTGCACTTTTGTGGCCTCCTCGCGCTTGATGGCTGCCCTGTAATTTTCATAGGCAAGTTTGGTCTCTTGTGCCACCCGCCTTTCTAATGCCCCCCTTTCAAGTTGTTGGTTTTGGAGACTTACCTTTCTCCTGGCCACCTCCACCTTGTTGCTGAAGTTATTGAAAATCGGGATATTGAGCGAGAACCCGTAGGTCCTTCTTGGATAAATGATAGCCAATTGATCTCGAATCCCCCTTTCGTCCAGAGAGGTAAAAAAAGTGTTGTAATTAAAAAAAGCATTAAGTTGAGGGAGCATTGCTGACCTCGATGCTGCCAGCATTTTGTGGTTCCCTTCTTCTAGTAGCTTTTGCTGTGCCAAATCGGGACGGTTTTCATAGGCCAAATCATACAATTCCTCCAAATCCCTTCCAAAAAACATGCTCTCCACCTTCTCCATTTTCACGGGAGTCAGCAAGGGCACTTGGTTGGGTTCCAGTTGAAGGGTTTCGGCAAGTTCCCAAAGGTCAGTCTCCCACTGAATTTTGGCCTCGAGGGCAACAGTTTCCAATCTTGCCACTTCAGACTGCTGATTATACAGGTCGGAAAGCGTCCTCAACCCTGCCTCCACAAAGCCCTCAATCTGTTCCAATTGTTTTTTTTGATTTTCAAGGTTTTCTAAGGCTATCCGGTATAATTCCTCATCGAGCAATACCTGGAGGTATTGCTGGGAAACATTGAACGTAAGTTCTTGGGATGCCCTGGATAACCCGTGTTTACCAGCCTCTTCAAAATACTGGCTGGCTTTTGTGGTTTTAATCCTTAACCCTCCATTATACACAGGCATCCGGGCATTTAATCCACCCTCTATGATGTTGTTCACTTGATTGACTACTATCAACTGCCCCTCTACTTGCTGGAATTGTTGACCTCTGGTTTGTAATGCGGCAGTATTCACATTTAAGTCGGGGAGATGGCTAAGTTGGGCATTCCTTCTTTCCATAGTCAGCAGATCCTGTTGGTTTTGCAAGGTAAGAAGGTTCACGTTTTTACTTAAACCATGCTTAACTGCCTGGTCAAATGTAAAAGGAATGGTGTCCTGGGCAAAATTTTTCCCCAAAACACAACCCATCAGCACGCATATGATCAGTGGCTTTTTCATTCTATATTGCGATATACTTGTCAATTTTACCATCCAGCATTTCAATCAACCGAGTCCCGAATTCTGCATTTTCCCTTGCATGGGTGGCTTGAATAATGGTGGTACCCTCCTTGTTCAATTCCCTGAACACCTCCATGATTTCCTTGGCCTGTGTGGAATGCAAATTGCCCGTGGGCTCATCCGCCAGCAATACCCTGGGTTTGCCGGCAATGGCCCTGGCTATTCCCACCAATTGCTGCTGCCCACCAGACAGCTGTTCTGGAAATAGATCCTTTTTAGCAACCATGTTAAATCTGTCCAGCAAGTCGGCAATGATGCTTTTTCTTTCGGATCCTGACACATTCCTGTAAAGCAAGGGGGTTTCAATGTTTTCGTAAACTGTAAGTTCATCGATCAGATGATACGCCTGAAAAATATAGCCAAATTCGGACTTATGAAGTGCTGACCTATGCCTGTCTTTCATGCTATGGATGGGTTTTTCATCGAAAAAATAATGCCCCTCATATTCCTCATCCAACAGGCCTATGATATTGAGCAAGGTGGACTTACCTACTCCCGATGGCCCCATCAAGGTCACAAATTCTCCCTGTTCAATGCTAAGGTCAATTCCCTTTAGAATAAAAACCCGTTGAAAGCGGGATTCTATGTACTTGTCTATTTGTGCTAGTCGTATCATTTTAAAAATTTATTTGTTCATTTTCTGGTGGTGAATTTCGCGAGAATTTCTTCTTATTTGCCGAATTTTACCCTCCAATTCTTCTTCGCTTTATTCCATTCCTATGCCACAATAAATCCCTAACAAAACCCTAAATTGGGTGTTTTGGGTCGTTTTAGGTATATTTTGTTCGAACACCTTTGTCCGCATGCGGACGAAATCCAACCAATTACCCTAGTAGGTCAGCCAGACTAGCTAATATGCAGACCGGGCATAAAACCACTTATGAAAGTGAGTTTTTAGCCTCCACTAGAAAATCGCATCAGTAAAAGAGCGGATAAACGACGGTATCAAACCGAACGGGAATTTGCCTTCCTATTCATCTTTTAAGATGTCTGCAGGATTGGTGCGAGCCACCCCTAAGGAATGGAAGCCCACCACCAGAAGGGCCAAAAACAATACCCCTGAACTGACCGCTGCAAACAACAAATAAGGCATGTCAATTCTATAGGCATACTCCTGCAGCCACAGGCTGCTAAGGTAATAGGCGGGGTATGCTGCAAAAGCAAATGATATCGCCACCAGCCATATGTATTGTTTTGAAACCAAGGTAATAAGTTGGACAACACCGGCACCTAGGATTTTCCTTATGCTTATTTCTTTGGTTCTTTGGGCAATGGTGAAAGAGGAAAGCCCAAACAATCCCAGTACAGAAATCAGGATAGCCATTGAAGAGACGAAGCCAAGCACACCTTGGATTTTTTTGTCTTCTTCATAAAACCGCTCCAATTGCTCGTCCATAAAGCTGAAATTTGTATTCTCAAAAGGATACATCTCCTTCATCATGGACTCCAGTCTGTTTTTAGCATAAGTGAGGTTTTGTTGACTGGATACCTTTGCGATTAAGAGGTAATAGTAATCTGGCCTATAGATCAAAATCATGGGCATGATTTCCTCTCTAAGACTTCTGGCATTGAAGTTTTCTACAACCCCTATGATGGTCTTTTGGTCACCCCCTGTCCTTACCATGAGCCCCAGCGCTTCAATGGGATCAGGATTGCCGATCTCTCTGAGGAAATTACGGTTTACTAGTATTTCATCCCTCGCATTTCTAGCTTTACGCCCTGCCAATAAGGGTATGTCATGAACAACAACAAAGGCCGAGTCCACATTCATCACCTGTACGTTCAGTTGCTTTTCTGCTGAATCGACCATGGCATAGGCATCCGATGTCCAAACACTATTGGAAGAAGCCAGGTTTCCACTCAAGCTCACACTTTCGACAAAGCTTTCATTCCGGATCCTTTCGGCCAATTGATCCCGTAGTGCACCATCTCCCAAAAAGGGAAGACTAGTGTACACTACCGCATCTTTTTCAAAACCAAGTGGCTGAGAGCTGATGTACTTTAGCTGGGTGCTGACTACGGTGACCAAAATGATAAAGGCAATGGAAACCGTGAACTGTAAAACGGCCAGGTTTTTTCTCAAAAACACCCCTATTGAAAACCCTTTTGGATGGTGCAGCTCTCCTTTGAGGGCCCGTTGTGGCTGGTAATTGGCCAAAACAAAGGCAGGATACAAGCCCGACACCAAGGTGAGCAAAATGGCATTTGCCCCAAAGAAAATCAAACTCAATTGGCTATAGGAGGATGGGTCAAAATTGGCTGGGAAATAATCCGAAAAGTAGATTTGGATCAAATTCGCCACGAAAACAGAAACTATCGAAGCAATAACCACAAAAGCAAACGTCTCACTCAGGAATTGGAAGATCAGCTGCCCCTTGTCAGATCCTAAGGTTTTACGGATTCCCACTTCCTTGGCCCGGTTGATGGCCAATGCGGTTTCTAGGTTGATAAAGTTGAGGCAAGCAAGTAAGAGGATAATAATGCCTATGTAAATAAGCCCATTTAATAAAGTTTTGGATATGGCAGAGTCGTCATAATTTTCACTGAAATGCAACTCGGACAAGGGTTCCCCGATAAATTTAGTATGGCTATCTTCTTCACTCAGATTTATCTTTGCGATTTCTGCTAGCCCCTCATCAAGTGCTGATTTATTTACCCCCTCCCCTACTTTCACGAAAAGCTGACTGGCTGTATTGAGGTTTGTCCAACTGTGCAAGCCATACCATTCTTTTTTCTCAATTTTGTCAATGGTACTGAATGAAATAAAATCCGTAAATATCAAATCCGTATTTTCGGTATAATCCGCCACCACCCCTTTGACCTGAGCATAAATGGAATCTGCATCTATCCACAGCACTTCCTTTCCCAACACTTCCCCTGCCGGCATGCCTGGGAAATACTTGTTCAAGCTGGATTCAGTAATGACAGCCGAATTTGGCTCCTCCAAAGCGGACAGGGGATTTCCGGCAAGCCATTCCCTTTGAAAAATTTCAAAAAAACCCTGACTGGCAAAAGCCGTATGGTTATTTCTACCTAACACTCTGTTTTCTTCAGGAAGAATCACCATGGTCTCATTAAGGGTATACAGTCTGCCTTTTGCCTCTACCAAAACCAGTTCTTCGTCAAGGATCTCACCCAAGGGGCCATTCGTCGCCGAGGTCTGAAAGGGATACCCAGGTTCCCATTCTGCCTTGGTAGTGATCCT
This sequence comes from Pleomorphovibrio marinus, assembly GCF_003347495.1. GTDB lineage: Bacteria > Bacteroidota > Bacteroidia > Cytophagales > Cyclobacteriaceae > Pleomorphovibrio > Pleomorphovibrio marinus. Next base: position 30,858 of record NZ_QCXY01000012.1, read on the forward strand.
GAATATCCTTTCGGCGTCGGAATGGAATTGATCAAAGCTGTGGGCAAACCAGACCAAGTTAAAAATCAACTGGCAGATGGCAATACCCAAGGACAATCCCAAGACATGCACCAAAGTCCGGAGTTTGTTTCGCTTGATGTTCCTAAGGGCAATGATCAGGTAGTTTTTTATCATTGGTATGTTTTTTTGGAGTAGAATTTTCAAGATTATTATAATCTGATAGAATTCTCCTTTCTTCTGAAAGCCAAGCAACGTGCCAAGCAAAAAGCAACTTTACGCAGCATACAGGGTTGTTTCCTACCCTTAACACCTAAATTTCGGACAATTTTGTTCGCAAATGGGCAATTACTCTCGCTGCTGTACACTTGAAATACCCTGCCTCCAAACACAAGAATGTTAACAACCCCTCCCATTAGTACATTTTCAATCAAATGTAGTAGGTAGCTGGAGTAAAAAATAAATGTGATAAACGGGTCGTTTATAAACCCGGTTTTGGCAAATATCTTTCCGCCAGCTTCTTTGGTGCGACCTTGCAATAGGCAGCCTTCAAGGCATCTTCTATTATTTCGTTATCCAACTTGTCAAGTTCTATAAAAGTCCAACCTTTTTTGCCCCATTTGTTAGGAACTGGATAGATAACAGCTTTGTCTATAAGGGAAAAAAGGTCTTGATCAACCTCAGAGAATGCCAAACAAGCCCTGTTATTACCTGCATCATAAGAAGCGAATATTTTCTTTTTCACCCTAAAGGAAGTTTTTTCAAAGTGGGGCTCCTCTGTGGTTTCCGGTAAGGATAGGGCAATTTGTCTAAGGAATTCAACCTGTTGCATTGGTTTATGGTTTGCTTTGGATTGGCTTATACGGAAAGTGTGGCAACTCCCTGTGGAAATACCCGTTCCTTTAACCTTCAAGCCTTGTCATACATCTTACCTTATCCCCCTCATTGTTGTACCATTCCACACTATACTCCTGAGGGTCGAGGTGGGGTTGTTAGAGGAGCCCTACAAAAGCTTGGGAATGTTAAACTCGCTTAAACCAGTTATTTTATTTATGTAATACTTCTTTAAGCCTATCCACTGTTTTTTTTCCGAACCCCGGCACCTGAAGAAATTCCTCTTCCTTGGCTGTAAACACAGCATGAAGATTACCAAATTTCATCAGCAGTTTTTCGGCTTTATCAGCCCCTATTCCAGGAAACCCTTCCAGGATATGGACCTTTTGGGAAAGCATGGGGTCCTTCTTCTTTTTAAAGAAAGCAGGCCTTGGAAAAAAGCGTTGGTCATCCAGTCCCTCCTTGGTAAGCTGTTTGTAGCTTTGCAGCATTACCTGCACGGTTTCTTTGGTGTTTTTGGTTTTGAGGACCGGAATCCTGAAAGCGATGGAAATAGAGATCAAAATCCCCTGAATGGCCTGCAAGGAAAAATCCGTTTCCCTGAAAAGCCTGTTTCTTCCCTCCAAAATGAGGTAGGAAGGTATTTGGCAACTTGCCAGTTCCTTTACCTGTTTGAACAGTCTTCCGTCTTTTATGGAGCGACAAAAGTCTGGTATGGTCTTTCTTTCTACCAAAACTTCCTCGTCAAAAAGATAGTCCCCTGCCAACATACGCTTGCGGCAGATAATCATATTTCCCATCTTCCGGAATTCTTCTTCCAATGTGGCAGGTTCCCTGTCATCGATGGTGACCTGAAGGGGGAGATAGTAGGAAGTCTTCAGTAAATTGGGCATAGAAAAATCATGAAATAATCCCCTAATTTACAAAAAATGGAAAAATAGTCATTCAAATTGTCTTCTACTTATTTTACCTCCAGTTCCACGTTCTTATATCCCACAAAACTGATGACAAGGCGCTGAAACCTGTCTGTTTCTATTATAAAATGGCCATTTACATCAGTCACCGTACCTGTATTCGTCTCCATCACTACAATATTGGCTCCTGGAAGCACATTTCCTTCTTGGTTAAGGACGTACCCTTCCCATCTGCCGTTGGTATAGCTGGCCTCTACTTTTAGCTCTGCGCTTCTAGGATCGGCCTCCTCCACTGAAATATTTCCCTTGGGAAGTTTGTCGTAATCCCGACTGGCAGGATTCAGACTAAAGATAATTGGCAATACCATTCGTACCCTTATAGGCTTGTCCCTTTGCTTGCCAGGGAGGAAAGCAGGGGAATTTTTTACCACCCTTACGGCTTCTTCCTCACAACCGCTTCCTATTCCGCTTTTGGCAGACACGTTGGATAAGGATCCGTCTTCCTCTACCACAAACTGGATATGAACTTGTCCCTCAATCCCCTTCTGGCGGGCTTCCTTGGGATACTTTAATTCTCCTTCCACATAACTATAAAATGCGGCCATTCCCCCTTTAAACTCAGGTTGCTGCTCTACCTGGGTAAAATGCTCTCCTTGCAAAGGACCTGGCGTAAAGGAAGAAATAAAGCTAGGAACTGACTGTTGCGCATTGATTTTAAAACCAAAACCAAGGATGATCAACGTGGTAAAAAGACCGAAACTGAAGATAGAAAGTCGCATAGATGATTTTTTTAAAGGTTTATTCATCATTACCAACCTGCGTTTTAAAGAGGAAGGAGAAAAGGAGCTTGTCCAAATTGACAAATCATTGCTAATGGTAAGCTTAAGCAGTAGTTTTTTATATTTTGAGGGATGGGTAAAATGTTGCATTTCTTGGTCTGCCAGGTATTCATGATTTAGTACCATAGCTTTCTTTACCAGAAAAACCACGGGATTGAACCAGCAAATCACCGATAGGAATTCCAAAACGGCCAAGTCAATATGGTGCTTTTGGGTAATGTGGACAAGTTCATGTTTAAGTATGATTTCTGTATTTTCATTACCTTCTGTATAGTCTGAAGGGTGCATAAAAATGTATTTTCCAAAACTGAATGGGGAACGGACGTTTTCAGAGAGAATCAAAAATGCCCCCTGTATCTCCCGAACAGGAGGTGCTTTGGTCCAGTTTATCAGTTTATAAAGTGCATTGAGTTTTTTGTAGAGCAGGAAGATAAATACAGGAAAGTAAACCAAAAAGAACCCATTTAGCAACCAATTAGGCTGTGAGGATGCAACTTGGGTAGTTACTAGGGAAGATTGGCTTTGGGCAAGCGCTGGTAAAAAGTCAATAGGACTTATACTCTCCTGGGGTAAATACACAGGAAAACTTAGGAAGGGAATGATCATCGCAGCAGGAACCAACCCCAAAAGCACCCAGCGATTTAACCTGAAGGTTTTTTCTCTTGCCAGAAAAAGGGCAAAGAGCAGCATTAGGATAGCTGATAAGCCAATAAATTGTAACAGGATCAACATCATTTTTTTCTGCGTTCAATTTCAGTTTCAACCAAGTTTTTTAATTCTTCCAATTCCTTGGTGGTCAGATCTGCTTTTTTGGTGAAAAAGGAAGCAAACAGAAGTGGGCTGTCGGAGAAGAAATCCTTAATAATAGTTTTCACCTGTCCAGAGAAATAGTCTGGCTTATCTACCAGCGCATGGTACTGCCTGGAGTTCCCAAACAGTTTATACCCCACATACCCTTTTAGCTGCATACGCTTAAGCAATGTGGCCACCGTACTGGGGGCAGGCTTAGGTGCTGGATGGACTTCCATTAATTCTTTCATAAACAGAGGCTGGTAAGACCAGATCAATTCCATCAATTTTTCTTCGGACTTAGACAACTTCATTCTACAAATAGAAATTTACTTCTACAAATATAGAATATATTTTTGACAATCAAAAAATCATCCTTTTTGATTGGCAAAATTTATTGGCAAAAAAGCACCTAACAAAAAAAGGTTTTGGGCTTTTGAACGTAGAACAAGAAAAATAGTAAGAGTGGACAACTACTTGGGGATTCGGTAACTTCAACACACAAAATCATAACTATTCTCCACCAGTACAATTATTTTTTGGAAAATGAATAGAAGCTTCTTAAAACCGAAGTTTTATAAAGCATAAAAAAGGATAGATTTGGTTTAATTTTGTGTATATTGCATTATTAGCAACCTGATTCAGACAAAAGGTTTCTGGAACTAAAAACTTTGATTGGGGCACCTTCGAAGCTAGGCTATGCAAGTAGCCAACCAAGCTTTTTTTACTTGCACTTCCGAGGAATATAATGCAACATTTAATGCTTCTAAACCCAATAGAATGAAACGAAACAGCAAAGACTTTACAAAAAACCTGTTTATAATAGCCATAGGAGCCTCCGCAGGGGGCATGGAGGCCATCCATTTGCTTTTTGACCATACCTTAGAGGACGGGGTTGCATACGTCATCATCCAGCACCTTTCCCCAGATCACAAAAGCTTTATGGCAGAGCTCCTTGCCAAACACAGCAAGCTGCAAATATCCATTGCCGAAAATGAAATGCAGGTAGAGCCGAACCGTGTTTATCTGATGCCTCAGGGGAAGAACATGTCGATTAAAAATGGAAGGCTGCTATTAACCGATAGCAAGCCATTGCAGCCAAACACCTCTATAGACATATTTTTGGATGCTTTGGCAGAAGACCAGGGGGAGAAATGCATTGCGGTTATTCTTTCTGGCACAGGGACGGACGGTACCAAAGGAATTGCCTCCGTAAAAAGAAACGGGGGATATGTAATCGTACAAGATCCAGAAAGTGCTAAGTTTGATGGAATGCCAAACAGTGCCATCGGATCAGGCAATGTGGACGTAATCGGATCTCCTGAATCAATTCCCAAAGAAATCATTACCCACTTAAGACGGGATAAATTGGAGAGTAATTTTACTCAACAAATATCCCAAAGAGACGAGACCACGTTACTCAAAATACTCAACCTGATACAAAAACACACACCGCTAGATTTTTCGGATTATAAACGTCCCACCATTATAAGAAGGGTGGTTTTAAGAATGACCAAAACCAAGACCTCATCACTGGAGGATTATGCTGATTTTTTAAAGGCCAATCCTTCTGAAATTAACATCCTTGCCAAGGAATTTCTGATAAGTGTCACTGAGTTTTTTAGGGATAAAGAAGCTTTTAAAGTGATCAAAAAAGAAGTAATCCCGGAAATAATTGAAAACAAATTGCAGGTAGATACTTTGAAGGTTTGGGTGGTGGGATGCGCTACTGGGGAAGAGGCCTATTCTCTCGCCATTCTCATCATGGAGCATCTTACCGAGATCAAGAAAAACCTAGAGGTCAAGATCTTTGCAAGTGACATTGACAAAGCAGCTTTGCAACATGCCTCCAAAGGGGTATATTCTGAAACTATTTCCAAGGACGTCTCAGAAGAGAGGCTCAATAAGTTTTTTACTAAGCAGAACGACAAATACAAGGTCAGGGACAACATCAGGAAAATGATCATTTTTGCCGACCACGATATTGTAAAACAGCCCCCTTATGGTAAAATAGATTTGATAAGCTGCCGCAACCTACTGATATATATAAACCCCCTATTACAGAAGAAAATTCTTGCTTCCCTTCATTTCTGCCTTAACTTGGGTGGCTATTTATTGTTGGGGCCTAGCGAAAGCCTAGGTGAGCTGAGGAAATCTTTCAGTGAAGTGGACAAGAAATGGAAAATATATAAAAGCACCGAAGTCGCCCGTAACTTGCGGCACACAACCTATAGCACTCCCGGCTTGGAAAATCAATTGTTCAATCCAAACTTAAATGCTACTCCTCAAAAAAGCAGTATTAACAGCAACCTTACTGAGCTTACAAATCAGACATTACTTAGGGAATCTGGTTATGAGGCTGGAATTTGGGTAGACACCGATTTTGAAATCATACAAACCTGTGGTAACTATGAGAAATACCTCCTCCCAAAAATTTTTAATTTCAACTTACTCGAAATGTTGCCTGAGGAACTTTCCATAGCCACTTCAACCACTTTGCGAAAGGCATTTAAGCTCAAAAAAGAGGCTGCGATAAAGAAAGTAAGGTTCAAAAGAAATGAAGTTATACACTCCGTTAATGTTTTTGTAAAGCCTTTCTTGTCCGAAAAACCTACTGTACAAACCGTTGCCCTAATACTTTTCAACGAAGAGAAAGTCAAAAAAAACGCTGAAAAAGATATTGAAGTTTTCGGAATGGATTCGCATACCACTCGTTACGTGGAAGATTTGAAAGAGGAACTCGCTGAAAACAAACAAAAACTGAAAGATTGCTATGATGCTCTCGATGTCTCTAATGACAATATTTCTTCCTACAATGAGGAGCTTATTTCCAGTAACGAAGAGATGCAAAGCACTAATGAAGAGCTTCAGTCGGTCAACGAAGAGTTGCAAACGGTAAACAATGAATACCAATTGAAAATAAAAGAATTGGCTGAATTGAATGATGATCTGGATAATTACTTCAAATCCACAGTCAACGCCCAACTCTATGTGGACAAAGATTTAGTCCTCAGGAAATTCACCCCCTCAGCCATTAGGCAGGTCAACCTAAAGGAAACTGATGTAGGACGTCCCCTTAGTGATATTTCCACTAATATAAGGTTCTCAACCCTGATGGATGATGTAGCCAAAGTCATCTCCTCTTTCGACACCGTAAAAAAGGAGGTGCAAACTCTAGAAGGAAGGTGGTATCAAATGATGGCCCTCCCTTATACCAAACAACAGAATAATCAGAATGACGGGGCAATCATCACTTTTAACGATATTACTGAATTAAAAGAATCCCAAGACAAACTGTCCAAGATAAATGCAGACCATGATACTTTTATTTATTCTGTTTCTCATGATCTGAAAGGTCCTCTAGCCAATTTAAAATCCCTGACCTCCTTTTTGGAAGATTCCGTTGGGTTTCAAACCAATGAAGATAAAGAGACCCTAGAATTGATCGGTCAATCTATAACCAATCTCTCGGAGACCATTAAGGAACTTTCGGATATCACAAAGATTGAGAATGAGATTGGTGTGCTCGAAAATATCAATGTAAAGCAACTTATAAAAGAAGTGGAATCCTACATGAAGGACAGATTGCTAAAGACTGGGGCCAATGTTATTCTGGATTTGAAAGTGTCCGAAATTCCATTTTCCAAAAAAAATTTAAGGGCCATTCTTACAAACCTTTTGAGTAATGCCATTAAGTATTCTTCCCCTGACCGTATACCTGAAATAACAATAAGTACGGAGAAATCGGCTGATTTTACTGTGTTATCTGTTCAGGATAATGGATTAGGTATTCCGGAAAACAAAAAACATGAAATATTCGCGAAGTTCAAACGGGCTCATACCCATGTGGAAGGAACCGGAGTAGGCTTGTATTTGGTAAAGAAGATAATCACCAATGCCGGTGGGGAAATTGAAGTTGAAAGTGAATTGGGAAAAGGCTCTGTGTTTAAAGTGTATTTTAGCAATAAACCCGTGGCTTCAGAGGAATAGTTTATGGACTGCACCCAAGGCTTAGTGCCGAATTTTGTATTTAAAAGGAATTAAAAGGTTTTGAGGTGAACATAATTTGCCTTTTTGGTTCTTATTTTCATAATTAAGCAAATGTTGTCAGTGACATTGATTTTTTGGTTGAACTGTAAAAGGAAAAAAGACTTTTAGAAATCTTATGGCTTTGCCAGATTTTCTTGAAAATTTATCCCGGAGAAGTTGAGCATGCCGCAGTAGACACACAGAGGGATGATTATCAAATCGAGATTTCAAGGCCTACTTATTTAGAAACACTTTCGAAAGGTTCATAGGACATCCAATCGACTTCCAATTCGTAAGGTTGCAGAGGCTTTTCAATAGAAAGAGGATTTGTCTCCACAGCCCAGTCTTTGGTATGCCAAAAATTCATTCTGTAATGGGTGCGATGTTGGGGAATACCCCTTGTCGTTCCCTGATAATCCCATAAAACTATTTTTTCCCCACTCGTGGGATGAAGCATCCACCAACGGATGCGGTCTGCATGCCAATCAAAACCATAGGTGTAAAATTTGGCTGAAGCATCATAATCAGCAATGGCAGCGATGGTATCCGGCTGATTCTGCAAATTAGTTAATGGGGTTTTTAAGCCTGTATGATTCTCTCTATAGCTGGTATTGTAGATAATTCCTTCTGCCAAATTGATGATTCTTCCAACTCGTTTCAGTTCACCAGGCTGACCGGTCCAAGTACCTATATAAATAACCGTGGGATCGGCAAGGAGCCATTCAAAGTCAATTTCGCTGAGCCCTGGTTCGCTTTCCACATGATAGGTAAAATAACCCACTACCGCACCTACGTTTGGCTGAATATCCCTTACATCAGGAACCTTCAGCCGAGCCGCATAGGTCCCGAAATGGGTGAAATTCTTTGAGATAATTTCCGGTCCGCGACCTGCCCCGGCACTATCCTGTGGATCTATCTTAAAGGAAAGTACTTTTGTGTCCGGCTCCACCGATGAATTTACGCCAGATTTGTATTTAAATTCAGCTTTATTTCCTGTGGAGCCATACCGAAAGTAACTAAAAGTAGTATCCGAAAAATCCTCGACAAATGAATTATGGTACTCCTCGGATTGGGAAATTACAATCAAAGGAATAAGTAATAAAACTACTGAAAGAATAGGCTGTTTCATAATGACAAATTGGTAGAATGAGAAGTAAATCTACAAAAAAGAAGCAACAGGAAGAGGTAGATGCCCATTTAAAGATTGGTCAATAATTTAATTATTGCTAAACACAAAAATTGGAATTTAAAGAAGTCCATATTCAATAGATCTCTTATCCGAAGATTAAGATAGGGATTCCCTTTATCCCTAGGTACTTCCTCCAATCTATTTCACCCTTCATCTATTCTCCTTCATTCTTAAAATCAGTTTGACATCAACGAGTCCACTGGATTCACCAACGCTGCTTTTACCGATTGAAAACTAAGGGTCAGCCAAGCTATTACCAACACAGCTATGCCTGAAATTAAACCAATTCTCCGTTTTTTTTCAATTCTCCATTCTCCATTTTCACCGATCACCGATCACTACATAACCTGAACGCTCAGGCCCTCACTTCGTTCGGAGGGAATCAACCCTGAATTCTACAGCTTTACACTCCTATTCGGAGCGTAAGGCCTCAACAGGATTCATCATGGCCGCTTTAATCGCCTCGTAGCCAACAGCTAGCCACGCCACCACAACCACTATCGCTCCAGCACCCAGATAGGTCCAGATGGATATATCTATCCGGTAGGCAAAGCTTTCCAACCAATGGCTCATTAGCCACCAGGCTATAGGAGAGGCTAACAGTGCAGAGAATACCACCAATTTCAGAAAATCCCTTGAAAGCATGGCAACAATAGTGGATACGTCCGCACCTAGAACCTTTCGGACTCCGATCTCTTTATGCCGCTGTTTAGCGGTAAACAAGGCAAGCCCAAATAGCCCCAAGCAGGCAACAAAAATGATAAGAGATGCAAACACCGAAAGGATATATCCCATTCTCCGCTCAGCTTGATAGGTTTGATAAAAGCGGTCGTTCAAGAAAGAGTATTCAAATGGCTCGTCGCCTGCAAGGGAAGCCCATTTCAATTTCACATCTTCAAGCAACCCACCTACGTCAGAGGTGTTGATTTTGGCAATCACTGCACCTTCCGCATTGCCCTTAACCATAACGAGCGGAAAAATGCGCTCATGCAGTGATCTGAAATGGAAGTCCTTTACTATGCCAATGACCTGGTAAGTTGTCTTGTTTCCCTCATTGTCCGAGTGGGTAAGTGTCTTGCCCAACGCTTCATTTTCCCAACCCAAAACCTTCACAGCGGTCTCATTTAGAATAATGGACTCCTGTTCGTTCCCAAATTTGTCCGAAAAATTCCTACCTGCTATTATTTCCATGCCCATTGACGGTATATATGCGTTATCCACGTCATATCTCAAGGTTTTTATCTGCTTGCTGACGTTTTCATTTGGAAACAAAAAGAAATTATTATTGTAGGATTGCCCCGAGGGGAGATATCCGGAAATGCTGACGTTCTCGACTCTGGAATCCTGTAGTAATTGATTCCGAAATACCTCCGCATTATTACCGATATTAGGGAGAATCAATACCTGCTCTTTGTCATAACCAAGGTTTTTATTTTGAATATACTCCAGTTGATTATACACTACGATAGTTCCGATAATTAAAATCACTGAGACTGTAAATTGAAAGACTACAAGGCCACTCCGCAAACCAATTGATCTTTTACCGGATAAGTTGGGAAATTGGGATCCTTTCAATACAGCAACAGGTTTGAAGGAGGAAAGGAAAAATGCCGGATAAATGCCGGCAACTATTCCCACCATCAGTCCAAACGCAAGCAGGGTTGGCAAAGTCCACGGGCTGGAAAAATATGGAATGGCTATTTCCTTTCCCGACAGTTCATTAAAAACCGGTAATGCTAAGTTGACCAGTACTATCGCAACCAATAAAGCAAATAGGCTCAATAGTATATATTCCATCAGGAATTGCCAAACTAGCTGTCGTTGTTCCGACCCTAATACTTTACGGACACCAACTTCCCTGGCTCTTTTGCTGGCACTGGCTGTGGAGAGGTTTACGAAATTGATACTTGCGATTAGGAGCATAAATAGAGCAATGGCTCCAAAAATGTAGAGATAGCGAACATCACCACCAGGCCCAAGTTCCCCCATCATATCAGAATGCAGATGAATAGAGGTGAGTGGCTGCAAAAAGATACCGATGTTGTTTCCAGCTTGCTTAAACTGGTCAAAACTGATTCCCATTGCCTCTTGCAGTTGTGGACCTATGTATTTTTCAGCTACTTCTGGAAGTTTGGCTTCCAGGTTTTTATATTCATAGCCGGGTTGTAATAACAAATAGGTATAAAACTCAGAAACCATCCAGGAAGGGTTTTTTGCCTCTGGGAAAGTCGACATGGACGCAAAGAGGTCAAAATGAAAGTGGGAATTGACAGGTATATCGGCCATCACTCCCGTAACAGTGAACCGGTCATTGCCATCATTCATCCATAGCTCTTTCCCAAGCGGGTCCTGTTCTTTAAAGAAAATTTGGGCTGCAGTGGCGGAAATAACAATGGTATGGGGTTCCACCAAAGCAGTTGCTGGATCCCCTTTTATTAAAGGAAAAGTAAAAACCTGAAAAAGGTTGGCATCAACATAGGCAGCAGCGTAATTTCGAAAAGAATTGTTGTTATGGGTGACTTTAGGATACCCTATCTTTCTGATCCGGGTAGCTTGCTCTACCTCAGGATAATCTGCCTTAAGCGCTTCAGCAACTGGGGGCATTACATGTGCTTCATTCATCGACCCTCCCTGAACCGATCCTCGAAAGACCACGCGCACGATCCGGTCTGCCTTTTCATGAAAACTGTCGTAACCTAGTTCGCTTTGTACAAATTGCAGGATCAGCAGACAAGTTGCGATCCCAATGGCCAGTCCCAGTATAGTGATAGCCGAAAAGGCTTTGTTGCTTAGCAGGTTTCTAAACGCTATTTTAAAGTAGTTTTTTATCATGGTGGATTAATTACCGGTTCTATTCAAGTTTATCCTTACCTTTTTTAACCTGTCTTTCCCTGAGTTCCCGCAGGATTTTTTCTCTGAGTCGCATTTGTAAATACCGTGGAAATAATACCAATGAAAAGATAGTTATCATCCTACTTCCTTTCTATTTCTGTACCAGTAAAAATACACGCAAAATAGCCTATGACAGAGAAAGTGGGATAATTGGCTTGCATTTTCGTACATAATTGTTCGTTGACGGGCAAAAAAACAAGTACCTTTTTATCATCAAGATTCTGCAATTTTATCAATGTGATTTACCAAATAATCAAATAGAAATGCAAATACATCCGCCAAATTAATACAACATTTGTAATTGTATTCGCCAAAAAATCAGTAAGTCGGCTCAATAATTCTTATACATATTGGTAAAACCACATTTGAAATGCTTGTATCTTTGGCATATTCTCACACCTCTAAAAATGTGGTTCAGACTTCGATCTAATAAGCAAGTATTTCGATTTTGAAAATCCTGAAAAAGTAATTATTCGAAAAAGAAGTGCAAAAAAACACCGATTTACTCCATTGTGTAGGAGAACGGTATAGAATTGCTGGTCGAGCAGGCGGTACATTCAATTCTGAGGAAAACATCACCAGTTTTTTTAAAGAATATCATCGCCTTTATAGTTACTAATTAGCAGTCCTTGGAAGCCCTTTCACCAAACTGATGTCTGGGTTTGAGTGCCCTATTCCACTTTAAATGCATCCACAGGATTAATCATGGCTGCCCTAAGGGACTGGCTACTGACCGAAAGGGCTGCAACCAAGGTGGCCCCTAGTCCCGCTATCAGAAACACTATCCAGGAAATAGAAATGCTGTAGGCGAAATTTCCCAACCAATGGCTCATTAGCCACCAGGCTATAGGGGTTGCAATAACAAATCCTGCAAACACCAGCTTTAGGAAATCTATCCCTAGTAAGGCAACGATGTTCCAAATGCTGGCACCCATTACTTTCCGTATGCCGATCTCTTTGGTTCGCTGTTCGGTTGCGTAAGCCGAAAGTCCAAACAGCCCCAAAACAGAAATGATGATTGCCAGACCTGCAAAAAACCCGAACAAGGCTCCTACTTTTTCTTCGGCTTCATATTGCTGATCAAACCTCCCAGCAACCGTGTAGTAGTTGAAGGGGAAATCCGGGCGGATGGCCCGCCACTCTTCGTTGAGGTAGGCAATAGTTGCATCGAAATCAGCCTTGTCCACTTTGATAGCTATTTCATTGATCCGGTCTGTGGGAATCAAAAAAACCATGGGAGAAATCGGTTGATGTAAGGATTCAAAATGAAAATCTTTGACTACTCCCACCACATATCCCCTTCGAATGCCATAATGCAATTGCTTATCGATTGCTTCTTTTGGACTTGACCAGCCAATGGCACGTACGGCAGCTTCATTGAGGATAAATGCCTGGGTGGAATCACTCGCAAGTTCAACATCAAAATCCCTTCCTGCCTGAATTTGCATGCCAAAGGTCCTGATAAAGGAGTGGCTCACATGGATGTCCGACACCCGAATATCCATTGGGCTTAGCTCACCATTGACTTCCGCCTTTGTTCCCTGAGCATCCAGCAGTCTTCCGGAAGGTATTCTACTTCCAAGAGCCACTTCTTTAATCCCCCTTTGCTGGAGTAGTCTTTCACGCATAATTTCAAAATTGCTTATGAATTCGTCATATGCAGGCAAGACCACAATCTCATCCTTCTCAAAGCCCAGTTCCTTATTTTTCATAAAGTCCAGCTGGTCCACTACTATCAGCACAGCTACTATTAATAGGATACTGATGGCAAATTGGCCTACCACCAGTATCGACCTTAGTTTTTCATGAACTGAACCGATTTTAAAGGTGCCTTTCAAGACTTTCACGGGTTGAAATCCGGACAAAAACAAAGAAGGATAACTTCCTGAAATTAAACCCACAATTAAAACCAAAGCGGTAAGGCCTATTATGTACTCGGGATGTTCCCAAAAATTGGTTGAGAATAATTTACCAGTAAAATTTTCAAATAATGGTAAAGCTATCACAGCAATGAACAAGGCGATGATCATAGCTATCAAAGACATCAAAATAGTCTCACTCATAAACTGTTTTACCAGTAGTTGTCGATCCGCTCCCATGACCTTTCGTAGCCCCACCTCCATTGCTCTCTTTGCAGATCGGGCGGTGGCCAAGTTCATGAAGTTGATGCAGGCTATCAACAAAATGAAAACCGCGATGGCAGAATAAATATATACATTCTCCATACTGCTGTTGGGTGCTATCTCGGAGTCCAGGTTAGAAAATAAGTGGATATCGGTAATGGGCCAAAGGTGAAGCCTAGTACCAGAAGCGGCAGAAAGACCCTGAGAACCAGCTGGCAAATGCCTGTTTATAAAATCAGGTAACTGCGACTCAAATTCTTTGTAATCCACATCGGGTTCCAACTTCAGATAAGTGCCAAAATTGTTGCCCCCGAAGTCTTTCATCATAGACTCATAGCCTCCATAATAGGCTACTACCGGCTCCATAGATGCTAAAATTTCTGGTTTAAAATGCGAGTTGTCCGGCACATCTTCCATAATCCCCCTGACCGACATTTCAAACTTCTCGCTTCCAATCATAATGGTAAACGACTGGCCCATGGGATCTTCCTCACCAAAATACTTGTATGCCAGGGTTTCACTGATCACCAAGCCGTCGGGATAGGTAAGAGCACTATCTGGATCGCCGTCTATTACATTCCACGAAAAGACTCGGAATACCTCCGGGTCAGAAAAGAAAAAGCGCTCTTCTTCAACAATTTTAGCACCTTCCTTGACAACAACATTGACGTTCATCACCCGTACCGATTCGGCCACTTGACCTACGAAATCTGATTTCAAAAGGGGACCAAAGGGTGGTGCTGTATGTCCCAGATGAAGATTGGTATCCCCATCGGGAGTGCTGAAAGCCCTGGACACCCTAAATATCCGGTCTTTATTTTCATGGTAGCCATCATAACTCAACTCATGCTGAACAAATAAAAAGATCAACATACTTACCGCCATTCCAACCGATAAGCCCAAGATATTTATCAGAATGAATACAGGGTTTTTTCTTAGGTTACGAATAAAGATTTTTAGGTAGTTTTTTAGCATGTCAGTAAAGCAAAGTTTTATCAAAATGACTAAATTGTGAAAAGCCCCTATGGACAAATATCCTTGGAGGTTCTTATTATGGTTTATCCATGATAGTGCCACGAAAAACGGCTCAATTTCATGTGTTTATAATTGTCTTTTCAGCGGTCATATAGCCTGCCCCTGCCTGCCCCGAACTCGTTTCGGGGAACTTGTTTCGGGGGAATCTCGCTTTGATAATCATCCCTCCGTGTGAGGTTCTCCTCATGCCCTGACTGCCGTCAGGACAGGCTCGACTTCATGTGTTTATAATTTTTTTTTAATGGTCACATAGCCTGCCCCGGACTCGCTCCGGGGGAATCTCGCATGTTCAATAATCATCCCTCTGTGTGTCGTCTTCGTCATGCCCTGACTGCCGTCAAGATAGGCTCGATTTCATGTGTTTTTGGGCTGTTTGGAATATTCCCCTCTTGAATCCGAACAGTTTTGTGCGCTAGCGGGCAAAGAAGGATTTACTACCATTCTATTTTTGGTTATTAATCAATTTTTTTTCACCCTATGCAATTAAAATTCTCATTTAGTTATTTGGAATGAAGACTTACAGTGCCCATTACAATAGCTCTCAATGCTAATCTTAATCCAATTGCCATATATCTTTGAAATGCCGCAAATGTAGGCAAGTCAAGCTCTTGGTAGCTACTCTATCTTCAACGTACTGGCAGGATTAATTTGAGTGGATTTATATGCCTGCAGGGTTACTGTCATATAGGCAATAATCAGGATAGCAACTGCTGCCATAGGAATAAACCACCAGGCAAAATCTACTCTATAGGCAAAATTGGACAGCCAACTCTGCATAAGCCAATAACTTAAACCTGATCCAATGATTATGGAAATCACCACAATCAGGATAAACTCTTTATTGATTACGTTGAGAATGGAAAAGGTAGAAGCGCCCAAGACTTTTCGAATCCCGATCTCTTTGGTTTTTTGTTCAGCAATATGAGAGGACAATCCCAAAAGTCCCAAACAGGATATCAGTATGGTTAAAATACTGAAATACTTCGCCAGTTCACTGGTACGCACATCATCCCTGTACATCCTGGCATAATTTTCATCCATAAAACTGTACTGAAACGGGAAGTCCGGGTTAAGGCTTTCTGCGGTGCTTTGTAGGGAGGACATCGTATTTTGCATATCTACCGCATTGACTTTAACAAAGGCATGATTGGCATATGAAGGATCTAGTAACAGAATGACAGGTTCCATCAGCTGATGAAAACTCTGAAAATGAAAATTCTCAACCACCCCGATAATTTCTCGCTCATCCCCAAGGACATTGAAGGATACTGCCTCTGGATGGTCTTGAGTGATCAGTTCGTAAGCCCGTCTATTGATTAAGGCTCCTTGAATTGAGTCCGCACCTTTGTCCCTTGAAAAATCAGTTCCTTTGATCAATTCAAACCCCATCGTTTCTATATAATCATAATCCACACGCATAATTTCAAAAAGTGCCGTAAAATCAGGATCTTTACCTTCCCAGGAAATGTTTCCACTACTGGAATTCCTGCCCATCATAGAATGATTGGATCTGCTTATGGCATTCACCTCGAAGTGGTTGCTTAACGCATTTTTGAACATCTCAAAATTCTCCATCAACTTGCCTTCTAACTGTATCAATACAAGTTGATCCTTGTCATACCCCAGGTTTTGTTTTAGTGCATAATTGATTTGCTGGTACACTACTACAGTACCCACAATTAGGATCGTCGCTAAGATAAACTGAAAGGTCACTAATCCTTTTCTGGCCCAAACCACAGCAGAGCCGGATTTGGCAGTACTACGGAACACAGAAACCACCTTGGTAGCTGAAAGATAAAATGCAGGATAACTTCCTGCCAGCAAACCTGTAAACAGCAAAACACAGATAAATTGCATCCAAAAAACCCCTTCATCATAAGGGATTCTCATTGTTTTATCGGTGAGGTTATTAAAAATGGGTAAGGTAAGTTGAACCAAAACTAGTGCAAACATCCCTGCAAAAACGGTCACCATTAAGGATTCACTCAAGAATTGACCTATCAGGGCGCCTTTTTCTGCGCCAACTACTTTTCTCACACCCACCTCCTTTGCTCTTTTTTGAGATTTGGCGGTGGATAAGTTCATGAAATTAATACAGGCTATGATAAGCACAAATAAGCCTATGATGGAAAAAAGCTTGACGTATTCAATTCTGCCTCCTTGTTGCATCCCATCTGCAAACCTTCCAAATAAGTACAAGTCCTGATGGGGATAGGCGAATAAAACGATATTAGAACCTTCATTTCTCTCCTTTATAAAACTTTGGATATTGGAGGAAAAAACCTGATAATCAGACTCCTTATTTAATTTTACCACCGTACTCGGTCCGTTATTTCCCCAATCATGAAGCCAAGAATTATAGGGTTTATCAAACATAAATTGGTAGGGAAGTATATAGTCAAATTGGTTGTCAAGATCATGGGCCAGAGGCTCTAAAACTGCCTGAACAATAAAGGAATGTTCTCCTTCGGTTTCCTTCATGGTAATGGTTTCTCCCAGTACATGGGAATGTCCAAATATTCGCTCAGCGGCTGTGGAGGTAAGCACAATATAGGATTTATCTGAAAGAGCCCTGTCTCTGTCACCATGCATGATGGGATACTGAAAAATAGAAAGGTAGTCCTCTCCTGCATAAAATCCGTTTAGGTTTAGCCGCTTCTCGTCTTTTACAAACAGGTTCTTCTCATTCCATGAATAGGTGGCAGCTCTTTCCACCTCTGGATACTCCTCCTTCAACGCATTGGCAAGCAGACCAGGCGTAGAAGTGGTGGTGAATATATCAGAGCCGTATCGTTGGTGTTCCATGATGCGGTAGACTTGATCAATCTCCGCAAATTCCCGATTCATATTCAACTCGGACCGGACCCATAATCCTATTAATATGGCTGCCCATAGCCCTAGTGCCAATCCGAAAAGGTTGATGAAGAATGTGAGCCTGTGCTTGGCAAATCCACGAAGTGCGATTTTGAAATAGTTTTTGTACATGGGAATGGGGGAAAGGGTGTTTAGAGGTTTAGAGGTTGGGATGTTTGGAGGTTTGGAGGTTGGTTATCCTTTTTTGATTGCTTTTGGTTTAAGGGTGTTGCGGAAAGCGGCTATGCTATTCATTAGAACAAATGCGTTGTTGTAAATTTTGGAAAACACCTCGTTGGTGATATAATTTCTTCGAATGGCTTTGTGTAAGCAAGCTACTACTTCAGCCAAGGATCTAAGGGAATATCCTATGAATCTATTGAATTCAGCGTTTGATTGCCCTGTAGCACCCTCGGCAATATTGAGAGCAATGGAATCAGAGGCTCTTAAGATCTGGGAGCTCAGATTATACATTTCTTCTTTGGGGAAATCTTTGGACAAGATGAATATCTGTTCACCAAAATCCATTGCACTCTTCCATATCCGCAATTTTTCAAACTTAAAATTTTCCATAACTGATAAGAATCAAAACAAATGAAACAATGAACCCTACAATAATTACTCAATTCACAAAGCCCCAACATCCCAACTCCCAAACCTCCCAACATCCTAACACCCTAACATCCAACCTCCCTAAACATGAAACTGCTCTCTAATATTCTCTGTCACCACCTTACCGTCAAAAAGGTTGATGATCCTATGGGCATAATTGGCATCATGGGGTGAGTGAGTCACCATCACTATGGTCGTTCCTTCATTGTTCAGTTCCTCCAAAAGCCGCATCACCTCCTCCCCGTTTGCAGAGTCCAGGTTACCCGTGGGTTCGTCAGCCAAAATCACCGCGGGTTTGGCCACAATGGCCCTGGCAATGGCTACCCTTTGCTGCTGCCCACCGGAAAGCTGCTGAGGGAAATGGTCCCTTCGGTGCATAATGTGCATGCGGGACAACACCTCCTCCACCCTTCTTTTTCGCTCATCGCTGGGGGTTTTGAGGTATAGTAGAGGAAGTTCTACATTTTCGTAAACCGTCAATTCATCAATCAGATTAAAACTCTGAAAGACAAAACCGATATTCCCCTTTCTCAATTGGGAACGCTTTCTTTCTGAATAATTTGCCACCTCCTCCCCGAGGAAGAAATACTCCCCTGACTCCGGGTTATCCAGTAGGCCGATGATATTCAGCAGGGTTGATTTACCACATCCAGAAGGCCCCATGATAGCCACAAACTCCCCTTTTTTGATTTCAATATTGATCTCGTCCAAAGCGGTGGTCTCTACCTCCTCCGTGGCGTAGAGCTTTTTAAGATTTACTGTTTTTATGGTGTTTTCCATTAGGTTAGAAGTTATATTCCTTGATATAAATTTTATTGAAGTTATTACTATTGTGTGGTGAAAGGAATTTTTCGACTTCCTTGGCCCCTGTGTTACTTCAGGTTCAGCACCTCATTTTTACCAAAATTTTCGTACCCACTTACAATTACCTTTTCTCCTGGCAGAACCCCCTCTACTACCTCGTAGTATTCCGGATTCTTCCTACCCAATCGGATATTTCGCCTTATTGCTTTTCCGGACGATTGGTTCACCACAAACACCCAGTTACCTCCGGTGTCCTTGTAAAATCCCCCAGTGGGTAATAGAGTTGCCTGTTGGCTTTCTCCTAGTTCCAGCCTAATCCTTACAGTTTGCCCTCTTCGAATGCCCGAGGGAACCTCACCGGTAAACGACATATCTACTTCAAATCTTCCTGCCGTCACATTGGGGTAAATTTTGGAAATCTCTAATTCGTGGTTTCCACCTGAAAAACTAAAGGTGCCCTTCAATCCTGTATAAACCCTAGGCAAATAAAGTTCGTCTATCTGAACCCTTACCTTGAATTTATCGAGAATATCAATTTGACCAAACCGTTGTCCAGGGATTATGGATTGACCGATTTCAATCTGTTCAGTTGAAAGCTGGCCTGAGATCGGTGCCCTCAATGCCAAGTTATCCAGGATATGCCCTACCCCATCCAGGGATTGGTTCATTCTCATTTCCGAATCCTGCAATTGTTTTTTCTGAATTGCCCGGGACATAGAATCATTCCTGTAAGCTTCATAGGTTAGCTTCTTACGCTTGACATTATACTCATATTGTTCCTTCACCTCTTCAAATTCCCGGTCTGAAACCAACTTTTTAACATGAAGCTCCTTAAACCTTTCATATTGGGGCCTGAACAAGCTTATCTGATAATCAATTTCCGCCAGTTGTGCCTGCTGGCTGAGGTCATTTTGGTCCAACTGCAACCTTACCTGCCGCAGGTTGTTGATCTGGAAGTATAACCCCGATTCCCTTTCCATTACCTCCAGTTGCAACTTGGAATTGGAAAGCAGCAGTATGGTGTCGCCCTTTTCGACCACAGCGCCAGATTCTCTGACAATGTGTTGAATATTGCCTCCTTCCAGGGCATCTAGGTAGAAAACCTCACCAGGTTCAATGGACCCACTCACTGGAATATAATCGGTAAATTCCCCTTCCTTTACGGTTGCAATGGTCACTCTTTCCATATTGACATTCATGGAGGACCTGGTATCTGCTAGCAACAACTGGTAGATCACAAAACCAAGTAACAAAGCAATTCCCAGAATCAGAGCGATGAACTTGGGAGTCCAAGTCTTTTTTTCAAGCTTTCTATCCATTATCCATGTTTTCCATTAATTCTCTCCTCCCTGTTTGCCAATTACATGCCATGAGAAAAACAGCCTGAAATTGCCAAAATTGCCTAATTCACCATAAAATGCCTGCAGATTTTCGAACAGAATCGTCCGCTAGCGACCAAAATTCAACGCAGGATGCGGTCAAAAAAAGTACGATATCCCAGGAAGAAAAAATAAAAATTGCTCATTTGAAGAGGATTGCCCGTTTTTGGGAAAACCTTGTTCGACTGTATCATTTCGGTACAAGTTTTGGATTTCTCTGAATTGCAAGACACCCAGTAACAAAAAAAAGATGAATAAAATACTTTTGAAAAATCACACCATGAACGCAGAGAAAAGGAAATCAGGACACTATTCAGGTATTGAGGATTGGTCGTTTTTATTCTTTGGAAATATGACCCGGATTCAGCTGCTAACCGTACCTTTCAACCCCCACATTCAATAGCATGAAAGAGCAAAACCCAGGAAAGATCCTGATCGTTGATGATAACGAAGATCTTTTAAAGGCCGCCAAAATTTTTCTGAAAAGGCACTTTTACCAAGTAGACACAGAGACCAACCCGGGACTGCTTCCCATTTTGATGGTAAACGAACAGTATGATGTCATCATGCTAGACATGAATTTCACCAAGGATGTGAGCAGCGGACAGGAAGGATTTTATTGGTTGGACAGGATTCTGGAACTCGATTCATCGGCGGTAGTTGTATTGATTACGGCCTACGGAGATGTAAATACCGCAGTTAGGGCTATTAAGGAAGGAGCCACTGATTTCGTGCTAAAGCCATGGGAAAACGAAAAATTGTTGGCAACGCTGCATGCTGCCCTTCAGTTGAGGCAATCCAGAATGGAAATCAGCCAATTAAAGGATCAGCAACAACAGATCTTTCAGGATATAGACAGTAAATTCAAAGATATCATTGGACAAAGCCCATCCATGGTCAAGGTGTTTGAAACCATAGAAAGGGTGGCAGGCACAGATGCCAATGTCCTAATTCTCGGAGAAAACGGAACTGGAAAGGAACTAATAGCACGAGCCATACATAGAAACTCCAAAAGGCACAGGGAAGCATTCGTGGGAGTTGACCTTGGATCCATCACCTCCTCCTTGTTTGAAAGTGAACTTTTTGGTCATAAAAAAGGTGCATTTACCGATGCCAAAGACGACCGTATAGGTAGGTTTGAACAGGCTAATAAGGGTACCCTGTTCCTCGATGAAATTGGAAACCTCCCCTTGGCCTTGCAGTCCAAATTATTAGCCGCCCTACAAAATAGAGAGGTAACAAAAGTAGGAGCCAACAAAACAGTTCCTATTAATATCCGCCTGATTTCTGCTACCAATATGCCTGTCCATACCATGGTATATGAAAATAAATTCCGACAGGACTTATTGTACCGCATCAACACCATTGAAGTCACGCTTCCACCTTTACGGGAAAGGTTAGAAGACATTCCCCTTCTTGCCGATCATTTTATAGAGGTATATGCAAAAAAATACAACAAAGACATTCGCAAAGCAGGGGAAGCCCTTATCAAGCGGATGCAAAAATACCATTGGCCTGGAAACATCCGGGAACTCCAACATAGCATTGAACGGGCAGTAATCATGACCACCCGCGGCGTATTACAGCCGGAGGATTTATTCATGCAGAAACACCAAACGCCCGAAAAACAGGAAGACTTGGTCTCTCTGGATCACCTCAATATTGAGGATGTGGAAAAAATCCTTATCCGCAAAGCACTTCAAAAACACAACGGGCATATCACCCGGGCAGCAGAGGAATTGGGATTGACAAGATCATCACTTTATAGGAGACTGGAACGGTATGGGCTTTAGATCTTTTTCTCTTGGGGTAACAATAAGGGTAATCTTAATCGTGCTCGTCTCTTTAGTAGGGTCGTATTTATTTGTTCAGAACGGTTCCATTCCCCAGTCCATTTTATGTTCAGGAGCAGTGCTTCTTTTATCCTTAAATCTAATAACCTTCGTATCGCGAACCAATAGAAAAATAAGTAGGTTTTTGGAATCCATCAGGTATTCTGATTTTTCCAGTTCCTTTACAAAGGACAGCAACCTGGGCAACTCCTTTAAGGAACTAAACATGTCATTTAATGAGGTCATTGAAGCTTTTAAAAGAACCAGGGCCCAAAAAGAGGAACAGATGCTTTTTTTACAAATTATGATTCAACATGTCAATACTGGAATCATTTCTTTTACCAGCACTGGGAAGATTGGAGTCATTAACGGCACCGCCAAGCAATTGCTGCAGATACCCCAATTCAAAGACATCCACGACCTGGGAAAACTATCTATGGAGCTTCTGGATGAGGTTCTTAGCCTCAAACCAGGGGGGGCATTTTCATTAAGGATCGATTCGGAACTCCACCTGAATGTCCAATCTGCAGCCTTTAAAATGGAGGGTCAAAGCTGGACGCTACTTTCCTTTCAGAATATCAAATCGGAACTGCAAAAGAATGAATTGGAAGCCTGGCAAAACCTCACCAAGGTGCTTCGCCATGAAATCATGAACTCCATGACTCCCATAGCGAGCTTAGCGAGTTCACTGGGAATAATTTTAGAAGAGGATGTCACAGAGAAAGAAGAGGGAACCCTCTTTCTAAATAAAGAAAGTTACTTGGACCTGTCCGAAGGTTTGGCTACCATTTCCAAAAGAAGTATTGGCCTTGTAGATTTCGTGAATGCATACAGGGATTACACAAACATCCCCCAACCAATCATAAAAGCATTCCCTGTACGATCTCTTTTTGAGAACATACGAATTTTACTTAGCGAAGACCTATTAATTTCCAACATTAGCCTTACCTGTGAACTTTCACCACTTGACCTTGAAATCATAGGGGACCAAGAACTTCTACAAATGATCCTTATCAATCTGGTAAAAAACGGTAAGGAAGCCATGGCAAAGGCAAGCAACAGGACCATCCTCTTGAAGGGGGGCGTAGACAACCATTCCCAACCTTACATCCAAGTCATAGATCATGGAGAAGGAATTGTACCGGAGGCTTTGGAAAGGATATTTGTACCTTTCTATACCACGAAGAAATCCGGCTCTGGCATTGGCTTGGCCATTTCGAGGCAGATTATGAACCTTCATAGAGGAAACTTGGAGGTTTCTTCGGTCCCGGGAGAAAGAACTGTTTTTACATTGAGTTTCCGCTGATGGCTAGAAATTTGCAGAGATTCAACACATTTTACCTGCTTTCCCATCAAGGGAAGATTCATCTTTTCGTTCGCACCATTTTATTTTATTCGGCCCGAAGTGCGTTCACAGGATTTTCCAACGCTGTTTTTATGGTTTGAAGGCTGACGGTAAGAAGGGCCACAAACCAAACCAATAGTATCGGCAGCCCCAAAAGCCACCATTGGATTTCCATTTGATAGGCATAGTTTTGAAGCCAATTTTTCATTACAACATAGATAACAGGTAATATGATTACACTTGCTGAAGCTATGAGCACGAAAAAATCCTTGGAAAGAATGGCCACTATGCTTACGATGGAAGCCCCCAAAACTTTACGGATGCCTATCTCCTTGGTTCGTTGTAAGGTCATATAGGAGGAAAGTCCAAACAGTCCAATACAGGCAATAAATATGGCCAAACCTGCAAAAAGGCTGAAAATCCTTGCGAATTTTTGTTCAGAAAGGTATTGACTATTGAAATAATCGTCGAGAAAGAAGTATTCAAAGGGACTATTGGGAAAGGCTTGTTCCCATCTTGCCTCAATTAGGCTCAAGGCAGTAGGATAGTCTCCAGAACTTATTTTCACAGAATAATATTCGCCCGCCCATGGTGCATTGAGGTATTCCTTTAAAGCAAATACCATCGGTCCCACTTCCTTATGGAGCGATTCCTGATTGAAATCCCTGATCACTCCGATAATCATTTTGGCGTATGTATCTTCATCAGATTCATGCCAAATAACTGTGTTTTGAGTTGCATCTTCGGCATTTTCAAACCCCAGCTGGCGTGCTGCCGTTTCGTTAATGATCAAATTACCACGATCAGAAGTAACTTTAGGGGAAAAATTACGGCCTGCAAGGAAATCTGCCCCGTATAATTTGAAAAAATCTTCATCAATTGCGATGATATTTATGCCTTTTCCATTCTCTGGCTGTGCTGGCTGGTAAAACTGCCTAGCCCAACTCAGTTCCTTGCCAGGGATATTAGAGGAAACACTTACTTTTTGGATTTGGGGAAGCTTGTTCACTTCGTTTTTGAAAAAGACTAAATGCTGTTGATAAGTTGAATCCTTAATTCCCGGGCCCTTTACGATAAGCGTTCGTTCCATATTCAGCCCCTTATCCTGCTCTTGCATAAAGCCAAGCTGCCGGCTTACACCCAAGGTACCCGCAATAAGGGCTATAGAGGCGGCAAATTGGAATATAGTCAATACTTTTCTAATTGGTACACCCTGACTTGGGTTCTTTAAATGGCCCCTTATCATTTGCAAGGGTTGAAAGGAAGACATTACAAACGCCGGGTAAAGACCCGATAATAAAGTGCCTGTCAAAAACAATGCTCCTACGCCAATGCTCATTCCAGAGGAAGGAGTAGGAGAAAACTCTACCTTCGTAAGTGTTTGGAAAAAAGGCATTAATAGTTGCGAAAGCATAATTGCCGAAATAGCTGCCAACCCATTGACCATAAAAGAGTCGGTCATAAATTGTGCGATCAGCTGCCGTTTACTGGATCCCACTACTTTTCTAATGCCAATTTCTTTAGCCCGCTCCACATATTTGGCGGCGGTTAGGTTCACGTAATTGATCCAGGCGATAACCAAAATAAAAATAGCGATAAGAGTTAGGAACCAAACCATCTTTCGGCTACCGTTAGGTGCTGCTTCCGCCTCCAGATGGGAGTCTAGGTGGATATCCTGGATTGGCTGTAGATTTAACGTGGAGGTGTATCCTGCTTTGCGCCATTCGGCCAAACTCTCTCCCAGATATTTTTCCAGTACCTCCAAAAATTTTCCTTCAACTACTGCCAAATCACTCTGAGGGGCTAGTTCCACATAATTATAAAAATTGCCCCAATCCCAGTTTTCATCCAAGTTCCATGGAATAGAATTGAAGGAGATGATAAAATCGGTATGCACATGGGAGTTTTCGGGAATATTTTCAAAAACTCCACTAACCTTTAATTGTGTATTCCCCCATTCCCCCATATAAAACATAAGTTCTTCCCCATAGCCATCTTGCCCGGGAAAATACTTTTCCGCCATCTCCCTAGAAATTACCACGTTGCTGGGTTGGGTAAGTGCCAGGTCCCTATTTCCGTGAACCAAATTAAAAGAAAACATGTCAAGGAATTCCGCATCTGCATAATAAACTTTGTCTTCATGAAAACTCCGGTCACCCACCTGCATAACGGGATCCGACATAAGAGGGGCCGT
The DNA here is from genome assembly GCF_003347495.1 of Pleomorphovibrio marinus. Lineage (GTDB taxonomy): Bacteria > Bacteroidota > Bacteroidia > Cytophagales > Cyclobacteriaceae > Pleomorphovibrio > Pleomorphovibrio marinus. The sequence continues at coordinate 56,518 of NZ_QCXY01000012.1, forward strand.
ATGAACTAATCGGGCCGCTTCTATCACTTCCGGAATCTCCCGTTGGAACGCCGGGGCCAATGCAGGGGGTGTCTGGGCCCGTTTCCCGACCATTTCTCCATTTAAGTAAGCGTAGTCTGCTATGCGATACACCGTCGGTTTCCGAAAATTATCGTAACTCAGCTCAAAGTTCACATAGTGGAGGATGAGCAGACAGGCCGACATGGCAATAGCCAATCCAACAATATTTATAGCACTGAAAACTTTATTTTTCCAAAGAGTTCGGTAGGAGATTTTAAGGTAGTTTTTGAGCATTCTCTATTGATCTATTTTTCAAAAACATTTCTGCTACATTCATGCCATCAAAAAAATTCCAAAAACCGCCTAATTGGTTTATTTCATCAATTAACACAAATTCAATTCGGACAAAATCGTCCGTCGACGGGCATATTGATTTTTTATCCCTTCCCAGGTTTATCTTCAACACTTAGGATAATAATGAATAAGGTAAATTGTAATGGTCAAATGGCACTGTCATTAATATCGGCAAACAACTTAAATTATTATACTTGATTTATCTTATTGAAACGACCAATCACTTTCGCTGTATTGATCTAATTATTGACAAGGCAAAGTCTAAACTCACAGAATCGCTGATAAAGGATTTGAATTTTCACTTAAATCAGGGACATCTGTTAGTTCGAAGGAATACTTATAGGTTTTAGACAAAACAGGGGAAACTTTTTCCTCCACTCCAACCTATAAAAAGGTTTTCAATTAATTTCATCAAAAAATGCCTCCAAATCCAATTCAAATCCTAAAATAACCGAGGATTTGGCAGTATCACCGGAAGTCATCCAGCGAGAGGGTTGATAGGTGCCTTGAATCAGCGTGTATATCAGGAGGGTCTGCCCCTCGGGATCCATCAGCCAATATTCTTTTACTCCAGATTCCTCATAAACCTCATATTTGTGTTGGAGTTCAAGCTGTTTGTTGCCGGGTGACAGTACTTCCACCACTAGATCAGGTGCACCTATACACCCCCTTTCGTCCAACTTGTCTAAGTCGCAAACCACGCAAATATCCGGTTGTACAACTGTGAAAATTTTATCGTCTTTTTTCGACTTAACTGGAAGCCGGACATCGAAGGGAGCAATATAGGCCTGGCATTTTTTCCCTTTCAAAAACACGTTCAATTCGGTGTATAAATTCCCAGCCCACCATTGGTGAATCCTCCTTGGAGCAGCGGCGGCTTTTCTGAAGACTTTCCCTTTGATCAATTCAACCATCTCCTCCATATCCCATGTCAGGTAATCCGCATAGGAATAGTTCCCGTAGCTCAAATCGGGTTCTTTTGCCAGAGATTTGCTGTCCTCTTTTTCCATACCTAAATATAATCAATTGGAAGTTAACGTGGAAAAAGATTCAACCCTAAATTCCTCAGGATTTCGTCTTTACGCACCTATTCGCTGCGTAGAGACTCAATAGGATTTATAAGGGCAGCCTTCACCGACTGGAAACTCACCGTCAGCAAGGCAATCAGCATGGTCAATACCCCAGCACCTATAAAAAACCACCATTCCAGGTCTATTTTATAGGCGAAATTGTCCAGCCAGCTATTCAGCAATATCCATGAAACAGGCAGGGCTATCAGCCATCCGATTAGGATCAGTCCTAAATAGCTTTTTGAAAGCAAGGTCGTAATCTCAACCACGGAAGCCCCCAACACTTTGCGTATGCCTATTTCTTTTACCATTCTTGAAACGGTAAAGGCAGTCAACCCCAACAATCCCAGGCATGAAATAAAAATAGCGATCACTCCAAAGATGAGAACCAATCTGCTAATCATCTGTTCGGACAGATAAAGCCTTTCGTGTTCCTCATCCAAAAAATGATATTCAAAGGGATATAACGGATTTATGGCTTCCGTGACCTTCCTCAGATCGGCTATAGCATTTTCCAGTTGCCCATCAGCAGACCTTACTAAGAGATAGGAAGCATTTTCTGGTTGCAGAACAAGGATCAGCGGAGTGATGGGGGTGTGCAATGACTGCAAATGAAAATTTTCCATCACACCAACTATTGGGCCGGTACCATTCCAAAATGTAATTTCTCTCCCTATAGGATCTTCTTCAATGCCCATTAGATCCAACGCCTTTTGATTCACCAGATATGCAAGGGTATCACTTGGATGCAAAGGGGAAAATTCTCTTCCTTCTTTCAGCGGAATACCCATTGTAGTTGCGAAGTCATACCCTACCCAGGCCGCAGAAACCTTTGACTGGAGATCTGGATCTTTTCCAGGCCAAGAAAGGTCTCCTGAGTATGCCTGTATGTTGATTGGCAGAAAGGTGGAGACAGTTGCGGATTTTATAGCGGATGATTTAATGACTTCCTGTTGCAGCACTTCCATATTGTGGTAAAGCTCCCCTCCCAACGGCAAGAACTACACGTTCTCCCTATCTAGACCAAGGTGCTTTTTGCGTAGATATTCCTGCTGGCTATAAACTACCAAGATGCTCACTAAAAATAAAGAAGAAATAAAAAACTGGCATACAATCAACGCCTTTCTAAAATAAGCCCCGCTCACCCCTGGCTTCAGCTGATTTTTTAGGGCATTGAACACCGGCAAACTGGCCAGAAAAAAGGAAGGATACAGAGATGACATTAACGATGCCAACACCCAAACGGCTAATAGTAAGCCCCAAAATCCGGTATTTTGCCACGCTAACGTCAGCTGGGTACCCAAATAGGAATTAAATAGGGGTAATAGTAGGCTTATGGTCAGCAGTGTCAGCATAAGGGCTAGGGTAGCAACCAATAAAGACTCGCTTCCAAACTGTGCCAATAACGCATTTTTATTCGCACCAATTACTTTTCGGATCCCAATTTCCTTTCCCCTTATACTTGCCTTTGCGGTAACCAAACTCACAAAGTTGATGCAGGAAACCAGTAAAATAAGCAATCCTATCAGCATTAGGTTTCTGACCAGAGCAATCCTGCCACCAGCTGCCTTCCCATTTTCAAATACATCATATAAATGAATGTCTGCCAACGGTTGAAATACTGGATAGCTGTCCTTCCCATAATCACTATGCTTGGCAAAAATTGCACTAGCAGCCAATTCCATGTCTTCCCTTGTGGTATTAGGAACCGATTTCACATAGGAATAATAGGACGTATTCCCCCAACTCATCCAAGGCTGCTCTATTTCTTTGAAATTAATGACCCAGTCAAACTGAATGGAGCTGTTTACCGGCAGATCCTCAACGACCGCACCGACCAGATAGGATTTCAGCTTTCCTTCTTGGTTTTCCATCATCAGGATTTCCCCTATTGCAGGACTGCCGTTAAATAACCTTTCGGCTGCACTTTTGGAAATGACCACCTGCTCATTCGAAATATGGGCATCTATGAGGTTTCCTGCTATCACTTTCAAAGGAAAAATATTGAAAAAGTCGTCAGACGCGAAAATTCCTTTTTCCCTGATAGCATTGTAGTCGTCTTTGACCAAAAGTTGTGGCCCCCAATCTGCATATTTTGCGGCATATTCGATCTGTGACACCTCACTTTTCAATGCCTCAGCCAACGGTGCGGGAGTAAGATTATTGGTCATCACCTCTCCGTTAAAAAGGTAATTGGTTCTCACCTTGAAAATTCGCTTGCCTTCCGGAAAAAATTCATTGAAGCTGAGTTCCTGAGAGGCCCAAAGTGCTATTACCAAGCAACAGCTCATCCCAAGCACTAGTCCCAAAATGCTGACAAGGCTGTTAAAAGGGTTGCTTAACAAGGTTCTCCACGCGATTTTTAAGTAGTTTTTTAACATATTACGCAAGGTCTTGTTTGATCAGGAAAAAACTATGTATTGTAATCTTTAAACGCTCGATTTCAGGGGGATAATTCCACTTTCATGCCACGCCAAAACCCTTATTTTGACCATAAAAGTAACATTGCGTTCAACGCATATAAACGTAGCGGACAAAATTGTTCGGTGACGGGCGATTTTAAAACATTGGACTAGGTTTCAATCCTTGGTTCATTAAATAAGCCCCGGTTTCCATGTTACTTCCAGTTTTAGTAAAAGATAAATCCCCCTTTCTCCCAATGCTCCCCAAAGTTTAATTATATACTATGCTACATTTTGAAAAATATAATCCAAAACACCAGCTGATATAGGTAGTTGTATTTGATAGAAAAATCTGTTTCTAAGTATTTTTCATAGACCAACAGCAGGTCCGTTTGGCTACTTGCCTCTTTCAAATTCGTCAGCGTCTTACTTTATAGCTTATACATGCCAAGATATCCTCTTTAGTGATGTGTGAATAGATTTCAAGCAGGATTTTAAAGAAAATAGAAAATGATTCAAGCTTCCTAAGTACATTAGGATTTCTTGCGGGTGGAATAGCATGTATGAAATTTTAACCCCTGTTTTAGCAGCGGAAAACTGGATATTTTCAACAAAGAGAAAATGCGGTAAGTATGAAGAAAGATATATTGCTATTAAAACAATACCTCCACATTCCATTGCATTTCTGCCTGACAATGGCTAACTTAAAGATTCTATGACAATAGATTTTTCGGCAGCGTCCAATCATTCTACTTGTCGTAAACCCAACTGTCAACCAAAATTTCTTTCAATTATGTGTAAAAACCACGGCGTAGCCTACATTAAACCCGGAGAAGTAGAAGTCCGGGAAATTGAATACCCAAAACTTGCTCTAGGTGAACGAAAATGTCACCATGGCGTTATTCTAAAAATCGTATCCACCAATATCTGCGGAAGCGACCAGCATATGGTACGAGGCCGGACCACTGCCCCTGAAGGACTTGTTCTTGGCCATGAAATTACTGGATTGGTCATAGAGGCGGGCAGGGACGTGGAATTTATTAAGGAAGGTGATCTTGTTTCTGTGCCCTTCAACATCGCCTGCGGTAGATGCAGGAACTGCAAGGAAGGAAAAACAGGTATCTGTCTCAACGTAAATCCGGAGCGCCCAGGTGCTGCATACGGATATGTGGACATGGGGGGCTGGGTAGGTGGACAGGCAGAATACGTGATGGTGCCCTACGCAGATTTCAACTTACTTAAGTTTCCGGATAAGGACCAGGCCATGGAAAAAATCAAGGATCTAACACTACTTTCGGATATCTTTCCTACCGGCTATCATGGAGCTGTAACTGCAGGAGTAGGTCCAGGGGCATTTGTGTATGTGGCCGGGGCTGGGCCTGTAGGTTTGGCGTGTGCAGTTTCCTGCCACCTCTTGGGTGCTGCTGTTGTCATCGTGGGGGATATGATACCCGAGCGCTTGGAGCAAGCCAGAAGCTTTGGATGCGAAACTGTAGATTTAAGAAAAGATGTAAGCCTGGCCGATGCCATAGAAGACATCATTGGCATTCCCGAAGTGGATTGTGCCATAGATTGCGTAGGTTTTGAAGCCAAAGGCCATGGTGCCGATGCCGATAAGGAAATGCCTGCGACAGTCCTTAATTCGGTAATGGATGTCACCAGGGCTGGTGGAGGAATTGGCATTCCAGGACTGTATGTCACTGGGGATCCCGGTGCAGTGGACGAGGCTGCTAAAAAAGGAAGCCTAAGCATTAGATTGGGATTGGGATGGGCCAAATCCCACCACTTTCACACCGGACAATGCCCTGTGATGAAATACCACCGGCAACTGATGAATGCCATTCTGTACGACAAAGTACAAATTGCCAAGGCTGTAAATGTAAAGGTAATCTCCCTCCAGGATTCTGTACAGGGATATAAGGACTTTGACGGTGGAGCGGCAAAGAAATTTGTTATAGACCCTCATGGAATGATTCCCAATTGATTGATTAACCTAATTTTAGCCCTCCAATTATTGGGGGGCTTTTTTATAAACCACCCTAAGACTTCTACCGATATTTACTGGTTTTCTAAATTAAATAGCAATCCTTTTGTTAGGTAAAACACCCTATTGTACAAGGATAAATATCCTGAACACCAAAAAAATTACTCCCTACACATCCAACCTGTTGCGTAGAGGTAAGGCAAAATCCTATTCTTCTCATAACAGGTCCTACCAAATTACAATCTAAGGCATGTTTTTAGTGACTTACAAAAAAATAACGCCTCAATTAGTATCCCTCGCCAATTGCTCTCTGACAATTTCTTCCTGCCTCATTATAACGGAAATCTCTTGGGCATAAGATCTGCCTTTCTTAAAGCCATAATCAGTAAAGGCCCTTCCCGCCCAAATTCTCGCATCCTCCAGGTCATTCAACACTTCATAGGCCAAGGCAATATTATGACATAACCTTCCTCCTGTTTTCCTGTCATTGATTTGATTCAAACCCTGATGCCAAGAGTCAAGTGCCTCCTCCCATTGGCCCACTTGAGCCAATCTTGAGCCTTTGGCAAGGGCAGGATTGGATTTTGGCTTATCGTACATGGTCCGGTTGATTGTTACATGCATAGGTGCAATTCTATGTGCATAACTAGCCCCCGCCATTCTTCCTACATATTGTGTGGCACGTACCTTATCAATGAGCAAGGCTACGGCTTGTGTTCTGGTTTCTGCTTCCGCCGACCAAAGGTTGGTTTTATCATAATTTGCCTGATCAAAAATATTTCTGGTTTGGGGATCATATAACCTAAAACCGGCACTGACAGCGGCTAGGCCCTCCAGGTAGATCCCCTGCACCTCAATCTCTTTGGCATCTTTTCCCGTTCCCACCGTTTTCTTTATCATCTTCTTTTTGTCCGTGATCACAAAGTCAGAGGAAAACTTTTCTAATACCAATACAGCATCTACTCCATATTCGGAACAAAGCCCATCTATTTGTTCCCACATCAGTGGTGCGGGAAAAGTCTGTGCAAAAAGTCCTCCCCTTAACCTTTCCCTTGCTCTGATGACTTCATATCTAGGTGAAGTATTCAATTCCTGTTGCACAGTGGTAAGGGTAGCTTCTGCGGCATTTTTAACCTCAAATGGAGCTTCCCCGCTAAGAATGCCTTCTAAGATGGCTATTCCCTCCCTTTGGGGTGCCGTCCTGTCAACAAGTAATAACCGTTGGACATAAGTGGGAACACTTATTTCTGCTGGAACCATCCGGTTTAAGGTCACTGTCTTGCTACATGAATTTAGCAGCATGGAGACAGTTAAAAGCAAGAGTGAAAAGAATTTCGTTTTCAATAGCGTACAGTTCAATAAATGAAAGGATTATTATTGGACAACAAAGGTTGCATGCATCCAGAGATAAGGAAAAATAATTTCATAGGAATCCCAATTATCCAAAATGTTACTTATTTGATGGTGGATTTATATAAAACCTCATAGTCTCTTTCCACTTCATTTTTATTGGGAGAAAACCACAGGTTTCCCTCCTTGTCCACAAATTCCAATGTTCCAAAAACATCCGGGGTCTCTATCGGTATGGGGAGTCCATCACTTAGAAGGACAGCCAGTTTTGACCTGTTATTTTCTTCTATTAACCGGAGGGATTCTTGAAAACCGCTGATGCCTTCTGTAACTTGATCGAATTCCTCGTCAGAAAGACCATGTGTATAGGAAACAAGTAGTTCATCTCCAGCCAAATATATATTATTTATTGAACCGTAGGAAAAATCGCGGACATCAATGTGGATGGCTTTCTTGTCAACTGATTTTGGATCTTTACCCTTCATCAGATGAAAAGGTTCAATTTTTAAGTGGATTTCATCTTTGGGGTTCTCTGTATTTTCCCAATCATAATGGAAGATTTTTGCTTCATTTTTGAAAGCCAGATAAATTCCCTTTTCACTGGCCCTGAAAACAGGTGTGGAATTGGTGATGGGAAAGGTTTCTGAGGAATTATACCTGGACGAAAAAGGATAAGGTAGGATTCCGGTAAATGTACCGTTTTCAACATCAATAGATTCGAGTTTAGTGCCGGATGCCTCGGTATAAAACCCAGAGCCTTCTGGATTTCTTGCACCATATACTGCTACAGCATGGTTTTCATCCATAAACTGAAATTGATCTGTATTTTGAATGAAAAAACTCGAAAAAGGGTCAAAACTGGGTTTGATGCTTTTTTTCAAATTTCCATCAAATCCAAAAATAAACAACCCCTTGCTTCCCAAAAGGGCTATTTCAGCATTGTTTCTAAACTGTGGCCTTGCCGACAGATTTTGTCCGATCGCATCAGGTTGATCTCCAGTTTTATGTAAAGTTGCCCGGATTTCACCATCTTTCCCGATTAGGAGCACATTGGATTTTTGCTGGTCAATAGCCAAAAAATTATCCCCGTCAGGACTGATATGTGACCATGCCATCACACCGATAAAGTCCACAACCATAGAGTCCAGGATTTCGAGCCCATAGGATTCCCTGGTAGATTCACTGACTTCGGTTTGGGAGTTTGGACTGCTGCAGGATACCGAAATCAAAAAAGCTATAGAAAAATAAATGAACACTTTCAGAGTTTTGGTGAAATTGTTGATCATATTTAATAGGCATTTAATTTCAATTTATAAAATGTGACAAAATCCTGTTCCACACCCAGGTACTCGTCATTCCTAAACCCGAAAAAGGATTTGTCCAAGGCCTCTATATTGAGAATCTCACCTACTTTTGGAGGCAAAATAATTTCATTGGACCACCCGGATTTATCACTGTAAATTTTCAGCACCTTCCTTTCCATGTCAGGTCTTTTATACCAGTTTTCTTTTTTATTCAGTCCAGCATTCACAAAATCATCCTTGGCAATTCCTTCGCTATAATAAATAATTAGGCCTTCCCTGATTGGAAATAGATTATTGGATCGGCCCCTGGACATATAATTTCCAGACGCATACCCAACTCTTTCTGTTTGTCCCTCCAATTGTACGTATTTTGAGGGCTGAAAATCCAATACCTCCATGATTTCCCCATCATTCCCCAAATCATAAACGAAAATCAAATTCTCAGTATCAAGATGTAAATAAAGTTTTTCCCCCTGAATTCCAACCTTAGGAGATGGCTGTTCAAAAAACAGATCTGATTGGTGCTTGCTTTGACTGGGGAGCTTCAAGACGCCTTTGGTGTCGCCTGTGGACACTTCAATTTGCTCCAAAAGGGTGTTTTCCTTCCAAAAATCTCTTAAATAGGGATTTTGTCCATCTCTACCCGGATAATAGATGTATAGGTAGTCCTTCCAGAAGTCAAATACCTTGGAGTTTCCCCACATGTCTCTCAATTCGGGGGGAAAAGGCATTTGGATCTTTTTTTCCAGTTCTAAATTTTCATCCAACACCCCAATCTCACCTATAAGGGTGTTCACGAACACCTTGCCATCTGAATGAATACGCATGCCACCTATCCAGGAAAGGGAGCCTGGCCCTTCCTTGGGAAATTGATTGCTGCTCAGGATATTTCCTAGTGTATCGAAAGCGATAATTGTAGCGGATTTGTGGTCATAGATAACACCTCTTCCCTGATAAAATTCTCCTATAGTTGGATTTCCCATATAATCCACTTGGATAGAATCAATAATTTCCAATTTATATTCCATGTGGACAGCATTCTGAGATTCAGAAGTACAGCTAATAATTCCTGGAATTAATAATAGGAATAATAAGGAATAAAAATTCATGCTTAAATGGTTATCCGACAATTTTAGTTTAAAAAAACCAGAAATAAAAGACAAAATTTTAATATATGGTCAAAGCCTGATTCCAAATGGATGATGGATTTATCTAAAATTAGCAAACAATTACTTGGAACCTATTTTTGATCTAACATCCCTACAACCTCTTCCCAGATTACCTTGTCCACGGGCACCCCGTGTTTTAAATTGTGTGCTCTGTTTTTCAGGGAATTCTCCCCAGGAAATACCGATGGGCCGTCTGAGAAAGTGTTGGCCTCCTTCAAATCCTCTACCCAAGCCTCCAGCTTTTGCTGCATCTCACCTTCGTTCATACCAAGTTTGGGTGGGTACAGGCAAAGGAAAAATTGGGAAATGGCGTGTTCCTCCTCTAATTTGCCAATCTCATGAGTGGACAAGCCACCAGAAAGCAAAGAGGCGATCAGATCCAACATCATGGCCAATCCCGCCCCTTTCCACATCCCCATGGGAAGGGCAAGGTTATGGGCTAAAATGGGTTCGGGGTTTTTGGTCATTTCGCCGTTTTGGTCAAATCCCGCGGGATAGGGCATCTCCTTGCCTTGCCTGAGGTAGGCCAACATTTTACCATAAGAAAATTGGGTCATTGCCATGTCCAATACCATGGGCGCTGGTTTCTTGGGCAGGGCAATGACCAAGGGGTTGTTTCCCAGCTTAGGCTCTTTTGCCCCCCAAGCTGGCATATTGGGAAGGGTATTGGTAAAACAAATGGCGATGCAGCCAGCTTTACCCGCTTGCCAACCAAAGTTCCCACCCCTTTTCCAATGGTTGGTGCGGTGAAGGGCCACCACTCCAATCCCCTGCTCCTTGGCCATACTTATTGCCCTGTCCATCGCAAACCCGGCGTTCAATGGCCCAGCACCCAGATTCCCATTCCAACGCTCAAACACGGGAAGCGAAAAATCCAAGCTTGGTTCTGCCTTGGAGTTTACGTATCCCGCATCCAGCAGCCGGATAAATTCCGGAAAACGGTTCAATCCATGCGAAGCCACCCCGTCCAAACTGGCATCCGCAAATAGGGTGGCACATTTTTCTGCCTTTCTGTCGTCGAAACCTTTGGAGACTAATACAACATGGAAAACTTTACACAACCTTTTATAATCGACCTTCATCTTTTTATTGTTTACTGAAAATTTTAATGTTTCAATGAATAGGCATGATAAAAAAAAATCCTCAATTATGTTCCACCTTTTAAAAATTCCGTTACATTGCGGTGTTTTTTCTAACCTTTTTATAAGCATGAAGCTTTTTTTATCACTTTTAGCATCAATGGTTTATTGTCCATTGCTTTTAGCATCCGGGCCTATCGGAGTTTTGCCTGAGACCTACTCTATCTTGGAGGAAAACATTAAAGTGACACTTGAAGAGGATTTTGGTTATGTTGAAGAGGTAGATCAATCCCTTTTGTTGCTTTCCTCCAGCGCATTGGACCATGCTCAATTTGAATGCCTAATCAACAGTTTTACCAAGCTTCTTGACTTCGAGGCAAAAATCATCAACCCCCTTTCCGGAAAAACCCTACAAACAATAAAGCGTAAACAGCTAAAAGAAAAGAATTTAGTTTCGGATGGCACCTTATACGGGGACAATAAGCTCCTCTTTTTTCTCCCGACCCCACAGCAGTATCCCATAAAAATAGAATATAGGTGGAAAAGGCATGTTTCAGGAAATTTTCATCTTCCACGATGGCATCCCTACCATTATTTCAACCAACTTATAAAGAAAGCAACTTTTGAAATAGCGTATCCTGAAGAGATTGGTTTAAGGTACAAAAGCAATGTGTCTTTACTTCCGCCAACAGAAATACAAAAAGAGGGCAAGGTGTCTTTATTCTGGGAATTGAGTGATTTACCCTCGCTAACAGAAAGTGCGGATGATCTGCCTGAGGTCGCAACTGCCCCTGTACATTTTTCCATGCAGGGGTATAGGGGAAACATGCAAACCTGGGAGGATTTTGGCAAATGGATGCACCTGCTTAACCATGGGAAGGGGGATCTTTCTGAGGGTAGCAAGGCCCTTGTTCACACCTTGGTGGACAGTTTAATGGATCCCTATGAAAAAATAGACAGGTTATATAAATACCTTCAAAAAAATTACCGATATGTAAGTATACAACTGGGATTAGGTGGCTGGATGCCTGAAAATGCCAACTCGGTTGTCCAGTCAAAATTCGGGGACTGCAAGGGACTTACCATGCTTTTAAAGGCCATGCTTCAGGAAGCTGGAATCCCCTCTGACTATACCTTGGTAAGAAGTGGGTCAGAAGCAAAACCCATTGATTTGGATTTCCCTTCCAATCAATTTAATCATGCCATTTTACGTGTGCCTCTAGAGGAAGAAACTATTTGGATAGAATGCACTTCCACTACACTACCAGCCGGGTTTTTGGGGAAAAGCACCATGGACCGGCACGTGCTGGTGGTCACAGAAAATGGAGGAGTTATAGACCGTACCCCCAGCTATTCCCAATCCAATTATCACAGGATAAACCACAACCTACATTTAGAATTGTTGCCCCAGGGAAATGCTCACCTCCATGGCACAAAAGTAATAGAGGGATTTCCAGCCAGCACATTTACCCATCTGCACAAAAATACCTCTGAAAAAGAGTTTACCACATTCTTAAACAGTCATACAGGGGGAGGTCTGGTGATACAAGAATTTTCCATGGCCACAGAAAATGAGGGAAAAGTCCCCTTGGTAAACTTAAAGTACCAAGGAGATGTGCAGCGATTTTACCAATCTACCTCCAAGAGGGTCCTTATCCCCTTATCCTGGACAACCTGGGACCTGGAGGAAATCACTACTGGAGCAGGGGAGTTAAAGGAAATGCTTATAATCCAACTTAACCAGGATCTAGAATGGGATATATCCCCTCCACAACTCTCCTATTCTTGCGAATACTACTCTCTGGATATATTAGCCGATTTGAAAGATGATCGACTTACTATAGAAAAAAAATTAGATATCCATTTTCCGGAAGACATAACTGCCGACAAACGAAATTCGGTTTTCCGGGAAATTAAAAAAGCATTAAATCAACAACTATCTTTTATCAAAAACTGATTCCAATGAAACTTTTAGTTCTTATTATCACAGGCTTATTGTACCATGGTATAGTAATAGGCCAAGAAACCAAGTATGGGAAATATCAGCCTGAGGAGTTTGCCCTCCAGACCGTGGACTTTGAGCCCGATGCAGCAGCGGTTGTGTTGGAGGAAAGCTGCGTCAGTTTATTTCTAGGTGTTACAATCCACAATCAGATCCACCGTAGAGTAAAAGTGCTAAAAGAATCTGGAAAAGAACTTGGAGACGTTGTGCTCCGCATGTACAAAGGAAATGACAACATTGAAAGTATTCAGCGTCTTAAAGCCCAAATTGTCAATTTTGAAAATGGATCTGAAAAAGTTTCCAAACTCTCCAAAAAAGACTTCTTTGAAGTGGATACTGGAGATGGGTACCGAGAAATCCGGTTTAGCTTTCCAGATGTACAGGAGGGTAGTATTTTTGAGTACTCTTATGTGAAGTTGGATAAATCCATTGTCTTTCTAGAAGGTTGGGTTTTTCAAAATGAAATTCCCACCTTAAAGTCAATTTATAGTATTGATATACCCTCACATTTTGATTATAAAATGCTGAAACAAGGAGAAAAGATCTTTAAAACCAACCACCAAACCTCCACTAGAGGAAAGTACCACTGGGAACTGACCGACCTCAGGGCTTTCAAACCAGAGCCCTACATGAACCATTACAAAGATTACCTGGAAAAAGTGGAATTTCAATTATACGCCTATGAAAGCCAAAGCACCAATGAATGGGGGGAAAAAAAGGAGGAAAGAAAAATTATGTTTGGTTCTTGGCAGGACCTTGCCAACCTATTCATGGAAAAAAGTGAATTCAAGAGTTTCCTGAGTCCTTCCAAATCGATCAGGGAAAAATTAATTTGGGAAAGCGGGGATAAGTTGGATAAAAAAGAGCTTTTGTACACCCTATACAAACATGTAACACACCATTATCGATACGATGGAAAGGAAGGAGTACTGCCTAAAGAACCCATAAAAAACGTACTTGAAACTAAATCTGGCAATAGGGCAGAGATAAATCTCCTACTATTGGCCTTGTTGAGGGAAAATGAAATCGAGGCAGTACCTTTGTTAATCAGTAGTAAAGGAAATGGGAGGTCCACGCTCATCCACTATCCATTCGCCGACCAGTTTAACCATATGATTCTGATGGTGAAGCTACAAGATGAAACCCTACTTGTAGATGCCAATAGGTCAGGAGTCCCTATCAATTTCCTACCTTTGGACTTTCATGTCAATCAGGGGTTTCCATTACTTGCCAAAAATAGTGACCTGGTCAATCTTTCCCACCCCCATCGATCAGGTTTCAATCTGTTTACAACCATAGGGATGGATATAGGGAGCTTGGTCACAGAAACACATCTTCGCCTTCTTGATTATGATGCTGTGGAATGGGGGCGATTAGAAGAAAAAGAATTACAAAAGCGATTGACTAATAATACGGGTGAATCACCTGAAGTCCCATCGGAAAAATTATTGGTAGTAAACAGAAAAAACGATGGGAGGGAAATTTTAGACATTTCCTATTCCGAACAAAAGCCCCTAACCGATACCGAAAAGATGTTTATTACCCCCTTTGCCCTGAAAAGATGGGATAATAACCCTTTCCAAGCCACAGACCGTACCTTCCCGGTGGATTTCAATTACACCTTTAATGACAGGTACAGTGCCAAAATTAATATTCCGGAAGGCTATGAAGTAGATGACTTCCCTGAGAGTATTTCTGCAGCTTTACCAAACGGGGCATTATCATTTTCCTATGCGATTACCCAAATGGATCGTGTGTTAACCGTAACGGCAAGCGTCTCTTTGAAGGAAACACTGATACCGGCGGTTTCTTATGCTGATCTTAAGTATTTTATGGAAATTATCACCAGTAAGCTTAATGAACCTGTGGTCATTAAAGTGATGGAAAATCTGGCCCAGCAAAGAGCTAACTCCCAAGTTGAATAAGTTAGGGAGGTAAGGGCCTTATCGATTTTTAGAATTTAAGCCCTCAAGGGAGCCTAAAATTTGTAATTTCGTGTATTAGAATGTTTGAAAACCAATTATACTGCCTTCATGAAATCGAGCCTGCCTGGACGGCAGTCAGGCATGACGAGCGCTTCACACACCAGGATGATTATTGGAAATGCGAGATTCCCCCGAATCAAGTTCGGGGCAGGCAGGGGCAGGCTAGGTGGCCATTGAAAAGAAAATATAAACACATGAATTCGAGCCTGTCCTGACGGCAGTCAGGGCATGACGAGCACGTCACACACTGGGATGATTATCCTTTGCGAGATTCCCCCGAAGCGAGTCCGGGGCAGGCTATGTGGCAAATAAAAATCAATTATAAACACATGAAAACGATAATCTGCGAAAAACCAGGCCTTTTTACCCAAAAAGACACCACTACTCCCCAACCTAGGCAGGGTGAGGTGCTGCTGAGAATTAAGCGCATCGGAGTATGTGGCACGGATCTGCATGCTTTTGCCGGTAATCAGGCTTATTTTACCTATCCCCGTATACTGGGACATGAATTGGCAGCGGTAATCGAGGATCCCAATGGGTCTTCCACATGGAAGAAAGGAGACAAGGTGGTGGTAATACCTTACATTCACTGTGGGAAATGCGTGGCCTGCCTGCAAGGCAAAACCAACTGTTGTACCCGACTACAAGTACTTGGTGTGCATACCGATGGAGGGATGCAGGAATATTTCGCCTTGTCGGAGGAATTACTGCTTCCTGCCGAAAACCTCAGCTTTGAGGAAATGGCCATTGTAGAACCCCTGGCTGTGGCGGCACATGCCGTAAAAAGGGCAAAGGTAGAAAAGGGGGAACAAGTATTGGTAATGGGCTGCGGCCCCATAGGTATTGGCATTATGGTTTTTGCCAAGCTTGCCGGTGCAGAAGTGACCGCACTGGATATCAATGAAAGCCGACTCAAGTTTGTAAGGAAACAAATCGGAATTAAAAACACCGTTTTACCCTCCGAAAGTCTACATCAGGACATTGAAAAAATCACCAAAGGCAAACTTTTCAATGCGGTCTTCGACGCGACCGGCCATAAACTGGCCTTGGAGTCTGGGCCGGAATACATGTCTCATGGAGGAAGGTTTCTGCTGGTGGGCCTCTCGAAGGGAGACTTGGTATTTAACCACCCGGCCATTCATGCCAAGGAGTCGAGTATCCTATGCAGTAGAAACGCCACTGCAGGAGACTTTCAAGAAGTGATAGCGGTTTTGAAATCCGGGGATTTCCCTACTGATGCATTTATCACCCATCACCTCTCCTTTGACAAAGTGGTGAATGAATTTGCTTCCTTGACTCAACCAGAAAACATGGTTATCAAGGGGATGGTACAATTATCCTGAACTCCAAAAACTAATTCAATAGCCTATGAGCAGGCGATTTCCGTATTACAAAAAAACGCACAAACCCATGAAAAAACTCCTTCTAATACTGGCATTAATATACTTACCTCATTTAATCTTTGCGCAAGGGGGTTGGCAAGTACTCTTCGACGGAAGCAACCTGGATAAATGGCGAAGCAAAACAGGGCCGGAATCCCCTCCTCAAGGGTGGAAAATAGCTGATAACCAACTTTATCTAGAGGGTAAGGGCGGCGATATCATTACCCGGGAAAAATATGGGGATTTTGAGTTGGCATTCGAATTCAACCTGACCGAAAAAGCCAACTCTGGTATCAAGTATTTTGTGGATGAAGTCCTAAACGAGGAAACCGGGGAAACCATGATCAACGGCCCGGAATACCAAATCATTGATGACTTTAAACACCCCGCCATCATGGATGACCAGGATGGACTGAGTTCCACCGCTTCAGCTTATCTACTTTATTCCCCAAAAAACAAGCAGCTTAACCCTCCTGGTGAATGGAATACAGGAAAAATAGTGGCCAAAGGCAAAAAGGTGGAACATTGGCTAAATGGTGTGAAAGTGGTGTCCTACAAAAGGGGCAGCAAGGATTTTCACAAAAGGAAAGCCGACACCAAATTCAAAAACGACAGGAACTATGGTGAGTTTGAGGAAGGCCATATACTACTTACCGACCATAACGATAAGGTCTATTTCAGAAACATAAAAATACGTAGGCTTTAACCCCTTAAATGAATGAGAAGTTCAAGAAGTTTTCACCCAACATGGTTTTTAGGTTGCTAATTTCCCGCAAACATCAAGGTAAAGGTGTTTTCAAAATGCTTTTCTATATCTGATTGTTTGGTAAGGTCCCAATAACTATTTTCCTGTAATACAAGTACCTGGGTGGCCACAATCCAACTCTGGGTCCACCCCGTAAGTGTACCCCAGGCTCCCCAGCCTACGTCCGCATTGCTGGCCCAAAATTCCCATCGGTCATAATCAAATGCCCTAAACCAGGCTCCATCCAAATCCTCAAACCTTTCACTTTTCACCTGAATACGGGTAAGAAAATCCGAAAGGCGATGCAAAGCCTGAAAATATCGCTCGTCTCCAGTGGCATGGGCAGCTTCATTGAGACTAAAAAAGGCGAAATTACTGGTGTAAAGCATATCCGCAATTGGATCACCGTTTTCGAAAATCAAAGGAGCCTCATGCAACCCATATTCAGCGTTCGTCTTGGTACGCCCATATCTACCTTTTTCGGTTCCCCCAAGTTCTTCCCGAATGGCCCCACTTTCCATTTGGTTTTCTAATAAGGCACTTACCACCTTATCGAGCCATTCTCTATGTTCAGGGGTATCCTCCACTTGTACCAGCCATGCCAATGGCAATATCATGCGGGCTCGTTCCTGCTGTATCCCATTGGTCCAAAGCCACTCCTCTGGATACATGTCCATGGTCTTCCCAATAGCCAATTTTGCCCTGTCCAATAGTGGCTCATGGCCCGTCTTGTCATAAAGCCAAAGGTAAAGTGCCCACATCCAGGATTCAAAATGCGGGGCTGGGTTGATTACTTCCCGATCAAAATAGTACCTCCACCCATTTTTGATAATGTCCCTATGCTCCAACCTCCTATCCCTAAATCCCATGGTTCCTGTGGTCCTGAAATTTGCTAGAATTGCTTCCATCATCTCTTTGTCCCATTCATTGGTTGCTAAATGGGCGGAAGCTCCCAAGACCCCTAGGATTGCCCTAGCGTTATCGTCTCCGTAATACACCCCAGGATGGGTATCTGACCAACCTATCAAGCCATAAGTTGGGGCGTCCTGTTCGCTTCTGGGCCCTCCTCTCAATTTTGAGTTAAAAATATAGTCAACTAACCTCTTTGCCGGTGCCCGGTAAGACTCATTTCCCAGAATCTTCGCTGCTGCTGCCATAGCATAAGCCCCTTCTCCCTGAACATCCGCCCTAATCCAGTACCGGTATTGCTGGGAACCATCGTGATAGATATTGGAAGAGTGCCCTTCCAGTAGGCCGAGGCTGCCATCACCATTGGGCAAATCTCTGGAAACTGGAGGTCCTACGGGATTGGTGCCATCATCTTGGTATTTCTGCCACATATCCTCCCAATCAGGATGAATAAAAAACCTACCCTTATAAAACCAGTCTATGCCCCTTTTCACACTTTCCTTCTTATGGTCTTCTGTCACCTCCTCCCCTTGGTCCAAGGTGGGAGAAAGATACCTTGGCCATGTTTCAAAATGTAGGTCTGTTTTCCCTGTTAGGTTCCGAATCATATAACCCCAAAGTGCCTTCCAATGATCTTCTGGGCCATACCTGCCTTCTGCGAAATTGGATAATCGAGTTAGAGAATAGAAACCGCCATTTTCCTCTATCAATAATGGGTGTGTTTCCACATCATCAATACCATATTCAGCCTTGTCCAAGCCTGCTACCTTAGCCAAAACCAATAAGGGGTTGGTAGCATCTGAGGGAATAACGTGGCAATCATTTATTCCCAAAATACTCATCATTTGCATTTCAAGGCCAAAAACATCCGTATTAACCACTCCTCTTTCCAACCTTGTCTGCAGGGCTTCTTCTTGCAAGTTCACACCGGGAATGAAATCAGGGTACTCCACATAAAGTCTCAGCCCCTTAATCTCCGCATCTTCAAAAAAGGCCTCTGACAATTCAACGCGCTGGTAGGGGTATCCCTCAGCCAAGACAAATAAAACCCCTCCTTCTTCTATGCTTTCCATGGCAATAGCGGGATTGCTGTGGTTTATGAGCTTGAAACCCTCTCCCGAAAGCCAAGTGGCCAGGTCCCCATCGGCTTCTCCAATTACGTGTAGGATAGGTCTATCTCCATCTGCATTGCAAGAAATGAAAAGGTAGAAAACCATAAAAAGTGCCAAAACCCCACGGTTCATATTGGCTACATTTGCAATGCAATAAAAGTGACTACGCATAATCATGTTAGGAGTTATTTAAATACCATTTGAACTTTTCTGTCAAGAACCAATAGGTGAGTTTAAGAGAAGCAACAAATTTAAAAAATGGTTTAGTTTTACCAATTTTTAATCGTAAATGTTGAAAGTGCAAATAGAAAATCCTACCTCTCCTCCCTTATTCAGGTATAAATAGCCCTGGTTCAACAAATTATGTGTATTTAATGCTGGATTTTTAAATACAAATTTTTAGATTTGAGTTATTATCTATTTTTAAATACATAAAAATGCATTTCAGCTTACAAAAAATTATTTACATACTACCATTTTTATTTTGGTGTGGGGAGGGAAATACTACAACTGAGGATCCCAAATTGCCGGAGGAAGCCTATAAACCTTTGTTAATAGTTAATAAAGGATCGGGTGGAGACAGTAGTTTCGATTTGATAAGAAGGTTGAGAAATGACGTGATTATGGAAAAGCCGGACCTGGTTTTTCTTTCCGTGGGGATGAACGACATGCTTAATTTAGACAAATTCGTGGACTACGACACCTTCAGGAAAAACTACCAAAGGATCATTCAGACCCTTGCAGATGAAAATATTGAAACGGTCTTACTAAACTTGGTTCCTGTGGACACCCTGGCCATTAGTAGTTGGTACAATGAGGGTATCTTTCAAGAAAAGGCAGCAATAAAAGTCCGAAAGGCAAATGAGATCATAAAGGACCTGGCCAACTCAAATGGCTTACCGCTTCTAGACCTTTTTGAAGCATTTGTTGCTGCCAATACCTCAAGTGAGTTAAAAGGCACTTTGATTATGAATCAGGAAAATTCAGGAGTGGATGATGGGGTACATCCCACCAAGGATGGATACAAGGTCATTGCACAGAAGATTTTTAACTTTTTATTGCAAAACAAGAAATTGCAAACCGGAAAAAAGTTCGTGTGTTTTGGGGACAATATCACCTACGGGGCGCATGTGGTAGGTGCAGGCACCAATTCCGGTGACACCTATCCAGGGCTCCTAAGAAAAATGATCCTCTGGGATTATTTGGTTCCTTATTTTTCCACTCCCTTTGACTATGAAATGATAATGGGAGATTACAAATCGCCCCTCTTATTTGAAGATGGGGAAGTAGCAAGTACTGTGGAGATGTGGGAAAAACGAAGAGAGGAGATCTTGAAAGAGTGGCACGATCTAATGGGAGAATGGCCTGAACTTATCACCGATCCCGAAATGGAAGTGTTAGAAGAAACAAATATGGATGGGTATGTGCAGAAAAAAATCCAGTTTGAATGGGTGACCGGACAGCCTACCACCGGATATTTGTTGGTTCCCTTTCAGTCTAAGGATAAACCAGCCGTGATTACCGTTTATTATGAACCAGAAACTGCCATAGGGGAGGGCAAACCAGATCGTGACTTTGCAAAAAAATTAGTAGAGCGGGGCTTTGTAACACTATCCCTTGGTACTACTGAAACAACCGAAAACGAAACTTATTCCATTTATTACCCCCATATAGATAGCGCCACGGTTCAGCCATTGTCCATGTTGGCCTATGCTGCCGCAAATGCATGGCACTTGTTGGCTAGCTTGGAGGAAGTGAATGAAGACAAAATAGGTATTATGGGACATTCCTATGGGGGCAAATGGGCCATGTTTGCCTCCTGCCTCTTTGATAAATTTGCCGCTGCCGCTTGGTCCGATCCGGGTATTGTGTTTGAAGAAGATAAACCATCGGTGAACTATTGGGAGCCCTGGTACTTAGGTTACCACCCTCCGCCATGGAGAAAAAGGGGAATGCCAACCGATGAAAATCCTGCCAAAGGCCTTTATCCCGAATTACTGGAAAAAGGCAAAGACCTTCATGAACTCCATGCCCTGATGGCGCCTAGGCCATTTTTTGTATCCGGGGGCTCAGAGGACCCCGAGGAGAGGTGGGTAGTATTAAACCACAGCATTGAGGTGAATTCCCTATATGGTTTTGAGAATCGGGTAGGTATGTCTAACAGGCCCGAACATGCCCCTGACCAAGCATCCAACGAGGCAATTTTTACCTTTTTTGAGTATTTCTTGGAGCCTTAAAGTAGAAAATCCATTAAATGATCCTTTACGAAATCGTCATCCAACAAATGGGGATAGGAGGAGCAAACCCTGTCTATTTCCTCCATTTGTCCGGGACTGAGATTCTCTTCCGGATCCAGACACCACCTGCCCTCCAGTAAGCCCTGTCTTCTCAGCACCTCATGAATTCCGGGTATGCATCCGTGAAATTGATGTGCCGGATCAAAGATAGCAGCATTGGTGTCCGTAATCTGTATTCCTAGGCTCAAAAGTTCACCCAAGGAGCCTTTTTGGTGTTCCTTGTAATCTTTGATCATTTGTAAGTGTTCCACAGCCCTTTTTGTCCACACCGCCCAATGCCCTAGAAGGCCACCGACAAAAGACTTTTCCTTTTCCACTCCATCTATGACAAACCTGTATTCGGTAAGCAAATCGCCAACAATGTTATCGTCGTTTCCAGTATAAAGAGCGATTTCATCCGATCGCTTGGAGGAACAGATTGCCCTTACCACATCTAGGGTTTGATACCGGTTAAAAGGTGCCACTTTAATGGCCATTACAGAGGGGATGTCCACAAAGTCTCTCCAAAATTCATAGCTCAAAAGCCTGCCCCCCGCAGAAGGTTGTAGGTAAAACCCAAAAATGGGGATGCTCTCTCCTACTATTTCGGCTCTTTTGATTAGCTCCCTTTCTGACCAGTTGCCCAATCCCCCGGCACTGAGTAATCCAAAATCATATCCTAAATCCCGGGCAAGGGCGGCTTCCTCCTTTGCCTGTTCTGTAGGCCCCACTACTCCTGCTACCTTGATAAAATCCCCCTTTCTCCCTTGCTTCACTATCTCTTCCATCGCAATCCTTAAAACAGGTTCAAAGAGGCCAATTTTTTTATCCCTGATTGCAAATTGGGTAGAATGAACGCCAACAGCAATCCCTCCTGCTCCCGCAGCAAGATAATATCGCATCAAGGCTCTTTGTCTCCTCTCGTCCAATCTTCTTTTGTCATCCAAGGCCAAAGGATGGGCAGGTATTACTGTTCCCCTGTGGAGAAGCTGAAGTATGTTTGGTTCAAGCGTGTGCATGGGCTAATAGTTTCCTTTAGTTTCTTGAAAATGTGTGGGTTTGTTTAGTTTTGAACCTCCCTCATTGATCCACTTAGCAGTCATGTTTATCATTTCCAAAATGGAAACTTTCGGATAACCAAACCAATGATGGCATTTGGAGGCATTGTTCAGAAGACAATCTCCGGAAATAGTATCCAAAAACCGGGGAGTTGTTTTGAAAAGCCTGCCAAACTCCTTCGCCACCCATTTAATGGAAACGGTTTCGGGGCCGGTGACATTGAGGATTTCAGGGGGGAAATTGCATTTGTTCAATGCCCGCAGGGCAATCTCGTTGGCATCTCCCTGCCAAATCACATTCATATGTCCTACCTTCAAGTCTATAGGCATGTTGCTCTTTACCATCTCCCCAATTTCCAGAAGATTGCCATACCTTAAATCTACGGCATAATTAAGCCTGTAGATTAACATAGGCGTTTTATTGAGGTGGCTGAAATACTGAAACACCCTCTCCCTTCCCAAGCAGGACTGTGCATATTCCCCGATTGGGGAGGGATTGGTGTTTTCTGTGGCTCCTCCGGAGACCACCGGGACCATTGGGTAGATATTCCCGGAGGAAAAAACGACAATTTTGGAATTCTTATATCTTTCGGCCACCTTACCCGGCAGGTAAGCATTCATGGCCCAGGTAAGGTGTTCTTGGCCGGAAGTACCGAACTTCCTCCCAACCATATAAATGACATTACTTGCATCAGGCAGCCCCTCCAGAGCATTATCCTCCAGAATATCTGCCTCTATGGTTATCACTCCCGTAGCTTCCAAATCTTTCCTGAGTTGGGTATCCGAAAACCTGGAAACCCCAAAGACCTTTTTGTGCTGCCCACTCTCCTTTACGGCCTTTACGGCTAGCCTTGCCAAGCTAGGCCCCATCTTGCCCCCAACACCCAATATCAATATATCCCCTTTTAGACTCTGCAAATCTTGAATAAGCAAGTCTGAAGGTGTGCTTAATAATTCATCAAGTTGTTCTTCTGTCATATTCAATAAAGAAAATCGTTGCTACTTTATAAACAATTGATAGAAATTGGTTCCTGCCAGAAAAAACAGCACCAAAATCCCCAGTATCCCCATAATATTCAGCAGGCGTCCATTTATGGATTCCCCCATTATTGCCTTATCATTTGCCACCAGCAAAATGCCTAATCCAATAAATGGGACTGCGAAAATGGTAATTCCCTGTGCAAACACAATCAACTCCAAAGGTAGTCTGCCAAAAGCCAAGGCCACGAAGGCTCCAATGAAAATGACCAGTGATATAAACAATTTAACGGGAAGTCCGTTTAGGGATCTCCCATAATTCAATGCATCCGAGCATAGGGTCCCTCCAATGGTGGCATTACCCACCAATGAGGAAAATGATGCACCAAACAAACCTATCATAAACACCACTCCAGCCCAATTGCCATACAAAGGAGCAAGTGCTATGCCCATATCCCCGGCAGACGTCACTTCTACACCTTGAGGCCGAAGGATGGCCGCAGCACTCATCATAATGGTACCCGTAATGACCCCCAAAACCAATATTCCCGATACTCCCTCTACCATGGCAGGTTTAGACTCATTCGATTTCCACCCTTTCTCCTGTACCAGATAGGACTGATAAAATGCCCCTCCAATCGAAAAACTGGATGCCACCAAGGCCACCAGCAATAAAAGAGCTCCCTCAGGAACCTTAGGACTCAGGCCTTCCAACACCATGCCCCAATCCGGGTTTGAAAGAAAAAGGGTAAAAAGGAAAGAAACCAACATCACACTTACCATGAGTATCATCACCCTTTCCAAAATTTTATAAAATGACTTGAAAAACAGAAGACCAATGGCAGAGAAGGACACCAACACTATCCAAGGCCATGCGGGGGTTTGGAGTGATTCAGCAAAAGCTATTCCTGCCCCTATGGTATTTCCTGCCTGAAAGGAAGCGGTGACAAAAAAAAGTGCAAAACCACAGGCAATAGCCGCCCATTTCCCCCACTTTTTCCTAAAGAGTTGAAGGAGGGATATGGGGCTTTTAACCCCTATTTTAGTACTCATCAGGGTAAAACATATCATCAACAGCACAGTAGGGGGAATTACCCATAACAAGTCAAAGCCGAAAGCAGCTCCCAACTTGGAAGTTACCGTAAGGCTACCCGGCCCGAAGACCAAGGCCGCTGTTATCAAACCGGGCCCTAAGGATCTTAGAAACCTGAGGAGCGAAAATGCGGAGGTTTTATTTGCTTCCAGCTTGTGTTGGTTTTAAAGGGTTAAAAATGGGCAGCATAGTTACTTATTGTCATCACCTCACTTGGGTTCAAAAGATTTCGATACACAAAAACGGATCCTCCATCCTCCCCTTTTAGGGAATTAGCCAAATCTTGATAGTCTGGATTTTCATAGGCAATGGCCGCCACGTGCAGGCTGAATTTCAGCTTGCTGAAGTCTATTTCGTTGATTTGTTCGTACTCCCATGCTTTTTGGCCTTGGGTGTAGGGGATCAAAAACTCCAGGGCATCTCTTATGCTTGCACCTTTTTCGTTTTGGTATTCCCAAACAGGTTTACCGAGTTCTTCCAATCCAAGGGCAAAAGTAGTGATTCCTGCAAGATTCATTGCACTGTAATCCCATGAGCGGGTTCTAGCCAGCTCCTTTGGCTGGGATCCGTCCTCTTCAATCATTTCTTCTAAGATAAGGGGAATTCCAGCTTCTGCCAGACTATCCGCCCTGTTATCGTTTCCGACAAAAATGGAAAGCGGGATAGCCTGGGCAAAATACCAGGTGGTATGGTTGTTGCCATGTACAGCCTCATCCTGCCCATGTTCGCTGTTTACCAACCAATCCAAATACTCCTTTAACCAGGCTTCCAGGCCTTCCTGGTCCTCCTTTTTCCAATGCATGGAGGGGCTTATCATTGTGACTATGTCCGGCAAATGTGCAAACTTTCTGGTGTCTATGATCCCTATCCCTCTACCCTCCGTCCTGCCGGGAATTCGCTGTGCAAAATTCAAGTTAGGATTCATCTTGGTGGAGGCATCCAAAAACCAAGCCCTAACCAATTTAGCACAGTGCTCTGCATACCTCTCCTCCCCGGTAAAGAAATAAGCTTCTGCTAAGACCGGGAGGGCACTCATGAGACTACCCAATTCTTCCTTATCGGTATAGGTCCTGCTCTCAGGATTCACCTCTCCATCCCTTCTGATATAGGGCAAGCCATCTTCCTTTTCCGGGTCCGGCCACCAATAGGGTCCCATGCTGGTATAGTCATGGATGTCCCCACTTGGAGGAGGGGCTGATTTTTTGGTAACCGAATAGGGGCCTTCATTTAGCATATTATCGGCAGAATTTACCAGTCTCTCCATCTCCGGAAGGTTCCCTTCTTGTATATCACCCAGATAAGTAAGCTGTATATGATGCAGAACCTGACCGTTTTCCAATAAGAAATCCATGGGAACCGGTGCATGGCATTTGGAGAATAAAAAGATAAGTTGACAGCCCCATAGGAAGGACCATCGAAAGGCTGTCCTGGGAATTTTAATCATCACAAGCTGGGTTTAATGTGTAGAGAATTAAGTCTGAAAGGTTAACTAGAAGTGCCTTTTTTGCAGTATTTCCGATAAGACAATGGCTTCCCTTAGGGACTTTGGATTCTTGAGCATCCTACCGTAGGGATTAAATCCAGCCACCGAGGTATCTGACTCCACCTCTCCCAATATTTTTTCATCATCATGAATATCGACTTGATCATCCAACTTAACCAAAGGCTGCCCCTGATTCAAATCCTGGTATATATCCTGTTTTCTTCTTTCCGAAGGTTCAGGCGGAGGGACGGGGGTACTCTCCTTTTTCTGGGTAGCTTTCTCTCCCGTTACTACAAGGTCTCTTTCCCTTTCCCCTTGTTCGGATCTTATGTCTTCCAATAATTCCTCAAAAGATTTCCTGCTGGGGGCCTCCTCGGGATTATCCTCCCCCTCTATTGGTCCGGTCTCTTGATTTTGTGCCTTTTTCTGGGCTAAAAAAGAGTAAATAAAGTAAATGATTACCGCTATGATATAGAATATAGTTCCTGACTCCATGTTTTCGACGCTTGATTGGGAAATATAGTAAAGAAAAACCACCAATGCCACTTTAATCGGGACAATTGGGGCTAAAAAAGGGTCATCCAGCTTTCTTTACACCTGGAGCTTGCCTTAGTGTTAACTGGCAAGAGTAGAACTTTTATCGCATTAAACTAATTTATTAATGATATGTAGTGCATTAAATTAATGA
Organism: Pleomorphovibrio marinus; assembly: GCF_003347495.1. Lineage (GTDB taxonomy): Bacteria > Bacteroidota > Bacteroidia > Cytophagales > Cyclobacteriaceae > Pleomorphovibrio > Pleomorphovibrio marinus. Next base: position 82,941 of record NZ_QCXY01000012.1, read on the forward strand.
TTTACGTCATATTTCCGTAAAAAATAAGCATCAGTTTGTTGTTTTTAATTTAATTATATTTATTTTTAAAAAATAAAACTTACCATAACCCAATTATATTAAAATTCCTTAAAAAAATGAGATTATCTAGCGGTCACAACCAGATTTTATTGGTAAACAAAGTATTCCCTAACTTGTTAGTAAAAACTTACCATGGCAACGTTTTTCTTAACAACCTGATAAGGGATAAATGGATGATAGTGTACAGCAACCCGTCAGATTTGATGCCCCGCAACCTGGAGGAAAAAAAGCAACTTGTACAACACCTCAAAGAACTGAAATCCATCAATTGTGAATTGATGGGATTTAGCACGAGAGGATTTAAGGAACATCTAGTCATCACCAATTGGGTGAATTCCTACTTGAATGATGAATTGGTTTTTCCTATCTTCTATCACACGGAAGGGATATTAGAAAGGGACTTAGGCGAGGAGTCCATGGAAATGCAACATCCAATCATAGACCCAGTTTACTTGGTGGATAAAGATGGAATGACCAGGGTGGTTCTAAATGGTTTGGATGATGATAATAGAAAAATTGAAAAAGTTTTGGACTGGGCAAGTAGGGCTATAGGAACCCACTCCATGAGCAATCCTGTGACTGCTTAATATTAACAGCAAAAAATCTTAACATTGGTCAAACGAAATCAAGCAGGATTAAAAGTCACCAGGACCGATGGCCTATAGCATAGCTACCGGCTTATCGAGATCCCCACGAATCTCGACAACCAGCAAAACTGGGCAGGCTATCCCGGTCTACTGACCGCCAAAAAACATAAACACTTTAAAGTAAGGCAATAGCTGTTTGCTATTGCCTTACTTTTTGATGCATACATAAGCTGTCATCAAAGTGCATTTACACCCATTTTATACTGAAAGTTGCCTTTTTTCCCTTTCATTATCATAGGGGTGTTTTCATTGGATTCTTTTTTCTCATTAGCTTGATCAGGGCTATTTGCTTCACCTCTCTTATTTCCACTAATCTTTTTTAAGGTTGCCTCCACGTCCGCTCCTGGCTCAATCTGGATGCTTTTGGTGACAATGATACCAGAAACCACACCTGTAGGAGTAATCTTGGCTAAGTCAGAAATGGTTACCTCTCCTTCTACTAGGCCGTGAACACACAGATCCTTGGCATTAATGTTACCCAGAATTTTCCCTGTTTTCCCAACTACCACTTTTTTGGTGGTCTTAACGTTCCCATGGATTTCCCCTTCCACACAAATGTCGTTTTCAGATTCAATGTCTCCCAAAATCTTGAAACCAGCTGCAAAAAATGAAGTGTTTGCTGCCATTTTGATCTGATCTGTCGAACTTTTTTCTTTACTCCACATGGTAAACCTAGTTATAAAATGATAAATAAATTTAGTAAATCTTAAGAAAGGATCCCCTGGCTTTGATAAAATACCTAACAGTTTATATCTTTCTGATGGCTGAATTAAGAATTAAAATTTGAAAGAAACAAAATAAATTTTTACAAAGCATTTTGGGTAATATGTATATAAAATATCTGTATATGTGATCCTAAGCCCTCCAGTTAAATGGATTGATTTTCTGCGGCAAGCCTTACTGGAAATAACGGGATGGAAGCACTAGCAAGTTTACTAAATCATTTTAGGATAAAATATAACTTTACCAAGTATTAATTTCATCATAATTTTTTTATGAAATCCTCTTACAAAATGTTTTATAGGAAATACTTTTTTTTCCCTATCAACCTGATATTGCATTAAAAACCAAAAATCATTTCCGTTTTTTTGGAATAGGCAATTACCCTTATCCTGAGATATTTGGGGGGTTTTATTAGAGAGCCAGAATATATGTTAATTATTTTATATTTATTATTCTTTTATTCAAATTTATTGTAGATTTACCTCAATTTAAGGTCTAAGGCCTCGCTTGCAGGAGATCATTTTTCATTTTCGGTTTTTTACACCTAAATTGGAAACTGGTTTAGCAGCTATCCTATTCCAAACTATTATTTCAACCTGAAATCGAGCCTGCCTGGACGGCAGTCAGGCATGGAGAGTACCTCACACGGAGCATGATTATGGTGGCGAGATTCTCCCGAAGTGAATTCCCCGAAATGAGTTCGGGGCAGGCAGGGGCAGGCTATCTGACTATTGAAAAACAATTATAAACAGAGGAAAACCATTCGTTTAACTTTATATTTTACTGAAAGATTTATACCATGAAGACTAATCTGGAAACTTTGATAGTGGATGATGATAAACTCACGCTACATTATATCCAAAACATAGTGAAAGAATCAAAGTTGGAAGGTCCTGTGAAAACCTCAACCAATGGGAAAGAGGCCTTAGAGATTTTGGAGAATGCAAAAGATAGCAGCGAAAAAGTATTGGTGTTATTGGACATCAATATGCCGGTAATGGACGGTTGGGTGTTTCTGGATAAACTCCAAGAAAAAGAATACAAGGAAAAAATCCAGGTGGTGATCGTCTCTTCCTCCAAGGATCCAGCCGACAAGGAAAAATCTAACGATTATCCTCAAGTGATGGGGTTTTTGGAAAAGCCCGTGTCTCCTAATGTATTCGTGGAAATCTTTGACCTTTTCGACTCCAATATCGTTATTAAAACCAATCCTTCTTCCAACAACAAATAAGGAAAGCCGGAATGTTTTTTCCGGTGAACTTTTAACTTTGACTGTGCCTACCTGATACCTATTGTTTATCGGGCAAGTCTCCTTATTTTTGTCTGCTTCAAACCCTAAGATTCATGCTGCTATCCAAACTAGAAATTCGGGGATTCAAAAGCTTTGGCGAAAAAATAGTAATCCATTTCGACAAAGGGATAACAGGAATTGTAGGGCCAAATGGATGCGGAAAATCAAATGTAGTGGACGCCATCAGGTGGGTGTTGGGGGAGCAGAAAACCCGTTTGCTCCGTTCCGATAAGATGGAAAACGTGATCTTCAATGGAACTAAGACCAGGAAACCCCTCAACATGGCCGAGGTTTCGCTCACCTTCGAAAACACCAAAAACCTCCTACCCACAGAATACACCCAAGTTACCATTTCCAGGAGGTATTACAGGTCAGGAGAAAGCGAATACCTTTTAAATGGCATTACCTGTAGGTTGAAAGACATCACCAACCTATTCATGGATACCGGGATCAACTCCAACAGCTACGCAATCATAGAGCTGAAAATGATCGATGAGCTGCTAAACGACAAAAACAATTCGAGAAGAGAACTTTTTGAGGAAGCGGCTGGCATCTCCAAATTCAAAACCAGAAAAAAGGAAACCCTGAGGAAGCTTGAGGATACGGATGCGGATCTGGCCAGGGTGGAAGACTTGCTTTACGAAATAGAGAAAAACCTAAAATCCCTGGAAAAACAAGCCAAACAGACAGCCAAGTATTTCGAAATCAAAAAAACCTACAAGGAAGCAAGCATTGCCTTGGCAAAAAAGAGCGTAATACAGCAAAGGGAAACCCTACTAGCCCTGAACAAAAAAATCGAAGAAGAACAGGATAAAAAACTAAGCCTTCAGACGCAGATCAATGAAAAGGAAGCCTTTTTGGAAAATTTGAAAGCTGATCTGATCCAAAAAGAGAAAATTCTTGCATCCCGTCAAAAAGCTCTTAACGAACACGTGAATAAAATCAGGCAGTTTGAGAGTGACAAAAAGATCAAAAACGAAAGACTAAGATTCCTGGAAAACCGAGCCCAAGACCTACGGGAACAAATCAACCAAGACAAAAAAAGTAATGAAAGGGCAGCCTTTAGCCTGCAATCCCTGAAGTTGGAAAAAGAAGCTGCTGAAAAACTTTTGGCAGAAAAGGAAGCTGTAGTTAAGGAACTAAAAGAAGTATTTGAGGAGAAAAAGACAATACATAATGCCACCCAGGAAAAGCAAAAAGTACTGAACCGGGATTATGCACTGAAAAAAGACAACATTTACCAGCTGAGTAAGTCCTTAGAAATAAAGCAAATGCAGCTTTCCACCCTAAAACAGGAATTGGAAAAAACTGCCTCCGACGATCACAGCCAGGAAGAAAGCCTTGCAGAGTTTGAAGAAAAAATGGTAGAAGTGCGGGAGATACTGGATCAGAGAAACCGTGCCCTCACCAAAGTGAAAAACGATGAAACCAGCCATTTACAGGCATTGGAAGAAGCCAACCAACGTGTGGATCTGATCCGCGAGGAACTCACGCAGCTCAGCAGAAAGGCAGATGCAAGGCAAAACGAATATAGCCTCACCAAATCACTAGTAGAAAATCTGGAGGGCTTTCCTGAGGCCATTAAATTCCTCAGAAAACAAACCAAGTGGGGGAAGGAAGTTCCTCTACTTTCGGATATCCTGACCACAGACGAAAAATACCGGATCAGTATAGAAAATTACCTGGAAAACTACATGAATTATTATGTGGTGGATACCCAGGAGCAAGCCGTTACTGCCATCAACTTATTGAGCGATGCAGCCAAGGGCAAGGCAAACTTTTTTATCCTGGAGCATTTCGAGAAATTCAAGCCCTCCCACAACAAAATTTACCCAAATGCGGTACCTGCAACGGAAATTGTGGAATATGATGGAAAATATGCCAGGCTTATTGCTTATATCCTTGATGATGTCTACATCCTTAGAGGCAGCTTGCAGGATGTTCCGGAAGGCGAAGATGCAGTGTTCATTACCGAGAACGCCAAATTCATTAAAAGAAAGTTTAGCCTATCAGGTGGTTCGGTGGGACTTTTTGAGGGCAAAAGAATTGGGCGAGCCAAAAATCTGGAAAAGCTTGAGAAAGAAATTAAGGACCTCAACAAAAAAATCAGTGGCGTGAGGGCCAACTTAGACAACAATTTGAGTGGGCTAGCCAAATTGAAAGAGAAATCCTTCAGGCAACCCATTGAGGTACTTCAGGAGGAAATAAATGGCGTGAATGAAGAATGGGTTTCCGTAAAAACCAAAAAGGAACAGCTTAGCCAAATTCTCAACTCAAATGCCAACAAAAAAGAGGACATAAGCGAAAGGATTCAGTTTTTAACGGAGGAAATCAAAGAGGTCAGCCCGAAATTAGCCGATGAGAAAAAATTCTTCGACGGTATGGATGAGGAATTGGAACTAATCAATGAGCAGCTTCAGCTTGCCTCGGACGAATTATCCGGACATTCCCAACGCTACAACGAGGAAAACATAGCCTTCCATCAGCAATCCAACAGGTTAAACAGCTTGACACAGGAAATTTCATTTAAGGAAAGTACCTTTGAAAGCAGCCAGGAAAGGATTGCAAAAGGGCAGACAGAGCTAAGCCAAATCGACCAGGAAATCAAAACTCTCATCTCCAGCAATGAAATAAAGGACGATGAACTCATCGAATTATATACCGAAAAAGAGTCCATTGAATCTGGGGTGAGTGAGGCAGAGAAAGAATACTATGCCCATAGGGGCACCATAGACGAATTGGACAAATCCATCCGGGAAACGCAGAAAATGTTGGGAAACATTGATACCCTATCTATGGAACTCCAAAACTCCCTGAATGAGGTAAAGCTAAGGCTCAGCTCCATCAAAGAACGGCTGAGTGTGGAATTTGAACTGGATCTGGAAAAACTTATGGAAGAGGATGAATCCATTGATGAGACCTTCCAAAACCATACAGAAGAACAGATCAGAGATGAAGTCCGAAAAGCCAAGGACAGGTTAGAAAGGATAGGCCCCATCAACCCCATGGCCATGGAGGCTTATGATGAAATCAAGGAGAGGCACACCTTCATCACCACACAAAAGGAAGACCTGGTCAATGCAAAAGATTCCCTGATCAACACCATTAAAGAAATTGACGAAGTGGCCAGGGAAACCTTCTTGGATGCCTTTGACAAAATCAAAGAAAATTTTGTGAAGGTCTTCCGCTCATTGTTCACGGCGGAGGACGATTGTGATTTGAAGCTGACGGATCCTGACAACCCCCTAGAAAGCACCATTGAAATCATCGCCAAACCAAAAGGCAAACGACCGCTGACCATCAATCAATTGTCTGGGGGAGAGAAAACCCTTACCGCAACATCCTTATTATTCTCCATTTACCTCCTTAAGCCTGCACCCTTTTGCATTTTCGATGAGGTGGATGCCCCTTTGGATGATGCCAACATCGATAAGTTTAACCAGATCATCCAAACCTTCTCCGAGGAATCCCAGTTCATCATAGTTACTCATAATAAGCGAACCATGGCCAGCACAGATATCATTTATGGCATCACCATGATAGAAGCTGGGATTTCCAGAGTAGTCCCTGTGGACCTCAGAGAGTTGGTGGACGACAGCCCATCCTCATGAACACCTCTTAATTAGGGAGCTTGTCGGCAAACCTTCCATATACCCAGGTTCCGAAAACAGCACTGAGAAGGGTGACGGCAACCACGGTAAAGCCGGTGCCAATCTGCGCAAACAATGGCCCGGGACAAGCTCCAGTCAAGGCCCAGCCTAGCCCAAAGATAAACCCGCCAATGACCTGCCCTTTTCTAAACTCCTTGTCCGCTATCTTTATAGGCTCCCCATCGAAAGTCTTGACTTGGAAACGCTTAATCAATTGTATGGACAATATGCCCACCAAAATGGCAGAACCAATCACCCCGTACATAAAGAAGGACTGAAGGCGAAACATCTCCTGTATCCTAAACCAAGAAATAATTTCAGCCTTTACAAAAACTATCCCGAAAAGGATGCCCACAACCAGATATTTCAATAGTTGCGTACTGGATTCAGGAACTTGCTGCATATTTGGAGCCTCGCAATTAACAGGAGAATCCAAACCTGCACTTTGATTTTCATTTTTATTTATTTTTTCTTCCTTTACTTTCATAGCTATTCTTCTCTAAATTAAATTCCAACCCAATTCATAATCAGGGGCAACAAGAAATGCGTCATAGCAAAGCCCCCCAACATAAAGAAAATGGTGGCCACCAAAGAGGGCCATTGCAAGTTGCTGATACCCATGATAGCGTGACCAGAGGTACATCCACCTGCATATCGGGTCCCAAAGCCTACCAAGAACCCTCCAATCACAAAGAAAAACAACCCTTTCATCGTGAGTAAATTCCCCCAGTGAAAGATCTCCGCAGGGAGCAGCTGTCTAAAATCACTGATACCAAGTGCCCTTAAATCTTCTTGGGTGCTCTCCGCAACTACTATGCTTTCCGGATTGCTCAACCAAAGGGAGGCCACAACTCCACCCAGTAATATACCCAGCACAAAAACCAGATTCCACACCTCCTTTTTCCAGTTATAGGTAAAAAAAGGGATATTTGCCGGCATGCAAGCCGCACACATGTGCCGCAACGAAGAAGAAATCCCAAATGATTTATTCCCCAACAGCAACAGTGCAGGCACCGTAAGCCCTATCAAGGGTCCTGCCACATACCAAGGCCATGGCTGTTTTATCCATTCAATGAATTGATCCATCTTATATAAATTTATTTGTCCAATAATTTTCACATATTAAAACCGGTAATCCATGACAAGATTAGCATTCCATAGATCCACTCGGTTTATTCTATACTTGTCACTTACCTCTGCTCTACCCTTTGAGGTCTTATTGACCAGCAAGAACCTTAATTCCAACCCTTCTAGATTGCCTTTAAAGGCATAACCCACATCTCCGGTAAAATGGTAATAGGAGGGGACACCATATTTATTGAGTTGGTAATTTTCAACACTAGGTTGGGCGATACTTCCTATTCCCAAATTGGTAATTAAGCTTGGCTTTTGCCAGCTTTTTCGATATTTTAGTACGTATGCCCTTACGCCTCCATTTCCCTCAAACCTCTCTCTGGGTAGGCTAGCGTAGAAGCTCTCCCTGCCCCACTCCCTCGGAAACAAGAATCTTCCGGAGGAAGAATGGAAAAGGTTATTGAAGGTGAATTCATGCCCCCTACTGGAAAGTCCAATCCTAGCTCCCACTCCCCATGCGTTTTCACCTGGTACAATGTAGGCTTTTCCCGGGTCAGGGTTGCCTCCTTTGTTTATGCTATATTGCCTAAACCCCTCCAAACCTGAAAGCAGGCCCACCTTTCCTTTACGCCAACTTTTTTCAAGTTTCATGTAATGTAGGCTAAATACATTTTCGGCTAAATAGTTCCAGATTTGCAAATCTATTCCCTTCTCTTTATGGTAATTAACTCCAAGCAGACCCAACCCCCTAGAGTCTACATTTCCATGATAGGAGGATGAGGAACCGAAAACATTTCTCCCAAAGGGATAGACCCCATAGGAATCGGAGACGGTATACCAATCCACCGTTCCTCTCATGGTAACATGATTGTACCAGCCACCCATAAATTCCCAGTTTTGCTTTTGGTAGTCAATTGTCAGGCCACTAAATACATTCGGTCGCATTCTGTTGTCCTGCTCATTCAAGAAAGGGCTGTTCACCCTTTGTCTCCCAAAAGTCGTTGTAAGCCCACCATTCTTATAACTAATATAAAGATGCTCCAAACGATCCAGGTCTTTTGAGTTTTGAAAATCGTTCATATCATAGAGTAGGATTTCATATCGGTTTACATTTCCAGTAGTGGGGTCAGGTACTCGAAGGTTGTGCTCAAACAACTGGAAAACAAAAAAACCACTGAAACCAACCTGAAAGCCCTTAAAGCGTGGACTGGCATAAGCCACTCCACCTCCCGTGGCTGTGGTGAAATAATCGGTCAATGCCCTCCAGTTTGAAGTTCCCATTACAAAGGTCCTTAAGTGGAAATCAATAGTGCCTGCCTTCAAGGAATCCGCTAATCTAGGAGAGGTACGCCCTAATGAGTCCTGAAAAACTGAAGCGGCAACAGGGCTACTTATCCACCAAATCAGCGATAAAAGCAGAGCTGGTCTCCAAATAAACCCAATCCTTTCTTTTCCCTTTTTCCAAAGCTCCTTCATCTGTCAGGATTAGTTTGCGAAAATGGCAAGGAAACCCTCCTTGCCACTTTACCATTTACATCAACCTATAAGTTCACCCCTTAAAGAAGCGTAGAAGGACATATGTAGTCACTTACCTCAAACTTTCCTGAAGCCTTAATCGCATCAAATCCTCCTTCAATGTCTATAAGATTGTCATACCCCCTAGCCTTCAGGATAGAGGCAAAAATCATAGACCTATACCCCCCTGCGCAGTGCACGTAGTACGGCTTTTCCTTATCCAGTTGTGCCATGTTTTGGTTGATGTAATCCAAGGGCACGTTTTCGGAACCAAGTACATGCTCACTTTGGTGCTCACTGGCCTTTCTAACATCTAGCAGTTGAAGCTTTTCCCGAGACTTTTTGGCAAACAGCTCTTCCACAGGTATAGAGGTGATGGTGTCAATTTCCTTGCCTGCACTTTTCCAGCTTTCAAAGCCTCCCTTCAGATAACCCAATGCCCTGTCATAGCCTACCCTTGCAAGCCGGGTGATGATTTCTTCCTCTCTTCCCGCTTCAGCAACTACCAAAATTTCCTGCTTCACATCCGGAATAAGCGTACCCACCCAGACGGCAAAGCTGCCATCTATACCAATATTGATCGAATTTGGGATAAAGCCCTTGGCAAATTCCTTCGCTTTCCTGGTATCCAGGACAATGGCTCCTGTCTCATTGGCGGCTACCTCAAACTCTTCGGGAGTAAGTGCCCTTTGCCCCCTATCCAGCACCTCATCAATACTGTCATAGCCTTGGATATTCATCATCACATTTTGGGGGAAGTAGGAAGGAGGGGGAGTGAGTCCCTGTGTTACCTCCTTTATAAACTGCTCCTTACTCATTTCCTGGAGCGCATAATTGGTCTTTTTCTGGTTGCCTAAGGTATCGGAGGTCTCTTTGCTCATGTTTTTGCCACAGGCACTTCCAGCACCATGGGCAGGATATACGATAAGATCATCAGCCAAGGGCATAATTTTATTTCTAAGCGAATCATATAAATGACCCGCCAATTTATCCTGGGTGAGATCCGCAATCACTTTTTGCGCTAAGTCAGGCCTGCCCACATCCCCAATAAAGAGGGTGTCTCCGGTAAATAGAGCCTGTTCTTTTCCATTTTCATCCCTAAGCAAATAAACCGTGCTTTCCATGGTATGTCCTGGAGTATGAATTACCTCCATGCTTACGTTCCCCAACTTAAACACCTGTCCATCCTGGGCAATTTCAGCTTTGAAGCCCAGCTCCATGGAGGTAGGCCCAAAAACGATGGTTGCTCCTGTCTTTGCAGCCAAGTCCTTGTGGCCAGAAACAAAGTCGGCATGGAAATGCGTTTCGAAAATATACTTGATCTTTGCACCGTTTCTTTCTGCTTTCTCAATGTAGGGCTGCACTTCCCTCAATGGGTCAATGATGGCCGCCTCTCCATCTGACTCTATATAATAGGCTCCTTGTGCCAAACATCCCGTATATATTTGTTCTACTATCATCTTTTCGAAATTTTTTAAATTTTTAATTTATTTACTCAAAACTAGTGATTAAATAGAGGGTTCTATAGGACTTTTATCACACAAGACCCATTACCCCGCCTGACAAATTGTTCACTTTGTCAAACCCCATTTCACTCATCAACTTACAGGCTTTGGCACTTCGGTTGCCACTTCTGCAATACACATAATAGGTCTTATCTCTAGGTAGTTTGTCCAAGTGTGCCCTAAAGGTTGCGTCAAAGAAATCTACATGTTTTGCTCCCTTTAAATGTCCCGATCGGTATTCTCCCAAGGTACGTACATCCATTAATACAGCACCTTTGTGGGAAGAGCTACGGACAAAGTCCAGTGAGGATAAGTCAGTGTATTTTTTTCCTTTAATTCTAAACCAGTTCCACATCTTTGATTAATTATTTTGATAATAACCCAAAGATAGGGGTAAGGAATGCCCAAATTCTGTAATGAAAGTCACATTATCCTCCACTTTTACGACATTATGAGGTTGTCTTTAGGCAGGTTTTTTTTGACTGGGTCAATCCCCTTTGTTTTTCCAGAATGGATAGCTTATCTGTTGCCAAAAGGTTTTGGGATATTTCTCCATCCCATCAAAACCTAGGGGCTCATCCCGCCCATCATTAGGAATGTATGCAGTACGGAATAGGTAGTCCCATAAACTCAAGGTAATCCCATAATTGACACCAGAGGACCCTTTAGGAAGTTGTTTGGCATGATGCCAGGTATGCATTACCGGATTATTGAGCACATACTTTAATGGCCCGTAGGTCACCCTTATATTGGCATGATTAAGGTGCCCTATGGCAGTAGCAAAAATATGCACTAGAAAAAATTCCTCCAACCCAAACCCTATCATGGCCAAGGGTATGTATTGTGCAGTCTTATATACAATGGTTTCCATCCAGTGAAACCGCAAATGAGCCGCAAATCCCATTTGTTCCACCGAATGATGCAACTTGTGAAATTCCCACAAAGCAGGAATCCTGTGCAAAAAACGATGCACGTTCCATTGGATAAAGTCCGCCAGAACAAAAAGGATCAACAGTTGTGACCAAGTGGGCAGGCTTGCTACCTCTATTGCCACAAGGTTTGTGACTCCAAACAGCCCTAAGAAGTCATTGAAGGCCTCCACTGCCACATTGGAAATAGCATTGTAAGCAATCAACGAAAAAAGGAAAAAGTTGAAAAACATATAAAACCCGTCAAGCCAAAAATCCTTTCGAATTAGGGGTTGAGACTTTCTCCAGGGGAATACCAGTTCCAACAACCACACCCCAAGCGATAGGCCTACCAGCCACCAAAAGTAATTACCCCATGAAGGATACATGATTTCATCCAACAAATAGGTGAAATAACCATAATAGCCATCCACAAAAATCTGAAAGTATTTCTCAATCATAATTCAATAATGCGATCTTTCTTACAATTGTTCCCTATGCCATATTGAAAATAAGGCGGCCAACAGGAAAAGGGGGACTTCACCAAAAAAAGGTGAAGTCCATTCATAACTACTGTTGAAATCGGGGTTCTTAAAAATCATTGACAGCTTCACTCATGTCCAAGACCTGAACACCTTCTAGCTTGGCTTTGACTATACTACTTCCTGCAGCAGATCGGTACCCCCCGGCACAATGGACCGCTATGGGCTTATCCCTCGGCAATTCCTTTGCCCGTTCTCTCAGCTCGGGAAGGGGTATATTAATGGCAGCTTCAAACACCTTACTGTCTTTTACTTCTGGGGAGTTCCTGACATCTAAAATGGTAAAGGCTTCCTTATTTGATTCAAACTTATTTTTGTCAAACTCATCAAATCCTTCTCCATCATCCAGGTCAAAGACAAATGCTGCTTTGATATTCAGTTCATAGCCAATCTTTGCAGCTTTTTTTATCATTTTCTGAAGAGCATCCTCATCCTCTGCTATCAAATAATAGGCTTCCGAAGGGTCTACAATACTTCCCAGCCAAGTTTCAAACTTGTCCCCATCCATGATGTTGATTGCCCCGGGCAGGTGGGAGCTCTTGAACTTATCAGAGGGCCTAGTATCCACTATTACAGCACCCTTTTCAGGGACATGGTTCTTTTTTATAAAATTCACGGCTGAGATACTTTCTTCATAGGCAGGAGCCCCCTGCTTGTTGAGGTCCACGTCATAGGGGAAGTATTTAGGGATAAACGGCTGGTCTTTCAGTAGCAAGTCCACGAACTCGGCCTTGCTCATTTGCTGCAGGGCATAGTTGCCTGCCTTTTCGGCACCTATGCTGCTGGAATTCGCTTCACTCATGCCCTTACCACAAAGCGAGCCGGCTCCATGAGCAGGGTATACCAATACTTCATCTGCCAGTTTCATCAGCTTATTCCTGGTACTATCATACATCATCTCTGCCAGTTCCCTCCTTTTGGCTTTTTGGTTACCAGCATTCTCACGCAAATCCGGTCTTCCCACATCCCCTATAAATAAGGTATCCCCGGTGAAAACCGCTTTTTGTTTTCCCATTTCCTCGAGCAAGATGCTTATGCTGTCCGGACTGTGGCCTGGGGTATATATGGCCTTTAGCCTCACCTCTTCTCCAAGATCGATTTCATCCCCATCATCAAATACCTGATGAGGATAATCTGCACCTACCTTTTCACTTACATAAATGGTAGCTCCGGTCTTTTGGTGCAACTCCAAGTGGGAACTGATAAAATCTGCATGGGGATGCGTTTCTACTATCCCTTCCAGTACTGCTTTATTTTTTTTCGCAAAGTTCAAATAGGGTTTGGGATCTCTACCCGGATCAATTACATACACCCTTTCACCTACCAAAATCGCATAGGAGAAATGGGCAAGTCCTTTATCCTCAAATTGTTCTATATAATACTTATTCATGTCTAGATAAGGTTAATTTTCTACAGGTTACAATAAATTTCCCTTTGGGAATTAACACAAAAGTAAGTCCAAAGTCATAGAGATAAAGTGACTAATGTTACAATGAAAGATCCGAAACCCTTGCTACAAGGACTTGATTGTCTTCCAATAATTTAATAACATTACAAATTAAACCTTCCCAACTGGCAATTCGTACCAAACTTACCAAGCAAAAATTTTATTATCTAACTATGCCGGACCGTCCTTTCACCATTGACACTTTTACCTCCCTAGATCCTAAAGTGCCTCTTGGCCCATTGGAGAATAAATGGAGTCATTTCAAAAACAATTCCCGGTTGGTAAGCCCTTCGAATAGAAAGAACTACCACATCATCGTGGTAGGCACTGGCTTGGCAGGGGCATCCGCTGCGGCATCCTTAGCAGAACAAGGGTATAAAGTCAGCACATTCTGTTTCCAAGATAGTCCAAGAAGAGCACATTCTGTAGCAGCACAGGGTGGTGTGAATGCCATGAAAAATTACCAAAACGATGGCGACAGTGTGTTCAGAATGTTTTATGACACATTAAAAGGTGGTGATTTCAGGTCGAGGGAGGCTAATGTTTATAGGCTTGCGGAATGTTCCGCACACCTTATTGACCAAGCTGTGGCCCAAGGGGTTCCCTTTGCTAGAGAATATAGTGGTTACCTGGCCAATAGGTCTTTCGGGGGTGTACAGGTGAGCAGGACCTTTTATGCCAGAGGGCAAACCGGACAACAATTACTGCTGGGAGCCTACCAAGCCATGATGAGGCAGGTAGGCCTAGGAAAAATCAAAAGCTACAGCAGACACGAAATGCTCGACCTAGTGGTAGAGGATGGCAGCGCCAAGGGCATTATCGTACGGAATTTGGATACTGGGATGATCAGCAGGTTTGCCGCACATGCGGTGGTGCTGGCTACAGGGGGTTTTGGTAAAATCTATTATTTGTCCACTTTGGCTATGGGTTGTAACGGGACTGCCATTTGGAGAGCTCACAAAAGGGGGGCACTTACTGCATGTCCCAGTTGGACACAAATACACCCCACTTGTCTGCCACAGTCGGGCACTCACCAATCCAAACTCACCCTGATGTCGGAGTCCTTAAGAAACGATGGCAGAATTTGGGTTCCTAAACAAAAAAATGAAACCAGGCAGGCAAAGGACATTCCAGAAGAAGAAAGGGACTACTACCTGGAGAGGAGATATCCTTCTTTTGGAAACCTGGCACCTAGGGATATTTCCTCCAGGGCGGCGAAAGAAAGAATCGATGCGGGATATGGAGTGGGGAAAATGAAAAATGCCGTTTACCTTGATTTCAAGGATGCCATAGCAGTCCAAGGGCTAGAAGTTATCAAAAGGAAATACGGGAACCTTTTTGATATGTACAAAAAAATCACCGATGTGAATGCTTATGAAGAACCCATGTTGATATCGCCTGCGGCGCACTTTTCGATGGGTGGGCTTTGGGTGGATTATGAACTAGGCACCAACATTCCCGGACTATTTGCCATAGGAGAGGCCAACTTTTCCGACCACGGCGCCAATAGGCTGGGAGCCAATTCTTTGTTGCAAGCTTGCGTGGACGGTTATTACATACTCCCCAATACACTTCCCCAATACCTGGCATCCATGGACGATAAAAAGCTGCCTGTTGTGGAATCACCTGAATTCGATGCCGCCGAGGAGAAAATCAGAAACTCCCTTCAGCAACTATTGGACATACGGGGCAAGCGAACGGTGGACGATTTCCACAGGCAACTCGGAAAAATCCTCTATGATAAATGTGGACTGAGCAGGTCAGCAGAAGAGCTTTCAAAAGCCATTCAGGAAATTGACGAGCTAATGGCCCTATTTTATAGGGACGTAAAAGTTCCGGGTAAGCAAAATGAAATGAACGATGAATTGGAAAAAGCGGGAAGGGTGGCCGATTACCTGGAGATCGGAAGGCAAATGTGCATAGATGCGCTCAGCAGGGAGGAATCCTGCGGTGCTCACTTTAGAGAGGAATACCAAACTGCCGATGGTGAAGCATTAAGGGACGATAAACAATTCAGGTTCGTGTCCTGCTGGAAATACGATAAAGAAAGGCCTTCCCTGGTAAAAGAGGCTCTTAATTTTGAATTTGTCACACCATCAGAAAGAAGTTACAAATAAATGAAATCGAGCCTGTCCTGACGGCAGTCAGGGCATGACGAGCACGTCACACACTAGGATGATTATAGACTGCGAGATTCCCCCGAATCGAGTTCCCCGAAGCAAGTTCGGGGCAGGCAGGGGGAAGCTATATGACCGCTGAAAAGACAATTATAAACATATGAAATGCCCATGAAAAAAAATTCTCACACAGGGGGATGATTATCTAGGGCATTCCATCTGGCCTTAAAAAAACAATTATAAACAGATGAAATTCGAACTGAAAATTTGGAGACAGCCAAACCCCGATGCTAAGGGGGCCTTCCAGAAGTATTCGGTAAAAGACATTTCCCCGGACATGTCTTTTCTGGAAATGCTCGACACGCTCAATGAGGAGCTAATCCTGAAGGGTGATCCCCCGGTTGCCTTTGACCATGATTGTCGGGAGGGAATCTGTGGGCAATGTGGAGTAGTAATTAATGGCCGGGCCCATGGCCCCTTGGATCAAACTTCCACTTGCCAGTTGCATATGAGGTCTTTTTCAGAGGAAAAGACCATAACAATAGAGCCCTTTAGGGCTGCAGCTTTTCCTGTCAAAAAGGATCTAAAAGTGGATCGCTCTGCCTTGGACAGTATTATTGCGGAGGGTGGTTTCATCAGTGTGGAAACCGGTCAGGCACCGGAAGCCAACACTATTCTTATTGGTTCTGAACAGGTAGAGGAAGCCTTTGACGCTGCCTCCTGCATAGGTTGTGGAGCCTGTGTGGCTAGTTGTAAGAATGCCAGCGTCGCCCTTTTTACCGCCGCAAAAATCAGCCATCTCAGCAAACTCCCACAGGGACAACTGGAGCGGAACTCCCGTACCAAGCGCATGGTTCAGGCCATGGACAAAATGGGTTTTGGATCCTGTAGTAATACCGGAGCCTGCGAAGTGGAATGCCCACAAGGAATAAGCATCAGCCACATCGCACATATGAACAAACTCTATTTCCGATCCTAAATTTCGCCTTTTTTTAGTGTCTCTACAGCGTGGTTGACTGCCCTGGCAGTAAGGGCCATATAAGTAAGCGAGGGATTTTGTGTGCCTGAGGAGGTCATGCAAGCACCGTCTGTCACATAAACGTTTTTGCAGGCATGCAACTGGTTCCATTCGTTTAACATAGAGGAACCGGGGTCCTTTCCCATTCGAACCCCACCCATTTCGTGGATATCCGAACCTGGGGGTGAATGGCTGTCTGAAGCCTGTATGTCTTGAAACCCTGCCTTTTCAAACATTTCCGAAAGCTGTTCCTCGTAGTCCTTTACCATCTTGTCATCATTTTCCGTCCAATCACATGAGAGAACCAATTGGGGGATACCATACTTATCGGTTTTGTCAGGGTGTATCCTCACGTGGTTTTCCTCAATAGGCACCACCTCACCCATCATCCAAGAGCTCACCCACCAAGGGCCTAGCTTTCTGTCTACCAGATTGGCCTTCAAACTGGCTCCTACTCCCTCCCTACTAAACTGAGTGCTTCGGGAAGAAGACCCAAAACCGACTGCATATCCCCTCAAAAAATCTGTTTCTTGCTTATGTACATTTCGGAATCGTGGAATATAGCTGTGACTGGGATTTTTTCCCTTGCTCATCACATCTTTGAATTCCTCACTTCGTGCCGAAACCCTTCCACGGAAATTGTGCCAAATGATATACTTTCCAAGAGTACCACTGTCGTTTCCCAATCCATTTGGAAAACGGGAGGAGGTGGAATTCAATAGAATGAGATTGGAGTTGAGTGCTGAAGCATTCAAGAAAATAACATTTGCATAATATTCTACCGTTTCACTGGATTGGGCATCTATGACCCTCACTCCGGTTGCCTTTCCTTTCTCTTCGTCAAAGATGATGCTATGTACCACTGCATGGGGCCTCAGGCTCAGGTTACCCGTCTTTTCAGCCCAAGGAAGTGTGGAGGCATTGCTGCTAAAATACCCACCAAGTGGGCAGCCCCTGTTGCATAGACTTCTGTGCAGGCACTTCTGCCTTCCTTGTTCCTCGTATATTCCTTTTTGCTCAGTAATATGGGCACATCTCCCCTGAATAAGCTGCCGATCAGAATAGTTGTTTTTCAGCACCTGTTGAAAATGTTTTTCCACGCAACTCAACTCTATAGGAGGCAAAAACTCCCCATCGGGTAACTGGGGTACACCGTCCCTGTTTCCCGAAATTCCGGAAAACTTCTCCACGTGGCTGTACCAGGGCGCAATGTCTTTATACCTTATGGGCCAATCCACTGCAAACCCGTCCCGGGAAGGTCCCTCAAAGTCAAATTCCGACCAGCGCTGGGTTTGCCTTGCCCAAAGAAGCGATTTACCTCCTACTTGATAGCCCCTTGTCCATCGGAAAGGTTTCTCCTCTATTGTTTCTTGTTCTTTTTCCTTAACAAAAAAGTGAGCCGTACTCTCATGCATCCTGGGGCCCCTATGGCCGTATTCCTGTTGTTTGTCATAGGGTATCTTACCTCCGAACTCAAACTCCCATGGGTGTTTGTTGGCAGTGGGGTAGTCTTGGATATGCTTTACGTCCCGGCCCCTTTCCAACACCAATGTCTTGAGCCCCTTTTCGCAAAGTTCCTTGGCTGCCCAGCCACCACTGATACCAGAACCGATCACGATGGCATCGTACGTTACTTCCTTTCTGCCCTTAATCCCTAAGTGTGCCATTCTCTTCTTACTTATTTAGTCTAATAGGTTTACTTCATTCACTATGTCCCGGCTTGTACCGGAACGCATCCTTGATATCCTCCTGGTGCCATTTCATAATTGGTGAAATTGGTCAGGTAATATTCGGAGGTGGTATATCCCAGAATGCAATATTCTTTCAATTCCTGATAGGCCCTTTGCTGTTCCGGCTGATTCTTATCATCCATAAGAGTCAAAATCTGCTCTCTGTTTGTCCGGGACAAGGTATGAAAACTGTTTTCTTTTTCTTTTCTGGACATGTCTTCTACCATATTCAAGTAGCCCACGAATTCACTCACATCCTGCTCACTGTAGCAATTTGCTATCAATCGATTAATAAAATGGTGCACTTGCAACTCAACTGCTCCCTTGGTGTCGGTTTCAGGTAAAAAAGTATCCACAATGGACTCGAGGTTTTGCCCTTGTATTTGATCCAAATCCAATAGCTTGTGGGGTTTTTCCGCTTCTCCATCCTGGGTGCCTGGCTCACATCCTGGAAGTAATACCAACCCCCATACACTCAAAGCCATGGTTCTCAATGCATCTCTTCTTTCCATATTGGCAATAAAGTTATTTTTTCAAATATATCATACCTTATTCAGCCAGACGGTAAAATTCCTTTGTTTTCCTCAATTAAGAAGAAAAGTTAAACTAAGAAAATGATGTTAATAACAACTTATTTACATAATATGACAAAATCCTTAAATATTGGTTTGCGAAATACCTAAAATGCTTCCTAATAGTTATATTAGCCTAAAAATTGCCTAGATGAAAAAGATTGCAGACTTAAAAAAAACGCACCCTAAGGGGGAAGAAATTACCGATAAAAAGATTTGGCTTTCTTCTCCACATATGGGTGACAACGAAAAAAAGTTTGTAGACCAGGCATTTGAAAGCAACTGGGTAGCTCCTTTAGGCCCAAACGTGAATGGGTTTGAGGAAGATATTGTCCATTATACCCATTGCGGTCATGCGGCTGCACTTACTTCCGGAACAGGAGCAATCCATTTGGCACTAGCCATGCTGGATGTTCAACCAGGAGACTTTGTTATTTGCCAGAGTTTCACTTTTTCGGCCTCTGCGAACCCCATCAGGTATATGGGTGCCATACCCGTTTTTGTGGACTCGGAGGAAGAAACCTGGAACATGTGTCCAGATGCTTTGTTGATTGCAATTCAGTCTTGTATAGATGGAACAATTGCCACCAAATACCCCCACCTTGACTTGCGGAAAGAAGGTCAGTTACCCAAAGCAATTATCCCGGTAGACTTGTACGGGATGCCCGCCAAGATGGAGCAAATCAATGGCATTGCCAAGAAATTCGGCATTCCAGTGATAGAAGATGCCGCAGAAGCCCTGGGATCCTCTATTGACCAAAAGCAATGCGGAACATTTGGGGATATAGGCATCTATTCTTTTAATGGGAACAAGATTATCACCACCAGTGGGGGTGGAGCCCTAGTAAGTCAAAACAGGAAATATGTGGAGAGGGCTCGGTTTCTTTCTACCCAGGCCAGAGAAGATGCCCCGCATTATGAACATACCACTTTGGGATATAACTACAGGCTGAGCAATATCTGTGCGGGCATAGGAAGGGGCCAGATGCAGGTACTTCGTGACCGAGTAGATAGACGAAGGGAAATCTTCGGAATTTACAGGGAATTTTTCCGAGGGGTAAAGGGAATATCATGGTTGGAGGAACCGCAGGGTTTCATTTCCAACCGTTGGTTGAGCACCATATTGGTTAACCCAAATCAAACGGGTGGAATAAGTAGGGAAAATATAAGGCTGGAGTTGGCCACCGAAAACATCGAAAGCCGCCCTCTCTGGAAGCCCATGCATCTTCAACCTGTTTTTTGCTCTTTCCCTTATGTGGGAAACGGTATTTCTGATTCTCTCTTTGAAAATGGGCTCTGTTTGCCCAGTGGTTCAAACATGAACCAAGAGGATATAGAAAGAATTTTAAGAAATCTTAGAATTATTTTTAAACACTAAAAAAATTATTTAAACCCAGATTTTCGTTTTTCAAAGGCGAAAAAATTAATTTCAAAATCAATAAAATATTTTCATATTATTAAAATTGCTGTTAGTTAATACGGGTATAATTGTAGTATCCAAAACATTTTTGGGTAATAATTGTATAAAGTGAAAATAGTATTTACTTTGAATCATTAATAAACATTTTTAGCATATGTATATCTACGGTGCCTCAGATCAGGGAAGGGTTGTAATTGACCTCATAGACAGGTATGAGAAAATTCACGGGGTATTTGACGACAACCTTTTTATCAAAGAGGTTTTAGGCTATCCGGTGTTGGGAAAAGTCCCCGATGATTTTGTGTTTGATCACCAATTATTTATCGCCATCGGAGACAATAGGGTGAGAAGGCGATTGACTCTTCGCTATGCAGATAGGGCAAAATACGCGACCATCATCCATGAATCTGCCATTTTTAGCAAAAGGGCTAATTTGGAAGAAGGTTGTGTGGTAATGGAGGGTGCAATCGTGAAAGTCAATTGTACTATTGGAAGACAGGTGATTGTAAACACAGGAGCTTCCATAGACCATGATTGTACCATAGGTGACTTTGTCCACATTGCTCCGCAAGCCACTCTGTGCGGGGGAATTACCGTAGGCGAAGGGGCTATGGTAGGGGCAAACACCATTATTTTGCCCAGGGTAAAAATTGGAGCATGGTCAACGATTGGTGCAGGTAGCATTGTCAATGCCGACGTTCCGGAAGGGACTACTTGGATAGACAGAGGTCTAAAGCGAGAAAAAGTCTTGAAATAAGGTCATGCTTGTCTAAAAAAAATAATGCCCAAAACGTCTCTTTTGGAGGTATGCGCTTGCCCATTTCTCGATTGTTAAATATATTCAGAAATGGAAAGTATAACCCTAGAAGACAACGGAACCCAAGCTACCATCCAACTTAAAGGGGCGGAGCTGTCAAGTTTCAAAAAAAGCGGATTGGAATATTTGTGGCAGGCATCCCCTGCCGTATGGAATAGGCATGCACCTGTCCTTTTCCCCATTGTAGGGCGTTTAAAAAGCAACACCTATGCATATCAGGGAAAAAGCTATTCCATGTCCCAGCATGGTTTTGCCAGGGATAGTGTTTTCTCGTTGGTTGAACAGTACAAACAAAAGGCACTTTTTGAGCTTTCATCCAGCGAAGCCACCCTTGCCGTATATCCCTTTGATTTCCGACTTAAGATAGGCTATGATTTGGAAGGTAATTCCTTAAAGGTTACTTATACCGTGGAAAACCCCTCAAGTTCTCAGGATCTTTGGTTCAGTATCGGTGCCCACCCTGGGTTCAATTGCCCCTTACATCCAAGCTCAGAAAATTTCGTGGACTATGAATTAGACTTTGGGAAACCAGAACTCGATTCCATCCCTCTCTTGGTTTTGGAGCAGGGTCTAATCGCCAATGACAAAAGTATGCTGTCCTTGAATCATGGTAAAAAGGAACTTTCTTATCCCCTTTTCGAGAAGGACGCTTTGATTTTTGAAACCAAGGACGTGGAAAAGCTGGTGCTCAGAAACAAGACAACGGGTAAGGGGGTAAGTTTGGATTTTACGGGTTTCGAATGGGTTGGGGTATGGACCAAAGAAAAGAATGCCGGTTTCCTTTGCATAGAACCCTGGTGCGGAATAGCCGATACGGTAAGCCATAACCAAGAGCTCACCGAAAAATTAGGCATTCGCCATCTTAAGCCCAATGATGCTTTTTCAAGAACCTATAGCATTGCCTTAATCTAGCTTTTACAAGATTATTCCTAAGGTTTGGTATGAATTTTAACCAAAAAATGCATATTTGGTTATAGTTATGAAAAAACCTATCCTCTCTATCCTCCTTATGCAGCAATTTATCGCTTTCCTTACTCAATTACGGGTACATTTTTATCTCAGGAATATTCCCCCTTTGCTTCCCTTCCTTCTAGTTCTGGTCTTGGTAGGCTGTGAGGCTTCCAATGATTCCTCCATAGAAGAATTAAAATCAAAATTGGAGGAAAGGGTCACCCAAGTAGACGGAACCATCGCAGTGGCTTTAAAGGTGTTGGAAGGAGGTAAAGAAACCCTTTTTATCCATGAAAGGGAAGTTTTCCATGCCGCCAGCACCATGAAAACCCCTGTAATGATGGAGATTTACAGACAAGCAGAGCAAGGGAAATTTTCGCTTTCGGATTCTATTCCGGTGGTAAATGAGTTCTCCAGTATAGTGGATGGTTCTCCATTCAGCATGGACCTGGACGTGGACAGCCAGGAAGGGCTCTACCATATGATCGGACAAAAGGAAACCATCTACGAGCTGATGTACCAAATGATCATCAAAAGCAGCAACCTGGCCACCAACATCCTGATCGATCTGATAGGAGCCTCCAACGTAAACGAGTTTATGAGAGAAATAGGTGCCAACGACATACAGGTGCTAAGGGGCGTAGAAGATCTGAAGGCCTTTGAGGCCGGACTAAACAACACCACCACTGCACTGGACATGATGTTGATCATGGAAGCGATTGCCACAGGAAAAGCTGTAAACCAGGAAGCCTCCCTCCAAATGATGGATATCTTATATGACCAGTATTACAAGGATCTGATCCCCAAAAAACTTCCCGAGGAGGTAAAGGTTGCCCACAAAACCGGGTCCATAACCGGTGTGCAGCATGACGCGGCGATCCTTGAGCTTCCGGATGGGAAGCGCTATGTGTTGGTGATCCTAAGCAAGGAACTTAAGGATGTGGAAGAGGGAAAAGAGGCCATTGCCGATATCAGTAGGCAGATTTACCAGTACATATCAGAGTTATGAAACACACCCTATCCCTGCTTCTGACCGCCTTTCTGGGTCTTAGCTGCACCACACAAAAAATCAGTAAAACGATTTCCGAATCCCAGGTCTTTAACCGTGGGGGGTTTACTGGGTTTATGCTTTATGACCCGGAAGAATCCAGCACCATACACGCTATAAATGAAGACCGCTATTTTGTGCCCGCCTCCAATACGAAGCTATTTACTTTTTACACCGCACAAAAGGTTTTGGGGGAGCGGGTAAATGCACTGAATTATCATATTATGGGCGACAGCCTCTTGTTTTGGGGCACCGGTGATCCCTCTTTCTTACATCCGGATTTTGGGGACAGGAGTACATTGGATTTTTTGGAAATGCATTCGGATAAACGTTTGTTTCTGGTGGATAACTTTGACCAAGTTACCCCCAATGGCCCAGGTTGGTCATGGAGCTGGTTTAATTATTATTTTGGGGCGGAAAGGTCGGCATTTCCTCTTTACGGCAACGTGGTAAGGTTCAGCTTTGACACCTTAAGCCAAAGGTCAATGATAAGCCCTGCTTATTTTAAGCATAGCCTTTTGCCCCAAACAGGATATTCCTCCACGGCCAGAAGGGATTTTAGAAAGAACTTATTTCAAGTTTCCCTTCCATTGCCTGCCTCCTCTTTCCAGAGCTATGACAAACCCATCATCACTTCCCCACAGCTTGCCTTAGCGCTGCTAAAGGATACCCTGAAAAGGGAGGTGGAGTTTATGGATTATGCCTACATTAAGGACATCAAACCCCAGAAATGGCTGGGAATGCCCAGAGATAGCCTGTTTCGGCAAATGATGACCGATAGTGATAACTTCCTTGCCGAACAACTGATGCTGTTGGTATCCGATCAGCTTTTTGACAGCCTGAATATGGAAGGGGCAATTTCCCATGCCAAAAAGGAGTGGCTGGCCGAATTACCGGATGAACCGGAATGGGAAGATGGATCAGGTTTAAGTAGTTACAACAAGTTTACGCCACGGAGCGTTGTACGTCTCCTTGACATGATTTGGGAAGAGACCCCAGAGGAGAAGATTTTGGCCTTTTTCCCCTCCGGTGGTAAATCGGGCACCATCCGCTCCTGGTATGCGGCCGAGGATGGGGGGCCGCCTTTTGTATATGCAAAGACCGGTACCTTGAGCAATAGCCATTGTCTTAGCGGTTATGTGTTTACCAGTTCTGGTAAAAGGTTAATTTTCAGTTTTATGCATAACAATTATACCTTGCCCTCGGATGAACTTAAAAAGGAAATGGAAAGGGTTTTAAAGGAAATTTATAGGCGGTTTTGAAGTCTCAACGCGTAAAATCAATAGAACTTAGTGTAAATTAGTGCATTCGTGGCAAAAAACTTCCCATTAACTACCCCAAGCTGGCAGGAAACGATTAGGCCAGCGCAAAGTAAAATCAATAACTTGTTCATGTTCTGAGGTTTAGATATGAACTTAATTATGTTAGGCTACAGGTTTTTCTTTTTTTAGCTGTGATTTAGTGATGAAGTGATAGAGTGATTTGTGATTTTGTTTTTGTTTTTGTTGCATCGACTTTATTACTATTCTCACCCTTTCGATCGGAACCAGCTAACAGCTAGAGGCTCAACACTTAAAGCTAAAACACAACAAACCTAACCCTATCCTTCGTTTTTGGAGCAATGACCTCAAGGTTGACCCTATAGATATTGTCCCCCCATTTGGTAAGGATGCCCTGGTCCTCGGGGGCTTCAAGGTTGATTTTTTCCACACTTGCTTCCAACTTGTCCTTGTCATAAGAAATGGTAAAGGGCCTTGCCTTACCGTCCTTTCCTTCATAGGCGATGATTATTTTGCCCTTCTCATCTACATTTACCGGATAAATGGTCATCAGATGCTGGGTGATGCTTTCCGCTCTCTCCAATTCATAGCTATCTTCTATTACTACTTCCCTACCCCGTTGCAGGGTGAGGCTTCGTTTCCAGGACTTGATTCCTGCATCCTCCGGGTAGGACTTGGCAATATCAAGGTTGAGTTGGGACCTGTTGTTTCTTGCCTGATGGGACACCTCACTTGCCTCATATTTTCTCCCAACCTCCTGGGTATAGCCATTTACGGTGGGAAGATTGTGGTAATCGGATCGGTTGTACCAGATAGTGTATCGTTCATCGCTGAAAGTTTTCCGCGTATAGGTACCCCTCCCCACATCGATCAACAGGGGGTTCCCGTCATAAAACACCACGTAATTGCCTATGTCGTTATGGTTATGGCTTTCGTCATTATGTCCCCCTTTTCCGGCAAGAAAAAAACCATCGGTACTGCCCTCCTGATCCCTGGCCACCATCACCTGCACATCGGGAAGCCACACGTCCTTGGGAAGGGGCAACCCCTTTTCGGCCTTTTCGAATTCCTCCCTCATAAAGAGCTCAAAAAAGACCCTGAAATAATGGAACCTGGCCAAGGAACCCTCAGAAGGCTCCCTATAAAATGCCCCAAAACGCATCATGTCGGGATCATCAATGGCTTCCCCATACCTGTATATCATGGCAGCAGACATAGTGGGCTGTGGATCCGCATCCGCAAAATTGAGGAAATAGTCCTCACTAATATTGGCCCTATAGATGAACTTCCCCATGTTTTTCACCTTTTCATCCTCAAAGACATATTGGAAAGCCCCATCAGAAGCCTCATTAAGTAAGGAAATATTATCAAAAAGGGAGGCAGCGGCAGCACCCCAATAGCTGGGTCCCTCATCGCAGCCCCCATCCTGAGGATAAGGGTTCAGGAAATTGTCCAAAACCTCCATGGCCTTATGCACAAGGGCAGTACGCTCCTTGGGGTCATCTTCCAGCAATAATGCCGCATTGATCCAGTTGCTGCAGATCCAGGGGTTCCAGTTGTTGGGTGGCCGCCCGTTGGCATTGGCCGTCATCCATCCATGGTGCTGATTCATCAATGGCTGAAAAATCCGGTTTTGGGTTTCATGCCGAATCCGTTTCCTGATTTGGGGGCTTACCTCGTCAAATTGCTCTCCAAAGAAATAGTCTGCCCAGGCCAAAAAGGTAGCAGTTTCAGCAGCGAAAAGATCTACAAATGGCTTTGAAACATCCATTAATCCTGAATATTCATCCGTTTTGGGTAGGTGGGCCGGCACTCCCCAGAAGGATTCCTCACAGATAGACCAAATTCCATTGATAATGGGGTCTATAAACCTTCCCTTGTTTTCATAGATCTCTGCTAGCATCATAGTGCCCAACACCTGGCGCTTCTCGAAGGATACCGCCTGGTATTCATTCCTATCGCCCGTCCTATGGATCAGCAGGGATTTGGTGGCAGGGATATAGGGCCACTCATAATCAATCTTTTCCGAGGCCATTTCAAGAAAACCTATTAACATTTCCTCATCCGCAGCCTTCCAAGCCTCCCTGTCCAGAAGCCTTGGAAAGGGAGTCCAATCTTCCAGGGGTATCAACTTCTCATGTAGTTCTTCTTCGGTATACTTGCCACTTACCAGGTCTTGGGCGTTGCTTTGAATCACCCAGCATAAGGGGAAAAGGAACAACAGTAACTTTTTTAGTATGATCATTTTATGGTTATTTTGTGATTTCCTTTTTTAATAGAAAAACGATACTCGTCCTTCTGGTTTGTTGTTGATTTCACTGGTTTTCCATCCAAAAGAAAAAGAGCTATTCCTGGAAGGGAAAAAACCATTTCGGTGTCCCGGGAAGCCAGCAACTCCCCATTTTCTCCAGATTTAAACAAGGTTACCGGATGGGAGGCTTGCATCAAAAACCCCTCTTTTTCATACACTGAACATGACTTTAAGAAGATAAAGGGGGAATTGGACTCATTGTCCCTTTGAAGCAGGAGTTGGCCTTGAAATTTTCCTGCTTCCCATTCGAGCAATTTTTCCCCATTCCCCTCCAAAACTAAGTCCTCAATGCCTTCACCGATCTTTAAGCGGGTAGTGATTTCCTTTGAGTTCACCTGAATGGCATCTTGGCCAGCTTTCAAGGGTTGCAATAAGGTGAGGCTGCTTGCATGACCACTTTCATCCAGGACTTGAATAGCTTCTAACCTACTGTGATCTGGGTAATAGGGATACCTGTCCGGTACCGCAGATGGAACCATTTGCCAGACCACCTTTTCGGGAGCACTTAAAAATTGCAGGGAAAGGGTGGTACCTGGAATAGTGGATTGGTGGTCTATCAAAGCCTGATAATGAAAGTTTGGGGATATTTCCTTCACCCCGGTTTCGTTTGCAGGATGCCAGAAGGTTTGTATGCGGCTTTTCCCCTTAGCCATTACCTGGTCATATACCAAACAATACCCAGGAGTTTCTCCAATTCCGTGTACAAGGATCAAGTTTCTGAGATGCTTTCCATGGGGAAATGCTTCCCCTGCATCCCCAGAGGAATAATCGAACGATTCTCCTATTATGGCCTCCACAATCCCCTTTCCTATCCTGGCCTGGTGTTCCTCTCCATCTACAGTCAAGGTATTGTTTAAAGAAGCCGGTCTAGTAGGGGCTCCCAACCTTCCACCATTCACCAAAAGCCTGTTGCCAAGACCAGACAGTGCCAATCCATTCGTCTCTTGGTGGGTATGCCATTCATCCTGTCCTTTTATGTTATAGAGCACTGCATGAATACCCAAAGGGTCATTTCCATCTTCACGAAAAAAGGCTCCCCCGTCCTTATAATAGCTGCTTTTGGGGGCTTTAGGAGTGGGCAAAGGGGCTTTTGGAAGCAAGTAGGAAATGATATGCCCTTTGGCAGGCCGGTCCTTATGCAGCCATGCCGCATAGGCTGCGGCCTCCTCGTCAAAATTCCCTACCCTTCTATGGAGCATGTCATTTCTTAGGGGTTGGTTGGGGAGCATGTCCCCAATCAGTGCCATTTCTCGATTGTTGTTTACACTCGCACCAAAAAGCCACCGGTGAAAACGTTGAAGTCTTTCGTTGGCGTAGTACCGTCTATCCACACCGGTAAACTCAAGCACGTCCATATATCCAGCCTTGGAAATACGGCTGTCCCCACCCCCTACCCTTTCCCAGGCATAGTGGATGGTGACAGGTGAAACCCCATCCGGCGTAATTTGTCTCATGATGTTTTCATAGTAGGCATCGTCCGGCTCCTTTCGGGTTCCCTTGTAAATGTCCCAGGTGCCATGGGTACCATACCTGACATCCACCCAACTCCCCTCCCGATCCAGTTTGAAAATTTGTGATTCGATAACCTCTTCACAAGCCTTGACCTCATCGGCAGATAAACCATCCCTTACGATGTCCAGGGAAAGTATGGCCACAAAAAAAGATCCCAAAGGAGGAACCACCCCGCCCCAGGCCCTCGCCTCGTCGAGAACCAGCCGACTGTATTCCTCTATAATCATTTTCCTTACGAGTTGAGCATGTTCTTTACTTTTGTGGGGTTCCAGGATATAGGCCAATGCCACCGCTCCTATAAATTCCTGAAGGGCATAAGCAGGATTACCTTCGGTGGTTAACCCTTCCGCCACTGTCCTCAAGGCGTCCTGCTTCATGGCCTTCCAAGGTTCCGATTCCGATTTATCCCTATGGTAGGAAAATTGTTCCCTTTTCATGATTAAGAAGGGATGTTCTTGGGCAATAAGGGGAAAATTAAAAATCAGGATGCCGGATAAGGCAACCCATAAAGGTAAGGAAGGTATAAAAAAATGCTGGAAGCTCCGCATAGCTACGACTGGGTTATTTTGGGTTGATTAAATAGACCGTGAAGCCCGATTAATTAAACAAGGGGTGAAGCGGCCGTTGTTATACGAGATTATCACATAACAATATAACTTAAATATGGGGATCTAATTCCATATTCTTAAAATGATTTCTTCCAATTAGGATGAAAATTATGTCGAAGGGAAATTGAGCATATTTATGGGTATAGTTGATTTTGTGATCTGTAATTTTGTGAGGGGGTGATTTAGCGATCGGGCGATCTAAATTGCGGAATTAATTGATCCTATCAACTAAAAAATCTCACGAAATCAGCTTGAAGCTAGCAGCTAAAGGCTCATATCTGTGATCGCGTGATTTGGTGATAGGGTGATCTAATTACGGCACACCTTTCTAACCATTCGAGCGAAACCAGCTAGAAACTAGCAGCTAAAAACTTGAAGCCAGAAACCAAGCCCCTCTAGTCCCAACCCTCTAAAACAAAAGCCAACTGCAAAAGCGCATGCATAAATGCTGGCCCCCCGGTGATGGTTTCATAATGCACATGCTGGCTTGTGGCCTTGGGTAGGGGGAACCCGTCGTCCAAAAACAGGCTTATACCCATGTCTGCGAAATACCTGGCTCTTTGTAAATACTTGTCCTCCCCGGTAAGCTGATGAGCTGAAAGCATCGATTCCATCACATCCGAAAAGGCATCGGGGTTTTGGGGCTGGGTGGTGTCCGGTTCCGTGTCCAGATACTGATCGGCGGCTTGCAGGATCAAATTTTGGTACGCTGCTGCTATATCCTGATGCCCTACCTCAAGTTGACCCATTCTTTCTTTTAATAAATTGGCCACTCCAGCATGGGTACCAAATCCATAGCCCGTGGCCCAAGTGGCGGAATAGGGCTTGTTCATGGACCTGTGCCTTGGCTCACCCGTATGGGCATGAAGCGTCACGGCAAAGCCTCCCCCCTCGGTAATCTCGTGTGGGGCCTTCAAAAAGTTCCTGTCTTGCGCAAGTGCCAGCCGCTTCATCCTTTCTGCCAGTTCTCCTTCCACTACGGCTAAGGCCTCGGTAAGACAGCGGGCAAGTTCCAGGTTGCTGGTCACCCACACATAATCCGCTCCTTTTAATGCAGGCAGGTAACCCGTTTCGGTCTCCTCCATATTGCCTTCCATTCGGCCCACCATCACCGCTATGGCCTCTAGCAGCTCCTCCCTTCTCTCTCGGTCTTTGTTTTCCGGCCTTCCATAGGCAAAAGCCCATCGTTCAATCATCTGCCCGGCATAGCGGGGGAAATCCGAACCTGTCTCCGGCCCATGCTTCAAATAACGGGCATGCCGGGAAAAGTCCCCGGTATGCTGATCCGCCACCTGATGGTCCCACTCTCCCAAGGCAAATTTCCAGCATGCCTCCGGGGAAAGCGCGTAGCACTTCTCCCAGAAAGGCCAGGCATTGGCTTCATGGTAGTCGTTTTTCACGTATCCTACTGCCTCCTGCTCAAAATCCCAGAACAAGTGCTCCCCCCAGGCCATCAAGCCTGTGGCAGGGCTTTGGCAATGATCAAAGAAATAGGTCAGGGATTGGTCAGCGGCTTCTGCATATTTCTCCTGTCCGGTATGTTCGGTGAGGGCATATAAAATTTCATACAGCCCTATCTCCCACAAGGGATTGGCGCCCCCCAAAGACCGATCTGTTTCCCGGATATCGGGTATGCTCCCAAAATCCTCCTTGCTCCCCAGACGCATCTCCCTCCTATCCAATGCGGCAGCAAACAGGGGCGTGTGTTCTTTCCCATACCTGTCCCTCCCATTTTCCAGCATGGCATCGGCATAGGCCTTTACATAGTGCAAGTAATCTGTTTCCTGCTGTGGATATAAGGATGATTCAAAAGCGAAGATTAAGAGTAAGGCTGGAAATAAATAGCGTTTCATGGTTATAGGGTCAATTTCTAGTTTTTGGGTCTAGTTTTGGAAATATAGGGAGAATTGAGGAGAATTTTAATCGGGTGAGCGGTGATTTGGTGATGGGGAGAGCGGGTGATTTGGTGATGAGTAATATTAATTGAAAGTGGAAAGTTGAAAATTGATGAGTTACGAATGGTTTAATTACGGATTACGAATGCTCCCTTAATGTCCCTTAACTCCTTAATGGTTAAAAACTAAAAGGCCACCAATGCACCAATGAGGCAGAAGAAATGTCCCGCCACACGACACAATAAAACCAAAAAAAACCTTAATGACCCTTAACTTCTAAATGGTTAATAAATCAAACCAAACTGAATGGTTATTTCGATTGAAGGCGCGACAACTCTACCTGACCTCAAAGCTCACTTCCATGTCCACCTTTACCAGAACCCCATCAATATAGCCCTCTCCCTGTACAAAAGAACAGTATTTACCTACAGGGAGGGGATCGTTTTCGGGGTTTTCATCTCAGAAGCGTTTTGCAGCAAATTCCTCCATTCCGGCAGGGTAAGTAAGAGGAATAGGCAATAAATCACACGCAACTGTTATATTTAACACATCTCCTACCCGTACCATTTGTCCATTGTCAGGGCAGCTATAAACTACTGAAAACTGGCCGAATTGGTAAAACCAACAAGATAAACGCGTTTTAATACTCAAGTCTTGCGAAGAACGGTTTTTCATCTTTACCCCTAATCCAATCCTTTCTCCTTCTTCGAAAACGGTTCTTTCCAAACCTTCCCCGTCAATAGCGACCAAGCTAAATTCAAGTGCTTTAACCCCTTGAGGTTCCTCTTCCATGCAGGATAAGCAAAAAATCATTGGGAAAAACACCATCAGAAAACCCTGTTCAATTTTCATTTTCCTTATTTTTTAAATCTGTATATTTTACTAAAATCAACCCCATTAATTCCCCATTTAAAATCGAAAATTATTTTGAACAACAGCAATATTAAACCCATTAATTTTTGAATGGATACATTCAATACGCATAAAAACTGCCAAACGCTACAATTGCATGTTTTTTTTTAGATAGTGTTTAATTTTGGATTGGGGATAAGCCGCGAGGTGAATGGTGTTCGAGTGATCGGTATTTGCCCCAAACAGCTTGAAGCAAACAGCTATCAGCTAAAATCCCCCTCCAATCAATATCCCTCTAACATCCCCCGCTTAAAACTTTTCTCCCAAAATGGAATTTTTTTCCGCTAATCCTGTTAATTTTGTGACCGCTTATCAAGAAAGACAGAGGGTAGGGCCCTGTGAAGTCTTAGCAACCTGAATGACAAGGTGCTAATTCCCGTTCCGGAAATGCCGGATAAAGATGAGCCGAAAAATGTTTCCCATAGCAAATATTTTACCCGGTTCTTTCTTGGCTAAGCTTTTTCACTATCCATACAGATATGAACAGAACCGAGTTACTCATTCGACAATCCCAGCAAAAAATTCTACTCTTGGATGGTGCCATGGGCACCATGATCCAAAGGTATAAACTGGAAGAGGCTGATTTCAGGCCGGCTGAACTGAAGAATACCTCTAAATCCTTGAAGGGAAACAACGATCTGCTTTCCCTAAGCAGACCGGACATCATCAAGGAAATCCACGCGGCTTACTTTGAGGCCGGGGCGGATATTGTAGAAACCAATACCTTTAGCAGCACCTCTATTGCCCAGGAAGATTACGGCCTACAAAGGCTTGCCTATGAACTCAACCTTAAATCTGCACAAATTGCCAGGGAAGTGGCAGATGCTTATACCCAAAAAACCCCGGATCAGCCCCGTTTTGTGGCTGGTGCCATAGGCCCCACCAATAGGACAGCCTCCCTATCCCCAGACGTAAACGACCCGGGATTCAGGGCCATCAACTTTGACCAATTGGTAGAAGCCTATATGGAACAGGTAAATGGGTTATTGGATGGAGGAGCAGATATGTTATTGGTGGAAACCGTTTTTGACACCTTGAATGCCAAGGCTGCCCTATATGCCATTCAGGAAGTATATGAGCAACGGGATATTCCCTTGGAGCCAGAGGAAGGGGGGATCCCCATCATGGTTTCCGGTACCATCACCGATGCCTCAGGAAGGACCCTATCCGGACAAACCACAGAAGCCTTCCTGATATCCATTTCCCACGTGCCTCTTTTTTCCGTCGGATTAAACTGCGCCTTAGGGGCAAAGGAGTTAAGACCCTATTTAAAGGTGCTAGCGGAAAAAGCCCCCTTTCTGGTGTCCGTGTATCCCAACGCGGGGCTGCCCAATGAATTTGGCAACTACGACCAGGGACCCGATGAAATGGGAAGTCAGGTAAAGGACTTTTTGGAGCAAGGATGGGTGAACATCCTGGGTGGCTGTTGTGGTACCACCCCCGAACATATTAAAACCCTGGCAGCACTTTCATCCCACTATTCACCCCGTAAACTTGAACTGGAATTGGAGGACACGCTATGAGTAAATACACTACTGACCCACAACCCCTAAAACTTTCCGGACTGGAACCCCTGGTTTTTACTCCTGAGATCAACTTTGTGAATATAGGGGAAAGAGCCAACGTGACAGGTTCCAAAAAATTCGCCAGGCTTATTCTCAACGAGAATTACGATGAGGCGCTAGAAGTAGCCCTGGATCAGGTCAGGGGCGGAGCACAGGTGCTGGACGTCTGTATGGATGAAGCCATGCTGGACGGAGAAGCGGCGATGGTGAAATACCTTAACCTCATTGCCTCTGAACCGGAGATCAGCCGTATCCCCATTATGGTGGACAGCTCCAAATGGAAAATCATCCTGGCTGGATTAAAATGTATACAGGGCAAGGGAATCGTAAATTCCATCTCCCTAAAAAATGGGGAGGAAGAGTTTATCCACCAGGCCAAACAGGTCAAGAAGTTCGGTGCCGCAGTAGTGGTCATGGCCTTTGACGAAAAAGGCCAGGCGGATACCTACGAACGCAGGATAGAAATCTGCCAGCGCAGCTATGATATACTCACCCAAACGGTGAAGTTCAATCCCCAGGACATCATCTTTGACCCCAATATTTTCCCTGTGGCCACGGGTATGGACGAGCATAAAAACAATGCTATCGACTTTTTCAGGGCCACCCAATGGATAAAGGCAAATCTGCCTGGGGCAAAGGTGAGTGGTGGTGTAAGTAATGTGAGCTTTAGCTTTAGGGGAAACAACCCCGTAAGGGAAGCCATGCATGCCGTATTTCTTTACCACGCCATCAAGCACGGCATGGATATGGGGATTGTAAACCCCAGCATGCTGGAGGTATATGACGATATTCCCAAAGACCTCCTGGAACACGTAGAGGATGTAATCTGGAACCGCCGGGAGGATGCCACCGAAAGGCTATTGGATTTTGCGGAAACGGTGAAGTCACAGGGAAAGAAGGTTAAGGTGGACGATGCCTGGCGTAAGGAACCTATAGAAAAGCGAATTGAGCATGCCTTGGTAAAAGGCATCATAGACTACGTAATCGAAGATACCGAAGAAGCACGCCTTCATTTTGGGGATCCGCTCAAGGTAATAGAAGGCCCATTGATGGATGGGATGAATGTGGTGGGTGACCTTTTTGGAGAAGGAAAGATGTTTTTGCCACAGGTGGTAAAAAGCGCAAGGGTGATGAAAAAAGCAGTGGCTTACCTGGAACCTTATATGCCCAAAGCCTTGGAGGCAAGTCTTGATGACAACAAATCCTCCAAGGTAAAGAAAATCCTGTTGGCCACGGTAAAAGGGGATGTCCACGATATCGGCAAAAATATCGTGGGTGTCGTCTTGGCCTGTAACAGTTACCATATCATCGATTTGGGGGTGATGGTGGAAACCGAAAAAATCATTGAAGAAGCACTGGACAAGAATGTGGACATTATAGGCCTGAGTGGGCTTATCACCCCTTCGCTGGACGAAATGGTAAACGTGGCCGCAGAACTGGAAAGAAGAGGCTTGCAAATACCCCTGCTGATAGGAGGTGCCACCACTTCCCGTATCCATACGGCCGTAAAGATAGACCCTGTTTACAGTGGTATCGTGGTGCATGTGACAGATGCCTCCAAATCAGTGCCTATCGCTGGAGAGGCCATTCATGAGGGTACCAAGGAGGTTTATAAGAAGAAGATAAAAGCCACCTACAAGGAGTTGAGGGAGGCTCATGAGGCCAAGCAACAAATAAAGCAGATGGCTACCTATGCGGAAGCAAAGGCCAACCCTGTTATTTTGGACTGGCAAAATTTCACTCCCCATGCGCCCAAGCAACCAGGTATTACCGAAATCCAAGAGCTAGATTTGGCCTTGCTCAGGAAATATATAGACTGGACGCCCTTTTTTAGTACCTGGATGCTTTCGGGAAAGTACCCAAAAATATTTGACCACCCTCAAGTGGGCAAGGAAGCCAAACGCGTATTTGACGATGCCAACCAGATGCTGGATCAACTGATTTCCGAAAAGTGGCTTAAAGCCAAAGCTGTGGTGGGGCTTTTTTCTATTCAAAGGGATGGGGACGACATCCTTTTGGATCCCCAGGCTACTGGTAATAAAGAATTTAGATTCCATTTTCTTCGCCAACAAGGGAAGAAAGGCAAGGGGGTTCCAAACCGCTGCCTGGCAGACTACCTGCATCCCGAAAAGCAGGACTATATTGGTACATTTGCCGTCACCACTGGTATTGGGATTGAGGACCGACTGGCCATTTTCCAAGAGGATGATGATGACTACAAGGATATCATGCTAAAAGCCTTGGCGGACAGGCTGGCGGAGGCGGGTGCAGAATACCTGCACGAGCTAGTAAGGAGAGACCTTTGGGGATATGCTAGCGAGGAATCTCTCAACAACCAAGACCTTATTGCCGAAAACTATCAAGGAATCCGGCCTGCACCAGGCTATCCTGCTTGCCCGGAGCATTCGGAGAAAAGAACCCTTTTTGACCTGCTTCAGGCCGAAAGACGTATAGGACTGAACTTGACGGAAAGCTTTGCCATGTATCCAACATCTGCGGTATGCGGGTACTATTTCGCACATCCAGAAAGCAAGTATTTTGGTCTGGGCAAGATAGGGGAAGACCAGGTACAGGATTATGCCGAAAGAAAAGGGGTAAGCAAGGAACAGGCAGAGAAGTGGTTGTCGCCTAATTTGGCCTATACCCCCAAAGTCCTTCAACCCATAGGCGGATA
The DNA here is from genome assembly GCF_003347495.1 of Pleomorphovibrio marinus. Classification (GTDB taxonomy): domain Bacteria; phylum Bacteroidota; class Bacteroidia; order Cytophagales; family Cyclobacteriaceae; genus Pleomorphovibrio; species Pleomorphovibrio marinus. The sequence goes on from NZ_QCXY01000012.1 coordinate 118,733, forward strand.
ATCCAACATTTTTAATCATTCGAAAAACAGGTAGGAATAGTAGAAGTTCATGGGGAGCCCATGCAATAAATAATATGAAAGTCACTGAATTTATAGCGAAAGCAGATCGAACCTTATTTTCATTTGAGATACTACCACCCCTAAAGGGGCAAAGCCTTAAGGCCATGCTGGAGGGTATTTCCCCGCTGATGGAATTCAACCCACCCTTCGTGGACGTCACCTACCATAGGGAGGAATATATTTTTCGCAAGCATGAAAACGGACACATGCAGAAGGTGAGTACTCAAAAACGGCCAGGAACCGTGGGAATCTGTGCTGCACTAATCAACCGCTTCCATGTGGAACCTGTTCCCCATATACTCTGTGGTGGCTTTACGATGGAGGAAACCGAGAACGTGTTGATTGACCTTGAGTTTATAGGTGTCAAAAATGTACTGGCACTAAGGGGGGACGCCCCCAAGGCAGAAGGGAGGTTTACGCCGGAGGATGGGGGGCATAGCTATGCCTGGCAACTTGTGCAACAGATCCATAACATGAACCGGGGAATTTATCTTCACGATGAGACAGAAATTGGTTTTCAAACCGACTTTTGCATCGGGGTAGCCGGCTATCCCGAAAAGCATTTTGAAGCCCCAAGTTTAACATTGGACCTGAAACACCTGAAAGCCAAGGTAGAGGCGGGTGCAGAATACATCGTCACCCAAATGTTTTTTGACAATCAGCGCTATTTCCAATTTGTGAAGATGGTAAGAGAGGCCGGTATAGAAATACCTATCATCCCCGGCCTTAAACCTATTACCACCCTTTCACAAATCAAAAATCTCCCAAGAATTTTTTACTTGGATTTTCCAAAGGAATTGATGGTGGAGCTGGAAAAGTGCAAGACCAATGCGGATGTAAAGCAAGTTGGAATAGAATGGGCCATTCACCAAAGTAAGGAACTGATCCAAGCCGGGGCACCTTCCCTGCACTACTATACCATGAGCAAGGCTGACGCCACCTATCGAGTGGCTAAGGAGGTTTTTTAACCTATTTCATATGTTTATAATTTCTTTTTAGCGGTCATATAGCCTGCCCCTGCCTGCCCCGAACTCGTTTCGGGGAACTTGCTTCGGGGGAATCTCGCAACCATAATCATCCCGGTGTGTGACGTGCTCGTCATGCCTGACTGCCATCCAGGCAGGCTCGATTTCATCAAGTCCCCTTCTGTAGGATAGCCTATCCCTATCCAGAGTTAAATTTAAGATCAAATAGAATATAAAAGGATTTTTTTATCTATTATTCTTTTTATACCTTTGTGGCTCTTTCAACAAATCCTACTTTATAATCATGACAGAAGACCAAAAAAACATCATCACGGCCACGGTTCCGGTGCTAAGGGAGCATGGAGTCACATTAACGACTCACTTTTATAAGCGGATGTTTTTACACCATCCCTCTTTGAAAAACATTTTCAACCTTTCTAACCAAAAAAACGGAAAACAACAGCAAGCCTTGGCCTTGGCGGTGCTGGCCTATGCGGAGCACATTTCCAATCCAGCGGTACTGCTTCCTGAGTTGGAAAGAATCGGTCACAAACACGTAAGCCTGGACATTCGTCCTGAACATTATCCCATAGTGGGAAACCATCTTTTGGCATCCATTAAGGAGGTATTGGGAGAGGCAGCCACTACGGATATACTAGATGCCTGGGAGGCCGCCTATAACCAACTGGCAGACCTGATGATCAAGGTAGAAGGGGGAATGTATGAAAAGGCAAGGAACAGTCCAGGTGGTTGGGCAGGATGGAGGCCTTTTGTTGTCACCAAAAAGAAAAAGGAATCAGAAGAGATAACCTCGTTCTACCTCAAACCTAAGGACGGCGGACAGGTGCTCGAGCATATTCCAGGGCAGTTTATTAGCTTGAGGCTACATCTGCCAGGACTGGGTCTGAACCAAGCCCGCCAATACAGCATTTCAAGTATTCCTGATCCTTCCATCTATAGGATCTCCGTAAAAAAAGAAAAGGATCAACACCTCAATATTGACGGTTTGATTAGCAATCACCTTCACCTAAACATCAAGGAAGGAGATGTGATAGAGCTAACGGCTCCCGCAGGAAACTTTACCCTTGGGAAAAAACTGGATTCGCCCACCACTTTCATCAGCGGTGGAGTGGGCTTAACCCCACTAATAAGCATGCTGTTAAGTGCTTCTCAACAGAATCCCGATCATTCCTTGACTTGGATCCATGCATGCAGAAATGAGCAGGTACATGCCTTCAAGGAACCGGTACAGAAAATCTTTGAAGGTCATCCACAAATTAGCAGTCATGTCTTTTATGATGAACTAAGGGAAGGGAACCAAAAAGAGGGAATAAATATGGGCCCCTTGAACCTAAGGGATATAGCCGAACTCCCAAAAGATGGTAAATACTATATTTGCGGGCCTGCTGGTTTTATCAAAAAGCACCGGAATGAACTAGTGGAATTAGGCGTTCCTGCGGCCTCTATTGAATTTGAGGAATTCGGACCGCAACTGTTGCACCTGAATTAATTGCTTTGAAAATTACCGGAAAGGCTGCCTCCAAAAGGGTGGCCTTTTTGATTATTTTTGGTTAACTTTTGATCATGCTTCCCAAGGTTTGACTTTGCTCCTAAAAAATAGGAGATCAAGCAGCATTTTTGCTCCATTACTATTAATCAAAAATATAATGCCCAAAAAAGACGGTAAACAAGACCGAAGAAAATTCCTAAAAACCTCCAGTTTACTGGGAACATCATTATTGATTGGTTCCCGGTTTGCTTTCGCAGGAGAACCCAAAAGTGACAAAAAAGTCAGAATAGGGGTGGTAGGTGGAAGGTTCGGTGCCAGCTTCTATTTCCATGAACACCCGAATTGTGAAGTGGAGGCAGTAAGCGACCTGCGTAAAGACAGAAGGGAACATTTAATGAAGGTTTATGGCTGTTCCAAAAGCTATGATTCCTTGGATACCCTCCTGAAGGACCCAGCTGTGGAGGCAGTATTCTTAGCAACCCCTGCACCTGACCATGTGAGCCATACCATAGCAAGTCTGGAAGCAGGCAAACATGTACTCTGTGCTGTTCCTGCCGCATTGGACCTAGAGGATTGTCAAAAGTTGATGGAAGCGGTAAAAAGGTCTGGCCTTACCTATATGATGGCAGAAACGAGTACCTTTCACCAAGTGGTATTGTCGGCACAAAAATTTTACCGTGAAGGTAAATTTGGGGATATCTTCCGGGTAGAAGCTCAATACCACCACCCCGGGTTGGAAGAACTCTATTTTGAAGATGGAAAGCCCACTTGGAGACATGGGTTACCCCCCATGCTGTACCCCACCCACTGTACTTCCTACCATATTTCGGTAACCGGAGAGCGGTTCACACAGGTAAGTTGCCTAGGTTGGGGGGACCAAAGCGAAGCACTCAAGGGCAACCCCTACCAAAACCCCTTCTGGAATGAAACGGCCCTTTTCAAGACCAACAGGGGCAATGCCAGCAACATCTCCATCTGCTGGAGAGGGGCCTTGATGGGGACAGAAAGGGGGGAATGGCATGGCAATAAGATGAGCCTTTACGGAAAGGACCCCAATGGGCTCCCGGAGGTGAAAATAAATGCCGCTCAGGAATTGGCTAAGGATGACGGAGGCTTTGTTTTTAAAAAAGCGGAAATGGAGGAATACAAGCAGACTAGGTGGTACGAAACGGATATGTTGCCCTTAACGCTAAGGCACAGTAGCGGCCATGATGGCTCCCACACATTTATCACCCATGAATTTGTAGATGCCATCATAAACAATCGAAGACCCCAGGTGGATATCCATGAGGCCCTTGCCTACACTGTACCTGGGATAGTGGCTCACCAATCTGCCTTAAAAGGAGGAGAAAGCATGAAGATTCCGACCTTCGATGGATAGTTTAACCTTATTTCCTGCTCAACTGCTGTGGCATGGTCCACAGCAATAATAGCACCCATCTGCATTCTTAAAGGCTTCCTTAGCTTTTTGCAGGGCATCTTGGCACCTAGAAAACCTCCCCAAAAAGCCCCTATTGTCATCTTCGGGAAGATATTCACAGCTTTCGGAATGTACTTCATGATCCCCATTGGATTGAGCCTTGGTATTGACATAATACTTTTCAAACATAACTAGGGTTTAATTGGTCACTTTTTAAGTTACAAAAAATCCTACATATTCAAAAATTCAACTAGACGGTCCCTGTTTAGATATAAAGGCTTTTAGAATTCCGGAAATTGCAGAGGAGTCGGTTTATCGTCACTCCACTCGTTCATTTTAGTGCTGCATTTAGAAGGGCTCTTGGAAATCCATGAAAGGGTTTTGGAAACAGATGATTTTTTCGGCTGATAGCACTTAGACTACAATAATTAAGGGGCATCCACCAGGGCCACCTCTGCATGGCTGGAGATCAAATACTTTTTCCCATTGCTAAGTTCCTGACAAAGCACCCTGGTCCTTCTGGTTTCCAGCTTTTTGAATACCCTGGCCTTTATTTCAAAAGCACTACCCACCTTGACATCTCCCAGAAAAACCAAGTCCACACCAGGTTTTACAGTATCGTATTTCTTCAGCTCCTTTGCCAGGAAAAAATCCGCACCGGCACTTGCCTTTGGGTTGGTCATATGCCTTTTAAGAGGAATCAACACGTCAAGTGGAAAGACCTTTCCTGTCAATACGGGAGCCATGACAGACCTAAATGCCAGTTTCCATTCCACTCCATGGGGTTTCTTGCCCATACCATATTTGGAATAGACCCGATGATGGGCAACTTCATGAAGATAAGTGATGAGAAACTGATAAATATTGAGATCGTGATTGATACTAATTCTCTGTAGGGACCTACTCCTTTGAAAGCTGAAGTCACCAAGTTTTGTGCTTCTAGAACTGGTGATATGGAGCCGAAAAGGATCCGCCTTCCATACTTCATAACAATAGTCAAGGGAACTTTCAGGAACCCTTCCTCTTAAAGCCCCCGTAAAGATTTCTTTATTCACGGATTGGATAAATAAGAATTTCTTGCCAAAGATAGGATTTTTTGACAGACTGGCAGAAAGTTGTTGACTACCTAAAGGGTGAAGGTACTTCAAAAAGCAACAAACATAGCCCATCCCCCTTAAGCAGAGGAGGTAATAATACACCAGGAACACCAGCCATCTATCAAAAAAAGCGATTTTGCCAAACTTTTTTTTAAAAATTCCCATTTATAAAGCTATAAAAGAATAATTGGCAAGTTTTTGGTAGTAAGAAATAAAAGAAATCTTGTCGTCATAACAGCAAAATCAACTAGTTAAATATAAAGGCTTACCATCAAGGTGAACCTTTCATTTAGGAAAATTTCAATACAGCCTTGTCTCACTTTTGGAAAAAGACTCGTCCTGAAAGAAAAGCCAATGTTTAACACCATGATCATGAAGAAATCAATATCGGTTATTATTCCTAATTTCAACGGGAGGTCTCTCTTGGAGGAATACCTCCCTTATACTTTTAAGGCGTTGGTACATGCCGCTGTGAAATTTGAGGTTATTGTGGTAGATGATGCTTCAAAGGACGACTCTATCGCCTTTCTGGAGACAAATTACCCAAGTGTACGCATCCTTAAAAATCCTGTTAACAAAGGCTTTTCCTTTTCTTGTAACCGGGGCATGTACGGAGCAAAACACGAATTGCTGTTTTTCCTGAATTCGGACGTGATGCTGAATGAGAATTATTTTGAGGGCTTATGGAAATACTTTGAAAGGGAGGACACTTTTGGCGTGATGGGTAAGATACTGGAAATGAAGAGCGAGAAAATAGAGGTGGCCGCCAGATCCTTGAACCATATCGGGTTTAAGTTTAAGACCGACAAGCTCTTTTATCAGAAAGGCAACGAAGATTATACCCCTACGGCATTCCTTTCTGGTGCAAATGCGCTAATTGATGCCGAAAAATTAAGGACACTTGGTGGCTTCGACGAGATTTTCTCTCCCTACTATAGCGAGGACCTGGATTTGGGCCTTAGGGCGTGGCGGGTAGGATGGAAATGCTTCTATGACCATGAATCCACCTGCTACCACAGGGGCTCCTATACCACCAAAACGCAGTGTAAGAAAACACAGGTGAAACAAATTTATTTCAGGAATCGCTTTGTAGTGCACGCCATACATCTGGATGGGCATTATTTAAAATTGTGGTTTGTACAGGTGTTGCTGTTTGAAGTCATCCCGAAACTTTTGATGGGCAAACATTGGTACCTCAACAGCTACATTTCATTTTTAAAGCAGTCGGAAGCCATAAAGAATTCCAAAAAAAGGCTAACTTACCTCATGAAAGAAAGGAACAGTAGCATTTCCCTTTTTGACCTCAAAAGAAGGGTGGACAAGGACCTTTCTCAGAAAAATTTGGTTTGGCTATAAGAAAAAGCGTTACAATTTCATGCATACTTATTTCAGGCTGTTATCCTTTGCGAAGCCTATAGAAAAATACGCCATCCCCTACGTACTGTTTACACTTTTGGCAGTACTATTCAATACGTTGAACCTGGCACTGTTGGCACCACTGTTAAATACCCTATTTAATGAAGGTGGAGGTGAGGTGGTGGCCCCGGAAAAAAGCCTGGACATCATGGGCCACTTCAATTATTACACCAACTACATGCACCAGGAGTTTGGCCCCTATGAGGCGCTAAAAGTGGTATGCTTGGTAATAGTGCTTTCTGTGGTATTTAGTAACTTATTCCGGTACCTGTCACAAAGGGTCATGGAGAACCTGCGCATCCACACCTTGCTCAATTTGCGGAAGAGGGTATTCGATAATGTAATGGATCTTCAGGTGGAATATTTCAACAACCAGCGAAAGGGAAATATCATCTCAAAAATCTCCTCGGATGTCCAAGTAGTACAATTCAGCGTCACCAGTACTTTGCAAGTGTTGTTCAAGGAACCACTACAGCTAATGGCATATCTGTTTATCCTGTTTGCCATATCGTATAAACTCACCCTCTTTGCCATGTTGGTGATCCCTATCTCCGGTTTTGCCATATCCCGAATCGTAAAAAGACTAAGGGCACAGGCTTCGGAAGCGCAAGAAAGGTACGGAATGATGATCAGCTTGCTGGATGAAGCACTTTCAGGGATAAAAATCATAAAGGCATTCAACGCTACAGAAAGGGTAAAAGACAGATTCAATCAGGAAAACAAGGAGTATTCCGCACTGGGCCGCAAAATGGCCTATAGACAGCAGCTGGCCTCCCCTGTGTCAGAAACCCTTGGGGTAATGATGGTGGCTCTGATTGTACTTTATGGGGGGTCACTGGTAATGCAAAACCAATCCGAACTATCAGCGGCAGAATTTATAACCTACATTGCCATATTTTCTCAAATCATGAGACCTGCCAAAGCCCTGACGGAATCCTTTAGTACAATACATTCAGGAATTGCCGCTGGAGACAGGGTACTTAAACTCATAGATGAGAAACCCACCATTACTGACAATTCGGATTCAGTAGAATTAAAAAATTTCGAGGAAGGCATTACCTTCAAAAAGGTGCGCTTTACCTACGGTGATAAGGATGTTCTTAAAGACATCAGCTTCGTGGTTCCAAAAGGAAAAACGATTGCCTTGGTGGGTCCTTCAGGAGGAGGAAAATCCACCCTCATGGACCTCATACCAAGGTTTTTGGAGATAAACGAAGGGCGGCTTTTGTTTGATGGACACGACATTAAAAAAATACGAATGGATTCTTTAAGGTCTCATATAGGGATCGTTAACCAGGAATCCATCCTTTTTAACGAAAGCATCCGGAACAACATCGCATTTGGCAACCCCGATGCCAGTATGGGGGATGTGGAAAAAGCCGCCAAGATCGCCAACGCCCATGATTTTATCGTGAAAACCCCGAAGGGTTATGACACCAACATGGGGGACAGGGGCTTAAAGTTCTCCGGTGGCCAGAAACAACGTATCTGCATAGCGAGGGCCATATTAAAAAACCCGGCCATCCTGCTTCTCGACGAAGCCACCTCGGCCCTGGACACCGAGTCCGAAAAACTGGTGCAAGACGCCTTGAACCGACTGATGAAAAACCGTACCACACTGGTCATCGCACACCGTCTAAGTACTATACAAAGTGCGGATTGGATCATAGTGTTGGATGACGGCAAGGTAGTAGAGGAAGGCACCCACCAAAGCCTGTTGCTCAACGAGGGGGTTTATAGAAAACTGGTAGAAATGCAGGAATTCACCACCGCATAGCATGAACACCCACAGTCCTCTCGTTTCCATAGCCTTATGCACTTATAATGGCCAAAACCACCTTACTGAGCAGTTGGATTCACTGGTCAACCAGACCTATACACAGGTGGAAATCATAGTGGTGGACGACCAGTCCAATGACAACACCGTGAAAATAGTGGAACAATACCAGAAAAAACATCCTCATATCCACTTGACGGTCAATCCAGAAAACTTAGGTTACCAAAAAAATTTCGAAAAGGCATTCGCTTTATGCAAGGGGGAGTACATTTGCCCCTCAGACCAAGACGATATCTGGATGCCCAACAAGGTCGCCCTGATGGTGGAAGAAATAGGGGATCATCTGCTCATCTATCATGATTCAGCGTTTGTCTCAGCCAGGGGAGAACTTATAGGTCTGAAAATGTCCGACAAACTCAACATGGTAGAGGGAAAGGACCCAACCCCATTTTTGTTCTTTAATTGCGTGTCTGGACACAGCATGATGTTTCACCGAAAACTCCTGACACACATCCTTCCACTGCCTCCATATGGGGTGTATGACCATTATATCTCCTTCATCGCGACTTCAACAGGAAAAATAAAATTCATCCCTAAAGCACTGGTCATGCACAGACAACACGAGGGAAATGCCACTGACATACTGGGAAGAAAAAAAGTAAAGAGCAAGATAAATGTAACCTTGGAAAGGATGCAAAGGGAAAACCATTGGTTAAAAATATGTGCGGACAAAAACCTACACGAGACAAGTAAATTGGCCGCCGAACTTTACGAAGCAGCAAGACAAAGAACAGATAATTTTATCAATATCAGGTTTGGGTATTTGGTGTATAAGCATCAGGACCGTCTCATGTACATCCCAAAAAACAAAAGTTTCAAGACCATAAGTTTCGCCATAAGACAAATTTGGGGAGCCAAGGCCAAAGCCTTATGGAAGAGAAAGTAATAAGAAATCCAGCAACCTGCTAAGAAAAGTATGCTTTCCCTATACTCAAATACATCTTCATGTAAGTGAAAAAGTCCAGGGAGCGTAACTCACCCATGTGCAAGACACGTAAAGCTTTTTTCACAGAGAAATGGGGAAAAAGGATATTCAATACAAACCTGAACGTTTCCTTTTCACAAATAGCCTTTTCTTTCTTACTGATGGCACTTAGGGAAACAGGCAAAACATGTCTCCACTTTCGATGGATAAGCAAGGCACTTTCCAGCCATTCCTTATTCAAGGAGCCTCCCGAAAAATGTTCCACCAAAATGCAGTAGGTCACCGCCACCTTGTACTTCCTGCCGATAGCGATAGAGATATCCATATCATAACCATGAAAACCCTTAAGCAGGTTTTCATCAAAGGGGATTTCTTCAATTATGCTTTTTTTTGTGGCCAAAAACAAGCCGTCCAAACAGGCCACTTGGGCAAGTTCCTCATTTTCCGAATTTTGATATTGATGTGCCGGGGCCAATCCTGATGCAGGAAAATGTTGGATAAAATTCATTTTAGCATACCTAAGGGCTAGCCCCTGCGCACCCCAGCCAGAGAGCATTTTCGGTTTGTGTGTTGCTCCCGCCACCCCCACAAGGCCCAGTTCCGGGTCCTTGAAGTGATCCAGAAGTACTTTCCCCCAACCTGCCGTATTAAACTGCACATCCTCATGTACAAAACAAACCTGTTCGTATTGAGATTTTCTAGCACCTTCATTATACACAGTGGTAATCCCCCTGGGGTTTCTGCGGTTGTCAATCGCCACTATCTCATAGGGTAGGCCAATGGTCTCCTGAATATTTGCTTTCACCCTGCTCAACTGCTCGGGGCTTACAGAACAAATCACAATACTAATCATGGGGATAAAGGTAGGTTGTCTGTTGATACTATTCCCAAACGCAAACAAAATGCTAAATGTCTCAAAAAAAATTAACTATTTATAGCAAAAAACGGTAATGGCCATATCAAAACATTCACAAAACAGGGATTCATCCAGAAAGGGCCTACTCCTGAAACTGGATTCCTTGATATAATAGCGAAAGCCCTCTTCTTCAACCAAAGAAAGTAAGCGGTGCAAGGATTGAGGCTTCTTCAAATGGTTGTGGTACTCAAAAAACAGGTGCCTGACCTGGGAGAGTTTACCTCTACAAGACATCAACACCTCCTCCTCCGCACCCTCTATGTCCAATTTCAAAAAGTCCACATGGGAATCCAAAAAATCCACCAGCGGAACAGCTTCTACTTTTTGGATGGGCCTATCGATGTTGAAATACAGGTTATTGACCCTACCCCCCATCCCTCCATCGGAATGAAACAGCAATTCCTTCTTCTCTGTCCATAAGGCCTTTTGGTATAATTCAACATTTTTAAGCCCAAAGGTCCTGACATTTTCCTCCAAAATGTCAAAAACTGACTTTTCCGGCTCAAAGGCAATGATATGGTGATCAGGATAGTGCTGGGAAAAATACAATACGCTAAGCCCCATGTTGGCACCCCCATCCAAAATCACTCCCCCTTTGTTCTGTTGGGGGCTGAACATGTACATTCCGTCCTGAAAAAGCCTCCTATGAGTATGGATAAAACTGGAAGCATGGTGAAACCTGAAGGGCTTATCAAAAACCTGTGCAACACCACCCTGGTCGGCTGGGAGGGAGTTGATCCTGTCCAATTCCCTAAGTATGAGGTTAGCAGCCTTATTGCGCTTCCCTTTTGAGGAAAAAATTTCGGAAAATTTCATTCTAATCTATAATCAAAAGCTAAAATAAAAGGTTGATTTCACAATTTAAGAAACAAAATTAAAACCATCGGCTAAACCAAAAAAAGAATAATAATTCTTACTCCACAAGCAAATAAGTAAAAACGAATAATCAATTCACCAACCACCCCTGAATACCTGTATATGTGGAAATAAAAACCCGGCCTTGGTATTCACCAAGTACTCTTGCAGTGCCCTGTACCAGTTCACCAGACACTCTATAAGGCCAATCCCATTCCAATTGAATGCCATCCTCTGCCCCAAGCACCACTTCATCGAGGGGTTCGGGGTGCATATCCAGCAACCCCCCGAAAATAAACCCCTCACTTCTATCGGGAAGAACGACCCTCAGCCAATCCCCAGATTTTCCAAGCACCTTCAGCGGGGTGTGCCTCTCCAAACTGGCCAATCTGTCCCCCTGAAGGTTGGGAGAAGCGCGAAGGTTGGCTTTATCAACGCTTACCAAAGCGTGGGCCTCCAAAGTTTCGGCATCCTCCACCGGCCTATCAGGGGCTGGGTTAAACGGACTCAAAAAAGGGAGGGGGTCTACTGCGCCACGGCCAGAACGGTAAATTCCAAAGTGCAAATGGGGAGGGGTGGTAATAGCGTTGCCAGTATTCCCCACGAACCCCAAGGTGTCTCCTTGGGCGATTCGTTGACCAAGTCGAACAGCCTGACTGTCCAAATGGGCATAGTACTGGGAGTGATTTAAGTCAGGGTCATAAAGCCACACCACCTTTCCGCCAAGCCGGTTGGTTCCCACTCTCCTTACCCTCCCGTCCGATGCGGCCAGGACGGGAGTTCCCCTAGGGGCAAAAACATCCACCCCTTCATGCCTTCTTCCCCCACCATCCCTGGGATCTCCCCAAAAACTGCCAATATTGGCACTTGTTTTATCTGGAATGGGAAAAGCCAGCAAGCCCCGGGTCTCCACTTTAATCTGTACCACGCCACCTACCAACAGCTCCGGTTGTATGCGGAGCACCTGCTTTCCAGGTTGTTTGACGGCATAACTGACCCTTTGGGTACTGTCCGTTGAGACTAAGCGTTTGTAGCTATCCCCTTCCCAGGCAAACACATCCATAAAATACGGTAGGTTTGGTGGAAGCGCCTCTCCGGAGACCAATATCTCCTCTCCTTCCCTGGCAAAGAAGTGCACAAATACAGCAGAGGGACGCTGAGGGTCAAAATAGAAGTGTTCCGAATGCGGCAAATCAACCTGCAAAGAGTCCCCATTGATTTCCCCCGCCTCCCTCCATGCCCTGACCATGCTGGAATTTTGGAGGGGGGAATCTTCCAAAGCATCCAAATAGGACTCATAAGGAGTGCGCTTTTTAAGCACTTTGTCCACCCTGAAGCCATTACAGGCATGAAGGAAAAAAGCACATAGAAGGATTAGCCACACTCCGGAGAATGGAGGCAGCGCCATCTTTTCGACCTGCAAAAAGGCAGGGGGATGATTAGACAATTTTCTGTTTTTGGTGTATTCCTTCCTTGATTTCTTCAATGAGTTTCCGGTTAAATGCAGGTAAATCATCTGGGGTTCTGGACGTCACCAGCCCCTGCTCACACACGCAAGCCTCGTCTACCCAGATCGCCCCTGCATTGATAAGGTCGGTCTTGATGGAATGAAAAGAGGTAAGCTCCCTCCCTTCAATGGTGTCAGTTTCGATCAACACCTGGGGGCCATGACAAATGGCAGCCACTGGTTTGCCCTGTTTGAAAAAGTCGGTAATGAAATCTACCGACATCCTACACCTGCGCAGCCGGTCAGGGTTAATAGTCCCTCCGGGAATCACAACGGCATCATAGTCCGTCGCCCTTGCTTCCGACACATGCCTGTCCACAGAAAATGATGTCCCCCAGTTATTATCTTTCCAACTGGTCACATGGTCCTTTTTTGGAGAAACGACATGCACCAGGGCTCCTTCATTTAGCAAGGCTTCCCTGGGGCTGGTCAATTCAACCTCTTCAAATCCATCCTCGGTGATGATGGCTACTTTTTTTTGAGATAACTTCTTCATCTGAACAAGAGTTTATGACAAAATAGTTTAGCAATACCTGCATCAAAAAAAATGCAAAGTCTCACAAAGCTTAAAATCATGTAAGAAAAAGGGAGATATTTACAAAAAAAAGACACAAAAAAGCCTTTCTCCCAGAAATGAAGAAAGGCCAAGTGCGCACGAGAAGATTCGAACTTCCACACCCGAAGGCACCACCCCCTCAAGATGGCGTGTCTACCAGTTTCACCACGTGCGCAGTGATTTTAGGTCTGCAAAAGTAGAAAGGATTTTAATGACCTGCAAGCGGGAAATAAAAAACTACAAGGCCACCTGCATCTTCACGTCACAGCGCCTGTACTTGCCTGGCTCTATGGGCACTTCACAAAACCCCATTTTCCGGTAAAGGTGAATGGCTGTACTGAGTATGGAATTGGTGTAGAGTACCACCCTATCGGCTCCTTGCTCCTTTGCCCACCCCAATGCCTCCATGCCCAGGTTAAACCCTATCTTCTTACCCCGAACATGCGGGAGCACCCCCATTTTTATAAGTTCGAAGGTATGGACGTTCACTTTCTTCACGGCAACAGTCCCCACCACCTCGTCCTGCCATTTGGCAAACCAGACCTGTCCTCCTTTGGCAATGATGCTTTCATGAGGCTGCTCCAACTGCTCCTTGTCAAAAGGCTCCAGAAAAAAATAGTGCTCAATCCATTGCCGGTTTACCGACAGGAAATAAGGCGCCAATTCATGAGAATAGGGAAGGATGAGCGGAGTTGCGTCCATGGAACAAAAATAAGGAAAAAGGAAGAACGGACAACCCTTGATTTGTCTCAAAAACCCAGGCTGTACTGCCTTCCAGGCTGATCCCTAGCCTCCATCTGTAGGAGCTTAAGCTTGCGCCACAGCCCGCCCGCGTAGCCGGTGAGTTCTCCGGTATTGGCAATTACCCGGTGACAGGGGATCACCATCAGCAAGGGGTTTGCTCCATTGGCAGCTCCTACAGCCCGTACTGCCTCTGGCTTTCGGAGGGAACAGGCCACTTTTTGGTAGGACACCGTTTGCCCATAAGGCACCTTGTTCACTTCCAGCCAAACCTGTCGCTGAAAAGTCGTTCCCCCCAGGCCCACAGGAATGTCAAAGACCTTAAGTGCACCACGGAAGTAGGCCTGCAGTTGGGATTTCACGTCCAAAAGCAGAAGGTCGTGGTTACCCGGGTCTTCCGCGTCTTCGGTGAACTGCACAGACAAAAGGTACCCATCAAGGGCACGCAGGCGTACATTGCCAAGGGGCGAATTCATGACCATCGTATCCTCCATATCCTCATAACGCTAAAATTAACTCAAAGTTCAAACAACTGCTTCCCGCTCACATCATCATCATGCGGTACTTCCACACTTCCCTTATATCCTCCACACACACCTCAAAAGGCCTGTAGGCGGGATTCGAGGAACAAAGCAACAACTTCCGCTGCTCGGCGATCAGGTTATAGGCCAATTTAAACGTGACGCCATCCTGCCCGGTCACAATCACGTATTTTTCGCCATCCCTGATGGCCATCCAGTCTTCCAAATAGGAACAGACAATCCATGCCCCATCGGGAATGGGCTCCATACTATCCCCATCTACCTGAAACACACGGTGCTTCTTATCGGCAGGCAGAAAGGGCAGGGAAAAGCGGGGAAGGTCACCGATAAAATCCGGATCCGAAAAACCAGCCAAGTAGCTGGCCTTTGCCCGCTGGGAAACCACTTCTATAAACTCCTTCCCCTCCGCGTCCACCGTGGTGGCAAGCACCCTCAAATCCCTGCCCCTGAGAAAACGGTTGGTCTCCAGTACCTCCCCCAGCCTGTGGGGAGAATAGGCGGAAAGATTTTCCTTAAGCAACAAGTCTACCGACACCTCCAAATACTCAGAAATGACAATCACCGTCTCTAAAGGAGGGTTTACGTTCAGCTCATACCCGGCCAGCTTAGACCTGCTGATACCCACTGCCTCGGCCATCATGGCTTGGGTCACCCCCTTTCGTTTGCGGAGAAACTTGATGTTGGCGTGTACATGCATACTGTCTTTTTTGACGAACTTGTCGTAAATATAAAAAATAATGTTTATATTTTTAACCAAAAAATGTTTATTAAATAAACATTAAGGAAAAAACCAACATTATACCGGACACCAACACGGGGAGAGAAAGGATTGAGCAAGATGGAAGCAGAACGAAACATCGTACACTTGGATTTGGATACGTTTTTTGTGTCGGTAGAGCGGCTGTATGACAAGCGGCTCAACGACAAGCCCATACTGATAGGCGGGTCCAGCGACAGGGGCGTAGTGGCTTCCTGCAGCTACGAGGCCAGGCGGTTTGGCATACACTCGGCCATGCCCATGCGTACGGCAAGGCAGCTTTGCCCGGAGGCACTGCTCATCAGGGGGGACTTCGGGAAATACAGCCAGAAATCCCAAGAGGTGACGCAAATCATACAAGAAAGCGTGCCCCTCTTCGAAAAATCCTCCATAGACGAGTTTTATGTGGACTATACGGGCATGGATCGCTTCTTCGGCT
Organism: Pleomorphovibrio marinus; assembly: GCF_003347495.1. Taxonomy (GTDB): domain Bacteria; phylum Bacteroidota; class Bacteroidia; order Cytophagales; family Cyclobacteriaceae; genus Pleomorphovibrio; species Pleomorphovibrio marinus. The sequence continues at coordinate 134,276 of NZ_QCXY01000012.1, forward strand.
GCTTCAAAATGGCCAAGGAGCTGCGCCAGCGGATAATGAATGAAAGCGGGCTGCCTATCTCACTGGGACTGTCGGCCAACAAGACCGTGTCTAAGATAGCCACCGGAGAGGCCAAGCCCAACAACGAAAGGCAGGTGCCCCATGGGGAGGAGCGCCCCTTTCTGGCCCCCCTTTCGGTACGAAAGATCCCGATGATAGGGCCGAAAACCTCCCAGACCCTCCATAATATGGGGGTAAAAAAAATCAAGACTCTCCAACACATGCCTGCGGACCTGCTGGAATCCGCCTTTGGCAAAAACGGACGGCTGATCTGGGAAAAAGCCAACGGCATAGACCGCTCTCTGGTGACAGCCTACTCCGAAGCCAAGTCCATCTCCTCGGAAAACACCTTCGAGCAGGACACCATAGACACCCGTATGCTGGAAGCCACCTTGGTGGCGATGACCGAGCAGCTCTCTTCCAAGCTAAGGCAGCAACAACAGCTCACCTCCGTGGTGGGGGTAAAAATCCGGTATTCGGACTTTGACACCCACACCGCCCAGCAAAGGGTGGCCTACACGTCTGCAGACCACAGCCTGCTCCCCGTGGTCAAGGAGCTCTTCAGGAAGCTTTACCAGCGCCGCCTGCTCATACGCCTCATTGGAGTACGCTTCGGCGGGCTGGTACACGGCAACTACCAGATCAACCTCTTTGAAGATACCGAAGAACGCATTTCCCTGTACCAGGCCCTGGACCACATCAACCACAAGTACGGGGACAAGACCGTGTGCAGGGCCGTGGGGATGCAGGTGGCCCGGCGCAGCTTCAACCCCTTCAACGGGAAGGAGCTTTGATAGGCAGGGTGCCATACGAAAAACTTTTGACCTTTGAAACTGATTTTACACGCCTTGATGGGGAAAGGCCTCTATAAGTTGGACCCTATGTAGGCTGAGTAGGTGATCCCTACTTCATCAACAAAATGTTAAAGATGCTAAGGACGCTGCTTAGTTCGAGATTTTATGCTTACTTTTGCACCTTAATTTAAATTCATCATGCAGAGTATCCGTAACATTGCGATCATCGCACACGTAGATCACGGGAAAACCACCCTGGTGGACAAGATCATACACGTCTCTAAGATCTTTCGTGAAAACCAGCAATTTGACGACCTTATCCTGGACAACAACGACTTGGAAAGGGAAAGAGGGATCACTATCCTTTCCAAAAATGTGTCCGTAAGATACAAAGACACTAAGATAAATATCATAGACACCCCCGGTCACGCCGATTTCGGCGGGGAAGTTGAGCGGGTGCTTAAAATGGCCGATGGAGTCATACTCCTAGTGGACGCCTTTGAAGGCCCTATGCCCCAAACACGCTTTGTGTTGGGCAAGGCTCTTTCCCTGGGTTTGACCCCCATCGTGGTGGTAAACAAGGTGGACAAGGAAAACTGTCGCCCAGACGAGGTACATGAGGCAGTGTTTGACCTTATGTTTAACCTAGATGCCACCGAGGAACAACTAGGATTCCAAACCCTCTATGGTTCTGCCAAACAAAACTGGATGGGACCGGACTGGAAAAACCCCACAGATTCCATACTTCCCTTGCTGGATGCCATTCTAGAACACATCCCTGCCCCTAAAATAGAGGAGGGCAGCCTTCAGCTTCAGATCACTTCCCTGGACTATTCCAGCTTCGTTGGGCGTATTGCCATAGGAAGGGTGAAACGGGGTAGTATCAGGGAAAATGCCCAGCTTTCGCTCTGCAAGGCTGAAGGACTGATAAAAAAAGTGAAAGTAAAAGAATTGCACGTCTTTGAGGGGCTTGGGAAAATCAAAGCCGAAGAGGTGACTGCCGGCGACATCTGTGCTGTAACCGGTATAGAGGACTTCGAAATCGGCGATACCCTGGCGGATCTGGAAAAGCCTGAGGCCCTACCCAGGATATCCATTGACGAGCCCACCATGAACATGCTTTTCACCATCAATAACTCTCCCTTTTTCGGCAAGGAGGGCAAGTTTGTCACCTCCAGGCATTTGAGGGATCGGTTGATGAAGGAGACAGAGAAAAACCTGGCCTTAAGAGTGGAGCCTACAGACAATGAGGACAAGTTTCTGGTATATGGCCGGGGCATTCTTCACTTGTCCGTACTGATTGAGACCATGAGACGGGAAGGGTACGAACTGCAAGTGGGTCAGCCTCAGGTAATTTACAAGACCATAGATGGGGTAAGGCATGAACCTATCGAAACATTGGTGGTGGATGTGCCGGAAACCACCTCGGGTAAAGTGATTGAATTGGCTACCCAACGTAAGGGCGAACTTCTGGTCATGGAGCCCAAGGGTGATCTGCAGCACTTGGAATTTAAGATACCCTCTAGGGGGTTGATTGGACTGAGAAACAATGTGCTCACTGCAACCCAGGGAGAAGCCATCATGAACCATAGGTTCTCTGCCTACGAACCTTTCAAAGGTGCCATTCCCGGTAGGATCAACGGCTCTCTGATCTCTATGGAGGGCGGACCCTGTACCGCCTATGCCATCGACAAATTGCAGGACAGGGGCAACTTCTTTGTGGATCCAGGAGAAGAACTCTACGGGGGACAGGTGATCGGCGAGCATAACCGTGACAACGATATCGTGATCAACGTGCAGAAAGGCAAAAAACTCACTAACATGAGGGCTTCTGGGTCTGATGACAACACCAGGATTGCACCTGCCAAAAAATTCTCCCTGGAAGAGGCCATGGAATACATTCAGAAGGATGAGTACTTGGAGATCACTCCCAAAAACATCCGGATGAGGAAAATCTATCTGGACGAAAATGAGAGAAACAGAAAAGCCAAGGAACATCAGGCCGTTTAGTGCCTGTTCCTTTTGTTTTTATTCTATTTAGTATAAACCTTGGACGTGTAAATTCAGTTTCTAATGAAGAAAATAGCAGTTTTCACTTCAGGTGGTGATTCTCCCGGCATGAATGCCTGCATCAGGTCCGTAGTACGCACCGGCATCTATCACGGGTTGGACGTGTATAGTATCATGTATGGGTATGACGGAATGATCAATGGGGATATAAAAAAGATGCAGTCTCACTCGGTGAGTAATATTGTACAGCGTGGAGGCACCATTCTCAAATCTGCCCGTAGCGAGGAATTCCTCACCAAAGAAGGCCGGAAAAAAGCCTATGACCAGTTGCAAAAATTCGGGATCGAAGGCTTGGTGGCCATAGGGGGAGACGGAACCTTTACCGGTGCCAAGGTATTCTTTGAAGAATTCGGTGTCCCCATTTTGGGTTGTCCAGGCACCATAGACAACGATATATATGGTACTGACTACACCATAGGTTTCGATACGGCAGTAAACACCGCATTGGAAGCCATTGACAAGATCAGGGACACTGCTGCTGCGCATGACAGGATCTTTTTCATTGAAGTCATGGGCAGGGACAGCGGATATATAGGTATTGAATGCGGTATAGGTGGCGGTGCCGAGATGGTATTGGTACCCGAGACGAAAACCACCATAGATGATGTGGTTCGCTCATTCAAGAGTCTCCGCAAAAGCAAAACCTCCAGTATTGTGATTGTAGCTGAAGGTGAGGAGGAGGGGGATGCCTCTCAAATCATGAATAAGGTGAAGCAACACTTCAAGGAGGATGAAAAGGAATTCAAGGTCACCACACTTGGCCATATACAACGGGGAGGCAACCCCACTGCCATGGACAGGCTGCTGGGAAGCCGCTGCGGGATGGCGGCTGTGGAAGGGCTTATAAAGGGGGAATCCAACTGCATGGCCGGTGTGATCAACGATACTGTCGTTTATACCCCCTTTGCAGATTGCATTACGAAGGACAAACCGCTCAAATCCGATTACCTGAGACTTCAGGAAATGTTGAGTATATAATCTGTATAATACTGAGATATGGGCTTCATTCCGATTTTCATCACCCTGGGAGGGTTTGTTTTTCTTTTCATGATGGTGGTTCATCAACATTTTAAGGGTAAAAAGCGACTTTATTTCAGGATATTGGGGGAAATAGAGGCATTGCTTTTCCCGGGTAAAAATGTGGATGCGGCTCACCCCAACTTAAAAGGGCTGGAGCAACATCTACTAGCACTTAGGGAAACCGGGCAATCTACCCCACCCGAGGACCTACAACGCGCCGGCATGTTGATCAAGGAAGCCAAGTTGCTCCGTCACCAATACCAGGAACTCAGGAACACCAAACCCTATTCCTTTGTCGCTCAGCTTTTGGGTCATTCGGCCATTTGATCTACTATAAAGCTGGTGATTATGTCCTCCTCGTCTGGACGAAACCAAGTATACTCACCGTCTCGCCTTAGCCAGGTTAGTTGTCTCTTGGCATATCTCCTTGAATTTCTTTTCAATAGGCGTATGGCTTCCTCTTTATCGTACTTTCCTGCCATGTAGTCGAAGATTTCCTTGTAGCCCACTGTCTGTAAGGCATTCAGATGGCGAAGGTGAAAAAGGCTGGCTGCCTCTTCAAACAGCCCCATCTCAATCATGGCGTCCATCCTTTCGTTGACGCGTTGGTACAGTTCTTCCCTGTCCCTCTCTAACCCTATTTTTATCACGCTGAAGGGCCTGCTGGCTCGTTTTTCCAACCTGTAGCTACTGTAGGGCTTTCCCGTCCCTATGGTCACCTCTAGGGCTCTTATCAATCGCTGGGGGTTTTGGAGGTCCACTTTTTCGTAATACTCGGGATCCAACGCACTCAGCTTTTGTTGCAATACCCCTATCCCCTCTTGCCTGTACAAGACGTTGAGTTCCTCCCGTACCACCTCCTCCACTGCTGGGATTTCATCCAATCCCTTCGTTACGGCATCAATATAAAGGCCCGACCCACCTGTCATGATCACCATTCGGCGCATTTTGAAGAGCCAGTTTAGCATATTGATCACATCTGTTTCGAATTTGCGCACATCATACCCCTCAAATATCGAAAGGCTATTGATGAAAAAGTGGGGCACTTTAGCCAATTCTTCCTCGGAGGGTTTTGAAGTACCTATATTCATTTCCTTAAAAAATTGTCTGCTATCTGAGGATATGATAGAAGTATTAAATTTTTTGGCTAATTTTATGCATAAATCTGACTTTCCAACTGCTGTTGGACCTGATATGACTAGAAGTATGTTTTTGTGATTAACCAAATTTTAAGTGGTTTCTGTTTAGGAGATGAAATCGAAATTAATGAATTTTAGGCATGAAAAACAAAAAAGTCCTTATAGTAGATGATAATGCGCTGAATCGGAAGGTTTTTGAGAATATTATAGGGCATAGTTTCCAACATGACATTGCCAGGGATGGTCTTGAGGCAATTGACAAAATCAAGCAAGGGGGTATTGACATCGTTTTGATGGACATTCAGATGCCTAAATTGGACGGGATATCCGCTTTAAAGATCATCAAAGAGGATAACCTAACCGATATTCCCATCATTGCCATTTCCGCTTACAGTAACCAAACCGACCGGGAATATTTTTTGTCTACCGGGTTTGATGACTTTATCGCTAAACCCGTAAAGCCCAAAGACCTATTGGAAACCCTTCAGCACCATCTTGACCACAAGGTGGAGACTACCGACATCTCGGAGCCATTGGCAGGCCAGGATGACTTTATCGACCATTTGGTGATCAGCCAGCTTCTGAAGTACCACTCCCTGGAAAACATCAAGGAGGTATACAATGATTTCCTGGAGGAAACCGAAAACTTGGTGAACGAAATAAAAAATTTAGTAATTTTAAAGAAATATTCAGAAATTGGGGAGAAACTTCATATAATTAAAGGGAATTCCGGTACCTTAGGGATCAAAATGCTTTTTAATGTATCCTCAAAATACGAATCGGATGTTAAAAATTCAAATTTTGAGCTTATGGATGAAAATTACACCAAGCTCGAAAATTCGTTGAGTGAATTTAAGGAAAGGGTAAGCAATAAGAACCTATTTAAAAGATATGAGTGAGACCAAGAAAGTGTTGGTGGCAGAAGATAGCTCGGTGATCATTAACTTGACCAAAAACGTGCTGTTGTTTGACAATTTTCAGATCACCCCTGTGAAAAATGGCAAACAGGTACTAGAAAAACTTCAAAAGGAAGATTTTGACGTGATACTGATGGACATTAATATGCCCGTGATGGATGGGATTGCCTGCACGCAGGCCATAAGGGCATTAACCGATAAGAAAAAAGCAAACATCCCCATCATTGCCATCACGGGTAATTATAAAAACTTCACTTTGGACGATTTCATCCAAGTGGGTATGGATGATTATGTTCAGAAGCCACTGGATTATGACCTTTTACTTTCCACCGTAAAAAAACATGCCTTCAAGTAGCCAATGGCCATTAAGTACACCAAAAGCTTCCTGGATAAAATAGAGAATCTCTTTGCCGAATCGGACTATCACCTGAGGTATGAAAAAGGCAGTTTTAAGTCCGGCTACTGTATTCTGAAAAGCACCAAAATTGTAATTGTCAACAAGTATTTTACCCAAGAGGGAAAAATCAATGCGCTTTTGGATATCATTAAGGAATTGCAGTTTAATCCCAAATCCTTTTCAAACAAAAAGTCCCAGGATTTCCTTATTGAATTACAACAAACCGAACTTAAGCTTTGAAAATTACTTTTCTTGGCACTGGTACTTCTCAAGGTGTGCCCGTTATCGGCTGCTCCTGTGAGGTATGCAGTTCATTAGACTTCAGGGACAAGCGCCTCCGGTCCTCCATTCATTTGGAGGTAAACGGCCACAGCTTCGTGGTTGACACAGGACCGGATTTCAGGCAGCAAATGCTCCGCGAAAACATTGAACACCTGGATGCCATTATCTATACCCACGAACACAAAGACCACACAGCGGGCATGGATGACATACGCCCCTACAATTTCCGCCAAAAAAAAGACATCCCAATTTATGGGACTTCCCCGGTGCTAAGCCAACTGGAAAGGGAGTTTTCCTATGTTTTTGCAGCCCACAAATATCCAGGTGCCCCTGGTGTGGATATCCATGAAATTGACAACGAGCCTTTTTCTGTCAACGGCATACTTTTCCGCCCCATACAGGTTTTTCACCACAAACTGCCTGTTTTCGGATACAGGGTGGAGGACTTTACCTACATCACAGATGCCAACAGCATCTCCGAAAAAGAATTGGAAAAGGTCAAGGGAAGCCGTATCTTAGTACTCAACGCCTTGCAAATCAAGCCCCACATTTCCCACTTCACCTTGGAAGAGGCCTTGGATGTCGTAAACAAAATCCAACCTGAGAGGGCTTATTTCACACATATCAGCCACCGATTGGGGACTCATAACGAAATTGAGCCCAAGCTACCTGAGAATGTCTTTCTGGCCTATGACGGATTGCAAGTAGTGCTTTGAGCCATGCATTTGAATTATCACTATTTTCGTTTTCTCTGTCCTGCACTTGAACCCAAACTCCTAAAGGGCAGGGTGACTTCCTGTTTCTCGCAAAACAAGGATGAACTGGTCATGGAATTCGAAAAGTACGAGGGGGGGGCCTTCCATGTGGTAGCTCATTTAGTGCCTGCCTCCACCTGTTTGTATTTTCCTGAAGACTTCAAAAGAAGCCGAAAAAACAACGTAGACATTTTTTCTGAGCTCTTGGGCCAAACGCTCTCGGGTATAGAACTGCTTTCCTTTGAGCGGGCTTTCACTTTTCAGTTTGATTCCGGCCATGTATTGCTTTTTAAAATGCACGGAAGCAGGAGCAACCTGCTTTTATTTAAACCCGGTGCTGATACACCTCACCTTCTTTTTAGGAATGCGCTCAGGGAAGACCTTAACCTACGGTTAGAGGACTTGTCCCGGGACCTGGACCTGGGGTATGAGCGGTTTGTGACTCTTGAAGGCAATGCAGCCCAGTTTATCCCTACCCTGGGAAAGCTTCCCAGAGCCTGGCTCAAGAATGCAGGATACCTCACTGCCGACCTTCCCAAGCGGTTTCAGCTTATTCAAGAGGTGCTTGACATGCTGGAATCCCCACTATTCTCAGTCTACAAAGGAGAGGAGGGTTATCGGCTCACTTTGCTGCCTTGTGGGCAGTCCCTTTTCAGCAGCGGTGACCCTATAGCCGCTGCCAATACCTATTATAAGTACGCGGTGGTGCGGCAGTCCTTTGAAACGGAAAAGAAACAATTGCTCAAACTTCTGAATGAGCAGGCCAAAAAAACAAAGGCATATATTGAGAAAACCTACGAGAAATTGGAAGCCTTGGAAACTTCCAACAGCCCCGGTCAGCTTGCGGATATCATCATGGCCAATTTGCATCAAATCCCACAGGGTGCAGAGCTGGTTTCCCTGTATGACTTCTATCAGGATAAAGAAGTGGAGGTCAAATTAAAACGGGACGTTTCCCCTGCCAAATTTGCCGAAAACCTTTATCGCAAAGCCAAAAACCGGAAGAAAGAAGTGAAGCAATTGGAGGAAAACCTGGCGAGTAAAGAAGCTCACCTGTCGCTGCTACTTCAGGATATTGAGTTGGCCGATGGGCTGGAGCACTTCAAAGAGTTAAGGGGTTTTGTGAAGGAGCGCAACCTTCTTCCTGCCAAATCCTCCACTCAGGAGGTTCTGCCTTTCAAGCATTTTGCGGTTGAGGGTTTCGACGTGCTCGTCGGTAAATCCGCCAAGGCAAATGACGAAATGCTCAGAAGGTATGCATGGAAAGAGGACCTTTGGCTACATGCCAAGGACGTTTCCGGTTCCCACGTGCTAGTGAAGCACCGTTCCGGGCTTACCTTTCCCTCCACGGTAGTGGAACATGCCGCTTCCCTTGCTGCCTATTATTCCAAAAACCGTAACGAGACCCTCTGCGCGGTCATCTATACTCCCGCCAAATATGTAAGGAAAGTGAAGGGAACGGCTCCTGGTGCCGTGATGATAGACCGAGAAAAGACCCTAATGGTGCCGCCTGTAGGGCCAAGTTCAGAATAAACTCCTCCCTATAAAAAAAGCCGGACTTCAAGAGCCCGGCTTTCTGTTTCTAGTGGTTTTGTCTCTATATCCTATTTTAGGTTACAAGGTGTATTTTTAGCATGTTCGTTCTTCCTTTGGACTTAAGGGGCATGCTTGCTGTATTGATGATAATATCGCCTTCTCCTACGTGATTTTCTCTTTTCAGGATATCCTGTATGTCTTGGAAGGTGCCGTCAGTCGAGGTCTGCTTATCATAATAATAAGCCCTTACCCCCCAGACCAAACTCAATTGTGTAATGAGCGTCTTGTTCCTGGTAAACACAAAAATATTGGCCAATGGCCTATGGGATGAAACTCTATATGCCGTAAACCCTGAGGTGGTAATTCCCACGATTGCCCTCGCTTTCACATTTCTGGAAAGCCTGCTGGCCATCAACAGCAAATTGTTGCTGAGAAAGCTTTCCGCATCCTCTGGGATCTTGTACAGGTTATGGTAGATTTCCGCATTTTTTTCTATATGATCGATCACACTGCTCATGGCCTTCACTGCCGCAATGGGGAATTTGCCCGATGCAGTCTCAGCGGAAAGCATCACTGCGTCTGCCCCGTCCAACACTGCTGTGGCAACGTCATTGGTTTCGGCACGGGTAGGCCTGGGGTTAACGATCATACTTTCCATCATTTGGGTGGCAATGATTACAGGCTTACATGCCAATTTGCACTTTTCCACCATCTTCTTTTGCCAAAGGGGCACCACTTCCATGGGTACTTCTACCCCCAGGTCTCCCCTGGCCACCATAATGGCGTCCGTTTCCTTGATGATCTCATCGATGTTTTCTAGGGCCTCGGGTTTTTCGATTTTGGCCACTATTTTACAGGGTTTTCCTGCCCTTTCGATGCGCTCCCTCAAATCGAGGATGTCCTCTGCCGATCTCACAAAAGAAAGGGCTATCCAATCCACATCGTTTGCCAATCCAAACTCCAAGTCCTCCAGGTCCTTTTCCGTGAGCGAAGGTGCGCTGATTTTAGTGTTAGGTAGGTTTATACCCTTTCTAGACTTAAGTATGCCCCCGTGAACAACCGTACATATTACATTCTTGCCGTCTGTCTTGAGTACCACAAGCTCTAGGTTCCCATCGTCAATAAGTATTCTATCTCCGGATACCACATCATTGGGCAGGTTCTGGTACACCGTGCTGACCAAAGAGGCATTGCCCATGACAGGCTCACTGGTGATAGTAATCTGTTCCCCCGGTTTGATCAAAACTCCATTGTTTTCTACTTCACCCACGCGGATTTTTGGGCCTTGTAGATCTTGAAGTATGCCAATATTTTGTTTGTGGTCTTTATTGATTTTCCTTATCAATTTGACGACCTCGGCGTGTATTTCATGTGTCCCATGAGAAAAGTTGAGCCTGAAGATGTCTGCACCTGCCATTACCAGTTCAGTGAGGGTTTCTTCATTGTTGCTGGCTGGTCCTACTGTGGCCAAAATCTTTGTTTTGTTGAAGATGGGTACTCTCATGTTTACTTTTATAGGTTTAGTATGTTAAAAGGTTGTCCCTTGATTTTATTTTATTTATGTCCAGTTTCACTACGTTTTGAATGCTCCCTAGTGAAGAAAGGGTGTCAATATACGTATTAATATTTATTTCGCAGGTATAGTCCTGAAAGAGCAGGAAGTAATCCATGGCCTTTAGCTCGGGCACCAGGTATCCTGCCTGACTTCCCATCGGATAAGACCTGTTGCGCAATAATTGTACGAACCCGTGTTCTTTTTCCAATATAAATTGAGAAATAATCAAAGTGGGTTTATTGATGAATTCCATTTGAAAATCCTTCGCTTTTTTAAGCTCCAAACCAAGGCACTTGTTGATCAGCCAAGCCATTTTATAGTCCTTTAAAGGGGCTATAAGGCCTAAAAGATCAAAATTAAAGGGTGACTCAACTAGGAGTTTATTTTTCTTCATTTAGGAAGAATTTAAAAAAACAAAGTTAAAAATTTTATTCCAACTTCTATGTGCCAAAGTAAGTTCTTAAATTTAGTTCTCCTTTTTTTTTGACATTAAGGTTTTAAATAATTTTCTTTGCGGAGTGTTTTAACTAAACTGATCACAAAATGTCTGAAATTGCACAAAAAGTAAAAGCCATTATCGTAGATAAGTTAGGCGTGGAAGAATCTGAAGTAACTCCTGAGGCTAGCTTCACAAACGACCTTGGGGCAGACTCTTTGGATACTGTCGAGCTTATCATGGAGTTCGAAAAAGAATTTAACATCTCCATTCCTGATGACCAGGCTGAGCAAATTGGCACAGTTGGTCAGGCTGTTAGCTATTTGGAGGCTAACGTAAAATAATCCATACTTAAAATCATTTTATGAATTTAAGAAGAGTAGTTGTAACGGGTATCGGCGCCCTCACCCCTATCGGCAAGACCGTTTCCTCCTATTGGGAGGGGCTTTCGACAGGGATGAGCGGTGCTGCGCCTATTACTCGTTTTGATGCATCCCAATTCAAGACCCAATTTGCCTGTGAAGTAAAAGATCTTGACGTGGAAGCGCATCTTGACCGTAAGGAAGCCAGAAAACTGGATCCCTACGCTCAATATGCCATGATTGCCACCGAAGAGGCCATGAAAGACGCGGCAATTGACCTGGAAAACATTGACCTGGTAAGGGCTGGAGTTATTTGGGGTTCAGGTATAGGGGGACTGAGGACTTTTCAGGATGAAGTAACCTCCTTTGCTACTGGAGACGGTACGCCCAGGTTCAGCCCTTTTTTCATCCCAAAAATGATCGCAGACATAGCGGCGGGGTCTATTTCCATCAAGTATGGTTTTCAAGGGCCTAATTTCGCTACTGTGTCGGCCTGTGCCTCAGCCACCAACGCCCTTATCGACGCGTTTAACTATATCCGCCTCGGAAAGGCCAACATCTTTATCACAGGTGGTTCGGAAGCAGCCGTGACGGAGGCCGGCGTAGGTGGATTCAACGCCCTCAAGGCTCTTTCCCAAAGGAATGATTCCCCGGCTACAGCCTCACGTCCCTTCGACAAAGACAGGGATGGGTTTGTATTGGGTGAAGGGGCCGGTGCCATCATCCTGGAAGAATATGAACACGCAAAGGCCCGTGGGGCAAAAATCTATGCGGAGCTAGTGGGAGGAGGTATGACAGGCGACGCCTATCACATGACCGCACCCCACCCCGATGGCAGGGGTGCTGCAAACGTGATGAAATTCGCACTTGAAGATGCGGGTCTTAACCCTAGTGATATCGACTATATCAACGTTCACGGTACTTCTACACCCTTAGGGGACATTAGTGAGGTTAAAGCGATACAGCAGATTTTTGGCGAACATGCCTATAAGCTCAACATCAGCAGCACGAAATCCATGACAGGCCACCTGCTGGGAGCTGCGGGAGCTGTGGAGGCTATTGCTTGTATCTTGGCCATGCAGCATGAGCTGGTGCCCCCCACCATCAACCACTTTACGGATGATGAAGAACTAGACAATGAACTTAACCTAACTTTCAACAAAGCCCAACCCCGAAAAATACAAGCGGCATTGAGTAATACCTTTGGATTTGGAGGGCATAACTGCTCCATCATATTTAAAAAACTAATGGAGTAAATTTGAAAGTATTTCGTTTACTAAGGTTCCAAGAGCTCACCTACAATAAGCATGACAGAAGGCTTGCCACCTCCATCAAATTGATGGTGGGTAGCAAGCCTTTAAATTTATCCTTATATAAACTTGCCCTCAGGCATGCCTCCGCCTCACAGGAAACCCTGTCAGGATTAAGGATTTCCAACGAAAGGCTGGAATACCTAGGTGATGCGGTTTTGGGCACCATTGTGGCCGAGTACCTCTTCATGAAATTCCCCTATAGAGACGAGGGTTTTCTCACAGAGACTCGTTCGCGCATTGTTAATCGTGAGGCCCTCAACCAGGTGGGTATTAAAATGGGACTTCCCAACCTGGTAGAATCCCAAATGAACCAGAAAGGGCCCTTTTCTTTTAAGTCCATCTACGGGGATACCCTAGAAGCCCTTATCGGTGCCATTTACCTGGACCGGGGCTACCGCTTCAGCCGCAGGTTTGTCTACAAAAGGATCATCACCCCTTTCTTTGACCTTGACGACATTATCAATACCACTACCAATTTTAAAAGTAAAATCATTGAATGGTCTCAAAAGGACAATAGGGAAATAGATTTTGTGCTAAAATCTGTAAGCGGCACGCAACGTTTTAAGGAATTTATTGTTGAACTGAATGTGGATGGGGAAGCTTTTGCCGAAGGAAAAGGCAGCACCAAGAAAAAGGCAGAACAGGATGCCGCAAAATTTGCTTGTGAAAAATTGAAATTGGCCATCTGACTTTTCCCACCCGTTCAGACGCTAAACGACCAACCATGTCCGAAATCATTATTGGTGGAGCCACCGTAAACCAGACCCCATTGGATTGGGAAAACAATCTTGCACACTTGCGCTCATCCATAGAGGCTGCTAGGCAGAAAGGGGTGGATATCCTCTGTCTGCCCGAACTGAGTATTACGGGTTACGGAAGCGAAGATCTTTTTTTAAGCGTTTGGTACCCTCAAAAGGCACTTCAAATGCTCAAAAATCTCCTTCCCTTTGCAAAAGGAATCACTGTGGCTGTGGGTCTGCCTATTAGGATACAGGGGAAGGTGTACAACTGTATGGCTCTGGTAGAGGACGGTCAGGTAAAGGGGTTTGTCCCAAAGCAGTTTTTGGCCATAGACGGCGTGCATTATGAATGCCGTTGGTTTACCCCTTGGAAAGCTGGAGAGCTGATCCAATTTGACTTCTTTGGCCAAAACATCCCTTTCGGCGACCAAGTTTTCGAATCAAATGGGCTGCGCTTTGGTTTTGAAATCTGTGAAGACGCATGGAGAGGGGCAGAACGCCCCGGATACAGGCTTAGAGACCGTAAGGTGGACCTCATCTTCAACCCAAGTGCGAGCCATTTTGCCATGGGTAAAAGCCGTAGAAGAGAGGAACTGGTAAAGAGCAGTTCGAAAATCCTTGCTGCTTCTTATTTTTATGTTAACCTCTTGGGAAATGAGAGTGGACGCATGATTTTTGATGGAGAAGTCATGCTTGCCTTTCGTGGTAAACTGTTGCTGAAAAACACGCTGTTGTCCTACTCAGATTTTCAGTTGCTCACCTTTAAGATGGAGGGTAACCAGCCCTTAGGGGAGCCGCTTTCAAGTAAGCACATCAAAAACGAGGAGTTTGTGAAGGCCTCCTCATTGGCCCTTTTCGATTACCTCCGAAAAAGTAAAAGTAGAGGATTTGTGTTGTCCTTAAGTGGTGGGGCAGACTCTTCTTCTATAGCAATTCTTGTGGCCGAAATGATCCGGAGGGGCGTTTCGGAATTGGGGGTACCCAGCTTCTTGAAAAAACTTCGGATTGAAAATACCCTCTCCCCCACTGCCTCTCTAAAAGAAATCACCGAAGCCATTTTTGCTACCGCTTACCAAGGTACGGAAAACTCCTCCCAGGAGACCTTTGACAGCGCGAGGATGCTTGCAGAAAGCCTAGGTGCCAAATTCTATCACTGGACCATCGATGATGAGGTTAAAGGCTACACTCGAAAAATTGAGAATGCCCTAGGGAGGAAACTCACCTGGGAAAAAGACGATATCGCCTTGCAGAACATTCAAGCCAGAGCCCGGTCCCCCATCATCTGGATGTTGGCCAACATCAATAATGCCCTCCTGCTGAGCACCTCCAACCGCAGCGAAGGGGACGTAGGTTATGCTACTATGGATGGTGACACCAGTGGAAGTATCAGCCCCATAGCAGCAGTGGACAAGCATTTTATTTTGCAGTGGCTAAGGTGGGCCCAAAAAGAGTTGGGATACCAGGGACTGGAAGGTGTGAATAGCTTACAGCCAACAGCTGAACTCCGCCCACTGGAGCAACACCAGACAGATGAAGAGGATCTTATGCCCTATCCGGTGATAGTGGCTATAGAGAGACTTGCTATTTTGGACAGAAGGTCCCCTGCGGACATTTACCTGCTGCTTAAAGAAGAATTGAACATCCCCGCAGCCCAACTAAAGGTTTATATCCATAAGTTTTTCAGGCTTTGGTCCCGAAACCAATGGAAACGGGAACGCCTCTCCCCTTCCTTCCACTTGGATGAATTCAATGTGGATCCCAAAACATGGTACAGGTTCCCAATACTTTCCGGCGGG
Organism: Pleomorphovibrio marinus; assembly: GCF_003347495.1. Taxonomy (GTDB): domain Bacteria; phylum Bacteroidota; class Bacteroidia; order Cytophagales; family Cyclobacteriaceae; genus Pleomorphovibrio; species Pleomorphovibrio marinus. The sequence continues at coordinate 149,427 of NZ_QCXY01000012.1, forward strand.
TACGAAGTTGAATTACGCGAAATGGAAAAATTAGAAGAATAATAGTGCTATTTTAGCAAAAAAACGAAAAGCATGATACAAAGCTTACTTTCTTACGTGGTCTGGAGCCCAAATCCGGCTGTTTTTTCAGGTTTTGAACGTTTACGATGGTACAGCCTCCTATTTGCCCTGGGCTTTATCATTTCCCAGCAGATAATGATCTATATTTTTAAAAAAGAAGGTCATGACGAAAGGCTAGTTGACAAGCTCACTATCTACATGGTATTAGCTACCATCCTTGGTGCCAGGCTGGGGCATGTGTTTTTTTACGAGCCCGATCGCTACCTCAGCAACCCCCTCGATATTTTAAAAGTGTGGGAAGGGGGTCTTGCCAGCCATGGTGCTGCCATCGCCATCCTGATAGCCTTGTGGCTCTATGTGCGCAAAACTCCTAATCAAAGCTACTTGTGGTTAGTAGACCGGATAGTGATTGTAGTGGCCATGACTGGTGCCATGATCCGATTCGGCAACCTGATGAATTCTGAGATAGGGGGTAAACCAACGGATTCGGATTCCGGTTTCGTTTTTGCCAGGGAATCCGAGGAAATACTGGAGACCCTCCGCCTACCGATAATGGACATCCGCGCCAACAAACCAAGTGAACGTTCGGATGAACTGCAAGGAAACGGGATTGTCCCCGTTAATTTCGATATCAAAATTGAAAAAGGGGCCTTTGAAGAGGCCGACTTGAGGGAGGCCATAGAAAGGGATGTGAAATACGCCCTTACCCGTTTTAGGAGTTCACAAAAGTACCTGGCAGAGGATGAAAATACGCCCCTCAACTATGACCTTCAGGATAGGGGGGACCACTATTTGGCAGTGATCAAGACCTTTGGAGTGGCCAGGTATCCCACCCAAATTTACGAGTCCCTTTCCTATTTTCTTATCTTCTTGTTGCTCTTTTTGGGTTGGATTAAGTACAAGCACAGGATACCGGAGGGTCTTTATCTGGGGATTTTCTTGGTTACCGTTTTTGGTATGCGCTTTGTCTGGGAGTTTCTTAAGGAAAATCAGGTGGAATTTGAAGAAAACCTGACCTTTAACATGGGCCAAGCACTGAGCATCCCTTTGGTGATTGGTGGGTTTCTTTTGATTTTATATGCCATGAAAAATGGCTCCCCCGCCCCAAAAAACATAGGGGAAGAGTAATTGAAGAGTAATTCAGGCAGGTCTTTGGGGAAGTTGAACTTCTTTATGGAACGGGGTCATGGCCATGCCCTCCCCAGGGATGGCATCTGATTATCCGTTTTATGCCTAGCCAAAGCCCCTTTCTTACCCCGTGTTTTTGTATGGCCTGTTTCATGTACTGACTACAAGTGGGGGTAAACCTGCAACTTGGTGGGAACAAGGGGGATATCAGGTACTGATATACCAAAATGGGGAAAATAGCTATTTTCTTTACAATTTGCTTCAACTTATGCGTTTTGTAAGCTAAAATGATGAGGTTTGCAGTTTAGTCTTTGAAGGTACCACAAAAGTAAGGATTTGAAATTGAAGTTTAGCCCATTTCTTCTAATAGTGACATTTTGCTTTTGCTGGATCAGTTTCTCGGCTGAAAAGGTACATGCACAGGATACTCCTGAAGAAGATGTGGAATTTGAGGATATCAAAGCACCCGAACAAGTTACGGTGAACAGTATCTTTGTGGTTGGCAATGAAAAAACCCGCAAAAGGATCATTCTTCGGGAAATGGACATTAAGGAAGGCATTACCTACGATTGGCAGGAATTTGTGGAGCTCATCATCGGAGACCAAAAAAAAATATACAACTTACAGCTTTTCACTACGGTAGATGTCACCCCGCTATTTACTGGAGACGACCAGGTGGAGGTACTTGTATCTTTAAGGGAGAGATGGTATATCCTTCCAAGCGTAATCTTCAACCTGGCGGACAGAAACTTCTCAGAATGGTGGATCAACCAGGACAGGGATTTCTCTAGGGTAAACTATGGCTTGAAACTGGATCATAACAATGTGGGTGGCAGAAATGAAAAATTCCGTATTTTGGGCCAACTGGGATTCACTCAGGCCTTTGACCTCCACTACAGCAAGCCTTATATAGACCGAAAGCAATTGCATGGTCTTTCAGCAAGGTTTACTTACTTCACCAATAAAACCATCGCCGTCAGATCGGCACAAAATAGACAGGTGTTTTACACCAACGAAAACGAGGATGTGCTTCGCAGGACAATAAACACTTACCTGGCTTATACCTTTCGCGGAAGTTTTTATAATTTTCATTATGCCAATATTGGCTACCACAACACCCAAATCCATGAGGATGTTTTCAGTCAAAACCCGGTTTTCTTTCCACACGGGGACACAAACCTATCCTATTTCTATGCATCCTACAGCTATAGACATGACCGACGGGACAATGTGGCCTACGCTACCGATGGAGCCCTGCTCAACCTCAGTCTAACCCAATATGGGATTTTTGGCAGTGATGACATTCACGAAACGGAATTTGAAGTTATCGCCAGCAAATACACACCCTTAGGCAAGAAATTTCATTTCGTGTCCGGATTGTCGGCCAACCTCTTTTTCAGCCCCCTTCAACCCTACACCTTGGTAAGGGGCGTTGGATATAAACCTGACTTCATCAGGGGCTACGAGGTAAATGTGATAGAAGGCCAACAGGTATTGGTACACAAAAACAGCCTCAGGTACGAATTGCTAAATGTAGCCTTTGATATTTCTGCCATCATGCCCATCGAGGAGTTCTCGGTTTTCCCTATCCGGGCATATCTCAGTGGCAATTTCGACCATGGCTATGTCAATGACCGAAATCGCATCCCGGAAAACCTCATGCTTACCAATAAATACCTTTTTGGCTATGGATTAGGATTGGATTTGGTAGCCTTGTACGATACGGTTTTCCGGTTTGAATATAGCTTGAACAACCAAGGTATTGGTAACTTCTTCATCAATGTGAGGGCTCCTTTGTAAAAAATCATTTTTTTGTTTTTAAAATACATTTTTTTGTATTATACTTCGTAGGTATTCTTAATTTTTCACTAGCCGTATTTTTATGGTTAAGCTATTTTTGATAGGGATCACTATTTGGATAATACCTATTGCGTTTGCGCAGAATGGTACCGAAGTCCTCCCCAAAGGTGCTAGAAGCCTTGGGATGGGAAATGCCAGTGTAACCCTGGGTGACGCTTGGAGTGTTTTTAACAATATTGGCGGACTAGGATTGGTAGAAAATAATCAAGCCTTTGCCGGATTCGACCATAGGTTAGGGCTACAGGAGCTTACCACACTTTCGGCAGGTTTAGCTTTTTCCAGTCAAGAGGGCAATATAGGTATTGGGATTTCAAATTATGGAGGGGAACTCTTTAACCAGCAGAATCTTGGGGTGGGGTATGCAAGACAGTTGGGTCTAGCCAGCCTAGGCCTGAAAGTCAACTACTTCCAAACCAACATAGAAGGGTTCGGGCGGAGTGCAGCACCAATTCTTGAACTGGGAGGGGTGGCCGAACTTGGCCCTCAATTGGTTTTCGGAGCCCATATTTATAACCTCTCCCGAGCTAAATTAAGCAAGCTTACCCTTGAACACCTGCCCATGGTGGTAAAAACAGGGCTTTCCTACAGACCGGCTTCCTATCTCCTGATCAACCTGGAAGCAGAAAAGGAGGTAATGTTGGCCCCCCAGTTTAAGGCAGGGATGGAATACGGCATCCAAGAAAAGCTTTGGGCACGCACCGGTATCAATACCCAACCAAAAAACATCTTTTTCGGTATTGGTTTCAGGCCAAAAAACTTCCATGTGGACTATGCCTTGAGCCAGCACATACAGCTGGGCTTTACCCATCATTTTTCTTTCAACTACCTTTGGAATAACCCTTGAAAGTCGCTTTGCTTTCTTTCTTTTCGCTTGTGGCACTTTTTTCGCCATTGTGGGCCCAGCAGCATCGGTTTAAAGAAATCGATATGGAAGCATATATAGAAGAACTGTTTGCCATCCAGGAAGAAGAAATCAATTACGAGGACTTATACGAAGGCCTTCTTCAAATGCAACTTAACCCCATATCCCTGAATAGGGCAGGAAACGAAGAGCTGCAGTCTCTCTTTGTTTTAACACCCCTTCAAATTACCTCATTTTTGACCTACAGGGCGGCATTTGGCCCCCTTCTTTCCCTTTATGAGCTACAAGCAATCCCTCATTGGGATTTGGAAACCATTCAAAGGGTATTGCCATTTGTCACGCTTGCCGAAAACACCCATTTACGTCAGCAACCCCTATTTCAGCGGATTATCTCGGAAAGGGACGCCTATTTGATACTAAGACACCGAAGGGTGTGGGAAACTAGAAGGGGGTTTCTTCCGGCGGACACACTTGCTTCGGGGAGTTTAAGTACCAGGTACCAAGGTGACCCCAATGACCTCTATGCGAGATTTCGTATACAACACGTTCGCGATTTCAGCGTGGGGTTCACCATGGACAAAGACCCAGGTGAGACATTCACTTGGGATCCTGCAACTCAGCGTTATGGCTTTAATTTTATTTCTTATCATGCCACACTTTATGACAAAGGACCTTGGAAAACCATATCCCTAGGAGATTATCAACTCCAGTTCGGACAGGGACTGGTTTTTGGAGCTGGTTTTAGCGTAGGGAAAGGAGCGGAAACCATTACCACAGTAAGAAGGAGTTCAGTGGGGATAAGGCCCTACACATCCGTTTTGGAATTCGGGTTTTTCAGGGGAGGCGCTGCTACCTATAGAAAAGGGGGCTGGGAATTTACTGCCATGTATAGCAACGCACCCAGAGACGCACGTATCCAGGTTGAAAATGACACCATGGAGAGACCCGAGGCATATATTTCATCCCTGCTTAGAAGTGGTTTACATCGTACCCCCTCAGAAATCGAGGCCAAAGCCCAGGCGAGGGAACAAAACTTGGGCGGGAATATACATTTCAACAGCCCAAACAAAAATTTTCAATGGGGATCTAATGCTTTGCATACGCAGTTCAGCCAACCTTTTCAGCCTAACCCAAGGGTTTACAATGCCTTCGAATTCACTGGAAGTACTAATCATATCTACAGCACCTATTTTTCTTACAACCTCCACAACTATTTCTTTTTTGGTGAATCGGCCCGATCAAAAAGTGGGGGGCATGGTACTGTGTTGGGTTTAATGAGTAGTCTACATCCCAAAGTCGACTTTTCTATGCTCTGGAGACAATTTGACAGGAATTTTCACACCTTGTATGGAAATGCCTTTTCTGAAGGAACCCGACCCATCAACGAAACGGGTTTATACCTCGGGCTTCGATATAAGCCCAACAGGAAATTTACATGGTCCATCTACCATGACCAATTTAGGTTTCCTTGGTTACGGTTCCGGGTTTACCAACCTTCCCATGGCACAGAATGGCTAAGCCGTATAGCTTATTCCCCGTCCAAGAACACCTTCCTGTTTTTGCAGGCCAGAAATGAGAGCAAAGGAAGAAACCTCCCTAACCTGGCTCAGAATGGGGTCTCCCACTTGGTGGGTACAGGAAGAAGAAGAAATTTGGTGTTTAGTCTTGAGCATAAGCTAAACAACACCTGGCAGATTAAATCGCGCGTTCAAGCCAGTGACTTTCTTCTGGGAACGCAGTACTCCAAGGGGTTTGCGCTCGCTCAAGACCTCAATGCAGACTTGGGTAAAATAAGACTGAGCGGCCGTATGGCCCTTTTTGACACAGAAGACTTTGAAAATCGCCAATACATCTACGAAAAGAATGTATTATGGGCATTTTCCTTACCCAATTACTATGGGCAAGGACTAAGGTATTATTTGCTGGGGCAGTGGAGAATAAATCAACAACTCACCTTTTGGGGGAGATGGGCAAGGACTTCCTTTACAGACCGGAGACAAATAGGTACCGGACTACAACAAATTGAAGGAAGTTTCCTCAGCGAGACCACCATGCAACTTAGGTATCAATTCAATAGATAAGAGGTGCAAAGCCTATTAATGATCAGGTTTGGAATTTCCCTTTAACAAATCTCTAATTTCTTCCAACAGGATTTCTTGTTTGTTTACGGTGGGTGGAGGAGGGGTTGTTGCCATCTCCTCTTTTCTTTTTAGGTTATTAATCAATTTAACGACCAAGAAAATGGAAAAGGCAATAATTATAAAGTCAATTAAAACCTGAATAAATTTGCCATAATTGATCGTAACGGCATTAATTTGGTCACCTGCGGGTGAAATGTATGCTTCCTTTAAAACTACCACCAAATCCGAAAAATCCACCCCTCCAATCAATAGCCCTATAGGAGGCATCAAAATATCCGCTACAAGTGAGGCTGTGATTTTTCCAAATGCAGCACCTATGATTACTGCAACTGCAAGATCTACCACATTACCCCTGACAGCAAAATCCTTGAATTCTTTAAGTAAACTCATACATTTGTAAGATTAAAGCGTGAAGATTCCGAACAGCAACATAAAATTCTAAAAAACTACCTTATTTAATTGAAATTAGCAAATTGTTCTATTTAATTTCTTTTTAAATAGGTAGGCTACACCACTTATTGAAAAATTAAAGAATGGACCAACCCCCCATTGCAACAAAAAAAATCAGTGAAATTTTTGCGCATGAGGAATCCAGAAAGGATCCCTATTACTGGCTAAAGGAGCGTGACAACCCTGAGGTGATTGCTTATCTTAATGAGGAGAACGCCTTCCATAAGAGCAAATTGGCGTACACGGACAGGCTACAGCATTCCCTGTATGAAGAAATGAAAAGCAGGATAAAAGAGGATGATGAAGGTGTCCCCTATTTCAAGGGAGGGTATTTTTATTTTCATAAATATGTAAAAGGAGGCGAATACCCTCTTTATTGCAGAAAAAAGGGCACTTTGGAGGCTGAGGAGGAGGTGATTTTGAACGTTAACGAATTGGCCAAGGGACATGAGTTTTTCCAAATTGGGGGCTTAGGTACCACAGAGGATCAGAACATGCTCTGTTTTGCCTTTGACAATGTAGGTAGGAGAATTTATCAGTTGACTTTCAAAAAGCTAAATGATGGCGAAATCCTGCGAGATGAAATCGGGGAAGTTACTGGCAATTTCGTATGGGACAGTGAAGGCAAAAGTATATTCTACAGCAAACAAGACCCAAATACCCTACGTGCATATCAGATATATAGACATGTTTTGGGCACCTCCCAGGCAGATGACCAATTGATCTATGAAGAAACCGACGAAACCTTCACCTGCCATGTAAGTAAATCCAAATCCAAGGAATATATTTTCCTGGTTTCTCAAAGCACAGTTTCCAGTGAGTACCGTTTTATTCCTTCCTCCACCCCGGAGAAAGCCCCCACGCTGATCCAGTCCCGAAAAAGGGATTTGGAGTATGATGTGGATCATGGGGAGGGTGATTTTTTAATACTTACCAATGCTCATTCAAGCAAGAACTTCAAATTGGTAAAAGCGCCGATTGGCCAACCTGGTATTGAAAACTGGGTGGATTTTATTCCGCACAACGAAAATGTTTTGTTGGAGGGTTTCGAAGTCTTCAAGAATCACCTGGTTTTACAAGAGAGGTTTAACGGACAAAGCAGGCTTGAGGTCAGAAATTCAGAAGGAAGGGAAAAACACACTATTCGCATGGATGACCCTGCATACACGGTTTGGATAGGGAATAACCCAGAATATTACACACAAGTATTAAGGTTTGGGTACAACTCCCTTACCACCCCCAGTTCGGTCTTTGATTATGATATGGTCAGCCATGAACGGGTTTTGATGAAGCAACAGGAGGTAGTAGGAGGCCATGATCCATCGGCATATTGCTCAGAACGGTTGTGGGCAAGGGCTGAGGACGGCACAGAAATTCCCGTTTCTCTGGTGTATAAAAAGTCTTTGTTCGAAAAAAACGGGACCGCTCCCCTCTTACTCTATGGCTATGGTTCGTATGGATTGAGCATGGATCCCACATTTAGCTCCCACAGGCTTAGCTTACTGGACCGAGGGATGGTCTTTGCCATTGCACATATTCGAGGGGGTCAGGAAATGGGAAGGTACTGGTATGAGCAGGGCAAAATGCTGCAGAAAAAAAACACCTTTTCCGATTATATTGCCTGCGCAGAGCACTTAATTAAGGAACGGTATGCGGCCAAGGATAAGCTGTTTGGTATGGGGGGAAGCGCAGGGGGCTTACTTATGGGAACAGTGATAAATTGGAGGCCAGATTTATTCAAGGGGGTGGTAGCGGCTGTGCCATTCGTAGATGTGGTGACAACAATGCTGGACGAAACCATTCCTTTGACGACCGGAGAGTTTGACGAATGGGGAAACCCGAAGGATAAGACTTATTATGATTACATGCTTTCCTATTCGCCCTATGATAATGTGAAGGCCCAGGAATACCCCCATCTTTTGGTGACCTCAGGGCTTCACGACAGCCAAGTTCAATACTGGGAACCCACAAAATGGGTTGCCAAACTTAGGGAAATGAAAACGGACGACCATTTGCTGTTGCTTTACACCAACATGGATGCTGGTCATGGGGGAGCAAGTGGTCGGTTCAAGGCTTTGAAGGAACTGGCAATGGAATATGCTTTTCTATTGGATTTGGCAGGTCTTAACCCATCTGCCTGAAGTTTTCTGAAAAGAGGATTAACGTCAATAAGCTACCATATTAAACAAATCAACTTTAAATAAAAGGGTATATTCCAAAAATTTTAGGCTCAATTAGTTTTGATGGTGTTTTTTTATGGTCGCAAAGATTTTTTTGCAAGTATTGTTTTTTTTGATTAATTTATTATCTGGTTTAAACATCCTATAGTCCATAAACCTTTGATAACTACCATTAGCTTTGTTTTATTCATTGGTTTACAGAGGAGTACCTACACACACATCAATTAAAAATATAGTGGAAGTTGGCTGAGGCGTATTCGAAATAAAACTTTAATCGTTAACGCATGAAATTTGAACCCACTATCCAAGACGGTTTCTTTGACGAGATGTACGATGAACAGGGTAATGTCAGACCTCATTGTCAAAAATTCGACGACTTGCTGAAAAATAGCCCTAAGAAGAAGCTGAGTCGGCTGCAATTTGCAGCGGACAAAGCTCAAATGGCTATGGGAATGACATTTAACGTTTATCATGACAAACAGGGCATTGAGAAAATCCTTCACCTTGACATCATCCCTAGAATCATTCCTGGTTCGGAATGGAAATTATTGGAAAAAGGACTAATCCAACGAATCGATGCACTGAATCATTTTCTTCAAGACATTTATAATGAAGGGAAAATCCTGAAAGACAAAATCATCCCTGAGGATTTAATTTTGGGAAGTAAGGATTACCTAAGCCCCTGTAAGGGACTTACCCCACCCAAAGGCATATGGTGTCACATCACCGGAACCGATCTGGTAAGGGATAGCTCAGGTGCTTACTTTATCCTGGAGGACAACCTTAGGTGCCCTTCCGGTGTAAGCTACATGCTGGAGAGTAGAGAAATAATTAAGAGGGCATTTCCCGATCTTTTCAATCGGTTAGGTGTCAGGCCAGTTTCTAATTACCCTGCACGCCTTTTCAATATGCTTCAACATCTCTCTGACAAGAGTAAGCCAGTGATAGGTGTTTTGACTCCTGGCATACATAACTCCGCCTATTTTGAACATTCCTATCTGGCCCAGCAAATGGGTGTAGAACTTGTCTCTGGGATGGATCTCCTTGTCAAGGATAAATTCGTATACATGCAGACTACCAAGGGCTTGGAGCAAATCGACGTTTTATATAGAAGGATAGACGATGTTTTCCTTGACCCCCTTTCTTTTAACCCAGACTCACTTTTAGGGGTACCTGGCTTGTTTGAGGCATATAAGGCGGGCAACATTGCCATTGCCAATGCTCCCGGAACGGGAGTGGCTGACGACAAGGCCGTATATGCTTACGTACCTAGGATTATAAAATACTATTTGGATCAGGATCCCATTTTGCAGAATGTACCTACCTATCTCTGCCGGGAAGAAAAAGACCGCAAATACGTTCTAGAGCATATTGAGGATCTAGTGGTAAAAGAAACCAATGCAGCCGGGGGTTATGGCATGCTGATAGGCCCAAAATCCACGAAGGAGGAGCACGAAAAATTCCGAAAGCTTATCCAAAGCAATCCCAACAATTATATCGCACAGCCTACCCTTTCACTTTCTACCGTTCCTACCCTAATTGACAACCAAGGTGTGGAAGGAAGGCATGTTGATCTGAGACCATATATATTGTATGGAAGCGATATAGAAGTAGTACCAGGCGCACTTACCAGAGTAGCGTTGAAAAAAGGATCCTTAGTGGTAAATAGCTCCCAAGGTGGGGGAAGCAAAGACACATGGGTATTGTTTAATGACTAAATCAATTAATACATGTTAAGTAGAGTAGCAAATTCCATATATTGGCTGGGAAGATACCTGGAAAGAACCGAGAATTACGCCCGGTTTATCGATGTGAATTTCAACTTAATGCTGGATCTTCCCGGAGACCTACAAGAACAGTGGGAACCTCTCATCTTGGCAACAGGTGACGACACCATCTTTAGAAGCAAGTTCGATCGTTTTGACAAAAAGGAAGTCATCTACTTTCTTGCCTTCGATACCGACAACCCCAACTCTATAATTTCTTCCGTGACCGCAGCCAGGGAAAATGCCCGAATCATAAGGGAAAACCTCACCAAGGAAACCTGGGAAAAGCTAAACGAAACCTACCACTTCGTCAAAAAGGGGGCCGAAAGAAAGGAATGGAAAAAAGAAGACCCGAGGGCTTTTTTTGAGAGTGTGAAAAACCAAATCCTCCTTCTTTACGGGCTAGCGGAAAATACCGTGGCCAGAACAGAAGGTTGGTACTTCAGGCAACTGGGACTCTTCCTTGAAAGAGCGGATAAAACCTCCAGGATTTTGGACGTGAAATACCACATTCTATTGCCTTCTGTAGAAGAGATTGGTTCTCCACTGGACTTTTTGCACTGGATGGCCCTACTTAAGTCCGTGACTGCTTTCAACACCTACAAAAGACTATATGGAAACATTGACCCCTCAGGTGTGGTGGAGTTCCTTGTGCTCAACAAATACTTTCCCCGATCCGTGTTTTATTGCATGAAGGAAGCGGAAAACTGTCTGTTTAAGATTTCTGGATCTAATGGGACAGGATTTTCCAATAGTGCTGAGAAGGCCATGGGTGAGCTACGCTCGAAGCTGGAGTTTGACGATGTTTCTGACGTGATAGGGACCGGGCTGCATGAATACCTAGAGAGCCTACTTGGGAAAATTAATACAATATCAAACAAAATAGATGACAATTATTTTCAAATAAAGGATAACTTTGTAAGTCAATCGAATAGGCAGGGATGACATTTTGTATAGGAATTAAGACCAGATACGGTATAATTGGGTTAGCAGACACCCGTATAACCTCTGGTAGTGATACCACCACCTCAAAAAAGGTTTATACCGTAAACAGGAAAAATCATTCATTCTTTATAATGACCTCCGGGCTGCGTTCCGTTCGGGACAAGGCTATCACTTATTTCGGAGAGCTGATTGAGAAAGAGGATGCCAATTATGATAAACTATACAAGGCGGTAAATGGGTTTGCCGACCAGGTCAAGCAAGTAGCCAGGGAGGACAAGGCGTCCTTGGAGGAATCGGGATTGACTTTCAACCTATTTTCCATCATCGGGGGGCAGCTAGAGGAAGACAAGGAACCAAAACTCTACCTTCTGTATCCTCAAGGCAATTGGATAGAGGTGAGGCAAGGGACCCCTTTTGTCATTATAGGAAACACCGGGTTTGGAAACCCCGTGATCCGCCGTTCCCTCACTTTCGACGAGCCCCTAGAATTTGCCCTAAAAAGTGCATTTCTTGCCTTTGACGCTACAAGGATCAGCTCCAATGATGTGGACTACCCCATAGATACTGTAGTCCTGGAAAATGACACCTACAACATCATTGAAAACAGGTTTCATCAAGGGGAACTTCAGCACATTTCGGAATACTGGAACGATTGCCTGAAAGAGGCAATAAACAAACTCCCGGCGGATGTGTTAAACAAGGCATTCTACCATGAACCCTTAATTGAACCACTAAGATCCAACCAATGAAATGCTTTTAGACATCGATCACCTCACCCTGTACAGGTACCAGGAAAAAGTCCAGTTTAACCCTCACCAGGTTTTCCTTAGGCCTTTACAAAGGCATAACCTCATTTTAAAAAATTATGAAATTTTTTTCGACCCTCAACCTGATGGATTTAATGAGAGGTACAGTATTGAAGGCAACCCTTACTTTCTGGCATGGTTTTCCGGCCAACATCAGGAATTATCCATTAAAATAAATTTAAGGATTCTTAGCTTGCCATTTAACCCCTTTGGCTTTATCATTTCCAACGCCTTTGTAAGGACGCTCAACCTTCTTGAAGAACCGCATTTCAGTTACGAAGAAAAGGACATGCCCATTCTTCATCCCTATCTCCAGCATCAGGCTTCAGGCGATCTTATGGATTTCGGAAAGCAATTTTTATCCCAAAGGGATCCTCTTTCCATTCTCACCTCCCTAAACGCCGCAATTCATGAAAACTGGGAACACATCATTCGGGAGGAGGAAAACCTTTGGAACCCCACCTTTACCTATGACCAAAAGCAGGGATCCTGCAGGGACTTGGCCTGGATGATGATGCATATCACCCGAAGCCTAGGAATGGCAAGTCGGTTTGTAAGTGGATACGCATTTAACCCAGAACTGAAAGGTGGTCACGAACTACATGCCTGGACAGAAGTCTATCTTCCGGGAGCGGGATGGGTGGGCCTAGATCCCAACCTTGGCCTGCTTGTGGATGAACATTATATCCCACTTGCCTGTAGTTTTCATCCTGAAAACACCCTACCTGTACACGGTACCACTGGAGGAGAACACCAAGTAACTTCAAAAATGGAAACCAAGGTTCAGATAAAAAAACTGGAGGATTGATCAAACTTTTTTCCACGTTTTCGTTTATTATTCCAATTACCTTTCATCCTTATAATGAATACTTTAGGCCCTGTGATTTTTCTACTGGTTGTATGTTGTGTTTTGGGCTTGCTAAACGGATATACCTTCCAAGGCATTAAAACAATGGTAGCGGACTGGGAGAGCGATAGGTTAAGGCTTTGGGTCAAAGTCGGCTATTGGCTACTTATGGGTGGCATTATGCTTTGGATCCTTGCTGCCTTCATCCGTATCATGAGAGATGGGCAAATCAGTACTAGCTCCCAGCAAGTGCTTAATGTCATGCTAACTTTGACGGTAACTCAACTCACCATTATCTTATTTTTGTTTGGTGAAGACGTTTACAGGACTTTGGCATCCGCGGTTAATTTCCTGAAAAACTCCTCAGAAGATCCACAGGGATATATGCCTGAAAGGAGAAAATTCGTCAGTCAGATAGCATTTGCGGTGGCCTCCATTCCATTTGCGGGGTTCGTATATGGGGTATGGAAAGGTAAATACCATTTTCGGGTGATTCGACAAACGGTCTACTTTGAGGACTTACCAGAGGCATTCGACGGGTTCACCATTACCCAACTCTCCGATATTCATGCGGGTAGCTTCACCGATATGGAAGCTGTACAAAAAGGAATAGACCTGGCAAAGAAACAGGCCTCGGACCTTTTCGTCTTCACCGGCGACCTTGTTAACCACAAAGCCGAAGAAATAAACCCGTTTTTAGAGAGTTTTGCTGAAATCAAGTCAACCTATGGACAGTATTCCATACTCGGCAACCATGATTATGGGGATTATATCTCCTGGCCCAGTCAGGAAGCCAAAGAGGAAAACTTTGAAAGACTAAAGGCTCAGCACCAGAAAATGGGTTTCAGGCTACTCTTGGATGAACAGGTAACCATAGAAAAGGATGGTCAGCAGATACGACTGATCGGTGTTGAAAATTGGGGGGTTGGCTTTCACTCCAGGGGGGATTTGGAAAAGGCACTCTCGAATGTTCCAAAAGAAGAATTTAAAATTCTGCTTTCTCATGACCCCTCACATTGGGACAGAGAAGTGGTTCATCATTCCAAAAAGGTACAGCTCACCCTGAGTGGGCATACTCACGGAATGCAATTGGGTATAGAAACTCCATTGGTTAGATGGAGTCCAGCCCAACTCCGATATCCCAACTGGGCTGGGCTGGCGGAGGATGCAGGAAAATTCCTATATGTAAACAGGGGATTCGGGTTTCATGCCTTCTCTGGGAGGGTTGGGATATGGCCAGAAATCACCGTTTTGGAGTTGAGAAAGGCGTGAGAGGCTATTTTTTATTGAAACTTCTCAGCTTTACCTGGGTGAATTTCCTCTTGGTATCCAGCGGGAAGTCCCCTTTCATCATCCAATCGTAATAACCGGGCTCCTCCACAAGTACTTGTTCTATGGTTTTACCTTTTAATTTACCGAAATTAAACACCTCTTGGCCTTCGTCATTGAAAATAAACCTACCGGCCAAATCAACCATCCTTTCATTGATCAAACTATGGATTTTTTTCATGTCGTTTTCCAGGGTACCTATCCTGTTTCCCTGTAGATCCTCCACTTCTTCCCCTTCGTAACGCTCTATTTGGGCTTTGAACACCTCATAAGTGGCTAGGGTATCTGCCTCTGCACTGTGCGCATTTTCCAGGACCTTTCCACAATAAAACTTGTATGCAGCGGAAAGATTTCTCTTTTCCATCAGGAAAAATATTTTTTGGGCGTCCAAAAGGTTCCTTTTGTCCACATCAAAATCTATCCCTGCGCGCAAAAATTCTTCCACAAGCAAGGGAATATCGTACTTTACCACATTAAACCCGGCCAAATCGGCATCAATAAGGAATTGGTAGATATCTTTGGCCACCTCCTTGAAAAAAGGGGAATCCTTTACATCCTCATCATAAATGCCATGGATCAAGGAAGATTCTTTTGGAATGGGAATGGTCGGGTTGATTTTCCAAGTCTTTAGTTCCTCCTTCCCACTAGGGTGGATTTTTAGGATGGAAATTTCCACAATTCTATCTGTGGAAATATTGACTCCCGTTGCTTCAATGTCAAAAAATGCCAATGGCGATCTAAGGTTAAGCTTCATTTTTTAAGATTCATATAGGTGTCTATTCTAATGCACCTGCATCATTGTATGGTGCAAATATACAGGTTTATACCCAAATTACCGCCAAATCCAAGTTTCTTGGACAAGTTGCAAATAATTGGCTTTCAAGGGAAATATTCAGTAGCTTATGCTGTTATGTAGAGAAAGAATGGGTTGTGGATAATACCGTGTATAAATTGTTCAAAACCTTTGTGGCAAAGCAGGTACATTTGTGGGTATGGCAGAAAATAATACGGGAAACAAAACAAGAAACTGGAAATCACCCCGAGGCGGCGAGGGAACCTCTCAATTAGGGAAAATGCCCCCTCAGGCACTTGACCTGGAAGAAGCGGTACTTGGGGCTTTGATGCTGGAAAAAGAAGCCCTCACTACGGTGGTGGACATCCTTTCCCCTGATAGTTTCTACAAGGACTCCCATAAATTAATCTATGAGTCTATCCTTGACCTCTTTAACCAAGGAGAACCCATTGACCTGCTTACTGTAACCAACCAACTCCGGAAAAACGGGAATCTGGAACTGGCCGGGGGTGCCTATCACATTACCGAACTTACTTCCAAGGTATCTTCAGCGGCAAATATAGAGTATCATGCTAGGATAGTCACCGAACAGGCTATGAAAAGGGACATGATCCGCATAGCCTCGGAAATCCAAAAGGAGGCATACGAGGAAACCACCGATGTTTTTGAGCTACTGGACAAAATGGAGCAATCCCTTTTTGAAATTTCCGAAAACAACATCAAGAAAAATTATGCTGATATGCGCTCCATAATGAGGGAGGCGATCGTAGAACTGGAAAGTAAAAAAGGGCAAAAAGATGGTCTCACAGGGGTTCCCAGTGGCTTTACCTCCCTGGACAGGGTGACCTCAGGATGGCAGAAGTCAGACCTGGTTATCATTGCTGCAAGGCCGGCAATGGGTAAAACAGCCTTTGTGCTTTCTGTGCTGCGAAATGCAGCTGTTGACCATAGTCGTCCCGTAGCCATCTTTTCTTTGGAAATGTCCTCTATCCAATTGGTCAACAGGTTAATTTCTTCTGAGGCAGAGCTGGATTCCGAAAAAATAAAAAAGGGCAACTTAGCGGAATACGAATGGCAGCAGCTTATGCACAAAACCAGTAAGCTAAGCACAGCCCCCATTTTCGTGGACGATACCCCTGCCCTATCCATCCTGGAGCTTCGTGCCAAGTGCCGGAGATTGAAGGCCCAAAATGATGTGCAGCTTATTGTAATAGACTACCTTCAGCTTATGTCTGGAGAAGCCAAATCCGGAAATAACGGAAACCGGGAACAGGAAATATCGAGTATTTCCAGGGCATTGAAAAAAATTGCAAAAGAACTTAGCGTGCCCGTCATTGCTCTTTCCCAGCTTTCCAGGGCTGTAGAAACCAGGGGTGGGGACAAGCGACCACAACTTTCTGACCTTAGGGAATCTGGGGCCATAGAGCAGGATGCAGACATCGTGATGTTTCTTTACCGCCCAGAGTACTACGGAATCACAGAAGATGAGGAAGGACACAGCACAGCAGGTGTGGGTGAGGTGATCATTGCCAAACACCGGAACGGCTCCCTTGAAAACGTTAAACTTCGTTTTATTGGAAAATATACCAAATTTACGGATTTGGACATCAATACTCCTTATAAGGCGCAAGATGCCTTGTATGGAGGCAGGTTTCCCAGCCAAGCCAGTGGCCAAGGGTTTGACCAGGACAACATGATTAGGTTGGGCAGTAAAGCCAACGGGCCCGACAGCGATGATCCCTTCCCGGGAGGCATGGATAGTGGAGAGGAGGCACCTTTTTGACGTTTTAACCTTTAACCCTTAAATACCATGAACGCCATAACCTTAGACAGTACCCACGATGACAAAATTTCTCTTAATGAAGTGGTATTACCCCCACTAAAACCTGATGAAGTCCGGATTGCGATCCACGCTGCAGCCCTCAACCATAGGGACGAATGGTGCCGACAGGGCAAATACCCAAATATCAAGGATGGGGTAGTTTTGGGTTCCGATGGTGCTGGAGTGGTGGAAGAGGTTGGAGCCGAGGTGGACAAATCCTGGTTGGGGCAGGAGGTACTGGTAAACCCAGCACTGGAATGGGGCGAGGAACAAAAGGCGCAGTCCAAAAATTTCAGGATCCTAGGAATGCCAGATCATGGCACAATTGCAGAATACCTACATATCCCTGTTGACAACATTTATAATAAACCAAACCATTTAAATATTTACCAGGCTGCTGCATTACCCTTAGCAGGGCTTACGGCCTATAGAGCCCTTTTTTATCATGCAAAGGTGAGTAAGGGAGCCAAAGTGCTCGTTACGGGTTTCGGTGGCGGAGTTGCCCAATTTGCCGCCCAGTTCGCCATTGCTGCCCAAGCGGACACTTATGTGAGCAGTGGTGACCCTTCCAAACTCTACAAAGCCAAGGAGATTGGAGCAAAAGCAGGGTTTGACTATAAAGACCCAAACTGGACCCGGGAGGCCTTGGCACTCTCCGGTGGCTTTGATATCATCATAGACAGTGCCATGGGGGAGACCTTGGACAACCTTCTCCATGTTGCAAAACCTGGAGGAAAAATTGTGTTTTTTGGTGCAACTCTAGGCAACCCCAGCGGACTTAACGTAAGGAAAGTCTTTTGGTCCCAAGTCACACTACAGGGCACCACTATGGGAAGTGATCAGGACTTCGAGGATATGCTGGCCTTTACCAACCACCATAAAATAACTCCCATCATTGATGCGGAATTCCCCATACAAGAAGCTGCTAAAGCCTTTGACCGGATGAAGGCCGGCGCACAAATGGGGAAAATAGTTATTAAAATCCGCTAAAACCTGAAGCCTATACTAAATCCTGCATTGAATTCCACCGCAGAGAAGCGGTCGGTAACATCATTGTTAAACCCCCTGGCGATGTTCACATAGGGACCTACCGCAAATTTCTCATTGTGTACCCATTTATAGCCAGCTCCAATGCCTATCATAAAGCTGTTCATATTGGTTTCCATGCGCTGTCCCGATTCATCCAACTCCTCAAAAGTCCCTCCTCTGTACTTCAGGAATGGAGAAAGGTAAAAACCAGAAGGATCCATATCCGACACGAAATAGTAGTTGTAGGAAATCACTGCACTGCTGGCATCAAAACTCCTCCCCTCGGCAGTGGTGGAATAATAGGAAAACCGGTCAAAAAACATCACTTCCACTCCAAGAGACTGGTTTTGGTCAATGAAGTGTTCATAACCCAGCTCTAAAGAACCAATTAATATAGTGTTGAAAATATTTAACTTTACCTCGTTTTTGGGCAATTGATGCTGAACTTGGGCTTTAACCGTCAAAGCCATAACCATCACCCCCACTAATAATACCGCCTTTTTCATGTGTTTATAATTGTTTTTTACTGAAAACATGGCCTCTTGCCTGATTATTATCAAACCCCTGTTTGGGTTTTATTCATGTCATGCTCGATTTCATGTTTTCTCGTATCGCTGTTAAAAAGAAAGTTTAAAATATATGTTTACTTTATTAAATTGCCCTTTTCGCCTAAATGTTTCATCAAGTAGTGCAAAATCTTACATTCCTCAAAAATTTCTCCTTCTTTTTCAAACCCATATCGTTCATAAAGAGACACTGCAGGAAGTTGCGCATGAAGGTATCTCACCCTATTTTTGGCTTCAGGGTGGGTTTCTATATCCTGCAAAACCTGCTTCACCAGAGCCCCTCCAACGCCCTTGCCCCTAAAATCGGGAAGCACGGCAAACCTTTCCAGTTTCACCCCATTGTCGGTAAACCTCCATCTGGCGGTTCCTACTGGCTTTTCTTCCCAATAAGCCAAAAACTGAACAGCACTTTCCTCAAACTCATCGTATTCTTCTTCGGGAGCTACTTTTTGCTCTTTCACAAATACTTCTTGACGGATATGAAATACCGTGGCGAGCAAATTTGACTCAGCCTTAACTATTTGAATGCCCTTGCTTTCTTGTGGGGATTGTTTCATCTTCGTGCTTGTCATAGGCAGAAATAATGGATTTTACCAGTTTATGCCTTACCACATCCTTGCCGGTGAGTTTCACCACCCCAATTCCCTTTACATCTTGGAGGATACGAAGTGACTCACTCAATCCCGATTTTTGCTTGGATGGAAGGTCCACTTGTGACTGGTCGCCGGTAACGATTACCTTGGAGTTTGGCCCCATTCTAGTCAAAAACATTTTGATTTGTTCGCTGGTGGTGTTTTGTGCCTCGTCGAGTAGGATAAAAGCATCATGCAAGGTCCTCCCCCTCATATAGGCCAAGGGAGCAATTTCTATCACTCTAGTATCCTGGTAAAACTTAAGCTTCTCCGATGGCACCATATCCCCGAGGGCATCATAAATCGGCCTGAGGTAAGGGTCCAGCTTTTCCTGTAAGTCGCCGGGAAGAAAACCGAGATTTTCACCGGCCTCCACTGCAGGCCTGGTGATTATGATCCTTTTCACTTCCCTGTTTTTAAGTGCTCTCACGGCAAGCGCAACAGCGATATAGGTTTTACCACTTCCGGCAGGCCCTAAGGCAAAAACAAGGTCATTCCTATAGGAGGATTCCACGAGCTTCCTCTGGTTGGGTGATTTTGCCTTAATCACCAAGCCTTTGTTGCCGTACAAAATGATTTCTTCCTTAGTCTTCAGGGTCTCGAGAGAGGTGCTTTCCAAAGAAATATACTCTTGGACATTTTCGGGGGTAACCTGCCCAAACCTGTTGAGGTGTTCAAGCAGCATGTTCAAAATATCATTGATGCGTAAAATTTCCGGCGCCTGTCCTTTTATCCTGATTTCATTTCCCCGACTTACGATCTTGCTTTGTGGAAAAGCAGAGGCAATTTGCCTGATATTCTCGTTTTCACTTCCCAGGAAGTCCAACAGCGAGACATTTTCTAATGTTATTACTTTTTCTACCAATACTTAAGCTTCAATTTATGGGTTCTCTATTTGTATCAAGGATAAAATTCCTACTTTTGTTTCACACCTGTTACAAAAGTACGAATTTTTAATTTACTAGGATGCTATGGCATTGGTAACATTTACTTCTGATTTTGGAGACAAGGACTTTTACTGTGCCTCGGTAAAAGCCAAAATGCTTTCCTTAAACCCCCAACTCACCATTGTGGACATCACTCATCAGGTGTCGCAATATGATATCGCCAATGCTGCCTTTATCCTTAGGTCTGTGTATAACGACTTTCCCAAAGGCACTGTTCATTTGATGGCCATGAATTGCACCAGTAGCCATACCGATGGATTTATTGGCATAAAACTGAACGAACATATTTTTATAGGCCCCAACAACGGGGTACTTAGCATGCTTGCGGATCATGACCCTGGCATTATCGTAAAATTTGCAGACATCCATGTCAAGAACAGCACATTTCCGGCAAAGGATATCCTGGCTCCCATAGCCGCCAAGGTAGCCAGCGGGGCCGCCATCCATGACTTTGGAGGGCCATTGAAATCCATCAAAAAAGTGGTGCCGCGTCAATTCAAGGCCAGCAAAAAGCAGATCGTAGGATATGTGGTGCGTGTGGATCACTACGGAAACCTTATTACCAACATCCCCAAACAGGTATTTGAGCAACTGAACCCGGGAAGCTTCACCATTAATTTTAGCCGGGAAAGACTTGAAGGGCTTCATGAGTCCTACGACGAGGTGGAACCCGGCGACTGCTTTGCTTTTTTCAACAGCCTGGGGTTGCTGGAAATCGGCATCAACCATGGCCATGGAGCCGATTTATTGGGATTAAGGCATGACAGTCCCATAAATATCTTTTTTGAGACTTAATGGCTTGAACGCTAAAAACATACAAAAGGACAGCACATTTTGAAGATGGCTACTGTCTTAGTGAATAATAAAAAAAGAGGGTTAGAGAGCGGCAAACTATTGTAAGTCAAAAATTCTTTGCCCATATTTGCATCCCGTTCATCAAGGAACGGGAAAACTACATGCCCAGATGGCGGAATTGGTAGACGCGTTGGTCTCAAACACCAATGAGGTAACACTCGTGCCGGTTCGACTCCGGCTCTGGGTACATTTTGGAACAGCTCCTTCAATTGCTTGAGGGAGCTTTTTTTATGGAATGTAATGGCCGGAGGAGAAGTTTATCCCGACGTAGCGAAGCGGATATCATGAAGTCCGGACCCCAAATCATAAACCTTTTTGGAATGGAAGCAAACTTTTTTGAGTTGTTGGGTACTGCTTCAATATAAGACTTCGGGATTTATTGCAGGCCCAAATCCAGAGTCTTATGCGGACTTAATAATGCCATTTTTAAACGTCCCTATTTCCCCAAGTTTCTTCACCTCCCAATACTCCGAAATAACACCAACCACTGTCTGCTAATATCCAGGCATTACCTTATTTTGTTCGGTTTGAGCCATCTTAGTTTCCTCCATCATGCAATAATTTAAATCTGATAGTAACCAAGAGATCATCCATTCTGGAAAATGCAAAACACTTGTTACCAAGATCCTTCAGGGATGCACCAATATGATACAGCTCCTGATTGTCCAAAATCAAAAAGCGGTCATGGCTGCCTTTGTTTTCTACCAGTTTGATAGGTTCATATTGTTTGTTGTGCTTCTCCAAGTCCTTCTGCAATACGACATTGATCCGAGTATGCACAGTGCAGCTGACACCCTTCTTCCGCTTGCTGAGTAGCAGCAGGGTAGTTTCATCTACATAGTTATCTAGGAGTACAATAGACTGTTTGGCCTTTTTGACCAGACCCGAAGCAAATACAAGGGCATCAAAAAGCTGTCCTTCGAAGAAAATACCTTGTGTTGGTTTTATGTCTTTTTCCAAGGCTTGGAAAATCTGTTCCAGCTTGCTGTCTGTTTGTAGCTGTTTCAGCTCCACTCCTTCCAATCGTTGGATCACCCCATGCAGATTCCCCAAGGTCTTGCGCATGGCTACGAACGCCTGCATAATTTGGATGCTGACTTTCACAGCAATCTCACTTCGCAGAACAGCTGATAGCATAGCTACCCCTTGTTCCGTGAAAGCGTAGGGTAAAAACCTTCTTCCTCCATGCTCCTCACTTGAGATCACAGATTGTGATCTCAAGTTTTGAATTTCAACTTCAGTCAATTGAAAGCGGAATGAATCGGGAAATCTATCCAAATTCCGCTTGACTGCTTGATTCAATATTCTAGTTTCAACCTGGTACATATCAGCTAAGTCACGATCAAGCATTACCTGTACACCCCTAATAGTGAATATTTTATTTTCAATATTTTCCTTTACCAGCTTCATTAAGGTTTTCTACACCCGATTACTGCATAACAAATGATAAATCCCCCATTATATTCTCTAACCAGTCATAAAATGTGGCCAGCCCAATCCAGTTTTATTTTTTCTAATTCCGGTTGAGATCACTATTTGTGACCTCAATATCCATATACCCAACTAATCCTTTTCCAGAGTTTTGAACTTTGGAAAAGTTACCGATCTCGAGGTGCCTAATTGGAAGTTCATGCTATCAAGGTCACAAATTGTGACCTTAAAGAAGTTCTCTCTACACAGACTGCTGAAAAACGAGACTTTCAACTGTTAAACTTCCATAAAACATCAACCCACAGGTTTACTTTTAGATTTTTTTGACAAAAACACTAAAATAGTTTAAAACCATTTTCAGATTCAAAATTCCTATTCCCCTACAAGTGTCCTGGCAATAGATTCAGATTCAGCTCTTGTAGATAATTTGAAAGGAAATATTGCTGAAGTTGTAGGTTCCTTATCAAACATGCTCAAAAATTAAAACAAAACCCCTATAAAAGCAAAAGACACACCCTGGGACGCTGTTCTTACGGGTAGCGTGGTGTGTACTGTCAATGCAAAAATACAAAAAAAATGTTATTCCCAACTATTGACACTACTTTAAGCTCCTTAACTTTTCCCTCAATAATGCTCCCTTTATGAAGGAGCCTTTATTATATATTACCGGAGGAGAATTCTGACCCAAATAGCTAAGCGGGTTAGGTAATTCTAGCACTACCTCTTTTAAGACAGGACTGGATACTTTGTAGTAACCACATCCACTAGAATTTTGGATACATTATTTCAACCTCAGAGAGGGATTCCATTGAACATTTATCAATTAAAGTATGGGCAATTAATTTAAAAAACCCATCAATAAGGAAGCTCGCCATCTTCATCATCCATGTCCATGTCCATTTCGTCCGGAATATCATCAATACGTTTAAGACAGGGGCAATATTCCTTGAAAACGCATTCTTCTGGAGCACCAGAGCAGTAATCAAAAGTCATAAAACCGTTATTCACGATAGCCGTTTTTTGATTGAGCGTGTCCACCGTCATTGAATACGCAATAGACATGGGAAGCTCATCCGGCAGGTCTATGTCCAGGTTCCAACTCGACATCATTTTATCGAACGCTTTACGAACTATCGCCATATCCTCTTCCGATAGCTGGCCGGCAGGAGGGAAATCCTCCACTTTCAACCCACAAAAATGGCCAAAAGTATGGGGTGGGTCTTCTGAAATCCACCGTTCGATTTCTTCAAAGTGCTCTTCGATGCTCTGCTCACTTTCCTGTTCTTGGGGAGAGTCTTTCCGGTGAGCCTTCGCTATATCTTCGAGCAGATGGGGAATGTAAGGATGCATTCTCTAAGATAATTAAAATTCATGCATTTGTAAGGATTTTCCTGCCGATTTCCACAGTAGAATGGTAATGGCCGAATTTCAACCGAAGTCAAAGAGGTACCGATTAGGGACACCAGAAAAAAGCACTCGTTTATCTGTGGGGGCAAGATACGGGGTATCCACAAATAAGATGGATTTGTCACGTAATTGTTTTCCCTAAAGACATAAACCCTGGCATCTGGTTCGCCAGTGTTTCATAAATCGCCTTTTTCCCCTTGGGGGGACCCTCCTGCCCCTAAAACATCCCACAGGAAGCCATTAAGAACAGCAAAAACCAATTTGCATGCACTACTTTTAAGTGCTTTGAACGCTATGGGAATAAAGTTCTAAACAAAATAATACACCTTCCCTTAGGAGGAAGGTGCATATGTATTTTTTCTCAATAAGATTGAAAACCTAATAGGGACGACTACTGGTAAATGTTCCTTTTGTGGCGCATTCTTCCAGCCTTGCTTTCTCCCAATCAGTGACCAATTCCCACCTCACTCCTATCTCTTTTTCTACCTCTTCGATTCTAAGCTGCATTTCGGCTAGTATGATTTGCGTCTCCCGATCGAATAAAAGTTCGTTAAGCTCTTTGCCAGCTTCATACCACACCTCCATCTGGGTGCGGATAAAGTAGGCATAAACTACCCCAAGTTGGTAAATCTGAATTCTGAGTCCCTCCGTGTTTGTAAACCCTGACTGAGCTGCTAAAGCAAGCCCTTGTTCGATCAAGGCGCTCACAAGCGCCACTCTTTCTTGATAGAGCAGGTCAATTAAGTCCCCTCGCTCAAGGTACCTCTCTTCTGCATTTACCCATTCATTACTATAATGGATTTCGATTTCCGAGACCTCTTGCTCCAGCAGTACATTAAGCGCTCTTCTAAACCCACCGCTAAGATAATATACATCCTCTACACAGGTATTTGGAAAATTGTTCTCCATAAGATCCAGACGCCTTAGGTTGCTATTTCCCAATATATCCTCTTTGTTAGGTTTCTTCCTCATTTCCTGCCTTTTGTAAGGGTTTTGTTGGGAAGGCAAGGACAACCCCAGGGATTCATCATTAAACAAATCCGCAAAGAAATTTTCAAAACTCTCTTCTAATTTATAGGAGGGGTTGATGATGTTCTTTAGGGTATTCGCGTCGGCATTTTCAAAAAAGGATTTTATTTCAGGAGT
The DNA here is from genome assembly GCF_003347495.1 of Pleomorphovibrio marinus. Taxonomy (GTDB): domain Bacteria; phylum Bacteroidota; class Bacteroidia; order Cytophagales; family Cyclobacteriaceae; genus Pleomorphovibrio; species Pleomorphovibrio marinus. The sequence continues at coordinate 174,429 of NZ_QCXY01000012.1, forward strand.
GGAGGATTCAATTTTTTGTTTAAGAAGGGTCCAGGCATTTTCGTTTGCTACCTCATTTCCTGACCCGCTTACAAATTCCTTTACCGACTCCATCGATAAATTGACGTTGAACAAGCTGTCATAATTGGGCTCCTGAAATTTGAGACCCTCAAATGTAGGCCTGGTGAAATTAGAACTCCACTCTTCAGTAATAAAATCAATATCCAGTTCACTCTCGGAAACATCCCCTGGTTGATCTGTTTCCAGCAACTCATTTTCTACACAACCAAAAAGGAAGAAAAGAAGCAATATTCCACATAGGAACAAATTGGTAATTTTTGTTTTCATAAAAATCTGGCTTTATCGTTTGTTAATAAAATTGTTTTTTTTCAAAGAATATTCCCACCCAAATCAAAAAAGATCGATCCCCTTTCAAATAGTTACTAATTCTTATTAAATGGAAATATTATTATACAAAAAACATTATTATAGTTGTAAAAGTAAAAATTCCGCCAAAATAAAAAAACAATAATCAAAATAAATTTCACTAAAGCTCCCTAATATCCCCTTTGTTGAGTCTCTTCCTCCAGGCTATTGTGGCCCATAACTGCCCCGCATGCCTCTGGCAGTGTTCGGTAGCAGGACAGTAAAACCCAATTGTGGTAGAAGGTACCCTTTCCTTTCCCAAAAACCGCTCCTCGGTAAGACCAAACTCTGGTGTTTGCTTTAGCTCCCTGCAAAGGATGGATCTCTTCGAGCAATGCGGCTAAAATTCAAATAGAAAACCATATATAGCACTTTTAAAATTTTTCACCACTCGAAAAAATACCCGATAACCAATAAAATACCAATTATTAATTGTATTTTTACGACAATCAATAGTGCGATTTGGCAATTTGCATTTTTTTTGATTAGAGGTACGATTGTTTGAGTATGAGGATGGAATGTGGGGAAGGTGTGAACTTGGCAAGCTTAACCTTAAAAAGACTTTTTAGGTTATATAGTCGTGCATGTCAATTATCCGTCTGTCTATCCGCTATTTTCTTTTCACCCATTTCTGAAACAAAGGCCCAGGCCTTTGGTGGAGCATCTTGGCTATATACCGATTACAATGGGTTTTGGTCTTCAGGATCCACTAATTTTGATGAAACCGAAACACCTGAAAACAGTCATCACCTGCTGGGGTTTACCTGGATGGGAAATACCTATTCCACTGGTGTGGACGACGGCAACTTAGTGGGGAATAATGTAACATTTTCCGCGCAGGTGTATCAGGCTTTTCCGGTACGAAACATACAGGCAAAACCCAGTGGTACCTATATTGGCCTAGGCCAATTGTACGATGGGGTGGACAATGGCATTTCCAACCCTCCCCCCTTTCCCGTGCCACCAAACTTGGCTTCATTCCTCACCATGGGCCTACAGGGCCTTGACTTTGGAACCGGGGTTGCCAATATCGCAGCAGGGAACCTAATTTTCGATTTCACGGGTATCATCGACCCCACCCAAATCGGGGATGGGATCCCAGATGTTTTGGTTACGCAATTTGCCGACCCAAGCACTACATTAGATGAAATATTTATGGCGGATGCCGATGGCAATGTAGTCGGCAACCGCTTAACGATCAACCATACCAACATTCCCCGGTTGGGGAAGTGGGTGGCGGACTTTTATAATATTGATGGTGCCGGCGCAGCTTTTATTAAAGGCACCAGAGATTTACGGTTATGGGGAGCGGATTTAAGTGCCTTCGGAATTAACCAGGATAATTACCATCTGGTACGAAGCATGCGGTACAGGCTAAACGGCACAAGCGACCCTGCCTTTGCCGCCTATAAAGTTGGGGTTTTTGACATAGTAGCGGCAAACAATGACCAAGAAAGCACCAATCAGGAAACCCCTGTGGACATCGCCATTTTGAGCAATGACTTACCCATTGAGATTCTGGATCTCAACACCTTAAGGATTATCACACCACCATCAAATGGACAAGTGACGATAGATTCCAATACAGGAATTGTCAATTACCTTCCCAATAAAGGATTTTATGGAATAGACCAATTTATCTATGAGATCTGTGGTTCAAGTGAACTACAATGTGATGAGGCGACTGTAACCATAGAGGTAGTACATATCCCTCTGCCCGTGGATTTTCTGTCGATTTCAGCTACCCAATCGGCCACTGGAGAGATAAACATTGCCTGGTCCACCTCCAAGGAGAAAGGGAATGATTACTTCGAGGTACAATATTCCCGAGATGCAAGTAAATGGAAAAGTGCGGGCCGAATGGAAGGACAGGGGTATACTACCGAAAAGAAGAACTACCAATATACCCTTCCCCAGCTTCCAGAGGGAAATTATTTCTTCCGCATTAAACAGGTTGATTTTGATAACAGCTTCTCGTTTTCTGAAGTAATTGCTTTAAAAGTAAAACCGGTATTAAAAAAAACCAAGATATTCCCCAATCCCGTCAACCACATCCTAATAGTTGAAGGCGAGGAGGAAGAACTGAAAGAAATCCTGATCACCAATACATTTGGGCAAAGTATGGAATCGCTTGTTGAAATCAAGGAGATCAGCCCGCAAAAAAAGGAAATTACTGTAATTGCATTAGGAAAGGGTATTTATGTGCTAAGAACAGGGAAGTCCTCACAAATTTTTAGCAAATATTAGGGTGACTCTAGCCAAGTCCATTATCCTTTCTTGTAAATTGGTTTTTAATTTCCACCAGCTTTCCATTATATTTAGTCCGTTTAACTAAAAACCTTTTCGTTAATTTATTTATCTGTTCTTATCCAAACCACATTAAACCTGAGAAAATGACCAAAAGAAGAGATTTTATCAAAACCATGGGATTATCCTCAGCCGTTGTTTTAGGAAGCGGTTTTGTACCAGCTCCTAGTCCAAAAGCTGCAAATTTTAAATACTGCCTTAATACCAGTACCATTAGAGGCCAGAACCCAGGTTTGATCAAATACATTGAGATAGCTGCCAAAGCAGGATACGAGGGCATAGAGCTTTGGGTAGAAGACATCAAAAACTTTATCGAAGCCAATAGTGCAAATAGACTTAAAAAAATTATTGAAGATAACGGCATCAAGGTGGAAAACGCCATAGGTTTTGCCCCCTGGATGGCAGCAGATGAAGAAAAAAGCAAGGCTGGTTTTGAGCAAATGGGAAAAGAAATGGACATGCTGGCCTCCATTGGGTGTAAAAGGGTAGCCGCACCTGCCATCGGCAACGAAGGCCCCATAGACCTAATGCGTGCCGGAAAACAGTACAAGGAATTGATCGAACTGGGAAGAAGCAAAGGGGTAATGCCTCAGTTGGAGTTTTGGGGTGCATTTGGGCCATTTCACCACCTTGGACAGACCATGATGGTGGCAGCAGTGGCTAATGACCCCGATGCCAAGATATTAGCCGATGTGTATCATCTCTTTCGTGGCGGTTCCGGCTATGATGGCTTAAAATTGCTCAGCGGCCAATCCATAGATATTTTTCATATGAACGATTATGTGGACAATATCCCAAGGGAAAAACAAGAGGATAAGGATAGGGTTTACCCTGGAGACGGTGCAGCCCCAATGGAACAAATTCTTTCTGATTTAAACCAAATGGGTGGCGAAAAAATCCTTTCTCTAGAACTTTTTAATCGCAGCTACTGGGAAAAAGACCCTTTGGAGGTGGCCAAAACCGGTCTGGATAAAATGAAATCACTGGTAGCAAAAGTACAATAGACCAATTTAGGTTACTCCTTTAATCCCTAATCGTTTGTTTTGCTAAACATAAAACAAAGCCCAAACAAAAACTGCTGAAAAGGCTGCTAAAGGTCCAATGAAAATAAAAAAGACGCCTCCTAGCCGAAAGTCCTTTTGTTCCAATAGGCCTGTGCTGTAGGATATAGCATTGGAGGGGGTAGAAACAGGTAGCAAAAGGGAACAAGAACAACTAATGGCAACCATTACTGGCACCGCGATACCATAAAGCCCGGGCAAGGCCAATCCCAAAGGCACCAAAATGGAAGCAGCAGCCGTATTGCTCATCACATTAGACAATAAGACCCCGATTAAGCAAAATAATAAGGCTACGGCTACCATGGGTATGGGAAGTTGGTTTACCTTATCCATCACTATTTCTGCCAGGCCCACCTCCACTAAGGCAATCCCAAGGGCAAGGCCGCCTGCCACCAGCATAAGGGTGTCCCAGGGAAGTGTTCTTACCTGTTCTGCAGCTATTACCTGCGTGAGGGTAAGCAGCACAATGGGTACCGCAGAGGTGGCTGCAATGGGGATTCCATGCAAGGGCTCGGTAAGCCACATCAGCACCGTAAGGGTTAAAGTAAAGATCACGGCCTTCTTTTTAAAAGGGTTTACGCTATTGCTGGATTTTTTCAGTTGAGTTAAGTCCAAACTAACGGAAGAAAAATCATACCGCTTACAAAGGAACTTCCAAAATAACCAAACCAGGAATATGGCAGTTGGAAAACCTACAGCCATCCACTCCACAAAGGTGAGGTTAATTCCTTTTTCTTGAAGGGCACCCACTGCGATGGCATTAGGGGTACTTCCGATAATCGTTCCAACCCCACCTACCGAGGCTGCAGCAGGAATGGCTGTGAGCAGGGCCTTGGAATAGGGGGAGTCTTTACCCAGAAAGTGAACCAGGGGCACAATAGAGGAAATCATCATCGCTGTAGTAGCCGTGTTGGACATGACCATGCTTGCCAGAGCAGTCATCATCATCAATCCCAAAAGTAATCGTTCGGGTATATTGCCAAACCTTTTTACGGTAAAAGCAAAAAGAGCCTTGTCCAATTCCACCATGCTCATACCTTCTGCCAAAAAGAATCCCCCCAGAAGAAGCCATACTACGTTACTGGTCCAGGTACTTACATACAGTTCAGGGGGGGCGGTCTTGTCAAACAAAAAATCGGTGCTGAATCCCACCAACAAACTAGCGATGATAAATATGCCCACGGCAAAAGGGGGAATTGCCTCCGTAACCCAAAGCCCGATGGACAATATACTTATCAGAAAAACATAGTCCACAGCAATACCATACCCCAACTTACGGAAGAAATAGGTGATCACTATAGCCAAGACAAAATTGCCTACAAAAGTAGAAGTGGTAAACACCCAATTCAACTTAAGCCTTCTGTACCACTTTATGGCGGCATACCTGGAGTCGCTATCAAACATTTTGTAAGTGCAAAGGTTCTGACTGCAAAAATAAACAAGGGAATTAACGAATTAAAAACCAAGGTGGGAATTAATTCCATGATTTTTATCATCTTGACACTTAATAGGATAAAATACCCAACTCGCTTAAAGAGTCCTTGTCTTCCTCTTGGATTTTCCAATTGTTGTCAAAATATCCCTCATGCAACATCTCTCCATTTTCAGTATCATACAACTGAAAATCCTTGAATTGGGAAAGGTTTTGATGGATTGGTGACAGGAACCTGTATCCTTGTGCCTTGTCAATTTCCCACCAAGCTGCCCCTTCGTTGATGACTACGTACCCTTTCTCTTTTGGGTAAACATACAAAAGCCCCTTCTTCCCGGATTCATCCTTTAATTTCATCGGTAACTTGTCCTCCATATTTTTGATGATAGAATTACTGGAAGCATCACCGAACAATATGAGGTTGGCTTCTTCCATATCGCTCTTGCGGACCTGATTATCGGCCAATACCCTGGGAAAAAACATAATTCTTCCCAAAAACTCCCCCCTATACCTAGACCAATAGGCGGCCTCCTCTGCAAGTCTTTTTCGGCTTTCCAAAATTTCATCCCCTGGATCATCAGAGGTACCATAAACATACACATGTCTTGAGGAAAAGGCATCATAAACTGGACCTTCTTGACCTACCCTTTTTGTTCTATTTTGAGGCTTATCCTTACCTATTGCCCAATTTCCAGCACCATCTTTTGATACCAAGGTTGGATCGCCAGACCGAAAGGCCAATTCCTTGCCCTCGATGTTTAACTTCATTTCATCTTTGCTTTTTGGATGCCCGGTCAGGTCCAGTTCAAATGCAAAAATACCGTCACACTCCGCTTGCAAGACACCGTCTTCTGCAAAGGACACCTTTATTGTTGCCGTTTCACCTGGTGCTATAGAACTTATGGCTACCCAAAAAGCCTTGCCGTACTTCAGGTGTTTTGCTACGTGGTGGACCTTATCCGGGTATGGGTTTCTTTCAAATTGACCCAGCCACTCAAAAATCCTACCCCCATCATATGCATTTTCCCAGCTATCATGGGCTACCCCCTCGTATTCTTCCAGGTAAACCTGCACCCCAAGTTGCTGAAGTCGATCCACCCAATCTCTCGTTCCGGATATAGGTACTACCGGATCCGCATCTCCATGGAAAAAATGTACCGGAAGATGTTGTGCATTTGGGGCCAGTTCCTGGCTACCCTGCGGGGGTGCAGGGCACACCGGTGCAATGGCAGCCCAGATATCCGGTTTGGTTAACCCTAACCAAAGTGTTCCTCCCCCTCCCATGGAAAGGCCGGTCAGATATATCCGGTTTTCATCGATGGTAAACCTCTCTTTCACATCATCCAGCACGGCATATACATCCTGCTCCGGAATTCCCTGGTAACCGGCCGTTCCTCTAGCGTATGGGGCAGCTACTATATAGTCCACACTCTCCCATTCTTGAAAATAGCGACTTGCTTCCACATCCGTTTCATCTCCTTCATTTGACTTTCCAAAAACCCTCTTTAAGGCAAGCCTGTGATTGGATCCCGCACCGTGAAGCATGATAACCAAAGGATATCTCTTGGTTTCGTCGAAGTCTCCGGGAAGGAAGATAGCGTAGGGTTGGTCGGTGTCATCTGCTTCTGAATGAAATGATAGGACCTGCGGCCCTTCAGATAGGCGTTGGGAAAGCACCCCATTAACCTGAATGAGGCACCAAAATAAAGGCAAGGTGAAAACAAATTTTCTCAACATATATTTGAATTATTCTCTGATTTCAATAGCTTTAAACTTTTAGTGTTTAAATATAGAAATTATTTTTCATTATGTAATAGTTACATTAAACTCCAATGAAGGAAGAAATTAAACCCATTAAAACAAAGGATGAGCCCAATTTAATCCCCCACCTTACTATAGACTGTGTAGTTTTTGGATTTCATGACAGTAACCTGAAAATTTTATTGCTTAAATGGAAAAACACGAAGGGGTGGAGCCTGCCTGGAAGTGTAGTCATGCAAGAGGAGTCCATAGACGAGGCTGCTAAAAGAATATTGAAGGAAAGGACGGGTTTAAAAGACATTTTTCTAAGGCAGTTTCATACCTTTGGGGAGGTAAAAAGGTATGACCTGGAAAGACACCGGAATCTTTTATCCCACCTTATTGAAAGAAATTTATGGTATGAAAGGGCGATTTCCATTGGATACTATGCCTTGGTAGATTATAAATCGGTTTTTCCCAATCCGGATGAATTTACGGACGACTGCGAATGGTGGGATCTACATGATCTGCCCACCCTACTTTTTGACCATAAACAAATCTTAGACAAAGCCCATCACTCTCTCAGGTTGGAACTCAATTTTCAACCCATAGGATACAACCTCTTGCCGAAAAAATTCACCATGCCGGAATTGCAGCGTCTGTATGAGGCCATTCTCCAAAAGAAAATTGACCCTAGGAACTTCCAAAAAAAAATATTGAAAACCGGGGTGGTAACAAGACTAGATGAGGTAAAAAAAGGAGTAGCACATCGGGCACCATTTCTGTATTCCTTTGATTGTAAAAAGTATCAGCAAGTGCTTGAGGATGGCGGGTTGTTTTTTACCTAAACCTTAATGGGACGCCGAGTACCTTTCTTGTTTGGGTTTCCTCACTTTTTGGAACGGATATAAAAATACCTCCTTCATTCACGTCTGAAGGAGGTATTTGGTGTGAGGGTTTTTAGAACTATAAATTTTCCGGGGTTTCTACTTGCAGGTTTGCATTTCTTCCATTGCTCAGTTCATTGGCCGTAATCACTTCAAGCCGTAGGGTTATCACGGTACCCTCTGCCAACTGAGGGACATTATAGGTAAAGGAACCCTCATAAGAGTCCCTCAAATTATGCCCGGAAACGCTTCTGCTGTCAACCTCCGAGGATTCCCCGTTGAGGATTTGAACCAACCTGAGTCCTGTCACTGGCTCGTGTTCAGAATAATAGCGGTAATTTGCAGTAATAGAAGTACCCGGCTGGGCAGCACTTTGAGAAAGGGTGAATACCGGAATGGTAGCCACTCTACCCACCAAATCATATCCCTCTTCGTAGGTTTCAAAGCAACCTGAAAGTGCTATGAATATGAGGAAACTAAGGTAATATTTCAGTTTTTTCATTTGTTTATAATTTATTTTTCAGCAGTCTGATGGAATCTCGCTTTGATAATCATCCCCCCGTGTGTCGTTTGCGTCATGCCCTGACTGCCGTCAGGACAGGCTCGATTTCATCTTTTCTATTAGTGTTATAAATCCCAAAAAACCTTCGCCAACCTACTGGTTTCAGGTATATTGGCCGCATTATTGTCCAACTCTGAAGTAGGGTACAAGAACCTTCTTGGGAAGGCATTATTGGTGGGGTTACCAGGCGCAGGGCTTAGTTCTGGAATTCCAGAAACGGTTGGTGCCGCCCCAGCGGGAATACTTCTCCTCCAGTCTGCCCATGCCTCCGTTTCCAAAAACATGGCTATGTATTTTTCGGTGAAAATCTTTTGCATCCCATTATCCTGAATAGTAGTGCCTGTTTCGCTGGCAAAACGGTCTTCATAGGGTTGGTGGGCACTGCCTGTTACCCTTAGGATACTTGCTTTTACAGCTTCATTAAAGGCTTCCGCTGCCCTATCAAAATTGCCCAATCTATAATGAGACTCGGCCTCAATAAACTTCACCTCTTTATATGTAATTAAATTTGTCATTGCACTGGCCGAATTCACGTAGGGTCCCAAAAAAGACCTGTTGGCGACAATGGGGTCACCAATAGGTGTACCCACAAATTCACCACTAGGGTTTCTGCTTATATAATATTCCAAACGGGGATCATTTACCCCTGGCTCTACCCTATCCACGAGCAGGTCAATAAATTCTTGGGACACTGAAATGTTGTTTTGTCCGAAAGTACCCAGTAGAAAGGTGTGCCATGGGCCTGCCGCATCAGGAGTGTTTCCAAAGCTCACTTTCATTTCCGAATCATTGCTTTCAAAGGTACCCGATGCAATGGCTTCAAGTGCCAGTTCTGCGGAACCCATTGGGTCAATTTTGCTGAGGTGATTATAATACCTTGCCTTTGCTGATTTGGCAGCCTGTATCCACCGAAGCCTGGAGTTAGCCCTCCAGTTACTCTCGTTGGATGCTGGAAAAATCAAGTCATTGGTAGCAGGAGAAAAACTACTGCTGCCTTCTAAATCCTCAATACCCTGATCCAATAGTCGCTGAATCTCTTCATACAAGGCCTCTCCAGAGTCGTAAACCGGTCTGGGATAGTTTTCTAAATCCAACGCTTGAGAATATGGGACATCTCCCCATAGATCCACCAAATACCCTAGCAACATTGCCATTTGTACTTTGGCCACTCCCCTATAATGAAGTGCCCCACTTTCGGTAGAGAGTTGGATGATATTATCTAAATCCTTCATGGCTCCTGCGTAAAAGTGGTTGGTCCAAGTACTCTGGAAGTTGACAGGAAGGTAGTCATAAATGGTAATATTCAATTGCACATTAAGTGTACCTGCCATGTATTGCAGAAAGGAACTTGTGGATTGGGAGCTAAAGTCTGCTATGGCCCAGGTCATATTTGCCTGAGTAGCTGGCAACATGACATTTACCCCCACCTCTGTGACAGCATTAGGATTAATATTGGCCTCCTGTAAGTCACAGGAAGACACCCAACAAAAGGCTGCTAACCCAAATATATATTTGATTTTTCTTATTAAAATCTTCATTGCTTCATGAATTATGATTAAAAACCTGCCGTCAAACTGATACCAGCACTTCTGGTAGTCGGCGTACCAAAGGCATCCACACCCAAAGATGAATTCGGCCCATACAGGTTTGTCTCTGGATCCACTCCGGAATAACCTGTGAAAAGCAACAAGTTTCTGCCATAGGCAGAGACATCCAGTCTTTTCATCTTTAACCGGTTAGCTATAGCGTTTGGGAAAGTATAGGTAAGGGTTACATCCCTCAACCTAACCCAAGAGCCATCTTCTATAAAGCGCTCAGCAATATTTCTGTTTCCAGTATTGGCATTATAGTAACTAAGATCATCTATCAATACCTGTTGGTTATTGGTGGAGCCATCTTCCAATACTCCCCTGAAAACCACCAGGCTTCCCCTATCTGTTGTGGCCTCGGCCACTCCCTGAGCCCTCATCCAGTTTGCAGTGACATTTGCCACGTCACCACCTACTCTTATGTCCCATAGAAAGGTGAGCAGGAAGTTTTTATAAGTAAGGTTGTTGCGTAATCCTAACAGAAAGTCAGGAGTAGGATCCCCTAGCCTGACATCCCCGGATGGATTTTCATCAGAGGGCTGTTCCTGCATGGGATATCCATTGGCACCAATAATCACATTACCCTCTCCATCCCTTCGGAAACCAGTTCCATAAAAAACTCCATAGGGTTCCCCTTCTATAAGTTGAGGCCTCAAATTACCGAACCCTCCCAAGGCAATCCTATCCACAGGTAAATCCAACACAGTGTTTCTGTTTCGGGTGAAATTAGCCACAATATCCCAGGAAAACTCAGCTGTGGACACAGGAGTGGCATTACCTACAATTTCCCATCCCCTGTTCTCTATAGTACCAGCATTGATCCATTGAGAGGCAAAACCAGTGCTGCCTGGTACAGATACCGCTATGATCTGATCAATATTCCTTTCCCGATAATAGGTGACATCAAACCCGAGGCGGTTTTCAAAAAACCTGAATTCTCCTCCAAATTCCCAAGTCTTGTTTCTTTCCGGTCTCAAGGTAGGGTTTCCTGCACTAGAAGAAAGGGCTACGGCACCTATGCCACTTGGTGTGGGAAAGACAATGCCTCCACCCCATACCCCGCTTATATTGGCCCTGTTATAGTAGGTCTGATCCCTGTAGGGGTCTGTGTCACGGCCAGCTTCTGAATAGGATGCACGGAGCTTACCAAAGGAGAACACCCCCTCATCCAGATCAAATGCCTCCGAAAACACAAATCCAGACCCTATAGAGCCGTAAAAGAAACTATTGTTGGGAGGAAGAAGAGTAGAGGTCCATTCATTTCTACCATTCATCTCCACAAACAAATAATTCTTGTAATCTATAGAAGCCCTAGAAAATACTGCTGCGGTTCTTTTGGTGTTTAAATTTTGTATCTGCACTTGGTTTGTTTGGGTGTTGGCGATATTGTATAAACCAGGGATTGCCAAGTTTCTTCCATCAAAATACTGTCTTTCATTGGCTCTAGAAAAGTAATTGTTGCCCACCATAAGGCTGAGATTAAAATCACCTACCTCTTTGGAGCCCGTAATCACTAGGTCGGAGTTTAATATCCTGTCATTGTAGGTGTCCTGGAGTACCCTTCCTCCCGGCAGGGCATCCCCTCCAAAACTGCCCACTGCCCATTGCTGTTTCCGCTTATCAGAGGCAACATCCGTTCCGACCCTATACATGATATTAAGCCATGAAGTAGGGTCGTAGTTCACCTGTATATATCCCAAAAGCCTATTCACCTCATCGGTAAAGGGGTTGTTGTTTACCGTCCAGAAAGGATTGTCTGGGGAATTGTTTCGAAAGGCCCTTTGCCTGCCATCAGCCAATTGAAAACCAGCTGAATTGTCAAAACTGGGAGGTGTACGAATTGTACCTTGTACCACATCTGCGAAATTATCTCCCCTCCCGAATCTCGCACTAGTGCTATGCGTATAAAAAGCAGACCCGGTGACTCTTAATTTTTCCGTAATGGAAGTTTCTGCCGTCAATCGGATTGTCCTTCTTTTATACTCATTATTTGGAATGATCCCGGTTTGATGAAAATCACCTACGGAAAGGAAATAGGAACTGTTCTTATTACCAGCCGATATACTAATATTGTTGTCAAGTGTCAAACCATCCTGAAAAAAAACATCTTGGTTATTGACAGGCATCATGGTCTCAGAAGCAATTGCATTGGGATGGTTCATATCGACCAAATTCCCTCTGGGATTATCTGGGGCAGGGGTACCGTCAAACCTCAATGTACTTAGGGGTGGCCCAAAGTGGCCAAAGGTACCCCTACCGAAAAGACCCCTATCCCCTTGCGCATATGTCATTTGCGCAGGAAAATTCCGCATGATCCTGTCCACCGATGTATTGGAAGAAAAATTCACAGAAACATTCTGAGTATCGGATCGGCTACCTTTTTTTGTAGTAATAATAACCGCACCACTTCCAGCCTGCAGGCCATACAACGCCGTAGCTGCCGGCCCTTTTAACACGTTGATGGACTCAATGTCATTAGGGTTGATGTCTATTGCACGGTTTGCCACATCTACTCCTGAAGACCTGGATGTCGTACGAAAGCTATTGTCTATGGGTACCCCATCAATAACAAACAAAGGCTGGTTTTCCCCTGAAATGGAAGACATCCCCCTAATCACGATACTAGATGCCGCTCCAGCAGAACCACCTTGGCGAGTTACCTGTACCCCTGCCACTTTCGCGTTTAAGGCATCTACCATATTGGGTTCCCTAGAGAGAAACAATTCCCGGCCCTTTACCTCCTGGGTAGCAGATACCAATGCCTTTTTATCTTGCTCTATTCCAAAGGCTGTGACCACTACCTCGGAAAGCTGGGCGATATCTGGAACCATGGCCACATTTACTGTACTTCTGCTTCTTACTTGAACAGTCTGGCTCTTGAATCCGATGTAGCTGTACTCCAGGGAGGCATCACCAGAGGGCACAGATAACGAATATTTCCCGTCTAGATCGGTTATTGTTCCGGTGGTAGTCCCTTGAACTATCACACTGACTCCTGGTAAAGGCCCTCCGTCATCCTGGGAGGTGACAGTGCCGGATACTTCGGTTTCTTGAGACCAGGCGGTTCCCAAGAAAAACAACCACAGCACCGATACCAGCAAATAATTGGTAAAACGATTTTTCATGCAATTATAGTTATGGTTAGAAATTAAGTTGTCACCTCTTCCAAATCAAAAACAAGGTCAGGCCTTAACCTAGTGACAATATTTTATTAAAACTGTCAATTTCACGCTTTTGTTTGGCAATTCGCCCTATTTAATAGGGCTTTACTTATTTAAAACAAGGTTAATTTTAGTTTAATATTAAGATATATCCATGTAAAAAACACAAAAAATACATTAAATTTTAACGGATATACAGAATAATTGATGAATTTAATAAATTATAACCTTAATTATCAAAAAAATGAATTGATTATAACTTACTTTATAGTAAATAACTAGACATTCAAAAGATCAAAAAAAAATCGCTAGCAAGTCATCTTGCTAGCGATTTAGAATAGGGTCAATTTGACGCTATTAGTGAACTTCCAATTCTTCCATATCCGCAATATCGTTGGGAGTGTAGTGCACCACCTTTTCTATTGGATCAGCTGGCTCTGTTCCAGAAAGTCCCAAGGGAGTAACTCCTGGGATAAAAGGAGCGATCACTATGGAAACAATGGAGGTAAGCTTGATCAATATATTCATGGAGGGTCCAGAAGTGTCTTTGAAGGGATCGCCCACGGTATCTCCCGTCACAGAGGCCTTGTGGGGCTCAGACCCTTTATAAAACATCTCTCCATTTATCTCCACTCCTTTTTCAAATGATTTCTTTGCGTTGTCCCAGGCTCCACCGGCATTGTTCTGGAATATGCCCATCAAAACCCCGGATACAGTCACTCCCGCTAACATTCCACCCAATACCTCATGACCAAATAGAAATCCTACTACAATGGGGGACAAAAGAGCTATGGCTCCCGGTGCTACCATCTCTCGAATGGAAGCCTGGGTGGAAATCTCCACGCATTTCTCATAATCAGGCTTGGCCTTGTATTCCATGATACCAGGTATTTCTTTAAATTGCCTTCTCACCTCATTTACCATGTCCATTGCCGCCCTACCCACTGCGGCAATGGCCAAGGAGCTAAATATAAATGGAATCATAGCCCCTACAAACAGACCTGCTAACACATCTGCCTTATAAATATCGATACTGGAAATACCTGCTATCCCCACATATGCGGCAAATAAAGCCAAAGCGGTAAGCGCTGCTGATGCAATAGCAAACCCTTTTCCTGTAGCGGCCGTGGTGTTTCCTACTGCATCCAAAATGTCTGTCCTCTCCCTGACTTCTTTGGGTAAACCCGACATTTCAGCGATACCACCAGCGTTGTCTGCAATGGGGCCGAAAGCGTCTATGGCAAGTTGCATGGCGGTAGTGGCCATCATCCCCGCCGCAGCAATGGCAACGCCATACAAGCCTGCTGCTAAATAGGAGCAAAAAATCCCTGCTGCCAAAACCAGGATAGGCAAAACGGTGGATTGCATACCAACTGCCAACCCACCTATGATGTTGGTGGCATGGCCTGTACTGGACTGCCTTATGATAGAATTCACAGGTCCCCTTCCCATAGCCGTATAGTATTCCGTAATGATACTCATCAGGGCACCCACGATTAAACCTATGAAAACCGCCATAAAAACTCCCATTTTGGTGAAAGTCAAGGATTGATCTCTCATCATGACTAAATCACCTTCCGGCAACATAAAATCAATCAGGAAAAAAGAAGCTGCAACCGTAAGTATAATGGAAATCCAATTCCCCTTGTTCAATGCTGCCTGTACACTGCCATTTTCATCGGCAATTTTAACAAATAATGTACCTACTATGGAAAAAATCAGCCCCATGCCGGCAATTACCAAAGGTAAAAGTACAGGAGCTATTCCACCTAGGTTATCATTAGAAATAATCTCTCTACCCAAAACCATGGAGGCCAAAATTGTGGCTACATAAGATCCGAAAAGATCAGCTCCCATTCCGGCCACGTCGCCCACATTGTCGCCCACATTGTCAGCGATGGTGGCTGGGTTCCTAACATCATCCTCCGGAATACCTGCTTCTACCTTGCCAACCAAGTCTGCACCTACATCTGCTGCCTTTGTGTATATCCCCCCACCAACTCTGGCGAAAAGCGCAATGGATTCAGCGCCGAGTGAAAACCCCGCCAGAACCTCCAGAGCAGTCTCCATTTCATGCCCATTTACATCACCTCCCTGGGAAGTTACAAACATGTAATAAAACACGATAAACAAGGATCCCATCCCCAGGACAGCCAATCCTGCAACACCAAGTCCCATCACGGCTCCCCCATTGAAGGATACGTTCAAGGCTTTTTTCAGGCTGGTCTTAGCCGCCTGCGTGGTTCTTACATTTGCCTTAGTGGCAATTTTCATCCCCAAGTAGCCGGCAAAGGCAGAAGCCACGGAGCCTATTAAAAAGGCAATAGCTATTACAGGACTGGAATTCTCCAACAAGGTGCCTGACCAGCCTAGAATGATGGCAGCGATGACCACAAAATAAACCATCACCTTCCACTCAGCTTTTAGAAATGACATCGCACCGCGGGCAATATAACTGGACAACTCCACCATATTCTGCTCGCCGGTGGGCTGTTTACTCACCCAAGCCGATTTTATCGCCATGACCAAAAGGCCAATTAGCCCCAAAAAAGGCACCAAATAAAGAAATACTTGTTCCATATTACCAACTTAAAGGAAAATTTAAAATTAGATCATCCGGCAAATATATTATTTATCATAATGCCCACAATGAAGAAACTGTATTATTCGGTACTTATGGAAGTTTTTAAAGCCTATTTTGAAATTTATAACAAAATAAAGTGAAGTTCGAGCCATTTTCCCGGATTTCTAATGCACATTTCAAAAAAAAATAAAAACCATTAACTTAATGTCGTGATAAAATGGATATTCCTTTGGGTTTGGCTTTTGCCCACCTTGTTGTCGGCTCAGAAGCAGAATGTATTTCAGGTCAACGAAAGGCTGGGAAAAGGGATTAACCTTGGAAACATGTTTGAAGCCCCTTCCGAGGAGGCTTGGGGCAATCCCTTTAGGGAGGAGTATATTGCTCAAATTGCCGAATTGGGATTTGAACATGTCAGAATACCAATTCGGTGGGACACGCCCGAACGAACCCTGATGCAATCTCCATACACTATTCAGCCTGAATTTTTCGAACGGGTTTCCCAAGTAGTGCAATTATGCCTGGATCAAGGACTATTGGTAATTATCAATATGCATCACCATGACGACCTTTTCCAAAATCCCAACTTGCATAAGGAAAGGTTTTTGGCCCAGTGGCAACAGATTTCAGAATACTTTAAAGATTTCACGGAGGACCTGCTCTTTGAGGTAATGAATGAACCTCACGATGAATTAACCCCTGAACTTTGGAACCAATATTTTTCTGAAGCCTTAACTCTGATTAGAAAGGAGAATCCCGAAAGAGTCGTACTTATGGGTACGGCAGAATTTGGTGGCGTAAGTGGTATTTTTTCTCTAGAGCCCCCAGTAGATGAGCACCTTATTGTTACTGTCCATTACTACGACCCCTTCACATTTACCCACCAAGGGGCAGATTGGGTAGGCGAACATACCTATGATTGGCTGGGCACAAATTGGTATGATTTGACCTATGAACGGGAAGGCATAGCCTCCCAGCTTGAACCCTTGGTGAAATTTTCCGAAAACCACAACATCCCAATACATATAGGCGAATTTGGTGCTTATGAAAAAGCCGATATGGACTCGAGGATTCGTTGGACAAACTTTGTGGCCAGGCATGTAGAATCACTGGGATTTAGCTGGGCATATTGGGAGTGGAGCGCAGGTTTTGGCATATATGACCCAACCACAAATACACTTCGGGAAGAACTTGCCAATGCCCTCCTTCATTCACCACTTTTAGAGGCACGGGAATCCTACCCTCAAACTATTTATGAAGCCAATTTTGAAGAAAGTACTGAGGGATGGAATCTATTGACACAATCAGGGGCCCAGGCCAGTCTCCATCTAGTGGATGACCATCTTCAAATCTCGATTCAGCAAACAGGCAGTGAAGGTTGGCATGTACAACTTAGCAAAGGGAATATCACTTTAGAGGAAGGACAAATCTATGGTGTTAGCTTTACTGCATATGCAGAGGATATCTTGCCAGTGACACAGTATCTTGGCCAAAATACAGCTCCATTTTCATCCTATACCGGGTACCAAGGCTTTCAAATTGAAGAATCAAAGAAGACCTTTTCCTATGTATTTACCATGAACAGTCCTACTGATGAAAACTCAAGGGCTGTGTTTGACCTGGGAAGCTTGGCTTCCAATATTCGATTGGAGAGTTTCAAAATAGAGAGATTGGACTTTCTGGTAGCTTCCCTTCCAAGAAACAACCCTGAAAGCAAAACAGAGATCTACCCTAACCCCTTCTGGGATTTCCTAACCATAGAACAAGCAAAGCAAGGAGACCGATTGGAGATTTACGACCTCAAAGGAAGGAAATTCCAAGACCATACCGTCATCGATAGGGGAAGGGTAAACTTATCCTACCTTCCTGCCGGCGTTTACCTGATCCGGATTAAGGAAGTACAGGGACATTGGATAAGGGTTATTAAAAAATAATTGGTATCGGAATGCTCACCCTCAAAGTAAACGAATCCAGATCAAATTGGAGGGATGCATTTTTTCTCCTTTCCGCTGCCCTCAGGCAAGAAGGGTGGCTACGAAGTCAATTCTTTGTAATGCCTTTCACAAATAGCAAACAAATCGCTAAGACCTGAAGGGACTTCCTCCTTCTTTGCCTTGTAGGGTTGAAAACCTCGGGACTGATGCACGTTTTTATACCAGTATTTTGCCCAAACCCCATCTTCTGGTATGGATCCAGGTTTCCAACTCAGCATGGCTTTTTCAAAAGGGATTTTCAAAAAATCGCATATCTCTCTCAGCCGTTTTTCCGGATTGAGCAATATTTCCTGAGTGTCCACCACCTTCACTGGAATTCCTAACCGTCTGCAATGTCTATACAAATATACCTGGTCTTCGTAACCAGTGTCCTTTAGGCTGGGATTGGGAATTATTTTGGTAAAGGAGGTGATCATTTCCTTTGGATCTCGGGTAAGTAGTAAATTATACCCCTTGTCCAGAAATTCCAAAGGCAACCCTTCTAAATGATGGGTCATGTTTTTATAGAAAATAACGGGTTTATCCTCCCTTTCCAACATGGATTGAAGTACTTTTCTGCCGTCTGTTTCCATGGAGTTCAAAATTTCATCAGCACCCGGATGGTAGGTCTTTGCACTGGTTTGATGCAGGTAATGACCATATAAAGGTTCGTCTACCACTGCCGTGTCACTTCTTTGGGCGAAACTATACATTAAGGCTGTGGAAATGTTTCTTGGACATGACCATAGAAAAATTCTTTTCACCTCATCTACTCCTTTATTATCCATTTTTTAGATTTATTTTGATTTCCTCCTGAATCATTTCTTCATAAGCCACCTGTAGTCTTTCAATGATTGGTGAATGCTTATCATTGCCTATGGATTTTCCATCTACTTTGGTCACTTTGGTGATTCCTCCAAAGGTACCCGTCACAAAAGCTTCCTCCGCCCCGTAAACTTCGAATAAAGAAAAGTCTTTCTGCTTGCAGGGAATCCCTAGTCGCTTACAACAGGATATGACATGGGACCTGGTAATTCCATTCATGCAATATTTTCCTGTAGACGTCCATACCTCTCCATTTTTTACCATGAAAAAATTAGTTGCGTTGCAGGTGGATACGAATCCGTTGATATCCAACATCAGGGCCTCATCTGCCCCGGCCTCTATGGCCTGTATCAGGGCTTGGACTTCGTGCAATTTGCTGTGGCAATTTAATCTGGGGTCAAGGTAGTCCGGAGATCCTCTTCGTATAGTACTGGTAAAAAGTGTAATGCCTCGTTCTTTGGTGTCCTCAGAGGCTATTTTATGTTCTGCTATGATTACCATATTTGGCCCACTCACTGTAAGACGAGGATCTTGAGAAGGGGTCTTTTTTATGCCCCTGGTTATCATGAGCCTTACATGGATATGGTCCTTCATTTGGTTGGCTTCCAGTGTGTGCTTTACTTCCTTTATGATTTCCTGCCTGCTCAATGGCAAATGCATTCCAATCACCTTGGCCGATTGCCAAAGCCTGTCTAAGTGCTCATTCACAAACAACAGGCAGCCCTGGTGAACCCGGAAGCCCTCCCATACGCCGTCCCCTACCAGGTAGCCACTGTCGTAAACCGATATTTTGGCTTCTTTGCGAGGGAAAAGCTCACCGTTTACAGAAATAAGGATGTTTTCATTTCTGGGATCCTCTATGGCATCATGTGTTCCTTTTGGCATTAGTAATCAGTTGTTTTAGTAACCGTATTTTTTCTTCCATCTTTGGAGTAAAAACCTCCTCAGTTCGTTTTCTCTGGGATTTTGACCAGGATCGTATAGCTGCCTGTTCTTTAGTTCGTCTGGCATGAATTCTTGCTCTATAAAGTTGTTTTCAAAATCATGCGCGTATTTATAAGCTTTCCCGTAATTCAAGTCCTTCATCAGCTTGGTGGGGGCATTTCGAAGGTGCAAAGGCACAGAAAGATCCCCCGTTTCCTTTACCAAAGCCTGGGCCTGGTTAATGGCCTTATACGAGGCGTTACTCTTTGGGGAACTGGCCAAATAAGTCACGCATTGGGAAAGTATGATCCTGGATTCTGGATACCCTATTACCTTTACCGCTTCAAAACAATTGGTGGCCAACAAAAGGGCATTAGGGTTTGCGTTTCCGATGTCTTCCGAGGCCAGGATTAGCAAACGACGGGCGATAAATTTCACGTCTTCGCCCCCTTCTATCATCCTGGCCAACCAATATACCGCTGCATTTGGGTCAGATCCACGTATGGACTTTATAAAGGCAGATATTATATCATAATGCTGTTCCCCCGACTTATCGTACAAGGCCACTTTTCGTTGGGCTATTTCCGTCACCAATGCATTGGTGATTTCGCAAACGTTCTCGTTTATACTGTCGATCACTATTTCAAAGAGATTTAGTAGCTTTCTGCCATCCCCTCCAGAAAGCCGAAGTAACGCCTCTGTCTCTTTGAGTTCAATATTTTTGGTTTGCAACTCCCCGTCCTTTTCCATTGCCTGATGCAGCATCGCTTCCAGTTCATGCCTTCCCAGTGAGTTTAGCGTAAACACCTGACACCTGGAAAGCAAAGCAGCATTTACTTCAAATGAGGGGTTTTCTGTAGTCGCTCCTATAAGACGAATGACCCCCTTCTCCACCGCACCTAGCAGGGCATCTTGCTGGGACTTGTTAAACCGATGTATCTCATCAATAAAGAGCACCACTCCTCTTTGAAATTTGGCCTTCTCAATTACCTCACGAATATCCTTCACCCCTGAGCTGATGGCGCTTAGGGTGTAAAACGGAACCTTGATTTCATTGGCAATGATATTGGCAATGGTGGTCTTGCCCACTCCGGGAGGTCCCCAAAGGAACATGGAGGGCACATTGCCGGACTTTATGGCTTTAAAAAGAAAGGCAGAAGGTGCGCTTAGGTGCTCCTGGCCAATCAGGTCTTCCAAACGGGTAGGCCGCATGCGTTCTGCCAGAGGTGTCGTGTTCATGCTACAAAATTACAATAAATATGGGTAGGGCTGGAATGAAATTCCAAGCTATAATCAATTCTTTTTTATTGTTGAACTTTGCCTCTTCTGGCAATGGATTTTCCAAGTTTTTTCCCTCTTGGATTCACCTAAAGATCTTCCAGATTTCTTAACAAAAAATTTATTTAAGAAACTTGACAACCTGATAAATATTATTCTAAATTTACTGTAATTAAAGCCATATGTTCTACTATTATCAGTATTTATAAAATATAGTTTTAATACTAGGCCATTTCACGCTTTGGTTTGCAATCATGTTTTCAGTTTTCAACATTATAATCTATTTCTTATGAAAGCAGCAAGCACCAGTTAGTTATTTCGGAATTCGAACAATCTACAATTTCACGTATTTTAAAAAACCAATCAACAAGTGTCCTAAATAACTGATTAGTTAGTTCCGGTGATATTTTTTAGCTTCATTATCAATTTTTTCGGAACCTAGCCTAGCCAGCATGTCAGAAGGCTGTTGATACAAACTTTACTTCCAATGTTTAAATTTCTAAAAATGCCCCCAAAAAACTGGGGAGTATGTCTCCTGGTATCCGGATGTTTGCTCGGAAGCCTGGTAAATGATGTGCAAGCCGTTTCATCCAACCTGAAAAGTGGAAAGCTGGCCAATGTGGTTTATGATGTGTCCGTAAGAGGAAAAGTCACTGATGAAAACAATTTGCCCCTGCCTGGGGCAACCATTTCCATTCAGGGGACCACCCGTGGAACGATTTCCGACATAGACGGTGACTTTTCTATTGTTGTTCCTGAAAATTCAAATTTGGTTGTTTCATTTATCGGTTATCAGTCTCAGATCATTCGAATTACCAACCAATCCATGCTAATCATCAAGATGCAGCAAGATGACTCCGCCTTAGAAGAGGTAGTGGTGATTGGCTATGGTACTCAGCGTAAATCTGACCTTACTGGCTCTGTAGGATCGGTAGGTGCTCAGGAGCTAAGTGAGAGACCTGCCCCTTCCCTTAACCAAGCCTTGGCAGGAAGGGTAGCAGGTGTGCAGGTCAACACAAACTCAGGCAGACCCGGTGGAAGAACCAACGTAAGGATTCGCGGCTTCAGCTCTATCAACTCCTCAAACAACCCACTTTATGTGGTAGACGGCGTGATGCTGCCTATGGGAACCATGGATCAAGCCAGCAACCCGATTGATTACATCAACCCCAACGACATCGTTTCAGTAGAGGTACTGAAAGATGCCTCTTCCACTGCCATTTATGGTTCCAGGGGAGCAAACGGTGTCATACTAGTGACCACCAAAAAGGGAAAAGCCGGGGAAGGTACAGTCACTTACAATGCAGATTTCAGTGTGAATACCATAGGCCCCAATCGCCCTGAAGTATTGAATGCAAGAGAATATTTAGAAGTGGAAGAACTTGCTTGGCGAAACATGGAAAAATATGACCCGGAAGGTTGGGCCGCAGGAAGGTGGGCCTATCTGAACCCTGTGCTGCGCAGAACCGACCCGCGAATTTTCGATGCAAACGGAAACCCTAAGTTTGACACAGACTGGTTCAAAGAGACCACCCAGAATAAAATATCGCAAAACCATCAACTTGGTTTCACGGGTGGAAATGATCGTACGGCCTATTCCCTCTCATTGGGATACAGGGATGACCAAGGACTTTTGAAAACCTCCTACCTGACCCGGTATTCCTCCCGGTTCACGATTGATGACCAAGTGAAAAGCTGGTTGACCATTGGTGGCACCATCAGTTATAACAATCAGGAGGAAAATTTGGTAGACGTTTCTGACGCTGTTCCTAGACAGATTGTGGAGGACTTTCCTTTCATGCCTGTAAGGTACGAGGACGGAACCTTTGCCAATAACCGGGACTACCCGTTTGCTGAAGGCACCATGAGTTCCATGCATAGACTCTATGGTAGGAGATATGTGCTGAACACCCAGACTACTCTAGGGAGTGCCTATTCCAATATCAAGTTTGCAGAAGGTCTAGAAATGCGCACTGTATTGGGGGTCAACATTATGACACAGGAGAACAGCCAATCCAGTACACGTACGCTGTCCATTGCCCAAAACGGGACAGCCTCCAAGAGCATGAGACGGGACAGTTTCTGGTCGCTGGAGAATTACCTTACCTACAATAAGGTGTTTGCGGAAAGGCATTCCTTCACCGGACTGCTTGGTATTTCATGGCAAGAAAACACATTAACAACCATGAATGCAAGCATCCAGAACTTCGCCACAGATTTCTTCACTTTTGACAATTTAGGTGCCGGTTCTCAATTGCCCAGAGTAGGTTCAGGAGCATCTAGACATGCCTTGAGTTCTTATTTCGCAAGGATCAATTACAACCTGGACGGTAAATACCTATTCACCGCCACCGGGAGGGCGGATGGTTCTTCAAAGTTTGGTGAAAACAACAAGTTTGCCTACTTCCCATCTACGGCAGTAGCATGGAGGCTCTCTGAAGAGGGTTTTTTGAAAAACCACTCCATCATTTCAAATTTAAAACTTAGAGCAAGCCATGGACTTACCGGAAACTCCGAGATCCCTCCCTATTCCGCATTGGCATTGTTGAGTTCCAACTACTCTGCCATATACAACGAATCCCAAGTAGGGGGGACTGGAATCAACAGGTTGGCCAACCCTGACTTAAGATGGGAGAAAACAGCACAAAGTGATATAGGCTTGGAGTTAGGGCTATTCATGAACAGGATAACTGTCGAATTCGACTATTATTATCGTAAAACCACCGATATGCTGCTTGACTCCCCAGTCCCTAGAACGAGTGGGTATGCCACCATTCGAAGCAACGTGGGTTCCATGCAGAACCAAGGAATCGAATTTACGCTGAATACCGTGAACATCGAGAAGGCCGATTTCACCTGGAACACCTCCTTTAACCTCTCTGCAAACCGGAACAAAGTACTTTCACTGGCAACGCCAGCCGATATCTTCGGTGTAGGAGGCCCTAATTTCACCAACCAAACCAACATCATCCGTGTAGGGGAGCCTGTAGGGTCATTTTGGGGCCTGGTGAGACTGGGCACCTGGAGTGAAGCCGAAAGGGATGAAGCGGCAGAGTATGTTAGCTATAGAAACGGCCTCACCATCCTGCCTGGTGACATCAAATACTTGGATGTAAATGGCGACAAAGCGATCAATGATTCCGACCGGATGATCATAGGAAACGGTAATCCCAACTTGTGGGGGGCAATGAACAACAGTGTCCGCTTCAGAAACTGGGACTTTACCCTGGAATTCCAATACATGTATGGCAATGACATATTGGACATGAACCTGCACCCCAGTGAAGACAGGCAAGCCTTGGCCAATAGCTACCGCACGGTGCTAAACGCTTGGACTCCAACCAACCAAAACACCATGATTGCGGAAATCAGGGATACCCGTGCCGGCTA
This sequence comes from Pleomorphovibrio marinus, assembly GCF_003347495.1. Taxonomy (GTDB): domain Bacteria; phylum Bacteroidota; class Bacteroidia; order Cytophagales; family Cyclobacteriaceae; genus Pleomorphovibrio; species Pleomorphovibrio marinus. The sequence continues at coordinate 198,544 of NZ_QCXY01000012.1, forward strand.
TGTGACCAATGTGGATTCCCATTGGGTGAAAGATGGTTCATTTTTGAGGGGACGAAACCTGCTAATCGGATACACCTTTCCCGCAGAAGTGGCCAACAGAATCAAATTGAATAGATTGAGGATTTATTCCACCGCGCAAAATTTCTTCCTGATCACAGGAAAGGACATTATAGGTGATCCGGAGGTGGCACCCATAAGGGGAGGAGATGGAAACAACGTTTTTTCCCAAGGAATGAACTGGCACGCCTACCCAAAGCCCACCACCTATATGTTAGGGCTTCAGGTGACCCTGTAATTTTTAAAGGATTTAACCTAAAACATTGTAATCATGAATACCATAAATAAATATAAAAGCATTTCCTGTTTAGTGATAGGAATAGTCCTCAGCAGCATTGTCAGCTGTACCGATTTTCTTAAAGAGGAAGATCCATCAAACCTCACTCCTGGATCATTCTATACCATACCTGACCATGCAGAGGCAGCACTTGCCGCGGTTTATGCAGATATGAGGTTTTATGGAGGTGACGGAGGGATTTTCTCTTCTACGTGGCAATTGCTGGAGGCCCCCACAGGTACCTCCACGACAGAAACGGCACAAAATTCCGACCTGAACAACCTCTACGGACTAATTTATGACGGGCGCACCCAACATGTGATAAACTGGTGGAACGGGCTTTATAAAGTCATTGCCCAGGCAAATATGGTGGTAGATAGAGTTCCGGCAATTTCTCCAATGGATGAAAACCAAAAGAAAAAAATAATTGGAGAGGCTCGGTTCTTACGTGCATGGGCATACTTCTATGCCGTAAGGCTCTGGGGAAATGTGCCACTTATTACCGCACCTCAAACGGCCAGCTCAGAAGACTTTAAACCCTCACCTTCACCACAAGAGGAAGTTTATAATTTGATTGTGGAGGACTTGTTGGCGGCAGAGGCAGCCGGATTGCCTTGGATGGACCCGAGTGGAAGAATATCCCTGGCAGCAGCTAAATCGCAATTAGCGAAAGTCTATCTGACCATGGCAGGCTATCCACTGAATAAGGGAAACCAATACTATCAACTGGCAGCCAACAAGTCACTTGAAGTCATTGAATACGCCAATGCTAATCCAGGATTGATAAACTTATACCCCAATTATGGCGACCTGCACAATGAAAATAGCGGAAATCGGTTGGAACACCTTTTTATGATCCAATATAACGTGATCGTTGCCGGCAATCCCATGAACAATATGTTTCCAAACTTTAAGCCTGTGACTTTTCAGGGACCATCAGGAACTGGTAGTACAGTGCCAACTATTGAATTTTACAATTCCTATGAGCAAGGAGACAGACGAACAGTCAACCAAGAAGGGTTTTTCTATACCAGCTATTACACCAATGGCAGCGGAGAACCTTTCGACCTGGGTGCTCCCTACATCTTCAAACACTTTAACCGGGCAGCACTTGGCACATTTGGTGTTCCCGGAAACAGGGCCAACAACCTAAATGTTCCCTTGATCCGTTTTGCGGAAGTCTTGTTGATGTATGCGGAAGCGCAGAATGAGGTGGGAGGCCCAAATGCACTGGCGCATGAAGGCTTAAAGCGTATCCGCGATAGAGCCACCCTCACTACCCCTGCATTGGGTGAGTTCACCACAGACTCTTTCCGTGAGGCCGTGTGGCGAGAGCGGTGGCATGAGTTATGCTATGAGCAAATTACCTGGTTTGATATGATTCGGCTCAGAAAAGTGTATAATGAGCTTACAAATGGTTTTGAAAATTTTGTAGGACATGTCAACCTGAGCTCCAATCAGCCGTTGCGAAACATGCATTTGCTAATGCCTTTTCCTCTGCCTGAAATGCAAAACAACCCTAATCTGGTTCCTCAAAACCCAGATTATCCTTAATAGCAGATAAATGTTACACCATTAAAGCGGCCGCAAAGGGGCCGCTTTTTTTTGGGTGGTTAGCTAGACCTTGTTATCGGTGGGATACAATCAGCTCATTATTGAGGCAACGAGAACTCCATTGGCAGGGACTGGTAAACCGGAACCCCTCAAACATGACCTTTGCGGTTGGTGGTCTCGCAGAATTGACCTAGAACATCGATTGGTCTACCGCATAGAAAAGGATGCGATCATCATTCTCCAGTGCCGGTATCATTATTGAAGATGGTCACGGAAATTCAAGACTGAACAGCGTAGTGTTCGTATCAACTTAAGTTTTGTAGCCTGCTTCTTAACTCTTCAAGCATATGGTCGGTGAAATCCAAGTGTGTCACAAACCGGATCTGGTCTTTACCAAACTTGACAGCCTTTATACCCATCTCTGCCAATTTACCCAACATTTCTTCAGGAATGACGCTAAGTTTGGCTATCACGATATTAGTTTGCACCGGAAGAACTTCCTCTACTGATGGATGCACGTCCAAAAGTTCTCCAATTGCCCTTGCTCTTGCATGGTCTTCTTCCAGGCGCTGCACGTGATGGTCCAGTGCGTAAATAGCCGCAGCAGCAAGAAAACCTGCCTGCCTCATTCCGCCCCCGAGTGATTTGCGAATTCTCCTGGCTCGCTTGATATCCTTCTTACTTCCCAAAAGCAGCGAACCTACCGGGCAACCCAGCCCTTTGCTCATGCAAACGGAAAGGGTGTCGAACATCTCCCCCCAATCCGAAGGTCGGTCACCCGTCACTGCCAATGCGTTAAATAACCTTGCACCATCCAAATGCATTTTTATACCCTGACTACTACAAAGTTCCTTTATGGGATGTACCTCTTCCAAAGTATAAATACTTCCCCCACCCTTGTTCATGGTATTCTCAAGTGCCAAAAGGGTAGTTTCACAGGCATGTACATCATCGGGACTGATGTGCTCGGCAATGGTCTCAGCCGAAATCTTTCCATATGCCCCTTCCAAAAGTTTGACGGATGCATGGGCATTGGACATAATCCCTCCTGCTTCATATAGATAAATATGCGAATCCTTATGGCAAATGACTTCCTTTTGCGGGCCAGCATTAAGTGTAATGCCGATTTGGTTGGTCATAGTCCCTGACGGACAGAACAAGGCCGCCTCTTTGCCAAATAGTGTGGCCACCTTCCGCTCCAGTTCATTTACCGTAGGATCCTCACCAAACACATCGTCCCCTACCGCTGCGGTGTACATGGCCTCGAGCATTTCCTTGGTTGGTTTTGTGACCGTATCTGAGCGCAAATCAATTGTCATCCCTTTTAGTTTTATTCTCCTCACCCGAAAACCCTGTTTTCCAACTTAGGCAGCAGAATGAAAAGATCATTTATGCTACGAAAGTAAAACATTCCCTTGGATTAAGCTCACATTGCGTATGGCGGATTTTAATCGAAAAAACTCTTCATTTTCGAATTTTCCGGTATTAGCTCAATCAAAGCCTTGGCTGCTTCAATTGGCCTGTCAGTGGCCAATATATCTGCCCCCCTTTTTATATAGGGGAGGTAGGTGGCATCTCCCCTAGCTTCCGCTCTTCTGTCTAAGTTACCGATAACCCCTAGAATGGTGAACACCCCTTTACCATGAAGAAGCCGGTTAAAAGCCTCAGGCCTTTCAGAAGTTCCTGTAAAAGCGATCCAGTTTTCCACCGGAATACCGGAATCCTCGTGCATCCTCAACTCCTCTTCGTTCCTTATAGTCAGGGATAACATCAAATCGGGGTCTAATTGATGTACTTTCTTGGCGGCAGCCACATTGTAGGTGATTACTGCAGCATAGGAGTGCGCATGGTATTTTTGAATTGCCTCCACTACCTTTTCGAAAGGGACCTCCCTTTTGATGTCCACGGTGAATACCGTCTTTCCCCTCCCCCACTCCAAGGCATCCTCAAATGTGGGAACCCTAAACTCCGTTCGATCTCCTTCCCTGTCAACCAAATAAAGTTCCTGTATTTCCTTGAAGGTATAGTCTCTCACCTCCCCACTTCCTGTGGTAGTTCTATCCAGGGTATTGTCGTGCATCAATATCAATACCGAGTCTTTGGTGATAGCCACGTCGAATTCAATGATTGCGTGGGTGTGTTCCAATACATGCTCAAATGCCTCTATGGAATTTTCAGGATAACCCGGATAAGGCCCACCTCTGTGCGCAGAAACCATAGGAACTCTATCGGCTGACCAAGAAAAAAACTTCTTAGCTTCCTCTGTGCTTTTCAAAGAAATCCGATGAAGATCAAGTTGATCTACTTCCGTCCTTTTATCGTCACAGGAAGAACAGGCAATAAATAGGAACACCCAAAAAGCGGAAACAAATTTATTCATCGGGCTTATCCTTTTTAAACAAGAAGTCCAACTTCCCTGATCCGGAGGGAAAATGCTTTTCCATATCTTGGATTTCCAATTTTAAGGCTTGGGTAGAAACCATAATTTCTACAAAGGAAATTACCAGGGAAATCAATAAGGATAGCATGCTTCCAATAAACACATAATCGGCTGCCTCCCCTGCCTCAATAAAAATGAGGTACATACAAACCACACAAAACAAAAAACTCAACACCCCAAAAAGTTGCATGTACTTAATCATACTCAACCTGCTTTTGAGATTCTGAATTTGCCCTACTATGAGTTGCTCATCTGGGTTCTCAAGGTACTTTTTATGAAGCCCCCTGATGAGACTGGCTGTGGCGAGAAACCTATTGGTATAAGCCAACATCATTAAGGTAATAGCGGAAAACAACAGGGCAGGAGTGGAAAGTTGGAGCTCCATATATAAGGATCTGAAATGTGCGCTGAAACCGAAAGATAAAACAAAAAAACCCGAAACCATAAAGACCCGGGTTAACTCCTTTTAAATAAACGAGGGGCTAAACTTCTCCAAGAACCACTAATTGTTCCAAATTTGGAGCCTGGCTCCCTCCTTTGGGCTCAATGGTAATCGCAAAGGCATCCGCTTCAGCTATTGCCTGCATCTGTTGCAAGGTGAGTCTTTCGCCTGGGTCCACAAGTCCTATGCCTATAGGTCCTTCAGGACCTATCGCCCAAAGCTGGTAATCCCGCTCCTCGTCCAAAACGGCCAAATTGTCCACTGACAACAACACCTCTCGAGAGGTTCTATCCCAGAAAACATCTACCCGGGCATCTTCCTGCATAGGCAATCCTTCCCCTTTCATAAACACCCTTTCAAAATTCCCACTAAGGAGTTTGTCCATTTGGGTGTCCAGACTTTCTAGCCTAACCTGATTACTCTGAAGATCCTCTGCTAAGATGGCATTTTGCTCTACTAGTGTCGTAAACCTTTCTTCAGCATCGTAATATTGAATAGCAAAAAACACTGCTAGAATACTGGAGATGACGGCAACCACAGCAGCAGCTGCTGCAAAGCGTTTCCACGGCCCTACTTTCACAGTTTTGGTGTTGGTCTCTGCTGCAGGGGGGATCATTTTCTTAGAGGATGTTTTCTTTACAGATAGCTCACCCTCTAAGTCAGCCATAATTTTAGTCTTTAGACCAGCAGATGGCGCCTGGGTTGCCCTATTGTCAAAATTAAACATGGCCTCCTCGATTTGGTCTAGCTCCTCCTGAATTTCGGGATGTTGTTTCGCCATGGAAACAACTTCCTCCCGCTCTCTTTCAGTGAGCTCTCCCAATACGAAGAGTTCAAGTTTACCGGACGATATGTAGGCTTGGATATCCACTAAATTTTATCTGCTTTTCTTTTTAAGACATTTATGGCCGCACGGATTCTCGATTTCACTGTTCCCAGTGGAATACCAAATTTTTCTGAAACCTCGGTGTGGGTATAGCCTTGGAAGTAGATACAGTCTACTATGAATTTTTGTTCCTCATTTAGGTGCTCCACCAATTCCTTCACGCCGATTCCATCCACCTTTTCAGAGGTCCCTGATTGGCTTTCCATACCATATACGTAATCGTCTATGGAGTTAGTTTTTCTGTTTTCTGAAAATTCCTTCGACCTAGTCTTATCTATAGCTGTATTCCTACAAATATTGGCCATCCAGGTATAAAGCCTACCCTTGGACTCATCATAGGAATCAATTTTTCGGGTTATTTTAACAAACGCATCGTGAAAAACCTCCTCTGCAATATCCTTATCAGAAATAATTCTACTGATAACAGCGAATAAAGCCCTGGAATAATGGTCATAGACATATTCCACGGTTTGCTTATCCCTGGCCCGAAGCCCTGTTATGAGTGATTGTTCTTCCAATGGATTGGTTAGGGTAAAAAAAAAGCACATACAAAAAACATTGTATGTGCTCGAAATTTATATATACTTTTTGACAATTACAAATGTATCACCTCATCGTAGGCTGCTGCGGCGGCCTCCATAATTGCCTCCGACATCGTAGGGTGCGGATGAACCGTTTTTATCAACTCATGTCCGGTGGTTTCTAACTTCCTAATTGCCACTATTTCAGCAATCAATTCTGTGACATTATAACCGATCATGTGTGCTCCTAGCAACTCCCCGTATTTTGCATCAAAAATTAATTTGACAAAGCCATCTTTAGCACCTGCCGCCGAAGCCTTTCCGGATGCAGAAAACGGGAATTTCCCCACTTTTAACTCGTATCCAGCCTCTTTGGCCTTAGCTTCCGTATATCCTACAGAAGAAATCTCCGGAATACAATAGGTACATCCAGGTATGTTGTTATAGTCCAGGGGTTCAGGATTATGTCCTGCGATTTTCTCCACACAAATGATGCCCTCCGCAGAAGCCACGTGAGCCAAGGCTGGGCCTGTAGTCACATCTCCAATCGCATAATATCCTGGCATATTTGTCTTATAAAACTCATCTACCTTAACCTTGCCCTTATCGACAAGAATGCCTACATCCTCCAATCCGCAATTTTCCACATTGGCTACGACACCCACTGCCGAAAGCACGATGTCACAATCAATCTTTTCCTCTTTGCCATCTTTTGATTTCACCGTCACCTTGCATCCTTTACCCTTGGTGTCCACGTTGGTGACCTCGGTACTGGTCATAATCTTAAGGCCTTTCTTTTTATAAAGCTTTTCCAGGGTTTTGGAAACTTCCTCATCTTCATTGGGGACAATCCTGTCCAGAAACTCCACAATAGTGACATCCACTCCTATGGCACTATATACATAAGCAAATTCCACCCCTATGGCTCCAGATCCCACCACTACCATTTTGGCGGGTTTTTTATCCAAGGTCATGGCTTTTCTGTAGCCTACAACTTTTTCGTTGTCAATTTTCAGATTGGGCAACTCTTTTGCTCGCCCTCCGGTAGCTATGATGATGTGATCGGCACTGTAGGTGGTTTTTTTACCCTCTTTGTCTTCAACCTCCACTTTTTTGCCGGGCTGAACCTTCCCCCAACCCAAGAGAGACTCAATCTTATTCTTTTTCATTAAAAATTGGATACCCTTACTCATCCCATTGGCAACTTCCCGGCTTCTGCCTATCATTCCGGAAAAATCTACTTCGGATTTTCCTACCTTAATGCCATAATCCTCGGCATGGCTGATATATTCAAACACCTGAGCACTTTTGATAAGAGCCTTTGTGGGTATACACCCCCAGTTCAAACAAATACCGCCAAGCTCCTCGGCTTCTACAATGGCTGTTTTTAATCCTAGTTGGGAAGCTCTGATAGCTGCAACGTAGCCACCGGGACCGCTACCTACCACGATCACATCAAATTTTGTTGAAGACATATGTATAAAGTTTGTTATTTCAGATTAGCTATGCAAAAATAAGCTTTTTGACCACAGAAAAAAAATTAACTTCCGAAGTTATGCCGAATGAATTGAAATTCAGAACAGGAAGAAAGCAAAAGAAGAAAACATAATTGAAAAATTCGGAAACATGTGAGAATTGAAATCTTTTTAAATAGGGTAATAATTTTTTTATGTTTCCACTGGTTCAAATATTTCGCACCTTAATTAAAATTGAGTAAAAAGCTTGAAACTTAAAAAATCCATAAAAGATAAAAATCAAATGACCCTTTCTCAGCAATTAAAAGTAAAGCATAACGCAACCTGTTTCTTTCAGATTTTCTCCATTTCCAGACTCCTAGGAACTCTCTTCTTCATTCCTCCTCATATTCCCAATAAATCCTTAATTTTGATCCCAAAATAAAAACCAACCTAAAAGAAACATGGGATTATTATCAGGAAAAACTGCGCTAGTCACTGGCGCATCCAAGGGGATAGGAAGAGCAATCGCCATCAAATATGCTCAGGAAGGAGCCAATGTGGCATTTACATACCTCTCGAATGTAGAAAAAGGGGAAGCATTAGAAAAGGAATTAAGTGAGCTCGGCATAAAAGCCAAAGGGTATAGGTCGGACGCTTCCGATTTCAAAGCCGCAGAGGAACTTATCAACAGCGTCATAGGCGAGTTTGGGACCTTGGACATCCTTATAAATAATGCAGGTGTGACCCGGGATAACCTTTTAATGAGAATGTCGGAAGAGCATTGGGATGAAGTGATCAACATCAATCTAAAATCCTGTTTTAATACCGTAAAGGCTGCTACCAGAACTATGATGAAAGCTAAATCCGGCTCCATCATCAATATCACCTCAGTAGTAGGAGTAAAAGGCAATGCAGGACAAGCAAATTACGCCGCATCAAAGGCCGGAATAATTGGTTTCACAAAATCGGTTGCCCTGGAGTTAGGCTCAAGAAATATCCGCTGCAATGCCGTTGCTCCTGGTTTTATAGAGACCGAAATGACTGCTGTTCTGGACGAGAAAACAGTTCAAGGCTGGAGAGATGGTATTCCTATGAAAAGAGGGGGCAAACCAGAAGAGGTAGCTGATGCCTGTGTCTTTTTGGGTTCCGACATGAGTACTTATATCTCCGGGCAAGTAGTGCAGGTAAACGGGGCCATGTCCACCTAAGTTCAGCACTACCCACCAAATTACGTAAATGGCACCTGGTCAGAAGGAATTATTCGATCCTCTGACCTGGTGTCCTCGTTTTTATCTCTTCCAAAAATCACTTTACAGAAATCAATTTTTGTTTGTTGGCAACAGGGTTGGCATACATGGCCAAGAAATTCCTCACTGCGATAGGGTCTTCTTTATCCACCCCACCTTCAAGTCGCCTTATAAATTCTTCCTTGTCCGCAGGGGAATAGTGATTTGAAAACTCTTCATTTCCTGACATCAAATCCATAGCCACATAGTTTGCAGGCCACAATTTGTAATTGGAAAGGATGGCTCTGTCTATTTCTTCTCCCAACAACTGCAGGTGCCTCTTCAATCCTCCATCCTGTCCAAAAATTTCGTCAACTTCCTCCTGTAAGGGTTTACCCAAGGCCAGGTGGATACGTTTCTTTTGCCCCATGATCCCACTAAGTAAGGTTTTAAAGTCCTCGTTTTTCTCCTTTACGTATATCTCTGCCCTTGATTTGGCCATAAGCTCAGGCATTTTCAACACATCGGTGGGATCATTCTCGTAAGAAATGGCTACCGGTACAATCTTCAGTTGCTTAAAGTAATTTTTATAATCCCCATTATCGCATGCCAAGGACACCATTTTCAAGACTCCTCTTTGGGTCATATCGTTACCGTCCTTCGTCCTACCTTCCCTCTGGGCAATCCAAACCGAGCGGTTTTCGTTTAAAATAGATTTCTTAATATAGGCGGAATTGAGCATTGAGCTTTCCAGCATTGCTCTAGAGGTGAGGTTTCTGTAAACGGTGAAGTTTCTGGTTAGTTTGGACAATGATTTCAGAAAGGGCTTCTTAACCAGGTTGTCACCTATTGCCGAGGTGGTCATTAGACAACCATGTTCGTAGAGCATGGTATTCAAAAAGGAGGTGTCCAATATAATATCCCTATGGTTAGAGATAAACAAGTAGGCTGTGTTTTTACTCAAATGCTCAAAACCAGAGGTAGTAATTCCATGGGAGCTTTTTTCCAATACCTTCTGAACCGCATGATAGATGAAATTTACCTGAAAATCCCTTATAGAATGTGTCCTTAATAGTTGTTCCTTCCATTTTTCTTCTGGAACATCCGGAAAAGTAAAACCCATGATGGCCTCCATCATGGGATGGTCCACAATTTCCCGAAGGGCATAATTGACCTCACTGTCATAAAAAGGTCTTATCGAGTCAAAATCTGGCATATCAAACTACTTACGAAGGCGCAAATTACAAAAAATGATTAAGGTATTTGGCATTAATAGAAGATTCATATACAGCAAAGCCCCATTTCTGGGGCTTCCGCTATGTATATAATAAGGTATAGTCCGTAATTTGGCTACTCCCCAAACGCTTACAACTTCTTAAGTTTGATATCCTTCCATGAAATTTTCAATCCTCCACCGCTGTGGATCTGTAAAGCTATTTGACCTTCTCCCTCTCCTATTTTTTCATCACTGTAATCTACCATTTCTACTCCGTTTAACCATGTGGTGACATGATCTCCCTTCACTCTTACTTTAATGTCATTCCATTCGCCAAATTTGAGGTGCTTATCCTTTTCCGGATCTGGCTTTATCAACCATCCCCTTCCATAGGATTCATAAATCCCGCCAGTATCATCACCAGGAGGGGCCACCTCTACCTGCCACCCCGATACTTTAGTACCTTCAAAATTTGAACGGAAGAAAATACCGCTGTTTCCGTCCCTATCTTGTTTGAATTTGGCAGTTAGCTCAAAGTCTTTGTAGTTTTCTTCAGTTCCTAAATAACCATATTCGGCATCTGGGCCACTTTCTGAAACCAAAACGCCATCCTCAACATACCATTTTTCAGTACCATAGACTATCCATCCCGATAAATCCTTTCCATTGAAAAGTTCAATCTCATCCGAAAAGGTAAAACCCAATACGGCGATTATCCCTAAGGCCGCAATGGCCAGTTGATTTCTTTTTTTCATTATTTTTTGTTTAGTTTTTAAATTGCTCGCACCTGCCCCAGTAAGGCAGGAAGCCTGCCACTGCCTTCCCCGTCCCGTAGCTATCGGGATCGGGGGACATGTTTCGGGGGAATCGCGCATAACTGCTGTTCATAACTCTACGTGACGCTCCCGTCAGGCTCGATTTTATATTCTTCTAATTTTAATATTCTTAAACCAAATTTGACTTCCATGGTCCTGTAAGCCGATCAATCCCGACCTGGATTCACCATAGTCAGGGTAATCCTTCCATTTTCCGGCTCCCTTGCGCTCCTGCCAATCTTCTGACCAAGGTACAAAGCTAACCGTTTTTTTACCATTCAACCAGTAGGAAACTTCCTCCTCCGAAAATCTTATCCTAGTAGTATTCCACTCCCCTGCGGGCCTTACAGCTCCTTCAAAATCGGGATCATACATGCCATAATCCCCGCCAATCGACTGCCATGGCTCAAGATTTTGGGGAAAACCCAATTGGTCTATCATCTGGTATTCGGGGGCAGTATGGTAGGCTACTGGATATTGCTCACCTTCTACAATATGGTAAAAAACTCCGGAATTGCCCCCTTCTTCTATTTTCCAGTCAATGACAATCTCAAAGTTCTCAAACTCTTCCCCCTCATATACAATATCCCCACCGACATCTCCTCCTTCTCCGAGTGACTTGAGTGTACCATTTTCCACAACCCAGTTCTCTGGTAAGGAGGTTTGATTATATCCCCGCCATCCTTCAGCGGTCTTTCCGTCAAAAAGCAATTTCCACCCTTCTTCCTTTTCATCTTCTGTCAGGGTATTGTCAGAAGTAGGTGATTTGACTATTTTTTCCTCAGTCGTGTCACTCTGGTCGGTTCCCTGCCCACAGGCAGCAACCAAAAGGGAAAGAAAAAACAGTCTGAAAAGCCTGGGCAAATTAACAAGTAGCTTCATAATTATATAAGGTTAAACCACTTTCATATTCACTGGGTCCCAAGAAAGGAATCGGTCTTCAAAGTAACTGTCATTACATAACAATGCGGGTGCAGCGGCCCTGAAACCAAAAATTGGATCCTCAATTACTGTTCCATTTTCTCTGATGGCCTTGAAGAAGTTTCCGAAGTGGTCATAATGGGCACCTTTATAGCCCCTTTCTGCCTTGTAAACGGTTTCGGGAGGGGGAAGCAATTTCTTGCGCTGCTCTTCTCCTCCTTGTATCATCTTTGCTTGTTCCTCCAAAAAAGGATCATTGCTGGCGGCAGTCTGATTGGTTTTTACTACTACCTCATCCCATTTCACATCCATGGAACCTTTGGAACCAACAATCTTCAAGTAGGTGGATCCACTGGTACCATCTACGAAGTTACAGCGCAAGGAAAGATTGAACCCAGGGTGCTGTTCCGAATCGGGATATTGAAACATTCCAAGTAAAACATCAGGGACTTCCCTGCCGTCATCCCAATACCTTAAGCCACCCATTGCGGAGATTTTGTCAGGTCCCAGAGATTCCGTAATAAAATGTAAGCTTGTAAACAGGTGTACAAAGAGGTCTCCAGACATACCTGTTCCATAATCAAGGTAATTTCTCCACCTGAAAAACCGCAGCGGGTCAAATGGCCGGTCCTCGGTATTGGAAATATATCTCTTCCAATCCACATTGTTTGCGGAAGCATCCCTTGGAATGGCATATTGCCAAGCACCTTCCGGGGAATGCCTGGCCCAAAACCCCTCCGCATAGTTGATGTCACCAATCACGCCTTGAGCCAGCAACTCTTTGGCTTTCTCATTTCCTAGGGAGGAAATCCCTTGGCTTCCAACAATGAAAACCTTCCCGGACTTCTTCCAAGCATCAATCAGCGCATGGCCTTCTTTTACAGAGTGGACCATTGGTTTTTCACAATAAACATGCTTGCCTGCATTCAATGCATCAATGCTGATCTGTTGGTGCCAGTGGTCCGGGGTGCCAATGATAACTGCATCAATATCTTCTCTCTTGAGGATTTCCTTATGGTCCTTGGTGACGAAAAGGTGTTGTCCCCATTTTTCCTTGGCGCTCTCCAACCTACCATCGTAAAGGTCGCAAACTGCTACCACTTCTACATTGGTATGCCTCAAGGCAGTATTGAGATCTTCCGTACCCATTATCCCTGCACCGATCAAGGCTAGTTTAATTTCCTTTTGTGCCGCAGTTGTTTGATTCCTGCTGATAATATTAAAAGGTGCTGGCTTATTAGCTTCAGCAAAGGCCGTAGGAACTAGGGCAGAAGCTGCACCTGCTAATCCTAACCGTTTTAGGAAAAGGCGTCTTTTATTACTCATTTTACTTAGGTTTATGTTCAACCCCTAAGATAAACAACTTGGATAAGTAATGATAAATTTTTTCAGATAAATCATGTACTTATTCAATATTTTTTAAAAACGGTAATTAAGTCTACTGAAAAAGCATTGCTTTAGTAAGGCTAAAAAAAAGAATGAAGCAGGTTTCCAAAAGAAAACGCACTTCATTCTTAGTAATCAACTTCTTTTCCTTTTTGGTTAAGCCAATGCTTTTTTACCAAAAGTGGATTTGCTCCTTAGCAGGTAATAGACAAAACCTAACTGGGGCACAATAAGTAAAATGGATTTAGCTAAGAAACCCTCTGTGCCTGTCGTCAAACCTATTTCCAACAATTCAACAATGGCCAATATGGCTAATACACTCACTAAGGCAAAAACGTTGGCCCAAATTAATTTTGCTTGATTTTTCATACTATTAACGTTATTAAAAATTAAAAACTTTCAACTTCAGCACTTCTTCCCTTCAGTTCAAAAACCAAAACTGAGAGTAAATTTATTTAATAAAAAAGAAAGATTCAAGTAAAAAAGTAAATTAAAATTTTGCGAAAACAACAACTTACATACTTTTTTATCTTACATTAAATAAACTGCTGTTTAATATTTCAATTCTGTAGTTTATGCAATAATTAAAAAACAAAAAAAAAGCAGTTCGGAAAAATGAACTGCTTTCTGTATAAAATGCTAAGATACTTATGGAGCTACCTGGCGTCCTGTACACCACGGAAATACCCCACTGACTCCGAAATCCCTTGAAGGGGAGTTTTCATGTCTTTTTCGTATTCAAGACTACACTTTCCATCGTAATTGACTTTCCTCAACATATCTACGAAGGCCGGAATATCTATCACCCCCCTGCCTAATTCACAGGTTTTACCTTCGTCCTTTGCCTCAGTGACATTCTTCAGGTGAATATCGTGGATCCTGTCAATATAGGTTTCCAGGTCTTTCACAGGGTCCCGGCCATCCCTCATATTATGCCCCATGTCAAAGCAAAGACCTATTCTAGCATCCAAGTCCTTTATTAAGTCCACTGCTACCTTGGCATTGGGATAAAGCTTGTCCTCAGGGCCGTGGTTGTGAATGGCATACTTCATATCATATTCCTTCACCTTGCCTTCAAGGTACTTTAAATCTTCATGCATGGGAATACCCACGATCATGTCCACACCCACCCTTTTGGCATACTCGAATCCCTCGTCTATTTCTTTTCTGGTTTTCATGTAGATGGGCCCTACTGCATAGCCCTTTACGTTGGAAGCTGCAAGCTGTTCATGGAAAGCTTTTATTTCTGCCTCTGAGCTTTCAAGGGGAAGGTGAAAGTCTTTTATGCATAGGTAGGTCACCTCCAGCTTGCTGATCATTTCAAGGGATTCCTTGAGGTCAAAGTGCCTGAATGTATATCCTGCGAACCCTAAATCAAATGGATCCTCTTTTTTTGAATTGGGTTTGGCCATCGAAGGTGCTGTGGCCAAGGCCGATCCCATTACCATTCCCAGCACGCTTTTCTTTACAAATTCTCTTCTACTTTTTTTGCTAGCCATTTTATCGGTTATTGAGTTTACATAAATTGAATTCCATCTCAGTTTCAAGTTGACCCAAATATAAAGGCTAGAAAAAAAACGCAAGTGGTTTTTAAGAAAAATTTATAGTTTATTTACGTTGGTAGAATTATAAAATTAGATTATTCACGACTATGAGACCTTATATTTTAGCTGAAACCAACCTGAAAAACCTGAAAAAAGAAAAGATTGAATTGGCAATATTGCCATGGGGTGCCACTGAAGCACACAACTATCATCTCCCATACGGCACAGATGTATATGAGGCAGATGCCATCGCGGCTGAATCTGCTAAAATAGCTTGGGAATCAGGAGCTAAGGTTATGGTTTTCCCTACAGTTCCATTTGGGGTAAACACGGGACAATCGGATATATTTCTGGATTTAAACCTAAATCCGAGCACACAGTTTTCCATTATTAAAGATCTGGTAGAGGTATTACATAGGCAGGGGATTTACAAACTGCTGCTTTTTAACAGCCACGGCGGCAATGATTTCAAAACCATATTGCGTGAAATAGGACTACAATACCCGGAAATGTTTTTCAGCACCTGCAATTGGTTTCAGGCCATGGACAAGTCCCGCTACTTTGAACACGAGGGTGACCATGCGGATGAAATGGAAACCAGTCTGATCCAATATTTGCACCCGAAGCTTGTGCTGCCGTTGGAGGAAGCCGGTGATGGGAAAGAAAAAAAATCCAAGGTGAAAGGCATCAGGGAAGGATGGGCATGGTCTGAACGCAGATGGTCCATGGTAACGGCAGACACAGGAATCGGCAACCCAAAGGCATCCTCAGCGGAAAAAGGGGAACGTTTCTTTAAAGACGTGACTAAAAAAATGGCTGAATTGATGATAGATATCGCAAAATTGGACGTGGCAAATCGCTATGAATAACGCTACCCTTGAGGATTTGACTTTACATTATAGGTTTGTCACAATAAAGTTTAATTTTGCCCAGTGAAATAAAAACCATATGAACGAAGATTATAAAATCGCCATTATCGGCTGCGGTAACTTGGGGCTTTCCATCGTCAACGGCCTATTGGATACCAGGGGGTTTTACGGTCAAAACCTCATCGTGACCAAAAGGCACCCAGAGAGTTTGTTTTATCTGAAAGCACAGGGCATTAATGTATTGTCAGACAACAAGGAGGCGGCCAAGCAGGCAGATATGGTGGTACTAGGTGTGAAACCCTATAACGTTTCTAGCATATTACAGGAGATAAATCCTGTGTTGGACAAGGATAAGCAGGTAATTGTTTCCTTGGCCACAGGAATCACTTTGGAAACCATCTTAAGTCTTGTGGATAAAGAAACCACTGTATTCAGGGTAATGCCTAATATAGCAGCAGATATCCAAGAATCCGTTACTTGTATTTGTGGTAAAAACTTCAACCCCAAAACCGAAGAAATTGTACACAAAATGTTCAATTCCATAGGGATTACCATAAGCATCGAAGAGCACCTCATGGAAGCAGCTACCGTATTGGGAGCATGCGGTATTGCCTTCGTAATGCGGTTTATGCGAGCGATGACCCAAGGCGGGATCCAAATTGGTTTTGATGCCAAAACCGCCAATAAAATTGTAAACCAAACAGTGAAGGGAGCAGCCGAACTAATCATCAAGAAGGGCATTCATCCGGAAGCGGCTATTGATAAAGTTACCACCCCCAAGGGCTGTACCATTGTAGGCCTTAATGAAATGGAGCATCATGGGTTTAGTGCTGCCATGGTAAGGGGAGTCCTTGCCTCCTACAAAGACATAGAAAAATAATGAAAAAAATCGTTGTTTGGCTCATGGGCATTGCCATTCTCTTGGCACTACTATACATGGTGGGTCCCAAAGAAAAAGTAAGGCCTCTGGAAGGGGCGTATCCTATAGTTCCATCAGATCTTAATGAGCTGGAGTCCTTTATTACTAATAGGGAAGATACGGTGGAAGGCCTGAAGGCCAATAACGAGGCCCGTATCATTTGGGCAGATGAGGGCAACAAAACAAAAACACCTTTTAGCATTGTTTACATCCATGGCTTTGGGGCGAGCCAAATGGAGGGAGACCCCGTGCATAGAAAAATAGCAGAAAGGTTCCAGGCAAATTTATATTTAAGCCGGCTTCCTGAGCATGGCATTAAAAGGGAGGATGCTTTCTCACATCTTTCTCCAGAGAAACTGGTGGAAGGGGCTAGGGAGGCTTACAGTATTGCTCAGGCATTAGGGGATTCGGTTATCGTGGTTGGGACATCCATGGGTGGTGCATTGTCAATAGTACTGGCCTCAGAAAGACCTGAAATCAAAGGTCTTTTGCTATACTCTCCCTGCATAGAGGTTTATGGAGACCCGCTGGGTGCTTTTTTTAGGCCTTGGTCAAAGGTTATCATGAAGGCTTTCATGACAAACGACCAGGGTGTCCAAATGGTGGAAAGAGAAGGGGATAAGGCGAAATATTGGTCTGAAGAATATCACATCAATGCTTATACCAGTCTGGCCATTCTACTGAAAAGCAAAATGAACAGGGATACCTTTGGTCAAGTTCAGCAACCTTTGTTTATGGGCTATTATTATAAAGATGAAGAAAACCAAGATAAGGTAGTATCTGTCAATGCCATGCTGGATATGTATGAGAAAGT
Source organism: Pleomorphovibrio marinus (assembly GCF_003347495.1). Classification (GTDB taxonomy): domain Bacteria; phylum Bacteroidota; class Bacteroidia; order Cytophagales; family Cyclobacteriaceae; genus Pleomorphovibrio; species Pleomorphovibrio marinus. Next base: position 215,888 of record NZ_QCXY01000012.1, read on the forward strand.
AAGTACTCCAGCAGGTAAGAAAAGAAAACTGGCCTTCCCAAACGCCGGAGATCACGTTATTTCTTCCAGCATCACTACAGATGATTGGGAAAAAGTTTACAATGAAAGTATATTATTTATAGAAGAAATTTTAGGTGTCCCCATTCTGCAGGATGCCCTGATAGATTCATTTTAGAATCCACTTATTACCCCAATGATAAGGGCTATTGCCAAAAGCGTAAGAAACAGATAAAAAATAATCTTAGCCAGAGAGGCCAATCCCTTTACCAAACCGGTAAATGCAAAGATAGCCGCAACAAATACAACTATTAAGAAAACTATTATCCAAGTTAACATTTCCATATTATTTAAATTAAAACCTGCCTTCCCAATAAAACAATATAAGCCAAAAGGAATAAATAAGTTATTGCAATAAACAGATCAAATATTGATCCAAAAAAAATATTGACAGGTGTAAATAGATTTTAGAACTGTTCCAGAACCTTAATACGCTTTTCTATTGGCGGATGTGTGGCAAATAATCCTGTGATGGCCGACATCATACCTGAGGACTTATCCGGTCTATTTTCAATAAACAATTCAGCCACATCGTCGCTTTTTACACTTTTCACCTGGTAGTTTCCGGAAATTTTGCGAAGAGCAGAAGCCAATGCCCAAGGTTTCTTGGTCATTTCGGCAGCCCCACTGTCAGCCATATATTCCCGCTTTCTGGAGATTGCAAATCTAAAGAGCATACTTAGTAAAAAGGCAATAAATGCGATTACCATGGCGATAATTAAAGCCTTGTTATCATCCTTACCCCTCCTTCTACCTGCCCCATATAGCATGCTTCTGAAGAGAATTTGAGCAATAAACGAAAATATACCTACAAAGATGATAGAAATAATAAGTAACCTAACATCCCTGTTTCTGATATGCATTAACTCATGGGCAATCACCCCCTCAAGTTCCTCGTCATTCAGCTTGTTCATTATCCCCCTTGTCAGAGTAACCGTATAGGTTTTTTCGTTAATCCCACTAGCAAAGGCATTAAGAGCATCATCCTCGATGATGTTTACCTTAGGCATACGCATTCCTTTACTTATACAAAGGTTTTCGACCAAGTTATATACCCTCATATTTTCTTTTCTTTCCAAAGGTTTGGCTCCAGCTGCACTATTGATCATGCTACTGTGAAAGAGAAAAGCGATGGCAAACCAAATTCCTACCGCTATGATTACACCTGGAATTACCTGAACAAAGGTTTCGTTCACTGCATTTACCTCAGGTGCCTGTCCTTCACTAGGGTAGGTGAGATAGACAAATAAGTAAACTGCTCCCAATATCAAGAGCGGAAAGCCCAACAACAAGAGAACAGAACGAAAGTTGTTCCTTCTAATTTGGGACTGAATCCCTACATAAGATGCCATATAGAATTAAAATTTGATATCAGGTGCTTTGTCCAACCTTTCTCTTTCTGAAGTACCCACATCAAACATAGGCTCCCTATGAAAACCAAACATGCCTGCTATGATATTCGAGGGGAAACTTTGCACGGCTACGTTATATTCCCTGGTGGCGGAGTTAAAATACCTACGAGAAGCTGCCAATTTGTTTTCCACATCCGATATTTCATTTTGCAATTGCAAAAAGTTGGTGTTGGCCTTAAGGTCTGGATAAGCTTCTACTTGGACTCTCAACCCCTGCAAAGCACTGCCAAGTTCTTGTTCAGCCTGTATTTTTCCCTCTATACTGGAGGCATTCATTGCTTTGGCCCTGGCTTCGGTGACTCTAAGCAAGACACCTGCCTCATGCTCCATATAGCCTTTGACTGCATTTACCAACTGGGGTATTAGATCATGCCTCTGCTTAAGTTGAACATCTATATCTGCAAAGGCATTTTCCCTGTTGTTTTTAAAGGATATAAGTTTGTTGTAAAGCGAAACCACAAAAATGACCAATACTGCGGCCACAATTATTACAATTAGCGTAGTACTCATGAAACAAGTTAGTTTAGATGAACATCTTTTTCAATATTAACCAAATTTACTTAAAAAAAACCGTTCCAAGCCTACAGATTAATCCAAAGTTTGAATTGAAATTATTGGAATAGGGTTCATTTAAAAGTACCTTAGGAAATAACTTTACTAAACATCTCTAAATAATTATGCGAAAGGTAAACAAACTGAAAGTATTCACCCTTTGGATGGCATTATTTGGGTTCTTGTTGGTGGCACCACTAAGTTCCTGCGGTAACAAAAAGGAATCGAGTGATACTGAAAGCCAAGAACACCCTTCGGATGAGCATCCTGGTGACAACGATGAACATCCAAGTGATAGTGAGGAACACCCTAACTAAACTAGTGGAGTTCAATTCCGGTTGCTGACAATTCTTTCAAAAGAAAAGTTGGTGGCAACCGGTACTTTTTCACTTTCTACCTCCATTATAGGGTAGGCAAGAAAGTTAATAGAACCAGAATGTGGGCCTGGTGATACCCTTATGTCCCTCCCCCTGCTCAGTTCGATCCTGTTTGCCGGATGCCGCCCAAAATAGTACGTAGATAAGGCCGTATATTTATTTCCCTCACTTATATCCACAGGCCACCATTTTTCCTCGGCATAAAACTCCGCCCAACAGTGATATCCATCAATCCCCCCCTCATTTCTTTCGGAAGGAATAGAAGCACCTATTGCAAAACGAGCGGGAATTCCTATGGATCTGGCCAATGAAATAAAAAAACTGTGAAACTCCGTACAATTACCGGTTTTACTGTCGCAGGCATAATTAGCGTCGCCGCTTCCATAATTACCGGTTTTCATATATTTCATGTTGTCAATGATATAATCATAAAGTGCTCGGGCCTGCACCAGTTTATTGTCTTTTTCGATTCCCCTGATGATCCTATCTCCGATTTCTGCAAACCTACCCCCTACAGGAAGTAGACTGTCTGGTTCTAAATATTTTTCAGGATTTTCGAACCCATTCTCATAAGGCCCTTTCTCTTTCCTTCTTACACGGTAAACAACCCTGATTTCTTCACCATTATGCTCAGGGGACAGCTCCAGGTAAACAACGGTGTTTCCATATTCGTCGTCTTTGAGCAACCGATGTTCCACTGGCACTGTAATGCTTCTTACCTCCACTTCCTGAAAACTATCACTTTGCGCTAAGGGTATCCACAGCCTGGAAGTTCCCTTTACCTCGGGAATTTCAAAACTATAAGTGAATTGAAAACTGTCTTCTCCTTCTATTACTCCCAAAAGATCAGCATCAGCCCCATCCACAGCAACTTTCTCCCAGGTTTTATCCGGAAGTTGTTGCCAGGTATAAAACGGTTTGCCGTTTAACTTATGAAGACTCGTTGAGGTTACTTTCATGGCGCCTGGTTCTCCTTCCATAAAAAAGTCGACGTCGTAAACATCCCCGTTTTGGTCGGCTAGGTCCACACAGGCAAAGAATCGCTCTGGGCCGAGGTTGGATAGGTATTCGGTGTGAACCCTAACCAGCTTTAGCCTAAGTTCATTCCCTTTATCCTCAATCACAAAATATCCGTCATTCTCCTCGGCGTAGGCATCTATAAATCCTTTGATTCCTTCCTCTATTTCAGAAATTTTCGCTTTTTGTCTCGGGGGATTGGAAACCACTTCTTCTTGAGCCTGACTTGACTCTGTCGCCGAAGGTTCAGTGCCACAGGCACATAGTAAAAAGTAAATGATTACTGAATTAATCCAAATGTTAATAGTAAATCGGTGAGTTTGCATTTCAGTCCTTGATGTTGGTAAATTCTGTATTTCCCAAAGATAAACCAATTCACGGCATATATGAGCTATTGCCCCCATTTATAGGAGTGGAACGTTTGAGGTTCTGAAATTCAATACATAAAAAAAGCCACCTTGGCTGAACCAAGGTGGCTGATGAATGTGGCGGCGGCCTACTCTCCCGGGAGTAACCCCAGTACCATCGGCGCTGCGGGGCTTAACTTCTCTGTTCGGG
>NZ_QCXY01000013.1 GCF_003347495.1 Pleomorphovibrio marinus
CGTTGCGCCCGTGGCGAGAACCATTTCCCGCCTAGCCCGCCACGGGGATGTTTGCCAGGGATGGGCAGGAATATTTATTTTACGCTCCGGCGCACCACTATCAAACAACCCATTCGGTGGCCACTACCGCCTCCTTCGTGAAAATTAGTGCATCCGTGGCTAATTTCTCTTTGCCACGGATGCACGAATGGGCACGAAGGTTTTTCTTACTCTCCTGTCCACCAAAATCAACAACCGTACTATGGCCACATCCACACCTTTCGTGAAAATTCGTGCATTAGTGGCTAGTTTTTTTGCCACGGAGGACTAATGGGTAGGAACTTATTTTATTCCTATATTGCTAAAGCGTAAGACCATTAAATGATGAAACTAGACAAAAAAGCTTTTTCTATTCAACGTTTCGAGGAAGCAGCGAACCATCAAGAACATTACAGAAGCCTTTCGGAAGTAGAAAAAAGGAACCTCTTTCTTCACCTGATGCAAGTTGCCTATGGGTTTGTGGGAAGTGACTGGCCCAAGATGGATAAGAATCATTTTGAGATAAGAAGTTTGATCAAAGATGGTAAAAACGAATCTTAATTTAAATGGGGCATAAAGGTTTCAGGAATACTTTGCTTTTTTTGTTCGTCCTCCTCATAAGCGGAGGTGCTTTTGCGCAGGATATGCCCAGCATCCTTATTACCTATTACTCCGGGTCGGGCAAGACCAAGGCCATGGCAGAGGCTGTTGCTATGGGAGTGGAAAAGGTGGAAAATGTCATCTACACCATTAAACCCATCTCCGAGGTCAGTGGGGAAGAAGTTCTGAATGCTTCCGCCATCATCTTGGGTTCCCCGGTGTACAATGCCAATATTGCCCCTCAGGTACAAGAATTTATCAATGACTGGCCCTTCGACGGCAGACCCTTGAAAGATAAAATCGGTGCGGTATTTGTCACGGGAGGAGGGTTTTCCATTGGGGAGGAATCAGTGATGTTTGGCATGATCCGTGCCATGCTGGTGCACGGGATGGTGGTCTTGGGCGGAGAGGAACCAGAGGCTGCATTTGGTGCCTCGGCAATTACCGGGGAGGGTGATTATGCGGATAAGGAGATCGATCCACTATTTTTGAATAAAGCCGAAGGCTTGGGAAGAAGAGTGGCGGAGATGGTAGTGAGATTGAAATAAATAGCTGACAATAACATAGAGGCTACCCTAAATGATTCCAGAACTGTCACCTTAATTTGGCAGACAAGTTACTGCGGACACTTTATCAAGAATAAAAAATCATTTTATATGTGGACCAAAAATAAGGCTAAGAATTTAACGGGATAGTTGTCCTTTAGTAGTATTCATAGGTAATCCTGCCTCTTGGGCTAAACCGAAAATTGGGGTCATATAGTCTTTTCTCCACCAGGCGGCCTTGATCGTCGTAGTCAAATTCCTCCACGTTTCCCAGTTTTGTTTTATAATCTCGCGTTTTTTTATTCAAGTGATTGAGAATTACCAGGTATTTATTAGGTGTATTTCGGGTTTCACCATTTATGAATAACCGGATTTATCTAAATTTATCCTTGTTAAATCTATATTTTAGAGATTATTTTTTATAATATTTTTAATAAAAGAAATTAATTAATAATTTTTCAATAAAAATTAAATTGTTCAGTAGCACTTTTTTCCATTCTTTCGTATGGTTTATACAGAGGTTGTGGAAAAGTCAAGTTAAAGGCCAGAGGTACAAAATGTTATAAAAGGCATAACCACCATTCAAAAAACAATAGGCCCCTGTCTTTCTTTTTCTGATGAAACCGAAGATTAAGAAAACAATTTTTTTAACTAAAATTAAAAAGCTATGATAAAATCAATGCTATGGGTTTTCCTGACAGCGATGTTAATACCAGGTTGCTCGGACGACGATGCGGACAGAGATGATGCAAATAGGGTTGCCCTTCTCTGTCCGGAACACTCGGACAAAAAAATAATAGACAAAGTAGAAAACATAGTGGGTACAGTGGAATATCATGATAGGTATGTTATCCATGATGTAACCCCTTTGTCTCCAAACCAATCTATGAATACCTTGGTTCCCTGCAATCTTGAGGGAGAGTTTAAAGAAATAGGGCTACAGGTAGAGTTTAGCGGGTATGTATTGGAATTGTTTGATGGCATGGTTATCGAAGATACCGCAGGCCATCCTTTTGTCATAACTGAAATCAACACTATTGATAACTAAATACTTGGTTTATGAAGAAACGTTACTTTCTTTTTTTATTGGGGTGTGGGTAATTTTTTTTTGTATAGAATAAACGTAAACCCAAAATACAATAGCTATGAGAAAGATGTTTTACTATTTGTCCACCGTAATTATCGCATTTGTTTCATTAGAGGCCTTTGGGCAGGAAAAGCGGCAAACATGTTTTTTTCAACGATAAGAACCTAAAAGATAAAATGGATTTCCAAGCGCCTTAAAAAATGTTTCTTGAGGGATTGAGCTTGACGGATCCCTCACCGGAGGGATGACTGCCAACATGTGAGTTCCTTCCGAAGGAAAATTGTGACTAGCTACTTTCTCAGCCTGAAAGGCGCCGACCTTTGGATAGAGGCTTGCTCTGACCTTTAAAAAGAAAAACATAAATAGATAGAATTGAATAACTAAAAAAATATTGTGTATATTTATTGAAAAGGTACACATTATGAGGACCAATATTGAGATTGACGAGAAGTTGATAAGGGAGGCCATGAAAGTTTCAGGGTTGAAAACAAAAAAGGCCGCTGTGGAAGCTGGGCTAAAATTAATCATCACCTTAAAACACCAAGAGAAGATCAAAAGCCTCCGGGGTGAATTAAAATGGGAGGGTAATTTGGAACAAATGCGACTAGACCAATGATCCTGGTCGATTCATCTGTTTGGATTGATTTTTTCAACGGAGTGGATAGTCCTCCAGCAGATAAATTAAATGAACTTTTAGGCAATGAGATGATAGTGACAGGAGATTTGATCATGGTGGAAGTGCTGCAAGGATTTCATAATGACACCCATTTTCAAAAAGCAAGAAACATCTTTCTCGAACTGCCTTTTTTTAATCTCTGCAATAAAGATCTTTCGATGATTGCTGCCGAAAACTATCGAATGCTAAGGAAAAAGGGGATAACTGTCAGAAAGACTATAGATGTCATTATAGCCACTTTTTGTTTAGAGAACCGTATCCATTTATTGCACCACGATAGGGACTTCCATCCATTGGAAGCTTATTTGGGATTACAGGTTATAAGTTGTTGATTACTGAGCATATTATGTTTAAGTCACGGGCTCAAAGAAGTCAGCTAGGGTGGATGAATGCCACAGATACACTAATTTTCACGAATATGTATAGACAGTCCGTCCACGTGGCGTTCGTTGCGCACCCGTTGCGTCCTTTGCGTGAAAAAGTTTTACGCAATGAGGTATGCCACTGATACACGAATTTTCACTAAGTAAGTAAAGGTAGGCCTGCAAGGTAGCGCACGTCGCAGTCACAACCTGCACAGCCCCATTTAGAGGTATTCGAATCAAAGGGAGGTAATTTCCATTTGAATAAAGCCCATTTCGTCCTCCACGTTCTCAAATATCCAGATCTTGCCGTCCTTGGCAAAGTATTTATTGTATAAGGGTTGGTTCAATTCCGGAATTAAGCTCTCGGCGATCAACTTCAGTTCCTTATCATAGACACACAAAAACACCTTACTTCCAATAGGTTGGGGCAAAAACTCGTCTTCCTTCGTCGGCCCTTCCTCAAAAACCAACAGTTGAGAAAACCGGTAATAGCGCTCATTCACTTCATCCCAAACAAGGGAAAGATAGCTGATTTCCTCTCCTGATTTTTTATAGATCGACTCAAACAGTTTCTTGTCCGACACCTTGTTTTCATACTTCCCCACTTTCTCCTTTGGCACTATCTCCGGTTCATAGTCATGAGAAAACCATTCAAAGGTTGTAGGATCAACTTCATAAAGCTGACTGGTAGCATTCCCCCCAAGCAAAATCCTTCCGCCACAGTAGATTACGAATTTGGTGGAACCAATTCCTGCCCCTACTTGACCATCATTAAACTCTATATCATAAGCTGACAGTTTTTCCAATATGGGGACATCCATTCTTATTGCCTTATCGTGTTCCAGGTCCAGTACCATTAATTGGTTGGTTTTTTCCTGCCAGGAATTCACTATTCCGTAAAAAATCTCCGGTTGATCGGGTAAAATGGAAGGAGAATAGAAACTTTCCCCGTCTTTGATGGCGTCTTTATCACCAGCTCCTACTTTCCTAAATGAAAAATGCTTGGTTCTCTTTCCATCCCAGCTACAGATATTGTCCTGATCATATCCGGAAATAAGCAAATGTGCGTCATCCAAAAGTAACAAAGACATGAAATACTCACCCACTCCATCAGGCCCCTCCTTGGAAAACGGCAACATCTCTTTAAAAGCCAATTCATCCAAGTCGATCTTTTCGAAGGCAAACTCATTTCTGTTAAAGTTATACAGGTATCTTTTATCCTCGGATAACAAGGAGGAATATAGTCTGCTATTTAAAAAAAGAATTTCCTGACCCGGATTTACCATCACGGTATCAAGTTGGTAGGAGATTCTGACCAAGGCGCCTTGCTCAGAATTATTTCCTCCCCCGCAAGCCCAAAGGAGGCATATCAAGAGGGCAAAGGTATTGTGTCTCATAGGGATAGGAGCTGATTGAGACTAAAAATTTAGTGAATTTTAAACAAAAGAAAAACTATAAATAGTTTTATTTCCAAAATAAGGAAAAAAAAGACGATAACTCTTCCGAATAAGGGGAAACTATGTAGGGAATATCCATCCTTCAAGAGAAGCGCCTGCTCCAGGTAAAAGGATACCCATTATTTTTCCAAACTATCCTCCCCTATTACCTCCTGTTCCTGGCATCCCGCATAGGGTTTGGACCACGGGAGGTTCCCCTTGGGGCGGATTGCTGTTTAAATAATTCGAAACGGGAGGGGATTGCTCTTTGAGGCCAATAGTTGTTCTCCTCGTCCACATCGGCTGTTTCCCTAAAGGGATCGAGGATAATTTCAGCCACCTCTTTTTCTTTGGCAAATACCTTGGTCACCTCATATTCATCCAATCTCCAAATCTGTGCTGGCAACCTTTCCACATCCGAAGTCCCGTCCACATAATTGAATTGGAGAATCACCGGCATGACCAGCCCGCCCAGGTTCTCTAAAGTGATTTCATAAAAATTCATCCCACTTTCCAGCATTTCCCTTTCTTTTTCATTCAGGCTATTTAAAAATGCCCTGTATTGACTCTCCTCACCCGGGCCCACCCTAAACCGGTCATAGGTGGTATAGAAGTCCCTGGTTTCAGGGTCCTCTTCCACCACAGTAGTGGGCACGTCTTGTCTATTTCTCTCCTTGGTCAAAAAAGACCATTCCCTATCATGGGCTTCTTTTTTCCTTTGCTGCACGGCTGCTGGGTTTCTGTCGTCTATTTTATACCATTTCACGTCCGCAAGGGAAATATCCACTGTTTCGGTCCCGTAAAACCAACCCCGCCAAAACCAATCCAGATCCACCGCCGAGGCATCCTCCATGGTCCTGAAGAAATCCTCAGGGGTGGGGTGTTTGAATTTCCAACGTTGGGAATATTTCTTAAAGGCATAGTCAAACAGATCTCTACCCATGACCGTCTCCCTGAGAATATTCAAAGCGGTGGCAGCCTTCGCATAGGCATTGCCTCCCAGGGAAACTATATTCTCCGAATTGGTCATGATGGGTTCCAGGTATTTCTGCTCCATCTTCATGTAAGGAACGATTTTATGCGGGGGTCCTCTTCTAGAGGGATAATCCCTGTCCCACTCCTGCTCGGCCAAAAACTGAAGAAAGGTATTTAACCCCTCGTCCATCCAGGTCCACTGTCTCTCATCGGAATTGACGATCATGGGGAAGAAATTATGCCCCACCTCATGAATGATCACCGAAATCATCCCGTATTTAATGGCCTCCGAGTAGGTGCCATCCTTATCCGGCCTGCCATAATTGAAACAGATCATGGGATATTCCATCCCGTTGGTGGCCTCCACAGAAATGGCCACGGGATAAGGGTAATCGAAGGTCTTCTCCGAATAGGATTTGAGGGTATGGGCCACGACCTTGGTAGAATACTGTTCCCAAAGCGGGTTGGCCTCTTTGGCGTAATAGGACATGGCCATTACCTCTTTGCCCCCGACGTCAACGGCCATGGCATCCCAAATAAACTTCCTGGAAGAGGTCCAGGCAAAATCCCTAACGTTTTCGGCATGGAACTCCCAGGTTTTAGTGTCGCTTGCCCTTCTGCGTTCTAGCCGCTCAGCTTCGGCCTGCGTGCGGATGATTACAGGCGCATCAAAACTGGTTTTAGCCTTTCCCCACCGCTCCAGCTCCGTATTGCTCAATACTGCCTCGGGATTTTGCAAAACTCCTGTGGCACCCACCATATGATCCGCCGGAACGGTAATGCTGACCTTGTAATCCCCAAAAACCAAGGCAAATTCACCCGTGCCCACAAACTGCTTATTTTGCCATCCCTCAAAATCGGAATACACGGCCATCCTGGGAAACCACTCTGCCATGGTATATAGGTAATTCCCATCTTCTTCAAAAAACTCATAGCCCGGTCTGCCTCCTATGAAGCTCATCCTATCATGGATGTTAAATCCCCAATCGATTTGAAAGCTAAAACTTTCACCGGGTTGCAAAGGCTCCTCCAGGTCCAGCCGCATCATGGTCTGATTAATGGTATTGGCGATGGGGTTGCCTTGGGAATCATTTACCGTATAAATTTTGACCCCGTAGTCTTCCTCGTGCCACATGATGCGTTGCAAGGCAGATAGGGACATGGTGGAATCTATATTGCTGGGAGCCATCTTAGGCGTCTCAGAATCCTTGTCCCTCTGGTTTTGATCTAGCTGTATCCAGAGGTAGTCCAGCACATCCGGGGAATTATTGTAATATGTGACCTTTTCAGTTCCGGTGATGGACTGATTATCGTCATCCAAGGTCACCTCGATTTCATAATCTGCTTTTTGTTGCCAATACAAATGACCGGGAGCGCCGGCAGCAGTCCGGTACACATTTGGAGATCGTAACATGGGACCCAACTGCTCGAATCGCTCTCCATGTCTTCTTTCGTCCTTCTGAGCCAAAACATTGTGTCCTAGCGCAATCCCAAAAAGGAATAGTAGTAAGTAAGTTTTATTCATGTGCTTATAATTACTTTTCAGCGGTCATATAGCCTGCCCCGAACTCGTTTCGGGAGAATCTCGCAATCTTATTCATTCCCCCGTCTGACGTGCTCGTCATGTTCGATTTCATTTTATATATGCTAAACGGAATCAAATAAGCCTGTAATTTAAACAATTAACAGCAATTTCGCTTCTATTTCGTAGGCAAAGGGGCAAATAAAAAACATTATCTGGAACATTTTTTACCAAAAAACCCGAAAAGGGATAAAAAAACAAGTTAAAAACCCAGCTCAAACAAAGCGGACTCTTGCCTTTGAGGTGGCTTTGGAAGGTCATAATATAACCTCAGTCTTAAATCCGGGGGAGTCTCCTCGTAATGGTCCTTTAGCCAGGCAATGGTCTGGTGAGTGAGTACCTCCAAGGTTACCTCTACGATCCCATCCTGCACCATTTCCAGGTGTTCGGCTATCCCTTTCGAAAGATCAATGATACGGGTTGAGCTTTTCGGCAACCTATCGTTGATGCGCACTATGGCCTGATATCCGTTATTGAGGTTGGTGACTTTCAGCAGCGTGCCAAAAGGGAGGTGCTTATGAGCAGCCGTAAACTCCATCATGTCATAAATTTCCCCACTGGCAGTGGGTCTATTGTGAAATTGCTCGGCATAATAACTCGCCACCCCCTGCTGTATGGTCAACAAGGAATCAGGAGCTGTGAAAGGAGATTGCGCATTACCTACAATTGCGAAGTGTGTCAAAAAAATGAAAAGCAATATGTTAGCGTGTTTTCTAATCACTGTTTTGTAATTATCTTTTTCCCTCGCAGGGGATATAAATTACTTTTTTGGTCTCAAAATAAGCATCTTGGAAGTAATCTTCCAAATGATAACTTACATAGGATATATTTAGACTTTCCATTTCCTCGTCAATATCTCCCCCTTTCAAATAGAAAATGCCATTTGGAATATCCAAAACATCTTCCTTTTTGAACTTTCCTTTCACCCATGGCATGAACTTCTCCATTTGGGTTACGGCCCTGCTCACTACGAAATGGTATTTTCGGTTTAAGGCTTCAGCCCTGATCTGCTGTGCCTCTACATTGGAAAGTTTAAGTTGCTTTACCACATCCTTTACTACCTGAATTTTTTTACCAATGGAATCCACCAAATGGAATTGTACATCCGGGAAAAGGATGGCCAGAGGTATTCCTGGAAAACCACCCCCAGTGCCAATATCCAGAACCTTTGTGCCCGCGGGAAATTCCACCACTTTAGCTATCCCAAGAGAATGCAGGACATGGTGGGTGTTAAAATGGTCCATGTCCTTTCGGCTGATAAGGTTGATTTTGGCATTCCAATCTTGATACAGGGGTTCCAATAGCTCAAACTGAGATTTTTGTTCTCCTGACAAATTGGGGAAATAGTGGGATACCTGCTCAAGTACATCCATAAAAATCAAATATGCTTATTTTTACCTTGGGCTATTTCATAGAGCAATTCCCTTGATCTATGCAATTGGGCCTTGACTGTCCCCAATGGTTTTTCAAGTTGTTCTGCGATTTCATCGTAAGAAAGCTCATCAAAGTACCGCAATTTCACCAGTTTCCGGTATTTTGCAGGAAGCTTATCCACAAAAATACGGACCATCTCAATTCGCTGGGACTTGATGTACTCATCCTGAGGGTTATTGTCATCATCCTCCACGTCAATGTTTACGGCATTACCCCCATCATCCGTCAAGGTATTATTCAAGCTCATTGTCTTCAGCTTTTTCTTACGGATAAAGTCAATGGTATTGTTGGTAGCGATACGGAATAGCCAAGTGCTAAAAGTATAGTCCTTTTTAAATTTGTGCAGATTCCTGAAAGCTTTTGCAAAGGCCTCCATGGTAAGGTCTTCAGCATCATCGGTATCCCTAATCATTTTGAGAATCATAAAATATACAGCCTTTTTGTACCTTTTCATTAAGGTGGCATAGGCTTGCTGATCCTTTTCCTTTACCGCTCTATCGATAAGTTCAAAATCTTCTAATGCTTTATCCGAAAACCCTCTATCGTTTATTTCCATCTAACTGTTTTTGACAGGTAACCCTTAGTTCCTATGACCCAAAAATAAACCATATACAACAAATCAAAAAACATGGTCCAAAGAACCTGTCCCATACCTTCCAATTTAAGTTTGGCATTTTTAAAGATCGAATAGTGCAAAATTGCCCTCAGCAGGATTAACCCTAGTACCAGGCCAATTGGTTCCCAATCCCTGCTGTACAGAATGATTCCAAGTCCTGAAAGCCAAAACAACAAATGACTCATGGTATAAACGCCAAATTTGAGTTTATCTTTTGTCCGGAAATATTTACCGACATGAAAGTGCCTCTTTTTTTGTTCAAAATAAGCCCTGAAATTTTCTTTGGGCATGGATAGAGTTACACTTTCAGGGTGAATAACCATAGCAGTGTTTCCCTTGTTGGCATACTTGTTCACGAAAAGGTCATCGTCACCGCCATTGATATGCCAAAGGTCCTTAAATGCTTTTTTGTCCATGAAAAAATCCTTTTTGTAGCAGAGGTTTCTCCCCACGCCCATGAAAGGTGCCCTCCAAAGCCCAAAGGAAAAGTAGTAAAGGGCGGTCAGCAGGGTTTCGTATTGGATAAATTTGTTCAATAACCCCGGCAAAACTTGGTAAGACCCATGCCCCAGAGCAAAATCCTTTTCCAGGATCCTCACCGGATAGCTCATCCGTTTAATCCAATTCTTGGAAAGCGGAAGACAGTCGGCGTCAGTAAGCAAAATGACATTATGTTTGGCAACCTTGATTCCCAAGGTAAGTGCATATTTTTTTGCCGTCACATGGTCGGGTAGATACCTGATATTTACCACTCTTAGGTTAGGATGATTAGTGGATGCCTCTCTTAAAAAGTCCTCGGTTCCATCTGAGGACCTATCATTTACGATGATCACCTCAAAGGTGTCGTACACTTGTTCGAACAAACGCGGGATTAACTGCTGAAGATTATTCAGTTCGTTACGAGCAGCTATTACCACACTTACGCCTACACCGGCTGTATCGGAGGTATCCTCCGAGGGCTTATACAAAAAAGCCAGCCTTCCAAAAACAAACAGTAAATAAACCAATTGTATGGCCAAGGCCAAAAAAAAGATCATCCACAACCAATCGAACAGTATCATGGGTTCTAATAACTTAAAGATAAAATCAAAAACGAAGTATGTTTTGTTTAATTGCCCCTATTTTTGTGCCTCTAAATATATAAATAAGAAATCGTATTTTTCAAAAACATCCCCAATGAAGTTTACCCTTCAACACAAAGACCCTAAAAGTGATGCCCGTACCGGAACATTGCTCACCGACCATGGTGAGATCCAAACTCCGATTTTTATGCCGGTAGGCACAGCCGGCTCTGTGAAGGCTGTACACCAAAGGGAGCTCACCTATGACGTGAAGGCACAAATCATCCTTGGCAACACCTATCACCTCTACCTCAGACCGGGGCTTGAAATATTGGAGGCTGCTGGAGGCCTACATAAATTCAATGGATGGTCCAAACCTTTACTCACAGACAGTGGTGGATATCAGGTTTTTTCCCTAGCGGAAAACAGGAAGATTTCCGAAGAAGGAGTGGTGTTTAAATCCCATATCGACGGGTCCAAACACCATTTCACCCCAGAAAACGTGATGGATATCCAACGCAGCATAGGTGCTGACATCATAATGGCCTTTGATGAATGTACGCCCTATCCCTGCGATTGGGATTATGCCAAAAAAAGCATGGAACTTACCCACAGGTGGCTAAGGAGATGTCAGGATAGGTTTGACAGCATGGAGGGAAGATATGGCTATCAACAATCCCTCTTTCCCATAGTGCAAGGAAGTGTATATAAAGATTTAAGGGAAGCTTCTGCAAACTTCGTGGCCAAACAAGGCAGAGATGGAAATGCCATAGGAGGGCTTTCTGTAGGTGAACCGGCAGAAATTATGTACGAGATGACCTCCTGGGTTACCCGCATACTACCTGCTGATAAACCACGTTACCTCATGGGTGTAGGCACTCCAGCCAATATATTGGAAGCGATAGCTTTAGGGGTGGATATGTTTGACTGTGTGATGCCTACCCGCAATGCGAGAAACGGCATGCTCTTTACTTCGGAAGGAATTATCAATATCAGGAATGAAAAGTGGAAGGATGATTTCTCTCCTATTGATGAAGGTTTTCCTAGTCATGTCAGCCAGTTTTATTCCAAGGCTTACCTAAGGCACCTCACCATCAGTAAAGAAATTTTGGGGGCGCAAATCTCCAGCATCCACAATCTTTCATTCTACCTTTGGCTAGTTGGAGAAGCACGGCAAAAAATCCAAGAAGGAGAATTTTCCTCCTGGAAGACAAAAATGGTGGAGAAAGTAAGCCAAAGGTTATAAAGGTACAACTTTGACTGTACAGTACCGTAAATTAGCGAGGGATTATTCCAGGAAATATCCTTAAATCGAGTATGCCGAGAGGGCACCACATAGGGATACCCCGATAGCTATCGGTGTGCGAGATTCTCCCGAATTAAATTCCCCGAAACGAGTTCGGGGCAGGCAGGGACAGGCTCCCGAAGCGAGTCCACCGAAACAAGTTCGGGGCAGGCTATATGACCGCTGAAAAGAAATTATAAACATATGAAATTACTTGACAAACTGATCATTAAAGATTTTCTCAAAACCTACCTTTTTGTGGTTTTGATGTTGATATTGATCGTTCTGGTATTGGATTTCACCGAGAAAAATGATGCCTATATTAGGAACAATGTCCCTACGCCGGAGATATTGAAATATATGTTCAACTATGGGCTATACCTAAACAACCTCCTAACCCCCATTACAGTATTTATTTCTGTCATCTTTATTACCTCTAAAATGGCCGGGAGGACTGAAATTATTGCCATTTTGAGCAGTGGTGTAAGTTTCTTGCGCATGTTGGTGCCATTTATGTTCAGTGCCTTCTTGATTTCCATCGTAAGCTTTTTCCTCAATGGTTGGATTTTGCCGGTGGCCACAGCAGGAGTATCGGAATTTAAGGTAAAAC
The DNA here is from genome assembly GCF_003347495.1 of Pleomorphovibrio marinus. GTDB lineage: Bacteria > Bacteroidota > Bacteroidia > Cytophagales > Cyclobacteriaceae > Pleomorphovibrio > Pleomorphovibrio marinus. The sequence goes on from NZ_QCXY01000013.1 coordinate 12,291, forward strand.
ACCTGGATGACAAAAGGGACTTCAACCAGCAAAATATCCACATAAAAGTAGCTCCCGAAACCTATGCTTATCTGTCTAGGTACTACACTTCTGGAAATACGGGCTATAACTTCACACTTGAACATATTGAAAACGGGGAGTTGCTTTCAAAGCTTTCGGCAGATAGGATAGTTTGGGACACCACGAAGATGGCTTGGAATGTGAGAAACTGGCGATTGCGGGAGCTGCGCGACATGCATGAGGAGTGGAGCACTGGAGATGCCATGGATACCGTGTTATCCATTACCCCTGATGATTTTGACCTTCCTAAAAACCACCATGAAACCCTAACCCTTCCAAAGCTCACAGACCAAATCCGGGTTTTGGAGGAAAGAGGGGCAGACAATATCAGTTTTTATAAGATAGAAAAATACGTAAGGTACATGTCACCCTTTGCAGCCATCATTTTGACTTTTATAGGGGTTATTGTGAGCTCAAAAAAAACCAGGGGGGGTTCTGGTTTTAAAATTGCATTGGGTTTCTTGCTGGCCTTTGTTTATATCATACTTTTCCTGCTTACCAGGACCTTTGCAGAGGCTGGTACCTCTTATCCAGTCTTTTCTGTTTGGATTCCCAATTTGATTTTTGCAACCATGGGATTGGTGCTTTATAAAACAGTTCCAAGGTAAGCCATACGATGCGTATTTCCACCACCACAAAGGATTATGGCATGCTCCATCTCATCGTGATGATATGGAGTTTCACGGTGATTCTGGGACTTTTTATAAGTATACCCCCATTAGAAATCGTTTTTTTTCGTACCCTTATAGCCAGCCTCTTCTTGGTGGTTTTATTCCGATTTCAGGGAAGGAGCTTTAGGATGCCCATAGAACAGGGGCTGAAAATTTTCCTTACCGGGTTTATCATCGGGTTACATTGGATTTTGTTTTTCTGGGCAGCCAGAGTCTCCAATGCCTCCGTTTGTTTGGCAGGGATGGCCACTTGTTCATTATGGACGGCTTTTTTGGAGCCTTTATTCAAAAAAGTGAGTATCAAGATGTACGAGGTATTTTTGGGACTTATAGTAATTGCCGGTTTGCTGGTAATTTTCAGGTTTGAATTTGATTACTGGTTAGGCTTGTCCATGGCTATTGGGTCGGCATTTTTGGCAGCATGTTTTATGGTAATCAATGGCAAGTTTACCCAGAAACACTCTCCCTATGTAATTACTCTCTATGAAATGGTAGGTGCCTGCCTTTTTACCGTTCTCTTTATGCCTATTTATGACCTTTTGCTCACCGAGGCAGGGTTAAACCTCAGCCCGGCATCAATGGATTGGCTATGGTTGATAATCCTTGCGCTGGTTTGCACTATTGTGCCTTTATCCATATCCATAGACATCATGAAAAGACTCAGTGCCTTTGCGGTTAACCTCACCATTAACCTAGAGCCAGTTTACGGGATTATTCTTGCCGTCCTTATATTTGGAGAAAAGGAAAAAATGAGCTCAGGGTTTTACTTGGGGACTTCCTTGGTCCTTTTGGCCATATGTCTTTATCCGGTCTTCCACCTTATAAAAAGAAAAAGGAAATCCCGCCAACTCAGAACCTTGCAATAGGTTTAGGGCAATGGTTCATTAATCTCAAAATAATGATTAGGGAAAGGAATAGGTTCAGGCTTGTGGTCGAATAACCCAAAAACCGCAGATCCAGAACCTGACATAGCTGCATAAAATGCACCATTGCGGTAAAAAACTTCCTTGATTTCTGATAATTCCGGGTGTTTGCTAAAAAGAGAAGCTTCAAAATCATTTATCAAGTGTTTCTTCCAGTTTTCGGGGGTTTGGAGGATTTTATCAATTCTTCGTTCTGGGAGTTTTGGAGTCAGTCCCGAATAGGCTTCTTTTGTGCTGATATGGATCTGAGGATATACCAAATATATCCATTTTCCCTGCATATTCAGTTTGGTTGATGTCATGATTTCCCCTCTTCCTGTCACAATTTTGGGTTTGTTTTGAATAAAAAACGGGCAGTCACTTCCCAATTCAGCTGCATACTTTTCCAAAACCCTAGGCTCCAGATTCAGGCCCAATAGGCTATTCATCAGAGTGAGGGAAAAAGCAGCATCAGCCGACCCCCCACCTAGGCCTGCACCAATGGGAATGTTTTTATGTAAGTGAATCTGAAGTTCTGCCAGAGAAGGGAAATCATTCTTAAGTATTTGATAGGCCTTTAGGATGAGGTTTTCCTTTCCGCTTCCGGGAATGGGAATTCCTGTGCAGGTAAAACTACCTTTTGTGGCCAAGCCCATCTCCAATACATCAAATAATGGGATGGGGATCAAGCAACTTTCAATCTCGTGATAGCCATCCCCCCTTTTTTTGGTGACATGAAGGCCTAAATTGATTTTAGCGTTTGGGAAGGTGATCATTAATTGGTCTATCTATATTATGTCCCAAAAATAATCATTGGGGGTTAAAAACAAGTTACTTTATCGAATACAATGCCAGTATAGCTACTTTGCACAACTTTTAAAAATGGCAGGATAAAGTTAGAAATTCACCAAGATTGCAAGAAAAAAACGACCAAAATCGCAAACAAAAGAAAATTCGGAAATTTCTTATTTTACAAAAAATTAAAAATATTATATTTGTATTTTCAAATAAACTTAATTTTAAATTTCTAAAAAGAAATAATATGCATTTGATTCATTTTTGATTCAAATTAAAAAGTGAAATAAAATATTGTAAGTGTGGGATAAGGGTTTTAATATTGCATATCCAAAATATTTTGGATTAAAGATTATAGAATTTAAAGCAACTAGCATGTTCAGCTTCATTCACTTCCTTATTCTTGTCGTCCTCGTCATTTAACCAAGAATGGAGCGCTGAACTATTGTCAAAAAATTGCAAAACAATAAAGTGCTTCATTCGGTTGAAGCACTTTTTTTTATAGGCCTTTGGATAAAAACATGTATTAATTAATGAGCAACTCTAAGAAATATAGCTGGGAAGTAAGTGATAATCAGGAGAATCCTGGTTCAATGGCCATGCTTTATGCCACGGGCCTTTCTGATGAAAAGATGAAGCAACCCTTTGTGGGGGTTGCAAGCTGTGGGTATGAAAGCAACCCGTGCAACATGCACCTGAATGATTTTGCCAAAGCCATCAAGGATTCAACTGTAAAATCCAAGCTTACTGGTTTAGTCTTTAACACCATAGGAATTAGCGATGGCATTTCTATGGGCACTGCAGGCATGCGGTACAGCCTTCCTTCTCGCGAAATCATCGCGGACTCTATCGAATCTTTTATCCTAGGCCATTCCTTCGATGGGGTGGTGGTAGTGGCTGGATGCGACAAAAACATGCCTGGGGCAGTAATGGGCATGCTCAGGGTAAACAGGCCTGGGATCATGGTGTATGGAGGGACGATAAGGTCTGGAAAATATAAAAACGAAAAGCTCAACTTGGTTTCTGCTTTTGAGGCATATGGCAAGAAGATCAAAAATGAGATAAATGACGAAGATTACATGGGCGTAATCAAAAACGCCTGTCCTGGAGCTGGTGCCTGTGGGGGTATGTACACTGCCAATACCATGTCATCTGCCATAGAGGCCATGGGGCTTTCTCTGCCATACAGCAGTACCAACCCCGCCACCTCCCCAGAAAAACGAAAAGAATGTGATGAGGTAGGTAATTTTATCTCCCAATTATTAGAGAAAAATATCAAGCCAAAGGACATTGTCACCAAGAAAAGCCTGGAAAATGCAGTGAGGGTGGCTGTATCATTAGGGGGAAGTACCAATGCGGTATTGCACCTATTGGCCATCGCTAAAACAGCAGGAGTGGAGTTCAACCTGGAGGATTTTAAAAAAATCAATGCCGAAACCCCATTATTGGGGGATTTTAAACCCAGTGGGAAATATCTTATGGAAGATTTGCACCTTCAGGGAGGATTACCCGCCTTTATGCGGTATCTGCTGGACAATGGGATGCTGCACGGAGACTGCCTCACCGTAACAGGGAAAACCCTAGCGGAAAACCTTGCGGAGATAGCACCGGTAAAACCTGAAAAAGGTGGGGTAATATATCCTCTTGAGGATCCCATTAAAGAATCCGGCCACCTATGTATTTTGTCTGGCAACCTTGCTCCGGAAGGAGCAGTGGCGAAAATTTCCGGAAAGGAGGGAAAATCCTTTACTGGCAAGGCAAAAGTGTATGATAGTGAACAAGAGGCGAATGATGCCATGAAGAACCATAAAGTAGAAAAAGGAGACGTAGTGGTGATCCGATACATAGGTCCTAAGGGTGGGCCTGGCATGCCGGAAATGCTAAAGCCCACTTCCATCATCATCGGTACCGGTTTGGGTGCGGATGTGGCATTGATTACGGATGGTAGATTTTCGGGAGGCACTCACGGATTCGTGGTAGGGCACATTACCCCTGAAGCCTTTATGGGCGGGCCTATAGGGCTGTTAAAAGACGGAGACATCATTACCATCAACTCCGAAGATTTGAGCATTTCCTGTGAGGTTTCAGAGGAAGAATTCGAAAAAAGGAGAAAAAATTGGAAAAACAAGGACTTGTCCCATTTAAGTGGAACGTTAAAAAAATATTCTCAGTTAGTTTCTACAGCATCTGAGGGATGTGTTACTGATAATGGTTAAAGAATTATGGAATATTCTAAAATTAGGGGCGCAGACATTGTAATCAAATCCCTGATAGCCGAAAATGCCAAATATATTTTCGGTTACCCAGGAGGGGCTATCATGCCTGTATATGATGCCTTGTACGATTATGTGGATCAAATCAAACATATTCTCACCAGACATGAGCAAGGAGCCATTCATGCCGCTCAGGGATATGCGCGGGTCTCCGGAAAGGTAGGAGTCTGTATTGCCACCTCAGGACCGGGGGCCACTAACCTTATCACCGGCCTTGCTGATGCCATGATTGATAGTACCCCTTTGGTTTGCATCACGGGACAAGTCCCCTCCCACCTGCTGGGAACGGATGCTTTTCAAGAAACCGATGTGGTGGGCATATCCATGCCTGCCACCAAGTGGAACATACAGGTACAAAAAGTGGAAGATATAGCTCCCGCCATAGCCAGGGGCTTTCAGATAGCTAGGTCTGGCAGACCAGGACCGGTTCTGATTGATATTACTAAGAATGCTCAGGTGAGTGAGGGTGAATTTAATTACGTGCCCTGTTTGAACATTCGTTCCTACAAGCCTTACCCAAAATTAGATGACAAAGCCATCCAGGCCGCAGCTGCTATAATTAACAAAGCAGAGAGGCCATACGTGCTGTATGGGCAGGGGGTGGTTTTAGGCAAAGCGGAAAAGGAACTTAATGCGTTCTTGGAGAAGTCCGGAATTCCAGCGGCATGTACCTTGTTGGGTACAGGTGCCATTTCTGAATCTCACCCAAACTATGTGGGTAAATTGGGGATGCATGGGAATTACGCTCCTAACATGTTGACTAACAAGTGTGATGTTTTGATCGCAATAGGCATGCGTTTTGACGATAGGGTGACAGGTGACCTTTCCAGATATGCCAAGCAGGCGAAGGTGGTGCACTTGGAACTTGACCCCGCAGAAATTGACAAAAATGTGAAATGCGATGTGCCAATTTTGGGGGATTGCAAGGAATCCCTGGAAAAACTCACCAAAGCCGTAGACAAAAAGACCTATACTAGTTGGCTTGAAAAATTCAGGGAACTGGAAGCGGAGGAAAAACGAGTGGTTGTGGGAAATGACTTGCTGCCCACCAAGGAGGGTCTTACCATGGGAGAGGTCATACGGCATATCAACGAATTCAAGGCAGAAGATGCCATCTTGGTTACCGACGTGGGGCAGCACCAAATGGTAGCTTGGAGATATTTCCAATATAATCAATCTCGCACCCAGGTTACTTCCGGGGGGCTGGGAACGATGGGTTTTGCCCTTCCTGCTGCTTTGGGAGCCCAACTGCACGATTTTAATAGGCAGGTAATTTGTGTGGTGGGAGATGGAGGTATTCAGATGACCATTCAGGAACTCGGTACCATCATGCAGACCAAGGCTCCAGTGAAAGTTGTTCTTTTGAATAACAACTTTCTGGGCATGGTAAGGCAGTGGCAACAGCTGTTTTTCGACAAGCGCTATTCCTTTACGGAGTTGGAGAACCCGGATTTCCTCAAAATTGCAGAAGCCTATCGCATCAAGGCGCAAAAAGTGGAGAAAAGGGATGGCCTGAGAGAAGCCGTTGCAGAAATGTTTATACACGATGGCCCCTATTTCTTGGAGGTAGCAGTAGAAAAAGAGGATAATGTGTTCCCGATGATTGCTTCAGGCACCTCGGTGGAAGATATTAGACTGAGCTAAACCTAAAGACTAGATGAAGAGATATACAATTTCTGTATTTACAGAAAACTTTATAGGTATTCTTAGCAGAATTACCGTAATATTTACCAGGCGCGGTATCAATATTGATGGGTTTACTGCTTCTGAGAGTAGAGAGGAAGGCATATACAGGATCACTATAGAAGTCACCACAAGCGAAGAGCAAATCATACAGCTTTCCAAGCAAATTGACAAGATCATAGATGTGATCAAAGCCTTTTACTATACAGATGAGCAAATGGTTTTTCAGGAGATCGCCCTATATAAGATTCCTATAGAAAATTTGGACCCTGGTTTGGAGCGTGTTATTCGCCAACACAACGCCAGGATCATTTCTGCGGAGAAGGACTTTGTGGTCATTGAGTTGACCGGGCACAAGGAGGACACGCAGGACTTACTCGAAGTTTTAAAAGGCTTTGGGGTTTTGGAATTTGTGCGCAGTGGAAGGGTTGCAGTAGCCAAGCCCATGGAAACCATTGACAAATATTTATAACATATAACATTCTAACACACATATTTAACAAACTATTATGAAACTGAAATTCGGTACAGTTGAGGAAAACGTTGTCACAAGAGAGGAATTTCCTTTGGAAAAAGCCCAGGAGGTTTTAAAAGATGAAGTAATCGCCGTTTTGGGGTATGGTGTTCAAGGCCCCGGTCAGGCGCTGAACCTTAAAGACAATGGATTTAACGTAATCGTAGGTCAGAGGAAAGGTTCCAAAACTTGGGATAAGGCTGTAGCGGATGGTTGGGTACCCGGAGAAACCCTTTTTGAGTTGGAAGAAGCCTGCGAAAGAGGAACGATTCTTCAATTTTTGCTTTCAGATGCCGGCCAAATCGCATTGTGGCCCACTGTTAAGAAGCACCTAAGTCCAGGTAAAGCCCTGTATTTCTCTCATGGTTTCGGCATCACCTATAAAGACAAGACTGGGATAGAGCCCCCAAAGGATGTGGATGTCATTTTAGTGGCTCCAAAAGGTTCTGGAACTTCCTTGAGAAGGATGTTTGTTGAAGGAAGAGGATTGAACTCCTCCTATGCCATCTTTCAGGATGCGACCGGAAAAGCAAAGGACAGGGTAGTAGCCTTAGGAATTGGTGTAGGTTCAGGTTACCTGTTCGAAACGGACTTCTACAAAGAGGTGACTTCAGATCTTACTGGAGAAAGGGGCACCTTAATGGGAGCGATCCAGGGAATCTTTGCCGCCCAGTATGAGGTACTTAGGGCCAATGGCCACACGCCTTCCGAGGCTTTTAACGAAACGGTGGAAGAACTTACCCAGAGTTTGATGCCCTTGGTGGCCGAAAATGGGATGGATTGGATGTATGCCAATTGTTCTACCACTGCTCAAAGGGGTGCATTAGACTGGTGGAAACCTTTTAGGGATGCCACAAAGCCTGTTTTTGAGGAATTGTACAACAGTGTGAAGACTGGAAAAGAGGCCAGCAAGTCCATTGAATCCAACAGTAAGTCTGACTACAGGGTGAAATTGGAAGAGGAATTGAAAGAGCTCAGGGAATCAGAAATGTGGCAGGCAGGTGCAACAGTCCGAAAATTGAGACCAGAAAACAATTGATATGACAGAAAAGCTTTGGGTATTTGATACGACGCTAAGAGATGGGGAGCAAGTACCTGGATGCCAATTAGACACCAGGGAGAAAATCATTGTAGCCCAAGCCTTGGAAGCTTTGGGTGTGGATGTACTGGAAGCAGGGTTTCCTGTTTCCAGCCCCGGGGATTTCAAGTCTGTTCAGGAAATATCCAAGGCCGTGTCGAATCCTACCATTTGTGCCCTTTCCAGGGCGGTAGAGAAGGACATAGAGGTAGCCGCTGACTCCCTGCGCTTTGCCAAAAAAGGCAGGATTCACACAGGCATAGGAGTCTCCGGCTACCATATTCAACACAAGCTCCGAAGTACCCCTGAGGCGGTACTGGAAAGGGCGGTAAAGGCGGTAACTTTTGCCAAGAACCTAGTAGATGAGGTGGAATTTTATGCCGAAGACGCAGGTAGGGCAGACAAAGATTATTTGGCCAAAATTATTGAAGCTGTGATTAAGGCAGGTGCCAAGGTGGTAAATATCCCGGACACCACCGGGTATTGCCTGCCCGTTCAATATGGGGCTTTGATCCGGTTCTTGAAAGAAAACGTAAGTAACATCGACCAGGCCATTATTGCCACCCACTGTCACAACGACTTGGGGTTGGCAACGGCAAACACCCTTTCCGGGGTGGAAAATGGTGCCAGACAAGTGGAAGTCACCATGAACGGCATCGGTGAAAGGGCAGGAAACACTTCCTTGGAAGAAGTAGTAATGGCCATAAAATGCCATTCGGAAATTCCCGTTCATACTGATATTGTTACCAAGAAAATCTACGAGACCAGCCGTATCATATCCAAACTCATGAACATGCCCATACAGCCCAACAAGGCTATCGTGGGCAAAAATGCCTTTGCGCATTCCTCTGGTATCCATCAAGACGGAGTACTGAAATTCAGGGAAAACTATGAGATCATTGACCCTAAAGATGTAGGAGTGGAGGAATCCTCCATCGTACTTACAGCCAGAAGTGGAAGAGCGGCATTGAAACACCACTTGAACTTACTTGGCTTCCCTGTGGAGGGAGAAAAGCTCAATGAGATTTACGAACGTTTCCTGGAACTGGCAGACACCAAAAGGGACATAGGGAGAAAGGAACTTTTGTCCCTAATTGGGGAGCAGATGGATCATTCGCTCCTTGTTGAGATTCAGGACATCTCCTACCAAGGTGCCGAAGGAAAAGAAGCTAATGCTGAAGTGACGCTGGAAATGGGAGATAAAGTACTTACGGGAAGCTCTAAGGGAAATGGACCGGTAGATGCCGTGATCAAATCTATCAAACAGCTCATCGAACACAAAGTGATATTGGATGAATTCCTCATCCAAGCCATGACAAAAGGGAGTGACGATGTATGCAAGGTACATATGCGTATCATGCATGAGGGAAAACCCTATTATGGGTTTGCTTCTGAAACCGACATCGTATTGGCCTCGGCAAGGGCCTTTGTGGATGCCTTAAACAAGCTGCCAATAAAAGCGACAAATTAATAAATGATGGAAAAGAAAACATTATTTGATAAAATATGGGATGCTCACGTAGTGAAATCCATCCCCAACGGACCTGATGTTTTCTTCATAGATAAGCATTTTATCCATGAAGTGACTAGTCCTGTGGCTTTTCTCAATTTGGAGAAGAGAGGGACTGGGGTGATGTTTCCGGAGAGGACCATTGCTACTCCAGACCATAACGTTCCTACTATTGACCAGGAAAAAACCATTAAAGACGAGCTCTCCAGGATGCAGGTGGAAAAGCTCCGACAAAATTGCAAAAAGCATGGCATAGAACTTCATGATTTGGGAACTGACCATCATGGAATCGTTCATGTGATCGGCCCTGAACTTGGCGTTACCCAACCTGGTATGACCATTGTGTGTGGCGACAGCCATACTTCCACCCATGGAGCATTTGGTACCATCGCATTTGGAATAGGTACCTCCGAGGTGGAGATGGTTCTTGCTACCCAGTGCATCATGCAGTCCAAGGCTAAAAAGATGCGCATCACTGTAGATGGAGAACTTGGAAAAGGGGTGACATCCAAGGATATTATCTTGTATATCATTTCCAAGATTTCTGCGAGTGGTGGTACAGGGTATTTTATCGAATATGCAGGAAGTGCCATTCGGAACCTTAGCATGGAAGCCCGTATGACCATCTGTAATATGAGCATCGAGATGGGGGCAAGGGGAGGCCTTATTGCTCCGGATGAAACGACCTTCGAATACCTTAAGGGAAAAAGATATACGCCAAAAGGGGAAGAATGGGAAAAAGCCTTGGCCTACTGGAAATCCTTAAAGACAGATGATGGAGCCCAATTTGACTTGGAATACCACTATGATGCAGAGGATATCGAGCCAATGATCACCTACGGCACCAATCCTGGTATGGGTATTAAGGTGAAAGACCCTATCCCTACCACCGATGGCATGGACACCAGCACAAAAAAGTCTTATTTGAAGTCATTGCAATACATGGGCTTTAATCCAGGTGAGCCTATGAAGGGCAAGAAAATCGATTATGTCTTTGTGGGGAGCTGCACCAATGGCCGGATTGAAGATATCCGTTCGGTAGCCCAATTTGTAAAAGGAAAGAAAAAGGCAGACAATATCACGGCATGGATTGTACCCGGCTCAAGGGAGGTAGAAAAGAAAGCCATAGAAGAGGGCTTGGTAGCAATTCTGGAAGAGGCCGGTTTTAAGTTGAGACAGCCGGGTTGTTCGGCCTGTCTGGCGATGAATGACGACAAAATCCCTTCTGGAAAGTACGCTGTCTCCACATCCAATAGAAACTTTGAAGGAAGACAGGGTCCCGGATCCAGGACGCTCCTGGCTAGTCCCCTGACGGTGGCCGCAGTAGCCATCAGAGGAGAAGTGACCGACCCTAGAGAATTGTTTGAAGAATCACCTATCCTAATTTGAAAGTAAACATGGCTTACGATAAATTTAATGTATTGACTAGCACCGTAGTACCTTTGGCAGAGGAAAACGTGGATACGGATCAAATCATCCCGGCGAGGTTTCTTAAGGCCACGGAACGAAAAGGCTTTGGGGACAACCTGTTTAGGGACTGGAGATATGATAGCGAGGGTAAACCTAAAAAAGACTTCGTGCTCAATGATCCAACTTACAGTGGCAAAATCCTGCTTTCCGGAAAAAACTTTGGTTCCGGCTCCAGTAGGGAACATGCCGTTTGGGCCCTCTACGATTATGGGTTCAGGTGCGTGGTTTCCAGTTTCTTTGCCGACATCTTTAAAAATAACTGTTTGAATATTGGTGTACTGCCCGTTACGGTTACCCCTGCATTTGCCGATGAGATGTTCCAAGAGGTGGAGAAGGATCCCAAAACTGAAGTAAAAGTGGATATTGATGCGCAGACCATCACCCTGCTTTCCACAGGAAGAAGCGAATCTTTTGACATCAATGTCTACAAGAAAGAAAACATGAAGAACGGATTTGATGATATCGACTACTTGCTTAATATAAAAGAGGATATTGTTAAATTTACCGAGAAGGCATAATAAATACTCTGTTTCTTTAGGTGTTGGCATAATTTTATCAGGGAACCGCATAAACAGCAAAAATGAGTAATCAATCACGAATAGAAATCATGGATACCACCCTGAGGGATGGCGAACAAACCTCAGGGGTGTCCTTTCTACCTTCAGAAAAACTTCAGATAGCAAAATTGCTACTTGAAGAATTGAAAGTGGATAGGATAGAGGTGGCTTCCGCCCGTGTTTCTGAGGGGGAGTTAGAGGGAGTAAAAAAGATCACTCGCTGGGCTAAAGAAAAAGGTATCTTGGAACAAATCGAGGTGCTTGGTTTTGTGGACACCCCGATGTCGGTGGACTGGATGGTAGAATCCGGGGCAAAGGTCTTGAACTTATTGACCAAAGGTTCATTGAATCACCTTACCCACCAGCTAAAAAAGACGCCAGAACAGCATTTTGAGGAAATCGAAGCCTGTATTACCTATGCCATCAGCCATGGGATATCCGTGAACGTGTACCTGGAGGACTGGAGCAACGGCATGCGAAACTCAAAAGACTTTACGCTTGCCCTGATCCATTTTCTTGGAGGGCTTCCAGTAAAGCGTATTATGCTCCCAGACACCCTAGGTTTGTTGCAACCAGTGGAGGTGAGTCAATTTATGGATGAGATCACTTCCAAATTCCCGGATTACCATTTTGATTTCCATGCGCACAATGACTACGACCTTTCTGTGGCAAACGTGTTACAGGCCGTAAAAGGTGGGGCCAGAGGAATTCATACCACTGTAAATGGGCTAGGGGAAAGAGCTGGAAACGCTCCACTGGAATCGGTAGTGGCTGTACTTAAGGATTTCGGGAATTGCAAACTCAGTGTGAACGAAAGTAAAATCTACCGTATCAGCAAGTTGGTCGAACAGTTTTCAGGCCTTCATATTCCGTCCAATAAGCCGGTGGTTGGAGAAAATGTTTTTACCCAAACAGCGGGCATTCACGCTGATGGGGACAACAAGAAAAACCTCTATTACAGTGACCTGGATCCGGAGCGTTTCGGAAGAATACGTAAATACGCCTTGGGGAAAACCTCCGGTAAAGCCAATATCCTTAAAAACCTCAATGAACTGGGCATCTCCTTAGAACCTGAGGAGCTAAAGAAGGTTACCCAAAGAATCATTGAGCTTGGGGACAGAAAAGAAAGAGTCACCACAGAGGACTTGCCATACATCATCGCCGATGTGCTACAAAACAACAGCATCAAAACGGATATCTGCATTGATGGCTATCACATGGTGCATTCAAAAGGACTCAAGCCATCTGTACAGTTAAGAATGAAAATACATGACCAGTTCTATGAGCAAAATGCCTCTGGAGACGGTCAGTACGATTCCTTCATGAGGGCCTTAAAGAAAATTTATAAGTCCCTTAACAAGGCACTTCCAAAGCTGACTGACTTCCATATCAGCATCCCCCCCGGTGGCAAAACTGATGCCTTTGTGGAGTGTGTGATTACTTGGGATTATGGCAAAATTTTCAAGACCAAAGGTCTGGATAGTGACCAGACCATTGCGGCCATGAAAGCCACGGAAAAAATGTTGAATATTATAGAACAATTAAACCAAACAAAATCAGAAAAAAACAATCCTTATGGAAATGAATATAGCCTTATTGCCCGGTGACGGCATAGGACCAGAAGTAGTTGATCAAGCAGTAAAAGTGGTGAAGGCCATAGGAAAGAAGTTTGGCCACACCCTGAATTTTGAGGAAGCATTAACCGGGGCCGCAGCCATAGATGCTGTAGGAAACCCTTATCCAGACAGCACCCATGAGGTTTGCCTTAAGGCCGACGCCGTTTTGTTTGGGGCCATTGGCCATCCCAAATTCGACAATGACCCTTCTGCCAAGGTAAGACCAGAGCAGGGCCTCTTGGAAATGCGAAAAAAACTGGGATTGTTTTGCAACGTAAGACCTACTTTTACTTTTCCATCCCTGGTTCATAAATCCCCTCTTAAGAAAGACAGGATTGAGGGCACAGACCTGGTATTCCTCAGGGAGCTTACCGGGGGAATTTATTTTGGGGAGCCCAGGGGAAGAAACGAGCAAGGCACCAAGGCTTTTGACACTTGTGTATACAGCGTAGAGGAAATTGAGCGCCTTGCAAGGATGGGCTTTGAATTTGCCCAAAAGCGGAGAAAATTACTGACCTGTGTGGACAAAGCCAATGTACTTGCCACTTCCAGGCTATGGAGAGAAACCGTACAACGACTTGCACCAGAGTATCCTGATGTAAAAGTGGAGTACGAATTTGTGGATGCGGTGGCCATGCGACTTATCCAATGGCCGAAATCCTATGATGTCCTGATCACAGAAAACATGTTTGGGGATATTTTGACCGATGAGGCTTCGGTGATCAGTGGATCCATGGGACTTATGCCTTCCGCCTCCATTGGCACCAAGACAAAACTTTTTGAGCCTATTCATGGATCTTACCCCCAAGCAGCGGGAAAAGACATTGCCAACCCCTTGGCCACTGTTTTGTCAGCAGCCATGATGTTTGAATATGCCTTTGGGCTTCAAGAAGAAGCCAATGCCATTTCCGAGGTGGTAAACCTGTCCTTGGAGAAGGGTATCGTGACCGAAGACCTTTCAGAAGGAGATAAAGCCTACAAAACCTCCGAGGTGGGAGATTGGCTCGTTGAGCAATTAGAGAAATGAATTGGGATTACAATAGCTTATTGCGCCGGATCAAATGACTTTGATCCGGCTTTTTTTTGGGTTAGTTGACTTATTTTTAGAAATCAGATGTTGTATTTTTTTCTGCTGCCCAGAAGAAGATCCTCCAACCGAAGCCCTAGCTTTTACCTTCATGCAGATTGCATATAATTGGGAGTCTTGATGTTTTAGGACGCAAGAAACCACACTTCAAATTTAATAGTATTACTATCATAAAAATATTTTTTACTATTTTTTGATAATTTATACTAACAATGGCAACCCGACTACTATTACCTCCGTAAAACCTATCAAATATCAACAATTATTTAACTACCAAACTGTTATAATCATGAAAACTCCATTGAAAAATGCCGCTTCTCTGTTTGCAGTACTGTTTATGGTAATGGGCTTGTCCACCTTTGCCACAGCCTCCTCCAACCATCCTGACAACCTTTTGCTTCCCGTGGAGAAAAAGGGGAAATTCGCCAAATTGGATGTCAGTTCCTTACCAATGGACCAAGAGGTCACTATCAGGATTAGGGATAATTCCGAAAGGCTAGTGGACGAGTTTAAGGTAAAAAATACCGGGCAAAACCATGTGCTCGTCAATTTTAACCGATTAAAGCCCGGGATTTATTCTCTGAACATTTTGCGGGGTGAAAACGATGTGGTGAGAAAAATATTAAATATCCACTGGAATCAAGTTGCGGTCAATAACGTGGTTTCCCTGAGTAGGGACAGTGGTCAGGAAACTCGTTGGCCATTATATTTGATTAGGTGATATTGACTAACCAACTATTTATATACAAAGCCCATGATGCATTCCTGCATATATGGGCTTTAACGCGTTTAAAGATGATCTACGAATTGAATCCTTTATTTTAATGGAATACCTTTTTAAATAAAAATTCTAAGTTTGGCTATATGCTTTAGAGTTGTTAGGAGAACTTTTGCTTTACAGCATAAAAGAAGCAGTAGTGGGTTTATCAAGAATGAATTTCCAGAATTTGTGGATTGGAACCAAAAGTGGTAATCCAGATTACTTTTCATTTATCCAACGATACCACAGAGTTGTGGTGGACGGGAAAATTAACAGAGCTGGCAATAAAACACAGCTCCTTGGCTTTCCGATGAAGGGAAATTGCCTTTTCCAACATGCTTGCTTTGGGAACTTTTACCTGTGGGTTGAGCAAGACCTCCTTAAACCTCCCACCCATATCCTGGGATTCCATCAAAACCCCTTTGGCCTCGTCTTTATACGTTAGGACCTGAACCCCCTCTATGGAACAAAGGTGCAGGTACCACAGCATATGACAAGCGGACAATGCATAGACCAACATTTCCTCTGGGTTGTATTTAGTTGGGTCTCCCCTAAATGCCGGATCCGAAGAGCAGATCAAATCTGGCTTATTTATTACAGAAAGCAAGTGCTCCCTTTCATAGGCAAGATAACTCTCGGTCCCTTGCCCCTTGTTCCCTGTCCAGGTCACGTTTATGCGGTAGGTGTGTGATTTTTCCATTCCAAGCTAAAAATACGATAAAATGCATGTAATGTGAATTGGCCAAAAAATTTCTTATCAAGTTCCTGAGTGAGGCAGACAAAGAATTGGAGATAATAGGGCTCCAAGCCTTTTTGCAGATTGCTGTAAAGCCTATTTTTATCTATGTTTGTCTTTTATTCTTCCCCCACCGTGGGTAAGCGTATAACCTAGGATCAACAACCGCTGTATATGGCTAAATCCGTAAGCAAAGAAACCCCTTTAATGAAGCAGTATAATGCCATCAAGGCCAAGCATCCTGGTGCGCTACTGCTATTTAGGGTAGGGGACTTTTACGAAACCTTTGGCGAGGATGCCATACTTGCCAGCAAGGTATTGGACATCGTCTTGACTAAAAGGGCCAACGGCTCTGCCTCCCATATCGAATTAGCGGGCTTTCCCCATCACTCCTTGGATTCCTATCTTCCTAAGCTCATCAGGGCAGGTCACCGGGTGGCGATTTGTGATCAACTTGAGGACCCCAAAGAGGTGAAGGGCATCGTGAAGCGTGGGGTAACAGAGCTGGTTACACCGGGGCTGTCCTTTAATGACAACGTGCTGGACAAGCGGAAAAACAACTTTCTGGCCTCCATCCATTTCGGCAAAGACAGACATGGGGTAGCCTTCCTGGATCTCAGTACCGGGGAATTTATGGCAGCAGAAGGAGATACCTCCTATTTGGAAAAACTGTTGCAAAGTTTCGCCCCATCCGAAGTGATCTACTCTAAAAGCTCGCGCAAACAGGCCCAGGAACTCTTTAAAAACGAGTTTACTACCTTTCATTGTGAAGACTGGGTGTATCAGTACGACTACACCTACGAAAAACTGGTTTCCCATTTTGGGACCAACAACCTAAAGGGTTTTGGGATAGAATCCCTGGAACAGGGAATAGTGGCTGCTGGTGCCATATTGTATTACCTAGAGGAGACAGAGCATAAGGACATCAAACACATTGCCTCCATCTCCAGGATTGCCGAGGAGAAATACGTTTGGCTGGATAAATTCACCATACGTAACCTGGAGCTGGTGTATCCGCAGCAGGAGGGGGGTATACCCCTGATTCAGATTTTGGATCACACCCATACTCCTATGGGAAGTCGTATGATGAAAAAATGGATGGTTCTGCCCTTAAAGGAAAAGGAACACATCCTGGAAAGACAGAAAATTGTCAGCCACTTCGTGGAGCAAGAGGAGCTAAGGGAGGAGATTGTCTCCCACCTTAAACAGGTTGGGGACTTGGAAAGGCTTATTTCTAAGGTGGCCGTGGGTCGGATCAACCCCAGGGAAATGAACCAATTGAAAAAGGCACTAAAGAGCAGCCTTCCCATTAAGGCCCTTCTCAAAGAGCAAAAATCTGCTGCCTTAAAAAAATTGGGAGATCAACTCAATCCCTGCGACTTTTTGCTGGAAAAGATCGAAAAGGAGCTGATGGAGGATGCCCCCATGCTCCTGCACCAGGGAGGTATCATCTGTGGCGGGGTGGATGCGGACTTGGATGAATACAGGTCTTTGGCCACTTCCGGCAAGGACTACCTTATACAGCTTCAGCAAAGGGAGGTAAAAAGAACTGGCATAAGCTCCCTTAAAGTGGCCTACAATAAGGTGTTTGGCTATTACCTGGAAGTGAGCAATACTCACAAGGACAAGGTGCCCCCTGAGTGGATAAGGAAGCAAACCCTGGTAAATGCGGAACGTTACATCACCGAGGAGCTCAAGGTCTATGAGGAAAAAATCCTACACGCTGAAGAGCGCATGATCTCCCTGGAGCAAAAGTATTTTCTTCAATTGGTGCAGGATGCCGCCGATTATGTGACCCATATCCAGCAAAATGCCCGGATACTTGCCAGTCTAGATGCCCTGCTGTCTTTTGCCAATGTGGCTGCCAGCAACGGCTATTGCCAACCCAAGATCGCCGAAACGGACTCCATAGAAATCAAGGATGGGAGACATCCTGTCATAGAGAAACAATTGGCCATAGGGGAAGAGTATGTGCCAAATGATATTTTCCTCGACAATGACCATCAGCAAATCATCATTATCACGGGTCCTAACATGGCTGGAAAATCGGCCTTGTTGAGACAGACTGCCCTGATTGTATTGATGGCCCAAATGGGTAGCTTCGTACCGGCTTCCTATGCCAGGCTGGGGATCATCGACAAGGTATTCACCCGTGTGGGAGCTTCGGATAACCTATCCAAAGGAGAGTCTACCTTTATGGTGGAGATGACCGAAACCGCCAGTATCCTCAATAACCTCTCGGATAGGAGCCTGGTACTGATGGACGAGATAGGTAGGGGCACCAGCACTTATGATGGGATCTCAATTGCCTGGTCTATTGTGGAGTATTTGCACAACCAGCCCAAATGCAGGGCTAAGACTCTCTTTGCCACCCATTACCACGAACTCAACCAGTTGGCAGAGGACTTTCCCAAAGTTAAAAACTTCAACGTGGCGGTAAAGGAAATGGGAAACAAGGTGATTTTTATGCGGAAACTGGAAAAGGGGGGCAGTGGTCATAGCTTCGGTATACATGTTGCCCAGATGGCGGGTATGCCAAACCCGGTGGTACTTCGGGCGGCCGAGATCATGAAGCACCTGGAGAAGGACAAGAGCCTACAAAAGCAACAAGAAAAGTTGAGGGACATCCCTAAAAACAACTACCAACTCAGCCTCTTTGAAATGGATCCCAAGTTCAAAGCCGCCAAGGAAATGCTGGACAACATAGACATCAACACCATCTCTCCGGTGGAGGCCCTGCTCAAACTGCACGAGTTAAAAAAGACCCTGGAACAGTAGCTGCTCGCAATCAACAGCATAGGATGGGACCTGTTCAGGCCATCATTTTTTTTAACTATCCATGTTGCCTTTTCAAAAATATACCCTAAATTTGCATTCACATTAAGGGATACGGATGGTATGCCCATTAAAAAGTAAGAAAAGCGAAAGTAGCTCAGCTGGTAGAGCACGACCTTGCCAAGGTCGGGGTCGCGAGTTCGAATCTCGTCTTTCGCTCCAGTTAAAGCCCTTAGCACAGGGCTTTATTCTTTAGGGGGCTAAGCTTCCCAAAAAAGGGGGGTACCCAATGCCGGGATGGTGGAATTGGTAGACACGCAAGACTTAAAATCTTGTGTCCATTAGGACGTGCGGGTTCAAGTCCCGCTCCTGGTACTAAAATAAAGCCTATTAACACCCTTATTTCTAGCAAGTTAAAAGGTTTGTCAAATCGGCCTACTGACAAAAAAATGACAAAACTTAATTATCGGCTTCCAAAGATCTATGATGCGAGCGGGAATTTAAGTAAACAATGGTTTGTCTATTATTCATTTCTGAACCCGGAAACAAAGAAGTTCCAGCGGTTCAGGATTTTTCAAGATATCAATTCAGGATCCACCAAAGCAGAACGGATGGAAAAAGCCAGGTTGGTACAGCTGGCTATGGCTGAATTGTTGGAAGACGGGTTTAATCCTTTTGAAGATCAGGCGCATGATAACACCTTTACAATCATCAATTGCATAGATATTTTTTTGGAGGCGGTAAAGGATCGGATAAGGCCAAAAAGCTACAATAGGTATTTTTATGAATTTAGGTTGATGAAACAATGGTTCATTGATCAGGGATTACAAAACCTTCACATCAGCCAGGTTAAGAAAAACCATATTTTTAACCATCTTGAATTTGCCCGGCAGCATGGAGACTGGACCTCCGGAAAAACCTACAATACCCACAAATCAAACATCTCAAGGCTGTTTAATTTCTTCATTAACAATTATGATGAGGTGTTGGATAAAAACCCGGTGGAAACGATTGAATCCAAACCTGTCATTACCCGTGGCAACCAACCCTATAATGAGAATGAATTTAAGGCCATTCAGAAGGTTATTTTAGAAAATGACCCGTACCTATGGAGGATATGCCAGTTCGTTTACTATGCTGCTGTAAGAAATGAACAGGAGGGACTTAATCTGAAAGTGAAGCATATCGATTGGGGAGCTGGTAAACTGGTATTACCTCCGGAAATTACAAAGGCCAAATCAACCCAGTTCATTCCTATTTACCCTGAGTTCAAAAAGATCCTTTTGGAAATGGGGTTGATGAACGTTGAGCCCAATTATTTTATTTTTGGCCGGGATGATCGACCGGGACCGCTAAGAGTTGGTAAGGATAATTTTTATGATCGGTTTAAGAAAATGCGTTCTTTGGCCGGGCTATCAAAGCATCATGGTATTTATTCTTTTAAGCATACAAGGGCATGTCACATGGTTGATGATGGGTCTTCTTTATATGAGATTCAAACCCTTTTTAGGCATGGTAACTTACAGGCTACTATGGAATATCTCAAAAGCGTTGGTAGGATTATCGGTGAAAGGAAATTGAGTTCAGCGAGGGATATTTGAAAAAATAATTGAAATTATTTTTACTATTTGCTTGCATGGTAAATATATATTTACTATCTTTACATCATAACGAAACAACAAAACTACAAAGTCATGAAATATCAAGTATCAAACACCGCCCAAGCAAACACCATCCAGTTACAATCAGTAGGCCACGTAATAGGGGAGCCATCTATAAATGTAAAGCCTGGAAACGTTCTAATGTGGAATTTTGGAGAAACTGAAAAGGTAATTGAAATAACTGGCGAAACACCTTCATTTATCAAAATTTTGATTGAATCCAAAAGCGGTTTTAGAGGGGAAAGGAAATTAAAGAAATCACGTTTAGTTTGCATATTAAAATAGAAACTTAATGACTGACCACGAAAAATTCAAAGCCCTGCTGCAATCGGTGGGGCTTTCATACAAGCAACTGGCAAAAGAACTGGGACTAACCCATGACAGCGTTAAATCACTTGTGGCCCCGGCAAAGGAACTCCCTAAATGGGCCAAAAGTATGTTGTTGGTTGCGGATAGGTTGAAACTTAAAAAACAAGATCATGAAATTTAAATTACAAACTACAGGGGATTTTTACCCCAAAGATGAGGAAAGGAAAAAATTAGAGCCTCTTGGGTTTAAATTTATACCTTCAGATTATGAAAGGTTTTATATTGAAGGAGAGCCAGAAATTGAAATAAATTCTTTAGAAGATTTAATTGAATTTTCTAATAAATTTGGTGAATTGATTATATCCGATGGATATATTGAGATTTATGATAATTACAGGGAATGAAAAACCCCTTCATTATAAATGAAGGGGTTTCTTTTTTAGGAAAATCAAACAAAAACAAAACTACCATATTTTAAATCCCGTTTTCACCCAATGGACATTCAAATCAGGTTGATATTCATACCCAAACAAAGAACGATCATTCAAATAGGTGGCTCCTATCTTGTAATTGAACTGGCTTGAAATCCCGCCTTCAAGGTAAAGGCCCTTTGGTTTTTGAATGATTGTTCTGGTTTCGGTTCGGGTGATGGTGTTCTCAATTTGAGGGATGGACCAATTAGGGGTTAATTCCAAATTCAGAAGCGATCCAGCTACCAAAGCATTGTAACCAATATCACCAAACAAAGTAGCCTCTAGACCTCTATATCTGTTAATTGGATAAGTTATATCCAATATCACCGTGTCCCTTATATACTCAAAAATAAGGCTGTCTTGGGGAATGAAAATAGTGTCCCGGTATTCCAGATACACGGTATCAATCTGAATGTCTTCTACTATTTCAATATTTTCGATGTAATTAGGCTTAAAAAATACCCAGCAAATGGCAAAACCCATCACCACACAGGCTAAAAAAGAAAACAGCGTAATTATGCGGTTATCCATGAGAACTCTTTTTTGGCATCATAGCAAGGGCAGGCTCTAGCAATCCCCGGTAGCTGTCCATGGCCTATTATTTCAATCTTATAATCAATATTGATCTTGCCAACGGCTATATTTTCAATATACTGAAGAATCTGGTAAATGCAATTCAGTTCCCCCGCCCTTTGCTCATCGGTCCTTGTGTCCTGTGCATCCCTCCAAGTGGTTCCACCTTCCTTTAACCCCCCCTCATAGCAAATACCCCAACTATCCCGGTTAAACGGCAATGCATGGGCTCCCATTTCTGAAAGTTCCCGGCCCTTTACGATCCTGCCGTCTTTCCGGATGTAAAAATGATAGCCCATTGGTGACCTTATGCCTCTGATGTTATGATCCCTTTCGAGTTGCTGTTCAGAATAGTCTTTTGTAAAGTCGGTAGCTGAACAATGCGGTACAATCCTGTATATTTTCATTTCAGTTCAAATTGAATGCATTGGAGTGACTATCAATAACCACATAGGCAATACACATAGATCCCTTGGTATATGGTTTGTATTCTTTACCTGGAGGGATTTCGATCACGTCTCCAGCTCTTAGTTTTTTACCGCAAAACTCCTCATATACCTCACCCATTGCGATGTAGCATATCTTTTTCATGTCATCTAGCTCAAAAGTATATGGAGTTGAGTTTTTTGGATAAATGACCATGAAATGGTTTTGGTTTTCAGGAACCGGAGCTATTAAGGGGCTGCCAGGATCATCTTCAAAAATAGGTTTAAACACAAAATTCGATTGTGAATCCGTTCCCCTAAGGCGGTCAATCAACACCTTTGAAAAATCTATACTGAATTTGCACAGTATTTCATCAATTGCACTTTTGTCAATTATTTTTGTGTCCATTTTTCAGGTATTTTATGGCCGATATAAATTCGACATTTATTTCAATCAGCCTTTCGGTGATTTCCATTTTCCGCTTTTCGGAAAGCTCCAATTTATCCCGAACCTCCCTTATTTCAGCCTCTTTCTTTTCTATGATGTGTTGGTATTCGCTTTTCTTCTGCTCCAACTTTTCATGAAAAGATGCGTCTTTTTCTTCCAACTTCTGGCCATAACTGTCATTAGCCTTCACTAACCACCTTATGGCCACCAACCAACTCATTATCAAAAGGGCAAGAGCCCCGTATTCCAAAGGGTTGCTCGGGATAGATTGAAGTAAATTCATCCACTCATTGTTTTTTGAACTAGGTTAATGAATCGTTTTGGTTTTTCCGCTCAATACCGATGGCTTCCAGGATAGGACCTAAGATGAAATCATAGGACGCAATAGCGGTGAGGAAAGAAATGATTCCCTCAATTACGTTCACTGAATCATTGACAATCACGAAAATTGCAACGAAAACAACTGAAACAACAATGGTCGCTATTTGACCTGATAGACTTGGTATTAGTCTTTTCAATGCCTCGGTTCCCGCAAGGATCAAGGCGGCTAATGCAGGATTGATTAATTCAAAGAATACTTCCATAATGTTTTTTTGATGTAAAATTGGCATTAATGATGCGGGATGCATGGTTTGAGAGTTTTAATACAGGGTTATACCTACATAACACCCTCTATTGCATCACATTATAGCACCAATAAGTCCCATCCCAGACAAACACACCCATGTCCCCGGCAGATGGTATTGATATAGTGCTGAACGTCTGGGCATCGTCTGTGATCTCCTCGCCGTTGCCCCCGACTGTAACCGCTGAGCTGTTTGTCCTACGGACATAGCACTTACGGCCTAAACGTGGGTTAGCTGGGAGATTCACCTGGATACCTGAGGTGTTATAGCAGCTTACATAGGTCTCGGCGGTCATAGTATGGTTTTCGGTGACGGCAGCAATACCCAGTTCAATAGAATTAATTTTCAATCGCTCTATCAGGGCTGAATTGAAATACCCGCCAAAAGACCTGCTGGCGCCTGTTGTAGTCGGGTCCAATCCAACTACCCCGGCACTTATCCCATCTGTGTCACTGTTGCGCTCGTTCAATATCCCTACCACGCTCGCATTTGTGTCAAGCCCCGAGGCAATCGAAAAGAAAGGCATTAGAGAGGCATTCGATAATATGCCTGAAGCGGCTACAAAGCTACTCCTGGCATTTTCTGGGTTGTCAACTGCAATGCCTGCAAGCTGATTACCTAGAATATCGAAGCCCAAAGTATCATTGATCTCCACAACCATCACCCCGTCTTCATTGTAGAATCGGATACTATTATTTTGCTCGGTTATCTCTACTCTTTTGCCTGTGTTTGCAGTCCTAAGTGAGCTTACCAGGAGATTGACTATCTCGGCATTCTCGGCGAAGATCATCTTGCTAACCAATGCACCATCTATTGTTAATTGCCCCTCTTCGGTTACATTCCAGTCAATTGAATTACCCTCTGATCCAAATTTAAAGGATCCATCGGTGAGATTCAGCCACACAAGGCCATCAATGCTTTGAATGGTTCCGGTTCTGATTGTGTCACCCACAATGAAAGTCATCCCGTTTGTGAAGTCGAATCCCCTGTACCCGTCCTTGACCGCATAGAGAATACCTACGTTGAAGTGCCAAAAACCCGCTTCTGATTCAGTCATTACGGGGTCTTCGCTTAGGTGCCATGTACCTGTCAATGCATTTTGGCTTACCCTTGCGCTGAGGAAATAGGGCTTTAGGGGGTCCAATTGATCAAACTCAAATGGGCTCATTTCCCAGATATATCCCAAACCCTCTATTTCCAGTTCGTAATGGATTAGAAACCCGCCTGAAACGAACAATGAATTAGGATCACCCCCGGCATTAGGGGCTATTTCTACCCCGTTGAGGGCAAAATTTTGAGACTTGGCACCTACGGATAGCATTAAGGTTTCTATGCTTCCAGGCTTGATGTTCTCGGGATCAAAGTACCCGTCTGGGTCAAAAATCAGACCTTGCAACTGCCGCATCCGCTGGGTATTCTGCCTGGCCAGTTCCGCTTTGGTGCGGTCCACCCGTGTCACCCGTTCTTTGCTTTTCTCTATCTCGATCTCCTGCCTTACCTCTGTCCTATACACTACAGCGTCGGAAATGACAGCGGTAAGGTCATACGGGTTCACGAGCGGCCAACTAACGGAAAACACCCTTATATTATCATCAATGTTAAGCCCCTGATCACGGAGCCTCACCCGGTCACCTGCATTCAGCACTATGCCGTTATCCCGCATGTATTTTTCGTCTACCTCTACCTCATAAGGTGGCCGGGTGACTTGGTTAAACACACCCTGTGCGGCACTCCTGAGCCTTGCCTCTGCATCGTCTATATAGGACTGTGGCATGCTGATCCCTACCAAGGTGTATTGGTCTCCCGTTGAGGGGTTAAAGGTGCTGTTTGGAGTGGTATAACCGTCCTCTTCCGTGAATGGCACTAGCGTGATTGTCTTTGTTGAATGATTATAGCTTCCAATGTCGTACTCCCTACCGCTGAGGTTTCCCGACTTGAAAACGATCTTAGCGGTTTCACCTTCGACCCGTTGGCCGTTCAAATCAAAATCAATACCCCCATCCGTGATGTTCAGCCAATTCTCAGAAACCGCTGAAACGGTTCCCGTTCTGGTAGGATATATGTCCTCAAAAATAACGCTGTTTTCCCTTCTCCGCTCCCCCGGCTGTAAGGGCATTTCCAACATCCTCTCTTCAAAAACAAGACGCTTCGCCCCGTTCCTATAGTCGAAATTGATATTTTTCCTTCCCCCGAACGCCCATAATCGATTATACAAGGGCTGTTCCTGCGCCCCCCTAGTGAGGGAGTATAAGCCCCTAGTTTGTCCATATTCAAAATCCAGATTGGTTTGCACTCCCGCCTCTGTGGTGAGGTTGATCTGCTTCCCAGTAAACCAGAACTCCATACCGAATTCCTCGGCCACCCTCATTAGAGCCCCCTTACACGTGAATCCCCCTTCATCCCCATAGAACTCGATTAGCATGGGTTCTGTGCCCACCACATTGCCTATGCTCCATCCTGTGTCGTCCAGGTTCATATTCTCTACGATCAAGCCTACGAAGGCCGCAGCTGTACCAAAATAAGAGAACTCCACCGCCCCTTGATGCATGAGTATCTTATCCTTAAGCCAGTAGCTTACATGCTCGAAAAGTATGGAATACCGATACTCGAAGTTGCTGACCTTCTGCATCTCGTACTCCACATTTATATTATACCGCTCCTGCCTGTAGATGATATAATCATCCACCTTAATATCAAGAGGGAAAGGGGCTATGAACTCGGCTTGAATCTCCCACGTGCCCATAACTTCGTGTATATAGGTCGTGGAATCATCTATCTTGACTTGGATAGTCGGGTTTCCGGAGCGGTATAGTTGTAGTTCTGTCATGAATCTGGCAGTAAATCACCAGACAAAATAGCATCATCTGGAGCCTTGAATCTGATTGAAAACACCCCGTTTTGTGGTACTTGTGGCAGATAGCCATCCTTAACTCTTAATGTACCTGAGCCACTCATGGTAAATGTCTTTGTGGCTCCCTCTACTTCTCCAATTAAGGTATCCCCTGCTGAAAAAGTGCTTGCATCTATGGTTGCCGTTCCTGGCGAACCTGCGGTGAATCTCAAATACTGGTTTAGTCTTGTGAGCGTATCAATTGTGTTATTAACTGCCGTAAAATCTTGTTCGCTTCTACGCTGTATTTGTGCCTTACGCATGTACTGATCATCAAGAACAGCATCAAGGCCACATCCTGCCTGTTCTTTGAATTTTGTATAGTGCTGAATGCTGTTAGCAAGATCTGGCACAGTACTACTAAGTGAAACGGGTGTAGATAGAATGACGTGGTCAATGAAAAAAGAACTCGCAAGGTTTGGCCCATATACGGTTAATCTTATCTGTGCTGGCCTCCCATCTGAATTTTGCCTAATAATAGGAACCTGTAGCTTTCCGTTATTTGCTTGAACCTCTCCAAATCGATACCCATGGTTCCCTATATACTTTTCTTCCTGGTCAGGGGAACCTTGTATGGTACCACCTCCTGAATCGCTCCATCTCACTGTGAAGGATTTTTTGGCGTACCCATCAAAAGTAGTGCTTGATCCGCCTTGGCTACTTCTGTATAGTTCAAGTTCTATGTAGCTGGTAATATTTTCAGGAGGTGAATCCCACTCCAAGACCTGTTCCTGATTTTGGAGATTTATTTCGGCTAATACCTTTGATTTAATATTATTGGCAAAATTTAATTCAGATCCCGTACTGAAAATAACCTTCCCGTCTACGGTACTTTCACCAAAAAACGTGAAATCATTAGCGCTTAACCTGTTGTTTGCTAAATCTATATTTGCGGTAATCAGTCTGCTTCCCCCGCTGCTTAATTCTACCTTGCTAAGGTCACTGACTGTATTGTTTACGAATACTTTTCCAAATCCTCCTCCGCCTCCTGTTCTTGAATTTTTGAAGGGTATCTCCGCTCTCAGTGTATTTCCTATTACATGAAAGGTCGAAGAATTATCGGCATCTTCATCTATGAACCTGATCCCATGCTTAATATTGGAATCGGTCACAAAATTTGGCCCCTGGTTTCCTTGAATGGTATTATTGATGAAAAAAGACTGGAATATCTGTCTGTTTACTCCTGTGCTCAAATCCACACATATCCCATCCCAGTCATCCTCGGAACCTGCCCTACCCACTCCTACAATTCTGTTATTTTGCACCAGAATCCCATTCCATCTGTTTGCGTTGGTTTGCTCATTGAAATACATGCCATGCCACTGGCAGTTGATGATTTGGTTTCCTTGTATTTGTGTTAGGTTGA
The DNA here is from genome assembly GCF_003347495.1 of Pleomorphovibrio marinus. Lineage (GTDB taxonomy): Bacteria > Bacteroidota > Bacteroidia > Cytophagales > Cyclobacteriaceae > Pleomorphovibrio > Pleomorphovibrio marinus. The sequence goes on from NZ_QCXY01000013.1 coordinate 39,549, forward strand.
ATTGACTATCCAGCACCCTGTTTGAAAAATGGATGCCGTGCCCTCCGCTATTCAAAATCTTATTATTGGATATAATACCCATAGATGGACCGGAATCTACGTTTAACGCTGTGCTTGAGGTATTTTGGATCGTATTGTTGGAAAACATGTTCAAAACACTTTCGGCAACTACGGCATAGTTTTCTGCTGTACTGTCCGCTATGAAATTACCCGTTACGGAATAGCACCTCCATAGGTATACTGACTCGCTCATACCTGTAAGAATATTATCAGATATGACAGATTCATAGCAATGGTAAGTTTTAATTGCTGCCAAGCTTCCCTTACAGATATTATCCGAAAAATTGAACCCGTTAGCATACCCATTTCCCCCTATTCTCACAGCGTAATAAAAAGCCCCGTCAAAATGATTAGAATTTACAATCAAATTAAGGTCTTTTACAAAGCTAGTAGATTGACCTAATCGAACCCGAACTGCTGATCTATCTGTTTCTAGGCCTGTGGAGTTTGTGGTATGAAAGTAGCTGTTTGAAACAGTAATATTCTTAGCACCTCCCCAAATATCTATGGCACTCTTTTCTGTATTACCAAAATACTTGAGGTTTCGGAAATTAACATTTTCAAACTCCCCAAAATCCTCCAAACTATTAATATACCCTACATTAACGCATGATTTTGAAATTCTATCGGAATCCTCTCCAAAACTAATATTGTCAATTGTCACATCGCTACTTTGAATATCAAAGCAAAAATCTCCCTGATCTGAAACAATAGTATTATTGTTGAAATCTATGTTTACCGGGTGTGAAATATTTACCTGTGCTATTTTCACCTTTCCTAATGCAGGTAAAACTACTCTGTGAACATTAAGGGTTTTAAGCACATCAATCATAAGCTGCAATCCCTGTGTATCATCCGTGACCCCATCAAACTTGCAACCAAAATCTAATGGGTTAAGGGAATACCCTCCTTGGAATCGGTTAATCACATAATACTCCTCTCCCATCTTCCTATACACGACCCCGTCACACTTAGAATCATCCATCGTACTCCCGTCCCGCCAGGTAGTCACCCTCGTGTAGGTATCCAGCATATTCGTATGCCTATTCCTTATATTATTCAGGACCTTCGCCCCGTCCTGATAAGTAGTACTAATGTGCCTTTGCATATCCCTATAATCTTATATATCGAAAACTTCATCATCACTTTCGGGCTGCAACGTAAGCGCCCCGCTGTTCCCAAAATCGGGAATCTCCATATACAGTACTTTTTTTTCGCCAGCTCCCGCAAGCGGGTTGACTATCACAATCCTATCGGTGAGCTGAATATCCGTCCGCTTTTGAATGTCCTTCGTTATGTCTGTTTGTCCCTGCATTTTTATCGATTTTTTTAATATTTTCTGTACCTAATAATCACGACTCCTGAGCCTCCGTTTTTCCCTTCTGAAAAAGATGCTTGGTGCGACCCATCTCCTCCATCTCCCGTGTTAGGAGCTGTTTCATTAGCTGTTTCTGTTGCTGATCCCCCACGGCCTCCTTTTGCATAAGTCATTGTAGTTCCTGAAATCGACAACTGAATGCCTAACCCCGCTATACCTCCAGTTGCGAAACTTGCGTTTCCTCCAGGGCCGCCAGCACCTCCGCCACCACCTCCTGCTCTATTATCTAGATCATTTTGAGTCGCTTGTCCAATCGGAAATGCATTACCTCCGTTATGTCCGTTAATACCCTGTGCTACTCCTCCTATACCAGGGGACCCCCCCGTGGAACCTTGGCCACCACCACCACCAGACGATCCGTTGCGTCCCGCACCAGAAGAAATATTAACGGAGGCACCACCGCCACCCCCGCCAATTGCAGTTTGAGAATTAAAAACAGTATCGCCCCCATTTTCCCCTCTAAGTGCTGCTGAGCTTGCACCACCGGCTCCACCATTACCTATTGTAACGGAATATATTCCCACTCCTATTTCTTCAATAGCTTGAATCACATCCCCAGCACCGCCACCCCCACCAGATCTAGCTCTTGACCCGCCACCACCGCCACCGCCAACAATCAAATATTCTATCTCACCACCTTCAATCACCTCAAATTCCCCGCTTTCCGGGAAAGTATGAACCACCCAATCTACTCCATCTATTTCCACGTCTGTAACCACCCCACCGATGGCCACTACCTGCACAAAATCAGGCCGCTCAACCTCAAAAAACAGCGGTGCCCCGTGGTTGTCTACCAGCACGTTCCCTAAGTTGTCCGTAAGCACGTTCCAGCTTCTTAGCAGTCTCACCTCCGCAAAGGATATATTTATCCTTGAATAGAAATAGGTTTTGGTATGTTTTATGTTTTGCAAGCTGAACCCATCTTTTACAAAAACCTCCCGATAGGTTCCGTCCATGTGCCTGAGTGTCCTAAGTCCGGGGGATTTCATCATTTCATATAACCCTCTAATCTTGCCTAAAAAACTAACAAAGCTAGGTTCCTGAATGTGAAAAGAAAGGGTGTATTCGTTCAAACCACGTTTTTTTCTCCCGTAGCCCTCTTGGCTGTGACTTATGTAAGATGCTTGCTTGGCCCCTGATCTATTCAGCACCTTGAAGCCCTTCATAGGCAACAATCCCAAATCCTTGAATTCCACCCCATCAATCCCGGGGTTCTGTGAATCACCCGTTGGAAGGGTTCCTGTTAGGTCGGGAACAGGTTCCCTGAATACCATCCTTATCCTGAAATAACCCCTAGATATGTATTGTGCCGTAATTTCATCGACAACATGCACCCAAAAAGCACCCCATTTACAGGTCAACAAGACAAGATGATTGAAAGCATCTATTTCCTGATAGAGGTCCAAGACCTTATCAATCGCCTCGGTTTCATTTTGGGCCTTCACAAAACCCATAAGGCTAATGTCCCGGCCGGCAAAGAAGATTTCATCTGCCCTTATATAAGGTTGAATCCCGTGTTGATCCCCCCAGCTGTGATAGGTTTTCCCTGTTCGCTCCGGAAAGTCAAAAATACCCGCTATCGCTATGCTCGAATTCGGTTGTTTGCCTGGCAATATTCCGTGATCCGCCAAGGGGATTTGATTCAAGGAATAGAATTCTGTTGTCTCGGATGATGGCCCCGTAGTTTCAAAAAACGCAAGCAAAGAAGTGTTTTCGCTTGGCATGGTATATTGAAATTCAGCCTGATTACTGATTACTTGGGTGCCCCGCATCCAATAGGCGAATGTCCATCCTTGGTTTGATGTGGCGATCAACTCTACGGTGCTGCCCTCGGGGTGAGTTCCTGCCCCTGTCACGGTTCCGGCGCCTTCGGGGTTTATTGATAATGATAAGGTGTATTCATTCGGGGGCACATCCTCCAATTCAGCAACTAGACTGAGTGCCTCGGTAACCTCGAAGGTGTGTGGGTTGGCCGTGCTGAATGTTTCACTTCCATTTCTCCACCTTACAAACTGCTTTCCGCTTACGGGGTTGACATTGATTTGAACGGTGGATCCTTCCTGAATCGGATTGCTGGGGTTTTGTGATGTGGTGCCTGATCCTGCGGGGTCTACACTTAGGGATATCGTGTAGGTTGGTATTAGCTCAAATACCGCTGTCAAGCTTAGGTTTTCTCCGGGCATGTTGAAGGAATAAAGCGCATCGGTACTGACTTCATCCCCTCCAATTTCCCATCTAAGGAACCGATACCCTGAATTTGGTGTGGACTGAACTTGGACCAAATCACCCTCTTCATAAGGGCCTGTGGTTAATTGGCTTACTGCTCCCCCATTGTTGGCATTGAGGGTAACCGTGTATGTTTCCGGTGGCACTACACTAAATGTTCCTATGATTGTTTTTTCCTCTGCTAATGTAGTGTAGCTGTATGGGTTGTTTGTTGATAACAAGGTTTCCCCATCGTACCATCCATCAAATTGATTACCACTATCTGGAGTTGCTGACAACTCAACGTTAGTTCCTTCCTCATGAGGGCTTTCAGGGTTTTGGATTGCTGTCCCGTTTCCTGAAACGTTAAGGGTAAGCGCATAGGTTTCAGGCGGTATTTCCTCAAAAACAGCCACAATACTCTCTGATTGTGCGGCTCTTGTCAATATCCACGGATTGGGTTCCTGTTGATCTACTCCGTTTCGCTGCCACTTGTCAAACGTCCATCCTGAATTTGGAGTAGCTGTAACCGTTACTTGTGCCCCTACTTCGTGTGGGCTTACTGGATCAACGGAAACGGAACCCGCTGCTTCAGGGCTTGCAGCGGCGGTTAATGGATATATGGTTGGTTCGGGGTCAAGTGGTCCCAGATCATCTACAAGAACTTGCCATGTGAAGCTGTTTAAAAACAACTCTGTTACTTCGACTCCATCAACATCCAGTCTTTTCCTTAGAATATCCTGCTCAACATTATCATCCTCTGTGTCATTTAAGTACAAGAAAAATTCATTGCTTGCACTTGGTTTCAATGAACTGTTTGGATCATAGGCAGGGTAATCCGTTTTCCATTCTGAAAATGTGCGATTGAAACTGAATGGCCCCGACCCCGTGTTTAATGTTAGACGTGTAAATTCCTTTGTGTCTGGATTTGCGTAGATATAATTATTGTTATTAATCAAAGAAAAAATATCCTCAATCTTATTTTCTGAATGGCTGTTACTGATCTCAAATAGCCTCATCATTCTTTGATCCCCGAAGCTCACAACCACATTATCATAGAACTCTATATTTCTTATGTGTTGTCCTGAATTGGTATCGTTTTGACAGTTCAACCCAGCATAAAAATTATCGAACATGATATTATCATGGCACTTGTGATTAGAGGTATTGTGATATTTCACACCATAGGCATTCCCTCTTAGTAGGTTGTGGCGAATGGTAATACTGCAATCCTGACCTACCACATAAGAGTCGTCTATGTATATTCCCTCATTGGCAAATACTGCCGTTGATGGCATCCCCTCTAATGTTCCTGGCCCCGCAAAAATGTGATTTCTTTCAATTATTCGCTCGTTGATATTATAATTGGCATTAACAGTAGGGCCGTTCTCATGGTATATACCCCCTGAATCAGCTTTCACATTGGCACAGCTAAAAATCCTGTTGTGGGAGAAAAGAAACTTCACACCTTGCGCAATTACACCGTTAAACCCTACATTATTGATATAATTGTGCTGAAATTCAACATCAAAAGTTCGTGTAGAGAACATGAAAGTATTGTAGGAACCATCCCCATTACTCCCAGCTCCCGGAAACATGGCATGATCCTCTATTGTGCAACCTGTCACCTTGACATCGGCCTCCCCGTGACGCATCCAATGTAGCGTATTATTGTTTTTTCGGAACTTGCAACCATAATACCTAAAACCTTCTGGCCTGTCTGCCTCTTCGTAATTTTCGGTGTAGATGAAGGTCTGACCCATGTGTTCTACCTCACACAAATCAAATCGGAGCCCCTTGCACCTTCGAAGGAATGAACAAGAGCAAGATGGATGTGTGATACCGTCATTGGCACTTCGCTGCACCACACCGTTGAAGCCCGTGAATTTTATCTTCTCAAAAATATTGTGCTCTAAACCGAATTGATCAATCCATTGCTGATCTTGGGCCACCCTGACTTTGTAATTATCGGGATTATTGGCACCAAAAAACATAATAATATCATCTCCCTCCTGTGTCCATTCCCCCAGCTCGGTGCAAAATTCCCTTTTGTTATCGACCTTATATCCGTAATTAACTTGCGCATTGTAGCTACTCGTATTTGAATAGGATAATGTACTTCCTGAATGTGCCGTTATTTCGGCCTTATCCAAAATCCAATGCAGCTTTTTGAATATTACCCAACCTCCAGTAAGATTTAGTTGGGAGGCATCTAAGTTAGCGGAATCGGAAATGGTACCGGAACCTGCGCCACTTGCACCAGTAATTGTATTATAACCCTCTTTTGGCCAAACGCCTCTCGGTTTTTGTGCATTATCAAATGAAAGACTGTTTACCCTAGGATCTAACCCGCCTGAAACAGTGTGTCGGTATAATCCCCCTCCAATATCCGTCCATGATGGAACGTCATAGAATCCGGTGATTTCAGGAAGAGGCAAACTATCATCCCCGTAGGGAATCCAGTTAATAGGATTCATCGCTGTGCCACTCTTATTAATCCCCGTAATGCCCTTCCATACACTTCCATACTTCAAACCAATAACGCTACCGGCAGAAGCAAGCTCCTGCGCACGTTGTATTGTCGCAACCGCTAAGGCATCTGAGCTACCGTTATTAGCATCGTTGCCTCCATTTCGGACGTATATAGTAGGGGTTAGTGGCATAGTTTATCTATTTAAGAGGTATAGCCCCTCATTCCCTTATCTTTAGTGTTTTTATTGATAGCCTTCAATTCAATTATTGTGAGCTTCAACTGATCAACCGTGTGAAGGGTGTTCATTTCAATCTGTCCCAAATGATTGATTTGCATCACACCCTGTCTTATCCCTTCCGTTGCATGGCTTTCAATCCGTTTAATCATGTCGAATTGTGCCCTTGTTAGTCCGGCCAATAGGGTTCCCGTTTCCTCTGTGAGTTCCCGCCTGATTGCTCCTGATAGTCCTGTTTGTTGGGATTGTGCGCCCGTTAAATCTATTCCGGTGGCCTCTTGAAGCTGTTTCAATGCCTCCTGTGCATTTTCTGAAAGCTGGGTGTAAGCTTGGGTGAATCGGGCTATTTCCCCCTGGGTAAGTTCACCGTCTGATTGAGCATCCTCAGCGAATTGGTCAATAAGTTCGTTTAATGGCCCCTCCAAGAATCGGTATTTGAAACCGCTTAGGATTGCATTCCTGATTATACCCTCAATATCACTTCCAGCCCCTTGAAACTCTGCAATAATCCCATCTGCAAGCCCGGTCCAGGTCAATCCCCCCGTAAAAATGTTATCCAGTTCGTTTTGGATTTCCCGCAACTGCTTTTCAACCTCAATACCCTCTTCTTTGAGGCGTTTAAGTTCCTGAAAGGCTTCTTCGGCCTGTTGGGTTAGTTTACCACCTACTGAAAGTTCTTCTATCTGCTCAAATGAAAGCCCTGCTAATGTTTCAAAAACATCAATTTCTTTACTTCCCAACCCAAAAAGACCGCTCCTTATTGATTTCGTCTCACCTGTTCTGAAAAGGAAATTACCCATTTCCTCCATAGCCTTATCAATACCCTCTTTCCCAGCAGAAAGCATCCTATCAAGGTCCATAGCCATCTTCCATGTGAGCTCGGTATTGAAGGTGTCACTTATTTTCCGTATGTCGTTTTCTATTTCTTCTAGGCTTTTTGCAAGGATTTCACGCTGATTATTAAGCGTCTGCAATGTTGATCCCTGAACCTCAGCTGCCAACATCTCCCTGTCCCTGTACAGCCTATTCACGGCCAATTCCCCGTATAGGATTTGTCTCTGGAACCTCAATTGCTCCTTATACAACTCCAATTGCTGCTTTGCGTAGTTATTTGCGGCGGTCATCATTACGGATATACCGCCTAATATCGCACCCGCAACACCTGCCCCAGCCGTGACCATCCCCAAAACATCCCCGGCACCGTCATTGGCCCTCATGGCTTGCATGTAGTCATTAATATTCTGCTTGACCTGACCTGTTCGTTGAATGATGTTTGCCAGGAGCCCCAGGGTTTCCCCAAAAGCCTTGTTGGTGTCTCCCACTGAGCGAGCAACGTCTGCCATAGACCGGGAAACATCTTGCATGGCCATGGGTAATCTGGATTCAATGGACCTTTCGGCCTGCTCGATCCTGCCCAGCATTTCCCGGTAGAAACCTTCTGTAACCCTGCCCGTCTTTTTGAGTTCTTGAAGTTGTTCCCTTGCCGTCCCAACGAGACTTTTGGCCGCTCTAATGGATAGGGTTTCTATACCCATGAAAAGGCGCCTGTAAATCCCTAGTTTTTGAGCGTTGGCATCGTCTAGGGCCGCTATTTCTTCATGGTATTGCCTTTCAAGTTCTTGAAGTTGTTCCCTATTAGCAACACCTTGCAGTTTCTCCCTGTTGAGGATGTATTTTTCCCTTATAAGTTCCCGTTGCGTTTCGTAGTCCTGGACGGATTGAAGGAGTTGGTTTTGCTGCTTTTCTTGCAACTGCCTTTCCCTGTTCAACTCTTCTTCTAAGAACCTCAACCGCTCATTTTCAACACCCCTTCTTTGGCCGGGGTCCATCATTGAAAGCTTTTCGTATTCATCCCTGATAAGGTCAATGTAGTTCTTTGCAATGTCCAATTCACCCTCATAGCGGGCATTGGCTTTCTGCAAACCCATCTCGGCGATCATGTTTTCATAATCGGTGTATAGTTGCCTTCTTCGCTCGAGTTCCTTTTTCAGGTCCTCGGTTTCAGCACGGTAGCGGATATCCCCCGTGGCCTGGGATTCTATGTTGTCTATCCGGGTCAATACAGTTCCCCCCAACCCCGCATCAATCGCCGCTTTTCTAAGGTCCTCAAATTGCTTTCTTACCTGTTGTATCTCCTGCTCGCGCTTGTCAAAGGATTTTTTGAAAAACTGATCCTCCATTTTCTGGATATCGTTAAGGACCATTTTCCTTTCTTTCTCAACATCCCTTAGCTCTTTGTTTTCCTCCTTGATGTTGTAATTCGAAAGTACATTATTGATGGCAAGGATCTTTTTCTTTACCTCAGCGATTTGTGAATCGTTAGGGGCCAGGCTATCAAGGTAATCCTGTAGGTTTTTACGGATAGTTTCTGCATCCCCCTTATCCTGAATCAGTCCTACAAGCCTATCAAAATTGGCTACGGTGTCACTTATGAGCTCATCAAATGCCCGTTTGTTGGTTTCTTTTTTACCGCCCGTTCCAGTGATTATTTCAGTGAAATCAAAGGCTTCTAATAATGAATCCCTTTGGGTTTCTAGATCTCTTTTGGCTTGATTTACTATTACGTCATCTGTTCCTGATCCTGATATGAAAGCAGAGAACCAATCTCTTAATGATAATTGAGCCCCCCTGGTAGGATCAAATGTATTTCTCATTGACTCCCCGACCCTTCTAAACATTCCGATGGCCTCAATACCCTTCGTGTTTAGTTCATCCAAGCTTTCATTGATGGATTGTAATTGCTTGTATGCCTCCTGTGTGGCTATGTTTTTCTTTATGGATTTAGTGTATGCCTCAATAGCATTTGCAGCTTTTCCAGCGGCTATTTCCTCTGCTGTCAGGTCTTTAATCGAATCCCCCATCAACAAATTGAGCTGATTCATAGCCGCCACCTTTTGTTCTCGGGTGGCCAGTTCATTTTTCAGTACCCCTACAAGCTCATTGATCCTAGAAAGTTCCTTTGCTCCCGCCTTTTCACCCTCCTGGATGGCATCATTGTAATTTTTCTGTACTGATTTTGCGGTGTTGATTGTTTGGGTCAATGAATAAATAGCAAGCCCTAACGCTGAAATAATGGCTGTATAAGCCCCTACCGGACTTGTGACAAATGCAGCGTTAAGCCCCATCAAAGCGGTTCTTGCGCCTACAAAAAGTCTTGACAATGCAAAAGTGCTGGTACCCAATGCCGCCTGGCTTGCGGCTGTCAGGATTAGAGCTGTTCGGTAGGACCCATAAACCAGAATCAAGGCCTTGATAGTTGTAATTACGGATTCATAATTTTCCACCAAAAAAGAAAGGCCCGCAATTCCCGATTTTATCAACCCTTCGTTTCCCTCCCCGATCTGGTTGAACATGAGTTGGATCCTGTCCTGGAGCTTGGCAATTTCCCCGGTTACCGTCTGGCTTTGCTTCTCCATCAAGTTGAAGAACTGACCGCCTGAGCTCGTCATGGATTGGAAAGCCTTTTGCACCTCCGGAAACCCGATCTGCCCGGCTGAAACCATGTCGTTGATCTTCGCCTCTGTCACCCCGAACTGTTCAGCTAATTGACCAACAATAGGAATACCTCTGGTAGTAAACTGCCTAATGTCCCTTGCAAATGCACGTCCCTGGGTTTTTAGCGTACCGTAGGCATAGGCCACTTCTTGGAAGGTGGCACCAACCCCGGAGGCTATGTTACCAATGGCAATCAGTTCCGGTTTGATTTCTTCCTGTGCAAAACCGTAGGCTAAAAGCTGTTTGGTGGCATCCGCTACCTCAGTAAGTTTGAAAGGGGTTGTGGTGGCTACCTGGACAATCTCAGCCATCAAAGCATCTGCCCTTTCCTTGCTGTTTAGCATGGTGGAGAATGCAACCTCTAATTGCTCAATCTCACCCCTAGTTTGGATGATGTCCCTAATCAGCCTTGACCCTTGGGTAATGGTGAAAAATCCCGTAGTGGCAAGTAATACCTGATTCATTAACCTGCCTGACCTTTGGGCACTTCTCATTGATCGGTCAAACCTACGTATGTCCCTTTCCAGGGAAACAATCTCCCTGCGCATTACCCGGCTTGATTGGGAATTTCGGAGCTCTGAGGCGGTCAATTGCTCCATGGTGGCCCGCAGCTGGGAAAGCCTGGCCCTTTTTTGAGCTATCGAACTGTTTGAGGCATCCATCACCGCCCTATTGGATTGAATGTAACGGTTATACCTGCTTATGTTCTCGTTGATCTCCCTTGTCCTGACCGATAGCCCGGCCATGGCCTGATTATACTGCCTCTGGGAGATTGTCCCGCTTTTAAGGTCGTTGTCAAGTTGTTTTTGTGCCTGACCTACTTTTGTGAGTTCGGTTTGAAAAGATTGCAGGATTCTAACCTGCTTTTGCATTTCGGGGTTAAGGTCTTGGAATGCCCTCAACCCATCCTGATAGACTGATTTGTAGTTCTTTGAAAGGCTTTGAAGCAGGGCGGCCTCTTTTTTCTTCTGTTCCGCTGTAATACCAGAAAGCGTGTCAGCTACTTTCTTGCTGTCACGCTCTAACTCTGTTGTGTCTATTCGGGCTTTCCAGGAAAGTCCACCATCCCTAACCTCTATTGGCATTTCGCTTCGCTTTGTTTTTTGACCGCTTATCGGTAATGAACGCCTCTAACTCATCTGCATCAATCACCTCATTATCATCATTGTTCTTTTCTTTTTCACTTTCGAATGTTGGAATGGTCTTGAACAGCATCACCAAATTGGGATAGCTCAAATCCATTATTTCATCCCAACTGAATCGAAAGTATTTGGCTGTGGCTCCGATGATTCCCCAGGGGCTATTATCCCCCCTGTATTTTGTAGGCTCGCTTCCTGATCCTGTGTTCCCGGGCTTATTAGATCCAGGCTTCTGATCATAGCGATAGAGTTCATGAAAGGCCGAATGTCGATTTGATCCTTGATGATTGAGGTGATATACTCCATTTCCTCATAGGTCATGTTTTCAAGGATGTAATCAACTAACTCATATGGGGTTTCCTCTTTTGGCTTCCCATGCAGGTAGGTGGCTATTATTTCGGCCATCTTGTCCGTATTGGCAAGGATGAAGAGGTTAACCATGTCGTTTAGATCCTCTTGGTTTTCGGGTTGATCCACTTCCATGAAAAGCCCGGTAACCTTATATGCCAACCTGAGAGAGGGTGGTTTGATGAAAAATGTTTTTCTATCGGAAATCACCCCCATCCTAAGCAACAACCGTTCAAACCACCCTGTTACCTCCCTGCTTATTACTACCTCGATTGCTTTCTCATTGACTGTATCGGCAACCTTCTTGATGTCTTTGTTTTTGCTCATAAACTTAAAAATTACCCCCTAGCCTTCTAAGGGGTAATTATTTACCCAACTGGTGGTTCAGCATCTTCCATGTACCAATCTGCCAATGGTTCATTGGATGCATTGAAAGGTGTCAAGGCCGTGCCGGTTCCGGTTACGGCAGTCAATGCCCCCTTGGTTAAAGGTTGGTCAATAGACATCCTAAGTAGCAACCTTGGGAAGGTGATCACTTTCCAAATGTCATTTCTACTTTTAGTTGTAATCTTCAATGTCCTTTCCACTCCGTTTCTGTTTGGAGTATATTTTCCATCGTCCAAAGTTCCCCCGAAAATAGTGTTGAGGGCCGCATTGTCAGCTTTATAGGTGCTGAATGTGATCTGAACAGGATCCGGCTCCGTGTTGTCCAGTTCATCATAGATCGTGTCGATTTCCTCGACATATATCCTTTCCCCCTCTACCTCGGGAACGGTCAAGGATACTGATTCCATTTCGATGGCCGTCACCTCTGTGAGTGAGGTTCCTGGGGCTCCATCTGCCCCGGTGGCCCCCACTTCAATTTTCTGTATTCCGTGTATTTTTGCCATTTCTTTATACGTTAATTGCGAAATATTCTACTCTTATGTTCTGGAATGAGCTTTTCTCCTCTGTCAGGAGGTTGATTTGCTCGATGTCCATGTTGTAATCAAGGCCCCAATAATCCTTAAGGAGTGGAACAATGATTTTACTTAGTGCCTTAAGCCTAGCATGGTTCGCCTGGGTTGTGTCGGTCCCGGATGGCCCGGCTAAAACAAGGTTTGGAACGTGGATATTGACCACTAGCATCCCTCTTTGTAGCTGGTCATTGTTAAGAGCAAGATCACTAATTACAATGTCCTCTTTGTCACTATTGAATGGCCTGTTGTTCTTGGTAAGCCGCCCGGTGATTACACCCGTAACCTCAGGAACATTAAGCCTTTGATAGACCTCATCGATTGCATCCAGGTTCAGTTTCATAGCTTCTTGATCCTTTCCATGGCCTGTTTTAGGCTTGATTCAGCTTCAAAAGAACTTCCTGTAAGCACGTCATATCCGTAGCCTTCAACATATACCGCATAGCTCATTCCAGCTACGACAATAAGGATGTACCCTACATTTTCACCTGCCAATGACCCGGCATATTCCCTTGCTTTTGCAACCCCTTCGTTTCCATCGGTTCCTTTAGTTGTTTTCTGGAAATTCTGCTTGATCACAACCCCATCCTTAATAATCAGATAGCCGATTGAGCTTCTCAGGTTTCCGGTTCTGTCGGTGAAGTCGGCCTTGGTCCTTGCGCTTTTCACAAATTCAAGACCGATCATATCCAACTCATTCAGGATGAAAGACTGAACCCTTTCCATTCTTGCGGATAGTTGATCCGTAATGTCTTTCTTGCTGAATTGTGGCGTTATACCCATACCCTCGAGTGTAATTGGTTTTTATCTGATCGCTTACAAGTGCCTTGGAAAACAATCACCCCACCGTCCCGCCTAAGCGTCACCTGATCCCCCACTTTTGGGAGCTTGGATTTTTTAGGCAGGAAAACAGCGTAGGAAAATTCAACCCTCGATCCATCCTCTTCATTTACCATATATTCGGCCCTGATATTAGGTTGATAGCGGCAATTTTGGATAACCTGGTCCCCTGGTTGGGGGACTATCCAATTACCATTTTCATCCTGTGCAGGCTCTCCTGTTGGGGATAATTGAAATCGGATGGTATGTGGGTATCTTCTTACCATAGATAGCTTTTGTTTCTCACCTTTGGCTGTGAATTGAACTCGTCAAAACCATGTTTACCAGATAGGTAGGAAAGCCGTTTTTGAAGTAGGTCCTTGTCGTAAGTGATAGTCAAATCACCCTCTTTCAATGATGAGTAGATCAAACTTTGAAGGACCTTGCAGGCGACATAAGCCACCTCTTTTTCAAGGTCATTCGAGTAGGTGTCTACCCCGTTCAAATCAGAATTGATGATCTCAAGATCAACAAGATCCTCGTTTACTTCTATAGCGCATTGCGCCAAAACGGCTCCCCTAACTGTCATGCTTTTTTGATTGCTCCTTTTTCTACCATCTTGTCAAACTTGGATTTCTCCAACCCTGAAACCTCCTGTCCTTTCAAATAAGTGGTATCTGTCTCTTTTACCCGAAATGGGATTTCGACAATCCACTTTACCTTTTTCGTTTCCTTGCTGTCCTTATCGGAGCTTTTCGTTTCTTTAGTCATGATTAGGATTCGATTACAGTAGTGTCAAGGTGGTAGATTTCATCCACATTGTTGATGATAGGAACTACCCTCGCCTGAGAAGAAGTGAACTCCTTCAATGGGCTGGTTTTCCTGTACTTGGATGCCAAGATGAAATCATCTACCGTCTGATAGGTCACGCTGGAAACAGGGTAATCCATCTCGGCTAAACGTGCCCAAACAAGATTTCCTATGTTCTCAGATTGCATAAAAACAACCTGACCGGCTGCCCATGGAGTGATTACCGATCTTACACCGTTCTTTTCCACCTTCACGCTTCTTTCCACTAATTGAATAGTGAAACCATAGTTGCCTAAAAGCATGGAATTGACTTTTTCCAAGTCAGGGGCGGGCACATTATCGCCCACAAAACCAACATTGAAAGCATACTTTTCTTTGACCTGCGTGGTCTTAGCGAAGTTGTCAAAGGTGGGCCGGTCCATAAGGACTACACCAACGGTATTTCCATCTTCCTGAGCCTTTTTCCTGATCTTCTCGATGTCATCCAAAGGAGTAGATGCAACGTTTGTCCACAATGTGTCCACGTTGAACTTGTTCTCATTCTGGAAACCATAATCGATCCTGATACCGGTGCCTACGTTGTCGGCATCTTCAGCAAGGGCAACGCCCGTGGAAAGGCCTCTAAGGAATGTCAATTCGTTACGCTCCCAAACACCTTGAATAACTCTAGGAGTATCTTCAAAAACCCGCCTCATAATCTCAGCATTAGGCACGTTCATGGCCATCATGGTAGAGATGTTGGTGAGCTGGGTTTCATTCAAGGTAAGCTCCATACCCATCTTGGGGATGTCACCGGAAAACTTGGAAATTGACGGTCTGCTTTTCAAAGGCAGACTTGCATCCATAGCGACAACATCGGCAGCCACATTGTGATTGTTTGATGTTACGCTCTCCCATTTTCCGCTTACAGAAAAAAGCTTTGAAAGCATTCTCCTGTGCCAATAGACCTGTGGTCTTTGCGTGTCGTTCAGGTTTTGCACCACCCTGACGGTGATACCGGGGAAATATTTATTTACCCATTCTTGAAATAATGATTCTTCCATTTCTTACCTCCCTATTTAATCAGCCCTGAACAAAACGAGTGGAACATCGGCCTTGAATGCGGCCAATATAGATGCCATGCCGAACGGTGCCGCTACCGGGTTCACCGTGCCTCTAACCATTATACTTGCAAAAGGTCTTGCCTTTCGAATGGTTGCTACCAAAACGCCTACATAGGAATGTCCCTCTGGTAATGCCGCATAGGCATCTCCGCCACCGTTCAAGGGCATGGGCTTATATACACCATCTCCATCGGTGATGATGACGTGCCCCGCCTTGATGATATCCGGTGCGAACCCGGTGACATCCAGCGTCCTTCCTCCCCTGAACTGCTCCAAGTTTTCGACAATGACAATGCTGTCATCACCGTCCATGAAGGATTCAGATTCGTTAACTAGATTTGCTACTGTCATTTGTTGTTCATAATTGAATCAGTAATATCTTCGACCTCCTCCTTGGAAGCCTCTTTCTTTCCGTTGGCACCTGCTTTTTTTGGTGCCCCAAAACCCCTTAATCCGTCATTTGAAAAATCCTGCTTGATTTGTTCAACTTCCTCGGAAGTCTCTGTCACGTAAGAATTGAAGGAATCCTCATCCTCGAAATTCATCCTTTCAAAGTCCTTCAAAATCTTTGATGTGATTTTTTCGGGAGCCCCTTCCAATTTCTTTTTCAGGATGTTCTTTCTGTTCTCCTTAAGATTTCCGGTTTCCATCGATTGGAGCTTTTCAGATAAGGCCTTATTGGTTTCCATCATCTGTTGCGCCCATGCTGGAATCTCATCGGTTTTCTTCTTTTCCCCGGGTGGATCTTCTTGCTTGCTACCTTTACCCTCGTTGCCGCCATCCTCTGCTTTCTTTTCTTTCTCCGCTTTGGCTTTTGCAACGGCATCGGTAACCCGCTTGTCAATATCCCCTTGGAATGCCTTAAGAAGTTTTTCGACCCCTTCTACTGAGGTTTCGATTTGATCCTCTTCGCTTACGGTTGCGGACAAGTAATCAGCCACCCCCTTAAATGCTTTTTCGCTGAAACCCATGTTGGTGTACTTGTTTTTCAGCTTTTCTAGGATTTTTTCAAACATGCTTATTTAGTTGTTTTGTGAAAACTTACCCCAAAAAACAAACAATTAGTAGACTATGCTATATTTTTCAAGTAATCAGATAGGGATATAAAGCCAAAACACCCTGTTTAAGGTAGTTTACGAAAATATTTACTAAACTTTTACAGTATTATTTTGGTGGTTTGGGTTTTTATTACTTGATTTGTTAAGTATTAAAAAATCACAATTATGGAACAAGAACTTAATCACGTCACCTGTGAATGGGTGAAAAAACAAATGGAAGAAAAACGGGTGCGCCCGGTGGATGTCGCAAAGCATTACAGTGTCCATCATCAGACTGTTTACCAGTATATTTCATCCAGTCCGATCCCGATAGGAAAGAAATGGAAGAAAAGGTTTGTCGAATATTTTAACCAGCTATCATGAAAGCACTAATAGGAGTAGGTGTCGCATTCGGGATTTTATTATTCCCTTTTTTCGCTGCTGTGTTCGTTGCCGGGTTTGCGGTTGGGTATGCAAATGGATTGGTTATAAAGCCAAAAATAAAGGGGAAAGTCTCCCTTAAGAGCGCAAAGGAATTAGGTAAGTCTGTACTTCATTTCAACTAACCATGGGACAGATAATAGCTATATCCGTGATATTGTTCACCGTTTTTTCCATCGGCTTATTGTTTAGGCACCTTTCTAATTGCAAGGAATACGGTGAGGTATGGATTGATCTTAGAATGCTGAGCACGTTGGATCAAAAGCTAAGGAAGGTGATTAATGATATCGATGATATCGATGATGAAAAAGTAAAAATTGTAAACATCGTGATTTACGGAGACAGTAGAACATCCAAAGATGTAAGCAATATCGAAAGCAAGGATCTTGTGGGTGCCAAAATGGTAAAGGTTGAGTTTTGTTATGAGTGAAGGAACTAAAATACAATGGTCGGATCAAAAATTGATCGATGAGGGATACAAAGAGGGTAAAAAATCATTTGATTTTCTTATAAAAGAAATACATGATAATTTCAACTGGGAAAACGTTCATACAGCCATGCATGCCACTAATTGGGTTTGGGTAATTGGTTATGATGAATTTGGAAAAGAAAACAAAGGAATCCCAGATATTCCCACAATCAAAAATAACGCTTACGCCCTTTTAAAACGTGCTTATGATAGAGAAACCCAAGTAAGCACAGGCGGTTTTTCGGCTGGATGGGATAACGGAGAATTATATTTAACATTCACTTTAGAGCAATTTTCGGTATAAAACCATGAAACCATGATAGAAACATTTGATTACGATTTGATTGATAAAAATGGGATAAACTCATTAGAATTACCTATTAGGTTAGATGTAGGTTCCTTCTTCGAGTGTTATTGGGGGAGGTATGTGGTAATAGAAACCCCAAAGGAATATGGGGAACATTATCAAAACATTGTTTGTGAAAGAATAGAAAAATAAAACCATGAGCGATAAAATCACAATACACGAATTAAAGAATTATTTGGGAACAGGGTTGAAGTGTAAACATCCATGGGAAAATGTGTTTTGGAGATTAGATATAGGAAGTTCAAACGATGAAGTTTCTATTAAAACAGCATTATGGATGCAAGCAAAACCTTTATGCTACCGCCTTTCCGACCTAGATAGGTTTATCCCAGAATTGGGGTTTGTTCCGATTGATGAAATAAGTGAAAAAATGAACATCAATAGAGGTTGGTGGAGATGGAAGGATGTTATTTCTGATAATTCAAAGGTATCTTGGTTAGATTTTAGGATAGTTGATCAGCTATTTCGTTGGCACTTCTGGCCTTTCGATCAATCATTCTTCACAAAAGGGTTGCTGATTGATAAGATGACTTATGGAAAGGAGGGTGGAGATGAATAAGGGAGAATATAATGGTAAATGTAACATTACTAGATGCGAAACTCAAAAACCTGCAACATGGTATAATCATTCAACACGTGCTTATTATTGCCCTACTTGCGCTGCTAGATTGAATAATGATCCATTTAACAAAAGGGATGCTGAGAGAATGTTTGGACATGATTTGTGTACCAAAGGAAAGGAGGCATCAAATGAAAGATGAAACAAACCAAAAAAACAAGGCAAAGTTCTTTGTGCTTTATTGGGGGCAGGAAGTATTATCAGCACCTCTAAATACAGGTCATTTAAGGGAAACTTATGCCGTACAAGCGACCGAAATGTATGATATACAAAGCTGTTACTTAGAACTCAAACCCCTATCCCAAATAAGCGATGAGGATGCTATTGCATTAGGTTATCCAGATGCGGGTGATATTATAGCTTCTTATGATATAGAGGATGATTTACCTCATTCATTAGCGGATGGTTTACGGGGATTAGGGTATGCTGTTCCCTACATGGGTCTATCAGTAGATGAAATGGTTCAGGCTGGATGGATTAAGTTAGTAGGAAAGGAGGCCGAAAATGGCTAAGGAACTTCAGGAACTAATGGATCGTAATAGAAAATTCGCACAGCGGGTTTTTCCATTGCATTGTGATGATCCAAAAGCACCATTACACCACCTAATCAAGGAGGTGAAAGAAACTATTGACGAGTTGGAAGCTGATAACTTGGATATGGAAAAAGTTCTTTTTGAGTATGCGGATTGCTTGATTTTATTGGTTGGAAGTGCGGTAAGAATTGGCATCACCGCAGAGGAATTGATCAAGTATTCTATGGAAAAAATGACCATCAACGAAAAGAGAGATTGGGGAAAACCTGATAAAAACGGTGTGTATTCTCATAAAAAAAACCAAAATGGCTAAGGTACGCACGCTTGCAAGGCAGTTCATGAAAGGACACCCCAGGGCAGGGGAACCAACTTACTTCGTGGAGAAGGTTTTGAATGCTTTGGGGATTGATTCTAATACAGAAATGCGTCCTGAATTATTTGACTACTTCGCAAGGCTCAACAAAGATAAAAGAGGTAAACTGGATAATCAGGTTTTCATTGAATGGTTTAACAGTCTCTCATTTGGCATCACCGATAAAAAACTCCACACAATACGAAAAGGCCACCACTTCAAAACAGGGGATAAAATCCAGCTTGCGGTATGGTCGGGTAAGCCATATTGTTCCCCTCAGATAAGGATTTGTCCTGAATTGGAGGTTGTGAAAACTTATGATTTTGAGGTGATTAATAATCAATTTATTATTGATGGTTGGTTTTTTTATGATCCATACAAATCAGTATTTCATAACCATTTTGAAGAGTTGACAAAAAATGACGGCCTATCAACCGATGATTTCCTTTCGTGGTTCAAATTCCCCTCAGACTTCAAAGGTCAGGTGATTTGTTGGGTTGATCCTGGGTATTAACGTATCGGGCATATGAAGCGTACCGAATTAAAAACTAAAATTAAAACAATGAAAATAAGACAAACATTACAGAAAATTCACAATCATAGCAAATTGGCAAGGTATGCTTTATATACCTTGTTGTATGCTGTTTTTACTCCATTTTGGCTAACTGGCATACTGTTATTTTGGATTACAAGACCATTGGTAGCATTAAGCCATTTGTTAATGGGAAATTTCCATACAGCAAAAGAAAAAATAACGGAATTAAATCCGCTATTGAACTTACGAGATGTCTTTTAAATGGCATACAACTAGAAGCTTGGCGCAATTAAGAAAATTAACCAAAATATTGAGTGATGAAAAAAGAAACAATAGAAGAATACCAAAAGCTAAATAAATTTCAAAAAGACCTAGTTGATGCCTTAGAAAACTTAGGTTTTGAACATAAATATTTCTTCACATGGGAGCTTTTGGGATGGGGATCAATTCGGGTTGATAAATTTAATAGATGGTCAGATGTGCTTAAATATGTCCACGAACAAGGAAAAGACCAAAAGAGATTTGAGCTGTGCCGAGTGTTGGGGCTTTAATTTCTATTAATAAAATTAACCAAAAGGATAAAGATATGTTTGGTGCAATAGCAATAGGGATAGCTTATTTGATAGCTAAAAAATTAGACAAAGCAGGTGAATATAAAACACCTAAAGGAAAGTATAAAAACCGATACAAGTAGCCATGAAACACACTTGGATAAACACAGGGGCTAAAATAGCAGACCGAATAGAACTAACTTGTAAGGAGGTGATACAAGGCGGTGACGTGAAATACATTGTTAGTGAATGGGATAAAGACTCCGAAAAGATGAAGCGGATTAACAAAGTGGCTAACAATTACAATCTTCGTCCTGAACTACTGGTTAAAATCTTAAAAGGGAGATGAAAAAAGAGACAATATACCTAGACCTCACAGAAATGAAGGTGTCAAGGCCACAGCTCAGAAGACTTGAAAAGAACCTACAGACTTCATCCGAGTTTGTAAAAAAGAAAGGAAAGGTTTTCTTCTTTTCGGTGGATCCGTTTACCAAGGCTGTGTTTTTTCAGGCCGTTGGGCAGGCTTTGGAGAATCTGGGTAATGCTTATGTGAGGGAATTGAAGTATGAATGGGAGTTGGGGAGATAAAAAAAACCGAAGGAAAGTGATGGTTCCCTTCGGTTATGGTTGATATACTGTCATGTAGTAAACCAGATTTGACAACTAGTCATGTAAATATAGGTATTTTTTGTTTGATGTGTAGGAAATAATTAATTAAATTTAGTCATGATACTTAAAAATTTAAACATTTTAGAGCTCAAAGCAATAAAGGAATTACTTAGTAAAAAGATAAAAGTAGTTCAGGAAGTAATTAAGGAGATTGAATCTGGAGGGGGTGGTTCTGTTTATGCTGTTTTTGATTATGAGATTGAATATGACCACATGGAGGCTGATTTGGTAGAATATAAAAAACAACTTGAAAATCTATCCAATAAATCAAAGATTGTTTGGGATGAAATAAACTCGAGGCTGGAAAATATTCAATAATACTACCCTAGTCCAAATACCCCCTCAACCCAGGATTATCATTCATAAAAGTAGGCAAGGACTTCCATCTATTGAGCATTTCGCTATTTCCCTTGATCCAATTTAACGTGGATTGAGGGATTTTTTTATATTGATTTATCTGTTAAAATGTTTGTGATTAAATAAAGTACTTTCCTATTATTGCTTAACTAAAATGGTTATTTTTATACTATCACTTAACTTAGATAGTATGAAAAAATGTAGCCATTGCAAAGAAATTAAACCATTTGATGATTTTCATAGGTCTAGTTTGAACAAATCTGGATATTATTCTCAATGTAAGAATTGCAGACACCTTAAAAGGAAAGCCTTAAAAACTGGCAAATCAAATAGAGACATATCTAATCTACCTAATGAATACTGGAAGGATTTAAAGGGTTTTGAAGGGATTTATCAAATCAGTAATTTAGGCAGGGTTAAAAGCCTTGAAAGAAAGGTTTCTGATCCTTATCCTGTAACTGGTTATCGGATAATAAAGCCATCTATTTTAAAGGTTACTTTTTCAAGCGGTTATCCAAGCGTTAGGTTGACTAAAAATAAGAAGTCAAAAAACTATTCAATACATGTGCTTTTGTTTGCTCATTTTAGCAACAAGCCATTAAAGGATGGTTTTGTAGTTGACCATATTAATAATAACAGGAATGATTATAGGCTTGAAAACCTTCAATTGATCCCACAAAGATACAATAGTGTAAAAGACAAAGGTAGGGGTAATCTACTTGGTAGTTTTTACATTAAACCAAAATCTAAGGATGGTGAACCTAGATGGGATGCTCGAATTAGGCTTAACAATGAAAGAATTCATTTAGGTAGGTTTGATAATCCTTATGATGCTCATAAAAGGTATCTCAAGGAATACAAAAAGATTCACGGTTCTATTCCAGAAGTGTTTTAAACCTCGGGTTATCCTTTAAAAATGGGGGTAGATGTTTCCAACCATTTACCCTTTCTTTGTTTTCTTCCAGCCAGTTAAAAAAACCATCAGGTGGGTTTTCTATCTTGTCTTTAAATTTGAAGTCTTTTTCGGTTCCGTCTAATACGGCATCCTGATAAGCTCTGAACTCTTCTTTTGATGGAAGTACGGGAACAGCATAGCAGATACATTGAATGTGCCACATAGTGAATTTAAACCATGGAGGATAAATACCTGCAACTATGTCGCAAACATCGAAAACTATATGCTGGTCCGATAACCTCACCTCAACCCCCAACACAAAAGGAATGGAACTAAACTTCTCATGGTCAGCTGTCCGATAGGCAGTATTAACCTCAGTCCTACTTACCCTCATGGCATTCTTATAGCTGGAGCGATAAACCCCTTGCCCTGGCTTGAATTGCCTTGCTGCCCTGGATAATACCAGGTTACCCTTTGCATTCCTTACCCGCCTGAATAAAGCATCAGGATTGCGCAAAAAACGTCTTATGGACCTGCTTATGGTCTGGGAGCTTTGGCCCTCGGATATCCCCGAAAAAAGTGACCATTCTATTTCCCTTTGGAGTTGGTTTGATAAGTTCCAAACCCTATCCGATAGTTTTAAACCGTCAATAGTCCGGTTCAGGAAAGCATTTAAAGGCCTTTCATATGTCGCATTAATCAGGTCTTTTACATTCTGGCTAATGGTTCGTCCATCATAGGAACGGTAAACCAAATCGGTGAAGTTCTTTTGGCTTGCCTGGAAAGAAACTTGAATCCCGTTTACAATGGCCGCCTCAACTTCAATCCTGAAACCCTTTAAAGCCTCCTGGATCTTTCTTTTGAGTACAGGGTTGTCATCTAATCTGAAGGTATCACCAACCATCTTTAAGCCGCTGGCACCGGAAATGACCTGAATTACCCTGTCGTAGGCTTCATCTATCTGTCGCTGTACCCTGCGTATGTTTCGCCTGTTTTCTTCTTCCTCGGGTGTCATTTGTTGTTATTTTGGTGCCTTTCCCAAGCCTTAAACCCCTTATCCCAATACTTCATAAACACCATAGCAAAGGTGGGTCTGCTGGATTGGAATTGGTAAATAGGTTGGTATGGGTTTTCTGCTTTTATTCCTTCATGCTGACATGCTTTTACCCCCTTCATAAAAGCGCCCCTGAAAGCCGGGTTTTTAATCGTTTCGGCTTCTTTGTTGATGTTTTGGGAGTTGGGCCATATTTCGGGGGAGGTGGTCATTTAGGGTAAACCCTGTGAACATTTTCAATAAACCAATCAATAGCCTCCTTAGCCAAATCAGATTTATCATTTGGATCAATAGGTAATTCTAATCCCTCTTTTTTTAGCCATGGGTCAAAGATGTGATTTGGAATTACAGCTATCCTTTTATCTGAGGTAACCACAAAATAAAGCGTCTTGAATGCTAATTCTTCATTGTATTCTTTGTTTTTACGCCTCATGACCTCCCTGTCAATATCATCTGAAATGCAGAAGTATTCGAGGTTATCGGAACCCAGTTTATCAAGGTTCAATTTTTCGACAATCCTAAATTTATATGTAGCCATAATTACACCTCCATCCCTCCAAGTTCTTCTTCATTAATCTGCCTGATCTCTTCCTCTGAATCATCAACATACCCCAATGTTTCAATTGCTGTTTTCCTGGACATAAACGATTTACCCCCTAATGCTGTGGAAATATTGGACATCAAAGTAGATTGATCATCAATCATGTACGGGGTGATTTCGGGGTCTATTTCCATGTTGTTAGCCTCTTCCTTGTATTTCCCGTTCATGGTGCCAATGTAGGCCAAAATCAAGCTATACCTCCTCTGCAAATGCTCCACAAAGATTTCTTTCTTATCCTCTACTTTAAGATGGGCATCCATGAACATCAATTTCAAGGCTATACCTGTGATGTTTCCGATTCCTTTGACTGATTCAAAAGAGATGTCAGGCGTTTGGGTGAGGCTGTAAATGAACCTTACCAGCGTTTCAATTTCCAGTTTGACAGCATCTGGGGCCTGATCCCATGAAAGGTATTGGGCTTTTGCGTTTTCATCAGCTTCAAGGATCTTTCCAGATTCTCCTTTTTGAGCAAATCCGGTAATTTCGCCGTTCACAAAAATGGTAGGGGAGGCGTGGTAATCGATCGTGTCAGCATAGTTGGAGAACAGCTTTTCCATCCTGTCAATCAATCCCTGTACGTCATGCCATTCTGGGTTATCCTGCCTTGAATAGACCACCGGGATTTTACCGATTGGATTGTCAACCCTGTTAACCTCAACCCACCCCTCTTTTTCTTTCTTCCAGACTACCTTTTCATCTGCTGTATAGGTTTCAAAATAGACTTCCTTTTCGTCTCCCTTTTTGATTTCGTATTCCCGAGAGAATGCTACCAAATCATCGGTATCATCGAAAATAGGGTAAAGCAGGTCACCGCTCAACGGACTCCAAATTGTTGATTTAATTTTCAGGTCAGAAGGGAACCCGTATTTTGTGTGAGTTTCTTTTGCGTCAAATGTATACCACATTTCCGCAACCTCAGTGGCTTTGAATAGTTCCCGGGCTAATCGCTTGTTGAATGATTGTTCCTTGATCGATCTGAGTATCTTTTTCAGGCTGTCAAAAACTATTTCCCCGGTGTCACTCAATTGGGAATCAATAGGGAAAGGTTTGACCGGGTTCCCGAATAGAAAGCTGGCAGCCCGTTTAACAATCAGTTTTTGTATGGCCAGGGCTATTCTTGCAACCGGTTCGACTGCGGTTTGCCCATCCTCTTTTTTTACCTGCTTATCCGGTCTCTTTACCTTGCTGGTAATGTCATGCAAATAGGGGTCATATTCCTTTTTGATCCTGTCAATTTCAGGATGATCACCGTCCCTTAATTTCAGGGTTTCAATGATCTTTTTGATCTCCTGGATATCTTCACCTGTCAGGTCTAATATTAATTCGTTTACTTTCATCGGAAAAACTGTGTTAAGTTCTGCTTCTTTCTGTGATAATGAGGGGCAAACGTATTGGCCAGTGAATCGAACTTATCCGGTGACCTTCCAAGCCTCTTTATGATTTCATCTTTCTTTTCGATTATGATGGATCCGTTTGATTGGAACATCCATTTTATTTCGCTCGCTTCTTCTGTTAGGTCTACATCTTCAGGCAGCATTGCCCCGGTTTCATTCTTCGGGTCCAACCAATCCCGAACTCCCCAAAAACAAAAAGCTCTCATGTTGGCAAACTTGTACTCACCTGTAATATCTGATAAGGGATTTCCAAACTTATCCTCTGCTTTGTTTCCAAATTTGACCGAATAGATTTGATCTGTTAACCCCTGTTCATCCAGTCTGGAATATACCCCAGCACCCTCTCCAATAGTGTCAATGAAGGCTATGGATCCTGGGTTTTGCTCCAATCTTGTTTTGGTCATTCCGGCTACCTTCATGTGTTCTGCCTTACCTCCGGAGTTCATAGCATAGAAATCCGTTACCCTGGCATCAAATCGGTTACAGAATACCGATTTATCACGACCCATTCCCGCCACATCTACGCCTATCCTAGCAGGTTCTTTGGTTTTGTAGTTCTTATTATCCCTCCATCGTTTTTGGGCCAATTCAATCCACTGGTGAGGGATTAGGGTATCTTCTCCAACCTTAGGGAATGTTCCCAATACTTTTTTCCTAAAAAGGTCATTTGGTCTGTATAATTGGCCTTCCCATTCAAAATCATCATGTTCAATATTGAATTCATCTTCCCTGATTGGCTCTGCCCATGAATTGACCTTATCCAATACCCATTCATAATCCACCTGTCCGGGGATAACTATTTTCTTTTCAACTACATTAGTGGCGTTGAGTGAGCTTAGGGAGAACCTGGACCAACGTTCTTTTTTTTGGGACCTGGCAGCGTATCCGGTCAATATATTGGGATTGAACACTATCAATAACCTTGAATTACCCTGTAGGTTACCCTCGATGGCTTCAAATGTTCCCTCTGGTATTCCCGTTGCCTCTGTTACCACAAACATCGTATTGACAGCGTGAAAGCCTGACCATGCCTCATGCGTGTTATCGTCAGCTTTAAATCCCGTTAAGAACCATTCTTCCCAATCGGTCCTAATATCATTTCCAGAAAATCGCCCAGGTAATTCTATACCTCTTTGTCTGGCTTTCCTTATCAGTTTACGTATTTCAGGCACCATAATGTTAATTACCTGCCTTCCTGTGGGAGCGGTGTTGGCTACTTTGGTATTTGCTATCAAATTACCTTCTTTGTCCCATCTAGGGGTAAGGTAAAAAAAACATACAGAAGCCACAGCCGCAATGAAGTCTTTCCCCCTGGATGTTCCGCTTGCAACGGTGGTACGTGGGTTGTTTTGAACAGATCTTAATATTTCGGCTTGTTCATCATCAAGAATGGCCCCAAGTGCTTCACGTGCAAAAAGGCACCAATCCTTACGCCATTCTTTGATGGTGGATTTTGCTTTTTGCTCTATGACGGCTGTATTACTCATCTTCTGTTTCCTCTGCGCTCGTTTCTCTCAGGAAGTCGAAGAACCCCTTTCCTTGCGAGGTAACATCAATCCTTTCAGGGGCATCTATTCCAAGGATCCTGCAACGCCTTTCAATGCATTTTTCAACCCCTGACAGGTAGGCGGGATTACCAAAGTTTACCATGTTGATAGTCTGTATTTCCTGTTGGGTGGGTTTGATAGGATTACCGTCTTTATCGGTTCCTACCTGGCCCATTAGCTTTTTTGACTTCTTTTCGTAGTCCTCTATGGATTTATCCCAAGCCATCCAATAAGTCCTTTCAAGCTTATTGATCTTTTCAAGTTCTATCAGCTTTTGTTTGTTGATATCATCGATCCGGTCTTTCTCCCATTCTTTCAGGAGCTTGTTTAGATCATTGTGAATTGTTCGATAGGAAACGTATTTTTCAATTCCTACATGTTTAGAAAGCATCAAAGCAATAGCCCTGACAGAATAGCCCTTCAAGTAGTGTTCAGCTACGAAGTTCTTATCTCTTTCCAGTTCTGGTTTTGATCGTGCCATTATGTGAAATTTCTAATATGTTCAATAATTTATCTTAGTATTATCCCCTCATATTTGGATATGGTTTCCTCTATTTCATTCCTAATTTCTTCATAAGAATCAATCTGATCAAAGATGATTTCCAGTTTGATTTCGTTCTTTTGGGTAGGTGTTGATTGCCCTGTGTCCTCTTCATCCCAACCCACCGGAAGATCCATACCCCAATGTTCAAGTTCCTCTATATCCCATTCGTTTGCAATCATATCAAAATTATGCTCTCCAAAAGAAATATTATCTTTCTGAATTATCGCCCTAATAGTCTTAGCAGGTGTTTTAGCATCAAGAACCTTACAAGGAATTTCCTTATACTTTAGGTGCTTACAAGCCTGCAACCTCATATTACCCCCGATAGCTACAAATAGCCCTTTCAAGGGATAAACCAAAACTTCTCTCATTTCAAGCATCTCAGGATCATCAACAATGCTTTGCACAAGCTTTTCAAACTTATGATCCTTGATCAATCTGGGGTTGGCCGGGACATCAGGTATTTGTCCGGTGTTTGGAACCACTTTCGATATGTCAATCCATTGGGTTTTCATTCTCTTATTACTTCTTTTGTGAGTTGGTTTACAATACTCCTGAAATCTGAATAAATCGAATAGAAATCCTTTGCCCTCCTTACTTTCTTAAGAAGCTGTTTCCTGTTGATTGAAGGGATATTTTCTATGATCTCAGTTCCCAATCCCGTTTTCATCCTTTGGTCATGTGCCAGTGAAATCGGGTCATAGATGTTCATTATCACAGCAATGCAAATGAGCATCTTGTTATATTTTGGAATCCTCCTTGGGAGTATTGATTTCGAAATACCATTAATCTTGGAATAGTCGTTAAGTAGCGGCCTGTTCCTCCTGATTTCTTGTAATATCTGTCCCTTGACGTTAGGGTAGTAGATATCTAGAATCCTGCATATTTCGAAGTTTGTGGCTCCCATTTTGACAAATTAAGCATTTTACATTACTATTCAAGTAGTTAAACCGAAAAAAGAGTGGTTAGGTTAGCCATATTATTAATCCCGAACCCGAAGCAAACCCACGGGTCAAGCCTGAAAATCCACCATGATACTAAGGTGACTAATAAGCCTCCGATAAAATGTAGGGCGATAAATGCATAGGGGTGTATCCCGTTAAGCTTTTTGAATATTTTTGATAGTGTTTTCATGGTATGTTTGTTTAATCCATCTCTATTTTTTTCGCTTCAACAAAGAAGCTGTCAAGTTCCTCTTCTGTCATGCCTACTATTTCGGCCATACCTTTGATTGTGTTGCTTTGCCTTCTCCATGTGTCTATTTCCACCCATGCTATTAGCATCATTGGGTTATCAGATTGCGATATAGCCTGTTCTACCTGTTCCAGTTTTCCTAATATTTTGAGCATCACCTTCCCCTGAAACTTGGTGATTTCTTGGGGGATTCCGTTGATTTCCTTGGGCCAATTGATTTCAACCTCGTAATCATCGGTTTCGCTACGGTATCGGGCACTAATTACATAATCCTCTAATCCTTCTGGAATATCAGCTCGAAAGGGGTCTTGTCTCGATCCTGTGCCTGTTTTTTGTGCTATCATACCACTCTTGTTATTGAGAAATTAGAAATCATATTCTGAGACCTCGTACCGATTATTCCAGCGAACGCAACATCTGAGCTATTTACAAACACGCTATTATCATTTTCAACGTCAACTACTGAATTGTTTGAAGGGTAATCCGATGATCCTACAAACAAAATAGACCTTCCACCTGGTGATATTTCCCCTCTTCTGTAATATTTAATAAATCCGTTTACACCAATTTGAGCTGCCCCCCTTGCTGTATTTGAAATACCAGATTCATTATAATTTTTCTCTAATAACAAAGTTTCAATCCCAGAAATAACCCTATATAAAGAAAATCCGTAACTAGTAGTTGCGGTATCAAATAATATATAATAATAATTATCAATATCTTTTCCAATTATAAATCCAC
This sequence comes from Pleomorphovibrio marinus, assembly GCF_003347495.1. Lineage (GTDB taxonomy): Bacteria > Bacteroidota > Bacteroidia > Cytophagales > Cyclobacteriaceae > Pleomorphovibrio > Pleomorphovibrio marinus. The sequence goes on from NZ_QCXY01000013.1 coordinate 68,470, forward strand.
AACTAATCTGTTGTGAAGTGTTAAACCCCCTCGTCTGACAAAAACCACGAACAGACAAAGACCCAAATCCCGTATTAATTATTGATGCGTTTAATGAATCTGTAGATGGGCTCGCTCTATTCGAGGTGATTATCATCCCGTCACCTAAAAATGTCTGCCATGTTTGCCCTGAATCAGATACCCCAATAGGTCCGTTTCCTCTTGAAAATGAATCCCAAGCAAACAAATTATCCAAATCAACCATCCCCGCCAACGGGCTTTTCAAAAGAGGCACCTTACTCTTCAAAAACTCCGTTTCATTCACCCTAACCGCAACCCCCTGAGCATTCACCCTGAATAAATCACCCTCTTGGGCATCTGTGAAATTAATCTTCTCGGTTATCTCGTTTTTTGAAGTCTCTGCATCACTTGCACTTTGAGCAGCATCTTCCGCATGTCCCCTACTCGACTTAGTGCCTTCCCCTCCTGGCTCGTTGCCTTCTGCCCAGGACTGGGAGAGGGTGGTAAAACCTTGAGCATCATTCTTTGCTTGTTCTACTTCCCCTGCCGTCTGGTCGATCTGCTGTTTAGTGACATCAATTTCGCCTTTAGTTACGTCTACCTGACTCTTTATTGTTTCCGTGTCATTTTTTGCTTGTAGGGCAATTCCAGATGCTGTATTGACCTCCTGTTTTTTTAGGGTAACATCCTCTTGTGCGCTAATAACAATATCCTTATCGGTGGCTACCTGTTGAGTATAAGCGGCAACATGATTATACCATCCCTCCATCTGGGTCATGGCAAAATCCTTGGTTATGACGTTGTAAACTATCCTATTTCCGCTAACTGTTATCTGTGGCATGGTTGGTGTTCGTTTTGAAGATGTTCAGTTTACCGGGAAAAAAAGTATGGGGCTTTCCGTCTTTCACCGCTTTAATGTCCCAAAATTTAGAACTCATTGAGATTAGGGGCTCATGGTCAATTTCCCAAACAAGGACGGTCGGGCTTTCAACGCTTCGGGTTAGTCCGGTATCAAGGTCGTAGGATTTAACTGCCTCCGATTGCATGTCCAAATTTTCCTTAAGGTCAATTTTGATCGTGTCAAAAGTATTCCAGTCCATTTCAGGAATTTCAATCTCCACCTTTTCATCCCGGCCCTGATAAACGTTGATATGGACCATGTTTTTTTTGACCTCAATTAGCTCTTTGTTATACATATCGATTGCCTTAAACCCAAAAAAGGGCAGGGTCAAAGCCCATACCCTTTTCAGTCAAACCCAAAATAACCTATTATAGACAAGCAAGTTAAGTATTTTGCTTGAATAGTCAAGTGTTTTGGTCAAAATAATTGGAGTTGGTTTATATGGTTCTCAAATCTTTTCACCGAAGCATCAAAGTATTCCTTGTCCAGTTCAATTCCTGTAAAATCAAACCCTAGATTGTAGGCTGCTATTCTACTGGAGCCTGATCCGAGGTGTGTATCGAGTATTTTATCCCCTTCCTTGGCGTAGTTCATCAATATCCATTCGTAGAGTTTTACTGGTTTTTGGGTGGGATGTAGGCGCTCTTCCTTGTTCTTCATATCCCCTTGAATAAATCCTGACCATGTGAATTTGAATTTTCTAACTGGTGATTTAAATGATGTCCAAGCTAATTCTCCATCAGCGAAATCAGATCCTCCATTGTTTTTATCCCAAAACAGAAAACAAGGGGTTGGAAATAGATTGAAATAGTTTCCTCCCCATATTATTTGATTTTTAGACACTCTAAATAATTCATTAAAATAAAAATCGTCTGGAATTAGACAATCCCATTCTCCTCTTTTATACTTTTTTGCTTTTCTGTAAAGCCCCCCCCCTTCTCCTAAGCTTTGTTTGGTGATATTTATCCCATAAGGAGGATCAACCACCGCCAACTCAAAATACCCATCCATCACCCCAGCCATATAATCCATGCAATCCCCTTGAATTACCCTAGTTCTATCTTCTTTCATATCAAAATAATGGTATTTGAATCCTGCTTAAAACTTTTTCATTTGCATCTTTGAAATAACCTTTCTTTATCTCAAAACCATATCCTTTACGGCCTGTTTGCGCTGCAGCCAATAGGGTAACCGCGCTTCCAGCCACGGGATCAATAACAACCTCCCCGGGATCGGTAAATAATCTTATCAACCTTTCTAATAATTTAACTGGCTTTTGTGTTGGATGAACTTTTACTGTTACCCCATCCCTCTCCCAATCAAAACAATTGAAAATCATTTTTCCATGGTTATTAAATTTTGGAAGCTTGTCACGATAAAGTATTACACCATATTCACAATTTCCTACAACTCGCATATTTGCCTTTAGTACCTGAGCGGAGAAATTTTTCCTAAATACCAAGTTGATGTAATTTTTGAACCCGTATTTTTTAGCCTTTTCAATCAATTCAAACTGCTGCTCAAATTCACAAAATACAATCATGCATGGTGCCCTACCTTTATCTTTCGGTTCCTTAACAAGCATATTTGAACAAAAATGAAGAAATTCAGTAATTCGAAAATCTTTATCGGTATCAAAAAATTCGGTTCCTGCTTTTGATGATTCCCCATTCTTGTTATCACCTCCCTCATACCATGCAGGATTTGAAGCATAGGCATAATTACCAAGATTGTAGGGTATATCAGCTATGACCAATTGAGCCTTAGGAATACCATAAACCTTATAGTTTTGAAAATGATCATTGAATAATTTAGGTTTATGAAACTTTTTCTGATCCCGTCCTTTGATAAAGGAAGTTTGGGATGATTCTACAATTTGGGCCATTCGTTTTATTTTGGTTTTGAGTTCTAAAGTTAAGTATAATACTTAATTAATCAAGTAATTGCTATAAAAAAACATAACTTTCCCCGTTGATGCATTTGTTATAATCCCCGTTGAAAATACTCCATTCCTCCCCCGTTTCATCTACTACCCTGATCATTGAATTATATTCCTTTATGACCTTCAAAGGCTTGTTCCAGATATGTTTGTCAAAATATTTATTCGTGCATGGCAGGTTCTCTGCCCTGAATCCTATTTTTACTTTTACTGTCATAGTTTATTCGTTGTTTATCATTTCCCCAACCAACTCCAAAAATTCATCCTTGAGCAAATCCGAAGGAACAACCCTAACCAACCTCCATCCCAAAGCAGCTGCCCGGTTATACTTTTCAATATCCTTTACAAATCCCGATCCCCTAGTATGCCTCCCTTGGGTCCATACTCCCCCCTCAACTTCAATGGCTATTTTGTAATGAGGTAGCGCAAAATCAAACCTCCATCTTCGATTAGGGTCAAACCTGAATTCAGGAACAATTTTCACCCCATACCTGAATATTACCATTTTGAGGAACATACTTGACTTATCAAGCCCCTTTTTTACCGCTTTTTTTTGCGCCTGTGGCCTTTTCGGTATGCGTGTGGTGTTCTTGTGCCACACCTTGGACTTTCTCAATTGAGAGAGGGTTATTTTAGCTTTTTTCATAATCAGAATAAATTTGGGTCCCTTGGCTCGGTGTCGAAGTCAGACAATCCCGCCCTTATGTTTGTGTTTCGTGAATAATCATGATCTATCTGAGCGGCCTTTTCAATTTTTTCAATTCTTTCCTCTACATCCTCATCCTTGAAATCCGTATATCTAGCAAAGAACTTGGTGAATACACTTCCTAATGCGCCGTTCCTATGTTTCGAAATCATTATTTCCCCCATATTTTGGGTGGAATTCCCGTTGCTATCCTCCATGATCCCGTAATATTCGGCCCGGTACAGAAACATGATGATATCAGCGTCTTGCTCAATAGCCCCTGATTCTCGGAGGTCAGAAAGGTTTGGCCGCTTGTCACCTCCCCGGGTTTCTACCGCCCTTGATAGCTGGGCAAGGGCTATAACTGGAATTTTCAACTCCTTCGCTATCTTTTTCAACCCCCTTGCAATTGCTGAAATCTCCTGCTCCCTGTTACCGGATCCTTTTGCGCTCATGAGTTGTAAGTAGTCCACCACAATCATTTTTATGCCGTGCTGTGTTTTCATTCGGTAGGCCTTCGACCTCAAAGCTGTGATTGAGAGTTCGGCGGTATCATCGATATGCATGTTATAGCCAAAAATCCTATCACATTCACTTGATAGCTTGTTAAATTCCCCCTCGGAAACCTCCCCGGCCTGTAGTTCCGAACTGCTTTTCATGTGGGTTTCCTGTGCTAATATGCGTTTGAAAAGTTGGCTCTTTGACATCTCAAGACTGAAAAAAGACACCGGGAAACCCTGTTTTGCGGCATTGCACACCCAATTGATCGCAAGTGATGTTTTCCCCATTGCGGGACGTGCGGCCAGGATGATTAAGTCAGGTTGCTGCCATCCCTTGACTATCTCATCCAACTTTTTGAACCCTGTAGGGATTCCAATCAACTTTCCCTTGTTTGACATAGCCGTGGCAATTTCCTCCATCGCCTCCCGGCCAATCTCCCTCAATGTCTGGGTGTTTCCGTTGTCAATCCCGGAGATGATCCCTATTACATCATTTTGCTGCTTCTCGATGATCTCAAAACAATCCGATTGATCATCATAGGCCATTTGGATGATTTCATGAGCGGTCTTGATAGCCTCCCTCTTGATGTGGGTTTCTTGGATGATCCTTGTATGAAATTCGATGTTATCAGCACTTGAAACTTTACTTGTTAGTTCGGTGATGTACACAGCTCCCCCACATTCTTCAAGTTTCCCTTTTTTCCGGAGGTGGTCAGAAACCGTTAGGATGTCAACGGGGTCACCGTTGCTGTACAGTTCCATTATCGATTCAGTGATTAACCGGTGCCGGTCCAGGTACATGATACTTGGCCTAATTGAAGCACCGACCAAAACCAAGGCCTCCCTCTCAAGCATTAGAGCTCCCAGCACCACTTTTTCAAACTCGATCGCTTGAGGTGGTATCTTTCCCCCTGTGTTCTGCTGAACAGGTAGTGTCGGTTTCTTTTGGATTGCGTAGGTCATTTTGAAAGTACGTAGTCTGGTAATGCATAGGATAGCCGCTGTGGGGCTTGTTCCTGTGCTTTTTCTTTTTGGATGAGTTTGGTCCAGTCCTGTTCGGTCCACTTGCCATCCTCATAGCTTTTAGATGGATCACCCAAATAGTTTTCTAGGCTGTGGGGAAATCCGTTTTTATCCTTGTAGGTTTTGTATGCGGTAAATTGGGTGCTGAGGTGGTCTAGTTTTTTGTTCAGGTGGCAATGCCTGACAAAGTTTCCAATCTTCCGGTAGGTGTTCGGGTTTGTAAGTTCGCTCACATTGAAAAATTCAGCTATGATCTTTGTGGCTTTGATGACCCGCTCAGTGTCCTGTGGCTGGTCTAGGTTTATTGGGGATTCTAGGTTTTGGTTTTCTTGATTTTCAGGAATAGGTAACTCTTTTTCTTTATCCTTATCTTTTTCTTTATCCTTATCTTTATAGCTAGAGCTTTGCTTTAGCATTGCTTTAGCATTGCTAGACTTTGATAAACCGCCTTTACGGCCTGCTATTTGGCGTTTTTTACGTTTTTCACTCAATAAATCGAACTGATCATTAAGAAAAACAATGTCTACGTTTTCAGATTCATCTACCTTTAATATACCAAGGCTAATCAATTGCTCTAGCAAACTTGTAGCATTGCTAAAGCGTTTCTTAAGCATTGCTAAATCTACCGTACAATCCTTTATCCAGTAAAAACCACAAATATCAATGAACAATCCTTTCAATTCATAGGATTCAATTCCAATATCTCCATTTTGCCATTCCTGAACTGTGAACCTGAAATAAGGGAGTTCTTTAGCCATAGTTTACACATGTTTAAAATTTTAGACATAAAAAAACATCATGCCCTGACAAGGGTATAGGTGCCAATCTTTCTAGATTCATACCTTCCGGCCTTAATACCCATATAGACCGCCTGAACCGTTATGCCTCTTTGATCGGCAAACTCCCTGACTGACATCCATCCGTTTTTTACTAGTGTTTCCATTTTAAAATTTTAAATTCCCTTGCAAAGTAAAGTAAAACCCTTAACAAGTCAAGTAAAAGGTAGAAAAAAAAGCACGGGCCATTGAGAACCCGTGCTAAAAAAATCAACTACACTTCTTAGGAATTCCATTTGTTGAGCATTTCCCTTAAATTCTCCACGGTAGTTTTGTACCTATAGAAAATTTCCCTCTTTGCATCTAATTTAGCGTAAACCCATTCTTTTTCCTTGTTGAAGGAGTGATTTTGGAGAAACATAGCCCTATGTTGAAGCTGCGTTATCTCCTTATCAAAATCATAGAGGTCAGATTCAGCCTTCTGTAGTATTTCTTCTAATTTTTCTTCCATGCTTTCAAAATTCAGTAGTTGCAATCATATCAGTTTCCGTGTTCTGTTCAGCATATTCCTTGAATGACATTACGATTTTGTAACCACCACAATAATCATCTTCATTCCATTCTATACCATCATCCTCATCTGGTTCTGGTTCGTTTGGATCAATTAAGTAGTTAGAATCCCATTGCTTTTTAGGCACAGACCTAATTTCGCACCCATCCAAATCTCTAACACCAATATGGTCCATATAAAATGTCCTTGCCTCTTTGATGTTGGGAGCAAATACCCATTCGGTTGTGTTGGATAATTTAGGCCATTTGAATTCGTAGATTTTCATGGTTTTATTTTTTTTGCCCTTCTATATTTTTCTTTTGCATCATAACGCAAATGGCATAATTGACACAATGCGGCAAGCCTATCCAATTTGACTTCATGATTGGTTTCATCATGATCTAAATGGGCTATTGTTAAAATTACTTTTACAGGAAATGATCTCCAATGAGTTGGAGCATCAAATTTGTTTCTATGCCAAATAGTGCCATTTTTTGTTTTTTCTCTGTAAACAATTGAATAGTTTTTAACCCCGCAAAACTCACAACAATTACCAGCCCTTTCCAATACCCTTGGCCTGATCTCTGTTTTCCAGTTGTCAGGATATTTACTGTAATCAATTGGCATGATCAATCCCCCTCCCCACTCTCATAAGGGAAAACCTCCAAAATAGGGCTTTCCTCGATCTTTGGCACCTGGAATGATACCAACATATTACTCAAGCTCTCATGTACCCTGTCATAGGCTTCTTTGACGTTGTGAGCGGTCAATAGCATGTATTGGGTAATTTTCTTTTCTTTTCCGGATCCTTCATCAGCAATGAAATAGGTGACCTTGCACTTAAACCATACATCAATGTCATCATAAAAGAAAACATCCGATATGTTGGCCGGAACCAATCTTTTCACCTGGAAGTCTCCTCGGATTTGGGAGCCCAATAAATCATAGATCCTGGCTTCAGCTTCTGAGTGACTGACTGCATCAATCAGGTACTTTTCAGATACCTTTTTCAATAGGCCCTGATCATTTTCTTTGGCGTAAGTAATTGTTGCTTCAAAATACGTTCTCATTTGATTTGTTATTTAGGTTGAAATTTCATTTAGTAATTGCAATACCCTTTCTTTTGACTTTTGAAACTGGCTGTCATCAGTGGGTAATATTTCCCTGATTTCAGATTCAATCTGCTTGATCCATCCTTTCTTATCGGATTGGAGAAAGAAACCTGAAACCCGCTTTATTTTGGCTATTGACTTGGCCTTTCGATCCTCACATAACCCGTATGCCTGATATGCTTTTTCTCGCTGCCTGGCAAAGGAAATAAGTATCTGAGCGGGCTTCATGCTTGATTAGTTAAGTAGTTGGGGTAAATTTTTTTAGGGTTCTTGATTCAGGTATTTTTCGAGTTGTTGGGCTAGTAATTCATTGGTTTCCCAGCACCCTATTTTTCTGCATTTATCTTTAGCGGCATCATTCATGATAAAGTGGAAGTGCCCTGAATCAATATTACCTCCTTCTGCTTTAACGGTGGGTTTTTCAGGTAGCTTTGTGGCCCATTTCCCTTGTTGATAAACAGGATGACCATAAAAGTAAAGAGTATCGGTGTCTTTTTGGTATTTCCATTTCGTTGACTGATCAGCTAAGGCACCTCCCTTCATTTCTGAAAAATCAAGGTTTCTAATTTGATCATCATAGATACAATCACCCAGTTTTTCATTGGATTCAGTTATGAGTTGAAGTACGTACTCATGTTCGGTTGAGGGTTTGAACCTCTCTTTGTTTAAGCCATACCACCCATCACCATCCCCATCATTGTTTCTAATATTGTAGTATTTATTGATATTTGAATTATCAATAACTTTATAAATTCGCCCTACAGTAAAACACCCTTCTGAATTAGTATTATCCACACACTCCACAAACTCACACCCATCCCAAGGGTCTTTCTTAGGATTTATAGTGAACAGCTCACTGTGTCCAAGATTAGGGACTCTCTCTAATTCAAACCCTTCCTTATCGCAAAGGGCTTTCAATCGGTCAATGTCTTGTTTTTTCATCTTCTAGTTGTTTGAATGTTTCTTTAGCGAGTTCGATTGCGTCTTCCACTATTGCTCTGTCTGGTAGAGTTGCATGTGTTTTTAGACCTACAATCTCCCTAACATTTCCCAAAACCGCCATTTCAAACTTGGTCATGCTAGAGGCTGGCATGTCTTGGTTTAGTATTTTAGAATAGCTTACACGATTATGAATTACTTCTTCTGGTTCTGTTATTTCTTCCCATTCTTCACTACAAATCAACTCTTTTCTGGTCACCCATGATTCCAGTGGTGGCCCCGTTTGGCCTTCGAATGACCACCTAAAATCACCGTCATAAACTTTTCCCTTAACGGGTGGATTATCCCAAACATAATTATCTGGGTTACCCACAAACTTAAATTTCCTTTCCATCTCCAATTTCTTTAATTATTTCCTCTGATCTTTTTTCAATCTTCAAAAGCGTTTCCTTTGCTTTTTCCCATTTTTCCAAACCTATCAAGGTCAAAAATACCTTACCCTGAACGTCTAACAACGGGTCAAGAGGGCATCCAAAAACATCCCTTGGGATAATACTGCATTGGTTCCCACATGCACAGGTAACCCAATCCCCCGCAATATTAGTGGCTACAACACACTCCCTTTTTGAGACCTCACCCCTAATGGCCCTTTCAAGAAATTCATTCCAATCGAACGGGGTTCCTTTTTCTTGTTCACAATATGTTTGCATTTTGGTTTTGGTTAAAATTCCCTTAAATCCTTCTCATTCACCGGAAACCTGCCAGACTTACCCTCAACTATCAGTGCTGGCCTTGATTCCCTGATTATGATCACAACCTCATTTTTCTTTCCGTATACCACCCTTTTCTTACCCCCGTTGCTGAGAATATCCTTCAATAGCACGGCTTTATTTGATTTTTTCATCGTCTGAAAAGATGGTGCTTATAAGTTTCTGTTTGAAACTGGACCTAGAGTTTACCAAGTCAATATGTCTATTATTGAGGTCCCTTAGGTGCCTTATTAGATTAGTGGTTTCCTCGGGGTCAAACACATAGTTGGCCACCTCTGCCTCTGACGTGATTTCAATATGGATCTTCCCAGCATCATCCATGTGGGTGATTATCCTGTCTCCGTTGTTCGTCTCAAATAATGCCTTCATGGTTCTTGTTTATTTTAGGTTTTCAATTCCGTAATCCTGGATATAGTCTAATACTGATTGCTGTTCTTGACTTATTTTCCGGCCCCTCATTAATTCGAGGGAAATTTCGGCATGGAGCCATTTAAGGTAATGGTCCGGTACATTGGCCATCGGGGTTCCTTTGTGTTTGCCAAATGGCATTGGGTCATTGTCTGTTAGGGTCATGGTTTGATTATTTTTTCTATTTCTCCCACGAAAACAGAGGCCATTGTTCTCATGGATGAAACTCTTGTGCTATCAGCCGAAAAGTCTAAATATTTATCTCTTAAGAGTTTTAATTTTTGTTCTAAATCATTGGGTAAAACTTCATGATTAATAGATTCTTCGATCGACCTTTTCCTTTTTTTGAGAATTATAATATCCTTTTCAAGGTCATTCATATTCTTTTTTAATCTGTCCTGAGTTTCACACAGTTTACGGTATTCTTTAGGGTTCATATATTTTGTAGACCTAGTTCTGTATTTTGTTTTAAGCTCCGATAACTGTTGTGCAAAATCTCTCCTTTTTAGAGCTAATTCTTCTATCGTATTTTTTAATTCATTTATGTTTTCCATACTTAAAACGGGTTAATACTCAATTCAAACTCCCTACCTTTATCCGCGACATAGGTAGGTTTTCCAGTTAATTCTTTGACTTCTTTTATGAAGCGGGATTCATCGGAGTTGCTGTCACTCAAATGGTGAAGTATAATCGTATTCAACTGGCTTAAATCATTTGATTTTAGAAAATCTTTTGCCACCTCAAGTTCTAAATGACTTTCCATAATTCTATTCCTTAGATAGCCATTTAGGGATCCACTTATTAGCCTTTCATTCATGATCGAAATACTATAATTAACTTCCAGTAAAAAATGATTGACTTTTTCAAAGCTGAATGATAAGAATTTTGTGTCCGTTATAAACACAAGCCGCCCCATCTCAGGTTGTTCTATCATAAAGCCAACTGTAGGCAAATCATGATGAACTGGAAAGGCTTTTATTCTGAAAGAACCAAGATTAAAACCTACTTTTTCTTTGAAAAACTTTAGCCTATGGTTTTTAAATTCACTTAACCTATCCTTGTTTTGATCTTCCACATAGACATCTATGCCAGCCCTGCAAAAGTCCTTTGCTCGTCCGAAATGATCCCCGTGTCCGTGAGTTGTAATGGCACCGACAATACCAGTTAAATCAAAATTTAATGCTTTTTTAACCTCTGATATATTGACACCACATTCCAAAACAAGTACCTCCTTTTTGCTTGTCTGAAATAGAAAACAGTTGCCTTTAGATGATGAGCTTATTACTTTTAGTCTCATCTTCTCACGTATTTAGGGATAGTTAATGCATCATAGTCACTCCATCCACTTAGCCTTCTAGCGACTACCATTCTTGCTGATATGTTTAATACCCTACACCATTCAGCTATACATTTTTTTTCACCCATGTAGTCAATCAATACTGCGTACCTTGTATTTTTAGCCTGATCTTTTAAAGGAATCCATGTGCAATTTTCTGGACAATAATCTTTATTAAAATCAATCCTTTCTATAGTAAGATTCGACTTGTACCCTGATTTTTTACTCCATTCATAAAATGGAATAAAATCCATCCATTCATCACAAATAGAGATTCCTCGGGCACCGTAATGCTCATAGGACCTTACTTTTTTATTAAAACATCTAGTTTTAATATTTCTCCAAATCCTATATATTCTGGTTTTACTCATGCAATGAGTTCTAGTCGGTTTAGTAATGTGGGGCCTTAAACAACCGCAGGATTTTACATGACCCGATCTTAATGAGGCCAGATTAACCGTAGTTTTATTTTTGCAATCACAAATACATAAGACAAATCTTCCCTTTCTATTATCATCAACCTCTGATAAAATAGTTAGCTTATTATGTTTTGTTCCCGATATTATATTGATCATTTTCATATCCTTTCCACTTTATAGAATTCAAACTTAGAACAAATTTGAATAGACCAGTTTTGAAGGAATGCAGCGGGTTTCATGTTGTAACTATCCCATTTTGGGTTTTTAAATACAACTGCCTTACCTTCACGGGCGAGCCTATGAATTTCCCGTAGGTCCTTGATAGGCTCGCCCAATTTGAAGTTTTTAGATACCTGGATCATGGTCTTATTATTCTATCAACTTCATATTCAGAAAGCTCAGCAGTTGATTTATAACCCTGATCTTTGGCATATTGAAGCACCTTTCTAACTTCCTCTTTTGTCATTGGAGAACCTTTATGAGTAAAGGCCCTCCATGATTTGTTTATTTGGGCTAAAGCCCCATTTACATCAGCGTGCATATCAAAACGGATCATTACCTTTCCCCTCACCTTCAAAAGCCAATTCCCGCTCTTTCACAGCCTCCTTTTTCGGTTCCTGTTTTACGGGTTCCGGGCCTTTATCAACCCCTTTTTGAGGTTCCTTCACCTCCTCGTAATCATCAAAGGAAAGAGACTGCTTATTGGCCTCTTTTGGGATTTTTGGGGCTTCGGTTTGGGTTGTATCATCCTCTTCAAATAAATCGGTGTCAGCACTTGAATTGACAATTGTCTTTAGCGCCCTGTTAATGACTGTCTTTTTGGCCATCTCCCCTGAAAAATTAGTATGGGCCGGGCTATTGCCTTTTGTTGCGCCTTGTGCCCATGCTTTTTTGATCTCAAGGATTGTCATTTCTTCCAGCTTGGTAGACCCATCATTGAAAACAACCACGGCATAAGCACCACGTATATTGTTGTCATCCCGGTTATCAAAGGGGCTATCATGCCTTACCAATTTTCTAACCCCTGTTTGGTCTATTTCGGTGGTGTATTCATCCCCCTTATAGATCACATTGGCATTCACCTGTTTTACATCACCCACCCTCTTAGCTACTGCAATGGTGCCCTGGTAGCTTCTTTGGAAAGTTAGTTTGTCCCCATAGGCAATGAAGTAACATTGATTCTTGACCGGACTAAGTCCTTGCACAACCATTTTCATCAAGGCATTGGCAATACTCACCTTCGTGCATGATTCAGACACGGGTTTTCCGTTCTTATCAGTTAGTTCGCTGATACTCATCCATGCAGATGAAAGGGCGTTTTGGGGTGAATAATTAGCAGGGAACTTGATTTCCCCGCTTTCCTGCAAGGATGTAACCCTGTTGGTTACATCCTGAATGAATTCTTTTGATTTTTGTACTTGCATTTTCGTGTAGTTTTATTTTGACAATGTATGTATTAATACTTGAACTTTCAAGTAAAAGGGGTAAAAAATTAAGCTTCTACCTTTTCCTGTATTTGAACAGTCAATTTCTTGTGTGCCTTACTGGCAATTAAGTTGATTACCTGATTTTCAGTCTCGGGAATATCAAATACTGATTCCCTGTTGTCCAAGATCATTGGAGCGGTCACCTCATAATACTTGCAGAAAGCGTTGATTATATCAATTCCTGCCTTTAGTTTACCTCCGGTGTTCAAGGTTGACCATGGCACATCATCCAGCATGGTTTCACAGGTTTCCTCGGTTCCTCCGTTAATCAGGATGTTGAACATCTTGAATCTGACAAACTGAAACCTTGAATTGATACTTTCCTCTATCATCGTCATTTTAGTGTTAATGAATTCACTAATTAAGTATTCAATACCTTCCAATTCACTTACTTTGTTGGCTAGGGTTCTTTCCTCTTTCTCGAGTTCAGATATCCTTTCCTTTAATCGATCAATTACGGGCCGGTCTGCAAGCTGTTCTTTGAGTTCATCAATTTCAGCTTGCACCTCTAATTTTTTGGCTTTCAGGGGTTCAACATCAATCTCAGGCTTATCCTCTGTTTTTACAGCTTCTAGCTCCTCAATTTGCTTTTTAACGTTCTTGTATTCAACTGTCAAGAACTCTTCAAATTGGTACTCCTTTTGGTCCCTGCCTTCCTCTTTTTCGATGGCCTTCTCAATCTTAGCGTATTCCTGACTTAACTCCTGAATAGAGGTGTTAAAGTTGATTGCCTGATCATTCAGGTTGGTAATAAAGGATTCTTTGTTTTTGATGGCATTTGCAATACGGGTGCCCTCGGTTTTGATGTCAGACAATTTAGAGAGCTTTTCATTGTTGAAGTTGGCTTTCATCTCTGAAACCTTTTGCTCCAAGTCCTCACCTTCAAAATCCCTTTTACAGGTAGGGCAGGCAACGCCACCATCCATACTGAATTCATTCCCGTTGATGGTATGGTATTTTTCAAGAAGTTCAGCCCTTTTGGATTTCAGTCCTTCAATATCTGATTTCAGGAGCTTGATTTCCTTTCCGGTTTCGGATTCCCGGTCGGTGAGGGATTTTAATTGGTTGCCAATATCCGTTCTCCTTATCCTTAGGTCCCTCAGTTCCTTTCCTTGGTCCCGGTTCTTATTTTCGGCCTCCTGTTCAGCATCCCATTTCAGGTTTTGAAGCTTGGTTTTAAGCTTGTTGATCTGGAATTGCCTTTGTTGCTCTTTTTCAAAGTAGGCTTCCAGGGCTTTTGATTTGTCCTGAATCTGATCATCCAGTTTGGTAAGTTCCTTTTTTGATTCTTCAATTCCCTTTTCGATGGATGCCCAATTCAAAGCCTCAGGCATGTTGTGATTGGCTTCTTTTATCTTTACCGGAATATCTTTCAATTCTTCAGCTGTCTTTTTCCTTTGGGAAGAAATCTGATATTTGTAATCTTCAAGGGACTTGTGTTTCAATTGTTCTAAGAGGGGTAAGAATTCTTCCCTTCCTTTGGCCACATCCTCATTGGATATTTCCCCGGCCATGTCAATTAACATCTTCCGGCGGTCCTTCCAGTTCAGGGAATTGAAGTAGTGGGGATTGGTTACCAACTTGAAAATAGATTCTTCTAGGATATCATTCACCCGCTGGGCGAAGTCTTTCAACGGGACCGGTACCTCATCAAAAAATAGATCCGTTTGGTGCCCGGTGAACTCCTGATCATTGGAACCTCTTCTTTTGGTCCATTTTTCAGCGTACACACGCTTGATTGGTATGTGCCTACCATCCACATCCAGAACAACCTCAACGGTGTGATCCTGCCTGTTTTTGGAGGTGTCAACTGTGTTTTTGATCTCATGGTCCTTACGCTCCTGTTGGTCCTTTCCCCATAGGACCCAAAATATAGCATCTGCAATGGAAGATTTGCCAAGGCCATTATAGGCAAGGATATCATTCTCTTGTCCAAATTCGCTTTCAAAGTGATTGATTCCTTTGAAATTGGTGATTTTGATTGATTTGATTTTAATCGTTTTCATAAGACTGTAGTTTGATTAATTCGTTTTCAATGATTTCCAAAAAGTATTGATTTGTTTCAAGGTCGCTCTCAAGCCCCTTGATTGTTGATTGGTAAAATTCCTCGTAAATCCTGTAGAATGCTATTTGGTTCTTGATCCCCTTGATTTGGCAGTTAAGGAACTCCAAGGCTTCTAAGCATTCATTTACTTCCACATCCCTTTCCATTTTGGATGCTGCCACTAGGGCAATGATGCTATATGTTTTTTGGGCTAACTTATTTTTCATGGTCTTTTGGGTTTGACTTCCTGTAATAGGAAAGTATTTTTTCTTTCATGGCCTCGAT
This sequence comes from Pleomorphovibrio marinus, assembly GCF_003347495.1. Taxonomy (GTDB): domain Bacteria; phylum Bacteroidota; class Bacteroidia; order Cytophagales; family Cyclobacteriaceae; genus Pleomorphovibrio; species Pleomorphovibrio marinus. Next base: position 83,644 of record NZ_QCXY01000013.1, read on the forward strand.
GGCCATCCTGTTTTTATAAAGCTTTACCCTTTCCTTGGGCCGCTCGTTTTCCCGATATTTCGAGTAGGTTACTCTCATTGTAGCCTAGTTACTTCAAGAAAATCACCCTTTTTTTTAGTGGTGAATTTCTTTCCTTCCCTGATCGCAACCCTTTGAATTGCTGCTCTAACACTGTTTTTTTGGCCCAAATCAAATAAAATCACCTCCCCTTTAATGCAGTCATTCAGGTGATCCGATAAAGTTTTATGCTTTATTTGTTTGATTATCTGCATTTTTCTGTATTTATTTGTATTGTGTAATGCACTACATAACAAAAGTAAAGTATTATACTTTCCTAATCAAGTAAATTACTTGATTTTTTACGTAATCCCTTAAATTAATTTTTATCTTATTGAAAATGAATGATATAGAATTCATCCAGACCAAAATGAAACAGTTAGGTGTTTCTGCCTACCGGGTATCCCAAGACACAGGGATCACAGAAGGCGCTATTTCAAAAATCCTAAATGGAAAAGTTAAGCAACCTAATAAGGCTACAATGAAAGTGCTTAAGGATTACTTTCTAAATTACCAAGGAAATAAGGAAACAATGTCTTATGAAACCAATTTTAGGCAGTCTGATTTTATTCTACATGACCGTCAACCTCAATACAGGGAAAAGGTAGGGGAGAATGAGTTTATTACGGTTGGGCCCTCTACTCTTATGGTCGTGCCCATGGTAGAGGATTATGCGGAGGCGGGTTTCCTGCAAGGATATAAGGATCCTGAATTCATAGCCGACCTTCCAAGGCATAGCACGGTGGTTGACAAATACCACAAAGGAAAGTATTTTGCTTTCAGAGTAAAGAATCAAAACATGGAGGATGGTAGTGATAACTCAATTCCAGAGGGATCGATAGTCACTGGCAGGGAAATTCAAAAAGAGTTTTGGAATTCAAGATTTCACATTCACAAACACAAAGACTATATCATCGTTCATAAAGAGGGTATCATAATCAATCGCATAAAAGAGCATGACATTGAAAAAGGGGTAATTACCCTTGAATCCCTGAACCCGAACAAAGAACTATTCCCAGATTTCAATATCATGCTTGATGATTGCAATATGATGTTCAACGTTATTAACATTTCAATTTCAAGGAGATGAAACTAATAACCCTGGCTATATGCATACTTTCCCTTTCGTCCTGCATGAACGGTGATGATGGCACTTATTCTAATCCTTATGTGATCCATCTCGATTGGCTCAGGGTTCATGAGGATACCTATACCGGTGAAGAGTTCAGAATATTTGCAAGGCTAAGGAATATCCCCCACACTTCAAGATGGTGGCTTTCAATGTATGTTGACGGTGAAAAGATTCATGAACTCAGGTTACAGGATTCTGTGGAAGGGGATGATGGTTACCTGTTTCGGCATGTGTTTGATCATCCTGGAGAATACCACATTGAAATATGTTTAAGGGGTAGGGATGATCAATTTTGCAGAGAAATTGATATTGAAATCCTATGAGAGTCAAAATTTTTAAAGCAACAATCATCATTGACCCGATCAAAGAGCTCACAAAAAAACTGATTAAAGCCACTGAAGGTAAAATTGAGGTGCCTAAATCAAAAAACGACAACTGACAATTCACTGACAAAACAGTCAACAATGACAAACAAAAAGGCCGATTCAGAGCAGTTTAAAGGTATTAAAGAGGATAAAGCGGGTTCAAGTCCCGCTCCTGGTACATTGACTTCAATTAACTGCAAAACTCAGGTCTAAAGGACTTGTACAGCAATATTCCCGGTGGCTACCGGGGTTGCATCCCAGGGCAGACCTACTATGAATCCTACCAACCCCGGAGGCCATAGAGTTTGGGTTTATTAGGAGAAATTATAACGTTCGTTCAATTTCCATTTACTTTTCTACCAATACTCGGTTGAATTCCTCCAAAAAGTATTTCTTATTGTGATTTTCTTTTTTTGCCTTTGACAGAAGAAGTAATTTTGTCTTTATCTCCGTCCTGACATGTAAATGTTCCGTACTCCTTACCCCATGAGTTCCAGTAAGGGAATTTTTCGTGATCCTTCATGCATATGCTATTTGCAACTTTTATGTCTTGGATGAATTCGGATAAAGACAAACACCTGCTTAAGGAGTCAATCGTTTTTCCCACCCATCAAAAACAGACCCCTTTTAACTAATTACCATCAAATAATGCTAAATTTGAAAACGGAAAAAACAATTCTGCTTACATGGAAAATAGGGATGAAAATTCACTGATACCCCAATTTTTACTAGAAGTGCTTCAAAAACTGGCTGATGTCTCTTCGCTGGATTGGCTAGCTGCGCGAGCAAAAAAAATCGCCGTGGAAGAAAAAAAGACTACCTTGTTCCTTTCCTTTAGCCAGGCCTCGCGTTTTTTTACTAAGGATGGATTAAGCCTTGAGGATTCGCAATTAAAAAGGGCAAAAGCGCTCAAGGCAGATTGGAGACCGGAAACCTGGAACCAGCTTAACGCCGCCAGAGCCTACCTGGTCCTGCATCTCCCTCACGCAGACTCCACCAAATGGCTGAAAACCCTGGACCAACTCTTTGAGACAGGGGATATGAATGAATTGGAGAGCCTATATAAAACCCTCTGCCTGTATCCCCATCAGGAATTACTGGCTCCTAGGGCAGCCGAGGGATTGAGGTCCAATATGACCATCGTATTTGATGCTGTGGCCCTTAACAACCCCTATCCTGCGGCCCATCTTAATGAAACCGCTTGGAACCAATTGGTGTTGAAAGCCATTTTCTTACAAAGACCCCTTTATCAAATAATTGGTCTTGATGAACGGGCAAACGCCCATTTGGCGGATACGCTGTTAGATGCAGCCAATGAGAGGTGGTCGGCACACAGAAGTGTGATGCCGGAATTATGGAGGCTGGTGGGACCCTTTATCCATGATGAAAACATACAGATGATTAAGAAGTTACTTAGCCAGGACAACCCATTGGAAGTACAAGCGGGTGTTTTGGCCTGTTTGTCCAGTAGCCACCCTGAGGCCCAACAGCTTGTAAATGAACATGTTTCTATCAAGGAAGAAATAGATAGAGGAAATGTTTCATGGGAGAGTATAGGGAGGCAATATGTTCCTTTTCAATAATGGGGAAGGCCTTTTGTTATTAAACAGGACTTTTCCTTTAGTTAGTAAAACTAGAATTATCACAAAAAATTAAATGCCATGTATATTGATCCACATATCCATATGACATCTAGGACCACAGATGATTATGAAGCCATGAAAAAGGCAGGCATCGTGGCCATTATTGAACCAGCCTTTTGGTTGGGGCAGCCAAGGACCCAAGTAGGCAGTTTTCAGGATTATTTCAGCAGCCTGGTGGGCTGGGAAAGGTTCCGCGCCAAGCAATTTGGTATCGTCCATTACTGTACCATAGGATTAAACAGCAAGGAGGCCAATAATGTGGCCCTTTCGGAGCAAGTCATGGATTTGCTACCGCTTTATGTAGGAAAAGAGGGCGTAGTAGCGATAGGAGAAATAGGCTATGATGATCAAACAGAAGCGGAAGACCGTTTTTTCCGAGCACAGTTGGAACTTGCCAAGGAAGTGAACCTGCCCGTGATGATACATACCCCTCACAGGGACAAAAAGAAAGGGACTTCCAAAAGTATGGATGTCAGCCTGGAGCATGGACTTGAACCCCACCAAGTGGTGATTGACCATAATAACGAGGAGACCGTGAAAGAAGTCTTGGACAGGGGCTTTTGGGCGGCCTTCACCATTTATCCCCATTCCAAAATGGGAAGCGAAAGAATGGTAGAAGTGGTGAAAAAATATGGTCCTGAGCGGATAATAGTTGACAGTTCTGCTGATTGGGGAGTAAGTGATCCTCTATCAGTGCCCAAGACCGCCAATTTAATGAGAGAAAGAGGGGTTCCGGAGGAGCATATCCACCTTACTTGTTATCAAAATGCCCTAACTGTGTATGGTCAAAGTGGCCAATTTAAGGAGGAAGACTGGCTAAACAGGTCCGCCATAGACCAGACTGAATTAAGCGACGGAAATTCGGTGCTTAGGGGAGGCCAAACCCCGGTGGTGGAAGATAAATCCTCCAATATCGTGAAGAATTGATAGCTGAATGACAAAAGTTCGGGCATTTTTAAAACTTGCAAGGCCAGCCAATGTGGTCACTGCGGTAGCAGACATTTGGGCTGGTTTTGCCATTGTAGGGGGTGTGTCACTACTTTTTGGTGATAAACCGGAGGAATATTGGGAGGCATTAATTTGGCTCACCTTTTCTACCTTAGGCTTGTACGGGGGCGGAGTGGCTTTTAACGATATTTTTGATGCCAACCTGGATGCCAAGGAAAGGCCGGAAAGGCCTATACCCAGTGGTCAGGTTAAGATATTCTGGGCAGTGGTTTTTGCCAGTTTTTTATTGATAGGAGGGATTGTCTGTGCGGCACAGGTTTCTATTTGGAGTGGGCAATTGGCAGTTTTCATTACTGTTTTCGCTCTGGTATATGATGCTTGGGGAAAACATCAGCCCATATTTGGACCTATTAACATGGGGGCGTGTAGAAGTGGCAACCTGCTTTTGGGAATGACGGCATATTACTATGCCATTGGTCAATTTTGGTATGTTTCTTTGATTCCTTTGGCGTATATTGCCGCCATTACCATGATCAGCAGGGGCGAGGTTCATGGAAAAAACAAGAGTGCCTTATTGGGGGGGTTAGTCCTTTACCTGAGCATAACGGTGGCAGTGATAGGATTGGCCCTCTTTCACAGGGGTATGATGGCATGGGAAGTGCTTCCGTTTCTGGTATTATTTTGTGTGATGGTTTATCCACCACTTTTTAAGGCCATAAAGTTGCAACAACCTGCATTGATAGGAAAAGCGGTAAAAGCTGGAGTGATTGCACTCATTGTGTTAAATGCCACCTTGGCCAGTGCATTTGCGGGTATTTTGCCTGGTATAGCCATTATTGCCCTCCTGCCAATTTCTCTTTGGTTGGCCAAGATTTTTGCTGTAACTTAAACCCCCAAAATTCAGTTGATTATAGTACATGTGCGGAGTTGAAATAAAGTGCTCCATTTTTAAAAGGGAGAGAATAAATCATGAATAAACGAAAAGATAAAATCATAGAGCAGGCCTTTAAGGTCCCTTTTTATTATCAGGTTTGCTTTACAGAAAGAATATTTGATCTGGAGAATCCTCTTTTGGCCAATTTGCTGAAGGGGGATAAAAAGCCAAAGGTTTTTTTTGTGATCGATGAAGGAGTACATCGTGCACATCCTTATCTCATTAGTGCCATAGAGGCGTATTCTAAATCCTTCGAAGATACTTTTATTCTTTGTGCCCAACCTTTGATCGTACCCGGAGGTGAAAGGGTGAAAAACGAGAAAAAGCACTTGGATCAGGTATTAGATGCCACCCACGAGTTTGGCATTGACAGGCATTCCTATATTATTGGCATAGGAGGGGGTGCCGTTTTGGACATGGTAGGCTTTGCCGCAGCAATTGCCCACAGGGGTATTCGGCACATTCGGATTCCCACCACGGTTCTGTCCCAAAACGATTCTGGGATAGGGGTCAAAAACGGTATCAACGCTTATGGCAAAAAAAACTACTTAGGCGCCTTTACGCCTCCGGTGGCCGTAATCAACGATTTCAAATTTCTACAAACATTAGAGGACAAAGATTGGAGATCCGGAATTTCCGAAGCCATCAAAGTGGCACTTATCAAGGACGCTTCTTTTTTTATTTGGCTAGAATCCCATGCCTTTGAGCTTTTGGACAGGCAAAACCCCGCCATGGAGGAACTTATCACCCGCTGTGCAGAAATGCACCTTGACCATATCGCAGGTAAGGACCCCTTTGAAATGGGATCATCCAGGCCTTTGGATTTTGGTCACTGGGCAGCGCATAAGCTAGAGCAACTTACCAACTACCAAATCAGACACGGGGAGGCCGTAGCAGTAGGTATTGCATTGGACACCACTTATTCGCATCTTAAGGGTATGCTGACAGAGATAGAGCTGAGCAGAATTATTCAATTGATCAAAAACTTGGGGTTTGAACTGTTTGTCCCTGAGCTTTCTGGGACATCTATCCTTCAGGGGTTGGAAGAATTTAGGGAACACCTAGGGGGTGAATTGACCATTATGCTACTGAATGCTATAGGAAGCGGTGTTGAAGTGCATGAAATGGACAAGAACCTGATTGTGGACGCGATAGAACTACTCAAGCAATACCAATATCAGGATTTAAAGGCCTAGGGGATCCACTTTTTTGAAAGGTGCTATTATGAAATCGAGCCTGTCCTGACGGCAGTCAGGGCATGACGAGCACCTCACACACCGGGATGATTATCGTTTAGAGATTCTCCCGAAATAAATTCCCCGAAACGAGTTCGGGGCAGGCTATGTGACCTTAAAAAGACAAATATAAACACATGAAATCGAGCATGACGAGCACGTCACACACTGGGATGATTATAGACTGCGAGATTCCCCCGAAGCGAGTCCGGGGCAGGCTATCTGACCGCTGAAAAGAAATTATAAACATATGAAAATAAAAAATCAGCACCTCACCTATTGTACCAATATCCATCCGGGGGAAAGTTGGACGGACACTTTTGATAATCTAAAAAAGTATCTTCCCGGCATTCGGGAGAAAGTAGGGGTTGAAGGGCCATTTGCCATAGGGCTTAGGTTATCTAATGAAGCTAGTTTGGAATTGGAAAAGGAGAACCACCTGAACGCATTCTCAAACTGGCTTCAAGAAAACGATTTTTATGTGTTCACCTTTAATGGGTTTCCCTATGGTGGGTTTCATAGGCAGGTAGTAAAAGATGAAGTACACCAACCCGATTGGACCACTTCAGAGCGAAGGGACTATACCAATCGGCTGTTTACCCTCATGAGCCAATTGCTTCCCTTGGGGATGGATGGGGGCATCAGCACTTCCCCGCTTTCCTATAGGCATTGGCACCAAGGGGAGGAAGCATTAAAGGCAGTTTGGGAAAAAAGCACCTCCCATCTCATTGAGGTTGTGGCTCACTTGCACCAATTACATCAGCAGACTGGTAAACTCCTGCACCTGGACATTGAGCCAGAGCCGGATGGCATGATTGAGAACGCCGATGAAACGATATACTTCTTCAAGGAGTGGCTGCTAAAAAATGGGGCTGAACAACTTCAATCTGAGCTTGGGGGAAGTGTGGAAGAAGCCAAAACCCTCATTAAATCGCATATAAGGATATGCTACGATGTATGCCATTTTGCAGTGGTATACAGTGATCATTCCGCCGTGCTTAGGAGATTTAAGGAGGAGGGTATCGGTATAGGCAAATTCCAATTAAGTGCAGCACTTAAAGTGTCCCTTCTGAAAGGTGCAAAAGAAAAAGGGCAAGTGAAAAATGCCTTACTGCCATTTGCTGAGTCAACTTATCTGCATCAAGTGGTGGCAAAGTCCATTGAGGGCGAATTTTCTTCTTACAAGGACTTGCCTGAAGCCCTTCATCAACTCGATACGACTAAGGATCAAGAATGGCGCATTCATTTTCATGTTCCCATATTTCTTTCCGAATACGGCAATCTTCAATCCACTCAGGAAGACATTTTACAGGTTTTATCCTTGAATCTTAAGGAAGACTATACCCCTCATCTTGAAGTGGAAACCTATACCTGGGAAGTTTTGCCAGAAGATATCCATTTAAGCTTATCAGAATCCATAGCTAGGGAATTGCAATGGGTGTTAACCTCCATTTCTTCATATGAATAAAACAGTAGTCATAGATATTGTGGCCCTGTCCGGCAGGGTGCTAGGGGAGCATACTCCTTTTCTTAGAGAATGGACAGGGAGAAAGCAACAAGCAGTGATAGAGCCGGTATTGCCAGCAGTTACCTGTTCTGCCCAGTCGGTTTACTTAACCGGGAAATGGCCCAAGGACAATGGAATAGTGGGTAACGGCTGGTACTTTAGGGAGGAGTCTGAAGTGAAACTTTGGAGGCAATCCAACAGGCTGGTTCATTCCGAGAAAATCTGGGATGAGCTGAAGGCCCAAAATCCCGCATTTACCTGTGCCAATATGTTTTGGTGGTACAATATGTATTCTACGGTAGATTTCGCCGTTACTCCCAGACCCTTATACCCTGCCAACGGTCTCAAGCTCCCTGATGTACATTCTCAGCCCATGGATTTGAGGGACAGGTTACAAAAGGAGCTGGGTCAGTTTCCGCTTTTTTCGTTTTGGGGCCCTAATGCCAATATTGCGTCTTCCAAATGGATCGCTGAGGCCTCAATGCTGGTGGATCAGTGGCACGATCCCACCCTAACCTTTATCTATTTACCCCACCTGGATTACGGACTTCAAAAACATGGAATTGCTTTTGAGAAAATAGGTAAGGATTTGACCGAAATTGATTCCCTATGCCAGCGATTGGTGGAATATTATGAACAAAAGGGAGCGAAAGTCCTACTGCTTTCAGAATATGGGATCACTTCAGTAAACAGGCCGGTGCATATTAATCGTGTTTTGCGCAATGCAGGGTATATACAAGTGAAAAACGAATTGGGACTGGAAACTCTTGATGAGGGAACATGTAGGGCTTTTGCTGTGGCAGACCATCAGGTAGCCCATGTTTATATACAGCATCCCGAAAGCATTACAGAAGTAAGGAGGTTATTGGAGAATACACCTGGGGTCGCCCGGGTATTGGATGAGGAGGGTAAAAAGCGCTATCATTTGGATCACGAGCGGTCGGGAGAGCTGGTTGTGATGGCCGAACCGGACAGTTGGTTCAGCTATTATTTTTGGTTAGATGACAAAAAGGCACCTGATTACGCCCGTACGGTAGATATACATAGAAAACCAGGCTATGATCCTGTAGAAATGTTTGCTGACCCCAACATAAAATGGTTAAAGGGTAAAATTGGGCTGAAGCTACTCAAGAAGAAATTAGGTTTTAGGTATTTGATGGATGTAATACCCCTTGATGCCTCTTTAGTGAAGGGATCACATGGGATAGTACCTACCAATGAGTTGGATTGGCCGGTGCTTATTGGCGATAAAGAGATACTCACCCAGACCCGATACAGTCCCACATCAGTATATGACCTCATCAAAAAACAGTTGGGTTTGTAGCAATGCACCGCTTATTAGGGCCTGCGTTTAGGATTCCCATCAATTTTCACTTATTTTGATAAAAATTATATCCATGAAATCGAGCATGAGGAGAACCTCACACGGAGTATTAAAAATTGGCATTTACAGAAAGGAAATGACATTTAGTTTCTCGCAACGGGCGCAACGAATTCGCAACGCTCGCAGCGAAGTAGCTTTAAAAGTTTGTATTTAATCAATAAATTATTTGATTTAAAGTAATATGTCAATGGTAGGGATGATTATCAAAGCGAGATTCCCCCGAAACGAGTTCGGGGCAGGCTATATGACCGCTGAAAAAAAATTATAAACAGATGAAAAAAGGATGGAAAATATTCTTTGGTATTTGGGCTGTATTGTTTCTTCTGTTTGCCTATTGGCAGCTTAATGATCCTGACCCGGAATGGTGGGTGCCTGCCTATCTGGTGGGAACCATAATCTCGGCTTTTGCTGCATTTGAAATTTTTCCCTACAAACTGTTAGTGGTACTGGTAATCCTTTATGTCTCCACTGCCCTTTTTTTCTGGCCCACAGATATTAGTGGGTGGCTATTTCAAGAAGTGGAGCAGAAGGACCTCAGCATGAAAACCGAGCAAATGGAGATAAACAGGGAGTTTTTTGGCCTTATGTTGTTAGCATTTATAACCTTTCTTGCCTTCTGGCAAGGGAGGAAATTAAAATTAAAAGAAAAACACCTTTCAGAAAATGAATAAAAAATACGATGTTGCCGCAGTGGGCAATGCATTAGTGGACATTGAATTCACTGTTTCGGATGAATTTTTGAAAAATTATCAAATTGAAAAAGGCCTGATGACTTTGGTAGATGAGGAAAGGCAAACCCTTTTGATGCAGAAAATCAACACTAAAACCACAAAAATGCAATGTGGGGGGTCTGCCGCCAATACCATCATTGCCCTTAGCCAATTTGGGGGAACAGGTTATTATTGTTGTAAGGTGGCAGATGATGAGCTGGGCAGGTTCTTTGTCGAGGACTTGTCGGATGCTGGTGTGGACAACAGCCTAACCGGAAACTCACTTGAAAAAGGGATCACCGGCAAATGCCTGGTGATGGTAACTGAAGATGCCGAAAGGACGATGAACACCTTTTTGGGGATCACGCAAAACTTTTCCACTAAGGATCTAAACGAATTTGCCATAAAAGATGCAAAATATTTGTATTTGGAAGGCTATCTGGTGACCTCCGAAAATGGTAAAGAAGCTATGCTACAGGCCAAACGGATTGCTGAACAAGCGGGGACCAAGGTTTCCCTCACTTTTTCTGATCCTTCAATGGTTAAATATTTCAAAGCTGCCTTTGACGATATCATCGGTCCCAGTGTGGACTTGTTGTTTTCCAATGAGGAGGAGGCGAAGCTTTTTACAGGTAAGGACAATCTTTTGGAGGCTCGGGAAGAGTTAAAAAAAGCCGCAAATCATTTTGTGATTACCCAGGGAAAAAATGGCGCAATGATCTACGACGGGGATACTTTCATTGACATTGAGCCCTACCCAATCAAGGCTATAGACAGTAACGGTGCAGGAGACATGTTTGCAGGAGCCTTTCTGTATGGGATCACGAATGGGCATTCCTATGCGTCAAGTGGAAAATTGGCAAGCATGGCGTCTTCCAAAATTGTAGGCCAGTTTGGCCCTAGGTTAGAGTGGCATGATGCAAAGAAAATTCTGAACAGGCTACATCCCTAGTGATTTATAGGTAAAATAGTGGTTTAGCCAATAGCTAAGTTGGTGAAGTTCTTTTTTTTAGGTAATTTGAAATGTGAATTAATTAAACCTAAATAATTATCTATGAAAACTTTACAGAAAACTTCATTTGCAGTAAGGCTAGGAGGTATTTTCCTTGGACTAGTCTGTTTGGTATTTCTTCCATCCAATATCCCAATGGATAAGGACGGTGAAGAAGTAGAGGTGTCCGGAGAGGTGCTGGACTTGTCCTGCTATATGGCCAGCGGCGCCAAGGGAGAAGGCCACAAAGAGTGTGCAGCCAGTTGCATCAATAATGGGATGCCGATTGGGTTATTGGGTGCCGATGGAAAAGTTTATTTGCTTATAGAGGACCACAAAAACAAGGAGCCATACCAACAACTAAAAAAACATGCTGCGGAGCAGGTTGCTGTGTCGGGTAAGTTCTTTGAAAGAGAAGGAATGCCTGCTATAGTTATTGGTAAGGTTCAAGCGAAAAGTTAGTCATTCAATCAGCACAGTCCACATCCAGGTGATGGACTGTGCTATTTTCTATCCTGAAAAGTTAAATTGGAATTTTGCATTATGGAATAATTATTGATAGGAGCTAATAAATAACAGCCTAAATTTGCCAGAAAGAGCATTATTTTAGGTATAAGATTCGTTTTTTTACATTTTTTTTTATTTTATAGAAAATAGGTTTTAATTTTGCTCTATTGTTTAATCTTAAATAACCTTTTGTAAACTAGTGTGGGAGAAGCAGGATTGGGATCATCGAGAAATAAAGACAGAAATATGGTCTCTTTAGTAATGGAGGAGATATATGGTTCCTCAAAAAGGTTTGGTGAAGGCATAGCCGTAAATGAGGATAAAGAAACATTAACCTATAATTGCTTAGAGGAGGATTCGGATAAAGTTGCTTTATATTTATTTCATAAAGGCTTGAAAAAAAATGACCTTATTCCAATTGTAGTGGATAAGTCCATCGATTTTGTGGTAGCCTTTATTGGAGTATTGAAATTTGGGGGCATTTGTGTACCTGTTGATCCAAGCCAACCCCAGAAAGTAATTGAAAATATTCTAGGTGTTTTACAACCCAAATTTTTATTGACCACCGAAAGGAATAGTAAAAAGGTCGAAAAATTTTGTAGTTGTGGAATTGTTTCTACAATTCGCTTAATGTCCCCCGTAAATTTACCCAAAGATTTTGCAGGTAAAGCAAACAAAAGTAAGAACGATACCTCTTCCATAATTTTTACCTCTGGCACAACAGGCACTCCAAAGGGTGTAATGATTAGCCAGGAAAATTTAAACAGCAGTATTAAAGCTAGGATAGCCATTTATGGGGATAAGCCTAAATTACTATGGTTAACTTCAGTGGGGTTTGATGCTTCTATTGCAAGTGTTTTATGGCCCCTCATGACTGGTGGTACCATCATTATCCCTGCTCAGGAAAAACTTTTTAATAAACCGTACCTAACCCAACGATTAAGAGAAGCTGATACGCTGGTTAGTGTTCCCACTTATTATCAGTTTTTACTCGAAAATAACCTTATACGGTCTTCATCCCTAACAAATGTCATTTTGGGTGGAGAGTCCATTCCTCCTGAATTGATAAAGGGACATTTTGAGGTTTCTCCGAATAGCAATTTATACAATGAATATGGCCCCACTGAATGTACCATTTGGGCTACGGTAAAGAAGGTTCAGGTTGAAACTTCTGGTAATAATATTGGGAAACCACTTCCACATGTTCAATTGGCTTTATTGAACAAGGATTTGGACAAGGTGCCAGATGGGCATACAGGTGAAATATATATTTCCGGGGAGGGAGTGACTTCGGGCTATTTTAAGGATAAAGCATTCACCGAAAAATCCTTCATTAAACTTTTCAACAACAAGATTTGGTATAAAACTGGTGACTTGGGTAAAACACTTCCAAATGGGGATTTGGAGTTTTTGGGAAGGGTGGATGACCAGGTCAAAATAGCGGGACATCGTATCGAATTAGCAGGGATAAGGGAAAAATTGCTAAGTACGAAGGTAGTAAAAGACTCCTTGGTATTTGCCGTAAATGGGAAGGAAAGGCCAAAAGAACTGATTGCTTGCGTGGTGCCTTCGGTAGGGTATCATGCAGAAGAATTTTTGGCGAAACTAAAAGGGATTTTGAATAAGGTAGAAATTCCAAATGCCATCATCGAAGTGGATAAGATTCCACTTAACCTAAACGGAAAGGTAGACTACAAAAAGTTACATGATTTATATGAAGAGTATCGCATAGAAAATAGGCTACTCCACGTCAAAAACAATGTAGAAGATAGCTTGATTTCTTTATTTAATGAATCTACAGGTCTTCAATTGCCAGAATTTAATGGGAGTATCTATGAATTGGGGGTAAATAGTATTGATCTTATTCGTTTTGTTGGAAAAATAAATCGTCTTTTTGAGCTTGACTGTTCGGTTGTTGACCTTTTTAAAGCAGAGAGGCTGGAGTTATTTCTTGCAAGCATTGAGAGTAAGAGGGCTACAAATCAGCAGGTAACTGACTTAGTAATCCCCTCAAATAGTGCTACTTACGAGCAAGAAAGCTTATGGTTAAACCATCAATTAGGCAATGACAGTGCTTATCATTTAAACTTTAACATCCATTTTGAAAAAGGTGTAAAGGTGGATTTTTTGGCAGAAGCTGTAAGACATATCCTGAAACGGGAAGTGCATCTTCGGACTGTATTCAGGGAAGAGGAGGGTTTTATCCTTACTGAATTTTTGCCTGAACATAAATGGAGTTTAAAGGAATGGGATGTGTCTCACGAGCCCTTTAATGCTGAACAGGTACCCTCATTCGTTAGGCCTTTGATGCAAGATTCTTTTGACCTTGAAAAAGACTTTCTGATTAGGATGCATGTTTTTCATTTTCAGCATCATGTTGACCTAATTAGTATAATTGTTCACCACATAGCTTTTGATAAATCTTCATTATCCATCTTTTTACGATCACTTGAGAATCACTATAATGTTTTATATAAAGGGGGTTTGTTAGAAGAGAAATTACCTGAAAATCCCCCAAGTTTTGGATATCTTCAAAGGGTAGAAGCGGAGATAAAGAAAAAGGTTAGACTTTCCTATTGGAAGGATAGGTTAAAGGAAGCAAATGCCACGATCATTGAGAAGCAGATCAACTCCTTTGACACAAGACCTACTGGGTTTTCAATCAAAGCTCCAATTCCTGTAGGCAATATTACATTTCTTAAAGAGGTTTCACAAAAATACAAGTCGACTGAATTTGCACTTTTTTTAGCTGCTTTTAAGGTCTTGGTTTATAAATACAGTTTTGTCAAGGACCAAACCATTGGGATTACTGTATCTACTCGAACAACAGTGGATAGGGAAAGGTCCGTCGGGTATTTTATTAATACTATTCCGATTCGGTCGGTTATTGACCCAAACGAAAGTTTCAAGGATTTTTTTCGGGATACCAACTTATCCCTTCATGATGACTTTGAACATCAGTTGCCCATTTCCGAGCTGGCAAAATCGATTTCCCATGCAAAACTATTAGTTGAGCAACCTTTTTTTGACATTTTATTCAATTTTGAAGTCGAAGGAGATGGTCAATTTCTAAACTTTGCAGGGTCAAGTGGAAAATTGATGGAAGGAACTGCAATATCCTCCCCTTTTAAAATTACATTTTCAGTGCATCGTGGTATCTTCGATACGTTTGTGGAGGTATTGTATGACTCCAGCTATTACCCTAAAGAATTTATTGAGGGCTTATTAGGAGATTATAATAGCCTAATCAGTCAAATTAAAAACAACCTAGAAGTAAAAATCAGGGATATATCCTTCTGTACGTATAAAAGCGGAAGCGAGTCAACTTTAGAGAATAGGGGTTTTAATCTGATAAAAGATATTGAGAAAAATGCCATTGAAATTCCCGATGCCATAGCGATCACCGTAGAGGATGATGTACTAACTTTTGAAGATTTAAATCATCGTGCAAATCAGTTGTCATGGACGCTTCTAAAGGCAAAAAAACTGAAATCGATTTTGGTGGCCACAGATCGCAATAGTGACCTCATCATTGCTATTTTGGCGATCTGGAAAGCAGGACTTACCTATGTTCCAATTAATCCGGAATTACCCAAGAATAGGATTGAAAAAATGGTCAAAAACTCCGAGGCTTCAATGGTCATTACCTCTACGGATAATCCGCAGATTAAGGAAAAGTTTTCTGGCCTACAAGTTTTATCGTTGAAGGGTTCGACATGGTCAAGTAACTCGGTAGAAAACCCTTCCATCCATGCGGGTAAAAACAAAATTAGCCACTTGATATATACCTCAGGATCTACAGGAGAGCCTAAGGGAGTGATGATTACATATGGTAATCTCAACGCTTTTTTTCACTGGGCAAAAAATGAGTTCAGAGATGAAGAATTCGACGTATTGTTGGCCACAAGTTCTGCATCTTTTGATTTGTCCATTTTCGAGTTTTTTTACCCACTTTTAATAGGAAAAACAGTGAGAATTCTTGGAGATGGGACTGAGATTTTAAACCATAGCTCCAAGAATGGAAAGTTGTTTATCAATACTGTGCCAAGTGTTGTAGATTACTTGATCGCTGAGGGGATGGACTTTTCTAATGTGGGGTGCTTAAATGTGGCCGGCGAACCTTTTCCTTATCGGTTTCTTGAGGCTATTGATCTGCAGAAAGTGAGTGTTCGCAACCTATATGGTCCTACCGAGGACACCACCTATTCTTCATGCAAAAAATTCAGGCAAAGAGAGCCTGTAACTATTGGCAGACCCATAGAAGGCACATACTTTTACATACTCAGTAAGGATTTAGAGCCTTGTCCTACAGGGATTACAGGTGAGATTTGTATAGGGGGCCTTGGTCTATCTCCAGGATACCTGGTGGATTCCACAAAAACAAATGAAAAATTTATTTTGGATCCGGTTTTTGGGGAAGGTAAAAAAGTATATAAAACGGGGGATCTGGGAAGGTTTCTGGCAAACGGGGAAATAGAATACAAGGGTAGATCTGATTATCAGGTTAAAATCAGAGGTTATAGGATAGAACTAACTGAAATTGAAAATTATGCCTTAAAAAGTGGTCTTGTCCATTCTGCCTGTGTACTTCTGAAAACCATGCAAGAATCCGATTTATTGGTGGGATATGTGGTTCCAAAAAGTAAGGATTTTGAACCATTATTGATAGATTTTTTGAAAAGTCAATTGCCTGGTTATATGGTTCCTTCTATTTGGGTGGGCCTTGACCAGTTTCCGTTGACTCCCCATGGGAAAGTAGATAGGAACAAACTGCTCCAATATGAGGTAACTAATGCAGTTGATTCGTCTAAGTCAAAGGAATTATTACCTGCAAATTCCACTTTTGACAAAATCAAAGTTATTTGGCAGGAGCTTTTTAGCCATAACCAATTGAGCTTAGAGAGCAACTTTTTTGAATTGGGGGGGCACTCTTTGCTAGCTGTAAGGCTAATTGGTAAGGTGAATAAACTTTTTGAACTAAATCTTACTCTTTCTGACCTTTATCGGCAGCCCACTATTAAGGGGATGGCCGAGCTAGTAGTTGATCTTAAGAAAACTGAGGAGGCGGATAGTATTCCCCGTTTTGAAAGTCGCCCTGCATTGATCCCGCTATCCTACAACCAAGAAAGCCTTTGGATTTTAGACCGTTTAAGTGGCTCCAGTGAATACCATATCCCTTTTATTTTGCGATTAAAAGGGGAGTTGGAAATTGAACATTTTGAAAATTCCATTAAATCTATAGTTGAGAAACATGAGGTTTTAAGGACAATTTTTGAGGAGATGGAGGGGAGCCCCTACCAGCGCATAATCACATCGGATAATTGGCATCTTGATGTGGATGAATTCACCTTCAGCGAAAATCTCGATTATACTGAGTTATACGACTATGTAGAATCCTATTTTTTCAGACCTTTTAATCTTAAAAGGGATTATATGCTTAGGTGTAGCTTAGTTAGATTGCCAAACAATGAGTTTTTATGGATTAACGTTTTTCATCACATAGCTTGCGACGGATGGTCTTTGCCAATCTTCTACAAAGAGTTTGTGAGTAGGTATACTGATGAGCTTGTGGGACAGGTCCAAGGAATGCACACTGGGAACCTGGATTATCAATATGCGGAATATGCAGGTTGGCAGAAGAAAGAATCCACCAAAGAAACAAAAAGGGAGAAGGTCAACTTTTGGAAACAACTTTTGGAGAACCATAAAAACCTCTCCTTACCAGAAATTTCCAGTACTGCTAATTCTTCTGAGAGAAGGGGGGGGATACACAGCTTTCAGTTTGATAAGGGAGTGACCAAAAAAATTCGGAATAGGGCAAAAGAACTTCAGTCTTCCCCTTTCGTGTTTCTCCTTTCTGTATTCAATTTGCTTATTTACAAGTTTTCCCAACAGAGGGACTTTTGCATTGGAATAGCCTCTTCAGGGAGGCATATAAAAGGTTCCGAAGAATTGATAGGGTATTTTGTAAATCCCTTGCCATTGAGATGCGTTATTACCGAATCTGAAGATTTTATACGGTTTCACACAAATCTCAAGAAGCAGTTTTACGATTGCCTTGACCACCAAGATGTACCATTTGAAGTCATCGTATCGGAAGTTTCTCCAAAAAGAACCTACGGGGTGAACCCCATATTTCAAGTAATGTTTGCCGCTGACTATCCAGTGGACTTAGATTCTGTTCCGATACCTAATTTCAAAATCAGCCGATTTGATTTAAATCAAACAATACCTAAGTTCGACTTAACCTGTTTTGTGACAGAGGAAGATGAAACCTTCCGAATTTCTTTTGAATATTCAAATAAGACATTCAATGATAAAACCATTCAAGATTTTGCCCAAAATTATGTGAAATTGATGGAGCAAGTCACCAATGGAAATATTACGGAGCTTGGAAAGACACAATTTTTTGACAAATCATCTCCTAGCTTTATAGAAGGAAAAACCACCTCATTGGAGGGAAAAGGCACTATAATTCAATCCATTGAAAGAAATGTAGCCCTATTTCCGGAAAAGATTTGTGTTAGTTGCTTGGATAAAGATTTCACCTATGAGGAAATAAATACCATGGCCAACCGTTTTGCCAATTACCTAGACCAAAAAGGGGTAGGAAGCGGTATGGTGGTGGGTGTTTGTATGCCTAGGTCGGAGGAATATGTTATTGCAATATTGGGGGTTTTAAAGACAGGAGCAGCTTATTTGCCCATTGACGATTCATTGCCAAGCCAAAGGATCAATTTTATGGTAAATGATGGTTGCCAGTATTTTGTGTCCGTTCAAAGTACTTTAAGCCATTTAGAATCAGTAACTAAGGATATTTCATGGGAGGAATTTAAAAGGGAACAGGAAGGTATTCCATCCAAAGCCTTGAATAGAGAAATTCCAGTCAACTCTCCTGCCTATATAATTTATACCTCGGGTTCAACTGGAAAGCCGAAAGGAGTTGTGTTGACCCATAATAACCTGATAAACTTTGTGGAATCATTTCCGCTGCACATAGGTATATCACAAAATGACAAAATATTGTCTGTTAGTTCTGTTTCTTTTGATATTGGGATTTTAGAAACCTTACTGCCCCTTGTATTTGGAGCCTCGCTGAGGATTATGGATCAAATGGCACGGAAGGAACCATCTGCTATTCTCGAACAACTCGAGGACGATGAGGTCACATTAATGTTTGCCACCCCTACCCATTGGAAAATGCTATTGGCATATGGTTGGGAAAAACCATTTACAAAATTAAAAGCAATTTCCGGTGGAGAGCCCTTGAAAGCAAAAGTTGCAGACCAACTTAATAAACTATGTAAGGAGGTATGGAATATTTATGGCCCTACGGAAACGACGATTTTTTCCACCTTAAAACGGATTCAAAAAGGGGATGATTCCATAACTGTTGGCATGCCCATTCACAACACTGAAATAATGGTGTTGGATGAGCATCAGGAGGTTTTACCTCGTGGAAACAAAGGTGAGGTGACGATAGCTGGAGCCGGAGTAGCTGCATCTTACTTGAACAGGAAGGAATTAAGTCTAGCCAGATTTATTGCTCATCCGCTGCAAGCTAATAGGGCAGCATATCTTACCGGTGACATGGGGTATATAAATCAAGATGGTGAACTTGTAATTCTTGGCAGAATGGATCACCAGGTAAAGATTGATGGGTATAGAGTAGAATTGGGAGAAATCGAAGAGTCCCTTAAGGGTTTTCCAGCGGTGGAGGAAGCAATTGTGACCTTAAAGAAAAATCATGAGGGGCTATCCTATTTGATCGCATTTTTGAGGTTAAAAGGAAAACAAGAGGAGGCATTTACACCGCGCCTGTTGGAACAAAAACAACAGCAGTTTTTTCAATCCCAGCTTAAGGGTTCATTACCACACTATATGGTACCTACCCATTATGTAGAGGTTCCTAATTTTCCGATTACTACAAATGGGAAAATTGATAGGATCAAATTAGAGCAGCTTCCTATCGACAGGAAAAATCCCGAGAATTTGGACTCTGGGAAGACACCACTAGAAGAGAAGCTGCTTAAAATATGGAAAGATGTATTAGGGATAGAAAATCTCGGCATTCATGATAATTTTTTTGAGATAGGAGGCAATTCTTTATTTGGGGTAAAATTGATTTCAAGGCTTGAACAATCGTTCGGACAAAAAATACCATTGTCCGTACTTTTCAAGCATCCAACCATTTTCACCTTTTCTGCATTTTTGAGAAAGGATAAAAAGAATTCCGAAAATTATTGGAAACCACTAGTGTCTATTAAGAAAACAGGGTCAAACCCCCCATTGTATATTGTCCATGGCGGAGGATTGAACATACATCCTTTTATCGAATTGGCTAGAAGGCTGCCCAGTGAGCAACCAGTCTATGGTTTTCAGGCTTTGGGGCTTGATGGAAGGGGTATTTCCCCATTGAGTATAAAAGAAATTGCTAGTGAGTATATCAAAGATTTATTGGAACAAAACCCTCATGGGCCATATAATTTAGCTGGTTATTCCTTAGGTGGGATTATTGCTTACGAAATGGCTCAGCAACTTAAGGAAATGAAAAACCCGGTGTCTAAGCTGATTTTCTTTGATACTTATGCTGTTAGTGGGGAACAAAATTTGGATAAATGGGAAAAAAAGTTCTTCCACCATTATCATTCCATAAGGAAAAGGTTCTTTGACCTTCATTTGCTGTTTAACCAACCTAAAATTCTATGGAGAATAAAAAAAGACTCTTTTTCTTCAAAATGGAAAATATTTCAAAAAAAATTCGGGAAAGTTCAGGAAAATGAAGACCCCCTATTGCTGAAGTTTAAGGGGATAGAGCAACAGTATAAAGCAGCATGCATAAAATACTACCTACAACCTTATTCGGGCGAGGTGCATCTAATTAAGGCAAGAATCCAGAGTGGATATCTTCCCGACAAAAAATTCTATGGTTGGAAGCCATTTATCCAAGACATGAATACTTGGGAGGTTCCAGGAGAGCATATCGATATGCTTTCAGAAAAGAACCTGTATGGATTTGCAAAAACCTTGGAACGTATATTGATTGAAAAGAAAACAAATAATTAATAGAATAGTATGAAAACAAATGTTTTTGCAAAAAGGATCTTATTGATTCTCCTGACCTTTGCTTTTTTTGTAGCATGTAGTTCAGACGAGGCACCGGATGTACCACCAGTAACGGAAGATCCGGATCCAAATGAGGACCCGAATGGAGACCCTCCTAGAACCCCCAGGGATCCAGAACTTGAGGTTGAGTTTGGGGAGGACGTAGTAATTGTATTTACACCTGTAGATGAGGCTTCGGAGAGGTTGGGAACTTCCGACTCTTATACCAAGGAACTAAGTAAGTTTGATCTCATTTCGAGGACTAAGGATAAGTCCAGTGATCAGGAGGAAGATTATTTGGAATTTGCTAGCCAGCAAGCCCAAGTTTGGACCGAGCAGGAAAGGGAAGTGCTTACTGGGAAAATCTTGTCAGTAAAAAACAAGATGGATAACCTTGGGTTGAAGCTGGAGTTTCCAAATGAGATTTTGTTGGTAAAATCCACAATGGCTGAGGAAGGAGGAGCCGTCAGTTATACCAGGGAGAATTACATAGTAGTAAGGGGCGATGTTTCCGAGGATTTTCTAGCTCATGAACTATTTCATATCTTGACCAGATACAAGCCGGAAAGGAGAAAAGACCTATATGAAACCATAAACTTTTACGAAACCAACAGGATCCATTATCCAGAAGCAATAAGAGATTATGTCATTACCAATCCTGATGCTCCCTTTTTAGAGCACACCATTACACTAAAAATCGAAAATGAGGATGAAGAGGTTGTTTTTATCCTAATCTCTGAGGAGGATTGGGATGGTGGGTCTTTCTTTACTTATATGAAGCAAAGGCTTATGTATATTGATGGGGGGCAGGGTGAGAAGGCAGCAAAGTTGATTGACGATTATCCAGTGCTAAAGAATTTTGCAGCCGCTCCTGACCTGAAGCAAAAGATAGGTACAAATACTGACTATACCCTACACCCTGAAGAAATACTTGCTGAACATTTTGTGATGCTAGTTATGGGAAAGGAAGTGCCAGAACCTTCCTATCTTGATGCAATGAAAGAAGTTTTATCAAGGTAAGGGCTGAAAAAGTGTTCTTTTTTTAATAATTTGCCCAGAAGACGCATCCTCTTCTGGGCAAAAATATTTATGGGCAACAGCAATTTTCCAACCTTGACAAAAATAAAAGAAGCCTCCCAAAGGATTAGGCCTTTTATACATAAAACTCCAGTGCTGAAAAGTACAGCCATAGACAAATTGGCCGGATGTAGGGTCTTTTTCAAATGTGAAAACTTCCAAAAGGTGGGGGCTTTTAAGGCCAGAGGTGCCTCAAATGCGGTTCTAAAATTGCAGGATAGTATAAAACAAAAAGGGGTGGCCACTCACAGTAGTGGCAACCACGCAGCGGCTCTTGCTAAGGCTGCTTCTCAAGCTGGCATTCCAAGTTTTATTGTAATGCCAACCTCAGCACCTACTGTAAAAATTGATGCAGTAAAGGAGTATGGAGGGGAGATTACTTTTTGCGAACCAACCTTGGAAGCTAGGGAAAGGACTTTAATGCAAGTAGTGGAAGAAACAGGAGCTAGCTTTATACCTCCGTATGATCATTGGGATATTATCGAAGGTCAAGCCACCTGTGCATTGGAGTTTTTAGAAGAAATACCTTCACTGGAAAGTATTATGGCCCCTGTAGGAGGCGGGGGCTTGTTGGCAGGCACTGCCCTATCAGCCTCCTATCTTTCTTCCACTATAAAAGTATATGGAGCAGAACCCTTGGGTGCTGATGATGCATTTAAGTCCTTCAAAGCGGGTAAAAGAATCCCAATGACCAACCCCAAAACCATAGCGGATGGCTTATTGACATCCTTGGGGGAAAGGAATTTTTCTGTAATTATGGAATTGGTGGAGGATATCCTTACCGTAGAGGATAAAGCCATCGTAACGGCCATGCGGCTCATCTATGAAAGGCTCAAAATCGTGGTGGAACCAAGTTGTGCAGTTCCATTGGCTGCACTCCTTGCCAATAAGGAGATGTTCCTTGGGCAGGAGGTAGGCATAATTTTGTCAGGGGGGAATGTGGACCTTACTAAGCTTCCTTTTTAAAGCTTTTCCAGATAAAGTTCGCTAAGGACTTTCACCACCTCTTCGATTTCAGAGGTTGTGTTGTACCTGCTAAAGGAGAAACGAACCGACTCTCTTTCCGCCGAACTATCGAGTGCCCTCAATACATGGGATCCGAGAGTGGCTCCACTGCTACATGCGGAACCTCCAGAGGCAGAGATTCCATGAAGGTCCAAATTGAACAACAGCATTCCTTCGTTTTTCTTGGAAGCAGGCAAGCATACATTGAGTACGGTGTATAAACTATGTTCTAGATCACCGGAGGCTCCATTAAAAGAAACTTCGGGAAGTGCCTTGCTCAGCTTTTCGATGAATAACTTCTTTAGCCCCAGAATTTGGGTTTTATGGGAATCCATTTCCTCATAAGCCAAGGATAAAGCTTTTGCCAGCCCTACGATACCATACACATTTTCGGTGCCGCCTCGCATATTGCGCTCTTGCGAACCTCCTACTAAAAGGGGATGGATCTTGTGTGGTTTTTTAATATACAAAAACCCAACTCCTTTCGGCCCATGAAATTTATGTGCTGAACCTACTATGGATTGAACCTGCAGGCTTTGTAAGTCATGTTGATAGTGCCCCATGGTCTGTACGGTGTCGGAATGAAAAAAGGCCCCTTTTTCCTGACATATTTCTGAGATACTTTTTAGTTCTATCAGGTTTCCAATCTCATTGTTACCATGCATAAGGGTAACAAGTGAATCAGGCTCTTTTTCTAGCCATTGAGTTAATTGGTTGTAGTCCAAGTTTCCGTTTTGATCCACTTCTAATAACCTTAATGGAATGCTATTAAGTTGGGCGCACTTTTCTGCTGCATGCAATACAGCATGATGTTCTATGGGAGAGGTGATAATCTGTTTTAGGCCTAGGGATTGCACGGCGCCATGAATAATCGTATTATCTGCTTCTGTGCCACCCGAGGTAAAAAAAATCTCTCCTGCTGTAACATTGAGCAGGCCGGCAACTTGTTTCCTGGCTTTCTCTATTGCCGTCCTAACTTGTCTGCCATGGGAATGCACGGCTGAAGGATTCCCGAAATAGGTTTCCAAGTAAGGGGTCATAGCTTCCAATACCCTAGGGTCTAGGGCAGTGGTAGCCGCATTATCCAAATAGATTTGGTTTTTTGTAGGCATGATGCAGTCCGATTTCGATGAGTCACTTTACAGAAGATACAATCTCTTTGATATCTGAGATAAGTTTGTTTGCTAAATGATCTGCGGTTACTGATGTTTCGGATTCGGAGTAAATTCGAATGATGGGCTCGGTGTTTGATTTTCTCAAGTGAACCCATTCCTTTTCAAATTCTATTTTTACTCCATCTACATCATTAATGGGATGTTTACTGTATTTGTTTTTAATTTCTTCTAATATATGATCCACGTCAATTTGTGGGGTTAGCTCAATTTTATTTTTTGAGATATGATAGTTGGGATAAGTTGCCCGTAGTCGGCTTATGGTTTTGCCAAATTTGGCCAAGTGGGTCAGAAACAATCCTATCCCTACCAAAGCATCCCTTCCGTAATGAGAATCAGGATAAATGACACCTCCATTACCCTCACCCCCAATTACGGCTTCCATTTCCTTCATCTTATCCACTACGTTCACCTCTCCAACAGCGGAGGCAAAATAATTCCCTCCCCTTTTTAGGGTAACGTCTTTGAGCGCCCTAGTAGAACTTAGGTTGGAAACAGTGTTTCCGGTTTTATGCGAAAGCACATAATCTGCCACGGCTACCAAGGTGTATTCTTCCCCAAAAAAGCTTCCATCTTCGTTTAATAGGGCTAACCTGTCCACATCAGGATCTACCACAATTCCCAAATCATAAGATCCGTTTTGTAGTTTTTGAGAAATATCCCTGAGGTGCTCTGGCAGGGGCTCCGGATTATGCGCGAAATTACCATCTGCCTTAGTAAATAGTCCTTCTACCGTTTCCACTCCCAAAGCTTTTAGCAATTTTGGAATTACGATACCCCCTGTGGAATTGACACAATCTATAACGACCTTGAAATTTCTGGCGGCGATCGCTTCCTTGTCCACCAACTCAAGGTTCAATACATGGGCGATGTGTTTGTCGAAATAGTCCTCTCTCAGGGTGTAACTCCCCAGTTTTTTGACAGTTGCAAATGAAAACTCTTCTTTTTCAGCGATTTGTAATACCTTCTCCCCTTCTTCAAAATTAATAAATTCTCCATGTTGATTCAAAAGTTTAAGGGCATTCCATTGTATGGGATTATGGCTTGCAGTGATAATAATGCCCCCTCCTGCATTTTCCCAAGGTACAGCAAGTTCTACTGTAGGGGTGGTACTCAGACCCAAATCTATGACGTGGATTCCCATTCCCTGAAGAGTGGCACTGACAAGTTGGGAAACCATGCTACCTGAGATACGGGCATCCCTGCCAATAACTACTTTGGGAATTTGTGAGGTATCTAACACCCATTGCCCATAGGCAGCTGAAAACTTAACGATGTCCAAGGGAGACAAACCTTCTCCAGGCTTTCCACCTATGGTACCTCTGATTCCAGATATTGACTTTATTAATGCCACTAAAATAAAATGGTTAGTTGAATGAAAAATTAAGTAATACTGTTACTCCAAGATCACTTAAATTTAGCCATGGCCTTATCCACTTCATTGTCAGGGTTGCCACAGGCGGATTCTTGATCCACCTTCTTTCCACAATATCCGCAGGTATCCCCATCTTTATTAAGATAGGGATTCTGTGAGGCACAGGTTCCCTTGAATTGGCCATCCTTCAAAAAGATAAGTCGCACTGACATCATGATAAAGAATAATGCAACAAAGGCCAGTGTCAAATATACAGTTGTCATAATAAATTAATTTCTACAAATTTACACAATACTTTCAAAACGTTAACCGATAAGCATTAGTTTCCACACCATGAATCAAAGCAATAGGAAAGAGGCTAGGCTCAAAGCCTTCGAAGAGTTACTGAATATTATGGAAGAGCTAAGGGAAAAATGTCCATGGGACAGAAAACAGACCATGGAAAGCCTCAGGCACTTGACAATAGAGGAAACCTTTGAACTTTCAGATGCCATTATGGAGGGAGACTTCGAGGAGGTTAAGAAAGAAATTGGGGACTTGCTACTTCACTTGGTTTTTTATGCCAAAATAGCGGAGGAAAAAAAAGAGTTTGATATTGAGGATGTCATCAAAGCAATAAACGAGAAATTGATTCGAAGGCATCCTCACATATATGGGGAAACAGAAGCGAAAGACGAGGAAGCAGTCAAACAGAATTGGGAAAAAATAAAGCTTCAGGAAAAAGGAGAAAAAAACAAGAGTGTACTTGGGGGTGTTCCAAAATCCCTTCCGGCACTTATAAAGGCCATGCGTATTCAAGAAAAAGCCAGAGGGGTTGGGTTTGACTGGGAGGAGAAAGCTCAGGTTTGGGAGAAAGTAGAAGAGGAGATGCGTGAATTCAAAGAAGTCAACGATGCAGAATCCAATGGGGTGATCGATATAGAAAGGGCAAGTGCTGAATTTGGAGATTTGTTGTTTTCCTTAATCAACTATGCGAGGTTTATAGAAGTAAACCCAGAAGAGGCACTGGAAAGGACCAACCGTAAATTTATTAGAAGGTTTCAGTACTTGGAGAGCTCCTCCAGGCAAGCGGGAAAAGTACTAAGCGAAATGAGTTTGAGTGATATGGATAAATATTGGGAGGAAGCAAAAAAGCTCGAATCCGGAACATAACGGGCACAAATTAGTACCATAATTACATCTTCGAATAATTATTTAAATAAATAGCCAGTTTTTCGAAAAAAACTCAGTTTTTTAACCAAAAAATTAAGCGAAGTCGTTGTATGACCTCAAATCCAGCTATTTATCCACAAATTGTATTTTTTGAATATACGCATAAGTAGTTATAAATCAACAAATTAACATGTTAAGTAAATGTTATGTGGATAATTGTTGATAAATGTGGATAAACTCAGCAATTTGATGAGCACTAAGCCTATACAAAGTTGGAACGGGTTTTTTGACCTGAGGTCAATAGTGAGATGGTGTTTATACGGTCAAAAATATGTTGTTCATATCACTATTTCCCTAATGGCTCAGGATTGAAATTGTTCAATTTTTATTGGATAAACGAAAGTATATCTTCCAAATAATCCCTGCTGTTGAAAAGGCGTGGGACCTTGTTTTGTCCCCCTAACTTGCCTTTGGATCTAAGCCAGTTTTCAAAGGTGCCCTCCTTCGCAAAATGAACAATGGGAGGTTGCAAAGCCATGTCCCTATACCTTTTGGCATCATAATCCGAATTCAGCTCACGTAAATTTTCGTCAAGCTTTTTGGAAAAAGCATTTTTGTCATTAGGAGGAATGGCAAATTCCACTATCCATTCATGGCTCCCTTTGGTGCCATTTTCACCAAAATAAACTGGTGCGGCAGTAAAGTTTTTGATAGCCGCTCCTGTAGCTTGAGAGGCCAGCTCAATGGCTCTCTCAGCGTTTTCCACAATGATTTCCTCACCGAATGCATTCAAAAAATGTTTGGTGCGTCCAGAAATTTTGATCCTGTAGGGTTTTATGGACGTGAACTTTACGGTGTCCCCAATTTTATACCGCCACAACCCTCCATTGGTGGATATGATCATGGCGTAATTCCTGTTTGTTTTTACGTCTTCGAGTGGTAAGGCTTGGGGGTTTTCTTTTTCCCAATCCTCCATCGGGATGAATTCATAAAAAATGCCATAGTCTAACATCAGAAGCAACTCATCGGAATCAGGCTGATCCTGAATCCCGAAAAAACCCTCGGAGGCGTTGTAGGTCTCCATATAGCGCATTTTGGGGATGGGAATCAACTTTTTGAAAAGCTCCCTATAGGGCCCAAATGCAACAGCACCATGGAAAAAAACCTCCAAATTTGGCCAAATTTCTCCAATATGGTTTTTTCCCGTGATTTCTAGTATTTTTTGTAAAAGCACCAGGGTCCAAGTAGGCACACCGGTAATGCTGGTTACGTTTTCCTCAATGGTTTCTTCAGCCATTTTAATCATTTTGGCTTCCCATTCGCCCATAAGTGCTGTTTCAAGGCTTGGAGTTCTGGCGAACTGGGCCCAAAGTGGTAAGTTCTGCATGATTACAGCAGAAATATCCCCAAAAAAACTATTCTTGTTCCCGTCTAACTCATTCACTTGGTGGCTGCCTCCTATGGAAAGACTCTTGCCGGTAAAAAGTTTGGTGTCGGGAAAATTGTTGATATATAAGGAAATCATGTCCTTTCCTCCCTTAAAATGGCAATCTTCCAAAGACTCCGTGGAAACAGGAATAAACTTACTCCTTGAGCCAGTGGTGCCGGAGGACTTACTGAACCATTCTATGTCGGTGGGCCAAAGTATCCGTTGGTCCCCCTTCATGGTTTGTTCTATATAGGGTTTGATTTGTTCATAATCATGGATTGGAACCTGGCTGGCAAAATCCCTGTAAGAGGAAATTTGACCAAATCCATATTTTGTGCCAAACTGCGTGTTCTTTGCGGCATGAATTAATTTAAAAAGGATCTCCTGTTGTACCTCAATGGGGTTGGACTTGAACCGTTCTATCTGGCCGATTCTGCTCCTGAAAATCCAAGTCATAAAAGTATTGATCACTTCCATAATCTCCTGATTAAATTTTTCTTTTTAACTCAAAATGCTTCCCTAAATACACTTTTCGCACCTGTTCGTCGGCTGCTAACTCCTCAGCGGTACCGGCTTTCAACAGCTTACCCTCAAACATAAGGTAGGCCCTGTCCGTGATGGAAAGCGTTTCATTCACGTTATGGTCTGTAATCAAAATCCCAATATTTTTATTTTTAAGCTTTGCTACTATGGTCTGGATTTCTTCCACAGCTATGGGATCCACCCCTGCAAAAGGCTCATCAAGTAACACAAAGTTAGGGTTCACAGCCAATGCACGGGCTATTTCCGTCCTTCTTCTTTCGCCACCAGAAAGCACCATTCCAAGGTTTTTACGTACGTGAGTCAAGCTAAATTCCTCCAGCAAGTTTTCAGTGATCTCTTTTTGTTCCTTCTTTGGCAAATTTGTCATTTCAAGGACAGCCATGATGTTTTCTTCCACAGTCAATTTCCGGAATACAGATGCCTCCTGCGCAAGATATCCTATACCCAGTTTTGCTCTTTTGTACATAGGTAGCGATGTGATTTCCCGTTCGTCCAAATACACCTTGCCGCTATTCGGTTTAATCAATCCCACGATCATGTAGAAAGAGGTTGTCTTTCCAGCTCCATTGGGACCCAGTAACCCCACAATCTCTCCTTGTTCCACTTGAACCGAGATGTCGTTTACCACACGCTTTCTCTTATAAATCTTGACAAGGTTATTTGCTTTTAAAATCATCTTTTAATCAAATTTTATATCCTTCACATTTAATTGAAGGGTGCTGAGGTCCCGAAATGTGTTTTCCCTCATTTCAAATGCAATATTAAACCGCATTTTACTCTTAATGAAATCATAGTATTTGGCAAACCCAAAACCTATGCATACTGGCCTTGTTTCTTGTCCATCTTGCACGATTTCAAATCTCAAATGTTTTTCTTTCAAAATCCGAATGTTTTCTGCATATACCTGATAGGCGCAAAATATGGGTTCAGGATTTCCTGGGCCAAAAGGAGCCATTTGTCTTAGGATGTTATAAAACTTAAAATTAATCTGATCAAGTAGCAGCTCGTCATCAATTTCCAGGGTAGGCCTTAGGTGGTTGTCTTGGATCCGGGCACTAACTTCTTGCTCAAATCTTTCCTGAAATGCAGGTACATTTTCTACAGAGAGGGTGAGTCCCGCTGCATATTTGTGCCCCCCAAACTGCTCCAATAGATCACTGCAGGCGGCAATGGCTTCATAAATATCAAACTCAAACACCGACCTTGCACTTCCTGTGGCCTTATTGTTGGACTCTGTCAGGATTATGGTTGGCCTGTAATATTTTTCTATACATCTGGATGCCACTATTCCTATCACCCCTTTGTGCCAATTGTGCTTATATAGGACCGTACTTTTCTTGGACCCATTGGCCTCTCGAATTGCAATCATCTGAAGGGCTTCACGAGTGATGTTTTCATCAAAGTTCTTTCTCGTGCT
Source organism: Pleomorphovibrio marinus (assembly GCF_003347495.1). Classification (GTDB taxonomy): domain Bacteria; phylum Bacteroidota; class Bacteroidia; order Cytophagales; family Cyclobacteriaceae; genus Pleomorphovibrio; species Pleomorphovibrio marinus. The sequence goes on from NZ_QCXY01000013.1 coordinate 113,332, forward strand.
GTTAACATCCTCCACGAGTTCGGCCCTTCTAACGGCCTCGTCCAAATCCTTGGATAAAAGTAACTCTACGGAAGCTTTGGCATGTTCTATTCTGCCTGAAGCGTTTATCCTTGGGCCTATCTTGAACACAATGTCTGTGATGTCTATATCCTTTGCAACCTTTCCTTTTAAGATCAAGGCCTTCAGCCCTGGCCTAGGGTTGTTGTTGATCCTCTCTATCCCGTAGAAAGCAAAAATCCTGTTTTCGCCTTGAATAGGGACAATATCCGAAGCAATGCTGACGGCAAGCAAATCCAAATAACCGTACATTTTGTCCAGATCCCTGCCAGTGCGTTGGGAAAAGGCTTGGATCAACTTAAACCCTACCCCGCACCCGCTAAGCTCTTTAAAAGGATAGTCACAATCCCTCCTTTTTGGATCTAAAACCGCTACCGCATCTGGGAGGACTTCCCCAGGGGTATGGTGATCACATATGATGAAGTCCAGACCAAGTGAATTAGCGAGCTGGACCCTGTCGATGGCCTTTATCCCACAATCCAGTGACACCACTAATCTAAAACCATTTTCGGCAGCATACCGAATACCTTTTTCGGATACACCATATCCTTCTTTATAACGGTCAGGAATATAAAAATCCACCAAATCATAAAATTCAGAAAGAAACCCTAAAAACATGGCCACAGATGTGGTCCCATCCACATCGTAGTCACCATAAACGAGGATTTTTTCCTTATTTTCAATGGCACTCTGCAGTCGGGTTACCGCTTTTTCCATGTCCTTCATCAAAAAAGGATCGTGGAGCTTGTCGAGGTCAGGACGGAAAAAGTTTTTGGCCTTTTGGAAATTGTCCACACCCCTGTTGACCAAAACGTTGGCCAACGTTGGGTTTACATTTATTTCTTGACTTAGCAGTTCCACTTTTACAGCTTCTGCCTTATCTTTAATTTTCCACCTAAAGTCCATAGTGACTAAATTACGAAACAATAGGCTAGTTTGCTGAAAAATGCAGACAATTGTTCTAAAGGGAAAAGCTTTAAAAACCTAATAGGTAAAAGATCAGGGTCTTACCAAATATTTAATCTAAAGTAGAAAGGACCTCTTTTAGAGGAACCCTATTGCCATCTTTAAAAGGAACTACCCAGGCCCCTTTTAGCCCTAATTTCCTCAGCTCTTTTTTTAACTTATCGGCTTCCTCGTAATCCCTAAAATAACCGACCAGGTATTTTAAGAAGCCATCTTCCATCGTGATATCCAGATTTGGGCTCCCTTGTGCGAAGGACTGGGCATCCTTTTCTTCAATGGCTCCTATCTGAACCCTAAATGCTACACCCTCATTCCAACGATCCTTTTCTTGATTGGTAGTGGCCTCATCTATTTGGCCATCATTTGCTTTTACCTTTTGTGAAAGGGATTGATTTTCTTTCTCAAGTTGACTTAGGCGGTCTCTTAGGGTACCGGTACTTTTTTCTTGCTGCTCAAGTTTGCGCTCAAGGCGGGAATTAGCATCTCTTAAAGAATCTTCCATGGAAGCCAATTTTTCCTTTTCCTCTACCATTTGTTTTAGCTCCTCCGGACTCAGTGCTCTCCGTTCCCTTTTCCACTTTTTCTTTTCCTCTTTAGAAAGCTGTGCTTGGGAAATAAAGGGGATCATCAAAAACACCAATAAAGTGAAAATAAATAGATTGTTTAATTTTGGTTTCATGAGACAAATAGTTGGTAGTTAAGAAAATGACTATTCAATAAATGAAAGTTAACAAAAAAAACGCAAAAAACGGGCTGATTTGTTCTTTTAAGGCAATGAAATCGAGCCTGCCTGGATGGCAGTCAGGCATGAGGAAAACCTCACACGGTGGGATGATTAAGATTGCGAGATTCTCCCGAAATAAATTCCCCGAAACGAGTTCGGGGCAAGCTATATGACCGCTGAAAAGAAAAAGGGGGCCAGTTTTGTGGCCCCTTAGTATCAATTTTTAAGACCACCCGTCATCTCTTCGGGCTTTACCCAGGTGTCAAATTCTTCACTGGTCAAAAGCCCAAGGTCGATTGCAGCTTCCCTTAGACTTGTTCCTTCTTTATGGGCTTTCTTAGCAATATTAGCCGCATTTTCATAACCTAAATGTGGGTTTAGTGCTGTCACCAACATTAAGGAATTTTCCAGATGGCGTTTTATAAAGGGTTCGTTTGGAGCTATGCCCACCGCACAATTGTCGTTAAAAGAGACACAGGCATCCCCTAACAAGGTAGCAGAACTCAGCAGGTTATTCACCATCATAGGCTTAAAAACATTGAGCTCAAAATGCCCATTTGATCCTCCAACCGAAACTGCAGTGTCGTTTCCTATAACCTGTGCACATACCATAGTCAGTGCTTCAGCCTGGGTGGGATTGACCTTTCCTGGCATAATGGAGGAACCTGGTTCATTTTCTGGAATAAGGATCTCCCCAATGCCAGACCTTGGACCAGAAGATAGCATTCGGATGTCATTCGCTATTTTCATCAAGCTTACCGCCAGCTGCTTTAAGGCTCCATGTGTTTCAACCATGGCATCATGAGCTGCTAGGGATTCAAATTTATTCGGGGCAGTTACAAAGGGAAGTCCAGAGAGTTCCGCAATTTTTTTGGCAACTTTCTCCGCATACCCTTTCGGGGTATTAAGACCAGTGCCCACGGCGGTGCCCCCAAGTGCCAATTCCGACAAATGCGGTAAAGTGTTTTTAATAGCTCTTATGGCGTGATCCAGTTGGGCCACATATCCCGAAAACTCTTGCCCTAAGGTAAGTGGGGTTGCATCCATAAAGTGGGTTCTTCCTATTTTTACCACCCCCATGTATTTTTCTGATTTGGCCTTCAGGGTGTCCCTAAGTTTCTCCACACCTGGTATAGTAGTTTCCACCACTTTCTTGTAGGCGGCAATGTGCATGGCCGTGGGGAAGGTGTCATTGGAGGATTGGGATTTATTCACGTCGTCATTGGGGTGGATTTTTTTCTTTTCATCCCTTAAGTCCCCACCCATCATCACGTGGGCTCTGTATGCGATGACCTCGTTCACATTCATATTGGACTGGGTGCCTGAGCCAGTTTGCCATACCACCAGGGGAAACTGGTCATCCAGCTTGCCTTCCAAAATCTCGTCACAAACTTTGGCGATTCCTTCCGCCTTTTCCGTTGCCAGTACCCCAAGATCTGCATTGGTGAGGGCGGCAGATTTTTTTAAAACCGCAAAGGCATGAATGATTTCTAAGGGCATTTGGTGTCTTGGGCCACCGATTTTAAAATTGTTTATGGAGCGCTGGGTCTGTGCACCCCAATATTTGTCGGCAGGCACCTCTACAGGCCCCATTGTGTCTTTTTCTATTCTATGATTCATTTCTTTATATAGATTGATTTTCCTACAATTTTGAAAAGGCTAAAATACAACCTAAGCCTTACATTTCATGGGAAATAGGCATATATTGGAGATTAGATATGGTATCAGTCCTTAAACTGAACATCCAGCATCCGGTGCAATAATCCCTGTGACCTCCTGACTTTTCTTTTAAAATTGCTCCAGGTAAAAAGATAATTGATAGCTCCAATGAAGAAACTCAATAAGGAATATAACCAGTTTTGATGCACTACCAAGAAAAAAATGGTCAATAAGGCTGTGACTACACTCCAAAAACCCAAAAAGAATATTGTGCTTGGGAAAAAACGATAATCTAGAAATAAAATGCTCCCCTTGTTGGTGGGCTCTAGTTTTCCTGCAACAAGGGGTAGGAAACTATCTGCTTTTGCCACTTTCTCAGAAATAAAAAAGGAATAGCCCTTAATTTTGCCAGTGAATAGGAAGGAGGATCCGGTTTGAGGGATGGAATAGGACATGCCGTCTTCCTGTTCTGTGGCAGAGGAGACTCTTTCCAACACTTGATCAGCTTCCAGCCTTGACACTAAAACTTCGGAATATTCAGGTGTACGCATTAAATTCAAAGACTTTTTTGGTTTACCCCGCACCCACACTGCCCCTTAACTACGGAGATTTTAAAGTGTTTATTTGGATAAGAACAGCAAAATCTGTGCTGAGATTTTCAGGACTCCTGCTGCTCCACCATTTTGAAGCCTTCACCATGAAGAGTAATGATCTGAACCTTGGGATCCTCTTTGATTAATTTTCTGATTTTACTAAGATAGACATCCATGCTTCTGGCATTAAAATAACTGTCGTCTCCCCAGATTTGTTTCAAGGCATGGGAACGGCTTACCGTCTGGTTAAGTTCAGAAGCCAATAGCCTCATCAGCTCATTTTCTTTGGAAGTGAGTTTATGGTTACCTCTCGGGCTTTCAAGGAGTTGCCGGTCGTAATGAAGGGTGAAATCCCCAAAATTATAAATTTTCAACTCCTTCACCTCTTCTTTAACCTGAGTACGCCTTAGGATAGCAGTAATGCGGAGAAGGAGTTCCTCCATACTAAATGGCTTAGTGATGTAATCGTCCGCACCGATCTTTAGTCCCTGAATCACATCTTCTTTCAGGTTTTTGGCAGTCAGGTAAATAATGGGTATATCTTCCTCAATCTTTTTGATTTCTTTGCCTAAAGTAAAACCATCCTTTTTTGGCATCATCACATCGAAGATACATAATTGAAAAATGCCCTTTTTAAATTTATTCCAGGCTTCTTCACCGTCTTTGCAGAGTAGGGTGTCATAACCTTTGAGAGTCAGGTACTCTTGTAAGATATCACCTAAGTTTGGGTCGTCCTCTGCAAGAAGAATTTTTATTTTACTCATTGTTTTTTGGGAAGATTAATGGTAAATGTACTTCCTTTTCCAAAGTCACTGTCCACATAAACCGTACCTTTATGTGCTTCAACCATGGTTTTGACATAAGAAAGGCCTAAGCCAAATCCCTTAACATCATGGACGTTGCCCGTAGGCACTCTATAAAACTTGTCAAAAATCTTTTTCTGGGCATCCTTGCTCATCCCAATACCACTGTCTTTTATGGATATTATTAGATGATCCACGTTTTCTTCCACCAAAATCCTTATACGGGGAGCTTGTTTTGAATATTTGTTGGCATTGTCTAGAAGATTACTCAGTATGTTTGCCAAATGAAATTTGTCACCTTCCATATAGGGGGCATTTGCCTTAAAATCAACCTGTATTTCACCACCCCTTTTTTCGACAATGAGTGAAAACTGTTCTTTTACAGACAGGATCAGACTTTCCAAATTTATTTCCTCGACTTTTAATTTGAAGTCTTTTTTATCCAGAGCCGCGGCCTGTAATACCTGCTCCACTTGAGAGCCAAGCCTCTTGTTTTCATCCTTGATGATTCCTAAGTACTTTGTCCTTATCCTTTCCTCATGCGCCAATTCCGGCTCTTGTAGGGCTTCTATGGCCAGACTCACCGTGCTGATGGGTGTTTTAAACTCATGGGTCATGTTGTTGATAAAGTCATTTTTTATCTCCGAAAGTTTTTTTTGCTTTATAATTACCTGAACTGCGTAAATAAAACAACAAACAATGATTCCCAGAAAAACAAGAGAACTCAATAAGGGCAACCAAATCTGTTGTAATAGATGGCTTTTTTGATTCGGGAAATTAATAACTAAAAAATTGCTGAAGCCCATTAAATCACTGGGGAAAAGTTCAGCCCTAATTTTGGAATTTATTAGACGGTTTTCATCATTAACATTGCCCACACTAATTACCTCTTCCTGCCGGGAATCAAGAATTCCCAATTCAAATGGTTGGTGTATGCCACGTTTGTGAAGTTGGTCCTGGATTTCTTTTTTCACCACACTCGTATCTACACGTGCCAGTATATGTTGTTTGCTTTGGGATAGCAATTGATGAATAACCACATCCACTAACTCAAGCTTCATATTCACCTGCATTATGGTCTCGGCGACATTCCTAGAAACATTATATTCTTCTATCATCAACTCCTGTCTGTCCGCAGCATAGGATCTCTTGTTGTAGTTCCTGTCCTGTTTACTGATTAGGTCAAGGTACTTTTCTTTTTCCTGAAGCAGGATTTGCATCTCATCCGGGGTAAATATGGAAGAGGCCTCTGACGGGGGCATGTCTAGGTATTTTTCGATGTCCTCAAAGCTCTTCACCTCGCCTTCCTTGGTAGCGATTAATTTTTGGAAGGTTTGCGAAATTTGGGGAATCGGCTGTCTCAGCAAGGAGTCAACCATGGAAGGTCTTTTTACCGCTACTTGTCTTCTTGTGATCTGAAGCTGGATGGGTTCGATTTTTTGAAATAGCGTTTGTCTGAAAATGGTGTCCCTGGCCAGTGATTTTAGAAGTATTTCACTGGTTTCACTTTTTTCCAACTTGTCGGCGGTATACGCCATGGCCTGAAAGACGTTTTGTTCAAAACGTTCCCTGTTTATCTTTAATACGTTGGTCACCCAATAGAACTGAAAGCCCATTAGCCCAAGGCAGGCCAAGGACATCAATAGGATGATTATGTTCATATTAGTCTTGGACATAATGCAAAAATACTATTTATAAGTCAGCCAATGAGAAGGTTAACTTTTTTTAACACTAGGAAGCAAGAGTGTATGGAAGGTTTAGCTCCTGCTTTTTTTTTACAGCTCTTTACTTATCTTTGCTTCCTCAAAAAATAGACCATGCAAGTCATAGATCAAAAATACAAGATTCAAGGCATAAATTTGACAGATTTGGCCGGAAAATATGGCACACCGCTATATGTGTACGATGGCGAAAAAATCCAATCGCAAGTAACTGCGCTGAAGGAGGCCTTTTCCACCGTGAAAATGAGGATTAAGTATGCCACCAAAGCCTTGTCAAACATCAATATCTTGAAAGTCATAAAAGACAGCGGAGTAGGGGTAGATGCCGTATCTATTGAGGAAATAAAATTGTGCTTGCATGTAGGTTTTGAACCTAAGGACATCATGTATACCCCAAACTGTGTTTCTTTTGGGGAAATCCAGGAAGCAGTAAGCCTGGGGGTAATGGTGAATATTGACAATATTCCAATGCTTGAGCATTTTGGGAACGAATATGGCGATAGCGTTCCAATTTGTATACGCTTAAACCCTCATATTTTGGCAGGAGGAAATGCAAAAATCTCTGTTGGCCACATAGACAGCAAATTCGGGATATCCATCCTCCAGTTAAAGCATGTTCTTAGGGTTGTGGACGCCTATAACCTTAATGTGATCGGGCTTCATGTTCATACTGGTTCCGATATTTTGGATGCGGAAGTTTTTCTGAAAGGCGCAGAAATTCTTTTTGAAGCTGCAAGGGAGTTTAAAAAGTTGCAATTTTTGGATTTTGGTGGTGGATTCAAGGTTGGTTATAAGCAAGGGGACATTACGACGAATATAAAGGAACTCGGAGAAAAGGTTTCCTTGGCTTTTAGGGAATTTTGTGAAGAATACGGCAAGGAACTGGAAATCTGGTTTGAGCCTGGAAAATTTTTGGTCAGCGAATGCGGAATACTTCTGGTGAAGGCAAACGTGATTAAATCAACTCCGGCGACTACCTTCGTGGGGGTAGATTCAGGCTTGAACCATCTGCTCAGGCCTATGATGTATGATGCCTATCACGATGTGGTAAATGTCTCCAGAGTGGAAGGCCCCGACCGGGTCTATACCATCGTAGGCTATATCTGTGAAACGGATACTATCGCCGCTGATCGCAGGTTGAAAGAGATCAAAGAAGGAGACATTATTGCAATCAAAAATGCAGGGGCTTATGGGTTCAGTATGGCTTCCAACTATAATTCAAGGTTAAGGCCAGCTGAGGTACTCTTGTTGAACGGCAAAGACCACCTTATTAGAAAAAGAGAAACCTTTGATGATATTTTGAGAAATCAGGAATTGGCAAATTGGTAGTTGCTAATAGCAACATCCTATTTCTGAAGTTAATTTTCTCCAATTTAACATTGGTTTATATTTTGCGTATTTTAATTTACAAATGGCGTTTGTTTGCTGATAAAAAATATTTTCTAAATTTTTCATTTTTTTATATTGCTAATTAGGGTTTTATTTTATTAATTATCCTTATATGGATTATATTAAAAATATCATTTACCTATATATGAGATACATAAAATATTATTTTTAAAATCAAAAAACAAAATTATTTATTTGTAAAACAAAAATCTTGGTTAAAAAAGACCTCGGTCTTGATGCTGCTTTTAATCTTTGCCTCTTTGACATCCAGGTTGGCAAAGGGATACGTAAATATGTCCAAATCAAAATTTGAAACGATTGCTAGTGAGCTTGGAGATAGGAGGGGAAGATGAAAAATAGCAAAAAACCTGGAGACAAACATGACAATAATGGCATCTAAAACAAAGGCAATTATGCAGATTCAGCTAGATCAGAACGATGCGGACAAGATTGGGGACGATCTGCTCGAATATGCCGAAACACTTTGTCAAGCACTTGGTATGGACTGTCAAAGAATCACCAATGAGATGACTAGTGGGGACCTATCCCATCTAATCGAAACTTTTAACAAGTATTTTGGTGATTACATTGAACTTTTGAACGTAGACCAAGCGGTGTTTACCAAAAAGTAATAGAATTAACAGCTTTTTTCTATCTCTTTTTTAGGCTTGAAGCATCTCATTTAAAATTGCCCGGGAATTTTTAAACATCCCGGGATTTTTTTCGCTTATGTTTCCAAAAAGCTTTGGGAAATGGCAAAAGTACTTCGTTTAATCTTGGGGGATCAACTCAACCAGCTACACAGTTGGTACCGGGAAGATACCAAGGACGTGGTATATGTGATGATGGAAATCCGTCAAGAAACGGACTATGTGGTTCATCATATTCAGAAGATACTGGCATTTTTTATGTCCATGAGGAATTTTTCTGAAATGCTCAAAGGCAAGGGGTTGGAAGTGGAATATCTTACCCTTGATCACAAAGAAAACCTTCATAAACTAAACGAAAACCTTCTTTTTCTGATCGAAAAGTACGAAGTAAGCAAGTTTGAATACCAGTTGCCTGATGAATTCAGGTTAGACAGTGAACTGAAGGCCTTTTGTGAAAAGCTTGAAATTGACTCGAAAGCCTTTGATACAGAACATTTTTTGACTAGCAGAGGGGACTTATCCCGATTTTTTAAAGGAAAGAAAAATTACCTTATGGAGTCGTTTTATCGGCACATGAGAAAGGAGTACGATATCCTAATGGATGGGGATCAACCCGTATCCGGTAGATGGAACTACGATGAGCAAAATAGAAAAAAGCTGAAGGATACTTCTTTACTAAAAAACTTGCCAGAGGAGGGGCTTGATGTTTCAGAGCTTATTTCACTACTGAGAAAGGAGAATGTAAAGACCATTGGAGGCCTGAGCGACTCGTCAAAGTTAGATTGGCCCTGCACCAGAGAAAGCGCCTTGAAATGGTTGGATTTTTTTCTGGAGCAGTTGCTCCCCCGGTTTGGTGACTTTCAGGATGCAATGCATACAGCCTCCCCTTATTTGTTTCATTCCCGCTTGAGTTTTGCCTTAAACATCAAATTAATTCATCCCCTGGAAGTAATACAGGCAGTGGAGAAAAGGTGGAAAAGTGATCCGGATACCTATGGGATTTCTCAAGTTGAAGGCTTTATCAGGCAGATTTTGGGATGGCGAGAATTTATGCGTGGGGTTTATTGGGCAGAGATGCCTGGTTATGCTGCCAAAAATTTTTTTGGAAACAAAAACCCGCTACCAAAATTCTTCTGGACCGGTGAAACCCAAATGAACTGCTTGAAGCATAGTATCGGTCAATCCCTTAGTCACGCCTATGCCCACCATATTCAAAGGTTGATGGTCACCGGGAATTTCGCTCTATTGGCGGGTATAGACCCAGACGAGGTGGATCAGTGGTACTTAGGTATATACATTGATGCTGTGGAGTGGGTGGAAATCACCAATACAAGAGGTATGAGTCAATTTGCAGATGGGGGAATTGTGGGGACGAAGCCTTATGTGTCCAGTGCCAACTACATCGATAAGATGAGTGACTATTGCTCAACTTGCCACTACTCAAAGGCAAAAAAGTACGGGGAAAATGCATGTCCTTTCAATAGCCTGTATTGGGCATTCTATGAGAGAAATAAGGATAAACTTGAAAAAAACCCAAGAATAGGTTTTGTTTATCGCACCCTGGGGAGGCTAAAGGACAAAGACAAGATAATGCAGCAAGCCCACGACTATTTGAAGCAATTGGAGGAACTTTGATCTGGGGCTTTTTTAAACCCACCTTAAAAAGAAATCGGTGATTTTTTTGGATTTAAAGGTATAGGGAGGATAGACGCTTTTTAGTAGGTTTATGGAGGTTCCCTGATGCAAGACAGCTCTTTCATTGGAAAAGGCCTTAAACCCAAAAAAACCATGTGATTTTCCCAACCCACTTTGATTTACTCCTCCAAAGGGCAGGGAGGAATGTCCAAACTGTACCGCGCAATCATTAAAACAAACACCCCCGCTACTGGTATTGCTTAGCACATAATCCTTAACAAAGCTTTCTTCAGTGAACACGTACATGGCAAGTGGTTTGGGAAGCTTTCCGATAATAGATACTGCTTCCTCAAGAAGAGTATACTTCAATACCGGTAAAATAGGGCCAAATATCTCCTCCTTCATGATTTCCATATTTTCGTTGGTTTGTGTAAGCACAGTTGGAGAAAAATATAGGGTTTCAAGGTCATGGACTTCCCCCATAAAGCATTTTGCCCCTTTTGATAGGGCATCAGAAATCAAATGCTGTAACCTTAGATGGTGTTGCTTGTTGATGATGCGTGCATAATCAGCACTTTTATTTATGCCTTTATCTTTGTGGTCGTACATCTTTTTCACGGTCTCTGCCAAATGATCCAAAATGGATTCGTAATCCAGATCATTTACCAGCACATAATCCGGAGCAATGCAGGTTTGTCCACAGTTAAGCCATTTTGCCCAGGCAATTTTCTCTGCGGCATCTTTCAGAGAATATCCTCTATCCAAAAGTACTGGTGATTTCCCCCCTAGTTCCAAGGTAATATCAAAGTGGTGCTTCGCAGCAGCCTCCATCATTAATTTGCCTGTCTTGGGACTACCGGTGAAAAACAATTTATCGAAGGGTAGCGTCAAAAGCTCCTGAACTACTGATTTGTCCCCTTCTACTACCGCAACCTCCTCCATGGAAAAAAGCTCTGCCACCATTTTCTTTATCAGCGTGGAAGTGGAGGGCGAAAATTCAGAAGGTTTAAGGATTACTGCACATCCAGCTGCAATAGCAGATATCAAAGGCCCTATGGATAAATTGAAAGGGTAGTTCCACGGGGAGATGATCAAAGAATTGCCCATGGGTTCATAGTGAATAAATCCCTTTGTGCCGATGAACTGAATGGGGGTATTGACTTTTTTTGGTTTCATCCATCTGCTCAGGTGCTTTACCGCATGACTTATTTCATGCAAAACTATGGATATCTCCGAAATGTCCACTTCCGTGGCAGGTTTGGAGAGATCACTATGAACAGCGAACCTTATCTCCTCTTTATGTACTAGTATCCAGGTCTTCAACGCAAGTAGTTTTTCCTTTCTTTCTTTGGGGCTGCTGTTTTTAAGTCTAGGCAAACTCTTCTTTTGCAATTGAAAAAGGGCATCTAAGTTGGGGTTTTCCATGACCATAGGGATTTTTATTCAATATAATGCAAAAACACCTTTATTTACCTCTTTATATTTGTCTTTTGGGGGGCACCACCGACTGCACTCCCAAACATTCCTAACAACCAGACAAGCTTGATTCCTGAAAATCTTGCCCCTATTATCAACCCTGTTGGAGATGTTTTCGGTATGCTCGACTTCAAATTTCCAAAATATGCATTTACTTTTTCTAAGTATCCTCTTGATTTAATTTAAAAAATACCCCAACCTTTTTGTATAAATTACTGTTTATAAGGTATAATTAGAATAAACACACCGTAATCATGTTTTGGAGTATAGATGGGCTGTTTCAAAGGCAAAAATTGCCGGATAGCCAAAAATGGAAAGTTATTAAGAGCTATATAAAAAAGCTCAAAGAGGAAAATGCAAAAAAGAAAGGGGCTTAGGCCCCTTCATAAATTATTCCTTTACCTCTTTTTTAACAAGGCCTTCTGTCAACTTATTAAGTGCATCTACCTTGTATTCAAAATCTCCCTTAAGCGTCTCCCTGTACTTATTGATATTCTCAACCATTGTGTTGATATCCTCGGGGATGGTTTCTTCGAACAACTGCCGCAATCGCTTGGCAGTAGTGGGAGACTTGCCATTGGTACTGATGGCGATTTTTACATTTCCCTTGGTAACAATGCCTCCCAGATAAAAATCACAGTATTGGGGAGTGTCTGCCACATTAACCAATAGATACCTTTCTTTGGCATCCAGATAAATCTGTTTGTTTACGGCTTTATCATCTGTAGCCGCAATCACGATGTGTTTTCCAAGCAGGTATTTTTCCTGATAGGCGTCTTGAATTAAGGTGATCCGCTCATTTTCTGAGGCAATTTGGGAAATTTCTTCAGAAACTTCCTTAGCAACTATGGTGACATGGGCTTGGGGGCTTGATTTAAGAAGGAAAGACAATTTTTCCAGCCCCACAAAACCCGCTCCTACAATCAAGGTGTTCAATTGATTTACTTTCAGAAATATGGGATACAATTCATTCATTTTTGAAACTGTTGGGGTCAAGCGAATTTTCCGTTAATCTCTAATTCCTGATGGATATCTTTCAGTTTTCTGGCCTCCCTTACCACCTCACCTATTACAATTACTGCAGGAGGGCCAATACCGATTTTAGCAGCTTTCTCTTCAATGTCTTCCATGCAACCGATAACGGAACATTCCTCTTTTGTTGTCCCGCTTTGGATAATGGCAAGGGGCATTTCACCATGACCTAATTGCCTATAAATTTGCACAATTTCTGGGAGTTTCCGGGTACCCATAAGAACTACTACGGTAGCAGTAGATTGGGAGGCCAAATACAAGTCTGAGGAGAGGTTTCCGGAGGAGGTGGTTGCAGTAATTACCCAAAAGCTCTCCGAAACCCCCCTTTTAGTCACAGGAACACCTATACAAGCCGGCACTGCAACAGCGGAGGTTATCCCAGGAATTACTTCGGTAGGGATACCATATCCCTCAATAAAATCGATTTCTTCAGCTCCTCTGCCGAAGACAAATGGATCCCCTCCCTTCAACCTAACCACGTGTCCGTGCTTTTTTGCATAAGCTACACATAGCTGATTGATCTCTTCCTGGGGATGGGTCCTTTGACCATGCCTCTTACCTACGAATATTTTTAACGCTTTCGCTGGGGCATGGTTCAATAAAGCCGCATCGATGAGGGCATCATATAATACTACATCCGCCTTGTTTAGTGCCAATATGCCCTTTAGCGTAACCAGTTCTGGATCTCCAGGGCCCGCACCAACCAAGGTGACTTTTGGATGGGTTTTTTCTGTCATACCTGAACTTCCTTGGCTCGGAACGCATCAATTTGCTCAAACACCCTTTCAGCATCAGCATAATAGGACCTAGCAAAAGATTCATTCGGCTCGTTATTTTGAATCTGATAAACTATATCAGAAAATTTTCCGCCTACATTAATCTTACCTGATTCAGCAAGCACCTCTTCAAACTGCTTTACGATGTTCGCATAAGAGTTGGTGTTAACTCCTTCTGCTGTCAGGATGGCCTTTGCGGCATTGATTATTCCCGCATAGGTATGATAAATAGCATCAGACCATTTGCTTTCTTTTAGGGAATCCTCTGCGTTGGCTAACTTTTCTTTGGCCTCCAACAAGAGTGTAGAAACCAGATCGATGACCACGCCTGCACATTCCCCTACACCAATGGCTTTTACATAAGCCTCCTCATTTCCCCAATCCACAAAGTCTTCATCCTTCAGATCTTCGGTACTAGCAAGGGGTTTAAGGATTTCGTAGAAATACATTTGGCCCATCCTTTCGTAAAAGGCATGGTAGGACTCACCCTCATTGGCGTGTTGTTTAAAATCGTCCAGTAGTGCCCTTAGGGCTTGTGGACCTCGCTTGCTGGGTATTTTGATGACCTTATCGGAAAATTTTCCCTTCCCTTTTCCAAAAGTAGCTCCACCAAGTAACACTTGAAGTGCAGGAGCCACTTTTTTACCTACTTTAATGGACATACCCTGAAACCCTATAGAAGCCATGTTGTGCTGCCCACAGGCATTCATGCACCCTGAAATTTTAATATTGAAATCTTTGTCCACCAAAAACTCCGGATACTCCTCAAGGATGACTTTTTCCAAAATGCTGGCTGCACCCGTACTGCTGGCTATTCCAAGGTTGCAGGTGTCTGTACCGGGGCAAGCGGTGATGTCTCCCACGGTATTGTAGCCATGGGCAGCGAAACCGAGTTTTTGCAGTTCTTGGTAAAAGAAGGGGATAAGATCTTCCCTTACATCCCTGATGAGGATATTCTGCCGAAGGGTAAGCCTGATTTCGTTATTGGCATAATCCTTTATTAGCTTGGCCAATTTTCTTGCCACGTCAGTTCTGAAATCTCCGAGATAAACCTTTACTCCTATGGATACAAACCCTTTTTGTTTTTGGGGGAACACATTGGTCAGCAGCCACTTTTTGTAGGTATTGTCTGAAGGCGTTTCTGTTTGTACAGATGGAGGGTTGGGAAGTTTTTGTGTTTCCTCATAACTCTTGTAATCAATTGGGTAAGTTTTATAGGGGAGTGCAGTTTTTTCCTCTTCCACTAATTGCATAAAACCTTCAATACCCAAATTGTTGATCAAGAACTTCATCCTTGCCTTCATTCTCTTTGCTCTCTCCCCATGTCGGTCAAAGACCCTTACCACTCCTTCTATAAATGGAATAAGTTGATCAGTAGGCAGAAACTCATGTACCTCATCGGCATGCCTGGGTTGAGAACCTAATCCTCCTCCCAGAAGTACTTTAAATCCTCTCACTTCTTTACCGTTTTCTTCCCTAACTTGAGGGATAAAACCCAAATCATGAAGGTATCCTAAAGCGGTGTCTTCCTCAGAGGCGGAAAATGAAATTTTGAATTTCCTTCCCATTTCCTGGCAGATGGGATTCCTGAGCATGTATTCAAAAGTGGCATGGGCATAGGGAGTCACATCAAAAGGTTCTTTGGGGTCTACCCCTGCGGTTTCGGATGCCGTTACGTTCCTCACGGTGTTACCGCAGGCCTCCCTTATGGTGACATTGTCTTTATCCAGTTCAGCCCATAACTCTGGGGTTCTGTCCAAACTTACATAGTGGATTTGAATATCCTGCCTGGTGGTAATGTGGAGCCGGCCCGTGGAGTATTCATCGGAAACATCCGAAATCCTGTTGAGCTGCTCGGAGCTTACCTTACCATAGGGGAGCTTAATCCTTATCATTTGTACTCCTTGCTGCCGCTGCCCATAGATCCCTCTGGCCAGCCTAAGGCTTCGGAATTTCTCATCATCTATTTTTCCATCCCTAAACAGGGATATCTTCTTTTCCAGCTCTATGATGTCCTTCTCAACTACCGGATTTTCTATTTCTGTTCTGAAGCTTTGCATTGCAATGTTTTTTTTCCGTTCTAGGTTTGAATTATTAATGGATCGGTCTAGGAATTCTTGGCCAAGGGAGTTTGCTCATGCAAACCACATTCTTTGTGGGAACTTTCCCACCACCACCTTCCGGCCCTTGGGTCTTCTCCGGGGTCTATTGCCCGTGTACACGGAGCACACCCAATACTGACAAAACCTTTGTCATGAAGGGGGTTATAGGGTACTTTGTTAGCTTTAATAAAAGCCAACATTTCGTCCATCGTCCAATCCAATAAAGGATTATATTTCAATATTTTGTTGCCCTCGTCCCACTCTAATTTCCTCATGTTTTTCCTGTTTGGGCTCTGCTCCGCCCTCAGTCCGGTGATCCAAATCTCATTTCCTGCCAAGGCTCTTTTCAAGGGTTCTACCTTTCTGATATAGCAGCAGCTTTTCCTGTTATCCACAGAGTCGTAGAAGCTGTTAATTCCCTTTTCCCTTACGAATTTTTCCACTGAATGGGTATTGGGATAGTAAGTTTTAATATCCAGGCCATATTTCATAATTGTTCTGGCCAACAGATCGTAGGTCTCATAGAAGAGCCTTCCCGTATCTAATGTGAAAACTCCCACTGGAAGTTCCTTTCTGGCAATGATATCGGTGATTACTTGATCTTCCTGTCCCAAAGAAGTACTAAAAACTACTTTGCCGGGGAATAGGTCACACAGTAATGCCATTCCTTTTGAAGGTTCAAGATGCTCTACCCGCTGGGATAATTCCTCGATCTTGCTATGATCTATCATATTCCTATCGAAATTTTATAAGGCTGGACTACCTTGTAATTGCATGGCAGTCCAAACTTGTTAGATTATTCCAAATACAAAAGTACATAAAACCTACAAATTATATAGGCTTTATGGCAAAAAAATTATTCTTCTTCCAAAATGTCCTGCAAAGTTTTCATTTCAAGGATCTTGAGGGTCTCGTCCCTAACCCTGATCATCACTTTGTTGAGTCCACACCGTTCTTGATTTTCGCATTCCTCACAGGGTTCATAGTAGTTGAGGCTAACGCAGGGAAGTAGGGCAATAGGACCGTCTAGCAGACGGATAATTCTGGATAGAGCGATTTCATTAGGAGGCTTTATGAGGTAATACCCTCCCCCTTTTCCTTTTTTGCTACCCAAAAACCCGGCCTTTTTTAATTCCAAGAGAATGTTTTCCAGGAATTTGTGCGAGATGCCATAATTTTCAGAGATTTCCTGAATTAAGATGGCTCCCTTGTCCTGGTTTTTGCCCAAATAGGTAAGAGCATGGAAGGCATACTTGGTTTTTTTGGATAGCATATCCCACAAAAATAGGACTTTTTGTTAAAAAATCTTCAAATAAGTTGAAATCGAGCCTGTCTACAGGCAGGCATGACGAGCACGTCACACAATGGGATGCCCCCCGATAGCTACGGGGCTATCGGGAAGATGCGAGATTCCCCCAAACAAGTTCCCCGAATCGAGTTCGGGGCAGGCTGGGGCAAGCTACCTTCCTGACGGTTTACCTGCCGAAGGCATGGCAGTCAGGTCTGACCATTAAAAAACAAATATAAACACATGAAATCGAGCCTGTCCTGACGGCAGTCAGGGCATGACGCAAGCGACACACGGGGGGATGATTATCGTTGCGAGATTCCCCCGAAGCGAGTCCGGGGCAGGCTATCTGACCACTGAAAAACAATTATAAACAGATGAAAAGCGAACGCATCCTCCAATTTGGGCTAGGGAAAAAGTCCTGACAAATGATAGGGATTACAAGCCATATGCCATAATTTTAGGCTGACTAACTTGAAAAGTATGGATCCAAACATCATGCACCGAGAATTCCTTGAAAGCACCTTAGGCATATTAAAGGAATACAAGCAGTTAGGTGAGAAAGCATTGCAACAGATACCAAAGGACAAATGGGATTGGCAGTACAACGACAATTCCAATTCGGTAAGTGTTCTGGTAAAACATCTTTGGGGAAACATGATGTCCAGATGGACCGACTTTCTAAACAGTGATGGGGAAAAGCCCTGGAGGCAACGGGACGCCGAATTTGAGGCTGAGAACATTTCGCCCAAAGAGCTAATGGAAAAGTGGGAGGAAGGTTGGATGACCCTGTTTGAAGCCATCTCGGATTTGACCATAGCGGACATGGAAAAAGAAGTACTAATCAATGGTAAAAACCACTCTGTTTACGATGCTCTACTCCGACAGCTTGCACATTATGCATCACACATAGGACAGATCCTGTATATTGGAAAAATGCTTAAGGACCAATCATGGATCAACCTAAGTGTCCCGAAACGCCCCTCCACCAATTAAAAACTAGCTAAATGATCAAAATACTACATACCGCCGATTGGCATTTGGGAAAGCGATTGCAGGAATTCTCCAGAATTGAGGAACAAAAAGAGGTCCTTGAAGAAATCACCCACATCGCAGATGAGCAGGGAGCCGACCTGGTGTTGATTGCAGGGGATGTGTTTGATACTTTTAATCCCAGCCACGAAGCTGTAGAGCTTTTTTTTAAGACGATCAAGAAACTATCTTTGGGAGGAGATAGACCAGTGGTAATTATTTCCGGTAACCACGACAGCACTCAGTTTATAGAGGCTCCAGACCCATTGGCCAGGGAGATGGGCATTTTGTTTTATGGAAAATATGATTCCCTGATTCCCACAGGGGAAATAGGGAATGGCATACAGGTCTGCCGCTCGGAACAAGGTTTCGTAGAGCTAAAGCTCCCAAAAATGAATTTTCCGGTACGGGTTATCCTTGCTCCCTATGCAAATGAACTTTTGCTAAAGTCCTACTTGGGGGAAGATGACAGGGAGGCTGAGCTAAGGAAATTACTTGCCCGGCGCTGGCAGGATTTGGCAGATGCTTATTGTGATCACCATGGGGTGAATCTCTTTTTGGGGCATTTCTTTTTTGTGAAGGAAGGGAAGGAGCCCGATCCTGAACCGGAAAGTGAGCGCCCCATTTTGCATGTGGGGGGTACACAGGCCATCTTTACCCATGACCTGCCAAATTCCCTACAGTATGCTGCCTTAGGCCACTTGCACCGGTATCATTCTGTTCAGGATCGCCCTTTTCCGGTGACTTATAGCAGTTCTCCTTTGGCCTATTCCTTTAGCGAGGCCGAGCAGGAAAAGCAGGTGGTCATCATAGATGCTTTGCCGTCCGAACCCGTGAAAATTAGGCCCCTTGCCTTAAAGAAGGGGAAACCACTATACCGAAGGACATTTGACAACCTTCCCGGAGCCCTGGATTGGCTGGAAGCAAACCAAGATGCCTATGTGGAGCTTACTTTTGTTACGGAAAATGCCATCGATGCCTCCACCAGAAAGGCTCTTCAAAATGCCCACGATGGGATTGTAAACCTTATTCCCCAACTCAAAAACCCCCAAGGGCAGTCGCTTCCAGGGCTGCAGGTAGCAGATTTGGAGAAAGACATGAAGACGTTGTTCGCCATGTATTATGAAGCTAGCAGGGGACTTCCACCCAATGAAGAAACCTTATCCATTTTTACAGAAATCATCAGCCAAAACGAACATCCATGATCCCCATCCAACTCGAAATTGAAGGATTATACAGCTACAGGAAAAAACAAACCATTCATTTTGACCAACTTACCGCTGCGGGGTTGTTTGGGATTTTTGGGGCTGTGGGCAGCGGAAAATCATCCATTTTGGAAGGGATTCTTCTGGCACTATATGGAAGTAGCGAAAGGCTTTCCGACAGGGGGGAGAAAAGCAGCCTGCTCAATTTGCGTTCCTCTTCCCTGTCTATACGGTTAAGCTTCAAAGCAGGTAAGGGAAATGTCCAGGAATACGTTGCCCTCTATCAGTTGAGCAGGCATAGTACCAAGGAGGATCAGATTGGAACGGCTTCCCATCAGTTTTATAGAAAGTACGAGGAAGAGCTGGTTCCCATAGAAGAAAAGGCCAATGAAATCCTAGGGATGAAAAAGGAGCATTTCAAGCAGACCGTCATCATCCCACAGGGGAAGTTTCGGGAGTTCATAGACCTGACCCCGGGGCCCCGGGCTGAAATGATGAAGGAGCTTTTCGGCCTGGAGCGCTTTGATTTATCCGCGAAGGCCAACCATCTTTCCAAAAACAGCAGGGATGAACAATTGAAAATAAAAACTAGGATAGAGAGCCTGGGTGAAGTGGATAAATCGCTTATAGGTGAAATGAAGGGTCAACTAGAAGGATTGGAAAAGGATAGAGATACCCTCCAAGATGCCCAGAAACTCAATGAGGAGCAATTCAAAAACAAGGAATCCCTGTGGGGTAAATTTGTGGAGAAAGAAAAACTGGGCAAAACACTGAACTCACTCAATTCCGCAAAACCGGAGATCGAAAAAAACAAAGAAAACCTGAAACTCTACCAAAAGGCCAACACTTTACTAAAACCCATCTTTGATGGAATCGAAGATAAGGAAGCAGAGAGGGAAAAAATGTCGAGGTCGGTAGAAAATTGTACCCGATTTAAAGGGGAGTACGAAAGCGAGGTTGCCGAATTTGTGAAGGAGGTGGAGAAGCTTCAGGCCAAGGCGGACCAAAGGCATTTGAGAGAGGCCAAGATAAAGGACTTGGAAAAGGTGTTGGATATCCAGGAGCTGCTTAGCCAACTAAAGACCGCCGAAGAGAAGCTTCAAAGCCTTACGCCTCAGTTGGAGGCATTGGATCGGACTAAGGCCAAGCTTACCCAGGAAATAGATAGAGAGGAGGAAGGGCTTGACAGCTTGGAGGAGGTGGATCCGGGGAAGCTGGCACAATGGCAGTCGGCATATAAGGAAAGGGAGTCGCTGGAAGGGAGGATCACAACATCAAAAGAGGAAATTAAAGGGCTTAAAACCAAGATTGATCAAGAGGAAACAGCCCTAAAACGGCTTATAGAAAGCCTTGATTCCACCTCAATCGAGGAGGAAATAGAAAAAGCCAAGCTTCTGATCAAGCAATTGGAACAATCCTGGGAGGCATGGATGGAAAAGAAAGGGCTTCATAACCACGCCCATCTTCTTGTAGAAGGTTCCCCTTGCCCACTCTGCGGTTCTGAGCACCACCCCCAACCCTTAAAGGAAGGGGAAATGGAGGAGGAGCAAAAATTAAAAAACCAACTAGAATCCGCCAAAAAGTCTTTGGACAGGCTTCAATTTATGGAAAAGGAAATTCAGGGCCACGGCCATCAAGTCAAAGCCCAGGAACAAGTATTGGAAAGGGAAAACGCCCAATCCGCTGTCTTGGAAGAGGAACTGGAAGTCCTGAAAAAGCAACTAAGCCTGGAGAACTTGTCTGATAAATCGGCTCTTGAAAATGCGATACATCGTTGCTCAAAGGTCTTGGATCAACGAAAAAAGTTAGACCTTTCGCTTAAGCAAAAACGGTTGGCAGTAAAGAGTGCGGAGGCAGATTTAGATCGAAAAAGGCTGGAAATACAAGGCCATGAAAATAGGAAGTCAACGTTGCAATCTACCATTGCTGCAAAGCAGGACGAAATAGTGGACATGGAATTTTGCCACCCCTATTTTGACAAAAATGCTGAGGAGATTAAAATTCAAATTGATAAGGTAAAAAGTGACATTGCCGAAACGGCTGAAATGCTGATCAGCAAAAGGAGGGTATTGGATGACCTGAGGCGGAAAGCCACCGCAAATCTCACCCAATTGGAGGGGTTCAAACTGAGGCTGGAAGAGTGCGTGGAGGCTTTGGCCCGACTAAGGAAGGAGCTCAAAGATAAAATGAGCCAAGCCGGTTTTGAGAGTGAGGAGGGGCTTACGGAACTATTCAGCCGCCCTATGGATGTGGAAAAACTGGAAAACGAAATTCGAGAATTTGAAGACCGGTATTTACTTATATCCAGCCAATTGGAAAAATTGGAGAGTGAAGAAGGGCTTGCCGGCTTTAAGGAAGAGGATTACCTTAAGGCAAAGGAGAAACTGAAAGACTCCAAAAATGCCCTGGAAGCCAAAAGCAAGGAAATCACCTTACTGCAGCAGTCCATTCAGGATCTGGGGGAGAGGCTTTTGCGCAAAAAGGAGTTAGAGAAAGAACTGGAGAAGGTGGAAAAGCGGCTTTTAACCCTAGGCGATTTGCAGAAGCTTTTTCAGGGAAATGGTTTTGTGAAGTATGTGAGCACCATTTACCTCAGGGAGCTGTGTGCCACTGCCAACCAAAGGTTTATGAGGTTGACCAAAAACCAGCTCAGCCTGGACATTGATGACCAAAACACCTTTTGGATCATCGACTACCTCAACGGTGGCAAAAAAAGACTGCTGAGGACACTCTCCGGTGGGCAGACCTTCCAGGCCTCCCTTTGTCTGGCACTGGCACTGGCCGAAAAGGTAAAAAGCCTCAATCAGGCCGATCAGAGTTTCTTTTTCTTGGATGAGGGATTTGGGGCACTGGATAAAAATGCCCTGAGGGTGGTTTTTGAAACCTTAAAGTCGCTTAGGCACGAAAACAGGGTGGTGGGCATCATTAGCCATGTGGAGGAGCTACAACAGGAAATAGGTGTCTTTGCCAAGGTGGACCTGGATCCTGAGGTGGGCAGTGTGGTTTCTTATTCATTCTAGTTGTTCCCCGCTGTTCGAGGAGCCACTGTTCGGGATTTGTAATCCCGAACCCAGATAAAGGGGATTTGCAATCCCTTACGAAAACGATCTATCCCCGAAAATCAGGCTTTCAGGAAAAAGCACCATCGCCACATCCATTCCCCGACATTGATATGTTTCCTCGAATCCTGTACTACTTTGAAAAGACGTTCACCCGCGGATTACAAATTAGCCCTATCTGTCCACGAAATTGCAAATTTCGTGGAGCGGCTGTTCGGGATTTGAAATCCCGAGACTTCCACTTGGGTTAGAGTAAATGGCTACTTACCATACCTTGTAATTCAGAAAAATCCCAGTATATGGTCTGAAGCGAAGCCCCCTTTCGTCGAGGGTAGTTTCCACCTTTGACTGAAGCTGCCATTCCATATTGCCTTCCAGGGGTTTGGTTTCGTAGGTTTCACCTGTCCTGGTCCAGGTCATGGTATACGAAAGTCTTAACTCCGTACTGAGGAAGATCCTTTCAGAAATTCTGAACCTTAACCCGAGCAGCGGGGACAGGGCAATGTTCCTTCCGTGGCTGTACTCCTATGACCTTTCCCAAAAGGAGTAGGGGTCGGCATCAGGGTCATATCCTGTCCTAATTTCGGTAAAAGATTCCCGTGACCGTCCTACTTCTACGTCCAGCCCGTAGTAGGCTTCCCATCTTTTGGTGATCGGTTTTATCCATTCGTAGCCCAGTGCTACTCCATACGAGGTGTGCAGGTTTTTGTGGGTCCGTGGTAAAAATCACAGTCTCATTATTATTTAAGAGCCCGTAAGCCCTGACCCTTATTGTCTGGAAGGGGTTGGGCATCTTTTTGCGTAAAAGCACTTCCGCGGGGCTTTTCACACTTTGGTCAAGTATCCTTTTGGATGAAGTTAAATACACACCCGATTTGTGTTCACAGTAGGATTATTAAAAAGCCGGGGAGGTAGATAAACTCCGGCTTTATTGGTTAATTACTCGTCACTCGATTTTTATTTGTCTCTTAATTACCCCGTCGGGATGTTCAATATGTATAAAATATCTTCCTAGCTGGGAATAAGCGTAATGAGAAAAGAATAAAATTAAAAGAAAAAATGGTAATTTATGCGGATTCATAACTATTAAAATTTGAAATGGATAAAAATATTAGCAAATGGTGTAAAATAAAGTTGCAATTGATTTTCACTCAGTTTGGAATATGAGCCAAGGGTGTATTCCCCAGGGTTGTCATTGGGAGTTTCATACCAATTGGCATTTAGGGTTGAAAGGTTATATCGCAGATGTAATTTCACTTCAGTGGTTAAATAAAAATTGTCATAAATATGATAGGTTATGCCCACCAAGGGTAACAATCCAAATCCATTATCCCTTATATTAATCACTAAGCGAGATTTTAGGTAACCTATAGGTGTATCAAATGTAACCCTATTAAGGGTTGATTTATTCAAAGAAATCCCCTTTTCAAATTCCACTCCATAGAAAAAACCGAACTCCCTGCCGATTCGCTCATGCCACTCATACCCCAGGGAAACGGCAAGGCTGGTTTCCCTGGAATCCATACTCTCGTCAGTTTGCCTACTCTGTGATTACCAGGTCATTCCTGCCAGTCTCGCCCTATAGGCCTGGTTGCGCTTGGCGCGTTTTCGAAACATCAGTTCCAGCGGTGTTGAAATGTTTTGGTCGAACAAACCTTCCCATGCTATCTGCGAGTTGATGCCTAGGCTGTGGTTAACACCGTCTTGAAACAGGGGGTGTTTATCCTTGTCCGCACTCTGTCCTAATACATCCAATATGCCATGACCTATAAAAATGAGGACAAAAAAAGTTTTCTTTATAAAATGTGATTTTCCGAAAGCTATTCAAACAAAATCATATAAAGAATATGGTTTCAATAATTATTTTTATACTAATTTTTATATAATTTTATTAACGGGAAAATAGTTTTTTTAATGATTTGAATTATAAAAATATGGTTTTCGAAATAATTTATGCTTTGTGTAACTATATTAAATTGGCTGTTACCAATGGCCAAGAAGCCGAACCATTAGATTCGGGAATTACCCTATTGATTTAGGCAAAGTCATCGATACACCATAATATATAGTGAACTGGAAGCACAGGGCTCGGATTACAAACTACGATAAGCAACTTTTCACATTTCTTCTAAGGAATATCCTTCAAATATAAACTCATAACCCTTAAAACGCTCCTGCAATTTCTTTGATTTTTCTCTGAGCAGGTTCAATTTGATGTTCTTTTTCTGGCGTTTAACTTCGGCTACCAATACTTTCTTCTCCAAATCATTTACTGCAACAATGTCGATCTCGTTCTGATACTTTCTTTCCCAATAGGTGCCAATAAGGTTAAACCTTCCCTGACCCTTTAGCTTTTCCCTGAAATAATCTTCCAACACCTTACCGCTATAGGTCTCATAATCGCGTTCAATTACATCTCTTATATATCCTAAATTGCCAGCCTCCACAGAACTGCGATACTTGTAAATGAACCTAAACCAAAAAGACAAAAACTGATCTGTGACCTTATACTTCAGCAAACGTCCTCCAGGTTTTGCAAACAGCGGCCGCACTTTTAGGATCAGGTTGTATTCCTTTTCCAACCGATTTAAAAAACCTCCCACATCCATTTCCAAAATGGACTCAATCTCAACCCTTGAAGCCTTTCCTGAAGCTATCAACGAGAGAATGGAAAAGTAATTTGCATACTCTTTGCCAAACTCCTCTATCAACACGTTTCTTCCCTCCTCCAAAAACAAAGAATTTTCCGCTACCACCCTATCCAGGATTTTGTTTCTGGAAAGTGCCCCTTGTTGCACCAACAGTTCCAAATACCTGGGAACAGCCCCTGTTACCATATATAAGGTCAACAAATCATCCTTCACATATCCTGCTGCGTGGTCTTCCAAAATCTCTTTTAGGATGGCAAAGTCAAGGGTCTTAACATGAATTCGTTGTGTGGCTCTGCCAAAGAGTGGTTCTTTTGCATTTTCAAAGATGCTGTACATCATCGAGTACACAGAACCACACAGGAGTAGGTTGATCTTACTCTCCTCTTTGTGAAGATCCCAAGCTTTTTGCATTCCTGAAAAAACCGAGGGGTTAACTGTAAAAAATTCCTGAAACTCATCTATAATCACAGTAATAGGTTTCCCTTTGGATTCCAACATCAATAACTCAAAGAGGGCCACAAATGACTTTATCTCTCCATATATGGGTAGGTTTAGATGTCTTTGGATTTCATCTAGGAACTCTTCGCAAAGAAGGGACTCGTTTTTTTTGCCTACAAACAAGTAAATATAGGGATTGGCTTTATAGGCCTTCATCAGCAACCGGGTTTTTCCTATACGCCTACGTCCAACTACAAATGTCATTTGGGCGATTTTGGCTGATCTATTACCAACCTCCTGCAATAAGGCAATTTCTTTTTCCCGATTATAAAATTTCATTGGTTATCGTAAAGTAAGTTACCGTAACATGAGTTACGATAACAAATCTAAATAAATTCTTTGTTAATTGGAAAAAACTCCATTATCGAATCATTTCCCTGACCTTGATTGGGTCTCCGGAACCCTGATATATTTTCAGAACAAGTTTGCCAGCGGATTGCAAATCCGCCCTATCTGTCCACGAAATTAGAAATTTCGAGGAGCGGTGGATAATATTGAAATAACTATAAACAATTGAAACATTTTAAAATAAATACGTAATTTTAAGTTGAAAACCGTAAGAGGGTGAATGGAGCTTACATCAATCATTCCCAAGGCTAATACATGTTTATGGTCAAAAATTTTGGTAAAAAGAGGTATGCTTGGTTTTTCTAAAGAAATAATTTAAAAGTTCCTCTGCATCAGTTATATATGTATGGTTTGCAAGTTTAACTGATGCAGACAAGAATCAATATTTTCAAAGAGTTAATAAGTTAAAACCGGGATCCAAATGTTCAAGTTACATTTTATTTTACTTGCCGCTTTTGCATGTACAGAGAAATATAAAGCCGGTAAAAAAAGCTCCGGTTCCAATGAATGGGAACTTGTGGTTTTGGATTCTATTCAGGTAGATTATTTAGGGGAAATAAGAGAAGGTACTTTTTCCAATGGAATAGGGCTGATTAAGAATATATCGGGAAGCCACATGGTCATGTTTGATTCCCTGGGTACTATCTTGGTGAAGAAGGAGTTTCCCAAAGAAGGACCTGGGTCTATGATGTGGTTAGAATCGTTGCTTGAACACAATGGAGAGTATTATGGAACCACCTCATTTAATGATATTTACCATTTTGATGCCAACCTCAACCTATAAAACAAGTTTGAAAATGCCATTTATGGGGGAAAGCAGAGGAGGTGCCTACAATCGTAAAGATATTGCGGTTTGAAATGAAAAACTACTGCTTTGGTATCCCGGGCGCGACGGAATTAGCCCTTATATAGACCATTTTTATAGAGACCATCCTTTGTTGGAGTTGTATGATCTTAAAACCAAAACCTCCCGACCGGTTATTCGAACGCCCCTGTCATCGAAGTTCAGCACAGAGGAGTTTTTTGGCCGTCCCACAGTCAATTTTACCCTAGAAATCGATAGCTTGTACCTTACTTTTTCCAATGAATCCCTTTTGCATGTATATGCTATGGGTGATAGAATCCGGTGGGAAAGAAGTATTGATATGGAACCAACTGATTTTAAATTATTGCCAGGACAGAAAACCACGGTGACTCATCAGGAAAGGATCACAATGAATGAAGCTCAGATTCACGGTATGTATGCTGATCCGAATCATATCATGGTCACCTATTATGGTGGGATAGATAGCGAGACTATTGTGAATAACAGCTTAAAGGACAGGGAAAACTTTTCCCGATATCCTGAATTCCGCAAGAATTACATTAAAATCTACAAGCAGGGAGAGGGTTGGTCCAATGAGTTGCTCATTCCTTCAAAAATCAAAATAATTTTGAATATTGAATCGGTGGAAAAACCCTTTTATGCGCTCAGAAACGATATCAGTTACCAAAAAACAGGTATTGGCGAAAAACCGCCGTATTCCAGTGGGTTTCCCGCTATCTCTCAATCTTTATCAGGGACAATGGCCTGAAAGGTTAATTGCAAGGTATCCCTTACAAGACAATCAACATTATTCTCGCAAGGAAATTATGAAGAAGTATATCATCGTTTTTTTTATACTGTTTTGGGGTGATTATCCGCTTTTAGGCCAGGATTTGGATTTCTCCCAGGCCTCCATCTGGAGCCCAGATCCTTCCGGAAAGAGGGTTAAGCATTATATTAACCTATTGCAGGAGGAGGTGGAAAAGCGGACCCAACTCAAATGGCCTATTACCAATGACATCACAGAAGATCAGGGCACCACAATAGCATTACTCTACCAAAAAGACCTTTCTGAACTTGGTGCCGACTATCAGGATGATCTGGGGAATATACCAGATCAAGCTATGGAAGGATACTTTATTAGTTGGATGCCGGAGCGAAAGACCTTGTTTGTGGTGGCCAAGGAAGATAGAGGGCTCTTATACGGAATAGGAAGGATTTTAAGGAAGATGCATTGGGAGAAGGGCAAGGTATTACTTCCGGCCTCCACTTTACAGGGGAGCAGTTCACCAAAGTATTCTATTAGAGGCCATCAGTTGGGGTACAGGCCAAAGACCAACTCCTATGATGCCTTTACGGTGGAACGCTTTGAACAATACATCAGGGAATTGGCCCTTTTTGGGGCCAACAGTATAGAAATAGTGCCCCCACGCACCGATGATGATTTTACCAGCCGCCACATGGTGCTCCCGGCCATAGAGATGATTGGAGAGCAGTCCAGGATTGCCGATGAACTTGACCTCGATGTTTGGATGTGGTATCCCAATATGGGCGAGGATTATACCCATCCGGATTCCATAGCCGCCGAATTGGAGGAAAGGCATGAGGTATTCAAAGCGGTCCCAAGACTGGACCACCTATTTGTCCCTGGTGGCGACCCGGGGGAATTAGAGCCTGATGAGCTTTTCCATTGGCTAGAGCAAACGGTAGAGGTCTTGCATCAGTATCATCCAGCCGCAAAAGTGTGGGTTTCCCCACAGGTTTTCCGGCCTACCCAGGAATGGTATGACCAGTTTTTTTACCATATCAATCAGGGCTATTCCTGGCTGGGAGGGGTTGTATTCGGCCCATGGGTGAAAATCCCGCTTCCTGAACTCAGAGAGCTGGTAAACGCCGAAATTCCCATCAGAAGGTACCCGGATATTACCCATAGTTTAAGTTCACAATACCCCATCCCGGAATGGGACCTGGCCCTGGCCATGACCTTGGGCAGGGAATGCATCAATCCCAGGCCGGAGGATCAAAAAGGCATACACAACGCCTTGGATGGATATGCTGATGGTAGCCTTAGCTATTCGGAAGGCACAAACGATGATGTGAATAAATTCATCTGGACGGATCAGGATTGGGACCCGAATACCCCTGTGATAGAAACATTGCGGGATTATGCTAGGTTCTTTTTTGGACCCGACTGGGTGGAAGGGGTGGCACAGGGGTTTCTTGCACAAGAAGAAAACCTGAGAGGGCCGCTGATCACCAATACCCAGGTTCCCCTTACCCTTTTGCAATGGAAAGAAATGGAGGCTAAGGCTGATGAGAAGCTTATGGGCAACTTTCGGTTTCAAATGGGACTGATCAGGGCATATTTTGACGCCTTTGTGCAGAGGAAGCTGATCCATCAAACAGAAATGGAGGCCAAGGCCAAGGAGGTACTCAATGAGGCGGCAGAGGACAAGATAAATGAGGGCATTGCATTGGCTATGCAAATCCTGGAGGAATCTACCAGAGCCGATCTGGCGGAAGGGCTTAAGGCCAGGTGTTTGGAATTGGCAGAAGACCTTTATCAAAGCATAGGGGCACAATTGACCATAGACCCCCATGGAGCGGCGCCGGGCCGCGGCAATTTTATCGATAACCTGGAAGCTATTTTAAATGACGCACCTTGGCTTTTGGACAAGCTCGAGGCGATCAGCCACAATGAGCCAGAAGATAGAAGGGAAAAAGTTAAGGAGTTACTTAACAGGGACAACCCTGGGGCTGGTGGGTTTTATGATGACTTTGGGCAACCTAAAAGCTGGAAAAGGGTGATTTCTGACAAAGAATGGGCAGAGGATCCCGGCAGTTTGTATTCACCACGGATCAGTTTTGGGGTGGGGTTGATAGGCGTGGAATGGGTACATGAAGTGAGGGCGGTAGGTTTTGAGGGTACTGCAGCCCCACGCTCCTGGATGATGCAGGTAAACACCTTGTATGATACCCCTTTGAGAATAAGGTATGATCAATTAGACCCTGAACTTTCCTATACCCTAAAAGTGGCCTATACCGGCCGGTTCAGATCTAAAATGAAGCTAGAGATAGAAAAAGGTCCCTTGGTTCACGATTTTATTCAAACGGGGCATCAACCCATTTATGAGTTTAAGCTTCCAAAGGAGGCCTATGATAACGGGGAAATCATTTTTAGCTGGACCTGCGGAGAAGGGGAAAGAGGGGCCCAGGTAGCGGAGATTTGGTTGATTCCTGAAGAAAAACCTTGACCTATTCAATTGTAATCCTTCATGAGGTAAGCGTCAAAAGGGGGGATGCCTAGATGGCTCGGGTTAGTGAGGTTCTCCCGAATCCAATTCCCTGAACCCTTTTAATAATTTGGGAATGAAGTCCTCTTTGACCATTAAGGTACAATGGTAGGTACATAGAATTCCTTAATAATTAAATACCTACCTTCTGAGTTTATATTTGCTTTTTGGGAATGTTTTCTTTTATAAAGGAAAGCGTACTTTTGTTGGTCTAAAAAGGTAAGAGCCATGAAGAAATTAAGTATGGATGAGTTGGACCGGCTTTCTGTCGATGAATACAAAGCGACAGCTAAGAGTCCCCTTATCCTGGTTTTGGACAACGTACGTAGTTTGAACAACGTGGGCTCTGCCTTTAGAACTGCGGATGCTTTTCGGGTAAAAAAGGTTTACCTGTGCGGGATCACCGGGACACCCCCTCACAGGGAAATACAGAAAACAGCTCTTGGTGCCACGGAGTCCGTGGATTGGGAACATGTTTCTGATATTCTCTCTTTAGTAAATGCGCTTAAAAACGACGGGGTAAATGTGGTCGCATTTGAGCAAACCTCCGGTAGTGTATCTCTTCAGGAGTATCACCCTGAAAGTGCAAAAGTGCAGGCTTTGGTGTTTGGCAATGAGGTTTTTGGAGTGCAGGAAGATGTACTTCAAGCTGCTCAAGAAGTGGTGGAAATACCCCAATTAGGCACTAAACATTCCCTAAATATCTCCGTCAGCATAGGGATTGCACTCTGGGACATTTCTTCCAAGATGGGTATTTGGAGATAAAATTACCATTGGATAAATACCCCAAATACCGCGAAATTTACTAGGGTGAAATTATAAACTTCATCGATGTTAGCACCTCCTTCCAGAATTCTATAGCCCGCCTTCAGGTCGGTTCTTTCAGTTAAGGGAATTCTAGTACCCAGGAAAAAGTCAAATGCCCGACCGGGTCCACCGGCCAAACCGTCTCCTTCCAAATAGAATTTCACTTGACTAGGCAGGGTATAGGAGGTGAAAACATGTAAAAGCGGTACAAATCCAAAATCATCTTTTCTATCTTTAAGTCCATCCTCATTTTCCAACCTTACACTCGCATCCCTGATCTTTGCCGTAAACCCTACCCCGACTGTCCACCTATCGTCCTGCACAAGGTCTCTTCTGTAAGTTAGTCTGTAACTATTGAACTGGTAATATCCATCGATCAATTCCCCAGCATCAAAGTTGGCTTGCTGGAATTGAATGTCCCTGGGGGCAGCTCCCTCATAATTTACGAATAATGGGGCAAATAGGGCAAACACATGATTTTTTTCGCCAAAGGTATACCCAATCCTTGTCCTGAATGGGATTACCGGGCCTTTGATATCAAAGTCGCCATTGAAATTAAAAAATGTTCCAGTTTCATTAGGGATCCTTACGTGGTTGTAATCCTGAAAGGCGAATCCTGTTTCAGCATCTATGCTAAACTGTGCATGGCTCCTATGGACAATGAAAAGCAAAAACAGTACTAGAATTGCCTTATGCTTTTTTATTAATTCTCGTATCATGCCAAAAGTTTTTGATTATTTATCCAACAATCATGCCTTCGTTGATTCCAGGTCCTAATTTCTAAAATCCATCTTTTTGGTTAAATTGAAACAAATCTAACCCCCAACGTAAATGGAAACCGCACTGATCACAGGAGCTTCTACAGGTATAGGCAAAGAACTGGCCAGAATATTTGCCCAAAAAGGGATAAATCTAGTTTTAGTGGCGAGGAGCCAGGAGAAGCTACAAGGGCTAAAGAGTGAATTGGAAAAGGATTTTGGTATCAATGCACATGCAATACCCATTGATTTGTCAGTGCCGCAATCCGCACTTAGGGTGTTTGAAGAAACTAATTCCCGGAATCTTCAAATCGATTACCTCATCAATAACGCAGGTGTAGGTGTATATGGAGAGTTTTACGCCACAGACTGGGAAAAGGAGCTTACTATGATTAACCTCAATATCACAAGTTTGACGCAACTTACCAAGCTTTTTTTAGAAGGCATGAAGCAAAGGGGAACTGGTAGGATCATGAATGTGGCTTCTGTGGCGGCTTTTCAACCCGGCCCACTTATGTCGGTATACTTCGCCACCAAAGCCTATGTGTTGCATTTTTCCGAAGCCATTGGGTATGAATTGAGAAAATCCCGCATCACAGTGACTACCCTTTGCCCAGGACCCACCAGAAGTGGGTTTGAAAATGCAGCCTCCATGAAGGCCAGTAAGCTGTTTAAACAAAAAGGTATTCCCAGTTCTGCGGAAGTCGCCAGATTTGGCTATAATGCCATGATGAAAGGTAAGTCGGTAGCCATACATGGTTGGAAAAACAGCCTTTTGGCAAGATCCACGGGTTTTGTTCCAAGAAAGTTGGTGTTGGCAATTGCGGAGAAAATTCAGGGAAGGGAATAATCCCTTCTGCCTATCTGCCCATGTGTTTAGGTCTTGGGATAGGTAAAATTCTTTTTTGTCTTCCATTGAGATAGGTCACCTTATCTCCATCAAAATAGGCACCCTCTTCCAGTAAAATGCGAACTTCCTTTTTCCATTCACTCAAAAACACACTTGCGTTGAGCTCTATCGCGTAAACGGTATGGGGAAAAAGAGGATAATCCCCATGCCCAGGATTGTCACCTTGGTTGTCCCACATGCCTATGGTAGGGCCAGCAGCATGCCCGTGGGTACCTAAGGGGTGACTGTAAATGCTTCCTTTAATCCCTTCATTCTGCATGATTATCCTGGAAGCCCTTAAAATTTCATTGCCAGTGCTACCAGTTTTAAATTGGGAAGTTAGGATGTCTTGCAGCCTATTCCCTACGGAGAAGGCATCTTGTAAGTAGGCTGGGACCTCATCCTCGTTTAATTTCAGCACATAAGCCATTTGCTGAGTGTCTGTGTTTAACCTGAGGTAAGTGATGCCAAAGTCGATATGCAATAAATCCCCGGGAAGTATTACTTCCTCCTCAGCTTTATTCGCAAAATCGCCTTTATTTTGGGTTTCAGGTTCGGCTCTTTGCAGGTCAACAGTGGGATGAAACCAAGTGTCGAGTTTTAAGGATTTTATTTTTTCCCTATACCACCAAACGACATCCTCTGTGGTAGTGATACCTGGGGTTATTACTTTTTCAGAAAGACCTTCAGCGATGATAGCATGGGCGATGGATTGTAATTGCCGGTAGGCGTCCATC
The DNA here is from genome assembly GCF_003347495.1 of Pleomorphovibrio marinus. Classification (GTDB taxonomy): domain Bacteria; phylum Bacteroidota; class Bacteroidia; order Cytophagales; family Cyclobacteriaceae; genus Pleomorphovibrio; species Pleomorphovibrio marinus. The sequence goes on from NZ_QCXY01000013.1 coordinate 146,285, forward strand.
TCGGGTTGGCTGCGGGTTTCCAGCCATCCCACAGCCAAATCCTTAGCAGAAACCAACCTTTGGCTGTAATCTTCCCCCAGATACTGTTTCAATAATTGGTGTTCCGTATGCGCAAGCCCATCTGCATGTCCAAAATCCTCAGCTACATTGATGCCTATTTTTTTTGGGTTTCTCTCTTTAATCAAGGTAATAAGCCTATTCCATTGGTCAGGCTCCACTTCAGGATCCCATGCCCTTTGAAAAGACTTGCCCACATCATAGCGGGCTACGGCAATTGCCTCTACATTTCCAGCATCAGGTGCCTTATACATCAAAAGCATGGTTCGTCTTCTTGCGGCAAACCATTGTGCGGGGAGAAAAGTTTTAAGTATTGGGTCTTCGTTGTATTCTCTTGATATCACCACCCACATATCGATGTCTGTCCTGTCCATTAGCTCAGGAAGTAAATGTTTCATCCTATATTCCAGCCACTCGTTGATCACGGAAGCTTGTTCTCGTTGAGTGAGGATAAGTTGATCCTGGGCTTTTAGTCTGTCACACAGCAGAGAACCCAGTAAAAGCAAAACGAATGTGGGGAATTTAATATTCATTGAGGCGTTGTATACATCTTTCATTAGCCAGGAGTTGATTGATTTGTTCCTGATTCCACTCTTTTTTGGCCTTTTTAAAACTTTCCTTGCTTTCGTTCTTGAGGCGTCGCCTGTAAATGGCTTCGACAAACCTCCTCACATCCGTTTTGTCTTCCAAGATAAGAGGGGGGACTTTTTTTGGGCTGTCATTTTCATCTTTTGCCACCATGGTGAAATAGGAGGTGTTGGTGTGTTTAATTGCCCCGGTTTTGACATTCTCAGAAATCACTTTAATGCCCACTACCATAGAGCTGTTTCCCACATAGTTGATTCTAGCTTTTAGGGATACCAGTTCACCTACCTCAATGGGTTGTAAAAAGTCGACGGTGTCCACGGATACGGTTACGCAATAGGTGCCACTGTGTTTAGCAGCCGTTGCATAGGCTACCTTATCCATCAAGGAAAGGAGTATACCTCCGTGGATTTTGCCTCCAAAGTTGGCATAGGAGGGGATCATTAGTTCGGTAATGATGACTTGGGAAAGTCTAGTTGGTTTTCCTTCTTCTGCATTCATGGAGGGAAAAATAGGCAGATTCTTTTAAATAAAAAAAGCCAGGCAAAATACCTGGCGAATAAATAAAACAAAAACAACCTTAAAATCTCTAGGCAACTTCGTACCTGCGTCCGTGTAGCTCTTTTAAAGTACCTTTGCTGTCTTTGCCAAAGATCGTCTCCATAAATTTGTTCCATGCGCTTACTTTTTTCCTCTCTGCTTCGTAAAAAAGGGATTGTTTGTGTTTTACCACTGCAACCATTTCCGCACCTATTTCATAAGGGACATTTACGGTCTCGTCACCAATCTGCACATTTAGGGATCCGTTTTCTGGATCTACCCAAGTCTTCAACTCCTGATCTTTAGTTTCGAAAGTGTACTTTAACATTGCCTTAGCTGTTTAATTTAAAAGAATAAAAAACTTTAACTTGATGATGCTAAGGTAATAGAAAGAAAATAAATAAACAACAAAAATAGCAATCCGAAATGCAAAAAAGATTGTTTAAAATAAAATAAATAATTTAACACGCTGTGAAACAGCAGGTTAATAAAAAGAAAATTCTTTGGGTTTTTTTGATACGGCCCTCCCTCAAGCGTAATAGCCTCCTCTCTTAGGCCTGTTTTTTGGAGAAATTTGTTAGGTTTAAATTCCTTCTTTGAAAATGCACCCTTAATCCAGCAGTTTCAGATTAAGTTTCTTTTCTCCACATGGTTTCCTATCCTAGTCAATGGGTTTCTGGGAGCTGCTTTTATTTAGAAAATGAAAGACCTGTTTTCAACCTATTTACCGTCCATCACAAATACACTTGTTTTTCACAAATTGGTGAAAGTAAATAGGGGTTGTTTATTTAAAATTTCTTTTTTGAAAAAAAAATTAGAATTAAATATTATAAAATATTAAATAATGCGTATTTAATATTTAAATTGATGTTAAAAAAAAATATTATTGCTATTAATAAATCAATATAAATTGTATTTTATGAATAAAATATAGTTTTAATGATTAAAAATGAACCACAAATAACTTTTTTAAATTTAAACCTTTCTAAATAGCAAGATTCATGTAAAATCAGTTTTTATCTTTTATTAACATCTATTAACTTTTGGACAATTTAACCGTGAATAAATCCTAACAAAATTTCCGTGTAGCCTATAAACAATTGATAGATAAGAGGTTAAGGAATATTTATATGGGAAAAGCATCATTTAGAATTAAATATTACAAATGTATAATTGAATAAAACAAAGCCAATGAGGGAAAAACAGTGAAGTTGCTAAAATTTAAAATCAAATCAATTAAATCTAATTAACTATTTATTACATGAAAAATAACCTACTAAAATGCTGCATGGCGTTGTGGTTGACTATGTTTACTGCAATGGCCATGGGCCAGACGATTACAGGAACAGTGACAGAAGAGGGGACTGATGCCCCAATTCCGGGGGTTTCGGTGTTAATCAAAGGAACATCTACAGGTACTGCAACGGATGTGGATGGAAACTATTCACTTTCGGTGCCAGGCTCGGAAACGGTGTTGGTTTTTAGCTACCTTGGATTTCAGACAATAGAAGAGGCAGTGGGCAATAGGTCCACTATTAATGTAACCATGGCAGAGGATGCCGCCGAATTATCCGAGGTGGTGGTAACTGCCTTAGGGATTAAGCGGAACGTGAAGGCGCTGCAATATTCCGTGACGAATATTGGGGGCGAGGAGATGATGGTTGCACGTGAAAATAACCTCGCTAATCAATTAGCTGGTAGGGTAGCTGGTGTAAATGTGAGCAATGTGGCTTCCGGACCGGCAGGGTCTTCCAGGGTAATTATTCGAGGAAACACCTCCTTGCAAGGAAACAACCAGCCCTTGTATGTAATTGACGGTATCCCTATGGACAATACCAACTTCGGTCAGGCAGGTATGTGGGGAGGCGTTGATCAGGGTGACGGTATGTCCAGTATCAATCCAGACGATATAGAAACTATCTCGGTACTTAAAGGAGCAAGTGCTGCGGCACTTTATGGTGCAAGGGCGGCAAATGGTGTGGTCAACATCACTACGAAAAGAGGGGAAGCCAGGAGAGGTATAGGTGTTGAATTTAACTCCAACTATGTTTTCGAAAGGATCAATGACCAAACGGAACTACAACGTCAATTTGGCAGTGGACGTGTTCAAGGTAGCGACCTAACCACTGCTCAACCGGTAAGGCCCATGTCTTCCCAGCAAGGTTATGATTGGGGAACCCAGGCTTGGGGTCCGAGAATGGATGGAGGAGAGGCAGTAGGCTTCGATGGAGTGAGCAGACCCTATGAATACGCAGGGGACAACTGGAACCGGTTTTATGAAACGGGGACTGCCAGGACGAATAGTATTTCTCTTTCAGGAGGTAGCGAAACCCAATCCTTTAGGTTCAACGTGACAGATTTAAGGAGTGATGCCGTGGTTCCTAACTCCGGATTCGACAGATTAAACATGTCCTTGTCTACTAATGGAAAATATGGAGACAGGTTAACTTTTGATGCGAAGGTGCTTTATTCCCATGAGGAGGCTAGAAACCGCCCAAGTTTGTCGGATTCTCCGAACAACGCATTTCAGTCTATCTTTGCTTTACCACCTAATGTGAACGTGCTACATGGGATGGGTGACCCTTCGAATCCAGGAGTCATTCCATCATTGACAAATCCTTTTTGGGGCCAACAAGGTATCCAAAACCCCGGTGCATTGCTGAATACTTGGGGATTTCAGGAAAATGAGGAGATGCTAATGGTAAACAACCCCTGGGGTCAGAATCCTTATTTCGCCACTCACCAGGTGTCCAGGGGCGATAAAAGGGATAGAATCATTACTTCAGGAAGTTTAAGGTACGATCTTACCGATCATCTCTACATCTCAGGTAGGGCAGGTATGGACTGGTTTACTAGAAGGTTCCATGATTTGATACCACAAGGTACAGGCCACACTCGAAACGGAGTCCTCACTGAGGGAGAGAATAGGGTAAGAGAGGTAAACCTTGAGGCAATGTTGGGATATTCGCAAGAGTTTGACAGGTTTGGCGTGAATGCTTTTATTGGGGCCAATAGGATGCGTAGAGACAATGAAACCATTTCTGCCAACGGGCAGGGCTTTAATGTTCCTTTTTTCCATGCCATCAATAATACCGTAACCCGAAACTTTGGGTATGGCTATGAAGGTTGGGGGATAAACTCCGCATTTGGTTCTGCGGAATTCTCCTACAACAATTTCCTATTCCTGACCGTAACAGGAAGAAACGATTGGTTCTCCGTCTTGGCTCCAGAAAATAACAGTATTTTCTATCCCTCCGTGGGAGGTAGCTTTGTGTTTAGCGACGCCATGGAAAATCTTCCAACCTGGTTGGATTTTGGAAAGCTAAGAGCATCTTGGGCACAGGTGGGAAGTGCCACTGTGGCTCCCTATCAAATTACCAATGTGTATTCACTTTTAGGAGCACCTGCCATCAATTTTGATGGAAACCAGGTTCCCATGGGTACCTTTGCAACTGCTCAGGGTAATGCAGGAACCATACCTAATATAGGTTTGGTGCCTCTGATATCCACTGAAACAGAATTGGGTTTTGATGTCCGTCTCTTTCAAAACCGTTTAGGTGTAGATGTAACCGTATATCAACAAAGAAGTACCCAGGATCAATTGAATGCTCAGGTGTCCAGGGCTTCTGGGTTTGGATCAACCCTAGTGAACGTGGGTGAAATGGAAAACAGAGGAATAGAAGTATTGCTTACTGGCTCACCCATTACCGGAAGGGCAGTGCAATGGGATGTGTCTTTTAATTTTGCCAGGAACCGTAACGAAGTGATTTCCTTAATCGAAGGGAATGACATTTTGAATATCGAGGAACCAAGGACCCAAACGGTATTTGTGCAGCACAGAACAGGGTTTCCATTCGGTGTAATGGCGGGATGGGTTCAGGCTAGAACTCCCGACGGAAGAAGGATTTATGAAGAAAATGGTGCTCCTGTACAATCTGAGTCTATGGAAGTAATTGGTAATGGTGTTCCGGATTGGACTGGTGGTATAAATAACTCTTTTTCCTTTAAGGGTGTCACTATGTCAGCTTTGGTGGATTTTAGGATTGGTGGAGACTTGTATTCAGGTACCAATCTCAGGTTGACTCAGTGGGGACTGCACGAACAAAGTTTGCTAGGTAGGGATGGAGAGGACCCATTGATCATCTCAGGTGTGGTACAGGCTGGAGAAGATGCTGAAGGCAACCCTGTGTATGAGGATATAGAAAGAGAACTAACCCCTGGGGAAGCACAAAACTACTGGAACCAGATGGGTAATCGGGTACAGGACCACTTCATGTATGACGGTTCTTTTGCTAAGTTGCGTCAATTTACACTTGGGTATAACTTCCCAATGGCACTATTGGAAAGAACCCCTTTCCAAACTCTAAATCTTTCCTTTGTTGGTAGGAACTTATCTATTCTCTGGAAAAATGTGGAGAACATAGATCCGGAGGCCAATTATACCGCTGGAAATGCCCAGGGCTTGGATTATTTCGGAATGCCTCAAACCAGGACATTCGGTTTCAATTTAAGGGCGACATTCTAATCACCATTGATCAAAAAAGGAAATTATGAGATTAATTGATAAAACAATCGGATTAGTGGTGGGCATGGCAGTGATGTTTGCTGCTTGCGACACCCAGGAATTACACGATTTGAACATCAACCCACAAGCCGTAAATGAAATGGATGTAAACTTCATCTTCACTGCGGCACAGTTAGGTACGGCCTCGGGAGGGGCGGCTGGTGACAACCGGATTATTGACTGGAGAACAAATATTGGAATGGGTGCTTATTTGATTCAACACTTGGCCAATGCCGGTGGTGGTATAGCACCTGGTGACAAGTACATTGAAAACTTCGAGTCCAACAATGCACCATTTCAGTTCTTTTATGGGGATGCCTTGAAGAACCTTTCGGAGGTGCTCAGACAAACTGGTCCTGGAGGATATGAGGAGGGAACCAAAAACAACATGCGGCAAGCTACCCGTATGATGATGGTGCTGAACTTCCACAGGCTAACGGATTTCTATGGAAACATTCCCTATTTTGAGGCATTACAGGGTATGGAAGGAAACTTCTTTCCTCAGTACGATACGCAGCCTGAGATTTATGCCGATATGTTGAATGAGTTGGCGGAGGCCACTGCAATGTTGGATCCGTCTGGACCAGATGAGGGTTTTTCCAACGCAGACATTGTTTTCCAAGGTGATATCGATAAGTGGAGGAGATTTGGTAACTCCCTTATGCTTAGGTTGGCTATGCGGGTTTCCAATGTGGCCCCTGACATGGCAAATGAGTATGTTTCACTTGCAGTTTCCGGTGGCGTTATGGAAAGCAACAACGATAATTACTGGGTCCCAATGGCAGAGGGGCCAAGTCTTTGGATCAACCAGAATGGCATTTCCAGGGCTTTCTTTCCAGGAGATGGTGGACAACCGGCCTTTATGAGTGACACCTTTATCGATTGGTTAAAGGCGGATGCCGCCTCAGAAGATGAAGTTGACCCTAGGTTGATGATCCTTTCTGGGGGTATAGCCAGGTGGACTGCCAACGATTGGATTGTCTATAACGATAATCCCCTTGAACAAATGGGGATGCCGAATGGTTTTGATGCAGCAGGTATCGACGATATGTTTGGAGAGGAAATAGACCAGCAGGAAACATTTTCAAGGATCAATTATCTGCTCTTGCAGAGAGATGCCCCCTATCTTTTGATGAATTATGCGGAGACTGCCTTTTTGTTGGCAGAGGCTCTTGAGAGAGGGATTGGTTCAGGCATACCCGGTCAGCCACAGGAACATTATGAAAGTGGTGTAAGGGCTGCCATGCAAATGTACACTCCATTTAATTCCTCCCTTGTGGTAACCGATGATCAGGTGGATGCTTATCTTGCCAGGCATACTTATGGCCAGGAAAAGCCAGCCTTAGAAATGATTGGGGAACAATTGTGGGCCAGTAAATTCTTCAATTGGTGGGATGCTTGGTCGGATTGGAGAAGGACGGGATACCCTGAACTTACTCCTACAAATCACCCCTTGAACATGACCCAAGGTCAAATCATGAGAAGGCTTAGGTACCCTGCTCAAGAAGCGGCATCCAACGAGCATTTTGCTTCTGGAAGTACCCAGCCGGACACCTTTGTGAACAGGGTCTGGTGGGACGGTGGTTCCGCAGATTGATAAGCAGTTTTTAAAACGAACAAAAAAAATAAAGGGTGGGCAAATAATGCCTGCCCTTTTTATTTTTCAAAGTTCTGTAAACGCATATTTGATTTTTTATAGTTAGAATGTAAGTAATTTTTTGGTATTTTCCATAAACAATCTTCGGTCACCTGGTGAAATTGAAATATTATTAGGAAACGACGCAACTTAGTTTCGGATTAATTTGAAAGCAAGATCTAAATAAAATTATTTTTGGGTTTTTATTAAATTAATTTAATAAAAAATTTAATAATTAGTGGAATTTTAGGTTAGTTTGAAATTTTTTTCATGGGGCATTGCTAAAAAAATATCAGCCATAAACACCGTTCAAATAATCAGTATCACTATTTTAAAAAAAAAATCAAATCTCTCTCTTTTTTTTTAATTTATTTAATTTTACCTTTTCACGATAAATAGCATGTACTTTTATTAATTACCTAACCACAATATTATTATCTGTTATATCACCTAATAACAAAATAAATAATATAGGCATCCAGTAATGCGTTTAAAGGTCTTTAAAAACATTGTGCCGTTTATCAAAAAAAAGTGAATTAAGTTAGTTTAAGTCAAGTTTAATCCAAAATGATCAATTATGAAAAACCTATTACTTATTGTATGCTTGGGTTTGCTGATTAGTTTCAGCAGCTTTGCCCAGGCACAAACGGTGACCGGAAAAGTCACCGACAGCAAAGACGGAACATCACTCCCCGGGGTGTCAGTCCTCATTAAAGGGACTTCCACAGGAACTGCGACGGATGTGGATGGAAATTATTCTATTAGTGTGGACGGTTCCGAGACTGTACTAGTCTTTTCTTATTTGGGGTTCCAAACCTTGGAGCTACCAGTTGGAAACCGAAACACCATCAACGTTTCCTTAGAAGAAGCAGCTGCAGAGTTGACAGAGGTTGTGGTTACCGCATTAGGTATCGAAAGAAATGTTAAAGCACTACAGTACTCGGTTACTACAGTAGGGGGAGATAATCTTACTGAAGCCAGGGAAAATAACTTGGCCAATCAATTGGCAGGCCGTGTAGCTGGGGTTAACGTTACCAATGTCGCATCAGGGCCAGCAGGATCCTCAAGGGTGATCATTCGTGGAAATACCTCCCTACAGGGCAACAACCAGCCTTTATATGTGGTTGACGGTATTCCTATGGATAACACCAATTTTGGACAAGCAGGTGTTTGGGGAGGCCCCGATAGGGGTGATGGCATGTCTTCCATCAACCCTGATGATATTGAATCTATTTCCGTATTGAAGGGTGCGAGTGCTGCTGCACTTTACGGTGCCAGAGCTGCAAATGGGGTCATCAATATCGTAACCAAAAGAGGTACCGCTAGAAAAGGAATTGGTGTGGAATTTAATTCCAACTTTGTTTTTGAACAAATTAATGACCAGACGGAGCTTCAAAGAACCTTTGGTAGCGGAAGAACCATAGGCCCTAACATGCTGGAAGCTGTAGGGACTAGGCCAGCTACCATTCAGCAAGGCTATAACTGGGGAACTCAAGCATGGGGCGAGCGGCTAGATGGGGGAAATGTAACCCATTTTCATGGTTTACAGAGACCTTACCAATATGCTGGGGACAACTGGCAAAGGTTTTACCAAACTGCCACCGCTTTGACAAATAGTATATCCTTAGCTGGTGGAGGAGAAAACCAAACTTTCAGGTTTAATCTAACTGATTTGAGGAGCAATGCAGTTATCCCCAATTCTGGATTTGACAGATTGAATGCTTCCTTGGCAACTAATGGGAAGTTTGGGAAAAAGCTTACTTTTGATGCCAAAATTCTATATTCCAACGAAAGCGCAAAAAACAGGCCCTTCCTTTCGGACTCCCCTAATAATGCCTTTCAGTCTATTTTTGCCCTACCACCTGATGTGAATGTTCTAGATGGTAGAGGAGACCCTAACAAACCCGGTGCCATTGCTCCTGTAATCAGTCCTTATTGGGGTCAAATGGGTATTACTGATCCTCAACTATTGTTGGACACCTGGGGATTTGTAGAAGGGGAAGAGATGCTTATGGTGAATAACCCATGGGGTCAAAATCCCTATTGGGCGACGCATCAGGTTAGCGTGAATGATGTTAGGAACAGAATTCTGGGCTCAGGCTCGATGAGATATGATATTACTGACAACATATATGCTTCGGGTCGAATAGGTATGGATTGGTTTAACAGAAGGGATACTCAAATAATCCCTCAAGGAACAGGCCATACCCGAGGTGGAAACATGTATGAAGGTGCCGACATAGTTCAAGAGACCAATTTGGAAGCAATGTTGGGCTTCAACAAGGAGTTTGGGTTGATAGGTGTAAATGCTTTCGTGGGTGCAAACAGGATGCACCGAAGCTTCAACCGGATTAGGGCAACTGGGCAGAATTTTAATGTTCCATTTTTCCACGCAATGAATAACGCTGCGATCCGAAATTTTGACTATGGGTTCAATGAACTTGGAATCAATTCGGTTTTTGGTTCCGCAGAAATCAGTTATAATAATGTACTGTTCTTAACGGGAACCATGAGGACGGACTGGTTCTCTGTTCTCAACCCCGAGAACAACCAAATCACTTATCCTTCAATTGGAGGTAGTTTCGTGTTTTCTGATGCACTTTCTGAATTGCCATCGTGGTTAAGTTTTGGCAAAGTGAGAGCATCTTGGGCACAGGTGGGAAATGTGACAGTTCAACCCTATCAGGTGGAAAATTTTTATTCATTGCTTAGCGCACCTGCGACGGATCATTCTGGCCAGCAAATTCCGATGGCATCCTTTGCCGCAGCACAAGGCAATGCCGGAACCATCCCTAACCGGGATTTAGTTCCATTGACCTCTACCGAGCAAGAGTTTGGGATAGACATGAGGTTTTTTCAAAATAGGTTAGGTTTGGATCTTACCTATTATAGCCAAAAGACCACTAACGATATCTTGAACGCCACGATTTCACGGTCTTCTGGATTTGGATCGACGCTGGTGAACGTGGGAGAAATGAGGAATAGAGGAATAGAGATGTTGTTTACAGGAACCCCGGTCGCAAAAAGGGGATTTACCTGGGAAGTTTCCTTGAATTTAGCCAGAAACAGGAATGAGGTCGTGTCGCTAATTCCTGGAAATGACATTCTTGTGGTGGATGAGCCCAGAACAAGGACGGTATTCATTCAACATAGGGTGGGGCAACCATTTGGATCTATAGTAGGATGGGTTCAGAAAAGAACACCCGATGGGATTCCAATTTTTGAACCCAATGGGGCACCTGTGCAATCCGATGCCATGGAAGTAATTGGTAATGGGATTCCGGATTGGACCGGAGGATTTAGTAATACCGTTTCTTTCAAAGGGTTTAACTTGGGGGCTCTTATCGATTTCAGGATAGGTGGACATATCTATTCCGGGACAAACCTGAGATTAACCCAATGGGGCCTTCATGAGCAGTCCTTACAAGGTAGAGAAGGAGAAGAGCCACTTACCGTATCTGGAGTGGTTCAGGCGGGTACAGACGCAAATGGTAATCCTATTTATGAAGACTTCAATAGGACGCTTTCACCTGGTGAAGCCCAAAATTATTGGGCTCAGACAGGAAATAGGGTGCAAGATCATTTCATCTATGATGGCTCCTTTGCGAAATTAAGACAGATTAATTTTGGATATAATTTCCCACAAAGACTCCTGGAGAAAACCCCTTTTGGCAACCTTAATTTGTCATTTGTAGGTAGGAATCTTTCCATTCTTTGGAAAAATGTGGAAAATATAGATCCAGAATCAAATTATTCCTCTGGCAATGCGCAAGGCTTGGATTACTTTGGAATGCCACAGACCAGGAGCTATGGATTTAACTTGAGGGCAACATTTTAAAATGTGCTATCGAGATGATTTTATCATTTCTAAAAAAAGCAAAAATTATGAAAATCACATATAAATTCGTACCGATTGTATTTCTGTTGATGGTTGCGTTAGTTGGGTGCGACACGGAGGAATTACACAATCTAAATATAAACCCACAAGCGGTAAGGGAGATTGACCTCAATTACATGTTTACCGCAGCACAACTGGGTACAGCAGACGGAGGCTCTGCCTCCAACCGTTATCTTAATTGGAGAACCAATATTGGTTATGCAGGATTATGGATGCAGCAAATTGCCTCCTCCGGTACTGGTTTGAATTCAGCAGGTAGTGTCTATAATGAGAATTTCGAAGGTAATAATGCCCCATGGGAATACTTATACGGGGACGCGCTCAAAAATATCGCAGAGGTAATCAAACAAACCGGTCCTGGTGGATATGATGAAGGAAACAAGCAAAACTTGCGTCAAGCCTCCCGTATATTAAGGGCCTTTAATTTCCACCGATTGACAGATTGGTATGGGAACATCCCTTATTTTAATGCCTTAAACGGGATGGACGGTGAGTTTTTTCCAGAATATGATCCTCAGTCGACTATCTACCCAGATTTATTGCGAGAGCTTGAAGAGGCTACAGCCGCTCTTGATCCCAGTATTCCAGATCAAGGATTTTCAAGAGCAGATTTGTATTACGATGGTGATTTAGGAAAGTGGAGAAGATGGGGGTATTCCATCATGTTAAGGTTGGCAATGAGGGTTTCCAATGTAGCACCGGACCTTGCCAACGAATATGTCACCAAAGCCATTGCCGGTGGGGTTTTCCAAAGCAATGATGATAATCCATATGTGCCTCATTCAGAAGGTCCAAGCCAATGGGTGAACCAAAATGGAATTTCTAGGTCCTTTTATCCTGGCGACGGTGGTCAACAGTCCTTTCTGGCAAAAACATTTGTTGATTTCTTGAAAGGAGATGAACCCAATGACCCAGCAAGTCATGACCCCAGATTGATGATTTTAGTGGGAGGAATCGGAAACTGGACCGCCGCTGAGTGGATTCCCTATAACACTGATCCCGTGGCACAAAGAGGAATGCCCTCTGGTTTTGATGCAGCTATGCTGGAAGCAATTGACCCCAGACCCTTGATAGAGGTTTATTCTAGGATCAACGTTAACTTATTGAGGTTTGATAGTCCATACCAACTTATGAACTATGCGGAAGTTGAATTCCTACAAGCTGAAGCTTTGGAAAGAGGGATAGGTTCAGGCATACCAGGAACGGCCAGAGAACATTACGAAGCTGGTGTCAAAGGTGCTATGCAAATGTATACCTTTTTCCACTCCTCATTGGTGGTTTCCGATCAGCAGGTGGAAAATTACCTGGCTAGATACCCCTATGGATCAAAAGCTCCGTTGGAAATGATTGGTGATCAAATGTGGGCAAGCAAGTTCTTTAATTGGTGGGATTCCTGGAATGATTGGAGAAGAACGGGTTATCCCCAATTGGTCCCTGTGATACATCCTCTTGGAGTTACTGATGGACAGATTCCAAGAAGGCTCAGGTATCCTGCGCAGGAGTCTGCATCCAATATTAACTTTGCAACAGGAGCCACGCTTCCAGATATACTTACTGGAAGAGTGTGGTGGGATACTACCAATTAATACCCAGATACTCAAATACACATTTAACATTTTAAAAGGCCCGGATTTTTCCGGGTCTTTTTTTTAGCGTATGGGGTAAATCGCATCGTTGTTAGAACCCATATAAGCTCCCCAAACCGGGGTTTTCCGCACTTTGATGGGTAGGTCAATCCGCTTTACACGCATACCCAAAAAAGAAAGTAAATCCGAATGGCTGTAATACTGGCAATGTACCAAATCCAAAAAACCATCCCCGTCTATATCCCCTATCCATGGCGTGCTAAAAATATTCTTAAACCCCTTGGTCTGGTCTATCGAATAATGGCTACCGGTCTTAAAATCGATAACCAAAAGCCTGTTTTCCACAGCAAAGGAACTTTGATCCCCGATAAACCGATTGCAATCAAACTCATTGATACTGATGATGGCCTCCTCTATTCCGTCATTGTTCAGGTCATAGGCCACAGGAGAGGAAAAACCCGTACAACCCAGGGAGTCGGTAAAGACTATTTCACCTGTACTGCCGTCGAATAATACCTGTACAGAACCCGTATTTTCCGGCCAAACCCCTTGGGAAACGAAAGTGAAAAAATCGGGGGTGTCATCATCTGTGAATTGACCCACCGCAAAACTGTTGCTGCACTCCGTGCCTGGCACCTGGTTTTCCCATATGGGTTTCAAGGTGTTTCCGTCTATGGCCACTGCGGTGCTTGCGTGAGATATGGCTATGATATCGTACATGCCATCCTGATTTATGTCTGCTATTACCGGGGTGGCGATAAAGCCATGCCCATTCTCCCTGGCGATAGGGATGGAATTGGAAAGGTCATTGTTCATTAAATCCTCCAGTTTGGTCACATATAGCGACCCATCAATGGTTTCTCCCCCACTGCCAAAAACCACTTGAGTGGCCTTTTCACCGGGCTGTTGGAAAGCCACAGGGGACATGTAGGTTTCCTTGCCATCCGGCAACGTATCTGCAGCGAGGATATTTCCGGTTTTAGCATCAAACACCATAAGGACTCCCGGAAAGCGGTTTTCGGTAAGGTAAGGTTGGGCTTCATAGTTGCCGCCATTAGACACCAATAAATCAGGGATGCCGTCTTCATTCTGATCGGGAACAAGTACCGCAGTATTGAAGTTGAACCTTGCGTATTGCAACACCGGATGATCCTCATAGTCATACCTGTATTCCCAAAGTAAATTTCCGGTTTTGCCATCAATGGCTTTGAAATAGGGGGATCTTCCTCCAATAAAGATATCTGGAACCCCGTCGTCATTTATATCCTGAAAGACAGGGGCACCATAAACCTGATCTTCAGAGGGATGAGCCCATAGGAGTTCCCCGTCCGACCCATCTATGGCAAGGATTCCCATGTCACTTTCCTGAAACTCGTTCTTTCCCGCCCCCATCACGAAATCCAATATCCCATCTCCGTTCAGATCCACTGATCTGGGCGAGGATTGTGAGCCTATCTGGGAGAAATTAACATCCCATACCAAGTCGCTTTCCTTTTTTTGCTTACAGGAAAAAACCCATACAGCCACAAGGCTGATCAAATAAAAACGTGACATAGTTAGGATTTTTTTTAATGGGCGATTTGAAACGGTGAAGTACAGATTCATGGATTTTATCATTCTGACCCCAAACATACTAAATATTTTGAGAGCCTGTTTTAATATGGCTAATTCGGAATAATGGGTTTGGTGGCTACAAATGGTTTATATCATAAAGAATAGCAGCGAATTTGAAGATTTTCCTTTCCTTTTACTTGATGCTTAGGGGTATTATCACGTTATTTATCTTAGAGTATCTTCAGTTTAACGAATAGTTACTGTAAGTTTTCTTAATCACTTTCCCCGAAATTATACTGGGAAGCTAAAACAAATTATCATAGTCATGTGCAATAGTTGGAAGGGTAGGGCAATATTGGTTTCCTTTCTCCTAACAGGTTGGATGTATCCTGTGTGGGGTCAACAGAAGTTTGAGGAACTGGCACCGAGAAAGACGGGAATTAAATTCCAAAATAGTCTAAAGGAGGATAAACAAACCAATATTCTCACTTACGAATACTTCTACAATGGCGGAGGGGTAGCAATAGGCGATATCAATAATGATGGCCTGGATGACATTTACCTCACGGGGAATATGGTATCTAATAAGCTATACCTCAACCAAGGAAACTTCAAATTCAAGGACATTACGAAAGAAGCCGGGGTGGAAGGAAAGGATGCCTGGACCACTGGTGTGGTAATGGCCGATGTCAATGGAGACGGTTGGTTGGATATATATGTATGCTATTCTGGCAAGGGAGACCCGGAGAAAAGAAGGAATCAACTCTTCATTAATCAAGGAGATGGCACCTTTGAGGAGCAAGCCAGTTCATTTGGCTTAGACGATCCCTCAAACAGCATTCATGCCCTTTTCTTCGACTATGACCTGGATGGGGACTTGGATATGTATCTGCTTAACCACAATACCAGTGTGATTAATGAAATAGAGTTTGACGAGAATAGAAGGGACAGAAACCCAAATGCCGGGGACAAGCTTTTCAGAAATGACAATGGCAAATTTGTGGATGTAAGCAAAGAAGCCAACATCATGGGAAATTCCATGGGGTTTGGCCTTGGGGTGGCGGCATCAGACGTCAATGGGGACGGCTATCCGGATCTATACATATCTAATGATTACATAGAGCCGGATTATTTGTATATCAACAATGGGGATGGGACTTTTACCGAAAGCCTAAGTGCTTACCTTCAGCATATCTCTTATTTTTCTATGGGCTCTGATATCAGTGATATCAATAATGATGGCTTACCGGACATTTATACCCTGGACATGCTTCCTGAGGATAATAAAAGGCAAAAGCTACTATATGGCCCAGAAAATTACGAACAATATGCCTTGATGGTAATGAAGGGGTTTTACCATCAAAATATGCGGAATATGTTGCACCTAAATCATGGAAATGGTCTATTTAGTGAAATAGGGCAACTAGCTGGTGTCTCCAACACTGATTGGAGTTGGGCGGCGCTATTTGCAGATTTTGACAATGACGGATGGAAAGACCTGTTTGTTTCCAATGGCTATTTTCGGGATTACACCAATAGGGATTTTTTGAAATACAAAAGCGACTATTATTTTCAAAAAGCCAGGGCTAAGGAGACTGCGGATACCTTGCATCTAGTTACCACTATGACGTCTACCCCGGTGCATAACTACATCTACAAAAACAACGGGGACCTCACCTTCAGTGACAAAACCAAAGATTGGGGTTTTTCGAAACCAGGTTTTTCCAATGGTGCTGCTTATGCGGATTTGGACAATGACGGGAACCTGGATTTAGTGGTAAACCACCTAAACGGTCATGCGGGTATCTATAAAAACGAAGGAAATTCTGACCATTTTCTTCAGGTAAATCTCAAGGGTGAGGGGAAAAACACTTTCGGGTTGGGGGCAAAGCTTCATCTATTTACCCCAAATGGGGAACAGTTCCTAGAACAGCAGCCATCACGGGGTTTCCAATCCTCTGTAAGTCCTCGATTACACTTTGGGCTTGGCAAAAATGCCGAAGTAGATTCCTTAAAGGTGACTTGGCCTTCCGGAAGAACACAGTGGGTGAGAGGAATTTCAGCGGATAGGGTTATAGCTTTGGAGGAAAAAGAGGCAAATCATCCTTCTGAAAAGCCTTCCGGCAAAGTGGATGATCCATTATTTACCCAGATCGTACCCCCTGTTAAATTTGAGCATGTGGAACTCGGATACAATGACTTCAAGCGGCAGCCTTTGTTAAACCACATGCTTTCCCCATGTGGGCCAGTCATGGCCGTTGGGGATGTCAATAATAATGGGTTTTCGGATGTTTTTGTAGGAGGCTCGGAGGAGCATCCCGGAAAACTTTTCTTTCAGGTATCCACCGGACAATTTATAGAATCACAGGGTCTTGATTTATCCCAGGACATGGCTTCCACGGATGCAGATGCTGTGTTTTTTGATGCCAACGGGGATGGCTGGCAGGATATTTACCTGGTGAGCGGTGGATACAATGATTACGAAAAGGGCGATAAAGCACTGCAGGACAGGTTGTATATCAACCAGGGAGGAGGGAATTTCAAAAAAGCCATGTCTTCTTTACCCGATATGAAAACTAGTGGTTCCTGTGTAAGGCCAGTAGATTTTGACGGTGATGGCCACGTGGATTTGTTTGTTGGGGGGAGGGTGATCCCCGGTGAATACCCGCTAGCACCGACTTCCTATTTGCTAAAAAATGACGGGAAGGGAAATTTTAAGGTGGTTACAAAGGATTTTTGCCCTGAACTCTCAAACATTGGTATGGTCACGGATGCGGCCTGGATAGATGTAAATAAGAACGGGTGGATGGATTTGGTGGTCGTGGGCGAATTTATGCCGGTGCAAGTGTTCATCAACCAGGAAGGGAAGGGTTTCGAAAACGAAACCGAAAATTTCTTTGAAGATCCATTGAACGGAATGTGGTCTTCGCTAGCCGTCGGAGATTTTGACGGGGATGGTGACCTGGATTTAATTCTGGGGAATTTTGGCCTCAACTCCCAACTTCAGGCTTCCCCGGAGATGCCGATTGAGTTGGTGTATGGTGATTTTGATGATAACGGATCCATAGACCCCATTCTCACGCAATATATACAGGGCAAATCCTACCCTTTTATGAGCCGTGACGAATTACTGGATCAAATGTATAGTATGCGTAGTAAGTTTACCGATTACGCTTCCTTTGCAGATGCTACTCTATCGGATGTTTTGAGCAAGGATCAAATAAAAAAAGCCAAATCGCTTAGGGCAGATGAGTTGAGGACCCTGTATTTGGAAAATAAAAATGGGAGCTTTAAGGTGCATGAGCTTCCTATAGAGGCACAATTTGCTCCAGTCTATGCTATTTCTGTGATGGATTTTAACGGGGACGGGCACTTGGACTTTATCCTGGGAGGAAATCAAAATGCAACCAGGCTACGCCTCGGAGTTATGGATGCAAACTTTGGGCAGGTGTTTTTGGGAGATGGTAGTGGATCGTTTAAAACCCTACCCAAAAAGGATACGGGACTGCTCTTTTTGGGGGATGTAAAATCTTTGCAACCTGTGAAAATGGCCCATTTGCAGTTGTTGTTGGTAGGCATTAATAACCAAGGGGTAGAAGCCTATCTGCTGAACAACCCGGAATCGCTTAAGAATATTCGAAATTTGTCAGATAAAAACAATTAATTCATCCAAAATAAACCCACCAAACCAAATCCATGATAAAAAGAAAGATTTTGCTGGAAGACCACGAAATACCAGAGAAATGGTACAACGTGATTGCCGACATGCCCAATAAGCCTTTGCCACCTCTGCATCCCGGAACACTGGAGCCTATTGGGCCTGACTCTTTAGCCCCACTTTTTCCCGAAGCCCTAATCAAGCAAGAGGTTACTACGGATAAATGGGTAGACATTCCCGATGAGGTAAGGCATATCTACAGCATTTGGCGCCCTACCCCCCTATACAGGGCATATGGCCTGGAAAAAGCCCTGGATACACCTGCGAAAATATATTATAAATATGAAGGGGTAAGCCCTTCTGGCTCCCACAAACCCAATACGGCTATTCCTCAGGCCTATTATAACAAGCAAGAAGGCATAAAGAGGATAACAACAGAAACCGGAGCCGGGCAATGGGGAAGTGCATTAAGTTTTGCCTGCCAGCATTTTGGGATAACCTGTGAGGTATATATGGTGAGGCTTTCCTATAGGGATAAACCGTATAGGAAGATCATGATGAATACCTGGGGAGCAGAAGTATATCCCTCGCCTTCTGAAAGGACACAGGCAGGAAGGAATATCCTTGCAGCTAACCCTGATTCTCCGGGATCCTTAGGAATAGCAATCTCGGAGGCAGTAGAAATGGCAGCTACCAGAGAAGACACCAAATATGCATTGGGAAGTGTGCTCAATCATGTCAAACTCCACCAAACCATCATTGGTTTGGAAGCAATCAAGCAATTGGAAAAGGCGGGGGACATGCCCGATATCGTAATTGCTCCCTTTGGAGGCGGGTCTAATTTTGCAGGGCTCTCGTTTCCTTTTATCCGCTTAAACCTGGAAGAAGGTAAAAACATTAGGTGTGTGGCAAGCGAGCCGGCATCTTGCCCTAAACTGACCAGAGGGGTGTTCAGGTACGACTTTGGTGACACGGCAGGAATGACACCGCTTTTGCCTATGTACACGCTTGGGCATGACTTCATCCCCGCCCCTATACATGCAGGTGGGCTGAGGTATCATGGTGCCGGAGTGATCGTGAGTCAATTGCTCAAAGATGGCCTAATAGAGGCCAGTGCCCATGACAACCTTGAAATATTTGAGGCAGGAGTCCTATTCGCACGGGCCGAAGGTGTGATCCCTGCCCCAGAAGCTAACCATGGAATTGCCACAGCTATCGCAGAAGCCAAGAAGTGCAAGGAAGAGGGAACCTCTAAGACCATCCTGTTTAACTTGTGCGGTCATGGCAATTTTGACATGAAGGCTTATGAGGATTATTTTGCAGGTAAAATCCAACAACACGAATTAAGCCAGGAGGAGATTAATGCCTCTATTGCAAGACTGGAAACCCCGGAAATCAACGCATAAACATAGCTGAACCCACCCCATTGAAATGGACAAAAGAAGTTTTATTAAAAGGGCCGCTCTTGGGGCAATGGCAGTAAGCCTTAAACCAACTGCTTGGATAACCGCGGGGGAAGAAACCCCGATTGTAGATACCCATCTTCACTTATGGGACAGGTCAGTAATGGATTACCCATGGTTAAGTGGGATTTTGGACAGGGATTTTTTGGTGAAGGATTTTAGCCAAGCCACACAAGGAATTCCAATTAAAAAAATGGTATTCGTGGAATGCGCAAGGAAACCCGAACAATACCTTACAGAAGTAAAGTGGGTGGAGGAAAGAGCCAGGGAAGATCAGAGGATTCAGGGTATGGTAGCCTATTTTCCGCTAGAAAAAGGGGAATCGTATAGGAAAGAAATGGAGGAATTGGCTGGGCATAAGATAGTGAGAAGCATCAGGAAGGGGGTGGATAAAGAACTACTGCAGAACAGACAATTTCTGGAGGGGGCAAAAATGATGGATGAAAAAGGCCTAAACTATGACCTTAATATACAGCCGGATCTTATGAAGGAGGCACTAAGTTTTGTAAGGAAATTCCCAAACATGCAGTTTATTCTAAACCATATTGCCAACCCCTCCATAGCTAGTGGCCAGCATTGGGAAATCTGGAAGGAGCAGTTGGTGGAGTTGAGCAGGCTTGACAATGTAAACTGCAAAGTTTCGGGAATGATCACAAAAGCAGACCCATCTTCTTGGAAGGTGTCGGATCTTCACCCCTATTTTGACCATGTGATGAATACTTTCGGCCCAGATAGGGTAGTATATGGGGGGGATTGGCCAGTGGTGTTAAGGGCCGGCAGTTACATGGACTGGATGCAGGCCTTTTTGACCCTTACTTCTGACCTTTCGATGGACGAAAAAGAATTG
Organism: Pleomorphovibrio marinus; assembly: GCF_003347495.1. Taxonomy (GTDB): domain Bacteria; phylum Bacteroidota; class Bacteroidia; order Cytophagales; family Cyclobacteriaceae; genus Pleomorphovibrio; species Pleomorphovibrio marinus. The sequence goes on from NZ_QCXY01000013.1 coordinate 166,673, forward strand.
CTGTATTTTAAAAATGCCGAACGCATTTATAGAATTTAACTGTACGTAATTGATGAACAAGGAAAACACAAAAATAAAGGGGGATTTGCCTCGCAGGGATTTTGTAAAGAAAGCCGCATTGGCAGGCGCAGGTTTCTATATTGTGCCTAGGGCTGTATTGGGTGGCCCCGGTTATGTGGCCCCCAGTGATAAAGTAACTATCGGACTGGTGGGAGCTGGAGGAAAGGGCCGGCAAAATGCCGAGGACCTGATGAAGCTGGATGATGTCAGGATTACCTCCATTGCAGATCCTGGGGAATATTGGGATTTGGCAAATTTTTATTATAGGTCAATAGCCGGAAGGGGCCCAGTAAAAAGATTGGTTGAGAACTTTTATAAGGATAAGGATGATAACTTTAAACTCAACGAATACTTGGACTTCAGGAGGTTACTAGAAAAGGAGCAGGGCATAGATGCCATTTGTTGCAGTACCCCCGACAATACCCATGCCTATATCACTTATCTGGCGATGAAAAGTGGTAAGCACGTATATTGTGAAAAGCCACTTACTCATAATATTTGGGAGGCTAGGCTGATTAAAAATTTGACCGAAGAAACAGGTTTGGCCACCCAAATGGGAAACGTGGGGCACAGTACCAATGGTATCAGGGAAACAGTGGAATACCTTCGTGCAGGAGTGATTGGAGAAGTACGAGAGACCCACTCTTGGGTACCTGCAACGCGATGGATCCCCGAAGTGAAGGGAATGCCTCAGGAAAGTTCCACCAAGCCGAATGGGTTTGACTGGGACCTTTGGCTAGGCCCCACTCCGCATAAACCCTACCATGAGTGGTATTCTCCGGTAACCTGGAGGGATTTTTGGGATTTTGGATGTGGTGCTTTGGGGGATTTTGGCTGTCATGATATGGATGCAGCTACTTGGGCCTTTGAATTGGATTATCCCGAAACGGTACAGGTGTTTCCTGCTGGGTTTAGCAATGAGGATATTACCCCCTATGGAGAAATTGGCTACTATCATTTTCCCGCTAAAAATGGCTTGCCGCCTATAAAATTGACTTGGTATTCTGGGGGACTGAAACCCCAATTGCATAAAGATTTGCCGAACGATTATAACTGGACTTCGAGGGGGACGCTTTTTGTCGGGGAAAAGGGGATAATCGTCAATGAGGGTGGAAATAGGGCTCCCAAGGTCTTCCCGGAAGAATTGGCAAACCGGATTCAAAAACCCAAAGAGGTGTTGCCAAGAAGTAAGGGGCATTTCCGGGATTGGGTAGATGCCATCAAAGGAGGGCCCAAGTCGAGTGCAAACTTTGAGTATGGTGCTCATCTTACAGAAATTACCCTTTTAGGTGTACTTTCCTTGCGATTGGGTGGCCAGAAAATAATATGGGACGCTGAAGCTTTGAAAGCAAAAGGTATCCCAGAGGCAGACCAATACATCAAAGAACCTGTAAGACCGGGATGGGAAATGGGTTGATTTGTTGAAATATACGGAGGAGCCTAACCTAAGGGCTCCTTCAATTAACACAAAATCAGTCCATCAGAAAATTATTGAAGAAGGTATTTTTAAGTCCCAGCCAAATAAAGAAGCAAACTACTCCCCAAAACAAGTATGCCCTGTAGTAGTCTATGGTTTCTTTATATCGGGACTCTATGATTTCCGCTTTCTCCAATTCATCAATTTGTTCAAATATATTGTCAAGTGCATTGCCGTCTGCCGCTCTAAAAAACTGGCCATCTGCGATTTTGGCAATGTCCCTCAGGGTACTTTCATTTAGATAGCTCTCTATCATTTGGGGCCTGCCGAAAAAGTCCGTTCCATAGGGTACCATACCATCTTTTCCAACGGCTACTGTATAAATTTTGATATCCATGGCAGCGGCAAGCTGTGCGGCAAAGACAGGGTCTACATTGCCTGCATTATTGTCCCCGTCGCTTAACAGTACCATTACCTTGGATTGGGCTTCTGACTCTCTCATCCTATTTGTGGCAGCGGAAAGGGCACTTCCTATTGCTGTGCCTTTTGCGTCCATCATATTGAAAGAAATGTCTTTGATCAGGTCCTTTAATAAATCGTGATCGGTGGTGAGAGGGGCCAAAGAAAAGGCCTCACCTGAGAAAATCACGATACCTATCCGGTCCCCAAACCTACCATCGATGAAATCTATCGCAGTTTCTTTTGCGGCCTCAAGCCGGTTGGGGGTGAAATCCTGCAAGTCCATAGATTCTGAAATATCCAATACCAGCATGATGTCTATTCCCTCCGTAAACTGTTCCACCTTTTCGTTGGTGCGCTGAGGTCTGGCCAATGCAATAACGATCAACCAAAGGCAAAGCATGAAGAAGAGCATGGGTATAAGCCTTAGGTATGTCCAGGGGTTTTTTCTAGACCCCAGCTTGGGGACAGACAATTCCAGAACAGGGTTGTTGATGATCTTGGCAAACTTCCTGATCAATAGGATCAAAGGCACCACCCAGAGCAAGTGCAAGGCCCAAATGTTTTCCCATTCATAAGAGCGGAAGGTTTCTGGTGAAAACCAAGTCCACGACAAATAGGGCAGGGTCTCATTCATGTACGTGGTATTTATTTATTTTGTCTTCAAATATTTCGGTGGATACTTCCCTGAGTTTTTCACAAGAAACTGGAATATCGTCCTCCACTTTGTCCGCATAAATGACCAATTCAATTTTCCTGAAATCCCTGAGAAGATCTGGCAGAGCCAAATGTTGGGCGATTTCGGTGGATGTCCATTCCCGGAATGGTTTTCCCGTGAGGGATTCCATGTAGCTTTTCCACAAGCCCAGTAGTTCGTCGGCAGATTGCAGAGAGGGTTGTTCTAATAACGTCCTTTTTGCATTTTTCCATCTTTCCAGAAAACGTTTCCTTTTCTTCCTCTCCAAATACACCAACCACATGCTCATTAGTTTCTTTCCGAAGAGAAAATAGAGGGCTACCAATATACCAATGGAAAGTAAACCAAGAAGTATAAGCCTGGGATAATTGAAACCCATAGGAACCTTGAGGTAGCTGTTGTTTTCTTGGAAACTTAATCCCTCCGGGATTTCGTCTATGGTTAAAACGAGTCCCAGCAGGGCTTCCTCAGGAAAGTGAGAAATACTGTCGTATCGCAATACCTCATATACAGGAAGGCTAATCCTGCGTGTGGGATCCAATGAAAAATTGGACAAATAATAAACCGCAGAGTCCAAAGTAATGCTGTCTTGGGTGGTGGAAGTAAAGGTCTGTTTTTCCAAAAATTCCATACCCCCAAAGTTGTAGGTAGAATCAGGAAAGAGGATGTCCAAGGAGGCATGGTACCTAGCCTTCAGTACGTACCCCACCCTTTCGCCTAATTTGGCAGAGTCCTTTAGGAAATAGCCATCTACCTGTACCTCCTGAGCATGTGCCGAGGAGCAGATAATGGAGAAACAACCAATAAAATACAGAAATAGATATTTACCCACGCTTCATGCTACGGTTTCTTGTTTTAAATAGTTCCATTAGGGGTAACACAATATCCTGCCCTGTACCTATTTGAAGGTAATTGACTTGGTTTTTTTTACAAAGTGTCCTCAATGATTCTCTATCTGCATAAAAGGATTTGAATATTTTTTTTGAAAATCCACCAAAGGCTGTGTTCACCCAGGTGGTTTTACCATTTTCTTTATCATAGAGGGGAACAATCCCAAGGGAGGGCAGGGCTGACTCCAGGGGATCCGTCAGTTGAATAGCTACCACATCGTGTTTATTGGCCAAAGCTTTCAGGGGATTTTCGTACCCCTCATCTATGAAATCAGAAATAATGATGATTATACTTCTCTTTTTGATCAGGTTGAGACAAAAGGTAAACATTCCCTTCAAGTCAGTTTTCAGGGAGTTGTTTTTGTGATTGAAGACTGCCTTAATTATTTTTACGGCCTGCCGGGGGCCTTTGGAAGGCATGACCAAATTCTCTTTTTGGTTAGAATAAGACACTAAGCCTACCTGGCTACCCTCAAAAACGGCGGCTAAGGTTAAGACGCCAGCTATCTCCTTGCCCAGGTCTATTTTTTTTCGCGTTTTCCCTCCCGTCTCTTGTGAACCACTAATGTCTAGGAGGAAAAAAACAGACTGGTCTTTGTCCTCTTTGTAAGTTTTAACAAAAGTCCCATGCCCTTTGGCTGAAACTTTCCATTCTATCGTGCGTATATCATCCCCGTACTGATAGGGCCTGAGGTCGTCAAATTCCAGGCCTGCTCCCTTGAAAATGGATTGATAATCACCTTGCAGGTGGTTATTTGCCACTTTTCGGAGCATAATTTCGTACCTTCGTAATTTCTTGACGAGTTGGTTCATAAAGCTTTTAGGAATGAAAGGCCTAATTTAGCAGTCTCATTTGAATAATAAAACGTCTTTAGGATCACATATTGTCATTTGTCTTAGGAATATGGTAATTTTGGCTGTGAGAAATTTTATGTTATTGTTGGCATTGGGTTGCTTACTGATAGGTTGTGGTGCGAAAAACAGGCCAGATGGTGTACTTAATGAAGACAAAATGGTGGCAATATTGATTGACATCCATTTAACGGAGGGGTTTGTGCAGGCACTACCCATACCTTATGATTCTTCAAAAAGGCTTTACCCCATCTTAGAAAAGGAAATTTTTGAAAAACACGCCGTCAGTGACAGTGTTTACCTTCAGAGCCTGCAATTTTACTTGAGAGATGCCATAAAAATGGAAGAGTTGTATGCCCGTACCATCGATTCTTTGACGGTAATAGAAAAAAGAGTGGAACAACCTGCCCAACGATGAAGACATACCCTGCAAATTTAGAGGAAAAGATAAATTTTGATAAGATAAAATCCCTGATAAAAGAAGCTTGTACCAGTAAGTTAGGGGTGGACTTCGTGGAAAAAATTGCCTTCTGCAATGATGGAAAGCTGGTGCAAAAGCTTATTGACCAGACCGATGAGTTCAAGAAGCTTTTGACATCTGGAGAGCAATTCCCTTCCTCCAATTTTGTGGATATATACCCCTATCTTGAAAAAGCCAAGGTGCCGGGGACCTTTCTCTATGAGGATGAGTTTCACCAAGTCAGGCTAGGTCTGATTACTCTTTGGGCCTGTGTGGAATTTTTTGACAAACATCAAGAAGATTACCCCCAGCTTTGCCAATTGCTGGGTATGGTGGCAGATGACCGCTCACTCTTAGGAGCCATCGACAAGGTAATGGATGATAAGGGGAAAATAAAAAACAATGCCACTCAGGAGCTCAGCTTAATCAGAGGTCAGTTGCTGTACGAAGAGAGCAGGTTAAGGAAAGTACTGGACAGTATATACAGAAGTGCAAAAGCGCAGGGGTTTACACCGGATGATGCCTCCATCACCATTCGGGGAGGAAGGATGGTAATCCCAGTACTAGCTGAATACAAGCGCAGGATAAAAGGTTTTATCCATGACGAGTCGGCTACAGGACAAACGGTGTTTTTAGAACCTGCGGAGGTTTTGGATATCAATAATGAGATCCGTGACCTTGAGTATATGGAACGGCGCGAAATTCAAAAAATACTCACCAAACTTACCGACTCTCTTAGGGAATGTATACCCGAACTTAGAAAATCCTTCCAGTTTTTGGGATTGGTGGACTTTATACGTGCCAAAGCAAAATTTGCACTTCAGACGGACAGCGAAAAACCCCTCCTTGTAAAGCAAAAAAACGTCCATTTTAAAGGGGCCAGACACCCCCTATTGGAACTTACATTTAAACAGCAGCAAAAAAAGGTGGTGCCCTTGTCCCTGAACCTAGACCATAACAGGAGGATACTGGTGATTTCCGGCCCAAATGCCGGAGGAAAGTCAGTGGCGCTAAAGACCACTGCCCTACTCCAATATATGCTGCAATGTGGGCTTTTGATCCCCGTTGATCCCGAATCCACCTGCTGTATTTTTGATCAGTTTTTCATTGACATTGGAGATGAACAAAACTTGGAAAACGACCTGAGCACCTACAGTTCCCACCTTTTGAACATGAAGTATTTCACCACATTTTCTAACAAGAAGACCATTTTTTTCATCGATGAATTTGGGACAGGCACAGAACCGCAATTTGGAGGAGCCATTGCAGAAGGTATTTTGATAGCCCTCAACAAGGCTGGGGCATTTGGGGTGGTGACGACCCACTATGGGAATCTCAAGCAGTTGGCCTCCAAGAGTCCGGGTTTGGTAAACGGGGCCATGAGGTACGATGTAGATAAGTTGGAGCCACTGTATCAGTTGGAGACTGGGAAGCCGGGGAGTTCCTTCGCATTTGAAATAGCTGGGAAGATAGGCATAGCAAATGAGATAATCCTTCATGCCCGTGCCCAGGTGGGGGAGACAAGAGTGAAGTATGACAGACTTTTGCTTAAACTGGAGAGTGAAAAAAACAATTATGAGGCCCTACTTTCCGACAATCAAAAAAAGGAGAAGTTGCTTGCCCAGCGCATGGAAGAATATAATACGCTAAAATCTTCTTTGGAGGAAAATAAAAAGGAAATCCTCCATGAGGCCAAAGTCCAAGCAAAGGCAATTATAGATGATGCCAATAGGAAAATAGAGCATACTATCAAGCAAATTAAGGAGCAAAAGGCAGAGAAAGAAGCTACCCTGCAGTTGAGGAAGTCTCTGGAAGCCCATAAATCCACCTTGCAAACCGACCCAAGGAGCAAGAAGGGGAAGGCTTCGCCTGCGCCTAAACCTGAAGTAATAGGAGGGGAGATCAAGATAGGAGACCAAGTCAGGTTAAAAGACAATGGTGCCTTGGCGGAGGTATTGAGCATTCAAGGTAAAAATGCCGAGATTAGTATAGGGGAATTAAAATCCAAAATCAAATTGGACAGGATGGAAAAGGTCTCCAACACGGTAGTCAAAAAAGCAAAGAAAGCCAGATCCATAGGGTTTGATGCCAACCAAAAGATGGTGGATTTTTCTCCAAATTTAGACATTAGGGGAAAAAGAGCTGAAGAGGTACTTAGTTTGCTTCAGCCCTTTATTGATGATGCCAATATGTTGGGCTTGTCGGACCTCAGGGTTATACATGGCAAGGGAAATGGGGTTTTAAGGGACCTCACCAGGAATTTACTGAAAAAAATGCCTGCAGTCATGAAAGCAGAAGACGAACACGCGGATCGTGGGGGTGCAGGGGTAACGTTAGTTACCCTGAACCCATGACCCAATGATGTGAAATTAAATTTTTATCTTTTGAAGGCCTGCCTGGCCAATAATTTCCAGCTTTTACCCTCTTTTTGCCAGACCAATAGTATGCCTAAGTTCACGTCTGCTGGATCCGCTCCTTTGTTATGCGTGGTTCCACTAAGATTGTGTCTCACTAAGGCTACATTGCCAGAAATATCGACACTTTGTTCGGAAAGGTTTATGCTGGTGAAATTGGAATCCCCACTTGCCAAGGCCTGCACAAAGTCTTCTTGGTTTTCTATTACCCCATTGGAGTGGCCATAGGTCAGTTTTTTGGAGGAAAGCGAAGTTAGTTTTGCTCTATCCCCATTTAACATTGCCTCGCGCAATTCTTCTACCGCCTTTTCCACTGCCGGGACTGCTTTGTCCTGCGCAATAAGGGAAAGGTTTACAAATAAAAATAAGGCTAATGCAAAATAAAGGTTTTTGGGTTTCATTGTTGTTTGTTTTAGTTTTTAATTCTTAGTTCAATTACGTAAAATCCTGCCAACGCGCTTACCCTTGCATTTGAGGGAGGGGCCACTGTGAATTCCAACCGTAGGCTTTCCTGGTTTCTGGTAAACGCAATTTCCCTGCCCGATGCAGGTTGGTTGCCAGTAAGCAATAGCCTATCGAGGTTTTCACCTGTCACCGACCAGGATCCATTTGCGTTGAACAGGTTGCCTCCATTTGCTGTGGTATAATTTTGTCCACCGGTATTGTTGAGGAAGGTTATTTCAAAATTTGCAAAGTCACCAGTTTGAGAAACTCCATCCTTGGAGACCGAACCTCCGCCGGCGATAGCCCAAGTAAGGCTGCCTTGCTCACCTGCAAGTTGCTGCCTTGCTTCTTGCTCTGGGCTTAATTGAGGGCCATCATCATCACTGCCACAGGAAATAATCAGCGGAAGGATGGACAGCACCAATAAAAGGACTTTTTTGTTCATGATAATAGTTATATAGCAACCTGTAAATTTACTCAATATGGTAGACATTCAAAGTCTTTTCTCAGGCTTTATATTTTTGCATTTGCAGGTCGGCATCACAGAACCCGTACTCCCTAGCCTCATTAGAGGCCACAATGAGGGTACATCCCTCCGTTCGGGTTTTTATGGTTTCCTGGTACCAGTCTATCCCCTGTTTATCCAGGTTGGTAGTGGGTTCGTCCAAAAGCAATAATTTTGCGTTGGAAAACAGGCAAATCCCTAATTTTAGCCGTTGTTTCATTCCAGAAGAAAAATTCAGGATTTGTTTGTTTAAGGCGTTATTCAAGTACATGGCTTCTACCACTTTATGGAGGTTGTATCCTTTTTTGTATCCTTTAAAACTGAAGTGGAAACGTAGAAACTCAAGCAGGGTGAATTCCTCAGGGAGCTCCAAATAAGGGGCGCTAATACTTATATATTGGTAGTGGTTAGCCGAGGAAATGGACGCAGTGCCCAATTTATAGTCGATGTCTCCTGAGGTCAAAGGGGTCTGACCCGCGATGCACCTTAGCAAAGTGGATTTTCCTGAGCCGTTGTTTCCTGTTAGTGCCGTCCGGCTTCCAGGGGGAAAAACATGGTCTATATTTCTAAACACCCATTCGTACTGAAAGCGTTTGGCGGCTTTATGGAGGTTGATTTCCACCATCCTGTTATTGGATGTATCCTTTCATTACTCCTCTCTCGGAGGATCGGATGAAATTAACGATTTCATCCCTTTCTTTGGTGGCAGGAAGGTTAACTTCTATTTCTTCCAATGCACGGCTATTGTTCATGCTGTTCAAAAAAAGCAGCCTGTACACTTCTTGTATTTGATTGATAGCTTCACTACTAAACCCTCTTCTCCTAAGGCCCAGGGAATTTACCCCTGCATAACTAAGTGGTTCTCTGGCGGCTTTGGTAAATGGCGGTACGTCTTTCCTTACCAAGGATCCTCCGGATACCATACTGTGCATCCCAATTTTCACAAATTGGTGGATGGCACTGCTTCCACCGATGAATGCCCAGTCGTCTACATTTACATGCCCTGCAATTTGTACAGTGTTTGCTATGATGACGTTGTTTCCTATGATGCAGTCATGGGCCACATGTACATAGGCCATAAGTAGGCAGTTGCTTCCAATTTTGGTGGTTTTTTTATCAATAGTCCCCCTATTGATAGTGACGCACTCTCTAATTGTAGTATTGTCTCCAATTTCCACCAGAGAATCTTCGCCTTTGAATTTGAGGTCTTGGGGAATGGCAGAAATTACTGCCCCAGGGAAAATCCTGCAGTTTTTGCCAACTCTGGCACCTGGGTAGATGGTTACGTTAGATCCTATCCAGGTTCCCTCACCCACTTCCACGTTTTCATGGATAGTGGTGAAAGCTTCCACGGTGACGTTATCTGCTATTTTTGAATTGGGGTGTATTTGAACGAAATTACTGATCATGCGTCTTTTCTTACTATACTGGCAGTCATTACCGCCTCACATACTAGTGTATTACCCACAAAAGCTTCTCCTTTCATCTTTGCTATTCCTCTGCGGATGGGGTTAAGTAATTCACACTTAAAGATTAAAGTGTCACCTGGCAGCACCATTTTCCTGAACTTGCAATTTTCTATGCTTAGAAAATAGGTCCAGTAGTTTTCGGGATCATTTACTGTACTCAACACCAAAATACCTCCGGTTTGTGCCATGGCCTCTACCTGTAGCACTCCCGGCATGACAGGGTTATTGGGGAAATGTCCCATAAAAAACGGTTCATTGATAGTGACGTTTTTCACTCCCGCCACGACCGATTCATCCAAATAAATTATCTTATCCAACAACTGGAAGGGATATCTATGTGGTAGTATGTTACTGATCTGGTTGATGTCTAATACAGGGGGTAATTTGGGGTCATAATAAGGTATATGCATGGGGCCTGCTTTCTCCATGGCTCTTTTTATTTTTTTAGCAAACGCCACATTAGCAGCATGCCCGGGCCTTGCAGCCAAAATCTGGGCCTTTAGAGGCCTGCCCACCAATGCCAAGTCTCCAATTACATCCAGTAACTTGTGCCTGGCGGGCTCATTTTTATACCTTAACTCCACATTGTTCAAAATTCCCTCTTTCCGGACTTCCACTTTTGGCTTATTGAACATTTTCGCCAAATTAACCAATTCCTCTTCTTTTACTGCCCTATCCACCACTACGATCGCGTTGTTAAGGTCACCACCTTTTATGAGGTTTTGGTTATAAAGCATTTCAAGCTCATGCAGGAAACAAAAGGTCCTACAGGAGGCAATTTCGGTTTTAAATTGGCTGATATCCGTAATTGATGCGTGCTGACTTCCCAATACGGGGGAATTATAATCGACCATTACAGTAACCCTAAAGTCGTCTAAAGGAAGAGCTGCCATTTCTACTTCCCTAGCACTATCTTTATAATGGATGCTTTCGGGGATTTCGAAAAAACGCCTCAGGGCATTTTGCTCCTCTAAACCGGCCTCTTCTAGAATATCAATAAAAGGAATACTGCTTCCATCCAAAATGGGTGGTTCTGGGCCATTCAGTTGGATCAATACATTATCTATTTCCAATCCCACAAGGGCTGCAAGCACATGTTCTACGGTAAACACCCTTGCCCCACTCTGTTCCAAAGTGGTTCCCCTAGATACGTCCACTACGTTGTCCACATCGGCATCTATGGTGGGTTGACCTTCCATATCCATTCGTTGGAATTTGTATCCGTGGTTAGCCTTTGCAGGAAGAAAAGTCATGGTAGCTTCTACTCCAGTGTGTAATCCTACTCCAGAGAGGGTTACCTGTTTACTTATTGTGTGTTGTTTTACTTTCATTAAAACTTTTTCACTGAGACAATACAAAAATTAGTTTTGCCACAAATTTATCGTTTTTTTTCCAGATCTTTAATTTTATCCTCTAACTGGGGGAGCTTTTTAAAAACGGCAAAGGATTTAAGGTAGTCTTTGAGGTCAATTCCTATGAAACCAAGTAGGGTTTGTCCCGGCTTTTTTACGTTTTTCATGACTCCCGTATTGCCGCCTATGGTGGTTCGATCTGCGATTTTGAGATGACCAATAATTCCTGATTTTCCGGCCAAAACACAGTTTTTACCAATTTCGGTTGACCCTGAAATACCGGATTGGGAGGCAATAACAGTATTTTCACCGATTACCACATTGTGAGCAATTTGGACCTGATTGTCAATTTTCACGCCTTTTTTGATGATAGTGGACCCCATAGTGGCACAATCAATGGTGGTGTTTGCACCTATACTGACATCATCCTCTATGACAACATTACCTAATTGGGGGATATTTTTGTAAGTGCCATCTGGCTGTGGAGCAAAACCAAACCCATCACTGCCTATCACGGCTCCTGGCTGAAATTCGCAGTTTTCTCCTATTTGTGTGCCGGAAATGATTTTCACACCGGTATAAAACACACAATTGTCTCCAATTTTCACATCCTCTCCAATATACACCTGTGGGTGGATTTTCACATTTCTTCCAATACTACAATTTTTTCCAATGTAGGAGAATGCTCCCCGGAATCCTTCCTCCCCCATATGGCTACTTTCATGCATGAAGCAAGGTTCTTCCACACCCAGTAAGTCCGGCTTTTGGAGCTTCTCCACCATTTGTAGCAACTCGGTAAATCCTGAATAGGCATCTTTAACCCTCACAAGTGTGGTTGCCACCGGTTTGCTGGGGGTGAAATTTTCCGAAACAATTACGGCACTACTCTCTGTGGAATATAGATGGGGTTCATACTTTAAGTTTGACAAAAAGCTGATGTCACCTGGTTTGCCCTCTTGGATTTTATTGATGTTGATTATTTTCTGCGAACCATCTCCTTCTATTTTGCCATTCAAAAGTTTGGCTATCTCATTGATGGTAAATTCCATGTAATTAAAGTTATTTTAAGGTAAAGTTAATTCTTTAGCCCGACATGCGTAATGTTTTTTTACAATTTTGCTCATTGCCTTGATGTTTGGTAGATCTGCAGCCTGGGCTACGTCCATTACTTTACCTGATTTTGCAAGTATATAAATGTTTTCTTTTGCCGTGTAAGCATGGTTGCTAATGGTACCATGCGTGAAGAAATACCTTAAATCCTCTGCAGGAATACCAAGTTTCATTAGGGTTTTTGATCTCCACTCCTCTATTTCAGTGGACGAAAAAGGATGCCCGGACAGGGTGACCTTAAAAAGGTTGCGGGACAAAAACATTTGGGAAATTTTTCGTATGACATAATCGCCAGAATGTTGCCAGAATTTCAAACCTCCCCAAATATCGTAATCATCCAATTGGGAATACATGGTGAGCGTATCTGGGTTGGTTTTAAAGTCGGACATGCCCCTTTCCTTTTCCAGGAAATAGTTTAAAGCATGGGATGAGGTCAGTTTTTTCCCATCTGTTTTCAGGTCTTTTGCCCTTTGGATCAGGTTTATCATCATCTTTTCCGCACTTACCGTGGTCTTATGAAGATACACCTGCCAATACATTAATCTCCTGGCGCTCAAGAAGTTTTCAATACTGTATATGCCCTTTTCTTCTACCACCAGTTGGTCATTTTTAATGTGCATCATTTTGATAATACGGTCTGCCCCTATGGTGCCCTCCGAAACCCCGGTAAAAAAGCAGTCTCTCTGTAGATAGTCCAGGCGGTCTATGTCCAACTGGCTGCTGACCAATTGATGGAAAAATTTTCTTTCATAAATATTCTTAAAAATCCGTATTGCCAAATCAAGTTGGCTGTTAAATTGCTTATTTAAAGTCTCAAGAAAGAGCAAGGAAAGGTCTTCGTGTGAAACATTTTGCAACATGCTGTGCTCTAATGCATGCGAAAAAGGGCCATGACCTATGTCATGTAGCAAAATGGTAATTAAAGCAGCTTCATATTCCTGGTCGCTGATTTCAATTCCCTTGTTTCTCAGATGGTCTAAAGTCACACTCATTAGGTGCATGGCGCCTATGGCATGATGAAATCGGGTATGGTGGGCACCCGGATAAACGTAGTCTGTCAAACCAAGTTGTTTGATTCTGCGTAACCTCTGGAAGTAGGGATGGTCGATAATCGCGAAAATCAATTCGCTTGGAATGGTTATAAATCCATATACCGGGTCGTTGATAATTTTGTGGCTTTTCAATGGCCCATTAGTTTTAGCGAGGTGTTAAATTATTACCAAAAGTAAATAAAATATTCAAATAGGTATTAAATTCAAAGAGATGCAAAAATTCAAGATACTTTGGGCGGATGATGAAATCGATTTACTGAAGCCCCATATATTGTTTTTAGAACAAAAGGGGTACGACATCGACACGGTAAATAGTGGTTTGGATGCTGTGGAAAAAGTCGAAGGTACCAATTATGATGTGATTTTCTTGGATGAAATGATGCCCGGGATGACAGGGCTGGAGGCATTGCAACAAATAAAGGTGCTAAAGCCCCAAATTCCAGTAGTAATGATCACTAAAAGCGAAGAGGAGCACATCATGGATGATGCAATAGGGGCCAAAATCGCCGACTATTTGATCAAACCCATCAATCCAAACCAGATCCTTTTATCTATGAAAAGGATTCTTCAGAATAAGCAGCTTGTCAGTGAAAAGACCAACTTGTCTTATCAGCAGGATTTCAGGAACATAAGCATGGCTTATAATGATGCCATAGACCATAACGAATGGACCGATATTTATAAAAAACTGACCTACTGGGAACTTGAAATTGATGAGACGGAAAATAAAAGCATGCAGGAAGTCTTGGAAACCCAAAAGGTGGAGGCAAATGCAAATTTCACCAAGTTTATAAAAGAGAACTACCTGGACTGGCTCAATGACCCCCATATGGAAAAGCCCGTTCTTTCCCACCAAGTGATGAAAGAAATGGTTTTTCCTCATGTCAAGCAAGGTAAGCCTTTGTTTTTCGTGGTGATAGATAACCTGCGTCTGGACCAATGGGAAATTTTGGAGCCAATATTGAGCGAGTATTTCGTGGTGCAGAGTGACGACACCTATTTCAGCATTTTACCCACCACAACTGCATATTCCCGTAATGCCCTTTTTAGTGGGATGATGCCGTTGGATATGGCCAAATTTCATCCGGACCTGTGGGAAGGAGAGGATACGGATGAGGGCAAAAACAATAATGAGGACGCATTCCTTAAAATTAACCTTAAGAAAAACAGGTTGAACATTAAGTCCAGTTATCACAAGATTTTGCAGGTAAACCAAGGAAAAGCAGTTTTGGAAAACTTCCCGAACCTTTTGAAAAACGACTTGAATGTGCTAGTATATAATTTTGTGGATATGATGTCCCATGCCAGAACAGACATGAAAATGATCCGGGAGCTCGCCCCCAATGAATCCGCATACAGGTCCTTGACTTACAGCTGGTTTTTGCACAGTTCATTGTTTGAGCTTTTTAAGAAGATCCAGGAAGCAGGTGCCGAAGTGATTGTCACCACAGACCATGGTACCAAGCGGGTAAATAAGCCTTATAAAATTATAGGAGACAGAAATGTTACGACGAATCTCCGTTACAAACAAGGTAAAAACCTTAACTTTGAATCTGGGAAAGTTTTTGAAATCAATAAACCGGATGAAGGAAAGCTGCCTAAGTTCAATATTTCTACTGGGTATGTGTTTGCCGTAGAGGATTATTTCTTTGCTTACCCCAATAATTACAACTATTACGTGAACTACTATAGGGACACCTTTCAGCATGGAGGGGTCTCCTTGGAAGAGATGATAGTACCCATTATCCATATGTTGCCAAAGTAAGAAAAGCCTTGAATACTTTTAACTGTAATGGACTTGCACAAATTTCGGAATGCGCCAAATTTGTAATAGATTTATGCAAAGATCAAAGGGTATGGGTATTCAAAGGAGAGCTAGGGGCAGGGAAGACCACCCTTATTCAGGAGGTTGCCAGGCAGATGAATATAATTGATCGTGTCAGCAGCCCTACCTTCTCCCTAGTAAACGAATATCAGAATCCGCGGGGAGATGTTTTTTATCATTTCGATTTTTATCGGATAGATAAAATAGAGGAGGCGATAGAGATTGGGGTGGACGAATATTTCAATAGTGGAGCATATTGCTGGGTGGAATGGGGGGAGCGGATAGCTGAATTGATTCCTGAAAACTTTGCCTTGATAGAATTGCTTCGAAAAGGAGAAGAAAATAGAGACATAACCGTAACCATGGTGCAAGATGGCGACTAAATCTGCATTTACAGAAATAACCGGTGCTACTCCAGTGACAAAGGAGGCACCAGCAAAAACCGGAAATGCAAGGAAAGCCTTGAAAATAGGTATTCCGAAAGAGGCCTGTTCCCAAGAAAAAAGAGTGGTACTTACGCCTGAAGCTGTGGGTTTATTGGTAAACAATGGGCAGGAGGTTCTAGTCGAAAGTGGTGCGGGCTTATTATCCAAGTTTTCGGATCAGGAATTTTCCGATGCAGGTGCAAAGGTGGTGTATTCCTCCGAAGAGGTTTTTGACGTGGAGATTGTATTGAAGGTGGAGCCCCCTTCCCTTAAAGAAATTGGCTACATGCCCCAGGGAAGTTGCCTTCTTTCTGCATTGCAGATTGGTAAACAAGATGCTGCATTTATCCATGCACTCAACAAGCGGAAAATCACTGCCGTTGCTTTTGAACATTTGGAGGATAAGGTAGGGGGTATGCCAGTGGTCAGGGCCATGAGCGAGATTGCTGGCAGTACAGTCATGCTGGTGGCTGCGGAGTACCTAAGCAGCGTCAGTAATGGGAAAGGACTGATTTTGGGAGGAATTACTGGGGTGCCTCCAACGCAGGTGGTAATCATCGGGGCTGGTACCGTAGCTGAATACGCCGCAAGGGCGGCCTTGGGTTTGGGTGCAAACATTAAGATTTTTGACAATCAACTCTATAAGCTCAGAAGAATAAAGCAATTGCTTGGACAACAGGTATATACCTCTACCATAGACAATTACACCTTAGGGCATGCCTTGCAAGAAGCCGATGTGGTAATAGGTGCTCTCCGAGCTGAAAAAGGAAAGGCTAAAATGGTGGTATCAGAAGAGATGGTCACGAAGATGATGGAGGGAAGCATCATCATAGATGTAAGCATTGATCAGGGTGGCTGTATAGAGACAGCCGAGATGACATCCCATGATGAACCTATTTTTGAAAAGCATGGGGTAATTCACTACTGTGTGCCCAATATTGCTTCCCGGGTAGCTCGAACGGCTTCCTATTCTATGAGTAATATTTTTACCCCAATTTTACTTCAAATGGCCGACCTTTGCGGAGCCGAGGAGATGATTTTTAACTACAAATGGTTTATGAAAGGGGTTTATACCTACAGGGGAAGCCTTACCAACGCCTATTTGGCTAGGAAGTTTATGATGACCCACAAGGAACTCCAATTGTTGCTTGCTGCTAGGTATTAATAATAGCAGTTAAGACAAAAGGTTCTGTCTTAGCAGGAATTCGAGTTGGTCATTTGCCTTGATGAGACTATCGGTGAGTTGTTTGTTTTCCTTTCTTAAAGAGTACACCTCATGGGCGTTTTTCACCACTGTTCTCAAATAATCCTCTTCCCAGGGTTTGGTGAGATAATGATACACTTTTCCTTTATTGATGGCGTCGATTACCGCTTGGATATCCGTGTACCCGGTAAGTAAAATCCTCATTGGATCCGGGTGCATTGGGATGATGGACTCTAAAAAATCCACCCCGTTTTCTTCCGGCATCCTCTGGTCGGTAATGACAACATTGATGTCTTCTTTCAACAAGATTTCCCTTCCTTCCTTTGCGGATTCGGCTAAAAAAATCTTGTAGTCTCTTCTAAAAGTAGCTTTAAAAGCCTGTAGATTGTTCACCTCATCATCTACATAAAGGACTTTGATCTTATCTCTTTCCATGGGCTAAATATATTGTTATGAAACAATTAATCAAAAAAGAACCATCTTTCTAATCCTAAAGATCATAAAAACAATTGATTTTTCATTAGGATCAGACGAACATCCTTCAAAAATATTGGAAATCAAAACATGATTTTTAAATTTGCAATAAATAAATTGACTTTTATAGAAAAAGTATCAATTTTTTCCTGCATTTTTAATTGATTATGCAATCAAAAATATAACTTTATATCCATTATCACCTACATGATGAATTTCTACTATGTTTGAAACCAAGGGGAGGGAGGATGAGTTCAAAGATCAATATAGACCCCTCATTTTATCCAAACGTTTTTCAAAGGATAGAAAACAGCTTGAAAGTTTAATCAATGACAAAAGGGTAATTGTCCAAGATCAGTTGGAAAGCCAACTAAGTGAATGGATAAGGCAGACCAATCCCAATGAGCAAATGACAAGTGCGGTTCTTGAAAAAAAGGCCGAGGAGTTTTTTAAGGAAAAAGGATTGAAAAGCGATGATTACGGGAATTGGGTCTTTTATCCATGGAGAAATACCCTGGTAAGTGTGCTGGAAGAGGAGGAGTTTGTTGCTGTCAGGACAGTCCGGAACAAATACAAAATCACAAAGGAAGAACAAGAAAGCCTAAGCCAAAAGAAAATAGGTATCATTGGGTTGTCTGTAGGTCAGAGTGTGGCACTGAGTCTCGCTATGGAAAGATGTTTTGGGGAATTGGTAATTGCCGACTTTGATTCTTTAGATCTTGGGAATATGAATAGAATAAGGACAGGGATTTTTAATTTAGCCCTTAAAAAGACGTATATTGTGGCGAGAGAAATAGCAGAAATTGATCCTTATCTAAAATTGACATTATATAATGAGGGCATCAATGATGAAAATATCGATGATTTTTTTACTTTAAACGGTAATTTGGATTTACTTGTAGAAGAATGCGACAGCTTACCAATTAAAATTGGTAGTAGGATTAAGGCCAAATCCTTGGGTATACCGGTTTTAATGGATACAAGTGATAGGGGTATGATAGATATTGAAAGATTTGACCAAGATCCGGAAAGACCCATTTTTCACGGACTTTTAGGGGAATTTGGCTCAGAGGGAGAGCTTGTCCCTTCCTTAGCCAACAGGGGCAAGGAGATGATGATGAGTCTTCTACAATACGAGAACCTGTCGGAAAGGGTGAAGTTTAGTTTTTCGGAATTGGGTAAAAGCATTACCTCCTGGCCTCAGCTTGCATCTTCGGTAATAATGGGTGGGGCTATTTGTTGCCACTACGCCCGAATGATTTTACTTGGACAAAAGGTTCCTTCGGGAAGATACTACATAGATTTAGAGCAAATTATCGGGTCGTATGAAGGTAAGAGTTAGAATCATACGTGCCATAGACGATGTGGACGCTACTGAAAAGTATATTTACGGGCACCATAAGGTTTTGGAATCATACGGGATTACAAAGGTTACCTCGGCAGATAGATCCTGGGCCCTAAACCCTCATGTGTATTTGATACTTTTTGAGTCCATGGAAGACTTCAGGGTACTTGGGGGTGGCAGAATCCAGCTGAGGACTATTAATTTCCCCCTTCCTTTTGAAACCGCCATAATGGATATTGACCCAAGGATAGTGCCATTTATGGATGAGTTTGGGGATCTGGAAGTGGCTGAATATTGCGGGCTTTGGAACAGCAGGGAAGTAGCTGGTTATGGGATTGGCAGCATTTATTTGGTAAGAGTGGGAATTGCAATATTACCCCAATTAAGGCTCAAAAAACTCTTTGGTTTAAGTTCTCCCGTCACACTGAGTATTTCAAAGAGCGTGGGTTATGAGGTAATTTCCAGCTTGGGGGATAATGGGTCTTTTTATTATCCGAAGGAAGGCCTTATCGCAACGGCACTGCAAATCAATGATATTGATAAACTACCATTGGCTAACCCCGCGGAGAGAGACTACATATTCGAATTGAGAGAAAAAATCAACTTTAAGACGACTGAGAGTGGTCCAAGAGGAAAAATGGAGTTGCAATTTGAATTAAAAATCCCTAAACCATTGAAATGAGAAATTATAGAGACCTCAAAAACGTTTTACTGACGTTGTTTTTGATTTTAATGGTTACGGTGCCAATCATTTATTATGTAGTGGTTTTTGGGAGTTATGATGGGTACACATTTCAGCAATACCGATATTATGTTGGCGAAATCGAAAGTACCGAAGACTTTCAGCATGGTGAGTATTTTAACTCGCTTGTTGAAAAAAAAGTAGATTTGGGGGTTATAGAAGAGCCATTATGGATAAAATTGGATTTAAAAGACCATGATGGTTTCGACCCAAGCAACAGTTACTATTTAGAAATCAACAGTCCTACCATCAGATCTGCGGATCTATTTCGTTTGGATGGAGAAGGAAACGTTTTTTTATTGGATCGAGCAGGAAACCTGATTAAAGATAGGGATGTACTGAAAAACCCGAATCCCTATTTTATCCTAGAAAACAATGAAAAATTCAGTGGGGAGTTAATTCTAAAGGTCAGTTCAATGGTCCCTTTTGAGTTTGATGTCACACTTTCAACTGAAAAAGCCTTTTTTGAAAATAGCAGTAAACGTACGGTAATAGTAAGTGCCTATTTTGGGGTAATGATCGCGCTTTTTCTGTATAATCTCATTCTGTTTTTCTCTGTAAAAGATAGGGTTTACCTGTTTTACTGTTTTTATATTTTGTTTATTGCCCTAGCACAATTATCCATTTCAGGCCATTCCTATTTCATTTTATGGGAGAATGCCTGGCTCTATGAAGTAAGTATCATTGGCTTTACTACCCTTTCCAGCCTTTTTGTGATTCCATTCGTTCAGTTGTTCCTGAAAACCAATGTTTACCTGCCCAAATATGATAAGTATCTCTACCTCATTGTAGTGTCCTACGTTTTAGCATTGGTATTAAGGTTGCTAGGATTTATACAAATTAGTTATCAGTTAATAGACCTAAATGGTCTTGTCTTGACCATTGCGTTCATTACTATTGGGGTGTATGTTGCAAAGAGGGGGGATAGGTCAGCCTACTTTTTCTTGCTTGCATGGAGTTTTTTATTATTTGGTCTGGTAACCTTTATTTTAAACAACCTGGGCTTGGTGGACCTGGGTGCATACGCAAACCTACCTCTACTGGCAGGGACAGCTATAGAGGCACTCTTGCTTTCCTTTGCGCTGGCAGATAAGATCAATATCCTAAAAAAAGAAAAAGAAAAAGAACAGCATGACAAACTGGAAGCCCTAAAGGAAAATGAGAGGTTGATCAAGGAGCAAAACATTTACTTAGAGGAAATGGTGAAATCCAGAACTATGGAGCTTGAGCATACTTTGCAGAACTTAAAGGATACCCAAACTCAATTGGTGAACCAAGAAAAAATGGCTTCCCTTGGTCAGCTGACAGCAGGTATTGCTCATGAGATAAACAATCCCATAAACTTTGTGAGCTCCAATATCTCCCCCCTCAAGCGAGATATCAAGGATATATTGGAATTGATGGACCTGTATAAGGAAAAAGGGGATGAGGATTTTTCGGAGCAGAGTAAATCTGAGGTCAACGAATTGGAAGAAGAGCTTGAAATCGATTACCTCATCACTGAAATCGATCAACTTCTTGCCGGGATGGAAGATGGAGCCAAAAGGACAGTCGAAATTGTGAGAGGGCTGAAGTTGTTTTCTAGGATCGATGAACAAGATGTGAAGGAGGTAGATATCCATGACGGTTTGGACAGTACACTCATTTTGCTGAACAACTCCATGGCAGGAAGGGTAAAAGTAATAAAAGAATACGGTCAATTGCCAATGGTGGAATGCCTAGCGGGAAAAATAAACCAGGTCTTCATGAATATCATTGGCAATGCTGTACATGCCATGCTTGACCATCCTATAGAAAACAGGGAGCCTGAGCTTACTATTAGTACAAAAGTAAAAGGAGATGATATCTTTATCGAAATTAAAGATAATGGCCCGGGAATGCCTGAACACATTAGGGAAAAGATTTTTGAGCCGTTCTTTACCACAAAACCAGTGGGTAAGGGTACTGGGTTGGGTCTTTCCATTGTCTATACCATTATAGAAAACCATCAGGGAACCATAACTGTGGAGTCAGAAACCAATGTAGGAACCAGTTTTATCATAAAACTACCGACGAATCAAAAAAAGTAGCACCATGACTAAAAGAAAAGTCAAAGTACTATATATAGACGACGAGGATAACAACCTTAGCTCGTTTAAAGCAAGCTTGAGAAAGGACTTTAAAGTTTCTACAGCTTTAGATGCAGAGGAAGGTCTTCGATTGGTTCAGCAGGAAGAGTTTGAGGTGGTGATTGCTGATCAGCGTATGCCGGGATTGACAGGGGTGGAATTTTTTGAGAAATTGGTTGAAGTAAACCCCAAACCAATAAGGATTTTACTTACTGGGTATTCTGATATTGCCAGTGTGATAGATGCCATCAATAAAGGAGAGGTGTATCGGTTTATTGACAAGCCATGGAACCTGGAGCAAATCAAAAATGCCATATTCAATGCTGCGGACATCTATGACGCCAGAAAGGAGCTTAAGATCAAAAATGACCGCTTAGAAAAGCTGCATTCGGAAATGAACAGGTTTGTCTATAGCCTTAGTCATGAGCTTAGAGGGCCCCTGATGAGTATTTCTGGGATATCAAAATTGGCCAAAATGGAAACGGACGACAATGGTATTTTGGAGTACTTTGAAATGATTGATGAGGCCACTTTGAAACTGGACGACTTTATCTATAAAATGTTGGATTTTTATAGATCCACCAAGATGGACAACCGCATAGAACCAGTTTATTTCAAAGAGGTTCTGGAGCAACAAATGATTGATTATCGAAAAAAATGGGAGTTGGACAAAATGGAAATTGCAATTGACATCCAACAAGAAGCCCCTTTTCACTCTGACGAGGCCAAAATAAGAGTTATTTTGAATAATTTATTCAGTAATGCCTATAAGTTCCGTAAGGATGAGGGACCTAATAAGATAGGCATTACGATTAAAGTAGATGAAATCCACGCCTCTATTGTGGTGAGCGACAATGGGATTGGAATTGAGGAAAAACACCACCAAGAAGTTTTCAACCTTTTTCACAGAGCCACTCAAAGGAATGTAGGTTCGGGGCTGGGGCTTTATATGGTGAAGGAATCTATTGAGCAGCTTCAAGGAAGTATCCAGCTGGAGTCCAAACCCAACGAGGGGAGTACCATGAGGGTTGTCTTGCCGAACCTATCCGAAAAAAGAAAAGAATAAATTAACTTAAGGGCTGTTTTTTGTATTGCATATTTTGATACTTGTCTAAAATGGGGGTAATTTTGCTTCTGTTATTTTGTAGAACCTAATTCTTTTTTTTATGAATAATCCATGGCATGATGTCAGTATTGGTGACGAGGCTCCTGAATTGGTCACAGGAATTATTGAAATACCAAAAGGTAGTAAAGGCAAATACGAGCTTGATAAAAAAACTGGGATGCTTTTGCTGGACAGGGTGCTATTTTCAGCCGTCCATTACCCTGCGAATTATGGGTTTATCCCACAGACATTTTGTGAGGATAACGACCCATTGGATATTCTGATAATTTCCCAGATTGATATACCCTCCTTAACCTTGGTGAAGGCCAAAGTGATAGGAGTGATGCGGATGATTGACGGTGGAGAAGCCGATGATAAGATCATTGCAGTAGCTGCCGATGACCAATCCGTAAATTACATAAAGGAGATCTCTGAATTGCCTCCTCACTTGATGAAAGAAACCCGTCGTTTCTTTGAAGATTACAAAAAGCTGGAAAATAAGGACGTTAAGGTGGAGGACTTTTTGGGAAAGGAAGAAGCAAAAAAAATAATAATAGATTCTATTGAACTCTATGATAAAACCTTTCGTGGCAAATAATAATGGTGCCCCAGAGAAGGGTGCCTATCTACTATGAAAACGATTTTCATGGGGCTGATGGGTCTTTTTCTATCCAGTTTGCTCCTTGCCCAAACCACCCCTTCACAACCATTTTCCATCGAAGGGTATGTAGAAGCCTATTTTGCCTATGACTTCAACATGCCCGAACATCATGAAAGGCCCCATTTTTTGTATAATTTCAAAAGGCACAACGAATTTTCCCTCAACCTAGGTTTAGTGAAGTTGCAATACCAGCAGGAGCAGGTAAGGGCCAACTTATCGGTGATGACAGGTAACTATGCCCAATATAACCTGGCGGATGAGCCTGCTTGGGCACAGATGGTGTATGAGGCTTCCGTAGGTATTAGGTTGTTAGAGAATCTATGGCTGGATATGGGGGTGATGCCTTCCCATATAGGTTTTGAAAGTGCGATTGGAATGGAATGCTGGCATTTGGGAAGGAGCCTGATGGCTGAAAATTCCCCCTACTTCCTCACAGGGGCAAGGTTCACCTATTCTTATAATGAGAATTTGGACATTATTTTATGGCTTACCAATGGTTGGCAAAATGTGCAAAGGACCAAAAGAAACCAATCCTTGGGAATGGGTGCCGGGGTAAACTACAGACCCATAGAGGGGATGGTGATAAACTATGCCAATTACTTCGGTAACGAGTACCCACAAACTATAAGACTTAACCGATTTTTCAATAATTTCTATTGGCAATATCAGTGGGCAACCTATGGCATCACAGTGGGCGCCGACTTAGGGATAGAGGAAAGGTTGTTTACACGTAATTTAAACAAGTGGTATGGAACTACCATTTCTCTTCAAAAGCGACTGTGGGAATCCTTCCGCGTTGCCCTAAGAGGCGAATACTATTCCGATCAGGCTGCTGTTATCCTTGAGGAGGGGATGAGGCTCTCCGGCGTCTCCCTTAATGTGGACTTTGAACCGGCAAAAAACGCCCTTTTACGAATTGAAGGACGGAGGTTTCTTAGCCCAGAACCTGTGTTTGAAAGGCCTGCTGGGCTTATGAGCAGGGGAAATTCCTCGATAGTAACTTCCCTTGCCATTAAGTTCTAGGCTAGTTTAGTTTCGTCAAACTATCCTCTAAGGCCTTCAACTTGGCCTCTGCGTCCGAAAGCTTCTTCTTTTCTTTTTCCACCACATTGGCTGGGGCATTGTTCACGAAACGCTCATTACCTAACTTTTTCTCCACCGTCTGGAGAAATCCCTTCACGTATTTGATTTCCTCTTGAATTGCTGCTTTTTCTTCCTCTGCGTTTACTTGAGTGCTCAAGGGGACAAAGCACTCATCTGCCTTTACTACAAAACTCGCGGCATCCTCAAGCTCATTCTTGAATTCCAAGGATTCAAGGTTACCTAATCTTTTCATCAATGGCTCAAACCCTATAAACCTGGTTTTATTATCTGTTTTTATCGCAAGGGTTAAGGGCTCTTTGGGAGATAGGCCTTTAGAAGCCCTGAGGTTTCTTACCTGGGACACTACCTCAAAGACATGCTGGGCATTTACTACCAGCTTTTCATCATATGGGGAGACCTTTGGCCAATTTGAAACTATCAATGCTTCTTCATTACTTCGCTCCCGAATTTGTTGCCACAATTCCTCGGAAAGGAAAGGCATAAAGGGGTGAAGTACTTTCAGGATATCCTCAAAGAAGGTAATGGTGGAAGTATAAGTGGCCTGGTCAATGGCCTGTTGGTAGGGAGGTTTTATCATTTCCAGGTACCAGGAGCAGAAATCATCCCAGACCAATTTATAGGTACTCATCAATGCATCGGAGATCCTGAATTTTTCAAAGTGATCTTCGATTTCTGCCAACGCCTGATGGAAACGGTTTTCAAACCATTGTATGGCAGTGTGGTTTTCGGAATTGTCCCCTTCTTGAATTTCCCATCCTTGCGTAAGCCTAAAGGCATTCCAGATTTTGTTGCTGAAGTTACGGCCTTGTTCTACCAGTTTTTCATCAAATGGCAAGTCATTTCCCGCTGGCGAGCTGAGCAGCATACCTACGCGAACCCCATCCGCACCAAAGTTTTTGATCAACTCCAGAGGATCTGGGGAATTTCCAAGAGACTTGGACATTTTTCTTCCCAGCTTGTCTCGTACTATTCCGGTAAGGTAAACATTCCTGAAAGGGGGTTTTCCTGTATATTCATAGCCGGCTATTATCATCCTTGCCACCCAGAAAAACAAAATTTCAGGTGCTGTGACCAGGTCATTGGTGGGGTAATAATAACTTAGGTCTTTGTTGGCTTTTCCGGTTTCAAAATAATTGGGGTCAAATACCGAAATGGGCCACAGCCAAGACGAAAACCAAGTGTCAAGTACATCTTCATCTTGCTTTATGTCCTCTGGAGTATATATCTCACCAAATTTTTCCTCAGCTAATTGAATCGCATGATCCATGCTTTTTGCTACTACATACTTTCCGTTAGGAAGATAGTAGGCAGGAATTCGATGTCCCCACCATAGCTGCCTTGAAATACACCAATCCCTCACATTCTCCATCCAGCTTCGGTACATGTTTTTGAATTTTGGTGGAAATAAGCGAATGCTGTCTTGCATAACAGCCTTTAGGGCCGGCTGGGTGATTTCCTCCATCTTCAGAAACCATTGAAGGGAAAGTCTGGGTTCTATGATGGCATCCGTTCGTTCGGAATGGCCAACATTTGAGGTGTAGGCTTCTACTTTGGCGAGTTGGCCTGCCTCATTGAGTAATTTTCCTATTTTCTTCCTTGCCAAAAACCTGTCCTCACCGACAAGAATTTGAGCTTTTTCATTTAAAGTACCGTCATCGTTTAAGATGTCAATTACCTCTAATTGGTGCCTTATACCTATTTCGTAATCATTGATATCATGTGCAGGAGTAATTTTAAGGCAACCAGTACCAAACTCCCTGTCCACATATTCATCTGCTATGATGGGGATGGGGCGGTTGATCAAGGGGATAAGGGCTTTTTTCCCAATCAGGTTTTTAAACCTTTCATCTTCGGGATGTACACATATGGCTACATCTGCCATTATGGTTTCAGGTCTTGTGGTCGCGATGGTAAGCTGTTCGGTACTGCCCTCAATCTTGTAGTGGATATAAAAAAGGTTGGAGTTTACTTCTTTAAAAATCACCTCATCATCCGAAAGGGCCGTTTTTCCCTTTGGGTCCCAGTTTACCATGCGGATTCCACGGTAGATTTTTCCCTTGCTATGCAAATCAATGAACACGTTTTCCACTGCTTGACTTAGATCGGTATCCATGGTAAACCTTGTTCGGTCCCAATCACAGGAAGCACCAAGCTTTTTCAGTTGCTCCAGGATTATCCCACCATACTTTTCTTTCCAATCCCATGCATGAGCGAGGAATTCTTCCCTGGTCAAGTCCTTTTTTTGGATTCCTTTTTCACTTAGCATGGCAACCACTTTAGCTTCGGTGGCAATGGAAGCATGGTCTGTTCCGGGTACCCAGCAGGCATTCTTTCCCTCCATTCTGGCCTTTCGGATGAGAATGTCCTGGATAGTGTTGTTGAGCATATGTCCCATGTGCAATACCCCGGTCACATTTGGCGGAGGAATTACGATGGAATAGGGTTCCTTTTCAGGGTCAACCTTACTGCTGAAATGTCCATTCTTTATCCAGTAATCATACCATTTGGATTCTGTTTCTGCTGGATTATATTTGGTGGAAAGCGTCATAGCAAACTGTATTTAGCGGCGCAAAATTAACACAAATATCTTTTTTTGGCACTATCCCTAGGTTCTTTCCAGGAGGGGCAACAAAAAACCCTGGATCTCATTCCATCATGAATGTTATTCCAGGGCAATAAATTTCTGTGTGATTGGTAGGTTAAAACTTTATTTCGGCCATTACTGGGAAATGATCCGAAGGATATTTCTTTCCATAGTTGTCGGAAAGGGTGCCATGCCGCACTACCTCGAAGTGCTTTGAAACAAAAACATAATCAATCCTTCTTTCTGGGAGATAGTCCCAATTAAAAGCGTTGAATGTGCCTTCTGGGCCATGGCTGAAAGGAGCCAGGTTAATGGTGTCCTTTAGTTTTCCATCCTCAATGATTTCCTTATAAGCTGGATTATCATCAGTGACGTTAAAATCCCCGGTTAAAATACAGGGTAGATGCTCGGTATTGATTTCTTCGATTTTCTCCATGAGAAGTTTACTACTATTCTCCCTGGCTTCTTGGCCTCTGTGATCATAATGGACGTTAAAGACGTAAAAAGTCTTTTCCCCTTCTTTCGTTTTAAATTTGCCATAAGAACAAATCCTTTCCATGCTTGCATCCCATCCCACTGAGGGCTCCTCGGGGGTCTCGGACAACCAAAAGGTGTCATGCTCCAAAAGTTCAAATTTCTCCGGGTTGTAAAACACTGCACTGTATTCTCCTTTTTTATCTCCATCGTCTCTTGCTACCCCTAAATAGGGGAAATCCAGCTCCCTACTCATGTCCTCAAGTTGATTGTAAAGCCCCTCCTGGGTGCCAATGATATCCATCTCGTGAAATTGGATCAAGTTGATAAGGTGGGGAGAACGATCCTTCCAGAGGTTCCCTTCATCCCCAGGATTATCGTACCTAATGTTGTAGGTGGCCACATTATAACTATTTTGGCCCATCAGTTTAAAATGGACAAAAAATGAAGCAAAAAAGAGGATTGGAAGGAGTAAAGTGTTGAATAAGAGTTTCATTTTAATAAATCAAATGTTTGTATTCGACCTCAAAATTACTCTTTTTTTAGGATATAAGTTTATAAATGCCTCATTATTTGAGGATATGCAAGGTAAAACCCATAAATCTGCGATATGCCAGCTGAAAATTTAAGGGAAGAAATACCTAAAAGAAACCGATGGTTGTACCATTTGAAAGGGAGAAGTAAGGGTGTTAAGAATTAAATCCCCGCCGGCATCATAAGTAGCGCCTCTTCGGGTCAGGTATTCCATTTCCCCCGTGTTGACATAATAAAGTTTAAATTCCACAAAAAAATCTTTAGAGGAATTCAGTGCCCTCATCAATCCGGCCCCTAATTGATAGGTTAGGGCCCAATCATAGACCTCTGTGCCCGATGCAATAGACTCTGAGACCCTGTCCTCTCTGATACTGGACCTGGTAAAGGTATGAATTCCTCCTACTTTAGCTTCTAGAAAGGGAGAGAAGGCGAGATCCTGCCTTGGCATGAATCTTACCACTCCCAAAAAGGTCATGAAGTTATTGTTTCTTCTGATCCTGAAATTTTGATTCACCCCCGGGAAGATAGCATTGCTGCGGTGAAGGTCTGTTCCATATCGTCCGTACGCAACATCAAGCCCAAGATGTATGGCTGTGCCCTCCAAATGATACAAACCTTCAGCCCCAATCTGCGGAAGTAATACTCCGCCAGCCTCAGATCTGAACCCTCCTATGGGAACGCCAACTTTTAAATTAACCGCACCACTGATTTCTTGGGCGATACTGATAGGGATTAGGGAAATAACCAACAGGAATACTACCACACATTTATTGAAAGCCGTGAGCATAAGTCTGAGAAAGAAATAAAAACTGTATTAGATTTTTTACACCGAATACAATTATCACACCATTTTGATGGTGCAAGCAACAAGGCCAACTAAAAAAAGTGAAAATGCTATTATTTAGTCATCCACAGCACTCATGACCATTTGCTTGAATTTCCAGGAAGTATTGTCATTGGACGGGCCTCGGGTTTGTTTAAAAATCAACCCGATAATTTTTTCTTTGGGGTCGGCAAAGTATTGGGTATTGAAGTACCCTCCCCAATAAAAAGTGCCCTCACTACCACTTCCACCCTTGGCTTCCTCCCCAATAGCGTTGACTCCGAATGCAAGTCCATGGTATTGGTCTTCCCCACCATACAAATCCCCGGTTTGGTCGGCCATGATAGTGGCTATTGTGGTTTTGCTCAGTAGTCGTTTGCCATTATACTCACCCCCATTGAGGTACAATTGCAGGAATGCAGCATAGTCCTTAACGGTACTGGAGAGCCCTGCACCCCCACTGAAAAACCGCTTTGCACCTTTAACGGGGTAATTCACATCATAAAAAGTATTTGGGTAATTCTTCCATTCCCCATCCACTTGCTGCTGAATGGCAACCAACCTGTCTGATTTCTCCTCGGGTAAATAAAAACCTGTATCCTTCATGCCTAGGGGTTCGAAGATCCGCTCTTTTAAGAACTGATCAAAAGGCTTTCCTGAAACCACCTCTATGAAATAACCCAGAACATCTAGCCCCAAACTGTACTTGTATTGGGTGCCAGGGTCAAATGCCAAAGGCATTTTGGCAATTTTTTTTACAGAGGAGGCTATACTTATATCTTCGGATGTAAAAAGGTCTGTGGTACCCTCTTTACGATAGAGGAGTTGCATTCTTTCGTCTCCATCAATGACCCCATAGCCAATTCCCGAGGTATGGGTTAACAGATGGCGAATGGTGATTTCCTTTTCTGCTGGACGGCTATTGAAGGTGGTATCGGAAAAGTTAAAACCGGTAATTACTTTTGGGGTTTTAAATTCGGGAATAAATTTCGATATGGGGTCGTCCAGCCTGAATTTGCCTTCTTCCCAAAGCATCATCACCGCAGTGGAAGTAATTGCCTTGGTTTGGGAGGCTATACGGAAAATATGGTTTTTGTCCATCAGGGTTTCTTTTTCCGAGTCTGCCAATCCATATGCCTCGTGAAAGATGATTTTACCATTTCGGACGATTAAAGCCACCGCACCCGGAACCTCCTGCTGATCCACGGCCTCCCTTAACATTGCGTCTATTTTTTGCACACGTTCCTCTGACATTCTTGTACTTCCGGGTGAAGCACTGGTTAAGGGGAGCGATCTTTTTGCAGAAGCTGTTTGGGTGTAAGCCTGAAAATTGATGAAGATGCTTATAGCAATTATGATTAATGAGCTTCGGGCATTCATTTAGGAGGAAGAGGTTTATCTGTGTAAAGAAGATGAGATAAAAACCAAAAAGGAAGGTTTTTATGCAATATAAAGGTTATTGGAACAATATTACAAAAATTTGGAACTTCCTTGCCATTTTTTAAGGAAGTCCATTTATTACTTTACACCCATAGATTAATGGATTTTTGTTAGAATAAATCCCGGCAATTTTTTGTCGGGTTTTATTTTAAAAAATAAGTAAAGACCTGGCCCCTTTGAAGCAATTATTACTGGTTAGACTACCAACTTCTGGCTCCTCCTCCAGGACGCATAGAGGGCCTAAAACCGCCATCTCGACCAGGCTCTTCGGCGGGCTTTTTAAAGTTGCCTATGATATAGGTAAAGGAAAGCATGGTATAGCGTGTAAGCACATTGGCAAATACATCCGTGACGGCCACATCCGAAATTGTTCGGCTTATGCTGTTGTTTTGTTTAAGCAAGTCAAAGACATATAACTTCAGTTCCCCTTTGTTGTTTTTTAGAAACCTGTATCCCGCTTCCACATTCCATAGCCATACAGACTGGTCTAAGCCTTCAGACAATCCCCTGTAAAGCATATTGTTCGCCGTGTTTGCAATAAAGGTTTTGCCGTCGTTGGGAGAATAATAAAACCTCAGGTTGCTGTTTTGAATGTAATAGTTGTTGTCCAGGTTGGTTTGAAGGCTACTTTTCACAATGGTATAGGTTCCCATTGTTGAAAGTGTAAAATCCACATCCTTACTGATGTTACTGGCAAAAGTAACCCCTTGTCGAAAATCGAAATTCTCGTTGATATTGTTTTGCCCATTGATAATACCTGGAGTCCTGCCATAGCTAATGCCTGGGTTGAAGTTTACTTTTGTCTTTAACTTGGGAATACTAGTGCCATAGTTAACAAAAAACCGGGAGTTCATCTGTCCGTTCAGATTGACAGGGCTGGATATATGCCCACCACTTCTCAGCAATACCTCGTTATTGATCATGGTGTCTTGTGCGGCTACAAAGGTATTGGTGCCGATAAAGTTGCGGTTAACCTGGGCAAACAGGAACATGAATAAGGTCTTGTTTTTTTCCATATCCACCTTGGACATGTTCAGAAAGAAGGTGTTGTTGAAGCTTTGTCCCAGATCCGGGTTACCCAAAGTCAAGTTGAGGGGGTTGCTATTGTCGATTACATTTTGAACCTGGTTTACGGATGGTTCATTGGTGCTGGTACGGTACCTTAGACGATAATTGATCCCATTTTCGGTTCTATAATTGACGATCACCGTAGGTAGCACATTCCTGAAGTCCCTTACGAAATTTCCCTCCACGGGAAACACGATATCGTTGACCTGTTTGGCATATTGATAGTCAAGGTTAATATTGGCATTGAACCCTTTGTGATTGTACCTGTAACCAATCCCCGCTCTTTGGGTGAGGAACCTATTGTCGAATTCATTGCTGAGTGCTGTATCCAGCACCATAATGCCCTGTTCATTGGCCAGTTGAAAGGTTTTTTGATCAGCTGAGCTTTTGTTGTTTCCGATTTGATAGGTGGCTGTAGCTACGGATCGCTCTCCTATCGGTTCGGTATAGGTAAGGTTGGTTCTGTAATTGAAACCATCAGAAAGTGCGGTGGTTTCTTGTACCAATGTATCCATACTGCTGCGTACGTAGTCCCTATTTCTGGCTATCAGGTCTGTCAATTGATCCCTCTGATTCCAGGCTGTAAATACATCCGCAGAAATGGTTCTTCCAGGTTTGTCAAACTTATACCTGTAGGTCAAGGTGTTGGCGATATTGTATCCGTTAGTTTCGTTGTCTGATATTGTTCTTGTGTCACTAAGTGGGTCCAGATTGTTGTTGAGGTTAATACCGTCCAAGTCCGAGAATAGTTCGTTGTTTTGGAAGCTGATGGAAGGCATTACAATCAATGCGTTTTTATCATTGATGTCGTATTCCATCCTTCCATTCATCCGGTGATTGAAATTGTTGATGGTAGACAAGCGGTCCTCAATATAAAACTGACTCTGTTGTTCGGTAAGTATGGTTTCCCTGTTGGTGTTTTCGAAAACGGTGTTTTCCGTGTTGTTAAAGAAGTAGCTTCCAGTGAAATTAACCTTCTCTCCCCATTTGTCGCTATAGTTCAGCCCTATGGAGCTGGTGGATACGATGCCGTTGTTTTGAGGCACACCAAAGTTGTTGCCACCACCTCCTCGGCCCCCACCTGGTCTTCCCCCACCAGGGCCCCCACCCCCGCGGCGCCTACCACCTCCTTCGGCTCCACTTGTCACGCCTAATAAATCATCGGAGGAGAAATTTTGTTGGTTCACGTTATTAAACATCCCTATCAAGGAAATTCTTTTGTCCCCTTTGAAGAAATTGATGTTTCCTCCCAGGGAATATCTGTTGTCAGTGCCATATCCGCCATATACCCGTCCAAAATGAGCGTTCCTCATATTTCCCTTGGTAATAATATTGATGGTTTTGGCATAATTACCATCATCAATACCCGTCAACCGAGCCTGATCGGATCGCTGGTCAAGCACTTCTACACTTTCTATCATGTCTGCCGGAAGGTTTCGCATAGCGATGGAAGGGTCACTGCCAAAAAACTCCCTTCCATCCACCAGGATTCTTTGCACCTGCTCACCTTGAGCTTGAAGTTGCCCGTTCTCCATGGTCACACCAGGAAGTTTGATGATTAAGTCTTCAGCCATTGCATTTTCCCTGGTTTTAAAAGCAGCGGCATTAAATACGGCAGTATCTCCTCTCATCTCTCCGATTGCGGCTTGTCCTTCAACTACCACTTCCCTAAGCAGCTCACTGTCCTCTTTAAGCCCTATTGCCCCAAGTTCAAGAGGGGTGCCCCCGCTAAATTCCCTTACAAACTTTTGATAGCCCATGTAGGAGATTTCCAGCTTAAAGGTTGGTAGCCCTGGATATGGGATCTCGAAAGTACCATCCAAGCCGGAAACGGTGTTGGAATAGAGGGAATCTCCCTGCGTTTTGATCATGATGTTTGCCCCTATCATGGGGTTGACTGTACCATCTTCCACCACTTTACCCTTTATCACGGGTATGGATGCTTGGCCATCCCTCCTTCTTTGTTGACCCTGCGCAGCAAGGGTAGCAAGAAGGGTGAAAATTAAAAAAGCAGTAAAGATTTTCATCTGTTTATATTTGTTTTTCAATGGTCAGATGGAATGCCCTGGATAAATCATCCCCCTGTGTGAGAATTCTTTCTAATGGGCATTTCATGTGCATGAAGTTAATGTTATCCTTAGACCTCCAGGGTTGGCAAAAAGTTTAACCCCTTATTACAGATTGTTTTGAAAGGGGAAATTTGGTTTCTAATGGCAAAAAATAAGGCCGGTATTTTCCGGCCTTATATGTCAGTAAAATGTAATCAGGACACTTTAATTAATATTGGAAAGTATGTCTTGGTAATTAATACCCATATGGCTATTGGCGTAAACGGCTTTTCCGTCTTTTATTAAAATTACCTGAGGACTGGCATGGGGAATTTTAAAGGCCTCCGAAACGGCATTTGAAACGTCCCTAAATGCAATCAAATCTAGAAAATAAGGCGAAATTTTTTCACTGTCCTCTTTTTTCCAATTTCTTTCTACTCTGTTCCATGCCATACTACTTATGGAACATCTACTGGAATGCTTGAATACTAGAACAGGTTTTTCTTTGCTTTCGTTAACAATTTCTTCAATCTGCGAAATATTGTTTAATTTTTTCCAGCTCATAATTTATTATGTTCTATTTCATTCTAGGTTTGAAAACCTCCTCAAAATTGAATTAGTTCCTTTTACAAAATAAAACAATACAAGGTTTTTATGTTTATTTTCTTGAACCAACACGCAGTACTATTTGGAAAAATTTAGGTGTAAAGATAGGTTGTTGAGTCCTAATACATTTTTTCACCAAGAGTATACCTAAGAGATATCCATTTATGTGGTTCAAATGGGCCTAATGAAACCTGGCTAATTTCATTTTATCCCAAGAGTGACTTATTTTTGAGAAATTTTACCCACAAAGTTAGATGAAATCGAGCATGACGCAAGCGACGCACGGAGGGATGATTATCATGGCGAGATTCCATGTGACCTTAAAAAGACAAATATAAACACATGAAATCGAGCCTGTCCTGACGGCAGTCAGGGCATGACGAGCACGTCACACACTGGGATGATTATATATTGCGAGATTCCCCCGAAACAAGTTCGGGGCAGGCTATGTGACCGTTGAAAAGAAAATATAAACACATGAAACATCATTTTACCGGCAGCTATTTACTTGTTTACTTTTGTCTATTGACCATTTGGGCATTTTTTTCCTGTGGAAACGGGGAGGAAGTGCAAATGGAGGACCTCATTGATATGGACGAGGAAACGCTCTCTAAGGGTGAAACCCTATTTGTCAACCACTGCAGTACCTGCCATAATTTCAACCAAGATGGTATCGGCCCCCAATTAGGAGGAGTAACCAGAGAGGTTTCCCTGGACTGGCTCAGGAGTTTTATTTCCAACCCTTCCGAAATGATTGATAGTGGAGATGAAAGGGCTCAGGCTGTATTCGCTAGGTATAACACGTATATGCCAGGGTTTGAGCATCTGGGAGAGGGGGGCATTGATGCCATTATCGCCTACATGCACCAGTATGAGGCACCTAAAGTGGATCACCAAACCCGCTCGGATTCCATAGATAATCCGATACCTGAAAAAATTCCCTTAAGTGATTTAGTAGCTGAACTGAGTTTATTTGCGCAGGTTCCAGCATCCAGCGATGAAAGGCCAAGGGCAAGGATTGCCAAAATGGATCATTATCCGGATGAGAATAAACTTTTTATCATGGACCTACGGGGGAAGATGTTTCACATCTCGGAAGGCAAAACGACGGAATTTATGGATATGGAAAAGCTAATGCCGAATTTCATCAATAAACCTGGGTTGGCAACGGGATTCGGGAGTTTTGCTTTCCATCCTGAGTATAGGGAAAATGGGTTGCTATACACTTCTCATACCGAGAGCCCTGGTTCAGGAAAGGCGGATTTTGGCTATGCAGATTCTATCAAAGTCACCTTGCAATGGGTGGTTACTGAATGGCATACGGATGATCCATTGGTGATTCCATTTCAGGGAAAGCCCAGGGAGTTGTTTAGAATAGATATGGTTACGGGTATACATGGCATGCAAGAACTAACCTTTAATCCCTTATCCCAACCCGGGGACCAGGACTATGGATTGCTATATATTGGAATAGGTGATGGAGGATGTGTAGGTTCAGGTTTCCCCTTTATCACCTATGGGCCTACCCAGGCTTGGGGAAGTATTCTGCGAATAGACCCGACTGGGAAAAATAGTAAAAATGGAGCATATGGAATTCCAGCGGATAATCCTTTTGTAGGAAAGGACCAGTTGCCTGAATCGCCTTCAGATGTTCTTTCTTGGCAAGAAGGGCCACCGTTGGAAGAAATATATGCTCATGGTTTTCGCAATGCTCATCGTATTACCTGGTTAAGAGATGGCCGTATGCTGGCTTCCAACATTGGGCAAGGTAAGATTGAATCACTATACATCGTAAAACCCGGAGATGATTACGGTTGGCCGATAAGGGAAGGGAAATGGGCGATAGAGCCTTATATGGACATCAATCAGGTGTTTCCTTTGCCTGCTGATGAGGAGGAGTACGGTTTCACCTACCCTGTAGCCATGTATGACCACGACGAAGGCAATGCAATCGTAGGGGGATATGAATATTGGGGGACGGAAGTCCCAGGCCTTAAAGGCAAGTACTTATTTGGTGATATTGTACACGGCCGCCTATTCTTTGTAAATTCCCATGAACTGGAAAGGGGTAAGGAAGCGGCGATCTTTGAATGGCAGGTTTCCCATGAAGGAGAGATAAAAACACTCCGGGAACTCGGTGGAATCAACCGGGTGGACCTAAGGCTGGCCAGGGATTTTAATGGAGAAATTTATTTGTTCACTAAAGCAGACGGGAAGGTGTATAAAGTAGTAGGTACTAGTAAGTTGTAATTATTTTAAGGTGTTTTAATTTATTTTAAAACTTTCGTTTCATCTTGCCGTTGAAACTCCTATTCCTTCTTTAATTTATTTAACCTTTGAGCAGGAGTTGAAAGCTTTAACTAAAAAATAGATGAAACCGAAATTTGTTTTATTGTTCCTGTTCCTGGTTGTTTTTTCCAGTTCAGTGATGGCTCAATTCCAACCTGGAAACCTTATGCTAGGAGGGAGTGTCAGTATTTCAAATGGTGCCACTTTCCAAGAAGGAAATATGACTAGCACTGGTTTTTCATCTTCTTTTAACCCCTCTGTAGCTTACTTTATTTCCGAATCCTCCGCCTTTGGGATTTCGCCAGGGATCGGATTTTCTACCCAACAAGCCTACCGGGACGGGGAATCATTTGGAGACAGGCAATACAATTCAAATGGGGCCATTTCTCTGTTCTATAGAAAGTATTACAGGTTGGCAGAACAGATCTACTTCTTTTTTGAACCTTCTACTTCCTATTCAGGTAGTAATTGGGGAGATATTGGCAGCAGAGGATTCACTGTAGAGATTAGCCCCGGGGTGGCATTTAGGATAAGTGAAAAATGGTTGGTTGAGACTTCCTTTGGAGGAGCACGTTTTTCCCGCCACTTCCATGATTCTGGGCAACCCAATGAGGTAAATACCCGAAACTGGAACCTAAATTTCACTAATTTCGGTAGTGTTCGTTTGCAATTTCTCCTCCAAAGTCAAAAGCAATGAAAAAAAAGTTGGGGATACTGATGGTAATAGGAATGATTTCCTTTGCTGCTAGTTCGCAAACGACTAAGGGAAGCCAGTCAGTGGGGCTAATGTTCAGCTTTCAAAATTTTGAACGGAACGGCCAATACCTTGAATCCACTAATAAACGAATGAACTTTTACCCAAATTATGAGTATTTTGTTAGGGATAATTTGGCGCTAGTGGGTGGTTTTACGTATGACCGGAATAGTTTTGACAGGTTGAATGAAGCTGGACATAATTACAGGAGTGTTAGTACTACTTGGAAAGGGTATATGGGACTTCGAAAATATTGGGAATTGAAGCCCAGCCTATTTTTTAGCCTTACCAATGGGCTAGCCTACCAATGGGAAGATCAAAATTATAATTATCGACCGAGTTTGCAGGCGGATTCTTACAGAAATAGAATAAATCAACTGAAACTTTTTAGTCAGTTGGGATTGGTGTATTTTCCTATTGAGAGATTTGCTTTTGAATTGATCCTTTTGGATGCTGGTTTGGAATATAACCGACGACGGACTTACCAGGAAGAGGTGAATACTTCCAAATCCCATTGGCTTACTGGGAAAACTGACCTTATTCTGAATAAGCCCACCCTTTCTTTTCGCTATTACTTTTAATACCTTCCCAACAGAAACACTGTTGGAATTTTATGAAGGTCGGGGGGGAGTTTTTTCCAGTCGGCTATGGACTTCGTTTGGACCATTTCATCTGCCGCAGTTAGGTTTTTGGCGATGCACAACAAAGTGGAGGGATGCAGGTGTAAAAGGATATCTTCCAGTAACCTCTGGTTGCGGAAGGGGGTCTCCATAAACATCTGGGTGCTTCCTTCTTTTGTGAGATTTTGTTCGAGTTGTTTCATGGCGTTTACCCTTTCCTTGCGCTCTATGGGCAAATACCCATGAAATACAAAGGATTGTCCATTAAAACCGGAAGCCATCAATGCCAAGAAAAGGGAAGAGGGACCACTCAGTGGTACCACTTGGATATTTTTTTTATGTGCAAATGCAACGGCCTTTGCCCCCGGATCCGCAATTCCCGGACATCCAGCCTCGGAGAGGACCCCCATATCATGCCCTGATAATAGGGGGGAGGCCAAGGTAGCTATTTCAGCGTCTGAGGTCCGCTTGTCAAGAATTTCGAAATGAAGGTTGCTTATATCTAAGCCTAGTTTTAGGCTGCTGATGTACCGTCTTGCTGTGCGTAGGTTTTCTACCAGATAATAGGAAGTGGCGGAGATAATTTCCTTTACTTGTGGGGCAATTACAAATCCGGCAGTTTCAGCGGCCAATATATTGGGGATGAGGTAGAGTTTTCCTGTAGATTGCATTACTTTTGTGAAATGGAAAATGGTATGCCTGCAATTGCAAAAATACTGATTTTTACCGGACTGCTCTTATTGCTGGGGGGAATACTACTCTGGGGGCTTTATAAGTTTCCTGGGATTAAATCCTTGCCAGGGGATATGGTGTTTAAGCGGGACAACTTCACCTTTTATTTCCCATTAGGCACCAGTATTTTACTGAGTCTATTCCTCACCTTGCTGGTGTATTTCTGGAGGAAGTTTGGTGGCTAGTCCCGGATTATAGGATATTGGGGTTATTTTTTTGGTAAATCGGAACGCCCACTCTTTGAATATATCTTTTTAATTCTTCATTGGTGATGTCTGACCATACCAGAAGGCCGATTTGGTATGGCAAGGGTCCCTCTTCGTCAAGTAAAAAACGTATTTCTTTCATTTCCTTAGAAAGTGCCAGGGTACCTTGCAAAGCGATATCCACATCTCTGCCAGCTTTATAATTCCCTAGGGTACTGCTTCCAAACAAAATAGCTTGGGAGATGGAGGGGTGCCTCTTGAATACCGACATCAAATGGTCTAGATCGGATGGATGTAGTCCATATTTTGAATTGGTAGCTATTGATGTTTGAGAAACTGACATGTAGAGATAGAAGAGTAAGAAATAAAAGATTATTGTTAGGTTTTATCTGGGCTTTAAAAGCAGAAGCTTTTTTTCTGCTTTTGTTTTATCCTCAAAATTAAGCCTTCTTTTTCATTTTATTTCATTAGGAGTAATTTTTGTTGCTTTATGATGGTTTGAAAAGTGGGGGTCCTGTAGGACAAAATGCCAAAGCCCTGTCTTAATTTGAACTCGAACATGACGAGAACCTCACCCGTTGGGATTGCTATCGGGGTGAGGGATTCTTGCGAATCGAGTTCCTATAATGATCCGGATAGGAGCTGGCAGAGCCAAGGTATGGCCACTATATTCCAATGATAAACCCATGAAATGCCCATGAGAAAGAATCCTCCCATAGGGGGATGATTATCCAGGGCATTCCCCCGAATCGAGTCCCCCAAATCGAGTTCGGGGCAGGCTACCTGCCTGACGGTTTACCGGCCGAAGGCATGGCAGTCAGGTCTTACCATGGAAAGACAACTATAAACATATAAAAAGTTAGCGATTCAATTTTCTTTATTGGGGAAAACTTACTTTGAAAATTTCCGTAACTTCCAAAAGAATAAACACCTTGTTTGGGGTAGCCATATTTCAGTTTTTAAATTATGAATAAGGATTACTGCTTGTTAGCGTTGTTTTTTGTTATATCATCAGTGGAATGTTCTTTTGGACAATCCTACCTTAACCTTCAAGTTTCCAGAGGATATACCTTAGCCCATCACCAAGAACTACGAGACATCCAGGGCATTCCAAATATTTTCAAGGTGGATTATGGTTTTATCCTTAAGGATAAAGCATACCAAAAAGCCTTGGGAAACCCCGAGGCGGGATTGAGCCTGACCTTCATGGATCATGACAACAGCTATACGGGGCGGTCATTGTCTTTAAGTAGTTATTTGCAGCCCCAAATTCTGGGCAATGAAAGGCACGGTTTATATGGCAGATTAGGATTAGGCATAAGTTATGTGGAAAATCCATACGACTATCACGATAATCCCCTTCAACTGGCCATTGGTTCCAAGATTAATTTTTTTGGCGAGGGTCAACTTATTTATAGCTACTGGGTGAGTGAGACATTCCGGCTGCAGGTTCAAGGGGGGATCACTCATATCAGCAATGCAGCCCGTAAGCTACCCAATTCAGGCCTTAACATTATACATGCAGGTGTAGGGGGGGCTATGAAGCTATCCAAAGAGAGCAAACCTGCTTGGAAATCCTTTAATCATCCCGAAAAGGAACATGAGCTTGGCAAATGGACTCCTCTTGTTTTTGGAAAGTTGGGACTTAAGAGTATCAGGGTGCTTAACTATAAGTCTTTTCCAGTCGCTGCGGCCACCCTTCAGGCTGGCTACCGATATAGCTTGTTGGGCTCCTATTTACTAGGGTTGGATGTGGATTTCAACGATGGGTATATTCAGGAGCGCAGGGAAGTGAATCGACACCTGGAAGAACCAATAAGTTTTCATCGGTTAAGGTGGGCACTGACTGCCGGGCATGAATTTCACATGAACAAATTGAGTCTTGTCACCCAGTTGGGAGTGTATGTGCATAGTCCCCATTCCGGGCATCCTCTAATGTATCAACGTTATGGGTTGCATTATAGGATCAGCAAAAATTGGCTGGTTGGGGCAACCTTAAGGGCCCATGGTGGCCGTGCGGATTATATGGAGTGGACCCTGGGTAGGAAGTTGTGGTAATTCACTTCCTTCCTCAAGGGAAAGGTTTGAATGTCTCTACTCCGGTAAAAAGAGGGGGTTCATCTCCATTGAACAAATACTCGACTCCGGTCAATTTATTAGGTGCCGTTGTTCATCAATTCATAAAGTAAGACGAGAAAATACGAAAAAATTCTCTTTAAAGTAGTGGTATTGCCGCTTTGGACTGTCTATATTGTAAGGAGACCGAAATATTTCTGGAACCTTTATTCTGTACAATTAAGTGAACGGTACTGAAGATGAATTAATAGAGCGATTGAGCAATGGGGATTCCAGTGCCTTGAGGTATTTGTTTGACTTACACTACCTAGGGCTCTGTCGGTATGCATTTACCTATCTGAAAGATATGGACGAGGCGGAGGATGTGGTACAAGGCCTATTTGTGGATATTTGGGAAAAACGTAGTTCCTTGAATATTAATCAATCTGTAAAGCAATACTTTTATAAAGCTGTTTACTTCAGGTGTATTAATGCCCAGGAGCACAAACAAGTGAGGAAAAAGTATGCCGAACAGGAGGCTTTCTTTCCTGCAGGGAATTCACCAACAGAGCAGGATGGTGAGGAGAAGCGATTGGCAATACAAAAGGCTTTGGAAAAACTTCCCGAAAAATGCAAGCAGGTTTTTGTGTTAAGTAGGTTTGAGGAAATGAAATACGTGGAAATTGCAGATAAAATGGGCATTTCCAAAAACACCGTTGAAAATCACATGGGTAAGGCCTTGAGGCTTTTAAGAGCAGAACTTAAGCATTTGATTTAAAAGAAGAAGAAAGGTGAAAAGGAAAAAGGCAACTATCAACGATGATGTGATCATCAAATACCTTGCTGGAGAAGCCAGTCCGGAGGAGGCCCTCTCTTTGGAGGAATGGCTGGATTTGGAGGAAAATAGGCAGGTTTTTGAAGAATTTCGACAGGTTTACCTCTTCACCTATCCAGATGAGGACTCCCCAGGAATTGATAAAGACAGCGCATGGGATACTATTAAAAAGAGAACCACCTTGGATGCCCCTAAACGGGTATGGTTTTTTCAGCGTACTGTTCCCAAAATCGCAGCATTTATGATGCTGTTTTTGTTGAGTGCCGTTTCCTTGTTTTACTTTTTCCTAGGAACTGGGCAAGAGGTAATGGTTATGGAAACGCAAGATAACCTCCAAACTTTTGAGTTGCCTGATGGTTCTATGCTAAGTCTGCATAAGTTTTCCATTGTGTCCTATGAGGAGAACTTTGGCGATGGACATAGAAAAGTGACCTTAGAAAAAGGAGAGGGTTTCTTTGAGGTAATGCCCCATGACAGTGAGGCATTTGTGGTTCAAACTGAGCAGGGTGAAATTGAGGTGCTTGGTACAGTCTTTAATGCAAAGCTGGACCCGGATGTCTTGGAAGTGGTAGTAGCTAAAGGGAAAGTCAAGTTATCCTCAGAGGAGGATGCAACAACCCTTGAAGGGGGCCAATCAGGTTGGAGCCGGGCCGGAAAAATAACCGTAGAGAACCAGTTAAATGTGAATTATTTTGCATATGCTACTGGAATTTTGGTGTTTGAGGAGACCCCATTAAGGGAAATAGTGGAGATTATAGAGAAAACCTATGGCAAATCAGTGAAGGTGAGCGAGGCAAGTATTTTAAATTGTCATTTGACGGGTACATTTGATGGGATTTCTATGGAAAATTTGGTTAATTTGATAGCGGAAACATTGAATCTTTCTGTAGCAGAAAATGAAGAGGGGTATATTTTGGAGGGTAATGGTTGCTAGCATTTTTTATGCTATACACATACTATTGCCCAATTTGTCCTTCGCCCAGCACACAAATAGCCCCGACTCTTATCACATTAGTGTGAAGAATTCCACCTTTTCAGAACTGGTAGATCGTTTAACCCAAAGCACAGGGTTAAATTTTATTTATAGTTCCAATAATGTGGATACGCAGACACCTGTATCCATATCCGCAAGGGGGAATACCGTGGAAGAGTTGTTTTCTGAAATTAGTGCTCTTTTAGGTATTACTTTCCAATTAAACGAAAGGCACGTCGTCATAAAAGGACAGCTCGTAACCCGGGAAAGTGCCTTTTTGGCCACCAAGGAGAAGACCGATAATTCTCTTGAGGAGGAGGAATATAAAAATTCCATCCAAAGAACGAAGGCAGAGGTACTCGCCAAAGAGTCCCCTAGGCTTCCACTGGAATATTACCTTAGATACCCTAAATTCGACGAGCCCCTGCAATCTGGCTTTTTCGGCCATTCCCGGATATACAAGGGAAGGCCCATGTGGATGCGAAAATTGAACCTTGGTTTGGGAATGTTGACCAGTGATATTGGGACAGGCCTGGAACTTACTCCAGGTTATGGCTCTGCTTATTTTGTCCTACAACCCATCTGGCAACATAATAATGGGTTTACCATGGGGTATGGTGCTGGAGTGGCTTTGCCAGAATTTTTAGGTTTCCGAATTAACATAAATTACATATATGCAGGAATAAATTTCCAGGAACCCATTTCTGCAGAGGAATACACTCCGGACCCCTCCTCTGTATTGCCTAAGC
Source organism: Pleomorphovibrio marinus (assembly GCF_003347495.1). Classification (GTDB taxonomy): domain Bacteria; phylum Bacteroidota; class Bacteroidia; order Cytophagales; family Cyclobacteriaceae; genus Pleomorphovibrio; species Pleomorphovibrio marinus. The sequence continues at coordinate 209,637 of NZ_QCXY01000013.1, forward strand.
CTTCTCGGATGGAATTCGTGAACCAAAGGCTGAATCAAATGGGGAGCTTTGACGTGGGAAGATACAGTCCCAGGTCATCCGTCAATATTCATCAGCATCAGGTAAATATCTTGTTTAACTATCATCTAACGGAAAAAGTGAGGTTACAGCTTGGGCCAACTTTTAATTTTGCTTCTACTACCACTTGGGTGGATAATTGGCATAAAGTTTTTTCCCATGCTGGGGAGTACATTCAAAGTGATAGAAGAGGAGGTTACCCCGCACCAGCACCCGCATTGCCAAATTTTGAACAGCAAGGGATTAGGGACTTTGCTAGCAGCTTTGAGCCAGAAAAGATCAGTAATTTTTGGGTAGGTTGGAGAGCAGGGATTATCTATAAATTTCAACTCTTTGACAATTAAATTCTAGTACGATTGTACCCGAATTGTTTCCAGCACCCCCTTTTTTTCCCTCCTAAAACAGGAGGGGGAGAGGTGGAGACTCGTTGACTTTGCCCAGGAAGGCGGGTTGATTTTTAGAAGCCGCTTTGCCGCTGTTCGGGATTGGTAATCCCCCAGAACAAGATCTGAAGCAATGTTCTAGAAAAGTAAAGGCTCCGAAATCCAAAATATTTTCACGAAGATGTGCAGCCTGCGGATTACAAATCCGCTTTATCTGTTCTCGAAATTGCAAATTTCGAGAAACGGAGTGTTTTTGGTGAATTTGATGGATTTATCGAATGGGGTACCAGTCCGAATAATTGGTCACGGGGTTCAACCCTTTCCCGGGCATCCCAGTGTGTGACTAGCTCGTCATGCCCTGACTGCCGTCAGGACAGGCTCGATTTCCTTTTTGATTATGTAAATGTAAACACAAACAGAGCAGCAGGTACGATTAAGTCAAATTAGGGGGTGATTTCCCTTTATTTATAGATTGACCATTTAGGCTATTTGTTTGAATCCCCAAAGTCAAAAAGGGATTTCAGTTCGGTGGCGTCTTGGGGATCCATTCTTTTGCCCAAAATAAGCCTAAGCTGCCTCCTTCTCAGTGCGCCTTCAAAGAGTTCGGTTTCATTTTCCGTCTCCGGTACCAGCTCCGGCACTTTCACGGGTTTGCCACCTTCATCCACTGCCACAAAGGTAAAAAAGGCCCTGTGGGTGGTGATTTTGCTGTTTGCTGGAATGTCCTCCGCAAAGACCTCAATATACACTTCCATGGAGGTGTTGAAGGCACGGGTTACCTGTGCCTTCAGCGTGACCACATTGCCCAAAGCTATGGGGTTTTTGAAAGAAATGCTGTCTGCGGAGGCGGTTACCACGATGCTGTTGGAATGCCGCTGTGCTGAAATGGCGGCCACCACATCCATCCAATGCATCAGCTTACCCCCCATGAGGTTGTTGAGGGTATTGGTGTCGTTGGGGAGCACCATCTCTGTCATGGTGACCTCGGAATCTTTGACGTATTTTTTTTTGGACATTTATCTGTTGATTCGTTGACGTATTAGGATGTATTCTAGACTTAGATAGGTTTACTTTGTCCAACCTTTTTCTCCCAGAAGAGGAACGAAGGAGAAATGATCAAAACTTTCCTGTACAATATGCTTTTCCGTTTTTTTTGTAAGCTTAAGCATTTTTTGGGTGTTGCGGTCCCCCACTGGGATTACCAGCACACCACCCACACTTAGTTGTTTCAAAAGTGAATTGGGGACCACCGGAGCACCGGCCGTAACCAATATCCTTTCAAATGGTGCCTCACCGGGTAATCCCTGGCTACCATCACCGTGATAATGATGGATAGTGATGCCTATTCTTGGCAGAAACTTTTTGGTGTTTTTGTAAAGCCTTTCGTTGAACTCAATAGAGTGAACATCAGCCCCCATAAGAAACAAAACCCCTGCTTGATATCCTGAACCTGTGCCAATTTCCAGTACTTTGTGTCCATGCTGCACGTCCAATAAGGAGGATTGGAATGCCACCGTGTAAGGCTGGGAAATGGTTTGTCCTTCGCCAATTGGGAATGCCTTGTCCTGATAGGCATGGCTTAAAAGTGCAGAGTCGAAAAAAAAGTGCCTGGGGAGTGTGTTCATAGCTTCCAATACCCCCGGATGGGAAATCCCTTTTTGCTTCAATGTGGCAATCAAGGTTTTTCTTTGTCCCTTGTGCAGATAAGAATCTTCCAATTTCAACATCATACCCACAAAATAAGTGACTTTATGCCGAGGTTTTATAAATGATAGGGGTAAATTTGAAAATGTGCAGATAATTGTACTTTTTTGAAACCTTTTGCCCGCTTTCATAGATTATAAACTATGTTTACTGGAATCGTAGAAACTTTGGGAAAAGTGGTTGCACTTTCTCGGGAGGGTACCAATACCCACTTTGATATTCATACCCCCATCAATTCGTCTTTGAAGATAGACCAATCTGTAAGCCATAACGGAGTATGCCTTACCGTGGTGGATGTAAGCCCCGAAAAATACAGGGTAACTGCCATCGATGAAACCCTTCAAAAAACCTCCCTCGGACAATGGAAAGAAGGGGATTTGGTGAATTTGGAGCGCTGCATGCCTGCCGACGGCCGCTTTGATGGTCATATTGTACAGGGCCATGTGGACCAGGTGGGAACCGTGGAAAGCATAAAAGAAAAAGACGGAAGCTGGTTGTTTGACGTTTCCTTTGACCCCGGTACCGGAAATATCACGGTGGAAAAGGGGTCAATTACCATCAATGGCACCAGTCTTACCTGCTTCAATTCTCGGCCTGGCAAATTTACAGTGGCCATCATCCCTTACACCTATGAGAACACGAACTTTCATCAACTTCAGGTAGGGGATAAGGTCAACCTGGAATTTGATATCGTTGGGAAATATATTCAGCGGATCATTAAGGGTTATCAGGGATAATTACCATTTTATTTTTTGTTTAATCTATCGTTGTCCCAATTTTTCGGATTGTTGATGATGTATTCAGCTATGCGATGATAGGATTGTTCATCCTTAACTTTCCACTTTTTCCCTTCTAGCCTTAATCATCATAAAGCTGATTGCATAATAGGTGATAAGGCCGGCCAGCATTCCCACCATGGCTCCTACCAGTATATCTGCGGGATAGTGGACGCCAAGGTAAACCCTGGTGTAGGAGATAATGGCCGCCCACAAAAACATCCATGAAAAAAGGGGCAATTTCTCCCTACCTATCAGCCAAAGGTACATGGCCAGGGCGAAGGTGTTGGAGGCATGGGAGGAGGCAAAGCCGTACATTCCCCCGCAGCCGGAGTAATTATTGATCATCCCCTCCCACCTGGGGTCGTGGCAGGGCCTTAACCTTTCGAAATAGGGTTTCATCACAGAGGAGGTGGACTGGTCGGCCAAAAATATTAGCAACAGCAGCCCTCCTGTGTACCAAACACCTGTTTGACCATACGTCCTGATAAGCATAAAGATGATCAAGAGGTATAGGGGTATCCAAATGTACCTTCCCGTAAGGGTATTCATCACGGGATCCAGCACGTCCAGTCTTTGGGCATTTAGCCACAAAAAAAGCGATTCATCCCATTCTCTGAGCTTCTCTATCATTTGGTTTCAGCGATCCAGTCTATTCCTTTTTTCAGGTGCTCCAGGGTATAGGCCTCCTGAGATCCCGGTGGTGGCTGATGATCATATTCCCAGGTGGCCATAGGGGGCATGCTCATGAGTATGCTTTCCGTCCGGCCATTGGAATCCAACCCGAACTTGGTGCCGGCATCCCACACCAGGTTAAACTCCACATACCTGCCCCTGCGCATCTTTTGCCATTGCTCTTCTTTTTCCGAGTAGGGAAGGGCATGGTTTTTCTGCATCAGGTATCGGTATATTTTTGGAAATAAATACCCTACCTTCTTCACAAATTCAAAGAGCTGGGTGACGGAAAGGGAGGGGCTTGCCTGTAGCCGGTCAAAGAAAATTCCCCCAACCCCCCGGGTCTCGTCCCGGTGCTTCAAGTAGAAATAATCATCTGCCCAGGCCTTGAATCTGGGATAAAACTCAGGATGGAACTGGTCGCAGGTGGATTTCAATTGATTATGGAAGTAGGCCGCGTCCTCAGGCACTACATAATGGGGGGTAAGGTCTATTCCCCCGCCAAACCAGTAGGTGCCGTCACTCATTTCGAAATAGCGGATGTTCATATGGATGATGGGCACCATGGGGCTGTGGGGGTGTATGACGATGGAAACGCCCGTGGCAAAAAAGTCCGATCCCTGTAATTTCAGTTTTTTCAACATCTTTTCAGGGGCAGGGCCGTGTACGGCCGAGAACGCCACCCCGCCTTTCTCTATGATGTTGCCGTTTTTCATCACCTTTGTCAAGCCACCACCGCCTTCTTTTCTCTGCCAGTGATCCTTGATGAATACGCCCTTTCCGTCAGCCTTTTCCAGCTCCTCACAGATATGGGATTGGATTTGCCTAAACTCCTCTGCGATGATTTCTTTTGTTAATTCTGAGTTCATTTAGTAATCATTGTTTTTAGTGGTAATGTTTGGCACCACAGGGTCCACCCGGTTTTAAGCTTGGCCTTTGGGGAGTAAAAATATTTGCTCATTATAGTAGTAACACCAACAAATAATTAGGTTAACACAGAACTCAAAGGTTGGCACTCCCCGATCTTTCAATTTTAGAAGGATTTTGTCTCGTATCGAACACATCCGAAATTCTAATGGCATTCTTCTCTTCATCGACAGAATAGATGATTTTATAATTATTGCATATCAAATACCTGTACTTGATTAACCTTCCAGTTAACAGTTCCTCAACCTGACCCATGTGAGGTGTTTGCATTAATTTTTCCGGTGCCTTGATTAATTCGGTAATAATTTTCAAGGCAAACTCAGAATTTACTTTTTGGGAATAATAAAAAAAAATATCATCCAATTGACTTTCAGCAAATTTAGACCATATGACAGTCATTTGTCTAAACTCTGAAATTTTGCAATCAGTTGTTGCGAAGTCTTAAATTCACCTATTTGAAAATCTTTCTCAGATTTATCAATTCTATTGTTTAATCCATCTTTACTATATGGACTTAGGTTGATTTTGTCAGCTTCATTTTTCTCTCTATGTAACAAACTTTCAAGTTTTGAAATAGAACGCTCGTCCTGGAGTTTTAAGAACTCTTGAACAAATTTGATTTTCCTGGTTTCAATATTCATGGCTTCACTTTTATACAAAGTTACAAAAAATCTGTCTCTGTTTCATTGGCTACTATTTGGGACTGATTGTAAAAGATATTTACCTGGGAATCCCCTCCCCAACCCTGCCCATCGAACCTTGGGCGAGCTGCTGGTTTTATTTGGAGAAATCCAAATCCGAGATCCAGGTGTCATTTTCAAAAATTATTTTATTCAGGCTTTCTCTTTCCTTGTTCCTGATTTGCTTTGGGTTTTCAACCTTTGGGCTTGAAGACAGGCTTTCTCGAAGGTGACAGGCATTTGTTTGGATAGTTCCTCCTTTCCTTTCCTGGCCCTATCCTGAAATGATTTGTCGGAGTTCATGCTTTATCCGATTCTGCACGGATACAAAGTTAGAAATAAAAACCAGTATTAAGAAACCCTGATAGGCTCCGCTCTTCAACCTTGTGTTATGTTAACTAAACTATAGAAAAATACCTCCCACAGATTTCGCAGATATGCGCAGAGAACCTCCGCAGTACACAAGTTAATCTGCCGGAATCCGAACGTCAAATCATTCTTTACGCGATACTAATTTATACGATTGGTTTATGTTTGATTATGGTAACTTCTCGGGCTTCTGATTTTCTATTAAGCCCTTTGTGCCATAATCCCTTGATCCGGTTTAGTGAGATAGCCCGGAGGCCAGTAGGGTGAGTGGGAGAGCCCTTCCAAAGTTTTGGGAGTTTGGAAGGGCTTTTTTCCATCAATGCCGGATCATCAAATGCTTTCTATACACGCCGTTTTTGTCGGAGATCTGGAGGATGTACTGCCCGTTGGGCAGGTGTCCAGTGGGTACGCTTATCTTTGGGCCCCGGGCTTTTAGGGAAAGTACCGATTCGAAGGCCTGGCTGATGATCTGGATCTCCACCTCTGCGCCAGGCTCTCCGTCCTTGGCGGCCAGGTTGGTGACGGTGACCTCCTCGTCCGCGGGGTTAGGGCTGAGGGCATAGCTGCTCAGGGGGCAATTGGGCCCGCTGATAAAGCAGAAGGTGAAGGGCGTGCTGCCGCAGGGGTTGGTGGCCGTGGCGTTAAAGGAAAAGGGGAAT
>NZ_QCXY01000014.1 GCF_003347495.1 Pleomorphovibrio marinus
ATGTCGCCGTTCACCAAACCAAAGTAAGTAAAGGTCAGCGATGGGTTCTCTTCACCATATACCTTGGATTGATCGTCAGCCGTGATGGTTAGGGAAGCTTTGGTCACCTCAAGTTCACCTGCCTTAAGGGTGATGTCGTAATTATCATCGGAGCCGCCATCCAAACTAACCGGATAAGTGCCCACTCCTGAGCTGGCCAAAGCAGTTGTACTGATGCCAGGCTCGGTGGAAACCTCCGTGTCGCCGTTAACTAAACCATCATAGCTAAAGGTCAGGGCTGGGTTTTCCTCCCCATATACCCTGGACTGGTCATTAGCCGTAATGGTAAGGGAAGCTTTGGTCACCTCAAGTTCACCTGCCTTAAGGGTGATGTCGTAATTATCATCGGAGCCGCCATCCAAACTGACCGGATAAGTGCCCACTCCTGAGCTTGCCAAAGCAGTCGTGCTAATGCCCGGCTCGGTGGAAACATCCGTGTCACCGTTCACCAAACCAAAGTAAGTAAAGGTCAGCGATGGGTTCTCCTCCCCATATACTTTGGACTGATCGTCGGCGGTGATGGTAAGGGGAGCTTTGCTTATTGTAAGCTCACCTGACTTAAGCGTGATGTCGTAATTGTCATCAGAGCCGCCATCCAAGGCTATCGGGTAAGAACCCACTCCTGAACTTGCCAATGCAGTCGTGCTAATGCCCGGCTCGGTGGAAACCTCCGTGTCACCGTTCACCAAACCAAAGTAGGTAAAGGTCAGCGATGGGTTTTCCTCCCCATACACCTTGGACTGGTCGTCAGCAGTGATGGTTAGGGAGGCCTTGGTCACCTCAAGTTCACCTGCCTTAAGGGTGATGTCGTAATTATCATCGGAGCCCCCATCTAAACTGATGGGATAGGTGCCCACCCCTGAGCTGGCCAATGCAGTCGTGCTGATGCCTGGTGCGGTGGAAACCTCCGTGTCGCCGTTCACCAAACCAAAGTAAGTAAAGGTCAGCGATGGGTTCTCCTCTCCATATACCTTGGATTGATCGTCCGCCGTAATGGAAAGGGCTGCCTTGGTCACTGCAAGCTCCCCATCATTAAGCGTGATATCGTAGTTGTCATCGGAGCCGCCATTCAAGGTGATCGGATAGGTGCCAGCCCCTGAGGACACATTAGCTACTGTTGAAATACCTGGTGGATCGGCAATAGTATCTTCCTCATTTACTAATCCTTGGTAAGTGAAGGTTAATTCGGGATTTTCTTCCCCATATACTTTGGATTGGTCATCTGCTGTGATGGTCAATCCTACTTTTCCTATCGTCAAGGTTCTTTCCACCGGAGGTGCTGGGAAATGGGTGTCATCTCCCTCCTGAGTGGCGGTAATGGTTACAGTGCCAGCCTTTAGGATCGTTGCCTGGTTTCCGGAGATACTTAAAATGCTAGAGTCATCTGCGATGTATGTAATGGGTAGTCCTGTATCCGTTTTCTCATCCCCTAGCAAAAACGGCCCATCGCCGTAGCTTTTAGAAACAACTTCCGGGAAGGTAATGATTTGCTCAAACCTGTTGAAAGTGTTAAAAGTCCAGGTTTTGGATGTCCCCGCAAACCCTACAAAATCATTATCATGTTCATCTTTTACAAATCCGGGAGAAATCCCGACTGAAACCTTGGTATTTAGAGGTAAAGGCTCATCAAGGACTATGGATAAACTCAACTGGTCTCCTGATAATTCAACGACATCCCTATCCTCTTGAATAGAGAGGTCGAATATCTTTAATACTGCACCCCCATCGTTTAGGGTAAGGTATCCGGCATCGCCAAGCACCACCTTTTCATCAAAGCTGAGGGTCAAGGTAGGCTGTAATTCTACCTCGGTTTCATTTTTGGCAGGAAGATAAGAGGTAACAACAGGTGGGTTTTCATCGGTGACCGTAATGGTAAATTCCTGCTCCGAATAGCCATCTGTGTTTTCGGCACGAAGTACCACGGGATGATCTCCTACATGAGTTTTGGTGGGTGTTCCTGTCAAAACTGCACCCGTCTGAAGCCGAAAAACTTCATTTGTATTAAATTTTGAATAAACTAAAGCCCCACTTGAGGTGAATGATAAACTCCAGATATCGTCATTTGTGTTTTCGGAAACCAATTCAAAAGATGAAAAGTCGGAAGTATATTTTCTTACTCCCCCATTAGCCATAGATATATAAAAACTCCCTAAGGCATCCAACCTGATAGAGGTGGGCATGTTTGGCAAACTTGGTATCACAGTGGTAAGTGAATTACCATCGTACTTAATGATTGAATAATTCGTGTACGTAGCGATAAAAATGTCATTGTTATCGTCCAATACTAAACCAAATGGCCCAGCAACAGGAACTCCGTTATCTGAATTTATGATTACCTCAACATTTTTAGTGGTTTCATTTATTTTTAATATTTCCCTTTCACTATAATTGGTAGCATATATAAATCCGTCCTTGTCTGTCAAAGAAAGAATTCCTCCTTGCCTTGTCAAAAATACTTCCTCACTGGCCGCGGGGTTATTTAAGGGGATTCGGGTAATAGAATTCGAAAAATTCAAGTATCTTGGTATATATACATACCCATTTGCTATATGGAGAGCATAAACAGCACTTGAGATCAACCCTGATTTCCAGGAAGTAGTGGTTCCATCGGGAGCTATTTTAAAGATTTCTGTTCCGTTTTGACGAATTGCAAAAATATTTCCTGACTCGTCTCCTGCCACCCCAGATAACCTCTCACCTTCAGGTATATCCCCATATTGAGCCGCAGTTCCCTGTCCATCGGCATTAAAACTTAACCAAGCCGGCAAGGTAGGGGCTGAAAGGCTAGTCTTTTGATCTTTTTCAATGGACCCCACCACATTATAGAGGTACTCCTGATCGTAAGGTACAGAAGTAACCGGGGTGCTGGTTATGGAAGGTATTGATACGGTAGGTGTTAAGGTCACAAAACTTTCTTCTGAGCCATAAGATGTACCTTCGGCATTTACCCCATAGGCCCTTACAATAATGGTCGAACTGGATGGAAGGTCACTTACAGTTTGAGAAAAAGCCCCTACTCCTTCACCCATGGCCACTTTATTATCAGAGGTGGTGGGCTCACTGGATGTTGACCAAACTATGCCCCTTTCTAAAATGGTAGCACCGCCATCATCCGAAATAGTGCCTCCCAAGTTTGCCTCATTTGAACCAATATCGGTGGCAATTGCCGTGGAAACAGTAGGCAGAGATGGCCCAGAGGCCATAGAAAGCACCAATTCAGGCTTATTTGTGGATTCTCTGGAATTTATACCAACATAGGAGTTGCCATTATTATTTCCATTTAACACCAGGGTGACAATTTTATCTCCGTTAAATTCATTTTGGACAAATGAAGTGACATCTATTTCTACCCATCCGTTCGAATTGATATTGGTTTGACCTAAAGGATGGTCTTTAGAGGGAACAGTTGCGGTAGTTTCAACCCAACTATCGTCATTAGAACCAAAAGCTTTAAGGAAAATATCCGCTCCTTCAGAATAGTTGACATTCACCCTTAGCTTTGCTTCTTGAACAGAACCAGTTAGGTCATGAGGAATTATAAATTTCATGAACCCTTCCATAAATCCATACCCCCAGTTCGGTTCATTCCCTATGTATAAAGTATTATCATTGGGGTAATTACCTTGATCGTCAATAGCAGAATCCATTACGGGGTTTATCACCAATGGACCTGAGCCATCAGTAGTAGTAAAAGTTATCTGATTCCCATAGGATGTCCCTGCACTATTAATGGCATATGCCCTGGCATAATAGGTAGTGGTGAGACTCAACCCTGAAACCTGTGATGAAAAAGCTCCTGAACCATTGCCCATAGTCGTTTTAGTGTTTGCAACTGTGGGGTTGGGAGAAATTCCATACACCACTCCCCTTTCGGTTATGGTACCTCCCCCATCATTGGTTACATTTCCTCCCAAAATGGCCATGGTCCCAGCTACATTGGAGGCATCGGAGGTGTTTACTGATGGAGCTGAGGCCTTTGCAGGACCAACTATTAAATTGTCAAGATAAAGTTCAAATAGGCCTGAAAACATCAAGGATACGCTGGTAACATTTTCGTCCTTGGATAAATTTACTGTGGTGTTCCGGCCGTAAGTTTCACTGGATGTGCTTGAGCCAATATAGTTTACCGTTAGGTAGGGAGGAGTGTAAGCACTGTGATTGGAATTGGTGTACTTTAACCAAACCCCATAAAACTGAAATCGCTCCCCATCTTTTCTTCTAATATTTACCGAGGTGGTAGCCGCAGTACTATAGTGAAGACAGGAGCTATTGTTGAAACCTCCTGAAGAAGAAAATGCCCAACCGCCATTTCCTCCGTTTGTCAATACGTATACCACACCTCCAATAGTTACCTCTGCAGTAGTCTTCCATGAAGGCACTGAGGGATGTGAAATCAAGGTAGGTGATTGATTAAAATGTTCAGTAGTCTGTGCAGAAACTGAATTAATGATTAGTCCAAAATATAGGAGTGAAAAAATCAACCTGATTGAACAAAACTCCAAAGCAACAAACTGGTTTCGTTTTTGATTTTTGATTCGGTTGAAAAATAAATTAGTAATGCTTTTTACCATTTTAAAACAATTAATGTTAAAGAATTTTCCCCTGTAATTATGCTTGTAAAGCAGAACAAAACTTCGCCATAATTCAACATTTACATGTTTCAAAAGCGGTTTTTGAAACATAAAGTCAGAGAACACCAAAAACTTTAAAACCAAATGCAAAAAGGACTGGGTGAAAAAATGAAGGTTTTATGTCGTAAAAAATTTGCCCACCCAAATTTTCTTAAAATCACCGGATTTTCGAACGGTGGCTCTATAGTATGGGAAAGCAACTATACCAAAAAAAGGTACTGCAAAACTGAAAGTCACACAGGTAAATTTAAGTTGAAGTTGTATTCTTCAGAAATTGATAGTATATACTTTTGAGTGATTAACTTAGAACAACTTCAGAACATCCTTGAAAATTTCCCAAACTTATTCAGCTTAAAAAGTACTCCATAAAAGCTGCAAATTTTTATATTTCGCTTCCTTCTTGAAATCGCTTCCAATATTCGTTGGGACCACAACCAAACTCCTTTTTAAAGGCATTAAAAAAAGTGGTCCGGCTATTGAATCCAGCCTCCTTTCCAAGTGCATCCAGGGTATAATTATCCAAGTACCCTGATGTAATTTCATCCTTAGCGAAATTCACACGGTAATGGTTGATCAAATCTTTAGTAGACTTATCCAAACATTTTTTGCAAACGGCACTCAGGAACCTTGGGCCTACATTAAGTGTGGCCGCCAATTCCAATACAGAAAGCCCAGCCTGCTTAAAACACTCCTCTTTTTCCAAAAGATCCAAGACTCTCTTCGCAATTAATTGCTCTTCCTCAGTTACTTCACCCACTTTTTCCACCATAAGGGGGACAGTTTTATTTTCCGGCTCAAAAAGTGAAGGGGATAAAGCCAGGTCATCGAATTGATAGACATATTCCGGCCGCAAATGAACATAGATATTAAGCAGTGCAATGGATAACAAAGTGGCGAAAGTAAATATCTTAATCATGACTCCCATGTCAATATTCATGTGCAAAACATCCAAACTAAAAAACACCCGGTAACCGAGATAGGAAAAATTGAAGACCCCAAAAATAACCACTGCCACAAAAAGCCAATCTTTGAGTTTTTGGCGGTTGACACGAACCATCCAATCAGGCCTAACCCGATATAATAAAAGAAGACTATAAATAAAATAAACGGTCATCAGCAGCACCATAAACAAATTGACCCAATCGGTAGGCAAAAAACCATGTGCTATAAGATCCAAATTACCAGGGTTTTTTACCACTTCCTCAGCCAATTCTAATTTCGTTTCATAATCCAAAAGGTAAAATGGCATCAGGTCCAACCCATGCAGAAAGACAGGTATAAAATGGAGGTAATCTTTTTTCTCCAGCCCTTTTCGGTCAAAGAGGGAGTTGCGAACAAAAAAATAGAAGAACGGACCTGAAAAGAATAAAAGAGGATTTGCCGTCCGCATCAAATGGGGATAATCAAGAATAATCCCTGCATGAAACCATAGAAAATGGGCCAAAAAATAGAGGGATAAAAAGAAAAGTGCCGCACCCAACATATCATTTTTTACCTTTCCCCTGCTTCCTCTTAGCACCAATGCCAGACCGTTAATGGTTGAAATAGACAACAAAAGAAGGATAAGCAGTAAGGATAGTTCCATTCAGATAAAATGAATTTTTTCAAGTATAAGTCAACAATAAATAGAAACCAACAACAAAATTACGGTCGTGAATTAAATTTGAAGTTAATAAAAATCCTTAAATTTTATAAGAAAAGAAAATAGGGATTACACAGGTTGATATAAAGAACTTATAGTGAGTAATTTAAATCTTCATCTATACTTTCAATGGAATACAAGTTGCCCTATTTCGAGGTAACTGTGGGCAAGGGTTACGATTCCGATAACCATATTAGAAATTATTTGTTGTCGATCAATAAAAGGATGATTAAAAAACGATTTATAGACAAACCTTTACGACATTAACTTTAAAAAATATAAATTAATTAATCTTACAGCTAATTTATTAGGTTTAGTTGTTTGAATAATTTCTTTTATTTACCTTTATAATCCTATACCTTATTGTATAAAATCGAGCACGTGGTAAGAGAGCATTTTGAGAGGATTAAGGCGCATTCGAGAATCCAGAGGGGATTGGGAAGCTATCCCCATTGAAAGACAAAGTAGAATCCCATGAAATCGAGCATGAGGAGAACCTCACACGTAGGGATGATTATAAAACATGCGAAGATTCCATCTGACCGCTGAAAAGAAATTATAAACAGATGAAATCGAGCCTGCCTGGACGGCAGTCAGGCACGACGAGCACGTCACACACTGGGATGCCCCGGATAGCTATCGGGGAGATGCGAGATTCCCCCGAAACGAGTTCCCCGAATCAAGTTCGGGACAGGCAGGGGCAGGCTATATGACCGCTAAAAACAAATTATAATCATATGAAAAAAAATCTCTCTTACTTAGTAATCACGTTATGTTTTTTAAGTTGTAATGGGTTGGAGGAAACTTTTGAACAACAACCAAAATCGTTCGAACTTGCCGAAATTCGATGGAAACGAGTGGAAAATGACAATAGTGAATTAGTACAAATAACACTCCCCGAAAAAACCTATTCTAACCACAGCAATACACTAATGGAGGTGGAAATAGATCCGTTAAGTGAAACCAGAGGATCCTCAACATTTAATTTTGTGGACTCGATTGGGTTTCACAAGTTGAACTTGGAGCCAACTCATATAACACCACCAACCAACCCTGATTTGTTGTCAGAAAGCTATTCCTATATCAGTGGGGGAAAAGAGGTGTTGTTGGCAACTGAACCGCAGGAACTTCCCTTCTCTATTCACTTTTCGGATTCATATACTGTCCCTGCCCATGCGGAATTAATCTATACCGCTACTTTATACCTGAGAGAAGTTAAGTCAGGTTTTTCTACAAAATTCAAAGAAAAAGAAAGCGGGGTTTTTCTAGAACTGGAAGGATTATGGCAGGGTACGGTTTATGAAAGGCTTGAGACATCCATAATCGTGAACAATCTGGAATAGTTGCGAATTTTTATCATGTCTAAATTAGTTTTTTGTCTTGTAAAGAAACCAATACAGGTGAAACTTTCGGTTTTTAGGAGGGATTTGCCAACATTCGGATTTATCATCGCATAGTTTGCTGCTCCTATATGACATGTAAGGTAATCTAATAAGGATATCAACCTATTCATTATTAAAATGAGAAAGATCAATTACAACGGAAAAAAATTCAAAGTGGAATCCAACTCATCTGGTGGAGAGCTGGAGGAAGGATTAGTCTTTGAATACTGGCAATCAGGGATGGTACTTTCCTGTACTTATTCCGGGTCTACTATTCTTTCAGGCCATATTTTGGGAAAAGTGGACACCGAAAACGGGGAACTCCATTTTGTTTATCATCAAATCAATACAGAGGAAGAACTTTCGAGTGGCAAATGCCATTCCAAGCCCGAATGGCTACCTGATGGCAGAATCCGCCTGCATGAGTCTTGGAGTTGGATATCTGGTAAATCAGGTAAGGGAAAGTCCACTCTGATCGAAATATAATTACTGATTTTTTTGATCACCCTATGATGACAAAACCATTTTGATCACGATGATTGGTAAAAATGGTTTGATCATGAAAAAACCTTTACAACCAAAAATCAATTCTAAACGAGCAGATGTCATTTCTTCTTGGATGATTCTTGCGCTACCATTAATTTTATTCCTTATTGCCTGTGACCCCAATGATGGGGATGAAATCCCACAGGATTTAAAAATATCACTGCAACCAAGGGATACTGAAATCGAACAGAATGGAGTAGTACGTCTTACGGCCAGCAGCAATCCCCGAACCAATGCAGCACTCACTTATAAATGGAGCATGAGCGGTAAATATGGTAGTATAAACGATGATCCGAACCATTACCAATTTGAAGAACAAACCTCGCAGGGAAGCTCATCGGTGGAATATGTGGCCAACCCAATCGGAAACCCAGGTGGTGAGGATAGGGTAATCGTGGAAATTTTCAATTCCTTGGGAACACTCTTGGATGTAGATACCACCCATGTGACTGTAAAAAGACATGAGCCACAAATTGTACACGGGGTCAACTATGAGTATATCACAGAGGGGTCTATGCCCGGCAGAATAAATATTCTTTTCGTTAGTGCATTTATTTTTGAGATAGTCCCGGGTTTTACACACTATAAAATGACAGTAAAGGAACCTGCCGGAGAAGGGTGGAGCACTGGCCCTCCTGGCACCAGTTTTGTCCACTCTATCAGAGGGGCATTAGTCGATCAGGAGCAACTTATCAAAGGCTATGGATCAGATATATTTGGCCTAGGTAAAACGAAATATGCGCTGATAGGAGCGGGACCTTCTTATGGAAACTTTGATGGGAGTGATTCCCGACAGGTGCAGAACCTTGAAAGGATGCGACAGCATGCTGCTAATCGAATAATTGCAGTGTATAGTGTGGAACCTGCAATATGATCAATTCCGTTAAAAACCTTAAGAAAATCACAATCTAAATTACTATCATTTAATTTCCTTTACAGAATTAACCCTATTCCCTACATTTCAACCCTAAATGTTTCTACTTGAAAATGAAATAGGATTCATTACCCTATCCAACTTTGATTTATTATTAAATTTGATTTATTTAGGGTGTCCATTGTTTTAGTATAGTTAGGGGGGTGTTAAAATGGTTTGGGGTTTATTTATCAGCCGGTTAGGTAGGTTTAGATGCTTTGGGTTCGCATTATGTCTATTCTTGTATGTAACGCTGATAAATGTGACCTTAGGGCAAGTCCGTGCGATTGACCTGAGGCATTATTCCAATGAGCATGGATTGGAATTGCCCATGGTCAATGATTTATTCCTAAATGCAGATGGATACCTATGGCTTTCCACCTTGGGGGGACTGGTTCGTTTTGACGGTACTGATTTTTTAAGTTTCGAACCGGAAGGAAGGGAATCCAAGTCCATCAATTTTACCTGTGCCGTTTCCGACGAAAAGGGAACTATCTATGCCATAGGTCAAGACCGATGGGATCAAAAACACCTTTTTTCATTACAGCCTGATTCAGGAGTGCTGGTCCCTGTAGAAAACAGCAGTCTTTTCCCTATGGCGATCAAGGCCTTGTTACCGTCTAATTCAGGCGAATTCTTGGTAATATCCCTGGATGAGCAAATTTATCAATATGCAGAAGGCAAGTTAAAATGGGTTTTTAAATCTCCCGATCAAATCCCCATTATAAATGTTAAAATCAACCAAAAAGAGTTTCTCGTTCAAAATTCCCACCATGAAATTTTCATAGTGGATCAGGAAGTGAATAGCAAACGGCTGGATCCTGATGAATTGCCCTCGATTGAACCGGTGCATTTTGATGGGGATGAAAAAATAATTGGAAGTCTAAAAGTAGACATAGAGGAGGAGCAATTTTTTACTGCTCAGCCCAGTCTTCTTCCATCCCCAGTTTATCCCTTTCAGGCAGGAAAGTATTTTAGGTTTCACCAAGAAAGCCGGAATGTGACCTGGATCTTAAAGAACAAATCCATATTCTGCCATGATAATAATTCCGGCGATTGGAAGGATTTCAGTGATCTCCTAAAGGATTTCCCCAAGGCTCAGGGCATAAAATGTGCTTTGGTGGATCCATTTGACCAAGTGTGGATTGGCACCAATGACGGCATATTCGCCTTGAAGCCAAGTTTTTCAATAAGCAAATCCCTGTTCACAAAAAAAGACCATTTGGGAAATGCTTTCAGTTTCCGGGGAATAACAGAATGGAGAGGCCAAATTTACGCCAATAGCTATTCCGGAAAAGTGAACTATGACCCTTCTGGTGAAGAGGAATCTCTGTTTTATAAAAGCAAAGTGGACGTTCACAAGTTGGCCGCCCATTGCAGTAATGATACATCGCTTTGGTTGGGCGAAGGACAAAAATTGTTAAGGTTTTACGACCCCAACACCCCACCGCATACTTATCCCCTTCCTTCTCTGGAGCCTTTTCCTTATAAAAGCCTTGAAATATGGGCAATTTCTGAGGATACATTAGGAAAAGTATGGATAGGGACCAATGCGGGTTTGGCGGTTTTGGACAGCCCGGATGGTCCCATCCGTTTTCTATCCTCTCCCTCAAACCCTTCCCAACCAGTGGCGAAAATCAATCACATTCACCCCACAAAAAATGGCCTTATCCTGGCCACTTCCTTGGGAATACGGTATTTTGACTTCGTAAACGGCTTTCAAATAGAGAATAGGCAACATTTATTACTCGAAAAACTCACAGAAGGAATTTCCATTTATCACCTTCATTTTGATAAAAATGGGGATATGTGGTTAGCTAGTCATGGGGAAGGCCTGATGCGATGGAATTCCGACTTCTCCCTTCTTAATAAGTTTGGGTCTTCCTCCGGATTTAGCAATAAGCACCTCCATGCTATCTATGAAGACCATAAGGGTAGAATGTGGATACCATCTGAAAATGGTCTGTTTCTGTTTTACCCAGATGAATTAAGGGCAATTCGCTTCGGAAAGGCCAATGGGCTTTCTGATGAAGAGTTTAACCGTATATCCCATTTCCGTGCTAAGGATGGTACCATGTATTTTGGGGGAGTAGCAGGAATAAATGTGATCAATCCTTCAGATTTTTATCAAACCCACCCCGACACCATTCAGCCCCTTGCTTTGGGAACTGCACAACTCACACATTCTACCCAGAAAAAATCAGAAGATATTTCCCTTGCAGTAAAGGAACAAAACCCTATCCCATTGAACGGCAGCACCACCGGGCTTACACTCACCCTACTTAATCTTGGAGGCTTTGGGGAATTTGAATATAAATGGAAAGAGGAGGACACAGCTTGGCAAAAAACAGATGCAACGCAAATTTCCCTAACCAAATTTCCGAACCAGGCGGATGAACTTTTGATAAGGGCTATTGATGATGTGGGCCAAATTAAGGGATACTTGGCTCTGCCCCTACATTTTCAGCAGGACAAAAAGGGTTGGGGTAAGCTCCCACTTTGGCTTTCTGGCATTGTGGTAGCTGCTGGTGTTTGCTTTATCCTATACAGACAAAAAATAGATAAAAACACCCTTCCCATCCACCCTACCCCAAAACCAACCTTTATCGCCACTCAAAGTGTGGAAGAACCCATTGATGGGTTTGTGGAAAAATTAGAAGAGATCGTACGCAAAAATATTTCTTCCCCTGAATTTGGGGTAACCCAACTCAGTGAGGCACTTTATGTAAGCCGCAAGAGCCTATACCGCAAAACCAACCAGCTCCTTGGAAAAAACCCCAATGAAATCATAAAGGAAATACGACTGGAATATGCCAGGAATCTTTTGTCCATCGCTGAGTTGAACATTGCCGAAATCACCTACAAGTCTGGGTTCGGATCCAGCAGTTATTTTTCAAATTGCTACAAAAAACACTTCGGCCTTACCCCAAAAGAATACCGCAAGCAGCTAAGCCAGGAAAAGAAAAGGGCTTAAGTGCTTGAGCCTTGTTCAATGTCCCCAATTTTATATTTTTTGACCCAAAATCAACATTTTTTTGGGGACAAAACACCCACATTTACAGGGTAATCCAATTGATCAACCATGAAAAATAGTTTACTCATTTTGTTAATGATGGGGCATTTTTATGCTGCCTATTCCCAAATGATCGCCAGTGAGGCAGGTATAGGTATTCAGGGCATAGCCCGAGATGCTAACAACAATGCCCGTTCCAATGAGGACATTACCCTAAGGTTTACCCTCTACTATTTAAACGAAAACAATGCGGAACAGAATATTCTGGATGCAAGTCAGAACTTGCGCACGGATGCTTTCGGGGTGTTTTCGCATGTGCTGGAAATAGAACAACAATACTATCCTATTATAGCCTATTACGAGGCCTTTCTCAAAATTGAAGAGGGCACCAATGTGATCTCAGATGAAAAGCTCAAGCAGGTTCCCTATGCAGTGAGTGCAGGAAACGGGGTGCCCACGGGATCCATTATGCCTTACATAGGAGATACAGCCCCACATGGATGGGTCTTATGCCAGGGACAAGACATATCGAATGTTCCGGGTTCTGCCAGGCTGAGGGATCTTTTAGGTACAGCCACAGTGCCCGATCTGAGGGGGATGTTTTTAAGAGGTACGGGGAAAAACCAGGAATTTGGAAATGAAGGGCCAGGTTTATTGCAAACGCAAGAAGACATGGTGGCATCTCACAGTCATGAGGCTGGAGAGGATTTGGTGACTGCAAATGATGGGGGGCATGAACATAGGCTGCCAACAGATGGTAATACCGACCCAAATTTGAACAGGCAGCACAGAACCATACTATATAACACAATAGTAGCTAATTCTGCTGCATATTTAAACTTCACCACACAACCTGGGACTGGTGAGCACTCTCATCAAATTGAAGGAACCACCGCGGAAACCGGCGGTGAAGAGACGCGTCCCATCAATATGGGGGTGAATTACATTATCAAGCTGTAGGCCAAAGCATGAAACGGCTACTCTTTATATTACCATTTTTGGGCTTTAGCATTGGCCTCGCCTTTGGGCAGCAGGTCAACGTAAAAAATGCCACCGCCTCCCAGGTCATTCAAAACCAGGGGTTCTCCCTACAGGTGGGTGTACCTATACTAGGGACCAAAATGGATGAAACAGAACGGGTTTATACTCCTATTGACCTACGCTTCCCCTGGGACATCTTTTACCAGTACCAGACCTTTGCCCATGAGTCTTTTGATGTATCCAAAGGGTATTTCGGCGATAAGGTGAGGATAAATTGGGAATTTCGAAATAATCAGGACAGGATCACCAGTGTGAAGATTTTCCGAAGACGGTATAGCGCAGGCAGAGAACAGCCCTTCGAACTACTCTCCAACCGCCCAGGTGCCACCACAGAGTTTGAAGACGAATTTGCGGAAGGTGGGGTTTTGTATGAGTATAAGATTTTGGCAGAGGGCATCTTGGAAGCGGAGATGCCCATGGTGAATTTTATCACGGGGATTGGCTTTAGGTCGCCCACTGCCACCGTCACCGGAAACATCTCTTTTGAAGGGGGCAACCCTGTAGCCGACGTGACCGTTTTCGCTGAGCCCACCGGCACCCCCATCAGCAAGGGAAGTGCCCTCCAAATCCCAAGTGAAGGCATGCTATCCCTGAATTTGGTGAACCGTCCCCTGGAAGAGGGCATGGCCTTCCAGGCCTGGATCAAACCCCTTTTTGATGGCAATGGCAATAGAGGGAGAATATTCCGAATGCAATATTTTGAGGAAAGTATTGAAGCCCATTATGAATTTGATTCCGATGCCAAAGCCCTAAAGGTGGATGTTGACGGCAGCATTTTTGAGTTAAGAAACCATATGCCCACTGGAGTTATCGATGCAAGGGGCAAAGATGTGTTGGTGCCGATAGGGAATTTTGCGGAGCAATTCACCCATTTTACCATCGCCCTAAAAGACAACGAAGAACCGGAATTGTACATCAACGGTCGCAAAATGGGGAGAGATTATGAATCCCTGATCAATTCGACAGAAAGGATGCAGGACGATGACTATTCCCAATCCCCCATGCAGATCCTTACCCAAATAAGGCCGGTTATACTTGAGCGTGGTGGAAATGAGGGTAAATGGCAGGATTTCAGTATGGGAGGGGAAGGCCAGATGATCATGGATGAAATCAGGCTGTGGGACAACAGGGAAAGCCGGCTGGATTCGGCACGCATTCGCCAGGATTACAAACGCTACATTGGGGGCAATGACCGTTCTTTGATAGGCTATTTCCGTGCCAATGAAGGCACTGGGCAATATGCCTACGACCTTTCAAGGACAGGGTTCGAATACCATAAAAACGATATCCGTTTGTACACGGATCTTACCCCGGAAGATCAACGTCCCAAGTGGGTAAGTGGCGGAGGAAACATTCCCAACAGCGACCAATTGGGAGTAATGGGCATCACCAACAGCAATGGCAATTATGAGATAAATGCGATTTCCTATGCCGGAACAGGTGAATCCTTTAACATCACCCCGGTGTTTGGGCAGCACAAGTTTGACCCTGCCCAGCAAATGGTGTTTTTGGGTAGGGGTTCAGAGGTGGTGAATAGGATAGATTTTACGGATATCAGCTCATTTGTTTTCAGAGGCAGAGTGCTTTTTGACTCAAGAGGGGTATTCCCATCCTTTGTGGAAACCAATGGGGGTAGTTTCGAGGGTTTAGCTGATGGAGGTGAATTTGTGTCCAATCCCGGCATAATAGACGAGGGGTACAATTATTATGAGAAAGGGGGATTCAAATACCCCAAGGGCCAATATTGGTACAACGACAACGGCACTCCGGAGGATCCAGATGATGATTACCTGGAGGAATATGCTACTGCTAGCCCCCAAGATTTCAACATCTTGGTAGACGGACAAATTGTGATGGGCCCAAACAACCGCCCGGTGAAACCGAATCAAAAAGGAGAATTCGAAATCAGGGTGCCCATAGGAGACCATGCCATCTCTGTGGAAAAAACAGGCCATCATTTTCTTTTTGAGGGAAGGTATCCCGCTGATGAGGGTGAATTCAAGGAATTTTTTGAGGATGCCACGGAGACCGTATATTTTATCGACACCACCAAGGTGACCATAGTGGGGAAAGTGGTAGGTGGAAGTGTGGAGGCTGAGAAGCCTATAGGTTTTGGGGGTGATGGTATTCGAGTGGAAACCTACTTGGATTCAGAAGGTTTTGAAAGGGAACAAATTATCAGCGCCATCAACAATATTGGACAAGCGGAGTTAGTGTTTGCGCACTCAGCTGGTGGGAGTAATCCCACAGAAAATACCATGCACAGGTTCAGTACCCATCCGGAGTCAGGTGAATTTAGGACGAAGGTATTGCCCCTTCAGTACGAGATAAATCAACTCACCGGCTTACGTATCCCTTCCAACCCCTCTTTGTCGCTTTTGGAAGCCAATGAGGAGGTGAACTTTGAACAGATACGGCCTGAAATTACTCCAGAACACCTTTTGCCTAATCAGGAGGTAATATCTGGGAATCCCTACCAGTATGAATTAAATTTCATCCATCGCACTAACCCTGTTCTGCGTGTTTTGTCCCAGACTTTTGACCAAACTATTGCAACTACTGATTCAACTAGCATATCTACAGAAGGTATGCAGTATCCCATTTTCACTCAGTTAAGGGAATATGAGATAGCGATGAGTAGTTTTGAGAGATATATAAATTTTGACAATGATGAAGAGGTGGAAGATCAGGTACCCATCATGGACGGAGAGATGATCGTAAATAACAATTTTGCTCTTGAAGACTCTGAGAATTATGAAAGGGATGCGGAAGATCAAAGTATAATCCATTACACCTTTATAGCCGGTTCACCAGCCATCTCACCTCCATTTACAAGAAGTCTTGATATCCGTTTAAGGGTAGGAGGAGTTGATTTCCCTGCTGAGAACTACTTCAAGGAAGGCATTGTGTTGGGAGGTCAGCCGGATGGAAGCCAAACTTTTATCACCAGGGCCCCAGAGTTCCCAGATATCATCCTCAGAGATCCACCAGGCTCAAATAGTTTTGCGGCAATTGAAATAGGCGAAAGCGTCACCTTAGAAACCAAACTTGAAAACACCTTTTCAGGAGGTGTTTCATTGGGGGTAAAAGCCTATTTTGGCCCAGAGATAACAAGTGGGGTTGGGGTAATGGTGAAAAATGAGGCGATAAATAATGTGGAGTTGGGCATAAGATTAGAGACAGGATATACAGATATCAATACCCTAACTAAAACATACACCTTTAATCAACGTTTTGCTACCAGTGACGACCCTAGATTTGTTGGTTCTGACGGGGATCTTTACATAGGTAATTCCAAAAATTATGTATATGGGCAATTTGATGATGTGCAGTCCTCTGCCGAGCAAATTGGCGAAAACCATAGTTTGATGCTGACTAATGTAATCGGTGAAAAAGCATACATAAGTACCCAAAAGGCGATGTTCTTCAGTGAAAGACCAACTGAAACATTTTTTGTCTATTCCCAGCATCACATTTTAAATACGCTTATTCCTGACCTGGAAGCTATAGTAAAAAATATTGAAAATGGAGTAATTCAGGAAACAGACCCTGGAGTATTGACAAAGGCTGAGTATTTGGAACAAATCCACGGTTGGAGAAAAACCATTCGGGATAATGAAAGGTCTAAATACCTGGCAATTAATGACAGAGGCCACTTTTCGAGAGAATCCAGAAATTACCTTGAGAACTATAATCAAATTTTAATCGATGAAATCAACAATTCAAAACTTCATGGAGATGGTTCCGGGGGCTATGAGGCCAGGCTCCGCAGGAGACTCGAAAAATCAGAAAAACTAAAAAAACTCGTAGAAAACAGCCAAGTCAACAACATTTCTTTTGATGCTGGGGCAGGTGAAATTACCCGTAGTATTGAAACCGTTGTCATCAACGAATCAATTAGGGAATTTAACCTTCAAATCGATGAAAATTTTGGTTTTGATTTAGGATTACGGGCTGGAGGAATTGGATTTGTTGTATCTGGGGGTGGTTTTGCTACCCAAGATTTAAATGCCGGGTTGAGGGAAGAATCAGCTTCCACAGTAAATATTTCCTATACGCTAAAAGATGACAACCCATTCAACGTATTTAGCGTCAATGTCATGAACACCTTCGATGGTAACGGACCAGTTTTCAGCACTCTTGGAGGCAGCTCATCTTGCCCATATGAGGGAGCCGAAATGTCCCACTTTTTCAATCCATTACATCCCAACGAAGGCTATCCCATGGCTCCACTCACCGAAGAGGAACGGCTTCAACTAAGCTACGCCACCCAACGCATAGAAGTACCCCAAATCAGCGTGGAAGTAGCAGACCTGGCCAATATCCCGGAAACCCGTAATGCCGAGTTTAAGCTGATCCTGGAAAATAACAGTGTGGCGGGAATTGACGGCTACTTCGAACTTATCGTGGACAATACTTCCAATCCCAACAACGCCATTTTCAATATCAACCAAAATGGCACAGTGGTGTTTGTCCCCTATGGGGAAAGGGTGGAGTATGCACTAACGCTCGGCAAATCCATCACTGATGTATATGATTACAAGGATATCAAGGTGATTTTACAGTCACTCTGTGACCCTGTGAACACCTTTGACGAGGTGGTGATTTCTGCCCAATTCGTTCCCTCCTGCTCCCAGGTTACCCTAAGTGCCCCTCTTGAAAACTGGACCTTTAACCGGGAAACGGCATTTAACCTTGATGGGAGCAGCAACCCCCTCTTAATCAATCTTGGGGATTATAACAGAAATTTTGGGGGTTTTGAACGAATTGACCTGGAATACCGCCCTGTGGGTTTTCCAACTTGGAGTAGACTGCACACCTATTATAACCTAGAGGATAGCTATGAAAGTGCTTTGGCGGCAAATAGGCCAAACATCAGCTTAATTGAGTCACCGAATTTGGTATTTCCCTTTGACATTGTGGAAAGAGGTCTTGCCGATGGTCAGTACGAAATCAGGGCCAGGAGCACCTGTACCAACGATACCGAATACATATCCAATCCCATCAGGGGAAGGGTGGACCTAAATGCACCATTGCGCTTTGGAACACCCTCCCCTACGGATGGCATCTTGTCGGCAGGCTCGGATTTGAAGGTGAGGTTTAATGAGCCTATTTTCTACAATTCTGCAGTATCATTGGTGGAAATCAAGGGACAGACCAACCAGTTGCCCGTAAACCATGAAGTTTCGCTACGTTTTCAGGGTCAGGAAAA
This sequence comes from Pleomorphovibrio marinus, assembly GCF_003347495.1. Lineage (GTDB taxonomy): Bacteria > Bacteroidota > Bacteroidia > Cytophagales > Cyclobacteriaceae > Pleomorphovibrio > Pleomorphovibrio marinus. The sequence continues at coordinate 18,420 of NZ_QCXY01000014.1, forward strand.
CACCATGATTATCGAAAACCCACAGGTCCTTAATGAAGACCTGACGATTGAATTCTGGATGAATAATGCCACCCAAACCCCTAATGCCACTATCCTTTATCAAAACGGGGGTATGCAAATCGGTTTGGAAAATGGTGAGCTCGCCTTTACGCTTGGCAACACCAAAATCAAAGGAGTAATCTCTGATGACGGACTGTTTCATCATTATACCCTTACCCACGACCACAGTAATGGAGACCTTAAGATTTATGAAGAGAGTAAGGTGGTGGCTTCAGGAAACGGAGGGGCAAACATGAACATAGCCTCCAACAACCCCATCATCATAGGCGGTAACACTTTTATAGGGAACTTGCATTCCCTCAAAATATGGCAAAGGGCCATTTCCATGCAAGAAGCCTTCGCAAATATGTACAATAAACTGCGGGGCAACGAACATGCACTTGTGGGCTATTGGCCATTGGATGAAGGAAGGGGGAATATTGCCCATGACCTTGCCCGCTTCAAACATGGTAGGGTGGAAACCGACTGGGATATCCGGCCAAAAGGAACCGCCTATCACTTTGAAAACGGCCAGTATATGACCTTAGACAACGTGGGCTTCGTGCAAATGACCCCCATTATGGATGCTACTCTTTCATTCTGGGTTAAAACAGCTTCCGGACAGGAGGGAACCCTCTTTTCTAATGGAAAAGGAGATGGCACGGATATCATTCAAAGTAACGGGTTTGCCAATAAGTGGGCCGTTAATATGAATGCAGAAGGTAACCTTTCCTTTGCAAGTGAGGGCTTGGACCTCCCCTTGACCACCACCTCCATTGCTGATGATACCTGGCATCATATTACCTTATTGCTTAACCGCTCCGGAAATTTAAGGACCCTGGTGGATGCTCAGGAGGTCTCCTCCCACCTCTCCACGGGGATTGGAGGGTTCTCCGGAAACAAAATATGGATTGGGGCCAGAGGCAGCATGGCACTTGATGGCTCGGAAAATGTGGATCGGCCTTTCCAGGGCCAAATCGATGAATTGAGGCTGTGGAACACCCTAAGAAACGTGGAACAAATCAGCCGGGACAGGTATTTTGAAATTGAGGAAACCTCCATTGGCCTGCTCCTATATGCCAGGATGAATGCCCCTGACCCCATGAACAACAATGGTCCTAGGTATTTCCATGCCTTCAGCAACAACAATGTGATTTCCACTCCTGCCCTGCTCAGTCATGGGGATGTAAATTACAGCCCGGATGGCCCACCCATCAAACCTGCAAGGAACATCGTGAGGTTCCAGGTAAACCAGATCATCAATGGGGACGAAATGATCCTGGAACCTGTAATCAACCGATGGGCGGAAATTGAGGGCCAGGTGCTGGACATCACCGTTCACCGCCTTTTTGATGGTGCCAACAACCAACAGGAATCCCCCATCACCTGGACGGCTTATGTACAGAAAAATGTGGTCAATTGGTACGTGGAAGGGCATCCCGAGACTGTGGATCTTGTCAAAGAAACCGATCAGGGCTTGAGTTTCAACATCGTGGTTCAAAATCATGGAGGCACCCCACAGCCCTACAGCATCAGCGGAATTCCCAGATGGCTCAACCTGAGTAGGACTTCAGGAACCTTAGCCCCACAAAGCCAAGTGAGCCTTCAAGCACATATTGATCCAGCCATGACCCCCGGGATTTTTACAGAAAACATGGCCCTAAACACCGATTTTGGGTTTGCACAAACAAAGGTACTCAACTTAAGGGTACTTCCTGAAAGCCCCAATTGGCAGATTGACCCTGCGGCTTTTAACTACAGCATGACCATCATAGGTAGGGTTCAGGTCAATGGGGTATTTAGTCGGGATGGATTGGATCAAGTAGCCGCCTTCCACCGGGATGAAATCCGTGGCCTGGCGGAATTAAACTACGACCCAGCCTACGATGAGTACTTTACCTTTCTTACCGTTTACAGCAATGAACTGTTTGACGAACCCATTTCCTTTAAAATCTGGAAAGCTACGGATGGAAACATCTATGAGGTAACCCTTGACGATGAGCTTAGCGTACCCTTTACCCTAAATGAGGTGCTGGGTAGTCTGCAATCTCCCGGGATATTTGCCAATACCGAGGTGCTGGAGCAATCCATCCCCCTCAATAACGGATGGACCTGGATCAGCCCCCGTGTACATGACCCTAGATTTACCGACTTCAACCAACTTACGGCCAATATGAGCCTCCATACCGAGGATAGGATACAAAGCCACTCTCCTGCCCTACTGGAAACCTATTTCTTGGATAACATGAATCCAGCGGGAAGTACATGGGCTGGCTCCATCAGCGATAATGGTGGCATGACGCCTGAAAGGATGTATAAAGTATATATGCAGGAGGAGCAATCTCTCCACCTAAGAGGAAGGCCTGTGGACCTGTCCGAATGGCAATTTGTCATCCAACCCAACTGGAACTGGCTTCCTTTCCCCATGGGTCAAAACATTCCCGTGAGGGATGCATTAGCTACATTCCAACCTAAGGAAGGAGACCTGATCAAATCCCAGAATCAGTTTTCCATCTATGATGCCAGAAATGGATGGAGCGGGAATTTGACCTTCCTTCGAGCCGGAAGGGGATATATGCTAAGGGCCAGCGATGGACAGCGCTTCAGCTATCCCTCCATCTTCCAAGGCAATCTAAGAACCACTGCCAATACGCAAGCAGAGAGGGACGAAGATTATGAGGAGCAAATCATTCCTGCCGCACTGCTGCAATTGCCGGAAACCATGAATGCCATCGTGCAACTTCCGGAACCTTATCAAACAGTACTGGTCTATGATCTAAATGGCCTGCTTAAAGGGCAAAGCCGACAAATGGAGGTGGCAGGCCAAAAACTCTGTTTCCTCACCATTTATGGGGATCAAAAGGAGCCACTTACCTTTTATATGAGCAAGGGAATTGAGGAAAGGATGTCTAGCACCTCCTTTGACTTTGAAGGGAACACCCTAATGGGGACCTTGAGGCAGCCCGTAGTGCTCCAACTTGCTGAAGACCTCCTTCAGGTACTTCCAAACCCCTTTGATCACAGTTTTGAACTGAAATTTGGGGCACAGGAAGCCCAAAATGTGCAGGTAGAACTCTATGCAGTAGATGGAAGGAAACTTCAGGAAGAACTTGTCCAAGCACAGCCAGGCCCCAACCGCGTGTTATTCCAGCCATCACTCGCCAGTGGGGTGTATTTCTTGCGCTTGCAGGTAGATGGTAAGATACTACATAAGAAAATCATTAGAAAATAAGCATCCATGAAACCATTGTTCTGCATATTACTAGCTCTCTTTTTGACCACTACCAGTTATGGACAGCAACCGGACTGGGAGGTGGCAGAACATGATTATGAGCATACCATGTCCCTGGTTGCCTTCGTGAATGTGGATGGCCGGACCCTAACAAGCGATCAGGATAGGGTTGCAGCCTTTGTGGATGGGGTATGCAGGGGGGTAAGCAAACTTACCGAGGTAAAAAGCCATCAAGAACACTTTGCCTACCTTACTGTCTTTGGAAATACCAACAATGAATTAGTAAACTTTAAAATCTATGAGGCAGAAAATGACCGCATCTTGGACGTGGACCAAACCCTCGTATTCAGGATCAATGCCCACAGTGGAAACCTGCTTCAGCCTTACAGCATCGCCCAACCAGCCTTGCGGGCCACGGCGAATATTGCAAGTCTGGGCTTGGCAAATATAGTGCCTTTGGGCAAGACCAAGGAGGAGGGAAAAATAACCTTTAAAGTAGAAAACGGCACTAACCTTGGCGAAAACACCCTAGAATTCGAACTGGAAGACGGAGCCCAACTGTTCTGGAACAATCAACCGCTTATCTCCGGGGACAATTCCATTGACTTTTCCGAACCTGTTACCCTTCATGTACGCTCAGAGGATCGCTCCGTAATGCAGCCTTGGACGGTATCGGTGGAGTTATTGGGGGACATTTTGGTCTTTCGGAGAAATGCCACCTGCTTTGGAGGAGGAGCCATTAAAGTAACCGGTAACAGGGAGGGACAAAACTTTACTCTGATGAGGCAGGGACAAGTAATCAGTACTCGCTCCATGGTAAATGGGGAGGTACTGTTTGAAAATTTGGTACAGGGAAACTACCTGGTAAGTGCAGAGGCTTTTGAAAAGCAAGTAACCGTAGAGTAAGACCATGGAAAAACGAATACTATTTCTTTTTATTAGTTGCTATCAACTACTACTTGTCGGCTGCGGTAGGGAGGATGAAATCTTTATAGAGGCCCTAGGGGTGGACTTCGCCTATAGAAGTGGGGAAGTAATTACGGAGGGGGACTGTATAGATCCGCAGCGGAATTTTGCGGTATTGGTCCACACGACCATGGGCAATTTCGGCACTCTGAACCCTCAGGAATTTGATGTGATCATCAATGAAATTCTATACAACATCACCTTTAACGGCGAAGGGACAAAACTCATCCCCATAGAGCTAAAAGAGGGCGAGAATAAGGCAAAAATAGCCGGCACAGACCATGAGGCAATCATTTACAAAAGCAAGCCCGGTGAATTTGAGTTGGTGGAGTAACTACTTAGACCTTAAGGGTTTTACAAATCCAGAAGGTCTTTCCAGAAAGCGAATTTTATTTGTTTCAACATTTTAATATATGGTTAATGATCCTCCCGAAGACCTCAAGGGTTTGCGTCCATAACCATTTTATTCTTGTGGCAAAGCAAACGCCACATAAGCGTCTGCCGATGGAGTGCCCTTGCCCCCTCCTGCCGCAATAACCACAAACTGCCTCCCACCCACTTCATAAACTGCCGGAGTGGCAAAGCCGGAAGCCGGTAATTCATGTTCCCACAATATCTCCCCGGTATCCTTGTCAAAGGCTCTAATTTTTTGATCTTTTGTGGCGGCAATGAAAACCAAACCCCCAGCTGTACTTACAGGGCCCCCGTAATTCTCTGTGCCTGTGGGGGAGATTCCCTTTGCGGTAAGCTCTTCCAATTCACCCAAAACCGATTGCCATTTGATCTTTCCTGTATTCATGTCCATGGCCGTAAGGGTCCCCCAGGGAGGATTGATTCCCGGATACCCGTCCTCGGTAAGCAACCTGGAATAACCCTCCATCACGTATTGTGGCTTAAGCCGTTGCAGCCCCCCGGAAAGTTCCTTTTTTTCCGCATCTGTATTTCCCATCAGAAAATCTACCAACACCTTCCGTTGATCCTCCGGTATATGGGCAAAAGCTGGCATTGCCCCTCTCCCATTTTTAATTACCACTTCAAGGTCTACCTTGTTATAGGATTCAGCTATGTTCACAAGAGCCGGAAAAGCAGGTGGGTTCCCTTTCCTATCAATCCCATGGCAATTGGCACAAAAGTTCACATATATCCCCTCACCAAGTTCGGCAGTTTTGGGGTTTTCACTCATTTTGATTACCCAAGGTATCTGGTTGGCATTGATGTACATGGTTTGGGTTTCGGGATCAAAGGAAGACCCTCCCCATTCCGCTCCACCATCCATTCCTGGAAAAAGAACGATACCGTGCTCATGGCTGGGAGGCAGCCACATGTCTCCATACTTGACGTTTTCCAACTTGCTACGGATATCCTCTTCCCATTCTGGGGTTAAATTGAGGATTTCCTTGTCATTAAAAACCATTCTCATATATGGTTCAGGTAAGGTGGGATGAGGCTGTGTAGGCCAACTTTTGTCTCCAGGTAATTGGGACTCGGGCACCGGTTTTTCTTCTATGGGCCAAACCGGATCTCCCGTAACCCTGTCAAAAACGTAAAGATATCCTTGTTTGGAAGTTTGAGCCACTGCGTCAATCCATTTTCCGTCTTTATTCAACCTCACCAAATTAGGATTGGCGGGGAAATCCCTGTCCCAAATATCATGGTGGACGGCTTGAAAATGCCATATCCGTTCCCCCGTCGCCGCATCCAACGCAATTAGTGAGTTCGCAAAAAGGTTTTCCCCATGCCTGTATCCTCCCCAAAAATCATAGGAAGCGGAACCTGTAGGCACATATACTATGCCCCTTTCCTCATCCAAACTCATACCTGCCCAGTTGTTGGCGGCACCCATATAAGGCAAATACTCCTCTTCCCACGTCTCATGGCCAAGCTCTCCAGGATGGGGTATGGTATGAAATATCCATTCCCTTTTACCTGTTTTCACGTTGTATGCCCGGATATGGCCAGGAGCCGCATCCAAGCCCTCTGATAAGCGCATCCCTAGGATCAGCTTATCCTGATAAATGATACCTGGGGTGTTGCCTACCAACAAAAACTCCTCTAGGTCTGTATCCAGGTCCCTGCGCAAATCCACCTTTCCCTGGTCTCCAAAACCCTGTACAGGTCTGCCACTGTCAGCATCCAAAGCAATAAGGTAATGGCTGGCAGCAAAAAAGAGGCGTCTATCCTCTCCTTCCTCCCAATAGGTGACCCCACGGTTGGTGCCAGCCCAAGAATTCTGTCCACCCAACATCTCAAAAGGGTTAAATCTCCACCTTAACCTTCCGCTAACGGCTTCTAAGGCAAAAACATTGACCTGTGGACTGGTGCCATACAGGACTCCATCTACCACTATGGGCTGGCATTGAATCTGACTTGTGGCGGTGGAGTCCTTGGTATGATAGGTCCAAGCTACCTGCAATTTACCCACATTTTCTTTGTTGATCTGCGAAAGGGAAGAGTAGCGTGCAGCATCTTTGGTTCCGCCAAATACTTCCCAATTGGAATAATCATATTTTTCAGCTGTGGTTTGGCAGGAACCTGCTACTAACATCACCATTACCATCCACCTCGTCGCGCTTTTTATTATCATCTTCGCAAACCGTTATAAAAAATCGTTTCCCATTTCTATTTTACTAATCCGAGCATTTTCTGCTTGATCAAATAGTATATGGATGGAGGGGGAAGTTAAAAGAAGTTGATTAATAATGGGTTTACATCGCATACCTTTTGGAAATTTTCTCAAAATAACCGATAATTTTCAAAAAAATAACCCGCACAAATAATTTATTCTTTAATAGTATTTTCAAGGGCTGTACCTAAAGGTTTTCTTCGCAGGCTTTGTATAATTTGTGTTAACCCGTTGTTGTTTCTTGGTTAAAATCCCACAAATATTACGAGCGGAAAAACCTTCGAGGTCCAAAAAAGACCTCAAAGGTTAACTACAACCGGCCTTTGGGGTTTTCCTGAACCCCGAAGGTCTTCACCGGAAACGGAACATCTAATAGTCACAACAATTTTACGGCGAAAAAACCTTCGAGGTCCAAAAAAAGACCTCAAAGGTTAACTACAACCGACCTTTGGGGTTTTTCCCGAACCCCGAAGGTCTTCACCGGAGAATGAACTTCAATACCGTAAACCCATTTTGGGAACAAAAAAACCTTCGAGGCCCAAAAAAAGACCTCAAAGGTTTCTATTCACCTACATCATATCCAAAAGTTTTTCCACGGCACGTTTTGCAAAATCCGGGTGGTTGATATTCATGTTCAGCTCCTCTACTTCTATCTTCGGATCGAGGTGGTGCTTCAGCCCCTCCAGAAACGCCTTATCTGCAGCTTCATCCCAGAAAAGTTCGGGTTCGTTTTTTTCGTTTAAGGCGTCCAGCATGGAAAACCCCTTCATGGGTAGGATAAAGGCCGTTTTCCCCTTGGCGGCATTTGCTTTTTGGGCGAAAATTTTGCCGAGCTCCCGGTTTTCTTCCACGTTTGTCCTCATCAAGGTTACATTGGGGTTCCATTCATAAAAAAGGCGGTCTTTGTAGCGAGAAGGAATCGTGGAGGGGTTACCGAAATTACACATGTCGATACATCCCGGAGCAATAAGATGGGGAATACCCCTTTGGCCGGGGCCATCAAGTCTTTCCTTGCCTGCAGAAAATATACCACCACATAAAGTGTCCGCCCACTCGGTGGTGGTAATGTCCAATACACCTTGAACTAAGCCTTCCTTAACCAATTTTTCCATGGTTTTTCCACCATTTCCTGTGGCATGAAAGACAAGGACTTCATAATCCTGCTGATTTAAGATTTTCCTGCATAGGTCTATACATGGAGTGGTATTTCCAAACATGGATGCCGCTATGGCCCTTTTCTTATCCATGTATGGCTTGGGGATCTCCAACATTCCCAAAAGGGCTCCTACCGCATTCCCAATAGTGATTTTACTAAGGGAGTTGATACCGGAAATATCGGTAATGGATGGCATCAAAACCATATCACTGATACCTATATAGGGAGAAACATCGCCAGAGGCAATTGTGGAGAGGCAAACTTTTGGCAAGCCGTAGGGAAGTTCCCGCATACAGGAACTCACGATATTGGTTCCTGCGGAGCCACCCATCCCTATGATGCCATCGAAACCGGTTTTATTATATATATCCTTGATGACCTTGGCCACGCCTACCGACATGGCAGCCACCGCCTTGCCCCTGTCCCCGTCCTTCCTGAGCGCCATTAACTCATTTCCTGATGCCTGAGCCACATCAGCAGCAGAGATATCCACCTCAAAATGATCTGTAGTGCCCATCACCCCTGCATTGATAGTAATGACTTCATTCCCCTTGGATTTGATCAAATCGAGGAGATAGTTAAATTCCTCCCCCTTGGTATCAAAGGTGCCTACTACGACAATTTTATGAGCCATGTTGGGTATGGGATTGTTGAAAACTGATCTGCTTAAATCTTTTTATCTGTTCAGTAATCGCCGTTTCGGTGGGCAATCGCTCCATCGAACTTGCACCGTAAAAACCGTCCACCCCATTCACATGATTTAAAATATATTGGGCATCCTCAGGGTTGGCAATGGGTCCACCATGGCATAGTACAATCACATCCTTGTTGATGTTTTTGCTGGTATCGACTATTTGCTGGATCTCCACCACACAATCTTCCAGGGATTTCGCGGTTTTGGCGCCTATTGCCCCGCTGGTGGTCAGTCCCATATGTGCCACGATAATGTCCGCACCCGCATTTGTCATCCACTTGGCCTCCTCCGTATTGAACACATATGGGGTAGTGAGCATGTCCAATTTTCGGGCGGCCCTCACACAATCCACTTCAAGTTTATAACTCATTCCGGTCTCTTCCAAATTGGCCCTAAATACGCCATCTATCAGGCCCACTGTAGGAAAATTCTGTATACCGGCAAACCCCATACTCTTGAGTTCCTTCAAGAATTGCTCCCTAAGCATAAAAGGGTCTGTTCCGCAAACACCAGCCAGTACAGGTGTTTTTTTGACAGCAGGCAGGACCTCATAGGCCATTTCTTTCACGATCTCATTGGCATTGCCGTAAGATAGCAAACCTGCCAATGACCCTCTTCCTGCCATTCGGTACCTACCCGAATTATATATGACAATCAAGTCAATTCCTCCTGCCTCCTCGCATTTCGCGGAAAGTCCAGTGCCTGCTCCTCCTCCTATTATGGGTTCCCCCTTTGCTATTTTTTCTTTTAGGTTACTTAAAATCTCCGTTCGCGAAAATGTTTTCATAGTTTATTTAGATAATGATGGTTTAGAACACTGAAATATTGCGTCTTATTTCTCATTGGAAATGCTGCGTAGTTTGATATTTCGAAATTTCATGTCAAAAGGGCCTTTTCCCTCTACCCCATGGACCTGTAGGCCAATAAATCCTGTCGGGTGGGTTTTATAAATTTCTTCATTGGTATAGTCTTCGATCAGCTGCCCGTTCACCCACGTGCGGATGCGAGGCCCTTCGGCAAGGATGCGGAGTTCATTCCAGTCCCAGCTTCGGTAATGGGGATGTCCTTCCTTCATCAGTTTTTCATTGGACAGCCATCCCGTGCCCATTGCCTCACCATAAAGCACTCCCGTTGTGGGTGAAAAACCCTCTGGGGTAAGCATATCTTGTCCGTGGTTTTGCCTGATCTCCACTTGAGGGCCCTCTACCCTTCCGGCACTTTCATTGTAATGGTCGCCCTCCTTTAGGGTCTTGGCCGTGGAACGAAACTGAATTCCAGAATTGGTAATGCTGTCAATCATGATTTCCATGACAAGCTCGAAATCCCCGAATTCCCGCTTGGTGCAGAGGAAAGAATTTTTGCTCCCTTCCACCGTACGGCCTATGATAGCTTTGTCTTCCACAAAAAACTCATGGAACCCATTTAGGTGCACCCAGCCATCCAGGGATTTCCCATCAAAAAGGTCCTCCCATTCATCCTCGCCTGGAGGAATCTCAGTAAATTCATCAACCCCTTCAGCATCAGGCAAGGCAAATGCGATAACAGCATCACCGGATGGGGTGGCATTTTTCCCTCCGCCCCCTGCAGTAACCACCAGGTATTGCTTTCCATTGATCAGATAGGTACTTGGAATCGTATAGCCCCCGGCAGGTAGTTGGTATTCCCACAATTCGTTGCCGGAGTGGGATTCAAAGGCCCTGATCTTTTCATCCGGAGTGGCAGCGATAAACACCAACCCTCCTGAAGTGGTGATCGGCCCACCAAAATTGGTGGCACCGGTATTTCGGATACCTTTTGCCACTAGTTCTGGGTATTCACCAAGCGGCACTTTCCAAAGGATTTCACCTTTATTCAGGTCAATGGCACTCAGGGTTCCCCAAGGTGGGTTGATGGCAGGTGCTCCATAGGGGTCTTTCAGGTACTTGTAGCCATCAATTACGTACCTGGTTTTCGTTTCTGATTTACCCTCAGCCTTAAGGTCATCAAGCGACTTAGTTCTCCTCGTGGGGTCTGTCTGGAGAAAGCTAACTATAGCTTCTACCTCATTGTCTTTCAAATGATTAAAAGCAGGCATGAGGTTCCTTCCTTGATGGATGGTCCGGGCGATTTCTTCCCTCGCTAAAGAGAGGCTTTCCAAGGAAGGGTGAACTGGTGGATTTCCCTTCAAATCATTACCATGACAGACAGTACACTGATGTTGGTACAAGGCAGCCCCTAGCTCAATCGGGTCGTCAAAATCCCCCTCAATTTTGTCCTGTACTTCCAGCAGTCTATTGATGCTGGGAAGGTCGTTGGAATTGACATACAGCACATTTAAAAAGGGGTTATAGGCACCACCTCCCCATTCAATCCCCCCGAGATGACCGGGCAGACTGATGGTGCCCCGTAGTGAAGGTGGGGCATAGACTCCTCCCAACCTAAACCGCTCAAATTGCTCTTTTGCATAGGCGTAAGATTCTGGGGTCACCGTGCTCATATCAGCTGCTGTCAAGTTCTGTCTTACCAAAGGTGGGGGCTTTACTGGAAATGGTTGGGTAGGCCATGATTCTTCTCCTGGAACATCAGAAACGGGAATCTCCCTTTCCTCCACTGGAAATAAGGGCTCACCCGTATCCCTGTCTAACACGAAAGTAAACCCCATCTTAGTCATCTGAACCACTGCGTCCTTAGACTCCCCGTCCCTATCCAATGTCACCAGGATAGGGGCAGGAGGGTTGTCATAGTCGTAAATATCGTGGCGCACTGTCTGATAATGCCATTGTCTTTCTCCGGTAGCGGCGTCCAGCGCAATGACACAGTTGCCGAAAAGGTTAATGCCTTTTCTAAATCCCCCATAAAAATCGTTTGCCGGGGAGCCTGTGGCGAAAAACACCCAACCTCTTTCCTCATCCAGCGAAAATCCCCCCCAGGGATTGGCACCCCCATACCGTTCCCCCTCTATCCATTCCCAGGTATCGTGACCATATTCACCTTCTTGGGGAATAGTATGAAATGTCCATTCCAATTCACCGGTAACCGTATTATAGGCCCTAACGTGGCCGGGGGTTGAATGATAATCCTCCGGGACCTTTGACCCCATAATCAAGAGATTATTATAGATTATTCCTGGTGTGGTTACTTCAATGTAGGCTTGCCCTTCCTCCATATCTAAACCTTCCGTTAAATCAATATAACCCTGATTACCAAAGGATGTGATAAGCTCACCTGATGTTGCATTTAGCGCATATATCCTGTCTCGAACAAACAAAAATATCCGCTGACCTTCTTCCCCTTCCCAGTAGGTAACGCCCCTGTTTCTCCCCCGCAGGACTTTTTGATCTTTGTTGTGCTTCCAGGACTCAAACACCCATTTTTCCTCCCCGGTAACCGCATCCAAAGCAACCGCATTTAACGCAGGGGTGGAAAAGTACATGACCCCATCGATCACTATTGGAGTGCTATACATGTTCGACCCCTCATCGGAATCACCAGTGCGGTATTCCCAGACCGGTTTTAACCTGTGCACATTTGCAGCATGGATCTGCCCTATTTCCGCAAATTGATTGGCTTTTTTATCCCCCCTGTAAATTCCCCATTCCACATAGTTATTTAATCGATCCCTTTTTGGGGGATCTGGCTCCCCCGATTCAGCCTCCCTGCTTGAATTACAGGCTGATAAAAGGGTAACTACCGAAAGAAAAATAACTTTTAAAAAGGTAAATGGGTAAATTGTTAATCTCATTATACTACGGTTTTCCAATATTAAGACAAATCCCGATCCATTTTTGGAACCTGTGATTTGAATGTAAGCAAAAAAATACAAGGTGTTAAATTTCAGTGATTTAAAATTGATTTTTCCCACTCCCATCTCTTGGGTTTAGTGAAATTCACTACAACTGATGGAGTAAAAACGTTACTATTGTTTACTTTTGACGTAACAGATTAACAATATTTAGTAACACTAGGAAATTGTAGTTAAGTTAGTAACCAACATGATTGGAAATTTAAAAAACAGGAGCTACCCTATTGTTTCCGTGGTTTCGGGAAGTGGTCAGGTCACCAAGTCCGCCGTGTTGTCGGGGGCGGATATGATCATCGCGTTAAATGCCGGGTTATACAGAAATATGGGGTTCGGTTCCTTGGCTGCCTTTATGCCCTATGGGAACGCCAACGACCAAACTGAAAAGTTACTTTTACAGCATATTTTGCCCCATAGGAAAGACACCCCGGTAATTGCCGGCGTTTTTGCATCTGATCCAACCACAAGTATTCGGAAAAGGTTAGTAAGGCTGAAGGAGCTGGGTATCGAAGGAATCACCAATTGGCCTGCCGTTGGGTTTATAGATGGTGAAATTCGTAAGGCCATGGAGGAGGATGGTTTGGGAGTGCAAGCGGAGGTAGCATTACTGGAAATAGCCAAGGAATTGGGCTTTATGACTTTTGGTTTTGCGCTTTCGGCGGAGGATGCCTTTATTTTTGCCGAGAGCGGCGTGGATGCACTCATTTTGAACGTTGGGCTTACTTTTGAGATTGAGGACACCATAGAAAAAAGAAACCAGCTACAATTGTCGATCACAAAGGCAAAAAAAATGTTGGCGGAGGTGCAACGCTCTGATCAGCATCCTATTTGTCTGATTTATGGAGGATCCCTCACGGAACCAGCGGATTTTGAGGAGTTCCTCCTGCAGCTTCCCATTCATGGCTATGCCGGCGGATCAGTCTTTGATCGATTCCCGGTGTTGGAATCGGTGGTTTTAAAGGTCAAGAGTTTCAAATTAATCGATGTCCACCAACAAAAGAGAAATGCACCGCAGTTCGGAAACCTGGTGGGTAGTACACCAGTGATGAAGGCTCTTTATGAGAGGATTGAAAAAGTGGCTCCCTATGACGTAAATGTGTGCATTGATGGGGAGTCTGGTACTGGTAAGGAATTGGTGGCCAACCAAATCCATCTTCTGAGCCCAAGGAAGGGTCATCCTTTTATCACTGTAAATTGCGGAGCCATACCTGACACCTTGGTAGAAAGCGAGTTTTTCGGGTACGAGAAGGGGGCCTTTACCGGCGCGAACTTTAGAAAACAAGGTAAATTTGAACTTGCCCATAGGGGTACCCTTTTTTTGGATGAAGTGGCTGACCTCAGCCCCCATGCCCAAGCGGCATTGTTGAGGGTAATCCAACAGGGAGAGGTTGTCACCCTTGGTGGGCAAAAGGTGACCCCTGTGGATGTGCGGCTCCTATGCGCCTCCAATCAAAACCTGGAACAATTGGTGGAAATGGGCAAGTTTAGGGAGGATTTATATTTCCGACTAAGCACCATCATTTTGAAGCTCCCTCCATTAAGGGAAAGGAGAAATGATATTCCTTCACTGGTCGAATATATCCGTTCAAAGCTTGCTGTGAGGTTCAATAAAAAAATCCAAGGAATTACAGATGGGTTTATGGAGAAATTAATGACCCACTCTTGGAAGGGAAATGTAAGAGAGCTGGAACAGGTAATTACCAGACAGGTGCTTATGGAAGACCAGCCCATATTGGAAGGAAAAAACTTTCAACCTTCTTCGTCAACGAATAGGTCTATTGAAATGGAAGTTCCAAAAAGTGAAAGGGCCCTGATGGCTATTCGCGAAGCCGACGGAAACAAAACCAAGGCAGCGGCTTCCTTGGGCATCAGCCGTAAAACCCTTTATATATGGCTAAAAGAAACTTCCATATAACTATCCCGGATTATTTTCTCAATACCTCATAAAACTCCTTTTCCATTTCAGGGGCATTGATACGTGCGTAGATCTTCACACTGAATTTCTTATTCTCCGGAGGGGCGTTTACCGTTAAAACTTCGGCAAGGTCGGGACGAAGATAAGCCTGCACAAGCGCCAGGTCCCACATCACCCTGGTCTTGTCCTGAGGGTTTTGCTCCCTCCATCGGTCAGCCAACATCTTTTCGAGGGGTTGGTCATCGTCCAGGTTTGCATAAGTTTCATCCCTGTCAAATTTCAGGGGAAGGGCCTCTTCCACAGGCAGCACCGTAAAATCCAGTTCCTCCAAGTCCATCAGGTAATCAAAAGCGTTAAGGTCATTTCGGATATTGAATTCATTCTTACTCCAGGCCTTTCGATCCAAAAAATACCTGGCCCCCAAAGAATAAACCCTTATCTTCGGTAAGATACTTGGCTCCAACAATATGGCGGAGGCCACATTGGTCAAGGCTCCTAAGGTAAGGATATCCAGCTTTTCATCGTTTCCTAATTCGTTTACCTCTTGAATGATGGCCTGTGCGGCTGGGGAATCCCTTGGCTCCCGGCCACCCCAGGCCCTGCCTATCTGCCTGTCCGCACCTATTGGATGGGGAAGATCCGTCATCCCCATAATTTCCAACATCTCCTCGTTAAGCCGCTGGCTGTCTTCTATGGTTACCAAACCTTCTGTATCGTAGGCGTTCCATTTCTCGAATACCAACAGGTCGGGATTATTAAAGTGGGCGGAACTTAAGCCCCTAAGGTCTATGGTCTCATCTTTGAGCACCCTTGCAATGGCATAAAGGTCGTCCATTTCATTGCCCGTATCGGCATCCAACCATACTTTCTGGGTTTGGGCCACTACACTAGAGGAAAATAAAAGGAGAAGGAAAAAGGTTTTAAAAGGTAACGTCGACATGTTTGTGAGATAATTTTCTGCAATATAGTTTCAAATTGTCAGAACCGCTGAAAGTTTCATGTTTATCCACCTATGGAGATAACTGAAAAAATTTATTCCTTTCCAGTTTGTTTTCCTATTTGATATTAAACCCAGCATTTTATATACAAAACTCGCTTACCTGACTAACTCTCTTCCAAATTTTTTATTTGCGGCTCCTAAAGTTGTGTTATTTCCCCTTCCAATGCTTATCGGCAAAATTGAAATACTGCTGCATGTCATAGGGCAGCATCCCATGTCCCCCACTTCGTAGGTGATATCCAATATCTCCCATCACGGGTTGGTCCACTTGCGGTTGTTGATTGGAAGGCATACCGGTCTTTCCAAATAATTGATAGGCTGGGTTAGCGTGAAGTCCCCCAAAAAACTCTCCTTTGGGATCCGCCCACTGATCATCCACTGCACTGGCGATATACACAGGTCGCGGCGCCATTAGGGCAATCAGTTGATGCTGATCTATGGGCAGCTCATCTTCATTTTCACTATATCGACTAAACCTTTCTGCAAACCAATAGCCATATACCCTGTTGATCCTGCCCACTGTTTCACCGTATCTCCTTCTGGATAGTGCTACTCCACCACTACCTGAGTTGTTGGAAATCACCAGGCCAAACCGAGTATCCGTGGCTCCCGCCCAAAGTGCCGCTTTGCCCAATCGACTGTGACCCAGCACAGCAACTTTCTCTGCATCCACCTCTTCAAGGGTTTCCAGGTAGTCCATGACCCGGGAAAGTCCCCAAGCCCATGCAGCTACCGCTCCCCAGGAACTCTCGTTTCTTTCTTCCTCATAAAGTGCGTGCACCCCATTCCTGAATCCATCATCAAAGTCTGGATCCAATTCTCCATAATAAAGGGTCGCAATACCGTACCCCCTTTCAATGGCCTCCTCCACTGCCCAATTGGCCCTTCTCTTGCCGCGTCCTTTTTCGGAAGCACGGTTGTTGGCAGAACCATAGGTTTCATTGTTCCTGATCCAAGCATCGGTTATTCGGATGGAAGGATCCTCCGACAAGGTATGGTTGCCATAAAAATTGAGCCCCAAAATAAAAGGAGCAGGATGGTTGTTTTTAGGGTGGTAGATCAACACGAAAACCTCCGCTTTCTTTCCTTCACGCTTTAAAGTGAGTTTAACTTCTTTTCTATGCGCTTTCCCATTTACCGCATTGTCATTTTCCAAGACAACCTCTGCTTCTATCTCCCCATCCCATTCCGGGCTTTTTCCATAAACCTCTCTTTCAAAGTACCCCAATATTTCTTTCCGTCGCTTTTCCCAATCGCCTTGGTTATTCACACTTTCACCATTTTCCAAAACTAGGGGATCAGGCAGCTGATAATCAGGAACCTTGCCCTCATCGTAATTAGGGACAAAATCCTGGGCCAGGGTTTGAAGGGGTAAAAGCAGGCATAAAAGGAAAATCAATCTCATGTCTTTTAGGTTTATTTTTGCCAAATTAGCATTCTTGAAGCAAATTTCCAGACAGTTTTGTTCGGCTTTAACTTATTATCAATGATTGGGAATAAGATCCAATGGCTGTCTAGGAAGAAGTAAAATTTGTCATAGATGAAATCGAGCCTGCCTACCGGACCTGGCAGGACTGTCCTGAGGGGTAGTCAGGGCATGGCGCAGGCGATAAACAGTGGAATGATTATCGTTGCAACCGGCATGCTGCTGGGCATGGATTCTTTGGTAGGGAATGATAATGATTAACAGTCAGACGGTTTGGAACCGTCCTGACTGGTGCAGCAAATTGATTAACAGTCTGACGGTTTGGAACCGTCTGACTGGTGCAGCAAATAATAAACAGATGAAGTATTCCATAGATGTGAAAGTGCCCTCCTCTCAGGAATGGCTGGACGCCGTGATGGGGGATTTTGATGAATTCCTAAAAGACCATGCCGATTGCGAACGCAAGGCTTCTGCCATGGCCACCTCACTGATCGCCAAGTATCCTGATCGGGAAAAAATCATCCCCGATATGATTGAAACGGCCATTGAGGAGTTGGAACATTTTCAGCAGGTGTTTGAAATTATGCAGCAAAGGGGAGTGCCCCTGAACAAAGAGATGAAGGAAGACCCCTACATTAAGCAACTAATGCCCCTCACCCACGGGGGTACGGCAGAGAGCCGTTTTTTGTCTAGGATGCTGTTGGGGTCCATCGTGGAATGTAGGGGCTGTGAAAGGTTTCGCATGGTTTCAGAGGCACTGGAAGATGTTGAACTGAAAAAATTCTACAAGATGCTGTGGACATCAGAGGCCAAACATGGGAATATTTTTGTGGAGTTGGCTCTTCATTATTTCGATGAGAAAACGGTCTATGGCAGATTGAATGAAATGATGGAGATTGAGGGTGAGGTGGTGAGGAACTTAAGCATTCGGCCAGCATTACATTAGTAGATTTTAAAATTTTCATATGTTTATATTGTCTTTTCAGCGGTCATATGGAATCTCGCAGTCTATAATCATCCCAGTGTGTGACGTGCTCGTCATGCTCGATTTCATCTGTTTATATTTGTTTTTCAATGGTCAGATGGAATCTCGCAATCTATAATCATCCCCCCGTGTGTCGCTCGCGTCACACCTGACTGCGGTCCAGGCAGGCTCGATTTCATCTTCTAATAATCCATCCATTTTTTTTGCCATCACCAGTAAATGGAATCCATATTCGGGGGACAAGGCCTTCGGTATATTTTTTCGATTATTCCCCTGCTCTACAAATAATAACCACTTAATAGAACCCATTACAGATGTTTTGAAACAAAATTACCAGTAATTGGAACGAATTCACCATTGAAAAAATGGTTAATATCCTACCTTGAGTGCAGGAAAATATTGCTAACCACTCCAATTTTAATGCTTATGAAGTCCATATTATTTTCTCTAATCGCTTTTCTGTTTGCAATACCAAACCTTGCATTATCCCAGTACCAGCTTAGGGGTAGCCTACTTTCCGAGCGGGGTCAGCCCATGCCCTTTGTTCAAACGGTACTATTGGATCTTTCCAACTTTAAGGAGGTTGAGGAAGTGGTCACCAATGAGACTGGTGAATTTCATTTGGAGGATGTCTCTGAGGGGGAATACCTATTGATGTGTCACTATATGGGGTTCCAGACCTATTTTCAAAGGATAAACTTGGATTCCCATTTGCAACTTGATGAAATCGTGATGGCCCAAGGTAATTGGATGCCATTGCAGGGAACTCATGAGCCACCTCTTTTTCCACCAATTTGGATAATCGCAATTACGTTAATACTGACCTTCATTTTATGGAAACCTTTCCATCGTTTCAGCAAAAATGAGGGTCGCAAATGGACATTATCCTTTATTGATGACAGTCGGCAGGCCAGCAGCTCCCCTGACATCAGAAATCCCACCCTTCTAAAAAGGCTCAACCAATTATTGGAAGAAAGACTGGATCAACCGGACCTCACAGTGGATAAGCTTAGCGAACTAATGAATATGTCCAGAAGGAACCTATACCGAAAACTAGAGGAAGTTACGGAGCAGAAGCCAAATGCCTATATCAAGGATTTCCGCTTACGGAGGGCCAAGGAAATGATTTATTCCGGTGAGGCTTCAAGTGTTTCAGAAATCGCCTATCAAACGGGTTTTTCCTCCGCCAACTATTTCTCTACCTGTTACAAAAAGGCATTCGGAAAAAAACCCAAAGATGATTTGATAAAATCCAACATAATGGAACCCTCAAACTAAACCGTAAATATTCACCACGGTTGACAAGTCCCGTTACTAGCTAGCCTTTCGGGTAGGATCGGGACAATTTCTTACACCTGAAAATAACTTAGAAATATGAGTGGCATTAAATTCATCTTCCTTGGGTTTGCACTGCAGTACCTCCAATTTCTACCGGCATTGGCCCAGCACCAGCTTACCGGCAAGCTACTTAACGAGGATAAGCAGCCCGTACCCTTTGCCAATGCCCAGTTGCTTACCGTCGAAGACTCTGTTTTTGCCGAGGGGGCGATAAGCAATGAGAATGGGGTTTTTGGCATGACTAATATTTCCCAGGGAAAATATCTGTTGTTGTGCCATACCATGGGGTATCAAGCCAAATACCTTGAGTTGGAAATAAATGGTGAAACGCATCTGGGCGAGGTGTTGCTGGAAGAGGCAACCTCTGAACTTGACGAAGTGGTGGTGGAAGCCTCCAGGCCCGCATTCGAAATGGACGGTGCGGCATTGGTGGTCAATGTAAGCAGTAGCCCGGTGCTACAAAACGGCAACCTTCTTCAAATGATGTCAAGGTTGCCAGGAATTACCTTCGGACAGGAAAATAACATCCAATATAAAGGAAGTGGGAATGTATTGGTGGTCATCAATGGCAAGCAGACCTTTCTTTCCCAACAGCAACTCGCAGAGCTACTGGAAAACACCCCTGCCGAACAGGTAGAAAAGGTGGAACTGATGGATAATCCGCCAGCCCGATATGACGCTGCTGGTACCGCCGGAATGATCAATATCGTATTAAAAAAGCCGGAGGGTCTGGGCACCAATGGCACTGTTAGTTTAATCGGGGGTAATGGCAGGTTCGAAAAAATAAACCCTTCTTTTACCGTCAACCATAGGGCAGAGAAATTCAATTTATTCGGAGGGTATTCCTACAACTATAATAAGAGGTTTAGGGAATTGGAAATTTATAGGGAACTGGATAATCTGGATTTGGAAACCGGAGAACCCTTACCCGGTACCACCATTATAGATCAGGCATTGTATTCCATATATCCCCAAAGTAGTCACAACTTCAATGTGGGAACGGATTGGTATGTCTCAGAAAATACCACTATTGGTATTTTAGCTAAGTCCACACTGTTTGGTTATAGGTTTGGAAGGGATCATGTAATCTCCGGACTTTTTGGGGAGTTCCAAAACCCCTACCAGGGTACTGAAACCTTCACTCGTAAACAAAGAAACAATAATAACCTTAATTTTAATGTAAACTTAACTCATGAATTTGGCAAAGGTGGGAAACTGAATGCTGATCTTGACTGGGGGGGATGGAGAACCTCTGCATACAGGGATTTAAACACTGAATATGTCAACAATGAAAATTTGGCTGTTGGCAATTCAGAAGTAGAAATAGAAGCCAATTCAGATTTATCCATAATGGCTTATCAATTGGATTATACCAAAAACCTTAAAGGTTGGCAGATGGAAACGGGCATTAAAGGCAGTAAGGTATATTCTGAGAACCTGTTTGATTTCAGGATCCGGGAGGGGGAAGAATGGTTGGTCGAAGAAGATGTAAGCGATCATTTTATTTACGATGAAAACATCAATGCCGCCTACCTAAGTTTTAAAAGAAAATGGGCCAATACCTGGCAGCTTGAAACAGGTTTAAGAGCTGAGCATACCCGGGCAATTGCCAACTCCGTGGCCATGGATTCCATAGTGGATAGGGATTATCTTAACCTCTTTCCTAATATTACCCTTGCCAGAGAAGTGGGGAGTGGAAAAAACCTATCCCTCTCCTACAGTAGGAGGATCAACCGTCCAAATTACCAAGACCTTAATCCTTTTGAAAGTATTTCAGACCCCTTTACTTTTTATAGGGGAAACCCCTTTTTACAACCGGAAATCGCCCAAATCCTAAACATGAATTACAGTATAAAAGGGAGGTTTTTCTGGATAAGTAATTACCAGGTTACCCGAGATGCCATACAGTTTGTAATGGAAAAAGACCCTGGAAGACAACCCTTTTTCCTTACCCGTAGGAACTTCAATACCATTAGAAACCTAAATACCACTCTGGTAGGTATATTTAACCCAATAGACTCTTGGACAGTAAATATGACCCTCACGGGCATATATATGCAAACCATTTCTGATTTTATTGAAAACAGCAGGATCAACTTGGATATGTACTCCTATCAGAGTAAAGTGCAAAACACCATAAACCTCCCGGCCAATTTGATGATGGAACTATCTTTTCAGTACAATTCCCCGTTGGCAATGGCTGGCTGGGTCGTTGGTCATCAATTCAGAACGGACTGGGGTATTTCCAAAAAGTGGGGCAAAAACAACCTTAGGGTATCCGTTGACGATATATTCAATACCTGGAACTGGACCTACGATTTCTTCCAGGGGCCGATTAACTCCCATATGTGGGATAATTATGAATCAAGGATTTTCAGGGTAAGCTTCTCACGTGGCTTTGGAGGGGATAAAGTAAAGCAGGCCAGAAAAAGGAAAACGGCCTCGGAAGATATCAACGAAAGGGCACAGTAAAAGGGAAAATAATTAGTAAACATGCACCATAACTATTTAGCAATAATTGCTTTTACCTTATATGCTTCACTCAGCTCAAGTAACCCTTTCTCTGCTTTGCAGAGCACTGTGGTGCCAGAATCCAAAGAGTTTTCAGGAATGGAAGACTCCCTTAAGATCGATAAGGTCAATCAATTAATTTCGAAATATGTAAATGAGGATGGGCCGGGTATTGCCCTTGCCGTGGTGTCGGAAGGCGAATTGGTTTGCGCCCTGGGACAAGGGCAGGCGAATCTGGAATATGGCATTCCTATTACAACCCAAACCCCTTTCCACCTTGCCTCGGTTTCCAAACAGTTTACTGCAATGGCTGTACAACTCTTGGTGGACGAAGGCAAACTAAGTTGGGACGACCCCCTTGGCAAGTTCTTTCGGTCAGACGGTTTCGAACCGTCAGACCGATCCACCTTTGGGTCACCCGATGCCAAACCCTCAGACCGATCTGCATTTCCTGCCTGGGGGGACTCCATCACTTTAAAACATTTGGTCCACCATACCTCGGGACTGAGGGAACAGTTCGCATTGCTTATGCTAGCTGGTTGGCAATGGGAGGATGTAATAAAGACAGAACAAATTATTTCAATTATCCAACGTCAACAATCCTTGAATTTTTCCCCTGGAGATCAATTTGATTATAGCAACACAGGCTATACACTGTTGGCGGAAGTGGTGAAAAAAATAAGTGGGGAATCTTTTGAATCTTTTACCCGCAAAAAAATATTTGAGCCATTGAAAATGTATAACACATTTTTCTTTTCAGATCCTGGACAGATAGTAAAAAACCGTGCCTACTCCTATGACCAATCTGAAAACCCTGTCAAGAATAAGTTACTGAATTATGAGACGGTAGGTCCCACAAGCTTGTTCAGCACTGCGGAGGATTTGGCCAAGTGGGCCATGGCATGGGATAATTCACAACTATACCGGTCTGACGGTTTGGAACCGTCTGACCGGGATGACGGATTGGAACCGTCTGACCGGGATGACACTTTCCCTTCGGAAGCTTTCCAGAAAATGACAGCAACCCATCAGTTGAATTCCGGAGAGGAAATCCCCTATCGATTAGGGTTGGAGTCAGGAGAATTAGATGGATTTGCTACCTTGGAACACAGTGGGCGGGATGCCGGATTTAGAACCCATTTTTTAAGACTTCCTGAGAAAAAACTCAGCGTGATCTTACTCGCCAATGAGGCCAATATTACTGCCACAAGCATAGCCCATCATATTGCGCAAATTTATTTGGAAACAGAAAATCAAAAAGACGGCTCTATTACTAAGAAGGTCAATCTTACTACTGAAACCTTGGAAGAACTAACCGGTCTATATGAATTGAACGATTTAAACATGGTGATCAAAATAGAAAAGATAGAGCATGGCTTGTCACTTTGGATTCACGAGAATCTTCAATATATGCTTTTCCCAATTAGTGATACATCATTTATTGCAGAAGAGGAATCATTAATATTGACTTTTGACCAGGATGCCAAAAATATCGCTATTTCCTTCCCAAATGAAGAAAAAATTAAAGGCAAGAAATTGCCGGAAAGCACTGATTCAGTTTCTGATTCAGATTACATAGGGATGTATTTCAGTGATGAACTGCTTAGCTTCTATAAAATCTCAAACGAAAATGGGCGGTTGTACATCCATCACCTTCGGCATGGAAAGAAGGCGCTTATCCCTATGGGTGAGGGGAAATTTATCTGGCAAATAGGAGGATTATTGGTACCCATCACATTTCTGAGAGAGGAGGAGGCGGGGGTAAACCGTTTTGAGATCAGCATGTTTGGTATACAAAAGATGGCGTTTATAAGGAAACCCTAGCACTCCCAGCTATTTGTCACAAAATCAAACCTATTTGGCACAGGATTGAAGCCTTTTACAATAGCTATTTTTTACTTTTATCTGATTTCAAAGAATTGAGTTACTGTATGATAGGAAAATCAGATGTGCCTTTGAAACAACAAATGCTAATATTCTCATAAAGGAGGTATAGTGGTTTCATATAAGTTAAAATAATTGAATTAAGCACTTAATGAATAAATTAAAAACTGTTATAATTCAGATAGTTACAAGTTTTCATTTACTCAAATCAGAAGGCAATAATCTCAGAGGGTTTACCAGATTTAAAAACCATTTATCGGATTATATCTATAGAAGTATATATTAGCTAAATTCATAATATAAGGATTAAAATCCCTTTATTATGAGTAAATTGTATTAGGAAATAGAAGCCTTTAAGCCAATCAATTAAAACTTAACCCAAAAAAAATGAAAACATCAATCCTTACCGCGAGGAAAAGTTTCCTCCATTCGCTTATTGTTGCCATGCCAATATTCTTGATGATATCAGAAACATGTCTGGCACAGGAAGAAGAACCCATCTATACCATAGTAAATTTTATGAAAGTCAAACAAGGTGGTGGGGCTGATTATGTAGATATGGAAAAAACCTATTGGAAACCGATACATCAAGAGCTGGTAAAGGAAGGTAAAATAGTAGGATGGTATTTATATGGTATCCCATATACCGGAACCGGTGATGAATATAATTATGTTACTGTTACACATATAAAGGGAAGTAGTAATATGGAAGAGGAATGGTATAGTGCCGAATTACTTACCAAGATACATCCAGAAGTGGAGATAAACGAATTTATATCAAAGACCCTAGAAAGTAGAGAACTCGTAAGAAACAGGTTGTTGCAATGGACACTCCTATCATCCCCAGATACTCCAAGGGAACCAAGCCGCTATGCTGTGGTCAACTATCAAAAGTCCATACCCGAGTTTAATTATTACGGCCTTCGCTCAGACCATGTAAAACCGGCATTTGATATTGCTGTAAAAGAAGGGAAAATGGGAGGATGGGGATTATGGGTAACTATTTTCCCCAGTGGGGATGATCTGGGTTATAATTGGATCAGTGCAGATTTCTATGACAAGTTTGATCAAATAGGAAGTTATGGTTGGGTAGATTTACTCACAAGGGCAAATCCTGATATAAAAAATATAGATGAACTAACCTCAAAACTGGTATCAAGCAGAGCTTTTGTAAAAACAGAACTATGGAAGCTTGTCGATTATGCCAGGTAATTGATTCAACATAAGAATTTTTAAAGAAGAATCCGGATGTATTCATTCGGATTCTTTTAAAATGGTCATCAAAAACTTTGACATCAAATTATTACCTTAAAATGAAAAATATATTAAGCATATTCTTGATAGCGGGTGACGAGATTACAAAGTTTGCATCCACTTATCCAAATAAGGTAAATCAGGTAATTTGTTTAGATGCTGCGTATGACCGTAGCAATTTTGTCAATATGTTTGACCCATATATGCCGTCTACACCAACTCCAACAGCCGAAGACTTATCATCTTTTGAAAATTATAGATGTTTTCTAAAAAATATTTATGGAGTTTCGATTCCTGATGAAGAAATCAAAAGTATTTCTGTTTTTTCAGAGGAAGGAATATACCTGAATGAAAAAACTTCTTATGAAATTGGAGGAAAAATTATGCTAGGAGTTGAAAGGCCAAATTATGGTGGAATTCTATGCCCCGCTCTCGCAATTTATGCGTTTCAAACAACTAAATCCCAAGTTTTTCCTTTTTACGATTCCCTTGACGAAAAAAACAGAATAAAAGCCGACACTCTTTTTACGATAATAAGTAAGTATGATAGAGACCAAATTAAACTATTTGAAAAAGAAGTGAAAAAAGGTTCGGTGAAAAAGATAACAGGAGCAAATCACTATCTCTATCTTTCTCATCCAGATGAAACAGAGGCTTTTATAAGGGATTTCTTAATTGAAAAGGTATAGGAAGAGGTATTTAGCTGGGAAAGGGTTTTGTCATGGTAAATCTGGATTAATTTGAAAAGATAGCAGTTTCTAGAATCCTTGTCACAAAATCAAACTTTTTTGGCACAGGATTGAAGCTTGGCGGAGCCGATTAAAAGTAAATTTAGAATCCTCAAAACAAGATTCTATTCCTAAACCCATGCCCAGCCATGAAAAACCTAGCTTGCTACCTCTTTGCCTTGCTGACCCTCTTTTCTTCCTGTTCCAAGGAAGAAGACTTATCCGATAACCCCTTGCTTCAACCTTGGGACACCCCCTATGGGGTTCCTCCCTTTGACCGTATCCATACCCGCCACTTTGAACCCGCCATCCTGCACCTGATTGAGGAAGTGGAAAAGGAGGTGGAGAGGATCACCGGACAAGATGAGGAGCCTACGTTTGAGAATACCATTGAACCTATGGAAAAGGTCAAGGTTAACCAGTTCAGAGTTCAATTTTTGCTTTCTAATCTGAATGCGGTTAATACCAATGACTCACTTCAACAAATAGCAAGGAATTTAGCCCCTACAATGTCGCTTGCTGAGGATGAACTGAAAATGAACCAGCTTTTATTTCAAAGAATTGACAGGATCTGGGAAAAACGAGATGAATTAGATGCAGAGCGTAAAAAATTGGTGGAAATGTATTATTTGGATTCAAAACGGAACGGAATTTTTCTGGATGAGAGTGATAAAGAGAAAGTAAAAAAAATTAATATGGAAATTTCCGAACTTAAATCAAGGTTTGGAGAAAACATAATGGCCGAAAGGAATGCTTACAAATTGGTCATTGACCGCAAAGAGGATCTTTCTGGCTTAGCATCGGATATGATTGAAACTGCAAAAAAAACCGCAGAAGAATATGGACTTGAAGGTAAGTGGGTTTTTACCCTTATTGAACCTTCTTATTATCCTTTTTTAGAATATGCTGACAACAGAGAATTAAGAAAAGAACTGAATAATGCTTTCAATTCTTTAGGTAGAAATGGGGATGAATATGACAATAGGGATATCATTCTTCAATTAATTGAATTAAGAAGGAAAAAGTCACAAATTTTAAATTATCCGAACCATGCCCACTATCGTCAAGAACCTTATATGCTTAAGAATCCGGAGGCAGTCAAGGATTATATATCCAAGCTAATGAACCCAATTTTAACCCAGGCAAATCAAGAGGTTCTGGAAATAGAGAGAAAAATGCTCGATGAAGGAATTCAAGATTTTCCAAAAAGTTATGACATAGATTATTATTTGAAGAAACTACAAAATTCTAATTTAAACTATGATGAAAACCAGGTAAAGTCCTATTTCCCCTTGGACAATGTAATCGATGGAATGTTTCTGGTGGCAAATAGGATTTATGGACTTGAGTTTGAATTAGAGAATGATATACCCAGGTACCATGATGAGATTAAATCGTACTTGGTTAGGGAAGAATCCGGGGAAGTTCTGGGAGTAATTTACATGGATTTTCACCCTAGATCTTCAAAAAACCCAGGAGCGTGGGTCGCACTTTATAACCTTCCAAATAACGCAGATGAAAATGTTCCAGTTGTATCGCTAGTTTGTAATTTTCCAAGACCTTCCGAAAACCACCCAAGTTTATTAACCCCTTTCGAGGTAAGAATTCTTTTTCACGAATTTGGCCATGTTCTGCACGGGCTATTTTCGGAAGTGGGATTTCTAAATTTAAATTATCACAGGGTTTCCTGGGACTTTATCGAATTACCCTCACAGATTATGGAAAACTGGGCACGTCACCCAGTTGTTTTAAAAGAAATTGGAAAACACCATGAAACGGGTGAACAAATCGATGAAGGGCTGATCGAAAAAATTTTAATGAATGAAAAAGCCTATAATGGCTACTCTTTAGCTTATTATTTTCTTCTTCCTACATTATTGGATTTGGAATTACATACAATTAGAGAAGTTTTTGAAGGTGATATCTCTAATTTTTCGGAAAGGGTCAAAAAGAAATTTGGGGATAAATTCAGTGACTTACCTTTCCCGGACAGAATCACTCAATTCTCTCACATAGTATTCAATCACGATGCAGGCTATTACAGCTATCTTTGGTCCCAGGCGCTGGATGCAGATGCTTTTGAGGCCTTTCTGGAAAAAGGGGACATTTTCGACCGGGAGCTGGCGGAATCCTTCCGAAGGGAAATACTCGCCAAAGGTGCCTCTGCAGACCCCATGGAGATGTTTGTCAATTTTAGGGGCAGGGAGCCCAATACCGATGCCCTGGCCAGGAGGATGGGGTGGTTGGTGGAAGAAAAAACTGAAATTCAAAGCTTAAATCACAAAAATTATGTTGATTGAAATGATGGATAAATCCGCTAATAGCTTAAAAGGCTGAGATTTCTTTTTTATATTATGTAAATTACTAGAACCCAATACTTCCATGACCAAATATTCCCTTCTTTTCATAAGTTTGATAATAGGGCTTTCCCAGACTATTGCCCAACAAATTGATCAAGCGTATAACGAAAAAATCAAGGCTTATACCACAGACGAACGTTTCCTACCTGAGACGGTGCTCAACCTTCCCTTGCACCCCAAAATCCCATCTCACCTTGCACATTTCGGGGAAATCATCGGAGCACCTGACATCCTCCATCGCAGCACTGAAATTTTTTCCTATTTCGATAAACTATCCAACACCTCAACACGGCTGAAATGGGAAAAAGTAGGAACTTCTGAGGAAGGCCGACCCATGTATTTGGCCATAATAGGCAGTGAGGAAACTCTGAATAGAATTCACCATTATAAGTCCCAACTGGCAAAATTGGCCGATCCTAGAGAATTTTCTTCCAATGATTTGGAAACAATACTTTCCGATTCTAAGCCTGTATATTATGTGAATGGGGGCATGCATTCCACAGAGACAGGTTCTCCTGAGATGCTCATGGAGCTTGCCTATAGATTGGTGACAAGTGAAGAAAATAACATCAAAGAAATCAGGAAAAACCTGGTCATATTAATCAACCCCATATCTGAGCCTGACGGTTGGGATAAGCAGGTCGATTGGTACAATAGACACACGAAACACCTGGAGAAAGAAGAGGAAGTTAAATTAACCTTATCACCGCCCTATTGGGGAAAATATACCTTCCATGACAACAACAGGGATGGCATACAGGTCACCCAGGAAATCACCAAAACCCTTCACTCCATCTATCATGATTGGCATCCCACTGTAATGTTGGACTTACATGAGTCTCTTCCCTTGTTTTACACCTCCATGGGCACAGGCCCCTATAATGACAACTATGATCCCATCTTGGTGGCAGAATGGCAGACCATGGCCCACCATGACCTGAACACCCTAGCCCAACAAGGACTTCCGGGTGCCTTTACCTGGGCATTTACAGATGGGTGGTGGATTGGCTACGGCATGTGGGTAGCCAGCAACCACAACAGCACGGGAAGGTTTTTTGAGACCTTCGGCAATGCAGGTGCCAACACCCTGATGAGAGACTTGTCATTCTACAATTATGCCGGAGAGCCCGTGACCTCAAAGCAATGGTACAGACAGACTCCCCCTCCTCAAAAAATCTATTGGTCTTTTCGAAACAACATCAACTATATGCAGGCAGGAGTACTTGCCTCACTTGAATACGCCGCCAAAAATCCTAATTTTCTCCTAAAAAACTTCTACCAAAAGGGATACAACAGTTGGAAAAAAGGTGAAAATGAAAGCCCAAAAGCTTTTACCATCCCCAAAACCCAAAGGGATCCTGCCATGGCAATCTACACCGTAAACCAACTATTGACACAAAAAATTGAGGTCTTAGAAAGAGACGAGGATTATCTGGTGCCCTTACAGCAGCCTTACCGAAACCTTGCTCTTTCGCTGCTTTCCAAGCAGGATTATCCTAAGGACAGTAAGTTTCCGCCCTATGATGATGTGGCCTGGACCCTGAGCTTAATGAACGGGGTGGAGGTAATCACTTTGGACACCCTGCCCGAAAAGGTAGGAGGAAGTAAGATTAGCGAAAAAATGCATTATATCGGTAAAATAACCGGCAAGGGGAAAAATTTGCTTATCCCCAACCAAAGACAAAACACTCTATTGGGCGCATTATACCAAATTGGTGAGGAAAAACCTGATATCCGGGTCGCTGTTTTGCATAAGCCCATCATCCTTCAGTATGACACTTTGCCTTTGGGGTCCGTAATGATCGAAAACATTGATGCTGATTTGGCCAATTCCCTAGCCCAATCCTTTTCCATCGATTCGGAGTGGGTAGATATTGAAGTGGAGGCATCAAATTGGAAACCCCTTTCACTTCCTAGAATTGGCCTCTATCATACCTGGTATAGCACCCAAGACCATGGATGGGCAAGGTTCACTTTTGAGGAGCGAGGGGTCCCCTTCGAAAGCCTTCACAAAGATCATATCCGGGCCGGGCACCTTAAGGAAAAGTATGATGTCATCATTGTTCCCAGAATTGGGTCTGGGAGTTCTAATGATTTCATCAATGGCATTTCCAGTGATTTTTCCCCAATGGCCTACACGCAAACCGATGCCTATCCTTCCCATGGGTTTCCAGATTCCTCCGATGATATCACGGGCGGCCCCGGGCTTCTAGGCCTAGCAAATCTGTCCGATTTTGTGGAGCAGGGAGGGGTGCTGATTTCCATGGGAAGAAGTACCTCTTTATTGGCAGAAGTTGGTTTGATCCCCAAATTGACCCCTGCACCAAAAACAGACTTGTTTCATCCGGGATCCATTGTAAATGCAAAGGTGAGAAAGCGAGAGCATCCTGTTTTGTTTGGGTATGGGGAAACCTTTCCCCTCTTTATGGGCAATGACCCTTTGGTGCAGACCAATTTGTATTTTAGAGACCATATGGTTCTTCAATTTGGCGAAGACCTGTTAAAGGACGAAAAACCCTATGAGGGAGAAGTATGGGGTGCTGATAATGACAAAGGTGAAGTCCGGGAGGAGGAAGAAACCGGTCCCTATGTGCTTTCAGGTATGGTGAGAAACGAGGAAAAGATCATAGGTCATGGGGCCATTTTCGACGTACAGGTTGGAAAAGGCCATATTTTGGGGTTTACCTTTAACCCTTTACACCGCTTCCTAAACCACCACGATGCCCCCATGTTGTGGAATGCATTGATGAATTGGAACCACCTAGACAAGAAAAGTAGTCAACCTTAACCATCACTCCACTAATATCTCCTCGATTTCAGCTAATCCAAGCTCCTGCAATGCTTTCAAATAGTTACTTTTATCCCCAATGATCAACCAATGAATTTGGTTGGAATGGAGGAATTCCCTTGCCGTACCCATCAAGGTTTTTACGTCCAAGTTTCTAAGGTTATCATGGTAGCCCTCTAGATAAGATTCATCCAACCCTAAATTGACCAATCTTTTCATGTGTTTATAATTTCTTTTCAGCGGCCACATGAAATCTCGCAACGATAATCATCCCAGTGTGTGACGTGCTCGTCATGCCCTGACTGCCGTCAGGACAGGCTCGATTTCATATCTGCATTAATGGCAGCATTGGTTTCCCATTGCCCAGGAATACTCAGCAGGCTGTTTTGCACGCTTTGAGCTAATTCCTCTTCGGTGGGTGGATTATCCGTGGTATAGGAGGTGATCCCTGCAATGAGTTCCCGGGCTGTAACAAGATCGAAGCTTTGTGTCACAGGATGGAAGGTTTTTCTTTCCAAGAATAAATACTTTTATTTTTTTTCATCCACCCTCATAGGTCCAGGGAAAAAATGCCTATATCTCAATCAAAACTAGGATGAAATCGAGTATGACGCAAACGTCATACAGAGCGGGACTGCTACTGGCAAAAATTACAACTATTGAAACATTTGTACTAACCCCCATGTGGCGGTAAGCACTAAATTCATCAAAGGATCTTTCAATAACCTTTGAATTGGCAGCCTAGGAAAATATCCCTTACGTTTCTGGGATTCTCATAAAACGATGATTATGCAAAAACTGGCAGATTTCATCCTATTATTCCTGCTGATCACTCCCCTTTTTGCCCAAAGGCAGATCTCCGGGACGGTGCAGGATCCGGAAGGACAGCCGCTTTCTTATGCCAATGTCCTGTTGCTTTCCGTTTTAGATTCCTCCCTCGTTAAAGGAGCCGTATCCGAGGACAATGTCCGTTTTTCCGTAGCCGAATTGGAAAATGAAGAGTACCTTCTTTCTGTTTCTCTCGTGGGGTATCAGTCACATATCCAAAAACTACCTGGGAGCTCCCAACCTGTGGTGCAATTGCCCCCCACCATTTTGCAGGAAATGGAGGAGGAACTTGAAGAAATCACCGTCACTGCCAAAAAGCCCCTATATGAAAAACAGATCGACCGCATGGTGGTGAATGTACAGGAAAGTATTACGGCTGCTGGAAATTCTGTTTTGGAAGTCATTTCCCACTCTCCGGGGGTTGTAGTCAACCAGCAAAACTATACCCTCACTCTGAACGGCAAAAGCGGTGTCATGGTGATGATCAACAATAACCTCACCCGCATGTCCATAGAGGCCGCCCTGCAGATGTTGGAGGGGATGAGTGCGGCCAATGTGGAGAAAATAGAACTGATCACCAACCCTCCGGCTAATTATGATGCCGAAGGATCAGGAGGAATCATCCATATTGTGATGCGGGAAAATCCTGAATTGGGCACCAATGGCAATTTCGGGTTGACCGCAGGCATGAAAAGAAGAGAAATTCTGGGTGCTAATTTCAGCATGTATCATAGGACGGATAAAGTGTCCCTGTTTATGGATTATTCGATTTTGCATATCCGAAACAGGCGGTTGTTTATCAATGAGTATCGATTTGAGGAACAGGGATTTGTAAACCAATTAAATTCGGAATTTGATAGATTTGACCTTAACTTGTCACAGACATTCCGGACAGGGATCATTTTAAAACTAAATAATAAATCCACTATCGGTGCGCTCCTGAACCTGAACAACAACTATTTCCACAATGATGCCATTACTGATAGTGAAAGCAGCATAAAACCTGATTCCAGTATAATTGCCAGAATTTTGATTGACGAGACTAGGATCATGAAAAATATCAGCACGAATTTTCATATCATCCATTCTTTCAATACCAATCATCGAATCAGGTTCGATTATGATTGGCTGAGTTATAGATACAGTAATCCAACATCTTATGATAATGATTTTTTTTCCCCGGAAAATGGTACTCGGACTTTCAACAAAATAGAAATCAATAATGAAACGCCAATGGGATTTAATATTTCGGCTGTGGAATATACTTTCCAACCCAATACTGGCTTTAAACTCCAGGCTGGATATAAAAATACACAGGCTTCATTTAAAAAAGATGTAGCATCTTTCTTCACAGTACAGGGTGTGAAATCCGAAATGGAGGATTTTACCGCGTCTGCGGAAATGGAAGAGAAAATTACGGCCGGCTACCTTTCCACAGAATGGACGATCAACGAGAAAACTCAAATCAATGGGGGAATAAGGTACGAACAAACAGACACCCGAATACAGACTTCGGAGAAAGAAGAATTGATCAACAGAAATTTTGGTAATTTTTTCCCAAGTTTCTATATCAAAAGAAGGTTAAAAGATCACCTTGATCTGTTTTTCAGTTATTCACGGAGAATCACCCGACCGACATTGAACGCCTTATCACCCATGATCCTGATAGTCAACCCCAATACTTATCTTTCAGGTAATCCAACATTGTTACCGGCAGTACTTGATGGCTTTAAACTTGATTTAAGCTTTAAGCGTGCATTGATCGGATTTGAACATAACGTCATCAAAAATGATATCGCACAGTTTCAGCCAGAATTCGATCTGGATAGGAATATTAAGGTGATGCGTTCCCAAAATTTGGAATACACTAAAATTTCGGGTTTAGTATTGTCCATTCCTTGGATCATTACTGATTGGTGGGATATTCAAAGCAATATCCAATTCCAACACCGGCATTTTAGGACCACGCACCTGTCAAATGACCAGGCTTTCAAAATAGTTGATTTCAATTTAAACATGGTCAACAATTTTGTTTTAGGTAAAGGTTATTCTGCCGAACTATCAGGATATTATCAATCACGCCGAAACTTGGGAATATGGATATATAAACCAAGAGGTTCCCTGAATGCCGGATTCCAAAAAAAATTAAAAGAGGAAAAAGGGAATATCAGGTTATTGAATTAGGCACTTACCCAATACTAAAATATATGTCAATTGACCATAAATTGCGTTTTAGATCTGGAAATTACTCAATTTGCTAAAATTGCCTGGGAAATTTAATAAATAAGAATTTATAACCCATTGATTTACAGAGCCCCCTCACTTATTAATCAGGCGCCTAATTCAATCAGGTTATCCTTCATTGACTTACTCGCTACAGAAAATACGCTTGCTAAATCTGTAATTTCTGATCCTCCCATCAATTTTAGTATGGATTATTTTCTTAGAAACCAAAGCTTCAGGTTGACCTATACAAGAAACATCAGCAATAAAAAGCTAAAGCCTGTTGACATCAAATCTGCTTCAGAGGAGGAGAGGAAAAGAGTAAATATGGATTGAAAACGTGAGGAAGGCTTGAGAAAGATAGTGGTGGATTAATGGTTGGTATAGTGATAGCTCATCATAAGCTCAAGAAAAGGTAAAATTCAAATTTCTACTTTAAAAATTGAATACCTTATTTAAGCACTTATAAATTTCACAATTTCAGATTATTAGGTTATATTGATAATGCCATTTCTTTGAAATTCCCCTTGTATGATAAGATTTTGGAACATATCCTTGATTTTAGTAGCTGTTTTTCCTGGAATTGGAATGGGGCAGCATGATAATATATCCTTTAATCACCTGACGATAAATGATGGGCTTTCTCATAATAATGTGGTGAGCATAATTCAGGACAAAAAAGGTTTTATCTGGATTGGTACCCAGGATGGTTTAAATCGCTTTGATGGATATACGTTTAAAGCATATCAATATTCTTATAAGGATACTTCCTCCTTATCCAAAAATCCGATAAGAGTAGTTTATGAAGACGGTCAAGGGTTTATTTGGGTAGGTACTTCCGGTGGGGGATTAAACAGGTTTGATCCTTGGTCAGAAACCTTTTCTCATATTACCTTGAGTCTTACGAGTTCTTTAGGGGAAGAATCCGCCATTACCACTGTCACTTTGGTAGAAGATCGATTTGGTTATCTTTGGGCAGGCACTATGGACGGGTTGTTTAGAATTGACCTTACCTCCTTTGAAGCAATTAATGTACCCTTGGGTGAAGCAACGAATACTGCGATCAATAAGGTGTACCTGGATTCAGAAGAAAGCCTATGGGTAGGGACTTTCTACCATGGCCTGTTTAAAATCAGGCTAGAAGAAAATGGCAACATCTATTCCGAAAGCCTGATGCAATGGAAACACGATGAAAACAACGAAGAGAGTCTGGGCAGCAACACCGTCATGTCTATTATTGAGGACCACAAGGGGTTTTTATGGATTGCCCACATCAATGGCCTGGACCAATGGGATAAAAAGTCAAACATATTCCATCATTTTAAACACAATCCTGAAGATTCCACTTCCATCAGTACCAATTACCTCAGTTCATCCATGGCTGAGGATGCTTTAGGAAACCTCTGGGTTAGCAGCTCCCAGGGATTAAATAAGTTAGGTCCAGACCGAAAACACTTCAGTAGGTATTGTCATGATCCCAACGACCCAAACTCACTCAGCAGCAATGAAATCCTTCCCATTTTGATCGACAAAACCGGAGTAATTTGGATAGGGACGATAAATGGAGGAATAAATAGAATGCTTCAAACAAAGCAACCTTTCGATCATTATAAAAATGATCCGGAAATTCCATTTTCCCTGAAAAGCAACCACGTGAGGGTCATTTTAGAAGATAGTGAAGAAGTGGTTTGGGTAGGCACTGAAGGCGGAGGACTGAATAAATTGGACAGAAAAAATAACACCTTTTACCATTACCTGAATGACCCCCACAATCCCATAAGCTTGATGACTAATAATGTGAGTGCGTTGCTCGAGGATAGGAACGGGGTATTTTGGATAGGATATGCCGGGGGAAATTATTTCAAAAAAGTGGGAGGTTTAAGTGTAATGGACAGGGACAAGGGTGAATTTACCCATATCCCCATTCAGGCTTCAGAAAGGACCGGGAGCGCAGACCGGGAGGTCTTGACTATTTTTGAGGATAGTGATGGGTATATTTGGGTGGGCACCCAAGACGGATTAAAGAAAATTCACCCAAGAACCAAAAAAATTGAACATTTCTTTTCCGGAGATAAGAAAGAAGGTATTATTAGTGATCATCATTGCCTGAGCATTTTTGAAGATCGGTTAGGTTATCTATGGATTGGTACCGGGAGTATTGCCTTGAACAGAATGAACAGAAAAACAGGTGAAATTATCCACTACTCCCAGGGTCCTCTAAATCCCAATAGCATAAGCAGTCATTCTGTTCGCCATATCCAGGATGATTCAAAAGGAAACCTTTGGTTGGCTACTTATGGAGGGGGACTTTGTCATTTTGATCTTGAAAAAGAAATTTTTACCGCATATACCATTGAAGATGGATTACCTGGTAATACCATAAATAGGATAGAAATTGATGCAGAAGGAAATCTGTGGTTAAGCACTAACAAGGGGATTTGTCGGTTTAATCCTATCACCAAGGAAATTTTAACCTTCGACGCAAGTGATGGCCTTCAAAGCAACCAATTTGCTACAGGGCATTTAAATTTAGGATCCAGCTTTAAAGGAAAGGATGGACGGCTTTATTTTGGAGGAATTAATGGTTTAAATGCCTTTTATCCGGATCAAATCAGGGTCAATGAAAAAATTCCCCCCATCGTTATCACCGAATTCCGTGTTTTGGATCAACCCCTTTCAGGCTGGAAAGAGAAAGAAGTGGAAGGTATTACGCTTGCCCATCAACAGAAATTCATTTCTTTCGAATTCTCCGCGCTGAATTTCATCAATTCTCATAAAAACCAATATGCTTATAAATTAGAAAATTTTGATGAAGATTGGATTTACTCCGGTACCAGGCGTTATGCCAGTTATACCAATCTAAACCCCGGAAATTATGTATTTCGGGTGAAGGGATCCAATAACGACGGGGTCTGGAACGAAACCGGGACAAGCATGGCCATCACAATCCTTCCTCCCTGGTGGCAGACCTGGTGGGCCTATTCACTGTATGTTGCACTTGGGATATTGACCCTGTTGGGCATGCGTAAAGCGGTGGTCAACCGGGAACGCCTTAAAGGAGACCTTAAGTTGCAAATGATGGAAGCAGAGAAGATGCATGAGCTTGACCGCACAAAGTCTTCATTCTTCGCCAATATCTCCCATGAGTTCCGCACTCCCCTGACGTTGATTTCCGGAACGGTTGAAAAACTGAAGAACAAGGATGAAAACCTGTCGAAAAGGGATAAAGACTATGGGCTTATCCATAGAAATGCCTCAAGACTCCACCAGTTGATCAACCAGTTACTGGACCTGTCCAAGCTGGAGGCCGGAAAGCTAAAGGTTGACGAACAACCCGGGGAGATTGTATCCTTTTTGCGCAGGTGTGCGGGATCTTTTGTGTCCCTGTTTGAAAGCAAACAAATAACCTATAAAATCGAGATGGATGAAAGTCTGGTTTATGTTTATTTCGATAGCGAAAAACTGGAAAAGATCATTTCCAACCTGCTTTCCAATGCGTTTAAATTCACGCCCAAAGGTGGGGAGGTGGTTTTCCGGGTGGATGTTGGGCCATTGGAGAATGGAATCCATCACCTTCAAATTGCGGTAAAGGATACAGGAATCGGCATTCCAAAGGAAAAACTGACCCATATTTTTGAACGGTTTTATCAGGTGGAGTCAGCTTCCACCCGCGCTTATGAGGGCACCGGGATAGGCCTTTCATTGGTACATGAGCTTGTAAGGTTGCAAGGAGGAGATGTTTCGGTAATAAGCGAACCCGGTCAGGGCTCAGTTTTTGAATTGACCCTGCCGCTAAAACCTGTCCCTGCAATTGATATTCCCTTGCCCAAATCCGAAATACCGCTGACACTGGCACAAGAACCAAACATTCTTACCCCCTATTCTACCAAGAATGGAACCTTCACCCCCCCTAAATCCCACCGACCATTAGTTTTGGTGGTGGAAGACAATCCGGAAATGCGGCAGTTTATTGGGGAGAACTTGAAAGAAAATTACCGGATATCAGAGGCCGAAAACGGCAAAATCGGTATTGAAAAAGCAGTGGAACTGATGCCCGACCTCATCCTCAGCGATGTGATGATGCCGGATTTGGACGGGGTGACCCTTTCCGACCAACTAAAAAAGGATGAAAGGACCAGCCATATTCCCATCATCCTGTTGACCGCCCGTGCGGACAAGGACAGTAAACTGGATGGGTTGGAAACCGGGGCGGACGATTACCTGACCAAACCCTTTCAGATGGAAGAGCTACTGGTAAGAATTAAAAATCTCATCAAATCCAGGAAATTATTAAGGATGAGATACAGTCAGTCCTTTTCCCTTGAACCATCGGAAATCACGGTTACCTCCACCGATGAGCGCCTGCTGACTCGTCTTCTTTCCATCATGGAAGATAACCTTTCCAATCCAGAGTTTGATGTGGAAAGGTTGAGTAGAGAAATCGGCATGAGCAGGGTAAACCTGCACCGGAAGCTCAAAGCGCTTATCGACCAGGCCCCTACCGAATTCATAAGGACTTTTCGTATGAAACGGGCAGCTTGTTTATTAGCTAAGGATTATGGGAACATCAGTGAAGTAGCTTTCAACCTGGGCTTTAACAGCCTCACCTATTTCAGCCGTTCCTTCAAGCAGTATTATGGTGTTACGCCTACCGAATTTGTAGGGGA
This sequence comes from Pleomorphovibrio marinus, assembly GCF_003347495.1. GTDB lineage: Bacteria > Bacteroidota > Bacteroidia > Cytophagales > Cyclobacteriaceae > Pleomorphovibrio > Pleomorphovibrio marinus. Next base: position 56,815 of record NZ_QCXY01000014.1, read on the forward strand.
GAAAAAGAGAAATAAAGAAGTTGGTTTGAAACCAACGCCTTTTAAATCTAAAATTTAAAGATTTATCTGATGATGATAATGTCCTCTCCTTCAAAATCTGTCCCATCCATTAATTTAGGGTTTCCTTGAGTATTCGTAACCCACAGATAATCAAGTGATAAAGCAAAATATTTTTTGTTAAAAAACCCCGAAAAAGGCCCGTTAGGGCTTGTTTCCGGGGTTTTAGTTGTGTATTTTGAAGCTACGAAACTCAAATACAATGAAAGATACTCCACAACTCCGCATTTTCCAAGACTTTCAGGAATTTATTCCAAAATGGTACATTTTCAAGAATTTGTTTTTGGGAAAACTCCACGACACCATGCCCTGGGAGGAACTGGCAGCCTGTCTCCCCCCCGAAAACCAGGGGCCCGGCGCACCCAAGTGGTTTGACGCAAAGGGGATGTTCGCCCTGATGTTCCTCAAGTCCTATTTTGACCTCAGCGACGAAAAACTGGTTGAGCATTTCAATACCGACTGGGGCATACAGCTTTTCTGCGGCAAGCTCCTGAAGGAAAAACAGCTGATAAGGGATTCGGGCATCGTCGGCAGGGTACGGACATACGTGGCCGAACATGCCGACTGGCAGAGGGTGCAGGAAGTACTCCTGGCTTACTGGAAGGGGGACATTGACAACACCCACGTGCTTTTCATGCCTGCCTGCCGCAGGCAGGGACGCCTCCTGTTATGAAAGCTATATCCGTTTCCCTACGGACATGAAACTGCTCTAGGAATGCTGCCAATGGGTATTCGAGAAGCAACTTTTCAAGGTCTGCAATTCCCCAAAAAAAGCCCCAAGGGGTAATCAAAGGCTGAAAAGATACTAAGCGGTGAAATATCCAATCAACGGTCCACGGTAATGGAAGGCGTGTTCGGGGACCACAAAAACCACTATGGGCTGAGGAAAATAAGGGTCAAGGGAGAGAAGAAGGAAAAGTAGATGGTGTTTTTCGCCACCATGACGACCAACGCCGTAAAGATTACCAAGCGAAGGGAGAAAAAAGAATCCCCCCCCTCAACTTCCCTGTTATCATCCTTTCGCCCATAGACGATCTCATTACCATCCGGGATTCAGCCTAAAACTCATAAGCAATCCCCAGCCTAAAATTCCTGTTGTAAATTTCCGTAGCACCCGGAAGCCTTAAAGGTTCGGTCAAACCTGACCTCCACTCAGTGGAAAGAGTAAACATAAAAACCTGAAAACCAAGCTGCAAACTTAACCCCCACTCCTGATCAGGCAATTCCACAGATGAACCTAATCCTTGTTGGGCACCTTCTGATAAACGTTGTCTTAAATGCTGCCTAAAATAAGGGCCAACACCGGTAAAGATTCTGAACAAACCATCTTTTGAATAAAAGGGAGTAACGCGGACCAGAGCGGGAACTGTAATGGAATGTCTTCTAAACCTTTCCCCCTCCACCAAACTTCCATTCAAGTCATAAAGTGTACTCACCGTAACCTCAAATGTGGGGCTTATTCTTACCCTACTGTAAATACCTGCTTCTACGGCCAACACCCCAAATTCACGGTAAGAATCTGTCCTGTTGATATTACGTGAAGCACCAATGCCAATTTGGGCACCAAACCTGAACGGTTTTCCGTACTTGGCAGACTTGGCATCGAATATTCTAGAAGGTTTCATTGTGGACGAATTGGCCATTTCCAATATCAATCCCGTCATAAATGAGCTGATTTTGGCCATACCCTCATAATCCAACAAGTCAGCAGTATCCTCCGGTTGGTGATAGGGAGATTTCAGTCCGGTACTTACATAAATAGCCGGTATCCCGACTTTTCCAAATGGCCAGGTATCTGTAGCCCTTTCTATTTCAAACTTGGTTTTTACAGGGATTTCCTGACGCCCTTGCGCCAAAGCCAGCAGTTCATCCGCATTCTCCAAAGTCTGCCAACCCTTCAATTTCAATTTATTTACTGTATCGAACATGCCGATCATGTCCAGACTGAACATGGCTTTGATGGCATCATTAGAAAAAGGTTTCTGTGCATTAACGAAATACTCTGAGCCTATCAGACCGCTTTCCTCCGCATCAAAAGCTACAAAGACCAAACTTCGCTGTGGTTGCTCTTCGAAGGCTAAAATAAGCCTCGCTATCTCCAATATTCCTGCCACCCCTGAGGCATTGTCATCAGCGCCCGGAAAAATCGTTTTGGGGCCATCCTCATCCAATTTATATCCCAAATGATCAAAATGGGCACCAATCACAATGTATTCTTCTTTCAGTTCCGGATGAGCACCAGGAATCATCCCCACCACATTTTTTCCCTTAAGTTGGACCAAATTGGCCCTAAAGTCAAAATAGTGGAAATAAGAACCTTCCTGAAAAGGTTGCAGTCCCATTTCACGCATCTCATTTTCAATATAGCGGATGGCTTTCTGCCGCCCTTCCGTACCCAGCCCCCTTCCCTCAAGGGAGTCAGAAGCCAACACTTGCACATGCCTTTCCAACCTTTGCGGAAGGTTTTCCTGCGCATAAAGATGAATGATGGAAAATAAAAGAAAGGATAAGGTAAGTGTAGGTTTTTGCATATGTTAATTATTGTTTTTCAGTAATCTCCTGTCAGACGGTTTAAAACCGTCTGACTGTTAGTCTTGTCTGCACAAATGGAGAATCCTTAATTGGTCAGGCGGGTTGCCACTATAATCATGCACTTATGTATCGCTAAATAAATGCCTGACAGCTCCTATTAAGGCGCAATTTCAAATTCTTAGAAAGAGCTAATATCCTAAACTAGGCGAAAAAATCAGTTTAAATTTGTGCCAACAAAGTATAGTTTTATGACAATATCAAATTGGAATTCCTTTTACTTTTTAAAAATAACATCATATTACAACCACTCCCTTAAAAACTGCAGAATATCCTCCCTCATTTCCTCTGTTTCTTCATGCCCCACATCATAAATCTTTAATTTCCAGGCTTCAGGGGCTCCTTCTGCCGCATAGACTGCTTTGAGTTCTTTATCGATGATTTCCAGCCCTTCCAAAGGGGTCAAGGGATCGAACTTGCCCGCAAGCCCCAAATGTGGCCTGGGGGCTATCAGGGCATTGATGGAAGAGGTGGTAAAATGGTTGAGCAAATCGGGCACGTAATAATAGATACCATGTAGGCGCAAATCTCCCTTTTCCACTAGGGTGTGAAAATCAGTAAGACAGTTTAAATCCACCACTACTTTGATCCGCTCGTCCAGGGCACCCAGCCACCAGGCCATGGTACTGCCCATGGACATACCCATGGTGGCCACCCTGTCTGGATCAATATCCTCCCTGCCCAGCAGGTAATCCAGTGCCCTCAGATTGTCATACACCATCATTCCGAACATCACCTGTCCCTGCCAGAGCATCTCCTTGAAAAGATCCACTTCAGGCCTCCCAGATCGCTCCCCAAAACCCCAAGAATCAATGCAAAGTCCGGCATATCCTTCTTTCGCCAAAGCAATGGCATAGGGAGGCGATTGCATTTCCTTTCTACCCAAGATAAATTCATTTTTTCCTACTTCGTATTGACCGAAATGGGAATGATTGAATAACACCACAGGAAGTCTGCCGGTTACATCCTTGGGTTTGGATAAATAGGCCGGCACCATCTCCAAGCCATTGATGTCGAGCAGTAATTTTTGAAGAATAACTCCTTCCTTTTCTTCAGTCGAAACTACTTTTACCGAAATAGGCCTATTCCGGTCCGGAAGCCTGCCCAACAACTCATAAAGCTGTTTTCGTTCTTGTTCCTTTGGAGTCAATTCATTCATATTTTTGGCGTTTTGGCTGAAGCCATCAAAGGCGTAAAACAAGGAAAAGCCAACTATAAGCAAGTAAAAACACAACTTTTTCATTTTGGGGAAGCTACGGGTCGGTAAGATGGAAGGAAAGAAATCATTTGGTCAAAAGAGTAAGCATTACCTTAGGACAAGGCTTCGGGATCAGGCCCCTTTGTTTTATATTTATCCTCCGGCAAGGGTATAAAGGTTTCATTGTCATTTGGGGGGAGAATAATCCTACCCTGCCTCCAATCCTCTTTTGCCTGTTCTATTCTTTCCTTACTGCTGGAAACAAAATTCCACCAAATAAAGCGCTCCCCTAGTGGTTCCCCACCCAGCATCATCAGCGTGGATTTCTCCTTAGTGAGGATGTCTGGATCAGTACCTTTGGTAAAAACCAGCAATTGTCCGGCATAATAGGTATGACCCTGGACTTCCACGCTGCCCTTAGCCACATACACCCCCCTCTCCGCATGCTCCATAGGCAAATCAATCCTCATTCCCCTTTCCAACACCACATGAAGGTAAAACATGGGTGAACTGGTTTTTACTTCATTCTTCAACCCATAGGCTGTACCCGCAATCAACCTCATCCAGATCCCCTTATCCGTAAAAACAGGCAACTGGTTTATGGCGTAGTTATGGAAGGTAGGCGCAGCTTCCTCCTCATTCTCTGGCAAGGCAACCCAGGTCTGAATCATTTCCAACTCCCCTCCAGCCAAAGCCGATGGGTCCTCGAACCGCTCACTGTGGGAAATGCCCCTACCCGCCTTCATCCAGTTTACCTCTCCGGGTTTGATCACCTGTTCCACGCCTAGGCTATCCCTATGGGTCACTGACCCGCCAAAAAGATAACTTACCGTGGAAAGCCCTATATGGGGGTGAGGAAGCACATCCATGGAAGATGTTTTGGAGGAGGGCTTATCTACAGGGCCCGCATGGTCCATAAAGATAAAAGGCCCCACCATTCTCCTAAGCCTAAAGGGGAGTATCCGTTTTACCGCCAGACCGGGACCAATAGTTGCCTTTCTGGCATCAATTACTATGTCTAACATACTAAAGAGGGTATAATTGGTTCCTAAATTTAAAAAATAATGAGAGAGTTTAGAGAAATACTTATTTTTATTTGAATCAACAATTGGTACAATCATTCGATAACTAGATTGTATCAAAATCATCCAAATTTTATGTTACTGGCATTTAAAATCATGAAAAATACCCATAATTTGCAGGTTCTTAATTATGCCTATCGTAGTGACCAGGGATTTGAGACATCCAAAAAAGTGTAGTAATTCAGTTTTACATGAAAAGAATACCTGTAATTTTCTCCATTTACGCTTGTATTGCGTTATTCCTCACCACAAGTTGCCAACAGGAAAAATCCCCATTTGATATTTCTCCCGCTGATGCCTTGGATCCGAAGCGGATGGAGGAACCTTTTCCTTCTATCCGCATTCCGGAGGGAGTAGATATGGAGTCGCCTCGTTGGAAAGGTATTGACCTCTCCCCCGCCCCACCTGTGGTTCCCTTATCGGCAACCCAGCAAAAGGAGACCTTCACCCTCAAGCCGGGCTACCGCATTGAGCCCATACTCACCGAACCACAAATCAGGGAACCAGCGGCGATCAGGTTTGACGGTAATGGCCGAATGTATGTCTTGGAGCTCAGAACCTATATGCAGGATATTGATGCGCAGGGGGAACTTTTGCCCGTGAGCAGAATCTCCAGATGGGAGGACAAAAACAACGATGGCATTTATGAAACCGGAGTGATCTTTCTGGACAGCCTGGTATTCCCTAGGTTTGTAGTGCCCTTTGGTCCTAATACCATACTTTCCATGGAGTCCAATGAAGACCATGTTTACAAATATACCGACACCAACAATGACGGAAAAGCCGACAAAAAAGAGCTTTTTGCCACAGGTCTGGGCCGATCAGGAAATGTAGAGCACCAGACCAGCTTCCTTACCTGGGCCATGGACAACTGGATGTACAGCACTTATAATTCCAAAAGGATACGTTGGACGCCTGATGGGGTAATCCAGGAACCCACCGGCAACCCCTATGGTCAATGGGGAGTGACCCAGGACAATTACGGGCAGGTATGGTTTCAGGATGGAGCTGGGGGGGTGCCTCAAAACTTCCAATTTCCCATCGTATATGGCAATTATCAAGTAAAAGGGCAATTTAAGGATGGGTTTCGTGTTCCCTACAGCCTTGTCAAAATGGCGGATTTTGAGCCAGGAATGCGGGAAACAAAACCAGATGGTTCCCTCAACAATGTTACAGGTGCCGCAGGCAACGACGTTTTTCGAGGAGATAGACTTCCTAGAGAATTGGTAGGACAGTACTTCTACGGGGAACCCGTAGCAAGGATTGTGCGCCAAGTTAGGTCCGAAAAAGAGGAAGGCCTCACTTATATACAAAATGAATATATAGATTCAGAATCTGAATTTATACAATCCACAGATCCCCTCTTTAGACCGGTGGACATGGCCACCGCACCCGATGGTACCATGTATATCGTCGACATGTATAGGGGCATCATTCAGCAAGGAAACTGGACACAGGAAGGCAGTTACCTTCGTACCAAAATCAAGCAGTATCAAATGGATGATATCGTAGGGAATGGGCGTATCTGGAGGGTAACCTATGAGGGAATGCCCCGTAGCAAGGAAAAACCCCGCATGTATGAGGAATCACCAGCCCAATGGGTCAATCACCTGGAACACCCCAACGGATGGTGGAGGGATATGGCCCAACAGCTTTTGGTGCTCAAGCAAGATAGGTCTGTAGTTGAGGAACTTAGGAAAATGGCCCTGAGTTCGGATAATGAACTGGCCCGCATTCATGCCCTTTGGACTCTGGAGGGACTGGGGGCACTAAAGGCCGATATGATACGGACATGGCTGAAAGATTCCAACCACCAACTACGCATTCAAGCCCTCAGGGCTGCAGAGACTTTGTATAAATATGGGGACTTAAGCCTGGCCTCTGATTTTAAACAAATGACAGAAGATGAAGAACCTTCAGTGGTGATCCAGGCAGTGCAAAGTGCCTATATTTTGAAGATTGAAGGGATGGAGGATTTAATAAAAACAACGAGTCAATCTAACCAGTCTCCGGGGGTGCAACTGGTCAGCAGCCAATTGTCACAAAAAATGGAAGAAGCCCAAAAACTTGCAAACACCCAATTTTTGGCGCATGAGCAGGAATTGTTCCATAAGGGTAAGGACATCTATGACGGTTATTGTGCGGCCTGCCATGGGGTAAAAGGGTTAGGGACTCCCACAGGGGGTGAGGGAGGCGAATTGTTAGCCCCGGGATTTTCTGGCTCTCCCCGCATACAAGGGCATCCGGAATATGCCGTAAAAACCCTTCTACATGGACTTACCGGCGACATAGAGGGTAAAGAATACGAAGGGGTAATGATTCCTATGGCTGAAAACGACGATACATGGATCGCCTCCGTAGTTTCCTATGTCCGAAACGATTTTGGCAATAGAGGTAGTTTCGTCCATCCGGAATATGTGGCTAAAATCAGGGAAGAAACCCGTGACCGGAAATCCAACTATAATTTTGATGAACTGGTGCAGGAAATCCCAAAAGCACTATTACCGCAAGACAATTGGAAGGTAACCGCCAGTAGCACTGCCTGGCAAGGGGTGGGTTCTTCCAAGGATCCTTCCCTGGTTTTTGGATATAGGGGATGGAAGACCGAAAACGAACAGGCTCCAGGTAATTGGTTTCAAGTGGAGCTCCCCCAGCTTACCAAGCTGACAGAATTACAATTCGAGGCCGATGAGAAACAATATCCCAGGGCATTTTCTGTAGCTGTGTCTAGCGATGGAAAAAACTGGAAAAACCTCGGTACAGGCACTGGGGATAAGGGAGTAAACCGCTTTCAGTGGGATGAGGAAGTCCAGGCAAAATATTTACGTATGGAGCTTTCAGAAGGGTGCGAAGAGGCTTGGGAGATGAAAAAGTTGAGCTTGTATGCCAGATAAGCATTCATAAAGAAGCTATCCTTATTCTAATCAGGCTAATTTTCAGAAGGCTTTTCTGACTTCCTGCCCTTCAAAAGGAGTTTTAACCAAAATAAATAAAAGGCGAATTGAAGATTAATGGGAAAACTTTCATTATAGATCAAAAAAAACAGCGTCTTTAAGGAAGTACCTTGGTCAATTTTTTTTTTCATTTTTGCCCGGTACAGCCTCTTTTGTTCACTAAATAGTGGCTTTGTTTTGTTGGGTTGAAAGAAAATGGATAATCGATGTTTAAAATGATCCCACTTGCCTATGGAAAAACCTATGGCCAGAATCTTTTCGGTGTTTTTATTCAGGTCAAGGGATCTCTCCGCTATGCTCCTTAGAGCCTTGCCATCTTCTGCATTGTATTTATTGATTTCCTGCTTTAATTGCTGTTTTGTGAACGATTTTTTAGTGTATCTCCCTGAGCAATTATTTAGGACGAATTTTTTAAACAGATGGGGATGGAGATAGCCATCTCCCAAAGTACCATTATATACTCTATTGTCAAACAAAACACAGGGTCGGCCACAGGCAATAGCATCATAGACCGACCTACCGATACCAATTACCATATCAGCCTTATTGATTTCTTTATTTACCTGAAAAACGGGGTTTTCATGTTTGTTGATTGCCTTAAAGGACAATTGTTCCTCCTCGCATATTTCCGAAATCCATTTATTGGCTTCTTCGCTTTGACAAAGTGACAAAACAGTTTTTAGCTCTTTACCGATAGCCTTCTGGGGGCTGAAAGTACCTAAATCCACTCCATTGAGCACTACCTTCGAGTCAAAGCCTTTTTGTAACAGGTGCTGTTTCACTTCCTCTGATACGGCAATATGGTAATCAGCTAAGGGAGAGGGTTGTTCCATTTCGGGAATGGGGCCATGGCAGATTTGAAGAATGGGACCCTTACCATAGAGATAATTGACAGTAAGGTTATGACTTGCAATAATTAAATCATAGCCTTTACCAGACCTAAAGCCAATCTGAAGTTCATTTTCTATTTTAGAAGAGATTTCACCTAAATGGTGCGTAAAATATTCTACCTTATATTTTCTTTTTCCCTTTATAGCTTTTATCAGGTAGTACGTGTAGAGTTCAGCCCCACCCACGGACACCAAATGATTACAAGCTACAAGAATTCGCTTTCGACCGGACTCCTTCATGAAAATATAAATAAGGTTATTACTCTTTGATTTTTAAAAAATCATGCCAAAATCTGTTTACCAATCTGGAAAGCTTTATGGATAAAGAATAAAAAGGCAACTGCTATTTTATGCCTCTAATTCTCTTTTTTGAAGGTGTTTAAATATACTTGTGGGTCTTCCTCACTGAAAAGAACCAATCGGATCACCTTTAGGAAACTCAAACTAGACAATGCCCCTATCTTTAGTTGTATGCCAATTATGGTCCTCCTATGACTGTCCTACCTTTATTTCTTGTTCCATCATTTCTAGCTGGGGCTGAAAGGGCTGTTGGTAAAAACGCTGGCCCGTGGCCTTGTACAGTGCATTGGATATGGCCGCAAAGACAGGTGGAAACAAGGGCTCTCCCAACCCCGTCGGATCATGATCGTTTTTTACAAAGTGCACCTCGATCTTCCTGGGTGCCTCAGACATGCGGATCATCTTGTAGTCGTTAAAGTTGCTTTTTTGTGGCACCCCGTCATTGAAGGGCAATTCCCCAAAGAAAGCATTGCCAATACCGTCCACTATGGCCCCTTCTCCCATATTTGCTGCAGCATCAGGATTGATCACAATACCACAGTCCACTGCCGCTATTACATTTTCTATCACGGGTTTGTTGTCCTCCATTCTCAAGTCAAGAATTTCCGCCACATAGGAATTATGACAAAAATAAGCGGACACACCCCGGTGAATGCCCTGTCTCGGTGAATCCCAGAAGGATTTTTCCCTTACCAATTTCAACACCCCAGCATATCGCTCAGGGTCATAATCATTGTTATTGCCTACTGGGTTGTTCTTTGCCCTGTCCAAAAGTTCCAAGCGGAAGTCAATGGGGTCCTTGCCCAATTCCTCAGCAAGTTCGTCCAAAAAGGATTGTTCAGCACTGGCGATAAAATTTGACCTTGGTGCCCTAAAGGCTCCTATGGTGATATTGGAGGCTATTTCCCAGCCTTCGGCTAAATAATTGTCCACTGCCCCGGCAGGAAACCTGTTCGGTGCTATAGGGGTTTCAGGAATTCCCCCGGCTTTGATATGTATGGCTGTCAATTTACCCTCCTCGTCAATGGCAGCACGATAGGTGGCCGTATAAGTAGGCCTATAAATCCCATAGGTCATATCATCCTCCCGGGTATAGATCATTTTAATAGGTGCTCCTACCTTTTGGGATATCACGGCAGCTTCTACCATATGGTGCCCATACGCCCGCTGTCCAAAGCCCCCTCCCATTCTAGCCAGCTTGATATGGATTTTTTCTTTGGGCAGCCCCAACCTTTCCGAAAGGGTATTGGAAACAAATTCCGGTGCCTGGATGGGTCCATACAATTCCGCCTGGTCTGCAGTGACATGGGCAAAACAGTTTACCGGCTCCATACAATTATGGGCAAGAAATGGAGCGGTATAGGTCCTTTCAAGGACTTTGGCGGCTCTGCTGAAAGCGGCAGCAGGATTGCCGTCTTTACGTAGTTCCCTGGCCTTTCTTTTGGAATGCGCTTCCATGCTCGCCTTATGCTTCTCTGTGTTTTCTAGTCCTGCGGGTACCTTTACTGTGCTTTTATTTCCTCCCCATCCGGCCATCACAAATTCCCGTTCTGGGGATTTTTCCCAGTCGGCCTTCAATTTCCGCTTAGCCTGCAACACTTCCCAGGTGGAATTCCCCACTATGGCAACCAATTCCGGATGCGTGGTGGTGTCGAATGCATTTTGTTCGTAATCCTCCTTATGTACCTTAAAGCTAAAAACATCCTTGATTCCCGGCATGGACTTTACCGATTCAGCTTCAAAGGATTTTAACTTCATACCAAAAGCAGGAGGATGGATAATCATGGCGATCAGCATCCCCTCTTTTTTGTAATCCATCGTAAACATGGGCTTTCCGGTCACTATTTTTGACCCGTCCACATTTTTTCGGGAAGTGCCGATGATGTTAAAGTCTTTGATTTCTTTAAGAAGTTTTATCTCCTCCGGAACTTCTAGAGTAGCCGCCAAAGCCGCCATTTCTCCATAATGTGCCTTTTTGCCAGATCCTTCATGCCGGATAATACCCCCGGAAGTGCTGATTTCTTCCGCAGGAACTTCCCATGTTTGGGCAGCAGCGGCTACCAGAAGGTACTTGACTGCGGCCCCTGCTGTTCTAAGGGGATTCCATCCCAGACGTATGCCCTGACTACCACCGGTAAACTGCCTTTCATAACGTTCCGGGAAAAAGTCGGCCTGTTCTACGATTACTTTTTTCCAATCCATATCCAGCTCATCGGCAAGGATCATGGGCATGGAGGTTTTTACGTTAGAGCCAAATTCAGGATTCGGGGAAAAAAGCGTCACTAAGCCGTTGTCCCCAATTTTGATATAACTGTTCAGCTCAAACCACTCATCGGGTAACCCCAACTTCTCCTGCTCGGGACTGGGCTGACAGCCTGCAAGCCAACTGAAGCTGAGCACCATGCCTCCTCCTGCCAATGCAGAAACCTTCAAAAATGAACGTCTATTTAGTTTTGTCTTTATGATAGTCATGGTTAATAACTTTTGGGATTAGGAATTCGCAGCGGTCTTGATTGCTTTTTTGATGCGCAAATAAGTGCCGCAACGACAGATATTCCCGTTCATGGCATTGTCTATATCTTCCTCGCTGGGATTGGGGTTGCTTTCGAGTAATGCCACTGCACTCATCACCTGACCTGCCTGACAGTAGCCGCATTGGGGCACATCATGCTCCATCCAGGCCTTTTGTACTGGATGATCACCATTTTCCGACAAGCCTTCAATGGTGGTGATTTTTGCACCCTCCGCGGAGGAAACCGGGGTGGAACATGACCGGATGGCATTACCGTCCATGATTACCGTGCAGGCACCACACTGGGCGATCCCGCAGCCATATTTCGTTCCAACCAGATCCAAATGGTCTCTCAGTACCCAAAGAATGGGGGTGTTGGGATCTACATCCACTTCTTTGGTTTTTCCGTTGATATTCAGATTGATTTTTGCCATGGTTTAGAATGTTGGTAAGAAAATTCAAAATACGTTATTTTTTAGAAAGGCTCATTATTATTATCAAACAATCTCTTACTAAAATCAAATCCGTTGCTACAGAAATTCAGCCCTGCCTTCGGCAGGACTTTCAGAGGGGTAGCTAGGAAGGCAAGTTTCACCTGGAGACGCTGGAAAGGATCGAAACTGCATTTTCCTGGAGTTTAAATTTTAAAACCCAAATCTTAACTACACCAAACCCGACAGGTGTAAAACCTCTCAATGGCCAAGGGTGGAACCCATAGTCAAAAACGTACCACCAACCCAATTCATGCCAAAAATTGTGCTCTTGGTTTCCACCCATGACCCTGAAAGGGTCCAACAATAATAACCCCGGGCGAAACGCGGGGAATTGGGGTTTAAGAAGCCGCCGTGTCTCCGTCCGGGATTGGTCTCCCGAACGAAATTGCCCCATTTCCTGAATGGATCCTTCGTGCGAAAACTTGTTCCCGGAGTTCAACCCCGTCCGAGGTTGGGGAATCGTCGTTGGGTCTTTTAATCCCCGAGCTGACGCACGGGGCTAATGGGGTTGAAACCCATGCGGGTTTCTTTGATCCGTTTGGAGACTGTGTCAGGTGTTACCAAATGTGAACTTAAGAGTGGTCTTTGTCATTGGGATTTTTGTAAACAGTGGCTACCGTTTTCATACCGAAAATTGTGCTCTTGGTTTCGACCTATGACCCTGAAAGGGTCCAACAATAATAACCCCGGGCGAAACCCGGGAATTGGGGCACCACCCCCAAACCCCAGAACCACGGAGTGGTTCAACTCCATTGCACTTCCTAGCTGGGAGGAATATATTTTGATAAGCTTAACCTTATTTCGGGCTGATGGGTGGGCGAAAAATGGTAGGCTTCGAAAGGTTGGTCATTGCACCCCACATTGTTTTCACCACCCCCTTTTTCCCCCTCCTAAAACAGGAGGGGGAAAGATCGAATTGGTGTTTTTGCACTGGAAGCTGGATTGGTAATCCCCCAGAACAAGATCTGAAGCAATGCTCTAGAAGCGTATAGGCTCCGAAATCCAAAATATTTTTACGAAGATGTGCAGCCTGCGGATTACAAATCCGCTTTATCTGTTCTCGAAATTGCAAATTTCGAGAAACGGGGAAACGGAGTGTTTTTGGTGACATGCACCATTTCCGCCTTCGTGCCTGACCTCCTGTGAAAAAAATACCTTTTCGGAGCGAGCAACAACCTTCCATATAAAAAACCTTCGAGCCCTCTGTGTCCTTAGTGACAAAAACCTTTCGAAGCGAAAACCAACATTTCGCCTATAAACAAGTCTCTTAGTCTCTTCGTCCCTAAGTCTCCCGGTCTTAAAAATTACCAAAAAACCCTTCGCGTCCTTCCTGCAAAAGGCAGACAGGCGTGCCTCCTCTGTGTCCTTAGTGACAAAAACCTTCCGAAGCGAAAACCTTCCGGAACTGGAAATTCCATCTTTACGAAAGCAGAAAACTACGTAGATCAATGGCCTGAATACCTTCATGGGTATTTCCCGAGAAGGCATCCATGGTGATGACCGTCTTTGGATAATTGTCGGTTATCTTTTTTAAATTTCCGAATTCGCGTGACATGGTACTGGGATCATTGATGGTTAGTGCCACCTGAAGGTACTTTTTCTCCCCCTCTTTTTCGGCAACAAAATCAACCTCCTTGTTCCCTATTATTCCTATCCGGACTTTGTAACCCTTGAAAACCAAATGATTGTACACTACATTTTCCATTATTTTGCCCCTATCCTCCAACCTGTATCCCCAAATTCCGTTTCGGATGCCCAGATTTTCAAAATAATATTTTTCCCCTATTTCAAACAGTCGTTTTCCAACCAGGTCATATCGAGGTACTTTATGCAATAAAAAAGCATTCACAAGGTGATGTATATACGTTTGAACTTGATTTGGCGCCATATTAATGCGCTGCGATTTGAGAAAATCACTGATTTTTTTCGCCGAGAAAATGCTGCCTGTATGCGCGGCAAGAAACACCAACAGTTGTTCCAGAAAAGGGACATTCCTAATGGCATACCTGTTAATGATGTCCCGATAAACGATCGTGTTGTAGATGTTTTTCAGGTATTCAAAAACCACTTCGTCTTCAAGGGGCAAATGAATCAAATATGGTAGTCCCCCGTATTTCAAGTATTTTTCTAAACTCCCACTGCCCTCTATGAGCCCATGAAAGTCCAAAAACTCTGCATAGGAAAGGCTATATACCTGTATTTCTATATATCTGCCGCTCAGGAATCCGGCAATATCTCCCGAAAGCAGGTTGGCATTGCTTCCTGTGCAATAAATATCAAGATCTTCATGCAGCAATAAAGAACGAAGTGCTGACTCAAAATGCGGTATGTCCTGGATTTCGTCAATAAAAACAAAGGTCTTCCCGGCATTTGATTTATGGGTAAGTATATAATCATTTAAATTTTCTGCGGACTTGATAAAGGAAAATGCCAAATCTTCTTTATTGATGTAAAGGATAGAGGCATTTTGGTTTTCCTGTCGGATCAATTGAATGACCTGAAATAGCAAATAGCTTTTTCCCACCCTACGTTGCCCGGTCAATACCTTGATGATGTTTTTGCCCATAAAGGGACGTACCTTGTTCAAATAAGTCGACCGAACGTGAATATGACGTGGTAATTTGATTTCCATTTCTGTATATACATTTATAACCTGATGTGATATTACGTAAAGTTATAAATATAATTATAATTTAGAAATAGCATAAGTGGTATTGGCTAATTATTTAAGGGATTGGGAGCACCTAAAATCAGGGTGCCGCTAGGTACCTAATGCGGGTAGAAGCATCGATTGCAATAGGATCACCGTCCTGTTAGGAAAGGAGGGTTCGCGGTTTTGCCCCGGAAGCGGGATTAATTTTTAGAAGCCGCTGTGCCGCTGTTCGTGATTGGTAATCCCCCAGAACAAAATATAAAGCAAAGCTCTAGAAAAGTAGAGGCTCCGAAATCCAAAATATTTTTTACGAAGATGTGCAGCCTGCGGATTACAAATCCGCTTTATCTGTTCCCAAAATTGCAAACTTCGAGAAACAGGGGCTTTCAGGTGAATTTGATGGATTTATCGAATGGGGTAACCGTCCGAAGGCTTGGTCACGGGGGTTCAACCCCTGGGGTTGGGGAATCGTCGTTGGGGCATTTAATCCCCGAGCTAACGCACGGGGCTAATGGAGTGGAAACCCTGCGGGTTTCTTTGAAGCTGTTGGAGACTGTGTCAGATGTCATCCAATGGAGTAAATTTTAGGGATGGTGATTGTCTTTTTGGGGTTTATCTGTACAGTGACGACTGTTTTCGTGCCAAAAATTGTGCTCTTGGTTTCGACCCATGACCCTGAAAGGGTCCAACAATAATAACCCCAGGAGAAACCCGGGGAATTGGGGCACACCACACCCAAACCCCAGAACCACGGAGTGGTTCAACTCAAAGGCACTTCTTCGCGGGGAGGAATATATTTTGATAAGCCTAACCTTGTTTCAGGATGAGGAATGGTGGGTGAAAAATGGTAGGCTTCGAAAGGTTGATTGTTGCCTCCGCCTTGTTTTCACCACCCCCTTTTTCCCCCTCCTAAAACAGGAGGGGGAAAGATCGAATCGTTGTTTTCGCCTCGGAAGAGTTTGATTTTAAGAAGACGCTGTACCGTCATTCGGGATTGGTAATCCCCCAGAACAAAGTCTGAAGCATTCCTCTAGAAAAGTATAGGCTCTCAAATCCAAACTATTTTTTCGAAGACGTGCAGCCTGCGGATTACAAATCCGCTTTATCTGTTCTCGAAATTGCAAATTTCGAGAAACGGAGTGTTTTTGGTGACTTGCACCATTTCGGCCTTCATTCCTGACCTCCTGTGAAAAAAATACCTTTTCGGAGCGAGCAACAACGTTCCACATAAAAAACCTTCGCGTCCTTCCTGCAAAAGGCAGACAGGCGTGCCTCCTTTGTGTTCTTAGTGACAAAAACCTTCCGAAGCGAAAACCAACCTTTCGCCTGTAAACAAGTCTCTAAGTCCCTAAGTCTCCCGGTCTTAAAAATTACCAAAAAACCTTCGCGTCCTTTGTGCCTCCTTTGTGTCCTTAGTGACAAAAACCTTCCGAAGCGAATCCAACTTTTCGCCTGTAAACAAGTCTCTAAGTCCCTAAGTCTCTTCGTTTCGAGTATGTTATGGCTAAAATCACCCTTAATGCTGCTATGGATGTTCATTTCTCTCTTTACTTCCTTACTTTTTGGCCCAGAGACTCCGCTCGGGACAGGCTTTGACCCAAAAAGTCGGAGATCCCGATCCTAATATCGGGGAAACAAAAAGGTCAAGACAGGACGAAGACGGGAGTCTTCGGGCCAGGATGTGGGGGGAGCTGCCCCACGCACACGCCAGCCGCACGCCCGGTTTTCCGTCGGCCCACCACCAGCGGAAACGGTGATTTTTCTACCATTTTATGGTGTGGTTCATTCAACTGACCTTGTCAATCCTCATATTTGGAGGCTGGCAGCTGCAGTATTGCTTTTATCGCTTAAAGCTACTATTTCTCGCAAAATTCGCTCATTAAGGCATTTCTTTGTCACGAATCAAACCAAAAAAACCTTCGTGCTCTTCGTGCCTCCTTTGTGTCCTTAGTGACAAAAACCTTTCGAAGCGAAAACCAACATTTCGCTATAAACAGGTCTCTCCGTCACTTAGTCTCTAAGTCTCTCTGTTGTCTCCGTGCCAGAGGCAGGCAGGCGAGTCAAGAAACTTCAGGAGAAAACCTAATTGAACGGTACAAATCCCGCAGATAACTCGGAATAGGCTTGATGATTTACAAACTTGATTCATTATCTTTGAGTTAAAATAAATAGCTATGATAACCAAAACCCAGATAATAAACTCTCTTGATAAACTCCCTGAGAACCTGACAATTGATCAGGTTGTAGATCACCTGATTTTTTTAGAGAGGGTTCAGAAAGGGCTCGACGATTCTGAAAATGGACAAATAAACACCAAAGAGGAAGCCAGACAAAAACTCAAAAAATGGTTAAAGTAGTATGGACGGATTCGGCAATCGACGATTTGAACGAGATTGGGGAACATATATTAAAAGATTCTGAGAGATACGCACAATTGACGGTAGATAGGCTATTTAATGCTGTTGATATACTTGAAAGCCATCCACTGTCAGGTAAAATGGTTCCCGAATTTCAAAACGATAAAATTAGAGAGTTAATAAGATTTAACTATAGAATTGATTATCGCATAGTTGATGAGTATCGGATTGATATTATTACAGTTCACCGATGCGAAAGATCGATTAGAAACGCATAAGATTTTCCTGATTCTGATATCGAATGACGCCAGACAGCGTGATATTTTCGGATAAAAATTCTAGGAATATACAGTTTTATACTTGGTGCAGGGTAACTACCACTCCCCAGCACTACTCCACCTTCCCCCTGCCCTTTTTATTTAACTTTCCCACCAACCCATGGGAGGTTGTGTGCGTTTTCCATTCGGACGATGGGTAACTCCCACGGTTTCGGGGACTCGTCCCTAGGTCTGTCTTTCCGTCCAGAATAAAACCAAAAAAACCTTCACGTCCTTCCTGCCAAAGGCAGGCAAGCGTGACAAAAACCTTCCGAAGCGAAAACCAACCTTTCGCCTGAAAACAAGTCTCTCCGTCCCTAAGTCTCCCGGTCTCTACGTTTCGAATCAAACCAAAAAAACCTTCGCGTCCTTCCTGCAAAAGGCAGACAGGCGTGCCTCCTCTGTGTCCTCTGTGACAAAAACCTTCCGAAGCGAAAACCAACCTTTCGCCTGTAAACAAGTCCCCCCGTCCCTAAGTCTCCCGGTCTCTACGTTTTCGAATCAAACCAAAAAACCCTTCGCGACCTTCGTGCCTCCTCTGTGTCCTCTGTGTCAAAAACCTTCCGAAGCGAAACCAACTCTAAAGTCCCTAAGTCTCCCGGTCTCTACGTTTCGAATCAAACCAAAAAACCCTTTGTGCCCGGAAAATCAGGTTCAATCTGTCTTACTATTTTTGGGGAGAAATTCTGATCAAATAAAAGCTTCAAGAGGATTTGTAGTTTGTGCTCCTTATCTGCGGCGGGGACTTGGGGACGGAGGGGCTTTAATAATGCCAGAAATAAAATTGACAATTAACCATTAACAACATTCGTAATTCACCACCACTCCTCGCAGCCCGTAATTCTCTATTCGTAATTCACAATCCATCACTCATAATTCATAACCCAAAATTAAAACCATCCATCAAATGCCAAAGATTCAGGTCTCAGCCAGAGCAATAGGGGAATTGCTAATAGCCCCCATAATCTTTTGCTTCTCTGCTAACATATGACTTAATTTTCTCCCAGGAATATTTCTGAAACATAGTGGGATTGGGTTGGTTATCCGCATCGTCGAAATAAGTCATACTTCGCAATGCTAACCATTCATTGCCATCTGATATTTTTTCCCTGTAGAACGCCATCACCTCAGGCATCGAAAATTTGTGAAGTAAAAAAAATAGGTCAATAAAATCCTTCTTGGAACCCCGCTGTGTAATTGCCGCAATTTTCATAGCGGCAATATCTTCTAAAGCAGCCATCCTAAGGCCACTCAAAACAAGTGGCGGTTTTACCCAATGATAGGGATAATTGACAAAATCAACCTTAATACCGTTAACTAAATATATCTGTATTGACTGACTTCCTCCAAGCTTCTTAATGTGGTCAAACCTAGCGAGAACGTTAGCAAGGGTTAACTCATCCATACTGTGTTTGCCAAATAGGTCGATATCTACAGAATTGCGGTGTCCAATTTGCAGTGCTAAAGCAGTACCACCTACTAGCCGAAGTGCATCGAACTCATCGATAATCATTAAACTTTCTAATAATGCCAAAAGCTCGGCTGATACTGTCTCTCGGTATAGCATCTGAATTCTTCCTTTGGCAAATCTAAAACTAAGCTTAAAAAGGCGATACTAAAATCGTCAAGCACCCGTATGCCTATTACGATTTCTCTCATTTCCTCCTTTGAATACGCCTTCTTTATTATCTCCCAATCCTCTATGCTTCCATATCCCATGACCCGCTCAACGATAAACGCACGATGTTGATACCAATCTATATCCTCAATCGGCGTATCCCAAAATAGGTGGCTGGATAAAGAATAGATGTCCTGTTTTGAGTTTGAGTCGGCTTTCATCTGTTTATATTTGTTTTTCAATGGTCAGATGGAATGCCCTAGATAATCATCCTCCTGTGTGAGAATTCTTTCTCATGGGCATTTCATGTGTTTATAATTGCTTTTTATTGGTCACATAGCCTGCCCCTGCCTGCCCCGAACTTGTTTCGGGGAACTCGTTTCGGGGGAATCTGGCAATCTTAATCATCCCAGTGTGTGACGTGCTCGTCATGCCCTGACTGCCGTCAGGACAGGCTCGATTTCATAACCTAAATATAGGCTTTTTCAGGCAATTTTAAACTGCCAACCGCCCAGATCCACTATGCATTTTGACATCATCGTTTGGATTAACCGATCCGGTCAGGATAAATTGTCCTTTTGCTTTCCGGTCATCCACTTCGTGTCTCACGTAATTCCAAATTTCAGGTTGTTCCTGCCATTCATCAATAAGCCTAGGGATATCACCTGCCAACAGAAGTTGGGGATTTGTTGCCATGATCATTGGAACCTGTTTGTTCCTGTCCATTTCCAAAACACTTTTTGCAAACTGCTTGGCTGTTTCTGTTTTCCCACAAGACTTTGGCCCTTTGATCAAAACTGCACCCGAAGCAGATAATTTTTCGGATAGGCCTGCTTCGATTATTATAGGGATATAAGCCATAACCACTCAAATTAATAGCGTTTAAAGCTATAAAAAATTTAGGATTGTGCAAATTTATGATTTTTTATTGTGCAAAATTAAGGGTATTTATTATGCGAATTTTAGGATTACTGTTGGGTTAAAACAGGGTGTTAATCTTTAATCACTATAGGATATTTATACTATAGTTTAAACGTATTCAGTAGTAAGTGATTGTATGACCTAAAAACGTTAATCGACTCTAAGCCCCTTTATCTCTAAGTCTCCCTGTCTTTACGTTTCGAATCAAACCAAAAAAACCTTCGCGTCCTTCGTGCCTCCTCTGTGTCCTCTGTGACAAAAACCTTCCGAAGCGAAAACCAACCTTTCGCCTGAAAACAAGTCCCCCCGTCCCTAAGTCTCTTCGTCTCTAAGTCTCTCCATACCGAGTATGTTATGGCTATAATTACCCTTTAAGCTGCTATTGATAGCTTTTTCTCTTTTTACTTCCTTACTTTTTGGCCCCGAGACTCCGCTCGGGACAGGCTTTGACCCAAAAAGTCGGAGATCCCGATCCTAATATCGGGGAAACAAAAAAGTCAAGATAGGACGAAGACGGGAGTCTTCGGGCCAGGATGTGGGGGGAGCTTCCTCACGCACAAGCCAGCCGCACGCCCTGAGAAAATTCAGGGCAGGCCCTGTTTTCCGTCGGCCCACCACCAGCGAAAATGGAGTTTTTTCTACCATTCAATGGAGAGGACTCTCCTAGTTGACATTGTCCATCCTCGTTTTTGGTGACTGGCAGCTGCTGTATTGCTTTTATCGCTTAAAGCTACTATTTCTCGCAAAATACGCTCATTAAGGCATTTCTTTGTCACGAATCAAGCCAAAAAAACCTTCGCGCCCTCTGTGCCTCCTCTGTGTTCTTAGTGACAAAAACCTTCCGAAGCGAAACCAACCTTTCGCCTGAAAACAAGTCTCTCCGTCCCTAAGTCTCCCGGTCTCTACGTTTCGAATCATACCAAAAAAACCTTCGCGCCCTCTGTGTCTCCTTTGTGTCCTTAGTGACAAAAACCTTCCGAAGCGAAACCAACCTTCCGCCTGAAAACAAGTCTCTCCGTCACTTAGTCTCCCGGTCTCTACGTTTTCGAATCAAGCCAAAAAAACCTTCGCGCCCTCTGTGCCTCCTCTGTGTTCTTAGTGACAAAAACCTTCCGAAGCGAAAACCAACCTTTCGCCTGAAAACAAGTCTCTCCGTCCCTAAGTCTCCCGGTCTCTACGTTTTCGAATCAAGCCAAAAGAACCTTCGCGCCCTCTGTGTCTCCTCTGTGTTCTTAGTGACAAAAACCTTCCGAAGCGAAACCAACCTTTCGCCTGAAAACAAGTCTCTCCGTCCCTAAGTCTCCCGGTCTCTACGTTTTCGAATCATACCAAAAAAACCTTCGCGACCTTCCTGCAAAAGGCAGACAGGCGTGCCTCCTTTGTGCCCTCTGTGACAAAAACCTTCCGAAGCGAAAACCAACCTTTCGCCTGTAAACAAGTCTCTTCGTCCCTTTGTCTCTCTGGTCTCTACGGGAAACAAAAAGTCTCATTGTGAAAGGAAATGAGTATGTCCCGTAATCCAAATTTGAACATATCAATAACATAAAATTTTATGCAAAAAATTTTTAAATATTCTCAGAATAGTTTACTTTTAACTGAAATACAGCTGTTTAAAAAACGCTCACGGTTTAAACCCATTTTTCGCTCCCGGTTCCGTGTCAACGGAGTAGTACCCTTAATACAATAACTTAAATCTTTGAATCAGGCTATTAATTCATCTGCCTGGCAATTTTCGACCCCATTGACTTGGGGATTGTCATCTGATTAACCTGTAGGTCGGGCTGTAACGTGGAACCTCCTTATTGGAGGATAATATTAGTAGGAAACCTATTAATGCCATATTCAGCAACACCTATGGAAAAATGAAAAACACAAAAATTTGTATCTGTCTATTTCTGCTGGTCGCCTGTAACCAACTTGAAACCGCAGAAGATCCTCAACCACAAGCCTATTTGGATGAAATCGAGGAAATTAAAAAGTTGTATTCCCATGGATTGGGTTTGGCCATGGAGATAATCGAAAAAGAATCTGCCCGGCATAAACACTCAGAACCCTACCTGATGAGGGAACATCTTGTAGGCGAGATCGTGGATGTGATGGCAAGGGAACTGATGGGACTCGAGGAACCTATTGATGATAGGTTTCATATTGGGTTTCAGAACTTCCCAGATGCAGGGAACGACGCACGAGCTAGGATGAGGGACGAAGTGTATAATTCGGGGAATTATTTCACCCCCAACCAAAGCTCTTTGCTAAACCCGTTTATGGATGCTCTGGATCATTCGGCAAACCCTCATACCGCCAAAAACGTTGCCCTTTCCTTTCAAAACCAAATTATTCATTCGCCCTCTTTGAATTATGAGGAAAAGATCTCATTATTATCCATCAGTTCAGGAACCATTGTCTTCTCGGATTTCGTACTGGATGGCGGGATAGATAGAATAAAGGAAAAAGTGGTCGTCGATCATTTTGGGCAAGTTCAAACCTTGGGTTGTTCGGTAAATACTCGAAATGTATTTCTTGCTGGCGTTGTTGGAATTGGCTTAGGAGGAACTCGTGGCACAATTATAGGATGTACCGGGGGTACAGTAGTGTTTCCAGGCCTTGGTACCGCAGGAGGTTGCGTAGGTGGTGCAGTGATCGGTGGGGCATTAGGCTTTATTGAGGGTGTTAGCGCAGGAATTGTCGCAGAATTAATGGGTAGTTGTTTCAGATAATTTATCAAATCAAAAAATGCTGAAGTTTCTGTCAAAAAATTGGATAGGAATAGCCTTTATGAGCATAATGTTCATGTGGTTAATGCCTTTTGGAACATTTAATTTAACTCAAGTTGGGTTTTATCTCTGTATAATCCTAGCGGTTAGTTTGGAGTTTAGCATTAAGTTCTTCCTTAAAAAATACCAAAAGGATTACATGGGAAAAATCAAATAATGCAACTTCCATCGGTTAACCTTGTCATAACTTGAAAAAAAAATGGAATTCCGGTCGAAAAAGAAGGACAAAGGGTAGGTTTATCCTAGGAGGCCTGTGTTTTGCCGTTTTGTTGATGACATTTGGTTCTTATGGTTCCTTCAACCCACTCGAAGTTGGCTTCTATACTTCTTTGGGTGCTGGTGCTTTATGGTTTTTCCTGAGCTATCATGGTTTTAAATGGCTCAGAAGAAAAAGTGAAGTGTAGCCGGATAGAATGATATCCAATCCGAAAGGGTGATTCTTGTTACGGTCATCCACTGACCATGCCCTCCAGGTTCGGTAAACCTGGAGGGTTTGAATGTGTAAAATTTAGAAGGGTATGACTCGGGGGATTTTCACCTTTAGGATTCGAATAGGGAAATAATGATAAACAATGAGATCGATTACTAAAATAATCTTCAGCCTTCCCTTTGATATCATCTGGATGTCAGTGGTATTCATGTGGTTAATGCCCTTCGGAACTTTCGATTATTATCAAGTTGAATTCTACCTTTGCATTATCCAAGCCATAATAATAGCTAGTGTAATAAGGCTATGGTTAAAAAAGCACCAAAAGAACTACATGGGAAAAATCAAGTAAGTCCTGTAGGTCTAAAGGATTAATAACATTTAGGGCCACTGTCATTTCTATTGAGTAGATTAAATTTGGAGGCGAGAAGGTGCCTTAAAGGTTTTCATTTTTGCCTTGTTTAGGATGTAAAGAAGGCAAAGTACCTTAGATAGTAGGCATATGTTTTAGAAATATGTTCCTGTCAATATGGACACTTTAAAGAATATAGTCTTCCATGATTGGTTTGACATTACAGTGATGGCTGTGGGCCTTTTGTGGCTGGCACCTTGGGGGACTTTTTACGTCAAAAGTATAGACTTCTATATTTGTATAATTGTTTCCATTTTGAGTATCAAAACAACAAAGTTCCTTTTAAAAAAATACCAAAAGGATTACATGGGAAAAATCAAGTAATCACATAAGGGATTAGATATGATGTCTTTTATTGAGTCTAGGGAATTGTTACAGGTTTATCCAGTTCCTATTGGTCAAAAATTGTCTGAATTCGAGATGTTGATCTGTACCTCCGCCTTGTTTCCACCACCCCCTTTTTCCCCCTCCTAAAACAGGAGGGGGAAAGATCGAATCGTTGTTTTGACCCGTCCTAAAAAAAGTTTACATATTTAAATTTTATTCTCTGTTAGTCCTGTCACAAATTTACATCTAAATTTAATCCTAAAATAGGTTTACATTTACATTTATCAACTGAAGCGTAAGTCAGCTCTGCTGGAGAGCAACTGGCCAGGAATAGGTTGATCAGATAAGGTTGACCCGGGGCTTTCGTCCTGGGTTGGGGAATTGTCGTTGAGTCCTTTAATCCCCGAGCTGACGCACGGGGCTAATGGGGTTGAAACCCATGCGGGTTTCTTTGATCCGTTTGGAGAATGTGTCAGGTGTTACCCAATGTGAACTTAAAAGTGGTCTTTGTCATTGGGATTTTTGTATACAGTGGCGACCGTTTTCATGCCAAAAATTGTGCTCTTGGTTTCGACCCATGACCCTGAAAGGGTCCAACAATAATAACCCCGGGTCAACCCGGGGAATTGGGACATACACCCCCAAAGCCCGGAACCACGGAGTGGTTCAACTCCATTGCACTTCCTAGCTGGGAGGAATATATTTTGATAAGCTTAACCTTGTTTCGGGCTGGTGGGTGGGCGAAAAATGGTAGGCTTCGAAAGGCTGATTATTGCAGCCGAATTGTTTCCACCACCCCCTTTTTCCCCCTCCTAAAACAGGAGGGGGAAAGACCGAATCGTTGTTCTTTGCCCCGGAAGGGGGGTATTTAAGAAGCCGCTGTGCCGCCGTTCGGGATTGGAAATCCTCCAGAACAAAATCTAAAGCAATGCACTAGAAGAATAGAGACTCCGAAATCGAAAATATTTTTTACGAAGATGTGCAGCCTGCGGATTATAAATCCGCTTTATCTGTTCTCGAAATTACAAATTTCGAGAAGCGGGGGAAGCGGGTTTAATAAACCCCAATCAATTCTTTTATGCTGAGTAATTTATCAATGGCCAAAAAAGACAAATTACTTCCATCAATCACCTCAAAACCATCCCTTTCGGATTTAGTAAGTGCTTTAATTTCAGGAAATTTTTCCAAGGGCACAACAAAGGATCTGCCATTATCCAAATCGATTTCCAACAGTATATCCCCCTTAAACTGGACATGAACGATCGAAGGTGAGTTAACTAATGAATCCATAATCTTATGGCTTTAACATCCTTGTTTTCATAAAACAACGCTAATTGATCCAAAAGCGTTCTTTGATGTTTTTGGATCAGCTTCTCTATTTCCTTTAATTCCTTTTGGGTGAAATCTCCTTTTTTGCTTTCAACAAGTTCTATGTTGGGCTCCAACCAGAATTTACAGGATCTTTTAAAACCTTTCCTGGCATAAGTTACATGAATATGCTTTCTTTCCCGCTTATGGGTAAGGTATTCTATGGGGGGCTTAAAAAAGAAAAAGGCCAACAATAGGCCTATCACTGTGATCCATACCTGCTCCCGACGGCTTTGCCAAGCAGTCACCAGGATAAACCCTAATATCCAAAAGGCAGGGTTGATCAGGAGCTGGTGGGCAAGGAGTCTTATGAATTCATGAAGTTATGATTGGATCACAGATAAGGTGGATCT
Organism: Pleomorphovibrio marinus; assembly: GCF_003347495.1. GTDB lineage: Bacteria > Bacteroidota > Bacteroidia > Cytophagales > Cyclobacteriaceae > Pleomorphovibrio > Pleomorphovibrio marinus. The sequence continues at coordinate 82,418 of NZ_QCXY01000014.1, forward strand.
TCGGTTTATTCTTTGAGCTCCCGAATTATAGGCATTATTCTAAGAATCTATACCAGAAAATTATCCCATCCAATTTTCTATTGTTAGGCCGTCAATTTTACCAAAGTGTTTGGTGTTATTCGTAACCAAGACCAAATCATTTGAAATAGCAATACCTGCAATCAAGATATCAATATCATCAACCGCTTCCCCTTTCTTCCTTTGGTTAGCATAAATCTCCGCTGAAATTTTTATGGAATCTACGCTCAAGTTAATAATTGTGGAAGTAAAGCAAAATTCCTCAAAAATCTGAAGTTGTTTTTCAGCATTCTTAAAAGTTAAACCGCTAACAATCTCATAATAAGTGATAATGCTGATATTGATACGATCATAGTCCTTAAGATATTCTTGGAATTTAAGGAAGACTTTTTCATTTCCCTTCAAAAAATAGGAGATAATGTCAGTATCAATTAAAACAGGCTTCATTAAAAAAACTTTGTTCTGTCGGATTTCCTCCTATTCTCCAAATTGTTCGTTAACTCATCAAAAGTCTCCTCATCAAGATCTGACCAAGACCCCGCAAATGTCAAAACTTTCATTTTATTGTTTTCTGTTTCCAAAGATTCCAAAAACCTGGAAAGATCTTGGAGTTTCTCGGGAGAAAGATTTTCAATTCTTTTTATGAGTCGCTCTCTTAATTGCTTGGTTGTCATAACTTACCTCCTTTTACCTTATACCCTAAATTATTAACCAAAGTTCGTTTTTCCTATCCTTTTCTTTGCTAGTGAAAGTTTAATGGAACGCTCCATCCTGAACGGGCGGGCAGGAGCCGCAGACCGAATTTCTCAAAAATACTCAGCACCCTGGCTTTTTGAGCACCATTGGCCTTTATGTAGGGTACCAACATTCTCTTCTTTATGTGCTTTACGTTCTTTTTGTCCCCGATTCGTTGCGCTACTCGGGGTCAGAAAAATCCTACCTCGCCCACGTACCACCCGCACGCCCCTGAATGAGCCAGAGCAGGCCACTGACGGAAAGGTCAGGGCAGGCCACTGACAGAATGGTCAGGGCAGGCGCGGTTTACTGACCGCCAGCCACTTGCGGAAAAGGTGTTCTCTTTACCATTCGAAGCTTTTGATTTCGTCCGAAGGATTGATTGGTGTACAACCTAGGTGCCGTTAGGTACCGGATGTGGGTAGAGAAGGTATCCATTTAATTACGGCAAATCCCGTAAGGAAGGAACAGGTCATTATGGAATTAAGGAAACTACCTTTTCAGATGTATCAAAGACCACGACAGTGGTCAAACCCCATTAGCTCCGGGTGCCAACCCGGGGAAAAAGGCACAACAAAGCCCCCAGAACCCCGGGAGGGGTTCAACACAAAGGAACTTCTTCGTTGGTAAGAACTGGTTTTTGCAACCCTAACCCTCGTTACGGGTGGGTTGGGTATCGCAATTCATGCCTGGCTTCGGATGGGTGATATTCGCCCCCTCACTGTTTCCACCACCCCCTTTTTCCCCCTCCTAAAACAGGAGGGGGAAAGACCGAATTGTCATTGGGATTTTTGTATACAGTGGCAACCGTTTTTCATGCCAAAAATTGTGATCTTGGTTTCGACCCATGACCCTGAAAGGGTCCAACAATAATAACCCCGGGTCAACCCGGGGAATTGGGATACACTCCCTAAACCACGGAGTGGTTCAACTCCATTGCACTTCCTAGCTGGGAGGAATAATTTTTGATAAGCTTAACCTTGTTTCGGGCTGGTGGGTGGGCGAAAAATGGTAGACTTTGAAAGGTTGATCATTGCACCCGAATTGTTTCCACCACCCCCTTTTTCCCCCTCCTAAAACAGGAGGGGGAAAGATCGAATTGTCATTGGGATTTTTGTAAACAGTGGCAACCGTTTTTCATGCCAAAAATTGTGCTCTTGGTTTCGACCCATGACCCTGAAAGGGTCCAACAATAATAACCCCGGGTCAACCCGGGGAATTGGGATACACCCCCCAAAGCCTGGAACCACGGAGTGGTTCAACTCCATTGCACTTCCTAGCTGGGAGGAATATATTTTGATAAGCTTAACCTTGTTTAGGGCTGAGGGGTGGGCGAAAAATGGTAGGATTTGAAAGGTTGATTATTGCAGCCGAATTGTTTCCACCACCCCCTTTTTCCCCCTCCTAAAACAGGAGGGGGAAAGATCGAATTGGTGTTTTTGCGCTGGAAGGGGGGCTAATTTTAAGAAGACGCTGTACCGCTGTTCGGGATTGGTAATCCTCCAGAACAAGATCTGAAGCAAAGCTCTAGAAGAGTATAGGCTCCGAAATCCAAATTATTTTTACGAAGATGTGCGGAATGCGGATTACAAATCCGCTTTATCTGTTCTCGAAATTGCAAATTTCGAGAAACGGAGTGTTTTTATTGACTTGCACCATTTCCGCCTTCGTCCCTGACCTTCTGTGAAAAAAAACCTTTTCGGAGCGAGCAACAACGTTCCACATAAAAAA
>NZ_QCXY01000015.1 GCF_003347495.1 Pleomorphovibrio marinus
TCTCAATTTACTGTTGGATATTTAAGTGGTTTACGTTTATTTCAAGTTATAATACCTTTTTTCTTTCTTCCTTTTCTAACTAATCTCCAATTTAAAACATATTTTAGATATTTTATTATTTTTATATTTATTTTCTCTTTTTTTGCTTTACCTATTATTACATTAAGGAGAGGGCCTACTGTAGCTATATTTTTAGGATTGTTTGTTTATTTTATTTTTATTAAAAATAAGATTGTATTCGTAAAATACCTTTCTCTTTTGTTTTTTGTTTTAATAAGTTTTTATCTTTTTTTTAATGATATTATTTTAAGTCGATTTGAGCTAAGGCAAGATAAATTTGAAAGAACAATAGATATTGATTCTACCTTAAGTGAGGAAGATAGATTTAGGGAATATTCTGCAGTTTATAATTTAATTTCTAAAGATTTATATAGTCTTTTTTTTGGTACAAATGAATTATTCAATACTAGAAATAATTATGGTAGAGGCTTTTATGCTGATAGAAGGTTACATGTTGACTTTACTTTATTAGCGCATGGAAGTGGTATTTTAGGTTTATCTATGTATTTGTTTATTGTTATTTACCTGGTAAAAATTGGTAAAAAATTATCACATTTTAATAATAGTTTGTTTGGTAATAAATTGATTAGTGTTTATTATTCTTTGATTTTTGTTTCACTATTTGTTTCACTATCTGGTGGGATAGAGTCAATTTCATATAGATGTTTATTGTTTATGAGTTTAGGTGGTATATATGGAACTTTAAAAAGTTATTATGAAAATTAGAAAACCTAATTTATTTATTATTGGTTCTGTAAAGTGTGGGACCACTAGCTTATTCAATTTTTTGCAGGAATCTGAAGATGTTTTTTTTCCAAAACAAAAGGAACCGCATTTCTTTATCCAAAACTTTCAATGTTTTCCATTTTCAGGACCGGATGATTTATGTTTTTATGAAAGATATGCTAAGAATATCGAAGAATATGAAAAACTTTTCCTCAATGCAGGCAACAATAAGATCGTCGGTGAGGCTTCAACTATGTACTTATCAGTTCCTTCTACTGCCCATAGGATTAAAGAATACAACCCAGAGGCTAAAATCATAGCAGTGATTCGAGATCCCGTATCAAGGGCTTATTCTCATTTCTTACACCATGTTAGAGATGGAACGGCTTTTACCAAAGATTTTTCAAAATGGATTGAGATGGAAGAATCCGGTAAATTGAATGATTGGGCACCGCATAGGCGGTTGATTGAGATTGGTATGTATGGTAAACACCTTCGGCAGTATTTTGACTGCTTTGATAGAACTCAAATTCTGGTAATTAAATTTGATGACCTGATAGGGTCTCCTAGCTCTACACTAATTAATGTATGTGAGTTTTTGAATATTTCGTCGAAAATAGCACGTATTAAGCTCCAAAAGCACAATGCTTCTGGAATGCCCACAAATCCTGCCTTTCATAATGCTTATTTAGGTAGTTTAAGGTTCATCCGCAGGAATCTTCCATGGCTTTCCTATTCTCCTTTAGGGAAGCTTAGGAAAAAATTTGATCAATATTATAGAAATAAGTTTTTGTCTAAACCTGTGCTTCAGGGAGAATTGAAATCCAAGTTGGCCGAAATTTATAGTCATGATATTGATATTACGGAATCAATTACTGGGTTAGACTTAAGTAACTGGAAAATTAAATGAGGATTTGCATAATTACCAACAGTTTTCCTACAAAGGCCAATCCTTTTAACCAGATTTTTGTAAAAAAGTTTCAAGATGAACTTGTAAAGCAAGGCATGGATGTCCAACTTTTTTATAATCCTATATTTAGGATTTGGGGAAATGCCAATAAAGTTAAAAATTTTTTTGCTAATTTATTAAAGTACGTATTCTTTTTTTTTAGTTTCATCCCCTTCTTATTAAAAAATGGATTAAAGGTGGATGTATTTTTTACCCAGGGAATTATATTTTGTACTTTGGCTGCTGTTTTGTATAAAAAGATTTCTGGAACCCCTGTAGTTTGTTATGTTCATGGTGGTGATTTAAATCGGCTTTATAGAAAGAAAAACCTAAGCTTTAAAATTCTTAAGTATTCATTAGATAATTCTGATTATATAATAGTAAACAGTATAAATATTTATAATAAAACTATATTAGTTACAAATAATATAAATATCAAAATAATTTCTCCTGGTGTTGACTTATCTGTAATGAAACCACTTATGGACTTAAATTCCCTTAAAAAGAAATATTCAATCCCTTCAGACAAGAAATTTTTTCTTTTAGCTGGTAACGCAATCAAAAGAAAGGGTTTTGACTTATTTTTGGGAGCCATATCAAAATTAGAGCCATCAATAACTTCTCGGATCTTTGTAGTTATCTTAACAGATGGCCCGGAAAAAGAGTTATATAATAAGATTATTGCGGATAATGGGCTCTTAAAATTTACTTCATTACGAGGGAAAGTATTTCCTCAAGAGTTGAACGATTATTATAATATGGCTGATTTCTTTATTTTTCCTTCAAGACAAGAACCCCTTGGTTTAGTGGGGTTAGAAGCAATGACCTCAAAGACCATTGTAATAGGTTCAAATGTGGGTGGTATTCCGGAATTTGTTATTCCAGGTGTTACCGGACTATTGTTTGAAAATGGAAATGTTGATTCATTGGCAGATTGTATAATAAAAGTATTGAAACCCGAGTTCAATGCTTCCAACTATTTTGCTGAAATAGAAAAAATGATTTTTAAACATTCTCTTTCGAATAGTGTAAAATCTTTTATTCAAATTTTTAAGACTGTAAAGAAATGATCATCAGCCACGAACATAAATTTGTCTTTGTCTGCCTTCCCCGCACGGGTACCACGGCCATAAGAAAGGAACTTTGTGAGCAATACGGTGGCACTCCTATTCTTTATAAACATGCCTCCTATGATGTCTTCCTCAGACAAGCAAATAAGGCTGAAAAAAACTATAGGGTAATTGCCTCTGTACGTAACCCCATGGACCGTACCGTAAGTCTTTATTTTAAATATTTATCCAACCATGACCAGATTCAACAGGGCCAAATCAAAGAAATAGGAGATAAAAACCTTTTTCAGCGCTCCCTGCTTTTCCTTGCCAATAAAATCTTGGCCAAAAGAGCTTCTGCTGTGGCAAGTGGGGGGCTTGATTTTGCCACTTTTTTCCTGAAATTCTATTCTACTCCCTATTCCGATTGGCATTTTCTGTATTGGGATAGGTATGATCAAATAGTCCGCTTTGAACATCTTTCGGACGATTTTCATCAAGCATTGGAAAATATGGGTATCATCCCTAAAAGACCCCTTCCTATCGTCAATAGAACCAAAAAAGAAAACAAACCCTTTTGGGAATATTACCGGGGATTGGAACAAGAAGCGGTGAATACTTTTGACATGGCATTTCGTAAATTTGGCTATTCCTTCCCCCCTCATTACCCTTCTCCCAATTGGAGCAACATGGATAGCATCCGCCATCGGGTTTCCTTTCGTCTTAAAAAGTTTTATTGGAAATATATCCGCTGATGAAGATCCTTATTGATATCAAGCATCCTGCCCAGCTTAACCTTTTTAAGCATCTGGCCACCGCCCTGAAAGAAATAGGGTGGGAGGTGCTTATCTGTTATTTGCAGCGAGGAAAGTTGCCCAAGATCATAGAAAAGGAATACCCAGGGTTTGAGTGTATCCCGGTAGGGGCAAGCAGGGGCAGCAAATGGTCTATACTATGGGAAGGAAACATAGCCAGGGTAGGGACTTTCCTCTCCTTGATCCGGAAACACCGGCCCTGTATCTGTGTGGCGGCAAGCAGTGCCCCACTGGCATTGGCCTGTAGGCTTACCGGTACCCCTGTGATCCAGTTTTATGACGACCCGGAACGGAAGCGCATCAATGCCGTCAATGCCCGGCTTTCCAATCGCATCTTTTTCCCGCCCATTGTGGAGGAAACCTCCAAGGTGGGTATTTTTAATTGCCTTAAGGAATGGAGTTACCTAAGTCCTGCCCGGTTTAAGCCCGACCCTTCTGTTTTGGGGGAATATGGCCTTAGGCCGCATTCCTATATTTTTGTCCGGGAGGTCAGCAACCAATCCTTTAACTACTATGATCAGAAGGCCGATATTGTGGGTAGCTTTGCCGGGCAAATTACTCCCGATATGCCTGTGCTCCTTTCCCTGGAGGAAAAGGCCAAGTCCCACCTCTACCCCAAGGCTTGGATGCAATTGAAAGAGCCGGTTTCCGATATCCATTCCTTGATGTACTATGCCAGGCTGGTGGTTTCTTCCGGGGATAGCATGGCCCGGGAGGGGGCCATGTTGGGGGTGAGGAGCATCTACTGTGGGGTGCGCAGCATGAGGGCCAATGAGTTCCTGATGCCAAGGGGGCTATTGGAACACCATCCCGGGGAGCAGGCGCTTGCCCCTATCAACACCTATATCGCTTCCCCCTTTGACGCCGATGGTCAAGGAAAGGTGCGGCAGGCAATGAATAAGGAGTGGGACGATATGCTGGAGTTTATGTTGGAACAAATTGAAGCATTTAAAAAATAGAAAATGAAGATTTCCATTTTTGGATTAGGTTATGTGGGATGTGTAAGCCTGGGTTGCCTGGCCCAAAACGGCCACGAGGTAATCGGTGTGGACATTCACCCGCTCAAGGTGGACTTGATCAACCATGGTAAACCCACCATCGTAGAAAAAGATATCGATACCATCCTAAAGGAACAGCATACCCGGGGAAGGGTATCCGCTACTTTGGACGCCAATAAGGCGGTGCTGGCTACGGACATAAGTATCATCTGTGTGGGCACCCCTTCTTCTTCCAAGGGGCACCTTGACCTTGGCTATATCTTTAAGACCGCCGAGCAGATAGGGGAGGCCTTAAAGGAAAAGGCAGGCTTCCATACAGTGGTGATCCGGAGTACCGTGTTGCCTGGCACTAACCGGAAGTTCGGCGAAGTGATGGAGAAATCTTCCGAAAAAAAACGGGGGGAGGACTTTACCGTGGTTTCCAATCCCGAGTTCCTTCGGGAGGGTACGGCGGTGAAGGACTACTACCATCCTTCTGTTACTGTCCTTGGCGGGGATCACCAAGAGGCCCTTGCCCAGGTTGCGACCCTATACGAGGTGTTGGATGCACCCATAGAGATCACGGATATAGAGGTGGCAGAGGTCATCAAGTATGTGAACAACAGCTTCCATGCCCTTAAGATCACCTTTGCCAACGAGGTGGGGAATATCTCCAAATCCCTGGGAATAGATTCCCACAAGGTGATGGAATTGTTTTGCAAGGATACCCATCTGAATATCTCTCCTGCCTATTTCAAACCGGGTTTTGCCTATGGGGGCTCCTGTCTGCCCAAGGACCTTAAGGGGCTGGTCACCCTGGGTCATGACAACTATGTGGCCACGCCAGTCTTGAACGGGGTACATGAATCCAATGAATACCAGAAAAGGCAAGCCTTTGAGCTGATTGCCCGTACCGGCAAGCGTAAGGTCTGTTTCGTGGGGCTTTCCTTTAAGGAAGGCACGGACGACCTGCGGTACAGCCCCTCTGTGGATTTGGCCGAGAGGCTAATAGGAAAAGGGTACCAGATCCGCATCTACGACCCCAACGTACATCTGTCCAAATTGGTGGGTGCCAACAAGTCCTTTATCAATGAGCACCTGCCTCATCTCTCGGAACTGATTGTGGAAGATTTTAATGACGCCTTAGGGGATTCTGAGGTGGTGTTGGTAAACCACCGGAATTTCGATGCCAAACCCTATAAAGAGGCTCTGGCCCAAAAGGCGGCGGTCGTGGATTTGGTAAGGATAAGGGAGTTGGAGGATATGGCCAATTATCAAGGGTTGTGTTGGTAGAGACCATCCCCCAGCCCCCTCCTAAACAGGAGTGGGAGGTTGTTTTGCGTCTTGGAGAAGTAATTCCCTGGAGTGATTAGTTTAAAAATTCCATTGAGAAATCCGGTGCCGCTAGGCACCAAATGTGGGTAGAAAACATCAATAATTACAAAAGAGCCGTCCCAGTAGGGACGGAATTGGACATTGTTCCAATGGCGCATCCTCTCTGCTTTTTTTCTTCTCCCTAACCCACGGGTTAAAACCCAAAGTTATTACCCCGTGAGCTTTTTATACCCGTCCAGGTTGTGGTGTTTCGGTGCCAAACCCAATAATTGGAACAAGCGGTGTCTAACACAAAGATTCGGGTCTCCATGCCCCTAATCCTGAGCTGGTAATCAACCAAAAAACCCTCAATCAAAAACTTTGTGTCCTCCGAGCTTCTTCGCGTCCTACGCGACCAAAACCTCCCGAAGCCCTACCAAAATCTCGATCGTAAACCATCACCAAGTCCCTGCATCTTTCATCCACAATACCTCCTCTTCCCTCGCGTTTTTGCCCTCACCCCAACCCTCTTCCTTGAGGGAGATGGCGTTTGTAAACGTTAGGGATGTGGGTGCTTGGGTAAATTTTGTTTAGGAACCAATTGTGGCTAAGATTCTCCAAGGAATAGCAGAACATCCTTACATCAACCACCAAAGACCACGGCGGTGGCCAAACCTTTCAATAGATCTTGAGAAAAACAATGCCCCCGCAACTATGAAGTGGTTGAACTCCACTCCACTTGCTGATGGGTATAAACATAATTTTTTTTGCCTGACCTGTTTCCACCCTCGCTACCAACCTCTGGGAGTTTTTGCGCTTTGCGGAGAAATAATTCCCTGGAGTGATTAGTCCAAAATTCCATTGAGAAACCCGGTGCTGCCAGGCACCAAATGTGGGTAGAAAACATCAATTATTACAGAAGAGCCGTCCCATTAGGGACGGAATAGGCCATTGTTCCAATGGCAGGTCCTCTCCGCTTTTTTTCTTCTCCCCAACCCACGGGAAAACGGATGACCCCGAGCCTCAAATAAACTCCTTTTATAGCATCAATTCATGCGGTTCCCTCCCTGCCAGAGGCAGGTATGAGTGTAAAAAATCCACCGAAGCCCTACCAAAATCTCGATCTACCATCACCAAGTCCCTGTGTCTCTTGATCCCTAAGTCTCCCAAAAAAAGAGCCCCTGGATTATAAAATATATGCCATCCTAAAATCCAAATGCAAATTACTTTGCCGCAGGGATGGGGGTACTGGATTCCCCAGCTCCAAATCGGGGTTGTAAAAATGGTAGTTGAAGGATCGGATAAACTTGGCTCTGGCTTCCAATAGATAGCGCCCATAGCGCTCAGAAGCCCCTACCCCTATGCCCAGGTCCACCCAGGGCAATACTGCCACCCCGTCGGACTGCGCAAGACGGAAAAAATTCTGGTCCCTGGCTAGCCTTTCCAAGCTGAGCTCATACTTCCTATACTCCTTCACCAGACTAAATTCCATGATGGCCAGATTTCCGCTTATACCCAATCCTGATCCCAGGATTTGTCCCCTGTTGGTCAACCCGTGCCTCACTTGGTTGTTGTCATAAAGCCCTAGCCCAAAATTTGGCCTACCCCTCCATCTTACATTATTATTGATGGAGATTTGCGTCTGTGTCATCTCCCCCCTGATGCCCAGCCAATTCTTGTCCGGCATGGGCAGGTACTTGCTGAATCCCAGGGTATAGGCTCTGCTGTGTTCGGGGTTCAATACCACATCCCTCCAATTGAGGGCATGGTCGTTTCTCAGGTACTCCATATAGAACTCGAACTTGGCTGCCGGGATAACCCATCGGGCAAAGCCCGCCAGGTTTTGGTCTTCCCTCAGTTCTATATTTTCGATATTGCCCTCCCCCTCCTTCGGTAGGGGGGCAAATAAGGGGAAATAGGCCCTTACGTTGGAGCGCATGTCCTCCCTGTACACCTGGAAGGTCCTGCTGATGCCCAATGAAAAGCCTTCCAAAAAACTGGGGGAATAACTGACAGAAATGCCCGTAAAATACCGCCAAAGGTCATGGTTTTTTGGCTCGAAAATGTTGGAGTGGGCATTGTCACTGAAATGGGTAAAACCCGATCCCCCCAGCCTTCCCACAAAGTACTGCCCCTCAAAATCCCCCATAAAGGTTTTTGCGGGTTTTCGGGTTTGCAGGGTGAGGTGGGGAAATCCCTGTGCGTTGTCACTCATGAGCAGTGCATTGAACTGACCAGGGCCCCACCACATGTTTTCGGTGGACAGCCCTGCGGAGAAGCTGCCAAAATTGTAACGGATATGCGATTGCCCCCAGCCCATCCGGAAATGGGGGGTGTCCCCATGCCTCACCGGGGCATCCACACCGTTTACCCCCCTGTTCATCCTTTGGAAAAAGGGGTTAGGGGCATCCTCCGGATATTCAGGGAATGAAAGGTTCTGCGCATAAAACATTTGGGGATAAAACTGAAAGCTCCAGTTTCCTTTTTTTATATGTACCCCGGCACTGACCATCGTTTGCAAGCCCCTGGCAGGCAGCATCATGCCGTCACCCCAACCGTAGGGGTGCCCGGTGTTCACCCTGCTACGGTAATCGATGGGCAATAAGCTGGATTGGAAATTGCTAGTGTCCTTGAGAACCGGTAAATTCGGTATCAAAGAAGAGGGGGGATCGGTCAGAAATGGGGAATCTGCCTCTGGGTACAATTCCTCCAACCAAAGCGGGGAATAGTTAAAGCTGGGGCTTGTAGGAACTCTTCCCATGACCTGTTCCCTTCTAAGGTAATCTTGAAGGAGTGGGAAACCTAAGGGGAGGGTTTGGCCTAAGGCTTCTCCTGACAAGGAAATAGTACACACTAAAACGAGGAAGATGGATGAATTGGTAAAAGTGTTCATGGTTGATGGTATATAGGCCTAAACACCGCCTAAGGCAATATTCTAAAAAAATTATGGTAAAACAAACAGATGCATCGAATTCTTATAGGGGTAATTATAGGGTGATTATTGGCACCTTCTGGTTCCTTACACTGTCTTTTTTATTCCAGTGCAGTCCCAAGCCACTGAAAGGAGATTACTCCCATCATGAAGCCTTGGCTCTGGAGCGGTATGCCACCTTGGTGGACCAAAAGGTGAGTAATGCACAGGCAAGAAGGATAATGGACAGGTACGCAGGGGGGAGCTGGAAGGATATTGACTATACCCATAATGCCCGTACAGGATGGAAAACCATTATGCATCTCAACAGATGTGTACAATTGGCCAGAATCCATTACGGCAAAGCCTCTCAAGAAAGGGGAATGTCCAAGGAAGAAGCCAGGAAAATGCTGGAAGGAGCCCTTTATTATTGGAAGGAAAAGGATTTCCGCAACCCCAACTGGTTTCAGAATGACATAGGGGTTCCAGGTAAGTTAAGGGACGTACTGGTTTTGATGGAGGGGGAATTGGCGCCCGATCTGAGGGAATGGATCCTGGGCAGGCTAGCGGAAGATACCTATGGCAACAAGTCGGGAACCAACCTTATTTGGCTGGCGGATATCAAAATGCACTTGGGACTTTTTAGGTCTGACCCTGCCTTGATTGCAAAGAGCATGGAGTTAATAGCAGGGGAAATTCATGTAGGGGAGGGCTTGGGAATACAAGAAGATTACAGCTTTCTTTTCCATGATCGCAGGCTACAGATGTATTCCTATGGAAGGGGGTTTTTGGAAGTTACTGCGCAAATTGCTTGGCAAATGAGGGATACCCCTTGGGCCTTGGAGGAAGAAAAGGTACAGGTGTTGAGGAACTTTGCCCTTGAGGGGTACCAATGGATGGCCAGGGGGAGCTTTTCGGTGCCTTCCACCATGGACCGCTCTTCCAGCAGGCGAGGGGGATTGACACGCCCAAGGTCCATAGCAACTTTCGAGATGCTGGCAGAGTTGGATATGGAATTTAAAAACGAATACGGGAAGTTAATTGCAGCTCAGCGCTCTGTGGAAGCTTTTTCTCTAGTAGGGATCAAGTCTTTTCCCAAGGCCGATTTTCTGGTGAAGCATGGCAAGGAGGGCAGTTTCTTTGTAAAATGGCTTTCCGATCGCACGCTGCCCACAGAATCCATCAACAACGAAAACCTGAGGGGAAGGCTTTTGAATGCCGGCAATGTTTTCATACTCAGGGACGGAACCGAATATACCAATCTTATGCCCTTTTGGGACTGGGATCTATTACCTGGTTTTACCACTATAGAAGGTGTCGAAGCCATCAGGAGGGAGCCTTTTACTGGTGCTTTGGTACATAGGGAGACCGCCCTAATATATATAGACGTAAAATTACTGGGTACTGAAGACCAGCAAGTGTTAAATGCCAAAAAAGCCTGGTTCATACAAGGAAACACCTTGGTGGGATTGGTTAGTGACATACAAAAGAAGGGGGAGGGAATGGTTACCACAGCCCTTGACCAAAGCCGCTGGCAGGGGAAAACCACCTGGGTCAACCAAAAAAAGGAACTCGGAATGGGCAAGCATAAAATGGAAGGGGAGGCTTGGGTCTTGCATCATGGGGTGGCCTATTATTCCGTTGGAAAAGGGCAATATATGGAGGTAAGGCAAGAGGAGGTTAGTGCTTATTGGGAATCGGTCAACCTTAGGTATAGAGGGGAGGATCCGGTTTTTGACAAGGTTTTTCACCCCTTGGTCATAACCGATGGAACCGAAATAGAGTATGCCATACAGCTTATTCCCAATGGAGCAAAGCAACCAAAAAAGCATTGGAAGACCCTGCAAAATGATACTGATGCCCAGGTGATTGAATGGGAAAATGGGGTAATAGTAGGGGTGCTTCATGCCATGGAAAAACCATTAGAGATTATGGGCTGGAAACTGGAGGCAAATATGCCAGTCCTATTTTTGATCGAGGATGAGGTGCTATTGGCATCACGCCCGGATACCGGGATTAAGGGGTTGAACCTGAGGGTAAACGGTAAAAAATTGAATAAGACAGTTAATAATCAATTGGTGCTTGATCTTTAGGTTGGTAAGAAGGAATTCTTGTTAATTTTATATTTTTTAAAACGGTAAAATTACATTTTAAAATTATATTAACAACAGTCCTTAATAACCGGGGTTTTCATAAATGGTTTTTATTAAATTTTTTCTTAAAATAAGCATAGGTTTAATTTTTCAATTAACCGGAAGCACAGATATATCATCTCGGAGTAAGTAGCTACGTTCCTCCTAAAATTATCACAACTAATAAATTAAGAATTATTTATTTTTATGCTTTTCTGAATTTGAACGGAAAAAACTAAAAATCTTATTATTTACTAGTAAAAATTCGATTAAATATAATTAATCAGATAAAAAATAAACCTTAAAAGTGAGAAAAAGTTAAGTTATCAAACTTCTTTTTGAGGGAACAAGTGTTGGAAATCCGGAATGTAAATATTTTTCACATCAAAAAATTTGTTTTTTAAATAAACAAAATAGTCTTTTGGAACAGTAGAATTCTTTTTGTCAATTGTCGACTGCAGAGTTATTGGGATTCTTTAACAAGCAATAGGGGTATAATTGATTCTTAAAATTTTACAATTCATTAGTTACATTCTTTTGGTAAATCATTGTTCAGATGAAACATCTTTATGCGTTCAAAGTGTTGGGTCTGATGCTGGCTTTTTGGTTTTTGGCATCAGGCAACGTAGGCTTATCCTATTCCAACCCCGATAGGGCAGTACCGCCTTATCCGGAAAAAAGCAAAGACCTCGAAAACACCAGGGTCAAATCCCTTGGTTATGAGGTTTTCAGGAATTTATCGGCATGGGAACCCCCGTGCTCCCCACTCAGTCCCTTGGATTGCGAGGCCCTCGACGTAGGGCTGCCCATCCAATTGGCATTTGCCACGAGCAGCGGAGGGCTATCGGAGTCAGGCTTCCCCATGGTAATGGCCCCCAGTGCTCCACTGAGCCCGCCGAGCAATCCCGACGTACCCGGACATGAACCCTCACTGATCTCCAAGACCGGTGCGGGTTTGTCCATTACTAGTACCAAAGGATTATTTTTTAGTCAACCTAGCGGTACCCCGGTGTCAAGTCTGAACACAAATTCCCAGGTTAACGCCTTGGGCGCAGGTTTTCAGCCTGGATCAAAGGTTTACAACATTTCACTTACGCTCCAAAATCCCACCTTCTCTGTAAGTTCCGGCAGCAACTCGCAACAAGCCGGAATATGGATGGGGCTGGACGAAGACCACGTAGCTAAATTGGTAGTGGTCAAGAATGGAACTTCCAATCAACGAAGGATTCAACTTCATGTGGAAAACCTAAGTGCCTCTACTGCTCAAACGGCACTTCAAGAAATCAACTCCCCCAATATTGCTGAGGCTACCCAGGATCTGAGGCTCCGGTTGGAGGTGGATCCCCTGGCCCTTACGGTTAAGGGGTATTATGCCTTAGGCACGGGAGAAGAGGTGCTTGTACAGGAATCCGGCATTAGCTTTTTGCCTGTTCCGGCATTTTTCTTTGATGGGCAGTCCCCCGGCACTGGAGTGGCTGACCTCATGTATGCAGGTTTATTTGCCAGCCACAGAAATGCGGCAGAGAACCAACCTATTACAGTACTTTTCAATGCGTTTTCCGTGGAGGAACTTCCAGACCCTGATCAAGTCACCGCACCCGTACGATTTAATATCAACGGATCAGATTATGATAAGGATGGAGAAATGTTTTCGGCCGAAAACACCCTGTATTTGGTGGAAAACCAGCCTACACAGGTGAGTGCAACACCACCTGCCCAAAGTGATTACAACATTGACGGGCATGAGCCCCTTTACAATACCAGAAGATTTGGAGAGGAATTCGGCTATCGGTTCCCTATAGACAACGGCACCTATACGGTAGTCCTGCACATGATGGAAAATTTCCATACTGCAACCGGGGCAAGGGTGTTTGACATCCTCTTGGAAGGACAAGTGGTGGAGGATGACTTGGATTTGGCTGCTGCCTATGGTAGGGGCTTTTTGGCGTTAAAGAGCTATGAGGTGGAAATCTCCGATGGGGAGCTGAACCTTCAATTTTTGGCTTCCGAAAACAATGCCATCCTGCAGGCACTTGAAATTTTGCCGGCCGCGGATCCGGGAACTCCAAGTTCCCAAAGCGATATTCTTACTTTTGCTATAGATGGGCAACTGGGTGATGCCAGCATAGACGCCTCCAACCAATCCGTACTGATTTCCATGCCATCCGGCACAGATGTCAGTGAATTGGTGGCAAATTTCACCCTTTCTACGGCAGCAGGTATAGCTCCTGATCCCTCTGCGGCATTGGACTACTCTTCTCCGGTGGCCTTCACAGTGACTGCGGAAGATGGCAGTACACAGACTTGGACGGTGACGGTGGAAGTGGCCCAGGCACCTGTCTTTGGAGCCAAGTTCAACTTTCAAAATAATCCTTCGCAAACAGCGGTTCCTGAGGGGTATATTGCGGATTTCGGCAAAAACTTCGGGAACAGCTCATTGAGCTTTGAAGGTCAGGGGTATGCTTATGGCTGGAAGCTGAAAAGCAACGGACAACCCATAGATGTTTCTCACGAAGCCTCCAATAACGGTTCTGGCGCCACTGCAGGTGCTGGAAGGAACCGCTTGGGTTCAGGCTATGCCTCCGCCAGTACCCAGCAAAAACTGGAAGGGACCCTGATGCATTTCCAGGGAGACAACGTCATGAACAACACAGGTGGCACCCAAAGCTGGGCCGGCCAACCCAGAGGTAATGAGTTGATCTGGGAACTTGAGGTGCCCAATGGCGTCTACGAAGTTACCTTGGGACTCGGTGATAAAGACACCAACAATGTGGATAGCCGATACAGCGCCACGCTGGAAGGCATCACCATCATCCCTGCATTTGTGCCTACCCCCGGAGAAGTGAGGGTGGCCAGTATGGTGGTGGAAGTTTCCGATGGAGCCTTGACCATGACAGGTGTAGGAGGTTTTAACTCCAAAATCACCCATCTGGAGATCCAGGCCAGCAATGAGGCCCCAGAAAGCGGACAGCCATTGACGTTTGAACCACAGGAACTGCTCACTTATCTGGCTCCGGGAGCGCAGGGAGTTGCCATCAGCAACCTTAGCGGCGAGGGAGCTACAGAACTGGGTATCGTTATCGAGGATGTAGTAAATGCTGCGGACAAAAATTTAACCGGCAGCAACGAGTGGCTATCTCTTCCCGCATCCATCGCTTTGGGTGATGTGGAGTTGGGCAAGACAGCGGCAGGGTTGGCTCTTGGGGAAACCAAGAACAACACGGTGATTGCCACTGCTAAAGGATTTTTCCCGGCCTTGTTACAGGTTGGTCTGGAAGTGGGTACTCCACCGAGTGATGAAAAGAACATTACGGCATTTACCCTAAGTGGAATAGATGCACAAGTGGATATAGACGAGGCAAATTTTGCCATTGAGGTTCTCGTACCATTGGGTACGGATGTTAGCAGCTTGATCGCCGTCTTTGAACTCTCCGAACAAGCAAGTATCAGCCCTGACCCAAGCACTGCCCTGGATTACACTGACCCTGTAGTGTTTACCGTGACAGCCGCCGATGGCTCTCAACAGGAGTGGACGGTAACGGTGGTTTCCGAGGAGCTGGACCCTTGCTCTCCATTGAGTTTGCTGGATTGTAATGATATACCAAAAGCACTGCCACTCAATCTGACCTTTGATGGCAGTCAGGGTGGTTTGGTGGATGCCAATGGCATAGGTACCGGTTTTACCATGGTGGATCCGCATTCTGAAGCCAGGCTTACGGAGGATTTGCCCATCACTTATCCAAACGTGATTGGCTATGAACCTTCCAAGCTAGCTATCAATGGCGGAAATTTGGTCATTACAGCCACCAAGGGAATTGCTTACTTGGAACCTAGCGAGAGTGCAAATACCAATACCCAGGTGAACTCATTGGGGGTGGGTATCCAGGAATTAAGCCAACCATTCAGCATAGAAACAAAACTGCTGAACATAAATACCGGAGGAAGTGCTGCACAGGCAGGAATCTGGTTTGGTATTGACGAGGACAATTTTGTGAAAATCAATGTCAATGCCAACAATGTGGAGATCCGGAAAGAGGTGGGGGCAGTTTCCCTAAACGGAAACGACAGCCCCGACCATATTCAGGTTAACAACGTAGGGGTGAACGGAAACGATGTTCGGTTAAGGATGGATATAGATCCTATTGCCATGACCATCAAGGGCTTCTATGCCGTGGGTAACGGGGAATGGGTACAAGTCACTAAATCCGGACTTTCTGAGTTTACGCTTCCCAATGTTTACTTGCAAGGCAGGACTTTTGGGGAGGATATCTCCGCGAGTTTTGCAGGGGTTTATGCTACTTACCGAAATGGATCAGTATTTAACGCCACTTTTGATTACTTTGAAGTCATCCAAGAAGTACCGGAGTTGGCATTGACATTCAGTTCCCCAACCCTTTCTTTTACTGGGGAGGAAGGTCAGCCCATAGCTGCTCAGACGGTAACCTTGTCCGCAAGTACAGGCACTCCTAGCATCACTCTTTCCGACGATCCTGATTCCGCAGAGTGGCTCATACTACCTGGGAATCCAGAATTGGGTGAACTTAGTTTCGGTATTGTGGAAGGGCTACCTGCGGGTAGCTACAGCACCACGGTGTTTGGCATAGACCAACCCGACCTGGGCTATTCCAATGCGGAGTTGACAGTTCAGTTGCTCATTTCCCCGGCCTCTACAGGCCCTGTGGATCCAGATTTTGAATGGAATATCAATTTCTCTGACCCCGGTAGTGCCGCACCAGCCAATTACGAAAAAGACAGTGGCGATCCCTTTGGGAACAGAGGTAATGGATGGGTTTATGGATGGTTGGACGACGTTACGGATGCTCCTGCTGACCTTACCCTCAACGGTAGGAACAGGGAATTGTCTGGCGTGAGCCTATTACGCAATACCCTGATCCATATGCAGTACGGGAAGATTTCTACCAACGCTGCAATGGGTTACCTTCCCGATGCCAAATGGGAAATTGAAGTTCCCAATGGCTTTTACCAGGTCACCGTAGAGGTGGGCGACCCCAACGTGGACGGTTCACAGTCGGATGTTCCCTCTCATACCATTTTGGTAGAGGGAGTTTCGGCCATTAGCGGTTTTGTGCCATCAGGTACCGATGGCTCCGATACCAGGTTCACCTCTGCCACTGTTATAGCAAATGTGGCGGATGGTAGGTTGACCCTGAGTCCTTCCGGAGGGCATAATACCAAGATCAGCAGTGTTCAGATCAAAGCAGTGGAAGGCGGCGTTCAGGTGCCTAAGGTACTTGGGGTCAATCCCGAAGATGGGGCCGTCAATGTATCGGTAAATACCAGCATTTCTGCAAACAACCTGTTTTTGCCTAACCCGGATGGGAATGGCCTAACCAGCGTGGACAACACTACCATCACCAACAGCACGGTAAGGCTGTTTAAAGAGGGTAGCAACACCCAGGTGCCTGCTACTGTAAACGGTACTGGAGGTGGAGACGCCATCAGTTTGGTTCCCACCTTACCTTTGGAAGCCAATACCACCTATGTGTTTGAAGTAGAAGGTGTAAAAGATCTGGCAGGGGAGACTTTTGAGTTTTTCACCTCCAGCTTTACCACTGGCATGGGTGGAAGCACTGGTCCTACCACGGATTTGGATAATGTGTCCTTTACCCGACATGGTACGGTAGCAAGTGGGGCAAAATACACCACGGTCACTATAGGCCCTGATGGAAAGCTCTATGGCTTGCAGATTGGTGGAAACATAGACCGCTGGACCATCAACGCTGATGGGACACTTTCCAACAAAGAAACCCTTTCTGCATGGAAATCTGCATATGGTAATCGTTCAGCGGTTGGCTTGGAGTTTTCTCCAACCTCCACAGCTGGTAACCTTATCGCTTTTGTCACCCACAATTCTGCGGGCTTGAGCAATGCGCCTGACTGGGATGGAAAGCTATCCAGGCTTACTGGCGCCAATCTGGAGAATGAGGAGCTTTTGGTGACCAATCTTCCAAGATCCACCAGGGACCACCTTACCAACAGTATCGCCTTTAAACCCGGAGAGCCCAATGTGTTGTATTTCAACCAAGGCAGCAACAGCGCCGGAGGTGCACCTGACGGACCCTGGGGTAATCGGCCAGAAAGCTTATTGTCTGCAGCCACGCTTATGCTTGATTTGAATAAGCTGCCCCAGACCCTGCCTATAGATGCGGAAACGACTAGAAATATAGATGCCATTAAAGCCGCGGATGTAAATTCCCCAACCTTGGATGGAAAATACAATCCTTATTTTGTAGATGCACCTTTGACCCTATATGCCACGGGGGTGAGGAACGCCTACGATTTGGTATGGCATACCAATGGCCAATTATACATCCCCACCAATGGTACTGCTGGAGGAAGCAATTCTCCCGCGTCCATAGATGGGATGAGAAGGCCTGACGGCACTTTCTATAACCATTCTGACCCGAATTACCCTGTGATTCCGGCGGTCAACAATGCCAATGTGCAGCGGGACTTCCTGTTCCGGGTGAACCCCGGAGAGGGTATTCCTTATTTCGGGCACCCCAATCCCTTCAGGGGAGAATTTGTACATAACCGAGGTCAAATCGACGTCAGCAATGCGGCCTATAATGGGGTGCAACCTGATATCAACTATAGGGGTTTTGCCTTTGACTTCGAGTTTAACAAATCCGCTAACGGGGTAATCGAGTATAAGAGTGATGCCGAAAATGGCAACCTGAAAGGAGCCCTTTTGGTGACCAGATACAGTGGTGGAAGTGATATTATTGCCTTGGTGCCCGACGGCCCCAATGGAGATGTGCTTACTTCCAAGGTAGGCATACCAGGCTTCACCGGTTTCTCTGATCCTTTGGATCTTATCGAGGACGTCAACACCGGAAACCTCTATGTGTCTGATTACGGCAGCAGCACTATCGTATTGCTCAGGCCCAGCAATCAGGCCTCGCCAACTCCTCAGATCAATTTGGCTCAGGACAATGTGGTCCTTGATGCAGTGGTAACCAACACGGTTTCTAGGGAGCTGTTGATTTCCAACCTTGGAAATGCCAACCTTTCCAATATCAGTGTCAGCATCACAGGTGCGGATGCCAGTTTGTTTGAGGTGGTGAACCTTCCTGAGAACATTGCCCCACAAAACTCCGCTTCATTCCAGGTGACCTTCACCCCGGGTAATGCTGGGCCGAAAAATGCACAATTGTCAATCTCCGGCACAGGTGCACAGTCGGTAAACATAGCGTTGAAAGGGCTGGGTAAAACCGGTACAGGAGGAAGCAATGAGCCTTCCCTGCAATGGATCCTGGATACGTATTTTGGAACGGGTGCCATTGATGTGGGAGACCAAAACCCTGCCACTAACGTGTTGGATTTGGGTGGAGGACAATCCTACAATAACTTGTTGGGAGATGAATTGGATATTCAGCAATTTCAGCGTGCATCTGATGGTCCTGTGACCATGGAGGTGATCGGTGTTTTCGGTCCCGAGGCCAACAATCCTATAGTTGCCTTTGGCTATTACGAAAGTGGGGTTCCCACGGCCATGCAAGAGGTATTTACCGTGCAGAATAATGTGCCCGGCAACGGTCAGACCATGAATCCTGTCATTACCGGATCTTTGGAATTTGACCCTGGCGCTGGAAGCTTCGGGTTCTTTAGCAGATGGCCATTCTTTAACAACCGGGTGCTTTACGGTGAACATGCGTTGAACACCTTTACCGGAGCCATTCCTCGTCATGTAAGGGTATATGCTGTTCCTGGAGAGAATGATGCCTATATCATCGCATTTGAGGAACATATTTCCGGCTTTGATTATCAGGATGTGATCGTATTGGCAAGAAACCTGATGCCCACTATGGAAGAGGGTGCTGGATGCAGCCCTATCAGTTTATTGCCATGCGATCAACTGGAGGTGGCCTTGCCTTACAGCCTTTCCTTTAATGGTGCTGAGGGTGGTCTAGCCAATACCGGGTTTACCATGGTGGACAATCCATCTGCCAGGCTGGAGATAGATGGACCTACTACCTATCCATCTGTTCCAGGTTTTGAGCCAAACAGGCTGAGCTTCTCTAATGGCAACTTAATCATCAATGCTGCCAACGGAATTGCCTTCAGGACAAATGGCACCACAAATACTACCAGCACGGAGGTGAACTCACAGATCAATACCCTAGGTGCCGGGATTAATGTAGGGGCCACCGGGAATTTCAGTATAACTACCACTGTGGTAAATCCCTATTCGGATGGTTCCGACAATTCCGAGCAAGCTGGTATTTGGTTTGGCTTGAACGAAGACAACTTCGTGAAACTGGCCGTGGCCAATGGCGGTAAGCTGGAAATAATGAGGGAAATAAATGCCCTTGCTCCGAATGATATCGAAAACAACATCCAGGTTGCCAATGTGAGCGGCCTGCATAACAGTGCAGTTACCCTTAGGCTATACGTGGATGTGGAGAATAACCTTCTTATCGGTTATTACTCCCTGAACAACGGTGCTGAGGTAGAACTGGGTTCCGTGGCCCTACCTGCTGTATATGTTAATGGAAATCTTGCCTATGGTAACCTGAGTTTTGCGGGTATTTATACCTCCAAGCGAAGGGAGCTGCAGGCAGATGTTAATTATACCTTCACCAATTTTGCAATCACCCCTGAGCAGGTGGTTGATCCTGGTTTCGAATCCTTGAAAATCAACTTCTCCAGGGCTCAGGACAATGCTCCTTCGGGATGGTTGACGGATGCAGGAGCGGCCTATGGTGTAAGGGACAACGGAGAGACCTATGGATGGGTGAATTCCCAGACGCAGGCACCGCTTAACCTAGCAGCTAATACCCGAAACAGGGAATTGGCCAATGTGAGCTTGTTGTTGAATACCCTCAACCATATGCAATTCGGTGATGTGGGTGGTACCAATGGGGTGAATACGCAGGGATCATGGGAAATCGCAGTGCCTAACGGCACCTATGAAGTGACCGTGTATGTAGGTGACCCTGCGGTGGATACCCAAGAGGGCACCATTCCTTCACACAATGTAAATGTGGAAGGCGTCAATGCAGTAAATGCCTTTGTACCCACGGGCACCGCAGGTGCGGCTACCCGAATGACTACAGGCACTGTCACTGTGGTAGTGGCAGATGGAAAACTGACACTGGATGCCATAGGTGGGTTCAATACCAAGATTCAGGCAGTGGAGATTACAAGGACTTCAGAGACCATCGTGCCATTCTTCACGAATGTGACTCCTGCCAACAATGCCACCAATGTCTCCTTGAATGATTTCCAAATCAATGTGGAAATCCTTACGCCTTCCGGTTACGAATTGCTGGGAAGTACACTTGCCGGAAACGTAAACCTCTATGAGGTTACTCCGGGTGGTGAGGTAGTGGTTCCAAGTAACTCCAATGATACCGCCGGAGGTGATGCCATTACGCTCACCCCGCTGGAAACCTTGAAGGAAAGCACAGAATATGTGTTCCGTATTGAAAATGTGGAAGCCAATAAGGTGGGAGATGTGGACGACAGATTGGCATTCTTGCCCTTCGTGTCCAGGTTTACCACAGGGCTGCTTGCAGATATCCCGATCCCGATCAGGGATTTGGGTGGAGTAGAATTCACCAAGGTATTGGGTGGACCTGCCCTTGGGAACGGTACTGCCAATGAGCGATTTACCAGTCTGGCTATAGGCCCGGATGGCAAACTTTATGGTAGCACCATTGGGGATTTCCAGAGCGACGGTAAAATCCACCGTTGGGATATTGCCGAAGACGGTACCTTGACGAACCTGGAGGTATTGAGCCCGAATCTTACCGGCTCTCCCCATCCAGTGACCGGCGTACCTGCCAGCAATAACCGATTGATCGTTGGGTTTGTATTTGCTCCGGAAGCAACTGCAAATAACTTAGTGGCCTATGTCACGCACAGTGCAGCCTCCCTGACCAATGGTCCTGAGTGGGATGGCAAGCTGACTAAACTTAGCGGGCCAAACCTGAGTGTGGTAGAAGATGTGATCATCCACCTGCCCAGGTCCACTAAAGATCACTTGACCAATAGCATCATCTTCGATGAGGCAGGCATGATGTATATCAGCCAGGGTAGTAATTCTGCCGGTGGGGATCCTGATCCGGCCTGGAACAACCGACCTGAGCGCCTGCTTTCTGCGGCTGTGTTGAAGTTGGACTTGAACAAACTGCCCTCCAATCTACCCTTGAGCGTGCATACCACGGATAATATATCCGTGATCAATGCGGCTCCTTCGGCTGGACTCACCATGAGTGATGGTACGTATAACCCTTATGCCAGCAACTCCCCGTTGACTATTTATGCCACCGGTGTGAGAAATGCATATGACATGTTGTGGCATAGTAACGGTTGGATGTATGTGCCCACGAATGGTACGGCAGGAAACAATACCAACTCCCCGAATTCCCCTGGTACTGCCAATTACCCACTGGCAAGAAGGATAGATGGTTTGACCAGCATTCCTCCTGCACCTGCCCTTATTGGCGGTGAGACCCAGAAGGACTGGATGTTTAAGACCAAGGGAGGGACTTATCACGGGCATCCTAACCCCTACAGAGGCGAGTTTATCCTCAACCATGGCGGCATGCCTTACAGTGGCATACCCGGTCAGGTGGAGGCTTCCCATAGGGATGTGGCCAAGTACCCCATTAACCTGGGGCCTGATCCGAACTATTCAAGACCTGCCTATGACTTTGGCAACAACAAGTCGCCAAATGGGGTGATCGAGTATAAGAGTGATGCCTTCAATGGCAAGCTTCAAGGCTTGATCATGGTAGTGAGGTTTAGTGGACAAAATGACTTGTTAGTGATGGATCCATCCAACAATGGAGATATTGCTGAGGTATATAACACGATCCCAGGTCTTCAGGGATTTGATGATCCCCTGGATGTGGTGGAAGACCCACGTACAGGCAACATCTATATTTCCGAATACGACAGGGACAACAACGGTACGCCAAGGCTTACCTTGCTAAGGGCGGCCATACCGGCCACCCCTCAGCCTGACCTTGTGGCTGCACCTGAAGAACTGATTTTTGAGACCATAGTGGATTTCCACAGCTCAGGGGCAGGTTCCAGAACGGACGTGCAGGAAGTAACGGTGACCAATGAAGGGCTATCGGCGATCACCATCAACGGTGTGAGCATTGCGGGGCCATTTGCCGGTCAATTTGCCGGAGTGAGCCCAAATACTGCCAGCACCTTGGAACCAGGACAATCTTTGACTTACACAGTGACTTACGCTCCTGCGGTCAATAACAGTAACCTGGGTTACCAAGAAGCAGTATTGGTGTTGAATACCGATATGCCTAACCAGCCTACCCTTGAAATAGGACTCCATGCCCTGAAAAAGCAAGGCTTTGAAGGCGGTAAGGAACCTACGCTCGATGCGGTGGTGAAAACGCTTGGCATAGGCATCAACGTGGGATGGACTGGACTTACCTCTAATATAAATCCTTCCCCAATGGGCGAGGAAGTGGAGGTGCAGCAATGGGTGAAGGCCGGCCCTGGTCAGGTGAATATCATTCCTGTGGGTAGGTACTCTCCAGCGGAAAGCCTTCCATTCGGTTACTACACCCTTAGTGAGGGAAATGTAATCCTACATGAGGTAGGTGTACTGGCAGACGGTATTCTAAATGCCCAAACCTTGTACCCACCCATTGCAGAAGGGAATGACTTCTTTGATCCTCAAAACGGTATTTTCGGTATCTACGTGAAATCCGAGACCTTTAATAGGGTGAATTATACCCAGGATAGCCTGAACACCGGAGGCGTGGCCAGAAGGGTGAGGACCTATCCGATGAAGGACCGTCAGGGTAACTTGATTGAGAACAGCTACCTGGTCAACTTTGAGGATGCCACTAATGGGGATTACCAGGATTACATGTTTATCATTGACAATGTGATTCCCTATGAGGACGGTACCCTACGTTTGACCTTTGAACCTGCTTTCGCCAATGTGACTACCTCTGTGAATGAGGAAGGTGCGGTGACCCAGCAGGTGGTGTTGAATGCCGTAGGTGGTGTTACAGAGGATGAAGTGACATTGAGTGCTTCAGATCCAAGGGTGACCTTACCGGAAAGTTGGACCTTTGGAACGCCGTTCGAAATCAGTTTTGATAAGAGCGGATCCGGAGTTGGCAACAATAGGCTGGTGATCAGTGCTACTGCAGAAAACTACGTTCCGGGAGAATTCGTGTTCAACGTGACTGTGACCTCTGAGGCTGCTTTTGTGTACCAATTCAACTTCCAGGATGCAAATGCACTAGCTGCTTCTCCAGCAGGATGGATCGATGATGTAGGAAATGCCTTCGGGGAGAAAAATACCCACTTAGGTTTCTTGAACTATGGATGGGTGTTACCCAATACGACTTCACCTGCCAGTGCGGTTGCAAACGGCCGTAGCCGTATCACGGCTACCAATACGGATCCATTACTCCACACCTTTACTATCATTGGTCACAGGACTGCCGCTACCTACCCCTTGAGGGACTGGGTGGTGAATGTGCCCAATGGACTTTATAATGTGAATATCAGTGTGGGTGACGTAGATTTTACGGATAGCTATCATAAGTTGGATGTGAATGGGGTTACCATCATCGACTTCAACCAGCAGAGTATCAACCCCGACAACTTGGTGTTCTTTGAGGATACCGGATTGGTGGAGGTAACCGATGGTACCCTGAGGCTATCCTTGGGATCCGGGGGAGTAAACGCCAAGCCTAATTACATACGCCTGGCGCCGATCAACCTCGAAGAGCAGCCGCCAGTAGTGACTGCAAGCTTTGAAGGATTGCAATTCAGTGAGGATGTGTACAGGGGTGGAATCAGCATAGGCTTAAATGCCGAAGATGCCAGCCAGAGTGGAAGCATCACTAAACTGGTGTATAGTATCAATGGAGGTGCGTTTATTGACTACACGGGTCCGTTTGAAATCAGCGAGCCTGGAGCGTACACCGTGGTGGTGGAAGCCCAGGATGGTTTTGGCAACGTGGCTTTCCGTACCTATAATTTCACCATTGAAGAGCCTTCTGGAGCGGTATTGAGGATGGACAACATGGCCAAAATCCCTGGTACCAATCGTGGTTTCCCTGCCGAGGATTACTATACTTTCAACAGGATGCACAATGTTGGTAACACGGGAGCACGATTCCACGATACCAACGTGATGAGGATTACCAATGAAGGTACGGAGGACATGGTGATCGATAATATGAGCATTTCCGATCCCAATAGGTTCACCTTTACCCTGTTGCCAGAGTCCGGACCCCAAACGTTACCTGTGGTGATTCCTGCAGGGCAGTTTAAGGAGATCCTGTTCACCTTTACCGCTAATAATCAGAGCAATAAGATACTGATGAGAGAGACCTTTCAAATCGTGTCCAATGCGGATAACGGTGGGGTGATTACAGCAATACTGCATGGAGCTAACGCTTCTGCACCAGAAGGGAACAATGAGATTGATGCTCAACAGGTAAATGATGTGTTTGGATTCACCACCAACATGCGTTCTATTGTGAACGATGATGGTACCATCACTCCTCCAAACCCAATGCCTACGCGTCCAAGTTCTAACTTCCCAGTGATGGAGAACATAGATGCAGGTTACGAGGGAGATATGATCTTCTCTGCCAATTTTGTGCAGGCAGATCCTACTAAGCCTGTGCTTGGTCTGCAATTGGCTGCCCTTCATGGACCGGGTTCTAACGGTGCCAGGTTCGTTCAAGTGAATGGCACTGGCACAGTAGGAGGCATCAACTTCTCCCACGGTGCGGAATGGTACCAGTCCTTGCTGCCAAAAGCATCCAATAATGTCACACTTACCGCGGATATTGCAAATTCCATCAATCAGCCGTTCAGGATTGCCATCGCAAACTACCTGTCCAGCGGTGGAAACAACATCAACGGTGACCGACCTGATCTTTTGGGATTGCGGGTGTACAAGGCGATCGACCGCAATGGCGTGGTGATTCCTAATGAATATATTGTGGTACAGGACTTTATTGGAGGTGGATGTGGTGCAGGTTCGGCCAATTGTGATTGGAACGACAACACCTTCTACTTTATCAATATACGTCCTGAGGCGGTGCCAACGGCACAAGATATACCATCGGTAAATGTTATCCAGGATCAGCTATTTGAGTTTGATTTCGGGGCATTCTTTGACAAGGCTTATCCTGGCAACCAATTGAGGTTTGAGGCCAGCCTAGCCAACGGAGCTGCCCTTCCCAACTGGATGAGTGTAGATGCAGTGGGTAACTTGAGGGGTACTGCTCCAATGACCGCGGCGAATGCTTATGAGGTCACCATCTCGGCTACGGACCTGAACGGTCTTGAGGTTTCCTCAACCTTGGTAATGAATGTGACCAAAGGGCCCGAGGTAAGTATCACTGCGGATGTAAGTGAAGGAAGAGCACCATTGAGTGTGAACTTTAGTGGTACGGCTACCACTGAGGTGGAAGGTCCGTTGAACTACGAATGGTCATTCGGTGATGGAGCCTCAGGTTCCGAAGCCAATGTAGCTCATACCTTCGCTGAGGAAGGAGAGTACCAAGTGATCTTGAAGGTAACTGATAATCTGGGCTTGTCCGGTGCAGATACCTTGATCATTAATGTGCTGCCCGATATTGGACCTATTGCCAGGCCTTTGGCAGACATTCAGGGTGGCTTGTTGCCCTTGACGGTACAGTTTGACGGTTCCCAGTCCGATTCCGATGTGACGCTTGTTGCCTTTGATTGGGATTTTGGAGACGGAACTACCGCCACAGGCATGAATCCAAGCCATACATACACTAGTGCGGGTAACTTCACAGTGACCCTCACCGTGACGGATGCCAACGACCTGAGCGCAAGCAGTACCTTGGCAATTTTGGCTAGGGAAAACCAATTGCCGGTGGCAGTAGCGGAGGCCACTTCTACAGTGGGTGTGGCGCCGTTACTAGTTAGCTTTAGTGGTGAAAATAGTACCGATGACACCGGTATAGTAGCCTATCTATGGGATTTTGGAAATGGAAATACCTCTACTGAGGCCAACCCATCCTTTACCTTCCAAGAGGTAGGCACCTATGAAGTCACCCTTACCGTGACCGATGATGACGGTGCACAGAGCACTTCGGTGATCAGCATAGAAGTGACAGACGGTCCTGATTTCGAACTGAGGATCAATGCCGGTGGTCCTGAACTGACCTATGATGGCAAATTGTGGTTGGCTGATCAGTTCTTTGTGGGAGGCAAGTCCTACATCAATGGCAGTGCCCAGGTACCAGCCTTGTTCCAGACAGAACGAAGTGCCAACCCTCCGGTATTTGGTTACGAGATACCAGTGCCTAATGGTGATTACCAGGTGATCATGCACTTTGCGGAAATCTACTGGGGAGCCACAGGTGGTGGTCCGGGTGGAAACGCGGGGCAGCGTATATTCGATGTGAGCCTTAACGGGAACCTGGTATTGGATAACTTTGATATCAACGCTGAGGTGGGTCCACAGACCATGGTAACTAAAACCTTTGAGGTGCAGGTGACCAATGGTGTGATCAACATGGACTTCTCTGCACTCGCAGCAGTAGGTGGGGTTAACGAACCCAAGATATCGGCCTTCGAGATTCTGGGAGTAACCCAGGGTGGACAACCCGATGTGGGGTACAGCCTGTACCTAAATACAGGAAGTGACAGTGATGTAAGCTATGAGGGCAAGACCTTTATTGGTGACATCGGCCTAGCCCCCTACTATGATGTGGACCACGTCTACACCAATGCGAATGCCAGCAACGAACCGCTGTTCCAGTCCGAAAGGGGCTCCACAGCAAACTTGCTGACCTTAAACCTTGCCTTGCCCGTTCCGAACGGAAACTATAGGGTAAGCACCTACCACAATGAATTGTACTGGGGTAAGGTGGCCGGTCAGCCAGCTGCGGCAGGCACCAGGGTCTTCGATATCATCATCCAGGGCAACACGGTGAAGCAGAACTTCGACATCTTTGTGGAAGGCAGCAACAACCCGACGAAGTTTACCTTTGAGAATATCGTGGTGAGTGATGGGGTGCTGAACATCAGCATGCCTGCAAGTGCCAATAGACCGAGTATATCCGGGTTGGCTATAGAGCAGCTCGTGGAGCAGACGCCAAACGAGGCACCTGTGGCCGTGGCGAGTGTTAGCCCCGAGTCAGGCGTGACAATAGGGATGCAGGTTCAGTTTACAGGCAGCAATTCCACGGATGACAAGGGAATCGTAAGTTATGTCTGGAACTTTGGAGACGGCAACGGATCCAATGAAATAGATCCTGTTCACAGCTATGCTGAAGAAGGCACTTATACAGTGACCTTGACGGTGACCGATGAAGAAGGGATTTCAAATGCTACTACGCTAGCCGTAGTTGTCAATGCCCCTAGTTCCGGAGC
Source organism: Pleomorphovibrio marinus (assembly GCF_003347495.1). GTDB lineage: Bacteria > Bacteroidota > Bacteroidia > Cytophagales > Cyclobacteriaceae > Pleomorphovibrio > Pleomorphovibrio marinus. The sequence goes on from NZ_QCXY01000015.1 coordinate 27,320, forward strand.
TGCGGATACAGCTATCTACCTGAATACCGGTACCAATGTATCGGCTTTCTTTGAGGGCAAGACATTTGTAGGAGACGAAAGCACTGACCCTGTGTATTTCAATCAAACCAATAAGTTTAATGATGTAGGTTTGATCGATGAAGCCCTGTTCCAAACCTCCAGAACCATTCCCAATAGAAGTGATGAGGTGCTTACTTATAGTGTACCTGTACCAAATGGCAGCTACAGGGTAAGTACCTACCACATCGAAAGGAGATTTGGGGTATTGGTGGATGGAGTACCGGGCAGAAGGGTCTTTGACATCAGCCTACAGGGTATTGTGGTAAAATCCGGCCTTGACCTCTTTGTTGAAGCAGGGATTGCTCCACAGAAACTGGTGTTTGAAAATGTGGAAGTGGAAAATGGTGTCCTGGAGATCAGCATGGCGGCCAGTTCGGACAGGCCTACCATATCGGCAATAGCCATAGAGGGAGCAAACGTGGTAGCCAAGACGCCTATAGCCAGTTTCTCCTATGAGCCTAGTGATTACGTGGAGGCAGGAACCCTTGTGGAATTCAGCAGTGAATCCTCTTCAGGGCCTATCGCCACCTATAACTGGGATTTTGGAGACGGCAGCCAATCCACGGAGGCAAATCCGAACCATACCTTTGCAGGCAGTGGCAGCTACTTGGTGACCCTCACAGTTACCTCCCAAGAAGGCTTTATGGATAAAATGATCCTTCCAATAGAGGTATTCGAGGCACTAAATCCTGCTAATCTGGCCATGTACATCAATACGGGCAGCAACCTTAACACGGTATTTGAAGGCAAGGAATTTGTGGGAGACATCAATTTCGCCCCTGTAATTTTCAACCAGACAAATACCTTTAATGACGGGGCCTTAAGCCAAGTACCGATGTACCAAAGCTCCAGGACTGTTCCGAACGGAAGTGGAGCCTCCCTGACTTACAATATTCCGGTGCCCAACGGGGTTTATGTAGTGAGTACTTACCACATAGAGCGCAGGTTTGGTGTATTAGTTCCAGGATCACCGGGCAGAAGGGTGTTCAACATTAGCCTTCAGGGCAACGTGGTGAAATCCCAGGTGGACTTGTTTGCGGAAGCGGGCATAGATCCCATGAAACTGGTATTTGAGAATGTGGAAGTTACTAATGGCCTATTGGAGATCAGTATGGCATCTATAAATGATAGGCCCACCATATCTGGAATAGCCATAGAGGGACTCAATGTAGCGAACCTAATGCCAAGGGCCGTGGCCACCTTTGAGCCGAGTGACTTTGTGGATACCGAAACGCAAGTACAGTTTACCGGAAGCAACTCCGAAGGGGATATAGTAAGCTACGAATGGGAATTTGGGGATGGTACTACTTCTACGGAAGCCAATCCTACCCATATTTACCCTACAGCTGGGACATACACGGTGAAACTTAAGGTAAGTTCTGCACAAGGTTTTGAGGACATCAGCATCTTCTCTATAGAAGTGTTCGAATCGATCAACCCTGCGAACTTCGCAATGTACCTGAATACAGGCAGTGCAGCAAACACCGTCTATGAAGGCAAGGAGTATGTGGGCGATTTAAGTACCCCGGCTACCTACTTCAATCAGACTAACACCTTCACTGATCCTGACCTAAGTTCTGAACTGTTGCTTCAAAGCTCCAGGACAGTGCCAAACAGGACCTCTGAGAGCCTTGTTTACGAAATCCCGGTACCAAACGGCACTTATACCGTAAGCACTATCCATATAGAGCGAAGGTTTGGAGTGATAGTGGCCGGGGAGCCTGGTAGAAGGGTATTTGATATCGTCCTTCAGGGCCAGTTGGTGAAACCGAACCTGGATTTGTTTGCTGAGGTAGGAATTGTCCCCTTGAAGTTAACCTTTGAGGAGGTAGAGGTGACAAATGGCCTGCTGGTCTTGAGTATGACAGCAAGTAAGGACAGGCCCACCATCTCCGGTATCGCCATAGAAGGCAGCAATATTGCCGGAGGAATGGGCAGTGTAGGGGCAAGGATGCTTCAGGGTGAACAACAGCCAATGGTAATGGCTTCTCCGCTGGAAGGAGATGGGCCGCTCGAGGTAAGCTTCTATGGAGACCTGCTCGGACAGGCCGGGGACAAGCTGGCTTACCAGTGGAACTTCGGTGACGGCATCAGCTCCACTTCCGTGAACCCGATACACACCTACGAGCAGCCCGGCATCTACAACGTCAATGTGACGGTGAGCCGAGGCAGGGAAGTGGTGAGCAGGGAATCCCTGCAGATCAGGGTGAATGCGGCAGCCTTACCGGGTACGATTCCAGAAAAAGCAAGCATCAAGCTCTATCCGAACCCCGCCCAGGTACAGGTAACCCTGAAAGTGGAACATCCAAGTGCCTTGATGGAGGAGATACGGATCTTTGATCTTAGAGGCAGGCTGGTATCCACCTATGTCCCTGAAAACGAGCAAAGGGGCAGGGTATATGAAATCCCTGTCAGTCACCTGGCTGCAGGCGTGTACTTCGTGACCACCATCACGGATACAGGTGCAAGGGACATGCAGCGCCTGATCATCGTAAAATAATAAAGTTGTTAAATCATATCTATAAAAAGGGAGCCGGGTTTCTGGCTCCCTTTTTTTATGTTTGCCGAACAGTCTCCTACCATAAACGTTCTTCCCCAAAATTTCCTACCATTGACTGGCCTGCCTTATGGAATAACTATTTTTTCCAAAAAACGGACTTCACAGTATTCCCCAAAAGCTTCCAGAAAGGGATTTTAGCTCCCACATGGATCAAACAATTTTTACACCTTGCATGAAAAGTGGCAAAATGAATTTACCTTTGCACTTTAATCTATGAAATCATCCGAATGAAGGTATTTCCGCATTTTGACTTGACGGAGTATAACTCGTACAAAATTCAGTCCCATTGCAGGCAGGCTGTTTTTCCGGAATCCGAACAGGATTTGATCGAAGTTTACCAAAAGCATGGGGAAAACATCGTCCTTTTGGGCAGCGGCCATAATGTGATTTTGTCCAAACCCTACTATGAGGAGACGTTTGTGATATTCAACGGAAACTTCAGTAAAGTGGAAGTGGATGAGTCCAGCGCTTCCCTTGAAGCAGAGTCCGGGGCGTCCATGCTTGCCTTAAGTGAGTTGGCTTTGGAACATGGACTAAGTGGGCTGGAAATTTTTTATGACATTCCCAGCTCCTTGGGCGGTGCCGTGGTGATGAATGCCGGGGCAAGTGGAGAGGAGATCAAAGACGTGCTGGTAAGGGTGCGCTATCTGGATCTGGAGGACATGCAAATAAAGACCATAGAAAAATCCGAAATAGGCTTTGAATATAGAAACAGTTTCTTTCAACGAAATCGGGACAAATTGGTATTATCAACCCTCCTGCAACTAAAAAAGGGGAATCGAGACTGCATCAGGGAAAAAATGGAAACCATCAAAGCCCAGCGCTGGGCCAAGCAGCCCAAGGATTTTCCCAATGCAGGAAGTGTGTTTAAGAGGCCTAAGGGTTATTTTGTGGGCGCTATCATGGATGAACTGAAATTGAAGGGCTATACGGTGGGAGGAGCAAAGGTCTCCGAAAAACACGGAGGCTTTATCATCAATCATGACAATGCCCAAGGAAAGGATATTTTAGGCATCATTGACCATGTGCAGCAGAAAGTGAAGGAAAGGTATGGGTTCTTTTTGGAGGTGGAACAGCGGGTGATTTGATGTACAGCCCGATACAAGTGAGGTTATGAAAGGTTTTCTGGATGATTTGTTGAGTGTGGTCTTTAGCAAGGCAGGGATCATCACCTTTGGTTTGCTGAAGTCCGTCATACTGGCAAGGTGGCTGGGGCCTGAACTCAATGGTACCATAGCTTCCCTTATTGTTTTCCCAAGCTTATTTATGGCCATCGGTTCCTTGGGCATACGGCAGTCCACCGCCTATTTTGTGGGTAAGGGCATATATCCGGAGGCGGAAATCAAAAGGTCGGTGGTGCAAATTTGGATGCTGAGCACGGTGCTAAGCTTGTTCACCTGCTTTGTGCTGATTCGTTATTTTTCAACTTCTGGAGACAATATGACCCTTGTGGTTCTGGCCATTTCTCCCATACCTTTCTCCTTGTTTAACACTTATAATTCCGGCTATTTCTTGGGCAAAAACCAAATCAAGAAATTCAACAAAGTAAATTGGATTCCTCCTTTGATATCCCTGTTGGGAGCCTTGCTATTGGTGGTGGTATTGGATTTGTCTATCATAGGAGCCATGTTTTCCATGATATTTGGGCCGTTCTTCATGTCACTCATTATGCTCAGGTCTAATGGGTTTATAAATGGATTTTCATTCAGGGTAGAAATTAAAGTGATTAAGTCCCTTTTGTCCCTTGGTGTGATTTACGCAATTGCCTTGTTGATGATGAACCTAAATTATAAAGTGGATATTATCTTGCTCAATAGGCTTTCCTCCGATTATGAGACAGGCATCTATTCCAAAGGATCGGGATTGATCCAGCATCTTTGGCAAATCCCCATGATGCTGAGCACCATTATTTTTGCAAGGAGTGCCACCTCCAAAAACAGCTACGCCTTCTCCCTGTCCGTGGTTAAACTGTTGAGGATATCCATCATTGCCATCGGGCTCGCCAGTTTGGTAATGGCCATTGGAGCGGAGTGGCTGATCCAGCTCCTTTTTGGAGAGGCCTTTATCCCTAGTGCATCTGTGTTGATGTACCTTCTGCCGGGGGTACTGCTACTTACTTTTTACAAAGTATTAAACATGGACATGGCGGGAAGGGGGAAACCCTGGATTTCCTTGAAGTCTATGGTTCCGGCCCTGATTGTCAACGTCATCTTGAATATTTGGTTAATTCCAGGTATGGGGGCCAACGGTGCTGCGATTGCATCCACAATCAGCTATTCCCTGGCAGCACTGATATTTCTTTGGGTCTATTCCTTGGAAGTGGGTATTCCCATACGGGAGATATTGCATTTCAAGTCCTCGGATTTCAAATTCATAAAAGACATTCAAAAAAAACGGAAGGCAAATATCCAGTCGTGATAAAACAATCGCCGGATTAGGGACAGAGGAACTTTGTGACTGAGAGACAGAGGGAAGGTGCTTGTTCGGGATTTGGTCGTTCTCCGAAAGGTTTTTGATTCACCTGCCTCTAGCAGGTTGGCGTACATAGGGAATCTAAGTAAACGGAAGTTTTTTGATTTGGGACTTTTGCTTATTTCTCAGAATTAGGACTGGGAGCCCGGAATTTTAGAGAGGACCGCTTCTGATCCGGGGAGTTTATTCGAAAAACCTCCAAGGTTTGAAAACCTAACTAAAACGCTTTTTCGTGTACTTTTTTGCTGAACACGGTAAGAAAGATGATCTTGAAATCTAACCAAAGGGACCAGTTTTCCAAGTACCAGAGGTCGTGCCGGGTGCGCTGCTGCCGTTGTTCCTCTGTTTCGGTAGGACCTCTCCATCCGTTTACCTGTGCCCATCCCGTGATACCGGGCTTAAGGTAATGTCGGATCATGTATCCGGGCACTTCCTTTTGCATGCGTTCGTTGAGATGGCTTCTATGTGGCCTAGGCCCTACTACAGACATGTCCCCTATCAGCACATTAAAGAATTGGGGGAGTTCATCCAGGCTGTATTTGCGCAGGAATTTCCCGAATTCCGTGATTCTGGGGTCATTCTTTGTGGTGGAATTATACCCGTTATAGATGTCGTCGCATTGGTACATGGTCCGGAACTTAAACACCTTGATGGCTTTTCCAGACCTCCCTACCCGAATAGGAGCATAAATCAACGGACCTGGACTTTCCCTTTTGATCCGATACGCAATCCAGGCAACCACCGGCATCAATACGATAAGTGCACCCAGGGAAAAAAGAATATCGAAAGCCCTTTTGAAAAAAGAGGCATAGATTTCATCCAAGGATATCTGTCGCATATTGAGTACATCCAAGTCACCGTATCTGGTCATTTTGAACCTTCCCCCAAACAGGCCTTCATAATCGGGTATATACTTGACCCTAATACCATGGTAATCGGCTGCTTGGGTTACCTTTTTTATTTTTTTGGAGGAATTGTAGGGCAAGGCAATGATTACTTCATCCAGATCATATTCGCTGATTAGTTGGTTGATCTCTTGAAGGCTTCCGATGATATGTTGCGATTTTACCTCTAGGTGTTCCTCTTCATCATAAATAAAGCCCAGGATCTGGTAGCCGAAATCTTTGTTCTGTTGGAAATAACAGTCTATTTTACTGGCTAAGCTCCCCACCCCCACAATTGCTGTTTTACGGATATTGAGTCCTTTTTTCCTCAAGTTGCTGATCAGGTGGATGATGATCAGGTTCCCCCCTAGGTTAACGATGGGAAAACCCACAATAAAGGCAGTCACCACATCCCTTTCATAATCCGGGATATTGATAAAGAGATATGAGATGGACAAACAACCCAATAATATGAAATAGGATTTCAGGTAATTGACCATCCTGAACTTAAAGCTGTTGTGCAGGTGTATAAGATAAAGTTTTCTCCAATACCCGATTACAATCCACATCAGCACTAATCCGCTTAACACGGTAATTTCTAGTTTTTCAATCCTGGAATGGCTAAACAATAGATTAGAAACAATGAAACAGGCCACCAGGACCAGTAAATCTACCGTGAAATAAAGGGAGGCCAGTTGTTGATCTGATTTGGTCATTACCCGAAAAGGCAATTATTAGGTTGGTGAAGTGATTAACTGCTTACAAATATATCCTTTTACAAGTTATAAAATAGGTTTCACATTAATTTTTATGTATTATATCCTACACAGAAAAAAGGGTCCTTCCCAAAAAAACCAAAAGGGTATTAATATCATAAAAATTATATATAAAACAGAATTAGTCATAAAAAACTTTATTCTTAGAAAGATAATTCTTCATTTATTAGTTCGTCAATAAGTATTTTTCATTAAATTGCTGATTGTAAACTAACTTTGTGGATCAAAATTGAATGATTCCGTAGAAAAAGTATCACCGACTTTATGAACAAATCAGACCAGCATTTGGCGCTCCTGTACAAAACGGTAGATGTACTTGTTTTTGCGATTTGCTTCTTTTGGGTGAGGACTAGCTTTGGGGAAAGCGCAACATTAAGCAAATATGACTTCGGCGTATTTTTGCTTTTTTTGGTCATTTGGCAGTTGATTGGTTACAGGAATAAGCTTTATTTCATTCACTTGCACAACAACCATTACTTTAGGTTCAGAAACTTGCTGAATAGCCATTTTATGTTTATGGTGGGCATCTCCATGCTGGTACTTTTATTTGATTTCCCAGCATTTACCAGAGAAGTTGTTGGCGGAATATTGGGGGCTAATGTAATAGCATCCCTTTTGGGTAATACCGGGCTTTCCATTTTGATACGATATAATAGAAAAAGGGGTGGAAACGCAAGAAAGGTGCTGATTGTGGGTTTAGGTAAGCCTGCGAGGAAGATGGCTGAATATTACAAGGAAAATCCGGAGCTTGGGTATCAGGTGTTGGGTTTCGTTTCTCCTAAGAAAACTACTTCTAATAAACAGGGAAATTTCAAGGTGTTGGGCTGCGTAAAAGACCTGGGCAACGTAATCATCAGCTTGGGAGTGCAGGAACTTATCCTTTCTCTTCCCATGGAAAAGCATAAGGTGATTCAAGAAGTGGTTGGTATCGCAGACTTTTACGGCCTTAGACTAAAATATGTGGATAGTTTTGGGGGCTTACAGGGCATCTCCTATAAATCGGCAAGATATGGTGACAATTACTATTTAAGCATGCGGCAAATTTCCCTTGACCAATTATATATGGCATGGGCAAAGCGGTGCTTCGATGTGGTTTTTGCCTCTGTGCTTTTGGTGTTGGGAACTCCACTGATGCTTCTGATAGCAGTGGGCATCAAACTTGAAAGCAGAGGGCCTGTGATGTACTGTCCCCGTCGAATAGGCCAATATGGGAAGGCCTTCCGACTTTATAAGTTCAGGAGCATGTATGAAAATGACGATAGCACCGCGGGGGTTTTTTCTACCCGGAAAAATGACCCAAGGGTCACCCCATTTGGAAAATTCCTTCGGAAATATAGTTTGGACGAACTTCCTCAGTTTTTCAATGTGCTTCAGGGCAATATGTCCGTAGTAGGTCCCCGGCCACACAGAAAGGTGCTGGAGGAGCAATTTCAGGCTTCGGTGAGCAATTACAAGCTCCGGCAATTTGTGAAGCCGGGCATCACGGGATGGGCACAGGTCAATGGCTGGAGGGGACCCACAGAAACCTCCGAGCAGAAGGAACAAAGAACAGCGCATGACCTTTGGTACATCCATCACTGGTCGGTGGCCCTAGATATCAAAATCATCTATTTAACCGCTTTCGGCAAGAAAACACACGAGATGGCTTTTTAACCTGCACAAAATCCAAAGATTCACCATCTTATATTCTGCCTATTACTTTTGATTTTGGGTTGTTTGCCTTAGTTTTGCCCTCGAATTTCATTATTCCTCAAAACTCAAAATAGGCATTAGTTAAAGTTTTTTATTCATTTTCAAACTGTTTTAATAAGTTAAATAATCACTTATAATTTAAAAGATGAGCATTAAAAGCATTTGTTGTATTGGTGCGGGATATGTTGGAGGGCCTACTATGGCTGTTATAGCCAAAAAATGTCCTCAGATAAAAGTCACCGTAGTGGATATTAATGAGAAGAGAATTGCGGCTTGGAATGACCCGGATGTTGACAACATTCCCGTTTATGAGCCCGGCCTAGGTGAAATCGTAGCGGATGCCAGGGATAAAAACCTGTTTTTTTCCACAGATGTGGACAGGGCAATTGACGAAGCCGAGATGATTTTTATTTCGGTGAACACACCCACCAAGACATATGGGGAAGGCAAAGGCCAAGCTGCAGATTTAAAGTGGATAGAGCTTTGCGCCAGGCAAATCGCCAAGGTGGCAAAGGGGGATAAAATCGTGGTGGAAAAGTCCACCTTGCCTGTCCGTACTGCCAGTACCCTTAAGGATATCCTTACCCATACGGGCAATGGGCTGAACTTCCAAATCCTTTCCAATCCCGAATTTTTGGCTGAAGGTACTGCTGTAGAGGATTTGCTTGACCCGGACAGGGTTTTGATTGGCGGTGAGCAGTCTCCGGAGGGAGAAAAAGCCATTCAGGCACTAGTGGATATCTACGCACAGTGGGTGTCTAGGGATAAAATCCTCACTACCAATGTTTGGTCCTCAGAACTCTCCAAACTTACTGCCAACGCCTACTTGGCACAGCGGGTATCCTCCATCAATGCCCTATCTGAGCTTTGTGAACATACCGAGGCAGATATCAATGAAGTGGCCAGGGCAATTGGTGCAGACAGCAGGATTGGCCCCAAGTTCCTTAAGGCCTCTGTGGGATTTGGGGGCTCATGCTTCCAAAAGGACATCTTAAACCTGGTGTATATTTCCAGGTCTTATGGCCTTAATGAGGTGGCCGACTACTGGGAACAGGTGATCATCATGAACGACCACCAAAAGAGGCGTTTTGCCAAAAAAATAATCCGCACGCTCTATAATACAGTAAGCGGCAAAAAAATAACTTTCTTGGGTTGGGCCTTTAAAAAAGACACCAACGACACCAGGGAATCCGCCGCCATCTATGTGGCAGATCATTTGTTGAACGAGCAATCCAGCTTGTCGGTATACGACCCTAAGGTAACGGAGGAGCAAGTATTTACCGATCTGGATTACCTAGATACCAGGTCACCGGAAGAAAACCGAAAGGCCTTAAAGGTGATAAAGGACCCCTATAAGGCTTGTGAAAACTCACATGCTGTGGCCATCCTTACAGAATGGGATGAATTCAAGGACTACGATTGGCAAAGGATTTATGACTCCATGCTCAAACCTGCTCATATCTTTGACGGAAGAAACCTGCTGGACAAAGAGGCCTTGAGAAAGATCGGCTTCCAGGTACATGCCATAGGAACGGCTGATTAATAAGGGCAAAGGTTTTTCCATACGGGATTGCCTTTTGGCTAAAAATATCATCCGTGGGAAATGGTTGCTATTACTAACCGAGGGATTGTTTTTTTTCTGATTTTTATGAAAAATTATAATCTCTCGGTTTGCTTCTTTTTCTACGTCTAGACTGTACGCAAAATCCTGTAAAAGGCGGAGTGGGAACCAAAATTCCTATCCCGGAGGTAAAGTTGCTACCAATAGTTCTTTTGGATTTCCTCCCTTTTCCCCAGTTTGCCACTTGGGATTTCCAAGTAGCAGGAGGAACAGTAGAAGTTGGTAATAACAGCTAAGCTTGGAAGCAAAAATTAACTGGTGTAGCAAACACTTTAATACAGAAAGGGTTTTTTTATTAAGTAAAAAACCCTTTTTTTACAACCCAAAAAAGCCCGTGGCCACCTATCCACGGCAACTTTAACATTCTAACCTACATTGGAAGTGAATTTATACCAAACAAAAGTGAAATGTGATTGGCTCAGGTTGATTGGCTGCGGATTGCTGTTGGTTGTACTACCTCAAATTGGGCATTCCCAAAAAAAGGTGGATTTCGGTCAACTTGATTTTTTTGATTCTCCCGGCAAGACCTGGAGTCTGGTGTCGGATGTTTTTGCAGATCTGGAAAACCAGGAACAACTAAAGGCCAGCAAGGGAGTGGGAATCCTGCTTAACCAACCCACCAAAAGGAACCAGGGCAAGGATCTGCTCAGTAAGGAACACTACGGGGATATGGACCTGGAGTTGGAATACATGACCTTCCGGGGATCCAATTCGGGAATCTACCTACAGGGAAGGTATGAAGTCCAAATTTTGGACTCCTGGACAAAGCTTAATCCCGGATCCGGAGACAACGGGGGTATCTATGAAAGATGGGACGAAAACAGGCCAGAGGGGCAAAAGGGGTACCAAGGCTATGCACCCAGGTACAATGTAAGCAAGGCACCCGGGCTTTGGCAGAAGGTGAAAATCTCCTTTCAGGCACCCAGGTTTGATGACTCCGGCAATAAAATTTCCAACGCCAAAATGCTCAGCGTGGAACTAAACGGGGTGACTATACATGAAAATGTAGAATTGTTGGGTCCTACCCGCAGTGCCTATTCCCAGGAAGAAACCGCTAGGGGCCCTTTGATGATACAGGGGGACCATGGCCCCGTGGCCATCCGAAACCTGGTAATAACCCCATTTGACAATCCCACTCCTAGCCTAAGTGAACTCACTTACAAGCTGTATGAAGGAGCCTTCGAGCAAAAGCCCGACCTGGGCTCCCTGGAAGCGGACTTGAGCGGAGAACTCACTGCTTTGGGGTCTGACTTTAAGACCGAGGCCAACCAATATTTGGCGGTGTACCATGGCAACCTAAGTGTGCCGGAAACCGGAAAATACAAAATGCGTGTCCAAACCCCTGGCGGAGAGGGGCACTTGGTAATAGGAGGTAAAGAAGTACTGGACTACAATGCCAGCAACCGAAATATAGAAGTGGAGTTGGAAAAAGGAGAGCATGAGGTGGAACTGGGGTTTTCCAAAAGGACCACTTGGATGCCTGCGGCTTTGGGTTGGAGCATTTCCGGACCTGGGGTTAGGGAAAAGCAGCTCAGCCAAAGTGCCAGCGAAGGAGCTAGTGGCGTAGGGGCCATACTTGTAAACCAACAAGAAAGGCCTGTACTAAGAAGCTTTATGGATGTCCCTGGCCATGGCAGGCTAACCCATGCGGTATCGGTGGGATCCCCCCAAAATGTGCATTATACCTATGACCTGCTATCCGGAAACCTGGTGCAGGTATGGAGAGGGGGGTTTTTGGACGCCACACCCATGTGGAACTCCAGGGGTGACGGTTCCTCCAGGCCCTCCGGAGCGGTAAGCCGTTTAGGCAAGCCCTCCTTTGCACTGGCCAAACTCAGCCAGGATCAAGATGCCTGGCCCAGCGACAGTACGGGTACAGCTTTCAGAAGCCATGGATATCGAACAATGGGTCAGGAGTACCAGTTGGTATACCAGTATGAATTACACGGGGCTCATGTTGCCGATGAGCTGGAAGTGCTTGCTGAGGGAAAGGGACTGAGTCGAAAAATCACGGTTTCCGATGCTCCAGAGGGTTTTTCACTACGTCTTGCCGCTGGGGCTCAGATTCAGGATTTGGGAGATGGCCTGTATGCCGTCGATGACAAAACCTACTACATCCAGCTGCACCAGGGCAATGCCGGTATTATCGATGCCGGAGAAGGCCAGGAACTTAGAATGCCCATTACCGGAGAGGCCAGCTATTCCTTACTATTTTAATTTACAGCAACCATGAAATCGAGTTTCTATATATCCAGCTTATTTGTTCTCCTTTTTTCGGTGAGCACCTTGGCACAGGAGTCCCCCATGGAAGAGGACTATTTTCGTATCAAAAGAGTCACCCCGCCAGAGGGTACCCTGCTGGAAGTGGGTGGCCTCACCACTCTTCCCAATGGTAACATTGCCCTCTGTACCCGAAGGGGCGAGGTGTACGTGGTGGAGAACCCCAGCAGTGCAAGACCCTATTTCAGGAAATTTGCCTCCGGCTTGCATGAGCCTTTGGGTTTAAGGTACCATGAAGGTTCCCTATACTGCGCCCAACGTGGGGAACTCACCAAACTCACCGACACCAACCACGATGGCAAGGCCGATCGCTATGAGACCGTGTATGCCTGGCCATTGACAGGAAACTACCATGAGTACAGTTATGGCCCCACTATGGACGAGGAAGGCAATTTCTACGTGTCCACCAACCTGGGTTTTTTCAGTGAGGAATGGTGGAGGGGAGAGAGTAAGGTTCCCTTTAGGGGATGGATGTTAAAAATCAGTCCGGAAGGACAACTGGAGCCACTAGCGGTAGGCATGCGTTCCCCTGCCGGGCTGGGGATGATAGATGGACAGTTGTTCTACACCGAAAATCAGGGGGATTATATGGCCTCCGGAGGTGTTTGGCATGTACAGAAGGGGGATTTTGTAGGCAACCCAGCAGGCCTGGAGTGGTCTTCCCATCCAGGTTCCCCGGTGAAGACAGAGAGAGCGGCCTTCAACCAAGTAGTGAACCCAAGGAAGGAAAAGAATGAACTGGGCCGCTACATCAAACCGGAAAACGTGCAAAACGAGGAATACCAGACCATGTATCAGGTAAAGGAAAGCTTCCCTGAATTAAAGCTTCCTGCGGTGTGGTTCCCATACGGCGTTCACGGGATTTCTACCTCCGAGCCCATCAAGATACCCAAGGGGCATTTTGGACCCTTTGAGGAGCAGTTGCTGGTAGGGGACCAGGGACAGAGTAAAATCATGCGTGTGGTGCTGGAAGAGGTAAAAGGAGAACTGCAGGGCGTGGCATTCGATTTCAGGAGTAATTTCAATTCCGGGGTGCTAAGAATGACCTGGGGCAACGACGGTTCTCTTTTTGTGGGGGAAACCAACCGGGGCTGGGGCTCTGCCGGAGATGCAGACGAAGGCCTGGAACGACTGGTATGGAACGGGCAAGTGCCCTTCGAAATGAGTACCGTAAAAGCCATGCCGGATGGGTTCGAAATCGAGTTTACCAAGCCGGTGGACAGAAAATCCGCAGAGGACCTGGCTTCCTATTCCATACAGACTTTTATCTACAAGTACCATCCCGTCTATGGCAGCCCACCAGTGGACATGGATATGGCGGAGGTAAAAGGAGTCCAAGTGTCTTCCGACAGGCTGAAGGTAAGGGTCAAAGTGGATGGGCTGAAGCAATATTACCTGCACCATATCCGCCTGGACGGGGTAAGGGAAGAGGGCAGCAGCTATTCGCTGGTGCATCCTTCCGCCTATTACACCCTCAACAATATCCCGGAAGGCCCGGAATTGGCCAGTGCCGAAATGAGCACCTATAATTCAGCCCTTCCCAAGGAGGAGCCGAAGCAAGAGGAGCCAAAGAATGTGACTCCCAAGGCCGTGGCAGCGGCCAGCCCCAGCACTGAGGCCAGCCCCGCACCCGCCCAGGAAGAGGCAATCGATGCGGAGGTGGTAAAGGGCCTGCTTACCAAACACACCTGTATCGCCTGCCACCAGGAGGACAGCAAGCAGGTAGGGCCGGCATATAAGGATATTGCCAAAAGAAAGTACAGTCCGGAAAGGATGGTGGAACTTATCTACACCCCTGAACCCCAGAACTGGCCGGATTATGCCACTCCCATGCCGCCCATGCCCCATGTGCCAGAAGAGGATGCCCTAAAAATCGCCAAATGGATTAATAGTTTGAACTAGAAGGGGAGGGAGAGAAGTTGAGGTAGTGACTAAGAGACGGAGTGAGTTGTTTTAGGGGGAATTGATGGATTGGTCTCCGGAATGTTTTAACCACAGAGTACACGAAGGAGGCACTGAGGGCACAAAGGTTTTTGATTGAAAAAAGTAGAAAAGTACCCCGACTGGGTGTAGTATCCACTACACCCCAAAATCGCTGCTCTTCAATAGAAACGCAAACTTCCATAGGCCCTTTGCAATGGCCCGAAGTTAATCCTCCATGGGGGAATCCTGTCCTTCCAGCATCGCTAATCCCTTTCAAAAATCGGAAGTCCCTATGAGACTGAAAACAAGACAATCCATTTCCATATCCCTCTGTCCCCCTTTTGGGTGGGTGACACCCAGCACAGGTTGTGGTTGGCTTAGCATACCAAAAATTTTTTCAGGTTTCTACCCGTTTGGTTTCCGCATGTTCTTCAAGCATACAAGCCAGTTTTTTCACAGTACCGTTTTCCACTAGTACGGAGACCGGAAGTTGGGTGCCAAACTCCCGGTTAACGGCGGAAATATACCGCATCGCCATCAGGGAGTGGCCGCCGATTTCAAAGAAGTCCTCGGTAATCCCAATGGGTTTTTTGTCCAGCAAGTTCTCCAAAATCCCGATGAGTCGCTTTTCCATCTTATTTTTAGGAGGGGTATAGCCTCTACCGGTTTCCGCATCAGCAGCACCTCCCGCCTTGAGTGCTTGCAGGTCCAACTTGCCACTTGCTAACCTTGGGAGCTCATTTAGGAAACGAATACCCGAGGGTCTCATATAGGAGGGCAGCTGTTGGTCGAGGTAATCCTTAAGGGCTTCGACAGGGGGGGATTGGTTCTTCTTGCCTACCAAATAGGCGAGCAGTCGCTTTTCTCCATTATTCCCTTTCTCGGTGACAATGGCAGCCTCCCGTACCTCCGGATGTTGTTTAAGTGCTGCGGCGACCTCCCCGGGTTCCACACGAAACCCCCTGATTTTTATCTGTTCATCCATTCTACCCAGCCACTCAATGTTGCCATCCGGCAGGTACCTGGCCAGGTCTCCACTGCGGTAAAGTCGTGCCTCTGGCGTTTCTACGATAGGATGGGGGATGAACTTTTCCGCAGTGAGTTCCTCTCGGTTCCGATATCCCCTTGCCAGACCTGCACCTCCAATGCAGAGTTCACCCGGTATTCCCGGAGGTAGCAGCTTGTTGTCTTGGCTCAAGATATATACCGCAACATTTGCTATGGGTTTTCCAATGGG
Organism: Pleomorphovibrio marinus; assembly: GCF_003347495.1. Taxonomy (GTDB): domain Bacteria; phylum Bacteroidota; class Bacteroidia; order Cytophagales; family Cyclobacteriaceae; genus Pleomorphovibrio; species Pleomorphovibrio marinus. The sequence goes on from NZ_QCXY01000015.1 coordinate 42,825, forward strand.
TGCATATCTACGTTGTTGCTTGGGTTTGCAAGCCCAGTAGGTGCAATCTATGGCCGCCTCAGCAGGCCCATAAAGGTTATACAGCTCGGCATTTGACTGCTGGAAAAATTTTTCCATCAACTGCGAAGCCATGGGTTCTCCTCCACAAAACACCCTTCTCAGATGTTGGCATTCCACAAAAGAGGCTTCTTCTAGAAGGGCCTCCAGTAGCCCAGGGGTAAGTTGTAGATGGGTGATTTTTTGTAGGGCGATAAGCTGAGTTAGGCGTAAGGCATCCGTTTCGGTTCCCGATTCCGGAATCACCAGCCGGGCACCTGCCGATAAGGGTCCGAAAAATTCCCATACGGCAGGGTCAAAAGAGAGTGCCGTGCGTTGTAAAACGGCATCTTCCTCTTTCAGGGGGAATGTGCTTTGACGCCAATGTACCTGATTGCAGATGGCACTGTGAGATACCATCACCCCTTTGGGCCTGCCGGTAGAACCGGAGGTATAGACCACATAGGCCAGGTGCTCGGGTTTCACGCCATTGTTCGTGTTAGGGAAATCCATGGAATTGGTGTCTTCCACTACTTTCTCCTTGTCCATCATCAGAAGCTTGTATCCCCCTTTGGGGAGGGTCTTGTATAAACCTTCCCGGGCAATAAGTACCGTCGGATTTGCGTCTGCTATCATCCATGCTAGGTGTTGTGGCGGCAGGCTAGGTTCCAACAATAGGAATGCCCCACCGGCTTTCAGCACTGCCAATAGAGACAGGACCAACTCAGGGGATTTTTCCAGGTGAATTCCAACAATGGAGTCGGATCTAACACCTAGTTTGCGTAGCTTATAGGCAAGCTTGTCGGCTCGTAGGTTCAACTCTTGGTAGGTAAGTTGGTTTTCTCCGCATACCACGGCTATACTTTCAGGTGTCCTGCTGACTTGCGCCTCCACTAGTTGATGCAGGCATTTTTCTACAGGGAAACCGGCAAATGTGGCGTTGTTTTGGGCATAGAAGTGCTCCTGCTCCTTGTCGTTCATTAGTGGGATAGAATCAATTTTTTGATCAGGAGCTGTTCCTATTTCTTCCAGGAAATGCAGGAGATGACTCAGCATTAGCTTTGCAGTGGCTTCCTCGAAAAGGTCGGTATTGTATTCAAGGGAACCTTGAAGCTGTTCTTTGTCGTCCATCAGTAGGGTGAAGTCCGATACGGCTGCCCCGGTTTCCACAGGCACAGGTTTTACGGACAATTTCCCCATTTCAAGTTTGGGGTATTGCAGAGTATGTAGAATCAGCATATTCGAAAACAAGGGGGAGTGCCCGGGTTCTCGTTTTGGACGGAGTTCTTCCACCACTTTCTGGAAGGGTACGTCTTGATGTTCAAATGCTTCAAGGCTTACCTTCCTGATGCGATTCAGGAGTTCTCGGAACCTGGGGTTGCCGGACAGGTTGCTGCGCAAAACTACTGTGTTCATACAGCAGCCCAGCAAATCCTCTGTGCCAGCCCGGCTTTTTGTGGCCATTGGGGTGCCTGTGCTGATGTCGGTAGTGTTGGAATAACGATGTAACAGCGTCTGAAAGGAGGCAAGCAAGGTAACGAAAAGCGTCACTCCCTCCTCCTTACTCAACCTTCGCAATTTGTCGGAAAGCTCCTTTGACAGTTCAAAAGGAATATGGGATCCACGTATTCTTTTACAGGCTTTTTTTGGAAAGTCGGTTGGAATGGCTAACCCTCCTGAAGGCAATTCACGAAGTTGCTGTTTCCAATAGTCAAGTTGTTTGTTGATGAGTGCCGGGGTCAAGAGCTCCTTTTGCCGGGTCACATAATCTTTATACTGGAGTGCAGGTTCCGGAAGTGGGGATGGTTTTCCATCTGAATAGGCAGCGTAAAGGGCCATTACTTCCTTGGCGATTAAGGCCATGGTCCAGCTATCGGCAGCGATATGGTGTACCATCAACAAAAGTAGGTACTCCTTTTCCTCCGTTTGGATCAGCAGGGAGCGCAGTAGTGGCGGTTTGTCCAGATGAAAAGGTTTTTGGATTTCCTCCTTGGCAATTCTTTGCTTTTCAGCGGCTCTTTTGCCTAAGGGTACATCCCGGAGATCCCGGTAGGGCATGGGGATGTCCATGGGAGGTGCTATATACTGCTTGGGGTTTTCGTCCTCAAAAGTAACTACCGTGCGTAAGGCCTCATGTCGGCGTACTACCTCTTGGACGCTCTTTTGTAAGGAGGCCTTATCAAGAGGGCCGGTCAGCTTTGCCGCCACCACAAGATGAAGGGCTGGGTCTCCCGGGGAGGCTTGTTCGAGGTACCAAAAGCGGCTTTGTTCTGCTGAAAGGGGCATTGCAGTATTGGAAATCTGTTCCATTTCTTGCTGCTCAGGAACCTCCTCAGTTTCGGAATGGGGAAGGATTTTCTCAAGTAGGGTATTCCCCAAGGCATGGCCATTCACCCCCTGAAGGATTTTTACTACCGGCAGTTTAATCCCCAGGTCGGAATTTAGGGCGGTGGTGAGCTCCACTGCCATCAGGGAATCGAAGCCCATTTCGGTAAGGGGCCTGTCCATATCGATCTTATCCGGTTTGCTGCCGCTCACACGGGCGAGTTTTCCTTTGAGGTAGGTATTCATGGCTTCCTGCCGTAGTTCAGGAGCCGTGCTGCGAAAGGTCTCCAATGGGGAATCGCTTTCCTTGTCCTCTTCTTGGCTGCTGGCACTGGCCTCTTCCAGCACATTTCGAAAACGGGTGGAGGTGGCCATCACGGAATGGGTGTTTACCCAACGGTGCCAGTCAATTTTGGCAATCAAAACATGGGCCTTATCCGTGCCCAAAAGTTTTTCCATGGTATCTAGGGCGTCCACAGGGGAGAATCCCTCAAGCCCGGCCCGGTTGAGGTAGTTCACCACCTCCGGATGCCGGGAAACATACCCTGCACCCGCCACTGCGCCCCAGCCTATGGACTGTGCAGGTAAGCCCAGTTGCTGTCGATAACCAGCCAGGGAATCCAGAAAGGAGTTGGCCGCTGAATAGTTTCCCTGCATGGGATGACCCAGTGGCGAAGCCATGGAGGAAAACAGGATAAAGTGATCCAACTCATCCTCCAGGGTGAGGCGATGCAGGTTCCATGCACCGGCCATCTTGGGCGACATGACTTCCAGTAACCGCTTATTGTCAAGGTCTTTTAAGGCAGCATCATTCAAGGTCATAGCTGCATGCACAACTCCCTTCAGAGGGGGAAGTTGCTTACGGATAAATTCCAGCACCCGCTTTACCTCTTTTTCCTTACTTACATCCGCGGAAAAGACGGTTATTTGGGTTCCTGATTTCTTTAATTTTTCCAGCAATTTGCCATTCTCTTTGGGCTTTCCAGAACGACTCATCAATACGAGGCTTTTCACCCCTCTTTGTGCCAACCATTGGGCGGTGGCAAGACCAAATCCCCCAAGACCTCCGGTTACCAGATAGGTTTCCTCCTTTTGCCCTATGGTCGGTTTGGAGGCTAGGTGTACTGGGTAACTGGGATGATCAAGGGTCAAGACAATCTTGCCAATATGCTTGGCTTGGGCCATATAGCGAAAGGCATTTTCTGCCTCGGCAAGGTCAAAGGTGGTGTTGGGGATGCCTTCCCACCTGCCATTCCCTACTTCTTCCACCACTTGGCTGATCATGCAGTTGGCGAAATCCGGTCGGTCAATGGCCATCTGCTGCAAATCCACAGCCGAGTAAGAGAGATTTCTTCGGAAGGGCAACAAACCTAGGACCGAATTCTCATAAATATCCCGTTTTCCCAGCTCCACAAAGCGCCCATAGGGACGCAGCAAGTTCAGGCTTTCTTCCATAGCTTCCCCGGCAAGGGAATTCAACACTACATCCACTCCCTCCCCATTGGTGAGGTTTCGCACTTGATCGACGAAGGATAAGGTGCGGGAGTCCATTACATGGTTGATGCCAAGGGAACGGAGGTAATCCCTTTTTTGCTCCGAACCTGCCGTGGTAAAGATCTCTGCCCCTATTTCCTCGCAAAGCTGGATAGCAGCCAAACCCACCCCGCCTGTGGCCGAATGGATAAGTACCCGTTCCCCCTTAGTGACTTTTGCCACCTGATGAAGACTATAATAGGCGGTTACATAGGCATTGACCACTGAGGCTGCTTGTACAAAGGAAAGGGACTTGGGTTTGTGTGCGACAAGATGGGATTGTGCTATTGCCCTAGAGCCATGTGCTGCCCTGGCAAGTGCGATGACCTTATCCCCCGGTTTGAAATCGGTGACTTTCTCCCCGCATTCCACTACAATACCTGCACATTCAAGCCCAAGGGCAGAATTATCCAACTCTGTAGGCAATGCCTCCCTTGGCAACATCCCGAGGGCAAGCAAAACCTCCTGGAAATTAAGCCCGGAAGCATGCACTCGGATGATTAGTTCTTCTTTACCGAGTTCAGGGGATTCAGTTTCACGCAGTTTCAGGTTCTCCAATGCCCCTGGCTCGGCTAGTTCTAGCCGAAAGCTATCGGTTTCGGGCGACATGCTACGAATATTCTCTTTTGGTTGGATACCTTCAGTAGATAGGCGGTGCAGACGTCTAACATAACACTTTTCACCCCTTAAGGCAGTTTCCTCATCCTCCCATTCACCCAACAACAAGTCCACTAAGTTATGGATCTCCGGCATGGATGGTACTGCACCCAAATCCACCATTTTACAGGTGATTTCCTCGAATTCATTGGACACCACCCTACCCATTCCCCAAAGCGTGGACTGCGCTATGTGAGTCAATTCAGATGCTGCACCATTAGTGAGGTTCTGGGCACCGGAAGTTACCAGCCAAAGCTTCCGGATTAGGTTTTCAGGCTGTTGTTGCAGGAGGTTTAGCAGCCCCCCACACACGAATTGCTGAGACTCCAACAGCAATTGGCTGCTAAGGCTGTCCCCTGTAGGTGCATTAGTTGGCCAAAGGTAAATGACTCCCTTACAACCCTCTTCTATTATGCCGCCTTCGGCAAAAAGCCGTTTCATTGATTCCGGTTCATCCACTGGAAGTTGAAAATGATTCTTATCTTTTTGCAGGTATGATTTCCCACAGTGGGCAAGTATACAGCGGTCACCCTTTTTGCCTAAACCTTCGGCTATTCTTTGGGCTAATCCCCGCTCGTCTGCTAATAGAAGCCAGGTTCCCTGCTGGTTCTTGGTTGAATCTGCTTTGCCATTATCTTCTTTTTTGGCCGAAGAAAGGGAAGTAGAATTGCTATTGGAATGGGTAATAGTGATGGTTTGAAGGGTCTCCTTTCCGTTTGAGCTAGTGAATAAGGATCTGGTATCCCCAAAACCATAATCCGAGAGCAGGTCTTTCCATTCCTGGCGGCCAATGATGGGGGAATCCTTCCGTACCTCGAAATCGGTGAAACGCCACCAACCATCCAATAAGCCAAAAACCAAGTTGAACCAATCGGCCTTACGCGTAATTTCAAGAATGACCAAAAGACCTCCGGGCTTTAATAAATGATGTACATGGCTCAGGCTGTTTTTTAGTTCTTGGGTAGTGTGCAGCACATTTGCCGCCACTACCATATCGAAGGAATGGGGCTGGTAGCCTTGTGAAATTGGGTCTTTTTCAATATCCAGTACTGAAAACTCATGCTTGCTTGCCCTACCCAGTCTTTGCCTGGCCTCGGTCGCGAAATAAGCAGAGATATCGGTAAAAACATACTGGGCATTTTCGGGTAATCGCGGTAAAATTTCCACGGATGCTGCACCTGTTCCCGCACCAATTTCAAGGATTTTTGGGGCGATATGGTTTTTGGCATCCACAAATGAAGACGCCACTACTTCTGCAAGTGCCTCGTGATAACTTCGGCAGGCAGGGCTATTGTGGTACATGCTGGACAACACTTCCAAGGAAGATACAGTCAGCAGTACTTCCCGCACATCTGTACTCCCGATAAGGATCCCTGCCAAGTTCTTACCCCCCATTCTTACAAGTTCACATTCAGCAGAGTAGGCAGGTACCCTTTGTTGGAGATCATCCAGTAATTGACCAGGATTTTCCAAGGTATTGCCTTTCTCCTCGAGTTGGGAAAGCGCCATTTTGTATAATTCCTTAAATAAGGGTTTATACTCCTTTTTCACCCCGAGTTTGTCCGAGAGGGTTGCTGCATTCTCTTCTTTTTGTGCAAAGTAATCCCACCCCAGCTCTTCCAATGCATTAGCGGCATAAATCCCGGCAACACGATTCATCCCAGGCACCACCACCTCATAATAGAGACGCACATCTGCATTATCCTCCGGAGGTTGGGCATTTGACTCTGCCAGGTTTTGAATCTTTTCGCTTTCCCTTACCAGCAGTTGCTCTTTGCTTGTGGAGGAAATTCCCTCTCTTTGTTCCCATTTGAATGCATAGGACCAGCCCTTGTTCATCCGCATCTTTTTTTCCCCGGTCTCTTCCAGAAGCTTTGCCTTTAAGCCTTCTACACCAATTTTCACCTCTCCTGCCTGATCCATTAGCATTACATCCCCTTCCAGCAAAGCTCCTGATCCTTTTCGGACTCGAATGTATGCCAGGAAATTCCCCGTAGCGGGTGCCTGATAACTAACTTGCCCTATGGAAATAGGAAAAATCGGGCCGGACAACTCCTCACTTTCCAGTCTATCGGATGCCAACACCACAAGCACCTGAAAAGCGGCATCTAGCAAAGCGGGGTGAACACGGTAGGGTTCAGCATTAAGTCCCGGGGGAAGGGCAATTTGTGCAATAGCTTCCTCCTCTCCCGCATGAATGCTACGGACCCCCCGGAATGCACTGCCATAGTTGAACCCTATGGATGCTATAATGCGAAAATGCTCCTCCACAGGCACTTCCCTGCCGCAGCGCTTCAATATAGCTGCAAGGTCAACCTTTTCGGGTGCCATGCCGTTTTGTTGTTCCTTTATCCTTGCACTGGCATGATACATCCAGTGATCACCATTCTCCGAGGGACTGTAAATTTCCATGGATTTGCTCTCTTGCTGGTGAAAACATTGCAGCAACTGATCTCTGGAGGCTCCCAAAAAGAGCAGCTTCTGAAACTGTATATTTTTAAGAGTAACGGGTGTTCCCTTCCAAATCTCTCCGGCAGCGGAAAGCATCATTTCTACATACCCTGCGCCAGGGAAGACAATGCTGTCTTCCACTAAATGCGCATTGAGGAATTCGGTTCGCGGATCGTTAAGGTTTACCTCCCATAGCGGGAGTGCACTGTGTATCCGGTGGCCGAGTAAGGGGTGGCCGGTATCCACACCCGAAGAAAAAGACATTTGCTTTGGCATTGGTTCTATCCAGTGCCGCTCCCGCTGCCAGGGATAGGAGGGTAGGGGAACATAATTCCTACCTGGGTAAAGTCCCTGCCAATTGACCGGATACCCCTGCACATAAAGTTGGGCGAGGGAGCGGAGCATCATTCTCCGCTCCTTTTCTTTGCGCCGTAGGGAGGGCAAAATACTTGCTTGACTATTATGGTCTGACAAACATTCCATAAGATAGGTGGCCAATACGGGGTGGGGGCCAATTTCGAGGAAAACTGTGTAGTCCTCTTCCAGCAATACCTTCACGGCTTTATCAAAACGCACCGGTTTACGCACATTCTGCCACCAGTATTCCCGATTAAACTCTTCCCCCCTGATATAGCTTCCCCTTACGCTAGAAACTACAGGTATGGAAGCTGCTTTAGGTTTAATTTCCCGGAGCACATCAAGGAGTTCTTCCTGTATATGCTTCATCTGCGGGGCGTGATAGGGGACATCCACCTGCAGGATCCGGCAGAATCGGTTCTCCTGCTCTAATTTTTTTGCAATATGTTTTAATAGTGAAATATCTCCCGATAGTGTGACGGAGTTCTTGCTATTAACTGCGGCCAGCGAGACCTTGTCTTCCTTTCCTTTCATTAAGGATTGGGCTTCCTGCTCAGAAACTGCAGCAGCAAGCATGCCTCCAAATCCTGCCATGGTATGCTGCAGGCGACCACGATGGTAAGCCAGGAAAAGTGCATCCTCCAGGGAGAGTGCCCCAGCCACATAGGATGCGGCGATTTCCCCTGAGCTGTGGCCGAACACCACGTCAGGCTTTACTCCCCAAGCCTCCCACAATGCCGTCAGTGCAACCTGTACGGCAAAATTGGCCACATGGGCCAGTTCGGCCTGGGCTATTCGAGAATCATGCTCCTCCTTGTTGAGTTCATCGATAAGGGACCAGCCTGCTATGGGGCGGAGAATATGGTCGCATTTGGTCAAGGTATCCCTGTAGGCAGGTTCGGAGGCAAATAGTTCTCTGCCCATGGCCCACCACTGTGGCCCCATGCCTGAGAAAGCAAAGGCTAACCGTATAGACGATGCTGGCTTTGCTTTGCCTACTATCACATCTGCTCTTTCCTCCTTATGCTGGAATGCTTGCAGCCCCCCAACCATCTCTTCAAGATTGTTGCCCAAAACAGCCATTCTATACTCGTAATGGCTTTGCCTGTTGGCTGCTGCATTACATAGATTTCTTAAGGTGTTGGTAAACCCCTCTTTCAGACGCTGTTTATATCCTGCTACATAATCAGCCAGGGCTCCGGGTGCCCTGGCAGAAATGCTGAGAAATTCCGTCTGTGAGGATAAAGGCTCTTCCGGTTTTTCCACCTGTGGAGGTTCTTCCAGAATAACGTGGGCGTTTGTACCCCCAAAACCAAAAGAGTTTACCCCAGCCCTGGCAGGTCGGAGAGTTTTAGGCCATTGCAGCAGGGCTGTGGCTACTTTCAGGTGGTATTGGTCAAAGGGAATTTCGGGATTTGGGGCAGAAAAATGCAGGCTTGGGGGGATTTTGCGATGCTTGAGCGCAAGTGCCGTTTTGATCAGTCCTGTGATACCTGCACCTGCTTCTAGGTGGCCCACATTGGTTTTTACCGAACCTATATAACAGGGTTTTTCCGAATTCCTTGATGCACCAAACACCCTGCCCAAGGCGCCTGCTTCTATGGGGTCACCCGCTGAGGTCCCGGTGCCATGTGCCTCCACATACTGGATATCATTGGCGGCACACCCTGCAATTTTCAGGGTTTCTCGTATGAGCTTTTCCTGTGCATCCCCGTTGGGCAGGCTGATACCTGCGGTGCGCCCATCTTCATTGATGGCACTGCCCTTTATGACGGCATAGATAGGGTCGCCTTCTTCCAGTGCCTTTTTCATTGGTTTAAGAAGGACCACACCTGCCCCTTCACTGCGCACATATCCGTTGGCACTCTCATCGAAGGCCCTACATCTACCGTCTGGGGAGATCATTCCTGCTTTACAGAAGCCAACGGAGAGTTCTGGGGAAAGGATAAGGTTCACTCCCCCCACGATTGCCTGATCGGACTCCCCTCTATCCATACTTTGACAGGCCAGGTGAAGAGCGGTAAGGGACGAAGAGCAAGCAGATTCAATGGCGAAACTCGGGCCCTTCAAATCCAGGAGGTAAGAGATGCGGTTTGCCGCCACAGAAAGGGCATTGCCAATGTTGATATGGGAGTCAAGGAGTTTTCTCCTGCCAGGATGCACATGCATATCGGCATAATCATGGGTGGAAATACCAATAAATACACCGGTAGCTGTACCTGCCAAGGCATCAGGAACCTGACCCCCGTCTGCTATGGCTTCCCAGGTTACCTCCAACAACAGGCGGTGTTGGGGATCCATCCTTTTGGCCTCCCTAGGGGAAATCCCAAAGAAGTCGGCATCAAAGCCATCCACTTGTTCCAAAAAACCTCCCCATTTGGAATAGATTTTCCCGGGTGTTTCGGGGTCAGGATCGAATACCTCGTCCAAGTTAAAACGATCCCCGGGAACCTGGGTGATGGCATCTACCCCATTGCATAGAAGATCCCAGAATTGCTGGGGAGTGTTGGCTCCACCGGGAAAGCGGCACCCAATGCCAATGATGGCGATATCGTCATTTGTTGTCCTTCGCATGTCCGATTACATTAGTGTTACCCTTAGCCATTTTACTGGGGGGTCAGGGAAAGCCTCCAATAACCTATTTTGGTATTGGAACAAACAAATCAGTAGCCTTGGCCTCCGAATGTGATGGTTCCGCCAGGCACCACCGTGGCCTGGTCCATCACAAAGCGATTTTCATCGAAGTCGAAGCGGGTGATGGTATGGGTTACGAAATTCCCTGTGGCATTTTGGAACCGGCCGGTTCCGCCTTCTATATCCACCCTGGCAAAAGTTTCGACACCATCTCCTTCCATCACGAAATCGAGGCGATGGGTTTCGCCTCCTTCCACCATTCCAAAGATGGTATCCCCGTCATCGGCGGTTAGGGTCATTTCTCCCGTGGCACTCACTACCGTTTCGCACTGACCTGTAAAGGGGCTGAACATAAAGTCGTAAGGATATTCGTGCTTTTCAAAAACCCTGGCAACAGGCCCTCCCGCAGGTCCTTCTGGCTCAAAAACCACATCCGCGGGATCCAGTTGATTTTCTATATCCCACACCGAGGATAATTCTAAATGAAACCCGCCTAAATCCGCGAAAGTCACACTGCCGCTGATTTCACCGCCTCCCACTTCATCCCCACCACAAGGCATTTCATGTTCACGGGTGATGGCCCAGTCCAGCTCCAAGTCGGCAGCTACCATATCTAGGGAAATGGTCTGCGGACCGGGATCGGGACTATCATCGGAAGAACAGGAAGTGAAATACAGGAAACTTGAAAGGACGATTGTAGGAAATAGATACTTCATAGTTACAATATGTTTTGGGTTCAACAAGAATTTGTCCTATGGCAGAAAGTTGGTATTTCTTTGTTCCTTCAAGTCCTTTGACCGGAGATTCTGTTCAAAACATTATTGGTTTCTGAATCTAAGTCACTGAGGACTTGTGGTCTAAGTTAGCGGATTTCGGGTGCAAAATCAAAAAAATCAAGTACAAACTGAAATTGTATAAATGTTTTGGCTATAGCCGCTGGAGCTGATAATCTCCTTATTGCCTCCTGATAAAGCAGGAGGCAATTCAAGGAACCCATGTGTTAAAAAGGATGTAGATTCAGCCAACATCTCAATAGGAATGCGGCTTTGGCTTTCATGATGGAACAAATCAGGGCTTTAAAGAAGAAATCTCCCTAAATTGGAGCAGTGAGCCAAGAAGCAAAATAATTTGGTACCGAAGATATATTTTATTATTAACATTTAACTTGGGTTAGATACATATTGAGAATAATTCGTTAAATTTGATTATACCTTTTTTTATTCTTCAGAGGCCATTTGTCAAGGTTTATATTCACTTTGTCTGGAGCACCAAAAACAGGGTTCCATTCCTTGATTCGAGAGAATTGAGGACTATGGTTTGGAACCATATAAGAGAAAATGCAGTGAAGAAAGATATCTTTATTGATCACGTAAACGGGTATTCGGATCACTGCCATTGTCTTATATCTTTAGGGATAGATCAAACCATTCAAAAAACAATGCAATTGGTTAAGGGCGAATCATCTTTTTGGATCAACAAAAACAGGCTTACCCGCGAGAAATTTGAATGGCAGGATGAATATTTTGCTGTTTCTGTTTCTGAATCCATGATAGATGTGGTCAGGGGGTATATCAGGAATCAAGAAGAACATCACAAGGAAATAAACTTTCAAGAGGAGTATCAAAAATATATTGTTAAATATGGATTTGAGAGGTTCAAGGATGGAAGGTTTGGCTAAAGCCAATGGTGTGGATAAGCATCCATTAGCCTCCAGCTAGAGCAGGAGGCAAATCAAGGAGCCGGGTTTTAAAAAGGATAGAGCATCATCCACCATCTCAATAGGGATGCCCATTTCCCTCAATTGACCTCTTTCGGGAGCTAAAAATTCAATTGGAATGCGGCTTTAGCCCATTCGATAATAAAATCCCTAATGAGGATGGGCTTTAGCCAAAATTAATGGAATGTAAAGCCAAACTTCAAAGATCATGTATAAAGAAAGCACAGCCCTGATCAAAGCAACGGTGTCTTCGTCAATAAATCTTTCCTTTTGGGGAATCAGCTTTCAAAAATCCTTTTGAAAATCAGCCACATTCAAAATGGGAATGCCTTGGAAAGGATGCAGTTCCAGTAGGTGTATATCCCCTGAAACTATGCAGGAGGCTTTGGCAGATACTGCCAGCTCGAGGAATTTATTGTCTTTCGGGTCGCGGCAAACGTTGATTTCAAAACTAGGCTCTATAATCAGCGGACTTTTAAAAGTCAGTACGGTAAGGATTTCTTCTCTTTCGACTTCAACAAAATACCTATCCAGCTTTTTTCGATATAAAACTTCTGCAAATTCGTTAATTGTTGAATCTGAAAATACAAGTTTTCCAATTCGTAAAGCCCTGTTTAGGGCCTCGGCACTCACCGAATTTTTGATAAGATGTGCACTGATCAGTGCACTGGTGTCAAAGACGAAAACCAAATTATTCGTCTTTCAGAATTTCATCCAATATTTCCTGCGTAAGACCGCGTTGAGCCATTTTTTCCCGTAGTTCCTCCAAAAATTGGATATAATCCTCAGTGCTGTCTTTCATTAATTGCTTGCATACCTGCGCTTCAACTGCTATGCTAATTTCTTTTTTCTTTTTCGAGGACGCAGCCTTCCAAGCCTTTGCCACCATGTCATCCACTTCCAATACGATACGTTCCATGGGTGTTCTGTTTGAGTCATATAAATGTACGAAAATCCCAAGGTATAAGATACAGGCTGTCTAAAGGGATTGGAAAAATCCCGGATAAACCGAAAAATGATACTGCTATATCATTGGATGTTTATTGCTAATTAAGGGTTTGAGAGGTTCAGGGATGGAAGGTTTGGCTAAAGCCAATTTTGCGGATAAACATCCATTAGCCTTTAGCTTGAGCAGGAGACAATCCAAGGAACCCAGGTTTTACAATGATGGAGAATAAGCCAAAAATCTCATAAGGGTTGTCCGATCCTTAAATTGGTGCTTTCCGAGTCAAAGGCCCAAATATCCTTCCCCTAAAAGGCATTGATTATAAAATAGATGAATGACTTTATAGAATTGTCAAAAAAAATCGTCAATTTATTGCTGATTAACCATAAACAGAAATAATGAAAAACAGTAACCGCAGAAATTTCCTGAAACTAACAGGATTAGGTTCTTTGGGACTATTTGGCAGTGCTAACCTTGCAGGATGCAGTACCAAGGAAAAAGACCAGACCCAAAAAAACCAAGGCAATGACATCAGCAGTCGAGAATATACCCAGCAATTCAATATGCACGGGTATGCTGCCCCGGCACTGGATGTGGTAAGAATGGGAATTACAGGCATTGGAAACAGGGGGTCAGGAACGGTGATGAGGTTTGCAAGCATAGAAGGCGTTGAAATTGTTGCCATTAACGATTTGGAAAAGGACAGGGTGGATGCTGCCATAAAATCCATTGCAGAAACCCATGATCCTGTTGGATATTCCGACGGAGAAGAGGATTGGAAGAGAATGTGCGAACGCGACGATATCGATCTGATCGCCATTGCCACCCCCTGGCATTTGCATACCGATCAGGCAGTCTTTGCAATGGAACATGGCAAACATGTTTTTACGGAATTGCCGGCAGCCCAGACGGTTGAGGAATGCTGGAGGCTGGTAGAGGCATCGGAGCGAACAAAGAAGCACTGCGTGCAGATGTCGGGATCCTGCCATGAAGGGGATTCAGCATTTGTACTAAATATGATCCGTAAAGGGTTATTTGGGGAAATTATTCATGGAGAAGGCGGCTATATCCATGATCTGATGAACCAATATAATTTTTCGAAAACCATGTACCACAACATGTGGAGGCTGAATGAAAACATTGACAGGCATGGGAACTTATATCCACAACATGCCTTGACGCCCATGGCCCAGATGATGGATCTAAATTACGGGGACCAGATGAGTCATTTGGTTTCCATGTCCTCGAATGATTTTATGATGGGGGAAAGGGCGAAGGAACTGGCGGCAGATGACGAATTCTGGATGTCTTATGTAGGCAAGGATTACCGCGGAAACATGAATTCCACCATGATCCGTACCCACAAGGGCCGCACTATTTTAATCCAACATGATGTGACCACCCCCCGTCCCGGAATCCGGTTTAACCTGATCGCCGGAACGAAAGCATCTTACCTTGCCAGGCCAGGCAGGATTGGGTATAGTTACAATGATGGTTGGATCTCTCAGGAAGAATACGATGCTCTAGTAGAAGAACATACCCCTGAAATTACCAAGAGGTTTAATGCGTTGGTAGAGGCAGCGAATAGGCCCGGTCGGGCCCAGCGTTCCTATGAAAGAGTAAGTGCTACCGATTGGCGCTTGATTGATTGCCTCAGAAATGGATTGCCCGTAGAAATGGATGTCTATGATGCCGCACTTACCAGTTCGGTGATTCCATTGAGTGAATGGTCTGTGGCAAACAAGTCTGCCCCGGTGGATGTGCCTGATTTTACATCAGGAGCTTGGAAAAACAACCAGCGGGGAATGGATGTGGCACTTAAAAATGGAGGAGGAACGACCAGGATACTGTAGCTTGCCTTTCAGAAATGGACTGTTTTTTGGCAAGATTAATATGGGTTTGAGAGGTTCAGTGATAAATGATTGGGCTAAAGCCAATGATGCTGATAATCTCCTTATGGCCTCCAGCTAAAGCAGGAGGCAATTTAAGGCAACTAAAGTAGGAGGCAATTTAAGGCAACTAAAGCAGGAGGCACTTTAAGGCCTATAGCAAAAGTAGGAGGCAATTTAGGGGACAAATGATTTCTCAAGATTGCAGAATCAGGTAGCATCTCAATAGGAATGCGGCTTTAGCCTGGGTTAGGAATATTTTGTATATTTGGTTATACCTTCATCAATTATTCTAATGCCATTTGTAAAGGTTTATATTCATTTTGTCTGGAGTACCAAAAACCGGATACCCTTCCTTGATTAAAGAGAATTGAGGACAAAGGTTTGGTACCATATAAGAGAAAATGCAGTAAAGAAGGCTGTCTTTATAGATCACATAAACGGGTATTCGGATCATTGTCATTGTCTGATTTCTTTGGGGGTCGATCAAACCCTTCAAAAAACAATGCAACTGGTCAAGGGGGAATCCTCTTTCTGGATCAATAAAAACAAGCTTACCCGTCATAAATTTGAGTGGCAGGATGAATATTTTGCGGTTTCTGTTTCTGAATACAAGATCGACAGTGTCAGAAAATACATTAGGAACCAAGAAGCACATCATAGTGGAAAAACCTTTCAGGAGGAATATGATGAGCTTATTGCCAAATATGGGTTTGAGAGGTTCAGTGATAAATGATTGGGCTAAAGCCAATGAGGCTGATAATCTCCTTATGGCCTCCAGCTAAAGCAGGAGGCAATTTAAGGCTACTAAAGCAGGAGGCACTTTAAGGCCTATAGCTAAAGCAGGAGGCTTAGGGGACCCATAATTTCTCAAGGTTGCAGAATCAGGTAACATCTCAATAGGAATGTGGCATTGGCCCATTCTATAAAGAAAAGCCAAAAAAGAACCTTTTTTAACCTAATTTAAAACTATGGTATTGCCAGATAATTATCTATTTGGATCATTGGCGGGTCCAATAGATCTGGGAATATATCAATAAAACAAAATTAAAAGAGGAAACTGGCATAATTTATGGTGATGATAGTAGTACCTTTTATTTTATTTTTTATACTTCTAAAACTACTAGTATCATGTTTGAATTGGAAAAAAACGAAGTCAAATTTCTTTACAACGGCAATAAAATGGAAGATAAGGAAGCTTATGCCTACGTTTTAACCCTTCATAATCATGTAATCAATGAATTGGATGTTTCAAAAAATGACATGACCCCGACCCAGCTTTCGGAATTGGCTAAGAAGCTGAACAAAAGAATAATCGATCTTTTCGACAAGGATTCAGGTTATTTCAAGGAAAACATTCAGGGGAATAACATTGTAGAATCCGACCTTTTGACCTTATTGATCAAAGAAAAATCTGCATTAAAAACTCCCATTATAATTACGGAAGAAAAGGCTGAGGTTTTGGCATATCCAAGGGACACCATTAAGATGGACATGGTGTTTAATGAAATTGGAGTAAAAGGAAAAGATGAACGTTAAACTATCTGAAAGGATCTCAAAGACAGAAGATTTCATCTGTTTATAATTTGTTTTTCAACAGCCACATAGCCTGCCCCTGCCTGCCCCGAACTGGTTTCGGGGAACTCGTTTCGGGAGCCTGTCCCGAATTTATTTCGGGAGAATCTCGCAATCTATAATCATCCCCCCGTGTGTCGCTCGCGTCATGCCCTGACTGCCGTCAGGACAGGCTCGATTTCATCGGATATAATTAGGCATAAACCGCCCTTAATCATTGGGTTTTCTTTTCCGTAATCCCAGTTATTTATCACTTTATACGTTATCTGTTATGCGATCTATATGGAACGGGGCAATTATTTTCGGCTTGATCAACATCCCCATAAAAATCTATTCTGCCTCAGAGGATGGAAGGTTGAACCTGGACATGCTGGACAGTAAAGACCATACAAGGATTCGGTACAAGCGAGTTAATGAAAAAGGGTTTAAAAACAGTGGATTTCAACATTTTCAACATGCCGGAAAGGATTGAGAAAAAGTCTGATTTGTTTAAGAATGTATTGGGTGCAGGGATTCAAATTGAAAAGGTCCTAGAAAGGCTGGAGTTATGAGATCAGGTTGGAAGGGTCAAGGTTAAATGTTTTGGCAAAAGCCAATACTGCAGATGATCTTCCTGTAATCCTCCAGGTAAAGGAGGAGGCAACTCAGTGGGAAAATCCATATCCTGTCCTCTTATTTTGGCTATTAGTCATCAGCAAACATCTCAATCGGAATGTAGCTTAAGGTCTTTCCATAATGCCAAGTGGTTAGGATTCGCTATATTTATCCCAAACTGCAATTTTAAAGTTTCTGTGCAACTGATTTTATCCCTTTGGGAAGTAGTAACCAAAGTAATTTTAGTACAAAAATTCATTAAAAATGAACACTTATATTATCGTTTTCTGTTTGCACACTCGTCGCTTTTTTACAACAAACCCAATTATAAAGCTTATGTTGTTTGTCCCTTTGCTTGTCCTTGGCCTTTCAGGCTATTCTTCCCATACTGAGCCGGCCCCATCCCACTTACAGGAGGAAAATGATCCACCTGTTCGTGTACTATTTGATACCGATGTAGGCGGCGATGTGGACGATGCCGGTACACTGGCCGTTTTGCATGCCTTGGCAGACCATGGAGAGATCGAAATACTGGCAATAGGAGTAGTCATTGGCCATGAAGCGGCGGTGCCTTATGTGCATGCTGTCAATACATGGTACGGACGCCCTGACCTGCCCATAGGGACCATTAAGGGAGAAGCTCCCTACTCCCGGGATGAATACATGGCTCCAATAGTGGAAGAGTTCCCCAACTCATTGACCCAAGAGGCTGCACCGGATGTGGTTAAGTTATACCGGCAAGTGCTTGCCACTCAGCCGGACCGAAGTGTAACTATGGTCGCTGTGGGACCTGCCACCAACATTTATAATCTGTTGAACTCCCCTCCTGATGAACACAGCCCTTTGACCGGCAAGGAATTGATGCGACAGAAGGTGAAGTTCTATGCGGCCGGAGGAAATGGCAACAATGAACTTCCTAAAGGAAGGTGCGGATTTAACTACCGTATGGATCTTGAAGCCGCTAGTGGGGAACTTGAATTGTTGCCTTCTGATTTTCCTACTGTTTTTGCAGGTGGCAGCGGGTCGATCCTGAGGATTGGATCTGCCTACAAAAGTGTCCGGCCGGACCACATCATTCGTAGGTCTTATGAAGAGTATTACGATGGCACCGTTCAGGATCGGCAAACATGGGACCAACTACGGGTGCTTTATGCCTGCAGACCCTCCTCGAGAAGCCTATGGAATACCTCCTCGCCAGGATCGATCAAAGTGACCATGGAGGGTATCCTCTCCTATACCGCTGCGCCAAATGAAAACCGTGCCTGGGCTTACATAAATGATTTTATCACCATGCGGGAAGTACTCACCGAGTTAATGGTTTATGATCCCCGCGATAAGTAGACCTTATCTTTTTTAGGATAAAACTGTAAATCATTCCAAGGAAATTTATAATTAAACCCTATGTACATTCCCAGTAGGTGGGTTTTTCATTACATCTCTATCCCCAAATGACCGACTTTGAAAATATCCCTTTGTAGTACATTTTGATGATTACCCCCTAAAACATGTAAATCAACTGCTTCCAAGTGGTAATGGTTAATCAGATCAACTTTTTCAAAAGTTATAACGTTAGAGCAATTATGTAGTTTACTATCTTTTACTACAAGTATTTAGCCTTTTTGGTACATTTGATGTAATTTATTAAAATAAACCTATGATATGAAAAACCCAGTACAAGTGCAAAACGAAAGAGAGTTCCCAGAGGACAAATTTTGGACAAAGACGTTCTTTATCCAAACATTATTGAATGGCTTGCTATTGGTTTTACCAACCATCATTATTTTATTTTTGCTTTCCTTAATTTTTAAGTTTGTCTTTAATTTGGTAGCACCTATCAGCGCATTGTTGGATAAAAATGCAGAATCTCACGCTTTTTTTATCAATGTATTGGCTTTGCTGATTCTTGTCGCACTGATATTCCTAATAGGTTTAATTTTGAGAAATGGCAGAAGTAAGAGGTTGTTTAAGGTTTTTGAGTATAGATATTTACTTCAAATACCATTGTATTCTACCCTGCAGGAAACGATATCCCAATTTTCGGGACTTAAGAAAATGCCATTTAGCCAGGTAGTATTAGTAGATGCCTACAATACCGGCGTACTGCTGACAGGTTTTGTTACCGAAACGGCGGCAGAGGGAATTTATACAGTATTTGTGCCGACTGCTCCTAACCCAATGAATGGAAATATTTACCATGTTCCGGCTTCACAATTAAGATTCTTAGAAATAGAGCCCGAAAAAGCCATGCGGTCCATAGTTGGAATGGGCACCGGTTCTTCCATTTTGTTTGCCTCAAAAAATAGGGCTCAAGAGAAGGAATCTTTCAATTAACGCATAAAGGTACGCTGTTTATAAAACACACCCTGATAGTATGTTTTAAAATCCCAACCATATAAATCCTGTCCTTTGGAAGCCGAACCAAATTTCCTGTAAAAGGAATAAAAAAACATATGCTAAATTTTTCATTTTTAGGCAGGTTCTCAATAATTTATTGGATATTAGGCTTATAATTTTTTACTTTGAATCAGCTCTTGTAACCTTATTCCAATAATTGGTAGAGTGTCTCACTAATTATTGCGAATGCTAAAAAAATAAAATGATAACCAAACCCAATCTAATAACCGTCCTAATTTTTTCATTATTCCTTCACCACACATCGCTGCTGGCTCAAGAACAAGCAGCGGAGATAGAAAAGGTGAACAAATCCGTCACTCCCTTTTATTTCCCCTTGCTTTCATTCACGGATCCCAAACAGCGTAAAGCTGATGGGAATGGAGAAGCACAGATTTCAGGGGAACTGAAGGAATGGCACAAAGTCACTCTGACGATGGATGGGCCTTTCGCACATGAGTTGGACGATGAACCCAATCCCTTTACGGATTATCGGATGACCGTGCGGTTTGTGCATGAAACCGGTGATCCTGAATACATCGTGCCCGGATATTTCGCGGCGGATGGTGACGCTGCTCAGACGGGGGCAGATAATGGTACAAAGTGGCGGGCACATCTTTCTCCTGATAAACCTGGCAAATGGAATTTTGAGGTTTCATTTTTGAAAGGGGAGTTGGTGGCGGTGTCAGATCAGCCATGGTACAAACCACTTGAACCTTATGATGGGGTAAAAGGCGATTTTACCATCAGTCCTACCGATAAAGAAGGACGGGACTTTAGGGCCAAAGGAAGGCTGGAATACGTTGGAGAACATTACCTTAAATTCAAAGGGACAGATGACTATTTTCTTAAAATTGGTCCCGATGCTCCGGAAACCTTGCTCGCCTATGCAGATTTTGACGGAACCTATAACGTACACACCCAAATATGGGAAACCATGGTGCCCATCAAACATTTCAGGGATCACCTAAGGGACTGGCAAGACGGGGATCCCACTTGGAAGGGAGATAAAGGAAAGGGATTGATCGGAGCGCTTAATTATTTGGCATCGAAGGGATTGAATACATTTTCTTTCCTGACCTACAATGCGGGTGGAGATGGCGAAAATGTATGGCCTTTTATTGAAAGAAACGAAAAGTATAAATACGATTGCTCCAAGCTTGACCAATGGCAAATCGTCTTTGACCATGCCCAGACCAAGGGTTTACATTTACACTTTAAAACCCAGGAAACTGAGATGGATGACGACAACTATCCAGCAACCAATAAAGCCAGGGGTTCTTCGGTGATCATTGAGTCCCTTGACGGAGGGGATTTGGGTCCCCAAAGGCGCTTATATTACCGAGAATTGATTGCCCGATATGGATACAGTCTTGCTCTTAACTGGAACCTGGGAGAGGAAAATTCACAAACCACGGAGCAGCTCCAGGAAATTACAAAATTCTTTTACGAGAATGATCCTTACAGGCACAATGTGGTGGTCCATACCTACCCCCAACAGCAGGATGAGGTATATACGCCATTGTTAGGAGAAAACTCCCATCTGACCGGCGTTTCACTGCAAAATGCATGGGATGTCGTACACCAGAAGACCCTCCAATGGGTGAATGCGTCAAAATTGGCCGGAAAACCATGGGTAGTGGCCAATGATGAACAAAACCCTGCTGGAACGGGAGTACCTCCGGATCCCGACTTTGGAGATTATGAACCCCTGGATTATGATATACACGATATAAGAAAAAGGACCTTATGGGGGAACATAATGGCTGGGGGAGCTGGAGTGGAATACTATTTTGGAAACAGGCATCCGGACAGTGACATGCAAAGTGAAGATTATCGCAGTCGGGATAGATCCTGGGATTACTGCAGGATTGCCCATGCTTTTTTTATGGACAATGACATTCCCTTTTGGAAAATGAGCAACCGGAATGCCCTTATTTTTAACGAGGACGATGAAAATGACAAATATTGTCTTGCACTTGAAGGGGAACAGTACCTGGTTTATCTCGCTGATTCTCAATCCTCAGAATTGGACCTTAGAGAAACGGAAGGCCCATTTGTGGTAAAATGGTATAACCCACGGGAAGGAGGAGAATTATTGGAGGGCAGCATCTCCGAAATTAAGGGGGGAAATATCATTGATTTGGGCATGCCACCCGAAGATCCGGAGGAAGATTGGGTGGTTTATTTGAAGGTAAAATAGTTTGGAGAAAAACTTGAAAAATTATTAACGTTGACTAAATACCTTAGGTAATTCATACTAAATAACCCCAAATGAAATCGAGCCTGTCCTGACGGCAGTCAGGGCATGAAGAGCACGTCACACACTGGGATGATTATCGTTGCGAGATTCTCCCGAAATAAATTCGGGACAGGCTCCCGAAACAAGTTCCCCGAAGCGAGTTCGGGGCAGGCAGGGGCAGGCTATATGACCGCTGAAAAGAAATTATAAACATATGAAAACCTTTATAACCCATTATTTCTCTCTGCTTATACTTTTTTGTTGGGTCGCTTTCACGTCATGCAACATAGAGGATAAGGAGGAGGAAAAATCCCCTCCCAACATCATCTACATCATGAGTGATGACCATGCTTATCAGGCCATCAGTGCCTATAGTGGGAAGTTGATGCAAACCCCGAATATCGACCGCATTGCCAATGAGGGAGCCTTATTTACCAGAGCTACCGTCACTAATTCCATCTGTGCCCCTAGCCGGGCAGTACTCCTGACTGGTAAACACAGCTTTATAAACGGTAAGATCGATAATATGGCCGCTTTTAACTGGGACCAGGATAACTTCCCTAAGTTGCTACAAGCAAATGGTTACCAGACCGCCATGATCGGTAAAATCCATATGGACGGGATTCCACAGGGATTTGACTTCTCCATGGTGCTTCCCGGGCAAGGGCACTACTACAATCCCGATTTTCTGATAGAAGGAGAACGGGTCACCAAGGAAGGGTATGTGACCGACATCATCACCGATACTACCTTGGATTGGCTTAAAAACGAGAGGGATCCAGAGAAGCCCTTTTGTGTACTCTATCACCATAAGGCTCCACATCGTGAGTGGGAACCCGCACCCAGGCACTACAGGGAATTTACAAAAAGACAGTTTGAGGAACCATCCACCCTATTCGACGACTATGAGGGCAGGGGCACAGCGGCCAAAGAGGCTGAAATGAACATCCTTCATCATATGAACTGGGCAGGGGATTCCAAACTCTATCCCGAGACCATTGATAAACTCGGAATTAGCCGCACCGTAGTAGGGCCCAACAACAATAGCTGGGACATTCAGGCCTTTGAAAGAACCATTGGCAGGATGAATGAAGCACAACGCGCGGAATGGGATGAAGTTTACGGACCCATCAATGAGGATTTTATGGAGAGATACCCTGATATGAATGATGAGGACCTGATGCATTGGAGGTACCAAAGGTACATGCAGGATTACCTGGGCACCATTGCGGCTGTGGACGAGGGCGTGGGCAGGGTGTTGGATTACCTGGATGAGGCTGGACTAGCGGAAAACACCATAGTAGTATATACCTCCGACCAGGGGTTTTATTTGGGAGAACACGGGTGGTTTGACAAGCGCTTTATGTACGAAGAATCATTTCGCATGCCCCTGATGGTACGATACCCTAAGGAAATTGAGCAGGGTACGGTAATAGATGCCTTGGTGCAGAATTTGGATTTTGCACCCACATTTTTAGATTATGCAGGGGTAAATATTCCGGGCGACATGCAGGGTGAATCCTTCAGGCAATTGATGAATGGGGAGAGAGAGGATTGGAAGGATGCCGTGTATTATACTTATTATGAATACCCTTCTGTGCATATGGTGAAGAGGCATTATGGTGTGGCCACCGACCGCTACAAGCTGATGCATTTTTACTATGATATCGATGAATGGGAGTTGTACGATTTGCAGGAAGACCCCCAGGAACTGAAAAATGTATATGAGGATCCCGCTTATGAAGATATTAAACATGAATTACACGACAGATTGGAGGAATTGCGCACCCAATATGGGGATTCTGACGAACTGAATCAGGAATTTATCGATAGGCACTTGAGTAGAAATAAATGAATTGGGGTAAACATTGGATCTTAATCAAGGCTAAAATTTGTTCTTCCAGAAAAAAATCAATTTATAATAAACCAATGCGATTTTAACGTAATGGAAAAAATTGTTAATTCATTTGGTTATAATTTAAAATAATTTGGTACAATTAGGTGATTTAGTGTTAAGTTTAAGTCTTAATCATACCATTGTCGCTTTTAAACTTTTTTAAAACAGCAATTTTAACACATTATGGGCCAGATTTTAAAAAATCATAACCATTTACAGGGTGATGCACTCTTTAATATGGGTTTGTTTTTTGACTTGTCACCAGATTTACTGTGCATCGCTGGTTTTGATGGGTATTTCAAAAAGCTCAACCCTGCTTTTATCCAGCTTTTGGGATATGAAGAAACGGAGTTGTACCATAATCCCATTAATCATTTTGTATATGGGGAAGACTTGGAAAGGACTATTCAATCCAGAGTCAACGTAATGAAGGGGAATCCCCTATTAAACTTTGAAAATAGGTACCAGACAAAAGAAGGGGAGATTATTTGGTTGTCATGGACCTCCGTTCAAGCGGAAAAAGAAAAGCTGATTTATGCCATCGCTAAAAATATCACCCAGAAAAAGAAACTGGAAGAAGAGCGAAACGGTTTAATTACCCGTTTGACAAAATCCAACCAGGAACTAAAAGAGCTTACCTACACCACAGCACATGACCTTAGGGCTCCGGTAAACAACCTCCTTGCTATCTTCAATGTCATTGACACTCTGAAAATCCAAGATCCAGATTTGCAAGAATTTATAGCTATGTTAAAATTGTCCACCGATGGGCTAAAAGCCACGCTAGACAGTTATGTGGATACTTTAAGCCAAAAAGAAGTACTCAATGTGCAAGTAGAGGAATTGAAATTGCCCACTGTTTTTGACAAAGTTAAAAACATGGTAACCTCACTTTTAATAAATTCCAGAACTATTATCACGGCAGATTTCACGGCTTTGCCGAAAATAAGGTTCAACGGTTCTTACTTGGAAAGCATTTTTCTTAACCTGATTACCAACTCTATTAAATATGCTAAACCCGGACAAACTCCTGAAATACAGGTAACCTCCCTGATCAATGAAGGTCTTCCTCAGCTAATCTTTCAGGACAATGGCATGGGCTTCGATATGGAAAGAGTAGGGAACAGGATTTTTGGATTTAAAGAAACCTTCCATTCCAACAGTGACAGTAAAGGTATAGGGCTTTATTTAATTTATAATCATATTACCTCCTTGGGTGGAAACATAGAAATACAAAGCCAACCCGATAAAGGTGCTAAGTTTATCATTACTTTTAAGGGTTGAGGGGGGTGGAATGCAAGCACAATGCCCAGTTATGTTTAGCATTACTCATTGATATCCAAGGTGGCATACAACAAAAGCTGCTTGTAAAGAGCTGATTTAAGCCTCAAAATTAATTGGGCACATGATAACCCCACTCCTTTTAAGCCATTTTGTTTAATTAAAAAACCCCAACACAAATTCTCAATGGTTACCTTATTTATTCAATAAGTTTAGCACCCCCTTTCGTTTTTCACCATTCTCAAGGTTTTCCAAAAGATAGAAATAAGCACCCACAGGCATGTCTTTTCCTTCAAATTTACCATCCCATTTATTTTCGGCATCATTGGTACTGAAAACCATTATTCCGGACTGATCATAAACACTTATTCTATATGGACTTCCATAGTTTTTCATGCCTGGAATTCCCCAAGTATCGTTAACACCATCATTATTTGGAGTGAACACATTCGGGATAAATACATCCCGAATGTTATCGACCTCTCTACTTATCAAGATTTTTTCGGTGATTTTTTGTCCAACTCTGTCTTCACTAGTTATGTCTAAAACCAGATCTTTCGGTACATCGCCAGAACCATTCCATACCAATTGATTTTCTTTGATTTCAAAATAATGGGCAGACTCCTGATCATGATTTAAATAGTAGAAGTGAAGGTCATCCGAAGTATCAAGAGTATAGAGGTTTCCAATAATTTGTCCTTTCTTAATGTCCCTGTTTATTTGAGAATTGTCCAAGGAAATTCCTAATGGTATAGGTTTGTCTTTTACCAAAACATAAATGGTTAATTCCCTTTGGTCTCCGTTTAATTCAGAGAGCTGGTATTTTCCATTTATTTGGTGAAATCCTGAAATCATTGGTGTAAAGGAGGTCAGGTCCCAATTAATGTCATCAAACTCCAATTGCTTGTTTTCCTCCGTTATAACAAATTCAGCATTTACGATTTCTGGCCAAGGTGTATTCCATTCCACTTCAAAAATCGGATTAGCGTTTAGTGCAATGGAATTATAACTCATGCCTTCATTGCCCATTCCATCCTTGTCTTTTCCATTATTTTCAATAACTCTTTTGTTACTTCCGGAAATATTTCTGGCTTTTGGTACATGAATGTTAATATTGCCACCACCTAACCCAGTAATTGGATCAGCACTATCCGGATTTCCCATCTCATTATCATAGACTATTTCCCCATTACTTGTTCTCCAAATTTTAATTCTGAACTTATCATTTTGATCTATTGGATTCAGATCTCCATCAGAGGCAAAAATCATAAATTCAAACCCTGATTCGTTATTTATTAATCCTTCTCCTTTCAAAATCACTTTATGGTTTCCTATTAGTAGAAAATTTTCTTCGTACATTGTGCTGCGAAAACGGAGTTGGCCTAGATTAAACCTAAACTGCGCATTCCCTTGTACTCCGCTGCCATCATTATCATATCTGGCAACAAAATTAAAGTTGGCCCTGCCTTCAGCATTCGTGTTGAACGTATAGGCACCTTTTGGAGACCAAATCCAACCGTTTCCGTTCACAAACCCTCCATATGGGTCAAATATAACGACCATTTCAGAATCAGATGAGCTTGTTACCCCGCAATCATCTTTAATAGATAGGTTGATAATATAAATACCTGGCGTTTCATATTGATGCCTTGCGCTTAAGGAAGAAAAGGGTGCACTCACTATGGTCTCAGACCCATCCCCCCAAGTCCAGGTGGCTTCAGTGATAGTTCCAGTAGCTTCTACGGTCACAGTCACGACTTCATTGATCAGGCTTGGCGTGGAAGGACTGGAAATAGATAAAATTTCAGCTGGTATACAGGGGCCTGTACCGTCTAAAATGATGGTTACAGTTGCGGTAGCTGACCCAACGTTACCAGCGACATCAGTGGCAAATAAGGTAACGGTATTAGTTCCTTCATCTTCTTCACTGAACTGGTCTTTATCCAGGTTGTAGCTTACAATTTCACAATTATCTGTTGACCCATTATCAATATCCTCTGGATCAATAGATGCTGTTTCTCCGGGTCCTAGGTGAATGGTAACGTCCTGGGTAACTACAACCGGAGCCTCTGAATCTGCGATAAGCACTTCCTGCTCCTGCGTCAACGATTCACCGTCCCCGTAGGCATAGCTCCACGTGATGGTCGTCGAGGATGTGATGGGCAGTTCGGTTTCGGTGGTACCGGTGATTACCCCTCCGCAGTTGTCGGTTGCGGTTGGCGGC
>NZ_QCXY01000016.1 GCF_003347495.1 Pleomorphovibrio marinus
CTGTAGTGCCCTCTGTGTGTTCTTTGTGCCCTTCGTGACAAAAACCTTCCGAAGCCTGTCCACTATCTTCATCTCCAAGCCTCAGTCTCTCCGTCACCTCGTCTCTCCGTCACTTCTTCTCTCCGTCCCTCAGTACCTAGACATGTGCTTAGTGATAAAAACCTTTCGGAGTGAAAACATATTAGCAAAACGGATGAGCTATTTCAGCTACCAAATTACTGAGACATCCCCCTGGCCAACACGGGAATGACCTTTTCCACCTTGTCATTCCTAATCCCATAAATGCGGTCATAGAGGTTCACCACAGGATCGCAGTGAGGCACTATCATTTCCAGCACATCCCCAACCTTGTAGGAGCCATTGGATTCGGTAAAGGTTACGGTTCCATATTCATCTGACCCTGCGTTGTAGTTGAAATTCGGTTCCCCGATCACCCTGGCGGCAGGTTTGTTGAGGGTTACCGCCTTGGCCCCTCCGTCTGTGATCAAGCGATCGGGGTGGTTGGTGTTGATGACAGTGCTAAGGATGGTAAGACTGGGGGCAAAATCGTCAAAAAGTTCCTCATTACCCACTCCTCCTATATCCATATACTGGCAATCCATGAATAGGTAACTTCCCGCTTGCACATCCGTAAATCCCGGGATATCACCCATCATGTCGTAGGTTCCTGTGCCCCCGCCGCTGAATATCTCCAGGTTTAGGCCTGATCGCTTCATCAATTCATGGGTTTCAATTATGGGAGTCATTCTCTCTAGGTTCCTTTGTCTCCTTGTCTGGTAACCGTGTACATGTTGCACTCCTCCATCGTATGCCAATATTCCCCTGAAATTGAGGTTGGGCGCCTGGTCCACAAACTGAGCGAGTTTGAGGGCTGGCTCTCCCGGTATTGCCCCTGAACGTTTGATCACGTCCAAATCGACTACCACATCTGCAGTTATTCCCGCAGCCTTGGCGGCTTCCTGGAGGTCCTTTGCATTTTCCATGTTGTCCACAGCTTGGATAAAACCGGGATGTTTTTTCCGGAGTTGTATGGCCTTTTTGATTTTGTTTGGGGTTACGTTCACCCCGGTCATCAGGACCTGGTCCACTCCGTTCTCCAACATTACTTCTACTTCGGAAAGTTTGGCAGCACATACCCCTATGGCTCCTGCCTGCATCTGCATCTTGGCCAAGTCGGGGCATTTGTGGGTTTTCACGTGAGGTCTCACCGCCACTCCCGTGTTTTTTAGTTTTTCCTGTACTTGGCTCAGGTTTCTTTCCAGTTTATCCAGGTCCAAGCATAGGGCAGGGGTGTCCAGTTCATATTTGGGCAACCCTATTTCACGTTCCCCCATAAATTCTTCTTGTTTCGCCTGTAGGGTATTTGGTAGCCAAAGGGCTCCACCTGCCAGAGAGGCTGTCTTTATAAACCCCCTTCTGTTCAAATGCTTGATCATGGTGTTGTTTTTGGTGACTGCTTAAAATTAAACAAATATTGGAAATAAAGGAAAGAACCATGGCCAAAGAGATTTTTATTCCCAAACATGGTAAGAACAAGTGGAGCATTGGCTTTAGGGATCAAGTAATACCTGTTCCTAAAGAAGGTCAGGTATTGATTGCCCAAGTAGTTTTTGGGATCAACTTCGCAGATGTGATGGCACGGCAAGGGCTATAAAAGCAGGAGCCTAAGCCCCCTATTGTGCCGGGATACGAGGTGGCGGGAAGGATAGTGGAGGAGGGAAGCCCCAAGGGTGAGCCATTGGAAAAAGTAAAGGGGTATTAAAAAAATAATATTCCGTTAAAACAGAGGATCAATGTGTATTGAACACATAAAGACAAGTTCCTTCCGTGCAATTATTCTAACAAACCATTAATTTAACAAAAAATTAATAGTTAATAAGGGGAGTTTAGTTAAAAATTTTTACTACCTAATTTTTTAACATCAAAAATTTTATAATACATTTAAGCTGTTAACGGTAAAATAGGTATGGTTTAAGTTTAACAATGGCTCTTTTAAAAAAGGGTATTTTCAGAAGTAAGATTAAATGACCATATCTTTTACTAAAAGCATGTGTTTCAATCAATTATTAATTACCTAAATCCTATCAACATGAAAAAACCTTTATGGATTATGATGGCTTTGGTGGGGCTAATTTTCTTTAACCAAGAAGGAATGGCCCAAACAAGGACATTGACCGGGACAGTATTGGATGTCAACGATGGCATGCCTATTCCGGGAGTGACAGTATTTGAAAAGGGTACCAATAGGGGTATTTCCACCGATATTGATGGAACCTTTTCCATTGAAGCGGACAACAACACCGTCTTGGTGTTTTCATTTATCGGGTACCATACTCAGGAAATTGAGGTGGGAAACCAGAGTACCCTGGAAGTATTGATGTCAGAGGATGTCTCAGACATGCAGGAAGTTGTGGTTACTGCGCTAGGTATAGAAAAGGAGCGAAGGTCTCTTGCCTATTCTATTAGCGAGGTGAAAGGAGACGACCTGATAGAGGCCAGGGAAATAAACCTGGGTGACCAGTTGCAGGGCAGGATAGCCGGCGTGAACGTGAGCAATATTGGCTCTGGCGTGGCCGGGTCCAGTAGGGTTGTCATTAGGGGAAATACTTCCCTTACCGGCAACAATCAGCCACTTTACGTAATTGACGGTGTACCCATGGACAACAGCCAACTGGGGTCCGCCGGTATGTGGGGAGGAGTAGATTGGGGCGATGGCCTTAGTTCACTGAACCCGGATGATATAGAAAGTTTAAGTGTATTGAAGGGGAACACCGCTGCTGCTCTTTATGGGTCTAGAGCTTCCAACGGTGTAGTCTTGATTACCACCAAGAAAGGGACTAAAAGACAAGGTATTGGCGTGGAGGTCAACTCCCAATATACGGCAGAAAGGATCTTCAACCTTTTTGATTTTCAGCAGGAGTATGGCCATGGAAGCGCGGGAATGGTTCCCACTAATCCCGGTCAGGGCCGTGAATTTGGAGGTATCTCTTGGGGGGGGAGACTGGATGGTTCGCCTGTGTATCAATTTGACGGTGAACAAAGGCCATATGAATATGCAGGAGACAATTTTGAGCGTTTTTACCGTACAGGCTCTACCCTGACAAATACAGTGGCCCTTACAGGAGGCAGTGATAAGCAGACCTTTAGGTTTTCCATGTCTGACTTGAGGAATGCGTCCATTACACCTAATTCCGGAATGAACAGACAAACGGCTACCTTATCCACTACTGCGAATTATGTGGAGAAACTTACCGTAAGCGCTAAAATCCAATACACAAGGGAAGACGTTACCAACAGGGCCAGGTTATCGGATTCACCTGGAAATTCAAATGCCACCTTAGCCGTATTGCCCCCGAATATAAACGTGGACAACCTCAGAGGTGACCCCAATAAGTTTGGAGCCAGGCCTGATGGCAGGGAGTTGCAATACAATGACAACACCTTTTCTCAAAACCCATGGTGGGCCGCTTACCAATTTGAAAACTCCAACGTAAGGGACAGGATCATAGGTTCTGGGTTGGCCCGATATGATGTGAATGACTGGTTATATGCCCAAGCAAGAGTAGGTATGGACTGGTATACCAGCAGAAGAAGAAGCTTGGAACCTTTTGGTACCGCCTACCGTCAATTGGGGGCCTTAAACGAGGAGCAGATCCGAGTAAGGGAAGTCAACATGGAATACATCATTGGCGCCAACAAAGAGTTCGGAGATTTTGGCATCAACGCCTTCTTTGGTGGGAACATGATGGAAAGAAGCTATGAAAACCTTGGTGGTAGGGCAGAGAATTTCAACGTTCCCTTTTTGCATACCTTACAAAACGGGGCAAACCAGTCCTTGATTTTTGATTTTAACGAAGAAGGGATCAACTCCCTATTTGGTTCTACCGAATTTTCCTATAGGAACTTCCTGTTTTTGAACGTGACGGCAAGAAACGATTGGTTTTCTACCTTGCCGGTGAATTCAAACAGTATCCTGTACCCTAGTGTTGGAGGTAGTTTTGTTTTCTCCGATGCCTTCATCCTACCTTCCTGGATCTCTTTTGGTAAGGTAAGAGGTTCCTGGGCTGAGGTAGGAGGTGGAGCACCTCCCTATCAGTTGGAGTTGAACTATGGGCTGGTAGGACAAGGTCACCTTGGTGCGGCCTTAGCCAGGATCAACCAGACCAGCGTTCCCAATAACATGCTGCAACCCCTTACTGCTGGGGAGTTCGAAGTTGGTTTTGATATCCGGTTTATGGAGGACAGGTTTGGAATCGACTATGCCTATTACAAGAGAACAACTAGGAACGATATTATCCAGACCACCATTCCCCAAACTTCCGGCTATGGTCAGGCCACTGTGAATGTGGGAGAAGTTTCCAATATGGGCCATGAGGTTTTGTTGACAGCAAACCTGATTGAATCCCCAAATTTCACTTGGAGCTCCAACCTGAACATGTCCTACAATATCAATGACGTGGAATCTCTTTTTGAAGATTCAAGAGTACTTTCTGTAGATGAGGCAAGGACAGGTGGTGCCTTTATCCAACATAGGATTCCTTACACAGATCCTGGCACAGGGATGTTTATGCCTGGTGGATACAGCGTGATCATGGGTAGGAAACACCAAAGGGTAGATGGTCAAAAGGTGTATGACGAAAATGGATTGCCGCTTTTCACGGATGACTTGCACTACCTGGGTTCTGGGATTTCCCCATGGGCAGGTGGATGGAACAACAACTTCAGGATTGGGAGCATAAGCCTAGGGATGTTGATCGACTACAAATTCGGGGGATCAATTTACTCCGGAACCAACGCCAGGGCCTATGCCACAGGTAACCATAAGAACACCCTAGAAGGCAGGGAAGAAGGAGTGACTGTAACCGGCGTGGACGAAAACGGTGAGGCCGGGGAATGGTTTATTTCCCCAAACGACCCCTCCAATCAAGGTATAACCACTGTGCAGGATTATTACAGCAGGTATGCAGAAATCACTGAAAATTTCGTCTATGATTCTGACTTTATCAAACTAAGGCAGATCAGCATTGGGTATAATATCCCTACCAGGTTGCTGGACAGAACACCAATTACAGGAATGAACGTCTCCCTGATCGCCAGGAACCTATTCATTTTGCACAGCAAAGTGGATAACATAGACCCTGAATCCACCTTCAATTCCCTAAACGGACAAGGGATTGAATATTATGGTGTTCCTCAAACCAGAAGTTATGGTTTTAACATCAGCATGAAGTTTTAAGTCATATCTGGAATAAAACAGTCAACAAATGAAACTACATATAAAATTGATCGCATGGGCATCTGCTTGTCTTATGACATTGAATGCCTGCGACACCGAAAAATTGGCCGAACTAAATATAGATCCTAATGTGGCCAACGAAATTGACCCCGCCTTTGTGATTTCCTATACCCAATTGCAGATTTCCGGGGAAGAATTCGAAAATTGGAGGACGGTTTTGATATACCAATCCACCATGATCCAGCACTTGGCAGCTCTGGCCACCTATTGGTCGGGAGACAAGTACTTGTTTAACCAAGAGTATTCTGCGGCATTGTGGGACAGGGCTTATACCGGTTATGTAAAGGACCTGGTGAACGTAATTGAGATTACCGACCCCAGTGTAGAAGGCCAGGAAACCTTGGCAAACTTCAATGCCATGGCCAGGGTGCTTCGGGTATATTCCTTTTCAAGAATGACCGATGTGTACGGTGACCTTCCTTATTTTGATGCTGGAAGAGGGTTTTTTGACAGGAATTTCTTTCCCCCTTATGACCCCCAAGAACTAATCTATAAGGACATGTTGGCTGAATTGGAAATTGCCTCAGGCATGTTTGATGATGCTAGCCCAAACCCGGGCAACCAGGACCTGTTTTATGGCGGCAACCTGGATCAATGGAGGAAATTCACCCATTCCCTTATGCTCCGTTTAGGGATGAGGATGAGTGAGGTAGAACCTGCCACTGCTCAAGAATGGGTAGTGAAGGCCTTGAACGGGGGAGTGTTTGAAAGTAATGCAGACGTAACCTACATCCTTCATACTGATGGTCCTGAAGGAATAAACAGGAATGGTATAGGTGAGGTTTTTAACTATGACGGCACTAATTTCACCAATGATGATCAGGGTCTGCTTAGCCAAACCTTTGTGAATTGGATGTTGGAACATGATGATCCCAGGCTTTCTAGGTTAAGTTGGGTGAGAAACGGTGGGGAGCCAAGGGGCTTACCCAACGGGTTTAACACCAATACCATCCAGGAGGTGGATCCTGAATTTACCAGCATTGCCCGTAGGGATGATTACAGCAGGGTAAACCCCTTGTTCGTGTTGCGGGACGCACCCATGGTGTTTCATACCTTTGCGGAGACCGAATTTTTAAAGGCCGAGGCCATTGAAAGAGGTTGGCATAATGGGGATGCTGCTGCACATTACGAATCAGGTGTAAGGGCCGCGATGAAGATGTATGCCATCTGGCATTCCAGCCTGGAGGTGAGCGACGCGGAAATTGATGAATACTTGGCCAATAACCCTTACAACCCCTCCGAATGGGACAAGGTATTGGCAGAACAATACTGGGCGGTTACTTTCTTGAATGAATATGAAGCCTACGCCAACTGGAGAAGGACAGGTTACCCGGAATTGGTCCCCAATAACTACCCTGGGAATCAGTCTAACGGGAACATTCCTAGAAGGCTCAGGTATCCGGTATCTGAGGCCGCCAACAACCCGGATGGCTATGCCGAAGCTATAAGCCGACAGGGTCCGGATCAGTTTATGACCCGCATGTGGTGGGACGTGGAATAGGATAATTATTCCATTTGATTAAAAGGGGGGCACCAGGTGCCCCCCTTTTTTTTATGGGGATTGATTTCAAGGGGCTTACTTTTGATCATTTTCATTTATTTTTTTAATATATTGCCAATTACCCAAAATACTATCTATGAAAGTTGCTTTAACCTTATCAATAGTGCTCTTTTTTGGAGTTTCCCAATACCTTATTGCCCAGGTAATTCCCGAAAAAGGAGATCCTCCTCCCCCGGAAAACATTCCTGCATATTATAAAAGCACGCTTGAGGAAATTAGCGAACAAGTAAAATCCGTGAAAAAAGGAACCGTTGCACATATTGCCACCTCAGCAGGGGGCAGGCCGGTATATGCTGTGTATTACGGGGAAAAGGACGATTTTCAAAGCCAGGCCAATTACAACTCTGCTGTGGCTGCCAGAAACCCTGCCTTTTTCGCAAAGAAAAGCACAGCTACCAAGCCCGTGGTGTTTTTGCTCGGCCCGGTACACGGGCAGGAAGTGGAGGGCATGGCGGGATTGTTAAACTTGTTGCAAATCGCCGAAACCGGAAAGGACCATAGGGGAAGGGATTTCACCGACTTACAGGAACTAATGAGCAAATTCAGGTTAATAATCGTACCCCTTGCCAATCCTGACGGCAGGGCAAGAAACCCTTATGATTCTTATGTGGGACTTCCTGTAGAAGTCATGACCAAATACGGGCAAGGCACCAAACAGGACGGAACCCTTTGGCGTTGGCCACATGCCAAATCCCTGCATCCCATGCGTGGAAATGTCGGTATTTTGGGGGCTTATTTCAATGATGACGGCATCAATATGATGCATGACGACTTCTTTGATCCTATGGCAAAAGAAACCAAAGCCATTATGGATTTGGCAAAGGAAGAGGTGCCGGATATCACGGTTTCCCTACATTCCTGTGAATGCATGCCCTTCGTGATCCAAAACGCCCATGTGCCCCGCTTTATGAAAGACAGAATCGCTGACTTTGCACAGCAGTTAAATGAGAGCTTTATCAGGGAGAACCTGCCTCACCGGAAGGGGGATTATTCCCTAGCAAGGGGACAGGATGACCCGGATACTCCTAAGGCTGCTTTTAACTTGGTTAGTGCTTTACACCATGCCAGCGGCACCATGTCCTTTACCTTTGAAAGCCCTCATGGCACCCTTGATGATGGAGCCACCCACGAGGAAATATTGGATATCCAACTTACGCTATACCGATCTATCCTTGAATATGCATTGGAAAACAGATTAGTATGGGATTGATATCCACTAAAACCCCTATTAACATCCAAATTAACACCTAAAATGAAAGATGTAACCAGAACTCTTATTGCCATTTTTATAGTTTGCCTCTTTATTGCCTGCGAAAGTGAAAAGGAGGACCTACCGCCACCCAATATTTTGTGGCTCACCAGTGAGGACAACAGCCCCTTTGCCGGTTGCTATGGGGATGAGTTTGCCACTACCCCGAATATGGATGCCTTGGCTGCCAGGGGTTTCCTATATACCCACGCATACGCCAATGTACCGGTATGTGCACCTGCCAGAAACACCATATTGACCGGAATCTATGCCACCTCCGGAGGACACCAACATATGAGGAGTTATTACG
This sequence comes from Pleomorphovibrio marinus, assembly GCF_003347495.1. Taxonomy (GTDB): domain Bacteria; phylum Bacteroidota; class Bacteroidia; order Cytophagales; family Cyclobacteriaceae; genus Pleomorphovibrio; species Pleomorphovibrio marinus. Next base: position 8,417 of record NZ_QCXY01000016.1, read on the forward strand.
ACAAATCAGAAGAAGTGGGTTTCTACCCTACCTATTTACGGGAGGCCGGGTATTATTGCACCAACAACGTAAAGGAAGATTATAACTTCAATCCAGATCAGAACGAGGACATATGGGATGAGTCCAGTAACACAGCTCATTACAAGAATCGGGCAGAGGGTCAGCCCTTCTTTGCCGTGTTTAACAACACCACCTCTCATGAAAGCTCCATACATACCCGAATTCCAGAGGAGGATTTAAGACATAAGCCCGAAAACGTAACCCTGCCCCCTTACCATCCAGACACTCCCGATATGCGCCATGATTGGGCCCAATATTACGACAAGGTGGAGGATATGGATTCTTGGATCGGTGAAAAGCTGAAGGAGTTGGAAGAGAGCGGAGAGGCTGAAAACACCATTGTTTTCTACTATGGAGACCATGGTGGGGTACTGGCCAGAAGCAAAAGGTACGTCTATGAAACGGGTACCAGGGTGCCGTTCATTGTATATGTCCCGGAGAAATACAAGCACCTCTACCCGGAAGATAAACCAGGCACTGCAGTGGACAGGTTGGTGAGCTTTGTGGATTTGGCCCCTACATTATTGAGTTTAGTCGGCATGGAAATTCCGGCCTACATGCAGGGGAAGGCCTTTTTGGGGGAGCAAAAGACAGAAGATCCAGAGTATGCCTACATGTTTAGGGGGCGTATGGACGAGAGATATGACATGAGCAGGTCCATCAGGGACCACAAGTACAGGTACATAAAGAACTATATGCCTTATCGGGTCTATGGTCAATTCCTCGAATACCTATGGCGTGCACCATCGATCCAATCCTGGGAGGCAGCCTATGAGGCTGGGGAATGCAATGAGGTACAATCCAGGTTCTGGGAACCCAAGCCTCCGGTGGAATTGTACGACACGGAGAACGACCCCTGGGAGGTCAACAACCTGGCCAATGACCCTGCCTATAGGGAGGTGCTTCAAAGGATGGAAAGTGCCACCAAAGATTGGGTGATGGAAATAAAGGACACCGGATACATCCCAGAGGCCATGTTGGCCGACAGGTCAGAAGGTACCACTGCTTATGACTATATGAGGAGTTCAGGGCTAGACCTTGAGGCCATAGTGGAAGCGGCTAATCTGGCTTCTAATCCCCTTCCGGAGGATTTAGGTGCCTTAGAGGAAATGCTGAAATCCGAGGACCCGGCTATTCGTTACTGGGGAGCTACAGGGCTTTTGATTTTGGGAGAAGATGCCAGGCCGGCACTTTCTTCCCTGCACGCTTCCGCAAAAGACCAATCCTCCAATGTGGCCGTAGTAGCTGCGGAGGCCCTGTACAAACTGGGAAATAAAAACGAAGCTAAAACTGCATTTTTCCAGGTGTTACAATCGGCAAATTCCTTTGCCAGAACGCATGCCCTTAATGCGATAGACAGTATGGAAGAGGAGGGTCAGGACACCAGAGGAGAGGTGCTGGCCATGATTGGAAGGGTAGGGGAGTTTAACCGGCAACATTATGACCTTAGAGCGGCAAAAGGTTTGTTAACAAAATGGGGCATAGACCCCTCTGATCATGGTTATGATATGGACTGGTAAAATGATGAATCCAAATGTGGACAAATACCTGGTAGATGGCTGTATGCGCTGCAAGTATGGCGGTACACCCCAATGCAAAGTTTTGAATTGGACAGAGGAGTTGGAGACCCTCCGGCAGATCGTTTTGGAAACAGGGTTGACTGAAGAAATCAAATGGGGAGTTCCTGTGTACACCAATAAAGGCAAAAATATAGTGACGGTCAATGCACTGAAAGGTTCAGCCAATATCGGTTTTTATAAAGGAGCGATCATGAAGGACAGCCATAACATCCTGGAGCAACAGGGCACTATACAGTCCGCCAGAATCATAAGATTTACAGATACGGAGAGAATCAAAAAAATCAAAGAGGTCCTGAAATCCTACGTTTTGGAGGCAATAGCCATTGAGGAAAAGGGCAAGAAGGTGCCAACCGTAAAGAACCCTGAACCTATTCCGGATGAGTTACTTCAGGCATTTGAAGATGATCCCAGCTTTAAAATGGCATTTGAATCATTGACTCCCGGGCGGCAGCGTGGCTACATCATCCATTTTTCCCAACCTAAACAAGCTTCAACTAGGAAGGGAAGGATTGAAAAACACAAAGGGCAGATATTGGATGGTGTGGGACTGCATGATAAATATAAAAAGCCTTAACTACCCTTCACTTCTTCATGGTTACTAATTTTGAACCAATAAGGAGTTAAGGGACATTAAGAAGAACCTTAACTACCCTTCACTTCTTCATGGTTACTAATTTTAAACCATTAAGGGGTTAAGGAACATTAAGAAGAACCTTAACTACCCTTCACTTCTTCATGGTTTTTTATTTTGAACCATTAAGGAGTTAAGGAACATTAAGAAGGTCCTTAACTATCCTTCACTTCTTCATGGTTACTTATTTTAAACCATTAAGGAGTTAAGGTACATTAAGAAGGGCCTTACCTATCCTTCACTTCTTCATGGTTACTTATTTTGAACCATTAAGGAGTTAAGATGCATTAAGAAGAACCTTAACTACCCTTCACTTCTTCATGGTTACTTATTTTAAACCATTAAGGAATTAAGGGACATTAATAAATGCTTGCCTACATACTCATCATTTATATAATGGGATGTTCTCAATCTGGCAATTGCTTAAAATGGTCGTTTACGAAAGGTTTCATTGATTTACTAATATTGTCTGTATAAAAATTGATCAGCAAGCCTTGTGGTTTTTGCAGCAATTTCATATACGTAATCAATTGGGCTTCATGAACGGGTAAAACATATTCAATGGCTTTTAGTTCTACAACTACACAATCATTAACCAATAAGTCAAGTCTTAATTCTGTGTCAAAAACAATACCTTTGTAAACTACTGGAACGATTACTTGCCTCAATACCGTGAATCCATCAGGAATTAATTCATACTCTAGACATTTCTGATAAACGCTTTCAAGCAGACCTGGGCCTAATAATTGGTGAACCCTTATTGCACAACCAGTTATTTTGTAGGATAAGTCGGTGACTTCTTTTTTAGTCATCATAGATATATAAATTTAAAAGTTATATGTTTCTCATGACTTTGACATGAAATAATCAAAGAGTAGTGAAAATAAAAAAAACTTATCTACCCTTCGCTTCTTCATGGTTATTTGTTTTAAACCATTAAGGAGTTAAGGGGCATTAAGAAGAATCTTACCTACCCTTCGCTTCTTCATGGTTACTTATTTTGAACCATTAAGGAGTTAAGATGCATTAAGAAATGCCTTACCTATTCTTCACTTCTTCATGGTTACTTATTTTGAACCATTAAGGAGTTAAGATGCATTAAGAAATGCCTTACCTATTCTTCACTTCTTCATGGTTACTTATTTTAAACCATTAAGGAGTTAAGGAACATTAAGAAGAACCTTAACTACCCTTCACTTCTTCATGGTTACTTATTTTGAACCATTAAGGAGTTAAGATGCATTAAGAAATGCCTTACCTATTCTTCACTTCTTCATGGTTACTTATTTTAAACCATTAAGGAGTTAAGATGCATTAAGAAATGCCTTACCTACCCTTCACTTCTTCATGGTTACTTATTTTGAACCATTAAGGAGTGCAAGAAGTGTAAATTCTTCCCCGGCAGCGTAAATGCCAAAATCTATAGATGACACCCAACTACCACCCAATACCATAATCCTCCCCATGATTGGAACTGCCACCCCACATGGTGCCCTGCTTTCGGTCAAAGTAGATCGCATTGATGGGGCCAGAAGTGCGTTCCCTGAAACTAAGGGAATACCCCTTGTTTCTTAACTCTTTCCTCATCCAAGACGGCGTTTCACTTTGTAGGGTCATGGCCCCGGGCTTAACCTCATGGTTGCCAAACGCCGCCTGCATCTGATAGCTGTTGATATTAGGTGCCTCTACGGCCTCCTGAACATTCATGTCAAATTCCACCACATTAAGAAAAAACTGTAGGAGGTTTTGATCTTGGGTATCCCCCCCTTGTACGGCAAAGGCCAAAAAGGGCTTACCTTCCTTTAAGGCCAAGGAAGGAGTTAGCGTTACTCTGGGTCGTTTACCGGGTTCCACTACATTGAAAGGATTGACCATGGGGTCGGTGACGAAACTTTGCATGCGTTGGCTAAGGCCTACACCTGTGTTTCCTGCTATCACCGCTGGAATCCATCCACCACTTGGGGTCACCGAGACTACCCAGCCCTCCTCGTCTGCGGCCTCTATGGAGGTGGTACCTGCAGTGAAATCCTGAAGGAAACTGTCACTCACATCCTCATCCATGTCTTCATTGTACTTCAGGTAATTTTTGCTGTAATCCTTCAGTTTGTCCTTGAAGGGGTTCTCCTCTCCCTGAAAGGGGTAGGGGTCACCGGGATTCGCCCAGGGGTCGTTCTTTTCTCCGATCAGCTTGGCCCTTTCCTTTGCATATTCCTTGGAAAGAAGGCCTTCCATGGGGCTTTTTGGGGGAAATGCAGGGTCCCCATAATAAAAATCCCGATCCGCAAAAGCCAAATTCATGGCCTGGTATAGGGTATGGATATAATTGGTGCTATTAAAACCCATCCCTTTCAAGTCAAAGTTTTCGAGGATATTAAGAGATTGAAGTAGGGCAGGCCCCTGGGTCCACTCTTGCAGCTTATAAACATCAATCCCCTTATAATTGACGTGAAGGGGTTCCTCTATTTTTACTTGCCAGTTGCCCATGTCCTCCATGGTGATCAGCCCACCTTGTTCTTGGGTGCTTCTTACGATTTCCTCGGCGATGTCCCCTTTGTAAAAGCGGTCGTAGGCATCCTGCAGTGCCTCTTCTCTGGATTTCCCGGCACTCAGAGCCTCTTCTTCCACATCCACCAGTTTCTGAAGGGTGTTGAGCAAGTCGTGCTGTTCAAAAACCTCCCCGGCATGGGGTGCTTCCCTCTCTTCGCCTAGGTGGGGCAAAAACACCTTTTTGGAATAAGGCCAATCTTTGATTTTGTCCTTGTCTCCTTCAATGGAGTTAGCTGTTTGCGATTCTATGGGGTACCCATTTGCCATTTCCATGGCTGGAGCTAACACCTCTTTCAGGCTTAGGGTACCGTATTCCTTGAGCATGACGATCAGTCCTCCAGGTGTGCCTGGAGTCGTAGCTGCCAATGCGCCAAAGCTCGGCGGATATTTAAGGCCTTTTTCCTGGAAAAGCTCGGCCGTTGCTCCCGTGGGAGCTATTCCCAAAGCATTAATAGCGATTACCTCTCCGCTGTGTGGGTTGTAAATAAGTGCCTGGGTCTCTCCGCCCCAGCTCAACACGTCCCACATGGTGCAAGTGGCGGCCAACATGGCGCAAGCAGCATCTACTGCATTCCCTCCTTTTTGAAAGGTCATGGCCCCTGCGGTAGCGGCAAGGGGTTTTCCGGTAATCGCAAGCCAGTGTTTGGCATGCAGAACGGGCTTTTGAGTGGACTGTCCCCAAAGCAGAAGTGGTGCCGCCGTGAAAAAGACTAGTATAAGGAGTGATTTATAAAGGGAATGGCGTAATTTTGGAGGGTTAGGCATGGTATTCATTAGTTTCATTAGTGGAATAGTGGAGCTAAAATTTATAGATTTTATTTTTATGGATGAAGTATTTCTTTATTTAATGGCTATTTTTTATATTTTCGCAGGTTTTATGCATTTTGTGAAACCAAAAATGTATATTGCCATCATCCCGCCGTACATCCCATTTCCTAGAATGGTAAATAGGTTGGTTGGGTTTGCGGAGATCATACTTGGCCTGGGATTGTTTATAGAAGGTTTGCGTAGTATTTCTGCCTTTGGTATCATTGTCTTGTTAATTGCGGTATTTCCTGCTAATCTTTATATGTACCAAAAAGCAAACAATAGATTTCGCAAATGGTTGTTTTTTCTTAGGTTGCCTTTACAATTGGTTTTGATCGGCTGGGCATATTTATACACCTAAATGAGTAAATTTTGAGTTTTAGAACATTTGATTTCGTAAGTGACTTGCAGGATGGCTTGGATGCCATGGGATATGAGAAACCAACCCCCATCCAAGAGCAGGCTATACCCGTGGTCCTTAACGGCAAGGACCTTATTGCCACTGCCCAAACCGGCACTGGAAAGACTGCTGCTTTTATACTTCCAATTCTTCACCATATTGTTTCCAACCCCCAAGCCGGGGTCAATGCCCTTATCCTGGCACCCACAAGGGAACTTGCCATACAAATTGACCAACAAATACAAGGTCTGGCCTATTTTCTGGGCATCAGTTCCATTGCCGTTTATGGTGGTGGCGATGGAAATACCTGGGAACAACAAAAAAAGGCATTGGAAATGGGGGCAGAGATTGTAGTAGCTACTCCTGGACGGCTTATAGCATTACTACAAGGAGGAAAAATAAAATTTGATACCATGCGGTATTTGATTTTGGACGAGGCTGACAGGATGATGGATATGGGGTTTTCAGACGATATCCTTACCATAGTGAATTATCTTCCAAAAAAACGGCAGACTTTGCTATTCTCAGCTACCATGCCTCCCAAGATCAGACGTTTTTCCCAACGCCTGCTGAGCGATCCTGAAGAGATCTCAATAGCTTTGGGCAAAACTGCCAAAGGAGTTTCTCAGTACGTTTATGCAGCCTATGACGCTCAGAAAGAACCCCTGATCCTGCATATATTGAAACAAGGGGCCTTTGATGCGGTGATCGTTTTCTGCTCCACCAAGGATAAGGTTAAATCCCTATTCAAGACCTTGAAAAAGAGCTTTGACGTGGAGGCATTTCACGCCGACCTGGATCAGGCAGAGCGGGAAAAAATCATGTCCGCATTTAAAAGCAAAAAAGTCAAGATTTTGGTGGCTACGGATATTTTGAGCCGGGGGATAGATGTAGAGGACATAGAGATGGTGGTCAATTTCGATACGCCCAACGACCCCGAAGATTATGTACACCGTGTAGGACGTACGGCCAGAGCCGAAAAGCAAGGGAAGGCAATCACTCTGGTAAATGAAAAGGACAGGCACAAATACCATAACATTGAACGGTTGATAGGGATGGAAATTGAGCGTTTGCCTTTGCCCGATGACCTAGGGGATGGGCCAAGCCTTGATAAACACGGACCTAAAGAAAACAGGGATGCTGGGAAAAGTGGAAAGAGAAAAGGTTTTGGCGGAAAAGATAAGGGAAAGGCTTACAGAAATAAGCAGTCAAAAGAAAAAGAACCATTCCCTCCCAAAGAAAAGTCCCAAAAGCCACTTCCTCAAAGGCAGAGTCCGGCAGGTGAAGTAAGCGAAACAGATAAAAAAGCATCCAAGTCATCGAAATTCAGGAGAAGGAAAAACATTTCGGAGTCTTAACGAGAAACCTATGACGGAGCGGAGGATTTATATCGTTGGTGCAGGCGTATCAGGCCTAGTAGCTGCCATAGAGCTAGAGAAAGCCGGATACTCCCCTGTAATTTTGGAGGCCTCAGACCATATTGGCGGTAGGATTCGTACCTTGACAAAAGATGCTTATTTGTTAGACGTTGGCTTTCAGGTATTACTTACTTCCTATCCTGAAGCCCAGCTCTACTTGAACTATGAGACACTTAGGCTAAGAAAATTCCAACCCGGTGCCGTGGTTTTTAAGCCAGGAGATACCTTTGCCATTTACGACCCGCTGAGAAATCCTTTCAAATTGCTGAATATGGCTTTCTCAAAGGTAGGCACCATCTTCGATAAGTACCGAATGTTCACATTGACAAAGGAACTTAAAGAGAAACAACTCGAAGCTATCTTTTTGGAGCCGGAAATCACCACCCTTCAATATTTGAAGATTAGGGGTTTTTCGGATAAGATCATAAAGTACTTTTTCAAGCCTTTTTTCAAGGGGATTTTCCTGGAGCCCTATTTGGAGACTTCCTCCAGGATGTTCGAATTTGTCTTTAAAATGTTTGCCACAGGACATGCTGCAATTCCTGAAAACGGAATGGGACAAATTCCTAAACAATTGGCCGCAAACCTTACGCAAACCACTTTCCGTTTAAACACAAAGGTTACAAGCATTGAAAAAAACGTCATACGTCTGGAGTCCGGGGATACGCTTACCGCTGACGAAATTATCCTGACAGTGCCCCCTCACGGCATTCTCCCAAACTATACCGGGGCTCCCGTTACCTACAGGAAGGTAACCAATATGTACTTTACCCTGCAGAAATCTTTTATGGCCAGACCCATGATAGGTTTGGTGCCAGACGAAAAGTACCTCATTAACAACTTGCTGTTTTTGACCGATGTCAGTAAAGAATATGCAAAGGACGGAAGGGCCTTGTTGTCGGTTTCTATTATCAAAGACGTTTCCAACGAAACCAACTTGGTTAGCCAAGTGGCCTTGGAGTTAGAGACCTTATCCGGGATTCTGGCAGAGCATTTTAAGCATATAGAAACCATACAAGTAGATAAGGCACTGCCCGTTTTGAACAACATTAAATATGTACTCCCTGCACATCACCAGCAATGGAACGACCACCTGTTCCTTGCGGGGGACCATTTACTCAATGCCTCCATAAACGGAGCCATGGCTGCCGGAAGGAAAGCTGCTGCAGCTCTCTTAAGTAACCTTCATCAGCATCCAGTATAAATAGCTAACACATTACTTTAAGCCCTTAATTCCTTTATTCTCATTATCTATAATAAAGTTAAGTCCCTTGATTGTAAGTTAGTGGACTTATTATTAGATTTAAATAGTGAAAAATGCATTTTGTCTATTAATTTATGCATTTGGATTAGGGTGGCATCACCAATTCCTTATTGCACAGACAATTGTGGCAGGGCAGCCCTTATTAGAGGAAGCCATGCGAAGGGCACAGTTGACAGGGGAAAAGGAGTTGGAAAGTTCCTTTCTTCAAAGGCCGTTAAAAGTAAATTGGGCTGGGGCAGGTTTGTTTCCTGGCTCATGGGAAGCTTTTTATTCCGACTCTGTGCCAAAAACCTCCCTCGCAGAAAAGAAGCAAAACGTAGTCCTGCTACCTGTACGTTTACTTGCTAAACATGCTTCGGGAAGGCCTATAGGTCCAGACCCCTACCTGTTGTTACCTGCTGCTGGGGGACAGTACATGGCTATGGCTGGGGTGGAATTCCGGAACTCCTGGATACATGCCTATTTCCAACCCATTTTTTCCTTCTCAGCCAACCCACCCTATGATGGGTTTAACTCTATAAATGACAATTTAGATGGATTACGGTTCCGGGTGTGGATGCAAGGCGATACAGGTGAGCGCCTGTACCCAGGCAGGCATAGGAATATGGCTTGGGGCAACTCCAAGCTAGCCTTTCAGCTTGGAGCATTGGAACTTGGGGTTTCCACAGAAAACCTCTGGTGGGGCCCGGGGCAGTTTCACGCATTGACATTCAGTCACCATGCCCCTGGGTTTATGCACCTCACCTTGAACACCCATAGACCGCTTAGGACCTTTTTGGGAGATTTTGAAGGTCAGTTTATAATGGGAAGGCTGGAGGGAAACTGGATGCCCCCATCCCAGCATGATGACTTGAACCGCCTTCACTTTACCCCTCCTCCAGATGATTGGCGCTACTTGAATGCGTTCAACATCATTTATTCTCCCAAGTGGTTAAAAGGGCTGCACGTAGGCTTATCCAGGACCTTCCAACAGTTTGAGCAGGACAGGGTACATGATTTCTGGGATTGGGTACCCGTATTGGAGCCATTTCAGAAATCCCGGTTTTTCGATGATGGCCATAGTGTGAGGTATGATGCCAGAAGGCAGGACCAACAAGCCACGGTGTACGCCAGGTACCAATTTGAATCCGCAAAAATGGAATGGTATATGGAATACGGTAGAAGAGATCATGCGTTCACCTGGAGGGAGTTCCTGATGAATCCCGAACATGCCCGTGCCTATATTTTGGGATTTCAAAAGCTTTTTCCTACCGGAAAAAACGGCAGGTGGATACAGGTGAGGGGGGAAATGGCCCAAGGTAGCCAAAGTATCAACCAATTGATCCGTTATGGGGAGCCTCCCGGAAACTACAGTAGTTGGCATTCGCATTACCAGGCCTTGGGCTTCCGGCACCGGGGTCAGATGCTCGGTTTAGGGCAAAGTGGCGGCACGGACGTACAGGTCTTGGAATTGGCATGGGTGCAGGGCTTGGATAAATTGGGGATTCAACTGGAAAGGCAGGAGAGATTCCGAGATTTTTATCGGGCTGCTTTTTATGATTTGCCATATGCCAAACCCTGGGTGGACCTGGGCATGAGGGTGCAATACAGCAAGCAATATGGTTCCTGGTTGGTTGACAGCACCCTTGGGACGCTTATGGGTTTTAATTATCAGTGGAATGGAAACTTACCGGATTCCAACAGCCCATTTGGCAGAGGTGGTGGAAATCGGCGTTTGGACTGGATGGGCCAGTTGCAGGTTTTTTATCTGATTCCTTAAAAGGGTAATGGTAAAATATGAAAGATAGAATTATTGAAATGGGAATAGGATGTAAACGGCTGATTATTAGCCTCTATTTCAATCCTAAATTTGGTCGGTTTAAACCCTAATTTTTGATAATCATATACCTTTATATGGTATAGGTATAAATCGATAAAATTTTATAAATAAAATTATTTAAATAGAGTTTTAATCGTTTTAATTTGCCGCAGATTTTTAAGGAATTCAAATGGGGTAAAGGACAAAAAACAGGAGTATTTTAAAAGATCATAGGCCATTCATGCAGGGGCATTAATGGAAGGAGAGACAGGTGCAAGGGTTTGTTTTGGGGATAGCATAGACCCGAAATTTTTTGGTAAACTAATATATAGTGGCTTTTACATATAAACTAAATAATACATATGACAAGATTGCATTTACTAGGTACATTATTTGTTTTCTTTTTTTCCTTGGGCAGCCCAAAATGGGCACAGGCCCAGGAGATAGAATCTCGGAAATCACACTTTTTTTATGAAGGGCAAAGGTTACAACCCAGGAATATGCTGGAGATAATGAAAGACCATCCCAAGGCCTATGAGGAAATGCGGGCGGCGAAGAGCAATTACGATGTAGCTCAGGTACTCGGAGGCATAGGGGGATTTATGATTGGCTGGCCGGTGGGCACGGCGATTGCTGGGGGCGACCCTAATTGGCTGCTGGCTGGGATAGGGGCAGGGGTGATCATTGGCTCCATTCCCATGCTCACAGCCTATTCCAAACGCTCCCGTGCCGCAGTGGATATGTATAACGAGGGTATTCGTGGTCATTCCATGCATCCAGTGCAAATTCAATTTGGAGGGACTAGTGCTGGATTGGGTTTGATGGTTACATTTTGAGTAGGATCCTGGGTTTTTAGCCTCCATGGTGTATTTGGGTGCCCCGGTGGCCATGGAGGATGAACCACACCCTCTATGGCTAATCTCAAATTGAAACGAAACCCCCATAGAACATTTGCAATGGCCAAAAGCAAACCCCTCCCTGAATCATGGTTTATTTTTCCAACACTACCACCAGCTTATTGCCCTTTGGACTTAGTGCCAGGCGGCTGATGTGGGAGTAGCCAGGGACCTCCAAACTGGCGATCTTTTCCCACCTTATTCCTTTTTTTACATTTCTTAGGTATAGCTCCATACCCCTAGCCATCAGTATCTGGTTTTTGCTTATCCAGATAAAATCCTCAGCTCCACCCAGAGCTAGTCCTAAACTGCTTTCAGTCCTTTCCTCGGTGTCAAAGGCCTTTAATTCATAGGTTTCACGGCCATCTACCACTGTGTTGCCGGATTTATCCAAGTAGGTGACTGCATCACTTTTTGGCCTGGCATGTACAGCCCTACCGGTGTTTCTGGCGATTTCATGCAGGTCGTTTCTCTCGTATGGAAATACCAAGCGCGTGGGCTCCTCCAGGAGCACCAAGGCTGCCTTGTCCCCCTGCCAGCCATAATAGGCTACAGGAGCAATGTCGTCATACAGTAACTCGGGTTCCCCCATGTTGATGGGGTAAAGCCACAGTCTTTGATTCCCGTCCTTTTCCACCCTCACAGCCGAAATATATTGACCGCAGTCCGTCAGGGCAGGGGAAAACTCACTGGATTCCGTGGTGCGAGACATATTGGTAAACTTTCCGGTACTGAAGTTATACATGATTATATCACTTTTTCCCTCCTCGTCTGCGGAAGCAAAAACAAGTTGATCTTTGTTGATGAAATAGGGTTGGTTATCGTAGCCCTCCCTTTCTGTTACCGGGGATGCGGAATTTTCGTCAATCTTGAATCCAAAAAGATTTTTTTTAGTTTCCAATGCGTATAGATCCGAAGTGCTCTGAGCCATCAAAAAGGAACTGGGATCTGGGAGGCTCAAACAAAAAAACGAAAGGGAAAGGAAGTAAAAAAGAGTGTTTTTGTTTTTTTTCATTATGGTTTTCGCTGGTTCAGTAATTACAAAATTCGTAAATACTCTTGAACTTTAGCAATTTATTTCAGTTTTGTTGTCGTGAATAAGATCAATTTATATACTAACAGTAATCTGGATCTGCTGCGGGAAAGACAGGATCCCTTGGCAGACAAGGCCGTGGAGGCCCTGGTTGGCCAAAGGGAGTGGGTAGAGCAGATAAACAGTTGGGAGAGTATTCCCTCAGAACTGCCTGTTGAGTTTCCTGCTGCGCTAAGGAATTTTTTCGACTTCTACGAATCCATTGGTTCTACCTTGCAGGTTCCTAAGCTTAAGCTGGCCCAGGATTTTTTCTCCAAAAATGGAGTGGCTTATTTGTCCATGTTGAGTTTTTATTCACTTCCATATACCTATGCCTTCGCCAATGGTGCCCAGGTGTTGGCCAGTTCAAAAAGGATTATAGATGATGTTGGCAAGAGGTTGGCAGAAACGGGCTTATTTCTAATGGAAGTTTTTCGTCCAGGAGCCTTTTATGAGGACAACAAGGTCTATTTGACTCTGGCAAAGGTAAGGTTGATTCATGCCTTTTCCAGGTACTTTATCCACCATTTTCATCCAAATTGGGATTCATCATGGGGTAAGCCAGTAAACCAGGAAGACATGTTGGGGACAAACCTGGCTTTTAGCCTATTGGTGATCAGGGGTATGCGAAAGATGGGAGCAGCGGTAAAAAGGGAGGAAGTAGATGCTATTATGGCCTATTGGGAAAGGGTAGGCTACTGCTTGGGCATCCTGGTGGATTATTGGCCGGATGATGCAAAGTCCTCCTTCCTCCTTGAAAAAACCATTAGGGACAGGCAGATGAAAAGTAGTGAGGCTGGTAAGTTGCTGGTAAATAGCTTAATGGGTCACTTTACGGAGAAACTAAATAATCCCGTTGTGGTCCCTTTTTTGGAAGATGTGCTGGTTTACTTTATTGGTCCCCAAGCTGCCGTCGCACTGGGGCTTAAAAAAAGACCTTATATCCCCTCTTCGGTGCTGTCCCTACTTCTTCAGACCAACAGCTTTAACCTGGGACAATCCCCAAAAACCTACAAGCAGTTAAGGTATTTTTTTGAGGTGGAAGGCAAAAAGCAGTTTGGGGTTGAGCTTTCTCTTAACCTTCCTCAAGTACCTGCTCAAACCAGATAGAAACCTGTACATAAACGGACAAAAACTGTTCGGTTTTGGGTTTTTATTATGTTCAAAACCTAGGTTAGCGTGATTTTAATGCTTATTTTGCTTTTGGCACCCCTTTCGCCTAACTTCCACGAGAAATGCCCATGAGAAAGAATTCTCACACAGGGGGATGATTAATCTGGGCATTCCATCTGACCGCTGAAAAACAAATTATAAACAGATGAAATCGAGCCTGTCCTGACGGCAGTCAGGGCATGACGAGCACGTCACACACCGGGATGATTATCGTTGCGAGATTCCATGTGACCGTTGAAAAGAAAATATAAACACATGAAATCGAGCATGAGGAGAACCTCACACGTAGGGATGATTATCAAAGCGAGATTCCATCTGACCGCTGAAAAAAAAATTATAAACAGATGAAACTGCCATTTGAATTACTGTTTTGGATTTTGGCTTTGCTAGGAATAGCTGGGATAGATGTAGGAAGTGATGCTTCCCATTTTTCCATTTGTCCCTTAGATCAGCTCGGCATCTCTTGGTGTCCCGGGTGCGGATTAGGTAGGTCCATGAAATTGTTGTTGGTAGGGGAGTTTAGGGCCAGTTGGGCCATGCATCCCTTGGGGGGATTTGCATTTTTGGTAATAGGACATAGAATCGTTGAACTTATTTTGAATATTAAAAGAACAAAGCATTATGGCAAACGTATTAAAGCATCTTCCTGAATTGGAAGGTATGGAATTGGGGTATATCCAAGGTATTTTGAAAAACATGGACGAAGAGCAGGCGACGCTTTTTGCTCAAGTGTATAGAGCAAGAAGAAAGGACAATCAGATGGTTCTTGTCCTCTGTCTCATCGGTTTTTTTGGCTTTGCGGGACTACACCGGTTTATCCTTGGGCAGATAGGGTTGGGAATTTTGTATTTGCTTACACTGGGGCTTTGTTTTATTGGTACCATTGTGGACTTGGTCAACTACAAGAGTTTGGCTTATGAATATAACGTAAAGGTGGCTCACGAGACCCTATCTTTAATGTCGGTCAATTACGAACTTAAGTCAGCAACTCCTAAAAACGAGGGTAATGAGGCTGATAAATAATTGCGGGCTCCTATGCCTATTATTTGTTTGGGGTTGCCAAATCGATTTCAAGGAAACTATTACGGATACCGAAGAAACATTCCATGGTATTGGGGAAATTTACGTTCAGGGGGGATCCCTGGAGGTAAGCTACAAAGGTGGGGATGTGGATGGGGTACACGTGCTTGCCTATTTGGAATCAAGTAAGGGTGATTCGGAAGGAATAAGGATCACCAAAAACGGGAATAGACTTGAAGTTATAGTCAAGGGAAGCACCAGTTTCAGTTTTTGGAATTGGGCCAACCGGAAAGGATATGTGCATATTACCGGGCCCAGGGATATGGACTTGGAAATCAAAAATTCCTCTGGTACCATAGAGGTGGAAAACGTAAAGTCCCCCAGGCTCTCGTTTGGGATAAGTTCTGGAAAAATGGATATCAGCAGGATTGAATCCGATCTGCTCACGATCAGGGGCTCTTCTGGTAAAATCACCGCCCGGAGTATTGAGGGTGATGTGGATGTCAAAATTTCCTCAGGACTGGCGAAAGTAAGCGAAGTGCAAGGTAATGTCAACTTTCATGGCAGCAGCGGAAGTGTCTCTATTGAAGATGTGGATGGCAGGGTAGATGGCAGCATCCGGTCAGGGAAGGCTTCCCTAACCAAGGTGCATGAACTTGGCTCCCTATCCTTAAGTTCCGGGCTGTTAAGTGCAGATCAGGTAGGTTTTGGTCCTGACACCCAACTTGAGGGAAGTTCTGGGCTTTTTAGGATAAAAACCCATTCTGCTCTAGAGGATTACAATTTTGATTTCAGGGTGGGTAGCGGTATGCTTACCATCGGAAATGCCAACTATACCTCCAACGCTTTTGTAAACCACGGGTCTAAAACCACCATAAAGGGAAAGATCAACTCCGGGAAAATGGAAATAAATTAAATTTTCGAAGGAAAGGGATTTGCCCGTTAAAGGCAATTGCTCTAAATTGTATGCTGTATTTTATCGAAACCTTATGAAATCGAGCATGAGGAGAACCTCACAAACTGGCATGATTATAATTGCGAGATTCCATGTGGCCGCTGAAAAGAAAATTTAAACACATGAAATGCCCATGAGAAAGAATTCTCACAAATGGGGATGATTATCCAGGGCATTCCATCTGACCATTGAAAAACAAATATAAACAGATGAAATCGAGCCTGTCCTGACGGCAGTCAGGGCATGACGCAAGCGACGCACGGAGGGATGATTAAGATTGCGAGATTCCCCCGAAACGAGTTCGGGGCAGGCTATGTGACCATTAAAAACCAAATATAAACACATGAAATCGAGCATGACGAGCACGTCACACTGGGATGATTATAGACTGCGAGATTCCCCCGAAACGAGTTCCCCGAAACAAGTTCGGGGCAGGCAGGGGCAGGCTATATGACCGCTGAAAAGACAATTATAAACATATGAAATCAAGCCTTTTTGTGGTAATAATCCTTTTCATGCCCTTGGCAATTTCCGCCCAGGATATGTACACCACAGTACGGGAAGGTAAGCAGTTTAGGGTTTTTCAGTTTCCCAAAGACCAGATTCCACGTATTGACGGGGACAAATCGGATTGGGATATCGTACCCGAATCCTATACCTACGATACTTCTTGGCTGAATGACACAGAAGACGGGCACGGGACGGACATTGACCCGGAAGACCTGGATGTGAGGGTCACCGTGGGCTGGGTGAAAGGGCTTAATAGGATTTATATCCTCTATGAAGCCTTTGATGATTACTGGGATTTTGAGCGCTTTAACCCCAATGGGTATCTCAGTGATATTTTTGAAGTGGTGTTGGATGGCAACCTTTCGGGTGGCCCATTTATTTATAACCCCTTGATTCCCGAGGCCAGAAAATGGGGGGATCACCCTGCACATATTCACAATCACCTTACCTTTAGCGGGTATCATGCCCAAAATTACCATATTTTCACCCCGCCCACCCGGAATGCAGAGGTGCTGGTTTGGGGTGCACAACCCTGGATTGCAGCCTTCCCCCACGCCAATTTTGCCTATTCCTATGATTTCAGTCATGGTGAAAGCGGGCACCTGGTAATGGAATGTTGGCTTACCCCCTTTGACCATGCACCCTTCCATCAGGATCAAGCAGTGGAAACGGTATTGAGAGAGGGCAGTTTTATTGGCTTGTCCTGGTCGATTTTGGATTTTGACGGAGGAGACAGGGATGGTCATTATAACCTCAGCCATGACACCCGCATGGTTATGGATGCCTCTTACCTTTGTGCCTTTGAACTGATGCCATTGGAGGCACATTTGCTTCCAGAGCTTAGGGCCGACTTTGAGTTCCAATACCTAGAAGGAAGGGAAAGAGCAGTCGCCTTTCAAGATACTTCCGTAGGGGAGGTGGAAAGCTGGTATTGGGAGTTTGGGGATGGGAACAGCTCCGATGAACCCAATCCAATCCATAGCTATGAAAAAAGTGGCGTCCATTACAACGTCAGCCTAACCGTAAGTGGCCCTAAGGGCAAAGATGTGAAAACCCGGTTTTGGGAAGTGATGGTGGAGTGAGAGGACTTGGAGACGAAGGGACGAGTCAAAGTGACTTAGAGACTTAGAGACGAAGAGACTTAGAGACGAAGAGACTTAGGGACTTGGAGTCGGAGAGAAATGGGGTTTAGGGTCTCGTTGATTTTTGTCCACGCTTGGCTGCTACTGTGGGGTTTCCCGGGTAGGAACTGGGTCTAGGTGCTTTTCCGTTTCGCTAACCACGAATTGGAAAAAAAACCGTTCCCTACGCATACAAGCTCCCTCTCCCTTGAGGGAGAGGGTTGGGGTGAGGGCATAATCATGGATTTATTTGTTTAACAGAGGGCACAGAGGTTTTATTAATTATTTTCTTAGTGACCTTTGTGCCTCCTTAGTGTGCTTAGTGTCTTAAACCTTTCGGAGACTATCCTTCCAAGTTTTTTGTCACGAAGGGCACAAAGGAGTGTCTTAGTGACTTTAGTGTGACTTAGAGACAAAGAGACTTAGGGGCGGAGAGAGGACAGGCTTCGGAAGGGTTTTGTCACGAAGGACGCAAAGAACACACAGAGGGCACAGAGTTTTTTTAACTATTTTCTTAGTGAACTTTGTGCCTCCTTTGTGTGCTTTGTGTCTCAAATCTTTCGGAGACTTTCCTTCCAAGTTTTTTGTCACGAAGGGCGCAAAGAACACACAGAGGGCACAGAGGTTTTATTAATTAATTTCTTAGTGACCTTTGTGCCTCCTTAGTGTGCTTAGTGTCTTAAACCTTTCGGAGACTATCCTTCCAAGGTTTTTGTCACGAAGGGCACAGAGGAGACACGGAGAGCTCGAAGGGACCTGGTGATTGGAGATTAATTTTTGTGAGAAAAGTTATCCCATCCGCAGGAAATTAGGGATAGTAGAACTTGGAGGTGAGAATGTTTTTGTCCACTGAGCAGAAGTATAGAAGGGCTTAAGAAGGAAATTTTTAAAATGAAAGTATAGACTCCCCATAAAAACCCATTACCCATCCCTCATTAAAAATCAAAAGCCGCAATCACCGGAAAATGATCCGATAACTTTTCGGGTTCCCCGTAATTGATGATTTCCGCATAACTGCACCTGTCCTCAAAATAAGGGCTGACCAGGATATAGTCCAATCGCTGCTGATAGATCGCCGCCTCAGATGCAGGCATGTCCCGGGTGGCAAGCGGGGTCGGAAAGCTCTTCCGGTTGGTTTCCGCCACTTTCATCTGCACCACGTCAATAAGTGGGAGGGATAAAAAGGTGGACATGGCCGAATAGTCAATCCTTTTGTTCCTCAAATTGATAAAAGCTTCCTCTCCCTTTTCGGCTTTACTCAAACTATCTGCCACTATGGACAGCCTCCTTGCCTGTGGGTTGTTGGCATCAAAGGAAGCGTCATAGGGACTGTGGGCGTTGAAATCACCTAAGACCATGTACTTTTCCTGACCGGGGAGGAGGATAGCTTCTTGCAGGTAATCGCAAATGATCCTTGCCTCCCGCCTTCTAAACTCCCAATCCTGGGGACTCAGGTGCACCACCAAAAAATCCACCTCCCTGGTCTTTGCGTGTAACATACCGTGCCACATGCCACCAATCATTTTTGTTTTCATTTCCAAGGGAGTTTTTGAAGTGATACCTATTGGATACCCCTCTTCTTTTAACAAGATGGAGTAGGGGTGACCCCACTCTTGGGCAAGGGACTGGAGTTTTTCCGGGGTGAAATCGTTGAGCTCCTGAAAGCCTATTACGTCGGCATCTTGCTCTTGAAGCCATTGCACCATGGCAGCTTCCCGCTCTTGGTCCTTCCCCCAGTCAAACCCGTTCCAGATATTGTAGGTAATGACCTTGAGGGGTTCGGTTTGGGCAGTAACAGGATACCTGAAACCAAGAAAAACCAAAAAGGAAAAGAGAAATACCAAAGACCTCATACGATTAATTAGAATTTATGAACCACAAGATAAGCAAAATTCCGAATCCATCCATTTCCTAAAACCATGCACCCCTTCCCCACGCCTCCAATTATCTATCCACCAATTATCTCCTCATCACCAATCAACCCTTACATTACCCACTACCAATTACCCATTTATCATTACATAACCCATAACCTACTACCGATTAACAATTAACCATTAATCATTAACCATCCCCAACTTCCACCTCCCATTTCAAATACGGATCCTGTAAAAACCTGCGCTGCTTTACCACCCTGTACAAAAAGTACAACAACAAACCCGTGGGGCCCAGCATAAAGGTAAATAACAGACATGGTAAAATAAGCCATCTGCCAAACCCTCTCTTGAATGCGTCCTGGGTGATCCACATGCCAGTAAACAGGTCAAAAGCCAAATAATGAATCCATCCTGCCAGTACTGCTTCGTCATTGTCAAAAAGGGACTTTACGCCGGCCAGACTGTTGAAATCACCTTCCCCACCAGTAATTAAACCGGGTATTACATAAATCAGGTAAAACAAGGCCAAAAACACCAGAATGACCGAAAATAACACCCGATAGACCCAGGGTCGGGGGTAAAAGACAAACAATAGCACCCAACTGATAAGGGCTACGCTGTTGGCGAGGGTAAAGGCGGTTTCAAGTTCCATAAAATAGCTTTTTTTTTAAGACCAATCCCAAGTTACCCCTAGCTTCTGGCTTATACAAGTGGGCACTTTGAAAGGTTTTTGTTTATTTTGTGGAACAAACCATAGCCATGCCTGACCCGATTAAGACATACGAGATGCCTGATAGCCTGGGACAACAGTCCTTTCAGCTCTATGAAGTCCAGGGCAAAAGCATCAACAATAGTTCTTATCCCCATAGCACAGACAGGCCCCACCGTCACAAGTATTATGAAATATGTGTGTTTGTCAATGGAGCCGGCAGGCACGAGATTGATTTTAGCACACATTCCATCCATTCCTGTTCGGTACATTTCTTAACACCGGGCCAGGTACACCTAATTTCTAGGGAGGAAGACTACCATGGCTACCTAATGGTATTCTCCAAGGAGTTTTATGCCTTGGACACCTTCCATGAAGATCTACTGTACCAGTTGCCATTTTTCAATAACCCCACCTTGCTGCCTATACTGAACCTCAGGTCCAGGGACTTTGAAGAAATCATGTACCTTATAGAGGCCATGCAGCGGGAATGCAAATTCAGCTCAGAGGGTAGTAGAGAAATCCTCCGAAGTTACCTTCAGATCTTTTTGGTGAAATGCAAGCAGTTCTACATCTACTACTTTGCGGAGAAAAAGAAAATGCATGACCCCCACTTTTCCCTAGTACAACAGTTTAATGCGCTGGTAGAACAGCGTTTCAAGAACGTCCACCAAGTTCAGGACTATGCAGATTTACTGGCACTTTCCCCTGCCATGCTCAATAAATATGTAAAGAAAATCACTGGGTTTACGGCAGGTGAAATCATTATGGACCGCCTGATCCTACAAGCCAAACGATACCTTATCTATACCGACCTCTCCAACAAGGAAATCTCCTACCAACTCAATTACGAGGACCCTTCCTATTTCAGCCGGATCTTTAAAAAGAAAACCGGGCTCAGTCCCTCGGAATTTAGAAGGGTGGAAAACGAAAAGTACCAGCTTTATTCGGAAAAACACCTTTAAACTATCTGTTTTTGAAGCTACCTTTAATTCCCAATTGAAAAAGTACAAGCTTGATTCAGGTGCTTTCCAGTCGATTATTTGGATTTTGGAAAACACCTATTAGGCTAACCAAATAATCTAACAGCAAAACAAGAAATGATAAAAATTGATTTTGACCTTAAACCCGCAGACCTAAAGTCCGACTTGGATCGCTTTTGGCAATTGTCCGGGGAGAAAATTGATGCCATCAACAAGGAATATCCACAGGATCAGGGTTCCCCTGTATTTACCGAAAACGGGAAATACACCACCCGTGGATGGACAGAATGGACCCAGGGCTTCCAGTTTGGATCTTCCATACTCCAGTTTGATGCTACGGGGGAAAATGCCTATCTGGAAGAAGGCAAGAAAAAGACCCTGAAGCTTATGGCACCGCATATCAGCCATATAGGGGTGCATGACCATGGCTTCAACAATGTGAGTACCTATGGCAACCTCCTTAGGTTGATGGTGGAAGGGAAAACCTCCCATAATGAATGGGAAAAGAACTTTTATGAACTTGCCCTTAAAATTTCAGGAGCCGTACAGGCAAGCCGCTGGACCACGATAAAGGATGGTGGCTTTATCTATTCCTTCAATGGGCCCCATTCCCTATTTGTGGACACCATCCGCACTGTGCGAATTTTAATGCTGAGCCACAGTCTTGGGCATGTGTTACAACATGAAAATGATACCAGGGCAAACCTATTGGTAAGGGGTTTACAGCATGCCAAATCCACAGCGGACTATTCCGTTTTTTACGGGGAAGGCAGGGACCGCTACGATCTATGGGGCCGTGCCGCCCATGAAAGTGTTTTCAACACCAACGACGGTAATTTCCGCTGCCCAAACTCCCAGCAGGGCTACACGGGCTTCAGCACCTGGACGCGGGGGTTGGCATGGGCCATGTGTGGGTTTCCGGAGGAGCTGGAATATTTGGCCACCCTGTCTGATGAGGACTTGTCGGCATATGGAAAACGCAGCGACATTGAGGCATTTATGCTGAAGGCGGCAGAGGCTACCTGTGACTTTTATATAGAGCATACCCCTACCGATGGGGTTCCCTATTGGGATACCGGGGCACCCAACCTGCACAAGTTGGGGGATTACTTGTCCAAGCCTTCCGATCCGTATAATGATTTTGAACCAGTGGACAGCTCCGCGGCGGCTATTGGCGCCCAGGGCCTGCTCAGGCTGGGTAAGTACCTAAAGGAAAAGGGCCAAACTGATAAAGGCCAGAAGTATTGGCAGGCAGGGCTTACCGTATTGAAAACCCTATTACAGGAACCTTATCTTAGTACAGACAAGAGCCACCAGGGGATTTTGTTGCATAGCATTTATCACCAGCCAAACGGTTGGGACTATGTGCCCAAGGGCCAAAAGATTGCCTGTGAGGAATCCAGTATGTGGGGTGATTACCATGCACGAGAACTTGCACTTTATGTAAGCAGGGTTATAAGTGGGGAAAATTATTATACTTTCTTTAATTGTCTGTCATGAGTGTGAAGCCTATCAAAGATCTAAGCAAACTCTGCGTACATACGATTACCACCAAGTCTTGGAGTATCGAGGAAGCTGGTGAGCGCTACGAGGCCGCCGGGGTAAAAGGGATATCGGTTTGGAGACAATACTTGGAGGGTCGGAATATCGCCCAGGCTGGTGAGCGTTTAAGCAACCATGGACTGGAAGTCGTCTCCTTAGTTAGGGGAGGTTTTTTCCCTTCGGTATCCTCCACAGAGCGCAAAAAAGCCCTGGATGACAACCGAAAGGCCATAGAAGAAGCCGCGGCACTGGGAGCTCCTATGATCGTATTGGTATGCGGGGCGGATCCCGGCCAATCACTGGCCACCTCCAGGGCGCAGATCCAGGCAGGCATTGAAGAGGTACTTCCCTTTGCCATGGAGCATGGGGTGAAATTGGCCATAGAACCGCTACATCCCATGTATGCGGATACCCGCTCGGCGGTGAATACCATGGAACAGGCCAATGACATGGCCGAGGCCATTGCTTCCGAGTATGTGGGAATAGCTGCCGATGTGTACCATCTATGGTGGGATCCCCACCTGGAAAAGGAAATAGAAAGATGCGGCAAAAAGGGAAATCTCTTAGCCTTCCATATCTGTGACTGGAACAGTCCTACTGTGGACCTGCTAAACGACAGGGGACTTATGGGAGAAGGCTGCATCAACATCAAGGAAATCAGGAGCTGGGTGGAAGAGGCAGGATTTTCAGGCTTTAATGAGGTGGAAATATTCTCCGACAGGCTTTGGGCGATGGACCAACAGGAATTCTTGGATAAAATCGTGAAGAGTTACTACG
Source organism: Pleomorphovibrio marinus (assembly GCF_003347495.1). Classification (GTDB taxonomy): domain Bacteria; phylum Bacteroidota; class Bacteroidia; order Cytophagales; family Cyclobacteriaceae; genus Pleomorphovibrio; species Pleomorphovibrio marinus. The sequence continues at coordinate 31,557 of NZ_QCXY01000016.1, forward strand.
ACTGCTAGGCAAATATCTTTGAGAGAAACAGAAAGACATATCAAAAAAACTAAACATATAATGGAACATAAAGTAGGCATAATCATGAACGGTGTCACCGGAAGGATGGGCACCAATCAGCATTTGATGCGAAGCATCGTTGAAATCATCAAACAGGGTGGGGTGAAGCTACCCAATGGGGATCATATCATGCCGGATCCCATCCTCGTGGGCAGAAACCAATCCAAGTTGGATGGCCTTTGCAAAGCCTCAGGCGTGAGCAAAAGCACCACCGACCTGGACAGCGTGATGAAAGACCCCTATTACACCATCTATTTTGATGCACAAACCACCGGAAGGAGGGCAGATGCCGTAAAGCAGGCGGTGGCAGCAGGAAAGCACGTGTATTGCGAGAAACCCGTTTCGGTGGATACCCAGACCGCACTGGAACTGCATGAACTTTGTGAAAAGGCAGGGGTGAAGCATGGAGTGGTGCAAGACAAGCTTTGGCTTCCCGGCATGCGAAAGTTAAAAAGATTGATTGAAAACGGGTTTTTTGGAGAGATCCTCTCTGTCAGGGGAGAATTTGGTTACTGGGTATTTGAAGGACATACCGTGCCTGCACAGCGTCCCTCCTGGAACTACAGGAAAGAGGACGATGGTGGGATAATCGTAGATATGCTTTGCCATTGGAGGTATGTTTTGGACCATATCTTTGGCAAGGTAAAAGCGGTAAGCTGTACAGGAGCTACCCATATTAAAGAACGGGTGGACGAGCAGGGAAATCCCTACAAATGTACCGCAGATGATGCAGCATATGCGACTTTTGAGCTGGAGGGGGACATTATCGCCCATTTCAATTCAAGCTGGACCGTAAGGGTAAGAAGGGATGACCTGCTTACCGTCCAGGTGGACGGAACCAAGGGGTCTGCCGTGGCAGGCTTGAGGGAATGCTACATCCAACACTATGGCAATACCCCAAAACCAGTTTGGAATCCGGATATCGTTCAGCCTATTGATTTCTATGAGGGTTGGTCGAAGGTTCCTGAGCAGGAGCCCTTTGATAATGCCTTCAAGGTACAATGGGAGTTGTTTTTGAAACATGTGGTGCTGGATGAACCATTTCCCTGGAACATGAAAGAAGGAGCCAAAGGCGTGCAACTTGCTGAAAAAGGTTTGGAAAGTTGGGAAAAGCGATGCTGGTTGGACATCCCTGAACTTTAATGAAGGGTATTATGAAAAAGGTAGCACTAGTAACAGGTGGAAGCAGGGGCATAGGGCTGGGCATCGCCATTTGCCTTGCTAAAGAAGGCTTTGACCTTGCCATAAACGGTATGAGAGCCGAGGCAGACACCAAAGACTCCCTGGAAGAGCTTAGGGCTTTGGGTACGGAGGTACTGTACTGCCGCGGAGATGTAGGCGATTCGGCCCAAAGGCAATCCATCATGGATAGCATCAAGGAAAAATACGGCAGGCTCAATGTGTTGGTAAACAATGCTGGTGTGGCACCGAAGGAGCGAAAGGACATCCTTGAGGCAACGGAGGAGAGCTTCGACTATGTGTTGAAGACCAACCTGAATTCCGCCTATTTTCTATCCCAAGCAGCCGCAAATTGGATGGTAGCCCAGAAAAAGCAGGATGCTTCATTTAAAGGTTCCATCATAAACGTATCTTCTATTTCTGCCACCATTGCCTCGGTGAATAGAGGAGAGTATTGTGTGGCCAAGGCAGGTATGAGCATGGCAACGCAATTATTTGCAGTAAGGCTGGGGGAATTTGACATACCCGTTTATGAGGTAAGACCGGGAGTGATTGCCACGGATATGACCTCCGGAGTAAAGGAAAAGTACGATAAATTGATAGGGGAAGGTCTATGTGTACAGCCTAGGTGGGGGCTCCCGGAAGATGTTGGGCTGGCGGTGGCTTCTTTGGCCACGGGCAATTTCCCTTATTCTACTGGCCAGGTGGTTATGGTGGATGGGGGGCTTTCTATTCCCAGGCTTTAATTATCAACTAGTAGGCCTTGGAAAATAATTGACCTGGACGAAATTGCCATAATGAGGTTTGCCCCGATAACCCTTAATAGCTATCTGGGGCAAACTACCTGTCGGAGTTATGGCAGTTTGGTTCTAGAAGGCTAAAAAATTTATAAACAGATTAAAATACCGGAGCTTTTTCAAAATGCATCCAAAGAGAAAGATTCATTTGTATATTGTCAAATCGTTTATCAGTCAAAAAAATATTAAACCCAATGCATAAAAAAAAGAAATATTGGACCCTGTGTTGTATTGCCGCAGTGGTACTATCCCTAATTACTTTCACCCCCTTGGTGATACCTCAAGGAGTGTCGAAACCCATGCTGGGAGGAGTGCCTTACAGTTTGTGGACCAGCTTTATTATAACCGTTGCCTTGGTCGTTTTGACTTATATTGGCACCAGGGTACACCCTGGAATGGAGGAAGAGGAGGATAAGTCATGATCTTTTGGGTTTGGGTTTTCGGTTTGGTCTATGCAGGCCTTTTGGTGATGGCGTCCTTAAAGTCTTACAAAAAGGGACGTTCTGCGGAAGAATTTATGATGGCGGGTTCCAACGTGGGGCTCTCTTTAGGGGTGCTCACTTTCGCTGCGGCTTTGTTCAGCACCTTTACCTTTTTGGGCATGCCGGATTTTTTCCGGGTCAACGGGGTAGCGGCATGGATATTCCTTGCTGTTTCTGATGGAGCCATGGTCTTCTTCCTGCTTTGGTTTGGCTATCAGATCAGGATGAAGGTAAAAGGCATGGAGTTCCGTGGGGTATCTGGTTTGATTGGCAGGTGCTATGGAAATAAATGGGCTGGTTACGTGTTTTTCCTTGCTGCCTTTCTGTTTTTGATCCCTTATGTGGGCATACAGATCCAGGGCATCGCCATATTTATGGAGGCTGCTTTCCCGGGTTCCCTGCCTTCTTGGGGTTGGTCCCTGGGGATAGTTCTGATCATGCTGATCTATGCGGAAATTGGGGGATTAAAAGCCATTATTTTCAGTGATGCTATTCAGGGTCTGCTTCTTTTATTCGTGATTTGGATCATTGGCTATGCTTGTCTTTCCCATTTTGGGGGCATAGGACCAATGTTCGAGCGGGTGGGCAATATTCAAGAAGAATTGCTTTCTAGCCCTGGCCCACAAGGTCTGCTTACTCCCCAGTTCCTTTTCGCTTCTCTGATTGCGATCTTGATGATCCCCGTCACACAGCCTCAATTCACTACCCGTATTGTGGTGATGAAGAGCATGAAGACCATGCAGTTGATGGCAGTTTCCCTGGGGGCATTTGCCATTTTGGTGATCTTACCTACCATCTTTATTGGTATGTATGGGGTGGACAAGTACCAAGAATACGGCAGGGATGATTTCTTCGCCAATGCCTTTCTGTATGATCAACCTAATTTTGTGGCCGCTCTTGCCATCATTGGTTTAATTGCAGCGGGACTTTCCACTACCAATGCACAGATTTTCGCCCTGGGCTCTGAGTTGAGAGGTTTGTTAAAGGGGAATGAAAACAGCATCATGACTAAGACCAAAATCGGGATTTTTGTCTTTTCGGTGATTGCCTTTTTCTTTTCCATAATCGTCATCGACCAACTAGTGCTCTTGGCAAGGGTTAGTTTTGCGGGAACTGGAATCATGGGTCCCATGATCCTTCTGGGAATATTAAGTAACCGCAAAGTTTCCTCTGCCATCATTTATCTTTCCTTTGCGGGGCTGATAATATTTCTGCTTTCATTGGGGGGATTTGTTCCGGACATGTATTTTGGCATAAGACTTGATTTGCTGCTCTTTATAACGCTGGGAGTAATTGCCGTAATCTCACATCTCGCCGGAAAAGAACATCAGTTCATTCGGGAAGACGACGTAAAGCATTGATGAATGCTGAAAAAGGGATGTAGGCAGTTGCTTGCATCCCTTTTTTTTACCCTTTACCCGCAAAACATGATCAACAAATTGATTTTCTTATTATTGCTTGGAGGCCTTTTACCCATAATGGGGCAGGGGCAGGATATGGCCCTGACTTGGCAAGAAAGTGAGGATGGGTGGCTATTGAAGGAGGGCTCTGCCCCCAGGCTGTTTTACCAAACCACCACCAAGGCACAAGATGGAAAGTACCCCAGGGCTAACTATATCCATCCCCTGTACGGGATAGATGGGGAGGAACTCACGGAGGATTTTCCCGCCGACCATTTGCATCACCGGGGGATATTTTGGACCTGGCATCAGCTCTATGTGGATGGAGAAAGGGTAGCTGACCCCTGGATAAGTGAGGGTATTTCCTGGGAGGTAGTGGAGGTAAAGCCCTTGGATGTAAGTGAGGGTGCGGGGTTGATGGCCAAAGTACTATGGAGTACCGAACAGGGACCTGTAGTCGAGGAGCATCTGGCATTACTTTACGAAAGACTTGAAGAAGATGCTTACAGGCTTACCACAGAAGTAGAGCTAAAGCCCTTGAAGGAAGAAGTGAGCATAGGTGGGTCCGAAGACCCCAAAGGCTATGGAGGTTTCTCCCCTAGGATCAAACTTTCCGAAAATGTTGGGTTCTTTGATGAGGAAGGGGAGGTAGCTCCCCGGGAACTTCCCGTATCTGCTGGCCCTTGGATGAACGTAACCAAGGAGAAGGAAGGTGACCCCGGTGTGGTAATCATGGGGGAGCCCGATGAACTACCTGACTATAAAGGCTGGATCCTCAGGGCAAAAAACAGCATGCAGAATATGGCTTTTCCTGGAAGGGAACCCATAGTTCTGCCGGATGAAGCCCCTTACCTGAGTTTTAGAAACCAACTTTTGGTGCACCAGGGACTGGACAAGGAGGAAATCGAACGGTATTATCAGAATTTTAAGGTAGCTGGTAGCTTAATTGTTCGCTGATAACCTACAATTTTCACAGTACACCTGCCAACCATAACAAATCACCCCAAAAACCTTGGAAGGAAAGTCTCCGAAAGGTTTAAGACACAAAGCATACAAAGGAGGCACAAAGGTCACCAAGAAAATAGTAAAAACCCAGCTAGGCGTAGTTTGCAACTACGCCTCACTATAATTCATGGAATTTGCAATTCCATGAAGACGTTAACTTCAAACGAAGTTTAGCAAAAATAACCCGATGATCGGGATTTGCAATCTCTCCCGGAAACAAGTCACCCAGTCCTTAATGATCATTCACCCCACTGTATTCCGAAGGTTGGCTCTTTAGTGGAGTTTTCGGAAAAACGTCCGTTCGGTAACAAAACATCCAAACCCCAGTTCTAAATTGCATGGATTGGAAATGAGGGTAAGTTTATTACCACCTTCCTCTATTCTGACTCCATACTTAAACCGATAGATATTGTCCTCATAGGAGGGCTGTAGGTCTTCCAATGGTGCATAACTGCTTCCCTGGGCTGCACGAAACACTCCATCTAGTAAGTGTACATCTTTGCCTAATACCGTAAAGTTACCAGATACCGCGCCTGCAAAACCGAGTATTTCGTCGTTTTCAGGTTCTTGGTAGTACCACACAATTCGGTACCTATGGTCTATGTCGAAGTCAATGACTTGGGTAAATCGCAGGTCTTGAGAGGTGTCTTGGGATGTTTTTTGCCAAGTACCGTAGATTTGACTCCGCCGGAAGTCGTCGTCCGATGTACAAGACCAAGAGCAGATAGTCCAAGCAATCACAAACATCATTCCTCCAAACATTCCTATTTCCTTTTGAGAATCTATCATCCCTTTTATGATTCGTTATCTGAGTAGTCGGTTCCCTTTAGTCAAAAAGGCATTTTGCATCAAAATGCATGGCCTTGTAACCGATACGAAAAGGACGCAGAAAATGTCTTATCGAAAGGGGGAATTTTTCATTTGTTAGAAAACATGGAGTTGGGGTAGGCCTGTGGAAAGGGCGTAAACCCCATTTCTCTCCGAATCAAGTCACCCCCTCTCTCAGTCCCTTTGTCACCAAGTCTCCTCTTATCTACGTCCCTCACTCCCAGTGCAAAAAATTGAACACAATTTTTCAAACATTACCCTAAACAAAACCTTCGAGCTCTCCGTGTCTCCTCTGTGCCCTTCGTGACAAAAACCTTCCGAAGCCTGCCCTCTCACTTCATCTCCAAGTCCCAAGTCCCTCCGTCACGATTTCTTTAGCGTAAACTCCGGCAGGTACTTGATTTCCCCCCCATTCATGGCCGACTCATGTGCCAAAATGCCCACACAGGTAATATTTGCGGATTCCCTGGCATCGGGGTAAGGCGCCCTGCCTTCCACCAAGGCAGACAAAAACTCATGGACAAGGTGAGGGTGGGAACCACCATGGCCAGCTCCCTGAATAAAGGACAAATGCTGGTTGTCATCGGAATCATACACCCCTGCGGAGGTGAAAGGGGCTATCTCATCGGGAAGCAAATGTGCATAATCCGGCACTTTTACCCGTTCTGGCTGCTCTCCGGTATGGATGACTGGCTCTTCGTGTTCGATCAAGGTCCACTCAAAGGATTTTTCTGAGCCATAGGCGTCAAAGCTTTCCCGGTATTGCCTGGCAGTATTGAACAGGGAACGAGTCACCTCTGCAGATAGGTCAGAGTCCTTCATCTTGATATGGCAGGTCTCGATGGCAAAGGGGGAACCGTACTTTTTAATAAGGTGATCGTCAATCTTACCAGAACCAAGACAGGATACAAATTCGGCTTGAGCTTTTGGCAGTGCCAACACCGGCCCTACACAGTGGGTGGCATAGTGCATGGGTGGCAACCCCTCCCAATACCCCGGCCATCCGGCCATTTCCTGCTGGTGGCTGGCCCTCAAAAACTGTAACCTGCCCATTTCACCCTTTTCATACATTTCCTTCACGAACAGGAACTCCCGGCTATACACCACCGTCTCCATCATCATATAGGTTAACCCCGTTTCCTCTGTTGCCTCCACGATTTGGCGGCATTCCTCCACCGTGGTGGCCATGGGAACCGTGCAGGCCACGTGTTTTCCGGCTTTTAGAGCCTTCAATGATTGTTCTGCATGCGCCTGTATGGGGGTGTTGATATGTACGGCATCCACATTGGGGTCCTTCAGGAGTTCATCATAGTCGGTATATCTTTTTTCAACCCCAAAAGCATCTCCAATTTCCTTGAGCTTTTGCTCGTTTCGTTGGCAGATGGCATACATGTTGGCATTGGGGTGTTTTTGGTAGATAGGGATAAATTCCGCTCCAAAGCCCAGGCCTATAATGGCTATATTGATTTTTTTATCGCTCATGGTTTAAAAGTTTTATGGTTTGGGATATTTCTGTTTTTTTAGGTTTAACTGGCCCATTTTTTCAGGAAGGCCAAGCCCTGACTGGCAAATTCATCCTGGCTCTTTGCCAGGGGCTTCCAAATACATACTGCACCTGCCAGTTCTTTGATGTCCGGAGTGAAGCTTTCTATGGACACTACCCCTTGGTACTTCACCTTTTCCAGTCCCTTTCTAAAGGCCTCCCAGTTGGTCTGTCCGGTGCCGGGGGTGCCCCGGTAGTTTTCCGATACCTGCACATGCAATAATTTGTCCCCAACACGGGTGATGGCATCTTCCAGGCTGGGTTCTTCTATGCTCATATGGAACCCATCCAGCAGCACCCCTGCTGCAGGGTGGTTGATATCTTGGATAAGTCGCATCAGCTCCTCGCTGGTGTTGATCAGGTCGGTTTCAAATCGGTTGAGTGCTTCCAAGGCAATTTTTTGCCCACTTTCCTGGGCCATTTCACATACCTTTCTCAGGTTAGTTACTGCCCTGTCCCATTCTATTTTCTTTTTTTCTGGGGGCAGCAACCTGGCCTTTCCAACGGAGGAATACATGGGGCCTGCCACAAAGCTTGCCCCAAGTCCCGCGCTGATGTCAAAGCACTGCTGGATATAGTCAAAACTTATTTTATGGTAGCTGGGGTCGTCATGGGTAAGGTCTCTGGAAGGTCCAAAGGCACCACAGATCACGGGCTGAAGTCCATGTTCTCCCAGGGCTTTCTTGATTTCCCCCACATTTATTAGGGAAGGGTCTTCCACCGGGATTTCCACCGCATCGTAGCCCATTGCTTTGATTTTGGGAAAAAGGGCCGTGGTGCTTGCATCAAATGGAGAAGTCCACAGCCAAGTGCTTACCCCAAAACTTACATTTAAAGACATTATTTTTTCATTTAATTAATTCCTAAAATCCACCCTAACCTTTGAGGTCTTTTTTGGACCTCGAAGGTTTTGCTCGTATCCAAATCGTATCTACCAAATGACTACCGTCCCACCTAGAAGACCTTCGGGGTTCTGAAGAAAACCCCAAAGGTCGGAATCACGAACCTTTGAGGTCTTTTTTGGACCTCGAAGGTTTTGCTCGTATCCAAATCGTATCTACCAAATGACTACCGTCCCACCTAGAAGACCTTCGGGGTTCTGAAGAAAACCCCAAAGGTCGGAATCACGAACCTTTGAGGTCTTTTTTGGACCTCGAAGGTTTTGCTCTTAGCCAAATTATATCCACCAAATGACTACCGTCCCGCCTGAAAGACCTTCGGGGTTCTGAAGAAAACCCCAAAGGTCGGAATCACGAACCTTTGAGGTCTTTTTTGGACCTCGAAGGTTTTGCTCTTAGCCAAATTATATCCACCAAATGACTACCGTCCCACCTAGAAGACCTTCGGGGTTCTGAAGAAAACCCCAAAGGTCGGAATCACGAACCTTTGAGGTCTTTTTTGGACCTCGAAGGTTTTGCTCGTATCCAAATCGTATCCACCAAATGACTACCGTCCCGCCTGAAAGACCTTCGGGGTTCTGAAGAAAACCCCAAAGGTCGGAATCACGAACCTTTGAGGTCTTTTTTGGACCTCGAAGGTTTTGCTCGTATCCAAATCGTATCTACCAAATGACTACCGTCCCACCTAGAAGACCTTCGGGGTTCTGAAAACCCCAAAGGTCGGGGATCTATTCCACAATCATTACGCCGTTCATGATACGCCAGTGGCCGGGAACGGTGCAGATATAGGGATATTCACCGGGCTCACTGGGTGCCTTGAATACTACAGACTCACTGGTTTCCGGATCCACCAACCTGGAGGCTGCGAGCACCTCCGGGATCTGTGGCACAAAGTTCAGTTGCGCACCTCGGGAATCCCGGGCCAGCTCGTCTGCTGCTGCACCGATTTTTTCTAATGCCCCTTTTGCCCCTATCACCAGGTTGTGCTGCATGAAGTCCTGGTTGTCGAAATCTATAGTGACCTGCTGACCCGCCTTCACTGTGAAGTTAGGCTTGTCAAATTTCATTTCGTGTTGGATCACGCCCATTTTGATAGTGACACTTCCAGCACTGCTTTCCTCTTCCGCAGCAGCCAAGGTTTCTATTTCAGTTTCCCCGTCAGAAGGCACATTGAGCTTGAGGTGGGAAGCCCTTGGGTTGATCCTGCCCCGAAACCAAAAGGTATCCGGATGGTCGCCGACTCGGATGGATGGGCGGTTGTCTTGGGCAATCCTCACCCGCTCCTCTGCAAATTCCTCCGTGAACAGGCCGGGTACCTTGCTGCTTCCCATTTGTTGGTCGTTAATGGCAAGGGTAATCTCACCCTCTGCCAAGCTGGCCATGGCAACAAACTGCTCTTGAGGGAGATTTCCTGTCCTTACGGTATAGGGCTTACCTCCTTGTCTTACCACCCAGTGTAGGGAGTTGTTGTGCAAGTAAAGGGAATATCCGTTTTGTCGGTCCCCATGCGCTAGGATTACCCCTTCTAAGGGCTCGTCCGCTTTGCTGAGGGTGGCTTGGACATGTATTTCTTTACCCCGGACGGAAGGAGGGAAGGGAATGCCTGCCCTTCTGTCCAAGTTGTATTGTTCTTCCACCAGGCTTTTGGCAATTTTTTCCGTTAAGCTTAACAGGCTATCGGGCTTGTTGACCCCATGAATGCTTCTGGTTTCGTCCTCAAAAGACTGGGGATGGGTGAGTACCGCGGCAAAGATGGCCTGGGAAAGGTACCCATCCTGTCCGTTTTCCTCCCGAATACTGGCCTCTTTGATGAGTTTGCCGGCTGCGGCCGAACTTGGCATCTCTGAAAGTGCCAGGAATGCTGCTTTACGGGTATTCATATCCGGATCCTGCAACACATTTGAGTTCAGGATGGCATTTAGGGAAGTTTCGTTGGATGGCAAGACCATCAAGGCATTTTTCCTGACCCCTGGGGCAGGGTGCTTCAGGGCCCTTGTTACTACACTCATCACATTATCCTTGCTGCCATCTAAGGCACCAAGGCCGTGCAGAGCCCATAGGGCGTGAACGGCGGGGTTGTTCAGGCCGATTTCATCTTCGGATTGGTCGTCCACCAACTTGAGCAAGTCGTTGACCATATCCTGATTTTGGGTTTCCACGATCAGGCGCTGTGCGGTCATCCTCCAAAACATATTGTCACTTTTCAGCCCTTTGAGCAGGTCGCTTTTCTTGCTCTTGTCTATACTCATGGGTTTGTTTTCCTTGTTCCCCTTATACACCATTCTATAGATTCTGCCGTGCTGGGAATCTCGGAGTGGGTTGATATAGGCATTCCCGGCCCCATTTTCAAAGCCCTTGGGAGTGGGGTTGTGCTGGATGATGAAATTGTACCAATCTGCGATCCATAGTGCACCGTCTGGCCCCACCTCTGCATGCACAGGGGAGAACCACTCATCCGAGCTGGCTAGTAGGTTAAATCCGTTTTTCTCCACATAGCCGCTACCTGATTTTTCTATGATACCCTGGTGGAGTACCCTTCCGGTAGGTTCGGCAATAAAAGCCACCTTATTCCAATAGGATTTTGGAAACTGCCTGGCGGTATAGAAGTGGTGACCTGCTGCGGCGGTATAGCCCCCATGCCAGTCCACCTGCCTCAAAAACGGGGTGAGGTGAGGCATATCATAATGGCTGTCTATACCATGTACGGCCAGGGTGGATCCTCCTCTTACCGGTCTGCGCACATATTTACTGGGAAAAGCCAGATAGGCACTATGCTGTCCATTGGCGGTGGAAATAAACACATTGTTCTCCTCGGTAAAGCCTAGGCCCCAAGTATTGTTGGAAGTGTTGCCCAAAAACTCAAAATCCTTGCCGTCGGGGTGAAAGCGATAGACCCCCTGGCTGAAATTGAAAGGCTTGCCATCGATCTCTCCGTTAAAACCGGAGTAGCCCAGCACTCCCCATACCTTGTTATCAAACCCGTAGCGGAGGTTGGAAGGACCGGCATGGGTGTCGCTTTTGCCCCACCCGGTTAGGATGACTTCCCGGTGATCGGCTTTGCCGTCCCCGTTGGTGTCTTTGAAAAACACAAAATCAGGTGCCATGGAGACCAGCAGACCCCCATTTACCCACACCATGCTAGTGGGAATGTTTAGTCCTTCTGCAAATACCGTGATCTTGTCGGCCTTGCCATCTCCGTTGCTGTCTTCAAATACCTTGATGCGGTCGCTGCCGCCCTCTTGTCTTACCTCATTGGGGTAGTCCTCGGTTTCTATCACATAGAGTTTGCCCGCGTCGTCCCAGGCCAGTGCCATGGGGTTGATGATATCGGGTTCCGCGGCAAAAAGCTGAAGCTCAAAGCCTACGGGAATCTGTACCAGCTTCATGGACTCCTCCGGGGAGAGCGGGTGCTGGTACTGTGGGGGAGGGTCCCTTCTTTCGTAATTGGGGATATCTGCATCTTCAAAGGTGGGGGTGGGGATACCATAATCCGCCACTTGCTTGGCTACATCCTCGCCCACGGCCCAGAATACCCCATTGGCCACCAGCCTATGAAACATGGGCTGTTCCCAGGTCCTTTCATCATGACCATATGCGGTGTAAAATATCTTTCCTTTTCCTTGGGTACGTACCCAGGTCCAGGGTTCCCTGTGCTCCCCGTCCACTCTTTCCATAAGAATGGTCATGTCTGGGTTCAGCTTGCTGTGCACATAGGTCTCATCCCAGGTTTCAAACTCGGAAACGCCCTCCATTACGGGATGGTCTGCATCCACGATGCTGGCGGTAAAATCACCGGTGCCATGGGATTCAAATTGCCCACCTACAGCTTCCACAAACCAGTCCGAATTTCGGAAACAAAAAGAAGCGCTATGCAGGGGAATCAAGGCTCCCCCTCCTTCCACGTAGGATTTCAGGGCTTTTTCTTGAGAGGAGCTGATCTCATCGTGATTGGCATAGATCATCACCCCATCATAATTGCGGAGGTTGTCTGCATTTAAGTCATCGGGATCCGCCGTGTAGGTCAGGTTGATACCCTCTTGAAAGAGGGGCCTGGCCAGGAGGGGCATCAGCTTTTCGGAATCGTGATGTGTACTTTCATGGCCTAGGAAGAGGAGCTCTACCCGTCTGGGGCCGTCACTGAGAAAGGACTGCTTGCCTTTTTCCCCACAGGCCATTGCGAGCAGGGCAAAACAAAGGATAAACCAATTGGAATTTTTGAATATTTGCATTTGGGTAATATAGTTATACCGAATAAGGTACGAATATGAGCAATTAAAACGCTCCTTTCTCCCACTTTTTTATCTATTTCTGACTGTATTTTGTCAATTATAACTTGATTAGCCGATATATCTGGCATAAATTGCCAGAATCATGTTAAAAGCCTTCCAAAAATCTCGGATTCCGGACAGCAGGGCCTTTGTGGTAAAGGAGCTTATCGCCCCCTATTTTGACACCAACTGGCACTTTCATCCAGAATACCAGCTCTTCTTGGTGCTGAAAGGTAGGGGAACCCGTTTTGTGGGGGATATTATGAAGCCCTTCAGGGAATATGACCTGGTATTTACCGGGCCCAACCTTCCCCACCTCTGGCGCAACGACCCTGCTTACTTCAGCAAAGACAGCGAACTGCTCACACACGGGATAGTGGTGTATTTCCCCGAAAGCTTGATTGGGCCGCATCTTCTGGAAAAGGAGGAGTTTGAAAACCTAAAGCTCTTTTTGGCAAAGTCCCATAGGGGCATGGAGGTGACCGGAGCTACTAATCAGGCGCTGAGGCCTTTGATGAAACGCCTCCTGGAAACTACGGGGCTGGAGAGCATGGCATTACTTCTTCAGGTGCTGCACCTGATGGCGATCTCCAAGGATTGCCACCCCATTACCCAGGCTGGATACACCAACCCGAACAAGGTCTCTGAGGAGGACAGGATGAGTAAGGTGTATGCCTATGTGATGGACAATTTCAGTCAAAAAATAGATTTGGGGGAAATGGCCAGGCTGTGCAATATGACGGAGAGCTCCTTCAGCCGGTACTTCAAGTCCAGGATGAACCGTTCCTTTTCCGAATTCCTCACAGAGGTGCGGATCGGCCATGCCTGTAAGCTCTTGCACGAGGAGATGATGAATGTGAGTGAGGTGGGCTTTGCCTCTGGGTTCAACACCTTGTCCAATTTCAACAGGCAGTTTAAGGCCATGACAGGAATGACGCCAATGGCCTATAAGAAGGATTTTCAGCAGCGGTTTGAGTAAAAGTTTGTAAACCTGCCAGGTTTAAAAGAGAACAAACTTATATAAGACAGCTCTTCCTCCAAACCTGGCAGGTTTTGTCCTTTACCAAGGAGGGGTTAAATTCTGTTTCCCCCTAACCTGCCAGGTTTTAAAAAGGAACAAACTTATATAAGAAAGCTCTTCCTCCAAACCTGCCAGGTTTTGTCCTGGTTTTTTACCGTTAATTGTCATTCCAGATATCATGGGTGGTGATCCAGGTGCCATCTTCCTGCCTTTCCAGGATATTCAGGTATTTGGATTCACCGTGAATGGTTTCTCCACCATCTTTGGGATGAAGGGTCACTTTGGCAAAGCCCCTACCATAGGCCAAATCCCCATCCACCTTTACTTCCTCGTAGCCACTTTCCAGTTCAGTGTCATATTCGTCAAAGATGGATTGATAATAGGCAGCTACTGCATCCTGCCCCCTTTTGGTAGCACCGTCCGGGGCCATCAGGTAGGCCTCATCGCTGAAATACCTGGCTATTTCCCGGGAGTCGCCCTCATTAAAGGCCTTGGCTCTGGCATTGCTCATATCGGTGATGGCCTGGATGTCCGCATCGTGGCGGGGCTGGTCCCTGTCTCCAGTTACTTCCGGCTGTTGGCAGCCCGGTGCAATCATAAGCAGAATACCACAAAGGATAGAATGTAATGGTCGAGTAAGTAGATTCATGGGTCAATGGGTTTTTTCTCTGAGTTTTTTCACTGATTCACGTACGTTTTCCCAGAAAGAGGAAGCGTCTTCATCCTCATAATAGCCATTGCCATTGCTGCTATGGCCATATCCGGATCCATAACCGTACTTCCCGTAACCACTAAACTTAGTTTTTGTTTTCATGCCGTTCAATATGGCATAGAGTTTTTTTACCCCACTTTGCTCACTTAAGGAGTTAATGTATTCGCAGGCACTTTTTTCGGAATATTCGTGCCTCAGCACCATCAGGTTGACATCTGAATATTTAAAGATTTCCAGGGTCTCCGAAACCAATCCAACCGGTGGGCAGTCCAGGATTAGCACCTCGTATTTGCTCTTTATTTTATCCATCATTTCCACAAACTTCGGCTGCAGCATTAGTTCCGCGGGGTTTGGTGGGATGGGCCCGGAAAGCAACACGGACAGGTTTTCATGTTCTGTTTTTTTGATGCACTGCTCCAGCTTAGCTTGCTTGCTCAGAAAAGTACTTACTCCGATGTCATTTTGGAAACCAAACTCTTGTGCCAGTGTAGGCTTTCTTAGGTCCAGACCAACTAAAAGTGTTTTCTTGCCCCCAAGGGCATAGATGGAGGCCAGGTTTAGGCTGCAAAACGTCTTTCCCTCTCCAGAAGTGGAGGAGCTAATGGCTATGGTAAAGTTATCGAGAACAGGGGAAATATAGCTCATATTGGCCCTGATGTTCCTGAAAGATTCTGTGATCACCGATTTGGGACGGTGGAGGACTACCTGGTTCTGCTTATAAGGATTGAAGGCAATCAATCCCAACAAAGGAATTCTGAGCCTTTTTTCCACATCGTGGGGGTCTCGTATTCTGGTATAGAAAAGATCTCTCACGGTGATAAACCCAACAGGGAGGATAAAACCTAAAAATACACCTATAAGATAATTGATTGCCTTTCTAGGGGAGACCGGTTTTATATTGGGGCGGGCCTGATCCAAAATGGAATGGGAAGGATAATTGGAGGCCTTGGTGATTTCGGCCTCGGCCCTTTTTTCCAATAAGTACACGTAGATGTTCTCGTTAATGGAAAACTGTCTTTGAATGCTCAAGAGGTTTCGTTCGGTACTGGGAAGCCGGTTGGCCTCCCGCTCGGCAATGGTGATCCTTGCGGTGATTTCGCTCAATGCAGTTTCTGCATTCTTAACTGCATTTCTGAGGTTTTCCGAAAGCACCCTTTTGGTATTCCTGATTTTGGAACTGACTTCCCTCACTGTAGGCGTCTGGTCTGAGAATGTCGCCGTCAATCGGACTTTCTCGCTCTGAAGTTCTGCGAGTGATATCACCAAGGAGTTTAGCAAGGGGTCCTGCACACCAATAAAGGATGGTGCTATCAAATCATCAAGCTGTTCATCCTGGAGATAGGTTTCCATAGAGCGGTAGTAGGAAAGCGAAAGATCCAACCGGGATTTTTCCTCTTCCAACTCTTCCAGGCGCTTAAAAATAAGGGAGCCTTCCTGGGAGAGGTCAAATACATTGTTGCGGCTCCTGAATTTCTCCAGCCTATCCTCAATGAAAGAGAGGGAATCGGCAATGCCTGTCAACTGGTTTTCTATAAACGTCACCGTATTGGAGGCTGTCCTGTTTTTTTCGTCCAGTTCCCTGGCGAGATAGAGCTCCATTAACTTGTTGAGGAATTCCTGTCCTTTTTTTCGGTTGCTTAATTCCATCTTTAAGCCAAGAATGGTAGAAAGCCGGTTGATGGGGGTGATTTCCAATAATTCCCTGAATTCACCGGTAAGTGTTGGAGTGTCCGTTACTTTAAAGATCGTCTTTTGTCCAGGCTCCATGCCCAAATCCATTACGGTGAATTTAAAACTGCCCCCTTGGATCACTTGGCCAAATTCAAATTCACCTTCTTTCAATTCCAGGTTTTCCACTTCTACCTTAAAATAAGGATCAGCAGGGGCATACAGGTAGAAAGGCTCCCCTTCAATATTAAGTCGAAACTTGTTGTCATCTATTTTTTCTACACCGATTTGTCCCCCCGTAAGCTGTGGATGCGACCAGTCGACTTCAACAAATAGAGGAGAGATCCTGAAGAGTTCTTTGTTGAACAGAAAACCAGGCTCATAATAGGTGACATTGTATTCAAGTGCTTCCAAGGTTTCATATACCAAGCTGTGGCTCCTAAGTACCCCCATCTCATTTTCTATATTGCTCTTGGGCATATTGAAGCCTGCCCGCTCAAAGATTTCCGCTCCGAGGTTGCCGCTCTGTTCATCCTTGATCAATACCGAGGATTCTATCTTATAGATAGGAGTACTTATTTTGTTATACCCAAATGCCAGAATGAAACCAAGCAATACCGAGAAGCATATGACCTTCCAATATGCCAGGTACTTATACAAAATTTCCATCAAGTCAATTTCCTCTTCCTTAATGGGGTTTGATGTATGTCCTGAGGTCTGGGGTTTTTCCATTTTAATTGATAATAAGATTTAGTATTAAGGCTGCCGCGGTAACGGAAGTGATGATGAGTTGTAAGCTTTGGGCAACATTCTCCCCCGCACCCAATTCCCTTATGCGCAATGGCTCAGCATAGATCTGGTCGTTTGGCCTAATGAAATAATAAGGGGTTTTTATCAAGTTTCTGTCATTCAAGTTTACCCTGTGTATTCTAGTTCCTTCCGGGTATTGTCTGATTAATATGATTTCATCCCTCTTGGCGGCAATTTTAAGGTCTCCCGCATGCGCCACCGCTTCCAATATAGTAAGCCTGTCCTGCAATACCACATATTTGCCCGGTTTCTGAAACTCCCCAATCGCACTGAACCTTACTCCGCCCAGCCGTGCTCTGACATAAAAATCGTCATTGGTAATGAACTTCTTCAACTCTGTGGAGATTTCAGCTTTAATTTCTTTCAAGGTCTTAGAAGCAACTTGAATCTCCCCAAGTAGGGGCAAGTCCACTCTTCCGTTTATATCCACCGTATGTCCGGTGATATAAAACACATCCCCTCCCGATGCCGCCGCCATCTGCTGCGTCTGCATGGTCATTAACGGTCGGATGTTGAACATCTCATTCATTTCCAAGTCTGTGGTGTGGATTTGGATGTCAATGACGTCGTTTACTTGAATGCGGTATTCATCCGAGTGGTTGTAGTTTATAAGCGAATCATCTAGAATAGGTTCATTCCCTTCCAAATTCTGAAGGTATATTAACTGTTTGTTTGGTACACAGGAAAATAATTGTAGGCCAATCACTACTGTTAAAACGAGGGTTGCTCTCATTGAAGTATTTTAGTTTCTACGCTTCATTTATGCCGAGACAATTTATGCCGAGACAAAGAAATTGGTGCGGGTTAAAATTCTATGGTAGTTCTCAAAAAGGGTAAAATTGCACGGAATAATATGACTACAAGAACGGAAGAAGATGATCCTCGTGGACAAGTTCAAGTTAAGCACTTTCACTCTCTTAAGCTGACATGAATACCTTACCAATGAAATTCGCTTCAAAGAAAGGCTTTTTATCCTATTGTAGCAAAAAAATTTCTGCCTTTTGTGAGGGAAGAAACTGATTTATTTGAGGAGACTTTTTTTTGACTTTGGTTACCAAGAAACCTTTGCTAAAATAAGCGATAAATGATTTTTTATTTTGATAAGTACTTTCACCCACCTAATTTTAGGTTCTCATTTACTATCGCACCCTTATAACTTAATTATTTATTAATAAATAACTAAAAATTAACAAAGAACTATAAAAAGTGATAGGATTTTATAGATTCTTTTTTAATTTGTCTAAATAGTTCGGTGCTTTATTATTTGGTGACGCAGGTTCTCAAAAATGGGAGTCAGGGAGCGAAGCTGTGCCCAACACCTATCACTTTCCAAAGGCCAATTAATGTTTAGAGCAGAATTACTCACCCTCTTTTTAGTCATACTTCTGGTTTTTACCCTATACAGGGACCTTCTCAGACCTTCCTTTGCCTTTCTTGGCACCGCTTTTTTACTGATCGTTTTCCAAGTTATCTCTCCAGAGGAATTTTTAAGCGGATTGGCCAACAAGCAAATCATAGTCATCTTCCTTTTGATTGCCCTTACCGCAGGCATTCAAAAAAACGTGGGCACGGGCTTTTTCTTCAAGCTCTTTAGCCAAAAACTTCGCCCAGGAAAATTCAGGTTCAGGATGATGCTGCTGGTAAGCAGCCTGTCCGCCTTTCTCAACAACACTCCCGTGGTGGCCTTTATGATTCCCTACGTGAAGGAATGGACCAAGGTGAACAAGTACCCAGCCTCCAAGTTTTTGATTCCCCTTTCTTACAGCACCATATTGGGGGGCATGGTGACTGTGGTGGGTACTTCCACCAACCTGGTGCTCAACGGCCTTATCAGCCAATACAATTTGCCCCTTCTGGGCTTTCAGGATTTTTTCTTCCTGGGTTGTGCCGTCACCGTGATTGGCGTGGCTTACCTCAGCTTGGCTTCCAACGCACTGCTTCCCGACCGTGAGGAGAATAAAAGTGAGATCATGGAGCACCTCAATGAGTACCTGGTGGAAACTTTTGTTCCTAATGGCTCCAAAATGGATGGTATGACCGTAAAAGAGGCGGGGCTTAGAAACCTGAAGGAGATCTTTTTGGCAGAAATCGCCAGGGGACCCAAGGAGATCTCACCGGTCTCCCCAAACGAAATACTGATGGAGGGGGACAAGCTTTTTTTTACCGGCAACACTAAGGCAATCCTCACTTTGATTCAGGAGGAAAACGGGCTTAGCCTTCCCGAGCATAGCCATGTTTCCAACCATGGTTTTTTCCAGCTTACCGAAGCGGTAGTGCCTGCCTCCTCTGCGCTGATAGGAGAACGGATCAAGGACAGTGACTTCAGAAACCGGTACCAGGCCTCCATTATTTCTATTCACCGAAATGGGGAAAAACTCAAAGGAAACATCGGCGACACCAAGGTGCAGGCAGGGGATTTGTTTCTCATGCTTACCGGGAAATCCTACGAGACACAGGAAAACCTCAAAGACCTGATCATCATTACCCTACAGGGGGAGATTACCCCGGAGAAGAAACCTTTCAAAAGGATACCTTCCCTACTAGCCATTGGTTTGCTGCTGGCTGGAATTATAGGGTTTGTTGACCTCTTTATGGCGGCATTTGGGGGTATTATTATTCTTTTTGCCTTTAAAATATTAAATTTGCCCACCCTTAGGAAATCGGTGGACCTGGACCTGCTCTTAATTCTGGTCTGTTCTTTGGCGGTTGGGGTGGCTTTGAAAAACTCGGGGGCGGCAAACCTATTGGTGGAAGGCCTGCTGCATATCACCCATAGGGAATTGCCGCTGCTGTCCCTTGGCCTGCTGTTTGTCATAACACTGGTTCTGACCAGCTTGATTACCAATGCCGCTGCGGTGTCGATTATGTTCCCCATTGCCTTGGAGTTGGGGACACAGATGGGGCAGCCGCTTACCCCTTATTTTGTGGGAATAGCCTTTGCCGCATCCGGGGATTTTATGACTCCCATTGGCTACCAAACCAACTTGATGGTGATGGGGCCGGGAAATTATAAATTCGGGGATTACTTTAAATTGGGTTTTCCCCTTACCATAATCTACGCAGTCACGGTGCTGGGTTTTATCACTTGGTACTATGAATTAATCTAGGCTTATCCTAATGCTATGAGCGAAAATATACATCCTACGGTTTTTAAAATCACCAAAGAAACCAGAAGCAAGGCCCTGGGGCAACAGCCTGCATTGATCTGGTTTACCGGACTTTCCGGCTCGGGAAAGTCCACCCTTGCAAACGGGACAGAGCAGGCACTGAACAAGCTTGGCTTTCATACCTATCTCCTGGATGGGGACAATGTACGTACCGGGTTGTGCAAGGACCTTACCTTTACCAAAAATGACAGGGTGGAAAACATAAGAAGGATAGCAGAGGTAGGCAGCCTAATGGTGGACGCGGGGCTTATCGTGCTTTCTGCCTTTATCTCCCCCTACCTTTCTGACCGGGAAATGATACGGAACCTGGTGGGAGAGGACAGCTTCTTGGAAATTTTTGTGGACTGCCCCCTTGAGGTTTGCGAAAAGCGGGACGTAAAGGGACTTTACCAAAAGGCAAGAAAGGGGTTGATCAAGGATTTCACGGGAATAGATTCGCCCTACGAACCCCCAAAGCAACCTTTTCTTACCATCAAAAGTGCCGAAATGCCTCTGAATGAGGCCATAGAAAATATAGTGGATGCATTATTGCCAAAATTAAAACATTAAAATGGGACAGTATTATTTATCACATTTAGAAGAACTTGAGGCTGAGGCCATTTTTGTCATCCGGGAAGTGGTTTCCCAATTTGAAAAGCCGGCCCTGCTCTTTTCCGGAGGAAAGGACAGTATCGTGCTCTCCCACCTGGCCAAAAAGGCCTTTTACCCCTCCAGGATTCCATTTCCTCTAATTCACATAGACACCGGACACAACTTCCCCGAAACCATCGCCTTCAGGGATGCCCTGGTCGATAAGCTGGGCGTCCAACTTATCGTGGGCTCCGTGCAGGAGAGCATAGACAAGGGAAGGGTAAGGGAGGAAACTGGTGCCAATGCCAGCCGAAACGCCCTTCAGACTATTACTCTTTTGGACACCTTGGAGCAGTACAAGATTGATGCTGCCATGGGGGGAGCCAGAAGGGACGAGGAGAAGGCCAGGGCCAAGGAAAGGTTTTTCTCCCACAGGGACGAATTCGGGCAGTGGGATCCCAAAAACCAACGCCCGGAACTTTGGAACCTCTTCAACGGCAGGAAGCAAATGGGCGAGCATTTTCGGATTTTCCCCATTTCCAACTGGACAGAAATGGACGTCTGGCAATACATACAGCATCAGAACATCGATTTGCCTTCCCTGTATTTTTCCCATCAGAGGGACTGTGTGGTGAGGGACGGGGTAATCCTGGCAAATTCCGAATACATCAAGCTGAAGCCGGAAGAGGAGGTGAAATCCATGACCGTAAGGTACAGGACCTGTGGGGACATGCCCATAACAGGGGCGGTGGAATCCGGTGCCGACACCCTGGAGAAGATCATCGCCGAGGTGGCCACCACAAGGACTACAGAAAGAGGAACCCGTGCAGACGACAAAAGGGGCGAGACCGCCATGGAAGACAGGAAGAAGAGTGGGTACTTTTAGTGGAGAGAGACTTAGGGACGAAGGGACTTAGAGACGGAGGGACTTAGGGACGAAAGGACTTAGGGACTTAGAGACGGAGAGACTTAGAGACGAAGGGACTTAGGGACGGAGGGACTTAGGGACGGAGGGACTTAGGGACGGAGAGACTTGGAGAAGGGAGGAATGTGGTGATTAAGGAATTTAAATTGGATAAAAAGTAAGTGCCCCCCCTGTCCGGTTGGCAATTGGGTGTGTCCTCTGTGTCCACTTCGTGTCCTTCGTGACAAAAAATTCGGGGGATGGCCTCCTTTGGAATAAAAAATGAAATAACATTACAACTATGAGCATACAAGAAACTAATCAACTCTTAAGGTTTACTACTGCCGGGTCGGTGGACGATGGGAAAAGTACCCTGATAGGCAGACTTTTATTCGATTCCAAATCTATTTTTGAGGACCAAATAGAGGCGGTAAGGACCAGCAGCCAGAAAAAGGGCTTCGATTATGTGGACCTATCTCTTCTGACCGATGGCCTAAAGTCCGAGCGGGAGCAGGGCATCACCATTGATGTGGCCTACCGGTATTTTGCCACTCCCCGGAGAAAATTCATCATAGCAGACACCCCTGGACATATTCAATATACCCGAAACATGGTGACAGGCGCCTCCACGGCAAACCTGGCCATCATCCTGATCGATGCGCGTAAAGGGCTGTTGGAACAGACTTTCCGGCATTCCTTTATTGCCAGTCTCCTGAAGATCCCACACGTGATCGTATGTGTGAACAAAATGGACCTGGTGGACTATGACCAGGAGACCTATGAACAGATTGTAAAGGACTACAAGGCCTTTTGCAGCAAGATGGACATCAAAGACGTTCATTTTGTGCCCATCTCCGCCCTAAAAGGCGACAACGTAGTGGAACGTTCTACCAACATGAAATGGTACGAGGGGCCTACTCTCCTGTACCTGCTCGAAAACGTGCACATAGCCTCCGATCTCAACCATATCGATTGCCGCTTTCCGGTACAGATGGTGATACGCCCACATACCCACGAGCACCAGGACTTCAGGGGATATGCAGGTAGGATAGAAGGGGGCGTGTTCAAGCCCGGCGACGATGTGAAGGTCTTGCCTTCCGGGTTTACCTCCAAAATAAAGACCATAGAACTGAATGGGAAACAGATAGAGGAGGCCTTTTCCCCCATGTCCGTGACCATGACCCTGGAGGACGAGTTGGATATCAGCAGGGGTGACATGCTGGTACGGCCAAACAACGTACCTCAGGTGGGGCAGGACCTGGACGTGATGCTCTGCTGGATGAACCAGAAGCCTCTCCTGGGAAGGACCAAGCTGATCATGAGGCACACCACCAAAGAGTGCCAGGTAATGGTCAAGGACATACTCTACCGGGTAAACGTGAACACCCTGCACCGGGAAGAAGGCGTGGAGCAGATCGGCATGAACGAAATCGCCCGGGTGAGCATCAGGGCAGCCCAACCGCTGTTTTTCGACGCCTACCGCCGCAACCGACAGACCGGCAGCATCATCCTCATCGACCCAGGTACAAACGAGACCCTGGCTGCCGGGATGGTGATTTAGACTTGGGGACGGAGGGACTTGGAGACTTAGAGACGGAGAGACTTGGAGACTTGGAGACGGAGGGACTTGGAGACATAGAGACATAGAGACGGAGGGACATAGAGACTTAGAGACTTGGAGACGGAGGGACATAGTGATATAGAGACTTTGGACCGTAGCACCCCAAAAGTTCCTCAGTCACTCAGTCCCTTAGTCCCTCAGTCCCTTAGTCCCTCAGTCCCTCAGTCCCTTAGTCCCTCAGTCCCTCAGTCCCTTAGTCCCTTAGTCCCTCAGTCCCTCAGTCTCTTAGTCCCTCAGTCCCTCAGTCCCTCAGTCACTTAGTCCCTAAAGTTGACGGAGAAACATAGAGTCTTTGTGGCCGTAGCAACTCCAAGTCCCTAAAGTCACACAATCAGCTAACTATGAAAATTAGGTCACATGAGGAATTAGAGGTTTTTCGAATGGCATTTGAGTCGGCCATGGAAATTTTTGAGATAAGCAAGGGTTTCCCAAAAGAGGAAAGGTTTTCTCTCACGGACCAAATTCGCAGGTCTTCAAGGTCTGTTTGTGCAAATATTGCAGAGGGGTTCAGAAAACGAAAATACCCAAAAGCTTTCGTTGCTAAATTGATAGACTGCGAGGGTGAAGCCGCAGAGACTCTGGTATGGCTAAAGTTTTCACATACCTGTGGTTATTTGAAAATTGAGGATAAGGAAAGGCTATCTACCCAATACGATCATATATTAGGAAAACTGGTCATCATGGGAAAAAATCCCCAGCAATGGCAGTATTGAGACTTTGGGGACTTGGAGAATTGGAGACGGAGAGACGGAGAGACATAGAGACGAAGGGACGGAGAGACATAGAGACGAAGGGACGGAGAGACGAAGGGACGGAGAGACATAGAGACATAGAGACAAAGAGACATGGAGACTTTGTGGCCGTAGCACCCCAAAAGTCCCTCAGTCCCTAAGTCACTCCGTCCCTAAAGTCCCTAAGTCCCTAAAGTCCCTAAGTCCCTAAAGTCCCTAAGTCCCTAAAGTCCCTAAGTCACTCCGTCCCTAAAGTCCCTCAGTCTCTTAGTCCCTCAGTCCCTAAGTCCCTAAAGTCCCTCAGTCTCTTAGTCACTTAGTCCCTAAAGTCCCCCAGTCCCTAAAGTCCCCCAGTCTCTCAGTCACTTAGTCTCTAAAGTCTCAAACAATGCGTAACTACATAATCTACTAAAAAATGATAGACTTGCAACGATTGACCCTAATCGCCAAGTCTGCTGCAAAGGAAGCAGGTGAGGCGATATTGAATATCTACCATTCTGCGGATATGGGCGTGGAGTATAAAAAGGACGATTCCCCGCTTACCAAGGCCGACAAGGCTGCGCATGAGGTGATTATGAAACACCTGAAGGACATTCCTTATCCCGTCCTTTCCGAGGAAGGCAGGGACATCCCCTATGCAGAGCGTAGGGACTGGGAGTATTTCTGGATGGTGGACCCGCTGGACGGCACCAAGGAGTTTATCAAGAAAAACGGCGAGTTTACCGTGAACATCGCCTTGATTCATAAGGGGCAACCCATAATGGGGGTGGTATATGCACCTGTGCTGGACTGGATGTACTGGGGCAACAGGGAAGAGGGTGCTTGGAAGCAAGAAGGAGAAAAAGAGCCCAGTACCCTCAGACAGCCGGCAGACAAGGTAGTCAAGACCATAGTGGCCAGCCGATCCCACCTGAGTGCGGAGACAAAAGAGTTTATCGAGCAATATCCTGGCGTGGAAGTGATCTCCATGGGGTCTTCCCTGAAGTTCCTTTTGGTGGCCGAAAACAAGGCCCAATGCTATCCCCGCTTTGCGCCCACCATGGAATGGGACACCGCCGCGGCCCACGGGGTCCTTGCTGCCATGGGCGGAAGGGTACTGCGCTGGCCGGAAAAGGAACCTCTTACCTACAATAAGGAAAACTTGCTGAACCCATGGTTTTTGGTAGGGAACTAACGGTTGGTGCACCAAGTGATTTTTCTTTGGAAACTGCCGCCGTCCCTGTTCTTAAGCTAATCAACAAGTAAGTATATTCCATTGTTGTTTTATTTGAAACAGGGAAATGGGAGATAGTAGGCCTAGGTGATGATGGAAAAAGGGATTTTCAAGGCTTACTTTAATTTGCTCCGATATCCAAGGTAAAAGTTAAGTAAAATATGGTAAGGAATAGGGTTAGTTTTGGCCAACTTATGGGTCAGATCCGTAGTGATGCCAAGGCAGAAAGGGGGAACGCCTGGCGTAAGATTCTGAAAAAACTACTATTAAGCAATTCCTTCAAATTGATCCTAAATTATAGGTTGGGCCATTATTTTCATAAAAGAGGAAATAGGCTTCTATGTGAGTGGTTAAAGCACCGACAAGTTAAACGCTATGCCTGTCAGATTTCTTACAAGGCAATTATTGGGAAGAATATTCTTTTCCCTCATCCCATAGGAATTGTAATTGGGGATGGGGTAACCATAGGGGATAATGTAAAAATCTGGCAACAGGTAACCATAGGCTCGCACGGCAAAAAGGGAGAGGGGCTTCAATATCCTGTAATTGGGGATGATGTCCGGATTTTCACGGGAGCTGTGGTTATTGGGGGAGTACATTTGGGTCAAGCATGTACCGTTGGGGCCTTAAGTTTGGTAAACAGGGATGTTTCATCCGGTGCCACTGTTATTGGGATTCCGGCAAAGCCTGTTTCGTCAAAAAAACAGGAATGACGATAAAGGCTTATAGTAAAAGCGCAGAAAATATTCTGAAAAAATTCTCCCAATTATGCTAGGCCCAAAAAAGTCTTCTTTCCGGATCAAAAATCACCAATTAGGAACCTTAAGCCATTAACCAAAATCACCAATACCTCCTCAAAGGAAGCTTCCAGTGAAATTTTAACCACTCAGCGGTTATAGACCTGGAATACTAGGGAGACGACTTGCAGCTTACTAAGGCGGATAAGGTCGCCCTTAAGCAGATCATAAAACATCTCAAGGATACGGTTGCTGCCTAGGAGGTTCCTTGCCGCCATGGGAGGAAAGGTACTGCGCTGGTCGGAACAGGCACCATTACCTTATAATTAAGGAGGACTTGTTAATTCCTTGGTTTTTGGTGAAGAGGGAGTGACCAAAAGCTTTATACTTATAAATAATGATTTTTAAATCTATAAACAAAATATATTTTTTGCTTATCATTCTTATTTTTTACTTAATCACTTTTGTAAGTGATTTCCAGCATATGGTATTATTATTTAATAAAATATTGTGAGAAAATTAAAAAAAGACAAGTCTTTTGTTGGTGCTATTGGGAATATTTTTCTTAAATTCTCAAACATCGGATTTAGATTTATGACAACAATAGTGTTGGCCCAGGTTTTGGGTGTAATCGATTTTGGAACCTATAGTTTTTTTCAGTCCCTGATAGTTTTAATAACTCTTCCTGCTGTTCTAGGTTTTGAACACTTATTAGTAAGAGAAATTGCTCAGAATAAATCAAAAAATAGATATGACTTACTAAAAGGAATTTTAATTAGATCAAATCAGATCGTTTTTCTTAGTTCAGTGATAGTTTCAATTTTATTTTTGGTATTTATTTATATATTAAATCCTATCGAAAAACATCCATCTTATAATGAAGTTGTATTTATTATAGTGCCAATTATAGTACTGTTATCCTTAACAAAAGTCCGACAGGCAGCACTTCAAGGTTTGAATGAAATAGTAAAAGGGAATTTGTCTGAAAGGTTTATCCGTCCCTTTATTTTCTTATTATTAATAACAATAGTTTGGGTGTCAACAGGAGATTTAACGCTAAAATCGTCTTTTATATTTTACTTAATCTCAACGTTAATTGCATTTTTATTTGGTTTATATTTACTATTAAATAACATACCCAGAATTGTAAAAGAGACTACCCCTACATTTAAAACCAGAGATTGGATGCGTGAGGCTTTACCATTGGTTTTAGTTAGTGGAATGAGAATTGTTCATGATCAAATTGATATTGTGATAGTGGGATCACTACTTGGTGCTGAAGCTACCTCTTTCTACAATATATCTTATAAAGGTGCGGAATTAACGATGTTTATGTTGATACCTATAACAGCAGCATATGCACCTAAAATGGCATCTTTGTATATAAAAAATGAAATGATAAAGTTACAAAAAACCGTAAAAAGTAATTCCTATTACATATTTATATGCACGCTACCCATCGCTCTAGCTCTAATTGTTTTTAATGAAAATTTTTTATCAATATTTGGTGAAGATTTTATAGAAGCAAAGAATATTTTAATAATACTTGTAATTGCACAATTGATTAATGCTTGTTGTGGTCCAAGTAGTCAGCTATTAATTTATTGTAATAAAACTAGTATGGCTGCTAATTCATTAACTGTTAGTGTTATAATTAATATTAGTTTAAATTTTATTTTAATTCCATTTATGGGATTAAATGGAGCTGCGGTTAGTACATTTATTAGCATTTTAATTTGGAATATTTTAACAGTATATTATTGTATAAAATATATTAAAATAAATCCTACAATTATTCATTTTAAAAGTTTAGTATAATGAAAAAGCCTAATTTTATTATAATTGGTGCTCACAAAGCAGGAACTACTGCGTTATACAATTTTTTAAGTCAACACCCTGAAATATTTATGAGTAAAGTAAAGGAGCCAAAATATTTTGCTTTTAAAGATGAAAAAAAAACATTTACGGGTTTCAACGACCCTGCTAATATTAGGGAATATTGTAATGAAAAAAAGTATTTTGAGTTATTTAGTGATGTGAAAAATGAAAAATTAATAGGCGAGGCCTCAACCATTTACTTATACGATGAAAGATCAGTTTATAATATTAAAAATAGGTTAGGTAATATTAAAATAATAGCTTGTTTAAGAAACCCTATTGATAGAGCATATTCAAACTATTTATATGCTAGAAGGGATGGAAGAGAAGATATTTCTAATTTTAGAAAAGCCTTAGATATAGAAGATGAAAGAATTAAATCTGGATGGGGACCTTTATGGCATTATAAAAAAAAAGGAATCTATTCTAAAAGTATAAAAAAATATCTTGAGGTATTTGGTAAGGACAATGTCAAAATAGTTTTTTATGATGATTTAATTAATAATGCTACGGAAACGCTACATGATGTTTTTAAATTTTTAAATGTCAATGATTTTGTGACTATTGACATTACCAAAAAGTATAATGTTTCAGGGATTCCTAAAAATAAAGTCATAAATAATTTACTTGAAGGTAAATTTCGTTTTAAAAAAATTATAAAAAGATGTTTCCCTAATTCGTTTCTTATAAATCTTAAAAATTCAATTTCACAACATAACTTAAAGAAAGCCAAACCCATTAGTTTCGAAGATAGATCTTATTTAATTAAATATTATAAAAATGATATAAAGGAATTGATGAAAATTACTAATAAGAATTTAAATCATTGGTTAAAATGATTAATTTGGCAAAATATAGAATATTTATCTTTTCCTTTTTATTAATCATTCCCATAATAAACCTTGGGTTTGATTTTTTTCTTACAAGTACGACTTATAGAGCTAATCTTGTTTTTGTACATTATTTTATTTTATTTGTATTTATTATATTGTTTTATATTTTTAATGATAAACCAACTGAAAAAATTGATTTAATTATATATTTGTTTTTAAGTTATCTTTTTATATCAGTTTCTTTTTCCTCTGATTATTTTGAATCTTTAAACTATTTTATAAAAGTATCTA
>NZ_QCXY01000017.1 GCF_003347495.1 Pleomorphovibrio marinus
CGATTTTTGTCCTCGTAAAACCCAAGCCCTAATTCCGTTTCCCCCGTTTGGGATCACAAAGGTGCAAACTTTTTCCCAGTTGGCAAGAAGAGAAACCTAACTTTTTTTGTAACCCCTGAATTTCAAGGGAATAATTTTCAACTTCTCCACTAATTACCCATTTACACTTATTGAACTCACCATATAACTGTTTATTGGAATATTAAGAAGTTTTCCTAAAAACCAAACAATTCAACAGCATTGGACAAGAAGGGTAATGCTTTTTCAATATTAATAACCATGTGTCCATGGTTACAAGCCTAAGAGACTTTTCTGTATAGGCGAAATAGTAAACCAAATTAGTCTGGCAAATGGTTCCCAGATATAAAAGATTTTTCTTTGTTCCTAAGTTTCTTTTCACCACGGAGTGTTTGGTTTAATCGCCAATGTCCTTCGGGGAAAAGTAAACGCGGAGGATTACCGGTATTACAATCCTGAGTTTTGTATTCTATTAATCACGTACGCTGGTGCCAAAACGAACCCCAAATTGCTCAACAACTACCATGGAAGGTAAATACAAAAGCGGTACGATGTTACCCTGCTGATCCATGTCCTGATAAAGGACAGCCTTTGAAATATTCGCTACCCTTATTGGGATATTGGGATGCCCTATTCTATTGAGCTTTAAATTACTTTCTTAGAAAGTGAAAAATGTGACCTCGTCAGGATTCAAACCTGAAACCTCCTGAGCCGTAATCAGGTGCTCTATTCAGTTGAGCTACGAGGCCAAAATCCTATGGGATTGCAAATGTAGGGATAAAACCAATATTTACAAAGACCTTCCTGCCGTCACTATCGCAATTTATTCCTGCTTTAAATTTCTATTAAGAATAATTAAGAGATTTAGCTCATGGAATCAGGTAAGATTTCCTAATTTAGCACCTTGAAAATTCAATCGCCATTTCTTTTATGAACAAGCTTACTCTTATAATACTATTGTGTGCCTTAAGTTGGAGTGCTATTGCACAGGAAAAGGAAAGAACTCCTATTGGAGGTAGACCCAATATAAAAGGAGATCTTTTTTTAGACTTTGGGTTCAACTTTTTGAATAACCGACCCGAGGATTTGAATACACGCTTTTTTGCCTCCAGGGTTTTTAACGTTTACTACCAAACCAGTATAGATTTAGGGGAAGCAACCGGAGTTACCTTTAATCCCGGAATAGGATTGGGATTGGAAAAGTTGGCCTTCCAAGATAACCAGACCTTGGTCCACAACCCTGAAATAGGTCCAAATTCCAGTCAAATAGTTCCTATTACCGATGTGTTTGGAGACAATATACTTGTGGAAAGCAACACAATGGCATTGAACTACGTCGATATACCGATAGAGTTCAGGTACCATTTGAACAGGGAAAACTATAACCGGGGATTTAGGGTGGCTGTAGGTGCCAAAGTGGGGTTTCTTTACAGCGCGCACACCAAGATAGAAGTTACCGACTCAGAAGGGCTTAACCAGAAGGTGAAAAACAGGCAAGATTACGGTTTAAGTCCCATACGATACGGCATTTATACTCGGCTAGGATTTCCAGGGTTTAACGTTTGGTCCTATTACGGTTTAAATGGGGTTTTCAGGGAAGGCCAAGGGCCATTCGGCACAGAAACAACACAATTTAATTTCGGGGTTTCCGTGGCCCTTTTTTAAATAAGTAAAATATAGTAGTAGCCAAGGAAACAAAAAGTGAATCCGAAAAAGAACCCTCCGTATATTTCAGAAGGTTTATGCGCCTCTAAAGAGAGCCGGGCAGTTGCCAACGCCCCGCAAGCCATGATAGTTGCGATCATAGGATAGATTAAGGAGTTAAAGTCAAACTTTATGGAAAGCACCACTATGATGGCAAGCATACCGGCTAGCCCAGTAAGGTGGGCGCTGATTTTCCAAAAAACCGTGATAACTGTAAGCACAATAACACATAGGGCAATAATTGCCATGGTTCCCACCAGCAGGAAATCCACGTTAAGCTTATGGTGAAAAAAAAGTGCTGTCATCAGATAAAAAGAGGATATGATGGTAAAGGGCATTATCCTTTCCTTTTTATCAGGCATGCGAAAACTTTTGATGGATGAGGTCCACTTCATCCCTATAATACTGATCATTGGCACCAAAAAGGTCGTGAGCATGACAAGGAGTAACAAGCTCCACTTAGCACTCTTTGGTACACTGGTGGCCTCAGGGGTTAAATAAAACAATATGGCGGTAATAAAGGTAGGCACTATCAATGGCTGCAAAACCACTGATAATGCCTCTGCTAGTTTTTTATTCACTACAATTCTTTTCTTAATCTTGCCACAGGAATCTGCAGCTGTTCCCTATATTTAGCCACAGTTCTTCTGGCGATGTTATATCCTTTTTGATTAAGCAGCTTCACTAACTTATCATCGGAAAGGGGTTTCTTCTTGTCTTCATTCTCCACCAGTTTACCAAGTACACTTTTTACCTCACGATTGGAAACGTCTTCTCCCCCATCTGTGGATATTCCTTCTGAAAAGAAGTATTTGAGAGGGAATATTCCAAATTCCGTCTGAATGGATTTGCTATTGGCGACCCTGGATACGGTAGAAATGTCCATGTCAATTTTCTCGGCAATGTCTTTTAGGATCATGGGTCTCAATTTAGTTTCATCCCCATCTAGGAAAAACTCATATTGAAAATCCAGGATTGCCTGCATGGTTTTAAGCAAAGTTTGCTGGCGCTGCTTTATGGCATCAATAAACCACTTGGCCGCATCCAGTTTTTGTTTCACAAAGGAAACCGTTTCCTTAAGTTTTTTATCCTTTTTGTCGCTTTTGTCATAGGCACTAAACATCTCGGAATAGGACCTGCTTACCCTTAATTCAGGGGCGTTTTTAGAGTTTAGGGAAATCTCAAATTTACCATTGATATTCTGAAGGATAAAATCCGGCAGTATATATTGTGTCCTTATCATCCCATCCGAAACCCCTCCTGGTTTGGGATTGAGCCGTGTGATCAAATGCACCACCTCCTTCAGCACATCTTCGTCTATATGGCATTTCTTTTGGATTTTGTCATAATGCTTTTTGATAAACTCCTCAAAGCAATGCTGAATGACAAAAATTGCTTGTTGGACCATTGGCTCGTGGTGGTCCTCCTTCCTTTCTAATTGAATAATGAGACATTCCTGAAGGTTTCTGGCGGCTATGCCAGGAGGGTCAAAAGATTGTATTTTCACCAGTATCTCCTCCAGTTCATCAAGGTCGGTTTCCATATTCTGGCTAAATGCCAAGTCATTGACTATAGCTTCGAGATCCCTGCGGATGTAACCATCACTTTCGATACTTCCGATAAGTTGTTTGCCAATGATTTTCTGCCTATCATCCAGTTTAAGGAAATTGAGCTGGGAGACCAATTGCTCATGCAGGGACACTCCGCTTGATATGGGGATTTCCCTATCCTCCTCATCAGTGGAATAGTTGCCGTCCCCTTGCATCTTATAGCCTCCATATTCATCATTTAGGTATTCCTCTATGTTGATGTCCTTATCTTCCTTTGTCTCACCGGTATCCATACTGTCCTGATATTCGTCCGTATTGGTATCCGGTTCTTCCTCCCTACCCTCCTCTAGAGCAGGATTGATCTCCAACTCCTCCTCAATCCTGGTTTCCAGTTCCGCAGTTGGCACCTGCAGCAACTTAATAAACTGGATTTGCTGAGGGGAAAGCTTCTGAGACAGTATCTGGTTTAAATTCAGTTTTTGCATATAATCTTACAGGGCATAAAATGTTAGGTAGTGAATATTAATTGTTGGCAAAGCCCATCTTTAGCCAAATGGATTTTCAAATTTAGGAAATAAGATCAAAATTTTGATAAAAAGCTTATTATATCGTTTTTTTGCATTCTGTTTTTACCAGGGTTAGCCTAAGCAGGACAGGATTTCTCATTCGTGCGTAAATTTTCGGAAATGGCATTCAACAAAAGGATAAAAATTAAGGACTTAATTGAGCAAGGGGCAGCACAAACATCTGCCACCTTAATGGGCTGGGTACGTACTAAAAGAAGCAACAAACATGTAAGCTTCATCGCCTTAAATGATGGGTCATGCATTCAGAATTACCAAATTGTAGCTGACCCAAACACAATCCCTGAAGAAACGCTTAGAAAAATCAACACCGGTGCTTGCATAAGAGCCTTGGGAAAGGTAGTGGCTTCACAAGGAAGTGGGCAGGCCACAGAACTATTGGCAGAAGAAATACAGGTTCTCGGGGAGTCCGATGCTGAGAAATACCCCATACAGCCAAAAAAACATTCCATGGAGTTCCTACGGGAAAATGCTCACCTAAGAATGCGTACAAATACCTTCGCGGCAATCTTCCGGGTTCGGCATAACCTGGCATTTGCTGTTCATGAATATTTTCACAAGAAGGGCTTTTTTTTAATCCACACTCCCATCATCACTGCTTCGGATGCTGAAGGAGCCGGTGAGACCTTCAGGGTCACTATGCTGGACTTAAAAAACCCACCCAAAACGGATAGTGGTCAAATAGATTTTGGCCAGGATTTCTTTGAAAGGGAAACCAATTTGACGGTCTCCGGCCAACTGGAAGGAGAACTGGCGGCATTAGCCCTATCTGAAATCTATACATTTGGCCCCACGTTCCGGGCAGAAAATTCCAATACCACCAGGCACCTGGCCGAATTTTGGATGATAGAGCCTGAGATGGCCTTCTACGATGCAGAGGACAATCAAAACCTCGCTGAGGAGTTTCTTCAATACATCATTTCATTTGCCTTAGAGCATTCCAAGGAAGACTTGGAGTTTTTGGACAAGAGAGCAGCAGAGGAGGAAAAAGCCAAAAAAGCAGAACTCAGGAGTGAAATGGGGCTGCTAGAAAGGCTCCAATTTGTCACAGAAAACAAGTTCGTAAGAGTTTCCTATACCGAAGCCCTGGATATATTAAGAGATTCCAAGCCAAATAAAAAGAAAAAATTTACCTTCCCCATCACCGATTGGGGGACTGATCTTCAATCCGAGCATGAAAGGTATTTGGTGGAAAAACATTTTAAGAAGCCGGTGATCCTTTTTGATTATCCCAAAGCCATCAAATCTTTTTATATGCGGCAAAATGAAGATGGAAAAACCGTGGCGGCCATGGACATCCTTTTCCCCGGCATAGGAGAAATTGTAGGTGGTTCGCAAAGGGAAGAAAGATTGGACCTCCTCGTGGACAGGATGAAGGAACTTGGCATCAGTAGGGAGGAAATGTGGTGGTACCTGGACACCAGAAAGTTTGGCACCACCCCACATGCAGGTTTTGGGCTGGGTTTTGAGCGGTTGGTGCAATTTGTGACAGGAATGGGCAATATCAGGGATGTTATCCCTTTTCCACGTACACCCGGTAACGCAGAGTTCTAACAATAATGGCCACAAAATTAAATTTGTGGCCTTCTTTTTGTCCTACACACAAAAAATTTCTAAATTGTTAGTATATGGACAAGTTTTTGAAATTTCTGAAAACAGAAGCAATAGGTGGGCACATTATCAGGGTATCACTCGCATGCCTTCTCCTCTTTGGCGGTTTTACCAAAATGAAACTGATTGGCGAGATGGACTTCAATATTTTCTGGGCGGTATTTGTGGCAGCAATTGAGACCATTGCCGCAATTGGGTTGTTGATCCACTATAAAAACCCTATCTACGGGATGATCGGAGGGGTTTTAGCCTTAATATCCATTTTTCTCAGGTTGCTTTTTTCACTAACTTGGGTTAAGGATAATGTATTACATTCGGACTCCTTCTGGAGTGCCCTGAATACTTTTCTCGGGATATACAACAATGGGCTTTTCCATATCACCCTTTTATTGGGGGCAGGAGTCTACTGCTTGGGTAACTCCTATAAAAACTATATCAGGGACAGAATTACCCAACCATGGCCGCATTAACCCAAACCTAGATCTAGATAGGTCTGAGGTATGGCTTCTATTACATCAGAGGCCAACATACCTCGCAATTTTTCCTTTGCCGCAATGTTACCAGCAAGACCATGGTGAAAAATACCCGTTATGGCTGCATTTTCTGGAGAATAGCCTTGACCCAAAAATGAGGTAATCACCCCTGTCAATACATCCCCTGTTCCACCAGTCCCAAGGTATGGAGTTCCTGAACTGTTGAAATATTGATCTCCATTAGGAAGATTAGTACATGTATGTGCACCTTTAAGCACCAAGACACATTGGTGCTTTATGGCAAAGTCACGGGCCAAAGCCAATCGCTGGATTTGATTTTCACAAACACCCGCCAATCTTTCGAATTCCTTTAAGTGTGGGGTCAATATGTGTCCTTCTAAAAACCCGTACCAATCCTTGTGGGTGGCAAGTATATTCAAGGCATCGGCATCCAAGACCATTGGCACTTTAGCACTTTCCAACAGCTCCTTGAGTAATATGGCCGACGATTCTGCTTGCCCCATACCAGGCCCTACTCCCACAGCATCAAAGGCTGAAATATCCAACGGGGGAGCCAACTCCTTTTCCCCTTTTCCTGGAATCACCATTGCCTCGGGAACTCCAGATTGGATGATTTCAACTCCGCAGCTAGGGCAAAAGGTTGACACCAAACCAGACCCAGTTCTCAAAGCGGCCTTGGTGGACAGCAATATAGCTCCAATTTTACCATAACTCCCACCCACCAACAGCACCTTTCCAAAATCGCCCTTATGACTGAAGGCATGGAATTTCCTGTGTAGAGCTCCTACCTTCGGAGAGCCTACCCAAAATCTATTGGATTCCTGTTCATCAAAGAACCCCATATCTATCCCTATATCCTTTACCACTAATGTGCCTGTGTATTTGGCATGCTCAGGAAGTAAAAGTGAGAATTTTGGAAACTGAAAAGAAACGGTATAGTCTGCTTCAAAAGCTGCCCCTTCCAAAAGTTCATCCGCAGGTAGTCCTGAAGGCATATCCACACTTACCCTATGGGCCCTA
Source organism: Pleomorphovibrio marinus (assembly GCF_003347495.1). Lineage (GTDB taxonomy): Bacteria > Bacteroidota > Bacteroidia > Cytophagales > Cyclobacteriaceae > Pleomorphovibrio > Pleomorphovibrio marinus. The sequence goes on from NZ_QCXY01000017.1 coordinate 6,982, forward strand.
ACCTGGTTCATATGATTTATCAAATCCAAATATTCTCCCTCAAGGGGCCGGTTGATGCCTACTCCAAAGACTGCATCCACAATGATTTCTTCTTCTGGAATAGGGGGATTCGCTGCATCAAAAGGAAAAAAGCCCACTGATTCTGGTAAAAGGTTTTTATTTATGGAGAAATCCTCTGAAGCCTTATTCAAGTCCCCACAAAAAATCACCTTCACCTTATACCCACTTTCGTGCAAAAGCCTGGCTATGGCTAAACCATCACCCCCGTTGTTTCCAGTGCCAACGTAAATGCCCACCGCTTTTTCCCTTTCAAAAGTGCTGCAAAACCATTGATAAAACGCTTTTGCTGCCCTTTCCATCAACTGGGTTGAGGTGATTTGGGCATGCGAAATATAGGCTTGGTCAATTTTCTTAACTTGCTTTCCAGAGATTATTCTTTGCATACGAATAAGTGTTTGGTAACAGTCCACAAAAAGCATCCCAAAAGCCGTTTTGGGAAACTGAATACCCAAACCTAATTCCGCATTAACAAAGGTTTAATTAGCCATTTTCGATTTATGGATAAAATTTAGCAAAAAAATTAAGCAGAAACCTGGACATACCTACCCTCAGGCAAAAATTTTAGCATATACTTCAACATCCTTAGAAATGGCAGACACAATTTGCTGCGGGGGAATAGTGGGTTCTTTATGGCCATGTTCCGCTCCCCCAAGGTCATATTCCACGTGTAGGATTTTTGGTAGTGCTTGATCCTCCCATCGGGGATGTTCTTTCAACAAGCTGAACTTTACATTTCCCTCTCCTAAAGGAACATTTATGGGTTGATCCCCTTTACCTTGAGGATTACCCCACACGAAATCCTTAAGGTCAAAACTCCTAATCTTGTCCTTTACTAAGTGAAAGACATTTTCAAAGGACTTATACCCCTCTACAGTAGCATGCCTGAGGTCAAACTGTATACCAATATGGTCAGGGTTAATTCCTTTTAGCATTTGATGAACTTCCCATACCGAACCCCCAATCCTAGCACCTGCATGGTTTTGATAATGCCCTGTCACATCATATTTTTCATGAAGTTCGGCAGCCTTTTTTAATTGCCCATTGTATTTCTCAAGGTCCGCAAGAATGTCCTTCGTCTGAAAATTCAAATACCCCATTCTGTAGTGGCGGATTCCCTCACCTGAAATTGTCTTAAGAAACTCTTCCATTTCACCCATTCGGTTTACGTTCATATTTGTGGTGAGTATGGGAGTATTTAATTTTAATTTATCACTTTCCCTTTTCAGTGCCGGAAGTTTGGAAGAGATGTCTTGTATATCAAAAAAACCATTTTCCCTTACCGGCAAATCTATTCCTGAAAACCCCATTTCTTGGACAGCCTTAGGAACATCTTCCAATGGCAACCATTGTAAAACTTTGGTAAACAGGTAAAAGGGCTGTGGGCCTTGCTGCTTCGAAGGAGCCAAAGTGGCTCCCAAAGATAAAATAGGATTGGACACTAAGGCCCCAGAGAATAAGGCTACGTGTTTGCAAGCATCTCTTCGGTTCATTTCAGGTTCGTTTGTTTAAACAGCAATATACCAAATTTCCCTAAGCCCGCTTACTGGATAGAATGGATATTACTCCGTTTTCGTAAAATCATAGACGATTTCTAAGGCTGGATCCAGGGACATGCCACCTGGATTTAATCCAGGCTCACCCTCTGGGATAGGAATCCCCAAATCTTCGAAATAAGCTTCCCACACTGAAAAAGTATTACCGGTGGCGGGATCCTTAAAAGTCATTGGGCTTACCTCAAAAACAGGATGACCCAAATTGGCCTTCATGAAGGCCACATGTATGAGTTCTGTGCAATAGTAGGCATCATTAAAGAAATCAAATTTATGATCATAGGGTTTGCCAATTAGGGACTTCCCTACTTGAATGGCATCAGGTATCAGTGATCGATATTTGTGCTTTAAACGACCCACTACTACATTGGACTTACCCTCCTCATTGAGGTCTCTCTCCAGAAAAGTTTCAAGAGGAGTAAGTTTCACCCCCTCTGAAACCGCTTCCAAGACCATCCATTTTCCCTCTTTCTTTACTAATAATCCGTTATGTGAAAAGTCCCTGCCTTGGTAACCGTCCGTAACCTTTCTTATCGCCTCACAAAAATCCCCACAATCTCCATCCTGAAAAAGAATATCCCCTTCCTTCCAATCGAATCCGGAGGAAACAGGCCTGCAAGAAAAACAAGCGACCAACACCCAATAACAAACTATTGCAGAGCAGCTAATTTTCATGTCAAACCAAAAAGAAAAACAATAGGGAAACTGCAAGAACCAAAATCATCCTTTTTGCCTTTTCATTATGCTCCTTGGCCACTTTCCTTCGCCTTACCAAAAGGACAGCCATACTAAGGGAAAGTAATTGAGCACCTATACCCACACCTGTTAGCAAATTGATCCTTGAAGATATGCCTGGATCATAGTAAAGAGCCATCAAGGGAATCACAGCACATATAATACCCAGGATTCCCAAGTAAAAAGTTCTGGAAAGTATTTTCTCGTCGGAAATATCTACCCACTTCATACGTTTTTCTTTTTCATTTTTTCAAAATATGCAGTAAGTTCTTCCAAGGTTTTGGTATTCAGAGTCATCTCTTTGGTCAAGCCTCCCTTTCTGCCTACCAGTACACCATATTTCATATCTGCAAACCCGCCAGTTTCATGGGCATCCGGGTTGATGGATAGCATTACTCCTTTATCCATGGCATAATGTACCCACCTCCAATCCAAGTCCAGCCTCCATGGGTTAGCGTTAATTTCTATAACCACTTCGTATTTGGCACAGGCATCTATTATAGCCTTATGGTCAATAGGGTAACCTTCTCTCCTTAGCAATAAGCGTCCTGTGGGATGACCAAGAATTGTAGTATAGGGATTTTGAATGGCTTTCAGCAGCCTGGCAGTAGCCTTTTTCACATCCATTCCCAGGCCAGAATGAACAGAGGCCACCACATAGTCAAAGGTTTGGAGCACCTGGTTGGGATAATCCAGGCTACCGTCCATCAGGATATCGCTTTCGATGCCCCTAAAGATTTTAAATGGGGCCATTTCTGAATTCAGCTCCTCTATTTCCTTTAATTGCTTCTTTACCCTTTCTTCGTTCAGTCCATTTGCATAAAATGCCGACTGGCTATGATCCGCCATTCCCAAATAGGAAAAGCCCTGCTCCCTACAATATTCAGCCATTTCCCTAAGGGTATGCCTTCCATCGCTATAGGTAGAATGATTGTGCAGGGGCCCTTTTAAATCCTCCACCTCCAAAAGCTTTGGCAAATTACCTTCCTTCGCCATTTCCCATTCAAAATGGCCTTCCCTAAGTTCTGCAGGAATAAAGCGGCTGCCTACCGTGGCATACGCCTCCTCTTCCGATGCGAATTTTTCAGACCGTACCACATCCAACCAGGTACGGGTTTCATCCACAAGGGTTAAGAGATGGCCTTTAGAGGCAGTTCTAAGTAAACATTGTTGGTGAAAACCCTCTTCTCCCACCAACCAGATTACGACAGGTATAGCTCCATTAAGGAACCCACCCCAGCGGAAAGGACTGGAATTTTTTAGTTCTTTTTCTAATATGGACAACCCATCTATTTTTTTATGACCTTGTTCTGCATTGTCAGTGGCCACTACTATTTCAAGAAATTCTATGATCTCCAATGTCCGGCCAAAATCCCCTACTACACTGACTTTAGCATCTCCGAAGTTTTCCTTTAGTTGGGTAAGAAGTTGGTTCGTAGGCTCGTCTACCTCTGCATAAAGGTACTTGCCCAAATTGGCATCCATGAACTCCAATGCTGTAATGATACTCTCCTGGGTTTTTTCTCCAAACCCCTTGAGTTCTGCTACTTTTCCTGCCTGACAGGCTTCCATCAACTCATGGGTGGAGGTGATCCCAAGTTCCTTCCACAAAATTTTGATTTTTTTTGGGCCCAGCCCTTTGATCTGAAGTACCTCCAGTATTCCCTCCGGAGTGTTTTCCAACAGCTCTTCCAAAAGGGAATGTGAACCTGTGGAAAGCAGCTCCTGGATTACAGTTGCGATACTTTTACCTATTCCATTTATTTCCTGAAGAGCAGAAAAGCCCAATTCGGATAATTGGGGAGACTCCCTTTCTATGGTGTTCACTGCACTTTGGTAACTTCTTATTTTAAAGACATTCTCTTCATGGAGTTCCATGAGTTGAATGGTCAATTTAAGGGTTTTGGTGATTTGCTTGTTATCCAAAATAATTGGGGGTTGTAATGAATAAAACACAAATGTCCATAATATTTGTTTCAAAATAAAATGATATAAGCTATCTTATGGATGGCAAACAGGGGATCTAGAGGGAAACAACACTCCCTAGGTGCAGGTGCCGATATTTACTGGAATACCACACCCTAAATCCCTGAATATTGCGTTGTTAAGAAACCTGATAACCACTAAATGAACTATTGGCTAATTAAAACTGAACCGAAATCCTATTCATTGGAGGACTTGAGGGTAAAAAAACGGGATATCTGGGATGGAGTACGGAATTTCCAGGCCCGAAATTATCTGGATAAAATGAATTTAGGGGATAGAATTTTTGTTTATCATAGTGGAAAACAAAAATCAATTGTGGGAATGGCTACCGTTTCAAAAACAGCCTTTCCTGACCCAAGTGCAGATGGAAGTGACGGATGGCTTGCCACCGAAATTGCATATTACTGTCACTTCCCCAACACACTCAGCCTGAAATCCATAAAATCCTTACCTGCACTTGAAAACCTACTTCTTATCAAGCAGCCAAGGCTCTCGGTAATGCCTGTCGAAAGGCATCATGCCGATTGGTTGTTAAACTACCTAAAAGATGAAAAAACTGAGTTGCTTTAGCTTATTCTGGTTTTTAGCCACATTCGGTATAGCCCTAAGCCAGGTGCAATTTACCCAGAGGATGGAGGTGGAGACTCAATGGTTTGATGATGACTTTATCGTGCTACCTACAGAAAATGGATTGGTAGCTTTCCGAGTCGTAAACCACAAAGAACAAAACCGTAAAAATGTTTTTCAGTATGTGGTCACAGACTTTCAGCTCAACCAGGGAGACCTCATGGAGTTTGGGTTGAAGGAAAACTATGAGCTTCTTGGTTTTGACCTGGATAAGGAATACCTCTATGTTCTTTTTCAAAAAGGGCCGGTATATAACAGCGAGAGGCACATTCTGGAGATTAATCTGGAAACTAGGGAGATTGATCAGACTACGCTAAGCAGTGTATTAAACTTGGAACTCCAAGACTTTCTTGTCTTTAACAAGAAAGCAGTTTTTATGGGCACCTTCGAGTATAGGCCTGTCATCCAGATTTTAGACATGAAAAGTAAAGGAGTAGCGACTGTCCCGGGCGTATTTGAAAAAGATGCAAAGGTCTTGCAAATGAGAAAAGACCCCGAGCTCAATGTTTTTGATGTTTTGATGAGCAGACGGGACATGTACAAGAAAAAAATAGTCACCATATTAACTTATGATGTGACAGGCAACAAGCTTAGGGAGGTAAAAATTGACGATTTGGATGACCCCTCTATGGAGATCGTGGAGGGACTTTTAACTTCTTCCTATGATTATAAACAGGCTTTGATAGGGCCTTTCGGGCTGAGGAAAAAAGAGGCCTACCAAGGTATTTATTTTACTAAAATAAATGAATTCGGGGAGTACAAAAACAATTTTTATACTGTCTCTGATTTCGAGAATTTTTACAATTATCTGCCGGAAAAGACACGTGAGAGAAGGCTAAAAACCCTGGAAAAAGACATGGAAAAGGGCAAAAACACGCCTATAAGAAATGTGGTGGTGACAAGGGAGGTTACAGATCTTGGAGGTGCATTTTTGGTTTATAATGACCATTTTATCTCCTCATCCTCCAGATATATCCCCAGAGATGGCATGTATGCAAGCAACTTCTATAGGATGAACCCCATGATGATGGGTGGATTTGGTCACATTTACAATCCCATGTGGATGGATCCAAGATTCAGAAACACTCAAATGACGCATCATTACAAGTTTCTATCCGCCCAGTTTATGTTGTTGGATATGGAAGGTAAGATTATTTGGGACAACTCCCTTTCTCTCAATAATATGAGCAAACAAGACCCGAATAAGTTTGGGGAGGTGAGTTTTGATGGCAGCAACCTATTCTACGCCTATCTAGATGGCCCACAAATCATGCTCAGCCAATTTAAAAACGGTGAATTGGTGATTGAAAACGAGCCATTTGAAATCGAGCTGGTCAATGAAAACGAAAGGATCAAGGATACTAAGGAATCCAGTTTACACCTTATGTGGTGGCACGATGAATATTATTTGCTCACAGGAAAGCAAAAAATCAGGTATCAAAACGAGGAGGGTAGAGAAAGAGTGAAAGACGTTAATTTTTTTACTAAAATAAAGGTGGAGGACCTTATATGATCACAGTATTGGCAGGCATGTGAGTAAATGTTTTTATATATTTGTGCTCAAGTTTTCGCCATGCAGAAAAGACTAGTTTTAGACCAAACCCAGATCGGCATCACCATAAGTAGGTTTTGTTATCAACTTATAGAAAATCACGATGACTTTGAGAATACGGTCCTTCTTGGGCTGCAGCCCAGGGGTTCCTTGGTATTAGATAGGCTGATTGACAGGTTAAAGGAAATCACCTCAAAAACAGTACTTCATGGTTATTTAGATGCCACTTTTCACAGAGATGATTTCAGAAGAAGGGATCTTCCACTCAGGGCCAATGAGACTAAGATCGATTTTTTGATTGAGAACAAAAAGGTGGTGTTAGTGGATGATGTTCTTTACAAGGGCAGATCGGTAAGGGCGGCAATGGATGCAATGATCGCTTTTGGCAGGCCCCAAAAGGTAGAGCTTATGGTATTAATAGACCGCAAGTACACGAGGGATTTCCCCATTAAACCGGATTATTTCGGTAGGCAAGTAAATACCCTGGAGAGCCAGTATGTGAGTGTGGAGTGGAAATCTCAGGATTATTTGGAAGACTCCATTTGGATAACAGAAAAGTCATTGAAAAATTAATATGCAAGCATTTAGCGTAAGGCACTTACTGGGTATAAAAGACATCAATCCTAAAGATATAGAGACAATCTTTGAAACAGCAGATAATTTCAAAGATGTACTTAACAGACCCATAAAAAAGGTCCCTTCGCTCAGGGATATCACGATTGCAAATATCTTTTTTGAAAACTCCACCCGCACACGATTATCTTTTGAACTAGCCGAAAAAAGGCTTTCCGCAGATACCATCAACTTCTCCTCCAGCAATAGCTCTGTTAAAAAAGGAGAAACCCTGGTGGACACTGTCAATAACATACTGGCCATGAAAGTGGATATGGTGGTGATGCGGCACAGCAGTCCGGGAGCACCCCATTTCCTATCCCGGCACATCAACGCGAATATTATCAATGCAGGCGACGGGACTCACGAACACCCCACTCAAGCACTATTGGACGCCTACAGCATCCGCGAAAAACTGGGGGAGGTGGCAGGAAAAAAAGTGGCCATTATCGGCGATATCCTCCACTCAAGAGTAGCCCTTTCCAATATTTTTTGCTTACAAAAGCTTGGGGCAGAAGTAATGGTTTGTGGCCCCATCACCCTCTTGCCCAAACATATCTCCAGTTTGGGGGTTAAAGTGGAACTGGATGTAAAAAAGGCCTTGCAATGGTGTGATGTTGCCAACGTGCTGCGGATTCAACTAGAAAGGCAACAAATCAAATATTTTCCCTCCCTCCGAGAATATTCACTTTATTACGGAATCAACAAACAACTATTGGATCAGCTGGGTAAAAGCATCGTGATCATGCACCCGGGGCCAATAAATCGAGGGGTAGAATTGAATTCCGACGTTGCGGATTCCGAACATTCCATCATCTTACACCAGGTAGAAAATGGCGTAGCCATTAGGATGGCGGTGCTGTATTTGCTGGCAGGAACAAAATAAAAAAACCCGGCTTTACCGGGCTTTTTTTTCATTAGAAGAGAAGGCGGAAGAATAGGTGAAAACCATGGTCAAAAGACCTAACAGAAGCAAAACCAAATTCCCCCAAAAATACCCTTTTCCATAGGAAGCCAACTGATCATAGTCCCCCAAAAGAGGATATAGTTTATAGAGAGCTACGATCGAAAGAACAAGGGCTATATAAAAGGTGATTTTCTTTGCCAACACCTCCCCTATTATCTTTTTACAATGGTAGTGGTAGGAGAATAGATGCCAAAAGTGATGGCATTTATCAAACCGTCAATAAAGGTATGCTGAATAGTCACTTCATAATCTGTGGCATTTCCAGCCATCTCATTAACATCAGAAATGGCAATAGGTGCCAACCCGTAGATCAAATAATGATTCATTTTCTTGGTCTCAAGACCCGTTTGAGGGCCATCCCCTACCGTCCAGGTATAAGTATAACAAGAACTGGTTCCTGCCAAGATTAAAAGTGCTAATGCGAGATTCAATATCGTTTTTCTCATGATCTTTTAAAAGGTTAAGATTAATCTTGATTTTCCCCAAAGTTAATCAAATATCCCCAACAAAAACACCCTAAACAGGCACCTTTTCCTGAAGGTAGGTCGTTTTTAAATTTTAAGGGCATTTGAATGATTATTCCTGACATATGAATTAGCATCTTCTTAACCAAACCCAATAAAAAATAGGCTTAGTTTAGGCCTAAATGTTTAAATTGCAAGAAATATTTGCGCACGAAAGCTGAAACATTAATGATTTACGACTCCATCATTGAAACGATAGGAAATACTCCACTGATTAGACTTAACAGGCTAAATCGAGGGATTAAAGGCGATGTCTTGGTAAAGGTTGAATATTTCAACCCCGGTAACTCCGTAAAAGACAGGATGGCAATAAAAATGCTGGAGGATGCGGAGAAAGAGGGTGCCATTAAGCCTGGGGGCACCATCATAGAAGGGACAAGTGGAAATACCGGAATGGGTCTGGCCTTGGCAGCAATTTCTAAAGGCTATAAGTGCATCTTTACGATGGCTGACAAACAATCCAAGGAAAAAATTGACATCCTAAAAGCTGTGGGAGCTGAGGTCATCGTATGCCCCACAAATGTGGCCCCTGATGACCCGAGGTCTTATTATTCAGTAGCCAAAAAGTTGAACCAAGACATTCCCAATTCCTTTTACCCCAATCAATACGACAACCTATCAAACTGGAAAGCCCATTATGAAACCACCGGTCCCGAGATTTGGAGAGATACCGGAGGCAAAATCACACACTTCGCTGCGGGGGTAGGTACTGGTGGTACTATGACAGGAACCTCTAGGTTTCTGAAAGAAAAAAATAACAAAGTGGTTGCTGTAGGAATAGACACCTATGGATCTGTATTCAAGAAATACAAAGAAACAGGAATCTTTGATGAGGATGAAATTTACCCCTACCTAACGGAGGGTATAGGTGAGGACATACTCCCTAAAAACGTGGATTTCGACATGATTGACCACTTTGAAAAAGTAACGGACAAGGATGCCGCTGTGATGACAAGAAGGCTGTCGAGAGAAGAGGGACTTTTTGTAGGCTGGTCTTGTGGGTCTGCTGTGCATGGTGCACTTGAGTATGCCAAGGTGAATTTAAAAGAGGGGGATCTAATGGTTATTTTGCTTCCCGATCATGGCACCCGCTATTTAGGCAAGGTATATAATGACGATTGGATGCGCAACCATGGTTTTTTAGAGGACAAGAGTTTCGGTACAGCCCGGGACATAATTTCCTCCCGACAAGGCCTTTATGAATTAGTGGTAGTGAAAAAAGACTCCAAAGTAAACGAGGCAATTGCCTTGATGAATGGCAAAAGTGTATCCCAAATTCCTGTAGTGGAAAATGGTCAAGTTATCGGCAGCGTTACGGACAACAAATTACTCCACAAAATCATAGAAAACCCCAATTTAAAGGATTCCGAGGTAGCTGATGTTATGGAAGACAGCATGAAATTCGTAGCAATGGATAGTACACTGGATGTTTTATCCAGCATGGTTGACAAGGAAAAGGCGGTACTGGTGAGGGACGAAAACCACCAGATCCACATTATTACCAAACACGACATCTTGGCTGCAATGACCCGATAACTCCTTGCTCCTACACTCCTTCACTACATTTATTTTATGAACAAAGAAAAGCTAAACCTGCTCATTGAACAGAAGCAGGACTTTAAAATAGGGGAAACACTGAAAATATCATGGGAAATGTTTAAACAATACCCAGGTTTCTCTATGGGATATGCTCTATTTATACTATCTGTACAATTTTTATTTGTATTATATATCCCTGATTTTCTTTTGGTTTTCACTCTTTTTCTGGCTGGCCCCCTGCTTGCAGGTTTTTTCTTGGCTGCCAACAAAATTTCTCAGGAAGAAACCCTGGAATATCCTGATTTTTTTAAAGGGTTTCAATATTACATTCCCTTGGTCCTGGTTTGGTTGGTTAGCCAAGTATTGGTCGCTATAGGGTTGTTTGCATTGGTACTGCCTGGAATCTATCTAATGGTTTCTTACATGTTTGCCATGCTTGCGGCTATATTTTTTGGTCTGGATTTTTGGAGTTCCCTTGAGTTTAGTAGAAAGTTGGTTCATCGTAATTGGTTGAAGTTCTTTATGTTTGGATTGTCACTGGCTTTGCTTAACTTAGCAGGGGCATTGGTATTTTTGGTGGGGTTGGCTATCACTCTTCCCCTTACCTATTATGCCATTTATATCGTTTTTGAAAAAATTTCAAAAGGGGTGGTTCTTAAGGAATAAGCATTTCAAGGTCTAATACATATCGATTAATGAGATTCAATACCAGAATAAAAGTTATCATAGGGTTTATTTTGGCCGTTTTACTGATAATTGGGGTGAGTTCGGTCACATACATCAACGTTAACAATCTGCTTGGGTCAGTGGAATCCCTTTCGGTTCCCAACGAGAAACTTAGAGAACTGAATTATCTTTTGGCAGATGTTTATCAATTGGACAAGGCCAGATATGTCAATACGGAATACGCTGATGCCAATACAGACGATCAGGTGGATTATATTTCTAAAATTCATCACAGAATTGCCTCACTCAAGACCAAAGCCAAGGATCCAGGCGAAAAAGCGAAAATTGAGAGCATAGGCTACGATGTAACCCAGCTCATGGAAGTTTATAATGGCCTTGAAGAAGTTAAGCAAACCTTGATGAAGAGAAATTTTAGCAAGGAGGCCTTGAATAACATAGAACGAAAAATTCGCAGAAAAGAAGAACTGGGGAAACTCCAAAATCTAGGTAAAATGAGAGCGGGTGCCAATCAGCCTCATAACCTAAAGCAAAAACTCTCTCCGAATGATTCCATCAACAAAAGTCAAGGCAACAAACCACTTTTACAGGGGGGTGACAAACAACAAATGGCCGAATTGATGAACCTCATGAGAATCAATATCAACCGAAAAGACGAAAGTAGCCCTGAAAAAACATCCTCATCCGACTCCATACTTTACGCCATCAGAAACATCGTGCTGGAAATTAACACTGAAGAAAGGTACCTGAGGTCTAAACTGGCTGCCATGGAGTTTGACCTCACTAGTAAAAACAAGGAGCTTATTATTAATATACAGCAAATCATTACAGCACTTCAAGATGAGGCCGTTGAAGAATCCGAAAATGAAAACGATGCTGCTTACGCACTGGCCAGCCGGTTTTCCACCTTATTGGGAATATTGACCCTTATTGGCATTTTTGGGGCATTCGGTTTTATTTATACCATCGTTAGGGAAATCAACCAAACCGAAAGCTACCAATCCAAACTTAGGGAGGCAAAAAAGCGATCTGACAACCTAGCAAAAGCTAAACAAGATTTCTTAGCCAACATGAGTCACGAAATTAGAAACCCCCTTCATGTCATTCAAGGTTACAGCGATGCTTTGCGGAAAACCTCACTTGACCCTAAACAAAAGGAGTTCGTTTCTATGATTGGCTTCTCTTCAGAAACCCTTATTGGAATCGTAAATGACATTTTGGATTTCTCTAAACTAGAGGCTGGAAAGATAAAAATAGAACGTGCCCCTTTCGATCCCTACAAACTCTTCCTGAAAATAAAGCGGCTTTTTGACCAAAAAGCATTCGAAAAGGGCTTAAATATTAACCTGAAATTGAACCTTACTAAAAACAAGTGGCTTATTGGAGACCAACTCAGAATCAAACAAATTCTGAACAACCTGCTTTCCAATGCCATCAAGTTCACAGAAAAAGGTGCGGTGAACATTTCCATTGAAAACAATAAAGACTTTCTTACCATCCAGGTGGAAGACTCTGGTATGGGGATGAACGAAGAAACGAAGAAAAAACTTTTTTCGGCATTTCAACAAGGGGACGACAGCATCACAAGAAAATTCGGGGGCACAGGGCTAGGTTTGGCAATTGTAAAAAAATTGGTAGACTTGCAAGGGGGGGAAATCGAGTTTAAAAGTGAACAGGAAAAAGGTAGTGTATTTACTGTAAAACTCCCAACTGAAATCACTGATCCCGGCCTTGTTTGTTCAGATATTTCAGAAAGCCAATTTTCTCTAAAAGGCCTGCATGTTTTACTTGTCGACGACGACCCTATAGGGTTGAAGTTTATCCACTTTCTTTTGACCAACTTAGGGGCCAAGGTTACACCTTTATTAGGAGGAATAGAGCTAAGGGAAAAATTAACAGATCAGGATGAATTTGACTTGGCCCTATTGGATATTCAAATGCCAGAAGTAAGTGGTTTCGATGCAATAAAGCTCATTAGAAAAAATTCAAAGCTTAATAATATACCTGCTATCGCCTTGACGGCAAATGTATTTGCCAAGGACAAGGAAAAGCTGGAAGAAGCAGGCTTTGATGGACTGGTTTTAAAACCCTTTAAAGAAAAAGACCTGCTGATGGAAATTGTTAAATTAATAAAGTTGACATCCGTAGAGTCCTCATTTAGCCTCATGGAGCCCCTAATTGGAAAAGAAAGTCCTTTTTATGATCTTTCCGAATTAAATCGCTTTTGCATGGGAGATGAAACCATCCTTCATGAGATCATAAGTGACTTTTACTCCCATACCTGTTTAGACCTGTTGAAAATCAACAAGGCAATGGATGAACAAGACTATGATACGGTAAAGTCCATCGCCCACCAGCTAAGTTCCAGACTTGCCCAGCTAAAGATATCAGCTAGTAATATAGCAAGATCCATAGAGGAGGAAATAAAACAGAACCGAATTGAAAGTGTCCATGATAAAGTTTGGCAGCTCACTGAAATGGTGCACAAGGTATTAGACAAAATGGCCAAGGATTACGAGGGATTACTTGCACAGTAATGATGGAATTTATGCTTACAAAAAAAACCTACTTTGGAGCCAACTGCTAAATTAATGATTCCGTAAATTGGCTATCAGCTCACTCTTTTTCATCTTGGATCTTCCTTCAATGCCTATCTCTTTGGCTTTTTGGTAGAGTTTTTCCTTGGACCAATCTTCATAAGGTGAGGCTTTTCCACCTTTTCGACCAGCTTCCTTACTGTCCGCATTGGCTATTCTGGCAGACTTTTCTTTGCTATATCCCTGATCTCTCAAGGCTTCGTATTGGGACTCGTTTTTTATGCTTGCCCTTGTGTTTTTCTTCATCTGTATATGTTTTTTTAGCTGTCATAGCCTGCCCCTGCCAGCCCCGATCTCGATTCGGGGAACTTATTTCAAGGGAATCTCGCAAGTTCAATAATCATCCCTTTACGAGTCGTCTTCGTCATACTCGATTTCATCACAGGTATTAATAAATTGCTACGACTTCCTTCTGTATTCGTCACTTTCACTACTCCATTCTCTTTCGGATTGGTTACCCCTGAACAATTCGTCTTTGGCCTTTTGGCTAGGGTTTGCTTTTTTCTTTTTTTTGTCCGATTCAGTGGAGGCTTTACCATCTCTGGCATCTTCTTGTGCTCTTTTGAAAGCGTTATCATCGAGCTTCTCGTTTTCTTCCTCTGGGATGTTGTTCTTTGCCTTTACCATAATCAATATTTTTACTTAACTAAAACATAAATCGTTCCAAAACCACTATGAATTGGCAACCTTTAATCCCAAATGATTTGGTATTCCTTGACTGATAGAATATATTCACCCAAAAAACGATCAACCTTATTTTTTGCAGTATAAAATGGAAGAAATTCCGAGTAGCAAAGAAAATCAAAAAAGGCGAAAACAGATTAATCCAAATATGATCAGGAACTCACGAAGAAAATTCATAAAAAGCTCCATTTTGGCTATGGGTACCGTGGCTATTGTCCCAAGACATGTATTGGGCATGGGCTACTTAGCACCTAGTGACCACCTAACAAAAGGTATTATTGGTGTGGGAGGAATGGGAAGAGGCCACTTCAAATACGCCGGAACCAAAACCGTAGCCATATGCGATGTAGATACCCGACATATCCAAAAATCCCTTGAGGTACTTGGCAGTGGCGTTAAATCCTTTGATGACTACAGGGAACTGATACAACTTCCTGACGTGGACATTGTCCATATTGCAACTCCTCCTCACTGGCATGGCATCATGGCGGTGGATGCCGCCCGACAGGGAAAGGACATATGGTGCGAAAAACCCATGACAAGGACTATAGGCGAAGGGAAAAAAGTGGTAGAGGCGGTTAAGACACATGGTAATATTTTCCGCTTAAACACATGGTTCCGCTTTGATGCCAATTTTTATGGAATGAACACGGAGGTGAAAAATATAAAAAAACTGGTACAGTCAGGAATGCTAGGGTGGCCTCTCAAGGTCACTGTAGGTAAACTCACTGGGTTTGATTGGAAATTTTACTGGGTGGGGCGAACTAATCTTGCTAAAATGCAAGTACCAAAAGAACTGAACTATGAGCGTTGGTTGGGCCCGGCTCCGCATAAACCCTATCATGAGCACAGAGTGCATGGCACCTTCAGAGGGTATTGGGATTATGACGGAGGTGGATTAGGGGACATGGGGCAACACTACATGGATCCCATTCAGTATTTTCTCGGAAAGGATGATACTAGCCCCATAAAAGTAGAGATAGATGCACCCCAGCAACACCATGATGCTGTAGGTACCTGGAGAAAGATCACCTATACTTATGAAGATGGCTGTCAAATTATCCTAGATGGAGAAGGGACTCAAGAGGCACCCTATATTTCTGGCCCCGATGGCAACCTTTACAGGGGGTTCGTATCCGATATCCCGGATTTTGAAAGAAAACTTGCCCAATTCCCGGATCCTACCCCACAGGTAACCGACTTTGTGGAGGCAGTTAAATCGAGGAGAAAATTTGCACTTAATGAGTCAAATGGCCATCGTTCCTGCACTATGGTAAACATGGGGCTAATTGCCTTGCGGCTGGGTAGAGATCTGAATTTCAATCCTAAAACACAGGAATTCATAGATGATGATGCTGCCAACAGGCTGATCAATCAGCCCATGAGAGCTCCCTATACGCTGTAAGAATACCAAAAAAAACATCTAATGAGAAGGATAACCATACTAAACATAACATTTTTATTTTGTCTTGGCTTTCATTTGGGATTTGCTCAAAGTAACAACGACAGCAGAACCCAAGCCACCAAAATTGCTGACCTGCTCAACAGATTTCCGGCTCAAGACAAAAATAGCCAGGAAACCAATATGGCTCAAATGGCCGCATTGGGCAGGGAAGGAATTACGGAAATGGCCCTAATGCTTACCGAAGGAGGGGACAATGAGAAGCTGGAATATGCCCTATCTGGATTTGCATTCCATGCAAGCGATCCAGACAATTCTGATTTGGCTAGAATGACCGTTCAGGCTTTCGGTAAAGCCTTGGACAACTTAGATTATGTAGAGGGCAAGGCGTTTCTCATCCGGCAACTTCAGTGGCTTGGCAAAGAGGATGCTACTCCCTTTCTGGAATCCTTCCTTCACCATGATGAGCTTGCTGGTACTGCTGCCAGGGTATTGGACAACATAGGATCCAAATCTGCAGAACAGGCCTTGATACTGGCACTCAATAGCTCAGAAAACCCTGACCATATCAAACATTTTATTGAGGCTCTCGGTGACATGAAAAGCATGGATGCTCTGGAGGATATAGAGCCATACTTAAACCACTCGGATTCCCAGAAGCGGAAAGTAGCTCTCTATGCATTAAGTCAAATTGCCTCTCCTTCCAGTGCCAAGGAATTGGGCAAAGCCGCCAAAAACGCGGATTTCACCTATGAGGCCACAAATGCCACTTCCAGTTACTTAACTTACATAGCCAACCTTGCAGAAAAAGGCGAAAAGAAGAAAGCCGGAAAATTAGCCAAAAAACTTCACAAACAAGCCTCCGCTACGCACCAAAGCCATACCAGGGCTGGAGCTCTCCGATTACTAAACAAACTTAACCCGAAGCTTGCAAAAAAATTAATCCATCAGGCTGCGCTTTCCACTGACTCCAAGTACAGAGGTGCTGCCCTTCGCTTGGCCTTGGAAAACGACCCAGAGAAAGATTGGAAAGAATGGGAGCAAACACTCCAAAAAGCAGAACTCGAAGCAAAAGTTTCCATCATAGAGATGACGGGGCAATTACAGGGGCAGCAGGTAATTTCAACCTTAAAGCCCTTGCTTTACCATGAAAACCCAACCATAGTACTGGCCACCATAGAAAGCATCGTAAAAGTGGGGGGAAGCAAGGTTTTGGAAGACCTGCTTAACCTAGTGAACCAAGCAGAAGAAGATGTCTTAATAGTACTGGAAAGGGGGTTAAAAACCATGCCTGGAGAGGATGTTACTACAAAAGTGGCTCAAAAGATCGATGAATTGGATAACGATAAAGGCAAAATAATGTTACTCGATGTTTTGGCCACTAGGGCTGCCTCGGACCAAGTGGAAACCGTATTGGCTTTGGCAGAAAAAGAGACAGGGGATCTTCAGAAAGCTGCAATTACTGCTCTTCCCCCAATGGTAAACCCTGAACATCGATCAGCATTGATTGCACTGCTAAAAAACAGCAATAAGCAGGAACATCTCTCCATGCTTGGTGAAGCACTTGTGAACGCAACACTCAGATTAGGAGACGAAAAAGCACAGGCATTATGGGTTGACCAGACATTACCCGATCTAGAGAAGGAGAAACAAACCTACCTCTATGATATTCTGGGACAAACAGGAGGAAAAGTAGCATTCACACAGTTGATGGCTATATATAGTAAAGGTAATAATGCACAAAAATTGGCTGCAATTGAGGCATTGAGTAAGGCAAAAGATGCTGACGCTGCATTTCTATTACTGGATTTGGCCAGAGGGGCAAGGCAACCAGAACATAGGGAAAACGCCGTTCAAGGGCTAATCCGGCAGACTCCTGAAATGGAGCTCAAGGACGAAAGCAAGGTGATATACCTAAGAAAAGCCATGGCCTTGACTTATCAAAGTGAAACAAAAAACAAAGCCTTGCTACAATTAGGCCAATACCCAATTTTCCAGGCCTTGGTGGCAGCGGGGAACTATTTAGATGACCCGGACCTGGAGCAAGCAGCAGCTAGGGCAGTAATGAATATTATTTCAGAAAGACAGGACTTGTATGGGGATACCGTAAAAAAATTGGTTTCTAAAACCAAAGATGTGATTAGTGGTCAGGACAGCCAATATTACAAAACATCTCTCCAAAAATTCCTCGACGAAATGCCAGAAGGCAGGGGCTTTTACCCACTATTTGACGGAGAAACTCTTGATGGGTGGCAAGGGGTGTTTTCAAATCCCATAGACAGGGAAAAAATGTCCTCTTCCACCTTTGCCAAAGAACAAACTAAGGCCAATGAAAAAATGATGGAAGGATGGAAAGTGCAAGATGGACTTTTGATTTTTACTGGCAAGGGAGACAACATCGGCACGGAAAGGAAATATGGAGATTTTGAATTGATGATAGATTGGAAAATCACCCCCAACGGCGATGCAGGAATATACCTAAGGGGTACTCCCCAGGTGCAAATCTGGGATACCGCCAGGACAGAGGTAGGAGCAGAAGTGGGTTCTGGTGGACTTTATAATAATGAAACCCACCCCAGCGAGCCTGTTTTAGTGGCGGATCATCCTGTGGGCGATTGGAACACTTTTCATATCAAAATGGTGGGTGAGAAGGTAACAGTATACCTAAATGGAGAACAGGTAGTGGATGAAGTCCCCCTAGAAAACTATTGGGATAGATCAAGCCCACTTTTTCCTTCTGAGCAAATTGAACTTCAAGCACACGGTACCCATGTGGCTTACAGGGATGTCTACATCAGGGAACTGGAGCAGTCACCAACCTTTGAGCTAAGTGCAGAAGAAGAGGAAGAAGGGTTTGAGGTGTTATTTGATGGGAAATCCATGGAGAATTGGATGGGAAATACCACTGACTACATCATCGAGGATGGTGTCATGGCCATCTATCCGGATAGAGGAGGCAATGGCAACCTATATACCAAGGAAGAATACAGAGATTTTCTGTTTAGATTTGAATTTAAACTTACTCCAGGAGCCAACAATGGCTTAGGCATTAGGGCCCCAAAGGAGGGAGATGCGGCGTATGCCGGAATGGAACTTCAGATTTTAGATGATACAGCGGATATTTACAAGAATCTGAAGGACTATCAGTTTCATGGCTCTCTCTACGGTGTGGCTGCTGCCCAACGGGGCCACCTTAAGCCAGTAGGAGAATGGAATTACCAAGAGGTAAGAGTAGAAGGAGACAATATACAGGTGGAATTAAACGGAAATTTGATTTTGGATGTGGACATTAGCGAAGCTAGGGAAAACGGGACTTTGGATGGTAGAGATCACCCTGGTTTATCCCGGGAAAAGGGGCACATCGGATTTTTGGGGCACGGAGATATCGTATATTTTCGTAATATCCGCATTTTGGATTTAAGCAAATGATTACTCAATTTTTGAATTTTATTAGGTAGGCCAATTGGATTCAGGCTATTAAACGTAAAAAGCAGGAGAACCTCTCCTGCTTTTTAAATTTGAAAACTAAACCAACTATTATTTAACTACCATAATAGAACAAAATTAGCAATTAAAACCTAAATTCAAAATTTAGGCTTCAAAAGGTAAATAACTGATTATTTTTTGTTATCGATTTTATAAAGTATTCCCAATGCCAATGCCTGGGAATACTGAACTCCCGGATCTTGGTCAAAATCGTAAAGGTTAATACTGGTAAGGGTCACATTGATCAAACTGGTAATCTTTGCGGTAATGGTAAGGTCAAGTCTATGGTCTATCCTTTCCCAGTTTAAGGTTTCATAGTTGGCAAACATCATATACCTGGTCTTGATGTTGAAATTTTCCGCAATATCCTTATTCCAAGTAGCGAATAACTGAAATGCCAACCATTCTGTACGAATGGTCTGTCCCTCCGGCACCCCATAATTGCTGGGCTCTCCCTCAATAATATTGGGATCCGTCACGAAGGTCAACCTGGGTGAGAACGGCCCCATCCTTAGGGAAAACTCGTCGTTTGGCCTATACTCAAACCCAAGTGAGGAGGTGAGGAAACCGGGTGACATAAATCCAGAAATCAAGGTGGTAGTTCCATCGGGATTGAATTCAAACCCATCGGTAAACTGACTTAAAAAGTTGAGGGAGAAAAATGTCCCCCATTTATTGGTAAGCCGATAGCCTGCTTTTGAATCCAAAAAGATTCTGTCATTTGATTTTCTAGTCCTTTCTCCTTCGTTTTTCACAATTCCATAGAGTAATTCCATTTCATTGTCCCAAGTGAACCGGTCTTTTCGGTACAGCGCTTTTCCGGCAATGATCCCTCCAAATGCCACCGAATTGATACCCCCGGCTTTCCAGTTGGCGCTGAAACCTGCCTGGTTAAAATTTAAGCCTGCACTAAATTCCGATAGCCAAAAAGTAGTGTCCTTTTTTGCCTCATCGGATAATACATCTACGGATTCCGCTAAATCGTCCACTTGTGAATAGACTGCTGTTGCAAATAGCAAGGAAATTGAAAATAAAATCAAAAATTTTCGCATTTTCAGTGAATTTATTGGTGGTTAATTAAGTAAGATTATTCTATATCTAAGGAAATTAGAGCTTTTCTTATAGAAAACCAGATAACTAAACTTCTTCGAGAAAGTTTTGGTTTGAAAAAATAAACTTGGAAATTAAATTTATCTTTCAATATAAAAATCACTTGGTACAAAGTATAAAACTATGGAAAAAGGTTCAGAAAACGACTTGATTGTCCGTGATTTTTTGGCTAGGCAAAGAACAAAATTGGCAAATGACCGCACTTTGCTAGCCTATATTCGAACTAGCCTCTATTTCCTGGTAAGTGGCACTGCCTTGATGAAGGTTGAGGATCTTGCCAATATAAAGGAGTTTGGTTACCTGTCATTTTTAATCAGTTTGGTTCTATTGGTCTTAGGTTTTTTTAATTTTTTCCGGATTAGGTCAAAGATTTTGAAGGGCAAGTATCACAAAATGTGACAAAATCCACAAAATTGATTTCCAAGATTTGAAATTGGTAGGTTTTTTGAAGTAGAGGAATTCAAACCAATCTTTAGTATAATGAAAATATTCGGAATAATATTGATCGTAATCGGAATCATCATGTTCATCATCACTGGGGTGAGTTATACCAGTGAAGAAACTATTGTAGATGCTGGCCCATTGGAATTAAGTGCTGAACAGGAAAAAGAGGTGAACTGGCCCCCATATGCCGGCGGTGCGGCAGTAATTGCCGGTATCGCACTAGTGGCCCTTTCCAGAAAAGGATAATCCTTATAATTCCAGGGCGATTTTAGTAGTAATATACCAAATCGCCCTTATTTTTGTCTCTCCCATTTTCTATCCCATTAGTCATAAAATTTTAAGCTTTGAGATTAGCCGCAGTAGATATAGGGTCTAATGCGATACGTTTGCAAATTACCCACGTCACCCAATATCAAGGGGAAATAAAATTTAAGAAACTGGAATACCTTAGGTTTCCCCTTAGGCTGGGCTCGGATGTGTTCAGCACGAAAAAAATCAGCCCTGGCAACCGAGAGAAATTCCTGAAGCTAATGCAAGCTTTTAAACTTCTAATAGACCTCTACGAGGTGGAAGAGCATATGGTCTGTGCGACATCCGCAATGCGAGAGTCCACTAACGGGAGAGAAATAGCCAAGGAGGTGCTTAAGCTCACTGGATTGAAAATTCAAATCATAGATGGAAACAGAGAAGCTGAATTGATCAACATGGCCCTGGGGCAATATATTGACAACAGAACCTTTTTGCATATAGACGTAGGTGGTGGAAGTACGGAATTAAACATCTATAAAAAATCGAGAAAAACTGCCAGCATGTCTTTCAAAATAGGATCGGTAAGGACCTTGGACGAAAAAGTCTCCCTCTCGCAGTGGAGGAAAATGGATACATTTATAAAGGAACACCTCAAGGGGGAAACTGCTCAAATCACATGCATAGGTACTGGAGGAAATATCAATAAGGTTTTTGAAATCAGCAAGCCCAGGAAAAACAAAAGGTATTTGGAACTAGCCACTATTTTAGAGGTGCTGGATCAATTAAATGGGCTAACTTTTGAAGAACGGATTCATTTGCTCAACCTAAACCCAGACCGCTCCGATGTAATCATCCCTGCGACAAAGATTTACCTTGCGGCGATGCAATCTGCAAACTCCCATCGAATGATAGTCCCAGATGTGGGACTAAAAGATGGAGTAATGAGCTATTTATTTCAAAAAGCCACAAGAATCAGGTAAAACCGAGCTAGGGGTTTACTCGATAAGTTTTACATCCGAGATCATTGCAGGAGTCAATTTGAAAAACTCCTTGTGAATATTGAATACTTCCTCCCCTTTATTTGGTTCTTTGTGGATATAGCTACCATCTTCCTGCATCACATAGGCATTTACATTGTCTCTCAGGTTATAGGAGAGAATATTCATTACTTGTTTTTCCAGGACTGATGTTTCTACGCGGAAGAGGGATTCCAGCCGCTTATCAAAACTTCTCACCATGGCATCTGCACTACCCACATAAGTGCGGGAATCCCCGTCGTTATGAAAATGATATATCCTTGAATGTTCCAAAAACTCACCAACTATGGAAATCACTTGAATATTTTCACTTAGTCCTGGTCTGCCAGGCCTAAGACAGCAAATACCTCTCACAATCAATTTTATTGGTACCCCTGCCTGCGAGGCCCTATACAGCGCGAATATAAACTCAGAGTCTTCCAAGGAATTAATCTTGATAAAGATCCCTGATTTCAGTCCATTTCTGGCATTTTCTGCTTCTTTTTCAATAAATTCAATAAGGCGATTCCGCATTTCTCTGGGGGAGGTCAGCAGGTTTTGATAGGTAGATGGCAGCGAATGGCCGGTAATAACATTGAAAAATTCACTGACATCATTGGCCAGCACTTCATTGGTGGTAAGAAGTCCTATATCGGTATATATCCTTGAAGTTTCCTCGTTATAATTACCCGAACCTAGGTGTACATAGCGAGTGACTTTACTTTCCTCCTTTTTGACGATTAGCAAAAGCTTAGTGTGTGTCTTTAAATTACTGATTCCATAGATCACAAAACAGCCTGCTTTTTGGAGACGCTTTGCCTCTCTAATATTGTTTTCCTCATCAAAACGGGCTTTTACCTCAAAGAGCACCGAAACGTGTTTCCCGTTTTCTACTGCCCTTAGCAAGGCATTTACAATGTTGGAGTTTTTGGAAAGCCTATAAATGGTCATCTTGATGGCCATCACATGCGGGTCATCAGCAGCCTTCTCCAAGAGATCCATAATGGGCTCCATACTGTTGTATGGATGATGCAAAAGGACATCCTTATGCTTAAGCACCTGAAAAATATCCTCAGTGGCTGCATCCGGATAGGAAAGTGGTGGAATTGGAGGAGGGGTGGGTGGAATTTTGTCCTTAAACCGCTTATTGCCTATCACTTGCCAAAGCCCGGTAAAGTCCATAAGGCTTTTTCTGGGTATCTTAAAAATACTATCGTCATTGATAATCCAACGTTCTTTGAGTAGGTTAATCATCCACTTGCTGTAACCTTCCTCAATCTCTATGCGAACCACCCTGCCTGTCTTTCTTTCATTCAATTTTCGCTTTACCTCTTCCAGGAAGTTGGTATCCATATCTTCACTTTCCTCCAAGGTGAAATCGCCGTTTCGGGTTATTCTGAAAAGATTTACCGACTCTATATTGACATTTCTGAACAAGGAAAAAACATGCTCCCGTATCACTTCCTCAATAGGGACATATATCATTACGTTTTCCCGCTCAATCTCAAAAAACCTTGGGATGTTTGAGGGAATCTGGACGAAGGAAAGTTTTCGATTATCCTTTTTGTCTCCCTGATTAATGGTAATTACCCCAAAAATCAATAGCTTATTCATCAAAATGGGAAAGGTATGGTAACCGTCAAAGACCATTGGGGTAAGCATGGGATAAACAGCCTTAAAAAAATAATCCTTAATGATTTTTTGCTCTTCATCCAGGAGGTTCTTTACATTACTGAGAATGAAACCTTCCTCTTCTGTACTTGGCAAGAGCTCCTCCATGAAGGTTTCATGTTGTCTCCTATGGAAATTCTGGGACTCTATCATCAACTTCATCTTGAAAGCATCCTCCCTTAGTCCAGAATAATCAACCCTAACCTTGTCGTAATCCAGGTAATTGTACAGTGAGCCCACCCTAATCATGAAAAATTCGTCCAGATTGGAAGCTGTGATGGCCATAAACTTCAGCTTTTCGAAAATATTCCTTTGCTCCTTCTTTACCTGGTCAAATACCCGTTCGTTGAACTTCAACCAACTAAGGTCTCTACTGATCAGGTCACTTGCCTGAATTGTTTCTTCCATCCGGTCGGTTACTATCATATGCGTTGGCTTTAGGAATCGGTAAGTTGGTACTAAATTAATCAAAAATAAAAAAAGGGGCCTAATGCCCCTCAAATATTCGAGTTATTTTTAAATCAAGTATCGATTTTTGCGTATTTGGCATTTTTCTCAATAAACTCTCTACGAGGAGCAACCTCATCTCCCATCAACATACTGAAGAGATGGTCAGCCTCCGCGGCAGAATCTATCGTCACCTGTTTCAAGGTTCTGGTTTCAGGATCCATGGTGGTGGTCCACAACTGCTCAGGGTTCATTTCACCAAGACCTTTGTAACGTTGTATGCCAACGCTATCCGTTTTTCCATCCGGAGCCAGTTCGGCTGTAACTATTTTTCTTTCTTCCTCGGTCCAGCAATACCTTTCTTCCTTTCCTCTTTTCAAAAGATAGAGAGGGGGTAGAGCAATATATACGTAACCGTTTTCTATTAAATTACGCATATACCTGAAGAAGAGAGTCAAAATCAAGGTTCTAATATGTGAACCGTCAATATCGGCATCTGTCATGATGATAATCTTGTGATAGCGCAAGTGGGTAAGATCCAATTCCTTCTCATCATTCGCCGTTCCTATCTTCACTCCTAGTGCCGTGAGTATATTCTTTATTTCTTCGTTGTCGTAAATTTTATGCTCCAACGCCTTTTCTACGTTGAGGATCTTTCCCTTCAGGGGAAGTATGGCCTGGAAATCCCTGTCCCTACCTTGCTTAGCCGATCCTCCTGCGGAATCTCCCTCCACCAGATAAAGCTCGCAAATAGAGGGGTCTGTATTCGCACAATCTGCTAACTTACCAGGAAGGCCTCCTCCTCCGAGTACGTTTTTCCGCTGTACCATCTCCCTGGCTTTTTTTGCAGCGTGCCTTGCTTGGGCGGCTAAAATCACCTTGTTTACGATGATTTTTGCTTCCTTGGGATGCTCCTCTAACCAGGATTGAAGGGTTTCTGATACTGCACTGTCGACCGCCCCTGACACTTCACTGTTCCCAAGTTTGGTCTTGGTCTGACCTTCAAACTGAGGTTCTGCCACTTTCACGGAGATTACCGCAGTTAAGCCTTCTCTAAAATCATCTCCTGCAATTTCAAGCTTAACCTTATCCAGCATGCCTGATTTATCTGCATAGGATTTAAGAGTCCTGGTCAATGCCCTTCTAAAACCAGCCACGTGGGTTCCTCCCTCATGGGTATTAATGGTGTTTACATAAGAAACCACATTCTCATTGAAGGTGGCATTATAGCTCATCGCCACTTGTACGGGCACGGCATTTCTTTCTGCTTCAATGTAAATAGGATGATCAATTATTTTTTGACGGGTCTCATCCAAGTATTCCACAAATTCAACCAAGCCTCCTTCTGAGTAAAAGTGGTCTTGACGATAATCCCCATTATCTTTTTCTCTAAGATCTTTTAAGCTTAAGCTAATTCCAGCATTTAAAAAGGCCATCTCCCTAAGGCGGGTGGCTATAGTTTCATATTTGTATTCCAATACCTGAAATATCTCTGGATCAGGCATAAAATGCACCGTAGTGCCTCTCTTTTCGGTGGTGCCGATTTCCCGAACAGGATATTGGGGAACACCTCTTTCATATTCTTGTTCATAGACTTTCCCACCCCTTTGCACTGTGGCCTTGAGATGAGTGGAAAGGGCATTCACACAGGATACACCTACACCATGTAATCCCCCGGAAACCTTATAGGTATCCTTATCAAATTTTCCACCAGCATGCAGTACCGTCATTACCACCTCGAGGGCAGACCGGTTTTCCTTTTCGTGAAAATCCGTAGGGATGCCACGTCCATTATCTTCCACCATTACGGAGTTATCCTCATTGATGGTAACTTGAATACTGTCACAATGTCCCGCAAGTGCCTCATCTATGGAATTGTCTACCACTTCCCATATCAGGTGGTGAAGGCCCTTCACTCCTATATCGCCAATGTACATGGCGGGCCTTTTCCGTACTGCTTCTAATCCTTCTAAAACCTGAATATTTTGGGCGGAATAATCGCCGCGATGCAACTCTTTGTCTTTACTCATATAATCATGTGATGTGGATAGCCTTTTCATCAAAAAAGGATAATCCTAAAAACTTAAACTATCTGCAAAAATACAGAAAAAAACTGGGATTTCACATTTAGGACCATGCTAAACTCAACTTAAAACGCACCAATATCCCTACCTAAAAAACACTACTTTAACCTTCCTCTTTAACAGGAAATATCTATTCATTATCCAGACTCTTCTCTCTTTTTACCCTACACATAACTTAAGCTTTCAATGGTGGAAAAATGGAGTTTATTTACAATTGTTTAACTATTTATAAATAGAATTAAACAAATTTAATTCTATTTAATTTAGTAGTTGAAAAATTATTTAAATCAAAATTAAACATGAAACGTAGTTTAAACGGAAAATTATGAAAACTCTGTTATTGAATGAAATTATCGGTTTGGAGAAAATCCTTGACAGTGACCCTGTAGCCATCACCTTTTTTATAGGTTACATGGCAATGTTTGCCTCGGCAGTGTTTTTCTTTACTGAAAGAGGGTCTGTAGATCTCAAATGGAAAACATCCCTCCTCATTTCAGCTTTAATCACTGGTATTGCCGCAGTACACTATTATTACATGAGAGATTTTTATCTTTCAACCGGTCAAAGCCCCACGGCATTTAGATATGTTGACTGGACCTTAACGGTTCCTTTAATGTGTGTGGAGTTCTATTTACTCACTAGGCCATTCGGTGCTAAGGGAGGAACTTTGTTTAAACTAATTCTTGCATCTTTGCTTATGTTAATAACCGGATACATCGGTGAAACCTCCGGCATCGAAAACAATGTATTCTGGGGCATTATTTCGACCATCGGTTATTTGTACATCGTCTATGAGGTGTTCTTAGGGGATGTTGCAAAATTGGCCCGTGGATCCAACAGACCAGCACTACAAAAAGCCATGTTCTTACTCAAGATTTTTATAACCCTAGGATGGTCTATTTATCCTTTAGGTTATATGGTTTTGCCCGGTAATCTTCTTTCGGGATTATTTGAAGTAAGTAGCATTGACCTCTTCTATAATCTTGCCGATGCAATCAATAAAATTGGATTTGGCTTGGTGGTTTACACCGTGGCCATTGCAGAATCCAAAAAGACTGCTGTACCAGCATAAAAAATAAATACGGGCCATGAACTTGTTTCATGGCCCATTTTACGGCATTATGACATTTGATATAATTATTTCAGGATTAGGCTGCGCGGGATTAAGCTTAGTAAACTATGTTCTTGATTCACCTTTGAACCAAAAAGCTATTCTTTTAATCGGTAACGAAGGGGAAGGGGAAAAGAACAAGACCTGGTGCTACTGGGCTGAAACCCCACTTGCCATTCACCCATCGGTAAAACCATTGGTAGCATGGAAGAACCTGAAATTTATTCACAGGGATGATAAAATCTCTACATCCTTGGATCATTTGAATTATTATAAAGTAAGCGCCGAGGATTTTTATAAGGAGATTTGGGAAAAAATAAACCAATACCCTGGAATCACCTACATCAATGACTTTGTGGAGGATATTCTCCAGGAGGATGGTTCTTTGAAAATTAAAACGAAAAATTCGGGCTGCTTTTTGGGGAAAAAGGTTTTTAACTCGATCCAGCTACCCCATATGCAAAACCATTCTCGTTTGAACCAGGTTTTCCTTGGCTGGGAAATAAAATCGGACAGGTTGAATCTGAATAAAGATGCTGTCACCCTTATGCATTTTGACTCAAAGAATGGTAAGGAGATGGGTTTTACCTATATCCTCCCCTTCAACCAAAACCATGCATTGGTAGAATACACCCTGTTTTCAAAAAACAAACTCCCTTCAATGGATATAATGGAGGCCGAAATAAAGAAATACATCCACTCACAATGGGGGATAACGGACTATTCCATTACTTACAGGGAGCAAGGAGTCATTCCCATGTCCACATTCCCCCCAAACCTAAAGGACTATCAAAACTTATATCATATAGGATCCATCGCTGGATGGACAAAACCATCTACAGGATACACTTTCCATAAAATTCAAACCCGTTGTCAATCCATTGTCAACAACCTGTTAGATGACAAAAGGATTAACAAACATGCCTGGGAAAGAGCAGGGAGATTTAAGTTTTACGACAATATTCTGCTCAACATAGCCTATAAATGGCCTGAAAAACTGCCTGAGGTATTTCTGGATTTGTTTCGAAAAAATGCTGCCAAAAATATTCTTAAATTTCTAAATGAGGAAACTAGTCTATGGGAAGAGATTAGGTTACTTGCAAAGTTACGGTTTAGAATTTTTATCAGATCGCTTATACATTATGACCGATATTGAAAAGTTGGGTAAACTCTTTGCCTATGGAGTTGGCGTACTATTCTTGATCTTCTTCCGGGAAAATCAAACCTTTGAATGGGTGATTTTTATAGGTGTTTTTCTCCTTGTTGGAATTCCCCATGGCTCTTTAGACCACCTTATCTATCAAGAAAGACAAGTCCCAGGAAATTTATTTGGTTTTTTTCTCCGTTATATCTTGGTAATTCTCTTATACCTCGTACTTTGGTTTCTTTTTCCGGTTTTTTCCCTGCTCATTTTTCTGATTATCTCTGCTTATCACTTCGGCCAAACCCATTTTCTTCAACAGGAAAACAATAGCTTAAGCCCACTGCTCTTTCTTAGCTTAGGTGGATTCTACCTTAGTTTGATTCTTTGGAGTGATTTTGAAAATACCCAGGCAATTTTGAGCGAAATTGTAAATATAACCGAATGGTTTCAGGCTGGTAAACTTATGGTGGTGAGCTTTTTTTTGGCAACATCCATATTGCTATTAATTGATTTTTCGATGAAGAAAATTTCTCTGGTCGTGGAAATGTTGGTATTAGGAACCTTGCTCTACTCCCTTCCCTTATTACTCTCCTTTGTTGTTTATTTTGGTTTTTGGCATTCCCTTCCGAGTCTGAAAACTCAGTTCGAAAGTTTGACTGCCCACATGACCAAAGGAAGAATAAAATGGTTTGTGCAAAGGGTTCTTCCACTCACTGCCATCAGTGTGCTCGGAATTTTCTTGGTTGTCTTTATAAGTTCTGATTGGCTTTCGGAGGGGGAGCGTATTTTATTGTTTTTTACTCTCATCTCACTTATTTCTGCTCCGCACATTTGGGTCATGGACAGATTTATTAAAAGCAGAAATCGAGCATGACACAGGCGACATACAGAGTATTTAACATTGGCATTTGCAAAAAGGAAATGACGTTTGGTTTCACACAGCCCTGCTCTGGGCTTTTTCAGGGGGCCACAACGAATCCGCAACGCTCTTGGAGTGAAACAATAACTTGTAAAGGGTAGTAATGGTAAATGACAAACGATTATAACCACAAAAAATAAACAAATCTCGAATTAATGTAGCATCTCGGGTCAGAAATGAAACATAGGTCTAATATGCTGCCATATAATCCACCAAAATATCAAAAACGGACCACTCTCCCGATTTTACTTCCACGGGGTTTATGTAATTATTCCTATCGAATGTATTGGCAAAATGCCCATCAGACTCGACCGTAAACAAAGAATACCTGCCTGGAGGAAGCTTTACAGCATATTCTCCGTTCTTATCTGTTTGGATTGTCTCCACCAACTCGGTATGTATAGTTCCAATTAAAAAGTCCCCCACCTCAACCTGATCCACATGGGTCAATTCATGAATCAAAATAGTACGTTGTACCCCCAATTTACTCGTGGGTGCCGCCATCCCAGTTTCTTCATCAGCAATTCTGGGCATTTGGTTACCTTCCGTCCAATAGACATTTCCTTTTATGCCCTCAGATTGCTCTTTGGGAGCTTTACAGGAGTAAGCCAAGATCAGTAAAAATGCACAAATAAAATTCTTCATATTCCATTGAAAAGCTCAAATGACTCCAGGTAGTTTGGGGTTGCACATTGCCAGCCCAACTTCTTTTGCAATTTTCCTGCCAAGGTCCTACATGCCTTTTCTTCTCCGTGAACCATAAACACGTGCTTGGGCTTACTGATAAATCCCCCACACCAATCTAGAAGCTCACTTTGATCTGCATGAGCAGATAGGCCATCGATAAAATAAATAGAAGCTTTCACTTTAATATCTATCCCGTAAATCCTGCATAGTTCTTCTCCATCCAACAACTTCCGACCCCTGGTACCTTCTGCTTGGTGTCCTACAAAAACCACACTGTCGTTTTCATTCGGTAGTCTGTTATAGAGATGGTGCAAGATTCTCCCTCCAGTGGCCATGCCACTTGCTGAGATAATGATGGCGTCACCTTTTACTTGGTTCAGGCTCATAGAAGCCTCTTGGTTCTGGTAATAATGGAGGTTCTTATGTAAAAAGGGGTTTGCCCCCTCCTCTTCCAAACTGGAACCAAGGTGGTGATAGGTACCAAATCTTTTATACAGCTTGGTTACATCAATGGCCATGGGACTATCCACGTATATAGGTATTTCTGGAATCGCACCCTGACGCTGCAACCTGTGCAAGTAAAACAAGATTAACTGGGTTCTACCTACTGCAAATGAAGGTATCACCGTTACCCCTCCCTTCATGTAGGTTTCCTTTATTGCTTTGGCTAGTTGGGTCTGAATGGCTTTGCCTTCGTTTGTCCTATCCCCATATGTACACTCCAAGAAAAGGACATCGGCAAAGGGAATATGGGTGGGAGGGTTTAGGATGGGATCCTGGTACCTCCCCAAATCACCGGAAAAAACAATTTTCTTTTCTTGGCTTTTCCCTTTTACTTTAACCTTAAATATAGCCGCTCCCAGGATATGTCCGGCATTGTAGGCTATTAACCCCACTCCATTGCAAAGTTCAATATTTTCCTCAAAACCAATGGGCCTCAACAGAGCAAACACTTTTTCCGCATCCTCTATAGTGAACAAGGCCATGGGTTTTTCGTGTTTGGAGTAGCCCTTTTTGAGGGCGTACCCCGCCTCTTCTTCTTGTAGCTTACCTGCATCCAGAAGTAGGATCTTTACCAACTCTGCAGTGGGGGCCGTGCAAAATATGGGGCCAGAAAACCCTTCCTTTACCAATTTAGGGAGATAACCTGAGTGATCAATGTGGGCATGGGTTAGTAGCACCATATCCAGGGTTTTGGGGTCTACAGGAAACTTGTCCCAATTTCTCAATCGCAGTTCCTTTAATCCCTGAAAGAGCCCGCAATCTACCAATATCTTCTTTGGGCCGATTTCCAACAAAAACCTAGAGCCAGTAACAGTGCCTGCTCCTCCTAAAAACTTCACCTTAACCTGCATAATTCTTGTTTAACCCAAATATAGGCCAAACGATTATCTATTCATAAAATAGGACCCCTTAAAGGCACTCCTGGAAAGGCTGTCAGCAGGGCTGTTCTTATGGTCACCCACACAATTAAGACAAAGCAATCCTTCTTCATTTATAGTCCAGTGATGTATGGAATTGACATCTCTGGTTTTGTAGCCTGCGGAATGAATGGTTTCCCTCAAAATTGGGAGGAGCGACCTGTCCAAAACGAACACCTTTCCCTGAGGCAAGTAGAGTGTTTGCCTTAAGCGCTGACCACGAAACTTGGCATTTCTCGGAAATTCAATTTGCTTGTCAAAAGTAAGTACGCTATCCTGTAGCACGAAATGATAATTGACCTGGGTGGCATTTTCCATGGCATCCTCCCTGTTTTTTCCCTGTGAAGAAAAGGTTTGACGCAGGTGAGCATTTTCATCCTCAGATCCCTTCAAGACCAGGCTCACCCTACCCCAATCTCTCCGATTTGTAGTTTCGCCATTACTTTTTAGAACAAGTGTTTCATTTGGAAGGTTGAGCTCCATTAAGTTTTCGTATTCTGCACTTTCCTTAAATTCACTTATCACCTTGGGTACCTGGAAGGCACATACCATGATGCTGGTCAACCACAAGGCAAAACAAATAAACCCAAACCGTGCATCAATGAGGTTTCTCTTGATCAACACACTTATTCCCAATAAGGTGAGGATAATCCCAGGAATCAAAATGGCAACAGCAATGGATATAGCCAACCATACCGGAAGGATCTCTGTCATAAATTCGACAGGAATATCCTCAAAAAAATAGGCCCACTCATTATTGGTAAGTAATTCAGAATAAACGCCCATGAACACCAATGGTGTGATCACTACCAGGATTCCTACAAAAAACACCAGCAAACCGAATACCACCCTGATAAGTGCCAGTAGAAAGACCCCTAATGGACCCAGTGCTATCCCAAGCCCATTGATGAGCCTACCCAAAAACCGGAATGGTGCCATCAATAGCTTTCGGGTTCCTGACTCTTCTGTAGCATTTTCCACTTGTAGGTTCTGTTGAATGGTGTTTTCTATGTTGCTCAGCGTTATTGCTCCTCCTTTCATTTCTATACGCTCTGTAATAGATTTAGCTAGTGGTGTGATAATCCACAATATGAGGTAAAGCACAAAACCGGAACCACCTGCAAATATCAATCCCACAAAACCTAGCCGCACCCAGATTACGTCAATATTAAAATAAGCGGATAAGCCACTTCCTACACCACCTAGCACCCTGTCGTCAGGGTTTCTGTAAAGTTTCTTGATGTTTTTATCCTCCGGTTTGTCATAGGATACAGGGAGAATAATCCACAGTAGAATATAGGCCAACACCGTCCACCATGCCAGGGAAATATGGAGATCTACCCTGTCTGAAATAAACCCCAAGGGGAGTCTACTAAAATTCAGGCCTCCGCTAAATAGCAGTAGAATGGTTACCAACCGGGTCCAAAGTGGGTCTATGGAAAGGTAATGGGCGAATCCGGCGCATACACCACCCAGGATTTTATTGTTTGGCAAACGTGTCAATTTTTTGTATCCCTTTGCAGCATGCTGATCGGGAGGGGTCACATATTTGTAGAAATCATTTTCTTCCTCTACTTCCTTAGAGTTTTCTTCCTGGTCCAGTCCGTCTTCCAAAGCCTTGAAATCTGCTATGGTCCCCATTTTTTCTATGAGGTTGTCCACATTCTCAGCGGTTATGACTTGTTTGTTATTTTTAAGATTGGAGAGGAATATTTCAGCAATGCGGTTTTCTATATCCGTGATAATTTCCTGATTACCATCATAGTGAGAAAAATGCTCGTTGATAGCATCCAAATATTTCTTGAGTCTGGTGTAACCGTCCTCTTCGATATGGAAAAGGATCCCACTTATATTGATACTTATTGTCTTTTTCATGTGTTTATAATTGATTTTTATTTGCCACATAGCCTGCCCCTGCCTGCTCCGAACTTGCTTCGGGGAACTCGTTTCGGGGGAATCTTGCAACGATAACCATCCCGGTGTGTGACGTGCTCATCATGCTCGATTTCATGGATTTGAGTGGCTAAATGGATTTAAACATTTTTAATTAAGAGGAAGTACCGTTCTTTTTTTGGCTTTTTTTGGACAATATAAGTTTTACCGATTTATCCAGGTTAGCCCAATATTCGGACAGTTCCTCTAAAAAAGACCTCCCCTCATCGGTGATGGTGTAATATTTTCTTGGGGGACCTGAATCCGATTCCACCCATTGATAGTTCACCAAGCCGGCATTTTTAAGCCTGTTGAGCAAGGGATAAAGCGTTCCTTCAACGATGATTAGCTTTGCTTCCTTAAGCTCCTCCATCATATCGCTGGCATACACCTCCCCTCTGGAGATAATGTGCAAAATGCAGCATTCCAATATCCCTTTCCGCATTTGTATAAGTGTGTTTGAGATTTTCATGTGTTTATATTTGTTTCTTAATGGTCACATAGCCTGCCCCGTCCCGTAGCTATCGGGGGGCATCCCCGTGTGTGGCTCGCGCCATGCTCGATTTTTGTGCTTCATCAAATAAATATAAGTGAAGGTGCTTAGCTGGCTTTTTTATCCTATCCTAAGACTTGCCAACAATTCAGAGAAAAACTGTTCCAAATTTATCTAAGGTACCTTGTTATACCAATTAATAGATTAACCATGATACCAAGTAATAACTAAAAGCTGCTTCAAATGCGTTTTTTTGGGCATTAAGAGGAGAAATTCAGGTCTAAAAAATTGAAAGTTTTTTATCAAAAAAAAGTGGTTAATTGCATGCTTGAAAGTGTGTTGTATTGCTAAGGGACAGGGTTTTGTTCGTTTTCGAACAACAAAAAAAAACAATGGATTTTTTCCGTTATTAGTCTGAAAATGATGCGAATTTCTTTTTAATTTGTGTCGAGATTTTGATTTAAACTAATGGTTATCAAGGGTTATTTTTATTTACTTTTACAGTTTGGTCTTTTTTTTCAGGTGTTTTCCCAAGGGATTGCTCCGAAATATTCCAACGAGTTCATGAATATTGGAGTTGGAGCCAGGGCTTTGGGCATGGGAGGTGCCCAGGTAGCCACCGCCAGAGACGTGACATCCGCCTACTGGAATCCTGCCGGTCTGATAGGCGTTGCCCATGAATATGAATTTGCGCTGATGCATGCGGAGTACTTTGCCGGTATCGCCAAATTCGATTATGGGGCCTTTACCACCAATATCCAAGAGGACAATCAAATTGCTATTTCACTTATACGATTTGGTGTGGACGATATACCGGATACCCGTTTTCTTTACGATGCCAATGGTTCACTAAACTATGACAATATTCAGTTTTTTAATGCTGCGGATTATGCGTTAATCCTATCCTACGCCAGAGATGTAAGTGATGCTTTTAAATTGGGGGTAAACACTAAAATCATTCATCGAAACGTAGGAAAGTTCGCAAATGCATGGGGATTTGGATTGGATCTGGGGGGAATCTATCTCTATGAAGATTGGAGGTTGGGCTTGATGCTAAGGGATGTAACCACCACTTTTAACGCATGGGCCCACAATGCCGATTTGGTCAGGGACATTTATGCACAAACCAACAATGAAATCCCCATCAACAGTATAGAACTCACCATGCCTAGGGCCATTTTTAGTTTAGGAAGAAACCTAGAAATTACCGATGAATTTGCAATGCAATTAGTAATGGATGTGGATTTCACATTCGACGGAAGGAGAAATACCATTCTGGCCACTGAATTGGTAAGCGTGGATCCCAGGCTGGGGTTGGAACTGGGTTATAAAAAAACAGCATCATTTCGCCTTGGGGCTGGCAATGTACAGCGATTAAGGGATTTTGATGCTTCTTATTATACCTCTTTCCAGCCAAGTTTTGGGCTCGGTTTTTTGGTAAATGAAAAAGTGCAAATTGACTATGCATTGACCGACATTGGGAGTGTATCCGAAACACCCTATTCCCATGTTTTTAGTGTAAAAGTAAGTCTCAACCCACTTAAACCAGACTTTAGGTTAAATAAAGGTTGGGATAATAGGTATTTATAAGCAGGATGAAAAGATTATTCACGGTCACCTTATTGTTTTTTAACCTATTGCAGGGTTACGGCCAAGAAAATTCCTGGGTAGAGTTTGGAAAGGACTATTATAAAATTCCTACGACAGTGGAAGGGGTATATAAATTAAGTTACACTACCTTATCCGCCTCTGGAATGAATGTTTCAGAGATTGACCCTAGAGAATTAAGGCTTTTCCACCGTGGAGAGGAGGTGTCCATGTATATAGCTGGTGAAGAGGACGGAAGTTTTGATGCAAATGACCATGTCGAGTTTATTGGCAAAAAAAATGATGCTATGTTGGACAGGGGTCTTTACGGTAACCCAGATCATTTACCAAACCCCTATTTCAACACCCACAACGACACTACTGCTTTTTTCCTAACTGTAAGTCCTGGCACCAGAGGCAAAAGAATGAATTTCAAAACCCTATCGGAAGGGGAGTATCCTATGGTTCAAACTGTGGTGAAGCAGCATATTGCCTCTTATGCCGAACAATATTCGTTGGGCCAAACCTACTTTCCAAATGTGAGACTTTCTCTTTATGATCAAGGGCAGGGATGGACAAGCCAACCTATCACCAGAGGAAACAACAGAACCTTTGAATTCAATGATCTTGGGGCAATTACAACAATTCCTAATCCCACTATTGAAATTGGTTTATTAGGCAGATCGGATTCTCCCCACAGGACTTCCGTTCAAGTGGGTGCCAATACAAATTCTCTGAGAGAAATTGGGCAGTACGACTATATTGGCTTTGAAAACTATACCATCACTTTGGAGCTCACCCCCTCGGATTTTGCTTCTGATGGGGATTTGGCTGTACGTATCGGTAGTCTGGGTAGGGATGGGGGATTGGATAATATCTCTGTTAGTTACATCAAAATTGACTATGGCACCCAAGTTCCCGATTTTAACTTTACCAAGACCCTTCTTGGGATTAATCAAGACGAACCCGCTCATTTGGCTCTTCCAGCAAATAACCAAAACTACTTGGCATATGACATTTCCAGGTTCCCTGAGGTAATAAAGCATCAGACGGAAATAGAAAATGGAACCTTGAAACTGGAAGTGGGGGGAACAAATTCAAATGCCAACCTTCTGATACAAAGAAGCAATACCACCATAGAACCTAATGTGCTTCAAAAGGTAAGGTTTAGGAACCTACTAAATCAACCTGCTGATTACCTGATTATTTCCCACCCCAGGTTGAGAACACCATCCAGCAACTATGGGGACCCAGTAACTGCATTTGCTGCCCACCGGGCCTCTCCTCTTGGAGGTGCATTTGACACCCTCACTGTTAATATCAACGAAATTTATGACCAGTTTGCTTTTGGGGAAAAAACCCCTCTTGCCATAAGGGAATTTCTCAAGCAATATTCCAATCGACATCAACCGGAATATCTACTACTTGTGGGTAGGGGCTTCGGTATATATAATACAAGAAGACTGAGTGGAGTAAACCATTTTTATAGAAACAACCCCAGTATATTTGATTTCCAAGAGCTAATACCCGCCTTTGGATACCCCTATTCAGACAATCGTTATGCAGTAGGATTGGACCCTAATGAACCCCACAGTCAAGACATTGCAGTAGGAAGAATTCCCGCGCGGACTTCCCAAGAAGTGGCCAACTACTTGGAAAAAGTGAAAGAAAAAGACGGGATGGGAGTTCAGGAGCCTTGGCAAAAAAACCTCATCCACTTAAGTGGAGGCAGATCTGCTTTTGAACTGGAGAGGTTTTACAACTTTCTGAATGGGTTCAAAGCTGTGGCAGAGGATATATACCTGGGAGGTAAGGTGTCGACGATCAGAAAAAGGAGCAATGCCACCGTAGAATTGATCAACATTGCTGATGAAATAAACGAGGGTGCCAGCATGGTCACCTTTTTTGGTCATGCAGCACCGGCCACTACTGATATAGACATAGGGTTTGCCAGTGTAAACGAGATGGGTTACCGAAATCAAGGAAAATACCCTGTGCTGCTACTTAATGGCTGTGATGCAGGTAATGCCTTTGGTGCTGCCTATACCTTCGGGGAGGATTGGATAGTGACCCCCAATAGGGGTGCATCGATATTTTTGGCCCATGCAGATATTGGTATTGATGTTTACCTTAGGAGATTTAGTGAGTCATTTTACGCCAAGGCATTTGCAGACTCATCCCTCATCCACCAGTCCATAGGAAAAGTTAAAATAGAAAGTGATCGCTTGTTTTTAGAGAGGTTTGGCCCCTCTGAAGTAAACCAAAGCCACATCAATCAAATGATCATGCTAGGGGACCCTGCAGTAAGGATGTTTCCCGCTGATAGAGCCGATTACGCTATTCGCGGTGAAGAAATCACTCTCCAAAGCTTTGACGACACACCATTAAACG
Organism: Pleomorphovibrio marinus; assembly: GCF_003347495.1. Lineage (GTDB taxonomy): Bacteria > Bacteroidota > Bacteroidia > Cytophagales > Cyclobacteriaceae > Pleomorphovibrio > Pleomorphovibrio marinus. The sequence goes on from NZ_QCXY01000017.1 coordinate 44,693, forward strand.
CGCTCATGGACTCCATGCAGTTGAGTATGGTGATTAGAAATATAGGAAAGGTTGATTTGGATTCCATGGATCTAAATGTAAGTCGGCAACTCCCTGATGGAAGTATAATCACCTATGATACAGAGAGGATGGCCCCTATTTTCAGAAAGGACACCATCACCTTTACCATTCCCAATAGTGGCATAAATGCTTTTGGGGATAACGTTTTCACAGTTGAGCTGAATAAAAGGAAGCATATACGGGAGTTAACATATGCCAACAATCTGGCATCGGCAACCCTTTATGTCCCCATGAGTGGAACCTTAAACCTTAAACCTTATGACTTTGCCATCGTCAATGTGAGGGAAACAGAACTTATTGCTCAAATACCAGGAAGGTCTATAGAAGAAAGAAACTTGGTCCTTCAATTGGATACTGCGGCGGATTTCAGTAGCGCGTATAGAAGGGAGACCAGGGTAACTACTGCAAACTTGGCACGTTGGAAGGTAGATTTATTTCAAGGCCTTGGACCTAAAGACAGCCTAACTTTTTATTGGAGAAGTAGGTTTTTGGAACCTAGGGAGGGTGAAAACCGGGATTGGTCCACTTCTAGTTTCTCCTACATCAACAACGGCCCCGAAGGATGGACACAAAGATCCATGCCCCAACTCCAATCCACCCAATTAAACAACCTAGAAATAGACCCTCAGTCCCAATCATGGAGGTATAGGGAAACTGCCTTGAATATAGATGTCTTTACCTTTGGGCCCGATAATGAGGACTACTCGGCTGAAAATGTACAAGTAATGCTGAATGGTGTTTCTTATATTCTGGATACAGAAGGGCGGTTTTGTCCTAATGGAACCTTAGGTTTATTGGCCTTTGATCAAAGAAAACTGGAGCCCTATCTGCCAGTACCGTTGACCAATATCGATGTATTAGATCCAAAAAGCTGTGGAAGATCGCCACAAATCATACAAAACATTAGGAACCAATGGATTACTAATGAGGGTCAAACCATGTTGCTGGATTATATCAACAACGTAAAAGAGGGAGATTACGTAATCATTTTCTCCGTAGGACAGGTTACTTTTTCAGATTGGCCAGAAGAAGTCATTTTTAAGATGAAAGAGCTTGGAGCAAATGAGGCCACCCTGCGAAATTTAAGGACTGGTGAACCTTATATATTGTTTGGCCAAAAGGGTATGGAACCTGGGGATGCCATTGAAGTATTGGCTAAAACAGAGCAGGAAATTGATCCCAATGCACAGGTTATTCGCTTTGAAACCGATATAAATGGTTATTTTCCAAATGGGAGCATCATCTCACCCAGGGTAGGGCCAGCTTCCTCATGGGTAAGGTTTTTCAACCATGTGGTTCAAAATGACGTCTTTAATACCGAATATTCTGGTTTTGACCTGATGGGGGTAACTATGGACGGGGGAGAAGTGCTGCTTTACCCAAACATTAAAGAGCCTGATGTTGACCTTAGCGCCATATCTTCAGAAGAATATCCCTACATGAGGTTACGGTTTAACCTGGATGACAGCGAGGCTCCAACACCTGAACAACTAAAGAGGTGGCAGGTAAACTACTCCGGTGTACCAGAGGGGGTCTTGACCCTAAAGTCGAAAAAGGAAAATGTCCAATTATTTGAAGGCCAAGAATCAGTTGCTGACTTCGAGTTTATCAATATCGGATACTATGACTTTCCAGACTCTGTGACCGTGGAATGGACCTTTACTAATTTAGATCAAAGAAGGGTTGAGCGCTTCTCCAAAAAGATTGCTCCTGTTGAAGCCGGAGAAAGGGTCGAACTCTCCATTCCCTTTGACTCCAGGGGAAGAGCAGGTAAAAACTCTTTAAACGTTTTTGCAAACCCCAGAATTATGATGGAGCAGCGTTTTCGAAACAATGTAATAGATCTTCCGGAATATTTTCAAGTTGCCAGAGATGAACTCAACCCTATTCTTGATGTGAGTTTTGATGGCATCTATATCATGGATGGGGATATCGTCTCTCCTACTGTTCTTATTTCGGCCCTTGTGAAGGACGAGAATCGGTATTCTCTAAAAAAGGACACTGTGGGGATGGAATTGATGTTAAAAAGAGATTGTGAGGGATGTGATTTTGAAAAAATAAGTTTTAGCAACCCTAAGGTAAAGTGGTTCGAAGCCACCGAAAATTCGGACTTTAGGATTGAGCTTCAACCAGGTCCATTAGAAGACGGCATGTACACCTTAAGGGTAAATGCCAGTGATGCCTCTGGAAACAAGGCAGGGGAGAAACCCTATGAAGTGAATTTTGAAGTTATCAATGAAAGCCAAATCACCAATTTTTATCCATACCCCAACCCATTCAGCACAAGTGTGCGGTTTGTGTTCACGGTGACAGGAGCTCAGGCTCCGGATGAAATCAAAATACAGATCATGACTGTGACAGGAAAGGTAGTAAGGGAGATCTTTCAGGACGAACTTGGCCCCATACGCATCGGAAACAACATCACTGAATATGCCTGGGATGGTAAGGATGAATTCGGCGACCAGTTGGCAAACGGTGTTTATATATACCGGGTGTTGGTAAGAAAGGAAGGGCAGTTTATGGAGCATAGGGCCACGGCTGGTGACAAGGCCTTTAAAAAAGGGTATGGTAAGATGTACCTATTGCGATAAAATGGCTCTCGCAATGGTAAAGCCCTGGACATAAAAGCGCCGCAGGCATGGCGTGCCTCACGGGGCGATCGTGGTGTGAAAAAGTTCACAAAAAGAACGTAGCGGGTGCACATCAGTCGCGACATGGAAGACCTACCAACCACTTTCGTGCCCATCCGTAGCAAAGAACATTAGCCACTAATGCACTAATTTACACGAATGAGGTGGTTGTGGCCCAAGCTTGGGTCGTTTGATAGTGGGGTGCCGGAGTGTAAAAAAAAATATTCGTGCCCATCCCTGGCAAACATCCCCGTGGCGGGCTTGGCGTGAAATGGTTCTCGCCACGGGCGCAACC
>NZ_QCXY01000018.1 GCF_003347495.1 Pleomorphovibrio marinus
CCGCTACGGTTCCGGGGGCTTGGAGATATGGGGAACCCAGCGATGGGGAAACTATAGCTCACTGGATTTAGGCTTTACGGTAGGCATACAACTTACGCTTTAGTTCGATTAAGCGATAGGAATTGTGTATATTTCCTGCTCCAATTGGCTGACAAATACCGTGACGGATTCGACGATTTCCACAGAATTTCAACTGGATGAAGCTACCTTTGAAAGGGTTTTCAAGGCCCACTACGGGGCACTGCACGCCTATGCCAATGTGATCCTGAATGATGCAGAAGGGGCCGAGGAGGTCGTTCAGACGATTTTCTTAAAGCTTTGGGAAAAAAGATCCGCTTTGCAAATCACCACTTCACTCAAAGCTTATCTGTATAAGGCAGTCTATCATGACAGCTTGAATCAGCTCAAGCATCAAAAAGTAATACAGCGGCATTGGGAACAAGCACAGTATACGATGAACCAGCAATTGTCAACGGAAAACGTACACATTATGGAAGGTCAGGAAAAAGAATTGATGGATCGCATTCAGCAAACCTTGGATGGGCTACCCGAAAAATGCCGTATGGTGTTCCACTTGAGCCGGTTTGAGGAACTTAAGTATGGCGAAATTGCAGCGCAAATGGGCATATCGCTCAAAACCGTTGAAGCCCATATGTCCAAAGCCCTGAAAACCCTCCGGATGGAACTAGCGGAATTTTTGCCAATGGTAATTTTGACCTTTCAACTTCTCTTCAAGCTATGGAACCCATAAACGACGATCTCCTCATCCGATACCTGCTCAGGGAAACTACTGCCGCAGAAGACAAAGTCGTCCAAACCTGGTTGGAGGCTGATCCAGTCAATGAGAAACGGTATTCCGAACTGCGATGGGTTTGGGGAAATAGTAAAAAGATTGCCCCGGAGGAAAGCCGGGACTCTGAGGAAGCTTGGCAGCGCTTCAAAGTAAGAAGGGAAGCCTTAAAATCCAGTGTGACAAAATCTCGAATAACCTGGTCGTCTCCATGGACAGCAGTAGCTGCCTCCATAGCCTTGCTGATCGGATTTATATGGATATTTACTTTTCTCCTTCCTCACGGCGGACAGGCCTATTTCACTTCTGTAAAGTTAGTATCCGGGAACGAGGTAGTCAATGAACGCTTATTGGATGGATCATGGGTCGTACTCAACAAGCATACCAGCCTGAGTTATTCCCAGCCCCTATTTTCAAAGCAGCGCAAGGTGGAGATGAATGCAGGGGAGGCCTATTTCGATGTGGAGCCAGACCCAAAGAGGCCGTTTGTTATTACCGTTCAGGACCTTAGTATACGGGTGCTGGGGACTTCCTTTCATGTCAAGACCAGTTCAAATGGCCAAGAAGTAATCCTGGAAAATGGATCAGTGGAGGTGGCCTCCGGAACAGAGAAAATAACTCTGGAACCGGGAGAAATGGCCCGTAGGGATATACCAACCCAACAACTCCATAAATCCACCCCGGATAACGAACTGTACAGGTATTATATCAACAACCTCTTTGTGGCAGAAAATATCCCATTGCAGGAGTTGGTTCGGGCACTTAGTGAGGCCTATGGAGTTCCCATCCGAATCGCCGATAAAGCAATGCAAACCCAACCCATCACGACCACTTTACCCTATGGTTCCCTAGACCAAAACCTGGAAGTAATCCAGGAGACTTTAAATGTGCGGATTTTGAAGCAGGAAGAGCAGGTCATTATTGAATAACACTTACCTTTGCAGGTCTATTCTGCGGGTTTAACATGTTCAATACCAAATTTTTTATCCTTTTCTGTGTAATCTTTGCAATAATCCTTTTGCAGGATAAACCCTTGTCTGCTCAACAGCACCTTCAGCAGGAAATTATCTTCGAACCTTCCAGGGAACTTAGCATTCGGGAGGCGCTTCGGCAACTGGAAGAAGGGAATGACTTCTTTTTTTCCTATCCCAGTACTGTGATTGCCGTGGACGATCCTGCACCCCTTGATCATTATTCCGGGACTATTAAAGGATTTCTTACACTGGCCTTGGGGACAGCCTATGAATTCAAAGAAATTCCCGGACATATCATCATCCGCTATGCCCCCAAAATGCTGGATGTGGATGCAGAAATAGAAAAAACCGAAAGGCAAACCACTGTCAAAGGATACATCAGGGATCATCAAAGCCAGGAATCGGTAGCATTTGCCAGCATCTATGAGCGCAGTCAACTGGTCTCTGCGTTGAGTAATCAAGAGGGCTATTTTGAGCTAAAGCTAAAAAATTCACAGTCCTCTATATGGGTAACACTGAGTAAGGAAAACTATAGGGATACCAGCTTTATCCTGCTACCCACGGTGGATATTGCCAGCAGGAACTTTAAAAGTAGGCTTCGATTTTCCCCTCAATCCACGAATGCAGGGGAGGTGGAAGACAGCTTTTTTGGGCGCTTTTTCATAGGTTTCAGGCAGCGGATTCAGCGGATAAACCTGGAAGGTTTCTTTGGGGAAAGCCCTTACCAGGTATCTTTTATTCCCGGAATAGGTTCCCAGGGGATGTTTGGCAGTCAGATGGTCAACCGCTTTTCACTCAATCTTATCGGTGGATATTCGGCAGGCACAGAAGGCTTTGAAACGGCCGGTGTATTCAATATTAATCAACAGGATACCAAAGGGCTGCAAGTGGCCGGACTTGCAAATATGGTGGGTGGTAGTATGCAGGGCATGCAAGTGGCAGGGCTCTATAACACCGTTTACCAAAAGGTAGAAGGGTTCCAGGTTGCCGGACTTTACAACTTGGCCAAATCAGGGGCTAGGGGTTTGCAGGTGGCGGGGCTTTATAACCGTTCGGATTCCACTACCGGTCACCAAATTGCAGGATTAATCAACAAAGCTGAAATCGCAGAGGGAAGCCAAATGGCGGGCCTGTTGAATCTCTCCCCTGGAAATGGGGGGATTATTCAAATGGCCGGACTGATGAATTATTCCGGGGGATCAGTGGAAAGTCAAATTGCAGGATTGCTAAACCATGCATCCCAAGTAAACAGGTTTCAGATAGGGATCATTAATATTGCAGAGTCCAGTGACCACCCCATTGGCCTATTAAATTTAGTAAAAAATGGAAGAAAGAGCGTGTCACTGGCCATGGATGAGTCGGCGGCAATGCAATTGACGTTGCGAACGGGAGGTAGAAAACTATATGGCATCCTAGGGTTGGCCTATTTGCTGGGGAATACCCATACTCAATTTGGCTACGACTTGGGCTTTGGTATAATGATGCTGGACAGGGGCACTTTTTCTTTAGATGCCGAGTGGGTAAACCGGGTAGGGACGGATTTCAGGACACATTCCGATATCACCAACTCCTTTAGATTACTCCCTGCTTATCGTCTATCCCCTGGCACTAAAGTTTTTTTTGGGCCTTCCTTTAATTTTGCGGTGCTGGACTTCAGCCCGGAAAAGAGTGTTCCCGGGCTTGTCCTGGCGGATTACCGTACAGACATCAATATTTACGGGCTTTTTGGAGGTCTAATCGGCGGTATTCAAGTCGCATTTTAATCAATTGTATCAGCAGTGGGTATAGCACTGTAAAGCCACATTCCTATTTATTTAAAGAGAAACTGCCATGCCCGCACCTGGGTGTATCCCGAAAGACAACGTGGTTGTAACTGCACTCTCCCAGGCGGGAATTTAATTTTTTCATTACAATGAGAATTCTGGCCTCAAAGTTGATATGGTCGTTTTAGCAAACCCTATTAAATAAACCTTTAACTATTTGAACCCCTAATAAAAAAAATGAAAAAGATTATTTTATCCATAGAATTTTTAATTCTTGTTCTGTTTTTAATTTCTTTTCTTTTCTGAACAAAAAACAGTAAAGAAAGCATAATTGCTTGCTGGGAAAACCATTCTTTGCCACTGAGGCAGACCCATGGAGAGATATAGAAACACCCGTCAATGGGTCATTTTTAATCGAATCAAGCAATTATCATGTTTTCCTATGCCTCAGGGAACAATCAAGAACATTGACAAAAACCGGACAATTTCTGACCGAAAACGGACAGAAAACTCTGGGAGCCTTACCCGATTATCCGTACGGAAATATATCTTCACCTATCTTGTTGTATCCCTATAGCCATCATTCATGCCACCCCGGTCGGGAAGTTATTTCAGAATGACCATTTGATGAGAGAGTGGCCTACCTGTTTTGATGCTAAATGATAGCGTTGCATTTTGGTTCCCTATCCGCATTATGGAACCCAAGTTTTGGCTTTATCATCCTACCTTTTAACTTTTTTAATATATGCCCATAGTCACTGCATGAAGCTAAAGCGTAAACCATTTTCATCATTAATGTTTTGAATTAGCCAGATTTTGCCGTCTTTGGCGAAGTGGAATCTGGGGGAGTCTTGAAATTGAGGTTATTGTCCTTCTGCTTTCAGTTGAAAGTCTTTATCGTAGACGGTTATATAGACATTTGCCCCCATTCGCTTGGGATACATCCCGGAATAATCATCTTCAAACAAGGTCTCATAATGAATCCGGTAATAGTGTTGCCGATCCGGATCCCAAATGGGAGGGACAAATTCTACATCACCATAGATTCCCTTAAAGATGTCATCTAATTTTCAATACTTAAGAGTTAATCATACTACTGTAATATAAAAACCAATTAACCGCCCCAACTAAAAAACGGCTCCGCTAGAGGAATCTAACGGAGCCATCTCGATTGGCCTGCATTATAGGTCACCCACTACAAATTCAATGTCCACTGTTCTGTTATTAAGGTGCGGAATTAGATTAGGAGCAACATTTTCAGGGTCAACCAGACCTGATTCAGCAATTTTTCGTAGTGAGGCAACCAGCTTTGATCTGTTGAAATGTTCTCCTGGTTTAAAAGAAATCATCGAAAGGATTTTTTCACTATCAGCTTCTTGATTACCAGTGACAAATACTTTATTGATTGTTATTTTATCGCCTTCATAAATATCGAAAATTAGATCTACCGTTCCTGAGTGCTCTTCTTTCTTCACATTAACCGTGAAAAACAGATAACCTTCATCCATGAAAAGAGATGCTAGGTCTGAGCCTTCCGGTTGATAAGAGAGCTTTTGATTAATGGCCGCTTCGTTGAATTGGTCTCCCACCCTAATCCCCACATAATTTGATAAGAATTCACTCGTGTAAAGTGTATTACCATTCCAGGTGATTTTACTGATTACAACGGAATTTTCTGATGCTAAAACTTTGTTAGTTTCGTCAGTTGATTTTTCTACAAATGAAAATGAAACCGCGAGCATTGCCAGACAAGGCACAATCATAATATACCTCAGTAGTTGACTGTTTTTGTTTTTCTTTGTGTTGAGCATTGTTATTCGACGTTTAATGTTGTACATAGAAAATGGATGGGTTAAGGGAATGTGCTCTTCTTTGTTGCTTGATAACCGCAGGATGAGTCTGGAATAGCTATCTAAATCTTGAGTGTTTTGGGTAACTCTTTGATCCACATAAAATTCATGGGTACTATTGAGTTCCTTTTTGATCAGTTGAAGAATCGGGTTGAACCAGCAAACGGTGATGATCAATTCCATCATAATGTTATCAAGGGTATGTCTTTGAAAGATGTGGTTTTTTTCATGCTCAATGACTTGTTGAAATTCAATGGAAGAAATGTTCATTTTATTCATGTTGATAAACACGTAATTCAGGAACACAAAGATTGCTGGGCCACTGTTTAGATGCACGGTTTTGACGTCACTGCATTGTTTGACGCCATACTTCCTTATAAGTGAGCTCACTTTAATTATTGTGCTTACTAGTTTCGAAAAATAAAGTATCATCCCACCGAGATAAGCAATAAAAACTAGGCTAATTAACCAGGGGAAATCTGAGTTCGGAATGTTGGCATTTGAATCCCTACTTAAAGGATCCGATACTTCAGTCATTTGGAGAGGCATTATTTCAGAGGCATGGTTATCCCAAAATGGAATTTGAATGGCTGGAATAATAAAACCCAGTATGGCAGCAGATAGTAGATAAATTCTATTGACCTGAAAGAAGGATAGGTTTCTAAAAAGGCCCAAGAAAAGGAGATAGAATAGGGCGTGGCAAATCGAAACCTCAAATAAATAGATTAACCAGTTAGTCATTTTTCTTTGATTTAAAGTTTTCGATCAAATGAGCAATTTCATTGGCTTCCTCTTCACTGAGTTCATTTTCGCTTGCCATAAATGAAACCACTTTGTCGAAAGACCCTTCAAAAAACTTGGACACGACATTCTTAAGTAGGTTCTTTTTGTATTTGACTCTCGAAATAGTTGGTGAATACTCATGGGTCTTTCCATAAACTTTATGAGATACATAACCTTTTGATTCCAAAATCCTAATAATGGATGAAACAGTAGTGTAAGGAGGTTTGGGATCTGGAAATTTGTCCAAAACGTCGTTAACAAAACCACTTTTAATGTCCCATAGAATCTCAAGTACATTGAGTTCTCTTTCTGTTAATTCTTTCATGTGTTTATAATTGATTTTTATTTGCCACATGGAATCTCGCAATCTATAATCATCCCAATGTGTGACGTGCTCGTCATGCCCTGACTGCCGTCAGGACAGGCTCGATTTCATAGGCGTAAATGTATAACGCATATATGAGTTATACAACTCTAACATGAGTTATTCAACGTTAATTTGAGTTAAAAGTGATTTTTTTCGGGAGATAGGCATGCCAGCAGTTTGCAGCCACAGGAAGTTGCCGATTTCGAAGAGCTAAACTGTCTGCCAGTGCCTAACTTGAATCGGAGAGAACCGTACGTCCGGCAGTTGGGTATTCCCATGTCCATAGTGTGCCAAAATCTACCGATAGAGTGACCGGGTATTTTGGTCACACCATGCCGGTGTTTTTGGTCAAATCGTGCCAGTCTAAAAGATGCTGTCAAGTATTGGAGCGTATTGAATCGGATATTTTTACTGAATAAGTAGGTAAAATATCGGATAATTTTACTAGTATAGTAGGTAAAATATCTGATATTTTTACTATTATTGTGGGAGAGAGCGATTAAGATGAAATCGAGCCTGCCTGGACGGCAGTCAGGCATGATGAGCACGTCACACAATGGGATGATTATAGACTGCGTGATTCTCCCGAAGTGAATTCGGGACAGGCTATGTGGTCGCTGAAAAGAAAATATAAACACATGAAATCGAGCCTGCCTGGACGGCAGTCAGGCATGAGGAGAACCTCACACGGAGGGATGATTATCAAAGCGAGATTCCCCCGAAACGAGTTCGGGGCAGGCTATCTGACCGCTAAAAAAAAATTATAAACAGATGAAAAGAAAACTATATAAAAAGCTATTGCAGCATCTCCCAAAAAAGGAATTTACGATAGTAACTGGAGCTAGGCAAACAGGAAAATCCACCTTATTACATGACCTGAAATTATATTGTATTGGGAAGGGTATTCCTCAGGTTTTTATTAATCTGGAAAACAAAACGTTATTGTCAGAATTGAATGCCAATCCCTTAAATCTCCTCGCATATCTCCCAAACCAAGAGAAGAAGACTGTTGTTTTTTTAGATGAAATACAGTATTTATCTGATCCCTCCAATTTTTTGAAGTTGATTTACGATGAGTTCAAAGACAAGGTGAAAATAGTCGCTAGTGGAAGCAGTGCCTTCTATATTGATTCAAAATTTAAAGATTCACTTGCTGGGAGAAAAAGGATTTTTCATTTGTTGACCTGTGATTTTGAAGATTTCTTGATGCTGCAGGGCAAGTCAGACCTTTGGGAGGAAGTAGTCAGAATCAAAGAACAACCTTTGGCCAAAAGCCTTAAGTTGGATTTGTTACGCCTGGAGTGGGAGGCATATATGCTCTTTGGAGGATATCCGGCAGTAATCACAGAAACCTCCATTCCGGAGAAGAAAGAAATGCTGAAGGAAATAAGGGATTCGTTTATCAAAAGAGATATTATCGAATCAGGTGTCCAAAATGAAGCAGTATTCTACCGTCTATTCCAGGTTCTGGCATCGCAAACAGGCCAATTGGTGAATGTAAATGAATTGGCCAACACACTCAAATCAAGAAACGAAACCATACAAAAATATCTGGAGGTAATGGAAAAATGTTTCCACCTGGCATTAATTCGTCCTTTTTACGCAAATCTAAGAAAGGAGTTGGTGAAAATGCCTAAGGGATTTCTGCTGGATTCAGGATTAAGAAATTGCCTTCTAAATAATTTTGACCCCATCAACCAAAGGTTTGATAAAGGAGAATTGTGGGAACAGGCAGTTTTTAGATTATTGGCTGACAAGTTTGGACTAGATGGTATCAGGTTCTGGAGAACGGCTGATGGTAAAGAAATTGACTTTGTGCTGCTTAACGAAAACCCTCCTATGGCAATAGAGGTAAAATTTGATGAAAGATTGGCAAAAATCAAAAAATACCAATTGTTTGTGGAAACCTATCCGGACTTTAATTTTCAATTTGCAACCATGCAACCTTGGTCAGAAGATTTTTTTAGGAGATTTGTTTGATGGACTGGGGCCCCAATTAGTATAGTGCATGTAAAATATCCTAATTCGTACCTTTTCGAATGCTACGCTCAGAAGGGATTCACAATTCGTAATTCTGAAATCCACTCTCACCCATCCAGCCACTGCTTCAATGCCCCCACCTTCTCCCTACTGACCAAAATGTCGTTATCGTCACAGTCGCAAAGTTTGATTTTTAGGCGGCTGTTGGAATAGGTATGGATTTCTGCAATAGACCCGAAGGAAGCTATGTATTTTCTGTTGAGCCTGAAAAACCGCTTAGGGTCCACCATGCTTTCCAGTTGGTCCAAAGTATAATCCAGGATATATTTTCTCCTGCCCGTGGTTTGCAAAAAGGTGACCTTCTCCTCGCTGAAAAAAAATGCCACCTCAGAGGTCTGTACACTTTGGATTTTTTCCCCAAACTTCACCATAAAACGGCTTTTGTATGCTTTGTTTTGGGGCTGTAGAAGTTCTTTGATTTGGTTTAGGTCTATACTGCTTTTGAGCTTTAGCGTCCGGTATTTTTCAATGGCATTTGCCAGTTCTTGAGGATCAATTGGCTTAAGCAAATAATCCACAGAGTTGAGCTTAAAGGCCTTTATCGCATACTGATCATAGGCTGTGGTAAAAATTATGGGACTGTCCACTTTTACCCTTTCGAAGATATCAAAGCTCAGACCATCGGCCAATTGGATATCACAGAAAATCAGATCCGGGGCAGGGTTGGATTGCAACCACTGGGCAGCCCCTTTAATGCTGTCCAGGTTCCCGAAAATTTCAACTTCAGGCAGTAGTACCGTAATCAGTTGCTTCAACCGGTTGGCGGCCGGTCTTTCGTCTTCTATCAGCAGGATGTTCATCTGTTTATAATTTTTGTTCGCGGTCAACTTGTCCCGGTTCGCTATTGGTATCGGGTTGGCTTGTTTCTCCTGTTTCCCTTTGATATTGTAGCTACCGGGCATCTTTCCTTGGAAAGCCCTATCAGGCTCGGTTTATGTTTTTAAGAGAGGCAATTCAACGATAAACTCCTTTTCGGTTTGCATGATTTTCGGTTTTCGCTCACTCAATATAGCATAGCGTTTTTCAATATTGGATAAGCCAATCCCATTTCCTGCAATTTCTTGGGTAAGTTTTGGCTGCAACCTATTTTTGACCAAAAGGGTGTCCTTCTCCTGCACAATCAAAATTTTTAGAGGCTGCTCCAAGCTGATGATGTTGTGTTTGATGGCATTTTCCATTAGCAGTTGAAGAGAAAGCGGTGGAAGAAAAAACTCTTTGTACTCGTGCACCTCGATAGTGTATTCCAGACTTTTTTCAAACCGGATCTTCTGCAGGCTCAGGAAGTTTTCAGCAAACCCCAATTCCTGTTCCATTGTCACCAGTTCCTCCTCCTGTACTTCTAGCACATACCTGTAGATTTTGGATAGTTGCTGTATAAAAGCAGCAGATTTATCCGGGCTTTCATAGACCAGGTTGGTAAGGACGTTCAGGGAATTGAACAAGAAATGCGGGTTCAATTGGTCTTTAAGGGACTGGTACTGGCTGGCAAGGTTTTCTGATTTGAGCTGCTCAGCTTCAATGGCGGCATTTTTCCATTCATAAAGCCAGGACCGGGCAGTGAATATCGTGATGATGATAAAGGCAATAAATGTTGGTAAGAGGGTGTTTTTCAGAATCCGCATCCAATCAATATTAGTCAGCGTAACCTCTTCTACTGTAATCCATACATAGAAAAAAATCAAAATGAAGCTTACAATAAAAGAATAGATCATGTAAGAAGTGGCCATCAGCAGCAATCTTTTCACCGGTTTTTCTATCCAGGAAATCTTTTTATCAAAATATTCCTCTACTTTGAATCCACCAAAGCTCAACGAAGACGACATCAAAAAAGAGAAAATCCAGTCAGGAACAATGGATCGAATCCCTTCTAAAGACAAAAAACAGCTTGGACAGAAAATCAGCATCAAAATGGTAGAAATCCCAAAATTCAACACAAAAAACCGCTTGGCGGTAACGAAGATGGTGGTTGAACTGTAAAAAGCTTTGCTCATGAATTTTTCTCAAATAGTGGGTCAGTACTAGCCAATGGTTTCATCTGTTTATAATTGTCTTTCAATGGTCAGATAGCCTGCCCCGAACTCGTTTCGGGGGAATCTCGCAATTATAATCATGCCCTGTGTGTCGCTTGCGTCGTGCTCGATTTCTTCATTTGAAAATAAGGTTAAATTAACCCAAACCCAAAAGCATCCTGATTTTGAATTGCAATACCTTCCTGAAACAAGTTCAGGAAGGCTAATTTATCATTTGCAGGTATTTTCTTTCATCCCCAGGGCCATTTCCTTTCCCCAGGTCGGTTGAAAAGCCCCTTTTTCTTTTGTAGCGGCTTCTTTTTCAAAAAGCTGCAGACTGGAATCGACCAGTCCACATGCTTTTTCTGGGCCCTGGCCAAAGAATTGTGCCATGCCCATTTCCATCTGTGCCATCAGGATAATGGCTCTGGGGTTTTGCTTGTTCAGTTCAATGGCTTTGCCGAACGTCTGCATGGCCACCCCGGATAAATGCTGCCCACGGGAATTGGGGTCTACAGACAGTTCACCCATGGTAATAAATCCCTGAATGGCAACAATTTCGGAATTGTCTGGGGAAATTGCGCTGGCCTTATCTGCATGTTTTTTGGCTTGTGCAAATAATGCATCCATCTCCTCCATTCCCCCTGTACTTCTGAATCCGGCATTGGCCAACGCCAAAGCAGCATAATAATCCGGTAGCCATTCTTCGGGCATCATTTCCGCAATCCGGGCAAATCCATTTGCCGATTTTTTAAGCGCTTCAGGGCTTTCTGCAGCTTTCATCTGTTGCAGTTCCTTACGCATGGCCTGTTCATAGGCCTCATTGGATGCTTTGGTCAACAAAGCAATAAGCATCATGACGATAATCGCTAGACTGTACTTTTTCATGGTTTCTGTATTTTATAGGTTATTTAAATTGTTTGCGTTTTTGTCTTTGGAAATGGTCAGGAAAATTCCCAAAAAAAGAAACCTGGGAGCCTGAAGCCGGATTGGTATGCCTTCAAATATCCCTTTTTCATTGGTTTCACTGGCGTATTGGTATCCGAAAATAGTATCCCGGCCAAAGACATTCGAGCAGGCCAAGTGGATTATTAGATTGGGTCTGGGAAGGTAACTCCAACCCAAACTTAGGTCCTGAAAGCTCTTTGTCTTGGCATTCATCTGTCCAGGCAGATTGGGATTATCGTACCTATACCCATCGTTGAAGCTGAAGGATATGCCCAACTGGGACTGTAAGGGCTGAATAAAATGCTTGACCACCACCGATCCGTTATGCCTAGGGGCAAAGGCCGGTTGAACCCTTTCCCGAAATTGGGCAAACTTCCTTTTGCTGTCCACAAAACTATAAGTCACCCAGAAATCCGTGTTTTTGAAACTCTTCCTGTCCCTGAAAAAGAAATCCATCCCCTGAGCATAACCTTCACCGTTTTGTTGGATGCGATCAAACCCCATGGGCATTGGGAGTAGTTGGGCCACATCATAGGTGATGAGTTGCTTGTAGTCTTTATAAAATGCCTCTGCACGTACAGTCCTGCCATTTTTACTCAGGAAATAATTCAATATCAAATGATCGGCCCGGGTATTCTGTAGGTTTTGATCCAATATCCGCAATTGCTCCACTGGCATCTGGCTGAATTTTCCTGCGGCAAGGGAAAGCTGTCCTTCATGCTCAAATTTGAAGGCCAGGGAAACTCTGGGATCAAGCCAGGTTTGATCGGAAAGGCTGCTGTTTCCGGCTCGCAGTCCACCTCTAAAAACCAGTTTATTGCTCACAAAATAATCCGCCTCGGTAAAAAGCACCGCATGGTGGTCTTGGAAACTCCTGTTTAAACCCTCGGATTTAAGTTGTTCTTCATACCTGTAGAGGTAAGATTCCAGGCCTGTTTTTATGGAGAACTTATCCGAAAATTCTTTTATGGCCACAGTCTTGCTATGCAAAACCTGGTTTTGGTTACGGACATTCAGGTGGTCCAATTCAATTTCATCCACATTGTTGGAATAGGAAACCCCTCCATAATAGCTCCAACCATTTTTGCCTATCTGCTTGAATGAACCCTGCCCAAAAGTATAGTGGTTTTGAATACCCACCAATTGGCCCCTGCCCTCTGTACCGGGCATGGGTTGCCAAATTTTCATTCCGTTGGATTCCGTATGGAGATAAGCTTTGACGACTCCGCTTTTGCCCCATTTCTGTCGCCCCGAAACTTCCGCATCCCACCCGTAGGGTGCCCTTTCCCAATCGAAATTTTGCTTGATCAAGGATTGATAGGGTGAAAGGTCAAAAAAGTTGGCAGAAGCAGTGATACTGTTTTTTTCTCCAGCCAGTGTCTGTGTGAATCCCCCTCCAAGGGACATGATACTGATATCGCCTTGATTCCTTAAAGGAAAATCCACGGTATTCAAAGCCAATGCAGATGAAAGTGCCTGGCCATACTCTGCGGAATAGCCCCCTGTGCTGAAAAAAGACCCTTTGAATAAATTGGGGTTAAACCGTGTCCGGGTGGGCACATTAGAGGCCGTAGTGCCGAATGCATTCCCGACTTTGAGGCCATCTATAAATATGGCCGTTTCGCTGGCATCACCACCACGGACAAATAGCCTCCCGTCGTTGCCTACAGTAGCAGAACCTGGCAAAGTCTGGAATGCCCCCACTATATCCCCCATTGCAGAGGGCACAGTTACAATATCTACAGGCCGCAATACCACTGCTTTCTTTTCGTCGGAGGCTTCCATGGCCCCTGCGGAAATAGTCACGGCAGTCATTTCATTGATGGATTCCTTCAGGGTGGGACTGATTTCAAGGGTGCTCCCATCCAGTTCAATTTCAAACTCCTGAGGTTTAACCCCCATGGCTTGGAAAACGAGGGTAAAAACTCCTTTTTCGCCGGTTTGCAGCATATAGGTTCCGTCAATTTCGGAAGAAGTCCCTTCAAAAGTACCCTTTAGAAAGATGTTGACGCCGGGAATGGTGTTTCCTTTTTGGTCTTTGACCAACCCTTTGACCAGGCTCTGACCAAAAATTGGCTGAACCATAAGCATTAAATAGCATGAAATAAGCATCTTCATCGTAATATCCTTTGACCCAAAACTGGGGAGAAAGAACAGCAGAGAAAATTAAAGCTGACTGAACCGTTGGATTTGGGGGATGAAGTGTGGGGTAATTCCGTTAAATGCAGAGCCAAAAGAAATAGCTCCAATGTAAAAGTGATTTAAAAGTACCCCGGTCAGGCAGTAGTTTGCAATTCCTCCCTTCTTTAGGTTATAGGATTTAAAAATTGAGAACCCAATAGGGCATTTGTTATGACCGGGAATAGAACATTATTGCATTGTAGCCGAAAAGACCAACATCCCCAGTAAAGGGTATTCCTTTACACGTTATTACATAAAGTCTGAAAAAAAACGAGATGCATAAAGCTTGGGGAGTTCCTGTATGAATTAATCAACCTTTTGAATCAAAAAAGTTCGACCTACAAAAACCCTTATAGCTTTAAAGGCTCCAAAAAACGCTGCTGACTTTTGATGGCAGGTCCTAAGAAAAAATGTTATTCAACAAAATTAATAAACGCTTTTATAACCTTGAAAAAGAGGATGTAAATCAAAGTGTCAACTAATACCTGTTTAAAGTGCTTTTTTTAGGGGGTATTCCTTTATAAGGCATTCTGCCGGTATTTTCAGTAACTGACTGAATTTTCTGATCATTGTTAATGACAGGGACTGCTTATAATTCAACACCTTGCTGATGGTACCCCTGTCACCGTAGGCCTTTGCAAGGGTGGCAGCATTATAACCAAAATCCTCCATCCGAATTTTGATCATTTCAACAGGATCCACTTCCGGCAAATCCCAAAGCTTTTTTTCGTATTGGGCAATCAGATGGACCAAAAGCATTTTTTCCTTATGTGCTTCCGAACCTTTTTCCGCATCTTTCAACTGCTCATACCTTTTGCTTGCAGCTTCAAAATCAGCTTCTGATTCCAGTAAGAACCAATTATTGTTTTTATTCGTTTTCATCTTCGCCAATGTTTAAATGGTGGTGGCGTCTATCTTATCATATTGATCATGGGTTCCGATAAATCGAACTTCTACTGTTTTTTCTTCAAAATTCACTTCGATCACCAACCGGTATTTATTTCCGACAATTTTATAGTTCTCTCAGCACAATTCTTTTTTCCCTATTGAATTAGGCACTTAATAAATAAATTGAAAACCGGTATAAATCAGATAGGTATATGTTTCCATTTACTCAAATCAGAAAGCAATCTGAGACCTAAGGACGTATTACAGATAAAATCTAACAGTTAAGGAGATTTTTTGGATTATACTCTTAATTTTAAACCTAATTAAATTTCGAGTAATGCTCCAAGAACTCCTCAAAGACCTCCAATCCTCCCTAAAATCCTACAACCAGGGATTAGCCAAACAGAACATGCTGGTGGACATTCCCTGGACCATGGTGGATGGTGAATTGAATATTCAACGGCTTATTTTTCGTAAGGATAAATCTCTGTACATTGTTAAAGAAGGCGAAATACAAGAAAGCAAATGGGAATATCTAGCTGCCATGGATTCCCTGGTGGTAAATGTTGGCGGTAAGAAGCTTCTTTTAAACGAAGTATTTGTTGACGGGAATGCTTTAATTTTAAAGAAGGATGGAATCACCACTGATTTTTTCTGCTTTGTAAACCAAAAGGAAATACCTGATCTAAATTTGGAAGGATACCTGAAAAGAATTAAGGAATTAGAAACTCCCACTAAATTTGAGGAAGTCAGCCAAAATGAATCAGATGCGGACAAGTTTATTATTTTCACCGTAATTTTGGTATTAGTACTTTTTTTAATATGGAGTTCAATGCAGTAAAATCACTTCCTTAAAGCCAATAATATTTGAAATACCCGAAATTTCCCTAAAGCCAGAGATATAATTCGATTGGATCGTTGGATCCTGGTCAGCTTGGGCTTTATTTACCGGGATGTTCGTTTCATTCACCACAGCCTGGGTGGTTAAAAAGCTTCAACGCAACACGGATAGTGAATAGTGTTCTACACTGAACCTACTACTTTAAATTGAATTGGATAAAATAAATTTTTAGGGTCCTTTCTCGGGGCTTTTCACTTCTCATTTGGATTGGTCACTTTAAGCCCTTCAATTTTTTTGAAATCCCCTATATTCCTTGTGAGCAAGGTGAGGTCATAGGTTAAGGCGGTGGCGGCGATGATCTCATCTGGGAGTTTGTTATCCAAGAAATCGATCGCTACATTGGTATCTATTAAATACGCCGATTCCATTCCTCACGGCTATTATTTACGTGCTGCTGAAAGTCACGATACTGCTTCTCAGTTAGATGTAGCTTTCCACGAAGTGAGGACAAACCTGACCCTGCCTCATTTAATTTATCTTTGCTTTCAGAGGGTTTATGCTTTATTTTCTCCAGCCCCAAGTTTTTTATCAGCTCAAGAAAAAAAGCATATTTACTGTCAGGTATCTTTAGCGTAATTAGTTTCATATGTTTGTAATTGTCTTTTCAGCGGTCATATAGCCTGCCCCAGCCTGCCCCGAACTCGCTTCGGGGGAATCTCGCAGTCTATAATCATCCCGTTGTGTGACGTGCTCGTCATGCCTGACTGCCGTCCAGGCAGGCTCGATTTCATAATAAATGAAGAAAAGAGCGTGTTGCTACCCTGCAAAAATACGAAAAACACCGGATTTCGTTCCCTGTAAATCCCAATTACCCTCCCCAAACAAAAAACTCCCCCTCCCCCGAAACTCGCAGAGTTTCGGGGGAGGGGGAGTTTTTTAAGTGGAGCTGGCGGGATTCGAACCCGCGTCCAGATAGGGAAACACCGTACCGTCTACATGCTTAGTCACCTGTTAGATTTTCGACTGCTGTTTGCTGGGTGACACACCGGACAGCAGCTTAGCCACTGGTCTTAGCCCTGCTTAGTAGCCTCACAGGGAGCGGCACTGTCTGATCGACACCCCAACTCCACCCGGACAGCGCGACGGATGGTGGGATGTGGCCGGGGAGCATCTATCGAAACTCAACCCTTTAAGCGTTATCTAAGTCCCCAAAGGGAAAGATTAGGCAGCCATGGCGTAATTAGATTCGCCAATTATGGTTCGTATGAATCTTTCAAGGCCGTACATACTCCAGCCTGCATGCGAGCCCAGTCTTCACTCCTACTGTCAAAACCGGTCAGCCCCATATTCCAAAGAAGCCTACAAAGATAACACAAATTTCGTTCCCTATGGACAATATATTTTTACCAATGCTTTGTTTAGACCTTCTGGCAATCTGACAAGGCCTTCATGAATAGCTCGGTAGGCTGTGCCCCACTGATGGCATATTTCTCGTCTATCACAAAAAATGGAACCGCAGTTACCCCTATCTGCCTGCCTTCGTAGAGATCAGCTTCCACTTTATCCCTGAAGGCGTCTTTTTCAGCCAAGAAATGCTGCAATACGGACTCTTCTATGCCCACTTCCGCCCCCAAGGCTTTCAGTACCTCTAAGTCTCCTATATTTTTGCCCTCCGTAAAATAAGCCTTGAACAGGCGTTCTTCCATCTCATTGGCCAGCCTTTTTTCTTTGGCCAGTTGGATAAGCCTATGGGCCTGAAGGGTATTTGCGTGCTTGGTGTCTTGCATGTTAAAGACCAAGCCCTCCTCCGCAGCAATACCAGTAACCCTGTCTGTCATTTCTAGGGTCTGTTCCATGGACCAGCCTTTTTTCCTGGAAAGGTATTCCAGACTGCTTCCACTCGTTTCCGCAGGTGCCTGGGGATCCAGCAAGAAGCTTTTCCATATCAGCTCCACCTCATTTTCGAGCCCCATTTCCCCAATGGCTTTTTCCAATCTTCGCTTGCCGATATAGCAAAAGGGACAAACCACGTCGGACCAGATTTCTATTTTCATGCTATTTTGTCCGGAAGGTTTCGCTTCTAAAGACGGTTTGGTCACCGGGGAACTGCACATCTGTGCTGTTTTCGGAGGTGACGAAAATCTGTGTGGGTTTAAAACCTATGGTCCTTTCAAAACTGGCTCTTCGGGTATTGGCCATCATGCCACTCCTGTTTTTCAATTCCCCTATATTTCTCACCCCTTGATTTTCGGTATTTATCCATACCACATAGTGTTTTTTGGGAGGGGAAAGCTGTTCAGGCCGTACCAAGTGGTTGACATCCAGGGAAACCCTATAATCGCCATCATCCGTCTTCTTTACCTTGGCTTTAGGCTCTACCCCGGGAACCACTGCTGAGGGTGGGAAGCTGATCCTCTTTGAACAACTGGAGAACAACAGCATCGAAAAGATCAAGGTAGAAATACTCAGGTAAATAAATCTTCTTTTGTGAAATTGCATGTTTTAAACTAATTTATACTTTAAAAGGCATCCAAATCTTTTGGAAATCCTTGTGTTTTTTTTCCCCTAAACTTTAAATTAACAAAAAACAGGCCATAAAGTTGCCGATTTATCACTAGTTTACGGTTGGGAAGGAGCCAAATTCCTTATTTTCAAGTAATAAATTCATGAACCTATTAGCACAGCTTATTGGTATGCTATGCATATCCACCATGCAAAACGACTCAACAAATAGTAATGCTCTTTGGTCGGTAAGGCAACTTACCAGTATCGATCAACACCATGAATTAGACCATAACGATAACTTTTCTTTTGATGACCAATGGCTGGCCTTCGATGCCAGACCCCATCCAGATGGGATAGCCCAAAATACCAGCATAGGAAAGGTAAACGTGGCCACTGGGGAGACAAAAGTAATTTACCAGACTAAAAATGCTACCCGTTTTGGACCTGGAGTCGGGGCTGTAAGCTACCACCCCACACTTCCGCAGGTGATTTTTATCCATGGACCGGAAGCAGCCAATGAGGAATTTCCCTATGCAGGGCACAGAAGGGTGGGAGCCATAGTGGATGAAAACTCTGGGGAAATGGCCTATATGGATACCAGAAATATACTTCCCCCTTATATTCCTGGGGCTTTGCGGGGAGGTACACATAGACATCAGTGGAGTGCTGACGGCAATTGGATAGGTTTTACCTACAACGATGCTATCATGGTAGACTTGGAGAAGAAAACAGGAAAGAAGCAGGATCTCAGAACGGTGGGTGTTGCCCACAGGGAGGGGCCTAAGGTTGTAGTCCCAGAGGGTAGGGGGCAAATACAAGGCCATTGGTTTTCAGCCCTTTTGGTCCAAGTACATGCAGATCCCCAACCTGGCTCCGGAGAAATTGGCAAGGCCTACGGGGATTGGTGGGTAGGGGAAAAAGGTTATCCCACACCATCTGGGGGACAACAAAGGGCCAGAGCCTTTATGGGTGATTTGGTGAATTCAAAAGGTGAGACATTTACGGAGGTATTTATGGTGGATGTCCCTGATCGGCTTGACCAGGAAGGGGAATTTGGCCCGTTGGCAGGTACCGATACCAGCATGCCCGCTCCTTCCAAAGGTGCCTTGGTACATAGGCTTACCCATACAGAAGAAAGACATTACCCTGGAATTGCCACGGAGGTACGGCATTGGCTTACATCCTCTCCCTGTGGAACCTGGATAAGTTATTTGGCAAAGGACGAGAATGGAATTATTCAGGTATTCCTGGTTTCCACCAAAACCAAGGATTCTTTTCAAGCCACTCATCACGGTTCCCATGTGCAGGGCACTGTGCGGTGGCACCCATCCGGAGAAGCATTTGCCTATTTGCAGGATAATAGCATCTTTTTGGCGGATTTTTCTTCTAATGGCAAGGCTGAAAACCATAGAAGGATCATCCCCAGGAGTCATGAGGCTCCTTTTTCCCTCTGCTGGTCAAGAAGCGGCGATATCCTGGCTTTTAACAGGTATGTGTCCACTTCCAAGGGTAGATGGATGCATATTTTTCTTGCCAGCCCTGAGGTTGAATAAGGCTTTGGAAATTCCTTTTAGGATAAGCGATAGTATGTTTTCAAGGGAATTGCGCAAATCCCAAATTTGGCAGCAGTAGTGGATAGGGGGTAGTTTTGATTACCAGGCGTTTTTTTAGGGACTAAAAGTC
Organism: Pleomorphovibrio marinus; assembly: GCF_003347495.1. Lineage (GTDB taxonomy): Bacteria > Bacteroidota > Bacteroidia > Cytophagales > Cyclobacteriaceae > Pleomorphovibrio > Pleomorphovibrio marinus. The sequence goes on from NZ_QCXY01000018.1 coordinate 19,623, forward strand.
CCATACCCACGATAAAAATCTAGTTTTTTAACTCATACCACTCAATTTCCCCCAAGGGAGGCTTGCGTCCCCTTTTTTTCGGGGCGTAGTTTTCGGCAAGGTAATCGAGGATGATGTCCTCATGTTCGCCTAGGTCCCAGAGGTTCTGGGTTTCCTGCATCCAGCGTATCATCTTTTTCCAGCCTTCCCGGTCAGCTGCATTTTGGGTGATGATCTTGGCAGAGTGGCAGGCTGTACAGTGCCCAATAACCAACTTCAATCCCTCCCCCTCTATCAGGCCTGTTTCAGCATGAATACCATTCTCAATCCTTCCCCCAATTTGTTCTTCAGGAATGGGAGCATCGGCATCCCTGAACCCATCTTCCCGTTGGGAAATTTCCTCTTCTTCAAAAAAGAACAATAACCCCAGGATCACTAATACGATGATCAGCAAGGCTATGAGTATTCCGGTGTTTCTTTTTACGTTTTTTCTGTTTTGTCTTATCATAGCTAGGTGACTTTAATGGCTATTCTATGGCAGGAATTGTTTATATACCCTTTTGGGTTCCACCCGGGAGTTAGCATGGGCTGTGCCGCCCCGGTATTATCGGTTGCCTTTACCCATATTTCATAATATCCCTTTTTCGGGAAGTCTATTTCGGCATCAAAGTGTTGCCATGCAAATCTGTTTTTTGGGGCTGCGGTACGGCAAGGTTTCCAGGATGCCCCGAAATCTATGGAATATTCCGTTTTAGAAATGCGCTCCTCGGCTGTCCAGGCATGCCCCCTGATGGGGAGTTTTTGACCCTCCTTGATCATGGCACCGATTTTTGGGTAGGTAATCAGGGACTTAACGGGCATTTTCTCTATGACACACATTTTCTCATTGGGTACCGAAGTGCCTGGTTCCACGGTCTCACAGGGAATGGAGTAGGAGGGTGGGGCCATTTTTTCGCCATCATGGATTTTGTCCCTGATTGAAAGGCCATTTATCCATTTACCCGAAACAGATGCCGGAAAACCAGATGCAATTAGGCGAAGTGGGTGACCATGAACGAGGGGAATATCTTTACCGTTCATTTGAAAGGCAAGTATGGTTTCGTCCTCCATCGCTTTTTCTATGGGAATTCCCCTGGATATGGGTTCCTTGTTAGGATCCCTGCTTAAATGGGTGTCGGCTGCATGGTATCCTACATATATGGCGTTTGCCTTTACTCCTACCTCATTCAGGAGGTCCCTTAACCTAATTCCGGTCCATTCCGCGCAAGAAACTGCACCTATGGTCCATTGGTTTCCATCCGCTGGAGGGAAATACTCCGCCCTACCATTTCCGCCACACTCCAAGACCAGCTGATAGGTGTGTTTGGGGAATTTCTCTTTTAACTCCTTCAGGCTATACGTCTTTTCCTGATTTACCGCTTCACCCCGTATCGTCAATGACCAATTTTCCACATCAATGGATTCCGGTACCAAACCATTGTTCCGGATAAACATTTTATCGTCTGGGGTTACCTTGTCATCTAGCAGATGGGCTTGTGCTTCCACATTCCAGGGTTGGTCGTTGAGGGTGACCATGTCGGGATGCTTACCAAAAAGGGATTGGGGGTCCTTGGCCTCCAAGGCAATGGGAATATAGCCTCTGGGCAGGGCAAAGACAATATCTGCACCTAGCAGGGCTGCAAATCCGCTTATCCCTGCCTTTCTTAAGAATTTTCTTCTCTCTTGCCTTGACTGCTGCTTTTTCATGTGTTTATATTTTCTTTTCAACGGTCACATAGCCTGCCCCTGCCTGCCCCGAACTTGCTTCGGGGAACTTGTTTCGGGGGAATCTCGCCATGATAATCATCCCTCCGTGCGTCGCTTGCGTCATGCCCTGACTGCCGTCAGGACAGGCTCGATTTCATGTTCAACTTAGTGATGACTATTTCTATTTTTGGGGAATAAAGTAGTGGAACTAAATTAGGATCGAATAAGGAGATAACAAATAACTTGGGGCAGACGTTTTATCGTTTTTATCAAAAAACATTGAAATAGGCATTCAGTTCACTTGACATAGTGGTCTTTTCCTGGAGGTCCTTGATGGCCAAGCCCTTTTCCAGAAGGACTATGCGGTCACAGATTTCTGTGACGTGGTTTAAGTCGTGGCTTGAAATCAAAAAGGTGACCATATTTGTAGCCTTTTCTTCGAGGATTAGTTTTTTGAGTCGGATTTGGGAGCTGGGGTCTAAATTCTCAAAGGGTTCGTCTAACAAAACAGCCTCTGGGTGGCCAAGCATGGCTGCAGCTATTCCCACTTTTTTGGAATTGCCCTTGGAAAGGTCCCGGATATATTTTTTTTTCCCCAATATTTCATCGTTAAAAAGCTCCTTAAATTTGTCCAAATGGACTTCCAGGTCTTGATTTGACAGGCTATAAATTTTTTTTAGTGCATCAAAATACTCATCGGGAGTAAGATATGGAAGCAGCATGTGCTCATCCAAGTAGGCCCCCACCTTGCTTTTCCACTGTTCGGTTTTGCTCACATCCTCATCGTCAATCAGTACTTGGCCTTCTGTGGCCCTTACCATGTCTAGGATAATTCTGAAAAAGGTGGTTTTCCCTGCCCCATTATTGCCTACTAGCCCAAAGCATTCGGACTTGGGTATGGTGAGTTGGGGTATGTCCAAAACGGTGACGTCCTTATATATTTTTTTCAGCTTTTCTATTTTGATCATAACTCTTGTCTAAAAGAAGATGAGATTTCATACCTGTTTCTAAGTACTTTTTTTACGGATATATCAGAAAGTTTGGGAAAGGCAATCAAGCCACCTAAACCCAGCAAGGCCAGGGCCAGCAGCCCGGCGTAATCACTTACCAAAATGGAGATTGGCAGGTAAATCAAATAAGGGATACCCAGTATGGGAATGATCATTAGGAACTGTGCTATACCCACACCCTCGTAGTTGAAAATGGCCCCCTTGTTAAGGTCCATGGGCTTGGGTTTCCAAAGGGCAAAATAAATAACCAAGTGAATGGTAATGCCCAGGTTAAAAAGGAAGGTGGCCAGATGAACCCAAAGCACTTCCCAGCCGAAAAAAACATAGGGCAGCGAAAGAAGGAAACAGGCCAGGGAAATACCCATGAAAAGCAGGTATTTTCCCTTTACTAGGGCTTCCAATCCTTTGCGCTGAAAAATAAAGAAATCAAACATGGAGCTGTTCCAACTTAAGAAAAGCTGGCCATACTGTAGGATAAAAATTCCAGTGACAAATATCCCCACAAAGATGTAAATATTGGCGATACCATCTACGGTTTGGTACATGGGGTTGGTGTAAAAAATCAAACCATAGAGAAGGAAAAACAGGCAAATAGTCAGGTAGGTCCTGCTTTTTTTGTGGCGCAGGATTAGCTTCCACTCGAGGCTGGCCATCTCTCCTGCCAAACCAAACTTGGAAAGAATACCAAAATTGGTGGAGTTTAAGGCGAATTGATCCTCCTCGCTTAGTTTTTCCAAGTAGGCATTTTGCCGATAAAAAGCAAAACAAAGGAAATAGCTAAGGACCATTACCATGCTGAGTAGCACTACAGGAACAGCAGATTCCAGGGCAAATGTAAATATGGGCTCAAAAAACGCCCCTATATCCAACCAACCCAAATAGGTGCTGCCGGAACCTAACAGCAAAAGGCAGAAGATGACCAGGATTACCACAAAACTGTCTTCAAATCGCTGTTTGAACCAAAGCATCACCCAGTGTATGGTCCAGCTCGTGAGAAGTACCGAGCCCAGCCACACACCTGCGGAAACCGATCCATAAACTTCCGCAATTTCCATTATCGCAAAGGGGCCAAAAAGGAGCAGGGGAAGAATGGTAAGTGGGGAAATAAATGAGCTGACTAGGAGGTAATGGATAATTCCGGACTTCGCCACAGGTAGGTGAAGGAAATGTTCCAATGAAAATACCGGCAGTTGTTGAATGAAATACCGATAAATAATTTCAAAAAGAAAAAAGAAAACCAGATAGCTGTTCAAGAAAACAGTGTTGTCCGCAGGGCTGAAAAACTCAGAAATCAAGTAGTTGAGCGCCAATCCCATAAGCAGCAAATAGGCCAAAACCAATAAGCCCAAAAAAGCCAAAAATATCCCGATGGCAAGGCTTCTGGCAAATGAGGTGGAGCGTAACCTTTTTAGTAGTTCTAGCTGTATAAAGGTTTTGATCATAAGGGTTGGTTATGGATGCGGCCAAATTTTCCGCTTTTGGATTTGTCTGAAAAATAAGAAAAAATTCCCAACAACCCTTGGGATGCAGACATTTGTATGGGTTTATTATTGGACTGGGCAGTTTTCCTATTACGCTCCTTTGATAAACTGTCCCTATTGGTTTCAGGTTCCTGTTATTAATAAACCTGACTCAAGGAATTAAAGAATAGGGGATTAAAATGGTCTTTCCACCACTTTCATTTCAGCCCCACGATGATTTCTCTCCACCCGGCCCTAATTTGAACTCAATAAGAAATTATACCCCAATCCCCCAAATATGGTAAATTGATCTGCGGGATTATAACTCAATTTTCCACCTATTCCCCCATAGGGCAATCCGGCAACTATATCAAAAGCTGCTTGGTCCATGGCGGAACTTTTGTGCTGTGATTGTACGGGCACTGTGACTATCGTCGATAGAAAAATAACGATTAATAAATTTTCACCCTAAAATAAGGTGCTTTTCAAACCAGGTTTTGGGAAGAAATAGACGAAAGAAAGGAACAGTTACCTCTTGTTGCAAACCAGATTTTTTTAAATTTACCGGATGTCCAAGCCAAATCTTTCCTCCACACCCATCAGCCTCCAGCCCATGCGGCCCCAAGACCTAGAAGTGGCCATGGCACTAAAGAACGCAGAGGGCTGGAACCAGACCCTTGAGGATTGGAATCTATTCCTTCAATGCAATCCGGATTTATGCCTTGGTGCCAAAGTAAAGGATAGGTTGGTAGGTACCGTGACCGCACTTGCCTTTGAACAAAAAGTGGCATGGATCAGTATGATGCTAGTGCAAAAGGAATACAGAGGGAGGGGTATTAGCAAGTTGCTGCTTAAAGAGATTATCGAAAGACTGGGAAATTGCTCATCCATCAAGCTGGATGCCACACCTGCGGGATACCCAGTGTATGAGTCCTTGGGATTTGTAGAGGAATTCGCATTGGCAAGGTATGTCCTTGATGTGGATAGGTATCCTATCAAACCCCTTGAAGGAAGCGCCCTGATGCCAATACAAACATCAGACCTTAAGGGCTTAATCCAATGGGATAGTCCTTACTTTGGGGCAAACAGGAGTGTGGTACTTAATCATCTCCATAGCCTAGCACCTGAATTAGCTTGGTATACAGAAAACGAGGGGGAGGTATTGGGGTATGTGCTGGGCAGACCAGGAACCCGTTTCACCCAAATTGGCCCCTTGGTGGCCAAGGATAGCAGAATCGCTAATCAATTACTATTTAAAGCTGTTTCCCAAATTTCAGGAGGAAAGGTGGTGATGGACCTTTGCAAACATCAAACGGAACTAGTCAAAACCACAGAGGGTGCGGGCTTCGAAAAACAGAGAGACCTTTATCGCATGTATTTCAAAAGTAATGCTTTTGCAGGCCGACCGGAAAACTACTTTCTTGTGGCTGGCCCCGAGTTGGGATAATTAGCCTGTTTTTTGTGCTTTCATAGTAGCTGATTAACTTTGCAGCCCTTTTGAACCAATCCAAGATAGCGTTTTGCAATCGAGCCTGCCTGGACGGCAGTCAGGCATGAGGAGCACGTCACTCGGGGGGATGTCCCCCCGATAGCTACGGGGCATGGCGTGATTCCCCCGAACCAAGTTTGGGGTATGCAGGGGCAGGCTATATGACCGCTAAAAGACAATTACAACATATGAAATCGAGCATGACGAGCACGTCACACACAGGGATGATTATCGTTGCGAGATTCCATGTGACCAATAAGAAACAATTATAAACACATGAAACAAGCATTTATTATTTTCCTCTTTTTTAGTAGTTGTTTTCATCTCCAAGCACAAATCCTCAATATTGAAAATCTGAGGATGAAAAAAGACACGGCCAGGACATTTATGGTTAAGACCACTGCGGGTCTGAATATGTTCAACCGTAGTGCAGGGGTGGATGATCCGGTGAATTTATTTGGCTATAACCTTGATGTTAACGCCCTATACTATCCCAATGAGCATGCCTATGTCCTTGTTTCCAAGCTGGACTATCTGAGGATTAATGAAAATGATTTTCTTAATTTTGGTTTTGCCCATATGAGAATGAATCTATTCCGGGACAAAAAGGTCAACTACGAGATTTTCACACAATACTCTTTCGACAACTTTAGGGGACTAGACCCACGACTGTTGGCAGGAGGATCTTTTCGTATAAACCTTATCGATAACCAGAAAACAAGACTGATCCTTGGTTTGGGTGGATTCTATGAATGGGAAACCTGGAGGCACCCCTATGAGGAGCAAATTGTGGAAATAGACCTTGTGAAAAGCTCAAACTACCTTTCTTTCAGGGCTACCCTGAATGAGTATGTGGATATCAATACAGTAAACTACTATCAGGTGGGGTATGACCCTATGATATCGGATTTCAGGCATAGGATAAGCAGTAGTACGGTGCTAAACACCAAGATAAGTGACTGGCTATCCTTTACCAACACTTTTGAAATCAACTATGAAAATAGACCTGTAGTCCCTATTACCAATTTGATTTTTTCCTTTAGGACTGGGCTTTCCTTTGATTTTTAGGGAGGGAAAACATCAGCAGGAATATCACCGAAAAATGAAGGGGCTTGGTCTAAGAAAAGGATAAATTTTATAACTTGCGGCGATGGAAAATTTTGTAGTTTCGGCCAGGAAGTACAGGCCCACAAATTTCAAGAGTGTGGTAGGCCAACAGCACATTACCACCACGCTGAAAAACGCCATAAAGAACCAACATTTGGCGCAGGCGTTTCTTTTTTGCGGCCCCAGAGGTGTGGGGAAAACTACATGTGCCCGGATTTTGGCAAAAACCATTAACTGTGAAAACAGGACAGCAGACGTGGAGGCGTGTAACGTATGCGATTCCTGTAAGGCTTTTGACACTAGCAGTGCTTTTAACGTTCATGAATTGGATGCAGCTTCCAATAACTCGGTGGATGACATCCGTAATTTGGTAGATCAAGTAAGATATGCGCCCCAAAAAGGGCAATTCAAGGTGTATATCATCGATGAGGTTCATATGCTTTCCGTATCTGCCTTTAATGCCTTTCTGAAAACCTTGGAGGAGCCCCCGAAGCATGCCATCTTTATTCTGGCCACTACAGAGAAGCACAAAATTATCCCCACTATCCTTTCCAGGTGCCAGATTTTTGATTTCAACCGGATTCAAATTAATGATATAGCCGAACACCTAAAGTATATTTCGGCAAAGGAAAACGTCAGTTATGAGGATGAGGCATTGCGACTAATTGCCACCAAGGCGGATGGGGCATTAAGGGATGCGCTCTCCATTTTTGATTTGATTGTTACCTTTTCAGCTGGAAAAACGGTAACCTACCAGGAGACTATTTCCAACTTGCATATTCTGGATTATGATTATTATTTCAGGGTCACTGATGCCCTGTTGGAAGAAAGCATTTCCTCGGCCTTGTTGATATTCGACGAGATCCTGAAAAAAGGGTTTGACGGACATAATTTTTTGGTTGGCTTGTCGGCACATTTCAGGGAATTGATGGTGAGTAAGGATTCAGCTACTATCGCCCTCATGGAGGTTTCGGAAGGAGCTAAGGAGCGCTATAAGGAGCAATCCGGAAAAACCACTTTGTCCTTCCTTTTATCCGCCTTGAACATTTGTAACCAGGCAGACCATTCCTACAAAACCAGCAAAAACCAACGTCTCCATGTGGAACTTGTTTTGATGAAGCTGGCTAAGCTTCCTCATGCCATTACCTTGGCAGCAGTAGCACAAGAAGAAACAAAAAAAAAAACATAGGCGAGGAGACGCCGCAAGAAGCAACTGAACCATCATCCCTGCCCTTTAATGGGAAGAACCAGCCCGCCGCCCCCGTTAAACGGACCTTAACCATCCCGAAGAACATTGATGAGGCCAAGGCGGCCGTTCAGGAGAAAGAGAGAGGAAAAGAATCAAGAGAAGAAAAACCGACTCCGGTGAAAGAAGAGGAGGCTTCAGAATCCCAGTTGGAGATTACCAGGGAACAAGTCGCCAAAGCCCTCGAAGAAATCATTTTTGGCTATAAGCAAAGCCATAGGAATATGGAAATTGCCGTATTCAAGCAGGAATTTGAGTTGCGAACGCACCAGGTTCATTTTTTTCTGCACGGAGAATTACAACAGGATATTTTTGAAAAATGCAAACCCGAGATCAACCGGCTGCTCAAGCAAAAACTAAAACACCCGGAGGTGGAAGCCTCCTGCGAAATTCTAGAGGAAAAGAATACGGGTAAAAACCTCTATACTTCCACGGATAAGCTGAACTTTTTGCTGGAAAAGTCCCCGGCACTCAAGGAGCTCCAAAAAAGATTTGGATTGGAAACGGACTTTTAAAAATCTATGGCTATGCCAAAGTTTATCAAGTTCTGGAGTTGAATGGCCCTAGATGCCGTGCCGTCGTCCTGTTCTATAAATACGCTTTCATCATAGATCATTACCGTCTCTATACGTGTGGTGATGTATTGGTTTACCCTTAGGTTTATTACGGAGTTGAAGTTGACTACCACATTTCCCAGTCTCTCATAATTGGAGAATAAATTGATGTCGGCTTTCCAACGGATATTTTCCATCAATTGTGTATCAATCGATGAGCCCACCGAAATTCCTGCCTCAGGTCTTACTTTTTCACCTGGCACCACACCAAAGGCACCGGCATTGCTGAGGGAATCATCAAGCACAATAGTAAATCTTCCTGTGAATGGAGAGAAAATAGCGGAGAATTTGTTGTTTGTCCCATATTCTACCTGGTAGTTCAAACCCGTGGAGGATTGAACGTACCCTGGGCTGAGTAGATCAGAAATCCGGTTTCGGTTTTCCTGTTCTGCTCCTGCCGGCCTGAAATACCGGTAACCTTCGAGCAACTGGGTTCTGGCATCTATTTGGGTAGAAAGGTAAATCTTCTCGGTCAACTCCCGTCCGTATTTGCTGATAAAAATAAAGTTGTCGTTGGTTTTACGAGTAGGGTAGGCTCTGCCCCCCTGTCTGTTGATACCGTAATTGACCGTGAGTTTTGTGTCCCAAATTTTTTTGTCCTTTTTGTAACTTGCAAATAACTGCAGCCCCGTGTTAAGGGCAAATGAGGAGGCACCACCAGCCGCCCAGTTGCTCAATGCCACCTGCTGTATGCTCAGGGTGAAATTCCCTCCCGATTCCCAATAAAGTTCAATGGGCGTAGGTTCTATGATCAGGGAATCCCCTATCATCACAAGAGTGTCCCCACTGATGATGACAGTGTCTGCACGTATTATTTGATCCTCCTGCGCAATAACGGGGAAAGCCGTTAAAAAAAAGCTGGCTAAAGAAAGAATAAAGAGGATCTGTCGCATATGATCAAATAGCTTTCGCTTGCAAATATAGAAAGATCCCTTTTTCCACTACTGGTAGATTTTCAATTTTTGCCCAACTTTTAAAATACTTGATTCCTCTAGACCGTTCCAGCTCCTTAGCTGGTCTATACTTACACCATATTTCTTAGAAAGTGCGTACAAGGTGTCCCCAGGTTGAACCTGATGCTCTATACCCTGCTCATTACTGTTATCAGACTGAGAAGTCCTTCCAGAATTGGCCTGAGTGGCAGGAGCCTGCTGAGAAGATTTTGCCGGAGGAGAAGGCACAGAAGTCTGCTGAACAGGTGTCTTTGGCTGGGAAGGTCTTACTATTTCTATTTCCTCATTCCTTCTTCTGTAGTCCTGAAGCAAGAGAACCATCCCCGGCTGCAAATCCTTGTCCTTATATAATCTGTTTTTGGCTTTTAAGGAATGCAGGCGAATGCCGTATTTTTGGGAAATAGACCAAAGGGTTTCACCTGGCTGGACGATATGTTCCCCTACTTTTCCTTTCGCTTTTTTCCTTTTGGTGTAGTAATAGTTCCCCTCAATGATGGCATCTGATCTATTCAGGTCGTTTACGCGCCTTAGTTTACGTTCCCTTTTCCCAGTTTGGATGGCTAGTTGGGTAATTGGACCACTTCTAGACGCCCTTACGGCTCTTATGTCGTTTACCTTTATCTGTCCGGGCTGGGTGGCCTTGGAAACATTGCCACTTACCTTGGGGTAGGCCTGAGCCTGCCTGGCCCTTGGGCCACTCAAGTCCGGAGTTGCTGTGGGGCTGGTCTCCGTGCTACTGGCTATGGCAGGCCGGGATGGTGCGATGTCCTTTCTGATGAAGGTGACAAAGTAGGTTTTATCTCCTGGAATTTGTCCATTTGTAGTCCATTTGTTGTATTCCTTTAAGTGGCTTTCACTTACTCCCAGAGATTTGGACAACGCTGCCAATGTGGTTGGCCCTCTTACAGGGTGCTCATGAAGGTAATCCCCGTTACTTACTAGCATCCCAGTCTTACCTTCAAATGCTATTTTATGGGCCAAGTATTTTTTTAGGTACCAATGGGAATTGCGGTCAATATCCATGGTTTTTTTTCCATTGTATTTGTCCCCAAAATAGCCCCTTGCACCACCCAGTCCCATTTGGTAAGACACCAGGGCACAGGCCCAGTTGTTCAGGTGACTTTGATGTTTTTTGAGATACAAGGCTGCCCCCCTGGTGGAGGCCACGATGTTTTTCCTTTCGTCGATCTGGTTGTCCACCCTCAAAAACACCTCCTCTGCCGTTCCCTTTTTGAATTGCCAAAAACCCACAGCGTTTGAGGTGGATACTGCATCGGAAATTAGGCTACTCTCTTGGATAACTAGGTACTTTAGATCCGTGGGTACCCCTTGTTCTCTTAAAACCCGCTCCACTGTTGGCATGTAAAGATTAACCCTGTCCAACTTGATTTGAAAGTAATTGGGGCTGCGGTACAGGGCGTTCACATCCGCCTGTATTTCCCTTCTCGCCTGCTCATTGAGTTTCAGGGTAATGTCGGCAAAATAGATCACCGAAGGCACTTCGGGAACCTGGGCGTAAAGGACTTGGGAAAGACCAACTACCGAAAACCATAAAAAAAGAAATACTTTCATGTGTTTATATTTTGTTCTTTAATGGTCACATGGAATCTCGCATGATTTTAATCATCCCTCCGTGCGTCGCTCGCGTCATGCCCTGACTGCCGTCAGGACAGGCTCGATTTCATCTGTTTATAATTGTTTTTCAGTGGTCAGATAGCCTGCCCCTGCCTGCCCCGAACTCGTTTCGGGGAACTTGTTTCGGGGGAATCTCGCAGTCTATAATCATCTCTCCGTGTGAGGTTCTCCTCATGCCTGACTGCCGTCCAGGCAGGCTCGATTTCTTCATCTTACATTTATATTCTTCTAGCCATCATTATTCCATCCCTAAAAGGCAAAATTAGGTTTTCTACCCTGGGGTCCTTGTTAACAATTTTATTGAACTCCAAAATAGTCTCCGTGTCTTTGTCAAGTTTTCTCCGGTTTTTAGCCAATACCTTTCCTGACCAAAGGATGTTGTCCGCCAATATCAAGCCACCCTTTCTTATACGATCAACGGTCAAATTGTAATAGTTGACATAATTAATCTTATCAGCATCAATAAAAACCAGGTCAAATTGTGTATCTAATTGGGGTATTAGTTCTAGGGCATTACCGATTTTGTAATCTATTTTGCCTTCGAGCCCAGCCAGTTTAAAATACTTTCTAGCCATCGTTTCCAGTTCTGCATTGATGTCAATGGTAACCAACCTACCTCCTTCTGCCAAGCCCCTAGCCAGGCAGATACTTCCATATCCGGTATAGGTACCTATTTCCAATATGTTTTTTGCATGGAGCAGTTTAGCCATTTGGGTCAAAAACATACCCTGAAGGTGACCGGATAGCATTCGGGGTTTCAAAACTTTAAGGTGGGTTTCCCTGCTTAGCGCCCTGAGCACTTCGTCCTCAGCACCACTGTGTCTTTCGCAGTAGTTGATTAGTGCCTCATCCATCATAACTGTTACTTTGGTAGGTAGGTGAGAAAACTCAGTTGTGATTCGTCATATACTTCCATTGCCAAATCCTGCAATTCATCCGCAGTAGCGGAACGTATGGTCTGAAAAATGGTTTCCAAGGGATCCACATAACCTTTGTCGAGAAGGTTCTTTCCGTAAACCAGCATCAATCCCACATAATTTTCCTCTGCCATGGCCATCTGCCCTATTGCCTGTTCTTTGGCCATGTGCAACTGTAGGGTCCCTAGCTTTTTTTCCCGGATCCTTTTCAGTTCTCTTAATACTATGCGCCTGGCCTTGGATGCGGCTTTTTCTTCTGTACCATAATATATGCCAATAAACCCTGTATCAGTGAAGGCTTGATACACCGACTCGATACTATATACCATTCCGTGCTTTTCACGCAGGGCAAGGTTCAACCGAGAGTTCATACTGGGACCACCCAATACATTATTTAGGAGGTACAATTTAAACCTTCGTTGGTCATGGATGGATATGGCCTGCTTACCTAGTGCACAATGTGCCTGCGTAACCTCCTTATACACTACGGTGTCTTTTGGAACATAGGAGTTGGCAGCAAACCTTTGGTGGCTGCTGGTCTTGGTAGGGATCTCTTCCAGTAAAGGAACGATCTTTTTGAGGACTTTGTCAAAACTAATATTGCCGACTACGGAAAAAACTATCCTTGAGGTGTCCAACCGTTCATGAAGAAACCTCAAAAAATCCTTTTGACTGAAATGATTCACTGTTTCTTCGGTGCCAAGTATGTTTTTCCCCAGGGAATGACCCGGAAAAAGGAATTCATCAAATTCATCCTGAAGGCAGTCGTCCGGAGAATCCCTGTACATGGCCATCTCCTCTAAAATCACCTGCCTTTCTTTTTCTATCTGCTTGGGGGGGAAAATGGAGTCGAATGTAATGTCATAGAGCAATTCGGAAGCTTTGCCCCAATGTTGCTTCAACACGGAGGCATAAAAGCATATCTTCTCCTTGGTGGTATAGGCATTGAGCTCTCCCCCTACCGCTTCCAGTCGGTTGATAATGTGGAAAGCCTTCCTTTTATGGGTGCCTTTGAAGGCCATATGCTCCCAAAAATGGGCTAACCCTTCTTGGCCTTCCCCTTCATCCCTACTGCCTATATCCAACACAAAACCCGAATGCACCATGCGTGTATGTGGGATAAGTTGATGAATTATTCTGATTCCGTTGCTGAGTTCTTTTACTTGATAAACCATGCCCATATTCTGCCTGCAAAAGTAACAGCAATAATTGGAATTATTAAACACAGGGTAAAAAGACCGGGTAAATCCTTGGGGCAATCTGCATTTTTACCAGTCCACTACCGAGCCATCAAAAGGGTCATAGCTTTCAGGGTTGGTCCAGTCATGGCCTATTTTGTCCTCCAGGGCATCTTCGTCCAGCTCTACACCTAGCCCAGGTCCCTCCGGTATCAAAACACTTCCGTCTGCTTGCAGCTTAAACGGGTTTTTCAAATACCCTTCCCCCAGTGAAACTTGTTCCTGTACCAGAAAATTGGGGATACTGGCTGCTAAATGTAGCCCGCAGGCCAAGGAAATGGGGCCCATGGGGTTGTGGGGGGCGATGGCGGCATAATAGGCCTCTGCCATTCCCGCAATCAGCCTGCATTCGGTAAGCCCACCAGCATGGCAGATATCTGGTTGAAGGATGCTAGCCGCTCCTTTTTCCAAAATTTCCCTAAACCCCCATTTGGTGAAAATCCTTTCTCCGGTGGCAATGGGTAGATGGGTGCCCCGGGCAATATCCACCATCACATCTACATTTTGTGCCTGGCAGGGTTCCTCTATAAACATGGGTTGAAAGGGCTCCAATTCTTTGATCAGCAGCTTTGCTGTTTGTGGGCTGATGGCACCGTGGAAATCTATCCCTATATCCATTTCGTCACCTCCGGCTTCCCGGAGTGAGGCGAAATTGTCCACTGCATATTTTACGAAGGCGGGGTTCTCCACTATTCCGGCGGGTTTTTTCTTTGCCACTCCCGTTTTGATGACCGAGTATCCTTCGGCCTTTCTTTTTTTCATGTCCTCGGCATTGCTTGCCCTACCGTAAATCCTTACCCTGTCACGGGTAGGTCCACCGAAGAGTTCATAAACGGGTACACCCAATAATTTACCCTTGATATCCCAGAGGGCCTGGTCTATGCCGCTAAGTGCACTGGTAAGTATGGGGCCCCCTCTGTAGAAAGCATGTCTATAAATCGCCTGCCAGTGATGCACTACTCTCCTTGGGTCTTTCCCCAATAAATAAGGCTCTATTTCTTTTATGGCGGTCTGAATGGTAAGTGCCCTTCCTTCCAGCAATGGTTCTCCAAGCCCGATCACCCCCTCGCTGGTGTGGATTTTAAGGAAAATCCAACGGGGCTTGACGAGAAAGGTCTCCAACTTGGTGATTTTCACATCCCCATATAGGTTTTCAGGAGCAGGTTGGTTGGCATAGGAGGAAAGGGGCAGGATTAAGGAGGTACCTGCCAATCCTAAAACCGACTGTATGGCAGACCTTCTAGATACTCCTGTTTTTTGTTTGTTGGGTCTTGTTTTTTTCATAGTTATTTTGGGCTTTTTCGGTGGCTGTTACCAATTGTGAATTGCCCCATCAGGGCTTTTCAATATCGGGTGAGTATGTTTTGTGTTTTCGGTAATCTCAAAAAGGAAATCCGCCTTCTCCGGGTCAAATGTTACACCAAGGCCTGGGCTGGGGTTCAGGTACACTTTACCCTCTCTGAAGTCAATAAAGTCCTCATTGAAATAGTCAGGCTTTTCAGGTTCTCCACCCGCCAACTCGATCATGCACCGTGTTGGACTAGATGAGCCCAGCACATGGATTAGGGCTGCCGTTGAAAGCGGCCCGGTAAAGTGCGGTATGATCCCCACGTAGTGCGTCTCTCCAATGGCCAAGATTTTCTTCAATTCTGTGATACCCCCGGTATTGGGAAGAGTGACCCGGCTATAGTCAATAAGGTGGTTTTCCATGAGCACATTGGTGTCCCACCTATCCCCAAACTGCTCTCCCACCGCTATGGGAACTTTGGTCATATTTCTTATGGTACGGTAGACTTCTGGGTTTTCCGAGCGGATAATGTCCTCCACAAAATAGGGCTCCATTTTCTCAAGTTCAGAACAAATTTTTATAGCTTCAGGAGTGTCAAACCTGGTGTGTAGGTCTATGGCCCAATTGCCCGATCCCCCAACCGCCTTGTCAATGCGTTCGCAGAGGTCAATCGTTTTTTTGGAATGTTCGTAAAAGTCAAAAGGCTCCTCACCGTTGCCCCCTGTAGGGCCTATACGGTAGCTTCGCAAGCCTGCGGCAATGCAGTCCTGGGCTCTGCCTTCTGGTGTATTGGCATTGGATGCCCTGAAGCCAGTGGCATAACACTCCACGAAATTCCTGGTCTTCCCGCCGAGGAGATCATATACCGGCACATCTAGGGCTTTACCTTTCAAGTCCCACAAGGCCATCTCTATGGCTCCCAAGCCATGTAGCTTTTCCCTCCCGGGAGGGTAAAACATGCCTCTGTACAGGTATTGCCATAGATGTTCTATGCGGAAGGGGTCTTCTCCTATCAGCATTTCAGCACATTGTCTTACCATATCGGGGGTGCCGCCTTCGCCTACTCCGATTAATCCGGAGTCGGTTTCTACTTCCACGATTCCTCGCGCCTGGTTAAACAGGGGCTTGGTATAGCCCGGGGCAGCGTAGTACCTGATTTTCTTAATTTTAAAATCTGATCTGGCATGGGCCATCGTCAACGGTAGTCCGGCCATAAGGGCGGCCCCACCTAAAGCCCCAAGCTTAATGAATTCTCTTCTCTGCATAGGTTATATTGGATCTATTGAAAAAATTAAAATAGAAAGATCCACTGTTACCTACAACTTTCTGTTCATCTTCTTTTATTATTGGCCAAATAAAAGGACAGGTAGCGGATTTTGTGCCTGTTTTGTGAAATTTAATTTCGGCAGATTACCTTTACTTCAAAGAGGATTGTAGCAGATTGACAAATGTTTTCGTCTCGGTTATGGTATCAAAATTAAAAAAAAGTGAAAATCACTATCCTAAATACAACATTAGGGCTTTTAACCCTGTCTTTACTGGTTTCTTCTTGTGATTGGTTTGGTGGAGGGACTGAATCACCCGTTACTGCCAATATTAGAGCTTTAGAGGCTAGTGAGCGAGAATTGGTTCACAGCAGTTCCCAATTTGCACTTGATCTGTTTCAGCAGCTCCGGAAAAATGGAGATCCCAACCAATTCTACAGCCCTTACAGCATTCACCAAGCGCTAGCTTTGGCCATGAACGGGAATGAGGATGAGGTGCTTGAGGAGTTTAAGAACCTGCTCCACTATGAAGGGATGGAACTGGAGAATGCAAACAGGGCTGCTGAATCCCTGACTCGGTACTTATTGGAGTTGGATCCAAAGGTACGGCTGGCCATCGCAAATGCCATCTGGTACAGGCAGGAATTTCAGGTGTACACCCCCTTTAAAGATACGGTGAGCAAGTACTACAGTGCGGAAATTGCCCCTCTGGACATGACGAATCCACAATCCGTAAATGTGATTAATGGCTGGATAGAGACGAATACCAATGGCCTAATCAAGGATATGCTGGATGCCATTCCTTCCAATGCAGTGATGTATCTCGTAAATGCCCTCTATTTTAAGGGGGAATGGAAATACAGGTTTACCTCTACAAACACAGCCCCCTTTTATCCCAGCCCAAACCGAGAGGTACAAGTTGAAATGCTGCAGTATGATGAACCTGCCAACCTAAGGGGATACGCCGAGGGCGGACTTCATTATTTGGAAATTCCATATAGCACCGGACATTACAACATGGGGATAATTATGTCCCAGGAGCATGACCTCGACGATAAAATGGAATCCTTCAACTTGGAGAAATTAGAGTTTTGGAGAGAAAATGCCCTAGAGCAAAATCTCATCCTTCATTTCCCTAAGTTTATAATGGGTTACAAAATCGAAAACCTTAAGGAGGATTTGCAGGAAATGGGACTTAACCTGGTGTTCGAGCCCAGTACAAGGAATTTCACAAAGTTGTTTGACCACCCCACCGAGCCCCTTGCCATTAGTAGAGTTATTCATGATGCATTTATAGAAGTGGATGAAAAAGGTACCGAGGCTGCTGCCGCCACTGTGGTAGAGATATTTACAACTTCAGCAGGGCCACAACAGCCGAGAATGTTGAGAGTTGACAAGCCTTTCGTGTTTTTTATCCAAGACAATCACAGTGGGGCCATTCTCTTTATCGGTCAATTGGGCGATCCTTCTCAATTGTAAAAAGAGAAATCAATTAGATGTAGGCAAGCGCATCAATAAACGGATTATGC
>NZ_QCXY01000019.1 GCF_003347495.1 Pleomorphovibrio marinus
GGTGGAGCTTTTTACTAGCAGTGCTGATTTAGGCGATAAAGGCGGTACCGCAGCTGCCAGTCTCCAAAACATTGGATAGACAAGGTCACTTGAATAACCCCTTTATTGATTGGCAGAAGGATCACTATTTCTGCTTGTGGTGGGTTGCCAGAAATGCGGGCGTGCGGCTGGCAAGCGTGTTGGGCAGCTTCCCCCCACTTCCTGGCCCGAAGACTCCCGTCTTCGTCCTAGCTTGACCTTTTTGTTACTTTTTGGGTCAAGCCAAAAAGTAAAGAAGTAAATAGAGAAAGGAATGTCCATAGCAGCGATAAGAGTTGTTATAGCCATAACATTCTTGATATGTAGCGTCTTGGAGACGAAGAGACTGCGTACGTGAGAAATACCGGTTTCCCGAAATTTGCAATTACGTGTACAAATAAAGCCGATTTGCCATCGGCAGCTTGCACCTGCCTGTGGAAGACCACCGGATTTCGAGGGGCGATCCTTATCGGGTGACGCTATTGATTCCGAAGGTTAAGGGTTCGTACACCTAACCAAGGGCTTTCCTATAGATTTTGTACAATGGGGATTACAAATCCCCTTTATCTGGGTTCGGGATTTCAAATCCCGAACAGCGGGTAGCGGGAATTCAACCGATTTACGCTAATCCAAAAAACAAGAAAAACCCCTTAAATTTTCCAACTATAAAAAATGCAATTCACACCCATAAAATTACTGATAACAAAAATATATCCCCTTTTCCTTTCCAAAACCAACTATAACTGCGTACTTTAAATATTGTTTCGGGGAGGGAGGTCCTAATGGGACTGAGGAGGCGAAGCTGTGCCCGCCCCGCAAAAACAAAACCAACTTATTAATTTTAAAATTACCAACCATTGCCACCGCCCCCGGCGGTGTTACCGCACACGCCTCCATGAGGAGGAGGTGTCAGCGTATCAGGAAAAAAGTCACTCGATTTTTTATTTCTAAGGGATTCCCTTACTTTTGATATTTGGTAACAGGCAATCACACAATTCCAACTCATTGATCAAGTATGCTATTAGGCTGATCATCTTCGGCCTTTTTCTCGTGCAGGCAGTCTCCTGCGTCTCCAACGAACGTATTATTTATATGCAGGACAGAGGCACCGATGAGCCTCTGTACCAGGAACTGGAATTCGTTCCTTACCAAACCGAGAAGTACTTCCTGCAATACAATGATGTGGTGGATGTCTCCATAAAGACCACTTCCCCGGAACTTAATGCCATCTTTGAATTGGCCATGAGTCAGCAGAGGCAAGGAATGGGAGGAGGAATGGGAGGAGGAATGATGAGTGGAGGAGATATCTTCTTTATGACAGGGTACACTGTAAATGAGGAGGGTAATGTGGAGCTGCCCCTGCTAGGTGAGGTACCCATAATTGGGCTGACCACTCGGCAGGCCAAAGAGATGATAGAAGAACGCTTGCAAGAATTTGTCAATGAGGAGGATCTTTTCGTTAGGGTAAGGCTGGGGGGCATACGCTTTTCCGCTTTGGGTGAATTCACCAATAATGGAAACTTTACCATACTCCAAAACCAAATCACTATCTATCAGGCCATTGCACATGCCGGGGATATGACCACGGTGGCCAAACGGAATGAAGTGGTGCTGGTACGGCAATACCCAGAGGGCACCAAATCCTACCGCATTAACTTGAACGACAAACGTATTATGCAATCCGAGTTTTTCTTTATCCGCCCCAATGATATGCTCTATGCGGAGCCAATGAAAATCCGGGAATTGGGTACAGGAATCACCTTTATTCAGACGTTTCAACTGGCTGTTACTACTTTTTCTGCTGTATTACTGGTTTTAAATGTGGTAAACTAAGTAAGTATGAATTACTACCCTCCACCCTCCAACGGCCGCTCCCAAATTCCTTCGAATGAGCAGGATAGCTTTGACAATCTGGATCCCAAAAAGATTGTATTGCAGATCATTTCCATCTGGCATTATATCTTAGTTTCTATAGTATTAGCCTTAGGAATAGCCTATTTGCATCTAAGGCAAACTGTACCTCAATATGAAGTAAAAAGTAAGTTCTTCATTAAGGAAAAAGATGCAAGCTTCGGGATTTTTGAGGATGTGGCTGGAATAGGTCAGAATGAAATGGGACTTGTCAACCAGATTATTATGCTTAAATCCAGACCCATTGCCGAGGCTACTTTGAGGCAATTGGATTTTGATGTGGAGTATTATACCCAGGGGGTGTTTATAAAAAAGGAACATTACGCTAGCACCCCTATACGTGCAGAGGTGGACTGGACCCAACCTCAACTAGTTAATGGGGATATTACCGTGAAATGGAATGATAATACTTCTTTTACTCTTCAATTTAAAGAGGAGGAATATACCCAACTCTTTCCGCAAGGGGAAGGCCGGTCAAAAATTTTAGCACCTGAATTAGGAAAGAGGTCTTTTAGTTTCGGTCAACTAGTAGAACTCCCCTATTTGCGCTTTACATTGTATAAGACCAATACCGATAATGAAGGGGAAATGATCCTACGTTTCAGGGATATCCCAGACTTGGTCAATCAATATACCGGTGGAAGGTTAAAGATCGAACCCGCAGAAAAACAGTCATCCATTTTGGAGTTAACCCTGCAAACCCCTACACCAGTAAAAGGTAGAAATTACCTAGATAAATTGCATGATGTCTATTTGCAAAATGAACTGGAGGAAAAGAATGTGGCGGCTACCAATACCATTGAGTTTATTGATGCTCAACTGGTGAGTTTGTCAGATTCACTGATGTATATAGAAAACAGACTTGAAAGTTTTCGGACCAATAATAGCATTTATAACCTCTCTTCAGAAGGATCTGCTATTTTTCAAGAGCTATCAGCGTTGGAAAGAGAATTGGCACAAGAGGAATTTAAAAAGGAATATTATCAGCAATTAGGTAATTATTTAATAAGGGAGGATTATAATGACATTATAGTTCCCTCGGGATTGGGAATACAGGATCCTATATTAAATACATTGATTGAAAACCTGTTGCGTTTACAGGCAGAGAAATCAATGCACCTCGCCCGCCTAACCGAGGGTTCCCCTCCTGTGCGCGAGGTTAACCGCAAAATAGCTGATTTGAACCGTAGCATCCGGGAGTTATTGGGTAATGTACAGCAAAATGCCCAGTTGATTATTGGGGACTTACGGGGAAGAATTACCCGAATAGAAGGGGAATTTAGCCGACTTCCGCAGACAGAGCAAAATTTGATGCGCATCCAACGAGAGTTTACACTTAATGAGGGACTATATACCTACTTGCTCCAAAAACGAGCAGAATCCGCCATTACCCGTGCCTCCAATACCCCTTCCAATAAAGTCATAGAGAATGCATTGATCAATAATGCTCCAATTAGTCCAAGGGGAGCTAAAGTATATGCCATTGCCTTTATGCTAGGGATGATTTTACCTATTGGATATGTAATTGCAAAGCTCTTACTGGAAAATAAAGTAAAGGATATACACGAGTTGGAAAAATTATCGGATCTTTCCTTGTTGGCACAAATCCCTTATGCAGAGAGTCCGGTTAAATTAGTGGTATTTAACCAACCCCGGTCCGGTGTCACAGAGTCCTTTAGGACCCTTAGGGCCAATCTCAATTTTATTTTGCCTAAAGATAAGGTGCCCATCATTATGCTGACGTCTAATATTTCAGGGGAGGGCAAATCCTTCTGTGCCATGAACTTGGCCTCTGTTTATGCTTTATCGGGAAAGAAAATTCTACTTATTGGTTGCGATATGCGTAAACCCAAATTATTTGATGATTTCGGCTTAAGCAATGTCAAGGGTCTTTCCTCTTATTTAAGTCAACAGGAGATAGACCCGTATGCAGTAATACAAACTACCTCATTTCCCAACCTGGACATTATAGCCTCCGGTCCGATACCTCCTAATCCTGCGGAATTATTGATGACGGATCGTTTTTCCCAATTAGTGGAAAAGGTAAAGGAAAACTTTGATATGATTATTTTAGATACACCTCCCGTAGGGTTGGTATCGGAGTCGCTGGAATTATTACAATTATCTGACTTGGCTTTATTTGTTTTACGCTACAATTATAGCATAAAACCCTTTATTCAGCATATCAATACCTTAAAAAAACAACATAAGCTAAAAAACACCTATTTGGTTTTTAATGGTATTGATAAATCTGCCCAAGCCTATGGTTACAGTGGGTATGGTTACGGATATGGGTACTATGCGGAGGATAAGGGGAAAAAGTTCAAATCAAAAGTTAAGTAACTTAAACAGCCATTAATTATTACCTCAATCTTAAACCATTTTTTTTGATTACATGTTAATTGGATTCCTTATTTTGTGTTCCATATGATAAAAAAAGCACTAAAACGTATATTTTCAAATCTTCATTGGTTCTTTACCTATTTGGGTTATAAAATATTTTTAGCAGCCTTTATTTCCATTGTGGTCGGTGTATTGGATGGGTTTGGGTTGACCCTATTTTTGCCTCTCTTGCAGATGGTCAGTGGAGATGGAACGGTGGAAGCAGAGCCTATGGGAAATCTGGGCTTTATATTGGAGGGAATAAATGCTGTGGGAATTCAGATAACGCTATTATCTATTCTCCTTTTCATGGTGTTCTTTTTTTCTTTGAAAGGTCTTGCCGTTTATGGCAATAAAATTTATTCAGTCGCACTTCAACAGCAACTAATTCGAAAAATTAGGTTGTCTTTACTACGTTCTCTTAACCAAGTAAATTTTAAGTACTTTGTTAAGTCCGATGTTGGAAGGATACAAAATACTATGACAGGAGAAGTTGGTAGAGTTCAACAAGCGTATCAAGCATACTTTCTATCGTTACAGCAATTAATTATGGTGCTGGTTTATGCAGGGTTTGCATTCTTTGTAGATTTTCAATTTGCCCTGTTGGTAGCTGTAGGAGGGGTTTTGACTAATTTATTGTACAGCTCCATTTACAAAAAGACCAAGGGAGCCAGTCGGAAATTAACCGGCGAAAGTAATGTGTATCAAGGTCAGGTGATTCAGCATATTGCGCATTTTAAGTACTTGAGGGCAACAGGCATGGCTAGGAAATTTTCTAATCATTTGGAAAAAACCATTAAAAAAATAGAGCAAAGCAGAAAAAGGATAGGTGAATTGGCAGGTATTTTAGAGGCCGCAAGAGAACCTATGCTTATTTCAGTAATCACGGCCGTAATTTTGATCCAAGTATACTATATGGGCGGTAGTCTTGGCCCTATACTTATTTCTTTATTGTTTTTTTATCGAGCACTTACCTCATTGACTGCTATGCAAAATGCATGGAACCGATTTTTGGAAGTGAGTGGTTCACTAGAGAATATGCAGGCTTTTCAACATGAGTTAACATCCAATAAGGGAAAAGATGGGATAATACCATTTAATGGCTTGATTGAAAGGATCCAGCTAAAAGGAGTATGCTTTGGATATGCAAAGATAAAAATTTTAAAAGAGATTGACCTTGATATAGTTAAAAATCAAAGCATTGCCCTGGTGGGGGAAAGTGGAAGTGGAAAAACTACCTTGGTGAATTTGATTGCAGGCCTGTTACCAGCTGAGAAGGGTGAATTGAGTGTAGATGGAATTTCATTTACACAGCTCAACAAGGAAAGTTACCAAAGAAGAATTGGTTATATCACTCAAGAACCAGTTATTTTTAATGATAGTATTTTTAACAATGTTACCTTTTGGGCTGAAGCCAGTCGGGAAAACCTTCGACGATTTTGGGGCGTCATGGAACAAGCATCCCTTAAAGAATTTGTAATAGAATTGTCGGAAGCAGAACATACAGAATTAGGGAACAATGGTATCAATCTCAGTGGAGGGCAAAAACAGAGAATTTCTATAGCTAGAGAACTATTTAAAAGTGTAGATATCTTAATATTAGATGAAGCTACTTCAGCATTGGATACAGAGACTGAACGTAATATCCAGGATAGTATTGAAGCACTCAAGGGAAATTATACTTTAATTATTGTAGCACACCGTTTATCAACTATAAAAAGCGTTGACCAAATCGTAATGATAACGGAAGGGAGAGTAGAATATGTTGCTCCCTTCAAAGAACTCATGAAGATGTCAACTAAATTTAAACGTATGGTTACATTACAAGAGATTTGAAAATCGCATGATCCCTGTAACCCGTCCTTTTTCTCCTCCTATTGAAGAATACCATGAACTGCTTCAAGGAATTTGGCAGCGTAGCTGGTTTACCAATAATGGACCATTGGTAAATGATCTTGAATTAAAATTGAAAAGGTATTTAGGAATTAAGCATTTGCTATATCTAGGAAATGGAACAATTGCTATTCAAATTGCATTGAAGGCCTTAAAAATTGATAAAGAAGTAATAACCACACCTTTTTCCTACGTAGCAACCACAAGTAGCCTTGTTTGGGAAGGTTGTACACCTGTTTATGTTGATATCCATCCCGAAAGTTTGAATATTGACCCCACAAAGATTGAAGTAGCTATCACTAAAAATACTCAGGCAATTTTGGCTACCCATTGTTTTGGGAATCCCTGTGATGTTGAAGCGATTCAGGAAATTGCAGATAAATATGGTCTAAAGGTGATCTATGATGCAGCACATTGTTTTGGGACTAAATATAAAGGGGAAAGTATTTTTAGATGGGGAGATATCAGTACTACAAGTTTTCATGCAACTAAATTATTCCATACAGTAGAAGGCGGTGCTGTATTCACAAAAAATCCCGAACTCCTAAGGGTTATGGCCTATAAAAGAAATTTCGGGCACAAAGGCTTTGAAGATTTTCATGGTGTTGGAATCAATGGGAAAAACTCAGAGTTTCATGCGGCTATGGGATTAGTGAATTTGAAATATATCGGTTCAATTCTTGAACGAAGAAAAAAGCAATCCCTATTTTATGACAAGTACTTGGGTAGTCAAGAATTTCAAAAGGTTCAAATCCAGCACGGAAGCGAGTTTAATTATGCCTACTACCCTTTAAGATTTGAAAGCGAAGCCGTAACAAAAAAAGTAAAGCAATCACTCGAGTCAGCAGAAATTTTTCCAAGGAGGTACTTTTATCCTAGTTTAGGTACTTTAAATTATGTATCGCCTCCATGTACACCGATTGCCGATGAAAACTCAGCTCGCATTCTATGTCTTCCTCTCTATCACGACCTAAGCGAAATGGAACAAAAGTTAATTTGCAGAAAAATTTTAAGAACAATTAATTATAACAGTTAAAAATGAGACATAATCAGGTCCTTTCTACTTTTACATTTTTTAAAGACCCTATTTCATTTAATAAGTTTACAGGAAAGCAATTACTTCAGTATTGTTTGGGTGCTACACTTTACATGCCTGGGACTAAGGATGTTCGTCAAAAAATTTTATCAGGTTCGCTTTACCCCCTTACTTCCATGGTAATGTGTTTTGAAGATGCTATCAAGGAAGATGATGTGACCATTGCTGAGGAAAACGTGTTGGATCATCTTTCAGCTATCTCTGTTGCCGTGAAAAATAATGATCTTAGCGTAGATGATATCCCACTAATATTTTTACGAGTAAGAAATTCCGATCAATTTATAAGTTTTTTAGAAAAAATAAGCAAAGATCAGGCTGAAGTATTGAGCGGTTTTGTTTTCCCCAAGTTTTATTCTTCAAATGCAGAAATTTATCTAGAAAAATTGAAAGAAATAAACAATAATTTGGGGGTAACATTATATGGGATGCCTATTTTAGAGGGGAGATCTATTGCCTATAAAGAATCAAGGGTTGGGGAGTTGGATTTACTTTCCAAAATAGTTTTTGAATATAAAGATTTGATTCTTAATATCAGGATTGGAGGTACAGATTTTTCCTCCATTTTTGGAGTAAGAAGAAGTATAAATACTTCTATTTATGATATTCTTCCTGTAAGGGATTGTATTTCAGATATACTTAACTTTTTTAATAGGGACAGTATGGAGTATACTGTTTCTGCTCCAGTTTGGGAATATTTTTTAGCGTATAAAAAAGATAATTTAGAGGAATTGTTAAAAAAGAATATTAACCATAATCTTTTGAGCAGAAATACAATTGTAAATGATGCTATTGATGGATTGTTAAGAGAAATTTTTATTGATAAAGCAAATGGTTTTGTTGGGAAAACAATAATTCATCCTTCCCATATAAAGTTTGTCAATGCTATGCAGGCAGTTACAAAAGAAGAATATGAAGATGCAGTTCAAATCCTACAAACCTCAGGTGGGGTAATTAAAAGTGCAAGGGCAAACAAGATGAACGAAATAAATCCTCATCGAAATTGGGCAAAAGGAATAGCTCTGCGTGCCGAAGCATATGGCGTAATTGCTGAAGAGTCTGATTTTTTAAAAATAATGTTTAATTTATGAATATAAAAACTGATAACTTTTTGGATTATTTAACTGAATTTTTTGAAAAGGAAATCATAGATAAGGATAAAAGAAAAGCAAAAGACTGCCTTTTAGATTATCTAGGTGTAACAATTGCTGGATCTTATACTTTATTTAGGAACTATCCTGAACTTAGGTGTTTAGCAAGTAGTGAAGGGGGAGCTATCAAAGTAATAGGTGTAAATGAAACTACAAGTTTATTAAACGCCGCACTCCTTAACGGAATGGCTGCCCACGTTTTAGAGTTGGATGACGGATATAGGTATGGTATGGTTCACCCTGGAGCAGTAATATTTTCTGCCTTATTACCAATAGCGCAAAAATTCAACATTTCCGGTGATACATTCTTAAGGTCCACGGTTGTAGCCTATGAGGCATGCTTACGTCTATCAAAAGCAATGCAACCAGTATTAAAGGAAAAGGGACTTCATGCGACTGGCGTAGTTGCAGGAGTAGGAGCCGCAATTGGAATTGGTTTTGCCCTCGGTTATAGTAGGGCTCAATTAAAATCCGTTTTAACAGCTTCATGTACTAGTGCGTCTGGACTGTTAGAAGTCATTAGGGATGAATCTCAATTGAAACCCTATAACAGTGCACAGGCTGCGATGAACGGTATGGCTGCCGGGCTTTTTGGTAAAGCGGGAATGCATACGCCAGATGATATACTTGGTGGTAATCAGGGATTTTTCACTGCACATTCTAAGATATCCAACATCGATTCCTTGTTGGAACCTAACAAAAGTGCAATGATTCAGGAGATTTATGTAAAGCCTTATGCTGCATGTAGACATGCCCATGCCCCAATTGACGCAGTCTTATATTTAAAGGCTCAGTTCCCTATTGATATTTGTGGAATAGACAGCGTGACTATTGAAACATATAAGTATGCAGTTGCTCTTCATGATCACCAAGTTGTTGAATCTTCTGCATCTGCAAAAATGAGTACTCCATATAGTGTGGCAGTTGCATTAATTCACCAATCTGCTGGATTGGAGGAATTTTATGAAGAAATCATATCTCAAAAGGATGTTAAAAGTTTGTGTAAAAGAATTCATGTTATTGAGAATGTTGATTTTACAAAACTTGTCCCTCAAAAACGTTCTGCTAAAGTAAGTATTCTGATGAATAATAGGCAGTTATTTGAGCACCAAGTAGATTTCCCAAAGGGTGAGCCTGAGAACGCTATGACTTCTTACGAATTGAAGGAAAAGTTTTATAAATTGGCTGAATTTGCCAATGTTCCAAAAGATAATCAAAATCAAATTCTTAAAACAGTTGACAAATTGGAATATAGAATAAGCGATCTGTACAGGTATGTGTAACCGATTAAAGAGATTGAAAGATGGATAAATCCAGAGCTTTTTTGAAAAAAATTGGGATGCCTTCAGGTGATGCATATGAGCTACCGACTTCTAAAAAACGATTTTCTGATGGCGCACAATATCGGTTTGAAGTTCCAGGTATTCAGGGCCCTAAAGCCATGGCAAGCTTACTGGACGAAACAGTAAGATTGGGGTTGACCGTTCATCGTGTTACACAGACCAAAGGCATATACCTGCTTGACAACGATGATATAAAAAAAATGGTCGATCTCGCCGATCAGCATCGGGTGGAATTGGTATTGGCTATAGGACCAAGAGCTACTACCGACACAAGTGCCTCGGTTAATACTCCAGAGGGCCAACGAATGGGATATCGCCTTAGAGGTCAGGAACAAATCGTAAGAGCCATGGAAGAGGTGTACCGTGCAGTAGATTTAGGGTGCACCTCCTTTTTGGTTTATGATGAAGGGTCACTTTGGGTCTTTAATGAGATGCGGAAGGCGGGTGAAATTCCATCTTACTGCCATTTTAAAGTTTCGGCCCATACCGGCCACGGAAATCCCTGCTCTGCCAAACTGCTTGAAACCAACGGGGCAAGTTCCTTAAATCCTGTTCGAGATATTCAGCTCCAAATGATGGCAGCCATACGTCAGGCTATCGACATTCCGCTCGACCTGCATACGGAGAACCCGGCTTCCACGGGCGGCTTTATCCGCCACTACGAGGTACCTGAAATGATTCGGGTGGCTGCGCCGATATACCTTAAAACAGGTGGCTCTGTTGCCAAAACCCACAGTTGGGAAACATCGGATGCAGATGCAAGACAACGAGCCAAACAGGTCAGCTTGGTTAAACGCATGGTAGATGTGTATTACCCGGAAGCGGTTAGCTCACCGAAAGGTTCTTTTGATAAAATATTATAATGCGTATTTCAAAAAAAGAGTTATTTGAAATTTCTTTAAAGGTACTCACGAAACATAGTGTACCTGAAGATCAAGCTCGAATAATTGCAGATACTGTTGTTTATGCACATGCCAGTGGTAAGGGTACGCATGGGGCAACCCGTTTGGGGGTTTACGTTTCGAAAATTAAGTCCGGGTTTATGAGACCTGATACAATATTAAGTAAGATTTCAGAGAAGGGTGCTATTGGTGTTTATGATGCCGGACATGGGTTTGGTCAGGTAGCTGCTTTCAGAGCTGTGGAAAAGGCAATTGAAAAATCAATAGTTCATGGTGTTGGAATTTCGTCTGTAAGGCACAGTAACAATTTTGGAACTGCATCCTATTTTGCTAAACAGGCTACTGAACAAAATAAAATAGCTCTCATTTTTTCGAATGCTGCCCCAGCTATTGCTCCATGGGGTGGAAGTAGGCCACTCTTTGGCACTAATCCAGTTGCTTTTGGTTTTCCGACACCAACAGATACATCTCCCATTATTTTAGATATGGCAGTTTCAAATGCTGCCCGAGGGAAAATTCGACTAGCTGAAAAAAATGGCGAGAAAATTCCATTTGGGTGGGCTCTTGACCCCGATGGAAATCCAACTGATGATCCTACACTTGCCATTTTAGGATCAATGCTCCCAATAGGAGAACATAAAGGAGCTGGATTGGCAATAGTAGTGGACTTACTAGCTGGCTTGTTGACTGGATCAGGCTTTGCTGGTAGAGTTAAGCCTTTAAACACACTAAATGATTATTCTGATAACGGTCATCTATTTTTGGTTCTTGATGCTACTTTCTTTATGGATATTGAATCCTATTATGAAAGGATGAATTTCTTAAGAGTAACTGTTAAAGAAAATAATCTTAAGAACGAAATTTTATTACCTGGTGAACGATCTTATTCTAATGAAAGGCGTTACACAGAAACTGTTGAAATTTCAGATAATATTTATCAAGAAATAAAATACTTGCTTTAATATATCATTCTTTATGAGTATAGATAAGAAACCGGTTGCAATAATATTAGGAGGAACAAACCCTCATAAATCTTTGGTGGAAAAACTTAAAGAAAGAGGGTACTTCACAATATTACTTGATTATCTGGATAATCCACCGGCAAAAGCTGTAGCCGATGAGCATGTTCAAGAGAGTACTTTAGATAAAGAGAAAGTATTGGAGGTAGCAAAAGAGAAAAATGCAAGCTTAGTGATAGCGACGTGTATCGATCAGGCAAATGTAACAGCTTGTTGGGTGGCTGAAAAAATAGAATTGCCTCATCCATATAGTTATGAAACTGCTTCTCTAATAGCCGACAAAACGAGGATGAAACAGAAAATGATTAAAGCTGGAATACCAACTGCTAAATTTTGTATTGTCAATAATGAAGATAATATAGATTTAGAAATGCTTACTTTCCCACTTGTAGTTAAACCTTCAGATACAAATGGATCGAAGGGTGTTAGAAGAGTTGATAACTCTGAAGAGCTTGATATTTATTTAAAAGAAGCATTATCGTTGAGCCGAAATGGTAAGGCTATAGTTGAAGAGTTTATTGAAGGTGATGAAATCGGTATTGATTGCTTTATTGCAAAGGGAAAAGCAGATGTAATCACCACCCACAAAAAAAGAAAACCTCAACTAAAAGACGGTAGCGTAATCTTTTCCATTGGCTCAATCTCTCCTGCGCCAATTACCGAAATAGTGAAAGCAAAGATAGAGGCTGTGGCGAATCAGTTAGCAACTGTTTTTAGTTTGGATAATACACCTCTACTTATTCAAGCGATAGTTACAAATGATGAAGTCAAAGTCATTGAGTTTGCACCGCGAATTGGAGGAGGTTTAAATTTCAGAAAAATTAAATTGTTTGCTGATTTCGATATCATATCTGCAGCGGTCGATTCATTCTTAAACATACCTGTGAAAATTGAGTACCAGAAAAAAGATGTTTGCTATTCAGAAAATCATATCTATACAGAACCAGGAATATTTGGATCAATAGAAGGGTATGATAAGCTATTAAATAGCAGAAATATTCTTGAGTTTTATCCGAATAAAGTTAAAGGTATGATAATTGGAAACACCAATGCAAGCAAAGATAGAATTGGGTCTTACATAGTATCAGGCAAATCATTAGCTGAAATAAAAAGGAAAATAACAACTACTATGTCTGAAATAATTGTTTATGATATTAATGGTAGAAACATGAAATATTCATATGATTATAAAGATTTGCTTTTTTAAATAAATATATGCTTCTGCCAGAGATTAAATTTCATTCCAAAACCTCTTCATCATACTATATAGCTTTAGCAGCGTGGCGGAGGGGTCTTGCTGTTACATTTATTAAGAATTCAAATAACTTTAGAATTACGTCTTCTGAGAAATCTTTGTTTTTTTGTAATTCTGCAATGATAAGTGGAGCACAAGGTATAGTAGCTCATAATTCTTGTAAAAATAAGTTCTTAACAAAACAATTATTAGCAAAAAATGAGGTGTCTGTACCAATTGGTAAATTATTTACTGAACGACAAACAGATGAGGAAATTATTGCCTATGCCCAGACACTTGTTTTTCCTGTTGTAGTAAAACCTAACAACGAAAGTAATGGACAAGACGTTTATGCTAATATTGGAAGCCTAAGTGAATTGAAAAAAGTACTTGCTTTATTTAGAAAAAAAAGAATAAATTTTGAATTAATCTTAGAAGAACATAAAAAAGGATTCGATAATAGGGTATACGTTGTAGGAGATAGAGTCGTGGCAGCTTACAGAAGAACACCAGCAAATATTATCGGAGACGGAACTCATTGTGTAAATGATTTAATTAAGATTTGCAATGAGTCAAGAAGTCATAATCCACATTTGCATAGCAGACCAATAATAGTAGATGAAGAGGTTTTATGGCGCTTAGAAAAAGACGGATATTCTTTAAATACAATTATCCCAAAATATAAAAAAATCTATCTTAGATCAAAAGCTAATCTAACAGCTGGTGGTGATTTAGAAGATATGACTGAAAGTTTGCCTTCACAAATTTGTGAATTGGCAG
Organism: Pleomorphovibrio marinus; assembly: GCF_003347495.1. GTDB lineage: Bacteria > Bacteroidota > Bacteroidia > Cytophagales > Cyclobacteriaceae > Pleomorphovibrio > Pleomorphovibrio marinus. Next base: position 13,727 of record NZ_QCXY01000019.1, read on the forward strand.
TAAGTGCTTGTAAGGCTATACCTAATTTGAACAATGCAGGAATTGATATTTTATTTTGTGAAAAAGAGAATCCTCATGGCTCTGTTATTGAAATCAACTCAATGGCTCAATTACCAGGTCACATATATCCAACAATTGGTAAGTCAAGAGATATTGCCTCGGAAATAATTGATTTCTTTTTTCCAGAAAGTAAAATATCTTCGAACAGAAATGGAGATTTTTTTTTTAATATGGTACAAGTTGATAGGATACTTAATGCGTTTGAACAATATGAATATACATTATCACCATCTTCGGTAAATCAAACTATTAAAATGCAGTTTTTTATTATGAAGTCAAAAATAAATGAACAACAGAAAATGAAAATAAGAGATGAAGCCAGAAGACTCAATCTCTCAGGTTTCAATTGTGCTGAAGATGACGGTGAAAGAATTGTAATTAGAGGTGAAAGCCTTGATGTAGATGTTTTCATTAAATTCCTTAAAAAATTACTCAATGATGGTTCATTTTTAACTACCTCTTCTTCTTATGACCTACCAATTACTTATGGATACTACAATCAAATAAATTAGTAGTATGTTGCAAGAGTATAAATTGACGCATAGTCAATTAAATTCATTCTTAATTGAATATGAGGCTAGAAAACTTGGGCTTAACTGTCATAGGTTAAACCATTATTTGTTGATTGTATCTGACAAGATGGGCAAGGAAGCATTGTTTAGAAGGGCTGCTGGTCCTGATGTATCTTATTCATCAGATATAGTGGCTATGAACAAAGACATGGCTAAACGAATTTGGTATAAGAAGCAAATACCCATAAATCCTTGGGTAACAGTAAGTACAAATGAATCTGATTTCAAAATAGCTGAAGAATTTGCTCGTGCTTTTGATTGGGGAGTTGTAGTAAAACCCATAGCAGGTGCAGGAGGACGAAATGTATATACGGACATTTCGTGTAAGAAAGAGTTGATTAACGCCATACATTCTGCTGCACAAGCTAGGGTTACAAATACAAAGTATTTAGGACCTAAAATAGTTATGATTGAGCGAAAATTTAATGCCCCCGATTATCGATTTTTTATTGTCAATGGCATAGTTGAAGGGGTATTAGAAAGGGTAAGACCATATATTATTGGCGATGGTAGAAAATCGATTTCATTGTTAATCCAAGAAAAGGCAATTGCAAGAATGCATAATCCTGATCTTTTGTCTCGTCCACTGATAATAGACGAAGAGGTTTATGCACGAATTAGTAATGAGGGATATAAAATGGATGATGTTCTTCCTCATATGCGGAATATTATACTCAGAGGAAATGCCAATATATCAACTGGAGGGGAATCAGTAGACATTACGGATAAAATAAGCGTAAAGATTAAATCTTTTATCCAAAACGGGATTCTTGCTATTCCAAACTTAAGAACTTGTGCTGTAGATGTTTTATCCAAAAATATCATGAATGATAATGACTTGTCTAATTCAAACATTGTTTTCAATGAAATTGAAAGCGATGCGGCAATGTGCATGCATCACTTTCCTATGCGTGGCAAGCCAAGAAATATTGCACAAAAAATATTAACAAGTTTTTTTGAAATTAAAATGGAAGTTGTATCAGATTATTTACATGATTTTGAAACAAATGGAGAATTAGTCGAAGAAGTAATAAACTCAATTAAAAACACTTATTATGATTTTAATAGTTATGAACTTTAAGAATAGTAATAGTAAAACTTCTTTGAAACGCTGTACCTATTTTAGTAAATAAATAATTATGCCCACATCACTTATAGATTCATCCTACTTCCAAGACATGTTTTCTGACTCCGGAATGCGTCTAATATTTTCTGACGAGAACCGGCTACAAAAATGGTTAAACACAGAAGTTGCACTGGCTGAGGCGCAGGAAGAAGTTGGCATTATTCCCAAAGGAATCGCGCAACAAATTAAAGAAGTTGCTCGAATTGAAAACATCGATCAGTCTGCCATGAAAGCTGAGTTTGATCGCGTGGGTTTTCCAATTCTTCCCTTTGTTCATCAACTTACAAAATCCTGTGATTCTGAAACAGCACGCTGGGTGCATTATGGTGCTACTACACAAGATATTCTTGATACCGGTACCGTCCTTCAGATGCGTGAAGGCCTTCAATGGGTAGAAGACGAGCTGAATTCCATCATAGTAGCCATTTCTATTCAGGTAAAAACACACCGAGATACAGTAATGGCTGGAAGGACTTTTCAGCAGCTTGCAGCACCCATCACCTTTGGATATAAAGCTTCTGTTTGGCTGGACGAGCTAATGCGCCACAAAGAGCGTTTTCAGGAAATTCGACGGCGCATTTTGGTAGGTCAGTGCTCCGGTGCTGTGGGTACATTCGCGACATTGGGTAACCGTGGACTTGAAGTTCAGGAAAAAATGTTTGAAATTCTCAAGCTTGATATGCCTGATGTAAGCTGGCACGTTGCCAGAGACAGATGGAGTGAGATGGTACAGTATTTTGCATTATTATCTGCAACATTCGCCAAAATTGCCAATGAAGTAGCCATTCTGATGCGTTCTGAAATTGGTGAGCTAAGCGAACCATTTGAGCAGGGCAGAGGCGCAAGTACAACGCTTCCACAAAAACGAAACCCCATTACCTGTGAGCCAATTATTGCCGTGGCACATAAACTCCGCGAATTGGCATCCTCGCAGTTGTCTGCCATGATTCAGGAACACGAACGTGGTGCTCTGGGTCAAATGCACCTCGAATGGATGGTGATTCCCGAAGCATTCGCATTGATCTCCGGAAGCCTCAAAAACTCTCGCTTCATCCTTGAAAATCTTGTAGTAGACGACAAACAAATGAAAGACAACATCATGCTCGGTGGTGGGTTAATTATGTCAGAAGCCGTAATGATGGGTTTGGCCCCAAAAATCGGAAAGGAAAATGCACATAATTTAGTGTATAAGGCCGCTGGTAGGGCTTGGGATTCAAAAATAAGTTTAAAGGAGGCCATAATGGGAAGTGAGGAAATATTAGCGATGTTTAGTGAGGCGGAGATTGATGGTTTGCTCGATCCTTTAAATTATGTGGGTGTAGCCCCTATGATGGTTGATAGGATGTTAACCAAATATAAAAATATTGGATATGAATAAGCGGTGGAATAATCGTCCTGAAAATTCCACCTGGGGAGAATGGGGGGAAGACGACCAACTTGGACGACTTAATTTAATTGATCAGAGGAAAGTTCTGCAGGGTATAGCTGAAGTGAAAGTAGGCAAGACCTTTTGTTTGAGTCTTCCACTAGATTATCCTGGGGGACAAGTTTTAAATAAGGTTCGTTTTCCACCAGTAATTAAGCCCGTCATTCGGAATGATGCACCGTATTTCAACTATATGTGGAATCGGAGTAATCCTGAGCATAAAGATATAGGTTCAGATGACGTAGTGCTATTACACACGCAATATTCCACCCAATGGGACAGTCTTGCACATCGAGGAAAGCTTTTCGATATTAATGGAGACGGGAATCTAAAGCCAGTTTATTATAACGGCTTCCGGGCAGGAGAAGACGTGGCGATAGATGAGAAACACGAAACCAAAGCCAAAGCACTAGGAATTGAGCACATGGCAACACATGGCGTCCAAGGTAGAGGTGTATTGGTGGATTTATTTTCAGAATACGGGGAGTTCCCAAGAAAAGAAGTTGGATATGACGACCTTATGCGTATTATGGAAAGAGATGACGTTGAAGTAGAGGAAGGAGATATTCTTTGTCTATGGACTGGTCTCGATCAGATGATTATGCGAATGCAGGGCGAACCGGACCATAGCATTAACAAAGCGAGCGCGGTTTTAGATGGTTTTGATAAAAAGCTACTCAATTGGATCATAGACAGTAAGGTAGCCGCCATTGCTTCTGATAATTTGGCTGTAGAAGCGGTAGGTAAGAAATTGACTCCGGAAAGTAACGGGACCAATCTGCCTATTCACGAACTTTGTTTGTTCCGTCTCGGAGTACATCTTGGTGAACTTTGGTATCTAGCCGATCTTGCAAATTGGCTGCGGAAACATAATAGAAGCAAATTTCTATTGACAGCACCACCCCTTAGGTTAACTGGTGCAGTTGGTTCACCAGTAACACCGATAGCCACAGTTTAGAAAGGAATATTCTGAAACGGGACCTATCCAAATGTCAATTATAAAAAACGAAATTAGAAACTGCGCAAAAGACAAGTGGAATTATGTTCCACTCTCTGAACCCATACCCATTACAAAACAGGTCTGGCCGAAAGGTACGATACCTTTAGTCTGCATACGGACTATGACCTTTATGCATGAAAATTATGTAGATGACTGCATAAGTGGTATTTTAATGCAGAAAACCACATTCCCTGTCAGGGTTTGCATTCATGATGATGCATCAAAAGATAAAACCGCGGAATTAGTTCGAAAGTATCAAGCAAAGTATCCCAATTTAATTTGGGCATATTTTCAAAATGAAAATTCGTATAGACATCCCAACCGGAAAGCAATGAGAAGTAAGTTTTGGGAATTCTTTAAAGTAGGTAAGTATTTTGCATTATGCGAGGGAGATGACTACTGGACGGACCCATTGAAATTACAAAAGCAAGTGGAATTTTTAGAAGAGAATAAAGATATTGCCGGTGTCGGGTGTTACTATCACATAATTAATCAATTTGGAAATGACGCAGTTTTCCAAAAATTAGATAATGAGCCACGATTTATTAGGTTTAAATGGGATGACTATTTAAAAGGAGGAGCCCCTGGTATAAGAACGCTAACTATGGTATATAGAAGTGATGCCGTAAATAGGGTTAACGAAAAAATTAGCTTTAGTCCAAAATTGAGATCCGCCGGTGATGTATTGTTGGTTTCAAGTATTCTAAAGTCCGAGGGAGATTTGTGTTTATTACCTTTTTTTGGAGCCATATATAGAAAACATGACAAAGGTTTGTCTGCAGGGCTAAAGATTAAAAGTAAAAAAAGAAAACAACACTTTTACAATTATGAGGGTATTATGCGGTTAGTTCTTTCTTCAAAAAAGGAGAAAATATTTTTTTGGTATCGAAATTTTAAAAATACTATAAAGGGAGATATAGCTTATTTCAGAATAGGTCAGGTGATTAAAGACGCTTTACTTATTTTCGAAAAATAGGTTTTATGAGAATTAACATATTAACAATACAACACCCTTATAAACGCGGATTCAATGATTTTTATCCTATTCTAAAGTGGAGGAAAGAATTTAAACTTGAAGGAATCAATTTTAGTTTTTGTAGTTCTTTTGAATCTGTAAACTTAGACTCGGATATCGTGATTATTGATCATAGATACCTTTCATCCATTGGTGATAGAACTGAAAAAGATAGAACTGAGATTATTGAAAAAATTGAATCGATAAAAAAGGCATGTAAAGTAATTCTGTTCGATAGGGGGGATGGTACAGGAAGTCGTTGTTTTTGGTTAACGTCATACGTGGACCTTCATTTGAAAAAACAACTACTTAAAGAAAGGTCACGATATACAGGTAGAGATATGACGGCTTGCTATATGAAGTGGATTCCTGAACAAATAATTAAAGATGTATTTAGAGAGGACAACTCCTATGTCGGATGTCCTCAAGACCAATTGCATAAGCTTCATGTTGCTTGGAATATTGGAAATGTTGATTACAGAACCTTTCCTTTTAGTAGGTATTACCCTACATCATTTATTCCAAACTTTATTTCATCTGGGCCAAAAATACTCAAGCCAAGTAATCACAGGAAAATTGCGGTTAGCTATCGTGGTGACCTTCACCCGGAACCTCATTATAATTATCAAAGAAGTCGTGTTATAGCTATACTAAAAAAATTAAAGGCTAATAATAGCTCCATTATTGTTGGTGGTAAGATTAGTAAAAGTGAATATATTAAGGAATCTCAAAATTCAAAGGTTATGATAAGTCCATATGGCTGGGGAGAAATTTGTTTTCGGGATTTTGAAGCATTTATTTATGGCTGTTTATTGATCAAACCGGATATGTCGCATCTCGAAACTTTTCCGAATTTGTTTCTTCCAAACGAAACATATCTTCCTATTGACTGGAATATAATTGACTTGGAAGAATCGCTGGATCATGTCTTATCTAAATATACGGAATATATTAATATTGCCCAATATGCTCAAGATAGATTTGTCAGTTATATTAATAGCTTTGAGATTTTCCATAACAAAATTAAAGAAATTATTTTTGCGATTAATAAGTAATAGTAGTTGTTGGCTCGCTTATATTTACGGGTTGATTCACTTAGGTGAAATTTTATGAAAAAATTATTGAATTTACCCTCTCCAAATTTGACACTTAAATTGTGAGGTCTTAAAGTATTCATTTTAGATAAAATTTCCTCATTTATAGAACAGGGCTGGATGAAAAGTGTGAAGGAAGTTTGACCAGTAGATGCTAAAGGGCAGGCAGTTCCCTGGATTAATTATTTAATTTAATTACGTATCCCTAGCTAAATTTCAAATCAGACTGAAATGTATTTTATAAAAAATAATATGAGATTTATAAAAAAAATATTTAAACAGATCTTCAATTTTTATTTAAAAAATGAATATCGACATCAATCATTTAAGCGCTTTAACGAGCGTCCAGTAGAATATGCTTTTGCCCTAAGAATGCTGTCTAAGTTTTACCCGAAATCAGTGCTAGATGTTGGCAGCGGTACAACTGCATTTCCACACCTTCTTAGTAATTGTGGCATGACTGTTACTGCAATTGATAATATTAAGGACTATTGGACTGGTGGTATGTTCAACAGGCATTTTTATGTTTTAGATGACGATATATTAAATCCAAAAAAAATATCAAGGTATGATATGGTTTTCTGTATTTCTACTCTTGAGCATATAGAAGATTATGAAAAGGCTATAATAAATATGGTAAATTCGTTAAATAATGAAGGTATTTTAGTTTTAACCTTTCCTTCATCATCTTTTGAATATATTCATAATTGTTATACGTTACCAAATTCATCATATGGTAAAGGTAACCCATATATTGCCCAATCTTTTTCAAGTGAAATAATAAATTCTTGGATTACTAAATATGATTTAGTGGAAATCGAATCCGAATTCTGGAAGTTTTGGACGGATAGATATTGGACTTGTGGAGAGCAGATAATTCCTCCTGAAAGGTCACAAAAAAACGGAGATTTTCAAATTAGGTGCATATGCCTACAAAAAAGAAGCGAATAGCCTTTTGATTTAATTATGTTTAAGCAACCAAAGAAAAAAATTCTAATCGTTTCCCGGTCTTTCTATCCCCAAAACTCTCCTCGTTCTTTTCGGACGACGGAACTGGCCAAGGAACTGGGGAGGCAGGGGCATCTAGTAAAAGTTTTGACACCATTTCATTCTGATCATATTGAATTTGGACAAAAGCATAATTTGGAAATAAATGATATGGGTAAGGTAAAATGGAAAAACTTTGACCTTAAGGGGAAAAGAGTTTCCATACTTCTTAAAAGGATAATCAATAGAATTTCTGGGTTGCTTTTTGAATATCCGAATATTGAATTGATGGGTTTGGTAAAAAAAGCCTTAAAAAATGAATCTGGATATGATCTGTTAATTTCAATAGCAGTGCCTTATCCTGTTCACTGGGGGGTTGCGGTAGTTTGGAATAATAAAAAAAAAGAAAATAATCCAGCAAAAGTTTGGGTAGCGGATTGTGGAGATCCCTATTTCGGTCGAGAGAATGACTCTTTTAAGGTACCTTTTTATTGGGGTTGGGTAGAAAAGTGGTTTATGCGGAAAACGGATTATGTTTCTGTTCCTACAGATACTGCCTATTTGGGTTATTTTAAAGAATTTCATCATAAAATTAAAGTGATTCCCCAAGGTTTTAAATTTGAGGATTATCAGTTTTATCAAATGCCAAGACAAAATGATTTTCCCACTTTTGCCTTCGCTGGATTGTTTATCCCAGGCCGTAGAGATCCTACAGCGTTTTCTCTATTTTTATTAGAAACGAATAGAAATTTTCGGTTCCATATTTATACCAAGAACTCTGCATTGATTGATTCTTTTATTAAAAGGGCACCAGAAAAGTTTATTCTTCATTCATTTATTCCAAGAATGGAGTTGTTGGAAAAATTACACCATGAAGTCGATTTTGTGGTAAACTTTGAAAATGTAGGGGTACGGCAAACCCCAAGTAAACTTATTGATTACATGTTGATTAATAAGCCTATTATATCCGTAAAATCATTTGACTTAAATAAAGAAAATATCCTACGTTTTTTGGACAAGGATTATTCAGGAGCTTTAAAAATTAACCATCCTGAGCAGTACCGAGTAGAAAACGTTGCAGCAGCTTTTTTAGCTTTATCGTAGTTATGTGGTATCTTTTCTTCATACATCCCTTTTCAGCTTTGTTGATAGCATTGCGCGATTTACGCCACAAACATGCCAATAATATTTTATGGTTGTTTACTGCGTTTGTTGGTTTAACCTGGGCGATGAGGGATGGTAGTACCTCTGATAGTATACGATATATGGAGAAAGTAGCCTTATTGCATCATTCAAGCATATCGTTCTTGGAATACTATATTGCTTCTGGTGAGATAGATTTTTTTTCACTAGCAATAACCTATTTTGTTGCCAGTTTTACGGAGAACGGTTATATTCTGATGGTATTTCAGGGATTGGTCTATGGATTTTTCTTTTCCAGAAATATGACTTTTGTTTTAAAGCAACTGAATGGAAATTTAAAATTCATATCAATTATTTTTTTTCTGACGTTTTTTGTAGTGGTACCGATTTGGAATTTTAATGGTTTCCGTTTTTGGACGGCAACCCATGTTTTTATTTATGGTTTACTGCCTTATTTCTTCGAAGGCAAAAGGAAATCGTTGATTTGGTGTTTTATTACCCCTTTTGTATTTCATTATGCCTTTATTGTGCCGGTTTTGATTCTTTCCTTGTTATTGGTTTTAAAAAACAGGCTTAATCTCTATTTCGGATTCTTTGTGTTTTCCTTGTTCTTTGCTGAATTGGATCTAAAGCTATTTAACGCTTATGTGGAACAATATGTGCCGCAGCAATTTCAGGAAAGGAGTCAAAGTTATAGGTCTGAAGCCAAATTTGAGCGAGCTCAAGAAGTCCGTGAAGTTGGTGATTTTTCTGTAGAAAAGTCCTGGCATGCTATATTTTATAAAAAAGCTTTAACTTGGTCCATGTACGCATTTTTATTGTATTATTTTTTTAGAAGAAAGCATCTTCAGGCCAAACATCCAAGAATGGTTTATATTTTATCCTTTGTACTGCTGTTTTTTGCTTTTGCCAATATATTGGCCAATTTGCCATCAGGTAGCAGATATTTATCCGTTGTTTCTTTGTTTACGTTAGCTTTTTTAACCATTAATACCCAAAATTCCATTGGAGATAGATTAAGTAAAAGAATCAGTTGGGTGATAGCACCTCTGTTATTGTTTTTTTTCATAGTGAGTGTAAGACAAGCGTTATATTTTTTTAGTGTGACCACCATAATAGGAAATCCATTTATAGCCTTGTTCACAATAGGGGACAATATCAACTTGGATTCGTTGATCAAGTAGGTAAAAGATGCTGCAAAGTCTTAAAAACCACCTCACAAATATCCCCGGTTGGCGAACCAATAGAAAAATTCTTGTGATAGCGTCCGATGATTGGGGAGCGATACGCATGGTGAGTAAAAAGCATTTTGAAAAATTACGAAAGGCTGGCATTCGGGTGGATTTATCAAAATATGATTCGCTGGACTCTCTGGAAACTAAGGATGATTTGGAAGGATTGATGGCCATTTTGGGTAAGTATAAAAACAGGACTGGACTAGCACCTAAATTCACTTTTAATACGGTAATGGCCAATCCGAATTTTCAAAAAATCAAAGAAGTTGGTTTTACGAAATACTATTACCGCCCATTTTTTCAAAGTTATAGAGATTATTATGGACAGGACTTGGAATCATTGTGGAGACAGGCCATAAATGAAAGACTTATCCAACCCCAGTTTCATGCGCGGGAACACCTCAATGTGTCATTGTGGATGAGGGATTTGCAATTAGGTCTGGAAAAAACAAGAGCGGCTTTTGATTATGATTTTTATGGAGCCAAGCTTCATACCTCTTCCAAATTTCAGAAAAATTACCTTGCTGCTTACTGGTCTGAGACCAGTGAGGATTTTTCAGCAATGAAAGAAGTTCTAAAAGAAGGTTTTGATTTGTTCAAAAATGTTTTTGGATTCAATTCCCAATCATTTATTGCAGCCAATTATATTTATCCAAAACTATTAGAAGGTTATTTGAAAGCATTAGGCGTTGATATAATTCAGATCCAAAGAGGACAGATAGGTCCGCTTATTGACCAAGAAAAGACTAATCTATATCGACATTATATGGGAGAAAAAAACACCTTTTGTCAAATATATTTGGTAAGAAATGTATTGTTTGAACCTTACCTGAATCAGGAACAGGATTGGGTGGACAAGGCGATGCAACAAATTCAAGTAGCCTTTTTCTGGAAAAAGCCAGCCATTATTTCCAGTCATAGGATCAATTATGTGAGTAATATGTCCATCAAACATAGGGATGCTTCTTTAAATAAACTAGATCTGCTTTTGCGCAACATTATTAAAAAATGGCCAGATGTAACCTTTTTAAGCAGTGATGAATTGGGCCAAGATATACTTCAATCTATTGATGATTGCCATACACAACAGTAAATCCGGTTTCCATGCGAGGTGGATAGCATATTGCGAAGAAAATAATATTCCATATAAGGTAGTAAATTGCTATGCCGATGAGCTGAATGATCAGCTCAAAGACTGTAAAGCTTTGATGTGGCATCATTCCCAACAGAACCCGAAGGACTTGGTGATCGCCAAGCAGATTTTGTTTGCATTGGAGCATACTGGGTTAAAGGTATTTCCCGATTTCAAAACAGGTTGGCATTTCGATGATAAATTGGGACAAAAATACTTGTTTGAGCGTTTGGTTTTACCCTTTGTCCCAACTTATGCCTTTTATGACAAGAAGGAAGCCGTGGAATGGGCCTCCCAAACTTCTTTTCCTAAAGTTTTCAAACTCAGGGGTGGAGCTGGGTCGGTGAATGTGAAATTGGTGAATAGCCAACAAGAGGCATTTTTTTTAATAAAAAGGGCTTTTGGAAAAGGATTTGACAATTATGACAAGTTGGGTTCGCTTAAGGAAAGGTGGAAGAAATACAGGGAAGGAAAGGCAGGGATTTGGGAACCTATAAAAGGGCTCTTAAGGTTTGGGGTAACTCCTCCTTATGCTCAAGTTTTGGGAAAGGAAAAGGGTTATGTTTATTTTCAGGACTTTATTCCAAATAACAATTCTGATACTCGCATTATCGTGATAGGAGAAAAAGCCTTTGCCCTCAAACGGTATGTAAGAAAAGGTGATTTCAGGGCCTCTGGCAGTGGTAATTTTGCCTATGCCAAAAATGAATTTGACGAATGCTGTGTAAAGCTGGCTTTTGAAGCCAATGAAAAATTACATGCCCAATGTGCAGCTTTTGATTTTGTCTTTGACAAGGAAAATAATCCTTTCTTAGTAGAAGTAAGTTACGGTTTTGTCAAAGAGGTCTATGATCCTTGTCCTGGATATTGGGATAAGGAGTTGAATTGGAATCCTGGAAAGTTTAATCCACAGGGGTGGATGGTGGAAATGTTAGTGAAGGAATACCATTGAAAAAGATTACGTGTATCATTCACTCTCTTGGCTTAGGAGGTATGGAAAGGGTAATGTCTCTACTTCTTAATGAGTTTGTTGGAAGAGAATATGTTGCAGTTGACCTGATCTTGATTGGTAAAGAAAGGAAGGTAGAATTTCCGTTATCTTCGAGGGTAAATATCCATAGGCCTTCTTTCGATTTTGATGATAGTAAAAGAAATCAACACACGCTGAAAACGCTTATTTTTCTTCGCAAAAAAATTATGGATATCAAGCCGAATTCCATTTTAAGTTTTGGAGAATTGTGGAACAATTTTGTCTTGTTGGCTTTGCTCGGTTTGCCTTTTCCTGTGTTTATTTCTGACCGAAGTCAACCCGATAAAGATCTTGGAAAACTACACAATTTTTTAAGAAGCAAACTTTATCCCAAGGCAGCTGGATTTATTGGTCAGACGGAATATGCAGCTAATAATGCTTTAAAAAAAAAATGGAACAATAATATTAAAACGATCGGAAATCCTATTCGTAAAATTCTTTGTTCTGAATTTCATAAGAGAGAGAAAATTGTAGTTACTGTTGGCAGACTTATCCCAACCAAAAACATTAAAGAATTAGTCGATTTATTTTTAAAGATCAATATGCCTCATTGGAAATTACTGGTTATTGGTGGAAATGCAAAGAATAATGATTTATTAACAAAATATCGGAACTATATAGTTGAATTAGGGGCAGGTGATAGGATTCAGCTATTGGGAGGTGTGAAGGATGTAGAAAAATATTACCAAATTGCCTCAATTTTTGCATTTGCTTCCAGTTCGGAGGGGTTTCCTAATGTAATAGGGGAGGCACTTTCGGCCGAACTCCCTGTCGTGGCATTTGACTGTATCGCTGGTCCAAGTGAAATGATAGAAGATGGCGTCAATGGTTTTCTGGTTCCAGTAAGAAGTTTTGATGCATTTAAGGAAAAACTTAAAATGTTGATGGAGGATGAATGCCTAAGGAAATCTTTTTCTGAAAAGGCCTTTATAAAAATCCAAAAATTTGAACAGCAATACATTTGCAATGAGTTTTTTAATTTTATTACCAAGAATAAGTTTTGAAAATAGTCATAAACACTGCTCACCAACGTTTTGGAGGAGCCGTACAAGTGGCCTTATCTTTTATACACGAGTGCCGCGCATTTCCGGAACATGAGTATTTTGTGTGGGTCGGTCCTGGAGTGAAAAATTCACTTAAATTAGAGGAGTTTCCTGATAATTTTAATTTCCAATTTTTTGATTTTGGCCCCATCACGTTTCGAAAAACTTTCCGGATCCACAGGATGCTCAAACAAGCGGAAAATGCAATCAATCCAGATGTTATCATCGCTACTTCCGGGCCAACCTATTTCCGAACCTCAATCCCACAAATAATTGGATACAACCTTGGATTGTATTTATACACTGATTCTCCTTTTTTTCAAAATAGGTCCTTAAAAGATCGAATTAGATTTTTCATTAAAAGAAAACTTCATTTTCATTTTTTTAAACACGAGGCCAATGCCTATGTCGTACAAACCGATGATGTGAAGAAAAGGGTCAGGCAGGCATTGAAAACCGATCAAGTGTATACGGTGACCAACACCCCTAGCGCCTGGTATCGCATGGAGATCTTATCTTTTCCGGATAAACTTCCACCTAAGCGCAGTGATGTCTTTCGTTGGTTGACTGTTTCATCCTATTATGGACATAAAAACCTGGAACTTATCCCAAAAGTGCAGGATGAGTTGGAAATCCTGGGGATTGACAATGTTGAATTCATATTGACCCTTGAAGAAGGTGATTTTCATCAACATATTGGACAGCAGAGAGGAATAATTAATGTAGGTCCCGTTCCTCCCGTAGAATGTCCTTCTTTATACAGGGAATGTGATGGCATGTTTCTTCCAACACTGGCTGAATGTTTTTCTGCTTCCTATCCCGAAGCCATGATTATGGAAAAGCCTATTGTCACCACAGATTTGGGGTTTGCACATAGCATTTGTGGGAGGGCAGCCTTGTATTATTCCCCTCAAAATGCCGCAGAAGCAGCCAAGGCAATCTTAAAATTGATTCAAAATGAAGGCCTCCAGAAAGAATTAATTGAAAAAGGAAAGGATCAACTCAGGATTTTTGATACACCTAAAGAAAGGGCGAGGAAATATTTAAAGATCTGTGAAAAGTATGCAAAACCAAGAGAAGGTTAAATGGCTAAAATTAATGATAGAAAAATAGTCATTATTAACCAAGCTTCAAACTACCTTACGATAGGGTTCGCCAATGCATTTTTTAAGAAATTTGAGGACGTTACCTTAATTACAGGGAGTATCCGTGTGCAAGGAGAAGCATTAAATCCAGGTATTAACGTCCATCCTATTCACCGCTGGGTTGAGCGACCTGCACATAAAAAGCTAGTCTCTTATTTGCGAGCATTATGGAGATTTGCTTGGTTGATTAGAACCAAATATAGGTACCATGAAGTATTCTTTGTTTCCGTACCTCCCATGGGATATCTGCTTAATTTGATTTTGCCAAATCGTTTCAGCATGGTCATTTGGGATGTGTACCCTGACACCTTTAAAATCACAGGAATGAAGGAATCTCATCCCCTATATAGGGTATGGTCAAGGTTAAACAGACGCTCCTTTAAAAAAGCTTTTCGCCTTTTTACGATTGGGGATAAAATGGCGGAACTATTGGGGCAATATGTCGATAGAGATTCAATTCTTATACAACCTATTTGGTCTATATTTCAAGAAAACACTAGGGTTTCTAAATCAAAAAACCCATTTGTGAAGGAACATGGTTTGGAAGGGAAGTTTGTGGTGCAGTATTCTGGGAATATTGGATTGACCCATAGGGTAGAATACCTTGTTCAGTTGGCGGAAAAAATGAAAGATCATTCGCATATCCTTTTCCAGATTATAGGAAGAGGCCCAAGAAAATCGGTGTTAGAGAAGTTAGTTAGAGAAAAGGAATTGCCGAATTGCCAATTTTTGCCCTTTCAGTCAGAAGTCATATTTCCCTATTCCCTTTCTGCGTCGGATCTTGGGGTGGTCATCCTGGATGAGACTATTTCAAAAGGAAGTGTTCCCAGCAAATCCTATAATTTGATGAGCTTTGGTATTCCCTCACTTTACATCGCTGATACGGATTCGGAATTGTCCATTTATGCCAAAAAATTTGGTCATGCAGCCTGTTTCAAGGAAAAGGATTTGGGACAAGCAGAAGCCTTTATATTGGAATTGAGCCAAAATAGAAAGCTATGGGAACAACACTCAAAAAATGCAGAAATTGCTTCCAGTCATTTTAGAAGAAAGAATGCAGATAAATTTGTGGCTTTATATATATCACATGAGAGTTATCCATCAACTTTTCCAGGAAATTAAAAATATACCAGGCTGGAAAACCAAAAGAAAACTGGTGGCGATTGCTGTGGACGATTATGGAAACGTCAGATTAGATTCCAAAAAGGCTTACGAAGCCATCCATTCTAAAAACCCTGTAAAGGAGGAGCAACGATTTGACCGGTTTGATACTTTAGAAACCAGGGAAGATTTGGAAATGTTATATGAGATTCTTGCCTCTGTCAAAGACCAACATGGTAATCCTGCAATTTTTACACCTTTTGCACTACCTTGTAATATTGATTTTGAACGATTACGATCGGAAGGTTTTGAAAAATATCAATATGAGTTACTTCCTGAGACCTTTAAAAAACTCGAAGCAAATCAACCCATAGCTTACCGAGGAACCTGGGATTTATGGAATGAGGGGATGAAGAAAGGATTAATGCTTCCACAATTTCATGGAAGGGAACATTTTAATTTAAAAGTTTTTGAAGAAAAACTGGCAAAAAAAGATCCGGCTTTGCTCTTGTCATTGAAAAACCGTTCCTTGGCGAATATAGGACCTTCGGATAATCCTTTCGTGCGTTGGACTGCTGCCTTCTCTTTTTGGGACCCAGCTAAAGATATAGAAAAGTTTCCTGAAATTCTCCAAGATGGAATGGAATCCTTTAAGAAAGTGTATGGATATAAGCCATCTATATTTACTCCACCTGCTAATGCATTCCCTAATTCATTGGAGAGATTTTTGGTTAGCTTAGGAATTATAGCTGTCAATAGGGCTTTTTTTGAATCGGCCCATGTTGGTTTTGGCAAGTATAAAAGAAGGATGTCAACTCTCAGACTAAATAAGGAAATCAATATGATTCATATTGTTCGAAATGTTGTGTTTGAACCGACTTGCTCAAATATTAATCATGTTGAAAAAGCTTTAAGTCAAATAGAAACCGCTTTTAAATGGAATAAACCAGCAATTATTTCTTCACATAGAGTAAATTTCTGTGGGCATATTGATGCCAACAATAGGAAAACAGGATTGACTGAATTGAAAAAACTTCTTAGTAAAATTGTAAATAAATGGCCTGACGTGGAGTTTAAATCAATCAAATCTCTTACAGCGATGATGACAAATGGGTAATCATCCTAAAATACTGCTTTTTAAATTATTCAAAGAGAATCTAGCTTGTACTAATAGTTTTCCAGAAAATTCCATTTTGAAATTTGAAATTTGGAGACCCTCGATTAAAAATTTTATACCAAAAGGTTATGGTAAAAAGTATTTATCTTTTTGGGTTTTCCACTATCTAAAAGTGTTTAAAAACAGGAATTATCATGCAATCCTTGCCTACAAAGAAAACAAACTTATCGGTTCGTTACTTTTAGTTCCAAAATATTATAAATGGGATTTTATGGAAAATAATGATCTTCAAATTACCTATGTGAAGGTGAATAAGGATGAGCGAGGACAAGGTTATGGTGAAATATTGATGAAGTTTACTTTACAATACCTAGAAAATATAAAATTCGGTGATTTATGGTATATTACAGATACAAATAACATGACTTCTCAAAATCTAGCTTATAAATGCGGATTTTTTTTGTATTCGGAGTGTACTCGGTTCGAAAAATTATTTTTTAAAATTTTAAAAGTTAAAAAATAGTGATAAGAATACTCTATTTAATATATTATTTTAAAGAACTAGACTTTGGTAAATTTGAAAAGTTTAGCAAATATATTGTTGATCTTACTAAGAAGAAAAAAATTTCAATTTGGAAACAACTAATTTTTGATTCACTAACGTATAATATAGCTCCTTTAGAATATTTTCAGTTCAAATTTTATGAGAAGAATGCTCTAGAAAAGAGTTGTTGGGCAGGAACAGGATACATGTATGAATACCAACTGCGCATGAACCCTAAATCTGAGCGGCATATCTTGGACGATAAAACCCTATTTTATAAATATTATCGAGAATTTTTTGTGCATCTGGTAGCCGATTTTGAAGATCTTAAAAAAAATAGTGGACTGGTAGAGTCCTTATTAGCCAATTCTTCCGGTAAAATCGTGTTCAAAGTGGCCGATGGAAAATGTGGGAAGGGAGTTCTGATCCGGAATACTGAAGGCTTTACGGTCAAATCACTTTTGGATTTCATGCAAAGGGAGGACTATGATCTTGTTGAAGAATTTTTGGTGCAACATCGGGATTTAAATCGGTTATCCCCTTCAGCGGTAAATACAGTCCGTATTTTTACACAACTCAATGACAAAGAGGAGGTGGATTTGCTGGGATGCAGGTTAAGGGTTTCAGTAAATTCGCCGGTTGACAATATGGCTGCAGGAAATTTGGCTGCACCTCTAGATGAAAAGAGTGGAAAAGTTACAGGGGCAGGGGTGTATGGTGATATTACAAAACCAGATGAAATAATTCATCCAGTTACACAGGTAACGATTAAGGGGTTTCAGGTGCCATTTTGGCACGAAACTTTGGAAATGGTCAAAAAGGCTGCCCTAAAGCATCCACAAAACAGATCCATAGGGTGGGATGTCGTCATCACTAACAAGGGCCCAGGCTTGATCGAAGGCAACCATGACTGGTGCAAACTCCTATGGCAGTTGCCGGTTAAGCAAGGATTAAAACCAATTTTAGAAAAATATAGATTATAGCGCAACGATGATTCAAATAATCGTAAAGAGTAATACAAATTGTTTCTAAAAATTTAATTAAGTTGAGATTTAATAAAAAGAGTTTCTAATCAGATTAATCGATATGGCATTATAGCATGACTTTTATTAATTTCCTTAAAAGACCAAAAGATATTTTAGGGGCGGTATTCGCCTTAATTCTTTTTAGCCCTTTTTTTACTTTAATTTATATCATCCTTCTGGTTCAAAATAATGGTTCGGTATTTTTCTATCAAATGCGACCTGGTAGGCACCAAAAGCCATTTAAGATAATTAAATTCAAAACCATGACAGATAATAGGGATACGGAAGGCAAACTTCTACCTGATGTAGACCGGATTACCCGTGCTGGAGAAATTATCCGTAAATTTTCGTTAGACGAACTGCCCCAGTTGATAAATGTTCTCAAAGGGGATATGAGCCTGATTGGGCCTAGACCCCTATTATTCAAATATATCCCCCTTTATTCCAAAGTACAGCTAAGGCGGCATGAAGTAAGGCCGGGGATTACCGGTTGGGCTCAAGTCAATGGCCGGAACTCTATATCGTGGACCAGAAAGTTTGAACTTGATATTGAATACGTTGATAACTTAAGTTTTTGGTTGGATGTTAAAATAGTGATTTTGAATATTTATAAAGTATTCAAACAGGAAGGCATTAATCAGTCTAAGGAAAGACCAATGCAGCCTTTTAACGGCAAGAATTAATTAATTGTGAGTATATGAATATATTAATTACAGGTATAGGAGGCCCAACGCCCCGTTCTATCGCGCATAGATTAAGGTCTCTTTTGCCAGAGGCTAAATTAGTTGGTGTTGATATTAACCACAGAGCTTTAGGTTTCTATATTGGAGGACTTGTGGATTATGCTAGAGTAATTCCTTCAGCAACACATAAAAATTATTGGAATTCAATTCAATCGATTATTCATGAATTCAATATTGATTTTGCATTTGTCCAACCTGAACAAGAGGTTTTGGCTTGGGGGAAATATTTTAAAGAACATGGTGAGTTTCCTTGCTCTACTTTTATTCCTCCAGTGGAACATACAGAAGCTTTGATAAATAAGGCTAGAATGGGAGAGTTACTCAATGATACAATTTACATTCCCAAAACTATAACTATAAACCAAGAATCCCCAAAATTCGAAGTGATTGACTTAGAAATTGGTTTTCCTTGTTGGGTTCGTGCTTCCGTTGGATCAGGAGGCCTTGGATCACTAAAGGTAAATTCTAAAAAAGAACTGGAGGCTTGGCTTTTTATCCATAAAGTTATTCCGGAGTTCACAGTTAGCGAATATTTGACAGGACGCCATTTAGCCAATCAAATGATGTATATTGATGGGGAGATGATAAAAAATGCTGGTTTACATTGTGCTGAATATGTGATGGCAGATATTGCTCCCTCAAAAGTTACAGGGAATACCTCTTTTGGGAGATTTATAAATGAAGATAGACTGCTGGAATTTTGTGAGCAAGTGATGCTGGTTATTCAAGCGAAAACAGGAGTTAAAGCCCACGGTGTTTATAGTTTTGATTTGAAGGAGGATTCCAATGGACGATTATTTGTTACGGAAATTAATATTAGGCATATGGCTTATACTGGAATTATGGGGGAAGTTGGCTTTGACTTAGTAATGGATAGTGTTTATCTTTTGACAGATAAAATTGAGTCAATAAAGAAAGGTAGGTATTCTTATGAAGAAAATTTTATTTTTCTAAGAGATGTTGATGAGAATCCTATAATTTTAAAAGAATATGAGTTAATTAAAAATACATTGCTAGATATAAATGAAGTTAAACTTCCGCCTATAAATTAATTCATATATAAGTTGCGATATATTGCCCACAATTTCATCATCAACCCCGCCTTTTGGCTGTTTGCCTTTTTGGTGGTCACGGCGGTGTTGTGTTGGCGGGAGCGCAGGGTTTTGAGTATAATAGGCATAGGGATATGCCTTTTTTTGTTTAAGCCCCCGGTGGAATGGCTGGTGGTGCGCATGGAGCAGCAGCACAGGCCTTTGATTGCCCGGGAGATTCCCCCCGGCACCCCCATTCTGGTGCTTGGTGCGGGAGGGGTTCCCGACCAGCGTTTCAGTCCCACCCACTGGCTCAGCAAGGGGAACCGCCCCCGGGTGCTGGAAGGCATACGCCTATGGCGGCAGGGTAGGGGATCACTACTTGTGATGTCCTCCGCGGGTAAGGAAGGGTATATGTCCCAGGCGGAGATCTACGCCGAGGCGGCAAGGGAATTAGGTGTTCCGGATTCTGTATTAAGGGTGATCAGCACCCCCAGGACCACCTGGGAGGAGGCCAAGCATTTCCGGGAACAGTTCCCCAGGGTGGGGGAGCTGGTGCTGGTGACCTCGGCCACCCATATGGCTAGGGCAAGAAGGATCTTCGAAAAAAACGAGCTCACCGTTATCCCCGCCCCCTGCGACTTCAAGATCAAGCGCCACCCCAGTGGGGAAAAGCCGATTTCCCGCTACGTCCCCTCCCTCCAGGCCCTGGAGCATTGGCATACTCTGCTGCATGAGTATGCGGGTTGGGCAACGATGGGGTTTTAGGGGGACTAAGGGATGGAGAGACTTAGAGACTAAGTGACGGAGAGACTTGTAGACTAAGAAATTAGTTTACAGGCGAAATGTTGGTTTTCGCTTCGAAAGGTTTTTGTCACTAAGGACACAAAGGAGGCACTAAGGACGCGAAGGTTTTTTTGGTTTGATTCAAGACAAAGAACTGCCTTAATGAGCGTTTTTTAGCGAGGACTTGTTGGTTTAAGCGATAAATGCGATCCCGCACA
>NZ_QCXY01000002.1 GCF_003347495.1 Pleomorphovibrio marinus
CTCGAACCGCTGACCTTCCCGACGCCTGTCGGGACGCTCTAGCCAACTGAGCTAATCCCCCATCTGTTACTTTCAACTTAGGACTCGAACCGCTGACCTTCCCGTCGCCTGTCGGGACGCTCTAGCCAACTGAGCTAATCCCCCATCTGTTACTTTCAACTTAGGACTCGAACCGCTGACCTTCCCGATGCCTGTCGGGACGCTCTAGTCCAAAGATACTGATTGCAGGGATTCACCATGCATTTGGGATTGCAAATATAGAACCTGATTCTGATCTGCCAAATTATTCCGTGGAATAATTTATCCGTGTAAGGATGCTTCTCCCCAAGGTCACCTCATCAGTAAACTCCAACTCACTTCCCACTGGTATACCGCGGGCAATGGTGCTTATTTTGATGTTTTTGTCCTTTAATTTTCTTGTCAGGTAAAAAGCCGTAGTGTCGCCTTCCATGGTGGCCGGAAGGGCAAGTATAATTTCCCCGACTTTCACTCCCTGGTAAGGCTGTTGAACCCTCCTTATCAAGGACTCCAACTGTACATCTTCAGGACCTATCCCTTTCATGGGGGAGATCACTCCCCCTAGCACGTGGTAAAGGCCGTTAAACTGGGAGGTGTTTTCAATGGCAAGGACGTCTGGAAGGTCCTCTACCACGCAGATTAAGGAATTGTCCCTTTTGTGACTTGTACAAACCGCACACACCTCCGCATCCGATATATTGTGACATACCTTGCAATATTGGGTTTTCTCCCTAAGGTCAAGGATGGCAGAGGCAAGTGATTGCGAGGAAGATGCGGGTTGTTTGAGCAGGTGCAAGGATAGCCGTAGGGCAGTTTTTTTGCCTATACCCGGAAGCCTGCTGATTTCTGTCACCGCGTCCTCGATGAGCTTGGAGGGGAAATTCACTACAATGAGAAGGGGTTAAAGGATTTCTGCTTGGATTCCCGCATCCAAAATTGATTCGCACATGGGCTTCAACTTTGGCACACTCCCTTTTTTGACCGAACATTTGCCTTTGTAATGGATGATCAGGGTGCATTGCTCAGCTTGTTCTTGGGTATGCTTGCACACTTTCATAAGTACCTTGATCACGTGTTCGAAGGTATTGAAGTCATCATTGTAAACGATAAGGTCATGCTCCTCTTTGTCAACCAAATCCTCCAGTAGTACTTCTTGTTCGTTTTCCAATAAATGTTCTAAAGGTTCCATTTTGCAAAGTTAATAATAAATCACAACTTTAGCGGCCTATTTCAGCGATCAAATTATGGATTCTACTATTGTACTGTTAGTCATAACATCCTATTTTTTGGTGTTGTTCGCCATTTCTTGGTTTACTTCCAGAAAATTGACATCTCAGACCTTTTTTACAGGAGACAGGGAATCCCCCTGGTTTTTGGTGGCTTTTGGTATGATTGGTGCCTCGCTGTCTGGGGTTACCTTTATTTCTGTGCCCGGTGAGGTTGGCCAATCGAATTTCTATTATTTTCAGGTTGTTTTAGGCTATACCTTAGGCTATGCCGTGATCGCAAAATTGCTCTTGCCTTTGTATTACAAGTTAAACCTAATCTCCATTTATGGATACCTGGAGCAAAGGTTCGGCTTTTGGTCCTATAAGACAGGTGCATTTTTCTTTATCCTCTCCCGGACTTTGGGATCCTCGATCCGTGTATTCTTGGTGGCAGGTGTATTGCAGCTTATACTTTTTGATCATTGGGGGATACCTTTTTGGGGGACAGTTTTGATCACCGTGGGGCTTATTTGGCTTTATACCCACAAGGGGGGCATTAAGACTGTGGTCTGGACGGACACTCTCCAGACCTTTTTTATGCTTGCTGCTGTGGTCACCAGTATAGTTTTGGTAATGAAGGAGTTGTCTATTGACTCCTTTTGGGATATGATGCTAATCGTGTCCCAGCGACCGGAATCCGATATTTTTAACTGGGACTGGCAGGATGGTACCAATTTTTTCAAACAGTTTTTTTCCGGAGCCTTCATAGTGATTGTGATGACTGGACTAGACCAGGATATGATGCAAAAAAACCTTACCTGTAGAAACCTGGCCGATGCACAAAAAAACATGTTCTGGTTCACCAACATTTTGGTAGTGGTCAACTTGGTGTTTTTGGCACTTGGTGTTTTATTGTACATCTATGCCGAACACGAAGGGATTTCCATTCCGGCCCGGACAGATGACCTGTATCCACTTTTAGCCACTTCCCATTTTTCATTCTTTGCCGGTACTGTTTTTGTTTTGGGCATTACTGCGGCTGCGTATTCAAGTGCTGACTCCACTCTTACTGCTTTGACCACTTCCTTTTGTCATGATTTTTTGAGAATAGAAACTGCCATACCTCTCAAAAATCAGGTGGCTGTCCGGAAATCTGTACACTTGGGGTTTACCCTTTTGATGTTTTTGGTGATTTTAGTAATCAATTATATCAATGACCAAAGTGTCATAAATGCTGTATTCATACTTGCAGGGTACACCTATGGCCCATTGCTAGGATTATACGCATTTGGACTTTTCACCCGTCACAATGTGAAGGATCGCTGGGTGCCATTTCCGGCGATATTAGCTCCATTAATGGCATTCTTTATTTCCAGCAATTCCGAAAAGTGGCTATGGGGGTATAAGTTCGGGTTTGAAATCCTAATTCTAAATGGGCTATTGATGTTTATCGGCCTTTGGATATTGAAGAAAAAGGTTGATTAGGATTTGGTAAATCTAATAAACCTTGGAATTATTTTGAAATAATGAATAAACGGTCCAAATCATTATTTTAAAGTCTAGCCAAGGGGACCAGTTGTTCACATAGAAAATGTCCAGCTTGCACCTGGAATATATGTCGAAAAAATCCTTAGTCTCTCCTCTAAACCCCTTCGCTTGGGCTAACCCTGTAATTCCGGGCTTTACGGCATGCCTGTACATGAAATTGTCAATTTCCTCACTGAATTTGTTATTCATAGGGATGGCATGCGGTCTAGGCCCCACTACGGACATTTCTCCTAAAAAGACATTAAAAAACTGAGGTAATTCATCTAAACTGGATTTCCTCAAGAACTTACCCATTTGGGTAACCCTCGGGTCATCTTCTGTGGCCTGCCTTGTGTCGGCCTCACTGTTGGCATGCATGGTCCTGAACTTGTAACAATAAAAAGGAATGTTGTTTTTACCATGCCGAAGCTGCCTAAAGAAAATTGGGCCCTTGGTGTCCAGTTTTATTAAAATGCCTATGATTGGAAAAAGCCAGGAAATGATAAAAACGAAGACAAAAAGGCTGAATAAGACATCCATAGACCTTTTTAAACTTTCTTGAGTGTCAGTCAAAAAGCTATAGGACAAAAACTTGGTCTGGTAAGGCACATTTTTTTTAGGTATGCGCTTTACTGGTTTCTCTTTGGTTAAAATTCCACTCATAGCTATATCCCTCAATTTATACTTTTGAAAAACACTTATCCACCATTTCTAAACTAATATTAGTGTTTTAAACAGGTAAAAATGTATTTCAAATCTAAATAAAAGATTTTTATTTTTCAATATTTTTAAATAAATATTTTTAAAATTCAAATAATTTGAACTCTGGGTAACAATCTGTTAACAAATCTTTTGACTTTTTGTTAACAATGCAATTAAGGGGCATTGTAAGGTTAAGTCCTGCTAGTTGAAAACTTCTTTTTCAATATCCATGCCAAAAACTATAAATATAGATTTACCCAGAAATGGCTGTCCCTTTATTTCAAAAATGCAGGAGCTATAATTTTAACTCCTCCGTTGGATCCCAAAAGATAGTTTGAAAATCAACAATACGGTTGTCTTTTATTCCTACACCTTCTTTTTCCAAGAGCTCTTGCATTTTATTTGGTTTTTCGAAATGATGTTTACCTGTCAATACCCCATTCCGGTTCACTACCCGATGTGCGGGCACATCAGGTTTGGAATGACTGGCATTCATGGCATAACCCACCATCCTTGCACCGGATTTTGCTCCCAGATAATGGGCAATTGCCCCATAAGAGGTTGCCCTGCCCTCTGGGATCAAGCGAACCACCTGGTACACCATATCAAAAAAATTTTCCCTACTGGATTTCACTGGAGAGTTTTATAATTTTTTGGTTGATTTTTCTTCTTACTTCCTTTTCTGCATTTCGCTCATAGGTGTTCAATTGTACTTGGAGTTTCAATTTTACCGAATCCTTTAGTATAGCTGTCGCTTTGAGTACATAGGTGTTCTGATTGATTTTATTCCCCAATGTGTGGATTAAGGCCTTTATTCCTTTGTCAATCTCATCAATATCTAAGCGTTCATTCAGTTTGATTTCAAATTCGAAACTAAGCTTTCTGATGTTTTGCCTGCTGTGGTTGATTACCTGGGCGGATAGCAACAGGCTGTTTGGGATCATGACCAAGTCGTCGTCTTCGTTTAGGATGACAACGTTCAGTAAGGTAATATCCTGAATTCTTCCCTTAAAATCCCCCACTTTGATGTGATCCCCAAGAGTAAGCTGATCCGAAAACATTATGATAAGTCCATTGATCATATTGGTGATGTAATCCTTGGACAAAAGTGCAATGGCCGCTGCAACTATGGTGATGCTGGAGAGGAATTCCAATGGTCGGATATTGAAAAAAATCATCAAGCTGATCAGTACAATCAGAACATTGATGATACTCGCAATCCAGTTAATGCCGAGCAGAAAATTGCTGTGAATTCGTTCCTGATCCTTTTTCCGCAGATAAAACCTTACCAAAGCGAACCTTCCCAGGGAAACAATAATTGCACCTGCTAAATAAAACTCGAGACCGCTTACCAAATTATAAAGTTGGGTGTGAAATTTCTCTGGGAATCGTTGAAGGTGTGCTTCGGAGACAAAAATTAAGGCTATATAGGTTAACACCTTGAGACCAAAAATGATACGTCTTTTATTCTCCCCAAATTCAATTTGGTCTTTTTTAGATTTCATGCAGTTTTTGAGAAAATAATCTTAATTTTATGCATTAGTGGAACAAAAATATGCTTTTTGAAAACCAATTTATCAATTTATGGACAGAAATATCATTATCACGGGT
Organism: Pleomorphovibrio marinus; assembly: GCF_003347495.1. Classification (GTDB taxonomy): domain Bacteria; phylum Bacteroidota; class Bacteroidia; order Cytophagales; family Cyclobacteriaceae; genus Pleomorphovibrio; species Pleomorphovibrio marinus. The sequence goes on from NZ_QCXY01000002.1 coordinate 5,067, forward strand.
AGTACAGGGAATTTAGGCAAGGCAGTGGTAAGTAAATTTAAAAGGGAGGGTTATAAGGTAATTGCCATCATTGAAAAGGACAGTGATGAGGAACTTGAAGAAGCTGATGATATTTATAAGGTGGACGTCACGGATGAGGAACAAGTAAAGGCCTTTTCTACAGAATATAATATTCAGTACGGCAACTTGGAATGCCTGGCTTTGTTGGTAGGGGGCTTTGCTCCCGGAGGTTTAGAAGACACCAGCATTTCGGATTTAGAAGCCATGATAAAACTCAATTTCTACAGTGCTTTCAACATGGTCAAGTATTTCTTACCTACGATGAAAAGATCGGATTCTGGGAGCTTTTTGTTTGTGGGGGCACGCCCGTCTCTACAGAAAGAAGAAGGTTTGGGTGCTTTGGCATATGCTTTGAGCAAGGGGCTCGTGATAGACTTGGCAGAATATACCGCCAGGGAGGTTGCAGACTCTAAAATAAGGTCTCATGTCTTTGTGCCGAGCATTATAGATACTCCCCCAAATAGGGAGGCAATGTCGGATGCTGATTTCTCTCAATGGGTAAGCCCAGCTGATATTGCGGAGGCCATGCATTATGCAGCCATCAGCAATTCCTTGAGAAATATGACCTTTAAACTATATGGAGGGGTTTAGTCTTTTAAAAATAGTCACCCTAAGAAGTAAAACAGTTGAAAATGAGAAATATGACTTTTGGATGGACTTGCCTGGTAGGGCTATTCCTCCTTGCCAATAACCTCCTTGCCCAAACGGAAGAAGTAACTAGGTCCTTGAAGCCATTTAACGGTATAAAGGTCTCCAATGGCATAGAGGCTACTCTGGTAAAAGGGGATAAACACGAAATCAGCATCACCGCTACCGCTGTGGAGTTAGACAAGGTGGAAACTAAAGTAACAGACCGCATTCTTGAGGTAGCAATTTCTGGAAGCTCGCCTAGGGCAAGTTCGGTAAAGGCCACAATTACCTATGTGGATATCGACCAGGTGCACGCCAATACTAGTGCTAAGGTATTTGGGAAGGAGAGAATTGAGGCAAGGGATGTGAAAATCACCACCGCCACAAGTGCCTATATAGAAGCAGAAGTGAAGGCCCATGACTTAAGCTTGGAAGCTCAGACAAATTCACGTATTTTTCTGAAGGGAGAGGCAGAGAACTTGGATTTCCAATTATTCACCAATTCAGAGATAGATGCCAAGGGGCTTAGCGTATCCCACGTAGACATTCGGGCAAATACCAACGCCAAGGGGGAAATTTCCGTAAAAGAATCTGTAAAAGGAAGTGCAGCTACAAGGGGTAGAGTCACCTATTACGGAGATCCAAAAGTTATAGATGTGAAGACAAACACCGGAGGGGATATCAATGGGAACTGAGTCATTGTGGAGTGAATGCCATGTAATTCCTTTTTAATGGTCAAGATTGGAAAATCACCCATATTCTGGATGCCAGAAGGAAGAAGAGCTGAGGATTGTAGTTTGGTAGGGAGAAAGCTTATTATAATTTAAGCCTTAAGGGCCTTTTGGGTCCTAAAAATTTGTGATATAAAAAAAATGTCCTTAGAATTGCCCTGTCAAAAGAAAAAGCATGGTATTCGCAGTGAGATTTTCGAAAACTACCACTAAAAGGCCCTTCGCCAATGGCTCCGACTGCACCTATTTTTTTACCAACAGGATTACTATTTCTACCAGCACCACGGGGTAACCCCGTGTCGATTACCATATTACCCCTTCGTCAGAGGCTTTACAGCCTTTTATTCATCTTTTAATCCACACTATATAAAATGAAAATATTAAAATTTGGAGGATCGTCCATAGGTGATTTAGAAAGAATCAAACGGGTTCTTGCTATTATCAAAGAAGAAAAGCAAGGACAGGAAATAGCTGTAGTATTTTCTGCCTTCGGGGGTGTGACCGAAGACTTGCTTAAATGTGCTGAACTTGCCAAAAGTAATGATGCGGCCTATCAGCCCTTGCTCTTGTCCATGGAAAAAAGGCACATGCAGTTGGTGAAGCAGTTGATTCCTGTACAAAAGCAATCCACTGTTTTAACCTACGTCAAAATCCGTTTCAATGAATTGGAAGATCTTTATCACGGAATCTTTTTGATCAAGGAATTTTCTGCCCGAACTTCGGATTACGTGGTAAGTTTTGGGGAAAGGATTTCCGCCTTTATCCTCGCCGAAGCCCTTAAAGCACTTGACTTGGAGACTGTTTTTTTGGACGCTAGGGAGGTCATCCGTACCAATGATGGGTTTGGCAATGCAAAAGTCAATTTCCCCACCACCAACCAACTGATTTACGATTTCTATTCCCAAAATAGCGGGATGATGGTCGTGACAGGGTTTGTGTCCTCCACCGATAAGGGGGAAACCACCACTCTTGGAAGAAGTGGTTCGGACTATACTGCGGCCATTTTTGCAGCCGCCCTTAAAGCAGATTCCCTGGAAATATGGACTGACGTTCCTGGTGTAATGACCGCTGATCCCAAGTTGGTGTATTCTGCCATCACTATTCCGCAACTCAGCTATAACGAGGCCATGGAGCTTTCCCATTTTGGGGCAAAGGTGGTTTTTCCCGCTACCATGCAGCCGGCAATGCGGAGAAAGATCCCCATCTATATAAAGAGTACCTTCGATCCCCAAAACAAGGGTACCCTGATTTGTGAAACTTCTGAAACCTCTAAACTCATCAAGGGAATATCTTCCTTGAGCCAAATTTCCCTGCTCAATATACAGGGCTCGGGATTGGTTGAAGTGGTGGGAGTGAGCAGCAGGGTGTTCGGCTCTCTTGCACGGTCAGGGGTAAATGTCATCTTGATCAGCCAGGCCTCCTCTGAGCACAGTATCTGTGTGGCAATAAAGACCGAGGATGCAAATGTGGCCAAGGAAATAATAGAAAAGGAGTTTCATTACGAAATCATCGCCGGCGAGATGGACAACGTGGTGATCATGCCCAACATGGCGGTAATTGCCGTGGTGGGTGAAAACATGAAGCACCATCCAGGTGCCAGCGGCCGGTTGTTCCAGGCCTTGGGACGTAACAATATCAATGTTTCTGCCATTGCCCAGGGGAGTTCAGAGTTGAACATTTCCGCGGTCATCCGGCAGTCGGATTTACAAAAAGCCCTGAATGCCTTGCACGAGGCATTTTTCCTTTCCGATAGCAAAGTACTGCACGTTTTCCTGGTGGGCGTAGGGTTGATAGGTAAGACCTTGATAAAAATGATCCACCAGCAGCTTTCCAAGTTGCAGGCTGACAGCATGCTGGACATTAAAATCCACGGATTGGCAAATTCCAGGTACATGGCTTTTGATGAAGACGGTTTTGAACTGGACCAGGTTCCCGTACCCTCTGAGAAGGACCTGCCCATGAATTTGCAGGTTTTTCTCAACACCATGAATTCCATGAACTTCTCGAACTCCGTGATGGTGGACTGTACTGCATCCCAGGAAGTAGCTGATTGTTATCAAAGGGTGTTGGAATCCAAAGTGGCTATAGTGACCCCAAACAAAAAGGCGAATTCCGGCTCTCTGGAAAAATATAAGGAACTGAAGAAACTGTCCGGACAGCGGAATATCAAATTCCTCTATGAAACCAACGTTGCCGCAGGTCTCCCTGTGCTCAGTACCCTACAGGACTTGATCCTCAGTGGAGATAGGGTGATAAAAATCGAAGGGGTCCTAAGTGGCTCCATGAATTACATCTTTAGTGAGTTAAGTAAGGGCATTCCCTTCAGTGAGGTGGTGGCCCAAGCAAGGGAAAAAGGATATACAGAACCCGATCCCAGAGACGACCTGAGCGGCATGGATGTGGCGAGAAAAATCCTTATTCTCGGTAGGGAAGCTGAGCAAGAGCTTCATTTTGAGGATGTTTCGGTGCAGAGTATGGTGCCGGAGGATTGTGCTCATCTAAAGGACGTGGGTGAATTCTTGGAAAAGCTGAAGGCTCATGATGGGCACTTTAAAGGGCTTCTGGAAGAAGCCAATAAGAAAAAGGAGAAATTGAGGTTTATGGCAGTGTTGGAAAACGGCAAGGCCACTGTTGGTCTCAAGTCCGTAAATAGCAAACACCCCTTCTACGCACTGGAAGGAAGTGACAATATGATCCTTTTCACAACGGAAAGATACCATGAATTCCCCATGATCATCAGGGGACCAGGTGCAGGTGCAGATGTGACTGCTGCTGGTGTTTTTGCGGATATAATAAGGCTTGGAAATTATTCTCGATAGGTATGGAAATGAAGAAAGTCACCGCATTTGCCCCAGCTACTGTAGCCAACGTGTCCTGTGGTTTTGACATACTTGGTTTTGCCGTAGATGGTTTAGGGGACAAAGTCACCGTTTCCTTTAACGACAAGGAAGAAGTGAGAGTCACCCATATAGAAGGGGATCAAGGTAAATTGCCCAAGGCGATTGAAAAAAATACCTGTGGTGTGGCGGTTACCGCCATGCTAAAAGATCTTGGTTTTAATGGGGGGTTGGATATAGCCCTTTACAAAGGACTGCCATTGGGCTCGGGGATGGGCTCAAGTGCGGCAAGTGCAGTAGCGGCCCTTGTGGCCACAAACAGGTTGCTTGGAAACCCACTGGAAAAGGCCGCATTGCTGCCTTATGCTATAGAAGCAGAGCGAGTGGCCTGCGGTGCAGGTCATGCAGATAATGTTTCCCCGGCCTTGTTGGGAGGTTTTGTATTGATTCGGGAATACCACCCTCTGGACGTGATTCCATTGAATGTCCCCAGAGGTCTTTATTGCACCTTGGTGCACCCACACTTGGTAATCAATACTGCCGACTCAAGGAGCGTTTTGAGGAAAAATGTCACACTAAAGGACGCCACCATTCAGTCTGGGAATATTGCCGGATTGGTAGCAGGGCTGTATCAGGAGGACATGGGCTTGATCAGCAGGTCATTGAATGATGTCATCGCCGAACCCTCCCGTTCTATACTGATCCCAGGATACGATGAGGTGAAGGAAGCTATCAAAAAAGCTGGGGCTTTAGGATGTGGCATATCCGGTTCTGGGCCTACCATCTTTATCCTGTCCCCTAAAGAAGAAATTGCCTGGGAGGTCAGTCAAATCAGCCAAAAGGTGTTTGAAAAAATAGGACTGGATATCGATGTATACGTGTCAGCCATCAATACCCGCGGTGCCTATGTCATTGAAGAAAAGAAATAATAAACTAGAATTACCCGCAATAGGGTTACCATGAACTATTTTAGCACCAATAACCCCTCGCACTTGGTTTCGTTGAGGGAGGCAGTGATTAAAGGGTTGGCCCCTGATCAGGGATTGTATATGCCTGATCAGATTCCTTCCTTGCCGGTAGATTTTTTTTCTTCCCTAAAGGGGATGGATTTCTTGACTATAGGCAAAACGGTCATTGGAGCGCTTTTTAATGAAGACCTTTCCGAAAAGGAGATCAATGACCTGGTAGAGCATACCCTCGCCTTTGATGTTCCCTTAGTGGAGGTAGAGCCCAATGTTTATTCCTTGGAACTTTTTCATGGCCCTACTTTGGCCTTTAAGGATGTAGGGGCCAGGTTTTGTAGTAAGCTGATGAGCCTGCTGGTGCAAGGGGAAAAAATAAAGGTTCTGGTAGCCACCTCAGGGGACACCGGAAGTGCCGTGGCCAATGGTTTCTATGGAGTGGAAGGTGTGGAAGTAGTGGTACTTTATCCCAAGGGAAAGGTAAGTAAGCTTCAGGAAATGCAGTTTACCACCCTTGGGGGAAATGTGACGGCCCTTGAGATCGATGGGGTGTTTGACGATTGTCAAACCATGGTAAAGCGGGCATTTTTAGATACAGAGCTAAACCAGAAAATGCTGCTTACCTCCGCCAATTCCATCAACATTGCACGCTGGATACCTCAATGCCTGTATTATTTCAGGGCCTATGCCCAACTGGAGAACCCTGAACTTCCATTGGTGTTTTCGGTTCCCAGCGGGAATTTCGGTAATCTGGCCGCAGGGATATTGGCGTATAGGATGGGCTTGCCGGTAAGTAAATTTATTGCGGCCACCAACATCAACAAGGTGGTTCCTGATTATTTGTCCGGAGGGGGCTTTGAAGCGAAGCCTTCCCTGCAAACCATCAGCAACAGCATGGATGTGGGTAACCCCAGTAATTTTTATCGGTTGCTGGCATTGTACGATGGAGATGAAGAAAAAGTTAAGAACCACATAAAGGGTTGCTTTTATTCTGATGAAGAGACCCGCATGGCCATGAGGGCAGTAAAGAGCAGTACTGGGTATGTGATGGATCCCCATGGTGCGGTAGCTTATTTAGGCCTCAAGGATTATCTTTCCGAACACGATTTTGCGGCGAATGGTATTTTTTTGGAGACTGCCCATCCCGGTAAATTCAGGGACGTAGTGGAGGAAACACTGGAAATTGAACTGGAATTACCCGAACGCCTTGCCGCTTTTATGGAGGGGAAAAAGAAGTCATTGGCTTTGCCGAATGATTATCAGGCCTTCAAGACGTTTTTACAATCTTGAATACCTGTTTTTTCGGGGTTGTTTGTACTAACAAGGTTATCGTTGAACATGTGGTAAAGTAGGTATGGGACAATCAGACTCCCGAAAAAATCGTCGACTTTAATGCGAGGATGAAGAAGAAATACCAATACCGTATAGCCATTCTCGATACGCTCGGAAATTTGATCCATGATTTTGTGCCGGGTAGGCTGGGTCCAAGAAGCATGCTGGTCCGAAACGGCGAACTCTGGATGCAGGAAACCCCGGACGAGGAGGTGGAGGAGGATTTTTTCAGGCTGTTTCGGGTGGGGTTAATGAGGAGTGATTAATAAAATGTATAATTAAAAAGCTAAAATTGGAGGGTGGGTCCAGGAAAACTGTAGTGCCCAAGGGTCATCTGATCAGGGTTTTGGCGGAAAATTGATGGAAGTACAACGATCGCAGCTGCCAAAACACATCAAAACTAATCAGTCTCATCCATGGGTTCCGCTATCGCTGCACCCATGGTTACTGAGAGGTTAAACCCCGTTGGGGTTTGGCCAAACCCTATCCTAAAAATGCAAGGCATCCTGCTTCATCTAAAGGGGCTTTATTTGTGAAGGTAAGATTTGGATTTATGAAAATATGGATGATCAAATGGGGTTTATCCGTTTGGGGATGGGTGATTAGAATTGTGGCGTTAGCCCATTCCAATTCCTCCATATTGCCTACAGCTAAGGCTATAGTAATTGATCAACCGGAATTCTGTATCAAATTATAGCTAATAAATCAATAGCCGAATTTCCCCCAATAGGAATGCGGCTTTAGCCCATTCCTTGTATTAGGGTTCCAAAACCCCAGCGTTAGCTTTAGCCAAAAATTGAGGAAACTTGGCGATCATTGAAGAGTTTATTTTGCCTCCCCGGTAGAGAAAAAAAAATGGGATTTTCTGAATTGGTTTTCTTATTCAATAAAAACGGCGCATTTTCGGGCTAGTAATTTAGTGGGCTTTCATTCCTGTCATTCAGCAGTCTATTCAGTAAATTAATCGAATAGAATCTTTTATTTCTTAAAAACTCTAAAAAAATTGGTCTTAATTCATTAATCAATCCTTTTTCTTTTGAAATTAGAAGCAATCCTATAGTACCTATACAGTTCATTCCAAAATTTTCAGCGATCCTTCTCGCCTTCTTATCATCGATCAATAAAAAATCTGCTTTCTGCTCCTTATAAAGAATTACCGCTTCGGATTCTCCATAATCCATCATAAAGGTCAATTCATTAAACCCTTTAACGTCTACGATCTTATTTTTAAAGAATTCAACAATATTTGCGTGAAATGACGCACCTGTCTGTAGTGTTATCTCTTCCCATACTGCCTTAGGAATCTTTATATCATCAAACAATTCGTTGAGCAAGCCTAATTTTTTAACGACAGCTAGTGAGAAAATTGGACCTGCATCGGCAATAACCAATCCATTTTTCATTCTATTTTAATTTCTCCAAGTCGTCAAGAACATCCTCATAAGTCAGATTTGATATCTGTATTTGGTTATCAGCGAGTTTGTTTTCAAATTCCAATCGAGACATTCCAGCTAATTGGGCGGCTTTGCCTATTGTCAATTTCTGAAGCTGGTACAAACGCATTGCATATGACAATTTTATATCTTTTTGTAGTCCTGATTCATCTTCATTCAAGGCTAACAGGATATCTGACGGTAATTCCACTTGTATGATTCGTAGTGTACTCATTTTTCTTCATCTTTACTACGAAAGTACGCAAAAAATCTCAAAATTTATCCAATTTGCGTTACCGACCCAGTACAGGTTCAGGGTTAAAAATGGTTAAACGTGAGCATTTGCCTGCGAGTATATGCATAAAATGAATATGTTTACAAAATGTTGCTTTACTAAATCGTCTTCAGGATGGGTGAAATTTGGTAATGAAGAACAAAATCAATTGAACAGGAACCATGTGTGTTTGACCATATATGGTTTAATTCAGCGAATTAATTAACTCTAGAAGAAACCAGCAATTAGTCTGGCTTCTTCTTTTACCAACTGAAAATGAAATGAGGTTTTTATTGTTAATAGTAGTCCTATTTATTTTCATCTCCTGCCAACAGAAGAAGGGGGAGGGTGATAGCCATGATTTAGTGTATTCGGTGGATACGGTTATCATTGATTCCAAGGATCGGCTTTTAGATTTGAAAAGAGGTATATGGAACTCAGATTTGAATGATAAAGAAAGCGCAATTTTTTTGTATAATGGGTTTGATCATTCTATCGATGAAGTAAATCTTGATGACCCTGAAATTGTAAATAATTATCCATTCGAAGCCGAAGGACCTGATGGAACAGGTGAGCATGTTAATACTATTAATTTGTTAAATGATAGTTTTATTTTTATCAAGTCATTCGGTAAATCCGGCGTATTCGCAAAGAATGGGAGCCTGATAGAAAGAGTGGACTGGGTGAATGCTATTGATTCAGGTGGTTTGAAATATGGGGAAATTCCTCAAAATGAGATTGCCATTGGCTCCAGTAATTTGAAAGTAGTTGGGTTAAACTATGACCATAAAAATCGGGATGTCTTTCTTGATGTTTTGTCAGTTGGAGATAACTCCGTTAAACGATTTGATATAGAATCTGAAAAGTCCTATCATAATTTCGTTTTGTCGATTGACGATCCGAAAAATTTCACCTATCTGGACCCTATTGTTTACCTGACGGCTGAAAATGATTTAATCCTGATTAGCCATCAATTTTCAAACGAAATATACCAGTTTAATGCTGAAGGGGAGCAAATCCAAACTGTCCATTACGAACCTAAAATGACACCTAAGCGGGCGAAAGACCTTAGCGGAACAACCATTTCCTCCGAGGATCAGATTACAACAGAATATCAAAAGCTTTTGGAACAAGTAAGGTTTGGCCCCCCGGTGTGGGACAGAGTTAAGAAGCGGTATATGCGTTTATCCGCCAAAAGAGTTTTCTCGGAATTTCGGGAAGAAGGAGCATTTCTACCGGAAATTAAAGATGTTGTGGTGTACCTGTCTGTTTTTGATGAGGCGTTCAATTTAATTGTTGAATGCGCTATTCCTGAGTTGAGTACCGAATCTGTCAAGTATTTTGCCAAAGACGGGAAGCTATGGGTGTATCAGAATTTCTCTGATGAACTTGGGTTTGTGGTTATTGATTTTTAGGAGTGTAAATGAAGACAAGAATGAATGGGTAAGGATAGGTATAAAGAGAGGGGAATGCGAGGGAGTCTATCTTAAGATTTGTTGGGATGATTTTTCGTAGGTTGAGACCAAGCATATAGGAAAATTTCACGCAACGGTCGCAACGGAATACGCAACGGTCACAACGATATGCCTGGGAAGGTCTAATCAAACCCTTTTTAGAAAAAAGCCAGATTGAGCGCAATAGTTTGGTCAAACAAAAACTTCATATTGAAATCTGAGACACCTTGTTTTCTCTGTCAGCTGCGAAACTCAAGGCTGGATAAATATCATTCTCCGTTAATTCGTCAAAATATTTGAAGATGTGTATATTTACATTCACCACTATGGGTAAAGCCCTTAATTTTGGATGCTAACCAATTTAGGCCCCTTTGGAACAGTTTAATCAGTCGTCAACCAACCTTCTTACAATGAAACACCTTAGTAGCCAACTTTCGCTGTTTTTGATGTTGCTTTCCACCCCTCTGTTCGCCCAGAGCTGGGAAACCCTAGATCCTGTCAATACCTGTACCGAGCGCCATGAATGTGCCAGTGCAGCGGTAAATGGCAAGGTCTATTTGATGGGAGGAAGGGGGGCAGACAAGCCGGTGGAGGAATACGACCCCAACACCAACAAGTGGACGGAGAAGTCCAAAGCCCCTCTTGAATTGCATCATTATCAGGCCCTGGTTTTTGAAGATAAAATCTATGTAATTGGCGCTTTTACCGGTGGATTTCCCCATGAAACGCCTGTACCAAACGTATATATCTATGACCCCGCTACCGATGAATGGACCAAGGGCCATGAGATTCCTGAGGGTAGGAGAAGGGGAGCGGCCGGCGTGGTGCTACATAACGAAAAGTTTTACGTAGTTGGAGGTATTGAAGACGGACATTGGGCAGATAACAGGGATTATTTGGATGAATATGACCCAAGGACCGGAGATTGGAAGAAACTTGCAGATTTACCTAGGGTAAGGGATCATTTCCAAGCTGTGGTGGTAGACAACAAGCTGTATGCTGTTGGGGGAAGAAAATCCTTTGCCAAGGAGGGTCACTCCTTTGAGCTGACCTACGGGGAAGTAGATGTATATGATTTCTCCTCCGGTGAATGGGAAACACTGGGAGAATCAGAGGACCTGCCTACCCAAAGGGCTGGGAGCTCCACCATTGCCTACAAGGAAGGCTTTATCGTAGTAGGAGGAGAAAGTATAGATCAGGTTGCCGCTCATGATGAGGTGGAATATTTTGCCCCAGATAAAGGATGGACCTTGCTGAACCGCTTGCAAAGGGGAAGACATGGTTTCCAGGTAGTGGAGATCAATGGTGACTATTATGTGGCAGCAGGCTGCGGCAATAGAGGGGGAAGTCCTGAACTTTCGAGCATAGAAGTGATGCAATAGTCCTCATTTTTTCACAGAAACATTAAATAATTAACATGCTTGCCTATTTTTGGGTTTACCCAAAAAAGTAAACGCATGGAAAATCCCGAGAAGCGGTCATCATGGTTAGATAAATTTCTGAATGTAGTGGAACGGTTGGGTAACAAACTGCCGGACCCTGCTATACTTTTCTTAATGTTGATGCTGCTGACTTGGGGGCTATCGGCATTTCTATCCCCTTTTGATTTTGGCGAAACGGATCCTCGTACGGGGGAGCCCCTGTTGGTGCAAAACTTATTGACCAGCACTCAATTGGCCAATTTTTTGGCTAATATGATCAACGTATTTATCAATTTCCCTCCCCTCGGAGTGGTCTTGTTGGCGATGCTTGGAGTAGGAGTGGCTGAGCATTCGGGATATATCAATGCGGGATTGAAATATCTCTTGGGGTTTACTCCACAATCCCTGCTCACCCCAATTTTGATCCTCGTGGCCATCGTAAGCCATACTGCGGCTGATGCGGGGTATGTCTTGGTGATTCCCTTGGGTGGCATCATTTATTATGCTGCAGGCAGGCACCCCCTAGCTGGTATAGCTGCCACCTTTGCAGGCGTGTCCGGTGGCTTCAGTGCCAATTTTATTCCTTCCAGTATTGACCCCTTGCTGCAGAGTTTTACCCAGTCTGCCGCCCAGATCATAGATCCTACTATTGAATTGAATCCACTTAATAATTTATTGTTCACAGGCCTATCCAGCTTCGTAGTGGTAGGCGTGGGTTGGTACCTTACCGATAGGGTGATAGAGCCAAGGCTAAAACGTACCTTGCCCATTGATGAAAACATAGAGGATGTCCCCCGAATGGACACCATTAGCGAGAAGGAAAAAAAAGCTTTTTGGTTGGCTACGGCGGTAATGCTGATTTCCCTGGTGTTGCTCTTTTTCTGGGCATACCCAACGGATTCCAGCCTTCGGGACGAGGGGGGTAAGCTTACCACCTTCACTGCCCCATTGATGAGATCCATTGTGCCATTGATCTTTTTGGTCTTTTGGTTTCCCGGGATGATTTTTGGGTTCGTGTCAGGAACCTATACCGCCATGAAGGACATGGTGGCCTCCATGAGTAAGGCCATGGGGAGCATGTCACATTATATCGTGATGGCTTTTTTCTGCGCCCTGTTTATAGATGCTTTTACGAAATCCAACATTGGAGCCCTGATCGCACTAAAGGGGGCCAACTTTCTGGAAAGCCTTCAACTTCCTGGGCAGGTCACCATTGTGGGGATCGTGGGATTGAGTGCCTTTGTAAATTTATTGGTGGGTTCTGCCTCGGCCAAGTGGGCACTTATCAGCCCTATCTTTGTGCCTATGCTGATGCAATTGGGGATTTCCCCCGACCTCACGCAGGCCGCCTATCGCGTTGGGGACTCGGTTTCCAATATCATCACCCCATTATTGCCCTATTTCCCCTTGGTGGTGATTTTCTGCCAGCGTTATGTGAAAAACACAGGGATTGGTACCTTGGTATCCATCATGTTGCCTTATACCCTTGTTCTCTTTGTTGTATGGACGGCATTTCTGCTGATCTATTGGGCGTTGGGGATCCCCTTAGGGTTGCAATCCACCTATGAGTATATACCCCGCTGAAGGCAGAATTCAGCCCATTAGTAAATTCTTGTTAGTTTCTTCTCATTTTGCTGTCCTAAACTTGCTGCCAACCCGTGGCTAATGGAAGTAATCCACTATTGTGGCTATTGGATGTACAACAATGACGGAATACAACTACGAACCAACCCCTTCGTGCCAATTAGTGAAATTAGTGGCAAAAAACAACCTGGTAGAGATGGAATATTCAACCCCGAAAATTTACTCCCCCAATTAAATTTTGGATTTGAATGTCAACTAACCTTAAAATTCGAAAAAATTAATGTGAAAATAGACTTTCTGCTCAATTTTAATATCATCTCACGCAGTTAACCTTAAAAATCATCAGTTTTAATGTCAGATATGCTTAATATCGTAACCCTGGGCATAATTTGCAACGTAGGGATCGGTATTGATTAGGCCGGTGGGCCGGCCTTCATAACACGACCCTATTGGGATGAATGATATCGCGATGGAGTTGTCCTACGGATTTCAACCCTCTCATTGTCAGGGATAGCTACGGAGATGTGTTTTTCCTTGGATCTGATGGGGAACAAAGGTGATACTTCCTTTGGGGTAGAACCCCTTACTCGGGGCTAGACTTTGACAAATATTTTGAGGCGGTAAAGGATGTACAGGAAAACCCAAACCAGCATCAATGCACCAAAAGCCTCCACCACCCTGTGCCAATCCTCGGGCAAAGGCTGATAAATCCCGGAAAACAACTTGGCCGAGGTGTATCGGAAATTGATAAAGCTGTAGGCAAAATAAATCGTGAGTGAGTTCAGTCCAATGACTTGGAAGAAGAAGGCCCATTTTCTGTATTTCCAAACGTCAATAATTACGTAAAACATCATCACGAACAAAAATGCCATTCCAGCGGTAAGTGCAATGAAGGAAGAACTCCAGAGGTGCTTGTTAATGGGGAAATGAAGGTTCCACACCAAGCCCACTCCAATCAACAGCACTCCTGCCAAGCTCAGGTACTGAATTTTTTTAAAATCTGTCCAAGCTTTACCCAAAATTTGTCCTGCAAGGGTGCCAAAGATGGTCAGGCATAATGCCGGAAACTGCGTAAGCAAGCCGAGCTCATCATAGCTACCCTGAAGCAGCCGGCCAGGTAAAAAGGTTCGGTCAAACCAGCCCACCAAATTTCCCTCAAAGCTTAAATCCCCTGCACCATGGCCGGGAACCGGAATGAGGAAAAGGGCAGCATAATATACCAATAGGATCCCTGAGGCCCATGCTAGTCGTTGTTTAAAGGTGAAGTTCAGGAAAAGCACCGTTGACACAAAGGTGGCTATGCCGATTCTTCCCAGCACACTGCCCAGGCGTATTTGGGAGGGCTCGAAAAAGGGAATTGGGGAGTTTTTATAGATAATGCCCAAACCAATTAAAATAAGCATTCGGATTAAGGTTTTTTGATAGAGGGCTTTTTTGCCCAGTCCCATATTCATCCCTTTCCGCAAAGAAAAGGTCAGGGAAACGCCTGCAATAAAAAGGAAAAGTGGGAAGATAAAATCATAAAAGGTGAAACCATTCCATTCCGGATGGGTCAACTGGTCTGCCAACCAGTCTATTGCTGCAATACCTGTTTTACCTTTCAGTAAAACCAAAAAAGTGCCTCCGCCGGAAATCAGGAGCATGTCGAATCCTCTCAGGGCGTCGAGGGACAATAACCTTTTACTCCGGCCTTTAGGTCTGTGTTCGCTGGAGGAGAAGTCTTCCGATCCTACATCCAGAGAGGCATGGTTTTGGGTTTTTTTCTGACTCATTATGGGTTATACTATTTGGGTGAATGGGTGGCTAAAAAACGGATTAGAAATATTTTCTTCCAATTTATTTCATTTCTCTGGGTTATAAAAGTATTTTTATGCCCTCAGGGGAAAATTTATACCTAGTTCCCTTTTTGTTTTGACAATAACCCCTTATTAGCCCATGGCACCAAATAGAAGAGATTTTCTAAAAATCGGTGGTTTGGCCGGGATGGCTACCTTGACTGGCCAGGTCTCTGCCACTGTCGTCCCCAAGCAACCCCAACAAGCTCTTTCCACCACTGAACAAAAATTCAATATGAGTGGATATGCTGCTCCGGCTTTGGATAAGGTAAGGATAGCTGTAATAGGTTTGGGAAACAGGGGACCTGGGGCAGTGGAAAGGCTCAGCAAGATTGAAGGGGTGGAACTAAATGCCTTGTGCGATCTTCGACAAGAGCGTGTTGCACATGCCCAAGGGCGAATTAGGGAAACAGAACATCAACCAGAAAGCTACTCTGGAGATGGAGATATCTGGAAAAAAGTGTGTGAAAGGGATGACATAGACCTCATCTATATAGCCACTCCCTGGCATCTGCACACCCCCATGGCCCTTTATGCCATGCAGCAAGGAAAACATGCTGCCGTTGAAGTCCCCGCAGCAATCACCCTTGAGGAATGTTGGCAATTGGTGGAAACTTCCGAATCCACCAAGAAGCATTGTATGATGCTTGAGAACACCTGTTATGATTTTTTTGAATTGCTGACGCTAAATATGGCTAGGCAAGGTTTTTTTGGGGAGATTATACATGGGGAAGGTGCCTATATCCATGAACTGCTAGAGAGTAACTTTAGCAATGGTCGCTATTGGGATATGTGGAGGCTGAAACAAAACAGGAGAAACGGAAGCCTTTACCCCACTCATGGCTTAGGACCAATTGCGCAATTGATGAATGTGAACAGAGGGGATTTGATGGAATACCTTGTTTCCGTATCCAGTGCAGACTTTATGATGGCCGACAAAGCTAGGGAATTGGCAGAGGAAGACGATTTTTACAGCAGGTTTGCCGATGGTTCGTACAGAGGAAACATGAACAACACTACCATACGGACTAAAAAAGGTCGTACTATCCTCATCCAGCATGATGTGACTTCTCCCAGGCCTTACAGTAGGCTGCATATTGTGAGTGGTACCAAAGCTTATGCACAGAAATATCCCGAGCCGGGAAAAATTTCCCTGGGTCATGAAGGGTTTCTGTCCGAATCCGAAATGAAGAAACTGGAAGAACAATTCCAACCTCCCATCGTGCAACGAATTGGGGAGTTGGCTAAGCAAATTGGTGGACATGGCGGTATGGACTTTTTGATGGATTGGAGGTTGATCGATTGCCTGCGAAACGGTATCCCTCTGGACCAGGACGTATATGATGCGGCGGCTTGGTCTGCGGTGGGACCTCTGAGTGAGCAATCAGTGGCCAACCGGTCCGCTTCTGTGGATATACCTGATTTCACAAGAGGAGCCTGGCAAAAGAACACACCTGTGGACATAGAACTTTCAAAGGGTGGAACAACCGCCATCTTAACTGCCTAAATAAAAGTAGGTTACTGTTTTTTTGCCTTTCTCTGTTGAAAAGGAGTTTGGAAAACGGGATTTATTGCCTTAATATTAAGTTTGATCGACTAGAAAATCACCTAAACCAATGGAAATAGTAATTAGTGAAGACCCCAAATCCTTGGGACAAAAAGCAGGTAAATTGGCAGCGGAGCTCATTCAGAAAGCAATAGAGGAAAAGGGCAGTGCCAATATTATTTTGGCCACAGGGACCAGTCAGTTTGAGACCCTGAGTCATTTAATCAGTGATAAAAGTATCGAATGGGAAAGGGTAACTATGTTTCACTTGGATGAATATATAGGACTATCAATCTCCCATCCTGCAAGTTTCAGAAAGTACCTCAAAGAAAGGTTCTTGGAAAAGGTGGGGCAGTTAAAAGGTTATTACCTCATTGACGGGCAAAAAGACCCACACGTTGAGACAGACCGGTTAAGCGAGATTATTGATAAGCACCCCATAGATGTAGCTCTTGTCGGGATAGGGGAGAATGGACATCTTGCTTTCAATGACCCTCCAGCAGACTTTGACACTAAAAAGCCCTATTTGGTTGTGAACTTGGATGAGGCTTGTAGAAAACAGCAGTTGGGGGAGGGTTGGTTTCCCGATTTTGAAGCGGTCCCTAAGCAAGCCATCAGTATGTCCATCCATCAAATCATGCAGTCTAAACATATCGTTTGCTCCGTTCCAGATGAAAGGAAGGCGGAGGCAGTAAAAAACTGTGTAGAAAACCAGGTGAGCAACCTTTTTCCTGCCAGTATACTTCAGCGCCATCCCAGCTGCACCTTGTTTCTAGACAAAGGAGCGGCTTCCAGGCTCAGCAAATAAAACCGATTTTAAGCACCAATCATGGCCATCAAAACCCAGACTGTAGCGGTTGGAAACCTTAGCAAAAGACAAACCTATGTGTCCATTGCCATTATTGGTGGCCTCTTCTTCATATTTGGTTTTGTCTCTTGGGTCAATGCCATCCTTATTCCCTATTTTAAGGTGGCCTGCGAGTTGAATAACTTTCAGTCCTACCTTGTGGCCTTTGCTTTTTACATCTCCTATTTTATATTTTCTGTGCCTGCCTCCTATATGCTAAAAGCCGTGGGTTTTAAAAAGGGAATGATGGTGGGTTTCTGGATAATGGCACTTGGAGCCTTTGTGTTTTTGCCCGCTGCCATGGGAAGAACCTACGAGCTTTTTTTGCTGGGTTTGTTTATGATAGGCGCGGGATTGGCCGTGCTGCAAACTGCAGCTAATCCCTATATTACCATTTTGGGGCCAAAGGAATCAGCCGCTCAGCGTATCAGTATCATGGGAATTCTAAACAAAGGGGCGGGGATTTTGGCTCCTTTGATTTTTGCCGCGGTAATTTTAAGGGTTTCCGATGACGAGATCATGAGCCAACTCCCCCTAATGGCAGAGGCGGAAAGGAACTTATATTTGGACGAGTTGATCAGCAGGGTAATTGTCCCCTATGCTGTGGTTGGTTCGGTGCTCTTGGTATTGGGACTCTTGGTGAGGCTGTCACCCCTACCCGAAATAGACACAGAATCGGAATCCGATGAAGTGGCCAAGTCAAATGCAGGCAAACTGAGTATTTTTCAGTTTCCCCACCTAATTTTGGGGGCACTAGCCATATTTCTTCATGTTGGAACCCAGGTAATTGCCATCGATACCATTATGAGTTATGCTATCTCCATGGATATTTCCATGATGGATGCAAGGGTGTTCCCCTCCTATACCCTAGCAGCCATGATAGCAGGGTATATTTTTGGGATCATTACTATACCCCGGTTTTTTTCTCAAGTAAAAGTACTGAGGGGATTTACCAGTATGGGCTTACTATTCACCATAGGCATTTTTTTGTTCGGTGGAGAGGTCATGTTTTTGGGCTTGAATGCCGACATTTCCATCTGGTTTGTAGTATTGCTGGGTTTTGCAAACTCTTTGGTATGGGCAGGAATCTGGCCCCTGGCTCTTGATGGGCTTGGAAAATTCACCAAAATAGGTGCTTCCCTATTGATTATGGGTCTTTGTGGAAATGCCATCCTGCCCATGGTGTATGGGTATTTTGCCGATACCATGGGTCTCAAAGAGGCCTATTGGGTACTCATTCCCTGCTATTTGTATTTAATGTATTATGCCTTCCTTGGGCATAAGGTGAGGTCATGGAAAAAATGAGCCCCTGCTCAAAGTAATAGTTCAGCAATATTTTCCCAATTGTCTACCCTCTGATGATTCTTCGTTGGGGAGGTTTGGTTATGGGGCTGGGTAAAAAGCAGGGTTCTACCCTGGAAATTATCCAAGTTTTTAAAATGGTCATCTATCATGATGTCTGCACGTATGATGGACTTGGAACCGCATAGCACCATCTGTTGCCAGGTGATAAAAGGAAAAAAGGCATTAAGCCAATCATGCTTTTCCTTCAGGCTATTTGGATACTCCATGGCGGCAGATACTATAAACACCTCGAAATGGGTGTTCAGCAGTTCTAGCACTTTCGGAGCCTCCTGCATGACGGGGGCAGTCCTGAAGAAACCGGGCCTGTTTACATGCTCATCATGTAGGGGGAATGCCTCCTCCTCCAGTAGGCCCTTAACTTGTTCCCGGGATAGTTTTTGACCTGTGTCCTCCTCATGCATACGTAAAAACTGGGCATATACATCCGCCAAGACACCATCCATGTCCACTGCTATTCTTTGTTTAGTGGAAAGCATCATTTTTTGTTCAAGGCATCTACCAATTGCCGGTTCAGTTTCCTTTCCCTTTCCAGAGTGTTTCTGCGGTGTTGCTCAAATTCCTCTTGGATCTCCAAAAGCCGTTTTTCCGTTTCCGCCCTCACCACATGGCTCTTTTTAAACCTAAAATAGCTTATTACAAGTACCAAGACCAATAGAATGATAACACCCCAAACTAGGTTATTATAAACATTTTTGTGAATATAGGTGCCTAAAAAATAGAAGCTGTCGCGCTGCGCGATGGCATCCTCTCTTTCCTCATTGGCCCTGGACATATTCGCATTTAACTGCTCAATCTGGTTATTCTGCTCATTGAGCTTGTTTTGAATTTCGACAATTTGGTTCCGATAGGAATTAAGGCTGTCAGTAATGTTGGACTGAAGCTTGCTGAGGTGGGTCCTCCTTACCACTTTGTACTCCTGATAATTAGTGGAGACAGTATTGATATAATCAAATTGACTTTCTATGGTGCCGCCATCTAACCCACTCTCCTGCGCAGTTCCTGTTTCCTGTGCTTTGGCTAAAAATGAGATAAAAAAAGCACCGAAAAGTAGCATCACTTGAATCCTTCTCATGGCTGTTTGTATTTTGTTTTAGGATGTTGCTTACTGAAAAGCTAGAAATTTTTTACAATAATAAGCATTCAGACCTAAAAATAGACAAGTCTAGATACGTAAAATAACAAAAATCGAATTTCTGCCGATTATTCCTCCTTAAAGTCCATGGAAACGGAATTGATACAATACCTAATTCCGCCCCTATCGTCGGGTCCATCGGGAAAGCGGTGGCCCAGGTGACCCCCGCAATTGGCACAGAGGATTTCCTCTCTCACCATTCCGTGAGAATAGTCCATGCGAACCTCTATGGCCTCTGAAGATACCGGCTCTGTAAAACTCGGCCAGCCACAGCCACTGTCATATTTTGCGTGACTGTGAAAAATGGGGTTGCCACAGCCCCGGCATTCATAGATTCCCGTGGCCTTGTTCAAATAGTATTCCCCTGAATAGGGCCTCTCCGTACCATGCTCTCTCAATACGTGGTAGGCTTCAGGGTCAAGTTTTTTTTGCCATTCCTCCTCGGGTCGTACTATAGGATATTTCTTCTTTGTCTTTTCCTTCATGCCTTTATCGTCTTTTAGTAGCCATTATTTGTCATAACCCGCCCTGAATATTATCGGGATTCGGGAAACTTGATTCGGGTAATCTCGCAATGATAATCCTTCTCCGGTGTGAAGGTCTCTTTATGCTCGAATTCATCTTCCTGTTTAGTGCATATATTAAGACCAATTCTCAGCCGAAAATGTTTATCCTTTTCCATGCACATGTGCAATGGCTTCAAGGATGATTTCACAGGCTTTATCAATCTCCTCATTGGATATAGTTAGGGGAGGTGCGACCCGCATGGCATCGTCACAAAAGAGAAACCAATCCGTGACCACACCTAGGGCTATCGCTCTGTCTATAATAGGTTTTAGTGTCTCAAATGACTCGAATGCCACTGCCATCATCAGCCCCTTATGCCTGATTTCCTTTATCATCGGATGAACGAGGTTTGAGATAAATCTTTTGCTTTTATCCGTTGCTTGCTCCACGAGTTGTTCCTCTTGCAAAATTTGTACGGTGGCAAGGGAGGCGGCTGCACTTACCGGGTGCCCACCGAAAGTGGTAATATGCCCCAATAGTGGATGGGTCTTTAAACCTGCCATAATTGATTTGTTGGCGATAAAGGCTCCAATGGGCATGCCCCCGCCCATTCCCTTGGCACAGACCAAGATGTCTGGAATCACCCCGAAATGCTCAAAGGCCCAGAATTTCCCGGTACGGCCAAAACCTGCTTGGATTTCATCCAGAATCAATAATGCACCATTCGCATCGCAAGCAGCCCTTAATGCTTCAAAATAGTCCTTGTCAGCCACTCTAATACCTGCCTCTCCTTGCACGGTTTCCACAATAACGGCAGCGGTGTTCTTGCTGATTTCCCCTAAATCATTGGGGTTGGCATACCGTATATGCTTAACCCCTGGAAGCAAGGGTCTGTAGGAGCGTTTGAAGATTTCATTGCCCCCTACTGAGAGTGCGCCCTGGGAGGACCCGTGATAGGCGTCCACACAAGAAATAATTTCTCGCCTATTGGTATGCCTTTTGGCAAGCTTTAGAGCTCCTTCCACCGCCTCACTTCCACTATTCACAAAATAAACGTTGTCCAATTGAGGTGGTAGGGTGTCGCATAGGGCCTTTGCCAATAGGGTCTGGGGAGACTGCACAAACTCCCCGTAAACCATGAGATGCAGGTACCTATCAAGCTGACCCTGGATGGCCCCCATCACTTTTGGATGCCTGTGCCCCACATTACTAACACCAATTCCTGAAATAAGGTCCACGTACTTTTCCCCATTGGGGCCATACATATACACACCCTCGGCCCTTTCCACTTCTATCATTAAAGGGAAATCCGTAGTCTGGGCTAGATGAGACATAAATAGCTGCCTGTGGTTCATAGTCATATGTTATTTCCAAAATCGGAGAAAGATGCCCAAGGGCAGTCTTTTACCGAAATTGTCGGTGAGATACAATTCCCCATGTTCCAACTGTTGTATGGAGGAAAAATGAGCCTTTACTAGGTTTTCTGCGATCATGGAGGAAAGGCTCAATGAATACATGTTCAGTACAAAAAAATGGCTATCTGGGGCTAAAAGTTCCGAACAGTCCTTGATTAGGGCATTGATTTGTTCTTCCAAAACCCATTTTTCCCCATTGGGACCCCTTCCATATGCTGGTGGATCCAGGATTATTCCCTGGTAGGTGTTGCCCCTTCTGAGTTCCCGCTTCACAAATTTCACGGCATCATCCACCACCCAGCGTATATTACTTTGGCCACTGTTTTCCATGTTTTCCCTGGCCCAGGTTACGACCGGCTTCACGGCGTCCAGGTGGGTAACCGTAGCACCTGAGGCATTGGCGGCCAGTGATGCAGCCCCGGTATAGGCGAAAAGGTTTAATACCTGGGAATCCCTACTTGATTGCTTATGAATGAAATCCCAATTGACGGCTTGCTCGGGAAAGATGCCCACATGTTTAAAGGAAGTTAGGGCGAGTTTGAGACGCAAGTCAAGTCCATGTTGGTTTTTGTAGGAAATCTTCCATGAACTGGGTACTTTTTTGTTGAATTTCCAACTCCCCTTTTCGGGGTTGCCAGGCGCTTTTGCAAAAATGGCATGGGCTTTTTCTACCCATTGGTCATGAGGCAGGCTTTTGTCCCAAATGGCTTGTGGTTCTGGTCTTGCGACCACAACCTCTCCAAATCTCTCCAGTTTCTCGAACCCGCCGGTGTCCAGTAGTTCATAATCTTCCCAGGGCTCAGGGCTTAGGATGGTCTTTGCGTACATGGGGCAAAAATACTCAATACCCTTCAAATAACTAAACGCCTTTCATCTGTTTATAATTTCTTTTCAGCGGTCATATAGCCTGCCCCTGCCTGCCCCGAACTCGTTTCGGGGAACTTGTTTCGGGGGAATCTCGCAATCTATAATCATCCCCCCCCCCCCCGGGTGTCGCTCGCGTCATGCCCTGACTGCCGTCAGGACAGGCTCGATTTCATCATAACCTAAATATTGTACCTTTTAGCTGTACAAGATCGGAATGAAATAAAATAACTTTTTGAAGTTCCTCAATTACATTTATTGCAAGGTAACCTATAGGTTGGCCCACCATTTATTGGAGACTTCGTCCATGGATTTTTCTTTTTACATTCCAAACTTTTCAAGTCTGCCCATTTTTCAAAGCGTGTCCCTAATTTCGGGTTCTGGAAGGAGACGATTTACCGTAGGTCCCACTACGATGATGGCTGGGGAAGTTAGACCAGCACCATTTACTTTTCCTACCATTTCACAAACCCTCCCTACCACTCTTTTTTCAGTCGATAGGGTCCCGTTTTGAATCACGGCAACCATCTCGGAGGATCCTCTGTGTTTTTCAAAGATTCCCATAATCTTGTCCAATTTTTTCATGCCCATTAAAATAACCACTGTTGCTGATGAAGATGCCGCAATGGTGAGGTCCCGTGTGAGGCTCCTGTCCTTCAAGGTGCCGGTGAGAACCCAAAAGCTTTTTGCTTGTTCCACATGGGTTAAGGGGATTCCAGCTAGACCGGGTACAGCAAATGGACTGCTGATTCCTGGAATATATTCACCTGGTATGCCATGGAGCGCTGCGTGGCACAACTCCTCATGCCCCCTACCGAAAACCATTGGGTCCCCACCTTTTAGGCGAACCACATGAGCTGGTTTTTTGGCATAAGCTACAATCATCTCATTTATTGCATCCTGTTGTTGGTAATGCACCCCAGCCCTTTTACCTACAAATACTTTTTGCGAAGCGTCAGGGGCATGGCGGAGCAGCTCTTCATTTGCCAAGGCATCATATAGGACTACATCGGCTTTTTCAAGGGCTTTTACGGCTTTGAGGGTAATTAAAAGGGGATCTCCCGGCCCGGCACCTACTACAGATAACTTTGGTTCGCACATACCTTACTTGTTTTTCTACGTAAAATTATTAAAAATATACGTATAAATACTTATTTAATTAAAGAATTGTTGTAATTTAGCAATTGTAAACAGTAGTAATACTGCTTTTTATTTAAATTTAATACCAATGACAACGAAGAAATCCCAGATTATAGTTGTAGGAAATGGAATGGTAGGGTATAAGTTTTGCGAAAAACTACGTAATTCGGATACTGAGGACAGGTACCAGGTTACGGTGTTCGGAGAGGAGCCCTGGCCCGCATATGACAGGGTTCACTTAAGTAGTTACTTTACAAATACGGATCCCCACAAACTTCAAATGGCACCCAGGTCATGGTATGCCGAGAATAAGGTTGAGTTAAGAACCAACGAACTAGTCACCCTTATCGACAAGGAAAACCGGGTAGTAGTTAACCACTTGGGGGAAAGTTTCCCCTATGACTACTTGGTATTGGCTACTGGATCTTCCGCCTTTGTCCCGCCGGTACCCGGTGTGGATAAGAAAGGGGTTTTTGTGTACAGAACCATGGAGGACCTGGAAGCCATCCTGGCATATGGCAAGAAAGTAAAGTCTGCTGCCGTGCTGGGGGGTGGGCTACTGGGTTTAGAAGCTGCAAAAGCGGTGATGGATATGGGGCTTGAAGCACATGTGGTGGAGCTGGCCCCCCGTCTGATGCCCAACCAACTGGACGAACAGGGTGCTGCCCTATTGCGATCAAAATTGGAGAGCTTGGGTATTGGCATTCACTTGGGAAAGATGACCAAGGAGATACAAGGAAATGGCAAACTGACGGGCTTGGCCTTTCAGGATGGATCTTTCCTTGAAACAGAAATGCTGGTGATCTCTGCGGGTATTAAACCCCGGGATGAGTTGGCAGCCAAAGCGGGGCTGGAGCTGGGAAAAAGAGGAGGGATCCTCGTCAACGATGCTTTGCAAACCACCGACAGGCATATTTACGCTATTGGGGAAGCCGCCGTTCACAGGGACAAGGTGTATGGTCTGGTGGCACCTGGCTATGAAATGGCCTCCCAAGTGGTGAACCAGTTGCTGGATAAGGAAACAAAGCCTTTTTTAGGATTTGACATGTCCACTAAATTAAAGCTGATTGGTGTGGAAGTGGGTAGTTTTGGTGATCCCTTTGGAACGTCCGAACCCTCGCATCCCATAAGTTTTGAGGATAAGGCCAAGGGACAATATAAAAGGATTAACATTTCGGAAGATGGGAAGCGGCTCATTGGAGGGGTATTGGTAGGTGACAGTTCCTCTTTTGGCATGCTCCTTCAGATGACTCAGAACGGTATGCCCCTCCCTCCTTCCCCTGAGGATTTGATCTTAGGTGGCCGGGACGGAAAGTCCAATAACCCAATGGAAGGATTAGAGGCATTGCCGGAAGGCGCACAGATTTGTTCCTGCGAAAACGTGACAAAGGGAGACATCTGCCAACATGTGGAAGATACAGCTTCAGGGGACCTAGGGCAGATCAAAAAATGCACCAAGGCAGGAACAGGCTGCGGAGGCTGTTTGCCCATGATCAACGACCTCGCCAAGCACCAGCTCAAGAAAATGGGGAAAACGGTAAAGAATGTCATTTGCGAACATTTCCCTTATTCCCGTCAGGAGCTTTTTGACATTGTAAAAATCAAGGGCATCAAGAGTTATAACCAGTTGCTGGATGAATTTGGCGAGGGAGATGGCTGTGAGATTTGCAAACCTGCAGTGGCCTCGATTTTAGCATCGGTTTGGAATGAGATGATTTTGAGACAGGATACTATCCAAGATACTAATGACCGGTTTTTGGCTAATATCCAAAAGGGTGGGACCTATTCGGTGGTTCCCAGGATTCCCGGTGGGGAAATAACCCCGGAAAAACTGATAGTGATCGGACAGGTAGCCCAGGAATATAACTTATATACCAAAATCACCGGAGGACAAAGGATAGACATGTTTGGCGCAAGGGTAGACCAGTTGCCAGATATATGGGAAAAATTGATAGCTGCTGGTTTCGAAAGCGGACATGCCTATGGCAAATCCCTTCGAACAGTGAAGAGTTGTGTAGGGTCCACCTGGTGCAGATATGGCGTTCAGGATTCCGTCAGTTTTGCGATTAGGGTAGAAGAAAGGTACCGGGGACTGCGTTCCCCGCATAAGTTGAAAGGTGGCGTTTCAGGCTGTATCAGGGAATGCGCGGAGGCACAGAGTAAGGATTTTGGGGTTATTGCAACCGAAAAGGGCTGGAATATTTATGTAGGCGGTAATGGGGGATCGAAGCCCCAGCACGCAAAGCTATTGGTGAATGACGTGGATACGGAGACCTGTATTCGCTACCTAGATAGGTTCCTGATGTTTTATATCAAGACTGCGGAGCCGCTGCAGCGCACCGCCACCTGGCTCAACAAACTGGAGGGGGGCTTGGACTACCTTAGGGATGTGGTGGTGAATGATTGTCTTGGTATTGGAAGGGAGTTGGAAAAGGAAATGGACTTTATGGTGACTACCTACTCTTGTGAGTGGAAAGAGGTCGTAAACAACCCGGAGCTGAGGGCCAAGTTTAAGCATTTCGTGAATGCCGAAGAGGAAGACCCCAATGTGCAATTTCAGCCGATTAGGGGGCAAAAAATACCCGTGGACTGGAAATCCTAGCCAAGCCCTTTACTGGTGATAATAAAGTTATTTGTTAAACGAATAGTAAAAACGATCATGATTGACCTTTTAGAAAAATACCCCAAAGTAGTGGAAGATGAAGTGGTGTTTTGGTACAAGGCTGCTCCAGCATCTGCTTTTCCCGAAAATGGCGGCGCTTGTGTGAAGTACAAGGACCTTCAAATCGCAGTTTTCAATTTTTCCAGAAAGGGGGAATGGTATGCCTGCCAAAACCTTTGTCCCCACAGGATGCAAATGATACTAAGCCGTGGAATGATCGGCTCTAGTGGGGAAGAACCTAAAGTGGCCTGTCCCTTTCATAAAAAGACGTTCTCTTTAAAAACCGGAGAAAACCTAAATGGAGATACCTGTGCCATTACCACCTATCCCGTAAAGATTGAGGATGGGTATGTCTATGTGGGGTTTGACTCCGGTTATTCGTGAAGACTTGTTGTTAGTGGTTAAAAAGAAAGTGAACTATGCTTTCTATAAAGAATAGCCTGTTTCTGAGTAGGGACAGGCTATTTAACTTTCCCTGTTGTATATGCAGATATTTTGCGATATTGAGTTTTTATGAATAGGAAAAACCATGGAAGGGAATCCAAAGGACCAGGAACGCAGAAAATTTGACAGGCTGAGATGGCGCTACCTGATTGCGCTTTCCGCCATTGCTCTCACCGTAGTGGTTAGTCAGGTGTTTTTACAGCATTTTATATCCGGTCAACAGTCCGATTCCATAGAGATCAATCTTTCGGGTCGGCAGCGTATGCTCAGCCAAAAAATAAGTAAACTTTCTCTCTTGATTTTTTATGCCCAAAGCCAAAAAGAAAGGATATCCTACAGGGAGGAACTTCAGGTGGCCCTGGAGGAGTGGGAAAGGGTGTTTTACGGATTGCAGGATGGGGATCAGGAATTGGGAATCAAAGGGCAAAACAGCCCTCCGATAGACTCCCTTTTTCAGGAGATAACCCCTGCCTTCCTGGACGTAATGCAGGGTGCCGAAGAAATGATAAGGCAGATTGGGGAAGTTGAGGATGGCAATGTAAACCGCTTTTCCGAGCCCCTTTCTCTCATTTTGGACAGAGAAGGGGTTTTTTTAGAAGGGATGAACCAAATAGTGGCTAACTATGACCTGGAAGCAAGAAGTAAGGTCTTTCGGTTAAAACGAGTGGAATTTTTATTAATGTTTTTGGCTCTTTTCATCATTTTCGTGGAGGCTAGGTTTATATTCTGGCCCTCAGCCTTGATGATTAAGGAGAACTTCAGGGAGCTGCAAAAAAAGGAAAAATCGGCCAGGAAGATGGCCATAGAAATCAGTGCCTTATATGAGTCCCTGGAGCGATCTTATCAGGAACTCGTGGCTGTGGAGCCGGAGGAGGATGAATATGTTATTTTTGGAAGGTGCGATTCGGAGGGTGCAATTCTCGAGCTCACTGACAAGTTCCGGCAGATCATGGCCTTTGAAGATAACGCCCCCAAGAAGATTTTTACCTGGCTAGAGGAGCAGGGGAATGAAGCAGCTTATTTGAAGGTAATCCATGAGAAACTACTGCATGGGCAATCCTGGAAGGGGGAACTCAAACTCACGAACGAGGCAGGGGATTTTATCTGGGTAAAAATGCACCTCATTCCTACCCTTACGGCTGCGGGTGCAGTATCCAATTTCCTATTGGTGGGAATGGATGAAACCGAGGCCAAGGAGGCCAAGGTCCGGTCTCAGGAGGTTCAAAAGGAGAGGTTGGAGAAAAAACTCAAGGAGCAGCAGTATAGGTCGGCCTTAATATTGGAAGGCCAGGAGGAAGAGAGGAGGCGTATTTCCAGAGACATGCACGATGGGGTGGGGCAATACCTTACCGCATTGAAATATAGCTTGGATGGGGTTTACACCACCAAGTCCATTCCGGAAAAGAAAAGGCTTGAAACCTCAAAGGAATTATTGAAAAACGTGATTAAAGAGGTGAGGAGGATTTCCTTCAACCTTGCCCCTGTGGCACTTTCGGACTACGGTATAGTATCCGTTTTACAGAAATTCAGCGAGGAGATGTCAAAGCTTTCAAAGATCCCGGTGTCCTTTGAGAACAAGACCGGCTTTATTTCGAGGTTGGAGCCGAAGATAGAAAACAACCTCTATCGGATCGCACAGGAAGCGGTTAACAATGCCATCAAATATTCCGAGGCCTCAGAAATAAAAATATCCCTATCCCATAGCATGGCCTATCTCAATTTGGAAATTAAAGATAATGGGAAGGGGTTTAATTACGAAAAACTCAAGGATAATGGTTACTTTAGTGCCTCAGGACACGGTATTTTCAACATTAAAGAGCGCGTGAATTTTATTAACGGGCAGTTGACAGTGGATACCGGACCTGAGAGAGGCACCGCAATACAGGTAGTATTGCCCTTAGAATCATAATCCTTTTAAATTAACCATGGCTAAAATCAGGGTGGTATTGGCGGATGACCATGTGGTGGTCAGAAACGGCATCAAGATGCTGTTGGAAAATGAAGGGGAAATTGAGGTGATAGGAGAAGCTTCCAATGGTGAGGAAGCTCTGGAAGTTGCTCAAAGCTTGAAACCGGATGTGCTGATATTGGATATCCGAATGCCCATAATGACTGGACTAGAGGCTTCCAGCCAACTTCATAGCATTTCCCCAACCACTAAAGTCCTTATCCTTTCCATGCACAATGATGAGGAATACATTATTCAATCCGTGGAATGCGGTGCTTCGGGATATTTGCTCAAGGATACCAGCAAGGATGAATTTATCAAAGCCATACGCACCGTGCATCAGGGAGGTAAGTATTTCAGTGGTGATATTAGCAAAGTATTGGTGGATTCCTACCTGCAGGCTAAAGGTGGGAAAATTGCTAACCCTCTGCCGAATTCGCAGGCTGATTACGAACTTACCAAAAGGGAAAAGGAGATTCTATCGCTAATTTACCAGGGTATGGCCAACAAAGACATAGCCGATCAGCTCAACAAAAGCATCCGAACTATAGAAACGCATCGGTTTAACATCATGAAAAAACTAAAAGTCAACAACGTGGTGGAGCTGCTTAAAAAAGTGGAAGAGGAGCGGGTGCTAGAGTGAATAAATAAGTGTTTTTCCACATTTATAAACTTTTACCAAAATTATAGAACTAACTATATTTTTTTATATAAGTTTTAATTTTTAACAACTTTTTTTAATTAAGTTTATTAATGGGAGTGGTGTATTTACATAAAAAATGTGCTAAAAACTCACTTTCCGAAAAAAGCATTCTTTTACAATTACTTAACATTTGTTTATGGGGGTATTTACTTTTCCAATTTCCATTGTATATTTGAATCGTCTTGTTTTAAAATAAGACCTTGATGATTAACTATTAACCTTAAACCTATTAAGTATGATGAAACAATTTTACTTGAGCTATTCCTCAAAAATTGAAAAATTTGGAATAGCTCTTTTGTTTTTTGTCGGAATGGTTTTTTCTCCCTCCGGCCTGATGGCCCAAGGGGATCAGCCATTCACCGTAAGTGGTACCGTGACCTCAGAGGACACGGGAGAAACCCTGCCAGGGGTTAACGTTTTGGTCAAAGGAACCTCTAGGGGCACCGCCACAGATATCAATGGAGAGTATGCCATTGAGGTTCCTGGTTCTGATGCTGTTCTTTCATTTTCCTTTATTGGTTTTCAAGTACAGGAAGAGACAGTCGGTAACAGGACCACAGTGGATGTGGTGTTGGGTCAGGAACTATCTGCTTTATCAGAAGTAGTGGTAATTGGTTACGGTACTCAGGAACGCGCCCGTGTTACTGGAGCCATTTCCTCTGTTAGTTCTGATGAGATCAGGGCTCTACCAGTTCCCAACCTTGCTTCTGCCATACAGGGACGAGCAGCAGGGGTGACTGTGACTAATTCAGGAGCACCTGGAGCAGACCCCTTGGTAAGGGTAAGGGGAATTGGAACAGTAGGTAACAATGACCCTCTTTATGTGATTGACGGTGTACCGGCAGGTGGACTCAATCAGATCAATCCCGCAGACATCGAATCCATAGAGGTTTTGAAAGATGCTTCTGCTGCTGCTATTTATGGTTCCAGGGCTGCCAATGGGGTGATTTTGGTAACCACCAAAAAAGGAGCAATTGGAGCTGCAAAAGTTACCGTGGATTCCTATTATGGAACACAAACGCCATGGAGGCAATTGGACTTGTTGGACAGGGACCAATATTTGGATTATGGCCGGGATTTGTTGGCTAATGGAGGAGAACCTAATCCTCAGCGATTTGACAACCTCGGTCCATATGCCGATGTAAATACAGATTGGCAAGGCGAAATGTTCCGAACCGCACCTATCCAAGATCATAACATCTCTATATCGGGTGGTTCTGAATCGGTACTTTATAATTTCTCCGTCGGCTATTTCAAACAAGAAGGCACAATGAGGGGTACTGGATTCGAAAGGGTCTCCCTAAGGAGTAACACGGATTTTAAAATCAATGATAGGATTAAGATAGGTCAAACCTTGACCGTGGCTTATTCTGATCGGGACAATGAGCCTTTTTCTGGTGGCAGAAGCCAAATTGAACATATGGTGAAGCAGGTACCTTACATACCTGTAAGAGACCCAAGCAGGCTGGGTGGGTTCAGGGCACCGGATAGGGTGGATGGATCCGATCCTGAAAACCCAGTGTTGAATGCTGAGCTGAGGCAAAACAGGCAGCAGGATTTCAAGATTTTAGGTACTGCTTACCTAGATATTAACATCTTGGAAGGTTTGGATTATAAGTTTTTGGTGGGTATGGATATTGGGATTGGGACGCAAGACCAATATACCCCAAGGTTTGACGCCGGAGACTTTAATTTTCAGCCATTCGCCTCCATTAATGAAACCAGGACTTCATTCGTCTCCCCCTTGATCAGTAATCAACTTTCCTACAAAAAGGAATTTGGAAAGCACAATATCGACCTCCTGGGGGTATTGGAGCAACAAACGTGGGTTTCCAGAAATCTTAATGGCCAGGGGCAAAATTTCCTGACCAACGATGTAAGAGTATTGCAGGGGGTACAAAATCAAACTACTACCAGTGGCAGGACCGACTATGCATTGATATCCTACGTGGGTAGGTTTAACTACGACTATGATCAGAAATACCTGTTTAGTGCCTCCGTAAGGAGGGATGGTGGGTCCAGATTTGGTCCTGCAAACAAATGGGGTACTTTCCCTTCCGTCTCAGCGGGATGGCGAATCAGTGAGGAAATGTTCATGCAGGCAGTAAGCGCTGTAAGTGACTTGAAATTGAGAGCCAGTTATGGAGAAACAGGAAACGACCGGATAGGTGACTACGTGTACCAAGGAACCATCAACAGTAACCACTTTTACAACTTTGATGGAAGTTTAGAAGGAGGAAGTACGGTATCCGCCCTGGCAAATGCTGACTTGAGGTGGGAAACTACCATCATGCAGAATATTGGAATCGACTTGGGACTTTTCAACGACAGGTTAATGCTTTCCGGAGAATGGTTTGACAATACCACCGAAGGCATGATCCTGGGTGTGCCTATCCCCCCATCTTTGGGTTATGACGGGGCACCAGTGGCAAACGTAGGAACCGTGAAAAACCGAGGCGTGGAATTTACGGCCGGTTACAGAAAATATGACGGAAACTTCCAGTTTAGTGTGGACGGTAACATTGGGTTCATTACTAATGAGTTGACTTCTCTTGGCGTTGGTAATACCATCTTTGGCCCCGGCTTTCAAGGTGATCAGCTCACCTTCACCGAGGAAGGCCAGCCGATCGGGTACTTCTTGGGATGGGAAACGGATGGACTTTTCCAAACTGGAGATGACACCAGCCAACAGCCCAATGCTTCACCTGGTGATATCAGGTTTAGGAATATCTCTGGAGGAGATGAAATAGGTGCTGAAGATAGAACCTATCTAGGTCACTATATGCCTGACTTTACCTATGGGGTGAACATATCGGCCAATTATAAGAATTTTGACTTAACGATGTTCTGGCAAGGGGTTCAGGGGAATGAAATCTTCAACCTACTCCGTTATCATACTGAAGGTATGACTAGGTTATTCAACGCAAGTACTGTGGTAATGGATCGATGGACTCCTGAAAACCCAAATACAGATGTGCCTAGGGCAGTGTCTGGTGACCCCAATAGAAACGCAAGGGCGAGTTCCAGATGGATTGAGGATGGTTCCTACTTGAGGTTGAAGAATCTTTCTATAGGTTACACCGTACCTGCACCGGTATTGGAATCCTTTAGCAGAGGCAACATTACTAACCTTAGGGTGTATGTTTCCAGCCAGAACCTGTTGACGTTTACCAATTACTCTGGATACGATCCGGAGATTGCGGTAAGGACTGGGATTAACTCCACTCTAGGTGCGGGTATTGATTTCGGTCAGTTTCCAGCAGCCAGGACTATCTTGGCAGGTTTACAACTTACCTTTTAATCAAGGACTTCATTCAAAAGATAAATGATATGAAATCAAAATATATTTTAACCATCTTGTTGTTGATCATCGGGATCGTGTCATGCGATGAGGAGAAGCTAGACCCGGTGAATCCCAACCAGCTCGGTATAGAAACCTTTTACCAAACAGGTCCACA
This sequence comes from Pleomorphovibrio marinus, assembly GCF_003347495.1. Lineage (GTDB taxonomy): Bacteria > Bacteroidota > Bacteroidia > Cytophagales > Cyclobacteriaceae > Pleomorphovibrio > Pleomorphovibrio marinus. The sequence continues at coordinate 37,651 of NZ_QCXY01000002.1, forward strand.
GCTTGAAGCTGCGGTGAATGCGGTATATGCAGGCCTTCAGGCCAATAACTTATATAACAGGGAATATTTCTTCCTTCATGACTTGCTTTCAGATGATTGTGCTTCCGGTGGGCCTCAATTGGAGACACCTCGGGCACAAATCCTGAACCATGTTTTTGATGCCTCTAACCCACTGGTATCTGCCAATTGGAGGGGTTGGTTTAGGATCGTGCACAGGGCAAACCTTGTATTGGATAATGCAGATAACGCCCAGGAAGAAATCACGGATAACTTCAGAAATAGGCTTATGGGAGAGGCATATTTCCTTCGCGCCTTGGCCTATTATGAATTGGTGACTCTTTGGGGCCCTGTTCCCATGCTTACCACATTCGCTACTACTCCGGATGGTTTTCCCAGGACTTCAGAGAGTGAGATCTACGCTACGATATTTAGTGACTTGCAGGAGGCCATCAACCGTCTTCCTTCAAAAAGCCAGTATTCGGGTAATGATGTTGGTAGAGCCACCCAGGGAGCTGCCCATGCGCTTGCTGCAAAAACTTATTTGTTCAGGGGGGAATACAATGAGGCCAGGCCCCATTTGGAAGCCATCATTGGTTCTGGAGAATACAGTCTTGTGAACCGGTACTTGGATAACTTCGAAGAAGAAAACGAGAACAACTCCGAATCCGTATGGGAAGTCCAGTTCACCGAGGAATACGGAGATGCAGGGGGATGGAATGCGGATGGTAGTGGCATTGCCGAGGTTACCTTTCGTGGTCAGGAATACGGCCCAAAGGCTTGGAGAAATGTTGTGCCAAGTGCTTCTCTCGTGAATGAATTTGAAACCGTAGCCAATGGAGCTGAAAAAGACGATCCCCGTGGCGTTTATAGTTTTTATAGAATTGGGGATACCTACAATAATGGCCAAAATGTGTTGACTGAGGAGAAGGTTCAAGGGGATACAGACAGGCCAAGCTGGAGGAAATACCAAATGATCTACAAAAGGGAAAATGAAGACACCCGCTCAGGCATCAACTTCAGGGTGATCCGGTACGCGGATGTGTTGCTTATGATGGCCGAGGTGGAAAACGAAACCAATGGGCCAGGTGCGGCTCTTCCCTATATCAATGAGGTAAGGGCTAGGGCTGATGTGGATATGCCTCCTTATCCAACAGCTCAGTATCCTACTGGTTCACCTGAAGAAATGAGAATAGCCATCATGCACGAGCGTAGGGTGGAATTCGGTGGTGAGCAGATTAGAAACAGGGATATTCGAAGATGGAGGATGCATGGTATGCTTACAGAGGAGCCTATTTCCAACTGGAACCAGCGATTTATTCGACTTCCACTTCCCCAAGAGGAAATTGACAATAATTCCGCTCTTACTGGTTCGGACCAAAATGACGGTTATTAATTCAAGATTATTCTTATTATACAAAAAACCACCCCAATTAGGGTGGTTTTTTTGTATAAGTCATTCTTGTAAATTTTGAAACTACGTAAAGGCCAAGCCGGCTAAAACAAATGTAGAGTTCCCTTATTTTTGTTCCATACTTTTTTTGGGGAAACACTGTGACCAAAGTCGTAGGTATTTGTTTCATGGTAGAATCTAGGGGTAGGAAAGACGCTTCCTACTGGACGTGGAAACCGTGGAGTGATAAGGTTTTTCGCAAAGGGCGCAACGGCAAACGTGGCGAGCGCAAGGGTACTCACATGCTACTAAACTCTCAAAATCACCTAGGCCCAAAGTAGTAATATTTTATTTGGCAGGTTAAATTTCTTTAGCACACTTTATTCCAGGCCACTTAGCCTACGAATCTGGGGCAGGGTGAAATCTGGGGTGGAGGCGGTGTTGCTACGGTTCAGACTTCTATCCTGGATTTCTATATCCAGCCGTAGGGTGTCATTTCTAAAAATACTGTTCCATCCCAAAGAGACCATGCCATACCTTATTTGTCCTTCAATGGCTCTTTGCCTATCATCCGAAAGGATACGGGGAAATCTCCCGTTAAAATTGGTGAAATAAGGAGGGTCTGACCATTTAAATTCGGTGTATTCCCCACTTCTTTTGATAAAAAACTTGACAAAGATATTGTAGTGATCAGGGTTCTCCCTTACCCAAAGAGTATCCATAACCCGCTCATTGTTGATTAAGGGAAAAATAACCCAATCCCTGTTATTGAAGGAGGGGGCATTCGAAGGACGAGCACTATAGGTAATTAAATTGCCGGCTTCATCTCTTAAATACTCCAACTCATTGAAGGGCGGATCCAACTCCCGGGGATTGAGTCCCAAATTCCCCTCTCCATCCCTGAAGTTGATGGTTACGATTAAGGAATCCGCCTCAGGCGTCTCCACATATTCAATTGCATTGAAACTTATTTCTGGTTCAGAGGGAAAGTTTTCTGGAGGCGGCACACAGGCAGCAACACCTGCAACCATTACCAATAGGGAATAAAATAAATTTCTTACATTCATTGCTTTATTACTTCAAAGCGACCGGAACTTGCAATAGGGTTTAAATATAGGCCTTAACCTTAAATTTAACGATGAATTATTTCAAAAGTTTTTCTGAGGCATTGAAAAGTATAAAGGAGAGGGATTTTGATAAAATTGCATTGGAATTATTTCAGTGGCAAGCACTCCATAACCCAGTGTATTTCCAGTTTCTGGAGGCCATGGGTGCAGATCCAAAAAATGTTTCCTACTTGGAGGATATACCTTTTATACCCATTGAGTTTTTTAAAAGCCACAAGGTATATTGTTCCGATCAGCACCTCGAAGAGGGGTTTTTTAGCAGCTCTGGTACTACCGGTATGCAGCAGAGCAAACACTATTACTGGTCCATGGAATTTTACCTATCTCATTGCCAACGCCTGTTCGAGTCCCAATATGGCCCCATTGATGAAATCCATGTCCTTGCCCTGTTGCCTTCCTATTTAGAAAGGGAGGGCAGTTCATTAATCGCCATGGCGGATCATTTTATCAAACTATCCGGTAGCCCTCATTCCGGTTTTTACTTGAATGAACACGAAGAACTACTGAGTAAACTGGAGAATTTATGCCAAAGTAATAAAAAGGTGCTGCTTTTAGGGGTCACCTTCGCCTTGTTGGATCTAGCAGAAAAGGTAGAGCGTCCCATCCCTTGCCCCCAGCTTATCCTTATGGATACAGGGGGGATGAAGGGCAGAAGAAGGGAAATGATCCGTGAGGAAGTTCATGGTATCTTAAAGTCAGCCTTTGGGGTGGAAGCGGTACATTCTGAATATGGCATGACCGAACTGATGTCCCAGGCATATGCTAAGGGGGAGGGAAAGTTCAACTTACCTTTTACCATGAAAGCATTTATTCGTGACCCCTATGACCCTTATGCACTCCTGGAGGAGGGGAAGGTTGGCGCGATCAACCTCATCGACTTGGCCAACTTCCATTCCTGTGCCTTTCTGGCCACCCAGGATCTGGGTAAACTGGATAAGCAGGGGCAGCTAGAGGTTTTGGGAAGGATGGACAATTCGGATATAAGGGGATGTAATTTGTTAGTAAGTGGCTGAGAAAAGTTTCCAAGGAATTTGGAATGTTCAACCATGAAGTGATTCAATTTTTACAAAAATCACAACCCGGTATTTGGGGATTTAGGGAAAGAATTGATGATGAAGAAAATCTATAAACAGCTAAAGGATTAAAGAGAATAAAGAACATCCTTTTCGACATTGACCTTACATAAACTGACATTATATGAAATCGAGCCTGTCCTGACGGCAGTCAGGGCATGACGAGCACGTCACATATTGGGATGCCCCGATAGCTATCGGGGAGATGCGAGATTCCCCCGAAACGAGTTCCCCGATACGAGTTCGGGGCAGGCAGGGGCAGGCTATATGGCCGCTGAAAAGAAAATTTAAACACATGAAATCGAGCCTGTCCTGACGGCAGTCAGGGCATGAGGAGAACCTCACACAGAGGGATGATTATCAAAGCGAGATTCCCCCGAAACAAGTTCCCCGAAACGAGTTCGGGGCAGGCAGGGGCAGGCTATATGACCGCTGAAAAGAAATTATAAACATATGAAAGAAATAGCTAAAAGATTAAGAATCCGCATTCCAACTAAGATAGCTTTCCGAAAATTTGTCAATGAATTGAATGAATGGTGGCCAAAAGAATACACATGGTCGCAAGAAAAGCTGAAAGAAATCAAAATTGACGGAAGAAAGGGTGGACTTTGTACAGAGATTGGCCCAAACGGATTTCGCTGTGATTGGGGGACAGTTATCGAATTTGCTGAGAACGAACTAATTGGATTGAAATGGCAGATAAGCCCAAAAAGAGAACCTGTTCCAAATCCCGACAAAGGGAGTAGCATAATGGTGAATTTTAAACAGGAAGACAGTATAACGGAAATAGAATTCAGACATTTCGATTTTAAAAATCACGGAGAAGGGACTGATGACTACAGAAAAATGATGGACTCAGAACATGGCTGGGAATATATCTTGAATTGCTTTAAAATATATTGCGAAAAGCGGACAAATGATTGAAATCCAAATAAGACAGGCCAGGGAGGCAGATGTAGGGCAGATAACCCAATTGTTTTTTGATACGATTCAACATATAAATTCTAAGGATTATTCCCGGGAGGAGGTTGACGATTGGTCCTCATGGAAAACGGATACGGATAAGTGGTTAGGAAGAATTAAAAAGCACTTTTTCGTCATAGCTGTGATAAACCGTCAGCTTGTGGGTTTTGGCTCATTGGCCGAAGATGGGTATCTGGATTTGATGTTTGTGCATGTTGATTATCAAAGAAAAGGTATTGCAAGTGCTCTTTTGACTGAAATCGAGAAAAAGGCCAAAGAGCAAAATAATGAACTTATTTATTCAGATGTTAGCATAACAGCCAAAACATTCTTTGAGGCAAAAGGATTTATTGTCGAAAGACAACAAGTAAAGAAATCCAAGAAAAAGGAGTTGGTCAACTTTAGAATGATAAAAAGGATGTACTGAGGTTTAGGGGCCCGTCCTGAGACCCTTTCGGAATTACAATGTAAACGAGATACAGTAAAATTTCAGTATGAAGCAGATCGTGTCTGACCAGAACCAGCCCCTAGGCGCTGATTGCTTTGAAAGGAAGCGAGGACTTTTTGATGGTTAAAAACAAATGGACAATTGAGAAAAAATGCTAATTTTAAATCTTAAGGCTTTTTCTGCTGAAGACTTACTCATTTAAACTAATTTATTCATGAATTATTTTGTGCGAATGTTTACAGGTTTTCGAGTCAATTGTAATAACCAGACCTTATTAACCATCCAAACCATTAAACCAATGACCAAATTATTACCAGCATTCATCGCATTGTTGTTCACCTTCGGCGGACAAGCACTGGCACAGTCAACTACGGTGATCGTGAACGCCGACCAGGGGGAACTCACCATCGATGAGCATATTTATGGGCAGTTCTCCGAACATCTTGGTCGGGGAATTTATGAGGGAATTTGGGTAGGGCCGGACTCGGAAATACCCAATCAAGAAGGATACCGGACGGATGTGTTAAATGCGCTGAAGGAACTTAAGATCCCGAATATCCGCTGGCCCGGGGGCTGTTTTGCCGATGAGTATAACTGGCGGGATGGAATCGGGCCCAGGGCCGATCGTCCTAAACGGATCAATAGCCACTGGGGCGGGGTGGTAGAAGACAACAGTTTCGGCACGCATGAATTTCTGAGGCTTGCAGAATTGATTGGTGCAGAACCGTATATATCGGCAAATGTAGGAAGCGGCACCCCTGCTGAAATGAACAAATGGATCGAATATATGACCTATGACGGGGATAGCGAGCTTGCCAACCTTCGCCGCGAAAATGGAAGAGATGAACCCTGGAAGATCAAATTCTTTGGTATTGGCAACGAGAGCTGGGGATGCGGTGGCACTATGACCGCGGATTTCTATGCCAACCAGTACCGTCTATTTCAGACCTTTGCCAAAAATTACAGCGACAACCGCCTGTTCAAAATAGCCAGCGGTTCGAATGATATTGAATACGAGTGGACAGAGACATTGATGCGCGAGGCAGTACAGGAGATGGATGCCATTTCCCTGCACTATTATACCATTCCCGGCCAAGGCTGGGATAATAAGGGACCTTCTACGGATTTCGGGGAGGAGATGTATTACCGGGGTATAAAAGCAGGGTTGCTGCTGGATGAGTTTATCACCCGCCACAAAACCGTTATGGACAGGTATGACCCCGAAAAAAAGGTAGTATTGGCATTGGATGAATGGGGCATCTGGACAAATCCTCTGGAAGGCACCAACCCGGGTTTTCTGGAGCAGCAAAATACGATACGGGATGCTTTGATTGCGTCCTTAAGCCTGGATATTATGAATTCACATGCCGATCGCGTGAAGCTAGCAAATATCGCCCAAACTGTAAATGTGTTGCAGGCTATGGTGCTGACCGAGGGCTCCAATATGCTGCTTACACCTACCTATCATGTGTTTAATATGTACAAAGTTCACCACAATGCAACCCTGCTTCCTGTTTATGCAAATATTAAACGATACACAACTGAATGGGATAAACCTGTAGTAAGTCGTTTTGACCTGAAGCTCGATGAACCCGGAATTCCAGTGATCAGCCACACGGTATCGAAGGATGAGGATGGGAAAATACATCTTACGGTCTCCAACCTTCACCCTAACGACACTCAGGAAGTGACCTTCGAGATCAGGGGAGCGACAGTGAATAAGATTTTGCAAGGATCAGCAAAGCTACTCACCGGTAACAGTGTGGATGCCATTAACACATTTGATAATCCGGAACAGGTACAACCCGAAGCTTTCAGGAATGCGGAATTAAAAAATGGAAAACTTACCCTCAAAATCCCTAAACATTCTTTGGTAGTAATTAGCTTAGAATAATATCCTGACCAGTCTTTATTTACCATCTACAAGAAGAGGGTATTTGCTGTATTAAAGCCCAGGTATGAGACCCATCTTTTCCTGTCCGATAAAAGGATTTTTTCGGGAATCGGGTTATTTTAACCAAAAACCCTGTACCCTAGAATATAATTTCTTTTTTTATGTAGTTGGTTTACATCTTAAATATTTTTATACTTAATTTCTAACAATTAAACTTTTTGGTGGTTTTTAAGGTATTGTGAAACAAAAACCAACTTATTATGAGATATTTAGATAAAATAGCATTACATCCGATTTTTCTTTCTTTTACCTTGCTGGTATTTTTGGCAGCATGCTCTGATGACGAGCAACCAAGTATGGATCCCGTGCCTTCAAATACCGTAGTGGATGTAGCCATGGAGAACCAAGATTTTTCCATCTTGGCAAATGCCATTGGGGAAGCCGGGTTGGTGGAACCACTTTCTGGAGATGGGCCTTTCACGGTTTTTGCCCCGAACAATGATGCCTTTCAGGCTTTTTTGGATGTAAACAACCTCCAGGTGACGGATCTCTTGAACAGTCCAGATCTTGGGGAAATCCTGCAATACCATGTAGTAAGTGGAGAAGTTCCTTCATCTGCTGTTGAGCCAGGTTCGGTGAATGCTTTAAATGGAGAAGCTTTTTACATAAGCATAGATCCGGAGGGAAACATTTGGATAAATGGATCCGCGCAGGTGATATCTCCGGATATAAATGCAAGCAACGGGTTGATTCATGCCTTGAACAACGTTATTGTACCACCTAGCCAAAATATTGCTGAAATCGCAGTGGGTTTGACCGAATCCGAAGAACCTGAATTCACCCAGTTGGTGGGGGCATTATTGAGAGCTGATTTGGTAGAGACCTTTTCTGGGGGATCTGAAGATGATTTTACGGTATTTGCACCTACCGATGCTGCATTTGAAGCATTGTATGAGGCTTTAGAGGTAAGTGGATATGAAGATATAGATGAGGATGTGCTTACCCAAGTATTGACTTACCACGTGATTGGCACAAGAGAATTTTCCCAAGACTTAAGGGATGATATGGAATTGGAAACACTATTGGAAGGAAGTAACCTTGAGGTGGATCTGGGGAATCTAAGGATAGGAAACGGTGGTCTGATAGCAAATATGCTCAACATCCATGCTACCAATGGAGTAATCCATGTGATAGATGAGGTATTGTTACCGGGTAGGGAAGAGGTATCTGCTACCATATCCTTAGAGAATGAAGGCTTTTCCGCTTATTTGGTGACTGAATTGGAAGGTGATGGTGCAACGGTAAACCTTAACGAGGAAAATGCGGAAATTGAACTAGAAATAGGTAGAAGATATACGTTTAGAAATACGGTATCTTCCGATCATCCTTTGGAGTTTAGGAACAGTGATGGGGATGTTTTGCTTGCCCAGGGAAGTGAAGAGGGGAGTTTTGAAAACAATATAGCTGTTAACTTTACCAGGGATGGTGACGAAGATGTGACCTTTACCTTGACGCCAGCTTTGGCTGCTGAGATTGCGGTATACAGATGTACTCCGCATGCTTCTATGGAGGGACCTATTACTGTTGTTGAATGAACTGACTTTATTAGGGTTTATGGGGGAAGGGAAATTTTTCCTTCCCTTTTTTTGGTTTTTAGCTAATGAGAAATCGGTAATTTCCTTTGCTAGCCTGGATTTTTTTCACCAGTTCCATGGCCTTTTCTCTTCCATGAGCGATACGTCGGTTGTAGAGAGCCTTGGTGCTCACTAGAGTATCGCCCAATGTCCCTACATCCGGTTGGATGATCAAGGATTGGAAAGTCTGAAGTTGCTCCTTTGTGCGCTTTCGGGTTCTGAAGTCATAATTGAAAATCTTCAAGTCTGGCTGGGCTTCCTTTATTTGTTCCAGAATGTCATTGACTCGAAGGAATTCCTCCAAATCGTTGTTGAAGATCTCTGAAAGGGTGATGTCGGTAAGGCTTCTTAAAGCGATCTGGGCAATGTTGGCCTTGTCAAAATCCTCTGCTATGGTGTCCAGGGTATTGCAGTTGATAATGATGATTTGGTATTCAGCGCTTGATTTATCTTTGTTGATTTCTTCGATCACATCCCCCAGTGGGGAGTTATTCCGGATGCCACCGTCCACAGAGTTTTTTATGTCCGTCTCCTGTCTGGTTTGAATTCGGGGTACAGGTTCCCAAACAATGGGCATGGAGGAGGAGGCCAATACCCCTTTTTGAAAATCCCTGTCTGAGAGAAAGTCCTGGCTCTCCAGGGAGTAGTAGTTTCCACTGTCCAAGGATACAAACCCGCACTTGTACACCATATCCTGTATATCTTCCCTCCTGAGCAATTTTTGCAATTTTTGATCCAAGGGATCGTTGTTGGCAAGAGCCCTGAATTTCTGAAAATTATCCCCGAATTCCTGTTGGGCATTTGCCAAAATATCGAATAAAAACCTGTCCCTCCGGGACTGGGAGAAAAGCAACCTCAGCCCATCCCAAAAACTTACCTTCACATTAAGGTTAGGAACGAAGCGCCTGACCAAACTCTCGAAATTGATGTCCAGTTCCAGGGTCTCTGAGTTGGACCGGGTGTTGATGAATTCAGAGGTGTAAATCTCCTCAACGCCATTTTCGCCAATGGCCCTCCAAGTTTCTACCAACTCATCGAACTTTTTGGAAGCAATCAGTGCACCATTGAGGCTACCCACCGATACGCCCGCCACGATATCGAATTTCATTTCTTCTTGGCCCGGAAAAAGGGTAGACCAGTTTTCCTTGAGATAGGTAAGGGCTCCTATCTGAAAGGCTCCCTTAAATCCACCTCCACTCAGTACTAATGCAAATTTTTTCATGATTAATTGGGTTTGGTCGTTAGAAGTTGACTTTATACCGAAGGATCACAGGATCTTCGGGTTCTTTTTTGTCGTTGAGTAATTTTTGATATTCCGAAGTGTATTTCCCTAACAAACCCTTTTCGACCAGGTTTTGACCGTCCTCGTATTGTATGACCTCATAAAAATAACCATTATTGTCGATTCCAACATTGTTTCCGAATTCCACCAGCGCAGGAAAACCTTTCACTACAAAGTCAGAGTTGATAAAGATATCTTCAAAAGGAAAGGTCTTTCTATTGTTCATTTCCAGCTCCGGATTCTCTCGTAAGCCAAAGGTTTTGATCCTCAGGAGTCGGTCTTTTTCCGAGAAGGCGATTTCACCTGCGTTGAAGGCAACGGTTTGATGTGTGAATACTTTTGCGAAAAAAAATTCCTCATCCCCAAAGAGATCATTATTATCCACACTTTTTTTACCGAAGTTCAATCGTAAATAGGGCGTTAAATGGCCATTGAGGTATTGATAAATGGTGTCAGCGATGCCATAATTAAGCAAGTAGCCCTCATCAAAAAGCGCTATTTTCCCCTCATTGATTTCTGTACTCAACATGGTGGCACGAATGGGCAGGGGTTCCTTTTCCATGGATGAGGTGTCCAATAGGTAAAACACCGGGAAGGACTTATTTGCATCGACGGCCATTTCCAATTCCGGGGCAATGATGTACCGGCCATCGGCCGTTTGCCGGAAGTCAGATAGAAAGGTGAAATTGCCAAGGTTTAAGGTGTTGGAATATTCGAAACCAGGTATTGTGTACTCCACTACCTTGCCGGTACCGGCATTTATCTTTAACCGCTCATTATTGATTTGCATACCATGTAGTGAGCGGTATTCCCCGGGACTTTCACCTCTTTTATTCCAGGATGTTAAGTGACTACCATCCTTTAGGAAAAGGTGTACGGACATATTGGGGTAGCAGCGATCAGCAAACCAAAGGGTATCACCTTGAAAGTGGATAAGATGTTGGCCGCAGCTTAAATTGATATAGTCATTTTTTGGTTGTTTTAATTCAATAAATGAAACCTCAGAAGCTACTTCATCAAATGATTGCAACAAGGATGCTTCAAGCAGGATTTCAGGTAACTCTCCTTTAGGGTCAAAAGAGGTAGGGGAACCACAGGAGAAATACAGAAATGGGAACAAAAAGAAAACCAGGATTATTCGGGGGGCATTCATGGGGGTGGGAAGGTTAAAAATAAATACAGGGGAAGATAGATTAAAGGATACCGGAACGATGCCCGGTACCCTTTAAAGGATTTCCTAATAGGTTAGCCAAAGAACTGCTTAAGGCCGGCTATCCTTTCATCAAGCTTTGCCTCCACAGCCCTGTAGGCCTCCCTGTTGGGGAGTTTTTCGTTTACGGATATATAGTATTTGATTTTTGGCTCGGTACCTGATGGCCTAGCTGAAATCTTGCTGCCGTCTTCCAGGTAAAACTGGATAACGTTGGACTTATCCATGTCCAAGGTTTCTTCTGTCCCATTCAACATATCATAGATCTTGCTTTCCTTTACATCCACCACCTTGGTCACTTTTACTCCGTTTATTGCCTCGGGGCGATTGCTACGGAACCCATGCATCAATTGTTGAATTTGCTCGGCTCCGTCCTTTCCTTTTTTGGTAATAGAGATCAGGGATTCCTTGTAGAAACCATATTGCTGGTAAATTTCTGCCAGCACATCGATGAGGTTCTTTCCTTTGGAACGGTGGTATGCCACAATCTCCGCCACTACTGCACAGGCGGAAACCCCGTCTTTGTCCCTTACGAAGTCACCGACCAAGAATCCGTAGCTTTCTTCTCCACCTGCTATATATTGCATGCTGCCCTCCAATTCCCTGATTACTGCAGCAATATTTTTAAACCCGGTAAGGGTGTCATAATACTTTACCCCAAAGCCTCTACTGATTACCCCTATCAAATCAGTGGTCACGATGGTGCTTACCACAAACTGTTCGCCTGTGAGCCTGCCCATTTCCCTCCACTTGTTCAATAAATAGTAGGTGATGATGGCACCGGTCTGATTGCCGTTGAGCAGCTCATATTCCCCATTTTCGTTGGGGATTACAGCTGCGTAGCGATCCCCATCCGGGTCGCAGGCCAATACTAGGTCTGCACTTACTTTTTTGGCCAGGGAGATAGACATGTCCAGGGCGGCGGCCTCTTCTGGGTTGGGGTAAACCACGGTTGGGAAATTACCGTCGGGTTCAATTTGTTCCTCGACCACATGCACGTTTTCAAACCCGAAGACCTTCAATGCTGCGGGCACCATTTTGCCGGATGCCCCATGAATAGGGGAAAAGACAACACACATGTCTTTCTGGGTAAGGATGGATTCCGGGGATAAACAAAGTTTCTTGACCTCATCCAGGTAAATAAGGTCAAAATCGTCCTCTATATAACTGATAAGGTTTTCGTTTTTATCCCATTTCACATCGTCGATAGACTTGATTTTCATCACCTCTGCAATGATGTTTTTATCGTGTGGCGGCACCACCTGCCCACCGTCTTCCCAATACACCTTATAGCCATTGTATTCTTTGGGGTTGTGTGAAGCAGTGACCATCACGCCACTTTGGCATTCATAATGCCTGATGGCAAAGGACAGCATGGGTGTGGGGCGCATTTCACGGAAATATTTTACCGAAATGCCATTGGCGGTAAGCACATTGGCGGTGGTGCTGGCGAATAGAGTGTTGTTTATCCTTGAATCATTGGTGATGGCCACTTGGATTTTTTGTCCGGGAAAGGACTGTAAGAGGTAATTTGCCAGACCTTGTGTGGCCATTCCCACCGTGTATACGTTTATACGGTTGGAACCCACACCCATCAGGCCCCTCAGTCCTCCGGTACCAAATTCAAGATCCCGGTAGAAGGCATCTATTAAATCAGCGGGGTCTTCGGCGGCCATAAGAGCCTGAATCTCACTCCTGGTTTCGGCATCAATGTTACTATCTAGCCAAGATTGGGCTTTTGCAATAATTGCGGCATCTGTCATGTTGGTAAAAAGTTTGTTTAAACTCGTTTTATGGATTTTTGAAAATTTAATAATATTTGAGGACTTAAAGTAAGGAAAAATTCTTTTTTTCCGAATTTATGCCCTTGTCTTTCGTAAAGGGGTCAAATATGGTAGGGCTTTTGTAAATTTACCCCTACCTTTAAGCTTTTAATAAAGGCTATATTGTAGTTTTATCAAACAAATTAACAGTTTTGAATTATGGATTTAAATCAGTTGGACAAAGACCTAACCACTATTACGGAACTTCGAATCCAGCTCAGTAAGATAACTTATGCAGATCCTGAATACGATGATATTGAGGAGCAACTACATGACTTGGAAGACCATTTTAACGATGTGTTTGGCGATGAATTGGAGGCTGAATTAGAGAAAATTTACGATGCCTTGGATTCGGATAATGAGGTGTTACTTCCTTCGGCTTACCTAGCAAACAATTACACCCCAATGCTGCCAGATGCCAATGGTGTGGTGACGTATGAAGTAAAAGGCAGGGAAGGAGTGCCCATAGAATCGGAGCAATTTGACGGTCAGGATGTAAGGATCGTGCTCGTGCCCAACCCGGCTAGATTCGTGATGCAAATCAATGGAAAATCCCTCAAAGACCTTTGGAGGTCAAGGTAATGATCTTTTGTCTTTTTTAGTTTTACCTTTTTGATAATGTTAGAAAAAGAATGTAGGACTTTCGCTGTTTTTCTTTTGTTGGGGTTGCTTGCTTCCTGTACCTACTTGGCACAGTTTGCCCAAAGTGGGGGTGAAGGTAATTCCAGAGAGAAAACGGGAGAACAAACACCTGGTGCTGATGCAAGTGAGGATGCTTCACCTACCGCTACGCGGGTAGGTTCTACGGCAGAAGAGGATATTCAGATAGGGGTATATTTTATGCCCTCTTGGGATGTGTCTTCCGACCCTAATAAGGATATTGACAGCTTTTGGGCCTGTTTGAGGGGAAGAGGGGATTGTGCATTTATCAAAGATCCTGCAGCTTGGGGACCGGAAGGCCGGATTTTTAACAGGAGATACCCGTATGAAGGCCCCTTTTTGGATAAGGAGCCCCATCCTTCCCTGAAGGGGTTTTACAAAAGGGATGACCCAGAAGTTGCTAGGCAGCAGTTGGCATATATGAAGGAGTATGGGATTGATTTTTTTGCATATAACTGGTTTTTTGGCAGGCATTATTATTACCATAGGGATTTTGCCCCTCAGGCACGGATATTTTATCCCCAGGGCTGGGAGGTGGATAAGGACAGGTCTGGAAGGGTGAAGGTGCCAGGGGCGGAGCAGTGGGAGGACCAACTTAAGGTGCTTCTTGCGGAGAATGACAAACTGCCTCCCGACAAAAAAATGAAATTTGTGCTCAACTGGTGTGACGACAGTGAGGAAAACTGGATACGTTGGTTGGAAATAGGGTCACCCAAAAACCTGAATGCCAAGATAAACTATCCTGGTGAGAAACCTAATCGGCAACTTTATCTGAAGGTACACGATAAGATAACCTTATGGTGGATCAATGAGTACTTCAAGAGACAGGATTACATGAAGGACGAAAATGGTAGGCCCATAATGTATATATATTTTCCTCATGACACAGAATCAAGGGCATCTTACCACGATGTGACACTCGAGGAGCTCCTTAAAAGGTCAGATGCATTGGCCAAAAAGGAGGGGCTTCCGGGCATCAAGTTCATTGCCACCACTTCAGGTGCCATGACCAATAACATGAGAAGATTTGGTATGCCTACTAATTGGAGGCCCATGGATGAGAACAAACCATGGGAGGGAGGCCTGTATGGGGGCAGATTGCTTTTCCAGGAATATGTAGAAAGGTTGCAGGATTTAGGTTTTGAGGGGCTAACTGCTTATATCTATCATGATTATTTTGACCAACAAAACAGGAGCTATGCGGATATGAGAAGGAATTACAGGGAGCATTGGAAAAAATGGAGTGAACGATTTAAAGATGACCCTACCTTCGAATACCAACCTCCCGTGGCAATGGGGTGGGATAGAAGAGCCGCAGGAGGCACTTGGCCGCAGCCTACCGGGTTTCCCAGTGAACCCGAAAAAGACAGGGTGATCAGTAACAAAAGGACTTTTAAGGCAAAGCTGGAAGAAGCCAGGGATGTCGCCTCAGCACACGCCCCAAATAACGGTAATACAGTGATGGTTTGTTGCTGGAACGAATACCTGGAAGGCAACCATATAGAGCCCACAGTAGGGCATGGGTTTGATTATTTGGAGGCGATAAAGGAAGTGTTTGGAAATTAGAACCCTTATTTGGAATTAAGGAAAAGTTAGTTTAAATTAACTTTTGTTGGGATGTGCTGGAGATGAATAGCTTTTAATAGATAATTTTCCTTTGCTATGATTTCCTTTCCTCTTATTAAAGCAGGTATTTCCTTTACCCAGTTTTTTATCCTTTTACAAATTGCCCTCTTGGTTGCTTGCGGCAGGAATTCCAATAGTTCTGTTGAGGTTTCCGACAACCTGGTCATCAGCGTGGATACCGTCATGGTGGACTCCAGGAATGATATTTTGTACGTGCAGGAAAATCTTTTAAAATCTGACGTAGACACTAAAGTACAATTCCTGTATAACTTTAACAGGCCTAAGCATGGAATAGAGAAGATCAATCTGGATAAGTTGGAATTCGAGGAAATGATTTCTTTCGAAAAAGAGGGACCTAATTCCATTGAACCTTTCTTCTCCAAACTTGCAATAGCTGAAGAGGGCGAAATTGTGATTTGTTTTCATACACAAGCCAAGATTTTTGACCCTAACCTTAAACTATCCAGAGAGGTCAATTTTGATCAATTAGTAGATAATAAAATCAGTGATTCCGGTGCCCTTTTAGCCTCCTTATTGAATTACCCAAGGGAGAAAGACAGGTTTATAGGCTTGTTTAACAATTGGGAAAACAGCTCCTATTTCATCTTGGATATGGATGACCTTAATAAAAGGCATAAACTGATTGAACTTCCGGACCTGGACAAACTTGCTGATTTTAATGTGGATATCCTATACAATGGTAGCTGGGGTGGGAGACTCACCTCTCAAGTCCGGGCAGATCAGAATAGGGATAAAATCCTGATTACAAACAATACATTTAATGAAATTTTGGTGTATGATTTAGTTTTGGATTCTTTGATACATAAGACTTGGGAAAGTGAGCTTATCGGAAGTAAAAGGGCCGCTGTTCCTATAAAAAAGGTGGAAGGCGATTCTGATCAACTGTTTGAATTGGACAGACAAATAAAGGAGGATATCCATTTTGGAAATTTAGTGTGGAACCCGGATCGGGAACAGTACTACAGGTTTTCTTTCAAGGAAAAATTCGAGGGGGAAAGGGAACCCCATAATTATTACCAACCTCTTGGTGCAGAAGTGTTTTTGAGCGTCTTTGACGCTGATCTCCGCCTTATAGGAGAAAGCGAAATTCCAGCCCTCAAGATCCGTCCCAAAAAACATTTTTTCAAGGATGGGAGCATCTGGTTTTTCGAGAATTTTGAGGATGAACTTGGGTTTATCCGGGTAACCGTGGAATAAGAAAAACTGAAAAGCAGACGGAATTCTGGGAAATCAACAAAAACCCAATTTATTCCTAACCCTTCCCAAAACCCCCTTGGCTATTTCCCTGGCCTTGGTCTCCCCCTTTTCCAGTCTGTCCTCCAGCTTCTTGGGGTGTTCCATAAGGTGGGCATAGGTTTCCCTTTCCATGCGGTACTTTTCCAAGATAAGTCCCAATAGCTCCTTTTTGGCATGTCCATAGCCAAAATTCCCACCAAGATATTTTTGCTTCAATGCCTCTGTCTCTTCCTTGCTACCGATAAGGCTGAAAATCTTGAAGACATTGCAGGAGTAGGGATCCTTTGGCTCCTCCAAAGGTGTACTGTCGGTCACGATGGTGTTGATATTTTTCTTCAAGGCTTTTTCTGGAAGAAAGATATCTATGTAATTATTATAGGACTTGCTCATCTTGTTGCCATCCGTACCAGGGATGATCATGACATCTTCACTGATTCTAGGAGTGGGGATGGTAAGCAGGTCCTCACCAATTTTGTGGTTAAAGGAACTGGCGATATCCCTGGTGATTTCCAGGTGTTGAAGCTGATCCTTGCCTACTGGCACTATTTCCCCATCGTAGAGCAGAATGTCTGCTGCCATCAAAACAGGATAAGTGAATAAACCTGCGTTTACATCAGAGAGCCTATCCGACTTGTCCTTGAAGCTGTGGGCATTAGCCAGCATGGGAAAAGGAGTGAAGCAGCTTAGGTACCAGGTAAGCTCCGCCACCTCGGGAATACGAGATTGTCTGTAAAAAACCGTCCGGTTGATATCCAGTCCAAAAGCCAACCAAGCAGCTGCCACGGCTCTCACGTGTTCTTCCCTTTCCTTCCCGCTTTTTATCGTGGTAAGGGAATGGAAATCGGCAATAAAAATAAAAGACTCGTTTTGTTCTTGCTTTGTCAGTGCAATAGCTGGTACTATGGCACCCAGAATATTTCCCAAATGGGGTTTGCCTGAACTTTGAATTCCTGTCAATACTCTTGCCATGTGGAAATTTTTGGCGCAAATTAAAGAAATAAATACATATATCGGATGGAATTTGACGTTATTTGTAAGTATGAAAAAAGGTAATCTATTTACTGCATTTTTTCTGTCTCTGTTTTGTTCTTGCTCTCAGGCTACTAGCCAGGAAGTGGAAGGGACAGGACTGGTGTGGGAAAGCAAATCCATTCACCTAGGGGCAGTGTTGGAAGAGAATGGTGTGAGGCATGCCAATTTTAACTTTGTAAACAAAACCGATGATCCAATAGTGATTCAAGAGGTGGTACCGGATTGTGGTTGTACAGCAGCAGAATTCACCAAGGACACAGTTTTTCAGGACCAGAAGGGGAACATACAGATCGCTTTCGACCCTAAGTCACGACCAGGGGTTTTTTCGAAGATGATTTTGGTGAAAACCAACCTGGACGAATATGTGGATACGCTGGTACTGGAAGGTATCAACGTGCCCTATCCAGAAGACCTTCGGCAATATTATGGTATTACCAATGGCGGTTTAGGGTTTAGGTTTGGGATCGTCAACTTGGGAAGTGTTTACACCAACGCCTCAAAAGTCAAATACATTGATTTTTACAATTACGAAAACTACCCCTTACAGCTCAACAACATCCAGGAAAAGCTACCGGCATATGTGAAAGCCAAGCTTACACCTTCAGTGGTTAAGGGTAAATCTAGGGGTGTGCTGGAGTTACATTATGACCCACTTATTAAAGGTGATTTGGGTTTTTTCGAGGAAACATTCGTTCTTTCGGTACTCACCTACGAGAAAAGGGAAATTCGGATCAAAACCATCTCCACCATTTATGAGCACTTTGACCCTGTTCCTATAAATGAAATCGACAACTTGCCAAAACTTGCCATCAGGGACAAAGAAGTCGAGCTCAACAAGATCCGGGAGGATTTGCCGATTTCAAAAATAGTCGTTTTGGAAAACAAGGGCCCAAAGCCTTTAAACATCCGAAAGGTAGTGACCAATTGCGCCTGTGTATCTGTAGACCTGCCAAAGGAGGACTTGGAACCAGGGGAAAAAACGGATTTGACCATTACGTTCAATCCGGAAGGCAGGAGGGGTATAGATCATAAAACACTTACTGTTTTCAGCAACGACCCGCTTAATCCTACCCAAACCATCATGATAAAAAGCCGCATTAACTAAAGGAAGGGATTCCTGTAATATGTTGGCCCAGAATTAAAAGGTGTATGTCATGAGTACCCTCATAGGTGAGCACAGACTCCAGGTTCATCATGTGGCGCATGATGGAAAAATCTCCTGTGATGCCCATTCCTCCCAATATCTGCCTGCATTCCCTGGCTACCTCTAAGGCCATGGCCACGTTGTTTCTTTTTGCCATGGATATTTGGGTAGTGCTGGCCTTGCCTTTATCCATTAACTGCCCCAATCTCCAGGCTAATACTTGGGCCTTGGTGATTTCTGTCAGCATTTCAGAAAGTTTCTTTTGGGTAAGTTGAAATGCAGCAATGGGTTTCCCGAATTGTACCCGCTGCTTGGAATAGGTAAGTGCGGTATGGTAGCAGTCCATAGCAGCTCCTATTGCGCCCCATGCTATGCCATACCTGGCGGAATCCAGGCACATCAATGGAGCCCCCAAACCGGATTTACCTGGTAGCAGGTTTTCTTTGGGGACTTTTACATTGTCAAAAACCAATTCACCTGTACAGGATGCCCTAAGCGACCATTTATTATGCGTTTCAGGAGTGCTGAAACCTTCCATTCCCCTTTCCAACAAAAGGCCGTGGATGCGGTCGTTCTCATCCTTTGCCCATACTAGTGCCAGATCTGCCTTCGGGGAGTTGGAAATCCACATTTTGGATCCATTCAAAAGAAAATGATCCCCCATGTCTTTGAACCTGCTTTGCATTCCTGCCGGGTTTGAACCATGGTCCGGTTCTGTAAGGCCAAAGCATCCCAGCCACTCTCCGGAGGATAATTTAGGCAAGTACTTTTTTCTTTGTACCTCTGTGCCGAAAGCGTAAATGGGATACATAACCAAGGAGCTCTGAACGGAAGCTGTGCTACGCATGCCCGAATCCCCTCTTTCTATTTCTTGCATCATCAGGCCATAGGAGGTGTAGTCAAGTCCGCCACCGCCATATTCTGTGGGGAGATAGGAGCCGAAAACACCTAATTGGCCCATCTTCTTCACTATTTCCTGGGGAAAATGGGTTTCCTGGGCCCATTTCTCTATATATGGGGAAATTTCCTTTTTCACAAAGTCTCTAACAGCCAGCCTTACCATTTTTTGTTCTTCGGTGAGCAGTTCGTCCAACTCATAAAAGTCCACTCCCTCAAAATGGTCTTTTCTTTGCGAATAATTGAAGTCCTCGGGTGCCATATTTTTGGTAAATTGGGTTTAAAAACGGAATTTAGCAGTATGAAGCCTCATCACTCAGGCAAGTGTAAGCCTAGTAAATGTACGATCAAAACCTGAAAATAGTATAATGGAAAGCGAATACCCCAGCAAGGAAATACTGGATAAGATTAAGCAACTGGAAAATAAATTCAGGGCCTCAGGTCAGGACCTTTCCTCCTATCTAGAGGGGTTGTTACATGCAGACTACTTGAACTACTGGGAATACATCCATCTTGACACCTTGCTCACCCTGCAGCAGCCCAGGACTTCCTTCAAGGATGAACGCATTTTCATCATTTACCATCAAATCACCGAACTCTATTTCAACCTGATAATCTGGGAGCTGGAGCAGTTATCCGCCAAGGAAGATTTAGACGTCGCCTTTTTTAAGCAGAGGATAAGTAGGGTAATCATGTATTTTGACCTGTTGATTTCTTCCTTTGCAGTAATGTGGAAGGGTATGGAAAGGGAGCAGTTTTTGAAATTTCGCATGTCGCTCCTGCCTTCCAGTGGTTTTCAGAGTGCCCAATATCGAAAAATTGAGATCATGTGTACAGATGTTCAGAATTTGGTACACCTCAAAGACCGGGAAGATTATAGGGATATCAACTTGACGAGTATAGATAGCCTGTTTGAAATCCTTTACTGGCAATATGGGGCCACGGAACTTGCTACCGGGGAAAAGACCCTTACCTTAAAGTCGTTTGAAAAAAAATATGGGAATGAATTAAAGGCTCTTATTGCTTCCTACAGGAAAAAGAACCTTTGGCGTAAATACCTTTATCTGGCAGATAAGGATGAGGAGCTCACGGAGTTGATGAAATCCCTTGACCAAAAAGCCAACGTTTACTGGCCCCTTGCTCACTATAAGTCGGCCGTAAAATACCTGCAAAAAGACCCTGAGGACATTGCGGCCACTGGAGGTACAAACTGGCAAAAGTTTTTGCCGCCGCGGTTTCAAAAGGTAATATTCTACCCTGAATTATGGACTGAAGAAGAAATTTCCGAATGGGGAAAGGGATGGGTAGTTAAGGAGTTGTTTAAGGAGCAGGCCGAAAAGTAAGCCGCCCAGCTTTACTTAAAAAGCCTGGACGGCTTGGACCACATTTAGAGGTGGTGGTTTTTATTTTCTCTCCACAAGCTCTCTATGCAGTCTTGGGTGATAAGATCCATATTTAAAAAACAAAACTTTTAATTCCTCTTCCCTTTCATCCACCTGCATTAAAAATTCGCCCAATTTACCTGTAATGGAGGCAAACATCAGGTTTTTATTGTCCGCATGGTTGGACTGCAGGTAGCTGCTGACATTGGAAAATTCATCAGGAAGGAAGGCCAAATGGTCGGTGGCATTGGTGTAGGCATTCTTTTCCTTTATGGCAATAATCTCGCCTTGGTCATCGATGACATAATTGTACAGTAAGTCATTTACTTGCACGCTGTAGTTGATCATACCTAAGTCCGAAAGGTTGCGAAGGGAGGCGTTTTTATGGCCCGGAGGGTAACCGCTGATAAAATCCCTGGAGGATAATACGCCTTTGTCTTGCTTTCTATGCGTCTCCCAAACCTGGTTTCCGTACTCATCAAACTTACTTATGTAAAAGCCACTATATTTTTGTTTTTGGTATTTTAGAGGGTTTTTTCCGAAACTTTTATCTCCCATTAACCCACTGAGATAAAAGTCTCCAGTATCTTCATCCAGCACCAAATCCACATAGGCTCCAATTCTGAAATTTCGGTAAGAGGAAGAAAAAGGGCCTCCCGAACTGATATAGTAGTCTGGGGTCTCGTGCTGCGCAATGTTTCTGTCCCTGAGGTGAACTTGGTGAAAAGGCCGTATAAAGCCAGAGTCCGGAGAAAAAGTTAAATCGATGGTTTTTAGTATTTCCCCATTTTCGTCAAAACCTAGCACCTTTGCCATTACTTGGTTTTTCTGAAGCTTGGCAAACTTGTTCACCATATATTTATTTCCATTGGATTGCCCGAGAAATGCCCAATTGCTCTCAGCATATTTATCCGAATAGGTGCTGGGCAAGTTGAGCATGATTTTCCTATATTCAAATGTGCGGATGTCAAAACGGTTGAGTATATATCTTTCCTCATGCCTGAGTTCCGGATCCCTTTTTTCTTTTCCCTTGGCCAGGAAATAAAGATATCGGTCGTCACAGAAAGTAGCATGAAAGGAGCTACCCATTTCATGATGAAGGTTCTCAAATTCAAAAGATCGAGTTTGTCCATTTGCGTTAATATTGGTGACTTTTACCTCACTGCTGCTGCTAAAAAGGTCTGCAGAAGCCTCTATAAGAAAGGTGTTATCCCCGCTTGGGGAAGCCACTAAAAAATGCGTGTTTTGGGAGGCCAGGTTGCCAAAGAAGAGCCTGTTGATTTTCTTGGTTTTATAGGAAAGGGCCAACTCATTTTTCCATACCAGTTCGCCTTCTGTGTTCAATCTTGAAACAAGGACATTTTTATTATTGGCATTTGAAATAAGTAGGCCCGAACCATTAAGGTTGATCAATTGCATATTTCCTTCGTAGGGCAAAATAGTGGCTGTTTCCTGTCCATACAGATAAACCTGAAAAGTAAGGGGTATTAATAGACTCAAAAATAAATGCCTAACCATATAAATAAAGATAAACGTATTTTAAATACTTTAAAATGTTATTCAAATTACGCTCTTTTATTTCTTAATTCCAAGGCTAAGTCGATGGTAATGCTCAAATGAACGATGAAATGGGCAAATCCTGGGGATGAAGTAATTTTCCAATGGGGTGCGAAAAAAGCAGGCACAAAAAAACCGGAGAAGTATACTCTCCGGTAAAAATTTTAAAAGGTGGGGAATGAAGCTATTTAAGCCCTACTGCTAATATCCCAATGGAATGCGATAGGATGCTCTAATGGCCAATAGTCCCAGATGAAAAGGGGAGGCACCCGAATGCTGATACCTGACAGTGGCTTCTACTTGATTGAAAACGTACCCTGCCTCCACTGCAAAGCCCAATTCAAAAGAAGTTTCGGTAATCCGGTCTTGATCTACCCTAGTTGTCAACATATGCATGGCTCCTCCGATTTGTGGTTCCAGGAAAAAGTTGTCAAAATTAAAACGGTAGCCTAAAAAGGCAGGAATCACATTGAAGTACATGTTGTCCCCATCGGGAAGGATAAACTGGGTATCTAATGGAAAAAACATATAGGCCCCAGATAAACTCACCTGTCCGTTTAATCCCACACCATAAAGTCCTTTGACGTTTGCCCCAAATCCGGCTGGAAACTGGGTTTGGTAGTAGTCGTTTAGGGCGAGGCCTGCATCCACCCCTATATTAATGTAATCTTCCCCGTATTGTGCATTTGCAGCCCCTGCTACAAAAAGGGCTAGTAGTATAATTAGTGAAAACCTTTTCATTTCCTTAATTTTTTGATGAAAGGACAAAATAAAAAAAAATAATTAAAGATATTGTGGCCGTTTGATTTCAAACTAAGGGAATCTGAACAATAAAGGCTTTGTTTACCCAATTTATAGGAGGATTACTGAGAATGTTTCAAAATAGAACTACCATCAAAGGTGTATTTGGCAGAATTATAGGGATTGTATGTATTTGTTTATGGTTTGGAGTTTTAAGTTGGTCATGTTCCGGGTCAACCGATAAAAAAGAGGTTGAAATTGCCGATGAAACAACCTGGAAGGCACCAGAAGAAGCCAATCACAAGGTCAACCCCATGGAGGGTAGTGATGCCATTGAGGCTGGAAGTGCCCTATACATGGTTTATTGTTGGAACTGTCATGGGGAGACAGGCTTGGGAGATGGTGCCGCAGGGGGAGCCATGGGTTCAAAACCGGCTAATTTTCATACGGAAACTTTCCTAAACCAAACGGATGGGGCTATTTTTTGGAAGATTTCCGAAGGAAGGGGCGCCATGCCTGGATTTGAAGAGGTGTTGGGAGAAGAAGAAAGATGGCAACTTACCACCTTCGTCAGGCAGTTGGGGCAAATGGAGATTACGGAACCTACTGATGCTCCAAAGCCCTTGGTAGAAGGCATATCAGTAACTCAGTTTGCCAAGGTCGCACCTAGGGCCACCAGGGTTTTTTATCGGGAATCCGATCATTCTCTATGGTATGCCACCTTTACTGGAGATGTTTATACCTGGAGCTTGGATGATGCTGTAGCGCAGCCCAAAAAAGTGGTTAGCGTGGAGGATCATGGCATTGACAGACTTCAAGGGGCCACCATATACGGAGATACCTTGCTTTTGACTGGTAATATTAGGGTAAACGACAATAAGGGCACCACCGGATGGATGATGCGGGTAGTGCTCCACCCGGAAGGTAAGCATGAGGTATCAAAGGTTTTTTCCACCGTGGAATATGGCACAACCAATACCCCATTCGACCATGGTTGGAGTGCGGTAAAAGTTAGTCCGGATGGTAAATATGTGTATGTGGTAAGTGGGTCAAGAACTGACCATGGTGAGGTGCAGGACAATTTGGGCGCCTACCCCGATTCTAGGGACGAACCCTTAACGGCAAGGATTTTCCGATTCCCAATAGATGCCAAAGACCTTTCGTTGCCCAATGATCTGGAGAAACTCAAAGAAAAAGGATACGTATTCGCCGAGGGAATTAGGAATGCCTATGATTTTGACTTCGACGAGGAGGGGAGGATGTTTGCGGTGGTCAATTCTGGGGACTATGACCAAAATGAGGACATGTTTTGGGTAAGGGAGGGTCATCACTACGGTTTTCCGTGGGTAATGGGGGGGATGGAAACTCCCCAGCAATTCCCTGATTGGGAAGCAGATCCCGAAAAGGACCCCTTTCTGAACCCAGCAGCCGCTGCTTACCCGGATGATTTTTATAATGACCCTGGTTTTGCCAAACGTCCAGAAGGTGTGGAATTCACGCAGGGTATGCGGAATTTTGGTCCGGATGCGAATAAATACAGGGACGAAGAAACAGGAAAAATAATGGATGGGTCGGATACAGGAGTGGCCATCACCACTTTTACTCCCCATTCCTCCCCACTAGGTTTGGTTTTTGATAGGGGAAATAACCTGCCCGGCCAATTTAAAGGAAATGCCCTGACCTTAAGATATACGAATGGAGAGCGTTCCAGTTTGATGAAACCTTTTACCTCAAATGGAGAAGATTTGCTCCATCTTGAGTTGTCCTATAATGAAGCCCTGGATAATTTTGATTTGAAAACTACCAGGATAGTTGCTAGGTTTTCACAACCAGTGGATGCGGTGTTGGTGGGTAATGACCTTTATGTAATTGAGTATGGAGGAAGGCAAAAGGGGGGAAACCTTTGGAAAGTAACATTTGAAAAATGATGAGCATGACCAAAATAACCATTCGGCTGCAGTCACTTGTTTTGTTGGGACTAGTTATTTTTGGTTCCTGTGAGCAAAAAGTGGACGATGAGGATAAAAATGAGCGGCCAAACATCCTATTCATTTCCATCGATGATCTTAATGATTGGGTAGGGGTCTTAGGGGGACATCCTCAGGTAAAAACCCCAAATATCGACAAGCTGGCCCAGAGAGGGGTGCTTTTTACCAACGCCCATGTGCAGGCACCCCTTTGCAACCCTTCAAGGGTGAGCATAATGACGTCCCTTAGGCCTTCTACCACAGGGATCTATGGGTTGGCTCCGCACCACAGGGACGTGACCATTACTCAAGATGTGGTCACTTTACCGCAGTATTTTCAAGAGCACGGATATTATACGCTCTCCAATGGAAAAATTTTCCATAGTATTGGAGATACCCCGGAGAAACGGGCGGAGTTCCAGGAATGGGGTCCCATTGGTGGAGGTACAGGTGGGCACCCTCCCAATAAGCTGGTGGGCGAAACCCACATGGGAAACCACCCATTATTGGATTGGGGCATGTATCCCGAAGATCATGATTCCGTAAGGAATGATTATAAGGTAGCTACTTGGGCTGAGGAAAAACTGGCGGATTTGGCAGATAATAGGGATTCCGGTCAGCCCTTTTTTATGGCTGTTGGCTTTTGGTTACCCCATTTGCCCTTATATGCCACAAAAAAATGGTTCGATTTGTATCCCGAAGAAGACCAGATTGTTTTGCCGGAAGCCCCCGATGAGGAGCGTGCAGACGTTCCGGATTTTGCTTGGAACCTACATTGGTATTTGCCCGAAGTAAGATTATCTTGGCTGAAGGAAAACAACCAATGGGCAAATTTGGTGAGATCTTATCTGGCTACTATAAGCTTTACAGATGCGATGGTGGGAAGGGTTTTAGATGCCTTAGAGCAAAATGGTTTGGCAGACAACACGATTGTGGTGTTGTGGTCTGACCACGGCTGGCACCTGGGCGAAAAGGGAATAACGGGAAAAAACACGTTGTGGGAAAGGTCAACAAGGGTACCACTCCTCTTCGCAGGGCCCAATATTCCCCAGGGAGAACGAAGAAGCCAACCCGCGGAATTGATGGATATGTACCCCACTTTAGTGGATTTGGCAGCCCTGCCAGCCAAGGGAGGCCTGGAAGGGTTAAGCCTTAGTCCACAGATCTTCGAAAACAAAAAAAGGGAAAGGCCTGCCATTACCACCCATAATCCGGGGAACAACAGTGTCCGCTCAGAAAGGTGGAGGTACATTAGGTATGCAAATGGGGAGGAGGAACTGTATGACCATCAAAACGACACCCATGAACATACAAATTTAGCCAAAGATGATTCTTATAAGGAGGTAAAAGCGGATCACTTAAAGTGGCTCAGGGAAGAAGACGCACCTCATGCCCCTGGAAGCAAACACCGGATTTTGGAAAATGTAAAAGGGGAATGGTACTGGGAAGGCTCCCCAATTGTTTGGGAGGATCTGATAAAATAAAAATCATTTAGTTTATGTATAAAATTCGGCTTTTTTAAAGGACATTTTGCGGTACTTAGGTAAAAATATAGTCTTGAGCTTATCCTGAAACCAAAATTTAATAGAAACTTTATTTTTTTATTAAATTTTTTTGTGAAGTCAGGTTTAGTACCTTATCTTTGTGTCATCATAATAGAGAACAATGTAACTGAGGCCTTTGGTTAAAGCTACTCAGGTTCGATTCCTGGGGTTACAACTGGTTATTTTGGGTTTATTATTAATTGACTTAAGCTATGGAACTTTGTTTCATAGCTTTTTTTAGTTTAGGCTTTTTATCCACTCCACAATTTCTTCCATGACCCTGGTATTAAAGGTTTCTGTGATTTCGGCATATTCTGCTATAGAACCCGTCTCTGCTTCTTGAAAAAGGTGATTTAGGCCAGGGTAAATTTCCATTTTATGGGATCTTTTCGCGGGAAGTGTCCTGATAAGTTTTGCCAAGTTTGAGCCAGCCTCCACCTGCTTGTCCTTCTCCCCAAAAGCCGCAAAAACAGGGATTTTTATTTGGCTAATCCAAGGCTCGGGGTCCATTTTGATAAACGAATAGAACCAAGGTTCTGCCAATTGTGTATAGGCCTCAAGCATTTGTTGATGATAATGGTCGAGCAATTCCCCCTCAAATCCCTTTTCGATGCCTATTTGCACGATGGCTTCCGAGAGCTTCTCCACTGCTTCTTCCTTATTATCAGCTTCTGCCACTGAACGGTATAGCCTCCGGTTTTGTCGGACCTGCTCTTCAGCCATTACCGAGTCCACCCCTGCCCCCAGGGTGATGTCCAGAGTTTGCTGTGCCATTAATTCCATAATGGGAACCACAGGAGGGGCAAGTGCAATAATGAAATTGGGGTGTTTGGTGTTTTCTGAAGATAACATCCAGGTGATAAGCCCCCCTTCACTATGGCCAATAAGTCCTATTTTATCCTTATCGGTAAATTCAAATCCTTTTAATTTCTCCATAGCTGCTTTTGCGTCCTTGGCAAAATCATAGGTGGTACCGCTTTCAAATTCCCCTTCAGATTCTCCTACCCCTCTTTCATCATAACGAAGCACAACGATATCGTTTCTTGTCAAAAAGTCTGCTATTACCAAAAACGGTTTGTGTCCAAAAATAGCGGCATCCCTGTCCTGGGGCCCCGAACCGCTGATGAGTACTACAGCAGGAAAGGGGCCCAGGCCTTTAGGCTTAGTCACAGTGCCCCTGAGTGCGTTTTCCCCGCTAATGAAGGTGGTTGACAGGGTCTCGTAGGGATAGGGGGGGGAGGGTTCCTGTGGTTTTGGAATCTGATTTTTTTGTTCCGTTACTTGGTCAGACTGGACAAGTTCTAGGGCAAAACTCATCCCGGATTGCTTGAATTGACCTTGGAAACTCTTGCCATTCCAGATACCTTCATAGGAGGCACCTAAATTATTCAGCCGAAGTAAGAGCATCAATCCATCATAAAGCACCTCATTGATGGGGATTTTGAAGGCATTCTGCTCGGGACTGTCCATACTTGCCTTTAGTTTACCCTCCTCGGTTTCAATATGAATTAACAAGGGCAGTTTTTGTGGGCCTAAATCGAGCTCACCCTTCCAGGTACCTGTAAGGTCCACCTGCGCATTTAGGCGAATTGGAAAAACCACGAATAAAATAAGAAGGAAATTCCCAAAGATAAGGCCTTGAAAATTTTTGCTCAGATACTTCATGCCCCTTTTGAATTTAAATTTCAAATTAATGAGTTTGCATTCTTAAAAATAGGTGAATGACCGATAAATGGATGAGAATTTTTTTAAGCGGGAAAAAAAAGGACTTAGATTTCAGACTTTTTTCGGCAAGTTTGGTGCGGGCAAGGCCTGGCTAAGTTTAGAAAAAACTTACTATCCTTTCCCACCTCTGACTTGGGCCAAATTTCACCCCGAGACCTCATTTTCTGTAATTTTTCCTTAAGGTTAAAAAGAAGGGTGGATGGCGTTCAAAAGAAAATAGGTTTCCGATGCAATTCATTTTTTGATCTAATTTTATGGGTAAAGTGGTGAACTAAAGTATTTTTACGTTCTCAACTGGAATGCTAGTCTAGGATACGCCAAAATCTCCAAATTAGTTTAGGCAAATATATCGGTTTTTTCCCATACCCATTTACCTTTGTGGGGATAATAACCGGAGGCCACAGATTTGGCCAATTAGGTAAGGAGGCATCTTTTAATTAAACCCCATTGTTTTGAGTTCCAAAAGTGTGCAGCATATGCTGCTTGCTGTATTCTTTTTTGCCTTGATGAATGTTTTTGTCAAGTATTTGCCTCATATTCCGGCCATAGAGATTGTGCTTTTCCGATCTATTTTCAGTTTCGTTTTTAGTTATCTCATTCTCAAGCAAAAGAGGGTGCCCGTTTTGGGCAACAACAAGAAGTGGCTTGTAATCCGGGGTATCGTGGGCTCCATAGGCCTGATAGCTTTTTTCTATACCTTACAGAACATACCCTTGGCAAGTGCTGTTACCATCCATTATTTGTCCCCGATATTCACCAGTGTGCTGGGCATTTTTATAGTAAAGGAAAGGGTGAAGCCCATCCAGTTTTTTTACTTTGCCATAGCTTTTGCCGGGGTTTTGGTCATAGAGGGCTTTGACCCTAGGGTGAATGTGGTTTTCTTGGTAGTGGGGATAATTGCGGCCCTTTTTTCCGGTTTGGCTTATAATGTGATCAGGAAGCTGAAGGATTCTGAGCATCCCTTGGTCATCGTGTTTTATTTCCCATTGGTCACGATTCCCATTGCCGGAATCGTATCTTACTTTTATTGGGTTACACCCCAAGGCTGGGATTGGGCTTGGTTATTGGCCATCGGAGTTTTCACCCAAGCTGCTCAGTACCTGCTTACTATAGCCTATCAAAACTCCAGGGTGGCCAAAGTGGCTAGTCTTACGTATGTGGGGTTAATCTATGCGCTGGGCTTTGGGTTCATTTTATTCGACGAAACTTATAATCTCCAGACCTATGCCGGCATGCTTCTGGTTTTGAGCGGGGTGATTCTAAATGTGAGATTCTCTGGGAAATAACATGGGTGGAAATGGACAATGTTGCCCTTATTTTCCCATATTTCTTTTAATTTTGGTATTAAAACTGGGTTTTCCCTATCAAATTCCAAATGAAGATAACAAAGGACTTATATCAGGGTTCCTTAACCCTGCTTACGGATTTTTACCAATTTACGATGGCCTACGCTTACTGGAAGTCCGGGAAAGCAGAAGAAGAGGCGGTTTTCAACCTGTTTTTTAGAAAAAACCCTTTCCAAAGCGGTTTTACTGTGGCCGCAGGGTTGGATTATATCATAGACTACTGTCGGAACTTCACCTTTTGCGAAGAAGACCTAACTTATCTTGCAGAGATGAGGGATAAAATGGGCGAGCCTCTTTTTGAAAGTGGGTTTATAAAATACCTGGAAAAGATGAGTTTTAGTTGTGATATTGATGCAGTTGAGGAAGGGGAGGTGGTTTTTCCCAATATGCCCCTTGTCAGGGTTAAGGGTCCTTTGATCCAGTGCCAGCTATTGGAGACACCCTTGTTAAATATCATCAACTTCCAGACCCTCATCGCCACCAAGGCCGCCAGGATAGTCCTTGCGGCGAAGGGAGATCCCGTAATGGAATTTGGGTTAAGGAGGGCGCAGGGAATTGACGGTGCATTGGCTGCAAGCAGGGCATCCTATATTGGTGGCTGTGCGTCCACTTCCAACGTCATGGCAGGGAAGCTTTTTGGCATCCCGGTGGCTGGAACACATGCCCACAGTTGGATCATGTCTTTTGACCAAGAGATAGAGGCCTTCGAGGCCTATGCAGAGGCCTTCCCAGACAACTCCATATTGCTTGTGGATACCTATGATACCATTGGAGGGGTAAAAAACGCCATCAAGGTGGCCCGGAATTTAAGGCAAAAGGGGAAGAAACTGGCCGGAATACGGATTGACAGTGGGGATTTGGCTTACTTTAGTAACAAAGCCAGGGAAATGCTAGACCAGGCGGGTTTTCCTGAAGTAACCATCGTGGCAAGTAACGACTTGGACGAACATATCATAACCTCCCTGAAACTTCAAGAGGCCTCCATCAACCTTTGGGGAGTAGGCACTAAACTGGTGACGGCTTATGATCAGCCGGCATTGGGAGCGGTTTATAAAATGTCAGCGATGAAAGGCAAGGATGGGGAATGGGTACCTAAAATTAAACTATCTCAGCAGTCCATAAAGATTAATATCCCTGGTTTCCATAATGTTAAACGGTTCTATTCTGGTGGTAGGGCATTAGGGGATATGATTTTTTTGGAAGGCACTTCCGATAAATCTTTGGAGACTATTATTGACCCTGTGGATCCTACACGAAGAAAGAGGATTGATTCCTCTATTGCTGAAAGCGAAGTCTTGCTTAAAGCCATTTTCCGGAATGGGGAAAAGGTGTATGAAAGGCCAAGCCTCAAGGCAATCAGAAATAGGGTTCAGGAGAGGCTAGGGAAATTTGATAAAACCCACAAAAGATTGATAAACCCCCATATTTATCCGGTGGGGCTTGAAGAATCTCTGTACTATTTAAGAACTGACTTAGTACTTAAGGCAAAATCATTGGATTCTCAGTGATGATTTTGTTACATTTAAAAAAAGCAAAGGAGTAAGTATGAAGGCATTATTGGTTGTAGACGTTCAATACGACTTTTTACCCGGGGGATCCCTTGCGGTACCTGATGGCGACAAGGTTATTCCAGTGATAAACCGGATTCAGGACAAATTTGACATTGTGGTCGCCACTCAAGACTGGCACCCCAAAAATCATGGAAGCTTTGCTTCTAACCACCAGGGAAAAAAGGCAGGGGACTTTGTCAAGCTATCCGGTGAAGACCAGATTCTTTGGCCAGACCATTGTGTACAAGGTACTCCAGGAGCCCAGATTCATCATGATCTGAAAAGGAAATCCTGGAAGAAGGTATTTCAAAAAGGGACGAATCCAGTAGTGGATTCATACAGCGGGTTTTATGACAACAATAGGGGAGAGGATACAGGTTTGGCTACCTACTTGAAGGAGCATGGGGTAGAAGAAGTATTTGTGACAGGCTTGGCAGCGGACTATTGTGTGAAGTTTACCGTAATGGATGCCATAAAGGAGGGTTTTGAGACTAATCTCGTGGAGGACGCAACAAAAGGGGTGAACCTATCGAGCGGGGATACCGAAAGAGCTTTTACAGAAATGGAAAAGGCAGGAGCAAAAATTATCGATTCTTCATCAATTCCGTAGCTTGTACGGAAATTGTTCTGAGGCCATTATCATGGGAAGGATAAAGGGATGTTCTCCGTTTTCTTCGTTCACCACTTTTTCCAACTTCATAATCTCCATACTCCCACATAGAAATGACAGTTTTCCTTCCTCGTCTATGGAAAAAGTGTGGGCAGATTTGAGAAGGGTAAGGAAGACATCCTCCCCGTCCCCATCACACCACATCTTCGTCATGGTCAGGAATCCCTGAACATCGATGGCATTACCTTTTATCTGTGTAAAGATGCTGAAATTATTACAGCCAGTGTATCCAAATACCTGCTTATTGATAGGATCAAAATACAGCCTCGGCTTTTTGCCGGGATAAAGCTCTTCAAAAGGCTTAAATTTGTCGTAGATAGAATTAACCTCCCACAAGCCAACTAAATCCTCTGAGATTGGCGTATTTGGGGGATTTACCAAGGAATCAATTTCACTTTCGTCCAGAGGGTCTTCCATTTGACCAAAGCCCACACTGACGACTATTATGCAAAAATTGATGCAGAAAACAAGACGTCTTTTCATGGTTATTGGGTTAAAACAAAGGAAATATAGACAAAAAAAACGAAAAATGAAATTAATATCTTGAAATAAAAGCCTTTACAAAAGCACCATCCGCCTCAGCAGAATTGCTTAGGCAGATGGTGCTTTTTTTTGGAGAGGATAATTCTATTTGATTTCCTCTACCGTGGAATGCAATTTTCCGAGTTCTTGGTCAATGGTCCATAAACCTACCCCTTCCTCACCGATAATATCGAAGAGTTCCAAAGCCCTTCTTGCAAGGGTTTCCTCTTCCCTTTGTTCGGTTACATACCACTGCATGAAGCTAAAGGTGGCAAAATCCTTAATGACAAAACAATGGTCTACAATCAGGTTGATGGACTTGGTTACCTCTATTTCATGTTCCAAAATCAATTCAAATACCTCCCGAAGTGAATTGAAGTTGTGCCTAATACCGTTAATTTCTGGCTGTACGGCATGCCCACCTGCATCGTTGATGTAGCGGAACAGCTTGAGCATGTGTTGGCGTTCTTCTTCAGCGTGGTCGTATAAAAACTGAGCAGAATGGGTGAATCCCTTCATATCCGCCCAAGATGCCATCGAAAGATAGTAGGCAGAGGATTTACCCTCCATTTCAATTTGCTTGTTCAGCTTTTTCTCCGTATCGAACAACAGTGACCTTTTTAAAGTCACTATTTCTTTTTCATTGGTTTTCATATACATAACATTAAAGTGATAGGTTCCTATTTAACGAATAACTACATTGTAAATATAACAGAATAAAGAGCCATAAGTTCCATGTGATAGCTTAATGAACCGAATTTAGAACTAGTATAATTAAAATAACTTAAAATATTATTCTGTTTTCTTGTATTTAAACTAAGTTTAAATAAGATCAAGAGAACCTATTGGGGCAGTAGCTGAACTTCCAAACTACTGGGGAAGTCCTTGGCATGAAAGACCTTATGGGTGGCCTTGACAAAATCCTCCTCAGTGGCTTTGAAGATGTTTTCCACATACTTTTGCGGATTTCGGTCAATGAGTGGAAACCATGTGCTTTGTACCTGAACTTGAATTTTATGTCCTTTTTTAAAGGTGTGAAACACGTCCTGCAATTGAAAATTGACTGCCGTCACTTTGTCCGGAGTGAATGGTTTCGGGTCAGAGAAGCTTTCCCTGTACCTGCCTCGGATCACCTCTGAACGCACCTTAAGTTGATAGTGGCTCAATTCCTGGCCTTCCTGCACATACTCGTGGTTTTCGGTGTCACCAGGATACACATCTACCAACTTTACAATCCAATCTGCATCCGTTTCTGAGGTGGAAACGAAAAGCTTTGCCATCATTTCCCCCGCAATGGTTATGTCCTCATCCAATGGGTCAGTCTCAAAGACCAACACATCCGGTCTTCTTGAGGCGAACCGCTGGTCATCGGCCATGTATTTTCTGGGGGTGAAATTCATTTTAATGTCCTGACTGTAAGGCACTGGGTTTTGGGGGTCAGAAATAAAGTCTGAGTACCCTGCAGATTGTGGTTCCGCCCTTCCCAGGCTGTTTTTATCTCCTAGGAAATAATTGGCCTTTACGGCATCCTTTGGTGGCCAATGCTCGAATTTTTTCCATTCTTTTTTACCAGTGTCGAACATGAAGGCCTCGGGTAGCTCGGGATCTTCGTTTCCTTTAAGAAATTTATCAAAAAATTCGAATTCTACGTTTTTTTGATACCAGGTAGAAATTGAATCACCAAAGTAAATGTTGGACACCTTTTGGAAACCAGATTCCCTGGACCAATCTCCATGAGACCAAGGGCCCATTACCAAGGTATTGAAAATACCGGGGTTGTTTTTTTCTATGGTCTTGTAAATGGTAAGGGGGCCATATAAATCCTCCGCATCAAACCACCCCCCTACGGTCATTACCGCGGGTGTTACCTCCTTTAAATGGGGAATGATGCTTCGTTCCTGCCAGAACTCGTTATAGTCCGGGTTTTCCTTTAATTGCTGCCAGAAGAAATTATCTTCACCGTAAAACTTGTCAGCGTTTTTTAAAGGCCCCATGTCCATAAAGAACTGATAACCGTCTCTGGTACCCGGGTCCACCATTTCATACCAAGGTTTGTCCGTGGGGCCTTCTTTTTGATACCCAAAGACAGAGGTTGCTAACCAATAACTCAGGAAATAGGCACCATTGTGATGAAAGTCGTCAAAATAGAAGTCCCCAATGGGTGCCTGGGGGGATACCGCTTTTAAGTTTGGATGGGCGAAAGGCAAGGCAGCAGCAGAATAAAATCCTGGGTAACTTATTCCCCACATTCCTACCCTGCCGTTGTGGTTATCCACATTTTCCAGCAACCACTCTATGGTGTCAAAGGTATCGGTACTCTCATCAATGGCGTCCGGATTGTCCTCTCTATCTGCCACTGTGGGCCTCATGTTGTCATATTTCCCTTCGGACATCCATCTTCCCCTTACGTCCTGATAGACGATAATGTATTTGTCCTCCATCAGATATGGAGAAGGCCCTATGGCCGGCCGCAGATCGCCTTCCCCGTAGGGACCAGCACTATATGGGGTGCGCTGCATGAGTATTGGGTATTCGGTTGATTTGTCCTTAGGGGAATACACTACGGTATGTAAATTCACACCGTCCCGCATGGTGATCCTGTGTTCCGTCTTCTCGTAATGTTGATTTACAAAGGTTGGCTCAGCCTGGCCAAATAAAAATAGAGGGAACACTAAACCAAGAATCAAGATGGGGAAATAAAGTCTTAACATATCCATTAAATTTGAGTTTTATAAATATATCGAAGAAGGTTAATTTTTGCTAACAAATTTTGGTTTCGATATTATGGGTCTTTTAAATTACTAATTTTGTTGGGAAAAGTAATTATCCCGAATTTTTGAACCATGAAAATTGTAGCCCTCATCCCCGCCCGTTTTGGGGCAACCCGATTTCCCGCTAAATTGATGGCAGACCTCTGCGGTAAACCTCTTATTGCCCGGACTTATTTGAGTACTATGGCTACGGGGGTGTTTGACAAGGTGGTTGTAGTCACAGATCATGAGGAAATAGCAGAAGTGATTCGAGCAGAAGGAGGCGAAGTATTCCTGAGTCAAAAGGAACATGAAAGTGGTTCCGACCGAATTGCCGAGGCTGCCGAAAAAATTGAGGCCGACGTTATTGTCAATGTGCAGGGTGACGAACCTTTTCAGGATAAGGGTTCCTTGCACTCACTCGTAGCAGCCTTTCAGGATCCCAAAGTGGAAGTGGCTTCTTTAATGGCAATCCTATCGGAAAAGGAGAAAATCCAAAACCCCAACATCGTAAAGGTGGTAGTGGACAAAGAATATTTCTCCCTTTATTTTAGCCGTTCGCCTATTCCATATATACGTGATTCTGCTGCGGAGACCCGTTTTTTTAGGCACATAGGCATTTATGCCTACAAAAAGCAGATGCTTATGCGTTTCACTTCATGGGAAAAGTCCATACTCGAAAAAACTGAGATGTTGGAACAGCTAAGGCTTTTGGAAAACGGGGTAAGGATCAAAATGATCCTCACCGAACATCAGGCAGTAGCTATAGATACTCCGGAAGACCTGGTGAAAGCAAAGCTTTACTATCAGAATAACTTCGCTGGATAAAAGGACCTACCTAAACCGCACAGGGGAGGTTCTTTCTTGCGGTTCCCTTATAACGATGAATTCTTCCCCTTCCTGGTTGTGACACTGGTTACAAGAAGCGGTAAAAGTTTTGAAGCCTTCCAAGAAGGCTGCCTTATCCCCTTGGTCAACGAGCTCTTCCATTTTAGGCAGGACTTCCTCCATAAATTCGGTGCTGGAAGGTTTTCGCTCAGGTCTTCGTTTTAGGCCGTCCTCCATGGCCTCTAAGATGTGTTCGATTTGATGTTCGGCATATTTCCAGTTTTCGTCCTGGCCTGCCCAGTAGAGTTCACTGTACCTGTAACCAACTTCTACCATGGTCCTGCTAAATCCGCCCAATTGGTGAGCTACCTCGTCAAACTTTTCATCAGAGTTCCCTTTTAGCCACCCCCCTGGCCCGACTGCCACTTGGGAGTCTTCTTGATGGGATACCTGGCACCCGATGGTTAAAAAAAGGAACATGCCTATCAGAAAGTAATTATGTACGTTCATATTTATATAGTTTTGGTGATGGGGTTAAAGTGCAAAATTTGCCAATTGTAAGCTGTGTACTGCTACCAGCCCGGCGGTTTCGGTACGCAGTCTACTTTTGCCCAAGCTGCATGCCAGAAAACCTTCCTTCAAAGCAGTTTGTATCTCTGTGGGCCCAAAATCGCCTTCCGGGCCTATCAACACCAGATAGGAATGGCCAGGCTGGGCCATATGGAAAAGGTGACCGGGTATTTT
The DNA here is from genome assembly GCF_003347495.1 of Pleomorphovibrio marinus. Lineage (GTDB taxonomy): Bacteria > Bacteroidota > Bacteroidia > Cytophagales > Cyclobacteriaceae > Pleomorphovibrio > Pleomorphovibrio marinus. The sequence continues at coordinate 74,437 of NZ_QCXY01000002.1, forward strand.
TTCGTCCACAAAACAGATGAATTTTTGGTGATTATTAAATGCAGAGTCTTGGATGAATTCACCAAAAGGGGTGATGTCGTTAAGAGTAGGCAACCAGACTTTGCGGCTCTGCTTGCATGCATTTATCGCTTTTTTTTGCAAACGAGAAAGGTTCACCTGAATCCTTTCGGTATTCTCGGTTTGTAAAATAGTGATCTCATCTACCCCAATCTCAGTGATTTTTTCCATTAGCCATTCTATACGGTCCATGTTTTTGGTAGGGGCTATGGCAAGGTGAATATCAAATTCCCCTTTGGGGAAAAACTGTTGCTCTATTATTCTGAGTTGGGTCTTTTTGGGATTATTGTCCTCAATCTTGCAGGTAAAAAGTGAGCCTTTCCCATTGGTGAAGTGAACCAATTCCCCAATAGGCTTCCTCAATACCTTGCTGATATGTTTTGATTCTTGCTGGTCTAAAACGAATAGGTCTCCAGCCATGTCCTCTTGAAAAAACCATTGCATGTCCATGTAATTTTCTACTAATTTACAGAATTTGATGTGTTTTAGGTTAATGTGAAAGCTTCATTTGTTATTTTTACCCATAACTAATCACATTGCTACACCTAAGACATAAAATCGAGCCTGTCCTGACGGCAGTCAGGGCATGACGAGCACGTCACACACTGGGATGCCCCGATAGCTATCGGGGAGATGCGAGATTCCCCCGAAACAAGTTCGGGGCAGGCAGGGGCAGGCTATGTGGCCGTTGAAAAGAAAATATAGACATATGAAAACACAAGAGCAACTAGAGGCCAAAAGCATTGACTTTGATCAGTTATTACTTTCCGTATTGGAGGATTTTGACTGTACCACTGGGACGATCCATGTGCTGGATATCCCTAGTGGAATTCTTCATCTTAAAGCCCGCCATGGGATCCCAGATTTTTTGCTCCCAAAAATGTCAGAGGTTCCCATCGGCAAGGGGATGGCAGGAATTGCTGCCGAACGCCGGGAGGCGGTGCAGGTTTGTAACTTGCAGACGGATGATTCCGGGGTGGTAAGACCGGGAGCAAAGGATACCAAGGTAGAAGGGGCAATTACGGTACCCCTCCTGTATAAGGGGGAGTTGTTTGGAACCCTTGGGATTGCCAAAAAGGATCCCTATGAGTTCAGCCAGGAGGAAAGTACCCGACTCCTGGAAATAGGGGAGAGGCTAGCAGAAAGGATACAAAAAAAGGCGCTGTAACACTACAGCGCCTTATGCTTTTCAGCCTATTTCAGGTTTTAGCCCTTAGAAATCTCAAAATTCACGGGCTTGCCTTTGATGGTGTTTGTGTTCATTACCTTGATGACGTGGTTTACGTCCTTCTTTGGCACATCCACAAAGGAAAAGTTCTCAAATATATCTATACCGCCGATACTTCCACCGGGAACTCCCGTTTCACCAGCAATAGCTCCAACAATATCGTTTGGCCTGATCCTGTCTTTTTTACCTAGATTAAGGAAGAGTCGTTCCATATGAGCATCTCGGTCTTTTCTAGGTCGTTTGCCTTTCCTTTCGGAACGGCCACCTCTGTCACCTCTGTCACGCTCTCTCCCGCCTCTTCGGCCTCCTCTGTCTTCCTTACGGCCTCTGCTGCTCAGGTCCACATTAAAGTCAACCTCTTTCAGCTCCTTAACCGCAGGGGCCAGTTGTAATTTCATCAAGCCGATGGCAAGCTGTTCTATGCTAAGCCCTTCGGTAAGCATTTTACCGATGGTTTCTTCGTAAACTTGGTTATCTTCCTCGATGGACAACATCCTATACACGTCCTTGATCAGTTGCTGTTTCTTCATTTCGAGCAACTCGTCAACGGATGGAGGAGCCATTTTATCGATGGAGGTTTTGATAAATCGTTCCAAGTCGTTGATTTTACCCAGGTCTCTTCTACCTGTCACAAAATTGATAGCGGTACCGTTTTTGCCGGCTCTACCTGTTCTTCCGATTCTATGAACATAGTTTTCTTCGTCCAGGGGTAGGTCGTAGTTGAATACTGCTTCCACATTTTCCACGTCGATTCCCCTTGCTGCCACATCTGTGGCTACGAGTACCGAGCAATGGCCCTTGCGGAACTTGTTCATTACCTTTGTACGCTGTGCTTGGGAAAGGTCTCCATGAAGTGCTTCAGCCTGGATACCCCTTGCAATAAGCTCTTCTGTAACTTCGTCGGTTACCCTTTTGGTGTTACAGAAGATCAAGCTTAGGGAATAACTGTTCAGGTTGATCAGCCGGGTGATTAAGTCCATTTTTAGTGGGGACTTCACCTCGTAGTAAACCTGGGAAATGTTTTCCACAGTAAGCTCTTTCCTCAATACCTTGACAATCTTAGGGTCAGTTTGGTATTTTCTGGTCAAATCCAAGATGGGCTTGGGCATGGTTGCGGAGAAAAAGACGGTCTGCCTTTCTTCCGGCATGGACTTAAGGATGGTTTCTATATCCTCCCTAAATCCCATATCCAACATCTCATCGGCTTCATCGAGTACGATTATGCCCACTCCCTGTAGTTTTAAGGTGCGTCTGTCAATATGGTCCATTACCCTTCCAGGTGTTCCTACCACGATTTGGACGCCCTTTTTCAAGTCCCTTATCTGTCTTTCAATGGAGTCACCTCCATAAAGACAGGTAGATGAAATCTTGCGCTTGTATTTGGTCAATTTCACAATCTCGCCTTCCACCTGTACAGCCAACTCTCTAGTTGGGCAAAGGATTAGGGCTTGGGGATGATTCGAATTTTCATCCACCTGATCGATGATTGGGATAGCAAATGAAGCGGTTTTCCCTGTACCTGTCTGGGCTTGGCCTATTAGGTCCTGACCCTCTAGAAGGGAAGGGATAGTCTGTGCTTGAATGGGGGAAGGATGGGTATAGCCCAAATCTTCCACTGCCTTCAAAATCTCTTCAGAGACTCCGAGGTCTGAAAATAACAATTCTTGTTCCATGATGTTTCCTTACTTCTCTAAGCCACGGTCTCCAAAATCCCTTTAACTAAGCAACAGCAAGGAAACCCACGGCAATCGAGAAAAATTATGACTTCGATTAATTAAGGCACAAAAGTAGGCATAAGTTTTGAAAAAACCTAATACCCTTCCATGAGAAAAATATTATTTATGTAAATGAAGAGCAGAGTAATGAAAATTTGGCAAAAAAAAAGCAGCCAATTGGCTGCTTTTACCTGCGTTATCTTTTTGAAATCTCTTTATAGTCCCTTTTTGTTGCCCCCACATAGATCTGTCTTGGCCTACCTATAGGTTCGTTGTTTTCCCTCATTTCTTTCCACTGGGCAATCCAACCTGGGAGCCTTCCCAATGCAAACATGACCGTGAACATATCTGTAGGTATGCCCAAGGCTCTATATATGATTCCAGAATAGAAATCAACATTGGGATACAGTTTTCTGTCCACAAAGTACTGATCCCCTAGTGCCGCTTCTTCTAGTTCCTTTGCGATTTCCAATATGGGATCGTCGATCCCCAATTTATCCAGTACATCATCTGCAGCTTTTTTGATTATTTTTGCCCTGGGGTCGAAGTTTTTGTATACTCTATGGCCAAACCCCATAAGCCTAAACGGATCATTTTTATCTTTGGCCTTGTCCAGCCACTTTTTGGTGTTGCCACCATCTTCTTTGATTGCCTCGAGCATTTCAATAACAGATTGATTTGCTCCACCATGAAGTGGTCCCCACAGTGCATTGACACCTGCGGAAATAGAAGCATAAATACTTGCCTGTGAAGAACCTACAATCCTCACCGTAGAAGTTGAACAATTCTGTTCGTGGTCTGCGTGCAAGATCAACAATTGATCCAATGCCTTGGAAATAACAGGGTCTGCCTCATAGGTTTCTGCCGGCAGTGCAAACATCATTTTAAGGAAATTACTGCAATAATCAAGTTTGTTGTCAGGATAATTCACAGGATGTCCCACCTTGTTTTTGTACGCCCAAGCGGCGAATGTGGGCAACTTTGCCATTAGCCGGACTATGCTGAGGTTGATTTCTTTATCCGAGTTGTTTGGGTCTAAAGAATTTGGGTAAAATGCGGTAAGTGAGCAAATTAAGGAAGACAATACCCCCATAGGATGAGCTACGGAAGGGAACCCACCCAATATTTTTTTGATGTCCTCATGAACCAGGGTATGCATGGTGATTTCCTGGCAAAAATTGTCATATTGGGATTTGTTGGGTAACTCCCCATTGATCAATAGATAAGAGACCTCTAGGAAATTTGATTTTTCAGCCAAGTCCTCAATATTGTACCCTCTGTACCTAAGTATGCCCTTTTCACCGTCCAAGAAAGTAATGGCGCTCTTGGTGGATCCGGTGTTTTTAAACCCTGGGTCCAGGGTAATTATTCCAGACTGTCCCCTTAGCTTGGCTATGTCTATGGCCAATTCGTTTTCGGACCCTTCTGTGACTGGTAGTTCAAACTCTTTTCCGTTATAGGATAACTTAGCAGTATCTGACATATTTTTATTTTTAACTATTTTTTAATGTGTGCTTAGGTGCATTTCTAAAATTCGCCTTAAGATAATAAATAAGCGGCAATTTTCCCCCAAATATTCAATAGCTGGACTACATGTCCGCCTATTATCCATTAAAGTTCATAGCATTAAAACTCGAAAAACAGATACTGAAATTGGGGGATCTAACAAGAAATCCAAAAAAAAACCTTCATTAAGACAAAATGCGAAATATTAATCTGCAACTGATTTTTTCGGTAAGTTGCCAGCACAAAGGACGAAAGCCATAGCCCCGAAAGGGGCTTAATGGTTACTCGCAGAAATGTTGAAATACTTCCACCAAATGGTCGCCAATCATTTGAGCGTTTCTCCCCTCAATATGGTGGCGTTCTATAAAATGGACCAACTCCCCATTCTTAAATAAGGCCATCGCTGGGGAAGAAGGCGGATAGGGTAGAACATACTCCCTGACCTTATCCACTGCATCCTTGTCGTTTCCGGCAAACACAGTTGCCAAAACATCAGGCTTTTTCTCGGATTGGTCAATAGCGTACCGCACCCCGGGCCTTGCAGCACCAGCTGCACATCCGCATACGGAGTTGACTACAATGAGGGTGGTGCCTTTATGGGATTTTAGGTGGTCGTCCACCTCTTGGGAGGTGCGGAACTCTTGGAAACCTGCATCTGTAAGCTCTGCACGCATGGGTGCTATAAGTTCTTCTGGATACATAACTTTATATATTATTAGTATTTAATTATGAGGTATTGTGTAAGTCGATTATAAAAAGCCAAGTTCCAATTTGGCCACCTCGGACATCATGTCCTGAGAATATGGGGGGTCAAAGGTCAGCTCCACCTCCACATTATTTATGCCCTCTATCTCTTTCACCCTTTCTTTCACCTCGGCGGGAATGGACTCCGCTGCCGGACAGTTGGGAGAGGTGAGCGTCATCATAATGTAGACGTTATTTACGGGGTAAACGGTAATTTCATAAATTAACCCAAGCTCATATACGTCAACAGGTATTTCCGGGTCATATACCAGCTTGATGGCATTAACTACCTTTTGTTTTAAGGCCGAGGTATCTAATTGTTCTGGCTTCGTCTCCTTCTCCATGGTTATTCTGTTTATGCATTTAACTTGGACTGGTAGGCTAGGGCATAAAGCTTCATCTGTTTGATCATAGCCGCCAGCCCGTTGGAGCGCTGCGAACCTATTATGCTTCCCATCCCTATTTTATCGATGAAATACAAGTCCGAATCAAGTATTTCATCTGCTTTTCGGTAGGAAAGTACACGTATCAGCAGGCTTATTAGCCCTTTGGTTATATCCGTGTTTGAGTCCGCTAGGTAAACTACCTTGTCTCCTTCCGTCTTGGTGATCAGCCATACCTTGGACTGGCATCCTTTTATGATATTGTCCTCTTTCTTTTCCTCTTCCGGAAAGGGGGGCAGTTTGTCCCCCAACTCCATAATGTAAAAGATGGTGGATTCCTTGTCATCCCCAAGTATGCTGAACTCTTCTATAATTTCTTCTTGTACCGATTTAATGTCATTCATTAATTCTTTCTTTTTGCAATACGGCTAAGTGAGACATATAGCACGTCAATTTCTTGTTTAGTATTGTAAACAGCAAAGGAGGCACGTACGGTTCCTTCAATATTGAATCGTTTCATCAAGGGTTGGGCACAATGGTGACCTGTTCGGACAGCTATTCCCACCGCATCCAACATCATCCCCACATCAAAGGGGTGCATGCCATTTATCAAAAAACTTAACACACTTACCTTGTGCTTGGCTTTGCCCACTGGAATAAACCCTTTGATGGTTCCCAATTTTTCTGTGGCATAGGTCAAAAGCTCATTTTCATGGGCAAGCAGTTGTTCTTTCCCTACAGTAGAAACAAACTCCAATGCTTTTTGAAAGGCAATTACATCTGCAATGTTTGGGGTGCCGGCTTCAAATTTGAAGGGGATTTCATTATAGGTGGTACCGGAAAAGTCCACCTCTTTGATCATTTCACCTCCCCCCTGATAGGGTGGCATCTCCTCAAGCAGCTCCCTCTTGCCATAAAGTACCCCCAAGCCAGTGGGACCATATAATTTATGGGCAGAAAAAACCAAGAAATCACAATCCAAGGCTTGTACATCCACTGTGAAATGGGAAGTGGACTGAGCAGCATCTACCAGTACTTTGGCACCTGCCCTGTGTGCCATGGAAATGATGCTTTCCATGGGATTTACAGTACCTAATGCATTGGAAACATGCAAAACTGAAACTAGCTTAGTTTTACTGCTGAGTAACTTCTCGTATTCCTCCATGATAAGTTCTCCATCATCGGTGATCGGAATAACCTTAAGCGTTGCCCCTTTTTCGGCACAAAGCATTTGCCAGGGTACAATATTGGAGTGGTGTTCCATCGCACTGATGATGATCTCATCGCCTTCATGGATGAACTTTCTCCCAAAGGTGGAGGCTACCAAATTAATACCTTCTGTGGTTCCTTTGGTAAAAATGATTTGCTCTTCGCTGGGTGCATTTAGGAATGAACTTACCGACTTTCTGGTATTTTCATAGTAGTCTGTGGCCCTGGCAGCGAGAGCATGTGCTCCACGGTGAATATTTGAGTTGTCCGTAGTATAGTAATGGTTCAGCGCCTCAATCACGGACAGGGGTTTCTGGGAAGTGGCCGCATTGTCCAGATATACGAGAGGTCTCCCGTTGACTTCTTGGTGAAGGACAGGAAACCTCTCTCTGATGTCATCAACATCAAAGCCCGTTTTAGCCATTTTGGCCTCCAAGTCTTTGTTGGACAAGTTGTACGCAGTATTCTCTGAAAGTCTCATGGTTGATTTTTTCTAATACCTCACCGGCAAAGGCATAGAGCAACAAAGCCTTTGCGTTTTCCTTGGAGATTCCACGGGTACGCAGATAAAACAGGGCTTCCTCATCGAGTTGGCCGGTGGTGCATCCATGGGAGCATTTCACATCATCCGCCCAAATTTCTAATTGTGGCTTGGTATTTATGATAGCATCCTCAGAAAGCAAAATATTGTTGTTTTGCTGGAAGGCATTGGTCTTTTGGGCATCCTGCCTCACGAAAATTTTCCCGTTAAACACCCCTCTCGACTTATCTGTCAATATCCCCTTGTAGAGCTCGTTGGATTCAGAATGGGGTTTTGTATGATCTACATTGGTGTGGTTATCCACATGTGTTTGCCCATTTGTCAGGTATATACCAAACATGTTCCCTTCACAATTGCTGTCAAGCAAGTTAAGGGTAAGGTTGTTTCTGATCATTTGACCCTGCAAAGACAGCACAAAAGAAGTAAAGGTCGCATCCTTGGGTACATCCACCACCATATTGGAGACCTCCAAAGCCTGTTTGCCCTCATCTTGGATTTTAAGATGGTGGATATGAGATCCTTCACCCACCTTAACATTTTCCAAGCCATTCAAGAATGTAATTTGCTCATCCAAGGATGCCACTAATTGAATAAATGTCGCCTCCACGAACTTACCCGTTTCTATTATTAATCTGGGGTGTATGGTTTGCCCGTGGTTATCTGCCTTAATAAGATGAAGGAGCAGGATAGGTTTATCCAATATCGCCTTATCCCTGATTTCAAGAAACAAACCATCCTGAAAAGCCAACTGGTTTAATGTAGCATAAGGATCTGTTTCCTTGTTTTCCGCAAGGGCAATCTTTTCCGTTAACTCCTCTTCGCTTAGGCTACTTAAAGGTCTTGCACTTACTCCATCCGGCAAATCCCCACTTAGCTCCTTATCCAAAATACCATTGTTGAAGACCAGGGTATAAGTGTCAACCCCAGGAATGAAGTGGGTTTTAAGATCTGAAATGGTCACATTTGTAGGCATGGCATGACCAAAATTGGTGATGCTCGACTCTATTTTTTTTGTGATGGGTGTGAATTTGTATTCCTCGTCTTTTGTGGAGGGAAGACCTTTCTGCGCCAATTCCTTAGCCGCATTTTCCCTCAGGGAAGCAAATGGTCCCGTAGGCTTGTGGCCAAAATAGGTATCCATAAAAGAGGAGGAGACACTAATTTCTTTTTTTGTTACAGCGCTCATGTGGTTAACTTTGTTTCAATAGAAAATGAAAAGACTTGACCAATACTTATACGGCGGTGTTGGCAACCTCTTCTTTGATCCAGTCATATCCCTTTTCTTCCAACTCCATTGCCAGGTTTTTGTCCCCTGACTTTACTATCCTTCCTTCGAAAAGAACGTGTACAAAATCCGGGATTATGTAATCCAACAAGCGTTGATAGTGGGTTACCACAATGGTGGATTTTTCTGCTGATTTTAGTTGGTTGACTCCATTGGCAACTACCTTGAGGGCATCTATATCTAAACCAGAGTCTGTTTCATCAAGAATAGAAAGTGTGGGTTCCAAAATGGCCATCTGAAAGATCTCATTTCTTTTTTTCTCGCCACCGGAAAACCCCTCATTTAGTGATCGGCTGAGTAGTTTTTGGTCAATTTCCACCAATTTCATTTTCTCCTTCATCAAGGAGAGGAATTTCACGGCATCCAGGGGCTCCTGACCTCTGTATTCTCGTACTTGGTTTACCGCAGTTCTCAAGAAGTTGGTCGAACTCACTCCTGGAATTTCTACTGGGTATTGGAAAGCAAGGAATACCCCTTCACGAGCCCTTTCCTCAGGATTGAGTTCCAAAAGGTCCTTACCTTTAAATGTCACCTCACCTTGGGTGACTTCATATTCTTCTCTGCCAGCCAGTACGGAGGCCAGGGTTGATTTTCCTGAACCGTTGGGACCCATGATGGCATGTACTTCCCCTGGCTTAACTTCCAAATTAATTCCTCTTAATATAGGTGTGCCCTCTATGGAGGCATGTAGATTTTTTATGGTAAGCATGTTGATTTTAATAATGTCACAAAATAGACTACCCTACGCTGCCTTCTAGTGTCAAGGCAAGCAATTTTTGGGCTTCCACAGCAAACTCCATGGGGAGCTGGTTTAGCACTTCTTTAGCATAACCGTTGACAATAAGTGCCACAGCATCCTCGGTAGCGATGCCCCGTTGATTACAGTAGAAAATCTGATCTTCTCCGATTTTGGAGGTTGTGGCTTCGTGTTCCACCTTAGCAGAAGAATTTGCAATATCGATGTAGGGGAAAGTATGCGCCCCACATCTGTCTCCCATTAGCAGGGAGTCACACTGGGAGAAATTCCGGGCATTGGTAGCCCTTTTCATTACTTGTACCTGCCCACGATAGGAATTTTGGGATTTTCCTGCGGATATTCCTTTACTCACAATCCTTGAGCGGGTATTCTTGCCAATGTGGATCATTTTCGTTCCTGTATCCGCCTGTTGGTAATTGTTGGTTACCGCGACGGAATAAAACTCACCAATGCTATTGTCCCCCTTCAAAATACAGGAAGGGTACTTCCAGGTAATAGCGGAACCAGTTTCCACTTGAGTCCAGGAAATCTTGGAATTGTCCCCGGCACAAATCCCCCTTTTGGTCACAAAATTATAGATGCCACCTTTACCGTTTTTGTCACCTGGAAACCAATTCTGAACAGTGGAATATTTCACCTCGGCATCCTTGGCTGCATAAATTTCCACCACTGCTGCATGCAATTGGTTTTCGTCTCGCTGGGGAGCCGTACAACCCTCCAAGTAAGAAACATACGAACCCTCTTCTGCTACAATCAGTGTACGCTCAAATTGCCCTGTGTTGGCTGCGTTTATCCTAAAATAGGTGGAAAGTTCCATGGGACACCTTACCCCCTTAGGGATATAACAAAAGGATCCATCAGAGAAAACGGCAGAATTTAGGGAGGCGTAATAGTTGTCTGTGGAGGGTACCACTGAGCCAAGGTACTTCTTTACCAAGTCAGGATGCTCTTTCACAGCTTCGCTAAAGGAGCAGAAAACTATGCCCAGTTTGGAAAGGGTCTCCTTAAAGGTAGTACCTACGGAAACAGAATCCAATACCGCATCCACGGCTATTCCTTGAAGCCGCTTTTGCTCGTTAAGGGAAATGCCCAAACGATCATATATTTTCAACAACTCAGGATCTATTTCGTCAAGCGATTTAGATTTGCTCTTTTGTTTTGGTGCGGAATAATACCTGATTTTTTGTAAATCTAGCTTGGGGTATTTAACGTTTGCCCAGTTGGGCTCTTCCATTTTTTCCCAAGTTTTAAAAGCTTTAAGCCTCCAATCCAAAAGCCATTCTGGTTCTTCTTTTTTGGCTGAAATCCAACGGATGATATCCTCGTTTAGTCCGAGCGGAGCCTCATCGGCTTCGTAATCTACGGACCAGCCATGTTCATATTCTTTGGAAGTGAATTCCTCTAAAATTTGGTTGTCTTTGCTCATACAGCAAGTTATTTAGACTAATTATATGCTGAAATACAAATATACAACGATTATCTAAATTATAATGTTCACAATGGGTTTTAAAAAAGTAAAGTTCTATTGGATGGCAAGTACAAGTATCTGTTTATCAATGGTTTAATAATTAAAAAGACTTTATATAGGAAATTTAGGAAGGAGAGAAAATCCATATCCAATCCATCAAAAATACAATAAATAGTTTATTTAGATTTAATCTGAATAATTAAATTTCTTCCTCTTTCTTCCCATTGCTTTCCTGAAAGAGCTGAATAGGTCGATTTATGCTTTCTTCCAGCACAATCAAGGTTTCAGTCCTATCTATGCCCTCCACCATTTGGATTTTGTTGAGTACATCCCTGAGGTGGTTGGTGTCTTTACAGATGATTTTGGCAAATATGCTGTAGTTTCCGGTGGTATAGTATGCGTTGATCACTTCTGCAATTTCCTTGAGCCTTTCGATCACGTTGTCATATAAAGAACTTTTTTCAAGATATATACCCAAAAAAGCAGAAATATCATATCCCAGTTTGGAAAAGTCGATATTAAGTGTTGCACTTTTCACGATGCCCATCTCTTCCAACTTCCTCATCCTTACGTGTACGGTTCCGGAAGACACGAAGACCTTCTTTGCAATTTCCGTATAAGGTGTCTTGGCGTCTTCGTTGAGAAGAGAGATGATTTTGAGGTCTATGTTGTCAATATCTAAAATTTTATCCATAATGACTTAGGGGATTTGTGTAATCGAAAATAAAGATGGTAGAAAATTATCAAATTGTCAAAACTAAAGGCTGCTTTTTTTTGTATCCTCACCCATTTCTCAAAATCACGCGAAAATCAAGAATTTTTTGGTGGAATGATTCTTTTGTAATATTTATTTTATCCTATGATTTAGAATAATATCATTTGCTATCTCTTCCATTAATTTTATTCGGAGAAGTCGCCCCTTTCATTTTATTCCGTTAGGGTTTTTGAATTTGAAGTAGGAGGATTCCGCTTATGTAAATAAGGGTGAATTTCGTCCCTTTTTTAGGAGCCTGTTCGTTCATTAATTGTTTATTTACCATAAAAAATTCAGGTTTGGGTATGCAGTTAAGGTCTTTTTTTTCTCTTTTAGTTTTTTTGATCCTATTTATAGGAATAACGGTCGCACAGGATAAGTCCTCACTTAAACATGGGGATTATGACAATTGGGAATCCTTTGGTAGAACAGTGCTTACCCCAAATGGGGAATTTGTGGGCGCAGAAATCAATTTGCAAGATGGGGATGGAAGAGTTGAAATTTACCGCCATAATGAACCGAACCCCATTTATATATTGCCAAGAGGGGAGGATTTGAGGTTTACTTCAAAAGGTAATTATGCTGTAGGACGTATCAAGGTTCAGAAGGACAGCCTAAGGCAGTTGAAGTTGAAGAAGACTAAATCATCAGAAATGCCCCAAGACAGTCTTTTCATTCTGAACCTGGCATCTGGTCACCTAACGAAGTTCCCTAAATTGAAATCATTCAAGATACCCGAAGAAGGAGAAAACTGGGTAGCAATGGAGCTGGATCAAGCAGAGAAAACGGAAGGTAGTGGGGAGGAGAAAAAAAAGACACCAAAACTCAGGGTTTGGGCATTGGATGGGAACAGGGAATTCAGGGTGGAAAAAGTAAAACGATATGGTTTCGATCACCCAGGTAATCGCATGTATTTTTTTCGGGAAAATAGGGACAGTATCCGACGCGAGAGTGTCTGGATGTTAAACCTTGAAAATGGGGAGGAGGAGTTGGTTCATGAAGAAGCTATGCAGTACAGGCATCCGGTGTTTAGCGAAGATGGTACCATGTTTGCTTTTGTAGGCAGTAACGACTCGGCAGAGGCCAAAAAGCCCTCTTTCCATTTGTTCCTTCAAAATGAGAAAGGAGAAAAAGCCGAAAAACTTCTTGCTTCCAACGAAAGCTCTTTTGCGGATGGATACAGGCTAAGTCAGTATATGACCCCGGAATTTTCCAAGGAAGGTAATCGCTTATTTTTTGGAGTCACCAAGGAATACAAGACTTTTGCTTACGAAGAGGACAGTACTATATTAGAAGAGGAACGGGTATCCCTGGATATTTGGGGATGGCAGGACAAAACCCTCCAACCCATGCAGCTCAAACAGAAGGAGGATGAAAAAAGGAAATCCTATTGGGGACTCATGGATATGGAAACCCGTCGCGTAACTCAAATACACGATGAAAATTTCCGGGAATTGACTCTTGACAAGGAAAGGAAGCTAAACGTGGGGCTGCTCCAGGATGATAAGTCCTACAAGCGAAACTACAGTTGGAATATCCAGATTGGCAAGGATGTATATTTGGTTGATCTTGAATCTGGTGAAAAGAAACTAGTGGAAAAGAATCTAGTGGGAAACCCTACCCTATCTCCGGCCGGAAAATTCGTGGTTTGGTATAGTCGCCCCGACAGCACCTATTTTTCTTATAATATTGAAACTGGAAAGAAGGTGGACCTTACCAGTAAATTGAAAGTCAACTTCTTCGATGAGTTTCATGACAGTCCATCCTATCCAGGTCCATACGGGCCTGTTCATTGGTTAGAGCAAGATAAGGCCTTACTAGTATATGACCGGTTTGACATATGGAGGTTGGATCCGAATGGGGAAAAATCCCCCCTCAATTTGACAAGGGGAGAGGGGAGAAAAAAGAAGCATGTTTTCAGGGTGGAAGCCTTGGACAAATCGGTAGATTATATTGACAGTTCTGGATCCTTGTATCTCAATGTGTTCGGGGAAAGGAGCAAAAAAGCAGGTTATGCAAAGGTGGATTGGAAGGGAAATAAGCGCGTTGAAATGCTAATTTTCGAAGATGCCTGGTTTTCAGGTTTTAGCAAAGCAGATTCCTCAGAAAGGGTAATCTATACAAAGAGTACCTTTGAGGAATCACCCACTTTATATGCCAGTGACCTCGGGTTAAAAGAGGAGTTGTCTCTGGCAAAAACAAACCCTCAACAGGGCGAAAGGTTATGGGGGACTGTAGAGCTGCTGGACTTCAGGGCCAATGACGGCTCAGAGCTACAGGGGATGCTGTATAAACCAGAAAACTTTGACCCTTCCCAAAAGTATCCCATGTTAGTCTATTTTTATGAAAGGAGGTCCGATAACCTTCATCGTTACATTTCTCCAGCACCCTCAGCATCCACCATCAATATTCCTTATTTTGTAAGTAACGGGTATTTGGTATTTGTGCCCGATATCAAATACGATTTGGGACTTCCGGGTCCAAGTGCCTACAACTGCATCGTTCCAGGCGTACAGAAGGTATTAGCGGAAGGTTACGTAGATGTGGACAGAATCGGAATCCAAGGCCAAAGCTGGGGTGGTTATCAAGTGGCTTACCTGATCACCCAAACGGACATGTTTAGGGCAGCAGGAGCAGGGGCACCTGTGGCCAACATGACTTCGGCCTATGGGGGCATAAGGTGGGAAACCGGAATGAGCCGTATGTTCCAGTATGAACAGACCCAGTCCAGAATAGGAGGAACGCTTTGGGAAAAGCCCATGCACTACCTAGAAAACTCCCCCTTGTTCTATGCTGACAGGGTCAGCACTCCTGTACTTATCATGCACAACGATGCGGATGGAGCCGTGCCATGGTACCAGGGTATAGAGTTTTTTATGGCCTTAAAACGAAACGACGTTCCATCTTGGCTTTTGGTGTATAACGACGAGGCCCACAATTTGCGGAAAAGAAAAAACCGAAAGGATCTTTCCATTCGGCTTTCTCAGTTTTTTGACCACTATCTTAAAGACAGCCCTGCACCACTGTGGATGACCGAAGGCCTGCCGGCAGTAGAAAAAGGAAGGACTCTTAAATACGAGCTGGAAGATATCCAGGAATAATCAAGACCCCCTGAAACCTGGAGGAGTAATCCCATTGGAACGGATATAAGAAATGGCAGCACCCCTGTGATGGGTGGCGTGATCATCTATAAAGCTGATCATTTGCCTTCTTGTTATTTTCCCAACAAAGGTTTCGATTTCCTCGGCTAATTCAGCTTCGGAAAGGGAGCTGATGGTACCCCTGCCATAATCATAGCAGGCACTGATAAATTTTTTGATGTCTTCTTTGCTTTCCGGTTTTGCACCTGGATCAAAAGGCATATCAGCACCATTTAAAAACCCTTTGGACATATTGGCTATACTGGCCCCGACATGCGTCACTTGCTCCCGGAAGGACATAGCAGATTCGTGGGGCTTGTAGTCCAGGAGTTCATTGGGCATTTTGTCCACCACTTCCAGGGTAAACTGTTTTCCGTTTTCCCACTTGGCCAAGAACTCCTCCATATTGGTTTGGGCAAAGGCCTCTTTTTGTCCAACCCAAACCAAGGCCAGGAGGATACCTAAAAGGATTGATGTGTTTTTCATAGCTATTTGTAGTTTAGTAGAGGCTGAATATCGTTACTTTTTGGGCAAATTCAAGAGGAAGAGGGAGTTTTTGCTTTCGTTATTAAGTATTTGGGCTTTCAGGTATTTCAAAAAGTGTGGGGAGGAAAGCCGTTTTTAATTGATCATATATAAGGCCTCCCAAATAGATGGGAGAGTGTTGATGGGCTTCTCCTGTTTGAAAGTATGATTTATAAACCTTTAACCAACTTAGCTACATTTGGAGACAAGGATGATGGAAATGATGCCAAGTTGATAAAACTTTACATCCGATTCCTTGTTTTTATCCAAGGCTACCTCAGCCA
Source organism: Pleomorphovibrio marinus (assembly GCF_003347495.1). GTDB lineage: Bacteria > Bacteroidota > Bacteroidia > Cytophagales > Cyclobacteriaceae > Pleomorphovibrio > Pleomorphovibrio marinus. Next base: position 90,033 of record NZ_QCXY01000002.1, read on the forward strand.
AAATTTGTTATGAAATCGAGCCTGCCTGGACGGCAGTCAGGCATGACGAGCACGTCACACACTGGGATGATTATCGTTGCGAGATTCCCCCGAAGCGAGTCCGGGGCAGGCTATGTGACCAATAAGAAACAAATATAAACACATGAAATCGAGCCTGTCCTGACGACAGTCAGGGCATGAGGAGAACCTCACACGGAGTATTAAAAATAGGCATTTACAGAAAGGAAATGACATTTAGTTTCTCGCAGCCCTGCCCTGAGTTTTTTCAGGGGGGCGCAACGAATTCGCAACGCTCGCAGCGAAGTAGCTTTAAAAGTTTGTATTTAATTAATAAATTATTTGATTTAAAGTAATATGTCAATGGTAGGGATGATTATAGACTGCGAGATTCCATATGGCCTTTAAAAAACAAATTATAATCATATGAAAAATCACTAAATCGATCTGTTGTATAAGTCTAAGGTATCCATTGCCATTTTTTTCCACGAAAATTGCTTAGCATTTAAATTGCCACGGCTTGCAATGTTTTCCATAAACTCTTCATCATGTAATTTTTCAATCAAGTTAGAAATGTTCTCTTCAGAAAAATCATTATCAATATAAATTGCGCTATCTTTTAAATTCTCTTTAAATATAGGAATATCGGAGCAAACAACCGGTACTGAATGGGCTTGTGCTTCGAGTACAGGCAATCCAAAACCCTCATATTCCGACAATAACAACACTAATTTGTACTCAGAATATATTTCAGCCAAGGATATTTTGTCCTTAAAGGGTTCAAAATGTACATACTCCTCTAATTGCATTTCAATAATTTTCATTTCCAAATCATAGACATAATCTTTGAATACTTTGCTTCCACGAAAATAAATCTGAAATTCACTGAAACCAGACTCCAAAAATCTTTTTGCAAGATCTAAAACTTTAAAATGCCCCTTATGGGGATAAAACCCAGCTATAACCCCAATCTTCAAAGGGGATTTTTGTTTATTATTAACTTTTTTTATCGGGTTGGACTTTTTTGAGGCTTCTTGGATGACAATTATTTTCTCACTAATATTAAATTTCTGCTTTAACTCTTTTTTAATAGCTTTTGCCGGAACAATAACAAAATCACTTATACCAATTGCTGACTTACTTAAATGCCTTAAAAAATAAAATTTAAACTTATTTTTTACTTTTAAATATTTTTTAAGGTGGGGATTTAAGAGGTATAAATCAAACATGAAATCGTGAACCGTAACAATATATTTGCATACCTTTATCCTAGGCATTTCTGGGATCACACGGTGTAATAAATCTATTTTTCGATAAACACAAAATAATGGCAGTCGCACCTGAAGCCAGAACATTCTAGAAAAAAAATCATTATTATTCAATGAAATGTTTATCACTTTAATGTTTTTTAAATTTGTCAAACCATCCAGCTTGGTATTTTTTAAACAAAAAACGGTGGAGTACTCATTTTCTAAAATTAAATCCAGGTTCTCTACGAAATTAATCGCATAGGTAGTTATGCCTCCTCCAGCACCACCCTTTCCTGGAATCACATTGGAAATGTCAATACAGATGTTTTTTTGTTCTTTCATTTCTGTTAAGTTAATTTAAACTCAAAAAATAGTAAATATTACTTGTGATAAATATTTATACTATAACATGGTAGTAGATTTATAAATATTACAATAATAAAATAATTACAAATAAAATTTTCATGCTGTATAAAACACAACTTAAACATTTTTAAAATATAGGTTATTGTTGGGGAAGTAGGAAGCAAACCCTCCTCGATCAGGAAGAGACAATTTTCACCAAATAGCAAAAGCACTTACTATGATTCAAATTAAGAAAATTTTGAAATATAATTTCAAAATCCTGCTACCGAATAGCATCCCTCATTTCCTGGTATGTGATTTAAACAATTTTGTCAATCCTCTTTCAGAATTCGTAGATGTGGCAAAAATTTGCACTCACCAAATAATGCCATTGGATTGGGACCAAATCTATCAAATGTTGTCAAATATAATTATAGTTTTCTTTAATGGTAGGGGTTTTTCTGGATTTTCTCCAAATTCTTGATTTTATCCCCTTACTTTTTTTACCTCCTACTGGTGAGGTGGGGAGGTAAACCACGGTTAATTTCTCATTTTCCGTGGGTTCAGAAAGAGTTTGTCTCCAACTCTAATTGTCTGCTGATTATTCAAAGAAATTCACCAACCTTTTGATAAGGCTTTCCTACCTGTACTGCTAGGTGTTGGCTACCATTTTGCCAGATGGGTCTCTGTAGAATCCCATATTGTTCACAGGTCCACCTACTTCTTAAATTGCCTTTTTCCTGAAAAAATTCATTAATTTGGCATTTCCGTAAATCAATTTCCCGACTTAACTATCAGCCATGAACCTATTTCTTTTATTTCGTTTCTTAACCCTATTTCTATTTTTAGGAAGTATTCCCCTTGTAGATCATGGAAGGCCTCCAGTGGCCGAGCAATATAGGTCAATAGCCTACGTCCTTCCCTCTGAACGGCTTCACATACCAGATATCGCCGCAGAAAAACTCACCCATATTCTCTTTGCCTTTGCCAATGTAAAAGACCATAAGGTGGTATTGGAAAGGGATAGGGATGAGCTTCACCTTAGTCAGCTTTTGACTCTGAAGGAGAAAAACCCGGATTTAAAGTTGATACTTTCAGTCGGTGGCTGGACTTGGTCTAAAAATTTTTCAGATGCAGCCCTTACCGAAGATAATCGACAGCTATTTGCGGAGAGTGCAGTTGAAATTTTACTTAAATACAAATTGGATGGGCTGGACATTGATTGGGAATATCCAGGGCAGAAAGGGGACGATAATGTATACAGGTCGGCGGATAAGGAAAATTATACCTTGCTGTTGAAGGCTTGCAGGGAGGCTTTGGATAAGGAGTCTGATCAACAAGCTAGGTCAGAGCATGACCGCTATGAGCTATCTGTAGCTACCGGTGCCACTGCAACCTTCCTGGAGCATACCGAGATGGACAAGGCTCAGGAGTATCTGGATTTTATATTATTGATGACCTATGATTTCTATGGGCCCTGGACGGAGACTACAGGACACCATGCTGCCTTATATGCTTCAGAAATTCAACCTGAGGCGCCTTCGGCTGCCAAAGGAGTAGAACTGTATAGGCAGGCAGGGGTGCCATTGGAAAAAATTGTGCTGGGCGTTCCTTTTTATGGCAGAGGGTGGACAGGCGTGGAACCGGTTGATAATGGCAGGTTTAAGCCTTATCAAGAAAATGTTCAGTCCCAGGGTTATCAGTCCCTCTTGGATGATTTTATTGACAAAAATGGATATGTGAGGCATTGGGACGATCAGGCAAAGGCCCCCTACCTCTGGAACCCCGAAACCCGTACCTTTTACACCTATGAAGATCCCGAGTCCTTAAGGCACAGGGCAGCCTTTATCAAAGAAAAAGGCCTGGCGGGGATGATGTACTGGCAGCATGCCCAGGATCCGAAAAACCGTTTGTTGGAGGCCTTATACAATGCCTTGCACGGCAATTGAACAAAGGCCTTTGAATTCTTCCGGCTCAATACCTATATTGGATAAACTTAACCACCTCTTCTATGAACCATCCCCTGTTTTCAAACCCCGTAACTTTGGCTTTTATACTTGGTTTTTTAGTACTTTCCCATCTCGGTTTTTCCCAAGACGATGTGAAGGAAGAAGTGCGGGAAAAGGCAAAAGCCATAGAAGACAAAGTGATTACCTGGAGAAGGGATTTCCACCAATATCCTGAGTTGGGAAACCAGGAAACTCGCACAGCTGGGATTATCGCTGACCATTTGAGAAAATTGGGGATGGAAGTCACCGAAGAGGTAGCTGTTACTGGGGTGCTGGGTGTTTTGAAAGGGGGCAAACCAGGCCCGACGGTGGCTCTCAGAGCAGACATGGATGCACTGCCCATCACCGAGCGAACGGATGTTCCTTTCAAGTCCACAGTGACCGCAGATTACAACGGGAAGGAGGTTGGGGTTTCCCATGCTTGTGGACATGATTCCCATATGGCCATTTTGATGGGGGTGGCCGAAATACTCGCCGGTATGCAGGAAAATATCCCCGGCACGGTTAAATTCATTTTTCAACCCGCCGAAGAGGGCATGGACGATCTGGACACCTGGGGCGCCAAACAAATGGTGGAAGAGGGTGTGATGGAGGATGTGGAGGCTATTTTTGGATTGCACATCAATTCTCAGACTCCAGTAGGAACCATAAAGTACAGATCAGGTCCTGCCATGGCCGCCGTAGACAACCTGGAAATACTGATAAAAGGCAAACAAGCGCATGGGGCCTATCCTTGGTCCTCTGTAGATCCCATTGTCACGGCTTCGCAGATTGTAATGGGTTTGCAGACTGTGGTCAGTCGGAGTGTGAACGTGACAGAAATACCCGCCATTGTCACGGTTGGCTCCATTCATGGAGGGGTAAGGCACAACATCATACCTGAAGAGGTGGAAATGATAGGAACGATCAGGACTTACAGTGATGAGCAGCAGGAGTTGGTGCACAGGCGCATACGAGAGATAGCCGAGAATATCGCCAAGAGTGCAGGAGCAGAGGCAGAGGTGAACCTTAGGAAGATGTATCCCGTGACCTATAACGACCCTGAATTAACCGAAATGATGCTTCCCACCCTTCTTCAGACGGCGGGAGAGGGCCGCTTGGTGGAGCATGAGTTGATCACTGGGGCTGAGGATTTCAGCTTTTACCAAAAGGCGAAGCCTGGCCTGTTTTTCTTTCTGGGGGGCATGCCAGCTGATGGGGATCCCGATAAAGCCCCCTCACACCATACTCCTGATTTTTACCTGGACGAGAGCGGATTTGTGTTGGGAGTGGAAGCATTGGCGAATTTGGCCCTGGATTATTTGAGTAAGGCTGGAGAGTAGGAGTGGTTTGTAACCAAAAATATTTATTTCTTCCATTTTTTGATAAAATAGCCAAATATATTATTCTACTTTTAATATAGTCCAGATTACCTTACATTGGAACTGAAACCATCCCCTTCTTTTTTATATGTGTTTATCCACAAAACCTTTAATAAACATACTCCAAACTTTGATGATCAGTTCGGTAATTTTGTCTGTTTTTTCTTTTTGCGGAAGCCCAGCAGACACAGAACGAGAAAACCACGAATTCGAGGTGCCTGCGGGGTTTGTGGTAGAAAAAGTGGCAGGTGAGGATTTGGTGGATTTTCCCATGTTTGCCACATTGGATGAGAGAGGAAGGCTTTTTGTTTTTGAATCCATAGGAAATGTCTACGAGAATTCGGAAGAGGCCATAGAGAACCCCAGATTTAGGATCAAATTATTGGAGGACACCAACCAAGACGGACATTACGATCAATCCACCATATTTGCCGATAAGGTAGGTTTTCCACAAGGTGGGGTGTTTTATAAGGGCAGCCTATATGCCTCCTCGGCACCTGATTTATTGAAATTCACAGACACCAATGGGGATGGTATTGCAGATAGTAGGGAAGTGATCTTAAGTGGGTGGACCCTCAATGTAAATGCCAATAGTTTGGTTGGCCCTTTCTTGGGGCCTGATGGGTGGTTATACATGACAAGTGCAATCATGGGCTTTGATGTGGTCAGCCAGGAAAAGGAACGAATGAAGGGGGAGACGTCAAGGGTTTGGCGGGTGAGACCGGATGGCACAGGCTTGGAGTGGGTGGCCGCCGGGGGAATGAACAACCCCATAGAGCTTGCCTTTACCCCTGCCGGAGAGCCTATTGGTACCATGACTTACTTTACCAACCCAAAAGCCGGGCAGAGGGATGCTTTGATATATTGGACCGAGGGGGGCGTTTATCCAAAGCCCAACTCTTCCATAGATAGGGATGGTTTAAAGCGAACGGGGGAGCTATTGCCTGTAATCAGTAAGTATTCCAGAGTTTCCCCTTCAGGTATAGGTGCCTATCGAAACCAAGGGTTTGGTGAAGATTATGAGAACAATATGTTCAGTGCTCATTTCAATACCCACCAGGTTTTAAGGCACCGGCTGATCAGGGATGGAGCTACATTCAAGACGGAAGACGAGGTGTTTTTCCGAAAGGCAGATGAGGATTTTCATCCCACCGATGTGCTGGAAGATGCCGATGGAAGCCTACTGGTGGTGGAAACTGGTGGTTGGTTCATCAAGGGATGCCCCTTATCACAAGTTTCCAAACCTGAGATCAAGGGTGGCATCTATAGGGTAAGAAAAAGTGATGCAAAACCAGTAGAAGACCCTTATGGAAATCACATAAAATGGGATGAACTGGATGCCGCATCACTGGTTCAATTACTTGAAGACAATAGACCCTTTGTAAGGGACAGAGCGGAGGGCGCCTTGGTGGACCATGGGGAAATGGCTGTAGGAGAATTGGCCATTTTTCTGGAAAAAGAAAACCATCCAACTTTTGCGGTTTTAAAATCAATTTTTGCTATGTCCAAAATTGGTGGAGAAAAGGCCGTGGAAGGCTTGATAAAAGGACTTGGCCACACATCGGAAGAGGTAAGAATAGCTACTGCCAGGGTAATGGGACTGATGAAGGAGGTCAAGTTTGTCCCAGCCTTAACCCAATCGCTTACTTCGGAAGATTCCAAGGCGGCAAAAAGACAGATTGCCACCGCCCTTGGACAAATTAAGGCTGAGGATGCCATTACTTCCTTGTTATTGGCAACCAGAAATGAGGGCAACGACCGGATGACTGAACATGCCATTACTTATGCGCTGATTGAGATAAATCGTTCCTATAGCCTTCTGCCTTCCTTAAGGAGTGAATTCCCCAAGGAAAGAAAAACCGCACTTATCGCTTTGGATCAGATGGACGGCTACCAATTGTCCCCCCATCAAATTCATGATTTCTTATCGGATACTGAGGAGGAAAACCAAGCTACCGCCTTATGGATAACCACTTTTCACCCCGAATGGGCAGCCGATTTTTCAGGATACATTGCCGATCAATTCCAGCAGGGCGATTGGGCAGATGGGAAAGAAGAAATGATTGAAAAGTTGCTTTATACCTTTTGCTCCGATGAACCGGTTCAACTAATGATGGCAAAACAACTGCAAGATGGTGTATCTACCACTAAGTTGTTTCTCCTAAGGGTCATGGGTAACTGCAACCTTGAAACCTTCCCCAGTGCATGGCTTGGCCCTTTGAGGGAGATTATGGATTCAAAGGATGACCAAGTCGTCGAAAAAACGTTGGCTTTAATAAAGTCAATGCAATTAGAGGCACTTGACCGGGAATTGTTGGAACTCGCAAAGGATGATACCTTGAGTGATAATCTCCGAATGTCGGCCCTTTCGGCTTTATCGGTAAACAATCCCCAATTAGAAGATTGGCAGGTGCAGTGGTTGATGGGAAAATTGCACCAGGACAATGAAATTTCCCTGAGACAGAGGGCCGCACAACAACTTTCGGATTCGGATTTAAGCAATGAGCAGGTAAGGGAATTGGCAATTAGGACTTTACATGAAGTCGATGATTTTATTTTGGGTTTACTAACATCTGCATTTGTGGGAAGTACCGATCCGGAGGTGGGTCTTAAATTGTCCGAGAGGCTAATGAACTCAAAAGCCCTTGATAGTTTTAACGAGTCTAGGTTAGTAGCATTATTTGGTTCCTTCCCAAAGGAGGTAGATGAGAGTTACCAAAAGCTTATGGATAAATTCAATAAAGTAAATGCCCAACGTCTGGAAAAGTTAGAGCAGTTGGAGGCCCATATTCCCAAAGGAAACTTGGATAGGGGGAGGGCATTATATTTTGGGAAAGCGGCCTGTTCGTCGTGCCATTCCATAGGCAGCGAAGGTGGGGACTTCGGGCCAGACCTTACTTCCATACAGAAAGACAGGTCTGCCCATGATCTTCTGGAAGCCATTCTATATCCTAGTGCCACATTTGTAAGAGAATATGAGACCTACAAAATCACCACCTCGGAAGGGGAATACACCGGAGTGATTCATGAGAAAAGTCCGGATTGGATAAGGTTGGCGATTGCCCCCCAAGCCACCATGAATATTATGCAAAAAGATATCTTAACTATGGAAATCAAGGAGACCTCCATGATGCCACAGGGACTGGATCAAGTACTTACTGACCAGGAAATGGCTGATTTAATGGTCTTTTTATTGGGACAAGACCAGGATCCAGAATTGGATGAGACATTTCTTAGATGAGAATTTCCCTCTATTTTAAAGACCAGAACAAGAATGAACCAAAGTAAGAGGAAGTTTCTGAAAAATGGGTTGATGTCGGCCTTAGGCCTTTCACTGTTAAACCCAGGCCGGGGGTGGGCTAGGCTAGAACCGAACACGTTTCAGGAGGCCTTCACCTTAAAATTTTCCCCGGAGTTCGGGATTTTTTCCGCATTGGCAGGAGATGATCCCATTGATCAAATCAATTGGGGAAAGGACAATGGGTTTAGGGCATGGGAAAACACCATGCTGAAAAACCGTCCGGTCGCCGAGCAGGAAAAGATCAGCAATTCCTTGCAAAAAAATGGGATGGATTTTGGGCAGTTCGTAGGGACGCTTACTTTTTCAGAGGTCACCTTTGCCGGAAACAATGAAGGGGCTCGCAGCAAAGTCCTTAAGGAAATCAATGAATCCGTGGAAATTGCCAAGAGGATGAACACGAAATTCGTACACAATGTACTTGGTGTTATGGATTCCAAACTTCCTTATGAATTTCAGATTGCAAATGCCATTGAACTGTTGAAACGGGCGGCGGAAATTTATGAAAAACATGAAATCGTCATGGTCATGGAAACCATGAACCATAAAATTGATCACCCAGGAATGTTCCTGCACACCATTCCCCAGGCCTATGCCCTGGCTAAGGCCGTTGACAGTCCCAGTGTAAAAATCCTTTTCGATATTTACCACGTCCAGATCCAGGAGGGAAATTTACTTCCAACATTAGACCATGCCTGGGATGAAATTGCCTATTTCCAAATTGGGGACACCCCAGGGAGAAAAGAACCCGGCACCGGGGAGATCAACTACAAAAATGTACTCCACCACATCGCCAAAAAGGGCTATAGAGGTTTTTTGGGGATGGAGCATGGGATTGAAGGTAGTGGGAAAGAAGGGGCAAGAAGTGCTTTGCAGCGGTATAGGGAGATTGATAAGTATGTAAGGGAGAGGGTCTAGGCTGACCTTATTTCTTAGAATAAAAGTCTATATAGAATTCGCAGCTTTGAACCATGATTTCTCACTTATTCAGCATGAAATTTTTCGATGCATATCTCTGAAAATTGGCAAAGACAGGATCCCTTACAGGTCAAAATAGGGTAATGCAAAATTTTGTCCGCATTGAATGAAAAGGAATCACAAAGCTTTACCGCTGGACACCTTCCTCAATACCCTACCCTGCCTCCCCATCGGCTTCCCATCCTTAAAGGCTATTTTACCATTGACCAATACCACATCAAAACCTTCAGCCAACTGGTAGGGGTTTTCGTAGGTGGCAGTGGCTTTGATAAGTTCGGGATCAAAAACCAACAGATCGGCGGCCATGCCTTCCCGAATCAGCCCCCTGTCGGAGATACCGGTTTTTCTTGCCGTTAGTTCCGTCATTTTGTGAATGGCCTCTGATAGGGAAAGTAGAGGTTCTTCGATCACATACGATTCTATAATTTTGGCAAAGGTCCCATGGCCTCTGGGGTGATTGGAGGTGGGGCTGCCATCCGAACTCACACAGATATTCGGGTCTTTGAGGAAGGTTTTCATGACCTCTTCGTCCATTACAAAGTAAGCGGCACTGCCACTAAGCCCAATGTCCTCCACCAGTACCTTTTCAAAAGGCTTTCCAAGTTCTTCGGCAATTTCCTTAAGGGTTTTCCCCTTGAAGGCTCCGGTGCCCATTAGTGTCGCCTGTGGCCCATTTCTTAGATTAACCCTATTCCGAAGGTATTTCTCCAGTTCCTGCCTACGCTGTGCCACCACCTCATCGTAATTGGCCGGTGGCTTTGCCCAGTCAGGAAAAAGCAAAGAAATCCCCGTATAACTGGCCTCGTAGGGGTAAACATCCGCAGTAACAGTCTTGCCTTGGTTCCGCTCACTGTCCAGGATGGCCAGGATCTCCTTTGCCCTTTCTTCCCCTTTGGCATAAACGATCTTGATATGCGAGACATGTACCGGGCAATACCACCCTTGGGCCAGGAGTTCGGCCAGGGATTCTTCCATATACTCGTCATCTTCATTTCTCATATGGCTCATCACCATACCACCATGTTCCCCCGTTATTTTTGCCAGCCGGTTGAGTTCATCCTGACCGGCCAAGTATCCGGGATTATATTCCAGCCCTGTGGACAGCCCAAAACTGCCTGCCTCCATGGCATCAACAAGCAGGGAGTCCATTAGTAAAAGGCCCTCTTCGGTGGGGTCTTTATCATATTGAATCCCAGAGAGCATCCTTAAGGTGCCATGACCCACAAACATGGCAATATTGGGTCCCAAGTCAAGGCTATCTACCTTGTCCATCCAGCCACCAAGATCCGTGGTTGATGGGCTAGATCCGTCTTGCCCCAAAAAGATGGTGGTGGCGCCCATGGCCAAAAAATTGGTGAACTCTGGGGTTTCTAGGGGGTTGCCGTGAGAATGGGCGTCGATAAAGCCGGGAGTTAGTACCCTTCCCTTTGCATCGATTACCTCAGAGGCAGTATAGGACTTTGTGGTGTCTCTATCGACCAGGGCTATTTCTTCCCCATTTACCAAAACCTGGCCCCAGAAGGGGTCACTCCCCGTGCCATCGATGATTAGGGCATTTTTGATCCAAAGGTCATAGGTTTCGGTAGAAGGAGAAGCGCAGGAAATAGCATATCCCAGAATGAAAATTAGAAGGTAGGAAAATCGTGATTTTGGTGACATGGCTGTTGGTGGTTTTAAGTAAGGTAATAACTATTCAGTTTATATTAGAAATATATTACTAAAAACCCGTGAACAAGCAGGGCTTTGGCATTAATACCAATCATTTAAAAACTATACCCCAAGCTGACCCCAATCAGGAATGGACTATAGAAGACTTCCTTCCCCCTAGTTTCGGAATTGAAAAATTGAATCCCGGGAGTGTAGGCAGCCCTGAAAAAAAAGCCTCCTTCAGGTTTTTGATACCGGTAACCTATCCTGGCCAGAATAAACTGATCCCAATGTATTTCTTCTCTTATAAAATTCGGCAAACTTTCGTCAACGGTATAGGATCTGTTACGTAGGGTATAGAACCCAGCTCCCAATTCCAAATTATGCTTGGACTTTCCCAAAAAAACTGTAATCTCTGCTGGAAAGTAAGGTATCCAATGGGCTGAAAATATGGGTTCACTACTTCCACGACGACGCAAAGAAAATCCTGCACTTCCCCAAAGTTTCATCCTGTTTTTTTGGTGAAGGATACGTCCATAATTAAGAGCATAGCCACCAGAGTTCCCAAGTAATTCAGCATGTACGGAGTTTTTCGCCGTGAAAATATCGGCCTTTTTCTCTGTCTCCGACTGGGCGACCAATTTATCCCCGGCAAATATCAAAAGGCTGATGAGGGCGCATAATATATATTTTTTGGCTAGTGACATCCTTTAAAAACTATACCCTAAACTGATTCCAAACCAATATGGCATAAAACTGAATCTGTTTGCAGAAGGATCTAAACTTTCAATATGTATTATGGGAGTATATCCAACCCTGAATAAAAACCCTCCTTCTGGTTTCTGATTTCTATATCCAATCCTGGGTAGCAATGCTTGGCTCCAATATAACTGTTTTCTTCTGTTATTTGGGAAATTTTCATCAATAGGGAAGCGTCTGTTTAGCACCGCAGTATAGCCGATACCTACTTCCAGATGGTGCCTAGACCTTCCCCAAAAGGCTGCAATCTCTGCCGGGAAAATAGGTATAACATAACCAGAATGAACAGGTTGGTCTTCACTTTGAAATCGCAAAGAGAAACCCAAACTGGCCACTAGCTTTAGCTTATTCTTTTGATGAAAAATCCTTCCATAATGTAGGCCATATAAACCAGAGTTCCCGAGTAATTCGGCATGTAGGGAGTTTTTCGCCGTGAAAATATCGGCCTCGGTCTCCTGCTCAGATTGAGCACTCAACTTATTCTGGGCAATCATCAAAAAGCCCATTAAAGCAAAGAGAATACATTTTTTTGATAGTGACATTTCGGTTATAGTTTTATTGGCTGAGTCATAACATAATCCAGCTATTTAACGATTATCTGTTTGGACAAAACTTCTTTTCCATAATGGATATGAATAAAATAAGTGCCTGGATCCAAATCGTTGGTTTCTAAGGTAAGTTTACCTGATTTCGGATCACCAGTTTTAACCATTTTTTGATCTTTTGTGAAAACAATTCCTTAAAAGTCCCAAAGGACAAGAAAAGGAATACCATAAAAATTGGCCAATTTATATACTGCTTGCGGGGGGGGGGTAAAAGTACTCATAATTATTTTTTTTCTAAATTTATTTATAAAAAATAAAATAAACAACACTATTACACGAAAAATTTCTATACCTGTCAAGCACAACTCTTTTAATTCAGGATTAAATGCTAAAGGTTATTGGTAAAATGTTGGTTTAATTAATCATGAAAACAGGTAAAAGCAAAGCGATTCACTTTACCCTACGGTAGAATGACTAAACCGCTCACTCTTAAAACAGCATGTTCATAATTGCGAAATTCCCAGGTCGTAAGTGATTACTTGTCTGACGGTTCTAAACCCTCTGACAAGAGTTATCGCTGAAAAACAATTATTATCCTATGAAATCGAGCCTGTCCTGACGGCAGTCAGGGCATGACGCAAGCGACACACGGGGGGATGATTATAGATTGCGAGATTCCATGTGGCCATTTAGAAACAATTATAAACACATGAAATCGAGCATGACGAAAACGTCACACACTGGGATGATTATAGAACATGCGAAGATTCCTTCTGACCGCTGAAAAAAAAATATAAACAGATGAATTAAGGCAAAGTTTCAATCTTGAAACCAATGCTACTCCCAGCATACACCCCTTCAGGAAGTTCAAGGCTTAGCTCGCTTTGATTGTTTTCTGAAGAGGTACTAATGCTAACTTTTGGATTCTCACTGCTGTATTGACCGGAAAGCGTAAGAGTTAGGAAGGATTGTTTACGAGAAGGGTCAGAAACATGGATTTCGGTTACCACCCCTTCTTTCACTTTTAGCTGTGCCATACCAGGACTCTTTGAAGCAACCTTAATTCCATTTTCTAAGGTTATCTCCCCCTCCTCATAGAAGATGACTTGATACATGCCAAGTTCTTGATGCGCTACGGCCTGCGTTTTTCCATCATTGGCTAAAACCCTGACGACCTGGTCTGATGCATTGCCGCTAAACATATGGTCAGCATCAATGTCTGGCAATACCATATAGGAATAGGATCCGTTTTCCGGTTGTTTTCCATGGTCAAACCATAGGGTGAAAACGTCTTTTTTGATCAGCTCCCTTGAGATGTTTTTTTGAAGCGTCAGGTCTGACCACCTGCCCTGCTCCTCCTGGTTGGAAAGCTTGATTGCTGTAGGCTCCGGAAAAGCATACCCAATACGGTCGTGATAGACATAGTTGACCCCCTTCAGCGAATGATCCCCTTTTTTCAGTTTGGTGGGTTTACGGTTTTTTCTGACTATTTGTACCTCCCCATTCATCAAAACCTGATTGATGGTAGTGGCCACGGGCAGATCCTGTTCAGCCTTAATGTCCGTGCCCAGGCACACGTATATATCCTCAAAAAAGAACCAGGATTTCTTGGCCTGGATACTGTCATGACCGCTGATAAAGTCAAAGGCCACTGCTCCGTAAAGTCCATCTGTAACTGCCCCTACGAAGTCGGTTAGTCCGTCGACCTGAATTTCATCGGAGCCATGGAGTTGCGGTTTTTGCAGGATGGTGGTGCCGGATATTTTCTGCCAATCATACACCGGCCAGATGTCATGGTATTCATCCCCTTCCAAAAACAAATAATTGGTGCCGTCTGCCCGGTGATGGGTGGTGATCCCCGGCCCATTGTAGGGCACTTCCATATTCCGGTTTCTCGTGGAGTACATGCGCACTGTGGTGTAATAGTTGGGCCTCTGTACTACAAAATGTTCGGTTTGCCAGAAGAATTTGGCAAAGGACTTGGTAGGTGTGGCCCTTCCCTCCCTCAATGCCAGGATTTCTTTCAGTTCCTCGCTTCGGTAATCCGTGCTTGAAAGAAGTTTGTGGATTTCATCCGTTCCTTTGGGTTGGAAGGTGGTTTTATTAGCAATGCTTCTGTTTTTTACGCTGATGTCTTCATAAATTCCGTAAACCAACTGTTTGTAAATACCTTCTAGGTAATAATCCACTAGTTGGTTAATACTTTTTTTGTCAAAGGCATAGGAAGTGCCGGCCACATAGTAGGACCACTCTCCAAAGGCGTTGGCGTATTTGCCATAGCCATAGGATGTGGTGTTATTTACCCGGTCATGCCTGTGGTGAAAACTATAATCGTGTTGCATGCCTCTTTTCCCAGTGCTGAACTTCACTTCTCCTGCGATGATGGTGATGATGTCATCAAAGGTTTCTTTATCCTCAATAAATAGCAGGTTTTTAGCAAGGATTCCAGCAATTACGATACGGTCCCCACTGGGTCTGGCACCCGAGGCCTCCATGTGCGCCCTGCCAATCATTGGCTGAGCACCATCCACCAAGGTCTTCGGTAGTTCATCCCCCAAGAGCAACATCAGATTTACCAGGTTTGTGGGGGTAGAAATCTGGTTGTTGTGCCAATTATCCCCCACAAAATCATTCTCCACCCAATATCCCAACCCTTTTGAGATTGTTTCCAAAATAGTTTTGTCCTGGTGATAAGGTGATTTTTCATCTTTATAGGCTTTGGCGAGATGGACCAAGGCCAGTGTATGCCTTCTATGTGGAAAGCCGGCTGTGCGGCTCAAGTCCTCGTAATTGATATCTTTGAAACTGCCGTCCTCTTGGATTTTATCCAGAATGGATAAAACCTCCCCTTCGGAGGGAGGAGTCTTCAGGAGCTCTTGGACAATTCTATCCTTGATGGTGTCCAACTCCCCATCTAAACAAAAGCCAATTTTGGGTGTAAAAAGCAGGACTGTAAATAGTACGAGAAATAGGTGTTTTGGGTGTGTCATGACAAATGGGATTGCTTATTGAAGAGTGGAAGTTAAAAAATTTTCACCCGATATGCTCCCTGCTATCTGAAATGTGGTTAAAGGCCACCTTGAAAGGAGCCTCATGGGATTGGCTGGCAGCTTTGTGCTTTACTTTAGGAAGAATAAGCTGCTATTTCCAAATTTTCTCCACCCATTCCGGAAAGTCAATAAATGGGTTTCTATTGCCTTGGTAGTTAGTATAAATAAGCTCGTTTCTGGATTTTTCCCACTCGTCCACAGGATCCTGATGATGCCATTCAAGCAAGGTGGACAACCTTCCTATATGGGGAAGCTGGTTGTTCCTAGGAATTACCTCATCCACTACTTCAAGATCATAATCCGGCCCCTCATACCGAACTGCCATATAAAAAATCATTCTTGCAATGTCTCCTTTCACTTCATCCGGTGGCTCCCAACACCATAAGGTTGTATGTGTTTTGCTCAGCGTAGGAACAGTGTTTCCGTTATCGAAATAAGTCATCTCACCTGTATCGAAAGAACGTGTGTTTCGCGCTGAATTTACAGAACGGTCGGCGGGTCTCAGGTGGTGTAAATCGGTAAAGGCAGTATCTGAGGGATTCGGAAAGCCATGCGATTTGGGCCAAATATGTTCCCTGTTCCAAGCATCGATCAGGGTGTACCCATTTTTCTCATAGTCAAATCTTGTTCCCCTGTCCCTGTGGACCGCTGGTTGGGTTCTTTTGGTATAAATCAATATGACTTGGTCAGGGTTTTCCGGATCTTGGTCAGTTTTGCAGAGGATATCCCAGGTTTCATCGTATTTGAATACCTTATGGTTCCTTATTCTCTGATGCAGAGCCGATTTTAGTGTTTCCCCTTCCAGTCGAGTGAGGCTGTCAGGATAGTAATTTTCTATGGAAAGGGGTACTGAATCGGGTAATGGCTTGCTTGGAAGTTCTCCCCGGTGTAGGATAACCATGGTTCTGTAAACATACCCGGTTGTACCGTTCGGAAGTTTGATGCCATAGTAGCCATTGGATTGGTGGCCCTCATGAAGCAAGGGAAAGATTTCTCCCTCTGAGGCTGCATAAATGACATTTGCTTCTTTTAGGGGAGCATCCTTAATTCCAATATTTCTTCTAGTTTCTAAGTATTCAGCTAAAGCAATCGGCAAAAATGCAACATAACAAAGCCAAACTAATACCCATCCTTTTCCCCTCATGTGCCAAAAGTTTAAAAACAACCTAAATAAAAGGTATAGGAGGGAAATAAGCAAACCTATTGGGTAGCTTAGTAGGAACGCATCTTAAATTTTTTACGTAGGTCGCTGATGGAATTCTTGAAGGAGGCATCCGTTTCTATCATGTCATTTACGGTTTGAACGGCATGGATTACGGTGCTATGGTCCCTGCCCCCAAAATGGTAACCTATGGATTTAAGGGAATGATTGGTGAACTCCTTGCAAAAATACATGGACACCTGCCTAGCGGTTACTATTTCTTTCTTTCGGGTTTTGGCCTTCAGGTCTTCGAGTTTGATGCCAAAGAAATCCGCACAAGTTTTTTGAATAAAGTCGATGCCGACCTCCGTCTCTATATCCTTGACAATATTTTTCATGATTGTTTTGGCAAGACCTAGGTCAATTTCCACCCTGCTCAGAGAAGCATGCGCAATTAAGGATATCAAAACCCCTTCCAATTCCCTGATATTCGTGTCCACTGTATGTGCCAAATACTCTATGACGTCTTCTGGGATAAAAATACCTTCTGATTGGCTTTTTTTCTTTATAATAGCCACCCTCGTTTCGAAATCAGGCATCTGTAAATCTGCCGTCAAGCCCCACTTGAACCGGGATAGCAGCCTTTCTTCCAAGCCGTTCAGGTCCTTTGGAGGGCAGTCCGATGTCATCACAATTTGCTTCTTGTTTTGGTGCAAGTGGTTGAAAATATGAAAAAACATCTCTTGAGTTCTCCCTTTACCTGCAAAAAACTGTATATCGTCGATGATAAGCACATCCACCTGCATATAGAAATTGGTGAAAGACTTGATGTTGCCCTCTGTAACGGAATCCATAAATTGGTTCACGAACTTCTCGGAAGAAACGTAAAGCACAAATTTGTCCTCCAGTGTGTTTTTGATTTCATTTCCTATTGCCTGTACCAAATGGGTCTTGCCCAAGCCTACAGTACCATAAACCATAAGTGGGTTAAAGGAGGTTATTCCCGGCTTATTGGCCACGGCAAAACCAGCAGACCTAGCCAGCCTGTTGCAGTCCCCTTCGATAAAGGAATTGAAAGAGTAATTAGGGTTGAGGTTGGACTGTAAGGTTGTATGTTCGTCCAAGGAGGTGAAGTCAAAGGGACTATTGTGGTTGTTTGAACCAACCTTTTGCTGTTCTTTAACTTTTTTCCTTGCGGTGGTATTGTTTCCTTGTGGAAAGCTTACCACATAGGGCTGGTTTTGGGAGTTCCCCTTGTCCACGACTACTGCATATTCCAGTTTGCCATTAGAACCCATCACCGTTTTAATGGCTAGCTTCAATACGTCTACATAGTTGTCTTCCAGCCACTCATAAAAAAACTGGCTTGGCACTTGGATGGTTAGGGTGGAACCGTCTAATCTCACAGGATTTACCGGCGTAAACCATGTGGAGAAGCTTTGTTCGTTTACGTGTTGTCCAATTACACGTAAACATTCTTTCCATACTGCCGTAGCCTCTGAACTCATTGTGTTACATAATTAAAGAAGGATCAAAAGTGCCCTTGCTCCTTTCAGGGGGAAACAAATTTGCCAAAAAGAATTTTAAATAAAAAATCGAATTTGACTTGACTTTTTTACTTTATGGCTAAACCTTCTGCATTAGCCTTTTTTATTTTTTTATTTCTGTCAAATTCAAAATCGATGCGCCCCATTCGCACCCCTGATCGCCCTGCTTGATTTACTAGGGTAATGCCTCCGGAAGGATTTTTTACCTCTGTGGGGGAGTCCAAAAAAGTGTGGGTATGCCCACCTATAATCAAATCAATGCCGCCTACTTTTGCCGCCAGTTTTTGATCGTCTATCTTTTGAGATTTATAGGAGTATCCCAAATGAGAAAGACAAATAATAATTTGGCAATTAAGCTGTTGAAGTGTGGTCACCATGTCTTTGGCCACATTAATTGGGTCAAGGTATTTGGTGGCCCCGAAACTCACAGAGGGCACCAATCCCTCCAGTTCAATTCCCAAGCCAAAAACCCCTACTTTTATCCTTGCTTTATCAAACACCTTATATGGGAGAAAATGGTTCTTTAAGGGGGTTTCGCTAAAGTCGTAATTGGAACAAATAAAGGGAAAAGAAGCGTGGGGCAATTGTTTTTTTAAACCTTCTAGTCCATTGTCAAAATCATGGTTGCCTAGTGTGGCCGCATCGTATGCCATCTGGCTCATAAGCTTGAACTCGAGTTCTCCTCCGTAGAGGTTAAAATAAGGAGTTCCCTGGAATATGTCACCTGCATCCAAAAGTATGACATTGCTCTCTTTTCTTCGGATTTCTTGAATTAAGGTGGCTCTTCTTGCCATTCCTCCAAGATTGGCAAATGTGCTTCCGTCGTCCGGGAAAGGCTCTATCCGGGAATGCATGTCGTTTGTGTGTAAGACACAAAGTTTTTTGGATTTTTGAGAGGAGTAAGAAGGAAGCGGAATCGCTAAAGCCCCTGCCCCAATCAAACTTTTCTGAATAAATGTCCTGCGTTCCATTATTAACGATAAATTTGGCGGCCTTCTATGCTTGCATCCACTTTTTCACCCTCGGCGTTGAGGGAGGAAATTTCCTCCAAAAGCATATCCCGGAGCAGAAAATTGGTCTTCTCCAATCGCTTTACCTCCTGAAGGAAATCCATGTAGTCCCCGCCATTGGCTAAGTAGTCATTGATGGCCATTACATAGGTTCGGTTTTCATCCAGGGATTCCCCATTCACTTTAAACTGCTGAATTTCATTTCCTATGGCTTCTATGTAAATGCCTTGAATTCCTAGGTTTTTCTTCTCTATGGAATATTTGGCTAACCTTCTTAGGTCTTCGGCCTTCATTTCTAGTAGGTAAATGAAATTTTCGAAAGGAGATAGTTCATAGATGTTGCCTACTGTAATCGGGCCTTCGGGAATAATGTTCCTTAACCCCCCGTTGTTGATGACCGAGATATCAACCGTAGTTTCAAGCTTATTTTCAATAAATTTTTTCTGCAGATCCGCCACCAAATTACCCAAGCTGCTTTCTCCCGTACCTTTGGTGTTGAGCTCTTTCTTCGATTCCCCAATCACCGAATTCATTTCTTGTTCCAAATCCCTCTTATAAGGTGCTATGAAACCCGCTGTTTCGGAATCTTCCTCTATTTCATTACCTATGACTAGGTAAGTGGCTTGATGGTTGCTTAGTTGAAGCGGGGCACAGGAATATAGGCAGAGTGCCAAATGGGCACATAACAACAAGGTAAATGAAAACCTGAAATTTCTTTTCATCAATTTTAAGGGCGGCTTTAGTCGGAAATGGTAAGCGAAAAGCCTATTTTTGACTTAGATGCTTCCACAAAGATGTGTATAAATCTTTTTTAGCCGCAGAGAAATGTCAAAAAAAACCAACTATAATTTCAAGAGAATTGACAAATCAGAATGGATTTCAAACATCCTACGTGAAGGACTGGTAGAGGACAAACTTTTCCATGTACTGGAAGATGGGCTTGAGGTTTCCGGAGTACTTACCGAGGCGGATGCAATAGAGCACCTTAAAGCCTATGACAACTCCTTTAACCTACCTAACGGCTCAGCAAACAGGCAGTGGGATAATCTGGCACTGGTGCCCAGGGGTTCCACCAATTCCCAGGTTAGAGAACTTTTGAAATTGGGAGCTGAGGGATTGATTTTTGAATGGGACGGGACCGAGAACCTGGATCTCCTTTTGGAGGGTGTCCAGCCTACTTATTTGAGTTTTTGGGTAAAAACATCCCCAGATATTCTGCCGGAAGCCTTATCGAAACTTACTTCCTGGATGAATGCTTCTGGTACCGGAATAGATCAAATTAATGGTGGGGTTTGGCCCACCCGAGATTGGGAAAAAGAATCATTATTGGATTTTTTTAAACACCCCGAAACAGGCCCTTGGCTGAAAGCAAATGGCTTTCGCTGTTTTTCTTTGGTGCCAAAGGAGGGTATTGCCGCCTGCGAGGAATTGGTAAGGTTTTCGGAATGGATAACCAACATGAAGGATTTCTTAAAGGATCAAAGAACCGGTATACCAACTTTTTTTTCTAATGTGGCATATATCTCTCCTATTTCTCCTGTTTTTTTTAAAGAAATAGCCAAGTTACGTGCCTTAAAGATTGCCTTTCACCTACTAGGAAAAAGAGTTGGTTTGGAAATCTTACCTGCTGACCTCAAACTTTTGGGAGTGAGCAGGGTAGAGCAGGAGAAATCCAGTCCCTACCTGGCACTTATTCCGCATACCATTCAGGCATTGGCGGGGGTACTAGGAGGAGTGGACGCCATGTATGTACCAAAATTAAATAAGATTCCCGACCTAAGTAAGGCACATAGGTTATCCTTAAACATCGGTTTCATTCTTAGGGAGGAGGGGCATTTTGACAAATTGCTCGACCCCGTTGCTGGCTCTTATTATGTCGAAAACATAATTGCCCAAATGTTGGACAAGGGAGGTTTTTCCAACAGTGCTTACAAGAAGTTAGCTCAATTTGACTCAGAAAGTGTCTTGGGTGCGGTGGAATTCCCTGAGGGTATAAAGCTTTCAGGGATGTTGGGTAAGGACAGCTATGAAGATATCGGCCATTTGGGCTTCCAGGCAGGTCAACCTCCCTTCCTCAAGGGGCCTTATGCAAGTATGTATTTGTCCCGGCCCTGGACCATACGGCAATATGCCGGATTCAGCACCGCTGAGGATTCCAACAAATTCTACAAGGAAAATTTAGCAGCAGGCCAAAAGGGGCTTTCTGTAGCCTTTGACCTACCCACCCATAGAGGCTATGACTCTGACCATCCCAGAGTAAAAGGGGATGTGGGAAAGGCAGGTGTTGCTATTGACAGCGTGGAGGACATGAAAAGGCTTTTCGAAGGAATACCCTTGGACGCAATCTCTGTTTCCATGACCATGAATGGGGCTGTACTTCCTGTGATGGCTTTTTTTATATTGGCAGCAGAAGAGACTGGCGTTTCCCCAAGTAAGTTAAGTGGCACCATTCAGAATGATATCCTCAAGGAGTTTATGGTTAGGAATACTTATATCTATCCCCCGGAGCCATCCATGCGGATAGTTTCGGATATTTTCACCTATACTGCCAAGCATACCCCTAGATTTAATTCCATATCTATTTCCGGATACCACATCCATGAGGCCGGTGCACCGGCCGACCTTGAATTGGCGTATACCTTGGCAGATGGGTTGGCCTATGTGGAGGCTGGTTTAAAGGCGGGGCTAGCCATTGATGAATTTGCCCCAAGATTGTCTTTTTTCTGGGGGATAGGTATGAACCATATGATGGAGATTGCTAAATTAAGAGCCGGGAGGTTGCTGTGGGCAAGCCTGATACAAGCCTATAACCCCTCCAATAAAAAGTCCATGTCCGTAAGGGCCCATTGTCAAACATCAGGTTGGTCACTGACTCAGCAAGATCCTTTCAACAATATTGCCCGGACAACCCTGGAAGCCATGGCTGCAATTTTGGGCCATACCCAGTCCCTACATACCAATTCCTTTGACGAGGCTTTAGCTTTACCCACTCCATTTTCTGCAGGTATTGCCCGTGAAACCCAGCTCTACCTACAAAAATCCACAGGGTTGACGAAGGTAGTGGACCCTTGGGCAGGAAGTTACTATTTAGAATACTTGACTGAACAACTCGTAAGGAGGGCAAAGGATCATTTGGAGGAGATTAAATCTTACGGCGGGATGACTGCAGCCATAGAAAAGGGGATACCGAAAATGAGGATAGAGGAGGCCGCCGCAAGGAAGCAAGCACGAATAGACACTGGAGAAGATGGAATAATAGGGGTCAATCGGTTTCAGCATCAGTCTGAGGATGAGTTTGAAATTCTGGAGGTGGACAACGAAAAGGTAAGGAAACACCAGGTAGAGAAGTTACAACACCTCAGGGTCAACAGAAACCAACAAACTGTGGAGCAGGCCCTACAAGCACTTACAGAAGCTGCTCAGTCCAAAAAGGGAAACTTGTTGGAGTTGGCAATAGAGGCGGCCAGGCACAGGGCTACCTTAGGGGAAATCTCAATGGCCTTGGAAAAAGTGTATGGCAGGTACCAAACTGCTGGAAAAGCTGTTTCAGGAGCATATATAGGAGCTATTAATCAGCCAGCTATGATAAACGAAGCACAAAAAATGGCAGATGCCTTTGCAGAAATGGAGGGGCGAAGACCCAGGATTCTAGTGGCTAAGATAGGACAAGACGGGCACGACAGAGGTGCCAAGGTTATTGCAAGTGGGTTTGCCGATGTAGGGTTTGACGTGGACATAGGGCCGCTATTTCAAACTCCTGCTGAGGTGGCCATGCAAGCTGCTGAGAATGATGTGCATGTGGTGGGAATATCCTCTCTGGCGGGCGGACATAAAACCCTTATACCTGAACTGATCGAAGAGTTGAAAACTCTAGGAAGAGGGGATATTCTTGTGGTAGCGGGGGGAGTGATTCCCCCAAAGGACTATGATTTCTTGAAAAAAGTTGGCGTTTCTTCGGTATTTGGTCCCGGTACCCAACTTTCCAAGGCTGCCATAGAGATTTTGGATCAACTTATTAAGGAACAGTAGGCAAGGGACAAAATTGTATCTACCCATACCTAAAACAATTCCCATTTAAAAATTATTTACGTCTTATGACCCATCAACTTTCAGCTGACTTATGAAAAGTGTCGTTTTGTTATATGATCCAAGACAAGAAGAGGTAGTAGAAGAACGGATCTTGCCCCTATTTGAGCAGCACTTAAAGCTCAAAATCCCTTTCAACAACGAGCTGAAAATCAACTTGGATGAGGAGGATTTTATCGTGACCTATCTTACAGATGAGCAGCTGAAAGAGTTTTTTCCCATTGCGGTTGAAAAAAACTGGCGTATAGGTTTGCTTCCTCACCCAAAGATGGTACAGGCCAGGCAGGGTTTTGGGGTGGACAGTAAGTTAGAGGAATCCATTTCACATTTACTTAATCTAGAAGAAAGTAAAGATGTGGATCTTCTTATGGTAAATGGGCGCCCGGTTTTCAATACCGTGGTGATTGGGGAATCATTGAGCTTAATGACTGGGTCTGTAGCCAACACAGGCACTAGTAGATTGTGGATAAGGGCGAAAAGTTTTTTCCGGCTTTTTAGAAGGGTAAAATCTACCAGGTACAAGATCATATTGAAAGACAAGGAACCCTTGGATACTGCCTGCATAGGGATGGTAATAGTTCAGCATGGAAAAAGCAACTTAATAAGTCGCCGTATTTTGGAAGATTCCTTTGTGAATGATGGGAAAATGCACCTTATACCCCTGGCACCAAAAAGTATTTCGGGCTTAATATGGTTTGGTATTTCCAGCCTTTTTAGAAGGCAGGGCAACCGATCACTTCCTCCTTTTGCTGCCCATATCAAAACAGGTTTGGTGACCATAGAAAGCAATGAACCCATTAATTATTCCCTGGACGGCGCCCTGATGAGTGCCAAAGGGTTGGAGCTGGAGGTAAAGCCAAAAGTAATACGATTGGTCCCCGGGAAACACCTGGTTACCGGAGACAGCCCTTCCGCCCAAGAGGTTTTCAAGGTAAAGGTCCTGCCCAGAGGGGAGGAAAGAGACGCGCTTTCAGGTAGATATTTACCTTTTATTTACCATGCCTCCACGGATGAGTTTAAATGGCTTTTCACCACACTAAGGGAAAATGCCAAGGCTACCAACAGCTACTTGGTCCTGATGACATTGTCCACGTTTATCGCCACCCTTGGGTTGTTTGGCAACTCCTCTCCTGTGATCATTGGAGCCATGATTTTGGCACCATTGATGTCTCCCATTATTTCCTTGTCCATGGGAGTACTTAGGCAGGATCAGCGCCTGATTTTTGAAAGCTCAAAAGCCATTGGCCTGGGGATGTTGCTGGGTTACCT
The DNA here is from genome assembly GCF_003347495.1 of Pleomorphovibrio marinus. GTDB lineage: Bacteria > Bacteroidota > Bacteroidia > Cytophagales > Cyclobacteriaceae > Pleomorphovibrio > Pleomorphovibrio marinus. The sequence goes on from NZ_QCXY01000002.1 coordinate 114,325, forward strand.
ATGTGCGGTATTTTTGACTTGGTTGACGCCACTAAACATTTCCAACGAAGAAATTTTGGCTAGGGTAAGGCCCAATTTATTGGATCTGGGTGTGGCTGTGGGTTCCGGGATTGCCGGGGCATATGCCCATGCTAAGGAGGAAGTAGCAAAGACTTTGGCAGGCGTGGCCATAGCAGTGGCACTGGTCCCTCCCTTAGCCGTCTCCGGTATTGGTCTTGGATGGATGGATTGGTCCATTTTTCTAGGGGCATTACTGTTGTTGTTTACCAACTTTGCTGGAATGATAATGGCCGCAGCTTTTACATTCTTGTTATTGGGTTTTAGCCCTTTCAGGTTGGCCAGACGTGGTATTTTAATTACTTTGTTAGTAGTGGGTCTGGTAAGTTTACCTTTGGTGCTCGGCTTTTTGGACATGGTCAAGGAAAAAGACGTGATTAGTAAATTGGATGGACACCGGCTGGAAGAAGTGGTACTGAGAGATATCCATGTAAGACAAGTGAAGCCCTTGAGGCTATCTGTGAAGATCATTGCCGAAAGTCCATTAAATGAGTCCCAAATCCGGAACATCAAACAAGAATTAGAGGAATATCTTGGGGAGGAAATTGAGCTAGAGGTTACCTTGGGTATAAAGGTAATGTGATTTGGATTTACAGTTGCAAAATGGTGAGTATTCCAGTTATCCTTTATGCCTAATGGTATTCTTTTTGGTGCTTCACTGTTTATTGCATGATTATTGGTAAATTGAAAAGCAATTAGATTAGAAACCCATTTTAAAATAATTCTAACCAATGAAAAGAAAAGCAACAGCAATTTGGAAGGGTTCTGGACCCGATGGAAGTGGAAACCTATCTGCCCCAAGCGGTTTTTTTGACAAAACACCCTATTCGGCTAAAACCAGGTTTGAAAACGAGGATGGCAAAGCAGGCACCAACCCTGAAGAGTTAATTGCAGCAGCACATGCAGGCTGTTTCAATATGGCCCTAAGTTTCCAAATTTCGGGAAAGGACAAGACTGCCGAGGAACTAGACACCACTGCCACTGTTACCATAGAAAAGCAGGAAGGAGGTTTCAGTATTACCGGTATTCATCTGAACCTTAAAGGAAAGGTACCGGGCATGGACGAAAAAACCTTCAAGGAACTTGCTAATGCAGCAAAAGAAGGATGTCCTGTAAGCAAGGCACTAAAATCCGTGCCCATCACACTGGATATTTCCTTCAGTTCTTAAAAAAAAGCAAACTAGGATTGTGCCTAAATTATTGGTTTTTCTCATTCTGTGGGGTAACCCTTATAAGGCACAATCCTTTTTTAGGATTTAGTAAACTCCAGACCAATAAAGGATTACCGATATTCCACCTTGGGCAAGTAATATCGGCATAAGGGTGGAAAAAAGAAATATCGCAATTGGATTGCTTTTTCACCAGGTATTGCTGTATATTATTTTTTAATTTGAGGTATGTGGCAAAAGGTAGCGTTTAGTTTTCCGGTTCAGTTGATATTGCTCCACCTACGCAAGAACCTACTTATGGTGGCACTCTGGGCATTGCTTGTCGCCATTGTGCTTGGAGGTTTTGGTAAGGTTTTAGGCATTCCCTATTTGTTTTTGGATCCCGAATACTTGAACCAGGTGTCTTGGTTAGGTTTTTTCGTTATGGGAGTAGGATTAGCCATTTTTACAATGGCTTTTCATATGACTACCTATATCATGGAGGGTAGCAGGTTCAAGTTTTTGGCGATTTTACAAAGGCCTTTCTTGCATTATTGCCTTAACAATGGGTTTTTCCCCATGATTTTTTATACCATATATATCATAGCATTTATCGTGTTTCAGTCCCAAAATGAACTGGACAGCAACTGGGAGATTTTTAAGTTTGTACTCGGCTTTGTGGGGGGGTCTTTCATTACTTACTTGCTTTTGTTTTTATATTTCCAGTCTACAAACAAAGATTTTTTCTTGCTTTTTGCAGATACTGTTGATAAAAGGCTGAAAAAAACCAAAATACCCAGGGCAAATGTGATGAACCGATATAAGGAAGGTCAAAAGCATGAAGGAGAGGTGGGATGGTACCTGGGAACGGATTTCCGTCTTAAAATGACCCGACCTGACTTGGCAAGGTTTGATAGAGGGAAGTTGCTTAGGGTGTTTGACCAAAATCATCTCAACCTATTCATCATTCAAACCGCCCTGATAATAGGAATGATAGGAATAGGCTTATTTAAGGAGGTCTCTTGGTTTCAGTTTCCGGCCGCTGTAAGCGCAGTTTTGTTAATGGCCATAATCACCATGTTATTGGGTGCAGTGAGTTTTTGGCTCAGGGGTTGGACTACCACCTTCTTAATTGCATCGTTGATCCTTTTCAACTATTTTTCCAAAACCTCTTTTTTTAACCGTCCACATGCTGCATATGGCTTGGACTATGATACTGCACCGGCACCATACAACCTGGAAAGGATCTATCAGCTTCTTCATCCGGATACCATAGAAAAAGACATGGGTAATACGTTGGAGATTCTGAACCATTGGAAAGAAAGGCAGCAGGAGGAGAAGCCAAAAATGGTAATCCTATCTACGAGCGGGGGAGGGCAAAGAGCAGCTCTTTGGACCTTGAGAGCCATGCAGGGGATGCAGAAAGCTACCCAAGGCCGATTTTTTGAGCGGTGCCAATTGATCACCGGGGCCTCGGGAGGAATGATTGGTGCTGCCTTTTTCCGGGAACTCTACCTACAGTCTTTAGAAGACCCCAATTTGGACCCTATGGACGAAAAATTTCTTCATCAAATAGCCTCCGATAATTTGAATCCCATCATTTTCACCTTGCTGGTCAACGACTTGTTTATCCGAAGCCAGTACTTTGAATATGGAGGAAGGAAATACCTTAAGGATAGGGGGGGAGCTTTTGAAAATCAACTGAACCGAAATATTAAGGGGGTTTTGGACAAACCCTTGCTTGAATATTGGCAACCTGAATTTGAAGGAAAAATACCCCTAATGCCAATCACTCCATTGGTGATTAATGACGCCAGAAAACTTTTTATTTCGCCGCATTCCATGAGCTATATGGGCATATCACTATCTAGGGCTGGAGGGGTTACGGAAAAAAGCCAAGCCATAGACTTCATTCGTTTCTTTGGACATCAGGATGCCCAAAACCTGCGATTTCTCAGCGCATTGCGAATGGGGGCATCTTTTCCTTTTATCACCCCTAATATCTCACTGCCCTCTGCACCCCCTATGGAAACCATGGATACCGGGTTGGCGGACAATTTTGGGATTCAGGATGCCTTCAGGTTCATGCATGTTTTCAAAGAGTGGATAGCAGCAAATACCTCTGGAGTGGTTTTGGTAGCCATAAGGGACTCAGAAAAAATCACGGAAATAGAGCATAAGGCACCTCCAACTCTTTTTCAAAAAATGATGATCCCCCTACAGAACATTTACCGGAACTGGGACCATGTACAAACCTTGAATAATGAAACTCTGTTCCATTATATGCACGAAAATCTTCCTTTTGCCTTACATAGGGTGGAGTTTGAATATACCACAAAAGAGATGGTAGGAAGGAGAGCGTTACTTGTAGAAGCCACAGAGGGAGGACTTCAACAGGAACTGGAAAAAGAACGGGCATCCTTGAACTGGAGGCTAACTGCCAGGGAAAAGAAAGCCATACTCGAAAACTTTGATAGCAGACAGAACCAAATGGCCCTTAGCGAATTTGTCGAATTGCTCTATCCTTAAATTTTTTAACTTACGGAAACCTCCTCCTCAAAGGCTTCCAGTGCATCTGACTTCCCTACAACGAAAACAATATCACCCAACTTGAGCTTGGTGTCCCCAGTGATTTCGGTTTTGGTTTCGCCTCCTCTTTTTATGGCTACTATGTTTACTTTGGCATTTTCCCTTAGGTTGGTGTCTTTGATGGACTTACCGATATAAGAACCTGAATCCTTTTCTATTTTCAAACTTATGAAATTGATTTCCGGAACATCCAAAGTGACCCCACCTTCGCTGTTTCCTGAAAGCAAACGAAACATCTCATAATTTTTGGACCTTACTTCTTCGGTAAAGGACTGGACGTCCCGCTTCGGAACAAGGTATTTCCCCAGCACCCGGGTAAATATCTCTATGGATGTTTCAAATTCTTCAGGAATCACCTCGTCGGCTCCCAATTGCCGAATGGCCTCGATTTCGTTTACATATCGGGTCCTTACGATGAGAAATGCATTATGATTGTGATGACGAATCTCAATCACTATGCCTTTAGTGGCATCGTTATTGGAAATGGCGACTACTACGACTCTTGCCTTGTGGATATTCACATGTTCCAAAACCGACGGGTTTGCGGCATCCCCAAATACTATGGGCTCCCCATTGGCAGCCTCAGTACGTACAGTCTCTGGGTTCATTTCTATAATGGCATAGGGGATTTTTGCACTCTTTGCTGCCTTTGACAAGTTCTTTCCGTTCAATCCGTAGCCTATGATTATCAAGTGATCACTAAGCTCATCCTTGTCAATTTCTCCCATGGGTACATCCACCTTATCCCCAAAGCGCTTTTTGATTTTAGAAGGTACCGGAATGTTGAGCATCCTACAGGCCAGATCCTCCCTTTTCTTTAAGATAAAAGGCGTTATGGTCATAGTAAGAATGGAGATCGCCAAAAAATATTGATAGGTAATATTATCCAATAACTCATAGCGTAAGCCCTCTTTGGCCAACAAAAGGGAAAATTCACCTACCTGGAACAAGGAAAGCCCTACAATAAAAGCTTCTTTAAAACTGGATCCTATGGATTTGACCGCAATGGTGGTGATGGTGAATTTCACCACGAAAGTAAGAAGTACAAGCGCAATAATGGTAAAAAAGTGTTCAAAGAGAAAACCCACATCAAACAGCATTCCTACTGAGACAAAAAAGAAGCTGAGGAAAATTTCCCGGAATGGGAGCACTTTTCCGGTAGCATGGTGACTGTATTCGGATTCACTGATGATAAGGCCTGCCAAAAACGCGCCTAAACCCAAAGAAAGACCCAATAAAGAAGTGGCGTAGGCCACGGCAAAACAGGTTACGATAATGCTAAGTAAAAACAACTCCTCATTTCTGGTTTTTGCGATCCTGAATAGAAGTTGGGGGATGAGGTATTTTGCACTCAATATGGTAAACAGGATGACCAGGCCACCCTTTAGCGCTAGGTATACCAAAGAAAGCAAAATATTGTCGGATTCACCCGCCAACATAGGGGTAAAAAGTACAAAAGGAACGATAATGATGTCTTGGAAAATGAGAATTGCCAAGGTGGTTCTTCCGGAAATAGTGTTCACTTGGCCTGTTTCCTGAAGGAGCTTTAGCACTATTGCAGTGCTACTAAGTGCAAAAAGGAAACCGAAAAATACCGCAATATTCCAATCGAAATTGAAAAAGGAAGTAAGTGCTGCAGTAGCTACAATAGTAAGGAAAACCTGAAGCGTCCCACCGATAAATACAGCTTTTTTAATGGCCATAAGACTGCGAAGACTAAACTCCATTCCGATCACAAAGAGCAAAAGGATCACCCCAATTTCTGAAAGCACTTCCACGGCAACACTGGCTCCCACCAATGATAGGCCATAAGGCCCTGCAATAGCACCCGTTAGAAGATATCCAATGATGGTGGGCAATTTGAGCCGCATAAATAGCAGGATTACCAACATTGCCAGGCCAAAAATGACGACAATATCGGAAAGCAACGGTATTTCAGCGGCCGCAAGAATCAAATGGATCATGTTTATGGCTAGTTTGACTTGGGTTTTACCAGTAAAATTACAACAAGTTGGCAAAAAGCCTAAATTTTATTTGAAAGGGGTTAGCACTAAGCTAGGTGTTAGATCAATAAGCTAGCCCTAAGCGCTTATAGATGAAATGCATCAACCAGGCCGGGCCAATAAGGAGAAATTGCAGATCTTGGAAAAAGGAGGGTTTCTTTCCCTCTATTTTGTGGCCATAAAACTGGAACACCCAGGATACGAAAAATAGAAACAAGGAGAGGGCCCACAATGGGATTGGGCTTACGATGGTCAGTAAGTTAGCAACCAACAGACACATTGAGGAAAACAAAAACATCCCCAAGGCTAAGGGAGGAGATAATGACATGTAATAGAAAAGCACTATGGCCAGTATCAACGTAGCCCAATTGGCGAAACTGCCCAGTAAGAATGATAGGTTCACAAGTGGTCCAGGAGGGATGCTATAAATCAGTCCAACTATGCTGAAAAATATCAAGGGTACACAAACCCAATGGATTGTTTTATTGGTGGCATTTTGATGACTACTGCCGTATTCCTGTAGTAATTGCTCAATCTTTCTCATATGGGAAAATCTCCATTACAAGATAATAAATTTCCCTGAAAATTTCATAAAGTGTAAAATCAGTGAGCGATGTAAGTTTTGGGGAGATTTCTGGCTGAGGGATGGATGTAGACGGTAGTGCATGATTTTTTTGAACCATAAAAGGCATATCAGGGCATAGGAGAGGTTTTCCTTTCCTTATATGTCCTTATATATCTTATATGGTTTAATTTTTTTGCCCTATTAATGAACCAGTACTGCTTTTTCGGTTTTTGGTGACAACTTTGAAAATGATTTGGAGGGTGTTGCCCTTAAACTTCCCAACCCTATCAAGCCCAATGAAACAGGGAAAAGGGCGGAGGCATAGAAGATTAACTTATGGTAATTAGGGAGGGTGCCCCATTGTTGCCATTGCATTAACCCTTGGGTAAAGAGTAGGAGCTCAGAGAATACAAATGCAGCCAAAAGCAGGGTCCATCCCCATCTGCTTTCCATGGAAGAGGGTAAAATTTTTCTCATCAATAAAATACCTCCCACACCGAAACTTATGGCTCCTAGCATGATAAGGTGGATAAATCCTATTACAAATCCCCTTACCTCATGTGAAGCCGCTGCAGCGTCGGGAAAAACCAATGTCAGTTGGATAAGAGCCTTCAAACCCAAAAATAGAAGTCCTGCATAAAGGATTTTTTCTTCATATACTATGGGGAGGCCGGAGAATGGGAATAGTTTTTTAAAAACAGGGTAAAGTATACTAATATAAGCCAAGAATTGCAGGCTTACCCCAATCGCATTTATGGACAATAACCCCGCTGTGGGAAGGTGCCAGGTGACCGTGAGGGCATATGTACATATCAAGGAAAGATGGAGTGATACCATCACCCAGGGGTTTACCTGAATACGCATGCTCCTTCCTTGAGCCAGATAAACCAGCATTCCCAATAAGGCATAGATAAACCACCCATTAAACTGAAAATGCAAAAACCATTGTACACTCAAGGTATATAGTGGGTGCAATTTCCCTAAAATGGCACCAATGGGAGCAATAGCCCAAAGCCCCAAAGAGGATAGAAGCATCCACCATATACTAAACCGGATCAGGGTCTTATCCAACTTGCCTTTGCTTGACCCCAAGTCTTTTAGAAAATGATAGGCAAAGCCGTAACTGAATAGTAAATGAAGGGTGCTGAACGTGATGCTATATAATCCATAACCCTGAACGGGAAAGCTAGCCATCATCCCGAGCGTGGAAACAATACTTCCTGTAAACAACACCTTGTAGGTTTTTGTCCGGGTCGGGTTCTTGACATATAAACTTACCAAACAACCTGTCACCAGCAAATAGCCCCATCCTAGTAATGCAATATGTGAATGGGCATGCAATAAATGGGTGTACTCAAAATATGGCAAATCACCAATGAAAAAATACCTCATGGCAAGCCCAAAAAGAGACGCCATGAGAAAGAAAAACAATGCCCACCTCATCCATTTGCGGATCAGGCCTTCTGAAGACCACTGATAGGGTTGATTGAGGAGGGCAGTTTTCATCTGATGATAATTTGATTTTTAAAGGCCATATAGCCTGCCCCAAACTCGCTTCGGGGGAATCTCGCAATTTATAATCATCCCTGTGTGTGAGGATCTCGTCCTGCTCGATTTCATTTTATTGCTCGTTCAGTTTTTGGAACAATTCCTTTGTCTTTGGAAACAAAATGTTGTTTTCCAGATGGATATGAGTGTGAAGGTCTTCCTCAAACTCCTTGAGCATGGCAAAGGCAACCCTATAGGTTTGGCAGCCATCCTTTGGGGGTTCGTATCCATTCGACAGCTCCGAAATTTTCCTAAACCGCTCTCCCTCAGTGTCGTGCTCGTGTTCCATCATGGCGATGGGGTTGTCAATATGCCCAAAGTGAGGCTGAGAGAGATTATAGCTGTTCTTGTCGGCCTCTTCCATCGCTTTTACATAGGGAAACAGAACAAGTTCCTCTTTTTTCATGTGCATCGTAAGGGCATCTGAAGCCGCAAAAAACTCCTCTTTGATGGCGTGTAATTCAGGGTGCCTTTCCCCATGGACCATGGATAGTTTAGTGAGGTAAGCCTTTAAAGGTGGGATACTGTTTTCCACGTACTGATGGTGTTGTGTGAGGATGTGGTCTATCAGTTGGCTTAACCCAAAGTTCCTGTAATCCGTGGATCCATTGTTTTCCTGGGATAGTTCTAGGTCATCTAAAAGACTTTCTAAGGAAACCCCATTTTTTTCACATGCTTCGGTGACACTTATGCCACCTTTGCAACAAAAGTCGATACCGTATTTGGTGAAGACTTGGGCAGTTCGGAAGTTGGCGGCCACTATGCCTCCTACTTTTTTTTCAGCGAGAGCGTTCATAATTCAATTAATTAGCGTTTAATATTCTTTTATCTTTTATTAGTTCCTGTTTTTAAGAAACTCAGTCCCGTAATCACCCTGTCGGACACATCTTCTAAGTGGGTGGTCTGGAGCATCCCAGTGAGGTGGTCCCTCACTGCCTTGAACTTGTAGTGCACCGCACAGGGGTGATCTTCTGTGCATTTTTCCAGGCCCAGAGCACATCCTATGAAGAGTTGATCACCATCTATACTTGCAACAATTTCGGCAAGAAATATCTCAGCAGTAGGCCGCTTGATGCAGAATCCTCCATGAGGCCCTTTGGTGGAACTCACCAAGCCGTCCTTTACCAAGTTTTGGAGAATTTTAGCCGTAAAGGCTTGTGGAGAATTTATGGCCTCCGCAATCTCCTTTAAGCCGGTTTTCTCTCCTGCAACTGACCGGGTAGCCATGTAAATCATGGCATTTATTGCATATTTACAAGTCTTTGATAACATGCCTCTTTGTTTGAGTTAGGCAAATGTAGGAAAAAATAAATAAGGATAAAAATATCCTTTAATATTTTATGAAAATTATCTTTTTTATTTCTTACAACAAATCTTAAATTACTATCTGAAATCGAGCCTGTCCTGACGGCAGTCAGGGCATGTCGAGCACGTCACACACCGGGATAATTATCGTAGCGAGATTCCCCCGAAGCGAGTCCCCCTAAACAAGTTCGGGGCAGGCAGGGGCAAGTTATGACCGCTGAAAAAAAATATAAATACATGCAAAGGTATTGCCTACCCCCCAGTAAAAATAAAATAGTGTCTTACTGAAAACTCAAATAAACCCATGCGTAATCTTGTTTTCCCCTTTTGGGTCTTTTCCTTTTTTCTTACGGCAAGCCTCTTCCCATTAGCTGCTACTACTTCTCAGTATCCAACCATTTACTCCCGATACCAGGATTCCCAGCTCATGGACCGGTCAGAGTCCTATAAACTTTTGGAGTACCCAACCCTTGAAAAAGGAAGACTTTTCTTTATGGAAAAAGATACGCTAGACCACCTGGATAGCATAGTACCCGGTTTATCCACGATTGAGCTTTCGGCAGCTATTCCGGCAGGAAACGCCTCCTTTGTGGAGGTAAGCAGGGATACCGTATATTTCAAGCCTGACCTTAGGGACACTGAGGGGCATTGGTTTTATTGGCATTTCAAGGCAAGCGCACAAAAGCAAAGCACCTGGTACTTTAAATGCATGGAGCCCAATACCCTTACCAACAAAGGAGCTGCTTTTAGCAAGGATGGAGGAAGGTCTTGGCAGTGGATTCCCAAAGAGGATCATCTGGGGGAGGACCTTTTCCGGTTTCACTTCACAGTTCCTGGAGAATCCGTACAACTAAGTATGGGAATGCCTTATACGGAAAGTGATTTGAATGCTTTTTTGGCAGGTTTTCAAAAGAATTACTTTTTGCGCCTGGAAACGCTTACCCATACCGCAAAGGGAAGGTCAGTGGAAAAAATCCTTCTGTCGGATTTTTCCAAATCCCCAAAGGTGAAGGTTTTATTTACGGCAAGGGCTCATGCCTGTGAGATGATGAGCAATTATGTGATGGAGGGGATGATCGAGGCGTTGTTGGGGCAATCCAAAACCTTGAAAAACCTATTGAAAAATGCAGAGATAATGATGATCCCATTTGTGGATAAGGATGGGGTAGAAGAGGGTGACCAAGGTAAAAACCGTAGGCCTAGGGATCACAATAGGGATTATGCGGGCGAAAGCATATATGCCAGTACGGCTGCCATCAGGGAGCAGGTTCCAGAGTGGGTAGGTGATACCCCATGGATAGGAGTTGACTTGCATAACCCTTGGATCAAGGGGGAGAACAACGAGTGGATATATCTTGTAGGCAATGCAAACCCAAATGTGGAAAAGGCACAAAAAGAACTTGTCGACATCCTGGTAAAGGAGATCCGGGGACCATTAAAATTTTCGAGGGAGGAGGGGTTTCTTCCATTCGGTACGGCATGGAATACCGGAACCAACTATGACCAAGGCGCATCCTTTGCCCAATGGGCTTCTCAATATGAAGGAAAAGGGCTACTGCTGACCACTACCTTGGAGTTCCCCTACGCCCTCAATCACGGGCAGGTCATTACTGCCGCTACTGCAAGAGCCTTCGGTTCAGACCTGATACATGCATTGGCTTCCTTTCTTGCTCCTTATATCGAGAAATAAATTTGTGTAAAGGAAAAAAAATAGGTTAGTTTAAGGGTTATTTAACCACTAAAGACCGATGATAAAAAAAATCACCCTTCTATTTCTTTGGGTACTTGTATCCTGTACTTCCACAAGCGATCCTGTTAGCAATCCGAAACAAGGATTTTTTGATCAATTGAGTTTACTTTGCGGCCAGTCATTTCCTGGATATATCGCTTTCCCGGAAGGCAGTGATGCTCAATTGCGGATGGAAATCCAAAGTTGCAACGATACCGAAATTCGCATTCCATTTCAAATTGACGAGAATAAATCCAGAACATGGGTGATCCAAATTTCTGAAAAAGGGCTTTTGCTCAAGCATGACCACAGGAAAGAAGACGGAAGCTTAGATGAGCGTACAGATTATGGGGGGTGGGCCCATGATGCAGGAAGTGTGGAGCAACAGTTTTTCCTCGCAGATGCCTACACGGGGAAGTTGATTCCAGAAGGAATAAGTAACCAGTGGTACATGCAGGTTAATAAAGAAAAAAAGGAGTTTGTGTACTATTTGGAAAGAGAGACCGGTCCCAGGTTCAAGGCTGTTTTTGATTTAAGCCAGGCAGTTTGGGGAGAAAAACCCTAAAAAAGATTTCCTTTAAACGTTAGATTTTCAAGTACCAGACCTTGCGCAGGAGCCTTGGGGCTAAGTGGGTGTTTTTCTAAATCTCCCAAAGCAGTCGCAATGTCATTAACCTTTAGCTCCCCCCAGCCAACCATCCATAAAGCATAAGCCATTCGGCGTATCTGGTGCATTAAAAACCCAGGCCCCTCTACCCTTAAAACGTAAACGGGGAAGTCTGCATTTGGGCACCATTTGGGGTACTCCTTTAGCACCTGAAACGTTGAGATTTCTCTCACAAAGTCGGTTATGTTTTTGCCCTGTGTGCAAAATCTCCTAAAGTCATGACGACCCTCAAATGACCTTGCGGCCTCTTTTAGGGAATCCATTTCTAAATGGAGACCTGCATAGGCCAAATAACCCATATAAAATGGATGGGGTTTTTCCCCAAAGGTGAAATAGTAGCCATATCTTTTCTTCTCCACATCCTGTATGATGTTGAAATTTTCGGGAGAGGTGGTGGCGTTTAGGAGTTTCACATCTGAGGGTAGGGATTTATTTGCCTTAGGAATGAACTCATTTATATCCAGCGGCTCTTTAGTATATAGGGCAAAGGCACCATCCAAACTGGAAACACCGCTATCTGTGCGGCTTGCCCCCAAAACGGCGAAGTCTGAATTCCCCAATGTGAACCTTATTGCTCGCTCTAGCACGCCTTGAATAGTTTTCACCCCTTTCTGCACCTGCCACCCATGGTAACGTAGGCCTAGATACTGGATTCGAAAAAGGTAGCAATAGGGTCGGGATTTCATGAATCAGATGGTTTATGAGTGGTTTTAGTGGTCTTTTAAGTTCGGTAAACCCCAGGTTACCAATCCCAACAAAGGCAAAAAAGAACAAATCATAAAAACGAAATCTATACTGGTTTGATCAGCTAAACCTCCTAGCAATGCGGATCCAAGCCCCCCCATTCCAAATGCAAAACCAAAGAACAAACCGGAAATCATTCCCACCTTTCCGGGCAGCAGTTCTTGGGCATATACCAGTATGGCCGAAAAAGCCGATGCCAGAATGACTCCGATAAGGATGGAAAGTATAACCACCCAAAATAGTCCCACGTGTGGAAGCAGCAATGTAAAAGGGGCAGCACCCAAGATGGAAAACCAGATCACATATTTCCTTCCATACTTATCCCCCAATGGCCCACCAAGAAAGGTGCCCACCGCTATCGCGGCGAGGAAAATAAAAAGTAATACCTGAGACTGGGGAATGCTTACAGAGAATTTTTCAATAACATAGAACGTGTAATAACTGGTCATGGAAGCCAGGTAGAAATATTTGGAAAATATCAACAGCAGTAAGATGGCTACTGCCAGATGTACTTTTCTTTTGGGAAGCAAAAGGGCTTGTTTGTCTGCGGCAGTACGCCGGGGCAAAGCTTTCATTTCCAATCGGTGTTTGTACCAGGCCCCCACACGGCCAAGTGCTATAATGGCGATTAAGGCCCCTATTGCAAACCAACGAATATAAACTTGACCATGTGGCATTACAATAACTGCCACCAGCAATGGGCCTATGGCCGAACCAGCATTTCCACCAATCTGAAAAATGGATTGGGCAAGACCCCTTCTTCCTCCAGCGGCAAAATAGGCCACTCTTGCCGATTCCGGGTGGAAGACAGAACTTCCCATTCCCACCAGTCCTACGGCAAAAAGAATACTGGCATATCCCCCAGCCTGAGCCAGGAGAAGCAAACCCAAAAGTGAAAATCCCATGCCAATGGCCAAGGAGTAAGGTTGTGGGCGCTTGTCGGTTATGGTGCCCACTATTGGTTGTAGCAGGGATGCGGTACATTGAAAAGTAAGGGTGATAATGCCTATCTGGGTAAAGGTAAGGGTATAGTTTTCCCGAAGTAGTGGATAGACCGCAGGTATCACAGACTGTACCATGTCGTTCAGCAGGTGGGCAAAACTGATGGTAAAAAGTATGGGGTACACCGTGGCCTGTCTATCCAGGCTAATAGTACTGGTCTTGGTCTGACTCATTTATATGCTTTGTTTTTGCACCCCTTCCATCAATCCACGCATATACCCAATGGCAAAGAGGGTACCAATGGTACTGTAGCCAGGTTTTTCATTGCTGTCCCCTGCCATGGTGGGCACATGGTCGGGTCGAATGGGACCCTTAAACCCGATATCATAATAACATTTCATGGCCTCAAACATATCTGTTTTACCATCATCGTGAAAAGTCTCTTCGAAATTGGTGTTATGACCTTTCACATCCCTAAAATGCACAAAGTGAATGGTTTCCCGCTTTCCAAAATATCGGATGGCCTCAGGAATATCCTCCCCCTCTCCCTCTTTTCCCATGGAGGCAAAACTCCCCTGGCAAAAGGTAATCCCGTTACTTGGACTTGGATACAGGTCTATCAATTTTTTAAAAGCCGCTACGGAATTCATGATTCTGGGTATGCCTCGTAGGCCGTCTACAGGAGGGTCATCCGGGTGAAGGGCGAGTTTCACCCCATATTTTTCAGCCTCAGGAACCACCGCATTTAGAAAATAGTCCAAGTTTTGCCACATCAACTCATGCGTCAGCTCTCCATATTCGGTGATCTTTTCCTGATTTTCAATGTCCTCTATATCAAATGCACTTACCAATGCACCTCCCCTACTAGGACGGTCCATAGTGGTTCTTGCCCAATTAATTACCGGCATCCAGTTGTAGCATATAATGTGGATGTCTTCTTCAGATAGGTTTTTCATCAGGGTAATGAAGTTTTCGATTTCTTCATCCCTGCCGTCTAAGCCTAGCTTGGTCTGGGTGCCAAGACTGGGAGGCCCCTCAATCACTTTTAGCGATAACCCCTCTTTTTCCCATGCCGCCTTTACCCCCCTTATCACTGCCTTTTCCCATGGTTTTGTACCTTTTAGCCCAGCCATGGTCGGATTGATGCCCCCTACCGCTCCCAGCACGTCCATCTGCCGGGCAAGTGCGGTCTTCCTAGGTTCTACACCCCAAAAGTAAGCAAGACACATCTCCATTCCCAAGTCTCTTTCGAAAGTTGGGTTTCTTTTGGGAGTAGTGTAGGTTTGGTTGGCAAGTATGTTTTGACCAGCCAGGGAAAAAGCAGCAAGGGATGCACTTTTTTTGATAAACTTCCTTCGTTGATTTTTCATCATTTCCTCTGATAAAGTTGATCTGCAAAATCCATAAAACGTTCCCAATCGTAAAGCTCCAAATTATGCTTCCCTTCCCTGATATGATGTCCTACATTGGGCTTATGCAAGGGAACTTCCACCTCGGGCAGGCGATCCGGCAAGTTTATGGGGATGCCATAAATTTCATGATATACCCTGCTTCCCAATTTCAAGGAAAGAAACTCCCCTTTTGGGTCCGCCCATTGGTCTTCGGAGGCACTGGCCACATATATGGCCCTTGGGGCAATGCTGGCAATCAGTAAATGCTGGTCTATAGGCAGGGCATCCTCATTGTCGTTGAAATGGTTAAAATTATCTGTAAACCAGTAAGGGAAATTGGTATTGATCCGTTTTATGGTTTCCCCAAATTTTCTTCTGGATAGCGCTGCTCCTCCACAGCCCGAGTCATTGCTTACGGTGATGGCCCAGCGGGTGTCTTGAGCCCCTGTCCATAGGCTGGCTTTGCCTCCCCTGGAATGTCCCACCACTGCGGCTTTGCTGGCATCTATGTCCTTGTCGCGTTCGAAATAGTCCATGGCACGCATGGCTCCCCAGGCCCAGGCCCCCAGCCCCCGCATCCCATCTTCCATCTGCAGTTGTTCGGGGTACAGAGTCTCCAAAATGTCCTCGGTAAAGGTATCCTTGCTGTCATCGGACACATCCATTACATGAAAGGCCGCTGCCGCATAACCCCTTTCCACCATCTCCTCTGCCGGCCAAAAATCAATTTTCGATTCCCGGGTAGGGTCTATGTTTTCGGGGTCCCTGTGGGTGATCAGTAGAAATACGGGAGCCGGTTTGTCCTTCTTTTGGGGGACGAAAAGCAGGAGGCGCATAGTTATTGCCTTTCCGTTTCTTTCCACCCTGATATCCACTTCCTTCAGATGGGCATTGCCGCCCATGGCTTGGGTGTCCTCATTGACCAAGGAAAAAGTAATTTGGTCAAAATCCTTTGGCAGTTGGCCATATACATGTTTTTCAAATAGCTTTACCAATTCGGGTCTCCTCAAGTGCTCCCATTGTTGAGGGGTACGTATTAACTTGCCATTTTGGGATACAAAGGGATCCGGAAGCGAATACTGAGGGACTTTGGATTCGTCATAATTGAATTCTTCCTGCCCATAGAGGGCAAAAAGAGAACTTAACAGCAGTAAAAGGAAGGTGATTTGGGCGGTGTTGTACATGTTAATTTCTAAAAGGTGGTTTGAATTGAACACCTCAAATGTAAAAAATTTTTGCCAAGCTAGGTGAGATATGGATAGAATAGCGTGCATTGAGATTACAACAAAGCGCTATTGGTGCAATTAACCTTCTGATAATGGTATTCTACACTCCAAGTAGGGGATGGGTTAGGACTTTTTTCATGTCAAACAAATTAATATCGTATCACCACAAATGAGGACATCAGATTAGGTTTGGTTTTGGCCATTGGAAATGGCCTTTTCGGGCGTTCGTTTCTTTGAGAAAGAGTGGATAAAAAGGTGTAGTGGATACTACACCTAGCGGGGCCATTGCAAATGGCATTTTGGGGATATTTTTTCTGTGAAATGGTGCGGATAGCAAGGCGTGGTGGGGTATTTTTGAATTGGGCACGATGGTATAAATAAACAGCTATGACCATTAATTTTTATTCGCATTTAATCTTGTCAATATTAAACATTTCGTTCATCTCATGGTAAAACCTATCCATTAACTTTTGATATTCGGATGTAAGCATTGCCATGTTATTGGAATCTTTCGCATTTGCGAGCTTGATCAATAGTTGTGATTGCTCCCAAAATAGTTGATGAAATTTGACGGTGATCACGTATTTGTTTACAGTTAATGTTTCAAGAACCTCAGTTAGTGGGACTATATCGCTATTAACAATAAACCCATCAATTTTTTGTCCGGACTTAATGCGGTTAAGATTTGTGGCAATGGATCCTAATTTTGTTTGGATTTCCTTGATCAACGTATACCGGTCAATCAGCACTCTTTCCTCAAAACTTGAACGTCTCTCTAGCTTGAGTTCTACCTCTTTCTTATACTTATCAAACTGATGATTTATTGCTTTTTCTGTAACTTGTTTGATGATATAAATCAGTGATGCACCAAGTGCAATCAAAAGAATAATTGGGGGAGAGTAGGTGGAAACCCAATTTAAAATATCTTCCATATTTAATTCCAATGACTGCGTTTTTTCAATGTTGTAATATGAGCAAGGTGATGGTTGCAATGCCAAGCATACAAGCCAATAGTTTCATCTACCCGAAGGATTTGGCCATTTTCGGGATGGACGAATGATCTGCCGTATTCATTTTCATTCAAATTATGTAGCAAAACTGTCCACCTCTCGTGAATTCCTTCCAATATTTTTAAGGATGGCTCAATGGGCATATCCTTAGCATCGGACAGTTCTGCCCACCGCTTCTCATCATAGGGTTTGATGATGGGTTGATCTTCGGTAAGGGATAGTTTTAAGCGTGTCAAGCTGTTCATATGGCTATCTGCACAATGATGGATTACCTGCCTGATCCTCCATCCCCCGGGTCTGTACGGGGTGTCAAGTTGTTCATTGGTTAACAGTTTCACCTCGTTTTTTAGGCGTTCAGGGAAGGATGAAATATCCTGGATCCATTTTAATAAGTGGTTCCTAGAAATGATCGTTGGTTTCTCAAACTTTCCAATTGGATACTTTAATGCTTCTATGGTCATACCAGTAGTTGTTGGCCCCCATCCTTTTTTCCTGCCTGAATATAATTTAGATTCTCTGCCGTTCCAAGGGGTGAACGGCCAGTTTCTAAATTTCCATTGTTATTTTTAGAATGGTAAAATCACAGGAATCAATAGGATAGACAAAATCAGGATAAGGAAGGTAAAAGGCACCCCTATCTTAAGAAAATCCCCAAACTTGTAATTGCCGGGAGAAACCACCATGGTGTTAACCGGAGAGGAAACGGGGGTCATAAATGCGGAAGAGGCGGCCAGGGTCACTGCCATGGCCAAGGGGTAGGGAGATACCCCCAGTTCGTTCGCAATGGCTATTGCTATTGGTGCCATAAGCACGGCTGTAGCCGTATTGGAAATAAAAAGCCCTAAAATAGCGGTGACAAGGAACAAAGTGCCCAACACAACTCTAGGGGCGTCGTTTCCCACTAAGGACAATACGGATCCTGACACGAGCTCAACTCCACCCGTGCGCTGAAGGGCGATGGAAAATGGCATCATGCCCACAATTAAAATCAGGCTTTTCCACGAGATGGAATTATAAGCACTAGTCATGTCCACTATTCTAAATAAGCCCATAAGCAAACAACCCAACACCACTGCATGAACATTTGGGATTAGGCCTGTAACCATCAGCATAACTACCAACACTAAAATTGCCACTGCGTGAGGGGCTTTGTCTGCTGCGGGTAGGACCTCCTCAAATTCAGGGGGCAGGTACAGCAAGACCACATTATCGGATTCCTGGATTACCCTTTTGAAATCATCCCAAAACCCAGCAAGTAAAATGGTATCACCGACCTTCAGTTCAACTTCCAACAGATCCTGAGTAAGGACTTGGTTTGCTCGCCAGATGCCTACCACGGTAAGGCCTGTTTCGGATCGAATGCGGGCATCCTTTATCGATTTTCCCACCCAACTGGACTCGGCAGGTAAGATGGCTTCGGTCATACCCATTTCTTGTTTTATGCTGGAAAGGTACTCCCTTCCCCCTGAAAGTTTTAGAGGTTCTAATTTGTACCGATCGAATAATTTTAAAAGATTTCCTTGATTGGTGCCAGAGTCCAAGAGGAGTATATCTCCTGCTTTGAAATTCATCTGTTTTGTGGGACGGTTGAATACGGATTTAGAACCTTCTTTTCGTTCCACTGCAAGTAGGTTTACGGAGGAACTTCCAAAATCTATCTCGTTGATTTGCATGCCAAGTAATGGTGAATCCTCCCCTACGGCTACCCTGTATTCCTTTTCACGAAGGTTATATTTATCCACAAGGACTTTAAAAGTTGGCCTTTTCCTTTTTCCGGATGAATCCGTTGAATTATTTGGGAGCCACTTTTTTGCCATCAACATATACAGGAGACCCAAAATCAAAATGGCAATCCCAAAAGGGGTGATCGTGAAAAAATCAAATCCCACCTCCCCTTGCCGCATAAGTTCGGAGTTGACCACCAAGTTTGGGGCGGTGGAGATGAGGGTCATCATCCCACTTATCAATGCCGCAAAACTCAGGGGCATCATCAGTTGGCTAGGGGCAATCCCGGCATTGCTGCAAATTCGGAAAACCACGGGAATAAAAATGGCAACAATAGCTGTGGAACTCATCACAGAACCCAATCCAGCTACCGCTATCATCAGCAGGATCATTAATTTGGTTTCACTATTGGCTGCTTTTTTATTGATCCAATCCCCAATATTTCTTGCCACCCCTGTCCTTACCATGCCATCACCCAACACGAACAATACGGCAATCAAAACGATATTGGGGTCGCTGAACCCTACCAGGGCTTCTTCAATACTTATGATCCCAGTAAAGGGCAAGGCGGCAATCATGATAATAGCCACTGCATCCATTCTTGGCTTGTTTTTCACAAACATGAGAATGGCCGCTGCTAATAAGCCTAATACCAGTACCAAATCCGTATATTCCCCAAAAGGTGAGAATTTCTCCATCATAAGCCTTTAAAATAAGGCAATAAGGGGAAGGATTCAAAATAGATTTTTAAGTTTCTAGGATACAGTCATCTTAACTATAAGTTACTCAAAAAACTCTTCAGAGCCCTATGCCTTACCCCCCTACGGCATCCATGGTTGGTAATGACCGTTTTTGGGTAGGTATCTTTCACCTTTTGCAAATTCCCGAATTACCGTTGTAAGGTTGTTGGTTCATGGAAACTTCATGCAACTTGAAAATACTGGATTCCAAACTCTTTTTGAATGCGTCACGATCAAATTTAAATTGGATACGCATATGTCATCCCTATTCTTTACTTTCTTGCTCAGTTTCAGTATTATTACCCTATGGAAAAGCAGGATTTGAAAAAGAAGTTCGAAGAGCCCTTTACCGAATATGGTCACTATTCGTATGCCGATTACCAGACTTGGCAGACCGACGAAATGGTAGAACTAATCAAGGGGAAGGTTTTTAAGCCTGCTGCTGCTCCAAGGGTAAATCATCAAAGGATATCCACTAAGCTTTATTTTTTGCTGTTGATGATGATCACCCCGTGCTTTCCATCCTCTCCAAATACGTTCGTGGCCCTAGTTCCTTTCAATACTGAAATATTTTCAATTTCCTCAGGGGAAATATTATCCATAGATGAAACCACTTTTCCATCCCATACTATAAGGGGTTTTTCATTGCTGGAGGCAAAATAATTCCCCTCTTCAGCTGAGGGATTGAAATTGAGCGGCTCCCCTTCCGTGCTGGTGTAAAGCAGCCTCCTGATATCGTTATTGCGCATGGCTTCATTCACCTTGGCCACTGTTCCCATTTTAGTCTTTGCCGGTGCTGAAAGATGGATGGTCAAACTGGTAGGATCCAATTCATGCTTTTCAAGTAAACTGGCAATGGCTTTGCTGAGCTTGTCATCCAGGTCCATCCTTTTCCCGTTGAAGCTGATCTTTTCTTCATTCAATATTTCAACTTTTAGGACCCCATTTTCTTTTGGACCGAGTTTCCTGAAGGTGTTGCCGTAGCCGTGTACGGAATAAGCTACCCCAAAACGCATTTCAAGTCCATCTTTAGGGTGTTGGGTACCATTTAGGTTATAGGAAATGGCAAAAGTGCCTTTGTAACTTTGCTGTTGTTCTTTAACCTCCCAGGAAGGGGCATTCTGGAGTACTTCTTCCAGATTCTTGTCAATTTCCTCATGAAGCCCATTTTTAATCCGGTAGGATTTGATATCCCCTTTCTCATTAAAGGCTAATTCTACCAATACAACCCCGGTTTTTTCCTCATCCCGCGCTTCAATGGGGAACTTAAGCTGGCTGAGAAGGTGTTTTTTAAAGTCTTCAGTAGGAACGACTTTCTTATCCTTGATGTCATTTTGAAAGGAGTGGGATTTTTCTTCCTCAGGTTCCAGGGAAAACCGGATTGGAACCCTCATCCTGGTGTTCACATTCACCCCTTGCTGAATTCCGGGTTGCCAGGGAGGGGAGTTCTCTACCAGCCTCAATGCCTCTTCATCCAGACCATCCCCAATTCCTCTGAGAATCTGTGCATCCCGGGTCGATCCATCCTTGTTGATAACAAAACCTACATAAACGGTTCCTTGTGTACGGTTTCTTCTGGCAGACTCAGTGTAGGACAAGTTTTCGTCAATATATTGCCTCCAGCCTTCCATGCTCCCATTGGGAATGGGCATTTGTTCTACCACTTCAAATACATCATCAGAGGCCAATTTTGCCATGCCATATCCCAGAGGGGTGGGGTAGGCCTCTCTGGGCGAGGAGAAGAAGGGTTCTGGTTGCGATTCTTTCTCTCCAAAGGAGATGGTAATGGGTTGGGTCACGATGGTGGCCACTACCTCTCCCGCTTTGGTTCCAGGTGTCCACAATGGCGCATTGCTGCTGCTAAGTGCACGAAGCACCTGTTCATCCACTCCACCCCCGAAACTGCGCTTGATGGAAGGAGAATGAATTTGTCCTTTTTCATTCACCACAAACTCAAGCTCCATGGTACCCGAAAGACCAATTTCATTTTCCTTTTTGGGGAGGTGTATTTCGGAGAGAAGATAGCTTTTCCATTGTTCAAAACCCTCTTTCGGGCTGGGGCGTTCGTCTACCGCATAAGAGGAGTGAGCCCTGCTGTAGGATTTCTGGATACTTGCGTTTTTACCAATTATCTTTATCAATTCCCGGACTTTCCAATAATCCTGTTCGGTTTGTATTCCGGCAAATTCATATTCCAAGTTCCCTACTTGGGCTCTCAGTGTTCCGTCTTGCCAGATACCGACTTTCTCGTAATGTTGGGGATCCTCAATTTGTCGAACTTTCATTCCCACATCCAGGGAATCCTGGATGCTCCGGGCTTGTTCGGGGCTAATTTTGGCTTGGTTGTTTTGTTGCCAAAAGCTGAGTCCGCGATCCGATTTCATAGCCACCAGGCCGAAAAGCATGGCCGTCAAGGGTATGACCATGCCCATTTTATACCAGTTTATTTTTGCGGGCTTTTTCATCATGATGATTCGTTTTAAGGTTGTAGATCGGATAAAATAGTTGCCGATGGGTAGATCCAGTCCCTTAAAAGCCAATTTCACGATTAGTTGGTGGTAAGAAGTCTTATTCTCCACCTTATCAAGTACCTTGGCGTCTGCCATATATTCATGCAGGTCCACCAATGCCATTCTCATTAGGTGAATGACGGGATTAAACCAGAACACTATGCACAAAACCTGATAATAGAGCACATCGTAACTGTGTCTTTGCCGGATGTGCTCCAGTTCGTGTTGGATGATCTGTCGCTCTTCCTCTGCAGTCAAGGTTTGGGTGTCATCCCAAAACAGCTTGTCGAAATAGGAAAACACTGGCGCCAGCCCGAATGTGGGAATAAAATAATAGCTGCCTTTCAGCTTGTAAACAGCCTGATACCAGCCTCTGTGCTTCAGCTCCCTGAGTTGAAATAACTGCCAAATCAATTTAGAACTCAGGAAAAGGATAACCAGAGCGTATCCCAAAAGAAGGTAATCCTTCCACTCCCAAATTAAAGGGAGCTTGGTGTCGGTCACCGTAACAGCAGGCAACCCATATATTCCTATCGGCTCCTCCAATTGCTCCAATTGCAGGGATTTCAGGAAGGCGGTGTTTTCTAGTGAAATACTGGGCTTATCAAAATTCACTGGCACCTCTATGAGAGGGAAGAACAACGCCAAGATTGGTGCTGCCAATAGAAAAAATCGGTTAAACCGAAATACCTTCTCATTTCTGAGAAACACCCAATACAGTCCAAAAAGGAAGGTAAGGCAAAAAGTGCTTTGCCAGGTATAATTGATAAACTCAGCCATCCCTTATTTTTTTACGTCATCCTTGACTTCCTCCATAATCTTCTCAAGCTGCTTGAGATCCAGGTTTTCCTCTTTAGCAAAGAAACTGGCCAGTTTGGAAAAGGACCCACCAAAATACCCTGCCAATAGCCGTTTCATGGAATAACTCCTGTATTCATCCTTGGTGACAATTGGGTAATATAAATGAGACTTGCCCACTGGATGGTGTTTGACAAATCCCTTTTTCTCCAAAATCCGGATAAAGGTGGAAACGGTGTTGTAAGCAGGCTTTGGGTCATCCATGCGTTCCAGGATGTCCTTAACATAGCCCTCTTTGAGGTCCCAAAGGATCTGCATAATCTGTTCTTCTGCTCTTGTAAGTGCTTTCATGGCTTTTTTTGTTTTTTTTCCAACTTAATCATTTAGTTTCATTTATGCAACTAAATTCGGGACGGAATCTAACCCTCGGCATTACAAAGTTAATAAGAATTATTTAGTTTACAACTAAGTTTTAAATAAATATTCATTATGAGGAGGTTAAGAAGATTAATTCAGAATTTAACCCATTAGACCAATATGGGTAAATGAAGGATTGCCTAACCAAATTGTAGTTTTTTGTTCACTATTAGGGCTTTGATCTCTATTTCAACCCTTGATTAATTCTGTTTACAAAAAATACTTCCTAACTTTTAGCCACCTTTAACCACTAAGATCACCTATGAGAACTATTTACCTAGCATTTTGCATGCTATTGATGGGCAAGTTTCTTTTTGCCCAAGACACCGCCGATGTGGAAATTTTATGGGATAAATGGGGAATTCCCCATATTTATGCACAAGATCACAACAGGCTATTTTATGCTTATGGTTGGGCGCAGGCCCAAAATCACGGAAAACTTATCCTTGAACTTTACGGCCAAGCTAGAGGTAGAGGAGCGGAATACTGGGGGGAAGAATATCTGGAGGCAGACAAGTGGGTGCTTACCAATGAGGTATATGAAAGATCTGCAAATTGGTTTTCTGGGTTTGATAGTGAATGGCAGGAGTACCTTAATGACTTTGCCGCGGGGATAAATGACTATGCAACGCAAAACCCTGATCAAATAGGGGATAAATTTAGGCAGGTGCTTCCAATAAGTGGGATAGATGTTTTGGCACATTGCCATCGGGTAACCCATTTTGCTTTTTTGGCTTCCCCGGCAAGGGTGAATGCTGCCTTGGCCCTGTCTGGTGATGACTTAGGTTCCAACGCTTGGGCTATTGGGCCATCAAAAAGTGCTTCTGGTAACACCTTTTTGTTGACAAACCCTCACCTGCCTTGGACAGGCTATTTTACCTACTTTGAAGCCCATTTGAACAGCCCACAAACCAATGCCTATGGTATTTCTAGGATTGGCTTTCCAGTGTTGACCATGGCTTTTAATCCGGATGCAGGGTACGCACAGACTGTCAACACACACGATGGCCAGGATTTGTATGCGCTTTCCCTACATGGGGCTGGATATCTCTGGGATGGGGAGGAACGGGCATTTGAGACCCATAGCACCTTTATAAAAATCAAAAGGGAGGATGGGGAAATGGACTCCATTTCCTTTCAGGTCGAAAAAAGTGTTCACGGTCCAGTCGTGGAAAAGAAAGGGAACAAGGCCTTTGCGCTCAGGGTGGTGGGTCTGAACCAATCTGGAATGTTGCAGCAATATTGGGACATGTGTAGGGCAAGGAACCACGGGGAATTCATCTCCGCCATCCAGGGCCTTCAAATCCCAATGTATACCTTTATGTTTGCGGACAGGGAAGGCAATATTTTCAATTTGTTTAACGCTAGGGTGCCTAAGAAACCCATGGGGGACTGGGCATTTTGGGAGGGAGTAGTCAGGGGTGATACCAGTGCCACCTTATGGTGGGATTACCATGCTTTTGAAGATCTTCCTCAGGTGTTGAATCCGCCTACAGGTTGGCTGCAAAATACCAACGAGCCACCTTGGACAGCCACCTGGCCACCCATTAACCGGGCTGAATATTTTCCTGATTACATGGCTCCGGAGATGAAAATGTCCTTTCGTACCATGAGGTCCATCCAGATGCTGATCCAGAATGATTCCATTACCATGGAAAGTCTGGAAGCCTTAAAACACGACAGCTATTTGTTGTTGGAGAAACATATCTTGGAAGATTTGATTGAAATAGCAAGGGGTACCGGCGAGGAGTTTCTGATAAAGGCAGCAGATGTGTTGGAAAAATGGGATAAGTTGGCAAAAGCAGAAAGTGAGGGGGCAATTTTGTTTGACCATTTTGTGAGGGAATGGGTAGGGGGAGCGACAAACTTAAGGCTATTGGACAACCTTTCTGAGCGCTTTGAACATCCCTGGGATGAGCATGATCCATGGAATACGCCAAGAGGAATTGAGGACAAGGAAAAGGCTCTGAAGTCTTTGAAAAAGGCAGCTCAAGAAGTGGAAAAAAGATACGGTGATTTGTCCATTCCCTGGGGAGAGGTTTTTAGGTTTCGATGGGATGGCCAGGATTTACCGGGAAATGGTGGCCCAGGTCCCATGGGGGCGTTTCGTACAATGACCCTAAGGGAAGATGAGGATGGGAAATTTATTCCGGCCCACGGAGACACCTACGTGGCTTTGGTGGAATTTGGTGATCCCATTCGTGTCAGAGGCTTGACCAGTTATGGAAACGCATCCCAACCAGGGAGCCCCTTTGCCGGGAAACAGTTGCCCCTGCTCCGGGATAGGGTTTTGAGGGATGTTTACTTGGATCGGGAGCGGCTAGCTCCGGAGATTGTGGAGGTGACTCGCTTCGACTAGGGGTTACTCCGCCAAAAACACCACTTTAACCTGGTCACTGATGGTCTGTTCCTCAGGCACCAAAGTGGGAGCCGTACGATCCTCGCTGTCCTTCATCATCATGGCTTCCATTCTATAGGGAACAGGCTGGAAGGACCTTTTGCTTCCATAGTCCACCTCGTTTACTTTTGTTTGTGCAAGCCCCATGGTTTCGGCGATCAACTTGGCTTTGCGTTGGGCATCCTCCAGGGCCATCTTCAGCAATTGATCTTGGTAATCCCTGGTTTTTTCCCTGCTTAACCTGAAGTTGAGCTGAAACCCCATATCCGCGCTTTGATGCAGGGCTTCTACGATCTTTATTAGTTCTTCTGCAGTGTCCTTTACCGTAATTTCCAGGGTTTGGGCAGCCACGTAGCCACTGTCCTTAGCACTTCCCCTAGTGTATATACGGTTTACGTTGACATAGTAATTTGCGGCTTTGAAGGTATAATTTTCACTTCCGGTTTTCTTTAGGGAAGCTTCCACCGCCTTTGTTTTGTCATTTAGGGCCTGTGTGGCCTCGCTTGTTTTAAGGGCTTTGGTGCTGAGGTTTACCCTTATCAGGGCTTCATCTGGCATTACCTGCAATTCGCTTTTGCCTTCCACTGTAATCGTGGTAGGGCTTTGGGCCAAAGTAACTTGATGCAGGGAAAACAGCATCGACAAAAGGAGAAAAGGAACCTTCATGTGCTTACATTTTTTTTATTTACCATATTGCCTGCCCCAAACTTGATTCGGGGAACTCGATTCAGCGAACTCGTTTCGGGAGAATCTCGCAACAAAAATCATCCCAGAGTGTGACGATCCCCTCATGCTTGATTTCTTAGCTTGAAAATTACACAAATAACTCGTGTCTTCACTTTACTGAGCTGTAGGTTTTGCACATCAGTATTCAAATCACCCTTTTCTACAACGCCATTAAGTTGCTGATACATTTAAGGCACTGATTCTTTCATTTACTCCACATCGGTTTAAAAGCCTCCTATGTGACATCTATCACTGTCCTTTTTGGGGTTTTGAAATACCTTCATGTCAAAAAAATTGGGTTATGAAGCATTTTCAAGTGATGATTATAGGAGGGGGTACCGGAGGAATCATGGTTGCCTCACAATTGAAAAGAAGGAATAAAGGCCTATCCATAGGCTTAATTGAGCCTTCGGAGTTTCACTATTACCAGCCGGCATGGACCTTGGTGGGGGCAGGAACCTATGATTTTAAGGATACCAGGAGAAAACAAGCCGACTATATCCCCCAAGGAGTGGAATGGATACAGGATAAGGCCGGTGCTATTGACCCGGAGAATAACACAGTTTCAACGGCAAGCAGTGGGGCATTTACCTATGAATATTTGGTGGTAGCACCGGGGTTAACCATAGACCTTAGCCTACTTCCTGGTTTGGAGGAAGCCATGCAGACCTCATCAGTGGGCAGCGTGTACACCGATCCGGACAAGGTATGGAGGATGCTAAGGGGGTTTAAAGAAGGCAATGCCATATTTACCCAAGCCAACACCCCCATAAAATGTGGGGGTGCACCCCAGAAAGTCATGTATTTGGCAGAGGATTATTTCCGAAAGCAGGGGGTTAGGGATCAGATAAACGTGGTTTTTGCCACCCCCGGTTCGGTAATCTTTGGGGTGAAGGAAATAGCAAAAACCCTGAGCAAAATTGTAATCGACCGGGATATTGCATTAAAGACTTTTTATGCACCCATTAAAGTAGATGCTCCAAAAAGGGAAATCACCTTCAGATTTATGAATAGCCATCTTCAAAACTGTGCTATGGTAATAGACAAGGGGTTAGGAGAAGAAATGGTTGGGGAAACAGATATTAAGATTAAATATGACATGCTCCATCTGGCACCACCCCAAAGAGCCCCTGATTTTATCCGAGACTCTTCCCTTTCCATCCAAGAAGGGGCAAATCAAGGTTGGATGGAGGTGGATATACATTCTTTGCAGCACAAGCAGTATCCCAATGTATTTGGTTTGGGGGACGTGGCGGCCTTGCCTACTGCCAAAACAGGTGCAGCTATTCGCAAACAAGCCCCGGTGGTGGTGGATAATATCCTTGAAATGATTCAATCTAAGTCAATAGGGACTAAAAAATACGAGGGTTATTCTTCCTGTCCTCTGGTCACACGATATGGCAGAATGGTACTTGCTGAATTCAAATATAACAACGTAAGAGACAGCGACCCCTTGCTCTCCAAGCTGATGGATACCACTAAAGAACAATACAGCATGTGGCTGCTGAAAAAGTACGGATTGCCATTCCTGTATTGGAACATGATGCTGAGAGGTAGAATGTAAAGAATTAAGTAACCAGAGGGACAATTGCCACAGATTTACGGAAGGGAACCTAGGAAATAACCACAGTTGCCCAATGAACGGAGGTGAAGAAGAAACTACAGCAGTCCTTCAGGATTTGGGTTGCGAAAATCATGAAGGGCAATACTTTCCAAACCCACATTGGTACTGCCTAAATCAAGGCTTTCGTTTTAACCACCCCAAGCCCCTCCCTATTTTTAAGGGAGGGGTTTGTTACCTTTTGGAGGTGGGAGGTAAGTTAAATGGACAATAAATAAGAGTATTTCAACCCTGGCTTAATCCTTTTCAAGACCGCCATGGAAATCAGTTTTTAAGCCATTTACTAGATATCATAAAACCCGAAATATTCTCGGGCATTGTTGTAACATATGTCCTCCACCATTTGTCCCAGCCACTCTTCATCCTCGGGTAGCTCCCCGTTCGCCACGTCTTGGCCGATAAGGTTACAGAGTATGCGCCGAAAATATTCGTGTCTTGGGAAGGAAAGGAAACTACGGGAGTCGGTAAGCATGCCCACAAAACAGCTTAAGATGCCCATATTGGAAAGGGCATTGATCTGCTTTTCCATGCCATCTTTCTGATCCAGGTACCACCATCCTGAACCAAACTGCACTTTGCCTTTAACCGATCCATCATTAAAATTCCCCACCATAGTGGCCATTATTTCATTATCGGCAGGATTGAGATTATAGAGTATGGTCTTGCACAACTGGTCCGAGCTGTCCAAGTTATTGAGGTACTTGGCCAAAGCTACACTCTGGGGATAATCTCCAATGGAGTCAAATCCCGTATCGGGGCCGAGGACGCGCAGCATCCTTTCGTTGGCATTCCTCAAAGCACCCAGGTGATATTGCTGTGTCCATCCCTTAGCATGGTACATCTTGCTTAAGGCAGTCAGGGTTTCGAATTTGAAATAATTGATTTCTTCTTGAGTTAGTCTTTTACCCCCTTTAAGCTTGCTAAACAATTGGTCCACTTCAAAGGTGCCTTTTTTGAAGAAATAGAGGTGTTCCAGACCATGGTCCGAGAGTCTTCCTCCATTTTCATGGAAATATTCCACCCTTTTTTCCAGGGCACTGAGAAGATCAGAATATTGATCTATGGTTATCCCACTGGCCTGTTCCAGTTTGTCCAGGTATTCCAGATAGCTGGAGGGATCTTCCACCGCGTAAGCCTTATCCGGTCTAAACGCTGGTAATAGTTTCAAATCCAGTCCTTTGGCTTCTTGATGAAAATTAAGGTCATCAATAGGGTCGTCAGTAGTGCAGACTACCTCTACATTCATCCGCTTTAGCAACCCTCTAGTGCTGTAGGAGGATTTTTGGAGTAAGGAAGTGGCTTCTTCATAGATATCACTACCTGTTTCGGCCGACAGTAACTGATCAATGTCAAAATACCTGGAGAGTTCTAGATGAGTCCAGTGGTACAAGGGGTTTCTCATGGTATAGGGGACCGCTGTCGCCCATTTTTCGAACTTTTCCTTATCCGAGGCATCCCCTGTAATATACCGTTCGTTTATTCCCAAGGTCCTCATGGCACGCCATTTATAATGGTCGCCCGCAAGCCATACCCGGGAAATATTTTCAAACTGTCTGTTGCTTGCAATATCCTTGGGAGACAAATGACAGTGATAATCTATGATGGGCATTTTTTTGGCATGATCATGATACAGTCTCCTTGCAAACTTGCTTTTCAGGAGAAAATCATCGGTCAAAAAAGTCTGTTTTGTAGGCTTAAGTGTATTTTCCATGCTGCTTTCGTTTAATTGACATAATATTAAAAATTAATTATGTCAATTGCCAATTTTTACGCAATCGATTGCACAGGTTTCCTGAAAAATACCCGGATCTTGCAAAATGTTGCATTTTTCAGGGGCTGTATCGAATGGATTAGTTAACTTGTACTTTTCAGCAAAAATAAACCCAATGAATACAACTAGAAGGAAATTTCTAAAAACAGCCACAATCTCAGCTGTGGTTCCTTTTGCATCCCTTACTGACTCTCCATGGCTTTCTACCTACGAAGTTCCAAGCAATAACTTGAAATTGAGCCTTAATGCCTATTCCTTTAATGGGCCTCTTACCAAGCAGGAAATGAGCCTAGCGGAGTTATTTGACTTTTGTGCCGAGCAGGGTTTTAGGGGGGTGGATTTAACTGCCTATTACCTTAAAGGCTACCCTGAAGTCCCGTCGGATAGTTACCTCTACGAGGTTAAGCGACAAGCATTGGCTAGAGGCCTTCACATCAGTGGCACTGGTGTGAGAAATGACTTCACCTACGATGATGCCAATAAAAGGGAAAAAGATAAAACCCTAGTCAAAAATTGGATAGTGGCCGCCGCAAAGTTGGGTGCCCCTATACTCAGGATTTTTTCCGGGGTGCAAAAAATAGTGGAGGAGCAATGGGAAGCTGTGGCCGCTTGGATGGTGGAGGACATAAAGGAATGCGTAGAGTTTGGAGCTGAACATGGGGTACTGGTAGCAATGCAAAACCACGATGATTTTATCACAACCGCGGAGCAGGTCAATTACCTTTCCCAAAAGGTCAATTCTCCATGGTATGGCTTGGTGCTTGATATAGGAAGCTATTCAGTCCATGATCCCTATAGCGAAATTGAAAAAAACATCCATCATGCGGTTAGTTGGCAGATCAAGGAGTTGGTGAACCATTATGGGGAGCCAAAGCCTGTGAACTTGGGAAGGCTGTTTCGTATTATTGCGAATAGCAACTACCATGGATACTTGCCCATTGAGACTTTGGGGCCTGGTGACCCAAAGAAGAAAGTTAGCCATTTTCTCACACAAGTGAGGCTGGCCATGAAGGAAAGTGGCTTAAGGGCAGGGTAAAAAAAACCGAGACCCTGGGGCCCCGGTCTGTTTTGGTTTGGCGGTTTATAATTCTTTGATTTTTATACTTCGAAAGTGGACTTCATCCCCGTGGTCTTGAAGCAAAATATGCCCCTCTTCAGCTTCGCCGAAGTTTTCCCAGATTTTGTATTTACTGTCAGCTACTAATTTACGGTACTCTTCCGATCCTCTTTCGTATTCAAGGACTTTCAACCCATTCAAGAAATGCTCGACCTTATTGTTTGGGTGTACCACAATTCGCCCTTTGTTCCATTCCCCTATTGGCTGTACGAACCTGCCTTCTTTTTCTGCCGGAATTAGGTCGTATAGGGAGGCTAAGGTGCGGTTGCCATCCTTGCCCTGCTTGGCGTCGGGGTGCTTTTCATCATCCAGAACTTGGTATTCCAAGCCTATGGCGGAACCCCTCGTACCTTCGTTGAGGGTGACAAAATATTTCACGCCACTATTGGCTCCTTCGGTGAGTTTAAAATCAAAGGCCAGATCAAAGGCACTGAACTTCTCTTCCGTAATGATATCTCCCGCATTGGTGGATTCCCCACCTCCAGAGGCTTCTATAGTCAATACCCCGTCTTTAATGCTCCATCCTTTCTCGGGGAATCCTTCTTTTCTTGCGCTTCTCCAGCCTTCACTGCTCTTTCCGTCAAAAAGCAAGCGCCAACCCCTTTCTTTTTCTTCTTCAGTAAGGTGGTTGGGAACTGTGCTTACTACAAAAATATCCGAATCAAATGGCTCTGGGTCAAAGTCTTCGGTTTTGATCCTAATGTTTCGGAAAAAAGTACGTCTTCCCGCGTCGGCCTCGTCTCTGATGCTGTGTACTTGCAGGCCGATAAACCCGCTTTTGTCCATTTCGTCCACGAGATGGGCTACTTCTTGACCATTTATCCAGGTCTTTATCGTATTGCCAAGAAATTCAATCCTGTATTGGTTATATTCCCCAAGTTTAAAGGCGCTTTTCGCATCTGGATTAAGGGTAAGGGGGTATAGCCAGCCTCTTCTTGCCTCATCATAGATTCCTCCCGACCAAGCTCTTTCCTTGGGGTCGGTTTCTACCTGGTAACCAAAGACCCTTCCTTGTCCATCTCTGGCTTCGGGGTCATGTTGCCCCCTTACCATGACTCCGGAGTTACTAGATTCATGTTCCACTTTGATTTCGAGTTCCAGAATAAAATCCTCGTACTTTTCATCGGTGACAAGGAAAGTGTTGGGCGTATTGGCCACTGCTGTTCCTACGATGGCTCCGTCTTCAATCGTGAATTCGGCTTCGCCGTCCAGCCTAGTCCATCCGTTTAGTGTGCGTCCATCAAACAAATTGGTCCAGCCTTCTTTGGATTCTACTTCCTGATCATTGCAGGAGGTCGCTACAATGGCTAACCCTGTGAATAAGGCAAGAATAGTTCGCTTCATAATTTTTTTGGTTTTGCTTTTTGTCAAGTATTGGGCTAAATAGTAATCAAAATGAGTTGGCAATATAAGAAAATTTTTAGGCAACCGATTGCACTAAGTCATCTATTTCACAAGCAACTCCATTTTTCCAACATATCTAGGGTTACCCATGGATGCTTTCTTCCAGAAGCTTTTTTGTGGCCTTGATGGCTTCTTCGGCGTCCATCTTCTTGCCATATCCACCTCCCCATTCTATGCCCACAAACCCTTCGAATTCGAATGCAGCAACAATCTGCATCATCCTTCCAAAATCAATGGTGGTGTCCTGGCCATCGGGGCCGAAACCCATGGATTTGGCACTTACCCCTTTGGCATAAGGCATAAGCTCTGCCACACCAATGTAGGGATCATAGAAAATCCCGGATTCCAGATTGATACGGAAGTTGCCAAAATCGGGCAAGGTTCCACAATGCTCATGGTCCACTTGCCTCATTACTTCAGCAAGCCACCTTCCGTTAGAGGATAAACCTCCGTGGTTTTCCACCATAATGGTGATGTTGTTTTGGGCACCGTATTCCACCAGTTTGGCAAGACCATCGGAGAAATAGCCCAAGGCATCTTTATAACCGGCATCTCCATATCCAGAGGCATTTACCCGTATGGCATGGCAACCCAAAAACTTGGCTGCATCCACCCACTTGTGGTGGTTGTTTGCGGCTTGGGTACGCTTGTTAGCTTCAGGGTGGGCCAAGGCCCCGTCATCTCCCCACATATCCACCATGATCATCACGTTGGTCACTCCGTGATCATCACTTCTCTGCTTAAGTTCTTTGAGGTACTGCTGGTCGGTTTCCTTTTCCTTGAAAAAGCTGGAAACATATTCCACAGCATGAATGTCGAAAACGTTTTTAGCGGTTTCGGGAAATTCCAGATTGGAGATTTTCTCGCTATTTAACCAGTCCCTCAATGACCACTCCGCCAGTGAGATCGTGTAGGGGTTGTCTTTACGCTTTTTTTTTGGAGATGAAGCAGAGGCATATGTACTTATCCCTGGCAATACAGCCAATCCCAAGCCCGCGGCTAAGGATTCCTTGAAGAATTTTCGTCTTTGGGTCATTTTTATTTGGTATTATGTTTCGCTCTTAATTGAAGTTCGGAATTAGATAGGCCTTTTTTAAGTAAACTTAATTAGGATTGGGAGGCTTTGCAAGGAAAAACAGAGGTAATGTGGGCGAGAGGAATCTGGATTTTTTTATTATCTTCAACTTTTAACGGTTTTTTCTTATGCAGCCGACCCTTACTCCCTTTATCATCTACAAATCTTCCGCAGGTTCTGGAAAAACCTATACGCTCACCATGGAGTACCTGAAGCTGGCGTTGAGACAACCAGGTGCATTCCGGCAAATATTAGCGGTGACCTTTACCAACAAGGCCACAACGGAAATGAAGGAGCGAATTTTGAAGGAGCTCACCCGGCTTACCCGGGAGGTAAATCCTCAAGAGAAGATGGATGCTGAAATCCTTTCTTTTTTACAGGTGGATGCGGTGCAGTTAAAGGCATTGGCCAAGTCCACGCTGACCTCCTTGCTCCACGATTATGGCTCCTTTTCGATAAGCACCATCGACAGTTTTTTTCAACGTGTGATCAGGGCTTTTGCAAGGGAGATTGACCTTCAGGCAAGATTCGATGTGGAGATGGATCAGGAAGGCGTTTTGAGCAGGTTGGTGGATCGCCTTTTGGTAAGGGTCATGGAAGACGAGCACCTGCATCGTTGGTTGGTAAGCTATGCCATAGACAGGATAAGGGAAGGAAAGACCTGGGACATTAAATCAGCCATCGGAAACTTAGGCAGGGAACTGTTTCAGGAATCCTTCAAGACCCATAAACTAGAAATTAGGGAGTTTCTGAAGGAGAGGGAAAACCTGGATGGTTTAAAGCAATACCTTCAGCGGCAAAAATCCAATATTGCCCAACAAGCAGGAGAAATTAAAACCAAATCAAATGCCATAAGGGAAAGGCACGGTTTGGACTGGACAGATTTTAAAGGCGGTACTAGAACCTTTTCAAAATATTTTGACCTGCTGGGGGACCCTAGGGAACCCCTTCCCAAACTCACCGCAGCACAACTTACCCCAAAGGATGAAGTGGTAGATTGGGTCACCAAATCATCCAAAAAAAAAGAACAAGTAGAGGAAGCCTTTAGGGAGGGGCTAGGCGAGCTTTGGGGCCAATTACTCTCCTTGTACCCCCCTTACAAAACCATAGAGGCAATACGTAAAAATTTCTATGTATATGGTGTTTTCAGGCAGTTGTTGGAGGCTTTAGAGGAACTCAAAGAAGATGAAAACATCATGTTGATTTCTGATGCCAATGATTTTCTGAAATCCATTACTGCAAACAATGATGCCCCCTTTATTTATGAAAAGGTGGGTAACCGGTTCAAGCATTTTTTAATAGATGAATTTCAGGACACTTCTGGGTTTCAATGGGCCAGTTTTAGGCCACTTCTGGTAAATGCGCTTGCCCAAGGAAATGTAAACCTCCTGGTAGGGGACGTAAAACAGTCGATCTACAGATGGAGGGGAGGAGAACTACGTCTCCTTTTAGAAACGGTGGAATCGGAATTAGGGCATTTCGGTATTGATGTCAAGCCATTGGACACGAACTTTAGGAGTTTACCCAAAGTCGTAAACTTCAACAACACCCTTTTCTCCTTGCTTCCAAAGCAATTGTCAGCTGTGCTCCAAGATTCACATGGAGTATCCAATACGGATATCTTGGAAAGTGCCTATAAGGAAGTCACCCAAAAGATATATGCCAAGAAGGAAGCTTTGGATTTTCATGGGAAGGTAAAACTTGAGTTTTTGGATGCAGGGGATGAGGAGCAATCGATGTCTGAACTTATTTTGGATCGTATACCTGAAATGGTTATCCAGCTTCAGGAAATGGGCTATAGACCCAGGGATATCGCATTTTTGGTGAGAAAAAACCAAGAGGGTCAACAAGTTGCCGACACCTTGCTTAGCTATGGTCTATCGAACCCAAATAGCCCCCATTCTTTCGACGTATTGTCAGAAGAAGCCTTGCTTATTCGAAAGGCGGAAAAGGTAAAATGCCTAGTAGCTGCAATGAAATACCTTAAAGATGGTAACCCCTCCCATCAACAGTCCCTATGGTTACATTATGCCCAGGTAATGGGAAAGGAAATTACACACCGGGTTTTTGATAAAGAGAATTATCCGGATTTTATATCCCAAAGAATTGCCGAATTCGAAAATAAAAAGCTGCATTGGTTAAAGCTTCCCCTGGTGGAAATGGTCAACGAATTGGCAGATTGGTTTAGTTTTCACGACCAAGGTAAGGAGAAAGCTTACCTTGCGGCCTTTAAAGAGGCCGTCATGGATTTTTCTTCCAAATTCAGGGCCGATTTGACAGGTTTTTTGAAGTGGTGGGAAGAAAAACAGGACAAGTTGACCGTAAGGATTCCGGAGGGACACGATGCCATACGCATACTCACTATCCATAAATCAAAGGGACTGCAGTTCAAGGTGGTCCTGATGCCCTTTTTGGATTGGAAGATAGTAGATCACTCGAAGGGCACGGTGGTTTGGACTCCTTTTACCTTGGAAGAAGAACAGCTCAGTAGTGTGGTACCGATAAACATGGGGCCTGATTTAATGGATTCCCTTTTTGAACCTGTATATCAGGAGGAGCTAATCATGGCTTATTTGGATACCATCAACATGGCCTACGTTGCATTCACACGTGCGGAAGAGGTTTTTTGGGGACTTTCACCATGGAAGGACACCAGTAAGCACTCGATGGGGAATTTGGGAATAAACATCTTAAAGGTATTGGAAACAGAGAGCCTTAATGGAGAAGAGATGAGTTTAAGTGAATTTCTGGATGAAGAGAAGAAGGTTTTTGAATACGGAGAATGGCCTGCAATAAAGAATAGAGAAATGGGAGTGCTTTTACCCCCTCGGCTAAGGTGGTCTCAGCAGTCTTGGCAAAAGAAGCTCAAGGTGAAAACATCCTCTTTGAGTTTTGATGATCAGGTTGAGGGTAGAGTGGAAAAATTGTGGTTTGGGCAGTTGGTGCACAGCATTTTGGAAAGGGCAAGGAATGAGCATGAAGTCAAGGTTAAGCTCGAAGAACTTTATTTTGAAGGCGTTTTTCAAGAACCAGAAAAAAATCGGATAGAAAGTCAAATAAGTAAGCTGTTTTCTTTGCCAGTTTTTGCCAATTGGTTTTCTACTGAAGCAAAGATCCTGACAGAACAGGGTATAATGCTGCCGGATGGCAGCCAAAAGAGACCAGACAGGGTGGTAATTTATAGAGATCATGCAGAGGTAGTGGATTTTAAAACAGGCCTGGAGCACCGCTCCCACCAAGGGCAGGTAAAAGATTACATGCAACTGGTCAAAACCTTACTAAAACTTCCCACTGAAGGATTTATATGTTACCTGGATACCATCACCATAAAAGAAGTAACTTGATATGGATCGTTTTTTAAGACAAACGGCCGCATCCCTTTTGGCAACTCATAAGGGTGGGCTCCAAGAGCTTACTGTGGTTTTACCCAATAGAAGGGCAGGTGTTTTTTTTGTAAAGGAACTATCAAGTTTGGTTAACGAACCTACTTGGATGCCCAGGGTGATCACTATTGAGGACTTGTTTTATGACCTGGGAAGCCAAGTTCCAGCCGATAAGCTGACTTTGATTTTTGAATTGCATCAAGTATATGTGCAGCTCATAAAGGATCCTGAACCATTGGATCGGTTTTATTTCTGGGGGGAACTGATGCTCAAGGACTTTAACGACATTGACCAGTTTAGGGTAGATGCAAGTAAACTTTACAGCAGACTTGCCGAAATAAAGGCTTTTGAAAAGGATTGGAGTTTTTTGACTCCCGAACAGGTGACTTTAATTCAGACTTTTTGGAGCTCTTTCTCCCAGAGAGAAACGGAGCATCAGGAGCGTTTTTTGAGGTTTTGGGATAAGCTTAGCTTGGTATATGAGCGTTTTAAGGCCAGGCTTGTTTCCATAGGGATGGCCTATTCCGGCATGATATATAGAAAGGTGGTCGATGATCTTGATGGCTTGAAATGGGATGGGGGTAAAATAGCTTTTGTGGGTTTTAATGCCTTTACAGTTTGCGAGGAAGCATTGGTCAAGTTTTTTATTAGGGAACATCATGCTTTGCTCTTTTGGGATATAGATAGCTACTATGTGGAGGATGTCCAGCAAGAGGCTGGTTTTTTTATTCGGGATTACATGAAGGATAAGGTGCTTGGTCCTACTTTTCAACACCCAATTCCTGAAAGGATTGGTACAAAAAGGACCAAAATAAAAACCTATACCACTCCCTTGAGGATAAATCAAGCAAATATTGTAGGCAAGATTTTGGAAGGGAACAAGGAAACGGAGGCTTTAGAGGACACTGTAGTGATTTTGCCCAATGAAAACCTGCTATTTCCGTTGTTGGGTCACTTGCCTGATCAGGTATCTGCGGTAAATGTCACTATGGGTTACCCAATTAAGAATACACCGGTGTATACTTTTCTGGAGGCCGTTTTGGAATTGCAAAGGTTCAGGAAAGCAGAAGACAAAAATGTGGTTTATTACCATAAGGCAGTTATTGATGTTTTGGGATCCGTATATATGCAGGCTAATCAAAAGCGGCATTGTGAGGAAGCCCTGTCTTATATTACCTCTACTAATGTAATTTACGTCAGCGAAACCTACCTTACAAAGTTTGGGGGGTTGTTTGCACTTGTTTTTGAAAACATCACAGGTGTGGCGGGCTTACTAGAGAGGATGGGAAAAATCATGAATGCACTATACGAACAGGCTTCAGAAAACATCCTGGAATCCACCTATCTTGGCCAGTGCTACAAGCAATTAAACAGGTTCCGGGAATTGTTGTTGCCACAACAAGGGAAGGAAGCTCTGCCTCTAGACTTTGTCATTCGGCTTTTTAAGCAAATATATAGGGAGCTTAAGTTGCCATTTGAGGGGGAGCCACTTTTGGGATTACAAATTATGGGTGTGCTGGAGTCCAGAAACTTGGATTTCAGGCGAGTAATTATTTGCGATATGAACGAGGGCAGCTTCCCCCCTTCCAACAGCCTAAACTCCCTGGTGCCCTATAACCTCAGGAAGGCTTTTGGCTTGCCAGTTCAAGAGCAAAATGACGCTATTTATGCCTATACCTTTTACAGGCTACTACATCAATCCGAAGAGGTCCACCTTATTTATACCACAGCCGGGGAGCAGGGCAGGGTAGGGGAGAAAAGTAGGTATATCATCCAAGTAAAGGAAGAAATGGGCATTTCGGAGGAGGAAAAGGCAGAGGAAGTGGTATTCATTCCCGTAGATCTCGGAGAAACCAAGGCTATCCGTATAGCCAAGGATGGGGCGATCTTACAAGTCCTTGACCAATATTTGGGAGATGGCTCAAAGCAAAGTGACAGAGCGCTATCTCCTTCGGCCATCAACACCTACCTGGATTGCCGACTTAGGTTTTACTATAAATACATTGCTAAGGTGGAGGAGGAAAAAACGGTAAGCGAGGATGTGGATCCCGCTGTTTTTGGAAATCTAGCCCATGCTGCTTTAGAATTTCTGTATGTAGGGTTTATGGAGAGAAAGAAAAGGAGGGTGGTTCATGCTGAGGATTTTTCAGGATTGAAGGATTATGTCTATCCTGCCATTGAAATGGCCATACGGCAGTATTATTTTATGGAGGAAGACAAGGAGTTAAAACTGGGTGGGCATTTGGCCATTGCCAGGGATGTCTTGCAGAAATATTTGCTTCAGATACTGGAAATAGACCGACAAACAGCTCCTTTTGAAATAGTTTCCCTTGAAAAATCGAAACGCTACAACGCAAACTTCGAGATTTTTCCATCTGGAAATGCCAAATCCGTATTGCTGGGTGGGATAATTGACCGGGTAGATTTGCACAGGGGCTCCATCAGGTTGATTGATTATAAATCCGGGGGAGACAAAAAGGTCTTTCCCGGGGTTAGGCAGTTGTTTGACAGGGATATAAAAAACAGAAACAAGGCAGCCATGCAAACCCTATTTTATGGGTTGCTTTATCAATACAGCCACCCGGAAAACGAGCTTCCCTTGAAACCTGCCATTTTCAACCTGAAGGAGCTATTTAACCCGAATTTCAGTCCTTATTTGGAAAAGAAGGAATCCAGGAAGGATGGAGTCCTGGTGGAAGATTATTCCGATTATAGCCTTGAGGTGGAAGAGGTACTTCGTGAGGTATTGGAAGAGCTTTTCGACACAAAGGTGCCCTTTGATCAGACTGACGATTTGGAGCGGTGCAAGTGGTGCGCGTATAAGGAGCTGTGCGGGAGGTAAGGATAAATGAGAGGAAGGGAGCCATATTGAGACAGAGTTTTGGGTTTGCAGTAAAGGTCTTGGGCCTTCATAAATATTTATTGGCTGAAAAAAAGGAGTTTGTATTGAGCAAGCAGCTTTTACGGTCAGGAACGG
Source organism: Pleomorphovibrio marinus (assembly GCF_003347495.1). GTDB lineage: Bacteria > Bacteroidota > Bacteroidia > Cytophagales > Cyclobacteriaceae > Pleomorphovibrio > Pleomorphovibrio marinus. Next base: position 153,911 of record NZ_QCXY01000002.1, read on the forward strand.
CTGTGGGGCTTTGGTTCGGGAAGCTAAGAATGCTGAAAGTAAGGCAGATTTTATTCATAAATTGGGTATTGCTCAGAAAGAAGGTATCGAATTGAAAAAAGGTAGAAAAAGGAGAATTAAGCGAGACCTCAGAAGTAGGTGAAATTTCGACTGAAATGGTTGGAAGAGCAGTTTGGGGAATTTTGATTATATTCGTATATACTACTGATTATGAGCTCTATGTTGAAGTACCACACCTATTTACCCTCAAAAAAACTGGAAGGACTAGTCCGTTTTTTCTGGGTTTTTGAGGGTGATCAACTTGATGAGACTTATACCTACCGTTCCATGGCTGATTATTGCTCCGAACTTATTTTTCACTATAAAGGTCGCTTTGATGAGCTTACGGAATGCGGAAATAGAAGCGAATCCTTCCTGTCAGGGATTCATGCGCAGACCGACCGGTATCGGCGGTTCGTAACCGAAGGATCATTCGGTATATTCGGCGTCTATCTGTATCCTTTTGCAGTCCGGCATTTGCTGAAAATTTCTCCTGTCGAACTCACCAATGTGATGCCTGACCTATTTTCAGTTCTCGGTAATGCAGGATCGGAGTTGGAAGAGCGTGTTTTTTTAGCCTCGGATACAAACTCCCGCATTCAAATTGTGACTGCTTTCCTTGAAAAGCAGCTTAAACTAGGTGAAGTGTATGACCATCCCGCCATCTCGGCCATCAGGCATGTGGTCGACTCCGGCAAGTACTATACTATTCGTGAACTTGCCAATCATTATAACCTATCGGAACGGCAATTTGAGCGTAAATTCAAAGAGTTTTCGGGCTTTCCTCCAAAAAAATACCTGAGGTTGGTTCGCTTCGGTGAAACCTGCAATCGGTATGAGCAAGCCATGCAGGTAACGCTGACCGAAATTGCCCTATCCTGTGGCTACTACGATCAATCCCACTTCATCAAAGATTTCAAAAGTTTTTCGGGGTACCATCCCTCGGAATTCTTTTCCGGAAATGCGGAAGGGATTGAATGGAGGGAAACAGTACAGTGATTTAACACCTTTTCATTTCATATCTAAGTACCATCCCTTATAGTAGCATTAAGCGGAATATCAGACCGTAAAAGTCACTATGAATACGTCGGATTTTTACAATTCACAAGATTTTGCACCTGCTATATTTGCTATTGTCTTGAAATGGAAACCTTAAAATACAAACACAATGAAAAATCCTGACTATTACCGAACCGTAATGCCCTACCTGATCCTAAAGGACGTGACGGCCTTTTTGAAGTTCACGAAGGAAGTTTTTGATGCAGCCGAAAAACAAAAACACACTGACGACGGCGGCCGAATAAGGCACGTTGAAATTATGATCGGTGACAGCACCATTATGGCTGGCGAAAGTAACGAAAATTGGGAACCGCAACCGGCAGGGCTCTATGTAAACGTGGATTCAGCGGATGAAACCTTTCAAAAAGCACTGGATGCAGGTGCCACTGTCGTAATGGAGCTTTCCAACCAGGATTACGGACGAACAGGGGGGGTAAGGGACCTCAATGGCAATACATGGTGGGTTACTTCAGTAGAGGGTTAAAACATATCCGATGGAAGAAAAACGATTAAGGCAAATTAACCGCCAAAATGATCATGATATGGAATTTTTGGACAATTCTAACCCCATGGGAAAGCGTTGCTGTCCAATTAACGATAGCTAAAATGGCCATACTATTTCGACTGTCAAAGAGGAAATAAGCTAACACAATAAGAGGCAAAGGAGCTTTAAAATCAGGAAACAGGTGGAATTCAAAAGGAACGGGAATTATTTATATTTCCAAAATCAGGACCTTGTCCCAGTTACAATGCATTTAACTTTGGCGACTTTGCCCAGCTTGAAATTAAAATTCCAGAGGACATTAAAATCAGAGAAATTAAAACAGTAGATCTTCCTAAAAAATGGAACAGTCATCCCGCAAACCCAAGGCCGTTCCCGCAAAAGACAGGAGCGGCTCTTTGTCTTTTGGGAAAAGGACATCAATTTAGAAAAGAGAGAAATATGGATATCAGGGTTCGGATTTGACTGTGATTACTTACTAAGATTGGCCGGGCAGTGTGAATGGAGTTTTTGTGTTGCCAATAGGAAATACCACATTAATGATTATTCTAAAGGAATCATCTTTGATTTAGGGAGTCATGCAATAATTGGTCAAGCCAATAATATAATAGGCACTTTCCGTATTTGTCGAATTTTGTATCTACCCAACGAAAAAAATCTAGAGAAAATTTGCAAAATTCATTCCGGAGCATTAATTTTAAATATTAGAGTAATCGAGTGGAGTTTTTTGAGAGTTTTTGGATATTGCCCTATTAAGAATGTCATTTAGGGTAAATACAATTTTCTATTTTGTATTTCAACCATTCTATTAGAGTTTAACAATTTCAGGTTCCTCTTCATGTGTTAATAGGTGGTTTTGTGAATTATATAGTTATTTATTAAAAAATTCATAACAACAGGTTGGGTTTTATAAATTCAGCTCTGGCAAGAGTGGTTTGTTTAAAATTTAATTAAAGGTATATGTATGATGGTGATAAAATTGTTGAAAAATTTATAAATGATATGTATGGCCTCAAACAGACCTACCATGAGGAGCTTGATCATATTGTTGAAAATAATAGGTGGTTGACCACTCTTGTTTTAGCTGAGATTTGGGGTATAGCGGCCTATAGGAACTTTTTAGGGGAAGCATCTTTGTCAATATTTGCTGCTATAATAATTGTTATTTTATCTCTTACTATTTCCTGTTTTATGATATCAATACTATCATCAAGATATGCGAGAAGTAAGGTATCAACCATTATTACTGATAATGTTTTCAATCTAAAAAAACACTTTGATGACTCAAAAATTTCTTTAGATAAAGCGTTATCTGATGCTACTTCTGTTCGGTTAGCAACCTTTGAACAAGTCTCAAAAGAACCAAAAAGTTCAAGAGTGTGGGAAGGAATCGGTATTGGCCTATTTATAATCGGATCTTTACTTGCTATTTTTAATGTATTTATTTTGGAATTGATGAAATTATTTAATTTATAGAATAAAATTGTAGTAAAATCAACTGTGGTAGTTTCAGGTTTAAAATCTTTGGTAAAATGAAAAATTTAACAATTATTCTTGCTACGGTTTTATTATCCAACGCCATCGGTTGTGCAAAAATTAAAATTATCAATGATGAAGGTACAGAAAAAGGATTAAAATTTTACTACCCTAAGCCATATTTATTGGTGGAATATAACCCTGCTAAGGATGTTGCTGTTAAAACCAGCATCATTTATTTGCCAGACAGGAATGATTATTACTATGCCAAATCTCGATCAGGACTGGGCAAAGCTGAATTAAAAGTTGACTTTCAAAATGGATATATGACTTCCTTTGGAAATACTTCAGATTCAAAAGTTTCCGAAACCATTAAATCTGTAGCAGATTTGGCAGGCTCTTAGGGACCCTCCTATAAGTCTATTCTTGAAGCTGGACAAATTAAACTAGAAAGTTCAAAATCTGATATTCGAGGTGATTTATCGCGGAAATTAAGTGGATTAATGCATAATATTGAAGAATTTGAAGAGTCTATTAATGGAGCAATTGATTCAACAAAGGTTATAAATGAAAGTAAAATTCTTAAGGAAAGAGTTCAAGGAATTTCTCAAGGAATATATAGCTTTGGGTCTTTAGACGATGAGCCCAATATAAATAAAATTGTAGATTATTTAAATTCTCAAAAAGTTGAATTGAAAGAATTAAAAAAAAACAGATCCTAATATAAATGATAATTGGAACAAATATAATAAATTCATTAATGAAATAATCAACCTAATTTCTCAAGCAATTAAAAAGTTTGAAAATATTGATAATATTCTAGAAAATAAAATAGTGTTTAAATTATATGAAGTTAAACAAGTTAGTGGAGTTACTACACTAAATGAGATTTTAATTGAATGAATTTTAGAAAAATTTATGCTGCTGGTGAAGGTACTCTTACCGGATATGTTAGGAGAAACGGTAAATTTTTTGGTTTAACAACATTCCATATCACATTTGGTGAGGTTTATTACGGATATGGTTCTAAAATTCGATTTGATATTTTTAATACCATAACTAAAATCTGGCATTTGTTTGGTTTTTTAAATGAGGATTTACCTGTTAATACAGATAATAATAGGCGCATGGATTATTCTTTCATTGAGGTTGAAGCAAAATTTTTTGAGAGAATTAGTAATTGTCTATATGATTGCCATTTTCTAGATAGTATTAATTTGGGCCGTACTGGAAAATTAATCGGGTTATTTGTTAAAGGATTTAGTACCGTTCATAATATGAAAATTCGGGGAATGGTTGATGCGTATAACCTTTATGAAGATGGTAAGCATTATGATGTGAGAATTATACTTCATGATGGGAGGACTGATGAGGGGGATTCTGGTATGTTATGGTCAGATCTTTCCAATAATGGATTGTGTATGCATATTGCGGGAAAGGATTCCAATGGAATTAAATATTCTTATGGGATTTTTTTGGACCAAATTATTAATAAAGATAATTTTTTGATTTCTGATATTTAAATTAAAACATTGTAAAATCAGGGAAATATGAAAATTTTATTTACTACACAAAATTTAATTTGTCTTTGAATATCTAAATTTAAGATGTATTAACTAATTAAATCATTGCTGTAAAATTGACATTTAGGAGGGGAGATTGACAATTAGTCTGGAAATCTTATTGGTTTCCGCATTCAATACTATATTGGATTATGAAAAGACCAGGGTAAGGAGGAAAGTACTTGCACCTTTGAAACATGTCTTTCACCTTAGCGACATCACTTCCAAGAACCCACTTATCGGTAACACCATTCAGGACAGACCCTTTATAGGTAAACGGGATTGTTTCGGTCATCAGAACTAAATTACAAGATTTTTTTTTTAGTGCAAAATCATCAAAAGTGACTGATTATTATGATTAGGTCTTAGGAGATCGAATTTAGGGGTTCTCAATTATTTGTTTAAATTTGATACGAGAGCTTAATAATTTTACATTTTAATAAGGATTTCCTTGTTTATTTTAAGGTTATCACTTCTTTTGTTCTTTTAAAAATTGTTTGGTTCGGGATTTTCTAGGGTTTAAAAATTAAAGCAATAGGAAGGACCTTCAACGGCCTTTGCTTACGCACAGCGCCAAAATTAATAGGGTTTAATTTTCACCAGTGCTCGGATGAAACAGGGTCCTAAAATTGACTAAAGATTAAAAACAATAAATGAAGAATTTTAAAGAAAAGGCTGACCTGATTTGGCGGGTGGCTGACTTACTGAGGGGTGATTATAAGCAGTCCGATTATGGGAAGGTGATCTTGCCAATGACTGTCCTCAGACGGCTGGACTGTGTGCTGCAACCCACCAAACAGAAAGTGCTGGACTACCTGCCCAAAGTGGATGCGCTGAAGGATAGTGCCAAGGACATTGCCCTCAATAAAATTGCAGGATTCAACTTCCATAACAGGAGCCAATTTAATTTTGACAAGCTGATTGCCGATCCAAATAATGTTGCTGTAAACCTGAGAAACTACATCAATGGGTTTTCGAACAGTGCCCGGGAAATCATCGAGTATTTCAACTTTGACGACCAAATTGACCGCATGGATGGACCACAGGCTGACATTCTTTTTCGCGTTGTCAAGTCCTTTCAGGAAATTGATCTTACGGATATGGATTCCATGGAAATGGGATACACCTTCGAAGAACTTATCCGAAAGTTTGCGGAACAATCCAATGAAACTGCCGGGGAGCACTTTACGCCAAGAGAGGTCATCCGTCTGATGGTAAATGTTCTTTTTATTGAGGATAAAGATATCCTGACCCAGGAGGGCATTGTAAAAACCCTTTATGATCCTGCATGTGGAACGGGTGGAATGCTTTCTGTGGGTGAGCAGTATGTAATGGAACTGAACCCCAAAGCAGAACTGAAAGTGTTTGGACAGGAAATAAATCCGGAATCCTATGCCATTTGCAAATCAGACATGTTGATTAAAGGGCAAAACCCCAGCAACATCAAGTTTGGCAATACCTTTACCGTAGATGGACTGGAAGATGAAAAATTTGATTATATGCTTTCCAATCCGCCGTTTGGTGTGGACTGGAAAAAAGCCCAAAAAATCATCAAAGCCGAAGCAGAAAGCAATGGCATGAGTGGGCGATTTGGTGCAGGATTGCCAAGAATTAATGACGGTTCTTTACTTTTCCTGCAACACATGATTTCTAAAATGAAACCAGGTGGTACCCGGATTGGCATTGTGTTTAATGGGTCTCCTTTGTTTACAGGAGCTGCCGAAAGTGGGGAAAGCAATATCCGAAAATGGATCATTGAAAATGACTGGCTGGAAGCCGTGATTGCACTACCTGACCAATTGTTTTACAATACCGGCATCAGCACTTATATCTGGATTGTAACCAACAACAAAAGTGCAGAGCGAAGGGGTAAAGTACAATTAATAAATGCCACGGGTGCTAAAGATGAAGAATTATGCAAAGAAGGCAAACTGGATTTCAATCGCTTTTGGCAAAAAATGGATAGGAGCCTGGGGAACAAACGGAAGAAGATAGCTGAAAACGGCAATGAAAAGGGTATTGGTTTTATTACCCAGCTGTACGGCAACTTTGAAGAAAACGAATTTTGTAAAATCCTACCCAATGAATTTTTTGGCTATTGGCGAATTACGGTGGAACAGCCGCTCAAAGACGAAAAAGGCAGAGTGATAAAGACCAAAGGTCAACCCAAGGCTGATTCCTCACTTAGGGATTATGAAAACATCCCTTTCCTTGTAAAAAGAGGGGAGGGCCTGTCTGCACAGACCATTGAAGCCTACTTTGAAGCGGAAGTAAAACCCCACCTGCCCGGAGCATGGATCGATCACAGCAAAACCAAGATTGGTTACGAAATCAATTTTACCAAATATTTCTATGAGTTTAAGCCATTGAGGCCATTGGCTGATATCAAAGCGGATATTTTGGCTTTGGAAGAAAAAACTTTAGAAAAAGAGAAATCGATATTGCTATGATTGGGAAATTTGGTAGAGGATCAGAATGGAACAAATGGGATTTACATGTCCACACACCAAAATCAATTATTCAACATTATGGGGGTGATACCCCTGAAGCATGGGATAAGTATATAGCAGATTTAGAATCACTTCCTGAGGAAATAAAAGTTCTTGGTATTAATGATTATATATTCTTGGATGGATATAAGGTGGTCAAGAGGAGAAAGGAAGAAGGAAGATTAAAAAACATTGATTTGATTTTGCCTGTAGTTGAGCTAAGGGTTAATCGATTTGGAAATTTATCCGCTGATGATGGATGGAAAAGAGTCAATCTACATGTTATTTTCTCGAATGAATTGTCTACCGAAGAGATAGAAGAACAATTTCTTAATGCCATTCAACATACCAAAAAGTTATCTCCCGATACCGAAGGAGTAAATTTTGTTGGCGTTGCTTCAAAGGCAAATTTGGAAAAATTAGGTATTGAAATTAAAGCTGCGGCACCACAAGGAAGAATAAATGGCACTAGTTTAGAGATAGGATTTAATAACATTAACTATGATTACGATATAGTATATTCAATAGTTGATGGTTATTTTAAGGGAAAATGCCTTACTGCGGTGGGCAAATCAGAATGGGAAGCATTAAGATGGGTAGGGTCCGCAGCAGAAAAGAAAAATATAATTAATAACGCATCTTTCACTTTTGTTTCACTTGAAAACCCAAGGGTTTACAAGAATCATTGTAAAAAATTCGATGAGGTAGGCGTAAGAAATTTTTTACTTGACTGCAGTGATGCACATTCTTTTTCTAAAGAAAAAAAAATGAAGGATAGAATAGGGAATTCATTTACTTGGTTGAAGGCTGATTTGACCTTCGAAGGATTAAAGCAAGTAGCCAATGATAGAAGTAGAATTTTCGTGGGTGAAACACCTCCTTTGCTTCAACGAACAGTAACCAATCCGACAAAATTTATTGAAAGTCTTGAGATCAAAAAGGTAGGAGGCACAACTTTTTCAGAAAAATGGTTTGAGAATTTCAATTTAACACTAAACCCTTCTTTAGTAGCTATCATTGGCAATAAAGGACAAGGTAAAAGTGCAATTGCAGACATAATCGGGTTGTTGGGTAATACCCCAAATTATGAGGACTTTTCTTTCTTAAATGACAAGAAATTTAGAAAGAGAAAACCAATTAGAAAATCAGATTTTTTTAGTGGAAGATTGACTTGGATGGATAAAAGTTCTGATGAGGAAAGAATTCTTACAGATAATCCAGATCAATTTTCAGTTGAGAAGGTAAAGTACCTTCCACAAGATTTTATTGAATCTCTATGTAATAATGAGGATTCAATGGAATTTGAAACAGAGCTTCGAAAAGTGATTTTTTCCCATATTACTTATTCAGATAAACTTGGAAAGAATAATCTAGATGACCTCCTCGAGTTTCAATCTGAAATAATAATGAGTGATATTGAAGAAGTAAAAAGCAAAATTCAAATCACCAATAAAAAAATTATCGACCTCGAAAAAAAGAAATCGGCATCCTATAGAAAAGGGGTCGAAGAGCAACTTAAAGAAATGAAAAACGAGCTTGTTGCTCACGAAGCTTTAAAGCCAACCCCAGTTGAAGTGCCTTCAGACCCAGAAACTGCTGAGAAAAATAAGCTTGATTTAGAACGAATTTCTGTAATACGTCGAGATCTAGAAGATCTAGAGAATAAAATTGGAATCGCACACAAATTTCTGTCTACTACTAAATTTGAAATTGCTCAATTAGAGAAGACAATTCAAATTATCGATTCACTTGTAAAACAAGTTGAGGAAGTAAAATCTGAAATCAAACCTATCTTTGATACTTATTCTCTTGATTTAGATTTGGGTGTTTCTTTGAAAATAGACAAATCTGGAATTGAAAAGGTATTAATTGAGAAAAGATTACGTTCTGCTGAAATTAATTATTCTCTTTCAAACGAAGATCAAAACGGCTTCTTGGAACGTAAGGCAGACCTTACAGTTGAACTCAAAGGGATTCAAGCCAAGCTAGATGAGCAATCTCAATCGTATCAAAGGTATTTGGATTCCATTAAAGAATGGAAGGAAAAGCAAAAGCTAATTATTGGTGAAGAAGGTAAGGAGGAGTCAATTTCTGGACTTGAAAATCACCTTAAATATTTGGATGAAAAAATCTCACTGGACTTGACAGTGGCCAAAACTGAAAGAGAAAAACAGGTCACCATATTGTTTGAAAGAAAGGAAGAGGTAATTAAACTTTACGAGCGACTTTTTAAGCCTGTTGAATCGTTCATAGAAAGTTATGGCGAACTATTGTCCGAGTATAAAATTCAGCTTGATGTAGATTTTAGAATTTCAGGTCTAAGTGAAAAGTTTTTTGATCATGTAAGTTTAGGTAGCAAGGGAAGTTTTATAGGTAATCCTTCGGGCTATGAAAAATTAAATCAAATTTTAGAGAAGCATGATCTAAAGACAGCTGGGGGCGTCATTAGCTTTTTGGATGATGTAATATTGCATCTTCAAAATGACTTGAGAGAGGGACAAAATAATGAGGAGAAAGAAATTGAAACCCAACTGAAAAAGGGTTACACAACGCTTGACCTTTATACCTATTTGTTCAACCTTGACTATCTTATTCCTGAATACAAGCTAAAGTTAGGGAGCAAGAATTTAACTGAGCTTTCACCAGGTGAAAGGGGGGCTTTACTCCTAATCTTCTACTTAACCCTTGATCAAGGTGATATTCCCTTAGTGATCGACCAACCCGAAGAAAATCTTGACAATCAAAGTGTTTTTAAGATTTTGGTTCAGTTTATTAAAAAAGCGAAGGAACGTCGGCAAATAATAATTGTTACTCATAACCCAAATTTGGCTGTAGCGTGCCATGCAGAACAAATAGTTCATATAGAAATGGACAAAGAGAACGGCAATCAAGTACGTTTTACAAGCGGGTCACTTGAAAATCCAATGATAAATAATTCGGTAATTAAGATTTTAGAAGGAACATACCCGGCTCTAACCACCCGAACCAACACCTATGGAATAATTTTAAGGACCTCAAAAGAGATGTCAGAATGAAAATCTACGACTCTTATAAAGATTCCGACATTGAATGGATTGGAGAAATCCCGAGCCATTGGGAGGTCGAAAGATTAAAACATTGTTATAAATTCGTCAATAAAAGGTCTGAAATGGAATTCCCTAAAATAGGGTTAGAACATATAGAAAGTTGGACAGGGAGGTTAATTGAAAACGATAGCGAATTTGAAGGCGAAGGAACACTTTTCAAAAATGGAGATATACTTTTTGGGAAACTTAGACCATATTTGGCTAAGGTTTACCTTGCCAATTTCTCAGGAAAGGCTGTTGGAGATTTCTTCGTATTTAGACCAGATTCAAGCATTTATCCTAAATTTGGACATAAGTTCATGTTGTCACGAAATTTCATAGAAATAACCAATAGTTCAACTTTTGGTTCAAAAATGCCCAGAGTGTCCCCTGATTTCATAAATGAATTAAAAACGATAGTACCTCCTATTCCTGAACAAACTGCCATAGCCTCCTACCTCGACCGCAAAACAGCCGAGATAGACGAACTGATAGCCGACAAAAAACGCCTGCTTGAACTTTACGAAGAAGAAAAAACCGCCATCATTAATGAGCTGGTTACAGGCAAAAAGGTATGGAATGGCCATTCCTGGACTGAGCCTGATGAAGCTAAAGATTCAGGTATTGAATGGCTGGGAGAAATACCAGAGCATTGGGAAGTGAAGAGGCTTAAACATATAACAAATAAAATGATTTCAGGACCATTTGGTTCTTCTTTGAAAAAGGAAATATATTCTGAATCGGGATATAAAATTTACGGGCAAGAGCAGGTTATCAAAAATGAAATTTCGTATGGCAATTACTATATACCAAAAAAGAAATTTGATGAAATGTCCAATTATAGGGTGGCTAAAAACGATATTCTTATAAGTTGCGTCGGCACTTTCGGAAAAATACTTATGGTTCCTGAGGTGTTTGAAGAAGGTATAATTAATCCAAGGCTAATTAAAGTATCTCCTAGTAAAATGATTAATTCAAAATACCTGACTGAGGTTCTTAAAAGCAGTTTAATCTTTGAACAGTTTTCCTCAGTGAGTCGAGGTGGTACGATGGGGGTAATTAATTTAGATTTATTAAATCAATTGATTATACCTACTCCACTAATAGATGAACAGCCAATAATACTTAGCAAAATCGAAACCGAATGTGCTAAAATTGATACTAAAAAAACCAAAACCCAAAAATTGATAGCACTATTAACCGAATACCGCACGGCGTTGATTAGCGAGGTAGTAACGGGCAAAGTGAAAGTGGTAGATTGAAATAGATTACCAAGATTTTAATGTTCCTGAAAAGTTAATTTTTGAAGTCAAATAAGGACTTAATGCAACCAATCAATTGTTTGAATCGTTTTAATTGCTAGATTTGAAATTATTTTACAAAAACGTCAATTAAAATGGTTCTTGAAATCCGCATCAGTAATTTTTACTCCATTAAGGATGAAGTCTGCCTGGATTTTCGTGCCGCCAATATCAAATCGGCCAATGCAAGGGCTTTGGAGGATAACGTATTCAGCCACGAGAAAACAGATGTGCTGAAATCAGTGGTCATGTACGGTGCCAATGCATCTGGTAAAAGCAATGTGATCAAAGCCATCCGTTTTTGCCATGCTTTGGTATTTGAATCCCATGTGCACAATGAAAATACGGTTTTCAATTTCCGCCCATTTAAATTTGATGGATTTGCCCATAAACCGAGCAAGTATTTTATTTGCTTTATTTCCAATGGAATTGAATATGAATACTCCTATAGCCTGACCCGAAATGAGATCATCGAGGAAAGCCTGTATTATTATCCCAAGGGTAGGATAAAGGAAATATTTACCCGGGACGAAAGAAGGGGAAAAGAAAAAAGTGAAATTTACACCTTTGGAGATGTCATCAAAAGGCCCATGGATGTGGCCGAAAACACCTCAAAAAAAACCCTGTTCATCAGTAGAGCCAGCCAGCTGGACAGGGAAATCCCAAAAGAAATTTTTAATTATTTTCACAAGACCTTTATTCTCCAATACCTCGGCTTTGGTATGTCCACCATAGAGCGCTTAAGCTCAGAAAATAAAAGACAATTAATAGAAGCCCTTAAAATTGCCGATAGTGATATAGTGGATGTAAAAATCAAGTCACTTAAACAACCCAGTAAAAATTTCAATGCTAACCTGGATACGTTGACATTGACTGTCGAAGAAGTAGTTCAGGAAAAGCTGCAGATTACCGCATTTCACAAACGGGATCCAGGCAAAGGTTTTGATTTTATGACTGAAGAGTCGCAGGGAACCATCAAGCTGTTTTTCATTATGTTGACTATTTTGGACGTTGTAAAACACAACAAGGTCCTATTGATAGACGAAATTGAAGAGAGCCTCCATCCCAAAATTATAGAATATATCTTCAATTTTTTCAGGGCAAGTAAGGGGGCACAATTGCTTTGCACTACCCACAACACCAAATTTCTCGACCTCAAAAAAATGAGGAAGGACCAAATTTATTTTGTCAATAAAAAGGATGATGCTTCTACTGATGTATATTCCCTCTACGATTACAGTGATTTCAGGGATACCATGGATTTGGAAAAAGCTTATCTCCAGGGCAGATTTGATGCAGTCCCGATTTTAAACGATTCTTTGGAAAACATCAAAAGCATATTGAATGAGTAAACGGAACAGGCCTAAAGGCAGACGGATTAACCCAACCTATTGGGTATTTTGTGAAGGCAAGACCGAAGCAGCCTACGTTTCCTATTTACGCTCAAAATATCGCTTACCAATCGAAATTATTCCCAAAGTAGCCGGTTCCAATATTAACGAAGTATTTATTAAAAAGTCAAAACAAGGGAAGCCCACCCACCAGAAAGACAAAGATTTTTTAATGTTTGATGGGGATGTTGCCGCTACCGTTGATAATTTAAAAAAAATCAATAATGCTCAGTTGATTGTATCCAATCCATCAATAGAGTTGTGGTTTTTGTATCATTATAAAAACCAAATGGCCATCCTAAGCTCGGACGATTGTATTAGAGAATTGTCTAACAGGAATAAAAATACTTATAAAAAAGGATTGATTGACAAGAAATTAAAATCTAAATTGGATGCTGATTGTCCTAAAGCATGCGATCGTGCTAAAAAATCGATACTTTTTGAAAACCCTTCTTCAAATGCTTATATTTTAGTTGAAGAATTGGAAAAGATAAAAAAGGAAAAGTGAGCATCACTACAGAAAATACTTTTGAAACCGCCTTTGTGCAGTCGCTGGTAGAGCAGGGAGGCTACACTGCAGGCAACGGCCCTGATTACAGCCCTGAACTGGGCTTATTTAAATACGAGGTAATTCAATTTTTGCAAGCATCACAGTCCAATCGATGGGCAAAAATAGCAGCTATCCACGGAGCGGATGCCGACAACCGGGTGATTCAAAGGCTTTATAAGGAAATGGATTTGAGGGGCAGTTTAGATGTGCTTCGAAACGGTTTTGTAGATTATGGGGTACGTTTTCAGATGGCTTTTTTCCAGCCTGCTTCTGGTTTAAATCCGGATGCTGTGGAATTGTACAACAAAAACAATTTGAAGGTTTATCGCCAAATCTACTATAGTACGAAAAACAAAAATTCGGTTGATGTATTACTTTCGCTCAATGGCATTCCTGTGGCTACCTTGGAACTCAAGAACCAATTTACAGGACAAAATGTAGGCAATGCCCTGAAGCAATACAGCAGCACCAGGGATAACAGAGAAATCCTTTTTGCATTCAAAAAGCGGGCTTTGGTTCATTTTGCGGTTGACCAGGACGAGGTATTTATGTGCACCAAACTGAACGGAAGCAAAACCTATTGGCTCCCGTTCAACAAAGGAGCAAACAACGGCAAGGGCAATCCACAAAACCCAGAGGGGTACCGCACGGCTTATTTATGGGAAAATATATTGCAAAAAGACAGTTGGATGGAAATCATTCAACGCTTTGTGCATTTGCAAACCGAAGAGTTTGAATCGGCAGGCAAAATATACAAAAAGGAAAACCTAATTTTTCCTCGTTTTCATCAATTGGATGCGGTTAGGAAGATAGGCGAAAAGGTCCTGGAAGTTGGTCCTGGAAAAAACTACCTAATACAGCATTCAGCAGGATCAGGAAAGAGTAATTCCATTGCCTGGTTGGCCTATCGATTATCGAGTTTGCACAATGCTTTGGACGATCGGATTTTTGATTCCGTTATCGTAGTAACCGACAGAAAAGTGTTGGACCATCAATTACAAAACACCATCTACCAATTTGAACATAAAACAGGGGTGGTTCAGAAAATTGATAAAGACAGTACCCAACTGGCATCTGCTTTGGGATATGGCACCAACATCATTATCACTACTTTGCAGAAGTTCCCTTTTATAGTGGACAAAGTTGGGGAATTGCCGGACCGTAAATATGCGGTCATTATAGATGAGGCCCATAGTTCGCAAGGGGGGGAGGCAAGCAAAAAACTCAAAGAGGTATTGGCATCAAAATCATTGGAAGATGCTACAAAAGACGACTTAGAGGAAGACTATACGGGAGATGATTTTGTAAGAGAACAAATAGAAAAGTCAGCGGCAGCACGAGGATCACAACCCAATATTTCATTTTTTGCTTTTACCGCAACCCCTAAATATAAGACCTTACAAGTTTTTGGAGATAAGGACCTGCCTGCGCCAAGACCACAAGCGGGTCAATATTGTATTTATGTTCTCAAATGCTCTAATGACTCTTTTTATATCGGTCAAACCCAGGATTTTCCTAGAAGGTTAAAAGAGCATCACAACGGAGAGGTTAGTTGGACTTCAAAATATTTGCCGGTTGAATTAATCCATTGGGAGATATTTAATACAAGGGAAGAGGCAGTTGATAAGGAGAAGAAACTTAAAACAGGTTTTGGTAGAAAATGGCTTAAAAGAGAATTTAAAAAACAAACATTAGCGAAGTGGGCGCGGCAGGCAGGCGAAGAAGGCAAGCCCAAGCCTTTCCACCTATATTCCATGCGCCAAGCCATAGAGGAAGGGTTTATTTTGGATGTGTTGCAGAATTACACCTCCTATGAATTGTATTTTAAACTGACAAAAGCAATTCAGGAGGACCCCGAGCTCAACAAGAAAAAAGCTGCTAAAGCGATAGGAAAATATGTATCCCTGCATCCACACAATTTGGCACAAAAAACTGAAATCATTCTGGAGCATTTCAGAAACATTGTTTCCAAACAAATCGGTGGAAAAGCCAAAGCCATGTTGGTTTGTGGATCAAGATTGCATGCTAAACGCTATTACGAAGAATTTGAGCGGTATATCAAGGAAATGGGCTATGACAAAGAGATTAAAATATTAGTCGCTTTTTCCGGAAAAGTAATTGATGACAATGTTCCTGATGGGGTATCGGAACCCGAAATGACAGGCTACAGCGAAAAAGAACTGTCCACCATTTTTGAAAAGGATGAATACAAAATCCTGATCGTGGCAGATAAGTACCAGACAGGATTTGACCAGCCCTTATTGCATACCATGTATGTGGATAAAAAGCTTTCAGGTGTAAAGGCTGTTCAAACCCTTTCCCGCCTGAATAGGACTTGCCCAGGAAAAGAAAACACCTTTGTGCTGGATTTCGCCAACGACAGGCAAACCATATTGGATTCTTTCCAACCCTACTATGAAGTTACTTCCGTAACCGAAGAAACGGACATCAACCATTTGTATGACCTGAAAGCAAGATTAGATCAATTTCAAGTGTATTGGACACAAGAAATTGAAGCCTTTGCCAATGTTTACTTCCACCCCCAAACAAAGCTTAACAACCCAAAACAGCAGAAACATCTATACGGTTTTACCGACCCGGCTGTTGACAGGTTTAGGGGCATTTCCGAGGAAGAAAAGCAGGATGAGTTTAAAAAAGGACTGCGGACCTGGACAAACTTATATGCTTTCCTGTCTCAAATCATGCCCTTTACTGATTCAGAATTTGAGAAGTTTTATGCCTATTCCAAATTACTTCAAACAAGACTACCCAAACGAGAACTTTCCGAATCCTTACATTTGGATGATGAGGTGGCATTGGAATATTACCGACTGCAGAAGATTAAGGAAGGGTCCATAGAATTGGAAAAAGGGGAGGAGGGAGAACTCAGTGGAACCTCAGAAGCAGGGCTCAAAAGAGAAAAGGAAGAAGCAGCTTTGCTATCTGAAATCATCAATGTTCTTAATGACCGGTTCGGTACCGAATTCGAAGAAGCGGACAAGCTTTTCTTTGACCAGTTAGAAGCCGAATTGATGGAAGATGAAACCCTGCAAACCCAGGCAAGAGTCAATAAAATTGATACTTTTAAATTTGCTTTCAACGACAAGTTCATTGATAAACTCATCGGACGCATGGACCAAAATCAGGAAATTTTTGAAAAAATACTGGAAGACAAAGTATTTGGGGATCTGGTAAAGGAGTTGTTAATGAAGAAAATTTACAAAAAAATGAATGAGTATGGCTGATGGGCGTCAATGACATAAAATTTTAAGCTGAGTATAAAACAAGTTCAGGCTTATTGATGATTGGAAATTGGTTCCGGATTAAGTATAATAGTCCTATCGATTTATAAAGAGTGTTCCATGGAGGGGGAGTTTTACGCTCGGTTTTGGAAAATAGGTGGAGATCCAGAGCCTGTCTTGGATAGAGTGGATCGCTTGAAAAAATCATTTAATGAGGACAATAATTTTTAAAAATGCCAAGATTATTTTCTTATTGTATTCCATATGACAATGGTGCAGCGCCAAATCCATTTTGGGGAGTATGTACCCTGAATATTTGTAAACCCGTAATTCGTAGGAATGCCAAAAAGGGAGATTGGGTTGTGGGAACGGGTTCTTCCCAATACGGCTTTGATAACGAAGTTGTTTATGCAATGGAAATTACAGAAACAATGACCATGCAGCAGTATGAAAAATACTGTAATGCTGAACTTTCAAAAAAGATCCCTAATTGGGGTGGTGAAAGTTATAAAGAACGAGTTGGTGATTGCATTTATGAATTTTCTGTAGACCCAGCGAAAATTTTAAAAAGTGTTCATAATGAAGACAACCGCCAAACGGACCTAAATGGAGAATTTATGCTCTTGTCAGACCATTTCTATTATTTTGGAGAAAGGCCTGAACCTTTACCTGACCATTTATTACCAATAGTTAGACAGGGACAGGGACATAAATCCACTGCAAACCAACGCTATTTTCACGATTTTATTGATTGGATATTGACCCAAGGAAAAGCAAAAAATAAAGTTTATTCAGAACCACATGACAGACACTTATTTACATTGGACTGCGACTACATAAACCAGTGTGCAAGCAGAGACAAACAGTTTGATGATATGGATGAAAAAATTGAAGGTGAATAAAGTAACCGGAATAATGTGTGAAACAATAGTGGACTCAAGCCCGATTTTGTATTATTAGTCTGAGGCAAGGACAATTAGAATGTTTTGTAGATTAAAACAGCTAATTTACATTTACGAAAATGGCTTAGATCCCGAGGGCATTTTTCGGTAAAAATAATAATTTAGTACGTTTAAAGAAATTTTGAAAAAAGGGAGGAGAATGGTTATGGAAATTCTGTTCCACCTTTAGCCACGACAGTTACCGCTAAGTGTGAAAAGACCATGACTAACCAGAAGTCCGAGAAAACAATAAAAATTATGGGTCAAAGAGTTAAGAATCTCTATACACATTTAATTCAAAATAGAAAGCATGAGTTAATTGGATGGTATGAGAGATACAAAAATTTCTCTAAAGATATTGAGACCATCCTCTTCGAAAAGGAAATAACTCGATTAAAATCGTTAATCCGCAAGTGCAAGCAATTCAATGAAAAGGTTGAATTGAATCTAAAGTTAAAATCGATTGAAAAAAATTAAATAAATTAAAATACATAATCAATGAATAGATCAAATTATTTAGAAATAACAAAGGAAAAATTCAAAGATATTTTTAATAATGATAAATTATTTAATGTTTATAAATGTAAAACAGGTATATATAGAGCGATAAACTACGAAGTATTAGATGAATATCATCCGAATATACCCGAATGTGATAAAATATTGATCGTAACAGCTAATTGGAAATTAAATAACGATGAGGAATTTTTAGAGGAGTTAACATTTCGCTTTGATTTTACACCTCTTTTGTTGGATATAGAAGAGAGTGGAGTACTTAACGTAGATTATTTCAAAGAACAAAATTTTTCATATGAGGAAAAGATTCAGGTCATGGTATGGCTTTTGCAAAAGTACAACATTGATTTAACTGAAAATTCAGAATCAATTAATTGGCTAGGAGTTGCAAAATCCAGAGACATAGTAGTTATTGACAACCATAATTCAGCAGATAATGAAGTTAAGTTTAACTCAAAAATGCTTCCTTATCCTGATCGTAACGAAGTTGAACATGAAAGAAATATAGTATATGTACTAAAAGGTCGAAAGGACGAATCGATTAAGTCATTGTTTCCTGGATATGAAATCATTGAAATAGAGAGTGACAATATTAAAGATGCATTTAATAATGAATGGCTAAATCAAAACTATTTATTTTTGTTAGATGATACTCGTAATAAACTAAATATTCAAATGGCTGATTCGGTTTTGATTCCTGGATTTTATGATATTCGTGCATTAAGGTATGAAGATCCCAGATTAAATAAAAATAACCAACCTTATGGTTATGACTTGCCTTATCAAATTATTGGCATTGGTCATTGGATGCCACTTGAAGAAGGTATCGATAAAGATATTCTTGAGTTCAATAAGAGGCATACTATAGAAGTTAGGTTAAATCCAATATTTAATGCACATTCTGAAATAAATGGACTTGCTCCCGACTTTCCGATGGAAAAAAGAGTAGATACGTTTTATTATATTGTTAGATCAGCATTTATTAAAATTAACAGTATTGAATTTAGCGAAGAGTACAGTTCCTATAAAATAGATTCGGAAGCTATCCCTATTAATGAGAAAGTTGAAAATATATGATGATCTAATTGAAATTTTCTATCAATTAAAAATGCTAAATTTTAAGATAAATTACTATTTAATTAGTGCTTTATTTTTACACATCTCAAATGAAGCTTTGAAAAAGGTTTGACTAATATTTATCTGGACTAACGTGACCATTTGATTTGTTAAGTTCTCGATTACTTTATTTATATGTCAGTGTATGGCCGGAACGACAATTACCATGTGTAAATTGGAACAGTAATGTGTTTTTAACGACCTTAATTCAGATAAAACAGCCGGTTTACATAAGGAAAGCCGATTTGCGTTTGGCCTTGCAAACCATTTTTTATTAACTTAATAGCATTAGAGTTGGTAATGACAATTAGCCCAAATGAAAAAAGAAGAGTCTATAAATCCTGATGATTTTGAACGAGAAGTTGAATGCACCTACAAAAATGAACGTTACTCTGTTCGGGATAACGGATCAGTATTGCGACACGCACGTGAAAACAAGCCATTGCGTGCATATGATAATAAGTGGACTTTTGGAAGGCCAAATAACAATGGGTATTTGCTTATAGTTTCGGAGGTTGTTCATCGCATAGTGGCATATGCTTTTTTAGGTGAACCGCCAACTGCTCAACATATTGTTGACCATATAGACACCAATCGTCAGAACAATCGTCCTGAAAACCTTCGTTGGTTAACTAAGCTGGAGAACATACTGAACAACCCGATAACCGTAAAAAAAATAATATTTCACTGTGGAAGCATAGAAGCCTTTCTTGAAGATCCATCAATATTAAAAAACTATGTAAACGAAGACCGTAATTTTGGATGGATGAGAGCTGTATCACCTGAAGAAGCTCGAATATCCTGGGAGCGTTTGAAGAATTGGGCAAAAAAGGAAAATAATGGTACCACTTCTAAAGGCGGTTCATTGGGCGAATGGGTATTTAAGGATGACCAAAAATCTTCCTCATTTCAAGAAAATTCAGAATTTACAACTTCCCTAACCCCAAATGCTGTCCAAAAGGATTGGAAAACACCTTCCGAATTTCCTCTTTGCCCAAGGGAATATAAAGATAATTGTATTGAGGCCTATGCAGGAAACTTAAAGATTGGGGAAATATTTTCCAACGATAAATATTCAAAGTCAATTATTGAGAATTTTGCCACATCCAAAGGCAAAAATATTTTGTGGGTTATGTGTAAAAGTACCGATGAAAATGCAATAAAACCTTGGACTTTGGCACAGGTTATCTATGACAATGAATTGTTTGTTCATGAAAACCTCGGTAGTTTTTTCAAAAAAGAGGGTGCAGAAAAGCAATTTATCCATGCTCAGGGGTTAAAATGGACTGGCGGAGATACTTTGGACGATTTTTCTTGAGCCGAACGCAAATCCTAAACAAAGCTAAACAACCCAAAAATGCAAAAATGCTTGTATGCATTTACTGGACCTGAAGTGGAGAGGAATTGCAAATTGGTTTAAGGTTAGCTATATTAGAACCAAGCGATTTATAAACATGAAGCATAAGTGGGGTACGGGAGATTCATGCTCGGTTTTGAAAAGTAAAGGAAGACTCTCTGTCTGACCCAACTAGATGTCGCTTTAACAAATCTTTTAATCACGACAATAATTTTGATATGCCAAGATTATTTTCTTATTGTATCCCACATGACAATGGTGCAGCCCCAAATCCATTTTGGGGTGTATGCACCCTTAATATTTGTAAACCGGTAATTCGTAGGAATGCCAAAAAGGGAGATTGGGTTGTAGGAACGGGTTCTGCCCAACACGGCTTTGAGAACAAGGTTGTCTATGCAATGGAAATAACAGAAAAAATGACCATGCAAGAGTATGATAGCTATTGTAAGGCTGAACTCCCAAAGAAAATCCCTAAATGGAGAGGGAGAAATTATAAAGATAGAGTTGGTGATTGCATCTTTGATTTTTCTGTGGAACCAGCGAAAATATTAAAAAGTGTTCACGACGAAGGAAACCGTCAAAGGGACTTAGGTGGAAAATTCACACTCTTGTCAGATCATTTCTATTATTTTGGCGATAAGCCTGAACTTTTACCAGAACATTTATTACCTATAGTTCGGCAGGGACAGGGACATAAATCAACATCGAATCAATACTATTTTCACGATTTTATTGATTGGATTTTAACCCAGGGTAAAGCAAAAAACAAGGTTAATTCAGAACCGTACGACAGAAACTTATTTACTTTAGACTGTGACTATATTACCAAATGTGCAATCAGAGACAAACAATTTGATGATATGGATGAAGAACTCGAAGGAGGATTAAGTAATCACAATAATTGAGGTAGGCCATAGTGGGTTCAAGACCTGTTTTGGATCGTAATAAAAAATAAGCCAGAGGTCGGTTCAGCCTGACTTTTTTAATCTACTATTGCGAGATAAAGCCAAACCACTTTAGTAGTGCATCCCAATGGCTTGTTAGATTACGAGGCTCAATTCAAAATGGCTTTTCCAAGGAAAGTGGTTACAACCAAAATCCTCCTTTTATCCCCGATAAACCGATAAACGCCTTCCCTGCCATTTAATTTATTCAACCCTTATGGTGATAAATTTTAAAATATTGGCTTTATTTGCTCTCTATGCGGCCTGAACTAAAAAGTGCTTTGGGTTTTGGGATGTTGTCGGCAGTCGTGTTTCTATTCCCGGCGGTTTTTCATGCTCCCATTGTTTCATTTTTGGGGTTGTCCTCTATCACCCCACTCCTGGTTACCATGTCGGTGGCAGTGGTGGTCATGGTGATGTTTTATGCCTACAGGTGTTTCAAGCGGTATAAGGACACCGAAGAGGATTTAGAGGCAAGGTACCGGTTGATTTTTGAAAAATTACCGAACGCAGTGTGGGTGCTTTCCCTTAACGATTTTTCAATATTGACCGCCAATGAGCTAGCAATCAAGAAATATGGGGAAGTGAGTGAAAACGGCAGTCAAAAGGTGTTCAGTTCATTGTTCCAGTATCCGGAGAAAGTGAAGCTGGAGAACATGCAAGAACCCCATACGATCAGGAATTTAATCATGATTGACAAAAAGTATGATGCCAGGCATGTGGATTTATTTTCCATGCCTTTTATCTATGATGGTGAAGATAGTGTAATGGTGCTGGCAGTGGACCATTCTGAGATACACGGGTCCTTAAAGGAGAACATGAAATTAAATGAATCGTTGAAGGCTCAAAACCAGCAGTTGAAGGATTTTTCTTTTGTGCATTCTCATCACATAAGAAACCACCTGGCCAATATTATGGGCATATTGAATTTGGCGGGAGATCAAGAGCAACTTAACAAGGAGGTTCTGGATATGTTGAAAAAATCAGCACATAATTTGGATACTGAAATAAGAAAAGTTAATAAAATTTTGATGGAAAAGAATATTGAGAATGGGGAAAGCGTAAAGGATGGAGACCCCTCCAAGGTGATAGTATTTGTGGATGACGACAAGGTGCAGCATATGATTAACAAGAGGATTTTGCTGAAAATAAACCCAAAATTAAATTTAGTGTTTTTTGAGAACCCCCATGAAGCTCTCTCTTGGCTTGCAGAGAACCCGGCGGATATTCTACTGCTGGACATCAATATGCCTGAAATGGAAGGTTGGGAATTTTTAAGCCTGATGGGGCAAATCGGCATCAATATTGAGGTGAAGATGCTTACCTCATCTTTGGATCCAGAGGACATAGAGAAGAGCAAAAAATTTGAACTCGTCAGTGGATTTTTGGTTAAACCACTAAGGAAAGAGGTAATTGATGAGTTTATCAACGATTGATTGTTTACTTTTGTCCTTAATCAAACCCAAACATTGTTTAAACCATTTCCGGTATGGCAGAAAATACAGCAACTCACAAATCAGGCTTGAGGAGAAGAGTTGAGAATTTCTTCATTGGGCTGGCCAGTGCCTATCGATTTGTTGAGCGCTTTTTCAGGGAAGTATGGTTTCCCCCTTACGAATTCAAAGAATTTATCCGGCAGTGTTATCAAATAGGGTATAATTCTTTGCCCTTGATTTCCCTTACCGGGTTTATTGTAGGCGTGGTATTTACTAACCAATCCAGGCCCTCCTTGGCCGAGTTCGGAGCTACTTCCTGGTTGCCTGCCTTGATTTCCATAGCGGTAATAAGGGCCATGGGACCATTGGTGACAGCATTGATTGCGGCAGGTAAGGTAGGGTCAAGTATTGGAGCTGAGATTGGATCTATGAAAGTGACAGAGCAAATTGATGCTATGGAAGTTTCTGCCACCAATCCCTTTAAATTTCTGGTCGTTTCAAGGGTACTAGCGAGTACCTTCATGATACCTGTGCTGGTAATGTACACTGATTTTGTCGCGCTGATGGGGGCATTCTTCAACGTCAACCAACATGAGCTGGTAAGTTTAAGCACGTTTTTTGTACAAGTGTTTGATGCCCTTTCTTTTCTGGACATTACCTCCTCCCTGTTAAAATCGCTGGTATTCGGCTTCACCATCGGAATAGTGGGTTGTTATAAGGGGTATAACTCCACCAAAGGGACAGAAGGGGTGGGAAAGGCTGCCAACTCTGCTGTAGTGATGGCGATGTTTTTGATATTTATTGAAGAGCTTCTGGCCCTTCAGATCACTAATTTCTTTAGACAACTTTAATGAATGTACATGCAAAAAAAGGTAATTGAAGTGAGAGGTTTAAAGAAATCCTTTGGGGATTTGGACGTTTTAAAAGGGGTAGATCTCGACCTTTATGACGGGGAAAACCTGGTGGTTCTGGGGAAATCCGGAAGCGGCAAGTCCGTTTTGATAAAAATTATGGTGGGGCTACTCACCCAAGACGAGGGAACCTTAAAGGTACTGGGGCATGAGGTAAGTGAAATGGGTTCTAAAGCCCTCAACCAATTGCGGTTAAGGATAGGGTTCTCCTTTCAGGCAAGCGCACTTTACGACAGTATGACTGTAAGGGAAAATTTGGAGTTTCCATTGGTTAGGAATGTGAAGGGCATTGGAAAAGCAGAAAAGGACAAACTGGTAGAAAGCGTTTTGGAAAGTGTAGGACTAATCCAAACCATAAATCAAATGCCCTCAGAGCTGTCGGGGGGTCAAAGAAAAAGGATTGGGATTGCCAGGACGCTGATTCTCAAACCTGCAATTATGCTGTATGACGAACCCACTGCAGGTCTGGACCCTATTACCTGCATGGATATCAATAAGTTGATCAACCAGGTCAATGAGGAGTACAAGACCTCCTCTATAATCATCACCCACGACCTGACATGTGCTAAGGTCACCGGTGATAGGATGGCGATGTTAATTGACGGGGTGTTCAGTGCCGAGGGTGAATTCGAGGAGGTGTTCAAATATTCGGAGGACCCAAGTGTGAAATCATTTTATGACTATAATTTCATCCAATAATGAGAAACGACAATAAAAAAACAGTTATAGTCGGCATTTTCGTGCTGATAGGCATTGTCATACTGGTTGTCGGTATAATGACACTAGGGGCCCAGCAAAAAGCTTTTGTGAAAAGCTATAGGGTTTCCACGGTTTTTGACGATGTGGCTGGATTGCAGACGGGAAATAATGTCTGGTTTTCTGGGGTCAAGATAGGCACGGTAAGGAGAATTAATTTTTTCGGAGAATCACAGGTAGAGATAGAAATGAACCTGGAATCCTCGACTAAGGACTTTATTCGAAAAAACTCCAAGGCCACCATCAGTTCCGATGGACTGATTGGTAACAAAATAATCGTAATATATGGAGGAACTGGGGATGCTCCGCCCATAGAGGCAGGGGACAGGCTGGAAGCGGTGATGCCATTGGACACCGATAGAATGATGGAAACCCTACAGGAAAACAACCAGAACTTGGTGAGCATTACCAATGACCTAAAGAAACTAACGGGGAGGCTTGCTGGTGGTGAGGGGATCGTTGGTGCCATGTTGACCGATAGCGTGTTAGTGCAGGAGTTTAAATCCATCATGACCAATTTGAATCAGACCGCAAATAACAGTAATAGGATGAGTAGGGAGCTTGCAAGGTTTTCCACACAGCTAAATCAAAAAGGCACCTTGGTGGACGACTTGCTTAACGACACCACCTTGTTTGCCAACCTAAAAAGCACCAGTGGTGAACTGGATCAAACGGTGAAGCAGGCACAGGAAGCCACACAAAACATCACCAAAATCACGGAGAACCTCAATTCAACGGATAACCCGGCGGGCATGATGTTAAACGACGAGGAGTTTGCAGAGATGTTGAAAAGCACTCTGGAAAACCTGGATGTAGGGTCTGCTTCCTTTAACGAAACCTTGGAAGCGATGCGTTACCATTGGTTTTTTAGGCGGTCTTTCAGAAAGATGGACAGGGCGAAAGAACAGGAGGATGAGGAATAAAAGTTGAATGGTGGATGATTTCCACCATTTTTTTTGCCAAAGATTCTTTCTGGAAAAAGCTTTATAAATTTCAAAAAAGCCTTATATTATGGAATCAAAGGAAAACCTTTGAGGTTTAAGAAGTAACCGATTTTTAAAACATTTAACCCATAAATTCATGTCAAAAGATCCATATAAGGTTATTAAACAGCTTCAGACTTCCAGTGGAAAGCTAGACTATTGGAGTCTGGAAGCCTTAAAAGAACAGGGGCATGCCATAGAAAAGCTGCCCTTTTCCATTCGGATTCTGTTGGAAAATGCTTTGCGAAACTTTGATGATTTTGCAATCACCAAAGAAAATGTGGAGACTATATTGAACTGGAAACCCGGAAAATCGGACAAGGACATTCCTTACAAACCCGCCAGGGTGCTGATGCAGGACTTTACCGGAGTACCGGCCGTGGTGGATATTGCCTCCTTAAGGGCTGAAGCGGTTCGTAAGGGGAAGGATCCCAACAAAATTAACCCATTGATCCCGGTGGATTTGGTGGTGGACCACTCCGTGCAGGTAGATTTTTTTGGCACTAATTATTCCTACAAGAAGAATGTAGATGTCGAATACGAAAGGAATGGGGAGCGCTACCAGTTTTTGAAGTGGGCACAGAAATCCTTTGATAATTTCTCGGTAGTTCCCCCCGGCATGGGTATATGCCACCAGGTAAATCTCGAATACCTGGCTCTGGGAGTAATCGCCAGGGATGGTCAGGTTTTTCCGGACACCTTGGTGGGAACCGATTCCCACACCCCTATGGTGAACGGCATAGGTGTAGTAGGTTGGGGTGTAGGGGGTATTGAAGCGGAAGCAGCAATACTGGGACAGCCCATCTATTTCATCCTTCCGGAAGTGGTGGGTCTTAAACTTACCGGCAAATTGCCGATTGGTACTACCGCTACTGATATGGTGCTCACTATTACGGAGTTGCTTAGAAGGCAAAGCGTGGTAGGGAAATTCGTGGAAGTATTTGGGCCAGGACTGGACTCTTTGTCTGTTCCGGATAGGGCTACCATCTCCAATATGTCCCCGGAATTTGGTTGTACAGTAACCTACTTTCCCATCGATGACAGGACCTTGGACTATATGGCCAAGACTAACCGCAGCGAAGAGCAGATCAAGTTGGTGGAAGATTACTGCAAGGCAAATATGCTTTGGAGAAAAGACGAGTCCGCCATCAATTACTCCACAGTAGTGGAACTCAATCTCGATACAGTAGAACCTACGGTTTCTGGGCCTAAAAGACCCCAGGATAAAATATTGTTAAGGGAATTTAAGGATAAGTTTGGGCAGCTATTGCAGGAAGTCCATGGTCGGGAATACATCCCCCTTGCAAAAAGAGATGTGGGGCGCTGGTACGGAGAAGGTGGGAGTAGCCAGCCGACCGTTGATTCCGGATCCGGAAAAGCCGCAGACCAAGCTGAAATTGAGACCAAGATAAAAGATGGGCTAAAAACAGTAGTAGTAAAGCTTCACAATGAAAAATTCGCACTGCACGATGGGTCTATAGTAATCGCAGCCATTACCTCCTGCACCAATACCAGTAACCCAAGCGTGATGGTGGGCGCGGGATTGATGGCGAAAAAAGCAAGGCAGAGAGGCCTTGATGTCAAGCCCTGGGTGAAAACCTCCCTAGCCCCAGGAT
The DNA here is from genome assembly GCF_003347495.1 of Pleomorphovibrio marinus. Taxonomy (GTDB): domain Bacteria; phylum Bacteroidota; class Bacteroidia; order Cytophagales; family Cyclobacteriaceae; genus Pleomorphovibrio; species Pleomorphovibrio marinus. Next base: position 181,163 of record NZ_QCXY01000002.1, read on the forward strand.
CCAAGGTGGTGACAGATTACTTGCAAAATGCCGGATTGCTAGAAGACCTAGAAGCTCTTAGGTTTCATGTGGTAGGCTATGGGTGTACTTCCTGTATCGGAAACTCTGGCCCTTTGCCCAGACACATTGCCAAGGCGGTGGAGGAAAACGACTTGGTAGTAGCATCTGTGCTCTCCGGAAATAGAAATTTCGAGGCAAGGGTACATCCACAGGTCAAAATGAACTACCTAATGTCCCCGATGTTAGTGGTGGCCTATGCGCTAGTGGGAAGGGTAGACGTCGATCTCAACAACGAACCTCTAGGATATGACCCCAACCTAGAGCCTGTTTATCTAAAGGATATTTGGCCAAGCCAGGAGGAAATAGTCGATATTCTGAGCACTGTGCTGTCTCCTCAGGATTTCAAGAAAAACTATGGGGAAATCTTTGAAGGAAACGACCAATGGAAGTCCCTCACCGCACCATCTGACAAGGTGTACCAATGGTCGGATGATTCTACCTACATTAAGGAAGCTCCCTTTTTCAAAGGCATATCCAAGGAAGTTTATGAGCCTAATGACATACACAGTGCTCATGTACTTTTGAAGTTAGGGGATAGTATTACCACTGACCATATTTCACCTGCGGGGTCATTTTCCCCACATTCCCCAGCAGGAAGATACCTCTTGGATAAAGGGGTGGAGAGCAGCAATTTTAATTCCTATGGCTCTAGAAGGGGAAATGACGAAGTGATGGTTAGAGGCACTTTTGCCAACGTAAGGATAAAGAACCAACTCTCTGACCAAGAAGGAGGCTTTACTACCTATATCCCCACCGGAGAAGAAATGTCAGTCTACGATGCCTCCCAAAAATACCAGCAAGAGGGCAAGCCACTGATAGTGTTGGCAGGTAAGGAGTACGGATCGGGAAGCTCCAGGGATTGGGCAGCTAAAGGTACTAGTCTGCTTGGTATAAAAGCGGTAATTGCCGAAAGCTATGAAAGGATTCACCGTAGCAACCTTGTGGGCATGGGGGTTCTTCCATTACAATATACCGAGGGCAAATCAGCGGATAAACTCGGCTTAACCGGAAAGGAATCCATAAGCATAACAGGGATTTCAGAAGGACTTAGCCCGCAAAAGGTTTTACGTGCATCCGCAAAGAGACCGGACGGTTCAACGATAGATTTTGAAGTAATTGCCAGACTGGATTCTGCCATTGAAATAGAATATTACAAAAATGGGGGAATACTCCATTATGTACTCCGGCAATTTCTAGAAAAATAGACCATTTGTTCCAAATGTAAACTTGAAATGAACCCCCTTTCTCACACATAGAGAAAGGGGGTCTTTCGTTTTTTAACCAATCAAAGGCTCTCTAAGCCTTATTCTTTTCCAGTGCCAACCCCGAAATTTTCCAAAAGGTTTCTATTAAAGAATTAATTGGCCTTGAATCCAACCACCTCCATTCCGGTTCCTACTTCATTTTTACCTTGAGATCAACAAAACGCCTGATGTTCTTGGGATTCAACCCTTTCTCTCCTATTAAATGCCAGACTTTAACGGGGGAAAAGGCCTATTAAGGCTAAAACTAAGTTTATGGGTATAGACCTATGTCCACACAAAATATTTAACGTTGATAAAATTTATTTCCGATTTTATTGGGATGTGCGACATTTTTACTATGTTTAAGGGATTTTGGAATTTAAAAAACGGAACATTTAATCTATTTGCAAAATCATTATAGCTGTTAGTCAGTTGATATAAACCCAAATAAAGGAATCTTGACAAAGATTCCTTTTTTTTTGGTTTTATATCGAACCATATTTTTAAAACATGACAAAATTATTTTAATAATAGGTTGAAAATTTAACCATGATGAATGCCTTAATACCTTAAGCCCATCTAACAGGTTTTAAATTGGACTTATTGCTCCTGTATACTTACAAGTTTTGGTTTTTGAGTGTTAATTAAGCACCTTACCAACGAAATCATGTTTTTTAGGGAAGTTCTGGTAAATAAAGTCCCTGATTGCTTACATTAGATGCTGGATTATGAATGAAATCAAACAATAAACGATGAACCCACTAGGAAAAACCACGCTTATTTTATGGACTTTAGTTTTTTTTGCAATGGATGCAATTGCCCAAGAGCAATTAAGGGCTGAGAAAATTGGTGATCGCATCGATGTTTATATTGGCTCACTTTTTTTCACTAGTTACAGGTTTCATGCCGATGAAAAATACCCTTATTTCTATCCTGTAAATGGCCCTTCTGGTACCTCTGTGACCTCAATGAGAAACGGGACCTATCCCCACCACAGTTCACTTTTCTTTGGTTGTGACAAGGTCAATGGAGGTAATTACTGGCAAGAAGGACTGGATAGAGGCCAGATTTTGTCCATAAGGGAGGATTTGGAGAGCTCGGAAGGGGATCAAATTAAGATCCACAATGAGTGTATTTGGACAAGACCAGGAGCCTCGGCACCCATAAAGGATGAAAGGGTAATTACCATCAGTTCCCCGGAACGGGGAATCTTTCAGATCGATTTTGAAATTACCATGGAAATGTTGGAGGAGGTGTTTATTGAAAAAACAAACCACTCGCTTTTTAGTGGGAGAATGGATCCTGATTTATCGGTGACCAATGGAGGAGTCATGGTAAATGCTGAAGGGGCTTCGGCCGAAAAGGAAACTTTTGGAGAAGCCAGCGCCTGGGTGGACTTTAGTGGGCCACGCTTGGAAGGAATAGAAGGGATGGCCATTTTGCAACATCCTTCAAGTAAGTGGTATCCTTCCCCTTGGTTTACGAGGGATTATGGGTTTTTTTCCCCTACTCCTATGTACTGGCCAGAAAACGAGAAAGGAACGAGACTTTCTAAAGGGGAGAAGGTGACCCTTCGTTATAGGGTACTTGTGCACCAGGGGGATCATTTGGAGTCCAAAATCAAGGAGAGGTTTGACACTTATGCTAAGGAGTGACAGGTCCACTATTTGGTAACCATAAATCTCTGTATACTCCTTTCGCCGTTTTCCCAAGTTAAGCTGAGCCAATACCATCCGGGTTTCAACAGATTGAGATCAATTTCGAGGGATGGCCTATTGGTAGAAGCGGAATAAAGAAGTGCCCCGCTCACATTTCTTAATTCCAGATTTGCTATTCCACTGAGTTTATTATGAGTAAGTTTGATGCTGTCTTTTGCTGGGTTGGGGTAGATATGCAACTTTGGCCCTATGCCTGATAGCATCAACCTAAGATTATCTGACCATGATAGGCAGCCCAGGGGGTGCTCAATGCCCACCTGATAAATCCCAGCAGATGAAAATTCTAAGCTGGGCTCCAAGGTGGTTGTCATTAGAGAGTCATTCCTCCTCCAATGATAGGTGAACCCTCCTACTAAAGTTTTCAGGTAGTTTCTCCTTTGTTCCAAAGGAGGTTTTGGAAGCTTTATATAAGTTATTTTCATGGGGTCGGTGTACATTTCTTGGTTACAACCTTCCGTTTTCACAATGGCCCTCATCCATTTGGAACCGGTTAAATTGGATAGTTTTAGGGGATTGGCCGCTTTAGAGCCTGGTAAGTAGTGATAGGAAACTCCTTTATCCGTACTCTCCTCCCATCCCAAAAGTTCGAAAGGCTGATCCGTAAGTGAAAGCACCAAGGTATCAGAAGGACTGCATACCCAATCCTTTCCGGTTATCACTCCTTGGTATTTCTCACAACCCCAACCAAAACGGTTCATTACTGGAAGGTGATCTGAGGTAGTACTTAGGTAATCTGGTATCCAGTCCAGTGGGTTTACAATGCGTTCCGAGCCTTTCAACCATTTATCTTCGAGCAGTTTATTAATTAGGATATTATCTATGACATTTGGGAAAGTCGGGAATGACCTCAATCCTGCATGGCTCAGAGATAAGGTGATGGGATTGTAGTTTAAAGAGTCATTGGTAAAGGCCAAAAAGGAGGATTCCGTGGTGCCCACAGTGGGAGCAGAATGGTCTGCTACCGTAGCAGCTAGGTCGTCGTTGAAATCTCCTAATAGCACAATTGGTGTTTGCAGGTAATGCTGATCCAAACTGTCTTTTAACACCTGTACATCATACTTTCTCATGGCGTATCGAGGGTTGCTTGCTGATTCGCCGCCACCATTACTGCGTGCGTGTATGTTGATAAAGCATATTCTCTTGGTTTTCCCTTCCAGATTAACCCAAGCTTCAAGCAGAAAGGGCAATCGGCCACTTGCCCAAAAGCGGTTAGGATCAGAGGGATAGTTTGTCAGTAGTTCCGGTGAAATCTCTTCCAACATTACACGGTGAGATATGGGTTCAATCACCGATTTTTTATATAGAAATGCCAGCTTTTGGGCATTTTCGTAGCCTTCTGGTTCCCTGGAAGCCGCTGGGGAAAGTACAAAAGCATAGGCTGGGTTTTCCTCTACCAAAAGTTCCATCTGCTTATTATCCACAATTTCCTGAAGTGCAAAAAGATCTGCATCTAGTCGTTTTATGATTTCTCCCACCCGTTTCCTTTGAAGGGAAACATCTTCAGGCCCATACTCTCTAGATCCAAACCACTCTACATTCCATGTGACGATGTCCAGGGTTTTCTCTCCCGGAATGGTAGATGCGGAAAGGTACCCTGCTTTTTGAATTAGTGTGTCACTCTCAAAGTATACCGGAGAACCATAGGCCCTGCTTTCTTTGGAAGGGGCTGAGAATTTCACATGAACTCTTTGTGTGGCTTTAAGCTCATTTTCAGAAAAAAGCAATTCAGGTAAAAAGTTTACACCATCTTTTGAAAATTCGAAGGCGGGTGAGGCGTAAATGCTGAGTTCGGCAAAGGCATCCGAAAAATCGAAGGAGAAGTCTCGGTGCTCAGGCGTGCTCCCATCATTGGCAAAATGCCAGTAATCAATTTGGCCTATGTCATGCCGAAGGTAAGGTGCAGGAGGGGATGCACTGTCATTCAGTTCTATATCATCAATAGACCATCTTGCTGCTCCCTTTTCCGGGGAAGATTCGTATACGAAGGCAAGTCTTATTTTCTCATTTCTATAACCCGTTAGGTTAATAGGTTGTGAAAAAGACCAACTATTTTCCTTGGCAAATCGGTCAGGAAGGGTTTCCCATGTAGCTAAGTTAGGGTCACCCTCGTAGTAATTCGTAGAAATCTTCAACCTTAATCTTGGCCCACCAAAGGCAACTCTACTCCAAAATGAAAATAAGGGAAATTGGAAATTGTTTAGGTCAAAGACAGGGCTGATCAGCCAGGCTTCCTGGGCAGTAATTCCTACTCCTGGGATAAACCCGTTCATCTGGATTCCAAAAGGAGCGTTAGTTCTGGGATTATTTTCGTTCCTTCCCAAGTTGGAGCATGCCCACTTTTCTTCCCCTATGGAAGAATGGAGGATCCACTCCTTGGGCAGGCCCACTTCACAGCTATCGTCAAAGGGCTCCCACCACCTTTTGGGGTCCATAATATAGGTTATTACTTCTAAAGTGGTGTATGCTGCGCCTGTACTTGAGTGAGATATGCTGCCCTGGAAAAACCCGGCAGAATCGGTATCATGGGTCACCCAGATTTTGATAGGGGAGGAGCCCGGTTGTTCTAGCCTCAACTCATTTACATAGGTGTGATTATCTACACTAAGGAGAAATGGGTAAGAAGCAGAAAGCTTCAAACTGTCTGTCAAACCCTTTGTTACAATTTCGTATTGTGCAAAAGAACCTTTTTGATCTTGGGTACTGTATCCAAAGTTTATTTGGCTTTGACTTAATTGTATGCTGGGAGGTTTTTCATGGCTGCGGATTTTACCTTTAGTTGGCAATGGTTGATTCCTTGGGTATCCCTCCAAGTTCCAGGTCACAAGGTTTTCCGGACTTCTATTTCTATCGGTTTGAGGGGAATCGGGGATGTCGTTTTGAAAGACCAGCCCTAAGGAAATTGTTTGAATAAGTAAGCAAAATAAAGCCCCGAACATGGAAATAATGTATGGTCTGCACATAATGCATAAATGGTAAAAATGAAAAATCCCATCCCCACTAATCCCAAGCTATTAATTTAATAATTATTTGGTGCATTGTAAATAGATGAATAATATTTGTAAATTAGGATCAATTTATATACGTTAAATGACAAATATTTCAACTATGACAAAGATTAAGTCGTTGAGCTCTCTGCTTATCCTACTTCCCCTATTAAGCATGGGCATTTGGTCTTGCGGAAGTGATGATGATGAGCCCCAGGTCACCCATGAGATTGTTGGCACTTGGGTATACGAATCCCACGCAGTGAACGCTTCCGTTAACGGACAGAATGCGCTACAATTCTTGATGGAAGGACTGGGGTTGACAGAATCTCAAGCATTGGTAGTAATGAACATGGCCTTAAGTGAATTTTTGGACCTTTCCGAATTTCAGGGTACCACTATTCAGTTTAGGGCAGATGGCACCTATCAAATCACCAGTCCGTCCGGAGTCGAATCAGGGACGTATGAACTTAGAAATAATGACACGCTATTGGTTTTGAATGATGGGGAGGAGGTTACAGAACTAGAAGTCTCAGAGCTTTCAACTAATCACATGACCGTGGTGTTTGAGGAAGAAGATGAACAGGACATCACGGACGATGGCGAGGAAGAGGATATAATTATCCAATTTTCGCTACGTATGCAAAAACAAAATTAATGAGATTGACACCATTGAAACGAGATTTTGTTGTGTAAAAACAAAGTCTCGTTTACAATTTTTATAAATTTTTGATTCAGCTAAATCTGTATTTTTCATCTGGTACGTAGATGTGATCATGTTAAATAAAAACAGATCACATTATGAAAACTAACCATCGTACATCCTTTTGGAGATTGTGCCTTGCGGCTCTCCTTATTGTCTTTGTATCCTCCTGTTATGAGGAATCGGACCCTACTCCTGAAATGGACATGCCGGGAATGGCTCCTGATGTGGAGTTCACCGCACTCTGCGAAAACAACCGTATTTTTTATTTCAATGCTCGTGATCTTGGTAGCCCCCTGCGCACCTTGAATGTAGAGGGCTTGGAGAATGATGAAATGCTCGTTAGTATAGATTACCGACCAGCAACCGGACAGTTATATGCGCTTGGAAGTTCTAGCAGGCTTTATCTAATTCACGAAGCCACTGGAAAAGCAAAAGCCCTAGGGGAGGGTGCATTTTCACCTTCCATTGAAGGGGAAAATGTTTCTCTGGACTTTAACCCAACGGTGGACAGGATCCGGTTGGTCACCGCTTCCGGTCAAAATCTACGTTTGCATCCGGAGCTGGGCACAGTAGTAGCAGAAGATGGCAGGATCTCCGGATCAGAAAATCCACGGATAGGTGGAGTGGCCTACACTAACAGTGTTGCAGGGGCATCAAGTACAGAATTATATGACATCGATATTGAAGGTAACAAACTATTTATTCAAGATCCACCTAATGATGGGGGCTTGCGGGAAGTAGGAGACCTGGGTGTGGATTTGCAGGGTATGATAAACTTTGACATCAACCCTGATAATAGTGTAGCAATGGCAGTGGCTTATCATGAAGATGAATCTAGGTTATATACCATCAACCTTAATAGTGGAAGAGCAGAATGGATAGGTGATTTCAGCAGCCCAATAAAAGGAATTGCGTTTAAAACAAACCCGGTTGCTTTTGCCACAGGGCAAGATAACCAGCTATATCGCTTTGACCCAACCAATCCCTCCATGAATGCGGTGGAACTTCAGGGGTTGATGAATGGTGAAATGGTGGTGGGGCTTGATTTCAGGCCAGCCAATGGCGCCCTATATGCAATTACCGATGCAAATAGACTGTTAACTGTAAATACAGCAAACGGCCAGCTGGAGGCTGTTGGAGACGGATTATACCCGGAACTATATGGGGAAGCCTTTGGATTTGATTTTAACCCTACTGTGGATCGCATCCGATTAGTAAGCAACACAGGCCAGAATCTCAGATTGCATCCTGACCTTGGTACGGTGGTGGCTGAAGATGGAAACCTAAATCCAGGAAGCCCCATGGTGAGTGGCGCGGCTTATACTAACAATTTTCACAGTGCTGAGACCACACTCCTTTATGTTTTGGATCATGAAACTAACCTGTTATACACTCAGGACCCACCAAACGACGGAGTGCTGAATGAGGTTGGATACCTGGGGGTAGACTTCACGGGAGAAAATGGCTTCGATATAGGAGGGGAATCTGATATGGCATATGCCTTACTGGAGGTAGATGGTTCAACAGCGGTTTATGCCATTAACCTGATGGACGGATCTGCGGAAAAAGTGGCAGACTTCAACATAATGCCTACAGCAATGGCCTTGGGGTTAGGGTTTTAGTGTGCTGGAATTTTTTGATAAAGTTTTCCAAAAGCCCAAGAATTTTGGGCTTTTGGATTTTTTTATCTGTTAAAGCGTAAACAACCCATCACAGTTAATTTTTGCTATTTTTCGGGTATGGTCCACATATATACCCTTGCTCCGTCCACTTCTATTTGCTTTTCCGGCTTCCAATCCCCCATGTCAAAGGCATGGGAGACTATCCGGGTCCCTGGTTTTAGTTGTTCCATGAGAATGGGCCTTAGGCGTTGGTTTAAAGACCCTAACAGGTAAAGGGTCACCACAGTGGCTTCACTGATATCTGATTCAAAAAGGTTGGCCTCTACGAATTTTACCTTGTCGGTCACCCCGGCCTGGGTGGCGTTGGCATTGGATTCCTCTATCCGTTTGGGGTCTATGTCAATACCCGTACCTTGAGCCCCATATTTTCTGGCAGCAGCAATCACGATCCTGCCATCCCCACAACCCAAGTCATAAACGATATCGCTTTCGGTCACATTTGCCAAATCCAGCATTGCCTCGACTACCTCCTGCCTAGTAGGTACATATTGCACATCTTGGGCCATCACTTCTACCCAAGCAAAGCAAAAGCCCATTAAAAGAAAGAATATTTTATGTGTTTTCATCATCGGTGAAATTTAGTTTTGTTGGACAGATTTATTTTTAATTGGAAATAAGTACATCAATAGGACTCCGAGAATCAATACAGCGACCCCAAGAAGCGCACCCCACCCCGTATAGGCGATAGAGCTGTAGAGTAAATAAGCACTGGAAATACAAAACAAAATGGGAAGTAGGGGATAGAGAGGGACTTTATAGGGTCTGTGGGTTTCTGGGGCCTTTTTTCTGAGTAGGAACAGGGAAATGCCGACCAGAAGAAAGAAAAACCAAAATACAGGTGCTGTGTATTCAACCATGGTTTCGAAGCCATTCCTCGAAAATAAACCCAATCCCACTAAAAGCAGTGCAACTATTCCTTGAATGATAAAGCTGTTGATAGGTCCCTTGTCCCCTTTTTTCCATTCTCCCAAGGGGGAAAACAAACTAAAATCCCTGCCCAAGGCAAAGTTAGATCTGGCACCGGTAAACATGGAGGCGTTAGCAGAAGTCAAAGCGGCTATGGCCACAAGAATGGCCATTACCCAAGCTCCGGTATCACCAAAACTCACCTTCATCAAATCCCCCGCAACTGCATTGGAGTTGGCCATTCCCTCCATGCCCAAGCCCCTATAATAGGCTAAATTAATCAATGCATAAATTATTGTGATAGTTATAATACCTGATATTAATGCCTTCACTAATAATTTACTTCCTTTTTTTAGCTCTCCAGATAGATATGCTGCCTCGTTCCAGCCCCCGAAAGTCAATAGCACAAAGACCATAGCCAACCCGAAAGAACCGGAACTTCCCGAATCCGTAGGCAGGGAGCTAGGACTTACCTCTGTGCCATTTGGTGCCAAAAGGAGTCCGGCACCTATTACCAGTATAATCCCAGTAAGTTCAGCCACTGTTAGGATTTTCTGCGCACCAGCCCCCATTTTTACGCCTCCTATATTGATTACTGTAAGTACGATCACAGTAAGCCCTGCATAAATGACTGAGGAGTGAGGCCCCAAATCATGGATCAAAGTGGCATAATCACCGAAAATAAAGGCCAACAAGGCAATAGAACCTGTCTGAACCACACTCAGCCGGGACCATGCAAACAAAAAGGCGAGTCGCTTGCCGAAAGCCATCCTAAGAAAGTGATAATCCCCACCGGTATTGGGAAATGCGCTTGTCAATTCCGCGTAGCAAAGTGCCCCAATGATGGATACTATCCCGCCCAAAACCCATGCTCCTAACATTATTTCCCAACTTCCTGAATTGGCAGCTACAAGGGATGGTGTTCGGAAAATACCTGCTCCGATCACAATACCTACAATTAGGGCGACGGCATCAAAAAAATTGAGTGTAGGTTTTGGTGCCAGAGAGGTCGGGTTACTCATCTAAGATAAAATTAAATTTGAAACCCAAAATTTCCCGCAAAAACCATGCTTCATGCCGTTGAATGATAAAATAAAAATTGGCATAAAATGAGGTATTCCAAATATGGGGAATAAGTAGGATGAAAGGTTTACTGGGAAAAAGGACCAGTAAGATAAAGGAGTAGGATCCCGAATATAGCCCCACTTACAAAACCAATACCCACCTCTGCCAAACTATGCCTTAATTGCGTTACCCTTGCCCATGCCACTATTGGAATTCCCAGACCAATTGCCAAGCTTAAGTGGTTATCCATGGGCCAGAGCCCTAATGCTACATAGGTTATGAAAGCGGTGTGAAGGGATGATTTCAGCCAAAAGTTAACAAGGAATGAGATAAAAATAAGCCCAAGGACCAAAAGACAGCCAATGAGAATCACTTGTGGTTGCCCACTTAACCACAAATACGCTAACAATAAAAAAGCCAGGAGGAACACTACACCAAACATGCTAAAACGCTGTTCTCGGTTGGACACGTCGAAGTTGCTATATTTTCCCGTTTTCGTGCGGTAAATGTTCCAAATGGCCAAGGGAAATATACCTATTCCCAGGATGTAAGCAGTAGTCCAAAGTGCCTGTTGGATAGGCTGAATGGAAAAAACCACGTAGCATATAAATAAGGGCATCACAACCATGGGATGAAATACCCGGGAAATGGTTAAAGCTAGGTTTTGCTTCATTCGATATAAGATGATTTTTAAATATAACAGCTAATCCATATCTTACAAAAAACTCACAAATCCATGCCCATATTTTTGTACTGGTATTTTGCCATTTTGGCGGCACTTACCCATGTCCGGAATCCCGAACCTGAACGATTGGAAATTTATTTGGCCATAGGACAATCTAATATGGCAGGAAGGGCTGCTCTGAATGAGAAACTATTGGAACCTTTGAATGGTGCCTACCTATTTAAGAATGCCGGGGGCGAAAGGTGGATACCGGCAACTAATCCGATGAACCTGTTCTCCACTGTGAGAAAAGAAGTGGAGATGCAGCAGCTCAGCCCGGCTTTTGGTTTTGCCAAATCCATAAGAGGAAAAAGGCCAAAAGAGATAGGTATGGTGGTAAATGCTCGAGGTGGCACTGCCATCGGACTTTGGCTGCCCGGCACAGAATACTACAGTGCCTTTATGGACAGGATCAAAGATGCAGCTAAGGATGGTGAGGTGAAAGGAGTGATATGGCACCAAGGGGAATCTGATGTCCGTGACTTGAGTCATTACATGGAGGATTTGCAAAATCTTATCGGGCAAATCCGAAAAGACCTGGGGAAACCCAATCTCCCCTTCGTTGCCGGGCAGGTGGTAGGAAACACCCCTGAGCGTTTGGTGTTTAACCAGATGATCCTACAATTACCAAAGCTAGTGTCGCATACGGCAGTAGTAAGTTCGGAAGGAACGAAAGTGTTTGACGAGGTACATTTTGATACGGAAAGTCAGTTGATACTGGGAGAAAGGTATGCGGAGAAAATGATGGGGTTATTGGAAAAAACGAATTAGAAAGATTCCCCCGAATCGAGTTCCCCGAATCGAGTTCCCCGAAACGAGTTCGGGGCAGGCAGGGGCAAGCTATATGACCGCTGAAAAGACAATTATAAACATATGAAATTTTTATTTTTGACTATTATGTTAAGTACTGCTTGGGCCACGGCTATAGCGCAAAGTAAGGAGAACCCTGTTTTCCAATTTGGGGTTTTCACGGATGTACAGTATGCGGATATAGAACAGGTAGGGGAAAGGGATTACCGTGGAGTGCCTCCAAAACTGGAGAAAACCATAGAAATTCTCAACCAATATGACTTGGAATTTACGGTCAATATAGGAGACCTTATTGATCAGGATTTCAAAAGCTTTGAGCTGCCCCTGTCCCTATTGGAGAAAAGCAAGGCTAAGGTTTATCACGTTTTTGGCAACCATGATTTCACTATTCAGGATGAAAAAAAGAAAATGGTACCGACACTTTTGGGCAATTCTGTTGGCTACCACGCTTTTGAGAAGGAACACATGAAGTTTATCCTGCTGAATGGGTTGGACAACAGCTTGGATGGACATGCTGAGGGCACAAAAGGCTACGCGAAAGCCAAACAAACCCTTCGTGAATTGGAGGAGGCAGGAGGCAATAATGCCAAACCATGGAATGGGGGACTTGGTGAAAAACAATTTGACTGGCTGGCAGCACAGCTCAAACAGGCAGAAGAAACCAATAAGCAAACGCTTATTTTTTGCCATTATCCCCTACTTCCAGAGAACGGGCTGCAATTGTGGAACAACCGTGAAGTTTTGGAGTTAATCAGGCAGTATCCTGGAGTAGTAGCCTGGTTTTCGGGTCATCATCATGCCGGTAATTATGTCATTCAGGATGGTGTACACCATTTGACCTTTTTAGGAATGGTAGAATCAAAGGAGGAGGCCTTAGGAGCTGTTATACAGGTGTTTGAAGATGGTTTGGCCATTAAAGGTTTTGGGGAGGAAGAGGATAAATACCTACCTTTTCGCCCCTGAATTCGAGGGGAGGGGATTCAGCTGGGTACTTGTATTTATGGCGGGGAGATCGCCCCATTTCAATTTTTTAATCTTTATATTAGCGGCTTAAAAATAGTAACCATGTATTCAAGACTTACCAAAGCCTTTTATTTTCTATCCATATTCTTTTTTCTGATTGCTTTCATGTTCATTTATTCATCCTCTCCGGAGTTTGTCACCTATGAGCTGAGCGATAGGGGGTTGCCCTTAAAGCAATTTTCCAAAGAATTTTTTTTCTACCTGTTTTTAGGAGTATTTGTGGTTAGCAATGTGCTGCTCATTGTGCCGGCTAAGTTGATTGAGCTGCAGTACAACCTGACATTGAAAAGGCTTTTCCCCAAAGGGGGCAGGTTCAGGGAAAGGATGTTGGTATGGATCTATTCTTTTGCCGGGATGGTGAATTTTTCTACCATTATTTTGGTGTTTTACCTGCATCGCATCACTTACATAGAGGAATTCCAACACAGTTCCTTTAATTTCTTTTTTTACCTTGTTCCTGTCCTATTTGTAGGATGGGTTTTGGGGTTGTTTTATATTTTGGTGCAAAAAATGAAAGAAGTCAAGGAAGGACAGACTCCATCAGCATACATGGATCATTAACAGTTTAATAAAATGGCTGAAAACGTAAAATATAACGAAGAGAGTATCAAATCCCTGGATTGGCGCGAACATATCCGACTCAGGCCGGGGATGTATATTGGGAAGTTGGGGGATGGAAGTGCCCAAGATGATGGGATTTACGTACTGGTAAAGGAGATCCTGGATAACAGTATTGATGAACACATGATGGGCTATGGAAGGACCATTGACATCAAAATTAGCGAACATGTGGTAGAGGTCAGGGATTACGGCCGTGGCATACCCCTAGGCAAGGTCATCGATTGTGTTTCTAAAATCAATACCGGAGGCAAATATGACTCCGGGGCCTTTCAGAAATCTGTGGGCCTAAACGGGGTAGGTACCAAGGCGGTAAATGCATTGTCTTCCCATTTTAAGGTACAGTCCTTTAGGGAAGGCAAAAGTAAGGTGGCTATTTTTGAGCAGGGTATATTGAAGGATGAAAAAATGCTGGATAAGGTTTCTGAAAGAAACGGAACCAAAATCATATTTACTCCGGACGGTACGGTGTTCAAGAACTATCACTTTATCCCGGAATACCTGGAGAACCAAATCTGGAATTACGCTTTCCTGAACGCCGGCCTAACCATTAACTTCAACGGCAAAAAATTCTTCTCCGAAAACGGACTAAGGGACCTACTGGAGCGAAAAGTGGATGAGGAAAGTAGCAGGTACCCCATCATTCACTTAAAAGGAAACGACATAGAGTTGGCCATTACACATTCCAACCAGTATGGAGAGGAATACTATTCCTTTGTGAACGGGCAATTCACCACACAAGGAGGTACACACCTGGCTGCTTTTAGGGAGTCCATCGTAAAGACGATAAGGGAGTTTTTCAAAAAGGATTATGATGCTTCGGATATACGGCAAAGTGTGGTGGCAGCCATTGCGGTGAGGGTACTGGAGCCTGTGTTCGAATCTCAGACAAAAACCAAGTTGGGCTCCCATAGTGTTGGTCCCGACGGCCCTACGCTGCGGACCTTCGTCAACGACTTTGTAAAGACAGCATTGGACAATTATCTTCATGAGAACCCCGAAACAGCAAATGCGCTATTAAAAAGGATACTTCAATCCGAAAGGGAGAGAAAAGAAATTTCAGGAATCAAGAAACTGGCCAATGAGAGGGCCAAAAAAGCCAATCTTCATAACAAGAAACTAAGGGACTGTAGGGTACACTACGATGATGCCAAAGCAGACATAGAGGCCAAAAACCAGACCATGCTGTTTATTACCGAGGGGGATTCCGCCTCTGGTTCCATCACCAAGTCCCGGGATGTACAAACCCAGGCGGTTTTTTCATTGAGGGGAAAGCCCCTGAACTGTTATGGAATGACTAAGAAAGTGGTTTATGAAAATGAGGAGTTTAACCTTTTGCAGCATGCCTTAAATATTGAGGATGGCATTGAGAGTTTGCGGTACAGAAAAATCGTGATTGCCACCGATGCGGATGTGGACGGAATGCATATCCGCCTGCTTATCATGACTTATTTTCTTCAATTTTTCCCGGATTTGGTGAAAAATGGCCATCTATTTATTCTGGACACACCACTATTCCGGGTAAGGAATAAAAAAGAAACCATTTACTGCTACACCGATGAAGAAAGGCAGAGAGCCATTGCCAAACTAGGCAAGAGTTGCGAGATCACCCGGTTTAAGGGGCTTGGGGAAATATCCCCTGAGGAGTTCGGTGGGTTTATAGGGGAGGATATTCGACTGGACCCCATTATCTTGAGCAAGGACACCAAAGTTTCCGATCTGCTTGGCTTCTACATGGGAAAAAACACCCCAGACCGGCAGAGTTTCATTATACAAAACCTCAAAATTGAGAAAGACATTGTAGAGGAAGGGGACCTTACGAAGAAAGGGGAGGAATTAGAGGAGGCTGAGTTGTCTTGAGGAAATAGGGAAATAATTGGCTGAAAGATCTCTTCGAAAGAAATTTTGTCTCCTTTAACCATAACATTAGGAGATGAATTTCAAGGGGTTTTAAAAAATGAATTTTCATTTTATGAGGTACTGACATGGATAGAGAAGAATAAATGGAGAAGCAATGAAGAAATAAGATTGCGATATGTTTTAGAGTATGGCCAAATTGAAACCGACATCAACACCGAAATTGCACATGGAATGATGGGGGAGGGGTTAAAAATAGCTCGGGAAAAACTATCTAATTTAAAAAAAGAAAAGGCACTTTTTTCAATAAGTCAGAATGTGAAACAAGCAGAATTGAAACAGATAATGGTTCATCTTTATCTTTCTCATGTAGGCGATTGGAATTGGAGAGATAAAGATTTGATTTGGAATTTTCTGGAATTTACCGATTATAAAACTGTTGCCGAACGCCTTCAGAAAGACACTTCCCTCATCTGGAAACGGCAGTATTCATTGGGTTTGGACAATTATCAAAAATTAAAGAGAGCCTTAGAAATAGTTTTTTGTTCAAGATGACACCAATTTTCCTTAAAATAGCGATTTATATTGCATCAGGATTAATAGTTTTTCTGGTATTCAGACCAATGAGAAAATTCTTCACGAAGAGGGAATTTGACATGAAGCCAGTTTTACATGGGGTAGGACATGCATTGGTGTTTTTTGGGGCACTAAAGGTTGGAACAAGGATAAAAACAGACGATAAAATTTCAAATGACTATTTATTAATCGGGAATTTGTTTTCGGTAGGAATAGTGATAGTAACGGTTTTAATAATGAATTACATTAGTTGATCATGAATGAAGAAAATCCATTAAACCCTGGAGAACGGGACGACAGCTTACACGATTCCATCCCAGTTACGGGGATGTACAAGGATTGGTTTTTGGATTACGCTTCCTATGTGATCCTTGAGCGGGCAGTGCCTGCCATAGAGGACGGGTTGAAGCCAGTACAGCGCCGAATTCTTCATGCCATGAAGGAAATGGATGATGGTAGGTTTAACAAAGTGGCTAACATCATAGGCCAGTCCATGCAGTATCACCCTCATGGGGATGCCTCCATTGGGGATGCAATTGTCAATTTGGGCCAAAAAGACCTTTTGATAGAAACCCAGGGGAACTGGGGGGATGTGCGTACGGGAGACGGATCAGCGGCGGCCAGGTACATTGAGGCACGCTTGTCCAAGTTTGCCCTGGAAGTGGTGTTCAACCCCCAAACCACGGAGTGGCAGCTTTCTTACGATGGTAGAAAGCGTGAACCTGTAACCTTGCCCATGAAATTCCCTTTACTTTTGGCCCAGGGGGTGGAAGGAATTGCGGTGGGTCTTTCGACCAAGATTCTTCCCCATAACTTTTGTGAATTGATTGAGGGCTCGATCCAGGTTTTAAAGGGGAAACGAACCCATATCCTACCAGATTTTGCCACGGGGGGACAGGCAGATTTCTCGGAATACAATGAAGGCCAAAGAGGAGGAAGGGTGAAGGTAAGGGCAAGAATTGAAGAGGCCGACAACAAAACCCTACTTATAAAGGACATTCCCTATGGCACCACTACCAATTCCCTTATTGATTCCATCATCAAGGCCAATGACAAAGGGAAGATTAAGATAAAAAAGGTGGTGGATAATACGGCCAAAGACGTTGAAATCCAGATACAACTGGCTCCCGGTCAATCCCCCGACATGACCATTGATGCTTTGTACGCATTTACGGACTGTGAGATTAGCATTTCCCCAAATGCCTGTGTGATAATCGATGAAAAGCCCGTATTCCTTTCTGTAAATGATATCCTTGCTTACAATACGGATCAGACCAAATCCCTATTAAACAGGGAACTTGAGATCCGAAAAGGGGAGTTGATGGAGAAATTGCTTTTTTCTTCCCTGGAGAAAATTTTCATAGAAAACAGGATTTACAGGGACATAGAGGAATGTGAGACTTGGGAAGCGGTAATCGAAACCATAGACCGGGGCTTGATTCCCTTCAAACCGCAGTTTTACCGGGAAATCACCAAAGACGATATTATTCGGTTGACCGAGATTAAAATTAAGCGTATTTCTAAGTTCGACACCTTTAAGGCGGATGAATTGATGCGCAAATTACAGGAAGAGCTGGATCAAGTCCTCCATGACCTAGACCACCTTACTGATTACGCCATCAATTATTACAAGAAGCTGCTTGAAAAATATGGCAAGGGCAGGGAGCGGAAAACCGAGATTCGGACCTTTGACAACATAGAGGCTACTGTGGTGGCAGCCAATAATGCCAAGCTCTATGTGAACAGATCAGATGGATTCATTGGGCATGGCCTGAAGAAGGACGAATTTGTGTGTGATTGTTCAGATTTGGATGACATTATCGTTTTCCGTAGGGATGGTCAATGTGTGGTTTCCAGGATCCAGGACAAGGTATTTGTGGGCAAGGACATCATACATGTGGCGGTGTTCCGAAAAGGGGACGAGCGTATGGTGTATAATATGGCCTATGTGGACGGGAAGAGCGGCAGGACCATGGTGAAAAGGTTTCAGGTGCTTTCTGTGACAAGAGACAGGGAATATGACTTGACCAAGGGATCCAAGGGGTCCAAAGTCCACTATTTCACTGCAAACCCAAACGGTGAGGCGGAGATTGTCACCATATACCTAACCCAAGGGGCCAAGGCCAGAGTCAAGGTGTTTGATTTTGATTTCAGTACCCTTGAAATCAAAGGTAGGGGAGCGGGGGGAAATATCCTCACAAAATATCCGGTTCGAAAAATCCAACTGAAAATGGAAGGGGTTTCCACGCTGGGCGGACTGGACATATATTATGACAGATCTGTTGGGAGGCTGAATACTGATGAGAGAGGGAAATTGCTAGGTAATTTTCTGGGGGATGACCGGATAGTGGTGTTCTATAAAAACGGAGATTATGAGCTCACAAACTTCGAGCTTACCAATAGGTTTGAGCCGGAAAGTATCCTTCATTTGGAGAAGTTTGATCCCCAAAAGGTGATTTCGGCCATTTATTTCGATGGAGGCAGTAAATCCTTTATGGTAAAGCGCTTCCTGATAGAGACCAGCTCCCTTAACAAGAAATTCAATTTTATCACTGACCACAGGCAGTCCAAATTGGAATTTGTTTCCACCGACAATCAACCCCAAGTAAAGGCTTTGATAAAAAAGGGTAAGGAAAGAGAGGAAAATGAATACGATCTGGACATGCTTATCGATGTCAAAGGCTGGAAGGCAATAGGTAACAAACTATCCGCTCACGAGATCGTAAAGATCATCCCCATCGAGCCCAGAAAGGAGGAGGAAAAAAAGGAGGAGGATGAACTTGGTGTAGGGAGTACGGTGGATTTTAAGATCAATAAAGAGGATGATGAGGATCAAATGAACCTGTTTTAGTATGGAAGGAATGGAAAGGGACTTCTTGCTCTATTTGGGTGAATTTATTACCCAACATAAGAAAACCCTGATGGAGGAGGTACTTTCAAGGAGAACCCGCTATTTTACAGTGGTTTTGGAAAATATCTACAAGCCCCATAATGCCTCTGCTGTAATACGTACTGCGGATTGCTTTGGCATCCAGGATATCCATGTGATCGAAAAAGAAAACAGCTACAAAATTAACCCCTATGTGACTAGGGGAGCTTCCCAATGGGTGGATATCCATAAATACCAAAATCTGGAAGGGATGGCGGTGAGCAACTGCTTCACCGCCTTAAGGTCACAAGGTTACCAAATAATCGCCACCACCCCTAAACTTGAAAACAGCATTTCGATTCACGAATTTATTCCTGAAAAGAAAACAGCTTTGGCATTTGGAAACGAACATGAAGGAGTGAGTGAAGAAGTAACCCGGCAGGCTGATGCCCTGGTACATATACCCATGTATGGTTTTTCCGAAAGTTTTAACATATCCGTGACGGCTTCCATTTTTTTGTTTGACCTCTTACGGAAAGCACAAAATCTCACCATAACCAACTTTCACCTTTCCGAAAGGGAAAAAGACATCCTAAGGTCCAAGTGGTACAGGGGTTTGGTGAAACAGGTAGAGTCGCACGAAAGGGAATTTTTCCAAAAGTATGGTTGCTGAAACCCTAAACAACGTCAAGAAGTAGGGCTGCCTCTTTTGGTATCCTGGAAAGGGTTTCCTCAAGAATGTATGTTTTTTGGTGGATTTGCTGAGGTTGATCCCTTCTGCAAAAATAACTGTGAATGGCTCTTCTAGGCTTGTCTGTTTGGTTGGTGGTGCCACCATGCCAGGTGTGGGAGTTGAAAATCACCACTGAACCTGCCGGGGCATGAAGGATTTGTTCTTCAGGATGGGGTGCCATGGGATCCTCCATTGTATCTTCCGGAAGGGATTGGCTTTTATGCGATCCAGGCACTATTCGGGTAGCACCGTTGGAGGCAGAAAAATCGTCCAAAAGCCAAATGGAATTGCATACCCGGTAATCCCCTGTGGGTACAGGGTCCGGGTAATCTGCATGAAGCTTTTGTAGACCGGCACCGGGTTTGGCAGCCCTGTAGTTGAGAGAACTAAGTTTGAGGTTTGCCCCAAGTACATGGCTGACGGCGGCCAATACCTTTGGGTGGGTATAAAAAATATCAAATACCACTCCTTTGTTTACAAGGTCACCTAGTCGATCGGCTCCCGATTCCTTGGGGTGCCGAATAAAGGGGGAGTCTACAAGTTCCTTCCCGGCATTTTCCCCTTCCAATTCCAGCAGTAGGTTTATCTTATCCTGGATTTGGGCAAGCTGCACGTCGGAAAGAAGTTTGCCTAAATTTAGATACCCGTTTTCATCTAGAAAGGATCTTTCTTCCTGAGTGAGGCTGTCTTCTTTAACACCTAGATTTTGTAAAGTTTGATGATTCATTGGGATAGTTTTAACTTCCCAAAATATACACTTTTTACCGGATAGGAAGCAAGTATTGTTTTCTTACCATAGTCAGAAAAATTTGTTTTTGGGTTAATTTTCCAACTTATCCAACCGCTCTAGCAAAGGGGGGTGTGAATAATTCACAAATACGTACCAGGGATGGGGATTCAGTTTGGAGAGGTTGCTAACCGAAAGGTTTTTCAAGGCCTCGGCTAGGGGGCCTCCATCGTAGGTTTCTTTGGCGAAAGCATCCGCCTCGAATTCATTTTTTCGGCTTAACACATTCATTCCTATTCCCAAAAGGGCGGAGAGGGGAGAAAATAACATGGTGAAACCGACTAGGTTGAGATGAATGGCCATGGTTTGACCTCCCAAAGCCAAACTCAGGGGTTCACTGAAAATCATCAAAGACAGTACATAAAGGATTAACCCCGTTTGGAGTACACTAAGCAGCATTCCCCAAATAATGTGTTTTTTCTTGTAGTGGCCCACCTCGTGAGCCAAGACTGCCACAAGTTCCTCATGGGAATGCTGGCTAATCAGGGTGTCATAAAGTACTACCTTTTTCTGTTTACCAAAGCCGCTAAAGAAGGCATTTGCTTTACTGGATCTTTTGCTCCCGTCTATCACAAATACATTGTCCAGTGAAAAATCAACGGACTGTGCATAACTGAAAATTTTATCTTTCAGCTCCCCTTCCTCCATTGGGGCAAGTTTATTAAACAGAGGAAGGATTAGACTGGCGAAAAAGTTATTGGCAAGGATCATAAAAAGGGCGGATACAATCCAAAACTGCCACCAAAAGCCAGCACCCATATAGTGCACCAGCCAAAGAAAGACAAAAAGCAATACCCCTCCAATCAAGATGGAAAGCATGTAACCTTTTAGCTTGTCCATGAAAAAGGTGGAGGTGCTGCTCTTGTTAAAGCCAAATTTTTCTTCTATCACAAAAGTATGGTAATAGTCAAAAGGGATTCCCAAAATGTCCGAACCAATATAAAGCACGGCAAAGTAAACCATGGACAAAACTATAGGATCCTGGGTGTAGTTTCTCAGTTCGGTATCCATCCATCCAAAGAATCCGGAAAGCACAAAAATCACGGTGAGAATGTAACTGAAGCTTCCCGCGAGCAGTCCAAACCTGAAATTGGCGGATTGGTATTCTTTGGTTTTGCTCAGTTTGGTTTCATCCACGTAGCCATGCAGGGTAGGTGGGATATTAGGATCTTGTCTGTTGATGTTTAGCCAACTTAGTAGCTTGGTAAACACGAAATTAAAACTCAATATACCTACCAAAAGGTACTGTATTGTGGATGGTTCCATGAAATAGTTAAGTCGTATTAAAATTTTGGACACGGTAAAATGGTGTCCCTTTTTCTTGGTGCTCCTGGGTTTTTAGGGGGGAATACGTAAGAAATACTCACCTCATGGGCACCACCGGATTGAATACCCAGTTGCGAAACGGTATAATCAAAGCTGTAACCTACATTTAAACCCGATTGCAGGTGGAATCCCATCATCATCACCAATGCATCCCGATTATTCTGTTGTTCCACAGGCTTGTAAGGCAAGCCACGGTACCACAACCCAAAAACCACAGGCTCTAAATAGAAATAGCCTCCAACGTCTAATTGTTCAAAAGGCCCCTGTCTTTTGTAGTTTATTGTAGGGGTGAAAGCCCTCTCCCTATAGGTATGGGTAAAATCTCGCTTCATGGAACCCCTGCCCAGTGGGATACGATAACCCGTGTGTATGGAAAACTTCATAGGAAGGTTGCTTATACCATCCTCGATGAAGCTTTGGTTGGGTTCATTTACGTGGTGGGCGGTGAACCCAAACCAGAAACTGTCGGTAAAAAACAAGCCCCCAAGAGAAAGGGAGAAAAGGTTCACTGGCTCCCCAAAGCCGGCAATGTCGTTTCCGGGAAGAATGGGGCCAAAGGGGTCCCCGGGGTTGATTTGATTGGCAAATATCAAGTTTTCGTAGAAACCAATATCCCTTCGGATATAGGAAGCCTGAAACCCAGGCCTGAAATAAGCTCCTTCAGCTATGCGCAATTCATAGGAAAACATCCCGGAAATATTCGTGGACCTTAATCCGGCAGCACCTTCAACATCGTTGGTTATCAGAAACCCCACGCCGGCGTTGTAATCTTCCAGAAAAGTGTCGTAATAAGCAGAAAATGTACTAAAATTAGCATCCAGTCCCGGCCATTGGTTTCTATAGTTCACCCCCACCCTGCTGGCTAATTCCGATCCTGCGAAGGCTGGATTGAGAAAAAGCGGAGCAGCATAGTATTGGCTATATTGGGGATCTTGGGCAAAAGCTGTGGAATACAGCGACATAAATACCCCCAATAAAAAAACTCTATGTAGATGCGACTTTAACAATGAATTATTCGTTAATTGGATACTAAACAGCTATTAAACGTTTGCTAGGCTTACTACGTATGTAAGGTAGCTCTTAAATTATGAAATCCGGTAGTATAAACTTTGCAAATAAATATATTTTTACTGGAATATACCTGTTGATTTTTGCATTTATTTCCAGTACCGGTTTGGGGCAAGGCTTCAACAATAACCAATGGATATTTGGTTATTGTGAGACGGGGGATAACAACTACATCACTTTTGGCAAAGATGGCAGGGCTAGGACGGCTACCTTGCCCGGTGCAATTACCCTAGGAAGGGACAATTCGGCCATGGCCATAGACCCGATCACGGGAGAAATTCTTTTCTATACGGATGGTGCCCTGGTATATAACTACCTCAATGAGCCCATGCAAGGTATAATCGGTGACCTGGGTGGAGACGAGACGGGAAGACAATCGGTAGCCATAGGCGTACAGGACTTTGATCTGGGTCCAGATGGGAACCGACGCTTCTATCTCTTCTATATTAACCGCATTGGAGAGCTGGAGTACAGTTTGGTGGACATGAACGAACAGGGGGGGGCACCGGGCAACCAACCCCCAGGTGGGGCAGTATCCCAGGGAGAAGTGATAAGCAATGCTCAAGGAGCCATTATTGTAGTAAAATCACCCGATTCCCCATCTTACTTGATCAGTTTTGAGAGTGGGGAGCTGGTATCCAGAAGGTTGGAAGACCAGGAAGGTCAGTTTACCATCACCGATAACCTTAATTTGGGATTCACACCAAAGGCGATGGTGTTTGATGAGGCTACCCAGCAACTTATCCTGATTCCCGAAGAAACAGGTCAGGATTTAGTGGTTTTGGACTTTGATACTTCTACAGGGACGTATGGTGAACCTTTTGCCTTGGAAGGTACGGGATCGGATGAACCCATTATGGGGGCCTCATTTTCTTCGGATGGGGAGATGATCTATTATTCCCAAGGCAACCAGCTCTTTCGAATCAGGACGGATGGTACACTGGCACAAGAACTCCCAGAAACGGATGATGAAGAAGGTGAAGATGATGATGAAGAAGACGATACAGAAAATGATGGGGAGGATACTGAGGAAGAACCCCAGCGTGGGCCAATTGCACTTCCCTTGTCAGAGGACATCTACCGGATTTATGATGTGAAATTGGGGCCGGATGGTAATATCTATTATATCTATGAAGAAACGGAAGGTGGTCCTCAGTTTGTAGGTAGGGTCATGGATCCCGATGAGGCCTCCCTAATGGACCTTACTGTGGAGGAAGACCCCTTTAACGGCACGGATTTTTGTGGAAGGGTCTTTACCGTATTTACCCCAACCATAGATATCAATCCCGAGGTAAATTTCACCTGGGAGCCGGATATGCCTTGTATGAACAACCCCTTGCAGCTTACCAGCCAAATCACCCCACTCAATTACAGGCCAGTGAGCTTTGAATGGGAAATTTTGCCGCCCATGGTAGATGAGGAAGGGGAGGAAATTGAAATGGAGCTGGACGCCAAGCATCTATTGCTGCCTAGGGATGCTACCTCCGAGCAACAGATTACTGTTTCGCTTACGGTCACCTTTGCCGATGGGGAAACTAGGGAAGTGACTCGCGATATCATGTTTACGGAAAATGACCTGGACGCCCAGTTTACTCCGGCAGACACCACCCTTTGTTACCCTGCCTGTATAGATCTTATGCCCCTGCTGGAAGTGCAGAGCGGACAGGATCAGCAAGGAGGTCAACAGCCGGGTGTAGGTCAACCGGGATTTGGACAACCGGGAATCGGCCAGCCGGGGTTCGGTCAACCAGGTATAGGCCAACCAGGTATAGGTCAGCCAGGAATTGGACAACCAGGAATTGGACAACCAGGTATAGGACAGCCTGGCATGGGTCAACCGGGTATGGGAGGCAATTACGAGTATTTTTGGTCCAACAAAAGGGAGGAAGGCTGGGGTCCTGAAGCACCCAATGAGGTGTGTAGGCCAGGTTATTACTGGGTGCTTGTAAGGGAAGTAGGTACGGAATGCTATTCCTACGCCGGTATTCGCATACAGATGTGGGACGAGGATGACCAGACCAATAATATTTGGTATTTTGGTAACGGCGCCGGATTGGACTTTAACCCCGACCCCGATGACCCGGATGCCCCTACTCCCAGACCCATAGAAAACCCCCATCCCCAAAATATTCCTGCGGGGGTGACTACGGTATCGGACCAGGCCGGACAGGTGCTGTTCTACACCGATGGCTCCACCGTTTGGGATTTAAACGGAAACCCCATGCAAAATGGTCTGGACATAGGCGGGGACAACACCTCTGCCCAGAGTGTAATGGCCATTCCGGTACCGGGAGATGAAACCATGTTTTACCTCTTCACCACACAGCGCGGAGCAGGAGGCAGCAATGAAGTCAACTTTACCGTGGTGGATATCAAAGGGGACAACCCGGATGGTATTGGAAATGTAGTAACCAAGAATAACTTCCTTTTTAGCCCCAGTACTGAGCATTCGGCTGCATTTGCCTCCGGGGATACCACCTGGGTGGCATTTCATGAAATGGGCAACAACACCTTTAGGTTTTATCCAATTTCCCAGGAGGGCATAGGCCAACCAGTTTTTAATTCCTTGGGAGGTAACCATAGTTTTGGAACTGGTATAGGAGCCATGAAGTTCAGCAGTGATGGTTCCAAAGTGGCCGTTTCCTATCAGGATGGCGGCACCAATAAGGTAGATATTTTCGAGTTTGATCAAAATACCGGTGAGCTCACCGAATATGCCAGTTTGGACTTGGGCAGTGATGGGGATATTTATGGTCTGGAGTTTTCCAGTGATGCCAGCAGGATATTTGTGTCTTATCGAAACGGTGGCCCCGGGGTAGAGGAATTTTTTATCCAATCCCTGGAAACCACGGATGACAGTGACCCGGAGAATCCAGTTACCACCACCTGTCCGGAGTGTTTTGAAACCGCAGAAACCAAGGAAGAGATAGAGCAGTGTATCCTGGACAGCAGAGAACCCGTTTCCCAGACACAGGGTTTGGATCTGGGAGCTATACAAATAGGGCCAGATGGTCAAATCTACGTGGCGGTGGTGGGCTCCAATCGAATTGGACAAATCAATATTGGCTCCGAATGTAACCCCAGCACCTTCACGCAGGACGGGGTGGACCCCATGCCGGGGACTACCAATCTGGGGCTTCCTTCCTTTGTTCAAAATTCCGGAAGCAGTATTCCCGACCCGAGTTTAAATGGGCCTGACCGATTATGCCTGAGCGAAGAAGGTGGTGCTGTTGGTGTCTTTGAGGGAGGTGGAGAACCTGATATAGATACTTACAACTGGACCATTTACAATGAAGACGGGGAGGTGGTGGACCAGTTTTTAAATGGAGGGGAGGATCTTCAGGATTTGGAATATGAATTTACTTCAGTAGGCATATTTACCGTAGAGCTTCAGGTGGACCGCTGTGGTGAGCCTTGGGAAGAGGAATTTTCCATGGAGGTGGAGGTATTGGATAGTCCTGAGCTTATTGTTCCCAATGAGATTTCCATTTGTGAAGCCTCCGTATTGGAGCTTGTGGCAGTAGATCCAGAGGACCCTAGGCTGGAGGAATATATTTTCCTTTGGGAAAATGCTGCCGGGGAAGTAGTGGGAGATGAAAATGTATTGGAAGTCACCGAGGAAAGTATATACACCGTAACGGTGGCTTATCGATTGCCGGAAGGGGAAACCTTGGAGACCTTTCAGACCTGCCCTGTATCTCGTTCCGTATTTGTAGGACCTGCTTTTGATTTTGAAATTGACCAATCCGATGAGGAGCTTTGTTTTGGAGAAACTGTGACATTTTCCCCCAATACGCCCGTATATGGGGAATGGTCTATACAGCGGGAAGGTGAAACGGAGCGGATGGTGCTGTCAGACACCCTTCAGATGGAATTGGAGCTGGATACCGAGCTCTTGGATGGGCCGGGAACCTATGAGTTGTTTTTCCTTACCGCAGACCCCTTAAATGAGGATTGCCCTGTGGAAAGGTCAACCATGTTGGTTTTGGATGAACCTGCAGATTTTGAGGTAAACCCCATTTCTCCTGCGGAGAGTTGTGACATTCCTGATGGGGTAATAGAAGTGTTGGCAATTACCGCCATGGACAGTCTTCTCTTGGAGGAAAACGAAACGATTTTCTTCGACCTCCAAGAAGATGAGGTGGTGGAATTTACGGGCTTGGCCCCCGGGACATATACTTTCATAGGATATATTAATGGGTGTCCCTATTCAAGGACAGGGGTTATTGAGAATGCCAATCCACCGGAGGACATCTTGTTTGAAGTCAATGCCACCCCAGAGGTCTGTAGGGAAGATGGTACTGCTATTGGGGAGATTGTGTTGGAATTTATCAATGGCCCCACATCAGGTTCTTATCGCATTCAGAGTCTATTGGATGATGAGTTGTATGAAGGAAACTTCACTAATGAGGGAAGTGTGACAGTGGAGGTACCTGCGGGGGAATACCAAATTGAGGTACTGGATGTAGGAGGTTGTGCCAATCCGGATTCGGAGGTAGTGATCATAGAATCCTTTGAGGAGGTGGAAGTGGAGCTTAGTAGCCCAAACCTCTGCGATGAAGCCGAATTCACTACCATTACTGCCTCTGGAGACCTGACTGGAATTGATCGCATTGAGTGGTATAGACAAATCAATGGGGAGATGGTACAAATTCCAGATGAGCAGGATGTGGTGATCCTTGTGGAGGATCCTGGAATATATGAGATCCGTATCTATAATGAATTTGATTGTTTGATAGGAGAAGATAACATCGAGATAATTAGGTCGGATGCCACCCCTCCTGAACTTGCCGATAGTTATACCATTTGTTCGCTAGACGATGATTTGCTTAGTCTTGAGGTAGGTGAGTATACTACTTATGAATGGAGGTTAAACGATGAAATTATCAGTGAAAACAGGCAATACCAGCCAGATCAGGCAGGCACCTATTTGCTCCGGGTTTGGGATGCGGATGGATGTGAGTTTGAGGTGGAGTTTACGGTAATAGATGAATGTGACTTGGATGTCACCTTCCCCAATGCCATAATCCCCGGGGATCCCTCCAGAAATTTTGTAGTATATACAATGGGGGTTATTGACAACCTGGAGGTGTTGATATTCAACCGTTGGGGAGAATTGATTTACTATTGTCAACAAGAGCAGCCAATCCAAAATGAAATGGTTTGTAGCTGGGACGGAATAGTGAATGGTAAAAAGGTGCCTGTGGGAACATATCCGGTGGTTGTAAGGTTTAAAAATGAAGGATTGCAAATAAACAGAACCCTTAGAAGAGCAATTGTTGTAATAGACTAAACTATGATCACCTTACTTTCACCTTCAAAAACACTAGATTATTCAGATTCTACCATTTCGCTTAAAAGTGCTCCCGATTTCAAAAAGGAGATTGGAGAGCTGGTGGGCATTATGAAGAAAAAGTCCCCCTCCAAGCTGAAATCACTGATGAAGGTCAGCGACGACCTTGCCAACTTGAATGCAGAGCGATTCCAGAATTTTGAAAAGGAGTTCAATGAGCAAAATGCCAAGCAGGCATTGTTGGCCTTCAAAGGAGATGTGTACACCAAAATTGACGTGGAGGAGTTTTCACCGGAGGATTTTGAATTTGCCCAACAACATTTGAGAATTTTATCCGGCTTATACGGCTTGTTGAAACCATTGGATTTGATTCAGCCATATAGATTGGAGATGGGTACAAGACTTTCCAACCCAAAGGGCAAAAACCTTTATTCATTTTGGGGCACCAAAATTGCCAAGGCAATAAATGAGGTGCTTGACGACAATTTAGTGATTAATTTGGCTTCACAGGAATATTTTAAATCGGTAGAAATTAAGGCCTTAAAGGCAGAGGTGATTACACCCGTTTTCAAAGAATACAGAAACGGTAACTACAAGGTGATCGGTATATTTGCCAAACAGGCTAGGGGCATGATGGCAAATTTTATTATTAAGGAAAGAATAAATCAACCAGAGAAGCTTAAGCTTTTTGATGGGGGGGGATATTCCTTTGACGATAAGCTAAGTAATCAACAGGAATGGGTTTTTATACGGTAACGATAAATCTTTCGTGATTTGTCCTCTCAAGCCTTGGATATTCCAGTAAATACTCAAGGCTTATTTTTTTTGATCTATAAAAAAATGTTTTTTGATCTATTTATTTTGTATTTGAAAAATATTTATATTCGGGCAAAGTTTTTGATTAGTCCTTGTTTAATCAAGTTTACCTGAATGATAACACCTGTCTTTCTTAATGGCGATGTTTCAGGCCGGCGGGTTTTAGTATAGTGTTTATTCTTAATGACAGCCTTTGTAGGCAGGCAACGTATATGATAGTGGGTGTTTTATGGAAATTTTGGCTGAGCTTCTTGGCAGGTGTTTCCTGGTTTATGATAGAAGGGAGTGAAGAAAGCCAACCTTATACGTGGACATCGGAAACATATATGCAGGATCCCGAACTACAGGGACCTGACCAAATTTGCATCAATGGATCCTTTGTATTTGCCGAATATTCAGCCGGGGGTATGGCAGGGGATAGGTACATCTGGTCCATTACCGATGCCAATGGTTTCGAAATTTATTACCAATCCGGTGGTGCAAATGTAGAAACCATCGAGTTTGCCTATACCTCTACAGGCTCCTACACGGTTTCACTTAGGGTACTTAGGGGAGGGGATCAAAATTTTTATTCTGCTTCCATGTCAGTGAATATAGAGAGGGGGCCTAGATTTGCCCTTGCCCCAGATTATGTAATATGCGGAGACGAAACTATTCAAATGCAGGCCATAGCCACCGATGACCCCAATTTTGGCAGGTATACTTTCGAATGGTTCAACCGTAATGGCACTATACTGGGCACAGAGAATATTTTTGAAACCAATCAGCCTGGTAGATACTACGTAAAGGTGAGTTCTGAAGCCTGTGAAGCAACGGGGAGCACCTATGCGGGACCATCCATACAAGTGGGAGTCTCTGCTAGTACCAGAAATGCCTGTTTGGGCCAGACCGTTTCTTATAGACCAGATACACCCTATCTGGCAAACTGGGCCTATCAAAAGAATGGGCAGGCAGAAAGGGTATCTTTGGGAAGAAGCTTTGAATTGGACCTGGATACGGAGGATGACCTGGAGGGCTTGGGTGACTATACCATATTCTTTAATGTGGAGGATCCGGAGAGACCGGGTTGCTCCATAGAAATGACTTTTGACCTTGAGGTATCGGATGCAGCGCAGTTGACGGTGAACAAATTACAGGACTCGGATGGCTGTGATGCCTCCGATGGTGCGTTTGAAATAAGAGCACGAAGCCCACTTACCAACGTTAGCGTCAGCGGGGTGCCCAACGGGAATATTGGAAACCTTGCGGAGGGAGGCACCAGGCGTTTTGAAGGGCTCAGCCCTGGGCTTTACACCATTTCAGCACGAAGGGGAACTTGTACCATCTCAAGGACAGTCAATATAGAAAACCTGAACCTCGAGGAAGGGATTGAATTTGATGTAAGCGCCACTCCCCAGGTCTGTTCTCCTACAGGCACCAGTAATGGTTCCCTGATTTTGGAATTTGAAGAGCCCCAGAGTGGGCAATATCGTGCGATAAGGAGCAATGGGAATGTCTATTCCGGGAATTTTGAAAATGAGACCAGTGTCACAGTTTCTGTGCCTG
Source organism: Pleomorphovibrio marinus (assembly GCF_003347495.1). Classification (GTDB taxonomy): domain Bacteria; phylum Bacteroidota; class Bacteroidia; order Cytophagales; family Cyclobacteriaceae; genus Pleomorphovibrio; species Pleomorphovibrio marinus. Next base: position 211,573 of record NZ_QCXY01000002.1, read on the forward strand.
TCGGAAATTATGAGGTGGAAGTGGGTACCGGAGACAACTGTAGTTCCACTAAAACCGATATCTATGAGGTACCAGGAGAGAGTCAAGTGAACTTTTCCATCCCCACGGATTTGAGGGCCTGCCAGTTCTATGATCTGACACCCGAATCCAATCAGCAGTTGTCATACACCCTGACAAAGCCTGATGGAAGTACGGAAGAAGGTGCCAGTGGAGATGAATTCAGGTTGGAACAGTCAGGAGAATACCGGTTATTGGCCGTGTCGCAAGACCCGGATTCACCATTGTGTCCTAGAAACCGCACTTTTGAGGTGACAATTAATGAGCCTTTGGAATATGACTTGGATGTGAGACAGATTGATTGCTTTGGGAATCAAATTTTTACGGCAGTTTTAAATGGTATGAACATCAATGACGTGACCATACGTTGGATGAGGGAGAACAGACAAATTGTGGGTAGGGACAGGGAATTTTTCCCTCCCCAGACAGGGAATTATATATTGGAGGTACAGCCCAGGGCCAGTAGTCGTTGCGAAGTTGATCCCATTTTTTTTGAGGTAGTAATTCCTGACAGCCAAACTGACGTTTTGTTGGAAGGAGAGGCTCTTTGTGAAGAGGAACCATTTACCACACTTACTTTGGAGGCCGACATGGAATTGGTGCGCCGGATAGAGTGGTTTAAGCTGGATGAGAATGGTGGGGATAGAGAATGGCTTTTTGAGTTTGACGACGAAACAAGCATAGATGTAGCTGAAGAGGGAGTGTATGAGGTGGTGGTGAGAAACAAGATCAACTGTAGACTTGGGAGTGATACTTTTGAGGTACGTAGAGTTGTTTTGAATACGCCAGAAGTCAAAGATACCTATGATATTTGCAGTGAAGAAGGGGTGTATCCCAGAATCAATCCCGGGGATTTTGCCAATTACGAATGGTGGTGGGATGGAGAGCTGCTAAGCGAGGAAGCCGATATCAGGCCTACCCAGGCAGGGTTTTATGAGCTGAGGGTAAGAGAGGAGCATGGCTGTGAGCAATCCTTCGAATTTGAGGTCATCGAGCAATGTCATATTTATATCCGGGTTCCCAATGCCTTGATTCCCGGCCATTCGGAAAAGGATTTCAAACTTTATGCTGATCCTGAAGTGGATCAGGTGGAGGTGTTTATCTATCATCGCACTGGGGAGTTGATCTATACCTGCAAGTCCTCCAATAATGGAATGGTAAACCCTCTCTGCACCTGGGATGGTTTCTTGTATGGAGAACCCCTGCCACCAGGCACCTATCCTCTGGTTATTAAATTCAGCAGTGCATCACTAGGGATAAATAAGGTGCTTAGGCAATCCCTTTTTGTGGTGAATTAACGCAGCTTTCATTTCATCCCTGAAAGACAGAAAACACCTGCCAGGTTTTTAGATTTGGGAGCCTGATATTATGCGTTTATCGATCCTAAAATCTGCCAGGTTTCTTTTTTAACAACTAAAGGTCGGGGTTAAAAGCGATAACCTAAATTAAACACCAGTCCATAGTCGAAATTGGAGCCCATTGGGATTGGTGGTTGGTTGTCGAAGTTGTTGTAAAAGTTCACCCCAAAATCAATATTGTTCACGATTTCCCAATTGATACGGGTTTCTCCGTCATTCCGGTAACGACCAGCCTGGGTAAGGCCTATAAAGAAGGTTTGGTTAGAAGTGAAGTTAATCTTAGGTTTGTTTAGCTTGAAAAAGGTCACATCCAGTATCACGGGTACCTCGTAGAGGTTGTTGTCCCTTAGGTCTTCCATGTTTATTTCTTGGTTGATGACGAGTCCCGTCTGTAGGGTAAGTACGCCTCTTTTGTGTTGAACCATGGGAAGCCCTACTCCCAGACCCTGCTGGATCCGCCTATTGATACCCAATTGAAGGTTCCTTTGGTACACCCCTAGCCCAAAGGCGAACCAATTTGGGTCGAAATAATAGTTGCCTGTTAGGACCAGGTTCTCCCTTTCCCGGTCCAGGACTTGCTCTGCCTGAGTGATGATTACCGAGCCCCGGAGATCCACTTCCAGCCTTTCGGTATCGTACCCCAATACCAAATCCCCATTCCACCTACCGATGGCACTACTGCGGGTATAGCTATATCCGGCACCCATCCTTCCCTCAATTCTCCTGAAGAAATTCCTATGGATCAATTGTACATCGTTGAGGTGGCGCACCTGGAAGGTTCTGTCTTCATACCCGTCGTAAACGGTGACCATTCCATCCTCCTCGTGGGGTTTAAATACCCCCAAAACAAACTGCCGTTGTGCAGTTTGTATGCGATAGCCATAGCCATAGGCCCTAATGGTTCTGACATTGTTGAGGTCTATTTCCATGTTCCCCAGACCCTCTCCCCTAAAGAGCATAGTGCCATACCGGATGCGTTTCAGCTCACCGATTAATGGGTTTTGGTGGTACAAGTACACCGTGTCCTTCTCTTGAGCCAATACGTCAACACCACATAGCCCACAGGCTAAAAAAATCAGCAGTAGCTTTTTCATCATGAAAACTGAATTAATCAATCTGGAATTAGCAATCTTTTCTCCAGAAATAAAAGTGTTTGTTGGACTATTTTAAGGAGAGGATGTATGAGGCCATGGCAATCGCCTCTTCTTGGGTAAGTTTGGGATGTGGAGGCATGATTGGGTTTCCCCAGGAACCAGTTCCTCCGGCAATTATTTTTTGGGCCAACAGGTCAATATATACTTGCTTGCGGGGGTACCTTTTTGCGATATCCCTGTATGCTGGCCCCTTGAATCTGCCATCCTTTTTGTGGCAGTCGTAGCATGCGTTATAAGAGATCAAAACTTCCCCCTTGTCCAGGATTTCGGGGTCCACAGGTTCATCCTGCCCCGGAATGGGACGGATATAGTCCTTGGTTGCAGTTTCATCACTTTCTGTCTCCTTTTGCTGGCAAGCAAAGGCAGAAAAGACTACCAGCGAAATAAGTACGTATTTCCAACCCATGACAGTAAAGGAATTCTCTATCCAATATTAGGGTATAAAATTGGGACTGCAATGGGTTTTGGATCGGATTTTTCGGCCAACCGGGTCAATAAGGGTAGTGCCTGAGCGAATGATAGGTCTGTCCGGCTAATGGAGGGATAAGGTTTCCAGTGTTGGAAATCCCTGTAGTAGGAGAGAGCGGTCCGCATGGGTGCTTTCTGCTGGAATACTTCACAAAATTGTGGTGGGCTAGGGCAGGCCAGCAAGGCCATTCCGGCTCATCCTGGCAGCGGCATATCTGGAGTTTAATTTTTTCAATCTTAATGATATTTCAACATCCTAAACTTACAACTCCCCAAACACCTCACCCAAATCCAATTCAAATCCAGGAAGGGCCTGAGATGCTACCCGATCGCCCAGGGTAAACAAGCGGGATGGCCGGTAGTTCCCGGATTCCAGGGTATAGATCAGTAGGGTGCGCTCATCGGGATGTACCACCCAATATTCCTTCACACCGGATGCTTCGTACACCTCGTATTTGAGTTGCAGCTCCTTTTTATTGTTTCCGGGAGACAGTATCTCCACGATCAGGTCAGGCGCGCCTACGCAGCCGAGTTCGTCCAGCTTCTCGGGGTCGCAGACCACACATAGATCCGGCTGCACCACGGTATCGATTTTGTTGGGATCTTTGGAGGAGACAGGGAGACGCACATCAAAGGGAGCGGTATACACCTTACAGCGTCCTCCTTTTAAAAATCCGTGAATTCTCGTAACTAATGCCACTGTAAGCCCTTGATGGATTCTACGGGGAGCCGCCGCCTGCCGAAACACTTTCCCCCGGATCAGCTCCACCATCTCATCGAGCTGCCAAGTGAGATAGTCCGCATACGTGTAAGAACCATAAGCGGAGAAAGGTTCTTTGACCAAGTCATCGTTATGTTCCTTTTCCATAGCTCTTGTCTATTTGATTGAAGTTACGATAAATTTACACATTTTTTAGTGAATGTTGTTTTGATTTTCCAACCATTAAGAAGTTAAGGGAATTAAGGGGGAATACAACAAAGGCTCTGTTTGTAGAAACCCTTGGCATGGTCAGGCCAAAATAATCAATTAGTTTTGAAACTACATGAAGATTAGAAATGCATTCATGAACAATCTATGGATTGAAAATCTGTATATTTACAAAAAAATTGAGCAATGATAGACTACAAAAATATAATTACCATTGAACCCGGTAAGCGTAGTGGTAAACCATGTATACGGGGGATGCGGATTTCGGTAAGTGATATTTTAGGTTGGATGGCCTCAGGAATGACGGTGCAAGATATCGTATCTGATTTTGACGAATTAACCGAGGAGGATATTTATGCCGCATTAAGTTTTGCTGCTGATAGGGAGAATAGGGTTTATAAAATCGCAATATGAAGTTTTTGTTCGATCAGAATATACCCCACAAATATTAAAATTTATCCCCAGCCAATTTTCGGATTCGAGCTCCGTCAAAAAGGAAGGTTTACTAAATGCTACTGATCGGGAAATTTGGAAATTTGCAAAGGAAAACAACTATGTTATCGTTACCAATTATTCCGATTTTAATGATTTAAATCTGTTATATGGATTTCCACCAAAAATCATTTGGATCCGTACAGGAAATCTTGCAACACAAAATCTATCTAGGCTATTGGTAGAAAATTTGGAAGAAATCCTCAAATTCTATGCAGATGAAGGCTACGGTTGTTTTGAAATAGTTAAACTAAAAAAAGAATAGAAAACCAACCAAAGGTGCCATTTCATGCTTCCTCACCATCACTTCCCAAAACTTGTGGTTTCGGTGTATGGATACATGGATTACCTAACAACTTACTTTTCGCAGGAAAATATAACGTGGGGGGGAAATAATTTCTTTTATAAAACACATTACATATAATGGATTTTAACAGATTCAAGTTTTTTTTGGAAGTATGTAATACTGTATTTACCGATTTTGGATCCAATAAGAAGTTAAGTGAATTAAGAGGAAATATTACCAGAGCAGTATTATTTTTCTCTTCTAAAAATAAGAAATATCATCTTTCATCCCGCATCCCTTCATAACTCATAACCCATCATCCCTCACTCTAAAACTCAAATCCTAAATCCAAAATCAACCATTCGTAATTCGAAATTGAATCATTCGAAATTGAATAACCATTAAGAAGTTAGGAGAATAAAGGGAAAATATTACCTGAACTGTTTTCATCCCACTCTTCCAAAAATCACTCATGTCATTCACTCAATACTCAAAACTCAAAACTCATCACTAAAAAACCCTAAATCCAAATTCTTAAATCTCAAACCAATCATTAGTAATCCCTCATTTTCAACTTTCAATTTTCCATTTTCAATTAATCCCCTCCCCATTCGTAGTTCGAAATTGAATAACCATTAAGAGGTTAGGATATTTAAGGGAAAATATTACCCTTTTATTCTTACCCTTCCAAAAATTAATTATTTTTACTCATCATTCATCACTCAAAAATCCTATATCCTAAATTTTTATCCTGAACCATTTGTGTATCATGAGAAAATAATCATAAATCTTAAAACAAAATTTTCCTTTTCTCACCATTTCCCCCTTTTCGTCTTAGCTTAAAACAAATTCGGAAGTGTGCTCTTTTAATTTGATCTTGAGGTTTTTCCATTTGGAACGGGATACGGCCAACCATTCATCCTCGGATACCCTTACCGACCTGTTGCGCACATCTAATTCCAGTACATGGCTTAAGTTGATAATGCAACTGCGGCTAATCCGTTGGAAATTATCGGGAAGTTCTTTGGCCAATTTTTTTAAAGATTGACAGCAGGAATGGGAGTTACTGCCTTCGCAATGAACAGTACACAGATAATCATCCACCTGTATATGCGTCACCTGGTCTGGGTCAATGTTAAGAATACGGGGCCCGCATTTTAAAACGATTGGATTGTTTACCATAAAAATTAAGATAAAAAGGTTGAACTAGTTTGTTAATATAAAAAAAAAAAACTTACACCTTCCTAATTTTTATATTGTTTTTATTATAAAATATTACATGTTTCAATAAATTTATTGTATTTATTTTATGTTTTAAACGTAATTAATAATTTTTATTTTACAAATTAGATCTAAAAATTGTATTTTATTTTTTAATTATGGCATTTTAAAGTATTCTAAATAAATTTATTCCAACTGCCTTCCGATTAGAGAGTCGTCGATTTTTTTTGGACAAATACCCTCCACCTTTTCCCCATTCCCCCCTCGGCAATTGGGTTTTTAATAAGATGCTTCATTTTTTTCGCAACTTCCTCGATGTCCTTTTCAGGCACTAAGTAGGTGGTAAAATCCTCTTTTACCCCTAATGAGTGTCAGGGATTTTACAATTTCGATGATATTGATGTTGTTTGGGAACCCGGGAAATTTTGAGAAGAGAACGGGACAAATGTAAATCATGAATAAATTCTGGAAGGCTGGTATCGATAGGTAATACAAAAATTACGTATCAACTAATGATAGTAAAGTAATACTACTTAATTTCTGTTACTTTAAATAGTCTTCAATATACCTAATAGAAAGCTTATTGAGGGTATAGAATAAAATTTCCTCAAAATATTCGGAAAAATTTAGATGTGTTTTCATTAAATAGCTTAAAGTTTCTAATAAGTGATATGTGTTATCGTAATCAATTTTATCATTACAATGTTCAGTAATAAATAAGTTGCAAAGTAGATCCCATTTATTAAAGTCTATATTTTTACTAATTATTGTATGTGAATTTTTGACATTAATTTCATTTAAAATACTCTCAAATTGTTTTTGATTATCATAATAAAAACTATATATTTCATTGTTGACATCTTTCCTGTAGTTTTTTCCATAAAAATTCAATATACCTTGGGATGTGTTTTTATTAATTTTCAAAAGAGTTTTCACAGTTTTCACATGTAAGTATATTGAAATTATTATTTTAAAACTTAAATCAGGAATTTTTTTATTTAAATCATCAAAAAATAAATATATTTTTTGATGTGATTCTAATATGTAATAAAATGAAATATTCACAAAATTAATTGTGGTATTGTATTTTTCACACATATTTTTAAGCTCTACATTGGGGTTAATTTTTTTTTTTAGAAGAGATTTATATAAAACCCCATCGTATAAATTAATAGGTTTAGAATGTAAAGCTATTACCTTGTCCAATATAGAAAATATATATTTATTACTATTTAATAATTTAGCCCAAGCTAGTTCAAGCCCCCATCCTGATTGACTTTCATTAAAAGTTTTCAGGCAAATTTTTAATGCCTCTTTAGAAAAAAGTGGACACATAACCTCGATCATAGAGACATTTCTATAAAATGTATAGGGATTGTTTATGGTTACATTATATGTGTAATTAATCGGTTGAATTGAAGGCTGACATAAAGCGATGCTTTTTTCTTGAGCAAAACTAAAAAGAATTTCTATCTCTGAACCAAATATTTCAATATCATCGTCAGGAAGAAAAAAGTACTCATATTTTTCCAATAGCTTTGGATATTTTTTAAAAAATGAATATAAAGTTGGGTATTTATATCCCTCCTGAAAAATTACTACATCTGCTAAATCATGATAAAAATATGATTTCGTTATGTTTTTATCATAATAAATGAGTATAATGTCATAGCTTTCCCTGCTATTTATCCAATTTAAACAAGTTGCAGTTGATCGAGCTCCTACAGTAGTTATTAGTAAAAATTTATTTTCGCTATTTATAATTTTTTCTAAACCCATTATAGATTTATGTAAATGAAATGTATATTTATTGTGGTAAATGTTGTATTAACTTTCAGATCTTCCTAATAATTTGTGCTTGTTCCTGCTGAATTCTTCATAAGAAGTACTCCAATCTGTAAATTCTTTATCTATTTCAAGTTCTGTTTTGAAAATAGAAAATATACCATAAGGCTCATCAAGAAGCGCTGTTTGGATCTTGTCTCCATATTTTGTTCTAAATCCAACACAGGATCGCCAAACATTTCCAGTCCATTCCATTTGTATTCTTGGGACTATTTGCATCAACTCAGTAAATGGATTACAATCATGTAAAAGTATTATACCATTTTGAGATAATGTATTTCAGCTATTTATAATGTCATTTTCTACCTGTTCAGCAATATGAAGTCCATCGATGAAAATCAGGTCAAATTCATTATGTAAGTTTTCAAAAAATGTATCACTTGTCATTCTATATAATTTTTCATTCTTATTGATTTCAATTTGTGGTAAATAGGGGTCAACTCCAATTTTTAAAGGACTTATTATGGATTTAAAATTTTCACCCGTGCCTAGCCCAATTTCCAAATAAGTTCTGTAATTATTTTTAGTGAATATTTCATTGATTATTTTTGTACGTGACTTCATGTTATTAGATGTGATTTATTTATAATTTGTTATTTCTATCTTATAATTTTATTGGACTATTATCTGATTTCATTTTGTGTATTTTTTATAAACAATTTGGGATTTTCATTTAATATTATTATACTATTCTTTTTTTTGACATTTTTTTTAAATGGTATAATTATTTGAAACTATTTTCCGATTTGCTCTTTAAGTTCAGATATAGACATTGATAAGGTTTTGTAGAGTTCTGCATGCTTTAAATCGCTTTGATTTAAACTTTGAAAAGTGCTGTTGACTCCTCTTCCGTGACTCAGGTGAAACAAAGGGCCCTTTATGTGCTGATGCCTATAACCCAGTATCCTCCATCGGTTTGCCCTGTCTCCATCTTCTAGCCCCCAACCATAAAATTTTTCGTTTTCCATTCCCGTATTAATATAGGACTGCCTATGGGCAAAGAATACCCCGCCCACAGGATTTGGTTTGTATAGCACCTTCATCTTTCCCTGATGTTTCATCAATATTCTGATATCTCCTGATTGGATATATAGATCCCGCAGGATTTCAGAGGTATCTAAAAACTTGTCCTGAAAGGGAGTCACAAAATCCGTCTTCCCCTTCCTAAGCAAGCTCATGGTTTCCTCAATTTGTTCTACCGGAACAAAGACATCAGTATCCCAAAGACTTAAAAAAGGGGTTTCGCATATCCCTGCTAGGTTATTGATATATTTCGTTCGGTGAAATATCGCGTCGCTGTCTTGCATAAACCGGTGTTCCACCACCTCTGGAAGCAACTTTCGTAACAATCCGGTATCTCGGTGGGAGGCTTCCAAAATTTTTATCTGGGTATCGAAATTTCCCAAAATAAAATCCACGATGACGAGCGTGTTTTCCAATCGGTCAACCGTGTCTATCCGAAGGGGGATGATAAATGTGACATCTTTAAGGTCTGATTTTTCCTTATCCATTTCGTATTCAATCCACTTTTACCCAGTAACTATCTTTGACATATTCAAGAAAGAGCATTCCCATTCCGGATAGGCCTGTACTCAAGCCAATATTTTTCTTTATTTCCTTGTAAAAACCAACCTCATCCCAGTACACCGATTTCGTTATCTTTTGAATTACCCTTTCCTGAGGAAGTAGTAGGTCGGAAGCCCCAGTAAGTGCTGCCAATTTTCTGCTGATAAATGCCAGACCTGTGATACCATCTGTCGCCAGGATATTCAAATTTCTGAATTCTTCATCCATGATCTTGTTAAGACATATGCTATCCCCAAGTAGATCCGCATGGCTTCGCAATTCGGGTTTGGGTACATGCTCTAAAACACTTTCCAAACCCAATAAGAGGTACATTCTGTTGCTATGCAACATAGGATATAGGGAAGAAACTATTGGTGTCAGAAAGTCCAGAATCCGGTCAATCTTATTGGGATTGATCTGTAATTGTCTTGCTTTCGACATTAGGATTAATAAAAGGGGAAGATCCCAAAACAGGGAAAACAAGGCCGGTTCCCTGCTCTGAAATTGTTCTTCTTCTACCAGTTGGCCGATCCTGTTGATGATTTCAGAAACCACCCGGATATGGATATATCTGTTTACCTTGTCACTGTGATCCAGTGATATTTCCAGCCTATAGGTATAGTAACTCAGGTAACCCAGCAACCCCTGTTTAAGATCAACTGGCAAACTATCCCTATTTTCATTCCAATAGCGGTAGATGCGGTCGTCCACATCTTCTAGAATTTCATCCGGGTCAGCCTCTACAAAATCATTTTTGACCAGATGGCACAGGCCCCAGGCAATGCCGGCCAGCCCATTTTCGAAATCGGTAGTGATGGTAGCATTTCCTGCTGCCTCGTAAACTTCCCCTATGCACCTTTCGGACATGGATTGATGTACGGGATCATTGGTTTCCCGGGCCAGCATAAAATAGAAGATGCTCAGGCCCATCTTTCCATTTAACAGACCAGGCATTTCATTGGAGGAGGCATACTTCACCAGCAAATTATTGATTTCTATGAGTTTTGGGAGCAACTGCTTCATATTTATGGTATTTATGATTTTTATTTACGATCGATTTAATTGGCCATGATTGATTTAAACTTAAAGAAAAGTCGTTCTGCCACACTATGATCCTCGGTAATGATTTCGGCGTTTCCCAAGAGCTCCTGTGTAAACGGTATGGTCAAGTTAAAAGAGGTTCGGGTACCCTCAGGAAGGGAGGCGTAAACCGAATAATTGAATTCATCATCAGGGGAGACCGATACCCTTGTAATGCGTCCAGTAAGAGCCCCGTATTGCTGAAAAGAGAAATTGTCCAATTTGATCAGCACTTTAAGGCCTATGGCCACCTTTCCCGCATTCTGCGCAGGTATCTTCATAGCGCCAATCAGTTCATCCTTTTTTTCAGGAAGCACGGTAAATACCGGTTCACCGGCATTTACCTGTTGGTTGGCACTCCATATTCTCTGAAAGCTGACCACCCCACCTGTGGAGGAACTCATCAGATAGGTATATTCCCAATCCCGGACGGCACGTTTCAAGCCGTGGTAAGACTGGATAAGGCTTTTCAAAGCACGGGTTTCCTCTTCTTTCTTGTTGATTTTCGTGGTGCGTAGTGTTTGGTTCCTCAGATTGAGGGCTTCCTGCATCTGTGAAATGGCAATGGCCATGCCGTTGACCTGCTCCTGGACCTGAAGGTACTCCATCTCCCTGGCCTCAAAGTCCTTGTCGGCAATTACCCCGTCTGCATGAAGGGACTTGTTCCTCTCGTAGTCAATGTGGATTAGCACCAATCTCCGCTCCAACAGCTCCTTTTGGGCGAGCTGTTTTTCGATACGATTGTTGATTTCTATCAGAGCGGCACGACTGCCGTCCAACTGTCCGGTATACGGCTGCAACTCCTGAAGCAGGTGGTATTCCATGTAATTTCGTTCGAATTCCAAGAAAGAAGGCTCCACCTCTCCGAGTACCAAATTGGAAAGGGTATCTATAGGAAAACTATAATTGTTTTCCTTCCCAAAGCCCTTTCTTTCCAACGCATCCTTTAGGCTTAGGATATCCCCGAGGTCGGCAGTGCTTTTGATCCCTGCCAATGGTTGACCTGCTGCGACAGGATCACCATTTTCCACAAAGAGCCTTTCTATCTGACCGGAAGTACGCGCAAGCACCCGCTCCGTCGGCTCCCGGGTGGTCACCAGTACCTTGGCCTGTACAAAATCCGGATATTTGATAAGAAAGGAAAGCGCGATGATCAGACAGGTCAGGATAAAAACCAGGGTGATGCCCCAGCGGATCAGCCAGGCCGGAGGCCGGGTGATGATCTCCTGTACTTCTTCTGACCTGAGATGAAGGTTATCGATATGGGTAGGCTGATCCGGCATGCTTAGGTCGCATTTATTTTTTCCAGCTCCAACTGATTTTTCACCAAATCAAAATAGGCCCCCTGTGAATACAGCAGTTGGTCATGGGTCCCCTGCTCCACTATTTTTCCCTGATCGATAACAATGATCTGATCCGCATTTTTTACCGTACTCAAGCGGTGTGCAATGACCACTACCGTCTTCCCTTTTAGAAAATGCTTTAGGTTTTCCATTACGACGCGTTCGTTTTTGGCGTCGAGTGCCGAGGTGGCCTCATCAAAAAAGAGGATTTGGGGATCCTTGTATACCGCCCGGGAGATAAACAGCCGTTGCTTTTGCCCGGTGCTGATCCCTGCACCTTCATTTCCAATTTTGGTATTAAACCCAAGCGGAAGGGATTGAATGTAATCGTAAATATTGGCGATCCGGGCGGCCTTGAACAACTGTTCCTGATCAATGCGGTCCTGGCCCACGGCTATATTGGCCGCTATGGTATCATTAAACACATATCCTTCCTGCATCACCACCCCGCAATGGTCCCTCCAGCTTCTGGCAGCAATCATTTTCAGGTCATGGTTGCCATAAAGGATCTCTCCTTTGGTGGGTTCATAAAATTTGAGCAACAACTTCATCAGGGTGGTCTTTCCGCTTCCGCTGGCACCAACCACTGCAGTGATTTTCTGAGGAGGTACCGTCAGATTGACCCCCTCCAATACCGGTTCATCGGCACCTATATACCGGAAAGAAAGATTTCTTACTGCCAACTCCTTAGCTGCCCTGACTTTTCGGATATACTGCTTGTCTTTAGCTTCCTCCTCTTCCTTGTTATGAATTTCGTTTAGCCGCTCTAGACTGATACTGGCATCCTGATAGGCCCGGATAAAACCCACAACCTGGGTGATGGGGCTGTTTAGCTGTCCGATGATGTATTGGAGCGAAAGCATCATGCCCAAAGTAAGGTTTCCCTCTATTACCAACACAGCAGAGATAAAGGTGATAAGAATATTTTTGAGCTCATTGATCATAGAAGAACCAACCCCTTGGGTCTGTTCTAAAGACAGGGTCTTAATGGAGACATTAAACAGACTGGCCTGTACAAATTCCCACCTCCAGCGTTTTTGCTTTTCCGCATTGTGCATTTTGATTTCCTGCATGCCGTTGATCAGTTCGATCACTGTGCTTTGTTCCTGGCTCAACTGTGCAAAGCGCTTGTAGTCCAGCTCCCTTCTGCGCTTCATAAAATACAGTACCCAAAGGATGTAGAAAATGCTTCCCCCCAGAAATATTAAAAATATAGTTAGGCTGTAGTAAATGAGTACCGCTCCGAAGACGAAGAAATTAAAAAAGGAAAACAATGTGCTTAGGCTGGTTCCCGTCAGCAGGTTTTCTATCCGGCGATGGTCGCTAATGCGCTGCATGATGTCCCCGGTCATCCGGGTATCGAAATAGGCGATGGGCAGGCTCATCAGCTTGATAAAAAAGTCGGATACCAGGCAGATATTGATCCGGGTACTCAGGTGAAGCAAAATCCAGCTTCGGAACACCTCCACACTGGTACGCCCCATAAAAAGCATCACCTGCGCCATCAGTACCAGGTAGATAAAACCGATATCCTGGTTTTGAATACCCACATCTACGATACTCTGGGTCAAAAAGGGAAAAATAAGCTGCAAGAGACTTCCTACCAGCAGTCCGATACAAAGCTGAACCAACAAGTTTTTGTAATTAAACAAATACCGGAACAGAAAGCGAAGAGAGCGCTTGTCTTCTTCTTCCCATTTCAACCTTTTGAAGTCAGGGGTAACTTCCAGCAACAGGGTGATACCTTCTTTGGTAGCATCATCCGCACCGTTTCCTATCCACCGAGAGATAAATTCAGATTTCGTCAAGTGGATCAGGCCATAGGCGGGATCGGAGAGGTACACTTTATCCTTTTTGATCCTGTACACTACCACAAAGTGATTTTTATCCCAATGAACGATCAGGGGAAGGGGAGCCTCTTTTAGCCTGTTAAAATCAAGCTTTGCACCAATGGTTTTAAAGCCAATGAACTCTGCCGCCTCACTAAGCTTAAGCAGGTTGCTTCCGGATCGGGTGGTTTCCGAATTTTCCCGAATTTCTTGCAGAGAGATCAATTTGCCGTAATGCTTGGCGATGATGCGCAGGCAGGTGGGGCCACAGTCTTTGGCATCGGGTTGTTTGTAAGAAGGAAACTTGGTTTTCAAAACAATTAATGATTTTAAAGTTTTAAAAATCAAAAATTTAAATAAGCTGATTTACCCCGCATACTTTATTGCTTTTTGGGTACCATATCTAGAATTGTCACAAACATTTACCTTGTATTTGCCCAATTCCAACTGAAAGATCCGGATATAATTCATTATATGGATCCTCCATAAACAATAATAAACAATCCTATTTCGAGTACTTAAATATCGATAATAATAAATCCCAATTCATCTGAGAAATTTTGAAATATCCACAGTTTCCCATCTTTTGCAAAATATTTCCCCCATTTATATGATAACTCAGAAATCTCTGATTCAGAGATCAGATTGAATTCGATATCAAAAACAGATAAATAGGTTTTTGTATTTAATGTCTCGGGAAGAAATTCATCTTCTTCTTTTCGGTCTAAGAAAATGCGTCTAGTTGACAAACGTAAATACCGTTCTTTTTGATTATCCCAGACTGGATGATAAAACTTGACTTGCTCTAAATAATTTTGATATTCTTTCTCTACTTGCTCAATTGTTGTAATACTTGAACTGTCAATTTCCTTAACACGTTTAGGAGTTAATTCAGGATCATAATTTACAGTTTTTACAAACTCGCCTTTAGGATTGAAAAGGGCTATTTGGTTTGAAAATTCGTGACTAATAATTATCAAATTATTCTCAGATTTTATATCCACATATGGATTCACAAAAAAATCACCATCTGGATCTTTTACTTCCAAAATTAAATCACTATATGTCTTTTTAGAATCAATATCCAATCGATTGACTGAATTGTCCTGTACTGACAGGGCATCTAGAAAAACTTCTCTATTTTTATTATTATAGCTTAAACCATAAGCCTTTAGATCATTCTTGGCACAAACAAGGATCTCGTTTGTAGGAATATTTTCATATTTTAAACCATTTGAATCAATAGAATTAAACCAATCAATTTTTTTTACTATGCGTCCATTTTTATCAAAAATCGCTGAGCTATAAAAGGATTTAATAAAAAACAAACTGTCATTCAATAAATTAAGACTATAAAAGTTTCCTCCTGTTCCATTAGGACCTTCAGCATCAAAGGAATAATTATTTACAACCTTTAATTTTTCAAGGCTTACTTCATCTATGGAATGATCGAAGCCGTTATATAGAAAAATTGATGCTTTTTCATTATCGAAATCAGAAATCAGGATATATCTAGTCAAATCAAGCAGTTTTCCTTTTGAATCAATGATAACAGTATCAAGCGAATACAATAGATCAAGATCATTCTTTTTATCCTTGTTTTTTTGACATGATTGGGAAATGTATAAAATTACAAGCAATGTTAAATACCTCATATGACACACGTTAAATTAAGAAGAAGCTAAATCTATTAGCTTCTTCAGTATTGAATATTCTGGTCGTTTTAGGATCGTGTTTGACAGACACCCACATCAGCAGTACTACATTCGTCACCAGGACAGCATCTAACAGTAGGAGAGCAGTTATTGATATTACATCCGCTACCTCCATATCCCCCATAGATCTCTGCCAATTGACTCCGCTGTAGCACATCCTCTGCTGCCAGCTGTAATTTTTCTAAATTTAACTTTTTCATTTTTCTTTTATTTGTTGAAGTTTATTGTTTTCCCGGACCACCTAAGGACACCCGGGGTTTGTGCCCATTCATCGCGATTGAATATTTTTGTTTACCTACTTGTAGGCACTTATTTCCTTGATGTCTGCAATACTGTATTCCTTTGGTAATTCATAACCGTTAATAAAATAGGTCGGTGTATGGGTAATCCCTTCCTTTTCACACCAGGCCTTCATGGCCAGAAGTCTTTCCTGCTGTTGGTTGAGCTCTCCATTCATGGGGTAGCGATGGGCAAAAACCGTATAGTCCTTTTTTTCGGCAGTATACCAATGATCCAAAGCTTTCCGTGTAAACTGCTGGTTTTCCTTACTGTTTATGGCTAGAAAATGGTTGATAGTTTTTGTTCTAATATCCTCCATATCTGCATTGGGAAAATAAAGAATTTGCAAGTCAATAATTCCCTCCTCCACCAGTAGTTCTAACTCCGGATGTGCCTTGGCACAGGGGCCACAGTAGGGATTGCACACTTTGATCACCTGGTATCTTGGGGATTCGTTTTTTAATATTATACCTAGGTCCTGAGTTGAGTTTTTTATCTTTTTTGAGCGGGAAAGCAGGCTCTGAAAAATTCCACGATCACTTTTTAATTTTTTTAAGTTTCTTTTGTATGTAAAAAGATCTTCTTTTGTATCAAGGATTGGTCTCTGGTAGATCCATCCCAACTGACTGCCGATAAAAATAAAGGCAAAAACTGAAGCCTGCTGTAATGCTATGGGATGCAGATATAACTGCTGTGCCCAGGCCAATGCCATCTCCAGCAGTAAGAGACTTATCAGAATCAAACAAAGTCGGCACCAATTCTTAAGCTTGAAGGCTTGGTAATAAAGGGAAATTACAACTAGAGGGAACGTAGCCAGACTTAGCCAGGCTAATGTAGTTAGTAAACTAAGCGAAAATATTTGGGTCAGCAGCATCAAGGAGCCGGCAAAGAAGTAAGCAAAAGCCAGGGAACCGGGGCTGATTGCACCATCGGCAAATTTGAAAGCTGTACTGTCTAAGACCGTGTTGCAGTCTACCGTCCCTCCTCCGGGGCAGAATTTTTGAACCAATGAGTTTTCCTTGTCAATTTCCCGCCATAGAATCAATACTGAAACGCCCAATCCGGCCATCTTCAAAACCAAGTAGCCAAAACCAGCAAGCCAATACCAACTTCCCATCATTTCAATCAATCCGGAACCAATTGAAATAAAAGCGAATAGGGCAATTCCACCCATCAGAAATGCTTTAATTTTCCCCTGCAGCACCCTTTCTTCAATTCCTGGCTCGGCCGAGTTTTCATTTCTTTCCACCACCAATACCACCCCAGTCCAACTTTTCATGAAAGCCTCCCTGTCCACTTTGATTTCCTTCCCCTTTTCATCATAGCCGGAAACGGTTTTTTCCGAAATATGGAAGAGTGCATGAAAAAAATTGGTTCCTTGTACCGAAACCTGAACGATACAGGGCAAGGGAACCTCATCCAGCTTTTCTTTCCCAATTTTAAGTGAAACCTGACTGATGTTATACTTTTCCAACACATCCGAGACCGTCAACAGACTGGGGAAATGCGGGTGGGAGAGCACCTCCTCTTTCAGGAATTTTCCGGTAAACCGAACTTGAAGCAACTCAAGGATTTTTTTGGAAGCTTGAAAACAATTGTTCATTTGGATTGGAGTTTAAAACATTCACAAAGCTTGAGGGATTCCAATTCTTTTGTTTAAGTAAATCATGTTTTTGTAATAAATACTTGTCAATCTAACTGTTTTACTTAAAAATATGAATACGAATAATGCTGTTTCCCGTGAATGGTAGGTTTTATCTTGTGAATGGACAGTTTTTCCTCGTAAGCTGTTTTTGAAGTTTTGTTACTATTTTGTAATTGATTGGTTTTAAAGATACTAAACGTTATGAGTTTGCTTTTTTGAACCTATAATTATCATCCTGTTGTTTTATTAGATTGGGTATGGTTTTTACTGAGAAAACAATTTATGGATTGGTTTTGACAATGCTATTTTAGATGTAGTTCGGTTATAAGAAATGGCCGAGGTAAAATCCCTTCACGTATAACAAAAAAAGTAACTCTGTTAATATATGGGTAATAATTTGTTAACTTTGTTAATTTAACAATGTATGTGTTAGATGCCGAAAATATTTCCCCTTTTCAGGGCTTGGTGGAACGGTCGAAATGGTATTCAAAAAAGAAAACCCAAAGAACAACAACCTAGGACCTGATCAATCAGTTCAGGGCTATAATTTGGACCGATTCGGTCAAAATCAATTTATCCGACTTCATTGCAATGGAGAATAATCAGCGAGGAGCCAAAAATAAACCCGTCTAACCTGTTTTATGCACTTAATTATCCAAACTTAAGAGCCGGTTTTCATAAAGAAAACCGGCAATATTTGACTCTGTGAACCGTTTATTTTAACTCGATAGTATTTAAGGAATACCTTGGTTATTAGACGAAATAAATATTTTGACTAATAACCACTAGTGGCAACTATAAGTGTAACACTGAGGGTGCGCATAACAAGCAGGACCAGCGACTATTTGGCATTGAGACATTGGAGTACCTGGTGCAACATTTAAGGTATCAACAGTTGTACCAGTACTACCATACAAATAACATACAGAACATGTTTCAGAGGTGAGTCCTATACTATTTCCTCCAATTAATTTTTTCATTTGCTCCTTAGTCAAATTATCTCCTAAATGTGAAACAAGCGATTTAATACTTTTCTTTTTCATAATAGTAAATTTAGGTTAATATTATAATATCAAAATATTTTTTATATTGAAGTCAATTAATTATATTTAATCAATTCATATATATAAGCTGTCTGATGATCTATTTCGATTTCGTAATCTTGGAGAACTAGCCATTTGTTTTCACCAATATACAATGTGTTATAGGGGTTTAACTTTGTGGAGTTATGTTCTGGTAATGATATTCCAGAATCAATAACTTTCATTTCCTTAATTATTGCCCCAAAATTTTTGGATTCATCTGAATAATACCAAATGTCATCTTCAGGGAAATATTTATCTGGAATTCCATTTCTATACATAATAAATATAGTATTATTTTCAGTATAAAAAATGTCATATATTTGGCTGTTTATTGCTGATAATTGAATTAGTATATTTCTGTTTAGGGTAATTTCAGGATTTTCTTTTAGTTGAGAACTTCTATTGTTTTTAGGGTTATCTAATTCTTTTTCACTTACTCCTTTCGGCTCTTTAAAATAGTTTATATCAAGTTGGGAATGCTGGAATAGTAACAATTTATTGCTTTTATTAATTTTATAATTATATAGAGAAGGTTCATTTTGATATATTACCCAAATATTGCCTGAATCATCAATGTCAAATATGACATTGAAATTTGGATATATCTCATCACTTTTATTTATGCTTCCTCTTTCATACTCAATCTCATCAATGATTTCAGAAATTCCAAGCTCAATATCAAATTTTCTTATTTGAATAATGCTTATGGTGTCTAGAACTTCGGTTTTTCTACTACTTCCCAGAACTACCTCCGTTACAGGGATAGGGTTTATCCATATTGAGTCATTCATAAATAGTAATTTATTTTTGATTCCGCCACCTGTGCCAATATAAAAAGGATTTTGATAGGAGTTTTTCCAAGTTTTACTATTTTTAATATCAAACTTGATTAGGTTTTTATTGTCTTGAATATAAATCTTATTTTTGTAAATACCTGCTTGTAAAATATTGTGAGAATATTCCTCAGGCCCTTCTCCTTGATTATTGAAATTTGACAGTATTTCACCATTTGCTCTTATCAAGTAAAACTTGTTTTCAACTTGAGAATAACATAGAAATTTTTCATTTTCTAATTTTTTGCTGAGAAACTGTAACTTGTATGGTATGCCAATTTTGATAGAGTCCATTAATTCAAACTTGTAATCTGACCTTTCTGTGTGTTCAACAGTAACTGGATTACAACTTAACCACAATAGTATATAAACTAGTACTATAATATTAATATTTTTCATTTAATATTGAACTATTATATAATGAACTAAACATAATATAATTCATTGTTGTTGATATTTCATAATTTAATTGAAGATGCTTTTTAAACATTGTTAATAATGTTTCTATGCCATCAATTGTTTTAACTTGGTTATTAATTCTTGATATCATAAAATCATTTATTGTCGAATTTAAATA
The DNA here is from genome assembly GCF_003347495.1 of Pleomorphovibrio marinus. Classification (GTDB taxonomy): domain Bacteria; phylum Bacteroidota; class Bacteroidia; order Cytophagales; family Cyclobacteriaceae; genus Pleomorphovibrio; species Pleomorphovibrio marinus. The sequence goes on from NZ_QCXY01000002.1 coordinate 231,334, forward strand.
TTGAATATTAATTTCTTTATATTCATCATGATTGCTTTCATTCATTAAAGTATTAATTAGCCTACTTAGATATTCGAAACTTATAAAATTATTTTTGATAAGATTATATCTTATTTTAATATTTGTAAAAATTATTTTTACAACTTCTATTTTTAAATTTAGTTTTTTAATAAATTTAAATAGTGTGATATAAATTATAATTATAATTAGAAATTTTAATTCTGTATTCAATATTTTTTGGTTTATATACTTTAAATATTTGTATAATTGTTGTAAATTACTAGACTTGTATGAAAAATGAATTTCTTTAATTCCACTTTTACCTTAAATTTTTTGTGCAATAGTATTTGTTCTTCATTGGGTTTAATTTTTTTATAACGTAATTTATTGTATAAATCTCCATTTAATATATTCATCGGTTTAGTGTGATGAGCAACTACTAAATCAAATATTGCTATTTTACATCCATTCCTTTTCAATATTTTCCCCCATACTTCTCCTAATCCCCATCCGGAATTACTTAATTTAAAGGTATTTAAGCATTTTTTTAGTGCGTTATTAGAAAAAATAGGACACATCACATCTATCCCTGTAACTATTCTGTATTTAGTTTGTGGGTAATTAATTGAAATCCCCATAATAGCGTTTTCTATGTGCAATGAAGGTTGGCATAGTGAAATATTCATTTTTTTCACAAATTTGAATATTTTATTGATTTCATTTGATGTTATTTTTACATCTTCATCAGGTAAAAAGAAATAGTCATAATTAATTAATAGTTCTTTATTTTCCTTAAATAAATTATATATTAGAGGGTATTTAAATCCTTCTATTAATTTATAATAGTTTGAATTAATATTATAATATGGGTTATCTTTTCCATCATATATTAATATTATTATGTCATATTTTTTTGAAGATGAATACCATAATTTTAAATTTTCAACTCCTTTTCGACCTATTGTTGTTATTAATAAATTATTATTTTTGGATTTTGTTTTAAAATTCATTATGTTAAATTTTTTTTATTAATTTTATCTTATATAAATAGTGAATTGGTTTCAATGAATTTTTTATTATTTTTATAAATTTTTCTCTTTAAAAGAGATTCCTTAGCTTTTTTATTGGTCCGTACTATGATAAGATGTGGGAACCTTATTCAACATATCCCTTCCGGTTTTATGCGAAATCCCGCCGTTATTATATTTTTCAAACCTTTTAGAAACTGTTTGTATGCTGGGGTAACGGGGGTGGGAGAGTATTTCTTCTTTCAGATATCCGTTACAAAACCTATTTTTTAACAGCTAGGAGATTTTTTTGAAAGTTTGAAAACAATTGATCTTTTTGATTTGAGGTTAAAATAATTTATTAGCTTTAAGTATTTCTATAATTTCGTTTTATTAAATTATGTTTTTGAAATAATAATAATTCAATCTAACTGTTTAATTTTTAAAATTGAATAGGAATAATGCTATTTCCCGTAAATGGCAGGTTTTATCCCGTGAATGGGCAGTTTTTTCCCGAAAGCTGTCATCAGGGGTTTGGCTTAAGGGGTAATCATTAAGGTGTTAGGTGTTTAGGGTTTACCTTTTTATGTACCGCCATGGGTCCTCTTCATTTATGGGTTTTTGATTAATTAGTCCTTTTGGGATTGAGGTCATTATTGATTTTAGTAGGGGATAAAGGAGGTTGTGGAAACATGGATGGAGTGAAGAATCAAATATAATTAAAGACAAACTCTGCTAGGCTTTTATTCTTTTTAGAGGATAGTGTTGTTTTTTTAGATAGTTTTCAAATTCTTCAGGGGAAAGTATTTTCGCTGTTTTAAATGGATTAAGTTCTAATAAATCCTTATCGCCCGTTACCAAAAAATCAGCTTTTAAAAATCTATTAAATCCAACAAAAAATTATCTTTAGGATCACGATTAATGAAATGTGTAGGTTGAATCTCTACTTTTTTTCATACATTTCTTGTCGAACGATTTCCACTTCTTCCGTTATGGTTTTCATGTCAAGATCATTTGTCCTGAATGATTTTAACAAACGGGAAAGTTTGCTGTCAATCGCTTCTTTCTCCAACTCCCTGGTAAGCTTGATTTTTTGCTTTTTGGGAAGTTGTCGAACTATCGACAATATTTGCTCGAAGGTTAAATCTATTTGTAATGCCGTTTTCATTCTACTTTAAACTTGATTCTTAATCAAATTTACAAAAAAAGACCGACAAAAGTTTTGCTATTTCTTTTTTAGTGTTCAATAAAAGGGTTTTAGACGCAGCATGCCATTACGCCTCACTATCCCTGGGAATTTTTTATTTCCACCACCCAAACTTCCTCTGCAGGGCTTTCCAAAACCAGGTAAACCTCACTCTGATTGCTTGAACTAAAGTAGCTGCTTCGCCAATGTAGGGGTAGCTGTTGGATGGTGCTTTCTTTGACCAACCCTTCCCAACTCGCCCCAATCATGGGTTGGCCTCGGTAGAAAACCTAAAAAAAGTCCTTCAAAGTGTTTTTGACAGGTTATTGTCAAAAACCAATACCCCTGGTTCTTCATCCACAGTAATCCCGAATATAATTTCTATTGGCTTTATATACGGTAAAGACCCTGAACCCAGTCTCAGGGTATAACTTAAAATTCGCTGAAAATAAATTGAATAAGCTAGGAATTTGTATTTACTCAATATATTAAGTTATTTTACTTAATATATTGAGTAAAATTATTATGTCATACCAAAGGATAGAAAAAGCAGGTTTGTTGAAACGGCTGAACGATGAGCCCAGGAGGTATATACAGGTCATCTACGGACCTCGACAGGTAGGTAAGACCACCTTGGTAAGGCAGATTATGGAAGACCTGGATTATCCTCATCTGTTGCTGGCGGCTGATGCAGTTCCTGCGGGAGATGGTTTGTGGATCGCGCAGAACTGGGAATCCGCCCGGGTCCGACAGCAACAGCAAGCTGACAAACCTTTTCTTTTGGTAATCGATGAGGTCCAGAAAATCAACAATTGGTCTGAGCAGGTCAAAGCCGAATGGGACAAAGATGCGTTTGATGGCAGGGATATCAGGGTTGTTTTGTTGGGCTCCTCAAGGTTGATGCTGCAGCAGGGGCTCACTGAATCTTTGGCAGGAAGGTTTGAATCCACATACCTGGGGCATTGGTCCTACAAGGAAATGAAGGATGCCTTTGGTCTGACGGCCGAGGAGTTTGTGTGGTTTGGAGGATATCCGGGTGCAATTACCCTAAAACAAGATGAAGACCGATGGAAAAGCTATGTCAGGGATGCACTTTTGGAAACGAGTATCTCCAAGGACATCCTGATGCTAACCCGGGTGGATAAACCTGCCCTGATGAAGCGTTTGTTTGAATTGGGTTCGGCCTTTTCCGGACAGATTTTGAGTTATACCAAAATCATGGGACAACTAACCGAAGCAGGCAATACCACCACCCTGGCCAATTACCTGGAATTACTCAATGATGCCGGCCTGCTGGGGGGCATTGAAAAGTACAGTCCCAACATGATCAGGAAACGCGCTTCCAGTCCCAAATTTCAGGTTCATAATACAGCGATCATGTCAGGGATTTCCAGCGAAAGTCTTGACACGTTACTTAAAAACCATGAAGCCTGGGGAAGGTGGGTGGAATCTGCCGTAGGTGCTCACCTGATCAATCAGGCATTCAAAAACAAAAAGCTAACTATCTACTATTGGCGGGAAGGCAATGATGAGGTGGATTATGTAGTTGCGTACAACAAGCAGGTGATTGCGCTTGAAGTGAAATCCGGGAAAACAGGAAAGCTATCCGGCTTGGGGGCTTTTGATAAAAAATTCAAACCTGAAAAATCCCTCCTGATTGGGGACGCAGGGATTCATTGGCAAGAATTTTTGCAAATGAATGTGTTGGATTTGTTTTAAAGGGCAGTACTTGTGGCGTTCATTTATTGGTTTACCAAGAATAAAAATAGTTTATAAACAACAGAAAATCAATTATTAAAAACATTAATTCATAATTTACTCAATAAAATGAGTAAAATTACTCAACAGAAAGTCATAAGTTTCATTGTATACCATAACATGGCATTTCAGTCCGAAAAAAACATGGATGGGATTAATCCATTGACTGAATGTATTCATTCCATAAACGACCATGGTAGTCAGTAAGCATGTGAAGGTTTTGAAGCCGATGGCCTCTGCCGCCTCGCTCAGATTTACCAGATTGCTTCCCGAGGGTGGTTTCTGAATATTCCCGGATTTCCTGCAAGGAAATCAGTTTGCCGTAACGCTTGGCGATGATGCGAAGGCAGGTGAGGCCGCAGTCTTTGGCGTCGGGTTGCTTACAGAAGGGGAACCTGGTTTTCAACTTTATTAAATTTAAAGTTTAGGTTTTGTGTTTTAAAAAAATAAAACTTCGATAGTTAATAAAAAATCTGTTGAGCGTTAATTTTTGACAACCTGATAAATTTCATACCGAATGAAATCCTCTTCAACATCTGGATCTTTTATTTGAAATAATAATCTATTTCCTGGCAGCCTAATCATCAAGTGACCGTTTTTTGGCATAGGAATATCTCCAGACAGTTGCTTTTTCTGGTCGAACAGAATTAAGCGGTGAAAAGAAGGATCATTATAATGGTGGTAATATGGATTCACGGCCTTTTTCTGCTCATAAATTCCGTAAGGTATTTCTTTGACATAATCTAATATTATTTGTCCTTCATCTAGAAGAAATAATTGATAATGCCTATCCCTGAGAACTTGTAATTCCAATACCTATATCAGCATTCATGGAATTTGTTTTCAGCACTCTAAAAGGAAAGGCCGAAAGATCAAAGGAATGGGTGTAGCCTATCGAGATTGAATCAGTCCTCGTCCCCAAAGTAAACACCCCAAGCCCTCTCCTAAAACAGGCGGGAAGTTAGTGAGGAAGAAAGATGCGGGTTTCATTTTTACTATGGTGGCCGAAGATAGAAAAAAGGCCCCTATAGCGACCCAAACCAATTTAGGGATATTAACACGGATTCTTTTTAACTTGAAGTCAAAGATCGGTCCCCGCTAGGCGTAGTATGCCACTACGCCTTCCTATTCCAGGGAATTTGTAATTCCCATACCTTATAGGTTTTCCTGAAATTTGTTTTTAGCTCTCACCAAGGAAAGGGCGAAAGAGCATAGGGTGTAGCCCATTGAACCATCCCCCAAGCCCCATCCTAAACAGGAGGGAAGTTAGTGGGGTAGAAAGATGAGGGTTTCATTTTTACTAAGAACTTGGAGGCAAAGAGCGGTCTTGGAACAGTATTTGGAGATTTTAGAGGATCACAAGAAAGTTGAATATTATGCAATTACCTATCCTCTCTCTTTATTCGATAGTTTTGGTCACCACCCTCCTGATTATCCCCCCTCCTTCATTAGCCCAAGATGCGATTTCATTATCTCATAGGGACGACTTCAAGATGAACTCCATTTCCGGTGGCAATTTCCGGGACTATATTTCTGAGCACGTTAAAGAATCCGACACTTGGGCCATCTCCTTGCGTAAATTTGGCACCTATCATAACCTTATGCACGAGTGGATGAGTGAGTGGGCACGATACTATAGGGAGGAGGAAGGTATGGATGAACTAGTTCCCGATTTTGAAGAGCGGATATCAGGAGGACAATGGACAAGCCTCAGGGAAGCCATGGAAGAGGCAGAGGAGGAAAAATGGATGGATTTTGTCCAGGTGGTGGAAGTGATGCATGACAGGGTACATCAGGCCATGTTGTATGCAGTGATCTATGATATGGAAAAGTATCAAAGGGACCTTGATATCTCCAAATATGCGGATGATGACCGTATGCCCCATGCCATTGCCACCACATTGCCTTCCCTTAGGAAAAGTGAAAACTGGGAGGGCGTAGTGGAGGATTTTCGCAATAGGGCATGGCATTCAGATAAGAATGGTCCCCATCACCATGCAGCTTGGCAGTTGATGATGGTATTCGAAGAAATGACTCAAGATCTCATTCATTTATGGGCAATTGCCGCTCAAGAGACCTTCACCGATGGAGACTGCTCCCCAGAAGAGGCCTCCCCCAAGGTGGTGGATGAAGGCTGGAGGGAGTATGCCTTAACCGCCCAGGCTTGTACAGATGAACCTTGGAAAGCTTTTGTACATACCACTGTCCTTATGCATGCACGGATCCACCATGTCATGGAAATTCTCCACGCAAAAGAATCCTGATTTTTTGTGACCTCAGTCACAGGTGTTTTATATTTAGTAGGCTATTTTTGTGGAAGAATTGTCTAAAACGCTATGAACTGGAAAAAAGAAATCCGTAGTTGGGCCCTTATGATTGGGGTCTTTGCCCTATTGTATTTTACAGGTCTCATGACCCCTATAATGGGTGGGCTGCAGTCCCTGGTGCTTTCCACCGGATGGATAAAACCCTCCGTCGGCAATTCCGGAAAGGAGAACACGGATTTCGATTTTTCAGGGCAATTTGTGGATGAGCACGGGGACAGGGTAGGGCTTTCCCAACTCAAGGGGCAAACCCTTTTTATCAACCTTTGGGCCACCTGGTGCCCACCCTGTAGAGCGGAAATGCCCCATATCGAGCAACTGTACCAAAAGCTGGGGGATAGGGAAAATATCTCCTTTTTGATGATTGCCCTGGACGATGATTTCGGGAAAAGCACCAAATTTGTTCAGGATAAAGGCTTTAGCTTTCCCGTGGTCCACGCCGCTTATGGGCTAAATCCCTCCTTACATAGCCAGGCCATCCCTACCACATTGGTGGTAAGCCCGGAAGGAAAAATCGTTTTTTACCAAGAAGGAATGAGTAATTTCGACACCAAGGAGTTTAGGGAGTTTTTGACTGGGTTGTGAAATTTCTTTTGACATAAAATTTTTCTCCTTCATTTGTGGATTATTTTATTTTTTTTAATTTCAAGATTGTTTTGAAAAAAAGTAAATTTCAAAACATAAACTGGAACAAATCTAATCTCTGAGGGTTAAGTTTATAATCCTGTTTTATCATACATACTTTATTTCCAAAAACCCAAAATGTGAGACCTCTCCTAGACTATAGCGAGCGTGAGTTGGTGATTTTGCTTCGTCAGGGCGATAGGAAAGCTTTTGATGAACTTTATTCGAGATATATTCACAAACTTCTAGGGTTTGCCTACACATTTTTAACCAATAAAGAGGAGGCAGAAGAAACAGTCCAGGAAATTTTTATCAAAATCTGGGAAAAAAGGAGAAAGTTTAATGAAAACAGAAACTTTAAAGCCTATCTATTTTTATCCGTCAAAAACCACCTATTGAATAAGATTAGGAATGAAAAGAGGAAATGTAGCCTTGAGGCTATCCCAATGGAAAAAATGGTCAATTCCTATACGGCCATAGAACAACTCAGTTTTCAGGAGTTGGAATCCGCTACTTTCAAGCTGATCGAATCCCTGCCAAATATTCAGCAGCAGGTTTTTACTTTAAGGAGAATGGAGGGATTGAGTAATGCTGAAATAGCTACAAAAATGAATTTGTCCAAAAGAACTGTAGAACATCACCTTTATTTGGCGACAAAGGCACTTAAGGAAGTGCTACTGCATAAATCATCTGTTTATTCGTGCTTTTTTATTATTTTATTTTTCTGAATTAGTTTTAGTTTTAAAAATAAACAGTCAAAAAAGGGTTATTCCAATTAAAATTTCAGTAAACGGTTAAGTAAGAATATCCTTATAAGTGTAATGCTTTCAAAAGAGAATTACATTGAAAGAAGACAAACTTATAAGATTTTTAAATGGCCAGGCCTCCGAGGAAGAAAGGATGGAGGTTTACGAATGGCTACAACATCCAGAAGCTGAACGCGAGGTGCAGAGGATTTTCAAGACCCGTTGGGAGGCTAATTCTGAAAAGGAGTTGTATGAGACTAAAGCACAAGAACTCCTCAAAAACATCCATATGCGTGCTTTTCGTCCCAATAAAAAGCAATCCTGGTTTTTTAGTCCTTTAGCCCAGTGGAGCAGGGTGGCCGCGACCTTCCTTTTGGTAGGCTTTTGTTTGTTTTATTTAAGGGAGGGGATTCGCTATCAAAAACCCGAAGTGGCAGAACCGTCCCAGACTTTCAGAACCATAGAGAGGACTGCTTCTGCGGGGGAAAAATTAAAAATCACACTTCCGGACCGTTCTAGGGTGATAGTAAACTCCCTTTCCACCATCAGTTTCCCTTCTAATTTTGGCAAATTCTCCCGGGAGTTGGTATTGGATGGAGAGGCTTTTTTTGAGGTGGAGGAGAATATGGACCTTCCTTTTACAGTGACATCCGGGACTGTGACCACAGTGGCTTTGGGCACTTCTTTCAACATCCTGAATAGGGGGGAGGAAGTCAAAGTTGCGCTTACCCATGGGAAGGTCTTGGTTTCGGACAACGGGATTAAGCTGGAGCTCATACCGGGAGAAATGGCTTCATGGATTGACACAGATGGTAGAGGATTGGTTAAAAGCAGGTTTTCCGAAGAAGAGGTAACCTTATGGAAAGAAGGTAAGATTTCTTTTTCAGGCAAGTCTGTAGAAGATATTTTTGAAAGGCTTTCCCTTTGGTACGGTGTGTCCTTCAATTTTGAGGGCAGGTTGGATTTCCAAAGAAAACTTACCGGAAGGTTCAGTAATGAAAGCCTGGAAGATGTGCTGACAGGCCTTGGCTATACCCTTGATTTCGAATTTAAAATTATAGACAAAGAAGTAACAATAAAACCCCAAATGCCTATGGATCAATAAAATAAAGCAGGGTAAAACTCCCATCGCCAAATGAAACATTTTACCCTGCTGCTTTAAAGAAATCAATTCAATAAAACACTCAAAATTATGAAAAGAAAAATACTATACCTAATAAAGATGGTATCCAAGAACCTATTGTATGGCTTCTTGCTTCAGGGGTTGTTTCTGACTACCCTGATGGCCAGTACTACTGAAGCCCAAGTAAAACCCATAGACCAGACCTTTCTCAGGATGGCGAAGAAGGATTGGACATTGAAGTCAGTCATTCGTGAGCTCGAGGCCCGCACGGATTATGTTTTTGTTTTTCCGGATGACCTGCTGGAGGACGATGTAGCAATCCAATTGGCATCTGGCAGGCAATCTGTCAATGAGATATTAATGCAATTGGCCCAGGGAGCCAGAATTGGGTTCAAACAAGTAAATAATTCGATTTATGTGGGAGGACAAGTACCTAGCCAACTAACTGTCAACGAAGTAGAAGGTGTAGAAGTCTGGCAACAGGTCTCAGGAGTTGTGTTGGATGAAGAAGGAATACCCATTCCAGGTGCAACTATTGTAGTAGAGGGGACTAACCAAGGGACTGCCACTGATATAGATGGTAGATTTGCCATTGATGTTAGTGATGGAGCTACATTAAGAATATCGTTCATTGGATATGTAACTCAAATTATTGAGATCGCTAATCAAACTGAGCTTAGAATCACTTTGGTAGAAGATAGAGCTTCTCTGGATGAGATAGTTGTAATTGGGTATGGTACTCAAAGAAGGGCAGATTTGACAGGTGCAATTTCTTCTGTGGATACCGATGAAATGAGAAAATTATCAGCCAGAAGTGTGGAGGAAATGCTTCAGGGTAGAGCAGCCGGAGTTATGGTTTCCAGAACCCAAGGCAGTCCAGGGTCTGCTTCTTCCATTCATATAAGGGGGGTAGGATCCATAGGGAACACCAATCCATTGTGGATTGTGGATGGTATAAGAATGGATCCAGGAAATCACTTGAATCCAAATGATATCGAGTCCATAGAAATATTGAAAGATGCATCAGCAGCAGCGATTTATGGTGCACAAGCGGCTCATGGTGTTATATTAGTTACCACAAAGCGGGGAAAAAAAGGGGATCAGGTGAGTATTAATTTCAGCACATCTGTGGGACAGAGAAGTGCGGTAGATTTACCGCAAATGTTGAACAGGGAACAATTTATAGATGTTTCTACCCGTGCTAGAGCCGCCGCTGGACAAGCCCCTGAGCCGGAGTGGCTCAGTATGCCCTATGATACGGATTGGGTAGGTGAAGTATTTGCAGGAAGTGGTATTGAGCAGGTTCATAACATTGAAATTTCCGGAGGTGGGGAAAATTCAAATTTTTATGTAGCAGGCGGATATGAGAGGGAAGATGGAATAATGATAAATAATTCCTTCGAGAGGTATTCGGTAAGGGCCAACTCTGATTTTTTGATTGGAAAGAGGCTAACCATAGGGCAAACTTTATATGCCTCCAGGTCTATAGAAAACCCTACAGCGGAAGGTGGGAGAGATTTAGAAAGCGTATTTAGGGGAGTCCCAATGCACCCTGTTCGGACTGAAAGTAATCCTTTTGGAGGCTGGGGGATCGGTCCTTTGTATTTTAATGCACCAAACCCAGTGGCCTCACAGTGGCAAAACATAAGGAACAATACAAGAAATAGATTGAACGGAAATGTTTATGCAGATTTAGAAATCATTGAGGGACTCAACATCAGAGCTACTTTTGGGGCAAATATTATGAGTGGTAGGGATGAACAGTTTCAAGAGGCCTTCAATTATGGGACATTAAATAATCCAATAAACATGCTGAGAATGGCTAGTTTGGAAAATAATGATTACACTACGAATGTGGTAGCTACCTATCAGAAAAAAATGGGAGACCACAGCTTTTCGGTGATGGCTGGATATGAGGCGTTTACCATAGAGTCAGTTGATTTTTCGGTTAGTGCTCAAGATTTTCCTGTTCAAAACTCGAGAAGCTTCGCCCTTGCTACAGGTGCCATAGATATTCCAAACAGGAATACGATAGGTGTAAGAAGATTGCTATCCCAATTTGGAAGGATTACTTACAACTACAAAGATAAGTATCTCTTTACTGCAAATTTGAGAAGGGATGGTAGTTCTCGATTTGGGCCTATCAACAGATTTGGTGTTTTTCCATCCCTCTCCGGTGGTTATAATTTAGGTAATGAGGAGTTTATGAAGCAGATATCCGCAATTTCTAGCCTAAAAATAAGGGGTAGTTGGGGGGTATTGGGCTCTGATAATTTACAGGACTTTTTATTTAGCAGAACATACTGGAATACGAGGTCCACCTATGTGTTTGATTCACCTGGGGTTACGGGTGGCACGAAGGAGAGAGGATTTTACTTGAGGAGATTCCCGAATGAAGCGGTTAAGTGGGAAGAGGTTAATCAAGTAGATATTGGTATAGATGTCGGGTTATTCGATGAAAAATTAACATTCACAGCGGATTATTATGTGAAAAACACTAAGGATATGCTAATGCAAGTTCAGTTACCACTATCCGTGGGCATTAGTGCAGAAAGGGCAAATCCTGAGAGTCCATCTATCAACATAGGCGAGGTTCAAAACCGAGGGCTGGAGTTGATGCTGAACTATGCAGACAATATAGGCGCCTTCAGTTATAACATCAATGCAAATGTCAGTTTTAATCAGAATGAGGTTTTACAACTAAATCAGGACGATTTCATCGTTTCTGGTGGCGGAGGTCCGGCATTTGCAGGATTTAATATTGCCAGAACACAAGTTGGACAACCTATCGGTTCCTTTTTTGGCTGGGAGGTGGATGGTATATTCCAGTCCGACCAAGAAGTTCAAAACTTGAATGAAATGGTAGTAGGGGGTAATTTCCAGGAAACGGGTACTGCTGCCGGGGATTTGAGATATAGGGACATCAACGGCGATGGCAGGATTACCACGGCAGATATGACCTATATAGGTAATCCTTGGCCTAGAATGATATATGGTTTGAATCTATCCGCCAATTATAAAGGTTTTGATATAACGCTCTTTTTACAAGGTGTCCAGGGTGTAGAAATTTTCAATGCCAATAGGGCATATTATAGAGGAATGTACAGCAACTATAACATGACCCAGCATATTTTCGAAGCATGGACACCCGAAGTTCCCACGGAGCACCCTAGGCTGATTTCCACTGATCCAAATGGAAATTTCAGAAAGCCTTCTTCTTATTTCGTAGAGGACGGATCTTATTTGAAAATACGGAATTTTCAATTAGGGTATAATTTCAATCAAGATTTGATTAACCGGATTAACTTGACACGTTTAAGGGTATTTGTGAATGCTCAAAATTTCCTAACGCTTACCCCCTATGAATGGTTAGACCCTGAATTAGCTGGTGGGAATTTAAACAGAGGTATAGATGGGCAAGGACAATACCCACAAACAATGCTTATTTCTGGAGGACTTCAATTTGGATTTTAAATAGAACAAAAATGAAAAAGTATATAAATAAATTTAAATATAATTGCTTCTTGGTATTTGCTTTCCTTTTTCTAAGCTGCGATTCAGATTTCTTGGAGGTAAGTAACCCAAACGAGGTCGATGCTAACGTGTTTTTCAATAGTGTCAGTGATCTAAATCTTTCGCTTACAAGTATTTATTCAGCACTTTCTTCATTTCAATTGTACGGAGAGAGTTACCTTGCTAAAGGTTTGATTGGGCTTTCTAAAGAGTCGGATCAGAGACATATAGGTACTGCACCTTGGAATCAGGTTTATCAAAATCAGGTTACCCCTGAAAACGGTTTTGTAAACGAGTTTTGGAGTTCATGGTATAGAGTCGTGGGCAGGGCAAACGATTTAATCGAGAACGCTGAAAATTTTAAGGAAGCAAGGGAGTTAAATCCTGCTGACAGAGCCCGTGTGGATCAAATGATCGGTGAGGCCTTATTTTTGAGAGGTCTGGCATATTTTCATTTGGTACGGCTTTTTGGAGAGGATACTCCAGTCAATAACCCAAATGCCAGGGGGGTACCAATAATTCTACAAATTGCAACTACCAGGGAAGAGATGGCCGTGGCAAGAGCTTCTGTGGAAGAGGTATATGATCAGATTTTGGCTGATTTCGATAGGGCAAAGGACCTCCTTCCCGAGGTATGGCCCAGTTCTGACAAGGGTAGGGCAAATAAGTTTTCTGCCATAGGGTATATAGGTAAAGTACATGTGTTTAGGGAAAATTGGGAACAAGCAATTGAGAACTTCGAATTGATATATGATTCTGGTCTCTACGAAATGGTTCCCTTCGAAAGATATGATGACTTGTTTAGAGGAGAAGAGCCTTATAGTGAGGAATCATTGTTTGAAATAGGCTATTCCATAGATATGCAAGAAGATACTTGGGCTGGAGGAACCGGATCTAATTTTGCCTTACTTATTTCACCAATAGGGACTGGGTGGAGTAATTTGTTTCCTCATGATGTGAATATTTTAAGGTTTGGTAATGACCCTAGACTTAGGATTAATGCCCTGGAACCCGGGGTGGACGAAGTAGTTGATGGGGCAGGCAATAGAATGGTATTAGGTAGATACGTAGACGATGAAGGTGCTCTCGGTTGGAGTTTTAGGAAATACGTACCATTGGACAATTCAGTATTTGCCACAAATAGAAATCACGGGGCAAATATGCATTTGTTAAGAATGGCAGATATTTATTTGCTTCATGCGGAAGCTTCTTTAGCACTAGGTAATGAAACTGTGGCTGCTGAATACATGAATAAGGTAAGGAGGAGGGCTTACAATAGTGATTTTCATTCTCCGAACCCGGGGGTTGACTACACAAATCTATCGGGTATAGCTCTAAGGGATTCTATAAGAGAAGAGAGGTTTAGGGAGCTATTTATGGAAGGACATAGATGGTTTGATTTACAAAGGTGGAGAATCGCTGCGGAGGAATTGGCAAAATATCCCAGGGTAAGGTCAGGGGCAGTAATATTTGAAGATCCTAGGGGTTATTATTTCCCCATTCCCCAGCTCGAAATGGACGCAAATCCCAATATGGTACAAAGTGATGGTTATTAATACGTAGAATGAAAAAAGGGAAGCAGAAAGAGCGTCTATTCAAAATAATTGCTGTGTGCCTTCCAGTCCTACTTTTCGTGGGGCTGGAAGCAGCACTCAGTTGGGCTGATTTTGGCCGGGATTTGTCCCTCTTTGTGCGAAGTCCTGAGGTTGCCTTTGATATGGTTAATCCCGAGGTTTCCCACAGGTTTTACCTTTCCGAAGAAAATGCAGTCACAGGTACCGGGGATTATCTCAAGAAAGTCAAATCACCGGAGATTTACAGGGTCATGGTCATTGGGGAGTCCACTGCCCTCGGGTTTCCATATAGCCAACATGTAGCCTTTCCAAATAGGCTGAGATATCAACTTCAAATGGCCTATCCGGATAAGGTTATAGAGGTGATTAATTTGTCCTTAACGGGTATAAATTCCTATGCCCTCTATGACTTTGCCAAAGAAGTGGTGGAAAAAGACCCTGATTTAGTGGTTTTATCCATAGGGCATAATGAATATTATGGCGCATTAGGGGTAGGATCTACCAGTAATCTTGGCAATAGCCCCGCCCTTGTAAGGATGGGCATCAAACTCAGAAAGCTCAAAACTGTTCAGTTGCTCGAAGGGATGGCTAAAGCCTTAGGCATCCGTAAAAGGATGGACAAAGAGGACTTACAAGAAAACCTGATGAAAAGAATGGTGGCCAAACAGGAAATCCCTTATGGGTCCAAACTTTTTCGAAAAGGACTGGATCAATTTGAGGCCAACCTGACTTATGCGCTAAAGGTCTTTTCTTCCAATAAAGTACCTGTATATTTTCTCGGCACTATCAGTAATGAAAGAAATCAACCCCCATTTATCAGCAGGGCCGGTATTGAGGCAAACCAGGCCGAAGTCGAACAGAGAATTACCTTACTCAACGATGACTTAACACTCGATCAAAAAGCCAATGAATTAAAAGAAATACTTAGCCTCGATTCTTGTTTTTCTAAAACTCACTTTATGATAGGGGAGTTGGCCTTTGCCATGGGGGAAAATAATAAAGCAAGACACCATTTTCAAAGGGCAAAAGAGCACGATAACCTACGGTTCAGAGCTCCAGAGGCCATCAATCAAATTGCCCAAAAAGTTTGCCTAAAATACGGTGCACGCTTTTTGTCATTAGACGAAGTGTTCCGAAAGGCAAGTCCTGACGGGATCCTGGGTAGGGAGCTGTTTTTGGAACACCTGCACCCCAACCTGGAGGGGCATCAGATCATGGCGAAGGTGCTTTTTACCGAAATTTCCGAAGATCTAATGCCTAACCCACAACTGAAGGAGAAATTGACCAACCTGCTGGATTTTCCAATAAACAAAGTCGATTCAATCTTTGGTGAATACGTGACCATGATGTTACGGGAAAATTGGCCTTTCAACGAACCAATTTCCCTTCCCCAAGAATTCGAAAAATCCATGGAGGAGGCACTGGCGGGAGGATTGGCGGTAAAGCAGATTTCGTGGGATCTGGCCATGGAAAAGCTTTATCGGCATTATCATGAATACGGGGATTATGCTGAGGCCCTAAAGGTAGCGGAATCCGTCGCTAATGCCTATCCGTATAATGCTCCCTTACAGATGAAAGCAGGTCTATTAGCTTTGCGGATAGAAGCCGAAGAAAAAGCGACACTCTATTTTCAAAAAGCAATATACCATTCACCGACAGAGGAAAACTTGAAAAGGATAGTGGAAAGCTATTTGAAGGCAGAAAAATTGGAAGCAGCCTTACCTCACTTGGATGCGTTGATTGCGCAAAGTAGGGATCCAAGGTTTGAAAGCCTTAAGGTTGTAATTTTAGAAACATTGGCTCTAGAAAACAAAGTGGAGGATGAGCCTTTCGAAGCAGATGATTATTCTCGTCTTTCACTAAATTACTTAAAGATTGGCAATTTAGAAAGAGCCAAGGAGTATGTTGATTCCCTGTTAGCGGTTCAGCCTGATAATACTCAGGGGTTACAAATATTAAGCGCTATCAACGAAAGGTTAGAGGCCCGGAGTTCTTAGCAAAAGATGATAGCAATGCACTCAAATTCACCTTACCCATTGATTTTTTTCCTGCTGCTCAGCTACTTGTTTGTATCGGGGTGTCAGTCCAATGCTGAAATTAGAAAAGGTGAAAAGCTCGCTAAAAATCACTGTTCAAGTTGCCATGTTTTTCCTGAACCTTCCCTGCTAAATAGGGCTACCTGGGATAAAAGCGTACTGCCTGAAATGGCCTTGCACTATGGTATTTTCAATCCAGAAAGATCAAGAAAGCCAGAAGAGCTTTCGAATAAGTATTTCACTGAAGAGTTTCCAAAGACTCCTCTTATGGAAAAAAAGGATTGGGAGGCCATTCGTAAATTCTACCTGTATATATCACCTGAGAAATTGAAAACGGTGAAAAGTGAACCGGTACCTCATGACACTCCCTTTGAGGTTATTCCCCTAAAAATGGAAAAAAGCTCTCCACCATCCATTACTGCTGTACTAATGGGAGTAGAAAGCTCCAAGGTATGGTTAGCAGACCAAAATTCAAGACAATTGATGGCGTTTAACGGGTCAGGAAAGCTTCAAAATGTGCTAAAAAGTAGTGGGGCTGTTAGCCAAATTCATATCCGTCATTCCATTGGTGGTATAGAGCAATTAACCTTGGCGAATATTGGATTTTCCATTAAACCCACTGAGGCAAGTGATGGGTTTGTAGAAACCTTGACACTTCAGGGTGATTCCCTGTTGCATAGAGCTTTTGTGAAGGATTGGCTAAAACGTCCTGTATCTTTGATGTACAGCGATTGGACAGGTGACGGAATGGAGGAATTAGCTATTGGGAATTTTGGAAAGAACAATGGTGACTTTACAATTTATTCCCTAAAGCAGGATGATCAGTGGGAAGAATTATTCAAGATTCCAGAACCAGGAACGGTAGCAGTGAGAAGTCACGATTTTTTCGGGAATGGCAAGGAAGACATATTGGTATTGTTTGCACAGGGTAATGAGAGAATAGTATTGCTTGAGAACCACGGAGGAGGTAGTTTTGATAACCATTTACTATTGGAATTTCCTCCAAGTTATGGTTCCACATCCCTGGATATAGTGGATTTTAATGGCGACGGGTTGCCAGATATATTGTATACCTGCGGGGACAATGCCGACCTGTCCCCTATTTTAAAGCCCTATCACGGAATATATGTTTTCCTCAACGAAGGAGGCAATAAGTTTGAAGAGGCTTATTTCTACCCGTTTCCTGGTGCATATAAGGCTATCGCTGGGGACTTTACCGGTAACGGCTTACCTGATATTGCTGCCATCTCTTTTTTTTCGGATTATGCTGATGGTGATCAATCTGGGTTTGTGCTGTTGGAAAACAATGGATTTCCTGATTTCCTGCCTTCTACTCTTCCTATTGGCCACCTGGGCAGATGGATTTGTATGGACGTGGGAGATTTGGACGGTGATGGTACGTTGGATATCGTTTTGGGTAACTATTCCAGGTTTAACGATGGGGTGCCCGTTCGGCCTTCCTGGCAAAAGGGCCCACACGCTTTGATTTTAAAAAATACTATAAAGTGAAACATGAAATTTATACCTGTAAAAGTTAATAAAAAGACGTGCCTAGAAACAGGGGTCTTATTCAGTCTGCTGTTTTTGATAGTGGGATTCTTGGGGGAATGGGCACCCGCTTATAAGGTTTCGGCTGCTGGATTGCTTTTGACCTTGATTTTCCCAAGTTTTTGGAGGCCTTTGGCTTTTCTATGGCTTTCCTTTGGGCAAATGCTTGGGGTACTCACCTCCAATTTGATATTATTCCTGGTTTACTTTTTTCTGGTGTGTCCAATCGCCTGGGCAAGAAAATTAAAAGGTGTGGATACCCTGAAATTAAATCAGTTCAAGAAATCTCCTAAAAGTGTGTTGGAAAAGGTGAGACACCTCTATTCAGATGATGATTTAAAGCGTCAATTCTAAGCGATCATACTATGGAATTTATCAAGGAATTTTGGGAATTTGTGAGAAAGCGGAAAATCTACTGGCTTTTGCCTCTCCTACTGATTTTATTGTTGCTGGGAGGGCTGATGGCCCTGACAGGAGGAAGTGCACTTGCCCCCTTTATATATGCCGTTTTTTAGAAAATGAACGGTAGGACAGTCATATTGGGAATTTCTGCTTTTTACCATGATAGTGCAGCTGCCCTGCTTGTAGACGGAGAGTTGGTTGCAGCAGCACAAGAAGAAAGGTTTAGCCGGATAAAACATGATGCCACTTTCCCGATACAAGCCATTAGGTATGTTCTGGCAGAAGCTGGGTTGACGATTAAAGAACTGAACAAGGTAATTTTTTACGAAAAACCATTCTTAAAATTCGAAAGGCTTTTGGAGACTTATCATGCTTTTGCCCCTTCAGGATTTCCTGGGTTTAGAAGGGCAATGCCTCTTTGGATCAAAGAAAAACTTTTTATGAAAAGAAATCTTAAGGGCTGGATGCAACAAATAGGTGATTTTGACTGCCCGATAGCCTTTAGCCAGCACCATTTATCCCATGCTGCCAGTGCCTTTTACCCCTCTCCTTTTAAGGAGTCCGCTATTTTGGTTGCAGATGGGGTAGGCGAATGGACCACTTTGAGTTTGGCTAGAGGGAGCCATGAAGGCATAGAAATTTTGAGCGAACAGCGCTTTCCGCATTCTTTGGGGTTACTTTATTCCTCCTTAACCTTTTACGCTGGCTTTAGGGTCAACAGCGGCGAATACAAGCTTATGGGACTGGCCCCCTATGCCGATCCAAAAGACCCCGCCGTGAGGAAACTAGTGGATCAGATAAAAACACATCTGATAGACATCAGGGAAGATGGTTCTTTTTTGCTCAACATGAGGTTTTTCAAATTTGCCACTGGTTTGCAAATGACCCACGATAGTAAATGGGAAAAGATTTTTGGGTTTGCGAGAAGGGAGTTTGACAGTGAAATGACCAAAGAGAGTATGCAACTTGCTATGGCTTCTCAACTAGTTTTGGAAGAAGTCATGTTGAAGTTGGTGGATACCCTCAGAAAATTAACAGGTTCGGAAAATCTATGCATGGCTGGAGGAGTAGCACTCAATTGTGTCTGTAATTCAAGCATATTGAAATCCAAAACCTTTAAAAATATTTGGGTCCAGCCGGCCTCGGGAGATGCAGGAGGGGCCTTGGGTGCTGCCTTGGCCGCCTGGCATCTTTCTACTACACAAAACACAGCTTTTCATAAGTCATCAAATTACAAACATACTACTTTCCTCGGCCCATCTTATTCTGATTTACAATGCCAAATAGCCATTAAGAAATTTACCAGCCATTATGCTTTCTACCCGGATTTTGGATTATTATGTCAAAAAGTGGGCGGTTGGCTAAGGGAAGGAAAGGTGGTCGGCTGGTTTCAAGGCAGGATGGAGTTTGGCCCTAGGGCTTTGGGGAATAGAAGTATTTTGGCAGACCCTACTTTTTCGGACATGCAAAGAAAGGTCAATATCATGGTGAAAAAAAGGGAAGGTTTTCGGCCCTTTGCCCCCTGTGTGTTGGAGGAAGAGGCTTGTGATTATTTTGATTGTCCAATGCCAAGCCCTTTTATGCTGTTCACCTATTCCCTTTTGGAGAAATACCGAAACCCCATTAAACCACTGTCAAATTTGGATAAATTATTGGAAGGTGGATTTGATTCTCATTCCTGCTTTCCTGCCATCACCCATGTGGATGATTCCTCCAGGGTACAAACCGTTTCCTCCAGAGAAAATCCAAAATTACATGCTTTATTGAAGACGTATAAGGGAATTTCAGGTCACGGGTTATTACTTAACACCAGTTTTAATCAGAGGGGGGAACCCATTGTCTGTTCACCTGAAGATGCTCTGCGCTGCTTTTTCTCCACGGGTTTAGATGCGCTAGTGTTAGGAAGTTATGTGATTGAGGCGGATAGGAACCCACAGGACAATATCTTAAAAAACAATTTCCCATTAGATTGACCCTTGATCCATAATAACTCAAATCCAATAGTCATGAAGATAGTAAAGAATCTCGCCCTGCTGCATCCCAAACTTGAGCTTTCCCTAAATATACTCTTCCGCTATGTTTATGTTTGTGTCATTTCAGGTTTGATGTGCTTTTGCAGTGGCCATCGGGACAGCCAAAATTCCTCCAGAATCGAAATCCAACCGGATCAGGAGGGACTGGTTACCTCTCAAATTCAATATGCCATTGACTCCTGTGCTAAAGCTGGGGGAGGGGAGGTGGTTTTCCCGGCAGGTAAATACCTGACAGGAGGCCTAAAACTCCGAAGTAATGTACACATGGTGCTTGAGGAGGGTTCCTATTTAGAAGGTAGTGAAAATTACATGGACTATGGAACGGGTAAATGGACTGAAGGACTCATCACAGGAGACAGCCTTACCAATATCGCTATTTTGGGAAAAGGGGTAATTGATGGGGTAAATTGTCGTAATCCCAATGGGGAAGAAGGTTTTCGGGGCCCCCATGCCATAAGGCTGACAAATTGCAGTGACATAAAAATTGAGGATATCACCATAGTCAACAGTGCCAATTGGGCCATCAATTGTAGGTATTGTGATAGAGCAAAAGTAAGGGGTGTGAAGATAAGAGGGGGGCATGATGGCCTCCATACCCGTTTTTGTTCAAATTTTGAGGTTAGTGACTGTGATTTCAGGACGGGTGATGATTGTTTTGCGGGAAACGACAACGAAAATTTTACCATTACAAATTGTAAGGTAAATACCTCTTGTAATGGCTTTCGTTTAGGCTGTCTGAATCTAAAGGTGGAAAGTTGCCAAATTTGGGGGCCGGGCGAATTCAAACACCTCTCGCAAAACA
Source organism: Pleomorphovibrio marinus (assembly GCF_003347495.1). Lineage (GTDB taxonomy): Bacteria > Bacteroidota > Bacteroidia > Cytophagales > Cyclobacteriaceae > Pleomorphovibrio > Pleomorphovibrio marinus. The sequence continues at coordinate 252,010 of NZ_QCXY01000002.1, forward strand.
GGAATAATATGTTGGCGGCTTTTGTTCATTTTTCCCCAAAAGACCAAGATCCAAAGAAAAAAAGCGGGAATTGGAAGATTCAGGATGTTACGATTAGTAAAGTTGACAATATCTATCACTATCATCACTCAAAGGGGCTGTGGCAAACGGGCATGCCAGTTACCACAGTAGAATTTGAGGGGCTTCAGGCCACCGATGTCGTCAAAGGGTTTACCGTAAGTGGTGATAAGGAAAGACAATTTAATTTATCCATCAAAAATGCCTCCTTTTCTGCGGAACAAGCATCTGGAAAGTCCTATAAAGGATTTGAGGGGGTAATTCCTCAAACTTCATCATTTTTCAATTTGGAGCAATTTGATAGGGTGATTTTAGAGAATGCCACATTTAAAACATACGATCAGCCTGTGGCCTTTGTGAAGGATGGGAATTTCTTCCAACTTAAAAGTGTAAAATGGGAGAGTTCATTTGAAGGGGATAAATTAATCAAGGACAACATAGATGATTTTCGGGTGGAATAAGTCCGAACCCCCAAATCCCTGAACAAGATATTTTGCTGATAAAGAAGACATGGCTGAGCTGGTACCGGATTTTGAAGATAGGATTTCAGGTGGGGAATGGACTGAGCTCAGGGGAGCCATGGAAGAAGCAGGGGAAAATGAATGGTTGGATTTTGTTCAAGTGGTGGAGGTGATGCACGACTGGATTCATCAGGCCATGCTCTATGCGATAGTCTTTGACAATGAGAATTACTCAAGAGATCTGGATATATCAACCTATGCCGATGAAGACCGTATGCCCCACGAAATCAAGGCCACATTGCCGGGTTTATCGGAAAACGGGTTTTCTGGGGAGGTTGTCCAACACTTTCGAGAAAGAACCTGGCATTCTGAAAAAGACGGGGTCCATCATCATACTGCATGGCAGTTGAGGATGGACTTTGAAGAGATGACCCAAGACCTGACATTCTTATGGGCAACAGCCTCTAGGGAGATTTTTGCTGCGCAGGAATGCTTACCTCTGGAAGGGAAACCCTCCGAAGTGGTCGGAAATTGGAACGAATACGCACTTCGCTCCGAAGCCTGTACGGATGAATCCTGGTCGGCTTTTGTACATACCACAGCATGGATGCAGGCACGAATTCATCTGGTCTTGGAGGTGTTGCTTTCCAAAGACTCTTAACCCTCTTTGGTTTTAGAAATACACATCCAGCTACAAACTCAGGTTTTCCCTTATGCTGAAAACAGTAAATTCCGGGCTAAGAACTAGAAGCTAAAATGGGGGATAATGTTCCTTTGTAGGGTAGTCCTTATTCCTCCTTCGGGGGATTGATCATGATATGTGCCCGGTGGGTGCCGGGATCCATGATCCAGGGCATCCCGGGAGCCTCTGCACTAAGCGGTAGCCCTGTGCTTTCCTGGGTAGCCCAAGGGATATACACCACATAGCGCAGGTAGGTTTTGTCCACCTCCCCACTCTCTGGGCGATAATTTTCCTCGTCCGCAGTGAGCACGTAAAGTGTTGCACCGTCCTTAGGCATTTTCAGCTTGCCGCTCTTGACTTCTTCTTCCCGCAAGTCGAAAATTTCCTGAAAGGACTTGCCCTCTTTTTTAAGTTCCCGGCCCCTTTCCATAAAAACATCCAGGTCCTGGTGGTAACAAGACACGCTAAACCCCTCGTTATTGGGATCATCTGCTATGCATATCATCTCGTTACTCCCTTCACGAAGGGTGACAAAATTTCCTTTGGCATCATACCCATACACTTTTGCTCCTTCTCGTGATTCCTCAGGGGCGGCCAATACCGCGGTTTTGATCTGGGATTCCTTACTAGGGATGTTTTGAGCTTGACTTCCGGGTGTGCAAGCCAGCAAGGTCAGGAAAATGAAAGCTTGGTATAAGTTAGTGTTCATTTCTGCTTAAGGTTGGATGAATTAGCAATATAATCAGTTATCTTGTTTTTACCCAGTAAGATTTGCGCTTTTCTAGCGCCATGCATAGCCTACCTTAATACTTAAGTTTCTGAACACCATCCTGTCCCTTCTCAGACTCGTCCAATGCACAGGGTCCCTGGGGTCGAGCCTTTCCCTCCATGGATCCTCGCTAGGCATGCCTTCGTAGTAATTAGCCACCTGGTGCTTGTACCCCAGACTAAAAGTAAAGGTAGAATTACCGTTACTCCTGAGTCGAAACCCAATGGAAGGTTGGTACATAATTCCCCCTTCAAACCAACTGTGAAGCCCCCAGTCTCCAAGCTCCATACGCTCCAGAATGGTGGATCCATAACCCAGATCAAATCCCCCGTACCAGGAAAACCAGTTTTGGGGATATATAATACCCCTCCAACCCATGCCAATAGGCATAATAGTAATGCCTGGATAGCTATCCAGTCCGATTAAGAACCCCATCTCCTGATGGCGGTCAAACCGCACACCCTGCAAAGTCTGAACGCTGAAATTTCCGCGCTGACCAAATGCATCCTTGCCCATCAGTACCCCGATTTCGGTATGGTGTATATAGGGCAAAGCCTGCCCACTACAAAAAAAGGGGCAGACCAATAAATAAGTCAGTAAGAAAATTTTCATGGTCATGGTTTTCATTGGAATCCAATGGATATACAACTTAATTCCGAAAGCTTGCCGGGATCCTGGTAATCAAACTGGCAAACGCCATCTGGACCTATAACAATAAGTGATTTGGGACCTGGGATAATGTCCACAGACCTGAGGTCTTTGAGGTGTTCCACAGCCTTTAAACTCATCACATCGGCCACGCTGAAACTCTTTAGTCCATGCTTTCCCTCTGCAATATATAGGTGCTCACCTGAGAGGCCCAGCCCATGGGGATTGTCCATGGGGTATGCTTTCAGCAATTTGGGCACGTGGAGATTGGTGATGTCCAAAATGTGAAGCTCATCCACACCAAACCGGCACATCACACCGGACCTTAGGGTTACAAAAGCGTGGGTGTCATTTACCACCACAGGGTCACATGCAGTTACATGCTGATAAGAAGACATTAAGGAAGGATTGGCAGGTGAGGAGGCATCAAAAATGAACATGCCAGTCATGGAACCTATAAATAAATTGTTTTTGTATGGGAAAATGGTTTCTATGCCCCATCCCAATGAAATCTCCTTTAGATAATTGGGATCCACAGGGTTCATCACATCAAAAACCCTCAGTTTATGGTCATCTACGGTATAAAGGTGTCCATTTAATAGCGTGAATCTTGCCATAGAACCACCCTGCCCATAACTCTGAGCTGCTGATGCAGAGGCAGACTGTGCCCCAAAGGCCATCATGTCTGTGCGGAAGGCGGGTCTTCCCCACCAACCCATGTGCATGGTTGGCTCCGTAGAAGTGATCAAGGTATCCTTGAAGGTCATAATCGTGCCGGTTTCTGCATTCGAGTATAGGTTTGGGAACACGTCTTCCTCTCGTTTTACCAGTTGGATTTCCTTTGGGTTGCTGATGTCAAAGGCCAAAAGGTCCACATAGTTGTCGGCATACAGGATATGGTTGTTTATAGCCAAGTCTGCTGTGCCTGGGATATTGATAAAATTCAACGCGGAGGGGGATCTTGGATTGCTGTTGTCCAGAATATGAATCCCCTTGTCCGGCTCACTGATAAAGAGGTAATCCCCATAAATATAGATTTTGCCTGGGCTATCCAGTGGTTTTCCAGGTTCAATAATTATTTCAGCTTCCCTAAAGGTGTTTACCTGTAGCATCACAGGTACCTGAGTTTTATACGTGTAAGTGGTCACTACTTTGTCCTCGCAGGAGCTGAAAACAATCAGCATAAAAATGGCAGCGCCAATCCAGCGCAAACTTTGGGTATATCTTGATTCCATGGCAGATAAGGTTTTGATGAACAGAGAAATAGTGCTGGTACCCAGCTTATAAAAGCAAGACGTAATAGTAAAAAGATGTGCTACAAAAAAACCGAAAGTTTTTTTAAAAAAATCAACCTATATGCTACTCCTCGAATTCTTTTAGGATTTAGTACCTCTAAGAAATAGTGATTTCACTTAAAAATGTCAGAAACTGGAGCCCAAACCATACTACCACATGGGAATAATTCCATTCCATTCCCTAGGTCCCTCCGTCCCAAAATCCGGGAAAAGAACGATCTTCATTTTGAATCCATAATTCATACCCCTCAATGCCCTGCCAGCCGCATAGGGTTTGCCTTCTTGATGCTCCCCTTAAATAAACTTTCGAAGACAAGTCCATACTTCCAAACGATAACAATTCACCCGCTCCCTCCGTCACTAAGTCTTTTCGGTTCTACGTCCCTCCGTCTCCTAAACCAAGATCAAAATAAACCCTCAGAACCAAATCGACCACCCCTTCAAGCGAAAGGATGGTCGGGATGGATTATTTTAAGGCCGGATTATTGTTCCGTCATGTTTTCTAACTGTCCAATTGGAACGGGTATGCATGGGATATTTGGCTGCAAGTTTCTCGTCTATGTCCACACCAAGACCAGGGACTTCGTTCACATACATGTATCCGTCCTTCATGGTGGGAGAGCCTGGGAATATCTCCCTTGACAAATCGGAAATCCTCGCGGCTTCCTGAATGCCAAAATTCCATACCGCAAAATCAATGTGGGCATTAGCAGCATGTCCCACAGGGGATACATCCCCCGGGCCGTGCCAAGCAGTCTTGATGCCATAAAACTCCCCAAGCCGCGCCACCTTCATGGCCGGCGTGATGCCTCCTATTTGGGAAATGTGGATCCGGATATAGTCAAAAAGACGGTTGACCATGGGTTCCTTGAACTCATTGATATTGTTAAAAAGCTCACCCATGGATATGGGCACAGAGGTGATTTTCCGCAATTCCTTAAACCACTCCATTTGTTCCGGGGAAAAAGGATCTTCAATAAAAAATGGACGGTAAGGTTCTGTGCTTTTCACCACATTTATGGCATCAATGGGATCCAGGCGTTCATGAATGTCGTGCAATAGCTCGATTTCCTCCCCACATTGTTCCCTTACCACTTCAAAGAGCTTGGGTACGGAACGAATATACCTTCCTTGATCCATATATTGGTCCGTTTCCCTTCCAAAACCTGCCTTTTTGAAGTCGGGCTCACCGGAAATGCCTGCTCCTCCATAGCCACCCTGCTGAATCCGGATATACTTATAACCCTCCTCCATGTATTTGGTCACATTGTCTGCGGCTTCCTCCGGTGTGTTTCCACTGGCATGGGAATAGCAGGGTATGGCAAATCGGCATTTCCCTCCCAGCAATTGGTAAACGGGCATATTGGCCCTTTTACCTTTGATGTCCCAAAGTGCCTGGTCCAGACCGCTTATGGCATTGTTCAGCACAGGGCCATTTCTCCAATAGGAACTTACAAAGCAGGACTGCCACATATCCTCGATATTGTCCACATCCTTACCCACGCAAAAATCCTGCAGGTATTTTTCCACAGCCGTAATCACGGCAAAAGCTCTTTGGGTGAAGGTGGCGCAGCCCAGCCCATAAAGGCCTGGTTCGGATGTTTCTACCTTGACCACGATAAGGTTGGAGCCGCTGGGAGCGGTACCTATGGCCTTGACGTTGGTGATTTTTAAAGGGGGAAGTCCCCTCATGTAGGAGGGTGTTTCTTTTTCTTCCTTGGCTTGTGCGGTATTTCCAGGGTAAAGTCCCAGCATTCCCGCCATGGAGCTTAGACCGAGTCCTTTAAGCACCTGTCTTCGGGCATTGGTAATTCTGTTTTTCATTTTTGGGTTTGTTAAATGTTAATGGATCAATGTACTATTTATTTGGTCAACAAACCAAAAGAATCAGCATGTAGAAGCAATTCTTTTGACAAATGGCAATTTACTTTGGTTGCAAAAAATGTCCCGCTGTGGAAATCTTTAAGATCAATCAGACTCTTGTACATTCTGGGTCTGTTTTTCGTAGAGCTCGGCATAGGTCCCTTTCAGTGCCAGTAGGGACTCGTGGCTTCCTTTCTCTATCAGTTCCCCATCATCCAAAACAAGGATCACATCGGCCAGCTTTGCAGAGGACACTCTATGAGAAATAATTAGGGAAGTTCTCCCTTTCATTATCTTACTTAAGGCGTTGAGGATGACGTTTTCTGTTTTGGTGTCAACAGCGGAAAGACAATCATCTAGCAACAAAATAGTCGGGGATTTAGCAATGGCCCTTGCGATGCTGACTCGTTGTTTCTGGCCTCCGGAAAGGGTAATGCCCCTCTCCCCAAGTCGGGTCTGGAAGCCTTTTGGGAATTCCAAAATATTCTCGTAAACATCGGCATCTTTTGCTGCCTTGTGGATGATATCAAGGTTCGGATCTTCCGTGCCAAGCCCAAAGCCAATATTATTAGAAATGGTGTCGCTAAACAGGAAAACATCCTGGGGCACATACCCTATTTGTTTTCTCAAATCAGCGATGTCGTAATCCTTTATGTTTTTACCATCTATGAATATATCTCCCCCACTGGGGTCATACATGCGGGTAATTAAATTGGCAATGGTGGATTTGCCCGATCCAGTGGTGCCAATCAAGGCCAGGGACTGTCCCGATTTTACTTCGAAGTTGATGTTTTTGAGGGCTCGAATGCCCGAGTCCGGGTAGGTGAAAGAAAGGTTACTTACTTTGATGTCCCCCTTGATGGATTCTCGGATTTTGGACTCACTTACGATATCGTTTTCCTCATCCAGAAACTCGTTGATTCGTGTTTGCGATGCCGCTGCTCTTTGGATAATACTGGTGACCCAGCCTAGGGAGGTAACTGGCCAGGTGAGCATATTTACATACAGGATAAATTCCGCGATAACCCCATAGCCTATTGCCCCTTCAATGACCTGGTTGCCCCCAACAAAAACCACAATAATGGTACTTAAGCCGATCAGCCCCAAAATCAATGGATAAAAAAGGGATTCTACTTTCGTAAGCCGGATGGATTTCACTTTGTAATCCTCACTTGCTTTTGCAAATTCGTTGACACTGTCTTTTTCCCTGACAAAAGCCTTGATCACCCGGATTCCGGAAAATGCCTCCTGAACAAAGGTGCTGAGTGCCGATAGGCTACGCTGTATCTTTTCGGATCGCTCATTAATCATGTTGTTGACATAATAAATGCTCAGCGACAATATGGGAAGGGGCAGTAAGGACCACAAGGTCAAGGTAACATTGATGGAAAGCATATAGGCAATCACCATGGGAAAAAGCGTGAGCAGGTTGATGCCGTACATAAGGGCAGGACCAAGATACATGCGGACTCTGCTTACGTCTTCCGTGATTCTTGCCATCAGGTCACCTGTGCTGTTTCTTCTGTAAAATTGCAAAGGTAGCTCTTGGTATTTTTGATAGATTTCGTTTTTTAAGTCATACTCTATCAGCCTGGACATGGCGATGATGGTCTGCCTGATAAGAAACAAAAAGAAACCCCTCAGCAAGGCCATGGCCAAGATCAGACTCCCAAATACAAAAATGAAGCTGAGGAAAACTTTTCTTGCCTCCGACTCTAGTGGGGTGCTGTCTAGCAACTGGTAAAAGCTGAAGCTCTCTACCACGTAATCAATAGCTATCCTTACAAGTTGGGCAGGAATTATGACAAAAAAATTCGAAATAATGGTAAAAAGAATGCCTAAGATCAGGTAGGACTTGTATTTGTAGAGGTATTTATTGAGTCGGAATAAAGGCTTCACGAAATTTTAAGCTAAAATTAGTCTATAAAGTTTTATATTATATCAAATGAATCGTTAGTATTGCAGGTGGTAAATATTTAATTTTGCCATTACTATTTACCCTGTCAACTCAAAGATAACACAATCTAAAACACATAGTTCACATGGCATCGATTAAAGCGGCAGAAAAAACCAAAGAACTTTCCATTTACGGACAAATCAGTGGGTTGGGACATGAGCAGTTGGTCATTTGTTACGATGAACCCACAGGCCTTAAGGCCATCATTGGTATTCACAACACCGTATTGGGGCCAGGGCTGGGAGGCACCAGAATGTGGCCCTATTCCAATGAACAGGATGCCATTAAAGACGTGCTTAGGCTATCCAGGGGCATGACTTTCAAAGCAGCCATTTCCGGTTTAAACATTGGTGGAGGAAAGGCGGTATTGATAGGGGATCCGAAGCTTAAAACGGAAGCTTACTTGAGAAGGCTGGGGAGGTTTATTCAAAGCTTAGGAGGCCGATATGTGACCGCTGAAGATGTCAATATGAACACCAGGGACATGGAACTAATCGCTATGGAGACTCCCTATGTGACAGGGCTGCCGGAGATAAAGGGAGGAGGTGGTGATCCTTCGCCGGTGACGGCTTATGGCACCTATCTGGGAATGAAGGCCGCAGCTAAAAAAGCGTATGGAAATGACTCCCTGGAGGGGAAACGTGTAGTGGTCCAGGGTGTGGGGCAGGTGGGATCCTACCTGGTTGGCCATTTGATGAAGGAGAAGGCGCAGGTATTCGTCACAGATATATTCGAAGAAAAGCTATTTGAGGTAGCTAAAAAAACCGGGGCACAGGTGATCGCACCGGATGCGGTATATGGGTTTAATATGGATATTTACTCCCCATGTGCACTTGGGGCTACCCTCAATGAGGAAACCATACCTTTGCTCAAATGTGACATCGTGGCAGGTGGTGCCAACAATCAGTTGGAGGATGAAGAAAGTCATGGTCAGATGTTGTTGGACAGAGGCATTGTATATGCACCGGATTTCTTGATCAATGCAGGTGGGCTGATCAATGTGTACATTGAATTTTTGGGAGGGTATAAAAAAGAAGTAGCACTAGACCGTACTGAAGGAATTTATGCCACCTGTCTAGAGGTACTTCAAACTTCTTCTAAAGAGCAAAGAACCCCGCAGGAAATAGCCATGGAAATGGCTTGGAGCCGTATTGAAAGTATAGCCAAGATAAAGCGTTCTTATGGCAGTTGAGCGGTAGTTTTTCTCGCGATCACTGTATGCTATTTATTAGTTGATGGGAAAGAATTGGCTTTTTCTTTCCCTTTCCATGCGGATAGCATTAACTTTGCGTTCTTTAATGTCAGATAATGTTAAATAGAAGAATCCTTAGAGTAAAAGCTTTTCAAACTTTGTACGCCTTCCAACAATGCAAGGCTTCCAACCAAAACCTAGCGTATGATTGGATAAAGGCGCAATTCCTGCCTGACCTGAACAGCATGGAGGTACAGGATAAGGTAAAGCTAAGGAAAGAAGCAGAGCAGTGCATAAGGTTGTTTGATGCTCAGTTGGAGGGTAATCCTCATGAGGATGGGGAGCATTCTCCGAAAATCAACAACATGGCAAAGGCCGCCTTGGTACAGTTTAAGAAGCAAAATGAAAAGGATTTGGAATTCCTGAGCAACAATATGGTGACTGCCGCAGAGCGCATACCCTCCCTTTATTTGCTGTCAATAGCTATTTTGATCGGGTTTGGGGAGCATTTGGAGAAGGAGCTGGACAAAAGAAAAAAATTGGGGAACAAGGGGAATTCCCTTGCAGGGGAGTCGAATTTGGCAAAGAACAAAGTTCTGGTTTTTTTGAAGGAAAAATCCCCTATAGAACAGGAATTTGTGAGGCATCATGTGTTCAGGGAAGAAATTGCCGATGAAATTAGGCAATGGTTTAGGGAACATGTAAAGTCTCAGGAGGATTATTTAGAATATTCCAAGAACCCATCCCCATCCTGGGAGGACGACATGGAAATTCTACAAACACTTTTGAAAAAAGTGGTTTTCAAGAATGACACCATTCTCAGTTTTTTTCAGGAGAAGGATATAAATTGGTCGGAAAACCGGCCTGTGGTTCGAAGTTTGGCATTAAAAGTGCTAAAAAACCTTGATGGAGAGGGTTTGCCTTCAGAGGAGTTTTTGCCGGAGCTGGCGATAAACTGGGAGGATGACAAGGAATTTTTCCAAAATATATTTAATTTGTCTGTTCGATCCGAAAAGGAATTTAGTGGGCTTATAGCAGAGAAAGCAAAAAACTGGGATATTGAGCGGATTGCCCAAACGGACAAGGTGATATTGACAATGGCCTTGACAGAAATGGTCAACTTCCCAAGTATTCCCGTTAAGGTAACTATTAACGAATTTATAGATATATCAAAAACTTACAGCACCCCAAAGAGTAAACAATTTGTTAATGGGTTGCTGGACGTGTTGGCTAAAGAACTAACCGATTCCGGTAAAATCCGTAAGAGTGGTAGGGGACTGATAGATAACAAATAAAAAATTCAGCAACATGAGCAACAAAGGAACTTCGATAGTGGCATTTATGTTTGGCGCTGGTATAGGCGCAGTATTTGGTGTTTTATATGCCCCAGATGCGGGAAACAACACCAGGGACAAACTGACGTATAAACTGACCAAGTACAAGAGTGAATTGGAGGAATTGGTGAAGGAATTGATGGAGGGCAAGGATTTACCTGCCAATCAAGCCAAATCCGAGGGAAATAAAGTGATCTCCGAGGCCAAAACCAAGGCGGAAAACCTCTTGAACGACGTGAACAAACTAATAGATCAGATCAATCAGGAAAACAATAATTAAAAAGAAATGATTAAAAAACTAAGTATTGTGGCATGTGCTGGAATAATAATGGCCATGTGGGTAGGATGCAGCGAAAAAACAGATGAAAAAGATGAGCGCATAGCCGCTTTGGAGCAGAAAATTTCACAAATGGAGCAAAATCAAGTGGTGGCTCCTTCTAATGCCCAAAGTGTGCAGGCAGCAGATCCCGGTACTGTGGGTGCTTTTGATTTTGAGACTACAGAATTTGACTTTGGTACCATCAGCGAAGGGGAAGTAGTGGAACATGTGTTCAATTTTAAAAACAAGGGAGAAGCACCTTTGGTAATTTCCAATGTGCAGGCTTCCTGTGGATGTACTAGTCCAGAGTGGACCAAAACACCCATTAAACCCGGGGAGGAAGGCTTGATCAAAGTGGTGTTTAACTCCACCAGTAAGACGGGTGTGCAGAGCCCAACGGTGTCTGTCACTGCCAATACATCCCCAAATGTAACGCGATTAAGATTAAAAGGAACCGTAAACCAAAAGACAGCTTCCGCAGCCAGGCCTGTAGAAGGACCCGTTAAGAAATAAAAAAAGATGTTTAATTTTATATTGTTACAAGCAGAGGGTGCTGGTGGAGGCATCATGGGTCAGGTATTCTTGTTTGGGAGTATCATTTTGATCATGTATTTTTTCATGATCCGGCCCCAACAGAAAAAACAAAAAGACACCAACAAATTCATAGAGGAAATAAAAAAAGGAGACATGGTGGTGACGGTGGGAGGAATTCACGGTAAAGTTTATGCTGTGGAGGGAGACACCGTAATGGTGGAGTTGGAAAAAGGGATGAAGATCAAGGTGGAAAAGACCGCGCTTTCCTTAGAATACAGCAAGAAATATAAAGAAACGAAATAAAATAGCATTGAGCAATTTCCGAAAGTTTTTCAAAAAACTTAAACCGGAGAAATCCTCCAACATCAAAGTGGTAGTTCTGTGTGTTTTCACGGCTACCACTTTTTGGGTTTTAAATGCCCTCAATAAGGAGGATTACAGCACAATAGTAAGTCAACCAATAAGAATCGAATATAATCAAGAGGAATTTCAGGCCGTGGAGGAACTTCCGGGATACGTTCAGATAGAAATTCACGGGAATGGCTGGGATTTGTTGAGAAAATATTTCCAATTTAATGTAACCCCATTTGTTATTGAATTGGAGGATCCGTCGCGAAATGGTTATGTGCTGACCAGGGATGTGCGGAGGGAGCTTACTGAAGTTATTGCCCCCACCCAATTGGTCAATATTGTCCAGGATTCTATCCATTTTAAGGTGGATAGGTTGGTTACTAGAAAAATCAACGTGGTAGTAGATACTACGGAAAATACCTTGGCCCAAAATTTCAGATATGCTTCCCCAATAAAAATTGATCCCGAAGTAGTGGCAGTAAGAGGGCCGATTTCCATTGTGCAATCTCTGGAGGGCCAGCTTTTATTGGAACTTCCGGACGACGAGATTAAAAGTAATTATTCCAAACTGCTTCCGCTGACCGTTCCCAGAGACAAGAGGTCCTTTTTGAGTCTGGAGGAAGAAACGGTCCAGGTTGATTTTGAAGTGGTGCAATTTGTAGATGGCAGCAAGCGTCTAACTTTGGAAAAGAAATTCTTCCCCGCAAATGTAAGTGTGGAGCAAGAGGATATTTCCTCAGTGATGTTATTCTATCTGGTGGATGAGCGGCACCTGGAAGATTTGGAGAAACTAGACCTGCAAGCGGTATTGAACTTTCATAATCGCAACAGGGAGGACAGCACGGTGAATGTGTCCCTGAATCTAAATCCAAATTACCTTGAAATACAGAGCTTTGTGCCCGAGAAATTCAAACTGATTTATGAGTAAGGACACTCCTTATTTGGTAGGGATCACCGGAGGGATAGGTGCCGGAAAGACCACCGTTTCCAAGGTTTTTAAGGTGTTGGGGGCACCTCTATATAATGCGGATGAGAGGGCCAAATGGCTTATGGAAAACGATGAGAGCTTGAGGGCAGGCATCCTGGATGGTTTCGGAAAGGAAGCCTATCATGAGGATGGTAGATTGAACCGAGTTTTTCTAGCTGCAAAGGTTTTTTCCGATTCGACGCAAACGGAAAAAATAAACGCAATGGTTCACCCTGCGGTTGGTCGGGATTTCAGGGACTGGTGCCTGGGGAAGTCCTATCCCTATGTGCTAAAGGAGGCTGCACTGCTGTTTGAAACAGGATCTTACAAGGACCTGGACAAAGTTCTTCTTGTCACCGCACCTTTAGAAACCAGAATAGAAAGGGTACTGTCCAGGGACCCGCAAAGGACAAGGGAGCAGGTTCTGGATATTGTGGAGAAACAATGGGATGAATCAAAAAAAAGAGAACTTTCCGATTTTATAGTTGAAAACTGCAACAAAAGTATGCTGCTACCCCAAATTCTGAAAGTGCACCAAAAGCTCTTGTCTTATTCTGAGGGAAAACGAGCCTAAAAGTCTTCCAAGCTGATTTGGTCCAAATAGAACTTCATTCGGGAATGGCTGGGGTTTAGAAAGTCGATCTTGTCAATGCGGTCGTGTTTGTGGTTGTAAAAGACTTCCACATATTCCCTTCCTAGAAGATAGAGATTTATTTTGTAGGCATAATACCTTATACCCACTACAAAAGTACCCTCCGTGTAGAGTTTATTGATTTTTTTGTGCAAGGAAAGTTTTCTAAAATCTTCTTTACTCATCTTTTTCCCTGAAATGCTTTGCTTCTTTCGATTGATAACGGTAATAAAGGGGTGAAGGTATTTTGGGAAAGTGATAATCCGATTGAATTGGGTAATCCCCATTCCATGACTCTAAAATAAGTATTTTTTTATAATATGCCGAATCCAAGTGGCTAAATGCGAGAGAGGACTTAATAGAAAAAACAGTCAATTTCCCTCCAAAATGTATTTAATTTTGAAACTATCTCGTTCCTGATTAATATTGGAAATATCATTTATCAAATTGTTTTTATGAATACAAAATCATTTCTTAAACCTTTTCATTTAATTTGTTTTTTAGGGGTAGTCCTTACTTTTGGTTCCTGCTCTTCAGCGAGGAAGATCAGAAACCAAAACATCCAGCAGGTAGTAGAAACGGCCAAGTCCTTTCATGGCACACCATATCGATATGGAGGGGTCAACCGTTCAGGGATGGATTGTTCTGCTTTGGTTTACCTTTCTTTTAGTAGTGTGGGTGTCACACTGCCCAGAACTACAGACGAACAAAGCAAAGTCGGGAAAAAAGTTTCAAAAAGGAAGCTGAGACAAGGGGACGTAGTTTTCTTTGCCACTGGAAAACGGAGGAGAAAAGTAACTCATGCGGGAATAGTAACTCAAAGAACTGGGGGAGGGATTCAGTTCATCCACGCTTCCACAAGTTTGGGGGTGACCGAAGACAACGTATTCTCCTCTTATTGGTCTCGTCGTTTTATCAGAGGTAGACGGGTTTTTTAGCCAAATAGTTAGTGTTTTGATGAAATCGAGCCTGCCTGGACGGCAGTCAGGCATGACGAAAACGTCACACACTGGGATGATTATAGATTGCGAGATTCCCCCGAAGCGAGTTCCCCGAATCAAGTTCGGGGCAGGCAGGGGCAGGCTATATGGCCTATAAAAAGCAAATTATAATCATATGAAACGAGGCTTAATAGCCACTTCCAAATCAATTCTCGGAAAACAGCCCAAAGTCGTGTACTTTGCTGAAATTTGCGGGGAAACAGCATTAATTATTAAAACATCCTTTGGTATTAAGCAATATTGACTAATTTTGCACCCGCATAAGTATAGTTCCTTTTCATCTTAAAAAACTAAAATGGCAAATACTGGTAAGATAGCCCAGGTAATTGGTCCTGTGGTTGACATATCCTTTGAAGGAGGGGTGTTGCCAAACATCCTTGATGCGCTTGAAATCACAAAAGAAAACGGGCAGAAGGTAGTTCTTGAAGTGCAGCAGCATCTTGGGGAAGACCGTGTTAGAACCGTTGCCATGGATTCCACAGAAGGCATGGTAAGGGGTATGGAGGTGTTGGATTTGGGTACCCAGATTTCTGTACCTACCGGAGATGGAATCAAAGGTCGGCTTTTTAATGTGGTTGGTGAAGCTATTGATGGCTTGCCCCAGCCTAAGTCTGACACAAGGCTGCCTATTCACAGGTCAGCTCCAAAATTTGAAGATTTAACTACCTCAACTGAGGTTTTATATACCGGTATTAAGGTGATTGACCTTATTGAACCCTATGCCAAAGGGGGTAAAATCGGCCTCTTCGGTGGTGCCGGGGTAGGAAAAACAGTATTGATCCAGGAATTGATCAACAATATCGCCAAAGCTTATGCAGGGCTTTCTGTTTTTGCGGGTGTAGGCGAGAGAACCAGAGAAGGAAACGACCTCCTCAGGGAAATGATCGAATCGGGAATTGTGACCTATGGAGATGATTTTGTTCATTCTTTGGAAACAGAAGGAGGCTGGGACCTTGCCAAAGTGGATTTGGAAAAATTGCAAGATTCCAAAGCAACCTTTGTGTTTGGTCAGATGAATGAGCCTCCTGGAGCCCGTGCACGGGTAGCACTTACCGGACTTACCCTGGCAGAATATTATAGGGATGGGGAAGGTGAAGGAGCAGGAAAAGATATTCTCTTCTTTATTGACAATATTTTCCGTTTCACCCAAGCGGGATCAGAAGTGTCAGCTCTTTTAGGTAGGATGCCTTCTGCGGTGGGTTATCAACCTACTCTAGCCACAGAGATGGGTGCCATGCAAGAAAGGATTACCTCCACAAAAAATGGTTCTATCACCTCTGTACAGGCCGTTTATGTGCCAGCAGATGACTTGACCGACCCTGCACCAGCCACCACTTTTGCCCACTTGGACGCCACTACGGTACTTTCAAGGAAGATTGCGGAATTGGGGATTTACCCTGCTGTGGACCCTCTGGACTCCACATCTCGAATCCTTGATCCTGAAGTTTTGGGAGATGAGCATTATGACTGTGCGACTAGGGTAAAGGAGGTTCTGCAAAGGTACAAGGAATTACAGGATATTATCGCCATCTTGGGTATGGAAGAGCTTTCAGAAGAGGACAAACTGGTAGTACACAGAGCAAGGAGAGTTCAGCGTTTTCTTTCCCAGCCTTTCCATGTGGCAGAACAGTTTACCGGACTCAAGGGTGTATTGGTAGATATCAAGGATACCATCAAGGGATTCAACATGATTATGGATGGGGAGCTTGACCATCTTCCTGAGGCGGCCTTTAATTTGGTGGGCACCATAGAAGATGCCGTTGCCAAAGGAGAGAAAATGCTCGCTGAAGTTAAATAAACTGAAAGAAAAGTAGGGGAGGTATCCTAAAGATACCCCCTTTCACAAATAAGGGATATGCAATTAGAGATCATTACCCCCGACAAAAAAATATTTGAGGGAGAAGTATCGGAGGCCAGTTTCCCTGGTGCCGAGGGTTCTTTTCAAGTGCTTAAGAACCATGCCCCTATCATTTCGGGATTGGCAAAGGGAAAAGTTTCATTTACCGATGCTAAGGGCAAGCATGTAATGATAGTAGATGGAGGTGTAGTGGAAGTCAAAGACAACCATATCATCGTGCTGGCTGAAAAAGTGATTTTATAAGGACGAGAAGGAATTTAAATAGTAATAGCCCCAGGTTGGGGCTATTTTTTTGCTCCTACAATTTGATTTTTTGTTCCTAAAGTAACTCCTACTATACTTGTGAAGGTCGAAAACCTCGATGCTTCTTATCTTTGTTAAAAATTTCTGAAACCAGATGGAATCAAAGCGATATTCCTATCCGAGTATTTGGTGCGATTAAAAAATCGAACTGCTCTAGGTTAGAGAGGTGCCTCGCCATCATTTTCCCAATTTTCATCCAGTTTGCCCTCGTAGGTGTCAAAATCCTTGCAGTCACAATATTTACATGGAAAGGGACAGAGATCAGGCTCATATTGGCAAAACTCCACGTGTATTTCCCCTTTATCCACGAGGATTTGCTCAGACTCCCAATAATCACGCAGAAACTTATACCGCAGGTGTGGAGGTAATTTTTTCGGGAAATCAGGGAAGAAATTATAGGAATGCCACAATTTGAGCATTTCATTGTAAAGGCAAGCCGCTTGATAGGATTTCAATTTCTCCAAAGGTGGCAAAACGACTTTATCGATACCAAAAATGACAGAGAGTTTTTGAGGCATCCCGTTTACGTATTGGTTTACAAATGCAAGGTCTTCCAATCCGGATTCGGAGGTTTCATCCTTATGGTTTTCCCAAAATGGGCCTGGAGCAGGGACCTTTTTTGCCGACTCCCTGAAATCTTCTATAAGCTGTTGTATATACTCTTCCATATATCGAAAATTTAAGTCAAAATGGGATGCACGACCTTTCCGTGTACATCTGTAAGCCTAAATCGCCTACCTTGGTGCCTAAAGGTGAGTTTCTCGTGATCCACTCCCAATAGGTGTAAAAGTGTAGCCTGAAAATCATGTACGTGTACAGGGTTTTCAACGACATTATAGCCAACTTCGTCTGTTTCTCCGAAAGAAAAACCTTTTTTTACCCCTGCACCTGCCATCCACATCGTAAAACAGTTAGGATGGTGGTCGCGTCCATAAGTTTCCTTGGTTAGTCTTCCCTGTGAATAGCTGGTCCGCCCAAACTCTCCACCCCATATCACCAAGGTGTCTTCCAGCATTCCCCTTTGCTTTAAGTCCTTCACTAAAGCTGCTGTGGGCTGATCCATGGAATTGCACATGGTTTTGATGTCCTTGGGTAAATTGCCATGTTGGTCCCAACCCTTGTGGTAAAGCTGAATGAACTTGACGTCCTTCTCTGCCAGCCTGCGGGCCAAAAGACAATTTGCGGCATAAGAACCGGGAATTAGGACTTCTGGCCCGTACATGTCCAGAATGTGCTGGGGCTCCCCAGATATGTCCATAGTTTCCGGAACCGAAGTTTGCATCCTAAAGGCCATTTCGTATTGAGCTATTTTTGAATGGATCTCCTGATCGCCACTTTGTTCAAAACTGCTTTCGTAGAGTTCCTTGAGATGATCCAGGTAGCGCGAGCGGTCCTTGGCATCTACTCCGGGTGGATCATTGAGGTAAAGGACTGGGTCTTTTCCTCCCCTAAATTGCACCCCCTGATGGAGAGAAGGGAGAAAGCCATTTCCCCACAATCTCCCATATATTGGTTGCGCCCCTGTCCTTCCATTGGATACCAAAACGCAAAAGGCTGGAAGGTTTTCGTTGTCACTACCCAATCCATAACTTACCCAAGAGCCTATGGATGGCCTCCCAGGTTGCTGAAAGCCAGTCTGCAAAAAGGTGATGGCAGGATCATGGTTAATAGCTTCGGTGTACATGGATTTGACCAGACACATTTCTTCTGTAATTTCGGAAAGGTGCGGTAGCAGCTCGCTCACATAAATACCCGTATCCCCCCTTTGCTTGAAGGA
The DNA here is from genome assembly GCF_003347495.1 of Pleomorphovibrio marinus. GTDB lineage: Bacteria > Bacteroidota > Bacteroidia > Cytophagales > Cyclobacteriaceae > Pleomorphovibrio > Pleomorphovibrio marinus. The sequence goes on from NZ_QCXY01000002.1 coordinate 270,009, forward strand.
GAAGGATGACCCCACCATAGGAATGGATTTTTGTCCCGCAGTCATTCCTGTTAGCCGTTGCCCCATCCTCACCGATTCCGGTAGTTCTTCACCGTTTCTTTTTATAAGTTCGGGTTTGTAATCAAACAGTTCCAGTTGGGATGGCCCCCCACTTTGAAAAAGATAGATCACCCTTTTTGCCTTGGCAGGGAAGTGGGTGCCTCCTAAACTCCCGCTAAAAGGATCCTTACTGGCGGTGGCAACCTTTGGATGGATCAATGACCCTAAGGCAATTCCTCCCAGACCTAATCCCGCTTTGGTCAAAAACTCTCGTCGGTTATATCTATTAATATTGTCGCAAAGATCTGCCATTTTGGTTTGTCTTATTGTTTGGTATAAAAGTCGTAATGGTTAAACATCAAGTTGGAGACCATGGCTAGTGCGGCTGTTTTTTCAACGGGCAACTTCTGGTCGCTTGGGTATTCGCCCACACGGAGTAATTTTCGGGCATCTTCCAAGGAACTTGAAAACCGTTCCAACTCCTTTTCATAGAGGTTCATTAGGGTAGCCAATTCTTTTTCGTTGGGGTTTCTGCTTAGTGCCCTCATGAATCCATATTGGATCTGGTCTTCTACCCTGCTTCCTCCTTCTTTTTGCATTCTCTCGGCCAATATACGGGATGCCTCTACCACCTGGGGGTCGTTCATTAGCACCAGTGGCTGAAGGGGTGTACTGGTTTCCTGCCGCATTACGGAGCATTCCTCTCTGTTGGGTACATCAAAGGTGCTCATGGCTGGGGGAGGAGATGTCCTCCTGATAAAGGTGTACATACTTCGCCGGTAGAGGTCGTCCCCTTTGTCTTGGATATATTTTAACAAAACATGAGAGAACTCCCCCTTTTCTTCCCAAAGCCCTTCTGGTTGATAAGGCTTTACGCTTGGGCCGCCTATTTTGGGGTTGAGCAAACCACTTGCCTGTAAATAGGCATCACGGATAAACTCCCCGATAAGGCGATGCCTGGCACCCCTTGCCAATAAGATATTGTTGGGGTCTCTTTCCAGAAGGTCAGGGCCAGGAGTCGATTGCTGCCTGTAGGTGGCAGACATCACAATTTTCTTGATTAAACCCCTAAGGTCCCAACCCGATTCCATAAATTCCACCGCCAACCAATCCAAGAGTTCAGGATGGCTTGGCAGTTCTCCTTGACTCCCAAAATCATCCACAGTATTGACGATTCCCCGCCCAAAAAGCTGGTACCAGTACCTGTTTACCGCTACCCTGGCCGTAAGCGGGTTATCTTGGTGGGTAAGCCAAAGTGCGAGCCCCAACCTGTTTCTAGGCCATTCCTCCTTAAAATCAGGTAATACCTCAGGGATATTAGCCTCCACAGGTTCGGTGGGTAAATTGTATTCCCCTCTGTCAAGGATATAGGTAGTCCTGGCATGTTGACTTTCCTGCATTACCATTACTTCATCCACTTTGTTCATGACTTCCAGCCATTGGAATCTTTCTTGTTGTAGTTCCTCCCTAAGCTTTTGCCAATTTGCATTACGATGTAGATTGTAATGGGACGACCAAGTGGATTTATCTTCAGGCAGTGCTGCTCCTGCCAAGGATGCGACCTCGATCTCGGACAATTCCCTGTTATAGATGTAAAGCTCGTCTAGGCTTCCTGGAAAAATTCCATCATCCCCACTGAAAACCCTATAACTCCTGGCCAAGCGCAGAGGCCTTTCCACTTGGATGTACCTATTGTCCACAGGAATTATGCTTTTGTAGAGGTTATCAATAAGTGTGGTGGTGAGGGCAGGCTTTCCATTGATATAAACCCCCACTCCATCCGCTTTTCCTGAGCCATCATAGGTAAATGCCAAATGTGTCCAACTATTTACTGGTAGACTTTCTTCAGAAATAAGGGAAATACAATTATGAGGCAATGCATGGATGATCCTTATGGAAACCCTGTTTAGGCTGTCAAGGGTCATTTCGTAACCTCTCCAGTAATTGTTTTTGTTACCGGAGTTGCCTAAGATACCTCTGAAGGGTTCTATGGTTTCAGGGTTAACCCAAATCGCATAGGAGAATGGTTCGTGGAGTTCAAACAACCCCTCCCCATCTAATTCCAAAATGTCGTAATCATGCTTAAACCGCAAGCTTTTCCCGATGGCCCCTTCTTTAGACTCCGGGGATCCGCTTACCCTCATCGCTTGTTTTTTGAAGCGGTCATAGGTTTTACCTTCATTATACCCCTCAAGTTCAAAATGCGCCAACAATCCTTTTTGCAATGTTTTTTCTGGGGTAAGGTCTTTATAGGTTTGTGGAGGATTGAATCCCACCTCGCTTGCCTTTAATTTTTCCTCCAGCAGAAGGATCCTTTTTTTGATTGCCAATATTTCCTCTTCTTGTTTCTCGTCCATGAAGAGCATCATAGGCCCTGCATTGCCGTCATCCCCTGTCATTCCCAGTTCCTCCACATTATTGTAAAAGGCAGCAAGGCTGAAATAATCTTTTTGGGAAACAGGGTCAAATTTGTGGTCATGACATCTGGCACATTCCATGGTCAAGCCCAAAAGTGCCTTGGAAGTGGTCTCTGCACGGTCAAAAACATACTCCAATCTATATTCTTCATCAATAATGCCCCCTTCCGCTGTCATTTGGTGATTTCTGTTAAAAGCAGTTGCCAACACCTTTTCCTTATCGGTATCTGGCATCAAGTCCCCGGCTATTTGCATTTGTATAAACTGGTCATAGGGCATATTCTCTTTGAAGGATTTGATCACCCAATCCCTCCATGGCCACATCATCCGGTATCCGTCTGCATGCAAACCGTGCGAATCCGCATACCTGGACACATCCAACCAATCCAGCGCCATGCGTTCTGCATGCGCACTCGATGCCAATAAATGGTCTACTGCCTTTTCATAAGCATCAGGAGACGAGTCCTTTTGATAGGAATTCATCAGTTGCTCGTCTGGCAAAAGCCCCGTAAGGTCAAGGCTTATCCTCCTCAAAAGGGTCATTTTATCCGCCTCTTGGGAGGGGGACATACCTTCAGACTCGAGTTTTGCCAATACGAAGTGGTCAATTTCATTTTTGGGCCAGTCCGGATTTTGGAGGGTTGGCAGTTCGGGTTTCGTAGGTTTAATGAAAGCCCAATGGGGTTTATACTTTGCCCCTTGTTCAATCCACCGCACCAAAATAGCCTTTTCTTGTGTGCTAAGCGTTAGGTTGGTTACGGGGGGTGGCATCATATATTCGGGGTCTGAAGATATAATCCGGCCATAGACTTCGCTTTTAGATAGTTTGCCTGGTTTAATGGCTGCCTTCCACCTGTTTCCCTCCAATGCCGCATAGGCACCTTCCTCCGTATCAAGCCTAAGCCCTGCCTCTCTTGTATTGGGGTCAGGTCCATGGCAGGAGAAGCAACGATCCGACAGTATGGGTTTTACATGTAGGTTGTAATCAATTTCTGAAGGTAAAGTGGATGCTGCGTTCTTAATTTCTTCGGGTTTCTCTATACCACAACTGGAAACCATCCATACCAATAAAAAGGATATTCGGTAAAGGGTGTAAGTAGGTAGAATAATTATGGGTTTTTGCTGCGCTTCCATTGGAGAAATATTTGGCAAACTTCTGCTAAAATTGATTAAAATTTTTAAAAAATCAAGGATAGCGTATTAAAAAAATTTATTGTAAAAATTCAATTTTAATTTCTGCCGAAGGATCCTCAAATCCCGTAACCCAATTCCGAATTTCCAAACGTAAATTATTGATGAATAATGATTTGAGTATTTTTTTTAATTATTGAAAGAAATATATTTTTTTTCCTTAATACAGGAAGGTATTTCTCATGAAAAAATATATCTTGTAAATGGATGCATATATTTCTATAAATTAACGTTTCATTAACATATTTTGACACTTTGAGGTAAAAGTGTCGAAGTTGTATTTATCGCCTATTATTACCTAAATGCTGTAAAGTAAAAAATGTTAAAATATTCGAATCAAACCAGATTGCTGGTTTCAGTGGATTGCATAGTTATTGGATTTGACGGTCAGGAGTACAAATTGCTGCTCGTACAAAAGGGGAGTATTGCCGAAAAGGAAAAATGGAGTGTGATGGGTGGCTTTTTGCAACCCAGTGAAACGCTGGAACAGGCGGCTTCTAGAGTGGTTTTGGAGCTTACGGGCATAAAGGATGTGTATTTGGAACAGCTATGTGGTTTTAGCGACCCAAATAGGGATCCAATTGAAAGAATATTGGGGATGGCCCATGTAGCCTTAGTTGACATCAAAAAATACGAGGACCAACTAAGTGATGAATATTTGGCCAAATGGTTCCCAATGAATAATTTACCTTCCCTGGTATTGGATCATAGGGAAATGGTAAACATGGCCTTGAATAAATTAAGGTACAACGCGGCGTTACATCCCATACTATTTGAGCTTTTGCCAGAAAAGTTTACCCTTCCCCAACTGCAAATTTTATATGAGGGGCTATATGATATCGTTATAGACAAGAGAAATTTTTCCAGAAAGGTGCTTTCTACGGGAATAATCAAGCGTTTAAGCGAAAAAGACAAATCCAGTTCAAAGAAAGGAGCCTACTATTATAGGCTAATGAAAAGGAACTACAAAGAGAAATTCAACAAGGTTTTGAATTTCATTCCAAAAAACGAAATCCCCAAAAACATCCCCAGTGTAATTGGCTAATGTTTAATCCTGACCATAATACGCCCCTTCACCATGTTTACGGTCGTAATGCTTGTTTATAAGAGAGTCTTTTAACCGAAATGCATAAGGGTTTATTTGAAGAGTCAAATGTGCCATTTTAGCTATTTCCTCAAGAACCTTACTGTTGTAAACCGCCTTTTCTGGAGATTTGCCCCAAGAAAATGGGCCATGATTGCCAATTAGTACCATTTCGACTTCCTTGTACGACAATCCTTTATCCCTGAAACAGTCAATGATTTGCTGGCCGGTGGAATGCTCGTAATCTTCCGAGATCAATGCATCCGCCATAGGAGGGGCACAGGGAATGTCGGCAGTAAGGTGGTCGGCATGCGTGGTTCCGAAAATTGGAATATCCCGCTGTGCCTGTGCCCAAGCTACCGCGTAGGTGGAATGGGTATGTACTATTCCCCCAATACTTTCCCAAGAGCGATAGAGATAGGCGTGGGTTTTGGTATCGGAACTGGGCCTTTTTTTCCCCTCCACGATGTTATTCTCAAAATCAACGATTATGATGTCCTTCGCTTTTAATTCCTCATAAGGTACGCCACTAGGCTTTATGGCAAAGACCCCTCTATCCCTATCTACTGCACTGACATTGCCAAAGGTGTATACTACCAAGTCTAACTTTGGCAATTCTAGATTTGCCTCGTAACATGTTTCCTTGAGAGTTTTAAATTTGCTCATTGATCCTTTTCTTTGGTTCTAGTGATGCAATTTACCATTACTAGAGGCCTAATGCCAAATTTCCCTTAAATTTTGTGTGGCTTGATACCTTCGGGCTTAAGTTTATTGTTTTGTCCAATGTGCAAAGGTGTAAATCACTTTTTTGGGGTACTTATATGGCAATCAATTGGGGATTGTGTGCCCGGAATTTTTTAAACCAGTAAATTTTTAAGATAATAGCTGATTAAACCGAAAAGACAATGAAAGTTTATACTAAAAAAGAAGTCTGGTTTATTACCGGAAGCCAGCACCTATATGGAGAAGAGACATTGGCCCAGGTGGGGAAACATGCCGAGGAGATTGCAAGGACTTTGGATCAAAGTGAACAAATACCTTTGCAGGTGGTATACCAGCCTATAGTAACCCGACCGGAAGAAGTTTACGATACCATCATGCGAGCCAACCAGGAACAGGCCTGTGTGGGCATCATAACATGGATGCATACATTTTCTCCTGCAAAAATGTGGATCAGGGGACTAAAATCCCTCCAAAAGCCCATGCTGCATTTGCATACACAGTTTAATAGGGACATCCCTTGGGAAAGCATAGACATGGACTTTATGAACTTAAACCAGAGTGCACACGGAGATAGGGAGTTTGGGTTTATGGTCTCTAGGCTTAGAATGGAAAGGAAGGTGGTGGTAGGCCATTGGCAATCCGCCAAGGTGAGTTTGGAGATAGGTAAATGGAGTAGGGCAGCGTGCGGATGGCAGGATTGGCAAGGAGCCAAATTTGTTCGTTTTGGGGATAATATGCGCCAGGTGGCTGTCACGGAAGGGGATAAGGTTGCCGCAGAAATGAAGTTTGGGTTTTCGGTAAATACCCACCCAGTAAGTGAATTGGTGGCTAAAATAAACGAAGTTTCAGGCAATCAAGTAGAAGAATTAGTCAAACTCTATGAAAAAACCTATGACCTTGCTGAGTCACTCACAGCAAAAGGAGCAAAGAGAGATGCTTTGCTGGAGGCTGCAAAGATAGAAATAGGCTTGCAACGTTTTCTGGAAGAAGGAGGATACAAGGGATTCACTGACACTTTTGAGGATCTGGAAGGTTTAAAGCAGTTGCCGGGAATTGCCGTGCAGCGCTTGATGGCCAAGGGCTATGGTTTTGGTGCGGAAGGGGACTGGAAAACTGCGGCATTAGTGAGGGCAATGAAAATCATGGGTAAAGGCCTCGAAGGGGCAAATGCCTTTATGGAAGACTATACCTATCACTTTGACCCGGAGGATAGCCTTGTTTTGGGCTCCCATATGCTGGAAGTTGACGAAGCCTTGGCTGAAGGAAAGGTCAGATGTGAAGTACACCCTTTGGGAATTGGAGGAAAAGAGGATCCGGTTAGGTTGGTGTTCAATGTTGGTGAAGGAGCAGCGCTAAATGCCGCCCTTATGGACATGGGCAATCGCTTCAGGTTGTTGGTAAATGAGGTAAAGGCAGTTGCTCCTAAAGCATCCCTTCCTAAATTACCTGTGGCCCGTGTACTTTGGAAGCCATTACCGGATATGGAAACGGCATGCAAGGCGTGGATTCTGGCTGGTGGAGCACACCACACCTGTTTTAGCCAAAATTTGGATCTGGAGGTTTTGGAGGACTTTGCTGCTATGGCAAACCTGGAACTCTTAACGATAGATAAGGAAACTGAATTCAGAAAGTTCAAAAAAGAAATCCAATGGAATGAAATCTATTATAAAAATATGGAAGGGATAAACTGAAAAAACCCGGCTTTAAGCCGGGTTTTTTTAATTAAGCATTCACTTCGACTAGTTTGATGTCAAATATTAAATCTTGCCCTGCAAGAGGGTGGTTGGCATCCAAGGTGATTTTTTGTTCGTCCACGTGAACTACCTTAACCGGGGTTGGTTGGCCGGCTTGATTTTGAATGGATAAATCCATCCCTACCTCTGGTTTGATTTCAGGTGGTACCTGTTCAACGGGTACGTCCAACATCATATCATCCCTTTTATCTCCATAGGCTTCTGCACATGGGATAGTCACACTTTTATCGTCACCTTCGGCCATTCCCTGAACCGCAGAATCAAATCCTTTGATCATTTTGCCGTCACCGACTATAAATTCTAGGGGCTCCCTTTCTGCAGAGCTGTCAAATACAGTTCCATCCTTTAGTTTACCTGTGTAATGTACCTTTACAGTATTTCCTTTACTTGCAACAGACATAAATTAATAAATTTTGATTATAAGGTTAAAGGTAAGAATTTTTGATAGCTATAAAAAATTTGGGACTGCCTGATTAAAACAGTGTCCGAACATGTACGATTATTGTTCAAATTCGTACACGTTATTACTTGCTTTATCTTCAAATTGCTTATATTGGCATTTAATTAATCTGGCACTGTTTCAGCAAAAGGAGAATAAAAGCAAGACGTAATGGAAGAAAAGAATTTGGGGGAAATCCTGATAGTAGATGATAATGAGGACTTGTTGTTTGCTGCCAAAATGCTTCTCAAGAAGCATGCAAAAGGGGTGACGATTGAAAAAGATCCAAGAAAAATCCCTTTTTTGATCAACAACTATACCTATGATGTCATCCTTCTGGACATGAATTTCACGGAGGACACGACCTCGGGAAAAGAAGGTTTTCATTGGCTTAAGCAAATCAAGGAGACTGACCCAAATGCCGTTGTGATATTGATTACAGCTTTTGGGGATGTGGAAATGGCTGTGCAGGCCCTAAAGGAAGGAGCCACAGACTTCATCCTTAAGCCTTGGCAAAACGAGAAGCTTCTGGCAACGCTTTCAGCGGCGGTGAAACTAAAAGAAAGCTATAACCAAGTAGATAAGCTCTCTAAAAAACAAAAACAACTCCAAGCAGACCTCAAAAAGCCATTTAACGATATCATTGGGCAATCCGCATCCATGAAAAATGTCTTTTCGATCATTGACAAGGTGGCCAAGACGGATGCCAACGTGTTGATCCTTGGGGAAAATGGCACAGGCAAGGAACTTATCGCGAGAGCAATACATGACAGGTCAGAGCGAAAGGATGAAATTTTTGTTACCGTTGATATGGGGGCTATTACCGAAAGCTTATTTGAAAGCGAACTCTTTGGGCACAAAAAAGGCTCTTTTACCGATGCCAAGGAAGACAGGGCGGGCCGTTTTGAGGTAGCCGACAACGGGACCCTGTTTTTGGACGAAATCGGAAATTTAAGCATGCCCTTGCAGTCCAAATTATTGACAGTGCTCCAAAGGCGGGAAGTGACCCGTATCGGCACAAATAAATCACTGCCAGTGGATATTCGGCTTATCTGTGCCACAAATATGCCGTTGCATGAGATGATTTTGGACAATTCGTTCCGGCAGGATTTGCTTTACAGGATAAATACGGTAGAAATTTTTCTTCCGCCTTTAAGGGATAGACAGGACGATATTCCCCTTTTGGCCGAACACTTTCTACAGGTGTATTCCTCCAAATACCGAAAAGCCTTTAAAGGGTTTAAGGCCAATGCACTTCAGTTGTTACAAAGATACAGTTGGCCTGGAAACATCAGGGAGTTGCAGCATGCCTTGGAAAGGGCTATAATTATGGCCGAGGGGGATGAATTGGACAGCAGGGATTTCTTTTTCCTTTCTGCAAAACCTACCAATGAAAAAATAAGTAGTGCTCCATCCTATAATTTGGATGAAGTGGAAAAAAATGTCATTCAAAAAGCTATAGACAAAAATGGTGGCAACATATCCAAAGCGGCCAAGGAACTAGGACTCACCAGGGCCTCCTTGTACCGAAGATTAGAAAAATATGGACTTTAGGGTTGGGTTGCTTGGCAGGGTGTTGGCTTTTGCCGCTACCCTGTTTATTCTAGCATACACGATATTCAACGATTCGGGAGTTTTTTCCATCTCCCTCTTCATTATTCTTGCAGTTGCCCAATTGGTTTTTCTGGTCCGGTACGCAGACAGTAGTTTCAAGAAGGTCAGACAATTTCTCAATAATATTAAGTTGAGCAATTACGCCACCGTTTACCCCGTGAAATTTGACGGGACAGAAATTGACGACCTGCATATAGAATTTAATGCTATTCTAGCCAAACTCAAGGAGGATCAACTGGAAAAGGAAGCTAACTACCATTATTTCAGGACGGTATTTCAGCATCTGAGCATAGGGCTGATTACATTTGAGGAAGATGGATCCATCCAGATTCTCAATACTGCTGCTAAAAGGATGCTCAATATTCAGCTCCTCGGCAATATTTCAGAAATCGCAAAGGTGAATAAGGAGCTGCATCATGCCATTCACCACCTGCGGACAGGAGGTAGTGAACTTATCAAAATCGCCCATCCTGATGGCATCATGCAGCTTTCTGTTTATGTGATAGAGTTGGTATTGAGGGACAGTAAATTCAAACTTGTGTCTCTGCAGAACATTCAAAGCGAACTGGAGGAAAAAGAAATGGAGGCATGGCAGAACCTGGTAAGGGTACTGACGCATGAAATCATGAACTCCATAGCCCCCATCTCTTCTTTGGCCGCTACTTTAAGGGATGACCTGGCCGGCAAGGCAAAAGGGAAAGAATCACTGAACGCCGATGAATTGGAGGATTATCAAATGGGGATTTCCACCATAGAGAAGCGCAGTGAGGGACTGATCAACTTTGTGAGTGATTTCCGGAGTTTGGCGCATATCCCTACCCCTAAATTCACCGCAATCAAAATTTCTGAACTTTTTGAGCGGCTGCAATTACTGTTTCAAAACCAGCTAGATCAGGAGCAGGTAAAAATGAACATCTCTATTCAACCTGATGACCTCTTGCTATTTGCAGATTGTTCCCTTATAGAGCAGGTGATAATCAACATCACTCAGAATGCCATTCATGCCGTAAAAGAGGTAGAGGGCAAGTGGGTGAAGCTAAGGGCTTTTATCGATGAAAACGGGAAAATCATCATTGAGGTGAGCGATAATGGTAAGGGAATAGAGGAGGAGGCTATGGGTAAAATTTTCATTCCATTTTTTACTACTAAAAAAAGAGGCTCCGGTATAGGTTTAAGTCTCTCTAAACAGATTATGCGCCGGCATAAGGGAAACATTCAAGTTAAATCCAAACTAGGCAAAGGCACCACCTTCAAGCTTATCTTTAATGCCTAGCGGAAAAGTACTCCAGGGTTAACAGTAAATTCATATTTGCAATTAAATCCGTGAAATCCATAGGAATAGGATAATAGTGTCTTCACTTTAAGTTGATATTGCGGTGCTATATTGGCACCAAATAAATCAGGTTTGGATACATACTTCAAGACTATCATTATCTCAGATGTGCACTTGGGTACCAAAGGTGCCAAAGCAAAAGAGATTGTACGCTTTCTGAAGCAGTACAGATGTGACAATTTGATCCTCAACGGGGATATCATAGACGGGTGGCAACTGAAAAAATCAGGATCCTGGAAAAGAAAGCATACCAGGGTTTTTAACCGTATGCTTAAAATGATGGATACCGACAGGACAAAGGTTTTTTATCTCAGGGGAAACCATGACGATTTTTTAGATCAAATACTCCCCTTGGAAATCGGCAACCTCTCCATTCTTAAAGACATGGTGTACGAGAGCAAGGGGAAAAGATATTTTGTGGCACATGGGGACGTCTTTGATAGCGTAACGACCCATTTTAGGTGGATAGCATATTTGGGGGATATTGGGTATACCTTTTTACTATGGTTGAACAGTCAAATCAACCATTACCGGAGAAAACGAGGGCTGCCATATTATTCCCTCTCCCAGTACATCAAGGGAAGGGTTAAAAAAGCCGTGGCATATATAGATGATTATGAAAAAGAATTGTCAAAGATGGCTAAGGCCAAAGGGTATGATGGGATTATATGTGGCCACATCCATAAAGCCGAGATGAAAACCATCGATGGAATTGATTATTTTAACTCCGGAGACTGGGTAGAGTCTTTGAGCGCCCTTGCAGAAGACTTTGAAGGAAACTGGCAGTTGATTCACTACAATGAAATAGATTTTACAAGGACCAATGACAATGCTGTCGTATCCCTGAATCAAAACTATGTGTACGCTGAAAAATAAACAGGTAGTGTCATGCGGTTTATATTCATAGTTCAAGGGGAGGGCAGGGGGCATATGACCCAAGCCATTGCCATGTACCAAATTTTGACTGCAAAGGGGCATGAGGTCACGGACATCGTAATAGGCAGTAGTGACCGGAGAAAGGTACCCCATTATGTGTCAGAACAGATAAACAGCAAGATCCATGCGCTTGCCAGTCCAAATTTTGTCACGGATGCTAAGGGAAAGTCCATTAATATCTGGAAAACTATCCTAAGAAATGCATTGAAAAGCAACAGTTTCGTGAAGAGTATGCGTCAATTAGATGCTTTGGTGCAGGCACAAAAGCCGGATGTAGTCCTTAACTTTTACGACTTTTTGGGTGGAGTTTGGCATGGTTTGCATAGACCTGCACTCAAATTTGTGGTGGTGGGACATCAGTATTTGATTGCCCATCCCGACTTCCCATTTGCCAAAAACAGTGGAATGGGCAAGTTGTTGTTGAAATTGGGCACAGCAATTACGGCTTGGGGGGCGCATGAACATATAGCCTTGTCCTTCAGGGAGCTGCCTGCGATGGAACAAAAGCCCGAAATTAAAATTTGGCCCCCAATATTGAGGGAGCAACTCACTAAGCTAAAGCCTAGTAATGGGGATTACTTTTTGGCCTATTTGGTAAACCCAGGATATGGAGAAGAGCTGCTTAGGTTTGCAGAAGCTCATCCAGATATACAAATCCAAGCCTTTTGGGATCAAAAAGGAAAACCAGACCCTTGGCAACCCATGCCCAATCTGGTTTTTTTCCAACTCAATGGAGATTTATTCCTGCAGAAGATGGCCGAATGCAGGGCACTTGTAAGCACAGCAGGTTTTGAAGCCATTTGTGAAGCTATGTACCTAGGAAAGCCAGCTTTGATGGTGCCCGTAGAAGGTCAATATGAGCAAGCTTGCAATGCCCTTGATGGGGAAATTGCAGGTGCAGGATTAGCAGGTAGTTCTTTTGATATACAGGAGCTGATAGTGTTTATGAATAAGGCTGGCACCAAAAAAAATTATGAATTCCACTTATGGTATTCAAAAAGAGACGCTTTGGTAGAAGTTTGGCTTTATGAGTTGTCCCAAGGGGTCAGTAGGGTAAAACAACTTCAGGCATAAGGGTTAATTTTGAATTTGCTGTTATCCCCCCTAGATTGTTGCATAGGAGTTAATTAAAGTGGGCGTTATGGATGGATAGGATTTTTGAAGCCTTAATTGGATTTAAGTTGACCTGAATTTTTTATACTCCCTATAAAAATTTGTCGTATAGTGGGATAAAAGCCCTAAATTCGCTTTTTGCAAATTTGGAGATTGGCTCAATGAATATAGAAAGGATTAGGCTTAAAGAGGATAGGGACAGGGAGAAGCATTGGAAAAAATGGGGACCTTACCTTACAGATCGACAGTGGGGAACGGTAAGGGAGGATTACAGCCCAGATGGTGCAGCTTGGGAAAACGTGACCCATGATGATGCCCGTAGCAAAGCCTATCGGTGGGGGGAGGAAGGAATCGGAGGTATTTCTGATTATCGGCAGCGGCTTTGTATGTCTTGGGCATTCTGGAACGGAAAGGATTCTATGATTAAGGAGCGGCTATTTGGGCTTACCGGAAACCAGGGTAACCATGGAGAAGATGTGAAGGAGCTCTACTATTATCTGGACTCCACACCTACGCACAGCTATATGAAAATGCTCTATAAATACCCTCAGGAGGCATTTCCTTATCAGGATTTGCTTGAGGAAAACATGAGAAGGAGCAAAAAAGACAGGGAGTATGAAATTATTGATACAGGGATTTTTGATGACGACGCCTACTTCGATATATTCTTGGAATACGCCAAGGAAGATGTTGAGGACATTATCGGAAAGGCTACTGTCCATAACCGAGGAAAAGAGGATGCCTCCATTTGGGTAATGCCTACGGTGTGGTTTAGAAAAACCTGGTTTACTGGGGAGGAACCCTTTATGCCTAGTATCTCAATGCTCCCTAAAAACAGGTTAAAGGCCTTTAACCCCAAATCCGGAAATTATATTTTTTCCTTTAGCGGTAAGCCGGATATACGCTTTTGTGACAATGAGACGAACAGGGAAAGGTTGTATCACATAGGTAATCAAAAGAAATACCTGAAAGATGCTATAAATGATTTTTTACTGTATGGAGACACCCACCACCTGAATCCAAATAAAACGGGAACCAAGGCCGCTGCCATTTATAAATTGGAGGTGCCTGCCGGCGGAAAAGTGGAGGTAACGTTTAGAATGCAGCATTTTGAGACCGATGACCCTATGGAGGAATCAGAAACGATCCTACAGGAAAGGCGAACGGAGGCGGATCTCTTCTATGCGGAACTCCAAGACAGGGTAAAGGATCCGGAACTTAAATTGGTACAACGGCAGGCCTATGGAGGAATGTTATGGTCCAAACAGTTCTATTATTATAACGTAGAAAGATGGCTAGAGGGAGATCCCGGAAGGTACCAACCTCCCCAGGAAAGAAAAAGGGGGAGGAATTCCAATTGGCGGCACTTGCAGAATTACGATATCATTTCCATGCCCGATAAATGGGAATACCCATGGTATGCTGCCTGGGACTTGGCTTTTCATTGTATCCCATTGGCGAGGCTGGACTCCGATTTTGCCAAGGATCAGTTGTTGCTCCTGTTGAATGACTGGTACATGCACCCCAATGGACAGATTCCTGCCTATGAGTGGAATTTCAATGATGTGAACCCACCCGTTCATGCCTACGCTGTTCAGAGGGTTTACCAGATAGACAAAAAAATGAATGATGGCGTAGGGGATCAGGAATTTCTTGAAAGGGCCCTACACAAACTCATGCTTAATTTCACCTGGTGGGTAAACCAGAAAGACGATGATGGAAAGAACATCTTCGAGGGAGGATTTTTGGGGCTGGATAATATTAGTGTGTTTGACAGGAGTCATGCGGACAAGCTTTTTGGGAAGTTGGAACAAGCAGATGCCACATCCTGGATGGCCATGTTTTGCTTAAACATGCTTAGGATATCCTTGGATCTCTGTGAGAAAAACAAGGTTTATCAACATACCGCCACCAAATTTTTAGAGCACTTTCTGTACATAGCAGGTGCCATGAACAATATCTCTGGGGAAAACATTAGCCTTTGGGATGAAGAGGATGGATTTTTCTATGATGTGTTGCACCTCGCTGGCAAGGAACCCAAGGTAATGAAGGTTAAATCCCTTGTAGGCATCACGCCTCTGTTTGCAGTGGAACCCATACGTGAGGAGTTATTTGAAAACCTCCCCGAATTCAGAAAGCGTTTGAATTTTTTCTTCAAGGAGAAACCGAAATTGGCTGCTTTGGTTTCCAACTGGATACAACCTGGCCAGGACAAGAGAAGGCTGTTTTCCTTGTTACGGGGACACAGGATGAAATGTGTATTAAATAAAATGTTGGACGAAAAGGAGTTTTTGTCCCCCTATGGCATTCGCTCCTTGTCTAAGGATCATAAAGAAAACCCATACTCCATAAAGCTGAACGGGAGTGTGTTCTCCGTAAAATATGCGCCAGGGGAGTCCGAAACCACGATGTTTGGAGGAAACTCCAATTGGAGAGGCCCAATTTGGTTCCCCATGAATTACCTCATTATTGAAAGCCTCAAGAAGTTCGATTTTTACTATGGTGGCAATTTCTCCATTGAATACCCCACTGGATCAGGTAAATTCTTGACATTGGATCTTATCGCCAGGGAACTTTCACTTCGCTGCATTAAGCTGTTTCTAAAGGATAGAAATGGCAAGCGTCCCATTTATGAAAATTACGAGAAGATGCAATCAGACCCCCATTTTCAAGATTTGATCTTATTCTATGAGTATTTTCACGGAGACAACGGAAGGGGTCTCGGAGCTAGTCACCAGACCGGTTGGACAGGTCTGGTAGCCGAAATGATCCACAAGGTCTCCAAGGAAACCGATCTCGCAGATGTTACTACCTTATTTAGAACCTAACCGTATAGAGGCCGGATGCGATGAAGTGGGCAGGGGGTGTCTCTGCGGTCCTGTGGTGGCCGCAGCCGTTATCCTGCCATGTGATTTTGCCAATGAGTGGGTAAATGACTCCAAAAAGCTCAGTAAGGCAAACAGGATTACACTGGTAGAGGAAATCAAGGAAGGATGCCTTTCCTGGGCAGTGGCGGAGGCAAGTGTGGAGGAAATTGATAAGCTTAACATTCTCAATGCCTCCTTCCTGGCCATGGAAAGGGCAGTAACTGGCCTTCAGCAGCAACCAGATCATTTGTTGATCGACGGCAATCGATTTAAATGCTCACTGGGCATCCCCTTCGACTGTGTGGTGAAGGGGGACGGGAAGTATGCAAGTATAGCCGCGGCATCCATTTTGGCCAAGGTCCATAGAGATACCCTCATGGAAAGGTACGCTGAGGAATTCCCGGGTTATGGCTGGGAAAGGAACGTGGGGTATCCCACCAGGGAGCACAGGCAGGGCATCAGGAAACTTGGGGTCACCCCTTTGCACCGAAAGAGCTTTCAGTTGCTTCCCAGGCAAATGAACTTGGATTTCTCGAAATAGGAGTTAAGCTTGCCAAAACAGAAACTTGTCCATTCCACCTATGTAGCCAATTTGGTTGTTTAAATTGGTGTTTTGCCCCAACCGATTCCTTAGTATTGCCGCCTATATACCAACAAAGGCCCGTCACAAGCAGCCCAGGTATTGAAGACTTCATCGTTCCAGGTAAGCACCATGTCTTCTTGTCCTTGACTGCTGCTGCATCCCCCAATGATTTCCTCCCCCGACTCGAACTGAAGGCTGATGTGATACCTTGTCATACTCGAATCGTAGGCGCGAGAAGGTGTGAGGGTATAAGTTCCTGTTGCTCGGATCGTCTCCTCTCCCGATTTTCTGGTTTTTTCAAAGGTCTTGTTGAACCTAAAGACCACATGCTCCTCCCAAGGAAGATCCATAGACATTAACTCTCCGTTTTGCCATGAAAAGACGCTATACTCTTTCAATACCCATTCTCCAGTCAGGTGGAAGGCAGGTTTTTGCTCATCGTTACTGCAGGAGAGGCAGCATAATAGGGCAAGGGGTAGTAGCAGTTTGTTCATGAGTAGTGTTTTGGGATAAGACGGATAGATAGGCTGATTCGTCTCAAGATAGGGATAGATTTTCAATTGTAAATAGTACAGTTGAGGATTTCAGGGAATCAATCATAAGGAGTAGCTGTTGAAATGTGGTGATAATGCGAATTATTGATGGATCGGTTCCGGAAGCTTCACTAGTTTGCGGCTGTCCAATGCGTACTATATTTAAATTATGGATATGAACTACCCCTTTTCACTACCCCACGCCATAAAAAACCCGTTTGGAGATGAATTGATTTTTGAGGCGCTTGAAAACGAAAACGGTGTAAAAAAAATGATGGTGAGAAATAGGGTGATGCCAGGGTCCGGTACGCCCTTTCATGTTCATTTTAAGCAAGATGAGGGCCTTACCGTAAGTTCGGGCACTATAGGCTATCAGATTGACGGGGAGACAGAGAAGGTAGCGAAAGAAGGAGAATCCATTGTGTTTAAAAAAGGGCAGATGCACCGATTCTGGAATGCCGGGGAGGAAGTGATGGAGTGTATCGGCTGGGTTAAACCTGCCAATTCCCTAGATTACTATCTTACAGGCATCTACAACTCCATGAATAAGACGGGAACAGCAGAAGGGGATCCTTTCGAGAGTGCCTACCTGATGAGACGTTACAAATCTGAATACGACTTCAAGGACATCCCGATAATCGTGAAAAAAGTGGTCTTTCCCCTCACGGTGGCCATAGGCAGGCTATTGGGAAAATATAAGCATTTCGAACATGCACCTACCCCTATAAAATAGTAATTCAAAGATAGTTGGACATAGCTATACAATTTCTTTGATCCTTATCTAAATGGGAATGCCTTATGGATCAATTCATTTTTAACGCTATTTTCTTATACAATCAAATTTGTGTTTTAGTAAAATTTATCGCTGCTTTTTTAGGTTTCCGGGCGTTTATGGTCGAATCTTTTGAAATAATAAAAAAAAACGTCAACTTTGGCATGAGATTTAGTAATGTTCTGTAGCACACAATGGAACAATCAAAATGATGAACGCCAATTACATTTTAACCGCATTGAAAAAGATGCTGGTTAACAGTCTTGCCCTTTTTCTACTGGTATTGGCCGTGGAAGAAGGGGAGGATGCGGTTCATTATTTTCCCCATACGGATATTGAATTTTCGGAAGTAGATTACGATTACGTGGATTTTCCTACTTCTGTAAAACGCAGCAGTCAAGAGCTGAAAACGGAACCCCATCCCCAACTCCTTTCCTTTATAATTGTTTTTGACCAAGGACTTAGGTTGGTTGCCCGCGAGACGGTAATTGACGAGAAGTTCACCCTTTTTGGCAGACAGGTCCTTGAGTATTTATTGGAGATAATCATCAGCACCAACGCCCCTTAATAATTTTTTCCCGGGCAAATGGTGCATCACTCTTTGTCTTGTTAATTCATTCCATAATTCCCTTGGGTAATAAACAACAATTTTACCTAATATATTAGTTTTATTTAATATCTAATCAAACACCATGAATCATTCATTGATGCATTCCTGCCTGTGCGCGTTGTTGCCAGTCTTGATGATGCTGACCAGTAGTTGTAGCGAGGGGTCCAGTAAGGATACCAAGGGGAGCAAGCCCTTGGAAGTCCCAGTATTTACCCTGTCTCACCAATCCATCGAAATCCCCCAGACCTATGTTTGTGATTTGCAAGCCGTTCAGTTCGTGGAGGTAAGGGCAAAGGTAGAGGGATATGTGGAAAAGATATTCGTGGATGAAGGCGAAGAGGTACAGAAGGGAGATCCACTCTTTCAGCTTTCCTCCCGGGAATATGTAGAGCTAGTGAACTCTGCAAGGGCAAGGTTGATGCAGGCCAGGGCAGAAGCCCAATCTGCCCAGCTGGATGTGGATAGGCTTAGGATTTTAGTGGAAAAGAAAATCTATGCAGATTCAGAATTGAAACTTGCCCAATCCAAAAAGGACATGGCGCAATCCTCCATCCAAGAAGCCGAATCCCTCTTGAAAAATGCTGAAATAGGTCTTTCTTATACCACCATTAGAGCTCCCTTTGATGGTATGGTGGATCGCATTCCCTACAAAACGGGAAGTTTGGTAAAGGGTGGAGACCTCCTCACGAATATCACGGATATCCATGAGATTTTTGCTTATTACAGGATTACGGAAAACGAATACCTCACTCTACGCAATAGGGAATCTGAAGTGGAGACAGATAGTTTGAAGGAGGCGCTTATTGAGGAAGAGTTAACGTTGGTTCTTTCCAATGGGGAGATATATCCCCACAAAGGCAGACTGGAAACCATGGAGGCAGACTTTGAAAGAGGTACCGGATCCATTGCCCTAAGGGTGAGATTCCCCAACCCAGAGGGGTTGATCAAGCATGGAGCCTCCGGTAAAATACTAATGACCAATAGGCTTGACAATGTTTTCCTGATCCCTCAAAAATCCACCTTCGAAATCCAAGACTACACCTACGCTTTTATGTTAGGGGAGGACAATGCAGTGAAAGTAAGGAGTTTCCAGCCTGTTAGCCGCCAGGGATTGTTTTACGTGGACACCAGCTTTCAGCAAGGAGACCGCATTATTTTGGAGGGGCTGCAATTGATTAAAGACGGTGATAGGGTTCAACCTGAGGCGATTCCCATCGAAGAAGTCTATAGAGAGTTGAACCCTTCCTAATCTGAACATTACCTAAAGCATTTGCTACCATGTTTGATATATTTATTAAAAGACCCATACTCTCAACAGTAATATCGGTCTTAATCACCCTCTTGGGGCTCTTGGCGCTACAGGACTTACCGGTCACTCAGTTTCCGGAAATTGTTCCTCCTTCGGTCACCATTACTGCCAAGTACACCGGCGCCAACGGTGAGGTGCTCACCAAAGCGGTGGCTACACCCTTGGAAAGGGCCATCAACGGCGTACCGGACATGACCTATATGACGTCGGTCAACACCAATGATGGGGTATGCCTCATCACGGTTTTTTTTAAGGTAGGGACCAATCCCGATTTAGCCGCCGTAAATGTCCAAAACCGGGTGACATCGGTATTGGATGAGCTGCCCGAGGAGGTGATCAGGGCGGGAGTTATTACCGAAAAGGAGGTTAACTCCATGTTACTGTACCTGAATTTGATGACGGAGGATACCACTCAGGACGAGAAGTTCGTCTATAATTTTGCAGACATCAACATTCTTGCTGAGCTCAGGCGAATTGATGGGGTGGGTTTTGCAGAGATAATGGGGTTCAGGGATTATGCCATGCGTATCTGGTTAAACCCAGACCGATTGGTGGCGTACAACCTTACCCCACAGGACGTGAACCTTGCCATCCGCAGATCCAACGTGGAGGCTGCTCCGGGAAAATCCGGCATCAGTTCCGACAGAGATCCACAAGCCAGGCAATATGTGCTAAAGTACACGGGAAAATTCAACCAAGTTCAGGATTATGAGGAGATTACCTTAAAAGCATTGCCCGACGGATCCCTGCTGAAACTGAAAGATGTGGCGGAGGTACAGTTTGATTCCCAGGACTATGCCATGGTGTCTACCACGGACGGCAGACCTTCTGCCTCCATCATGATCAAGCAGCGGCCCGGTTCCAATGCACGGGAAGTAATCGCGAATATAAAGTCTACCATGGCGGAGTTGCAGGAGGATACATTTCCGCCGGGAATGACCTATAACGTCTCTTATGACGTGTCCCGGTTTTTGGATGCCTCCATTGGGGAGGTTGTTAAGACCCTGCTAGAAGCTTTCTTGCTCGTATCCCTGGTAGTGTTCATTTTCCTCCAGGATTTTCGCTCTACGCTGATACCTGCCATCGCCGTTCCCGTTTCATTGATTGGTACCTTTTTCTTTATGGGTATGTTTGGGTTTTCCATCAACCTATTGACTCTTTTTGCCCTGGTGTTGGCCATTGGTATAGTGGTGGATAACGCCATAGTGGTGGTGGAGGCAGTACACGTCAAAATGCACGAACATGGGATGGGTGCCAGGGAGGCCACCTTTGCCGCCATGAAAGAAATAGGGGGTGCCATCATTGCCATTACCCTCGTGATGTCTGCGGTGTTTATTCCCGCGGGATTTTTGACAGGTCCGGTGGGCATATTCTATAGGCAGTTTTCACTGACCCTGGCCATAGCCATTGTTATTTCCGGCGTGAATGCATTGACCTTGTCCCCTGCCTTATGTAGCATGATGCTAAAGCCTCCCTCCACGACACAGCGCAAGGGTTGGCTGGGAAAATTTTTCGATGCCTTCAACAGGAAGTATGAGGCCCTGGCTTCCAGATATACAGGGATAGTCAGCAAGACGGCTGGAAGAACGTCCTTTACCTTTGGATTACTGATACTGTTTTTTGTGCTCACCTATGGAATTTCCAGCATCCTACCCACTGGTTTTATACCTAATGAGGACCAGGGGATGATTTATGTCAATGTGACCACGCCTCCGGGTGCCACTGTGGAGCGGACCCAAGATGTAATGCAGCAGTTGCAAGCCAGCCTTTTGCCCTTCGAGGAAGTGGAGACGGTTTCCACCTTGGCCGGATATAGCCTGCTTACAGAAACTGCAGGGGCTTCCTATGGGATGGGAATGGTCAATTTGAAAGGTTGGGATGAGCGGGAGGAAAGTGTGGAAACCCTTATAGCCAAATATAGGGACAGAACCAGCCACATCACAGGGGCAGAAATTCAGTTTTTTGCCCCGCCACCTGTGCCGGGCTTTGGTAACGCCTCTGGTTTTGAGCTGCGGATTCAGGACAAGACAGGAGGGCCCTTGGAGGGTATGGCTGAAACTCTGGGAGACTTTGTGGAGGCATTGAACCAGCGGGAAGAGCTAAAGGAGGTGTTCAGTGGGTTTGATCCAAGCTTTCCACAGTACCTGTTAAGGGTGGATCATGATAAAGCCGCCAAGTTGGGGATCACTATAGATGATGCGATGGAAACCTTGCAAAGTTACATTGGAAGTTTCTACAGCTCCAACTTTATCCGGTTTGGGCAGATGTACAAGGTAATGATCCAGGCTTCCCCAGAGTTCAGGACTGCTCCAGAATCACTGTTGCGGATGTACGCCAAGAATGAAAGGGGAGAATTAGTCCCCTATGCCAATTTTGTGACCATTGAGCGGGTGTATGGGCCAGAACAGATTACCCGCTACAATATGTTCACCTCCGCCATGATCAATGGGGATGCCGCGGATGGGTTCTCCAGTGGTGATGCCATTACGGCGGTAGAAGAAACGGCTGCCAGAGTCTTGCCTAGGGGCTTTGATATCGATTGGTCGGGAATTACCAGGGAGCAAATCGCTTCCGGTAACCAGGCGGTTTCCATTTTTATGGTGTGCTTGGTGTTCGTATACCTGCTTCTGGCGGCACAATACGAAAGCTACTTACTCCCCATGCCTGTCATCCTTTCCTTGCCAGCAGGGATATTTGGTGCCTTTCTCCTGCTGAAGCTCACCGGGCTGGAAAACAACATCTATGCTCAGGTGTCGCTGATCATGTTGATTGGCCTGCTTGGCAAAAATGCCATCCTAATCATAGAGATTGCCGTGCAGGCCAGGAATAAGGGCATGGGAATCTTGGAGGCTGCTATCCATGGTGCCAGGGAAAGGCTAAGGCCAATATTGATGACTTCTTTTGCCTTTATCTGTGGGTTGTTGCCCCTTACGATGGCAAGTGGGGCGGGAGCAATTGGTAACCGGACCATAGGCACAGCGGCGGCAGGGGGCATGCTTATCGGCACCCTTGTCGGCATCTTTTTGGTACCGGGACTGTACGTGGCGTTTGAAAGTCTGGCTAGCTACTTGAAAAAAGGAAGAAATAAGGAGGCAAAAAGCGATGCTTTACAGCCTGCTATGATAGAAATAGAGTCGAAATGAAGCGATTTATCCATAAACAGCGCCAACTCATGAATGTGAAGTGCTTACTACTAGTGCTTGTGTGTATTGGGATGATATGGGGGTGTAAATCCCAACAGGAACTGCCCTTGCCCAAGGAAATCCCTCTACACTATAGGATAGGGGAAGAAAATATCACCTCCGACAGCAGCTCCTTGGCGGCATTACATTGGAGTGGGTTTTTTCAGGACGAAAACCTGGCCTCCTTGATCCAAATAGGGCTGGCAAACAACCAGGATGTGCTGAAAACTACGGAAAGAGTAAGGGTGGCAAGAGCTAGAATGCAAGCTGCAAGATTGGGCAGGTTGCCTGAGTTCAATGTTGGA
Organism: Pleomorphovibrio marinus; assembly: GCF_003347495.1. Lineage (GTDB taxonomy): Bacteria > Bacteroidota > Bacteroidia > Cytophagales > Cyclobacteriaceae > Pleomorphovibrio > Pleomorphovibrio marinus. Next base: position 292,813 of record NZ_QCXY01000002.1, read on the forward strand.
TTAGGAGCCATGAGAAGGCGTTTCGGCCATTACACCATGGATGGGGTGGGTAACGACGACTCCAATCTTTCGCCTACAGTGCCAGAGGATAGGCTGATCCCCTCCCCCTATCAGGACTTTATGGTAGGTGTCGATTTTAGTTGGGAAGTGGATATTTGGGGCAAGCTGAACATGCAAAAGAAGCAAGCCCTGAACCGGTACCTTGCTTCCGAAGAAATGGTGAATTTCACCAGGACCCAATTGATTGCAGCGATTTCCGAGCACTACTACAGGGTGGTGGGTTTGGAAAAGGAAATACAAATCCTCCAAAAAAACATCGCACTACAGGAGGAAACCTTTGAGCTGGGGAAAAGCCTGAAAAACTCCGGGGAGGAAAGCCAGCTCTCCATTGATCAATTTGAGGGGCTGATGTTGAATTCCCTGGGATTGCTTAAGCAAAAAGACCGGGAAATCCAGAGTGCCCGCTATCAGCTTTTTCGTTTGGTGGGGAGATACCCCTTCGAATGGGAAAATTCCAGTTTGGAGGAGATGGATGAACTCCCCGAGGTACTTGCTTTAGGGGTGCCTGCGGAGCTGCTAAGGTACCGACCGGATGTGCGTGAGGCGGAAAGGGAACTACTGGCGCAGCAACTTGAGGTTGACATCGCCCATACGGCATTTTTCCCCACCGTACGGCTATACGGCATGGGCGGGTTCAATGCTTTTGAGCTGTCCAAGTTATTTATTACCCCCTTGTCAACGGTATACCAATTGGCTGGAGGTTTAACGGCGCCCATTTTTAACCGGGGCCGAATTCAGGCGGACTACGAAATGGCAAGGGCATCCCAGAAAATTGCGCTGTTGGACTATGAACAAACTGTGCAAAGCGGATTTTTGGAGGTATTGGACCTGGTAAATGGATATGAAATCATAGAGGAGCAAGTGAAGATCAAGGACCAAGAAGTACTTGTTCAGCAACGTTCTGTGGATAATGCCAGTACCATGTTCAGGTTGGGCTATGCCAATTACCTGGATCTCATCAACGCGCAGAGCCGACTGTTGGAGGCAGAGTTGGAAGTGGTGCAGTTAAAGGTGGATCAGCTTGCGAATTACGCTATCCTGTACAGGGCACTGGGTGGCGGTTGGTTATAACTTAAAATAAACACACAGATGAATCGGATTAGCATGCTTAAAGCAATTATTTCCCTGTTTGGAGCCTATGGGATCGTATTGACGGGGAGGAAAAAACACGCCCATTTTCACTATCAGCTGGGGATGGACAATATTTATGTGTACGGGTTGATCTATGAGTTGGAAAACTTGACAGGTGTGGCCATAGAAGGAGATTGGGATCAGCTCTGTACTCCTGCGGTGTTGGTGCAGTGCCTAGCGGAAAGGTATGTGCCTACGCCCTCAGGCCTCCCTGTTTCGGACGATCAGGTACCAGTCATGGTCTAGTTCCAGGTAGCCGTAGTCATAACAATACCCATACACGTTTCCCTTTTTATTGGTGTAGGTATGGGTGTTGTACCTGAACTGGAATCCCTGGTGCAGCAGTTTTTCCCTGGTGGTCTTTGCCGTGTCCTCCTGCTCCGGAAGCAGAGAGGCCAGGATGTTGCGGTTTTTTTTCAGGGCGTAGTTGATGTTTCTGATCAGGTTGTTGGTGGTTCCGTTGCGGTGGTTGTTGTAGTTGTTACGGCAGTAGTCATCACAAAATTTTTTGTCCACCCGGCCTTGCAGTCCCTTGCCGCAGTTTAGGCATTTTCGTGTTTCCATTTCCATAAAAAAACGTTTATAGTAAAAATATGGCATAATATAGGCAAAAAAAATCATTTTGCAAATGTTTTTAAACGTTTACAAACGCTTTTAGTCGGATGTAAACGAAAAATATACGGATAATTTGTGGTGCCTCCTTCAACTTTGTACCGTTCGATTTGCCGAACAGCTTTGATAACTATTTTAATAACTTAAATCTAAATCGTCATGAACGCTATCAAAAACCAAGTACAGTTGATCGGTCGCTTAGGAGCCAAAGCAGAATTCAAAACCCTAAATGGAGGCAACGCCATGGCCAGGTTCAATATGGCAATTAATGAAACCTACAAGAACGCAAAGGGGGAAAAAGTGACGGAGACCTACTGGCACAACGTGGTGGCCTTTGGGAAGACCGCCGAAATCATAGACAAGTACACGGACAAGGGTTCCGAGGTGGCCGTGAAGGGCAAGCTGGTCTCCCGTAGTTATGACGACAAAAACGGGCAGAAGAAATACATCACCGAGGTGCAAGTCAATGAGGTGTTGCTTATGAATGACAAAGCACCTGTGGCCAATTGAAGTCGCTGGGCGAATAGGTGTTGCCAATGCCTTACTTTTCTCCTATTTTTTAATTCCGACTACCATCAAGGACGTTGGGTGAGCGTCTGTTTTGAGTCCCATTTTTCCGCTTTTTGAAAAAGGCATGGTTTGTATTTTTGCCGTAAGGGAAAGCCCCGGCCGTATGGGCCCGGGGCTTCCACATTTCCTACCGTCAAGGTTCGCAAATAATGCCAAGTCTCCGAAAGTATAGGGACACAAAGCACACGAAGGGTTCACAAAGCACCACAGATTGTTTCGAATAATTGGTAACTTTCAAACCACCACACCCAGCCATCAAGGGGCGAAATCCTTTATTTGCCACCAATGCACGAATGGACACGAAAAATTCTTACTTTTTCTCAGCCCTGAAGGGGCGAAAGCAACTGGCCATACGCTTGTATTTCGTGAAAATTAGTGCATTCGTGGCCAGTTTTCTTTGCCACTAATGCACGAATGGACACGAATGTAGGAAGCTCACAAAGAAAATATAAAAACCTCTGTGCCCTTCGAGTCTCTTCGTGCCCTTCGTGACAAAATATTCGGAGGGTAGTCTCCGAAAGTATAGGGACACAAAGCACACGAAGGGTTCACAAAGCACACAAAGAAAAGTTTTAAAAAACCTCTGTGTCCTTCGAGTCTCTTCGTGCCCTTAGTGACAAAATATACGGGGGATAGTCTCCGAAAGTATAAGGACACAAAGCACACGAAGGGTTCACAAAGCACCACAGATTGTTTCGAATAATTGGTAAATTTCAAACCACCACACCCAGCCATCAAGGGGCGAAATCCTTTATTTGCCACTAATGCACGAATGGACACGAAAAATTCTTACTTTTTCTCAGCCCTGAAGGGGCGAAAGCAACTGGCCATACGCTTGTATTTCGTGAAAATTAGTGCATTCGTGGCCAGTTTTATTTGCCACTAATGCACGAATGGACACGAAAGTAGGAAGCTCACAAAGAAAATATAAAAACCTCTGTGCCCTTCGAGTCTCTTCGTGCCCTTCGTGACAAAATATTCGGAGGGTAGTCTCCGAAAGTATAAGGACACAAAGCACACGAAGGGTTCACAAAGAACCACAGATTGTTTCGAATAATTGGTAACTTTCAAACCACCACACCCAGCCATCAAGGGGCGAAATCCTTTATTTGCCACCAATGCACGAATGGACACGAAAAATTCTTACTTTTTCTCAGCCCTGAAGGGGCGAAAGCAACTGGCCATACGCTTGTATTTCGTGAAAATTAGTGCATTCGTGGCCAGTTTTCTTTGCCACTGATGCACGAATGAAGGAAGCTCACAAAGAAAATATAAAAACCTCTGTGCCCTTCGTGACAAAATATACGGGGGGAAGTCTCTGAAAGATTCAAGCCACAGAGCACACAAAGGTGGCACAAAGCACACTAAGAAAAATTATAGAAAACCTCTGTGTCCTTCGAGTCTCTTCGTGCCCTTTGTGACAAAACCCTTTCGGAGAAAACTCTTTAAAAGGTTCCAGTCAAATACATTCCCCCCGTTTACCACAGGTCGTGCACGTCTTCCTTGATGTTTTGTTCGTAGATCTTTTTCACCCCTTCCATTTGCTCCGGGCTGATGGGGGGCAGGGATGCGGCTTTTATGTTGGCATGTACCTGCTCCACCCTGGAGGCGCCGGGGATAACCGTGCCCACCTCGGGAAACATCAGGATCCAGCGCAGGGCATAGGCGGCCAAGGATTCCTCTCCCTGAAACAGCTCCTTCAAGGCATCCACTGCCTCCAGGCCCTTGTCCACCTCCACGCCCGAAAAGGTCTCCCCCTTGTCAAAAGCCTCCCCATCCCGGTTAAAGGTGCGGTGGTCCAATGGGTCGAAGGTGGTTTCCTTGGTCATCTTGCCACTGAGCAGGCCGCTGGCCAGGGGCACCCTGACGATGATCCCGCAATCCTTGGCCTTGGCCAAGGGAAAGAACTCCTCGGCGGGCTTGTGCCGGAACATGTTGAAAATGATCTGCACCGTGCATACGTTGTCGAAGTCCAGGGCCATTTTGGCCTCCTCCACCTTTTCCACACTTACCCCCATATGGGCGATCTTTCCCTCCTCCTTTAGCCGGTCGAACAGCTCAAAGATCTCTGGGCGCTGATATACCTCCGTGGGTGGGCAGTGCAACTGGATCAGATCCAGGCGTTCTATGCCGATGTTTTTCAGGCTGGCCTCCACATAGTTGCGGAGCACCTGGGGTTGGTAGCCCGCGTTTACGTGGGGGTTGATCTGCCTTCCGCACTTGCTGGCCACATAGATGGGTTCGCTGCGCTCCTTGAGCGCCTTGCCCAGCGCCGCCTCGCTAAGGCCCGCGTCGTAGACGTCAGCAGTATCGATGAAATTTACCCCGGCGTCAAAGGCGCCGTGGAGGATATTATGGGCGGCTTTGTGGTTAAAGAGGCCGCCCCAGCCACCGCCCACCTGCCAGGTGCCCAGGGCGATTTCCGTCACTTCCAAATCGGTTTTTCCTAGTCTTCGTTTGTTCATGGTTTGGGTTGCGTTGAGATAAAAAGATGCGTACGTGAAAATAGGGCAATAAGATGATGTTTCAAATTGAGAAATATCCGTACCTTTAAAACTACAAAAATCTATTCAGAACCTATTGATTTAGCCATGAACCACAGAAGAAAATTCATGGCCGTGCTCAGCAGTTTGGGTTTGGCCACACTTTTACCTTTCAATGTTCACTCTAAAAAACCAAAAGACAGTATGATAGTACACCAAGTGTTTTTCTGGCTGCAAGAGCCCGAGAAGGACCTCAAGGCCGTAATGGAGGGCTGCAAGAAGATCGCCAGTGTTTCCAGTGTCAAGGACTATATGGTGGGCGTTCCGGCCAAGACCGAGAAGCGTGACGTGATCGATCACAGTTACCATATCGCCCTCACCGTCCATTTTGAGGACCTCAAGGCCCACGATGAGTACCAAGAGCACCCCGACCACCTCAAGTTCATCGCCGACCACTCCCAAAAATGGGCCAAGGTGCAGGTATATGACTTTGAGGTATAAGAAGTTTAGGCAGTCCTTGGGAGGTTGAATTCCTATGCTTTAGTTAACCTACATGGACGACCTATTTACGAGTTTATAAAAACCAAGAGGTTCAGTGGCACTTTGCGTGGGGTTGTCATTGGGGCTCTTGGTTTTTTTTGGGGGGGTGAGGTTAATGCAAGAGCACAAGATAAAATTTCATTTAAGTGGTCGGGAGATCGATCTTAATAAAGTTCCGAGTACATTAAGTGTGAGAAGAAAGATGACTTTGCTAGTACCATAAAGTCTCGTCTTACCTGCACTCAGTCGTTTTCTTTTTAGAAAAAGAGAAAGGAGTTCAAGAAAATGCTCCTTTTCCAATCGCAAACAAAATAACGCGTTATGATAGATTTTAATGAAGTCTATATTTATTCTGAACAGCCAACAACATGTCCACGGTGTTCAGGTAGGACAGAAATTATTTCGGATTTCTCGCACATAAAGGATGTAATCCAAATCCACAAATGCCTAAACCCAAGTTGTAGAGAAGAATTTGTTATTCAGGATGATAATGAATTTGAGAACACTTTCAAAAATGAAAAAGGGCCAAAGACTGTGGAATAGAGAAGAATTAATTTTGGCAATAAACTTATATTGCAAGCTGCCATTTGGAAAACTTCATAGGGGAAATCCTGAAGTCATTCACCTTGCTTCTCTGTTAAATAGAACCCCCAATTCTTTGGCTTACAAATTGGTTAATTTTGCAAGTCTTGACCCAAGCATACAAGCCAGGGGGATCAAAGGAGCAGTTAACGCAAGCAAACTGGACAAAGAGATCTGGGAGGAATTTTATCTGAATTGGGAAGATGCCGCATTCGATAATATTCCCGAAACCCCAAGAGCAAAAAGAGCAGCTAAAATGGGAAGTTTTTTGGCTGTAGTTGACTTTATGCGGCCAGATGGTGAACAAGCAGAATATCAGTTATTGGCAAATTTTTCAGAGAATAAATACATTTCTGAGGCTATGGAAAAAACATTATGAGCTATTACCCACAACTAAGGCAATTCTTAGATCAAGCTAAGACTGAAAACCTAAAAACCAAACACTTTGAATCAGGATATCGTGAAACCGAGGTTAAAGTGAGTTTTGGACAAGGTAATTCAGCACGTATCCCATGGATTTCATTTTTAAAGAAACCCAATACTACTAGTAATGGGATTTATCCAGTCTACCTGTACTACAAAGACTATGATTTATTAATTTTAGCATATGGAGTAAGCGAAACTAAAAAGCCAAATTTTGATTGGCCTGTTAAGGGTAAAACCACTATTAAGGAATATTTTGAAGATAAATTGTCGCATAAACCAGATAGATATGGAGCTTCATATATTTTCAAAGTTTATGATGTCAAGAGCTTGCCTTCAAAAGAAATTCTAAATCGAGATTTAAATGATATCATCAATCAATATATTATGTTAGTCGATAGTACTGTTCCTGAAATTTCGGCTAAAACTCAAACCAAATTCAATTTTAATTTTTTCGTTTCTGTATTAACTGAAGCGGGTTTGATTTATAAAAAGATACTGATAGCAAGATTCACCGCCTCCCTCCTCACCAAACCCTTTGTTATTCTCACTGGCCTTTCCGGTTCCGGGAAAACCAAGCTTGCACAGGCTTTTGTGCAATGGATTTGCCAGGATGAAGGCCAATATCGGATTATTCCGGTGGGAGCAGATTGGACCAATAGGGAACCGTTGCTGGGTTATCCTAATGCGCTGAAGCCAGAAGAATATGTCAAACCCGATAATGGCGTACTGGATTTGATCATTCAAGCAAATAAGCATCCAGACTTGCCACATTTTCTGATACTGGATGAAATGAACCTGAGCCATGTGGAGCGGTATTTTGCGGATTTTTTAAGTGTGATGGAGTCAAAGGTAGAAATACCGCTCTTTTCTGAGGGAACGGTGGACAATGGAGTGCCGGCAAAACTGCATATACCTCCCAATCTATTTATAATCGGCACAGTAAACATTGACGAAACCACGAATATGTTCAGTCCAAAGGTACTGGACAGGGCCAATACTATTGAGTTTCGTGTGGAACATGATGAAATGAAGAGCTTCCTTGGCAATATCAAGGAAATTAACATGAAAGTATTAAATGGAAATGGAGCAGGTATGGCAGAAAGCTTTTTAGAAATGGCAGCCAGTAAATCGTTTGCTACGAAAGACATTGATGCCATCAATAAAGCACTGGTTCTATTCTTTGGAGAATTGAAGAAAACAGGTGCGGAATTTGGCTATCGCAGTGCTACGGAAATACTCAGATTGATTCATCAATTGAGTGTGTTGGATGAAAACCTTTCCACGGATGAGAAAATAGACATTGCCATCATGCAAAAATTGCTGCCCAAATTACACGGTTCCCGCAGAAAACTCTGTCCAGTTCTCGAAACACTTGGAAAATTCTGTCTTTCGGAAAAAGGAGAAGTAAACATCATTAAGGATGTTTTTGAAAAAGAAGCATTCGCATTTAAAGACGAAAAGTATTCCCTGTCGTTGGAGAAAATAGCCCGTATGTACAGGGGAGCGGTTGACAACGGGTTTGCAAGTTTTGCAGAAGCCTAACCTATGAAATCATTACCGGCTATAGAAATTGCGCTCGATGCTGTAGAGAAAGGATTGCGTCTGTGGATTGATTGCCGTAGACCGGACAGCTTATTTGATGCAGGGGAAAATGCGGCAGAAAATAACGAAGCAAGGTTTCAGTTGGTAGAAGGTTGTTTTTATGATTATCAGGTCAGCAATCCGGATTACATCCTTTCTGACCCATTTGATAACATTGTTCAACCGCATAAACGTACTCCTAATCTGGGCACTATCTCCCCCAATATTTATGTGGGCACTCTGGAAATACCTCTGATAGAAAAGTCCTCCGGGGTAAGGAAGGCTGACATCCAATTGGAGGTACAATCAATTAAATCCGGCTATCGGGACGATTATCGCGATATGCTGGAGTTGATTACAGAGAAATGCACGGATTTATTGCTACAGGCTAGTTCCCCCGTTTCTCATCGTTTTGAGATTGATTATAATCAGGACAGTCAGACACTTTACCAACGGTTTGCCTTTATCAAATCGGTCATTGGCACCGATGAATTTGCAGAGGCGGTTCATAGGGTGGTAACTATGCCAGTAACAAAGTGGTCAGAAACGACGGAAAGCAGGGATATCCGAAGTGTCCGTAGGTTTTCAAATGCCAACATTAAGGAAATTCTTAAAGGTGGAAACCGAACGAAATTACCGGATAACCACTATCTGAAATCCTTTGGTGTCGAGACACTTCCAGAGAGGATTACTTCAGTTCGCAAAATAGATTCCGTGGACACGCCGGAAAATCGTTTTGTGAAACATGCCCTTGAGACCTTTCTGAAGTTCTGTACGGACATCAATAAGATTGCGGTGGATAAGGGGCATAGAAAGTTGCAAAATGAGTCTGACCTGCTTATTCATGAACTGGAAGGCCAGCTTCATCACACCATTTTCAACGACATTTCCAGACCAATCACTTTAAAACTGAATAGCCCTGTGCTTCAACGAAAGGAAGGCTATCGTGAGGTTTTAAGAGTATGGTTGATGTTTGATCTTGCCGCTAAGTTGATCTGGAAGGGCGGCGACGATGTGTATGGAGCTGGCAAAAAGGACATAGCTATCTTGTACGAATACTGGCTATTTTTCAAGCTACTTAATTTGTTTAAGGAAATATTTGCCATAGCACCTGAGGATATTTCTAATTTGATCCAACCTACCGATGATGGGCTAAACCTGCAACTCAAACAAGGGAAGTCGACTCCCCTACAGGGTGTTTATGATTCCGGAAACAGGAAACTTACTATCAGGTTTAACTATAACCGCTCTTTCTCCGGAAAAAAAACTTATCCTGCGGCTGGTAGCTGGACCACCACCTTACGTCCTGACTATACCCTTTCCATTTGGCCTTTTGGAATTGAGGAACAAGAGGCAGAAAACCAGGAGCTGATAGTTCATGTGCACTTTGATGCCAAATATAAAGTAGCCAATCTATTGGATTACCTGAATCAACATTCCGAGGATGAACTCAATGAAGTGAAGACAGAGAACCGCAAGGGCATTTACAAAAATGCTGATTTGCTGAAGATGCATGCCTACAAGGATGCCATCAGAAGAACGGGTGGAGCTTATGTGTTATATCCAGGCACTGAGCCCGTTAAAAGACACGGCTTTCATGAGATTATTCCGGGTCTTGGCGCATTTCCGGTACGTCCCTCAAAAACCGATAGCGGTATTGGGGAACTAAAAGGCTTTATTCTTGAGATCCTTAACCACTTCATCGACCGGGCCACACAACGAGAAAAAATAGCTTTCAGGCATTATGATATCTACAAGAATCCACCGGATAGTAAAAATAAAGTCGAAGACCTCTTGCCAGAAGCTTATAACCAAAATAGGAACTTACTTCCTGACGAGACCTTTGTGTTAATTGGGTTTTACAGCTCTCCGGAACACTATGAATGGATCACAAAAAACAAGCTCTACAATTTAAGGATGGGTGTAGGGACAGGTTCCCTTGTCTTAGATCAAGCCACCGTAAGTTCAACCTATTTGCTCCTGCATACCAGCGGCGACACTGCTTCGGGTGAGCTGTGGAAAATCGTAGGTAAGGGACCGAGGGTCTATGCAAAAGAGGATATGGAAAGAAAAAAATACCCCAAGCCCGCTTCTAAAATGCAGGAAAATTACCTTGTCATAGAAATAGCACCAGTACTGGACCCAGAGTTCAGGAATGCGAAATGGGACTTTAGAAAACTGAATAACTATTCATCCGGCCGGGCCTCCGCATTTCCGTTTACGGCCACCTTGGGAGAGTTGATGAGGTGTAAACTAAAATAGTGCTTCGGATACCCTCAGCACAGGGGCTATGGTCGAGTTATACTGAATTGAAAACGGCATTTGGGGTCATAAAAAACTAATAAAGAATGTGAAACTTTTCAGCCTCAAATTCAACCGCTTTTTAAGCATGTTTTGCCAATTTGTCTCCTTTTTGTTATTCTTCCGTAATGCTTTCCACCACTATATTGTGGTTGGTATAGATGCAAATATCGGCAGCTATATGTAGGCTTTCTTTTACAATTTCTTCCGCGGAGAGCTGAGGGGCATATTTTTTAAGTGCCCTTGCGGCAGCCTGTGCGTACATGCTTCCGGAGCCTATGGTGGCGATCTGATGATCGGGTTCTATGACATCACCAGTCCCGGAAATGATCAAGATATCCGTGGCATCTGCCACTATCATCATCGCCTCCAATTTACTTAACATCCGGTCTGTTCTCCATTCCTTGGCCAACTCCACTGCTGCTCGTTTCATGTTGTTGCCAAAAGCAGCTAGTTTTTCTTCAAATTTTTCCAATAGGGTAAAGGCATCGGCAGTAGATCCTGCGAATCCAGTCAGAATTTTTCCTCCTTGTAGCTTTCGGATTTTGTTCACACTGCTTTTGGCCACGGTGTTTCCCAAAGTTGCTTGCCCATCAGCACCAATGGTTACCTGATTCCCCTGTTTAACCGCAACTACGGTTGTTGCTTTTATTCTTTCCATGTAGAATTTTTATGTCTAGGTTTCAATAACTGTACTAAACGCAAAAAGTCCTAACTTTTAGGACTTTTTGACAGGTATCTATGACTTGCAATATTAAATCAAAAGTCTAACAGGATCTTCTAGCAGTTCCTTTAAGGTTTTTAGGAAGCCTGATCCAATGGCTCCATCCACTACCCTGTGGTCGCAGGAGAGAGTGACTTTCATTACGTTACCCACTTTCATTTCACCATTTTTCACGATGACAGTTTCCTTTATACCCCCAACTGCGAGTATACAGGCATCCGGTGGGTTGATAATGGCAGTAAACTCCTCTATGCCAAACATGCCCAAATTGGAGATGGTAAAGGTGTTGCCTTCCCAATCCTTGGGTTGTAATTCCTTGTTTTTTGCTTTGCCTGCAAGGGTTTTGGCTTCTTCCGAAATTTGGGAAAGCGACTTACTGTCCGCAAACCTAATCACAGGTACAAGCAATCCTTCCTCTACGGCCACTGCCATTCCTATATGAACATGGTCATTATAGCGTATTTTGTCCCCAAGCCAAGCCGAATTGGCCTTTGGATGTTGCTTAAGGGCCGCTGCAACAGCTTTGATCACCATGTCGTTGAAAGAGATTTTGACTGGTGCCACTTCATTCATGCTTTTTCTTGCGGCGATGGACTTATCCATGTTGATTTCCATGGTGAGGTAGAAGTGAGGTGCAGTGAACTTGCTTTCCGCAAGTCTTTTTGCGATCACTTTCCTCATTTGGGAAACTTTCTCCTCTTTATATGACTCTTGTCCAAGGGCTGGGCCGGAAGCGGTAGGTGCAGCTTGTGCGGTAGCTGGATCAAAACTTTCAACATCCCTTTTCACGATACGGCCACCTTCTCCACTGCCTTCTACTTGCCGAATGTCTATGCCCTTTTCTTCCGCTATCTTTTTGGCTAAGGGAGATGCTTTCACTCTGCCATTGTCAGTACTGCTACTGCTAGAAGTAGTAGCCTTTTTCTCCGAAGCCGAGGTTTTGGAGGAGTCTTCTTTTTCCTCTTTTTTCTCCGAGGAGTCTTTCGAGGGACTTTCGGTATCTCCACTTTCTGATTTTTGCTTATGGGCCTCAATCAGTTTTTTGTAGTCTGCGTCTTTTTCACCGATCACAGCTATTACCCCATCTACTTCTACGGAATCTCCCTCTTCTACACCGATATACAAAAGGACACCATCTTCATAGGACTCTAGCTCCATGGTTGCTTTGTCGGTTTCCACTTCGGCTAGAATATCACCTGATTTCACCTCGTCTCCTACTTTCTTTTGCCAGGAGGCAATGGTACCTTCCTGCATGGTATCACTCATTTTTGGCATGGTGATCAGGGTTGCAGCTATATCGGAGGTGTCAATTTTTTCTTTCTTATTCTCTTCCTTATCCTCTTTCTTATCCTTACTTTCCTTATCGGGAGTTTTCTCAGTTTTGGAATCTGATTTTTCTTCTTCTTTTTTACCGTTCCCGCCTCCGCTTTTTATTTCTTCAAGGAGGTCGTCGATATTTTCGTCTTTTTCTCCCAGAATGGCGATCACACCATTTACGGGTACAGCGTCTTTTTCTTCCACACCTATGTGAAGCAAAACCCCTTCATCGTACGATTCCAGTTCCATGGTGGCCTTGTCGGTTTCCACTTCTGCAATTACGTCTCCGGCTTTTACTTCATCACCTACTTTTTTCAACCACTGCGCGATCACCCCTTCCTCCATGGTGTCGCTCATTTTGGGCATTCGTATTATCTCGGCCATAAGTTATTTCGTTCGCATTCTTAAATTCGCAATTCAAAAATAGTTCATTAATATCTTTATTCAAATTTAACATTGGTATTTTCGCGCGGAGCGGAAGGAGCCAAATGGTCAATAAATAAAAATGCCTCTCATAAAAAATCAAAATTATGTGCCTTCAAGGTGGATGTTTAATGGGCATCTGCAAACGATTGTTCCGGCAATTTGGAGAAGGCCCTCACTCTTACCATTTGAAAGAGAAAGGATTAGTACCCCCGACGGTGATTTTTTGGATTTGGATTGGCTTCGGCAGGGCAGTAGCAGACTAGTGATAATAAGCCATGGTTTGGAGGGGAACAGCCGAAGGCCCTATATGCAAGGTATGGCTAAGTTTTTTTTCGAACGAGGTTGGGACGTGCTTTCTTGGAATTTTAGAGGGTGCAGTGGAGAGTTGAATCTACAACCTTATTTTTACCATTCTGGTGCCAGCAATGATTTATCCACGGTGGTGGAGTATGCTGCTCCCCAATATACTTTGCTATCGCTGGTGGGCTTTAGCCTGGGGGGCAATATGACCCTGAAGTATTTTGGGGAACCGCATCCTTTTCAGTCCAAAATCCATAGGGGTGTGGCCATTTCAGTGCCCTTGGATTTGTCTTCTTCCTGCGACAAAATTTCCAAACCCGAAAATCGCATCTATTCGTGGAGGTTCTTAAAATCACTCAAGGCAAAAATTGTGGCTAAGGCTGCGAATTTTCCGGACCAAATACCCCTGGAACCATTGGCAAGGGTAAGGGATATCAAAACTTTTGATGATATTTACACTGGCCCTATGCATGGTTTTCGGGGAGCAAAGGATTACTATGCCAAGTGCTCCTCTCTCCATTTCCTTAGGAAAATAAACCACAAAGTATTGATAATGAGTGCTAAAAATGACCCTTTCTTAAGCCCTTCCTGCTACCCCGAGAAGTTGGGGGAGGAATTGGAAAATGTATTTATGGAATTCCCAGAATATGGGGGGCATGTGGGATTCAGTCCAGCAGGGTGGAAGGGGGCTTTTTGGTCCGAAATCAGGGCATTTGAATTTATCAACGAGGTTGGGTAACTTACGGGGAATAAATACGGAAAAGACAACCTATGTGTGGAAGATATTCATTAGCCAAAAGCAAATTGGAGCTGGAAGCTCGCTTTGAGGCGGAAATGCTTGACGACTTTAAACCCCGGTATAATATTGCCCCAACCCAGCTTGTTCCTGTAGTTACTTCCGACAGCCCTAAAGGTTTTTCGTATTTCTATTGGGGCATCACCCCACAATTTGCAAAGAATAAGCCTGTTTCACAGAAGTTGATCAATGCAAGGTCAGAAACAGTAGCAGAGAAAGCTTCATTTAGGAATGCATTTAAAAACCACAGGTGCCTGGTTCCGGCTGATGGGTTTTATGAATGGAAAAAAGTTGGGAAAAAGATGAAGATTCCATATCGATTTACCATGATGGATGAGAAACTTTTTTCCTTTGCGGGCATCTGGGAGGAGTTTGAAACCCAGGAAGGAGATATTGCCCATACTTTTTTGATCCTAACTACCATGCCCAACAATTTGGTTGGAGAAGTACACGACAGGATGCCTGTGATATTGCCTTCAGAACAAGAGGAAAAATGGCTGGATTCGCAAACCAGTGAGGAAGAATTACTTGGGATGCTCTCTACCTATCCTGAGGAGCAAATGATTTCCTACACGGTGTCACCGATGGTGAATCAAGTAGCCAATGATACCCCCTATGTGTTGCGAAAAACCATGCCTATGGATCAATTTGGTAATTACACGTTATTTGGATAATATGAAATCGAGCCTGTCCTGACGGCAGTCAGGGCATCACGAGCACGTCACACACTGGGATGCCCCGATAGCTATCGGGGAGATGCGAGATTCCCCCGAAATAAATTCCCCGAAACGAGTTCGGGGCAGGCAGGGACAGGCTCCCGAAGCGAGTTCGGGGCAGGCTATATGACCGCTAAAAAGAAATTATAAACATATGAAACTATTGGATCTGGAATTTTTGGAGGCGAAACAGGTAATAGGGAGCTATTTGATTCCTGGAGAGGATGGGAACATTTTGGTAGAAACCGGCCCGGAGACCACCTGGACTCATATGGTGCAAGCATTAAAAGAAGAGGGTATAGGCCTTAAGGACATTAAACACGTACTACTTACCCACATTCATTTCGACCACGCGGGTGCAGCTTGGAAATTTGCAGAAGCGGGAGCTAAAATATATGTACATCCTGTAGGCTTGCCCCACCTTGCCTCGCCTGAGAAGTTGTGGAATTCTGCCTCCAAAATTTATGGAGAGGATATGGATAGGCTTTGGGGAAAAATGGCCCCTATCGCCAAAGACAAACTAGAGGGTGTAGAACATGGGCAGACCCTAAAAGTGAGTGGGCAAGAATTTAGGTGTTGGCATACTCCAGGACATGCGGTACACCACATAGCCTGGCAATGGGGAGATACGCTCTTTACAGGTGATGTAGCAGGGGTGCGAATTTCGGATGGGCCAGTGGTACCCCCTTGCCCCCCTCCTGACATTAATCTGGCCGATTGGTCTAATTCCTTGCAGTTGATTCGGGAAATAGCTCCCCAAACCCTGTGTCTCACCCATTTTGGGCAAGTCACTGAAATCGAGCCACATTTAAAATCTTTGGAGAAGATGATGGAGGACTGGGCGCTTTGGATGAAGCGGCATTTTGACCAGGGTACCCCAATGGAGGAGGTTACCCAGTCATTTATGGTTTATACTGAGCTACAGATGAAAGAAATGGGAGTGGCAAAGGAATTGAGGCAATGTTATGAATATGCCAACCCAAGTTGGATGTCAGTGGCTGGTTTAATGAGATATTGGAGGCTAAAGGAGGAAGGGAGGATTTGATTTAGGTCGGATAAAAGGAATGTGAATTACAGGGATTAATGTAAAAGCAATGATAAAGTCAAAAATAACAGGCTTAGGGAGGTATCTCCCGGAACGCGTGGTCACTAACAATGAAATATCCACCATGATGGATACTAACCATGGTTGGATAGTGGAAAGAACAGGTATAGAGGAAAGAAGGTGGTTTACTCCAGGTAAGGAGACCGTAAACTCTATGGCAGCTGAAGCTTCTAAAATGGCAATCAAAGATGCTGGAATTTCTACTGAGGAAATTGATTTTATTATCTTTGCCACTATCACTCCTGATTACTTTCTTCCCGGTAATGGTGTTTTGTTGCAACGTGAATTGGGTTTACAAGGGATTGGCGCATTGGATGTCAGAAATGCCTGTTCAGGCTTCATTTATGCCTTGTCCATTGCAGATCAGTTTATAAAAACAGGAATGTATGGCTCTATTTTGGTGGTAGGTGCAGAAATCCAATCCTCTGCCCTGGACAAAAGCGACAGGGGCAGATCCAGCGCGGTCATTTTTGCAGATGGGGCGGGTGCTGCTATTGTGCAGGCAAGCAATGGCGAGGAAGGCATCCTTTCTACGCATTTACATGCAGATGGTGATTATGCTGAGGAATTGTATGTACGGGATCCCGGTAGTAGTAGGAAGACCCGTATTTCTGAAGAATTAATTGAGGAAGGAGGTTTCAACTTGTTTATGAATGGCAATGCCGTATTTAAACATGCAATAGTCAAATTTCATGAGGTGATCATGGAGGCCTTGGATGCCAATGGGTATAAGCCCGAACAGCTTGACCTTTTGATTCCTCACCAAGCTAATTTGAGGATAAGCCAATTTATTCAGGAAAGACTAAAGCTTCCGGACCACAAAGTCTATAATAATATCATGAAACTCGGAAACACCACAGCGGCCACAATCCCTATTGCGATGAGTGAGGCCAAAGACTCAGGAAGATTGAGTTCCGGGAACCTGGTTTGTTTGGCAGCCTTCGGCAGTGGGTTTGCCTGGGGATCTGCTTTGTTGAGGTTTTGACGATGGGAAAACTGGAGTTTCAGGAAGAAGGATTCTGGGAGGAATGTTTGCAAATTATGGCTGACCCCGGCCTATTTGTCAAAATTAACCGTTCCAAGAAGTGTTTTATCCATATGTTCAGTGAGATTTCCAACCAACTTTCCGAATATAAGTTGGAAAAATGGCACAGTATCTCTCGGGGAACCAAGGTAAGCCAAGGTAATTCCCTACAGCTATGTCCTTATCAAGTTTTGGATGTGGTTAGGGATTTTAATCCCCATTCGGGATTAAACATTAGGGCCTTAAACTGGTGGGGAAGGGGTATCTACCTTTTTCTTTTTTTAGGGAAAGAAACGGCAATTAACTTCTCGAAATCACCTAAATCTTTGTTTTTCAACCACCTCCAAAATCGGGGTTTTCATCTCGCTTTAACGGATTCACCTTGGGATTACCAGGCAATTGTAGATGAGGGTCAAGCAAAACTGGTAGATACACCCGAAGAAGCAAGTGAATTTGCAATTCTGCATGGGCATATTCAAGTATTTAAAAGGTTACCTTATAAAAAGGACTTAATGTCCACGCAATCTGATATTTTCCAAGAAATAGTGGATTTAGGAAATGTGATCGGAGATAACGGGTTTCGCTAAAAAGGCACTAATTTTTGAAATTGTAAGGAGATTTCAATCAAAACCTAGTATTTTCAGGTTATTCAAAAGAGAATGCATGTTTTTTTAATTCCTAAAAAGTAAATTGGAACCAAGTTTGTAATCTTTCGTAAGGTTTAAATATATCCACCAAAAAAATCTATGAAATTCCTTCTGGCAATTATTTCATCAACATTCTTTTTAACCACTGCTTTCGGTCAAGGTCAAGCAGTAAATATCTACAATAAAGACTCCACTTTGATGGGTACTGGCGTAATGGTGAACAACAAAATGGATGGGTTATGGAAATTTACCAATCCAAAGACCAATACGCTCATTCAGCAGGGGACATTCCAGGATGGTGTAAGGGATGGGCAATGGGCAACCTACCATCCAAACAACCAAAGGCACATTGTGGTGGAATACAGGAACAACAAGATGAATGGGTCGTTCAGGGAATTTGACAGAGATGGAGCCCTAATCAAAGATGCCGTATATCAGGACAGCATACTTGTAGGGCCATATAAAGAATATTATGGAAAGACCGGGAGACCCAGTTTTGTAGACCCTACGCAAGTTAAGACAGAGGGTAGATATGATAATGGTAAACGAGATGGTGAATGGGTTTCTTATTATGAAAACGGAGAGGTAGCCTTGAGGCAAAGCTATAAGGCCGGTAAAAAGAGTGGGAACTATAGGGAATACTCCCCTTACGGTGAATTAATTCTGGAGGCCAACTACGAAGATGACAGGCCTCATGGGGAATTTATAAGGTATAGTGGGAATAAAAGGACCCTTGAAGAGGGTACCTACGAAAGGGGGAGACGGGTAGGTGAATGGATAAGCTATTTTCCAGATACCAATATCAAGGAGTCGGAAAGGACCTATGATAATAATGGGAACAAAACTGGCGAATGGACTTACTATTATGAAAATCGTAGAACGGCTAGAATTGAGAAATATGAAAACAATATTCCGGTAGGTACATGGGAAGAATTTTTTCCCAATCGGAATTTGGCAAAAAAGACGACATATGTGCTAGGTGTCCCTGATGGCGAATACATAGAAAATCACAGCAATGGGAACCCCTCGGTAAGAGGAGAATATCAAAATGGAATGAAAATAGGGGTAT
The DNA here is from genome assembly GCF_003347495.1 of Pleomorphovibrio marinus. Taxonomy (GTDB): domain Bacteria; phylum Bacteroidota; class Bacteroidia; order Cytophagales; family Cyclobacteriaceae; genus Pleomorphovibrio; species Pleomorphovibrio marinus. The sequence continues at coordinate 311,223 of NZ_QCXY01000002.1, forward strand.
GGAGAAACTACTTCCCTGAGGGCAATCTTTACTCCATTGGAGAATATCGAAATGACCTGAAAACAGGGTTATGGAAGTATTTTAACAGAATAGGGATATTAATTGCAGAAGGACAGTATCTTTTGGGCAATGAAACCGGGCAGTGGTTTTATTTTTATGATGGAGGACAACTTAAATCTGTTGGAAGTTATTTTCTGGGGCAAGAAGACGGAACCTGGGGTTTATTCTATGACAATAAGCAACTTACCCAAGAAGAAGAGTGGAGTTTTGGGCGCTTGTTAAACGTAAGCGAATACAATAACTATGATGGTACTCAGCAACTCGATGCAGGTACGTTGGAAGATGGGGAAGGAACCAGGATTACCTACTATATTAATGGAAGAAAAGAATCTGAAGGCAGCTATAAAAATGGCAAACCGGATGGAACGTGGAAATATTACCATGATAACGGCAGGCTTGCTTCTGAGGGTAAAATGGAAGACGGCAAAAAAGAAGGAGCCTGGAAATATTACAGCCGTTCCGGAAACTTGGAGGACATAATAAACTTTAAGGACGATGAACCTGTGCAAGAAGAAGAAGAGGAGGAACTTAGGTTTCAAAATTTTGAATAATCCAAAACATAAAGTGTGGTTTATGGGTTTTAAAATAAAAAATTATGTTTGGTTTATTTAAGAAAAAGTCAGAAAAAGATAAATTGTCAGAACAATATAGAAAGCTGTTGGAAAAAGCCCACAAGGTATCCCACTCGGACAGAACCGAGGCTGATAAAATCACTGCTGAGGCAGAGGAAGTTGCAAAAAAAATAGATAAGTTGAGAGATTAACTAAGAACTTATTTTAAATTATTTCGTTTGAAGCTTTAGAATAAGTTTCGTTTTTTCTTAAATTATATATCGTTTATTTTTATTTTAACATTTTTTATACTCTATTATTTTTTTATTTTAAAACTACATGGTGTTTTTTTCGTGTATACTAATTAAGAACAAAACCGTAAAGCTATGAAAACTTCATTTTATTTCCGGCTTCAGAAATCATTCATAACGGGCTTGCTATTTACAGGTTTGTTGGTTTTTTCAAATGTAAAATCAGCGAATGCTAGTGCTCCAAACATGGGTGTTTCTTTTCAGGTATTTTACGATGCGCTGATGCCATATGGCGATTGGGTAAATGATCCTACCCACGGGTATATCTGGGTTCCTTATGTGGACGCAGGGTTTCAACCGTACAGGACTAATGGATATTGGGTGAATTCAAGATTTGGCAATACTTGGGTTTCGAATTATGAGTGGGGTTGGGCTCCATTCCATTATGGAAGGTGGTTCATAGATGATTTTTATGGTTGGGCATGGGTTCCCGGATATGAATGGGGGCCGGCATGGGTAGAGTGGAGGACAGGAAGAGGCTACTACGGATGGGCGCCTCTTTGGCCAAGAGTAGGAGTTCATGTATCGTTTCAGATGCCCTACCATCATTGGGTTTTTGTGCCACGAAGAAGGTTCCTTGCCAGAAATTTCTATAATTATTGTCTTCCTCCAAGAAATATTGGAGTGATTTATAATCGAACCACAATTATTAACAATACTTATGTCTATAACAATAGGACCTATGTGGCAGGCCCAAGTAGAAGGGAACTTCAACGAGTTACTAGAGGGAATGTACCTGTTTATGAGGTGTCAAATAGCAACAGGCCAGGTCGGGCTAATGTGGAAAACAACAGGGTTAATTTATACAGGCCTCAAATAGAAAACACTGCCAACGCAAGAAGGGGTGGAATGGCCAGACCAGAGCGGGTTTTATCTACGGAGGAATTCAGGACAAGGAGAGGTAGTGACGCTACACCCGCCACCGAAAGTGGTCGAAGTGCTCGCCAGGCAGAGAACCAGGTAAACGCAAGGGGAAATGCAGTACAGCCTTCTCCCGCAACGAGAAGGGAAATTGCGGGTACAAATAGTAGGCTAAACGATGGTTCTGCATCCCCAAGCGCAAGAAATCAAAACAGGCAGGTTTCGCCAAGTTCCTCGAACAGGGAAAATAGTAGGACTACTCAACCTTCTACCCCAAATACAGCCAGAAGGGATCAGGTCGAGGGCAGAAATGAAGGTTTATCTTCAAACAGTGACAGAACTCAGTTGTCCGGTGAAAGGTCTTCAAATGCAAGGGGAAACGCTTCAAGGGAAGTGAGAAGTAATCAAAGGACAAATGCTTCATTGAGTAGACCGACACCAAACGAGGATAGGAGAGTGGCTCCCTCCAGTACCAATCCTTCTCGGGTGGGCGCACAGCCAAATGCCCAGCAAAGGCAAATACAACAGCCAGCACAAAGGCAGACGGCTCCCAGGCAGTCCCAGGTAAGGCCGAACATTACTACCCAAAGGCAGACGGCTCCCAGGCAGTCTCAGGTAAGGCAGAACACTTCTACCCAAAGGCAGGCCGCTCCTAGACAGTCTCAGGTAAGGCCGAACACTACTACCCAGAGGCAGACCGCTCCTAGACAATCCCAAGTTAGGTCGCGTTCTTCATCCAACCAAAGACAGGTTGCGCCGAGTTCTAGGGCACCACAAGTGAGGAATTCCCAACCCGCTGCCAGAAGTAGGTCTTCCTCCAGTCCTAGTGTAGGAAGAAGCAATAATCAAGTAAGGCAGTCCTATGGTTCAACACCAAGCAGGAGCAGTGGAAGAGCAGCTGCTAGGACGGGTAGCAGAGGAAGAGGAAATTAAAAAAAACCTCCCTTTTTGGGGAGGTTTTTTTATTAATTCAGAAAATTGGGGCGATCTAATTTTTTGTCAATTCTATAAGCGGCGTTCATCAGTCCTACGTGGCTGTAGGTTTGCGGGAAATTTCCCCATTGGCTACCAGTCTTTTGGTCCACATCCTCAGAAAACAGCCTTAGGTGGTTACAGTATTTAGCCAAAGTTTCAAACCCTTCCATCGCTTCATCCAATCGATTTACACAAGCAAGAGCCTCTATATACCAAAATGCACAAATCAAGAAGGTTGTTTCTGGTTCTCCAAAATCGTCTTGATGTTTGTACCGATAAAACAGGTAGTCTTTCGCCAATAATTCTTTTTCCAAAGCCTTTAGATGATTGTTTGCGCGTTCGATATCCTCTCCAAAATAGCCCATGGTTATGAGTTGTAAGGTACTGGCGTCCATATTCTTAGTGCCTATAGCCTGGGAATAGGCTTTGAGTTCAGGGATATAGCATTCTTCAATTTTATCTTTGGCCAATCTTTGCAAGTTCATGGCTTTTTCTCTCATTTCTTGGTCACCCATCCTGTCCGCAATTTTTATTGCAGATGATGCTCCAGCCCAATGAAATAGGAATGTATAACAGTGTTGTTGTTGTAGGTTTCTGAATTCCCATAAACCTGCATCCTTTTCGTCCATAGTCTGCTCAATCATATCCAATAAGTTGTTGATAAAAGGCTTGGAGTGACTTTTTTCGGACTCAATGAATCTTTTATCGGAATAAAGAGGAAGGAGGCTGACAAGAACTTGTCCGTATAGGTCATTTTGTATATGCGTATAAGCTTGGTTGCCAAATCTTACGGGTTGATTCCCCTTGTATCCTTCTAGATCGCATACCAATTCTTCCAATTTGCTTGACCCAGTGATTGCGTAGAGAGGCTGGTACCTACCTGCCTCATCCGTTGGGAGGTTTTGTATGAACTCAAAGTACCTTTCTAATTCCTCAAAATGGCCAAGTTGGTTGAAGACGTTAAGGGTATAATAGGCGTCACGCATCCAGCAGTACCGATAATCCCAATTCCTCCCTGACCCAGGAGACTCAGGAAGGCTGGTGGTGGAGGCGGCAATGATAGCACCTGTATCCTCGTATTGATGAATCTTAAGTACCAATGCAGACCTTACTACTAGCCGTTGGTTGAAGTCAGGGATACTTGTGGATTTGACCCACCTTCTCCAATATAATGTGGTAGATTGCAGAAACCTTTCTACTGTACTTTCCACTGGGGCTTCCAATGGCCTGCCATAGGTGAGCACGAGGTAGATTGGCTTATGTATCCTGAAATCCTTTTCTTCTAAAATGTAGGTGATGGAGCAATTAGTTGTAAGCCTTATTTCCTGGTCCATCCCGGAATACCGTATATGGTTGCTACCTGGAGTTGGCATCATTTTCTTATTCCCATACCCGGCTACTGGTTTGCAAGAAATCTTGATTCTGGGCTCCCCCTTTACAGGTTCAATTTTTCTAACCACCATTAGTGGTTTGTAATACCTGTCATAGTTAAGGAAACGTGGAGCGAAGTCAGTAACCCTGAACACTTCTCCCGAGGAGTTTTCCACTTCGGTTTGTAAGATGTTGGTGTTTTCAAGATAGCTTTGGGTCGATGAATAGCCCCCATTCTCTGGAAGTATGGTGAATTCCCCTCCTTTTTCTTTATCCAACATACCCCCAAATAAAAAGTCACTATCGAACCTGGGAAAGCAAAGCCAGCTTATATTGGTGTTTTTTTCAACATGGGCAATATAGCTGCAGTTGCCTATTAGTCCGGTATTATAAAGGTGTTTATCCATTTTCAATATTTATTTTATATGTGGGTGGTTCAAAATCTATGACTAGTCTATAAACTAAAACACGAACAAAGAGTTACCCAATTACTTTCCGATTACCTCCAAAAATTTCCTTGGGACATTCACCAACATGCTTTGGTTTATTCCGGGAATACGAATAATAAAATAATCTTTATTGGATTTTTTTATACATTCCCCTTCAAATCCAGTCAATGGCCCTCCAAGGATTTTCACAGATTCTCCTTTTTCGATGTGGTCAGTTTCAACTTCCACAGCTACTCCAGTGGAAATAATCCTTTGTATGGCCTCAATCTCCTCATCCTTAACTACTGCATGTTCTCCGGCGAAATTAACAAATTTTACTGCCCCATTCACCTGCAAGGCCTCCCAAAGTTTATCCCTGGATATCCTTACGAATAGATATCCGTTAAATAAGGGCCGCTCCACCTTTTTTTTTCGATCACTCCACTGTCGAAGTTCTTCCACTAAAGGCAGGTAAACGGTCACTCCTTTTTCCTTTAGCCTGGAATAGACCTTCTTCTCTGCCCTTGGAGCAGTATACATCACGTACCAATATTTATTCTCGGTCATAAAAATTCAGGGTTAAAGGAACAAAAATATGTAATAACCAAGTATATCCTAAAGGGTGATGGTTTTTATTTCAATTGTGGGTTTAATAGTTTCCAAACAGGCTCCTTTTGTAGGTATCTGTGTTTTTTTTATCTCCAAAATTCCAGTATTCTTGCTTAATAATTTAGCGGTAAGTAGGAACTTGAAATTAAAAAAAATGCAATTCCTGTCCAAAATTTTGCCTTTTGATTTTTTTTAATTAATCTTGCACTAAAATTTTCGAAATATTGACTAAATTTAGAATCAAAAATTTAGTAAGAAATTGCCGTATAGGCCTTAATTTTTAATAGGGAAATGAGTATTATCAATGTAGTTTTGTCCGGAGGTGTTGGAAGTAGATTATGGCCATTATCAAGAAAATCAAAACCTAAGCAATATCTTCCAATTTTTGGAAATAGTTCACTCTTTGAACTAACCATTGACAGAAACCTTTCGTTTTGCGAAGGCATTATGGTGGTGGGAAGTATTGACAACTTCAAGCTTTCTCGGGAAAAATTAGCCAATCTTGGTCATTCCTACAAGGAAATAATTGAAGCTACACCCAGAAACACCGCTGCTGCAATAGCATTTGCCGCATTTTCAGTGGAAGGAGATGACATTCTACTGGTCACTCCTTCTGATCATTTAATCAGTAAGGAAGCGGCCTACAGGAATGCTGTTCAGGATGCCATCAACCTTGCCAAGGATGGCTTCCTTGTCACTTTTGGCCTTAGGCCACACAAGCCTGAGACAGGTTTTGGATATATAGAGTACAATGGCATTGATGTGGTTTCCTTTCGCGAAAAACCCAGTTTGGCCAAGGCGGAGGAATACCTGTCTTCAGGAAATTTTCTATGGAACAGTGGAATGTTTTGTTTTTCTGCCAAGGCATTTTTATCTGAGTTAAAACTTCATTCTCCAGAGGTCTATGAGGCTTCCAGGAAAGCTTTTGAAGCCATGGAAAATGGTTTTCTGCCTTTGGGGGAAAGCAAGGCGATCCCATCTATCAGTGTGGATTACGCAGTGATGGAGAAATCCAAAAAGATTAAAGTTGTACCATCCGAGTTTGTGTGGTCCGATATGGGTTCTTTTGAGGCACTTTACGATCATTTAGGGCCGGAGGACCATAGACGTATGGGTACAAACTTGGTATTGGGAAGTGAAAAGCACGTTGAGTTTTTAGGTGTGGAAAACATTGTTTTGGTGGACACCAAAGACGCCATATTGGTGTTAAATAAAAACGATGCACAGGAAGTGAAAAAAATTTATGAAAGATTGGAAAGGGAGAATCCAGACCTTTTAAATTAAGCGATATTCAAATATGTTAAATAAAGACTTTAAGATCTATATTGCAGGTCACAGAGGTATGGTCGGAGGTGCTATTTGGAAGGCATTGGCAAAAAAAGGCTATTCAAATTTGGTGGGGAAAACCAGTGCTGAATTGGATTTGCGAGATCAGGCTCAGGTGAAGTCGTTTTTTGAGAGAGAAAATCCAGACGTAGTCGTAGATGCTGCCGCAAGGGTTGGGGGGATATTGGCAAATAGTAGATACCCCTATCAATTTTTGATGGATAATATGCTCATTCAAAACAATTTAATTGACGCTGCCCATGTATCTGGGTGCGAGAAATTCATTTTTTTGGGCAGCTCTTGTATTTACCCAAAACTAGCGCCACAACCTCTTAAGGAGGAATACCTCCTTACCTCTTCTTTAGAACCCACGAATGAATGGTATGCTTTGGCGAAAATAGCAGGGGTGAAGGCTTGTGAGGCCATTCGGAATCAATTTGGAAAAGATTTTATCAGCCTTATGCCTACCAATCTCTATGGTAGCCATGATAACTTTGACTTAGAAACTTCCCATGTATTGCCTGCCATGATAAGGAAGTTTCATGAAGCAAAGGAAAGTGGGGATGCGCCTGTTACCCTTTGGGGTAGCGGAAGGCCCAAAAGGGAATTTTTACATGTGGATGACCTGGCTCAAGCGGTTATTTTTGCCATGGAAAATCGTTTTGAGGATAACCTATATAATGTGGGAACTGGGGAAGATTTGTCCATAGAAGAATTGGCAAAATTGATTCAGGATATAACTGGTCATCAGGGCAAAATTCTCTGGGATGATTCCAAACCCGATGGGACACCGAGAAAACTAATGGATGTTTCAAAAATGGCAGATGCAGGATGGAAATACTCTATACCTTTGAAGGATGGGATAGAAAGGACTTATAAATGGTTTCTGGAAAATATACAGAGCATTAAAGAAGTGAAATTTTAGTAATATAACAGCTATTAATACTTACAGGATTGGTTATGAAAACAGCATTAATTACGGGAATTACAGGGCAGGATGGGGCATATTTGGCAGAGCTACTTTTAGAAAAGGGCTACATTGTGCATGGTATTAAGAGGAGGGCATCCCTTTTTAATACAAACAGGATCGATCATTTGTATCAGGATCCACATGATCAAAACAGGAAACTGTTTCTACATTACGGAGATCTCACTGACTCCATGAACCTTACCAGGATAATTCAAGAAACCAAACCGGATGAAATTTATAACCTTGCCGCCATGAGTCATGTCAAGGTGAGTTTTGATACGCCGGAATATACAGCAAATGCCGATGGCATTGGGACTCTAAGGATTCTTGAAGCGGTGAGGTTATTGGGGATGGAGAAAAAAACAAGGATATACCAGGCTTCCACCTCCGAACTCTATGGTTTGGTACAAGCGGTACCTCAATCAGAATCTACCCCATTTTATCCTAGGTCGCCCTATGCGGTGGCCAAACTATACGGTTATTGGATTACTGTGAACTATAGGGAGGCCTATGGTATGTTTGCTTCTAATGGTATTTTGTTTAACCACGAGTCCCCTCTCCGGGGAGAGACCTTCGTGACTAGAAAAATCACAAGGGCTGTAGCAAAAATTGCACTAGGACTTCAGGAGGAGCTCTACATAGGCAATATGGATGCCAAGAGGGACTGGGGACATGCCAAGGATTACGTGGAGGCCATGTGGAGGATATTACAGCAAGATGTTTCTGAAGATTTTGTGATTGCCACAGGAATCACCACCAAGGTCAGGGATTTCATTAAGATGTCCTTTGAAGAAGTTGGGTTCCACCTTCGTTTCGAGGGAGAAGGAGTGAATGAAGTTGGGATCATAGAGGATATAGACTCCTCCAAATTAAGCGAAATTTGCGGGGCTGTTGAGCCAAAGGTGAAAATTGGAGATACTATAGTTAAGGTTGATCCTGCCTATTTCAGACCCACAGAAGTAGATTTACTCATAGGTGACCCTACTAAGGCTAAAACCAAGCTGGGATGGGTGCCTAAGTACGATCTGCCCATGTTAATTGAGGATATGGTTCAATCCGATGTCAGACTTTTCCAAAAAGACATTCACCTTATGAAGGGTGGGCATCAGGTTTTGAATCAAGTGGAATAAGTTTTGTGCCAAAGTTCCGCCCCAGATTTACTGACCTGCTCCACATTGTAAAGTCCAGAACTTACCTTGAGGAGCAGGTTTTTACATTCCCTTCTATTCGCTATAAAGCCTAATTAAATAACGGATAACCATTTTTTGCTCATGGATATTGAATTCTTATGCTTACTTTTGTGCCGTCTTTGTTTCAGGGTCATTTTTATTATAAAATGACCTCATTAAACATAAAATTTTTAAGCTGAGATTCCGTTTTTATGTGGGATTGATGTGGCGAAGCTGTGTGAATCCTAAATTGTTTATTGCCTAATTACATTTAAATTGAACGAAAAATAATCCATGAAATATTTGTCTTTTCAGCAATCAATAGCCCTGATAGCCCTTTTGGGCTTCTTTTTTTTAAGCTTGGTGGCATATGGACAATCCCTTCAGGACATACAAAACCTGAAGGTGGATGACCTTTCTGATGCTCAGATTGAACAAATGATCCGAAGGGCAGAGGCCTCAGGCATGAATGAGAGTCAGTTGGCGGCCATGGCTAGGGAGAGGGGAATGCCTCCTGAGGAACTCAGTAAGTTACAAAGGCGAATGGAAACGTTGAGAACAGGGGGTAGGGCGGCAGAACCCGGAACCAAGGTACAGAGTATGCCAGGACAAAGAAGGATAGAGGGTTTTGAATACGATCAGGACATTTTCGATTCCTTAAGAAAAAGAGATCCCTATTATGATCTTACCCCCAAGCAAAAGAAAATTTTTGGATTCACCTTGTTTCACAATAGACAATTGGATTTTAGTCCTAGCTTAAACCTGCCTACTCCTCAACAGTATGTATTAGGAGCGGGAGACCAGTTGTTGGTAGATATATACGGGGCTTCTCAGCAATCCTACGATCTGACGGTAACACCAGAGGGCAAGGTGCTCTTTCCAAATGTGGGTCCGGTGGAAGTTGGGGGTTCTACCGTAGAAGTAGCAACAAACAGAATCAGGAATTCATTGAGAACCATTTATTCCGGTTTGGGAGGGGAAAACCCCAATACGTTTATGCAGCTCAGAGTGGGAAACATACGTACCATTAAGGTCACATTGGCTGGAGAGTTAAGGAGGCCTGGTTCGTATGAACTGCCTTCATTTTCCACAATATTCAATGCCCTCTATGTGGCAGGTGGCCCAAATGAAAATGGAACATTCAGGGAAATTCAGGTTTACAGGGATAATAAAATGATCTCAGAGTTGGATATCTATGATTTTTTGGTCGGAGGGGATCAGTCTAAGAATCTGGTATTGAGAGATAATGACGTTATTATCGTCGGGCCTGTAAAGACGAGGGTCGAATTGGAGGGGCCGGTAAGGAGACCAGGTTTTTTCGAGATTAGAAGTTCGGAAAGCGTGGAGGACCTATTAAAATTCGCAGGAGGGTTTACCAGTCAGGCCTATAAAGCAATGATAACGGTGCGAAGGGCCATGGATAAGGAGATGAAAGTGGACAACGTGTATGCCGAACAATTCACTAATTTCCCTATCCAAGATGGAGACGTTTTCAGAGTGGGAGAAATATTGGCAAGGTATGAAAACAGGGTTCAAGTTTCTGGAGCGGTTTTCAGGCCAGGACAGTTTGCCTTGCTTCCAGACATGACTCTATCCGAACTCGTCAAAAGGGCAGATGGATTGCGGGGAGATGCATTTACAGGAAGAGCCACGCTATACAGGACCAAGGAAAACCTTACTATGGAAATTCTTTCGGTGGACATCACTGGTATTCTTGAAGGCCAGGTAGAAGACATTCCACTAAGAAGGGAAGACATTTTGAATATCCCAAGTATCTATGACATTAAGGAAGAATATTATGTGCAAATTTCCGGAGAGGTAAACAGAACGGGTGTATATCAATTCGGCGAAAACATGACAGTGGGAGATTTGGTGGTAAAATCTAAAGGTTTTAAGGAGTCTGCGACAAGCTCCAGCATAGAAATAATCCGGAGAGTGAAAGGGGATTCTAGCGGTAAGATAGCTGAGGTTATTATGGCGGATGTGGATACTAATTTGGCACTTTCGGAAGAAGATCGGGCAATAACACTGCAACCTTTTGACCACGTCTTTGTAAGGAAGAGTCCAGGGTTTCAAAGGGAGAAAATTGTGCGAGTAGAGGGGCAAGTATTTTATCCCGGTGAGTTTGCTTTGGAAAAAAACAACGAAAGGATTTCGGATGTATTACGAAGGGCAGGAGGGACCAACCAGTTTGCCTATCCCAAAGGTGCAACCCTAATCAGACGCACCGAATTTTATGATACCCCAGAAGAGGAAGAGCTGAAACTTAAGAATTTGGAATCACTGCTTCAAAACCTGGATAGGGACACCACAGTAGCTAACGCGGAGTCCGAGGAGCAACTCCTTTTGCGATTACAAAAGAGGGTTGAACTGCTGCAGTACGAACGGCGAAAAAATGAGGAGGAATATACTGAACAGAGGTCATTTGCCGAGGACAGGTACTCGTTATTGGAGGGGACGGACACCAGTGCGGTTATGGATATCGCCTTTAGAGATAAAGAGCTAATTGGCATTGACTTAGACCAAATTATCGCCAATCCTGGTTCAAAATATGATTTGATTTTGGAGGAAGGGGATGTTTTGAGTATCCCTAAAGAACTGCAAACTGTCAGGATGAGAGGTGAAGTTCTTTATCCTACTACAGCTAGGTATGACGAGTTCCGTGGCTTTAGGAACTATATTTCCAGGGCTGGGGGATATACAGAGGAGTCTAGAAGAGGAAGATCGTATGTGATATATGCCAATGGGGATGTGAAGAGGACCTCCAAGTTTTTATTTTTCAACTTCTATCCTAGTATAGAGCCTGGGGCAGAAATTGTGGTGCCGAGAAGAAGGCCAAGGCAGCCATTGCAAGCCCAAGCATTGGTAGGTATGGCCTCGACTATAACCACCCTGTTTTTACTCATTACCAGGTAGAATACCGTTTTAAAGTGAAGCTTTTGGATGATCAGAAAACAATAGGTCAATCCGCCAAAAAAGAGATATTTTGGCAGAGTCTGGAATTGATTTTTGGCAAAGGGTTTGACTACATTGTCCAGCTTGTCCTTTACAGGATTTTTTTCCGGAGGATTTTGGATTGGAAGGAATGGCGGTATTTTTTACCGGATTCATACAGGCCATGACAAGTCTTGGGCTTGGGGCTTCATTAATTCAATTGCCCCGTTTAAAAGTGAAGCCAATACACTACTAACTACTAATCTGTGTTTTTGAGTTCTTTTGTATTCAATTTAAGGGCCTATCTATTACTTTACACGCTGGTGACCCTATTTGTTGTTATGTTTTATAATGAACCTAGACTAGGAAGCCCTATTTGATAAGTTCTATTCTTAGAAGGTGTTAGTTGGCGCCATTTTGTATGGAAAAAGGAACGAAGACATAAAAAACTTGAGATCTTTACTCCCTAAATCCAAGGTATATTCTAAAAGTCTTCTTTATTCTGCTTTTGTACATCGTAACTTGAATTCATCCCTGATGGCAATAAATGAGAGGTATGGGTTAAAGAATAAAATGGACAAATACATAATTCCCTGGCGCCTTTCCATATGCCCTTGGTTGAACAAAAAAAATAGCTGCGAATTTTCCAAAACATACAAATAAGAGCAGCTGCGCTTATTCCTATAACCCAGCAGGATTAGAATATGTTTACGAAGCACAGGTGTTTTTCCAATAACAAAAATCCTGTGAGTACTGGGTCGGCGAATAATTTAATAAACATAGAATCCCAAACTGGGAGTCATGAATCTGGATAACACTTTTAATAAGGCCACCGCTGCTGCAAGGCTATATGAAGGGTATAAACTAGATAATATAGTCTTTAATTACAATGGATAGCTTTCTTAGCGTCATCATACCTACTTTTAAAGATTGGCAAAGGTTGGAATTGTGCCTGGATGCCCTAAATGTTCAAGTACTGCCAAGGGATAAGTTTGAAATAATTGTAGTCAACAACGACCCAAACCATTTATCGTCTTTGGATGGAAGGTATTTGGAAGAGGTAACCCTATTGCAAGAAGGTAAACCAGGATCATATGCTGCTAGAAATACTGGTATCAAGCACGCCAAAGGTGATATATTAGTTTTCACAGATAGTGATTGTATCCCTCAACCAAATTGGTTAAAGAACCTCTACGAGAAATTTTTACTGGATCCTGGCGTTCAACGAATTGGTGGCAAGGTGGAAATTCTGCTTTCCGACCAACCCAAGCCTTCCGAATGGTTCGATAGAATATTTGCCTTTCAACAAAAGCGAAATGTTAGTGAGGGTTTTTCTGTTACCGCCAATTTTGCATGTAGAAAAGCCCTTTTTGAGGAAAATGGGATGTTTTGGGATAACGTTTTTTCTGGAGAAGACAGAGGGTGGAACCTTAGGGTTTCACAGGCTGGTGTACCCCTTATTTATGCGGAAGATTGTGTGGTTTTACACCCTGCTCGCAGTAAAGAAGAAAGTTTGATTAAGGTAAGAAGAATCTATGGCAAAAATTACCAAAGAAAACACAAAAGTAAACCGGTCTGGCAAAGGTTGGTTAATGGGCTTTTTCAATTGAGGCCTCCCATTACCGAATGGGGGGTTGCAGCAAATAGCCCATTAATAAAAGGAAATTTCAACAAAGTTTTGTTGCTTGTTTTTATTTATCAGCGAAGGCTTACTGAATTTCAAGAACATTATAGGCTTTTATTTGGGGGTAACGAAATAAGAACTTGAAATGGTATATGAAATCGAGCCTGTCCTGACGGCAGTCAGGGCATGACGAGCAAGTCACACATTGGGACGGGGCAGGCAGGGGCAGTCTCCCGAAGCGAGTCCTCCGATCCCGATAGAATACGGGACGGGGAAGGTAGGGGCAGTCTATCCCGAAATTTGGGACAGGTTATGGCCTTTTAAAAGACAATTATAATCACTATGAATAAGAAGGATCGAACATATGCCATTTTGGCAAAGTTGAAAAGGGATAAGCAGATCTCTGTTTCTGGACTTTTCACCTTGGTAAAGGTTAGGTTAAAGGGAGTATTCATCTCTTTTTCTATCATTATGGTACTAGGAATGCTCATTTATTTCACCACTCCTAAAAGCTTTACCTCTGAATCAAAGGTGCTGAGTGAAATGGGAGGAATGAATCAAAGAATGGGAGGCGGCATGGGCTCTCTTTTGAACCTCCAAAATACCTTGGGGGGACAAATGAACAATGAACAGTTGGATCCTGAACTCTTTCCTATAATTGTGATGAGTGAAGAGTTCCTGTTGGGGTTGATAGATGATAAATACCAGTTGGATGACAAAGAGATTTCATTGATAGATTATTTTAGGGATTTCCATGAGGATGCACCTATCACAAAATTATTTGGGGGGAAAAACTTCACACCTGATTCTGATACGATTGCTGTGGGGAATTTTAATGAGGATTTCTTTACTTTGACAAAAAATGAACGAATTGTAATCAAAAATCTCCAAAACCTGTTAGAGATTACTAAAGAAGGCAGGGTCATCAATGTTATGGCTACTCTTCAAGATCCAACCTTGGCTGCGCAATTAAACCGAAACGTGATAAAAAGGTTGAGAGAGTTTGCAGCAAACTATCAAACCGACAAACAACAGCAAAACCTTGGATTCATAGAAAGCCAAACCGAAAAAGCAAAGCAAAGGTTTGAAAATGCCCAGATGACTTTAGCGAGGTACCTTGATGCTAACCGGGGGGTCAACTCACAGGTGGTACGGTCAATGGAAGATAAGCTTAGGGCGGAAAACAATTTATCGTTTGAACTTTACACCAACCTGTCTCAACAGTTAGAACAGGCAAAAATAAAATTGGAGGAAGCCAAACCGGTATTGACTGTATTTCAACGTCCTATCATCCCTATGGTCAAAAGCAAGCCAAATTTAAATTTTCATATAATTTTTTCTATATTAATAGGATTGATCACGGCTTTTATTTATTTGGTAGTTTATTATTTTATCCTTTATAATAAAATACAAAATTGAAAATATCAATAGTCATACCTGTGTATAAGGACCTTGACTCCCTAAAAACCATCCTCCCTTACTTGTTTGCCAGTATTGGCAATCAGGAGGCTGAAGTGATTGTGGTGGATAATGGAGGTGAGGTGAACAGTCACGTTAAGGATATCCCGTTTAACGATAAAATCACCTTTCTGGTAGAAGACAAATATTTGAATAGCCCTTATTCATGTAGAAATAGGGGGATTGAAGCTGCCAAGGGAGAAATTGTTGTTTTTTTAGACTCTACATGTAAACCCATAAAGAGTTGGTTAAAGGAAATATTGCATCCTTTTCATTCAAAAGATGTATTTTTGGTTGGGGGGGAAGTAAGGTTTGATGTTTATAAGAATTCTACTTCATACGAGGTTGCAGATGCAATCCGGTATGTTCAAACAAATAGCATTATTCAAAAGGGATATGCCACTACGGCAAATTTGGCAGTCAGAAAGGATCTTATTGATAAAATAGGGCTTTTCCCAGAAGGGATTAGGACTGGTGGAGATATGCAATGGACGAAACGCGCCACCAACGCAGGATATAAGCTGATATATGCCAAAAAAGCTATTGTTTTTAAAAAACCAAGGAAGAAAGAAGAAATTATCAATAAAGCGAAAAGAGTTGGAAGTGGGTTGCCTGGAATTTGGATGGAATTGAGAAGAAGTGTTTTTATCCAAAGTGCCAAGTTGATTTTTAGTGTATTTGTTCCTCCCAATCCTTTTTTGGTACTCTCTTCCATGAAGAGAAAGGGCGTTTATAGGGATCACAGGAACAAATTCATAAAGATTTATTTTGTGTACTGGAAAGTCACTGTTTTTAAGCTAATGGGTTTAGTGAAGGGCTTAAAAAATTCCTATTTATGACTGTATCTGTAATTGTTACCACTTATAACAGACCTTATTTATGTCATGAGGCTGTCAAAAGTGTGTTATCACAGCGTCAACCTCCAGATGAAATTGTGGTAGTCAATGACGGAGAGTCATTTGACCTTCTAGGATTTGAACGCAAAAATGGAATAGTTCTCAACTTCCTACAAAATGAAAATTCAATTGGCAGTAATCCATCAAGGCATAAAGGAGCTAATGCCTCATTTGGAGACATTTTAATGTTTTTGGATGACGATGACACTTGGGAACCTGACAAAATTAAGTCTCAGGTTAATCATTTTAAAAATAAAAAAATTGGGTTGGTATATTCTGGGAAGCTTATAGTTTCGAGCAATAATAGGGATAAAGTTTTATATAAGGTACCTGCCAACTTTTCTGGTGATGCATCAATAAAAATTTTAAAGGAAAACTTTATTGGATCCACCTCTTCCGTGGCCATCCGAAGAAATGTGTACTTTGAAAGTGGTGGTTTTGATCCTGAACTTCCTGCCATCCAAGATTATGATTTATGGATAAGAGCCTGTCAAATCACCGAGATCAAAGCAGATGGGGGGTTTAATTTAAGGTATACGCAACATTTGTCCGAAGGACAAATATCAAAAGACCCCAAAAAGAAAATTGAATCAATTAAGATTATCGAAAAAAAGTATAAAAGGTATTTCGAAAAATTAAATTATTTGGATAACAGAAAAAGAAGAAGTAAATATTTCTTCAATATATCTAAAATTTATAAATTAAATGAAAACAAGTTATACTTAAAATATCTTTGGAAAAGTATATTTTTATTTCCCTCTCCCAAATATTTTTCGCTGTTTTTTCCGATTGATTTTATTTATAAATTAACAGGAAGGTAGCTTTGGTACTCAATTTTAAAAAGGAGTATTCTATCAAGCAACTTATGTTGCTGTTTTTTTACATGGGTATTTTTTGCCTACCAATCGACAGTTTCCCACTTTTTCCTACAGATAACGAATATCGTCCAATTTCCTTCTTTTTTTTTATGGGTGCATTTTTCCTTTATTTAATGGAAGGAAAAATTAATTTCCATGACATTATAGTAGTTGTGTTATGCCTATTTATTGTGCTACATTCCTTATTTTCTTCCTTTTTTATTCTTGACCAGTATAGCCATCTTATCAAAAGTTTTATTACTTTAACAATTTTTATTATTGTCAGTATAGTCTCATTCAATTGCATACAATTTGGGCTTGAATATAATAGAGAGGAGTTCTTAAAAAATTTATCTATTGTTATAGTATTTAGCCTATTACTGATTTTTTTTGTAGGCTTTTTCCAAATACTTGAGATTTTTCGTCTTATACCTCGGAGTATCTCGAATTTCATAACCTTTATTTTTAGTTATAGGACTGCAAATAGATTACAGGGGGTTTCAGGGGAGCCATCCTGGATGGTAAGGTACTTGTCTCTTTTTGGTATTTTCACTTATTATTTTTATAAAGGCCCTTTAAAAACAATTATTTTAGTTTTAACAGGAATTTACTTATTGTTGTCAGGTTCTTCCTATGGATATTTGGTTTTTTTAATCTCTATTGGTGTTTACCTTGTAATTTTTAAGTTGAGCTTTAAGACCTTTGCTCTTTCAGTTTTAGGGATGATTTTTATTTTTCTGACTATTAACTGGGTGGTAAATACTAAGTCGGATAATTATACTGTACAAAGGCTTGGGAAAATTACCGTAATTTTAAAAAATCCTGAAGCCTTATTTTTGATTTTGGAAAGTGATGGTTCTATGTTCCAACGGATAATGAACCCTGTAATTGGTTTTCAAAGTGGACCAGATAGCTACTTTCTTGGATTGGGATTGGATGGGTACAGGTATATATATTCCGAAAAAATATTGAAAAACTATAAGTATGCTACTAATTTTGAAACTGTAAATAGAGCGGTTAAAGGCCAAATTTATACGACTCCGAAATCTCTTTATTCAAAATTCTATGCTGAGTTAGGTGTAGTAGTGTTTCTTTTATTTTTGGTTTTTTTATTTTACCTTTTTGTTAAAATTATCAAAGTAAAAAAAATTAACGATCAGTATTTTGGATTTCTTTCTTTGTTCTTTTCTTTTTCAATTATTTCTATTTTAAATACTGACAGTATTATCAATCACAGTTTTATATTTTCAATGTATTTCATTTCATTGTTTAGTACACACCTACAGAAATGAAAGTTTCTATTATAACACCTAGCTTTAACTCTTCCACCTTCATTAGGGAAACAGTAGATTCAGTTATTTGCCAAACTTATAAAGATTGGGAGCTAATTATTTGTGATGATGGTTCTGATGATGGCACCATAGAAATTCTCAAAAAATATGTTGCACTAGATCAAAGAATCAAACTAATTCAAAATGAAGTTAATTTTGGACCAGCTGTTTCAAGAAATAATGCAATTAAACACGCCAGTGGGGATTTCATTGCCTTTTTGGATAGTGATGATGTTTGGATGCCAGAAAAGTTGGCCATGCAGATTTCTTTTATGCTAAAAAACAACATCGCTTTTTCATTTAGTCCCTATATACGGATTACGGAAAATGGGGATTATATAAATACTATTTATGTGCCTTCAAAAGTCAATTATGATCAACTTTTAAAATCTTGTCATATTGGGTGTTTAACTGCTGTTTATTCCGTCAAAATGCTTGGTAAGGTTTATATGCCTAATATTTCAAAACGTCAAGACTTTGCACTTTGGCTTAAAATTCTTAGGATGATTCCCTTTGCCTATAGTTTTCCAGAGGTCCTTGCTAAGTATAGGGTTCGGAAAAATTCCATAAGCAATAATAAATTTAAAGCCGCAAAATACCAGTGGAAAGTTTATAGAGAAGTGGAAAATCTCGGTTTTTTTCGTTCCGTTTATTACTTTTGTTATTATTCTTTCTTGGGTTTCACAAAAACCTACTTTAGTAAATAATGAAGTTCTATTTCTTATTTATTTTTATTGTATCCTCATTTGTTGAATCTTTCGGTCAAAGTCTGCATTTGTCAAGTTTATATGAAGTAAATAGAAGAAACCAAATAATTGGGAAATTTGATAAAAACCACTCTTTTGCGTTGAGGCCAATTTTTTTTGAAAACACCTTTGATTTTATAGTTAATTCTGATTCATTAATGACTAACCACCCCACTTCAGATTTTTTTGATGTGTATCCTATAGTTTCAAATAATCAATTTAACCAGGGTCGTCCATATGGATGGGGTTATGGAATTAGTCATCCTAATGTTGGTTTTCAAAATTACTTTTCTGGAGGCATTGGGTTTCGATATAAGTTTATTAATGTGTCCTTACAACCAGAATTTAATTTTTCTGAAAACCGATCTTTTTCAGGTTACCCGGATTATTTTGAAAGGGGAGTTAATGTGGCCAGATTCAGGTATTGGAATACAGGTGATTTCCCCGAAATTTTTCATGATCAACCTCATCTTGCCTTTTGGTATGGTCAATCCAAAGTTTCACTTACTCATAAATCCTTTGAACTGGGTGTTTCTACCCAAAATATTTGGTGGGGGCCAGGTCAATTTAATTCTTTGGTGTTTAGTAATAATGCCAAGGGGTTTCCACATCTTTCATTGAATACGGTTAAACCCGTCTCCACATTTCTGGGTAACTTCGAAGGCCAAGTACTCGTTGGTAGGTTAGAAAATTCCCTTCGCCAACCTACTCAGAGTGATCAATTAAACAATGACTATTTCCGAAATTTCAATGGAGATTGGAGATACCTCAACGGGTTTACAATTACCTATAATCCCAAATGGATATCGGGTATGTTTTTGGGATTGTCAAGGGCATACCATCAGTATAATAACGATATGAGTGGCCACATTAGGGAGTATTTCCCTATTTTCGACCCATTTCAAAAAGATTCCTTTGGATTTGAACGTGACGGTGAAGGGAGGGATCAAATTGCCTCTGTTTTTATGCGATACGTTGTGCCAAATGCCCAATCTGAATTTTATTTTGAATTTGGAAGAAGAGATCATTCTTTGAATTGGAGGGAGTTTTTATTGAATCCCGAGCATGCAAGAGCCTATCTTTTGGGTTTTACTCACTTGGTGGATTTAACTGGCATGAGGCCAAAGTTACAATTCCGGGGCGAAATTACACATCAGCAAGAATCTGTAAATCGGTATATACGTTATCCTGGATTGGGCGGTAACATTACTTGGCATACTCATTGGAATGCCCGAGGTTTCGTGAATCATGGTCAGGCTTTAGGGGTAGGATCCGGAGTAGGCTCTAATGTTCAAACTTTAGAAGTCGCCTTCGTGGACAAATTCAACAAACTGGGTATTTTGATGGAAAGATTGGCCAACCACCAAGACTTCTATTTTCGCGCATTTGGTCAACAGAGGGAGCACAAACCCTGGGTGGACTTAAGTTTAGGGCTGCTGTTTAGCCACCAATGGGAAAGGTTTCTGGTTGATTCCCGTCTTCAATTTATTCATGCAAATAATTATCAATGGCAATTAAAGCCTGAATCTGAGCCCAATTTTCCAGTCGGGGTGCATAAATTTTCCGTTTTTGGTCAAATGAAACTAATATATTTAATGAATCTGGATCAATTGCGCAAATAATACCTAAATTTGAATATTCGAAACTTAAGAAAATTGATTAAACGAAAATTTTTAAACCGAAACACATCTTTTCTTTTACCTAAAATTTAAATTTCTTTTACTAAATGAAAGTATTGATAACTGGTACAGCCGGATTTATTGGCATGCACCTTGCTGAGAGGTTGTTGAATAGAGGAGACGAAGTAATTGGCATAGATAGCCTCAATGATTATTATGACGTTAATCTAAAACTGGCTCGTTTAGAAAAGACTGGCATACCCAAAACCCAAATACAAAAGGGGAAGGTTATTCAGAGCCAAAAATTCCCCAAATATCAATTTGTACAATTAAACTTGGAAGACAAGAAGTCCTTAACGGACTTGTTTGAAAGGGAACGATTTGACAAGGTTGTAAATTTAGCCGCTCAGGCTGGGGTAAGGTATTCATTGACCAACCCAGATGCCTACATACAAGCAAACATTGTTGGCTTTATCAATGTTCTTGAAGCATGTAGGAAATATGAGATTAAACATTTGGCCTATGCATCTTCTAGTTCGGTATATGGATCAAACGTAAAAATGCCTTTCTCCACAAGTGATTCAGTGGATCACCCTGTTTCCTTGTACGCGGCCTCAAAGAAATCCAATGAATTGATGGCTCATACCTACAGTCATCTTTTTGGGTTACCCACAACTGGATTGCGGTTTTTTACCGTATATGGTCCATGGGGAAGACCAGATATGGCTTTGTTTTTATTTACAAAAGCAATTAAGGAAAACAAGCCTATTGATGTATTTAATTACGGTAAGATGAAAAGGGATTTTACTTACATAGACGATATCGTAGAAGGAGTTGTCCGGGTGTTGGACCATCCTCCTACCCCAACGCCAGATTTGGACAATTCAGTAATGGATCCAAGCCTGTCTAGGGCTCCATATAAGGTGTTCAATATAGGGAATTCATCTCCAGTAGAATTGATGGATTTTATTGTAGCTATAGAAGAAGCTTTGGGTAAAGAGGCTCTGAAAAACCTTATGGAAATCCAGCCTGGAGATGTTCCGGCAACTCATGCGGATACCACACCCCTGGAAAATGAATTGGGGTATAGACCTAGCACACCGGTAAAAACTGGGGTCAAAAAATTTATCGAATGGTACAACGATTATTACCGTTAACATAAAAAATGGCAGGTTTGCATGTTATCTCCATAAAATTTTCCAAATCTGTAAATAATTGCCCATAATTGATTAATTTTGCCAAAAGCTTTCTAACATGAATATTTTTCTTTCTTTACTTACTTCCTTCTTCTTAGGATTTTTAATCACTCCAGTAGTGGTCATGGTGCTAAAAAAAATCAACATGACTGAAGTGCCTGGGGGGCGAAAAATTCATGTTGGTTATATCCCCTCCATGGGTGGGGTTGCTATCATGCTTTCAAGTTTTTTTGGACTTTTGGCATGGCTTTCCTTCGAACAGATTTTGGAAACCCGCTACTTTCTAGTTGCCTTGGCCATTATGTTTTCTGTTGGTCTTAGGGATGATTTGATTGAATTAAGTGCCGTTCAGAAACTAATAGGACAGTGTATCCCAGCATTTTTTGTGATTATTATGGCGGATATTAGGGTTTCTGGTTTTTATGGTTTCATGGGTATTTATGAATTACCCTATTTTGTAAGTGTGATTATAAGCTTTTTTGTTTTGGTAGTACTTACTAATTCCTTTAACTTGATTGATGGCTCGGACGGACTCGCTGGTACCCTTGCCGTAATTACCCTGTCCTTCCTTGGTTGGTGGTTTTACGAGGCCAATCTCATTGCTTATAGTTTAATTTCTTTTACTATCATTGGAGGGATCATTGCATTTTTGGTTTATAATTGGCATCCCGCCAAAATTTTCATGGGGGATACTGGATCCTTGAGCTTGGGATTTGCCTTAACCGTACTGGTGATTTTGTTCGTTGACAAAAATGGCACTATGGCTCCTTGGGAAGGTGCAAAAACCAGTGCCCCCATAGCTGCTGGAGCGGCTTTGATGATTATCCCTATCTATGATACATTGCGGATATTTATTAGGAGAGCCTTGAAAGGTAAATCCCCTTTTAAACCAGACAAAGGACACGTACATCACTTTTTAATTCGAATGGGGCTAAGGCACGACCAAGTAGCTTTGATATTAGGTGGGGTTAAGTGCTTGTTTATTGCGTTTGCATTTGGTGCTTTTGGAGCAAGTGATCATGTAGTGTTACCTATTATGGTGATAGCTGCCGTAAGTCTTGGGTTATGGATGGATCAGCAAACTTTAATCCATATAAAGAACAATTGCATGAATTCCCCTGCTATTTCCGAGAAGCAGGTATTTAAAGCAAAAATTATCCCCAGAAAAAAGCCAGTTATTTCTGATAAGATATTTGATAATAATAAGATAAATATGAACTGATACAGTTTCTATATAAAAAAAGGCCGACTTCTTAAAGTCGGCCTTTTTTTTGATTTAAACTTTTATTAAACATCGCAAATTTCCACCCCTTGTTTCAAAGAAGCTAATTTGTCGTCTCTTTTAGGAATAAATTCTTGTCCCACATATCCCTTATATCCGGTTTCTACAATTGCTCTCATAATGGCAGGATAATATAACTCTTGGGTTTCATCGATTTCGTTCCTTCCGGGTACACCTCCAGTATGATAGTGTGAAATATAGGGATGGAACTCCCGTATGGTTGCAATGACGTCACCCTCCATGATTTGCATATGATAAATATCATAAAGGAGCTTCATCTTCTCGGAACCTACCCCTTTGCAAACTTCGGCTCCCCAGGCAGTGTGGTCTGCTTGGTAATCCTTGTGATTGACCTTGCTGTTGAGAAGCTCCAAGCACATAATCACATCATGCTTTTCCGCAGTATCCATTACTCTTTTTAGCCCTTCTACACAGTTTACGATACCCTGTTCGTCATCCAGGCCCCTTCTGTTTCCGGAAAAACAGATGATTTGTTTATATCCTGCATCTGCTACCTTCGGGATTACTTCTTCATAACTTTTTACAAGTTCATCATGTAGTTCCGGGTTATTCCAACCGTTTTCAATCCCTTTACCGGCACCCCAAGGTAATGCACAATCTAGTCCATGCTTTTTCAATATGGGCCATTCTTCTGGTCCGGTGAGTTCAATGGATTTCAAACCAATTTCTTTGGCTGCTACGCATAAGTCCTCAAATTCAATCTCATTATAACACCACCGACATACCGAATGGTTAATATTTCCCTTTAGCTCATTAGGCAGTTGCTCTTCCGCTGCATTTATCCTATTAAAAAGTGAGGGGGCTAAAAAACCCAAAGCTGTAGTGGCCCCCACTTTCTTCATGGCTGATCTTCTTCCGTTGCTAGATTGCTTCTTCATGTATTCTGTATTGGTTTATGATGATTGTTTCTTTAGGCTCATTAGGTACTCTACTAGGTCCACAAGCTCCTGTGTAGTCATGGCCTTCTCAAGTCCTGATGGCATCATGGAATTTTCCATTTGCTCCATTGAGGAAATATCGCTGGTTTTAAGGGACATGCTGTTTCCCCCTGGGAGCTTTAGGTCCAGGTCTGTTTCTGTTTGACTGGCAATAATTCCCCCTATAACGCTTCCGTCGTTTAAGGTAATTAAATAACCTTCAAAACCGAAATTTATTCCAGCGTCTGGGTGGATTATGGAAATGAATTGAGCCTCTCTAGAAAGTTTACTTCCTATCTCGGTAAGGTTAGGGCCAAAGTCCATTCCTATACTTCCTACTTGATGACATAACGCACAGTTCTCTTTAAATATCCTAAGGCCATTTTCTTTATCCCCTTTCATAGTCAAAAGTTCATTCATGGGAGGTAACTCTTCGCTACTTGCTTGACCACTATCCAGATAGGATGCGGCTTCTATTCTTACACTTTTTCTCCATGCTTTGCTAACTCCATCCACAGCAGAGGCTTTCAGGTTTTCTGGAAACTTACCTTCTTTCAGCAAACTGAGTACCCTATCCTCCCC
Organism: Pleomorphovibrio marinus; assembly: GCF_003347495.1. Classification (GTDB taxonomy): domain Bacteria; phylum Bacteroidota; class Bacteroidia; order Cytophagales; family Cyclobacteriaceae; genus Pleomorphovibrio; species Pleomorphovibrio marinus. The sequence goes on from NZ_QCXY01000002.1 coordinate 335,317, forward strand.
ACCGTAGCTGCCGCCAATGGCTTTTGCCGCTTCCCTTCTAAGGTTAAGAGGAGCTGAAGAATCCAACGCTGTAGTTTCCAAAATATCCAATGAAGCCTTGTTTCCTACTCCCCTCATTGCCAATAAAAGGTTCGCCGCATTTCTTTCCTCTTCTTCCTTAAGGTAAGACCTAACTTTTTCAGACCCCCCTTGTTGCAGTAATAAACCAGCTGCGGTTTTACCTAGATTATTGTCAAACTCCTTAATGGCTAAATCAAGTAAGTTTTCGTTTTCTGAAGTTACTTCAAACCTGCTTACCAGTTCCAGGTATTCCTCCGTTCCATAAGTTTCTTCCAGGGTAGTTTTCAGAGTGGTCTGTGCCACATTAGATTGTTTTAAATATCCTGGATCTAAGTGATTCAAAACCAATTTATTGATTCTGGTTTGATCCTGCCCTTTTTCGGTATTTATCTGCCTATCTTCTAACATTTTGATCAGGGCCCGGGATTTTTTTGCCTTATCGGGGTTGAAATCAAAAGCCCGGAAGTACCTCAATCTATTATCTAATGAATTCTCATCATTTGAGGCCAAAGCAGCTAAGGTAGGGATGGCCAACCCAGTCCTTGACCTCCACACGATGTCGTCATGGCCTTTTTGGTTGCTAGCATCATCCAAGGATTTCCAGGCAGTATAGAACTTATCCCATTGGCCATCTGCCCCTATGCCTAACGCCTCCAGGTACCACCTGTCCTCCCCATCATGCTGGTTGGCAAGGGTGGCCCAAATTTCAGCTGCTTCTTGGGAAGAGTTGTTCTTTAAGGCGATAGCCACTTCCCTTCTAACCTGAGGGTCACTATCTTTCGAAAGTTCCTTTAGCATTTGGGTCAGGTCCATATCTGCTTGACGAGCGGCACGTATGGCTGCAATTCTCAAATTCGGATCTTGGTGTGAAGTTGTTTTTCGAATATATTCCTCCCCCAAATTTTCCATTTTGGCCAACACCCAGAATGCCCTTGCTTTCATTCTTGGATTTTCGTGGGAGGTATATATGTTATTCAAGGAGGACTCGGCTGTTTCACCGAATTCCATCAGTGCTTTCCAAGCTTGGTGCCTTACGGATAAGTTGGGGTTCTGTAATGCCTCCACAGCGCCCTCCACGGTATTCATCTCAAAGGCCGGAACGCGATATGGAGAATCGGGGATTGCTACTCTAAAAATCCTTCCTCTATACAAGTCACCTACTTGATGGCCTCCCACACCAGGGTCATACCAATCCGCTACCATCAAAGAGCCATCAGGGGCTACGCATACGTCAGAGGGTCTAAACCATTGGTCATGGTCCCCAACCATGATGTTTACGATTTCTGCTTTATAGCCAGCACCATCATTTTTCACCGGATAAGCCCTGACTACATTGGGGCCGGCATCTGAATGTATCATTTGGTCCCAGAATATTTCAGGCAGAAGTCTTCCTTCATAGACTACCATCCCTGTAGGTGACCCTGCTCCGGTTTGGAGTAAGTTTGGGACTACCCCCGGATCATTTAGGTGCCAGTGTTGTAAAGGGATCTCCTTCTCCTTGTTGGTTCTATTTGCCCTCCAGCCAGCACCTGTCATCTCATCCTTGTAGCCATAATTGCCAAACTCCATTACATAATTGATCCTGACCCCCTTATTGCCATCATCGTCATTATCAGACTGCCACATGGTACCATAGGAATCCACAGCAACCTCATAGTTGTTTCGGAAATTTTGGCCCAAGACTTCAAATTCAGTCAAATCCGGGTTGCACCTGAATACCAACCCCTCCTTGTAATTTTCGGTGTTTACCGTTTTCCCAAATTTATCCACGATAAGATTACCATCCTTGTCCTTGATTTGCCCCCCTGAGTTTCCAAAGTTAAAATAAAACTTACCATCGGGGCCGAAGACAAAGGCATGCATGCCGTGGTCATGCTGTTCACCGTCTATTCCCTGAAAAAGAATTTCTTTTTTATCCGCTACATCGTCTCCGTCAGTATCGGTTAGTAGCCAGACGTAGGGGCTTTGGGACACAATAACTTGATTTCCCATCACCCATATCCCCAAAGGTGCATTTAGTTCTGGATCTTGATAAAAAACGGTGCTTTTATCGGCTTTTCCGTCACCAGTGGTGTCTTCAAGAATGACAATGCGATCCCCTTCCGGCTTGGTGTCGTTGCCCGTGATCTCGGGCCGGTAGTTATAGGCTTCACAAACCCAAACCCTCCCTTTATGGTCAATGTCAATGTTTGTAGGGTTGGTGATCATAGGTTCAGAAGCAAATAAAGAGGCTTCTAAACCATCTGCTACTTGGATTCCCAAAAGAGCATTTTCAGGTTGTCTCTTTTCCTCCTCACTTAACTTTTCAAATGGATGAAGGTCTTGTTCTTTTTCTGAACCACAGGAAAAAAGAACGATGGTATACAGGCAGCAAGTAATAAGCCACGGGTAGCCGATAGGTGATTTCATTTTTTTATATTAGGTTTATAATTAACTAACGCAAGGTTTGACCCATACTGTAAAATTAGTATAATATTCGAATGGGGGGTTATTCTTGCACTTATTTGTGGTCAAATAATTCAATAAATGGTATGTGAGTTAAGCAAAATGTTATTGGGTGTAAACAATACCCTTTGTCATTTTAAACGGAAAATTTCGACATGGTTTGGTAGTCGTACTTGCTAAGTCCGGCAATCAAATGAGAAAGCGATGTCATTTTTCCCGGTATTCCAAGGCTATTTCCGATTTGTTGAAAAATATCAGCAGGCTTCATTCCGGAGTCCCTCATAGATAAGATGGAAGTAGCCCCTTTACTTTTTGCCATTTTGGCCTTCCCATCAAATAGAAGAGGATGATGCAGGAATACGGTGTCCTTGAAAGCTTTGGTTTGTGGAAGCAGTGAGCTTAAGTAAAGTTGTGCCAGGGTAGAATTGTATAGGTCTTGACCCCTTACGACCAAATCTACCCCAAACCAAATGTCATCTAACAGGGAAGCAAGTTGATAGGATGGCATTTGATCCTTCTTTCGCACTATAAAACCATTCATTTCCTTTGGCATTGGTGCAATCAGTTCATCAGAAAGGTAAGCAACACCAATTATAGGTGTGGATGTTGGGGTAAAAACCCGAAGGGAGGTTCCAGGAAGCCCTAATTCCAGTTTTTTACGGATGCATGTCCCAGGATAACCTGGTCCTTGATGGCTTCGAGTAATTTTTTTTCTGGAACATTCGCAAGCAAAAACATTTTTATTTATCATCAATTGTCTCAACGCATCCTTATAATAGGGTATTCTTTGGTGCTGTGAAAAAACTTGATCAAAGTCCCCTATGGTTTTTGGCCCAATATCCCACCAAAACCCCAAAAAATTTAAGGTGTCAAAAATATCTTGGATGTATTCTTTTTTAGTTCTGTTTTGGTCCAAGTCGTCGATTCTTAACAGAATTCTTGCCCCATGTTTTTTGGCTATGGCGGCGGTGATCGCAAAGGAAAGGACATTGCCTAGGTGTAAAAAACCACTGGGGGTAGGGGCAAAACGCGTTAGGGTGAAATTTTTAACCATCGCCTAGCTTATCGAGGGAAATTGGTATAAACCTAGCAAAAAGTTCTTCTCTATACCAACCCTCTTTCTTTACTTTTTTCACAATATTGAGATGGTCTTTTTGGTAAGCATATTTTTCCATGTGTCCCATGCTTTCCCAGAAACTAAACGTAGCTTGCTCCAATACAGGTATCTCCCCAATACCCTTGGTGAATATTAATCCGCTGGCATTCTGCAGCGACCTACTGGCCGCAGGGGTATGTCTGAGAAATCTCCAGATTTTGGCCCACCTTACCCTAGCCCTAGTAAGAACCATGATCTCCCCATCATTATATTCAAAACTGGCTTGAAGGGGATTTTCTCCTCCCCAAGATCCTTTACTTTGTACACAGCCCATCCAATAGGTGAAGTTACTTTTGCAATTTTTATTGAAATGGAGATAGGCCTCTGACTGGGTATATTGTTTGGCGGAAGGAATGTCTTTCCATACAATAAAAAGGGAATAGGTATGGAAGTCTGGACTAAGGGAAAAACCAAAGCCACCTCCAGTGCCCATCAGTTTAAAAAATTCTATTCCTTCTAAACTCTGGATGGGTTTTATCGCTAACTGCATCTGGTTAAATGCCCACCACCTTTTACCTTTTCTATATTCAAAAAAAGTGATTGAACAAATTGACCGATTACGTTTTTCCATCTTTTATGCTTTAATAATAAACTAAATTAGCATGAAGACGGCAAAAACAGAACCTAATTGAAAACCTTTTTCACTATAACATGAATTAATCCTATTGCTAAGCAAACGGTTACACCTACTATCACTAACTCCATTTTCTGCATTTTTATACTTTATTAACTGTGCAGGAGCTATTAAGTTTACGTTATTTTAGGGGTTACATGGTAATGTTTCATGAAATTGACTTTAACTTGCGGCCTTATTTATGGAATATGCATGTTTTAAGAAAGAGAAGGTGGGCAGTAGGCAGTCTTTTTTTCATATCGGGTCTATATTTTTCCTCTTGGGCATCCCGGATTCCTGATTTTCAAAAAAGCTTTAACTTATCGGAAGGACAACTGGGCACCTTACTTCTAGGACTTCCAACGGGCTCCTTGATAGCCCTTCCCTTAGCAGCCTGGGCCGTTTATAAATTTGGAAGCAAGGTAGTTATTCTGCTTGGGATTACCTTTTATATGCTCGCACTGATTTTATTGGGGTTGGCTGGCAGCAGTATTCAATTGGCATTTTTCGTGGTAGGCTTTGGTTTGATGGGTAACCTTATGAATATATCCCTAAATACCCAAGCAATAGATATTGAGGATGGTTACGGAAGAAGTATCATGAATTCTTTTCATGGGTTGTGGAGTCTGGCCGGCTTCACTGGTGCTGGTGTAGGTGCCCTGATGGTGTACTTAGGATGGGATCCGTTTTTTCATTACCTATTGGTGGCAGCTATTGGACTTATCGTGGTATTTATTGCTGCCTCCTTTCTGCGTCCTGAAAACCAGAATTCTGGACAATCCAACCAGTTGGTCTTTAAACGCCCCGATCCCTTGTTGCTCAGAATTGGGTTAGTGGGATTTTGTGGGATGCTCTGCGAAGGCTGTATGTTTGATTGGTCAGGTGTTTTTTTTTCAAAAGTAGTCCAAGTAGCACCCACAATGGTTCCTCTAGGTTTTTTCGCTTTTATGGGGGCAATGGCAAGTGGAAGGTTCTTGGCGGATAAAATTTCTAATTCTTTGGGTAAGATAGCAGTCCTACAAATAAGCGGTGCAATGATATCAGCAGGACTCATTATAAGTACATTGTTTCCGAATTTGTGGAGCGCCATTTTTGGTTTTTCTCTGGTGGGGCTGGGCACTGCCTCAGTGATACCTCTTTCTTATAGCATTGCTGGTCGGTCCAGCAATTATCCGCCAAGTATTGCCATAGCTATGGTCTCTACCCTTTCTTTTTTCGGGTTTCTCGTTGGCCCACCACTGATTGGGTTTATCGCCGAAATTTTTAATTTGAAAATTTCCTTCCTCCTAATCGCGGTGATGGGCAGCTTGATAGGGCTTTTGGTGAGCATTAGGCAGCAGGTTTTTGCCGTGGGAATCAAAAGTTAGATCTACGAATAAATTCGTTTTCACAAAACCTATCAAATTTATAGGATTTATATGGTTGTTTACTTTATCTGGTGAATTTATTGCTTATATTTACGCTTTGAATATTCGATTTGACAGGTATTTAGTTCATTCTGTTGAATTTCCGATCCACTAATTGTCCCTTTATGAAAGTTACTGAAGTCTCCAAAAAGATATTTAGTCAGGAAGAAATTAAAGCCTTAAATAAGAAATACCACACCCTTTCCGTAGAGGAAAGAGTCCGTCAATTGTACGAGGATTTTGAGGATAAGGAAGTGATGTTGACTTCTTCCTTTGCAGCTACCTCTGCACTTTTACTCAGTATTTTTTCAGGGATTAACCCTAACCAGAAAATATATTTTATTGACACCGGCTACCATTTTGAGGAAACGTTGGCTTACAAACAAAAATTGACTGAATTGTACGGTCTAAATGTAGAATCCGTTGGTGCTGGGAAAGAGGATCATGAGTTTACCACCAAGAATCAAACATGGAAGTCAGATCCAGAGCTTTGCTGCTCCATCAACAAGGTTAAACCATTAGAGGTTATCAAGAGCAGGTTTTCTGTATGGGTTAGTGGGTTGATGTGGTGGCAAAGCGACCATAGAGCTACCTTAGACATTTTTGAGGAAAGGGGAGGAATATTGAAGTTTTATCCCTTATTGGATGTGAGTGAGGAAGACAGGGATAAATATATCAAGGAACATGACTACCCATTTCACCCATTAATCGCAAAGGGTTACCATAGTATCGGGTGCAAACATTGTACAGTACCTGGGGATGATAGAAGTGGAAGGTGGAACAATAGCCCAAAAACGGAATGTGGTTTGCACCTTTAAATTAAACCTATTTTCTATCTGTAGATTATTGAACTTATTTAAAGTTTCAAAGCTAAATTTTTTAATTTTGCCTTTCAAATGAACGAATCAAACAAATTACTTATTCAGGCAAGTAGGCTGGAGGGGGATGTATCATTAAGTGGTGCCAAAAACAGTGCCCTAAGGCTTATGGCGGCCTCTATTTTGACTGACGAACCAGTGGAATTATTTAACTTTCCAAACAATTTGCTGGACGTAATCGTCCATGCCGAGATGTTGGAGGTGTTGGGTAAAAATTGCAGTAAAAACAAGGATACTATCAAGATTTCAGAATCTGGAAATAAAATTGCCACGGCACTTTTATGGGAAAAGCGATCGATTCGCAACACCCTTTTGATACTTGGTGCATTAACCGCAAGGTTTGGTGAAGGCAGGGTTCCCCTTCCGGGTGGGTGCAAACTCGGGGAAAGAAAGTACGAGCTTCATGTAATGCTTTTGGAAAGACTCGGAGCTAAGGTGTGGGAAGAAGAAGGCTTTTTATGCACAAAGGTAGATCGTAAAAGGTTGCATGGTACAGACATTCACCTGTCGATTCGCTCGACCGGGGCTACCGAAAATGCCATTATCTGTGGAAGTTTGGCTAAAGGTAAAACTACGATTTGGAATCCACACGTTAGGCCTGAGATCATGGATTTAGTAACTATGCTTTCCAAAATGGGTGCTGGCATCACGGTGTATGGACAGAAGTGCATAGAGGTGGAAGGGATTGAGAAACTCAATGGGGTAGCCCATTCCGTAATCCCAGACAATATGGAAGCCCTAACCTGGGCCATAGGGTCTGTAATAACCAGGGGAGACATAGAGATTCATAATTTTCCACAAGAGCACCTAGACGTACCCTTGATTTTTCTCAAGGAAAGTGGCATGAAGATTTATCACAATGGCTCCAACGTAATTGTAAGAGGGGGAAATCCATATCCCTTGGAAATCAGTACAGGCCCTTATCCCGGCATCAATTCAGATATGCAGCCATTGATAGCAGTATATGCGGCCATGAGTCAAGGAGTATCTAAAATAATCGACCTAAGGTTTCCGGGAAGATATGGTTATGCCGAAGAATTATTAAAAATGGGGATGCAATATGAAATTGATAGAGACCTGCTAGTTATCCATGGAGGAAATCGGCTAAAAGGGGCTACCGTCAAAGCCCTGGATTTGCGAGCGGGTATGGCACTTCTTCTGGCTGGATTGACAGCGGAAGGGGAAACTCAAATCGAAAATGCGTGGCAGATAGGAAGAGGGTATGAGAATTTTATGGGTAAACTTAAAAACCTAGGAGCAAGCTTGACACTGATTTGATGGGTGATTCACTAAGAAGCCTGGTTTTTGCAGGAATTTTTAGGAATATTGTTCAACTTGCAGTAAACAAATCTTTCGGATTTTTGGTCAAGCTGGTTTTGGCAAGACTGTTGTTTCCAGAAGAATTTGGGCTTGTAGGGATGGCGGTAGTTTTTACAGGTTTTATAAATGTACTTAATGATGTAGGAATTGGAGCGGCCTTGATTCAAAAGAAAGAGAAGGATTTAAAAGAATTCTATACTTAATTTGCAGGGCTAAAAAACAGGATTTACAGATCAAATTGACCAATTGCTTATTGTAACTGCATCATTGGAGTGTTTTGAAGATGGCAAAGATAGAAATCAATCCTATTTTGACAGAGGGCTTTTTGGTACGACCTTTATGTATACCATCTATTATAAACAACTAGTTAACTGCCCTTTAAATTGGTCTGCAAATCCCCATAAGGACACCAAGCTTAGAAAGCTGATTGATATTCCCTCATCCCATTTAGTAATTATGTTGCTCGCAGTAGGTAATTTCAAAGATGAGTGAGTTCCTGTATGCTGCCTCATCCAGTAGACCTTTATCGGAAGTTTCCTTGGAAATATAAATGAATTAAGAAAATGGCAGAGGAAAAATCCCCATTAGTTTCTGTAATTACACCTTTTTACAATAGGGCAGCCTATGTGGAGGAATCCGTAAAAAGCTTGCTTTCCCAAACCTATCCAAATCTGGAAATACTCATCATTAATGACGCCTCAACGGATGACACATTAGCAAAAATTAATGAAGTTGTCGCGGGGGATCAAAGGGCTAGAGTAATTAACAATGAATCCAATAAAGGATTGGTGCATAGTTTAATGGATACCGTGAAGGAGGCAAAGGGGGAGTTTATTGCCATACACGGGAGCGGAGACATTTCCATGCCAACACGAATTGAAAAGCAAGCCGAAGCGTTAAGAAAGGATCCAAAGCTTGTTTTGGTGGGATGTTTTGTCAAAAAAGAGACTGAATCAGGTAATCAGGAATTGAGAAAAAGAGAAATTCCGCCTTTTTTGGAATCAAACCTATTAATCAAGTCCGCCTTCAATCATGGTGATGTGATGTTTAAAAAACAGGCATATATAAATGCAGGTGGATACAGAAAGTTTTTTAAATATGGGCAAGATAGGGATTTGTGGCTGAGAATGGTCAAGCAGGGTGATTTTGGAATAGTGGAACAACCCTTATACCTGATAAAACACATTAAAAATAGTGTTTCAAAAAATCCAAAGAAACGATTTGAACAACGCTTGTATTCCAACTACGCAAGGATGTTGTATTTGTCCAATCTTGAGGGGAAGAATTCCAGTCCTATGGAAGACCCAGAGGGTTTGTATGATATTTATTACGGTAATTTTGCTAAAAGGGAAATACTGATTCAAACTGAAGATTTCACCGATAGAATTATTCCCGAACTGGAAAGGATAATGAACAAGGGCCACCTTGATGTCCTAGAACGGTTGTTTTTAATAGCCAGTAAAAGAGGGAAACCATTTTTTGCGAATATTATACTGAAATTGTTGAAAACAAAACAAAATTACGTAATTCGAAAAGCCCAAAAAAATATGGAGAAAGGCCCTTTAGAAGTGTTTAAGATCTTAAACAGCTAATCACCGCTCCTGAAAGAAAACAAACACCCCTTTTTTGTTGGCAGATACAATGTCAATCCACCCGTTTCCATTCATGTCCTGACATACCACGTGTACGCCCACCCCTGAGTCATCATCTACCATGTGTCCTGTCCATGTAGGTGAGGGGCCAGGATTGAATTCGTACCAATACACATAGGCAGGTCCTTCTGCACCGGGATCCTTGCCCATATGGGCATAGTACCTTTTTCCTGTCACCAAGTCTAAGTTCCCATTGCCATTGATATCAACCAATTCTAAACCGTGTGTTTGGGTAAAGGTATCATCGATGAGATGGGTTTGCCATGTTATGCCTCCGTTGGGTCCTTTTATTTGTTCATGCCACCAAATTCCCAATTGGTGGGCTGAAGAGGAAATCACATCCATGAGCCCATTTCCGGTAATGTCCATGGCATGCATCTGTGCACTTGCCTCCCCTAGATTAGCCTCATGAAATTGCCAAGGACCCTTTGTGGGGTCCTCTGGTGCCTCCCACCATCCCTCTGTAATGATTACGTCCATTCTACCATTTCCATTCATATCTCCTGCTCCGAGGCCATGTGCAAAATTACCTGTGGAAGGACTGCCAGGCTTGGAAATAGTATGCATCTTCCAAGTGAGGTTAGATGAACCTGAAGGTGCCTGAAACCATACCATTTCTCCCGTTTCTGGAATGCTACCCAAAATGTCCATCCTACCGTCACCATCTATATCGTAAAACCCCGCTGATTCATTGCCGAGGGTTTCGTGTATGATATGGGCCTTCCAGTGCCCTTCCTTGCCTTTTGGGTTTTCAAACCACTGTACTTCCTTTCCCGGGAATCCTATTCGGACAAAGTCCACCCATCCATCTTGGTTAACATCCATTCCATATGAAATGAATGCGTTGCTGTACCCTTTGTCGTATTCGAAGACCTCAGGGGTAGTCAGCGCATGTTTTTTCCAATGAGGTGCCTCAAACCAATAGGACCCAACCATTACGTCCAATAGTCCGTCCCGGTTTACATCTCCTACAGCAACTCCCTCAGCCAAAAACTCTTGAGTTAGCGTTTGTTTGGAGAAATTGATAGTACTTCCGTCAACCTGCTGGGCAGAAACATTACCAAATGGGTTGAGAGTGAGCAACAAAAAAATCGGGAAACAGTAATGTTTAAGGGTCATATTAATTGGGCTTTATCTTACATTTAACAAATAGCTCATTAAGTGGTTGAAATCATTTTGGTCCAGGGTTTGTCCAAAATTATCAGGCATTAATGTAACCTTGACGGGGGTTTGATCTTCAATTTCGGCTTTATTCAATTTAAATTCTTCTCCATTTTGATTTGCCAAGACCAATTGTTGCCCCTCCTCCCTTCTAAAAAGCCCCGAAACCTTTTCCCCATTTTTTAGAGAAATATTGTACATCCTGAAATTCTCGGAAATATTTCGGTTGGGATCCAGGATTTTTGTAGCCAAGGCATCAATTCCCCAGTTGCCTATACCATCCAGTTGAGGACCTATCATTCCTCCACGATTAGCAATTTGATGACAGCTCTGGCAATTTTTTTCATAGAGTTGTGCACCACTGACCAAACCATCCTCCATTCGCTTAAAGTCACTGGTTCGGCTTTTCACCAAAGCTTCTTTTTCTTTACTTACAGGTAAAAGGTTGGCAGTCAATCGATGAAACTCATTTTTTTGGGTCGTATTGGCAATTTTTAAAAATGTATCTTCTACGTTTCTTGCTTTTAGGATTCTGGCAGGAGCATTTCCTTCCCTTATATTTTCCAATACCAATTGCACACCTTCCTTGGTCTGTACCAATTGACTGGCAATGTTTTCTTGTAAAGAAATAGGGCTCCCCTTGATACTTTCTACTAGTACCCTTTGGGTGGCTGGATGAGCGTTTGCCCCTAAGGATTGAATTATTTTCTGCTTTAAGGAAACTTCCACATTAGGATTATTTATAAGCTCAATAATGTAGGAAGAATGGGCATCTGCGTCTGATGCCATAAGGTTTCCAGCAGCCATTGCTTTGGTCTCTTCATCGGCACTGTTTAGAGAAAGCAGGGTTTTATAGGAACTATCCGTATCCTTTAAGCGGTTTTTTCTAGCTTTTTGTAAGGCGAATTGGTATTTCTGTTTGGTATGATCTGTCCAGTTAAGATCCTTTGCGGGAGCTTCTTTTAAAATATCCCTGCTCACCTTTTCTCCCCATAAGTTTAAGGAACGAGGGATTTCTTGACCCCGTTGGTTTAACCCTTCTTCTATGGCGATGATCCATTCATGTTCAGTGGAGAAATGCTCTTTTGCAAAATCAATTAGCTCCTCTAGTTTTTGCTCCGAAATACCACGGGAAACGCTGCTTAGGTAAACCAATTGCTGTTCAGGAGAAACTTCCTCTTTTTTCAATTGCTGGAATAAAAACTCACTGGCTAATGGATGTTCTATATCTGACAAGGCAAGATTTAGTAGGGAGATATCCTTATTCTCCCAAGATTGGTTTACGGCCATCTCCAATATTTCCTCCTTTGACAAGTGATGGAATAAAGCCAATTTTGCAGTATATCTCAAGTGGGAGTCATATTCCGGAGTTCTTTCGTATAACTCCATCAGCTTTTTGTATCCTCCGGGGTGGGGATGCCTACTGAGTAAGGCTGCTGCTGCTCGCTGGACATGTGGATTTTTGTCGTCAAGAGCTGCAATGCCCCATTGATGCTGGTTCTCGTTTAACTCCGTGTGATTTGCCAAAGCCGTTAGGGTATGTACCTTGACAAGCGGAGATTCATGGGAAAGAGCCAGAAGGACCTGTTGTTCATCGAGTTCATTAATCCTGAATAGCGCCCAAATCGCCTGAATGAATTGTTCTTCACTGGTCTCTTCGGTTTCTATCATACTTCTTAGCCTATTGCTGGCTTTATTGCCATGGTAATCCACAAGGGCGTCTGTTGCACTCATCCTGGTATGTAGTATGGAGCTTCCCATACCGTCTAAAATTTCGTTCAAATCCGCCTTCGACCAATCTTTTGGTTTCCTTTCATTGCCTTTATAGGTTATTTTCCAAATACGACCACTTTCCCTGTCCCTTTCCGGATGATCTAAAGGGACCTCGTAATGTCCAATGATTTTATTGTAGAAATCAGCAACGTACATGGCTCCATCTGGGCCTATTTTTATATCAACAGGCCTGAACCAAGGATCTTTGCTTACCAAAAAATCCACCTTACGCCTTGCCTTGGGGGTGGTGCCTTCAAAATCCATGACACTTCGGCTGATTCTGCAGGTAACCACGTCTCCGGAATAAAAGCTGTTTTGGAAGGCTTCAGGAAATTGGTCATCGGTATAATATACCAATCCGGATAAAGCCGTAGAATTTAAACCATAATCCATCATCGAAGGGGCAAACCCCAAATTAGGTTCCTTTTTGCCCCATTGGGTATAGTTCCCTCCCCAGATCAATTGATAAATAGGAAGTGTATGGCAGTCTGCAGAATAATGATATCCCCATTTATCCAGATCCGAACCAAAGGGATTAATTCGCCCATCTGTTGTTTTTTCAACTCTTGATCCGTCTTGCCGGAACCTAAAAGTATTGCCAGAAGTCATTTTCACAGAGTCGCCGTCACTTCCTGCCACCACAGAAACATTAGAAAACCCATGGGATGCATGGATCCAACCATCAAGTCCTCTAAATAAGTTGTTCACCATGCCATGAGTGTCCTTATGCTCGAAATCAGCTATGAGTACCTCCCTACGATCAGCTACTCCGTCTCCATCCTGATCGTAAAACCTGAAAAGGTTGGGTATGCTATACCCTATGGCACCGTCTTTTACCGGGATGATGCCAATAGGTATGTTGAGGTCCTCAGCAAAATGTGTGATTAGGTCAGCTTTCCCATCTCTGTTGGTGTCCTCCAATATGCTTATTCTGTCTTTTCCTTCCCCTGACCCAGCCTTTATGGGGTACTCGGAGGATTGGGTCACCCAAAGCCTGCCTCGGTCATCAAAGGCCATATTAATGGGTTTGGAAATATCCGGCTCGGAGGCAAAAAGGGTTATCTCAAAACCTGGAGGCAATTCAAAACTAGCCATTTCTTCTTCCGGCGACTGAAAAGAAGAACTCCTGACATGTTCTGCATAAATGGAATCAGGTTCTTCCTCCTGGTAATCCGCGGTGTAATCTTTAACCTGATTAGTTTCACAGGCCATAGAGATAGCCAAAATCGAAGCAAAGGCAATAAATCTGAAATGTGTCATTTTGGGGTTCTTAACCGACCATAGTCAATGGCTAACCCTAAACTTAATCCAAATTTCCCAAAGAATCAACGGTAGGGTTTTAGATTTGATAAAAGGTCGGGGCTAAAGGATTTGCCCAGGTGGGATTAATTGGTAGTATCCTGTCAATGGTATAAAGGCAACCCCTTAAAAAAAAGATACTGCCCATTCGGCAACGGGCAGTATCTTTCAAAATACAATAGAAAAACGTTAATCGGCAGCTTGTATTCTATACACTCCACCATCCCCTTCATCCGTGACAACATAAAGGTCTCCGTCGGGGCCTTGTCTTACGTCCCTAATTCTTCCTATTTCGTCCTTAAATAGTTCTTCTTCTCTGCTTGCGGTTTCTCCATCTATACTTATTCGGTAAATGGCCTTTCGGTAAAGCGACCCGGCAAACAACTGTCCTTCCCATGCAGCAATATTGGAACCCGCATAGAATGCCAGCCCCGAAGGTGCCATACTATCTTCCCAAATATGTTTGGGGGCCTTTATTCCAGGAGCTTTTTGGCCAATACCTATTTTTTCGTCGGTACTGTATTCTTTTCCAAATGCCACTTGGGGCCAGCCATAATTACCACCCTTTTCTATTAGATGCAATAAATCACCTCCATTTGGGCCATGTTCAGTTGTCCATAATTTCCCAGTATTCGGATCCATGGCAAATCCTTGGTTGTTTCGGTGACCAAAAGAATAAATCTCAGGCCTGAGGTTTCCAGGAGCGACGCCTATAAAAGGATTGTCTTCCACAGCACCACCATCTTCCTTTAACCTAATGATCGAACCAGCAGGATCGGTAAGATCCTGGCTAGGCCACCTAAGCCCCCTATCCCCTATGGAAAAAAGCACTGTGCCATCTCCAGGGAATAGGATTCGTGACCCATAATGCCTCCCTGGATTGGTGCGCGGAACTTGCGCATATAAAGTTTCTACTTCTACCAGCTCTCCTCCTTGGATTTTTGCCCTGGCTAAGGCAGTGCCAGTAGCATAGTCATAATCACCCGTTACGGAATCGTCATCCCCAGGACTGGAATAGGTAAAATAAATCCAGCCATTAGTGGCGTAGTCGGGGTGAGGAACCACATCCATTAGCCCTCCCTGGTTCCCACCATCTGGGGCTGAAAGTTGATCCTCATCGGTATCGATTTTGGGCAGACCGGTTAATTCTGTGACTTTTTCTTCTGAAACATCTATTAGGTACATCTTTCCCGGCCTTTCAGTTACAATCATTTTGCCATCAGACAGCCAGTTTACAGCCCAGGGGTGCTCCAATCCTTCCACCACTTTGGTGACTTTTACTTTTGCCCCCTCAGTTTCTTTGTTTTCTAATACCGTCTCGTTTGTCACTCGCACCTGTGTGATCCCGTCCTGGGGCAAGGTTATGAATGTGAAAAGGAAATAAGAAAATAGTGCCCACAAAAAAGTATGAGTTTTTCTTTTTATTTTCATCGTTATAGTTGGTTTGGTTTTGTAATTCACTTACAAATCAAATTCCATACCCATTTCGGATTTGGGCGGGGTGCTTAAAGATCAAACTTTAAATATTCTCTTTAAAGTCAGGGGAAAAGGGGTATTGAAACTCTAAAAACAGGGGAAATCTGCTAGAAGAAAACAAGGAAAAAAAATAATCTTTATTTGCAATAAAGGGAGAAAAATTATCTAATTCAAGAAACAAACCTTTAATGAGTTTCGAAAATTTGGCAGGGCTCTCCTGCTTCCATCAACCCGTTTGAATCAATTCCAGTTAATGTGACTTTCTTCACTTCATTGATCAGCATGGGATCGTATTTCGCACTCACCCGAATATAGTTTTCCGTAAATCCATGCATTTTCCCTTCACTGATATCCTCTTCAAAAAGCACCTCTACATCCCTGCCTATATTTTCTTCATAAAATTTCCTTTTCTTCTTTTCAGACAGTATCCGAAGCATCTTTGATCTTTCGTTTCTTTTTTTCATGGGAACGACTCCATCCATTTCTATTGCTCTGGTATTGGCTCTTTCAGAGTATGTAAATACATGTAGATAGGAAACCGGCAATTCATTCAGGAATTTATAAGTTTCCATAAATAATTCATCTGTTTCCCCCGGGAACCCTACAATCACATCCACTCCTATACAACAAAATGGCATTAAAGATTTAATGGTTTCCACCCGGTTTTTGTATAGGTCTTTTTTATACCTTCTGTCCATAGCAGCCAAAAGTTTGTCACTACCGGATTGTAAAGGGATGTGGAAATGCGGCACGAAGCGTTTTGATCCTGCGACGAAAGAAATGATTTCGTTGGACAGCAAATTTGGCTCGATGGAAGAAATCCGAAACCTGTCTATGCCCTCTACTTCATCCAAGTCCTTCACTAGATCAGCAAAGCGTTCCTTTCTTTTTCCTTCCTGAATACCAAAATCCCCTATATTCACGCCAGTAATCACTACCTCCTTTACCCCTGAGGAAGCGATTTCTTTGGCAGCATTTATAATGTTAAGGATACTGTCACTTCTGCTTTTTCCCCTTGCCAGGGGAATAGTGCAGAAAGAGCACCCATAATTGCATCCATCCTGTACTTTTAGGAAAGTCCTGGTGCGATCTCCCATACTAAAGGCGGAATGAAAAGTGTTGGCCTCCTTAATCTCAGAAGCCAGGATTTTAGTTTCTTGTTCCTTGGCAAAACCATCCAAAAGATCTACCAGTTGAAATTTCTCTGCTGCACCAAGCACAGCATCCACACCTTTGATGGTGGAAATTTCCTTGGGTTTCAACTGCGCATAGCATCCAATGATAGCCACGAAGCTGTTGGGGGATATTTTTTTTGCCTCTTTTACAATTTTCTTGCATTTCTTGTCCGCATTATCTGTGACCGAGCAGGTGTTGATAATAAAAATATCCGGTTGCTCTGAAAAATCCACCTTGCTATAGCCCTTCTGTTGAAACATCCTGCTTATGGTAGAGGTTTCTGAGAAATTAAGTTTACAACCTAGCGTGTAGAAGGCTACTTTTTTCACAACAGTGTAAGTTTAAATTAACTCGCAAAGATAGATAAATTGCGCTAATTTTCAATTTCGGCAAAAAAACGGGTAAAGGCCCTTTTTTTTAGTCATTTGACAGTAAAATGACCATATTTTTTTACCGAAACCGTAAATTTTCAGAAATATGGCCTAAAAAGCGACCAAATTCCTTGTATTATGAGATATTTTCCTACTTTTGTGTATCGTTTTTAAACCACAAATTTAAACAATGGCAACACTAAGACAACATGCATTGATGAAGGTGCAGTCTAGGGAGAGAATTGATCCCGTAGCTCCTTCATTGAAAGTTTCTGATTATTTCGGATCTTTGGTATTTGGACTCAAGGAAATGCAGGAGGCCTTGGCGCCTACGGTTTTTCAAAGGGTGAGTTCTGCTATCGAAAAAGGGACGAAGATAGATATGTCCACAGCAGAGGAAGTAGCTACTGCGGTGAAAAGCTGGGCACTTTCCAAAGGTGCAACGCATTACACCCACTGGTTTCAGCCTCTTACCGGTTCCACCGCCGAAAAGCATGATACATTTTTCGATGCACTATCCAATATGGAAAAATTCAAGGGTAGTGCTTTGGTGCAGCAAGAGCCAGATGCCTCTTCTTTTCCCAGTGGTGGTATCAGAACCACCTTTGAGGCAAGAGGGTACACTGCTTGGGATCCTAGTTCCCCAATTTTCATTTATGACCAAACACTCTGTATTCCCACTATTTTCGTTTCTTTCACGGGTGAGGCATTGGATTTTAAGACTCCTTTGATTCGTTCCTCCGAGGCCATCAACAATGCCGCTGTGGAAATCTGTCAATTCTTTGACCGAAATGTGAAAAAAGTGACCCCATCTTTGGGGGTTGAGCAAGAATATTTTGTGATAGACCGTGCGCTTTATGCCACCAGACCTGACCTAGTGATGGCCGGTAGAACGGTTTATGGCCATAACCCTGCCAGGGGCCAACAGCTGGATGATCATTACTTTGGTTCCATTGCCCAGCGGGTAAAGCAATACATGAAGGATTTTGAAATTGAGGCCTGGAAATTGGGAATACCCGTTTCCACAAGGCACAATGAGGTCGCCCCAGGTCAATATGAGGTGGCTCCTCTCTTTGAGGAAATTAACAAATCCACAGATCATAATTTGCTTTTGATGGACTTGATGGAAAAAGTGGCTGAGAAACACGGTTTAAAAGTCCTTTTTCATGAGAAACCATTCGCAGGACTAAATGGAAGTGGGAAGCATAACAACTGGTCTCTTATTACAGATACTGGAGTAAATTTATTTCAACCCAGCAATTCTGCAAGGGAAAACCTTCAATTCCTTTGCTTTTTAGTGGGTACTATCAAAGCTGTTTATCAATATGCAGATTTGTTAAGGGCTTCCATAGCATCTGCTGGCAATGACTTCCGGCTAGGGGCAAATGAAGCTCCCCCTGCAATCATTTCTGTTTTCCTTGGATCTACGCTGACAAGCATATTGGATGAGCTTGAGAAAAACGGGAACGTAAAGATTGAGAAGGGTGACAATATGTATATGAAATTGGGCATTACCAAGATACCTGAGATCATATTGGACAACACGGACAGGAACAGAACATCCCCGTTTGCCTTCACTGGAAACAAGTTCGAATTTAGGGCTGTAGGTTCTAGTGCCAACGTTGCTGGACCTATGACAGCGCTGAATGTCATTGTTGCGGATGTGCTGAAAGAGCTGAAAAAGGATATCGACAAGGAGATAGAGTCTGGTAAAGAGAAAAAGATTGCGATCGTAAATGTGCTTAGGAAGTACATCAAAGAAAGTAAGAATGTCAGGTTTGAGGGAGACGGATACAGTGAGGAATGGGAAAATGAGGCTAAAAAGAGAGGTCTTTCCAATTTGAAGAGCACTCCCTTTGCCTTGGATACTTTGGTGGCTAAAAAAACCGCAGACCTGTATAAGCGGCATAATGTGCTAAATGAAACTGAGCTTCATGCCAGGCATGAAATCAGACTTGAAAACTATATCATGAGGGTTCAAATTGAATCCAGGGTGATGGGTGACTTGGCACTAAACCATATTATACCGACTGCTATTCAGTACCAAAACAAATTGATTTTAAATGCAAATGGACTTAAAGGACTTGGCTTGGATCATAGGGCCGCCATTGAGACCATTGAGGAAGTAAGTAAGCACATAGAATCGCTGAAAGCGAATGTGGGCGAGATGATCGAAGCTAGGAAGAGAATCAATAAGGTAGAGGATATTAGTGAAAAAGCAAAACTTTACAGCACTGATGTGAAGGATGCCTTCTTTGAAAAGATCCGATATGCTGTTGATAAGCTAGAGCTGCTAGTGGACGACGAGATCTGGCCATTGGTAAAATACAGGGAGATGTTATTTTTAAAATAAAATTGGAGTCTTCATTTGAATAAAAAAGACCCGGGGCAATCCGGGTCTTTTTTTTTAATTGCCATTAAACTTTTTAATGAATCCTTGTCCATTAACCATTTTTATTTAGTGGTATGAATATTGTGAACATAACCTATATCTTATCTGGGGTAATTATTCACAATTTTCAAGTTTGCCATGACTACAGGTTTAATCGGTATTATTCTATTAAGTCTATCAGGTTTTATTCTGGCTTTATATTCGCTTAAAAACCGTTCTAGTATCAAGGTGAAGGAAGACTCACCGATTGATCATATTAAGGGCATGTATATTCTAAAGATTCCCTACGAAAAGATTGTGGTAGGTTATTTCGGATTGATGTTACTCGCCTATACTTCTGCTTTTTTTATGGGTGGAAACCCTGAGAAAATTGACTTGATTTGGTTGCTAGTCAGTTCATGTGCTTTTCTGTTGTTTCTTTATAAGCTTGCATTGAGTTTTTCTGAGAAGGTGGTTTTTAAGTGGCCGACCCTGTTTTTTTCGTTGTTTAACCTTGCAGTTGCCTGGTTAATTTTCCAAAAGTTGGGACATCCCATAGAAAGCTTAATCAGAGCGGTGGAATATACCCTTACTTTTCATTTGTTAGGAATGATTTTGGGCCTAGGTGGGACTTTTATTTTGGATATTTTAATTTTCCATTTTTTGAGGGATTTTAAAATCAACAAACAGGAAGCAGTGATTATGCACCTGATTTCGCAGTTGATCATCATTGGCCTTATCCTGTTGATTGTTACTGGTTTTGCCCTTTTTCTTACTGATACGGAATCCTATTTGGCATCAGGAAGGTTTTTGATGAAAATGACAGCAGTTTTAGTGCTGACAGTGAATGGTTTGATATTGAATTTTTATATGATGCCGGAGATTGAGAAATTATCCCTTACAAAAGAGGATCTGGATAAGTACCAACCCATTAAGAAGGTGGCTTTCGCCGTAGGGGCAGTTTCTATGATATCCTGGTTTGCGGCTTTCTTTTTTGCCATGATTAAGGACCTTGAAACTTTTGACTATATCCCCATGCTCATTGTCTACGTAGTTTTGTTGATAGGTGGGGTAGGAGGTAGCCAGTTGGCGAAATTCAAACTCGAAAAAGAAGTCAGGGTGGGCAAAGACAAATAAATCTATGGACTATTTGTTTTTGAGCTTGAAAGCCACGTAATAATCTCCTGACTTAGTCCCCATTTTCCCACCCCCGGCTGCAATTACCACAAATTGTTCCCCATCGATTGCATAGGTAGCTGGCGTAGCATAGCCACCTGCCGGTAATTTGTACTTCCAAAGCTCCTCTCCGGTATTTTTATCAAATACCCTAAAATATTCGTCTTGGGAGGCTCCAATGAATAAAAGTCCACCATCTGTTACTACAGGGCCACCGTAATTTTCCGTTCCGGTTTTTGGAACACCTTTTTTGCTGAGTTCTTCAAATTCCCCCAAAGGCACTTGCCAGGCGATTTCTCCCTTGTTAAGGTCTATGGCATTTAAGGTACCCCAAGGTGGCTTTACTGCTGGGTATCCGTCCTCATCAAAAAACCGATTATACCCGGTATGAGTATAAGGTACCGAAATTAAATTTGATTCCATGCCCTGTTCATGTAGATCCTGTGAAGGTCCTTCGGCTTTTTCATCCAGGAGAAAAGCCACTATAGCCTCTCTTTGTTCTTCTTTTACATGTTTAAAGCCAGGCATTCTTCCTTTACCATTCGCCAGTATGGCGTGGATTTCTTCCTTGCTGTACCGCTCTTCCACCCCTAAAAGGGAGGGGTAATCTCCTGCAGTATCTCCCTTTAGATCCTGGCCGTGACACATCACACAATGGGCCAAATAAGCGGATTTCCCCAAGGTTGCCCCTTCCAAATCCATGGTGGGCACCATAGTTAGGATCCAAGGCATTTCATTGGCGTTCACATACAAAAAGCCTGTATTAGGGTCAAATGCCGACCCTCCCCACTCTGCTCCCCCGTCAAATCCAGGATAAATAATAGTGCCTTCTGTGCTTGGAGGCATAAACATATGACCGTACTTCAGTCCCTTAATTTTTTCCTTTACATAAGCAGTGGCTTCTGGAGATATATCGGTAATGACTTCTTCGGTAAAAACTTGCCTTGAAAAGGGAGGGGGAAGGGTAGGTAAGGGTTGGGATTTTGCAGTTTCCTCACCAATAAGATCGGATTCTGGTACTTCAATTTCCTCTATTGGAAACAAAGGTTCTCCTGAATCCCTGTCCAATAAAAACACTCTTCCGGTCTTGGTTACCTGTGCCAGTGCGTCAATCTTTTTTCCTTCGTGGTTTACACTGACCAAATTGGGTGGAGCCGGAAGATCCCTGTCCCACATATCATGTCGTATTGTCTGGTAGTGCCAAATTCTCTCTCCCTGATCTGCATCCAGGGCGATTATGGAATTGGCAAATAGGTTGTCTCCCAATCTGTTTCCTCCCCAGAAGTCAAAAGAAGCCGAGCCAGTCGGTATATACACTACGCCTCTGGATTCGTCAAGGCTCATACCCGACCAATTGTTGGCCCCACCCACTCTTTCATAGGCATCCTCTGGCCAGGTATCATAACCAAACTCCCCGGGTCTGGGTATGGTATGAAAAACCCAGTCTACTTCACCAGTCCTTACATTGAAGGCACGAATAAAACCTGGGGCAGCGTCATTGTTTTCTGAAACCCTTGTTCCGATAATGATTTTATCCTTATAGATAATGCCTGGTGAAGTGGATATCACAAAAAGATTTTGTGCCCAATCTCCCAACCCTGTTTTTAAGGACACACTTCCGTTGTTGCCAAAATCCCTTACCAACTCTCCAGTATCAGCATTTAGGGCAAATAAATAGGACCCCACGGAATATAAAATCCTTCTGTCTTCGCCACTCTGCCAAAAAGTGACGCCCCTGTTTACTGCCACACCCAGCTTGTAATGCTGATGAGGGTCAAATTCCCATATTCTTTTGCCATTGGCTGCATTCAGCGCTATGGCCTTTTGGGTGGGGGTGGTAGCAAACAACACCCCGTTGATAATAATTGGGTTACATTGGATTTGGGTGTTCTTGCCTTCTTCAATATCTCCCGTCCTGTAAGTCCAGGCTAATTCCAAATTTTGAATATTTTCGGTATTGATTTGGTTTAAGCTGGAATATTGGGAGCTGGCCTTGGTGCCAAGACTGACCGACCAATCACTGGAGCTTGCATAAACGGTTTCGTGTTGTTTTTCTTTACAGGCCAATAGAGTTACAAAAACCAGGATGAGCATCCAATGGTAATTTATACAGCCAAAGTAAACGGATTGCATAGGTTTTTTGAGAGATTGTTCCTTTGATTTAGCCTACATAAATAGCTAAATACATTCAATTTTCCTAAATTGATTCTTATATCCTTAGCGAAAAAACTCTTGAAATCAACCGCATAATCGTGAAAAAGTTGCTCTTAATCAGACATGCCAAATCTTCCTGGGAACACCCGGAATTGACAGATCATGAGAGGCCATTGGCCAATAGGGGTCTTCGGGATGCCCCTGAAATGGGAACAAGGCTCAAAAAAAGAGGAATATATCCGGATTTGATACTTACCTCGGATGCAGTAAGGGCAGAGCATACCGCCTTGATCATTGCTGAAAGGCTTGCCTTACCAAAAGATAAGTTGAAGACTACCTCCAGTCTTTATCATTCCTCTGCAACATCTATGTTGTCCTTGGTGAAAAACACTTCAGCTAGTATTCATACGCTTTTTTTGGTGGGCCATAACCCGGGCATGAACGATTTGATCGATAGGTTGGGAGGGGAAAATGATAACCTTCCCACTGCTGGTCTGTACGGTTTTATCTTTCCCATCAACGAATGGAAGGAGGCCAGTTACGGTAAGGCTAATTTTTGGTTTATGGACTTTCCAAAGTTAAAATTCCCTGACATCCTGTAGTACTTCGGTAAATTCATCCCTGTTTTCAATAAGATACATCACCTTTTTGGCGGTATCCTCCGGAGAGGAGAGCTCGTTTTGGGATTTGAAATTCTTGAATTTTTCAATTTGGCTAAAGTTCTCCTTTCCTGCAGAGCGGATGTTCTCTTGCATTGGGGTATCTATAATTCCAGGGCTAAGAGCATAATACCTTATTCCATAGTGATTGAGTTTGGACTCTGCATCAGCTACTAGGGTCATCTGGTTAAGGGCTGCTTTTGAAGCACAGTATCCAGACCAACCATCAACAGCCTTTCCGGCTGCTCCGGAGCTAATATTTACCACTGTTTTTTGCGCTTTCAAGGCCTTATAGTTACTAATAAAAGCGTTCATTAATACAGCAGGGGCGACTATGTTTATTTGATGGATCGCATTGATTCCTTCAGGGTCCAGCTTTCCCAAAGGAGCGATCTCACCAATCCATCCTGCATTGTTTACCAATATCACCTTGTCGTAATCTCCTTTGGGAAAAATTTCTGGCAATGCATTTCGCAACTTGGAAAGATCGGCCAAATCAATGGCGACATGCTTATAGTTGGTGGTGGATGGGATTGGTGACCTTGAGACCCCAACTACCTCATGCTTCGGGTTTTTAGTTAGGTGTTGGACCATGGCTCTCCCTAGTCCTTTACTTGCCCCAGTAATAATAAATAAAGAGTGAGTTTGGTTTTTCATCGATAAGTTTTTTATAAAATTGAAGATTTAACGGGTATTTAATAGCATCCTCAAGCTTAATCGGTGGAACCTAAGCAACAATAATACCGCAGTAACGGACAAACCGCATAGAAGGCCTATCCAGATCCCAATCTCATTGAACCCTAATTTAAAGGCCAGGATATACCCCAGAGGAAGACCGATTAGCCAATATGCGACTAGTGTAACCAGGGTAGGGATTTTGACATCAGAGAGGCCTCTGAGGGCTCCAAGCCCCACGACCTGCACACCGTCAGACAATTGGAAGATTCCTGCTATGATAATCAGACTAGAGGCTGTTTTTACCACCTCTATATCCTCGATATATAGCAATGGCAATTGGTTTCTAAGCAAAAGCAATACCACTGCGAATATGGTCATAAAGGCTATTACCATTCCGAAGATGGAAAAGCCAACCTCCCTCAAAGTTTTGATGTCCCTTCTCCCAAGTTGGTTTCCTACCCTCACCATGGCCGCAGCCGATAGCCCCGAGGCCATCATGTAACTAATGGAGGCCAAATTAATGGCAATCTGGTGTGCTGCCAAAGCATTTACCCCTATCCAACCCATCATGATGGCAGCAGTACTGAAAGCACCTACTTCAAAGACATATTGGAGTCCTGTTGGCACGCCAATTTTTAGCATTTTCCTCGATATAGGCCAACTTATGCTATTAATTCCCAAAGGAGTTTTAAACATGCGGAAACGGGAAGACTTTTTTACATAGAGGTAAATGACCAAGGCCATTAAAATCCTGGCTATCAAAGTAGCCCAGCCCGCGCCGTTTAACCCAAGTGCCGGAAACCCAAACTTGCCGAAAATCAAAAGATAATTAAAAACGACGTTCAATCCGTTACAAATAATCGTGATGACCATGGCCTGTTTGGTCTGCGAAAGCCCTTCAATAAACTGTTTGTAGTTTTGGAAGAACATAAAAGGAAGCAACGACAAGGTTATGATCAATAAATAGGGGATGGCAAGTACCACAACTTCCTCGGGTTGCCTTAAAAAGTGGAGTAAGGGAGAAAATGCCAGAATAAGGACAAAAAGCAACACCCCACAAATGAGGTTAATCAGTGAACCGTGCCTGAAATAGACAGAAATATTGTCGTGGTTGCCTTCTCCTTGGGCCATGGCTACCAGAGGGGTCATGGCCATGGACACACCGGTACCAAACATCAAAATCAAAAAGAAAATACTATTGGCAAGGGAGGCTGCTGCCAGAGGCTCAGCCCCTAAACGGCCCACCATGATGTTATCTGCCACACCTACCATCACCTGGCCCAGTTGGCTAAGCATCACCGGATAGGCGAGTTTAAAGGTGACCTTGGCTTGGCCAGTATAATGATGGAGTGACATTATTTACCGAATCTTCCTTCTTCAATTAGTATTTTCTCTACCTTTAAAATACCTGCTATACTTATAGCATCAGTGATTATGCCATCCATTACCATCTTCACTGCTTCTGCAAAACTGATTTTTCTTATCAGAAGGTCCTCTGTTTCATCAAAGGAGGTGTCTCCTTGCGAAAGATCTTCGGCAATAAACACAAAACCTTCTTCATCGGTAACAGAGTTTGAGGTATGTATCCTTAATATTTGCCTCCATCTCTGGGCCGATAAGCCTGTTTCCTCTTTCAGTTCTCTTTTTGCTCCCTCGAGTGGGGAAAGGTGGCCAGGCCCCCCGCCCATTGGTATTTCCCAAGAATATTCGTCAAGGGTATAGCGATACTGTCCTATGATCCAGGTATTAAGGGAATCATCCAAGGGTACTATCCCTATGGCTTTATTTTTAAAAAGTACTTTTCCATAAATACCATTTCCACCTGAGGGGTTGATGACCTTATCTTCCTCTACCTTTATCCAGGGGTTTTCATATTTTACTTCAGAACTTAGTTTTTTCCAGGGGTTTTTCATCTGTTTATAATTTTTTTTTCAGCGGTCATATAGCCTGCCCCTGCCTGCCCCGAACTTGATTCGGGGAACTTGGTTCGGGGGAATCTCGCTTTGATAATCATCCCCTCGTGTGTCGCTCGCGTCATGCCCTGACTGCCGTCAGGACAGGCTCGATTTCATCTCTTTACCTTAGAGACATATAGAAACAAAATAAAAGGGGTGACTCTATAGCCACCCCTTCTAATTTAAGACCTTATTCTACGATTACGCCGGAATCGGCAAAACTTTACTGTCTTTGAAAGTGGAAAGGATTACCATTGACTGCATAGAATCAACTTCCTTAATTTCACTTACTTTTTCAAGCATAAGTTTTTGGTAAGAGTTTATGTCTTTGGAGATGATTTTTAGGATAAAATCACCTGTACCAGTAATGTGATGGCATTCTATGACTTCCGGAATTTGGTGGATTTCTTTCATAAAGGCCTCAATATTTGTTTTATTGTGCCCCACCAAGCCTAGAAGCACGAAGGTGCTCACACCTAATCCAATTTTTTCTGGATCAAGTTTGGCATGATAGCTCTTGATGATTCCACTTTGTTCAAGCTTTTTGACTCTTTCCAGTGTTGGTGCTGGAGACAAGCCGATGTCCTTAGACAACTGAGCGTTAGTTATTTTCGCATTGGCCTGCAAAATCTCAAGAATTTTACGGTCGATTTTATCGAATTTCACCTTAACGTTATTATCCATGTTTTAAAGAATTTACCGAATTATATGTTGTGCAAAATTAATCTATTTTAAATTTATTTTAAAGCTATTTACGAAAAAAACGAAGGTATAATCGAAATATTGTTGTAATTTTAATTAAATAATCACCTTAAAACCTCCGAACCTGGCTTATTTCTTAGAAAAATTCAAATTTCCTGCTGAATTTATAATCTCCTAATAATTAAATAAATACTAAAGTTTATTTTTCTTGATAAAGTCTCTGGCTTCCTGGTGAGCGGGGTGTTTTCGTTTGGCAATTTTTTTTACCCTGTCGAAATATTCCTTTGCTTTTTTCTTGTCATTCTCCGCAGTGGCTATTTTTCCCAGTTGTATGAGGGAATACAGGAAGTAACCACTTTCCTGGTTTTCAGTTTCTTCCCCGAAAGAGATGGTTTGTCTGTAATGTTTCTTTGCTATATCGGTTTGCCCCATTTTCTCGTAGTGTTGAGCCACGAAAAAGGAAGCATACCTGCCACTGTTTGCCTCGTAGCCCGTCCACCCCTGTTCTATTCTCCTTAATATCTCTAGGGAGACCTCATAGGCCTCTGTCCCTCTACCAACGGCATAAAGCTGCCGGGCAAAAAACCGGTGAAAATAGGGGTTGTTAGGGTATTTGTCGTGAAGGTAACTTGTGATGGTCAGGGCCTTGAAAGGCTGCCTTTCTTCTGATGCGTAAAGCCTGAAGAGAAAATACTGCGCTTCAACCCTGGCGTAGAAGGCATTTTCCGCCACCTCTTCCAATTGTCTCAAGCCAAGGGCCTGATCTCCTTTTGGAAATAAAAGCATTACTGGTTTCAATAAGGGGTAGTTCTTGGGGATCCAGACAGAAAAGTAATTGAATAGGGCATCTCCTAGTAATAATTCAGGACTAAGTTCTTCTTCCCCTTTACTGTACTCCATATATTTGAGGGCATTTTTTCCGGAAACAGCAGCTTTAGTCCAATTTTGCCGTTCGCTGTGTAACCTGCCTTGGAACCCATGGGCTCCTGCTAGAAAAAATGCGGCTTCTTTATTTTCAGGATCTTTATCAAACAGCCTTTTCGCTTTCTCTATGGTTGTTTCCATATATTCATGGAAAATTTTGTCGTACTTTTTATCCTCCGTATCCACAGCAATCTTCCACCATTGGCTCAAGCCCATCAGAAAATAAGGAAGAGGGTGTTCCGGATAGGTGTGACGCATTACTGTAAAGCCCCTTTCCGCCTTCTCAAAATCAAAATTGTACATACTATTTACAGCATCGGTTATCCTGAATTGCAATCCTTTGTCCAAAAGGAGATATTCAGACTTTTTCTCCCCAATCTCTGTAACCATTGAAGAGTCCGCCATTTGGCCGTATAAAGAAATTACCGATGAAGCAAATAGGAAAATCAAACAAATCTTCCTCATTAAGTTATTATTCATTAAATGAAACCGCAGCAAAAGGGTTGATACATTTCAACGCCCCTTGACATAATTTATTTTTGAAATTCGAAGACCAAACCATAAAGCACTAAACTTAGTTCCTGTCTTACCTAAGGATAAAAAGGTTAAGGTCTTACAATTGTTTAAAATCATTGGTATAAATAATGCAAAAACAAAACCAAAGTTTTTTTGTGCCTTGCTTGGTAAAAAAAACAAGCCTATCTACCCAGAGGTTCCGCGAAGAACCCCGGGTAAATAGACCTGATTGGCAATTATTCAAAAAAATTAACAGCTTACTCTTCTACTTCTTAACCACCTCTTTGTAGTCTGAATGAGAAACCCCAGTTCTAAGCGTTTCCTTCCAAGCATCGTAAGCCAATGAGTCAGGGATGTCCACATCGTCAAAAGTAATGATTTGGCCAGGCGCTATATCTCTTTTAATATAAACCTCGCTCATTAAGCCAATAGGAACATGATTTGGTTCTTGGGCAATAGAAATTGCCTCTCCTCGAACCTCCATGCTGCCTATTCCCTTGTCAATCATTGATCCTGCCTCTAATTTCTTTTTTGCAATAGTAGCAACACTTGCATGGGGAACACTTCCGTTGTCCAGGAGCACCTCGTCCCTATGCAATAAATTTAAAATTGTTGCCGGTATTTCGAAAAAACATAGGTGCGTGGGCTTATACAATAAATAATAAGGCCCGTCTCCCAGTTTATATGTTCTTAATTCAGGTGCCAAATCCTCTTGATGGGTAGCAGTGATGAAAACACCCGGAGGCGATTCCCTGGAAATGATGTAATCACTGATGACCATGCCCAGTTCTTCGGCTCTTTCTGCCAAAGCAAATGCACCTTCCTGAAAATCATGAGTTTCATAACCTATCAATCCCTGCTGGGCAATTCCAACACCCAGACCGTTGGCAACTAGTACCTGTTCAATTTGGAGTTTGGTGCCATCGGTGAAGGAAGTCACCGAACTTAGGCTGTATCCCTGCTTTTGACCCCAGTAAAGCATGTCTTCTAGGGAAGGATTTTGGTTAAGAAATCCTTTGACGTTGCCATATACCAAGGGTTTGAATCCCATCTGGATTACTTCTTGGTTCAAGGATGCCAAAACCCCTGGCTGATCTCCATTGGCTTCAGTTATCACGCCTCTTTTGGACAGCCAAGACCCAGTTAGTACCTGGGTATCCGCATCCATGGTCACTACTGGAACTCCATAGTTAAACGCAATTTCAATGATTTTGGTAGAATAAATAGGATCACCTGTGCTCACTACCAGCACATCAGATAGTTCAATTACCCTATGCGGGTCATTCGTAAGATATTCTTGGCTTACCCCCAAGTCTTCAATAAACCCTTTTCTTCTGGTCAGTATTTTGGAGATGACCATATCTTGCCTTCTTGCCAAAAGTTTTGCAAGTCCCCTACTAATTCCGCCGGTCCCGACTATCCCTACTCTAATTAGTTTTCCGAAGTTGTTTTTCATATCTTAAAGTTAAAAATGTATGTTCTCCGATATCTTTTGTAAAGATAGGAAAAAATATTTTTCAAAAACACTTTTATGTATTTTAAATACAAAAAAAAATATGTCAATGATAATCTAGATTTCGTTTAAATTTTTTTTATCTCATTAAAAAAGAATAAAAAAATGTGTTTTATAATAATTCATTATTATATATTTAATAACAGTGAAAAATTAAAAATAAATTTTTTTCATTCACACCAAGAATTGGAGTTTGTTTTTAGCTGTTAGGGCAGGATTTTTTTTTCGGAAGCCATTTTAATGTTTTATAGGCTGGGTAGATGTTGAGCAGCTACAGGTTTTAAAAATGGTTAAAAAACGGAAAATTGTGCCTAAATTTTATAATTTCGTTTTTTAAAATAAAAATCCAATGCTCAATTATAATAAGGTAAATAACCTTACTGGCTGGTTTGTCTTTATTATCGCCTTTATCACCTACGCTGTTACCGCAGAGGATACCGCTAGTTTTTGGGATCCGGGTGAATTTATCGCCGTAGCTTACAAACTTCAAGTTCCCCACCCACCAGGGGCACCTTTCTTTTTATTAGTGTATAGGATGTTCAGCTTCTTAGCCCTTGGGGACGGCTTACAGGTAGCCTATTGGATGAATATTGGAAGTGCTTTATTTTCTGCGCTTACAATATTGTTTCTTTTTTGGACAATCACCCTATTGGGAAGGAAGTTATTGGCATTGGAGATGGGGAAGGAAAGTAAAGGCCACACCATAGCACTAATGGGTTCGGCCTTAATTGGGGCTTTGTCTTATACCTATTCGGATAGCTTTTGGTTTTCAGCGGTAGAGGCTGAAGTATATGCCATGTCTTCCTTTTTTACGGCGATTGTAATTTGGGCATTTCTTAAATGGGATGTAATCACAGATGTCAAGAAAGAAAACCAATATATGGTTTTTATCGCCTATCTCGTCGGTCTTTCCATAGGGGTCCATTTGCTTAATTTGGTTACCCTGCCGGCCTTGGCTTTGGTGGTGTATTTTAAGAAGTACAAAAAACCCAACCTCAAAGGGGGTATAGTGGCTTTTTTACTTGGAGGTGTGGCGTTGGTAATCATTAACAACATTATTATCCCCGGCCTTCCTAGCCTTGCCGGATCCATGGAAATATTCTTTGTCAATAGCCTGAGACTACCTTTTGGGTCTGGAATCATTGTCTTTAGTCTACTCTTCCTAGGAGGGCTGGTAGCTGCTATTATTTATTCCCTAAATCATGGCAAGGTGATTTTAAACACCATTTTAATATGTCTTACCTTTATACTTATAGGCTACGGATCTTATGCCTTGATTGTGATCAGGGCAAATGCGGATCCGGTGATCAACGAGAATGATCCCAAAGATATTATCAGCTTTGTGAGTTATCTAAAAAGGGAACAATACGGATACCGACCACTTCTCCACGGACAGTATTTTGATGCGGAGGTTATCGACCAGAAGGAAGGTGCACCGGTATATGCCAAAAGAAGGGATAGGTATGAAATAGTGGATTATCAGATTGTAAATGAATATGATCCAAGTAGAACGACCATATTGCCTAGGATATATTCCACCCAGGAAAGACACAAGCAAATTTATAGGTCTAAACTGGGGTTACGGGAAGGACAAAAGCCCACTTTTGCCGATAACATCTATTTCATGTTTGACCATCAACTAGGGCATATGTATTGGAGGTATTTCCTTTGGAATTTCTCTGGCAGGGAAAGTGATTACAGTGATGCCGCAGCCTTGACTTTATGGAAAACCATTTCAACAGATTTTCCCGAATACCTGAAGAAAAACAAGGCCCACAACAATTATTTTATGTTGCCGCTTTTTTTGGGGCTGATAGGTATTTTCTTTCAGGCTAAATACGACCCAAAATCCTTTTGGCTAACACTTATGCTCTTTCTGATGATGGGGGCTGTACTGGTGCTTTATTTAAATTCCCCGCCTGTGGAACCTCGTGAGAGGGATTATATTTATGTGGGATCCTTTTATGCATTTGCCATTTGGATTGGTTTTGGGGTATTAGGTTTGGCTCATCAACTGGCAAAACTGAACAAAAACCTGGCTATTGCTGGGACTATTGCCACTTTGATCACCTTTCCGGTACCCGCTATTATGGCTATCCAAAACTGGGATGATCACGACCGAAGCAATCGGTTTTTTTCCGTGGATTCTGCTAGGAATTTTCTCGCCTCCTGTGAGGAGAACGCAATTTTATTCACAGGTGGGGACAACGACACCTTTCCCCTTTGGTATGTACAGGAAGTGGAGGGCTTCAGGACGGATGTAAGGGTGATCGTGTTGAGTTATTTTGATACGGATTGGTATGTAAACCAAATGGCTAGGCCTGTGAATGAATCCCCTGCCTTGGATTTCACCCTACAGGAGGAGAATTACAGGAAAGGAACCAATGATGTGTTATATGTGACCGACAGGTTGGAATCCCTTCCTCTAAAGCAGTACCTCAACCTGTTGAGGGATGACAGTGACTTGTTGAAATTAAGCTCCAGTTTCTCAGGAACCATAAACACGGTCCCTTCCAGGAATCTGGTGCTAAACGTGGATACGGAGTCCGTCACTGCGTTGGGGGTAGTACCTGGTCAGTTTGAAGACCTCATAGTGCCGCAGCTTTCCATCCGTCCAAAAGGCTCCTATCTTACCAAAGGAAGCATGATGTTGTTGGATCTTATTGCCACTAATGATTGGAAGAGACCCATTTACTTCAATAATACCTCCCTTGCCACCATAGGGTTTGACTTGAGCAAACATGTGGTCATGGAAGGTCTAACTTATAGGCTACTTCCGATTCAGAAACCGGAAAACCAAGAAGAGTTGGTAAATACGGACCTGGCATATCATAATGTGATGGAAGAATTTGCCTACCGGGGCATGGACAATCCCAATAATTATTTTGATGATGAGTACAGAAGATTCACCTCCAATCACAGAAGTGTACTTAATAGTATAGCTATTGCACTATTGGACGAGGAAGATGAAGAGAGGGCAAGAAATGTGCTTCTTTTGAGTTTGGAGAAATTTCCCCATAAGGCTATTCCTTATGATTTAGCCAGTGGTCAGTCCGTTCCCCTGTACTTTGAGCTTGGAATGGAGGAAGAGGCTTTGGACATTGTCGAAAAGATGTCGGAAAAGTCCATTCAGATGCTTCAATATTATGACCAAACCGACCGTCCTTTAGACAGGGAAGCCAGTATTTCCCTAGAAATGCTCAAATATTTCCTTCCATTGCTAAGAGAAAGAGGGCATGATGAATTAGCGTCAAGAATCCAGAACGAATTTGACAGGATATTTGGAGACGGTTCCAACCCTCAAATTAGACTCCAAAGGAGATGAACAGATAGATTGCCGGAGGGTTTATGATGACCCTTCGGCTTTCCATCCTATTACTTCTTAAGAATGTAGTATAGGTCCAGGGCTTGTTCCGGGGATTGTAGAAGTGGGTAATCCTCATGCGTGATGCCTGTCACGTTTTTGCCTTGGGATTTATGCAGCAGGTTTCTGTTAATACGGTTCAAAACTTCATAGGGAAAGCGTAACCAAGTGGCGGGAAGCCTATATTGAAGGTTAAATATATCCCATCTAGTGAACTTTCTGACGGATAACCGGTTCGCATCGTGGTAAGACCAAACTTTTTTGTTTCCACCTATACCCATGGTTTCTACAGAAGTAAAAATGCCCTCACATAGTTGCTTTAGTGCTTCCGGTGTGTATTCCCGGATGTGCCAGGGATTTCTGGTAAGGGAATATTTAATGTTCGGGGTAGAAATGATGGCCTGCCCCCCTGGTTTCAATACCCTGTGGATTTCATTCAAGAAAAGGTCATCCTCTTCTATGTGCTCGATGACCTGAAAGCTCACAACAGTATCATAGGTGGAAGAGGGTAAACCTTGAAGTGGAGGAATAATGGCCTGTTGGAACCGATATTGAGGATATTTTTCTTGAAGTCTTCGCACAATTTCCGGGATCTTATCCAATCCGAGGTAGGACTCCGCTTTAGGGGCCAAAATCTCCACCCCCCTGCCTTCTCCGCATCCGATTTCCAGCAATTTCCCTTCTATAAAAGGAGTGGCGGCAATGTAAGCCTTTAGCAAACGTTGATGGATGGGGTTGTCACTGATCAACTTATCGGAAGTAATTTCCGTAGTATAGGTAGCCATTTAAAATTTTGTTATTTTCAGCAAAATTAAGGTTATTTTTAAAACCAACGATGAAAAAAACAAACACGTCTGACATGAGAATAAAAATCATAAGTCTGGTATGGGTGTGCCTTACAGGCTTTTCTGCTTTTGCGCAAAACAATCTACAATCCTTAAACCAAAGTCTTCGGTATTCCCGTTATTCCAGGATAGCCCCAAAGGTGATCCCAATAAAAACCGGAGACAGGTCATTTAAACTGCAAATGACTGTGGAAAAGATTGAAGAAGACGCAAGCTTTGAGGATTATTTATTTTCCTATGCGATTGTGGGCAGCTTTCAGGAGGAAATACCAGATGAATTGATCATCGCGCTTGACGAAGAAACTTTAGTTCGGGATGCCGACAGCCATTTTTACTTTGAGGAAGAGGTTGAAATTTCAAATGATCAAGAAGAAGCTTATGTGGTTTTTTGGGCCAAGGATTCCAGGCAAGGTGATGAATACGTTTATCATGCGGATTTAATAAGCCCATTTGTGGAGAACATCCCGAGTTTTGGGGCATATTATGGTAACGAAATCCCCTTCGACCAAACCTATCTAAATGTGGAGGAATCGCTATTATTCAAGGGGTATTCGGTCACAAATCTCCACCATTTCTTTTATCCGCAGGAATTCCCATTGCCATTGCCACCCATGGAGACCAAGCCCGGCCCTGTTGCCAGGGAGATTCCTGTAGAATATGAGGGGGATTTTCTGATTAATGTGCCCCAGGCTTTTGATAGAAGGGGTTATTATTTTATACAGGCCGACACTACTTCGAATAGCGGCTTGCTGGTGAAAACTACAGGGAAAAGCTTTCCAAGGGTTTCCTCTTGGGAAGAAATGGTGCAAATGGTTACCTACATCAGTACCAGGCAGGAACACGAAAAGCTCCAGGAAGCAGAAAATAAAAAACTCGCCTTGGATGAATATTGGATCAGGATGACAAAGGACGAGGACAAGGCCAAGGAGCTTATCAAGGAGTACTTCAGGCAGGTGGAATTTGCCAATATCCTTTTTACTGACTTTAAGGACGGTTGGGCCACAGACAGGGGCATGGTATATATCATCATGGGTCCCCCTCAGGAGGTCTATTTTAACTTGAACAGGGAAACCTGGAATTATTTGGGCAATGATCCGAATTCAAAAATTACCTTTACCTTTGCCAGGGTTAAGAACATTTTGACCCCCAATTATTACACCTTAAACCGCTCCAGGTCCTATCAACCGGAGTGGTTCAGAACTATTACGGCATGGAGAAACGGACAGATGGCTTTTTGATTTCCAAGAAGGAGCATCAAAAGGATTTTATATTTGGCATAAGGGCGGTCCTTGAGGCGCTTAATGCA
This sequence comes from Pleomorphovibrio marinus, assembly GCF_003347495.1. Lineage (GTDB taxonomy): Bacteria > Bacteroidota > Bacteroidia > Cytophagales > Cyclobacteriaceae > Pleomorphovibrio > Pleomorphovibrio marinus. The sequence continues at coordinate 370,266 of NZ_QCXY01000002.1, forward strand.
GATCAAGAAATTGACAAGATACTCCTGAACAAGGAGCAAAATAACGAGATGATCAAAGAGGTCATACAGCTTGCCAAGACTAAGGGAGTTCCCATCAGCAAAGTGCCTGATGGAAAGTTCAACAGGATTACAAGAAAAAATCACCAGGGGGTAATCGCCTATGTCTCGGCCATCAGTTATGCCTCATTGGACAATGTAATAGATGCGTGCTTCTCTAAAGGAGTTGCACCATTGATCTTAATGCTGGACAGGATCACAGATGTGAGGAACTTTGGTGCTATCGCTAGGACTGCGGAGGTGGCGGGTGTACATGCCTTGGTGATCCCAGAAAAAGGTAGTGCCCAAATCAATTCCGATGCAGTAAAGACCTCAGCTGGGGCCCTTAACTTTCTGCCCATCTGCCGGGTAAGAAACCTTTATTACACCATTCTGGACCTAAAGAAAATGGGATTAAATGTGGTGAGCGTGACCGAAAAAACAGATCGGCAGTTGTTCCACGCCGATTTTTCAGTACCCACTGTCCTTGTTCTTGGATCAGAAGAAGACGGTATATCCAATGAGCTGCTTGGGGTTAGTGATGAATTTGTGAAGATTCCCGTTCATGGTCAGATCGAAAGCCTGAATGTGTCCGTAGCGGCTGCCGTTTCCATATACGAGGCGGTAAGGCAACGAATAAGTACCCAATAGGTGATGGAGATCCTGTTAGGCTTCTCCATAGTGGTTTTGGTGATTTCGGTGGTATGGACCGTCTACAGCCAAAGACAGTGTGGGCATTCCCTTCAGGAAAAACAGGAGCAACTACAGGAATTGGCGGTTGAAAATGCTTCCCTTGAAAAGGAAGTAAAATTCCTCAAAGAAAAATTAAACTACCAGAAACAGGAACTGGAAGAGGTTAAAAAAGGGTTTGCCAAGGAATTTGAGAATCTTGCCAATCGAATATTGGAGGACAAATCCCAGAAGTTTTCTCTCCAAAACCAGCAAAACATAGAGCGACTTCTGGCTCCACTGGGCAAAGAAATCGTGGCATTTAAGCAGAGGGTGGAAGAAACCTACGACAAGGAATCAAAAGAGAGGTTTTCCCTGGAAGCTAGGGTCAAGGAGTTGGCCCTTTTGAACCGGCAAATTAGCGATGAGGCAAAAAACCTTACAGAGGCACTCAGGGGAAATTCCAAAGTAAGGGGGAATTGGGGTGAGGCGATCCTTGAGACCATTCTCCAACAATCTGGTTTGGAAAAGGGTAGGCACTATGTTGTTCAGGAATTCCTTAAGGATGATTCCGGCAATCACCTTTTGGGTCCAGAGGGCCGCAAGTTGCAGCCGGACATCACCATTAACTTCCCGGATGACAGAAAGGTGATTGTGGACTCCAAAATCTCCCTATTGGCTTACGAACGCTATTTCCATGCGGAACCGGAAAAGGAAAAATCCAGATTTTTGGAAGAACATACCAAGGCCATTCGCCTGCATGTGGATCAGTTATCCTCCAAACAATACGAAGCCTACGACAAGGTGTTGGATTTTGTGATCATGTTTGTCCCCATCGAGGCGGCCTATATGGTAGCGTTGCAATCTGATGGTCAGTTATGGGAATATGCCTACAAAAAAAGGGTGTTATTGATTAGCAGCAGCAATCTCATCGCTGCCTTGAAGCTGATAAGTGACCTTTGGGTTCGGGACGACCAAAACAGGAATGCGCTGGACATCGCCAATCGAGGGGGTAGGCTTTATGACAAGTTCGTTGCATTTGTTTCCAGCCTGGAGGAAATAGGCAAACACCTAGAAAAAACCCAAGAGAGCTATTCAAAGGCACATAAACAGCTCCATTCAGGAAGTGGAAACCTAATCAGGCAAACAGAACAGCTGAGGGAGTTGGGTGTGAATGCCAGAAGCAAGATCCCGGAAAAATTGATCCGTAACGCAGACGTATCTACCAATACCCCTGAGGGAGAATAAACATATTGCCATCAGATAAATTCTCCCCCCCTTTTTTTCGCATCTGTAAGGAATTCCCGGAAACGGTCTTCTTCATTCAATTTACAAATAAGGAGCACATTTCCGTTTTCGGAGATAAGGTAGTTTTTCAATCCTTGAACCACAACCAGCTTTCCCTCAGCTACCTGTACAAAGCAGTTTTCCGAGTCATATAGCAAGGCATTGGCCTCCAACACGTTTTTTCTTTTATCCTTGTTTTTATGGTCATATAGATTTTGCCAGGACCCCAAGTCCGACCAGCCAAAGTCCCCCAAAATCACATACACACTATCCGACTTTTCCAATACTCCGTGATCAATAGAAATGTTTTTGATAAGGCTGTATGCTTTTCTCAAAAACTCTTCCTCCTCTGGAGTACAAAAATAAGCAGATCCCTCCTCAAAGACTTCTGCCAATTCAGGGAGGTGTTTTTCAATTGCCGAGATAATGCTGGTGTTTTTCCAGGCAAACATTCCGGAGTTCCATACGAAGTCTCCGCTGTCCATAAAAGTTTGGGCTAATTCAATGCCTGGTTTTTCAGTAAAGGTCTTTACTTTTTGCGCAGGAGTTTGGGGGTTTTCCACATACTGGATGTACCCGTAACTAGTGTCCGGCCTGTTGGGCCTTATTCCGACGGTAAGTAGCCTGCTTTCTAATTCAGCAGCCAAGAGAGCCTGATCAATAGATTGATTAAATGCAGCTTCGTTAAAAATCAGCTGATCGGAGGGCGACACTATCACCTTTGCATCGGGCTCCAATTTTTTTATTTTATAACTGGCTAGTGCGATTGAGGCTGCGGTATTTCTCCGTAAGGGTTCCACCAAAATTTGGTTGGAGTTAAGTTCCGGAAGCTGTTCTTTTACTAGCCCTACGTACTTTTTGTTGGTGACGACCAAAAACCTTTCCTTGGGATAAATGGCCAAAAACCTTTCATAGGTAAGTTGGAGTAGTGTTCTTCCAATTCCTAGTAAGTCTAAAAACTGTTTGGGTTTACTGTATCTACTTTGTGGCCAAAATTTAATCCCTAAACCGCCGGCCAAAATCACAATGTACGGTTGCTGCTTCATTTTTCAAACGATTCCTTCTTTCATCAAATCATGGATGTGTACAAACCCAACAATATCCTTTCCTTTAGTGGCTACAAGTTGAGTAATATTATGGGTTTTCATCAAGTTAAAAGCCCTTATTGCAAATTCATCCACTGGGATGGATTTTGGGTTGTTGCTCATAATGTCTTTGGCTTTTATTCCCGACAGAGGGTTCCCTTTTTCAAGCATTCTTCTAAGGTCTCCATCCGTAATAATCCCAATAAGTATTCCCCCATTATCCACCACAGCAGTGGCTCCCAGTCGTTTGCTGCTGATTTCCATGATTACCTCGGTCAAGGAACTTTCTTCCTTCACGATGGGTACAGCATGCCTTTCGGTCAAATCTCCTACCCTAAGGTATAACTGCTTACCCAAGGATCCTCCCGGATGGAACTTGGCAAAATCCACCGCTGAAAAACCCCTGCATTCCAGGAGGCAAATGGCTAGGGCATCACCCAAGGCCATATGAACGGTGGTACTGGTGGTAGGTGCGAGATTATTAGGGCATGCCTCAGCTGTTATTCCTGCATACAAAATAAAATCGGCCTGTTGCGCCAAGAAACTTTCCCTCTGTGATACTAATGCTGCAAGTTTTGACCCCAAATTTTTTAAGAGAGGTACCAAAACTTTGATTTCTGGGGTGTTGCCACTTTTCGAAACGCATATTACAAAATCTTCTTCTCTTATCATACCTAAGTCCCCATGAATTGCATCAGCGGCATGTAGAAATAGAGAAGGAGTACCTGTGGAATTTAGAGTAGCCACAATTTTATTGGCAATAATGGCGCTTTTCCCAATCCCTGTCACCACCACACGCCCCTTGCTGGATAAGATATTCTCCACGCAGGAGACAAAATCATGATCTATAAAACCAATAAGGTTCTTTATTGCATCTGATTCGTTTTGCAGGACTTTTATTGCCGTGGATTTAATATTTTTTTGTAATTTCAACTTTGCCGATCCTAATTATTAAATTTGTACAAAGGTAGAAAAGAAATTGTACATGATTAAATCAAGGGGTACGGCGTATGTTCTTAAATTATTCTTGGAGTGGATACAGTTGTTAAAGATAATTTGAAAAGGATTTTTGGTTTTAGCCATTTCAGGGGAAACCAAGAAGCTATCGTGGATAATATCCTGAAAGGAAACAATACATTCGTCATTATGCCAACGGGTGCGGGGAAATCACTCTGCTACCAACTGCCTGCCATTACCAAGGAAGGTACAGCAATAGTGATTTCACCACTTATTGCATTGATGAAGAACCAGGTGGACCAACTTAATTCCTACGGGATAAATGCCCACTTTTTGAACTCTACCTTGAGCAAATCAGAAACCAATAAGGTAAAGGCGGAGGTGCTTTCCTCAAGGACCAAGTTGCTTTACGTGGCTCCCGAATCCCTCACTAAAGAGGAAAACGTTCAATTCCTAAAGGAAGCCAACCTAAGTTTTGTAGCCATTGACGAAGCCCATTGCATCTCTGAGTGGGGGCACGACTTCAGACCTGAATATCGAAAGATAAAGAGCATCATCGCTCAGTTGGGGGGCAGTTTGCCCGTGATCGCCCTTACGGCTACTGCCACGCCAAAAGTACAACAGGACATTCAGCGGAACCTCCAAATGGAGGAAGCGGACCTGTTTAAATCCTCATTTAACCGTTCTAACCTATATTATGAGGTAAGGCCAAAAATTAAAAATGATACCAAAAAGGAAATCATTAAGTATATTAAAGGCCATAAGGGTAAATCCGGGATTATTTATTGCCTGAGCAGAAAGAAGGTAGAGGAGATTGCTGGGCTTCTCCAGGTTAACGGGATCAAGGCAGCACCGTATCATGCTGGGCTAGACGGGCATGTGAGGGTGAAAAACCAGGACGATTTCCTGAATGAGGAGGTGGATGTGATTGTGGCCACCATTGCTTTTGGAATGGGCATAGATAAGCCAGATGTCAGGTATGTGATTCATTACGATGTGCCCAAATCCTTGGAAGGCTATTATCAGGAAACCGGAAGAGCTGGCAGGGATGGTCTTGAGGGACATTGCCTGATGTTTTACAGGTATGAGGATATTGTCAAACTTGAAAAGTTCAACAAGGACAAGCCAGTAAACGAAAGGGAAAATGCCAAGGTACTGCTGCAAGAAATGGCAGCATATGCAGAAAGTTCAGTGTGCCGCAGGAGGTTTCTTCTCCATTATTTTGGGGAAAAACTCGATAAGGATTGCGGTTATTGCGATAATTGCAAAAAGACCAAAGAAAGCTTTGACGGACAAGATGATATCCTTCTTATCATCGAGGCAGTCAGGGAAACAAAGCAACGCTTTAGGTTAGACCATATAGTGGATTTGCTGCGTGGAGTGGAAAATGAATATATAAAAAGCTACGGGCACGACAAGTTATCCATGTATAAGAAGGGGGAAGAAAAAGACGAAACCCACTGGAAGACAGTAATCCGTCAAGCTATGATATATGGCTTTCTGGAGAAAGATATTGAAAGCTACGGTGTCTTGTTGCTGTCCGAGGAAAGCGAGAAGTTTTTCAAAAAACCTTATCCCGTCATGATAAGTAAGAACCACAATTTTGAAGAAATGGCCGAAAGCGTTTCTGCGGAGGAAATGGGCAATGTGGGCAAAGCCTATGACGAGCGCTTGTTCGATCTGCTAAAGGCGGAAAGAAAAAAAGTAGCCAAAGCCAAAAACCTTCCACCCTATGTGATTTTTCAGGATCCATCCTTGGAGGAAATGGCAACGGTTTATCCCACCACCAGAGAGGAGTTGGCACAGATCAACGGAGTGGGAATGGGCAAGGTGTCCAAATTCGGAACCCCATTTCTGAAGTTAATCGAAAATTATGTAGAAGAAAATGACATTATCACCGCCTCAGATGTAGTGGTGAAATCTTCTGGCACAAGGTCAAAGTTGAAAATTTCAATCATTCAACAAGTGGACAGAAAAATTGACCTGGACGAGATTGCAAACAACCTAAATATTAGCATGGCTGAGATGCTTCATGAAATTGAGCAGATCATCTACAGCGGTACAAAACTCAACATCAATTATTACATTCACAATATCATGGATGACGAAAGGGAAGAAATCCTCCATGATTATTTCATGAGTGCGGAATCTGACCAAATTAAGGAGGCTATGGCTGAACTGGAGGATGAGGATTTTTCAGAGGAGGAAGTAAGAGTGTATAGAATCAAGTTTATTTCAGATCACGCAAACTAATTAAGCCGATAAAACCAATGAATATATTATTGATAGGAAGCGGGGGAAGGGAACATGCCTTCGCGTGGAAAATTTCCCAAAGCAATCTTTGCAACCAGCTATTTGTGGCACCCGGGAATCCCGGCACGGCTGGTTTGGGTAAAAACCTGAATATCTCGATAACTGATTTTGAAGGAATCAAAGCGACTTGTATTGGACAAAACATAGACTTGATTGTGGTGGGCCCTGAAGAGCCTTTGGTGAAAGGATTGAGGGATTACCTTAAAGGATTTCCAGAGACCAAAGCCATACCCTTAGTGGGGCCGGGTAAAGACGGGGCCTTGTTAGAGGGGAGTAAAGACTTTTCTAAGGGATTCATGATAAAATATGGTATCCCTACTGCAGCATACCAAACGTTTACGAAGGACAACTTGGAGGATGGTTTGAAATTTATTGAAAGCCAGAGTCCCCCCATTGTACTAAAGGCAGATGGCCTGGCAGCCGGGAAGGGAGTATTGATCTGCGCAAATCATGCAGATGCCAAAATGCAGTTGGGAGAAATGTTGTTGGGCAAAAAATTTGGCGAAGCCTCCTCAAGGGTGGTAATCGAGGAATTTTTGGTCGGCATAGAGCTTTCTGTTTTTGTGGCCACAGACGGGGATGATTACGTAATACTTCCTGAGGCAAAGGACTACAAACGCATAGGTGAAAACGACACTGGCCCAAATACAGGGGGTATGGGTGCAGTTTCGCCCGTTCCTTTTGCCGATGAGTCTTTTATGAGCAAGGTGGAAAACCGGATCGTCAAGCCTACGATGAGTGGTCTGAAGAAAGAGGGTATAGATTATAGAGGCTTTCTGTTTATAGGCTTGATGAATAGGGAAGGGGACCCCTATGTGATAGAATATAATGTTCGGATGGGAGACCCAGAAACCCAAGCAGTCCTGCCCAGGATCAAGAGTGACTTTGTGGAGCTGCTTAGTCATATGGGCAATAAAACACTTAACGAATATAAGCTTTTGGTCAATAATTTCGTTTCAACTACCGTGGTGATGGTAGCTGGAGGCTACCCAGGTTCCTATGAGAAAGGAAAAACCATCATTGGGCTGTCATCATCTAATCAAGAAACTGGTTTATCCGTTGTCTTCCATGCCGGAACCAAGGAAGGGGAGAATGGTGAGATTCTAACTAACGGAGGAAGGGTATTGGGTATTACAGGCCAGGGAGAAACCATTCAATCCGCACTGTCTAATGCATACGATAGGGTGGACAAAATTCATTGGGAAGCTGTGAATTTCAGAAGGGATATCGGGCAAGATATCCTTAAATTGACAATCGATGCTTCTCACCAATAAGGAGGGGGAAACCCCCATAAATATATATACACTATGGCAGAATGTAATAGTTGCGCCACCGATTCTTCTGGTGGGTGCCAAAACAATGGCACCTGTGGTACAGCAGATTGTAATAAAATGAACGCTTTTGACTGGCTTTCCCATATGGGCTTGCCGGAAGTTGATAAATTCGATATCGTAGAGATAAAGTTCAAGGGAGGAAGAAAGGACTACTTTAGAAATGTGGATTATCTTTCCCTCACCACAGGGGATCCTGTAGTGGTGGATGTTCCGAATGGACATCACATCGGCTATGTGTCCCTTCAGGGAGAACTTGTGAGATTGCAGATGCAAAAACGCAAAATCAAAAACGACGACAATATCCTGAAGATTTATCGGGTGGCCACTCAGAAGGACATCGAAAAATGGGAACAGGCCAAAAATAGGGAATTGCCTACATTATACCGAAGTAAGCAGATCATCGAAGAATTAGGGCTAAAGATGAAGTTGTCAGATATTGAATATCAAGCTGACAACTCCAAAGCTACTTTCTATTACTCTGCCGATGACAGGGTTGATTTCAGGGAGTTGATCAAGGTACTGGCAGCGGAATTCAAGATAAGGGTAGAAATGAGACAAATCAGCCTTAGACAAGAGGCTGGCAGATTAGGTGGAATAGGGGTCTGTGGAAGGGAGCTTTGCTGTTCTACATGGATCCACGATTTCAAAAGTGTAACTACCTCGGCGGCAAGGTACCAAAACCTATCCCTTAACCCCAGTAAGCTGAGCGGACAGTGTGGAAGGCTAAAATGCTGTTTAAATTATGAGTTGGACAGTTACATGGCTGCTTTGAAGGACATACCTACAGTATCCAAACCACTATTGACAGATGCTGGATCGGCTAAACTCCAGAAAACGGATATTTTCCGAAAGCTTATGTGGTTTAGCTATAATGAGGATAACAATTGGCATAGTATTGACTGTGAAAGGGTTGCGAAAATAATCGCAATGAATGAAGCTGGGGAGGTGCCCCATAGCTTAAAGCAGGATAATGCCTTTGACGACGAATCCTCTTCAAGTCATTCTAATGCAGACCTGGAGATCTTGGATAAAAAGTTTAGCCAGACAAAACGGAAAAAGAAGCGAAAGCCCAGAAACAAGCGAACTGACCCTTCCCAACAAACTAATCCCAATCCTGGCAAAAATCAGCCGGAGCAACAGTCAAAGGAAGGAGATAAAGGCACTAAGGGTAGGAGGCCTAACTCTCAAAGAAGAAAACACACCTCTTCCCAAAAACCGCCTTCGGGACAAGTAAACCAAGGAACAAACCCAGGAAATAACCAAGGGAACACCCCTAAAAAGAGGAGAAACAACAAGAAAAGGCGAAACAAAAATAATGGCTCACAAAACCAAGGTGGTTCTTCCAATGCAAATTGAGGCAATACGGAATCTATGGTCAATCCTCCTTATTGTATTAATGAGTGTGACGATGGCATGTGAGCCCCAAAGGGTTTATGAGTTTCACCATGAACTGCAAGGAGGAACCTGGCATGTTTCAGATACTTTAGAGTTTGCTTTTGACGATAGGAGAGGATTTCCCAGTATGGCCCTGGTTGGTCTTAAGTATTCAGATGAATACGATTATCACAATCTGTATCTGCGGTATATTTTTTCCGATAGCCTGGGGCAAGTTCAATTCGATTCTTTGATAAACCTGTCCCTTTTTGACCCCAAAACAGGAAAGCCCCTCGGAGGGGGATTTGGGAAAAGCTATACCAAATTTGACACATTGCAAGTGGTTTTTGATACCCTAACGGTTCCCTCAAAAGCATCATTGATTCATTATATGAGAGAGGAATCCTTGGATGGGGTGACCTCTGTCGGATTGAAACTGCTGAAAGAATAGGTTTAAGGAGGATGTGTAAAATTGTTTTCGTTAGATTTATGGAATGAATGGAAGGCACTTCAAGTCTACGCTAATAGGGGATTTTATTCTCCTGCTTGTCCCTATGGTTGTCACCCTTTTTCTTAGTAACAGGGTGTACGCACAAACGTCTTTAGGTGAAGTGGATACTGTCCGCTTTCACTTGACTCCAAATCCTTGGGAGCCTTCTGAGCTGACCAAAGAAAGATTGCTACAGGTGATCGAAGAAACCTGTACTATCGTAGCTAAGCATCAAAATGAGGAGGGAGCCATAATCGACCCCTACCTCAACCGTGAGCATCAATATTCCACACCTTACTTCGCCTTTGCCGTGGGGACTTTATTAAATGAGGGAAAAGGAAATCATCTTAAAGAGGCAGGTATTCGGGCAATGGAGCACTGTACTGCTAATTTCGCCGCTGGGTCAGCTGCTATCCCTGATGAACATGGGGAGTTTTTCATCAGCCCACTAGCGCAAAGCCTAGCCCTATTTGAGCCCTTTGTGAAAAGGGAAATATTGGAGGAATGGGAGCAGCGGTTGAGCACTCCCTTAGCAGAAGTGATGCAAAATTTTGATGGCAGAATCAACAATTGGCGTACCTATGCAATGAAGGGGGAATGGACTAGGGCACAGTTGGGCTTGGTGGATAAGTCCCAAGCCAAGGAGTTTGTTGAGTGGGCATGGAGAAGTCATACCCAAAGGATTAGGATAATGAACGACAAGCACCACCTCTATCAAGATTGGAGCAGTGATCCCCAATCCCTAGCTGTGGAAGCTGTTGGTAGAGGTAACCTAATTGGTTTGTTTTTAGAAGGGTACGACGGAGAAGCCAGAGAAGAGTTGCAGAGAGCCATCAAAAAGGGCACCTATACCAGCCTTTTGCTCCAGGCGCCAGACGGTCAGGCTCCCGCAAATGGAAGAACGGATAACCATGTCTTTAATGATGTGTTATATTTTCTTGCTTTTGAGGCACTAGCCGAAATCACCAACAGGGAGGCTGATAGTCAACTTGCAGGACAATATAAAAGGGCTGCAAATTTAGCATTTGAAAGTATATTGAGATGGCAAAGAAAAGACGAGGGGTGGGAAGGTTCATTTTTTATCACCAAGAACCATTTTGACCCGAGTGAGCGTACAGGTTATCAGCCAGCCAGTCAATGGGGTAATTACACAGGGGCCATTATTCAGCACTTATCCGAAGCTGTGCACATCGGAGATTCCAAAATTCAACAGGCACCTGCCCCTGCCGAAATTGGCGGGTATGCATTTAGTACCGATTCAAGGTTTGGTTCCTTTTTTGCCAATGCGGGTGGCATGCAGGTGGTTTCGAACCTCAGAGGGGCTTCTATGCCCAAATATGGAAGGAGTTGGACTCCTCTTGGGGTTATTAGGTTTAGTAAACAGAACTGGGATGCCAGATTGGGGCCTTCAGATGGGGAGCATGACCTTAAATTTGGGGAGCCCACTTCCGTTTCCACTGCGGATGGGGATCTTCTGGACTCTTATACTCCACAAAGTGGGATAACCTTTGGCCCCGAATGGCAAGAAAGGGGTCGATGGATAAGAATTGCAGACGTCCCGAAGACCTACGAAGCCACCCCAGAAATTCATTTTGTACACCCTTTCCTGGTTAAATTTAGTTTACATTATTCCTATGTCACGGGTAGGGGTGGCCCATATTTCACCCAGGAATTCATCATTACCCCCGATTTGGTAGTTACCAGACTTAAATCCCCTCAGTCCCTTTCATTTGGACTAACGGTTCCCTTATTGGAAAATGATGGCACGGCACTGGAGCTTAACATTGACAAGGATCAAATGACTACCTCTTACGGAGATGGACAAGATCAGCAGTGCTATATACCCATTAATAGGGAGGTGGATATAGATTCTTCCGCAAAGTCGATAAAGAGTACTTACGGCTGGTTAAAACCAGTTAGAGTGACCTCACCTGAAAAAACGCTGGACATGTTGGTGTACCCTCGAAATGCAAATGACCCATCCGCAAGTCAGGTTAAGGCTTCTTTTTCATGGACCCAAAATGGATTTACCTCGATATTGGGAACGATGGAAGGGGATATCTATAGAGGAAATAATGCGGCGGGAGGATTTGGAGATAGGTTTGATACCAACCAAGATGGGATCATAGATTTGCGATTTGACAAAGAGTGCATGTTTGTTATTCAAATGGGGAATGGAAAAATTAAGGCTATTGAGACTGACAGGGAGGTGGTAGTAGAATTCGGTGAGGAGAGCTTACCAATCAAAGCTTACGAACCTTATACTTTTCCCTAACAAAACGATCCCCTTTATGTTTATGCATTTGGTGAGAGGGTATTTACCATCTAATTTAGGGTTTTATTCAAACTCGGATTAGGAAATCAAGCATGGCACAAGCTTCAGATGGTGAAATAATTTTGTGCCAATCGAGATTCTTCCAAATCGAGTTCCCAGAATCTCGAAAATTATCGGGACGTGACAAGCTTTGATCGCAAAAAAATAAACTAAAAACGAATGAACCATACGCACCTTATTAATTTTCTTTTTTCGCTTTCGGTTTTTACCCTTTTGGGATGCTCCGGCAAATTAGATGCTGGGGAGATCAATTTAGAAAATTGGAAGAAGGACAGGTATGGGTGTAAGGGGTTGAGATTAGAGGATGAACAGGAGATCAGGAAAATTAAAAACACCTTCCTAGAAAAAAACAACCAGCAACTTATAAGGACATTTGGCCGACCAGACAGGGTGGAATTAGCGGGGCAAAGTCAAACCTTTTTCATTTATTTTTTGGAGCCTTCTGACAACTGTGAGGGAAAAACGGAAAAAGAACCCCTTAAGGTTCTTTTTCGATTGAATGCTATCAATAGGGTAAGTGAAGTAACGGTCACCTATCTTAATCCATAAAGCAGAGTGCAGCGGCACCAAGTAAGCCAGCATTATTTTCTAAACTTGCCCTTTGTATGTGGAGTGCTTGTACATAGTAAGAGGATAGGTGCTTATGGATAACCTTTTCCATACTGGGTTGAATAAAGGGCAGTCCGGCTGAGATGCCTCCCCCAAAATAAACTTGAGTTACATCTAGTACACGGATGGTGGACACGAGTGCCTCTCCCAAGATCTCACCCACTTCTTTGAATGTTTCCATTGCAACCTTGTTCCCTTCTCCGGCACAAGCCACAAGGAGATGCATGCCCAGTTCCTCTTCGGCAAATCTGCCTTTTTGGTCGGGGTATTTTTCCATGTTGTTTGCCAGGATTTTAAGAATCCCATTTCTTCCAATAAGGACCTCTAACCTGATATTATTTCTGGACAACATATGCCCCATTTCCATCGCATTTCCTCTAGCACCCTTGAATACCTTTCCTTCTAAAATCAAAGCACTTCCAATACCCGTGCCCAAGGTGATGAAGAGAAAGCTTTCCGGGGTTTTCTCTTTACCGAAATAGTATTCCCCAGCCGCTGCAGCATTGGCATCATTTTCCAGGTGAAATGTAATACCAGCGTATCTTTTCTCAAGCTGGGTCCTTAAATCAAAACCATTCAGTTCTTTGATCGCCGGAATTTCCAAGGTGGTGTTTCTGTCTTTGCTGGTAAGTCCGGGTAGGCCTATACCTACGTGGTCAATATCCCCATACATTTTCAAGTATTTACCCACAATATCAAGGAAAGAAAGATTGAAGCCCACATCGCTAGATCGAAGGTTCGCAGTGATTTCCTTATGGAAATCCACGATTTCCCCATCGGTTTTTACCCTACCGATCTTTACATGGGTTCCCCCTACATCTATCCCCAAAAAATATTTTGAATGTGTATCCATATCCGGTAAACTTGCTTAATTTGAATGTGCTAAAATAGCAAAGACTTTAAATTCTTAATAGAAATACATTGACTTTAATCTGAACCCAGCCAAGTAATTCCTTTTTCACTAATGATTATCAGGTTTTTTTTGTAGAGTTGCCCTATGGATTTTTTGAAATGCTTTTTACTCATCCCAAATTCCTTTTTTATTTCCTCGGGCTCTGATTTGTCATGAAGCGGGATGAATCCCTTGGCTTTAAGTTTAGCCGTGATTATCTCTGCACCTTCGTCGTATTTCTGCTTACCCAAGGGGTTCAGCTGCAAATCTAATTTGCCATCCTCTCTTACTTTCTTGACAAAAACCCGAACAGTATCCCCTATGCTTATGGGGCGAAAAACCTCATTTTTATAAAGGAGTCCTTCAAAACGCTGTTCCAATAATACCTTGTAGCCCAAGTCAGTTGCATCAAAAACCAACGCCTCAACCTCTTGCCCTTCTTGGTACCCCCTAGTATCGGTATAGATAAAGTCGGCATATTTGGCGACTCCAATCAACCGGTCGGTTTTGTGGTCCAGGCAAACTTTTATCAAATACTTATCGCCCACGGTCATACCGGGTGTCATTTCGGATTTTGGCACAAATAAATCCTTTCCCAGCCCCCAATCCACAAAAGCACCAATTGGAGTTATCTCTTTTACTTCCATTACCCCAAACTCATCCAATAAGGCCAGGGGTTTTTCTGTGACTGCTACTGGCCTGTCCTCGCTATCAGTATAGATGAAAACCTCTATTTCCTGGCCCTCTTTTTCTTCACCTGCCAGGTACCTTTTAGGTAATAGGATTTCATCCCCATTCGAAAGTGCCAGATAGGCACCATGAACAGTAAACCTATTAATTGGTAATGACGAAATTTTGCCTATTTCTTCCATAATGCTTGATCCTAAAAGCCCCAAATGTACCAAAAAAATCGGATTTGGGAACTTATACCTATATTTTCAAAGTTACGTCTGCCCCAAATTTTAACCAAAAAATTTCTTTAGCGAGTAAAATTTTGCAATTATGGTGAATAATGGGGGTTGGTTCAGGAGTTTTAAAGATTTTATCCTTACTTGCGGCAACTTTATTAAATAAATTTATTGCACGGGAAAGAAATGGAAGATATCATTTTTGCCATCAATGAGGTGGTATGGAGTAATGCTTTGATTGTGTTGTGTTTAGGGGCAGGCCTTTTCTTTTCAGTCAAAACCGGATTTTTACAGGTCACTTATTTTCGGGAAATGGTTAGGCTCCTTTTTGGAGGGAAGTCTTCCGATAAGGGTGTTACCTCCTTTCAGGCTTTTGCCATAGCCATATCAGGACGAGTGGGTACCGGCAATATAGCAGGTGTTGCCACTGCCATTGCCATGGGAGGTCCGGGAGCGATATTTTGGATGTGGGTGATTGCCATCCTGGGAGCGGCATCTGCTTTTGTGGAGGCTACCTTGGGTCAGATTTTTAAGGAAATTAAGGATGGTCAATACCGTGGAGGGCCTGCATTTTATATAGAAAAGGGTTTGGGTATTAAGTGGTATGCCATGCTGTTTGCTTTTGCCACGATTTTGAGTACAGCTTTTTTCCTCCCAGGCGTACAGAGTAACAGCATTGCTCTGAGTGTGGAAAATGCCTTTGAGGTACCCACTTGGCTTACAGGGGTGGTGATATGTTCCTTCCTGGCATTAGTCATTTTTGGAGGCGTAAAGCGGATTGGAAAAGTGGCCGAGATTGTAGTGCCTTTTATGGCTGCGGCTTACATTTTAATGGCCATCATAATCATCACACTCAATATTACAGAAATACCCGGGGTGGTCCGGCTAATCTTCGCCTCTGCTTTTAATTTAGAATCCACCTTTGCCGGTGTTTTCGGAATGGCTTTGTCTTGGGGAATTAAAAGGGGGATATACAGTAATGAAGCCGGCCAGGGTACGGCACCACATGCAGCAGCTGCCGCAGAGGTTAGCCACCCTGCAAAGCAAGGGCTGGTTCAGGCCTTTTCTGTGTATGTTGATACCTTGTTTATCTGTACGGCTACGGCTTTTATGATCTTGTTTACTCAGCAGTATAATGTGGTCAACCCGGAAGGAGGATATCTGGTAGAAAACCTACCCGGCATTTCTTACGGACCAGAGTTTACCCAAAATGCAATTGGGGTTCACTTTCCGAGGTTGGGTGCAGGATTTGTGGCTATTTCCCTGGTTTTCTTTGCTTTTACCACCATAATGGCCTACTACTATATTGCGGAAACAAACCTAAGTTACTTGCAAAAAGACGTAAAAAGACGCTGGCCGATCTTATTATTGAGGATATTGATAATAATTGCGACTTTCTATGGTACGATTCGCACGGCCGAATTGGCCTGGACGCTTGGGGACATCGGTGTAGGGGTCATGGCATGGCTGAATGTAATCGCCATTTTACTCCTTCGAAAACCCGCCCTCGATGCCTTGAAAGATTACAAAGAACAGAAATCCAGAGGAATAGATCCCTCTTTTAATAGCGATACATTGGATGTTTCCCACACGGAAGACTGGGATAAAATTGAAGATGGAAAAGGCCACTTGTAATTTCTTTGAACTATTCTTTACTCCTAAGGGAAATTAGGCTATTTTTAAAAATAATTCAACAACAAAGCCGACATTATGGAAAATATCGAAAAACGAGTCCCTGTATTATTGCTTGTTTTTTCCTCCTTTATTTTTGCAACCACTTCTTTGTATGGACAAACCGACAAGGAAGAGCTAATTGGAAGATGGAACCTCCATGTAGACATGGATGGAAAGAACGCACCTTCCTGGCTGGAGGTGAAACTCTCCGGTTACAGTACTTTGGTGGGGTATTTCGTGGGGGACAATGGAAGTGCAAGACCAATTTCCGAAATTCAGTTTGACAAGGGAAACTTTTCCTTCGAGATTCCCGCTCAGTGGGAAGACACGGACAAAAACTTAAAGCTTGAAGGTCAGCTTTCGGGACGGAAAATAAATGGTAAAATTCATCATCCTTTGGGGAATGTTTATTCCTTTGAAGGAGTGGAAGCACCCTTATTGGAACGAGACCAAGAACCCAGCTGGGGCGAAGCAGTGGAGATTTTTAACGGCAAGGACCTTACGGGTTGGTACCCCGATGCTGACGAAAACCAGTGGATAGTTAAGGAAGGGGTTTTAATAAACCCCAAGGCTGGGGCAAATCTTATCACAGATGAAAAATATACCGACTTTAAATTGTTGGCAGAGTTCAGGTACCCTGAGGGAAGTAATAGCGGCATTTATTTGAGAGGTAGGTACGAAGTTCAAATAGAAGATAACCCCGGTACCCCTCCCTCTTCTGTATATTTTGGGGGTGTTTATGGTTTTTTGACCCCCAACGAAATGGTGGTAAAGTCAGCAGGAGAATGGCAAAATTTTGAAATTACTCTTGTGGGCAGGCGTGTTACCATCGTAGCAAATGGTAAGTCCATTATTTGTGATCAGATCATTCCCGGAATTACCGGAGGTGCTTTGGATAGCAATGAGGGAGAGCCCGGCCCCATCATGCTTCAAGGTGATCATGGGGAAGTGGAATTCAGGAAAATCACCATTATTCCAGCCCGGTAATCCAAAGAAATCAAAGCTATCCCCCCTCCCTTTTTTCAGGAAGTTGGAGGGGGGACTTTATTTTTAAAGGATTTATTTTTAAATTCCGGCTTTTTAATCCGTAGCAGCGAAAAATGGTAGTGATAAGGAAAGCAGAATTTGCGGATATTCCAGTCATTCAAAGGATAGCCTTCAAGACATGGCCGGAGACTTTTGGAGACATACTTTCAAGGCCACAGTTGTCTTATATGCTAGACTTAATGTATAGCGAGAATTCTTTGTGCCAGCAAATTAGAGAAAAAGGGCATGAATTTGTCATTTCTGGTTCTGAGGGATTTGCATCCTTTGAAATGAATTACAAGGACAGTTCTTCTACAAAAATCCATAAAATCTATATTTTGCCCACGGCCCAGGGTAGGGGAGTAGGAAAGGCCCTGTTTGGTCATATTGCAGCAATGGCCAAGGAGTGCAGTAATGACAAGCTGACTTTAAATGTCAATAAATTTAATTTATCCGCTATTTCGTTTTACGAAAAGCAAGGTTTTATGGAGGTAGGAAGGGAAGATTTGCCTATAGGCAGCGGGTATTGGATGGAAGATATTATTATGGAAAAGGCCATATAAAATTTATGATTGTATTTTTGGCGGAAACTGAGAAAGACCTACCCAATATTCCTCGATCTGATCGGCAACATCACTTAGATCTTTTCCACCTGAGGGTTTGGTAATGTAGCCGTTGGCATAATGATGATAGGCTGCGAAAATATCCTCCGGAGAACTAGAAGTGGTAAGAATCACTACCGGAAGATGCCTTAAGTCTTCTGAATGTTTTATGAATTGCAGCACTTCATGTCCATTTCTCTTGGGTAAATTGATGTCCAATAGGATAAGGTCTGGCAAATTCGAGCTTTCTGTTTTCAACCTATGCATTAACGTCTCAATAGCCTCCAAGCCGTCTTTGGCCACGCTCAATTGATGGCGGGCGCTGGTGTTTTCTAGGGCCTCCCTTATCATAAACACATCACCTTCGTTGTCTTCTACTAATAATATTTGGATTGCTGACATGTGGGATAAATTATAATTGGCAATAAACCAAAACTACTTAAATTAAGCAAGAGGGTGCTCACGAATACTTTGGTATGGTGAAATGGAAGACACTCCCTTGGCCTTGTCCCGAATCCACCCATATTTCCCCGCCTTTTTTCTCTATGATTTTCTTACAAATGGCAAGGCCTATTCCAGTGCCGGAATATTCGTTTCTGGCATGAAGACGTTGGAAAATTTGGAATATTCTATCGTGGAAGCTTGGGTCAATTCCTATACCGTTGTCCTTCACCAAAAAATGCCAGCTATCTAGGTTTTCTTTGGCACTGATCCTAATTTTAGGAGGGTTACCTGGTGACTGGTACTTTATTGCATTGATGATAAGATTTTGGAATACCTGCTGAAGAATAATCTTTTCCACCTTAATGGTAGGCATTTCTTCGATACTCACTGATGCCCCACTTTCCCTTATAATATGTTGGTTAAGATGGAGGATGTCCTTTATTAATGACTCCACTTCCACCGTTTCTATTTTCCCTAAATTCCTTCCCACCCTTGAAAACTCCAAAAGGTCCAAAATAATTTTACGCATCCTGTTACCCCCGTCAATGGCAAACTTTATGTATTTTTTGCCCGTTTCGTCCAGAAGGTGGTCGTATTTTTTTTCTAACTGTCCCAAAAAACCATTGACCATCCTAAGAGGTTCTTGCAAGTCATGGGAGGCAACAAAGGCGTATTGTTCCAGCTCCGCGTTGGAATGGGCCAAGGCTTTTGCCTTCTCTTCAAGTTCCTTATTTAACTTTTCTAAGGAATAGGCATATTCCTTCCTTTCAGTAATATCCTGCATGGCACCCAGCATTCTGTAGGGTTTTCCATTTTCGTCCCTGAGTATAATTCCCCTGTCCACGATATGTGTATAGCTCCCGTCCTTTCTTTGGAAGCGGTATTCTTTTTCGAGTTTATGGCAGTTGGGATTTCCAAGAGCGAGGTCTAGGACATCTACGGTGCCATTATGGTCATCTGGATGGATGTGACGCTTCCATATGTTTTTTTCAAAAGGGATATTTCCGGATGGTAGCCCAAACATCTTCTTGAACCCTTCCCCCCAGAAAAGCTTGTTTTTTTTAATGTCCCAATCGTATATGGCATCATTGGTGGCCTCTGCAACTTTGGTGAACCTTTCATTAGAAAGCCTTAATTTTTCCTCAGCCTCCTTTCTTTGGCTAACATTTTTGAAGAAAACGGACAACCCCCCTTCTGAGGGGTAGGCACTTACTTCAAACCACTGGTTGAGAGTAGGATAATAGCCCTCAAAATGTTGCGCCTCATTAGAGTCCAATGCCTTTTGGTAAAACTTGAAGAAGTCCGTGTCCACTGCATCCCTATAGGGATCCCAGAGGCTTTTGCCAAGCATTTCTTCCCTTGATTTCTGTAAAATTTTTTCAGCTGCACTGTTCCAATAGGTCACTTTACAGTCCCTGTCCAATGCGAAAAATCCATCACTTATACTTTCTAAAATGTTTACTTTTTCCTGTAAGGCTTCTACCAAATCCAATTCCGCCCTCTTCTTTTCGTCAATGTCTTGGAAACTCCCATATAACCTGGTGCATTTACCATCGTTGAAATCACTTTCTCCAATAGCTCTCACCCATTTTTCTTTTCCTTTTCCGGTGATAATGGGCAACTCAAAATCAAAGGAAATTCCTTGATTTTTTGTCTTTTCTACCGCCTCCGCTACAAAGGCCCTGTCTTCTGGCTTATAAAATTTAAGGGAGTTTTCGAGTGTAGGCTGAAAGTTGGGGGGAGACTCGTGTATTTTCCTGGTTGTCTGGGACCAATAAATCGTCTCAGTAGCAAAGTCCAACTCCCAGCTGCCAATTAAGGCAAGTTTGGATGTGTTTTCCAGTAATTGTTCAAGTTCTTTTTTGTCGGTGATATCCTTACCTACCGAAAAGACCAGGTTTTGTCGGAGGTCTATTTTAATCGTCCATCCCAACCAAACGGTTTTCCCGTTTTTAGTAATAAACCGATTTTCTAAATAATGCCTGTCCCCACTATTCAAGTTTTTTACCAACTGCTTTTTGGAGTGTAGTATATCTGAAGGATGGATAAAATGCGTATAGGGTTTAGCCAAAAGTTCCTCTTCTTGGTATCCCAGCACTTGAGTGGCTGCTTGATTCACCTTTTTGAAATATCCATCCAAACCCACCATACAAATGATATCCGGCACGGTATTGAAGATTTCCTCCAGTTCCTCTTCAATTAATTTTCTCTGAATAAGGGAACCCAACTTGTTTCCCAATTCATGATACAAGAATTTTTGCCGAGAAATATCTGGCTGATCTTGTCCCCAGCCCAATACAAGGACCCCGACAAACTCTTGCTGAAATTGCAGTGGTACCCCTTCCATGGATTCGATGCCGGCCTTTTGGGCTTGGCTTTTAAGCAATGAAACGTCCCCATTAACTTCCTCCCATTGTGTGATGGATTTCTTTTTCCAAACTGTCCCTGGAATTCCCTGGCCCAGTACATGATTTTCCAACTTTGGCAAACCCTTGTAAAACTCCTCCGTTTTTTTGTTGGAGCAAGCACATGACCTTAATGCTAGGCTGTTTTTGTCAGGGGAAACCAGCCAGATTTCAATTAGTTTAGCGCCAAGTAAGGCCAGTAGTTTTTTGTTTATTTTAGGCAGTGAATCTTTAAATCCATTGCCACTGTTCAAATATTGGGTGATTTCGATTATGAATTCATTAATGATTTCTGCATTTTTCTTATCTGTGATGTCCCTGCTCACCCCCACCAAACCAAAAACTTCATTATTCTTGCCAATTAGGGGCACCTTGGTCGTCAACAACCACTTTTCATTGCCTTTCCTGTCAAATATCTTCTCTTCCTTGTTAAAAATGCCTTTTCCGTTTATAATGACATCATGATCGTCTTTTTGTATTTCCTGAGCTTTCTTTTTGTCGAGGAAATCCAATAGGCCTCTACTTGTCTGGGGAGTCTCCTCTTTAATGTCCAAAAAATTCAGGTTTGCCTTGTTGTTGATAAAGTGATTGGATTTAGTGTCTTTGACATAGATTAGATCCGGAATATTATCGATTATAGTGCGTAGCAACTGTTTTTCTGCGATCAACCTTTCTTCTGCTCTCTTATTTTCGGAGATATCCTGCATGGCACCGATCATTCGTACAGCCTCTCCCTTTTCATTTCTGATTATGGCTCCCCTGTCTAATACAGGAATGTATTTTCCAGATGCGATTTTGAAGCGGTATTCTTGTGTCCAGATTTCTTTTTCGGATTGGATTACATCATTTATTTTTTTGGTTACCTTTTCGAAGTCCTCAGGATGTATTCGGTTGGACCAAGAGCTACCTTCAAGCGGTTTCTCGGGCATGGGGAAACCAAAAACCGTGTGGTATCCTTCTCCCCAACTGACAGTTTCTGCCCTTAAATCAGCATCCCAAATTACATTTAGTGAAGCTTTGTTTACGAATTCGAATCGGAGATTACTTTCCGCAAGTTGTTCTACATACTTTCTGTTTTCAAGTATCACGCTCAATAGGTGGCAAGCTCTAGCCAATGTTTTTTTCTCCTTCATGTTGGGGTTTTTGGCCCTGTGGAAAAACACCGTTAAAATGACTAAAACTTTCTTTTGTTTATCTAAAATAGGGATTGCCCAACATGCATGAAGTTCATTGGCTAGTGCTGTTTCGCTTAAGTCCCCCCAATTGGGGTCATCGGCAATACAAGGGACGATAAGTTCCGTTTTCTGTTTCACGACAGCTCCAAATAAACCTGGATTTTCCAAAACATCCATTCCTTCTAACGCTTCCATAAAGGTTTTTGGAAGTGATTTTGAAGACCAATTAAATATTAGGTTCCCCTCAAGTCTTAATATAGAGCACTTCATTCCATGATGTAGGCTTTCTATTCCATCCAGGTATTTCTCGAGGATTTCCTGAATGGAAATAGCCTGTTGAGCACTCAGCTCCAAGACAGATTTTTCCAGATTCTCCAGCAAATTGAGGAATTTTCCGTCATCGATATTTTGAAAGAAAAGTCTGATAAAAACCTGTCCATCATCGGGATCTGGCTCTTTGATGCTTGATACCCTCATCCATAAATAGTCCCCATGGGCATCTGCAACACGCTTTTCAAATTTGTACTGATTTTCCTCGCTGAGCAGAAAATGTTGTAGTAAAGGTTTCTCAAGTTGCCAGTCCTCAGGGTGGGTGATTTCTTCCATTGACTTACTGAGCAACTCTATTTTATCATACCGGAGAAATTTCAGGAAGGAATCGTTGGCCTCCTGTATAGTCAAAGTCCCATTTTCTTTATCATATTTCAATAAAAGACCTGGAAAGGGGAGGTTGCTAAATATGGTTGCTATAGTGTTGATCTTTTTCAATTAATATTCAGGCTAAAGTTTAGGAATGGTGAAGTAGAAAATACTGCCTTCGTTTTCTTTGGAAGTCACCCATATCCTCCCTCCTTCATCTTCTACTATTTTCTTACAAATAGCAAGACCCATACCTGAACCTTCCATGAATTTACCAGTTTCCAGCTTCTTTAACAATATAAATATTTTATTGATATGGGAGCTACTAATTCCCCTCCCATTATCCTTAATGAAAATTGTCCATTCCACTTCGGTGGCGTGAAATCCAATAGAAACCTTAAGGGGAATACTTTTCTTTCGGAATTTAAGGGCGTTGTTGATAAGTTGATAGAATAATTCCGTCATATGGGATTTAACCACTTTTACATCGGGTAGGTTTTCTATACAAATATATGCTTTAGTTTCCCGGATCATTTTGGCGTTCAGCCTTAAGGCCTTCTCCACGCTCGATTTAAGGTTTATATTTTCCTTGGGATATATGTTTTTAGAGATGGTCGCGTACTTTACCAATCCAAGCATTATTTGCTTCATGCTGCTCATTCCACCTTTGATCAGGCCCATATATTGCACAGATTTAGGATCATCTGGACTAACAAGTCTTTTTTCTAACAAATTTAAAAACCCATTCATCATTCTAAGGGGTACCTGCATTTCGTGGGAAGCTACCAAAATCAATTGATCCAATTCTTTTTTGGCATGCTCGGTACGTTGATGTTGAGATTGGATTTCTTGGTTGAGTTCCTGTACTGAAAGTAGTTTTTCCTTCAGTTGTTTATCATGTTTTATTAGCATAAAAAATAAAACAGCTCCCGTGGCAAAAACATAGGCAAATCCTTTGATGTTTTGTAAGATCACTATTTCATTGTAGGTACTTCCACTGTACAAAAATCCAATGAGCCTGTCGCTAAAAAAAATCCAAAGTACTCCCAAAAGCACATAAACTAATGTGTATTTTACACTTATTTTCATTCGTTTTAACTTTAATTCTAAAAACCAAAAACCATTTAGGTGAATGATTATTTACTGTAAAAAGGCTAATTAGCCTGCCCCAGCCTTCCTAGGTTCCGAAAATTATCGGGATTTGGGAAACTTGATTCAGGAAACATCCCATTTTACCTAGATAGGTATTGTGGCATCCCTCCGTGTGATGTTCTCCTCAAGCTCTAATTCAATAAATGATATATCCATTATTTTTATAATTTGGTTTGAAAATCCCAAATATGATAAATATAGATAGTTTAAATTTATGTCATTCTTTTTTAAATTACGCCACAGTTCCAAAAAATCCTTTCAAATGGCTAAATTTTTGGTTGCCTTTCCATTTATGGTAAACAATAGGAGTGGATGGTAGATTTCCAATATCCAAAATGAAAGAATTTCAACTATTTTCCATTACATCTACCTAGGGTTTCCTTGAAAATTGTTTTACCTTATTTATTAGGAGATTATTTTGGCCCTTGTTCTCTTTTTTTCCTGGTTTTGTTGGGGCATCATAAGTCCATTTGACATGGAAAAAGTACAATTCATCGAGTTTTCTTATTCTTGGAGTGGCTTTTTTGGGGTGCGGGCATACCCGTCCCTTGAAAGGCATTTCCATGTGCTTCCGGTTAAGTCTGGCTGCCCTATCCGATAGCAGGGGGGATATCTTTTTCTCCTTTCGCATGGCAATCTTTACGGTGTTGGCCGTCATGGTGGCGAGAAAAACCATCACCTTTTTCTTCTTCTCGCCTTTGCCCCTGATTTTCCTCAGCCCATAGTGGTTTTTGTAGTCCCCGAACACGCCTTCCATTACCGTGGACCAATGCCTGGATATTCCGCAACTCAGTATTTTTTCAGCCTCTGAATGCCTTCCGGGGCCTTTTTCGGAGTTTTTAACAAAATATATTTTATCTTATCATTTGATTATCGGAGGGTTACGAATATTGAAGAAAACCCTACGTTAAGGGGGATTGATATAAAATAGATTGGTTTAATCCCAATGACGTCGGCCATATTTAGGTTTTAATTTTTGCAAGGCTATTCAGTGTTCAGGTTTTAGGGGCTTTATTGGCTTCCAATTACCGCTATAATGGTTTTCAGGCTGAAAATTGGGGTCGTCCGTGCCATGGTATTCGCCAAACTCATTGGTGTACCAGTAATTGTAATGACCTTCTTTTTTGATCTGCTGGCCGGTATATGGGTCGTTGAAGCTACTATAGCCAGTTATTGCATCGGTGACCGCGGCATTTCCGGAGTAGGAGCCAGAGCCACTGCTTCCGAAGTTTCTGTCATACCAAGCCTGATTTTGTTGGTGGTAGGTTTGTCTCATGGAAGCCATGTTTTGTTGATGGGCATTGAATTGCTGTTGCTGTTGAGCCATTCTGGCTTGGTGGTCTTGGGACATGCGCTGGGTTTCCATGTTGATTATTTGGTTTCTCCTCTCTTCCCATTTGGGGCTTACTTCCATGTTAAAGTCAATCTCACGATTTTTTGCCTGCGCAAAGAGATTTTCGGGAGCCAACGCAAAACCTCCAATTACGACTCCGAATTTAGTGGTCAAGTAAGGGTTACTATCTACTACCCCTAGTTTGGCTCCTCGTATTACCCCTTTGTATGGGATGTTTTTCCGAAAGGCTGAGAAATCTAACCTGACCATATCAAAATCCATTTCCACCGGATCCCCCATCATTTGACTTACCATGTTTGCGAATGATACTGCATGTTCCCGGAATTGTCTACCTTCTTCTTTTTGAAGAGCCTCTCTGTCCGATTCGAGACTTCCAGGTGAAAATTTCTCCAAAAATGGACTGGAACAGTAGTGCATTAAATAATAAATCAATTGGTCGAAGTACATGCCACCTTCTTGTCCGAAGGACTGGGTATAATTGTAATTCATCATCAGTGGTAAAAATCCCTGAACTTCTCCTTCGGGGCTTTCCACAGCCAATAGAAACTTCAAGTATCCAGTTCCATTGGGGTTGGAGGCTATATCCTGATGCAATGTCCAGCCGTTAGGGACATTTAGGGAGACCATGGTCATGTTCAAGGTCTGGTCATTAATGTCTACCCTTTGCAAATCTTCTATATTTGTAGGAGTGATGTATGCAGTATTAACAGCAGGAGCCTCTACTTTGTCGGTAACAGACATGGTCACATTGACAACATCTTCTTTAGGGTTTGAGAAGGAAACCAAGCTAAAGCACATATGACTTAGCATAGAGACGAGGGTTAAAAAGGTTGATGTCATAATTGGTAAAGTATTTTTTGTCTTTACCTATACATAGCAGAAATTGAAAAATGTCATCCAAAAAAATTAGCCATCCTCAAATTTTTTTTTTTAAAATCAACAATGTATTGCCTTCCCCAGATATTTTGGGTTTTGCCAATAAAAAAATCTAACATTATTGAATTCCCCAATTAATCAGGTTAACGCCCCACTTTTCAATGCCTTAACGGCGAAGTCAACGGCTCTGGCTGTAAGTGCCATATAGGTGATGGAGGGGTTTTGGGTGCCGGTTGAGGTCATACAAGCCCCATCCGTGACAAACACGCTGGGACAGGCATGCATTTGATTGTACCCATTGAGCAGCGAGGTTTTCGGGTCTCTTCCCATCCTGACTCCACCCATTTCATGGATATCCAGACCGGGAGACTGCTTGGTGTCCCAACCCCTGATGTTATAGCAGCCGGCCTTTTCCAGCATTTCCGTCCCTTGCTCTAAAAAGTCCTTTAGGGACTTTTCATCGTTGTCATCATAACCCACATTTACCTTCAGAAGTGGCATGTCCCATTTGTCCTTTTTATCAGGGTCCAAGCTTACCCTGCTTTCTGACTTGGGGATAGTTTCTCCCTGCATCATCATAAAGACGTTCCAATCTCCCAGTTCAGCGTTTTTTTCTTTGTATTCAGGCCCAAAATCAGCATCTCTGGCACTGCCCCACCCTTTGCGACCAGCGGTGTAAAAGGTCATGTATCCCCGAAGGAAGTCCATTTCCTGCTTTTTGACATTTCTGAAATTGGGCATCATGATGGAAGTAGGCCTTCTACCATAATAGTAGGAGTCCAAGTGTTTGTCCATGGATGCGGATATATTACCCCTGTAGTTATGGAAAGCAATGTATCTACCAAGAAGGCCGTTATCGTTTCCCAGCCCCTTTGGAAAACGGGTGGAGGTGGAATTCAATAAGATTAAATTAGTGTTCAGGGCAGAGGCGTTGACAAAGATCAGCTTAGCAAAGTAGCTAGTACTCTCCATTGTCTCGGAGTCTATTACATTTACCCCTGTCACCTTTCCCTTTTGATCGTCATAGATAAGGGAGTGTACCACAGAGAATGGGCGTACTTTTAGGTTTCCTGTGACAGCAGCAGCGGGTAGGGTGGCTGCATTCGAGCTGAAGTATGCCCCGAAGGGACATCCCCTTTGACACAGGCTCCTGGCCATGCACTGGCCCCTCCCAAGAGCAACATGATGTTCAGCGGGTTTAGTAAGATGAGCACAACGGCCGATGATTACATTCCGGTCCTTGTAGCTGGACATGATGCTCTGTTGGATTTCCCTTTCCACTTTGTTCATTTCCCAAGGTGGAAGAAACTCCCCATCCGGAAGGGTTTCCAGTCCGTCCTTATTGCCACTCACCCCTATGAATTTTTCCACATGGCTATACCATGGAGCGATATCCCTGTACCTGATGGGCCAATCCACAGCGAAGCCATCCCTGGCAGGACCTTCGAAATCGTATTTGCTCCACCGCTGTACCTGCCTTGCCCATAACAAGGACTTTCCTCCCACCTGGTATCCACGGATCCAATCGAAGGGTTTTTCTTGAATATAAGGGTGTTCTTTGTCCTTTACAAAAAAATGATCCGCATCATCCTTAAACGCATAGCATTTGGACACAATCGGGTTTTCCCTTTTCACATCCAAAGACAAATTTCCTCGAAGCGGAAATTCCCATGGAGGGGTATGCATGGTGGGGTAATCCTCCCTATGCCTGACATCCCTGCCACGTTCCAGTACCAGGGTTTTGAGGCCTTTTTCACAAAGTTCCTTCGCAGCCCAGCCACCACTTATCCCGGAGCCTACTACTATCGCATCGTAAGTATGATCGTTCATTTGGTCTGATTATTCGTATCTCAGTGAATCTATGGGGTCTAGTTTACTGGCTTTGTAGGCGGGGATATAGCCGGAAATGAGGCCTACCAGTATGCAAATGATAAAAGATAGTATCATCCAAACCCAAGGTACCAGAAACCCTCCAGGTCCTAGTAAATTACCCACTAAATTTCCTATTCCTATCCCCAATAGGACCCCTAAGATACCTCCCAAGACGCAAATGACAATAGCCTCGATCAAAAATTGCTGCCGGATTCTAAGAGGAGTGGCCCCTAATGCCTTTCTGATGCCTATTTCCTTGGTCCTTTCAGTCACAGAAACAAGCATTATGTTCATCAGCCCAATGGCAGCCCCTAACAAGGTAATAAACCCGAGGCCAAACCCTCCCATCCTGAGGAAAACCGCAATTTCTTCCAGCCTTTCACCTATTGTGCGGGATTTAACTACCTCAAAGGAATCTTCCTCTCCCAATCTGTCTTGCCTTATTCCTCGCATGATGCCGGTAGCCTGTCCCATTTCATATTCCATCTTAATAGGGTCGGCAGCACCCACGGTAATGGTATATCTAAAAGTACCTGACCTGTCTAGGTTTCTGGCATTGAGGAGGGGTATAATAAGGGTCCTGTCCCTGCCAGTGTCTCCTCCTACTCCTCCCTGCTTTTCCATAACCCCCACCACTAGATACCTTTTTCCATAGAAATTGACGTGGCTATTAATAGGATCTTCCCTATCCCCAAATAAGGATTTTACAATTTCGGTTCCCAGAATACATACATTGCTACCATACTGGATTTCGACTTCGCTAAAGTTCCTCCCTCGGTCTATACTTATACCATTGATAAGAAAATAATTTTCATCGCCCCCAATGATGGAGGTGTTTGGATTTGTCTTTTTGGACTGTCTCTTTATTTCAGCGCTTCCAGATATGGAGGTAGTCACCGTCAGCCCCCCCCTTTCACTATATGCCTGTTTGAACTGGGAGGCCTCTCTATAGGATATCGGAGTGAAGGTCTTTGGTGCCAGTCCTGAGGAACTTGCTCTTCCCCCTGTAGAGTACTTGCCACGGATATTAAAGTTATTTGCACCAAAACCGGATAGGCTTTCCTCTATCTGTGCTTTCATGGCATCAATTGCAGTCAACATGCCTACTAAGGAGGTTATCCCAATGGCAATGATCAAACCTGTCAAAATTGTTCTGAGAAGATTAGACTGAACTGCCCTTAATGCTTCTTTAATGTTTTCTAAAAGATTCATGCTGACCCTGTTGAATACGATTGCTAATACTACGAAAAATTCTCGATATGTCCTTCACTGGTCATGACCTATCCTTAATGCATACGATCCCCTCTTATTTCCAGGCTTTCCATCACCCGTTTCTCGTAGATCAACCATTCTTTCCATCTTTTTTCCACTTTCTCTACTGGGAAGTAGGTTTTAGCAAGATCAATAAAATTCACATAATGTCCCGCCTCCGATACCATCAGTTCATAATAAAATGCCTTAAGTTCCTCGTCTTCCAAATTTTTCCAAAGTAATTTGAACCTTTCGCAGCTTCTGGCCTCAATCAATGCATTCATCAGCAGGTATTCGGTAAGGTGTTCCATCCTGCTTCCCCCTTTTTTGATGAACTTCATCAATTCTGCCACATAAGTGTCCTTTCGGGGTTTGCCAAAAGGAAGCCCTCTTTTCCTCAGCTGGGAAATAACACGCTGAAAGTGATCCCATTCTTCAGCCACCACTGGGGTAAGCACCTCCACCAGCTTTTCCAGTTCAGGGAACTTTACAATGAGGGAGATACAGGAAGATGCCGCTTTTTGTTCACAATAGGCATGGTCTACAAGTATTTCCTCGATGCTCATTTTAGCCACATCTACCCATCTTGGATCAGTAGGTAGCTCCAGCCTGAGCATTTTTCCTTGGGTTTTTTCTTGCCAATTCATGTGTTTATATTTTCTTTTCAACGGCCATATAGCCTGCTCCGAACTCGTTTCGGGAGCCTGTCCCTGCCTGCCCCGAACTCGTTTCGGGGAATTTATTTCGGGAGAATCTCGCAATCTTAATCATCCCTCCGTGCGTCGCTTGCGTCATGTCCTGACTGCCGTCAGGACAGGCTCGATTTCATAGGTAATATGTTTAATCAAAAAAGGACCAACTAATCCCCACATCCAGCATTCCTTTCAATCCTGTGTAACCCGGAGTCACGAAATAACCTTGCTGATTCATCATCCCCTCATTAAGGTGATTATACCTGAATAAAACCCTTGTTCTTGAAATTCTAAAATTCAGGAAAGCATCTACTACGGGATAAGCAAATACATTAAAGGTGTTTTGCAAATGGAATTGCTGGGTGGCAGGCATATAGGCTTCCGCAAAATTATCGCTTCTATACCTGCCTTCTATCCCTAATTGTACGTAAATGTTTTCGTCAAACAAAGGGCCGTCAAAGAAAAATCGGGTATTGACAAACAGATTAGGGATTCTGAAACTATCCGCAGCCCCACCAGTGATGACCGTATAAACCGCCTCGGTTTGCCAATGCCACTTTTCGGCTAGCACAAAGTGTGCATTAACGCCGGGCATGACCATAAATGCCTCTCCTGTAGCCTGCTCCGGCATCATTTCCTCATTGAAATAAATATAATTGTTTATGCGGTTAATCGTGAGGTTGGGCCGAAATTGCCAGTTGTTAACATCTACCTTGATCACGCCCTTGGCCTGGTCCACACCAATACTGGAATAAGTGTTGTTCCAGCGGAAGAAGTTGCCGTTATACCTTTCCTGCATCAAGGTTGGCCGGTAAAGTGCCTTGGTATAGCTCAAATCAAGGAATGGTGATTTAAACAACCCGTGGATACGATAACCATCTGGGATCAAATATTCCCCTTCGGCCTCAAAAGACCATTTTTCACTGATATCCCCTCGCAATGCACCTCCAAGATAGAGTTCGGTAAAGGAATTGTTTTCTTCAAAAAAAACACTTGCCATCCTGCCAAACCTCAACTTGACAAAGGCATTGTAATAAATAGGTCCAAAATCCCCTTTAAAACCAAATTCATTTCTCCACTCGGAAAAATGATTGTGGTTATTGGTGCTGTCGGGATTGTGGTGTAAAAGGGTGGTATCAGAAGAAATAAAGCGGTTGTCATTAAAAAACTCGGCGTCAGTGCTGTTTAAATTGGAGAAAAAACGTACTTCCTGCTTTTTCTTGTCAAAAATATGATAGGCTTGCCAGCCTTTCAAAATCTCATATTGGTGGTATAGGTGGTAATCCTGCCTAAGATCCGTTGCCCTGGAATTTCGGAGCCATACCTTGGAATCCTCATAGGTGAAATAAACCGATGTAGAATCTATCTCCGGAGGAATAATGCCCCCCTGTTCGTTTACCACATGCCGCATCCTTGAAAAGTTGGCCATCAAAAAATACTTCTCATTTTCGGAGGTATAGTTGGTGTGCATGCTGTAAGAGTCATTTACTACCATATTATCATCCCTTCTAGTGGGGTTCAGGGTTTTCCTGACTCTTAGAGTTCCATAGTTGAAGCCCACATTCCAGTTTGGGGTGATGTTCCTGGCAAATCCAATGTCCAGTTTGTTTCTGTTACCTCCCCCAAAGAAGGCTTCTAGCTGTGTGTAAGGCGATTTTGTATCAAAGTACTTCATGCTGTCCGGTGAGTTATAATACAAGTCGTAAGCATGAAAACCCGAGGTTCTCCCGATTTGTCGAGGAGCTTCATAAAAAACAGGTTTGGCGGCAGAACCCATATTCCCAAGATCCTGATACTTGTACCAGGTATCCGCAACAGGTTCATAATTGTGGAAACCCGTAAGCGAGGTGTCTATTTCTATCTCCTCAAACTTGTTGAAGCGCATAAACTTCTCATAATAATAAAGGGAAGTTTTAGGCCCATATACCATTTTAGTGGAATCGTCAAGGAGTCCTCTCCTTGGTGCGTCGGGGTCTTGTTCCTGCTCTTGTCTAGGTTGTTGCTGCTGTTGTTGTCCAGGTTGCATAGGTTGTTGTTGCCCCCCGGGTGGGCCTTGTGGAAATTGTGCAAATACAGGGAATACCCCAAGCATCATTCCAATGAAAAAGAGTAAGCCTCCCTTAAACCTCACTGCTGTATTTTTTTCTCCTAATTGATTGTTGTACCAAGGACAAAATTTCCGTGGCATCTTCTTTTTTAAAATCCATGCCTATGGGTAGGGCAAAAATCGGAATTTCTTTCAAATATGGAAGGAATTCCTGCTGCTTTAATTTCACTGCATCCTTTTCAGTAGTCAAAAGAACGGGGTTTTCCATCCTGTGCTCCCTGAATTTTCGTTGGATCAACTCCATATCCTCTTTTTTGTATTGGTGGTGGTCAGCAAACGAAATGTTTTCCAGAACCTCATGCGTTTTAGAAACGGTCCTTATCAGGTTTTCATTGTTGGCAATACCACTTAGAACCAGTACTTTTTTGGCATTCGATGGGAAATTGCCCTTCTCGAACAATGGGATAGGGGCATGGTACCTTACCCCCGCAAAAAATACCGGGGTTCCGGCAGAGGCATATTTATGGATTTCCCTGATGAAATATTGCTTTTCTCCTGCAGAGATCTGGTCTGGGCACTTGGTGACAATAATGATGTTAGCCCTATTAGACCCCTTTCTGCTTTCCCTTAACCTACCTAAAGGTAAGAGGTGGTCACTGAAAAAGGGACGATCAAAGGTGGTAAGCAAAATATTTAGGTCACCCGACACGTACCGGTGTTGGTAGGCATCATCCAGCAATATGACCTGGGTTTCCGGATGCTCAGCGAGGATCATAGGAATGGCTAACGCCCTTTCTTCCCCTACAGCCACCCTAACATTGGGATGAAATTTTTGAAATACCTGAAAGGGTTCATCCCCGATTTCCTCAACTCGTGTATGCGCATTGGCCAATTGGAAGCCGTTGGTTTTTCTTCTATAACCCCTGCTTAACATGGCCAGAGAGTAGGTGTCCTTCAACTTCGTTATCAACCATTCTACCATCGGGGTTTTGCCTGTACCTCCCACCGATAAATTCCCAATAACAATCAGGGGGATTTCAAAGGAACTGCTTTTTTTGATACCCAAGTCAAAAAGGTGGTTGCGCAGGTCTGTGGCAGCCCTGTACATAAGAGAAAAAGGGATCAGCAGTGGATCAGAAAGGCGCATTCCTTGAAATTTACTACATTTGAATTTAAACCAAGGACAAATATATGGCTTATTTATTAAGGGAACTGATAGCTCATCTGGAAACCATAGCTCCTCCGGCCTACCAGGAAAGTTATGACAACGCCCAGCTCCTGGTTGGGGATCCCGCCATGGAAGTAAGAGGGGTGTTATGCAGCCTGGATGCCACCGAGGAAGTAGTAAAAGAAGCTAAGGAAAATAATTGCAACGTCATAGTGGCACACCACCCAATAATCTTCAAGGGGTTGAAAAGTCTTACCGGGAAAAACTATGTGGAAAGGACGGTGATCAAGGCCATCAAAGAGGAGGTGGCCATTTATGCCATACACACTAACCTTGATCACGTGGCCCATGGAGTAAATGCTAAAATTGCCCAAAAATTAGGACTGGAAAAGACCGGGATTTTGGCTCCTAAGCTGCAGCTAATGATGAAGTTGGTTACTTTTGTGCCATTGGGGGATACGCAGGCCGTACTCAATTCCCTTTACCGAGCTGGTGCCGGTGTGATCGGAGAATATAGTGGATGTAGTTTTAGGGTGGGCGGCACTGGTACTTTTCAACCCTCTGACAAGGCCAATCCCACCATTGGCAAACATGACAAGCCTGAGGAGGTAGAAGAAAATCGCATTGAAATCATGTTCCCAGCTTATCTGAAACAAAAGGTGGTTTCAGCCTTGAAACAAGCCCATCCTTATGAAGAGGTAGCATATTACTTGCATGAGCTGGAAAATGAAAACCAGGAAGTAGGTGCAGGTATGGTTGGTTTTCTGCCTACTGAAATGGAAGCCTTGGAATTTCTCAAATTTCTAAAACAAAAAATGAATTTAAGTTCCATAAAATATACGCAATTGATTGACCGTCCCATCCGTAAAGTGGCTTTGTGCGGAGGAGCTGGTTTTTTCCTTTTAAATGCCGCTAAGGCTAGGGGAGCAGACATTTTTATCACTTCAGATATAAAGTATCACGAGTTTTTTGATGCTGACGGGGAAATCGTTTTGGCCGATATAGGTCATTATGAAAGTGAATTTTTCACAAAAGAACTATTATTGGAAATATTGTCGAAAAAATTCCCTAATATTGCACTCTATTTGTCGAAAGTGATCACAAATCCCGTAAGTTACCTTTAGTACATGGAAAGTACCGTTGCACAAAAGCTCGAAGCTATACACAATTTACAGCAAATCGATTCCCGATTAGATTCCATTTTTAAAGTAAGAGGAGCACTTCCTGAAGAAGTTCAAGATTTAGAAGATGAGATTGTAGGATACGAAACCAGGTTAAGTAAGTTTAATGGAGACATTGAAAGCCTGGAGGAGGAGATTAAAAAGTATAAAGATTCGATCAAGGAATCCGAAAAGCTGATCAAGAAATACCAGGATCAGCAGATGAACGTCAGAAACAACAGGGAGTATGATGCCATCACCAAGGAGTTGGAGCTACAGGATCTAGAGATCCAAGTTTCCAAGAAAAAAATCAGTGAGGCTCAGGTCAGGATTGAGGAGAAGGAGAAAGACATCGAGGAGGTAAACGAGGTGTTGAAAGACCGCCAAAAGGACCTTGACCAAAAGAAGGACGAGCTTGATGTTTTAGTAGCAGAAAGCGAATCCGATGAGACAAAACTGAAAAACGAAAGGGAAAAGTCGGCCAAAAAAGTGGATGACAGGCTACTCAAATCCTACGAAAAAATAAGGAAGAATGCCAAAAACGGCCTAGCAGTTGTATTGGTGAAGAGGGGGGCTTGTGGAGGATGTTTCAATATAGTGCCTCCACAAAGGCAAGCAGAGATCAGGGAGAAGAAAAAGCTAATTGTCTGTGAGCACTGCGGAAGGATATTCGCCGGTGTAGAGGATGAAATAGAAGAAGAACCTACTCCCAAAAGGAAAAGGAGTAGAGCTTAAAAAAAATAAAGAAGAAGCCCAATTTTAATTGGGCTTTTTTTTATTATAAAAATTAATTATTGAATCCAAACATTCAGTTGATTCGTAGATTTATTATATATAAATTGGCAATCTATGAGCAAGGTTTTATGTGTAGTAATGTTGTTTGGTTCCTTAAGCCTTTCTTTCGCGAAGGAAAAGCAGGATAAGACTTTCCTTATCCTTTTCAATCAGCAGGAATTAACCCAGGAATTTCACGGAGCGGCTCATTTGGAAATGAGTTTTTTAGGGTCTTTCCAAACCAGGGCTTTTGGGGGCAATTCTGATGCGGCCATCCTTGTGACCGTCCAAGACAAAAACTGGACGGTTAGCGATATGGGAGCCTCCCTTGTTGTTTTGGATAACGGAAAAGTTTTAGAACTGGAAAAAATTGCCTACAGGATAGTCGATCTCTCGGCTTGTTCGGACAGTTATAGGGCCCTGATCAATGCAGGGGCATCGGAAACTCCAAAATTAGCAAAAAAGAAAAGCGAAAACACACAAACAATTACCCTGACTTTTTAAAGTTCGTTCTCCTCCTCAAAGGGGGAAGGCTTATAATCATCCAGCCGAAATTGCTTGTCACCCAGTAGGGAAAGTTCATAACAACACAGGTTTTGGTGCCTAAAAACATCCATAAACCGCAGGTCATAATTCAGCAATACGCATAAAAGAATCCTAATCGCCCTTCCATGCATACAAATGAGAACTTTTTGGTGGTCTTCACTCAATATCTTTTTCATCCCCTTCTCAAGCCTTTCGGCCACATCTAAAGGAGACTCGCCATTTTCGATTTTTAAATCAAGATGCCCTTTTGCCCATTTAGAAATCATGTTGTGGTAATATTCATTTTCATCATGATTCATGGGCATACCTTCATATTTTCCCCAGGATATTTCATTGAGTTCAGGGATGGATTCATGTGGAATTCCTTTTTCGATAAATCCCGCGATGGATTGCTTCGTCCTGACCAGCCCGGAAAAATAGATTTTATCGAAATCCATATGGCCATACTTTTTGAAGAAAGCCTGGGCCTGTTGGATACCGTTTTCGTTGATGGGGGCATCAATACCACTTCCCTGTACCACTCCCTTCAGATTGTAATCGGTTTGACCGTGCCTGACGACGAAAATTTTTTTACTGCTCAAGATTTAACTATTTTTGGATCAAAATTCAAAGAAATAAAACTTTTGCCCCATATCATATGATATTTGACAAAAATCTGGACCTAGATTTTTTAAATAACCTCAGCAAAGGTAGTATGGTTGAGCATTTGGGCATAGAGTTTACCGAGGTTGGTGAGGATTATTTGGAGGCCACAATGCCAGTAAATGAAAAAACCAAACAGCCACTGGGTTTGTTACATGGTGGGGCAAGCGTTGTCTTGGCTGAAACCTTGGGAAGCATTGCAGGCACCCTAGTAGTGGACAGGGAAAAAGCCTATTGCGTGGGTCTTGAAATCAATGCCAATCACATAAAAAGCGTGAAAGAAGGAAAGGTGAGGGGAGTGGTAAAGCCCGTTCACCTTGGAAAAAGGACGCAGGTTTGGCAAATTCACATCTTTAATCAGGAAAACAAGCTTACTTGTATCAGCCGGATTACCATGGCGGTAATTAGTAAATGACATATGGAGCTATCAATTGGAGAAAAGGGAGTACAGCTTAAGGAATACTTGGCAAACCTACTGGCATATGGGCTCGCAGGTGACCATCAAATTGCGCTTTGGAGAAGGCCCAAAGAAAAAAAGGTGGAAATTATCCTGGATAATGAAGCACCTACTTGGGTAAACCCAACGATAGAAGACCTGCCTTCTGGATTCTTGTTGCATCCTTTTCAGGAGACTCCCGAAAAAAAGGCCTTACTTATTCAGGCGAAGAATTACTATTCCTTGGAATTGGATCAACCTGCTTTGTCCATCCATGAGGAAGGACCATGGCCAAACAAGGAAATTGGGCCTGCAAAATTAGAGGAACTCTTGGTGGAAAAGACAGGCATAAGGAACAAAAATAGCCAAAGTGGAAATCACAATATAACCAGAAAGGCTGATTTCCTTAAAACGGTCAATAAAGGGGTGGAAGCCATTGAAAAGGGGGAACTGTTTAAAGTAGTGCCTGCCAAGGTAAAATCCGCAGAATTACCAGGGCATTTTGACTTGGTGGCTACCCTCTTGCACCTTTTTGAAGCCTATCCGAATTCTTTTGTAAACTTTTTCCATATTCCCCAAGTAGGCACCTGGGTCGGTGCTACACCCGAGGTTCTGATACAAACAAAGGAGAACTTCTTCTATACCATGTCATTGGCGGGTACCCAAAAGGCTAAGGGGGACAACCCCATCAAAACTGCTGGTTGGACCCAAAAGGAAATAGAAGAACAGGCTATGGTAAGCAGGTATATCGTTAACTGCTTCAAAAAAATAAGGTTAAGGGAATATGATGAAATAGGCCCAAAAACCAGTTTGGCCGGTGAGCTTCTGCACTTGAGGTCTGATTTCAAGGTGGATATGGATGCTACAAACTTCCCTCAGCTTGGTTCGGTAATGTTGGATTTGCTCCACCCTACCTCTGCTGTCTGCGGTATGCCAAAGGAAAAGGCCCTGGAATTCATTGCCACCCACGAAAAATTCGACAGGTCCTTTTTTGCAGGGTATTTAGGACCAGTAAATATACAGCAAGAAACGGCCTTGTTTGTCAATCTAAGGTGTGCCCAGTTTCAGGGGAAAAGGATACTGCTGTATGCAGGAGCAGGGGTTACTGCGGATTCAGAGCCTGACCAGGAATGGGAAGAGACGGAGCTTAAATGTGACGTAATTGGGAAACACCTTAAAACCCGGAAATAGCCTTGATATTAACCTCCATTGTGGATATTGCATCCATTTGTGCCAAAAAGGGTATTAAAGAAGCGATTTTATCGCCTGGATCACGCTGCGCCCCTATTACATTGGCCTTTGTGAGACACCCTGAAATCCACTGCAGAGTGATTCCCGATGAAAGGAGCGCGGCTTTTGTCGCCTTGGGAATGGCACAACAACTGGGAAAACCTGTCGCCCTAGTTTGCACCAGTGGATCTGCAGCCTTGAATTATGCGCCTGCTGTTGCTGAAGCCTTTTTTCAGCATATACCCCTGCTCTTATTTACAGCAGACAGACCCCCGGAATGGATTGATCAGTGGGACGGTCAAACCATAAGGCAAGAGGGCTTGTACGGAAAACACGTGAAAGGCAGCTATACCTTTCCGGACCTTGCTGCTCACCCGGACAAGGAATGGCATGGGCACAGGATGATAAATGAGGCAATAAACCTCTCCATGGACTTTCCTCAAGGACCTGTACACGTAAATGTTCCCATACGGGAACCTTTCTATCCTTCCCAATTGGAATCCATGGATTTTGATAAGGACTTGAAAATCTTCAACCTTATTCAGGGACAAAAGCTATTGAATCAAGATGAGGAGGTGAAGCTGGGGAACAAATTAAAGTCGTTCAACAAAGTTCTTATTTTGCCGGGCCAGCAAAGGCCCTCTGCCAGCATCAGGGAAGCTCTGGTTAAACTATCCAAGAGTCAACAGGCAGTGGTAATCGGTGAGGCTATTGGAAACCAATTTCATGCACACACCATAAGGCATCACGACTTGATTTTAAATGGCCTTCCAGACACCACCCCTTTGCTGCCGGATTTGGTGATCAGTTTTGGCAAGAGCATTCTTTCGAAGGGGCTTAAAAATTGGCTGAGAGCATCCAAAGCCTCCCATTGGCATTTGCAAGAAGGGACACAGGTACCGGATACCTTTCAACATCTGGAGAAAATAATAGCAGTAACACCCGCCCATTTCCTTCAATTTCTGACCCAAAACCTAGACAAAGCCCCCGCGGATTTTTACCATACCTGGTGGCAGGCCGAAAAGGAGGTGTCACAAAACCTCCCCTCTTTGATGGACAACATGGAATTTGGAGAAATGAAAACTGTCCATAGGTTAATGGAATTTATTCCAACCCCTTCAAAGTTGCACGTTGCCAATAGCATGCCGGTGAGATATGTGAGTTACTTGGGCAACTTGCCTACAGGAGTGGAGGTAATCGCCAATCGAGGTACAAGTGGTATTGACGGTTCTAACAGCACGGCTGTAGGCTGTGTGTTTACCACCAAGGAACCAGTGACACTTCTTACAGGAGATATGGCCTTCTTCTACGATAGGAATGCTTTCTGGCACCAATACAACCTGCCTAATCTACGTATTGTGGTGCTGAACAACCATGCTGGAGGGATTTTCAGGATGATTGATGGTCCAGCCCAACTCCCTGAGTTGGAGGAATATTTCGAAACCACGCAATCCTTGGTAGCCGGACACCTAGCAGGGGAATTTGGGTTTGAATACCACAGGGTGGCAAAGGAAGAAGAATTGGCTGAGCTGCTGCCCACCTTTTACAAAAAATCCATCAGGCCTAAGGTATTGGAAGTGATTTCTAAAAGTAAAATTAATGCAGAGGTTTTCAAGCGAGTAAAGGCTGAAGTCAAATCGAAGTTGGTTGAATTCTCGCGTTAAATAATTATTTTGTTTGGGAAATCAAAGAATGCACAAATTTTGCTTATTTTTCCATCAGAATGTAAAAAAGATAGGCCATGCAGTCACCTTATAGCGAAAAAGAGAAAAATCCACTTAGAAATATTGAAGAATGGGAAGATGACTTAAAGGTAAGGTATCCTTCTCCGAAGTCTCAGCAGGAAAAAGCGAAAGAGGATTATCGCAATTACCATGATTCAGGGAGGGTGGACACGGTCAGGGAGTTTTATCGCCTTAACCATCACTACCAAACCTTTGAATTTGTGAATAGCAAGGAGGAAGAATTCTTGAAGTTTGAAAAGAAGGAGATGCCCTTTTGGGATGCCATCGATTATTTGAACACCTTGGTGGATGATTCTGATCCAGATATTGATTTGGATCAACTTCAGCATCTACTACAAACCTCTGAGGCTATTAGGGCTGATGGTCATCCTGATTGGTTTGTACTGACAGGTTTTATACACGATATGGGAAAGGTTTTATGCTTGTTTGGAGAACCCCAATGGGCTGTGGTCGGGGACACCTTTCCTGTGGGATGTAGGCATTCGGACAGTATAGTATATCCGGAGTTTTTTAAGGAAAACCCTGATGCGGAGGATGAAAGGTATAACAGCAAATATGGAATCTATAGTCATCATTGTGGACTGGATAATGTAAAAATGTCTTGGGGACATGACGAGTATCTGTACCAAATGGTGAAAGACTACCTTCCGGAGCCTGCTCTGTATATGATACGTTACCATTCCTTCTATTCCCAGCATCGGGAAAATGCTTACGATCATCTGTTAAATGACCATGACAGGGAAATGTTTAAGTGGGTGGACAAATTCAACCCTTATGACTTGTATTCTAAGGTACCTGTGGCACCCGATGCCAAGGCCTTAAGACCCTATTATGAGGATTTGGTGGCCAAATACCTACCGCCGGTTTTGAAATTTTAAACGCAAATAATACCTATACATAGCCCCTCCACCTTCTGGAGGGGTATTATTTTGACCCACCCGACCTAACCATGCTTACTGTAATTTCCTTTGTGGGGTTTACCCTCTTTGTGGCCCTTTTTTGCTGGTACAAGCTCAGAAATGACAATATAAATACTAGGGATGGCTACTTCTTGGGTGGTAGATCCCTCACCGGAGGGGTGATTGCCGGAAGTATGATCCTTACAAATATCAGTACGGAGCACCTGATAGGAATGAATGGTTCTGCCTATAAAAACGGGATGATTATCATTGCCTGGGAGGTGACATCGGCTATTGCACTGGCCATTGCTGCGCTGTATTTCCTGCCAATTTACCTGAAAAAGGGATTGACTACCATTCCTCAATACCTTGAAAAAAGGTATGACAGTACTGTAAAAACGATCGTGGCCTTTTTGTTGATGCTTTCTTTCGTAGTCACCCTTTTGCCCATAGTACTTTATACCGGTGCGATTAATTTGGAAAGTATATTTGGCGTTTCGGAGGTTTTTGGGGTGAATAGGGGCCAAGGGATCTGGATTACCGTTCTTACCATAGGGGTGATAGGTTCTATGTACGCCATATTTGGAGGGCTCAAGGCTGTAGCACTCTCTGACAGTATCAATGCCATAGGGCTGGTAATAGGTGGGCTGATGGTCCCGGCGTTTGCCTTGTACGAGATAGGAGATGGAGGCATACTGAAAGGCATGCAAAAGGTTTATGACACCATTCCCGAGAAGTTTAATGTAATTGGGGAGGAGGACTCCGTCTTGCCTTTCAGCACCCTGTTTACGGGTCTGATGATAAACCAGCTGTATTTTTGGGGGATGAACCAGACCATCATACAAAGGGCATTAGGGGCCAAAAATATGGCAGAGGCACAAAAAGGGCTGCTGCTGACAGGGGTATTCAAAATCCTGGTTCCCCTCATTATCGTATTGCCAGGTATTATCGCTTTTTATTTTTATCGAGACACCTACTTTGAGGATCAGGATTTTATCTATCCAGTTCTGCTGAAAAGGGTGTTGCCTATTAGCTTGGTAGGTTTTTTTGCTGCAGTGGTTTTAGGGGCAATTTTAAGTACATTCAATAGCGTTCTGAATTCTGCTGCCACCATATTTAGTTTGGATATTTACAAAAAATTGTTGGCTCCCAAAGCCTCGGACAAAAGATTGGTTAGGGTAGGAAGGTTGAGTTCCTTGATACTGGCAGCTATGGCTATCCTGGTGGCTCCATTGGTGGGTAACGCCCCAGATGGGCTTTACCAATTGATGCAACAGCTAAATGGTATTTTTTTTATCCCAATTGCTTCTGTGCTAGTGGCCGGATTTTTCATTCCTGACATTTCTGCCACTGGTGCCAAGGTAGGATTGGTTCTCGGATTGTCCTTTTACCTTTTTACCACTTTCGTTTGGGATATCGGGTTGCATTTTATCCATATCTGGGGGATAGAATTCCTGCTTAATTTACTGGTAATGTATTTGATAAGCCTAAAATTCCCCAGGGAACAAAAAGAAGACCGTAAGGATGTGCAGGTTTTGGATTTGAAAGAATGGCGCTTTGCAAAGCCCTTGGCAATTTTCTTATGTTTGATCACGATCTTGATTTATACTTGGCTTGGACAGTGAATACGGTGAATTATTTAGGAATGAAAAGAGTTAAAGGTTCATATGAAGGATGAATCAACCATACCCTATTCTTTCTTGGACTTGGCAATTTTGAAGGAGGATGAGGATCATAGTTCCGCTTTTAGGAGATGTGTAAATATAGCCCAGCATGTGGAGTCTTTGGGCTACAATAGGTTTTGGGTAGCAGAGCACCATAACATGGCGGCGGTGGGTAGCGTAGCTCCTATTGTCTTGATGAGTCATATCGCTCATCAAACCCATCGCATTCGTGTGGGAGCCGGGGGGATTATGCTTCCCAATCATAGCCCTTTGATGGTGGCAGAGCAAATTGGTACCCTGGAAAGGCTGTATCCGGGTAGGATTGACTTGGGATTGGGAAGGGCTCCGGGAACCGACCAGAAGACCGCTAGTATCTTAAGAAGGGGCAGAATGGAGACTGTGCAGGAGTTTCCCGAAGACCTGGAGGAGCTAAAAGCGTATTTTCTGGAGTATGAAGAGGGACGAGGGGTACGTGCCTTTCCAGCAGAAGGGCTAAAAGTTCCAATGTATCTCTTGGGCTCCAGTATGAGCAGTGCACGACTATCTGCCCAATTGGGTATGCCCTATGTATTTGCCAGCCATTTCGCCCCAACTTACTTTTTGGAGGCTATGAGCTATTATCGCAAAAATTTCAGGTCTTCAGAGTCCTGCTCTCATCCTTATGGAATAGCCTGTATCAATGTGATTGTTGCGGCATCCGAAGAAAAAGCCAACTATTTGGCCACCTCGTTTTTACAGATGGCTTTGGGAATTTTGAGAGGTAAGTCCTACCCATTGCGGGCACCCGTGAATGACATGGACAAGGTTTGGTCTCCTGAGGAGGCTTTTGCCCTTCAACGGATGCTATCTTACTCCTATATTGGCACCGCAGCATCTGTAAAAAAGGGCATTCGAGAACTAATTAGTAGTACGGGTATCAATGAAGTCATGATCACCACCAATATTTATGAGGAAAGTGACAGGAAAGAGTCTTTGGCCCTCACTGCGGAAGTGATGAATGAAATTAATTTGGTGGAAGGATAAATAGCGATTAGGTTCTTATTCAATATTCCAAAATCTCCCAATCCTTCCAAACAGGGTCGTACCCTTTGGAGGAGATAATCTTACTGATTTGCTTTGGCGATCGATTGTCGTCTATGGAAAACTGCTCCAAAGAATCTTCTTCTGCAGAATATCCACCTGGGTTGGTTTTT
Source organism: Pleomorphovibrio marinus (assembly GCF_003347495.1). Taxonomy (GTDB): domain Bacteria; phylum Bacteroidota; class Bacteroidia; order Cytophagales; family Cyclobacteriaceae; genus Pleomorphovibrio; species Pleomorphovibrio marinus. The sequence continues at coordinate 413,221 of NZ_QCXY01000002.1, forward strand.
GAGCCTGCGCTCATGCTGGTTACCCCCAGGGAAATGGCATGATCCCGAAAGACCTCCGATTCTCGGGTAGAAAGGGACAACTCAAGATCCGGGTTCCATAGCCGATAGGCACAGATCAACTGCACGAGTTCCCTGTCACTCATTACCTTTCCTTGCCAATCAATTCCTTCCGCGGGTCGCATACGCGGAAAAGAAAGGGAATATTTACTCCTCCAATAGGTCTTTTGGAGGTAGTCCAAATGAAGGGCACAATACAGGCTGTCCGTTCTCCAATCTGCTAACCCCAATAATACTCCAAGCCCGATCTTGTGGATTCCCGCTTTCCCAATCCGGTCAGGGGTTGTCAACCTATAGTCAAAGTTGGCTTTTTTCCCCTTGGGATGGTAAGTCTTGTATATTTCCCTATGATAGGTCTCTTGGTAAACCAATACGGAATGAACCCCAAGTAAATTAAGTTTTTGGTACTCTTCCTGGCTAAGTGGCTGTACTTCTATTGAGATATTTGCAAAGTACTTCCTTAACAAAGCAACTGCCTTACTGAAATAGTTGATGTTTACCGTATAATTTGCCTCACCTGAGACGATCAAAACATGGTTAAACCCTAGCTTTTTCAAGATACTGGCTTCTTGAAGCAGTTCTTCTTCGGTTAGGGTTTTTCTGGGGATTTGGTTGGTAAAGCTAAAGCCGCAATAAGTACAAATATTCTGACATTCGTTACTTACATACATTGGAGCAAATAGCTGTATGGTTTTGCCGAATCTTTCTTGGGTGATCTTTTGGCTGATTTGGGCCATTTCTTCCAGGTAGGGCATGGCCTCCGGTGAAAGCAAAGCCATAAGGTCTGTCAAATCCCTTTTCTTCTTTGCTAGAGCCCTTTTAACATCTATGTTCCCTTGCCCATAAATGCGCCTTTGGATATCCAACCAATCCGTCTTTTGGAATTGCTGTAGAAAGCTGTTCATCCTTGTTAAATTAATCATTTAGAAATCCGGTAAGTGGGCTGGAGGCCTCGGCCGTATTTCCCTTCGGTCCTAACCCGGACTCATACGCCAATCTCCCGGCAATAACGGCCAATTTGAAGGCCTCTGCCATTTCTGGAGGATGGTTGGCTACTGCGATAGCCGTGTTGACTAACACTGCATCCGCCCCCATTTCCATGGCTTCTGCCGCATGGGAAGGGCTACCTATTCCAGCATCGACGATTACTGGTACCGTGGATTGTTCAATGATGATTTCCAGAAAAGTGGCACTCTTTAATCCCTTGTTTGTGCCTATGGGAGATCCCAGTGGCATTACGGCTGCGGTTCCCACTTCCTCCAGCCGCTTACACAATACGGGGTCGGCATGGATATAGGGGAGAACGATAAACCCTTCCTTGACAAGTTCCTCAGTTGCTTTTAGGGTTTCAATGGGATCGGGCATCAGGTATTTTGGATCAGGGTGAATTTCCAGTTTCAGCCAATTGGTTTCCAATGCTTCCCTCGCAAGCTTGGCAGCAAATACAGCTTCTTTTGCGGTTCTTGCCCCTGAGGTGTTGGGTAAAAGCCGAACCCTATCCCTGTTGATATACGTAAGTAAGTCATCCTCTTTTTTCCTGCTATCTACCCTTTTTAAGGCCACTGTCACCATTTCGGTTTCAGATTCCACTATGGCTGATTGCATCTCTGAGGGTGACCCAAATTTCCCTGTACCCAATAATAGCCTCGATTTGAAAGGACTATCGGCAATTTTCAATATGTCTTTGAAATTTCTCATGGATTTGCTGAATTAAGGTTTTAGGTTGGGAATGGTGGACAATGGTACTGGAAATAGCCACACCAAATATCCCTGCTGCCATTAATGCTTCGATATCGGAAACCCGAATACCACCGATGGCAATAATTGGAGGTGTCCCTTTAATGTTACTTAGTAGTCTTTTGTATCCTTCCATCCCCAGTAGGGGGCTTAGGTTTTTCTTTGTGGGGGTAAACCTTAAGGGCCCTAGCCCAATATAATCGCATCCCTCCGCAGTTCTTTGTTGGAGGTCGGATAAGGTATTTGCTGTGCCCCCGATGATTTTTTCCTTTCCGATTATGGCCCGGGCTTGCTCAATGGGCATGTCCTGTAGGCCCAGGTGCACTCCGTCGGCATCTATTTCCTCGGCTACCTTTACATTGTCATTGATGATTAATAGGGATCCGAATTCGGCACAAATTGGTTTTACCTCTTTGGCCAAAGTTAGGAATTCCATTTCAGAGGCACCCTTGAACCTTAATTGTACCCATTTGCATCCTGCAAACAAAGCGGTTCGTATAGCCGATTTCTGTTTAGACAAGGAATCCCCTTGAGATATGAATTGGAGTCTCTCCATTATGTGGAGCTTAATTCTACGGTTTGCATACTTTCTTTAAAATGGACAAGCCCCTGCTGGGGAGGAAATGACCAAATACTTCCCAATAAAGCAATCCCCTCAAACCCTGCCTTTGCAACTTCAAGGATATTACTTGCTTTTATGCCCCCCAGCGCAATCAAATCAGTAGTGCTTTTAGGCAGGGTTTTGGTTAGAAAATTGGCTTTTGGTTGGTACCCAGGTTTACTAATACTGGGAAAAACCGGGCCAAGAAAGGAATAGGAAAAGGTGGTACCGAGTTTATCCATAGTCGCAATCTCGTGTATGGAAGTACTCAATTTGTTGTTTTTGCTTTCCAAGTCCTTGATTTTGTCCAAGGTGAGTTGTCTCCTTAAGTAGGAGGGGAAATGTAATCTTCTAAAACCTTGGCGCCGCACCCAATCGTGGTGCTGATGAAAGGCAACTCTTTCATGGTAGCAGTTGGGGATATCATCCAATAGTTTGGCTACTTCTTCTATTTTTCCTTTGGGTTTTCTGATGTGGAATAGGTCTAATCCCGCTTCAAATAACTGGGTAATCCTTTTGCCCTCTTCAGGTACTGGTTCCGGTGCAGATATCACCACTACTATAAGCCTCATCCTCCCTGAATTGCCCTGAAGATATGGACTTTGTCATTGGCATTAAGAGTGCGGTTTATCCATTCTTCCCTAGGCAAAACCTCATTCTCAATAGCTACTGCCACTCCTTTTTGGCTATCGGGAAATTTATCCTTTACTAGTGCCAATACGGTGTATTCCTGGTCTTCCGGAAGTTTATAGGGATTGTTGTTTAAGGTGATTTCCATTCCTGTAACATTAGCTGGTTTACGAATACTTCAGGAATGACTAAAAAGCTTTGGATAACTTTTCCCTACGGCAGTATTAACTGCGTCAGGTCATGAGGGTCTGTTCTCAGCCTTTTGGCACCCCTAAAGTATAGGCAAAAGTAGTCATAAAGTTTGAGAAAGAAAAAAGTAGCCTGTGACACACTTTTTGCTTAAATGCTGGAATGGTTATGCTCGTACCAAAACTGGATTTCAATTATGCGGTACCCGTCGGTTTTGGCTGCCATGTGGTAACAACCGCTTAAGGTGTTTTTTTCTTTGCAATTGGTGATTTTATAATTGCCCCAACCAAGCATCCAATCTCCTTTACAAAAGCCTTCATTTACTTTAAGGCTCACAAGTCCAGGTTTTTTGAGTTCCACATCTTTGCAATGGAGATGCAATGCTCTCCAATAACTCATTTCCTGCCTTTTGTTTCGGGATTTGCCTACTTCCGGCCCATGGGCCATAAAGTTTGGGTGCAGCAACATGGCCGCAAGTTGAAAATCCCCTTTTTGTATAGCTTCAACATATTGGTTGATCAGGTCATGGTCTTTTTCAGCGTCCTGCTTAATACTTACGGTTCCATTTGATTGGTTCTTGGAATATTTACATGAAAAATAGCAAGGGGGCAAAAAATAAATTGCCATGAGGTTATTAATTCCTTTCATATTTAGGTTAGGGTTATGGTTAGTAATGGGTTATGATCAAAAATAAGAAAAAAAAATTGCTTACCATTTACATATTTATGTCGTACAATTACAAATTTTTGACAAAAAAAGGATGTCCTGATTAGGGCATCCTTTTCTACAATTTTAAAACTAAGGTGTGGTTTATAAGAAATCAGGTCTTTTGGGACCTTTATAAGGTTTTGCGCCTCCCGTATCGGGTTCTAGTTCCTTGGGTAATTTTTTTTCACTTTCAGGGGAATGAATAAAACCATAGTATCTTCCCATCCAATAATCCCTGATAAATCCCAATGGTTCCATGATTTTTTTCCCACTGCCTCCATCCAGAACTATAGCCCTCCTGCTTCCTCGCGTTACCGCCTTTTCTCTTGGGCTGATTGCCTTAAGGCCTCCCTCGTAGGAAATATAAGAAGGATCCACGAAGAGATCATCTCTGTGGGAGTTTTTGTAGGGATGTTCTCTGCAGTCCAGTGTCCATTCCCTCAGGTGTTGGACAGCTTCCTTCAATTCAGCATTATTGCCTGTCAAGGCAGCATAGGAGAAATTAAACCAGGGGATCTGCTCCATTCTTTTTATTTCATAGGTTCTCTCCAGGCTTCTCCAGTAAATTGAGTTCAATTCGGGGTCATCTTCATACCGCATCAAGGTCATATAGCTTTCAAAGGCAAGGTTGTCATCCCAAGGGGCTATGGTGGAAGGCGGAAAGGTTTTTTTCTGTCTAATGGTGTTTTCAGGATAGCCCCACTCGACTAGCTGCTGGTAGGCTTCAAGGAATTTCGGATCCTTACTGGCCTCATAGGCCGCCCTAGAAAATGCCAAAGCCTCAAGTCCGTTTACCCCTTTATCATCCCATCCGTAAGGCCTAAGCAGGTACTCTGGGTTCCATCTTCCCCATCGGGTTGGCTTCCCGTCAAAGTCTATGAGAACCCAACCGTTTTCTATTATATAGCCTGCGATTCGGGTCATATGGGCTTTAGCAAGTTCCTTTTCTTTGCCCTCTGCCACCAGGTCGTGAAAAATTGCCACTGAGTAAAAGTGGGCAATTACCTCATCGCTGGAGGCATCTCCTTTCCAATACCATAGGCTGTCTGCAGTGGCATTCCATTTGGCAGGAAGACCGCCTGAACCTCGTTGGCCCATTTCCCCGGTATCCCCTTTTCGGGACCAGATGGACCTGGCAATCAATCCGTCTATAGGAGTGATCCTTTCCAACCAAACCATGGCCTGGAAAGCGTCTACAGCTTCCGACCTGGCGGTTTGCTCACCTGTTACAGCATATTTATAGCTCATAGCCGCTAAATAGGTGGCAGTATGCCCCCCGTCGTTGTCACTGATTTCCCTCAGCCACTCCCCTTCATAGTCGTATAGGGTATGGATGAAGCCCATTCTTTTATGTCCCCATTTTTCCAAATGGCTTTCGTAATAAGCGTTTTTTTGAGCCAGTGTAAAGGGGAAATATTGTAGGATACCTATGCCGGTATCTGTTCCAATGAAAACAATATTGTCTCCTACCGCAATGTCATGAACATGGTTGTCAGGTAGCCAATGCGAAGCCCCAAAATAGTGATAATCCTTATCATTGACCCTTCTTACGGCCCCTCTGGAGGTTCCTATCCAGATGTCATTATCAAATCCCAAGGTCAGGCTACGCGTGTCCTCAACAGGTAATCCATCTTCCCCTCTAAAATTGCGCATGGTCGCCCCCCGCAATTCGGCTAACCCCCTATCGGAACTTATATAAAGTTGCCCTCCTCTGCTGAGCATTTCCCGGGTGTTTTTTGATGGCAATTGCCCCCAATCAATAAAATACTCGTTCACAACACTTCCATCTAGCTGTATCAGTTGGCCGGGCTGAAGGATATGTAATGTTCCGCTATAACTTTCTATTTTTTCTATTGGGGATAGCTTAACAGGATCTGCCAATACCTGGCTACCGTCTTCCATGACCATTGTTATATCACTGGAGAGATATCCTCCTTCTGGTTCTATATTTACAAGGTTTCCATTCTCCAACCGAAAAATATGGTCAGTTGTGGCAAAATGGGGAGTCCCAAGGTGCATACAGGCATCCACAAAAGGGGATTCCTCCAATTTCATCCAGTTACCCGCAGAAAACTGGAAAAGCCCATGATTTGAAAGTGCAAATAGGTCTTCCTTCAGCACCATCAATTTGTTTATACCTGAAGGAGATCCTTGGGTTTTGGTCAGAGTTTTTTCTTTTAGCAAATGTACTTCTCCGTCTAATACTGCAAAACATTGGTCTCCCAAGACGGCCAAACTGCTTACCGGTTTGCTTGTAGGAATAATAATTGACTTTTCTTGCAGGTACTCTTCATCTTTCACAGGTTCCCACCATTGCTCTTTAGGAGGGTATTGAAATGCAGACACGCTCGTCACCCAAAGCAATAAAAGTAAACCTATTCCACTTATTTTTCTCATAACAAATTAGACTTTTCCCTAAATACAGCACTGAAGAGGATTCAGGCCATTATAAAAATGGTTTAAGGGAGGCAGAGACTGAATTTAGCCTAAAAGTACTGTTTGAAAAGTAAAAAAAAGCACCCCGTTTAAGGGGTGCTTGAAGTCTTATTTGGAAGCGATATATTCCAAAAGATCGACTACTTTATTGGAGTAACCCCATTCGTTGTCATACCAGGACACCAACTTCACGAATTTGTCGCTAAGTTGGATGCCGGCTCCTGCGTCAAAAATGGAAGTTCGTGCATCACCAATAAAGTCATTGGATACCACGGCATCCTCTGTATATCCTAAAATCCCTTTCAGGTCACCTTCGGAAGCTTCCTTCATTTTGGCACAAATTTCTTCATAGCTGGCGGCTTTGGAAAGTCTCACCGTAAGGTCCACTACAGAAACATTTGGTGTGGGCACCCTAAAGGCCATGCCAGTTAGTTTACCATTGAGCTCAGGTATAACTTTCCCAACAGCTTTGGCAGCACCGGTAGAGGAGGGGATGATGTTCTGTCCCGCACCTCTCCCACCTCTCCAGTCTTTGGCAGATGGGCCGTCAACTGTTTTTTGGGTTGCCGTGGTGGCGTGTACTGTAGTCATAAGTCCTTCTTCTATGCCCCAATTGTCATTTACTACCTTGGCCAATGGAGCCAAGCAGTTAGTGGTACAGGAAGCATTTGACACGAAATTCATGTCGGAAGTATAACTTGACTCATTTACACCCATCACAAACATAGGAGTGTCGTCTTTGGAAGGTGCAGACATGATCACTTTCTTGGCACCAGCATCGATATGGCCTTGTGCTTTTTCTTTGGTCAAGAACAGTCCGGTGGATTCCACTACATATTCTGCTCCCACTTCAGACCATTTCAGATTTGCAGGGTCTTTTTCAGAAGTGATGCGAATAGCCTGTCCATTCACCACCAATTTGCCATTTTTTACTTCCACGTCACCATTGAATTTCCCGTGAGTGGAATCGTATTTAAGCATGTAGGCGATGTAGTCCACGTCGATCAGGTCATTGATGCCTACTACTTCAATATCCTGTCTCTCTTGAGCTGCGCGAAATACAAGTCTACCGATTCTTCCGAATCCATTAATACCTACTTTGATTTTTCCCATGATTTTAACGATTCTGTTCTGTTGAATTTATTATAAGTAAAAGTTTTGGTTTGAGGTTGATTTTGGTTAGAGGGGTAAAATTCCAACCATAATAATCAAAACGGCACGGAAAATTGTCCCTACCAAAATTTTCAATGGTCAAATTTATTAAAATTAATGGTAGTATCGAAATTTTGCCTAGGGCTTTTATTGCATAAATTTGACCCAAAATTCTCTTATGTTGTCAGAACTGGACCAAAGTCAGTTGCATTTTGATGGGGATTCCCTTCTGCTTTTAAATATTTCCCTGGCCATTATCATGTTTGGTGTGGCATTGGAGATCAGGATAAAGGATTTCAAAAACCTTTGGAATTATCCCAAGCCCTTTTTTCTTGGCGTTGTGGCGCAGTTTTTATTGCTTCCTTTCCTCACTTTTGTGCTGGTTTGGTGGGTGTCCCCCATTCCCAGCGTTGCTTTGGGGATGTTTATGGTTGCAGCATGCCCAGGTGGGAATATCTCCAATTTCCTTACCAATTTCGCTGGGGGAAATACAGCCCTGTCTGTCACCCTCACGGCCTTTGCAACGGTATCTGCTATTGTGTTGACCCCATTAAACTTTGCCTTTTGGGCTGGGATGTATCCCCCGACGGCAGCTATTTTAAAAGAAATTAGCCTCGATTATTTTCAGGTTTTTCAAACGGTTGCTTTGATTTTAGGGGTGCCCTTGGCACTAGGGATACTTGTGGGACAACGCCTACCCAAGGCCTCCCTTGCACTAAGTGCATTCTTGAAGCCGATTAGCATTGCTATTTTTGCCACCATTGTCCTAGTAGCCTTTTACAGCAATTACGAAAATTTCCTGAAATTCATTTTCTTGATTTTTGGTTGGGTGCTCTCCCATAATTTGTTTGCATTGTTTTCGGGATTTTTTCTGGCCAGGGTTTTTCGTCTTTCCTGGGCTGACACCAAAACACTTACCATAGAAACAGGTATTCAAAATTCCGGGTTGGCATTGCTTCTGATATTTACTTTTTTCAACGGTCTTGGAGGGATGGCTATCATTGCTGGATGGTGGGGAATTTGGCATATCATTTCCGGATTTGCCGTTGCTTTTACGTTGAAGGGTGTTCATAAACAAATTAGAGTAGTTTAACAAAAAAACTACAGTTATTTTTTCTAATTATTAAACTTTATCATTAATTATTTATGTTTTAATCTTCCTATTTTAAGATTTGGAAGTATTTTGGGCAATTTTTTTTCAACTTATGATTTTTATATAATAATTTTATTTTTTCACATTATAAATAATGCATTTTAAAAACTATTGATTATATTTATTATCAATTAGGATAATTTGAATGTAAGATTATGGAAACCCAAGATAAAATTAAGGCTTCGAAAGTATTTAAGGCTGTTTTTGAACATACCTTTGATGCAGTCTTCTTGACGGATCTTTCGGGTAACTATGTACAATCGAACCAGGCAGCGTGTTCGCTCCTTGGATTTAGCCATGATGAGTTGATGGGGCTACATGCCAAAAATTTGATGGTCATGGATGAGGAGACTTCCTTCCAGCATTATTGGGAGGAGTTTTTAAGACAGGGCAAAATGGAGGGTGTCATAGCAATGGTTCAAAAGGACGGCAAAAGGAGAATGGTAAAATTCAAAGCTTTTGCAGGGTATTTCCCCAAAAACAATTTATTTATCGTTTCGGACATAACCCGAGAAGTAAAACAGCAAGAGGCTTTAAAGGAAATTGCCAAAGTGCAATCCCATCAGGTAAGAGCTCCCTTGTGCAGGCTTATGGGGTTGGTGCAATTAATCACCTATCATGATATGCCAGAGGAAGAATGGTCCAGTTGCCTTGACCACTTGGAGCGCACTGCCAAAGAACTAGATTCCATTATCAGAAACATTGTTGAGAAATCAAATTGCGAGGAGCCAAAAGGCGGGGGTGGTTTTCCCCAATGATTGGCTACTTTTTGAGATATTTTTCTAGTAACATGACTATTTTATGAAATATTTCGGTGTTTTCATAAATTCCCTGAAATTCACCGGAATGCGGGCCATAGGCAAATACAGGCACCGGGATGCCGGTATGGTCCTTAGTGGAGAACTCCATTTCTACTACATTTTCTTGAAGATTCCCTTGTGGCAAAGTTATTCCGCCAGTTTCATGGTCGGCTGTAATGATTACTAGGGTTGCTCCGTCTCTATCCGCAAAAGCTAATGCTGTGGCAATGGCTTCATCGAAATCCAAACCTTCTTCAATGACAGTAGGGGCGTGGTTAAGGTGACCACCTCCATCAATATAGGCACCTTCTATCATTAGCATAAATGGTTGTTCTTTCCTGTCTAGAAAATCTAATGCTGCTCTAGTGGCTGAAGCCAAAAAGCTCTCTCTTCCCTTTAGGACTGAAGGCATGCTGTGATGGGAAGCAAAATAGCCAACTTTCTGCTCTGTTGCATTTTCTACCTCGCCCAGACTGCTTTTAAGGAAAAAACCAGCCTCCATAAGGGATTGGGTTTCGTCCTTGCCGTACCTAAGGAAGTCATTTTTCCCACCACCGATAAAAAGATTTAACGGACTGGAGACCAAATCTGAGGCAATAAGTGCGATGTCATCCCTTTCGGGTTGGTGGGCATAAAACGCCGCAGGCGTTGCCCCAGTTACATTGTCGGTGGTGACTATTCCAGTGGCAAAGTTGTATTTTTGGAGGTACTCTGGAAGGTTTTCTACAGGCCTACCATCTGGCAAAGCACCCACGCTTCGGTTTTTCACCTTTTGGCCCGATGCCAAAGCGGTACCAGCAGCAGCAGAATCCGTGGTAAAGTCGTCCTCCGATTGGGTTTTGATCCATCCCATTTTTTTCAGCTCTGCCAATGTAAGCCGATTGCCATTGGCGTATAAAGAGGAGGAAATTTGTGCCATCCCATTTCCGTCACCTATCATCAGAATAACATTTTTTATGGCACTCTGGGCTCCGTCAGACTCAAAGGTTGGTCTGTAGATTTCTCTGAGATTGGGAGTGGTGTACAATCTTTGAGACAGGGAACTTAAGTAGGTCTGGGCAGGATAGGGGTGGTCTGTGTTAATGTAATCAACCCCCAATTCATGAAGGGCTTTCCAGGCTGTTTTGCTATCAGGTGTGGCCCAAAACCTAAAAGGTTTTCCCCATTCTTTTGCCTGCCTAATCACAGGTTTTATCTCTTCTAAGTCCTTGTCTGTGAGTCTACCCTTTCCGTTCCATTGTGAAAAACCCCTGAAGCTAAGACTTATAAGGGCAACCTTTTCCAGGTTTACCTTTTCCAAATCACCGAAGCTCTGGTGGTCAAAGAATATAAAGGGCGGATAATCAGTGTATGCGGATGGAGGCGGCCTGTTTCCCGAAATTACGATTTTCGCAATTGGGTTTGCTGAGTTACCTTCCCACAAGTCCGGATACTTTTGAAGTTCGCTGATAATACTATCCAAGGTAGCATATGCCTCCGTTTTAATATCGATTAAAAGTTGAAAGGGTTGTCGGTTCCGAATTTCTAAGTCATAGGCCTTGGCAATAGGTTCAAGGTAAAGGGAAGCAAGTGTGCGTTTGGGATGGATATTTTCTTCCTCATGAGCCACATAAAGGGTCCCGTTTTTTAAAAGTACATCTGCTTCTATAGAATTTAAGCCATTGGCATAAGCTTCCCAAAAGGGGACCTCCTGAAGGTAATCATTGTGACTGTGGATTTTTATTTCTTGAGCGTACAGTATTAGTCCAAGCCCAAATGATATCAAAAGGGTAAATAGTGTTTTTAGCATTAGAAATGTTGGTTACAGCAGTAATTCCTATTAGTCGAGGAATGAGAATAAGTCCCAACCCTAAAGGTAAGGGTCAGGACTTAATTATTTCATTTTTTACCAGCCTTGGTTTTGTTCTATACCGGAAACCGCTAGCACATTTGGTGGAATTGGCCAGACATGATGAATATTAGGATTGAATGTCCTGGCAGGCCAAACCTCATACACCTCGTAGTCAGAGTCTGGATCGGTTTTGTTAAAATGGTCTCTACCCGTGGCCGGTTGGGAATAGGCCGCCTGGGCATCGCCCCATCGAATCAGGTCTAGGTGCCTGTCTGCATATTCAGCAGCCAGTTCTACCCTTCGTTCTTGTTTCAGGTCCTCAAGAGTGGCATTGATTTTTGCAGCCAAGCCGGCCCTTTCCCGTACAAGGTTTAAAGGTTGGTCCCCATTTTGTCCTTGCATGATTAAGGCCTCGGATTTCATTAGCAGGATTTCTGCAAAGCGGATTAGGGGAATGTTAAGGTTAGTGGTCACGTAGTTGCCATTTGGGTTCAGGTGCACTTCTTCCGGAAACCTATAAGGGTGCATGTATTTGTTGACTTGTATGCCTGTCCAGGAATTACCGGAGTAGTATCTTCTGGGTTCTCCAAGAAACATAAACTCATCCCCGAATTCCAGCAAGGTGGCACTTCTTCTGGGGTCACCTTCTTCAAATGCATTGTACAATTCCAGAGTAGGCGAGAAGGTTCCCCAACCGTTGTAGAGGCCCCAACCTGTATTTTCCAGCATCACGCCAGGGAGAATTTGACCTCTTTCATTGCTGGAAACAGTGGAAAACACATATTCCGAAGAAAAGTTGTTGTCCACATAAAAAACGCTTGCAAAATCCTCCTCTGGATTGCCAGTATTGATCAAGGCACGTCCAGTGGGGCTGTTGATGACAAGGTCACAGTGCGTTACTACTTCCGCCCACTTGCTGTTGTCATGATGCGCCCAGTAGAGGTAAGTTTTTGCCAAGAAAGCATTTTCCGCATCCTTGTGTGCACGCCCAAGGTCGGTACTGGCATATTCAGTAAAATAAGGCAACAAGTCAGCAGCCCTATTCAAATCAGCTTCGATCATTCGATAGTTTTCCACCACACTTGAAGGCCTTGGGAAGAAGTTTTCGTTCATGTTTTCTTCGGTGACTATTGGGATGCCAGCCCTTTCATCCGCAAATCGCGGTGCAAGCCAGAAATAGGAGTGCGCCCTCATAAAATAGGCTTCTCCCAACACTCTGTTTTTGAGGTTTTGGGGGATATCCATTTCAGGAACAAAGGCAATGATATTATTTGCTCGCTGAATCACGGTATATAAACGAGGGTAAAGGCTGCTCATCCGTCCTTCCTGCCCAGTAGCCTGGAAATTTCTCATGGCCGCTGCCGCTGCATCAGTTCTGCCCTGCATAATGTCATCAGATGCAGCTATTAGGTACATAAATCCCCTACCAAAGAGGTTGTTGTCATCCCAATGCTCGTACAATCCATTTGCTGCGGTAACAGCATCTTCACTGGATGTCCAGAAATTTCCTGAGGTAATACTGCCTAATGGGGTTAGCTCGGTAAATGAGTCATCACAGGCAGTTAGCAAAAATGCCCATCCTGCGATCAATATGCTGATATATTTCATCGTTTTCATCGTCAATTAGAAGTTTAAGTTTAAACCTACGGTAAAGGTTCTCGGCACAGGGAAGGTGCCGTTGTCGATCACTGCACCTGAACCTACCTCTGGGTCTAACCCAGTGTACTGAGTGAAAGTGGCGAGGTTTTCAGCGGAGAGGTAAACCCTCAGTCCCATTCCTTCCCTTACCCGGTTGGCCACGAAATCAGGCAAAGTGTATCCTAAAGAAAGGTTGCGTATCCTAAAGTAATCCCCTTTCTCCAAGTACCAGTCGGAGGGTTGGCCATAATTGCCGTTGGGATCTTGTGTGGAAAGTACCGGAATGGTGGCGTTGGGATTTTCAGGTGACCAAGCCTCCAGCACTCTTCTGTCCAGGTTGTACCCTTGCAGACCTGCGTTGTAGGCAGTGTGCTTATATCCATTGAAGAGCATCACTCCCCCAACACCTTGACCGAAAAGCGTGAGGTCGAAGTTTTTATACTCCAGACTGATATTTAGCCCATAGGTAAAATCTGGCATTGCATTGCCCATGAACACCCGGTCTGCATCGGTGATTCTTCCGTCCCCGTTTACATCCCTGAAAATAAGGTCTCCAGGCCGGGCATTGGGCTGAATCCGTTCCCCGTTGGGTCCCGTGTAGGAGTCTATTTGTTCTTGGTTCTGGAAGATCCCGTCATGGGGGATAAGGTGATAAGAGAAAAGGGGCTGACCAGGTTCACTTCTGAAGGGTTGGATCCCTCCTCGTAGGTTGGTGCCGTGCTGAATAAATTCACCGGTGAATTCATCTAAATCCAGCAACTCGTTGTTCAGTGTGGACATATTGGCATTAACGGAATAACTTAGCCCTCTATATTGACCTTGATAACCCAGGGTAAATTCTATTCCCTTGTTCAGTACAGTACCCACATTGGACAAAGGCCCCGTAGGTACTCCGGTATGGGGGTTAGGGAAGTTTCTTTGGATTAGGCCTCTCGTGTATTTCTCAAAATACTCGGCGGTAAAGTTCAATCGATTAGAGAGCATGGCCAGATCAAGACCGAAATTGTAGGTTTCCGATCTTTCCCATCTTAGGTTGGGGTTGGAAAGTTCATTGAGTGAAACGTGTCGGTTCCGTGTACCTGGCTCTCCCAGGATTACGTTGTTGCCTGCAGAGAGGGGCACGTTATATGCATAGTATCCCACGGAACTGATATTGCCTATTTCCCCCCAAGATGCCCTTAATTTAAGAAGCTGCACCAAGTCCGTATTAAAGAATCCTTCTGAGGAAATTTTCCAAGCCCCGGAGAGGGCCGGGAAGTAATCGGTTTTGGTTTCAGGGCTCAGCCTGGAGGTTTGGTCTCTCCGGATACTACCCATAAAGAAATACCTGTCATCATAATCATAAGTCACCCTACCAATGGCCGAGGTAAGAGCGTCTTCAAAGGCATAGCTATTAGGGACATTTAATATGGTGGAGGCATTGCCGGCGTACTGAAACCAGTCATCTTCACGGTCAAAGTCCTGTACCTGGAAATTAAATCCGTCTTCCTTCAAAAACTGTGCAGTATAAACTCCGGTGAGGCCAATATTGTGTTTATCTATCACCTTGTTGTAATTCAACTGCTGATCCCATATCCACCGGTTTCTTGTTGCATTGGATTGATCCAAAAAGTTCATGTTGCTGGGGCGGCCTATCTCAGGTGCCCTGGGAGAAAATGTCCTGTCAGACCATTGCCACATGTCTATGGAGAAGCTGGATCGGAAAGTCAGGTTTTCCAGAATGTCATACTCGGCGTAAGTAATGGCATTTAAATTTGACCTTGGATGCTGTCTATTAGGCCTCAGTAATAGGGCCATTGGGTTATAAGTGTCGCCGTAGGCTCCGGCAAACTGCGACAGTTCGAAAGGCACTGTACCGTGGAAATTTCCCTCCTCATCATATACCGGTGCCGCGGGGTTCATGTAAATAGCATTGATGATGGCCCCACTATAACTACTGCTGGTGTTGATGCCTCTTTCGGTACTGTGGTTAAAATAGATGTTTTGCCCTACCCTAAATTTATCTGTGATGTCATACTCACCTTTGAGCCTTCCCGAGAAAAGTTCATAGTGGGTATTTTGTAAAAGGCCCTCTCTGTTATGATAACCAATGGAGGTGCTGTACCTGCCTCTTTCGCTTCCTCCGCTAATCTGGAAGTTTAAATTGGTGATGGCCCCGGTTCTGAAAATTTCATCCATCCAGTTGGTCCTGGTGGTTTGGCTCCAGGGGTTTTGATTGGGGTCATGGGCTGGGTTGGGGTTTGCCCCGGCATGTTCAGCTGCCCTTCTGTAAGCAGCAGCATATTCCTCGGCATTTAATGCTTCCGGGAGCTGGTAAGCTGATTGCCAACCTTGATAAACGTCCAAATTAACCCTTGGGGCACCTGTTTTCCCGCTCTTAGTGGTGATCACGATCACCCCTGAGGCGGCCTGGGCTCCGTAAATTGCGGCAGCGGCGGCATCTTTTAGCACCACCATGCTTTCTATGTCATTAGGATTAATCCTCCCTCCATAATAAGGCATTCCGTCCACCACATATAATGGAGATTCATCCGAAAATGTGCCGGCACCCCTTATTACTACTCTTGGTGTTTCATTAGGTTGTCCGGAGTTGGCCACTACGGTAACACCAGCAATCTGCCCCTGTAACATGTCTTGGGCACTGGAAATAGGCCTATCTACCGTCCTTTGTACATTTTCCAGTTTTCCCACAGATGTGGTAAGGTCTTGGCGTTTGGCAGTACCATAACCTACCACCACCACCTCACTAAGCTGTCCCATATCTGGTCTGAGGCTTACGTCTAGTGTGGATTGATTGCCCACTTCCACCTCCTTGCTCTCCAATCCCACAAAAGAAAAAACCAGTACGGGGTTGTCCCCGGTCACTGATAGACTATACCTTCCTTCAAGGTCAGTAGCTGTACCCGTGCCGGTACCTTTTAATAGGACCGATACCCCAGGTATGGGCTCATTGTCCTCTTCCGAGAGAACCTGTCCGCTCACACTTCTTGTTTGGGCCTGTACGTTAAGCACCAGACAAAGTAGCGGGATAATAAATAATAAGTAATGAATGTTTTTCATAGATGTGTGATTTTAAATGGTTGACTAGCATAAAATTAGGAATCACACTTTTAAAAAAGGTGGAGAAATATTACAGAAATTCGTACAAATCTTTCAAAATGTGGTCAAATTTTGACCAAAAAGGTGGAGAAATCTTTCAATAATACTGAGGTAACCTTGCCATGATGGTTGCATAAAACAGGAAGATGGTTTTGGGAATAAAAAACTACCAAAGATTGCTTGCTAAAATCGGGCACTATGGGACTCTTAAAGAGTGTGGCCTTTTAAAAAAATGGATGAGCCCTATTAGGAATACTCTCTATTTCCTATTGTAAAAGGGAAGGGGACACTCCATTCTTATTACCGCATAGTCCTCCAGGCTATGAACAGGTTTACCGAACCCATGTAATCAAATATCCCTACGCCCCCGACACCTATTTGGCATTTCCATGAATTTATCAGGCCAATTCAGATGACAGAGACGTAGCCATTGCTCATTGTCGGAACGAAGACGAATGGGAAATCTTTACCTACCCGCATTTTTTGGATAAGAAGCTAACAGAAATTATTTCCTGTCAGGGCTTGCAACGTGAGGCGGATGAGTTGGGCCAATATATTGAACTTGGAGAGTCCCATGGCAGAGGAGAGCGGGAATGGTAAGGTTTTGGCATCAGACAGGATGGTTTTTTTGCCTTGGGAGGTTTTGGTAAGGAAGGGTCTGCTACCACCAAAATCCTGGTTATGGATGGAAATAAATTGCAAGTGAATTATCCCGCAATTGACGATGGCGCACTTTTGGTGGAAGTGTTGGACGAGAATGGTAGTGCGATACAATCGAAAGAAGACTGCGTAGGCTTAAAAAAAAGAGGAAGTAGCTGCTGAAGTGGATGGAAAAATGCAACATTGGACCAAATCAAAGAAAAGAAATTCAAACTTTGCTTTATTTCCCTAAACGTCGAAATCGATGCTTTTGAACTTCTTTAATCCATATCCGGGTTTAAATTTTTAATTATCCTTCTTGGAGTTCTGTCCAAAAGACGCCTTAGAAATCGCTATGAGTTGAAGGAGCCTAGGACTTCCATCTGAAATAATGCAGCAGAACAAACTAATTTTTGGAGTTGTTTTTTAATTTATGCTCATTCCGAAACCTAAACTATCGCTAGGATACCAGTCTTTACAAAAGCTAAGCATTATTTTTCATACCCTTTTTTTTATAGTTGATCTTATCGGGGATGCATAATTTAACTACAAAAAAACAAATTAACTTTTGCTTGGTTACTTTTTTGATAAATAATCTACCCACTTCAAACTAATGGACATATGGAAATTTTAGGGAATGCGACTTTTGAGAATTATATAGGATTAGAAAACGGATATTCCGAAATGGCTTACCAAATGGTAGCCCATATCTTGACTTTGGGCTATGCGGTGATGCTGGCAGCGTTACTCTATTTTGTGTTGACTATCAAATATGTTGCACCAAGATTCAGGTTATCGTCTGTTTTATCTGTAGTGGTAATGGTTTCCGCTTTCCTCCTTTTGTACGTGCAAGCTGGAAACTGGACATCTTCCTTCGTATTTGACCAGGAAAGAGGAAGGTATTTTTTGGGAGAGGGTCAGGATTTGTTCAATAATGGTTACCGTTACCTTAATTGGTTGATTGATGTTCCTATGTTGCTTTTCCAAATCCTATTTGTGGTTTCTCTTACTAAAAGTAATTTCTCAAGTGTTAGAAATCAGTTTTGGTTTTCAGGCACTGGTATGATCGTCACAGGATACATTGGTCAATATTATGAAGTGACCGATTTTATGGTTTTTGCTGTTTGGGGTGCTATTTCCACCATCTTTTTTATCCATATACTTTGGTTAATGAAAAAGGTTATCGATGAGGGCAAAGAGGGTATTCCAGTTGCAGCTCAAAATACGCTAAACAGTATCTGGATCCTATTTTTGATTTCTTGGATGCTATATCCTGGTGCCTATTTAATGCCTCATTTGGCAGGTATTGAAGGGGGATTTTTCAACGAGACTGGTGTGGTGGCTAGACAACTTACCTATACCATCGCTGACGTAAGTTCAAAAGTTATTTATGGCATATTACTTACTGTAGTTGCTCAACATATTAGTAGGCATGAGGGGTATGATTATACCCAAATTAAAGGGTAGGGGTTTTAACCGAAATTAAATACCTATAAGATTAATGAACGTAAACAATTTGGTACATTAATCTTACAGGTTTTTTTCCTAAAATTGGGTTATGGATCGTTCGTTCAGTCTCAGGGGTACCATTGAAAACCATGTTTTACTTCCATGCTTTTTCGATGCCAAAAACCTGAAAGATAATTTGGTAAAATACCCAAGGAAAGTGAGTATTGATTTTGACTTTTCATGCGCTTATTTTTTTCGATTTAAACTTAATGCCTTTTTTGACAGCTGAAAGTGGATTTCCTTTTGTTTTTCTGAATGCATATGATTCCATTGGTAAATTAACTATCCATAAAATACGGAATGATATTGGGACTAGGGGGAGTATTATTTTAATTAGGGGTGCTGTTTTTCCATCAAACTTTTGTAGTTCAATTAAAGAAAATATAAACATATGAAATATTCAACCCTTATTATATTCGTACTGATTTCAATGATTTCTTATTCGTTTAGCTATTCGCAAGAAGAAATTTTGTATAAGCAAATCGATACAACGGAACTTTTTATGAAAGTTTATCCCTCTGCCTTCATTCACAAAACAGATAACCACCCAGCACTTGTCTTTTTTTTTGGAGGGGGCTGGACTAATGGTACGGTCAAGCAGTTTGAACCCCATGCCAAGTACTTTTCCCAGAGAGGAATAACTTGTTTTCTGGTAGACTACCGGGTAAAAAACCGACAGCAAACCACCCCTTTTGAATCCCTGAAAGATGCCAAATCCGCTATTCGGTTTATAAGGGAACATGCAGATGAATTTAAGATTGACACTTCGAGGATAGTGGCAGCTGGGGGCTCAGCAGGAGGGCACCTTGCAGCAGCAACTGCCCTAATAGACGATTATAACGAAGATTCAGATAATTTGTCCACAAGCACTTTGCCAAATGCCTTGTTGCTATTTAACCCGGTAATAGACAACGGCCCCGGCGGTTATGGTTACGAAAGAATTGGTGACGCTTACAAAAGCTTTTCTCCACTTCACAATATCCGAAAGGGCGCACCCCCTACTATCCTGTTTTTGGGAACCAATGATGTGTTGATACCTGTTGAAACTGCTGCCTATTATCGGGTAGTGATGGAAAAAGTGGAAAGCAGATGTGAGGTTAGTTTATTTGAAGGGCAGGGACACGGATTCTTTAATTATACTAATTTTGAGTATTATAAGAAGACGCTTTCTGAAAGTGATGAATTTTTACAGACCCTTGGTTACCTAAATGCGGAACCAAAAATTGAAATTGAGTAATAGGAGAAGGGGTGAGGCCTGGATTCTTATGCCCCCCTAATCCGGCAATGAATAAGAATAGCTAGATCAAGACTAAACTATCCCGTTATGCTTCAAAAAGCCTTACGCTCAGACCATTCCAATACAACTATTATTATCCGTTTGATGGTTGGCACAGTATTCTTGTCAGAAGGAATTCAAAAGTTCTTATTCCCCGATATTCGAGGGGCTGGAAGGTTCGAAAAGATAGGGCTTCCCTCACCGGAGGTGCTAGGTTCCTTTGTGGGCACATTTGAAATTGTTTGCGGGGTATTGATCCTATTAGGGCTTCTTACAAGATTGGCAAGTGTTCCAACCCTTATCATCATGTTGGTTGCCATGGCGACTACAAAATCAGAGATTTTGGCAAATGACGGTTTTTGGGAAATGATGCATGCCAGCAGAACCGATTGGGCGATGCTTTTGGGAAGCCTCTTTTTGGTAATAAAAGGTGGTGGAAATTGGTCAATTGATAATCAGCTATCAAAGAGCAGTCAAGGATTTAAGTAAAGCTTTAGCTATGCACCATCCTTGAAGTTGTTACCTAATTGGCATGGCGGCCAAATTTCTTGGGTTAAAAGTTTAAAAAAATGCAACTTACTTTTACGCAAGAAAAAAAGCAGTCGTAGTCTTAGTTTCTGAACCAAAGGTGTACCTTTTTGTTCCCCATCGATACAATTCTTCGGGGATCTTTTCCAGCGGTGATAAATAAGGAAGGCAAAGCTACTTACCCTAGTGATTCAATAGGAAGGACATATCCTGGATCAATCGTTTGGGTAAGGAATGTACAGGAAATTGGTGAATTCCTCGTCCACAACAAACAGGCAGCAGAACTCCTCCGGGTTTTTGTAGGACTTTTTAAAATCCTCCACCGAATCCTCATCTATCAATTTACGCTGAATAAATTCGTCCAAATAGGTGATATAGTAATTCCATGTCAAGGGCTTTTCTGTTTTGCTCAACAACAGTTTGCCAATGGGTTGTTCCACCTTGCAAATTGGAAAGATGGGAAAATCTGAAAACTTCCTGGACTTTATCAGGTAAGCCGCTTCCTTTAAGGTGTCACTTACCTTGACAAAGTCCGTGGAGATGGTACCCAAATATTTTCCATTTAGGTCCGGATCATTTTCGTCTCGCATCATTATTGTGTTTTTTTAGTAAGAAGTACCACATTTTCCACATGGTAGGTTTGAGGAAACATGTCCACAGGCTGTATGGCCGTTACTTCATAGCGATCTGCCAATAGTGCCACGTCCCTGGCCTGGGTGGCTGGGTTGCAACTTACATAAACAATCCTAGAAGCACCTAGGGAAAGCAGGCGCTTAACCACATCCTCATGCATACCCGCCCTAGGCGGATCAGTTATCACCACATCTGGTGCAGGGTGTTTTTCCACAAATTCATCATTTAGGATATCCTTCATGTCACCAGCATAAAACTCCGTGTTTTGGATCCTGTTCAACTCTGAATTGATATGGGCATCTTGAACTGCTGCTTCCACATATTCGATCCCGATCACCTTTTTGGAATGCCTGGCCACGTAGTTGGCGATGGTACCAGTGCCGGTATACAGATCGTAAACCACCTCATCCCCGCTTAGATCCGCAAACTCCTTGGCCACCTGATAAAGGCGATGGGCCTGATGTGAATTGGTTTGGTAAAAAGACTTAGGGCCAATCCGGAACTTCAGGTCTTCCATTACCTCCTCGATATAAGGTGTGCCAGCATAGGTATGTACCTCTTGGTCATGGAAGGTTTCGTTCTTTTTGAGGTTGATGATGTAGAGCAAAGAGGTGAGTTTCGGAAAAGAGGTATGGAGAAATTCCATGACAGCATGGATTGCCTCTGAGTTTTCCTCACCGAACTGCACAATTACCATGGTTTCACCAGAAAGTGTGGTACGGATAATAAGGTTCCTAAGCGTACCCTCTTGACGAATTAGATCAAAAAAGGAGATGCCTTTTGCCAGTGCAAAGTCCCGCAACTTATTCCTGATTTCGTTGGAAAGTCCCTCCTGTAGATGGCAGTGGGAAATATCCACGATTTTGTCAAAACGTTTGGGGACGTGGAAGCCTAAGGCATTTTTTTCGAAGGATTCCCCACTTGCAATCTCCTCTTTGGTAAGCCAACGGTTGTTGGAAAAGGTGAATTCCAGTTTATTGCGGTAATACCGGTCGTCTTTTGCCCCTATAATGGGGTTGATTTCGGGAAGAGGCACCTTGGCGATACGCTGAAACTGGTCAATAACCTGTTGCCGCTTGTAGCTGAGCTGCAAGGAATAACCCAAGTGTTGCCATTTGCATCCCCCGCATACCCCAAAGTGTTGGCAAAAAGGCTCAACCCTGTCCTTAGAATAGGAGCGAATACGAATGGCCTCAGCCTCCAAAAAACTGTTTCTTCCTTTGGTGACCCTCACATCCACCACGTCTCCGGGTGCCACTTGTTGGACAAAAACTACCTTGCCTTCATAGTGGGCTACACATTTGCCTTCGGTGGCAATCCTTTCTATTTCCAGGCCCTCCAGGACCATGTTTTTCATCTTTCGGGACATAGGCGGGCAAAATTACAGAATTTTCCACAATCCCATTGCAAATTTTCGGAATGCTTTTTTCCATTAGGAAGGTATAAGGGATATTGCCTATATTTAAGGTTCATTGAAAGTAAAATGAGGTTAAAAGATAAAGTAGTCATTGTGACTGGTGCCACCTCAGGAATAGGAGAGGCATGTGCGAAAATTTTTGGCAAGGAAGGAGCCGCAGTATGGATTTCTGGCAGGAGCCAGGTGAAGATTGACAACACCCTTAACGACTTGCAAAAGTTAGGAATTGTTTGTGCTGGCGGGGTTTGTGATGCGGCCGTGGAGGAACAAAACAAGAAAATGGTGGAAGAGGCTCTAAAGCACTTTGGAAAGATAGATATCCTGATCAATAATGCAGGGATCTCTATGAGGGCACTTTTCTCGGAATTGGATCTTAAGGTATTCAGACAAGTAATGGACATTAACTTCTGGGGAACAGTATATGCCACAAAATTTGCCCTTCCGGAGCTTCTCAGAAACAGTGGAAATATCATTGGTGTTTCTTCCATCAATGGTTTTAGGGGTACTCCAGCCCGAACTGCCTATACGGCCAGCAAATATGCCATGAATGGGTTTTTGGAGTCTCTTCGTACAGAAGTGATGAAGAAAGGAGTACACGTCTTGGTGGCTTGCCCCGGGTTTACTGCCTCCAATATACGGAATCAAGCACTTACTGCGGATGGCAGCATACAGAAAGAATCCCCAAGGGATGAAAGCAAGATGATGAGTGCCGAGGAGGTAGCGGAAGCTATTTTGAGTGCCACCCTAAAACGCAAACGGGATTTGGTACTAACCAAGGAAGGCAAACTCGCCCACTTTCTCAACAAATGGGTGCCGGGAGTTATGGATACAGTGGTTTATCGACATATGGCAAAAGAAAAAGACTCACCTTTCAAATAATGCTTCAGGACGTTTTTCAGGTATATCGAAACCGGCTGCTGGACCTTTCTTCTAATAACAGGTCCATTTTTCTACCTAAACTGGTGCAGCAACAGATGATAGATCTTAAGGATTTTCACTTCCTTAATAATCATCCCTCTTTTTTTTACATTACGGAGCTGCTGGGCAGAAAAAGGAACATTCCGCTTATCCAAGTAAATGATGCCCGGGATAAAAACGTCAATCAACTCTCTCAGCGATTAAAGCGCCTATACCAAAATGTGCGCTTTGCAGAGGAAGAAACAGGGGAGAGGAATTTGTTTGTGGGGTGGCCATTTGTGGAAGGAAAACTGATGAACGATCAACTGATCCGCTGCCCCCTTATTTTTTTTCCTATCAACTTGCACTTGGAGGATAATATATGGTACCTGAGGAAAAACATGGGTGAATTGCCCTTTCTCAATCCCTCATTCCTCCTGGCTTATGGTCAGGCTCAGGGAAAATCCTTGGACAGGGAATGGCTGGATCAGTCCTTAGAAGATTTCACCAAGGAACCTAGGGGTTTCAGAACAGACCTTTACCATCATTTGCATAAGGCTTTGGTAATCAATTTCAACAGGGATATCTACCAGGATAAGCTGGAGTTTTTTTCTGAGGGTCAGCGGGCAAATTTCGAGTCCGAGTTTGAAACGGGCAAGCTGAAGCTAATGCCCTATGCGGTTTTGGGTCAGTTTTCACAAAAAAGCTCCTCCTTGATGGATGATTATGACAGGCTGATCCATAAGAATCCCTTTAAGAACCTGGATGCCTTGTTCAGCTATTGCTTCGTGCCTTCCAATGAAATTTCCAGAGCTTCCAAGGAGGACAACCTTTATCATACCTTACCGCTGGACTCGAGTCAAGAAGTAGTCCTGAAGCATGTGAAACAGGGAGGTTCAGGTGTGGTGCAGGGCCCTCCTGGTACTGGGAAATCCCAGTTGATAGCAAATTTGGTTTCGGACTTTATTTCAAGGGGCAAAAAGGTGCTGGTGGTTTCCCAAAAGAGGGCAGCACTAGATGTGGTCTTTGATAGATTGATGACCCAGGGGTTCGGCAATTTTGTTTCTTTGGTTCATGATTTCAGGGGTGATAGGAAGGAACTTTACAAAAAAATTGCCCACCAAATCAGTTCTCTGGAGAACTACAAGGAACTTAACAGGTCCTTGGATGCTATCCAACTGGAAAGAAACCTCAGTCAATTGTCCATGACCATCGAGCGGCATTCCGATTTCTTTGAGGAATACAAAAATGCGCTTTATGACATGAAGGAGTGTGGGATACCCATTAAGGAGCTTTATGTTACATCCTCATTCGGAGAGGAAACCGTGGATCTCACCCAGTATTACAAGCATTTCATGTTAGATAACATGGAAAAAGTCCTGTCGGACTTTGAGGCATATCACGGCTATTACAAATCCTACGGTACCTCTTCTTCCTTTTGGTTCCATCGTAGGGATTTTTCAGAGATGTCTTACCAAGCCTTCACGGCTTTTAAGGAAACCCTTAACGAAATCAATAGGGTAAAAACTTCCACGGAAAAAGAGCTAAGAGAATTTCTGGTGGATGATTTTGAATTTGGACTCATCTATCAGTCTTTCGAACAAAAGGAGAAATTGAAGATTTTAAAAGGACTTCTTGATAATGGGGAGGTCTATCAAAAATTCGGAATACTGATGGGGTATTCCAAGGATAGTTTTGACCTATTGTGGCTGGAGAACAAAACGGAGACCATAAGAAAGCTGTTTGCTTCTGACGGTATAGAATGGCATACACCTGACAAAGAGGTGGAAGAGACCTTAAAGAAAGCCATCCATGTGCATGAAAAAGTGGGTTCCTGGTGGGGAAAAGTAGGCGTAAAGTGGAAAGCCAATAAATATGGGGACATACTGGAGCTTTTGGATAAGAATAGCTTGCAAATAGACCAGTACGGGGTTGAGGCTTTAGTGAATAAATTGGAAAACCGATTGAACCTCAATCATCAATATACCTTATTGGCACAGAAGGAATGGGTCACACTTCCAAGTAAACCATTTGAATGGCAAGAGATCCAAGATATGGCCAAACTGCTTACCAGTGCCATTGAAGCCCGGTTCATTTTGGCAGATGTTGGCGTTTTGGCGTCCTACCTCTACAGGCCTCAGATGCCTTATGATCGTTTTTCCAACCTGCTCAATGAGTTTATCCAAATCAATGACAGGGCCTATCATTACATTCCCAGGTGGAAGCAGCACCTTACCGATATACAGCTTAAACACCTTCTTGGAACCCCCAATGAAGAAAAGCTTTATCCAATAATGGAAACCTTCCCTATTGATTTTGAGGCATTGAAGAGATTTGATGCCCTTAGGCACCGCTTAAGAGAAGTGGATATTAAGTTGATGGAGAAGATAATTGATGAATATCCCAGCTCCAGTTTTATGACCATAAGGAAGGTTTTCATCAGCAGTTTACGAACCGCATGGATTGATCATATTGAGACCAAAAACCCGGTATTAAAAGAGATATCGGGCCCCCAAATGAAAGGGCTGCTCGAGGAATATGGGTTGGCGGTGGAGGAAAAACTCAAGATTTCCAGATTTATTACCGAAATGCGTCTCAGGGAAGAAGTTTGCAAGGGGCTAGAGTATAACCGGCTTAACAACCTCATTACTTACAGGGATTTGGCCCACCAGGTAACCAAAAAGAAAAAAATATGGCCGATCAAAAAGCTTATTGAACAGTATAAGGAGGAGGTATTTAAACTGATACCCTGTTGGCTGGCATCTCCCGAAACCGCATCAGCTATCCTGCCACTGGAGCCTGTTTTTGACTTAGTGGTCTTTGACGAGGCAAGCCAGTGTTATTTTGAACGTGCGCTTCCTGTAATGCTTAGGGGAAAGCAGATGGTAGTGGCAGGGGATAGTAAGCAGTTGCAGCCTTATGACCTCTATAAGGTAAGGCTGGAGACAGAGGAGGAAATTCCAGAACTGGAGGTGGAATCCTTGCTGGAGATGAGCGCCAGGTACTTCCCTAGTTTTCAGTTGCAAACGCACTACAGAAGCAGCTATCTTCCCTTGATCCATTTTTCCAACCAGCATTTTTATGAGGGAAACCTCTACATGGTTCCGAAAATGGATTCCCTCAACCAAGTAGTAACCCCATTATCCCTGTTTGTGGTGGAGGGCACATGGGAAAAACAAACCAACAAGGTGGAGGCGCAATTTACTATTGAAAAATTTAAGGAATTAGCCACTTCCTTTCCAAATGAAAGTGTGGGCATCATTACTTTTAATTATTTCCAGATGGTGCTAATCATGGAGCTACTGGAGAAAGAAGGGATACTAGAAGCGAATCAGCAGGTAAAGGTCAGGAATATAGAGAACGTACAAGGCGACGAATTTGACAGGGTGATTTTTTCAGTAGGTTATGCGCCAAATCCACAGGGGAAGTTTACGGCAAATTTCGGTATGCTGTCCAGAAAGGGTGGTGAAAATAGGTTAAATGTTGCTATCACCAGGGCAAGAAAGGCAGTGCTATTGATCAGCAGCATTAAGCCCACCGACTTTCAGCCTTCCCAGCTTTCCAATCCAGGGATCAAGATGTTGAGGGATTATTTGGCATTTGTCGAAAGTATTCATCAAGGGGAAGAGGTTAAGTTCAACACTGTCCCTGTCCCAGCCTTTAGGGACAGGTGGTCCTTAAGGGATAAACTAAAAGGGAAGTATGGGAACCATGAGGTGAGAGAAACCCCTTTTTATCGGGTCATGGATTTAGAAGTAGCGGAGGAAGGGAAGGTTACCACCGCTATCCTTACCGATGACCAGCGGTTTTTTCAGTGTAACAGTGCAAAGGAAGCCTTTGTGTATCATCCCAAGATGCTACAGGATAAAAATTGGCATACCCTGTTTTTATTTAGCAGACAGTATTGGCTGGACAAGGAGGATTTACTGCAAACTAAATTACAATTTCAGTCCCAGAAAGATTAGGCAAGAACAATCAGGATATTCCCTACCAGAAAATTGGTAGGGAAGACCCGTAAATAAGGATTACCGACCGTTTTTATAGTAAAAACTATAGAATTAGATATATTTGGCATTAATTTGAAGCATCATTAGAGAATTATGTGTCAAAAATTGTAAATAAGGGATCAAAGTTAACCCGTTTAAAGGATATTCATGTTGTATTTTATAAGTTGTGATTGGGGAACAAGTTCTTTTAGGATCAGTTTGGTGAAATCTTCCAACTTGGATGTCCTATATCTGCATAGGAGTGAAAAAGGCATAGGCCAGGTAAATCGCAGTCTTACCGATGACCAACGCCAAACCCAATCCTTACGGGAGAAAGCCTACCTAGTCGTAATTAAAGAAGGAATTGAAGTCCTTGAAAAACAATCAGGACTAGACCTAAAAGGGACTTTGGTGATTTGTTCAGGCATGGCTACCTCCAGTATTGGGTTAAGGGAACTGCCATTTACCCCTTTGCCTTTCTCCACTGATGGCCGAAATCTCGGATTGGCATTTCTAACTGCATCTCCATTTTTTGACTTTCCATTGGTATTGCTATCAGGCTTAAAGCATTCCAGTGATTTGCTTAGGGGCGAAGAGACACAGTTGGTAGGGGTCGTGCATCAGCTAGCAGACTTTGATGGTATTGGGGTGTTTATTTTTCCTGGAACCCACTCAAAACACATTTTTGTCCATGATCACGAAGTAAGAGGTTTCAATACATTTATGACTGGGGAACTATTCGCTTTATTGAGTCAGAACAGTATTTTGCAGTCTAATGTGGAAGCAGGAGGCTCGCTAGAGGAGGATTCTGGTAAAAGTTGCTTTTTGGAAGGGGTAAAGGATAGTGAGGAAGGCAATATTCTTTCTCGGCTTTTTCAAGTGAGAACTTCTCACTTGCTAAAGGGCAGAGATCCGAAACTGAATTTTTTATATCTCAGCGGGTTGCTGATAGGCACCGAACTTCGGGGTCTGAAGGCCAATGGGGAAAAAGTTTATTTGTGTGCAACTGAACCATTGCATACCTCTTATTCCCTGTCCTTGCAAGCTTTGTCCATTCCTTCTATGGTGGTACCTCCTAAGGTGGTAGAGCATTCAGTAATTGCAGGGCAGTTTAAAATTTACAACCAAAAACTAAATCATGAAAGAAGCATTTTCTTGGGAAACATTTGAGAAAGTCCCAGTGGTAGCTATTCTGCGGCACCTTCCTTCCGCCCAGCTCCATCCTCTTATCCACTGTATGCAACAAGCCGGGGTGGGCACTGTGGAAGTCACCATGAACAGTAATGACGCGGTCTCATCCATTCGTGGGTTATCCCAAGAATTTGGAAAAACGATGAACGTCGGTGCAGGCACAGTATGCAACTTGGAGGACATGCACGCAGCCCTGGAAGCAGGAGCCCAGTTTATAGTGATGCCTATTATCCAACCCGATGTGATCAATTACTGTGTGATCCATGATATCCCGGTCTTTCCAGGTGCTTTCACTCCATCAGAAATTCATACCGCCTGGCAATTGGGGGCACATATGATTAAGGTTTTTCCTGCTTCAACCCTAGGGCCCTCCTATATAAAAGATCTTCTGGCCCCATTAAATCACCTCAAACTTGTGCCCACCGGTGGGGTCACAAAGGAAAATGTGAAGGAATATATGAATGCAGGGGCCCGTGGAGTAGGTGTGGGGAGCAGTCTTGTTCCTACTGACTTATTAAAAAAGGAGGACTGGAAAGGGCTGGAAAACCATATGAAGGAATTTGTAGCGGCCATACCCAATTAGTCCTTAAAAACTTCTTCTAAATTTTTTTCCCTAATTTTAACCAGAGGATCTAGATATATCAAAGCTATGGGTCAGACCGACTATTTGTTGATCATCCTTTCTTTTTCTATTTTCCTTATTGGTTTTAGGGACAAAAGTGAAGATCCATGCCTTCTATTTCTTGACTTTTGGTTTGTCAGGATTTGCCTGGATACATTTGAGAGGAAACGTTGCCCGCTTGTTCCTTTATGGAAAAAAAACTTTCTGTCTCTGTCTTTGTGATTGCCTTAATCCTTTTCATATTTATAAATTAAATCAAAATAACCAAGCATTATGAAACTGTACAAAACTATGGACGGCCTGGTGGCTGAAAGAAATGGGGAATTTTTTGCCCTTCCGGAAAAATCATGGGACGACTTTATCAACGACGATAACCTTGCCTCCAAACTGAGATCACTGATAGAATCACTTTCCCCTTCTGAACAAGCAAAAAGAGCTATAGAGGAACGTTTACAAGCCCCTGTAGGACAGCAGGAGATTTGGGCCAGTGGTGTCACCTATTACAATAGTAAACTTGGCAGGCAAGAAGAATCGAAAGACAGTGGAGGGGGGACTTTTTATGAAATGGTATACAATGCGGAGAGACCTGAACTATTTATGAAGGCTTCCGGGCACAGGGCCGTGGGGCATGGGGCACAGGTACGGATAAGGAAGGATTCCACCTGGGACGTGCCTGAGCCCGAACTTACGTTGGTGATTACCAAGTCCGGAAAAATTGTGGGCTATACTGTGGGAAATGATATGAGCTCAAGGAGTATCGAAGGGGAAAACCCACTTTATTTGCCGCAGGCCAAAGTATACGATGGATGTGCCGCGGTAGGCCCCTGTGTATTTGTCACTGATCAGCCTCTTCCAACAGACACTACCATCCGCCTAAGCATTGAGCGTGACGGCAAATTGGTTTTTGAGGATTCCATAGCCATATCCCAAATAAAAAGGAAGTTTACCGACTTGGTCAAGTACCTGTATAGGGAGTATTCCTTTCCCCATGGGAGCTTGCTGATGACCGGCACTGGAATAGTACCCGATCACACATTTACCCTTCAGTCTGGTGATGTAATCAACATTGACATCCAAGGAATAGGAACCTTGACTAATTCAGTGGCTTAAGGACAGGTTGTCAGTCGGTTGATTGAAAAAATGGCAGATACTTTCTGTCATTTTTTAGGCAAATAATTTCTTGGTAGGTATTGGCATTTCTGTTGCGTCTATGATCTTGTTACTATGTTAAGATGGTAAACGGTTGAAGCCCGTTAGGATAAATCTTCTGATGAGCATATTGTCAACATTAAACTTATTAACCATGGAAAATGTAGCAGTAAGAAACGAAATGAAACCCTTACAGAAGTTTTTCGACGACTTCTTGACTAGAGAATTGTTCCACAATAATTGGAACAATGCATCGCGAGTGCCTATGGTAAACATCCTCGAGACCGATGATGCCTTTGAAATCGAAATGGCTGTTCCAGGGATGAGAAAAGAGGATTTTACTATTTCCCTTGATAATCAAGTGCTCAACATTTCTGCCCATTTGGAGGAAAAGGTGGCCAACGAAGGAAATAATGAGCAATACCTGAGAAGGGAATTCAGCTACTACGCCTTCCAGCGCACTTTTAACTTACCGGAATTTGTGGAAGCTGACAAGATTAAGGCGAAATACGAAAATGGGTTACTACGGCTTTACGTACCCAAAAAGGAAGAGGCCAAGAAAAAACCTGCCAAAGCCATCCATATCCAATAGGGGAAATTAATTCTTTTTTACCACTCCGGAACTCAATGCCGGAGTGGTTTCACTCTTTTTTCCAAATCAAAAATTAATCATCATGAAAAAATCTTATTTGGACTACTATAAGGAGATACTAGTAAAGGTGAGTTTTAACCATGGATTGTTTTCAAAGGAATTGAAAAAAGCACAACAACAATTAAACCCGATAGAGAAACAAAAGCTGTACAATTGGCTGGAAATGGAAGGGATGATTACACATATTCCTTATAGGTCTACCGTATAAGGGTAAAAAAACACTAAAAATTACCTGGTTTACAGCTATTTAATGGATAACCTTGGGTTGGTTTTTTAATGGCCAACCTCAAGGTTATATTTTTATCCTGGCATGGTGCTACCTTTCAATCAGCAAAATTCCTGACGTAAGTCATTTTTCGGGATGAGCAATATTAGATAATTATAGGGGCTTCTAGGCTTACCTTTGTTTGCTGGATTATTTTCAGAATTAAATTAAATGCATATCATGCCTTCTATTCATCCATTTCACATACCCGTAATGGGCCTTGCTTTCACCATTGATAGCCCTTTGAAAGTAGCCAAATTTGGGATTTCATCCGTAGTTTCCCTGGTAGATGATCAACTTTTGGAGGATATGCGGCGGATCCATTGCAAAAAAAATCAAGTTCCCTATACAGCTATAGAAGAGCATGAGGAGGATTTCAAGGCAAGGAGGACCACAGCGTATTTAAATTTGCTTAAGCACCTGGTGGACCAGCAGGTAAGCCGGTTGAAAACGGAACCCTTTGATGGGGAGTCAGATATTTGCCGCTATTTTGAATTGCTACCTGCTAGTCATCCTTATTTTCTATTGTATAAGAAATTAGAGGAAATCCCTGTGGAAGAACGAAGTGCAATAGAACAGGAGTTGAGAGATTTTGTTCAGCCTGGAAGTATTGATGTAAACATCATGACAAAGGTGGATAAGCTGAATGAGGGCAAAGAGGGCGAAATGTTGCCTAGGGAGTTTTCTGATGCTCTATCTGCTTTGAGGGGCTTTGCCCAGAGTGACGTGAATGGTTCGGTGGTCTTTTCGGCGGGTTTGAACCCCTCCTTGTACAGCTATGCATCTCAATTCCAAGATTTTTACCTAAATGATAGGGGAGAACTCCCCAAGCAGATTATATTGAAAGTGAGTGATTTCAGGTCTGCTTTGATTCAAGGGAAATTTTTGGCCAAGAAAGGACTATGGGTTTCTGAATTCAGGATAGAGTCTGGACTTAACTGTGGAGGGCACGCCTTTGCCACAGATGGGTTTTTGGCAGGCCCTATTTTGCAAGAATTTAAGGACAAAAGGTTAGAGCTCACAGAAACACTGTTTGCCAGCTGCCAGCAAGCACTAGTAGGGATGGGGAAAGCTGAACTTCCAGTGGGAATAGCGCCTAAAATCACTTATCAGGGAGGTCTGGGCACATCGGAAGAAGCCAAATTCCTTATGCACTATTATGGGCTGGATGGAACTGGCTGGGGGAGCCCATTTCTTTTGGTTCCCGAGGCAACCTCCGTGGATGACGACACCCTGGATCGTATTATAAAAGCAAAGGAATCGGACTTTTACCTAAGTGCCGCATCCCCGCTGGGAGTACCCTTCAATAATCTGAGAACCAGTAGTGGGGAAGACCAAAGAAAAAACAGGATAGCTAAGGACAGGCCGGGCAGCCCATGTTACAAAAAATTTCTGGTTTCAAACACCGAATTTACGGATAAGCCTATCTGCACCGCTTCTAGACAATACCAACACTTACAGGTGAAGGCAAATAAGGAAGGAAGTTTGCCCGCTGCAAAACTACAAGCCATTTTGGAAAAAGATTGCTTATGTGAGGGACTGGGTGCTGCTGCTCTATTGAGTGAAGGAGAAATGCCAAGAAGAAACCTAAGTGCGGTTACGATCTGCCCAGGCCCTAATTTGACTTACTTCAAGCAACTTTATTCCCTAATAGAAATGGTGGGGCATATCTACGGAAAGGTAAAGCTGCCCATTGATCCGAATAGGCCACATGTATTTGTAAAGGAACTTCAGCTTTACATCAAATACGTTCAAAATGAACTTCATGCTTCCAGGAATTCTCTCCATCCAAAAAATATAACCTATTTCAAGAAATTTTTTGACAACCTTCATGGGGGTATAGCTTATTACCGTTCGCTTTGGGAAGAAAATCAGTTGGGGAATTTTTCCATGTTTGAAAAGTGTTCAGCCACCCTAGATCTCCTTCACTCGAGATTTTCAAGTATGATTCCAGAAGAGGCTCCTATTTAAAGTTGGATTAGGGTATAGGCATCTACAGGCTAATTTATTTTTGACCAAAACCCTTTTTCAAGGACAGTAAAGGTTGTTGACAATTGAAAATGCATGCAATAGCCTTGTGGTAGGTAGCACCGATACCGACTTGGTAATCTTTGCAGACCATTTTAGGAGAAGATTTATAGATCTGTTGTATTGTCTTTCTTTTGGTAGAAGTGATTTAAATAAGCCAACACCCTTCCGAACTTTTCTGCTGACTCAAGCAGTTCCTCTTCCACCATTTGGCCATGAAGTCTACAAAGGAGCAGGCCATATAGGCCATTTAGGCAAATTTGGATTTCATGACCAATATCCTTTCCTTTTGCGGACATGACATGATCCACCACGTGAGGTTTGGCCTCCTGATAGATTTCAAAATAACTTTTGTCTTCTTTGAGGAGTTGCCAGTGAAGTTTGGCAAGTCCATTAACTAATTGCTGAAGTTGGGGTAGGTGACCAGAATGGGCAATGCCCGCTTCTTGCATTTCTTTGGCAAAGTTGTTATACCAGATGCTTACCTCTTCTTTTTCTATCTCCTTGATGGGATATTTGTCCACTATATGTTTTTGAATAGCTTCCATATCGAAGTTATAGGCCCTAATAAGGTCTTCGATCTGATACATGTATAATATGTATTCACCTATGTTTTCCCGCTTTTTTCTTTCAGCAATTGTCTCCATTTATTTAGGGGTTTACCTCTGATTTTAATTTTGCGAGTTCCTTTTCAAAAAACTTGTCCCATTTCTGCTGTTGCGTGGCATTTCTCGGTTTTGTGGTTTCCAGGTCATAGAGCTGGTCCATTTGGTTCCATGACCGAAAATGCTTTCGTACAATCTGATTGAGTTGGTTTTTGTAGTTTTTCTTGTCAAACTTAAATCCTTGGGCATCTTTTACTATTCGGTAGCCAATAATTTGGGCAATCAAAAAGTGCCCGTTTTCATGGTGTAATACCGTGGCCTTTATTGCATCACTGGACTCGGCCAGGAAACTCTCCCTCACCTGTGACATTTCATTCTGATGCTTTACGATGGCTTCTACCTCTAGGGTCACATGGTCTGTATAGGTATTCACCTTCCTGATTTCCACATCGCAAGTGCTGAGGCACAGTGCGTTGATGGTAGACTTTCCCTGAACCTGGGGCACCACCTTAAAGTCCTCCCATCCCAAGGAGCGATTTGGGGTAATGGATACCTTTCCTGTCGGGTTGTTGTCGTCAACGGTGACTTGTGGGGGAAAGGGTTTATTTATTAAAAGACCCGCCAACACCAAAATTAATTTTAGAAGTATCGCAGAAAGCATGATTTTTAAATGAATCGTTAATGTGCTGATAATATAGGATAACCATTTGCCAAGATAGGAGGTTTCCCTATAGTGCTGAATAGCTTACTTCAATTGTGAATTAAAATTACCAAATAATATTAAAACCCTAACAATTTGCTATTTTTGCACCCAATTATGAAGATGCAAAAAATAAGAAATTTCTGTATCATCGCCCATATTGATCACGGCAAAAGTACCCTTGCAGATAGACTCCTTCAGTTTACCAATACGGTGACGGATCGAGAAATGCAAGATCAACTGCTGGACAATATGGACTTGGAGCGTGAGAGGGGGATAACCATTAAATCACATGCCATTCAGATGAAATATCCCTATCAGGGGGAGGAATATACCCTAAACCTGATTGACACCCCAGGCCATGTGGATTTCTCTTATGAGGTGTCCCGGTCCATAGCCGCCTGCGAAGGGGCTTTGCTTATTGTCGATGCCTCCCAGGGAATAGAGGCCCAAACCATTTCGAATTTGTACTTGGCCATTGGGCATGACTTGGAAATAATACCCGTTTTGAACAAGATAGACCTACCCGGAGCTGAACCCGAAGTGGTGGCAGAAGAAGTGATGGACCTTATCGGATGTGATAGGGAAGATATTATTTTGGCATCCGGTAAGGAAGGGATTGGGATAGAAGACATACTCAACGCAGTGGTGGAACGTGTACCTTCTCCCAAGGGGGACGAGGAAGCACCGCTTCAGGCAATGATTTTTGATTCTGTTTACAACCCTTTCCGGGGAGTGGAGGTGTTGTTCAGGATTTTTAATGGCAAAATTCAAAAAGGGGACAGGATTAAGTTTGTCAATACCGGCAAGGAATACGAGGCAGATGAAATTGGGGTTTTGGGTATTCAACAAAAGCCCCAAGAGAGCATGTACGCTGGAAACGTGGGTTACTTGATTTCCGGCATCAAAGTAGCCAAGGAAGTGAAAGTGGGGGATACCATAACGCATGTTAAAAGACCTTGTTCCCAGACTATTAAGGGATTTGAAAATGTTAAACCCATGGTGTTTGCGGGAATATACCCGGTGGACACCACAGACTTTGAGGAGCTGAGGGCCTCCATGGAAAAGCTGCAGCTCAATGATGCTTCTTTGGTATGGGAGCCAGAGACTTCCGCGGCATTGGGCTTTGGGTTCCGTTGTGGTTTTTTGGGTATGCTGCACATGGAAATCATTCAGGAAAGGCTGGAAAGGGAATTTGACATGACCGTAATCACTACTGTTCCCTCTGTACAGTTTAGGGCATTGATGAATAACGATAAGATCAATTTGATCAATGCACCTTCTGACATGCCAGAAGCCAACTTATTCAAGCATATTGAGGAGCCTTTTGTGAAGGCATCTATCATCACAGCGGCAGATTATGTGGGGCCGGTCATCCAGCTCTGCATGGAAAAGCGCGGGCAGATAAAAAACCAAGTGTACCTGACCGCCGATAGGGTGGAGCTCTCCTTTGATATGCCTTTGGCGGAGATCGTATTTGATTTCTTCGACAAACTCAAGACCATCTCTAGGGGGTATGCTTCCCTGGATTATGAGCTTATTGGCTTCCGGCAATCTCATATGGTAAGGCTGGACGTGATGTTGAATGGAGAGCCGGTGGATGCTTTATCGGCCATCGTTCATCGGGACAAAGCTTACGAATGGGGGAAGCGCCTTTGCGAGAAGCTAAAGGAATTGGTGCCTAGGCAAATGTTTGAAATTGCCATTCAGGCTGCCATTGGTACTAAGGTGATTGCGAGGGAAACGGTAAAAGCCCTTCGTAAAAACGTTTTGGCAAAGTGTTATGGGGGAGATATTTCCCGAAAGAGGAAACTATTGGAGAAACAAAAGAAAGGAAAGAAAAGGATGCGGCAGGTGGGTAATGTGGAAGTTCCCCAAGAAGCCTTTATGGCAGTACTTAAGTTGGATTAGCCCAGTTTTCTTTGGCTTTGGAATTGGTCCAATCCACCTTTTCAGGAAATGTACCTACTTTCCTAAACCGTTAAACTACTTTGTGTCCTAGCCGCCCAAATAGGAGAGGTTGCTTAGACACAAAGTTTTTTGTTTTACCAAATTGCAATGCGAAATTGAATTTTGCAAAAGTTAGTGAAATGCAAGATAAAATACCATTGACTCAATTTTACCGAAACCAATAACCAGATATAAACCTAATGGAAAACGAAAATCAACCTTTAATAATAGACGGTAAAAAAACATCAGCTACCATCAAGGAAGAGTTGGCCAAGGAAGTGGTGAAAATAAAGGAGGCAGGGGGCAAGGTTCCCCATTTAGCGGCGGTACTGGTAGGAGATGATGGGGCCAGTCAAACCTATGTAGGGGCCAAGGTCAAAGCCTGTGAACAAATTGGGTTTACATCTACCTTGGTAAAGCTGGAGGCAGATATTTCAGAGGAAGACTTGTTGGCAGAAGTGGACAAGATCAATGAAAACCCTGATATTGATGGGATGATTGTACAGTTGCCCTTACCGAAGCAGATCAGTGTGGAGAAGGTCACTGCCAGGATCAGACCCGAAAAGGATGTGGATGGTTTCACCCCAGCCAATGTAGGTAGAATGGCCTTAAACTGGCCCACCTACGTATCTGCCACTCCCAATGGGATACTGGAGCTGATTAAAAGGTATGAAATAGAGACCTCAGGGAAGCATTGCGTGGTAATCGGAAGAAGTCATATTGTTGGTTCGCCCATGAGTATCCTTATGGGTAGAAACGATACCCCAGGGAATTGTACGGTAACCCTGACTCATAGCAGGACCAAAAATCTTCCAGAAATCTGCCGATCGGCAGATATACTCATCGTGGCTATAGGGAAACCCGAGTTTGTGACAAAGGATATGGTGAAGCCAGGGGCGGTGATTATCGATGTTGGAATTCATAGGGTGCCAGACGAAACCAAAAAGAGCGGTTTTAGATTGATTGGGGATGTGAAGTTTGACGAGGTCGCTCCCATTTCCAGTGCCATCACCCCCGTGCCAGGGGGGGTCGGGCCAATGACCATTGCCTCTTTGTTGTACAATACCCTCATGGCAGCTCAGGGTAGGGTGTATCCCTGAATTTGGGCGGAAATTTCATGTGTTTATAATTGCTTTTTATTGGTCACATAGCCTGCCCCGAACTTGTTTCGGGGGAATCTCGCAATCTATAATCATCCCAGTGTGTGACGTGCTCGTCATGCTCGATTTCATTAAATTAAGTGGAACAGCGGTTCAATCACCCGCTTTATCAAAAATTTAATATGCAGAAACAAGAACAGGTAGCCCAAGGAACGCGGTTGCCCTTAATGGAAGCCTTCTATACCATACAGGGGGAAGGAAGTTTTACTGGTCATCCCGCTTATTTTATCAGATTGGGGGGATGTGATGTGGGCTGTGTATGGTGCGACGTAAAGGAATCTTGGGAAGCTGGGAAATGGCCACTCATAGAAGTGGAAGAAATTGTGGCTGAAGCATTAAAATATCCCGCACGACTCGCCGTTATCACAGGTGGTGAACCTCTGATGTATGATTTGGGGCCTCTTACCAAGTTGCTTAAGGATAAAGGATTCAAGGTTAATATAGAAACCTCTGGAGCCCATCCTTATTCGGGAGAATTTGACTGGGTCTGCTTTTCTCCCAAAAAGTTCAAATCGCCTCATGAGGGGATATATGATAAGGCGGATGAATTAAAAGTTGTGGTTTTCCATTCCTCTGATTTCGAGTTTGCAGAAACACATGCCGCAAAAGTAAGAGAGGGGTGTGTAAAGTTACTACAACCCGAGTGGTCAAAATCTTCCAAGTTTATGGAAAAAATCATAACTTATGTGAAAAATCACCCGGAGTGGCAAATTTCACTCCAGACTCATAAGTTCATGGATATACCTTAATGGATGAAAAAGGCTGTATTGATTTGGGGGTTTCTTATGGTGCTGCTGGTAAACGGACTATTTGCTCAGGAGTATTCCATTATTGACCGTAGGGCTATCAAGTTTTTTGAAGATGGGGAGCAGTTTCTGCTCAGGAGGCAACTGGACGAAGCGATGGCCAACTTCCAAGCAGCCTATGAAAGGAGTTCTGATTTTTTTGAGGCTTATCTCAGGCA
Source organism: Pleomorphovibrio marinus (assembly GCF_003347495.1). Classification (GTDB taxonomy): domain Bacteria; phylum Bacteroidota; class Bacteroidia; order Cytophagales; family Cyclobacteriaceae; genus Pleomorphovibrio; species Pleomorphovibrio marinus. The sequence goes on from NZ_QCXY01000002.1 coordinate 451,423, forward strand.
TTCTCAGGTATTGCTCACCAAAGGACTGCACCAGCAGTCCCTGGAAATCGCCGAAAAAGGGGAAAGAAGGGTTAAACCAAATAAAGAAGTACCTTTCAAGGGAAGATTTGGATGGCTGATCGTGCAGGTTTATTTAGGTATGGGGGAGTTTGAAAAAGCCATTGAAAAATTGGAAGAATCCTCTGCCTATATGGATGACAGCTTTAAGGCTTCAGATAGCTATAGAAAAAGCAAAGAGCAACTAGACTTTATTTCCACCCACCTTTCCGAGCCTTTGGCTATTACCAAGGAAAGACTTGAGGAACCCTTGAACCGGTTTAGGTTGCAATACTTCCCAGTTCTTACCGCAGATTCAAAGAAGATATTGTTTACCAAAAGGGATGGGCTACAGAACCAAGATAACGAGGATATTTATGTTTCATACTATGATGGTGAAAGTTGGACCGAACCCCAGTCGATTTCCCAAGCCATCAACACCCGGTACAATGAAGGTACCTGCACGATTTCAGCAGATGGTAATATCCTTATTTTCACCTCCTGTGATACCCCGGATTCATTTGGGTCCTGTGATCTTTACCTTACCCAACGGGTAAATGGGGTATGGCAAAAGCCTGCTAACATGGGCAAAAATGTGAATTCAAGGTATTGGGATTCTCAACCTTCCTTATCCGCGGATGGTAGTGTGCTCTTTTTTTCCTCGAATAGAAGGGAAGGCCATGGGGGCAATGATATTTGGTTTACCGAGAGATTGTCTGGCGGTGGCTGGTCGGAGGCCAGAAACCTGGGGGAAAATGTGAATACTCCCAAAGACGAAGTTTCTCCGTTTATCTTTTTTAATAATGAAATGTTGTTTTTCGCTTCTGATGGCCATATGGGGTTTGGAGGCAAGGATATTTTTGTATCGAAGTTTGATGGGAAGGAATTTGGCCCTCCAATGAACCTGGGTTATCCCATCAACGACCACAATGACCAATTGGCCTTATTTATTACAGCCCAAAAGGATTATGCTTATTATACCCAAAATGCTTTTATTGAAGGTAAGCCAGACAGCTCCTTTCTTTATCGGTTTAAATTTCCTGAGTCCATTGACTTGGGAGAAAAGATCCTCGTAACGGAAGGTAGGGTATTGGACGCAAAAAGCGGTAAACCAGTGGATGCAAAACTTTCATTGGTCAATCTTTCCAACGACAGCACCATGTATGAATTCAGGTCTGACGGAAAAACCGGGGATTTCGTGATGCTATATCCCGACAAAGGGATTTCAGGCTTGTATGTGGAGAAAAAGGGGTTCTTGCCTCGTATCTATAATGTGGAAAGGGATAGCCTAAAAAACAGGAAGAACCTCTCCATAGAATTGGAACCTGTGGAAAGCGGTAAGAACTTCGTGTTTGAGAATATCTTCTTTGATTTTGATAAGGCTGATTTGAAACCCGAGTCCATAAGCTCATTGAGTCGGTTGATGAAGTTTCTTCAGGAACATCCCGAAGTAAATATCCTTATAGAAGGCCATACCGACAATGTGGGGGGATCATCCTATAATGAAAACCTCAGTTTGAAAAGGGCGTTGGCTGTTAAGGAATACTTGATGAAGCTTGGCATTGGGGAAAACCGTTTGGAGACTGTAGGAAGAGGAGACAAGAAACCCCTAAAAGACAATGAAACAGAGGAAAACAGAGCATTGAATAGAAGAATTGAGGTAATTATTCTTTAAACTGAACAACTAATTTTTCATTATTCAGGTTATGAAATACTTTTTTTTGAATTAAATCATAAAATTCAAACTGAATCGTTAATATAGCGTTTATTCTGAGGTGCTGTTAAATGCTGTTAAACGTATTAATCGGCGACGCTCACTCTTATTAAATTAAACAAAGTTTACGAGAAAATAAAAATTCACCTAATTAAAACCACCACATAAAAAAAGGATTTGCCCACCTTGGAAAAAAACTGCTACAGATGAGTGTTTATCACCTATAAGTCTTTATGTTTCGTATATTAATAGCTCTTTAACCGCAAACTGCTTATATGAGGAAAAATTTACTTGCAATTATCTTAATCATCTTGACATCATTGGGAGTGCAGGCCCAGAGCAGGTTGGTACGGGGAACTGTTACCTCAGCAGAGGATGGGCAGCCCATACCTGGGGTTACTGTGGTTATAAAAGGTACTTCTCAAGGTACGATTACCGACTTGGATGGGAATTACGAAATTGGTGTTCCTTCCGACCGGAATATTTTGGTGTATAGGTTTGTGGGACTTCAAACCCAAGAGGTGGATATAGGGAACAGAAACGAAATAAACGTTGCCTTGGAGCCTGCAATAACCTCTTTGGATGAATATGTGGTTACCGCCTATGGGGACCAGACCCGAAGGGAAGTAACGGGTGCTATTGCGTCGGTTAAGGGTGAGATTTTTCAGGATTTGCCTATGCAGTCTTTCGATAGGGCCATGCAGGGAAGGGTAGCTGGGGTGCAGGTCACGGCTGGATCAGGCCAGCCAGGGGGGACTCTGAATGTGCGGATAAGGGGTGTAGGTTCCATCAATGCCGGCACGCAGCCACTTTATATTGTGGATGGGGTACAAATTGCTTCTGGCGGGCTTTCAGGACAAGGCTCGCAAAATGCACTTGCCTCCATCAATCCGAACGATATCGAATCCATAGAAGTTTTTAAAGATGCAGCCGCAGCCTCCATTTATGGGGCCCAGGCTGCTAATGGGGTAGTGCTTATTACCACCAAAAGGGGGAAACAAGGAAAGACAAATGTAAGGGTAAGTGTACAAGAAGGAGTCGTTCAGCCCATTGAATTATATGATGTGATGAATGCCAACCAACTTGCCTCCATAAAGCGGCAAGCCTATATCAATGCAGGACTGAACCCCGCGGATGCTGCGCAGATATACGGGAGTCCGGGGGACAGGGATTCGGAAAGTACAGATTGGGTGGATGCGCTATACAGGGAGGGCAGGCTAAGTATTTACGATGTTTCTATGTCTGGGGGGGATGAACGAACACAGTTTTTCATCTCTGGATCCCATACCTTCCAAGAAGGCCAGATCATCATGTCTGATTACCAAAGATCCACGGGAAGGATGAACCTTACCCACAGGGCAAACGAGCGATTCACCATAAACGCCAACCTTTCTCTTTCCCAACAAATAACCAATGGCAGTATTGACAGGGGTAATTTTGTCAACAGCCCTTTTGTAGCGGGATATGTGGCAAGACCGAATGTGCCCATTTATGATGAAGATGGCAATTACGCGCCTTACCCTAGTGAACATTTGTTCGGATACAATATTGTACAGGGGGTGAATCAGGAATTGAGAAGGGCCACTACTTATCAATCCGTTTCCAACTTGCAGATGACCTATCAGATTCTCCCTTGGTTAGGCTTAACCACTTTTGGGGGTATAGATTTTTCTGACAATAGGGATGAAAACAATAGGCCTTCTACCATTCCCGCCTTTGCGGCCTACGGGGGGTCTTCCACATTTACCGATCGCCGAATAGTTAATACCAATGCCAATGCCAACTTCAACGTAAACAAAAGTTTCAACGAAGTACATACTATTTCGGGGATATTGGGGTACGAGTATAAAGCGGAAACTTCCGAATCCAACACGGCTACAGGTAGGGGGTTTCCGAACCCAATTTTAAGGTACTTGCAAAATGCAGCGGTTCCCTTCGATGTGGGGGGCTTTTACACAGAGTTTAGACGCTCCGGTTTTTTTTCACAGGCCAAATATGACTATGACGATCGTTACACCTTTGACCTAACCTTGAGAAGGGATGGTTCTTCCCGTTTTGGGACGAACACCCGCTGGGGAAATTTTGGGGCAATATCCGCAGGTTGGAGGATTTCTTCAGAAAGATTTATGCAAAATGCCCAATGGGTGGACAACCTAAGGATGAGGGCATCCTACGGCATTACCGGGAATTCCAATATTGGAAATTTCCAAGCAAGGACACTTATAGGTTCTGCGGGTCAGTATTTCGGTTCAGGAGCTTTGCGCTTCAGCCAGTTGGGAAATGATTTGCTGACTTGGGAGGAGTCTGCCTCCACCAATTTTGGGGTTGATGCCACCTTGTTCAATGGCAGAATTATAGCTACGGTGGACGTGTGGAGAAAGGATAGCAGAAAATTACTTTTTGAGACCCAGCTCCCAATAGACTCCGGTTTTGGTTCTATTACCAGGAATACCGGTAAGGTGAGGAATCAAGGCATTGACTTTGATTTGCAGACCACCAATGTAGTGAAGGGTAAATTCAGATGGAATACTGCATTCAATATTTCCATCTTTTCCAACGAGCTTTTGGAATTATATGAAGGGCTGGACCGCCTGGGGAATGATTTGATTGTGGGGAAACCCATTGACTTTTATTATGCCTATGAATATGCAGGGGTGAATCCTGCCAACGGAGCACCTATGTATTTTGACGAACATGGGGAATACACCTATTTGTTGTCCGACGATGATCAGAAGTACATAGGAAGTGCTTTGCCATGGAATTTTGGTGGGCTTTCGAACACCTTTTCCTATGGACCATTGTCTCTGGAGGTGTTTTTCCAATACCAATATGGCAACTTGGCTTTTAACCAGGATTTGTACAATTTGGCCCAGGCAGGATCCATAGGTCAGGATAACCAGACTGTGGATCAAATTTATTTCTGGAGGAGGCCAGGTGATATCACCAACATCCCGAAACCCTATGAAGGGGGGAGGATACCGGGTCATTCGGGGTACCAGCAATTTTCCACCAAACAGATTTCAGATGCCAGCTATGTGAGGCTGAAGCAAGTTACTTTGAATTATGAATTACCTATGCAGATGCTCAGAAAGGCGGGAATAGATCAGGCTTCGGTGTTCGTGCAAGGATTGAATCTCCTTACCTGGACGAAATACAATGGACTGGATCCAGAAGTGAACTCCATAGGAGGGTCCACCTATGGTACTTATCCCAATTCCAAACAAATCACCGCAGGCATAAACGTGAATTTCTAAAGGGTTATGGAAAACAAGCAAATTATCTACTCCATTTTGTTGACCTTGACGGTCGCGGTTTTCTCCTGTACCGATCTGGAAACTACTCCAAGGCAAAGTCTTACTCCTGAACAGGCCCTGAACGATATCTCCGGCTATTTTGCTGTTTCCAATTCCATGTATAATCGTGCCACTAGCTTTAATTATTATGGTCAGCAAATGATGATTGCTCCTGAAATTTTGGCCGATAACTTAAGATTGGTGGCAAATACAGGAAGGTACCAGGGAGAGGAGACGAACGGGGACAGGGATCACATTAATTTGTGGAACTCCAATGTCTTTGGTGGGATCAACGATGCCAACTTGATCATTGCAGGTATTGACGATGAAAATGTAACCGGTGAGGAAGACCAAAAATCAATCATCAAAGGGGAGGCCTTCTTTATGAGAGCCTTGTTTTACTTTGATTTATGCAGGGTATATGGGTACGAGCCAGGCAGGGAAGTAGATGGTTTCAATTTGGGGCCAATCTTAAGGCTCTCACCCACCTTGGTGGCCTCGGATGCAGACTTTCGGGAAAGAGTCACTGTACTTGAAGTATATGAACAAATTGAAAGGGATCTTATCGAGGCAATACCCTTACTTCCTCTTGTACCTTTAGGTTCTGAGGGTGTTTACTTTGGAAACAGGGGGGCAGCTTTTGCCCTTTTGGCCAGACTGTACCTCTACTGGAACCGGATGCAAGAGGCGGAAGCGGCAGCCTCTGAGGCCATGATCCGGCTTGGCCTTCGTTCAAATGGGGAAGGCCTTACTCCTCCAGGTGCGTATGTGCAGGGGTTTTCTAGGGCCCCTCATCCAGAATCCTTATTTGAATTGGAACTTAGACAAGTGGACTGGAGTACGGTGGACGGAGTGAATAACTCTCTAAATTCTTTGACTTCAGATAATGACCCAGCTGCACAGTTTATCGTAGGGGCGTCAAATGAGCTTATCGCTACCTATGAGACAGGGGATGTAAGGAGGGATTGCTGGAGAGAAACCACCAGGGATGGTATAGAAGGCCCTGTCTATGCCAGCAGGAAATGGACAGGGTATAAGGGAGATTTTCTAGAAAACTTGCCAATTATTAGAGCGGCCGAATTGTACCTTATACGAGCGGAAGCCAGGTACCAAAGTAATCCTGCAGGAGCAAGGGAGGACATTAATGCCTTGCGGGAGCAAAGAGGGCTGGGGCCTGTTGACAATGTAATCACTGGACAAACCCTTTTTAATCGGATTATGCTGGAACGTAGACAAGAATTCGCCCTAGAGGGGCATAGGTTCTTTGACTTAAAACGGAATGGGATGAATATTACCAAACATGCTGATTTTCTGGAAGTGCCCTATACCGATTACCGAATCCTTTCAAATTTACCGTTGGCACAGATTCAATTGAATGAATTATTGGTTCAAAACCCAGGATATTAGCGATGAAAAGGACAGTAAAAAGCAGCCTCGTTTTATCCCTCTTGTTCATGGTGGGTATGTTTTCTTCCTGCATGGAAGAATCCGGGTTTACCATCCTGTGGGAAGGGCATGAGGTGGAATTTGAAGAGGCATCCAGACCCAATGGCACAATTACGAGGATATTTACGAAAGAGTCTGACAATCAGGTGGATGAAACCACCGTTAGGATAAATTTGGTAGGAGCACATGTGGACCAACCCATTGAACTTTTAATCGCGGCAGACCCTGAATCTACCGCTATTCCTGGAGTGCATTATTCACTGCCTTCTACTACTTACACGATAGCTCCAAACTCCAGCTTTATAGATGTACCCATAAGTATTTTGACCGGCAACCTAGGCACAGATGAAGATCCCAATCTCATTCTTCAAATATTGGATGCCGGAGATACCAAAATAAGTGCTAATTATAAAAGCGTAACCATTGAAATCAGGCTTGCATGTCCCTCTGACCTTGCAGGAACCTATAATACAGTGAATGTGGGTACTGGTGGTACCGTCAACTATCAGGTAACCATTACGGAGATAGAACCATTTACATACAGAATCTCGGATATTACAGGAGGTGTTTACTCTCAAGTTTATGGGGGTGAAGATAATCCCGCCATTTTCACAGAGCTATGTGGAGTCATTTCTATAGTAGACCAACCGGATGTGGTGTTTGGTGGGGATGTGTTTAATGGCACAGGTACAGTAGATGCGAATGGCGTAATAAGGATTACTTGGAGTAATGGTTCGGAAGATAGTGGAACCACCACCATGACAAGAGTGCCTTAGGAAATTGAAACCAGAGTGGGCAAATTACCATGACTAAAACAAATAATATTAAATATTGGCTGCTGGTTTTTGTAAGCTATTTCCTAATAAGCTTACAGGGTTTTTCACAGGTCTTAAGGCCAGGGGATGATGGCCTTCAGGAGTTGAGAAAGGAAACTTTTGATAGACTTAATCAGAACGTACAACCTTACAGCCTTAGCAAAGACCAAAAGGCTGAAATCGCAGAGAGATTTAACGTGCCTTTGAAATTGTTTTTAGAGGATGGTAAGGTTGCCGAATTTCAATACATGGATCGAGAAAACCACCCGGTTTATTATACTACGCACAATGTGACTGCTGCTATTACCACAGGTACAAGGGCCTTACAGTCTGGGGGCGGTCTAGGACTAAATCTAGCTGGCCAAAATATGGTTATTGGTATTTATGACCAAACCCGACCAAGGGCTAACCATAATGAATTTGTGGGAAGGGTTACCCAGATAGATGGTTCTACCGAAACTATCAGTAACCATGCTACGCATGTTACGGGTACCATATTGGCCACTGGCAACAATGCCAACGCTAGGGGCATGGCCAATGCTGCTACGGGGTGGGCCTTCAACTGGGATGCAGATATTTCCAAGATGATGCAAAACGCCTATGATCCTGATGCTTTGCCAGATGGGCACCTGATTTCCAATCACTCCTATGGCATAGTGGTAGGTTGGTTCAGGGATAGTAATGACAACTGGGCTTGGGCAGGTAACGAGAGTATTAGCCCCAATGAGGACTATAGGTTTGGTTTTTATACCAATAGGGCAAGACAGATTGATGAATTGGCTTTCTCTAGGCCGTATTACACCGTAGTTTGGGCAGCAGGTAATGACAGAAATGAAGTCGGGGATGGTTCTAGGGATTCTGATGGACCTGACGATTCCATAGGACCTGAAGGAGTGGCAAAAAACAACATAGTGGTGGGTGCCGTAAATGGCATCACCAATTACACGGGACCCAATTCCGTGGTGATGAGTTCTTTTTCAAGTTGGGGGCCTGTGGACGATGGGCGGGTCAAGCCAGACTTGGTGGCCATGGGGGTGAACGTATTCAGCTCCACCATAACCACTGAAGGAGGGGACAGCTATGGTTCTCTAAGTGGGACTTCCATGGCGGCTCCCAATGTTTCAGGTTCGCTCTTACTTTTGCAAGAATTGTATAGAGAAAGAAATGCCGGTAGGTACATGCGTTCCGCCACCCTGAAAGCCCTTGCTATACAGACTGCAAAAGAAGCTGGCATGAACCCAGGCCCCGATTATATGTTTGGATGGGGAGTGCTGGATGCTGAAGCTGCTGGGCAAATTATCATTGATGAAAATAGTTCAAGCCGGATTATCAGGGAGCTGGTGCTTGAGAATAACCAAACCTATGAGTTTGACTTTATCTCCGACGGAATAGAACCTATAAAAGCTACCATAGCCTGGACAGATCCGGCTGGCACACCTCCACCTCCCTCTCTTAACCCCAGGGATAGAATGCTTGTAAACGACCTTGACCTCAGGATTTTCGGAGAAGATGGTACAGAGTATTTCCCTTGGAGCCTCAATTTTAGCCAGGGTGCAAATGCTGTAGCAGTAAATTCCGTTGACAACAACAGGGACAACGTGGAGCAGGTAGTCCTAAACACCCCTAGTGCCCAGCAATATACCGTAAGGGTAAGTCATAAAGGCAATTTGAGCAATAACCGACAAGCTTTTAGTTTGGTTTTATCCGCAGGAGTGGTGGATGGCCAACTCAACACCCTTTATTATATCGGAGAAGACGGTAACTGGGATAACCCTGAGAACTGGTCATTGAGCAGCAATGGGCAACCCGGGGGAATTCTGCCCAGTGAGGGTACCAGGGTGGTGGTGGATAGGCCTATCAGTCAAGGGGAACTTAGAGTACCACCAGCCACTAGCGTATTCAGTGTAAATCTTTTCGGAAATCAACCCTTGAACATCAACCTCAATAACAATAATCTTACCATAGAGAGTGGTTTAAGATCTAGTAATCCAAACGTAAGTATACGGGGAGGCTCCATTACTTTCGCCTCTTCGAATCCCAGTGAAAATGTCCTGGATTTTGGTCAATTGAGCCTTGAGGAGGTCTCCATTGCCATTAATGAAGGAAGGTGGAGAGTGTTATCCCTGCCCGATATTAATGATTTAAGACTGGAAAATGCACAGGTAGAATTGGATATGGGCACACTATCAGTGGGGAGTTTACTTCTAGAGGGAGAATCCGCTATTAGAGGTAGGGTTAATCAAATTGATTTTTCCCAAACTATTTCTATTGCTGAAACATCAGGAATGACAGAGGGATTTAACTTCCAGTTTTCAGGGCAGGAGGGAAACTTCAGTGACCAAAGGAGACATGCCCTGGGAACTTTTAATGTAGTTCAAGGTAATTTGGAAGTGGAAAATATTGGAAATATCGCGGAACTGACCCTAAGAGGCGGGGGTATTAGTTTTCGGCAACCTTCTCTGGCCATTGACAGGCTAAAGCTAGCCAATGGGGTTTTACTTTCCTTGGCAAATGGGCAGAACTTGACCTTGGTTGAACAAATAGAGCAACTAGAGGAAGGAAGCGGGACTTCTACTATCACTGCCGATGGGAAGGCTATTATCACGCATCCCCCCTATAGGAAATATTGTTTCACCAATTTGAATGTGGAAAATGTGGACCTTGTAGGGGAATCAGTTGTTAATCTTGGGCCAAATGCACAAATTTCAAATGCTGAAAACTGGTTGAATTTGAATTGCGAGAATGTTTTATTCCCCAATTTTGAAGTGAGGTTCAATTGTGCCGGCGGTTTAACCGAGTTCATTAATACCTCTGAGGGAAATATTTCTGCCTATAGGTGGAATTTTGCTAACATCGGAACTTCCACTTCCCAGTCACCAACTTACTTATTCAGTAACTCACGAACCTATCCAATAACTTTGGAGATCACCGGTCCAGGTGGAACCGCTGTATTGGAAAGGAATATACAGGTTAGGCAAAATACCCTTACTCAACCCGAAATTGTCGCTAATGGTGCTGTCCTGACTTCAAGAGTTCCTGCCAGCCAATACCAATGGTATAGAAATGGCCAGCCTATTTCTGAAGCCAATTCCCGCTCAATATCTGCGGAAGAGGGAGGAACCTATCAAGTTGCCGTTATTGATAATGAATGCAACAGGATTTCTGCTCCTGTTACGATTTCCAGTTTACCAAGTGAGCCTGCATTGAGTCGTCAAGGGTATAGGATTGGCCCCAACCCTGTTTCGGACAAGCTGAATATCCTAGTAAGCAATGACTATGTCGGAGAGATTACATTTGAAATCTTTTCTACATCTGGAAGGCAGGTTAAGAATGTAAAAGTCCAAAAAACGACTCAGGATTTAAATCATGAATTAGAGGTTCCATTTCCTAAAGGTGTATATGTGATAATGGTAAGCGAAGGGCAAAAAATATTTACCTTCCGGATTATTAAGGAATAAGGGCACTTGCTTATCCTAATTTAGTAAGGTTTGTAATAAAAGAAGCTAGGAAACAGCATTTTCCAAAAGTCCTTTTGATAAACAGTATTTACCCTTATTTTTAACTTTGAAAAAACACCACCATGTGCGATGGGGAGGCTATCTCCAGTAAATAATATGATCAACCTAATAAATAACCTAATAAGCATTAGACAGTATTTGTTCCCCAGTTTGTACTTTATTTTTGTCTTTGGCTGTCAATCACCAGGGCCATATGATCATAGGATGCCCGAGGATAATCGATTTACTAAGATTACTTTGGTGGAACAACTGGATGAACCAATGGAGTTGGAGGTATTAGCCGATGGTTCGGTGTTTTTTATTGAGAGAAAAGGAAAGGTTAAGCTTTATAATGGTGAGACGGGGGAAACTGAAGTGGTGGGTCAGTTAGATGTTTATCCGGAACATGAAGATGGGCTGTTGGGGATGGCCCTAGATCCCAAATTTGATCAAAATGGGTGGATGTACCTTTATTACTCACCTGCTGGCAGCGAAAGCATAAATAGACTTTCTAGGTTTACCTTCGACGACCGAAAAATGAGTAGGAACTCGGAAGTGGTGATGTTGGAAATCCCTGTTTTTAGGGGATGTTGTCACTCCGGTGGATCTTTAGAGTTTGGCCCTAACGGGAACCTCTTTCTTTCGCTAGGTGACGATACCAGTCCATTTGAATCCGACAATTATAACCCCATAGACGAAAGACCCGGAAGAGCAGAGGCCTTCGATGCTCAGAGGAGTTCTGGAAGTAGTATGGATTTGAGAGGGGGAATTCTTCGCATCAAACCTAAACCTGACGGGACTTACAGTATTCCGAAAGGAAATTTATTTCCCGAAGGCACACCTGCTACCCGACCGGAGATCTATGTATTGGGCAATAGAAACCCTTTTCGGATTTCTGTAGATCCAAAGAAAGGGTATCTTTATTGGGGAGAGGTAGGTCCTGATGCTGCTGAAGACCACCAAGAAAGGGGACCAAAGGGATATGATGAAATTAACCAAGCCAAAGAAGCTGGGTTTTATGGATGGCCTTATTTCGTTGGGGATAACAAGCCATACTGGTATTATGATTTTGTAAAGGAAGAAAGCATTTTCAAGTACGATACTGCATTACCCGTAAATCATTCTCCCAACAACACAGGTGTTAAGGAACTGCCACCAGCCCAAAAGGCCTTTATTTGGTATCCCTATGATGAAAGTGAGGAGTTTCCGCAATTGGGAGAAGGAGGAAGAAATGCCATGGCTGGGCCGGTTTTCTATTCTGACCTCTACAGGGATTCTGAGGTTAAGTTCCCAAAGTATTTTGACGGGAAGTTATTCATCTATGACTGGATGAGAAACTGGATTTTTCTGGTCACTATGGATGAAGATGGGAACTATCAAAAAATGGAACCCTTTATGTCCAATACCAAATTTGACAAACCCATAGATATGCAATTTGGAAGAGATGGATCTCTATATGTATTGGAATATGGCACTTTTTGGAATGCACAAAATGATGATGCAGGCCTATATCGCATTACTTTCAGCGAGGGAAATAGACCTCCGGTAGTGAATATAGCGGTCAACCCCAATAAGGGAGCGGCACCCTTGAGGGTGGAGTTCAGCAGCGAAGGCACCATGGATCATGATGAGGAGGACACACTTAGCTATTCGTGGGACTTTGTAGGAGCAGGTCAGGAACAGTCCAATGAGCCCAATCCCACTTACGTTTTTGAGAAACCCGGTATCTATAGGCCAGTTCTTACCGTTACTGACCAATCCGGAGTCTCAGTGCGGAACAGCTTAGAAATCCAAGTGGGCAATGAACCACCAAAAGTACAGCTTGAGGTTGAAGGTAATCGTTCCTTTTATTGGGACGATCTGAAAAATTTGAAATATAGGGTAAAGGTTACGGACAGGGAAGATGGACGTTTGGAAACAGGTGAAATAGCTGAAGAGGAAATTCAGCTTACTTTTAGCTATCTTGCTCAAGGCTTTGACAAAATTCAGGCTACAGCAGGCCATCAACAAACCCATTCCGGCCCTGTCGGTAAGGTGCTAATGGAAGGAAGTGATTGCTATGCCTGCCATGCCTTACAGAAGGCCTCAGTGGGGCCTTCATTTGAGGAGATTTCACATAGGTATTCGGCTATTTCCGATCAAGAGTTGGATAGACTTGTAGGTACTATTATCCATGGTGGCGGTGGGGAATGGGGAGACAGGTTAATGCCTGCTCATCCCCAATTAGAAGAAAAAGAGGTAATACAGATGGTGGAATACATACTTTCTGTAAATCAGGGTTCTGCTACAGGTGAACTGCACAATTTACCGGTGAGTGGAAGCTTGAGTCTCGACAAACATGGACCGGAAAAGGGTACTTATTTTCTAAGTGCCTCTTACTTGGATAAAGGTGCCGAAGGCCTGGATCCTATACCTGGAAGAGATGATCTTCAGCTCAGGTATGCAAAGGTGTTGGCGGCAAGTGCTGACCTCACCCATGATGCAGCCAAAGCAAATAACAAGGGCTCTTATCTTGTTAAATTTACTTCCGATAGTGCGTTTTTAGCGTTTAAGAGTATTGACCTTAGGGGCATTTACAAGGTAGTGATGGAGGTGGATCCTGCCAATACAAGTGGCAAACTGGAATTAAGACTTGGAAGTGAAGAAGGAGAATTAATAGGTGAAAGTCCAGAGCTTTCCAAGGCAGATAAAAAAGGGGAGTCTAGATGGATAGAAGTAGAGCTTCCGTTAAGCCCTAAACAAGGACAGGGAGATTTGTTTGTTGTCTATCGTGGACCTGAAAAAACCTCGATATGGAATGGGTTTCTTTTGAACTCTCTTTATTTCAATCAAGAATGAAAACAATAAACCAAACATAAACATGAGTAAAGTAAAAAATTCCCGGTTTTCCAGAAGAAAATTTTTGGGTACAGGATTGTTAGGAGCGGCTGGGGTAGGGTTGACACCTACTCTAAGCCTTGCAAAGCCCACTTCCGAATTGGCTTTCGCCCGAAAAGCGGAAACTCTAAGACTTGGTTTTATAGGACTAGGCAGGCAAAACAACGGCTTGATGAACAGTTTTATAACCATACCCGGAGTGGAGGTAGTGGCAGGGTGTGATGTTTATGGCGTAAAGAGAGAAAGGTTCAAACAAAAAGCTGATGAACATTATGCCAAAGAAGGAAAGAAGGTAGAGGTGGAAATTTACGAAAACTACCATGACTTGTTATCCCGAAAGGACATTGATGCAGTGGTAATAGCTTCTCCCGATCACTGGCATGCCTTAATGGCCATAGATTCCTGTAAGGCGAAGAAGGACATCTATTTGGAGAAACCCCTCACTTTTACAATTAAGGAAGGGCAGGAGCTAATTAAGGCAGTAAGGGAAAACAATGTAGTCCTGGCCACTGGTAGTATGCAGCGTTCTTATGCTAATTTCCAGCATGCTGTTAAAATGGTGCATAAGGGACGAATTGGAAAGGTAAGTGAGGTACACGCCTGTGTAGGTGGCCCTCCAAAACCCTTTGACCTTCCGAAGGAAGAAGTACCCCAAGACCTGAATTGGGAAATGTGGTTAGGGCCATTGAATGCCGATATCCATTTTAACCATGAGCTGAACCCACCTATTACCCTTAATCCACCTGAAAATGAAAAAATGTGGGGAGCTTGGCGTTGGTATAAAGAAACCGGTGGTGGCCTGACCACAGACTGGGGAGCTCATATGTTTGACATTGCACAATGGGCCATAGGTGCTGATAGAAGCGGGCCTATTGAAATCATTCCTCCTGGACATGGAAGTACAGAATACCTTACTTTTAAATATGCCAATGGGGTGACTGTAACCGAACAACCCTTTGATGAGAAAGAAACCAGGGGGTGTAAGTTCTTTGGGAGCGACGGGTGGATTGAAGTATCACGTTCTCATTACGAGGCCTCTGACCCCTCCCTCTACCCGGATATAGCGGAAGGGGAAAGTTTACAGGGAGGTGGTGGAAGAGCCCATCACCTTGATTTTATCGATGCAATCATCCAAAGAAGGGATCCAAATACTCCGGTGGAAATAGGCCATAGTACCTGCGTGACCTGTACCTTGGGTAATATTGCATATGAGCTGAATAGACCCTTGAAGTGGGATCCAAAGAACGAAAAATTCCCGGATGACCAAGAGGCGAGCAAACATTTACATCGTCCCTATAGATCGGGGTATCGACTGTAAGGTAATTTCGAGGGGCATACCGAAAGGTTGCCCCTTTTTTTCGTTCTGGAGACTAGCTTTTCATGGCTGAAGCCAAATTTTGAATGTTTTGCGTTATTTCTTTAGGATTTTTTGAAATTATAGCCAAACCAAGACCTGCCAATGCAGTAGCTAGGTGGATTCCTTGTTGGATGTTTTCGAGACCTTTCACGGTTTTTTCCATGCCTTGGCATAATCCCCGGATTTTCTCCAAATCAGACTTGGCCTCTTCTAGGACCAAAAGGGTAGAATGCACCAGCATTTCGTCACTCTGTTGAAAAATGGTGGAAATACATTGGTCTAGATGCTTTCGCTGTGCTTCATCCAGTTTATTCCAGTTGGCAAATAGAAAATCCTGAAGCAAGTTCCCCATCGTATGGTAGTATTTTCCGAGTTCCCTAGACTCTTTTGCAGATAGTTTTTCCATCCGGGTTACTGGCTAAGTTGGTTAAAGGCCACAATTAGATCTGAAAGGTCACTTTGATATTGTTTGGTGAAGGCCTTAAGGTCTTTTCCGGTCAAACGCCTCCTATTGTCAAATAGTACCTGATGTGCTTCGGATATCTTTCTCAGGGCAGTACTGGAAGTAGCTATCTGTGCTTCAATTTTTTTTATCTCGTCCAACTCCTCATAATATATTTTGGTGGCCATGCCAGTTTCAAAATCGCTCAGGTTTTCACTGAACGTAAGGCGTTGGAAATACCCGTAAAGCCTGGATTTTCTGTTGTCAAGTATGCCTTGAAGATTGCCTCTAAGCACTATTTCCATTTTCTCCAACAAAGCCAATAAAGGGGCGTTTGCCTCTTCGATGTATTGGCTCAGCCTTTTTCTTCTGAAGGCATCGGTACTGGCATTGACAATGACCCTTGCCAACTGGTTGTATGCCTCTGTTTCCTGTGGGGAAATCCTCCAATCACCAAAATCCCCTTCTACCATAACCCTTTTCGGACCGCTGAGATCGTATTGGGTTAGCTGGTTGCCGCTCAGTTTTTCAAGTCCGTCAAAGTACCCCTGAACGGTTAATTGAAGCCTGAGTAAAACACTGTCCGCTTCCTG
The DNA here is from genome assembly GCF_003347495.1 of Pleomorphovibrio marinus. Classification (GTDB taxonomy): domain Bacteria; phylum Bacteroidota; class Bacteroidia; order Cytophagales; family Cyclobacteriaceae; genus Pleomorphovibrio; species Pleomorphovibrio marinus. The sequence goes on from NZ_QCXY01000002.1 coordinate 467,493, forward strand.
GTAAGTTTCACATCCGCACTCTTCCTCTCTTTGTATGGTGAAAGAAGCCATACTCCCTATCCTGCACCTATCCCTGCAACCCTGAGCAAACCCGAAATTGATTTTTTGAATAGTTCCTATGGAAGTCTTTGAGGTCTTTGAGAAGTCCCCTACTTCTTTTAAGTTCACACAACTGCCCAGCAAAATGCAGCAGCAAAAAATCCAAATTCGATGTTTTTGATAGTGCCCCATGGAGTCGTACACTTGGTTTTAAACAAATATATAAATTCCACTAGTGGTTTCTATTTCACGCTAAAATTTAAAATGTGGTTTTCCCAGACTTGGGTATCAGGATGTAGGAAGCTGAGATTGATCTGATACTCCCCCGATAATTGGGAGGTGGTGAATGAAATTGAATCATTTTTCGGAGAAAGAGAAGGCTCCCATATCAAAATATTTCTGAAATCCGGTTTTCTTGCCGTAGAAGGAGGGCGAGTGAAATCATTTTCCACAGGAACTTGAATCCCCTTATATTCGATAAACAGCGCAGATTTGGGGAGGTCAAACTTCCCAAAGTCATTTTCAAAAGAAGTAAGGCTTATTACTCCTTCAAAGGTTTCCTTCTCGTAAAAAAAATACCTGGTAAGCAGGTCAAGCCTTTTGATATTTTTGGGATTGAGTTCCGCAAAGGCATCCGCATCAAAAACAGGCATAGCATCTATAAGGAGGAGAGGGTTGTTTTTAAACATGTTCTCGTGCGGTTTATTATAGGTTCTAAACAAAGTTTTACGATTTTGTTTCCTTATCAGTACGTGAGGGACGTATTCTCGGATTACGGTGGCTATATCATCAAATCGATTATAGTCATCCAACAAGTAGGACCTATCCGGGTTGATTACGGAGGCAAAGTCCTGTGGAGGGTTATAGGATTTTGGAATAAAATATTGATTCACGGATTTAGCCAAAATCCTTTCCTTAATTCTTTCTTTGTGTGCAGGATCTACTACCAGCCTTGGAAGCCGAAAGCTTTCTCTAGGCACGGCCGGCCAAAAAGGGGAGTCTAAAACAAAATTTACTTGGTCTTGCGATTTTCCTGATTGTACGACCACATAATCATAATGCCGAAATGCCCCCGTCTCAAACAAAAGCTGCCCTTGTTCATTCGGTTTTGTGATGAATAGGTGGGAGGAAGCCCCGTGTGCAGTAAGGTAAAATACCTCCGCAGTATCTATTGGCGTAGAGACCGTCCTACCTTTGATAACATGCCCATATATTTCTGGGATTGCTTGCTTGGCCTCCCAATCTTTCTCGGTATAGACATCAGCCCAGTCAATGTCCATCTTTTCTCCTTGGATGGGAATGGTATGTCTTACCGCCAATCTTACATTTTCTCTTACAGGAATGTTTTCGATTTTAAGGGCCACTTTTTCTTGAGTGGAATATTGTTTTTTATCTACGCTAAGCAGGCTTGAAGGCTTAGGAATCAGCTGTTTATCGGGAAGGGGTGCATTGGGATTTGGTGCCGATTCAGGGTTTATTACCGCTATTATGTCGTGATAAACCCCCGTTTCTCCAGAAGTATAAGGGCTGCTTCTGGTATAAACCCTTAATAGGTAGTTGTCGGTATCAAGGTTTTCCGGTACTGGAAGAAAACCCCTAGCATGGCCTTTGGAAACACCTATTAGCTGCTGGCTTACAGAAGTCCCTTCCCTGTCCAATATTTCGGCATAAACCACTTTTACCGGAGAGGGAGCTTCATTTAAAAACACATTGATGTCAAGCCACAGATCTTCCCCAGTTACTAAATGCCTATCAGAGACAAACACCTGAACCCTTTCGTTCCTGATTTGAGCTTGTTGTGCCATACAGATAAGCTGAGGCAGTATCCAGTAGGCTACAATAAAAGTTCCGATACTAATACAAAGACGGTTTTTCATCTGTTTATATTTGTTTTTCAATGGTCAGATGGAATGCCCTGGATAATCCTCCCCATGTGTGAGAATACTTTCTCATGGGCATTTCATATGTTTATAATTTCTTTTCAGCGGTCATATAGCCTGCCCCTGCCTGCCCCGAACTTGTTTCGGGGAACTTGTTTCGGGGGAATCTCGCATCTCCCCGATAGCTATCGGGGCATCCCAGTGTGTGACGTGCTCGTCATGCCCTGACTGCCGTCAGGACAGGCTCGATTTCATAGGCTTCTTTTTCAAAAGGATAAGTCTTCCCAAAAAGAGGGTCGATCTATGGTGCCACCCCTCATCCGGCAATCTGTACAATTCCTGGTGGTGGCTAAGAAGGCAGTACATACAGCGGAAAAGTCTCCACACCACTCGTAAAGGGGTACATTAATCGAAACCCGAAAATGCCTTTCATAATCTTCCATGCTTATAGTATCTACCAAACATGCTCTGTATTCTGGGATGATAGCATTCCATGGGTGTGCATCTGACCGGTCTATGAATATCCTTTTTTCGGTGGAAATACCTGCACTTACATATCCGATAACGGGCTCCTCAGCTTGATTCAGATTGCTGATGTTGCCCCTAACAAAAGAGGGGAGTGGGCTGAAAATATCTCCGATATCATCTGAATTCCTTCTGATGTTCTCCCAAAAGGCAAAAGCATCCTTGTCAATTGCCCTTTGCCGAACCAAGATACTGTACCTTTGCCCCAGTTTTTCGGAATTAACAGGGATTTCCAGCAATTCTTTGTTGTTGATGCTGTTGTTTTCGTACTTTTCCGAAGATTCCATGATCACCCGGGTGGAAGTTTCGTTATCCCAGCACTGGTAGAGTAATTGGTCTCGATTCACAAAGTCCCCCAATTCCAGGTCATATTCGAAATAGGATACGAAGGGGGTTCGGTAAATCCAGGTTTCCTCATATCCCCATAAAAAATACCTTGCTTCCTCATTTCCTTGGGTACTGGCATAGATTTTCATGCCTCCATTAGATTTCTCAAAATTTATTCGTCCAATTTCAGGGGTCAGGATCGGTTCCACAAAAGCAGATGCATATGAGGAGTTTTCAAAATTAATGGTGAGTCTGTAAGGTTGGTTTTGAGGCAGGGGACCTTCTAAGGTATAAATCCCTTCTCCCTGATTGTGAAGGGTCCATATTCCTTCCCTTTCGCCTTCTATACTTACTTGTGCCTGAGTTTGTGGGTCCGAGGCAACTTCCCCATAAATGGGGTTGGTTCTGCTTATTCGGAATTGTGTGGGCGATTCTCCAATATCTATATATCCCTCCACCACCAAAATGTTGTGGTCAAAACTACTTAGCTCAGGTTCGTAGGGTTCCCTGCATGCCATCAGTAACAAAATCGCTATCCCTATGTGTGTGATCCTTTGTTGCATAAGGCTTAAAATTTAAAATTATAGGTGATGAAGGGAATAGGTTGTGCAAAAATGGACAACTGGTATCCCTGAAGCACCCCATTGGTAGGGGCAAAATATACCGAATAGGGATTTGCCCTTCCTAATACATTATAAATTCCTGCAGACCAGGAAGCATGGGCCAATTTTCGGATCTTGTGGTTTCCTTCCAGGTTGAAGGAAATATCCACCCTGAAATAATCCGGGATCCTATGATCGTTACGGTCTGAGAAAAAGACCCTTTCTGCACCCCCGTATTCAAATTTGGCGATCGGAAGGGTAATGGGTCTTCCCGTGCTATAATTGGCATTGATGCTGGTGTTGATCCGTTTGGTAAATTCCCAATTTCCTACCAACATGATATCATGGGGTTGATCAAAGTTACTCGGATACCAACGACCATCATTGATCATTTCCCCAAGTTCCTGAGGGGAGGTTCTTAATAAGGAGCGAGAATAGGTATAGCTGATCCAACCGTTAAGCTTGCCGGAGGTTTTTTTGGCCATTAATTCCACTCCGTAAGCCTGTCCTTCTGTGTTGAGGATGTCCTGTTCTATGGATTCGTTTAGGATCAGGTTTGCCCCACTACCAAAATCAACCAGGTTTCTCATGCTTCTGTAATAAACCTCTACCGAGGTTTCAATGATGTTGTTTTTATAATTCTTGAAGTAGCCCAGGGACACCTGATTGCCGGTTTGGGGACGGATATGGGGGTCGCTTAGCTTCCATGTATCCGTAGGCGCAATGGCTGCGGTATTGGTCAACATGTTGACATGTTGCCTATTGGTGTTGAAACCTGCTTTTATGGCGGTGAAATTGTCCAGGGAATACCGTGCAGAAAACCTTACTTCCGGCCCGAGATAGGTTTCAATGACTTCCCCAGTTCCGTAGTTCTCTTGCCCGATTAAAGTGCCCTCACTCCGAATAGTGGTGGCTGGATATTGGTTCACCGTGTTTGGGCCTAGGTAATTGTACATCACCAATCTTACGCCTCCGTTTAGCAATAATTTTGAATTCACCTCATATTCATCTCCAATATAGAAGGCCGATTCCAACCCTCTTTCTCGTCCAATCACTTCTGGTATGACCATAGATTCCTGACCCTGGGGTAAAATACTTCCAGGGGAAAGGTTATAGAGCACGTGGTTCATGCCAAAAGAAACATTATGTGCGTCATCCAAGTCATAATTAAAATGGGTGCGCCAGTGACTTTGGTTCATGGTAAAGCCAAAGTCAAATGCGTTTAACGGATCCAGCTCCCCAGCTATCGAAAAGGCGTAACGGTCATGGCCAATCGTCATTTCTCCCTCCAGCTTGTCGTTGAAATAATGGGTCCAGGAAAGGTTGGCGTTTTGGTTGCTGTAGGCAAAGGCCGTGTCCAGATCAAACCTAAAAGCATCCTGGCTCCAATATCCGGAAAATTTCAGAATATTATTTTTGTTAATCTCATGACTCATGTTGAGGTTTAGGTCATGAAAGGAAGCTCGACTTTCCCGAAATTCGGACTCCTCATCCATAAGGCCAAAAAGCCAATTGGAATAAGTGCTTCTACCGCCTGCGGCGAAGGTGGTCTTTTCCCCTAATGGGCCTTCTAAATATAACCTGCTGGTCATTAGCCCAATGCCACCACCACCTTCTAACTTTTCCTTATTTCCAAATTTGCCTTTTACATCCAATACAGAGGATAACCGCCCCCCATATTGCACGGGCACACCTGCCTTATAAAGGTCCACGTTCTCCATCATATCTGGGTTGAAAGCCGAAAAGAGGCCAAATAGGTGGGTAGGGTTATATATGGTGGCGTTGTTGTATAAAATCAGGTTTTGGTCGGCTGCACCACCCCTTACGTTAAAACCTGCGCTAGCTTCCCCTACGGTTTGCACACCTGGCAGCGTGATGACGGCGCGAAGCACATCTACCTCACCAAGTACCGCCGGGATCTTCCTCATGGATTGCATGCTGATATTTTCCAAGCCCATTTCAGGTCTCTCTATATTTGCGGACTTTTCAGAGGTGACCGTAACCTCCATCAAGGAGATGATATTGTCATCCATGGCGATATTTAAGGTTCCATCCCCTAGCAAATTTACCTGTCGTTGTTCTTGATAGGCTCCAAAACTTTGTATGACCAGGGTGATTCGGCCCTTAGGAAGTAAAATAGAGTACAGTCCATCATCATCGGTAATGGTTCTGCCTTCATGATCAAGGGCATAAATGACAGCTCCTATTATGGGTTCACCCGACTCAAAACTGGTCACCAATCCACTCAAACGTGCATGGGTGGGAGTTTCACTTCTGGCTGCACTACCAATTTGCCAAAGCCTGTTTTTAGCAAAGCTCCTTTCTTCCCTTTCCTTTCCGGTCTCTTCCCCAGTGGGAAGAGTATCCGTTTCTGTAGCAGGCATAAACAATTTTTCGGCTCCTTGTAAAGTAATCCCCCTTCCCTTAGTGACAAACACCCTGCCCTCCGTATCGATAACATAATGGAGGTCCGTATCCTTAAAAAGCTGATTTAGCAACTGAGGGAGGGTGTTTTGATAGGCATTAATGTTGATGGAAAGTTCCGGTATGTCTTCAGGGTCGAAGAAAAACTGGTAAGGGCTTCTTTGCTCCACCATTTGGGCAAACCTTTCAAAGGAAACCCCCGAAAACAAACCACTGATGAGTTTGTTTTCCGCTTCTTGTGCCTGTACATGCCCAGTACAGATCAGGGAGATAAAGGCAATCCAAATACATAAGATACCATATTTCCTCTTCATGACTTGCTATTTGCTATCTCAACCAAAATTTTAAGGTAGGCCTCTTTATCTTTTTTAAACCTAATCCTATCTCTTTTCAACTGGGGCTTGATATCCTTTTTTTTTAAACCCATCAGCTCAAAGACCTCTTTCTTTCTCCTCACATAATGGAAATTCCCATCCAACAGAATTAAGTACCGCTCCTTTTGGTCATACATTCTGGCCTTTTTCATGTTGGTTGTGTTTTTACTGATCTCCTTTCTATGTTTGCAGTAAAGGCTTATTTCCCCTTCGTGAACCACCCTGTAAAACCCGTTTTTATGGAAAAAGAAGTTCAGATCATCTTTAATTCTGATAAATCGAAGGTCTTCCAACTCGAATTCGTCAATTTTCTCGTGGTTCAAAATTGTTTTTTGGCCCTTCGCAGGAGTGACACTGATCAACACATCATCAAAGATATCGTATTGTATGGGTACCTCCTCAAAAGCAATGTCACCTATTAAAAGTACGTTTTTTTCTAGGCTTTTAGACTGGAAAAAAGGGTGGCCTTCCACCCCTCGATTACTGGGAAAATACTGTCCCCCTGAGTGTAAATCAGGAAAATATTGGATTAGTTGGGTATAGTTTTCAAAAAGCACCCTTTCCTTAATAGGGGTTTGGGCCTCTATCGATAAAATCAAAAAAAAGACTAAAATGAAAAGTGAAAATTTAATCATAAAAGATTGGCTTTTAGAGCTGAGGAATAGGTTAATTCTAGGATTTTATAACAAGTTCGGGAAATGTCGCAATGCGCCCTACCATTTTCCATGAATGGTGGATTAATGGTTTGAGCGAAATGCCTATCAAAAATAATAAATTTTGGCCATGGCTTGGCAAAAGAATTTCATTAACTTCATCGGTGAATGTATAAAACTTATTTTTAACCCAAATCAAAAAGAAAATGACCCAAGATAAAAACCCCATCCGAATCCTGGTGGTAGGATGTGGAAATATGGGCAGCTCCCATGCCTTGGCCTATCACCAATTACCCGAATTTGAAGTTGTGGGGCTGGTTTCAGGCGGTAAGTCAAAAGAGGTTTTAAATCAAAAACTAGGTGGGAAATATCCCCTTTTCGATGATTATCACAAAGCGATGGAAACCACCCAACCTGATGCGGTCAGCATTAATACGTATCCGGATACCCATGAGCCTTATGCCATATATGCATTTGATAAAGGGTGTCATGTTTTTGTGGAAAAACCTCTTGCGGACACGGTGGAAGGAGCGCAGAGGGTAGTAGATGCAGCTAAAAAGCAGGATAAAAAACTGGTGATTGGCTACATTCTTAGACATCATCCTTCATGGGAGAGATTTATTGAGGTAAGCCATCAGTTAGGTAAGCCACTGGTAATGAGAATGAATCTGAATCAGCAGAGTGAGGGAAAGATGTGGACGCTACACCGGAACCTCATGAAAAGCCTAAGTCCAATCGTCGATTGTGGAGTTCACTATATAGATGTGATGTGTCAAATGACCCGATCCAAACCTGTGCAAGTATATGCAATTGGTGCCAAACTCACCGATGAGATTCCAGATGACAACTATAATTATGGTAACCTCCAAATCCGTTTTGAGGATGGGTCTGTTGGTTGGTATGAGGCTGGGTGGGGTCCTATGGTAAGTGAAACGGCATTTTTTGTTAAGGATGTTTTTGGACCAAATGGTTCAGTATCCATAGTAGCCAAGGAGGCCGGGGGCTCCGGAAAATCCGACAGTATAGAGGCACATAGCAAGACGGAATCTCTCCTGTATCATAGAGGTGAGCTGGATGCAGAGGACAAATTTGTGCACCAGGATGAGTGGATAGATCTAAGTGATGAACCGGATCATAATGGACTATGTAAGCGGGAGCAGGAGTATTTCCTAAAAGCCATCCAGGAAAATCTGGACCTTACAAACCATATGCAGGATGCGGTAAACAGCTTAAAGATTGCCTTTGCCTGCGATGAATCAGTCCGATCTGGGCAAGTGGTTTTGCTTTAAATCCCTTAAATCAATTTAATGGCTCCTCTGCTTTAAGCAGAAGGGCATATTTATTTTATACGATACTAAATGAATAAAAGCAAGGTACCCAGTGATATACCAGTGGGAATAGTAGGACTTGGATTGATGGGGAGCAGCATTGCCGTTTGTATGAGCTTGGCAGGGCACCCTGTTATTGGGTTGGAACCTATGGATGGGCAAAAGGAAAAGTCCCGGAAAAGAATCCAAGCCCATTTACAAACTGCCTATAATAATGGCTTGGTGCCTAACCCCCCAAGCCATTATCTGAGAAACATTCAATTGGCCTCTGAATATGAAAACTTAAAAGACTGTAAAATCATCATTGAGTCCGTAAAGGAGGATCAGAATATTAAGTTTGAGGTCTTTCGTAGGGTGGATGAGGTAGTAAGCCCTGACGCCATCATTACCAGCAATACTTCGGCTATTCCCATCTCTACACTGCAAGACGCGGTATCAAATCCCCAGCGCTTCTATGGATTACATTGGATGGAGCCGGCCCACACCACCCGTTTTTTGGAAGTGATTTGTGGGGAAAAGAGTGACTTGGAAGGGGGAGAATACCTGTACAGCCTTGCGGAGTTTTGGCAAAAGGAAGCGGTTTTGGTAAGAAAGGACATACGAGGCTTCATCGCCAACAGGCTGATGTATGCCATGTATAGGGAAGCCATGTTTCTGGTCGAAGGGGAATATGCAAGTGTAGAGGATGTGGACCGGGCTTGCAGGAATGTGGCCGGTTTTGCTTTTCCAATGATGGGGGTTTTTCGATGGATGGACTTTACCGGAATAGATTCCTACAAAAAAGTGATGGACGAACTTTTTCCCACCTTGAGCAATGCTAAAGCTCCTGGATCGCTAATCACGGATATCGTGGATAAAGGCGGTAGGGGAGTTTTTAATGGTAAGGGGTTTTATGAATATAGTGAGGGAGAGAAGGAGCTTTGGGAAAAGGCATATACCAAATTTGCCTTTGAAATCAGGGATTTGGCCCTTCAGTACCCTCATGATGTGGTGGAGAAGATGAAAGAGGAAAAGAAAAGTAAGGAATAGGTCATTCGATAGAAGGGATATTAACTCATTCTTGACTAGGTCGATTCCTCTTCGCTAATTCTGGCCCTTTTTGGGTTTAAGCCTTCCTTCCTAACAGGTCAAAACCAAACAATGCCCTTGGCATACAATGTGGGTAGGGAATAGAGACTGAGGAAGAACCCGATCCCTAATGGGATGTAATTTTAACTTCTATCAGAAGCTAAAAAAGAAAGCCTTCATTGCCTGCCAGAAAGCTGCACGCAATCCACGACCTGAACTGTTTCCAGAAAAATGAAACAAACCATATATTTTATTTCCGGTCCTGCTGGAGTTGGGAAATCCACTACGGCTAAACAGCTGATAAATAGACTTGCTAAAGGGGCCTATATCTCAGGAGACGATGTTAGTCATATACCCATTAAGGGACGCAGAAATCCATGGTTATGTGAGGAGACATATCGATTAACGTGGGAAAATATATTCAGCCTTACCCAGAACCTATTGAAATATGGCTATAATGTGGTCATTGACTATGTAAGTTTCCCAAGGGATGTAGACTGGTTTGTGGGAAAATTGAATGACCAAGAGGCTGAGGTAAAGTATGTCGTTTTGAGTACTGACTTAAGCACCCTGCTACACAGAGATGGATCCAGACCGGAGGAGTTAAAAATGGGCGAAAGGTGTAGTATATTGTTTAAAGAATTTAGGGAATTGGAGGGTGGAGATAGATTTACACTGAATACGGAGGCTTATGGGCTGGAAAAGATGGAAGAAATAGTGGATAAATTAATGGAAGACAGGAAATACATTTGGTACTAAATGAGGGCAGAGAATCCCTTACCTGCCCCAGGTCAGAAATGTCCATATTTCTTCGATTAATGGAATAACCCTTACTTTTTTTGTTTGGTTATTATTATAATCATATGCCACGAAATGCCTAATCCGGATTGAATTTGCGATAATAAAGTACATGATTAGCGTTCTTTTTAATCCTTTTATGCTTCAGATTGTGAATATATGGCAAATAATTACCGATAAACCATTATTTTTGATAAATATCAACTGGGTGGAGAGGCACTTTCAATCATTCGGCAGCATTAAATCAGAGCTGTTGATGGCTTAAAAAACATGAGTACGGAATTATACATCAAGTACATGGTCAGTTTGCGCTGCAAAATGATGGTCAAGGAAGTATTTAAAAATCTAGGTATTCCATATACAAATGTCGATCTGGGGGTGGTGGAGGTGCCGGCGCCTGTTTCCGCTGTTCAACATGAGTATCTAAAGAAGGAATTACATCGGATCGGGTTAGTCTTGTTGGACGATAAGAAAAGCATACTTATAGAAAAAATCAAAAATGTGATAATAGACTTAATTCGAAGTGACAGACTTCCAAAAGTCAACTATTCGGAATATATCAGTGAAAAAGTGGGATATGATTACAGCTACGTGGCCAATATTTTTTCGGAGATAAAGGGGATGACCATTCAACAATTTATTATTTTTCATAAAATAGAGAGAGTCAAGGAGTTGCTGCTATATGACCAACTTAGTCTCACAGAAATTTCGAACCAATTACATTACAGCAGTGTTGCACACTTGTCTAACCAGTTTAAAAGAATAACGGGACTTACTCCCAGCTTCTTCAAGCAATTAAAGGAAAACAGGAGACGAAATATAGAGGATTTGTAGGTGTCTTTCTTGTTATTTCATTGATATACAGCATATTATGCACATTTATATTTTTAATCAATGAAATATGTAAGTCTCTGGCAGACATTTGTAACATATATAGGTGAAAAAACACTAACTTTGATATTGCGAGAAATCTATTTGGCTTACCCATCCGAACCACCCCCCTTCTCAGTGCAATACCAATACGACAGATCAAAAAACATAGGAAGGCAAAACAAAAACGGAAAGACCGCTATTGTAGAAACCTTTTATAAAGGTGCACAAGCAAAAATGCAAAAGGGTAGCCAACTATCATTCATAAATGGTGATAACATCACAAAACTGATTAAAAAATGAGAACGTTGAAATTTTCTAAATCTAAGCGATCTGACTTCTTAAAAGTCTTAAGAGAGAGAGTGGACGATTATTTCAAAACGAACGGAATAACAAGGTACGGAAATCGAAACATGGTCATCAAGACCATATTTATGCTCTCCTTATTATTTATCCCGATCCTTATCCTTAACTTAGGTGTGGTTGATAATCCATGGGTTCTATTTGGCCTTTATCTGACAAGTGGATTGGGCATGGCCGGTGTGGGTATGGGTGTCATGCATGATGCCATTCATGGATCCTACTCCAAAAGCCGGACGGTTAATAAATACTTAGGTTATACAATGAACCTTATAGGTGCAAATGCAAACGTATGGAAGGTACAACACAATGTGCTACACCATACCTATACGAATATTGACCATGCGGATGATGATATCAATGCACCTTTCTTCCTAAGGTTTTCGCCCAATGCAAAGCGGTATTGGCTTCATAAATTTCAACACCTCTATATATGGATTTTTTATGGCTTATCCACCGTTTCCTGGATTACTACCAAGGACTTCATAAGGATTAAGCGGTATCATCGTTTAGGCTTTTTTAATGGAAAAGGCGAGCTAAACAGGGAGATAGTTAAAATCGTTTTGTGGAAAGCACTGTATTTTTCATACACTTTGGTTTTACCCTTGATAATGGTTCCATTACCCGCATGGATGGTGATATTAGCTTTCCTGAGTATGCATGTAATTACTGGTTTAAGCATAAGTCTGGTATTTCAAACTGCCCATATCATGCCGGACACCTCATTTCCAAAACCGGATGAGGACGGTATTATGGAAAATGACTGGGCTGTGCATCAATTGCTCACTACCACTAATTTTGCGCCCCGTAGCAGGTTTTTTTCATGGCTTATCGGTGGGCTTAACTTCCAGGTGGAGCATCATTTGTTGCCAAATATATGCCATGTCCATTACCCGAAACTTTCGAAGATCGTTTCTCAAACGGCCAAAGAGTTTGAGCTGCCCTATTATGTGAAGAAAAACTTTGCAGTGGCACTTAGGGATCACGTAAAAATGCTTTATACCCTAGGAAGGGTGTAGAGAATCAAAGCAAAAAGTATTATTTGCAGTATTCAACAATAAGGTCGTTATATTTAAACAGATAGATAGACATTTAATTTTTTCTGTTTAAATATAACTAATAGAGCAATATAGAATTACTATCCTTTTAGCGTTTTCCTTTTAAATTCCAAATTCTATCTGGAACCTGTAAATCATGCCTCCCGGTAGGTCTGGCCTGAATTGGTAGCCATTTAGTTGGCGATAGGTCACTTCTGCCAGGGCTTTTATCCTGTGGAAACTGAAGTACCGAACCAAAACGAAGGATGCTTCTTTTGCTCCTCCCTCGATTACGTCAATATCCTCACCCGGATTTACAGCGGCATACCTACTAGCTAGTTCATAGTTGGATGGAAAAATGTAAGAAGCTTGAATGTTTACCCCGGTTCCGGTATAAACGTTACGCATAAGGTCTCCCTGAAAGGTAATGGGATTATCAGCCACCCTATGGGCATATTCTCCATAAAGTGAAAATCCCCTGAACTTAAATACTGCATCTAATAGCCAGGTCTGCATATCAGTTTCTCCAAAAAGCTGTGGGCCTATTTGACCACCTGTTCGAATTGCGTCTTGGGTATAGTTGTAACTCGCCGCCACTGAGAGCTTGGGTTTTTGTTCCCTATAATAATCCCCCTCAAAATAATCCCCAAACCCGGTAAAGTCCCCAAAAGGCAACAATTCCAGTTTGCCGGAATAAGCTGCCCCGGTTTTGCGGTCTGCAATAAAATAGTTTCTTCCTGTACCTGTAGTAATTGCACCAATAAAATTGTACCTCAGTCCGCTGAGGTTATTTCTATAAATACCAAAAAAGCCATTGTCCCTGTCCACATTGAAGGTTTCGTTCAGTATTGTTCTGGAGGTGAACTGAAGGTCAGCAGAGGAGATAACCCTTTGTCTATTCCCAGGCAATTTCATCACGCCCATCCCTAGCTCAAGATGTGGGTTTACCCGATAGAAAACCACCGCATCTCTAATGATGTTCGAGTAGCCCGAATTGGCTTCATCTTGGTCCCCTCTGGTAAATCCAAGCTGGAAGGAATACCGAAACCGGTTGTTGAAAAGATGGCCAAAAGTATGAAGACGTGCCCTTCTGGTCAAAAAAGACCTCTCCTCCAACCCGAAAGGGGTCGCAGTTGCCGCTCTGGCTTCCACACGGTTTTGCATTCTAAAACGTAGATTTATGGAATAACTACTATCACTGGGAATAAACCCTATGCCATTTACAGAGTCTAGTCTAGAATTTAAAATGTTGATACTTTCTACTTGACCATATGAGGGGGTCAGGCTCCAAAAGGCCAAAACAAAAACAAAAGACAATTGAGTTTTCATGGATTTTTGCTACAATTCGGCAAAATTAACAATTTATTAATATTGAAATAATACTTAATTGATGAATAGGGATTTTATTTACGGGTGATTGGTAAATTGTGTCCACATGAAAAATCTACTACCAAATCCCCGAAAAGGCCATCGAATTCGGTAAGACAAGCTAAAGGCGAGAAATGGTGCTTCCAAATAAAATACCTATTAAAATAAAAATAAAATTAATAATGTTTCACACAGTGTATTATTAAGTTGAATTGTTTTATTATTTGTCCATTTGTTTCTTAAAATTTCTTTCAAAGTTTTCTAATAGAGAAAAGTATTTCTTGATGATGTTTTCAGAAATGGAACCCAGGTAATTTCCCGGATATAAAGGGTTGTATTGTATCCTGGCAATGATCATATCCAGCCAACCCTGACCGTCATCTATCAAATCCTCATGGAAAGCTTCCACAGTAATATCCCTGGAACCAGAAAAGGGGGGGCGTCCCTGCTCTTTAAAATAAGTTCGCATAGTGTCCAAGGCTTTTTCATGGGAAGTTTCAAAAAGACGGACAATATCAGGACGGTATTTTTCCAAGTCATCCTTATGTCTGTTGACCTCTTCAGTCAATTCCCTGAGTTCTTCCAATGCCTCGACAAATTCCCCAAAGCACTGCTCGCATGTAGGAAGGTACGGTTTCATAGGGTTAGGTAAAATAGTTAAAGGTACTGCCAATTCGTTCAGTTAAATTTATGCAAAAATCCCTTCCAATAAAAATATTGCTTTAAGGTAATAGAAATAAAGGCTCTTGCAGTTTTATTTCAACCTTTCCGGGTTATCCTCCAGAAAGGCCTTCCAACCTCCGCCCCTTCCCCTAGTCTGTAGCCTACCGGAATGAAAATGATGGCAAATAGCCACCCCGAGAGCATCTGAGGCGTCCATAGTTTTTGGAAGTTCTTTGAGGAGAAGCAGCGTTTTGACCATTTCGGCCACCTGTTGTTTGGAGGCATTGCCGTTTCCTGTTACAGATTGCTTCACTTTTTTAGGGCTGTATTCGGAGATGGGCACGTCTCTGGAAAGGGCGGCTGCCATTGCCACTCCTTGAGCCCTTCCAAGTTTCAGCATGGATTGGACGTTTTCTCCAAAAAAAGGGGCCTCCAAAGCCACCGAATCCGGATGATAGGTATCGATGATTTGGACAATTCGTTCAAAAATCTTTTTCAATTTCATGGCATGTTCCTTGTACTTTCCCAATTGTATCACCCCATAGTGGATGGTTTCCAGTGCATTCCCTTTAGCCATGACCAATCCATACCCCATCACGTTAGTACCAGGGTCTATCCCCAGGATTATTTTTTCTTTTGTGTGATTTTTCTCTTCTTTGCCCATTACCGCAAGTTAGTGTAATAAATAATATGCCTATATTCCACTCCCTTTTTTTATTCCATTGGATGGCCCAAATAGCTGTATCCTATTTGTTTTTATACCTGTTCTTATTCATCCTATTATATGTTAATTGGAGAAAGACCTTAGCCACTTCTTCATCTTTGCCCAATACCTGCAAGGTAGCCTTATTGATTCCTTTCAGAAACGAAGATTCCAACCTGTCAGGGTTCTTGCCAATGCTGATGAAATGGATTCCAGAGAGTTGGGAGGTTTTTTTTATTGACGATTGCAGCGAGGACAGCTCTTACCAAACGGTTGAGGCTTTTATCCACGCTAAGCAAATTAATAAGTGGAGTTTGATAAAATCAACCAAGCCTGGTAAAAAGGGCGCTTTGGCTACTGGGATTTATGGTACAGACGCCGAAATCATTATCACTACCGACGCCGACATGGTGCTTCCCAATCACAACCCTTGGGAATACCTTTTGGCTTTTTTTTCCGAAAGTAAGGTAAACATGGTAGCAGGACCCATTTTCCCCATGCAAAACGATGGGATGATGGCTGAATTTCAAAAATACGAGTGGGCGAGTGTTCAGTTGGTAACTGGGGCCACTTTCGGTTTGCAAAGGCCATTGATCTGCAGTGGTGCCAACCTGGCTTTCCGGAAATCGGCATTTAGGCAAGTTGGGGGGTATAAGGGAAATGAGCACCTGTTGTCGGGAGATGATGAATTCTTGCTCAAGAAATTCGTTCGCCAGTTCGGTGCAGACACTGTAGTATTTGCCAATGATCCCCTTTCTGCTGTTTTTTTCAAACCATTTGAGCAGATGGAGGATTTATTAAAGCAAAGAATCCGCTGGGCTTCCAAATGGAACGACCATAACAATAACTTTCATTCCATTTTTTCCATTGCCGCATTTATCCTTAGTGTATTTCCCTTACTTACACCCCTATTTTTTTTTATTGGGGAATGGGGCGTATTTTACTTTCTCGGATTTTGGACAGCCAAACTTAGTATGGATAAATTGGTTTTAGGAAAGGTGATCCAAACTTATGGACAGAGGGCATCTTTTAAAGGGGTGGTAATTACTGGCTTGTTGCATCCTCTATACGTGCTTGCTACTGGATGGGGTGTTGCAAGGGGAAGTGTGCTTTGGAAGGGAAGAAAAATAAAATGAATAATTATCTTTACGATAAATTAAACCAACCATGACTGACGATGAGTTTGACCTAATTGATGAGCTTTACTTTGTGCAGCCTTATTCCTATTTGAAGGAAACCTTGGATTGGGAAGATGAAAAGCTTTTGGTTATCTTGCAGAGACTACTGGAGAAAGAATGGATAAAATGCCTTTACGCTCCAGATGAGGAAATCTTCGGAGACTTTGATATTTCTAAGGAGGGAAAGCAACTTTTCTATCTGGCCACTAAGAAGGGGTTGATCCACCACAACACCATATAATAAAGAAGGAATAGCAGTGAGCATTGAAACCGTCAAATATCAGAAAAAAGAGCTGGAGTTAAAGGCCTTGTTGGAGATCACCCAGGCTATCAACGAGAATAAGTCGGAGACAGTTTTATTGAACATCTTTAAGTTCACCTGCCTGATTCACCTCAATATTAAATCTTTGGTACTGTATGTAACTGAAAAGGATGACTTTGACCAAAGGATTGCCCATAACGTAAAGGCAAATATACCATCTACCATTCCAAGAACCAGTGTAGAGGACAACCAAGAGGCTGGAAGGCTGAGCCTGACGCTTTCGGAGGAGTATTCCTTTGCCGGATTGGATATTTATATTCCGGTATATCATAAGGATAAGATGTTGGCCATTTTGCTGTTGAAAACGAAAGATGAGGAAAAGGAGCTGGATCTGGATTTCACGCAGGCTTTGACAAATATTTTAGTTGTTGCCTTGGAAAACAAGCGGTTTGCAAGAAGGCAATTGGAACAGGAAAGGTTAAGAAGGGAGCTTGAGATTGCCAGCAATGTGCAGCGTATGTTGTTTCCAGAACAACTTCCCGTCACTGAAAAACTCACCGCTAAAGTCACCTATTTTCCCCACAGTACCGTTGGAGGAGATTATTATGATTTAATTCAGAAATCAGAGGATGAGGTTTTTTTCTGTATTGCCGATGTCTCCGGAAAAGGGATGCCCGCAGCTTTGCTAATGTCCAATTTTCAAGCTGCACTTAGGACTTTATTGAGGAGTAGCTCCGATCTAAGAATGGTGGTTAATCAATTGAATTTCACCATTTTTGATAATACTAAGGGGGAACGGTTTATCACCTTCTTTCTGGCACATTTCCAATTCAGCACAGGAAAACTAAATTATGTGAATGCGGGCCATAATCCACCAATATTATGCATTGACAACCAAACGGGTGTAGAGGAACTAGGGGCAGGAACCACTATACTTGGTGCTTTTAAAGAGTTGCCTTTTCTGGAAACCGGAACCAGGGAGGGCTTAAAGGGTTTTACCATTCACCTTTTTACAGATGGCCTGACGGAGACCATAAATGCCAAGGAGGAAGAATATGGGGAGGAGCGTTTTTATGAGTTTATTAAAAGAAATCCATGTGAACTACCCGATGAGTTTCATCAGAGGTTTTCCAAAGAAATCGGGGATTTTGGTCAAGGTATGGCACGAAGAGACGATTTCACGCTTTTGTCATTGAAATTCACATGAGTTTCTTTCTTCACAAAGTGCCCTCGGTGATCCAGTGCTTATATCCTGCCTATATATGGCATAAGCCCAGGACATCGCGGAAGGTGTATCTTACCTTTGATGATGGACCCGTGCCGGAATCCACCCCTTTTGTACTAAATGAACTGGGAAAGAGAGGTCTTAAAGCCAGTTTTTTTATGGTGGGAGACAATGTAAGGAAAAATACCAGTCTGGCAAAGGAGGTCTTGGCCGGAGGACACCAAATAGGCAACCACACCTTCCATCATATAAAAGGTTCATCTATCGATACGAAGAAGTATCTTGATGAGGTCAAGGCCTGTCAATTCACCCTTGAAGACTGCTTGTCCATTTCCCCGGGACTTTTCCGGCCTCCTTACGGCAGGTTAAAAAAGAAACAGGCAACCCTACTGCAAAAAGACTTCAAGATTGTAATGTGGGAGGTGCTTTCGGGTGACTTTTCCCCTCGTTTGGATCCGGATACGGCTATCCGGAATACCTGTAAGTATACACAGGCAGGTAGTATTGTTTTATTCCATGATCAGGAGAAGTCCGCTTCATTTTTAAGAAAGGGGCTTTCGGACTATTTGGATTTCATCCAGGACGAAGGTTTCCAGACAGCATGGATTTGATGACACTTCTTCTAGGGGCTGCTATTATGTTGGTGGGTATTTCTATCCTACAATTTACATTATATATGTGGGATGGAAGGAGGAATGCCCCAAAGACCGAAATAAAATATAGTACAGAGGGGGAGTTGCCCAAAGTTGCTGTATTCATTTCCGCTAGGAATGAGTGTCTTTTGTTACCAGAATGTTTGCTCACGTTAGAAAAAATGGACTACCCGAGCCATTTGATTGATTTCTATATCGCTGATGACAATAGTGAGGATGGCACCGCAGAGATCCTTTTAAGTTGGGTGAAAAAAGAAGAAAACAGGCATGGATTTCTTATAAGGGAGGAACCTGGAACTGGCATAAATGGAAAAGCTAGGGCATTGGCAAAGATGACGGAGGTTACTGATGCCGACCTGTTTTTGTTTACCGATGCGGATTGTAGTGTGCCTTCCACCTGGGTAAGAAGTATGGTTTCGGCCTATAAAGTGGCATATGGGATGGTGATTGGGATTACGGAAGTTAAAAGGACTGGCCCTTTTTCTACCATGCAAGCATTGGATTGGTTTCTTCACCTTGGGGTGATCAAGCATTTGTCGGATAAGGGACACAGTCTTACAGCTATGGGTAATAATATGTTGATTGCGTCCAATGCATTAAAAAAGGCGGGAGGTTTCAGGGCTGTGGAGCGTAGCGTGACAGAGGATCTGGCAATTTGTCGCAGTCTTTATGAAATAGGATATCGACCCTATCATTTGGTGGAGAGTGGCAATTTGGTGAAGACTAAAGCAGAAGGGGGACTGACCTTATTGTTACAACAAAGAAAGCGTTGGGCAGTAGGAGCCATGGGGTTACCTTGGTATTGGAAATTCATATTGTTTATTCAGGTCGCTTTTTTCCCTGCCATTGTGTTCATTTGCTTTCAGCACCTATATATAGGAGCAATACTTTGGGCAGGGAAAATTTACCTTCAGTCTATGTTTTTGATCAAATTTGCCAAGAAAACGGAAACCATATTCAACCAAATTGACTTGTTTATTTTCGAGTGGTTTTATTTGTTCACTACATGGGCCACTGCGATCTATTATTTTTGGCCCTCCAAAATAAAATGGAAAAAAAGGGCCTATTAACAGGACTTTCGAAAGTAAATTTAACGAAATGGAATTTATCGATACGCACGCTCATATTTATTCCAGAAAGTTTGACTCAGACAGGGAGAGTGTGATTCGCCAAGCGATTGGGGCAGGTTTAGAACAAATTTATATGCCAAATATAGATTTGGCCTCTATTCCTTTGATGTTAGAGTTGGAAAAAAGTTTTCCGGGTATCTGTATTCCTATGCTGGGTTTACACCCCTGCGATGTCAAAGAAGATTTTGAAGCAGTTCTTGAAGAAATGGAGGGGTGGTTGGAGAAAAGAGATTTTGCAGGAATAGGGGAGACTGGTTTGGATCTTTATTGGGATAAGAGTTATTTTGAACAGCAAAAACAGGCTTTGTCCGTCCAAATTAGGTGGGCCAAAAAATGGAAACGCCCTTTGATATTACATTGCAGGGAATCCATGGAGGAGACTATTGGTGAAATTGGTAGACAGCATTCACAGGATCTGGCCGGGATTTTCCATTGTTTTACGGGAACTGTAGAGCAGGCAAATGCCATCATAGAAATGGGGTTTTACCTGGGCATAGGGGGTGTGAGCACCTTTAAAAACGGAGGTTTGGACAAGGTTTTGCCGACCATTGGACTAGAAAGGCTGGTTTTGGAGACAGATGCCCCTTATTTGGCGCCGGTCCCATTTAGGGGAAAGCGCAATTCCCCCGAGTACATACCTGTTATTGCACAACGATTGGCGGAAATTCTGGATGAACCCTTGGAGAAAGTAGCAGAGGTAACCACTGCTAACGCCAAGGAAATTTTTAAGGCAATTACTTCATGAACTACAAAATTGTAAGGCTCAACACCGCTGCTAAGACAGAAATTGAGCATGCCGTCCTGATCATCTATACTGGAGGAACTTTGGGTATGGCCTATGATCCACAAGGGGCGCTAGTGCCGTTTAATTTTGGTCAAATACTCGAGAAAATCCCGAACCTCAACAACTTAAATATCAGCATTACGGTAATAAGTTTCCCCGAACCCATTGACTCGAGCAACATCAACTTACAGCACTGGGTGGATATGGCTTATATTATATATGAGAACTACGATACATATGATGGTTTTGTGGTATTACACGGGACTGACACCATGGCTTACAGCGCCTCTATGCTAAGTTACATGCTTAAAGGCCTCAATAAGCCGGTGATTTTCACTGGTGCCCAACTTCCAATAAGCGAGATGAGGTCTGATGCCAGGGAGAATTTGGTGACTTCCCTGGAAATAGCCATTACCAAGGCAAATGGGAAACCTGTGGTACCTGAGGTTTGTATCTTTTTCAACCATATGCTATTAAGAGGCAACAGGGCCAAGAAAGTCCAAAGTGTACACTTCGATGCCTTTGAATCCGAAAATTACCCAGCTCTTGCAGAATCAGGCATAATCATTGACTTCAACTATGCTTCGATTAGGCCATATGAAGAGGGAAAGCACCTGAGGTATTATAATCAGTTAGACAACCATGTAATGGTATTGAAGCTTTTTCCCGGCATCACCAAAAGTGTGATTGAAAGTTGCATCAAAATCAAAAAACTAAAAGGCATTATTTTGGAGACTTATGGCTCTGGAAACAGCCCCTCGGAGGATTGGTTTTTGAAATTGATGGAAAAGGCAGTGAAGATGGGAGTATTGGTATTGAACGTTTCTCAGTGCAACGGTGGCAGGGTGATTCAAGGCAGGTACCAAACCAGTAAAGACCTTAAACGCATAGGTGTGCTCAGTGGAGGAGACATCACAACAGAAGCAGCAGTTACCAAAATGATGTTTTTATTGGCCAATGAACCGGATGAAAATGAGCTAAAGCGAAAATTGATTACCCCTTTGGCAGGAGAAATGTCTGTCTTGAACCATTAAATCCTACTATCCATAAAGTAAGTGGTAGTCAATTGTATAGCAAAATTCATGGAACTATAGTAAAATATAAATATGCCTTTTTTCCCAATAAGCCGTGGGATTATTTGCACAGGCTGAAAAATATAATTTTATTTGTCGCACCATTTGACCTACCCACCACATTTATACAGAGAGGTGTCCGAGCGGTCGAAGGAGCACGCCTGGAAAGCGTGTATACCCCTAAAGGGTATCGAGGGTTCGAATCCCTTCCTCTCTGCTTCATTTCACAGTTCTTTGTTATTATCCTTTCAGAATAGTTTCTTGGTGCTTGTTCTACCCCTAATTTGAACCTTCCGCTAAAAGAAGTTTATTTCCATTTATATATGGATATTTACCTTTTGGGAGCAATGAACAACCTGTTTAACAACTAAGATGCTAAAAGAAAATTAGGGTTTTTGTATTAAATATTCGCCAAATCCCTTGCATTTTGAACTGAAAAAATGATAACTTTAAAAATCTTAACACGATATTAGAAACCGTTCAACCTTTAAAAGTCTATTAAAAACTACATTATGAAAAAGTTAATCGCTTTATTCATGCTTGCCGGAATTTTACTGTCACCGGTTATTACAAAAGCACAAGATGAAACAGAAGAGGCTGAAGAAACTGAAGCTGCTGCTGAACAACCAACTCCAGAACCTGATCCCACGCCCGTCATGACTGATGACGAGATCATAGATGAGGATGAGACCTTCCACCAAGTAATCAAGGACAAGTTTATTGAAGGTGACCCCACTTTTATGACTCCGGTATTGATATGTTTGATATTAGGATTGGCGGTTGCATTGGAAAGAATCATTACCCTTAACCTCTCCACTACCAATACCAAGAAATTGTTAGCCAAAGTAGAGGAAGCATTGGAGACAGGTGGAATTGAAGCTGCCAAGGATGTCACTAAAAACACTAGAGGGCCAGTAGCTTCTATCTTTACCCAAGGATTGATGAGGTATTCCGAAGGCATTGACATGGTAGAGAAGTCTATTATTGCCTATGGATCAGTGGAAATGGGCCGTTTGGAAAAAGGATTAGTATGGATATCCCTGTTTATTTCCCTTGCTCCTATGCTAGGTTTCATGGGTACAGTAATCGGTATGATTGGTGCCTTTGACTCCATTGAAGCAGCGGGTGATATTTCTCCATCTTTGGTTGCGGGAGGTATTAAAATAGCCCTTTTGACTACAGTTGCTGGTTTGATTGTGGCCATTATCCTGCAGTTGTTTTACAATTACTGCGTGGCTAAGATTGATTCTTTAGTGAATGAGATGGAAGACGCTTCTATCACATTGGTGGACATCCTAGTTAAGCACAAGCTTACCAGGTAATCCATTGGATGATTTTGTTCTCCCTTAATAATTTACTAACTTAAGAATCGTTATAAAAATGGATACTACTGATATATTCTTATATGCAGGGTACTTGCTGATCATCATCGGTGCTATTTTAGCCATAGTGATGCCGCTAATCAAATCCATCGATGACCCCAAAAGCTTGCTTAAAACAGTGGTAGGTGTGGTAATCATTGGAGCTTTGTTCGCTGTGGCTTATTCCATGGCTGATTCAGAAGTGGCAGCAAGGTACACTGCGGAACCTTTCAATATTACGCCCACCGTGGCAAAGCTTGTGGGGGGCGTATTGATGACTGTATATGCACTGTTTATACTTGCTATTACAGGTATAGTGGTGACAGAAGTTACAAAAATCGTTAAATAATATGCCAAGCAAAAGAGGTAGAATGAGTCAGGAAGTTAATGCAGGTTCAATGGCGGATATCGCTTTCCTGTTGTTGATTTTCTTTCTTGTGACGACAACAATTGCTTCGGATAAGGGGATTCTAAACATTCTCCCTCCTAAGCAAGACCCTAATGATCCACCCCCAGAGGTGGAGCTGAATGAGAGAAATATCTTCAACATACTGATCAATGCAAATGATCAACTATTGATTGAAGGTGATTTCAGAACCGACGCGGTAGGCCTTTCGGACGAGATAAAAAAGTTTGTCCTTAATTTTGGAAGGCCCGATGAGGAAAATATGGCTTTATTCAACAGCCTTCCTGCCTCTCTAAGGGGCATGGCGGAGCAAAGCCCTGAATCCTCTGATTACCCTGGTTCTGGTGGTGCTGTGGTTTCCATTAAAACCAACCGAGGTACTAGTTACGAACTTTACCTTGAGGTTTTGGACCAAGTTAAAAAGGCCTATTTCGAGATCTATGGCGAAAGAGTGGGCTTGACAGCAGAACAATACCGGCAATTGTCTGGTAGGACTGCTGCAGAAGCCGAGTTAATAGATAAAGGTAAAGAAGGCATACCTATGGCGATCTCCATAGCGGAGCCTGATAAACTAGGAGGAGGAGACTAATATGGCAAAATTCAAGAAAAAAACGAAAGCGGATGTTAATATCCCCACTTCTGCGTTACCTGATATTATCTTTATGTTGCTGTTCTTTTTCATGGTGGTTACCGTGTTGAGGGAACAGGAGATCCTAGTGGAACAAAAGATTCCTCAAGCTACTCAATTGCAGAAGATCCAAAAGAAAACCCTTATCTCTTACCTCTATGTTGGTAAGCCTAAGAACACTTCTTTGTATGGTACAGAGCCACGTATTCAAGCTAATGATGTGCTTATTAATACCAGCGATATTGTCTTTTGGGTTACCCAGGAGAAAGATAAGTTGTCAGAAGCAGAAAGAGATCAGATTACCATATCATTGAAAGCCGACCGAGATGTAAAAATGGGTCCAATCAGTGATATTCAATTTGAACTTAGAGAGGCAGATGCCAGGAAATTGCTTTATGCTTCTGTTGGTCGAGTCGATTTATAATATTCGATTACATATTTATGCATTTAAAGGGCTGGTTTTACCAGCCCTTTTTTTATTGTTCCTAGGGACATAAATAGGTACGGAAATATATCATTTTTGCTTTGCAAGCTGTGATTCCTCGTTCCAATTCATCCCAATAGGCAAAAATATAGACAGCATTCTTGAATAGGAAAGGTTTAGCTAGCATATCTTGAATACACGGACTTTTGTCACTTTGTACTTTTCATTCATGTATTGTAAAAATAGTTGGCATATATTTTGGAGAATTGCCTGTGCAATTGGGGGATATTGCTTAATTTGATAGCTAATTCAACCTCTATAACCATATGGATTTATCTTCATTATTTTCCCTCAATAACAAAGTCGCTTTGATTACAGGTGCTAGTAAGGGCATAGGGCTTAGTATCGCCGAATTTTTTGCTGCTGCTGGTGCCAAGGTGGTCATTTGCAGTCGAAATCAAGATGCCTTGGATGAAGAGGCTGGAAAACTTAGAGGAAAAGGATATGAGGTTATAGGTATCGCGTGTAACGTTGGACACATCGAAGAACTCCCTAATTTAGTGGATCAGACCATTAAACTTTACGGCCAGTTGGACATCCTAGTGAACAATGCAGCCACAAACCCTGTATTTGGACCCGTGCATGACACTACATTGGAAGCTTATGATAAAATTATGGATGTGAATGTAAAATCTGCCTTTCAACTTATGTGCCTGTGCTTTCCACACCTACGAAAATCTTCAAACTCTTCTGTTATAAATATTAGTTCCATAGGGGGGAAGTCCCCAGAACAAAACTTGGGGATCTACAGCGTGAGCAAAGCCGCATTGATTTCCCTTACCCAAGTCTTTGCCAAAGAATGGGGCGATCATAAAATCAGGGTAAATGCCATTTGTCCTGGGGTGATCAAAACTAAATTTTCCGAGGCATTATGGAGCAACGACAAGATTATGCAAAGCATGATGCAAAGGTTGGCCATTAAAAGAGTTGGAGATGCAGATGAAATAGGTGCTGCTGCTCTGTTTTTGGCTTCAGAGGCATCTTCCTATGCAACGGGATCAGTGCTCACTGTGGATGGTGGATTTACATTGTAAGGGTTTCTTGGGCATATTACAGTTTGGTTTACTTGTGTATGCTATACTCTTTATCCAGCAAACTCTATCCCAATTGAATCTAGCATGACGCAAGCGTTATACAGAGTTCTAAAAATTGGCATATACAGAAAGGAAATGCCATTTGGTTTCTCGCAACTCTGCCCTGATCTTTTTCAGGAGGCTGCAACGAATCCGCAACGCTCGCGGCGTGAAATAAAGACATGTCAATGGTAGGAAATTATGACGCAATAGTAGTAGGTTCTGGCCCAAATGGCCTAGCCGCTGCCGTAGTCCTACAATCCCAGGGAGTTAAAACCCTTCTTTTGGAAGGTAAGGAGACTCTGGGTGGAGGTACTAGGACCATGGAATTAACCTTGCCTGGGTTTTATCATGATGTCTGTTCTGCCATTCATCCTCTTGTGGCCTCTGGCCCATTTTTTCCTACCCTTCCATTGGAGAAGTTTGGTTTGGAATTCTTGCATCCCGAAGTGTTGGCCGCACACCCTCTTGCTGACGGCAGTGCAGTAGCTTTGTATAAATCCATAGAGGCTACCGCAGCACATCTAGGAAGGGACGAAGCTTACTACAATGATCTGATGCATCCTTTGGTGAATAATTGGAAGGAGCTGTCCTCGGATTTTATGGGGCCTCTGAGTTGGCCAAGTAATCCAATGGGCCTTGCAAAATTTGGTATAAAGGCAATACAACCTTCGACATTCTTTGCGAGGAAGCTAAGGGAAGACTCCTCTAAGGCTCTTTGGGCAGGTATGGCTGCCCACGGAATTCAGCCTCTGACTAACCTGGCCACCTCAGCAATCGCCCTGGTATTGATGTGCGCAGGGCACTATGGGGGCTGGCCGGTAATAAAGGGTGGATCCCAAAATCTGGCCAATGCTCTGGCCAATTATTTCAAGTCCTTGGGAGGAGAAATCCAAACAGGCAAAATGGTGCAGAAACTTTCTGATTTACCAAATGCCAAGGCCATTCTTTTTGACCTCTCTCCAAAGCAACTAATGGATATTGCTGGAGAGTCTTTCTCCTCTTTATACCGCTGGCAACTAAATAGGTACAAGTATGGAATGGGGGTTTTTAAGGTGGATTTTGCGTTGGATGGCCCTGTCCCTTGGTTGGCCGAGGAGGCTAGAAAGGCAGGAACTGTGCATTTGGGTGGGACCTTAGAAGAAATCAAAACCGCCGAAGCGAAGATATGGAGGGGCAAATATACCGAAAACCCTTATGTGTTGGTAGCACAGCAGGGTGTGGTGGATACAAGTAGGGCACCAGAAGGGATGCATGCCCTTTGGGCCTATACCCATGTACCAGCAGGTTCTACAAGAGATTTGACCGAAATTATTGAAAACCAAATTGAAAAAAGTGCACCGGGCTTTAAGCGCCTGATTTTGGCCAAGAGCTCCATGAACACCAAGGACTTACAGGCTTATAATCCCAATTATATTGGAGGGGATATCAACGCTGGAGTGCAGGATATTACCCAGATTTTTACACGTCCTGCGTTAAGGGTATCGCCCTATCGTACCTCTGCCAAGAGTATCTATATTTGCTCTTCCTCTACCCCCCCAGGTGGGGGTGTCCACGGCATGTGCGGGTACCATGCCGCCCATAGAGCCCTTAAAGATTTGTTTTAGGGGTCAAAAGGTTTGCCGTTAATCGTTACCCCATCAAAAGTTAAGTCTGAAACATGATCGAACCTGTGGGTGGTTTCCACGCTTTCTATGGAAACGTTCTTCAGACGAAGGCCGGAGACTGGGGAGGATTCGTACCCTTCTAGGAGAATACCAGTTTTCCCTCCGTTTATTACCGATAGGTTTTCTACCCAAATGTTCTTTACTGTGGGAATATGCGGTCCCTCATCCTCATAATGCATATTTACTCTTATGACTTGGTCAGCTACCTGCCCTACGGTCACATCCTTCATAAAAATGTTTTCTACAGTGCCCCCACGCATCGAACTTGTTTTGATGCGTAACACCCTATCCAAGTTCGGGCTGTTCATCTCGCATCTTTCGGCAAAGATATTTTTTGCTCCACCGCTGATTTCACTTCCAATAACGACTCCTCCGTGGCCATCTGCCATTTTACAGTCCTGTATCACGATGTTTTCACTGGGTATTCCAATTCTTCTGCCGTCTGCGTTTCTTCCGGACTTAATGGCAATACAATCATCACCGGTATTGAAGTAGCAGTTCTTTATCCACACATTCCTGGAAGACTCGGGATCGCATCCATCTGAGTTGGGACCCTGGCTCTCCACGGTAACACCATCAATGGTGACATTTTCACACAAGACAGGATTAAGTATCCACATAGGGCTGTTGATTATGGTTACACCCTCAATAAGCACATTTTTGCAACGGTAAGGCTGTACAAACTGTGGACGTAAATAAAAGCCCTCTCCAAATAGTCTTTCCTCAACGGGGACATTGTCTTCTGCCATCTGAAATAAGGCATGCCTTTTATCCGCATCCTCTTGTTGGGGGTCACCCTTCATGTACCCGTATTGAGTTTTGCCCTTCCATGGCCACCAATTTTCCTTATCTGCCTGCCCATCCAGTATCCCTTCACCAGTGAGAGCAATGTTGCTTTCCTCGAAAGCATATACCAAGGGCGAGTAATTCATCAATTCTACCCCTTCCCAACGGGTAAAAACCAGTGGCAAATAGTCTTTGGGGTTGGTGGAGAAGAGCAACCTTGCTCCTTTCTCCAAATGAAGATTCACATTTGATTTCAGGTAAATGGGTCCAGTGGCAAAATTGCCTTTGGGCACAATTACCTTACCTCCACCCGCTTCATGACAGGATTCTATAGCTTTGTTTATGGCCGATCCAGAAGGTGTTTCCCCATCATCCACTGCCCCAAAATCCCGGATGTTCATTTCCAAATCAGGAAAGCTGGGCTTTTGAATTTGCGCAATAATGGCAGGTACTGTTTCCCATGGATCCGTTGCTGTATCCTGCTGCTTGGTTCCTGAATTACAGCCAAATAACACTAGTGTGAGTTGTAGGATTATCGAAATATTCTTCATAGCCATTGATTTGTGCAAACGTTTGCGCAAATTAAGAAAATTTATCTGTTTTCTCTTTTACACTTCTTGTTTTTTTAACAAGACCTTGGTTTAAAGGTTATCAAAATGTACAAAATGAAACGAACCAAAAAACAACATTTGCCCTCGAAAATATGCCCGGTATGTGGGTTTTCTTTTACCTGGAGAAAAAAGTGGGAAAAAAACTGGGAAGAAAAAGTCTATTGTTCAAAAAAATGCGCAAGGAAGAAGAAAGGCGGACAGCCCTATCCGTAACAATCCTCTTCCTTGCTTATTTAGCCCAAAATCAAAGGGCTATTTCATCGGGCTGATGGGGACTATGCTTCCATCTTCTCTGTGCTCCAAGGGAGCCATTTTGATGTTCCTAAGATGGGTCTCTCCAGAAAGCTCGGTATCGTGAAAGAAAAGATACCATTGGTCTTCAAACTTCACAATAGAGTGATGGGTTGTCCATCCCTGCACCGGTTCCAAAATGATGCCTTGGTAGGTGAAAGGACCATATGGATTGTCTCCTGTGGCATAGGCAATAAAGTGGGTATCTCCTGTGGAGTAGCTTAGGTAATAGGTGCCCTCATGTTTATGTATCCAAGCTGCCTCAAAGAATCTTCTGTCATGATCACCTGCAAGTATGGGATCTCCGGCGTTGTCCAAAATTTCTACATCCCTTAATTCTTCTGCCAGGGACTTCATGTCACTGTTGAGTTTTGCTACTCTGGGCATAAGGGCTGGTTCATCTGCTGAAGGCTCTCCATCGGTAGGAGAGTCCCCTTCAGATTTATAGGTTCCATCCTTCCATTTTTGCAACTGCCCTCCCCATATTCCGCCTAGGTATAAATAATACTCCCCATCATCATCTCCGAAAACGGATGGGTCTATACTGTAGGATCCTGCGATGGGCTCTGGTTCGGCCTTGAAAGGCCCTTCGGGGGAATCTGCAATTGCCACCCCGATCCTAAATATCCCATCTTTGTCTTTGGCAGGGAAATACAAATAATACTTGCCGTCTCTTTCGGCTGCATCCGGGGCCCACAACTGTCTTTCTGCCCAGGGAATGTCTTCTACACTAAGCACCACACCATGGTCTTTCACCTCGCTGCCGGGCTGCTCTATGGAGTAAACATGATAATCCCGCATTCCAAAATGCGAGCCCAAGTCATCAGTGGGTACTTCGGTTTCCACATCATGGGAAGGATAAATGTAGATTTTTCCCTGGAAAACATGAGCAGAGGGATCTGCAGTGAACTGATCCGTCACCAGGGGTTCAAAAGCAAAAGGGGAGGTTTCAACAGTCTCCTCGGATTTTTCTTCGCTTTGTGGAGATTCACATGCTAAAATCCCCAAGATTAGACAGGAATAGATAAGGTTTTTCATTGTTGGTTTGATAGGTTTAAATTTATCTTCATTTGGTTAATTACTATTTCCAAAGCCCCAGCTCAAGCCCAGATGAATATCTGCCTGTCTGGTGTCGGCAATTAAACCCGTTACAATGGAGTGACTTCCGACAAAAAAACCTCCAAATTGTAACCCCAATCCTCCGTTGATGCCAGCAACCTGGAAATGGGACCAGGGTGAATAGATTTGAAATTTACCTAGTACAATCCGAGGTGTAACTACCACCATATTTTGATGGGTGATAAGGATATTGGATGTTTCATCGGATAGTCTCTGCTGAAGAAAAAGGGAAACATGAAACAAGTTCGTGGGACTAAATTCCGCATAGGCATTGATCATGGTAGGGAAATTCACCCTAGTGCGGTTCGGATCCCGGATTTTTTCAAAGTATCCGGTGTTAAGTAACTCTTCCTCAATTTCCTCAAAACTCCCGTTCAAATCATCCACCCTGAAATATTCTCCTTCTGGTATGTTTACAGAATAGGTAGTGTTGGATTGATTGCCTCTAAATGACATTCCCCCAATGTTCTTAAAGGACAGCCCGGCATTTAATAAAGTTTTGCCATTATCTCGTTCTAGGGTATAGTTGGCACCAAAGTCCAATGCCACTCCCCCTAGTCCTCCTAGCCTAAACATGGATTCTTCAAACCCGAATTCATCAGTATCAAATGGGTGGGAATAGGCCACATTCAACTCACCAAAGGTATCGGTCAGCCTAATGCTGAAATCGTCCTCAACCAGGGTACCCCAGAGACCACTCAAACCCATGTTGGCATATACCGATGGAAATATAAAGCGAACATTGATACCGGCTCCTAACTTTTGGTGCCCTACCCTTATGATCTCCCTAGCTGCCATTAAATCCAATTCACTCCAACCAGCTACTGTGAATCTCTGGTTATTAGGATAATTTAGGGCAATCCTATTTTCGGCCGTGGAAATGGTGCTTGAAGCAGCATCAAAGTCCCCTAATAATGCCCTTCCCAATGTCACATCTAAATCCACTACATCTGCCTTCAAATAGGCCTGAGTACCTACTCCAAACGCCCACTTTCCCGTCTTAAACCCAGCAGAAGGGCCTAAAAATGCAATATCGGTTCTGAGGTTAAAGGGCTTATTGGCCCGCTCTAAAGCCAAATTTAATATATCGTCCGCGTTAAGAACATCTTGAAAGGAAAGTGCATTATTGCTTAATCCGGTGTGAGCTGAAAACAAATTGACCTCTACCTCTTTAGTCAGGTTAGTGAGTTCTGCCGGATTCATTTGTGCACTGATCATTCCTTTTCTTGGACCATTTTGTAAGCCTATAAAGGGTTGTTGTGCCACTGAAAAATTCTGAATTGTAAACCCTACAAAACCTAACAGTAAAAATTTTTTCATCTCTATAAAGGTTTAAAGAAGCGTAAATCTATAAAATTTTTCCCTATGAATTCCTATCGCTTGTGCATTTTTCGCTCCTTTGGCAAGTTGGAAGGCGAAAGTCTAGTCCCTTTCCCAAACTTGTTTAATGCAAAAGAGTTTTACCTTTTCAAAGGATAGGTATAAAAAAGGAATCGGATATTTCGCTAAAAAATTTGAAATCAGTTACGGATGGCTTAGGATACCATCTTTTTTATCTTGGGGTTTTTAAACCTGTTAAATTCATAAACATCGCAAAAGGAGTAGGTTTCTCCTGCTTTTGCGTCCTTCATTTTCCCATTGACCGCCGCGGTTTTCCCATGGGGGATGATATGGTATATATGTAGTAATTAGGCATGCTCTCCATCCATTTCGCGAAGAGCATGCTCAAATTCTTTTTTTCTCTTGTACAATATCGTCTCCCACCACTTCCCATATGATGTCATCTGTAACCAGGTTCATCAAAAGTGCAACATCTTGTCTAGCAAATGCTTCATTGAAGTCATTGAGCAAGCGTTGGAGTGCAGTTTCCGTATCTTACTTAGTATAAAATGGGAGGGTGCTTTTTTGGTGTTAATTAAAGATTCCCCGGAATCCATCCAACTTTTGATCCACTTGTGTGTCTACATCAAAGGATAACCGAGTTTTATCCCACCACATGGTTATTTTTGCGGTTTTGTTGTCTTCTGCGGAAATCATATAGGACAGTCTTTCCAGGGATTCGCTGGAAGTACTGGGAGATGCTTCTATCACTACTGCAGCATCGTTTTTCAAAGCTTCTTGATCTGCTTTCCCATCTTTAATATATGCAAAAACAGGACTCCCCTTAGAATTAAGGTGAATTGTCCACGGTCCGGAGGCTTTTGGAGTAATGAATATGGAGTATTTTCCAGGGCGGATATTAGTGCCATTGATACTAACTGGAGTGCTAAACTCAATAGTAGTGGGTGCGTTGGCTCCTGCTCTCCATGGCATGTCAAACTTTTCCAATTCTCCGAATACCTTTCTTCCCTTTACACCGGGGGAAGAATACTCAATACTGATTTTGGTAAAACCCACATTTTGGGAAACGGAAGCAGATGGGCTTGGGTTTGGAGCCTGAAGCTGGGCCATGGAGACATTGGCGCTAAGCAGCAGCAACATCGAGAAAAAACCAAAAATATTCTTTGTGTTCATGATTTAGGGTTTATGGATTTTTGAAATAAGAATTATTACCAAATATAAGCAAGAAGGGGGATAGTTTCTCAAGAAAAACCATTAATCGAGTTTCTTCCATTCCTCAATGATCGTTTTTAAAAGGGGATAGGGATGGTAGGAGGGGAGGTTGTCAATTCCCTCGCCCTCTGCAAGGTATTCTAAATGTTCAATGAGCCTGGAAGACTCCACATTTTGTTTCAGTTTTTCTGCCTCTGGTTTCATGTCCAAATACCTTAGCGCAATGATGTTTAAAACTGTTTGAGGCCTGTTTATTTGATTGGGAACAGGTTGAAGGAGTTTCTCCAAAGCTTTTCGGGAGGCTTTCTGGTTACCCCTGGCACGGAAAACCAGTGCTTCCATAAAATCCTGCATCCTTTCATCGGGATCAAATGGTTTTCCCACTCCTAGGTTTTCAGGCCACTCCCTCGACTTTGCAATTTTCCGCATGGCAGGGTTCCATCTTTTTGAGGAGATATCTTGTAATGTTGCCTTGAGTAGTAGGCTTTCGTATAGCATTCTGCCTTCTCCGGCACCCTCGTAGGGGAGAACCTGGATTCTATCCAGTACTTCCATTGCCTCCTCAAAGTGCTCTTGGATTGCAAGGGACTTGACCCAGTCCATCTCAATCATGTAATTGCCGGCAAATTTCTCTTTGGCTTCCTTCAATAAAGCATAATGTTTTTCAAACGCTTCCTTTTCTTCGTAATGCTTGGCAAGATAATACCAGGTTCTCCATTGTTCTGGTGCTAATGACCGTGCATTTTCCAAATCCTTTTGCGGGTCGTAGGCAGGAATATCCTTGATTAAAAGACTTCTATTTAAGTAGAAGACATAATCCCCTGTTTCCTCATTGATCTGATGTAGCAAGGAAATGGCTCTGTCTTTTTGCCCCATTGCCAATAAATTCAGGGCAAGGTAATAGTCCATCTTCCAGTGAGGATGATCCAAGGCATATTTTTCCAATAAATCCAATGTTTCTATTCTGAAAGGAAATACGCCTTCAAGGGGTGCCGCCAAAAAATTATTGAGATGATCGTCCTTTTGTGCTTCATCCGAATTTGCCAACCAAAGATGGACAAGAGGATGGTCAGGTGCCTCTTTAAGTATGCTTTTCCCAGCCTCTTTCATGCCATAAAGTTGATAGGTGGAGGCAATTTCCAAATAAGTCTGAAAGGGGAACTCATTGGTGATAGCTTCTGAAAAAGAGGCTAAATCTCTTTGCCCCAGGAGTACCTGTTCAAATCTTGCCCAAAAATGTAAAGGGTCTATGGAAAGAATTTTCTCCAAGGTTTCCATTGCTTTTTCATGATCTTCCATCAATCTCCAGGCTGCTGCCTCTACCTGCAATGCCATCAAGTTATGGATATTGAATTCCATTGCTTTTTTCGCAAATTCCAGAGCTTTTTTATGGTTGTTTTGTTGGAGATGGATTTCTGCCATTCTAGTATAGGCTGAGGATCTGAACTCCATGGATCTTGCGGCCCAACCATATGCCTCCAAAGCATCTAGATGTTGGGATTTTGCCGAATATAAGGTTCCTGCTACGAAGTTGGCCTGGGGGTCATAAAAATCATTGGCCAATGCTTTTTGGATATAGGTAAAGGCCTCTTTGAGTTGGGCCTGTCTGGTAAGCAATTCGGCGTAATCTATCAACGCCTGTTGGTGTGCAGGGCTTTTTGCCAATAAATCCTGGTATTTTTGGGCAGCACTTTCATGATCCCTACTGTAGTAAGCCTGTCTGGCCTCGTAATAAAGTGCTTGGGCATCAGAAGGTTCTTCAGCATGTGTTGTGTCATAGCTTCTGCTAAGTTTGTAAGGGTCTTCTTCCGCCCATTCAAATAACTTCTCCCCGTTTAAATGAATGCGTAACTTATTAGGGGCTTTATCCATTTCCAATTCATGGGTATATTGATCCATAGGGCTTAGGGAAACTGGCAAAGTCTCCATTAGTTGGTCATCCAAGTACACTTGAAAATCCCCCTCTATGGGTTGAAAAGGGTTAAAGTTGATAGAAAGTTTGCCTTGTTCCTGTTGAATAAAAAAAGCACCCTGCTCCATGGCCGCACTAATGCCCCCAATACCTTTTACCGGGAACCAATAATCTGTCCACTGATCCACCCCATAGGCCGAAAAGGAAGCTTTTGTAAGCGGTGTCTTTTGCCTGCTGCTGGGTTGGAACTGATTAAGCATTCTGCCTGCCTGAAATTCCATGTATTGACCGCTCTTGTCCGTAAGTAGGTCTTCCCATATTCCCCCTGACCTTGACAGTGCCCAAAGCCAGAGTTTTTTCCCAGGCATGTCGTCAAAATTGGAGAAGTGTCCAAATCCCACCCCTTTGTCGTGAAAATATCCCCCAAAGTGATTTTGATAGGATCCTGCCATGTGGTGGGATTTACTGCTGCCAAACCGGTTGTTGGCAAACATGGAGACCTTTCTTCCGTCTTGAACGGGCCAATCCATCATGTCACCACTGTGCTGAAGTGCCAAATGCCCTGGATAAAAGAATTCCAGGTCATCATCCACATGGGCGGCGGCAGTCATCCAATTATAGTAGGGTTGGCGATAGGGGCTGGGGTTGTACCATAGTCCGTCAGTGGTGAAATAGGCCTTGTCTTTTTCTAAAATGATTTTTACCCTCCACTGCGACCTATTGGGCAAGTCAATGGCGCCGACAACACAGGAAACGCTGCCGTCTTCATGTTCTTCTATATGGTAATCCACTGGAGTGGCTGTACTGGGTGCATGCCCAATGATACCGAAATTAAATTCTATGCCTCCGGAAGTCCAGGGACCCCGCATGGCAATGTTCCTAAACTTCACCACCTCATTTTGGTAGATAAAATCTTCTCCACTTGATTTTTCTATGGCACCCCAAACCCTGCCACCTATTTCGGGGGTAATGGTGACTTTCAAAAATTCGTTTTCCAGGGTGATCACCTTCCAATCCCTTTCAACACCTTCAGTAGCAAATCCCTCGAACTTGTGATAGGGATAGATATCTGGCTTAAAGGCAAAAGCCGCAATAGGACTAGGATCCGAAAAGGGATAGGTGAGGAAGGATTGGTTGGAGACCGAAACCTTGGCCTTTTGGGCTTTGACCGATAAGGGAAAAAAGAAAAACGCTAGGGAAAGCAAAAACAATCCCGAAGTTCGAAAGGTAGTATGCATGTAGGATATTTATATAACGTACTGCAAAATAGGGAATATTTGAATGAGTTTATCCCATTATTTTTCGAACAGGGTAATCCGGATGGTAAGGGGGAAAAAGGAAAGGGCTAATCAATTTCCGCTTATAAGCTGGGTGAGCTTTGCTTCCATATGCTCAAATTCAAACTCCATCAATACCTTTTTCATCTTTTCGTTGATCTCAGGTAGGCAAAGGTTTCCTATGCTGCCCTCATGGGTATGGGAGACTTCAAGTTTAGGGGCAAATGAACCTGCTTCTATATCCATCCCCACTTTCTTATAGGCATCACGAAAAGGCACACCTTCAAGCACCAGGCGGTTGACTTCTTCCACACTAAACAGGTAGGCATAAAAATTATCCTGTAACAGGTTTTTCTTGATTTTTATGTGTTCCAGCATAAAAGTTGCCATTTCCAAGCAGTCCATCAGATTTTTAAAAGCGGGGAAAATGGCTTCCTTCAATAACTGCAAGTCCCTATGGTAACCTGTACTCATGTTAGTTAGCTGTAGCATAACTTCATTTGGGGTACTTTGAAGCTGGTTAGTCTTGGCCCTCATCAGTTCAAAAACGTCAGGGTTCTTTTTGTGGGGCATGATGCTGGAGCCTGTGGTCAATTCGTCAGGGAAAGTCAGGAATCCAAAATGTTGGTTCATGAACTGGATGATGTCCACAGAAAGACGGTTTAAGGTTCCGGCAGACCCGGCCAAAGCGAAGGAGAGGTATTTCTCCGTTTTCCCCCTGCTGTTTTGGGCATTGATCACGTTATAGTGCAAATCAGCAAACCCTAACAATTGGGTGGTTAGGGTTCTATCAAGGGGAAAGGATGAGCCATATCCTGCTGCTGAGCCGAGGGGGTTAAGGTTCACTAGTTGATAGGCGGATTTCCATAGCAGCAGGTCTTCAGCCAAAGATTCCGCAAGCCCGCCAAACCATAGGCCAAAAGAAGAAGGCATGGCCAATTGGGTATGGGTATAACCCGGCATAAGGTCGTTTTTATGAGTTTCGGCCAAATCCAGCAATTGGTTAAAAAGCGTTTCCTTAAGAGCCACTACCTCCTTTATGGCATTCCTGTAGTAAAGCTTTAGATCCACCAATACCTGGTCGTTTCTGGATCTTCCGCTGTGTAATTTTTTGCCCACATCCCCGAACCTCTGGGTTAACAAAAACTCTACCTGGCTATGTACGTCTTCCACACCCTGGTCAATGGAAAATGTCCCGTTCTCTATTTCGTCAAAAATTTCCTTTAGTCCCTTTTTTAAGGTGCTAAGTTCTTCCTTTGTCAGTAAACCTATTTTCTGCAACATGGCGGCATGCGCCATGGAGCCCATCACGTCATAAGGGGCCAAAAGGAGGTCAAACTCTGGGTCTCTCCCTATAGTGAATTTTTCAACTTCCTTTTTGCTACTTGTGTTTTTTTGCCAAAGCTTCATTTTTTGAGTGGATTTTAGGGAGTTGGGGATTTTACAGGTCTCAAAATTAAAAAGTAAAGTGCCTAAACCCTACTTCATAGGGAAAAGTATTTCTCCAAAAGTTGAATATAGGAAGCAATACCTTGCCTGATTTCATCCTGATAAATAAATTCATCGGCCGTGTGGGATCGTGCAGAATCCCCAGGGCCGATTTTTACAGAAGGATAGGGGATAAGAGCCTGGTCGGATAGGGTAGGGCTGCCAAAAAGGTCAATTCCCAATGCCTCCGCAACATGAATAATCTTGTGTTGCCGGTCTATCCTCGATGATTGTAATCGCATGGATCTTGGCACCAATTCGGCTTTTAACTTACTTTTAAGCTCCTCCAATGTTTCCTCCAGGGTATAGGCATCCGTGACTCTTACGTCTAGGGTAAAGGTGCAGGTATCGGGTACCACATTATGCTGACTGCCGGCTTGGATTACGGTGGCACTTACTTTATTTTCCCCCAAATATTCGGAGACCTTTTCAAATTTAAAATCCCTAATTAGTAAAAGGTCATCCAAGGCCAGGTATAGGGCATTAATCCCTTCTTCCCTAGCAGCATGCCCTGCTTTTCCCTTTGTTGTTGCGTCTATGACCATAAGCCCCTTCTCTGCCACAGCCATTTTAAGCAAAGTTGGTTCACCCACTATGGCCAGTTCCAAGGGCGGTAGCTTTTCTAACAAGTGTGCAATACCTCCCTTACCACTAATTTCCTCCTCTGCGGTAGCGGCCAAAATAAGGTTATAAGGTAATTCTAAGGTATAAAAATGAACAAAAGCGGCAATAAGACTTACGAGGCAGCCACCTGCATCGTTACTACCCAGTCCAAATAATTTTCCATCTTTCTGGATTGGGGAAAAGGGGTCATTGTTGTATCCTTTATTTGGTTTTACAGTATCATGGTGGGAGTTAAGTAGTAGGGAAGGCTTTTTCGGATCAAAGTTTTTATTTACCGCCCAGATGTTGTTTTTTGTTCTGTAGGACTTAATTTCTTTGTTTTGAAAATAGCCTTGGATCAACAATGCTGTACCCTCCTCCTCTCTGCTCAAGGAGGGGGTGGCGATCAACGATTTGAGCAGTTCAAGGGCGTCGGTGTAAAGCTGTTCCAAAATAAAAAGGAGGGTTAAAATTAATAAAGGTCATAGCGTTGACTCCGGATGGTAGTCCCGGCATTGATTCCCTTAGCGGCTAGGATGAGATTTTCGGGAAGCCCCAGCCAAACATTGGACACGCCTGCTTTTAGGGCGGTGAAGGCATTGTCAAGCTTTGGTATCATTCCTGAATGAATCACTTTTTCTTTTTTGAGTTCTTCGTAGATGTCTTCATTTATGAGAGGTACCAGGCTGTCTTCTTTTTTTTCATCCATTAATACACCGGATCTGTCAAAGCAAAAATACAAATTCACCTGGTGGGCTTTTTGAGCAAGACTTGTGGCAACAGAGGAGGCTATAGTATCCGCATTGGTATTTAGCAATTGCCCATTTCCGTCATGGGTTATGGCACAAATTGCCGGCGAAACCTTCTGGGTCAGTAAGCCCACCAATAAATCGGTATTCACTGAAATCACATCTCCTACAAAACCATAGTCAATCTCACGAACGGGGCGCTTCTGTGAGAGGATAAGGTTTCCGTCCGCACCGGTTAGCCCGATTGCAGCCTGCCCAAAAGCCTGGAGTTGGGCCACAAGGTTTTTGTTGATAAGCCCTGCGTATACCATGGTGACTAAGTCCAGGGTCTCCTTGTCGGTAATACGCCGGCCATCTACCATTTTCGGGACAATACCCATACTCTGGCCTATCCTAGAAGCCAAAACCCCACCTCCATGAATCAATATTTTATTTCCTGGAAATCCAGAGAAAGCTTTCAAAAATGCCATGGATTTCTCAGGATGATCGATAACGTTTCCACCAATTTTAATCACATTGATCTCCATATAGATGAGATTTAGGGGTTAGGATAAGATTTTATCCAAAACAGCTTGGGCTGCAAAGATCCTGTTTTTTGCTTGCTGCTGTACAAGGCTCCTTTCGCTGTCCAGTATCTCATCGCTAAGCTCCAAATTACGCCTCACTGGAAGACAATGCATTACCTTTGCCGAGGGGTTGTTTTTGAGTTTTTCGGCAGTAAGAAGCCAGGGCTCATCCACCTGTATGATTTTGCCATAGCTCTGAAAGGCGCTCCAGTTTTTCACATAAACAAAATCCGCCTCTTCTAAAGCCTTTTCCTGATCGTATTCTATTGCGGCTCCTTTTGTAAAATTTTCGTCCAGCTCGTAGCCATGGGGATGGGTGATGGTGAGCTCATGACCACAACCTAACGCCCATTCTGAAAAGGAATTGGCAACCGCATGTGGAATTGCCTTGATATGAGGAGCCCATGTGAGCACCACTTTGGGCTTTTTCTTTCCCTGTAGGTTTTCCTTTATTGTCACCATGTCGGCTAGGCTTTGTAAGGGGTGTCTTACTGCACTTTCCAAACTCACTACGGGCACCTGGGCGTATTTGATGAATTGATGGAGGGTAAAGTCATCCATATCCTCCATTTTATTGGATAGTGTGGGAAAAGCCCGAATGGCCAAAAGGTCAAAATAACTCCCCAAAACAGCAGCAGCATCCTTGATGTGCTCCACCGTGTTTTTGTTCATGATTTCCCCATCCCTCATTTCTAGTGCCCAAGTTTCCTTGTCCATATTGAGCACTACAGGCTCTATGCCAAGGTTGGAGGCCGCTATTTGGGTGCTTACTCTTGTCCTTAAGCTGGGATTTAGAAAAATTAAGCCAATTCGCTTGCCCTTTCCTTTTTCTTGTTGGATCAGTGGACTGGATTTAAACCGAATAGCACTTTCTATCAATTCCTCAGCTAAGTTCCTTTCTTCAAATTTTATGAATTGCTTCATTTAATTATTTAAGTTGGTGGTTGCTCCCTCCTTGGCAGCAATAGTGCTTTCAAGGCAGTTTAAGAATAAATGTAAGGCTTTTCTTTCAATTGTTAAGGGTGGCAACAAACGTATCGTGTTTTTGCCAGCAGAACTACCTGTAAAGATATGATGCTGTTGGATCAATGTCTTTCTAATAGGAGCTGCTTCTGAGTAAAAATCTATACCGATCATAAGTCCCTTTCCCCGTACTTCCTGAATCCCTTCGGTTTTTTTTAAGGTAGGAATGA
This sequence comes from Pleomorphovibrio marinus, assembly GCF_003347495.1. GTDB lineage: Bacteria > Bacteroidota > Bacteroidia > Cytophagales > Cyclobacteriaceae > Pleomorphovibrio > Pleomorphovibrio marinus. The sequence goes on from NZ_QCXY01000002.1 coordinate 507,584, forward strand.
GCCATTCCCCCTGCTGTAGGGCATTGTCCATCAGGTTTTCCTGTTCTATCACCTCCAATACTGCCAGTCCTGCTGCACAGGCCAAATGATTCCCCCCAAAGGTTGTGCCCAGCAGGCCATGCTTAGCCTGGATATCCGGATGAACCAGTACCCCACCAATGGGAAACCCATTGCCCATTCCTTTGGCTACAGTGATCAAGTCCGGCTTTATGCCTTCCACCCATTGATGAGCAAAGAACTTTCCAGTTCTGCCGTACCCGGACTGCACCTCGTCGAGGATGAGTTTTGTTCCATATTTTTTGGCTAGGGCACTTAATTCCCGGAGAAATTCGGCATCGGGAACCCTGATACCATTTACCCCTTGAATTCCTTCTATTATTATGGCTGCGATCTCCTTTTCCTTGAGGGTTGACTCTACAGTATCAAGCTGATTGATAGGCAACAGGTATACTTCATGCCCAGCATTAAAGGGAGCGATGATGTTTGGGTTGTCTGTGATGGCCACTGCACCAGAGCTTCTGCCGTGAAACGCACCCTTGAAAGCGATTACTCCTGCTCTTCCAGTGGCAAAAGAAGCTAATTTTAGTGCGTTTTCATTGGCCTCAGCACCCGAATTGCACAAAAACAGGTCATAAGAAGGATACCCGGATAGCACACCAAGCTTTTTAGCAAGAGCTTTCTGAATGGGAATTTGCACCGAGTTGGAGTAAAACGCCAAGTCCGATAATTGCTCTTGAATGCGATTAACAAATTTAGGATGAGAGTGCCCTATGGAAATTACCGCATGCCCCCCATAAAGGTCCAAATATTCGGTGCCCTCCTTGTCCCAAAGCTTCGCTCCGGAACCTTTGACAGGGGTAATGTCCATTAAAGGGTATACATCGAATGGCTTCATGCTTTTCCTGTGTTAAAATCCAATACTTTTAAGTTTCAAGCCAATGGTTTCATCTAGCCCAAAGGCCAGGTTGAAATTTTGAACGGCTTGTCCAGAGGCTCCTTTCAATAGGTTGTCTATTGCACTATAAATGACTAATTGGTCAGCTTCCTTTTTTAAGTGAATCAGGCATTTATTGGTGTTGACTATTTGTTTGAGGTCTATGTCCCCTTCCGATACAATGGTAAAAGGATGCTCCTCATAGAACGTTTTATAAGCTTCAATGGCTTTTGACAGTTCACCCAAATAAGGGAAGTAGGCAGTAATCCATATACCACGGGGAAAATTCCCTCTATAAGGGACAAAAAGTATTTCATTTTGAAACTTCTCATCCACCTGACCAAAAGTTTGTTTGATTTCTTTAAGGTGTTGGTGGTTGAAAAGCTTATAGACGGAGATATTGTTATTTCTGTAACTAAAATGGGAAGTTTCTGCCAGTTTTTTCCCGGCACCCGTACTTCCTGTAATGCCAGTGACATGAATGGTATGGTTTACCCAGCCTTTTGCAATGGATGGAAGTAAGGCTAACTGTATGGCAGTTGCGAAGCAGCCTGGGTTGGCGATTCTCTTAGCACTTCGTATTTCTGTTTTTTTTACCTCCGGTAAACCATAAATAAATCCCTCTGATTCATCCCTGTAATCTGTAGAAAGATCGATTATTACTGTATCCTCATGGAAGGAATGCTGGTTCACAAAAGATTTGGTCTCCCCGTGAGGCAGGCACAAAAACACAGCATTTAAGTTTTTGCATAAAATTTGATCGGTGAATACCAAGTCTTTTTCTCCGATAAGATCGGGATGTACTTCCTCTAGTTTTTTGCCTTTTTGACTGTTGCTGTGTATGCAAGTGATTTCTACCTCCGGATGGTGCATAAGCAGGCGAAGTAGCTCCCCACCTGTGTATCCGGCTGCGCCAATCACTGCAGTTTTTAGTTTACTCATGATTTTGGGGTTGGTTCACTTTATGGAAAATTGCGGTTTGGTTTCCCAATATTTTTGTAAATCCCTTTACGTCCTCAGCGGTGTATCCCTTGTTCATTTCGCCATAGCTGCCAAATTTTGCCGACATAAGGTCGTTAGGGGAAGAGATGCCGATAAGTTGGAACCTGTAGGGGTGCAAAGCTACTTTTACCTCTCCGTTCACGTATGTCTGGGTGGAGCTTAAAAAGGCTTCCATGTTCCTCATCACAGGATCCAAGTAATGTCCCTCGTGGAGGTGATTACCGTAAAACTCTGCCATTTGGTTTTTCCAGAAAGCCTGCCATTTGGTAAGGGTGTGCTTTTCCAGCAATTGGTGGGACTTAATTATGATTAAGGGTGCAGCAGCCTCAAAGCCCACTCTGCCCTTAATGCCGATGATGGTGTCCCCTACGTGTATATCCCTTCCTATGCCATAGGGTGCGGCGATTTCCTGTACCTTGAGAATAGCGGATACAGGGTTTTCAAAGGTCTCGCTGTCAACCTTTTTTAATTCTCCTTGCTGGAAGCCCAGGGAAATGGTTTTACTGTCTTTGGCAGTGACTTGTGTGGGGTAAGCGTCTTCCGGCAAGGAATTTTCTGAAGTCAGGGTTTCCTTTCCCCCTACAGATGTTCCCCATATCCCCTTGTTGATGGAGTATGCTGCCTTTTCAAAATTCATGGTTACCCCATGTTTTTTGAGATAGTCAATTTCCTGCTCACGGCTAAGCTTAAGATCCCGTATAGGGGTGATGATTTCAGCCTCTGGCAATATGGTCTGAAAGATCATGTCAAACCTAACCTGGTCATTTCCCGCTCCGGTACTCCCATGTGCCACGGCTTTGGCCCCTATTTTTTTGGCGTACTCTGCCAGGGATTTGGCCTGTAGGATCCTTTCTGCACTTACAGACAATGGGTACGTTTGGTTTTTCAATACGTTCCCAAAGATGAGGTATTTTATCACCTCCCTATAATAGGTGTCGGTAACATCCAGAACTTGGAAGGATGCCACTCCCAGTTGCCGTGCTCTGTCTTCGGTTTGGGCAAGTTCTTCTTTCGAAAAACCCCCTGTGTTTACCAAGACGGCATGTACCTCAAACCCTTTGTCTTTTGAAAGATGGATGGCACAAAAAGTGGTATCAAGGCCACCACTGTATGCTAAAACTACTTTTTTCATGTGTTTATATTTTCTTTTCAACGGCCACATGGAATCTCGCCATGATAATCATCCCACTGTGTGTCGCTTGCGTCATGCTCGATTTCATATGTTTATAATTTCTTTTCAGCGGTCATATAGCCTGCCCCTGCCTGCCCCGAACTTGATTCGGGGAACTTGTTTCGGGGGAATCTCGCAACGCCCCGATAGCTATACGGGGCATCCCAGTGTGTGATGTGCTCGTCATGCCCTGACTGCCGTCAGGACAGGCTCGATTTCATATGTTTATAATTTCTTTTCAGTGGTCATATAGCCTGCCCCGAACTCGTTTCGGGGGAATCTTCGCATGTTTTATAATCATCCCTCCGTGTGAGGTTCTCCTCATGCCCTGACTGCCGTCAGGACAGGCTCGATTTCATGTGTTTATAATTGTCTATTTTTGGTCAGATAGCCTGCCCCGTCCCGATAGCTATCGGGATCGGGGGACTCGTTTCGGGAGCCTGCCCCGGACTCGTTTCGGGGGAATCTCGCATGATTATTTTCAAACCTCCGTATGAGGTTTACCTCTTGCTCGATTTTTTGATGTTAAGGACGGTTATGCCCTGGTTAGGGCAATGAAAACAAATGGTTATGAATTTACTTTTTCCTTTTTTTCTTCCTCAGACGATTTCGGCTTCCCCAAATTTAAGAACATCGCTTTTTTTATTTTAACCAGGCGGATGAAGATTTGAATATTTTTCCTGAAATCTTCGACCAGTTTCTTTTGCTTACTTTTCTTTTTGGTCTTAGGCTCATACAGCATGGCAGTGCAGAGGCAGTTCTGCCTGTTTTTGCTCATCAGGATTTGGTAGTTCACGCAACTTTGGCAACCTCTCCAAAAATCCTCATCCGTGGTGAGGTCATTGTAGGATACGGGATAATACCCCAGTTCCGAATTGATTTTCATCACTGCTGCACCCGTGGTAAGGCCAAAAATTTTGGACTCCGGATATTTTTTCCTGCTCAATTTGAACACTTCCCGCTTTATTTCCCGCGCTAACCCACACTTTCTAAATTCCGGTGAGACGATTAAGCCAGAGTTGGCCACAAATTTTCCATGCCCCCAGGCTTCTATATAGCAAAATCCCGCCCAGGTACCATCTGGAGTAAGGGCAATGACAGCCTTGCCTTCTGTCATTTTGGTTTTGATATATTCAGGGGAACGTTTTGCAATGCCCGTGCCCCTTGCCTGTGCAGACCGTTCCATTTCAGCAGTAATAGTTTCTGCGTAATCATGGTGCTGTTCCCCAGCGGCTTTTATGATGAATTTTTGGTTAGTCATTTAAATGGATCAATTTGGGCATGTCCTTTTCTGCACCCACAAGGTTCATGCTAAGGAGTAACCCGACAAGACTTGGTAATAAGAAATTTAATGGGGCGATATGGGCATCTCCGTAAGACACCTTGAAACATTGCAGGGCTAAGCCCTGAAAACAGACCTAAAAGTTTTCAGCGGGAATAATAGAAGTGTAAGACTTCTACTTGAAGTCTCAAAATTTTCTATGGATCCTATTTGAGATAGCTGTTTCATTATTGTTTCGTCTTACAAATATTCGATTATTTGTAGAAATATGCAAGGCTTGAATGAAATTAGTGTTTACTACGGTTTATAGAAACACTTAGTTGGGGAGTTAGTGAGAGAAAAAGGGAAAAAAGAAAAGCCATGGAAAAGTTTCCATGGCTTCAAAATATTTTCAAGTTTGCAATTAGCTTAACTTAAATCGAATAGGTAATCTCATTTTTACCCTTACAGGCTTACCTCTTTGCCTTCCAGGCTCCCATGGAGGTGCTTCTCTTACCACTCTCATGGCTTCTTCATCACATCCTCCTCCGATACCTCTTAGTACGTCCACATCTTGGATAGATCCGTCAGTGTTCACAACAAACACCACGTAAACAGTACCTTCTATACCCATTCTTCGTGCTTGAGTGGGATATTTCAAGTTTTTCTGTAGGTATTTGTTCCATCCTTCCATTCCTCCTGGAGGGGTAGGCATATTTTCCACCACGTCAAAGATTTCATCCGCTTTTTCCTCTACAGGGGCATCAGAGATTTCTACTTCTTTGATTACAGTTTCTTCCTTAACATCCACATCGAAATTCACCTCGATTTTTTCTTCGATTTCCACTTCATCGGGAATCTCCTTAATTTCTGGTTGTTCGATTGGTGGGGGTGGTGGAGGTGGTTGCTCCGTAATCGGAATATCTAATAATTCCTCAAAATCATCGTCAATTGAACCCAGATCCTTTAATAAGCCATCATTGTAGGACTTATATTCAAAGGCAAAAAGGACCAATCCGACGCTGAGCAATAGGCCAAGATTCAGGAACATTCCCGTCTTCTTGGACAAATCTGCTTTTGGTGTCTTTTTGGCTTCCATGATTTAAATTTTATCTGTATGGTTGTTAAATTAAATTTACTAAACAGAATTCAAGTCTAACAATTATTTTTTACTTATACAAGCACACTTTTATTCCTATATAAGAAAACGTAAATAACTGTACCAATAGTTCCGCCCAATGCATTGGCAAATATGTCCCACCGGTCAAAGGAGCGGTCAGGGACGTACATTTGCATGTACTCTGTAAATATAGCCAAAATTATTCCAAAAACTAAATAATTAATTAAAATAATTTTCCAAAAAGCACTTTTTATGGGCTGGGCATTCCAAACCCTGTTCCAGAGAAATACAAGCCCAAAAAACATGCTAAAATGTATAACCTTATCATAGCCGGGGAATTTTGGCAAACTAGGTATGCCACTTCCCGGACTCAAAATGGCATATAACACCCCTGCTGTCCAAAACAATGCCGGGATAATTCGGTACTGCATGTCCTAGGAAACTCCCACCAATTCGCCGTAGGCCTCACTGTCCATCAAATCCCCAGGCAGTTCCCCGTTGATTTTGATTTTTATCATCCATCCTTCCCCATAGGGATCCTCATTGACCAACTCGGGAGCTTGTTCCAACTCCTCATTTAATTCGGAGACTTCTCCGGAAAGGGGCATAAAGAGATCCGAAACGGTCTTTACCGCTTCTACAGTTCCAAAAACCTCACCCGATTCCAGCTCTTCACCGAGGGTCTCCACCTCTACATATACAATATCTCCCAGCTCTTTTTGGGCAAACTCAGTGATGCCAATAGTGGCAATATCCCCTTCAATTTTGACCCATTCGTGGTCTTTAGTGTACTTTAATTCTTTTGGAAAGTTCATAAATAGTGTTGTTAGCAGCCCAAAATTAACAGCTTTGAGCATATCTTAAAATTATTGGCTTAAATTAAATGTGAGTTGACCCCCAAAGGCCGTTGAACTCCTTCGGAAAGCGGTGGATACCTTCGGGTCATTGATAGTCCTGTCAAAATAGAACTGTACGTTCAGCTTTTGGTTTACCACATAACCAATACTTGGCCTTAATTGTATGTTCAGGTTTCCATTGGTGAGGGTATTTACTTCCTCAATTTTTCTTTGGATGGTCCGGGTGTCCACGATCCTGGTAGAGACCCGGACGGTAAGGTCATTACTCAGCACCTCCTGTCTACCCTGAATTTTGAAGGGGACTTTTACACCTGCTTTAGTATATCCCAAGTCAAACCGGAAATCTTGGCTCTTTTGTTCTGTCACTTGGGCATTGGAAAAGTTAAGGCCCATGTTTCGCTCCGTATTGTACTCAAAACTGATGTTCATCCTGTCTTTGGTGAGCAAATCCACGCCTACTAATGGGGCAAACCTTTCGGATATGACCACTTGATTAAGCACAAAAATCGGGATATAGGCCCCGAACTCATCTGTTAGAGAGGGTTGTGGCAAATTTTGTAATGTATTGTAAAGTTCCAAACCCTGCTGATAGAGCAAGGAATTCGAAAAATTACTAACCTCATAGGAAGAGGTGTAATTGTGAGTCAGGTTTATGGAGGAGAAATAATCGCTTAAGGTGGGCAACTTAGACAAGCCTCGGTATTCTACCCTCCAATTTGGTAAGGGTATGCTGGGAAAAGGGTTGAGTGAGACATCCTGGGCGGTTTGCCCGGAATAGGCAGCCAAAAACGCGGGAACCAAGACACTTTGCCCATTGATATTAAATTCCCCGCCCGGGTTTTCAGCCTCTAGTCTTCCTTGTATCACAGACCTGTATGCCTCAAAATTCTGAAACAAGGGGCTGTTGTTCTGTGCATCGTCCCTGGCAAATGTGGTGCGAAGCACATTGTAACTTATGCCGTAGGATCCCATCCGGCTTGGGTTTACGGATCGATAGTTTTCTGAGGTGGGGCTCTCTCGCCTAAATATTTCGTTGTAATCTCCGGACTCCCGCTTTCGGAAATCCACTACTATCCTGAAATCTTTTATGGGTTCTATCAAAGAGGATATCTGGAGGTTTATGGCCTGGTTTTGCCGGAAGGTTTGGGTAAGCTGTGTACTTGGGGCCAACATTCCCTGGTTGGCCAGGTCAAATCGGATATTATCGTTTTGGCTACCAAAGATAAAACCAAGGCCTGGGTTCATAAAACTCCTATCCATGCCCATAAGACCGGTATTTTCTATGTATCCTGGTAAAAAGGTGCCCTGGGTAATTTGATATCTGAAGTTGATCTCCTTCATCATCATGGCAAATTTCAGCAAACCGGCCATAAACCCCTCTGTTATCGGTTCGTCCTTTTTTTCTTCCTCTTGCCCTTGTCCTTGTCTTTGTCCACCACCCGGTGCTGGCCTACCTGGGACACTGGGGCGTTTTGGCGCGTTCAGGGCGTTTAGCCGCTTGCTTTTGTTATAAAGCCTGATGAAATCCAATTTTCCGTTTACCGACCTGTCCCTGGAGTTCTGAATCAGGTTACCCAAGGTGTCCCTCTGACCCAAAGCACCTGTCACCCACCCGTAGCTGGCTTCATACCTGAGGTCTGCCTTGATCCAGTCCGTGAAAGGGGATTTGTCCAAAGGAACGGAATAGTTTACCACCGCCTGATGGGTATAGTTGGTGGTACGTCCCAGCCTACGGATGTTTGCTCTTAGGGAATCCAACTTTGCCTCTGTATCCAGATCCCCCTCCGGTTCGTCCACTACGGCATTTACACTACTATTGAAATCAAAAGACAGATTTCTAGTCAAATCCCAGTTGAGACTGTAGAACCTGTTGATAAAGAAGCTTTTTTGGAAAAGTGTTTCTACCCCTTCCGTGCCCAGTTGGTCGTTTCGGTTTTGGGTGCGCATAAACCGCCTGTCCAAATCAAGCCTAGCCGACACCATAGAAGGGGAGAGGTTGAAATTCATGTCTTTAATAAGCTGGAAATGCTTTCCATCTAAAAATTCCATGTTCTTGAACGGCTCCACCTCCAGTGGGTTGGGCTGGTAGTTGTAGGCTACACTTCCCCTATAAGTTTCATGGTTGTAGCTTTCTAATTGGATATTGCTTTGACGGACGGAGCCATAGGCATAGGAAAAACTTAAATTCTCCAGATCGTATAGTCTATTGGTCTCCTTCTCTGGGTTTCGAACCTTCCTGACGTTGTTCAGGGCAAAATTGCGCCGTTTCGATTGGTCCAACACTAAATTTCTATACGCATCCCTTTCTTCATCGGTCCTGAATTTCTGCAAAGCGGTTTCAAAGGGTACGTCGGGGTTTAGAGGGTCAAATTCCGGCCTGGTGCTGGAATTTTCCACGCTTACATACATGGGGACACTAATGTTAAGGGCTTCTGGCAGCAGTTTCTCCACATTGACATTAGCCGAAATGTCGTATTGGGTGGTGGATTCCCTGGCCCGCTCTGAAAGCCGAGTTTCAAGCCCACCAAATCCAAAGGTGTTGTGCCGGATGGAAGATGAAATTACTGCAACATCCGCAATTTGGGCATTTAGCCGTGCATTGGCCGCCCATCCAGAGGATCGGTTAAAATCGGTCACCCTGAGCTCATTGGCCCATACGCAAACTGACTTACTGGCACTTCCGGTACCTCCGGGATTTCTGATTCCTATCATCATCCCTTGTATAAAGCTTAGTTCCGGTCTTCCTACTACTGTGACCTTATATTGGCGGATTTGTGCCGAATAGGCGAGGTTTTGAGGTTGTTGGTTGTTGTCCCTTTCTGCTTTGACCCCTACAATTTCGTCCAGGGCTATGTCTATTTCGTTTTCTAGGGGCCATATTTGCCTGGGATCCCTTGTGCCGGGCTGTGTAATCCTTAGTGGAACTTCCACTTCGTAGTAGTTGTCGGTGTAATCGGTACCCAACCTCAAGTATGCAGTAAGCTCTCCATCCTGGGCATCTTGGCTATTGGCATGGAAAAACATCTTCAACCTGCCATATTGTACCAAATCCTCATTGACATTTTTGAAAACCGCCCTAGAATCCCTACTCTGGAGGTTATCCACGCATAAGCGTAAGGATTGTTCGTTGAGTTCCCTTTCCACAGTGGAGGTATTGTCCCTGTCCCTGAAGAAACCTGGAGGCAACACGTAAGGGGGTTGGTTTTCGCTGCCTTGTCCATTTTCCTCGATATTTACTACTCCCACAGTAAAGTTGGAATTGTCCGGTTCAGGGATCTCAGAAAACCCTCTTTCGAACAGGGATTCCTGAAAGATCCTCCATTGACTTCCCACCAACCTGAAATTTCCCATTCTCAATACTACTGGCTGCTGGAAGTCGGTAAGATAGGTTCGGATAAAGCGAATGGATTTGAAACCGCTTATGCCACCGTAACTGGCGTCTGGCTGACGAACCGGAATCCTGAACAAATACCAGTTCACTTCCTCTCCATTTTCCACATGGGTTACCTTATCCACAATGCTGTTTTGACCCACTTCCATGCCTTGCGGCCTTAGGTCTATCTCGTATTCATAGTAACTCTCCAGTTCATTGATGGTGTTGTCAGCATTCAGGTCTTCGTTGTCGGGCACGTTGGAGCCGGAAGGGGTATAGGGGAGGTTGGTGTTACTGGTGATGGGGGTGTTGCCCTCCATTCCATTGAACCTCTTGTAGCGTTCTAGGATTTTGACATCATTTTGATCAAATTGTTGATCCAGGTAATATTGAAAATCATCGGCAGCAGGGTCTGCTTCAATGGCTTGCCTTGCCTCTGGGTTTACACTGAGACGATTCAAAAACCTGTCCGCATAGAAAGCCCTCTCTTCTTCACTGCTCAACCCATTCAAACCAACATCCTGGTTTTCCCTGGCCTCAGGGGAGTTGTCAAAGGCTGGGGTAAGAAATTGTTGAGAAGTCACACGACCCCATTCATTTTCATTTACCCTACTGGGGTCTCCATCGGCAGGCAAACCGTTTTCAAAAGCATGCCTTCCGTCCCTCATGACGTCTTCAGAAATTTCCCCTAGGTTGAAGACCAGTTTGCCCCCTGTGGTGTTGTTGTCATTGAAAATTCCGTCAAAGACCCGTCCATTCTGGCCTTGCAAAAAAGGATCCATAAGCCAGAATTCGATGTACTCGATATTGGTTCTGTCAAAATCCACTTCCGAGGTGATGGCCCTGGTCACAGCTCCGTAGTTTTGCCGTGGATTAGGCAGAAATCCCTCCGAAGTGAGGTTGGGGTTGAAATTGTACATTCCCCTTTCATGGGGAAAATAAGCCATCTCAAAAAGTGGTTCGGGAGTTACGATGACATCCCGGATCCTCCCTTGGTAAATCTCCTGGGGGATAACCCTTCTCACGTAATGGTTTCTTCTATCCTCCCTGGTAATATTGTTGGGGACTCCTGGCCCGGATTCCCGGTAAAACACATTGTCTATTACATACCAGGATAACCTTGCCCTTCGGTAAGCATTCCCCAGTCGGTCCTCTGATTGCTGGCTCAAATCAAACTGATTGTCATTGGTGGCCGGTGTGGCGCCTAACTTCCAGTTTTGGGGTGAAGACCCCAGATTAAAGGGAATAATCGCAGTTTCGAAATCATCTATATAGGAAGTTCCTTCCCCATCCACCTGATTGGAAGTGCCCGGGATTAGGTGTGCAAATTCACCGCTGAACTGAATCAGTGAGTTTTCTTTCGTTTCGGTAAAGGGCAAGGCGTCAGCAAGCTTGGTCAAAAACAGGGACTCGTCAGAGTAGTTCATATCCAGTCCCCAAAGGCTGTTTCGTAAGGTTTCGTTACCGGTATTTATCCTAGAGATATTCGGCCTCTCATTGAGATAAAGGAAGGTTCCACCCAAGTTGAAATTTTCATTAAATAGATAGTCGAACCGGGTCCCGAGCATACTTCGGGTTTGAAAGGATACCAGATCAGCCTTCTCGAAACTTATGCTTATCCGTTTTCCTGATTGAAGAATTCCCTCGTTGATGATCACCACCCGGCCTATATTATAGTCCACGGTGTAATCCACCCCCTCGGTAAGTGGGATGTTTCCAGCAGTTACCAAAACGGAGCCCTCTGAAATATTCAGCCCTGGCAGCATGATTTCCGAAGCTGATCCAGCGGTAAAGCTTCCTTTAAGGAAATATTTGTTCAAACGGGTGACCAGCTCGGCATCTGCAAGCGTGGTCCTATATAGTGTATCATAGACGAATTTATCAATTAGGTTGGACTCTGAAGGCAGGAAATGGCTTTCCAGAGTGGAACCAAAAGGTTCTAACACGGGGAAAATAACCAACCCCAGTTCTGGACGTATGGTAAGACCGGGTACAAAGTCAAAATTCCCATCCGGCTGAGGGTCGTTTTGGGGGTTAAGTTTGTCCAGTTGCAACAATCTAATAAGGGGGATATCCTTTACGTTCTGGCCTTCCAGCAAGCTGGGGTTGTCCAGTCCGGTCCTATCGTCCCTGTAGATAACCTGTAGCTGAAAGTTTTCCTTTTGGATTTGGTTTGCATTGAGGTTATAGATGTTTTTCATCATTAGGTCCCAGGTGGGCACCCGGGTATTGATGCGCTGGGGCCTGAGCATCTTTAGGAATATCACGTTGTTTTCCGGCCTGTTTTGATAATCTTCGGATAATTCACCCACTTTATAGGATTGGCCATTGTAGGTATATTCATAGGAAACCGCAATAACCTCGTCATTTTGAAGTTTTCGCTGCAGGGAAAAATACCCAAGTTCTCGATGGAATGTGTATTCGTTGGAGCTCAGTTTCCTTGCCCCGTTTACCTGCTCGAAGTCAGTGCCTCTTTCTAACCCCAACTCATTCGATAAGGCATTAGAAGATTCCTCATAGGACCGGAAGCTGGGATTGTTTCGCAAGGAACTCCAAAGGTTGTTGGCATTATTGGAAGCAGGAGCTTGGGCATCTCCGCTGCCAATGTTGGTGTTGTCCGGGCGGTAAATTACTTGGCCTTCCCCCAAATCCATAAAGGCCGCAAAATTTCGCAAGGTTTCGGTGTCATTGGAGCGGTTCATAATATATACCTCCAAACGGGTAATCTGAACCCCGGATAGGACTTGAGGGAGGCCCCTCAACCAATTCTCGTAGTTGTTCCTGAAGAAGTGGCTTAGAAAAAAATGCCTGTTTTCGTCGTAATTGGAAGCCCTGATTTCAAAGGGCCTTCCTTGGTTTCCCCCTTCAATAATGATCTCGTCTCTTCTCCCCCTTTGGGTAGAGGCTACGGTGGTCATAAATAGTTTTCCGAATTGCATCTGCGTTTTGACCCCAAAAAGATTTTGTCCCCCCTGGATAAGGCTGTTTTGGACGGGCATGTTCACGTTTCCGATCTCAATGCTCTTGATGATATCTTCCTCAAAACCTGCATATTCCACCTTAAGCTGGTTTTCAAAGTCAAAGGAGTTGTTGCTGTCAAAATTAGCCCCAATCCTTACTTTCTCCCCTAGCATTCCATTAACGCTCATTTGGATTTGTTGGTCAAAATTGAAACCTCCGTTTCTTTGTTGGCGTATAGGGATAGAAGGGTTGTCGATCCTTCTGAAGATTCCGCCGAAGTCAAGGTTTACGTTGCCTGTAGGAACGATGGTGATTTCGTTGCCGCCGAATATCCGGTCAAAGGTGGGACTCATGGTAATGGGAGGGATAAGCCCTCTGCCCCCTACGGCACTTTCTCCGTCCATTCCCCTCGAGCGGTTTCTCCAATATTCCTGACGTAGGCGCAATTCCTGCATCTTGGAATAATCATCGAAGTCTATGGTGTAACCGGGATCTTGCTGTAAGGTGTCAAACTCTTCGAGGATCTTGTACCTAAACGAGGTATCCACTTCCACTTCTATCCTTTGTTCCATAGGGGGCTCAAAGAGGAAAGGGGAAGTTCTTGGCTGAAATGGATTTTGATAGGGAAATAGCGGATTAGTGCCCAAGTCGTCCCATAACAGAAAGGAAGGTAGGGTTCTCCTCTTATTCAAGGAATCCAACCTACTAGGTAGCGTATCGGTAGGTGTAGGTAAGGTGTCTGTAGCTAGTGTGTCAGTAGGGGTTGAAGCAGGCTCCTGAAAGGCATACAATTGGAATTGGCACATAAAAAGTGACAACAACAGGCCTAAGGTTGTTGTTGAAAATTTATAGTGTACCGACTTGTTTCCCAAAAAAATATTTAACAAAGACAAGGTCAAAGCTTCTTCCCTTTATGTTGATTTTAAAGATGCCTTAATTAATTCTTCCAAAGAAATTTCATGTCCATTTTTTTTCAAAACGGAGGCGATATTTTTCTCGGCTGCCGCTTTAGGAAATCCTAAAGTAACCAAGGCTTGTAACGCTTCCTCTTTTAATTTATTGCTGCTTTGAATGAACCCGCCAGACCGAGAATCCATGATACCGTGGGTATCTCTATTTATCTTGTCCTTCATTTCCAGCACGATACGTTGGGCGGTTTTGGCACCAATGCCTTTTACTCTTTGAATGGTCTGATGGTCTCCTTGAAAGATGGCACTCTCCAGTTCCTCGGTTTGCAGGGAGGAGAGCACCATTAGGGCCGTATTTGGGCCAACCCCGGTGATGGAAATAAGCTCCAAAAAAAGTTTTTTTTCATTTTCCTTAAAAAACCCATAAAGCGTATGTGCATCCTCCTTGATATGGAGGTAGGTGTGAAGCATAATGAGCTCTTCGTCCTTAAGCTCAGAAAAGGTGTTTAGGGAAATCTTTACCAGGTATCCTACTCCCTGGATATCTATAATTACAAAGGTGGGATCTTTATGTGCTAGTTTCCCTTTGAGATAGGCAATCATAATTTATCCCTGTTCTAAACTTTGAGCATCTACTACTGCAATAGCCACCATGTTTACAATTTCCCGGATGGAACTCCCCAATTGAAGTACATGGACCGACTTGTTCATTCCCAGCAGGATTGGGCCAATGGCCTCTGCATTGCCGATTTCGGCCAATAGTTTGTAGGCAATATTCCCAGAGGCAAGATCAGGGAAGATCAAGGTATTGGCCTTGTTGTTCACTAGGGTACTAAAGGGGTAATTTTCCTTTTGGATTTTCTCATCTAGTGCCACGTTGGCTTGCATTTCCCCTTCTATTACCAGCTCCGGGTACCTTTCTTTTGCCTTAATGGTAGCCAGTGCAGTTTTCGTGGGCACCTCACCCTTTGCAGAGCCAAAATTACTGTAGGAAAGTATCGCGATTTTTGGGTCTATATCAAAGAACCTAACCCCATTGGCAGTTAACCCAATGATGTCCACCAACTGATCCGCAGTGGGATTGACGTTTACTGTGGTGTCAGCAAAAAAGAAAGGCCCTTTGTCCGAGTTCATGATGTACATACCTGCTACTCTGTCCACTCCTTTTTTCACACCAATAATTTGGAGGGAAGGGATTATGGTACGTGGGTAATCCTTGGTGAGTCCGGAAATTAAGGCATCTGCCTCTCCGGTTTCTACCATCATGGCCCCGTAATAATTCCTTTCCCGCATCAATTTCTTTGCCTCATAAAGCGTCAAGCCTTTTCGCTTACGCTTGTTGTAGAGGAGATTGCCATATTGCTCCAATTTGGAGGGTTCTTCGTTGGGGTCTATGATGGTGACATCCGGGAGGTCCAAGAAGTTTTCAGAAATTAGTTCCTTTATTTTTTCTTTGTTGCCCAAAAGGATTGGAATACCAATTTTTTCGTCTTTGATCAACTGGGCAGCTTTTAAGATTTTCCTGTTGTCTGCCTCCGTAAACACCACTCTTTTTGGGTTTTTCTTGGCTCTGGAAATGACCCTGGACATCAGGCGCTGGTCTATTCCTATCCGTTCCTGAAGTTCTAGCTCATAAGCATCCCAGTCTTGGATGGTTTGCCTGGCCACCCCGGATTCAAGGGCTGCCTTTGCCACGGCGGGTGCTATGGTGGTGATTAGTCGGGGATCCAGCGGTTTTGGAATCAGGTACTCTTTGCCAAAGGCTAGTTTGTTCTCCCCGTAAGCCTTGTTTACGATGTCCGGGACGGGGTTTTTGGCCAAACCGGCGATTGCCCTGGCAGCCGCCAACTTCATTTCCTCGTTGATACTGGTAGCCCTCACATCCAAGGCACCCCTAAAAATATAGGGAAAACCGATGACATTATTTACTTGGTTGGGAAAATCTGACCTTCCTGTAGCCATGATGATGTCCTCCCTGGCCTCCGTGGCAAGGTCGTAGGTGATTTCGGGGTCCGGGTTGGCCAAGGCAAAAACAATAGGGTTGTTGGCCATCAGACGCAAATCATCCTGGGACAATATATTGCCCGCAGATAGACCCAAGAGCACATCTGCATCTACCAGTGCATCTTGGATGTTATAATAGTCCTTCTCCGTGGCAAATTCCTTGTGGATCTCGTGAAGATGGGGACGGTCTTTTCGGATTACTCCTTCGATATCGCACATTACGATATTTTCGCTCCTTACCCCAAGCCCTTTATAAAATCGGGTACAGGATACCGCAGCCGCTCCGGCACCACTTACCACCAATTTGATCTTAGTGATGTCCTTTCCAATAATTTCTAGGGCATTTAGCAAAGCAGCACCGGAAATGATAGCCGTACCATGCTGGTCATCATGCATTACCGGAATATTCATGGCCTCTTTCAGCCTGCTTTCTATGATAAAACACTCAGGAGCCTTGATGTCTTCAAGGTTGATGCCCCCAAAAGTAGGCTCCAGGGATTTGATAATTTGTATGAGCTTTTCCGGGTCTTTTTCATTCACCTCCAAATCAAAGACATCTATGCCGGCGAATTTTTTGAAAAGTACTCCTTTCCCCTCCATCACTGGCTTGGAAGCGTCTGGACCTATGTCCCCCAAACCCAAAACAGCGGTTCCATTAGAAATAACGGCAACTAAGTTTCCTTTTGCAGTATACTTGTAAGCGTTGTTTCTGTCCTTTTGGATTTCCTTACAGGGCTCTGCCACTCCTGGTGAATAGGCCAATGCTAAATCAAGCTGGCTGGATAGGGGTTTGGAGGGAATGACTTCAATTTTACCGGCTTTTTTGCCTTGGTGGTAATTTAAAGCATCCTCTCTTCTGATTTTTATGACCATGAAAAGTTGGCTTTTATTTGGATTTTATTGTGTCTAGGCTCCTTCTTCGTTGATGATTGTAGCCTTTAGGATGGTTTCGATTTCCCTTAGTGAAGCCCTATGGGCCTCATTTGGATAATATACAAAGCCCTCCATGTAAAATACTTTTCCCCTCTCTGCATCTAACACGGTATAGGAGAGGAAAGACCCACCCATACTTTTGTTGTTGGTGCGCCAGGCTCCTCTCATCTCTACTGCAAACTGGTCATCAATGGTTACATTGGAAAACACTGGGGGTTCCAGGGTCTCCGTTACCACATAGGAATCCTTGTTGGCAGGATCAGCAAAAATCCTGGTTTTGGTAATTTGATCCCTTAACTTTATGATGTTCTCCGGAAAAACCTGATCCTCATCCTTGTAATCGGTCATGTAGAAAAACACACTAATATCCGGCTTATCCGCTCTTGGAGTGGGTTGTCGGAACCAGACAAACTGGTCGTCTTCCTCTACAAACTGGTAGGAGGCAGGCAGGTTGAGCTTGATCCCAAAGGTTTCCCTGCCCTTGTTAGTGGCGATGCTGCTTTTCCGGTTAAATAATGCTTTTGCTATTTGTTCCCTCTCTCGGGTCAGAAACAGATTTTGGATCCTCTCCCTGTTTTCTCTCAAATTCGAGATAAGTTCCTGGTCGTTGTTGCCAAAAAGATAGAGGACCTCCTGGCCTACCGCAAACTCATCTTTACTCCTCAGCATATAAAGGGAAGGGTCGTTTTGAGCCATTTCCTTGGAATTGGCAGTAAATTGGCTGTTGATGGTCCTGCTACCCGGACTTCTATCGTCAAAGGTGGTGACATAAACCATGTTTGATGCCATCCTCAAAATCCGGGTGAGCTTTCGGGGATCTACCTTCCTTATGTTGAAAAGGGACTCGCTTCGGATGATACCTTCTATGTTTCGTTGGAAAATCTCCTTGATTTCATCTCCCACAGGACCCGCATATTTGGCGGAATCGATTACCAAAATAATTTCACCTAACTCACCTCGTGCTCTTGGAAGGTTGCTTGTTGATTTTTCTCCCTCCCCGTTTCCTTCTTCACAGGAGCTTAACCCAAATGTAAAGAAAGCCAATAGGACAATTAGGTAGTTGATGTTAGTTTTATGCATTTTTGAGGGTTTTGATCCAATCTTCCTAATTTAGGAATAATTCAAAGCAGAAAAAAATAAAATTAAATATTTAGTTTTAAATTCTTACCCAATAATTAATTTTTGGCCAGGCTTTATTTGGTTGTTGTTCAGGTTATTGAGTCTTTTTAGCTGTTCTATGCTTACTCCTTCCAATTTCCGTGATATTAACCATAACGAATCTCCTGGCTGAACGGTATACGTTTTGGAGCCATTTTCTTGTTCTACCATTTCCTTGGCAGACGTGGAAGAGGCAATATTTTTGTTGAAGGCGGATTCATCTTGGTGAATCTGCAACACCTGGCCCACCTTGATCACATTGGAGTTTAGCCCATTCCAAGCTTTCAAATTGGATAAAGGCACATTAAATTGCTGTGCTATTTTACCGAGCACATCACCTGGCTTGACCCGGTAAGTCAAGGTTTGGGTGACAATTTGGGGTTTCTCTACTTCTTTTTCTTCTTTGACATTCTCAGCGAGTAACCTTTCTGTTTGCACTTTGAGGGAATCTCTGATCCAATATTGATTCTCTACCAGGTAATCAAAATTATAGGAAGGAATACGTATCTCCTTGTTCTTCCGATTGGCAGGAGCCTTGTTGCTCAACAATGCTGGGTTCAACATCTGTAAATCCTCTAAACAAATATCAGTGACTTCCACGAGCTTTTCCAAGTCCAGTTCGGCCTCCCATGCAATTTTCTCGTAATGGATCGGATAGGCATCTTCTTCCAAGATGAAATTATGGTATTCCGGATGTCTCAACACATACATGATGGCTTGGAACTGGGGAATGTAGCTCCTGGTTTCCCTAGGCAAAAACCTGTAGATCTCCCAGAAGTTCTTTTTACCTCCTGACCTGCGTATGGCTTTATTCACGTTTCCAGGTCCACAGTTGTAGGCTGCAAGTGCTAGTTCCCAATCCCCAAATCTGCGGTAAAGGTTTTTTAGAAAGCGCATGGCAGCCTCCGTGGACATTTCCGGATCCATCCTGTCGTCTATGTCCTGGTTGGTGTAAAGTTGATATTCCCTGCCTGTTCCTGGCATAAATTGCCACAGTCCCATTGCACCAACCCTAGACCTTGCTTTTGGGTTTAGCCCTGATTCCACTATTGCCAGAAACTTGATGTCCTCTGGCATGTTGTGACTCCTCAAGGCTTCCTCGAACAAAGGGAAATATTGATCTCTCCTGGCCAACATCATTTTGGTGTAGGTTCGGTTTCTTACCACAAAGTAATCGATAAATGAAAAAATGGTTTCATTTAACTCAAAAGGCATGTCGGTTTCCATTTTCTTTACCCTTGCCTCTATTTCAGAGTAGGTGAAGTCCGGAATATGCTCATAATCATGGAAAGGCTCCACAAATGCGGTGTCTTCCTTTCCACTGAATAGCGAATTGCTTTCTTGAGAAAAACTAAAATGGGGGGGCAATCCTAAAAGCGCCCCCGTAAATACGGCAATACCTAACTTTAAAAATTTCATGACCTATGTTAATTTGAAGACTTTAAATCCATCAAATAGTTGGCGAAGGCGTATAAGTCCGCCTCTTTAAAAGAGTTGGCCATAATTTGTAAACCTATCGGAAGCCCATTTGAATCATTCCCATTAGGAATGGATATCGCTGGAACACCAGATACAGATGCCTGAACCGTAAACAAATCTTCCAAGTACATGGCTACGGGGTCATCCCTATGTTCCCCAAACCTGAATGCAACACTTGGAGTGGTTGGCATTACAATATAGTCAAATTTATTTAAAAGGTTTTCAGTAAACTCCTTGATCATACGCCTTACTTTCTGTGCCTTGGTGAAATAGGCATCGTAGTAACTGGCGCTAAGCACAAAAGTTCCCAACATTATCCTTCGCTTCACTTCTTCCCCAAATCCCTCGGAACGCGTCAATTTGTACATGCTTTCCAAATTATGGGCATTTGGGGTTCTATATCCGTATTTAACACCATCAAACCTGGAAAGGTTCGAACTGGCCTCTGCCGTGGTAAGAATATAATAGGTGGGCAGCACATAGGTCAAAAGGGGAAAATCCACTTCCTCTACCTGATGGCCTTCTTCCCTAAGCTTATCCAGAATGTCCAGGGTGTGTTGCTTAATTTCATCCTGAAGCGCATCCGAGTGCATGGTTTCCTTTAAGCAGGCAATCTTTGCCCTCTTATCAAAATGCAACAGCTCGGAATAGTTGGGTACTGGTTTTTTGGAGGAGGTGCTGTCATAGTCATCTGGTCCTGCCATGGTCTCCAGTACCATGGCATTATCTTTTACATTATTGGAAAAGACGCCTATGGTATCAAAGGAAGAAGCATATGCGATCAGTCCCCATCTGGATACCCGGGAATAGGTGGGTTTAATACCCACAGTCCCAGTAAAGGCAGCAGGCTGACGAACAGAACCCCCAGTGTCGGTACCTAATGAAGCAGTGCATAAATTGGCTTGGACGGCAACTGCTGATCCTCCAGAAGAACCTCCGGGAACCCTACCTTCATCCGCAGCATTTAGAGTGTTGCCGTGGACGGAGTTTTCATTGGATGAACCCATACCGAACTCGTCGCAGTTTAACCTGCCAATGATGATGGCATCTTCGTCGATTAAGCGTTGAATGGCCGTAGCCGTGAATTGGGACTCAAAACCTGAAAGGATTTTGCTGGAAGCATTTGCTTCATGGCCCTGGTAGCACAGCACATCTTTAATGCCCAGTACCATTCCAGCAAGTTTACCAGCTTTACCAGTGCTTAGTTTTTTGTCTATTTCCTCTGCTTTTTCCAAAGCAGATTGGGTATAAACTTCAACGAAGGCGTTTAAGTGCGCCTTCGTCTGAATATTTTCCAAGTAATGATTGACAATCGCCTTACATGAGGTGTCTCCATTTTGCAGCGATTTTTTTATTTCGTCAAATGATCGG
Organism: Pleomorphovibrio marinus; assembly: GCF_003347495.1. Classification (GTDB taxonomy): domain Bacteria; phylum Bacteroidota; class Bacteroidia; order Cytophagales; family Cyclobacteriaceae; genus Pleomorphovibrio; species Pleomorphovibrio marinus. The sequence continues at coordinate 528,116 of NZ_QCXY01000002.1, forward strand.
AATTTTTCCAATGTCGTTGATTTTAATCGCTGGTCTTCTTGTCCTTGATACCCTCCTCTAAATCATCTTGAATTTCTTTCGTGGCATCTTTAAATTCCCTGATGCCTCTTCCAAGGCCTCTTGCCAATTCAGGAATTCTTTTGGCACCGAAGAGTAGAATGACGACCAAAACGATAATCACCAATGAGCCACCTCCGATATTTTGTATGAAAGCCAATGTGTTCATATTCTGCTTATTTAGGTTTTAATTTATTACAAATATATAACTGTGTATGTCTAACACAAAAGAATAACGTCTAGTTATTCCTTTTTTTTACATGAATGAGTTAAAATACGGATTATTTCTTAGAAAGCCAAATACTTGGATCCATGACCTGTAGTCCCTTCCAGGTCTGGAAATGCAGTTCAGATACTCCGTTCTTGTCTGTATTTACGGTGCCTATCACGGATTTGGATTTTACCTCTTGCCCGGATTTTACAGCGATGGTCTTTAGCCGGCTATACATGGTGTAAAAATCGCCATGTCTGATGATGACTGTGCCTCCCATTCCGGGCACTGTAGTGATCTTGGTGACTACCCCATCAAATACAGATCGGACCTGCTCTCCATTGTTTGTTTGTATATCTATCCCATCATTGGTTTCGGTAATTCCCTTTAAGGTAGGGTGGGGGAAAGTACCGTACTTTTTGGAGATAAAGCCACTTTCTACAGGCCAGGGAATCTTGCCTTTATTTCCTTCAAAGGAACTGGATAATGCGGCCCCCTCAGGGGTTAGGGGAATGTTGCCCGAGGATTTAGCTGTGGTTCTGCTGCCTTCTTTTTTGGCATCCGCTTCAGCTAGCTTGATTTCCTCCTCAATAACCCTCTTTATCAGCCTGTTCAGCTCCTCCTGTTGTTTTTTGGCCTCTTGAATGTCTTTTTTAAGTTCATCCTCCCGCTGGGCTAGGTTGTTGACTACCCCTTGCTGTTCCTTTTTCAGCTTGTCTAAATTCTTTTTCTCCGACTGTTCCTGGGCCAATAGCCTTTCCTTATCTTTTCTCTTTTCCTCTAGTGCCAATTGCTTTTCTTCTAGCTCTTTAGCCACCTTCTCCATCTGCTCCACCTGTTTCTTTCTTGCATCCCCATACTGCTTTAGGTAGCTTAGACGCATGTAAAACTGTTTGAAGGTAGAAGCACTGAATACGAAGGTGAGAACGTTTACCCCACTGTTTAATTTATAGGAGGTATAGATCATGTCTGCGTATTCTTCTTTTAGTGTGACCAGGTCTTTTTCTAGCTCATGAATGTTGTTTTCTATGGCATTGACCTCCCTGTTGATCAGCAAAACTTCCCTATTAAGTGTTCCGATGTAGGACATCCTGGCTTCCAGCTTTTGGTTAAGGGCGTTGAGTTCGCTAAGGGTGTTTCTTTTTCTTGCTGTGGTTTGCTGGAGGATTTGATCATATTCTCTTAACTTCTTCTGAATAGCGGCTTTTTCGGCCTCCAGTTGGGAACGGGAGCGTGTAATAGGGGACTGTGCCTCCACCTGATAAGGCATGCAAAAAGCCACAAAAAGCAGGGCGAAAAAAAGGTGCCTCTGGGATAAACGTATGAGACGTTTAATAGTTATACGGAAAATTAAGTGAGTCATTCGATAGATCTACTTTTACTATCTCTGCATTCATGGACATTTTAGACCTGGGTTTGTCAGGTAGGCTGATTATCATATTCACTATGGCCCGGAATGGGAAAGGTTGGGATTCCACATCTTTGAATTCCTGGTAGTTTGCCGATAGGCTTCCACCATCCCTCCGTTTTGTGTCGCTTTGCAAGTCGGTGACCTTGCCGTGACGTGCGCTTATGGCCGACCGGTAGACCAAGTTGTCCCTTTCTTGGGTAAGTTCAAAAGACTGGCCCACCCTTACCATCCTGTCCCTAAGTGAAAACTCATGGGGGATATTGGCAAAGAGCAGATTTTGGGCCAGAGCCAAAGTCAGAGATACCCCGTAATTTTTGCGGAAGGTATCATAATCCATATCTATGGTGTTTCCGTTAATTCTGTCCCTGATCTTGATGAAATCATGTGTCATCACACCCCTTGCTGCCTCAATCCCCAAACCGGGGGACAGGCTAAACCACAATATGCTGTCCTTTTTGGCCCTTATATTCAGTGTTCCTTTGGTAATTTTCCCATTCCTGTCTTCAATCATTACCTTTCCCCTTGCAGATAAATAGTTGAAATCCAAGTAATTGGGTTCAAATTCATCCATAACGGTATCAGAAGAAAAAAGCTCGGGTTTGCGGGCACAGCCTGCGGATATGCCTACAAGGGCAAGAAAGAAAAAGACAAAAGATAGCCTATTCATAGTATTTTTTATGCTTGATTTTTTCAGACAAAAACTTGGAGGTCTCCTCCAGCCCTTCGGCTTTTTTCCAATACACTAAGGCCTCTTTCTCTTTTCCCAACTTATAAAGGATGTCACCGTAATGCTCATACATAACGCCGTTTGGTTCTTCTTGGTGTTCCAGAGCTTTTTCCATGTATTTTTTTGCCTCCTCGTAATTTCCGAGTTGAAACATCACCCAAGCATGTGTATCCAAATAAGTAGCGTTTTCGGGGAATTTCTTCACCAGTTTTTCAGACATTTTCTTGGCCTTCTCCAGATCCTTTTTTTCCAAAGACAGAAAATAGGCATAATTATTTAAAATATGCTCATTGTTGGGGCTAATTTCCAAAACTTTGTCATAGGCTTCAAAGGCTGCCTCTTTTTCTTCCAAATAATGTAAGGCATCCCCCAATTGCCCCAAGGTCATCATTTCCAGTTGTCGGTTTTTCCCCTCGTTGATGGCTAGGGATTTTTCGAGCGAGCCCCTGGCTTCTTCAAATTTTTTCTGCCCAACTTTAGCTGTCCCATCAAAGAACCAAAATTCCGGTTTATCAGGGAATTCTTCAGTGGCCAGTTCGGTGTAGGCCTCTATTTCCTGGTAGTCCTTTTGCAATTCAAACTTCAATGAAATGATGTTCTGAAGCACTTGCTCATCGGCAGGTGTAATGGCTGCTGCAGACTGAAAGTATTCTAAGGCTTCTTCCTTTTCGCCCATCATCAGTGCCCTTTCCCCCAGTGCAGCTTGTATGGCCACATTTCCTGGGTGCTGCTCTTCCATATAGTTAGAGAGGGTGTTTAGCAGCTCAAAGTTTGGAGCACTTCGCATTTCCCTACTTACTTCGGAGAAAGTCCTTGCCTTTGTTTCAGCATCCAAGTCGGGGTTTGCAAAGGCCTTTACCAAAAATTCATATGCCTTATTAGGCTCATTCTTTTCATTATATAAAGTAAATGCCGCCAAATTCAATTCAGGTTGGTCGGGATATACCTCCATATTTTCTTCAACTAGCTTAATGGCTCTTTGAATTTTGTTGTTATTAAAGAGGATCTCCACCAGCGCAAGCACGTATTCGGCGTTTCCGGGATGAGCCTCTATCAGCTTTTCTCCTTCCTTTACCGCACTTTCCAGGTCATTTTTCTTGAAATAGATCCGTTGTTTTTGAGCAGTAAGTTGCTCTACCACCCCGTAGTGTTCTTCAGCTTCGTCCAAAGCTACCAAGGCCTTGTCCAATTCATTGGAGGCAAGGTATAAGGAGGCCAATTCTAGAATATATTGTTGGGTATTCTCCCCATTTTCCATTAATGTCTGTATAACCTCTGCAGCTTCCTTGGCCTTTTTTTGCTTGCTGTAAATCTCAGCGATCATCAAGTGATAATACTTGTTAGAAGGGTTCAAATCCACGGCATTTTCAGCAAAATCCAGGGCCTTATCCAGCTTATTAGCGCGGCTGAGCATTTCCGCCATCTTAAAATGGATGGCTGCTTCCTCGGGGTTTTGCTCCAGGGCTTTTTCAAAATAAAAGTAGGCCTTTTCGTATTCCTCCAATAAAAGGAACTTCTGGCCTTCGACGAAATACCGTGAAGCCAGCATTTCTTTTTGCTGCTGTTTCTTTTCCTTCCTAGAAATCTTTTTCTGCGCAAATGCATCCAAACCGGTACCTGCAAATAGTACCAGTGACAAAAGACAGCTTAAAATAGCATTCTTAGGAATGTTTCTAAATGGATTTGTGGCGATTGCCCCGCCTATATTCATGTTCATTTTTATGCGATCTATTATATCTCCCCGCCTAGGTTAAACCCGAAATTTTACTTTTGGTTTCCAATCTGCTACAATTGCCTAGCCAATTTGGTTCCATTTACCCCTAAGCACCATTTACTTTCCAGTACTTCCATAACCACCAGAACCCCTTACTGTCTCATCCAATTCCATGGATTCCTGCCAAGAAATTTGTTCGTACTTAGCCACCACTAATTGGGCTATACGCTCCCCGTCAAACACCGTAAATGGTTCCTGTGAATGATTGATCAAAAGCACCTTGATCTCACCCCTGTAATCGGCATCTATGGTACCCGGGGAGTTTAACACTGTAATTCCGTTTTTGTAGGCCAAGCCGCTGCGAGGCCTTATCTGAGCCTCATACCCTTTAGGTAGGGCAATGTATAATCCAGTGCCTATAAGCTTTCGCTCCAAAGGCAAAATGACAATAGGTTTTTCCAGATCAGCCCTAAGGTCCATTCCTGCAGATTGGGCGGTTTGATAGTGGGGAAGAGGGTGCTTGGACTTGTTAATTACTTTTATTTCCATGTTTATTTTTTCCTGAATCGCGCAAAAAGCAAAGTTAATTCCTTTTTCTCCAAGGTGAAAACGAAAAAACCGTATGCAATGATAAACAAATTATGAATAAAAAAATCTAAAAAAATATTTCCGGTATGGATAAGAAATCCCGAATAGCTGAAAACAAAGGCCACAACCAAAATAACTATCGCTTTTTTGGTTTGATAAGGGATAGGATAATAACGTTGTCCAAGTCGGTAGCAAAGGATGCACATTACTCCATAAGAGGCGAAGGTGCTCATTGCTCCACCCATAAAACCCCAGATGGGTACCAATGTGAAGATTACTGCTACCGTAACTACGGCACCAATGGCAGTAATGTAGAAGCTGTAGGAAGTCTGGTCAGTCAGCTTAAACCAAATGCTCAGGTTATAATAAATCCCCAAAAACAAATAACCCATCAGCAACAAAGGTACCATGCTCAGTCCTGTCTCATAACCCTCCGCCTGAAAAAACAGGCCCCCAATCACATCCAAATTCACAGCCACCGCTACCATGAGAAATGTACAGAAAATTATAAACCAATGCATGACCCGAGCAAATACCTGAGGACTTTCCTTATTGGTGGCTTGCTGAAAAAAGAAGGGTTCTGCAGCATACTTAAAGGCCTGAATAATAAGGTTCATAAATATGGCCAGCTTGAAGTTCGCCCCGAAAATACCCCCTGCCTCCCTGGTGCTAAGGCCCTCATAAAAGCCCTCCGGCAGTGCATATTCAAATAGTCCCCTAGAAAACACTTCATTAGTAACACCTGCCAGCCCCATAAAAAGCAAGGGCATGGCATATTGCCACATGGGGGCTAGGATTTCCCTTTCCAGCTTGATTCCCAGGTTTCTAACCAGCAAAAACAGGAGGGGAAGCACCAGTGCATTCGCCAGGACATTGGAAAGGAGTATATAATCCACCCCCCAATCCGGGTTGTAAATTACTTGCACTATGGATTGCCATTCCGGGAACCACTCACCATGGAAAACGTGGTAACAGAAGACAATAAAAAAGATGTTTAGGGCAACATTTAGGCAAATGTTTAGCAATTTAATCAGGGCAAAGGACAAGGCTCTTCCTTCTATTCGCAATTTCGCATAGGGAATGGCCATCAAAGCATCTATGCACAGGATAAAGGCCACCCACCTGAACAAGTGCCCCTGGCCAGGATATTCCAGCAATTCGGCCAGCCCATCTGCAGAGAGGTAGATGACAGTTCCCATGATAAGGGCTACCAACCCCACCATGGAATGAGCGTTGTTGAATACCCGCTCCGGGTTCAGGCCCTTCCCGGTAGCAAAACGGAAATAGGCGGTCTCCATGCCAAAGGTGAAGATGACATTGAGAAAGGCGATCAGGGCATAAATCATGGTAAAACTACCCAGGTCCTCCTTAGTCAAATAACCGGTGTATAGGGGGATGAGCAAAAAATTAATGGTTTTGCCAAGGATGCTGCTGATGCCGTAAACTGCAGATTGCCCGGCTAATTTTTTGAGCTGACTCATGAGTAGTGTTCAAGGTTGCACGATACCCGCATAAAATTCAAGATTCAAAGCTACTTCAATTTTTGAAATTTGAGAACTTTTGGGGTGCAAGGTGGTAATAAATGGCAAGTTATCGGCTAAGGGGAGGAGGGGAGGCCCCAGAAATCCTGTGCGGTCGATGAGAACGGAACAAGTTCGCATAATTATTGCAAATAGTGAAGAAAAAACAATGACCATGGGTACCTACTACGACAATTCTTCTGGCCGCCGCAAATTTTTACAGCAATCAGGTTTGGTTCTGCTTGCACCCTATTTAAGTTTACCTAAAAACCCCGTAGCCAGGTTCATCCCAACATTACCTAGACGAGAAGATTTTTTAATAAAGGATGCGAGCATTCTGAGTATGGATAAGGAAATAGGAGAGATGCAGAATGGGGATATTCTGATCCGTAACGGGAGAATAGAGGCCATAGGCAAAAAGTTGGAGCACAGCAGTGCCAAGACCATTTCAGCCAAGGGCAAAATTGCATTACCGGGTTTTGTGGAAACGCACTGGCACATCTGGACGTCCTTGCTCAGAAGTATGGCCACCGCATCTCCGGGGGAGGGGTATTTTGAGACTACTAGGAACTTCGGTCCCTATTTCACCCCGGAAGACATGTATTGGGCGACCATGCTATCCGGGATGGAAGCTTTGTATTCCGGGATCACCACCCTGCACGATTGGAGTCATAATGTGCGGAGCAAGGCTCATGCAGAGGCCAGCATTCGCGCCCTCGGTGATCTGGGTATTAGGGGTAGGTACTCAGCAGGTGCGGCTTCCGGTCAAGATGGTGAGGAAATGGTGGATCTGGATTTGTTGAGGCAGCTACAAGAAAATTGGAGTGGGTACAGCACCGAGAGCTTGTTGCATTTGGGAATGGCCTGGAGGGGTATTGGAGGGCATCCTGGAATAGACAGTAAAGCTAAAGTGGGGATGAAAGAGCTGGAGATTGCAAGGGGCTTGGGGCTCCCTGTTTCGGTACATGCCAGTGCCCCAGAGATATTACAAAGACTCTTGGAAGAAAACCTGCTTGGGCCAGATATGCAATTGGTGCACGGAATGGGAGCAAGCCAGGCTGAAATAGGCCAAATGACGGAAAAGGGAGCTTCTTTGAGCATCTCTCCCTTTTCGGAGTTACGCATAGGGTATGGGTTTCCCCCAATTTTGGAATCCCTTAAAGCGGGTACCCCCTTGGGGCTTTCAGTGGACACCACCACCTTGACAGGAAATGCGGATATGTTTGCCATCATGAAGACCATGTTAAATTTGGCCACGGCCCTGAAAGAGGATGAATTTGCTACAGATGCTGTCAGGGTGCTGGAAATGGCAACGATTGAAGGGGCAAAAACCTTAGGTCTGGATCAGGAAACAGGCAGCCTTTCCAAAGGAAAAAAAGCGGATCTCATTCTTATAAATACGGAAAGCCCCAATATGGGATTTATGACGCATATACCTTCCTTGCTTGTGGAAGCCGCCCAGCCCTCTAATGTGTCATCGGTTTGGGTGGACGGTAGGCTACTCAGGCATGAAGGGAAGTTTCTTGGGTTGGATGAAAAAGAGATCTATGCCAAGTGCCGCGAATCCTTCTATTCCCTAAATAAAAAAGTTGACGGATAAATGGATTTAGTTTTAATTTTTTAATTGGCTTGCATGGAAAATACACCTAATAAAATTTGCTTTGTCAAGATAATTTTATAAGATTATCCGTTAAAAGTATAAAGGCTTGTAACATAAACCCAAATAGCCATGAAGCCTACTGACACTAATAACCCGGAATATTATCACAAGGTGGTGGACTGTCAATATGCCTGTCCTGCACATACTCCCGTTCCCGAGTACATACGTTTGATTGCAGCGGAAAAATACACCGAGGCATATATGATCAATTGGGAATCCAATGTATTTCCCGGAATCCTTGGCCGTACCTGTGACCGTCCCTGTGAACCTGCCTGCAGAAGGGTTAGGGTGGAGGAGGAGCCCGTAGCTATATGCAGGCTGAAAAGGGTGGCCGCGGATAACAAAGGGGAGGTGAAATCAAGGATGCCCCAAGGGCCATTTGCCCCCAATGGCAAAAGGATTGCTCTTATTGGAGCCGGCCCTGCCTCCCTAACTGTGGCTAGGGACCTTGCCCCATTGGGGTACGAAATCCATATGTTCGATGAGCAGATAGCGGGTGGAGGCATGATGAGGAGCCAAATACCTGCCTTCAGGTTGCCCGAAGAGGTGCTGAACGAGGAGGTCAACTATATTTTGGAAATGGGCATACATACCCAGTTTTTTACTTATGTGGAAAGCTTGAAGGAGGTTCTAGAGCAGGATTATGATGCGGTATTCGTGGGCACGGGTGCACCTAGGGGCAGGGATCTGCCAAAACTACCTGGAAGGAAAGAAGGGGATCCTTTTATTCATATAGGCATAGAATGGTTGGCAAACGTGGCCTTCGAGCATGTTGATTCCATCGGTAAGCGGGTAATTGTGTTGGGTGGGGGAAACACTGCCATGGACTGTTGTCGTACCTCCAGGCGACTTGGGGGAGAGCAGGTAAAAGTGGTGGTGCGAAGCCCCTTCAAGGATATGAAAGCTTCGCCCTGGGAAAAAGAGGATGCCATGCACGAGGACGTGGAAATCCTGGACAACCATGTTCCGCTAAGCTTTGAGATGGAAAACGGCAAGCTTGTAGGAATGAAGTTCCAAAAAGTGAAGGCCGTGTATGATGAAAAGGGGAAGCGCCAACTTTTGCCTACCGGTGAGGAGGATGTCTTTATTCCTGCCGATGAGGTTCTGATTGCCATTGGCCAGGAAAACAGTTTTCCCTGGATAGAAAGGGATATAGGCCTAAAGTTTGACGAATGGGAAATGCCTGTGGTGGACAAGGTTACCTTTCAGTCCACCCATCCCAAGGTGTTTTTTGGGGGAGACTCTGCATTTGGCCCTGAGAACGTGATCACCGCAGTTGCCCATGGGCACCAAGCGGCGGTATCCATACACCTGATGTGCGAGGGCAAGGATATTCACGACCGCCCCTCTCCCTATGTGAACTTGATAAGTCAAAAAATGGGTATTCACGAGTGGAGTTATGATTCCGCCGTGGCTGCTGACAAAAGGTACGTGGTGCCTCAGGCGGCCAAGGCCGTGACCTTGAAAGACAGAAGGATGGAGGTGGAGTTGGGGTTTGCCCCTCCATTGGGGTTTAAAGAAGCACAACGCTGCCTTAACTGTGATGTTCAGACGGTTTTTAGCGAAAATCTCTGCATAGAATGTGATGCCTGTATGGATATCTGTCCCACTTCCTGTATCACTTTTACCAGTAATGAAGAAAAGGAGACCGATCTAAGGAAAAAGTTGTTGGTACCTGCAGAAAATCCTACCCAGGATATTTTGGTGTCAGACAAACTGGCTACGGGTAGGGTGATGGTCAAAGACGAAGATGTATGCTTGCATTGCGGCCTATGCGCGGAGCGCTGCCCAACCTCTGCATGGGACATGCAGAAGTTTTTTTACAGTGTGACCAAAGCCCATCAACTATGATACAGGAAGTTTCAAAAAACAACACCCCTGTAGGGGTTAATGATTTTATCGTAAGATTCGCGAATGTGAATGGCACAGGCTCAGCGAGTGCCAATTTTCTTTTTGCTAAATCCATTTTCAGGATGGGCATACCCGTTACCCCAAAAAACATTTTTCCCTCCAACATACAAGGCCTTCCCACCTGGTATGAGGTGAGGGTGAGTGAGAAAGGATACCTTGGGAGAAGGGAGGGCATAGATCTGATGGTGGCGGTAAATGCCCAGAGTTTGGTGCAGGACATCGAATGTGTAAAGCCCGGAGGCTATTTGATATATGATAGCACAAAAAGACTTCCCGGAGAGTTGGTGAGGCCGGACATTCATTATCTGGGCATTCCCATGATGGCCCTTTGTAATGAAAATTTTGCAAACCCAAGACAACGGCAACTGTTTAAGAACATCATTTATGTAGGGGCATTGTCTGTTCTGCTAAAAATTGAGTTTGAAGTATTGGTGCAACTCTTGAACGAGCAGTTTGCAGGTAAGGAGAAACTAGTACCCCCGAATATTCAAGCTTTGAAACTGGGTATTGGCTATGTAGAAGAACACTTTGAATACCCATTGCCCTTCCATTTGGAGCGAAGGGACCTGATAGGGGACAAAATCATGGTAGATGGCAATACTGCATGTGGCCTGGGAGCCCTGTATGCAGGAGCCACCGTAGTGGCCTGGTACCCTATTACCCCTTCCACCTCCGTGGCCGAGGCCTTTGAAAAATTCGCGGAGAAATACAGGGTGGACGAAAAGACCGGAAAAAAGAATTATGCCATTGTGCAGGCTGAGGATGAATTGGCTGCCATAGGAATGGTGATAGGTGCCAATTGGAACGGGGCCAGGGCGTTTACCGCCACCAGCGGCCCTGGGGTGTCCCTGATGAACGAATTCATGGGCTTGTCCTATTTTGCGGAGATTCCCGCTGTGCTTATTGACGTGCAAAGGGCGGGGCCTAGCACGGGCATGCCCACCAGAACCCAGCAATCGGACATCTTGCTGGCGGCCTATGCTTCCCATGGGGATACCAAGCATGTACTGCTTTTTCCCTCCACTCCCAAGGAATGCTTCGATTTGTGCGCAGAGAGTTTTGATCTGGCTGAAGAGCTACAAACCCTCGTAATTCTCATGACCGACCTGGACCTGGGTATGAATGATCATATCAGCGAACCCTTTTCCTGGGACAAAAAGCGAACGTACAAAAGAGGTAAAGTCCATAGTGCAGAGGAACTGGAAAGCATGGGCAGGTTCGGTAGGTACCTGGATACAGATGGGGATGGCATTCCCTATAGAACCATAGCCGGAACACATCCTACCAAAGGGGCATTTACCACCAGGGGTACCTCTAGGGATGAGTATGCGGTGTATACTGAAGACCATAAGGCCTACCAAAGAAACATGGAGAGGCTCTTAAAAAAATGGGAAACCGCAAAGAAAATGGTTCCTCCTCCGCAGGAATATCAAAAGGAAAAGACCAGCGAGTTTGGCATGTTGTTTTTCGGGACGTCAACCTTTTCTGCGGAGGAGGCCAAGGATATACTTACCGCCAAGGGCATAGGAATGGACGGACTAAGGATCAAGGCTTTTCCTTTTCACGAGCGTGTGAAGGCATTTGTGGAAAACCATCATGTGCTATTTGTAATAGAGCAAAACCGGGATGGACAAATGAGGACTTTGTTGATCAATGAGTTGTCCGTCTCTCCGGCTAAGCTTATTCCTGTATTGAATTTTGATGGAATGCCCATCACGGCTGATGCCATTGCCAAGGCCATCGCTGCTTACCTTTACCAAGAAAATCTCTTGCAACATGACTTATATCAAACCCTTGTTTAGGCACCCCAAGTTGCCAAAGAATAAAATCGGCTATACTTTAAAGGAATACGAGGGAGCGCTTTCCACCTTATGTGCGGGGTGTGGGCACGACAGCATCAGTGCGGCTATCGTACAGGCTTGCTATGACCTTTCTATAGAACCCCATCGGGTGGCCAAAATCAGCGGGATAGGGTGTTCCTCCAAGACTCCTGCTTATTTTTTGGGGAATTCCCATGGGTTTAACTCTGTGCATGGGCGCATGCCCTCCGTGGCCACAGGTGCCAATTTGGCTAATAAGGACCTGGTGTATTTCGGCGTGTCGGGGGATGGGGATACGGCCTCCATAGGTATGGGGCAGTTTGTACATGCTATCAGAAGGAACCTGAATATGGTGTATCTGGTCATGAATAACGGTTGTTATGGCCTGACCAAGGGACAGGATTCGGCTACAGCTGACAAGGGTTCCAAGAGCAAGGCAGGGTCTATCAATCCTTTTCTTCCTGTTGACCTGGCAAGCATGGCAGTAGAACTCGGAGCTACTTTTGTAGCGCAGAGTTTCAGTGGGGACAAGGGGCAGTTGGTACCCCTGATAAAAGCAGCTATCCATCACACTGGTTTTGCATTCATCAATGTGATTTCACCTTGTGTCACCTTCAATAATAACGTGGGCTCCACAAAATCCTATGATTATGTGCGTGGTCACCTAGGGGTTACCTCCCTCATGGATTTAGTGATGGAAAAAGAACCCATCGCTGTGGATTATGAGCAGGGTACAGTGGCCAGGGTAGCCTTACACGATGGTACCGAATTGGAATTAAGCAAATTGGCCAATGACTGGGACCCGAAAAACCGGATATCTGCCATGAACGCCATAGAACGGGCTAGAGAAAATGAGCAGGTGCTTACTGGGCTCCTATACCTCAACACAGACTATGGGGATTTGCATGGGATTCTGGACACTAACGACACCCCCCTGAACCATATGGACGAATCTACCCTATGCCCCGGTAAGGCCAAGCTTGAGGATATAAATAAGGGTTTGCAGTAAGATAGGAATTCAAGTTTTGTTCCGGCCGGGTTTTAATTGTGATTGCTTATGGTAGGAGGATGAAGAAATGCATGGCTTTATGGCCTGTCCGATAGATAAAGGTATTTTTTTATATTTTAATATGTCTTTGGCCATTAGTCCAATTAATATTTTAACGAGAAATGTACGCTTTTTTAGCGTACAATATAATAAATTATAAAAGTAGTTAAGCATTTCAAAATGAGCTTGAAAGGTAGGTTGTCCCTTTATCTAAACCCGTTGAACTTTTGGCTCGAAATAATCTTTAAAATCCTTTTGAAAATGGAATCTAAAACTCTACTTGTTTAAAAATTACCCTAATCTAAGTAAAAAAACACACCCCAATCCATGGGAGTCCACAAGGAATTTTTAATACCGATCTTCTTCAAGCCGGCATTTGTCCAGTTGTTACACGTCCACAACATGTGGTATTTGCCATGAGCCGCATAGAATGAATCGTACTCGTGATAGCCTTTTCCCGGAAAAATCTTAGGTTGGCCATCTTCTATGACAAAATATTCCAAAATGTATTCCACCAGGGTTCGGTACATTTCTTCAGAAATCCAGATACTGCGGGCATCATCATTTGTCGGTGGCCTATACCTTCTGTGTTCCACGTGCATAGCAGCTTCGCTGGGGACAAACAATGCTTTTACAAGGGTAGGAAAGGTAAGGTCACTCATGGTGGGTGTGTTCAAATAAAAGTTCTTTTCTCCCCAACCTATGGCAATATGATTGATTTTTGCCTGTGTTTCCATTTCTAGTGGGAGTAAAGCCTCCCAATCATACACGCTGTTTTTAGAAGGAAGAATGAAGTCCGCATGAAGACCATTGGTTTGGACAAAGATTTCTATGTCCGTTTCTTCGGAGATTTTAGACGAATTTACAGGTACAAGCATTGCAAGTACGGCTGCAACTAAATATAAAATTAGTGCTCCTATTAAAAATAATACAGGATAGAAGATGATCATCAACGCTTTTTTCATCCATGATCTTTTAAAATGGTCAACTAACTTCTCTAAATTTAGGAAATATTGCTTAAATTAAAACAAAGGCCGTCATTTCTCAAAGTTCTATGGTATCCCCCCAGTGCAATAGGAACATCTGCAACTTCTTTTCTTCTGTAATTCATCCCGCTTTCACCTTCTCCGGTAATCCGACTTAAATTCAAAATGACGCTGTGAAGCCATTCCGCCAAACTTGGGAAAATGAAAAGTTGGCTCGGTCCAAAAGCAGTTGGAATGAATTAGAAAAACCCTTATTGTTTTAATGAAACTGCACTTATCAGTTACCACCTTTTTTTCTTATATTCCCCATTCTTTCTCCGAAAGTATTAACTTGAGTACCCTTCAAAATGAAAAATTATATCCAATTCCTTTTCGCTTTTCTTGCGTTCAACTTGGCCTGCTCCTCTTCTGAAGAGTCTGCGGACAAAGAAAGCAGGTTTGACGAGCCCTTTAGGCCACAGTACCACTTTACTCCCCCTTCCCAGTGGATGAACGACCCCAACGGTATGGTGTATTATGAGGGGGAATACCACCTTTTTTACCAGCATTATCCGGACAGCAACGTTTGGGGTCCCATGCACTGGGGACATGCGGTGTCGGAGGACCTTATCCATTGGGAACACCTTCCCATAGCCATTGAGCCGGACAGTTTGGGGTGGATATTTTCCGGTTCTGCCGTCTTTGATGCTGAAAACAGCAGTGGCCTGGGTACAGCGGAAAACCCACCTCTAGTGGCCATTTATACCTACCACGACCCTGTGGGAGCAGAGGCAGAGCGGGATGATTTTCAAACACAGGGTATCGCATATAGTACCGATAAGGGAAGGAACTGGATCAAGTATGAGGGGAATCCCGTCTTGGGTAATCCGGGCATTCGAGACTTTAGGGATCCTAAAGTGATCTGGATGGAGGACAAATGGATCATGTCCCTTGCAGTGAAAGATCGGATCAGTTTCTATTCTTCTTCCAACCTATTGGATTGGAAGCATGAAAGTGATTTTCAACCTGCTTGGGCAGCCTATGGAGGGGTCTGGGAATGCCCAGACTTGTTTCCTTTGACTACTCCGTCTGGGGAGGAAAAATGGGTGCTATTGGTGAGTATCAACCCGGGCGGACCCAATGGGGGATCAGCTACCCAGTATTTTGTGGGGGATTTTGATGGTAAGGCTTTTTTCACAGAGAGCAGTGAGGTAAAATGGCTGGATTATGGTGCAGACAATTATGCCGGGGTGACCTGGTCAAATATTCCAGATGAGGACGGCAGAAGGTTGTTTATAGGATGGATGAGTAACTGGACCTATGCCAATGTGGTGCCCACCGAAAATTGGCGATCGGCTAAAACCTTGCCCCGGGAAATTAACCTGATTGAGCAGGAAGGGGATTACCTGGTGATCTCCAGTCCCTTAAAAGAGGTAGAAAAGCTAAGGGAGTCCAGCATTAAAAAAGAAGGAATCGAATGGGAGTTGGATAGCGAACTGGCTGAACTTATTTTATTTCCCGATCAGGGGGACTTCAGCCTGGAGATAGGTAACGCAGATGGGGAAAAGGTGGTCTTTGAGAAAAAGGGGGATCGAGTAACCTTTGACCGCAGTAAATCCGGGATTACCGATTTCAGTGAGGCTTTCAGCGACATTCACAGTGCTCCCCTTAATGGGCTGGAAATAGACGAGCTAAGGTTATTTCTGGACCGTTCTTCCATAGAGATTTTCATCAATGATGGAGAGCTGGTCATGACGGAAATTGTGTTTCCAGAGTTTCCCTATTCCCAGGTAAAACTTACAGGGTTTAAGGGTAATTCCACATTGCATGCGTTAAGAGGGATTTGGTGATGCTAATTTCTAAAAATGAAATTTTGCTTATTCAGTACCCTTAGTTATGTCTTCCTTTCCAACTGTTTTCTGATTTCCTTCAGATAATTTCCTTTAGCCTTTCTGGTCCATCCACCCTTACCTCGTCCCCATAGGAAAGGATTTCGGCAAACAGAGGTTAGGAAGGACGTCAAAGATGTGGGTCAAAGCCAACCTCAGCGGATTTTGGAATTGCGAACCGTGGGAAGTAAGATTTCCATTAAAAAGACTTTTGAATATGCGGATAATTGTTTGCTCGAGGAGTTGTTCAATATGCGGGTTGATAACTCATTTTGACCTACTTTTTCATTAAAAATTTTTCGAAAAATCGTATATTTGCATCCGCACTAAAATAGAAACGAACATGAAGCTGTAATTTCTTTCAGACACAAATAAGGTCAGATCCTTCAGGGGTTTTTCCATTTTGTTAACCTTTTAAGAAAGAAATTATGCTTGTTTTACAAAACGTTTCATTTGCACTCCCCAATAAGGATTTGCTGTTTGCCAAGCTAAGTCTCACAGTAAACCCTCAGGACAAAATCGCTTTAATCGGAAACAACGGTGTAGGCAAGTCCACCTTGTTGAAAATCATTCAAGGAGAATTGTCTCCTACTGGAGGTTTTCTAAAAGTGGATACAGAGCCTTATTTTATCCCTCAGATTTTCGGACAATACGACCACCTTACGGTTGCACAGGCTTTAGGGGTATCCAATAAAATTATCGCGTTAAAGGAAATTTTGGAGGGAAAGGCCACCGAGGAAAACTTCACCTTACTTGCGGAAGATTGGACTATCGAAGAGCGATGTATCGAAGCACTGAAGGAATGGCAACTAGGGGGAATGATGCTGAGGCAAAAACTGGAGAGATTAAGTGGAGGCCAAAAGACAAAGGTATTTCTGGCAGGGATTTCCATTCATCAACCCAAACTAGTTTTAATGGACGAACCTAGTAACCATTTGGATACCTTTGGAAGACAACTTTTGTATGAGTTTGTTCAATCCACATCCAGTACCTTACTGCTGGTAAGCCATAACAGGAAACTACTAAACCTTATGAATCAAGTAGCAGAATTGAGCAAAGGGGGGATTACGGTTTATGGAGGAAATTATGATTTTTATTTGAAGCAAAAGGAAATAGCACGTAATGCCTTATGTCATGATATTCAAGAAAATGAAAAAGCCTTAAGAAAAGCAAAAGAAAAGGAACAGGAAACATTGGAGCGACAGCAAAGGAGAGCATACAGAGGAAAAAAGAAGCAGGAAAAAGCGGGCATGCCCAGAATAGCCATGAACCAAATGAGGAACAACGCTGAGAAAAGCACAGCAAAATTCAAGAATGTGCATGCCGATAAGCTAGGAGGTATCTCCCAGGAATTACAGGAATTGCGCGCTGAATTACCGGGTATGGATAAAATGAAATTCGGTTTTGACCATTCCACCTTGCACAAGGGTAAAATACTGTTTTCCGCAAAAGCCATCAATTTTTGCTATACTACGCCATTCCTTTGGGATGAAAACCTTAATTTTCAAATTTGCAGTGGTGAACGAATTGCCATAAAGGGATTAAACGGTTCTGGAAAAACCACCTTGATTAAACTGATTTTGGGTGATTTGGAGCCACAAGTTGGAACAGTGTATAGGGCCAACAACAAATCGGTATATATTGACCAGCATTATTCGCTTATCGACACCCAATTAAAAGTAATCGAACAAGCTCAGCAGTACAATGTATCTGGTTTACAGGAACACGAAATTAAAACCAGGTTAAGCCGATTTTTATTTCCCAAGGAATTCTGGGACAAACCCTGTAGTGCTTTAAGCGGCGGAGAAAGAATGCGCTTACTATTATGCTGTCTCACCATTACCTGCCAATCGCCGGATATTATTGTATTAGATGAGCCAACCAATAACTTAGATATTCAAAATTCAGAAATACTGACTTCCGCAATCAACGAATATCAGGGGACGCTTCTTGTAGTCTCCCACGATGAATATTTTTTGGACCAGGTGAATATTGAACGGAACATATTTTGTTGAAAATTCCTTTTTACC
This sequence comes from Pleomorphovibrio marinus, assembly GCF_003347495.1. Lineage (GTDB taxonomy): Bacteria > Bacteroidota > Bacteroidia > Cytophagales > Cyclobacteriaceae > Pleomorphovibrio > Pleomorphovibrio marinus. The sequence continues at coordinate 545,667 of NZ_QCXY01000002.1, forward strand.
AATAACCTATTGCTAGAATTAAAAAAAGCCGGGCTTTTCAGCACCGGCTTCTTTTTTATTTCATCACCTTGGTAGTGGTTGGGGAATAAACCCCAAAGGTGATGGCATTTAAAAGACCATCAACAAAGCTATGCTGAATGGTCACCGAATAATCCGATGCCCCGGAGGCCATTTTCACCGGATCTGCAGTCTTGATGGGTGCCAAACCATAGATAAGGTAATGGCTTTTTTCTACAGTTTCTACCCCTTTTTGAGGGCCTTCGCCCACCATATAACTTTGGGTATAGCAGGAGCTTAATGAACCTACGATAAATAGAAGAAGGGATGTTTGAATAAGGATTTTTTTCATGGTTTTTAGATTTAAATTTTTTACAAATTTTTACTTTAAATTACTGGTAATCAATCACATAATTGTGTGGTAGTGGTGTTGATATTTCACTTGTCATTGCCAAAGACAAATTAATGAATTGCCTAATAGATATTGGAAGGCTCCAGATCAGCTCTACTTACCTTAGCAGGGATGGGGTTTCTTTTTAAGGGTTTTGTGGTGATCATTTTTTGCAGGTGTATCCTGGCCCGGCTCAACTGGGATTTAGAAGTGTTTTCACTGATGTTCAACTGCCGTGCAATCTCCTGATGGGAGTAGCCTTCCAGGGCGTATAAGTTAAATACTGTCCTATATCCTATCGGAAGGGTATTGATCAATTTCATCAGGTCCTCAACGGCAAAGCCATCTGTAGGTGCCACTGTAACCGGGGCAGGGAGTATTCCCTCCAATCCTATTTCCTTGTAAAGGTTTTTTTCTTTTTCCAGGTACATCAGGCATTCATTTACCATAATCTTTCTGATCCATCCTGCAAAGCTCCCACTGCCCTTAAACTGCTGGATGCGTTCAAAAACTTTCATAAACCCCACAATCAACACATCTTCCGCAGCAGCCGTTTCTTTGACATACCTTAAGCAGAGGGCATACATTTTTGGGGAATAGCGCTCATACACCTCTTTTTGAATCGAGGGTATGTTTTGCTGGCAGCCCAGGAACAGGTCGTTCTCAGAATAATTTTTAAGACATTTCATATGTTTATAATTTCTTTTTAGCGGTCATATAGCCTGCCCCGAACTCGTTTCGGGGGAATCTCGCAACGATAATCATCCCAGTGTGTGACGTTCTCCTTATGCTCGATTTCATGGTTCTGGTATTGCTTTAAAAATGGATAAAAATCATATCCAAAATTCCGAAACTCAGCTTGGTTTCGAAATCACATAAATGTGTGAAAGTGTTTGTGTTGGGTCATGAAAAATGATTTATAATTATGTTATTCAGAGTGTTTCCCCAATTTTTTGGGCGTAAAAAAGTTAGGGGTTATAGAAACTTGAGATGGGTAAATTGGCCAAAGCACCCTATGGAACCATCTACAACTGGGGTCCTTTGTTTTAGTTGGTGATTGAGGATAGAAGGGCAAGTTGCATTACCCCACTACCCTCTCTCATTAATGAGTGATTATCAGTTCTTACCTCATCAAGAAAACTAGCATCCCTTAATACATGATGATAGTGGCAAAAGAGGCTTGGAAAGCATGGGGTATATAAAAGGAAGCATTCAAATCCCCTGGTTCGTAAAGGGTCCCACTAATGGTTCCCGAAATATTTCCACCCACCTCATTACTGCTTTCGGTAATCTGAATGCTTCCATTATAATAGGGTTCCGATTTTTCATTGAAGGCGATACTTGTAAATCCATGGTAATTATTCAAGGATTCCACACCTACACCACCTTTTACCAATAAAGAAAAGGGATAAGAACCCAATCCGGAAAAACCAGGAATATCAAAGCCCATGGCAGAATCAATTCCTGAGGATGAGGTTTTGCCCATATGGATGTGCAGCACGTTTCCATCCCTTCCTACAAAGGTTTCAGCATTCGTGAATGAAAAAGAACCTACACTGTAAGAGTTATTGTTAAGGATAGTTATTTGAGAGAGCAGTAGAAATTTTCCTTTGCCCAGGTTCAACTCAGCTGACACGGACACGGTTTCCCCATCGGGCACCGCCACGGGTGCAGTGTATCGTACCTTCGATCGGTTATCGTTTACCGGTACCAATGTTCCCTTCTCGTAATTGGTAAAACTTACTTTTCCGTCAATGAGCCATTCTTTTATCAGACGCCCTTCTATGAGACTGGGAGGAGCAAGCGGAGCCAATAAGTCTCTGTATTTGGGATTGTCCTTTAGGCTGAGTTCGTATTCATAACCCACCACTTCCATATTGAAGGATTGGGATACGCTCAGGGCTTTTTGTCCCGGCTTAATCATGGCGGAAGCAAAAAAGGACCATCTGCTGAAATGGGGGAGTTTTGCAATAATGGTTTTATTGGCTTTGTCTACTGTTAAATTCCTTGAGGATTGCCAAATATTCTTTTCGTCCTGAAAGGCAATCTGGATCCATTCAGGACTTGATCCTGAGAGTTCCTCCTCGGTATAGTGAAAATGCAATTCAACTGGTTTTTGAAAGCTAGTCCCATCAGGTCCGAAATCAAATGCTGTACCCACTGCCAAATCCAAGGTATGGGATATGGGTTGTATGCTTATTGGGGTTTCGGAAGTTAAGGCCCCTTGAGGGAATACGAGTTTATGTTTTCCGTTTTCCCAACTAATGGTTCCTCCTCCCGGGCCTATTACCTGGGAAATAGGTTCTCCTATGGGTGTGCCTATTCCTGTGGGTACCCCTACTGGAGGAGGGGTGCTGGGGGTTGGAAATTTGTTATCGATGTTTTCAATGCATGCCTGGCAGAACAAGAATGCCAGCAATAAAAGCGATGTGGTTTTCATAGAATGAGAATTTTTCAGGCGTTCAAGCCCGGGTTAACGAAAAGGATTTGATTCAATTACCAGATTGAATCCTACACCTGATCGTTGCTCCTCTCCTTAAAAACCACCCATTTATGTAGGCCTCATTCAAATATCATTTCCAAAATTGGGAAAGGGTTTCCTGCCGCATCCAATGGATTTCTCTTTATGACCTTAAAACCTATTTTTTTGTAAAAGCCCACCGCCTGGCCATTTTGCTCATTCACATCTACCCTTCGGATATTCTTGGTTGATAAGGCAAACTCGGTAAGGGCCTTGCCTACACCACTGCCCCTGAAATCAGGGTGGATAAACAGCATTTCGATTTTGTTTTTGGAAAGCCCTAAAAAGCCTAACCTCCTGCCATTTAAATCGAAATAGGAATAAATTTCCACCTTAGCAAATAAGTTTCCCCTTACTATAATTTGTTTGATATCCTGTATCTTTTCAGGTGACAAAAAATGATGGGTTGCTTTTACAGAGGCCTCCCAAATACTCAAAATTTCAGGAAATTCTTCAGTTAGGTTGCTGGATTTGATCATTCAGTTTTTTTCTGTAAATAAAATACATAGAAATGGGTAAATCCAACCTCTTATGGAAAATATCTGTTCTATACTATCCTGTCCCGGAAGGCTTTTGCTACCGCTTCAGACTTGCTGTTGACATGGAGTTTCTCGTAGATTTTCTTGATATGACTTCTTACCGTGTCCATGGCAATAAACATCTCAGCTGCTATCATCTTGTAGGAATAGCCCTTTACCAAAAACTGTAACACCTGTTTTTCCCTTTCTGAAAGGTGATAGTTGTTGTCTCCCGGAATAGGTATTAAAGAAAACATCTTCAGTACCTGGGCAGCTACCGATGCTGTCATGGGTGCTCCACCGGTTGCCGCTTCCTGTATGTATTCCAGGAGTTTAGCTGGAGGTGTCTTTTTTAGGATATACCCGTTAGCCCCACTTTGAAGTGCCTCAAATATGTTTTTGTTGTCATCAAACACCGTAAGCATCAGGATGCTCACCTCGGTGTTTTGCTGCCGCACTATTTTGAGCCCCTCCAGCCCGTTCACTCCCGGCATATCTATGTCCATCAGGATCACATCAGGCTTGTAGGAACCTACCTCATAGGCGATGTTTGAGCAGTTTTTAAAGGAGGCCAATACCCGAAATCCCTCACTGCCATCTATCAACATGCTGAGGCCTTCCCGTAGCTGTGGGTTGTCCTCGTAAATCAAAACTTTAATCATGCTTTCTCTATTTTTACCCCAAATTTACCTGCCTATACCTGCTGCTTCAATCGCATATATGGGTTACTTTAATCGGATAATGCTTTTGTTATGCTCTTGGTGTTGGTTTCTTTCTGATTTTTAAACACCAAGGCTCAATTACGGCAATGGTATGTTCAATATCACCTGTGTCCCTTCGCCTAACTTTGAACATACCCTGAGCTTACCCCCCATTTTCTCTGCCCTTTTCTGCATGTTGTTTAGGCCATTTCCTTCGTCCGCATTTTTTGGGTTAAAGCCTTTTCCATAGTCTTGGACGAGCATTTGAAGCATTTTCTTCTTTATCGAAAACTGGATGAATGCGCTACTACACTGTGCATATTTTGCCAGGTTGTTAACCGCTTCCTTGTAGATCAAAAACAAGTCTCTACGTGCTTCCATAGGGATTTTGACCTGGTAGATTTTTTCCTCAACTTCAAACTTGAAGTCGATGTCTTTGGCTTCCAATACGGAATTGGCAAACTCCCTCATACGGGCTACTACCTTTTCCATGCTGTCATTTTGGGGCTTGATACTCCATACAATATCGTCCATGGCCTCCATCATCCTTTGGCTGTTTTCGGATATTTTGGAAAGATATTCACTAGTCTTTACCGGGTCGGTGTGCAGTTTGGTCTTGGCCATACTGCTGAGGATGTTGATGGTGCTGAGGGTAGATCCCATGTCATCATGAAGGTCCCGGGCCACTCGGTTTCTGACTTTCATTACCGCAAGAATCCTGTTGAGATTAAGCCGGAAAAAAGTGTAAACTATGCCGATGCCCATCGATCCCAAAACCAGCCTGAACCACCAGGTTTCATAGAATGGGGGCGTTACCCTGAAATAAAAAGTCCCTATGGCAGAAGAAACACGTTCCTCGTTTTCGCTTTTGAATTCCAACATGTAGTCTCCAGGTGGTAGCAGGGAATAAACTGCCATGTTACTGCTGCCACTTCCCCTCCAGTCCTTATCTATCCCCGAAAGTCTGTGGGAATATTTGAGTTTGTCCTGATAGGTATAGTTCAAGGTACTGAAGTAGAAGGTAAAGGCATTTTGGTCGTGTCGGAAGGTTCTTTTTTTCTCCGTCGTCAGGGAATCGACAAAAATCGCCTGGTCAAAGAGCTTTATAGAGGTCAGAGTAGGACGTTCTGGTTTCAGGCTATGGTTAAAATGTACGGGGTTAAACCGCACCATGGAGTTGTAACCCAAAAAAAGAATTTTTCCGTTTGCACACTTTATGCCTGAAGTACCATCTAATTCTGCCTGTCCAAAACCGTCTTTCTCGCCATATTTGGTAAAGGAGTTTTGAAAATAATTGTATCTGCAGATGCCATTGGGAGTGCAGACCCAAAGGAAGGCGTCGCTATCGGGAACTATGGCATTTATACCATTACTGACAAGTCCCTCGGAATAAGAAAGGGTGCGTATTTCACCACTTTTCTCATTGAAGGTGTGCAGAAGTTCATGCCCGAAGAAAAAGATGCTGTCATTGAGCTGAGCCATTTTGGTGATGGCACTGTTTCTGAACACGCTTTTTCCCAGGTGGAGGAGAACCTCCCCGGAAGTCAAGTCCAAACAGTAAGCACCGTCATGGGAAGAACCTACCCAGAGACGGTCTTTGGAGTCCACCATGTTAATAAAGGTGTAACCGTTAAACGCCCTCACTTTTTCAAAGGAATCATTGAGCAGTGGACTTCCTTTCTTGTATTTTAAAAGGTCACCTCTTTGTGTGGAAAACCAAATATTGCCTTCTCCGTCTTGCACAATGCTTCGAATGGTGGATTTACCAAATATGGGAAAGTTGAAATTGTGAGTTTCCAAAGTCTCTGGGTCTATCCATTGAAGCCAACCAGCCTGATTGCCTACCCAAACCTTTCCAGTAAGCTTATCCTGGCATAAAGTCCAAGTCTGTCGGATCTCTATCTTTGGGGCAGGTGGGCGGTAAATAGGGTCAGAAGGACGGGCTTTCAATTTTTCATCCAATATATGTATCCCTGTTCCCCAATCTGCAATCCAAAACTGAGTTTGCCTTTTATTAGGAAGGAAGATTTCCCTCACGGCATTAAAGGAATAGGAAATTTCCCGCTTGGGGGCGAAATAGTAATCCACCTCCATAGAAGTGTGAGTAAAGTGGTATAAACCCTCATCGGTAGCGATCCAAAGTGCTCCTTCCCTGTCTTCATACACCTGAAAAATTTCACTGTAATTGAAATATTCAAATCGGAAAAGGTCAAATTTATTGCCTTCCGAGTCAAATTTGTAGAGTCCATTTACCCCATATTTCCAAAGTTCATCCCGCTTGCTTTCCAGGGTGTGGCGGATTTCCCTGTAATCTAAATTTTTGTGGTTCAGGGAAGTAGCATCATCGGTGTATTTCCCAAGGGTTTCATTATAAGATGCAAACAACTGATCAAAAGGACTCCAGTAGCTGATCCAGTGTTTCCTGTCTTTGTCAATATGGTAACTGGTGACTATCTTAAATTCTTCCTGGTCAATAAAGGGATAGGAAGCGGGATTATGGCCCCTGTACGAGAGCTTATCCGACTTAGGGTCATAGACTGCCATACCTTCCTCACAGGCAATCCAGTAAAAACCGGTTTTGGTATCCTCAAACAACCTATTAACCCGATAATTTTGAGGCACCCGGACAGGAATCTCTTGATCCGTAAAGACCCCTTTGCTTTGGTTATACCAAAGTATTTTCTGGCGAACCAGTATTATAAAAATATTGCCATAGCTGTCTTGGTAGAGCAATTCCCCTTTGGAGCGGTTTTCGTCCTTTTCAAATGGGATTTCCCTGAAACTCTGGTCCGCAGGGTTATATATTCCATAATGGCTTCCGTAATTTATCCACATGTTCCCCTCTTTGTCCTCCATAATGAGTTTTACGGGCATAGCGGGTACTATTTCAGGCTTTTGAATGCTGAAGTACATAAAACTGTTGCCATCGTAACGCTGGAGGCCATTGGAGGTGCCTATCCACATAAAACCCTTTTTATCCTGCCAAAGGGACAGCACATGGTTGGAGGCAAGGCCATTTTTGACACCTAGGTGATTGAAAAATGGGTTGCTATTGGCCAGGATTTCCTGGCTTAACCATAAAAAAAGGAATATGGCCAATAGTCGCTTCATGTCGGGCAACTAAGATACGCAATGCAAGGAATATTGTTGGCTTCCCATACATAAATCACATAAATATGTGAACGGTGAAATGAACCATATCAATAATAAAAGAATTTTGTCAGCTCCTGGCCAATGGGCCCACGTAGCGTTCTTTGGGTCACCAGTCCATTACTATTTATGGCGTAATCCATAAAGTACGTGTAGGTCTGCCCTTGTTCTTCAACAATGGTTTTTCCAGCTAGTTTGGGCTGGTAGATCAAGCCTGGAATTCCGTTATAATAGGGTAGGGGATTGTCATTAAGGGTATATTCCGAATAGGAGATCCGTTGTATCATCTCCACTTCTACGGGAGAATTGAAGACAAAATGGGCTATGCTTTTCACATTACCATTTGAAAAGTAGCTGAATTCCCTGTATCCCTTCAGTTCCTCATTGCCATTATGCAATCTCTTTCTGTAGGCAATGTATGCCAAAGAACCATTTTCATCAAAGACATAGGTTTCATATTCCAGATCATCGGTATATGCATGCCTTTCCTTTTTGACCAGTAAGTCACCTTCGTAAAACAATTTTTGAGTTTCATTTTCGGGTAAGGAATAGATTTGCTGAAGCTGTCCCCCTTCATTGAACAAATAAGCTCTTTGACCGGATTGTGCTTGATTTTTATTGTTAGTCCAAGACACACTCAGTAAGTTTCCCGAAGGATGATAGGTAAATTCCTGTTTGTAATAGCCGGTACTTCCCTCCGTTTCGTAGGCTTTCAGCATCCCGGAAAGTTCATCGTCCAGTACCATCAGCTCATAAAATGCCATGCTCCCTTTAATCAGCTTGGAACTAAGGTCATCAATTTGAAACTGGACTTCTTGATGTCCCCTTATTAATTCGTCATTAACAGGAAAAATCCTGAAACTGATTTCAGTGCTCCCCTTGCTCACTGGGAGTTTAATTACCCCTTCAGAGGAAATTTCAGGAGAAGTACGGATCGGGTTGAAATCTTCACGGTTGATTTGTTTGATGCTAACCTCCCCGTTTTCCACGGCAGCCACGCTGAGGTGAAGCCTAACTGTGATTCCCTCGGTATTGTTTTCCTCCAAAATCCCAGATGGGGTACTGAAGTTCACTGTGGCTATTTTTTCAATGGGGAGGATTTCTGGCGGCTCACATCCAATCAAAATATAGAATAGGAAAATAAGTACCTCAATGGATAATAATGCTTTCTTCATTATACTAGATGTTGTTTTGTGAATGATGGTGTTTAGGGTCCTAAGGTTGCCTAAATCGAAATAAAATCTTCTCACCTTAGCCAATCGGCATGTGAGAAGACCTTGCTTCAATCCATGATAAGGGAACCAGAAACCCCAATTCTTTACTCAGCTCTCCTTAATTCAAAATCAGTAAGGTAGATTAAATACTCCTTCTTACTCATGTCATAACCCACATGGTATTTTTTTGGATAGTAGGCATCGACTTCTACCGCTTCAGGCTGAGGAAACTCTTCCGAAAGGTTAGGCTTGCTCTTGATATAGTCCAGCGTGATCATCGGCTCCAAAAATGCCACCTTTCCTTTGGAAGTTCCATAAATTAAGGTCTTGGTAAAGGTTTCGCCGTGCAACTCAGGACTCATTGGATTCAACCAGTGTACCCCCATTTTGGGTGCCCTTCCGGGCAATTGAACGTAATTTTCAGGAAGGTATTTGGCTAGCGGGATTTCGAGATCCATCTGGTCAGGAGCCAAACCGGAAATCTGTTGCCTTTCTTCTTCCGAAATAGTGTAAAAGTGGAAATCAAAATGGGGTAGATCATAAACCCCTTGAGGTTCATGACCTTCTGGTTCCCAATTCACTACAATATTCTTGTAGGGAGTTGTTTCGGCTTTTTTGTGAAGCTTCAGTACAAACTCATTGGATGAATGATGTACATGGGAGCCGGAAGGGAGGTTCTCCATTGATTTCTCACTCATCTTTATCCCTAGTGCAGTGGGAATGCGAGATTTGTTGTAAGTGATAAAGGACTGGATTCTTCCATTCCCCAGTTGTACGACTGGCCCTAAGTAGGTGATAAAATCCTTGGAAGATTCTCTATCAACCAATGTGTCTTGTTTTTCAAAGAGTTCACAGGAACTCAGGATCAGCACCAGTAGGAATGCGGCAACCCATCCCATGCTGTAATTTGTCAGTTTGTTCATAAAAGGGTTTGTTTAGTTTGTTTACTTTTTTTTCATTAATATTTGATTTTAAAGGGTTTGCAGCAATTTAATCCATCAGGATCCTGAGAGGATAGCTTGTTTTTTTTGCAGACCAATGCTGGTCAAAAGGCCGGCGCCCAGCAAAAACAGGATAGCTTCTATGAGTAACCATTGGGAACCGAAATTTCCCAGGAGTCCTTCCATCAAAATCGTCATAACCCTGCTTATGGCATAGCATCCCCAAAACACCACTAAAAAGCCTAGGGCCCAGTTTGGTTTTTGGAATAGTAGATAGACTAGCGAAAAGCAGATTGAGAGACCTACTCCTCCATATACCCCTCGGATGGAGCTGATCGCATCGGTGTTGCCTAGGTTTATATGGACCATATCCATGATCTTCTGTGGGGCAATCATGGCGAGCAGGCTCACATAGAGCAGCGATAGTAAGGAAAGCATGGTATAACCCTTAGCTGCTTTATCCAGAATTTTAGTTGTATTCATGAGTTGTTCTATTTTTGGTATGTACATTTTTTTACTTGTAAAATCCTGAGGAAGTCCAGTATTTCAGTACTCCCTCTTCGTCGTAAATGATCACCCCTTCTACCCCTTTCTGCATTTCAATCAACCCTTTGGTTGTTTCCAAATCCTGTATCATCGCTATGGTGGCCAAGGCATCTGCTTCCAGTGCCGAAGTGGAAAGGATATGGGTAGAAAGGATACCGTTTTTTAAAGGGTAGCCTGTTTTAGGGTCTATAAGGTGCGAATGTTTGTTTCCCTTATCATCCAGGTAAAATTTCTCAAAACTTCCCGAAGTGGAATAGCAGCGGTTTAGTACAGAAAAATTCCCTTTACCAGAGAGTGAAGCCAGGAGTTCTTCCGGTATGTTCAGCAGAAAATTGGTGGTTTGTTTAGGGTTGTTTTTCCCAAATACACAGCCATCTAGGCCAAATTCTATATGGAAACTGTTTACCCCCTTTGATCGCAGAAAATTACCCAAGAGATCAATGAGGTAGCCTTTATCCAAATAATTAAGATCTATGCTGCTGCCTTTGTGAAGGGCTTTTAAAGTTCCGTCCTCCACACTAATATTTTCTGTGGAAACAAGGGCTTTAAGGGAATCCACCATTGCTTTGCTCATTTGGTTTCTTCTGGAGAAGTCCCTTCCCCAGGCCTCTATCAGCGGAAGCATACCATGGCTTACCAAGCCTCCCGAAAACTGTTGGTAATGGTTAGAAACCTCCAACATCTTTTCCAAATGCGGAGAGTAATTTTCCAAGATCCCGTTTCGGTTAAACCGGGAGACTTCAGCATCTGGTCTTTGTAGATTGACCACTTTGTCCAAGCTGTAAATGATGGAATCCAGGGGTTTTTCCCACTGGGGATCACCTGTGTATTGAAGGGAAAAAGCCACACCCAAGGCCTTGCCTTCCATATACACAGTGGAGGAATTATTCCTGTACTGCTGCCAAAACACAAGGAGCAGGACTAGCAGGGCCAAGGATAGGGGGATTATGACAGATTTACTTTTCATCGTTCGTTCGAATGATCAACAGTGGAATGTCCGGCCGCTCAGTTATGGCTATAGGTATCATGACTGACGGTTGCTATTAGGGTGGGTATTTTTCTTAGCATTGTGATTGATTTTCTGGGTAGATGGAATTTTCACGTGTTGGGTTGTACGGTTATTTTGTAAAGGCACATAAATCACATCATCATGTGGTTTTGCACCGAACCATGCAACCTAACCCTTTCGTTTGCCGTCTTCCTTTTGATTTAAAATTAATTGGTGCAATAAAAACATTGGGCTAAGGCGTTTGCAGGCATTAATCGAGAATTAAAAAATGATCTCAATGATTATTCTGAGAAGATTCCCCAATGTCTATTTCACTTACGATGTTTCAACCTTTAACACAAACGAATCGAAATGAAAAAGCTAATGATGTTTTTCCTAGGTTTTTTTATGATGGGCCAAATGGTAAAAGCCCAGGAAGTGGTCAACGAAACCTTTAAGGAATGGAAGATTGTCACGGTGGTGGAATCCATCATACCAATGGGGCTAGGCCGGTCCCGCATGATTGAAAACATGACCGAGGTGGAGACGGAACAATTTAGGACTTCAAGAACGAACGGGAAGAGGTCTGCACAAAGCTCTGTGAGAAGAAAGGACCTAAAAGTGGATCACTTTGATGAGGCGAAATTGTTGAATTTTTTCAGTGCCACGGGGATTAATTTCCAGAATATCGCTTCCAACGACGCCATGATTGCATCTAGGGTTATGGAGCTTGAAGCAGAGGGGTATAAATTGGTTTTTGTGACCAGTGCTGTTGAGAGCTATGCCGGTGTGGATGACGACAGTGGTTTGTTTATTACCAGGATGTTTTTTTGTAGGGAATATTTCTGATTGGATGCTGGTACGTTTCTGTCGTGATCTGAATAGGATTCTCGGTAACAGTTTGCTTTAAAATAGAAAGACCTGGTTACTTACCGGGTCTTCTTTTATCTTCTGATCCCACACGGATCACGTGCTCTAAAAGAAACAGCCGGTTAAGTCATGAAAAGGCAACATTCCAAAAGGGCAAAAACCGTCGGGAACTTAGGATATGCCGGTTTGAGCAGTTTCAAAATGGCCCATAAATACTTGAAAAAGCCGAGGGCCATAGTTCAATAAGTACTATTTTTGAAAAAACAAATAGTTCTGAAAATCCCAAAACACGATTATCTCACGGCATGTTGATTTGGGGAAGTTATCTTTTCTTTGGTAATGTTCCATTCCGCATGATTCCTTATTTATCCTAGAGACCTCCGTAATATTCCCCCGCAGGTTCCCTAAGTATGGATTTCTATTTTTTTTGAATGAATTTAGGAAAATTTCCTTAATCGGCTGTAGGTTTATGTGGTTACTTAAAAAATGCACAAACTGTCATTTATAAAGGATCTCCTATTGATGTTGCAAGGCTATTGTATAGGGAGGGGGATTTAGGGCTTTCATTTATGGAGCTTGCAAACAAGTTAGCGGTATTGCCAAAAAGACAAGAAGTTTATGTCACTGGTAAAGCGGGTACGGTGTACTTATCTCACCCTTTTCTGGTACATTCAGCACAACTTCACAGAGGAAGTATCCCTAAGTTTATGGCACAATCTCCATTGTTGCTAAAGGGCGATTTGTTGCCGTTTGTATTTGTTGCGGGTACAAATGAGGGGAATAGGCGCCATGAATAACTCGGGAAAGCCGCGGTGTACCTATGGTTTCTGAAATGCTTAGATACAAAAACGGGAACAATTCTTTTCGAATTATTCCCGTTTCGTGATTGGAAGACCGTAGTATTCCTACCACGCCAAGCTACAGTTATTTTGACTTTTCCCCCAGTTACCCGGGTTCATGATCTTAGATCCTAAAACACCTACTGAAATGCCTTTCGGCAGACCAGCGTGAATTAATGGAAATCTGCGGATCCCCGTTTCAGGTTTAGGTTATTAAGCCACAACCCCTTTTTTTCCAAACTCTGTGCTTTGATCTTAATCCGGAATTTTACTTCCGGCCTTTTATCTCTCACTTGATAGTATCAAATATAGATTGTAGTCAGAGGATTACCTATTTTTTAATCAAGTATTTATGAACAATTTTCCCACAATATTTTGCGATTTGTGCACAAGTTATTCACATATTTAGTTTATTGTTAGGATACAGAATATTGTTTTGTTGTCAAATCGTACAATCCTTTTTTAGTTGAGGTGTTTAAAGTAGTAGGTGAAATCGTGATGGTCCCAATGGACAACTTTATGGGATGTAGATATTGAATGACTACTTTGGGGCTTCCCGATCCATCCCCTCTAACCAGCCCTGCTTCGGGATAAACTTCTCGCCCTAGTTTATATTGTAAAAAAAAGGAGACCTAGTATCCAAACCAAGTCTCTATTTACTTAAATCTAAGTATGGTGAACCGACAGAAGATGCCAGCGCTGCAATCTGGCCCAAGCCTAGAAATATCCAAAGGGATATTTCCTTAACGTCTTGTCCTCGCTGGGGCTTCCCGAACCATCCCCTCTAACCAGCCCTGCTTCGGGATAAACTTCTCGCCCTAGTTTATATTGTAAAAAAAAAGGAGACCTAGTATCCAAACCAAGTCTCCCTTTTCTACTGTGATCCCGCTGGGGCTCGAACCCAGGACCCATACATTAAAAGTGTATTGCTCTACCAGCTGAGCTACGGAATCATTACTGGTGATCCTGTCAGGACTCGAACCTGAAACCTACTGCTTAGAAGGCAGTTGCTCTATCCAGTTGAGCTACAGGACCAATATTTTTATTAACAACCAGCATTTCTGGTTTTTATCCGCTAGGCTCCCCTGAAACCTTCCCTACGAAAAAGCTGGGATGTTCTATCCGGTTGAACTACAGAATGTTATTCTAATTAAAAAAGGACTCAAAAACCGAAAAAATCCTGTTTTTGACCCCTTTTTCAAAAGCTTGTGCAAAGGTAAGGCAAGTTTTTATTAATTCACAACATTACTTCTTAAAATTCCGGACTTTGGCAACTAATACCCACTGCTGTTTCCCTATTGCCCTCACATTCAATTGGGTTAAAATTATACCGTGTACAATTTGCTGTGCTTGCCTTTTGGTTCTTAATTTGTAGGCAAATTGGCTTATGACAGAGGATACGCATACCGGCATTGATGACTTTTACGCCAAAAGGATAAAGGAAATCCACCCCAGGAAAATCAAGCTTTGTCCTTCCACCATGTCCATCAAGGAGGTGGCAAGGCAAATGGCCCATGAAAAAACCAGTTGCATATTTGTGGTGGGAAAGGAAGGGGACATTCAGGGGTATGTTACCGATATTACCCTCAGGGACAAAGTAATTGCACAGGAAGTCCCCGTAAACGCCCCGGTAGGGGAGATAATGGACAGCCCCATTGTCTACCTGGATCAGGAGGCCTTTGTCTATGAGGCTCTCATCCTGATGTTCCAGACCAAAACCCGTTACCTTTTAATAAAATCCAATGAAGATTTTGTGGGAATGGTGAGTAGGAACAAGATTTTAACCGAGCCTTCCAACTCCCCGTTTTTGTTTATTCAGTCGGTTAAGCAAGCCTCCACCAAGGAGGAGCTTCGGAAGAAGTGGTTGCAGGTACCGGCATTGGTGTATAGGCTGATCCAAAGGGGGGTGAGGTCTGAAATTGTTAACCAGATCATTTCCACAATAGCCGACACCATCAGTTTGCAGGTGATTGAAAACGTGCTTCGGGAAAAGGGACCTGCACCCGCTGCTTTTGTGTTTTTCACTTTGGGAAGTGAGGGGAGGATGGAGCAAACCTTGAAGACCGATCAGGACAACGCCATTATCTATGAGGATAAAGCCAATGAACAGCGGGAAAAAGTCAGGGCTTATTTCCTCGAATTTGCTGCTGAGGTATCCCAAAGGCTTCACGATATTGGTTTTTCTTTCTGTGAGGGAGGTTTTATGGCAAAAAACCCTAAATGGACCCATTCCTTGTCTCATTGGAAAAAAAACTACGAATCATGGTTCACCGAATCTTCCCCGGAAACGGTACGCACCTACGCCACCTTTTTTGATTGCAGGGCAATTTATGGTGACATTTCTCTGCTGGACAGCCTTAAGGCGTATATGGCTGACCAGTTAAAGCACCCTCTGGAACGGTTTTTTTTCAATATGACCCAAAATGCTCTTCAATTTGACCCCCAGCTGACCTGGCTAAAAAACATCCGTACTTTCAAGGTGGAAAACGAGGAGGTGTTTGACATCAAAAAGGCCATGAGCCCCATGGTGGAAGTAATCCGGATCTACGCCCTTTCCGAAGGGATTTTTGAGACAAACACTGGCAGGAGATTGAAGCTGCTTACCCAAAAGGGGGTGTTTGATGAGATTACTTCCCAGGAACTTTACCAAGCCTATTATTACCTGATGGAACTTAGGCTGGAAAGACAGGCATGGAGAATCATCAAGAAAAGGAAATCCCCTGAAAACTATATTCCTGTGGAGAAACTTACCAAGGTACAGGTGGCCACCATAAGGGAAACCTTCAAAGTGATTAAAGACCTGCAATTGAAGATCAAAATTCAGTTCACCAAGTCATTTTAGCCCTTTACCATAAATTACTTTTGACGAAGGTTTTAATTTGGTAGCTTCGTTGCCGAAAAGAAGGAATACAGTTTCCCTCAGTGGGATCACTATGAAGCATCAAAACTCACAATTTGGGACAGACCCCATTGGGAAGTTACTTTTACAACAGGCAGTTCCGGCAGCAGTGGGGATTTTGGTGCTTTCTATCTATGGCATCGTGGACACCATTTTTGTCGGGAGGTTTGTAGGTTCCCTGGGCATTGCCACCATTACCGTTGTGCTACCTATTACCTTTTTGATTTCCAGCATTGGCATGTCCATTGGAGTAGGGGGTGCGTCGATTATTTCCCGGGCCTTTGGGGACAAAAACCCCAGGAGGGCATATACTACTTTCGGCAACCAAATCGGAATGACCTTGACACTGGCCCTGATTTTTGTGGGGTTAAGTTTTTATTACCAGGAGGGGGTGCTTAAGTTATTTGGAGGTAAGGGGGATGTATTGGAGCCCTCCAAGGATTACTTTGAAATCATCTTGATAGGTATTCCCTTTTTGGCCTGGGCCATGATGAGTAATAACGTGATAAGGGCAGAAGGTTACCCAAAGGTAGCCATGTTCACGTTGATCGTCCCTGCAATCCTGAATATTATCCTTGACCCGATTTTCATCGTGGTATTGGATATGGGGCTTAAGGGGGCAGCCTGGGCCACCACCCTTTCCTATATGGCAAGTGCAGGATATACGGTATGGTTTTTCATATTCGGGAAATCCTCCATGCGGATAAAGGCGGAATGGCTAAAGCCAAATATGAATATTGCTTCAGAAATCAGTTCCTTGGGAGCTGTAACTCTGGCAAGGCAGGGAACAGTGAGTGTTTTGGCCATAGTGCTCAACAATGTACTTTTCAGCTATGGTGGAGAAATGGGGCTATCTGTATATGGGGTGATCAATAGGGTTATGATGTTTGCGAATTTTCCCGTTTTGGGAATTACTCAAGGTTTTGTGCCCATTGTGGGGTTTAACTATGGAGCCAGGTTAAAAGGCAGAGTGCAATTTGCCATTCAACTGGCCCTCAAATCATCCACCCTTATCGCGTTAGGGATCTTTGCCCTTATCATATCCTTTACCGGGCCATTGGTGCAGGTGTTTACCTCCGACCCGGAACTGATTGACCAAAGTATTCCTGCCATGCGGAAGGCTTTTCTGGCTACCCCGCTATTGGCCTTTAGCCTGATTGGCAGTGCCTATTTTCAGGCCGTAGGAAAACCCAAACCTGCCCTCTTATTGGCTTTGAGCAAGCAGGGTATATTTCTGATTCCCTTAGTATATATTATGCCGATGTTTTTTGGGATAGAGGGGATATGGTTTGCTTTTCCCTTGGCCGATACGGGCGCTGCGGGTATATCCTACTTTTATCTTAAAAAGGGGGAGGAGGTACTTTAGGCTTTCACCACCCATATTTGTCGGTGGACCAATCTTTTTTTATCAAACTTTGCTGCAACAAAAGCAACTTTTCGTCCTCTAAGTCTTCACTAAGCATAACACCCGGTCCCACAATGCTTCCTGTTCCAGCTTTTACCCCAGGTAGTAAGATGGCATTAATGCCTGTGCGGCAGTGGTCCCCGATATAGCAGGCATTGGCAAGTTCCTGGCTCTTCAGGTTTTCCCTTCTTCCCTTTACCTGCTGAGTCTGGAAGGAATCGTCAAACCTCAGTGACCCGCATACTGTCCCTGCACCTATATCGGTGTTTTCTCCTACTATTCCGGCAATCTCCATATAATGATACAGGTACACGTTATCCAGCAATACCCCGCTCAGCTCTGCCCCATGCAGTACCTTGCAGCGGTTACCTACCACAGACCCTTTATCAATGTAACACCCGTATCCGATTAGGCAGTTATCTCCTATACAGTTTTCTCCCTTTAAAAATGCACCGGCATCTATTTGCGTATTGTCACCCACCCAAAGATTGCCTTCAACTATCACATTCCTACCTATGGAGGAGTTTTTTCCAAGCCTTACAAACCCACACAGGTGTGCACTCTTGTCGATGTGGGCTCCTTCCTCAAGCTGATTAGCCCTTAATTCCCGACAAGTGATTATTGCTTGTGCATAGTTGGACTCGAGAAGATGCCAGGGCTTGTCCAGGTCCTGCCAGGGGCCAGAAGCCTGTACAGCCATTAGTTTAATCCCATCTTCCACCACATCAGACAGAACCCCCTCCAAGTAAACTTCCTCTGGGGGCATCACACCTACATCCACACGGGGAAAATATGCCGAGGAATTGCCAAGTTTGCTTGTCCATTCTAGGGGAAAGGCAAAGCCCAAAAATTGATGGGAGGTCTTTTCCCTGCTATGACCGAGGATTTCCTTGACGTATTCCCCTTGCCCATCCAGCGTACAACCAATATGGTTTTTACCGGACTCCTTGCGCTTTCCGACCAAGGCGGAAGGCTCCGTGCATTTCAGGAGACTTTGTAGGTCAGCTTCTGCATAAATGATATCCCCATAAAGGACCATCACCTGGGTATCCGTAATCCCCTCCAGCCCCTTTCGCAGCGTTTCGGCAGTGCCTTTGGTAGGACCCACATCTTGAATATCCAAGGAGGGGTCATTTCTGAAATAATGCTGGATTTTTTCTATTTTATGGTGGGCAGCCACCCTAATCTGTGTTATCCCCAAATTTCTAAGAATTCGTATTTGGTGAGCAAGCAAAGGTTCGTTGCCCACGGGTAGCATGCATTTAGGCCGGATTACATTGTAGGGCCACATCTTACTTCCTTTCCCTGCTGCTAAAATTATTGCCTTTTCCATGGGTGTATTAGGGTTTACTTTTAAATCTGTTTGTCCCCAGTCTTTTCCTTAACTTTTTCATAAATGCATCTCCGGGATCGCTCTTATCCGTAAGATAATTAGGGTCAGTTTCCTTCCATAATTCACTTCCCCTAAATGCCTGGTATTCATGATGGCCTATCACATAGGATATGTCGTGCCTTTTTGCCAGAAAATTTATCAGGTCGGCATTGGCCTTGAGTTGGGCTTTTGTAAGGGGAGCTTCAGGCCCTCCTATATTTTCTATACCTATGGCCATGTAATTTAGGCCAATGGTATGTCTGCCAAAGGTGGTATCGGGAAGCAAGCGAAAAATGGTTCCATCCCTATCCACCAAGAAATGTGCAGATACATTCAAATTGCTGGCAGTGCTGAGATCCTTTCTTCCGCCTAAGTAAACCGGGTTGAACACTTCATAAGTATCCTCCAAGGTGTACACAGCAGTCCAATGAACTACCACCATTTGGGGCTCAATAAGGGCATCCTCTTTGATGATGCCGTGTCGCTTGTCCAGATATTCCAGGGACAGCCTTTCCCTCTCTTCATCAAATTGTATTGGTTTCTCTAGAATGCGGAATGTAGGTCTGTTGCTGGAACATGCAATACCAAAAATGAAAAGGAAAGGGAAGAGTAAAGACAGGCTTTTGCTTTGGATCATAAGTTTTAAGTAGACGAAAGCCTAATGTAGCCAAAAATCAAAAAAGCTCCAATCAAACGACTAGAGCCTTTTTTATAATACAAACCTAACCAACTTTAATCTCTTATAATGTCTTTATGCTTATCTACTAATATATACGGCAAATTTAGAGTTGGGGACGTAAATCCTGTGTGACAAAAGTCATGTTTTGGGATGATTTTTTCCAAAAAAATGTTAAATCTACTCCATCCAACCAATTTCCAGCTTTTGGGCTAAGGATTTAAGGTCTTCTACCACGGCTGGCAAAAGTGGTATCCCTTCTTTTTTCCTTTTGGTTTCAAGTTCCCTTTCAGGATCACCGGGAATAAGTACCCTATCCTGCCCATCAATAGGAGTTGCTTCCCTAAATCTTTTGATCCAGGTATCCATTTGGCCCTTGAATTCATCCGCGGGTCTGAAGGCATCTATTCTCATGGCCCCAAAAAAATGACCCAGGCCTTTTCCCACAGGGTTGGGGTGGGGCTCCAGAAATGCAACAAATGGAGGTACCCATGGGCCGAAATTCGCACCCGAAAGTACTGCGGAAAAGATATCCACCACAGCACTGAGGCCATAACCCTTGTGACTGCCATGCACCCGGTCTCCTCCCAATGGCAAAAGCGCCCCGCCTTCCTTTACCCCATATGGGTTAGTGCTGGGCTTGCCATCCTTGTCCTGTACCCAACCTGAAGGGGCCTGTTCCCCTTTGCGCATGAGAATTTCCAATTTCCCATTGGCCGCAGTGGTGGTAGCCATATCCAATACGAATGGGTCCTGATGCAGGGCGGGTATGGCAACTGCAATGGGATTGGTACCCAATAAGCGCTCCTTGGAAAAAGTCGGACTTACCAGCGGGCTGGCATTGGTAAGAGATATGCCTATCATATCATGGGGTAAGGCCTGCATTGCATGGTATCCGGCTATCCCGTAGTGGTTGGAGTTTCTCACCGATACCCACCCTGTACCTACATTGTTGGCTTTTTCGATGGCCACCTGCATGGCATATGGACCCACCACCAAGCCAAGACCCCCATCCCCATCGACCACAGCCGTGCTAGGAGTTTCGTGTACCACCTGAGGTATTGGTTTGGCATTCAGTCGGCTTACTTCCCAAAGCCTCACATATCCCGAGAGCCTGGCCACTCCATGGGAATCCACCCCACGTAAATCTGCGGAAAGTAAAACATCCGCAGCAGTTTCTGCATCCCTCTCAGGGCATCCTATTTTCTGTAGGGTTTCTTTCGTGAAGGCATGCAAAGCAGCATGAGAGTAATTTTTCATTCCGGGAATTGAGTTCTAGCGTTGTGAAGCTGTAAAATTGGTAAAAAAACACAACAATCAAAAAACTGGAATAGGGTCCATCATTTCTCCATGGCGGCCAAGGACTCAAAAACATTTCCTGTTTTTTTATGGAAGAGCTCGGCAACGGCTCCTTCCTTCAAGCTGTAGGAAGAGCAAATGATGGAGGTGACTTGTATGTGAGACAATATATGTTGGATAAGGCATGAAGCGACCACAATCATATCCACCCGCATGGGGATCATTCCTTTAATCTTAAGTCTCTCTTGTTTGTTGAGCCCGATAAGCTGAGAGGAAATTTCCTCGAATTCAGCAATCGGTATTTGATGCTGCTGGGAGTGCCTGTCTTTTTTGACTCCCGATTTGGCCTCGTAGATATCAGAAAGCGTATCAAATGTTCCGGAAGCACCCACTAGGTTGTGAGGTTTTAGGGTTTCGATGGCTTTGATTAGGGGAGACAATTTCTGCCCCAGGTAAATTTTCAGGTTCTCCACATCGGTACTGCGTATAGGATCTTGATTATGAAACAGGTCCAGCATGCGTTGGCCACCTATCTCGAAACTCCCCTTCCAGAATATCTCTTCCTGGTTTCCAATAATAAATTCCACAGAACCCCCACCAATATCCATCATTAGGGAGGTTGAAGTACCCAAACAGCCACTAAGCTTAATTCCCCCATAAATAAGCTCTGCTTCCCGCTGTCCATCTATGATCTCCACGTGCAGGTCAAATTTCTCGCGGATTTGCCGGACGAAACTCTCCCCATTTGTGGCATTTCTCACTGCGCTTGTGGCAAAAATGGCAGTTTCTTCTATGTTTTCCCCTGCAATCAGATTTTTAAAATGTGCTAGTGTATGGAAAGCTCTTTTCTGGGCTTCAGGAAGGATGGTGTTCTGGGAAATACCACCTTGGCCTATTTTAACAGGTATTTTTTCCTTATACAAGGTTTGGAATTTTCTCCCTTTCACCTGGACCAATAACAAATGGAAGGTATTGGTGCCCATGTCAATCACTGCTGCTTTCCGGTTCATTGCGTCAGCCAAATTTTTGTGCGAATATAGGAAGTTTATGGAATATCGAATCCATATCTAACTTTATATTCAAAAAAATGTTGTTAAACCCCGAATACACACCTAATGTCATAGTCAAGGGTGGGGGAGAATTTTTATATCATTGATGGATAGGGGAATTATTTTTCATAGTGGGGTGTAGTGGCTATATTTGGTTAAACTTAGTTTTTAATGGCACAAAAAAAAGATAAACCCGATAACTTGTCCACCAGGGCAGGTAAGGTTCGAGAATTGGAAGAGAAAAATAACCTTGCCCTGAAAGGAGGGGGTGAAAGGAGGATAACTTCGCAGCACGAAAAGGGAAAGCTTACTGCAAGGGAGCGGCTTGACCTACTTTTGGATGAGGGTTCCTTTCAGGAACTGGATCGCTTTGTAACTCACAGGGGGAAAGATTTCGGCATTGACAAGGAGCAGTACCTGGGAGATGGGGTGGTCACCGGGTTCGGCACCATCAACAAACGGCTTGTTTATGTGTTTTCCCAGGATTTTACCGTGTTTGGAGGATCACTTTCCGAAACCCATGCGGAGAAAATATGTAAGATAATGGATCTTGCCATGAAAAACGGTGCGCCAGTGATAGGGCTAAATGATTCCGGAGGAGCTAGGATACAGGAGGGGGTAAATTCCTTGGGGGGATATGCGGACATCTTCTATCGCAACACCTTGGCTTCAGGGGTAGTCCCCCAACTTTCGGCCATCATGGGACCATGTGCAGGAGGTGCGGTTTATTCACCGGCCATTACTGATTTCATCTTGATGGTAGAAAACACCTCCTATATGTTTGTGACAGGACCCAATGTGGTGAAAACGGTAACCCAGGAAAAGGTAACCGCAGAGGAATTAGGAGGGGCATCCGCTCATGGCTCAAAGAGTGGCGTCACGCATTTTTCCTGTGCAAATGAGCTGGATTGCGTGGAACATATCAAGAAATTGCTTTCCTATATCCCCCAAAACTGCGAGGAAGAAGCACCTTCCATTCCCTATGAACATAAGGGTGAGGAAATTCGGGAAATTCTCGATGAGCTGATCCCGGAAAGCCCCAACCAACCCTATGACATGCGGGAAGTTATAGCTGGCATTATGGATACCAACAGTTTTTTGGAGGTCCATAAGGACTTTGCTGAGAATATTGTGGTAGGCTTTGGAAGGCTTGCAGGGAAAAGCATAGGGATCGTAGGCAACCAACCCGCAGTGTTGGCTGGAGTCCTTGACATCAATTCATCCCGGAAAGCGGCACGATTTGTAAGATTTTGTGACTGTTTTAATATTCCCTTGCTCGTGCTCGTGGATGTACCTGGATTTTTGCCAGGAACGGACCAGGAGTGGAACGGAATCATCGGCAATGGGGCCAAATTGCTGTATGCCTTTTCGGAAGCCACTGTTCCCAGGGTTACGGTAATTACCCGAAAAGCCTACGGCGGGGCCTATGATGTAATGAATTCCAAACATATAGGTGCTGACCTCAACTTTGCCTGGCCATCGGCAGAGATAGCAGTGATGGGTCCAAAGGGAGCGGCAGAAGTCATTTTCAGGAAAGAAATAGCCAGTGCCGAAGATCCGGAGGCCAAGCTGGAGGAAAAGGTAGCGGAATTCTCAAAGAAATTTGCAAACCCCTACACGGCAGCCGAAAGGGGGTTTATCGATGAGGTGATTTTGCCCAGAGATACCAGAGGCAGGTTGATCCGGGCATTTGCGATGCTGCAGAATAAAGTGGACAGCTTACCAAGAAAGAAGCACGGCAATATTCCATTATAAGGATAAATAGTCCCTTTTTTTGTATCCTGGCCAGGTGTTTGTCGAAAATTAATTTCCTTTGTAACCACTACTTTGTTAAGGCTCCTGGATTAGGGACCAAGACTTGGAAATGGGGTTTCTAAAGGCTCGAATTTTGTTAATAAAAAATGTTGAATTGAAGTAAAATTATGCAACCTAACGAAAAATTTCTTTACAAATATTTAAATAACCCATCCCCGACGGGGTTTGAGGCTTCGGGACAGCAACTTTGGCTGGATTATATAAAGCCCTATACCGACGATTACTTTACGGATGCCTATGGTACAGCCGTGGGGGTGATTAATCCCAAGGCAGATTTTAAGGTGGTGATAGAGGCCCATGCAGATGAGATCAGTTGGTTTGTCAACTATATCACTCCCGAGGGATATATTTACGTGGTAAGAAACGGGGGGTCAGACCATCAGATCGCCCCCAGTATGCGGGTGAATATCCATACGGAGGATAAGATTGTAAATGGGGTTTTCGGCTGGCCAGCTATACACGTAAGGGATAAGGCTAAAGAGGAACCTCCAAAGATGGAAAATATTTTTATTGACGTAGGCGCCAGGACTAAGGAAGAAGTAGAGGAAATGGGCATCTATGTAGGATGTGTGGTGACCTTCAAAGACGAGCTTTCTGAACTAAACGACAAGTTTTATGCTGGTAGGGCCTTGGACAACCGAATAGGTGGATATATGATTGCCGAAGTAGCCCGAAAAATCAAGGAGGAAAAACTGGATTTGCCTTTTGGACTTTATGTGGTAAATGCCGTTCAAGAGGAAATAGGCCTAAGAGGGGCGGAGATGATCGCCGCCAACATCAAACCCAATGTGGCTATCATCACCGACGTATGTCATGATACCACTGCACCCCTATATAATAAGGTTACCAGTGGGGACTATACAGCCGGAAAGGGACCTGTGCTTCCAACTGGTGCGGCAGTACACAGAAAATTGCTGGACTTGTTAATCTCTTCCGCAAAAACAAGAGATATTCCCTTCCAACGCTCCGCATCTTCCAGGAGCACCGGTACGGATACCGATGCTTTTGCCTATAGCAATGGAGGGGTACCTTCCGCATTGGTGAGTCTACCCATAAAATACATGCATACCACGGTGGAAACCGCCAGTAAATCGGATATCCTTCATGTTATCCACCTTATAGCAGGTTTTTTGCAGGATTTTGACAAGGGGTTTGACTTCCGGTATGTGAAATAAGATTGAATCACAAGGGTACCCGGCTGCCAAGCCGGGTCCTTTTTATGGCTTTGTTTACCTATCACCAATCTCACTCAACCATGAACGTATTTATCAATAAAATTATCCCGGAAAAAGGGCTGAAACTTCTCGAAGAAGCGGGTATTACCTACACCATGTGGAAGGAAAAGACCATCCTGGATAGAGAGCAGGCAATTTACTTTTGCAAAGGCCATGATGCTTTTATCAGTGCGGGCCAAAGTGGACTTGATGCTGATTTTTTCGCCCAGTGCAAACACCTCAAGGTGGTGGCACTTCACTCCGTAGGTTTCGACGGGGTGGATGTAGCAGCAGCCACCAAAAATGGTGTGCCTATTGGTAATACCCCCAACGTGCTCAACAGGGCCACCGCAGAAACAGCCCTTTTATTGATGTTGACCGTAGCCAGAAAAGCGCTATTTCTGCACAAGAAAATTCAAAAAGGGCAGTGGGGAGTGGCTCAGCCAACTGAAGATTTGGGATTTGACATGGAGGGGAAGACCTTGGGCGTAGTGGGTTTAGGCAGGATAGGTGCGGAGTTGGCCAGGATCTGCAAACAATCCTGGAACATGGATATCCTTTACTTTAACCGGGGTAGGAATAAAGAGGCGGAGCAGGAGTTTGGTGCCAAAAAGGTGAGTTTCGAAGAGCTATTGTCCAGCAGCGATGTGGTGTCGGTACATACCGCCCTCACTGCTGAAACCAAGGGGATGTTTAATGCAGATGCCTTTGAGAGGATGAAACCCACTGGAATCTTTATCAATACGTCTAGGGGTGGGGTGCATGATGAGCAAGCCTTGATCTCGGCTCTTGAAAAAGGTGTAATTTGGGGAGCGGGACTGGATGTGACCAATCCCGAACCGATGAAAGCGGGAAACCCCTTGCTGGAAATGGAAAATGCAGTGGTTTTCCCTCATATCGGTTCCTCTACGGTAGAAACCAGAGGTGAGATGTCCCGCTGTGTGGCGGAAAACATCATTGCAGGGCTTAAGGGGGAAAGGTTGCCTTACCCCGTGAACCCGGAAGTCTATGATAGTTGACACCCAGGCAATAACTTCAGTTGGAGATGGTCTGTGGCAACACAGACCATTATTTTTTTTGCTTCAATATTCGTAAATTCCCAAAAAAAACAGGCATGAAGCAGTTAATCTTTGTTTTCGTTTTCTCCATTTTTATTTTTTCCGGGTACAGCCAAACTTTCAAGGAAATATCAAAAGAAGCATTCAAGGACAAAATATTCGGGTACTGGAACGGTCAACTAGTGGGCAATTACTTGGGTTTCCCTTTTGAGAATTTGTATGATGAGGAGCCTATCCCTGTTTTTGTGGACAGATACTTCACTTTTGAGGATGCTGAAAAGCATGGGTTGAAAATGAACCTTGATGACCGCAGGGCCTATATACACATTATGGCTGATGCCTTGGGTGGGGCCTGGAGCGATGATGATACCGACATAGAACTCGTGATGCTGCACGGGTTGGAGGAGCATGGGCTGGATATTACCTATGAGCAGGTGGCCGCCTTGAGGGACAAGCATGTGCGCAGGTTTATTTGGGCATCCAATGCCAGGGTCAGGGAACTGATTAAAGAGGGTCATGTTCCCCCTGCGACCGGAAGTAAGGAGCTGAATGATTGGTGGTTTGGGGTTACCTCCCACCTGATCAATGAAATCTGGGGAGTGGTGTACCCCGGGATGGTGCAAAAGGCCGTCGAATGGTCCGAGTGGGGGGCCAGGATTACCAATGATGACTGGGCCACGCACCCTACCCTATTTTACGGTGCCCTATACAGCGCTGCATTTTTTGAAAAGGACGTCCATAAACTTATACAGGTTGGCATGGGTGTTTTGCCTCCGGACAGTCCCTTTTTGGAGGGAATCCATGATGTGCTGCGCTGGAGTGAGGAATTGGAGGATTGGAGGGACTGCAGAAAGCGCATCCATAAGAAGTATTTCAAGGAAGTAGCCGGGTTTGAGATTCCCTTTCCCATGATGGGATCCACCGTCAATGCCCTCAATGCAGTGATGGCTTTGGTATATGGAGAAGGGGATTTTGTACAGACCGTGGGCATAGCTGCCACCACGGGGTATGACTGCGACAACCAGGCCGCCACCCTTGGGGGGCTGATGGGGGTGATCCATGGGGGAACCCAAATCCCCGACCGGCTTACCAAAACCCTGCCTTCCAGGGGGGAATGGGAATTACCCTTCAATGATTCCTACCTCAATTACTCAAGGGACCAGCTTCCCAATCATTTCAAGATCAGTGATATAGTGGATCGCATCATGGCCTTGTCCGAAAAGGCAATAGTGGAAAATGGGGGAGAGGTAAAGGTGCAAAACGGGGAAAAGGTGTTTGTGGTCAAGGTGGAGTAATCATGGGTTTGGGATGCCAGGGAATATGCTGAAGGAAAAGATAGAGTTCGTCAGAGGGGAAAATAGTAATAATATTTTTTTATATGGCCCTAAAAAATACCCTAATCGGGGTATTAACTTACGAAATATAAAAAAATATTAAATTTTGAAAAATTCAAAAACTAAAAATGGGGTAATATAGAATAATAACTTGAAAGCGATAAATAAATGAAATTTGACTTGATAAAACCGAATAGAGGTAAGTATTTAAGATTATTGCTCTACCTGGTATCGTTTGTTTTATTTACGGCTATTGCTGTTTTACTAAGCTTTTTAGCATATAGTTCATTTATAAAGTTACCATTTTTTATTGAAAATTTTAAATTTACAGCAATTACAATTATTTTAATTACGGTTGTATCGATGTTGCTTCTAAATAATATTACCCGGGCTCTAATAGATAAAAGTGAAGTCATAGGTTCCTTAATTATACAGTCAGAACGTATTATAATTGACCTTAAAGGAAGTTTCAAATCTATCCAAAATGACGATATTAAATTTATAAGGTTTGCAAATGCTATGGGATGGAGTATTTCTAGTCCTGATGCCTATCAAATTCAGATTGTATTAAAGGATGGTTCCGAAATAGACATAGAATATATTCGAGCAAAAAATAAGAAATCCTCATTAAAATACTTTGCGAAAAAGAATGGAATTGAGACTAGATATTGGAATCTAGCATAATAATTACTAAGAATAGAAACAGATTCTTAATTGAAATTAAGAATTTTCTGGAAATCAAACCAAAAAATAACTAGCCCATAATTTCATAAAAAAAATCAAAGAGGTCAATATAAAGGGAAAATTATGTTTGATTTTTAGCTTGCCGTTTAGGAGGGTTGTTAACCTCTGAAAACTGTTTCCTTCTTTTATTTAACGAGAAATCTACACTATAATGAAAATCCCGACAATACACGGATATATCGACAGAAGAATTTTAATCAACTTCACGGCTGACCCAAAAGCGGTGAATAAAATTATTCCTTTTCCTTTTAGACCAAAAATTTATAAAGAAAAAGCAATTGTTGGAATTTGCCTTATCAGACTAAAAAACATAAAACCAAAAGGGCTACCTGATTTTTTTGGTGTCAACTCTGAAAATGGTGCTCACAGAATTGCGGTTGAGTGGGACGAAAATGGAGAAACAAAAATAGGGGTCTTTATTCCACGCAGGGACACTTCACTAAAACTAAATACTCTTGTAGGTGGACGAATATTTCCAGGCAGACATTATTACGCAAAATTCAACGTAAAAGAGAATAAGGGAAATTATCATGTTGACTTTAAAAGCTCTGATAATACCGAAATTTCAATTGATGCCATTGAGACAAAGTTGTTTAACGAGAAATCAATTTTTGAAACACTGAATAACGCTTCTGACTTTTTTGAAAATGGGGACTGTGGTTATTCGCCAAACAAAGACAAATTTGAAAGAAATTGAAAAGGCGAGTAAGTTGATGGACCAATACTTTGCCGAAAAAGAATCAGAAAAAAAGAAAAGAACGTAGCCATGAATACAAAAAGCTGGAAAAACATAAAAGATGATGTGTATGGAATGAAAGGCACATCACGAAGAGACGAACTTGAAAGAGATTTTGAATCATTTAAGATCGGTGTATTATTGAAGAAAGCCAGGGAAGACAAGAATTTGACCCAAGAGCAATTGGCGGAATTAGTAGACAAGAAAAGAACCTACATTTCAAGAGTCGAAAATAACGGAAGCAACCTGACACTAAAAACGCTCTTCGACATAGTGGAAAAAGGATTGGGAGGAAAAGTCAAAATTTCCATCGAATTGTAAAAACAAAAAATATGCGCTATAACATCACCTTTGATACAGCGGGCAGATCCGAGTAAATTTGAAAACTTGTATCTTTAAGAAGTTAGGAGTAAGCTTGGGAGATACGTCTCCGAAAGCACCCGTCTCCAAGCTAAATCCCGTTAGAGTGCATTAAAAGAGCCTATCCCCATATAAATTCTATTGAACTTGGAGAATTTTGTACCATTATTCGTTAACTTTACGTAATGGATAAGAAGAGAACCCTGATTTTTTACAAGAACAATTTTTCTGAATTCTTCGATAAGTTGCCTGTCAATGTTCAGAATAAAATTGACCAAGTCCTGTATATGGTCATGGTATTGGAAAGGATTCCCATAAAGTTCTTTCAACATATGACAGGAACAGAAGGCCTTTACGAAATCAGGGTAGAATTCGGCAGCGATATTTACAGGATTTTTTCCTGTTTTGATGAAGGTAATTTGGTGGTGCTCTTCAATGGTTTTCAGAAAAAGAGCCAAAAGACACCGAAGAAAGAAATAGAAAAAGCGTTAAGTCTAAAAGCAGAATATTTTAGTGAAAAGCAAAACCACTGATAAGATGGAAAATAGGGATAAAAAAAATATTACAACCTTTGAAGAACATTTAGAAAAAAGATATGGGGAACCAGGAACAGGTCATAGAATGGCATTTGAGGCTAAGGCGAAAGCTTTTGCCATCGGGGAACTTATCAAGGAAGAGAGAAGGCTTTCGAACATGACTCAGGAACAACTGGCACTGAAAACCGGAACAAAAAAGAGCTTTATTTCAAGAATTGAAAATGGTAAAAGTGATATTCAGCTATCCACGTTGTACAAAATTCTTGAAATTGGGTTAGGCAAGAAAATATCATTTACAATAGAATAAGGTAAAACGCACCCTAACCTTGGCTTGAGTGCAGCAGGCCGATTTCGAATAAAATAATCTTTTAGTCAATTAAGGCAGTTGGGGAAATCCGGCAAGAAAACGGATCCGAAAGGGCCCACCGCACCCAAACCCTGACCGTTAGCGAAAATTTAAAGAGACTTATACAAAGTAATTATACATATCATTTTATTTTTAAATATGTGTTCCTAGGAGCTGGAATCATTATGATTATAACATCTTTAGTTTCTTGGTCCTTCCCCAATCTGATAACCATGAACGGAGAACAAATGTCACAGGATTTTTTTGTTTCGATTGTCTTTTTAGTAATTGGGTTTTTCATGATCATAATTTTCTTTGGAATCAATGATAAATTTGTTGTAGTAAAATTGGGAGGTCAATCATTGATAGTTAAAAAAAGAACTTGGGAAAAAAGTAATAACTGGCTGGATGTCGAATCCTTATCTTTAATACAGTTTGTTTATCCTCCTCTGTATAGAATCAAAATTAGGGGTATCGAGAAAACGTTTTGGTTCAACCCTGAAAATCAATTTATCAGTGCAGGTGGGTTTACCAGTGATTTAAGTGAAATGGGGCATTTGATAAAGAAAAAGAAAAGAGAATTAGGAATTTAATTATCCAAATCTCTTGACCACCAAACCAATAATTCCGTAAATTGTTAAAAAAAGCATGGCAAACCTTACTTTAAACAACAAGGCATTGGAAAAGTATTTCGGACCTTTAAAAGGTCTTGATAATCTTTCCAAGAAAAAATTGATCATAAAATTGACAGAATCTCTTGAAGTAAAAAAAGAGAAGGTCGATCTTAATACTCTTTTTGGAGCATGGGAAGACAACAGGGATGCGGATGAAATCATTAAAGAAATCAGAGAATCAAGAGTTGAAAAATCAGAAAATACTGATTTCGAATGAAGTATCTTTTAGACACCAATATCTGTATCCATTTTTTACGAGGAAAGTTTGGGCTCATAAAAATGCTTCAGGAGATCGGAACTGAAAACTGTGCTATTTCCGAAATCACATTAGCGGAATTAGTTTCTGGTGCAGAAAAAAGTACAAACCCCAAAAAGAACCTTGAATTAATTGAGGTATTCACCAATCAAGTTATGATCCTCCCGATATTCAATGCCATATACATTTATGCAAAAGAAAAAGCCAGATTAAGATCAAAGGGTGTTCAGTCCCCCGAAACAAGTTCGGGGCAGGCTTTCACTACCTTGTAAGGGTCTCTGTTTTTCAGAGCTTGTTTCCAGTAGCTACTATGACCTACCGTTTGGCACGGCACAGGTACTGTTACCACAGCACAGGTTGGCTGACTTCTTGGCACATAGAAACCGAATCTATTCCAAGACCTCCCCAGAGCCTGTCCCGGACTCGCTTCGGGATAAGGGCATATTCCTTCCTCCGATTCCCGCAGCATCTACTAATTAGAGTATATTGGTCACGGGCATCGCAAAGATGTGCTTGCTCACCCACTCCAACTAGCCTCCGTATGCCGTTTCTGTTCGTCGGTACCGGATTTTGTAGTCCCGCTTTTAGTATATCCTGAGACTTCAGGGCTTCACTGCATTCCTCACGGAAAACCAGCTTGCGGCTTTCTAACAGGCTATACCAACTTGCCTGCAAGGGACTTGCACCCTCTGGAAGGGTACACACATTGTGTAAGCCTAATGCGGGCTGATTGGCTAAAATTGAGTATTTTGCAATCTATCTATCAAAGGTTAGTGTGGGCGGACAGTGAATCGCTCCGAAATCCGGGACTACGCTTATACTTATCGTTAGAGTGCATTAAAATAAGTCTGCGTTCTTGGAAAATGTTATCTTTTAAGATAACTTTGTGCGTATGGTCAGGAAGATTATTTTTTACGAAAACCACTTTATGGAATTTTACCAAGACCAGGATGAAAAGGTCAAGAGTAAGATTCAATATGTTTTTGAACTGATCAAGCAAGTGGAAAGGGTGCCCAAAAAGTTCCTCGATCATATTAAAGGAACTGATGGGCTATTTGAGGTACGTGTGGAATACCAATCAAATATCTATAGGATATTTTGTTGTTTTGATGAAGGAAGGTTAGTGGTTCTCTTCAACGGTTTCCAGAAGAAAACCCAAAAGACACCAAAAAAAGAGATCGAGAAAGCCGAAAGGTTAATGAAGGAATATTTTCAATCAAAGTAACAAAACCATGAAAGATTATAAGGATATCAAAACTTTCGATGAACTGATAGAATTGGAGCATGGAAAAATCGGGAGCGAAAGCCGAAATAAATATGAAGAGAACGCCAAGATGTTTATCGTCAGCGAGATGTTGAAGGCGGCAAGGAAGGAAGCCAACATGACCCAGGAGCAGTTGGCCGAAAAAGCTGGGACGAAGAAAAGTTATATTTCTAAACTTGAAAATGGAAAAGGGAACATACAGTTGTCGACCTTGATCAGGATTTTCGAACAAGGGCTTAATAGGAGAATTGGATTGACTTTCCTATAAAATGAAAGGAATAACGCACTCTAACATCACCTTGGATCCATCGGGGATCCCGGTAAAGATTTTGTTTTGTACTTTTAATAACATCCGTTCTGAAAAGAAAGGGTACGGCTCCGGAAGGACCCGCCGTCTCCAAGCTGAGGACCGTGTGTGACTTGAATCAGCCCCAAGGGGCTGAATGCTTTGAAATGGATGGAGGACTATTGGGCAACTAGTAGATAGGCCCTCCGATGGCGGCTTGAGGGCCTGCCCTGATTTTCAGGGTTAGTCCTGAGACCTCAGGGAGCAGACATCAAACTACCTTGCGCTGCATATCTGGGAAACTAATGTGTGGTGAGTGGTAAGGAAAAACGGGGACAATGATTCCTGTAGGTGAGTGCTGTGGAGCTGAATAGCTTGTCCCGGACTTGTTTCGGGAAAAATAAACCAGTGATGAAGCCTCGAGAAAGCAAATCTCGGTGTGGAAAATAGGTAATTACGTGTGTACCTATGACAAGTGTGGCGGACGTCCGGATCCCGATAGCTATCGGGAGGCCACACCGCATCCGGGGTTAAGCTGGCAGGAACGCAGTACAGGCCATTTCCCTGACGCAGTCAGGGGAACAAGTGAACTCTACACCGCTCTGTAAAATCGAAAGAGGAAGCGGACTTTCAGGGAATCCTGATGGAAAATCGGGACAAGTTGTGGAAGAGGTGTAGGGGGCAGACTCATTCGTAGTAGAGTTGAAGCTCCTGAAATGCTCAGCATTCACGAATACCGATAAAATTAATTGCCTTATGAGTAAATGGGAGTGGAGCACGGCAAATGTCCGGGAGGATATTTGAGCGAGGTATGCGGGTAGGGAGCATATCCTATTTCGCCTTCATATACAACCTTGTTCATTCAGGGGAGGATTTATGGAAAAGGGACAGGACCACCGCTAATTGATTAAATTAGTGCATTACCTTTAAGTGGTTGTTGGTATGAGGTGCCCCCGAGGGATCGGGGCAGGCTGTGTGAGGTGAGAGTCTCACGCAAAGCCTGTCCCGCTTTTACGGGAGTTCTGTGGGAAGGTAGGGGTGAAATTCCCCCGCCTGACCCGATTACAGGGAAGTTGAAGAAGAATCAAGTAGAATGGAAATCAGTTTTATGATGTAATTTCATATATTTATTAAAATTTAGGCTATGACACATGCAGAACGCCATATAGTGGAAACCTATTCGGAGCTTTTTGAAAGTTTGAGTTCGGTAAGCAAATTAGAGTTGCTGGAACGGCTCGCAAAATCTATTAGGAAAGGAAGAAAGTCTAATGAAAAGGATTTTTTTAGTTCCTTCGGAGGATTTGCTTCAGAAAAGCCAGCCGAAGAAATCATAAAAGATATTAGGGAAAGCAGGAAATTCAGATCAAAAGACTTGAAAATTTGATATATGCAATATTTGCTTGACACGAGTATTTGTGTCTTTTTTTTGAGAGGTAAACTCCATCTCGATAAAATCATCAAGGAAAAAGGTCTTGAGAATTGTTTCATCTCTGAAATAACAGTTTTTGAACTGAAATACGGAGCAGAAAATAGCGAAGATGCCAAAAAATCTCACAGAGCGGTTGATAAATTTGTAAAGGGACTAACCATTATTCCAATTTTTGGGATAGTAGACCAGTATGCCAATAATAAAGTCTTGCTAAGAAAAAACGGAACACCGATGCATGATGAATTTGATTTGATCATTGGTGTTACCGCACTAGCTAACGAAATGATTTTAGTAACAGACAATATTAAAGACTTCAGGTACTTAGAAAACCTGAAATTGGAAAACTGGTCGGAAAGAAAATAACCTCCCTGTAACAGCACCTAAGAAAACATGGGCACCCGGTGCCAAGGGAAAGGTTTATTTTCCGAACTAACTTTTTCTATGGTGTAAAGAAAATCGCTCCGAAATGCCCCACGATTCTTAGGTGCAAAACGTGACTTGAATCAGCCCTAAGGGGCTGAATGCTTTGAAATGGATGGAGGACTATTGGACAACCAATAGAGAGGCCCTCCTATGACGGTTTGAGGGCTTGCCCTGATTTTCAGGGTTAGTCCTGAGACCTCAGGGAGCAGCCATCAAAGACGCTGCATATCTGGGAAACTAATGTGTGGTGAGCGGTAAGGAAAAACGGGGACAATGATTCCTGTAGGTGAGTGCTGTGGAGCTGAATAGCTTGTCCCGGACTTGTTTCGGGAAAAATAAACCAGTGATGAAGCCTCGAGAAAGCAAATCTCGGTGTGGAAAATAGGTAATTACGTGTGTACCTATGACAAGTGTGGCGGACGTCCGGATCCCGATAGCTATCGGGAGGCCACACCGCATCCGGGGTTAAGCTGGCAGGAACGCAGTACAGGCCATTTCCCTGACGCAGTCAGGGGAACAAGTGAACTCTACACCGCTCTGTAAAATCGAAAGAGGAAGCGGACTTTCAGGGAATCCCAATGGAAAATCGGGACAAGTTGTGGAAGAGGTGTAGGGGGCAGACTCATTCGTAGTAGAGTTGAAGCTCCTGAAATGCTCAGCATTCACGAATACCGATAAAATTAATTGCCTTATGAGTAAATGGGAGTGGAGCACGGCAAATGTCCGGGAGGATATTTGAGCGAGGTATGCGGGTAGGGAGCATATCCTATTTCGCCTTCATTTACTACCTTGTTCATTCAGGGGAGGATTTATGGAAAAGGGACAGGACCACCGCTAATTGATTAAATTAGTGCATTACCTTTAAGTGGTTATTAGTATGAAGAGCCCCCGCATTATTGCGGGGCAGGCAGTGTGAAGTGAGAGTCTCACGCACAGCCTGTCCCGCGTTTACGGGAGTTCTGTGGGAACGTGGGGGTGAAATTCCCCCGCCTGACCCGATTTTTAAAACAGGTGAAATCGAGCCTGTCCTGACGGCAGTCAGGGCATGACGAGCACGTCACACACTGGGATGCCCCGTATAGCTATCGGGGCGTTGCGAGATTCCCCCGAAACAAGTTCGGGGCAGGCAGGGGCAGGCTATATGACCGCGGAAAAGACAATTATAAACACATGAAATCGAGCATGACGCAAGCGACGCACGGAGGGATGGTTATCATGGCGAGATTCCATGTGGCCATTGAAAAGAAAATATAAACACATGAAAGCGATACTACTAAAGGAATACGGATTGCCGAATGTTCTTGAAATTGGGGAAGTGGCAATACCTGTTCCGAATGCCAATGAGGTACTGGTGAAAATTCACTCAGCATCCATCAATGATTGGGACTGGGGGATAGTTAGGGGCAAACCATTTGTGATTCGTTTGTTTTTTGGTTTGAAAAAGCCAAAAATACCTATTCCCGGGGTGGATATCTCTGGAAAAATTGAAGCAGTAGGCGGCAACGTGCGGTCCTTTAATATCGGTGATGAGATATATGGAGATCTTTCGGAATGCGGGTGTGGTGGATTTGCCGAATATGTTTGTGTACCGGAAAAAGAATTGTCCAAAAAACCTTCCAATATTAGCCATAATGATACCTCTGCCCTGCCCCATGCCGGATTACTCGCTCTACAGGGACTTGTGGAAATGGGAAAGGTGAAATCCGGGCAGAGTATCCTGATCAATGGTGCCGGAGGCGGTGTCGGAACCCTGGGAATTCAAATCCTGAAATCATATGGGGTAAAGGTAACCGGTGTTGACAGTGCCGAAAAACTTGATTTGATGAAATCGTTGGGATTTGACAGCGTGATGGATTATAAAAAAGTGGACTTTACCGATACCGGAGAAAAATATGACCTGATCCTTGATACAAAATCAAACAGGTCCGTATTTAAATATGCACGGTCCCTCAAAGAAAATGGCAGGTATATCACCGTTGGAGGATCG
This sequence comes from Pleomorphovibrio marinus, assembly GCF_003347495.1. Taxonomy (GTDB): domain Bacteria; phylum Bacteroidota; class Bacteroidia; order Cytophagales; family Cyclobacteriaceae; genus Pleomorphovibrio; species Pleomorphovibrio marinus. The sequence continues at coordinate 581,505 of NZ_QCXY01000002.1, forward strand.
ATGTACAGATTATTGGAAATCGCATTGTTCGGTTCGCTAATAGTACTTTTTACCGGTAAAAAGCTGAGCGTACTCATTCATAAGCCAAATAAAGGTTTAGACCAGATTTCTGAATTTGTAGAAAAGGGGCAAATGAAACCTGTTGTTGATGGCCCCTATGGATTTGATAAAATCCCTGAGTTGATTCAATATTTCGGTGAGGGCAGGCATTTGGGAAAGATTGTAATTGAAATTAAAAAATAGCCAATTCCCTTCAAAGCACTTACCCTAAATCATCGCAATACCTTTAAGAAAGGAATTGTACCGGACGCACGAATTTTCGGAAACCTGTGTAGTGGCTTAACTTGACCAGTAGGAATAAATGAATACTTTAGTTTTTGCAATAAAGTTGCATAATGATTTTTTGTTCTTTTACTTTGGGTTGTTATGGAAATGAGGTAGGGGACACCAACTACCCCTCCCTTTTCTTTGCTTCGTTCTTATTTCAAACCTCACACATTGACAAAGTGTATCTCGCATGGAAAATACCCAAAAGATATCCACCTATATCCTGACTGGCTTTTTGGGTTCAGGAAAAACTACCGTTCTCAACCATCTGCTCGAAAGGGAAAAGGGAAAGCGTAATTTTGTGATTGAGAATGAGTTTGGAAAAACCTCCGTGGATGGCGCCTTGGTGAAGAAAAATTTCAATCGACTTTTTGAATTGAACAACGGCTGTATATGCTGCACCTTGGATGCGGAATTAATCGAGGTACTTGCCCAGCTGATCCAATCCGAGCATCAACCGGACCAACTATTTATAGAAGCTTCCGGTGTAGCGGATGCAGGTATGCTGGCCTCAGTGTTCAAAAGGGAGGATGTAATGCAATATTTTGAACTTAGCCAGGTGATTTGCTTGGTAGATGCGGAAAATTTTGAAGACAGGATCAAGGAAGTCCCAGAGATGTATAGGCAGTTGGTAGCTGCGGACCTTATCCTGATCAATAAATGTGACTTGGTACAAGCTTCCTATGCCAGCAAGCTTCATCCTACCATAGAAAAATTAAATCCCTTTGCCATAGTGAGCGGTGTGATTAACGGAGCATTCAATTTTGGCCTATTAGGGAGAAAATCCGATTTCAACTTCAGCAAAGGCCTTCCGTCTTCAATAGAAGTAAAGGCAAATGGGCACCGAATGAAGAGTATATCAGTGCAGGTGCCAACTCCGGTTGACAGGGATAAATTGTACACAGCCTTAACCATGACCCTGTTTTTGCATTACCATCAGGTATATAGGATAAAGGGATTCGTGAGGTTTGAGGATGAGCCCGGCCTTGTGTTGGTACAGTCCACGGGCAACAAGCTCACTTTCAAAGCTTGCCCAGAAATGGTGAAGGAAACTGAACTCGTGTTGGTATTTATTGGAAGAGACATAGAAAGGCCGGGAATAGAAAGGATTTTGAACCGACTCTGGAGTACCAATGAGATTGACCGGTAATTTTATTGACCACACCCTAACAGATTTATACTCTAAATCTAAAATTAAAGCTTGAATAGGAATAATAGCCCCCTTCTTTTTGGTTCAAAGAATCCAGCGAAAAGAAATCAAAACCATTTATACTTGTCATGCTCGATTTCACAAGGGTGACTTAAACCTTTTGGATCACCTCTATCATTTTTTCTTTGTTAATGGGTTTGATGATAAAATCAGAAACGGCATTAATTTCTTTTGCCATTTCAATTTCCTCTGGCGATATAGAGGAGCTGCAAATAAAAATTTTTATTTTCTTGGATAGATTTGGCGATAGCTTTGTGAATTCATGCAAAAATTGCCAACCATCCATGACCGGCATGCTAAGATCCAATAATATCACTTCTGGAAGCTCCGAGGGTTGCCTGAGGTTTTCTAACAAAAAGCCGAGTGCTTCCTGCCCGTTGTCGAAAACTTTTACCTGCTCCACTAAGTTTGTCTGCTTGATGGCTTTTTTAGCCAGGAAGACAAACACTTCATCATCATCCACCAAGGTTAAGTGTTGAATTCGTTTCATAATTTGTTGTTATCAATCTCTACAAAAAATGTGGCTCCCAGGTCTGGTTGGCTATCCACCCAAATCTTTCCGCCCATAGCCTCTACCTGAGACTTGGTCATAAATAGGCCAAACCCTTTTGCATCTTTATGTTTGTGAAAGGTTTTGCGAATTTTAAACATGTGTTTTTTGTGTAAATCCATGTTAATTCCCAGTCCATTGTCCTTCACGGAAAGTACTATTTTGTTGGCCTTTTTTATGGTTCTGATGCGGATGATTGGCTTTCTTTGTGGTGACCTATACTTCAGGGAGTTACTGATTAAATTGGTAAGTATACTTTCCATATAGCGATGGGGGAACCTTATTTTTGGAGCCTCCTCTATATCCACATGAACGTCTGCTTTTAATTCTGTAAGTTGGAAGGAAAACCCAAGTAGCACCTTTCTGAGCATTTGGTGCAAATCTATATCATCGAGTTCTATGTCCTTGTCCTGCTGGACTTGAATGGATTCCACAAGTTCATTAAAAACCTCCATAAGGTGGTTGATGACTGGCTTGATTTTATCCTGAATTTCCTGCCGCTCCACCTCGTCTTCCGAACTTTCCAGATAGTCCACGAGCATGGAAATGTTTACAAGTGGGGCCCTTAAATTGTGCGACACGATATTGCAGAAATCCACAAGCTGCTTGTTTTTGTTTTCCAAGGCTTTGGCATTTTCCACCGCTTTGTTTTTGCTTATCCTTAATGCTTCTTCTGCTTGTTTTCTTTCGGTAATGTCCGATCGTATGGCAAGGTATTGATAAGGTTTCCTAGCTTCATTTAAAAAGGGTACAATTGTGGTATCCACCCAATAGAATGTACCGTCTTTAGCTTGGTTTCTTAGCTCTCCCTTCCATACTTTTCCATGGGAAATGGTCACCCATAAATCCCTGATAAAGGATTTAGGGTGAAATCCGGAGTTAATTATCCTATGGTCCTGTCCGATTAACTCACTTCTTGAATACTTGGAGATCTTACAGAAATTATCATTGACATGTTTGATAAATCCCTTTTGGTCGGTGATGGCTACAATAGCAGATTCGTCTAATGCATATTTATAATCTGAAAGTTCTTTCAAAGAATTTTTTAGCCTTTCCTCACCCAACTTCCTTTCTGTAATATCATTGCGGATAGCTACATATTTGTAAGGTTTTCCTTCGGCGTCTAAAAATGGCACTATGGTGGTGTCCACCCAATAGTAGGTGCCGTCTTTGGCCCTGTTTTTTATTTCTCCTTTCCAGACCTTGCCTTTTGAGATTGTTGACCATAGGTCTAGGAAAAATTCCTTGTCATGAAAACCCGAATTTATTACCCTATGATCCTTTCCGATCAGTTCCTCTGGGGAGTATTTTGAAATCCTACAAAAGTTTTCATTTACATGATTTATTACCCCTCTGTGGTCAGTGATGGCTACGATTGCGGATACATCAAGGGTATATTGAAAATCTTCAATTTTTTCCATCCAATAACATTAAAAATAGTTTTTATTTACGAATCTTTATAAGTTATAAACTTTTTCGTGATGTTCATACTAAATCTAAATCAAATTTAGTCTATTTATATAAAAAATAAAAAATTGAGTCAGGGAATTTAGAATAATTGAATTATTTAATTACTGACTTTTTCAAATACAAGTTTGAAAGGGTAAATGTTGTAAACACGTTGTTCTGGTTTTGCATTCCCGAACCCAAAAAAAAGGATTCATTAATCCTTTTTACCTCTCCCTCCATTGGATTAAACACCTTTAATTTAAATTCCTTCGCGCACAATTCACAAACTAAAACCAAATTACCCTCATTTCAATTTGGCAAATACAATCCATAATTTAAGAAACATTAAACTGATCCTGGAGATTTCGTTAGTTGATGGAACGAACCTTAATGCCATGAAAATCGCTGGCCTCACGGTCTTCTATTGGTGCTGGCTGGATCACGGCAATTTTTCTTCGGTTGGAAGTATTGATAACGGAGAATCCCGGGGTCTCCCCTGTGGCCACGTGTGCGGCACCACTAATGGGGTTAGGGCCGCGTAAAGAAATAAACGCAAATTTGCCATCCGGGGAAAAATCCAGTATGTCTGGGCTGCTTCCTACATCATTCAAGGTATGTACGATCCTGTCAACCTGGGTATTGATTACTATACCGTTGTCACTGCCCCTGTTTACCTGCCATAGCCAAGGCCCTCGGGGACTTACACGGGCTCCATGGGCGTCCACCCCTCGGGTATCCGTACTTGATTTTATAAGGGTATGGTTGGAAGTGTTGAAGACATACCATTCTCCACTCTGGGCAGGAGGGTTGTCCTCATCACCGGGGTCTCCCCAGTTGGCATACATTTTCCGGCCATCCCGGCTGCGTGCCAATCCGCAATTTGCCTTTACCTCCTCCGGGGAAAAGGCCTTCACAATCTTTGGTTTACCGGATAAAATATCTACTACCACAAGACCGCCTGCACCAGGGCCAAGAGTTAGGTAAGCGAAGGCACCGTCGGCGGTATATTCGTGGCACACTGGGGCCGAAACACTCTTTTTTAAATCCAAATCACCTCCACCACCACCTTCAACTCCTTTAAATTTGTCTTTCCATTCCGGGTCCTTTGTTAAGTCGAGTTCACGGCCTTTGGCAAAACTTTCCGAAGTTAGATCGGCAGTAATCTCAGTAAAAGTAACTGTGCCAATGTTGGCTACCCAGATGGATTTGTCATCGGGGGTAAAACTGGCCATATGCGCACCGGCTCCAGTTTCTATTATTTCAATTACTTCACGATCCGAAGCACGGATGATCGCCACATTTCCAGATGCAGGGGAGGCTATTGCAGCGTATTCATAGGTAGAATTGAATTCAATCATGTGGGGCATGGTTACTTCTTTTTCTAATTCTCCATGGGCAAACAGTTTGGTAAAATCGATTACATCGGTTTCCTCCAGGCTGGAATTGTAAATATGGATCCTACTCAGCCCAGCCCCTTGGTCAAGTGCCCAAATTTCATAGTCTTTGGCACCCTTTCCCCTCATTGCTAAAATGGTGTCCTCAGAATCCCTGAGAGAGGTGTCATCTCCATACATTCCAAACTCACATCCCTGAAAGATCAAACATGCCAGGAATATAGCGAGTACGGAGTGATTGGGTTTTAATAAATTGGGTAGATTGGTATATTTTCGCATGATTTAACTGTATAAATGATGGGAGAAATATTAGAAACTAATTGTGAAGAGTGCTTGACTAAATCTAATAAAAATATCACTTATTCCAAATTTTATATCTTAAATTTTAAAATCGAGCATTGGGAGAACCTTACACAGCGAGATGCGGGATTCTCCCGAAATAAATTCGGGACAGGCTCCCGAAGCGAGTTCCCCGAAGCAAGTTCGGGGCAGGCAGGGGCAGGCTATATGACCGTTGAAAAGAAAATATAAACACATGAAAAAGAAGTTTTTGAAACCAACTGTATTACCCCGCCAATAAAAAGGTTGATTGTGCCAATATAAAACTGTAAATTAAGCCCTGATTATGAAGACTATAGGAATCATTGTGCCCCGTTCGGCTGTGACAGAGTCAGTGGCCAACCCAAGGTACCTTTTTAAAACAGCCAATCAGTTCCTGGAAGGGCAGGGGGTGGAGCCCCTATTCGATGTGATCCTTATCGGAGAGGAAAAGGAGGTGCCGGTGCATGATGGTTATTCCCTTATCCGTACCGATGCTTTAATAAAGGAGGAACCAAAGGTGGATGTATTGATTATACCTGCTCTGTTTGGGGATTTGAAGGAAACCCTAAATGCCAATCAGGCTTTAAAACCCTATATACAGTCCCAATATGCCCAAGGAGCGGAAGTTGCTTCTCTCTGTATCGGGGCATTCTTGCTTGCCAACACTGGTCTGCTAAATGGTAAGAAATGTTCTACGCACTGGGCCAGGTATCAGGAATTCAAAACCATGTTTCCTGAAGTGGAGTTGGTGGATGGGGGGATCATCACCGAAGAAAACCGGATTTACTCCAGTGGAGGGGCCAATTCCTATTGGAACCTACTGTTGTACTTGCTGGAAAAATACACTAACCGGGATACAGCAATTCTAGCCTCCAAATTTTTTGCGGTGGATATAGATCGGCAAAGCCAAGCTGCCTTTATGATGTTTGCGGGTCAAAAGGATCATGGAGACCAAGCCATCCTTAAGGTGCAGCAATATATTGAGGAGCATTATGAGGAAAGACTGATGATTGATGACTTGGCCAAGATGGTTGCCCTATCCAGAAGAAGTTTTGAGCGCCGTTTTAAGGAAGCCACCCAAAACCCGGTTCTCGGTTATGTGCAGCGGGTAAAAATGGAAGTGGCCAAAAGGAGTTTCGAAGCAAGTAAAAAGCAGGTTGCTGAGGTGATGTACGAGGTTGGGTACACAGATCCCAAGGCCTTCCGCACTGTTTTTAAGAAAACCACCGGTTTGACCCCTTTGGCATACCGAAACAAGTATCAAAAAATTAATGGGGTACAGGTGTGATTATTTGTGTTATACAAAAGAATTCCCTCCTTATCATCGGGCATTGCATTTAGCCTTTCTCCATTTGTGTTCCACCATGCGGTGCCTCCGGCAGCTACAAAGTTATCCGATGCACCGATAGAATTAACCATTCCCATGCAAATCCTGTGTTTTGAGCAAAATTTCCCGTATTGCCGATAAGCATCTTCTACTCCCTTTTGGGATTTGGAAACACTAGCAAGATAAATGGAAGAACCTGCCAGAGCAGCTTCTTCCACCTTATCTTCAAACATAGTTTCATAACAGATGCCAAAACTGACCAAAGTGTCATCGAAATTAAGTTGGAAAGGGGAGTGACCGGGTACAAAATAGGGGAATTCATCTTGGTGTAGTTTCCGCTTGGCATAGAAAACGGTGGAAACATTAGGACTGAAAATTCCTAAGCAAATTTGTATTCCATGTTCCGATTGAATTGGTAGTCCTATTGCAAAATGAATGTTAAGGAAATCACTAAGCGTTTGAAACTCCTTAATCCTTTCATCCCCTTTTTCCATGGCAAGGGTGTGAGCCAGTTTGGGTTCGTAATTGGTCAATGAAAGTTCGGGGAATACCAGGAGCTGCACACCTAGTAAAGCAGCTTTTTTTATATAGGCTTTATGCTTACCCATATTGGCTTCTAGGTTGTGGGAGGTGGATTGAAGCTGAGCAAGGGCAATTTGCATAGGATTTGAACAATTAGCTATAAATATAAGCTCCTTCCCTTTAAGTTTCCTCACTTTAAGGTACCTTGCCCCTTAAAAATCACGTAAACATGAAATGCCAAAAAGAACTGTTTAACCTAAACCCCGACCTAACCTATCTTAATTGTGCTTATATGTCCCCACAACTTAAAACGGTGACAGAAACAGGTATTAGGGCATTATTGAGAAAAGAGGACCCAACCAGCATTTTTCCGGTGGATTTTTTCGAACCAACAGAGCAACTAAGAAGCCTGTTTGCAACAATGATTGAGGCAGACGACCCAAAAAGGATCGTAACCATTCCATCGGTGTCATATGGGATGGCTATCGTTTCCCGTAACATCTCCCTTAATGCCGATGATGAAATCTTGGTAGTAGGGGAGCAATTCCCCAGTAACATATATCCTTGGACAAGGCTGGCAAAGGAAAAAGGGGCTAAATTGCTCACTGTACCCTCGCCACCCCCAATGGAAGGAAGGGGGGACAAGTGGAATCTGGATATCTTAGACGCCATTGGGCCGGCAACCAGGATCATTGCCATACCTCATGTTCACTGGGCGGATGGCACATTTTTCGACCTGCTTTCCATCAGCCAGAAGGCAAAATCCTTCGGAGCCCTTTTAATCGTGGACGGTACCCAGTCGGTTGGTGCCCTTCCATTTTCGGTAAAGAAGGTTCAGCCTGATGCCCTGATATGCGCAGGATACAAATGGCTGATGGGGCCGTATAGCTTGGGACTTGCCTATCTGGGGCCTGCCTTTGACGAGGGGTTTCCACTAGAAGAAAACTGGATCAACCGATTGAACAGTGAAGACTTTGGAGGTTTGGTCCGGTACCAGGAGGACTATCAGCCGGGATCCTTAAGATACGAGGTGGGGGAGCATAGCAATTTTATTCTGGTGCCTATGCTGACCCAGGCTTTGAGGCAAATTCAAGAATGGGGGGTGGAAAACATTCAGGAATATCTCTTGGGTATCGGTAAAGCGCCTCTACAAAGGCTCAGGGATAAAGGGGTCTGGGTGGAGAAGGAAGGAGCCTTCAGTCCCCATTTATTCGGAATTGCCATGCCTGATTTAGCACAGGCAAAGGAAAAACTACTACAGAACAAGGTGCATGTGTCCTACAGGGGACACTTTGTAAGAGTTTCGCCCCATGTCTATAACAGGGAGGAGGATTTACAGAGGTTGGTGGACATTCTCTTGGGTGGTGGGTAAGTTTCGGTCGGGCTCTGGCAAAGGTTACTTTGAAAAATCAAACTTAAATATCCAGAAAAGTCTGTTTGCATAAAGGAAGCCCCGGTTCTACGATTCTGTAAACCACTTCGAACTATTTCACCCTCAGGGCTAGAAGTACGGTTTTTCAGCAAATAATCGATACAATCTTCTTGTAAAGAACACTATTCATACGATCACAAAAACCTCAAATGGTAGAATTAATAAATTTTCCGCGGGTGGCTGGCTGTCAGAAAACCGGGGGTGCGGATGGTAGGTGGGTGAGGCAGGATTTTCCTGACCCCGAGCGGAGTCTCGGGGCCAAAAAATAAGAAAAGAAAGAAATAAAAGCACCTCAAAAGTCCCATCAAGGGTCAAATGAAGCGTCAACCAACAACATCGCTAAGCGTAGTTTGTAACTACGCTTCACTATCCCAGGGAATTTGTAATTCCCTTACCAATATAGGCTTTCTCAGACTTTGTCTTATTGGGTGCACCTAGCCCTGCAAGGGCGGTATATATTCACCTTTGGTCAATCTTACATCTGGTTTCGAATTGTTTCGCCCTTTCAAGGCTGGTGGATTTTAGAGTTTGATTTAGTCTGCGCATTATTTATATCTACGCCTTGCCCTATTCCTCCGAAGACGGTATCATCCGGGCACTGAGGTCGGGGTCAGCCATGTCCTTGTCAAAGGGGAACATGGGCCTGTTGATCCTTTTATATTCCAACCTTTCCAAATCCTGATCCACGCCCCCGGGAGTCAAGGCCATTACCCAATCTGCCCGCATATCGTATAATTCCGGCACCAAATAACCGATTTTAACCATCACGATATCTGTTTCCCTGGGGTTAAGCCCCAGCCGGGTAAAATCACTTTCCCGGTGATAGGGTTTCCTGTTTTTGGTCACGATGATGTTGGCAGAACCGATTTTCACTACCACTTCAGTTTCCGCGGAGGCATCCCCATGTTCTATAGCGAGGATTTCCCCGGAAAGGGTGATGGGAGGTGCATATCGGTCATCCACTATAGCACCGGCTTCGGCAGAGACTTTTTCGCCCACCCCTGCCTCAACGGCAGCTTCTACAAACTTGGGTCCTGGAATGGAGGCATAGATAAGGGAAGGGCCGTCTTCAGATTTGAACTCTGGCCGCTTAAAGATTTCATGTAGGGTCCAAGTTACATCCCCAGCCCCTCCGGCAGTTGGATTATCCCCCATATCACTAATCATAAAGGGTTTTTTGTCACTTTTGATGGCCATATCCAGGCTTTCCTTTAATGTGGTGGTGGGAGCGATAAAGTCAAACTCATTTCTTACCTCCCAGAAGCTTTGTGCCAGGTATTCTGCGGTGGAGCTCACTTTTTCCTGGTCGTCTCCCACTACCATCACAGAGCCTTGGTTTCTGGGCTCGTCGGCCCATGCATAGCCGATCCAAATGGCGGCATCCACCACTCCTTCCTGGTCTGCTGCTGGATATACCTTTGCATAGAGGCTTTTTCCGGGATCCACTCGGGTGCTGGTTTTTTCACCTGGAAGCAAAATGGGAACGGGTATCCAAGCCTTGTAGGCAGGTTTGCCCTTTCCACTTTCTAATCTTTCCAGCAGGTTGTCCACCGCCCTTTTTCTGGATTCCATGGCATCTTCATGGGGGGACATGCGATAGCTGGTGATGATGTCCGTATGCTTGGCCAACCGCTCTGTCACATTTCCATGGGGATCCATAGAAGTGGATAGGATGGGCGATTCTCCAATTACCTCCCTTACCCTTACGATAAGGTCTCCCTCAGGATCGTCTAATCCTTCCACACTCATGGCGCCATGAATATCAAAGAACAAACCATCATAGGGGCCATTTTCACGGAGCATATCCAAGGTCTTCTTAACCATGGATTCGTAAGCCTCCCGGGTCACAATGCCCCCAGGTATAGCATGCCCTTTAAAGGTGGGGATCCATTCTGCGCGATTACGGGTTTCTTCCCCCTCGGCCAAAAATGGATATAGGGAGAACACATCTTCCCCTTCCCTTGCCCTAAACGCTTCCTCATGCGTGAGTGCAGGAGAAAAAGTGCTGGATTCAATGGCAATCCCAGCTATGGCAATTCTGGGTAATTCCTTTTGTCGTTTATTTTCTGAAGGCTGGCAGGATAAAAGCCCTAGCACAGCCATACAGCATAAAGAAAGGTAAAGGTTGGTGGTGGTCATGGTGTATAAATTAGGTCTTGATATTAAAACATAATGCTTACAAAATTCGAAGCAACGAAGTTACTAAAACCTCGGCAAGCATTTCCCATAGCATTGTCAAAAATCACAGGCCTATTTTCCTATTTAGGGAATTTTATATACAAGGGTTTTGGTTTCACCGTTCACACTTATTTCTAAGCTGATTTTTTTTGACCCAATTTTGGGTTTACCCACCAATTTAGCAGACGCTTGGGGCATTTCTCCTTGAAAGGGCAGCAGTACAGTCACATACCTGAAACCCTTTTGGGTTCTCCGCTTTTCGGTTTGAAAGCTGAAAGCAGGCCTAGGTTCTTTTTGGGTATAAATGAAGGAGACCTGCCCCTCTTGCTCCACCAATGCTATTTCCGGCTGTAGTTGCGTGTTGACCAAGAGGTTATACCCATTCTCAAAATCGGTATGTACACTTAACGTTTCCTTGTCAAAAACGGCATTTCCGGGTGCCAACTGAAAATTGAGGTCAAGTACGCCTTCCCCTTTTCCTATTGCTTCATCCACGATTACAAAAAACGATTTATCCACAAACAATACCGCCCTTCTATGGGCCAAATCAGGGTAGCTCTGGTTTTCCACCACCAGTATATCCAGGTTTTCTCCGGGTTCCCAAAGTAACAACTCCGGTGCATATGCACTATTTTGTTCATTTAGGGTAAGGGTTTGGTGTACTTTTGTTTGACGAAACCAAGCCCTGCCCTCCGGATCCCCACTGTAAATAAAGCTCCCAGAGTCGGGGGTAAGGTTCCTCCCTCCGGCATATAGTTCAAAGGTGCCATTATCCGGTTGAGAATGGCCCCCTCCATCGGGACCGCATTTAAGTACCATGCAGATAGCATCAGTGCTCCAAGAGCTCCTCATGGAATAAAGGCCCGAGTGTTTAAAGGCGAAGGCCGTCTGTTCAGGCCTTTTTCCTTTTGCCCCTTCAGTAGCCACATAGAGGAAGTCAGGGCGGTCAAACAAGTCCCCCCATTTCCTCAACTGCTCGTAATATTGCCCTGGCTTACCGGTCCAGGCATCCCCAAACTGGGGGGTGGTGCCATCTGGGAAAGCCAGTTTCATGGGCACTTCACACATCTTCTCTATCAGGTTGGGGTATTCAGGGGAAAACTTATTTTCCATACCATTGGCCAATGCCATTTCATATGTACGGAGAAACCACCCTATACTGCTGGTGTGGTAGCCAAAGGCCAGCTCTCTTTGATGGCCGTCCGGATAAACCTGATGGGTAATTTCATGATTAAACCGACTGGTGGATTCTTCCAGCCAACTCACCGAGGAGGAAAACTCAGGAAAAGTCATGGCAATAAACCCAAGCCCTTCCGCTTCCATTAAAGCCCAGTTGCTTCCTGTGTTATAAGTTTCCATAAGGAAGGAAGCATGGTCCAAGCAACTGTATAGAAAATGGGTAAGCACTTCGGGGGTAAGGTGTTGGCTATTTTTGAAGTACTCAAATAGCCCCGTCCAGCGATAGCCTCTTATACCTGTTTCTATGGATCTCCATGCATGCTTGTGCTCCTCATCCCTGGGGTTTTTGGCTACCCAATCCTTTAACTGGTAAGCCCAGGCATGGGCATATTTCTCCTCTTTCTCCTGGGAATACGCCTTTCCCATGGCCTCCCAAAATGTCATCCGGTTTAGCTGCCATACCCATTCATTGTCGGGAACAGGCCTACTTGCCCAATCGATATTCCTGCCCACATTATAGGAAGGGTAGGCGGGCTGACCTACCATGATATGCTGAAGGGCATCCTCTGCCCTTTCCAGGTCCTTTTCTCCTGGGCTTAGCTTGTCCTTCTGCAATTCCACTAAGTGACGTACCCCTTCTCTGTTCCGATAATAGGACAAAAGTTCCCTGGCGGCAAGGATATGATTTTCCCCTGCCATTTTTACCCGTACCAGTTCAGGGTGATCAAGATCGAGATGCCCCTTGATTTCTTGAAATAGGGCATCATTGTCCAAGCTATTCCTGTGTGCCTGGGCCAATCGATTGTCAAGAATGATATTGGGGGCCATGGCAAGATCTTCCGGCATATCAGTATGGATGCCCTTTCCACCGTTGGTTTGTAATAGATTGTTCACTACCTCTATTTCCTTATTACCCCGATGCAGCTTTTCCAGAAAAATACCGTGTGTATCATTTCCCTCCACCAGGTTGTCCTTAATCCTGACTTCTTCGCATTCGGTCAAGTAGATGCCATTTCTTTTGTTTTTCGAAGTTACATTATCTTGAATGTCAATATTTTGACTAAAACTGATCCAAATACCCGCTCCCCATGGTGAAACAGCCATCCTGCTTTGCTGGATAGAAACGTTTTTTACCCGAGTAAGGTGGAGGTTGTGCAACAAACCTTCTCCGGGCACCACATTACCTCCATTGTCACTGAAGTTACAGTTTTGAATATGCACATCTTCTGCTCCTCGTATGGAAACGCCATGTTTCGTGAAGTTTTGAACGGTCAGGTTAATCAATTTCACCCCTTTGATTTGTCCTTCATCGTCCCCCATAAGCACGATGCCTTCCCTTCTTGGTGCGGACATGCGGGCCCTTTCCCTTCGGCCTTGGTTGGGGTCGCTGCCGGGAAGAACCTGCGTAGCCCCTTCAATCAATAGGTCCCTAATAGTGATGTTTTCCAGAGGAAAAGACTGGTTTCCTATGGTCAGGGCAGAAAGGTCCTTTTTCAAAGTGATCACCGTTTCCTCCCCTTCTCCGGCCAGGGTGATCCCGCTACTAAGCCAAAGTGGCGCCGAAAGTTCATGAACCCCCTTTTCCAATATCACAGGCATACCCTCTGTGGCCCCCCTATCAATGGCGGTTTGTACATTTCCTCCGGGACGAACACGGATTGCCTCTGATTGGCCTAAAGAATCGAAAGACTTGGAACCTGCACCCCTTTGGGGCATGGCTTTCGAAAGTGGTTCAGATGGAGAAGTTGAATCTGAGTGTGGAGTACGGTAAGGGGCTCTGCGGCTGCTTAGAAAAACCAAGCCGGATTGTTCCCTGGTTTGGGAAATTGCATGTGCAGTATGAGGTAGGGATAACCCCTTCACTTCTGTATAATGATCATATACATATTCGTAGATGTCCCTCCATTCTCCTCTACCCCTTTCTGAGATGGGACCATAGCAGGGTACTTCTTTCCCCGCCATATACTTGGCACTATGCTCGAACCCCAAGGCCAGTCGGTTTTGGGCTACACCAAAAAAGTCCAAACCTTGGGTCCAAGCTACCTGGGAGGCTTTTGCAAATTCTCCTAGCCCCAATTGCACATGTGGCCAGTCACGAGTGGTTTCTTGGGTTTGTCCATTGGGGTAGATATATTTGGTGATCCCACCATTATTGGGTCCCCAATAGTACCGGTTCACAGCAGACTCGAAAATGTCTTGCCTGTCGGTAAATACGCCCAGACAAAGCAGGGTGTTGATTATGGCAGCATCCCAGTTTCCGTTTGCTTCGGTGAAGAAATCCCTGATGACAGGATAAAAGGAACCCAACATGAGCTTTTCGAATTGGGCAATATCTACCTCTTTCCATCCTGCACCGGAATACCGGAGGATTTCTGCTGCATTTAAGAAATTTTGCCCCGTCAATGCGGTGATAAGCTTGGCATCATTGTCATCAAAATCCCAAAGTGTTTCCGACCAGGCTTTGAGTATTTCAATGGCCTTATCTGCATGGGGTTGCTTTTCGGTAATAAACCACATCAAGGCATGAGCATAAGCTGACCGGGCACTTTGGGAAAGTTCCCGATGTCCTTGCCCTTCCCGACCATATGAACCCCTAACCACATGGGTAAATGGCTTGGCTTCAAAGGAGAGGTCAGCTTCCTCGGAAAGGGTCTCAAAGGCCTTTAGGTATTCGGGATTGCCATCTTTAATCTGGTTTTTCAAAAAGTCAAGATCCTGTTGGTTTTGCATCATCCCGGGATGTACAAATGCCTTAGGAGTCCAAACAGTGCTCTGGGCAGCGCATACGCCAATTAAGAACCATCCTAAAACAAGGGAAAGCTGTAGGTGTATCATGGGTTTATTGTTCAATCTTCCAAAAGGGTTAGGAGCCGATTATTAATCCAGCGTGATAACCCCCCTAAAAAGGGTGATGTTTTTTTTCTTGATCACTGTCACCCTATCGTGAATAGGGACAAGTTCTCCATTATTATGCCTTATGACATATTTCATCTCGAAGGAGGGAGACTGCGATCCCAAAGATTTGTAGTTTGATTCAATTTCCTTGATTTTGGATTTTTCAGCAAACTTTGTCCAAAAGTTCTGATATAAGGTCAAATTCCATGATTGGTATCCCAATAGAGATTCTACCTGTGAGCTTACGAAGGTTAGGTATAGCTTATCTGCATTTGCTACATAGACTATAGCTTTGATGGATTGTAGTAAAGTCTCATAGTGGATTTTTTCAGAGAGCATTCCCATAAAGCTCCTTTTTGTTTCGTCTATGTCCTGTACGGCCCCGTAAACTCTACTCACCAATCCATTTTCAAAGGCTACTTTTCCTGTGGCTCTGATCCATTTTTCCTTACCCTTTGCTGTTATGATTTGAAGCTCAACATCGAATGGCTGCCCATTTTCCTTAGCCAACTCCAGGGCTTTGCCAATTACTTTTCTACTAACTCCTTCTTTGTAGAAATGAATGGCAGAGCTTAATTCCGGCTGATAGGTGATAGAGACGCCGTGAATCTCCTTTACTGTGGGAGACCAGAAAAGCCTTTGAGAGGTCAAGTCAAGTTCCCAAGTCCCGGTTTTACTCAGTTTTAACCCTTCTTCCCATAAGGAAAAAGGGTTTCCGGAAGTTTGAGGTATATCAGCAATAATAGGCCAATTCTCGGTTCTACTTTGCTTTTGTAAAACCTGAACTACCTCTTTGAGGTTTTCCCGGTTCCCTTGGGGGATATGTTCCACTTGCCAAACCCAATTCCTATTTTCCTCACTATCTTGATTTGGAGCTTCTACAAATTTATGCTTCTCTCCAGAAGCGAAAACCTTTTTCAGCGAGGATAAGATATTGGAAGCGGAAGGCAAGAAGCTGTTTGAGAACACCTCTTCAAGCAATTTGCCCCTTAACTCCTTACTTTGGGTATGGAGCAAGTTTGCATATGCAGGGTTAATGTCCTTGATTCTTAAGTCTTCCCCGTCCAAAGCCACTACTAGGGTAGGAAGCGGCAAAAGGTGGAAAATGGGAGTGGTGTCAAAATTGCTCACCATGACTAGGGGTATGGTAAATGGATGAAAGGTTAATCAACCTTTTAATTTATGAAAAAAGATCTTTCCTTGCCATATTGAGCTATGTTTTTTACACCAATGGATACTATCCCGGTGTCATTATTTTTTATGCTTTTCAAACCATCCTAGAATATAGCCCACATGCCTAATCAGGTTAGAGGGCCTGGCAGTGAGGTTGTGAGATGCACCAGGTAGGCGGACTAACATGCTTTCTACACCCTGTATCTGTAATGCATTGTAATATTCTTCTGATTGGGATATTGGCGTTCGGTAGTCGTTTTCTCCCACTACCACCATGGTAGGGGTCTTGACATTTCCTACTAGGGAAATAGGGGACCGTTTGAGGTATTGCTCCGGATCTTCCCAGGGCTTTGCGTCAAACCAATATTTATAAAAGGTAGCCACTCCATCCGCCGTAAGCACAAAGCTGTACCAATTAATCACCGGTTTGGATACCACAGCAGCCCTAAACCTGTCCGTCTTGCCAATGGCCCAACTGCTTAACACACCCCCTCCACTTCCTCCGGTGATAAAAAGGTTGTCTTCATCCACAAAGCCTTTTTTAACCACATGGTCAACTCCGCTGATAAGGTCATCGAAGTCCTCGCTGGGATAGTTATTGTTAATATATGCGGCAAACTCCTCCCCATAACTGGTACTGCCCCTTGGGTTGGTATAGAGTACGACATACCCCTTTGCAGCCATCAGTTGAAGTTCAGGTGTAAAATGTGGACCATAACTCAAGTAGGGGCCACCATGGATCTCAAGGATTAGTGGGTATTTTTTTGAGGAATCGAAATCGGGAGGATAAATGATCCAGCCCTGAATATTTTTGCCGTCAAAGGATGAGGGATACCAAATTTCTTCCACCTTGCCCAGCTTTTTGCCTTTTAGGAAGGTATCATTGATTTGGGTGATCACTCTTTCTTTTCCCCCAGTACCAACGGCAATTTCCGAAGGCCTTTCTGCAAGAGAATGCGTGAAGGCATAATCCCCATTTTTGGAAAATGATGCCGATCCGGAACTATAAGGCCTACCTAAACTTGCTCCACCGATATTGTCCGTCTTTACTTTCACATTACCCTTTAGGTCTAAATTGGCCAAATGTCCCTGGCCTTCCTTGGTGTATGTGATATTCAGGCTTTTTCCGTCTCCTGCCCAAGAATAAGCATCCAAATCCAGTCCCAAACCATGCTGGAGCTTCTGCTGCTGGCTTCCGTCTATGTTCATCGTATAAATATCAGAGAGTTGATATCCTACAAACTCATCTTCATACCAGGTATAGGCAATTTTTTTCCCATCTGCAGAAACCTTGGGGTTTTCGTAGGGACCTCTTCCCGCTGTAAGTTGCTGTAAGGAATTGTCTTTTATGGAAAGTCGATAAAGATGTGAGTTTTTAGGCGCTAGGTCAGCTTTTTCACTGCGGTTGGCACTAATAACCAAACCCTCACTATTTGGCAACCAGGAAAATGAATTATGGTTAAAATTTCCTGACGTTAGCTGGCGTGGGGCCCCACCCTCAGCGTTTACAATAAAAATGTGGCTATATCCAGGCTCCACAAATCCAAAGTTACCGTCCGAACGGTACTTGATGTAATCGATGATTTTAGCAGGTTCGGCCCATTCTGCTCCCTTTGGGGCCTTGGGGAACTCACCAATACTGGGAGAGGAAGCTGGTACGTTTGTAGTAAACGCAATCCATTTACCATCTGGGGACCATTCCAAATTGCCTGGACTCCCGACTAGGTTGGTGATGGACGCCTTATGTCCGGAATTGAGCCAAATCACCATGATTTGGGAGCTGCCCTCTTCATTGGAAACATATGCAAGTCTTTCCCCGGATGGAGACCACTTTGCATTTCCGATATTGTTTTTCCCGGAAGTAAGAGGCTGGTGCCCTTCTCCATTGGCTTCTATCATCCAAAGATTGGAAAAGGCCTTGTCTTTCATGATATCAAATTGGTGGCGAACATAAACAATTTGGTCCCCCTCGGGGCTAATTTCCGGAGCACCTGCATACTGGAGCTGGAAAACATCCAAATCCTCCAATGGAGTAGGTGACTGAGCTAGCAGTAAGGAAGCGGGATATATTAAAAATAAAAACAGACAGTTGAGGATTCCTTTGATCAGGTGCATGAATTTTTGATTAGGATTATAAATGTCAAATATATGAATAATCAGCCATTTAGCTTACTTTTACATGTTAACCCACCTTTTTAACTATGCGCTTCTATCTGCTTAAAAACTGCATTCCTTTTTCTTTGCTATGCATTTTGGGAATTATCTCCTGCCAAGGTACCGGAAAGAACCAAATTCTGGAAACTCTACTACAAAAAGAGGGTTTGGTAGCTATTTGGGATTTTTCCGAAGAACCTGGGCAGCAGCGGGAATCTAAGGGAAAAGGTACTTTTCCATTAAAAGAAATGAAAGGGCTGGTAAATAGAGTGGATGAAGGGCCTGTTTCCGGATATTCTGCCCATCTGCGGGATTCTGCCTATTTTTCCTTACCCTTTGAACAGACAGGTGCTTTGAATATTCATGGCAAAGATCAATCCTTGACTGTAATGGCATGGGTAAATTGGGAAGGTGAGACAGGTTTTGTGGGGGGAATGTGGAATGAATATGAGGATGGGGGAAAGCGTCAATATGGACTGTTTGTCCACTTGCCTCATTATAATGGGGAAAAAAGCGTTTGTGGCCACATTTCTTGGACCGGAAAGCCGACTCCTCCTTTTCCATATAGTATAGATTATTCTGCCTCAGGCCAGCAATTGGAAGAGGGAAAGTGGCATTTTATAGCCTTTACCTATGATGGTAAATATATCAAGTCCTACCTGGATGGTACCTTTGAGGAGAGGGATCCTGAATTGATCAAAAACACTTCGGGGTTTGAAGGCTACCCTGATGGATTAACGCAACAAAAAAACCCTTATCACTTTCCTGAGGGCATTGGGGAGAATGGTTCTGACTTCACAGTGGGTGCCGTGGTATTAAGTCGGGGCATGGGTAATTTTTTCAAGGGAAAAATTGGAGGATTGGCGGTTTTCAACCGAAAATTGTCCGAAATTGAAATCCAGGAGATTTACGAGATCAGCATGCCAAAATAGGTAAGAATCTTTTCATAAAGTTAGTGTTATTCTTTTGTGAAATAATCACTCCTGTGTACCTTTGCCGAAACCGATTTGAATCATGGAAATTCTCCTCACACTCTTGATTTTCACGGCCTCTTATGGTTTGGTTTTCCTCTCACTTTTTCCGGAGAAATCTATAAGAAGGATCAACGAATTTTCTGACTCCACCGAAAAGACTATTAAGGGGAAATACGATTTAACTTGGCCTTATTTCCTTTCTTTTTTAGGTGGTTATGTGGTAGCCGCGGTAATAGTTTACCTTATTTGGGACCATATCTAAAAAACTACCAATTTCTCACCAAAAATCTAACCCAAAAAGGGAGGTTATACCTTTTAAAAATGGATTTATTGCTTTTGTAAACCTCTTTTCTATTAAACGAAATAGTTATTAATTGATTGGTTTTATATGGGTTCATTTTTACCCATTTTGCCATCTTGCGTAAAGGAATCCCTAACTCGGGAATACCTGTCCCATAAATCGCCACAGCAATCTCCTCTGAATTGGAAATTATTGACATTTCTGTATTTTTCGAATTGAGAGTTAAATCGGATTGTATACAGATGCTTTTCATGGGACAGGCAGTAGTTAGGAATATTATTTTTCTGAAGTGGTGATGTTTAACTTTCCATCTAGCTTCCAAGTAGTAAATTCATTTGAACCCACCTCCCTTGGCACTCCAATGGAAAAATTCTCGAAGTCGTAAGAGATTACAGCACCTTTACCTGTAAGTTTTTCATAAAGCCCGATCGCTAAATCTGGCCAAGATTGAATGTTTGATTTTTCTTGGGACATGATAATTTATAGTTGGTTAATTATAAAAAAGAAACATGGAGTTTGCCGTTTTGTTCAAAAAAAAAGACTGCCTGTGGTAGGCAGTCCTTGTTTCTGATTAAAATGGTTTATTGCCTTATACTGGTTCCTTTGGCATTTTGGCAGTACTGGTTACGTTTTTCTGCCAGAAGAAGAAAATAGTAAATAGCACGATAAGGATGCCTGGAAAACTAACCATGCTTAAAAGGGTGTCTTGGCCAGCAGCCAATTCCAATTCGTCCCCTGTTAGTCCGGCAGCCCTGTTGGCTTCCATGGAGTTGTCTATCCATGAGCCGATTATCGGTTGAAAAATCGCCGTTGAAAACATTCCTATACCTCCAATTACGGACATTCCAAGAGCACCACTCAATGGTACCCGTTGCGCAGTGGCTCCTACCATAACCGGCCAGAAGTAACATACGCCCATGGCAAAAATAATTGCGGCGAAATATGCAATGGGACCGGTAACTGTGCTGAAAAGGTAAATTCCTATGGCTGCCAAAATGGAACCGGCAAGTAAGACCCCAGTTTGACCCAGGGATTTCACCACGGGCCCTGCGAAGAACCTACCCACTGCCATCACACCTGTGGTAAGAGCTAGGATCAACATGGCATCCGCCCCGCTGTTTGCCAAAACGATGTTCACCCACTGTTGTGGTCCAAATTCAGATATTGCAGTTAATGCCATACAAACGAATAAGAAAAGGAAAACCGGGCTGATCATTGCCTTGAAGTTTTCAGCAAGGGAGGTAACTCCTTCCACTTTTGGTTTGGGGAATTTTTTTCCAAAAAACAGGATAAAGTAAATAATGGTAGGGATCATCAATACCCACATTTGGGATTGCCACAAAGCCAGTGTCCCACCTGCATCCGTCATAAACTTAGAAATTAATGCACCTAACAAAATCCCTCCAGGGAACCACATATGGAACCTGTTGAGCATTTTATTCATTTTAACCCCGGAATACATGTCGGCTATCATGGGATTACAAGCTGCTTCCGTACATCCGTTACCAAAACCTATAAAGAGGGTGGAGATCAGTAGAGTAGTATAGCCACCTGCATAAATGGTGAGCAGTATCCCCAAGGTATGGGCCACAAAAGCAACTCTCATGATATTGGCTGGGCCGAAGGTATGGTAAACCAGGCCACCAATAATCATTGAAATCGGGAATCCGAGAAACCACATGGAATTAATGAACCCAAGTTGAGCCCCTGAAAGCCCAAACTCCTGACCAAGTTGGGGCAAAATTCCTGCACGAATGGCAAAAGTAAAGGCGGTGGTGATCAGCGCAAAGCAACTGCCGTTAAATAATGCGCTCTTGTTAAGTTCTTCGTTCATTGAAATTGGGTTTAAACGTTGTTAAAATATTTTTTTAGGTTGACGAATTGAAATATTCCGACAATATAAAAAAAAATGATTTTACCTATTGTGTTTTTTACAGAATATTGGCTAAAATTATGTGAAGATAGCATTTTAAAGCTTGGAAATTACTTTACTATTAAGCAGTTAGGTGTAATGCCCTTTCATCCCTTATCCGAAATATATTTATCAAAAGCCCAGCGTACTAACCAAAACGTATATAGAAATGAATTTAAATGAGCGAGGCATCCAAGTGATGCACGAATTTGAAGGGATTAAATTGGAGGCTTATTTGTGCCCAGCCAAAGTCCCTACCATAGGTTGGGGAAATACCCGCTATGAAGATGGCACTCCCGTGAAAATGGGCGAGTCCATCAGCAGACAGAGAGCCGATGAATTGTTCAAAAACATAGCATCTACCTTTGCCAGGGGAGTCGATAATTTAGTGACCGCAAATTTGAATGACAACCAATTCAGTGCCTTGGTCTGTTTTGCCTATAATGTGGGTATTGGAAACCTAAAAAGATCCACCTTGCTACGAAAAGTAAACGCAAACCCTGAAGACCCGGGTATCCGTGGAGAATTTATGAGATGGAACAAGGCGGGAGGTAGGGAGTTGGCTGGCCTTACCCGCAGGAGAAAGGCCGAGGCTGACTTGTATTTTACGCCATCTTTAGGTTAAAATATCAGGTACTACTTCGCCATGAACATCGGTCAGCCTATACCGTCTACCCTGGTGTTTGAAAGTGAGTTTTTCATGATCTATACCTAGTAGATAAAGTAGGGTGGCTTGAAAATCATGCACGTGAACTTTATTTTCAACCACATTGTAGCTGAATTCATCTGTTTCCCCATATATCATTCCTTTTTTTACTCCTGCTCCAGCCATCCACATAGTGAAGCAGCCAGGGTGGTGATCCCTACCATAGTTGTCTTTGGTAAGCCTGCCTTGCGAAAAGCTGGTTCTTCCAAATTCCCCACCCCAAACCACCAAGGTATCCTCCAGCAATCCTCTTTGCTTCAGGTCCTGAATGAGCCCAGCCGTGGCCTGGTCTGTACTTAGGGCTTGTCTTTTGATGTCTTTGGGCAGGTTTCCATGTTGGTCCCAGCCCATATGGTATAGCTGTATAAATTTGACGTCCCTTTCTGCCAGTCTTCTGGCCTGAAGGCAGTTTGCAGCATAGGTGCCGGGAGTCTTGGCATCTTCTCCGTATAGTTTAAAAATATGTTCTGGCTCATTGGAAAGATCAACCGCTTCGGGTACGGAGTTTTGCATGCGGTAGGCCATCTCATACTGGGCTATTCGAGATTGGATCTCTGGGTCTTGCCAAAGGTCATGTTGGTGATCATTTAAGGCATTGATATGGTCTAATGCCCTTCTGCGGTCATGGTCTTGTATCCCGTGAGGGTTGTTGAGGTATAAAACCGGGTCTTTTCCTGACCTGAACTGTATCCCCTGATGATGGCTGGGTAAAAAGCCATTTCCCCAAGAGGCTGAATTTAAGGGTTGTGCCCCGGCGCTCTTGGAAAGCAACACCACGAAATTTGGCATGTTTTCATTGTCTGAACCCAGGCCATAGCTTAACCAACTACCAATGGAAGGCCTTCCACTTAGTTGGCTGCCCGTTTGCATAAACATTACGGCAGGTTCATGGTTGATGGCTTCTGTATATAAGGATTTCACAATACATAACTCGTCCACTACTTGTGCTGTGTAGGGAAATAGCTCACTGACCCACGCCCCAGACTGGCCATATTGCTTAAAATCGTAAATGGACTTGACCAAAGGAAAGGTAGATTGATCAGAAACCATCCCCGAGTTCCTTTGTGTACCCTGTACGGATGGAGGGATTTCCTGACCGTGCCATTTCTCGAGTGAGGGTTTATAATCAAAGGTTTCCAGTTGGGATGGCCCCCCACTTTGGAATAAGTAAATTACCCTTTTAGCTTTTGGGGGAAAATGGGTGTTTTTCAGTACCCCTCCCACACCCACATTGGGGATGGAAGATCCTGCCAGGATATCAAAGTCTCCCATAAGACTGGCAAGGGCTATAGAGCCAAAACCAAGGGATGCTTTCTTTAAAAAGCCCCTCCTCGTCTCTGCAAATCGATTATATTCCTTTTCGTCCATCATTCGATTACCTTATGGTGTATCCATCGGTTGTGTTCATTATTCCATTAATCACGGTAGCCAAAGCGGCCACCTCAATTGCTTCCAATCCTGGGTCACGCGCCCGACTACCGGTATGCAGATAGGCGATGGCGTTTTCTTTGTTGTTTTCGAAATTCTCGTATTCCTCTTCATAAAACTGCAGAAGGATATCCATTTCTTCGTTATCCGGATGCCTGCCAGTAGCTGACCTGTACGCATCAATAAGTTGCTTGTCCTTTTCTCCGGGTTGTTTGTGTATCAAAGCCTCAGCCAGTACCCTAGCAGCTTCTACATATTGTGGATCATTGAGCAAAACCAATGCTTGCAGGGGGGTAGAGGTTTGCCTTCTTCTCACATTGCATTCAGCACGGTCACCCACATCAAAGATCATCATGGAAGGCGGTCCGCTAGTTCGTTTCCATATGGTGTATAAGCTCCTTCTGTACAACCCTTCCCCGGTTTCTTTTTTGTACCTATAACGCCAGGACTTAGTGCTTAATTCGTCCCAAAGACCTTCTGGTTGGTAAGGGTAGGCACTGGGTCCTCCAATTTTGCGGGATAATAGGCCACTTATCGCCAAGGCATAGTCCCTTACCATTTCTGCGGTCATTCTGTAGCTGGGCCCCCTGGCAAGCAAGAGGTTTTCAGGGTCTTTTTCCAAAAGAGCGGAATTGGCTTTACTGCTTTGTTGGTAGGTTTCCGACATCAGGATAAGTTTATGCATGGCTTTGACGTCCCAGCCCGTTTCTTTAAAGGTGATTGCTAACCAATCCAACAGCTCCGGATGGGAGGGGAGATCACCTTGGTTGCCAAAATCATCTGAAGAACCTACTAACCCTCTTCCAAAATGCATTTGCCAAAGCCTATTCACAAAAACCCTGGCGGTCAAGGGGTTTCTTTCATCAAAGAGCCATTTGCTCAAGCCCAATCGGTTTTTGGGGTACTCCTCCGAATAGGGTAGCACCATTTCGGGGACGTTGGGGAACACCTCTTCAGTGGGTGAACTGTACAGCCCTCTGTCCAATACAAAGGTTGGTCTTGGCTCAGGCAGGTCCCCCATCACCATGATTTCTTGTATTTCGTCAAGCACCTTGGTCTGTTCCTTTCTTAAAGCCAACAGGTGTTTTTTCTTTTCCTTTAAAAATGGGTCTTTTCGGTTAATAAAATGCTCAGTCAAGACTGTGGAGGATTTTTGATCCTCCAGGAGCTGCTCAGCCTTTTTCGGACTATGGAGGTACATCACCTCCCAAGGTGACAGCTCCCTACTAAAAAGGGCAAGTTCGTCCAATCCCCCCTTAAGGAAGGTCTTCATTTTGTCCCTAACCCCTAAAGAAAACCCTCTAAACCCATAAGTATGGATGTCCGGCTCAAATAATATGGACTTATATAAGTTGTCGGCTACAGTTTCAGTAGCTATCTCTTTTCCGTTTAGATAGAGCACCAATCCCTCAGCATTGCCACTTCCATCGTAGGTCACGGCGATGTCCGACCACTCCCTGATAGGAAGTGGCTTTTTGGATTTTACCTGAATTGCATTCGAGGGCCAGCTGAAGGCCATGATAAAATTGAGCTTGTTTTCCTCTAGATGCAGGGAGTATCCTTTAAGTCCCAGTCGTATATCCTCACAATGGGTGAAAATCACGGCTTCTTTATAAACGGTGTCTGGATAAAGCGATATGGATACGGAAAAAGGGTCTGTCTGATCATACCATCCTACCTTTTCGGGAAGTTTAAGGGTGGTAAAGTCATTGATGAAAATAGCCTTTCCGGATTTTCCACTATTAATATCTGGCTCTGAAATCGTGACTGGTGCTGTTATCCTTCCAGTGCTGAAGTTTTGGTAGTTGGTCCCTTCCTTATCTGCTTTACAATCATCAAAAGAGTAGTTAACGACTTCCG
The DNA here is from genome assembly GCF_003347495.1 of Pleomorphovibrio marinus. Lineage (GTDB taxonomy): Bacteria > Bacteroidota > Bacteroidia > Cytophagales > Cyclobacteriaceae > Pleomorphovibrio > Pleomorphovibrio marinus. Next base: position 606,797 of record NZ_QCXY01000002.1, read on the forward strand.
ACTCAGCAATTCCTCCTTTAAGCGAGGAAAGGGCCCCGGGCTTATTTTTTATAAATGCCTCGATTTTATCTACATTTTCTTTTTTGATAGTTTCTTTCCTGCCTTTCACATCTGCATTGGCCTGAACTATGGAGGAATCCAAATAGGCCAGCAGCTTCTCTTGGTTCTCGTCAGTAAGCAGTAGAGAAGGGCCTGGGACTTGGCCCGGTCCGTATACGGCTGTACCTAATTCATTGGTACTGTTGAAAAATGCGGCCATCTCGAAGTAGTTCTTTTGGGTAATGGGATCATATTTATGATCATGGCACCTTGCACATTCCATGCTTAGCCCCATCATGGCCTTTCCGACAGTCATCGTCCTGTCTGCCACGTATTCTTGGCGGTATTCCTCGAATACGATTCCAGCCTCGCTGTTTCTCTTATGAAGACGGTTAAAAGCGGTGGCTAGAATACTTTCCTTATTTGCATTGGGAATAAGGTCACCTGCAAGCTGCCATGTGATAAATTGCTCATAGGGCATGTTGTCATTAAAGGCCTCGATTACCCAATCCCGATAGGGACTGAAATCCCTATGCTTATCATCCAGGTACCCGTCTGAGTCCGCATACCTTGCCACATCCATCCAATCTGCTGCCATACGCTCCCCATAGGCAGGTGAGGCCAAAAGGCTGTCAACCAGTTTTTCGTAGGCCCTTTCATCGTGCTCTGCGGAGAGAAAATGGTCTATTTTTTCCAGGGTAGGGGGAAGGCCAGTCAAGTCAAAAAACAGCCTTCGTATCAATGTTTCTTTTTCTGCCTTGGGAGAGGGGGAAAGCTTCTCTTCCTTAAGTTTTTTTCTTACAAAAACATCAATAGGGTGCTCCTTGTCATCATGGGTAGAATGCCCTGGTGGAAGGGAAGAGCTTGGGGGAATAAAAGACCAATGGGGTTTATATTCGGCTCCCTGTTTGATCCATTTGGTAAGAGTTGCCTTTTCTTCTGTGCTCAGGAAAAGATTGGAACTTGGTGGAGGCATTTGTAAGCTTTCCTCTTCAGAAAAAATCCGGTGTATAAGTTCACTTTTCCCAGGCTTTCCCTTTACGATAGCAAAAGCGTGTTTGCTTTCGTTTAAGGCCTTAAATGCATAGGATTCCAGGTCTAACCTCAAGTCGGACTCCTGGTTTTTAGCGTCGGGGCCATGGCAGGCAAAGCATTTATCGGATAGTATGGGCTTTACATGGTAATTAAAATCAATCTGCTCAGGTAAGGCGGCCATGGCAATTTCCACCTCCTCTGGAGCCTCCCATTTACAGGATAGCATTATGGTCAGTAGGAGGAGTATACAAAAGTATTTTGGGCAATACATGGAACCTGTTTTAGGCGTTTTCTTCACCATATTGTAAGGGTGAAATATAGCAAAATGGCAGCAAATTTAAAAGCGGTTTTACATATACTCCTTTTTTGTTATTTGGACTGGAGTAGGTTAAAATTGTTGTGGTAATATGAACTTTTACTTCCTTAAAATTTCGATTTTTAAATAAAAATGTTATATTTATTTATGATTTTTAAAACTTAGTGTCAACCAAATATTATTGTACTTTTTTATTAATCTACAAATAAAGGATTTGTAACTATGAAAAAGTCAAATACATATCTTTATTTCCTTGTTTTTTTAATGCTGTTTTCCTCTTGTTTGGATGATTTTGGACGAAATAGGGAGGCTTTTGGCCCTTTTGATGTAGATGGTATGGCCGAGTTTTTTGATGCCCAGGGACTTACTTATTTTGCCCAGTATTACAGAATGTCTGGCGGAAATTTCTATGAAGAGGACTTTGAAGGGGGAATAACCATTTTTGCCCCATCTGATGAGGCTTTTATGCAAGCTATGGAATTATATGGATCCCCTGACTTGGATGATTTCGTGGCAAAGAGAGGTGGGATTGCCCATTTATCCATGTTAATTGGATCCCATATTTTTCACGGGGAGTTTTATGGCTATTTATTGGATACTACAGGGGTTATTTTTAATCCCTATACGGAAAATTTCCTCCATATCAAGAAGGGAAAATTTGCCGGGAATAGAGTTATTCATAGCCAGCCGGATTTTGTGGAAAAAGATATTTTATTGCCTTATGGCAATGGGGTTATGCATATTATTGATGGCGTCTTCCTTCCTTCCTATAAAAACAGAGAGAAAAATTTTGTGGAAGCATTCCTAGATTTGGGAATCCATGGGTTTCTTTCTGCCCTGGTGTATGAGGAAACCCTGCTGGAAAAGTTGATGAGTGGTCCTCAATTTTCCCTAATAACCCCACATGATAATGCTATCAAAGAATTCCTGGCAACGCAACAAGTAAGAAGCTTCAGAGAGTTCAAGGATAAACTGGGGGGGAGAGACCATCTAAGGGAATACCTAAGTCAATATATCATTGTGGAATCCCTAAACCATGAGGATATTTTGAGGCCAAAAGAATATTTCTTCCTCAATGGGGAACCTTGCTTGGTGAAATGGGAAAACCACCGATTCTATATCCGTAATGAAAATGGTCAAACTGTGTGGTCCATACTTCACGATACCACCAATAACGGGACCCTTCTGGTGGTGAATGATGTATTTGGAGAATAGCTACAAGAATGTGATGGTTTAATTAAAAGAAGAATAGGTTTCAATTGGCCTTGGTTTTAGTTATTTTTCCCTTATGAAATCGAGCCTGTCCTGACGGCAGTCAGGGCATGGCGAGCACGTCACACACTGGGATGATTATAGACTGCGAGATTCCCCCGAAACAAGTTCCCCGAAACAAGTTCGGGGCAGGCAGGGGCAGGCTATATGACCGCTGAAAAGAAATTATAAACATATGAAACCGACAATTTTTCTTTTTTCGATTATTCTCATTTGTTCATGTCAATCCCCAGATAAGCAGGAGGATGGAGGTGTCGCTTATGTTGGAGGCACCATAATCGACGGATCAGGAAACGACCCAATACCCGATGGTGTACTATGGGTGCAAGATGGAAGAGTAGTGATTTTAGGCACAAAAAATGAGATTGATCTACCTTCTGAGGTAGAACAGGTCGATGTAAGTGGTAAGGTGATAGTTCCGGGACTTATCAACGGGCATGGGCATGTAGGTGATGTGAAGGGGATAGAAGGGGGACATTATTCCAGAGAAACCCTACTCGATAATTTGAGGAAATATGCTCAGTACGGGATTACTACAGTAGTGAGTTTAGGGGGCGATAGGGAGGAGGCGGTGCCCCTACGGCATCTCAACGACACTATACCGGATGGGAGGTCAAGGCTTTTTATAGCTGGGGAAGTGATTACGGGAAATACCCCTGAGGAAGCCTTGGAAGTGGTGCAGGAAAACCATGAAATGGGGGTGGATTTTATGAAAATTAGGGTAGATGATAATTTGGGCACAAGCAGTAAAATGAAGGAGGAGGTTTATCGCTCCATCATCAATAAGTCCCACGAGTTGGGCTATCAAATTCCTACCCATATGTACTACCTGGAGGATTCCAAGAAATTGCTTGATGCCGGCTCTGACCTTTTGGCCCATAGCATTCGGGATAAAGTGGTAGACCAGGAATTTGTGCAATACTTGAAGCAAAAAGGTGTGGGGTATTGTCCTACCCTTACCAGGGAGCTTTCTACTTTTGTCTATGAGGATACGGCATCTTTTTTTTCCGACCCTTTTTTTCTAAAAGTTTATTCTCCTGAGGAAATTCAACCTTTATTAGATCCAAAGAGACAGGAGCAGGTAAGGAATAACCGAAATGCTCAAATCTACAAACAACAATTGCCGGTTGCGTATGAAAACCTAAAGATATTGTATGAAGCTGGCGTCCCAATTGTGTTTGGTACAGATAGTGGCGTACCTACGCGGTTTATCGGATATTTTGAGCATTTGGAGATGGAAATGATGGCAGAGGCTGGAATGGATGCCAAGGGGATCCTCATGTCCGCCACTAGCGTGGTGGCAAGGGAATTACAATTGAAAGACTTGGGCTTACTTGAACCAGGGTACTGGGCGGATTTTCTTGTGTTGGAGGCAAACCCCCTAGAAAACATCAGGAATTTCAGAAGGATAGTGGAAGTTTACATTGGAGGAGTCAAGCTCAAAGATACCGAGTAAATAAAACGCAAATGAAGGAAAAGTTTTTTCTGCTTACATATGATACCGTTTTAGGGTATTTAGAAAAAAGGAAACCATACCGGAAGGAACATTTAGCGCTGGCCAGGGAATTTTATGAAAATGGCCATCTCCTTATGGGGGGAGCCTTGGTAAGTCCAGCGGATAAGGCCGTACTGATTTTTAAAGGTAAGGACGAGGGCATAGCAACTGAATTTGTGAATAAAGACCCCTATGTGAAAATGGGTCTTGTCCGGAGCTACGAAATCCGTGAATGGAATGTGGTGGTAGGTGGTTGAGGATCAGGTTTTCCATTTTTTACCATCTTCAACATTACATTTTTTATTAAAAAAATTCGAACCTATTTACAGGTATGAAGGTATAAACCCTTAATTTCGCAAACTTATTTAATAATTGATGAAAAAATCACAAATTAGCTGTTCAAAAGCACTGGTAATCTTGCTTTTGGGCTTCTGTTTTTTAGGGGATTTGTCGGCTCAGGTAGAGCAGAGCGACACCCTCAGCATAGAAAATGTATATTTAGACAGTCTCTTCATTAATGAAATCGAACAGGTTCCGGGTCAAAAGCCCAAGGTCCTTCATGCAGAGCCACTATACATTGATTTGATTAGGGATCTTGGTGCAAGAAAAGGGGAAAAGGAATGGAACTTTGCGGTGGGCATGAATGCGGACAGGAATTACAATGAATATGAGGCATTGGTGGAGTATGAATGGGCTCCAATCGATCGACTTGGTTTTGAAATCGAGGTGCCGATGACTTTCTATGGACCTCCGGCCACAGATGAGAGTACTATACCATCCAATAGGATAGAGAGCCTGAAACTGGCCACACAATGGTCGTTTTTTGTTTCGGAAAAGGCAAGTACGACTCTGGCACTAGGTTATATCCATGAATTTGAAATTGTGGATGTCAATAAAATTGGGCAGGAAAGGTTGTACAAGGGAAACATTTACAATCCATTTTTCATAGCTGCAAAAAGGTGGGGCATGAACTACCACACCTTGATCTATACCGGCCCTAGGTTAGTCCAGGAATTTAACGCCCCTAACAAACGGATTTATGAAATCAACACCAATCTCCATTATATGATTACCGGGACAAGAAATTTCATAGGGATGGAAATAAACAAGGAATTGGTAAATGGAAGGTTGATGACAGTAATGCGTCCCCAAATGAGAGTGGCCTTGGCAGAAAATCTTATGGTTGGTATCGTAAGTGGAATTCCCCTGCACAGTGAATCCCGTGGAATTAGCTCCTTTGCCAGGATTATTTACGAGCCGGGTTTCAGAGCCATGCACTAAAGATGAATGTGCCCTCAGCCCCGGTCAAACTCGAGGGCACATTTTTTTATCTCATTTACGATGTCATTGATTTTGACGGGTTTGGTGAGGTAGTTGTCCATTCCCGCAGCCAATGCCAATTCGATATCGCTTTTAAAAACATTCGCAGAAAGCCCTATAATGGTACTTCTTTTAACCTGTTCCATGGAGCGAATGATTTTGGTTGCTTCAAGGCCGTTCATCACAGGCATTTGATAGTCCATAAATATCAGGTCATAGGGTTTTTTTTCCACCGCTTGCAAAGCTTCTACCCCATTGCTGGCCTTATCCACTTGGTATCCCAGTTGCTCCATGAGCATGGTCATAAATTTCAGGTTGATGTCATTGTCTTCCACCAATAGTATTTTCAGCGGATAATTTTTTGACAGTATTTCCAGGTGGTTGGAAGTTTCGTCTTCGGTTTTAAAGTTTGATTTTTCCGGGGCCACCTGTTCAATTTTTGCCATCAGGGTAAAAGAAAAAGTGGACCCAACACCCAGTTCACTTTCAATGTGCAAGGCGCCTCCCATTAGCTCGATGATTCGGTTGGCTATGGCCAAACCTAATCCCGTACCCTTATAGTCTGGGGAGGTAGAGGTATCCACTTGGGTAAAAGGCATTGTAAGTTGGGGGATTTTATCCTTGGGTATTCCAACCCCATTATCCTTGATACTGCAGTTCAGGATCATATTTTCGGAAAAAATGGATTCTCCTTTAATTTGAATTTGAATTTTTCCATTTTTATGGGAGTACTTTATGGCATTGCTCACAAGGTTAGAAAAAACCTGTTGGACCTTTTCCCTGTCCAATTCTACATATTGGGGGATTTCTTTTCCGATGGATAATTTAAGCTCTATGCCTTTATCAGAAGTCATCCCTAAAAACAAATCACATATCCTTGCCATTTCCTTGCGGATATCGAAAGTCACAGCGTTCAATTCCAGCATGCCAGCTTCTATTTTAGAATAATCCAAAATATCGTTTACTATGGCTAAAAGGGATTCCCCGGAGTCCGTAATGATGGAAACAAGTTTTTCCTGCTCCTTGTCCAGTTCAGTCTGCATAAGCAAGCCTATCATCCCTAATAGTCCGTTCATAGGGGTACGTATTTCATGGCTCATGTTGGCCAAAAACTGTGATTTTTCTAGATTTGCCCTTTCAGCAGCTTCCTTTGCTTCCTGCAGACCTTTTTCCCATAATTTCTGGCTAGTAATGTCCCTAGCCACAGAGATCATTTTTTCTTCATCCAGTTTAAAAAACCTAACCTCAAAATACCTTTTTCCGACACTTAGCATCAAATCCAGTTCCTGGGTTTGCATTTTACCGGTTTTGGCGGCTTTGTAAAAGGCCTTCATTACGGGCTCACTGGATTTTTCATCCAACACATCCCGGATATTTTTACCCATCGATTCGGAAGGAGGCATGAGCAATAGTCTTTCATCCTGTGCATAATAATCTAGGTAATCCCCTTGGTTATTGTAGATGAAAATTATGTCAGGTAGGCATTTTAGTACAGACCTCAGCCTGTTCTCACTTTTCAACAGCTCTTGTTCAGAAATATATTTTTCATTGATATCTGTACATATTCCAATACCACCCGAAAAGTTCTGTTGCTGGTCATAAAAGAGTTTCTCAAACAACTTCACCCTAATGGATTCCCCGGATTTTTTTTGAATATTGAGCTCATAGTGGAAAAAATCCAACTTCTTATCCAGTACTGTCTCTATTTCCTCAAGATAGTTTTCATACCCATCCAAAAACAAAGAACTTTTTTCCACTCTTTTTATTTCCTCTGGATCAAAACCAAGTACCTCCTTTACGTTTTCACTGACCTGGTATAGCTCCCAATTTTTATTATGATAGTATAAAAACCCCTTGGTCTGTTGCAAAAGCATGGTTTGTTGCCTTATCAACTGCTTAAGCTCCTCTGAATTTTTCTGGAGCAAAACATTTTTTTCATTTGATATCCTGAAATATTTAAAAACCAGGAACAGGACCAGAAGTAACAAAATAAGCATCCCGGCAAAAAGGTAGAGATAAGTGCCAAATATACCAGCAATGATTGTAGATCGCTTTTGACCAAACACAAAACCAAAATGGCCACCCAGGTTTTCAAGTGTAAAAGGGTATTGAGCAAGTAGGGTAGATACTTTGCCAATTTCGGAATGAACGACCGCATCTTCGTATTCTCCTCTCAGGCCCCCACTGATTTCCCTAGTGAGCAAATCCATGCTTTTACTATCAATTTCAATTTTGGCATGGAGATATTGTTGTCGTAATGAAGAAACGTCTGTCAACTGCCCATCATGATAAATCCATTTATTGCTGTCCGGCCCCAGGTAGTAGTTGACTAGGTGTTCTGAAAAAAACCGGAACAAGTCCAGTTTCGCGACCACCTTGATGTCTTTTAAATTGGCGTTAACTTGTATGCAGTTCCAGCAGTTATTGGAGGCATCGAACCCCCTATTTACCAGTTTTTGCTGGAAGTAATTACCCTTATCCACCCAAAAGACTCTTTGTTGACCCTCATAATGGATAATGAGGGTATCTATTAAATTATAATAATTGTTCAAAAGTCTCCTGGTCCTTCCTCTATTGTTTAAGTCATTTCTGTCTACTTTTTGAAAGTTTTCTATTTCCAGGCCACTGGCATAAAAGGTGAGATCTTCATTGAGAGCTGCGAATCTTCGCTGAGCTTCATTGGCTGCGAGCTCCACCTGTTTATTTAAGAACACCTTCCTTGTTTCCAACATGTGCTTGGAAAGCGCCCGGTAAAAAAAGATAGAGATAAAAATGATTAAAAAGACCGTGAAAATACTAAAACTGAATAGCCACCAGAACTTTTCTGGCCTTTTTTTGGGTTTTGCCGAAATATTTAGTTTCTTTTTAATCATGCAAGTCGAGCAAGTACCAGTTTAGGACATTCATCTGTCTACAATATGCAAAATAGTTTAGCCCACCCATTTCCAGGTTATAGGTATTTTCTTTTTCGTATAAAAATTTAGAAGCCATTCTTCTGACGTCCTTACTTTTGCTCCTAAATAGATTAAAATCCTCTTTCCTGAAATTGTCAGAAATAATCGTCTGAAGGTAGGTGTGGTTTTTTAACGGAGGCATACTTAGAGCTTCTATGGCTTTGGTGGTTCCGGCTACGATGGTGCCTTGGTTATCAATGATCACCAGATTTTTTTCAAATCTGCCTAGAAAATATTCCATTATATCAATAAGGGTAATATCCATACCCAAAACCCCCTTTAATTCTTCTTGGTAATACACCGGGTGGATCAAGGATAGTATCCAACCCCTTCCCGCTGGGTCTATATATATTTCCTCCACCCAAACCTGTTTTTTATCCGGGTTTCTTAATTCATCTGCTAGATAGTAAAAATTAAAGGCAGTTACATCGATTTCTGGGTCAATGGTGTTAACTAAATCATAGGGGGGGTAAAGTCGGGAAATCTGGCTCCCAGAATTGTAATACACCTGGGAAACCATGGGATGCCTTGAAAGTATGTCCTGAAAGGCCTTATCCATAGGTTCCGTTAGGTATACCTCCTCTATGGATTTATTCATATTATCTGCTTGAAAGCTTATGAATACAGTACTTGCAGATTTGTCCTCGTTGGGGTTATAAAACCATTTATTCTCGTCTAAAATGTATTTGTCGCTTTCTACAGACCTAATCAGGCTGTCTTTTTTTCCAAATAAACTGGTAGATAGTTCTGCCAATGCCTGTATTTCCTTTTCAAGTGGGATCAAATTCTCCTCAATGCGGAAAATGATCGAATCTAATAATTCAAAGTGAGAAAGATCTTCAGTTCTTGTTGCTGTATCACAAGCAAAAGAATTAATTAGTGTGAAAACACATAATAAAAAACCATATTTCATCTTTGAATATTTAAATTATTTTCAAATTTAAATATTTTCTATTTGATTTCTAAGAGATTTGTGCATTTCTTCAAATCTTTTTTCCACCTCCGATAAAAAATCTCCTGAGAGGAAGGAATCAAGATCACCTTCTTCCAAAACGTCGGACTCATTGACTTTAAAGGTTTGCTCTACAAGACCTTGTTCGAATTTAAGGAGATACTTATTGTTCCAAATAAAGACACTAATTTTTATATCTCCCTTTTTTAATTCTTTATGTACCCTCATGTTGGATTAACAATTTTACTTTCAAAGGTAATTTCAGGTTTAAGAGAAGAAGCCACCGAACAATATTTTTCCACGGCCAGCTTTATTACTTTTGCGAATTCCTCCTCCGTAGCGTCGGGTGAAGTGAGGATGAAGGATAGGTGGATAGCTGTATAATAAGCAGGAATGCCTTCCCTACGTTCCCCAATCGCTTCGGTCTCAAAAGAGGTGATGGTTCTTCTTTTTTTCTTCATCATTTGCACTGCGTCCACCGCAGAGCATCCAGCCAGGGCCGAAAGCAATAGCTCCATGGGTGATTGGTGTCGTTTCCCTTCCCCGTCATACATGTCTATGCCAATACGATTGCCGGATTCGTTGACCGCTTCGTATTCCTTATCCGCTTTCATTGTTAGGGTGATTTTTTTCTTTGCCATATCCGTGTTTACTTCAGATGTCAATTTAGTTTAAAATTTAAATTTAGCAATGTTTACATATTTCTTCTATACTGCCCCCCAATCTCATACAGGGCATTCGTGATTTGCCCCAGACTACAGTATTTTACCGCTTCCATTAGTCCCTTGAAGAGGTTTTCTCCTTTTGAGCCATCGGATTTGATTCTCTTTAAACAATTTTGGGAAATTCGGGCATGTACCTTTTTGAGATCGGCAATACCTTGGATCTGTTTTTCCTTTTCTGGTTTATTAGCCCTGATGATCTCACCAGATTCCCTTTCCTTTACCTGCAAATCAGACAAAAATGTGTTTACTCCAATAATTGGAAGTTCTCCATTGTGCTTAAGATTTTCGTAGTGCATGCTTTCTTCCTGGATTTTGCCTCTTTGGTACATGGTTTCCATTGCTCCAAGAACTCCTCCTCTCTCATTAATTTTCTCAAATTCTACATAAACTGCTTCCTCCACCAGGTCCGTAAGTTCTTCGATAATAAAGGATCCCTGCAAGGGATTTTCGTTTTTCGCCATACCTAGTTCCTTATTGATGATGAGCTGAATCGCCAGAGCCCTTCGCACCGAGGATTCTGTAGGGGTAGTAATGGCCTCATCATTGGCATTGGTGTGGAGGGAATTGCAATTATCATAGACGGCATTTAAGGCTTGCAAGGTGGTTCGGATATCGTTGAAGTCAATTTCTTGGGCGTGCAGGGACCTGCCAGATGTTTGGATATGGTATTTTAGCAGTTGAGACCGTTTATTTGCACCGTAAATAAACTTCATGGCTTTGGCCCAAATCCTTCTTGCTACCCTCCCGATCACCGCATATTCCGCATCTATCCCATTGGAGAAGAAATAGGACAAGTTCGGCGCAAAATCGTCGATTTTCATTCCTCTGGAAAGGTAATATTCCACATAGGTGAAACCATTTGCAAGTGTTAGCGCCAATTGGGTAATGGGGTTTGCTCCTGCCTCTGCAATATGGTAACCAGAAATAGAAACAGAATAAAAATTTTTTATTTGATGGGTGATAAAATACTCCTGTACATCTCCCATCAGTCGTAGGGAAAAATCAGTAGAGAAAATACAGGTATTTTGGGCTTGGTCTTCTTTCAAGATATCAGCTTGCACCGTACCACGTATTTTCCTAAGGGTATCTTGCTTGATGTTTTCATAGACCTCCTGGGGAAGCAATTGATCACCGCTAATGCCTAGCAACAATAAGCCCAAACCATCATGGCCGTCAGGCAGGCTGGCTCTATAGCTAGGGGAAGGTAATCCCTCTGCACTATACAAACTTTTGATTTTTTCCATGGTCTCTTCTACCATCCCGTTTTCTCGGAGGTATTTTTCACATTGCTGGTCTATGGCAACATTTAAATAAAAAGCCGTCACCGTGGCAGCAGGTCCATTAATTGTCATGGAAACCGAGGTTCTTGGGTCACAGAGGTCAAAGCCTGAATATAACCTCTTTGCATCGTCCAAAGTGGCGATGTTTACCCCGGAATTGCCGATTTTCCCATAAATGTCTGGACGAACATCGGGATCTTCCCCGTAAAGGGTTACAGAATCAAAAGCGGTGGACAACCTTTTTGCCTCCATGCCTCTAGATACATAGTGAAACCTTTTGTTGGTCCTTTCAGGCCCCCCTTCTCCTGCAAACATACGTGTGGGATCCTCACCTTCCCGCTTAAAAGGATATACCCCTGCTGTAAAGGGGAATGCCCCGGGTAGGTTTTCGTGAAGTTTCCATTTGACCAAATCCCCGTAACCACGAAACTTGGGAAGGGATATTTTTGGAATGGGTGTTCCGGATAGGGAATTATGATGTGTTTTTATGGACAAGGTTTTGCCACGGACCTCAAAGTCATAGTAGTCATTCTTATACTTGCTTTTTTGGCTATCCCAGCCTTTTAGCCATTCTAAAATGTCCTTGTCCATTTTTTGGCAAATGGATGATTCCAATCCATCCAAGGTTTCCAACACATCTGCTGAACTTTCCACATTATGTGCTTTTAGGGACTTTTTAGTTTCTATTACACCGTGGAGTTGATGGGCAAGTTCGATTTGAGTATTTCCAAAGGACTGGTATTCCCGGTGTTGGGATACAATTTCGGCGAGATACCTGGATCGGTCATTTGGGATAATTTGCGGCTTTGAAGGGGCTTTGCTACTAGGGAAAATCGGGGGCTCTTCTCCAAGTAAGTCAATTTTATCCTTTAAGTGTGTGGCTATGGTCTCAAATAAGCGGTGAACTCCTACATCATTAAACTGTGAGGCCATAGTGCCAAAGGCTGGTATATCCTCAAGAGTACCCTCCCACAGTCCTTTATTCCTTTGCAATTGTTTCCTTACATCCCTGAGTGCATCCTCTGCACCTTTCTTTTCAAATTTGTTGATGACTACGATATCCGCATAATCCAGCATATCGATTTTTTCCAGTTGGGTTGCGGCTCCGTATTCCGGAGTCATCACGTACAGGTTTATGTCGCCAAATTCTGTGATTTCTGTATCGGATTGCCCTATACCCGAAGTTTCTAGAATTATAAGATCCACATCAGTGGTCTTAATAAGTTTCAGAATATCTCGCAAATCCCTGGATAAAGAGAGATGCGCCTGCCTGGTAGCCATGGACCTCATGAAGACGGAGGGATGATATACGGCATTCATTCTGATCCTGTCTCCAAGGAGTGCCCCTCCTGATTTCTTTTTTGTAGGATCAATACACAGTATTGCCAATTTGAGATCTGGGCGATGCATGATAAATCGCCTTACCAATTCATCTACTAAGGTACTTTTTCCTGCTCCACCTGTTCCGGTTACACCTAAAATGGGGACCTCCCGTATTTGTAAGGTTTGCTCTAGGGTATTTAGGGTTTCACTGTGGGCTGATTTAAAACTTTCCACTGCAGTAATCCACCTAGAAAGAATCCTACGGTCAGTGGTAATTTCCTTGAACTCTTGCAGTGGTGACTCAATAAGTGGAAAATCCGACTTTTTCACTAGGTCGTCAATCATACCCTGTAGGCCCATTGCCCTGCCATCCTCCGGGGAATATATCCTGCATATCCCGTGTTCCTCCAAGGCCTTAATTTCTGAGGGTAAAATTGTGCCCCCTCCTCCACCGAAAATTCTGATGTGACCTGCGTCATTTTCTTGCAGTAAATCATGCATGTATTTAAAAAATTCCATATGGCCTCCTTGGTAGGAAGTGACTGCAATGGCATGTACATCCTCCTGGATGGCACAGTCCACAATTTCTTTTACGGAACGATTGTGCCCCATGTGGATGACCTCAACTCCGGTGGATTGCATGATCCTCCTCATTATATTGATGGCTGCATCATGTCCATCAAATAAGGAGGAGGCGGTAAGGATTCTAATATGATTTTTGGGTGTATATTTTTCCTGCATTTCTCTTTTTCCCATCAAATTGTTTTAATTTTAGCCTAGAGTTTTAAACCATCTCTTATGAAATCAAGCATGTCAGAAGCAACACACTGAGGGACGCCCCCAGATAGCTACGGGACAGGCAACCTGTCTGACGGTTTACCTGCCGAAGGCATGGCAATCAGGTATGACCGCTGAAAACACAATTTTGAACCTATATAACCGAGCCTGTCCTGACGGCAGTCAGGGCATGACTAGAACCTCACACGGAGAGATGCCTCCCCGATAGCTATTGGGGAGATGCGAGATTCTCCCGAAGTGAATTCGGGACAGGCTCCCGAAACGAGTCCGGGGCAGGCTCCTGAAACTAGTCCGGGGCAAGCTCCCTGCCTGAGGGCAGTCAGGTATGACCATTAAACGACAATTTTAAACATATGAAATTTTCACTTTACCTAGGCAAATATAAAGGAATAAAAGTTTTTATACATTGGACTTTTTCCATCCTTCTTTTGTGGATTATTATTGCCAATACCAGGTCGGGGATGGCCATGGAAGACACGGGTTGGACCCTGCTTTTCATTCTTTCTATTTTTTTCTGTGTGATTTTGCATGAATTTGGGCATGCCCTCACGGCCCAAAAATACGGGATTCAAACCAAGGATATTATCCTTTTGCCCATTGGTGGCCTTGCCAGGCTGGAAAAACTTCCTGAAGACCCCAAGCAAGAGTTGAATGTAGCGTTGGCGGGACCCTTGGTGAATGTGGTGATATTTATCATTTTATCTGTTTTTGTCTATTTCAATGGCGTTGACATGGAGTTGATCGAAGAAGAGCCTCATCTGGATGGGAGCACCCTACTTTTGTATTTGGCATCTGCAAATATATTTTTGGCGGTTTTCAACATGCTGCCTGCCTTCCCCATGGATGGGGGAAGGGTGCTGAGAGCCCTACTGTCCATCAGGATGTCTAGGGTGAAGGCTACCCAGATAGCAGGCTCTATAGGTCAATTTTTGGCCATAGCATTTGTCTTCATAGGGTTGTTTTACAATCCCATTTTGGTGTTGATTGGTATATTCATTTTTTTGGGCGCCCAGGCCGAGGTCAACCACACCACGCAGACCTCTATGCTCAAAGGTTACCAGGTATCCGATGCGCTGATGAAGCGTTTCCCTTTATTAGCCTACGATGCCAGTTTAAAAAAAGCCATTGAAAAGCTCTTGGATAGCCAGGCAACCCATTTTGTGGTGGTTAAAGACGATCAACCTGTAGGTACCCTTAGTAGAGATGAAATCATAAAGGGGTTAAGTGAATCTGGAGAAGATACCCCAGTAGAAAAAGTGGCTAATATGGATCCCATGAAGCTGGAAATTTATATGCCTTTGGAAGAGGCTTTTAAGAAGATGTCTGTAGAGAACAAAAAAGTTGCACTGGTATTTGAGGAGAATCTTTTTCTAGGCATTTTGGATCAGGAAAATATTTCAGAGTTCATCATGGTAAAACATGCGGTTGCAAAATGAGGGTAAAGGCCCCGCAAAGTGAAAATATTGAGAAACTTAAAAATTCGCTAGGTTTTCCTCATATCTTTTGTATTTTGGATTGCAGAGTTATATAAATTTATGTTTTTACCAAGAAAATAGTTTACATGATTACCTACAGTTCACCTGCGGAAGCAGTTTCTATAATTAATAGTCACCAAAGGGTATTCGTCCACGGATCTGCGGCCACCCCGTCTGAAATACTGCGGGCATTGGAGGCCAGAAAGGATGAGTTAGAACAAGTGGAAATAGTATCCATCACCACTTTGGGCGACATGCCCCTGGCAGACCCATCCTGCAAAGGAAGTTTCTTTATTAATTCATTGTTTGTTTCTGAAAATGTGCGTAAGGCTGTAAATTCCGACCAAGGTGGCTACGTACCCATTTTTTTGAGTGAAATTGGGTTTCTTTTCAGGCGGGGAGTACTTCCCATAGATGTTGCCATTATTCAAGTTTCACCACCTGACCAGCATGGTTATTGTTCTTTGGGAGTGTCTGTCGATATTGCAAAACCAGCCATTGAAACGGCTACCTTTATCCTCGCCCAGGTAAATCAGCAAATGCCAAGAACCCATGGTGACGGACTTATCCATTACAGCAAGTTCCATGCTGCAATAGAGGTAGACGAACCCCTGCCTGAAGTGAATTATGCATCCAAAATAGGCCCTAATGAGGAAAAAATAGGGCTGTATATCGCGGAGTTAATCGAGGATGGTGCTACTCTTCAGATGGGCATAGGGGCGATACCGGATGCAACCCTGAGGGCCTTGACCCATCATAAGGACTTGGGTGTACATACCGAGATGTTTTCCGATGGGGTGGTTGAGCTGTTAAAATCAGGAGCCATTACCAATAGGTATAAAGCAAAGCATCCAGGTAAAATCGTAAGTTCCTTTGCCATAGGTTCGAAAAAGCTGTATCAAGCAGTAAACGACAATCCACTTTTTTCTTTTCATGAGGCAGCCTATGTAAATGACACTGCAGTGATCCGAAGAAACCCCAAGGTAGTATCCATTAACAGTGGACTGGAAATAGACCTTACCGGGCAGGTATGTGCCGACTCCATTGGAAGTTACCATTATTCCGGTGTAGGGGGGCAAATGGATTTTATGCGGGGTGCAGCCTTATCGGAAGGAGGTAAGCCTATAATGGCCCTAAATTCCACGACTAAAAAAGGACAGTCTAAGATCGTTCCATTTTTAAAAGAAGGTGCAGGGGTGGTCACCACCCGCGCACATGTTCATTATGTAGTCACAGAATATGGTGTGGCATATTTATACGGGAAAAACCTAAGGCAGCGAGCCCATGCATTAAAGGCCATAGCCGCCCCTGAGCATCATGAAATGCTCGATAAGGCAATTTATGAGAGGTTTGGGAGCTTTATGTATCCGGCAAAATAAAATTAAAGTAGTAGTTGGTTTCTCTGAATCCATTACCCTAATTCTCTGTATATGCTTTCTTAAAAGAAAGAATAAACTCCGTGCCCTTATTGGGTTGGCTTTGAATTTGGATGATGCCTTGATTATTGAGCACAAACTGTTTTACCAGTAAAAGGCCCAATCCGGTTCCTTTTTCGTTGTTTGTACCTATTTGAGAAACCATCCTTCCACCTACAGCATCAGATAGAAAGTTCTTTCTGGACTCCTCATCCATTCCCTCTCCACTGTCCTTGATGTGCAGGTGAATCATGCTGCTGTCCTGTTTGTAATAAATTTTGATTTCCCCTTCGTTTGGGGTGAATTTAATGGCGTTGTGGAAAAGGTTTTGAATTATGATTTGAAACTGTCCCTTATCCGCCCAAATGGGAGGGAGAGGCTTGGATTCATGTGAGATTTTTAATTTCTTGGATTGGGTTTGATAATCATAAAGGTCTATAAGGTTTTCAATGACCTCAGTACTTTGGAATGCCATTGGCCTGGCCTCAAGGCTGTCCAGTTGCTGGTTGGCCCAATTCAAAAGTCCATCCAGCATACTTTCTGTTTTCTTTACCTGTTCGTAAAGCATGCGCAAGGCATCCTCCTTGTCCTCCTCCTTAAAGTAGCCTTCCAAATACATCTCGATCAGTTGAATGATGGAATGTAGGGGTGAACGCAGATCATGGGAAAGAATGGAAAAAAGTTTGTTTTTGGTTTCGTTGATTTCCTGAAGACCTTGGTTGTGTTTTTGGATTTTCTCGTGCTGGTTTTTGATGGTTCTGTTTTTTTCCAATAGCTCCTTGTTCAACTTTTCCTTTATCTTCAGGTTTTTGTGGTAGGTGAGTATAAAGGTTCCCAACAAAGCAGAAAGTACAAAGGAGAGGATTAGCCCATAGCTCTTCCTCTTGCTTTGTTGCATGGCAGCTTGCTGTTCTGCTAGTAGAGTTTCATTTTCTGCTTGTGCCAATTTGAGCTGTAGTCTATCAATTTGTTTGTCTTTTTCGGTGTTATACAAGCTATCCCCATAAGCCTTGTTGATCTTGGTGAAATGCAGTGCATTAGGAAATTCTTCCAACATTTCATGAGCACTTGCCAAAACACCGGTGGCCCTTTCTAAATCCCAATGTGCTCCAACCAGTATTGCGGTTTCATAACCTTTTTCCCCATAAGATTTTGCTTTTTCCCAGTCTTGGTGTAAAGCCGCAATCTCTGCTAATCCGGTATAGGCATAGGTCTTTTCCCAATTGTTTAATGAATGCGTGGCGGAAAGCACCTCCTGATAGAGCCTGACGGCAGTTTCTAATTGGTTTTTGTGAAAATGCACCTGGGCCATCCTGTTTTTCACCATCAGGTTCAGCACGTTTTGGGGATCGGTTTCCAGTAGCTTCAGCGCATTGGTGAGTAGCGATAGACTTTCGTCGTATTCCTGTAATTCACAATAACTAATACCCAAGTTGAACATGTTCCTTGCCATGCTGATGCTGTCCCCAAGGGTCCTGTTAATTTCCAGGCATTTATCCCAGGTCTTGATAGCTTCCTCGTATTCCTTTTGCCCAAGAAAAACCAAACCCCGACCATTCATGGCAAATACCCATCCTGACTGATCGTTCAGGTCTTCAAATACACGCTGTGCATCCACAAAGGATTCCAGGGCTACATCATAATCACCTAAGATGTAGTATACAGCTCCTCTGCGGTTTTGTACCCACGCTTTCCAGTAAGGGGAGTTGGATTCCTGAGCGAGAATTTCTGCGTGTTCAATATGAAGCAGGGCAGAGTCCCTGTCCTCATATTGATAAGCTTCTGCCTTCTCCAAATGCAGAGCAATCTTATTTTCCACACTATTTTGACCTGTTGCCTTTAAGGAAAAGCAAAAAAGTAAAAAGAGTATCGAGAGTAAATCAAACCCAATTCTTTGCATCACAACAAAAAGCGTTCAATAATAAGTTTTTACTTGGCTAAATCGTATAAACGCTGTCAAATTTAAAAAATTCTTTTGTGAATATAATTAATATAAAAAAACCTGTCTGAATTTTTTGATTTTCACAATCAGCCGATTTGATCAATACGCTGTTCTTCATGGAGACCTCAGGTAAAGTGGTGAGCAAGCCGAAATTCCTTCCATTTTAAAGAATAAAATTGCAGTTTTGCACAAATTCTCTGTATATGTCTATTCTATTTAAATCACTCAGGTTTGTAGCCGAAGGTGAAGTTAAAGAAGCTTCCGATTTTCTTTATGATGGTAAATCCGTAAAAAAAACTACTGAAGAACAACTTCCGGATCGATTCACCACAGTGGATTGTACTGGATTTTTGGGTTCTAGGGGATGGGTGGATTTAAGGTGCTTGGCTTCTGAGCCAGGGATGGAATTCAGGGAAACCATTGCAAGCCTTTGTGAGGGGTTGAGGGTGAGTGGCTTCACCGAGGCCGTGCTTATGCCCAATACCGTGCCGGTGGTGCAATCCAAAAACGAGGTAGCCTACATACAGCAAAAAAGCCAGGCGATGTTTCCAACCTTACACGTGCAAGCAGCGGTAACCAAGGACACTGCCGGGGAAGATTTCACCGAAATGATTGACTTATCCCATTATGGCGTGAAGATATTTGGTGATGGCATTCACCCTTTGGCTAATTCTGACCGCTTTATGAAAGCATTACAATACCTTCAGAAATTCGGAGGCATCCTTTTTGACCATTCCTATGACCCCCTGCTTGCGCTTTTTGGTCAAATGCATGAGGGTATTGTTTCCACAAAGTTGGGTATGAAGGGAATTCCGGGTCTCGCAGAGGAGATGGCAATACAAAAGAATCTATCGATATTAAAATATACGGGGGGAACATTGCACCTTCAAGCTATCAGCACTGCGAAGTCGGTGGATCTCATAAGAAAAGCAAAAGAAGAGGGTCTTTCTGTGACTGCGGATGTTTCTTTGTACCAGTTGCTGTTTACAGATAAGGATCTTGTCAGCTTTGATACCGCCCTGAAGGTTTTACCTCCTTTTAGGGAGGAAGTAGATAGGGTGGCACTTATGGAAGGATTGAAAGACGGTACCATCGATGCACTCGTTTCCAATCATATCCCTTTAGATTTTGATGCCAAACACTCGGAATTTGACCTCGCTGCCTTTGGAATGATAGGGCTGCAGACTTTTGCTCCTGGATTGGCTATGCTGGAAAAGGAACTGGGATGGCCACTGCTTATCCAAAAGATCACCGATGGCCCCAGGGGCGTTTTGGGAAGGCGCTCCGAGGAATGGGATTCCCTCACCATCTTTGACCCTGAGGAGACTTGGTATTTTGACCAAAACAACAATGTTTCCCTAAGTGCAAACTCCCCCTGGTTTAACCGTCAACTCAAGGGCAGGGTGAAATTCGTCATCAACAAGGGGAAATTTTCTCAACATTTATGAATAGGTATTTAATTTCTGCATATCCCTTTGGCCTTTTCGGCGGTGTATTGGCATTGGTCGGTTTCTGGGTTTTTTACTTGGTGGATCTGGATCCCATCACCATGAGTATTGTGTTTAATTTTGTGAATCTTAGCCTCTTTATAGGGATTAGCATATATTATTTTAAGAAGTACAGGAATAATGAATATTTGAGTTTTGCCCATGGCATGTCTGTGGGGTTCTTCACCTATGTTATCATCGCCACCATTTCCTTTCTGGGAATATATGCCTCCTTGTCGGTTTTTCCGGAGGTTTTTGGGGAGTTAAAGGCAGAACGAGTGCAGATGTTGGAAACCGAAGGGGTGGGCTTAAGGGAGCAAGTAGGGGAAAACGCCTATTTGAAAACGCTGGAAGAGGTGAAGGACATGAGGGTTTACCACTTTCCGCTGAACGATTTTATTTGGAAAATACTGTTCGGTTTGTTTTTGTCCATCATAATTTCCATAATTTTGAGAAGGAACAAACTTTAAATAAAACCCTATGGAATCTACTTCACAACCCGCCCAATCCGCCCTGAGATCCGGAGGCATGATGGGCCTGATTATGGTGATTATCAATTTCTTAATTTATGCATTCGATTCTTCTGCCTTGGTTGGATTTTGGTTTGCATTCTTCGTTTTGGTATTGTTTTTTGGATTATTGATTTACTTCGGCATACAATACCGTAAGGAGGTTGGTGGCTATTTGACCTATGGGGCTGCTTTTCAGTTCTCTTTTGTGGCCTTGATCGTTGCCGGTTTAATTTATACCATAGGGAATATTTTGCTGTATCATGTGATAGACCCAGCCCTGCCGGAAGTGTTGATAGAAAAGCAACTAAGCTCAGTTTTGGAAATGATGGACAAGTTTGGGGCAGGGGATAGTCTTTCTGCCGACGACTTGGATGAAATGAGGGAGAGCATGGTTGGTTCCTATACCATTGTAGGGCAAATTAAGGGGTTAGGGGTTTCTTTTATCTTTTATGCGCTTATGGCACTTATTGTAGCCGCAATCCTAAAGAAAAGGGATAAATCACTGAACTATTAAAAAGCAACTATGATTCAAGTTTCTGTTGTCATTCCAGTTTATAATGAGGAAGAATCCATCACCGAACTTATCTCTTGGATTAGGGAGGTCTTGGAAAGAGAAGGCCTTACCTTTGAGGTGATTTTAGTGGACGATGGAAGTGACGATGGTTCTTGGGAAGTAATCAAGTTGCTCTGCAAAAACGATCAGCGGATAAGAGCGGTGGGGTTCTTTAGAAACTACGGCAAATCTGCCGCCTTGGACATGGGTTTCTCCAAGGCAATTGGAGATGTAGTTGTCACCTTAGATGCGGATTTGCAAGACAGCCCGGAAGAAATACCCGCTTTGTATGCCATGATCAAGGAGCAGGGTTTTCAAATTGTATCTGGGTGGAAAAAGAAAAGGAAAGACCCCATTTCCAAAACTATCCCTTCTATATTTTTCAATTTTGTGACCAGGTTGCTTTCAGGGATCCATTTACATGATTTCAATTGCGGGTTAAAGGCCTATCAACTAAGGGTGGTAAAAAACCTTCATATCTATGGTGAAATGCACCGTTACATCCCCCTAATTGCCAAATGGAATGGTTTTGGAAAAATTGGTGAAAAGGAGGTGGACCACCAACCCAGGAAATACGGCACCACAAAATTTGGTATAGAAAGGTTCATAAATGGATTTTTGGATTTGATTTCCGTTTCTTTTGTTAATCGGTATAAGAAAAACCCCATGCATTTTTTTGGCACACTGGGCTCCTTGTCCTTTTTTACCGGGTTTGCAATTACCCTGAAGCTAATCATTGAAAAAATACAGGGCCTGAGCAAGGGAATTCCGGTAAGGGAAATTACAGCACAGCCTTTGTTCTTCCTCGCTTTGGTGGCAGTGATTATTGGCGTTCAGTTGTTCCTGACAGGCTTTTTGGCCGAAATGATGACCTCCAACAATTCCAGAAGAACAGATTACAATATTGCTGAGGAGATTAACCTGGAAGATTGATGGATTTTTCGGTAGTCATTCCCGTTTTCAACCGGCCCGATGAGATATGTCAATTATTGGAGAGCCTCAGTAAACAGACTTTAAAGGACTTTGAGGTAATAATTGTTGAGGATGGGTCTTCGGTAACCTGTGAAAAGGAGATAGACTCTTTCAGGGATCAATTACAAATCACCTATCATTATCAAGACAATGCAGGTCAAGGTATGGCTAGGAATACAGGGATGGGACTTGCAAATGGGAATTACTTTGTGTTTTTTGATTCCGATTGTGTGATTCCCCCTAATTACCTTGAAAAAGTAAAGGAGGCGATAGTTACAAGGCAACTGGATGGGCACGGAGGTCCCGACGATGCCAAGAGTGATTTTACCAGATGGCAAAAGGCCATGAACTATAGTATGACCTCTTTTTTGACCACTGGGGGCATTAGGGGCAAATTGCGAAACCGCAAGCAGTATCAAGCCAGGGGATACAATATGGGGTTTTCCAGGGAGGTTTACCAAAAGCTCGGGGGATTCTTGGATCCCAACCGTGCAGAGGACATTGAATTGAGCATGCGCATAAAAAAGGCAGGGTTCCGAATGGAATTAGTGCCAGAAGCCTCTGTGTGGCATAAACGGAAAAATACCTTAGCTTCCTTTTTCCGCCAAAGCTACCAGTTTGGGAAAAATAGGATGTTTATTAGAAAGTTTCATACTGATGCCGTAAAAATGGTACATCTCCTGCCTTTAGTCTTTCTGTTGGGATTCCTCGCCTTGCCTTTTCTTTTACTTTTTATTCCCCCGTTGTTCGGTATTGCTTGGATACTTTGGTTAGTGTGGGTTAGTGCGCTTTTAATTGACACTGGGTGGCGGTATTCCTCCCCTGTAGTGGCCCTAATGGCCCTGCTTACTTCCCATGGACAGTTATGGTGTTATGGTGCGGGAATTGCTGCGGGGTTTTTCGGGAAAAAGTAACCAGTTTTAATCCCTTTCTCCTTTGGAGCAGAAATAGATGGTCTCTTCGGGTGGGAGGGCGTATTTTTTGATTTCTTCGGTGGACAAGGATTTCACAAATTGGTTTTCCGCAACCCTAAGCCCGGATTTACTTAACCTTTTAGCATAATCCCGCCCGTATTTTCTTACGTGATCACTCTGACCAAACACTTTTTCTCTCTCCTTTGGGGATGAAATGGCCATATCTTCGAGGGTTTCTGGAAGGTCGTAGACGGGGGATTGGATGATGCCCCAACCGGAAGGCTTGAGAATCCGGTTGATTTCTTTACATGCCTTACTATCGCTATCCACATGTTCCAAAACATGGTTGCAAAATACCACATCGAAGCTATTAGCCTCAAAAGGAATATCATGGACATCCATCTTGATCTCTGCCAGTGGGGATTCCAGGTCACCAGTGATATACTCGATGTTGGAAAGGTTTTTGAATCTTTTTATAAAGCAAAGCTCTGGGGCAATGTGCAGCACTTTGAGTCGGTCTTGGAAGAAGGTAGTTTCTCTTTTCAGGAAAAGCCACATCAAGCGGTGTCTTTCCAGTGCCAGGCAATTAGGGCACAATGCATTTTCTCTCGCTGCCCTACCATAGGGAAGGAATTTCCTGAATCTGCTTCCACAGACTGGACATGTGACATTTTTTCCTTTGTAAAATAGGGAAGCAACCTTAAGCAAATTGTGGCTAAATAATTGCAAGTATTTTCTTGGGATATGTCGGATTACCCAACTGACCAAGGATTTCATCATTATTTTCCTAGTAAATTCTAGGACGCAAGTTAAGAATAGTTAAAGATAATCATGAAAAGAATGGTCAAGTTTGATTGAAATGAGAATTATTACTTCAATGGACATATAAGTTGGTTACTGGGTAAAGCTTTGATAATGAAAAGCGTAAATTTGTAAAAGTAAATTTTAAAGAAATGAAGAAAAACGTCATATATGCAGCGATAGGTAGTATTGTTGTTATAGCTATTTTATATTTTTCCTTGGGATCTAGCAGCACCACCAATTTGGGTGACATTACTGCACAGGCAAAGAAAGGTAAATTTAAGGTTGAAATTAACACTTCTGGTGAATTGGAAGCCTTGAGGTCGGTACAGGTCTTTGGCCCAAGTGAAGCCCGAAGATTTAGAGTCGGCTCGTTTACTATAGAAAAGATGATCGATGAGGGTACTGTAGTCAAAAAGGGTGATTTCATTTGTTCTATAGATAAAACAGAGCTTTTTGACAAATTGGAGGACAAGAGACTCGATTTGGAACAAATTAAGGCACAATTTGAGCAGACCCAATTGGATACCTCATTGAACCTCAGGGAAGAGAGGGATAATATCCTGAATTTGGAATATGTGGTTCAGGAGCAGGAGTTGATCCTGGAACAGTCCCAGTACGAACCACCGGCCATCATAAAGCAAAATGAGTATAATCTGGAAAAGGCTAAAAGGGAATTGTCTCAAGCCAATGACAGGTACAAGATCAAGACCATGCAGGAAAAAGCCAGGATGGTGGAGATATCTGCCAAGCTTAGGGAAGTAGAAGCCCAAGTGAACCAAATGGTAGAGGTTTTAGATAAGTTTGTGGTTAAAGCACCCCAAGACGGCATGGTTATTCATGTAAAGTACAGGGGTAGCAAGGTTAAGGAAGGTTCTCAGATAAGTTCATGGAACCCAGTAGTAGCCACCTTGCCAGACCTTACCACCATGCAGAGTATTACCTATGTCAACGAGGTAGACATTAGAACAGTAAATACAGGGCAGGAAGTGGAAATAGGATTGGATGCATTCCCTGACAAAAAATTTACCGGAAAGGTGACAAAAGTGGCCAATGTGGGTCAAAAGAGGCCTAATTCCGACGCAAAGGTTTTTGAGGTAATTGTGCAGATTAATGAATCCGATGAATCTCTTCGTCCTTCCATGACCACCAGCAACTCCATTATTGCGGAGCAACTTGAAGATGTGGTATATGTACCATTGGAGGCAATCAATGTAGAGAACGACAGTATCAACTATGTTTATCTTAAAAACGGGGTAAAGCAAGAGGTAATAATGGGCATGTCCAACGCCAATGATGTTGTTATTGAAAAAGGAGTAAATGATGGTGATAGGGTATACCTTTCTACACCAAGTTGGGGGGATAACTTAGCCGTAAGGCTTCTTGATGAATTGGATGGAAAACGCAACCTTGACGCTTCAGAGCCAAGGGTAACTGCAGAAAAAACCCAATCCTTTCTTCAGAACGAATAAGGAAAGCTTCTTGAAGAAAAGCTTTTTCCAGTAATATCAAACCTTTATTTATGATTGACGAAAGGCTAAAAGCCAATTTTTATATTGCTTTTGAAGCAGTAATATCCAATAAAGTACGCTCATTACTTACAGCCTTAGGTATTATCTTTGGCGTTGCCGCAGTCATCGCCATGCTTGCTATAGGAAACGGCGCTCAACAGGAAATTCTGGAGCAAATCAAGCTTGTAGGGGTTAATAACATAGTAATAGAGCCTATAGTGGAACAAGTGGAGGGGGAGGTAGATGAAGATGCAGGTGTGGAAGAAGAAAGAGGGAAATTCTCACCTGGTTTAAAGCTACAGGATGTAAAGGCCATAACCGATAATTTGCCAGGAATCCAAAATGTAAGCCCCGAGATAATATTTGACACGCATATTGTAAAAAGCGGGCTGAGAAGATCCGCAAAGCTGGTGGGTGTCACCCCTGCCTACTTCGATGTGCTGGACTTCAGGCTCAGTGAGGGTAGGATGTTCAGCGAAAAAAACTTGGTAAAAGGGGATGCTGTATGTATAATAGGAAGAGGGGTTCAGTCAAAGTTTTTCCCTAATCAAAACCCCATAGGTAAAAGGCTTAAAAGCGGTAACCAATGGCTTGAGGTAATAGGGGTACTGGAGGAAAGAATGGTATCGGAGTCCAGTGTGTCCAAACTTGGTATCCGAGATTTCAATATGGATGTTTACATCCCCATACAAACCATGCTGGTCAGGTACAAGGACAGGGATAAGGTGGTTCGCTCTGACTTGGTCGACAATGAATCCGGAAGCAGTAATTATCATCAGATCGATAAGCTTACGGTTCAGGTAGCAGAAAGCGAAATGCTATCTCCTACTGCCGAAGTCCTCTCCAAAATGCTGGAAAGAAGGCACTTTGGAGTGGTGGACTTTGAAATCACCATACCGGAACTTTTGCTTAAGCAGCAACAAAGAACACAAAATATTTTCAACATAGTACTGGGTGCCATTGCCGGCATTTCTTTATTGGTAGGCGGTATAGGGATCATGAACATCATGTTGGCTTCTGTGATGGAAAGAATAAAAGAAATTGGCCTAAGACTTTCGTTGGGAGCAAAAAAATCCGATATTGTTAACCAATTCCTATTTGAGTCCATTATGATTAGTATTTCCGGAGGAATAATCGGGGTGATTCTGGGCGTGGTTCTAGCGCACATGGTATCTGCCTTTGCCGAATTTCCTACCATCATTACACTACCTTCTATATTACTTTCCTTTGGAGTCGCAGCCACAGTGGGACTGGTGTTTGGTATAACACCGGCCAAGAGGGCTGCTAGTCAGGATCCTATAACCTCACTTCGATATGAATAAACAATTTTACCCACTTATGGCCCTCTTTTTTTTTGTGGCCATTTTTTCTGTTAAAGCTCAGGAGACCGTATCCTTCACGTTAGAAGACATTGTGGAACGCGCCAAGACCCAATCCCCTGCCGCTTTAAGGGCGGATACCCGTAGGGAAAACATGTATTGGGGATATCGTTTTCATTTGTCCAATTATAACCCGCAGTTACGGTTGAGCGGTACTGTGCCAAGTTACAGACAGGAGTTTAGCAATGTAATTCAACCAGATGGAACGGTTGAGTTTCGGGAAATTAGGCAAAACCTAATGGATTTGGAGTTGGGCCTACAACAAGAAATTGCTGCTACAGGGGCAACAATCTCAGTCAATAGTTCTACTAACAGGTTTGACAACTTTTTGACTGGAGAGGGGCAGCCTACTACCAGATGGAGTGGGGTTCCTGTCAATGTTAGGTTATACCAGCCAATTTTTGCTTTCAACCCCTTGAAATGGGATAAAATGATTGAACCTTTACTTTATGAGGAAAGTAAAAGGACCTTTGTAGAGGATATGGAAAACATCAGTGAGCGGGTGACGAATTACTTTTTTAACTTTTTGGTGGCTCAGGTGAACCTGGACATTGCTACGAAGAACCTTAAAAATTCCGAGGAGATCCTAAAAATTGAGAGGGGAAGGTACAATATAGGTACTACCTATGAAGATAAATTGCTACAGGTAGAACTTCAGGTATTGCAAGCCAAGCAAGATGTGGCTGGGGCCAGGTTGGATATGGAAAGTTCCTCTTTGGTACTTAAGTCCTTTATTGGCCTAAATGAGACCATAAACTTATCCCTGGAGCTGCCTGGGGAGATTCCTGAATTTGAAGTGAATGTGGATGAAGCTCTTCAATATGCTTTTCAAAACAGGTCAGATGCTACTCAATTTGAACGAGAACGATTACAGGCGGATGAAAGTGTGGCACAAGCCAGAGGCCAACGGTTCCAAATGGGTCTTAATGCAAGCTATGGATACAATAATGCCGCCTTTGCTTTCGGGGAAATTTTCACAGACCCCAATACACAAGCCTTAGTAAGTTTGAATTTTGGTGTGCCGGTCTTAGATTGGGGAAGAAACAAAGCCCGGATGAGTAGGGCCAAGGCAAATCAAAAACTGATCAATTATGAGGTGGATCAGGCCATCATCAATTTTGAGCAGGAGATTTTCACTATGGTCAAAAATTTCGAAATGCTAAGGGAACGATTAGAAATCACGCAATTATCGGATGAGGTAGCCGATAAGCGCTATGAAATAGCCTTTAAGCGGTACCAAAGTGGTAATGTGACGATAACCGACCTTAATATTGCCCAACAAGAAAAAGACAAGAACAGAAGGGAATATGTACAATCCTTAAGGGATTTCTGGACAGCATATTATGAATTAAGAAAGTCTACCTTATATGATTTTGAGAACCGACAGTTGCTTTATATACCAGAGGAAGAATAAACCATAAAAAGAGCTTGAAACGACTTAAGGTTACTTGTGCTGTGATAGAAAAAGAGGGGCTGTTTTTGGCCGTTCAAAGAAGTACGATCATGCCCTTGCCCTTAAAATGGGAATTCCCAGGAGGAAAAATAGAAGAAAGTGAGTCTGAAGAAAATGCCTTGGTAAGGGAAATTGAAGAGGAACTGTCCTTGAAGATTAGCCTAGTAGCAAGGTTGAACCCTGTAACTCATGATTACGAGGATTCCCAAATCTTATTGGTTCCATTTTTGGCGAAAATTGAGAGTGGCCATCTTACTCTTTTGGAACATCAGTCTTATAAATGGCTAGCACATTCTGAACTTCTTACCCTGGATTGGGCAGACGCAGACCTACCCGTGGCAAGAGAGGTTCATCAAAAATTTTCCTGATACCTTATGTAGGGTTATGTTTTATCGGGAGCTGGTTGTGGTTTTTCAGCTCAACGATGTTTCCGGGTAAATTGAATCCAGCCTCTTCAAGTGCAGTGAGCACAGACAAAATCGCGTTAGACCTAACTTTGGGATCCGGCTGGGACTTATTGTGGGTGTTTACCCAATAGGTTACGGTTACATTTAAAGTGCTAGCCGCTAACTCCGTCACATTTATAGTAGGTTTTTTATTTCCCTTTAACACTCCTGGCACAGTGGTGATAGTGTTTTTTATTAGGACCATGGCTTTCTCGTAATCACATCCATAGTCCAGCCCTACTACAAAGCTGTAGGCTAAAAACCCATCTATGGTGAAATTCGTCAATGGGTTTTTAATAATACTTGCATTGGGAATGAAAACATCCTTCCCATCAGGGGTTTTTACCTGGGTGTCCCTTAGGTTTAACATCAATACCCTTCCCCGCACTCCATTTATTTCCACTATATCTCCAATCCTATAGGGTCTTTTGAAGGCTAATAGAATGCCAGCAAGGAAATTTTCACCTATATCCTTCAAGGCAAAGCCTACAATAAATGCGGTGATCCCGGCTCCTGCCAAGATCCCACTTACAATGCCGGTAAGGCCAAAAAACCTAAAAATAATAGTAAGGGCAAACAAGATGATCACTCCCCTTACCCCTGCGGCAATAAATTCCACAAGCAAGTGGTCATTTCCACGTCTGTTGAGTTTATTTACAATAAGGTTTTTAATCCACTTGGAAATGAATATAAAGACCACCAAAACGACTCCTGCGATCAGCAAGCCTATAATAAGGCTGTTAAAATCTTCAATATCTTCTAGAAAGATTTCCTTAAGTTTTTCGAAAGAGTCTCCAAAATTCATCAAATCAATTGTTTAGGTTTGGGTTTTTGGCTAGTGTTCCATCCACTCGTAAATACTGGAATAGCAGTTGTTTTCGTCAATATAAGAAAGAAACTCTTTATAAAAAGGGTGTGTGCCCAAGGTACTGCTGTCTCCGATGACAATAAGCTGCCTCTTCGCTCTGGTAAGGGCTACGTTCATCCTTCTCGTATCCCCCAAAAAACCTATAATACCATCAGCATTGCTCCTTACTAGGCTGATAATAACAAGGTCTCTTTCTTGACCCTGAAAACCATCTATAGTATCGATGGTTAGTAATTCCTGAATGGGTTTAAGGTGCTCCGAAAATTCCTGTTCCTCTTGCATTTCCTTTAATGCCTCCACTTGTGCCCTATAGGGAGAAATCACCCCTATGTTCCATTTGTTGTCCAAAAACACATTAATACCCAGGCTTTTCACCACATCTACCAGCCGCAAAAGGGCAAACCTGCCTTCTTCCTCGTTCATGGTACTGAGGGTTTCCTTGTCGGTATGCTCTTGGAAGCCACTTCCGGCAGTATCTATAAACTGAAGGATCGGTAAATCCTCGGAGAGCCTGTGAGAATAGGTAGTGGGGGCTGCTTCTAGCTGGTTTTCATAAAAGTGCCTACTAGAAAACCCCATGATTAGGGAGGGCATCCTATACTGGCTAAATAGCATTTTGGCAGCTCGGGGTTGTCTGGAGATCGTTTTTTCAAAAAGAGTTTCCTTGAGTCCTCTTCTTCCCGCTTCAAAGGATTTTATGGTGGGGGGGAGTTGACAGTGATCTCCAGCCATGATGACTTTGTCGGAATAAAGGATTGGAATCCAGGTAGCCGGTTCTAGCCCTTGGGCAGCTTCGTCGATATAGACGATAGGAAAACGCATTCCCTTCATGGTGGGTGAGCCTGCCCCGGAGAAGGTACAGGCAAATACCTGGGTATGTTGAAAGATATCCATTTGGATATAGTCCTCCAGTTGTCGGATTTCCTCTTTGATCATCCTTACTTGTTCCCAAGACTTTTCCCGCTGGCTTCTTTCACTGGGGCCAAAGGTGCGTTTGTATTTTTTGGCTTGGCTCCTCAGGCTCTCTGCCCTTTTTCGCAGCGTTTTGAGGTCTTTGTAAACGGCATGCTGAGAGGTTTTAGCATCCAAGGTTTGTTGAAGAATATCATCATCTACCCTTGCTGGGTGGCCTATCCTAAGTGTGGCTATGCCTTTTTCCACAAGTTTTTCCACCAGAAGGTCCACCGCGGCATTGCTCGGCGCACATACCAACACCTGATGGTATCTTTGGATGCCAGCACCTATAGCCGCTACTAGGGTGGTGGTTTTGCCAGTGCCCGGGGGGCCGTGAATGATGGCAACATCCTTTGCGGAGGCTACCAAGGAAAGCGCCTGGTTTTGACCCGGATTAAGGGAAGGGTCTGGATGGATACTAGCCGAATTGTCAAAGGTAGCCCCTTCCTCTCCCAAAAGGATGTTTTTGAGTTGCCAAAGTCTTCCTTCCTTCGCCTTTATAACCTTGGACATGGCAAGGTCCATTTGTTTGTAGGTGCTTTCGTCAAACATTAAATCAATTCCCAGCTTACCATCTGTCATCCATTCTGGAAGCCTTTCTGTAGGAAGGGTGATAGCCATGTAGTTTCCCCTCACCGTATTGATGACCCCGTTTATGCCGGAACGTAATTTTCCCGTTGTTTTTTCATTGGAGAAAAAGGAAATGGTCTTGCCAGATTGAAATCCATGGGACTGTAACTTTTCTGGATATATGATCTCCACGATTAACTTATCCGCTAGGCCGGACTTCATTTTTACCAACTGCACTGGGTACCAACAGGTACCGGCGTCCTTTCTCTCTTGGATGGATTTGCTTTGCGTTTTTTGTCTGAACTGTTCCAGGTCTTCCTTCCACTCCAGCTTTAGCAGTTGTTTAGTATTATCTAATTCTTCTTGTAAATTTGCCATACTCGCGCCTGTGTTTCCAAACAATTGGCTAATATAGGGTGTTTTTCGTTCAACCAAACAGGGAATGGAGTAGTGAATTTTCTTGCACATGCGTATTTGTCCTTTGACCACCCAAAGATACTGGTAGGTAATTTTATTGGTGACTTTGTAAGAGGTGATCTTAAGGCACAGTTTGATAAAGATATTGTCATCGGGATAATGCTACACAGGGAGATAGATAGCTATACCGATCAACATGAGGTAGTGAAAGAGGCCCAGGAAATCCTTAAGCCCTACTTTTCAAGGTACAGCGTGGTGATCACAGATGTGTTTTTTGATTATTTTTTGTCCAGAGATTGGGACCAATATCATTCTAAACCCATTTTCAAATTCGCCCAGGAAGTTTATGGTCTTTTGGATGCGCATAGGGAAATCCTCCCGAGTAGCTTTCTCCACATGTATCAGTTTATGAAACAGGAAAATTGGCTTGTGGCCTATGGCACCATGGATGGTATGAAAAAGAGCTTTACCGGGATTTCAAAAAAGACCAGTTTTCGCTCAAAATTGGAGGAAGCACCCCGTTTCCTCGATGCGCATAGAGAAACATTTTTCTCCTATTTTCAAGCTTTCTTCCCCGAATTGATTAATTTTTCCAGGGCTAAACTTCAAGAAATACAGCAAAATTATGATACGTTGCAGACCTAAAATCAGCACTTACCTTTCCCTAAGTTTCATTGTCGTGGTTTTAATAGCAGGTTTGGCCTACCTGTTTTCTGATTTTCATAGGGGAGCTTCTTATGGGCTGGTTTTTTACTTGTTTGCCTGTACTATTATCACTGTGGTGCTCTTGCTACTTTTGGTGAAAATGATGGCGGGATTTAAGTTCGTACTTGCGGGCAAATCCCAAATCATCGTAAGCCTGCCCTTGAGGCGTATGAAGAGAGTCTATGCGCTCAACCAAGTACTGGGATGGCAAGAAGAAAAGGTGCTTGCAAACAAAAGGGAGTTTAAACAATTGAGCCTGATTTTTGACGATAAATTCAGCATTGCCATCAGTAATCATGAACACTTGGAATACGATGATTTGTTGACATACTTAAGAAAAAAACTCCCAAAGAAAAAAATAAAAGCCTGAGGTGAAAAAAGTGCATCAGCAAGAGGCTCTCATAGAAGACAACCCCCACTGATGCACTTAACTATTCAATTAATGTTTCCAATCGTAGGCGTCCAGGGTTTCCAAACAGGCCTTTAACAAGTGGATGCTAGCATGTATGTCTTCTTTGCTTGCCATCTCTATTACCTGATGCAGGTGCCGGGTAGGGATGGAAATAGCCCCTGCAATGGAACCCTGCTTTCCCATGCGTTGCACCCCAGCGGTGTCTGTACCTCCTGCTGTAAGTATCTCCGGTTGCCACTTGATCTTGAATTTCTCCGCGGTACTTTTCATAAAAGCGACCATCCTATAGTCGCAAATGGTGGAGGCATCCATGATTTTGATGGCCGTACCCTTTCCTAATTCGGTGATTTTCTCATGGGCAGAGGCACCAGGGACATCATAAGCGATAGTAGTATCCAGCGCAATGCCAAAATCTGGGTTTATCAAATGTGCGGATACGTTAGCTCCTCTCAGTCCTACCTCTTC
The DNA here is from genome assembly GCF_003347495.1 of Pleomorphovibrio marinus. Taxonomy (GTDB): domain Bacteria; phylum Bacteroidota; class Bacteroidia; order Cytophagales; family Cyclobacteriaceae; genus Pleomorphovibrio; species Pleomorphovibrio marinus. The sequence continues at coordinate 639,557 of NZ_QCXY01000002.1, forward strand.
CTGTACCGTAAAGGTGGCATACACATCATATGCGGGGTCCTCCAATTGTTTTAGCGTTTCGATAAGGATAAAAACCGCCACACGGTTGTCAATGGACTTGCAGTTGACACAATTACCCATTTCAATAAGTTCCCTTTCCCTTGTGATAGGATCCCCAATGGTGACGTATTTTTCCACCTCTTCCTTGGGCATGCCCAAGTCTATGAAGTAGTCCGTGAGTTTAGGTAGTTTGTTTTTTTCCTCCGTGCTCATCACGTGAATGGGTTTGCTTCCCATTACCCCTATCAAGTCTTTTTTACCGTGCACGATTACTCTTTGGGAGGTAAGTGTTTTTGGGTCAAAACCTCCCAGGGAGTGGAATTTCAAAAAGCCGTTATCATCGATGTGGGTGACGATAAAGCCAATTTCATCCATATGGGCGGCTACCATTACCCGCTTGTTTTCGGGATTTCTGTTCCCTCTTTTGATGGCAATGACATTTCCCAAATTATCCACCTGTACGGCATCGACCAGGGGGCTTACCTGTTCCAGGACAAAATCCCTTATTTTTTTTTCAAATCCCGGGGCACCGGGTAGTTCGCAGATGGATTTAAGTAGTGCTACGTTGATAGACATTGTGATGTTTTTTATGAATTAATTGTCCTAAAAATAAAAAAAAGGCGGTAGAAAATACCGCCTTTTTGGATTTATGGTTTCTCTATTACTTTAGTAGGCCCTTACTATTTTCCCTTCCATATAATTGACAAATGCCCGGTTTACCACCCGCATGCCCCCACGAGTGGGGAAATCACCGGTGAAATACCAATCCCCCAAATGATCGGGGCATGCCTGGTTTAGGTTAAAAACCGTCTGGTAAATCACATTTACATGGGCCTGAATATCTTCGGAGGTGATAATTTGGGCAATTTTGTCGGATATCTCCTGATCAGTGAAGTTCGAATAAATTTCTTTTACGTAATTTTCATTCGCATTGGGGGTAGAGATGCATTTGTCATAGATTTGATCCATGACGAAATCCATTCCCCTTTCTTTTATCAATGCAACTGCAGCTCGAAAGGCAATGAAGTCCTTCATCCTGGACATGTCAATACCATAACAGTCAGGGAACCTGATTTGTGGGGCCGAGGAGACAATGATGATACGCTTCGGCTTCAGTTTGTCCAACGTGGTAAGAATGCTTTTCTCCAAAGTGGTGCCCCTCACTATGCTGTCATCTATTACAACAATGGTGTCCACCCCAGGGCGAATTACCTCGTAGGTAGTATCATACACGTTGGAAACTAAGACATCCCTGTCCGAATCATTGGTGATAAAGGTTCTTACCTTTACATCTTTGCTGACGAGTTTTTCTACACGAGGACGGAAGTTCAATAATTCCTCTACATCTCCAAGGTGGGGTTTGCCTTCCAGCATTACCTCCCTTCGCCTTGCACTGAGGTAATCTTCCAGACCCTCTATCATACCATAAAATGCGGTCTCCGCGGTATTGGGGATATAGGAAAAAACTGAGTTTTTGAGGTCAAAATCAATGGCCTTGAGGATCTGGGGTACCAGAGCTCTTCCCAAGTTCTTTCTTTCCCTATAAATATCAGGATCAGTGCCTCTAGAAAAATAAATGCGCTCGAAGCTGCATGATTTTTTATCCCTTGGAGGAATAATTTCATATTCCCCAAAACTACCGTCCTTATTTACGATAAGGGCATTTCCTGGTTTGATTTCCCTGATTTCTTTATATTCTATATCAAATGCAGTTTTGATTGGGGGCTTTTCGGAAGCAATTACCACGATTTCGTCATCTGCATAATAATAGGCAGGCCTAATGCCTATGGGGTCCCGCACCACAAAACTGGCTCCGTTTCCAATGAGGCCAGCCATCGCATACCCTCCGTCAAAATCCCTACAACTTCTCCTGAGAATACGGGCTACGTCCAATTCTTGCTCTATGACCTCGGTAATTTCCCGGTTGGAATAAGTGTCCTTGTATTTGTCAAAAATCCGTTGGTTTTCCTCATCTAAAAAATGCCCTATTTTCTCCATGACTGTCACGGTATCCGTCTTTTCTTTAGGGTGCTGTCCAAGGTGAACCAGGATGTCAAAAAGCTCCTCCACATTCGTCATGTTGAAGTTTCCCGCCATGACCAAATTCCTGCTTCTCCAGTTGTTCTGTTTAAGGAAAGGATGACAGGTTTCTATGCTGTTTTCCCCGTGGGTTCCGTACCTAAGATGCCCAAGCCATACCTCTCCGCTGAAAGCTACATTTTCCTTTAGCCAGTCGGCATCCATAAGGCTTTGCTCAGAGCCATGTTTTCTGGCCTTCTTGTATTTCTTTGCTATTTTTTGGAATATTTTGGTTACCGCCTCCGACTCTACGGAACGGTACCGGCTGATATAGCGGGTTCCAGGATTGGTGTTTATCTTAATATTGGCGACCCCAGCACCGTCTTGGCCCCGGTTGATCTGTTTTTGCATCAAGACATAGAGTCGATTGACAGCATAGGTGGGAGAATTGTATTTGTCGATGTAATACTGTAATGGTTTTCTTAGCCTTATCATGGCTATCCCACACTCATGTTTGATTTGATCACTCATAGGACTAGGAAGGAGTAATATCCTTTACAAAGGTAAACCTTTTTTAGCGTTTGTTTCTAATAATGCTTAAATGAACTAACACAAAAACTAATATGAAAATCCCCTAGATTTTATAAAAAATTAAATAAGTGCACGGATTTACCAAAAATTAACAAAATCTGGCTGGCTATTCCCACAAAGGATATTTTTCCAGGGTGATTGCTTCCCCAAAAAATAACTTAGTGGTATGCTGAAAAGAGGGAGTGAAATCGGAGACCATAAACTGATCATCTCTTTTAACCCCTTTGTCAGATAGGTTATGGTATTCCAGCAGTGCTTTGACAGACTTTGCGACGATTTCAGAACTGTCGATGATCTTCACCTCACCTTGATAATAGGCAGAAATCTGATTTTTAATAAGAGGATAGTGCGTGCAGCCCAATACCAAGGCACTTATTCCTTCAAAAATGGACTGTGAAAGATAGGAGTCAATGATGGCATGACTCACCTCATTCTTGTGGAAGCCCTCTTCAATCATCGGCACCAAAAGAGGGGTGGCAAGAGATTCTAAGGTGATACCAACATCTAGTGCATTGACTTTTTGCAGGTACACCCCTGAGTGTATGGTTTGCTTTGTACCTATAAGCCCTACTTTTTGATCCGGGTGAAACTCACGCAAGTAATCGACCACTGGGTCTATGACATTGCACACCAAGGCCTTTGAGGCGACATATTCCTTTACCAGGTCAAAAGCTGCTGCAGAAGCAGAGTTACATGCAATAAGGATGAGCTTGCATCCGGATTTCAAAAGTACATCTGCAATCTTAACGGAATAGGCCTGTATGGCCGCGGTACTTTTGTCCCCATAGGGTAAATGAGCCGTATCCCCAAAATAAATAATTTGCTCTTTTGGGAGAAGCTGCCTTACAGCCTTGGCTACGGTCAGCCCCCCTATGCCACTGTCAAATATCCCAATGGGTGCGCTAGCCTTGGATGCCATCTCGTTAATCTTTTTAAAAAAACCAAAAAGCCCCCAAGTTCACGCACTTGAGGGCGAATGCAAGCGAAGAGTTTAAAGTTTATTTAATAGATACAAATAAACTAATACTTTTTCGAAAAAAAAAATTGTTACATTGTGGAATTCAATGCGGATTGGAAAGAAAGGGAGCCTAGCTTGGAAATTTAAAAATTGGCTCAATTTATGATCATGGATTAATTTGATAGCATTTGGTAGCGTAGAATGGATTTGATTGGAATCCCTTTCTATTTGGATCACCCATTATCTTTATGAATAAAGTTTTGTTGATAGAAGACGACCTCACCTATTCCAAGATTATTAGAAATTTTTTGGAAAAAAATGGGTATAAGGTGGAAGTCTGCACAGGAGTGGAAGCGGGAATAGGTTTATATGCCAGAATAGTCCCTGATTTGGTAATTACAGATTACAGGTTGCCGGATGGTACGGGTATGCAGGTCTTGGAGCACATTATTTCCTCTGAGCATCCATCACCTGTGATTTTAATCACCAACTATTCCGACATTCGAACGGCGGTGAAATCTATGAAAATGGGGGCTTCGGAATATATCACTAAACCTGTAAATCCAGATGAATTGCTGCTGGCGGTACAGGAGGGGTTGAAAAAAAACACTAAAAACCAGGTCAAGAGAGCCAACAAATCCCCCAATCCCCCTAAAGAGACTGGCCAACCTACTTACTTGGTGGGTAAAAGCAGTGGGGCCGAAAAACTGGAGAGGTATATTGATTTGGTTGCCCCTACGGATATGAGTGTGATTGTTTTGGGGGAAAGTGGCACTGGTAAGGAATACATTTCCAAGAGGATTCATCAAAAATCCAAGCGGAAAGATGGGCCTTTTATTGCCGTTGACTGTGGTGCTCTTTCCAAAGAACTTGCTGGAAGTGAGCTCTTCGGGCACGTAAAGGGGGCTTTTACTGGTGCCATTGACCACAAAACAGGGCATTTTCAGAGTGCCAACGGCGGCACTATTTTCTTGGATGAAATTGGGAACTTAAGTTATGAGGTTCAGATTAAACTTTTGAGAGCCATCCAAGAACGCAAGATCCGGAAAATGGGAGGTAATAAAGACATTTCTGTGGATGTTCGCATTGTTTCTGCCACCAACGACGATTTGATGCTATGTGCCAATAAGGGAGATTTCAGGGAGGATTTATTTCACCGGTTAAATGAATTCACCATACACGTGAGTCCCTTGAGGGAAAGAAAGGATGACCTCTTTTATTTTGCGGATTTGTTTTTAAAACAAAGCAACGAACAATTGGGGAAGAAAGTCACCGGATTATCCGAGGATGTACAGCAAATATTCAGGGTATATTCTTGGCCCGGAAATTTAAGAGAACTGAAGAATGTCATCAAGAGGGCTGTTTTGATTACGGGCGAGGGCGAAATCTTTAGGGAGGTAATACCGATGGAAATTATTCAAAAACCCAAAATAGACCATGTAGAGGCATCAGAGGAAGTTTCTTCAGCCATAGACCTGAAAACAAGTTTTGAAGAACAAGAAAAGCAACTTATCATCAAAACCTTACATGAGGTTCGCTACAACAAGTCAAAAGCAGCCAAAATGTTGAATATGGACAGGAAAACCCTGTATAATAAACTGGATAAATATAACTTAGAATGATTGGAACAAAATTAGGTACCTATAGAAACCCAAGGAGCTGTGGATTCTAGGCTACCTTCAGATTCCCAAAACGTAATCTTTTTTAATTAAAAAGGCTTTTTGTACCTGAACTACACAGTTAAGATTTAACTATTCTTTGCCCATGTAGGGATATTCTTATAATTTCAAATCTTTTGGCGAATAAACTGATTCTAGCCTGTTTTTTGCATATTTCCTATACCAAATCAAAAAAGATATAACTATGGCTAAATGTTTTGCACTGATGGGTTGGAGTTTACCCGTAATTGAAAGTATGCAGAAACTTGGGAAACCATTCGTAGTGGTTTCTTTTCCTGATTTTCAGTCCTATGCTGAGGAAAACAATATTCCTTTTGTTCCCTATAAATTTAATGAATGGAGCGACACTTCTAACTCTTTGGACCTTCTTGAAAAGTTGAAGGCATTTGATGCAGATGTAGCAGTGCCCTTGTTTGAAGAAACAGTAGAGTGGGCAGGTGCATTGAATTCCATATTCAGGGATGACCCAAAGGTACTTAATCGTGCGTTTTTATTCCGGAATAAGGCAATGATGAAAAGAAAAGCACTGATCGGAGGATTGAGGGTTGGGCTTTTCGAAGAAGTCTATAATAAGGAGGGAGTGAAAAACTTCATGGATAGGCTGAATGAAGCAAACCTTCAAATCGAAGGGGAGGAGGATTCTTGGGTTCATATTAAACCTTTTGCCTCAGCAGGTACAGTGGGTCACCGCCTTCTCAAGTCAAAAGCGGATGTAGACAGAAAATGCGAAGAGGGGGATTTTCCCTGTTTGGCGGAAAGCCACCTTCCCGGAACTGAATTCTCCTGTGAGGCGTTTATCCACGGGGGTAAAATCAGGTTTTTGAACATTACTGAATATGTGAAACTTGGTTATTCCAATTTCATACCAGAAGGAAAGCACCTGAACAGCAAAAGGGAGCGAATCATGCAGGAAATGCAAAAGCTCGTGAATATTTTTGGTATTCAGTATGGGATGATTCACCCTGAGTGGTTCTTAACCGAAAACGATGAATTGAGTTTCGGTGAAGTGGCTTGCAGGATTCCTGGAGGACATATTTTGGAATTGGCCAGTAAGGCATATGGATTTGATGCTTTGGCAGCTTTTGTCTGTTGCCATGATCCCAATTTGCCGGAGGAGGAGCTAAAAGAATTGTTGCCCGCTCCAGATGCCAGGCCAAATGAATTTTATGGAAACGTGATGATTTATCCGCGCAAGAACCGGATTTCCCAACTGGTGATTCCGGAGGAACTTAAGGAAGAATCTTATTTCCTAGATCATACTTTGGTACCCCCGCTGACTACCCAAAAACTAGATACCAGAGAAGGGTTCGGGAACCATTTTGGCACGGTGAATTTCAAAGGAGAAGATCCCGATAGAATGAGGGAACTACTTCTTCATTATGAAAATGTAGACTTCTATCAGTAGTTTTGTCAGAAAAAAAAGTCATAAAACCTTTCCAATGGAAGGGTTTTATTTTTAAATTTTCCATTTACTGTTAAATGGAATACGTATAAAGTTTACATAGTATATATATTAGAGAAGGAGAAAGGTCGTATGGAAAATCAAGCCGTTGTGGATAAACACCAAGACATGTTTGAAGAATTACTTCAGGAATATAGTGCTGCCACGGCACTCACCAAACCTGAAAAAGCCCAGAAATTAATGGGTCAGATTGATATAATGGCTGATTCAAGGAGTGGGCTGGAGTTTTTGTTTGAAAGAATTGAAAAATTGTCGGAGGCAGGCATATTTTTGGGGTCTCCTTGGGCGGATCCTTCAAAACTGGTGCCTACCCTAGTGAATGGTACATTGAAGAGCGGACACCCGAATTCCACCATAGAAATTCTGAGTGAGATAAGGCTGTTGGCCATTGCCAATGGAAAAATGAAGGTCGGAAATTTAACCCAGCATGAGGCAGCTAACTATATACAAGAGGTTGTCGTTTCCAATCTGGAATTTGTTTTTAACGAACCCCTTGAGGAAACGCGTCTGGTAATGAGCGACCATGAGCTATCCAAGGTACATTCATTGTTTCAATTTTTGTCTGCTTACACGGATTACGATCAGGTGAAAGCCAAAATTGCCGAAGAGCTATACCTGATTTGTGAGCAGAGGCCGGTAGTAACCGAGAAGCAAAGGAAGATAATCGCCTGGGTAAAGGAAAAAATATCCCTGGATCCGGAAAACCCAGATGACAGAAAGTTACTTTCTTTCCAAAGAAGTATTTACAGGCCTACTAAAAGGTGCATAGACCATGATTTTAGGACTTATAGAGAAACACTTTCCAGTTTAAGCCCGGAGGAGTTAAAGGCAGAATCGCAGGAAATTGGGGAAATGATGTTGAAGCACGGCCTTGTGAGCCAATTCCAGGCCAGCTTGCTCCTTTTTTTAGTGGAGACCAAAAAGGTGGAGATCATTCCCCTATGTTTAGGACTTAACCCCTCAGGAGTAGCAAGGTTCAATGAGTTGTCCACTTATGTTATTCAACTGATTAAGGAAATCATTGATCCCTTTAATGCCCAATGTATATACGGACTTGCCAAAATGCTGGAAAACAGCGTACTTTCTAGGGAAGCGGTAAGGTCAGGTTTGTCAAACCTACTTACCATTAAGATACACCCCGAGGTGGAGAAAAGGATTCTCAAATCCACTAGGACTCCCCATGAAAAAGTGAGCCCAAAACAATATTTGATTGGCGCAGTTTTAAGAATATTGGGTCAGCCTCTTGGCGTAGGCCAGGGCAATAATCCCACTTGCCAAAGTGCTAGGGGAATCAGTATGTGGAGTCAGCATGCACCTGCCAAGTTGATTCATATGATACAGACGGCTGCGGTATATGATGATCTTACATTTAGGTTTGAGGGTAGGGAAGTTAAGTATTCCACCACTCCCCAAGGGTTAGTTCAGGCCTTGGATCACAACCTAGATGCCGTATCAGTAACATTGGTGCCAATGCTGGACAGGGTATATAATGAAATGATGCGCCTTGCCTCAGGACGCGGGGAGGATCCTCATAAGTGGGTAAACCCTGCTTTATACGGGCAATGGATTCAAGTAGGATTTGCCTCAGCGTATGATTATATGTCAGATGCCATCATAGATTTTGATGGTTTTGTGAAGGTGTTTTATGCAACTTGCCATCCGGATTTCAATGGTGGAAACAGATTGGTTTACCCAAATCCGGTTGGGATTTTTATCACCTCGGCAAAAGCCGAAATGTTAGGCTTCCATGCCGTATCCCTTTTAAGGGTTGACAAAGATCCTGAGGGAATCTTAAGGGCGTACTTCCTCAACCCAAACAATGAGGGAAGGCAAGACTGGGGTCAGGGAATCAAACCCTCAGTGGTAGGTAAAGGTGAGGTTTATGGAGAGTCTTCCTTGCCACTATATCAATTTGCAGCCAGGGTTTACGCATTTCATTACAATACGTTAGAAGCAACAGAAAAAATGATAAACGTGCCGATAGAGGAAGTGCAGAAAGTAAGGCAGATAGCCAAGGAGAGTTGGGGACAATCCTACAATTGGCTAGACATAAGAAAAAAATGGTAAAGCACAGTTCTAGGATAGAGTTAAAACAATCGGCCTATAAAAACAATATAAATTTCATTAGAAAGAAAATTGGAGAAAAGGCTGTACTTTCTTCGGTTGTAAAAGCAAACGCCTATGGCCATGGGATAGAATCTTTTGTTCCCATGGCCGAAAAATGTGGTGTACAGCATTTTTCGGTAGCTTCTTCCTTTGAAGCGGAGCAGGTGCTTAATGCTTGCAAAAAGGAAAGCAGGATTATGATTATGGGTATAATCTATGAAGAAGATATCCCATGGGCAGTGGAGCACGGCATTGAGTTTTTTGTGTACAATTATGACAGGTTGCCAAAGGCGTTAGAGGCAGCCAAAAAAGTGGGAAAGCCAGCTAAAGTCCATATAGAGATGGAGACGGGAGCTAACCGTACAGGTATGCAAAAAGACGAGTTTGCCCCAGCGTTGAACTTTCTCAAAAAACATCAGGAGCATCTCGTGTTTGAAGGTTTGTGTACTCACTTTGGGGGTGCCGAAAGCATGGCCAACCAATTCAAAATTGATATGCAGCATAAAAGGTATAAATCCTTCCTCAAAAGTTGTCAAAGCAAGGGGTTAATGCCCAAGTACAGACATATTGCCTGCTCTGCCGCAGCACTCGCCATGCCTGATACAGTGTATGATTTGGTTCGTGTAGGTGTGGCCCAATATGGGTTTTGGCCTAGTCCTGAAATTTATTTTAACCACCTGCACGAGGTTGATAAAAAGTCTGATTCAGCCTTAAAAAGGATTTTCAGTTGGAAAACCGACATTATGGATATCCGAATGGTGGACCAGGGAGAATTCATTGGATATGGCACGGCTTTTCAAGCCACCCATGAGATGAAAATTGCAGTGCTTCCACTAGGGTATTCCAATGGCTATCCCCGGGCACTTTCCAATAGGGGACAAGTTTTGATTGCAGGCAAAAAAGCACCTATAGTTGGCTTGATCAACATGAACCTGTTTATGGTGGATATCACCCATATTTCTGACGTCAAGGTGGGGGATGAGGTGGTGCTGATCGGAAGACAGGGTAATGCAGTCATCAACGTGTCAAGTTTTACAAATGCTACCCAACTCCTAAACAATGAAATGCTGAGCCGCCTTCCCGCAGCTATTCCGAGAACCGTTGTCAGGTGATTGTTTCATTTAAGGGTGAACCCAAGTTTGATTCCTGCTCTGTAGTTATCTTTGGGAGATATTAGCATATGAAGCTTCATTAGTTCTTATTTTGCTTCATACTGATGAAGAATTTGGTTAAGTTCTTGGTAGATGGATGTGATTTGAAGATGTAGAGCATCCAAAGACGGTTCTATTTCCTCCCTTGGCTCCCCGGCTTTTGCTTTGTATTCAATCTGAGAGAGGTGTCGCGTGGATGCTTCCAAAATCCCAAAGGACGTCTTAAGTTTATGCGCCAGGGATACAATTCGCTCCATATTCCCTTTCTTTAAATCATCAGCTATTTGACCTACCGTTTCGTCTGTCTGCTTGATAAATACTTCAATCATTTCACGCTGAAAATCCGAATCCCCTTGTGTAAGGTCTATCAGTTGGTTAAGTGAAATATACCTATTGGTGGACGATTTAGTATGTTTTTCGGAATTTTCGCCGATTTTTGCCGTCCAAAAATTTAGTTTATCCATTAGGTCTTTTTTGTTAATGGGCTTGGAAAGGTAGTCGTTCATTCCGAAGGAGATGCATTTATCCTTTTCAGCCATCATGGAATGCGCAGTCAGGGCGATTATGGGTATGTTTTTGTCTATGTTTTCCCTGATTTTGAGGGTGGTTTGATAGCCATCCATGATCGGCATTTGTATGTCCATAAAAATGATATCGAATTTTTTTATGGATAAAAGATTCAGACCTTCCTCGCCATTTACAGCTATATCTAATTCATGATCTGTTCTAGAGAAAACAGCCTCCATAAGTTTTTGATTGAGTATGTTGTCCTCAAAAAGTAATATTTTTAATGGTATGGTTTGCTCAGGGTAGGCAGGAGATGCTTTTGAATAGGCTGGGGGAGGAGTTTCCATAAGCGTATAAGGAATAATGAAAGAAAAGGTAGACCCAATTCCCAATTGAGAACTCACGTTGATGGTTCCGGCTTGCTTTTCTATGAGGAGTTTACATATATTCAGTCCAAGCCCAGTCCCTCCGTATGTTCTAGTGGTATGGTCTTCGGCCTGACTAAAACGGTGAAAGATCATTTCTAGTTTGTCTTTCGGGATGCCTATACCGGTATCCTGTACATCAAACCTGATAGCCACTTCTTTACCCACTTTTTTGTCCATAGCTACTGCCAAACTCACAGCTCCGGCGGAAGTAAATTTGAAGGCATTTCCTAAGAGGTTTATCAGGATTTGGGAAAGCCTGTTTTTGTCTCCAATAAGTAGAAGGGGTAAGTCTTCTTGAAGTTGATGGTTGAAGTGGATTTTCTTTTGTGTAGCCTTGAGCCTAAACATTTTAAAGACATTTTCTATGGTGTCCCTTAGGTTGAAGGGGGATTTTTCGATTTGGAATATCCCGGTTTCAATTTTGGATAAGTCTAAAATGTCATTTACGATGTGAAGCAGGCTGTCTCCTGCTGCTTTAATGGAGTTAAGGTAGTCTAGCTTCGCGGGGGAATATTCCTGTTCCAGAAGTAATTCTGTGAACCCCAGAACGGCATTGATAGGGGTTCTGATTTCATGGCTCATGTTTGCGATGAAATGGTCCTTTTGGATATTTAGGTTGTCGGACATTTTTTTTGCGCCCTCCAAAGCTTCGAGGGACTTCACTTCCATGCTCACATTTTGAGCTACCTTGATTACCTTTCTCACTTTTCCATCTTTATCCATCACCGGGTTATAAGAAGCCTGTATCCATACCTTCTCTCCCGACTTGTGTATACGCATTAACCTACCAGACTGGAATTCACCATTTTTGAGTGATTTCCAAAAGCTGAGGTTATTGCTGATGTCTTTTTTATCCAAAAGGATTCGGTGAGGTTTTCCCATGAGCTCTTTTTCACTATAGCCTATAATGTCTTGGAAATTTTTATTAACCCCAGTAATGATGCCTTCGGGAGAAAATTCCACAACTCCACTTGATTTTGAAATGGCCTGAAACAGGTGATCATATTCCATTTTTAATTTTTGGAGCCTATTTTTGGTCTCCTTAATTTTGGATGCTAAGACCTTTTCCACCTCCCCCGCAAGGGATAGGTTTTTTTTCCTAGCTTCCAGTAAAACCATTACTTGGTTGGCAATTAGGGAAAGAGACTTTTTTTGAATTTCAGACAGTTGTTGTGGTTGTGTCCCGACTACACATAAAGTGCCTATACAATACCCATTTTCTGCCTTTAAAGGATACCCTGCATAGAACCTTATTCCATTTTCACCCTTTACTTTTGGGTTTTCCCGAACCCTTGGGTCCAAGGTTGCATTCGGAATCTCCAAAAAATCCTCGGCAGCCATGGTGTATTGACAAAATGTCTCCTCAAGCTTCACTTCATTTATATCAATCCCGACTTTAGCTTTGTACCATTGCCTTTTATCATCTATGACAGAAATAATGGCAATGGGGGTGTCACATATAACAGAGGCCAATTCGGCTAGGTCATCAAACTCTTTCTCAATAGGGGTGTCAAGAATTCCATAAGAAAGTAATGTTTTTAATCGTTCCAATTCTCTGTTGGAGGCTTTATTATCTGGCATTTCAAGTACTTTTAAAACAAGAAATTTTGCGGAAGAAATAAAATTTTACAGTCAAATTCTGACTTGGATGAGGATTCCAATCAGTTTCCAAGGATATATTCTTTACTTGTATCAATGGATAACAAAGTTAAAATATGGTACAGTTGATCTTTGATCCTTTCTGTTATGGATACAACGTCTTTAATCTCGATTATATTAGCATTTTTTTCCAATAAGTCAAGGTAATAATTGGTGACACCCAAAATTTCATAAGATGCTTGAAGTATTCTTGCTTGATGGGCTACTTCATCTAGTTTTCCTTCCTTACAACTTTGTTCAACTGCCTTAAAGAACTGGTCATTTTGCTCCATAAAGATGGAGAGTAAATCACTTTTCATTTTGATGTCTCCCATGGATAATTCTTCCAGCTTTTGGGAGATGGTATTTTCATCCAAGTTTGGGCTGGGTTTTTTTAATGTGCCTTGCTTCCTGTAAATGGTTAGCCAAAACCTGACTTTTTGGACTAAGGTTTGCCGGTGAACTGGTTTTGAAATATAGTCATTCATGCCGGCTGCAATGGACTTTGCCCTTTCCATAACAATAGGTTGAGCACTTAAGGCTATTATAGGAACTTCCGAACTATATTTCTCTCGGATTACCTTTGTCACCTCATACCCATTCTTACCGGGCATCTGCAAATCAGTTAGAATAAGGTCATATTTATTTTGAATAAATTTATTTAACCCATCCTCCCCATTTAAGGCTAAATCAATTCGGGCAGGAGTGTTTTCAAAGTAGGCTCCCAATAATTTTTGATGCAATACACTATCATCGATCAAAAGTATACTGCATTCTGGTATGGCCTCAGAATCAACTTGGTCAATAGCAAAACCTCTTCCTACATCTGGATATTTGTCTTTTTGATAGTCAAGTTGAAAGGTAAAGGTACTTCCTTTATTCAATCGGCTTTTCACCTTTATAGTGCCTCCTAGTTTGTCGATGAGTGATTGGCAGATGTTTAACCCTAATCCTGTTCCTCCATATTGGTTGTTGGATATTTCATGGGCTTGATAGAACCGGTCGAATATCAAATGGAGTTTTTCAGGGGGAATGCCTATGCCGCTATCCTTTATTTTGAAACCTACCCTCACGAGATCCTTTTTCTTCTCATTAATAGCCACTATTACCTTTACATATCCTTTTTCCGTAAACTTGACTCCATTGCCTATGAGGTTTACCAACACCTGATAGAGGCGGTTTTTGTCACCGATTATGCTGGATGGCATGGATTGAGGCAGCTCTACCTCCAGTGCAATCCCTTTTTTTTCAGCTTTAGGAGCAAATAAGCTTATTGACTGGGTAATTACCTCCTTTAAATCGAAAGAGGTTTTTTCGGTCTGAAATACCCCAGACTCAATTTTTGCCAAGTCCAAGAGGTCATTGATCAGCAGAAGTAGGCTGTCTCCTGCCATGGTTATTGCATTCAAATATTCCTTATTTTTGGTATCATTTAGACGCTCAGAAAGTAAGTCTGCAAAACCAATAATGGCATTTAAGGGGGTACGTATTTCGTGGCTTATATTGGCGATAAACTGATCCTTCTGCAAATGGAGGGTTTCGGAGGTTTTTTTGGCTTTTTCAAGCTCGTTTTTCGCTTCCATAACCTTGGTAATGTCGTTTCCAACCAACAATATCGAGCTAAGGATTTCAGGTTTATCCATCAAGGGGCAAAAGGTGGCATGTATCCATTTTGTGTCGGCACCATTAGAAATAGTAAAAACTTTTGAAATCACTCCTTTTTCTTCTAACCCTTCAATCAACTGTGGGAGTTGTTGCTCCTCGAATTCATTGAAAACGAAAGAGAGCATTTTCCCTTCTAAATCCTTTCTTGAAGCCCCTGACCATTTCTCAAATATTTCATTCGCAAAGGTGATGTCCCCCTTGGAAGTTATCGTAATCAAAGCATTCGATTGGCTAATAGCCCTATACAGGTTGTCGTACTCTAGGGCTTTCCTGTGAAGTTTTGCTTCTGTAGCCGCTATTTTTTCCCTAAGTACCTGCTCTAAAGTTTTGCCCAGCAATTGGTTTTTCTTCCTGGCCTCCATTAATTGTTGTACCTCCTGGGCAATCATTTCCATGATTTTACGCTGGTTGTCCTTCAGCTTTTTGGGGTGATAATCTGCCACCGCTAAGGTTCCTATAGCAAAACCAGCCATACTGATTAATGGAATACCTGCATAAAAGCGGATACCATTTTCCCCTTTCACAAAATAATTTTCTCTTAGATTAAGGTCTTTAGTAGCATCTTCAATTTCCAAGTATTTCTTACCTTTCATGGTGAATTGGCAGAGGGTGTCGGTCAATGGCACTTCTTGTAAGTCGATGCCTATTTTGGCTTTTAGCCATTGCCTCTTGTCATCGATCAAAGAAATTAGAGCAATTGGTGTTTCGCAAGCCACGGACAAAAGTTTCGCCAACCTGTCAAAATCCTCCTCTGCTGGCGTATCCAAGAGTCCATAAGCCAACACTTCTTTGAGCCTTTGTATGCCCTTCTTGTCGTCTAGGGATGATGAAGCCATTGGATTTGTGGTAGGTTAAAAATTTGTTGAAGGATTGAAAATAAAAAAGGAAATTTACAATAAAAAGATTCTTTTATGAATTTATTAAAATCTGGTCTTGGGTTTTATTTATTTCTTTGTGTTTCCACCATTATACCAGGGTATAAAAGCACTATGGAAGCCTTGGCCCAAAGCTCATTTGAAATAGTGGTATATGGGGGTACCTCCGCGGGTTTTTCTGCTGCCTTAGAAGCTGCTAAATCTGGTAAAAAAACATTGCTTATATCCCACAGT
Source organism: Pleomorphovibrio marinus (assembly GCF_003347495.1). GTDB lineage: Bacteria > Bacteroidota > Bacteroidia > Cytophagales > Cyclobacteriaceae > Pleomorphovibrio > Pleomorphovibrio marinus. Next base: position 654,909 of record NZ_QCXY01000002.1, read on the forward strand.
ACCCATATAGGAGGTATGCTTGTGGAGGGACTTGGCGGTTCGGACATAGACAATCACCAGGGATTTCAGAACAGTCCCGCTGTGAGTGGAATTGCTTTGGAATTTTATAGGCGGATTGCAATTCATTATGGGAGGGAAAAGGAATGGAAAGAAGCTGTAGAAAATGGGTATAAGCTTCCTGAACTTTGGAAGTTTGAAAGCAGTGTGGCGGAAGGTGTTATTTCAGATTGGCTGGATGAATATGAAAATATTGAAATTATCAGAGGATCCCGTTTGGTAGAAGGCCGAGGAGCTGTACTCAAGGAAGGCCCCAGGATCAAAAACATTATTTTGGAAAGCGGAGAAAGGATAGAGGGGGAGGTTTTTGTTGATGCCTCTTATGAGGGAGATTTACTAGCTGCGGCAGGAATTTCCTTTACAGTGGGAAGGGAGAGCAACTCTACCTATGGAGAAACCCTGAATGGAATCCGAAAGGAAAATACTTATCGGCAGTTTGAGGTGAAGGTAAATCCATATCGAAACCCCAATGACCCGGAAAGTGGGCTCATCCACACCATTCAGGATGAGCCCTTGGGTACTCCAGGTGAAGGGGATGACCGTATTCAGGCCTATTGCTTCAGGATGTGCTTGACCAGGGAAAAGAACAACCTAATACCCTTCACCAAACCTGACAATTATGAACGAGAACATTATGAAATTTACCTTAGGTACCTTCGGGCCGGTGGTAAACTATATGTCCCAAATGAAAAACTGCCGAATGGGAAAACAGACCTGGGCGCATGGCATGACTTGTCCCATAACCTGTATGGGATGAACAGAGGATATCCCACAGCTTCTTATGCCGAAAGGGCGAGGATAATCCAGTATCACCGGGATTTTACACAAGGTCTGTTTTACTTTTTGTCGAATGACCTGGAAGTACGGGAATTGGATGAGGGTCTTCAAGAGACTTGGAGCAATTGGGGTCTTGCCAAAGACGAATTCACGGATAATAATGGCTGGCCACGGGATCTTTACGTAAGGGGTGGAAGAAGAATGGTTTCTGACTATGTGATCACGGAGCACCATGTCAAAAAAATGGAATTTACTGAAGTAGAAGATCCTATTGCATTGGCTTATTGGCCCCCTGACGTACATCATGTGCGAAGGATAGTGAAAGATGGCTATGCCTACAATGAGGGGTTTGTTTTTGGAGGAGAAAACTGGAGGCCCTTACCCATATCCTTTCGAAGCTTGATTCCTCCATCCTCCCAATGTACTAATTTGATTACCCCAACCTGCCTTTCCAGCAGCCATATTGCCTATGGGGCCATTCGATTGGAGTGGACTTTTATGATATTGGGACAAGTAGCATCCATTATCGCCAATGAAGCCCTTGAAAGGGGGATAGCTGTTCAGCGGCTTGCTTATCCGAATTTGCTTCCCAGGATTGAGGAAGAAGGGATTGTGACTTCCTTAGGTCAATAGTGGAACGGATAATGTTTCATATGTTTATAATTGATTTTCAGCGGTCATATAGCCTGCCCCTGCCTGCCCCGAACTTGTTTCGGGGAACTCGTTTCGGGGGAATCTCGCAACGATAATCATCCCAGTGTGTGACCTGCTCGTCATTCCCTGACTGTCGTCAGGACAGGCTCGATTTCTTATGAAAAAAGCGGATATTTCTGACTTATTGCAGCCAAAAATATCCGCTTTAGCAATCAGGAACTGTTGTAATTTACAGGTTCTTGATGGAGTTTTATTTACCAAATTCTTACCCTATCTTCTGGTGCCACAAACATGCCATCCCCCTCCATCACTTCGAAGGCCTCATAAAAGGCATCAATATTTACCAAAGGACCATTCGCTCTGTATTGTGCCGGGGAGTGAGGGTCTGTCTGCACCTGTGTCCTTAAGGCTTCCTCCCTGCTCTTTCCCCTCCAAATCGTGGCCCAAGAGATAAAAAACCGTTGTTCCTGGGAGAATCCATTCCTTTTTTCAGGTCGCCCATATTGCTGCAAGTGTTTTTGTAAACCATCATAGGCTACCAAGACCCCACCCAGGTCACCAATGTTTTCCCCTAATGTAAGTTGCCCTTTGACAAACACCCCTTCCAGTGGCTCATACCGGTCAAATTGTTCCACCAGTTTGGCTGTCCTTTTTTGGAAGTTTTCCAAATCTTCGTCTTGCCACCAGTTTTCGAGGTTGCCTTGGGCATCATACCTGCTTCCCTGGTCATCAAACCCATGTGAAATCTCATGGCCAATTACAGCCCCGATTCCACCATAGTTGACAGCTGCATCTGCTTCATAGTTGAAAAAAGGGGGTTGCAGTATGGCAGCGGGAAAAACAATCTCATTCCATGTGGGGTTGTAATAGGCGTTTACCGTTTGCGGGTTCATAAACCATTCGGACCTGTCCACTGGCTGATTTAGCTTTTTCAGGTTGTCTTCAAACCTGAACCTTGCCGCCTGGAGGTAATTGTCAAAATAGGAGGTAGTTTTTGGGTTTCCATCCACTATTAATCCGCTATAGTCCTTCCATTCGTCTGGGAAACCGATTTTCACCGAAAAAGTGGAAAGTTTTTCCATGGCTTTGTTTTTAGTTTCATCTGTCATCCAATCCAGTCCTTGAATTCTATCCCCCATAGCTTCCAGAATATTGTCCACCATGATCAAAGCCTTGTCTTTGGCTTCTTGGGGAAAATACTCTTCCGTATATAGTTTCCCTATGGCTTCACCTGCTGCATATTCGGCACTTGCTAAGACACGCTTCCACCTGGGTCTCATTTCCTCAGTGCCCTGTAGCTCTCTGCCATAAAAGTCAAAGTCTGCTTTCACCAATTCATGTTGAAGGTAGGGTGCTGCCCGGTTTATCACTTTCCATTGAAGGTACTCCCTCCATGTTTGAGTCGGCATGGTTTGAATTATGCCTTCCAATGCTTCCATAAAGGGCGGGGTGGAAATGATTATTTCTTCGGTATCCGCACCCACTTCCCTGAGAAAAACCTTCCAATCCAAGGAAGGGGTAAGTTGGCTGAGCTCTGCTGAGGTGAACTTGTTGTAGCGGGCTTCGGCATCCCGCATCTCAATTCTGGTTTTACTGGCCTGGGCCAACCTCGTTTCCAATTCCAAAATGTTGGATGCTGCTGTATTGGCATCTCCTTCCTCCCAACCCAAGTATTGGAACATACGGGAAATGTGTTTTTCGTATTTGGCCTTAATCTCTTGGAATTTCTCGTTGTCTTTGTCCACATAGTAATCCCTGTCCGGTAAGCCCAGCCCTCCTTGGGAAACATAGAGAGCATTGGCCTCGGAGTTTTTGGCATCAGTACTTACCCCAAAACTAAAAAATGCACCACCACCGAAACTTTGTTGCCATTGCAAATACTCCTGCAAAGAAAGCTTATCCTGAATATTATTTATAGCCTCCATCCAAGGATCAAGTGGGGCTATTCCTCTTTCTTCTGCCAATAAAGAATCCATTCCTATGCTATAGTAATCGATTGCTTTTCTTTGGTCCGATCCTTCAGGGTAGGCTTCACTATCTTCACTCGCCCTATCGAGTACTTTAAGAACAGCCTCATTGCTGGTTTCCCTCAATTCATTGAAACTCCCCCATCTGCCTTGATCCCCGGGGATTTCAGTTTCCCGAATCCAATTTCCGTTGACAAACAAAAAAAAGTCATCTTGCGGCCTTACAGTACTATCCATATAAGCAGTGTTGATGGCCTTTACTTCTTTTTGTTGATCTTCCTTTTCCGGTGAGCAGCAAAGAAAAGCTACACTTGCGATTCCAAAAAGAACCGAATTTCTGGTTGGTCTATTCATTAGTTGGCAATTTAGTTCTCGGTATTGAAAAAGGCACTGTTTTCAAAAGTGCCCTCTCTTAATCTTTGTCTAATCATCAGCCAGCCACTTTTCCACCTCCTCTTTGCTGGGATTGTTTGCTTGCAGCTTGAGTTTTTTTCGCCTGCCGCAGACATCATTAAATAGCTGGTTGGCATTTTGGGATTTAAGCTGCTCAATGGTATGAATGTTTAAATCCCTTAATGCAGGAATAAGTTCTTTTGGAACACCTAGGGTTTCAAAATCCTCATCTGATGCGATTTTTGGTTTATTTTCAGGCTTCATTTGAGGGAAGAACAATACTTCCTGGATGGTACTTTGGTCAGTTAATAGCATACATAACCTGTCTATCCCTATACCCAAGCCAGCCGTAGGAGGCATGCCATATTCTAATGATCGAAGAAAATCTTCATCCATGGCCATTGCCTCTTCATCCCCCCTTGCTGCCAATTTCAATTGTTCCTCAAACCGCCCCCTTTGGTCTATGGGGTCATTGAGTTCTGTGTAGGCATTGGCGATCTCCTTTCCATTTACAAAAAGTTCAAACCGCTCTACCAAACCGGGTTTGTCCCTGTGTTTTTTGGCTAAGGGTGTCATCTCTATGGGATAATCCGTGATATAGGTAGGCTGAATAAGGTTATCCTCAACCTTCTCACCGAATATTTCGTCGATAAGTTTGCCCTTACCCATACTGTTATCCACTTCTATGCCCATTCCTTGACATACATTTCTAAGTTCGTCCTCCTCCATCTTGCTTACATCTACCCCTGCATATTCGGTTATGGCCTCAAACATGCTCAATCTTCGGTAGGGGCCTGAAAATTCAATGACATGGTCACCCACTTTTACCCGGGTGTCACCAAGAACAGCTTCGGCTATTTTCCCCAATAAGTCCTCCACCATTTCCATCATCCAGACATAATCCTTATAGGCGACATAAATCTCCATGGAGGTGAACTCGGGGTTGTGGGTCCGGTCCATGCCCTCATTTCTGAACATTTTTCCGATTTCATATACGCCCTCATATCCACCCACAATTAACCTTTTCAGATAAAGTTCATTAGCAATACGAAGAAAGAGGGGTATGTCCAGTGCATTATGATGGGTTTGAAAGGGCTTGGCAGCTGCCCCCCCGTGAATCTGCTGTAATATGGGGGTTTCTACTTCTAGCCAGCCATGATCATCGAAGTACCTGCGCATTGTTGAAATCAACTTAGATCGTACAAAGAAAGTTTTCTTAACCTCCGGGTTCACGACCAGATCCACATACCTTTGTCTATACCTTAATTCTGGGTCAGTAAATCCATCATATACGTTGCCTTCATCATCCCTTTTTACCACCGGTAAGGGCTTGACAGATTTAGAGAGGAGTACCAGCTCCTTGACATGAAGGGAAATTTCTCCTGTTTGAGTGGTAAAAATGAAGCCCTTTACACCGATAAAATCCCCAATGCCCAGCAGTTTTTTAAAGACAGTATTGTAATAGCTTTTATCCTCCTCGGGACATAGATCGTCTCTTCTCAAATAGAGCTGAAGCCTGCCATGGGAATCCTGGATTTCCGCAAAGGAGGCGGATCCCATAATCCTACGGGTCATAAGTCGGCCCGCAATGGAGATATTCTTGTAATCGTTTTTTCGGTTTTCGTAGTTTCTATGTATATCCTCTGAGGTGGCGTTGATAGTAAAGGAAAGTGCAGGGTAGGGGTTTATTCCCATATTCAATAAGGCCTCCCTGTCTTTTCTCCGTTCTATTTCTTGTTCGCTTAGTAATTGCATGTCCTATATTGTTTATGCTATTTTTGGAAATTTCGGCAAATCCTTTCTTCTTTTTATTTCGGCTTTTAGCTTTTTGTATTCCCTACTGCTTTGCCCGGCAATGGCAGTGTTTTCGTCTATCCTTCGGGAAAGATAGGGAAGCACCTCCGCCAAAGGGCCAAAGGGCAGATACTTTGCCACATTAAACCCTGCATTCGCCAGATTAAAGCTGACATGGTCGCTCATCCCATAAAGTTGGGCGAAATATATACGCTCATCATTTCTTTGCATGCCATGCAGGTCAATCAATTCAGTCAGTATGGTATTGCTTAGTTCATTGTGTGTTCCGCAAATAAAATAGATACGTTGTTTATTATTGATGCAAAACTGTAAGGAAGTATCAAAATCCTTGTCCGTATCGGCTTTGGAAGTTTGTATAGGGGAGGGGTACCCTTTTTTATGTGCTCTTTTATTTTCTTTCTCCAGGTAAGCTCCCCTTACTAGCTTGACCCCCAAGTAATAGCCATGTGCCACAGCTCGCATGTGCGCGCTTTTCAACCTGCTGAGCATGTCTCTTCGATACATTTGATAGGAGTTATAAACGATTGCGGTATCTTTATTGTACCTGGCCATTCCCTCATCTACCCATTCGTCTACCACATCCTGAAACCAGCTTTCCTCCGCATCTACCATAATGCGTACCTTTGCTTCAAAAGCTGCCTCAAACAACCTGAGCACCCGTGATTTGGTGGAGATAAGTGCCTTTTCTTCCTTGCTGTTCAGTTTGGCTCCTTGCTGTTTTTTTTCCAACAGAGCAGTATCACCAAGTCCCGAGACTTTAAACACGGTAAAAGGAATCCGCTCATCGCCTTTGGAAGATTTTATGGTTTCCAGTATGACGGCTTCATTGGAAGTATAGCTTTCCTCCGAAGTTTTCCCTTCCACCGAATAATCCAATATGGCACCTACTCCATATTCTGCCAACTCATCGATTACCGGCTGGCAGTCTTTTACCGACTCTCCGCCGCAGAACTGCCTGAACACGTTTTCCCGAATGATACCCTTGATGGGCAAACCGAGTTTTAAACCTAAATTAGTGAGGAAAATCCCTATTTCCAGGAGAATTGGGAAGTGCATCCACCAATACAGGCGGCAGGATTTTCTCAAAGATCTATCCGATTTGTGGGCATAAGCCACTTCAGTGTTTTCGAAAGAAACGTTGGGTTTAGGATTCATTGGACTGTATCAAGCTGCAAAGATATTAAAAAAACAGGTACCTGCCGACTATTGTTTTATGATTTCTGGGTACAGGAATTGGCTTACTTACCTATGATTTTTTAGTTATAAGTGCTAACTTTAATCAAAAACTATGCTACATGGAAGGAATATTTAAAAAGCTAAATTATAGCGGACAAAACCCTATACATATCCTCAATGCACCGGCATCATTCGAGCCGGAACTATTAGCCCTGAAAGATAATGCGGAAATTATTACTGAGGCTACTGGCGAAATCCACTTTGTGCTTGCCTTCCTCCTAACTCAGGAGCAGGTAGATGCCTTTGCCAATGTGGTGTGCCCAATGCTTCAGGGTGATGCAGTTTGCTGGGCAGCATACCCAAAAAAAAGCAGCAAGAAATTTTCTTCTGACATAAATAGGGATAAGGGCTGGGACGCACTGGGCAAATACCAAATGGAACCGGTTCGCCAAGTAGCAATAGATGAAGATTGGAGTGCACTGCGGTTTCGTAAAGTGGCCTATATCAAAAACCTAAAGCGAAAATTTGGAACCATATCAGAGGAAGGGAAGAAGAAAACGAATGGTGAATAGGGCAATGCTGCCAATAAGTCCCTTTAAGTACAGGCGATTAGGATTAATGGATCTTCTGGTCACCTGTAAACAGGGGCTGCGCTTCTTCGAAAAACCCGGATTCATAAAAACCCCTGCTGAGTTCCAGGGCATCTCCGCTGCTTTTGTTTGAGCAGGATATTAAAAATTGTAGGACACCTTCTTCACTTTGACCCAAAATCTTCGCTTCATGACTTTCCACTAACTCTTCCAACTTTTCTATACCCTCTTCTTCTATCAAAGTGACAGTAAAAAGATGAGTCAGACCCAGTTCTATCCCATCTTCCGAATAAAAGTAAGGGGCGCTATAAATTAATATATTATTCCCCAAAAAAGTCTCATTACCTGCCCCAGTGATAGTCGTCCAATAGAAATCATGACCCTCTCCATAACCCGAAATCCTACTGGTATCAATGTTTGAGATTTGATTAATTTCCAAAAACAGGGTTGCTGCGATTTCCTCCCGGGACACTACTGAATCCAGAAGCACAAAATATTTCCCGGGTATTAAAGTCAGCATTACCTTTTCTCCATTTTCGTAGTAATGCTGTATTCGGTTATCCATTTCTGGGGGTACCTCTCCAGAAAAACAGGCCGAAAAGAGAAAAAGAAAAAAGGGAAAGGTATTGATTCTCATTATCTTTTGGTTTTAAGCAGATTGCACCAAATGCCATTCCAATTTATTAAATACCCCTTCTGATATAAAGGGAACATTTCCTTAATTTACCAAGTGATATGGTTATTTCCGGGGGAGAGCTTAAAAGCCTTTCCCTCAAATTCGAAATTGCCACTCAGCTTATCAGGCAATACTATGCTGGCCTTATTGGCATCAAATTGATAGCTTACCTCAATCATTCCTTTTGGGTGGGGCATGCTGCCAGTGAACTCCTTCAGATCCCCGGGATGGGGGGTAATCAATACCTCTTCAAAATGGGCAGATGAAGGCTGAATACCACATACCAAATGGATAAACTCAAAGTTGGGGCTGGCACTCCAAGCATGGCAATCCGACCGTGTATCTTGTTCATGTTCTGCAAAAGTGGTCAATCCCTGTGCAAGCATATCCTCCCAGGTTTGCAAATTCTGTATGAAGTAATCCCCTTTCCCAGCATGCTGAGCAGCCCTTGTCAAGTAAAACCTAAAATAAATATTTGCCTTGGATATCTTGTCGTCTTCTACAATCTTATCAAAAATTTCTTTCTGGGTATCTTTATCCCACAAATCAGATAAGATCCCAAAAATATTGGCATGTTGGCTGAAGTTTTCTTTTTCGGGGCTGTCTGCCAAAAGTCCCCTTTCTTCATCCCAGCCTTTTTCCAGACAAGCAGCTTTGATTTTTTGAGCAAGTTGCACAAAATGAGCCTTGAGGTGATTTTCACCAAAATATTCAAATAGCGCATTGGCCTCCTGCAATGCATAAAGGAACTGTAGGCTTAAGACAATACTTCCCCCTTCCTTAAAGCCAGGGGGAGAGGCCATTTCCCAACCATCCACTACATCCACATAGGACCACCAGGGCATTGGCCCAAGCAGGAAATCCTCATTCAACTTGTTTTCAAACCAGAAAAGGATACCTGCTACCTTGGAAAGGTAGGGCTCAATAAAGGCCGGATCCTCCCTATGCATGTGGTAATCATGTAACATATTGACCCAATACAGGGAGTAGGGTGGGATATATTGCCTGTAAGAAGCAGGATACCTGCTTTCCGTAATGCCTTCATCTGTGATGCTGTGGGCAAATTGATGCAAGGTGTTTTTCATCAACCTGTCATCGCCGGATACATAAAGGGATATCAAAGCCTGGATTCTGGTATCCCCAATGTATTGGAGTTGTTCGTAGTAAGGACAGTCCATATAAGATTCATCTGTACAAAGCAGTGCCGTTCTCCAACCTACCTCCCAAATATCACTATGCAATTGAAAAGGTGTGTTAAAAGTGGCTGTTTCCTCAAAGGGATAGATGAATTTTTTAGCTTCGTAACCCTCCCAAGCAAGTGGCTCTTCCTCCGTAATAATCTTTACTTCTATGTACCTCCATGTTCGGTAAAGCAATTGTTCAAATATCCTGTTTTTGCCCCCATCCATAAGGTAGATGTCCTTTAGTCCTATAAATTCCTTTCCCTCAATCTCGTCTCTATGTCCTTGCTTTCGGTCGGGCGTAAACAAAGTTTCGGCGTAGCTAACCTCCACCTTGGCACCTTTTCCCCCAGAAAAGGTATATTGCACATGGCCTTTTGTTAAATATTCCTGATCCAGCCAAATTATTACCTCGGTATTTGCAGGTACATGAATTACCTCCTCTTTTTTCCAAGTTTCCAAGACTGACTTTTGATTTAACCCCACCACTCTTCGGATCGTGGGTTTCTTTTCCTTACTTTCATCCATGAAGGGGATAGCTCTTTCACTTAAGCTCACATCCGTAAGGCCATAATTATGGGTGAAACCATAGGGCTCCCCCCGTAGTAGTGCTGTGGGTTTTTTCCAGGTATCATCTTTAAATTCCAAACCTTGCCAACCCCAAGGATGATCTTCTCCATCAATACGCTCTCCTCCACCCATGGCAAAATAGCTTATTACCTCGAAGTCTGGTCCTCGGTGGGTAGGTGAGTAGGACTTATCCACATGTACTTTCCAGTTCCCCTCTCCTGTGTTTAATGTGGACTCAAAATCCTTTTCTTTGCTTTTTAGGATAAACTTCAACCCATCGGAGGGGTAACGCAGCGGGTTCATTTCACCTAGGTCAAGAACCGTCAATGCCACTAAGTTTTCCCCCTCTTTTAAATAAGAACCTATGTCATAGGTATCATAGGTATAATGATACAGGTCGTTATTGGATGGTCCCTGCCCCAGATATTGCCCATTTACGTATAATTTGTACCTGATTACTGCAGAAACATCTATCTCCAAGGACGAAGGCTTTTCGCTGAGGTAAAATGTGTTTCGGGCATGCATGACTGCATAGTCCTGAAGGTCTGACTTTGGTAGGCTTACCCAACTTGCCTTCCACCTTTCCTGGGCATGGGAAACCTGTATGAGGGAAACAAAAATAAACAGGATAAAAAGGGATACAATTCGGTTATGGGGCATATTTTTAAAGGTACGAGCGAGCGTTGGAACTAATTAGGTATACCAAAAATATCTGTTACTCGGCGTATTTCCAACCTCTGGCACCCTCCATTGAAATATTTGGGAAAGCAAAATAAAAGACAGTGGTTCCTTTTAAGCTGAAATACTAAAAAAAGTAATTAAATAGCTCGGATAAAATCCTATATTTACCTCAATCGGAAATTGGCAAAATGGGGATATGTTATGTCCTTTGTCTAGGTTATCCTTGGATTGCAGAATACAGGAATTCCTGCTGGGTAATTAGAAAACGTAACTTGAAGAACTATTTAAATGTAAGGGCTGATTTCTTTTCCTTTTTGGAATTGTATTTCCCATATCCAATATTTCCTAAAAATTTGAAGGAACCATTATCTTAATTTAAATTAACCTGAAATAACCTTTTAGAATATGTTTATCATTACTTCCTACTCGCTGGCTGTGCTGTTTTGTTTTGTGACCATGTTGTGCTGGGGGTCCTGGGCCAATACCCAAAAATTGGCGGCCTCAAGCTGGCGCTTTGAATTGTTTTATTGGGACTATGTAATCGGCACCGTTTTGTTGGCTTTGGTCTTTGGTCTTACTTTAGGCAGTACAGGGGAGGGGGGAAGACCTTTTCTGGAGGACCTTCAGCAGGCTGAGATGGGAAATTATTTTAAAGCCCTGGCTGGAGGAGTCATCTTTAACCTTGCCAATATATTGATCGTTGCGGCCATTGCAATAGCCGGTATGGCTGTGGCTTTCCCGGTAGGGATAGGCTTGGCATTAGTGCTGGGAGTGGTAATCAACTATTTTTCTGAGCAAAAAGGTAGCCCTGTGCTTTTGTTTACAGGTGTTGCCCTAGTAACGGTGGCCATTATTTTGGATGCCATGGCCTATCGCAAGCTAAGTAGTGAAGAAAGGAAAAACCCTGCTAAGGGGTTGAAACTGGCTTTAATCGGGGGGCTGTTGATGTCGCTGTTTTACTTTTTTGTCCAACAATCCATGTCGCTTAATTTTCAGGATCCTGCGGTAGGCAAATTCACTCCTTATTCTGCTGTGTTTGTGTTCACATTAGGGATTTTAATCAGTAATTTTCTTTTTAATACCATTTTGATGCGTAAACCAGTAGAGGGAAACCCGGTCTCCTACCGCATGTATTTTCAAGGGAGACCCAAGATACACCTGGTAGGAATACTGGGGGGAATTATTTGGTGCGTGGGAATGTCTTTTAGCATAATTGCAGCTGAACAGGCCGGGCCTGCCATTTCTTATGGTTTAGGGCAGGGAGCCACCATGGTGGCAGCCTTTTGGGGAGTATTTATTTGGAAGGAATTCAAAAATGCCCCTAAGGATACCTTCAAATTGATTACCGCCATGTTCGCCCTCTTTATTATAGGGTTGATTTTGATTATTGTTTCGGGGGCTTAGGTGTTAGGCTAACCGAAAAGAACCTACGATGATTAAGGTTATACAAAAAGATGAGTTGCCCAGGTTTCAGGGTATGAGTGTATCTGCTTGTTTATCATTTCTTGTTGGGTTTTATTTCCAAGTGAAAGGGGGCGGTTTATGGGATAGGATATGTGAAAGGTGGGTAGGGGGCATTGAAACTTAAACAAATTCGAATGAAAAAAGAAACAAGGATTGGCCATCAATCCCTGCTTCTTTCTCTGCTACTATCGATCCAAAATACTGATTTGACCAGAGGTTACCGTTCCAGTGACGGTATGTGGGGCACCGTTGTCAATGAGGAGGTTTCCGGAATTTTGCCTTTCACCTACCCTCACCCTACCGCTTCCCGCGCTAAGGTTGTAATTGAAATTCCTCAGGTTGGATGGGGTTTGAATCTCTATTCTTCCCGAATTTGCATGAAGGGTTGTGTAAGGCCCCAAACCACAGTTGAGAGCCAGAATCCTTCCTGAACTTACCTTCAAAGGGCCAATTTCTGAAACATTGCTTAAGTGGATGCTACCTGAATTTACTTTGGCTATTACTAAGCCCTGAATAGAGTTCAGGGAGATTTTTCCACTTGAAGCTTCGGCATCTACTTCCCCTTTTACGGTATGGATATCAATTTTACCAGAAGAAACATTAGAATGAATGGTACCTTCCAAATTTATAGCATCCACATTCCCTGATGAAGCCTGTAGGTAAATTTTGGAGACTTTTATGTCTTTTGCATACACCTTTCCGGAACCCACCTCCAGCGACAAAGCCTCACCTGCAACGTTTTCGGCCTTTACACTTCCAGAGGCAGCACTTAAATTTAGCTCCATGGACTTTGGGCCTGTGAGGTAGATATGACCGTCTGTTCTCAAATTGCCGATTCGTCCTAGTCCACGGGAAGTTACTTCCACATTTAAGGTTTCTCCTTCCACTCTATATTTAATTTGGTGGCTATTTTCCCTGTTGGACTTCAGCAAAGCATCTAGCGTAACAGAAGTTATGCTTTCATCACCCACATAATGTGCTTTCAAAAATGCGGCATCCACATTAATGACCTTAATGTTGTCATATTCACTGTGAATGTCCTCTATCACATCCATGCTGTAGTCCATGCAGGAGCTGAGAAGGGCAAGGCTGAGGACAAACATTAATGGAGAAAGCGCCTTTTTTTGTACCTTAGAATGAGGAGCCGAAAATACCCAGGTTTTGGGTCTCTCTTGTGTTTTTGTTTTCATATGTTTATAATTTCTTTTTAGCGGTCATATAGCCTGCCCCTGCCTGCCCCGAACTTGATTCGGGGAACTCGTTTCGGGGGAATCTCGTATCTTCTCCCCGATAGCTATCCGGGGCATCCCTCTGTGTGAGGTGCTCGTCATGGTCGATTTCATTGTTTTTTTAAATAGTGCTAGGAATTATTAAGATGTACAGAAGCATTTACCAAAGCAGTGCCAACGTAAACTGAAATTCAAAAATCCTCCTCCATTGAAAAATTAGGCACTTTTTAGGGTGTTCCAATAAAAACAGAGTGTTCAAATTCGTACGGTTTAATACTGAAAATGTACAAATTCTATTTGAAGGGTAAATTAAAAAAGACGGTTTTTCTTTTTGATCAAAAGGACTTATTTCCACAATTCTCATTGGGTATGGATATCTCCTGGTAAGGTGTTATACCCATGAATTCGAGTATAACGCTGAATCAAACTCCTCCTATTTATTAGGATGGGTCAGGAGGAGGATTGCAATTCCGATTTATAGAAAGTATGCATTTATGGCCATTGAAAAGCTGCATATTGGTATATATAAATACCTCATTAAAAATTCGGGGATGTTTTTTAGGTTAACATGTTGGTGTCTATTTATAGGTAAGTTGAACACTTTTATAGGTCTTTGTTATGAATTAATTTTTATTAAATGAACAAAGGTTCTCTATTCCTGTTTTATTACCTGAACCAACAAAAACACCATGAAAAATTTATTTAACATTTTCGCTATCGTTATGCTATTTACAACATCATTTGCCTGGGCTAATGATGAAAAAGATCCACCGAAGAAAAATGCCGACATGGATATTGTCGAGCTGGCATCGGCAACTGATTTTCTATCTACTCTTGTGGCAGCAGTAGAAGCAGGGGATTTAGTAGATGTTTTGAAGGGTGATGGCCCTTACACAGTATTTGCTCCTACCGATGAAGCTTTTTCTAAATTACCAGACGGTACCTTAGAAACATTGTTAGCTCCCGAAAACAAGGATCAACTCATTCAAATCCTTACTTACCATGTGATACCTGAAAAAATCACTTCTGGTGATCTAAGGGATGGTGCTAAGGTAAAAACGGTGCAGGGTCAAGAAGTAACAATCAGTCTTAAAGATGGAAAAGCCATGGTAAACAATGCAGAAGTTACTGCCGCTGACATTGAAGCAACCAACGGAGTAGTCCATGTAATTGATTCAGTTATTTTGCCAGAAATGTAAGTACATATCTGATTATATTATTAAAACCCGTCCCAATGAGGGTCGGGTTTTTTTATTTAGTCACTAGCAGTTCTTCTTGCAATTGTAGTACAAGGTTAAACCGATTAAATGTCAGGCAAAAATCAATATCCGCTTCAATATTGTGGTTTTGCAAGCGTTTGGCGTGCGAGGCCTTTTTTAGAAAACCTGGTAAATCCCCCTTTACTTTTTGAAATAGCATGGACATGGCTAATGCCCCATCGCAATCGAATGCAAAACCTAATTTTTCTACAAGAGCACCTGCGTAAAGGGAATCTTCCAGGTTGTATTTCCCTTTCCAACCAGCACAAACAATTACCACATCTTTTCTTTTTTCCTGTAAAAAGGCAACTGTTGCGTCCAAATTAAGAAATGCGCCTATAATTACAATTTCCGCATCCTCTTTAGATTTTGCAATAGCTACAGTTCCGTTGGTGGTAGTAATGGCAACTTTCTCCCCTTGGTACTTTCCATTCAGGTAGCTAAGAGGGGAATTGCCAAGGTCAAATCCGGGTGCCTTTTTTCCATCTCTTTCTCCTGCGGTAATAAATCCTTCAGATTTCATTTTTTTACAGGACTCCAAGTTGTCCATGGGTTTAATGGCGAGCACACCATTAGCTGCTGCGGTGACCATCGTGGAAGTAGCCCTAAAAATGTCCACCACAACTGCTATTTTGCCTTTTAGTTCATGCAGGTGAATCAGCTCTGGGCTAAAACAGATTTCTACTTGGTTCATTTTTTTAACAAGGGTAACTTTTCCACTTTAGCTTCCAATACTTTTTTTCGAACAGAAATTCCTATTCTGGTTCCTGGCTTAGCATATTCTGTAGCCACGTAGCCCAGCCCAATCCCTATTCCCATACTAGGGGATAGGCTGCCTGAGGTCACAGATCCGATTTGGTTTCCCTCCAAGTTGTGGATTGGATAGCCTGCCCTAGGAATCCCTTTTTCCTGAAGGATAAAACCCACCAGCTTTTTGTCCACCCCTTTTTCTTTTTGGGCTTTAAGGTTCTCATGGTTGATAAATGGTTTGGTGAATTTGGTAATCCAGCCAAGTCCAGCTTCAAGGGGTGAGGTTTGGTCATCTATATCATTGCCATAAAGGCAATAGCCCATTTCCAGTCTCAGGGTGTCCCTGGCGCCTAACCCAATAGGCTGTATGCCGTGGGCCTTTCCTGCTTCAAGTACTGCTTCCCACACTTTTTTTGCCTCGGGGTTGGGGACGTAAAGTTCAAACCCCCCAGCACCTGTGTACCCAGTAGCACTAATAATCACATTTTGCACGCCTGCCAGTTCTCCCAATTTGAAATGGTAAAAGGGGATTTCGGAGAGGTCCGTTTCGGTTAAGGCCTGCAGTGTGTCCTCGGCTTTTGGTCCCTGGATTGCAAAAAGTGAGGTTTGGTCGGATAAGTCTTTCATTTCAGCACCCATTTCGTTATGCTTACTGATCCAATTCCAGTCTTTTTCTATGTTGGAAGCATTTACCACCAACATAAAGGCCTGATCGGCCATTTTATAGACTAATAAATCATCTACTATACCGCCTTTTTCATTGGGTAAGCAAGAGTATTGGGCCTGACCTATAGTTAGTTTTGAAGCATCATTGGAGCTTACTTTTTGGATCAGGCTTTCAGCCTTGGGCCCATTGATGAGAAATTCTCCCATATGGGAGACATCAAATATGCCCACCTTCTCCCTTACGCATTTATGTTCCTCTATGTCTGAGCTGTATCTTACGGGCATTTCATACCCTGCAAAAGGGATCAGTTTAGCACCTAGTGAAACATGTGTCTGGTATAGGGCGGTCTTTTTTACTTCTTCCTGCATGGATCGCGAGTGGTTAGTTTTGTTGGAATGGATATACCGGTGATTATATAGTAAAGAAAAATAAAAAAGACCACACCATGAAAGGGTGTGGTCTTTTTTATTAGGGATTCGAAGAAACTACTTATCCTCCGTATCCTGGATTTTGTGTCAAATTGGGGTTGGCATCTGTTTCTCTTTGGGGTATAGGCAACACCAACCTGGCGTCATCATAAGAATATATTAGGGAATTGTCAGTATTATCAATTATTGACCCTCTGGTACGCTTTACATCATGAATATTATGTCCTTCATGTGCCAACTCCAGTTTTCTTTCCATTAGGATTTCTTCCAAGGTAATAGATGTTTTTTCAGTAAGACTTACCCTTTCCCTAATCCTGTTGATGTCCTCCAAGGGGGTGGCTCCTAGTGCAGTACCTTCTCTGAAATTAGCTTCGGCGCGGGTGAGATACATTTCTGCAAGACGAACCACTTTCACGTTCCTAAACTGATCTCTCCACTTGTCCGTGCGGCGGTCTCCGGCCCTTATCTGAAACTGTTCTAGCCGCTCGTCCCCTGATTCATAGAGGTTAACGTGGCTGTTCAGTATGGTTACATCCCCATCCCTGCCACCAAAGTCAGGGGTAGAATAAAAGAGGTGCATATTGTTTCCGGGATCCTGGGTATTTACCTGAATGGTAAAAAGGTCCTCCGGAGAATCTGTTTCGGTGTTAAACGCACTCATGTAGTTGCTCACAAGCCTCTTTTCCTGTGCAGTGGAAAGGGCTATGGCCCTGTCAGCAGCATCCCTTGCCTCCCCAAAGTTTTCCATCTGCAGGTACACCCTGGAAAGTATTGCGGCAGCTACATAGTTCCTTGCAAAAAAGCCGTTGATCGAAGGGAGCAACTCTTCGGCCGTGCTAAGATCTGAAATCACTTGCTGATAAACCTCTTCTACCGTGTTTCTGGCCACTTGGTCTTCTGGAGAAACTTCGCGGGTAGGAGTCAGAACAATAGGCACAGCTAAATTGGAGGATGTGTTCCCTGCCGAATAGGGCAAACCATAAAATCTGGCAAGTTCAAAATAAATAGCACCTCGAATAAACAATGCTTCTCCTCTTACCCGGTCTCTATCTGCCTCATCCACCACGTTGATGGCCTCAAGGATATTGTTACAAATATTGATGGCACTATATCCCACTAGCCAACTTTCAGTAATGAAAGTATTATTGGTGAAAACGGATTTGTTAAACAATTCACGGGGTTGGTTAAAGGTGCCTTCCCATCGGATCTCATTATTGGCACCCAGCATTTCGGAGTATAATAACATCCTTCCGCCCCAAACACTAATATCCCTCAAATCGGCATAAGCACCTACCAGAACTCGCTTTACGTTAGCGTCGCTGTTCAGTGCAATTTCTTGGTCCACGCTCTGTGGTGGCGTTAAGAAAAGTTGATCTTCACACCCCGTTAAGGATAAGAGGATGAGAGAGAAACTTGTCAAATATATATAAATTTTTTTCATGATTCTTAATGATTAAAATCCTACATTAATTCCTAGAGAAAATGTCCGAGCCTGCGGGGCAGAATAAAAGTCATTGCCCTGAAACACATTTTGGTTTTGCGTGGTGCTACCCAGGTAATCCGCATTAACCTCTGGATCCCATCCCAAATAATTGGTGAAGGTAAGGAGGTTTTGTGCTAGGAAATAAATCCTCACTGTGTTTAGTCTCATCCTTTCCACCACATTGGAGGGAATATTATAGCCGAAGGTGAGGGTCTTTAATCTCACATAGCTGCCATCAGAAATGTACCTGCTGGAGGCGTTGCAACCATTACAGGCACCAAGTCGCGCCTGAGGGATATCCGTAATATCCCCAGGGTTTTGCCATCTGTCAAATTGCCTGAGTGTAGAGTTGTCAAACCAATCCCCATTAGCAGCATAAAATCCTCCACCACCTTCGTAAATATCATTTCCAAATACTCCCTGGAACAAGAAAGACATGTCAAAGTTTTTATACGTCAATGTATTGTTGATGCCCGCTATAAATGCAGGGTTGGGGTCACCGACTACCATTCTTTCTGCCTCATTGTAATCGTTGGTGGTTTCGGTGAGCTCTTCATTGCTATAATACAACGCATCCCCGTTAGAAGGATCCACTCCTGCATATTTTGGCCCGTAGAATACACCAATGGATTCACCGATAAATATGCCATTCAAAAAGCGAGAAGAGGTGGGAGGAATTGAAGTTTGATCTTCAGAAAGCTCCCTCACACGGTTAATGTTTCTGGCAAAGTTAAAATTGGAGTTCCATGTGAAGTTTTGACTGGCATAATTGGCAGAATTCAACACTACTTCCACCCCATAGTTTTCCATTCTACCTATGTTTTGCCTTTGAGAGCGGAACCCAGTAGTACCTGGAACTGGAACCAGCAAAAGTAAGTCTCGGGTATCCTTATGGTAGTAGTCAATCTCACCTGTGATTCTATCGCTAAACAACCCAAACTCCACTCCAATGTCCAGTTGCGCAGTAGTTTCCCAAGTCAGGTTGGGATTAGGGATCTGTGTAGGGTTTAGTCCTGGAAGCAAACCGTAAGAAACAGGTCCGTATAACCCAAAATGATCAAAGTTGCCAATTTCCGCATTTCCGGTTAAACCATAAGAAGCCCGGAGTTTCAGTAAACTTAAGCCTTCCTTTCCCTTTAGGAAATCTTCTTCCGAAGCTATCCACCCCACTGATGCAGCAGGAAAAAACCCGTATTTGTTGTTGTCCCCAAATCGGGAGGATCCGTCATACCTGGCACTGAATGTAAAAAGGTACTTATCGTCGTACTTATAGTTTATCCTTGTAAAATAAGAAAGGAATGTATTATAAGTAAGGGTGGATTCACCATCAGTGATTTCGGCAGCAGAGGCCAAGGTCCTCAGGGCATCCAAAGGAAACTCCTGACCATCCACCTGTGTGAAGTTTTCATCATAGCGCTGGAAAGACATTCCTGCCACTGCTTCTACCTGGTGCTTTTCCTGGAAATTTTTAGTATAGGTGAAATAGTTGTTGGTGTTGTAGTTAAACAACCTCAACCACCTTGAACTTCCAAATCCATTAGTGCCTTGACCAGTGATAGTTCTAGAACCAAAAAACCTTTCATCATTCTGATTAAGGATATCCACTGCAAAGTCCGATCTGAATCTTAAGTCATCCGTGAATTGGTATTCCCCATAAATGGTACTGATGTTTCTAAAGCTTGTAGTTAACCACTCTGCATTTTCAGAGTCTATAAGGTTATTGTAATAGGTGGCTACAGGCCGGTCATAAAGCATCCCATCTTGGTCCCGAATTGGGGTGATAGGTGCCAATGCCACTAACTGGATGGGATTATTGAACTGGTTATCCTCAGGAAGTCGGGTAGTTTCCGTTCTTGCCAAACTGAAGTTTGCTCCAATGTTAAACCTGTCAGAAACCTTATGGTCCAAATTTAGGCGACCGGAAATCCTTTCGAAGTTGTTACGAATCATAATTCCGTCCTGCTTGTCATAGGCTGAGGAAAAATAAAAGCGAGTCCTCTCATCCCCTCCACTTGCCGAGAAATTGACGTTTGTCACCCCGGCACCAGGATTGAATGCCTGCTCCTGCCAATCGGTGTCCACGCTGCCATCTCTCCAATCGGTGTGCCCACTATGGCGGTCAAGCCTGCTTTCCACAAATTCCAAATCGGAATCCGGGTAGTCTCCAGGGTTGTTGATGGGGTCAATCCCTGTTCTCAGATCGTTATTGTAACCCGCTTCCCTCATCAGTTCCACATATTGGGCTGAATTTAGGAATTCATTTCTCCTAGTGGGGCTACTGACCCCTCTTTGTATGCCTACATTGAACTTAGTTCTTCCCGCAGCTCCTGTCTTGGTAGTGATTAAGACTACACCATTGGAGGCCCGAGCACCATAAATGGCCGCG
Source organism: Pleomorphovibrio marinus (assembly GCF_003347495.1). Taxonomy (GTDB): domain Bacteria; phylum Bacteroidota; class Bacteroidia; order Cytophagales; family Cyclobacteriaceae; genus Pleomorphovibrio; species Pleomorphovibrio marinus. The sequence goes on from NZ_QCXY01000002.1 coordinate 675,112, forward strand.
GCAGAAGCATCTTTAAGCACTTCGAAGGATTCAATGTCATTAAAGTTGATGTCTGCCATAGGGTTACTCTGTCCAATCCCTGTTCCTGCATTCATCGGAATACCATCAATCACATAAAGGGGCTCATTGCCACCGGAAATGGAGGTGGTTCCTCTTACTCGGATTTTTACTCCTTCACCCACTTTACCACTGGAGGATTCCACAAAAACGCCTGCCATTCTGCCTTGAATGGCTTCTTGGAAGGTAGGGACAGGAATGTTCTGGATTTCTGCTCCCTTTAGGGAGGCAACATTTCCGGTTAGGTCACCCCTTGTAACGCTTCCAAACCCCACAACAACTACTTCTCCAAGGGTCTTGGCGTCGGTTTGTAAGATAACGTCAATATTTTCTTGATCACCAACTTCAACCTCTTGGGACAAAAACCCAATATAAGAATATACCAATGTTTCAGATGCATCCGCCGAGACTGTGTAAGACCCGTCGATGTCCGTAATCGTACCCCGGGTAGTACCTTTAATTCGGACGTTAACCCCAGGCAATGGGAAATCATCCTCAGCAGAAATCACTGTTCCAGACACCTCTCTGGATTGTGCCATTGACTCCATCGTCAGGATTAATAGTAAAATGGCAATACTTAGTAAGCTTTTTTTCATAAGATTCTAAAATAATATGGATAAATGGTTTTTTAACAAGATTTTTATATAAACACTTTAATGGCTTTTTTCAGTATTTATGAAGAATCCTAGGCGATTTCGGGAAAACTGTGATAGTATTCGGCATGAATTTATAACACATTCTTGAAACTTCCTTTATAGGCTCCCTGAAATTTCTGAAAATTCTACTTGAATATTAATTTTAGGTGATTCTTTAATCTGGATTTAGGTATTTCCGTAAAAAATTCTTCAATGAAGCTAATGATTTAAACCGGAAAAGAGGCAAAATTATATATTTCATGAGGGACAATATAAAAATTGAAGCCTATATACTTTGTGCATGACCTATATTTATAGAAAATAAAAATAGTGATTTTTTAAACAAAAAATATAATTATTTAAGAAAAAATAAGTAATTTCTTAACTCTTAAAAGAGGTGTTTTGTCAAACAGAAAAACTTTCTCCACATCCGCAGGTTCTGCTGGCATTTGGGTTCACGAATTGAAACCCTTTTCCGTTTAGACCATCGGTAAACTCCAAAGTTGTACCTGCTAAATATAAAAGGCTTTTTCTATCCACAATGATTTTCACACCATTGTCTTCAAAAACTTGGTCCGTGTCGGTAAGTTTGGTGTCAAAACCCAAATCATACATCAGCCCGGAGCAACCACCACCTTTAACGGAAACACGGATGTTCTCTTCAGGCATCCTGTTTTCTGTTTTTTTAAGTTCTAAAATCCTCTCTTTTGCTTTTTCAGAAACAATGATCATATCGCTACTCTCCTTACTTTTAATTTATTTACTCTTGCAATTTGCTAACATTTTCAAGGTATAAAAAATTCAACATACAGAAAAGTTATTTCGCAATCCCTTTATTGGATGTTTTTTCAAATCCTGAAACCTTATCTTTATGCGCAGAACCAACAGCAATCTGAAATGAAATTAGACCATGTAGGAATAGCAGTCGATAACCTTCCTGAATCCAATTTGCTTTTTGAAAGGCTGCTTGGGGCACCTCCGTACAAAGAAGAAACGGTAACTGGGGAAAACGTGAAAGTATCTTTCTTCCAAACAGGGGACACCAAGCTGGAGCTGCTTCAAGCTTTGACAGAGGACAGCCCCATTGCAAAGTTCCTTTCCAAACACAAACCAGGTATACACCATTTGGCCTTTAAAGTGGAAGATGTGGCACTTGCCGCAGTTGAAATGGAGAAATCGGGTTTTGAGGTGCTGACAAATCCCCCAAAGATTGGTGCCGACAATAAATTGGTTGTATTTTTGCACCCCAAAACCACCAATGGGGTATTAATTGAGCTTTGTCAGGAATTGAAACAACAATGAAAACGAGTTCCCCATTCCAGATAGCTACCAGGACGTGGCAGGCAGGGGCAGGCTCCCGAAACGAGTTCCCCGAGTCAAGTTCGGGGCAGGAAGGGGCAAGCTACCTGCCGGGAGTCAGGTGTGACCTCTAAAAAGACAATTGAAAATTTATGAAAAGGACTGAAATCGGCGAAATCGGGGAATTTGGACTAATTGAGAAATTAAGCGAAGGCTTGTCACCAATACAAGAAAGTACCGTTTTGGGTATAGGTGACGATGCTGCCGTGATTAATGCTGGGGATAAACTCATGGTGGTGACCACGGACATGCTATTGGAAGGAGTTCATTTTGACTTGTCCTATTGTCCCCTTAAGCATTTGGGATTTAAGGCAATAGCAGTAAACATCAGTGATATAGCGGCCATGAATGCTATACCTAAGCAAGTTACCGTAAGCCTGGGCTTATCCAACCGCTTTTCGGTAGAGGCAGTGGAGGAGCTCTATCAAGGTATACAGGCTGCGGCTCAACATTACAATTTCGACGTTGTGGGAGGGGACACTACCACCTCCAGATCAGGATTGGTAATAAGTATCACAGCCATTGGCGAAGTAAGTAAGGATTTGATTAGTTACAGGTCAGGTGCTCAGAAGAATGACATAGTTTGTGTCACCGGGGATTTGGGGGGGGCATTGGTTGGACTGCAGGTCCTGGAAAGGGACAAGCAAGTTTTTCTATCCAATCCAAATATGCAACCTGAATTGGGGAAGTACGAATATGTGGTCGGCAGGCAACTGAGACCCGATGCAAGGATGGATATCATCCACGAGTTAAGGGAACTGCAAGTGAGACCCACCAGCATGATGGATATTTCAGATGGACTGGCCTCAGAGCTTTTTCATATCTGTAAATCCTCCGACAAGGGAGTGGCTATTTACGAGGATAAGCTTCCAATTCATAAGGAAACCTACGATACTGCCCTGGAATTCAACCTGGATCCGATTACCTGTGTGCTCAATGGGGGGGAAGACTATGAATTGCTGCTAACCATTTCTCAAGATGACTTCCAGAAGTTGGAGAAACATGCAGACATACACTTTATCGGCTATATTACAGACCCTAAGGAAGGGAAACTGCTCGTCACCAAAAGTGGAACAACAGCAGGATTAAAAGCACAAGGCTGGAAGCATTTTTAACAGTCCCTAAGACTTATGGTATTTATCAACCTTCAGGTAGCATTTACGTTTTTATAAATGAGGCGTATGGTAGATATTTATTGAAATCGGGTCTGCCTACCGGCAGGCATTACGAAGACGACACCCACTGGGATGCCCCCCGATAGCTATCCTTTTAGGGAGATGTGAGATTCCCCGGAAACGAGTTCCCCGAAACAAGTTCGGGGCAGGCAGGGACAGGCTATCTGACCATTGAAATTAAATAAAAACAGATGAACGAATGGCAACTGTCTGAGCAATGGTATTTACCCAATGAATTACTTTGAGCGGCATTTTTCCTTAGTAGTTTAGTAGTAAATGGGGATTAGGTGGGCCTAAATCAGTGCCTGTAAAATCACCCTCTAAATGACCTTTATACCTTGGATGTAATATCCGAGCAATATGAACTGGATAGTTTATAAATTATGTAGGGTTAAATAAAGGCGTTGAAAATTAAATCGCAAATCACTTTGCTAAAATGAAATCGAGCATGGCGGGATATTCACAGGGGGGGCGCACCTTCGAAAGAATACCGGGTTATCGGGGCAATGCGAGATTCTCCCTAGACGAGTTCCCCGACCCCGATAGCTATCCGGACGGGGCAGGCACCCCAACCTGCGGTGCAGGGAAAGTTATTACCACTGAAAAGACAATTTTAAAAACATGGAAAAAATCATCCTTCTGGTTCTACTTGTTATGCCAATTTCGCTTTGGGCACAATCCAGTGATCTGGGAAATTGGCTCATTTATTTCGGGGATAAAAAAGTAAACAAAAACTGGAATTGGCACCATGAAGTGCAGTACCGCAATTTTAACATGATAGGGGATGTGGATCAGTTACTCTTAAGAACCGGGTTTGGTTATAATCTTAGCGAGAACAATAACAATATTCACCTTGGGTATGCTTATATTTACAATGAGGAATTGCCTAAAGATCCCAAGGCTAAATCTACCTTTGAGGAAAACCGAATTTATCAACAGTTTATTACGCGACAACTTTTTGACAGATTTGCCATCCAACATCGATATAGGTTTGAACAGCGGTTTTTTGAGAATGATTTCAAGTTAAGATTCAGGTACTTTTTGAGCATGAATGTAGCGCTTAACCAACTTAAAATGACAGATAATACAATTTATCTATCTGCATATAACGAGATCTTTATGAATACAAAATCAGAAAAATTTGACAGAAATAGGGTATACGCAGGTCTTGGCTACCGATTTAATCCCAAGGTGCGAACAGAACTTGGGGTGTTGAATCAGTCCACCGCCAACTTTTCGAGAAATCAATTGAATATTATAAGCTTCTTTAATTTTTAACCAATGCCATGGGTTCCATGATGTATTTTCCTTTTTTGGGGGTACTAAAAAGGTACTGCCTGATTTGGTGAAACTGAAAAATTTATTCTTCCCTAAGATATGGGATTTCTCTTTTTTTATTCCTCATTCTAATGATCAAATTAACAGACAGTTATCCCTATAAAAAAGAGTTTTTTTCTAATAAAATTTAAAGGTGATTGATTTTATCTATAATGTAATCGAGAAAATCAATTTCCTTGGACCGTCGCAATCCACTACATTCGTTCTTTATCAATCACTATTTTAGTATAAACCAAATTTCATGTGTCATAGAGCATTATTAAACTGGCATTCATTGGGACACTAGGTTAGCTATTGATAAATATGGGAGTAGGGGCAGGTTGGGACAAGATATGGACATTGTTAAACAAATTAAAATCACATGAAGAAAATATATCTGTTATTTTATCTACTAAGTGCTGCAATTACAATAGCATCGGCACAAGAAATTAATAAGGAAGAGAAACAAGTAGACGGTTGGTCAGGTGCCACTAAAAAAGGAAGTTCTGCCATGAAGGCAACCGCAAACAAGGAGTGGTGGCCTAACCAACTTAACCTGAATATACTTCGTCATAATTCTGCTCTTTCCAACCCCATGGGTTCGGAGTTCAATTACATTGAGGAATTCAAAAGTCTGGACTATGAGGGATTAAAACAGGATTTGAGGGATTTAATGACAGATTCCCAGGAATGGTGGCCTGCTGACTTTGGCCACTATGGCGGCTTGTTTATCCGAATGGCATGGCACAGTGCTGGTACCTATCGCTCCGGTGATGGAAGAGGAGGCTCAAGGACAGGACAGCAGAGGTTTGCTCCCCTAAACAGTTGGCCTGATAATGGTAACCTGGATAAAGCGAGGAGATTGCTTTGGCCGATAAAGCAAAAATATGGGAACAAGATTTCCTGGGCGGATCTGATGATATTGACTGGCAATGTGGCTTTGGAGTCCATGGGCTTTGAAACATACGGTTTTGCTGGTGGCAGAGAGGATGTATACGAACCTGAACTTGACGTGTATTGGGGCGCTGAAAAAGAATGGCTAGATGATTCCAAGCGCTATTCGGAGGACAGGGAACTTGAAAATCCCTTGGCAGCTGTACAAATGGGGTTGATTTATGTGAACCCTGAAGGCCCAGAAGGCAATCCGGATCCAGAGCTCGCTGCCCATGATATTCGCGAAACCTTTGGGAGGATGGGAATGAATGACGAAGAAACGGTGGCCTTGATCGCCGGAGGGCATACGCTGGGAAAAACCCACGGTGCAGGCACTGCCGATCACCTTGGGCCTGAACCAGAGGCAGCCCCCATCGAGGAGCAGGGCTTTGGTTGGAAGAGTTCTTATAAGTCCGGTAAAGGACCAGACGCGATTACTTCAGGGCTGGAGGTGATCTGGACTTCCACTCCTACAAAATGGGGGCAGGGTTTTTTTAAGAGTTTGTTTGAGAACGAATGGGAGCTTACCAAAAGTCCTGCAGGAGCCTATCAGTGGGTGGCCAAGGATCCCAAGGTAATGTTTCCTGATGCCTTCGATAAGGATAAAAAACATAAGCCTACCATGTTGACTACGGATCTTTCCCTGAGGGTTGATCCTGTATATGAAAAAATCTCCAGAAGGTTTTACGAAAATCCGGAAGAATTCGACAAAGCCTTTGCTAAAGCCTGGTTCAAATTAACCCATAGGGACATGGGGCCTATAAGCACCTATTTGGGTCCAGAGGCGCCAAAAGAAGACCTGATTTGGCAAGACCCTATCCCTGCCGTAAACCATGAATTGATCAATTCCCAGGATATAGCGGCCTTGAAGAGCAGTATTTTAAGCTCTGGACTTTCCATTTCCGAGTTGGTGACCACTGCATGGGCTTCTGCATCTACGTATAGAGGCTCCGACAGAAGGGGAGGAGCAAATGGGGCTAGGATACGGCTGGCTCCCCAAAGGAATTGGGAGGTGAATAACCCCAAACAATTGAACAAGGTACTGTCTGTATTGGAAAAAATACAAGCCGATTTCAATGCTAATACCGCTGACAAGAAGGTGTCATTAGCTGATCTCATTGTCTTGGCTGGTAATGCTGGTGTGGAAAAGGCCGCATCCAATGCCGGTTTTGACTTGGATGTAACCTTTATTCCAGGTCGTATGGATGCTACACAGGAGCAGACCGACGTGGAATCCTTTGCCCTTTTGGAGCCCATGGCAGACGGTTTCCGGAATTACCTAAAGAACAGGTATACGCTTTCCACTGAGGAGTTACTGGTGGACAAGGCGCAATTGCTGACGCTTTCGGCACCCGAAATGACGGTACTTGTGGGAGGAATGCGTGCCATGAACGCCAATTATGATGGTTCAGGGCATGGAAGATTTGGAGAGGAAAAAGTCCAATTGACCAATAGCTTTTTCGTTCATCTATTAGACATGAGCACAGAGTGGAAGCCTATGGATGATACCAATGAAAGGTTTGAAGGAAAGGACAGGAAAACAGGAGAAGTGAAATATACGGCAACACGTGCAGACTTGATTTTTGGGTCCAATTCCGAACTTAGGGCCTTGGCGGAAGTATATGGTCAGTTAGATAACATGGAAAAATTCGTAAGAGACTTTTCTGCTGCCTGGGCCAAGGTAATGAACCTTGACAGGTTTGATCTGATCTATCAGTAAATAGTGCATTCGCTGCACACCACTTACAAAGCCGGTCTGAAAGGATCGGCTTTTTTCTTGTTCTAATCTCAGATTTATTAAGTTGGATTGCTTCAGCGGCAAAAAGAAAATGAGTTTTTCTAGAAATCTATATCGAATTAGCAGCTCATGCTAAATACCAGTATAAAATAATAAAGGATAAATTTGTCCTTTAATAAAAAACCATTAATTTTGCTTTTGACATTCCCAATAGGGATAGGGGTAAACCCTAATAAAAGATAAAAATATCCTTTAATAGCTTCGGTTATGAAAAATCTTGCTTCAAAAACAATTAGTGAAATCGTATCCAAAGATTACCGGACATCCACCCTATTTACCGCGATGGGTATAGCCTATAGCTGGCAGGGACAGGAAACCTTAGATCAAGTTTGCAAAAGAAAAAAACTGAACCTTGAGCAGGTTCTTAATAAGTTGCTTGCCCTTCTCCATTCCCCAACGGAGCGGGATTTTGATTTTACGTATTGGCCTGTGGAGCTATTGGTAGATTATATCGTACAGAAATACCACAGGTATATCCGAAGTAGGGTTCCGGTGATTAAACAGGTATTGAATAAACTATTGTTTTCTTCTGGAGAGGATTATACATTGCTTTATCAAGTATTGGGACTTTTTGAGAAGGGAGCTGCGGAATTGGAAAAGCACATGGCTAGGGAGGAGTTGATTTTGTTTCCTTATATCCGAAAGATGGCTCCGGATGAGAAGGGTTTGCGGAAATTTGATGCCCCACATTTTGACGGGGTTAGAAACTCCATTTTGGGGATGATACGGGACCATGAAAGAGAGGGGGAGCGTTTTCAACAAATTAAGAGTATAACCAAGGATTTTCAGTCCCCAAAGGAAGCGGATGAGAACTATAAAATTGCCATGGGGCTGCTGAGGGATTTTGACCACAACCTCCGAAAGCATTTGCACCTGGAAAACAATATACTTTTTCCAAAAGTACTGCAGTCGGGCAAAAAAGGGGAATTGGTATATGACTAGAAGGATAATAGTGGAATTCAAACCAGCCTATATATTCCCACTGGTGATTATAGGTCTGCTCATTGGCATCGCCGGGGGGTGGCTTAGGATGGGATATGCAGCATTTTTGGTGCCGCATGCCGCGGCTCAACATGGATTATTGATGGTAGGTGGCTTTTTGGGCACCTTGATTTCTTTGGAGCGTGCATTGGTCATCAAAGGGAAGTTTTGGTTTTGCGTTCCCCTATGTAGCGGATTGTCCATCCCTGCTATCTTGCTTGGATGGCCTGAACTGTCCATTTATTTGGTAGGGGCGGCAAGCATTGGTTTGGTGGGCATTATGTATGTGCAGAGTCTTAGGCATCCTGTATTGGACCAATACCTGTTGCTTTTTGGAGCCCTATGTTGGGTGTTGGGTAATTTTATGGTTGCTAACACTGGTTTTATGTTAGTGGGTGTGCCCTGGTGGATAGGCTTTATTCTGTTCACCATTGTGGGAGAACGCTTGGAACTGAGCAAATTTCTCCCGCTTCCTCCATGGAGCCGGCTGCTTCTGCCTAGTTTACTTGGTGTCTTTTTTTTAGGGATGTGGGTTCCCTTCCATACTTGGGGGATTTGGGTTATGGGTATTAGTGTATGCGGAATCGCCGGGTGGTTGTTGGTTTTTGACATGGCCAGATATGCAGCCAAGAAGGCCGGGTTGTTCAGATATATTGGAATTGGACTTATTACCGGGTATGTATGGTTATTGATTCATGGGCTAATCCTGTTTTTAATTCCGGAACATGCCTTACATTATGACCTCTACCTGCATACCTTTTTCTTGGGTTTTACCTTTTCCATGATTTGGGCCCATGCTCCCATTATTTTGCCTGCTGTGTTGAAGATCCGCCAGCAGCCCTTTCACCCCTTACTATGGGTAGGCTGGGGTGTATTTCAAGTGAGCCTTTTAGGAAGGATTTGGGCCAGCTTATCTGGAAATTTGGAAGGAAGGGTGATGTTTAGCCTGATCAACGGGTGGGCCATAATCGTCATGTTTTTGGCAATGGGAAGTTTGGTGTTCCTAATTAGTAGGAGTGCCGAATGCAACAGCGGTAATTTGAAAAAATCTGTCGCCGAATCCGGTTCATCCGGGATTCACCAAAAAAAGTTAGCCGGATAGGTTAACCAATTGTTTTTTATGTGTATAAAGTTTCTAACAGTTTATATTCAAATTATATAATAAATAGTTGGCCAATGCCACAAGAAAGTGGAATGTGATTTATGGACAAAAGGGAGTGAGTGGAGAATTTTTTTTTCAGAGGTTTGCCCGATTTTTATCATCTTTGCGAGATGGTTTGACCCATGGTTTAAAGGATAACTCCCTTTCCCGTATGAAAAAAGAAATTCAGCTTACCCTTAGTCCCGAACAGGCACATGACAGCATGTTCATCCATTCCCAATCGCTGAGGCAATTGGGAATAGATCCTGCATATGAGGGTGCTCATGTTCGTCAAGACAGACGTTCTATAGATGCAAGAGGCAAAAAAGTGAAAATCAATATTTCCGCGACGGTATTTATAGACGAAGCCCCCTCCCCCTTGTTGAATGTAGATAAAGACTATTCAAATGTTTGCAATGCTGATCCTATCCTGATCGTAGGGGCTGGGCCTGCTGGTCTTTTTGCTGCCCTGCGTGCCATTGAACTTGGACATAAGCCCATCCTTTTCGAAAGGGGAAAGGACGTGAGGAGTAGAAGGAGGGATTTAGCTGCCATCAACAAGTACCATGTGGTGGATACGGAGTCCAATTATTGTTTTGGGGAAGGTGGTGCCGGCACATACTCCGACGGCAAGCTTTATACCAGAAGCAAAAAAAGGGGGGATGTCCGCCGGATAATGGAAATTCTGGTTGCACATGGCGCATCAGAGCAGATCCTTGTGGAAGCCCACCCACATATAGGCACCAACAAACTTCCAATCCTCGTAGCTGCCTTGCGTGCATCCATTCTGGAAGCGGGAGGGGAAATCCATTTTAATACCAAGGTCGTTGATTTTATTATCGAAAATGGAGAGCTGACAGGAATTAAAACCCACGAAGGCGATTCCTTTAAAGGCTTGGGGGTCATTTTGGCAACAGGACATTCTGCAAGGGATATATTTGAGCTCCTTCAAAAAAAAGGTGTGGAAATTCATGCAAAACCATTTGCGTTGGGAGTGAGGATCGAACATCCCCAAGGGTTAATTGACAGCATACAGTATAAATGTGGGGTGGGACGGGGTCCTTACTTGCCTGCTGCGGCTTACTCACTTGTCCAACAAACGCAATTCCAGGAAAAGCAAAGAGGGGTGTTTTCCTTTTGCATGTGTCCTGGAGGATTTATCGTCCCTGCCGCCACTGCGCCAGGTGAGATTGTTGTAAACGGTATGAGTCCCTCTCGCAGGGACGGAAAGTTTGCCAACTCAGGAATAGTGGCTGCCGTGGAAGTGGAGGATTTGCAGGATTACAGACAATATGGCCCCTTGGCAGGGATGTATTTCCAAAAAGAGGTGGAACAAAAAGCCTGGGCTATGGGAGGTATGACACAAAGGGCTCCTGCACAGCGTTTGATGGATTTCGTACAGGGAAAGACCAGTCAAGACCTTTTGAACACAAGTTACCAGCCAGGGTTGCAATCCGCAAATATGATGGAGGTTTTGCCACTACAGATTGGGTGGAGGCTTAAGGAGGCCTTTTTGCAGTTTGGGAATAAAATGAAGGGATACCTTACCAACGAGGCGCAGCTTATAGGGGTGGAAAGCAGGACCTCCTCTCCAGTCCGTATTCCTCGCGACAGGGAAAGTTTTGAGCACCCCGGGCTCAAGCGGCTTTTTCCCTGCGGGGAAGGGGCTGGCTATGCGGGTGGCATTGTTTCTGCGGCAATGGATGGGGAACGCTGTGCCGAACGATTGGTGGCCATATATAAAAAACGACCTAACCTCGCTAAAAGATGAATGGAAAAAAAAGAACAGTTATAATAGGAGCCAGCCCCAACCCCACTAGATATGCCTACACCGCTGCCAAAATGCTGCACGACAATAAAGTGCCTTTCATTCCAGTGGGTATAAAGGAAGGTGTTGTGTTTGGCGAGAAGATTTTAGACATCCGGAAAAAACCGCAGGTGGAAGATGTACATACCGTAACGCTGTACTTAGGCCCAAAAAACCAAGAAGAGTGGGTGGATTACATCCTGTCCCTTTCTCCCCAGCGTCTTATTTTCAACCCTGGTACGGAAAACACTTTCTTGGCTGAAAAGGCCAAAGCGGCGGGAATTTCTGTAATGCCCGCATGCACCTTGGTGCTTTTAAGTTCAGGCCAGTTTTGAAAAGCGATTTCTTTACTCGTGTAGATTAATGTAAGTTTTTGATAATCAACATTTTTTGATTAGCTTTCTTGTCTTGCTTGATAATTTCATGATAATAGCGACTTTTTTTTCAACCCATGTGCAACCTATTTTATATAGGATGTATCTATACTATTGAAACCACCTGGAAATGTTTGTCAGAAAAACTTTTACTGAAGAAGAAACCATTGTAAGGGGATGTCTAAAGGGGGATAAAAAATCTCAAAAGCATCTCTATGAAGCTTATTCGGGAAAGTTTTTGGCCCTTTGCTACCGATATGTCAAGGACAGGGACCTGGCGGAAGACGTGATGATTGAGGGATTTATGAAAATCTTCGATAAACTTTCTCAATTTGAAAACAAGGGTAGCTTGGAAGGATGGATGAGAAAGGTGATGGTCAATCAGGCACTGCTAACCCTTCGTAAAAACAGACATCTCTCCATGGAAGTGAATTACGATGGACAGGAAGAGGGTCTGGGGGTGTATGAAGACCCCAATGACCTGGAAGCAGAGGACCTGCTTAAAATGGTGGAGGAGTTGCCGGTGGGTTATAGGACAGTGTTTAACCTCTATGCCATAGAAGGATACTCCCATAAAGAGATTCAAGACCTCTTGGGAATATCGGAAAGCACCTCCAAATCACAACTCAGTAGGGCAAGAGCCTTATTGAAACAGAAGTTAACAAAAATACCGATAGACAAAACGAATAACCATGGATAACAAGCAGGGGAAAAACATTGACGATCTCTTTCGCCAAAAGCTTGGGCAAATGGAGGTAACACCTGACCCTCAGGCCTGGGAAAAACTGGCCGGCAGACTGGAAGAAGGGAAAAAGCCGTTAGGATGGTTTTTTGGTAAGCTGGCAGCAGGCCTGGCCATCATTTTTGGCCTAGGGGCTGTCTGGTATCAATTTTCTGACAGTAACGGGGTGGAGGAGTATATAGTCCAGTATGAAGATATACCCAACTTAAATGAGAACTTGGTTTTACCTCCAACAGAGGAGTTGGAAGCAGAAGAAAAGGAAGAAAATACTGTTCAGGAAACTTTAAAAACGGAAAGTCCGGAACCCAAAGGAAGCGCTCCCAAAAAGGATAAATCTAGGCCACCCCTTGCAGCAATTGGGGAGGAAGCCAAAACCTCAAGAGTAGAAGCCCCAGTGATAACATTACCCCCTATTGAGCTAGTGGATGTTGACTTCGGGGATTTGTTGGTGGAGGAATTAATATCCCCCGAACCCTTGCCAAAAGAGAGTGAGGTAGAATACAAAGTGCGTATTGTCTCCAGAGGATATGCCTTTGCCCCCGACAAGGGTGACCTAGTGGATGGCATAGAAAACCAGGTAGAAAAGATAGGAAATTTCTTTAGCAAGGTGGATCAGGGCTTTTCCGAACTTCAGGATGCGAAAAATGACTTTTTCGCCTTTAAGACAACTAAAAGAGAAAAACAACAGAACTAACCTTATGAAGTCGAGCCTGTCCTGACGGCAGTCAGGGCATGACGAGCAGGTCACACAGTGCCCTGCCCCCCCCCCCGATAGCGGGACAGGGCAGGCAGGGGCAGGCTATCAAACCATTGAAAAACAAATTATAATCATATGAAATGCCCATGAGAAAGAATTCTCACACAGGGGGATGATTATCCAGGGCATTCCATCTGACCATTGAAAAACAAATATAAACAGATGAAAAAGTATGTAATTGCGATTTTTATGCTGGCCTTGATTCAGCAGGTATTTGGTGCAGAAATCAAGCTGCCAGAGGAACACTATTTGGGAGATAGTATTATTGTGGAATTTGGGAATTCCGGCCAAATGGTATTTATCGTAGACAACCCAGAGGATTTTGAGCGGCTCAAGAAACTGGATATCAACCAAATCATTCAGGAACTGGATGTCCCGCAGCCTGAGAAGGAGGGGCATCAAACCGTGGTAGAGGTTAAATATAAAGACGGGAACAAGGAAATATTCAGGATTTATGAGGATGGCCCGGAAACAGAGGTAAGTATCGGACGCTACAAGCTGAAGGTGGACGAGTCTGGGAGCAGGACCACGGTCAATGTGGAAACCGCCCCCAAGCAACGCAAGGACCCTGCATTCCGTACGTATTTTAGTGCTGACCTTGGGATTAATAATTATTTCCAGAATGGCAACATTCCCGGCCCTGGTGCCCCCTATGCCGTAAAGGGGTGGGGAAGTTGGAACGTCAACCTCAACTATATGGCTTCCCAACGCATATCAAATGGCTTGTTTTGGGACTTTGGATTGGGGGTACACTGGTACAATTTCAAATTTGAAAACAGGAGTATTCAGGCATTACCCTCTGAGGGAGGGGTGGATTTCATCAACCGCACGGATGTCAATGGATTTAAAAGTAAGGTTTCGGCTTCTTACCTGACCACACTTACCATGTTGAAGCTTGATTTTGGAAAATTAAACGATAGTGGCAGAAATGGGCTTAGGGTGGGAATAGGCCCTTATGCCGGATATAGACTAGGGGGAAGGAGTAAGTTGGTGTATAGGCATCTTGAAGGCTCTGGTAGGAGAAAGGAACACGAACCTGCGGGAAGTTACCTAAACAACTTTCGATATGGACTTAGGGGGGAGGTAGGATTCAGGAGTATCACGCTGTTTACCACCTATGACCTAAACCCTCTGTTTCATAGTGAAGTGGATCCTTCGCTCAATGCCTTTAGTTTTGGAATAACGTTTTAACCTCAAAACACGAAAATTATGGAAAAATATTCCAAATTCTGGATAACCCTGTTTGCATTTTTGCTTGCTCTGCAGGTGGCACATGCCCAGGAGATGATTGATAAAAGTTACTCGGGCATCTCAAAAATAGAGGTGGATATTTCAGGGATTGACATTAGCTACGTAGGTAATTCCGCTGCGTCATCGGTGGACCTAAAGGCCATGTTAGGGAAAAATGAAAACCCTAATAAAAGCCTGGTGGTCATCAAAATTGGGAATACCCTAAAAGTGGGGTATAAAAAGTCTGATAAACAAATTACAAACAATGAAAGGCGTTTCATTCAGCTGGAAGGCCCGGAAACGATTGCCATACAGGTGAAAAACACTTCCGGACAGGTCCAATTAAGAAATGTACATGGGGATGAAACGAAAGTGGTCATTAATTCAGGCCATGCTCGTGTACAGGGCATTTTTGGGGATGTTTCCATTAAGGGGAATTCCGGAAAAGTGGAGGCATCCAATATTCATGGCAACCTCGTTTGCAATGTGAACTCTGGAAATGTGGAGGTGATGGATGTCTTTGGCAATGTAAACTTCAGCTCCAACAGTGGTTCTATCAAGGCCAAGAACGTAGAGGGGAAGGTTTACGGCAAAGTAAACTCGGGACAAATGAGGTTGGATGACGTGATGGAACTGGGAGAGCTTAAGGTTACTTCAGGAAGTATCAAAGTGGTGAGGGGAGGGCTTGGTCCTGAAACCACCCTACAAGGATCCTCAGGAAGTATAGATATATCCACAGCTTCTGTATTGGAGGATTTCAACTTCGAATTAAACGCAGGTTCCGGGACACTTTCTGTGGGAGAGTATTCCAAGACCAAGAACCTTGTTGTTCAGAATGGATCACCGCATACCGTTAAGGGAAGTATCAATTCAGGTAGGATAAGGATTCACAACCGATAAATTTTCAGAAAGGGACTTAGTCATCACGTCTGTTGATCTGTTGTACTTTGTCCCTTTCTTCTTTTTTTAGTTTTAGTTGGTAAATAATTCGGTCTGGGGTGGGTTTCCCCAGTGAAACAAATACAAGCGTAATGGCATAAGCAATGGTAAATCCAGGGTTTTCAAACATCATCAAGCCCAGTGCCGTCAAAATCCCCACCCAAAACAATATCCAAAAGCGCTCCAAAGTAGCCTTACCAAGTAATTGTACCCTATTGAACAGATCCAAATTGGCGTTTTTAATGGACTGTACGCGGTTGTTGAAACGCAGCAATTGACCTATCAATAGTGCGATTACCAGCAGTAATATAAGGATATTAATAAATGGAGGCCAAACCGTAGAAATGATGGAACTTCCATTGCTAACGGAAAGATACACAAAGGAGAAAATGGGCAGGGGAAAGGCTATTAATAGCAACACCTTCCTTTCCAAAACCCTGAATTCTTTTTTTAATTGAGATACCTCCCCGTTGTTTTCTTCCATTCCTGTGCTATTCGATGTTTATTTTTATTTCTCCACTTTTGGGCTTAGAGCTACAGCAAAGGATATATCCCTCTGCGATCTCATTTTCGCTGAGTCCTGCATCCTCATCCATCTTTACCTCTCCGGACAAAAGCCTTCCTCTACAAGCAGTGCAAAGACCACTCTGGCAGGAATAAGGCATCTCGATCTCCTCGTCCAACCCAGCCTCCAAAATGGTTTTATCTGGGGTGACATCAAAGGTGTAGGACTGGCCTTCTAGGATCACGGTGACTGGCTGGGTGACGGCGAGAGCGGATTCATTACCATTGCTTAGGGTTTCTTTCTTTTCCATGTAGAAACTTTCCGAAATGACTTGGTCTTTAGGCACCTCTGCACTTTGCAAGGCCGATTTGGACAGCTCCATCATGCCCTCAGGACCACATAGGAAATACTTCGTTATCAGCCCATCGGATTGTTCCAATTCATTGATAAACGACTGCAGGTTTTCAGCTACTATTCGACCCCGCGCTCCCTGCCAATCCGGGCCCGGTTGGGTGAGTTGATGAATGACCTGAAGCCGATCCGGGTATTTTTGAAGTAGTTCGTCCAAAGCATTAAAAAAAATAATCTGAGATTCCGAACGGCTCCCATACAAAAGGCTTACTTTAGATTCCGGCTCGTTGATCAAAATGGATTTGATCAAACCCATGATAGGCGTTATGCCACTTCCGGCTGCAATCATTCCATAGTGGTGTCTATGGGCTGAATGATAAGGCGTGATAAACCCACCCATTGGCCTTAGCACCGAAACTTTTTTGCCAGGATGCATATAGTCGTTGAGGTAGTTGGAGACCAAGCCTCCTTTTAGCCGTTTTACAGTGATTCCCGGAAAAGGGTCCACGTAAGGGGAAGTGCATAAACTATACGACCTTCTATGTTCTTTTCCCTCCAGATGTATTATTACCGTCAAGAACTGCCCCGGCTTATAGTCCAAATGGGGTTCGGGTTGATCAAAATAGATGGTAATGGCCTCATTGGTTTCTTTCACCACTTCACGGATGCGAAGGGTAACCGGTTGATTGGCACTTTCTTTTTTTTCTTTGTCTTTATTAAATAGGTTAAACATTATGCAGACTAGAGTTAAATAATCAGTTTATGATCCTTGCCACAAAAATAAGGTGGATTCGTATTAAAGCTAAATCAGACCCCAATTTTATTGCTAGTAGCTTTATAACCAATTATGGGGTGAAAAGTGCGGGAATTTTCAAGTTTTAAATAATTAATTGTAGCGTTTCGGCTAATGTTGACGTAATGGTGCTGAAAGCTAATCACAAACTAATGAAGTACTACAGCAATATGATGAATCAAAATCAGCAGAAATTTTCAGGTTATTTAGGTGCCTTCGCCATGGTAATCTTGTTGGGCTTGAGCGCCTGTTTCAATGACGACCAATACGCACAGGTCACTCCCATTGCCTATGTGTCTTTTTACCATGGCTCACCCCAAACCGAAAACCTGACCATCACTGTGGACAACAGGATCTATAATCACCAAACTTTCGAATTTGGGAGTTATTTGGATTATGGAAACTTCTACACCGGTAACCGTCAGTTTTCTTTTAAACCCGCACAGGCAGCCAACTCCTTGTTGGACACAGCATTAATGCTCAAGCCAGATATTGCCTATTCGGTGTTTTTGACGGATAGCGAACAGGAGGTGGCTCCATTGGTGGTGCAGGACAGCCTTTACCGACCTGGAGAAGGGAAGGCCTTGCTGCGTCTGGTCCATTTATCCCCGGATACGCCGACGGTGAATCTGGGACTCCATGAGGAGGATGATTTCTTGTTTGAGGAGTTGGGGTTTGGCGAAGTCACTTCCTATCAAAACGTGACCCCTGGCAACCTGCACCTAACCTTGAAAACCAGTGCCGAGGAGGAAGCTGTGGTTTCCGCCTCCAATGTAAGCCTTTCGGCAGGGCGAATCTATACCTTGGTGGTAAGAGGCTACCAAGAACCCGGCTCGGCAAACAACAAAAGCCTGAGCCTGCAACTGATAAGGAACTATCCCAACTTTTAATTTTGTACCGTAGAAAGGCCTTCCTAATTGGAGGGCTTTTTTTATTTTCATCCCTTATTCCCGATTTTTAGAGAATACCCTTAATTTTGCAGCTTCATTGTCACAAACAGGGAAAAAACTACACCCATGGAACTCAACCCTCTCACCGCTGTATCATCCATTGATGGCAGGTATGCCAACAAAACTTCAGAACTAAGACAGTACTATTCCGAATTCGCTCTTATAAAGTATAGGGTAAGGGTGGAGGTGGCCTATTTTATTGCACTGTGTAAACTACCCCTCCCCCAACTGAAGGGTTTGGATGCCAGTAAGTTTTTGGCCTTGGAAAGGCTGGTGACGGACTTTAGCGAGGCGGATGCCCAAAAGATCAAAGACATAGAAAAGATCACCAACCATGACGTAAAGGCGGTGGAATACTATATAAAAGAGGCTTTTGAGGGGTTTGGGTTGACCGAGTACCAGGAGTTTATCCATTTTGGGCTTACCTCCCAAGATATCAACAATACCTCAATTCCCCTGATGATGAAGGAATGCTGGCAGGAGGTGCTTGCACCAAGGCTGAACAAAGTAATTGATTTGCTGAGTGCCGATGCCGAAAAATGGGCTCAGGTACCCATGCTGGCTAAAACCCATGGTCAACCTGCTTCCCCCACTCGGCTGGGGAAGGAGATCCGGGTTTTCGCGAGCCGACTGCGAAAGCAGCTGGAATTGCTGGAACAAATACCCTTTGGGGCAAAGTTTGGAGGAGCCACTGGCAATATGAACGCGCATTACGTGGCTTACCCCTACCAAGACTGGCATGGCTTTGCCGATGCTTTTGTAAGCAAAGACCTGGGATTGAGCAGGAGTTTCCCTACTACACAGATAGAGCATTATGATTGCATGGCCGCCCAGTTTGATGCGCTTAAGCGCATCAATACCATACTTTTGGATTACTCCAGGGATATCTGGCAGTATGTATCTATGAATTATTTTAAGCAAAAGATCAAGGATGGGGAAATCGGATCTTCTGCAATGCCCCATAAGGTTAACCCCATTGACTTTGAGAATGCGGAGGGAAACCTGGGTATTGCCAATGCACTTTTTGAGCACCTTTCGGCCAAGCTGCCGATCAGTAGGTTGCAAAGGGACCTGACAGATAGCACGGTGTTGAGGGTAATAGGGGTGCCAATGGCACATACCCTTATAGCTCTGGACTCCTTAATTAAGGGCATAGGTAAATTGGAACTCAACGAGGCTGCATTACGCAAAGACTTGCAGGACAACTGGGCCGTTGTGGCGGAAGCCATCCAAACAGTGCTCAGAAGAGAAGGCTATCCGAAACCCTACGAGGCACTTAAATCCCTTACCCGGACTAACCAACCTATTACTGAGGACAGTATTAGGGAGTTTTTACAAAAACTGGAGGTTAAGGAAGAGCTTAGGCAGGAACTATTTGCTATCAGCCCGTTTAATTACACTGGAAAATAATTGGGTCATTGAACCCTGGAATACTTATAAAGTACGGGTTGAATTCTCATTCTCTTTTCACTAAGAGTGTAATAGTTGTGGCCATTACTGGAAAATGTGATGGCTTCTCCCTGTGGTTCTGGATTGTAGGGCAACAGAACAGGGTCCCTCCTCATGGCTGCGGGGATGGTTTCCCCTGGCATTCTGTTCCAGTGGTAAACCACCCAGTAATTTTTTACCAGGATTTCACTACCGTCTTTTGAAATATCTCCTCCAGTGGACATGGTGATTGGGTATTTCCCGATTTTTTCGAGGGTAACCTCGGTATCAGGGTTGATTTGCGCTGCATTTGCCCGGTAAAGGGTATTGCTGGAGTCCCTTTTGGTAAGGATGAACAGGTCCCCGCTTTGCGGATCCACCATCAGTGTTTCTGCATCCCTCGGACCGTCGGGGTAATTCAGGGTAATGATTTCCGGAGTGATGGAAATGTTCTGGGTAAGTTTTTTAGGCTCCTCAAAGCGATATAGAAAAATCTGCTCATGTTGGGCATAGTTGTCGCCGATTTCACCCACATATACATAGGAGGTGTTCTTATTCGGCCCAGGGCCCACGGCAATGTCTTCCCAGTCCCGGTTGTCCACGCCTTCCAACAGGATTTTACCCCTATAGTCACCCAAAGTATCTATCATATAGATAAAGGGCTCTCCACCACTGTCGTTGTGGGTATATAAGATATCTGGATGAAGCCAGGAATGAGCTAGTCCACTGGCCTCGTCGATTTCTTTGTTTTCCAGCTCTTTTACCGCAGCAGGGGAGGAGTACAGCGTGTCCACCACCTGTGGATGTACTTTTATGGCATACTTTTCATTAAACTTCTCCGAGATTAGGAAGGGTAGTATGGAAAGCAAGAAAAGTAGTTTGTAGAGAAACTCTATGTAAAAGCGC
Source organism: Pleomorphovibrio marinus (assembly GCF_003347495.1). Lineage (GTDB taxonomy): Bacteria > Bacteroidota > Bacteroidia > Cytophagales > Cyclobacteriaceae > Pleomorphovibrio > Pleomorphovibrio marinus. Next base: position 695,290 of record NZ_QCXY01000002.1, read on the forward strand.
ATGCCGGGGAAAGTTTCAAATAAATAAACATATTGTATGCCAGTAACGTAGCAAACGCTTTTTAAGTTTTATTTGGGTCTTAAATTCAATCCTTTAGGATTTATTTTTAGTGGTCATTCCGAAAGCTCGGGGCATCCCTGCCAATGAAAAACAATTCAAGCGTTGAGTAATCTCTGCGAGCCACCAAATGTCATTTCCTTTCAGTAAATGCCAATTTTTAGAACTAAATATGAGGATCCCGGCATGTTCGAATTCATGCCTATCGCCTAAAGATTAGTCACTTAGTGGACCTGGATAGTAAAAAAGAATTAAACCATTTAAGACATATTAAGGAATCAGCACCTTTTTTATGCCCTATATGGTTTAATTATTACCTCTTGGCGAAACCAAAATCTGCCGAAGCCCTACTTTGTCACCAAATACACTTTAATGGCCTGCGACTAAGTTGGGGTCAAATGCCAACCTTGCCAGGCGGTATTTCTTCTTGTGCATACCATACACCACCATTTCGTGATATCCGACCTGGGAGTTTACCGGGGTGATGGTCATCAAGTTGCGGTTGTTGTACATGGATAGCGCACTTCGGTTGATGTTTCCTTGGCTATCCACTTTCACAAAGGCCATGACTTGCTCCTTGGGCTTTTTCGGGTTAAAGCGCTCTACTTTTCCCTGGCCCTTATAAGCCACGTTTTTAATGTGGTCGTTATAAATAAAATACAGGTTGTTGTTGATCATGGAGACGGAATACGAAAAAAAGAAGCCTGCGTCATCGGCGGATTGTTGGTCCTTTACCACTTTTTTAGCCCATTTTCTATTACCGTTGCTGTCAAATTCTGCTACTATGATGTTTCCGTACCTGTATTGATGCTTAGGGGAACCTGATGGACCTGCTGTGCCACTTCCTATACCACTTCTTACGACATTTTCAAGGCGATCTTCACCTACAAAGGCAATAGCTCCGTCTTCTTTGAGAAGTATTTGATCCAGTTGAAAAAATGAGTCTTCCACCCCTTTGCCCTTGCTAAGTTTCTTGGAAGTTTTTCTTGCTTTGGCATTACTTAGCCCACTGGTGAGAAAGGCTGCATCAAACTCATCCATTTTCTGAACGATCACTTGTTGGTCATTTCCATTAAGTTTCAAGAAATAGGTCCCGCCTGCGCTTTTGTTCCCTTTTGCTTCCGTAAAAAAACCTCCAAAATAGACATGGCTATACTCGTCCGATTGGATCTTCGCCTGGTTGATTTGGTGATTTCCTAACTCCATTTTTTTATGAAGAGTTTTGTCGCCATTATTCACGACACTGGTGAGGGTGAACAGTGATTTTTCACGGTTAAATACCGATTTAGTGTTTTTTATTCTATCTTCACTGAGTAGATGCACATTGCCATTGGCATCCAATAGTGTGTTTACCATACTCAGGTTGTCGGAATTTGCCAATAACTTTTCTTCCTTTTTCCAAATAGGGTTGAACTGGGAGTCCATCACCAATACGTCGATGAGTTTTTGATTATTAGAGATGCCTGCGTGCTCATGTACAACCAGAATTTTTCCCTGATCCTCATAGGTGGTAATATGGTACTGTGACCTATTGGATTTTAAACCATAACCCATCGCGTAAAGAAGGGGTTTTCCATTTTTTTTGCCTGCGGCAATTACAAACTGGCTTTTTCCTTTTGGCTTAAGAGATTTGGGATCAATGGCTACCCGGTAAAGTCCTTCCCTCTCACCTTTACCTGGGTCCGTCATAAAAAAGAGCCATAACTCTCCTTCCCATACCAACAATTGCTCAAACATTGGCGTTCCGGGTAGGCCACCCCTGGAAAGGTCCACGGACCTGACGAAGTTGAGGTTATTGTCGTATTTCTCCAGAAATGGAAGTTTTGCCGAACCGCGCATTTCCTCCAATAATTTTCTTTTAAGGATATAGTGTCCTGTTTCATCGCTTGCTGCTAACTCAGTCAGCGTCATTTTTTTATTGAACTTTTGTTCTTGTCCCCACTTCACTTGGGTGTTGTCAGGAAGTTTTTGCCCAAACAAAAAGGAATGGGCCATAAGCAGACAAAAGAAAAATGTTGCCTTTTTCATAATTTAAAGATTTAGTAAATAAATGTGACAAATAGTATGACTAAAATATGTTGCTAAAAAACATGGTGCTTATTGCCAAATGGAGGCTAGGCTTAGATCCAACTTGGCCCATTTGTATTTCCTACGACCATGTTGGCCAAAAACCAAGAGTTCACATGCCCCGGTTTGGTTGACCTGTGAAGGCCTGATCAAAAAATGATTTGCGTCCATATAAAGGAGGCTTCTCTTTTGATTGGCATCCTGATCCAGTTGTACCAAGGTTACTGCCTGTTCCTCTTTGTTCATCAGGGCGTTGAAGGTATGACCATCCTCCTCCTCATGATTTTTGCGGTGGTCGTTAAAGATCAAAAATAGTTCCCCATCAAGAATAGATGCGGAGTAGGATGAATAGAGTCCCAAATCTACCTCGGATACCTGTTTTTTGGCGATCTCCCTGGTCCATTTCTGTTTTCCGTTAGGAGTATAAGAGGCTACCAGAATATCTCCATAATAAAAAGTGGGGACATAGTTGCCCCTTTTCTTGCCCATGGCTTTTATCAACTCAGGCTCCAATTGTTGTGGAGAGGAGAATTTCTCTCCTACAACCAGCATACTGCCATCCTCCTCTACAAAAACCTGATTAAGAGCTACTTGTTCGGGTATTTTCAGGCAAGAGGCTGGAAGAGCAGCAGCCTCATCAATTGTATTTGAACTGAGTTTAAAAGTGGAGGGGAAGTAATCCAAAGTGATGCTTTTTAGTTCCTTCTGTAATAGACACACTTGTAAAATAGATATGCCTACTTTGTTTTCCTCTGCCTCTTTATGAGAAAACATTCCCATTATGGATAAGGAAAATGGGTTCGGGAAAACCATTTTAAACTGATCCACATAAATGTCTTCTATATGCAAGGGAAGAAAATTGACCCCCTCATGTTTGGGAGACACACTGCAAAGTGTGAGGTGGGTAGCCCCAGAAAGGGAGGTTGTTGAGTGCTGCAATAAAAAATAGGCGTTCCCGGTTTCATCCAAGGCTAATGCACTCAGCTTTTGTACTTCCATTCCGGCAAGAAATGGTATGTCTTTTTCCCACTCATTTTCCAAGTTGGCATCGAAATACCATGCCTTAAGGGAAGAACGGTGCTGCCAGGCGTTGTTCTTGGGAGTTGTGATCAGGAGGGAGTTTTTACCTTCTGAGAGATGAAAATCAAACGAGGACAACTCTTCTTTTTTTCTCTTTTTTACTAGGGGCAACCAACTTTTGGATTCTGAGTTTACTTCTGCCACCTTTCTGAAATCCCCTTTGCCACCCAGGCTTTGCTTGTCTATTTCCACTCCGTATAAACTCACTTTTCCTTTTGGCTCCAATTGGGAAACAAACAAATAAATCCGCTGGTCCATAAATAGGAGTTTTTCGAAAACAAAGGGATCCGAAGTATTTGGTTTGGACAATTCCTTTCTGTCCTTTAGCCTTAGGGCTGAATCATATTTCTCTATAAATGGCCAACCGTTGTTTCTCTTGGGGTCTATTTGACTGATAAAAGTATTTTCTCCATCCGCTCCAATAATTTCTCCCATGGATTGATGACTTTCTAGTTTGAGATCTTCTCCCCAAGTAATAAAAGCTTGATTTTGTGCCCACCCCACATTTATTAAAGAGCTCAATACAACCACAAACAATAACCTTCCCATGCCCATCAGATTAAATAATAATTAATTCAAAAAACAATTTAAATGCAATAAAATGCATTTTATTGAATATAAAAAATTATTTAACAAAAAAATAGGGTCCTGAGACCCTATTGATAGCAATTGTTGTGTGTATTTTAGGCTTCCACCTGTCGATCGCCAGCCAAAATATAGTCCGGATCATCCTCGGTGTAATTGACGTGTATGATCTTGTTGGCTTTCTCCAATAGGGCCTTGCTGCTATTGCTTAGGTGCCGTACATATACGGTCTTGCCCAATTTATGGTACCGTTCTGTAACCTTATGAACCGCTTCCATTCCGGAGTGGTCCACGATTCTGCTCTCTCTGAAATCAATGACGATTTCCTCAGGATCATTGAGTGGGTCAAATTTCTCCCCGAAGGTAGTGGCAGAGGCGAAGAATAGGGGGCCGTAGATTTCATAGTGTTTTACGCCTTCCTTGTCCACGGTTTTTCTGGCCCGAATCATTTTGGAATTTTCCCAGGCAAATACCAGTGCAGCTACGATTACCCCCACCAATACAGCCAGTGCCAGATTGTGCAGGAAGACGGTGATCAAGGTGACCAGTACCATTACAAGTACATCTGACTTGGGCACCTTCCTAAACACCCTTAAGGAGGCCCATTCAAAGGTGCCAATGGCAACCATGAACATCAGCCCTACCAAAGCAGCCATGGGAACCATCTCTATATAAGTAGAAAAGAACAGGATAAAGGCCAGGAGCCCAAGTGCCGCAACTATACCCGAAATCCGGTTTCTTCCTCCTGCGTTTACGTTGATCAAACTTTGGCCTATCATGGCACAGCCTCCCATGCCGCCAAAAAAGCCGGTGGTGAGGTTGGCCACGCCTTGGGCCACACACTCCTTGTTTCCACTTCCCCTGGTTTCGGTAATCTCATCTACTAGAGTCAGGGTAAGCAGGCTTTCTATCAACCCTACTCCAGCCATAATGGCCGAATAGGGCAAAATGATCATTATTGTTTCCCAGTTGATGGGCACCATTGGAAGGTGAAACTCTGGTAGTCCTCCGGAAATGGAGGCCAGGTCTCCCACCGTCCTGGTGTCAATATTTCCAAAAATCACGATTAAAGAAACCGTAAGGATGGCCACCAACGCAGAGGGCACAGCCGTAGTTAGTTTAGGCAGAAACTTAATGATGACCATGGTAAGGACTACCAAACCCAACATGAGTAGAAGGGGAGTGCCACTCATCCAGGAGAGGCCACCATCTGGGGTGCTAACCTTAAACTGGTCAAATTGTGACATGAAAATAATTATGGCTAGGCCATTTACAAACCCAAACATGACGGGGTGTGGGACCAGCCGAATGAGTTTACCCAGCTTTAGGACACCCACGAGTATCTGAATCAAACCCATCAAGATTACCGCAGCAAAAAGGTATTCCACTCCATGATCGATCACCAAAGCAACTATTACCACTGCAATTGCACCGGTCGCTCCTGAAATCATTCCGGGCCTACCTCCCAAAATGGAAGTAATCAACCCAATAATAAAAGCGGTATATAATCCTACTAAAGGGCTCACACCCGCAATCAAGGAAAAAGCAACTGCCTCAGGAACTAAAGCCAAGGCAACGGTGAGTCCGGACAAGGCTTCATCCTTCAAGGTGGATTGTTTAGGCCTAAATAAGCTATAAAAGAGTTGTGTCATATTAAAAGGGTGTATTTTATTCCTGTTTTGGTGAATTATGCTTTAGGTACCTTCATTTTGATGGACTGAAAAAAAATGGAGGGTACGAGGATTTAGGGCATGTTATTGGCTTGATGCTCAAATAGCTGCAAAGGTAAAATTTTTTTAATTTAAAATAATGTTCTGAATTAAAAAAAATACAACCAGGAAATAAAATATTCTTTCACTTAGGTATAAAATGCTTCTATAGAGTCCTTTGTGGAGTGCTATTTTGGTTCTCCAAAACTTCTGGTGATGGAATATGCCATATAGGGTGACTAATCCTAAAAGATCCGATTGCCTAAGAACTCCAAATTTCTTTTGCACAGTAGGTTTACCAACAATCCAAAAAATATCACCCATAAAGTAGTAGTATGCCTTTCATACGATTCTTGGTTGTTGGGAATAAAATTTGGTAATAACTTTAATATACTCTCTTAACACTTACTTAACACATTAAAAACATGTTTCAGGGAAATAATATATTATTACTTTGGTTTTTGTTATTTTTTTCGACACCCCTGTTGACACTTGCCCAAGAGACTACCATATCCGGTAGGGTAAGGGATGTGGAAACGGGGAAAGGCCTTGAATTTGCCAATGTTGCCATCCTTGACCCATCCGATTCTTCCTTAGTAACTGGAGCCACCGCAGATTTTGATGGTAGGTTTTCTTTTGCCTCCAAAAATGGGGAGTTTTTGTTAAGGGTAGGCTATATTGGGTATTCCATGAAATTTGAGCAAATCCGCCTGGAGGGAGGTGAAAAAAACCTGGGTAACCTAAGGCTGACCTCCGAGGAGCAAACCCTGGATGAGGTTACCGTGACAGGGGTTACCTCCATGTTTGAAAGCGATATAGATAAAAGAACATATAACGTGGAGAACAGCATTTTGGCAGAGGGAGCCACAGCATCTGAGCTGCTGAACACCCTTCCCTCTATACAAATGGACGAAGACGGAGGCATATCCATGCGGGGAAGCGGAAATGTCTTGATCTATATCAACGGAAGACCCACCAACCTGAGCAGCGAGGAAACCGAAAATATCCTGGCGCAGTTTCCTGCAAACAGTATCAAAAGCGTAGAGCTGATCACCAATCCCTCTTCCAGGTATGACGCACAGGGGGTAGGAGGAATCATAAATATCGTCCTGAAAAAAGACGAGCGGATCGGCACAAATGGTCAGGTTAACCTATCGGCCGGTACCAGGGATAAGTACCAAGCAGGGTTCAATGTGAATTATGGAGGGGAGAAAGTAAACTATTTTGCCTCCTACAATTACCAATACAGGGATTTGTGGGAGGAAAGTGAAAGCTTAAGGCAAACCATTGACCCTGGTGTTTCCCCATTTTTAGATCAGGATTTCAATACCCGCAACTGGAACCAAGGTCATTTGGCAAGGGCAGGCTTCGATTATTATATCAACGAAAAGGTCACATGGGGAATGTACGGGCAATTTAATTATTCGCACAGGGACAGAAGAAGAATCTACAATCAAAGGCATCAAGATATCAACAGAAGCTTGGATAGCCTATTCGTCCGTACCCTAACCGAAGATCAGTTTGCCAGAAATATAGAGGTGGGCACCACCTTGGATTATGACATCGATTCACTGGGGCAAAAAATCTATTCCTCTGTAAGTTATGCCAACAATTTTCAACGTCGTGTGGAGTTTTTTGACCAACTGTACTTTGATGGCAACACCCAGGAAATCCCTGGGAAAAGACAGGATCAAATCTATGGTAGGCCCTTGGAATCCGAACTGTTTATTGCCCAGCTCGATTATACCAAACCCTTTGAGGATGGAGGACAATTGGAAACAGGTTTAAAGAGTACACTTTCTTATTTCCGGCCAGCCCAAACTTTTGACCAGCTCAATCTTGAGACCGGGGAATATGTACAAAACGATACCATTGCCAATCGGTTTGATTTTGATGAGCTGGTATATGCAGGATACGCAATATACCGCAACAGTTTAGGAAAAGTGGCCTTCCAGGCCGGGTTGAGGGCAGAACAAACCAACACTACTGGGTATGACCATAATTCGGACTCCACTTATATCAACAACTACTTCAATCTATTTCCCAGTCTGTACATCACCTATGAATTGGCGGATCAAGAAGAGTTTTTGGTCAATTACAGCAGAAGGATCAATCGCCCCAGCTGGGGGCAGATGGCACCCTTCTATAATGCACAGGACCTGCTGAACACCAGGTTTGGAAACCCCGTTTTGCAACCTGAGTTTACGGACTCCTATGAGTTGGGATATAACAAAGGGTGGGATAACCTGCTCTTTACGGGAACCGTTTATCACAGGAGGACCACGGATGCAATGACCCGTGTAATTAGCTTGTTGGAAAACAATGCGGCAGTGCAGTATTGGGAGAATGTAAATATAAGAAGGGATCTTGGACTGGAACTAATCAACCAGTTTGAAATTGGGTCCAATTTTGATGCTACCCTTTCGGGTAACTTCTTTTATTCGGAAGTGGATGGACGCAATCTAAGGGAGAATTTCTTCAACTCCAACTTCACCTGGACGGTGACCCTCTTGAGCAACTGGGTGATTCCGGACCTATTCAACGTGCAGTTGATGGCGGATTACAGGGGGCCTATCGTGCTTCCCCAGGGGGAGATAGATCCCATTTATGGTGTAAACCTCGGGATAAGGAAAGATTTATTTAATAACAGGGCCACAGTCAGTCTCAACGTCAGTGATATTTTCAATACCAGGGTATTTCGTATACAGACCGATGACCTGGAATTTTCGCAAATGCGGTTTTTCAACCGGGAAACGAGGATTGGCACCCTTTCCTTCACTTATAGGTTTGGAGGGTTTAAGTCCAAAGAGGAAAAACCATCCGTGAGGTATTCCGATGACCCGTTTTAAAAAAGAAAGATATTGTTGTCAGAAGCCTGAATATTGTAAAAGTTTTAGATGGCAGTTTTTCAATTCCCCAAAATAAAAGTAGGTGAAATTAGCCAATAGTACCGGAAAACTAAGGAGTAGGTCCCTTATTGTTCCCACGGGGTTTAGGATCCACTGAAATCATTGTTGGTATCCACAACGTTCACTTGATGAACCTGTTTTTATTTTTCTTCTACCATGTTGGTTTTGATTCAAGTCAAGGAAAGAAGCTCCGGATTGCGCACATTTCCAGGCTGAGTTGCCACAGTTTATGGGCATCCTCTTTGTCCTCGGCCTTTTTCGAAGGGGGCTTGGGTTTGCATTTGTCCCAATATTTTCCTGAAACACCCTTTACTTCTTCTGAAATAGCAAGGTAAACTGAGGTTGCAGCCCCTTTTTCCGGAGACACACCCAGCCAACGGCGGATTTTCCACATCAATCCATGAAAGGAAATGCTATGCTTTAACCCAATATCTGTTTTGACCAGTCCCGGCTGCACGGCATTGATGGATATATGTTCAAAACCACTTGGTTTTTTCCGTTCAAATTCAAGGGTAAACAGGACATTGGCCAACTTGGATTGTGCATAGGCACGGAGTCCATGGTAGTTTTTGCGAAGGCTTACATCCTTAAAATGGATCTTTCCCTGAAAATGGCTGTCGGAACTTACATTGATGATTCTGGGATCATCCGATTTTTGCAATGCCGTAAGCATTAAATGGGTAAAGAGAAAATAGGAGAGGTGGTTGATGGCCCACTGCCGCTCAAATCGGTCTTCGGTAAGGTCAAAATCAGAATACCAACTGCCTGCATTATTGATGAGTACATCTATTTTTGGGTAACGCTTCAAAAGGTCCCTGGCCATTGCCCCTATCTGTTTTTGGGAGGAAAGGTCAGCAATCGCAAATTCAGCTTTGGCATCTGGTATATCCTGCTTGATTCGTTCTATGGCTTTTTCGGCTTTTTCCTGAGAGCGGCAAACCAGTATGGTAGTGACACCCTCTGCACACATCAACTTAGTGGTTTCATAACCTATTCCGGAATTTGCTCCGGTGATGATGCAGATTTTTTCCGTTAAAGCTGAGTTTTTGTTTTCTATTTTCATTTATCCCTTTTTTTTGGGATGCTACCCCTTTGAAAATATGTTTTTTAATTTTTCCCAGGTAAAGGAATATTTTTCCGTGCCTCGGTCGCTTAAAAGAAATCCTATAGGTTTAAGGGAGCTTATGTTTTCACAACATATTTTAAGCATGGCAATGATAGGAATAATTAAAAGCATTCCTGCTACGCCCCAAACCATACTTCCAAAAATAAGGCTTATTATGGTAATAAATGGATTCAAGTTGACATATCCTCCAGTGATATTGGGTGTAAGGATATTGTTTTCGATAAACTGAATAACAATAAAATAAATCAACACAGCTACTACATAACTGGACCCTTCCATGCCTAAAAAAGCATAGGACAAAGGCAATATGGCACCGATAAGGGTGCCAAAATAAGGAATGAAATTGAAAAAGGCAGCGGTAACCCCAAAAAAGACAGGATAATCCAGCCCGATAATGGTAAAGGTAACAGAATGGACTATGGAAAGGATCGTCACCACTATGACCACCCCTGTCATGTACTTTCTGGTGACAAGGTTTATCTCGGCAAGAATATGTACTGCTTTTTCTTTGTTGCCATTGGGGGTCATCATGATGATAAAATCATGAAATTTATTTCTGTAGTATAAAAAGCAAAAAATAAAGACGGGCATCAAGCCAATATTCACCAGGGTACTGGTAGTGGCTGAGAATAAAGTCTTGACCTGGGAAGAAGCTTCAAATAAATTTTCGGTGAATTCTTCTTCCCAATCTGTGAATTGTTCGGTGGAGATCCCAATCGCCGAGGACACTTGCTCCCTCATGCTCTGCATGTTTTTACTTGCCTGTTCCTGAATTTCAGGGAGATCTTCTATAAAAACCCCGAATTGCTTGGACAAAAAATTAACAGCTAGGACTATTACTCCAGCAGCTATGATTATGGCGACCAAATTGGCAATAATTCGGGGAACCTTGTGCGCTTCCAGAAACCTTCCGATAGGGTACAATAGATAAGACAAAAGTATACCTAAAAATAACGGGACGACAAATTCCCTTGACTCAATAAGACCTAGTATCAATAAAATTAGGAAAAGGAGAACAAAGGTGATTTTTTCCAGAATACCATAACGTGCCCGTATTTTCATAATTAGCCCCTTTTTTCTATAATTATAGTCATTTTTTCTCTTTTACATTTCAATACTTTCCTTTCATGCACAATGATCATGCAAATTTGAAGATAACTGGTGAAATATGGGAATTATTTAGGGAGGATCTAAAAGGGGGTCAAAGTTTCGATGAATAGGTTTCCCGAACCTTTTAATTTAGCAGGTTCATTTGTTCAAATGCCTTAAAAGTTACATCTATTCTTTGCTGGATAAATGTTGCATAGTCAAAATTCAATTTTGGTTCTAGGTTTGTCGCAAAAATATAGCTGGATGTTTCCAATTCAATATACCCAACAAACCATCCATTGTATATTCCTTTTACTATGGATAGTCCAGTCTTACCACTTAGTTTATATCTGTCATTTTCCTCTATCACCATAATCCCTTTCATTATTTTTTCGGTTTGTTCCGAGATCGGAAGTTGGGACCTGTAGAGCCTAAGTAAAAAATTAATCTGCTGCATTTGACTAATCTGAGAATCCCCTTCTAACCAGAAGGTATCAATGTTTGCCGAATCCACTTTCATGTCTCCATAACTCAGATTACGGAGATAGTCATTCATCCTTTTAGCACCAATTTTTCTGGCCACCTCCTGAAAACAGGGGACACAAGAATAGTGAAATGCATCCTTGAACACTAAATCTTGTTCCCAGCTTTTTAGTCCCCTTTTTTTTCCATCCCATTTGAAAATAGCACTATCCCTTTCAATTACCCCAATTTCCAGCCCAATAATGGAATTGGCGATTTTAAAGGTGGATGCAGGCAATTGTCCCTTCTTGACCCAAGTAAAGTCATTGGAGTAATAGGTGTTTTCTTGAGGGTCGTAAACCAAAATAGCTCCTTCAACATTAGCAGCATCCAGGATGCTTTGAAAATTGGGAGCTATGATTTCCTGATCTTCATAGCTATCCCCTTTATTTTCAGCGTTTTTTGTTCTTTCTGAGCAGGAATATAGCGGCATCAGTATCACTAAAGTTAAGATAGAAATTTCTTTCATGTGTTTATATTTTCTTTTCAATGGCCACATAGCTTGCCCCGAACTCGATTCGGGGGAATCTCGCAACGATAATCACCCCGGTGTGTGACGTGCTCGTCATGCCCTGACTGCCGTCAGGACAGGCTCGATTTCATAGGTTGTATGGGTTAAGTGGTTATAAGATGAGGTAGTGGGGATTTTGGTCTGTTTTTCCTTAGTGGATTTGATCTCCTCTGACCCTTCACTTTTTTGCCCGAAAGTACCTTGGTGAAGGCATGCTACGGATGAAGCACTGTCCGCGAGCTAATGAAATCGCTGATCGGAAAACTCAACTTGGGGTTCTTATTTTCACTCAAAGATAATTTGCCTGGTTTTTTGGGATGGTGAAATGAAACACAGTACCCTTACCGAGAGTGGATTCCAGCCAAATTCGCCCACCCCAGAATTCCACATGCTTTTTAACAATTGCAAGGCCGATCCCTGTTCCATCATAGTCATCCCTGTTATGCAGACGCTGGAAGATAATGAAAATCTTTTCATAGAATTTGGGATCAATCCCAATTCCGTTGTCAGCGATGGAAATCTTCCAAGCATCCTCTAATGCTTCTGAGGATATGTCTATACGGGGAGACTGACCTTCTTTGGAATATTTCATGGCATTGTCAAGCAGACAATGCATGGTTTGGATAAGCGCAGCTTTGTATGCGGGTACTACAGGAAGTTTGTCACAGTTTATTTTGACGGATTTTTCAGCAATCACTTTCCTTCTCAATAATTTGTACTCTGCCAATACTTGATTGATATCCACCTCTTCTATAGCCTCTGCTAATCTTCCGGCCCTTGAATATTCCAAAAGGTCCAGAATAATTTGCTTCATTCTCCTTGCACCGTCGGTGGCAAAATGGATATACTGAAGTGCTTTTTTGTCCAATTGGTCACCGTATTTCCTTTTCAGTTGATCCAGAAAACTGGTTATCATTCTCAGAGGCTCCTGTAAATCATGGGAAGCGATGAAGGCAAACTGCTCAAGTTCTTCATTGGTAAGTTCTAGTTCGTGGGCGTGATGCTTTAAAGAATCATTGAGATCTATCAGTTGTTGCTCAAAATGTTTTCGCTCCGTAATATCATTCATGGCACCTATTACCCGTACTACTTTTCCTTTGCTATCTCGTATAAATATGGCACGATCAATTACTTCGGCAAATGAACCATCGGCTTTCAGGAAGCGGTATTCCTCAAACCAGTTTTTTAGTTTTGGGTCTGCCATATACCGATTCACCTGATGGATAATACCCTCTCTGTCATTTTCATGAATGAGGGATATCAATAAATCGAAAGAGGGTTTAGTTTCTTCTGCATCATACCCAAACAAGGTGTAAAACCCCTTGCCCCAAAAAAGGCGTTTGTTCAGCGCATCGTAATCCCAGATGGCGTCGTTGGTAGCTTCTGTTACTTTTTCGAAGCGTTCGTTGGCTTCTAGGACTTTTTGTTCCGCTAATTTTTTATCGGTGATATCTCTAAAAAACACACTGATACCTTCGGGTGAGGGATAACCATTGGCTTCATACCATTGATCCAACGGCTGGAAATATTCTTCAAAATGAACAGGTTCCTGCTTTTTAAACGCCTTTTCGTATTGTCTGAAAAAATCTAGATCCTTGGCTAATGGAAATTTTTCCCATAAATTATATCCAATAAGGTCCTCCCTTGAAATGCCAATGATTTCCTCTGCCCGCTTGTTCCAATAGGTAACTTTCCAATCTTTGTCCAGCGCAAAAAATGCGTCACCAATTCGCTCCAATATATTGTTCTTTTCTTTATATGCTTCCAATAATTTTTTGTCTGCTTCTTTCTTTTCCGTTATATCTTTAAAATAGATGGATAAGCCCTCCTTGGACGGGAAGGCCGATACATCTAACCACAGTTCCAGTCCTGACTCATATTTATAGAATTCCTCAAAGCGTACGGTATCCCCAGTTTTCATGGCCTTTTGATATTGTCGTCCAAACTCCATGTCGATGGCATCCGGATATACGTCCCAAATGTTTTTGCCTATGATATCCTCTCTTTTGAGGCCCACCAATTGCTCAGCTTGCTTGTTCCAATAAGTGACGATCCAATCCCTATCTACTGCATAAAATGCATCACCAATACTTTCGAGTATGCTGTTTTTTTCCTGATAGGCCTTTTCAAGATTTTCTGCTGCTCTTTTGCGTTCATCAATATCCTTAAAGTAGGCAGATACCCCACCGTTAAAAGGGTAAGCATTCACTTCATACCACTTTCCATCCCCTCGTCTCAAATACTCAAATGATTCAGGATTCCCATCTTTAGCAACCCGATAATAGATTTTTTCCAATGGAGTATCCAAAACTGAAGGAAATATTTCCCATATGTTTTTTCCGATAACCTCGGTTGCACTGCGGTTAAGCAGTTTCTCCGCCTCCATATTGAAGTAAGTAAACTCCCAATTACTGTTCAGGGCATAAAAGGCATCAGATATACTCCCTAAAATCTCCCGGATCTGAATTTCAAGCGATTTTGAGGCATCAATATCCTGAAAACTACCGTAAATTTTGATGCATTTGTCTTGAACACGTTCGCTTTTTCCTATGCACCGGATCCATTTTTCTTTTCCGGGTGCTGTTACGATTAGCAGTTCTTCATCAAATTCTTTCCCTTCATGTATCAGGGTATCTACCGCTTTCTTAATACGCTGCTTGCTTTCTTCTTTATAAAATTCAAAGCCCCCTGTAAGAGAGGGGTCGTATGACTCATCCACTTCCAATATTTCCCTGGTCATGGGTGACCAATACATGGCATCCCCGTTCTGATTGATCAGGTCCAGTTCCCAACTGCCGATTTTGGCCATTTCAGTGGCCTGTGTCAAAAGGGCCTCATTTTTGGCCTCTTGGGTAATATCAAAGATCACGGCATTAAAAAGCACACTGCCATCAGGCAATAGTGAGGGCGTACCGAAATTGACTTGGGTTTTTAGTTCTCCATTTGGCATTAGGTACCTCCAACGTGTTGAAAACTTCGACTGGGACTGAATGGCCTTTTCCATAACAGCCCTAAGCTTATCAAAATCACCTCCTGCTTTCACCTGATGCCACACCAAATCAAGCTTACCCATTACCTGTTCTGCTGTATATCCCCATAATTGTTCAGCACCTTCGGTGACGTATAATACCGAATCGGTTCCGTCAGGATATATCATATATTGAAGTGCAACCCCAGGTAGGTTATCGGCTAGGGAACGCAGTCGCACTTCAGCTTCTTTTCTTTCATGAATATCCTGAAAACTTCCATAAATGCGGTGGCACTTTCCATTAATCATCTCCGCTTCACCAATGGCCCGTATCCACCTTTCCTGCTTTTTGGCGGTCACCAAAACTGCCTCGAAATCGAAAGGGGTACCCGTTTCCACACATTTGTTTACTTCCTCTCTTACCCTCTGGCGAAAATCTTCCCGGTAAAAGTTAATGGCGGTTTCCAAATCAGGTACGAATGTTTGCGGTTCAGTTTCGTGAAGCTCATAGAGCATTTCCGACCAAAATAACTTATTCCTTACCAGATCGATTTCCCAACTCCCTATCCTGGACAGTTTGGAGGCCAATCGGTTGAGATCACGTAATTTCTTCTCCGCTGTAATATTTCTGGCAGTAGCATAGATTAGACCTTCTTGCAGACTGGAATTACTGGTCCAACTGAGCCAGATAATTTCACCGCTTTTTGTGATGTAGCGGTTTTCAAAACCAATTGTTTTTCCACCCTTTTTCAGTTTTTTCAAATCATCATTTGAGGGTTTCTGGTCTTCCGGATGAACAAACTTCTCAAACTTATGATAGAGAATTTCGAATTCACTACACCCGATCAACTCACATCCAGCCTTGTTTATCTTTAGGAATCTACCTTGTAAATCGGTGATACAGACTAAATCGGGTATGGCATCGTACAAGTGTTCCAGGTCATTTACAAGCTTTTTACGGTTGATTTCAGACCCGATAAATTGCTTGAGCTGCTCAAACAAATTTACATGTTTATTTAAATAGCTGCTTTCCTGTTGCGTTCCAATAAGCAATACCCCCACCACTTCTTGATTGAAAAAAAGAGGCATACCCAATACCGATCTAATTCCTGCTTTTTCAGCCGCTTCGCTTCTTGTAAAACCTGTCTTTTTACTAACATCCTCCCAAAGGACAGAGGATTTTTTTTGCCATATAATACCCGGTAAACCCTCGGCTAAAGAAAATGAATCGGCTTTTTTACTCCACTCATAAAAGATTTCAGCATTGGAAGTTAATGCCTGATAGGCAAACAATTTAATTTCTGTGTTTTCAAGGTTGGGCATCCATAATTCGACCCAGTCAAATTTACCGAAGTCGCAGATGGAATTGCAGAGGCGCTTGGTAGAGGATGCTAAATCTTGTTCGATATTAAAATCCAGGTTGATTTTACTCAACAACTCCTTTTCAAATTCCTTTTGCTTAAGTTCGGTTATATCCCTTTCTATGGCAATAAAGTGAGTAAAACACCCCTTTTCATTGGCAACAGGGGACAACGAAATGTTTATCCAAAATTCCTCCCCATTCTTCTTGTAGTTGATGGTAGTGATTTCACAGTCCTCCCAATTTTGCATGGCCCTTTTTAATCTTGCCAGTTCAGTCCTGTCAGAATTAGGACCTTGAAGTATTCTGGGAGTTTTGCCTATCACCTCATCGGCTGTATATCCAGTCATTTTGGTAAAGGCCTTATTAACATAAATTATTTTGGGTCCCGGTTTTTCAATCAACTCTGCTTCAGTGATCATCACGGCATCATTAGTATTAGTAATGACGCTTTCCAAAAGTTTCAATCGCTGTTCTTCTTCTTTGCGCTTCGTAATATCTTCGCAGATGGCCACAGTGCGTATGGGATTGCCATTATCGTCCCTGATAAACGCAACATGAATACGAACCCAAACAATGGTGCCGTCTTTTTTTACATAGCGCTTTTCATTTCTATACTCTCCTTCACCACGCGCTGCCTTGCTGAATATTTCCCAATCTTTTTTTCTGTCATCGGGGTGGGTAAGTTCACCAAAAGTCATTTTCAGGAGTTCATCAGTCTTATAACCGGTAATGGACTCATAATAGGAATTAACCAAAATTATTTTGCCATTAGAGGGGTCCACCTGTGCAATTCCCAGAGAAGCAATCTCAAAAATGGTCCTGAACCTGGCTTCACTTTCCCGCAACGCTTCTTCAGCCAATTTACGTTCCGTTATCTCCTGGGTAAGAATGGCAATATCATCACCCATAGGCACAATCACGAGCCGGAGCCATTTAGGCACTAAAACGATCTCCCCCACATAGACTTCTTCTAAAATCTTAGTTTTACCCGTATTCGCCACATGGATATAGGAATCAAAAAGTGCTGTATCACGATGGGTGGGAAACAGCTCAAGAAGCCGCTTTCCTAGGACATCATTTGGATCAGTTCCATTAATATCCGCAATGGCTTGATTTTCAAAAACCCATGTAAAGTCAACTATCTCGCCCTCCTCGTTTCGTAATGGATGCAATATGGTAAATCCATCGGGAGACATTTCCTGAGAAATCCTAAACCGACTCTCACTTTCCCTAAGTTTTTCGCTGATTCTGTTAAGGCGCTGCTCGGCATCTTTCCGTTCGCTGATATCCTGGACCGTTCCCTCAAAAGCTATTTTCTTTCCATTTTCATCCTTAACCAATCTTCCCAATTCATGTACCCACTTAATGCTCTTATCCGGCAGGATGATCCTGTGAATGAAATTTAGCTCCTTTTCGCCTGCAAACGCTGCGTTTTGCTCCTTCTTGAAGGCTTCCTGATCATCAGGGTGGATGGATTGAAAAAAATTCTCAAAATTTACCTTAAACCTATTTTTATCCTCTCCCCAGATGGTATAAACCTCATCGGTCCAGGAAAGGGTATTGGCATCCAACTCCAACCTCCAATATCCCAGTTTTGCGATTTCTGAAGCCGCCTTTAATCTTTTTTCTGAAGTTTGGTGTAGCTTAAGCTGATGCTCTTCTTCAGTGACATCCTGTCCTACCAGCATCATACTTTCTATGGCCAGATAGTCCTGTTTGTGCCCGTTGATTTTCATTCGGATAAGGTCACCGTTCTTTTTTTGATGGGAAAAAACCCCAAAATAAATATTCCCCTCCCGGTTTTCTACGTTCAAATGGAGTTCATCTAATTCGGGGATTTCTTGTTTGAGGCGAATGTTATTAATGGTCATCCCTAAAAATTCCCCTTTGGAGTATCCGTAATGATCTATCGCAGCTTGATTGACATCCAGGATTTGAAAAGTATGCAGATCATATACCCATGAGGGCAGGGGGTTGAAGTAGAAAAAGCTGCTGAAATCGGGTTTATTTTTATTCATCTGCCATCTATAAAAACTTTGATCAACTGGTTTTTGGAAAGGGGTGATAGGCTATTAAAATCAATTTAAAAAAAAGCTATAACAAAGTGAATTTTTAGAAAATAAATGTTGATGAATGGGCCTTTTTTAAGCATTTAAGTCCAAGCTTCCGGCTTGTTGGACAAATAAGCACTGGGGGTTGAGCCAACGGAGTATAGTATCCACAAGCTGTTGGGTACCCATAAGATTGGTAGTATCATATCAGGGTTTCAACCCTATATGTTTACTTATCTGATCAAAGTCAGCATCGGTATCACCAACAATCAAGGGAATTTCAACGCATAGTAGGTGATATGGCAGTGCTTACTTTTCCTGATGGTGACCCCGATTTTTCGTAAAAGCCAATCGGTAGTTTCGAAATCCTTAATCTAAAATCTAAAATCCAACCTAATTCTTTTCAAGCCCAACAATACCTGCTAACTTGTATAAAATTAAAAAAAACTATGAAATTTCAAATAAGAATTAATTCCTTCAAAACATTGGAAGAGGTTGTCGATTATTGGTCCAAAGAAGACTATGTTGAACTTTTAGCCCTATTTGGTTTTCCGGATGGAGAAAGTGCCAAGGAGGACACGCTGAAGGAATTGTTGATGATGGCCATAACCGACCATGAACCTAATGAAGCTGCTGCAATAGTATTGGAGTATAAACTGAGTGATCAATTGAACAGTGGCCAGATCGATCAGATTTCCAATGACATGCTAATGGATAAAATAGCGGAAGAATACCCGGAAATCAACCTTCACAGCACCCTTTTTCACGTGAACCAACTATTGTATAAGGCTTTTAACGGCAAATTCCCTAACATAAAGGCAAGTCAATTTGAATGTACCATTACCCCACTTGAAAAAAACGGGAATATTGAACTGACCAAGGAGGTCACCCTTAAATTACTGAAAGAGGGGCTTTCGGATAGCAACCTGATCAAAAGATTGTTTGGGGAAAAGATGAGCGGAAATATCCCTTTTCCGGAAGCAGAGGATATCCTTTGGGACTTGGAAACCAAGGATGGACAAAACTTTAAAATCCTGACTTCAGCATATTGGTTAAGCCAAGAGGATTTAATAGCCGAGGAATTTGAAGGGGAATATGAAGAGCCTGAAGAGATTGACGAAGATTAATTTCATTTATTTGGTAATTTCACTGTGTTCGTCCAATAATTTTTAAGTGTTTCGGCAATAGTGTCCAATTCAAAAATATCATCTGGCTTCACGATATAAGAACTTGATTGTCCTTTGTAGGCCTTTAAAATGTCCTCCTTCCTTGATGAGGTGGTCAGCATAATGATTGGGATATGTTTAAGCCTTTCCAAGGACTTAATTTTCTTTAAGGCCTCATGACCATCCATTACGGGCATGTTTATATCCATCAGAATAAGGTTGGGTTCTTCCACCTCCTCATAAGGCTTTTCCTTTTTCAAAAAACTGACTGCCTTAGCGCCATTTGGCACATGATGGATTTTTTTCACAAATCCTTGATCTTCCAGTGCTTCTTTTATAAGATAAACATCTTGATCATTATCTTCAACCAATAAAATTATCAATCTGTCCATCAATTTGTGTATCTCTTTTTATTTTGGTAATGTAAATTTAAAGATAGTTCCGTTAGGTTTGTTAGCCTCATACCATATTTTTCCACCTAAAGCTGTTACTATTTTTTTACAATTTGCCAATCCAATGCCAGTCCCGGGGTATTCAGAATCAGCGTGTAAACGCTTAAAAACCTCAAACACCCTATTCTGATGCTCTGGAGCAATACCAATTCCGTTATCAGCCACACATATGGTAGTCCAGTTTGTCTCATCTTCTTCGGCATCAATTATAACTTCCGCAATATTCCCTTTAGGCTGATACTTAATGGCATTGTCAATAAGATTGGTGAATAACTGGATTAAGGAGTTAGCGTCACCGGTAATTACAGGTAAATTGGATTTGGTGAGTTTAGCTGGGGCGTTGGTATTTTCCTTTTTGTAATTGGAAAAAACGGCATCCAATAATTCATTGAGGTTTACTGGATCATGGCCTACAGTGCCGGTCATGGAAAATTCCAGAATATCGGTGATTAATATTTTCATTCTTTGGGCACTTTGGTAGGCATTATCAATATAGAAATGGGCTTTTTTATCTAATCGTTCACTGTATTTTTTTTTAAAAATAGATAAATAGTTGGTGATTCCCCTTAGCGGCTCTTTCAAGTCGTGTGCTGCAACGTAAGCGAACTGCTCCAAACCTTCATTTGCCTCCTTTAGTTCTATCTGACTTCTTCTGAGCTCCAAGAGCTTTACAGTTTGTCTTGCCAGGTGTTTAAGTTTCAGCAATTGCTCATCGTCCAACTTCCCGGGCTTATCATCTATTACACAAAGTGATCCTAAGGGAAAACCATTGCTATTGACCAAAGGAATTCCTACATAAAAAATCACATGGGGATATCCAGTGGTATATGGATTGTCAAAGAAGCGAACATCGGTCCTGGCATCCTCGACGATAAAAGGTTCTTCAGGGTTATTAATTGCATGTGCACAGAAGGAGTAATCTTTAGAGGATTCTTTGATCTCCAGACCATGGTGAGAAAGAAAGTATTGCTTATCAACTGTCACCAAGGTGATGAGAGAAATTTTTGTCCCACAAATTTGGGCAGCCATGGCAGTAAGAAAATCAAAATCGTCTTCTTTAGCTGCCTCGATAATATTGTAGGCATCCAATTCCCTAAGCCTTGCCTTTTCGTTCTTTGGAATTTCTGGTTTCTGCATTTCGTGTAATTAGTATTAGTCTGGGATTAAGGGCGGGGGCAATTACAAGGCTGTTTTCTCCTTCCTTTTGTCAAACTTACTTAAATAACCCAACATACATTTTAATCGGCTCCGTTTATTTTCTAAAACCAATTTTTCCCAATCTCCTGTTAGGCTGCCTTTCTTTGGTAGGTGTCTTCGTCTGAAAAATAGTTACCAATACTGTCCTTCTTTTCTTTGGGAATGTCAGCCAGAAGGTCCCTGTTGATTTTACCAACAAGTTGAAGAAGTTGCTTTTTATTGAGGTCGAAGAATCCTATTTTTTATTTTCCCCTACTTCACTTTCTTAAACGCACAAATTGCAAAAATAAATCCTAGGTTTCTTCGCATTTCAATACCCGTATCCATTGAACGGAAATGAGGTCAATTCCCCTCCACAAAATACTGGTGAATCTCAAAGAGATTGGGATTGGAAGGGTTGACATGGATGTTTACCGCATGCATGTCCCTGTCCCCAAATACCTGCACCTGGGTGAAGTTGGTCATTACCCTTCTTTCCCCGTCCATCAAGGGTTTGTCCACCTGGAAACGGTGAAAATCACCATATACCAGTAGCACAGGCTTTCCGAACTCGGGAACCAGTTCCCTCAATAGATTCACGAAGCTCTTGTGCCCATTATTGTCCTCTTGGCTTCTGTAGTTAAGCCCGGCATGCAAACTCAGGACTATTCCTTTATGTCCACTTTCCTCGGCCTTTTTAAAGCTCTCCCTGAGCCAAAACAGGTTGGCCATCTCCCGCTCGTAAAATTCATCATTTAATGCTTCTGGATCCAACAGCAGGTTGTTGTTTGACCCTACCACATGTAAGGTGGCGAAAGAGATATCACCTTTGGCCCAGTAGGCATTTTCCACAAACTTCTCGAAACCCTCGTACTCGTTTTGGAAAGTCAGCTCCATGGGATTTGCACCTAAACTTTTACCACTGCTGAAAAACAGAGTACGTAGTTTATCCAGCCGTTCCTCTGGATCATATTCCCCACAGGCCTCCCTATGGCAGTCCGTCCACTCGTTATCCCCGGGGGTATAAATTAAGGGTTGTTCGAATGTTTGAAAATATTCGTGTATTTTTTCAAAATACTCATCGGTGCAAGGAGTGCTACCGGATTTGATGTCACCTACATGTAGGGTGAAGGCAGGTTTCTCGCCATTGATGTCCCTAATCATATTTTCGAACCTCCCGAAATCTTCCGGAAGGTGATAGGGGACATCCCCTATAGCCATAAAAGAAAACTCCTCTCCTTGCCTTGGCTCCTGGCAAGCCCATAAAAACCAACAGAGCAATAAAGGTAATATTAACAGCTTGGGCTTAATCATTTTCCGTTATTTTTTCCACTTCCACCAATTCTATCCAGTGTTTGGCCTGATGTCCTGTGAAGTGTGCGATCTGATGCCTACAACTAAAACCGTTTGCAGCAACTTCTGCCCCAGGTTCCAGCGCCCTTACTGCGGGAAAAAGAATTTCTTCACCTATTTTCTGGGAGATTCCATAATGCTCCTTTTCGTAGCCAAAAGAACCTGCCATTCCACAGCAACCCGAAGGAATTTCATGCACCTTTTCCCCCTGCTCACCTAGACATTTCTTCATAGCCCCTGTACCGTAAAGTGCTTTTTGATGGCAATGACCATGGATATGAAGTTTATCGGTGCTGGAATTAATTTTCACTTTTATCTCTCCGGCCGCCATTTCCTTGTCCAGAAAAACATCTATCATCATTACGTTTTCCTTTAGCAGCCTGCCTGTTTGCTCGTCCTCCAGCAGATCTGGGAAATCGTCATTCAAGGCTGAGGCACAGCTGGGTTCACAGACCACCACTTTTAGCCCCTGTTGAATGTAGAAAAGAAGCTGATCTACGGTGGATTGCCCTTCTTTCTTGGCCTCCCTCAGAAAGCCATGGGAAATCTTTGGCCTTTGACAACAACCTACATTGGCAAGTATCACTTCGTATCCACATGCATTTAATACCCGAAGTGCAGCTTTTCCAATTTGGGGTTCGTGGAAATTGAGGTAAGTGTCCGCAAACAAGACCACCTTTTTTCCAGTCGCCGGATTTTTGTCTCTGTTTTTTTCAAACCAACGGAAAAAGGGCTCCTTAGCGTAGGGAGGGAGGGTTCTCCTAGCGTCAAACCCGGAGGCCTTTTCCATGGATTTTTTAAATATTCCAGAGCCTTGAATACCATTGATGAAGCCTGCCATTTTTCCTGAGAAACGCTTGGCAGCCTTGGACGAATCCCTGATCAACTTGTCCCTTAGGCTTGGGCTGTGCTTGTCGTAATACAACTGCATTACGTCGCTTTTCATCTTGGCCATATCCACGTTGCTCGGGCATTCGGATTTACAGGCCTTACAGCTTAGGCACAGTGCCAAGGTTTCCTGGAGTCTATCACTGGCCAACCCCCCGTGATTGAGTTGCCCAGACATGGCCATTCGCAAGGCATTTGCCCTGCCCCTGGTGGAATGCTCCTCATCCCGGGTGGCCTTAAAGCTAGGACACATAGTACCACCCAAAAGTTTACGGCATTCCCCAACCCCCGTGCACATGTGCACGGATTCCTGGAAACTCTGCTCGTTGCGGTACTGAAAAACCGTTGGCACGGAATCGTCTTTATAGGCGGCACCATACCTTAGGTTATGCTCTATGGTCTGTGCTTCTACTATCTTTCCGGGATTCATAAGGTTTTCAGGGTCAAAGAGCCTTTTCACCTGGATAAAAGCCTGATATAGCTCCTTGCCGAAAAACCTTTCGTTGAAGGCACTTCTGACCAGACCGTCTCCATGCTCCCCACTCCAGGAACCCCCATATTCCATCACAAGCTCAAAGGTGTCTTCGGCGATATTTTTGAGTTTTTCTATGTCTTCGGGCTGCCTAAGGTCCAGGATTGGACGCACGTGTATGACTCCCACACTTACGTGCGCGTAC
Organism: Pleomorphovibrio marinus; assembly: GCF_003347495.1. GTDB lineage: Bacteria > Bacteroidota > Bacteroidia > Cytophagales > Cyclobacteriaceae > Pleomorphovibrio > Pleomorphovibrio marinus. The sequence continues at coordinate 719,039 of NZ_QCXY01000002.1, forward strand.
ATGGATACATCCGCGCCGTGCTTTTTGCAGATCTGCAAAGTGCGGTCTATGTATTCCTTCAGCTTTAGGGTGGGAATGGCGGCATCCTCGATAAAAGGAAGCGGTTTTTTCTTTCCTTTAATCCCCAACATCAAGCCCAAACCTTTTTTTCTCACTACCCAAACATCCTCATAAGCTTCCCCTTGGGGAAACAAAGGATAGGCATATCCTAAGCCCTGTTCCTGCAAGTCCTTTATCATTGCTGTGGGCCTGTCCATTACATCCTCCATAGTTTCCCCATAAAATTCCACGATAAGGATGGCCTCTGGATTTCCGGCGATAAAGTGGCAGTGTCTTTTTGTGATGAGGTTTTCCCTGCTGAGATCCACCACAATTTTGTCCAATATCTCCACTGCGGAGGGATTATACTTCAAAATAGGAGTTACCGAGCCAATGGCCTCCAGTAAATCCGCAAAGTGAACCACACACACGGATTTATAGGTGGGCAGCGGCTCCAGGTTCAGTTTCAGCTCTAATGTGGTGGCCAATGTACCCTCACTTCCGGTGATGAGCTTAGCCAGGTTCCAGGTCTCGGTATGGATAAACTCGTCCAGGTTGTATCCTCCCACCCTGCGCATCACCTTAGGGAATTTTTGGTCGATTAGTGTCTTTTTTTCTTGTATCAGGGATTTGAAACTGCTGTAAATTTCTCCCTCACGATCGGATTGTTGGCATTTCCCTTCGTACTCTTCTGGACTTAGCGGGCCAAGGGTAAGCTCTGTACCATCTGCTAGCAGCACCTTGGCCTCAAGGATATGGTCCACGGTTTTGCCGTAGATGATGCTTTTGGTGCCGGATGAGTTATTGCCTACCATCCCCCCTACATTGGCGCGGCTGCTGGTGGCGGGATCCACGGGAAAATGTAGGCCTAGAGGGGCAAGTTCATCGTTCAGGACGTCTCTGACCTTGCCGGGTTGAACCCTAACCCATTTTTCCTCTGTATTTACCTCCAGGGTTTGGTTCATGTATTTGGAAAAGTCCAGGATGATGGACTCCCCCACAGTTTGCCCAGCCAGACTCGTTCCCCCACCCCTAGGTAGAATGGTAACCCCGTGCTTCCTGGCCAATTGAATGGCCTTTTTCACGTCACTTTCATCTTTTGGAAGTACTACGGCCAGTGGCTTGATTTGGTAAATGCTGGCATCCGTGCTGTACATGCCCAAGGAATAGGCATCGGTGAGTACATCTCCTTGAATTTGTTCGGAAAGGGTTTCGGCTATAGGTTGGATATCTTGTTTTATTTGGGACATGGGTTTTTGGTTTATTATCTTATCGACTATATCCAAAGATATTGTTTTTTATGCCTGATTTGCAAAATCTCCTTCACCCAATCCTTATAATTTCTATTTTTGGTGTAAAAGATGTTTGATTTCGTAAAGGCATATCGTATTTTGTCACGATTCAAAAAAAAACATCTGGCTTTGCCCTCATCTGCTTGCATAGTCAGTTAAACCCATGTACTACAATGTCAAATCAATTTTCATTTCCAAATAGAAGGTCCTTTATCAAATCCACGGGGACTGCACTGCTTGGTTCTGCTTTTATTCCCCTTGCGGTGGGATCACCAAAACCGTTACGGAGGGAACCCCTAAAGGTGGGATTAATTGGTTGTGGGGGACGTGGCACCGGAGCGGCTGCCCAAGCCCTGAAGGCTGACCCGGACGCAGTCTTAACTTGCATGGCCGATGCTTTCGAAGATTATCTCGAGGAGTCCTATCAATCCTTAATAAAGATAAACCCTGAAAGGGTAAAAGTGGATCAAGCGCAAAAATTTGTGGGTTTTGACGGTTTCCAAAAGGTGATAGATGCAGACGTAGATGTGGTAATACTTACCACTCCACCAGCCTTTCGCCCCAGTCATTTTAAGGCTGCGGTGGATGCCGGAAAACATGTCTTCTGTGAAAAGCCGGTGGCCGTAGATGCCCCTGGCGTAAGGAGTGTCTTGGAAACTGCCAAAAAGGCAAAAGAAAAGAACTTATCCGTGGTTTCGGGTTTTACTTTCCGGTACGATTTTCCCAAAAGGGCGCTGTTTAAGCGCATCCAGGATGGGGATATTGGAGAAGTAAGAAGCGTATATACGGTACGGAATGGCGGAGGGCTGTGGTCCAAACCCAGGCAGGACAACTGGAAAGAAATGGAATACCAACTCCGAAACTGGTACTATTACGACTGGCTTTCAGGTGATTATCTTGTGGAAATGATGGTGCACAGCCTGGACATGATGTCTTGGGCTCTTGGCGATAAGCTGCCCCTAAGTGCCACAGGCACCGGAGGCAGGCAGTCCAGGACTGAAGCTATATTCGGAAACATTTATGACCACTTTGCCATTGAATACGATTATGGTGACCATATTAAGGGGTTTCACCATAGCCGCCAACAAAAAGGATGCTCCAACGCCAATAGGTTGGAGGTTACAGGACGGGAAGGCAATGCAGTGGTGGATATTGGAAAAAGGATTCATTCCACCTATGGCAAGCACGATTGGAGCTATGATGGGGAATCCAACAATCCCTATGAAACCCAACACGAAGAATTGTTTCAGGCCATACGTTCCGGAAAGCCTATGAATGAGGGAGAGTTGATGGGAAATAGTACCATGCTGGCAGTGCTAGGAAGAATGGTTGGTTATAGCGGGCAAACCATCACCTGGGAGGAAGCCCTAAATTCCAACCAAACCCTTGGTCCTAAGCCTGAAGAATACCATTGGGACCTCCAATGGCCGGTGCCACCTGTTGCCATTCCCGGGGTTACCAAAGTTGTATAAATGATAGACCTCAGACTAAAAATGTATATAGATTTAAATAAAGTGGGCCTGGGAGTATTGGCTTTTCTATGGATGGTCAGCTTTTCAGCCAAGGGTCAGGAATACCTCTTTGAGTTCGGCAATGAGCAGGACTTAGGTACTCTAATAAAAGGGGAAAGCGTGGAGACCGCACCAATCAAGTGGTACAATGTGAATACCGAGGAAGATACCTGGAGATTCGAAGGGGACAAACTGGTCTGCGAAGGCTTGCCCATAGGAGTGATCCGTTCGGAGAAGCAATATGAAAATTTTGTCATGTACATAGAATGGAGTCATCAGGAGGCAGGAGGCAATTCCGGGACTTTTGTATGGAGCAGTGCTGTGCCTGGAGGCAACAGGCTACCCGATGGGGTAGAAGTACAGATGCTGGAATTGGACTGGGTGAACCAGAACAAAAACGATAAAGGTGAACTGCCACCCATAGCCTATGTGCATGGAGAACTTTTCGGGGTAGGGGGAGTGGAAACCATTCCGGACAATCCCAGGGGAACCAGAAGTAAATCCATCGAAAACCGCTGTCTGGGAAAGGGCGAATGGAACACCTATGTGGTGGTATGCGTGGATGGCGTCATCAAACTCTCCGTAAATGGCAAATTCGTTAATGGCATCCGAAATGCCTCCCAGAAAAAAGGGTATATCTGCCTGGAATCGGAAGGAGCCCCCATACATTTTAGGAACATGACCATCACCGAGCTTCCTCCAGGGGTTACCAGTGCGGATCAAATAGCCCCTTTGCTTTCAAACCAATGATAGGAATACCATGACTAAGGATTTGTCAAAGATTCACCGACTGATCGGGGATCTGTTTCAATGGCCACAAAGTGACCAAGAATGGGATAAATACAAACTCAGTGAAGAGCAGATATCCTTTTTTAAGGAAAATGGTTATTTGGCCAACGTGAAACTATTGGAGCCCTGGCAAGTAGATCGTTTGAATGAAGAATTAAGCGAACTGCTGGATCCCACTTACCAGGGTAGCGAACTGTTCTATGAATTTAATTCCAACGAGTCTTCGGACCCCAACGCAGTCTTGTTCCACTCCTTGGGTCATTGGCGTATCAAGGAGGGGTTTCATGATATACTCTGGAATCCCGCTTTTGTGATGGCAGCAAGCCAATTATTGGGCAATCAGCCTGTAAGGTTTTGGCATGATCAGCTTTTTTGCAAGCCGGCCCATCACGGAGGGGTAGTAGCCTGGCATCAGGACTACTCTTATTGGACCAGAACTGTTCCCATGCAGCACCTAACCTGCTGGGTGGGGCTAGACGATGCCTCAGTGGAGAATGGATGTATCTATTATGTACCCAAAAGTCACGAATGGGGATTGCTGGATAAACCCGAGTTAGCCGGGGAAATGGAGGGACTTATGGAATCCCTTACAGAGGAACAAAAACGGGCTTTCAAGCCAGTTCCCATAGAGATGGAAAGGGGGTATGCCACCTTTCACCATCCCCTTACCGTGCATGGTTCCTATGAGAACAAATCCCCAATGTCCAGGAGGGCTTTTGTCCTGAATGTGTTTGCAGATGGCACGGAATCCAACACGGATGGGGAATTGTTGGCCGGGGTGCCGATAATTACCAAGGGTAATAAAATGGAAGGGCAGTTTTTCCCTCTTTTGATGGATTAAGGATGCTTAAATTTCCTTTTTATCCATCCTTATTTTCCCTTGCTCATTTCGGTGTGTTATGCATTTCTCTACTTCTTACTTCAGTTACACTTTCAACTGCCCAGCATTCCAAACTAAAGCAGTTCTTAAAGGCCTTGCCCGAGGAAATCGAGGTGTCCTTACAGGTAAACAAGGAAGATGAATCCCTATTGTATGCCCAAAATGAAAACAAACAAATCCCCTCTGCAAGTATCATAAAGGTGCCTATACTTATTTTTCTTTTTATGGAAGTGGATAAGGGATCCTTGGATTTGGATGAAAAGGTGGTATTGGAAGAAAAGGACAAGGTGGGAGGGGCAGGCATGCTAAGGGAAAACCCGGATGGCTCCAGTTTCACCTGGAGATATTTGGCCACAGAGATGATAAGAATAAGTGATAATACCGCTACCAATATGCTAATCAATAGGCTGGGTAGGACAAGGATTCAAACCTGGCTAGAAGAGGAGGGGTTTAAGCACACAATTCTAGATCGATTGATGATGGATTTTGAAGCTATCGCAGAGGGCAGGCAGAATTTCACAAGTCCCAATGACACCAACCGGCTTTTTATGGGATTATACAATGGACAATGGCTCACCGAAAATAGCAAGGTAGAAGCTTTGTTTATGCTGAAAAACTGTGCGGATAATACCTGTATTCCCGGGCAGTTGCCTCCAGGAGTTGAAATTGCCCACAAAACAGGAACCTTGGATTATGTGCGAGGGGATGCAGGAATTGTCTTTGGCACCTCGCCAATTTTCCTTTCCGTGTTTGTGGAGGGGTTTAAGGAGCTCACCGAGGCCGAGAGCATCATAGCTGAGATCAGCAGGATAGTATTTGAGGAGCTGGAGGAGTAAAGGTTTTCATAGCCGATTTTTGGGGCTTTTTTCCCGTGGATTTTATAGAGCGGAAATTTTATAAAGATGTTGGCAAAAATGGGAATCCCCACTTCGATGAGGAAAACTCTTTTGTAAAAGGGACTTGCCCTGGAAGCCCGTAGTGCTACCCGCATCATTGATGAGGTAAGCATATCGTAAAACTTTTGTAGGAAAACCGCACTTTTGGCCATTGTTCCGGTACGGTGAAAGGGGTAAGAGGATTTGGAGACCGTTTTCCAATCCCTACGGAAAGGGGAAAAAGGATATTCCATCAATCAGGTGGGGAGAAAAAGGCCTATTGACCGGCAAACTGCCAGTCTTGTGCATGGATCTTGTCTAAAATGTTATCGGCAATCTTGTCCCCTTGTTTAACCCCCTCCTCTATGGCGTCCCTAAAATGGATTCCCCCATACAACCTAGAGATTGCTGCTTCTTCGGAGGCCTGTAAAAAAGACTCGAAGGCTCTTTCGGGAAGGCCAAAATAAACTTCTGAAGTATCTATGAAATCGAAGTTTTCTCCGAAATAGGCGGTTAGGATCCTGGCACTTATCCGTGATATTACACTATGGCCAGAGGTGTATTCCGGAAATGGTGGGGTTTGAAGTGGGGGTTGCCAGGCAGGGTCCAGGTGTTTGTTAATGGCGGTGATTGGCCTTATCCTGTCGCTGTGGTATTTTTCCTTCCAGCAGTTTATAAAGCCATCGTGAAGTCCCATGGCCACCATAGTGTGGATCCTTATGGCTTCTCTCAAAGACAGCCCCGCTTTTTGGGCTGCTATTCCCGTAATGCCTATCCAGTGGCCCCCGGGAGAGATTTTTTTGTGCCCAATTGCCATGTGGCCGCTGTAACTTACGTGGAAGGGGTTGCAATCCCAGAAATTCGCAACCAGAAGTTGTTCCTCATCTAAGTTGTTTACGGTTTCGAATACTTCTAGAAGTTGTGTGTGAAAACTGCTGCCTTCTTCCATATCAAATGGGGCGGGGGGACGAGGAATATATTTTTCTTGTTTTTCGGTAAAAAAAGGCCTTATTGTCCGCCATTCCGGATCGATTGCTGCCATATAGGAAGGAGGAGTGGGGTACCATCTCCCTTCTTCTTTGATGTTTGGGCTGTACCTTTTTAGGGTGCTGAGTTTGTTGTATCCATCGGAGGAGGCGTACTTGACCACCTGTGCAGCCATCTCTTGGGAATAAGCAATTTGGGCGTTTAGTTCTCTCTTTTTTAGGATTTTCCCCTTGAGAAATTGAGTGATTAGTTCATCCTGTACAGCTTCCAGCCTCATCCCGGAGGGCATGATTTTTTTACCAATTTCCAGCATGCCATACATGCTACAGAAAGCCGGATTTAGATTTTCCTTAGTTCTGCCCACAGGCTCAGGGCTAAAAGGATGGATAAAGTAATCAAAAAGCGGTGCTTGGTGCTGTGGTTCTGCCAAATCCTCATAAATCACATGGGCACCCAAGAGGATGTAGGAATAAAACCTTGCCGCACCGGTAGGGGAAGCCACATCGGAAACCATGACCTCCGTGGCTGAAAAAAGATGATCCAAAAATTGATCCAGGTGTTTGTCTGTATTTGTCCCTGGACCCGCGGCACTGACTAGGAATATCGAGCAAAGGATTATTATACAGGCTTTTTTCATATGTTTATAATTGATTTTCAATGGTCAGATGGAATCTCGCAATCTTTAATCATCCCCCCGTGTGTCGCTTGCGTCATGCCCTGACTGCCGTCAGGACAGGCTCGATTTCATCTGTTTTTAATTTGTTTTTCAGCGGTCAGATGGAATGCCCAGATTAATCATCCCCCTGTGTGAGAATACTTTCTCATGGGCATTTCATGTGTTTAAAATTTGCTTTTCAAAGGCCATAGCTTCTCTCTTCCCGAAAGCTATCGGGGTAATCTCTCATGCTGCCCCATAGATATAGGGGCATCTCTCGATGTGAGGATATCGTCATGCTCGACTTTATATTATAGGTGATGATACTTTTTGCCTTTATAACGTAACAAATGTACCCAAAATTTCCCTTCATCTCCAATTTTACAAATTTTGGGGATTGAGCCAAGCACAAAAATCAATAGTAGGAAGGTGTTTTGTAATTGTTCTCGGAAAGTAAGTAGGCTGACTCTTCCACCAGGGCAATTGCTCCAAGGATTGCAGAATCATCTAATTCCGACACATACACCCTAACATTTTCGGAAATGGACTTATAGGGGAATTCCGAAAGGGTTTCTTTCATACTTTCTTCAAAATAAGGGAATGCTTTGCGAATGCTTCCCCCTATCACTATGGCCTCAGGTGAGTATGTAAACAATATTCTGTTGATTAGAAGACCCAGGTTTTTTCCATATTCCCTAAAACTCCCCAATGCATTCTCATCCCCTTTTTCTGCTGCTTTTGCGAGTTGCTTTGCACTTTCCCCATATTCGTTTTTAAAAAACTTGCTTGAACAATAATCCTCAAAGGTAGAGTCTTTGAAGGGTACACCTCCCCATTCTCCTGCTCCACAGATATATCCGGTATAGAGGTGACCGTTGGCGATGATGCCTGTTCCGATACCCGTGCCCAGCGTAATACCCACAACGTGCCGGAGATGCTTGATGGTGCCAAAACAAAACTCTCCCAAGGTAAAACAGTTGGCATCGTTATTTACCACTACGGGAACCTTGAACCGGTCCTCTAGAAAGGTCTTTAACCCTACCTTTTGAAAGGAGGGAATATTGGCCAGGTTATAGACGACACCTTGATCTGGATCCACCAAGCCCGGAATGCCAATTCCTATTGCCTTAAACTTATTAGGAAGATATGTTGCTATCTGGGCGGCGATGGTATCCAGGATGGCTTCCTGAGAATCTTTATATGGGGTTTTAATCTCTTTTCTTTCAAAAATTTTTCCCTTGTTGTTGAGGCCAGAACTGATTTTTGTGCCTCCAATGTCCAATCCCAAAACAATATCTTGCGTCGTCATCCAGTGTTATTTTTATGGCTGGTTTTTATAGGTTGATAAATTAGGCTCCAAGTATAATCAAATAGTGGCTTACTTTCACCCGATTTTATGTAAAAGGGAAAACTTCTGGCTGTTCACAGCCAGAAGTTTAAAGTTACTTAACAGCTTTCTGCGCTTTGACCTATAAAGCCCCTTCTGTTGATTTTTCCAACTCCCTAGCTTCTTTAAGGAATTCATCAACTCCCATTTCCCTGAAGAAGATTAGCCCATGACTGGATCTTACCCTTGCAGTTTCATGCTGGTAGAAGTAGTTTTTGCCCAACAATAATTGAACATCACTCAATTGGTTTACCCAGGTGATCCTGGCCAGGGTGCTGAATTTGCCGTTATGGGCATAACTAGGGAAGGAAGCATTTACCTGACTGAGATAGCAGTTGGCAAAGGAATCCTCCATGACAGACATGTCCCCAAGGGACACAGGAACGATAACATTGGATTCGGCGGCATCGAATTTAAACCAAACGTTTCGATAACCAATAATCTTGAATTTGCTCAAATCCTCTTCCTCACTCCATTGTCTTACGGCTTCTGCGGTAGCCTGCAAGACTTTATAATGCGTATCCGGACCGCTTCCCTCAGGATCCAGCGTAAGACTGAGCTTGGTGGGCTTGATGTCCCGGAGCATATTGAGGATGGGTTCCACGTCACGCTTCTTGTCGGGTTGTTCCGTGAAAATGTCCCCGGTGTAGAACCCCAACCTGAGGTGATGTACGTTCTTTACCTGGACCCCAAAATGCGCCCAAACCAATTCCTCTTCAAATTCCCGAATCATTCCCTTCAGGGTTTGGATGTTTTTCGGGTTCTTTTCGCCATCATAGGAGTTTTTGAGGACCGTGATGATCTCGTTGATCTGATCGCGGAGCTCCATGGTGCTTTTTATCCCAAAGATAAAGACGATGGCCCTGACTACCCTGTGGCATAAGCCCCTTATTCTCTCCTCGGCATTTTCGGATGCCACATTGGTAAGATAGTGATATACGTCCTTGTCCATCTTCAGCTTGTAGCCGGATTGGAAAAAATCGTCGAATTTCACCATTTGTATCCGCCCTTCATCCAAGAACCGCTTGGTGTTTTTGAGGGTATCTATCACAAATGTGTTAGTCACAGCAGTGAACCCTGAGGTCAAAACAGAGAAATGAGCGGAGTTGCTGTTTTCATGGAGCTGCCGGGTTATATGTGGCAAAATCCCAAGAGATATGTCGTCATGATGGGGGCCTGTATGAAGTAGCACTTGGTTTTTCTCCTCTGCCAGCCCCTTGTCCAGCTTTTTGGAAATACTTGCTATAACCTCCTGGACCGTATTTTCATTCAAACCAGGAATTTGGGCAGTGTATTTGTCGTTTTTCAGATCCTCTAAGGTTAGCCTGTGACCATATTTGCCCAGTTTTTTGCACAATTCCATCACGGATCTTTCCGTTTTTATGGCCGACCACTCACCCTTCGCATAAAAAGCATCTACGCTGTCTTCCAGTTTTGATGCAGCACCCTTGGTGAGGTAGAATCTCCCGTTTTTTAGTTTTTGCAAAACCGTTGCCGGATAAACGTTAGTCATATCCTTCTCCAAGGAGTTTTTCACGATGGGAGCTTTTGCTTCCCCTGCTGCAATAATGATGGAAACTGCATCTGGATTGTGTACAATGGTGTCCAGTCCAATAGTGATCACCAGTCGGTTGGCGGAGATCTCAATTCCTCCTAAGTCCCCTGCCGCTACAGCCTGGGTTTCAAAATTGGTTTCAGTGAGCCTGGTGGTGGAGAAGAGGTCGGATCCCCTCGTGTTGAAGGCTATGTGCCCATCTGGCCCTATACCCCCAAGGAAAAAGCCTATTCCTCCCTTTTCCCTTATCTTGGACTCGTAATCGGAACACCATTTGTCGATTAAATAAATGGACTCCTGCTGCAATTTTTCTGCTTCGGTATTGGCTTCCCTAAATCTCAAGGTTAGGTCCACCTTCAAATCTGGGAAGACCTCCCTATAATTCTTGCCTTGTGCCAAGGGAATTCCGTCAGAGTTTATCAACAGGGCTTTTGAGGGGTCTAGCCCGAAGCCCTCTATATAAAACTTGTTGACATAATGGTAAAAGCTGTTCTTTTGGGAGGAAGAGATGGGATAGAATTCATCAATTTGAACAAATTGAAGTCCTTTTAAGACAGGCTTTTTGACTTTGCCCAAACCGAATTTCTCCCTGATTTCCAAGCCTTTTTTCTTGTCCCAGTTCTCCAAGAGAAATTGGGTCCATTTGATGAAATACTCAGGGGTTTTTCCCGTAGGTAAGCTGATCACGCCATCGGGGTTTTCCGCAGCCCATTCCAAAAATCTGCAAGCCGTCATTAACCCAAGTTTGGGGAAATTATCTACCACTAAATAAGGGATCTTTGTGGTGATTTTCTCCACACCTGAATCCCTCAGGAATGCCTCTTCTGTAGCTGATAAAGGATAGTTTTCTAACATAATGGGATGATGTATATTTTTATTTTTATGCGGTTTTAATTAGTTATAATTGATGGTTTCCTCAAAGATATACTCATTCACTATGGCAACAGACCCCATCAAACCCACTTCTTTTCCTAATTTCGAAAGGTGGATCTCGGATTTCTCCCTGAGTTTTGCCATGCTGTAAATATTGAGGGCCTGCTGTATTGGAGTGGTAATGTATTGGTTGGCTTCTGCTATTGCTCCGCCCAAGATTATTAATTCAGGATTAAGCAGCTGGATGAGAATGGCGATGCCCCGGCCCAGGTCAAGACCCACGTCCGACAAAATGCTTATGGCCCTTTGGTCACCTGCAATGGCTGCCTCCACTACCGTGGAAGGATCCAGGTTTTGTCCATTTTCCTTGGCCATCCTAGCCAGAATGGATTCCTGATCCAAGGCAATCGCATCTTTAGCAAGCCTCACTACTGCGGTGCCGGAGGCTACGGATTCCAAACAGCCCCTTTTGCCACAAGAACAACTTATTTCTTTGCTATCGAAAAGAGGGGAATGACTGAATTCGCCTGCGAATCCGGAGTACCCCCGGTACAGCTTTTCGTCAATGATGATACCGAGCCCTATTCCCCAGTCCACAAATATCCCAAGCACATTCTTGAATTCCTTTTCTTGGCCAAAGCGGAATTCTGCCAGCGTCTTGGCCCTAGCGTCGTTTTCTATAAATACCCGTCTCCCAAATTTCTTTTCCAATTGTTCCTTGAGGCTTTTTTTTCCTGGCTTAAGGTAGGTATGGTTTATTCCGGCTAAACCATCTACCAAACCGGGCATGGAAATCCCCACAGCTATCACTTTTTCCTCAGGAATACCTGACGCTTTTAGGCACTCTATGGCAAAAGTATGAATGGTATCTATGGTTTTGGCTTCATTGTTCAATGGAATCTTTTTGGTTTTTATCTCAGACACCCTTTGGTTCTTGGTGTTGTAAATCGCCACTCTGGTGAGATACTTGCTCAGGTCTACGGCCATGATGTAAAAAGAATCTGGGGCCAAGCCATAGAGATCCGGTTTACGTCCTCCCTGCGATTGCCCCCTTCCTTCCTTAATCACAAGCTTTTCCTCCAATAGGTCTGCAAGCAATAAATTGGCGGTGGGCAAACTTATTCCCACCAGTTGGCAGATGTTACTCGCGGTGTTGCTCCCTCCAATGTATAATTCCTTGATAATTTTGATCTTGTTGACGTAGTTTTTGATTTCAACTACTCCCTCTTTCTTTTCCAGTACTGATATAGGGTTGATGAGATGCATGGCCTCTGGCATAGGGGTGCAAGTTAGTAAAATTTTTTATTAATTATCTAACACTTATTTAAAAATTTCTCTAAGGCGGATACCTTTGTTTTTGTATTCGCCTTTTTACCATTCAAGATTAAGAGAAACCAAGGATATTTTCCGTAATTAAAATTTAAGATATTTAGAAAATTATCTAAAGGCAAATGATTATTAAAAAAAAATTATATTAGTTTGTCCTTGTAAATTGTAGTTTCCTCATATAATCCAAATCCGTAATGAAAGGTAGAAGAAAATTTTTAAAAAAATCCCTGCTCAGCACCTCATTGTTGCTTCCCATCGCTTCCCACACCAAACCTATTTTTCGGGAGTACCCTGCAGGGGTCAAACCTATGATTCTCTCCACTTGGAACCATGGTATGCCTGCCAATGACAAAGCCTGGCAGGTCTTGTCGGAAACGGGGAACATTGTGGATGCAGTGGAGGAAGGAGTAAAGGTCACCGAAATCGACCTGGATAACCTTTCCGTAGGATTGCAGGGATTGCCGGATAGGGAGGGCATCGTAACGCTTGATGCCTCCATCATGAAGGGAACTGGAGAATGCGGCTCTGTGGCATTTGTGAGGCAGGTAAAACACCCCATTACCTTAGCTCGAAAAGTCATGGAAAACACCCCACATGTAATGTTGGCAGGGGAGGGAGCAAGGCAGTTTGCAATCAAGGAGGGTATTCCTTTGGAGGAGGAAGTGCTGTCTCGGAAGGCGGAAAAAGCCTATCAAGAATGGAAAAAGAAAGCCAATTATCAACCCATTATAAACATAGAAAACCACGATACCATTGGAATGATTGGTATCGATGCTGAAGGAAAGATGGCGGGTTCATGTACCACTAGTGGCTTGGCCTATAAAATGCACGGCAGGGTGGGGGACAGCCCTATTATTGGTGCAGGCCTATATGTGGACGATGAGGTGGGTGCCGCAACGGCCACAGGATTGGGAGAAGCGGTAATCCGCATCTGTGGTGCATTTCTTATTGTGGAATTGATGAGACAAGGATGGACCCCACAGGAAGCCTGCGAGGAGGCCGTAAGGAGAATGATCCAGAAACATCCGGACATTGCTGATATACAGGCTGGATTTTTGGCTATCAACAAGGAGGGTGAACATGGGGCCTACGCTGTGCAGCCTGGGTTTAATTATGCCAAACACAGCACCAACGAAAAAATATTGATTGATGCTAAAAGCAGCTTCAAATGAGTAGAAAAATTATCATGGAGACGCCTGTTTATACCGCAGAGGCAGCGATAGCTGCCCAGGAGGCCGGGGTGGACAGGATTGAACTTTGTGCGGATTACGGGGAGGGGGGTACCACGCCTAGCCTTGGGCTTCTTACGGTATTGAAGAAAACCTTGCACATACCTATTTTTGTAATGGTTAGACCCAGGGGCGGGGATTTCATTTACAGTGAATTGGAGTTAAGAGTGATGAAAGAAGACCTTACCTTGATGAAGGAAAAGGGTGCAGATGGATTTGTTTTCGGGGTGCTGAACCGGGATGGCAGAGTGAACATGGAAGTTTGTAAAGAGCTTGTGGGGCTTGCCGCGCCATTGCCCTGTACCTTTCACCGTGCCATAGATGTTTCCTTGGATATAGAAGAGGCACTTGAACAAGTTATAACCTGTGGATTCAAGAGGATTCTGAGTTCTGGTGGCAAGCAAACGGTAGGAGAGGGCATAACCAAACTTCTGAGCATGTATGAAAGGGCTGCGGACAGGATCCTCATAATGCCGGGTGGGGGAATGGAACCGAAGTGGATTCCGGTCTTTCTCGAAAAAGGCAATCTCCGGGAGTTTCATGCCAGTTGCAAAAGTTGCAGACCCAGTAGTTCCGATTTTATACACCCGGAAGTGAGGCTATCCACATCTGGGGAATTCGTCCCTCAGATTTGGACAGTGGACAAGCAGAAGGTCCATGCCTTTAAACACGCCCTTTATCAATAGCCTATCCAATCTCTAAAATAAGTGGTTTATTGGTAGTAAAAGGATTAAATTCCTGTATATTTTTGTTTTTTCCAATAAAAATCATTACATTTTTCATCCAAACATAAACCCTATATACCATGGTTAAAAGTTTCCAAGGGGTAAGAGAGGCCCCAGTTAAACATTCATCCGACCAAGCCATTCAGGTGAGGGATCACATGACAACAAACCTAATCACCTTCCATCCAGAGGATACCATAGATCATGTAATCAATGTCTTGACGAAAAAAAAGATATCCGGTGCCCCGGTAGTGGATGCAGAAGGAATGCTGGTGGGTATGATTTCCGAGGGGGATTGCTTGAAGGAAATCATAAGGGGCCAATACAACAACACCCCAAACTTTCCGGCCCCTGTGTCGGATTATATGACAAAAGAAGTCATCACTATGAGCCCGGAGCTGACGATTTTTGATGCTGCCCACCAGTTTTTGGAATTAAAAATCAGAAGGTTTCCCGTAATAAAAGATGGACAATTACTGGGACAGATCAGCGTGAGTGACATAGTGCGTGCTATCCCTTCTCTCAAGGCGTCCACCTGGAGATAAGTATACGAATTTTTTGATTGGCAATTGTTCAAAAAAAGTGGATGGGCTAGATATATCCCACAACGAGATATATCAATGTTCCCATCCACTCCTTGAATAGTTTGTGCCATAAGGCAAGAGCCGTAGGGCTTGGCTGCAAAATACCCTTAAGGTTCCAAATGCCGTCGCTCCCGTAATAGTCCACAGGAAATCCTTCCACCCTCATATTTACCTTCTCAAAACAACCCAAAGCCCTTTTCATATGGAAGGCTGAAGTGATGACAAGGTATTTTTTGGAAAGGTCATAGCCACGTTCCTCCAATGTTTGTTTAGCGAACAGGGCGTTTTCCCGAGTATTCCTTGCCTTATCCTCTATATATAGGTGACCTGGATCCACCCCTGCCATTACCATAAATTCTGCCAGTAGCACTGCTTCTCTTTGGTCCCCCACGGTGGTGAGTCCCTGTCCCCCAGTGATGAGGATTTTGCCCAGCTTACCCTCCTTATAAAGCTGAACGGCATGAGTAGCCCGGTCCGCACCCCTGTCGAAAAAAGTCCGGTCACCGGACACCTTATTTAAATTTGTCACCCCGGTAAGCACAATTCCCACTTCATGGTACTCCAAATCCGCAATCGGCACCAAAGGCGTCTCATACCAATTCATCACATAATTGCAAATCGCTCCATTGGAGAAAAAAAACAAAAGGGCTAGCCCGAGGATCAACATCCTTTTGCCCATGTCCCTTTTTACCCAAATAATCCCGGCAAGCAGCAGTAGCAGGCATACTGTATAGGGCATGAGTAAAAAGCTAAAGAATTGCGATAAATAATAGAACATCTTTTAAAGTTGGATTTTTTTTGTAAAATTCCTTATTCAAATGCTCAAATGAAAGTCTGGGATCTTTTTTTCAACTCTTTTATTTCAATTGCTGTAGGTACAAAGGATTTGGATGTTAAATGGATGCAAGTAAGAATCAAAAGCTAGTATGGAAGAAGTAAGTTTTGAATTTTGGAAATTCTTGGCCGGAATAGGGATTTTCCTTTGGGGAATGCAGCAATTGGAGCATTCCTTAAAGGAATTGGCCGGAAAATCATTTAAAAACCTCCTACATAAATTCACGGATAAACCCTGGAAAGGAATCCTGATTGGCACCCTTATCACGGCTATTTTACAAAGCTCCTCATTGGTGACCCTGATGGTGCTTGCCTTTTTAGGAGGTGGCATGATAAGTTTGGGTAATTCCCTGGGCGTGGTGCTAGGAGCAAACCTTGGCACCACCTTCACGGCATGGATCGTGGCTACCCTGGGATTCAAAGTGAGTGTGGCGGATTTTGCCTTTCCCTTTTTGGCCCTGGGTACATTTACTTACCTGTTTATTAATAGCCGTCCTGTGTTGAGAAATCTCGGTGTTTTTATGGTGGGGTTTGGGCTTTTGTTTTTGGGGCTGGATTTTATGAAAACTTCCATAGAGGACATGGCCGGGCAGGTGGAATTGAGTGAGTTTCTCAGCTACGGTCTTTGGGTTTTTCTATTGATTGGCATAGTAATTACGGCCTTGATCCAATCGAGTTCTGCCATGATTGTGATTGTGCTGAGTGCACTCAATGCAGAGGTTATTGGCATGACACATGCACTAGCGCTGATAATCGGGGCAAATATTGGAACCACCTTTACCCTGGTCATAGGGGCCTTAGGGGGCACTGCGGATAAAAAGCGGCTTTCCCTTGCCAACTTTATCTTCAAAATTATAGCGGGGATCGCCACCTTTCTTTTGATCGATCAGATGATTTGGCTGGCCCTGGAATTTTTCAGAGTAAGCGACCCACTTATGGAGCTTGTACTGCTCAATACCCTCATCAATATCTTTGGCATTCTGCTATTTTACCCCTTTCTGGGTACCTTAGAAAAATGGCTTAAGAAAAGGTTTCTGACTTCCGAGCCTGCTGGGGTTTCCCGGTATATTAAAAATGTGGAACCCACCTTACCAGGTGTGGCATTGCTGGCTTTGGAAAAGGAAATTGGAGAGGTATATGCACATACCTCCGAGTTTATTCAAAAGGTTTTGATAGGTACAGTCGCCACAAAACAGGAGCGTTCGGTGTGGAAAAGGTTGGTTTATCAGCCCAGGGACCTCATGAAGGATTATTTAAGCCTGAAACAATGGGAAGACGAAATCACAGCTTATACTATTCAATTGCAAGAAATTAAGCTAACACCAAGCGAGGCAGCGAAATTAAATGACTTTATGGATGCACTAAGGACCCTGATTTATGCAGCAAAGGAGATCAAAGACATCATTCATAATATCCGGGAGATGGAAAACTCAGAGGAAGTCTTGGTAAAGCAACTGCTACTTGAATTGAGAAAAAGAACCAGGGAGTATTTTTCGGCCTTGAGTGAATACCTTGCACGGTACCCCGAGATGACCAAAATACCGAAACAGGTCAGAAAGTTCAATGTACGCTATAATAAGTTGATTGTTTCCCTGTATCAGGATCTGAAGGAGCAGAAAACAGATGTGCCTATCTCTACCCTTACCAATGTCATCAAGCAGACCATTTCAGGACTAAGCTTGATTGGTGAGGCTGTGCAGCATTGGAAGAAAGTAGATGAAATCGAGCAGGATACAATCAGGCATACAGAGTATTAAAAAATTGGCATTTACAGAAAGGAAATGACATTTGGCTTTTCGTAGCCCTGCCCTTTTTTAGATGGCCGCAACAAATCCGCCATGCTTGTTGCCAGAAATTATTACTTGCCATTGGTAGTAAGGCGCTCAGGGTTGGCCGCTAAAAATCACTAATAACCCTTAAAAATAGAGGTCACTGAAAATAACAGTTTCCAGTGACCTCCCCAACTCCAATACATCTTTAGCGCTCGAATTTAACACTGAGCACAGGCACCTCTGTTTTGTACAAAACAGTTTCGGTGACCCCGATTTGATAAGTCGAGTTGGTTTTTCTTGTATTTGAAGCCAACCCAATCAAGCCCGCTTTTTGGCTTTCTGCGAATGCCACAATTCCCTTTTCTGCCTCATCATGGCTGAAAACATGTTTATGAATAACCAAATCTTCCTGTCCTGCTGCATAGGTGCGCATCAATTCTTCTGCTTTCAGGCTATCGGTAAACTTGGAAGGGGTATTGATGTAGAGAAAATGAACCGATGCACCCGCCAATTTGATCAAAGGCTTCATCCTAATGAAGGCAGGTTTACTTTCCTCATTGAAGAGTGCGGCAAAAACCATCTTTTTCATGGCTCTTCCGTCAACCACCTTTTTTACTGCCAGTACTGGGCAATCCGCATGCCTTAGGACTTTTTGCATGGTGGATCCAATAAATTTTCCTTCCTCATGCCCGGCTCCGTAAGCACCAATTATTACCAGGTCCGCAGCCTGTTTATAGGCAGTGTCCACAATAACATTTGATGGGACACCTACCTCAACTACACCCTCAACCGGGTTACCCGACACCTTGTGGTCCACGATGAAGGCATTGAGTTTGTCCTTGGCCTCTGCCAGTTTGTCCAGGATTTCCTGGTGTTTGCTTTTTTCCTTTTCCGGTAAGTTTTTCCAGTCTAAGGAACTGTTTATTGCATTTACGCATGTTATGGAGGCATCCCCCTTTGCGGCGATCTTCACGGCGCTAAGGAAGGCATTTTCTGAATACTTGCTGAAATCTACGGGAACAACAATCCTTTTCATGATATTTTGGTTTTATTATGTGAGATTAACTTCCTGTTGAATATGATCCTCAACGGTCTTTTATCCTTTAGTTGATACCACAAAGTAAACCAAGACATCCTACATAAACCCTGACAAAAATCAGTAAACAGGATGATTATTTTCGTTCGAATGGGTTGCCAACTCCTTTCATATGATTATAATTTGTTTTTTAAAGGCCATATGGAATCTCGCAGTCTATAATCATCCCAGTGTGTGACGTACTCGTCATGCCCTGACTGCCGTCAGGACAGGCTCGATTTCATCTGTTTATAATTTGTTTTTCAGCGGTCATATAGCCTGCCCCGAACTCGTTTCGGGGGAATGCCCTGGATAATCATCCCCATGTGTGAGAATTCTTTCTCATGGGCATTTCATATGTTTATAATTTCTTTTCAGCGGTCATATAGCCTGCCCCTGCCTGCCCCGAACTTGTTTCGGGGGAATCTCGCAACGATAATCATCCCAGTGTGTGACGTGCTCGTCATGCCCTGACTGCCGTCAGGACAGGCTCGATTTCATCCCTTTTTTTTTAACTCATTACCCTTTAAGTACATACACGATCTCGGAACTTAGTATTAGTTTCTTAAATGTCCTGATATTTTTGATTGCCCATTTTCCAGCTAATAGGAGGGAGAGGCTTCAAGGAAACCATAAGAATAGCTCGGGTAATAATTTTTTAGGTTTATAGGGTCAATAATTGTGATTTCGGAAGGAATAAAAACCTTTTCCTTCTATTTTTGCCTTTTGTGACTTATGAAAGATTCCAAACTCGTCATCATACCGACCTATAATGAAGCTGAAAACATTACCGACCTGATCCCGCAGGTTATGGCGCTTGGGGGCGGATTTGAGGTTTTGGTAATTGACGATCAATCTCCCGATGGTACTTCTGCCTTGGTGAAAGGCATTCAGTCCAGTTATCCCGGCAGGGTACACTTAAGGGTCAGGGAGGGAAAGCAAGGATTGGGCACCGCCTATATTGAAGGGTTTATTTATGCCCTGCAAAGGGGATATGAATATATTTTTGAGATGGATGCCGACTTCAGTCACAATCCAAAGGACTTGGTGAGGTTGTTCAATGCCTGTTCTATAGAAGGGTACGATATGGCAGTAGGGTCCAGATATATTACTGGGGTCAATGTGGTAAACTGGCCTATGGGAAGAGTATTGATGTCGTTTTTTGCCAGCAAGTATGTTCAGTTTATCACGGGCATTCCGGTAAAGGACACCACGGCCGGGTTTATTTGTTACAGGGCTAGAGTTTTGGGGCATATTGACCTCGAAAAAATAAAATTTATCGGATATGCTTTTCAGATTGAAATGAAATTCACGGCTTGGAAAATGGGGTTTAAGGTAAAAGAGGTACCCATCATTTTTACGGACCGCACCAAGGGAACCTCCAAAATGTCGAAACACATCTTTAGAGAGGCAGTAATTGGCGTGATTTATATGAAGCTCAAAAGTTTATTCAAACCCTATCGGAAGGTTAGTCAAACTTGATGGACTTAATAGGGTTTACATTGCTGATGATCATGGCTGGAATAAACAATACGGAGGTACTAATGATCAAGATCAAGACGTTTAGCCCAATAAAGACGGGCCAGTCCCAATAAATGGGCACAAAACTCATGTAATAGTTTTCAGGGTCTAGCCGTATGACTCTTGTTTTTTCCTGAAGGAAGCCAAATGCCAGCCCCAGTGCGTTTCCAATTAGCATCCCCCTACCTATAATCCTCATGCCGTTCCAAATAAAAATTTTACGGATCTGCTTGTTTGTTGCTCCCAAGGCCTTAAGTATCCCAATCATCTGTGTGCGTTCCATGATAAGGATAAACAAAATGGAAACCATGTTAAAGGATGCTACGAATAAAATTAGCCCCAAGAATACATATACATTATTGTTGAGCAGCTCAAGCCAGTCAAAGATTTGCAGGAATTTGTCGGTGGCCTTTACCAGCCTAAGGTCGTAGTCTAAAAGGTCATAAAGCTGTACGGCATATTGGTCGATTTTTCTTCTGTCCTCCACGAATACCTCGAATCCTCCTACTTCATCCTCATCCCAATCATTGAGCACTCGGATGGTCTGTAAGTCCCCTAGAATAATCTTGTCATCAAAATCCTCCAGGAAGGTCTCGTATAGCCCCACGATCTCCAATCTTCTGAACCTGGGTGGTTCCTGAACAAAATAGATGGTTACCCTGTCCCCAACATCCAGCAGCAACTTGTTGGCCACTTTGGTGCTCATCACCACCTCATTGCTGGAGGTTCCGTCATCGCTGAAGCTTATAAACCTGCCCTTTACCATGGAGCCCGAAAAGCTCAAGCTGTCGAAATCCGGGCCAATACCCTTCATGATCACACCTTCTACTTCCTCGTCTCCCTTGAGTAGGCCGGGTTTATTGGCATAGGCCTGCACATGCTTGATAAAATCAAAATTGGGGTAATGGGTATAGAAGTAGCTGTCCTTGCTGGTAGGCGAATCTTCCAGGGATTTACTCAAGACAAATCGGTGTACTTGGTAATGTCCGGTAAAAGAAAAGACCTTTTCTGAAATGACCGACTGAAAGCCCCCCAGAATCATAAAGGAGATCAACATAATGGTAAGTCCTATAGCGATGCTTGCCACAGCTATCCTATGGATAGTACCAGTGAATCCCCCTGTCCGTTTAAAACTAATTCTTTTAGCAATGAAGTAGGAAAGGTTCAATGAAGTCGTTTATTTTGTTAAAAGAAATGCAAAATAACATGAAGCAGATAAAATTAATATTAATATGTGCATTTTTGTTGGTAGGGTTCAGCTTTTGTAAAAATGGTTCTGAAAGCCAACAAGCCGATTCCACCCCTGTTTCCCCTGCGCCTATCCTAGTGGGAGCGGATCGTCATGAGGTATACCTCCCTGAACTAGAGGGGAAAAGAGTGGCATTGGCAGTAAACCAAACCAGTGTTCTTACCTCCCAGGACAACCTCCATCTCGTGGATTTTCTTTTGAGCAAAGGGGTTGACATAAAAAAGGTTTTCGTGCCGGAACATGGGTTTAGGGGGGATGCAGATGCCGGGGAAAAAGTAGAAAACCAAATAGACCCTAAAACCAAGCTGCCATTGGTCTCCCTTTACGGGGATTCCAGAAAGCCCTCCAAGGACGCTCTAGAAGATGTGGATTTGGTGATTTTTGATATCCAGGATGTGGGAGTGAGGTTTTATACCTATATAAGTACCCTCCATTATCTGATGGAATCCTGTGCCGAAAACAACAAGCCCTTGATGGTAATGGATAGACCAAACCCCAACGGCAACTATGTGGATGGACCGGTATTAAAGAAAGGGTATACCAGTTTTGTGGGCATGCACCCCATCCCTGTAGTGCACGGCCTCACAGTGGGGGAGTTGGCGCAGATGATCAACGGGGAAGGCTGGCTGAAGAATCAGGTAAAGGCCGATCTCAGTATCATAGAGGCAGATAACTGGAACCATGATCTGCACTATTCCCTTCCCATAAAGCCATCTCCAAACTTACCCAACGACGTGGCCATTCGGCTATATCCCTCTCTTTGCTTTTTTGAGGGCACGGATGTAAGCCTAGGGAGAGGCACCCAGTACCCCTTTCAAGTTTATGGGTATCCCGATCCTAGTTTTGGGGATTTTACCTTCACTCCGGTCAGTATAGAGGGGATGTCAAAAAACCCTCCCCAACAGAATAATAAATGCTACGGGAGAGATCTAAGGGATACCTCCCTCTCTCACCAGTTTACACTTGACTACCTTTTGCATGCCTACCAAAAGGCCGACAAGGGAGAAAAATTCTTCAATGACTTCTTTGATAAGTTAGCAGGCAGTGACCAGTTAAGGAAAGACATTCTGGCAGGAAAATCCGAAGACCTTATCCGCCAAAGTTGGGAGGAGGACCTCAACAATTACAAAAGGATAAGAGAAAAATACCTGATATACTCCTAGTATGGACAAATCGATGCGAATCATTTACATGGGAACCCCAGACTTTGCTGTACCGGCCTTGGAAAAGCTGGTATTGGGGGGATGGAATGTGGTAGCTGTGATTACGGCACCCGACAAACCTCAGGGACGTGGCAGAAAACTGGCGGGATCACCCGTAAAGCTGGCCGCACAGCGTCATAATGTTCCTGTATTACAGCCCACCAACCTGAAATCCCCCGCTTTCCTGGAGGAACTAAAAAGTTATGAGGCAGACCTACAGGTGGTGGTGGCTTTTCGCATGCTTCCAGAGTTGGTTTGGGACATGCCTACCAAAGGTACTTTTAACCTGCATGCTTCACTCTTGCCTGATTACAGGGGGGCAGCACCCATACATTGGGCGATTATTAATGGGGAAACAGAGACCGGGGTGACCACTTTCTTCATCAAGCATGAAATCGATACGGGAAGCATTATTTTTCAAGAAAAAGAACCCATCCTTCCGGAGGATAATGTGGGTAGCCTCTATGAAAGGCTGATGAATAAGGGTGGCGATTTAGTAGTGAAAACGGTGGAAGCCATAGCCGCTGATCAAGTTGACCCTAAGCCCCAAGACCATAGTTTGGCCAAAAATAAAGCTCCAAAGATCTTTAAGGAAACCTGTGAAATAGATTGGAACAAACCATCTACGGAAATCCACAACCTAATAAGGGGCCTTTCCCCCTATCCCGCAGCATGGACAAGCCTCAATGGCAAAATCTGTAAAATACTAAAATCCGCTGTAGTGGATGGAAAGCAGATTGCAGTGGCTCCTGGACAATATGCCACCGACAACAAAACCTACCTTTATTTTCAATCTGCCGACCAGCCCATTTCCATCCTTAGCCTGCAGATGGAGGGTAAAAAGAAAATGGAGGTACACGAATTTCTAAGGGGCAATACCTTATGAGTTGGATGGTTAAGGGTATCCGAGGGATTTGCCATTAAACCTGTAAGGAACTTTTCTGTCTAAAGTCCAGATGACGCCAAATAACGACCTGCAGATACTTTCTTTGATAAGTAGCTCCTCGACTAGGGATAAGGGCTTTAGGTTGCTTATGGAGCAATACCAACAACGAATATATGGAGCCATCCGAAAAATGGTGATTATTCATGAAGATGCCGATGATGTACTGCAAAATACGTTTATCAAGGCCTTCAAGCATATCCATAAATTCAACAAGCAGTCTACACTGTTTACCTGGCTCTACAGGATTGCCATAAATGAAAGCCTAAATTTTCTTGAAAAAAAGAAAAGGCGTTTCTTTGTCCCGCTGGAAGACCATGATATGGCTATGATGCAGTACCTTGACAAATCCCCACTGATAGACGGGGATGCTATCCAGAAAAAGCTTCAGAAAGCCATATTGAAACTTCCGGAGAAACAGCGGCTAATTTTCAACATGAGGTATTTTGAAGACCTTCCCTATAATCAAATCAGTGAAATCACGGAAACATCGGTAGGGGCATTGAAGGCAAGTTACCATCACGCGGTAAAAAAAATTGAAGAAGAAATTAAATTAGAATAAACCTTTGACCAATACTACTGTCTAACAAGCAATGAATCAGTCACAAAAACATACAATTTTCAAGGTTCCAGAAGGCTATTTCAACGAATTGCCAGAAAAGATCTTGAGGAAAAGGAAATGGAAAACCAGAAAGGCTTGGATCGGTAGGGTTGCCGCTGCTGCTATTCTCGTCATTGGAATGGTATTCTTTTTGGGGGAGAATTCACTATCCACAGCCGATTATTCCGCTAATATAGAGGAGGAAATGGAACTTTGGATCAGTGCGGGTTACTGGAACGAAGAAGATATGCTATTGCTGGCTGAGAACCCCGATGAGATACTTGAGATTATGCTTCAAGAAGCATGGGACTACGAGGATTGGTATGAGGAGGATCTATTGTATCACAACGAAATTTGGTAATCATGTTAAGCGCAAAAAAAATAATTTTATTGATTTTTGTCACCCTCTTGGTCTTTGAGAGTTGGGCTCAGAGGGGAAGAGGTGGCCCAGCGGACAGGGAAAAGCTGGAGGCAGCCAAGGTAGCATTTATCACCAAAAAATTGGACCTAAGTCCGGAACAAGCCGAGAAATTCTGGCCCTTGTTTAACCAACACGATCAAAAGCGCCGGCAACATATGAAGGCCATACACCAATTGGGTAGAGAGGCAGAAGAGGGTGTTAGCGACCAAAGGGCCAAAGAGCTGATCAGCAAGAGATTTGAGCTTCAGGAAAAAATCCTACAGCAGGAAAAAGCCTTTATACAATCCCTGGAGGGTATCCTTAGCCCAATGCAAGCCTTGCGGCTTCATGAGGCTAACAGAGAATTCACTAGACAAATTTACCGCATGCAGGGAAGAGGCAGGTCAGGCCCAAAGGGGAACTAAGCCACTACTGCATACCGGCATGACTTGCCGGTTTCTTCTTTTTTATTTTTGGATTGTGCCGAAGGTCTCTATCATTTTTTCTTAATTTGCCTTATGCAAAACTCCCTAAGACTTTTCGAGCTGAACGCACTCATTAAAACTACACTGGACTTACACCTGGATCCCGGCTATTGGGTAGTAGCCGAAATCGGAGAGTTTAGGGATTCTGTAAGGGGACACGCCTATTTGGACTTGGTAGAGAAGGAGGAAGGTCAACTGTTGGCCAAATTGCGCGCGAATATTTGGTCCTATACGTATCAAGGAATTCGCAGGAAATTCGAATCCGTAACCGGGGAGCAGTTAAAGGCGGGTATGAATATTCTGTGTTTAGTAAGTGTCCAGTTTCACGAAATTTACGGATTAAGCCTAAATATTAAGGATATTGACCCTTCCTATACACTAGGGGAAAGGGCGCGGCGAAGGCAGGAAGTAATTGATAGACTCAAAAAGGAAGGCTTACTTGAGCTGAACCGACAATTTCTACTTCCATTGGTTCCTCAAAGAATTGCCGTTATCAGCTCGGTGACTGCTGCAGGTTATGGGGATTTTATCAACCAGCTGGATCAAAATCCCTATGGCTTTAAAATCAGTCATAAACTTTACCAGGCCTCCATGCAGGGAAAGGAAACCCCCTCCTCCATCACCAAGGCCATTTCCTTGGTGGAAAAAGACATGGTCACCCATGGGTTTGACCTTTTGGTCATCATAAGGGGAGGTGGTGCTCAGACCGATATGGATAGTTTCGATGACTATGAATTAGCCAAGTCCATCGCAGAAGCTGCCTTGCCAGTGGTCACTGGCATAGGACACGAGCGGGATGAGTCCGTGGCAGACCTGGTGGCGCATACCCAGATGAAAACACCAACTGCCGTTGCGGCATTTATACTTACCGGCTTCAAGGACTTTGAAGATAAGCTCAAAATGTCCCTGAACCGGATGGAAAGAGCATGTCGCAACCGTTGGCAAAGGGAAAAGGAAGCACTTTCTGGGAAAGAATTCCTGCTTCTGCGTCTTTTTTCTGGGGTACTTTCCGAACAAAAGGATAGGATTGACACCCATAAACTTCGCGTTGCATCTGTAGCAAAATACGCGCTGAAATACCAGCTTCTGCAAATTCAAGGAGTTGAAAAGGGAATAAAGAAAAGTGTGGGAGATTTTTTGCACCAAGAACAGGTTCGATTGTTACATTTGCAGAACAATTTAAAATTGTCAGACCCTGTAGGTATTCTCCAGAAGGGTTACACCCGTACGGAGTTTGAAGGGAAGCCTTTACACAGGCATTCCCCAAGGCCGGGGGATGAAATTATCACTTTCACCAATAAAGAAAAGATCAACTCTAAAATAACCCGGGTAAATGAGTATGAAATCGAGCCTGCCTACCGGACAGGCAGGCATAACGAAAACGTCACGCGGGGAGACGATTAGGATTGCCAGATTCTCTCGAAACGAGTTCCCCGATCCCAATAAAGGTACGGGGCAGGAATCCCTAACCTGCGGTGCAGGACAAGTTATGACCATTAAGAAAAAATTATAAAGAGATGAAGAATAATAAAGTTTTCAGCTATGATAAGGCCATGCAAAGGATAGAGCAAATTGTGGAGCAGCTTGAAGGGGATGACAAGAGTATCGATGAGCTGGCCGATTTGGTTAAGGAAGCCAGTAGCCTGGTTAAGGATTGCAAGAAGAAATTAAAAGACACCGAAGGTGAGATTTCCAAGGCTTTTGAAGATGAGGACAAGCCTGAATAACAGAAGAATCAATTAAAAAAACCATCCACCCAACATGGTCAAAGTGAATAATCAGGATGAAGCCGCCAAAAGGATAAAATCCCTAATAGCTACCCTAAACTATCATAATCATCTCTATTATCAAGAAGATAGAACGGAGATATCTGATTTTGATTTTGACCAGTTGATGCAGGAACTACAATCCTTGGAGGAGAGGTTCCCGGAATTGAAAAGCGAAGACAGCCCTACACAGCGTGTGGGGGGCACAATCACCAAACAATTCGAAATTGCGACACATTCCGTGAGGATGCTTTCCTTGGGGAACACCTATTCTGAAGAAGAGCTTTTGGCATTTGATGAGAGAGTGGCCAAGGGACTGGGACACAGGGATTATTCTTATTTCTGTGAACTTAAGTTTGATGGTGTTGCTATTAGTTTGGTATACGAGAATGGCAGATTAGTAAGGGCGGTGACTCGCGGAGATGGATATAAGGGAGATGTGGTCACTGAAAACGTAAAAACCATCCGGAATATTCCTCTGAGGGTTGAGGCAAAAGATGTTCCTGAACGGTTTGAGGTCAGGGGAGAAATATTCATGCCTAGGAAGGCCTTCGATAAAATCAATGCCGAGC
Source organism: Pleomorphovibrio marinus (assembly GCF_003347495.1). Classification (GTDB taxonomy): domain Bacteria; phylum Bacteroidota; class Bacteroidia; order Cytophagales; family Cyclobacteriaceae; genus Pleomorphovibrio; species Pleomorphovibrio marinus. The sequence continues at coordinate 746,169 of NZ_QCXY01000002.1, forward strand.
GTGCAAAAAACAATGAGCCACAATTGGCAAATCCAAGAAACGCTGCATCCGGAACAGTGAAAATGCAGGATTCTTCCATAGTTTCAAAACGAAGACTTAACTGCTATCTATATCAATTAATTGGAGAAGACTTGGGGGTGACCAAGCATCACGAAGCCATTGCCAACCTGGAAAAATGGGGGTTCAATGTTTCCCAGACCTACCAGAGGTGCAAGGATATCCGATCCGTGTTTTCTTACATTGACAAATGGAGAGAAAAAAGGCTTACCCTACCCGTGGATACCGATGGAGTGGTGATTAAGGTCAATGACTATGAGCAACAGGAGGAACTCGGTTTTACTGCAAAGATCCCAAGGTGGGCCATATCCTTTAAATACAAGGCGGAAAGTGCCGAAAGTGAATTGCTATCCATTACTTACCAGGTGGGAAGGACAGGAGCCATTACACCTGTGGCTAATCTTTCCCCAGTTTCACTGGCAGGTACCACGGTGAAGAGGGCTTCCCTACACAATGCCAACGAAATAAAAAGGTTGAATCTTCATGAAGGAGACAGGGTTTTTGTGGAAAAGGGGGGAGAAATAATCCCAAAAATCACCGGTGTCAATACGGGAGCAAGGAGAAGCGGTGCTGTAGCAGTACACTATATCACCCATTGCCCAGAATGTGGGAGTGAATTGGAGCGGAAAGAAGGTGAAGCCAAACATTTCTGCCCCAATACAGCTTCCTGTCCTCCCCAGGTATTGGGGAGGATTGAGCATTTTGTCTCCAAACGGGCCATGGACATAGATTCCCTGGGTACCGAGCGGCTGAGGGCCCTGATCAACCAGGGGTACTTAAGGGATCCTTCGGATATATATGCTTTACCCGAGAAAAAGGAGACCCTAATTGGGTTGGAAGTTTCTAGTGATCCATATTCTAAAAGTAGTGAGGGATATCTGTTCGTGTCCCTGAAAAAAGCCCTTTTTGCACTCACGGATGGGATATCTCTAGGTGCTATTGAAGAATTTTTGGAAGGAAAAGCCACAATGGATCAAGAGGGTAAGCTAAGAGACTTCGTGGATTGGATAGCATCGTATGGAAAAAAAGTAGACGAGAACCAACATCAAATTAGGAGTCTTATGGGGTCTCTCTCTGAAAATGAATATGACAGGGTGGAGGATTTCGTTCCGGTGCCTGTAGTGTTATCCCAATTGGGTGATTTACCATCCGAATTAGCCGAGAACCTAAAAAGGTTGGCACAGGAAAAAAACACCATTCACGATATCGTTTCCCCATACCATGGGAGTGTTTTTGAGGATATCAGGGAGAGGATAAATAAACTGAAGGGTAACACTTTTCAGGAAGGAGTGGTTGGCAATATGATAGAGGGAATAATGCAATCCAAACAACAGCCTTTTGAAAAAGTTCTTTTTGCCTTGGGAATCAGAAATGTGGGCGAAAACACCGCTGTACTGTTAGTGGAGCATTTTCCAGACATAGATAAGTTGCAAGCCGCCGATCCCGATGAGCTTTTGGCCATCAACGGTATCGGGGAAACGCTTGTTAACAGTATCAAAGCATTTTTTTCCGATACAAATAACTTGGAAATCATCAAAAGATTAAAATCGTACGGTTTACAATTTGAATCGAATAAAGAAGAAACTATATTCGTAAGTAGGAAGCTGGAAGGGAAAAAAATCCTTGCATCGGGAAGACTCAACCACTTCAAGAGGGATGAAATCATTGATTTCGTTCAATCCCACGGCGGCACCTATGTAAAATCTGTCTCCAAGAGTTTGGACTTTATTATTGAAGGTGAGGAAATGGGACCCAGCAAAAAGGAGAAAGCACAAAAATTGGGGGTGCCTTTAATTTCCGAGGAGGAATTCTTAAAATTGGTTGACCAATGAAAGCATTTATCTCCACTTTGGTGTTTCTGTGTACGGGTACCGATATTCCAGGCCGTGCACCCTAAATCCCAATCTATTGCCATAGGTTAAGATTCCACTAGGAATTTAAGCCGAAAACAATGTTTCTGTGCCATCCAACAATTAATCAAGCAGCAATCTATGAAGTGGATTAGGGAATATTTCATCAAAAAAGCGTTGATGAAGAAAAACAAGAAAGGAGTAAATAAAGAAATTTTAGTAACCGACAAGATCAAAAAAGTAACTGTAATCGCAGATAACTTGGAGGATTTGGAAGTGGTCTTTGAAGTACTTAAGGAATCATTTGGTCAGGACATTGCATTGAAAGGGATATACTATGATGAAAAATCCCAGGATCAAAGGGCATTTGGATTCAGGGATTTTTCCTTATTCGGTAAACCCGGCGAAAAAGTTGCAAACTTTCTTTCAGAAAAGCAAGATTTGATTATATTTACTTCTGAATTATTGAATAACTTCACACTCTATCTACTCCATCAAATGCCCGAGCCTTATACCATAGGTTTTTACAGCAAGGAGTTGAAGCCCTACTTGGATTTGATGCTTAATAAGGAGGTAAAGGATATAAAAGCAGGTACAGAACATCTTATTAAATACCTAAAGCAGATCAATTAACATGGAAAAACTCAAAGGGGTAGGTGTAGCGTTGATAACTCCTTTTAAAAAGGACTTGAGTGTGGATTATGACTCCCTAAACAGGGTGGTAAGCCATGTTATCTCCGGGGGAGTGGATTACCTGGTAGTGCAGGGCACCACAGGGGAGCCGGCCACCTTGACCAAGGCGGAGAAAAGGGAAAACCTGGATTTTATAAAAAAAATCAATAGAAATAGGTTGCCCTTGGTTTACGGTATAGGAGGAAACAATACCCAGCAGGTTATCGAAGATATCAAAGATACTGACTTTCAGGGTGTGGATGCCATACTCACAGTAAGTCCATATTACAATAAACCCAGCCAAACGGGTATTGTGCGGCATTACGAGAAAATTGCGGATGAATCACCCGTCCCGGTCATCTTGTATAATGTTCCGGGCAGAACCATGTCCAACATGAGTGCAGCTACCACGCTTACCTTGGCCAATCACCCAAACATCATTGCGATGAAAGAGGCAAGTGGTGATATCGAACAGTGTATGCAGATAGCACATAAGAAGCCTGAGGATTTTTTGCTGCTGTCCGGAGATGACATGATGACACTGACTCTTAGAGCCATGGGTGGAGTAGGGGTAATTAGTGTAATTGGCAATGCCTATCCCTCAAAAATGGTAACGATGATGCACGCCAGCCTAAAAGATGCCAGGGAAGCTGCATTTAGCCTTTTAGAAATCAACCCTTTACTTTACGAGGAAAGCAACCCAGTAGGGGTTAAAACCTTGATGCATCATATGGGTATTTGTGAGCCCAATGTGCGACTTCCCTTGGTCAATGCGAGCATGGGTTTGAGCAAAAGGATAAGGGAGGCTGCAGCGAAAATCCCTTCGGACAAGGACCTGATAGGACTATAAAAAACGAAAAAGGGTAGTTGTTTAACTACCCTTTGTTTTTTTATGAACTAGAATTTTTCATGTCTTGAACTTCTTTTCTGATATCTTGAGCCAAATTTTTTAAATCTTGCATACCTTTTCTCACTCTCGTTCCGGCTGCTTGGTTGTTTTTGTCGTAGAACTTCTCAAAATCTCCTTCTAGAGACATTATAAGATCCTTGATTTCATTAAATCTGTTCATAGTTAAAAATCAATTAAGGTTGATGATATGTTTTATTTGCTTTCAATATAGGTAAAATGTTTAAAATAAAACAAAGGAAGCCACTTTTTTATGGAATTTATTCCCCAAATGAGGTAGCTAGCTCCGTTGTTTTATAATATCCACTCACCAATTTGTCTTTTATTGCTTCAAATGCCACGATGGTTTGTTTTACATCCTCCAGGTTATGCACCGCAGTTGGGATGAGCCTAAGGATAATCATCCCTTTGGGCACTACAGGGTAAATGACCACCGAACAGAAAATATTATAATTCTCACGAAGGTCTTTACTCAGGGTAGCAGCCTCTCCTACAGTTCCGTTTAGCACCACCGGTGTGACCGGAGAGGTGGTAGTGCCGATGCTGAACCCCTTTTCTTTAAGCCCGTTTTGCAGGGCATTTACCACTTTCCAGAGGTTTTCCTTTAGCTCGGGCATGGTTCTCAGCATCTCCAGCCTTTTGAGCCCACCTTCTACCATGATCATGGGAAGTGCTTTGGCAAAAATCTGGGAACGCATGTTGTATTTTAGGTAATGGATGACTTTGGCATTGCCGGCGACAAATGCACCAATGCTGGCCATGGATTTGGCAAAAGTGGAAAAATACAAATCCACCTCCTCCTGCACCCCTTGCGCTTCAGCAGAACCCGCACCGGTCTTGCCCATGGTTCCGAAGCCATGTGCGTCGTCTACTAATATACGGAACTGGTACTTCTCCTTCAACTTGACAATCTCCTTCAGGTTTCCCATGTTTCCAGTCATGCCAAATACACCTTCGGTAATGACCAAGACACCTCCGCCAGTCTCCGTGGTGAGTCTTTCAGCCCTTTGAAGTTGTTTTTCCAGGCTTTCCATATCGTTGTGGGGATAGACAAAACGCTTGCCAATATGCATTCGTAAGGCATCGATGATGCATGCATGACATTCCCCGTCATAAACGACCACATCCTTCCGGTCTATAAGGGAATCAATCACGCTCATAATCCCTTGATAGCCATAATTAAGCAGGTAAGCTTTTTCCTTACCCACAAAATCAGCAAGTTCCTGTTCCAGTTTTTCGTGTAAGTCCGTATTACCGGACATCATTCGCGCCCCCATGGGATAAGCTGCCCCCCATTTCCTCGCTGCTTCCTCATCGGCTTTTCTTACTTCAGGGTGGTTTCCCAAACCCAGGTAATTATTGAGACTCCAGGTAAGGACTTCCTTTCCCTTAAATTTCATCCTAGGAGCTATTTCCCCTTCTAATTTAGGAAACATAAAGTAGCCCTCGGATAAATCAGAATGTTTTCCTAATGGGCCTAGATTGGTGTTCAGTTTTTCGAAAATATCCAAAGCGCTGTAAAGTTTGTCCGCATTTCTTTCATCCAGATTGTCGTGGATTAAACCCCCAAAACTACTATTTTTTGGATTGGTGTGCAAAAAATCCTGTTGATTTCCCCATTTCTTATGGGAAGCTTTTATCTTAGCAACCACCTTGGGAAAGATTTCCCAAGTATTTCCGTGATTTAATTTTTTATTTCGATCAATAGACGCAATGGCCAATGACCAAAATCAATAAGCTCCTTGTTGCCAATCGGGGCGAAATAAGCCTTAGAATCATGCGAACAGCCAGGGAGATGGGTATCCAGACTGTCGCCGTTTATAGTGATGCCGACCGTAAGGCACCCCATGTCCGCTTTGCAGATGAAGCTGCATACCTTGGACCTTCCCCTTCCAGGCAATCCTATTTGAATATAGACAAGATACTCGAAGTGGCAAGGGAATTTTCCGTGGATGCCATACATCCCGGATACGGGTTTCTTTCAGAAAATCCTGAATTTGCAAAAAGAGTCCATGAAGGTGGTATTTGCTTTGTAGGTCCGAGCGCAGAAGCAATAGCCCTTATGGGAAGTAAACTTGAGGCCAAAAAGGCCGTAGCAAAATACAAAATCCCATTGGTTCCCGGTACATCAGAAGCGGTAACTAGTGTGTCCACTGCAAAATCAATAGCTTCGGAAATTGGGTATCCTATATTGATAAAGGCCAGTGCAGGGGGTGGAGGAAAAGGCATGAGGATAGTATCCAGTGAGGATGAGCTGGAGGAACAAATGAAAAGGGCAATGGGGGAGGCGGAGTCGGCCTTTGGGGATCCCTCTGTGTTTATTGAAAAATACATTTCTTCCCCAAAGCACATAGAAATTCAGGTATTGGGAGACCAGCATGGAAATGTTGTCCATCTCTTCGAACGGGAATGCTCTATCCAAAGAAGACATCAAAAAGTGGTGGAGGAGGCCCCGTCAGCGGTGCTGGACAAAGCCATCCGGATGAAAATGGGGGAGGCTGCAGTGAATGTGGCGAAGGCCTGCCGGTACCATGGCGCCGGAACCGTGGAGTTTGTAGTGGATCAGTCCCTTAATTTCTATTTTTTGGAAATGAACACCCGATTGCAGGTGGAGCATCCCGTCACGGAGTTGATCACAGGTAAAGACCTGGTGAAGGAGCAGATTTGGATTGCAGAAGGAAAGAAGCTCTCTTTTTCACAAGAAGAATTACAAATTCATGGACATGCTATTGAAATAAGGGTATATGCCGAGGACTCGGAAAACGGGTTCTTGCCGGATACAGGCACACTTAGCCAATACAGGCTGCCACAGGGCCCTGGTATTAGGGTGGATGATGGTTTTGAAGAAGGCATGGAAGTGCCTATACATTACGATCCCATGTTGTCTAAACTCATTGTACATGCTGCAGACCGGGAAAGCGCCATTGAGAAAATGAAACGGGCCATCGAGGAATACAAGGTGGTGGGGGTTAAGACCACCTTGTCTTTTTGTGCCTTTGTGATGGAACACCCCTCTTTTAGGGAGGGTACTTTTACCACTAAGTTCGTGGAGGAATATTTTGATGGGCAAAGGTCAAATCCCAAGTTTAGCCATACCGAAAAACAACTGCTGGCTGCTTTTGGGGCCCATTTTCTGCAAGAAGCTAGTCCCGCAAGTAATAATGGGACCATTGCGGCAGAGCGCTCAGTCCAATCTCTTTCATCCTGGAGGAAAAACCGAAAACATGGCTGAGCTTTTACCCCTTAAGGCATGGAGGTATCATGAGAAGTTTTTGGGGCAAATGGATAGCCTGATTTCCCCTCTATTTGACGTGGTCACGGATAGGCAAAGGAGAAAACTTTATGCCAATCCCATCAATAGCATCCATCTCTCCCTACCAAAAGGCCCTCAGGCTGGTTTGGGGGCTAGAAAGACGCTCGACGAATGGAAAAAAAAGGGCGTAATCGTACAAGACCATGTTCCTGGAATTTACGTGTATTACCAGTACTTTAAATCCACCGACAGGAATAAACAAGTCTGCCGGAAGGGGTTTATTGCCCATTTGAAGTTGGAGGAATGGGAAAACCAGGTGGTCCTAAGGCACGAAAACACCAACCCTTATGGGGTAGCAGAAAGAGAGGAAATCTTGGAAAAAACCCAAATCCAGGCCAGCCCAACCTTTGGCTTATATGAAGACCCCGATTTTGTATTAGAGCCTTTTTTTGACGAAGCTATGGCTGACCCCATTTATGATCTGGAAGACTATCAGGGAGTAAGGGAGGTCCTGGCTGTGATTCATGATGCCAAAATCATAAAGAAGGTGATCCGTTTTATGAAGGATAAGCAAATTTTGATTGCAGATGGGCACCATCGTTATTCTGCTGCCCTAGATTATTCCCATAAACGAGGAAAGGAAGCACCTGCTTTAGGCAAGATTAACTCCTATGACTATCACGAAATGTATTTTTGCAATTCAGCCTCCGAGGCATTGAAGATCTATCCAAACCACCGTGTTTTTTCTGGGCTGGGGGTTGATGCTAATGAGGTGTTAAACAAGGTTTCCCCATTTTTCGATAGCAAAGAAGTGGAAGACCAAGAGGATTTGGAAGATATCATCAACAACAAGCGCCATGCTTTTGGATTGGTATTTAAAAACAGAGCTTTTATCCTTAGTCTAAAACCGAGTTGGCAGGAAATTGGGCATTTAAAAAACCTGTCACCCAGCCTCAAAAATCTTGATGTGTACTTGATGCATCACTTTCTGATTCAGGAAGGGCTGGGAATACCCCTGGAGCTACAGTCAAAAAGTGAAGTGATTAAATACGAAAGGCACAGCAGTAAGTGTTTTTTGGCCCTATTGCGGGGGGAGTTGGAGTTAGCAGTGGTTATGCCTGGGATTTCAGTAGGAGAGGTTTTTGAGGTGTGCAGAAGTGGAGAAATGTTGCCACAAAAATCCACCTATTTCTACCCTAAAGTAGTTTCCGGGTTGCTTTTCGGTTCTATTGACCCTGATGATTTTGAATTTCCATACGAGGTGTTCCTATGTTAAAGTCTTTCACAAACAACCTGATTCTGGCCTCCAAATCCCCTAGGCGAAAAACTTTACTGGAAGGTTTAGGAGTTCCCTTTTCTGTAAAAACACTCCCAGTGGATGAGGATTTTCCAGCATCCATGTCTCTAGAAAGGGTTCCTGAATTCCTTGCGGAAAAGAAAGCCAGAGTGTATCAAAAGGAACTGATGAACGACGAGGTGGTATTGACAGCCGATACAGTTGTAATTGTAGAGGGCAAGATATTGAATAAACCTAGAGACAAGGAGGAAGCTTTCAACATGCTAAACATGCTCTCTGGAAGGATGCATCACGTCATCACGGGGGTATGCCTTGCCTCTTACCAGCATCTCTACAGTGCTAGTGATACTACCAAGGTGTATTTCAGGCAATTAGAGGCAGACGAAATTTCCTTTTATGTTGAAAATTACAGCCCTTTTGACAAGGCTGGTGCTTATGGTATCCAAGAATGGATAGGTTATATTGGGGTGGAAAAAATTGAAGGCTCCTTCTATACCGTCATGGGACTTCCTTTGCATCTTGTTTACAAAATGCTGGAGCAATCAAGGTTTTAGCCAATTTTTTAAAAATCACTTAGAAAAGGGGGGAAGTTCCCCCCTCCTTATTCCTTTCCAAATATTTCCTCAATGGATTGTTTTACTCCCACTTTGGGGAGAAACTTTTTCACCTTGTGGCAGTTTGCCACTTTTTCCACGTCTTTTTCATTTACGGAACTGCTCAAGACATAAATTTCTGACTTAATGTATTTTTCATTAAGGGTTTCCAGAAAATCCATCCCTGTCATTTGAGGCATAAGCAAATCAACAAACATATATTTGGGGTTGATTTTATAGATTTCATTCAGGGCATCAGTGGCACTGCTGAACTTAAAAATTCTACAAGGTTCCTTAATATGTTTTTTGATAAATTTTTCCGTAACAAAATTACTCACCGCATCATCGTCAATCAGCACAATATTCACCATTCCCTCCAGCGTAAAAGATTTTAAAAAACTATTAACTACGGCAAAAATAAACAGAGAAATTTAAAATACAACATAAAAAATGCTTTTTGTGTATAAAAAATCGAATCTTAAGAAAATTGAGCTTGTAATACGGAAAAGCAATTGTACTGTACTTCCCAAATCATTTTCCATTCCTTTGATTCTTCATTTAATACTGCCTATGAAAAGTCTTTATGGCCCGCCTGGAGCGTTGCGGATTCGTTGCGAGAAGCCACTTTTCATTACCCTTCAGTAAATGCAAATTTTTAAACGCAATAATAAATTTTCGTCTTGATCGATTTCATAGAGAAAGGGCAATAAAGTCATGGTCCCTTTATGGCCTCAATGCAATTAGCCTTTTCAGATATTCACCGTAGCCGCTTTTCCCCAGTTTTTGAGCTTCTTTCAACAGTTTATCCTCATTAATAAACCCGCTTCTAAAGGCAATTTCTTCTATGCAGCCTATCTTTAATCCCTGACGCTCCTCGATGACCTCCACAAATTGGCCTGCCTGAAGCAGGGACTGGTGTGTACCTGTATCAAGCCAGGCTGTTCCCCTGTTTAATATTCCTACACTGAGTTTGCCCATGTTGAGGTAGACATTGTTCACGTCGGTGATCTCCAGTTCCCCTCTTGGGCTGGGCTTGATGTTTTTCGAAATTTCCACCACCTGGTTGTCGTAAAAATACAGGCCGGGGACCGCAAAGTTTGACTTGGGGTTTTCTGGCTTTTCTTCTATGCTTATCACTTTTTGGCTAGGGTCAAATTCCACCACACCATATCTTTTGGGATCATTTACGTGATAAGCGAAGACCACCCCTCCATCCGGATCGGTATGGTTCTTCAAGGTCTGTTGCAGGCCTGTGCCGTAAAAAATGTTATCCCCTAGTATCAAAGCTACCTTTTCCTTGCCTATAAAATCCTCACCTATAATGAAGGCCTGTGCCAGTCCCTCTGGTTTTGGCTGTACAGCGAAGGTAAATTGACAACCCACTTGACTGCCATCTCCAAGTAATTTTCGAAATGCATCTACATCTTCAGGGGTAGTTATGATTAAAATATCCCTGATCCCGGCCATCATCAATACCGAAAGGGGGTAGTATATCATGGGTTTGTCGTAAACGGGCATTAGTTGCTTACTTACAGCTAGAGTAAGTGGATAGAGCCTGGTGCCGGAACCTCCGGCCAAAATAATTCCTTTCATATGTTTATAATTTCTTTTTAGCGGTCATATAGCCTGCCCCTGCCTGCCCCGAACTTGTTTCGGGGAACTTGTTTCGGGAGAATCTCGCAGTCTATAATCATCCCCTCGTGTGTCGCTCGCGTCATGCCCTGACTGCCGTCAGGACAGGCTCGATTTCATCTGTTTATATTTGTTTTTCAATGGTCAGATGGAATGCCCTGGATAATCATCCCCATTTGTGAGAATTCTTTCTCATGGGCATTTCATGTGTTTATATTTTCTTTTCAACGGTCACATAGCCTGCCCCTGCCTGCCCCGAACTTGTTTCGGGGAACTCGTTTCGGGGGAATCTCGCAATCTATAATCATCCCAGTGTGTGACGTGCTCCTCATGCCCTGACTGCCGTCAGGACAGGCTCGATTCATATGACTAAATTTTATTTGCACCTACGAAATAAAAAAGACATTGGATTAAAAATTGCTAGCAATGAATGCATAAATTTAAGGCAAAAATATCAAAAACCACGCTCATCTTTCGTTCTTTAATTACCAAACTAACAGCAACCCTACATTGCTATATTTTCCTATGCCAATAAAGTCCTTGATAGTAGTGCTTATTACTTTGATAATCTCTGGGGAGACCTTTGGTCAAAATTTTCATAAAGAGAAGATTTCCAGAAATATGTATTACCAAATCGGCCTTGGCCCCTCCATGATGTATGCCGACAACGCGGGCAGTATCAGGAATTTTGAAAACTTAATAAGGCCCTCTTTTTCCATGGCGGGAGGCAAAAAGATCCTTCCTTTCTTAGATTTGAGGGCAACTGTCAGCTATCAATATTACCAGAGCCAAAGCAGAGACTATTTTGGCAACCGAGTAGTGGAAATTTGGTCCATTTTGGACAAGGCTGTTGAAACACACTCCAATGTAGTTTTTATGGACATTATGCCCATAATTCATTTAATGCCTTTTCAAAATCATGCCTTGAGAAGAAAAATCGATCTTTATGGAGGTGCCGGGCTGGGGTTTGTGGCTTCTATCAATCAAGAATATAGGTTGAAAAACGAGCATCTGTTCAAAGAAAACAAGGTAAGGACCTCAGTTTATGTCCCTTTGAGAGGGGGAATAAGCTATAAACTGGGCCTCTACTCTGATATATCCCTGGAGGGCTCGCTTCTTTTGACGTTTTCTGACCTGATGGTGGGAAATGACGGGCACAACCGATTTAACGATCATTACATTCAAGGCCAAGTAGTTTACAGAAGGTATTTGGATCCCCTTCGAAACGTTTACTAAAAAAATCGGCAGTTATAGGATAAAAAGGAACTTAATGTCTCCATAATTGTTTGTGTGTATATACATTAAATGTCTGTGATATGAAATTAGTGAAAGAAGTTAGGCCATTAGGGTTTCATTGGAAAACCCAGGATCCCTTTTTGTTTTGTGCGCATCATCATGACTTTTTCCCAGAGGGCAACGGGGACTTGGCTCCCAAAGCATCCCTGGAAGGGCGGGCAATAGGACAGGATTTTGGAGGAAAGGACGGGTGGAGTATGTACCACGGTACCAAAGTGCCAGGTTTCCCATACCATCCGCATAAAGGTTTCGAAACCGTCACCCTGGTGGAGAGGGGACTTGTGGACCATTCCGATTCCCTCGGTGCCGCAGGCAGGTTTGGTGAGGGAGATGTTCAGTGGATGACGGCTGGAAAGGGAGTGCTGCATTCGGAGATGTTTCCACTTCTTAAGGAGGATGAAAAAAACGAATTGCTTTTGTTTCAAATATGGCTCAATTTACCCAGCGTAAAGAAGAAAGTGCCGGCTCACTTTAAAATGATGTGGAAAGAAGATATTCCTGTTCATATTCATAAGGACGGGCAGGGACTATCCACCTCCATTAAGTTAGTTTGTGGGAGCTTCGAAGATAGTCATGGCCTTGAACCTGCTCCGGATTCCTGGGCTGCAGACCCGGCCAACGAGGTTGCGATATGGCACATCCATGCGCAGGCTGGTGCCACGTTTCATTTGCCCAAAGCCAGTGAAGGAGTGAATCGGACACTGTTTTTCTATGAAGGAGAAAGTGTGGAGGTGGGGCAGGAAGTAATTTCCGAAAAGCATTCGCTGGATTTGGAATCTACCCAAGAAGTGAAAGTCATCAATGGCAAAAAGCCGGGTAAGTTCTTGTTTCTTCAAGGCAGGCCCATAGGTGAAAAAGTGGTGCAGCATGGTCCTTTTGTGATGAACTCCAATTTGGAAATTCAACAGGCAGTTCAGGAATACCAACGTACCCAGTTTGGGGGTTGGCCATGGCCTGAAACCGAATATACCCATGCCAAGGAAAAAGGCAGGTTTGCACTGCATGCGGATGGCAGGAAAGAGGAAAAAGGCTTGTAAAGTATTCCGGTAAGAGTAAAATAAGCCGTGGTTGAGGTATCCACGGCTTATCCTTCTTTTCTTTTATTTCACATAGCTCGCATTGGCCAAGTATTCATGACTTCTTTGTACACTTTCCAAGGGGCTATAATTGTATTTTTCGACCTCCACAAAAAAGTCCTCCATTCCTTGGGCATACGCCGCCTTGAAGATGGGCTCGAAGTTCATTTTTCCACTTGCTCCAATTTCTTTCTCATCCTTGATATGCAAAAGAGGAAACCTTCCTTTATACTCTTGCAGGTATTTCACAGGATCTTTCCCGGCTTGTTGGCACCAATATACGTCCAGTTCCATACAGAAAAGGTCGGAGTCGGTATTTTGCAGCATTACGTCATACATCACTTTACCTTCAACTTCCTCAAACTCCCTTGAGTGGTTGTGAAAACCAAACATCAGTCCTTCTTCTTTTGTAACCTTGCCTACAGCATTATAATAGTCACACCATATCTTGAGTTCATCAAGCGTGCTGGGAATGGGCATGGAAGGTTTGATAATATGGGTAGCACCTGCCTCTGCATGATCTTTAGCCGCTTTTTTCCACCAATCAATGGCCTTTTGGTGGCTTTCCTTGGAATAGTCCCCGGGACCACCCACGTGGGCGCTACTCATACGCATGCCAAGAGAGGTTACCTTTTTTCTCATTTCTTGAGGGGTCATCCCGTAAATCTTTCCGTTATCATAGTTGGCGGCCTCCAGGTTTTTATACCCTATTTCCGCCACTTTTTCAAGGATGCTCTCTGTGTTTCCAGGGATGTCCTCCCTCAAAGAATAAAGCTGAAGCCCTATGGGTTTATTCACGGTGTCTGCCTGTAGCATATGTGAAAAGGCCAACCCGCTGATGGTTAGTAATCCTGCCTTTTTTAAAAACTCCCTTCTGTGATTTTTTGCCTGCATAAATCCTGATTTTTGATGTATTTGATTTTCTTTGATCTTTTTGGTAGATGAATTAACGCAATTTTAAGTCCAAAATAAAGTCCAGAAGAGTTTTTATGGAAATTCCCTACTCCTTTTAGGTTAGGTATAAAAAAGGTTTTAAATTTAATTTGAGAAAATAGAACCAAAATTTAAATAGGGAATAAAACCCCATCGAAACAGCACATATGGAAATATTGGGTATTGATATTGGAGGTTCGGGCATCAAAGGTGCCCCAGTGAACATTGAAACCGGGGAGATTACCCAGGAACGTTTTAGGGTTCCCACGCCGAAACCATCCAAGCCCCATAGTGTAGCTGATGCTGTACAGATTCTGGTTGACCATTTTCAGTGGAAAGGACCTGTTGGCTGCGGTTTTCCCACGGTGGTGAACAATGGTATGTCCGTCACGAAGAGCAATATTCACAAAAGCTGGGTTGGCGTTCAGGTCGATGAGCTTTTCCAGGAAAGGACCGGTCTGCCCGTCACAGTGATCAATGATGCAGATGCCGCAGGGCTGGCAGAAATGAACTTCGGTGCAGGGGTGGGAAAAATGGGGTTGGTCATCACCGTTACCATCGGTACCGGCTTGGGTACTGGGGTATTTTACGATGGAAAGCTTATTCCCAACTTTGAATTGGGAAGAATTTTTTACAAAAATGGGGAGATTATTGAATACTACGCTGCGGATTCCGCCAGGAAAAAGGAAAATTTAAGCTACAAGGTTTGGGGAAAGCGCTTCAACAAGTTCCTCAAACATACCAATAGGATATTATCTCCAGACCTCTTTATCATCGGAGGGGGTGCCAGTAAGAAACTGGATAAATTCGAGACCCAGATCACTGTGGACGTGCCCTTGTTGGTGGCGGAGAAAAAAAACAACGCAGGTATCATTGGAGCCGCTATGGCAGCCCATAACTGGCCAAAATAATTTTTTTTATGGAAAAGAAGATGTTCTTGTTGCTAGTTCTCTTTGGTGTATTTGTCCATGCCTATAGCCAAGAACACCCCATTATGACAGTAGGAGGCCCTATTGCTCCTGAAAAAATGGGTAGGACCCTGGTGCATGAACATCTTTTGGTGGACTTTGTAGGGGCAGATCAAATCAGTGAGGATCGATGGGATAAACGAGAGGTAATGAATGTGGTATTACCCCAGCTGGAAGTGATAGTAAAACAGGGTATAGGCACCCTAGTGGATTGCACACCTGCATTTTTGGGAAGGGATGTATTTTTGCTAGAAGCCCTGATGGAAACATCTGGTCTTCAAATCCTAACCAACACGGGGCTTTATGGGGCTGTGGACAATAAATTCCTACCTACCTATGCTTTTGAGGAGTCAGCAGAACAACTTGCGAAACGCTGGATTACGGAGTGGGAAGAGGGTATAGATGGGACAGATATTCGACCAGGATTCATCAAAATAGGGGTAAACCCGGAAACCCTATCCACCTTACATCAGAAACTCGTAAGGGCAGCCGCCTTTACCCACTTGGCTACGGGATTGAGCATTGCATCTCATACCGGACCTGCAGTTCCGGCTTTTGAACAAATGGAGATTCTTCTGGAAATGGGGGTTTCTGCTGAGGCTTTTATTTGGGTGCATGCCCAACAGGAGAAAGATTTGAATATGTTGGTAGAAGCAGCGGAAATGGGGGCCTGGATCAGCCTGGATGGGCTCGGTGAAGAACAAATGCAGAGTTATGTGGGGAGATTGCAGTATTTGAAAGAAAACGGTCTGCTACATAAGGCATTGATAAGCCATGATGCTGGCTGGTTCAGTCCAGGAGAGGAGGATGGGGGGGACTTCAGACCTTTTACCACTCTTACTGAGAAATTTGTTCCACTAATGCTCACTAGTGGATTCACCCCTACAGAGATAGATATGCTCCTTGTTAAAAACCCTCAGGAAGCCTTGAAAATTCGGATTAGAAATAAAGAGTAGTTTCCTCCCTGTCCATATAAAGGATTACCGCCGATTTTTAGAGCTGATAAAACAGGGTAATCAACAAGATTAATAACATAGCCGTACTAGATAGGATAACGGTTCCTATACTATGGGACTGATAGCCTTGTTTGATGTTCATGCCCGAAAGCTGTGTCATAGCCCAAAAAAAGCTGTCGTTGGCATGGGAAACTGCAATGGCCCCAGCACCTGTGGCTAGTACCGTCATGACTTTCATGGTTTCCGAATCCAACCCCAATGGACTCATCAAGGGCACCATAATGGAAGCCGTGGTCACCAAAGCGACCGTGGAGGATCCTTGGGCCGATTTCAAGGCAAATGCCATAAAAAAAGGAAGGAACAAACTGAGGTTTCCCGCACTTATTCCTGAGCTCACATGGTCTGCAATACCGGAATTTTCCAACATTTTTCCAAACACTCCTCCAGCGCCCGTGATCAAAATTACCGGGGCAGCGATAAGTAATGCTTCCCCCAGCCATCCGCTGGCCGATAGCACTTCTTTGTCGAACTTATGGGGCAATGCAAAAGAAAGAAAGGCACCCAGTAAAAGGGCGATGATAGGATTACCTATGAAAAGGATTAAGGTGGTAAAAGCTCCATCCCCAAAGGGCTGGGTAGGGTAGGCTGCCACGGAGGCCAAAACGATCAAGACCAGCGGAATGACGATAGGCATAAAGGATTTACCCAGGGAGGGGTATTTCACCTCTTTTTTATCCGCCTCAAGTTCTGCGAACTCGGGTATCAAATTAATCCGAGAAACAATATACTTGCAAAAGAAATAACATGGGATCAGGGAAATGGTGCTGATAATGAACCCCCAGAAAATAATGGGACCTAACTCTGCCCCTAGGATACCGGCAGCGGCTATGGGACCGGGTGTGGGAGGGACCAGTGAATGGGTGGCCGTTATCCCTAGGGTCAAGGCCACAGTGGTGGCGGCATAGGGTAACTTTCCCTTAAAGGAAAGGGATTTGTTGATGGGGTTTAGCATGATAAAGGCACTGTCCCCAAAAACAGGAATGGAAGAAACCGCCCCTGTCACCATCATCCCCAGCATGACCGATTTTTTGCCTATCCAGGAAAGGATTTTTTGTGCCACGACAAAGGCACCCCCGGATTTTTCCAGAAATGTACCGATAATTACGCCAAAAAGGATGAGGAGACCTATCCTTCCTAGCACACCCCCAAATCCTGCCATAATGGACTCTATGACCAGTTCTGGTGCCATACCCGCTAAGAGGCCATAAATGATGGCTCCTACAAATAGGGCTAAAAAAGGATGGATGTCAAATTTAATAATGGCCACAATAATGATGGCCAATGCAATCAAAATATAGAGGAAAATCATTACAATAGGTTATTTTAGGATTACCAAGGGTAAGCAGCCGACTATAAGATGTAAGTATATTTAATTTTTTCTTAGCAAGCTATTTTTTTTGCTTTTTTCAATGTTGGTCACTCTGTTCCTCTATTAACTCAAATAAGTGAAAACTCATTATATCCTCATTGAAATCGGGATGGTTGGGGTTGCTATTGGAAATGTACAGCCCCTTCTTGCCCACGAATGCATTAAAAGGGTTTAGTGGTTCTTGGTCCATTAGTGTCTCACCCAGCAAGGCTAAGTCTGGCCCTAGGATCTGAACAGAGAAAAAAGGCCTATACATCCGTAATTCCCTCAATTCCTCTTCATCGTTTACTTCGTATTCAGGATATACAAATCGATAAAACACATCCCGGTATTTGTCATAATAAATACTGCCGTATTTTGGAGCACTCAAATAATATTGGCTGAATTGTTCCGAGGTGGCATCCCTTTGAACACTTGGGAGGTTTTGGGGCAAAAACCGACTTGGGGCATAGATGGCTTCAAGCGAAGGGTTATCGGGAGTACCTACATACACATGATGGTCTCCCATGAAAGAATAAATCAACTTATAATCCTGAGAGACCATGGAGAAAAAAGGAAATTTAAGGTCTTGGGATAAATAATCGTCAGGATAATAATGAGGGGTAGCTACCACAGCACCAGAATATAAATTGATGCGATAAGAAAGTGATGCCTGATTCAATTGCTCTTGGGAAAGGTCCCGATAATTTCCTTCTGGTAGTGTGGCCACGATTATATGTCCCTCCTTAAATTTGGGGCTAGCCCTGTAAGGGCCTTTTTGCAAGATGGGTCTGCTTAGTTTATCCGGCTTTGTCACAGCTATTTTTTCCCAAGAATCACCCTCAAAATCCGTGAGAAAAAGTTGGTTACCAAATATTAGTATACTGTCCAAATTAGGGATGAAAAATGCATTCAACATTCCGATTCCCCTTTCTCCTTCTTGATCAAACTTTAACCTTTTTACGAGTTGTTGGGTTTGAAGATCGAAACACTGTATGTCCTGACTCAGTATGTCCCTATGAAACACATATTCCCTTTCGTCCTCTTCCAGGTATTCTATTTGCATACTGTAATTGGACGATGTTTCATCCATCTCAAATGCTATTCCTTCATCGCTTTGGGTTAGGGTTAACTGGGTAGAGGCTTTTTCCCTTTCTGAGCATGAATACAAGCAGATGCCTAATAGAGATAGGCATATAACTATTTTCTTTGTCATAACATATTATCTTAAAAAGTTAGTAAGTTAATGAAAAATCCGAAAAGACCCATCTTTTCTTAAAAATTAAGTTTATTTTTCTACCTCAATTGTAGGTCCCTACCACCATTTCAAAATCTTCGAGGTGCGGCACCGTACAAAGCACCCAATCCCCATCTTGTTCGAAATCCAATGTTTGACCGGATCTAAGCAGATATAGGTGCTCCAAAGGTTTAGCAGGTTTAAAGCGAATTTCAATATCCCGCATGGGTATTGGCTTCCCGATGGTTCCCCCGATTTGCCCGGAGTGGTTGATCAAGCCCAACCATTCAAAGGCTCCATCCCTGTTTTTCATCCTGGAGATCTCCACCAGGTGGGAGGCATTGGTCTGTAGGTCACTTTCCCATTCCAAAAGATTGGATAGCGCACCATAAAACAGGGCCTTATGGGCATAATTTCCCTTGTGATAATATTGGGCACCAAGTTGCCAGGGGATAAAACTTGCTTTTCCCTGTCCATAGGTATTGCTAAATAGGCCGGGGATATCGGTAACTTCCTCCTCCGTGAAATAGGACTTTTCGGGAGGGCCGAACATGGTTTCCGGAATAAGCTGCATATACGATTCGGTATTTTCTATAGGGGAGCAATCCAGGAAGTCCGCATACACCATCATAAGGGAAAAATCTTCTGTTAATTTATTCCCTATGGCAGCTTTATCTTGTTCCCCTACCCGCAAGTAGGTGGATTTCGCCTGTGGATAAACCTTAAATTGGGAATCTACCCCTAAGGATTTCAAGGAAATGCCGCCCCCTTCGCCCCTTTTAGTGGAGGAGGTGAAACCTGTGGCAAGGATTTTCCCACCTTTTTCCACATATTCATCTATGCTTTCCACCAATCCCTCACCCATATTACTTACATCCCCCAATACCAACACTTCATAATCATTCAATGCCCTTGGTAATCGCCCGGATAAGATTGCGCCCGGTTCAATAATATCATAGGGTATATGCAATTCAGTAAGTAGTTTTATCATCCCCCGGTACTCTTGGCCAGCACCTCTTATCAGGGCTAACTTACTGCTGGATTCCAGATTGGTAAACAAGTTTTCATGCTGCTTATGGAAACCATAATAGTCCTCCAGATAGGGGATAAATGCCCTCTCCTCATAGTCAAAAAGGGGCCCAATGACCACAAACCCCAAGGGGGCACCATGCAGCATGTTTTCCAGCATCCATACCCTGGCCAGATCCGGCGAAGTGCCCACATGCCTGAACCCAATCGCCTGAAAGTAAATCAATAAATTCATTGGCGACCTGTCCTGATAGGAGCCCAGTACCCTTTTTACGTTGTCTGTGGCATGATAATTCCACTCGTAGTCGGAAGAAAGGGATGCCCCAGATTCACTGCTGATCATATCCACCCCTACATCCGTATAGGTTTTGATCATCAGACTAGGATCCAGTGTTTTGATATGTTCGGATATTTTGGTGAAGAGTTTTTCGGAAGTCTGTCTCTTAAACTCATTGTATTCTGCATATAATGGTTCTCCGGGAGACACCTCTTGAGGCAACTCCTTTCCCGACATTTCCTTGAACCCTTTCTTGCAGTTATCACATTGGCAAATGCCATGGTCCTCGCCGGCGTAGTCCCGGGTTTGGTAGCCAATCATGTTGAAGAATATGCCGTCAAGGGGATATTTTTCTATGGCCTCTGTTAGGATTTCAAGGCTATATTCCTGTTGATATCCCCCGTTTACACAGGTATGGGTTTGTTCATTGAAGCTCACGGTTTCGCCTGTACGGCTTTTGTACAGCCATTCCGGTTTTTTCTCGGCCAAGGACTCGTTGATTTTGCTGAAATCAAATCTTCCAATCACCTTGATCTCTTTCTCATGAAGTTGATGTACCAGGTCACCCACCAGGTCTCCTTCCATGAAGGTGTTGCGATATTGAAAAGGAAGTTCGGTGGGGTAATTGGCCACAATACCTCCCACGTTGAGTAAGACCAGGTTCGCAGAGGCATCCACCATGGATTGCACATATTTTTCCCTGTCCAGATTGGCATCTATTTCCCTGAGGTTGGTTTGGATAAGTCTCAGGGGTTCCCTGTTCCACCAGGAATTGTCATAGGATCCCGGTTTTAGTTGTTCAAGCTCCAAGGGTGATAGTTGGGAAAAGCAAGGGGTTTGAAGTAGGAATATTATGGATACTAAATAAAATACTTTCATGGTGCAGAGACTATTTAGGGTGGTTAATGTTGTAACGGAAGCTTTGGATAATAGGTGTTTTCAGGTTTAATCCGAAGAGGGATATCCCAATAAGTATATTTTGTTCCCTCCTTTCCCGGATAATTTACCTGTTTCCCATTGGTAACTACTTTTCGGGAGGCTATCTATAAGCGATTTTAAATCTTCAATGGTATAAGTTCGGGCATTGGAAACAGCTCCGTCCCATGCAATGAACAGAGGGAGTAGAGGAATCAAGTAGGTAAAAAGGAATTGTTGCCAAGTAAAGGGTCTGACTTTAGGGGTAATGAAAAAGACCCCAACAAAAGCAACGGGAAATGCAGTCCACCATAACCATTTTGGAAACGAGTTGTCACTGATTTCAAAGATCAAAATAGGTTGTTCTTCTTCCTGGGCATTTAATAATATGTTCCTGGCTGCATCTGGGGGGAAATGATGGAAGCAACTTATCATTGTCCTTAGTCCCGAATGATGGATTTTCAAAGTAGCATCTGTTGGTACTCTGCCATAGGTGATATCCTCCTGAGCGTTGAATTTATCAAGGAATTCGGTATTTGGATGAAAATCTGTAAGCATCAGGTTGAGTTTAGGGAAACGGGTTTTTAACTTTAAAAAGACCTCGACTATTGGTCCTCCGGCACCGGACCCCAAATCCACAATTTGGGGTTTGGATACAAATTGCAAGCCTCTATCCACCAGGTTTTCCAGCTGCCTTGCTGTTCGTATCAGGCTATGCAGGGCCACCAAATAGAGAGTCATTTTATTTCTCAGGAAGATCGGAAACCAGATTTGATCTTCAAACTCGAACAATTGTATACGTTTCATGGCCTTTAAGGTGACTACTGTTATTTTGCCGTCCAACCACCATCCACAGTAACCATAGACCCTACCATATAATTGGAAGCCTCACTGGCCAAAAACAAAGCCGCACCCTGGATTTCCTTGAGCTCCCCCCATCTGGCCAGGGCCGTGGCGCCAACGATGAAATTTTTTGCCTCCGGCGTATCGGCTATAGGAATATTCATCTCGGTGAGAAATGGTCCGGGGCAAATTGCATTTACGTTGATGTTAAAGGGGGCTAACTCCAGACCTAAGGCCCGAGTCATTTGTACTACAGCCCCTTTACTAGAAGTGTAGGGTGTCCTGTTTGCTAACCCCACTAATCCCAGTGTACTGGCCAGATTGATGATTTTTCCGCCTTTTTGCTCTTTCATAATAGGGGTTACGGCCTTGCAGCAAAGCCAGCTTCCGGTCACATTGACTTTCATCACCTGCTCAAAGTCCTCTAAACTGACTTCGTCAATTGCTCCTCTGATGTTGATGCCCGCAGAGTTTATCAGGATATCTGTGCTGTTGAAGTTTTCCTGGGCGTATTTCACCATATCACCCACTTGTTTCTCATCGGTGATGTCAGCAGCAAATGCTTCTGCCTTGACACCATAATTCTCTTTGATTTGATTGGCGGCTGCACTGCCCTCTTCCTGGTTTCGGTTGACCAGTAGTACATTGGCTCCAGCCGATGCCAACCCTGCTGCCATGGCAAAACCAAGACCCTTTGAGCCCCCTGTGATGATGGCTGATTTTCCTTTTAGTTCAAATAACTTAATGCCGGGTAGGGTGTCTTTCATGATTTTAGTGTCTAAATGTTTAAAGGTTCAAGTTTTTGCTGGCATAAGCCAGACTCTGAATAATGTTATTTTCTTCTGCTGCTAGAAGCCCCTCTGTATCCAATTCGGATACCTTTGGGAGAGAGCTTTGATTGACCTTTACCATACGCAACACTGCCGCCATTTCTTGGGCCTTGACAGTCGGCATGGTAGCCCAAAACTCCGGGGTAAGGCATGGGATGAGCAAGGGATCCCGAGTGATCATTTCTAGGTTAAAGCGCATATTAGGCTTATGCGCTCTACATACTGCTACCATTTTTGGAAGATCCAGTATACCCTGGCCTAGGGGAACCTCGGACATGAGAAAGCCTTCGGGGGATTCCTCCACCGCCATGTCCTTGATATGGGTTGAGTAGGTGTAAGGAGCCAAAGCTTCAAGAGTCTCCATTGGATCTTCCATTAGGGCTATGCTGTTGCCAAAGTCCAAGGTAACACCCAGCACTTCTGAATCTCTGCTTCTCAAAGCGGTCAAAAGCTCCTCTGTTCTCCAATCCTTGTGATTTTCTATGGCCAACTTCACTTTTTCTTTCTCCAATATAGGCACTACCCAGTCTAAGGCTTGGTGGGCATTATTAAGGAACTCCTCAAATTCCTCCTTGCTGCGAAGAGCTTCGTAGCGCCTAGGTCCCAAACTCACCGTTCTGAACACCTTGATGCCGGCGGCCTTGCCATCCTGGATTTCCTTTTTAAACTTTTCAAGGTCACCTTCTTTTCTGGGGATACCGATGGATCCCTCCACAAACATGTCTAGCTCCTCGCTTGTTTTTCGTAGTTTCTTTGCCATTTCCCCGTCCCAACCACTTACGCTTATCTGAACCCCACCGGCTCCTATGCTATGGCAATGGACCAGAAAGTCTATGGCATTTCGGAAGGGGGGGAATTTTTCATTGTTGAGTTGCTGCTGCCAACGTTTACCATAGGCATGGATGACTATCCCCATTTTTTCTTTTTTGGTGGGAATGGCATCGATTGGCGAAACAGATAGGGCAAGGGCACCGAGAGAGGCCTTTTTAAGGAATTCCCTTCTGGGCAATCTGGGGTGGTCGAAATCTATGGGTTGCTGCATGGGCTTATTGGTTATCATTTTTAACATTGTCCAAAAAGGATTTGAGTTCCTCGGGTTTCCAAGGAGTCACCCTTCCTTGCATGGTATTTCTGGTTACAGCCACAAAGCGACTGTCTATGGCCCCTGCCTCGTTTCCCCATTCATTCCTAATATAGGTGAGGATGGAGGCAATGGTCCGATCATCCAGGTTGGAATGGGCGGGCATCACCGGCAAAATGTCAGGTGAGTCATATAATTTCCCGTCCACTTCCACAGGGCCTTCCATTCCATGCAGCACGATCAAGGAAAGCTGTTTTTCGTCTCCTGTTACCCACTCCGAATTCACCAAGGGGGGACCCATTCGCCTTACCCCTTCTCCTTTGTTTCCATGGCAACCTGAACAGGAGCTGAGGTAATACTGTCTTCCCTTGGCAAAAAGGAGTTGTTCAGCTTCGTTCAGGGTTATTTGTTCACCGTCATTTGCCTCCTCCTCCCGGGGTTTACCCGGCCAGTCGAAAAGGGAGGCCACTTGTCTCCATTTCCGGTCTCCCCCTTTTGTTAAGTGGGAGTGAAACAGGCCAGGGGTACTGGAAAGGGTAACAGGGTCCCTATCGTTTTTTCCACTGCTATTGGCCAATCCGTTAAGTATAGCCTCTCCCTGCCAACCCAAGTTGTTTTTTTCCTCATCAAGTACCTTCAGCATAGCTCGCATCTCCCCAGGCTCGTTTTTATTACCAATGGCAGTGGCGAGCATTTCCACAACTATTTCTTTATCTGAACTGCCGGATTTCCATGAGGGACGAGAAAGCAGGGAGGCCAGCATCTTGTACTCATTATCTTGGATACTGCTCAGCACCGCATCACGGAAAAGGGCATCTTCCCTATGGTTGTCAAGGACAGTGTTCAATATGGACAGGGGTTCCTTAAACGGAATGCTCCCTGCACTCAGTGCCACCTGAAGGGCAAAGACGGAGGATGATTGAGGTATCAATTCTTCAAGAAGTACACTCAACTTTTGGGTCAACTCCTGGTTTCCCTCTGTTTTCGTTTCCATAATTCTGAGCGCATGGGAGGCCACCCATGGCTGGGACATGGCCTTTTCTTGGATGATTCGCAGGAATAGGCCTGGGTTTATATTCCCAAGCCCTTCCAAGGTCCAAAGAGCATGAAGTTGTGTAAAAGGAGCTTCTCCTTCGATGGCTAACCTTTCCAAAGTGGGCACTATTGACTGGTCCTTATTTTCTACCAACAAACGTTGAGCCTGGTCCCTGAACCACCCATCAGGATGGGCAAGGGTCTCGGCCAACTGCTCCAAGGAATAGGTGGACAATTTTGGGGCTTGTCTTGGAACCCATCCTTTAGGGACGATACGATAGATCCTGCCCATATTGATAGGATATACCAGATTCCTATCCAGCGTTACCTCCCTGAGATAAGGGGATATGTAGGCACCATGTTGCACCAGGCCCCTGTACATGTCTGCGATATATAGGGCTCCATCCGGCCCACTGGTTTGGTTGACAGGCCTAAACCTTTCGTCGGTGGATGCCAGAAATTCTTGTCCGGGATTCGGGTCCTTTGCCTCAAGATAAACACCCCGGTTTTCCACCAGGTTTCTTTTAACGAGGTTACCGGATGGTTCGCAAACAAAAACATTCCCTTGGAAGGGTTCAGGCAGGCCTTTGCCCCTATAGTAGAAAGGGGCACAGGCAGCAGTGAATTCCATTAGCCGGCCCTCTTCGTCTAAAATACCGGGAATATAGCCTCTGTTAATGGCAGGGTTGGACCGTATGGGATAAATTCTCCTATCCACCGTAAGCCCATGGTCTATACCGGTGGTGGATGCATGGTGCGGGTTCCGGTGGAGGTAGTTGGGAGGTACCAAATCAGCGTGGAGTTGAGACCAATTGTAATTATATACCAGTCTTCCATAATCGTCTTGGCTTATACCCCATTGCCCTCTGAATTCGGTACTGTCCTTTTCCCATTTGTCATCCACAAGCCTATACCGAGCTCTCGACTTGGCGTTATAATACCAGTTGTCCATACCCCTCAAAAGGCCATTTCCGGAGTGTTCGGGCAAATTGTTGCCGGCATAATCTGGATCTATCAGCACCTTGGTGTCTGCTTTCAGGTCCCCGTTCAAGTCTTCTGTCCACCAGAGGGCCATATTTTCCACTACAAGTGCTCCCTTTCCTACTATGGCGAGCGCTCTGGGCATTATCAGGGAATCTAGGTAGATGATTTGCTCGTCCATCCTACCGTCTCCATTGGTGTCCAAAAGTATGCTGATCCTGCCCACCGGTTCTTTTTCCCCTTCCCCTTCTATATCGGGCATGAAACCCCTCATCTCCACCACCCAAAGCCTGCCGTCTTCGTCAAAGTTGATCACCACTGGGTCTTGAACCAGAGGTTCAGATGCCACCAATTGGATTTCCAGGGCGGGGTCCAGTTGAAACTGCGATAGGGATTCATCAGGAGACAGTGGAGGGGATGGCCCTTGATCAGTGATTGGGTTAAGTTTTCCGGTACACCACAACAAGGAGGCAATTAGAAACAACGCAATGGTAATAGAGATCAATAATCTCATTGTTAAGTCATTTTGGGCTTTAGGTCAAGGTTTTAAAGATATGCCTTATTCGGAGGAAATGAAATCCGTTAATCAAAAATATGGTTTTACAAGAACTATACCTGGAATGAATAGAGAAATTCCCGATGGTTTCTTTGGGAAAGTAAAGCTGTAAAACAGGAATGGAGACCTCAGTACCCTATTCAATATACCTTCATTGCTTTCAGTATTGAGTAAGTTTCTTAAGGTTAGGGATGTAAACCAATTACCTCCTTTTTATTTTAGGAAACTAGTCCAATGTATCATTAAATTTCCTATATTTCCTCTCACTTTTAGGGTTTTCATGTTTGCTTTGACTAAAAATGACACAAAGTTGGCAGTTTTATGTTATTTCCCTCACGGTATTTTTAGCCAGTCTTGTACCTCTCAGAATTGCGTTACTCAGTAGGGGTAAGGAGGGTAAATCAGGAATAAGGCTATTTTCTTGGTTGATGGTGGCCTGTGCAGTTTACTCTATATTTTATGTTGGGGAGTTTGTATTTCCCAGTCTGGATCATAAGGCCTTTTTCCTTAAACTTCAATATCTGGGGGCGGTATTTTTGGGTCCATTGATGTTTGGGTTTTGCCTAGGTTATTCAGGAAGGCACCGTTATCTAAATTTGACGTTTTTTATTGCTGTGCTCGCTTTTCCTTTTTTGACACTTGTTGCTGTTTTTACTACCAATTGGCATGGGATGTTTTACAGTTCCTTTGAATTGTGGGACAATGGGTATTTTTTGGTTATGAGGACCACTAAGGGTTGGATGTACTGGGCGCATCAGGTTTATACATTAGCATTTCTGATTTTGAGTTATGGGTTGCTGATTAGGATGATTAGAGGAGGTGCCATCACTGATACCAAGCAGGTGTATATGGTTCTCTCCGGACTCTCCGTGCCCTTTTTGGCCTATGTTTCTCACATTCTGAGAATTGTTCCACTTAATATTGACCCTTTGCCTTTTGCTTTTATTGGCATGGGGGGAATAGTTTACCTTGGGTTGACTAGGTTCCACTTGTTTCAGGTGATACCTATTGTCTATAAAACGCTATTTGAAAGTATTTCCGATGGGGTTTTGGTATTTGACACCTTGGGTAGGCTGGTAGGATGCAACCCTGCAGCGCAACTCCTGTTAGGCCGTACCTTACAGTTGAAAACTGGGCATTTGTTGTCTGAGAAACAAGACCTTCAAAGTTTTATAGAGGATCCCCAAAGAGAGGTGTATGAATTCAGCCTCACCCTGCCAAATTCAGATGAGGTATGGCTGAAAGCTACGAAATCTGAAATCAAGGATAAAAAAAGTGGCAGGATAGGATTGATTATTCTTTTTAGGGACATCACCAAAGAAAGGCAACGCCAACTAGACCTGGAAAGGGCAAAGGAAGAGGCAGAACAGGCAAGTCATGCCAAGTCTGAGTTTCTGGCGAATATCAGCCATGAAATCCGGACCCCACTTAATGGAGTTATTGGTTTCACGGAATTATTGGGGAATACCAAATTGGATAAGCAGCAAAGTAGGTACCTGGAAACCGTAAATCATTCTGCCAATGCATTGTTGGACCTGATAAACCACGTACTTGACCTGGCGAAAATAGAAGCAGGAAAAACGGAGATGGATTTTCAGGAGGTAAACCTGTATGAATTAATCAAGAGCATCGCCGATGTGGTGAGCTATCAGTCCCAGCAGAATGATTTGGAGTTTTTACTCTACGTGTCCCCGGATGTACCTGAAAGCATTTGGGCAGATGAGCTTAAATTGAAGCAGGTTTTGATTAACTTACTAAACAACGCCTTGAAATTCACCAAAAATGGAGAAGTGACATTGGAGGTGAAGAAGGTGGCCATGTTGGATTCTGATCATGTTACCCTCACATTTGGAGTTAGGGACACAGGAATTGGTATTGCTGAGGAAAAGCAAAAAATGATATTTGACGCATTTTCTCAAGAAGATGCATCCACCACCAAAAAATATGGGGGAACGGGTCTTGGCCTTACCATTTCAAATAAACTTCTGGAATTGATGAACAGTGGTTTGAAGTTGGAAAGTGAACAAGGCAAAGGGAGCTACTTTTTCTTCGAAGTTACATTCCTGGTGATGGAGGATGCTGTTAGGCCAATGGAAACTTTGGAAGTTTTATCCCCTGCTTTATTGCTGGTTTCAAGTGATAAGTTGTCGGATATCCTGATGAGGTATTTGAAAATGTACGCTATTGCAAGCCAGCGGGCATATGGTATTAGGGAGGTCAAGGAGAAACTAAAAGTGGGAAACCATAAGCTTTTGGTGGTGGATTATGGAACCAGTATCGAAAATGCAAAGTGGGATCCTCTAGAGCTTCGGGACTGCTTACTTCTCGCCAATTCCAAATCCATGGGTAGGTTGGTTCTTTTACCTTCGGCACTCGATGATGCCGCTACACAAAAAATTTTCAAAATTGGGTTTCAAGGGGCCTTGTCCAAGCCATTTTTGGCTATAGACCTCTTTAAGGAAATACAGCAGCTCAGCCTTCCGAACCAGTCGGGCTTTTCGGATGAAACGCTTATCGAACAAAAAGCCCCTTCGCAGGTTGTCAAAAGGGTCTTGTTGGCCGAGGACAATCCGGTGAATAGGATGCTCGTAAAGGTATATATCAATAACCTTTTTCCACATGCTACTCTCCAAGAAGCGGAAAATGGGAAAATTGCCTTCGATTATTTTTTAAAAGAGCTTCCGGATCTAGTGATCACCGACTTGCAAATGCCTGAAATGAGCGGATATGAGCTTTGCGCTGCCATTCGTTCTCATCCTGAGGGAAAAGATCTACCTGTTATTGCCCTTAGTGCCAAGGCCATTAAAGGGGAAGAGGAGAGGTGTAGGGAGGTTGGGATCAACGATTTTATCACAAAACCCGTTAGACAAGATACGTTTCAACAAGTAATTGGGAAATGGTTGTAAAAAACCCAGGCCTTTGCAGCCTGGGTGTCTGTCCTATATTTTATCTAAGGTTAATTATCCTCTCCCCTAAGTTTGATTACTGCCCCGTCCAAGAGTTCTGAAATCCTGATTTGGCAGGCTAGCCTGCTGGAGGGAAAATATTCCGGGAGGGCCTCCAATTGATCCAGTTCTGCATCTGTGGCATCGCCAAGTCCATCCTGACCTTGTAGGATTTCTACATGGCAAGTGGCACATAGCGCCATGCCCCCACAGGTAGCTAAAACGGGGTATTCGGAGGCTTTTAGAACTTCCATCAAACTCAGTCCCATATCGTCTGGGGCCTCAACATTTTGACGGTTTCCTTCTTGGTCTTCGACTGTAAAATTTATCATGATGCAAAACTAATATTAAAATGCATTCACACCATTCACAGTAGTATATTTAAAGCTTAATTTTTGGTCAGGATATACATACTTAAAGGCGGAGTGCATCATTATGGCAGCTTCGTGGAAACCACAAAGTATCAATTTCAGTTTTCCCGGGTAGGTATTGATGTCCCCAATGGCATAAATTCTCTCCACACCTGTAGAATAATCCCTTGTATCTACCTCTATGGCATTTTTATCAATAGTCAGTCCCCAATCTGCAATGGGACCCAACTTGGGGCTTAAACCAAATAAGGGAATAAGGTAATCCGTGTTGATTTTTATTTCTGATTTGGCCTTGTCCACCAAAGTCACAGAGTCCAAATGCCCATTTCCACCCAGCTCCTTTAGGTTAGCCGACAGAATTAGGTCTATCTTTCCCTGATTGGCCATGTCAAATACCTTTGCGGCTGAATCTGGCGCACCTCTAAAAGTCTCGTTTCGGTGTACAAGGGTCACTCTTTTGGCCACTTCAGAAAGATAGATAGCCCAGTCCAAAGCGGAGTCTCCTCCTCCTGCAAGGATTACATTTTTGTCCCTGAAAAGCTCTGGGTTTTTTACCATATAAGTTACCCCTTTGCCTTCAAATTGCTCCAATTTTTCCAAGGCAGGCTTCCTGGGCTCAAAACAGCCTAAGCCACCGGCGATCAAGATCACCTGAGCATGAACTTGGGTTTTGTCGTTGGTGGTGATCACAAAGGAGCCATCTTCTTGTTTACTGAGGTGATCCACCCTTTCGCCCAAAGTAAACGTGGGTTTGAAGGGTTTTATCTGATCCATCAGGTTATCTACCAACTCCTGGGCCTTTATTTCGGGATAACCAGGAATATCATAAATCGGCTTCTGTGGATATATCTCCGAAAGCTGACCTCCCACCTGAGGCAATGCATCAATCAGATGGCAACGCATCTTCAACAATCCTGCTTCAAATACTGCAAACAATCCGACCGGACCGGCCCCAATAATGCAAATGTCAGTAGTAATCATGATGTTTTTATAAATTTAGGTCTTACCTTTTTTTCGATTTTAGTTTGTATAACTACTATTCGTGTAACAACTAATTTAAGCGATGTTCTGTTCAGGCTTCCAGGTTTTTATAAATGGTGTTTAATATCCTTTTGAATTCGAAGAAATCCTCCTCATTTAAGTTTCTCCATGCTTTCTGCCTGATGTGCGAAACCTGTGGCTTTAGCTCTGCCACCTTCTCCTTTCCTGCATCAGTCAAAGTCAACCTGAAACTTCTACGATCCTGCGGATGTGGGTTTCTCTCCACATATCCCTTTTTGCACAGTATGTCCACAATCCTCGTCAAGGTGGGATGATCCTTAAACACCAATTGGGCCAATGCCGTCTGGCTTAAGGAGTCGTTTTCCGACAGGTTCTTCATAACTAACCATTGATCCACCGTGACATCGAATGCCTGCTGTTTGAATTTCTGCTGTGCGTATTGCTTTACTCGCCTCGCAGTACGGTCCAGTAGAAACGAATACCTGCTGAATTGTTCGTATGTCATGCCAATAATTAGTAAGGCAAATATAAGTATAAAAATGTATTCGAAGCAACAAACTCTACAAAGTTTATAGGTTTTGTTGAAAATAAATTCTACTGTCAACAATTCTTATATCTTTGTTGGTCAAAAGAAAGCTTATGGAAATAAATCTCAAAGGGTTGAATGCAGTGGTAGGTGGCAGTACCCGGGGTCTTGGGCTGGCCATCGCAAAACAGCTCGCTACCTGCGGTGCAAATGTAACATTGCTTGCCAGAAACCCTGAAAAACTTAAAATTGCAAAGGCTGAATTATCTCAAAATGGTTCTCAAAAGCACGGTGTCCTTGAAGTGGACTTTCATGACTTTGAGGGTTTTAAGATAAAAACCACCAACTACTTCAAGAAGCAAACAGTAGATATTCTGGTGAATAACACCAACGGCCCCGGTGCGGGCACGGTAACGGAAATGGAAATACCGGATTACCAGAAGGCCTTCGACCTGCTTTTTAAGAGCTATCACCATCTGGCTCATCTGTTCTTGGATGGAATGATCAAAAAGGGAGTTGGTAGGATCATCAATGTTTCCTCCAGCTCAGTAAAGGAACCCATTCCAAACCTGGTGCTTTCCAACTCCATAAGAATGGCAGTGATCAGTTGGGCAAAGTCTCTGAGTCGTGAAGTAGGTCCGCATGGGATCACCGTAAACAATATCCTTACCGGATCTTTTGACACAGAGAGGATACAGGAGATTATGGGCGCACAAGCCGAGAAACAAGGCGCTTCCTTGGAGGAGTTGATGCAGGCAAAGATGGAAAAAATCCCTGCGGGAAGGCTGGGAAATCCCGAGGAGTTTGGCTATTTGGTGGCTTTTTTGGCCAGTCCTTTTGCTGCTTATATCAATGGGACAAATATTCCCATCGATGGAGGTTATTTAAACAGCTTATAAAAAAAAGGCTGTTTCAAAAAAGCAGCCTTTTTTAAAAATCTGAACCTTGGTATATTACTGATGCTTAGCCTGGTATCTTTCAATATGGTTTTCCACAGGGCTAAGTGTGCGTAGAAAAGCAAAAATAGCTTTTAAGTCCTCTTCTTTCATTCCTGCATACATGGCCCAAGGCATGATGGTTTGCATGTCCCCCTGTGAAATCTTGTGGAGTTGATCATGGTTCTGGAAGGATTTAAACCGCTGTACGAACATTTCCTCAGACCAATTTGCCAAACCGCTGCTATGTGGGGTAAGGTTAGAGGAGGTGAGTATGGCATCAGGGAACTCAAAACTTCTGCCTCCTGCCAGCCAATCCCCTGTATATGCGCCATCCTCAAACTTGGTATGGCAATCCCCACAGGCACCTGCGGTGACTAGGTATTTGCCATAGGCCACTTGGTCAGCTGGATCCGGCTTTTTAGTAAGGTTTGCCTTTTTGGGAAGAGTACGCATGATCAGGTTAAAGGGGAAATCGGCTTTTGATTCAGGATGATTCGTTTCCACAGGCTCCAGGGTGCGGATAAATGCAATCACTGCATCTATGTCTACGGAATCCAATTTCCCGTAGCTTTCATATGGCATCACAGGGAATATTGGGTCTCCATTTTTATCCACTCCCGTGGTAATCAATCGAAATAATTCCCCATCCGTCCAATCACCGATACCGAAAGGGGTGATATTTTTCGAAACAAACACCCCGGGGAAACCCATGCTATGATCAAACAGCTCTCCTCCCGCACCAATCGTGGACGGGATAGGAGGACCACTAAAAGTGGAAAAGTCGCGTTGTGCGTGGCAATCCATGCACATCATCACATGGTAGGCCAGGTACCTTCCATGTTCTACTTTTTCAGGGGTAATGCTCACCTGGTAATTTTCCGGAGCAGATCCCACATTGGGCAAAGCCAAGGAGATATATCCAGCCGCGACAATTACCAATATGGCCAAGGCAGCAATAATCCCAATACCTATTTTTGTAACCTTCTTCATAGTGTTGATATTTTTTTCAAAAGTCACAATTTAGGCTACCATTCGCATCACCCATTTGGGTGATTTTTAGATTATTCCTTCATAATTTTAGGGTATGTAAGAGGCAAAAGGGAACCTTGCGGTCTAAATCCTCTAGTGGAGACTAATAGTGTAACCACTTTATCTTTATGGATAGGTAGCTGGGAATAGAAAATGATTTTATCTTAAAAAATCTGGCAGAAAGCATACCCAACATACTATTATTAAAAAACTATCCGAGAATAGGCATTAACTCCGAATCCTGTGCAGCAGGGAAGTCCTGTTGTTCACTTCTGCTTTCACGTAGATATGTTTGAGATGGGTTTTAACCGTGTTCTCGCTTACACAAAGTTCTTTGGCAATTTTCTGGTTGCTCAGGCCCTTTTCCACCAACAAGACGATTTCCCATTCCCTAGGCGTAAGGGGACTGGGGAGGTTTTTATTGACATTTTCCAAGACCAGGGACTTTAGCCCTTTATTCGATGAACGGAGGTGGCTTTGTGGGCTATTTTTGGAGGAGCCATTTTTGTTTTCAGATTGGTTGAAGCTTATAACGGGGATAGGCAATGGCGTTTTCTTTAATAGCCATGTGCCTAGCAGGATAACACTCAGAAGTGCACTGCTAATAACGATGCCCCTGCTGGTCCTTTTTTCCTGTACCAGTTGGGCAAACTGTCTTTGGATAAGGTTTTCTTTTTCAGTGGCCTTTCCACTGTAAGCAATAGCAGAATCCAAGTTTTCCATCTCTTGAAAATAGGCCATATCCCGCAGAGCCCAAGCCATGTTGGTGTCCTTTTCCAGGGAGAGGATCCCTATCCGTAAATTATCCAATAGATCCTGTTGGCATACCGCAGGAAAGCTTAGGTGCCAATAAAAAAAGCCAATGCAAAGCACTATTTTATTCATAACATACCCCTTAAGTTTGGTTTAATATCCCTAATACCCCAATTCAAAAAAAATAGAGAGGCAACTAATCCTTGCTGCTGATCCAAGGTAACGAAATTTAAAGTTTTACAAAAATTAATCGGACAATATCTTTATTCTCTTTTTTTCAATGTTGCAGTAAAAAAAACCGTAAATGTTCAAAAGACTCAAAATATTGAGTCTTTCCATGAATTGCAATTTGTATAGAAAATGGGTTATCTTCTAAATGGAAGGATTCAATGGCAGAATGTGGTATTTTTCTAAGGAAATTTTTTGCCCATTTTTGGTATTTCGGAGAACCGGTGAAGGGGGGTAACCTGGAACTTTTAGCAGAAAATAATTTTCCTGTTTCCCTGTCCAGAGCCAGGCTTCCAGTAGGCAGGAGCAAGTCTAGTTTTCCCTGTATCAACAAGTCCTCCGGGGGGCCACCTATCATCTCCTGTTGGGGGGGCATTAGCCACAATTGGTCACTGTTTTCAAGGGCTTGGTCCAGGTCATGAGTAACCATCAGTATGGCTTTGCCGGAAATTTGTGCTAGCCTCCTGAGCAAATGAATAATTTCCCATCGGTTTGCCAAATCCAAGTGGGCAGTGGGTTCGTCAAGAATCAGGATGTCACCGTCCTGTGCCAAGGCCCTGGCAATCATTGCAATTTGGATCTGGCCATCACTCAACTCCCCCATTCTTCTTTTTCTTAGGGGTTCTATTTTGGTGAGGCGAATAGCGGTATCGATTTTCTTCTTGTCCTGTTGGCTGAGTACTCCTAGCCACCCGGTATGGGGGATCCTACCCAGTCCCACGAGTTGTTCCACGGTAAGGTTTCCACCTGGCGGCCTTTCGGTAAGCACTATGGCAATGGTTTTTGCCAATCGCTGCGAACTGTATTTCTCTAGCGGTTGGTTGAAAAGCTTGATGTCTCCACTGATGGCAGGCAGAATACCCAATATGGTTTTTAAAAGGGTGGACTTCCCCACTCCGTTGGGACCCAGGATACAGGTTAACAGGCCTTTTTCCAAGTTGAAATTAAGGTCTTTGGCCACTGTCAACTTCTTTTTGCCTTGATGATATCCGATGGAGAGGCCATTTGCCTGGAGAATGGTTCGATATGCTTCCATTAGAATTCTTTGCTGAAGTTTCTTCTTACAATAAGCCAAATGACAACCGGAGCTCCCAGTAGGGAGGTGATTGCGTTGATAGGCAAAACGCTTGCAGTGCCGGGTAGATGGCTCAGGCTGTCACACGCCAGAAGGATGATGGCTCCCAACAAGGCAGCACCTGGAAACAGGATCTTGTGATCAGTAGTTTTTAGAATTAGCCTCGCAATATGCGGCACTGCTATACCTATAAACGCAATGGGACCACAAAAGGCCGTAGTACTTCCTGTTAGTAAACCTGTACTTACTATCATCGTCCATTTTAACCTTCCCACATTTATCCCAAGGCTTTGAGCATAGTTCTCTCCAAGTAGCATGGCATTGAAGCTCTTGGCAACTAAAAAAACTGGAATAAGGCCTATCAAGGTGGCCCAACCAAAGAGTTGTAACTGAGGCCAGGTGGTAGCTCCAAGGCTTCCAAGAGACCATACGGTGTACATTTTAAGCTTTTCCGCCGCAGCAAAATACGACAACAAGGCCACCAATGCAGATGCCAGACTTCCAAACATTAGGCCAACAATAAGCAAAGTCATGCTGTCCTTTACCCTCCAGGCCGTAAAGCTGACAATGGCCAAAACCCCTATAGCTCCTAGAGCTGCAGCCAAAAACAAGACCCAGCCATCTGTCATCCCCCATAAGTTCCAGCCCAGTGCCGTTCCGGCCATCAAAGTAATGGCAACCCCCAAGCCAGCACCCGAGCTTACACCCAGGACATAAGGGCCCGCCAAGGGGTTTCGGAAGTAGGTTTGCATTTGTAACCCACTTATGCTAAGGTTTATGCCGACTAAGATGGCGGTAATGGACTTTGGCAACCTATATTCCACGATTATAGTCTCCCAAGAAGATCTAGGGAAATCCTCTCCCCACAATCTTGCCCAAATGGCCTCTACCGGAATGGATACAGGACCATAACTCAGGCTAAGTCCCCAAAGGAGCACCAAAACGATCAGTCCTAAGACGAAACTCAAAGTGAGGTTGACGTTCATATCACAAAGCGGTATAAAAATACAGTGAATGCTCAGGGAGCAAATGGGGATGAAAGATCTTGATTAAATCTTTGAGCACCAAGTCAGGCCTCATATATCCTTCCTCAAAATACATAAGCCCCCCAGTTTCCCCCTTTTTTGCCGTATAGGTATAAACTTTTCTTTTTTTAAAGGCTTTGAAAGCAGCATATCGGTGGTTGGATTTCTCCATCTCCTCTAAACTGACATGATCTGCTGCACCTATCCAAAAATCCGCCTCCAAGGCCCTGTCCAGCACAAACTCGTAGCTCAATTCAGTACTGCCTTTCCGCTTTTGATCCTTGAAGAGATAATCTCCCCCTGCCTTTTCTAATAGGTCTGCAGCCCATGAATCCCCCCCTGGGGCGTACCAGATATCTTGGTACATCACCCCTGAAAGGACACTGGGCCTTTGGAGCTGTTTTTCTTCGGCCACTGCCCGTAAAGCCCTCTGGTACTCCTCCTTTATGGTGTTGAAGACGCTGTCTGCTTTTGCCTCCTGTCCAGTCAGCGCACCGGTAAGTTTTATCCACTCCGCCCTACCAAGCGGATGCCTCTCCAGGTACTCCCCGTTCAGGACGGCGGGAACCCCCGCCCTTTGGCACAGCTCCACTAATTTGGGGTCATCCCCTAAGCTGGAGACCATTACCCAATCCGGCTCCAAATCCAAAAGTAGCTCTGCATTGGGCAGTGGCCCTTTTCCCAGTTCCTGAATTTTGCCCTCTTCTATGCGTTCCCGGATGCTAGCTGTGGAAACCAAATCCAGATTTGGAAAACCAGCCAATAATTCGGGGACACCCAACATGTCCAAATGGGGCACTTGGGAGGTGCTGGTGAGCACGATTTTTTTTATCGGAAAATGGATGATGGCATCTACTTCAAGGGCGTCTGGCACCTCGGTATGCCCTTCCAACACTAGATAGGTAAAAGGGGCATGCTCCTTGGCAAACGCCCTATGTACCTCGATTAAAGTAAGATTACCCTTCTTTTTTATGGTGAAACCATCGGCGAATTCAACTTTGGTGGCTATCCATGCTCCGGATTCTGAAAGTTTTTTTTCCTCTTGACAGGAAAAAAGCAAAAAGAAGGGCAGAGAAATGACAAAAAGATAAGTCCTGTACATATTTTGAATTGGTCTCCCAAAATAAGCCAAAGTGAAGTCTAAATCCAAAACCTATTTACGCAATGGTCTAGTTATGGATTCCATCCCTCTACTTCACCAATCAAAAGAATAATAGGCATTATATAAAATTTAAGGTTTATCCTTCAGATTAAATCTTCAATTTCCGAGTCTCAATTAACAATGATAGCCCATAGATGTACCTTTCATTTTTCCGAATGACTGAATGGTTTAGATCCGATTTTCCTTCTGTTTGGGCTTATCTTTTCTTCCTGATGTTGTGTGTTGCGTGCCATTCCCCGGATTGGGAATGGAGGGAGTATCACGGAGGGCCAGATAGGAACCATTATTCCCCACTGGATCAAATCAACCGAAAAAACGTACAGATGTTGCAACCTGCCTGGGTGTACCATACAGGAGACTCAGGGCAAATGCAAACTAACCCCATAATAGTGGATGGAGTCCTGTACGGTATGACGGCAAGTGCCCTTCCCTTTGCCATTGATGCCGCTACGGGAGAGGAAAAGTGGAGTTTGCCTCCAGGGGACCGTGTTCAGTTCAGCACCAGCCGGGGGCTGGCCTACTGGCAAAAAAAGGGAGACAAAAGAATACTTTATACCAATGGGGAATGGCTTTATGCTCTCAACGCAGAGGATGGGAATCCAGTAATGGATTTTGGAGAGAAGGGAAAGGTAAGTCTCAAATCAGGCCTCGGTCCCAAAGCAAAAGAAAAAATGGTGCTTTCCAATACCCCGGGTACTGTTTTCGAGGATCTGATCATAATGCCTACCAGGGTAGCGGAAGACCATAATGCAGCATTGGGTCATATCCAGGCATTTAATGTACAAACGGGTAAATTGGAGTGGGTTTTTCATACCATCCCCCGTCCCGGTGAATACGGTTACGATACCTGGCCCCCCGAAGCGTATCTAAATCAGGGTATCGGAGGAGCCAATAACTGGGCAGGAATGGCTGTGGACAGGGATAGAGGGATCGTATATGTGCCTACGGGATCCCCGGCACCTGATTTCTATGGAAAAGACCGTGTAGGATCCAACTTGTTTGCCAATACGCTATTGGCACTAAATGCCAAGACTGGGGAAAGGATTTGGCATTTTCAATTTGTACACCACGATATTTTAGATATGGACCTGCCTGCGCCCCCCAATCTGCTGACGGTAAATAGAGATGGGAAGGGCATTGATGCAGTGGCACAGGTGACTAAACATGGATATGTGTATCTGTTTGATAGAGAATCTGGGGAGCCCTTGTTTCCTATTGAGGAAGTCCCAGTGCCCCCTTCCACTATTCCAGGGGAGCAGGCTTGGCCCACACAACCACTACCGAAAAAACCTGCACCTTATTCCAGACAAGAAATTACCCCTGAGGAAATCAGCCCCTATGCAGAGAACCGGGAGGAATTGTTGGACCTACTGAAAAACAGTGGCTACCAGGGTCCTTTTACCCCTTTAAATGAAGCGGGCATGTTGGTGTTTCCCGGCTTGAGTGGTGGTGCTCTTTGGGGTGGTGCAGCTGTGGACCAACAGGGAGTAATGTATATCAATAGCAATGAAATGGCCAGGTATATGGGGATTGGGCCAAGTGAAGAATCTGCATCCTTAAAGGGTGTTTCATTGGGGGAACAGCTCTACAGGAGAAACTGCGTGGCCTGCCACGGGGTGGATTTGAAAGGACAGGCGGGCACAGAGTACCCCCCACTTCAAGACCTGTCCTTGAAAATGGACAAACAAAACGCCAAAGCCCTCATCAGAGGTGGAAAAGGAATGATGCCTTCTTTCACTCACCTATCCGATTCGGAAATGGGGGCGATACTGGATTTTCTTTGGGGAGAAGACAAGGTGGACAGTGGGGAACCGGGAATAGGCGCGTCAGTTACCTCTTCCGGTGAACCGGAATATGTCATAAACCGATACAGCAAATTTTTGGACAGCAAGGGATATCCTGCCATCAGTCCTCCCTGGGGCACCTTAAACGCGATAGACCTAAATAGCGGGGAGTTTCTTTGGAAAATACCCTTCGGGGAATATCCCGAACTTGTGGAAAAAGGCATACCTCCTACAGGTTCGGAAAGCTTTGGGGGCCCATTGGTTACCGAAGGCGGCATTTTGATGATTGCCGGCACGGCTGACGGGAAATTCCGGGCCTATGACAAGGGAAATGGGGAATTGCTGTGGGAATACATGCTACCTGCCCCTGGGTTTGCCTCGGCAAGTACTTATTCAGTAAATGGGGTACAATATGTGGTGGTTGCCTGTGGTGGAACCCGAATGGGCACCAAAAAAGGGGATGCCTACCTTGCTTTTAGACTGGGAGGGGATTGACGCTGTACGTTTCTCGAAATTTGCAATTTCGAGAACAGATAAAGCGGATTTGTAATCCCCATTCCGCGTACTCGGGTTACTTACTTTAGGTCACTGGAGACCTTTCCACAACGAAAGTCAAGGCTGTCCCAGATCTTAGCGATGGGTTTAGTTTTTCTGATGATATATGAATTCAGACAATCCCCCCTCTCTCAGTCTCTCAGTCTTTAAGTCCCTTAGTCCCTCACCCATAATAAATTACTG
>NZ_QCXY01000020.1 GCF_003347495.1 Pleomorphovibrio marinus
AAAAACAAATTATAATCATATGAAAAGGTCAATGTTCTGGGGATTTTAAACTCCAGTGTCTTAACAAGAGAATCTACTGAAATTGAATTTATGGCGTCAACCCATATTCCATAGGGATTATTCCCCGTTGCGTAAGGTTGTTTTTGGTCTAAAACGAACTGAGAAGGATTAACATAGCCACCCCTTCTCAGTTCTGTATTATTCTTTTAGCTCAATGTATGATTCTACAAAATATACTGGGACAAATCCCTGTTTTTTACCAGGGAACTCAGTCTTTCCAATACCATTTCCTTGGTCACCATGATTTGACTATTGGGGCCGATGGTGTCGGGAACCTCAAAGAGGAAATCATTAAGCAGGTGGCTCATGACCGTATGCAGCCTCCTTGCACCTATGTTTTCCACCTCCTCGTTGATGCTAAAGGCAATGTCAGCGATTTCCCTTATGGCCTCATCGGTGAATTCTAAGTGGACTTCTTCGGCCTCAAACAAGGCGTGGTACTGTTTGGTCAGGGCATTTTTGGGGTCTTTTAGTATCCTGTAAAAGTCCTCTTGGGTAAGACTGCTTAACTCTACTCTTATGGGAAACCTTCCTTGAAGTTCGGGAATAAGGTCAGAGGGTTTGCTCACATGGAACGCACCTGCGGCTATAAATAGCACGTGGTCAGTATGTACAAGGCCATATTTTGTATTTACGGCACTTCCTTCCACAATAGGCAGTAAGTCTCTTTGTACCCCCTCCCGGCTAACATCTGGCCCACTGCCTCCTTTTGAAGACTTGGAAGCAATCTTGTCTATCTCATCGATAAAAATAATACCGTTATTTTCAGCAAGGTGAATGGCCTCTTCCTTTACCTCGTCAAAGTCGATCAATTTAGAAGCTTCCTCTTCCATTAAAATTTTCCTGGCCTCTTTGATAGTGACCTTCCTCTTTTTGGATCGCTTTGGCATCATGTTGCTGAGCATATCCTGCAAACCAGCCATACTGGCCTCATCCATCATACCATTTCCTATCATTCCTATCCCAGAGGGTGAGGATTGGCGTACGTTTATTTCCACCTTTCTGTCCTCCAGTTCTCCGTTTTTCAATTTTTCCCTAAAACGTTCCCTGGTTTTTTCATTCAATTCTTGCTCGGAGGCCCGGTCAGGGTCAAAGCCTTGACTGGGAGTGGATTTTGTGCTGAACCCAGTGCCTTTCACAGGTGGTATCAAAATGTCCAACAGCAAGTCCTCCACAATTTCGGCTGCCTTTTCCCTTACTTGTTCATTTTTGGTTTCCTTCACCAAGTTCACGGATTGCTCTACAAGGTCCCTCACCATGGATTCCACATCTCTTCCCACATAACCCACCTCGGTGAATTTAGAAGCCTCCACCTTGGTAAAGGGTGCATTGGCGATTTTTGCCAACCTTCTTGCAATTTCGGTTTTACCCACTCCGGTGGAGCCGATCATTAAAATATTGTTAGGTACAATATCTTTCTGAAGATCCGATTTTACCATCAATCTCCGTATCCTGTTTCTCAGAGCTATGGCAACGTTTCTTTTGGCATCTTGCTGGCCGATGATATATTTGTCCAGTTCAGCTACTATTTGTCTTGGTGTCAACTGATTCATGATATCGTTTTTAATTTTTTAAAACTTTCTCCATTGGTTTAGGTTCGTGGATACCCCAAACAAATGGGTGGCTCCAGCCACATGGTAAAAGAGCCTAGAATATGCCAGGGCAAATTTACCAGCTTGAATGTTGAACCCACCTGTAAAACCTCCCAGCCCTTGACCTCCAATGCTAGCAAACTCCCTCCTCACCAGGTGATTATAGCCTATCCTAAGTTGAACATGCTCATGGGCAATAATTTCTGTACCTATTACAAGCCTTCTGAAAAGCTGTTCGCCAAAACTTTCCTGTTCCTCTCTCCAATTCGGATCTGCCAGGTAATAATCTGTTTCTTGGATCAGGTTTCTAACACTGGCATGAAACCTCAAGGGCATATTTTCGGCTTTATAGCTAATTCCTATCCTTAAGTCCGTCGGAAGGCTTAGGGGCTGCCCCTGAAGATAAGTGCCTAACACTACACCCACCTGCTTGGCAACTACCGTAAGCCTGAAATCCTCCTCTGGATGCTTGTACATGATCCCCAAGTCGGCCACAGCGGCATAAGCCTGGTAACTTTCTAAAACAGAACCGAGTAGCTTTAAGTTTAAACCATAATAAAATACTCCGGATTGTCTGCTTATTCCTCCTGACAACGCGAATTCGTTGGCGTGGAAAGATCCTAGTGGGAAACCTGTATCATCAAATCCTTCAAATTCTCCGTAGTTGAGGTACTGAAGCCCCACACCTATTTCCCAATTGTCGGGGCCCTCCCATTGATAACCAATTGTTCCCACTTGAATGCCTCCGGGGAAATTCTGATAATGGACAGAAAGAAAATTCCTGTGAGCGGAGTCCAATAATGCGGGATTTGCCAAAAACATTAAAGGATCTTTATCCAGGGTGAGGTTGACTCCACCTAAACCAGCTTGTCCTGCAATACCGGGGTGATCCACGAAGGCAAAAGACCTATTGGCTTGTTGGGCTTCTGTTTTACCGAGACCTACTCCAAAAAGGAGCAATAAACAACACCCAATATGGCAATGCCTAGCTTCCAACCGCCTGCTTGGGGGACTCGTCAAATTTGAACTTCATCGGCTCACTAACCATTTCATCTGTCAAGGCCAAATCCAACACCTCTCTTACTTGATCCACGAAATGGAATTTCAGACCCTTAAGATAGGAGTCGTCAATCTCCTCTATGTCTTTATGGTTTCGCTTACAAAGAATAATTTCTTTGATACCTGCTCTTTTGGCCGCCAGGATTTTTTCTTTGATACCGCCTACTGGCATTACCTTTCCCCTAAGGGTGATTTCACCGGTCATGGCCAGGTTTGATTTCACCTTACGTTGGGTATATATAGAAGCAATTGCTGTGAGCATGGTGATGCCCGCTGACGGCCCGTCTTTAGGTACTGCTCCAGCAGGAACATGTATATGTAGGTCATATTGATCAAACACCCTGTGGTCTATATCCAATTGTTCCGATTTCGATCGAAGGTAGGAAATTGCGGTCATTGCCGACTCCTTCATCACTTCACCTAGTTGTCCCGAGAGGGTGAGTTTTCCTTTGCCCTTACTTATACTAGCTTCTACAAATAGGATTTCTCCCCCGACAGAGGTCCACGCGAGCCCCGTCACTACTCCGGCTATGCTATTGTCCTGGTAAATTTCTTTGTCAAAAACCTCACCTCCCAAAATTTTCCTCACCATTTGGGGAGTGATCTTTTTTTGGTATTCTTCTTCCATGGCTATGGACTTGGCCACATGGCGGATGATCTTGCCAAGTTGCCTTTCCAAGTTCCTCACTCCGGATTCTTTCGTGTAATCTTCTATGACCTTCACTATAGCATCCTTGGAGAAATTGATATCCTTCGCTTTTAACCCATGTTCTTTCCTTTGCTTGGGCAAGAGGTGTTTTTTGGCGATTCCCACTTTTTCCTCCATGGTATATCCAGTGACCTCGATCATCTCCATTCGGTCCCTCAATGGTGGCTGAATGTTCTCCAATGCATTGGCTGTAG
The DNA here is from genome assembly GCF_003347495.1 of Pleomorphovibrio marinus. Classification (GTDB taxonomy): domain Bacteria; phylum Bacteroidota; class Bacteroidia; order Cytophagales; family Cyclobacteriaceae; genus Pleomorphovibrio; species Pleomorphovibrio marinus. The sequence goes on from NZ_QCXY01000020.1 coordinate 3,615, forward strand.
CAATGAATAAAACCTTGGACAGATCATATTCTACCTCCAAGTAATTGTCATTAAAGGAATTGTTTTGCTCGGGATCCAAAACCTCCAGAAAGGCAGAGGATGGGTCTCCCCTGAAATCCGCGCTGAGTTTGTCTATCTCATCCAATACAAATACAGGGTTGGAAGATTTCGCCTTTTTCATGTTCTGGACGATCTTGCCTGGCAAGGCTCCCACATAGGTTTTTCTGTGGCCTCTAATTTCCGCCTCATCATGAAGTCCTCCCAGGGACATTCTAACGTATTTCCTTCCCAGTGCCTTGGCGATGGACCTCCCTAAGGAGGTCTTACCTACACCTGGAGGTCCATAAAGACAAAGGATAGGTCCCTTCAAGTCGTTTTTTAATTTTAATACCGCAAGGTATTCGATGATCCTGTCCTTCACCTTGTCCAGACCAAAATGGTCCTTGTCTAATATCAATTTGGCCCTTTTGAGGTCAAAGTTATCCGTAGTGAATTCGTTCCATGGCAGGTCTACCATCACCTCGGCGTAATTGAGGGCGATGGGGTATTCCGCTGCAGAGGGGTTCATCCGTAAGATCTTGTCCAGTTCCTTTTCGAAATGCTTGCTGACATCTGCAGGCCAGTTTTTCTTTTTCCCTTTGAGCCTAAGCTCCTCTACCTCTTTTTCTGGGCCTTCCTCTCCCAATTCCGTCTGGAGCACCTTCATTTGTTGGCGAAGGAAGTAATCCCTTTGCTGCTGATCGATATCCGTATGCACCTTTTTTTGGATCTCGCTTTTGAGCTCCAGCATTTGGATGTCTTTCATCATGAATTCCAGCAGCAAGGTAGCTCTTTCTATCCCGTTGTTGATTTCCAACAATTTCTGCTTAGCCTCTACAGGGGCATTGATGTTGGAGGAAAGAAAGTGGGTGAGGAATGGGGTGTTGTCGATGTTGTCCAATGCCACTTGGGCTTCCCTGGGAATTTCAGGATTTAGCTGAAGGATTTTGAATGCGGCATCTTTCAGAGATTCCTCCAAAGCCTCTATTTCCTTGTCTTCTTTTGGGAAAGTTTCTTCCAGGTATTTGACCTTGGCCAAAAAGTAAGGGTCCTCGGTGACCTCCTCGGTGATCTCAAATCTTTTTTTGCCTTGGATGATGATGGTAGTGTTTCCATCTGGCAGCACTATCATCTTGATGATTTTTGCCAATGTCCCCACATGATATATATCTGGCCAGGAGGGATCTTCCATGTTGGGGTTTTTTTGGGCACAAACCCCAATCAATTTATCACTTTTTTGTGCTTTCTTTACTAATCTGATGGACCTTTGGCGACCCACTGTGATCGGTATGACCACACCAGGAAAAAGAACCGTGTTCCTTACTGATAAAATCGGTATTTCGGTGGAAAAATTCTCTTCTTTTGTGTTGCTTTCCTCATCTTCATCAGTGATCAAGTGTATCAGCTCCCCTTCTCCAGAATAGTCACCCAACATTAAATTTTGATATAATTGATTATCGAAATTGCTCATATAGTCAAATTGACAGCACTTAAGCTATTTTGTCCTCTTACCCGACTTAAATATCGTTCCAACTGTATATTCAAGGCTTATGCCAATAAAGTTGTTTGTACAAATTGTCAGGAAAGATACTCGTTATGTTTTTAAAAACGGAATAAAAAAAATGACCCCTCCCCTAAAGAAATCACAAATGGAGCCAGGCTTTTCCCGGCTCCTAATGCTTAGCTTTTACCAAAATAGTTAACTAGTGGTGAAAAACTTTAAAATATCGTTGCCTATTGCGAAAACCATAATCATCAATAAAATGACCATGCCTATTTTTTGGGCATTTTCTAAAAACCTATCGGAAGGTGCTTTTCCTGAAACCATCTCATAGAGCAGAAACATGACATGCCCACCATCCAGTGCAGGGATAGGGAGGAGATTCATAAATGCCAATATCATAGAAATCAATCCCGTAATGGACCAAAACTTAGTCCAATCCCATGTTTTGCCATAAATCTGGGCCATACCTATAGGGCCACTTACGTTTTTAGCAGAAACTTCACCGGTAAACATCTTCCCCAATGCCCTGGCATTCACAATAACCACCCCAAAGGCCCTTTCTGTGCCAAGGGGAATGGATTGTGCCAAGGTGTATTTTTTTCTCACTGGTTCCAGCAAGTTGTTGACCCCTATTCCAATGGTGGACTCTTCGCTCACCTCCACCTCTTTAGTCAGGGTGTTCCCGTCTCTTCCTACTAAGAGGGAAACAGATTGTCCTTCCTTATCTTTGAGTCCTTTTTGCAGTTGGTCAAAATATTTGATGCTTTGTCCGTTGAGTGCTAATATTCTATCTCCAGCTGACAGACCAGCCTTTTCTGCACCAGTCCCGGGACCAACCGCCGAAACTTCAAAGGGGAACCGAATGCTGATAAACTTAGACATGCTTTCCTCGTTGGAAAAGCTGTTGATAAAGCCTCTGGGTATAGGGACTTGAATGCGTTCACCATCACGCTCTACGGTATAATAACCGCCGGAACTTAGCAGGGCATCCCCACTACTTAGGTCGTTGACGGATTCATATTTCTGTCCACTAATGTCAAGGATTTTGTCCCCATCTTGCAAACCAATCTGCTCTGCGATTTCATATGCTGCAATGCCGTGTTCAAGTACCTGGTCTCTGGAATAATAGGTTTCCCCCCTGTCATATACCAAAAAGATAAAAATCAAAATACCTGTAACAACGTTGACAAAGATCCCTCCCAGCATGACAATTAGCCTTTGCCAGGCAGGTTTTGACCGGAACTCCCAAGGTTGTGGTTCGGAATCCATTTGTTCCTTGTCCAGGGACTCATCCACCATTCCGGATATTTTGACGAACCCACCCAGGGGTATCGCTCCAATGGAATATTCTGTTTCACCCCATTTGAATCCCACAATCTTTGGTGGAAAACCAATGGAAAACTTTTCCACCTTCATCCCAAACATTTTGGCTGCCAGTAGGTGCCCCAATTCATGAAGCCCTACCAAAATCGACAGTCCAAGCAGCAGCTGCGCTGCCATTACTAGTGTATCCATGCGTTATTTTCTGATTAATTCTTCTGTTTTCTTTCTTGTTTCCTCATCGGTTGCGATTAAATCATCCAAGGTGGGTGACCCTATAAAACCAATTTTTTGCAGGCTCTGTTCAATAATTTCTGACATTTCCAGGAAGCCAATCCGATCTTTCAAAAAAGCATCCACCACAATTTCATTCGCTGCATTAAGAATACACGCTGTATTCCCCCCTTGTTCAAGTGCCAGATAGGCAAGGGAGAGGTTTCTGAAAGTTTCTAAGTCTGGAGCTTCAAAATCCAATGAAGGGTATTTACTGAAATCAAATCTGGGAAAATCAGCTTTGAGCCTTTCTGGGTAGGTCAGCGCAAACTGAATGGGTATACGCATATCCGGTAAGCCGAGTTGTGCCTTTATGGACCCGTCTTCAAACTGGACCAGAGAATGGACAATGGATTGCGGATGTACCACTACATCGATTTCGTCTTTCTCCAAACCAAACAACCACTTGGCTTCTATTACCTCCAATCCCTTGTTCATCATGGATGCCGAGTCTATGGTGATCTTTGCCCCCATGTCCCAATTTGGGTGCTTTAGTGCCTGTGCCTTTGTGACCCTTCGTAAGTAATCCCTGTCTTTACCGCGGAATGGACCTCCGGAGGCTGTTAGGATGATTTTTTCTATGGGATTATGGAACTCACCCACCAGGCATTGAAAAATGGCGGAATGTTCTGAATCCACCGGATAGATGTTGGCACCTTTTTCTTTGGCCAGTCTAGTGACCAACTGCCCAGCTACAACCAAGGTCTCCTTGTTGGCAAGGGCGATGGTTTTACCGGAAGAAATGGCTCGAATAGTAGGAAGTAGCCCTGCATAGCCCACTAAGGCAGTAAGCACAATGTCTATTGTGTCCATTTCTACCACAGATGCCAAAGCATTATCCCCTGCATAAACTTTTATAGGTGCGTGGGAAAGAGCCTCTTTTACCATGGAGTAATGTGACTCGTTTCCAATTACAACCGCATTGGGTTGAAACTCCTTAGCCTGGCTGATCAATAATTCAGCATTGTTTTGGGCGGTGAGTACCTCTACAATAAATCTATCTTCCTGACTTTTAATTACTTCTAATGCCTGGGTGCCTATACTGCCTGTAGATCCCAAGATGGCCACCCTACGTTTATCTGACATCTGCTATTATTTACCACCCTTACCTGCCTGTAGGAAACAGAGGGATTCTAAAATTTAAAACCTTTTTTTACACTTTTGCTGACAAATTTACAAGGTTAATATGGGATTTCTCCTATATTTTGTCTCTTTTTCAGTCTTTGGGGTTTTGGTACCAAATTAGTTTTGTTAAAATTGGTAAAAAAATGTCCTGGATCTCCCCTTTATTGATTTAAAGTCGTATTAGATAAAAAACCTTTTGAATTTATGAGACACACACTATTTACCTTTACAGTAGCTTTGATCGGTGGAATGGCAGGAGCCTGGGTCTTCCAACAGCTCCCGGATGAAAACATTCCCACTTTAGACCTGGCGCCTGTTTTGGCAGAGGAGTGGGGTAAACAAACTTCATGGGAAGAAGAGATTATATCCGATTTTGTGGATGACACTGATGACGCTTCCGGTTATTCCGTAGATACTCCCCCTCTATCCTTTGTGGATGCTTCACAAAAAAGCACAAACAGCGTGGTATTTATCAAGAATTTTTCTGGTACCGATTCCAGGAGGTACAGTATTTTTGATTACTTTTTCGGACAGGGATCTCCCCAGCAAAGGGTAGGCACCGGATCAGGGGTGATTATCAGCAAAGATGGCTATATCATCACCAATAACCATGTTATCGACAGGGCCGAAACCATTGAGGTGGTACATCAAAAAAGAACCTATAAAGCATCACTCATCGGAGCGGACTCCAATACGGATATAGCTGTGTTGAAAATTGACGCGGGAAACCTTCCGGCAATAAAATTAGGTAGCAGCAGGGATTTGCAAATAGGGGAGTGGGTGCTGGCAGTAGGGAATCCCTTCAACCTTACCTCTACCGTCACTGCTGGGATAGTTTCTGCCAAAGAACGGCAAATCAATATCATGGGGGGAGAGTTTCCGCTGGAGTCTTTTATCCAGACGGATGCACCCATTAACCCCGGGAACTCTGGCGGGGCACTGGTAAATGTGGATGGAGAACTGGTGGGGATTAACACGGCCATTCTGTCCCGAACGGGTAGTTATACCGGTTATGGCTTTGCAGTTCCTGTGGATATTGCTACCAAGGTGGCCAATGACCTAATTGAGTATGGTGAGGTGCAAAAGGCTGTTCCCGGTGTGGATGTGGTGGAAATAACTCCTGAGCTGGCAGAAGAAATGGACATTACTTCCTTGGATGGGGTGATCGTTTCCCACGTAATTCGAAACGGTGCTGCCGAAAAGGGGGGCATGAAGAAAGATGATGTGATACAATCGGTGGATGGCGTACGGATTACCGGAAAGGGAAGCTTTGAAGAAGCATTATCCTACTATTATCCAGGAGATGACATTACCGTGGAATTTATCAGGAAAGGCAAAATCCAGAAAGCAAAGCTCACCCTGCAGAACCTCTTGGGAGAAACTGGAGTGATCAAAAGGGAGTTTTATACCTCGGTGCTACTGGGTGCAAGGCTTGAATCTGTAAACGCTATAGAGAGAGACAGGTTGGACATCTCCCATGGGGTGAAGATTACAGGAATGACTAGGGGGTATATCAGAGACCTGGGCCTTGGAAATGGCTTTGTCATCACACAGATCAATGGAGAACCGGCAAAGGACCCCAAATGGGTGGGTGAATTCCTTGAGGACTACAGTGGAAGGTTGAGGCTGGAGGGACTTACCTCCAGGGGGCAGCCCTTTATACAATCCTATAATATTCGATGATAAGCGCAAAGGCTGTTTGTCCCTCAAGACAGGGGCAGACAGCTTTTTAGATGAAATCGAGCCTGCATGGACGGCAGTCAGGCATGACGAACACGTCACACACTGGGATGATTATAGATTGCGAGATTCCATGTGGCAAATAAAAATCAATTATAAACACATGAAATGCCCATGAGAAAGAATTCTCACACAGGGGGATGATTATCTAGGGCATTCCCCCGAAACGAGTTCGGGGCAGGCTATATGACCGCTGAAAAGACAATTATAAACATATGAAATCGAGCATGACGAGCACGTCACACACTGGGATGATTATAGACTGCGAGATTCCATATGGCCTTTAAAAAACAAATTATAATCATATGAAACCTATCAAAGGTTGACGAAAGAATTTTTAATCTTATCTGCAATCCGTTTCATCTCTTCCTTCTCCAAGTTGAGCTTGGGACGGGAAAAGTCAATGTCATCCATGGATCGTAAGGGCACGAGGTGTACATGTACGTGTGGGACTTCCAGCCCAATTACGGCGACGCCTATTCGGGTGCAGGGGATGACCTTTTCCAATGCTAAGGCCACCTTTTTGGCAAAGAGCATTAAACGGGAATAATGTTGGTCCTGAAGGTCAAAAATATAATCCACCTCTACTTTTGGTACGACCAGCAAATGCCCTTTTACTAAGGGCATGATGTCTAAAAAGGCAATAGTGTGCTCATCTTCTGCTACAATATAGGCGGGAATTTCTCTATTGATGATTTTTGTGAAGATTGATGACATGGTAAGTTGAGAGGTTTAATGAAGCTATGGTAATGGGGTTTACTACATAAAAAATCCCGATCATGAGATAATCGGGAAAAGTACTTAATAACTGATGTCCAAAATTTCGAATTCCAATACTCCTGCTGGGGCTTTTACCTGCGCTACCTCCCCCACTTTTTTCCCCAAAAGACCTTTGCCAAAAGGGGAAGCCAATGAAATTTTGTTGGCTTTCAGATCAGCTTCTTCTTCTGACACCAAGGTATAGGTTACTGTCATGTTGTTTTTCAGGTTTTTGATCTTTACCGTACTGAGTATACCCACTTTTGAGGTATCCAATTTGGAATTGTCAAGTACCCTAGCGTTTCCCACCACGTTTTCCAACTTGGCGATTTTCAGTTCCAAATGCCCCTGGGCATCTTTAGCAGCGTCATATTCTGCATTTTCGCTCAGATCACCCTTGTCCCTGGCCTCGGCGATTTGCTTTGCAATATCAGCCCGCCCTTTAGTCTTTAGCTCATGGAGTTCGTCCCGGAGCTTTTTAAGACCTTCCTCGGTGTAATACTGTATTTTTCCCATATCAATAAATTAATTACCTCTTATTAAATAAAATAACGGCCTCAAACCTGAGACCGTTTCCTTATCGCGTTGCTATATATATATAACAAAGATAAGATAAGAATTCAATATAAGCAATTGGCTGGCATAAAATTAACTTTGGTCAATTGGCCATTTACCTGTGATTTTAGCCACCAAAACCTGATTGATTTTCTCATAGGACTCAAAGGTCCAGCCGGCCACATGGGGGGAGAACATCACGTTTTCCCTCTGCGAAAGGCGCTGAAAGGAAAGTTTTTGGGATGCACTCATGGCTTGAAATTTTTCGCTCTCCAGTACATCCAATATCGCTCCTTTTATTTTCTTGTTTTGCAGGGCTTCGTTTAGGGTGTCAAACTTAATGAGCTCGCCCCTGGCCGAATTGATCAAATAAAAGGGTTTTCGAAAGCCTTCAATTACTTGGGGGGTGAAAAGGTTTCTGGTTTCTGAGGTTAGAGGCACATGAAGACTTAATATGTCGGCTTCCTCCTGAATCTTTTCAAAGCTGCATTCTTCCACGTATTCATTCCCATAGCCCTTTTTGTATTTGTCATAGGCCAAAACAGTAACATCAAAGCCACTCAACCTTTTGGCAAGTGAGCTTCCCATATTCCCATATCCAAAGATACCCACCGTTTTGCCCGCCAATTCGATTCCCCTGTTTCCTTCCCGGTCCCATATTCCCTTGCGCACCTGTGCATCTGCCTGGAAAAGATTATTGAAAAAAGACAAAAGCATTCCTATAACATGTTCTGCCACAGCATCTCTATTACCTTCAGGGGCATGGTAGAGTTTCACTCCCCGTGCTTCTAGATACTCCAAGTCAATGTTATCCAGACCAGCACCTGCTCGTGCTATAAATTCCAGGTTTTGTGCATTTTCGATTAGGGGCCTGTCCATAGGGGTTTTTGAGCGGATTACCAATCCTTGGTAGGCGGAGATCGTTTCCATTATCTCCTTTCTGCTGATATCAGGGCGATAATCCACCCCAAAACCCTCCTGCTCCAATAAGGGTACTATGCTGGGATGCATCTGGTCGATGATCAATACTTTCATCCGAGTGATGTGTTCTTCTAAAGGTTCAATAATAAGGTGGCTACTGTGAAATATACCCCTAGCCCAAGAAGGTCATTGGCAGTAGTGATAAAGGGGCCTGATGCTATGGCTGGGTTAATGCCAAACTTGTCCAATACAATAGGAGTGAGGGTGCCCATAAATGATGCCAAAATCACCACACTAAATAAGGCAATGGCAACAACAAGCCCAAATTCAGTTGGGTGCCCATATAGGAAAACCACGGTGAACCACACGAAAGTACCCAACACCAGGCCATTCAAAATGGCCACCATGAATACCTTAACAAACCGAACCAGCAAACTGTCCTTGAAAACGGATTTTGTGGCCAAAGACTGCACTACAAGGGTGGAAGATTGTATGCCTACATTGCCGCCTGTAGCGGTGATCAGTGGTATGAAAAAAGCTAGGGCGGTTACGGCGCTTAGGCCTTCCTCAAAAAAGCCGATAAACCCTGCACCCAATAACCCTCCAACTATCCCAATAATGAGCCAGGGTAACCTTGCCTTAGAAAGCCTGTACACAGAATCGGTCTCTTCCACATCGTCCGATAAGCCGGTCATCGCCTGTATGTCCTCCTCAGCTTGCTCCCGTAGTAAGTCCAGGATGTCATCCACAGTGATGCGCCCCACCAACTTATTTTTCACATTCACCACAGGCACTGCTTCCAAGTCGTACCTCCTCATGATTTCAGCTACTTCTTCCCCTTCCATGGAGGTGGGTACAGAAATAATGCTTCCCTCATACAGGTCTCCTATTTTCGTGGAAGATGCGGCTAGGATTATTTTTTTCAACGCTACTCTGCCCAATAATTTTTCCTTGTCATCCACCACATAGATGGAGTAGATCTTGTCCACATTTTCGGCCTGCCTCCTGATTTCATCTATAGTCTGTATCACAGACCAGTTGTGGTTTGCTTTAATGAACTCCTTGGCCATAAGGCCCCCGGCACTGTCCTCGTCGTAGCGGAGCAGCTCACGTATGTATAGGGATTTTTCCTTCTTCTCCAGGTGTCCAATCACCACTTCCCTATCCTTGATCACGAGTTGATTGAGGATGTCCACCGCGTCGTCAGAGTCCATTTGGTCGATAAGCGCAGCCAACTCTTCAGGCTCCATGGCTTTAATCGCCTTGTATTGGAGGTCTTCGTGCAACTCTATAAGTGTATCTGCCGCAAAATCGGGGGGCAAACTCCTTAAGACATATAAGGCCTCTTCCATGTTCAGCTCATCCAAGATAGCCGCGATATCAGCCTTCTTGGCTTCCGCCATGGTACTAATGACAAATCCACTGTCTTCTTGCCTAATACTTTCCCTTAGCTCTTCGAGGTATTCTTTGGAAAGCTCAAATGTCCTTACTGATTCCAAGATGCTTGTATTTTATTGGTCAGAGAAATAAACTCACTTACATCCAACTGTTCGGCCCGGAGGTCCAATTGTGGGTCTGATTTCAATTCCTCACTTAGCCCCATGGGCTTTAATGCGTTTCTTAGGGTTTTTCTTCGTGTACTAAAGGCCTGCTTTACTACCCGCACAAAAAGCTTCTCGTCACAGTCCAAGGCTTGTACCCCATTTCTCCTTGCTCGGATTACCGCCGACTGCACTTTTGGGGGAGGGACAAAAACTTCGGGAGGAACCTCAAAAAGGTATTCCACGACGTAAAAAGCCTGCAACAGCACACTAAGAATGCCATAGGTTCGGCTTCCTTTAGGTGCTGCTAACCTCTGGGCCACTTCTTTTTGAAGCATACCCACTACTTCCGTGACACAGTCCCTGTTTTCTAAGGCCTTAAAAAACAGTTGGGAGGATATGTTGTAAGGAAAATTGCCCACTATAGCCAAAGGGTGTGGTTGAAGTTCTTGGAGATTGGCCTTTAAAAAGTCCTCATGCCTGATTTGGGGCTCTAGCTTTGGGTATTTTTGCACGAGATACCGAATGGACTCTTGGTCCAGCTCTATTAAGGTGAGGAAGATATCCTGTTTTAGAAGTAAAAAATCGGTCAATACTCCCATTCCGGGGCCTACCTCAACCACATGGGTAGTGTTCATATGGCCTGTCAAAGCCGCAGCAGTACTTTCCGCAATCCTCAGATCCTTGAGAAAATGCTGCCCCAAATGTTTTTTTGCCTTTACCCTTTCCATGGCTGAGTGGTTTAAGGTGTTTGGAAGCCAAAAGTAAAACAATAATCTGTAACCTTCACATATACTTTCCCTGCTTCCATAAAAAGTTGGCCGATTTATCACATAACACATTTTAGAGGGCAGGGTATTAGGGTAGAAGGTTATAATTCTTGTAGAAGAGTGGCCTTTTAGCTTGCATTTGTACAGGGTTTGTCAGACTCTGGATAGAATTTACTAAATTGGCGGGCTGTATAGAAAAGGCCTAAACCGCATCAAAATATTCTTATGAACATCAGAAAAAACAAACCTGTCATAGGCATCAGCATCGGGGACATCAATGGGATAAGCGTGGAAGTGACCCTAAAAGCCCTGCAGGACAACCGACTTCAAAAACTGGTGACACCTGTCATCTATGGTCATGGCAAGGTGTTGACTTTTTACAAGAAACTTTTGGGCATCGATGACTTTAACTTTATGCAGATAAAAAGTATAGAGGATGTACACCACAAAAAAACCAACGTGATCAATGTGGTGCAGGAAAGCCCGGAAGTGGTACCTGGAGCGGAAACCGCAGAAGCAGGCAAAATGGCCTTAGCTGCCTTGGACCAGGCAATTGTTGACCTCAAAGGTGGGCAGTTGGATGCATTAGTCACTGCGCCGCTGAACAAAAACAATATCAATGCAGAAGAACAGTCTTTTCTGGGGCATACCGAGTACCTTGCCCAGGCCTTTGAAACTCCAAAAACACTGATGTTTATGGTGTCCGAGGGCTTCCGGGTGGGTTTGCTTTCCACCCACGTCCCCCTTAAGGAGGTGGCTGCGTTGGTGACCCAAGCTGCTATTCAGGAGAAACTGGAACTGATGCTTAAATCCCTTAAGGATGATTTTGGCGTGCTAAAACCAAGAATCGCTGTCTTGGGGCTCAACCCACATGCAGGGGAGGAGGGGCTTTTGGGAAAAGAGGAAGAAGAAATAATTACCCCTGCAGTAAACAGCTTCAAAGAAAATGGGCACCTGGTCTTTGGGCCCTATCCATCAGATGGGTTCTTTGGCATGATGCACCAGAAGAAGTTCGATGGGATTTTGGCTATGTATCATGATCAGGGCTTGATTCCTTTTAAAGCGATGGCTTTTGAAACCGGTGTCAATTTCACTGCCGGGTTACCCATCATTCGCACCAGCCCTGACCATGGGACCGCCTATAACATCGCAGGTAAGAATCATGCTGACGAAGGTTCCATGAGGGCTGCCATTTTCCAAGCCTACGAAATCATCAAAAGAAAGCAGGGGGAATTGGAGGAGGTATAAAATAAACCAGATAGTAGTTTTATATATATAGATATTTTCCTTAAATTTGCGGTCTTGATTTCAAAAGGAAGGGAGGAAGGATGAAGTTCTTAAGGAAATTTGAAATAGATATCATCCGCCTTAAAGAAGGATCGCACGAATTCCCCTTTGATGTGGGGAATGAGTTTCTGCAACACTTCGAAGGTAACGATATCGCCTCCAATGGCAGGCTGAAAGCAACAGTGACTCTTAACAAAAGGGCCGCTCTGATTGAGGCATTGTTTGATATTAAAGGCACGGTAGAGTTGATTTGTGACAGAAGCCTGGAGCAATTTGACCACCTATTGGAAATCCATCAGAGGGTTCTTTACAAATACGGCCCCGAAGAACAGGAGATCAACGAGGAAATTTATGTGATCACGCAGGACACCGCAAGCATAAATGTAGCTCAGTTGATTTATGAATTTATCGTATTGGCAATTCCTGCCAAAAAGATTCATCCGGATTATATGGATGAGGAAGACGATGAGGTGGATGCGGAAGGAAAGCTGGTATATGTGTCTGAGGCGGATGAGGAAGACGAGGAGAGAGAGGAAGAATCGGAAAACCCACTGTGGGAAGAGTTAAAAAAATTAAAAGGCAACAATTAAATAAATCATAAAGAAATGGCACATCCTAAACGGAAAATTTCGAAAACCAGAAGAGATAAGCGAAGGACACATTATAAATTAAATGCCCCTGGAATGTCGCAATGTCCCACCACCGGTGAGATTCACCTGAGGCACAGGGCCTTCTGGCTAGACGGTAAACTGTACTATAAAGGACAGGTTATCATGGAAAAGGAAGTACTGGCGTAGGTCTTCTGATTCATCCACATCATTATAGAGCCAACTCTTTCGGAGTTGGCTTTTTTTATACGGGGAAATATATTTTTAGAATGAGGTGTAGGATGAATTTTACAAAAAAAATCAGGGGAGTGGTTTAGTCCCATCCTTCCTTGAGTGGTGGGATAGCGTGCCAAGCTCGGCTAAATCGTACCCTTTCGGATAGGTAGGACGTTTTCTACTAGTACCAAGTTTTGGGAATTTTGGCTCAGGCAGGAGACCCTGAATTCTTGACTTGGCCATCATTCCTGTTGCCGTGATTTTATATATGATCCATGAAGGCTTTTTGTACCCCATGGAGCTGCATAGAGGAGCATCCATCAAACTGACCACAAAGGGTTTGCCAAGCCAAAACAGCCACTTTGGTAGGTAGTTTCCCAACACTACGGCAATAGTTTTTTCTGCAATTAGACGGTTTGCCGGATCGTAACGGAAATATTTTTTTTCGTATTCCCTATTCCACTCTTCAAACTGCCCTAAATCCTCCGGAACATGGGTGATTTTCATGCGCTTTGCCAGTTCCTTGTAGTTGATGAAAATGGCATGTTTTTCCTTTTCTGTAAATGGTCTCCAGCCATATTTTTCCATCCAACGTATGGGTTCAAAGACAAACGTGGAAAGCACATAGAGATAATCCTCGTTTGGGATGCTAAACCTCCCATGCATGGTATTCATGAGGGAGATGGCAGCTTTTCCCCTCTCGCTGTCCATCCCATTTTCCAAAATTTCATAAAGGATCAACTCAGTGTCATCGTACCTTTTGCGGGGGCGTTTTATAAATTCCCCCGTACCCAGAAGGAGTTTCGAAATTCGGGGAACGGCAAAAGTCCTGAACAAAGCAAATTCCAGGGATTTTTCCATGTCCCAGGGGAAACAATGAAAGGTGAGTAAAAAGGCGATGCGATGCCAATCCTTTTCCGGATCTAGCCCCTTTATTTCCTCTGTAAATGGCTTGTTTTTCATTTGCCAAAAAAGCGGTTACTTTTGACCTGAATTTAGCACATATTACCGAACTAGAAAATGCAAACCATCAAAATAGGCATCATCACCTCCTCAGACCGTGCTGCGGCCAATGTATACGAGGATATATCGGGAAAGGAAATCATCAACACCATGAATGAATACCTGAAATCTGAGTGGGACCCCGTTTACAAGGTGGTTCCGGACGAACAGGATGTGTTGGAGAAGACCATGATAGAATTGGCGGATCAGGAAGGCTGCTGCTTGATCGTGACCACTGGAGGGACAGGTCCGGCGCTCAGGGACGTGACTCCAGAGGCCACTGAGGCAGTATGCCAAAAAATGATGCCTGGATTCGGGGAGTTGATGCGACAGGTTAGTCTTAAATACGTGCCAACAGCCATCCTGTCCAGGCAGACGGCAGGCATCCGCAACCAAAGCCTTATCATCAATCTGCCAGGAAAGCCCTCAGCTATCCGCCAATGCCTGGATGCCGTTTTCCCAGCAGTGCCCTATTGCATAGACCTGATCGAAGGCCCTTTCCTGGAACACAATCCAGAGGTAATCAAGGTATTCAGGCCTAAGAAGAAATAATATACAAAAGAACGGGTTGCTGCTAAGAATAAACACAAACCATTTTGGTAAAAGGAACCACACTTGACTATCTTCAATGGGCGCAATGGTGAATGGTGCAAAACAAAGTAGGGAGCAGACTATCAGTACTTTAATTCCCTTATTTGGGGCAAATCAAGACAGGACTATCCATAACACGATCATAAAAAAGGATGTAATGAGCGGAAATACAGCCTACCCGGAATTTGATACCTTTAATGTATGGTGAAATAAAAGGTGCTGCCTTTTCCCTCTTCAGATTCCAGCCAAATTTCGCCACCCAATCTTTCGATATTCTTTTTGACCATGGCCAGTCCCACACCGGTTCCTTCATACTGTTCCTCGGAATTCAGGCGTTTGAACAAACTAAAAACCTCCTGCACTTGATTTTCCGGGATGCCAATCCCATTATCTTTTACCATGATAGTATAGGTTGCGTCATTTTTTTCCACATGGATGGAAACAACCGGGGTTTTCCCTTCCGGAACAAATTTAATTGCGTTAGAAATGAGGTTTTGGAATACTTGCAGGTAGCCAGTAGTCGATCCCTTAATTATGGGAAGTTTTTCACTGGTGATTTTTGCTTTTTTTTCTTTAATTTCTTTTTGAAGAATTTTCTTAACTTCTAAAAATACCTCATTCAAGTCTACGGTTTCAGAAGTATCGAAATCGGAAGATTGATGGTAATCCAATAAACCAGCCAGCATTTTATTTAACCTATTGGCTCCATCCATTGCCAAATCTATATAAGACTTTCCCTTTTCGTCCAGGCTTTTTCCATACTTTTTGTGAAACAAGGTTAAAAATGACCTGACCATTCTTAGGGGTTCTTTTAAATCATGTGAAACGGAGTAGGTATACATGGTCATATGTTCGTTGACGGCATTCAGCTCTTTATTCAACAACTCAATTTTTTGGTTTTTTAGCATCAGCTCCCGCTTGTTGTTAATCAATTCGTTGTTGAGAGAGGTGAAGTCATTTAAAAAAGCTTCATTCAATTCCTTCTGCTGATCCCCTTTAAGGAAAGTGTTCACCCTTTTTTCTGAGAGCCTTATTTGGTTTGCCTGTTCATTGTTGATCAGCATTATTTCTTCCAATGCTTTTTCCGTAGAGGTCAATTCGGTATTTCCACAGAGCAGAACGGTTTCCTGCAATAAATAACCGGAAAATATGTAGTTTATCTCTTTATCATTATAGCTAAGGGTAAGCACAGTATTTTCCTCCATGGATTTTTCCTGTATAGAGAGCCAGAAACTACTCAATTCCTGAATAGATAGGGGCGAAACAAGGCTATGCAAGCCCACCGGCATCTTTATGTTTTCCAAAAGGGAGCCAGTATCCAAAAACAGTTGATTCACAATCCCCTGCTTACTGCAAGCAAGTATGATTTTATGGTCATTTTTTATAGTTTCCATATCAAAGATTTACCAATTCATTGGCCTTAAAAATTGCCTGATTTGCATTTTGTGCAAACCCATCGGCAGCTACTCTTTGCCAGAGATCCGGATTTGCAAGAAATGGATAACCACCTACCATTATTTTCAGACTTGCCAGATCCCTATTGTCCCGTATTTTTTTGATTAAAGTCTTTGCTTTGCTTACTTGGGTGGGAAGGGTCACGGATAGGGCAAGTACATCTGCCCTGTATTCCTTTAAAGCTTCCTGCAATTGATTGTCAGGCATATTGGCACCTAAATAATAGGTGTCCCATCCCTCCATTTCAAAGAAATCGGTGACCATACGTATGCCCAATTCGTGCAATTCACCTGAAATAGAACAGGCCACTAGTGTTTTTCCCTTGCGTTTGGCCGAAAAAATATGCTGGTATAAGCCCGACATAATTTGTTGGGTGGCAGCCGTACAATAATGCTCATGTGCAACCGTAATTTTATTGCACTGCCACAATTGGCCTACTTCATACTGTGAAACCTGAAAAATAAACTCATAAATATCTTTTATCGCAACACCCTTTTGAATCAGTTTTGCAATCAAAAGCGTAGCCTCCTGTCTCTTTCCCTGCAACAAATACTCCAGATAGGTCTCTACTTCTTTTTTTAGGGGATTATCGTCGGTGATATAGGTTACATTTTCTTCGGTCTTTTCTTTTAGTTTTTCTTTAGCGGCGGCAACATATCGCATTGTCACGGCGGAAAACTCAGGACCCAGGATTTCATGGATGGCTTGTTGAACAAAATCCAGGTTGTGGTGAAGGTCTGACTCCGGGATATTTCTGGATTTCAGCATGGCTGCTGCCCACAGAATGTAACTGGCATACATGTCCGGGATATCCATGGTCAATGCCTCAGCCAAAAAATTAAGATGATAGATAGCGTCTTCATAACAGCGAAGTTTGCCAGATTCCCCGTAGCGTTTTAGCAGACCAGGATCACGTTCAAAATGTGAGCGGGTGACATGATTGGCCAGTTCACTGGTTTTTTCAGTGAGCAA
Organism: Pleomorphovibrio marinus; assembly: GCF_003347495.1. Lineage (GTDB taxonomy): Bacteria > Bacteroidota > Bacteroidia > Cytophagales > Cyclobacteriaceae > Pleomorphovibrio > Pleomorphovibrio marinus. Next base: position 20,293 of record NZ_QCXY01000020.1, read on the forward strand.
TTGTACATTCAGTACGGTCATGGTTAACTGCTAATGTGAGCGTATTTCGTCAGCTCCCAACTTTTAGGGACAAGTTTCAATCCTTTTGGAATGTTTTTATGGGAATCCTTTAAATGATGGCGATGCCAGTATTCAAAATCTTCCTCATTTTCCCAATAGGTGATAAGGTGAATTTCAGCAGGGTTATTCAAAGGGCTCAAAACATCCAGCCTTACAAATCCCTCGGCATGCTCTACAAAACCAGGACGGTTTTTAAAAGCCATTTTCACATCCTCCTCCTTACCATTTTGTACCTCAAATTTGCTGATAACTGCTATCATTTTGACAATGGATATTACGGAAATCAACAACATGTGGTTTTCCGATTGGAGTTAAAATTCAATATAACTAAATTTATCGACAAATGTTGAACCTACATACCAATTCTTTGTGTTCCGCATCATTACAGGGAGTGTATCGTATTCATTTAAAACCTACCGGAAGGGATTTCTAATTTCTGGAAGCCCTATCGCCTACGGAGTAAAAAAAGTTTTCTCTTCGCAGGTCTCGGTGTACGCTTCTGGCAATATTTCTGGCCGGTCCAGGAAAGCCATAAGCAATCCAAATTGGTTTTGGGTTGTTGGTTTCCAGCAAATACACTTGGTGAGCATTTGAAATGGAAGAGGTAGTTATAGGAATGTTGTTGGGATATATTTTATTGGGAGATAGGGTATTGGTGTGTATAGTTGACCTCTCCAAGGATGTGATCCGCAAATTGACGAGCAAAATATGCTTGATATTGGCTGATTCAAGTATGTTAACGAATTCATCGTATGCGTAAATTTTGTGATCTGAAAAATAATCCGCATAGTTGTGGACGAAGGTGGGATACAATCTACGGCTGAAGTTTTTGAAGAGGAATTCCCTATTTCGCTTATTGGCCAAGTCGTTAAACCTGCCTTTTAGAATATTGTCATAGGCTTCTTCCCCCCATTCAAAAATGTCATCGCTACTTTGCACATACAGAACCAGTACATCCATCACATAATCGGCGTTGAGCGACTCCTGATTCGATATGGATGCTCTCGGGATGTGGCAAGCACCAAGCCCGAAAACTAAGGTCAAAACAAAACATTTTATGGCGTTAGTATACATACTAAATGTTACGTCAAAGAATTCGGTAAGGTTGTAATTGGCTCAAGGAACACAAGATTACCTCTTAATGATGGAGGTGTAGAATTGGTTTCATGTGGTTGAGTTTTGGATTTATCCACTGATTGGCAGCAAGTGGAGGGAAGGTCATCGTTGGTTTATTTCCAAAAGTGTTATGGCTGGAATAGATTTCAGGAACACCGGGACATCGTTTGGGGCAGGCCCAAAGATATCCCTTTCATAGTCCAGTACCTTAAATCTGGTATGAACAGGAATAGGCTCCTGAACCACTATCTTATACTCCTCCGGAAGGTTTTCGGGATAATACAGGTTGTCTTCGAACAGGACAAGAAACTGGTATCCTCCCCTTGTCATCACATTTATCACCACTTCCGCATTGCCCCCCTTGTAAGGATCAGTATCGCTGACACAGGAATAAAACAGTATCCATGGTAGGTACAGTAGGTAGGTTTTGCTTAACTTCATATCGTCTGGACGAAATTGAAACAGAAAATGCTACACGATTTTGCTTGTCAAGCAGTATTTTCGGGTTTTATGTTGTTGTTATGCTTGTACAATTGGATTGAAGCAAATGGACGAAAACGAATTAATTAAGCGGATTACTGTGAACCCCCAGCTATTTGGGGGTAAACCAATCATTAGGGGCAAGCGCCTTGCGGTTGAGCATGTCCTTGGGATGTTGGCTGCTGGAGATAGCCCTGAAACGATATTGCGAGGATATGACTGGCTGGAAATTGCAGACATACGGGCTTGTTTATTGTATGCCCATAAGCTTGTGAGCAATGAACGTGTAGAGCTTTTGCAAACGGGGTGATTTTCATAGGAAGGCTATATCATCAACCCCTTTCTGAATGTCTACTCAAATTTTTTTGCTCACACTTTTAGCTAGTCCGCTGCATTCCAATAAGCCATGCGTTCGCAGTACTCCGCTTCCACGCTGTAAAAGCCAAACTCCTCACTGACTTTTCCACGGATCAGGTAGATACCCCGGCCCTTTAAGGGATGCTTTTTGACCACCGGAGGGAAATGTACCGTGTCTATCCAATGGCCTTCCCTGTCCAGAAAAGTACCGAAATTCATCACCTCGCCCTTTACCGTACGGGTATACTTCACCGTTACAAGGTAGCCGATCATTTGCACACTTTTCCCCAGGTAGTGGCACATGTCCAAGGCACGTATGCCGCTTGCTTGTTGGTCCCTGATCAAAAGGAAGGGGGAGTCTAGTGGAAATTCCAGGATTTCCAGTTGGTCCAGGATTTCCTGCCGTACATCGGAGGGCTCCAGATCGGGACATTTTAACTCATGGAGGCTATTGGTAGGGCGAAAAAGGGGTTCGGAACCCTGCACGGCTGCCTTCCGGCGATGCAGGATAAAATGGGTTTCCCAGAGCAGTTCCTGCTTGGTCTTACCCGTGAAGCGGAAGCAGCCTATGCGCACGAGAATCAGGATCTGCTCCAGGCCTATACCCACCCGGGACACAAAATCCATCAAGCTCAAGTAGGGGCCGTTTTGTTGGCGTTCCAGCAGTAGCCTGTTGCTGCTTTCCTTGTTCAGGTTTTTGAGGTGGATAAACCCTAGGTAGACCGTTTTTCCCTTGATAGTGGTGAGGTAATCGCTTTCGTTGATATGGGGAGCCTGCACGTCCGCACCATTCATTCTCAGCTCGTGCACATAGAATTCCGTGTGATAAAAGCCCCCAAAATTATTGATCACCCCGACCATGAATTCCAGGGGGTAATGGGCCTTGAGGTAGAGGCTTTGGTAGCTTTCCACGGCAAAGGATGCCGAATGGCCCTTGGCAAAGGAATAACCCGCAAAGCTTTCGATCTGATGCCAGACTTCCTTGGTAATAGCGGGATCCCTTCCCAGGTTTTTACAGTTTGCCAAAAACTGGTCCTTGACCCGCTGGAACTCATCCTTGGAGCGAGACTTGCCACTCATGCCGCGGCGTAGCACATCCGCTTCGCTAAGGGACAGGTCCGCAAAGTAGTGGGCCACCTTGATCACATCTTCTTGGTACACCATGATGCCATAGGTTTCCGGCATGATGTCATATAATACCGGGTGCGCCTGCTTTCTGCGCTCGGGGTGCCTGTGCCGGAGTATATATTCTCTCATCATGCCGGACCTGGCCACTCCGGGTCTTATAATGGAGCTGGCGGCCACCAGTTCGAGGTATTCATCGGCCTTCATTTTGGCCAATAGCATGCGCATGGCAGGGGACTCCACATAGAAGGCTCCTATGGTGCGTGCCTCACGCAGGTGCTGCTTGATTTTTGGGTCCTTCTTAAAGGCCTTGATTTGGCGGATGTCCACCTTTATGCCCTGGTTTTGGTAGATGAGCTCCATGCTGCTACGGATATGACCCAGTCCACGCTGGCTAAGGATGTCGAATTTGTGCAGCCCAATGTCCTCTGCCACGTGCATGTCAAACTGAGAAATGGGGAAGCCCTTTGGGGGAAGCTCCGTGGCGGTATAGTAATGGATGGGCTTGTGGGAAATCAGCACGCCTCCAGCATGGATGCTGAGGTGGGAGGGCATGTCCTGGATCACCTTGGCATATCTGTAGATCAGCTTGCCGTATTGATCCGGTTGGTACTTGGTCCCCTGGAGCTTGTCCCGGTGATAGATCAGGGATTCTATTTCGGTCTTGGGCAGCCCAAAGACTTTGCCCAGCTCACGTATCACGGAGTTGGCCTGGAAGGTGTTGAAGGTGGCCAGCAGGCATACATGCTCCTTGTCGGGGCGGTTGTATTTCTTGAAGATATAGTCCGTCACCTCGTCCCTGTCCGTCCAGGAGAAATCCAGGTCAAAGTCGGGAGGGTTTTCCCTGTAAAGGTTGATGAAACGCTCGAAGTAGAGATCCAGCTCCACGGGATCCACATCAGTGATAAAGAGGCAATAGGCTACGATGCTGTTTGCCCCACTGCCTCTACCCACGTAAAAGAAGTTTTTGTGTCGGGCAAAGTTTACGATGTCATAGTTGATCAGAAAGTAGGAGACAAACCCTTTTTGCTGGATGACTTCCAGTTCTTTCCGGATGCGTTTTTCTTTTATTTCATCCAGTGTCCCGTAGCGCAGTTTTGCCCCTTTAAAAGTCTCTTCCCTCAGGTATTCAACGTCCTCACAATCAGAGCCGAGGATGTCCCTCCTGTTTTTTACTGCTTGGAAGTAAAAGGAAAACTGGCATTGTTCCAGCAGCTTTTGGGCGTTGTAGATCAGGTAGCTGTGGTCCTGGCAGCGGGAGACCATATCTGCATAGGCGTACAACTGATCCCCGGGGTGGCCCTGTTCGGTAAGTGGCAGTTTGCTGAGCAGGGTGTTGATATCCATGCTGCGGAGTAGCCGGTGGGCATTGAAATCCACCTTGTCCTGAAAACTCACCGGCTGCAGGAGCACCAGTTTGTCCTTATGCTTGGCCCAGGGGCTATAGGGGAGTCGGTTGAGTTGGGAGGGTTTTACGCCTATGTATTCGTGATCCTTTAGGGGAAATGGAGTGGGGGATAGGGGATAGATGACAAAGGCGTTGTTAAAGTCTGGGGCACGTTCGGGAAAGGGTGTCTTGGATGTGAGGTGTAGGGAGAGGTGCAGGTTCAGTTCATAGAAGCCGTCTTGGTTCTTTGCAAGCCCTACATATTGCTGGGCGCTGCCGTTGCGGAAATCCACACCTATCACCGGGTGTATGCCCTGCCGATGCGCTTCCCTGATAAAAGGGAACACCCCTGCGGTACAGTTTATATCCGTGAGGGCCAGTGCATCCAGCTTTTTGCTTTTTGCGGCTGCCACCAGGGCTTCCACGGAAAGAGTACCGTACTTGAAGCTATAGTATGAATGACAGTTTAGGTGCATAATGTTTATTTAATTGACATTTTATAGTTGATAATATAAACAATTTGCAAGTGGTTTTCCTATGGCATTATCATTTTTTGTTAAGCAACTTATAAGGAAAGTAAAGGAAAATGACTTGGTAAATCAGGATGTTCCCAAGCATGACGATGCACTAGCTTGGCGTTAAACTTCCCAGTGGGATCACTAATACTGTAAGGGGCCGGGAGGCCTACACTATAGAATTATTTGGTGAGAGGTATAGGTGGTGGTTGAAGTATGGACTTATGTGACGGTTTTGAGGACTCTTCCAAAATTCCACAGTGTATATTTTTACTTGGGGGATGTTCCTTTTATTTTCTGGAAAATTTACCACATGCCTCTGAACTACTCCCAACAAGGCAGGCGCTATAGGATGGGGCAAGAGAAGCAAGTCATTGCGTACAGGATGATCTGTAAGGACAAGGTGGAGGAGAAAATCATGGATATGCAGAAGGCAAAAAACAAACTTGCCAAAGAGGTGATTGCCGAAGGGGATAGCTTTTTGGGGCAGTTGGACAGGGAGAGGATGTTGGAGTTGTTTGAGCAGTAACTGTTGAATGGAAAATTGGAAGACGGAAGACGATCACCTCATCACCAAATCACTCCATCCATCAGGGAAATGATTATAAACTGAGAGGGGGTCATAACCCTTCGTAATTCGTTAATTCCTAATCTGCTTTTCTCCAACTCCAATTTTTAGCTTTCAATTTTCCAAAAAGGTAATGGGGCATAGAAAGGATGACTTATTTTTTCCTTATTTTAACGTTTCCATTACAGATCAATCAAACCCAAAACACTATGAATTTGCTTAAGACATTTGCCCTTTTTCCAGTTTTATTTTGTATCACCCTCTTTAGCCTGGCACAAGAACATATCCGAAAGGAAGGTCGGTTTGATGAAATCTTAGAGAGAAGTGCTGAGGTAAAGAAACTTGCCGATGGATTTCAGTTTACCGAAGGTCCCGTCTGGAATCAGGAAGAGGGGTATTTGCTTTTCAGTGATATCCCTGCCAACACCATTTACAAATGGAGCCCCGATGGGGGCAAGGAATCCTTCAGAAGCCCCAGCAATAACGCAAATGGACTGACCTATGATAGGGAGGGAAACCTAATCATGGCTGAGCACAGCGGTAGGAAAATCAGCAAGCTAAGTCCGGATGGGGAGTACAGTACAGTAGTGGACAAGTACAAGGGTAAACCTTTCAATAGCCCCAATGATGTGATTGTGGATAGTAAGGGAGCTGTTTATTTTACAGATCCACCTTATGGACTAGATAGTGAGGCAACGGATACTTTGGGGTTTAATGGGGTGTACAGGTTCCATAAAAACAAACTTACACTTATTGCCGACGACCTGTACAGGCCTAATGGGCTTGTCCTGTCTCCAGATGAATCCATCCTTTACGTGGCCAATTCAGATCGCCCAAAAAAATACATGAAATATCCCGTTAGCAAAGGAGGTAAGGTAGGTAAGGGGAAGTTGTTTTTTAACGTTTCAGCTACCTCAGGAGAAGGCAACCCGGATGGCATAAAGGTGGACACCGAAGGGAACATCTATGCAACAGGACCTGGAGGAATCCTGGTATTTTCGCCCCAAGGAAGGCATCTGGGGACAATTGTGTTTCCGGAAACACCTGCCAATTTGGCCTTTGGGGATGAAGATATGCGCACCCTTTACGTGACAGCGCGTACGGGCTTGTACAGTGTAAGAGTTAAGATTTCAGGTAAGCAATAATATAGATGCATTCAAGAAGGAAATTTATTAAAAAAGCGGCAATAGGGACTGTAGCGGGGACTGGTTTGCTTGGAATTGCCCCAGCTCTAGCCAGGGAATCGGCATTTCAAGGCTACGAAGACCTGGACCTAATACTCAAGGAAAAAGTGCTCCGGATAGACGAGCTGAAGGATCCCATAATCATGGAGTCCGTGGAATTGTTGAGGTTTGGCGACAATTTTCTCTGTAGGGTAAGAACTGCTGATGGTGCGGAGGGGATTTCTGTGAGCAACAACATGCAGATGGTTCACCTGTATCCCATATTCGTTAACCGGATTCAGCCCTTCTTTGTAGGGAAAGACGCCAGGAAGTTGGAGGAGTTGTTAGACGAAGTGTATGTGTTTCAAAGCAATTACAAATTGCAGAGTCTGGCGCTTTGGGTGCCTTTGGCTACCTTGGAATTCGCAGTTATGGATTTGCTCGGCAAGTTTACCGGAAAGAGCCTTGGCCAACTGATAGGTGATATACACCATGAACACATTGCGGTGTACCAAGCCAACAATTATCGGGGGAGGAGTGCTGAAGAATCCATTGATTTGATTGAAAGAGACGTAAGGGAACACAATGCTAAGGCATTGAAGTTTAAGTTAGGCGGCAGAATGAGCAACAATGCCGATTTTCCTCCGGGTAGGACAGAAAAGCTGATTCCGCTGGTGAGAAAGAGATTTGGACCTGAAATGGTGATTTATGCGGATTCCAACGGTTCCTACACCCCTGAAGAAGGGATTAGAATCGGTAGATTAATGGAGGAATACGATTATGATTTTTATGAAGAGCCGGTGCCTTTTGATTGGTATGAAGAAACTTTGGAAGTGGCCCAGGCCCTTAGCATCCCCATCGCCGGGGGAGAACAGGAGCCGAGTTTGCACAATTTCAGGTGGCTGATCCACAATAATGCCTTAGACATCGTTCAGCCAGATATTTTTTATTTTGGTGGAATGGTAAGGTCCATGAAAGTGGCTAAGATGGCTCAGGCAAGGGGAAAGGAATGTACCCCGCATATTTCAGGGTCAGGGTTGGGTTATCTGTATATGATGCATTTTGTGGCGGCATTGCCCAATGCAGGCCCCTATCATGAGTTCAAAGGCTTCAATAGGGAAATTCCCTTAGACAGTCCTACTTCAAGTTTGAGCAGTGAGGATGGCAAGGTAAAAGTGCCCACTGGCCCTGGTTTGGGAGTTGAGATAGATCCTTCCTATATTGCCAAACACAGCTTAGTCACCTAAATTATCATCCCCTTATAAAGCTTCACATGCGATTTCGATTTTATTCTTCCCTTGCCTTCATCGTATTTTTGTTAGATTCCTGTGCCGAAAGGACCCAAAAATTGCCGAATATCGTGTTTATCCTGGTGGATGACTTGGGATACGCAGATTTGGGCTATTCGGGTTCGCCTTTTCACGATACCCCCAATATTGACAGGCTGGCTGCCAATAGCTGGTCTTTTACCCAAGGGCATTCTGGCAGCAGGGTTTGTAGCCCGGCAAGGGCCAGCATCATGACAGGTCAGTTTACCGCAAGGCACGGGATTACAGATTGGATAGGTGCTAAAACCGGTGAAGATTGGAGGTCACATGGTCGGCATGATCCCATGCTTCCCGCAGATTATACATGGAATTTGGCTGAATCGCACACTACCATGGCAGAAGCTTTTAAGGAGCAAGGGTATTCCACATTTTATGCAGGTAAATGGCACCTGGGAGATGAGGGATCCTATCCTGAAGATCATGGTTTTGACATCAATATCGCCGGATGGGACAAAGGTTCTCCAATGGGCGGTTTTTTCTCTCCCTACCAAAACCCAAAAATTGAAGATGGCCCAAACGGTGAAAACCTAACCATGCGTTTGGCTGAGGAGACGGCCAATTTCATTGAAAAACATCAAGAAGGTCCTTTTTTCGCTTACCTATCCTTTTATGCCGTACATGCCCCTATTCAGACTACAAAATTGAAATGGGAAAAATATAGGGAAAAGGCTCATGAAATGGGCATAGCGTCTACTGGATTTGAGATGGGAGAGAAGTTGCCATACAGGACGGTACAGGATAATCCAATTTACGCGGGACTTGTGGAGTCAGTGGATGATGCTGTAGGTTTGGTAATGAAAAAATTAGAAGCCTTGGGTTTGGATGAAAACACCATTGTGGTGTTTACCTCTGACAATGGTGGCGTTGTAGCAGGGGATGCTTTTGCCACCCATAATGTAAAAGTAAGGGGAGGTAAAGGACAACACTGGGAGGGGGGGACCCGCGTCCCCTATTTGATAAAGGCCCCAGGCATTAGCCCAAATGAGTCTGATTACCCGGTATCGGGGGCAGATTTTTACCCTACCCTACTTCACTTGGCTGGGTTTCCTCCTATACCAGAACAGCATGTGGATGGTACCTCACTTCTACCCTTGATGAAGGGGGAGGAGCTTCCAGAGCGAAGTCTGTACTGGCATTACCCTCATTACGGGAACCAAGGAGGAGTGCCTTCCAGCGTGGTAAGACGTGGTGATTACAAACTCATCCATTCTTGGGAAAGTGGGAGGGATGAATTGTATCATCTTGTAGAAGATCCCTTTGAAGAGGAGGATATTGCCAGGCAGCAGCCTCAGGTGGTCACAGCACTTACTCAGGAGTTGGAGCTTTTCCTTCAGGAATGTAAGGCGTTATTGCCGGTGAGAGACCCTAAGTTTGATCCCCAAAAATATAAGGAAAGGTTAGTGGATATGGAAGAGCGGTTTCTTCCTGAATTGGAACGAAGAAGGATGGAACAATTTGATCCCGAATGGCAGCCTAATGAGGATTGGTGGGGGAGTCAGCCCCTTACAGTGGATTAGGAATTGGAATTGCTAAGGAATTCGATGTACTTTCTGGACTTCTTTTTTTTGATTTCGAGTTCCCTTTTCCTTGCTTCGGATTTGTCGGCAGCTTTTTCGGAATAGACGACCTTCCAGTTTGGCGCCCCACTTTTC
>NZ_QCXY01000021.1 GCF_003347495.1 Pleomorphovibrio marinus
GGCTGAGCCAAGGGATACAGATTCGCAGCTTTGGCTGGAGTTTCACGAAGATGGGACCATAGAAGGTCGTTCATCTAATAATTTATTGTCTGGAAAGTTTCATAATTTCTCTAATAATCAATTTGAATTATTGGAGTTTTATGTTTTAAGTTATGCCTTAGAGTCAGGCGATGGCTTTTACATGACCAGTAGCCTTGAGAATGCGGATATGGGGAATGTAGAAACAAAAGGCTTAAAGGTTTATTATACCGAAAATGAGCAAAGACTATTTATGCTGTTTAGACCATTGATGCCATGAAAACAATCTTAGTCGGAGAAGCATACATTTAATTGATTTTGAAAATGAATATATTGTTGGAGGTCGGGTAAAATCCTATGAATGCGGGCGTTTATATGAATTGATATCAGAAAAGGAGTGTAACGCAATAAAAATAAGGGTTTCCATACAATCTCGCATTTGCGGTGCCATAACCGACGTTTTCTTTTTTGTTTCCTTGCCTTTAGAATACATAAATATTGAAAAGGAGTTTGAATTCAACTACCTAGAGTCATAAAAAATCCAGGCAAAGAAAATAAAATTATGCTCCTAACTCGGGCACTTTGAGGAATATTCGAATACTTTCTACTTTTAATCTCACTTTTTGAGGAACAGGAAAATCAGATCAATTGTAGCGAAAAGGGTATTCCTCACGTCTTGGTTTTCAAGATGGATTTTAATCCAAAATTCAAATATCAATGAATTTTAATCATAAAGCCATGAAACTATTGATTACCTCGACAACTATGGTTATCCTAATGTTGATTTCCTGTACCGATGACGGCTTTCCCGATCCACTTGTTGAAGTACAATTTAACCTATTAAATGAAGCGGGTATACCAACTTCCACCTTCAATAAAGGCGAAGATATTTTGTACAGATATTGCCTAACAAACAGGTCAGAAACCCTCTTAGTGGTCACCAATCTACAAGAAATCATAGGCAATGATTTTATGTTGACCTTACAATTGATTTATGGAGACGATGGGGTTTTAGTAGAAAGGATTATTGGTTTTCCTTATGATGGAATCAGAATACCTGATAAATTTGGTTATGCAATAGAGACCTTAGATTCTTTGGTTATGCAAGCTATTTGGAAAGGTAACTTGGAAAATACAAAATATATTGATGGATTTGTTATTGAGTACAAATCAAACAGAAATTCACTTTCTTCAGGAAAATATAAAGTAGAATTTGAACATGCTTTCACCTTCACAAAGTATGCGGATAAGGTTGTGCAAATTGAGAATCCATTTATAATCCTATAAATAAATGAAAAATGAAAAGGCTAAAAAATAAGTTGACAAAAAGCCTACTCCTCATTATTGCGGTAGTGGTGATGGGTTTGGGGTGTGGAGAGGAAGAAGCCCCCCTTACATGTAAAACCACATGTGATAATGAAGAAATCGTCGAAACATTCAAAAATGTTGAGGCTAGAGTAATTAAACACAATAATTTTGGTTTTATACTGACTATAAACCCGGCAGATTTCGATAAAGAATCTTTTGTAGCGAGTAATGATTTTATTTTAGTGCCCTGTAATTGGAATTTTTCTTATAATCATAATTCAAGAGTTGTTATTAATGGTGTTAAGAAAAGTTGTTGTAGTCTTTTGATCCCACCGTTTGAACGAGGTGGCTACGGTTGCAAATTTGAAATTACTTCAATTGAGGCATTAAAAGATAAGTGAAATGAGAGTGTTACTATTAATTTTCTTTTTAATCTTATTGATTGGTAATGACCTATTTGCACAGCGCACTTGTGGTTCTGAATTAAGCATGGAGGCCATTAAAAGAAATGATCCGGAACGCTACCAAAGGCTGTTACAGTTAGAACAACAGGTGGCGAAGTTTTCTGAACAGAAGACCTTGGGGCTTCTCAGTAGCCATATTATCACTATTCCCGTGGTGGTGCATGTACTCCATACCGGCCAGGCAGTAGGCACAGGACTGAATATCAGTGCGGCAAATTCAGTCGCAAATAGATGTTCTCAACGAAGACTTCAGGCGGCTTAATGCCGATGCATCCAACACCCCGACTGCTTTTGAGGGGGTAGCCGCTGATCCTGAGATAGAATTTTTGTTAGCGTGTGTAGATCCCAATGGCAATGCTACTGATGGCATAGTACGTGTACAAACAACAGAAGGCATCTTCACTCGAGTGGAAAATCCCGATGGAACTACTGACGAAGAAGCTACAGGGATTAAATTCGCCCCAACAGGTTCCCCTGCATGGCCTGCTGATAGGTACTTAAATATCTGGGTATGTAATCTAGGCAATAATCTTCTTGGCTATGCCCAATTCCCGGATATGATGGTTACCCAACCTGAAACAGATGGGGTAGTTGTTCACACTACGGCATTTGGAAGGATCGGAAATGTATCAGCACCTTTTGACCAAGGCAGAACCGCTACACATGAAGTAGGTCATTGGCTGAATCTTTGGCATGTATGGGGTGAGGGAGGTCGTGAAAGTGACGATTTTGTTGATGATACTCCTAATCAATTTGGTCCAACTTTTGATTGCCCTTCTTTTCCACAAACATCCTGTAGCTCTAATGACATGTTTATGAATTACATGGATTATACAGACGATGGGTGTATGAACATTTTCACTCAAGGGCAAACTGATAGAATGAGGGCCATGTTTGCACTGGGTGGTATTCGGGAATCATTTGTAACCTGTGATCTAATTGCAAATGTATGTCAGACACCACCCACCATCTCCGGCCCCGACTACCTCTGCTCCACTAATACCTTCACCCTTCAGAATGCCCCTGATGGAAGTACGGTCAGTTGGTCGGCCAGTCCGGCAGGAATGGTGGGTATTTCAGGAAGCGGCAACAGCGTAAACCTTACTCCACAGGGAAATGGACAGGTTACGCTTACAGCCACCATCACCACCGAATGTGGGGATGTGGAGGTACAGAAGGCTTTCGTCACAGCCACGGGGCCCATCCCTACCTCAGCCATCAGTCTGGAACCTTTTGAATCCTCCCCTTATGTCTGTCCTGATCAGACCTTTGGTTTCCACCCAGACCCCAATGAACCATGGTACCAATATGAAGTACAGGTAGTCAACGGCCACTATACAAAAGTGAGCCACGGGTATTTCTGGATACATTTTAATAATTACATTCCATCCCCGCCCTATCCTCCGGTGTACGATGCCGGGGTGTCTGCAAGGATACACAATGGCTGTTCATGGAGTGATTGGAAACCTGTCAGTATGTATACAGAACCCTCATGTCCTGGAGGGGGTGGGTGTGAACTTTGCTTTTTGACTTTCCCCAATCCGGCGGATGAGGAGCTGCAGGTACAATGGAATCCACAGGTAAAACGCACAGCAGGAGACGACCCTGGTTTTGATGTCCAGTTCTATGACCAACGAGGTAAAATATTGTTCAGTCAATCCGGTATCAGTGAAAAGATAAGTCTGGATACCCGGAAGTTCAAAAACGGTTTCTACTACCTTCATATTCGCTACAAAGAAGGTTTGATCAGAAGACAGATAAGGGTGGAAAGGTAAAAGAGGCATGGTAGTGCATGGTGGAAGCTAGGCAGATAAATTGAAATTTACCTTTTTAATATTTTTGGTTAATAGGCCTGTAGCTTGGTATAAAAATCCGTCGTAAAATACGACTTTATCAGAATCCCGACGGCGCAGCCATCGGGCAACGTGAGCCAATCTTCTACTCTTACTTTCTTAGGAATTTTTCAACTAATAATTACTTTTTAAAATAATTGTTTTTAAATTGTAGCAGGTTGGGTTTTTAGTGCGTCTTGAATAGAGGTAAGTTTAGTGAATAATCTAATCAAAATGGAAAGGCAATTCAGAATTGATTTTGAGGTTAAATAAACTAGAACAGGTTATGAAATATTTCATAAAAATAGCTGCAATCATACTACTGATACTTAGCAATTTTGGATGTGAAGATGAATCATTGCCAGAATGTGTACAGGGTAAATTGATAGGTTATCAGTCCTGCTACAATGTAAATGTTATACAAGTACTTTCAGGTTCTTTAAAGGGTAAAGAAATTATGTGGGAAGGTGAAAAGTATCAAAATGTTGTACAATATCCAGGAGGGGCTTTATCTGAAGACATCATATATTTCAGCTATAGATTCTTTAATACGGAGGAGGACTCAACAAATTCGAATTTAATTTGCCCGGCCAATATCGCTCCTTTGGCTATTCCAATGATAGTTATTACCGATTATTCAACCGAAAATTGCCCTTGAAAAATGAAAAACATTCTACTCTTTTTTAGTTTATTGCTTTTATTCATTACAATATCTTCAATAACCAAAGAAAAACTTTATTATTGGTCTGATGGGAAAAAGCATTACTTGTCCGTTGATAAAAACTCGATGCTTGTAAAGACAAAGCCTGGGACGGATTTACAGACTTTGACCTCTAGAATCCAAAAAACTGATTTGTCTTATTCTGCGAGTAAAACAGTAAAAGGAGAAATCATAATTAAATCCAAAACGAATCCTTTGGATATCAACAGAATAAAGGTGGAAAATCCTGAAATTGAATCTGCCGCTTATGGATTGAATTTCGAACATGAGGAAATCCCAATTTTTATTAACGGAGAGGTACTGCTTCAACCAAAGCCAGGAGTTACCATCGATAGTATCCTTCATTTGATAGAAGGTGAATACAATTCGTTTGTAAAAAGAAAATACAATACCTTTAAAATATTAATTCGGGACTGGAATAATGTTATCAGACTCTCTAATTTGATTTACGAAAGCGATCTAGTCAGTTACTGTCATCCAAATTTTAAAGCTTCAATAGAAAGATATCAGGTGGTTCCTACCGATCCACTTTTTCCTGATCAATTCTATTTGAACCAGGGAAACAATATTGATATCAATGCCTCTCAGGCTTGGGGCATTACCCAGGGCATCAGGGAAGTGAGGGTGGCAGTTATTGATGACGGTGTTGAAAACCATGAAGACATGGATGGGAGAGTTCTTCCAGGATTTACTCCTACTGACACTACGGGGTTTGGAGCACCAGTAGCACCTCTTCCGCCTGCGAATCTACATATAATTGGCCATGGTCAAGCATGTGCCGGTATCATTTCTGCAAGTCACAACAACTTAGGTATAGCAGGTGTGGCTCCGTGTACACAAATTATTCCCGTGAATATATTCAGTGACTGGAATATTGTTACCGATCCTTTTAATAATCAACAATTTGTCGTTTTTAATGAAGACATTGATGATTTAGCTGATGCAATAGATTGGGCTTGGGATGATGGGGAAGCGGAGATATTAAGTAATTCCTGGGGTTTCACTGCCCAAGGAGCTAATTTTGATGAAATCACCTTTGCTATAAACCGTGCCAGAACCCAGGGTAGAGGCGGACTGGGGAGCGTGGTGGTTTTTGCATCGGGAAATTCTCATCAGGATTTCAGTGGTGTAACCTTTCCAGCAAATGTCAATGGAGTGGTTACTGTTGGTGCCATTAACAGAAACGGGAATATATGGAATTATAGTAGTAGAGGACCGCAAATGGACTAAGTAGCTCCCTCTGGAAATGTGGGGGGTAACGGTGATGTCGTCACAACAGACAGAATGGGGAATCTCGGTTATGACAATGGAAACTATACGGATACCTTTGGGGGTACCTCAGCTGCTGCCCCCCAAGTTTCTGGAGTTGCAGCGTTAATGCTCTCTGTTAACCCAAACTTGACTGAAGCGCAAGTGAGAACCATTTTACAGCAAACTGCAACTGATATGGAGCCAGCCGGTTTTGACAATACTTTTGGATTCGGAAGACTCAATGCCCAAGCTGCTCTACAGGCAGCCCTACCCATT
>NZ_QCXY01000022.1 GCF_003347495.1 Pleomorphovibrio marinus
ATTCTCGTTCATCCGGATGATACTTTTCGGCTGCCTTGGCCGGGGTCGGAAGGTTTGGTGCTTTGGAAGATGGTGTTGCATGAAGTGGTGGGGATGGATTTTTTTTGGGGTGATGGGTGAGGAGTGAGGAATGATAGGTTGGGAATTAAAAATTACGAATTAAAAATTACGGGCTGCGAGCCAAGTTATATTGGGTTATTGGGAATTGTCAATTTTATTTCCGGCATTATTAAAGTCCCTCCGTCCCTAAGTCTCTCAATTACGTGGTGCCCTATCTTTCCCGCCAAAACCCGAATCTGTCTGGTTCTGCCTTTTCTCGGATGACAAATTCCAAACCAACAAAATATCCGTTATACTGTAGATTTGCGTATATTTGAACTATGAACTATCAGGATTACATAGAAATTAGGCCGGACAAGAGATTTGGAAAGCCCTGCCTCAAAGGGAGTAGAATCTCGGTTTATGATGTGCTAAACTGGCTATCCAACGGAATGAGCAAAATAGAGATTATGGAGGATTTTGAGGAAATAAGCGAAGATATGATAAATGCCTGTTTGGCTTTCGCCGCAGATAAGGAGCACAAACTACAAATCGCCTCTTGAAGCTTTTATTTGATCAGAATATCTCCCCAAAAATAGTGAGGCAGATTGAACCTGATTTTCCGGGTTCTTTTCAGGTCCGGCATGTCGGATTGGAAGATGCCTCGGATTCCCACATTTTTGACTATGCAAAAGAGCATGGTTTCGCTATAGTAACGTTTGACTCTGATTATGTTGATTTAAATATTATTAGGGGCATACCGCCTAAAATCATCTGGTTAAAGACCGGGAATTTAACCACTAGGTCAATTACAAAGCTTTTACATAAAAACAAAATTTCTTTAATTGAATTTTTAGAATCCGATGGGTTAGGCATTCTTGAAATAGTTCAACCTTTAGCTTAGCCCATGACACATGTTCTGCCATTTCTCGGATGACGGAATACATATAGTTGGTTGATACCTACACAAGCTTGGGATGGCCTAGCGACTGAAATAGGGAAATTGATAGTTGTGGATATTAAAAGAACTCCATGCGATTTATAGCCCATTGCATGCTATTAAACCCTGCATTCTGGGTGGGGATGTTTTTAGGAATAGCAGTTTTTCGGGAATGGAGAAAAAGACATTGGATCAGCTTGGTAGGTGCCGGGCTGATCTTTCTTTTTTTTACGGAGCCTCCGAAACAAATTATCTACTACTGGGAGCGGGCATTTCCCTCGGTGGTGGGGATGGTTATGGTGGGATATTGATTGATATTGGATAACATGTCCCGACTTTTTCGGGATTTCTGGATATTAGGATCTAAGCGATTCTCGATTTGAAATAGGGTAGAAATATGGTGGAAATCGGAGCGAAGCGGAGACCCTGTATAGCGTAGCGGTTCAGGGTATGGCCTACGGCCGAAAGATGAAAAAAGATTTTGATAGATATTGGATAGTTAGCTATTGATGGGTGAGGAATGATGGGTTGGGAATTAAAAATTACGAAATCCTTTTTATGGGGAAAGGTTGTGCAAACTACTCCTAGTCGCGGAATTCAAATTAAACTTTCAACTGGGAATACAATTTCTTCTCTAGGAATGAAAAACCCTTTGATGCAATTCGGGTTTCGAACACAGACCTGAATATGACTTTTTTCAAAAATCCCAGCACCCTCAAAAGCTGGCCCTCCCTCTGTAAAAACGCCTCTTGTTGTATCGAAATTTCTGGTTGAACTGCTCCCAAAATCATTTATTTCTTTTATCCACGTTTCAAGTATTGATTGATGCATGTATTCAATCACAGCACAATCTAATTCTCTAAGTAGCATATCTCCATTTGGGTCATTTTTCACATCTCGGTTTTTTGGAAGTTCGTCTCCAAGAATATCATTTAGGTCTTTAAAAGAAGTATAGTGATTTTGAATTAATCGTATATATTTGGAATCCAAAAAATCACAGCAATATCCTAAATGGATTACAGCTCCAAGAACAGAAGGCTTTTTTATTTTGCCTACGACCTTCTTTTCATCGGCCCAAATCTGAGCTCTGGTGTAATTGTTTTCCCAAAAATACATGCCATGCCCCAGCCAATCAAAAGGTTTTTTGGAATAGACCAAGTCATTTGGCCTACTTATAAGCTTGTCTCTGGTGGATTCTTCGCACCCGTGGAAACCAGTTATAAAATTATGCCTTACATCGTACATTAAAAAATGATTTGAATTTTTTCTATTTACCTTTAGAATACGCTTTCAGCTCTTTGTAGTTTCTAGTATATTCCCCCTTTTTTGTAACTATACCAGCACGGTTCAAGGATGCAATGGCCTCTTTTTTGGTCATGGTTTTTACAGCCTCAATCCGCTTTTTGGCAATTTCCATTAATTTGGCAAAATCCCTGTCGTTCATTTTACTTTACCTTTACTCCCATAAATATAATCGAATTTTAGATATCCAAGTTCAACTATTTAGTTTTTTTTGTTTAATATTCTTTACCATTTCATACGCATTATTATTCTGAAACTCCACCTTCATCAAAAGTTCAAGTCAGTTAAAATACCCAGGTAATCTAGGTGGTGTCGGCGATGCATATGCGCCGTGCGAAGTGCCTTTTCGAAGCGCAGGGAATCGAAGTTGTTCCCGCGCCCTGTAATTTCGCCTACCTTATCCATCCGGATTATTCGTTTCGCATGCCTTGGCCGGCTTCGGAGGCTTTAGGGGAAGGTATTTCATGAGGTTATTGGAATGGTTATGGTGGGATATTGATTTTTTTGCTTGGTTATAGCGTGATTGCTAAATTCTTAAGCTGATTGGCTTAGGTTGACTTTGTTACTTTTTTGCTGCAGAGCCCGAACCGAACAGCGTAGCGTATCGGGATCAAAAAAGTAACCAACCTGCCCTGACATCGTCAGCGGCTTGTCCCGTTTTTACGGGGAAAAACCCCGCCGCTGAGCATCTTCAAATCCGTGCGCACCCCGCACACCTGTGCGCCTGTGGTGCATAGGCCAACTCCTCGGGATTTTACGTGATCTCGGAAAGCGAGTAAATTTCAACCAAATCCCTCGTCAAAGTGCCTTTGCCACCGCACCGCCCGGATTTCTTCACGCCAAAATCTGCAAGGCGGAAGAAATGGAAGTATCGCAACTTGATAAAACAGATTCTTAGATGAGCGGTGGCCTGCCAGAAAACGATGGGGGACAGAACGTTAAGAAAATGTCCCTTAGGACATTTTTAGTTCTGGGCCAGGCTGTAGGGGAGGTTTGAGGATTCTGGCCTCGTGGGGGGAAGTTCCCTCCCACATCCCGGCCCATAAACTCCCGTTTATGTCCGGCTTGACTTTTTTGGTTCTTTTTGTGTCAAGACAAAAAGAACAAAAGGTAAAGGAAAGAAGAAAGGTATGATCTAGCAAGCAAAGGTGACGCTAAGCTGCGTTAATCCGAATAATTTATTTCGGTTGTCTTGGCCGAGTTCGGAATCTTTGGTGCTTTTGGGGATGGTTTTGCAGGAGGTTGGTGGGATTGTTTTTTCGGGGTATTGAATTTCTGGTTAAAGAATACTAGTCCGGATTTAGCAGGGTTAAACCTAGTATTCAGGTTTTGGCTGTTATAGCACTTTTTAGCCTTGTTACTTTTTTTGCTGCAGGCCTGCCCTGACGTAGTCAGTGGTCAAAAAAGAACCAAAAAACCCCGCCGCTGAGCATCTTCAAATCCGTTCGCGGCCCGCGCATAGGCAAACTCCTCGGGATTTTACGTGATCTCGGAAAGCGAGTAAATTTCAACCAAATCCCTCGTCAAAGTGCCTTTGCCACCGCACCGCCCGGATTTCTTGGACCTGCAGGAAGTATCTCGACTTGATAAAACAGTTTTTCAATGAGCCGTGGGTTGTGATAAAACAACGGGGACAGAACGTCAAGAAAAAGTCCCTAAGGAGATTTTTAC
>NZ_QCXY01000023.1 GCF_003347495.1 Pleomorphovibrio marinus
ATGGGAAGAGGTGGTGCCCCCGCGCTGGGCCGCCTGTGCCTTCGGCCCCTTGCGGGACCAGTGTCTTTTTATTCAATGACGGTTTTGCAGAAGACGCGGGGTGACCGCGGGACGCCCAAGTTTCCGGGCTATTAGTACCGCTCGGCTTTGGCATCGCTGCCTTTACACCTGCGGCCTATCGACGTCATCGTCTCTGACGGCCCTTGTTCCGAAGTCTCATCTCGGGGCGGGTTTCGCACTTAGATGCTTTCAGCGCTTATCCCTTCCCGACGTAGCTACCCGGCGGTGCAGTTGGCACCACAACCGGTACACCAGCGGTCGGTCCAGCCCGGTCCTCTCGTACTAAGGCCAGACCCCCTCAGACTTCGCACGCCCGCAACAGATAGGGACCGAACTGTCTCACGACGTTCTGAACCCAGCTCGCGTGCCACTTTAATGGGCGAACAGCCCAACCCTTGGGACCTTCTCCAGCCCCAGGATGTGACGAGCCGACATCGAGGTGCCAAACCTCCCCGTCGATGTGAGCTCTTGGGGGAGATCAGCCTGTTATCCCCAGAGTACCTTTTATCCTTTGAGCGACGGCCCTTCCATACGGTACCGCCGGATCACTATACCCGTGTTTCCACCCTGCTCGGCTTGTCGGCCTCGCAGTCAAGCCCCCTTGTGCTATTGCGCTCCTCGCACGGTTACCAGGCGTGCTGAGGGGACCTTTGGAAGCCTCCGTTACCCTTTTGGAGGCGACCACCCCAGTCAAACTACCCGCCAAGCAATGTCTCCTGTCCTACAGGATTAGACACCAGGCAGACGGAGGGCCGTATTTCAACGGCGGCTCCACGGGGCCTGGCGACCCCGCTTCATTGCCTCCGGCCTATCCTACACACCGTGTACCCGATGCCAATGCTAAGCTGCAGTAAAGGTTCATGGGGTCTTTCCGTCCCGTTGCGGGTACGCGGCATCTTCACCGCGACTACAATTTCACCGAGCTCATGGCTGAGACAGTGCCCAGATCGTTACACCATTCGTGCAGGTCGGAACTTACCCGACAAGGAATTTCGCTACCTTAGGACCGTTATAGTTACGGCCGCCGTTTACCGGGGCTTCGGTTCAACGCTTCTCCCTTGCGGGATGACGTCCCCCCTTAACCTTCCGGCACCGGGCAGGTGTCAGGCCTTATACTTCGTCTCTCGACTTCGCAAAGCCATGTGTTTTTGATAAACAGTCGCCTGGGCCTCTTCACTGCGGCCCCCCGTCTTACCGGGGGGCGCCCCTTCTCCCGAAGTTACAGGGCCATTTTGCCGAGTTCCTTAGCCATGATTCACTCGAGCACCTCAGGATCCTCTCCTTGACCACCTGTGTCGGTTTGCGGTACGGGCGCGCACACGCTTAACGCCAGGGGTTTTTCTCGGGGGCTATTAGGGAAACTGTCCGATTGTCCGTGGACGCTCGGTACTGTCAGGTTCGGCTGGCACCGCGCATTTGACTGCGGAGCCAATACCTACGCCCTTCAACCCGGTATTCCGTCACCGGGCGTTCCTTTCACCGCCCCGTCACCCCGTCACCTGTGTGCGCGGTATGGGAATGTTGACCCATTTTCCATCGGAATCCCCCTTCGGGTTATCCTTAGGGCCCGACTGACCCTGATCCGATTAGCGTTGATCAGGAAACCTTGGTCTATCGGTGGGCGGGTTTCTCGCCCGCCTTGTCGTTACTTATGCCTACATTTGCCTTTCCAAGCGCTCCAGCCCCGCTCGCACGGGGCATTCGCCGCACTTGGAATGCTCCCCTACCATGCTGAACGTGTCAGCATCCCGCGCTTCGGCACCGCGCTTGATGCCCGATTATTGTCGACGCCCTGCCGCTCGACCAGTGAGCTGTTACGCACTCTTTAAAGGAATAGCTGCTTCCAAGCTAACCTCCTGGCTGTCTCTGCAGCTGGACCGCCTTTGATCAACTTAGCGCGGATTCCGGGACCTTAGCGGCGGGTCCGGGTTCTTTCCCTCTCGGACCGGGACCTTAGCACCCCGGCCCTCACTGCCGCTGGCGTATGCCGGCATTCGGAGTTCGTCAGGATTTGGTAGGATGCGACTCCCCCTAGTCCTATCGGTAGCTCTACCTCCGGCATACGTCCCACGACGCTGTTCCTAAAAACATTTCGGGGAGTACGAGCTATTTCTCAGTTTGATTGGCCTTTCACCCCTACCCACGGCTCATCCGGAAGCTTTTCAACGCTTATCGGTTCGGCCCTCCACCCCGTTTTACCGGGGCTTCAGCCTGGCCATGGGTAGATCACAAAGTTTCGCGTCCACCCCCACTGACTCAAACGCCCTGTTCGGACTCGCTTTCGCTGCGGCTCCCCCCGTCAACGGGGTTAACCTCGCCAGTGAGGAGTGACTCGTAGGCTCATTATGCAAAAGGCACGCCGTCACCCTGGCAATGCCAGGGCTCCGACCGCTTGTAGGCGCACGGTTTCAGGTTCTCTTTCACCCCGTTGTTCACGGTGCTTTTCACCTTTCCCTCACGGTACTCGTTCACTATCGGTCTCCCGGGAGTATTTAGCCTTGCCGGATGGTGCCGGCGGTTTCGACCGGGATTTCTCCCGTCCCGGCCTACTCAGGATACCCGCCAGGCGTCCGACGCTTCCGCTACGGGGCTCTCACCCTCTGCGGCGCGCCTTCCCAGGCGACTTCGCGTCGCGTCTCGCGCCGTTGCGCGGGTCCTACAACCCCCCGACGGCCGTGACCGGCGGGGTTTGGGCTGTTCCGTCTTCGCTCGCCGCTACTGGCGGAATCACTCTTGTTTTCTCCTCCTCCGCCTACTTAGATGTTTCAGTTCGGCGGGTTCGCCCCCCGGTCCTAAAACCGGGGTATCCCGATGAATCGGGATGGGTTGCCCCATTCGGACACCCGCGGATCGACCCGTATGTGCCGGTCCCCGCGGATTTTCGCAGCTTGCCGCGTCCTTCTTCGCCTCCGGGAGCCTAGGCATCCCCCGTGCGCCCTTGTCCACTTGGACTCTCGCGTGCGGCCCTCTTGCACGCCGCACGCGACCCGCGGGGCAGTATGCCCCGCGTCTTCTGCTCAACACGTCAATGAACTT
>NZ_QCXY01000024.1 GCF_003347495.1 Pleomorphovibrio marinus
GAAGCCCGGGCATACCCCGTGGCAGGAACCTGTGATATAAGGGTCGCCGTTTACGGTGGGGTTGGTAAAGGAGGGGGTGCCCACCCATACCGTTTTGGGTATTTCCACCTCCCCGCAGTCGGTTTCCACTTGAAAGGTAATGGTGCCGAAGCCCCTGTTGTGTACACTGGCCGGGCTGAGGTTCGCCGTAGTGCCTGAGCCGGAGGAGGAACTGAACAGGTTGGCTGGGGTTGCGGTCCAGGAGACGCTGGCCCCTTGGGGAGGGTTTTGCAGGATAAATGACGTGGAGGAACAGAGGTAGTCGGGGGATTCTAACGTTATAGTATTTTGGTAAAGCCAATTGCAATAATTTGATATTCGGGTGTAAACAGTAGGGTTTTCTTCTTTAGGAAAATGTCCCCAGCTTGAAATTCCTCCAAGAATAAATCCATTGTTATTATCTGGAACTACCATAGGACCACCGCTGTCCCCGGGAGCAGCCGCAATACCCTGTTGAAACAGAGGAATCATATTTGGGGTTACGGGTGAACCCAAATCAATAGCATCTTGGTTTGAGATAATTGGCAAATTAGCAGACTGAAGGTTATCAGGACGGTTTCCATTTCCATCAGCCCATCCCCACCCTGTAATTGTTCCAAAAACTCCTGGATTAAGCAAACCATCGTTTATATTCACAGATGTTGAGGGAACAATTGGCTGAACATTCTGATTAAAACTAAGAGGCGTACTTAGTCTAAGAATTGCAATATCGTTGTCAAAATTATTATTTCCTAGCACACAATTGTAATCAGGATGGACGGTAATTTCGGAAATATCTCTTACCTGACCATTTTCTTTTTGGGATCTTAATGTTACTCCTGCAATAATTCGAGAATTTTGTGAGTTGGCCCCAGTTTCACAAATGCAATGTGCTGCTGTAACTATCCATTCTGGAGAAAGTATCGCCCCACCACATAAATCTTCGCCACCAATTTCAAACAATATCTGCCAAGGGGCTTCATTGATATCGATATTTTCCCCTCCGATTATTCTTACATCTTGGGATTTTGTCGTTATAGGATGGATATAAATGTGAACAATCAATAAAATAAAGTGTACTTCTTTTCTCAAAGCTTTCACATTATCTAACATAAAATTCCATTTCCAATTTATTTACAAAAACCTCCCATTCTTTAGGTAATACCAGCCTTACCTCATACTCTCCTTTTGGCAGACACTCATTTAATGGATCAGCAAAAGTATTTGCAGGGAAATATTGCGTTGTTTCTTTGCTTTCCAAATCTGATTCCGTTATTTTAGCTCTAATCTCAGAAGTCCACAACCAAGGAAATTTTAAATAGGTTTTTGAGTAACCTTTAAATCTAGTAGGCCGAATTTCATTTGTTACCTGGCCATTTTTATAAAAGTTGCCAAGTTTTTTATTATCAGACTGTTTCACATATAATAAAATATGTTCCCCATAATGAAAGGCTGGATTTAATCTGACCTCGTCACCATAGTTAATTACTTCCAAAACAACTATTGGTATTTGTCCCTTTTCAAAGGATGTGGTGATTAAACCCGACTCATTTACAAGATACATATCGATCTGTAGAGGTTGTTCTGGGTTGATCCCTGGATCCCCGTGGCACCCAGAATGGGTCAGCAACAACGGTAGAACTACGGCTAAGCGGGCAAGTAAGTGTAGGGACATCATTACTTAGTTATGGGATTTCAGAAGGGGGTTTTCATTGCAGCTATGGTTGGGAATCCTGACATTTTTAAGCAACCAGACACTCAAGTTGGTAATTTGTCTTCTAAATGGGGTCGGGTTGGTAAATGGTGGACTTCGCATATCTTTTAGGGTTTGGTTACATCCATATATAATTACGTGATTATTAAATATTTTGTTCCAATTCAGGCAAACGTATATCACAATACATTCGGGGTTATCAGCCAATTAGCCAGCAAGACCAAAGAAATCCCTTCCAAAGTTGCCGGACTTTGAAAGGGCTGGCTAGGGATGCAAGTGTGGTGATTAGGTAAATGATATATTAATTCCCATAATACTCCGTAGAATAAGAGTTTTATTCTTCATAATTAGTCTGCTTATTTATAAATCGTCACACTAGTGCCGGATGATCAAATGCTTTCTATACACGCCGTTCTCGTCGGAGATCTGTAGGACGTACTGCCCGTTGGGAAGGTGGCCTGTGGGCACGCTTATCTTTGGGCCTTGGGCTTTTAGGGAAAGTACCGATTCGAAGGACTGGCTGATGATCTGTATTTCCACCTCTGGGCCCGGCTCCCCGTCCTTGGCGGCCAGGTTGGTGACGGTGACCTCCTCGTCCGCGGGGTTGGGGGTGAGGGAATAGCTGCTCAGGGGGCAATTGGGCCCGCTGATAAAGCAGAAGGTGAAGGGGGTGCTGCCGCAGGGGTTGGTGGCCGTGCCATTAAAGGAAAAGGGGAATGGGGTCATGGGCTGCACCTCAAAGGTGATGCGGCTGGTGAAAGGATCCCATGACCAGCTTACCGGCCCACCGCTAAGCTGCCAGTTCACGTCCGGTGGCACGGCATCCGGGATGCCCCCTATGGTGACCTCCGCCTGGTGGAAGCCAGGGCATACCCCGTGGCAGGAG
>NZ_QCXY01000025.1 GCF_003347495.1 Pleomorphovibrio marinus
CATTTCCGGCTCCAAGTAGCAAAGCCCCGACAACCATAGCTTCAATCACAAACTCCTCATCCGGATCGATCAAACTTACTGGTACCAACCCACAACGGAATCCGTCTACCTTTAAAAAAGGATAGCTAATACTAATTCAACACTTGACTTTTTTAGTAACATATATAAGTCTCATTTGATTCAAATGGTTTATTCAATCTTTTATTAACATTTATTTCATGAGGTAGTTTAAATGAACGAGTTCCTATCACGATATTCTCCTTTGGATTATATTTATATACCAATTTAAAACATCCTCCTTGATATTTTAAAGGATATAAATTTAGAACCTCTATAAATTTCTCCATTTTATTTAATAATATCACTCCTGATAACTTTATCTCTATCTGTTCTCGTAATGATAAATAATCAATACTATCTAATGGTTTTAATCCTTTAATAAAATTACCACTAATTTCATCAAAGCTATAACCATGTGGGATATGATGGGCTCCAGTTTTCCCTCGCCCCCAGTGATAAGGCCAAAATTTCTGATTGATAGGTGTTTGTCCCGGCTTTCTTAGTGCCCAATTGTGTCGATCAATTGTACCTTGAAATTTACCATACTTAAAACCGACCACTCTATGCCCAGACATACTAGGTGCCTGAACCTTTGACATTACGGAGAATTGAAACTTCTTTCCAACATTGATATTGCCACCCCATTTCGGCAGTCCTACCCCCCTAGCGGCATTCTTGCTACCTCCACAAAAACTTCATTACCCTGTGGTATCCCTTTTACCAAAAGTACTTGACTTAGCCCACCAGTTAAACCGACTTCCGCATAAGCTGAGCTTTTAATTTCATCATAGGTGTAGGTTTCTGATGTACCAATGTGTTGAATGGATACAGGATCAATTGAGGTTGCCAATGATACTTCAAGAACAACTCCTATAAAGAGGGTGGTGCATAAGATAAATACAGACTTAAAAACAAAATATTTGTTTACCCAATCAATGAGAATCTTCATCATACCTTTTTTTGAATTTCTCAAAAATTTCTAAAGCTTTACCAGACAGATGGTTTCTTGCTTTTGCGACCAACAGTTCATCATCATATACCGGTTGGAAGATTTGAAGTACAATTGCATCTTCCGTTTCGTTTCCGCCAACATGAACTGCATGATCTATGAACTCAAAAGATTTTTTTGAGAGGATTTCATCGTTTATATTCTCGATCACAAACCTGCTAAACTCCCCCAATATGGGATAGACTCCATCTTCCTCATCAAAAACGGATTGAAATTCAGGTACTTTATCTTTTAAGTCCTTGATTAATTTATTGTAGTAGTCGTCTTTAATAACCTGAAAGTGCATTTTGAATATCTTGTAATAGTTGTTTAGTAATTTGTCGATCTGATGGTGATAGGTTTGCCCTATTACCCCATACTCTTTGTAGAGCAGTTCTATAATTCAATAACTTTGTGTGATGTGATTTTCCTCCGACAGTTCCACCTGTTAATTTCTCAAGCCGGAAAGCATCCATTGAACTTCCGCTCCCTACCTTAGCTCCTGGGCGATAGAGATCATTCACTATATTTTTAAGTTTAGGGTTCTGAACCCTACTTAATAAATTAGTTCTTGCTGTTCCTAAAAGCTTTGTACCCCCCCTAGCGGCCGTTATTTTATTAAAGCCTCCAACCCATTTCGAGGCTACATTAAACGTCATCTGCCCGCCGAGCATTTCAGGGACACTTAAAATTGCCCCACCAAATGGATTGTTTGCAAAAGCATCATGCGCCCCATATACGCCACCCACTACTTCGTTGGCTCCACTTGCAAAAAGTTTGTGCCAGTCAGCAGTTCCAAATCCTTTTAGTGCTTTAATCGTTTGAGGGGCTAATTCAACAATGCGACCCCCTAAATTAAGCATACCATAATCCACAGCAGTAGCTCATAGCCCTGCGATAGACCCAAAGGGTTTGCATTGGCTTGAATGCTTCCCATTAATGCTGAATTCCCTATTGCTGAGGCCCACCCAAATGAGCTGGTAGGCAAACCTCCCATAAGGATATTGCCACTAAATGAGCCAAGTGCTCCACCAATAAAATTGGATGCCTGAACACCCACCCCCATGGCATTTAACCCGGCTGAAAAGCCCATGCCAGCTCCGGCGGACAGGGCAGAGGTCGCTGCCCCCATTCCGAAAGCCCCAAACATTTGCCAGGCATTGTCAATATTTCCCGACATCCCTTGGACAACCACATTGGCATACCCTGCTATAATCATGGGTACCAAGAATTGTACAAACTCCCCGTCCGGATCAATACCCATCACCGGATTATTCCCCATTCCTGTATAAGGCGATGCAAACTGGTTCTGCGGATCCACGCCAAACCACCTCCCCAGCGCC
>NZ_QCXY01000026.1 GCF_003347495.1 Pleomorphovibrio marinus
GGAGGGGGATAAAAGGGGGTGGTGGAAACAATTCGGCTGCAATAATCAACCTTTCGAAGCCTTTCATTTTTCGCCCACCCCTCAGCCCTAAACAAGGTTAAGCTTATCAAAATATATTCCTCCCAGCTAGGAAGTGCAATGGAGTTGAACCACTCCGTGGTTCCGGGCTTTGGGGAGTGTATCCCAATTCCCCGGGTTGACCCGGGGTTATTATTGTTGGACCCTTTCAGGGTCATGGGTCGAAACCAAGAGCACAATTTTTGGCATGAAAACGGTCGCCACTGTATACAAAAATCCCAATAACAAAGACCACTCTTAAGTTCACATTGGGTAACACCTGACACAGTCTCCAAATGGATCAAAGAAACCCGCATGGGTTTCAACCCCATTAGCCCCGTGCGTCAGCTCGGGGATTAAAGGACTCAACGACAATTCCCCAACCCCGGACGGGGTTGAACTCCGGGAACAAGTATTCGCAGGAAGGATTCATTCAGGAAACGGGGCAATTTCGTTCGGGAGACCAATCCCGGACGGAGACACGGCGGCTTCTTAAATACCCCCCTTCCGGGGCAAAGAACAACAATTCGATCTTTCCCCCTCCTGTTTTAGGAGGGGGAAAAAGGGGGTGGTATAAACAGTGAGGGGGCGAATATCACCAATCCGAAGCTAGGCATGAATTGCGATACCCAACCCACCCGTAACGAGGGTTAGGGTTGCAAAAACCAGTTCTTACCAGCGAAGAAGTTCCTTTGTGTTGAACCCCTCCCGGGGTTCGGGGGGCTTTTTTGTGCCTTTTTCCCCGGGTTGGCACCCGGAGCTAATGGGGTTTGACCACTGTCGTGTTCTTTGAGAGATATGAACAGAATGAGTCCTTAACCCAATGAAGATCTGTTCAGTCCCTACCGGACTGCGTGTAATATGAACGAAATCTTTTCCACCCACATTTTTAGTGCCTGACGGCACCCTTGTCGAGGAATTGATGTCTTTTGATGGCATAAAAGCACTTTTGCCAATCACACTCCAAATTTTTGCAGCGTGAAAAACTAAGTAAATAATTCCCCTGAAAACCTTATATTTAACTCATGGAATCCACCGCACGCAACATAAACCCCTTCACGGACTTCGGTTTCAAGAAACTCTTCGGGGAGGAGGCCAGCAAAGACCTCTTGCTGGACTTCATCAATGCGGTCCTGGAACCGGAGACGGGACCGGTGGCCAGTCTGGAGTTCTCGAGGAACGAGCACCTGGGCACGGGCAAGCTGGACCGTAAGGTGGTCTTCGACATCTACTGCGTGGCGGAGTCCGGGGAGCGTTTTATTGTGGAGATGCAAAAGGCCTTCCAGTTGAACCTGAGGGACAGGTCACTGTATTACGCAACTTTTCCCCTACAGGAGCAGGGCAAGCGCGGCGACTGGGACTTTGGGCTGAAGGCGGTGTATTGCATTTCTATCCTGGACTTCGTGTTGGACAAGTTGCAGGACAGGTACCTGCACCGTGTGGGGCTGCTGGATAGGGAGACGGGGGCGGAGTTCAGTGACAAGCTCCGTTTCGTTTATGTGGAGGTTCCGAAGTTCGCCAAAAATGAGTCCGAACTGGAAACCAAATTTGACAAATGGCTGTATGTATTAAAGCACCTGGAGTACCTTGAGAGGGTACCTGTAAGGATTAGGGAAAAGATATTCGAAAAAGTCATGGACATAGCAACATTAATAAACCTGGAGAAAAAGGACCGGAAGGCCTACGAGCAGAGCCTCAAGCAGTACAGGGACCTTAAAAACGCTTTGGATGCAAGTAAACTGGAAGGTGAAAAACTTGGTATCGAAAAGGGGGAGCAAAAGAAAATGAGGTCAGGGGTTATCAATTTGTATAAAGAGAAAATCCCAATATCCGTTATCGCCAAGGCCATGGAACTTGAGGTTACAAGGGTAGAGGACATATTGAGGGGAGAGGGCCTGTTGTGAGAATTCCGGCTGAAAATGCTGCATTTTAGCGATAATTTGATTTCGCCATATCAACAACAACCTCGAACCTCTAGCACCCATCAGAGAGAACATTTAAGACCGGGAGACTTAGGGACGGGGGGACTTAGAGACGGAGAGACTTGTTTTCAGGCGAAAGGTTGGGTTTCGCTTCGGAGGGTTTTTGTCACGGAGGGCACAAAGGAGGCACGCCTTTCTGCCTTTTGCAGGAAGGACGCGAAGGTTTTTTGGTAATTTTTAAGACCGG
>NZ_QCXY01000027.1 GCF_003347495.1 Pleomorphovibrio marinus
TGCGCTGGGGAGGTGGTTTGGTGTAGACCCTCAAAACCAGTTTGCCTCTCCTTACACTGGCATGGGGAATAACCCCGTGATGATGGTGGACCCGGATGGGGAGTTGGCGTGGTTTGTTATTCCTGTAATAGTAGGCGCGGTAACAGGAGGAATAAACGTGGCCACAAACTGGAGTGCTATTCAGGCAGCAGGTGGGGGATGGAGTTCATTTGGGGCTGCCGCAGCCAGCTTTGGAGTTGGGTTCGCAGCGGGTGCTGGTGCCACCCTAGGAGCCGGAGCGGCTGCTCCAGCATTGACGGCAGCCTTGGGTACCGGTGCAGCCTCCGGAGCTGCCCTGGGGGCTATAGGAGGAGGTATAAGTGGCTTCACGCTAGGGGCAGGCAACACCTGGATGAACGGGGGCGGCTTTTTAAACGGACTAGGTGCAGGTGCTGCAGGAGCGGGCATAGGGGCCTTGACAGGAGGAGTTACAGGAGGAACATTTAGTGGCGTCAAGTCTCTGATACAAGGTAAGAACTTCTGGACAGGACTTCCAAAAGTAGGGTCAGGCCCTAACTATTCCAATTATGACCTTGGTGTTGAAAGACCGAAATTGGGTTCTGATTTTCCAAAAAGGGAACTTCCGAGAATTGATGGCCCGCTAAATAGGGCAAGTCCAAATCCGGGTGGCAACCCGGATATAGGCAATATCCGGATCGATTTGGAAATGGGTAGGGCCGCTAAAGGTGGAGGAATGTACATTCCAAAAACGCCACTGGCTCAACAAAATGTTGCTGGTTGGGATATTCCATTACCGGACCCTCTTGCCGGTAAATTCCCTCATACCACTTTAGGGGGTAAAATAGGAAGTAATGGTATATTGTATAGACAGTCTGCTACATTTACAGGTGGCTCTTGGCCTTTGGCGAATGGGAAAATAGTTCCTTGGAGTAGAGTGGATTGGACAACTCATGGACGTCCTTTAGTACATCCAAATCCGCATCAACACATTTTTAATTTCAATAACGGAATAAATTGGCGATATGGTAAAGCTGTGCCGTTTCCTTAAAAAAAACTATAATTATGGACGTAGGTTTCGAAATTTTATTACCAATAGATTCAAAGGTAGCAATTGCTAAGTTTGAACGACCTGTTTATGAGTGGCAGGGAGAAAAATTTCCACAGGGTCAAGAGGAAGCTTGGTTTCATTATTTTAGACTAACCAAATCAAATGTTCCAGAACACATCATACCATTCTTGCCAAATGATTTTCAAAATGAGCAATGGCAATGTATTTCAATACTTGATGGAATTGAAAGTTTGTTAGATGAACTTTCTGTTGATACAAATATTCCTAAAGAAAATGATATGTTATTGAATCT
Source organism: Pleomorphovibrio marinus (assembly GCF_003347495.1). Lineage (GTDB taxonomy): Bacteria > Bacteroidota > Bacteroidia > Cytophagales > Cyclobacteriaceae > Pleomorphovibrio > Pleomorphovibrio marinus. The sequence goes on from NZ_QCXY01000027.1 coordinate 1,362, forward strand.
ATTGCATTCTATAACTAAAGAAGCAAAAAAATGGGTTATAGTTTTTGAACCTGATTATGACTGTATAGACGAAGTAATTGAAGGCGATGTTCATATTGCTTTTTGTAAAATTGTAGATTCTCTCACATTAGAAAGAAATGGCTTTGTGCTATGGTGTAAAAAAATGGATTAAAAGAGAAACTTAAATTCCTGTGCCATTGCAGCTAAAAAGGGATTTAACCCACATTGCAGCTTTTGGTCGTTAAATTATAAATTTCAGTTTATTTTCTGTTTTTAATCTTCAAATTATCCGTACCCCCCTACGATCAAAATTTTTTATGCCCTCCATGGGGCCTTCATTTGATTTGTAGTACACAGAGGGTATTGGATTTTGGATCTAAAGACCAGTACTTTACGGGATGTATTTCAAGTTCTCTTTACGAAAACACCCCCAGTCGGGAAAGTTATGCGGTTACTACCGTCTGGTGGAGAGTTATCGCAATGCGGACAACAGGGTATGCCACCGGACCATCTTGAACGTGGGCTTCATGGAGGATGCCACCCCGGGGCAACTCCGGTACCAGTACAACCTTACCGACCA
>NZ_QCXY01000028.1 GCF_003347495.1 Pleomorphovibrio marinus
ACAGAGGAGAACCTTTCCAATCCTACCATTTATCACCCACCCCTCAGCCCGGAACAAGGTTCGGCCTATCAAAATATATTCCTCTCAGCTAGGAAGTGCTGTGGAGTTGAACCACTCCGTGGTTCTGGGCTTTTTGGGGTGGTCAAAGGGTTCGCATGCCTAATCAAGGGCTTGCCTTTAGATTTTGTACAATGGGGATTACAAATCCCCTTTATCTGGGTTCGGGATTTCAAATCCCGAACAGCTGGTATTCGAAAAAGTCATGGACATAGCAACATTGGTAAATTTGGAGAAAAAGGACCGCAAGGCCTACGAACAGAGCCTGAAACAGTACCGGGACCTAAAGAATGCGCTAGATGCTAGTAAGCTTGAGGGAAAACTAGAGGGAGAAAAGCTAGGACTGGAGAGGGGTGAAAAACTCGGTATAGAGAAGGGTGAAAAGCTGGGATTGGAGAAAGGTAAGAGGTCCGGGGTTATCAATTTCTTTAATGAAAAAGTCCCTGTACCTGTTATCGCAAAAGCCATGGAGCTTGATGAATCCAAGGTCGAGGGGATTTTAAGGGAAGAGGGGCTTTTGTGATGAGTGCAGAGGAGAACTCTCCAATCCTACCATTTATCACCCACCCCTCAGCCCGGAACAAGGTTAGGCCTATCAAAATATATTCCTCCCAGCTTAGAAGTGCCGTGGAGTTGAACCACTCCGTGGTTCTGGGCTTTTTGGGGTGGTGTCCCAATTCCCCGGGTTTCGCCCGGGGTTATTATTGTTGGACCCTTTCAGGGTCATGGGTCGAAACCAAGAGCACAATTTTTGGCATGAAAACGGTCGCCACTGTAAAATTCCAAAAAGACAATCTCCATCCTGGACTTTGTCCTGGAGAAGGGGGATGAGAGACACCTGCACCGTGTTGGGCTGGTGGACCGTGAAACCGGGGGGCTGTTCAGCGACAAGCTCAACTTCATCTATGTGGAGGTTCCGAAGTTCGAGAAAAAGGAAGCCGATCTCGAAACCAAATTCGACAAATGGCTGTATGTATTAAAGCACCTGGAGTACCTGGAAAGGGTGCCTGTTAGGATTAGGGAAAAGATATTTGAAAAAGTCATGGACATAGCAACATTGGTAAATTTGGAGAAGAAGGACCGCAAGGCCTACGAGCAGAGCCTGAAACAGTACCGGGACCTAAAGAATGCGCTAGATGCTAGTAAGCTTGAGGGAAAACTAGAGGGAGAAAAGCTAGGACTGGAGAGGGGAGAAAAGCTGGGATTGGAGAAAGGTAAGAGGTCCGGGGTTATCAATTTCTTTAATGAAAAAGTCCCTGTACCTGTTATTGCAAAAGCCATGGAGCTTGATGAATCCAAGGTCGAGGGGATTTTAAGGGAAGAGGGGCTTTTGTGATCACTGCAGAGGAGAACTCTCTCCAATCCTACCAGTTTTTGCCCACCCTCAGCCCGGAACAAGGTTAGGCCTATCAAAATATATTCCTCCCAGCTAAGAAGTGCCGTGGAGTTGAACCACCCCGTGGTTCTGGGCTTTTGGGTTGGTCAAAGGGTTCGTGCGCCTAATCAAGGGCTTGCCTATAGATTTTGTACAATGGGGATTACAAATCCCCTTTATCTGGGTTCGGGATTTCAAATCCCGAACAGCTGGTATTCGAAAAAGTCATGGACATAGCAACATTGGTAAACCTGGAGAAGAAGGACCGCAAGGCCTACGAGCAGAGCCTGAAACAGTACCGGGACTTAAAGAATGCGCTAGATGCTAGTAAGTTA
>NZ_QCXY01000029.1 GCF_003347495.1 Pleomorphovibrio marinus
AGCTGAGCCAAGGGATACGGATTCGCAGCTTTGGTTGGAGTTTCAAGAAGGTGGGACTATGGAAGGTTTTTCCTCTGGAAATTTGTTATCCGGCAAGTATTTTTATACTTCGACAAATCAATTTGAACTATTGGAGTTTTATGTTTTGACTTATGCCGGAGAAAGTGGCGATGGCTTATACATGACCAGTAGCCTTAAGAACGCGGATATGGGGAATGTGGAAACAAAAGGCTTAAAGATTTATTATTCCGAAAATGAGCAAAGACTATTTATGCTGTTTAGACCATTGGTGCCATGAAGAAAAAAGTTCTACTTTATATTTGCTTTGCCTTGATTTCTATTGGGGGATATAGTCAGATTAGTACTGATGAAATTCCACCTAGTTTTTATTTGGAATCCTTGGATTCTGAGGCAAGTGTTATTGATCACCATATTGCCACAAGGCCATCCCTGGAGCTAATTGCAAGAGAAGATCGAGAAGACCAGGAAAAAGGGCTGCCCCCACGTTTCGGGTATCCCATTGATGCAGGCCTCAACCTGAACAACTCCGGTAAATGGGTGGAGCTTCCCAATGGAGATAAGGTTTGGTTGCTTAAAATCCAAAGTCCGGGAGCCCTTTCCATCAACCTGCTGTTTGACAGTTTCTGGATTCCAGATGGTGGGAAACTTTTCATATACAGTGAGGACAAAAAGCAGGTTCATGGTGCTTTCACATCAAAAAATAATAAAGGCACAAAGGAAGACCTTGCTGGATTTGCTACTGCATTTATCTTTGGGGAAAACACCATACTTGAATATCATATCCCGAAAGGGGTAGAGGAAAATGCGGTGATTTCAATAGAAAAGATTGTGCATGGTTACAGGGATATTGGCATGTTTGATAATTCTTACAGCACAAAAAGTTTCGGGGGGTCAGGGAATTGCCAAGTAAATGTCAACTGTCCCGAAGGAGCTGATTGGCAAGACGAAAAAAATGCTGTTGCTTTGATATTGGTAAATGGGGTACGGTGGTGTTCGGGATCGCTGATTGTTAATTCTTGCATGGATGACCGTGCCTATTTTTTAACAGCGGATCATTGTTTGGGTCCAGTCGGTGCAGATGCAATTACCAATCCCAACCTTTTCCAATGGAGTTTTTACTGGCACTATGAGAGCCCGGAATGTGCCAATCCCAGTACTGAGCCACCTATTTTGGCGACAAGCGGAGCGGTGGTTGTGGCTAACAACCATCAGACCGATTTTGCCCTATTGGAGTTGGTAGAGCATCCCGGGGATAAAACTGGCGTAAACCCATATTTTTTGGGATGGGACAGGTCGGGCAATGCGGGAACTGGGGGAGTGGGGATTCACCATCCAAGAGGTGATTTAAAGAAAATATCAACCTATAGTGGAACACCAACCAATTCTACTTGTCTTGGAGGAGTCAATCATCTTTTTTGGCAGACAGGGTTTGATGCCACACAAAATGGCCATTCCATCCCCGAACCAGTTTCTTCTGGTTCTCCCTTGATCAATTCGGACAGCAGGGTGATCGGTCAGTTATTGGGGCCAGGAAATTGTCCTGCTGAATTATGCAATACAGCTCCGGAGTTGGAGGTGGTTTCCTATGGAAAATTCGATGAATCATGGACAAGTAATAACCATGCAGATGTGCGCCGAAGACTGGATCATTGGCTTCATCCCGGAGGTGGCACAGCTCCTTTAACGATGGATGGTAAGGGTTACACCTCC
>NZ_QCXY01000003.1 GCF_003347495.1 Pleomorphovibrio marinus
CAAAAACCGCGGGCCAAAGCCCGTGGATATTGTATGCCATAACTTCTCCACCAACCCCGAAGCGGGTTGAACAAAAACCCAGTGGGGGGGGGATGGCCGTCTTGGGTGGTTTATGCCATCCTGTTTTCTCCATGACCCCGGTGTTGCACCCGCGGTTATTGCTGTGTCGGCCCTTCAGGCCTAGGGATCGCGTTTGGGAAATATTGTGCACATCTATTTGTTAACCAAAGCCTGAAGGGCTGAAACAACAAAAACCGCGGGCCAAAGCCCGTGGATATTGTATGCCATAACTTCTCCACCAACCCCGAAGCGGGTTGAACAAAAAAACCAGTGGGAGGGATATTCTTTTCGTGGGGTGCATCCCCTAAAAAAAATCCCCACCGCAACAATGTGCAGTGGGGAAATCGTATTTTAAAACCTTTTCTCAATCAATCCCAACCTGGGTTTTGCCCGAGGTTAGGATTTTGGGCTAAATCATTGAGTGGGATGGGCCAGAGATAGTCCTTGTTTTCATCAAACACAGGGTTTGCCCAGTCAGAGTTCTTATACACATCGATATAAGTTTTACCGTTTTCCGGATCTACAGAGGTATGGATAATAGCCCCTGCAAACCGGGTTTCTGCGGCGGCGTTCCATTGAATTCCCATATCCGGCTTTTCAAGTTTCTTGCCCTGCTTCCACCTTCTAAGGTCATCATATCGGAATCCCTCCCCAAACAGCTCTATCCTTCTTTCCCTTCTGATTTCCACCAGCAAGGGGGAGATACCATCGTTGGCATATCTCGGATCCATTGGTGGGTTGATGCCTAGGTGGGGCATACCTACCCTGTCCCTAAGTAGGTTGATGCTCACATCCAAGTCGCCTTGGGTGATTTCACCCAATTCCGCTTTTGCTTCGGCATAGTTCAATAAAGCCTCTGCAAACCTGAGAATAATCGCAGGAAACTCCCCTGTATCGAAGGCCTTACCAATCATGTCATTAGCATTGTAATGCTTGATTACCTGATAGCCTGTAGAAGATGTTCTACCTCCAGGCTGCCCTTGAATCCTTGGGTAAGTCCTTCCATCGGCATTATGGTACATATAGAACCCGGCATCCTCCGGGTGCAGAATAGTCTGCCTCATGCGCGGATCCCGATTAACAAACACATCCTCAATACTGTCATCCCCTTGGTACAAATTGGATAGGGAGATGGGCAAACCATCTGAACAAAGGTAGTCCTCCACAAAATTCCTAGTAGCTCCTCCGGAGTAGCTGTAATAGTCCTGCACGTGGTTGGTGCGGATACCAAGCAGATACCTTCTCCAAACCATAACTTCAGGGTTTCCGGACACGTCCAATGCCCTGTGATACGCATTGTAATCCATGGTTGGGTTTCCGGTAGAATAAAGGGCATAGGGACCGTTATCAATCAAATCCTTCGCCGCGTCTGCGGCCTCTTTCAGCCACATCTCCGGATTGGAACCTCCATGGTATTTTCTCCAGGTGCCTTCAAAGAGACATACCCGTGACTTTACCAGCAATGCGGCCCATCGGTTAAAACGCCCCGGTTCATTACCATCCCCCCAGTCGTTTGGCAGATGAGAGGTAGCAAAGTTAAGGTCGGCAAGAACCTTGTCCATCACTTGCTCCCTAGGCATCCTTGCAGTAAAGAGTTCCTCAGAGTCAATGTTCAACTCCCTTTCCACCCAAGGTGCATCGCCAAACATCTTCACGATATGGTGGTAAAACCAGCCCCTAAACATTCTGGCCTCCCCAGCATACCTGTTGCGGATATCCTCTGGAATAGCAGCTTTGGGGTAATTCTCAAGCCCTATGTTTATTGCCCTTACCAGGTTCCACCCCCTAAAGCCATACCATTGGTTTGCAATGCCGCTGGAGGAAGTTGGAATGATCTGTCTTCCGGCCCTTACCTGTTGAAAAGGCCTGTGCCGTTCGTGGTTTGGAGCCAGATTATCGGCAAAGCCATCCAAGTGCAAGTAACTGGCTATTTGGCTGTCAAATCCCCCATGATGACCAAGCATAATGGGGAAATTCACGTCATCTTGTAATAGATGGTAATAAAAATTATTATAAGTAGCCAAATCATTTGCCGTATTCCAGAAGGTGTCGTTACTCACCTGATCCAAAGGAAACCTTTCCAGAAACTGGTCATTACAACCCCCTAGCATGAACGTAGCGATCAGCAGGCACTTTAGCGTATATATGTGATTTTTCATTGTTGCGACTGATTAAGATTAGAAAGTCATCCTTACACCCAAGGTATAGATACGCTGCATGGGATATTCAATGGCACCCGCATAGATGGCCTCAGGATCCAGTGGTTTCCTGATGGGGGAATATTCCCAAAGGTTCATGCCGGCAAAATAAACATTGGCATTCTGAAACCCGACGGCATTCATCCAATTATAGGGAAGATCATAGCCCAACATCAGGTTTTTCAAGCGGACATATCCTGCATTTTGGAGGAATCTCGTCTGGGGCTGAATGTTCTTTTTGTCATTGGTGGAGATATGGGGATGGGCAAAATAGGCATCCCTGTTATCCTCTGACCAAGAATCGTTGATGAAATACCATTCCACATGTCCAGCGTTGAACGGGAAAAACCAGGTCCAATTGCCTGAGGTAGGCCAATGGTCCCTTCTCCAAATTCCCTGGAAGAATGCATTTAAGGTAAAGTTTTTCCAGGCAATGTTATTGTTGACCCCAAAACTCAACCTTGGCGTCTCATTGCCTATGACTCTCCTGTCTCCGGGATTCGCGAGCGTGTTATTTCCAGGAGTGATCCTGCCATCTCCATCCAAATCCCTATATTGGATGTCGCCGGGTCTCCAGTTTGCACCCAAGGCAGATTGATTGGCAGCATTGGCCACTTCGTCGGCATTTTGAAAAATACCCACGGTCTCGTAACCCCAAATTTCGCCAAGTTTTTGACCCACATAATATTGGGCATTGCCCCCAGAAGCAGTTATCCCTGACGGAATGGCACCATTAGGGTTGTCGAATTTGGTGATTTCAGCTATCCAATCGGACAGGGCAAGAGTGACATCATACCTCAGGTCACTTTTCAGCCTGTCTTTCCAAGTTACTGCAAGCTCCCATCCAGTAGTTCTTAAATCGGCCGCGTTGGCCTGAGGAGCCTGGGTACCGAGGATAGTGGGGTAAGTAGAACGCATCAGCATGTCCCTAGTATCCCGGGTAAAGACATCAAATGAGGCATCCAACTTTCCTCCAATCAGAGTAAAATCCAATCCCAAATTCCTGGAAACCACCGTTTCCCAGGTTAAGGTAGGGCTTACAAGTCCAGCAGGTGACACAAAGGGTGTTCTGGTAGGTCCGCTCATCATATAATTGGATTGACCAATCCCCATGGTTGGGATGTAGGGGTACCATACTGGGTTATTATTGTTATCCACCAACAACTGATTACCCAATTCTCCATAGGAAGCCCTAACCTTCAATTCATCCAACCATGAGCTGGTCCCCGTCATAAACCCTTCATTGGAGATACGCCATCCCACAGACACTGAGGGGAAGAAACCAAAGCGGCTTTCTTTAGGAAACCTTGAGGTCCCGTCATATCTGGCATTGGTTTCTAGCAAGTACCTCTCGTCATAGATATAATTAAAGCGGTAAAATGCTCCCCGAAGTGCGTTGTGATTGCTTCCCCCAAAGGTTTGCTGCAAACCTATGGTAGCATTCAAATCCTGGATCAGAGGCGTAATCAAGGCATTGTTTTGTGCCCTAACGAATTTATTCTGTCCCCATTCTTGGTTATAGCCTACCATGGCAGAAAGGTTGTGCCTTTCTGGAAGGCTGAACTGGTAATCCGCAAAGGCGTTGATGACATAGTATTGGTTGAAATCATTCCTTTCGTTGATAAAATCGTTTCCGCTAAAACCATTACTGATCATATCAGCTGGATTCCTAAGGTTGGTGCTTACGATTTCCACCTTACTGGCCACGTCCTGTGCAACCCTGTTCACAAAATTGTACGAGAAGTTCCCTTGGATTTTTAATCCCTTTGCAGGAGTAAGAATTGCGCCCTGGGTCATCCAAATGTCGTTTGCCGTCCAAGTGGACCTCCCTCCATCCTTTAGGTAGGGCCAGAAATTGGTACCCCCGAAGTACATGCCAATAAACCTTTCATACACGTCACGGTCGCCCGGCTGAATATAATACGGCAAATCAGGAAACTGAATGGGCTGGATGGGGTTTACCCTGGCCATGGTATTGATATTCACGTCCCAATTGTAGAAATAGGGCTTATCACTTCGCTGGGTATTTATTACCAATTTTTCCTCCAAGGTCAACCATTTGGTTACCTTAAACTCCCCTTTCATCAGCACGTTATACCGCTTGAAATTTTCGTTTCGATCTGAATTGAGATACCCATCCTTGTTCAAATGGCCGAATGAAACGAAGTAATTTGCATTTTCAGATCCTCCTGAAATAGTGACGTCATGTTGCTGGGTAGGTGCAAAGGTGGTCATGATGTCGTTTTGGTAATTGTTGAAGCCGTAAAACCTCAACACCCCATCCACCACTCCCCAGGCATTTTCCTTGGTGGGGTTTTCAGACCATCTCCTTGTCCCTTCCACCATGTCATCATCAAAAGTGGGTACACCGTTTGTTCGGATATTGGCAATGTTCCTGGCTTTCACAAATTCATGGGGATCATTGACCGGGTCCATGTTAAAAATGGGCTTGGCCAAGGAAAACTGGCTGTTCAAAGAAACCGAAACCTTGCCAGCTTTACCACTTTTGGTGGTCACCAAAATCACCCCAAATGCTGCCCTGGCACCATATACTGCCGCCGCAGCAGCATCCTTCAACACCGAAACACTTTCAATATCATTGGGGTTGATCCTGTTTAGGTCCATGGGCACATTGTCCACTAGCACTAGTGGAGAACCACCATTGATGGATTGGAAGCCCCTTACATTGAAGGCAGGACTTTGGGAAGGATCGCCGTTTCTGGGGGCAATATTCAGGTTGGGGATCACGCCTTGAAGACCTTCCGCCACATTGGCGATTGGCCTGTTCTGAAGACGCTCGGAGGTAGCCACCCCAACGGCCCCAGTCAAGTTGACTTTCTGCTGTGTTCCGTAACCCACTACCACTACCTCGTCTAAGGCCGCAGTGCTTTCAATCAGAATAATGTTAACAGTACTTTGACTTCCCGTCGTGATTGTCTGACTTTCAAAACCGATAAAGGAAAAAACCAGATTCACCCCCTCAGGAACAGTGATGGAATATTTGCCATCCATATCCGTTGCTGTTCCAATGGTGGTGCCTGGCACCGAAACAGTGGCACCTGGTATGGGTTCACCGTTTTGGTCACTGACCATTCCTGAAATAGTAATATCAAATCTTTGAGGGGGAAGGCGTTCAGTGACTGTTTTATATGCACTGAGCTGATGTTTTGTGTGCAAATTTTCCAGCTGGTCGTCCAGACCAACCTTTTGCAAGGCAGATACCTCCAGGCAGAGGAAGTACATGCTGGCCATAAGGTACCACGAGATTTTCCTCGCGATGCCATGGCAACGTAAAGATGTTTTCATACAGGGTTCTAATAGATTAATTGAATGAATTTTTGATTAAGGTGCTCCACACCTTGGAACCGGGTATACCGGTTTGTTTTACATTTTGGGTTTAACCATAGGCAACTTGTAATTAATAAGGCGATTTTGAATGAAAGCTTATAAAGTGTGTAATAATCGTTTTGTGCCTTAAAAATTCACACCTTAAAACGGTTAGCATGAAAGCGATTTCATAAAAATATAATAATGGCATTTACCCCTATTACCCACAATAATTTTGCTGCCTGAAATATAGGACAAAATAAATATATTCAAAATAAAACCTTAAAATTTTTTTTTCAAAAAGAATCCTCACCACGGCAGCCGTGGTGAGGATTTATAGAATGTACTAATTTTGAGTCAATTGCTCCTTAAAAACCAGGGTTTTGCACCAGTTCTGAATTTACATCTATTTCCCTGAGAGGAATAGGGAACTTAAGGTTTCTCTCCTGGAAGGTTGCATTGAACACATTGGTATGTCCAATGAAGTCATCGTATTCCAGCGTGAAGTCATTTCTTACCTTGCGAGTTCGAAGCATATCAAACCAAATTTTCCCTTCAAAGCAAAGCTCGAAGTAACGTTGATTCCAAACCTCTTGCTCAAACTCGTCCACTCCTAGCCCGGAAACCGGAGGCATTTCCGCACGCGCTCTTATATCATTGACACTCTGAAGAGCCAGTGAATTGGCTCCTCCCTCTGCCCTATTTGAAGCCTCTGCATACATTAGCATCACATCGGGCAGTCTGTAGATGGTGAAGTTCAATTCTGAGCGAGCGTCCTGATCAATGGCCACTTGGTCCCACCACTTATAGATATACCTTCCCCCGAGCTGCTGCCCATTGTATTCGGTGATAAAAAATTGTTTCTCCCTCAAACGCTTGTCGTCTGGATGAAAGCTGTTCACAAACTCCACCCTAGGCACAAGACCGCCGAATTCATTGGAGTAGGCCGAAATCCCTGCAAAAGTGGGCAAGGCCACTGGCGTCAGGGGGTTGGTGCGATTGATTTTGTCAAACTGCACCTGAAAGATAAACTCCCCGGAGTTTTTGTTTCCAGGATCAATCATATCAGTGTATTCGGGAAACAATTCAAATTGAGCCCCTCTCACATTGAGGACATCTAGCGAACGTCTCGCTGATTCTACATAGGCAGATTGACCCTCATTTACTGGATATCCCGCATAGGTCAGGTACACATCGGCAAGGAGGGATTTTACAAAGCCCATGGAAACCTCCCCATTGGGCCTTCTCCATGGCAGGGTTGAGGATTCCGCTGCCAATAAGTCCGGAATGATGATCTCATCATATATCTCCTTCAATGGTGAGCGAGACATATTCACATCTGCCAACTGCCTTACCGGTTCACTGATTTTAGGGACATCCCCATACATACGTACCAGGTAGAAATAGTAAAACGCCCGCATCGTCCTTATCTCCGCCAAGTAATTAGTGATTTCGGCCTCTGATAATATAGTAAATTGTGGGACTTGCTCCAAGGCTACATTGCACCTAAGTACCCCTTGGTAAAGTCCCGTCCAGTAAGTATCTATAAAGAATGACTGACTGTCGTAGGTAAGCTGGTTGAACCTAAACCCTTCCGTTTGGGGCACCCCATCGGCCTTACCTGACATGAATTCAAGAAGAGAAAGGGTATTTCCTCCCCATCCTCCTGAGCCTTGCACCACAACATTGACGTTGGCATAAATGCCGGTCACAAATGCCCGGGCTGCTTCTGGACTAGACAGATCTGCCTGGGTGGTCAGCGTGCCCGGGTTTTCTTCAAGGAAGCCGTCACAGGACATTACCCCAAAGCCGAGCAATATTAATCCGAAATAATAGAATATCCTTTGCATGGTTAATTTCTAGATTTGAAGTTAGAATGAAATATTAAGGCCCGCACTGAAAGTTCTGGGTCTGGCAAAAGGGAAGAAATCCAATCCCTGGGGCAACTGCCCGGCACCTTCAAAGGTGTTCACCTCAGGATCATACCCTGTATAAGGAGTGAAGAGCAACAGGTTTTGCCCGCTTAAAAACACCCTTGCCGTATTAATCTTAAACCTGCTGAGCAATTCTGGGGGAAAGGTGTAGCCAAACATAAGATTTTGCAGCCTCACAAAGGAACCATCTTCCACCCAATGGGTATCCATATTGGTAAGGTAGGGAGTTCCCCACGCCCTCACTTCTGCCACCATGGCATCCTGGTTGTCAGGCCTCCAGGCATCCAATACAGTGGCATAACTATTGGCAAGGGTTTGTCGGTCTTCCACAGAGTGCTTTGTGGCATTAATGACATCCTGCCCGTACACCACCCTGAACTCAAAGGACAAGTCAAAGTTCTTGTACTGGAATGTATTAGTGATGTTACCCACCCATTTTGGATACATCCTGCCTATAATTTTGGAATCCTGAGCATTGATCACTCCGTTGTTGTCCAAATCTTGCCACCTAATATCCCCGGGAAGTAGCCCAAATTGTGCAGCTTCATCAGCCTGATCCTGGTTCCAGGTGCCTAGTCGCACCCTGCCCCATATAGAACCAATGGGTTCTCCCACTCTAAGAATATTGGTCTGGCCAAGAAACCATGGACCAGGAAAAATGTCCGCATCATTTGCTCCCAACTCAAGAATGGTGTTTCGGTTGGTGGACCAGTTCAAATCAGTGGTCCACATAAAGTTGCCCTTCTCTACGTTTACGGAGCTCAAAGTCACCTCTATACCCTTGTTTTCCACAGAACCAATATTTTGGGTTACGGAACCAAAGCCGGTGGACCAAGGTAGTGGGGCATTCAACAGCAGGTTTTTGGTGCGCTTATAATATAAATCGGTCTCCACCATTAAACGACTGTTAAAGAGTCCAAACTCAATCCCAAAATCCAGTTGATCGGTAGATTCCCACTGCAAATCGGGGTTTCCGAAACTGGTTTGGGAGATACCAATCTCATTTCCTGCCGCCTTGAGCACGTTAAAGGTCCCTAAAAACTGTAGGGAGTTAAAATTACCTATTTCCTGGTTACCGGTGGAGCCAGCACTGGCCCTCAGCTTCAAATTACTGACAGCATCCACTCCCTGCATAAAGCCCTCTTCGCTGGCTCTCCATGCCACGCCCACAGAGGGGAAAAACGCATATTTTGTATTGGTTCCAAACCTGGAGGATCCGTCATACCTGCCTGTCACCGTGAAAAGATACTTGTCGTCCAAGCTATAATTCCACCTGGTGAAGTAGGAATTCAACGCGTATGCACCCACATTTCCGTTGATCCCGGATATGGGAATGATGTTTCCCGCCCGAATATTTCTCCATTGGAAAAAGTCATCAATAAAACCCTCACTCCTTACACTGAGGTTCTCAAAACTGTCCTCCAAAAAGCTAAACCCTGCCATGGCATTGATCCTGTGCCGGTCCCCTATGGCCTTGGTCCAAGTAAGAAAATTTTCCGTTTGCCAATATAACCGTTGATTGGTGGAGACTGTGGCTATGCCTCCCTGGTCGGCAGAAAGTAACCTCAAGTCCCTAGAGGAGTAGAAGTTGTTCTTTTGACTATCGAAGATAGTACTGAAAGTAGCTTTAAACTCCAGCTCATTGGTAATCTTAAAGTTCATATACAAATCCCCATACAACTGGTTCAAGTTTACATCTGTGTACCTGTTATTGGCGATTTTAACTGGGTTTTCCCCACCTTCGGTGCCTGGCCAGTCAGCATTCGACCCCCATCTTCCGTCAGGGTACCTGATCGGGATAAGGGGCAAGGCCTCCGCAGTCATCCGGGCCACGTTCAATGCCCCATTGGCATCGTCCACAATTCGCCTGGAACTCCGGGTGCCCAAAATACTACCTCCCACGGTGAGCCAAGGCTTAATTTCGGAATCCAACGCTATTTTGCCGGTGAAGCGCTCAAACCCGGAATTCATCATGATACCATCCTCATTGGTGTACCCCAAGGACACGTTGTAGGAAGTGGTTTGACTTCCCCCTCTAAAGGACAAATTGTGGTTTTGCGCCCAGGCGGCATTGTAAATCTCGTCTTCCCAGTTGGTATCATACCTTGGGTTCCCGTTTGCATCAAATAGATCGGGAAAATCCATGGGGTTGGCCCTCTGAAACCTGCCTTGCGCATATCCAGAAGGGTCGTATTTCTGGGCATTGTCGAAGGCTCGGTTGTAAATCTCCATAAATTCCGAGGAATTAAGCACAGGTACACTAGTAGCCCTATGGGAAACAGACACAAAATTATCATATTGGATCAAGTTTTGATTCTTTTGCCCCCGCTTGGTAGTGACCATTATCACCCCGTTGGCGCCCCTGGCACCATATATGGCAGCGGAAGATGCATCCTTGAGCACCTCTACTGATTCTATATCCGCGGGGTTGATCATGTTAAGATCCGCTCCAATGATACCATCAATCACAAAAAGGGGGTTCACCCCGGAATTGATGGAGTTGATTCCCCTAATACGGATCCTTGCACTGGCACCAGGGGAGTTTTGGTTGTTCAATACCTCCACCCCTGCTATCCTCCCTTGCAGAGCTTTCACCGCATTGGGTTGAGACCGGTCTATCAACTTGTCCCCTTTCACAGATCCAACAGATCCGGTAAGATCCGATTTTCTCACTGTTCCGTAACCTACCACTACCACCTCATCCAGGGCAGTGGCATCCTCGCTCATGGTAATGTTAACTTCGGCTTGGTCAGTTATGGGAACCGTTTGACTTTCAAAACCGATAAAAGAAAACACCAAGGTGGTAGCATCCGGAACCGTGATGGTATAGTTTCCATCCAAGTCGGTGACCGTTCCGGTAGTGGATCCTTGCACCAATACACTCACCCCGGGCATGGGTTCTCCATTTTGGTCCGTGACTTTACCCCGAACATCTCTATCCAGCAAAAGTTCTTCGACCGTAATGGACGCATGGGCATACAACGACGATGTTGGAAAGCCCAGAAGCAAAAGCATGCCAATGGTCATGCACCATGGCCTTGCTTTCCTCATGAAGGAAATCAGTAATTTGTTTTTCATTTGAAATTGGGTTTAGTTGAATAAATTAGTAAGAACAGCAGCAGCAATCCCAAAACAGAAAAATGGTCGACTTAATAGAATAGGTGGAGAGTCAATCCACAAACTGTAGGGGAAATTAACTGCTGTTTCCGTTAAGCGGATTAAATAATATACTGTTGAAATAAATGGGTAAACAATAGGTTTGATTAAAGAAACAAACAAAAAACCAGATTGCCAATCAGGTTCATTGCAATAGGTCCAATGGATAGAATAATCATTGCCAGTATATAAATTACTTGTAATATTATTACTTTTGGTTGAATTTCAAAAAAGATTTTTTAAAAAAAAGGGCAATTTGACAGGCGTTATTTTTTGTTTTTAAAAGGCACTTTCTCTTTATAATAATTTTGGGATTTACAATTTTATTATTATAATCATCCGATTGGCCTAAAAAAATAATCATTTGCAAAAACATCATTTTACCCAAGATTTCAAGGATGGTGTAGATTAGCTTTATGGCTGATGGTACCTACGAAAACTACATCAAACCTGCAGTTTACTCATGATCGAAAAGCAGATAATTGACCTCCCATTCCTTTACGAAAAGAAAGGAAAACAAACATAAAAATAATTTTTCAGCTCCAGGTTTTAATCCAACCACCTATCCTAAACCTAAGTGAAGAGCTTCCACATATTGGTCTATTTTGGATTAATTTCTTAATTTTAATGGTTGTAAACTTAATCTATAAATGGGTAGGGTAATTTTTGTGTTAATTCTTGGTTTTGCAATCCCACTTCAAAGTCAATCGCAATCTGCAAAAATAGACAGTTTGATTTTTCTTTTAGATACTTCCACCAACCATAGTCAACAGATTGATGCTGCGATTATGCTTTCCAGGGAAATCCATTCCACAGAACATGACGAGGAAAAGGAGTATGGGTATGCGCAGTTTGCGGTAGAAAAAGCAGAGGACTTAGGGGATACCCTCCTAATGGCAAAGGCCATGGATAATTTGGGACTATTGTACCGTTTTCATGAATTATTTGCTAAGGCGGTGCCCCTGCATATCAGGGCATTTGAACTTGTGGAAAATAAGGATGTGGATCCGTATTACCCCATGAGGTTTGCCAACAATGCCGGGGTGGCTTCCCGATACCATCAGGCATTGGACCAGGCCGCTCACTATTATCTCAAGGCCTTAAGGATCGCAGAGCAGGAAGAGGATTTGAGAAACATTGCCATTGCCAGCAACGGACTAGGAAATGCCCTTAGCCAACTAAAAGGCAGAGAGGAGGAGGCCAAGCAATTTTTTACTATTGCCCTTTCCGCGGAGGAAAAAAGAGAGAACACCTTGGGTATGGCCATCAATTATTTATCTATTGCGGACTATTTCACCCAAATTTCGGAATATGATTCAGCTAGGAACTACCTGGACACATTGTTGAAAATTAACCAGGGCCGGGAGGATGACTTCGGCATTGCGATGACCTATGAATATTTCGGTCACAACCAATTAGCAGAAGGAAAAGACCTTGCCCTTGCCAAGCGGTATTACGAAGATGCGCTCCTTTTATTCAGGGCACTGGACAACCAAACAAAAGAGTGCCAGATGTTAAATAACCTAGGGGAAATAGCCAGGCTTCAAAATAATATCCAAGAAGCCAAATCCTTGTTCCTAAGAGCCTTGTCCATGGCAGAGGGGCTTGAAAACAAACAACTTATTGTGGACAATTCCATGGTTTTGGCGGAAATAGCGGAAATGGAAGCAGATTATGAAATGGCTCTAACCCGATACAAAACTGCCCAAACATTCAGGGACAGTATCAATATGAGCCGGCAAGAAACTGAAATTTCGGCCATGAAAATGGAGTATGATTTTCAGAAAAAAGAATCAGAGATAGCATTGCTAAAAAAGGATCAGGTGCTACAGGAAGCTGCTTTGAACACCGAAAAGGAAAAGTTAAGAAGGCAAAGAGCTATCCTTGTTTTTCTAATTATCAGCGTGGTGGGTGCTGCGCTTTTGGTGATCCAGTTTATCAAAAACCTGAATATCAAAAAGAACACGATGATTTTGCTTCAGGAGCAAGAGCAAAAAAGGCTGAAAACGGTATATGAAAACAACTTACTTCAGGCCCAAATTTTAGCCTCCAGAATGCAAATGAACCCCCATTTTCTTTTTAATTGTCTGAATTCGGTGAAGTATCTGATTCAAACGGGCACCTACAAAGAGGCTATACGGTATTTAACCACTTTCAGCAGGTTTGTTCGGGAAATCCTGGAATCTGGAAAGAAAACCACCATTTCCCTAAAAGGTGAACTGGATTTGATAGACAGATATGTAAGGTTGGAGAGGAACAGATTCGATCAGGAGCTTCTTTTTGAGCTCTCCATGGAAGGCATTACAGAGGATGACCTCGAAGGAATAGAGGTCCCACCTATGCTCCTACAGCCTTTTGTTGAAAATGCAATATGGCATGGACTTCTTCCCAGTGCAAGGGCAGAAAAAAAACTTCAATTGTCCGTAGCTAAGGAAGGGGAAGATATCCGCATTGTACTGACCGATAATGGTGTTGGGCGTTCAAATATAGGTGGAAATACACTACACAAAAGCATGGGAACGAAAATCACCCGAGAAAGAATAGCACTTTTTAACAAGGATAAAATTAAAAAGATTAGTTTTGGCTTCGTAGATTTAAAAGACAAGGCAGGCATAGCCCTAGGCACACAGGTTGTCATCCAGCTAGGGAAAAACGTGCGCCAACAACCAGAGGAAGATTTAGTGTTGACATGAAAGTTGCTATTGTAGATGATGAGGCACATTGCGTGGAGAGTCTCGCTTTGGATTTGCTTAGTTTAGGCCGGAAAATTGAAATCGTATATAAAACCACCAAACCGGAGGCCGCCTTGGACGGGATACTGGAAAAGGAAATCGATCTTCTGTTTCTGGACGTTGAAATGCCGGGCCTCAACGGTTTCGAACTACTGGAACAACTTCAACCTCTGCCCTTCGACGTAATCTTCACTACTGCATACAGCCGATACGCCATGCAGGCCTTCCGATATCAGGCCTTCAACTATTTGCTCAAACCTGTGGATGTTTCAGAGTTGGAGGAGATTTTGGAAAGTTGGGAGAAGAAATTCGGAAAGGAGAAACAAAAAAAAGAAAACCCGGAGATAGACAGCCTCTTAAAGTACTTAAAAAAAGAAGGCATGTTGAGAAGCAAGATTGCAGTTCCCGTTTTGGATGGCTATGAGTTCATTGCTGTAAATGAAATAATATTTTGCAAAAGTGAAAACAACTATACCTATTTCTATTTTAAAAACAAGCAAAAACTCCTGATCAGCAAAACTCTCAAGGAAGCTGAAAAAACCCTTCAGAGTTTTGGCTTCCTGAGGATACACCAATCCTACCTTGTAAACTCCAAGTATTTAAAAAAATACCAACGCAAAGACGGGGGCTTTGTCCTGATGCAGAGTGGGCACAAACTTCCTGTAAGCCAACAAAAAAAGGATTTGATCACCAGCTTCTTTGATGCCATCAGCAAGAGAAACGATACCTAGTGCCTGTCACAAATATTGAAATAAACCCAAAGTTATGGCATCAAAAAAATTATGGTTTCTTTATATCTAGACTTTATTGTTGGTCTGATAATTGTAAAGGTTCTTTTTAAATTTTTATTCCAAGAACCAATCCTGACATGGCTGTAATAGGAAAAATAATTAAAAAAGCGATTGAACTTGGCGAAAAGTTCAACAATGAAGATGCCCCAATCAAAAAGCAAACGGAAGTATTGAAGGAGCTTTTGGAAAAAGCCAAAAACACCGCTTTTGGCAAATACCATGGTTTTGAGCTTCAATTGGAAAGTGACAATTTCATTAAACAATTCCAGGAAAAGGTACCTTATCATGATTATGATGAAATCTACAGGAATTGGTGGTGCCAGATTAGGAAAGGCTACAAGGACATCACATGGCCAGGGATCAATACCTACTTTGCAGTAAGCAGTGGCACCACCAGCGCAAGTAAGTACATCCCGGTGACAGATGAAATGCTCGACTCCATCCGTAAAACGGGGGTGCAACAAATCACCACATTGTCAAAATACGATCTCCCTGAGGATTTTTTCGAAAAGGAAATTATGATGTTGGGCAGCTCAACTGGGTTGGAAGATAAGGACGGTTTCCTGGAGGGAGAAATCAGCGGGATCAGTGCCAGCCAAATCCCTTTTTGGTTCGAAACCTTTTACAAGCCGGGGCCGGAAATATCTTCCATTCCGGACTGGGACGAACGGGTATTTAAGATCGCCAAAGAGGCCAAAAATTGGGACATTGGCAGTATCTCGGGTATCCCTTCCTGGATCGAGCTTATGATGAAAAAAGTGATCTCCTATAATGGCGTAAACAATATTCACGATATTTGGCCTAACCTCAAGGTTTATACACCCGGAGGAGTGGCCTTTGAGCCCCATCGCAAAAGCTTCGAGAAAAACCTGGCCCACCCACTCATTTACATAGATACCTATTTGGCCTCCGAGGGTTTCTTGGCCTTCCAAAGCAGACCGGATACCGATGCCATGCAATTGGTGTTGGACAATGGGATATTCTTTGAGTTTGTGCCCTTCAAACCAGAAAACATGACTGAAGAAGGCGGGGTTCACCCAGATGCCAAAGCACTTACGGTGGACCAAGTAGAGGAAGGAGTGGATTACATATTGGTAATAAGCACTGTTTCTGGTGCCTGGAGATACATGATAGGAGATACAGTTGCCTTTACGGATGTTAAAAGGGCGGAGATCAAAATCACAGGTAGGACCAAGTTTTTCCTGAATGTGGTAGGAAGCCAGTTAAGTGTGCACCAAATGGATAATGGTATCTCTGCCCTACAGGAAGAATTCAACCTGACGGTACCGGAATTTACCGTAGCCGCCGTTCAGGAAGATGGGGAATATATCCATAGATGGTACCTTGGAAAGGGAGATGGGGAAGCACCCGACAAGAAGGTGGGGAAATTCCTAGACCAATACCTACAAGAACACAACAAAAACTACAAAGTGGCCAGAAGCAAATCCCTAAAAAGGGTGGAACTTAAAATCGTGGATTCCGAAAAGTTCTACGCCTACAATGAAAAACAAAAGAAAAAAGGGGGCCAGGTGAAATTTCCAAGGGTGATGAAAGAAGAAGCTTTCAGGGAATGGGAAGAGTTTCTGCAAAATGGATAATTATTTAGTTGTTAATTGCGGGTAATGCCTTATATCCCCCAACCCTATTATCCCCTTAAGTCATTAACAATTATTCCATTATACAATTAACCATTAAATACCAAGATAGAAAAGTTTTAGCCCAATTATAATTAAACCGACTCCGGCGGCAATTTCAAGTCTTTTGCCGAAAACCTTGCCCATCTTCTTTCCAAAATAAAGCCCCAAATAAACAACAACAAGGGTGAAGGCAAAAATCAAGGCAGCCATAGACCATATATTTACTGGCCAAAATGCAAGGCTCACTCCCACAATCAACCCATCAATACTGGTAGCAAAGGCAAGGGCGAATACCAGCCAAGAGTTTGTGGGGCGGATTTCGGGCTTTTTACTATCTTTCCTGAATCCATCTAGGATCATTTTTGCTCCAATTATACTCAATAGCACCAAAGCCACCCAATGGTCGTAGCCCCTCACCCAAAGCTTTGCCTGCAGGCCCATTTGCCAACCTATCACCGGCATACCACCTTGGAAAATGGCCATTACCCCTGATATTCGGAGTATTTTCCACCTGGACATCCGTGGCACTGCCAACCCAAGTGTCAAAGAGACCACAAAGGAGTCTGCACAAATACCCAAAGCAATCAAAATCAAGGTTGGCAAATCCATAAAAAAGGTAAAGTTACTTTCCCAATATTCCTGCAATGATAATATAAATAAGCCTTTCCCCAGTATTCCTGATCAAAAAAGGCTACCTTTGGCCTTTCAAAAAACTTTGAGGGATCCCCTAGCTTCCTTCTAAGAGAATATCTTTGTTTTTCACACCCGCTTTGTAATATGTCCTTTGAACAACTCCCACTTATCTCTCCATTACTTAAGGCCCTAAAGGAAGAGGGGTACGAAACCCCAACTCCCATTCAGGTAGAAGCCATCCCAGTGGTCTTGAAACAGAAGGATCTCTTGGCTTGTGCCCAAACAGGAACGGGTAAAACAGCGGCTTTTTCTCTTCCAATCCTTCAATTGCTGGATCAGGTACAACCAAAGAAAAGAGGTATCAGAACCTTGATCCTCACGCCTACCCGGGAATTGGCCATTCAAATCGGAGAAAGCTTATCTGCCTATGGTAATTACCTTTCCATAAAGCATACGGTGATTTTTGGAGGAGTCTCACAACTCAACCAAACCAAGGCCCTAAAAAGTGGAATGGATATCTTGGTGGCGACACCGGGAAGGCTTCTGGATCTTATGCAACAAGGCTTTGTGAAATTAGACCATATTGAGATTTTTGTGTTGGACGAGGCCGACCGTATGCTGGATATGGGTTTTATTCACGATGTGAAAAAAATCATTGGAAAATTGCCAACAAAAAAGCAGACACTGCTCTTTTCGGCCACCATGCCTCCAGAAATACAACAGTTGGCCAAAACACTGCTGCATCAACCCTCTATTGTAGCGGTAACACCACCTTCTTCCACTGTGGAAAAAATAAGCCAATACCTTTATTATACCAACAAATCGGACAAGGTGAAACTACTGGACCATTTGTTGGATGAAGAGGACATAGGGCAAGCACTGGTTTTTAGCCGCACCAAACACGGCGCAGATCGGGTGGTAAGAATTTTGGACAAAAAAGGCCATAAGGCAAAGGCCATCCACGGAAACAAAAGCCAAAACGCTCGTCAAAATGCACTAAAGGATTTTAAAGACGGAAAAATCAAAGTATTGGTGGCAACCGATATTGCCGCCAGGGGGATTGACATCGATGAGTTAGAAATGGTAATCAACTTCGATCTTCCTGAAATCCCTGAAACCTACGTACACAGAATAGGAAGAACAGGTAGAGCAGGACTATCCGGAAAAGCAATTTCCTTCTGCGATGGTGAGCAACATAAGCTACTCAAGGACATTGAAAAATTGATTGGCCTTCGCATAGAGGTAGTTCACGAACACCCCTACCCTTTTGAGGCCCAAAAATCCGAGGAGAGCCCATCTAGGGAGAAAAAGAAGCAGCCCACACGAAATAAGAGGTATAGGTAGCTCTCCTAGGGTCCTTTTTGATCTTACCTTTAGAAGGTGTCAAAAGTAGCTGAATAAATACAGGTTTTTTGGCAGGGAGTTTTGCTATTTGTAATTTATTGGCACTTGAATTGATATCGGTGTCCGGCAATGTATTCGTATCAAAAGCGTTTTCTCCCTATTTTCCTTGCCTGTTGGTTTGGGCTGACCGGAGCGGGTTTTATTTCTATTTCCTTCTCCTATCTGCACACCTATCAAGCAGAGGAAAAAGCCGGTTTTTATGCGGAAAATGTCATTTCAGACAATCACTTTCTTTGCTATTCCCCAAAATTCTCGACTTCAGGAATCCTATTGTCAAAATGGCTTCCCACAGGTTATCTTTCCTACGCATATTTTTATCTAGAGGAAACTTTTACCCTTGGGATAAGGCATGCGTTGAGCATGTCCATAAAGATCATCCCGGAACTTGGAATAAGGGACTTAATTTTTCCAACCCATTTTTTTTGGTAAAAGGCTGCTATGCATTTACGGGCTAAAGTCTTGCCCGATCCTTATTTTTAAATTATCTACCTCCT
Source organism: Pleomorphovibrio marinus (assembly GCF_003347495.1). Classification (GTDB taxonomy): domain Bacteria; phylum Bacteroidota; class Bacteroidia; order Cytophagales; family Cyclobacteriaceae; genus Pleomorphovibrio; species Pleomorphovibrio marinus. The sequence continues at coordinate 18,367 of NZ_QCXY01000003.1, forward strand.
GCTTTTCCCTTTCCGGAATTGAGGAAAACCTTTAATAAAACAATGAATATAGATTTCATATCTTTAGGCGTGTCTATCGTACTGATTATGGCCTTTATTGCCCCAATTTATCTTCACATTCGACAAAGCAACCTTCAAATGTCCCGAGCCTTGGCAGAAATAGAAAAATTTGCCCACAGCCATGGGTTAAATTTGAACAGAATGGAAAATTGGAGGAAAAGGTACTTTATTGGACTGGACAGTATAAATGCCAAACTAGTATACACTTCTGATATGTCGACGATCCCTCCATCTCTTTTGGATTTGGAAGAGGTGGCACAGATTCTTTTAGAAGAACACTTCCACCATGCACACATCAACAAGGGGGAAAAAACCAAAGTACTAGATAGTGTTTACCTTCTGTTACTTGGAATAGAAGGACAAGAATTGCACCGCTTGGAATTCTATGATGGCAACAAATTCTCAGACCTTTCGGGGGAAGCAATGCTGGCTAAGCAATGGAAAAAGTCCATCGAGGAAGCCATAGGGGCAGCAAATCCCTTAAAAGCCCTTTCATTGTCAAAGGCATAAGCATGCACTCAGGTGGAATTCATAGAAGGCCTTTACCGAACAAAATAAACGAAGGGAATTTTAATGAACTCCACACAATTAGAGAAACCGTCTTCAAGCTGAAGATGGTTTCTTTAGATTTTCCATTATTCACTTAAGAACAACAGCGAGGATCCCCATGGAACTATTTCTTCAAACAGAGACCTGGATTGCTTTACTCACCCTTACCTTTTTGGAAATTGTCCTGGGTGTGGACAACATCATCTTTATTTCCATCATTTCCAATAAACTGCCGCATTCACAGCAGGCGAAGGCAAGAAACCTGGGATTGGGATTCGCTCTGCTATTTCGTATTTTGTTGCTTCTGGGGATTTCTTGGGTTGTCCAATTTACCCAGCCCCTTCTTGAAATTTTTGGTTTTTCACTTAGCCTTAGAGATCTGATTCTGATCGTAGGGGGCTTGTTTTTACTTTTTAAATCCACCATGGAAATCCACCACAAAATGGAGGGAAAACCCCAGGAAGTAAAGTCTAACTCGGCCACAAGCCCTACAAGAGTGATCCTACAGATTATTCTGCTGGATATCATTTTCTCCTTTGACAGCATATTGACCGCGGTGGGATTGGTCAACGAAGTATCCCTTATGATCATTGCAGTGGTAGTGGCCATGGTAGTCATGATGGTATTTTCCGGCAGCATCAGCCGTTTTATCAATGGGCAGCCAACATTGCAGATCCTGGCCCTGTCCTTTCTTTTACTTATAGGGTTTATGCTGATGGTGGAAGGCTTCCATGTGGAGATTCCCAAAGGCTATATCTACTTCGCGGTATTCTTTTCCTTGGGCACAGAAATAGTCAATATGAAGATGCGGAAAAATGCGGAAAAGCAAAAGGTCAAGCTTAATCCCAGGTTCAGGAAAAAGGTGAAATAAAGACGGCGTTTTACCCATTCGGTAAGGTAAAAAATAAAATCTTTGGACTGGGATACAAAATGATTTTCTAATTTGCAGAAAACCTTAACCACCCTAACCATGATTAAGATCGGCTGTTTTCTACTGACACTGTTACTAAGCTTCCCTACTTTGGGGCAAGAATATTTTCCCCAAAAAGGACATTGGGAGGAGCGTGACCCTGAATCCCTGGGGTTGAATAAGGTAAAATTGTCCGAAGCGGTGAATTTTGCCATTCAGGAGGTAAGCGAGGCAGATAAAAACCTAAAAAAAGCACATTACCTGAGTGCCTTTGGAAGAGAACCCTTTGGCTATCCCATCGGCCCTCTTAAAAACAGAGGACCCGCTACAGGTCTGGTCATTTACCAAGGGTACATTGTAGCTACATGGGGAGAGCCCGAACGTGTGGACCATACCTTTAGCGTGGCCAAGAGTTTACTGTCCACCACAGTGGGGCTTGCTCTTGACAAAGGCTTAATCGAAAGTGAGCATGATTTGGTTTATCCCTATATGGCCCCCATTATTCCCTACCAGCCTCATAAATTATCCGTAAACAAAGCGGATCACCTGGAAGAGGAGGACAGTTTTGAGCTTTTTGACACGGAACACAACAGAAAAATAACATGGGATCACCTTTTGCGGCAGACTTCCGACTGGGAGGGTACCTTATGGGGAAAACCGGATTGGGCCGACCGCCCCGACAATGACAGCAAAAATTGGCTGGACAGAGAGAGGAATGAGCCGGGAAGCAGCTATAAATACAATGATACAAGGGTAAATGTATTGGCTTTGGCCTGCATGAACCTATGGAGAAAGCCCCTTCCCGTGGTGTTGAAGGAGCTGGTGATGGATCCAATAGGTGCCAGTCCCACTTGGCGGTGGACGGGGTATGAAAATTCATTTGTAGTCATTGACGGGCAAATTATGCAGGCCGTAAGCGGGGGTACCCATTGGGGTGGTGGAATGATGCTCAATGCCTATGATCAGGCCCGTTTTGGCTATTTGACTTTGAAGAATGGCAGGTGGATGGACAAACAAATCATTTCTGAGGATTGGATCCACAAATCCAGGACACCCACCCCAGTGCAGCCTACCTATGGGTTTATGAACTTTATGCTCAATACTGATCGCCAAGAAATCCCGGCAGCTCCCGAGTCTGCCTTTTTCCACTTGGGGGCGGGAGTAAACATGGTTTACGTGGACCAGGAAAACGACCTGGTGATCGTAACCCGGTGGATCAAAAATGAAAGTAAGGGGGAGTTGGTAAAAAGGGTATTGGAGAGCTTGCCGGAAAATTGAGACTAGGAGACTTAGAGAGGGGGTGATGTGTTTATGTAAGAAAATGAACCCCGCATTCCATTATTTTCGAAAAAAAGAGGATGCTTAGTGACTGGGAGACTAAGTGACTTAGAGACTGTGTGATTTGTTTCCGGTAGAAAATGGATTCATTCTCCGGTGGTTTTTTGATGCAACCCAAACCTGACTTATACGATAGAAATTGCAGGGCAACCGTTGATAGGTTTTGGCGGAAAGGTGTTGGCACAAAGGGCAATTCTTGCGGCCAAAACTGGGTTCGGCGTTTCGTTCCTAACCACGGGGTTAAAACCCCGGGCTACTGAAAAGCACACTTAAAATGTGGTTTTTGATAAATTTGAGCCCATTCATGGGTTCCCAAAACGACCACAAGCGCAACTCCCTTGTTTTGGGGAGGGTTATGTCAAGAAAATTGGATCAACCTCACTCCCTCAACTCCATGACCCTAATGCGGCCTTGCGCTGTTTTCTTGCTTATTTTTCCCAGGTTATATTCCTGCAAATCCCCCGCTTTGATGGACACTTCTAGAGTATTCGGAAGATTACAACCTGAGCACTCAGTGAGGTTAACTGTGAGGAACAATAGCTCCTCGGGTTCCAAGCTTTTGATAGTTTTACCATAATTTAGCAAGTTATCCTCTAGCTCATTGAGAAAAAGAGGGTAAAGTGACCTTACCTTATCATCCCTTTCCTCCTGGCTAAGGTCTCTTAGCCCTAAAGATGAAATTTACCCAAAAAAAGTTTTAATGCCCTTTAAAAAATTAAGGATTAATTTTTCGTTCCTCTCCTTTGAAGTCTATAATCGTCAATGCCTCGGTATCTTTTGGAAGGTTTATTTGTCGGCTGGACTGTGAAAGGAATCCGGATCCATGGTACAATTCCTTATGAAGCTCCCTTCCACTTTTTAAGTGGATGATGACTTTTTTGTCCGTAGGCCTGGGATCATAATAAGCAGTATGATTGGCAATTTCTGAGGTAAACACCCTTAATTTACCCCTGTTTTGGGAGGCAATAAAAAGTGGGGGTTCCTTGTCCCTGGCCAATTCCACGAGGGCTTTTCCATCCCCAAGCACGGCAAAACCACTTTGATAGCTTCCAATGGCCTCAAACTCCCCGGATCCATCCCCTTTTAACCATAAGCCGGTAAGGGCATCCAGCCTTCCCGAAAAGACCTCATTGCCATAGTCATTTCCCACCAACATCACATCCAAATGGCCGTCACCGTCCACATCGGAACTGACCATGCCGTAAATGGGGGCGAATTGAGCGGGCTCGGGTAGTAGTTTCCAATCGAAGGTGCCGTCCCCCTTGTTTTCCAAATACACGCTCCCCAATTGGTTTGCGGTAAGTTTCAAAGCCCCTGCCCTCTCCTCGGGAGTTAGCACTTCTTCCACTCCTGCCCTGCCATAGGCCTTGTAGTTTTGAAAACGCTTTCTGAATAGGGTGGATTGTCCGTATAAGTCCTGCCAAAAATGAACGGGATAAGGTTGGTATTTCCCTTCTTGGTTTTTAAAATGTGCGAATAGTATGGGATCCACACTTTGGTTGTTGTCAAAATCCTTGGCATACATCAAGAGGGGTTTTTCCTCAGTTACCTTGTAAAAATTATTCAGCCCCCAGTTTCCAATCACATAATCCATATCCCCATCCCCATCAAAATCTCCTGCAGTGATACTCGTCCACCATCCTGTCATATCTTCCAAGCCCGTGTTTGCGAGTTTGCGAAATCCGTCCCCCTCATTCTTGAATACGGTAATGGTCATAAACTCCCCTACCAGCATAAGGTCCAGCAGTCCGTCATTGTCCACATCGGTCCATAGGGCGTCGTTGACCATACCGATATTTCTGAGTTCCGGAGCCCATTTGTCCGTGACATCCTCCAATTTACCCCCTTGGTTCTTGAGCAAACGGCTTTCCCCTGGCATGGGGTACTGACCCTGGTCAGATCTTCCTCCCACAAACAAATCCAAAAGGCCATCCCCATCCATATCAGCCCCTCTCACCACTGTCCCGCTTCCAGTGTGTTGGGGTAAGGCATTGGGGAGAAGAGTAAAGTTACCTTCACCGTCATTCTCATATATTCTATCTTGGTAAACCTCATGGCCACTGGCATACTCGTTACTGCCACTCACCACATAGAGGTCAAGGTCCCCGTCATTGTCCAAGTCAAAAAGCAGCATGCCCATATCCTCTGTTATTTTTTCCTCCGGAAGGGGAAATTTGGCTTGGCTAAATCTGCCATCTGCCCCTTGGATAAAGAGTTGCCTGTCATACCCGGCAGCTCCCCCAACCACCAGGTCTTCAAGGCCATCTCCATTTAAATCTCCAGCAGCCAAGGCAGGGCCAAATTGGGAAAGCTTATGAGGTAGGGTACGCTGAAGATTAAAATCGATCCTGTCCCTTTCTACATGTAAGTAATTCAGGTTCAATGATTCGGAAATTTCTATTAAAGCAGGGGTTACCTTTTCAGGTGTAAAGGGAAATGGTAGGGAGGTTAAGCTTCTTACTTCTGCCTCTTGGACATCAAGGGTCAGGACTTGGTTGATGCCTGGATTTTTAATGCTTTGCCATCTACCTTCTTGCCAGAAGATTTGCAGCTCCTCCACTTCAGAGACTTCACCCAGCCCAAAATGCAGGACATCCTCCACTGTGGACATAAAGCCCCTGGAAACGTGGTGCTCGTGGTAGTGCAATTGCCCATCGGCAGTCCGCACAGCCACTTTGGCTCCCAAGCCTTGTGGGTTATGGGAAGTTCCTTGGAGTTTTATCCTTAAGTAATTTCGATTTTCTGCAGTTCCTGGATTCAACTGGTTTTCGAATACAAAGGCCTCTTGGTTGATATTATTGACCACATAGTCCAAATCCCCATCTCCATCCAAATCCACCACTACTGCCCCATTGGAAAAAGAGGGCACTCCCAATCCCCACTCCTGACTACGGTCGGAGAAGGTGAGATCCCCGTTGTTTTTAAACCCATAATTGGGGATTTTTACAATTGGAATGGAATCCAATAGCATTTTCGTGCTGGCTATGGAACCCATATCTGCCCTGAAATTGGTGAAATCTTTGTCAGTAACGTCTCTAGGATAGCCATTGCTAACCAATAAGTCCCTGTAGCCATCGTTATCCACGTCCACCAGAAGTGGCGACCAGCTCCAGTCGGTCTGAAACATCCCCGCAAAATGGCCAATCTCACTAAAAGGGAGGCCTGGCCCATTGTTGAGGTGGAGCATATTTCTCACGTATTGGTATTCAAAACCCCATACCTCATTGTTCACGTAATTTTGGTAATTGCTTTGACTAATGGTGGTTTTCATACGGAAATTGGACTCGGCGAGCATGTCCAAGGCCACCAAATCAATTAACCCATCATTATTGATATCCCCAACGTCCACTCCCATGGAAAAATAGGCCTGATGCCGCATATATTCCCGGATATTATTGGAAAAAGTGCCATCTTGGTTATTGATATACAGGATATCGTTGGAGAGGTAATCGTTGCTCACGTAGATATCTGGCCATCCATCCATGTTGAAGTCGGCAATGGCGACCCCCAGCCCGTAACCCTCAATTTGAATACCCGCATCCTGGCTCACGTTTGTAAAGGTCCCGTCTCCGTTGTTTTTATAGAGCTGATCATTATTGCCAGCGGTCCCATCGGTGATTTTTTCCCTATATACTCCGGGAAGGAAGTTTACCAGGAGGTTGTTCAGTACATACAAATCCAAGAGTCCGTCGTTGTCGTAATCAAAAAACAGGGCATTCATAGTATAGCCCGTATCCGCAATCCCGTAGTCAGCCGCCTTCTCCTCAAATACCGGAATTCCATCATCGTTATTGCCTTGGTTGACAAATAGTAAATTGGCCCTGGCCAAGGAGTCCTTTTTCATGGCTGCACCTACATAAATATCCATAAGCCCATCCCCATTGATGTCCACCACGGTCACACCGGTACTCCACTTGTCAGCAGCAGCCACTCCTGCTACCTCGGTAATGTCCAGGAATTGCATGTTGCCTTGGTTCAGGTACAGCTTGTTGGGAACCTCATTTCCAGAAAAAAACAGGTCTGGAAGGCCATCGTCGTTGAAGTCCCCTACTGCCACCCCCCCCCCATTATAAATAAACTCCTCCGTCATGATATTGAAGGTGTCTGATTCTTGGATAGGATTGGAGAAGGTAATTCCCGTTTGGGAGGAGGACAATTGTTTGAATAGGGTAGGCTGTGAAGGTTCACAACCTGAAATAAAAATCATGACCATGCCTGCAAAAGCGGCCATCAGGCAATGGTAGTGACAAATTGCAGTATGCAACCTCATATGCAGATAGGTTTTATAGGTGTATTGCAAATCGGGAAGTCACAAATTTAACAAAATTAACCAAACCCTATACTTGTGATTAAGTAAATGGTGAAAGCAAAAAAAATGGGGCTTTCGCCCCATTTCATTTTATCAACTTTAATAAGCCGGATCTTGCGTCAAGGTAGGAGAACCATCCCTAAAGGATCTTTCTATTGCTTCCAAAGGAATGGGGTAATATTCATTCCTGTTTTCCCTGAACGAGAAACCAGCAAGGTAGGTCCTTCTTGTGCTTTCTACCGACAGGTATTCGTTCAAGACTTCAGCAGCCACTCCCCAGCGCTGTAAATCAAAGAATCGATGTCCTTCCATGGCAAATTCCAACCTGGTTTCCATCCTAACTGCTTGTCTGGCCGTTTCCTGGTCACCCCAAGCTTCATCATAGGTGCTAATCACATAATTGGCGGCAGGTTCACCCTCCACAATGGTGAAGTCATTTCGTCCTGAACCTTGAATGGCCCTTGGCACAAAAAAGTCTGGGTTTGCTGCCCGTTCTCTTATCATGTTCACCAATTCACGAGCTCTTTCCAGATTGTTAAGTTCTACCTCGGCTTCTGCCAACCAAAGCAATACCATGCCATAGCGCATGATGCGGTAATTGTTGGAGGATAAATTTTGCCATCCGCCAATTCCATGAGCTTCTGGTTCTGCCACGTGTTTTTTGGGTGAAAAAGGACCGGCATACCCCAAATCCCTAACAAAATCGGTTTGGTGAATTTTGAAATTCTTATAAATAATCCCAGGTCTTCCAACGGTATGGTCCAATCTAGGATCTAAAGGACCTGTGTATTCCTCTTGCCAAGTAACACTTTCCTCATTGAAGTTTTCAAGCATGGGGAGTCCATTTTCAGTGGTTTTATAGGCATTCACCAGATTCTGGGAAGGCTGGTAAAACCCACAGCATCCCCATGGATCAGTATAGGGATGTGCCAATCCAACACCTTCGTTTGCGGCCTGCTGATTGGCACTGGTAATTGCAAACTGAATTTCGAAAATGGATTCTTCGTTGTTTCGGTGAGCTACCAAGTGATTGGCCTCAAAATCGGGCACAAGGGTGAACTGCCCTGAATCAACAATCTGGTCTAGCAGTTCCTTGGCCTCCTGCAATATGCCTGTATTGGCCACACCGGTGCTTTGATCCCAGCCTTGGAACATTTTGGCCTTGGCCAAGAATGCCATAGCCGCCCATCGGGTAGGTCTTCCCACCTCACTTTGGGTTTCGGGCAGCACATTCATAGCGGCCTCGAAGTCTGCTTCAATATCCTGCCATATTTCCCTGTCATTGGGGATTTTAGTACTTTCCAAGTCATTTACGTCATACACCTCGTCACTGATATAAGGTACAACCCTCCACATTTTTCGGGCCTCAAAATGGAAAAAACCTCTCAAAAACCTGGCTTCTGCGATGATCTGTTCCGCTCTTTCGGGTGTAACATCCTCTGCCTCTTGAAGGGTGTTCATGGTGTCATTGGCTCTGGCAATCCCTTTATATACACCTCGCCACTTGTTTCTTATGTGAACATTAGTGGGTTGGAAGTCATAGGTCTCGATAAAGGACTGTTCAGGTTGATCCCCTGCATCCGTACCTTTATAGGCATCATCGGAAGCAATCCCGCCAAACACCCAATTATGGATATCGTTCTCCCAGGCAGCCTGTCCATCCAAACCTAACCCTGAGAGCATACTGTATGCTCCTAAGAGCAATCCTTCTACCCCGTCTGCATTGGCAAGAGCCACCGTACTAAATTGTCCTTGGGGCACGGTTTCCAAGAAATCATCACTACAAGCGAAGGTCAGCCCTGCGGCTACCGCAGCACCTACCCCCCACTTTTTATATTTATTGTATATACTCATAGTTGTCTAAGATTAGAAATTGATGTTTAACCCCAAAATCAAGCTTCTTGAAACCGGCATGAACCCACCGTCAAAACCAAGGGTATTATCCGTATTGGTTTGAATCTCCGGATTCATCCCCGTGTAGTTGGTCAGGGTCAGCAAGTTTTGTCCCTGGAAATAGACAGAAGCACCCTGAAGGCCAATGGCATCCAAAGCAGGCTGAGGTAGGGTATAGGTCAACTGCACGTTCCTGAGACGGAAATAGGACCCATCTTCAATAAAGTAGGAGGATGGCCTACTACTGATTTGGTCATTGGCATCCATGATTGGAGTAGTTCCCGTTGGGTTGTCAGGCTGCCAAGCCTCGTAAAGGGCTCGGGTAGAACGATTACCCTGGAAGGTATTGAAATCGGCAAAATACCGGATATAATTAAAGATGTCATTGCCCACGGATCCGTTACCGAACAAGTTTAAATCCCAGTTCCTATATCCAAGGTTTACATTTATCCCGTATACAAAATCCGGATGGGGATTCCCGATCACAGTACGATCGGCATCATTGATTTGTCCATCACCGTTTACGTCCTCCATACGGAATTTGCCCGGGGCGTTGTAGTTTTCGTAAGGAGGCCATGCATCCGCTTCTTCTTGGCTCTGGAAGATACCCAATACATTGTAACCAAAGAACGAGGACAACGGCAAGCCTGCCTGGGTAATCGTCACCGCAGGAACCCTGGAAGTATTACCAAAAAAGATGGTTTCTTCACTTTCGTCCAATCTATCAACGGTATTTCTATACACCGAGAAGTTACCGGAAATATCGTACCTGAAATCCCCGACTTGATCCCTGTATCCAAGGTTAATATCATATCCCCTGTTGGTCATTTGCCCCACATTAAATGCCGGTGCAATGGCATCACCTGCGGCAAAATTTATAGGGGGAACAAAAAGCATGTCAGAGGTCACCCTGTTCCAAACGTCAAGCTCCATGAACAGTTTGCCATCCCACATTTCAACGTCCAACCCCAAGTTATTGGAAGTGGTGGTTTCCCAACGGGCATCCGGGTTACCAAACCTGGCAGCGTCAAACCCGATCGTAGGGTTGGTGGTGGATCCATCTATGGGATATCCGGCATTGAAAATATTGGATCTATAGGTGGTATAGGCATTATAGTCCCCAATTGCTTGATTACCTGTCATACCCCAACCATATCTCAATTTCATGTCTGAAATAAATGTTGCTCCGGCCAAAAATTCCTCGTCAGACAGCCTCCATCCAAGACTAAATGCTGGGAAGGTGGCATTTCTGGAGGCCTGAAGGAATCTGGAAGAAGCATCATTTCTGAGAATAAACTGGGCCATGTATTTACCGTCATAGGAATAGTTAAACTGCCCAAAGGTGGAAAACAACCTGTAGTCCACATTTACCTCCCCAAAATTTTGGGCGGTGGTAGGATCCCCCAAATTGAGATAGCTAAGTATCTCGGTGGTCTCAAATGCAAATCGCTGCCTGCTGGCTCCAAAAATTTCCCCGAATTCCTGTATGGCCTCAGTCCCAATATAGGCATCAAACTTATGTACGTCATTGAAGGTCTTAGTCCAACTCAAAGTATTGGTCCATACCCATTGAAGGGAGTATTGATTCTCAGCCGTAGAACTGTTGATGAAATTACCTTCCACATATTCAGGCTGAGGTCTTCCTAAAAACCTTCCCCGCCTGTTGGTCCCATCAAATCCAAAACTGGTCCTTATTTCCAAGTCTTCCATAATGTCATAGGCAGCATATACATTACCGAATCCCCTGATCCTGAAATTCCGGTTATCCTGTTGCCTCGACAATATGGCCACTGGGTTAAAGTTATTCCCCAAATTCTGACCACGGCTACCTGCAAAATTACCCATGATGTCACGTACAGGTAATAAGGGGTGTTGCTTGTAAGAACTGGAAACGGCATTCTGCTCATCGTTGTTCCCAAAACCACCTTTACGGATATCGAAAGAAACCGACATGTTTTCCCCGACGGTCAACCTATTATTCAACGCCTTAAACTCGGTGTTTGCCCTCAGGGAATACCTCTCATATCCGACATCATTGACGATGCCCTCTTGGTTGAAATAATTGAGGGACAAGGCATACCTCCCGTTTTCAGTTCCACCACTGGCATTAATCTGATAACTCTGGATGGGTGCGGAACGGGTAGACTCCCTCCACCAGTCTGTATCCCCAGCGCGGGTGATGGGATAGATATTTCCTGGTTCCAGTGCATACAAACTGGGATCTACTCCCGGATCCCCTTCCATGGCACCACTGGGGAACACATAATCGGGTATCATTACTTCCCCATTTGGACCATATCGGTATTGGCCATGATCAGTACTCCTACCTGCATAGGTGTTGGCCAGAAAGATATACCTACCTAGCTCCTCAGCATTCAATGCATCCGGTGATCCTTCTGCAGTCTGCGTTCCATAAAATGCATTTACTGAAATATTGGGTTTACCCACTTTTCCTCTTTTGGTGGTGATGATAACCACTCCATTTGCCGCCCTAGACCCGTATATGGAAGCAGCGGAAGCATCTTTCAGAATTTGAATGGACTCAATGTCATTGGGATTTAAGTTACCCTGGTTTTGGGTGGGTACTCCATCGATCACGTATAAGGGGTTGTTGTTCCCTATGGTTCCAAAGCCCCTGATCCGGACAGTCGCCTCCCCACCCGGAGTGGCGTCATTGACAATATTAACCCCTGCGGCTCTACCTTGAAGCTGCTGCGCAAAGGTGGTGGCAGGAATCCTTAGAAGTTCCTCACTATCCACGGAGGTCACCGCCCCAGTGATCTCCCTTCTGGATTGGGCTCCATATCCGGTGATCACCACCTCGTCCAACCCACTGATTGCCTGATCCATTTTTACATTTATAGTGCTTTGCACACCCACGTTTACCTCTAGGTTTTGATATCCCAAAAAGGAAAACACTAATACGGCATCGTCTCCGGGTACCTCGATGGAATAATCCCCATCAATATCCGTTACCGTCCCTGTAGAGGTACCTTTTACCAGTACCGCTGCCCCAGGAAGGGGATCTCCTAATTCATCAGTTACATTGCCAGTTACTTCTCGCTGGGCAAGCAACATACTGCTTTGAAACAGTAGAATCAGGAGAATTACATTACATTTTTTGTAAATTCTCGACATAAAGTTAGATTTTATTGGTTAAACTAGATTACATATAAATATTACACGCGTGAATAAACACACCTGAATAAGTCCAATGAAATGGCTAATCCGTTTTTTTCAAATGCTGGGGTAAGAGTTACTTAGGAATAGGAAAACATCCTATTCTAGGTAAAAAAAGATTCTTTCTTTTAGGAAAGGAATGGTTGCGTAAAGTAGAAATAATGCTGAAGAAGTAAATAATTGTTTCATTACATTATGGGTTTATAGATGGTAAGTTAGGTTTATGGAAAATAAAATTTTCCATCTTGATTTAAACCAAAATGATAAGTTTTTGTTCAAACCAATACTCAATTTTAACAATTTTATAAATAATAAAAAAACACTTTTTAAAAAAAATTGAATTTAGAGCTAAAACATATGATTAAAGCAACTTAAAATAAAATTTAACTTTTACATGAATCCTTCACCAATCTAATCCTTAGAATCAAAAAAATTCCCCCAGGATTTAGAAACCTAGTTTTATTTCTTTAAAAAGACTCCATCATAACCATTGCCCATATAAGCTCCCCAAAACGTCCTTTTGGGAATTAACACTTCTGTTTTTATCCTATTCACCCGCATTCTGTCAAATGCAAAACCATGATATGGGTTGCTGCTATGGCAATATACCAAATCCAAATAACCGTCCTTATCCAAATCCCCCATCCAAGGTGTGGAAGCAATATTGTGGCCTTCCTGTGGCTCCAAAAGCTCATACCTACTAGCAGTCAAAAAATCAATTACAAAAAGGGTATTGGTATACAGTTTTCTTCCTTCTTTTCCAAAATTCTCATAATTAACACTTATTATCACCTCGTCCCTGCCATCCCGGTTTAAGTCTATAGCTAGTGGTGAACTGGATTGAAAATATCCAAGGGTATCTTGAAAAGAAAGTTTCCCACTGCCACCCTCTATCATTACATGCTTGGTAAAGGTGAAATTCGGCCATGTGCCGATGGCTGCAGAAATAAATACGTCCGGAGTGTCTGAACCAGTAAAAAAGCCAATGCCAGGACTTGCATATATTTCAGTTCCTGGAATTGCTAGTTCCCAAAGTTTTCTCTTTGTGCCTCCCTCAAAGGCATAGCAGGTACCGTCCACTCCCGCCGCCACAACGTCCAGTTCATTATTACCCGTAAGATCCACCCATATCGGAGGAGCAATAAAACCCTTTTCCTCGCTATAAGCCAATTGCTTTGCCCCGCTTAGATCCCCTTGTATCACAGCATCCAAGTTCGTCACGTATAATCCCCCACCCAGGGTCTCCCCCCCAGTGCCAAAGAGAATCTCAGTATCAGATTGTTTGTCTGAAGGCTTTACAGCTAAGGAAAAATAGGTCTCCTTTCCATCCGGCATCCGGGCCTCATACAACACCTCACCGGTAGCCGCACTCAGCACCATCAGGTAGCCTTCCGGCCTATGGGGATCAAAAGGTTGCTTCAGTACATCCCCTCCATTGGAAACGATAATATCCTCCACCCCATCCCCGTCCAGGTCCGGTATCAATTGAGGGTTATAAAAATTAAAATACCTTTCCCTAATTAGGGGGATATGGGCTTCCATTTTATCAAAGTCCCAAAAAAGTGTGCCTGTTTTTCCGTTGATGGCTTTGAGGATTCCATTTCTTCCTCCGATTACAATGTCCTGTATGCCGTCTTGGTTAATATCATGGAGAAGAGCCGAGCCAAATACCTGGTCTGTAGAGGAATGATGCCAAAGTAGGTTCCCGTCCCTGCCGTCCAGTGCCATCACTGCGGTATCCGAAGATTGAAATTCCTGCCTTCCAGCACCCAGTATGATATCACCTATCCCATCCCCATTTAGATCGGCGACCCGGGGAGATGAAAAGGTACCTATACCTTCCATTTCTGCAACCCAATCCGGAACCCTGTCCATTTTATGAAGAACAGTAGCTGCAACACTTGCCTTTGACCGACTGACTAAGCCAAACCAACCCATTTTACTGGCTCCAATACTCAGCAAGGCTAGCAGGACAATCCCGGATATGACTCTTGCCCTTTGATAGAATTTGGGGTTTTTCATTATGGTTTAAATATAGTCTATTTCGAAAACTACGTATGTTGGCTTTTGTTAAGAAGGAAATTTCGGTAGAAAAGGCGGGAAGCCCTTTGCTACATATGCCGTTGAACATTCAAAGCTAAGAGATGTTTTTTATGTCCACAAAAAATTTAGCTCAGGGAGGATGAAAATTGTTACCATTGCCGCAATACAACTTCCTCACAAAAAGAACACTTCAACACTCTTCCGATTCAAGTAGATATGTTTAGGTAATCTGAAAGAACATTGCTGATTATTGGAGATAAAACACGAAAGCCATCAGGCAAACACGATCATCCCGTGCCCCTGATGGCTAAGTAGGCTTCCAATAAACCGTCAATGTATGGACCTAAAGAACCTGTTCCACCTGATTTTATTGATGAAGGATTTGTGTTTTTCGAGGGATAACCACAAAAACCAGGCTTTTCCTACCACATGATCCTCTGGGACAAAGCCCCAGAACCTGGAATCCAGGGAATCGTGCCTATTGTCCCCCATCATGAAATAGTAATCCTGCTTGAAAGTGTACTGACTTTGCTTTTCCCCATCAATATAAAGGTCATTCCCTTCAAACCGCACGTCATCCAATCTTTCGAATTTCTCTATAGTGTATCCGTATTTCCTTATGTTGTCCTCGGTGAGCTCTATGGTCATACCTTCTCCGGGAATTTCCAGAGGGCCGAAATGGTCCTTGTTCCAGCCAAAAAAGGCACCATCAGGAAATATGTTGCCATCTCCTTGGGTGGATTTATTCGTTCTTTTTTTCACCGAGGTAACCACCGATGCCTGCTTCAGCTCCTCAATGACTCTATCGGTGGCATACACCAAATATCCCGAATTGTCCGAGAATCCAAAATAGCTGTCGGGATTGATGCCGTATTGGTCAAAAAACTCCGCATTAAGCTGGCGGGAGGTAAGTACATCGTAGGAGAACTGCATTTGTTCCGGGTTGTCTCCGAACTGTCCATTGATATAAAGCTGTGTGTCCTTAATTTCCAAAACATCTCCGGGAACCCCTACCGCCCTCTTGATGTAGTTGGTTTTCAAATCCACCGGATACCAATGCTCCTCCGGAAAGTTAAACACCACCACATCGTTTCTTTTGATTTTGGAAAAACCAGGTAACCTGTAATAAGGCAACTGGACGGCATCGGAGTAGGAAGGTAGATCCGTACCCCATATTTTTTGGTGAGTAAGAGGAACCTGCAATATGGTTTTGGGTATCCTTGTACCATAGTGCATTTTACTTACAAACAAAAAATCACCCACCAAAAGGGATTTTTCCATAGAGGCCGTAGGTATAGTGAAGGGTTCCAACAACAACCACCTAATCAAACTGGCGGCAATTACTGCAAACAAAAGGGCATCTGCCCATTCCCTAGTTGCTGATTTTTTCTTCGGAGTCGTGCTCATCATTTAGTGATTAGAAGGACAAAAAATCGTCCATAGATAATATTCCTTTTTTGTCTTTGATCCATTCGGCTACCAACACTGCCCCTTCTGCAAACCCTTTTCGGCTGTGGGCGGTATGCGAAATTTCGATTTCATCTATTTCAGACTGGTAGCGGATAATATGGGTTCCCGGTGCCGGGTCTATCCTTTTTGCAGTAATTGGGAGCTGGGATTCCTTAATGGGTTGTCCCTGGTCAAGGGTCCACTCCTTTAATCTTTCAATTTTATCCAATACCCCATCGGCTAAGGTAATGGCTGTTCCACTTGGGGCATCTTTTTTTTCGGTATGATGAACCTCCTCCATACTGACCTTGTAGGCAGCCTGGTCTTTCATCAATTTGGCCAAAAAAGCATTTACCTTAAAGAAAACATTGACTCCCACGCTAAAATTGGAGGCATAAAAAAAGGTTCCGTTCTTTGCTAGACACAGCCCCTCTACCTCCCCTCTCTTTTCCAGCCATCCTGTGGTTCCACTCACCACCGGGACGCCTTTTTCCAAGCACCAGCTGATATTTCCGAATGCGGCCTCAGGCTGACTGAATTCGATGGCCACATCTACCTGCGTCGGATCCAAGTTTTCCAGGTCAGAGGTGTTTTCGATATTGATTTTCCCACTAATATGGTGGCCGCGACCTTCAGCGATTTCGCTGATAATCTTACCCATTTTGCCATATCCTAAAATCAGTATATTCATTTTAAAATTTTAATTTTAAAGCTATTCCAATCGATGAAGTGTTTGCCATTAAGGGCTCTACCGAGGGCTCGAATTTAAGGGTGAGGTCATCACTGATGTCAAACCCTGAAAGGTGTGCGTCCACAAATGCATCAACGATCCCCAATGCATAAATACCTGCAAATACCAAATACATAGTGTCCCTGTTTCTCCTCCAGAAATTCACATTCCTGATGATCCCGTCCTGGTTGAGATTAGGAAAGGGGTTGGCTTCGGGAGGTGAACTTGGGTCCCTGATAATATCCAAGGCATCGATAAAACGTTTATAGCGGCGGTTGTTAAACTCCAAAAAGTAAATGGATGTGAGGATTCCACCATAAATCAGCGGCACTTTCCATACTTTTTCGTTATAGACTTGCCCACCCCCAGGAACCAACAAGGAAAACAACAGGGCTTTGTTCGGATCTTTATAACCCGGTATGCGCTCCTCGTCGCTGAGTTCCTCTTCCTCCTCAGGCACTTGCTGTTCCACTATTGTTGTATCCGGTTCTACCTGTGAAAATGTCTTTTGACCCGTCAAAAGTAATAAAATAATAAAAACCACCCTAAACCAGTGGGGAGATCTTAACCTGAAGGGCACTACTTCCATGTAGATTATCTAGTGGCTATATCAATTCCAATATTTCCAATATTCGGTTCAAATCATCCGTGGAATGAAAAGGGATTTTTATTTCTCCTTTTTCCTTACCATCGGACTTCAAAGACACCTTGGTTCCGAAATGGGAGGCAAGTTTTTGCTGAAGCTTCCCAAGTTCATATTTCTTTACCGGGTCTGTATCTGTGTCCGACTTTTCTTTTTCACCTGCCAAAGGTTTGGGGCTGTTGAGCTCCTTTACCAGGGCCTCCACCTTCCTTACGCTCAGCTCCTCTGCCAAAGTCTTCTTGAAAATGGCCAACTGCTTGTCCACATCCTCTATATTCACCAATGCCCTTGCATGCCCCATACTGATCCTTTGGTCCCGTATACCGGCCTGGATATCAGGGGGTAGTTTAAGCAACCTTAGGTAGTTATTCACCGTGGTTCTGTTTTTACCCACTCTATCTCCAAGTTGCTCTTGTTTAAGGCTGCACTCGCTTAGTAAACGCTGATAGGAGTGCGCTATTTCAAGTGCATTTAAATTTTCACGTTGGATGTTCTCTATAAGGGCCATTTCCAGCATCTGCTGGTCGTTAGCCGTACGTACATAGGCAGGGATTGCTTCCAGCCCAGCCATCTTGGAAGCCTGAAACCTACGCTCACCACTGATTAGTTGGAATTCGTTGTCCTCAAGTTTCCTAACCGTGATGGGCTGGATAATTCCTTGCACCTTTATGGAGTCGGCCAATTCTTCAAGTGCCCCTTTGTCAAAGTGTACCCTAGGCTGAAAAGGGTTAACTTGAATATTCTCCATTGGTATTTCATAAATACCTGCAACTGGGTGAACCGTTTCAGTGGTTTCCCCGGAGGATTTCTTTTGCGGGGAGTCCTGTAACAGGGCTCCTAACCCCCTACCCAGTGCTTTCCTTTTTTTTGTGCCCGTAGACTTATTCTCTGCCATATATTGCTATCAATTCACCTTGGCCATACCATTTTTCGTAGCGATCTCATTTGCCAGGTTCAGGTAGGCTACAGCCCCTTTACCCGTGGCATCAAAAGCTACCACCGGCATCCCAAAGCTGGGTGATTCACTCAATTTAACGTTTCGAGGAATAATGGTTTCGAAAGTCATGTCTTTGAAATGCATCTGTACCTCCTCCACTACCTGATTGGAAAGCCTTAACCTCACGTCATACATGGTCAGGAGGATCCCCTCAATTTTTAGGTTTTCGTTAAGCCTGGATTGGATAATATTGATGGTCTTGAGCAATTTGCCCAAGCCCTCAAGTGCAAAGTATTCACACTGCACCGGGATAATTACGGAATGCGCTGCTACCAAGGCGTTGATGGTAATCAAGCCAAGGGATGGGGAACAGTCAATAATGACGATATCATACTCGTCCTTTACCTCGGCTACCACCTCTCGCATCCTTTCTTCCCTGTTTTCGAGGTTCACCATCTCCACTTCTGCACCCACCAAATCAATGTGGGAGGGCACCAAGTCCAGATTCTCTATGTCCGTATGGATTACAATGTCCTTTATGTTATCCCCGTTCACCATACATTCGTAGATGCTGGTTTCGATCTCTTTGGGATCGTACCCCAGTCCAGATGTGGTATTGGCCTGAGGATCCGCATCCACCACAAGTGTCTTGTACTCAAGCACTGCAAAACTTGCCGCAAGATTCATGGCAGTTGTGGTCTTTCCTACACCGCCTTTTTGATTGGCAATCGCTATTATTTTTCCCATTTTTTGTTAAAGGGTGATTTTTTCTCCGATTTCAAGGATAATCAATTCCTTATCTGCCTTTTTGGCTTTTTCTTTTGCTGCTTCCTTATCGATTTCTATATAGGGAAAGGTATCGTAATGCATGCCTATGATCACGTTGGTACCGACAAAATCCGCCGCCTTGATGGCGTCTTCTATACCCATGGTGAAATTGTCTCCTATAGGCATTAAGGAAAATTTGATATCGGACTCCTCCCCTATTAACTTCATGTCATAAGTAAGCGCCGTATCCCCTGCATAATAAAAAGTCCCTGACTTGGTTTTCACCACGAAACCCCCTGGGTTGCCTCCTCCTGAACCATCTGGAAGGGTACTGCTGTGAATAGCATTTACATACTTCACCTTCCCAAAATCAAAGGACTTACTTCCTCCATGGTTCATAGGATGGACATTTTCAATCCCCTTTTCCTGAAACCAACTTACAACCTCAAAATTTGACACCAACATGGCCCCACTTTCCTTAGCAATGGTTTCCACATCTGCAACGTGGTCTTCATGACCATGTGTGACCAGAATGTAATCCGGATTGAGGGCTTTGATGTCAACCCCCTTTGCTAATTCGTTTGGGGTAATGAAGGGGTCGAATAATACCTTCTTCCCATCAATGACAAACAGAAAGGTAGAATGTCCAAAATAGGTTAGTTCAATCATAGCTGTTTCGGTTTAGTCCAAAGGTTCACAAATATATCACTAAAATCCTTAGCGAAGAAAGTTACTTTTCCACAGTATGTTGTGGATAAGATGGCCAATCCACCAAAACCTTTGCAAAGCAAGGATAGCCACAAACACAAATATTGGAATTTATGGGGGATAAACAAAAAAGAGGGGCCTTGATTCCGGCCCCTCCTTAGTTTTAACAGCGATTATTTTTTCTTCTTTTTTCGGGTGTCCTTTTTCTGGTCGGCCACCTTCATCGCCTCTTCCAACTTCATCTGAAATTTGGATTTTTTCTTATTGGCGTTTTTCGCTTTGGTTTCTTCCACCTTCTGACGGATTTTGCCATCATCCACAAATTGCTTGATCAAAGCCTGTTGACCGAAGGTCACCATGTTGGACACAAAATAGTAAAAACTCAATGCGGCAGGGAAGGAATTTAGCACAAACATAAAGACGACAGGCATGATGTAACCTATGTTTTTCATTGGCCCCTGCGCAGTGGTTAATTGGTTGTTGAAATGCGTATAAGCCAACTGAGAAACCGTCATCAATAGGGTGAACAAACTCACGTGCGCCCCATAAAAGGGAATGGTAAAGGGCAAGTTTATGATGGAATCATAGGTAGAAAGGTCATGAGCCCATAAAAAGGATTCCTGCCTCAATTCAATGGAATTGGGAAAGAAGAAAAACATTGCCAACAAGAAAGGCATTTGCAATACCATAGGCAGGCATCCCGAAATTGGGCTTACTCCTAACTGGCCAAAAAGCTTCATCTGCTCTTGTTGCATTTTGGTGGGGTCGTCCCCGTATTTTTCCTTCAACTCGTCTATTTCAGGCTTTATTACCCTCATTTTGGCCATCCCTATGTAGGATTTATAGGTAAGCGGCAACAAGAAGAGCTTGATAATAAAAACGATCAAAATAATAATGACCCCGTAATTGTTGAAGTACTTCTCTAGAAAATGGAACAAGTTGACAATGATGTACTTGTTCACCCAACTCACAAAGAAGTACCCCATGTCCACATTCTTGTCAAAATCAGGGGCAACCCTTCTTAATATATTGTAGTTGTTCGGACCAAAATAATAGCGTAATTCGGCTCCGTCTGCTGTGAGAGGCAACAGAATTTCCGACTGCATCACCTTTTCTATTTCATCACTATCTTCGTCGGTGTCCTGAAAAAGGTTGTTGGCCTGCATTCCCCCATCCGCTATAATAGCTGAGGTGAAGAAGCGCTGCTTATAGGCTACCCAATGCAGGGGTTTTTCAGGTCTAGCCTGGTCCTCGGAATTTCCAGTGGTTAGGTAATCGTACTTTCCATCGGAAGTGTAAAAATTCATATAGGTTTTTCTACGAGACTCTTCCAGATCTTCTTCTAATCTGGGTAGACGGTTCTCGTAGCGCAGGGTCACTTGTTGCTCGGATAGCTCAGCTCCAAGGTTACTGATGTTGAGTTTGTGTTGCAACTCATATCCTCTTGCAGGGAGGGTATAGATTCTTTGCACAGACCCGTTTTCCGTAGTTCCAGTGAAAACCAATTGCTTAACCTGTGTTTCCTCCAGCTCGGTATCCCTCTCCTCCACTTCGAAATAAAAGTCGTTCAGTGAAATTTCCCCTGATCTTGTACTTAGGGAATAATCAATTTCAGCCTTATCTTCCTCCAAAAGTATCAATGGCCTACCATCGAAGGTACTGAACCCCTTCAACTCAACCGATTTAATTTCAGCACCCTTGGTGGAAAACAGGATTTTGATATCGTCATTTTCCAGGACTACTTCCTTTTCCTCTCCTAATGCAAGGGAAGCAAAAGCCCCAAACTTTGACTGTAGCTGCTCCAATTTAGCACTATCCCCTTGTTCAGAAGTCAGCGGTGTAGGCTCCTGCTGGGGAGTTTCCTCCGGTACTTCGGCCTGGGCAGGGGTGTCTCGCTCCGGCAAGGGTTCGGGCCCACTTGCAAAAAAGAGTGAGTAAACCAGAATTACCGCAGCAAAGAGCAATAACCCTGTCGCTTGATTTTTATCCATAGTGTGTATCTTTGATAGGTTGGGGACTACTCCCCTCCTATTGCTCTAACTTATTTCTGTTGTTTTTCGTCTATAGCAGCTTTGATAAAGCGCACAAACAAGGGATGGGGATTAAGTACTGTACTTTTATACTCAGGGTGAAACTGAGTCCCTAAAAACCAGGGGTGATCTTTAATCTCCATGATTTCCACCAAGCCACCCTCGGGGTTTTTACCGGAAGCTACCATGCCATGCTTTTCAAACTCCTTGAGGTATTTATTGTTAAATTCGTATCTATGCCTGTGTCTTTCACTGATCTTGGGTTTACTGTAAGCAACACTGGCTTTGGTGTTTTTAGTGAGCTCACAGGGGTATGAACCAAGTCGCATGGTACCCCCCAACTGGGTTAGGTTTTTCTGACCTTCCATCAGGAATATTACCGGATATTCCGTTTCAGGGTCCATTTCTGTGGAACTTGCACTTTTAAGTCCCATCACGTTCCTGGCGAATTCAATCACCGCAATTTGTAATCCGAGGCAAATCCCAAAAAAAGGGATATTGTTTTCCCTGGCATATTTTACTGCCTCTACTTTTCCCACTAGGCCCCTTTCTCCAAATCCTGGTGCCACCACTATGCCATCCAACTCACCCAATTTCTTTTGAACGTTGTCAGCGTTGATTTCTTCAGATGAAATTAGTGTGAGGTTAACCTTGCATTCCAGGGAGGCACCTGCATGAGTAAAGGATTCAATAATTGACTTGTATGCATCTGGCAAGGAAACATATTTTCCCACCAGCCCTATTTCTACTTCTTGGGTGGGGTTTTTGAGTTTCCCCAAAAACTCCTTCCATTGCTCGAGCTCCGTATTGGATTTGGAAGTAAGCTTCAGTTTAGTCATTACCCTTTCATCGAGTTTCTCCTTCTTCATGAGGAGGGGTACGTCATAGATAGAATCAGCATCCATGGCCTCGATGACACAGTTCAATTGCACATTGCAAAAAAGAGCTATCTTCTTTTTCACGTCCATAGGAAGGTGCTTTTCCGTTCTGCAAACCAAAATATCTGGTTGCACCCCAGCCTCTAACAACTGTTTTACAGAATGTTGGGTGGGCTTCGTCTTTAGCTCCTTCGCTGCCGCAAGGTATGGAATCAGGGTCAGGTGAATGACCAAGATATTGTTTGATCCCAGATCCCAACGTGCCTGCCTCACTGCTTCTACAAAGGGAAGAGATTCAATATCTCCTACACAGCCGCCTATTTCGGTGATGACTACCTCGTACTTGCCTGTTTCTCCCAGTTTGTAAAAGTTCTTTTTAATTTCGTCCGTGATATGGGGTATTACCTGTACAGTTTTGCCAAGATACTCCCCTTTTCGCTCTTTAGTAATGACGTTATTATAAATCCTTCCGGTAGTAACATTGTTATCCTGGGAGGTCTCCGTATTTAGGAAGCGTTCGTAATGCCCGAGGTCGAGGTCCGTTTCGGCTCCATCCTCTGTCACGAAACATTCTCCGTGTTCATAGGGATTTAGCGTGCCCGGATCTATATTCAGATAAGGGTCGAATTTCTGTATGGTTACAGATATTCCCCTAGACTGCAATAGTTTAGCCAAAGAGGCGGCGATAATCCCCTTTCCTAGTGAGGAGGTAACCCCTCCTGTGATAAAAATATGTTTGGTGGAAGAACCCATAAGAAAGGTTAAAGATAATTTTGTTTGTTTTCTTATGGGGCACAAAATTAGATAAAATAATTGATTTGGATAGGGAAAGAGGGACTTTAATTTTGACTTCCTGCCTCTTCTTCGTCCAAATCTGAAAAGAAACAGGGAAAACGGTCCTTTTGAGCTTATCGATGGTACATCCCCGCATTTTTTACCTTGTCGTGAGGTAACCCTTTCAACACATGAGAATGGAATTGTAAATTTAAGGGATGAAAAATATTACCGAAGAGGGTCCATGGCAAGGGGTAGGCAACATCCCTTCCCCTAAAATAGTAGGAGACCTTAATGAGCTGACGCCTAAGGCCATGTAATGGTTCTATTCTCTTTTCCCTTGGGTGTCTTCCAGGATTTTTTCTAAGTAAATCGATATGCTGGTCTAGGATAAAGTGAAAGTTTTTCAGCACCTCCTCGGAAAATGGGGTTTGGGGCCTGCCTATCCAAGCGATCACTGAAACCAAATCCTTCCAGTAGTCCGGCATCCATCTGCCCCTGTTGTCCAAGACTCTAGCTGGGCCATTCGGGTATTCGGGCCTTCCCACCAGATACACCTCTGGGTCTTTGAAGTTGGCCCAAGATTTAGAAAAACTGACCTTTGTGGCCTTAATATCATGCCATGCACCCCCATAGAAGTGCCATAAATATGCTCTTACATAGTCCGATTGATGAACGGCACTTAACAATTCGAATGCAGGGTGAATGGGAATATCGCTTACCTCCAATCTTCTAAAATTTCTTTTATTCACTAAAAATACCGGAATGCCAATATGCTTAATCAAACATTCAAAACTTTTTTTCCGTGATTTGACCATTTCTCCCCCAGACCAGTAGCACCACATGACTTTTGGAACGCCATATTCATGTCTAACCCGAGCATATTGGTCCATGTCTGTGAAAAGTCCGGTCATAGGTGATCTAGGTTGGAACAATAATTGTTCTAAATAATTAAAAAAAATCGAAGTAGCCATGAACAATCGAGAAAAATTAAATAAAATGGACAGGGCACTTTCACTTATGGAAGACCTTAAAAACAGTCAAGTCGCTTTAGTAGAAAAAGTTACCCAGCTTCAATTGGAAGCCATGGAATTCAATTTTTCGGATATGGAGAAGAATATGGCCACCCTCTATTCCAGGTACCAAGATTCTTTGGAAATGCTTGATAAGGAAATAGAAAGGTTTGAGATCAAAAGAAATAAATTTGAAAATGAAAATGACATTGGCCAAGAGGATTGAAAGTATTCTGCATGGATACGCTAGGGAAGATTTTTTCAACAAAACCCTACCTTTCTCTTCCAAAGCATAAGAACTAAAATTTTAAATTTTGTTTTACGGAATTTCTGTCATCAAGTATCCTCTGCCTTCTTTATCAGTCCCAACCCTGAACTGAAAAAAATTAATCCGAGAAGAAACAAGACCAATATAGTCTTCCAGTCATTCCCCTCATCACTTAAAAATAAATAAGACCCATAAATTAAACCGAAAATTCCGGCTAATGTTAGTAAGGGACCAAAAACTCTAATTAAATTCATTATTTGCATTTTTTGTAGAAACCTATACAAAAACGTTGCCAGAATAGAATGATTTTAATCAGCTTTATAAAGGACGAATGACACCCCTGCCTTTAAAAAGACCTTTTATTTTTGTAAACATCAAAAACCCAAATAAAGAGTCATGGAATTTACACTTAAAAAATATGGAATAGAGGTTCCAACCATACTTAGAAACGGCGCCACACCTATTCTCTATGAGTCCGCATTAAACCTTGAAAAAGGGTCTGCCATCTCAGATACCGGTGCCCTGATGGTGTATTCCGGTAAAAGGACCGGGAGGAGCCCCCGGGATAAGCGGATCGTAAGAAACGAAAACTCCGAAAAGCACATTGACTGGGGACCTGTAAACTTTGAAATGGATGAGCACACTTTTATGGTAAACCGTGAAAGAGCCATTGATTATTTTAATACTAGGGAAAACCTGTATGTCGTTGATGCTTTTGCAGGCTGGGAAAACAAATATAGGCTTAAGATAAGAATAGTGTGTACCCGTGCTTACCATGCATTGTTTATGCAAAACATGCTGATAATGCCTTCCGCAGAGGAACTTGAGAATTTCGGAGAACCAGACTACATCATTTTTAATGCAGGGAGCTTCCCTGCCAACCAATTCACCACGACCATGACCTCCAAAACCAGTATAGGCATCAACCTGGAAAGGAAAGAAATGGTGATATTAGGCACCGAGTATGCCGGTGAAATGAAAAAGGGAGTATTTTCTATCATGAATTATCTCATGCCTCTGGAAAAAGTCCTGCCGATGCACTGCTCTGCCAATGTGGGGGAAAATGGTGACGTGACTCTATTGTTTGGACTATCCGGAACCGGAAAGACCACTCTTAGCGCTGATCCCAAAAGAAAGTTGATAGGAGATGATGAACATTGTTGGCATGAAAAAGGGGTTTTTAATATTGAGGGAGGCTGCTATGCAAAGGCCATTGACCTAAGCGAGGAAAACGAACCGGACATCTACAGGGCTATCAGGTATGGCACAGTGCTGGAAAATGTGGTGTATGATCCACAAACCAGGAAAGTAAATTACAGCGACACCAGTATCACCCAAAACACCAGGGCATCCTATCCCATTGAATTCATTGACAACACACAAATTCCTTGTGTAGCAGGGGACCCCAAAAATATTATCTTCCTTACTTGCGATGCCTTTGGTGTATTGCCCCCAGTGAGCAAGCTGACCCCAGACCAGGCCAGCTACCATTTTATTTCAGGCTATACGGCAAAGGTAGCCGGTACGGAAATGGGTGTTAAGGAACCTCAAGCCACCTTTAGTGCCTGCTTTGGAGCAGCATTTATGATGTGGCACCCCAACACCTATGCCACCCTTTTGGCAGATAAAATGAGGGAACACAAGGTGAATGCCTGGTTAGTAAATACTGGGTGGAGCGGAGGAGATTACGGGGAAGGAGCTAGGATAAAATTAGCCTATACCCGCGCCATATTGGATGCTATCCATCATGGGGATTTTGAAGGAGTGGAAACACAGAGGGAAGAGAATTTTGGGTTGGAAATTCCCTTGTCTTGCCCTGGGGTTCCTGAAAATATTTTGCTCCCAGAAAATACTTGGAAAAACAAAAAGAGGTTCTCAGAGATCAAAACCAAACTTGTAGACCTGTTCATTGGGAATTTCAAGCAGTTTGAGCAACAGGTAAGTCCTGAAATAATAGAGGCCGGTCCAAAGAAAAGCTAATATCCCATCGTAAGAAAGACAAAATAAACCTTTGGGAAACTAATCAATATAAAAATTGAGAAGGCTCCCAAAGGTTTTTTTGAAGTTGGTCTACAAATGTGGCCACTAATTTCTTCCCCTAACAACCCTGTCAATACGGTTTACCGTAATAATAGGGTACATATGGAAATGGCCTTGAGGCATGTTTCATGGTCCTAACACAGAAGAAAGACTGTGACCACCCAAAGTGAACTTTTTATTACTTATTTGATTATAGCGGCCCTAACTTTTACTTTTTTGCTTAAGCGATTATTATAAACAATCCCATCCAAGGAAAAGTTGGGGTAGCCGGGCTCCTCCACTTCCGTACTTTCCAAAATCCTAAAAGTCTTGCCATTGGATTTGGTATAGGCATCGATCCTTTCTCGGGCGTTCTTGATGGCAAGCTCAAATAATTGCAGCTGCATAGACGCTAATTCCTCAGCACTTATAAAAGTGCCATTTGTATTTAAATACCCAGGGATTTTATTTTTTTCCATCAACTTAGCAATTTCCTCTACCAAATCCGGTCCTTCCACATGCATTTGGTAGGTTAAGTTATGAATAAACCTACCTACATTCTCCCCGTGGGGATCGCTTTCTTGGTACATGTTTTCATACTGGAGCTTGGGGTTAAATTTTGCCAACTCCCCTTCCCGTATCTGTTTAAGAAAGGTATCTTTTTGGTCAGTGGATCCATTAAAACTGATGCTGACCACGGTCTTTGAACCGGATAATTCAATTTCTGAAATGCCCATCATTTCGATGGTCTCGACGTTTTGGTGACTTTTCTGCCCACAGGCTACGAGCAAACAGACCATAAGTACCGGTACAAACCCATTTTTTTTCATTGATTGTTTACTGTTTAAAGTTAAATTCTGAAGTGTGAAAGCCAGTTAATTAAGTAGTAATAAGAAAAACGATAAGTGTATAGATTTCAAGAGTTCAGCTAACAAATAAATTTAATTTACTCCCCATCATTTACCCCACTACAGTGGTAAAGACAGGCAAATAAGGCATAATGGTGACCCTCCTATATTAAAAAGGTTAGCCCCTTCAGCGGCAGATATTACTTTTCCATAATAGATAGATCCCTTTGGTAAACTATTGAAGCAATTTTTTAAATTTGAACCAACACCCTTCTATGCAAACTGGGGATACAGGAGTAAGCTTCATAAAATCCTTCTTCATTTCTACCGCATAAACCTGAGATTGCTCCATAAATTCTTTCTCCCCACAGAAAATATCCAGCTTCAGTTCCTCACCGTCAAAATAGAAAAAACCACTGCCACAATCCTCTTTGGGGCTTTTGACAAAAGTTTGGTTGGGGAAAAAAGTTATTTTCCTTTCATCTTTTACAGTAGTCACATTTAACCCTCCTCCAGTACTAATTGCAGATTCCACCAGCTTCCAAGTACCCTCCAACCCTTGCGGGTTTCTTTCAAACTCCTGATGCTCCCCTAACGTGCAACTCATTAGCACCAAAACCAAATATACCCATCTTTGCATAGCTTGTACCTACCTTTAAATGAGGTAGCAATTCCAAGACGAAAAAAATAACAATAATGCGACAGTCAAGCGGTTTTTTTATCAAAATTTAGTAGGGTTCATTTTGGAGAACCATGCCATATATTTTTCGCCTTTTTATAAAACGAATTTGCCTATTATTAGAATAATCTCCTGTTCAATTCAAAAGTCTGGAAAGCACTGTACTGCCACTTTCCACTTCTTGGGCAAGTTGTTTAAGGCTTTTTTTGGTCAACATATGTACCACATGAACCCTAACCTTTTTTATTTCACTATGAAGAGGGCAAGGGTTTTCCTCAGAGCATTCCTCCAAGCCTAGACTGCAGCCATTGAAAAGTTCGTCACCATCTATGGCTTCCACTAAGTCCTTTAAAGTAAACTTCTCATGCTTTTCATCCACATAAAATCCTCCTGAGGGGCCCTTTTGACTTCCCAAGATTTTCTGTCTTACCAGTGTTTGCAAGATTTTTGCAGTAAAGGGCTCAGGGGCATCTACATGCTTGCTAATTTCCTTAGCTCCTACTTTTTGGTCTTGAAGACTTTTTTTCCAAACGTAAATTACCGCCCTTATTCCGTATTGACAGGCTTTTGAGAACATTGTATTAGTGGATTAAAATTAACCAAGGTAAAATGGCAAAACGATTTCCTAAAGGGTAAAACTAATCAAAAAATAGATATATCTACCTTTTTTTCGATTATGCAGCCAATGCCAAACCCCCAACTATTAAAGCAAACAAGGCCCCAAGAAACAAAATGGTTCTTTTCCAAAACAAATGAGCATGAACCAATTCCATAAACCAAAGGGCCACAAGGCTAAATTTCACCATAGCAAGGGCCATGACCAACACAGCCAGGTTCCTGCCCATTTCCATATACTGTGCAATCCATCCTGTCGACAGTGTGAGGCCTACCAAAAGAGAAAATACTATTGCGTTTTTCATTCCAATTTCGTTTAATAGATCAAATACAATGCAGGAAATAACAACAGCCAAATCAAATCACACATGTGCCAAAATGCTGCTCCTGAAACCAGGTTCTCCACATTTTCTTCTTCTTTACCTGATTTAAAGCTGAAAGATAAAACGATCAAGATCACCATTCCTACCACCACATGAATCAAATGAAAGCCTGTCAATAACCAATATAGGGTAAAGAACATATTATCGTCCATGATCAATCCTGACCCTAACTTTTGGGTGTATTCAAAGGTTTTGATGGCTACGAACAATGCCCCTAATAGTAATGTGAACCCAATCCATTTTTTCGCTTTTCCCAAATTTCCCAGCCGGGCAAAATATACGGACTGTGCCATTAGAAAACCACTGCCCATTAAAACCAAGGTATTCAGTAGTCCCAAATGGGTATCCAGATGTGCGGCAGCAGACTGAAACAACTCAGGCTCCTGCCTTCCATAAACTACCAATGCCAAAAGGCCGAGACCAAAAGTGAACAGCTCCAGTAGGATCACAATCCAAATCAATAAACCTCCGGGTGGGTTGGATAATTCCGACTTCACAGGCCAGGAAACCGTTGCAGGTGACAAATTCATAGTTAATTATGTTTAATTTTTTCGAATATTTGAAAGAGTGCCTTTAACATTTCTATGGGGGTGGTCAAAATTTGGTAATGATTTTGACCAAACATTTGCGGGAGATAATACTTTGCAGAGGCCTCAATGGCCAGGGCGTAGGCATGGGTATTTCTTTCATTCAGCTCCCTAAGGGCCTGCTTCACATCATTAATCCCATACTTGCCTTCATATTTGTCATAGTCATTGGGCTTTCCGTCTGAGAGAAGGATCACCCATTTATTTTTCGAACTTCTTCGGTCCAGTTTTGCACCAGCATGCCTTAGTGCTGCACCAATCCTGGTATAGCCAGAAGGCTCCACAGCACCTATCTTATGCTTTGCAGAAATCCACTTTTCGTCAAAATCCTTGATGGTGAGGTAGGAGGCATAATTCCTGGTCTTAGAATAAAACCCGTCTATGCAAAAGTCAATCTGAAATTCATCTAAAACCTCCCCAAAAAGGATGGACACCTGTTTTTCTACATCAATCACCCGGTTGTTGGCGGCATATCCGTCTGTGGAAAGACTGATGTCCAAAAGTAGTAGTATGGAAATATCCTTCTCCTTTTTCCTTTTTGAAAGGTACACCTTCTCGTTGGGGGTAATTTTAGCCATCACCTCAGTGTACCTATCAGTCAGGGCATCCAAATCAAAATCCTCTCCACTGGATTGCCTGCGGAACAGCCTCCACTTATTATTCAAAGAAGTGAGCATTTTCCTGATGTTCATTAGGGTAGTAGAATGCTGCTGTAAGGTGGCATGATAGTAGCCAGTATCGGTTTCCTTTTGTTCAAAAGGATAAACCTTGCAAAATTCTCTTTTGTAATTGGTCTTTTTATAATCCCATTCATCGTATGCGATAAAGTGATGCCTTGAGGGAGCCTCAGCACTCTCGCTTACCGTGGCATTTTCCATAAATTCTGCCTGATAGACGGAATGGGTAGGGTCATCTACCCTTACGGTTAGGTGCATGCGCAACTCATCCAATGCATCCTGGTGATCCTCCAACTCATCTTTTCCATCAAAATCCCTCCAAACACCACTGGATTCCTCAGCCGTTTCTACCTTTTCAAAATTATGTAATAATACATAATCCTCCTGTTGCTTTTTATCAATTTGTAGGGTTTTGATGGCTTCTACTGCCTTGGCTTTTAACAAGGTTGTAGGCGTTAGGGTCGCTTGCTTTTTTGCCCTGTCATTGATGTGCTGCAATTTATCCTTCTTAGAAAGGGATGACTGGTACATCCATTTGCCATATACCCAGGAATAATCTACCTCTTCTCCATTTTTACTTAATTCAGCAATGATGGAGTCATAGATTCCCATGACTGAGGGCAATTCCTCCGAAATACTATGCAGCACTTCTCCCGAGGTATTCCGAGCCATCTGCCTGGACAATTCAAGGTCTTCCCCTTCTTTTTCACTTTGCCAGTTCAATCCCAAGCGGGACTGAAAACTTAGAAATACCGTCCTAAAGAGATAAAAGGAAAGGTTTTCCTCCCAGGTAGACAGTAAGCTGAAATGGGCGGGAAGAAAAAAGCTTTCTTCCTTATATCCACCTTCCCGCTCGGCAGGGAACAAGTAAATGGCCTTGCCCGTAAGTGCCCTTGCCAAAAAGGTAAGCCTTGGTTTGATTGCCTCCAGGTCCACCTTGTAGGAGAGCCCATCCTCGGTGATACGCTGTTTTTTCTTCAAGTATTTTACTACCTTTCCGTATATCCACTCATCCAAATCCAGTCCCATGACATATTTTGTTTAACTAATTGAATTGCCCAACCCAGAACTTTAGAGAATGGATTGAAAAAGGCAAGGTTTAAATCATTAGGTCGCAAAGGTCCTTTAAGGCCTCTAAAGTCTGCGGCTCATCCGTTAAAGGCTGTACCATCGCCACATTTACAGATAATCGCTTGGGAAGACCGCTTTTGATAAGTTTTGCCGCATCTATCAAAAGCCTCGTGGAAACAGTCTCCGCAAGCCCAAGCTCTGTGAGGTTTCTGATTTTTCCGGCAATTTTTACCAGTCGTTTTGCAGAATCCCAATCTAATTCGGTCTCATTCACGATAATGTCCGCCTCCACCTCCGGTATTGGGTAATCGAAGGAAATAGCCACGAATCTTTGCCGGGTAGAAGGTTTTAGTTCTTTAAAACCCCTTTGGTATCCTGGATTGAAAGAGGCCACCAGCATAAAACCACTTGCTGCCTTCACATTTTCACCCAACTTATCGATGAATAATTCTCTCCTGTGGTCTGTGAGGGAGTGAATGGCTACGATTACATCAGGTCTGGCTTCCGCAATTTCATCCAGGTAGAGTATGGCTCCTTCCCTCACTGCGGCGGTAAGCGGTCCGTCTATCCACACCGTTTCTGCACCTTTTATGATAAACCTCCCAATCAGATCGGTGGAAGAGGTTTCCTCGTGACAACTGACAGTGATGAGCTTTTTGTCCAACTCATGGGCCATAAATTCCACAAACCGGGATTTACCAGTGCCAGTAGGCCCTTTAAGTAACAAGGGCAAATGATTTTGAAAAGCATGGTAAAAAACCTCGGATTCCTTGTGGGTTTCATGGTAATAGGGAGCTGATTTCACTAGCATGGTTAAGTAATTTATGGCCGGGAAACCCCTGGTTGCCCGGCCGGTGATACATTCTTAAAAATCAATTAGGAAACTGCAATAAGTTCAGGCTCATCGTGTTTTGCCAAGGCCTCATCGGTGGGTCTACCAAACTTGAAGAACTCATAGATATAGAGACCCACACCTGTGGCAAACATGCTTGCGCAAAGCAGCATTACCACGAAATGGATTTTCACTTCTTCCTGAGCGACCATGAACTCCATTCCAAGTCTTCTTTCCAGGTAAACCTGTACCACACCTGCCACACCCAAAGCAACCACCATTCCCAGAATGCCAATATTTGACAGCCAAAAAGCCAGGTGCCCGTTAAAATTGTCGAATTTTTTCCTTCCGGTTATATTAGGCATGGCATAGCTGATGATGGCAAGTACGATCATGGCATAGGCCCCCCAGAATGCGTAATGCCCATGCATGGCAGTGACCAGGGTGCCATGGGTGTAAATATTAGTCTGTGGCAAGGTATGCGCAAACCCTAAAAGCCCTGCCCCTATAAAGGAAACGATAGATGCACCAATGGTCCAAAACAAGGCAATTTTGTTGGGATGGGTTTTCTCTCCCTTTCTGTACATATACACGGCGAAAAGTGCCATAGCCAAGAAGGCCAAAGGCTCTAGTGCAGAGAATACGCCACCTACCACCAGCCATATTTTATTCACGCCTATATAATAGTAATGGTGACCGGTGCCTAAAATTCCTGATAAGAAAGTTAACCCTACAATTACGTACAACCATTTTTCGATCACTTCCCTGTCCACACCAGTAAGCTTAATGAGCAAGAAGGCAAGTATACCTCCCATTATGAGTTCCCACACCCCTTCTACCCAAAGATGTACCACCCACCAACGGAAGAAGGAATCGGTCACCTGACTGTCAAACCAAATCATTCCCGGTAAATAGAGTAAGGCTGCAAAAACCAACCCCATGCAGAGTACCAGCGCTGTGGTAGTTTGGCGCTTTCCCTTGAACAGGGTCGTCAAAATAATTCCAAGGAACAAAAGCACATTTACCACTACGAGATAATCCAGCTCCCTGGGGATTTCCAGGAATTTCCTTCCTTCCCAAATGTTGAAATGATAACCGGTAATGGCTGCAACTCCTACCAAGGCAAGAGAAATCAACTGCACATAGGCCCATTTCACACTGACCAATTCCCTCTGGGCTTCCTCAGGAATGATATAATAGGCAGCTCCCATAAATCCAGTTAATAACCAAACCACCAACAAATTGGTGTGTACAGCTCTGGCTGTATGAAAAGGAATGAATTCATGAAGCCCATCCATGCCAATTCTGGCAAAGCCCATGATGAACCCATAAACTACTTGCAATGCAAAGAGGAGCATACATAGGGCAAAGAACCAGTAGGCTACCTGTTGAGATTTATATTTCATATGATTATAATTTTTTTTTAAAGGCCATATGCCTGCCTGGTCGGCAGACAGGGAATTTCGCATGATTTTAATCATCCCTCTGTGGGTCGCTTGCGTCATGCCCTGACGGCCGTCAGCACAGGCTCGATTTCATCTTTCTAAAATTTATTTGTTAGCTTTATCCTTTGCCAGGGGAGAAACCACCCTGTCAAATCCGTTAAGGTCGATCTGCCCCACCCATTTAAAGAATGCCACCATAGCTTCGGAATCCTCCTCGCTCATTTCGTAAGGCCCCATTTTTCGGCCATTGGGTGCCCATATAACCGGGGATTGCAAAATGGCCTTTATCATAGGTTCCCCTTTTCGATCGACCACCTTGGTAAGCTCAGGAGCATAATAGCCCCCTTCTCCCATCAGGGAGTGGCAACCCATACAATTGTTGGTTTCCCACAGATGTTTTCCTCTTATCACCTGCTCATCAATCAGGTGATGGTTCGATTGGTCATTGCTTGGCATAAAGGAGTACACTGTAAGTCCTATGAATGCCAAGAAAGTGACTAGGGTCCCTCCTAGGAAGAAGGCCCTGGCTTGAGATTTCGACAGCATGATTGTAAAATTTATTTAAATATTAAAAGACCTTTTTATCTTTATTTATACGAAGGTAGAGAAATTATCTTCACATTGTCAATTTTTATTTGTGTTTTTTTAAAAAATGCTTTTTTACAGTTCCATTCAACCGCAAAAACAGTAGATTGAGGATACAAAAAGGAAACGTTTTGAATACTTCTATACCCACTTGCCGCAATTGCCCCAATTTATCCTGCCTGATACAATATTGTGACCAGGAAGCAAAGGCTTTTGCCGGTGAAAATAAAATCAATTATTTGATACCTAAGGACCAGTATGTTTTTCAGGAAGGAAGCCTGGTTTTAGGCGCCTATTTCATTTTTAAGGGTAAGGCAAAGGTGGTCAGTAATAACCTGCAAAACAGACAGCAAACTGTGAGGCTTGCGGGGGATGGACATATATTAGGCCATATGACTTTGGACAAGGAATTCTACCCCATAGGAGCCGTGGCCATGGAAGATACAAAAGTTTGTTTTCTAGAAAACAAACTTTTTTTTCAATTGATAAGCAACAACCCCAAGTTTGCCTACCAGGTGATTCGTTTTTACAGCAAGGAACTTAGAAAAAGCGAACTTAGAAATAGGAGTTTTTCCCAAATGAAAACTTTTGAAAAAATCGTCTTTGCCTTTTTATATATATGCAGCTCCTTTGGATACACAGAAAAAGAGAAAATACTTATAGATTTTTCCAGGGCGGAGATTGCAGCCATTGCAGGCACTAACCCTGAGCAGGTCTCTAGGAGCATTTCGTTGCTTAAAGAAAAGGGATACCTTGAAAGCGATGGCCAAAAAATTATCATTACAGATATGCCTAAGCTCAAAGAACTTCTATCCCCATACTTATCATGGGAAATTTTGGAGTAATTTCTCAAAACCTGCAAAAACGCAGGACTTTTTATGAGAAAAATTTTTTAGGTTCATGATGGGAAACATCCCGGGGTTAAAGATTCGTTACTACTTTTGAACCATGAATAAGGGAAAACCCTATTCAGTCTATACGTCAACAGAAAAAAACAAATAGGATAGTCATGGAAAACCTAAAAAAATATCATAATAAAGGATATATTTATCTTTTTATCCTTTTATTGTTGGGATCAGCTTCCTGTCAACAAGAGAAGCAGGAAAATAGGCAGAAAATCAAAAGTGCGGACTACTATGCCAACATTAAGGTAATGGGCGAAATGAAGGCCGAATTAACGGCTCCCCCACATGTGCCCCCTCCGGTAGGCAACAGGCCTGCAATGAAATTATACATGGAGATGGAGATTCTCGAAGAGGAAGCGGAAATATCCGATGGGGTTTCTTACTTATATTGGACTTTTGGGGGTTCAGTACCCGGTTCCTTTATACGCACAAGGGTCGGGGATCTAGTGGAATTTAAAATTAAGAACCACCCTGACAATAAATTACCACACAATATAGACCTACATGCCGTGACCGGACAGGGTGGCGGAGCCGAGGCTTCATTTGTGGCCCCTGGGCAAGAAAAGGTGTTTTCCTTCAAAGTTATCAACCCAGGCCTTTATGTATATCACTGCGCAACAGCACCTGTGGGCATGCACGTGGCCAATGGTATGTATGGGTTGATCTTGGTGGAACCTGAAGGTGGCCTTCCTCCAGTCGACAGGGAATTTTATGTGATGCAAGGAGACTTCTATACAGAAGGTAAGTTCGGAGAGCAAGGGCTGCAAGCCTTTGATATGCAAAAAGCCGTGAACGAAAACCCCGACTATGTGGTCTTCAACGGTAGTGTAAATGGCCTTTCAGGGGAAAATACCTTGACCGCAAAGGCTGGGGAAAATATCCGAATATTCTTTGGAAACGGCGGTCCAAATCTAGCCTCTTCCTTTCACGTGATCGGGGAAATCTTCGATAAAGTTTATGTAGAAGGGGGAAGCTTCGTCAACGAAAACGTACAGACCACTCTTGTGCCAGCCGGAGGCTCAGCCATCTTAGAATTTGTCGCAGATGTCCCTTCCAATCTGGTATTGGTGGACCACAGTATTTTTCGGGCATTCAACAAAGGTGCACTTGGGGTATTAACCGTAAGTGGGGAAGAAAACCCCAATATCTTTAGAGGTGAGATCATGGAAGGCATCTATAGGCCTGAGGGAAGTGTCATCCAAACCATGCCAAAAGACGGCCCCGAACTGGAGGCTCCCAAATCCATGACCAAGGAAGACCGGATAGTGGCAGGCAAAAAACTCTATATGCAGGCATGCTTTGCCTGTCACCAGGCAAATGGTGAAGGGGTACCCAATGCCTTTCCTCCTTTGGCTGGCGCAGATTACCTTAACGACGTCGACAAGGCCATCGATGCTGTCATACATGGTTTATCTGGAGAAATTACCGTAAACGGTAAAAAATACAACAACATCATGCCTGCTCAGCAGCTCAGCAACGAGGAAGCGGCCAATGTGCTGACCTACGTGTACAATAGCTGGGGCAACGACGGCACCTTTGTGACGCCTGAAATGATAAACAAGAGAAGAAAATGAAAAGGTTAATAAGCTGGGTGATCATCAGTTTGAGTTTCCATGCAGTTTTCGCCCAGACTGAGGGCATGGCACTGGTGAAGGGGGGAGAATACACCCCCCTTTATGGGGTGGAAAAAGACAAAAAGATACTTGTTCCTTCCTTTTATTTGGACAGGACTCCTGTTACCCATGCGGAGTTTCTTCAATTTGTAGAAGAGCATCCTCAGTGGAGAAAGTCCCAGGTATTAAGGCTCTTTGCAGATGAGCGGTATTTGGATCTATGGACAGATGACCTCCATTTTCCTGAAGAATTGGCACACAGTCCCGTTAACAACATTTCTTGGTTCGCCGCCAAAGCATATTGTGATTGTCAGGGCAAAAGGCTGCCAAATGTAGATGAATGGGAATATGCGGCCATGGCTGATGAAGCGAAAAAGGATGCCAGAAGCGACAGTTTATATAATGTGAAGGTATTGCGGGGATATGAAGTTCCCAAAACCTATCTCAAAAAAGTGGGCCAAAGTCCCAAAAACTACTGGGGCATCTATGATTTACATGGATTGGTATGGGAATGGACCATGGATTTTAACTCCATCATTCTTACTGGGGAATCCAGAAACAACGGCAATACAGACCAGGGTATGTTTTGTGCCTCTGGTGCCCTAGGCGCAAATGACCTTATGAACTATGCTGCATTTATGCGTTACGCCATGAGATCCAGTCTAAAAGCAAAATTTTCTGTTTCAAACCTGGGCTTTAGATGTGCCACTGATGTACGGGTGGCGACCTCCATGCCCGACCTTAACGACTAAAAAGATGAAATCGAGCATAAGCCTATATATTTTGGCCTTGGCAACCTTGATTGCCTGCCAAACAGATAAACAAAGTAGTCAACATACTGAGATGCCACTAGGTGAGGAGGGAATTCCTGATATGTCCATCTACCATTTACCGGACTCCTGGACCACCCAGCATGGAGACTCCATTTCTTTTGTGGACTTAAAAGGTGATCCACTAGTAGTGGTAATGATTTATACCGCTTGCCGAACCGCTTGCCCCAGACTGGTAGCCGATATGCGGCAAATTGAGCAAAAGGTTATAAAGGAAACGGAGCAATCCGTCAAATATGTGTTGGTAAGCATAGACCCCGAAAATGACACCCCAGAGAAATTACTAAAATTTGCAGAGGAGAACGGCATGCATGGAGAACAATGGCTTTTTCTAAGGGGAACAAAGGATGGGGTAAGGGAATTCGCTAATATCCTCTCCGTAAAATACAAAAAAATCAACCCTATTGATTTCTCCCATAGCAATATTATCAGTGTATTTGATGCGCAGGGTGTATTGAAATACCAGAAGGAAGGTTTAGGCTTAGAAAACAATGAAATAGTGAAGCACGTAGCATCCATTGCAGGAAATTAAAAGCAAGCAATCCGTCAATTATGAATTAAGCCAATATCAATTAGGAGGCCAAACCCATTGATTTGGCCTCCCATGGAGAATAGCCTTAGGTTACAATCCAAACAAGGAGGGCAACCACAAGGTGAGCTGTGGCCAAAGGGTAATGATCATTAAACCAATAATCATAGCGAAAAAGAAAGGCAACAAGGGCAGAAACACCTTGGCAATGCTGGTTTTGGCTACCCCTACCCCAACAAACAATACGGACCCAACAGGTGGGGTACAAACCCCTATACAAAGGTTAAGTACCATCATGATTCCAAAATGCACAGGGTCTATTCCCATCGCCACCACTGCGGGCAGGAAAATGGGTGTAAATATCAGGACTGCCGGAGTCATATCCATGAATACCCCCACAAAAAGCAGGATCAGGTTGATAATAATCAAAATCACAAACTTATTGTCACTCAATGAAAGCAAAGTAGAACTGATGGACTGTGGGATATCCTCACTGGACATCGCCCAAGACATGCTCATGGAAGTGGCTATTAGGAGCATTACCACGGCAGTGGTTTCGGATGATTTGAGTAGTATTCCAGGTAGGTCCTTTAGCTTGATTTCCCTATAAATAAAAGATAGTCCTACACAATACACCACTGCTATTGCGGAAGCCTCGGTAGCCGTAAATACCCCGATGACGATACCTCCAATTACCACCACCAACAGTAAAAGGCTGGGAAAGGCGTCCAAGAATTTGCTCAACAATTCCTTCATAGAAGTCAATTCACCTGGAGGCAATTTTTTCTTTTTAATAAATATTGCTGCGGTAAACATCAGTAACAGCCCAATCAACAACCCTGGGATATATCCCGCCACGAACAAGGCCGCAATGGAAACCCCACCACTGGCTAAAGAATATACAATTAATACGTTGGAAGGTGGAATGATCAAGCCGGTGGTAGAAGAGGTGATGTTTACCGAGGCTCCCAATTCCCTGGGATACCCTTCTTTTTCCATCCTTGGACCCAGTATTCCCCCAATGGCAGAGGCAGCGGCAACGGCAGAACCCGCGATGGCCCCAAAAAGCATGGCGGCTATCACGTTCACATAGAGAAGCCCCCCCGGCAACCTACCCGTAATGGCCTTGGCCAAATCTATCAGGCGATTTGCAATACCCCCTTTATTCATGATTTCTCCTGCCAGTATGAAGAAAGGTATTGCTAACAAGGCAAAACTGTCAAGGCCTGTTCCCATCCGCTGGGCTATGGTAGTGGCCGAGGGTATGGAGGCTATAGTTACGGTAAGGGTCAAGAAACTAGATAATCCTAAACTCCAGGCGACTGGCACCCCTATTACCA
The DNA here is from genome assembly GCF_003347495.1 of Pleomorphovibrio marinus. GTDB lineage: Bacteria > Bacteroidota > Bacteroidia > Cytophagales > Cyclobacteriaceae > Pleomorphovibrio > Pleomorphovibrio marinus. The sequence continues at coordinate 57,805 of NZ_QCXY01000003.1, forward strand.
TCAATAAAAGAAAACTGACTACTAAAACGATGACACTGATGTATTCCATCCTATGCGTTATTTTGGGTGTTTTTTAGTTTAATAAGAGTATATATCTCCAAGAATTGGTAATACAATACCAACAACCCGCTAACGGGGATAATGAAATACACATAAGCCAGGGGCAGGTTGAGTGTTGCCGATTTTTGCTCAAGTACATAGGTGATATATACCAAGTTTCCTCCCCCCAACACCATCACAGGAAGCACGAAGGAAACGATTAAAATGTGAATTACTATCATCAACCTCCTTTTTGGCTCCCCAACCAATTTTTGGGGTAGTATATCTATGGCCAAGTGGCCGTTTTGGCCGGCAACGTAGGCAGCTCCCAGCATACCCAACCAGACTAACAGATATCTCGATAACTCATCAGTGAATGAACTTGGGGATTGTATCACATACCGGGAAAAAACTTGCCAAGTTACGTTAAACACCATCACGGCCATTATCACTGTGATCACTACCGCTACTATTCGGTCAATTTTCAGTTTTAATTCCATATCGGATCAGTAATTTCTAATTTCCTGTACCAGGTTATACATTTCTGGGTCACTGGTTTTCATTATCTCATACCCACTTTCGACCGCGGCTTCAAATGGAGCCTTATCCGGGTAAGAAACTTTTACCCCTGCTTCTTGAAGGATCTTCATAGATTCTTCCACCGATTCCTCCCATAGTTTGTATTGAAAAACCGCAGATTCATCCGCGGCTTCCTGAAGCCATTGCTTTTCTTCGTCAGAAAGCAGATTCCAAACTTTTGTGCTTACAATCATCATATCAGGAACAGCCGTATGTTCGTTCAAGGAATAAAATTTGCATACTTCATAATGCCTTGAAGTCAATAAACTGGGGGGGTTGTTTTCTGCCCCATCCACAATTCCCTGTTGCAAGGCTGTATATAATTCCCCAAAAGATACAGGAGTGGGTGAACCTCCAAAACTTTGTATGAGTCGAACAGCCGTAGGACTTTCCATTACACGGATTTTCAAACCCTGAATATCCTCAGGCTTGTCCACCGGTTTGTTTTTGGTATAAAAACTCCGCTTGCCTGCATCATAATAGCAGAGCCCTTTCAGCCAATATTTTTCTCCTGCAGCCAGAAGATCCTTTCCTATGGGTCCCTTTAGCACCTTGTCCCTATGTTCATCATCCCTGAACAGGTAAGGTTGGCCCAACACTTTTATTTCCGGTGCAAATCCTTCCATAGCCGCGGTAGAAACCTTTGTCATGGAAAGACTTCCGATCTGAAGCAATTCCACTAATTCCCTCTCGGATCCCAATTGTTGGTTTGGGTATACTTGAATGATCATTTGCCCATCGGATTTTTCCTCCGCCTTTTCAGCCATAAATACCATCGCTGCATGCACGGGGTGGCTGGTGTCCAACCCATGACCCAGTTTCAATATTCTAACCCCTCCCGGTGTATTGCAGGCAGAAAAAAGAAATCCTAGGGACAGTAGTATGAGGCTCAAAATAGTTGAAACCGGTTTGGGTTTGTCGATAATCCACTTCATTGGCATTTTAATTTCCATTTATAATAATTCTGTACTTCAATTTTTTTAAGCCCTTTGCTGAATTCAAGGAAACTTTTATCGCAGCAACTTACCCACGTTTTCTCCTTTTACCAAATCTTCCACCTCCTCCAGAGAAACGTAGTTCACATCTCCTGGAATACTATGCTTCAAAACGGAAGCCGCTACCGCAAACTCCAGGGCTTCGTGATCGGAATTGTTGAGAAGGCCATAGATCAGTCCTGCCATAAAGGCATCTCCTCCCCCTACCCTGTCGACTATGTTTGGCATATCGTAGGATCTGCTGTGCAGCAATTGTTTTCCATTCCAAAGCATGCCGGATAGCACATTATGGCTAGAACTCATGGATTGTCTCTCAGTGGTGACAATATGTGTAATAGAAGGAAATTTGGCTTTGGCATTTTGACAGGCGGTCACATAGTCTTCTTCATGAATATCCATACAATTCTGCATATCCGTAAGGCCTGCAATGATCACCTGTGTATGCTGAATCAACTCTGGCATTACCTCCAAGGGGCCTTTGCCGTATTGCCAAAGGTTTCTTCTGTAATTAATGTCTCCACTCACCTTGACACCGTGCTTTTGGGCAGCTTCCAGGGCCTTTATGGTCAGTTTGGCAGCAGCGTCTGAAATCGCCGGGGTTATTCCTGTCCAATGAAACCAGTCTGCCCCTTCGAATACCCTGTCCCAATCCACCCCCTCACCGTCAAATTCGGAAAACGCTGAATAGGCTCTATCATAGATAATCTTTGAAGCGCGCTGCATAGCGCCTCCTTCAAAGAAATAAAGCCCCATCCTACCAGGTCTTTTTTGGATAAATGTGGTATCGATTCCTGTGGACCGCAAATAGGCGTTCGCTGCTTTACCGATTTCATTGTCGGGAAATGCACAGATGTGAGCAACCGATTGACCCCAGAAAGCAAGGGATACAGCCACATTAGCCTCCGCTCCACCATATTGAACCTCATAGTCCCTGGTTTGAAAAAAACGCTCATGACCTGTAGTGGACAACCTCATCATGACCTCTCCCAAGGTAATTATACGTTTAGACATTTATTATTTTGGGGTTTTGTCATCAATTCTCCAAAATTAAGGGGGATTTGAAAAAAAAGAAGTAAACCGAACTTATTTCTTTCTTTTTATTCATAAATTGTGCAATCGATTGCTCAATATAAGTAAAAAATCACATGAAATCGAGCCTGTCCTGACGGCAGTCAGGGCATGACGAGCACGTCACACACTGGGATGATTATAGACTGCGAGATTCCCCCGAAACAAGTTCCCCGAAACAAGTTCGGGGCAGGCAGGGGCAGGCTATATGACCGCTGAAAAGACAATTATAAACATATGAAATCGAGCATGAGGAGAACCTCACACGTAGGGATGATTATCAAAGCGAGATTCCCCCGAAACAAGTTCGGGGCAGGCTATGTGGCCATTGAAAAGAAAATATAAACACATGAAATGCCCATGAAAAAGAATTCTCACACAGTGGGATGATTATCATGGCGAGATTCCCCCGAAGCAAGTTCGGGGCAGGCAGGGGCAAGCTACCTGCCTGACGGTTTACCTGCCGAAGGCATCGCAGTCAGGTGTGACCTCTAAAAAACAATTATAAAAATATGAAGCATAACGTTTTAAAAATTCATCCTAAGGACAATGTACTTGTTGCCCTTGCCGATTTGAAAGCCGGCGATATTATAGAAAACGAAGGAGAAACCATAGAGCTGGCCAACGACGTGGCCGCTAAGCACAAGTTTACCATAGGTTCCCTACGCAAAGGGGAGCACATTTTCATGTATGGGATTATTGTCGGAGAGGCTTTGGTGGACCATCCAAAAGGCGGTGCAGTCACCACCGAAACCATCAAACATGCCACCGCTACTTTTACCGGAAAGAGGAACCCCTTTTCCTGGCAGCCCCTTGATGTATCCAAATGGAAAACCAGAACTTTCATGGGGTATCACCGAGAAGATGGAAGAGTGGGAACAGCCAATAACTGGCTGGTAGTGCCCTTAGTCTTCTGCGAAAACAGAAACGTGGACATTATGAAACAAGCTTTCGTAGAAGAGCTGGGGTTTGCCAAGCCTAACCCTTATAAGTCCTTTGTGCAGCAAATGAAGCAATTCTACCTTGAAGGCAACCACAGTGGTATACAGGAATTGAATTTTGAAAGGGCGGAAGCCGAGGCCGGCCAAAGGATCTTCAAGAATGTGGATGGGATCAAGTTTTTGACCCACCAGGGTGGTTGTGGCGGCATAAGGCAGGATTCTGAAGCCTTGTGTGCATTAATCGCCGGATATATTGCCAACCCCAATGTGGCTGGAGCCACCATTCTCAGTTTGGGCTGTCAAAATGCGCAGCCCGCCATTTTGAGGCAGAAATTGGCTGAGATGGGTATGGAATCCAAAAAACCAGTTTTAATCCTTGAACAACAAAAGGAGGGCTCCGAAGCCCAACTGCTAAAAAACGCCATTCAACAAACATTTTTGGGCTTGGTGGAAGCAGACCAACTGGAAAGAAAACCTGCTGGGCTGCAACACCTGACCATAGGATTGGAATGTGGTGGTTCGGATGGCTTTTCGGGAATTTCTGCCAATCCGGTAGTGGGCCAGGTTTCTGATATCCTTTCCTCCCTAGGAGGGAAAACCATTCTTTCTGAATTCCCCGAATTATGTGGGGTGGAACAGGAACTTATCAATCGCTGCCAAACAGATGAAGCAGCGGACAAATTCATAAAACTAATGAGGGCATATGCGGCCTCTGCTGAGGCAGTTGGTTCGGGTTTTGACATGAACCCCAGTCCGGGAAATATCAAAGATGGACTGATTACCGACGCGATAAAATCGGCAGGTGCAGCAAAAAAAGGAGGGACATCCCCAATTGTTGACGTACTTGATTACACGGAGCAGGTGAAAAAACCAGGTCTAAACCTACTTTGCACTCCTGGTAACGACGTGGAAAGCACTACTGCCATGGCGGGGAGTGGGGCAAACATCATCCTTTTTACCACAGGTTTGGGTACCCCGACTGGTAATCCCGTCACGCCGGTAATCAAAATCTCCTCCAATCATAAACTGGCTAAGAAAATGGAAGACATTATCGATGTGGATACCGGCGCGGTGGTTTCCGGGGAAAAAACCATCGCTGAAGTGGGAGATGAACTTTTCGAATATATTTTGAAGGTAGCCAGTGGAGAGTTGAGACCAAAAGCGGTCCAACTGAACCAAGATGACTTTATCCCTTGGAAAAGAGGTGTATCTTTGTAATATAGCATGTTAATTTAACCTAAAAGTATGTCTAGTTTATTTTCAGTTAAAAATAAAATCATAATAATCAGCGGTGCCACAGGAGTACTTGGAAAAGCCATGTCCAAGCACCTAGCCTATGAGGGGGCCCAAATGGTCATCTTAGGAAGAAATCCCGACAAGGTAAACCAGCTTGTGAAGGAAATTAAAGATGAGGGTGGGTTTGCCGTCCCAGCTGTGGCAGATGTCACAAATGAAAAAGAACTGGAGGAGGTAAAGAAAGAGCTCGGCAATTCCTTTGAATACGTGGATGGGCTAATCAATGCCGCAGGAGGGAATATGCCTGGTGCGGTGGTGATGCCTAATCAGTTCCTCTCCGACCTATCAGGAGAGGACGTAAAGAAGATCATGGATTTAAATTACATGGGTACCTTTTTGCCTACAAAGGTTTTTCTGCCCCTGATGACCGCTACCAAGAAAGCAAGTATTGTCAATATTTCCTCCATGGCCGCAAGTCGACCCATGACCCGGGTGATGGGCTATGCCTCGGCCAAGGCGGCAATTGACAACCTCACCAAGTGGTTGGCCACGGAATTCGCAAAAAAATACGGGGAGGGGATGCGTGTAAACGCGGTGGCTCCCGGGTTTTTCTTAACCGAACAAAACCGAGCCCTCTTGACCCAACAGGACGGGAGCCTTACTGAAAGAGGACAATTGATTATCCAAAACACCCCTATGGCCAGATTTGGTGAACCAAATGAGCTTTTCGGCGCTATACAGTTCTTGTGCAGTGAAGCTTCGAAGTTCGTGACAGGAACCATAATTGAAGTAGACGGAGGTTTTAATGCATTTGGAGGAGTATGATGGAAGGTAATACAATTTTGATGGAGCAAACCATGCGTTGGTATGGCCCGAAGGACCCGGTAAGCCTCAGGGATATTTTACAATCCGGGGCTACGGGGATAGTCACGGCTTTGCACGATATCCCCAATGGTGAGGTTTGGCCAAGGGAAGCCATTAAGGAAAGGAAGAAACTAATTGAGAATACAGGTCTGCGGTGGTCTGTAGTGGAAAGTGTTCCCGTTCATGAAAGCATAAAGACCCGTAAAGGTGCGTATGAAAAACACATCCGCAACTATTGCCAAACCCTTGAAAACCTCGCCGCAGAAGGTATTTCAACGGTTTGCTATAATTTCATGCCTATATTGGATTGGACTAGGACCAATTTGGCCTACACCTTGGAAAATGGAGCGAAAGCCCTTCGCTTTGAAATGAAAGCATTGGCAGCTTTCGATGTATTTATGCTGAAGCGACCAGGTGCTGATCAGGACTACCCCGCTACCCTACTTGCCAAAGCAAGATCCTACACGGAGGAAATGAGCGAAGAGGAAAAGCAAAAGCTGATCAATACCATCATAGCAGGCCTTCCAGGTGCGGAAGCGGGCTATACCCTAGAGGATTTTCAAGCTGCCTTGGACACGTATCAGGATATAGATGCCGATAAACTGGGGAAACATCTCAACTTATTTCTTTCGGAAATAGTGCCTGTAGCCGAAGCCAACGGCGTAAAGTTGTGTATTCATCCTGACGATCCTCCATTTCCCATCTTCGGGCTTCCTAGGGTGGTGAGTATTTCCAGGGATTACGACCGGATCTTGGCTGCAAACCCAAGCAAGCATAACGGAATCACTTTCTGCACGGGATCTTTAGGGGTAAGGGCAGACAATGACTTGCCGGCGATGGTAAAAAAATACGGGGATCATTTCCATTTTATTCACCTTAGGAGTACCCAAAGGGACGAAGAGGGCAATTTCTACGAAGCCAACCACTTGGAAGGCGATGTACCTATGTACGAGGTAGTAAAAGAACTGGTACACCTGCAGCGGCGCACGGGGAAACAACTTCCCATGAGGCCTGACCATGGTCACCAAATGCTGGATGACCTTGCCAAAACCACAAACCCCGGCTATTCGGCAATAGGAAGGCTTAAGGGTCTGGCTGAACTAAGAGGGTTGGAACTGGCTATCGTTAGGACTTTATTTCCATAGATTCAATTAATTAATCCAAATATCAAAAAAATGAATAAAAAGCATAATCAAAGAAGGGAGTTCATAAAAAAGTCCGTTTTGACAACGGCAGGATTGACTACCCTGGGAACCGCAGGGCTTTCGGCAAAGAGTTACAGAAGAGTGGTAGGTGCCAATGAGCGTTTGCAAATTGCCGTTGCGGGACTTGGCAGGAGGCTAGGGGCTTTCTATGCACCTATTGCCATGGAATCAAGTAATGTTGACTTGGTGTACATTTGCGATGCAAAAACATCTCAATTGGAGAAAGCTGCCGGCAACTTCAAAAAACATATAGACTATAATCCCAAACACGAGACCAACATACTCAAGGTTATTGAGGACAAGGAAATTGACGCGCTGATCAATGCAACCCCAGACCACTGGCATGCACCAGGTACTTGGTTGGCCTTGGAAGCCGGTAAACATGTATATGTGGAAAAACCTTGTAGCCACAACCCCTATGAGGGTGAACTGCTGGTTGCCTACCAGAAAAAATACAACAAGGTGGTACAGATGGGTAACCAGCAGAGGTCAGCACCAGAAAGCATAGAAATCATTAAAGAAATCCATGATGGCAAAATAGGTACCGTTTACAAGGCCACCGCCTTTTACAATTCAGCCCGGGGAGAGGTTCCCAATCAGCAGAAGGCCTCCCCTCCAAGTGATTTGGATTGGGAAATGTTTCAGGGGCCGGCCCCTAGACGTGCTTATACAAGCGAAACTTGGGATTATAACTGGCACTGGTATGGATGGGATTATGGAACAGGGGAAACAGGCAACAACGCTACCCACGAATTGGATGTGGCCAGATGGGCACTCCAGGTGGATTTCCCAAGTAAGGTCATCGTAGATGCCGGCAAATACCACTGGCCGGATGATGGGTGGACCATGTATGACACCATGCATGCCATATTCAATTTCGGGGACAACAAATCCATTCATTGGGATGGAAAAAGCCGAAACGGTTACAACACCTATGGCCCTCAAGGTAGAGGAACCATTATTTATGGCTCAGAAGGTTCTGTGTTTGTAGATAGAGGGGGGTACCAGTTATTCGACCGTGGTGGCAAGCTAGTGAAGGAAAATAAGGGAGGAAGTGATGAAGGTGGCACCCAACTCGGGGGCGGTGGAGGCATGTCCACCCGACACGTGGTCAATTTCTTTGAAGCTATTAGAGGGAAAGAGGAACAACGCTCCCCAATAAACGAAGGAGCAAAAAGTACATTGTTGTGCCACTTAGCTAATATTGCCTCCCGTACAGGGGAATCCTTGGAGTGTGACACCAAAAACGGGCACATCAAAAACAGCAAAAAAGCCCAAAACCTGTGGAAGAGAGAATATGAGAAAGGATGGGAGCCAAAACTAAAGGCTTAGGAATTCTGTTTTAGCCCAAATTTTGAAGAAGAAGTAGTTATCCATGCCAATGGATAGGTACTTCTTTTTTAAAAGGAGTATACAAATGGAGATAACACTATTAACAATAACAATTTAACCATGAATAAAACCAACAAAACCCGAAGAACCTTTATCAAAAATTCGGTTCTCAGTACAGCCGGATTGGCAAGTTTAGGAGCAGTTGGATTTTCTGCCAAAAGTTATGGCAGAATCCTAGGTGCCAACGATCGCGTAAACGTGGGTATCGTTGGGTTTTCAGATCGATGCAGGGGAGCGCTTGTTCCTGCTATGCTGAAACACTCCGAAGAACTCAACTTTGAATTCACCGCCATTTCAGATATTTGGAACCTGCGAAGAGAAGAAGGTGCAGCCTATGTAAAGGAGAAATCCGGAAAAACCCTTGCCAAGGCCAGAAATAACGAGGAGCTGTATGAGAGAAAGGATGTGGATGCCGTCCTTATCAGCACCGCAGACTTTCAACACGCCTTGCATACTAAAGAGGCGGTGGAAGCCGGTAGAGATGTTTACGTGGAAAAGCCCTTTGCTGAAACCATGGAGGACAACAGGGCTGCACGAGAGGCAGTAGAAAGATCCGGTAAAATTGTACAAGTAGGTTCTCAGCGTAGAAGTGGACAGAATTACCATGCTGCCAATGAATTTATCCGTTCAGGGCAATTTGGGGACATTGTAGCTGTAGAGATGAGCTGGAACGTCAACCAGCCTGGCCGTTGGAGAAGACCCAGTTTGGTAGAAAAGATAAGAAAAGAAGATACAGACTGGGACAGGTACCTGATGAACCGACCTAAAGAAGACTGGGATCCTCGCAAATACCTTGAATTCAGGTTATTTTGGCCCTATTCTTCTGGAATTCCAGGCCAATGGATGGCTCACCAAATCGATACCGTACACTGGTTTACTGGGCTAGACCATCCCCGAAGTGTAGCTGCCAATGGGGGTATTTACCTTTGGAAGGATGGCAGGAAAAATTTTGATACCATGACAGCAGTTTTCGATTATGGTCCATATGACGATGAAACCAAGGGATTCCAGGTCATTTATTCCTCCCGTTTTACCAATTCTGCCGGAGGCACTAAGGAAATATACTTCTCCAATGGAGGTGAATTGAACCTGGACACCAACATGGTCACTCCAAACGGTGGACTAGATGAGCGGCACGCGAAAGCCATGGGCAAAGAAGCAAACAAACTGCCGGAAATGTCCCTATCTGAAGTCATCCAAGTGGAAACTGGGGCAGACACTGGGGCAGACAACCTCACCTCTTCACATATGAGAAACTGGATGGAATGTGTGAGAAACCGAAAAAACCCAAACGCTGATGTAATGGCTGGTTATAACCACTCCATAGCAAACATCATGACTACCGCAGCACTTAGGACAGGTGAGTTTGTGACCTTTGACCGAGAAAAGCAAGAGGTAATGGCAGGTGGTAAAGTTTTTAAATATTAAAGGAAAATGAACATGAAGAAAAAAAGTAAATATCATTTTCTTTTAATATCCCTGCTCCTCTTAATGGTAATAGGCATAGCACATATCTCCTCTGCCAGGACAAACCCTGACCCAATGGAAAAGGAAGAAAGGATACAACTTGTGAGAAATGATGATCAAAAAAAGGTAGATGTGATCATTGATGGGGAGCACTTCACCTCTTACATTTATCCAGAAACTATTGAAAAACCAGTTCTATATCCTATAAAAACCTCAAAGGGAACCTTTATCACCAGGGGTTATCCCATTGCCAACAGACCCGGCGAAAGGGTGGACCACCCACATCATGTAGGGCTTTGGCTAAATTATGGGGATGTCAACGGTTTGGATTTTTGGAATAATTCGGATGCCATCTCAGCAGAGAAAAAACCCAACTATGGTAGTATCATACACCGTGAAATCCTCCATATTGAAAGCGGTAAGGATGAAGGTATATTAGAAGTGGCCATGGATTGGGTGGATCACCAAGGAAAGGTACTCCTAAAAGAGCAAACCAAATTTGTATTTAAGGGAAAAGGGAACAAGAGATCCATTGATCGCATCACCACTCTAACTGCAAATGGACAAAAGGTAAATTTTACCGATAACAAGGAGGGCATGTTGGGTATCAGAATGGCGAGGGAACTTGAACATCCCTCTGATAAACCAGAAAAATTTACCGATGCCCAGGGAAACCCCACCGATGTGCCTTCCATGAACAATGAGGGAGTAAGCGGGAAATACAAAAGTAGTGAGGGGATAGAAGGGGATGATGTATGGGGAACCCGAGCGAAATGGATGAACCTTGCTGGCACCATTGAGGGTGAAAACATTTCTGTAGCCATATTGGACCATCCTGACAACGTGGGCTATCCCACCTATTGGCATGCCAGAGGTTATGGACTTTATGCCGCTAACCCTCTCGGACAAAAAGCAATGAGCGGAGGCAAGGATGAGCTCAACCATTCCCTAAATGCTGGAGAATCCATGACCTTTAAGCACAGAATCTTGGTATACTCAGGAAAGGCAGTAAAGGATAAGGATGTGGAAAAGGATTACAAGACATTCACCAAATAAATCTATCAATCGCTCGCTACCACGCTTGCGAATGTTGAAAGTGTATTTAATGGCTGTGTCTTATGGATACGGCCATTTTTGTTTACAAATTATTAATATAAAGAGGCTTATAAACTAGAGACATTTACTGTAGTATTGTACCACCAATTCCTAAAATCCCTAAAACACATGAACCACCTGATTCCAATCATCATCGTTTCTCTTATAATTTGTCTTACCGCGTGTGGCCCAGCTCCAGAAACCTTCTTGGACAACCCCGTTATTGCCCACAGAGGTGCCTGGAAAACCGAAGGATTACCGCAAAACTCAATAGCTTCACTGCAACGGGCCATAGATATAGGATGTGCAGGATCGGAGTTTGATGTTTGGATGACCTCTGATGGGGTATTGGTACTTAATCACGATGCCGATTACGAGGGCCTGGTACTAGAGACAGCTACCTTTGAAGAAGTCTCCCAACTAAGGCTTTCAAACGGAGAAAGGCTACCAACAGCAGAAGAATATATTAGAAAGGGAATGACCCAAAACAGGACCAAACTCATCTTTGAGGTCAAACCTTCGAAAATAAGTACGGGGAGAGGGGTAGAATTGGCCGAAAAATCAGTGGATATAGTAAAGTCCATGGGTGCTGAAAAATGGGTGGACTATATCACTTTTGACCATGATATAGGACTCCGGATTATCGCGTTGGATCCAGATGCCAATGTAGCTTATCTGAATGGTGACAAGAGTCCTCAAGAGCTTAAGGAGGCTGGATATTTTGGGCTGGATTATAACATACGTGTAATGAAGGAAAACCCTAATTGGTTTGAAGAGGCTAGGGAGTTGGGATTAAACATCAACGTGTGGACTGTCAATAATCGGGAGGATATGGAATGGTTGTTGGACCAGAATGTGGATTACATTACCACGGATGAACCGGAGTTACTTTTTGAAATGCTGAACGACTGACATTTTTAGGAGCCCAATTTTTCCGCACTCAGGCCAACTTTAAAAGGAACATGACATTGGTTTTATCTGATATGGTACCCCATAGAGATGACATATTTGCGGTGAGATTTCTAAGCTCATTAAAATACCCTAGGGAAAGTTAGGTATGTTTTAGCTAAAATTCAGATGAACGGAGCTTATTTTGGTTAAAAGACATGCTGTTAGTGGATAACGACGGATTTCTCGGAAACCAAAACTTTACGAATAGTGACGGGCAGACAACAAGTGTATTTATACCCATCGACAGCAGGATGCTATTGTTTTCTCCATTTTTTCCGCTTCCTCTTTATCCAAAACCCCAAAAAGATCATATGCGGTTGGCCGCTGTGCTTCTTTTTCCTTCTCCCTTTTCAACAGAGATTCCAGCTTATCAATAATCGCTTCATTGCTGACCGACAAAAGTTCCTGTATGAATTTTAGCTTTCTAGTTTGTATGTCCATAGTTTTAACCGATTGTATCCATTGTTGTAAAGTTAACGATTTCACTTTAATTTTTAGTTTCATTGTTTTAATTCACACTGGCCTCTGATATTCAGTTCCTCATAGGCTGTACCCTGCTGAAACATGTCTCTAAAAGCAGGGGATAAGGGTATTATGATAATTTGCAGCCCTGAGAAAAACCTTTTAGAACGCGGTTTTGGGAAAGAGATCAGTGGATACTTTAATGAAATTTAATGGTATTCAAGTAAATAGTGTTTTGATTTCAACGGTGTATATGGTTTAAAAATATATACCGTATCAAAATCAAATCTCACTATTTTTGATAAATCAATTTCACTTTTCTGATCGGTAATCAATTCTTCAGTCCCTCAAATCAACCCCTTTTACCTCAGGCAAACCACCTTACAGGGAAAACTTTGGGAGTCAATCAGCTCCAACTTGATGCTTATATCCGATGGAAACAGTTTCTTTCTCCTTCCCAATACTACGGGATGGATATATAGCCAATATTCATCCACCCTTCCAAGTCGGATAAATGACTCGGCAAGGTTTGCATCACCAACCTCATTGGCGTTTCCGGGTTGAGATCTCAATTGGCGGATCTCCTCAGGAACTACCTCTCTGACAAGCTTCGAATTCCAGGCAGTTGTCTCCAGGGTTTTGGAGAATACAAGTTTGGGTACTTCTTTCCAAATCCTAGAAAACTCTCATTCCACTGGAGACACGGTATCCTCATCGATGTTAGGCCAATAAGCAGCCATATTTTCATATAAACTCCGACCATACAAAGAGGTATCAATGGCTCCACTTGTTTAAAGATCATTGAAATGTTGGTGCAGTTCCTCCCCAGGGGCTGACCAACCGAGTTCCCCTTTTGGCCCCTCCAAGTATCCATCTAATGATACCATTTGTACGTAGATAATTTTTCTCATGGTCATTGTTTTTTAAAATAAAAATCTTCTGCCATAGGGATACTACCACTCCATTACCACCCTTTACTTGGAATCTTCATCCACTTGGAAGATCCCAAACGTGTTGCCCTCCGTATCTATGAAATACCCTTGCCAACACACTCCTGGCACTGCAAATTTGGGCATTGCAACGTTCCCTCCAAGTTCGGAAATAATTCGGGCAGTTGCTTCGAAGTCCTCCACTTCCACCGAGCAAACATAGGCATTCGTCCCACAACCTAGAGGAGGGGTTGATGCGGGACGCTTGAGTAAACCTCCCGCCGTGCCTCCAGTTTGTATCCTCCAATAGGGTACAGGAGTCGCCTCCTCCGCTTTTTCGATTTTCCATCCGAAGACCCCCTTGTAAAAGTTGGCAGCACGCATGGGGTCTTCTGCGTGTATTTCAAAATAAATATGTCCGTTCATGAGTTAATGGTTTGGTTGCAAATTTGAAAATCATTTTAGTTGAGATCCACTCCTATTCTATGCATTTCTACTCTTCAATCAACTACAGGTAAAGGTATTAACCCTACAAACGTCCGGCATGGTACGTTTAAGACATTTTTCAGGGTGGATTACGGCAGGAAAAAAATTTTCTTGTATCATATAGGAAGGAAACCATTTTTTAGTCGCTAAATAAGTGAAAACTCGCTCACATAAAGATGTGATTATCACCTTGAATATCAATTCTCCCGCAACCAATGCTCCTGATTTGCCATCAGGGAAGTAAACATTCCTATTTTAATAAACAGTCACGAAATGATATCAATCAACAAACTAATCTTGGCTATGTGTTTACTGGTAGCCATTTTCTCCTGTAAAGAAGACGACGGTTCCCCAAACCTGGGCAACAAGTTAATTGCCAACGCTGGCATGGATAGAGAGGTGCCCCTGGGCGAAGCGGTAGAATTGGATGGCTCAGGTTCCAAAGACGGGAACAACAAGTCCTTTTCCTTTCTGTGGACGCTCAAATCCAAACCCGAGAACAGCAATGCGGCTTTAACAAAGGCCATTGAAATGAAGCCATTAATTACCCCGGATCAGCTGGGTGTCTATGAGATCGAACTGAAAATTGCCAATGAAACCGGGGAAAGTAAAGCCACGGTAAAGCTTACTGCTGTGGAAGATAGTCAAGGAGGGACCGTGATACTTGACCGGGATATCCTCCAAAACAGGGTGTTAGTGGATATCCACGAAGACCCATCAATCCCGGACTACCTGGTGACGGTAAACCTTGGCGTCAAGGCAGCCTTGACCGTACAGCCAGGAGTGGTCATCGCATTTGAGGAGAAAAAAAGCTTGAAGGTGTTCGAGGAAGGGACTATAATTGCAAAAGGTTCACCTGATAAAAAAATCCAATTTATTGGAAAATTGCCGAACAAAGGCTATTGGGCCGGTATCATATCTCAGTCCAGCAACCCGTTAAATATCCTTGAACATGTCGAGGTGAGTGATGCGGGCAGTAATACCATCTATCCTGTACCTCAGGCCACGGCCCTTAGTCTCACCCACAATGCCTATCTCAATATTTCCCATACCACCATCCATCGCTCCCAAGGCCACGGCATTTGGATAAACCAAACAGCCAATTTTGATTTTGGCAACAACGTTTTCAGGGAAAATGATGGCATCAACCTACTAGTGCCAATAAGTAAGGCCCATAAGGTGGACAGTGAATCGCATTTTGAAACAAACAATGCAGCCAACAATGTCATCGAACTCGTAGGAAATGTGTTGGATCTGGATGTCCATGTAACTTGGAACAAACTCGGCCAAAACACAAAATATAGGGTCAAAGAAGACGTGGTGGTTAAGTCCGACCTTAGCTTGTCAAAAGGAGTAAAGCTTGAGGTGGCCCCGAATAAATTCTTAAGGGTTGATGGCTCCCTCCATGCGAAGGGAAGCCAAGATGATCCTATTATTGTTAACGTATGGCCTTCCGGGGGAGAAAAATGGGGTGGCTTGGTAGTACATTCCGGCAGTGACCAAAACCGCTTGGAATGGGTGGAAATCAGAAACGCCGGCAACAACCAAAGAGGGTATGGAATGGACAAGAGCGCCGCAGTAGGAATAGACAACGCAGGAGATGGTGGAAAACTCCATTTGGCAAACACAAAGATTATAGGAAGCAATTCCTATGGCCTCTATATTGAGCCGGGTGCGCATTTAGGAGATTGCGTCAACCTCACCTTTACAGGCATTAAGGGAAGAACGATTGCCCTTCCCGCGTCCCTGGTAAGCAGGCTAAATGAAGCTGATTTGGTGTTTTCCCAAAATCAATTGCCATCTGTAGAGATTTTAGGGTTCTCCCTTCAAGCCACTCAAGAAACCGTGTGGGCACCACTTCCTGATGGGATACCCTTCTTTATCCCCAACCAGCTTGATGTAATATCGGGGTTGAAATTGTTGCCAGGTGTTACACTTGAATTCACACAACATGCCATGTTAGCCATCCTCCAAAATGGTTATTTGGAGGCCATAGGTACGGCTCAAAAAAAGATAACCTTTAAAGGCGCTGAAGATCAGAAAGGGTTTTGGAGAGGGGTGATATTTAAGTCTTCCAGTGACCAAAACATCATGGAACATACACTAATTGCAGGAGCTGGAGGCCAGGCATTACCCTGGTCTGGGGGGAGAAGTGCCAGTATTGGGGTTTTCCCTGGTGGTGCGGGTTTGCAGTTAAAAAACAGCAAAATTACCAAGGGTGGAGGTTGGGGCATTTTGGTAGATACCAGTTTTGGTGCCCATATTAACCCGGACGCGGAAAGCCTCAATCTGTTTGAGGACATAAGCAACGGGAAAATCATTCACCTTTAAAATTAAACAAATACAAAACCAGCTTTTTGGAGGGGCCTTATGGCTAAAAAAAAAGCTGGTTTTGTTTATCTATTCGACATCGGATTTCCTTTTTATTTTTCCTATTATCCCAATAAAAAACAGCCCATCTCGCTTCCTAGCAACATGTGGCGATAGCCCATGAACAGTACATCTCCTCTTTATAAAAACAAAAAATTGTTATTGAGATGCTTCGGTTTCTATTGCTCTTTCCACATAATATTCCTGAACCAGGTTAATAATTACCACCAGCAACGGAGTGGCGAACAGTACTCCCCAAACCCCTGTCATCAAACCCATCAGCAACTGAAAAAACAATACCAAAGCAGGGGGTAGGGAAAGCAGCTTCTGGCGAATGAAGGGACCGAAGATCCCGGATTCCACCACCTGAACCAACAGGTACAATCCCACTACCATAAAGGCTACCTGAAAACCAGAAAGCAAGCCAACCAAAAAGGCAGGAATAATGGCCAGTGCTGGACCGATATTGGGAATAAAGGTCAGGAATCCGGCCATAATTGCTAAAATCAACCACAAGTCAATCCCCATTATAAATAAGCCAATGGCTGTGGTGAGAAACACAAAAATCATCTCCAGTACAATGGCCCTTAGCCAAACTTTAAGCTTTCCTCCTGTTTCCCTTAGAAAGTTAAGGGTATTATCGCGTTCCTTTGAGGGTATAAGCAATCCAAATCCCTCTACATACATTGCAGGATTGACCATAAAGAATATCCCAAAGAAAAGCACTGCATAAAAATCCCCAAAAAAACCAAAAGTGGTCCTGAAAAAGGCTTGGAAATTGTCAATAAAATCGATGTCGTCATTCTCCATATCTTCCAGCTTATCTACTATTTTTTCTCCAACTATGGTTTCATTCAGTTGGGATTTTAAGTTTTCCACCATGTCTGGAACCTTCTCAGCAAACTCATCATATTGTTGGCTCACTTGGTTTCCAATCAAAAAGGAGAGGCCTGCATAAAACAGGAAAATCATCAGTACGGATAGGCTGAGGGTTACCCCTCTTTTCCAACCAGTCCAATCCTGCAGTTTTACTGAAATGGAATGAAAAAACAAGGAGAATAAAATCCCACCAAAAGCCAGCAAAAATATTGAAAAGGCTAGGGTGAAAATTGAAAAGAGGGCAACCACAATTACTACCACAAAGGTGACGGTAAGCGTTTTGTGCATCAGAGAACGGGTAGGATGTTGCATTCAATAGTGATAAAATGAAATCTTACATTGATTTTATGATATACTACAAGGATAAAGCCAAACCATAAGTCCTGCTATAAAAGAATGAACCATGAACCACTTTTCCTGGACATCCACCGCTAGCTTGTAGCTATAATAATAAAAAACTAAAAAGGAAGCTATCCTAATGGATAGCTTCCCTTTTGGTTACTAAAGCATTTTAATCGCAATGACTATTAATACAAAGGATTTTGAACTAATTGAAAGTTTCGGTTCATTTCATCCAATTTAATGGGAAGCAGATAGGCCCTGTCCTGCCAAGACCTGTCCTGTACTTCAATTACTGTATAGGTAGGGTTTTCGGCAGTGGTATTATCGGCTTGGAGTTCATACCTTACTCTTACTCCCTGGGCATTTCCGTACACCTCTGGTGCGATCATCCATCTTCTGACATCGAAATACCTATGGTCTTCATACGCAAGTTCCACCCTTCTCTCATTCCTATAACGTTGTTTTAGTGCTTCACCGGAATCCGCTATTGCAGGCATACCTGCTCTTTCACGTACCATATTGATATATGTTCTTGCCTCAGCCTCCTCACCAAGTTCTATACATGCCTCTGCATAATTCAATAAAACCTCGGTGTACCTCATGATCCTCCATGGAACCTCCTGCCTGAAATATTGGTGATCCACATTTGGGTCAATAAATTTCCTCAGGTAGTAACCTGTATAGGTTCCATTCCAATCTTCAATAGGACCCTGGCGGGTATCCAGTCCATTTTGAACATTGACTTGTCCTGTAGAAGAGTTATACCTTTCCCATTGCCCAACTTGAATGATTCCTAATGGGTCGGAATCCCTAAGATTCTCTGGTCTTTGCCTCCACCTAGCTCCTTCATAAAGAAAAGTGGCATAAAACCTGGGGTCCCGGTTACTGTATGGCTCTGCTGCATGTTGTGGGTTGCTCCAATCAAACCTGGAACCATCCGCCATTTCAAAATCATCAGCCAATTGACCAACAGGGGTATTACCTCCCCAATTGTGATATCCATTTGGACCGTTGAAGAGACCTGGGTCTCCTATATCCCAATCCTCCTGAACCCTCTGGAGCATGTACCGCACATAAATATCCTCCGAAGTTTCCTTTGCAGTAAACACCTCTCCAAAGTTTTCCCAATCTTCTCCACCCCCGTTGTGCAGCGAATACTGCCCAAGGTCTATCACAGCTTTGGCCGCATCTTTGGCTGCTCGCCACCGGCTCATCTGGTCCCCACCGGTATGGCTGATCAATTCAGGGTTACTGAAACCCTGGGCCCAAGATGGGTTATGGTAAAGGTCGCTTGCGGCATATAGTAAAGTTCTAGCCTTTAGCGCCAAAGCTGCACCTTTGGTGGCCCGCCCCATTTGATCCCCAAAATGTTGTAGCGGTAGCAACTCTGCGGCCTTGTCCAGTTCCTCCACGACAAAATCTACCACTTGGGAATAATTGGTTCTAGGTTGCTCATAGTCTTCGCCTAACCCGAAAGCTTCAGTAATCAATGGTACTCCTCCATACACCGACAATAAGTTGTGATAAATAAAGCCCCTGAGGAAATGTACTTCTCCTATAAGCCGGTCTCTGAAAGATTCATCAGGAAAGTCCGCTTCATGGATTTTATCCATAAAGATATTACAGTTCCTCAATTGCCGGTAACTGTTTGTCCAATTGATCTGTTGGTATCTTCTACCAGTCCAAAAATTCTCATCCCAAACCCCCAGATAGCTGGGGTTGATCAAACTTTTGGTCGCATTACTCGTTTCCCAGTCCCATACTGCCATGGATTCATCCACCAGACTGGACATCATTAAAGCATGAAACCCATGAGGGATGGCAAAATATATGTTGTTGACGAAAGTCTCTATCAGATTAGGATCATTCCATACTGCATCTTCTGCAAACTGATCCAAAGGTTGCCTATCCAAATATTCCTCGCTGCATGAGCTCAGCCATACCAATAAGGCAAGAAAACTAGATATTATATAGTTGCTTTTTTTCATTGTCTTAGAAGGTTAAGGTCAAACCAGTATTTATCACACGCTGCAAAGGGTAACTTTGCCCACTAGCGCTGTCTGATTCCGGATCAAAATTCCTCAAATCCGGAGCATAAGTAAGCAGATTAAACCCACTTACATACATCCTGAAATTTTGAAGGCCTAGTTTCTCGGAGACAAAAGAAGGAAGGTTGTAACCCAGCTCCAGGTTTTTTAGCCTAATATAATCTGTGCTGTGCAGCCAAAAGGTGTTTCTTTGGTTCATCCAATATTCATCCGATCTGTTAAAAGTCCTTGGATAGTTGGCATTAGGGTTATCGGGAGTCCATCTGTTTTCTGCAAAATCCCTGAGAAAGTTTCCAATTTCCCCGGATTCTGTATTCACATATCGAACTGCTCCTGCGGCTCCCTGAACCAAAATGGCAAGATCAAACCCTCTCCATTGGGCACTTAGATTTAAGCCGCCGGTGAACCTGGGTATATTGTTTCTGTCATTTCTTACCATATCATTGGCATCGATCACGCCGTCCCCATTTACATCAGCGAAAATGATGTCACCGGGTCTGGCACCTGGCCAATTTGGGGTATTATCAATTTGCTCTTGATCCCGGAATATCCCAACAGCCTGATAGTAGAGATCCTGGTTTGGGTTAAAGGGATTGGATGGAATAGGTCTACCGGTAGTTTGTTGGTATTCCGGTGCTCCCGGGGATTCATCCCAAAACTCCACTCTGTTGTAAGCATAACCAGCATTTGCGGAAATTTGATAGGTAAAATTCCCTGCATTCCCGTTATACGTTGTTATAAAATCAAATCCCCTATTGGAAACTTCCCCAATATTCTCTCTAGGCAAAGTAAGCCCGGTAGAGGCTGGTATAGAAGCATTCCTCCACCAGAGAATCTGTGACCTATAGTTATAAAAGAAGTCGGCTTCCATGGTCAACCTACTGTTGAAAAAGCCCAGCTCAATACCCGCATTGTACTGATCTGCCACCTCCCAGGTCACATTTGGATTGGGAATTCGCAATTCCCTTAAGGCCTGGTGTTCTTGATCCACCCCGAAAATATAGGGTATATTGCCAAATCCATAAGAAGCCATGTACTGCCATTCGTCTATTCGGTCATTGCCAGTTTGGCCATACGAGGCTCTGATTTTGAAGTGGTCTGCATTGGGCATGGCCGACTTCCAAAAATCCTCCTCAGAAATCCTCCACCCTACAGAAATGCCAGGGAAGAACCCAAACCGACTACCTTGTGGAAATATGTAAGAGCCATCATATCTCCAAACGAATTCGGCCAAATATTTACCCCCGTATTCATAATTGAAACGCCCAAAATAATTGAGTCGGGCATTTTGATAAGCAGATCCACTGTTGTCCCGCTCGGCGTTGCCTCCCGCAAACATCTGATCCACAGCAGTAGAAACAAAGAATCGTCGAAATGCACTTAAACTGTTTCCAAATCCTGTCCTTGATTCAATACCCACCATTAATCGCATGGCGTGGTTCTCGTCGAAATCCTTGTTATAATTCAACATCCCATTGACCAATACCTCTCTACCGGTACCCATATTCTCACTCAACCTAGGGTCATTGAAACCTCTTTGTCCCCTGACCAGCTCTGGGGTACCGTCAGGCGTGTAGGTGTTGCCGTCCCAGCTGTACAAAAACCAAGGAGTCTCAAAGCGCTTTTGCGTGGTAAAGGTTTGGTCAAAGCCCACATTACCGTTGAATGAAAGACCTTCAATCCAGGGATTATCCATATTCAGCCTCAAGGTGGTTTGAAGGTTATAAAGGTTGCTCTCATCGTATCCGGTGGCATCGGTGGTGATGATGGCCGGGTTGTCCCCGTATTCAATATCAGGACCGGGGCTGCCATCAGGCCAATAAGCATGCATATTTGGTTTTCCTCTCATTATCATCCTGAAGATATTCCCTGCAGAGCGGGTGGGAAAGTTCCTCTTCTCCTGCCTCCCGGCAATATCGAAGCCTATTTTCACGTAATCATTGATTTTTCCATCAAGGTTACTCCGGAAATCATATTGATCATACCTAGTGGCACTGTTATAATAATAGCCATCCTGGCCCTTTGCACCTAGCATCAAAAAATAATTGATACTTTCAGTTCCTCCTGAGGCAGTCAGGGTATGATAGGATTGTGGTGCCCAAGGCCGAAGAACCTCACCAAACCAATCGGTGTCCGGGTGATGCCAGGGGTCGGTTCCTTGCCTAAAGTCATCGATTTCCTGCTCAGTAAACCTGGGCTGACGGTTCCTATACATGTCTATTTCATTGAGCATGGTCAAGTACTGCTCCGCATTAGCCATTTCCGGCAATACAGTAGGTTGATTCCAGCCGAAATTTGAATTTAACTCTATGACTGGTTTACCAGTTTTTCCCCGCTTGGTAGTTATAAGTATGACTCCATTGGCCGCCTGCGCACCATAAATAGCGGCAGAAGCATCTTTCAAAACGGTAATACTTTCCACACTATTAGGATCAATCCTAGAAAGGGACCTACCAGGTATGCCATCCACGACCACCAAGGCAGTATTATTCCCCAAGGTGTTCGTGCCTCTTATCCGAATCATGGAATCATCATTTCCTGGCTCCCCACTTCTTGTGACAGAGCTTAGACCAGGCAGTCTTCCCACAAGGCTGTTACTCACATTGGTCACCGGCGCAGTCCTTATCTCTTCTCCTTTTACCGAGGATACCGAACCGGTGAAAGTGACTTTTCGCTGCTCCCCGTACCCCACTACGACTACTTCCTCCAAGGAGCGGGAATCCATGATCATCCTCACGCTAAGGGTAGTAGCGGAACCCACAATAATTCTTTGAGTTTCAAAGCCCACAAAGGAGAATACCAATACTTCTCCTTCATCTGCGTCTATGGAGAACCTGCCCTCTATATCCGTAACTGTCCCACCTGTAGTGCCTTCGATAATCACTGTAGCACCGGGTAATGGCTCCCCATCCTCATCGGTAACTACACCTGTCACAGTTGCCATTGCCTCGATGGATTCGTTTGCGACCATCTCAACGGAAGCACCTGAACCCCCTTCTAATTTTCTTACGTGAATGTTCTGATTTACCTGTCTAAATTGCAGCCCTGTTTGCGCAGAAAGGTTTTGTAATAACTCATATACACTTGCTTTTTGCCCGTTTAATGAAACCCTTTCCATGCTTGCCATTTCCTCCGGGGTATAGACAAAGTGAAACCCAGAGGCCCTTTCAATTTTTGAAAAAGCTTCTTCGATAGCTGTTTCTTGGATATTGACGTTGATCAATACCTCCTCTATGTTTTTCTGTTGGGCCTTGCCATCATTGGCCAAAAGCCAACTCATCGAAAAACACTGTACAATGAATGCGTATAGGCATAGTTTGGTCATACCAAGTACAATAGGTACAAGATTTTTCATATCTTTACTCTGTTAAATTAAGTCCTGAAATTGATCGATTTAATTGAACGCCTACCCTGTTTATCCATTTCCACTGGATGGGGTAGTTGATCCCGGGGATGTTGACGCATCCCGGGGATTTTTTCCATTAGTTTTTCCTCATAGGCAAATTAGCGTTGAATTTGAGAATTATTAAAGGTTATATAAACCCGGTCTCCATCGATTTGATAGGAAAATCCGGCGGCATAGCTCAAGCCTTTCATCACATTTTGAAGGGTTTCATCCTGAAATCTCCCCTTAAAGGATATCTTGTTCTCAGGCTGGTTTACAAAATGGAACTTCACCCCATACCAATTCTCCAATACCCTTACTGCTTTGGGTAAAGGTGTATGTTCAAATAGAATCAATTTCTTGGTCCAGCCCACTACACTTTCTTCATCAAAAGCCTTTACCATAAATCCTCTGGAATTATATTTTAACATTTCTCCAGGAGACAAGGTGGTTCCTTTATTGTCTGACTTATCATTTGCAACCTTATCCTGGACGATTACCTTTCCAGAAACCAAGGCTACATTGCAAAATCCATCCGTATATGCTTCCACATTGAAAGAGGTTCCTAAAGCTATGGTCTCTAGCCCACCGGAGTGCACTGAAAATACTCTCATTGAGTCTTTGGCAATTTCAAAATAGGCTTCACCCTCCAAAAAAACTTCTCTTCTGTCCTGATCAAATGGTTTTGGAAAAGTAAGTTTACTATTGGCATTGAGTATCACTTTACTTCCATCTCCTAGCGTGATATGGGCTTTTACCCCTGGAGGGGTAACCCGCTCTACAAAAGCTACGGCTGGTTCCTCCACATCGGTCTCATCTCCGGGTAGGGGCATCAAAAAATACCCCAAGCCTAAGACTATAATCAATATAATGGCCACCCTTAACCATGTATAATCATCGTTTTTACGGATCCTCCTCTTTTCAAGTGTGCTCTTGGAATGGATGGGCACCACTGGAATTTCTACTTGTTCCTCCTTGAGGTTATAATGGATTTGTTTCCAAAGCAAAGTTTTCTCTTCTGTTTGAAATTGATGCTTCCATTGTGGCAAATGCAAAAGCATCTCCCTAGCTAACCTTACTTGTTGCCTTTTCCCAGGATTCTCCTCGATTAGTTTCTCCCATTTGATGTTTAATGTGGCGTTTGGCCTTAACACCCATTCTCTAAAAGAACTGTCAAGAAGGAAATCCTCAGTAGTATAATTGGTTATATCCATAGTATCACAAACTATCTACTACGAGAGAAAAATAGTCAAATTCTATCCTTCATTTGGCAAAAAAAAATAAAATTTATGTTATTAAGAAAAAACATTGTTTGTATTTATGGATTTAGTAAAAAAAATGAATGTATTCTAAAAAAATTGAAACAGACAAAATAAAGCAACTCCTTTGGAGTAATGTTTTTTTAGACGGTTAAGCGCTTTCCACGCCAACGTATATACTGATTGCACATTTATGCCCATTATATCGGATGTTTGCTCATAGGTGAAGCTCTCAAAAAACAAATACTGAATCACTTCCTTCTGTCGATCCGGCAATTTTCTAAGCGCATCTGCCATTGCCTCTTGTTTTTCCAATTCGATTTGGGAAGCAATGAGATTTGTCTCTTCGGCCTCCACTTGCAGTTGGCCGTTATGTACGGGGACATCCTCAATTGGTTTAATCAAGCGAATTTTTGCCGATTCGTGAAAAATCCTGTTTCTCAAACACTTAAAAAGGTAGAGTCGGAAATTCCTTATGGAGTTTAAAGAGGACCTATATCTCCAGAGCTCTAAAAACACTTCTTGTATACAGTCCTTGACAAGTTCTTTTTCCGAAACAACATTCATTCCAAAGGAAAAGAGTTCTTCTGCGTATTTCTCGTAAAATCTTTCGAGACCTTTTGGGTCCCCTGCTTTAATGATTTGCCAAAAAAGTTGATCTTCAGTGCAAAATGCCTCCTCAGAAATTGTTTGATCTGCCTTACTGTTCATCATTTTGGGTTTTTATGGCAGAAAAGTAAAACTTTTGGTTTTAATTACAAATATAAATTATAATTAAAGTAGAGGGGTCGGTATAGGTAATATTTAAGCGGTGAATTTAAGGCTTTTCAGGAAGTTTATTTGTAAATAAAACACCTTACTTCCTCCAATCCACTTTCAGGGTTTCCAATTCCGCAGAATTTGGCCCTACCATGATTTCAAACTCCCCAGGCTCCCATACATGCTCCAATTTATAATTGTAAAATTTTAACTCATCCAACCCAATTTCAAAAAGTACCTCCTTTTCTTCTCCTGCATTTAGGGAAATTTTTTGAAAGGCCTTTAATTCCTTTACCGGTCGCGTGATGGATGCCACCACATCCCTGATATAGAGCTGCACTACCTCTTTTCCATCTCTATCACCTTGGTTTCGCACAGCTACCTTCACTTTGATCTTTTGATCACCAGAGGGCTTAAGGTCGCTGACCTCCAGCTTCCCGTATTCAAATTGGGTATAGCTGAGCCCAAACCCAAAAGGAAATAAGGCTTCATTGGGCACATCGAGATAGTTGGATCGGAATTTCTGAAACCATTCCCCTTCCGGTAAAGGCCTGCCAGTGTTTTTATGGTTATAATAGATGGGAATCTGGCCGGTGTTTCTGGGGAATGAGGTTGTCAATTTGCCAGAAGGATTTACGTCACCAAAAAGCACATCGGCAATGGCATCGCCTGCTTCCGAGCCGGCAAACCAAACATTCAGTATCGCCGGTAGATGCACTGCTTCCCATTCCAAGGCCAATGGCCTGCCAGAAAATAATACCAAGATCACAGGTTTTCCAGTGGCATGGAGAGCCTGTAATAAATCCCTTTGATTAGTCTGCAATTCTATGTTGGTTAGACTGGATGATTCTCCGCTCATTTCCGCCGCCTCTCCCATTGCCGCAATGACCACATCAGCTCCCTTTGCTATTTCCACGGCTTCCTGGATCAATTCCTCTTCCGGCCTTTCGTCCCTGTAGGTGGGTTTCCCGAATATGCTTACCCTTTCTTCCAGGTCAGGATCCCTTGTCACATTGGCTCCTCTGGCCAATAGAATTTCTCCCATATCGCCTAGGGCATTTTCCAATCCCTTTTTTAGCGACACGGATTGATCAAAATTTGCCGCCACGCTCCATGTTCCTGTCATGTTCTCCCGGTTATCCGCCAAAGGACCCACCAGGGCAATTTTGGCGGATTTTTGTAAGGGCAGTATGTTTTCTTCGTTTTTCATTAAGACCAAACTTTGAGCGGCAATATCCCTGGCAGCTTTTCTATTGGTTTCAGAGAAAACTTCTCTTTCCGCCCATCCCGGCTTACAGTATCTATAAGGGTCTTCAAAAAGCCCTAACCTGGATTTTGCCACCAAGATCCTTTTGCAGGCCTCTTCGATTTCAGATTTGGTGATTTTGCCTTCTTCCAATGATTTTCTCAAAGTAGTTAAAAAGCCCTCCCCCACCATGTCCATGTCCACACCGGCTTTCAACGCCAAGGCAGAAACCGCCTGAAGGTCTCCTACCCCATGATCCACCATCTCATTGATGGCGGTATAATCCGTGACCACAAATCCGTCAAATCCCCACTGGTTTCTCAATACTTCGGTCATCAACCATTTATTGCCACTGGCAGGGATACCCTCCACATCGTTAAAAGCTGTCATCACTGACCCCACACCTGCCTCAATGGCCGCCTGGTAAGGCAAAAAGTATTCGTTGTACATACGTATCCTACTCATATCTACTGTATGATAATCCCTACCTGCCTCAGGTGCTCCGTATAAGGCAAAGTGCTTCACACAGGCCAAAATGGTCTCCTCTTCCGAAAGATCTTCTCCCTGGTACCCTCTCACCATGGCTTTGGCAATTTCTGCCCCTAAGTAAGGATCCTCTCCATTGCCCTCAGACACCCTACCCCACCTGGGATCCCTGGATACATCGGTCATAGGAGAGAACGTCCAATTAATGCCATCTGCACTTGCCTCCCTGGCAGCTATTCTTGCAGACCTTTCCACCAGATCCATGTCCCAAGAACAGGATAGTCCCAGGGGAATGGGAAACACACTCTCATAACCATGGATTACATCCATCCCAAATAAAAGGGGAATACCCAAGCGACTTTCTTCCACGGCAAGTCGTTGAACCTCCATGATCTTTTTCGCACCTTTTAAATTGAATAGACCCCCTACCTGCCCGGCTTGAATTTTTTCAGCAATATTAGCACTGGAGGCCTGACCTGTGGTGATCTCCCCTGCCGCGGGTAAATTCAATTGCCCGATTTTTTCCTCCAATGTCATCAAGGAAATAATGGAATCAGCTCTCCTGTCATGCTTTTCATCAATGTGTTGAGCAAGGGCGCCTCCAGAGAATAATGTGCCTAAAACAAGCGCAAATAGAAGATGGGTTTTCATCGCTTTTGGGGTTTTGGTTAAAGAAATATAATGAATGTTAGAGGCTGATGATATTCCGTTTTCATTGAAAGCTTCTATGGTAAAATAATATTCTTGGCCCACATTCAGGCTTCTGAGATCAAGTTCGGTTTGGCCATAGACCATCCAGGAGCTGTATAATTTTTCCAGGTCTATTCCACAACGGATCATGCTGTTCGTAGGGCCCTTATTCAGGAAAATAGATAAATTTGTGAAGATGGTCCCTAATTCCATGATGTACCCTTGCGCTGTGGAAACCCGCGAATTCTTAATAGTGGTAATTCAGGAATTTCCCACTTACGTTAATATTCAAAACCAAGCTTATCCAAACCTTCCTGCACCTCAGGGCAACTCATAAAAAGGTCCCAAAGCAGCCCCGAGCGATGATTTTCCATCATCACAACAATAGGGCCTTGGTCAATGGCCAGGTACCTTTGAGGGAACCAGTCCTCCGTCTCGCTAAAGGCATCGTAAAACCCAAATTTCCCGAACAATTTATCCCCCAGTTCGTCGTACCAATATCTCATTGTTTCTTTGGAATACTCAGGTGTGTAGGGCATCGAAGATAAGGCGGCTGTTGGGGTAATGACTCCCTTGTCTCTGCTTTCTGCTGGCGCATGCCCGGAATATCCATTTACCGAATAGCTTGAGGTGAGTCCCCAGCTCTGTGGGCCATATCCTTCATATCCAAGCGGGTTTTCAACGCACCAAGCCCGGTTGATCAAGGTATGGTTGGTATTATGCTCCCAGTAATCTGCATACTCATCCTTGAGAGTTCGGGGATCTAAACCCAAATAGGAATAATGTGCCCAGAATAAGGGTCCCCCCTTCTCTGGATTGCCATTATGCACCATGGAAAGGTGATGGCCATAGGCCTCGTGGTCTTCATCATTTTTGATTTCACCTGCTCTGGCCCATCCTTGATGGTAGGTTTCTGTCGGGATTGGGTGTGTAGGTGAGGCCGCAGCCAGCACATACATGATGAGGCACTCGTTGTACCCTCTCACTTCATGGTTCATTTCCCAGCCGTAATTCGGACTCCAATGCCAGAGCAACACGTCCCGCTCATTACGGTAAAAATTGAAATCTACCGCCTTCCAAAGGTCATCAATTCGGTTTGCTAACGCTTTCTCTTCCTCATCGCCATCCCTGAGGTACTGCCTCACCGTTAATAGGCCTTGTACCATAAAGGCAGTTTCCACGAGGTCTCCTCCATCGTCTTTTTCACTGAAGGGCTTTACTTTACCCGTTTCGCCGTGCCACCAATGGGGAAAGGCACCATGAAACTTATCTGCCTTTTCTAAAAATTCCACAATTTTATTTAGACGCTCGACCCCCTCTTCTTTGCTGATAAATCCACGTTCAATCCCTACCAAGATAGCCATTACCCCAAATCCCCCACCTCCGGAGGTGACCACATTTCTGTCATCCTGGGGATATTCCCCATCCACATGGTATCGTTCCCTTGCCAGGCCGGAGGTGGGCTCCGCCCCATCCCAGAAATACTGGAAAGTCCTGTATTGAACCAGGTTAAACAAAGAATCATCCGATATCTTTCCTTCATCCTCACTACCATTTCCTACCTTTGGCTCACAGGATACAGTGACTAATAAGGCTAATGTTACAAATACTAAATAATACTTCATGAGTTTTTGCTTATGGATTGATTAATAAATTTTCCAATCCCGATTGTAGGTCAGGATCCTGCATAAACAGGTCCCAAAGAAGACCTGTCCGGTAATTTTCGATCATTAAAATAATGGGCCCTTGGTCAATGGCTAGGTAAGAATCTGCATACCATTCTTCAGTGATATTGAAGGCATCATGAAAGCCGTATTCGCCCCATATTCTGTCCCCCAATTGGTAATAGAAGAACCTTAAAGCTTCCATGGATTCCTCGGGCGTGTAAGGCATAGAGCTCAGGGCGGCGGAGGGAGTGATCACCCCCCTGTCGTTGGTAGGGGAATGTGCCGAATATCCATCCTGGTTATCGCTTGCCGTGAGCCCCCAACAACGTTCACTATACCCCACCCACCCTTGTGGGTTTTCAATGCAATGTGCCCTGTTAATCAGGGTATGGTTTACATTTTGCTCCCAGTAGTTGGCATACTGATCGGAGAGTGTTCTAGGGTCTAGGCCTAAGTAAGAATAATGGGCAAAAAACAATGGCCCACCAAATGGAGAGCCTAATGGAAGGTTGATCCCCAGGTAATTATTGCCATTGACCATATCCCCACCTCTGGCCCAGCCCTGCTCATATACAGAACGGGAAATGGAACGGGTAGGGGATCCTGCTGCCAATAGGTAAGTGATCAAGCATTCGTTGTATCCTTGAATGGGCAGATTCATTCCCCACTCATGCTCAGGGGACCAATGCCAATACAAAACTTCCCTATCTCCGCGGGTGTACCAATCCCATTCCACATCTCTCCAAAGCCTGGTAATCTTATCGATAATGTATCCCTCCGTACCTATAGTCGGATCCAGGTAAGCCTTTAGGGTAAGTAATGCCTGAATCATAAAGGAAGTCTCCACTAGGTCCCCTCCATCGTCCATTTGGCTAAATGGGATTACCTGCCCGGAATTTCCGTTGAGCCAATGGGGCCATACTCCGTGAAACCGATCGGCGTTTCCCAAAAAATCCACTATCCTTACCCACCTTTCCACTGCTTCCTTCCGGGTGATAAACCCTCTTTCTACCCCTACTATCAATGCCATCACACCAAACCCGGAGCCTCCGATGGTTACCAGATCTCCGGAGGAATTTCGTTCCCGGGCTAATCCACTGTTGGGGTGCGCAAAATCCCAGAAATAACGGAAGGTCTGTTCCTGAACCAATGTCAGTAAGTCTTCATCTGTAATAACCGGAAATTTGGGAGTCTCATCCACACTGGTATAGAACACCTGCGAAAACCCGGCAAAACCCTCCCCTCCCTGACCTAGCAGGGTCTCCGAAACGGATAGAGTGTATTTGGACAAATCCATTAACTCCCCTTCTGAACGTACGGTAACTTGTGTTTGGGTTTCGTCAAATTGAATGCCTAGGTTAGGCACTTCTTGCCCTTTGATGGAAAAAGCTTCCTGAAAAGATGAGGGTTCAATGGGGTTGGAAAATTCTAAATTGAGCCTAAATTCCAAAGGTACTTCGCTTATCCTTCCACCCGCCAATTCTTTCCCCTCTTCAATAGTAAAACCAGTCAGCGCCAAATCACCAATTTGGGTTCTGAAAGCAACGCTTTTTGGAGAAAAACTTACCCCTGATATGGTCTGCAGGTTTTCATTTATGGAAATGGTATAAACTGTGTTGGTTGAAAATGTTCCCACTTTATTTAGCACCACCCTTGTGTTGTTGGATATGAGATTGGAATTGGTTGGGATTTCTTCTTCTCCTTCTAGCAACCTAATCCCTCCTGCCACACTTGAAGGGTCCAATGCCTGTGAAAATGCCAGGGTTATTGACCTATCAATGGGCAAATTGGCAGACATCTCTCCCTCAATTTCAAGCTCCTGTTCCCCTACGATAATTTGAAGTAAGGCTGGGGTCACCCATTCTTCCTCCCTTTCACAGGCAGCGAAAAGTATTAGAAAGCCAAAAGAAAATAACAAAAAGGGATATTTCATAAAGTAGGCTTTAAAGAAGTAAGATGGGATATGACTCTCCATATCCCATCTTGGGGTGTGTAATTAGAATTACATGCCCAGTTGTGAAAATCCTGAACATTTAAGCAACCTAACTCATTGCCTTTCGGCCTCCATGATATCTTGAATTTCCTCTTGAGTTAGGACAACGTCAAAGATCCTAAGTTCATCCATTAAGCTTTGGGTAGAAAGGTGACCCCACCCAATAAACCTAGGAGCACCAGATCCGACAGAAAGGATATCACATCCCTCCCAGTCTATTCCTGGAAACTCGCCCGTACTTACCACCTCTCCATTGATATAAACGGTACAGTTAGTACTACCGATTGTGATCGCAAGGTGGGCCCACTCATCCGAAGAAGGATCGATATCTGCTGCAGGACCACCGTCAAACCAGTTTTCTCCAGAACCATTGCCCACGTTCAGCTTAAAACGTTGGTTATCTCCTCCTGCTTCCCTGAAAAACCTAAATCCACGGGTTCTGTTATTGGCAGACCCAGGGTTGGCTTCGTCGGGAGGGCCCATAACCAGAAGTCCTGCCCTGTTGGGGTCTGCATTGGTCTTGTACCAAAAAACTGCACTAAATTCCTCGTTTTGCAAATGTTCCGCTTCGTACATCAAATATCCACTACTGGAACCCCTATAGGCTCTGCCGATCTTTCCATCTGCAAAACCCGGGTTCCCATTCACTTCCGGACTTTGTATGGTAACCAATTCCGTAAAATCTCCGTCAAAGTTTACATAAAAGACCTCATTTTCATAGACTGGCCGATACGGCTCTATCTTCTCAAAGCTCACGGATTCTTCGGTGGTTTTTCCAGATGAGTCCGTTGCAATTACGGTCAGGGTATGCTCACCATTGGGCACTTCCTCAAACCGATATTGCTTTAGGGCTCTTCGAAAATCCGGGAAATCATCAAATCGCGCAATTTCTTCCCCATTGAAGAGTAGTATAACGTTTTCTATCTCAATGTCATCTGTCACTTCCAGGTCAATAGTAATGGAAGTCACATCTTCTACTACCCTGATCTGTGCACCTTCTACAGGGGAGTTAATGGTTACCTCTGGGGCTTCCATGTCTTCACCAGGGTCCACGGTTTCAATATCGTCGATGTAGTTCTGGTCGCAGGCCCAGAAGAGCACTAAAAGGCCTGCTATTAAACTGATTTTTTTCATTGTTTAGTGATTTTTTTTCAACGGTAACATAGCTTATATCGCAGGATATTGTTCACTCCTACATGCACATCGTGTCTCATGCCTTATTTTTTCTTATCTTTCTCATTCATTGGTTTCTGGCTTCTGCCGCTTCCCTTATTTGAGGAATGATGTCCTGTTGTTCCAATGGGTAAGGAAGGAACCTATGATTTTGAAGATTAAAGTTTCTTCCTTCATAGTTCAACTCTTCCGTTCTATTGTGCCGGATAAGGTCATTGAACCTGACCCCCCACTCCATTCCAAACTCCGCAAATTTTTCATCCAAGACCACGTCAAGGTCCACCACCGGTGCCGGGTCCAATCCTGCCCTAGCCCTCACGGCATTTACTGCTTCTTCTGCAGATAATACAGCACTACCTGCGCCACTTACCTGGGCTTCGGCATGCATGAGCAGGATCTCGGCGTATCGAATGGCTGTAAAATTCTTGTTTTCACCATAGGTGAAGCGCCCGGGTGTTAATTGAACAGAAGGCAAATAGTGCTTTCCACTCAAGAAATTATACCTGGGATGGTTATTGAATTGGTCGCCGTCCCTGGTGATATTGGAAATCCAAGCGGGCAATTCCGCAAAATCCGGATCAGATCTGATCTCGTTCATTCCATCCGGGGTGAAAAGGACAGAAGTTTCCAATCTGATCCTCTCCCCTCTATCCAACATGAATTTGATGTATTTTGTGGTGGGCTCCCAAAAACCCCAACCGCCGCCGGCACCGGACACAGCGGGAGTCCAAAGGGCTGGGCCATAAAAGTTCCAGTTGAATCTGGTAACGGTTCCACTTGCCTGACCAAAGTCCGAGTATTGCATTTCCAGGATATTTTCCCGGTCAAGCTTTCCTGGTATTTTAAAAAGGTTGTAGAAATCATCCTTGAGTTCAAACATTCCACTGGAAATGATCTCATCGGTGGCCGCCACCACCACAGGATAATTCTGCAACTCCAAATTAGCCATGGCTTTTACAGCCAATGCAGTATATCGTGTAATACCACCTGTCACATCAGACCTATCCGCGGGATGCACCGCAGGAAGAAATGGGATCGCCTCGTCCATATAGCCGGAGATATACTCTAGCACCTCAGAAAATTCAGAAACTTGCACATTGAACAAATGGCTGGGCTGCGACTCTAAAGGGATCAAGATGGCTCCCCATAGCCTGGCAAGTTGAAGCATTTTAAACCCTTGCATTACCTTGATCTCGGCAATATATTGCTGGGCGTTTGCCTCGCTGGCTCCTGCCTCCTGGTACTTTTCTATTTCTTCAATGGCCCCGTGCCAATACAATAAGTCAGAGTAAAGGTTAAGCCACACCGAGTTGTACATCCAAAAATTCCGGTCATATCGGAATTCATCGGTTTCTATCAACGGAAATTGATCTCCTGCGGCATTCACATCGTCCCCTCTCACACCCAATATCGGATGGGTTTCCCATTGCATGCCGTACAATTGCGCATAGGATCCGTAAAGTAGCAATACCATATTCTGTGATTCAGAATAATCCGTTCCCTCTACCAGAAATTGGTTCTCAAGGGGTTCGTCCAGGGCGTCCACACAAGCGCCCAATAAAGTGGCGACGAACGTTAGGATGAGTAAATTATAGATATATTTAAATGGTTTCATTTTCTCCAAATTTAGAATTTCACATTTAGGCCAAGGGTGTATATTGCAGGTATAGGATACACTTGACGATCTATTCCATTGGGCACCTCTGGGTTGAAGCCATTGTAGTCAAAGACTGTCAAAGGTCTTTCCGCAGTAAGCGTAAGGGCAGTATTGGGCATATTTACCCCGAAAAGCTGTCTGTCCAGAAAGGAATAGGTCAATCTCACATTTTGAATCCTCCAATAAGAACCATCTTCTATGAAATAGCTACTTAGATTTTGGTTCCAACCTCTTCTCAACCCGGATGCTGAGGGGTAGCTATCCGAAGTACCCTCCCCCCTCCATAGGTTATTGGCAAGATCCGCATCAATATTGGTATCGTTGGTGAAAATGATTTCTCCACGCTTTCTGTTCAGAATGCTGTACCCTGCCTGACCTTGAAAAAGTGCCGAAAAATCCCAGTTTCTAAAAGTAAAACCCATGTTAAATCCATAGGTAAGGGAGGGTAAAAATGACCCTAACACCACCCTGTCCTCATCATTAATCACGCCATCACCATTCTGATCCCTGAAAATCAAATCTCCTGGCTGTAGGTTATTATCATTGATAAACTCCTGGGTGTAACCGCTGTTCTGAATCTGTTCCTCATTTTGAAAAACCCCATCGACTTCATATCCGAAGAAGGCCTGAAAGGGCTGACCAATTATAGATCTCTGCCTGAATTCCGCAGAGCCAGCATCCAATCCCTCTGCTCCCCCAAGTCCCAACACCTGGTTGTTCAGGGTAGCAATATTACCTCCTATATAGTAGGAGAAATCCTGGGTAATATTATCCTCCCAATTCAAAGTTAACTCCAGGCCCTGGTTTCTGATTTCCCCTACACTTCTCCTCTCGCTTGCCCTGATCACTGGTGGGATGATGCTCACCGCCAAATTCCTGGTATCCCGAATAAAATAGTCGGCTTCTAGGGACAACCTATTTCCGAATAACCGGGCATTTACTCCGATGTTTGTTTCAACGGTAGTTTCCCACCTGTCTATCAAATCAAAAGTGGGGTTTAACCTCCTGCCAAATACCAAGACATCATTAATGGCAGCAGAAGTCTCTACCAAGGTAGGAGCTCCCACAGAGGGGTTAATGCCATCATTACCAAGTTGGCCCCAAGAACCGCGAATTTTGAGAAAGTCTACAAACCCGGAATTGAAAAAATTCTCTTCAGAAACCACCCATCCTGCACCGAAGGTGGCGAAGTTACCCCAAGTTTGCTGAAACTTATTGTTGCCGTCCCTTCTGAAGGTACCGTAAAGCAGGTAGCGGTCATCGAAGTTATATGCAACCCTGGAAAAATAGGAAAGGAAAAACAATCTGTTCCCACCATCTCCAATAGCATTCAGGTCAAAGTCCGTAGAATTTGACAAGTACCAGAATTGTTCCGCATTACGGAGAGGAGCAGGGTTCAGGTTGGTGCCCCGGGCAAACAATCTCTCATTGGTCTCGCTTCTGTAAGATTGACCAACAACAACTGTTAGATTGTGCCTGTCAAAATTCTCCTGATACGTAAGGAAATTGTCCAAAATCTGGTCAAACCTGTTGAAGGTTTCTCTCCTCAGTCCGGATTGGAATTCCGTCACACCATCATTGTACTCCAGGTTGGTATTTCGCATATTGATGCTTTCCAGGTTATAGTTGAACTGTGTCCTGAAAGTCAGTTTATTGGGGATCACTTCCGCTTCGGCATAGAAGTTTCCCAACACCTTATTGATGTTGTTGCGGCGGTCATTATACAGTAAGGGATAAAAGGGGTTTTGGTTTCCCCTGTAACCTAGCTGTTGGGCATTGGAGAGCCTTACAGGCCTGGCATTTGCATTTTGCTCATCATACACCGGCAAGAAAGGCACTGCGAAATAGGAACGAAACCATGCTCCATCGTCCCCATTAAACTGCTGAGCGGTACTAATATTAAGGTTGCCTCCAATGGTTAACCAATCCCGTACATCGGTGTCAATTTTGACACGGAAGTTTAGGCGCTTATAGTCATTTCGGGTTTGATCCATCAGGCCTTTCTGATCAAAATAACTCCCGCCCACTGAGTACCTGGTTTTGTCATTCCCGCCATTGAACGTCAAAGTGTGGTTTTGGATCGAGGAAGGGCTCATCATTTCTGCATACCAATCGGTATTTACATCCGGTATATTGGGATCAATCCTACTTCGGCCAAACCTTTGCATGGCATTTTGAACAAAGGCTATATCCGCTGCCGAACCTGTCTCGTTGATATACTGAACAAATTGTTGAGTATTGGCCATTTGAAGCACGTTTTGGGGGTTTTGGAAGCCATAATAGCCATCGTAAATGATCTCTGGTTCTTGATCATAACTTCCCGACTTGGTCTCTATAACCACTACACCATTGGCAGCCCTTACCCCATATATTGCAGAGGCCGAGGCATCTTTCAATACATTGATAGTCTCTATATCATTTGGGTTAAGAAAATCGATGTTTTCAAAAAACATTCCATCCACAACATATAAAGGAGCCGCCCCACCTTCAAAGGAACCAACACCCCTAACTCTAACTGTGGGCGCAGCGCCAGGTGCACCACTACTTACAATTTGAACACCAGCTACCCGGCCCTGTAATGCCTGCATAGCCTGGGCATTTGGGGTTTTGATAATATCCTCATTTCTAATCGTGGCGATGGCAGAGGTGAGGTCTTTTTCCCGCTGGGTACCGTAGCCCACCACAACTACTTCATCCAAAGCCTGGGTGTCCTCCTCCAGTTGGACATTTATGGTGCTTGCATTCCCTACTTGCCTGCTCACTCGTGTAAAGCCAACAAAGGAAAACACCAATACATCCTCCGAACCCACCTCAATGGAAAAGTTACCGTCTATGTCGGTAACTGTACCGGTAGAGGTGCCATCAATTACTACAGTGACTCCTGGAAATGGCTCACCGTCTGCATCTGTGACCGTTCCGGTCACTACTTCCTGCTGGGCCATTGCTCCCGTGTACACCACGAAAAAAAGGGCCATAAGCAGTAATGTTAACTTTTG
The DNA here is from genome assembly GCF_003347495.1 of Pleomorphovibrio marinus. Taxonomy (GTDB): domain Bacteria; phylum Bacteroidota; class Bacteroidia; order Cytophagales; family Cyclobacteriaceae; genus Pleomorphovibrio; species Pleomorphovibrio marinus. The sequence continues at coordinate 94,464 of NZ_QCXY01000003.1, forward strand.
GTTAGGGAATCTGAGCCTTTGCTTGGCTCTCCCATTGGGTAGTTTGTCTCTCATATTTATGGTTAGTTTTAAATAAAAAACAACAAGAAAATTGTACCTCAATCAAGCTGGTTTGTCGATTTATCGAATTTACCTTTAATAACAGATAAACATTAAAATGGTCTTAAAATATCTTAAAAAAATTTAACTAAAATATTAAAATAAAGATGGTTTTTTCCCGCTTGGATATCACTCAAAAACCTGCATTTAGGATTAAATAGAAGTAATTTAACATTTTAATCCCACTTAATTACTAACCTAATTTTCCTCAAAAAAATTGGATTCGTGGAAATTTAAAAAGGTAGTAATAAATGCTAGAAGGGACTGTTTTAAAAACTAAATGCATGGAAAAATTGCCAAAAATCCAATGCTTATAATTAATACCTTATTCTATTAAAATTAATATTCAATTAATCAACATCAGCCTAAAAAAACACTCTACATAAAAGAATGTTTTCCAGTTTTCAAAAAGTAGCCTAAAATAAAAGTCATACCACCTATGAAACCAGAAAACATAGCAAAAAGTGTATACCTTTTCCCCACAAAATGCCTATTCCCGTTGGGGCTCTATCTCCACTATCAACTCGTGCCACTGAGGAAAGGGAAGGCCTCTGGCCTCCATCTGGGTTTTAACCTTCTTCCTGAAACTCCAAACCGTGTTTTTCCTTAGGTCCAGGGTTTCTGAAAGCTCTTCCAAGGTATGATGTTCTTGGGCCGAAATAAGGGAATAGGTAATATAAAAAGCTTTTTCAAGGGGAAATCTCACCCCATGGAAAATGGTACCAGCCGTTACGGATTCTATATGCCCACATTTAGAGCAACGACGAGTAAACAATTTCGGCCCTTTACCTGCCTTGTCGTTACCACAATGCCTACAAGAAAACCCGTCTTCCCATTTTAATTGCTCCAAATACCTGCAACAAGCTGCTTTGTTGGGGAAAAGTTCTTTGAATTCGCCATAAGTCATTTCCTTATTGTCCAATCTTGCTTGAAAAGAGGCCTTAATGGAACTCTTTAGCTTCCAATTGTCCTTGTCCAGGAATGAGTTGATCCGTTGTATTTCTTCATCCTTTTCCCTAAGCTGGGCATTGAATGCTTCGAGTAATTGGTTTTTCCTCTCCAGTTCCCTAGTTCTTGTCTGTACCTTGCTTTCCAGTTCAGCATTGACTTTTTCTTTTAATGCCACATTGATTTTGTATTGTTCTAAAGACCTTCTTAGGGCTTTGTCCCGAATTTGCTTCATGATTTTAATACGGTCACCCAAAGCCAAGGAAAGCAGGACCATTTCAATCAGGAATGCAATGTGAAGGCTGTAATAAACCAGGGTGTTGTGTTCTATAATAGCAGTATTGGCTAAAACCTTAATTACCGCACCCACAAACAATACACCGTAAGCACCTACAAAAAGCCGGGCACTTTTATACCCCTTTACATAGACAAAAATACTGGTGGCAAAAATGAGTAGGAAAGGAACGATATCAATGTGAGAAATCTCAAAAAAGCGCACATCGTAAAATACCCCAACCAAGAAGACAACAACTTTTGCCGCTAAAGAAATCAGGAGTAGGTAGTGAAACAATGGGGATTTATAGCGGGTGTTTAAAAACCGAATAGTAAAGAGTATTGCCCAAGTAATCACTGACAACTTGAAAATGCCATTTGCGTACATATTAAACTCTGGCACATTTGGCCAAAAATACTGGAAACCTATACCATCCAGACTCATGGCAAATAAGCCAGCGCTGCAAAGATAGAAAATGTAGTACAAGTACTTCATTTCTCTCACAGCCATGAAGGTTACTAAGTTATAGAGTGAAATGATCAAAATCATCCCATAAAAAATCCCATAAAGGAAATACTCATTCAGGGCATAAAACAGTAATCGGTCATAGGAACGGACGGCAATTCTAATGTCTGCCTTTTGTGAAGATCTAATTTTAAAATAGTAGGTATCCATCCCCTCCTGCTGGTTCGATATCTTGATTTGGAAATTTTTGTGCGCAAATTCCCTTAGCCCAAAACTCTGCCCATCCCCTAAATTTTTCACTTCAAAACCTTTTCCTAATTCCCTAGGAATATAGGCCTCGATTTGATCAATACTCTGATCATAAAATTCAAAAAGCCAAAGTTTTTCACTTTCAGGGTTCTTTTGGATTTGAAGCTTTACCCAGTAGGTGGAGCGAGTGTCTACCTGGCTTTTACTATAGAGGGGATTTAGTTGAAAAAGGTGTTGGAAATTTTCATCAGCCACTTCCTCGATGGTCAATTCACCAGGAATGTCTTCGTAAAACTCCAATTGAGAAATGGAGAAAATCCGTTCCTCCTTGCTGTCGTTGAGTATAATCGGTGAGCTGGCAAAACTATTTTCAGTAATAATAATGCAGGCACATAAAAATGCCAGATTAATTGTAAAAGGTTTCATGTTGGGTATCCGATTGGCTCCCACAAAAATAGGGTATTGCCACAAGTATACCCAACCTATGCATTCAGGACTAGGGTAGGAAGTAGAGGTTTCTCCTATTTATCCCAATATTTCCTGATTTTTTGCTTCAAAAAGCTCACACTTCTTTCCAATTGATCCATGCCATCTACCCCATCTTCAATACTGATCCAGCCGTCAAAGCCTTTGCTCTTCAATTCTGAGAAGATAGCATCGTAATCATTCAATCCTTTTCCGATTTCACCATGGCTTAGCCTTTTGGCATAACCTACTGCCCCATCTTCCTCTTTTTTCAGGTCTTCAATAGTGCCGGATTTCAGGTACCTGTCACTGGCATGCATGGTGACCACGCGATGGGAGATTCTCCCTAACAGTTCCAATGGGTCTTCTCCTGCCAGGAAAGTATTGCTGGGATCATAATTCACCCCGAAGTTTGGGTGATGGATTTGATCCACCAATTGGCAAAATACATCCATTTTCTGCGCAAATTCCGGATATTCCCAAAAGTCGTCCTTATAGTGGTTTTCTATGATAAGTGTTATGCCCCGCTCTTTTGCATAGGGTATGCAGGCCATTATGGCATCCGCTGCAAGTTTCACTCCCTCATCCAGGGTTAGTTCAGGTCTGCGCTGCCCACTCAAAACCCTGCAGTATTGCCCCCCTAGGGCATGTGTCATGTCTATCCAGTACTTTTGCTTTTTTATCTCCTTTTCTCTAAATGAGGCATCTGGGTGGGTAAAGTCAGGAGAACAGCACATCATGGGTATGGATTTCCCGTTATCCTCCACCATTTTTCTGAACTCTGGCCACATGGACTTATCCTCCATTTCCAGAAAACCGGCGTACCATTCCAATCCCATTACATCCAATTTGGAGGCCAAGTTGATCCATTCTTCCAACTTCATGGTTCCATCTTTACAAAGAGCCTGCATATAGGCCTTTGGAAACGCAGCTAATTTGGGCATTTTATCAATTTTATTTTAGGTTTTTTATATGAACTCATTTTATAGTACTGGTGTCCTTCGGAGGATTCCTTCCTATCATTGGATGCTGTTCCAACTCCATTATTTGGCCACTTATGGGCCCTGACTCCTCGGAAAGCCAAAAAATAGCACCTGCAGCTATTTCTCGCGGGAAAATAATCCGACCTGCGGGAGCAAACATGGCAGGAAGTCCCTCGTACCAGTTTTCCGAAAGACCATGCTCTTTCTTCCTCTTTATTTCTGTCTCCGTCAACACCCAACCAGGATTAATTTGATTTACCCTCACCTGGAAATCCCTGAAAAGTACATCCCCAAGATTTCGCGTCATGGTCATTAGCGCGCCCTTGGACATACTATACCCCAACAAATTGGGTTCACCAGACCAGGCGTTTACTGATCCTATATTAAGGATAGATCCTTTGGTTTTTTTTAAGTGGGGCAATGCCGCTTTTATGAGTAACAATGGTGCAAGGGTGTTTATGGAAAGCACCTTTTCCATAAAGGGCCTATCGGAGTTTTCTATCGTGGAGGCAGGCACCCAGGCAGCGTTGTTTACCAAGGCATCAATCTTTCCGTATTTTTTCAAACAGACCTCTACTACAGCTTCAATAGTGGTATCAAAGGACAGGTCTCCAGTATAGGCAAGGGCGCACTGCTCTCCCAATTCCTTTACGGTTTGTTGAGCCCAATCCTCCTCTAGACCATGAATAAGCACCTTGGCTCCTTCTTCCACACATCTTTTGGCTATGGCCTTTCCTATTCCCGTGGTACTTCCTGTTACTATGACCACCTTATCCTGGAGTCGCATATCAGACAGGTTTCAAAACACTTTTCACCACCTCTCCATGATGCATCTTTTCAAAAGCCTCTTTCCAAGAGGTAATAGGCCAAACCCCACCGATAATGGGTTTTACGTCCAATGTCCCTGCCGCCATCATGGCTATAACTTTCTCCCAAATGGGCCAATTGTGACTGAAACTCCCCTGCAGCCTTACATTCTTTTGAACGATGGGATCCAAAGAAAAGTCGCAGGGTTGTTTTCCCCACCCCACTTTGGTGATTTGTCCGTTGGGTCTTACCCAATCCATGGCTAGCTTGAGAGTGGAGCTGTGACCAGCCGCATCTATGATCAGTTCTGCCCCTAGGCCATCCTTATTTCTGGCCCAGTCAGAGGCATCACCCACAATTCCCACACACCCATAGGACTCCGCAATTTTAAGTCTGCCCTTGTCTGCCTCTAAACCCACCACTGCCACTTGAGCACCGTTTAGCCTTGCCATAACTGCACACAACATGCCAATGGTTCCGGGGCCAATTACCACAACGTTGTCACCGGGCTGTAAACGAGAATTGGCCACTACCGCATTATAAGCCACACAGCAGGGTTCAGTGAGGCATGCTTCTTCAAATGGTACGTTTTCAGGAACATGGTGCAGGCACCGTGCAGGGACTTTTACATACTTGGTCATCGCCCCATTTACACCGTATCCAAATCCCTTTCGTGTGGGATCCAGGTTGTACAAGCCTACCCTGCTCATCGGGTTCAGTGGGTCTATCACGGCTGCTGTTTCACTTACCACCCTGTCACCTGACTTCCAACCCTCAACTCCGTCACCCACAGCTACCACATGGCCTCCAAATTCATGACCGAGAACCACTGGGTAATTTACTGGCCAGCTATGATCTGAAGTCCACTGGTGAAGGTCACTTCCACAGACTCCCACATTGGCCACTTCCAAAAGTACATCTGTATTTCCTATAGAAGGAAGAGGTATTTCCCTGATTTCTACCGATCCTTTCTCTTCTGCAAAGTTTACTACAGCAGGGGAGTTTTCAGCTATTGCCATCTTTCAATAAGTTTAATTTTGAGGGTTTTGTGTGAAAATTAGACATTGATATCCCCGTGGGCATGCACTGCTTCACAGATTTTCCTTAGGGAAGCTTCCAGGTTCCCGTCAGCAGTTTTAAAAGCATCTGCATCTATGGTCAATGGCGCTCCCAAGACCACCAAGGGTGCCCCGTAGGTAGGGGTGGCTATGGCTTGCTCAAGGGAAAGCCCTCCTACTGCCTGCACAGGAACACTCACTGCCTGAACAACGTCTTTTAATTGGTCTAGAGGACTTGGCATTCTTTCTCCCCTAGCTGCTATCCCCCTTCTTTCGTCATATCCTATATGATGAATCACAAAGTCACAGCCCAAATCTTCAAGGAACTTGGCTCCAGCCACCATATCCGGGCATCCGAGGTTGTCTCCCATCACTGCCACTCCATAATCCTTACCTGCTTGGACCACACACTTGATAGTTTCTTCATGGGCCCTGGCCATCACTACTACGTGGGTGGCACCTGCTTTGGCCATCATTTCAGCCTCAAGGTATCCTCCGTCCATGGTTTTCAAGTCAGCCACTATGGGGATACCAGGGAAAGCTTCCCTCATCTTCCTGACCCCATGCAACCCTTCTGCCAAAATAAGGGGGGTACCGGCTTCCAGCCAGTCTACCCCTGCACGCAGTGCCATGGAGGCAGTCTCTAATGCCTCATCGATATTTGTTAAATCCAGTGAAATCTGTACAATGGGTTTCATCAATATTGGTTTATTTGTCAATCGAAAATGATTATAAATCGGTATTCAATTATAGTACAGCAATAAAAAAAGAAAGGCCATCGATAGGCCTTTCTTTTTTTTAGGTAGTGTACACCGAGTTAAACATAACATAATCGGTGGTGAGGTCACTGCCCCAGCCCACTGCCTCTGCATTTCCTGTATTTACTTCCAGATGAATACAAATATTGGATTCCCTGAGCAATTTTTTCATGTAGTTTTTGTCAAAATCAGTAGGAGTGCCCTTTTTCAGAACTTCGATACTGTTTTCGCTATCGCCCAAGTAGAGGTTTGCCTTCTTGTAATTGAAGTTAATGCCGGCATTTCCACAGGCAGCAATAATCCTTCCCCAGTTTGGATCCCTCCCAAACATGGCTGTTTTTACCAGTACTGAATCGGAAATGGCCCTTACCAAGGTTCTGGCCGTGGTCTCCGTTTTTGCTTTTGAAACCCTATATTCTATAAATTTGGAAGCTCCTTCCCCATCCGAGACAATTAGCTTGGCAAGATAAATAAGTATTTCCATCAGTTTTTCCCTGAACTTTTCATAGAGGGGGTCATCTGTGCTTTCCACCTTTTTGTTACCAGCCAGACCATTGGCCAAAATGGCCACCATGTCATTAGTAGATGTATCTCCATCTACCGTAATCATATTAAAGGATCTCTCCACACAATATTTCAGGGCTTTTTCAAGCAGTTTTTCGTCAATGGCAATATCAGTTACCACAAAAGAAAGCATGGTGGCCATATTGGGGTGGATCATCCCTGAACCTTTGGCAATGCCTCCAATGGATATCGCTTTTCCTTCCCATTCAAATTCCACAAAACCTTCCTTTGCAAAGGTGTCCGTGGTGAGAATGGCATTGGCCACAAAAGAACCAGCTTTAGGATCATCACTCAATTTTGGAATACTGGTATGTATGCCCTCTACGACCTCCTCTGTAGGGAATTTTTCACCTATAAGCCCGGTACTGGCCACAATCACGTCTTCTTTGGGTATGCCCAATCCATCAGAAACAGCCTTTGCCATGGCTTCTGCACCCTGTTTACCCTGCTCTCCCGTACAGGCATTGGCATTGCCTGCATTGCAGACAATGACTTGAGCCCGGTTGTTCTTTAAATGCTTTTTAGTCAGCTTTATGGGTTCTGCCTGTACCTTATTTTGAGTGAATGTAGCTGCTGCTGCGGCAGGCACCTCTGAATAAATCAAGGCCAAGTCCCTTCTCATGGATTTCACTCCGGAATGGGCACCCCAAACCTTTATTCCTTTTACACCTGTAATGTTCTTTATCATAAAATATTTGTTTATCTATATTTGCTAGGGTTGCATGGGTAATTGGATCAAGCCTTCTTTTTCCTCTAGCCCAAACATCAAATTCATGCAATGCACCGCTTGTCCTGCAGCACCCTTTACCAAGTTATCTATTGCAGATAATACAATCGCTCTACCGGTTCGTTTATCCCAAAATGGGTAAATGTCGCAGAAATTACTTCCTCTTACGTCCTTAAGCGACGGGGCATGTTTTCTTAACCGAACAAAGGGCTTCCCCTCAAAATAGGACGCATACAAGTTTTCTAATTTCTCCTGATCCATTTCTCCACTTACCTTGGCATAAGAGGTAGCCAAAATCCCTCTATCCACTGGCAACAAATGGGGAGTAAACTGAACTTCTATATGCTTTTTAAATAATCCCCCCAATTGCTCCTCTATTTCGATGGTATGCCTGTGACTTCCTATGCCATAGGCTTTGAAATTCTCATTCACGTTAGAAAAATGGGTCACTGGACTTACCTTGATTCCTGCTCCGGTAGTTCCGGACTTGGCATCAATAATCACTGTTCCCTCCTGCACCACCTTTTTGTGAAACAAGGGTGCAAGGCTCAAAATGGATGCGGTGGGGTAACAACCTGGATTTGCTACAAGGTTGGCAGTTTTTATTTCCTCAGCGTGCAGCTCAGGCATACCATAAACAGCTTTCTGAAACCCCTGTTTAAACGTATGGGCTTTTTTGTACCATTTCTCATATACCTCTGCCGAAGAAAGTCGGAAATCCCCGGATAAATCAATGATTTTCACTGCGGAATGCTGCCACTTTTCCACAAAATCCATGGATACGCCATGAGGCAATGCCAGAAAAAGCAAATCCTGGTCTTGGACATCTATAGAAGAAGCACTTTCCAATTGTATATCCAAATTTCCCAAAAATTGGGGATGAAGATCCGAAAATTTTTTATCTTGATGGCTTTCTGAAGTGATATGGTCTATGCCTACCATGGGGTGGTTCACTAAAATCCTGGCCAGTTCCGAACCAGTATAACCAGATGCACCTATGATGGATGCTTTTATTTTATTTTTCATGTGTTTATATTTTCTTTTCAACGGCCACATAGCCTGCCCCTGCCTGCCCCGAACTTGTTTCGGGGGAATCTCGCAATCTTAATCATCCCTCCGTGCGTCGCTTGCGTCATGCCTGACTGCCGTCTAGGCAGGCTCGATTTCATCTTTGTTGATTTGGGTAAGAACTTTTTCAAGTTTTTGCATCACCAAACTTAAATCCTCCTTAGGGATATTTAAGGGCGGAACTAAGCGCAGAACCGATTCTGCTGTAGCATTTGCAATCACCCCTTCTTCCATTAATCCCATAACTATGGGTGCTGCAGGCCTGTCCATTTGAACTCCCAACATCAAACCAAGTCCCCTCACCTCTTGTATCATTGGAAACTTGGATTTCATTTTGTTCAGTTCATCTGTCAAATATTTCCCCTTTACAGTGGCTTCATGTAATAATTTTTCCTCTTCAATCACTTTAAGTGTGGCCAAGGCTGCCGCAGAAGTAAGGGGATTTCCCCCAAAGGTAGTCCCGTGGTCTCCAAAATCAATGGCATCTCCCACCTTTTTATTGCAAAGGAAAGCACCAATTGGGGTTCCGCCACCCAAACCCTTCGCCAGGGTCATGATATCCGGTTGTATTTGATAGTGGTCTTTAGCGAAAAGGTGCCCTGTCCTACCTATCCCACATTGGATTTCATCAAAAATAAGTAATACATTTTCTTTGTCACATAGCTCCCTGATTGCTTTTAAATATTCAAGCTCGGCAGGCCGAATACCGCCTTCGCCCTGGATGGGCTCCAAAATCACTGCGGCAACATCATTTGAAATTTGTTTCCTAACTGCCTCCAAATCATTAAAAGGAACCTGCACAAACCCTGTAGGAATCGGCCCAAAGCCACGTTGGTATTTTTCCTGACCAGTAGCGATGGTTGCTAAAGTACGGCCATGAAAAGAGTTGTGCATGGAAATAATTTTACCCCCACGCTGCTGCTTAAAGGCATATTTTCTTGCTACTTTTATCGCTCCCTCCACAGATTCTGCCCCACTGTTTGTCAGGAAAACGTGCTGCAGCTTACTTGTGTCTACCAGTAACTTACTCAAAGCAACTTGGGGAGGGCTCACAAAAAAATTGGAAACATGTATCAGTTCAGCAGCTTGGTCCTGAATGGCTTTTACCACCGCAGGATGGCAATGCCCTACATTGTTCACTGCTATGCCTGCCAGCATATCGATATATTCCTTTCCATTCGCATCCCATAGCCTGCTTCCCTTCCCCTTGATAAAAGCCAAGGGAAATCTTTTAAAGGTGGGTAAATAATTCTTTTTGTCTTCTTCGTGTAAATATTGATTAGAAATCTCCATATTTATTTACTTAGGGTTGTACCAGTTTTCTTATTGTGTAAAAGGTAATCGGTGATTTGGTTCGGCTTGGTGCCATTCATGATAATTGCCTTTTTCACACCTTCTTTGAGCGCATCTTCGCAGGAATTGATTTTAGGAATCATCCCCCCTTGAATCACCGTACCGTAATATTCCTTTAGAGAGGAAAGCTTGAGGTCCTTCACAATGGATGCTGGATCCGGAAAATCCAGAAAAAGGCCATCAACGTCGGTAAGTACTATATACTCATCCACGCCCAAAGAAGAAGCTATTTTTCCAGCGAAAACATCGCCATTGATGTTATAGTCGTTACCTTCCTCATCAGAGGCTATACAGGTAATTACAGGGGTGAATCCCCCTTGCAATAAAATATTTAAAAGGGACACTTCCACCTTCTCCACGTCCCCCACCTGCCCCAGGTCTACTTTTATCGGCTCTCCTTGTTCATTTTTCTGGGTATGCCATCGCTTTTTGGCGGTGACAAGCTTTCCATCCTTCCCTGAAAGACCCACAGCCTTAAGCCCCTGCTTATTAAAAAGGTTTACTAGAGAGCTGTTTACCTCCCCTTTAAGAGTGCGTTCAATACAGGTGAGTGCCTCCAGGGAAGTGTGTCTGTGTCCGTCAAAAAATTCAGAAACGATTCCGGAACCCTCTAAGGCTTTATTGATAAATGGACCTCCTCCATGCACGAGCACCACTTGAATGTCCGCATCCCGAAGTTGTTTAATCCGTTTTGCGATCGAATGCTTTAATTCGTCGCTTATCATAGCATTCCCACCGTACTTGATGAGAACTTTTCTATTTTCCATTTGTATAACTGTTTCTATTGGTAACTCTTTGAATTTAGGTAAGATAGAAGTGAATTATGCTCAAAATATTCTGATAGAAATTTCCCAAACCTAATGTTGCCAAATTATTAAACAATAATTATACCAGTGAAGATAAAAAATTTGGTTTTTTCAGGACATTACCTTTTTATTGAAATAGGTAAAATAAAGCTTTGAATCCTTAAAATAAACTCGGGACCTAGGACCATCAAGAGGAGGCAACTCCATTTTTAAGTGACACCTTGTCCCTCTTTAGCAAAACTCCCTTGCAAAACAAGTTGGTTCTCCTTCCAACCGATTCTGAAAAGGCCTCCCCTTTGGCTTAGCTGATGGGCAACCATTGCCCTTCTACCCATTCTATCTGCCCAGAAAGGTGCCAACATGGCATGGGAGGAGCCTGTGGCAAAATCTTCCAGTTGCTGCACATGGGGAACCAGTGTCCTACTCACAAAATCCGCTTTCTCCCCCCGTGCCGTAACTGCATATCCAAAAATGTCGGACTCCCTCAGCTTATCAAACGAGGGTTTCATCTCCGTCACTGATTTTTCCGAATCGGTGAGGATAATATGCTTGTTTCCTGTGGCATACATGGCCAATACAGGAATGCCAAGCCCTTCCTGGATAGCATGTGGCACTTCGATTTCATTCTTTACCGAGATAGGGTTAAGGGTCAAAGAAAAAGACTCCTTTTCAGGGTAAAAACCGGCTTGTATCTCCCCCTCTCCGTATAATAGCCGACATGAGGTTATGGAGTGATTTTTCCCTAAGAAAACCCCTGCAGCCCCGGCTCCATGACCACAAAGCCCAATTTCAGCATCTGGGGCAAACCAGCGAACCATATAGACATCGGCGTCTTTGGTGGGCCTTAAAAAGGTGGTAGCTGGTTGTCCAAGCCGTTTTGCAATAGCCTGCATTTCCACTTCGGGTATCTCTTTTTCTGTAAGGATTACAGAAGAGGGATTTCCCTTAAAGCCTTGCCTGGAATCGGTAAATACGGCTATAGTTTCATAAGGAAGTGAGTAGTTCATTTGGTTTAATTTGAGGTAGGGCCATTAGTTGGCTCTCCAAAAATAGGGAGAAAACAACACAATAATAGTAAACAATTCCAATCTGCCCAAAAGCATAAGAAAGCTTAAGAACAACTTGGCAAGTGGCGAAAAAAAAGCAAAATTGTCCATTGGACCGACAAGGCCAATTGCAGGACCGACATTTCCAAGAGAAGTGGCAACTGCACCAAAACTGGTAATCATGTCATACCCCAAAATCGACATCACCACACTCCCAATTACAAAGATCATCAAATAAAGCAACAAAAAATTGATGATGTGAATAATCACTTTTCCAGTAACCCTTTCATTATTAATCTTTAAAGGAATTATAGCTCTAGGGTGTATTATTCTTTTAAATTCCAACCTGATGTTATTGACAAAGGTCAAATGTCTGATAAATTTAATGCCACCACTAGTAGATCCTGCACTAGCTCCAAAAAACAAAAACATAAAAAAGACAATAGTTAATCCATTGCTATAACTAGTATAATCAGCGGTGACATAACCAGTAGTAGTTATCAAAGAAATTACTTGAAAGGCCGTGTCTCTAAAAGTCTTTTCTATCCCCTCATCGGTTATCGTATAAATTGCAATGAATAAAGAAATGGTTAAAAATAATATTGTTAACAGGTAGGCCCTAAATTCATCACTAGACCACACCTTATTAAATTTCCCCTTAAGCCCATAATAGATGAGCGTAAAATTTGTTCCCGCTAAAAACATGAAAATAATGGCAGTATAATGGATTATGGGATTGGTAAAAAATGCGAATGATTCATTTCTTGTAGAAAAACCTCCAGTAGCCATTGTAGTAAGACCATGATTAAAGGCATCAAAGAAACTCATCCCTTCAAGGTAATACAGCAACATCAAAATGCCTGTCAATCCAATATAAACCAGCCATAGTCGTTTTGCTGTTTCCGAAATTCTAGGATGAAGTTTATCGGAGGTGGGGCCAGGTGCCTCAGCCACGAACAATTCAATTCCTCCAATTCCCAATAAGGGAAATATGGCAACCGTAAGTACGATTATCCCTAAACCTCCAATCCATTGGGACATACTCCTCCAAAGCAATACTCCCTCTGGAACTACCTCTATATCATCCAGGATGGTCGCTCCTGTGGTAGTAAACCCTGAAACAGTTTCAAAAATAGCATCTGGTATATTTTCAATAACTCCACTTACCAAATATGGAACCATTCCAAAAATTGACATAAAAACCCAGCTGAGTGCCACAATAAGGTAACCTTCCCGCTTGCGAATATTTTGCTCCTGGCCGGCAAATGAAAAGAACAAAAAGACACCCGGCACCAGACAAACTGACAAAGAAACCCAAAGGGAAAAATGGTCTCCACTGCTGAAATAATAAGAAAAGGCCAAACTTGGCATCATGAGCAAACCAAGTAAAATTAAAAGCCCCCCCATGATCTTAAAAATTGCCTTAAAATGGATCATGGTCAATTGAATATTTTTTCCAATACAGCTTTTGCTGAAGGAAGTGCTAATACGATTGCTTTATCATTCAAATTTAGCTGAAATTGACCATCAGGAATGAAAACTTCCTCCCCTCTGATCACTCCTGCGACAATAGCCGAATCTGGAAACTTAAGGTCTTTAAGCTTTTTTTTCGTTATTCTATTATTTTTGGTGATTGAGTATTGGACAAACTCGGCATCCACGCCATGGATACCCGAGACTAACTCGACATTACCCTTTCTCAAATAGCGGCTTACATAGTTTGCAGCTACTAGCTTTTTATTTATCAGTGAGTCAACTCCAATACTATGGGAAATATGAATGTATTCCCGGGTGTCCACATGGGCGATGGTTTTATACACCCCATGGTTTTTGGCCGATAGACTAGTAATGATATTGGTTTCAGAGCTATCGGTAAGTGCCAGAAACCCATCCATAGTTTCCAACCCTTCTTCCATAAGAAGGGAAACATTTTTATAGTCGCCATGAATAACTAATGTATGTTTTAACCGCTGAGCTAACCATTTACATCTTTCCTTGTCTTTATGAATTAAGGTTACTCTGTAACTTTCCTCCAATTTCAAGGCTGTAGAAAAGGCTAGATCATCACCACCTATTATCATAAGTTGCTTAACTAAAACCTCCTTATGATGTATTAACTTTTTTATGGACTCTACTGCCTCTTTGTTTGAAATAAAGAAAACATGGTCCCCATTTCTAATGTAGGTATTTCCTTTTGGAATTATAGTTAATTGGTCTCTAACTATGGCTATAATCCTAATATCATGAAAAATTGGGCTGGTACTTGCATCGGAAAGCATTTTGTTCACCAATGGTGAAAATCTATCTAGTGTAATCCCCACCACATTTAGCTTACCTTCTTCAAACTCTATGACATCCGAGAAAGTAGAGTTTTTCATCATCCTCTTGATCTCCTCGCTGCATAGTAGGGAGGGAGAAATGATTGCGTCAATCCCCAAATTATGAAAAAAAACCTTGTTTTCGGCTAATAAATAATCGTGGTTCCTCACTCTGGCAATCACCTTCCTAGCCCCTAATTGCTTGGCCAGGACAGCTGTAACCAAATTTGTCTTCTCGGAGGTAGTAACTGCCAATAATAGGTCTGCCCGGGCTATATTGGCGTTACTTAGGATTTCAATAGATGAAGAATCTCCCATTATTGCCATTACATCCAGATGAGATGAAATATTGTCAAGGACATCACTATCTAAATCAATAACGGTGATATCCTTGTTTTCATGGGACAATTGCTCAGCCAAATGATATCCCATATCACCTGCTCCCGCAATCACTATATGCATAGCCATACCTTATCAGAAATTACAGGTGGGCAAAATTGAAGAGATTATTCGGTAAAAAAAAACTTGCCGAACTTTATTACGGAAAATCAGCTATTAATCAGCCCTGGTCCAGGTTGTGGTCCGCCCAATCAAGGAAATACCGACATATCCTCTTACTTCTAAGGTGTCCCTGTTTTTTAATTTCATGATACAGGAATACGTTTTACCACTCTTCGGATCGTAAATCTCACCGTTTTCCCAGCTACCGTTTTTATATTCAAATCCTTCCAATATCCTTAGGCCTTTAAGAGGCCTGTCTCTTTTTGATTTATCGGGGTTGTTTTTATCGGTTTTTGGCTTGCCATCTTCCTTTGGTTCCTTTAGCCAGATCAACTTGCCGTAGAACTTGCCATTTTCCTCAGAAATTTCAATCCTTCCCTCCTTTTCTTCATTGAACCATTCCCCTTTGATGGCATTTTTATCTTGCGCGGAAAGAGTGAAAATACTTGCGAACGCTACGGATACAACTAATAGAATTTTCATAATTATATGTTTTAGACTATGGAAAAAAACAAATACCATACCTAAATTATCATATAATTGTTCTCAATCTTATTTTTTCTTTGTGGGCTTTACATTCATTCCTTCTGTTTTTTTAACAATTTCCCGTATGATTTCATCCATTTCCTCAGCGGATTGCTCTATGTATTGAAGGAGTTGAGTGCGTTCCTGTTCGTTGATAATATTTGATTGGACAAGACTGACTAGCCCCATAAGTCTGGATAATGGGGCACGAACTACGTGTGATTGGGTCCAGGCAATCTCCCTTAGCCTTAGGTTTTGCTCCTCAATGATATTTACATGTTTCAACCGCTCCGTAATATCATTTGCCAAGATGACATTTGCCTTGGCACCTTTATAGTTTATACTGTTACTTCTTACTTCTACGTCTATGACCGTTCCGTTCTTTTTTTTGTGCTTAAAGAGCCCCCTAAAAAAGCCTCCAGACACCTTTCTCCTTTCTTCAACCAAGGATTTCACCTCATCCACCAGATGATCCGGACGAATATCAAGGATAGTCATAGCCATAAACTCGTCATGGGTATAGCCATAGTGGTCAATAGCTGCTTGATTTACATCCAGAAAAGCAAAAGAATCCCTATCATATACCCACATGGGTTGGGGGCTTAATTGGAACAACTCGCTGTATCGCTGTTCAGATTCTTTCAGTCTGATATAATTTTTGTTTCGCTCGATGTTATAAACAATGCTCTTGTATAACACCTGAGGGGAAAGTTCATCTTTCAACAGATAATCCGAAACACCAAGACTCAAAGAACGAACCGCAAATTTCATGTCCGTGTATCCTGTCAAGACCACCACAGGACGGTTTCTACCAACGAAAACCATTTCCTTCACTAATTCCTCCCCTACTTTGTCCGGTAGAGAAAGGTCTAGCAAAATAAGGTCGAATGGGATGTCTTTTTCACAATACCCCTTTGCTTCCTTTAGGGTTTTGGCCCTTATGATTTCTGAATGTAGAATGCTCTCTTCCAAATAATCTTGAATAAGGACAAAATCACCTGTATTATCCTCTACTACCAGAAGGCAATAGGTTTTTTGGTCTTTAAGCATCTTACTTGCTTTTTTTTGGTAAAGTAACAATGCTAAGCCAGAAGCTTTCTATTGAGGTAATTGCCTGCAAAAACTGATCTACCTCAACCGGCTTTGTGATGTAACAATTGGCGTGATTCTCATAGGACATCTTGACGTCCCTTTCCGATGAGGAGGTGGTAAGCATGATAACAGGAATTCGTTTTAGGGAATCATCGGATTTAATGGTCTGAAGAACCTCATGTCCACTTTTTTTTGGAAGGTTGACATCTAATAAGATGAGATCTGGCAATTTCCTGCCTTTGAATTTATCCGTTTCATACAAAAAGTCCAGGGCTTCTTTACCATCTTTTACCACACTTATATTGTTTATCACTTTTCTTTCTTCTAGGGCTTCCATCGTCAAAACAATATCCCCTTCGTTATCCTCCACCAATAAAACATGAATGCTTTCCATCGAATACTTAATTGTTATAAATTCTATCTCAATGTATATTATTTTTTTGGTTTCGGAAAGCAAAACCTAATCCCATTTTTGGAATCACCTATTACCCAAATCTTTTGCCCCTTAAGTTCATGATTTTGCAAAGCTAAAGCTAAATCAAGGACCTCATGCCTGATATCCTTTTCAGATTGCATTCTTTAAGCCGTTTGAATGTGCTTTCTAATCTAAAACTTTAAAAAAATAATATTTAGCAGAGCCCCTGAGGCGACCTTTTTACGAAAAATGCTGTAACAATCCTTTATTTCAAAAACAACAGCCCTAGTTCTTGGTGTTGCTCTGTAGGGCATAACCACTGGTATTTTCCTCCTTGGACTTATTTTCCAATACCAGAACTGCAGTATGGTCATCGAGATAAAAATTTTCCTTTCCCACAACTTCCATCACTCCCCATTTCATCATAATGTCTCTTATTGGTCCCCTCGCACCTGCAATGCAAAAAAGTATATTGGATTCCCTCCACTCCTTTATCCAATCCACCAGTGCATGTACACCGGTACTGTCCAAGCCTGTAAGGCTTTCCATGTCAAATACGATGGATTCCACCTTGGTTCCCCTGTCCTGTATCCATTTGTCCATTTTATCTTTAATATATTGCACGTTGGCAAAATACAAGGGGCCATCCACCCTTACCACCAGAATGCCCGGGTTTAACTCCAGGTTTTCAAATCGTTTAACATTACGGAAAATTGTGGTGTCGGGTACTCTTCCTAACTGGGCCATATGAGGCATGCTGGCTTTATAAATCACAGCCAACAGGGATAACACCATACCAGCAATAATCCCAGTTTCAATTCCCAAAGTAAGGGTGAGAATAAAAGTGACAGATAACATCAAAAAATCGACTTTGTCCCTTTTCCAAAGTTCCCTGGGGCTATTGAAATCTATCAATCCATAAACCGCCACCATAATCACCGCAGCCAGTATGGCGTTAGGCAAGAAGTAAAACACTTCGGTAAAAAACAGCAAAGTCAACATTACAACTATGGCACTGATTATGGATGCCATGCCTGTTTTAGCACCAGCTTCATGGTTGACGGCTGTCCTACTAAACCCCCCTGTCACAGGATATCCATTGAATACAGAGACTCCCACATTTGCGATTCCTAATGCCTTCAGCTCTTGATTAGCATCCAACTGATAGTCCTTATGTTTGGCTTGAATAGCTCTGGCTACTGCAAAACTCTCAGCAAAACCAATTAATGCGATGGTCAATGCCACTGGAAACAATTCCCGCCATGCCCCCAATTCGAAACTAGGGAATGAAAAGCCCAAAAAGCCACCTGGCACTTCCCCTACAATTCCTACACCCAACTCGTTAAGCCCAAAACCAAAGGTCACAAAGATTCCGAAGACGACAGCAAAAAATGGAGCTGGTAATGACTTATTTATTTTTTTGGTGAATATAATCGTCAGAATACCTACCGCCCCTAGAAGCAAGGTGAGGAGATGGGTTTGGTTTAGGTTATCCACCAATGCTGGAATTACCTCCTGAATATGGCTGGTATTAGGCAAGGGGATGCCCAGGAGGTGCTTTAGTTGACTTAATCCAATAATGATGGCCGCTGCAGAAGTAAAACCACTGATTACTGGGTGAGAAATAAAATTGACCACGAACCCAAGTCTAAATAAGCCCATGCCAAATTGTATTAATCCCACCAAAAAGGCAAGTGTAAGTGCGTATAACAAATATTGGGAAGGATCTTCTGGATTCAAAGCTGCTATTCCCGCTGCCGTGAGCAGGGAGACCATGGCCACAGGGCCTACTGCTAACTGCCTAGAAGTCCCAAATACAGCGTAAAGAAGCAAGGGCAAGGTGGCAGCATATAAGCCATGAATGGGGTTTAAACCTGCTAACATGGCATAAGCCATCCCCTGGGGTATCAACATTACTCCTACTGTGAACCCAGCAGTAAGGTCCTTTTTGAAAAACCCTCCATGGTAGTAGGGGAGCCATGATAATATGGGAAATGCTTGCTTCAATTTCATGTGTTTAAATTTTCTTTTCAGCGGCCACATAGCCTGCCCCTGCCTGCCCCGAACTTGATTCGGGGAACTTGTTTCGGGGGAATCTCGCTTTGATAATCATCCCAGTGTGTGACGTGCTCGTCATGCCCTGACTGCCGTCAGGACAGGCTAGATTTCATATGTTTATATTTGTTTTTCAATGGTCAGATGGAATGCCCTGGATAATCATCCCCATGTGTGAGAATAATTTCTCATGGGCATTTCATGTGTTTATATTTGTTCTTTATAGGTCACATGGAATCTCGCAATCTTAATCATCCCTCCGTGTATCGCTTGGGTTATGCCTGACTGCCGTCCAGGCAGGCTCGATTTCATCGCATCAGTATAAATCCTAAACCTTGGAACAAATTTCGGCAAAAAATATCCCTTTGCTGGTGACCATTGTCACAATGCATCTAACCTGCTACAATCTCTATATTTCGTTTTAATGATTTTGATAGCACATCAGAAAACCGTTGCGCCTCCCATATTTCCAGGTCCGGCGTTTCTTCTGCAAACACCTTAATGGTGATTTTTTTGGTTTCCGGCACACAATATACATGCTGAACCCATTGGTTTTTTGTCTTATCCAGACCCACGGCCACCCGGAGCACTCCAGACAGGAGCCGTAGCCTTTTTTGCTGACTTTTAATTAACTTCCGGAATTTCTTTTGCTTCTTTTTAGGGCCTCCTTTCCGGTGGTATCTTGCCAGGTGTCCAAGTAGTAAAACCTCTTCATTGTTAAACCCCCGGAGCTGACTATTCCAAATGAGGTATCTGGAGTGTTTGTGATAGTCCTGGAATTTGACAAACAGCCCAACTTCATAGATGATACAGGAATGGTAAAGCAATTGCCTATCTTCTGTTTCGGCACCATGGATATCCTTTAATTGGTCAAAAATCTGTAGTGCCAACCTCGCCACATGAAATTTTTCTTCCACATCCACCTCGTATCGGCTTGCCAATAACAAGCAGCTTTTTTCTTTTACATGTTTGCCACCTATACCTGATTCAAAAACTCCGTCATGCCTGTATAGATAATCCAGGATCATCCCTTCTCGAAGTGAGGCATCAGAGAGGGTAATTCCATTTAATCCTGAGAGTTGCATCAATTCTACCAACAAAACAGCACCCAAATGTACCGCATCTGCCCTATTACTGCTTATCCCATTTACCTTAGCCCTATCCTCCGGATTGAGTGTGCATAGTTTTTTTGCGAGTTTTTCCAAGGCCTCCAGGGATACCCACTCGGCATTTACCGACTCTGGGGAGGGGTTTCCCTGCTTGGTCAGGCATGCTTCTCCTAAGGATCTAATGGTACCAGATGTACCTATGATCCTGTCAAAACCTCTTTCCAGTGCCCCTTGCATAACTTTTTGTGCTGTTTTCCGCACATGCTCTTTAAGCCGGGTCAGTTCATCCTCGTTTAAAGGGTTTTGGTGGCCTACATAGTCCAACAGCCTAAGCACTCCCAATTTCATACTTTTGCAATAATCCACCTTATGGTTATCACCAGTCACTGCCTCGGTACTTCCCCCACCTATATCCAGAACCATGGCCCTTTGTCCTTTTAGGTCAATAGCCTTTCTTACCGCTAAAAAAATCAAACGTGCTTCCTCCTTTCCGGAAATCAACTGGGGAGAAAGACCCGCCTCTGCAATAATGGCATCCAAAAAATCACGGCCATTCTTTGCTTCCCGGGTAGCGGAGGTGGCAGATGTGATGATATGGTCTACTCCAAATTGATCCGCCAGTTGGACATAGCGCTTGATCGTCTCTATCCCCGCCTTGAAGGCCCTGTCGTTTATGATATTACTGGCAAAAACACCCTCTCCCAGTTTGACCATCTCCTTTTCTTGCATGAGAATGTCAAACTGCTCCCTACTCCTGGCCTCTACGATGACCATGTGTATGGAGTTGGTACCTATATCGATAGCAGCCAGTTTCATAAAACTCAGGATAAACAAAAAGACCCTTTCGGAGGTGGGAAAGGGTCTTTTGTGTAAAAATTAGATAAATTGGTTCAAAATATTCTCGTACATCTCTTGCTTGCCACTGATTTGTTTGGGTTCTCCCACTTCAACGGCGATGGCCCTAAGGTCATCCAGGGTAAGTTTCCCTTCTTCGAATTCTTTGCCCTTTCCCGTGTCAAAGGAGGAGTAGCGTTCTTTTCTCAGCTTTTGGTAGGGGGATTTTTCCATAATGTCGTTGGCAATGATAAGGCTCCTTGCAAATGCATCCATACTTCCCACATGTGCATGGAACAAGTCGTCCAAATCTGTGGAGTTTCTCCTGATTTTAGCATCAAAATTCACTCCTCCGGTGGTAAAGCCCTTACCTTGTAGGAGCACCAACATGGACTCGGTGAGTTCCATCAAGTTGATGGCAAACTGGTCGGTATCCCAACCATTTTGATAGTCTCCCCTATTGGCATCTATACTGCCTAACAAGCCAGCATCTTGAGCAACCTGCAATTCATGCTGAAAGGTATGGCCAGCAAGGGTAGCATGGTTTACTTCCAAGTTCAGCTTAAAGTCCTTGTCCAACCCAAAATGCCTCAAGAATCCAACCACGGTAGCTGCATCATAGTCATATTGGTGTTTGGTGGGCTCCATAGGCTTGGGCTCAATCAAGAAGGTGCCTTCGAAACCGTTTTTCCTGCCGTAATCCCTGGCCATGCTTAGGAATTGGGCCAGATGTTCGGTTTCCCTCTTCATGTCGGTATTAAGAAGGGACATATATCCTTCCCTTCCTCCCCAAAACACGTAGTTTTCACCACCCAAAGCGATAGTAGCATCAATAGCATTTTTGATTTGTGTACCTGCCCTGGCCACCACTTCAAAATTGGGGTTGGTGGATGCCCCGTTCATGTACCTTGGGTTACTGAACACATTGGCTGTTCCCCAAAGCAACTTAATGCCTGTTTCTTTTTGTTTCCCCTTAGCATAATCCACTATGGCCTGCATATGCTTTTCATACTGCTGCAAGGAATCCCCCTCGTCTATAAGGTCAATGTCATGGAAGCAATAAAAAGGGGCGCCTATTTTGCCGATGAATTCAAAGGCAGCGTCCATTTTATCCTTTGCTCTTTGTATAGGATCTTTTGCCTTGTCCCATTCCCTAACAATGGTACCGGGACCAAAAGGATCGTTTCCAGCTCCACAGAATGAATGCCAATAGGCAATGGCAAACCTAAAATGATCTTTCATGGACTTGCCTCTTATCACCCTGTTTTCGTCATAATATTTAAATGCCAAAGGGTTATCGGATTCCTTTCCCTCAAAGGGTATTTTTTCAATGTTTGGAAAATAGGTTTTAGACATGGTTAAGTTAATTTAATATGTGAAACAATCAAAAGTTAAGATATAAGGGATAATTTTTCCTTCCAGATTTGGTAAACTTCCTCATAGGGAGCTGAGAGTTTGTCATCTGGATGAATTTCCAGCAGCTTTTCAAGACCTACAAACGCTTCCTTTGGAGATGAATAAACACCAGCTCCTATACCTGCCCCTCGGGCTGCACCCTGAGCTCCGTCCGTATCATAAAGCTCCACTACCACGCGGTTCATGTTGACAAAGGCTTCCCTAAACAGAGGGCTCAAAAACATATTTGCCCTACCAGCTTTCACCGTATTCAGGTTTAGTCCCATTCCTTTCATGATATCAAACCCGTAGGTCAATGCAGCTACGATACCCTCCTGGCCTGCCCTTAGCACGTGGCGCTTATCATGTTTCAATAAGTTCAGCCCATTCAGATGAGCGTCCACTGTTCTGTTTTCCATGATTCTTTCAGCACCATTTCCAAAAGGAATAAAGGTGAGGCCTTCTGATCCTATGGGAACTTCTTGGGCCCATTCATTCATTTCTTCATAGGAAACACTACTGCCAATCAATTTCTTAAGCCAGGAATTCAGTATACCGGTACCATTTACACACAGCAAAACGCCGTACCTGGGCTTTTCTTTAGAATGATTGACATGAACAAAGGTGTTTACACGACTTGCGGGGTCATAAACCGGCTTTTCACTAACCCCATACACAGTTCCAGAAGTACCCGCAGTAGTGGCCAGTTCACCTGCCTCCAGCACATTAAGTGAAAAGGCGTTGTTGGGTTGGTCCCCTGCCCTGTAAGTAATGGGAATTCCTGCAGAAAGGCCCAGGGAGGCTGCTGCCTTAGTGGACAATTTGCCCTGTTCACTGAAAGAAGGCTTAGCCTCTGCAATCAGCGATGAGCTAATCCCATAGTGATCCAAAAGAGGGCTGGAAATCCCATTTTCCAGAAAATCCCAAAAGATACCTTCAGAAAGGCCTGTTTCGGAGGTGAAAATTTCTCCAGTCAGCTTCATGGCAATAAAGTCACCGGGGAGCATAACCTTGTGTATCCTTTTGAAATTCTCCGCTTCGTTGTCCTTTACCCATTTCAACTTCGATGCGGTAAAATTGCCAGGCGAATTGAGCAAATGGGACAGGCAGTAGTCGCTACCCATAGCTTCAAAGGCGGATTTTCCGATTTCCACAGCCCTGCTGTCGCACCAGATAATGGAGGGCCGGATCACTTCATAGGAAGCATCTACCATGACCAATCCATGCATTTGGTAACTAATGCCTATGGCTTTGACTTCCTCCTTTTTGATATTGCCTTTGGAGACGGCTTCCCTGGTGGTGTCTTGAATGTATTTCCACCATAGCTCAGGATCCTGTTCTGCCCAATCTCTCTTGGGTGCAGCCATAGGCATTTCTTCTTTTGGCAGCGTTACTGCTACCACCACTTTTCCTGATTCTGCATCCAGAACAGTAGTTTTTACAGAGGAACTTCCAATATCGTATCCTAATAATAACGTTCTCATTATTGGTTTTGGGTTTGAAAAATGATTACCAGAATGCCGAATAAAGCCCCACTAAAATACCTGCAATAAGTATAGCGCCTACTTTAAACTTGGTACTGGTTTTAAATAAATCAGGGGTAATTTCTATTCCTTTTGGATGATCCTTTCCTTTTCCTTCATAAAGGGAAATCGCTATGATCAATACCGAGATGATCAAAAAGACGATGCCCATCCTGTCAATAAAGGGGATGTTAGGGGTCAGAAACTTAAAGGCAGTGGAAAGGGGTATGGTCAATGCTGCTGCGGTGAGAGCGGCATTTGAGGTGGTTTTTTTCCAGAAAAAACCAAAGATAAATATGGCAAAAACCCCCGGAGAAACGAATCCCGTATATTCCTGTATATATTGAAATGCCTGGTCCAGCTGTCTCAAGGCAGGCGCTACGAGAGCCGCAATAAAAAAGGCTGCAATAGCAGTAATCCTACCCACCCGCACTTGCTTCTTTTCGCTCGCACCCCTATCGAAGAAGTTTTTATAAATATCCAAGGTAAATATTGTAGAGGTGCTGTTTGCCATACTTGCCAATGAAGACACTATCGCGGCAGTTAAGGCTGCAAACGCCAATCCCTTCAATCCCGAAGGGAGCAACTGCAGTAAGGTGGGGTAGGCCCTATCCGACTTAATCACTCCGGCCTCAGGATCCGTCATGGATTGAATAAAGGAGGTGTCAATCCCCTCGCTAACGATTACATATGCCGCTATTCCAGGGATAACCACGATCAAGGGCATAAACAACTTTAAAAATCCAGCGAAAATCACCCCTTTTTGAGCTTCATTAAGGGATTTAGCTGCTAGCGCTCTTTGTGTGATATATTGGTTAAAGCCCCAATAATTTAGGTTAATCACCCACATACCCCCGATAAGCACACTAATTCCAGGTAGATCAAGATAGGCATCCCTGAAGCCACCAGATCCATCTGGGATCATCATTTCCCCTTCTTGAATAATCATCTTAAAATGAGCTGGAGCCTTAGAAATAAGGCTGGCAAAGCCGCCCAAAACATCCCCCTCTCCAACAATGGATAAGGCCAGGTAAGTAGTGGCCAAACCTCCGGCCACCAGGAAGAACACCTGTACCACATCCGTCCAAGCCACTGCTTTCAACCCTCCGTAAATAGAATACAACATGGCAAAAACTGCCAAGCCAGCGATCCCATATCCAAGGGGAATTCCCAATATAGTGTTCAGGCTTAATGCCCCAAGGTACAGTATGGAAGTAAGGTTCACGAAAACATACACCAATAGCCAAAATATTGCCATTACCGTTCTCACCCTGCTATCATACCTTTTCAAAAGGAATTGAGGCATGGTACTAATCCCTTCTTTCAGGTATACCGGAAGGAAAAAGATAGCAACAATCACCAAGGTGGCTGCGGCCATCCATTCATAGGTGGAAATGGCCAGACCAAGCGCAAAACCAGAGCCGGACATTCCGATAAACTGTTCCGCAGAAATATTAGAAGCAATAAGGGAGGCTCCTACTGCCCACCATGGTAAGGCCTTGCTTGCCAGAAAATAATCGTTGGAATTTTTGACATGTCCTTTTTTTTCACGGGACACTATAAACCCCAAAACGACAATCAATAAACAATATCCGATAAAGATAGTCAGGTCAAGTGTAGTGAAATTCATGCGAGTAGATTTTCTATCATGGGTTATAATTTTTGACCAAATAAAATAATGGAAGCTTAAATTGGAAGTGCAATATAGTCAATATTGATTTTTTGAAGCAAAAATTTGGGTTTTTTAAAAACAATCCTGGATTCGTTTATGCATGTTTATTTACTTCAATTTTGTATATTCATCTTTCATCCATGAGCAACTATCAAGACCCTCTATAATGAGAGCAATGTCAAATCATGAAGCGAAACTCAATCAATTTTTAAACTTATTTTTAAAAAGTACCCAGTCACACGGGATTATACTCCACATATACCGGGACAGCCATGACCCTATTACTTGGATAGGTGCAGCCGGCAATCTTGATGTGGCGACCCCTTATTTTCTTACCAGTGTAGCCAAGTTGCACATCACTGCAATAACCTTAAAACTCAGGGTTCAGGGAAAATTGGATTTGGATTGGAAAATACACCCATTCCTGCCTGAGGAATGGACCCATGAATTGCATATATGGAAAAAAAGGGACTATTCCCGTGAAATACGTATTCGGCACCTTCTTTCTCATAGTTCTGGTCTGCCCGATTACTTTGATTTCAAACAAAATAGTGGCCTTTCCCTGTTGGATGAACTAAAAAATGGAAGGGATAAATCATGGACTATAAATGACATTCTACAATGGGTCAAAAAAATGGAACCCAAATTCGCCCCTGGCTCAAAAAACAAAGCCTATTATGCGGACACTAACTTCCAGCTTTTGGTTTTTGTTTTGGAAAAAATAGCTGGGAAGCCGATAGAGCCTCTTACCCAAAATCTCCATGATAAGGTTCTAGGGGTTAGCGAAAGATATCTCTATACCGACCCAATGGATAGGACACCTAGCATTTTTTATTCGGAAGAAAAGCCATTACTAATTCCCAAAGCCATGTGTGCATTTGGACCTGATGGAGGCATGGTGGGCACAGCTAAGTCCTCTATGGTGTTTTTGAAGGCTTTTTTCCATGCACAACTTTTTCCCAAAGAATACTTGCCTGAAATTCAACAATGGAAATCTTTGGGAAACGGTCATTTTTATGGTCTAGGAATAAGTAAATTTCAAACTTCAGGTATAAAAGGGTTTTTAAAGCCTGCTCCTTACCTTATTGGGCATGCAGGAATGTCAGGTTCATTCGCTTTTTACATGCCTGAAAAGCATCTCTTTTTTACTGGCACAATAAACCAACTCAAAGGTTCCTCTTTATTGATCCAACTGATACAAAAGGCCGCCATGATCTTTGACCAATGATAGCTAGGGAATATAATCAAACATTTCCTCCACCCCATCCTTGATGGTTTGCATAAGTCTGTCCTCCTTTTCGGAAAGTATCCTTTCGGTCACAGCCACCCACAAAGCCTTATTTTGTTTAGCATCCACTAGGTGTACGGTTACAGTACCCTTACGGTAACTTCCTACTTTGATTTGTTCCGCTTTCCAAGTGTATCGTTGCTGGCCTATATAATTAAAAGTGCCAGGGTCAGTTGCAAGGTTGGTTTCCCTGGTCTGGTCTTTTTTTTCCACCAGCACGCCCAAATTTATCATTAACTCGGGATCTTCATCGGTAATCATAATCCCCCTGAAAGCCATTTGTTTTGCAATTTCCTCCTGGAGAAAGTCGATGTTCCTTTGGTAATTATCACTAAGTACGCCAGTGGTTTCTGTATTGTAAAAACCAAAAGTATCGTAGTTAGCCAATTTGAATTCCGGGGACTGCTCTAAAACCGAAATTTTGGTCGATTGGCAGGAAACACACATTACAGCCATTAACATTATTACATGCTGGATCATCTTTAAAGCTGTTTAATGATGTAATAAGTTACAAAAAATTGAACAAAAAAAATTACATTCGATTAAAATCAGCCAAAAAAATAGCTCTAAGGGCAAAAGGAATGACTGGTAAAACTGTCCTTACAGCTTATTTATCAATTCTCTTAACTTCAATGGCACTTAGCCCTTTTGGCGTTCTTTCTGTTTCAAAGGTCACTCGGTCATTTTCCTCTATTTCGTCCACCAAGCCTGTGGCATGGACAAAAATCCTATCCTTGGTTTGTTCATCTTCAATGAAACCATACCCCTTTGAAGAATTAAAGAAACTTACCTTACCGGTTCTTTCGGATGGTTCGTCATCAGAGGCCATATTTTTGGACACACTTATCTCAATATCATCTGCCTCGATTTCTTCATAATTATCCGGATCGGGTGGCGTGTCGGAAATATTCCCATCGGCATCCACATAGGCTATCATATCCTCCATGCCGGCACCTTTGGAAGAAGATGCCTTACGCGCTTCTTTTTTTTCTTCCTTCTCCTTCTTTTTTCTTAATCGTTTTTTTTCTTTTTCTTTTTTGTTGAACGTTACTCTAGATTTTGCCATAAAGAGGGTTTAATTATAAATGATTCATTGCATCACCCCAAAGAATTGGTGAACAGCACCGAACTTAAAAAACTAGAAATTAACTAGGAAGGTATCAGATTTGCCTGCTGAATTCTAGGGGAACTACAAATTACTTACAATTTTCTTGTAATTCCTACTCCCCATGCAATCATTTTTTATCCATCATTACCTTAATAGGCATTATTTTTAAATTAATCTTTTGATTTTCCCTGACTATCTATTGAGCATAGTCAGGAAATAAACAGTCATTACTGCATATAATATGCTAAAAGGCAAAGCCACCAAAACCATTAAATAAGTGATGGTCTCCAAAAGCCCCTCCTTGCCTAGCAAGAGTACAGAAGAAGTGATGCCCACTAGCAATATACCCCAAACCAAAGTGCTCGTTTTCCCTGGGTTTAAGCTACCTGCTTTTGAAAAAACCCCCAATACATATATTGCAGAGTCCATTGAGGTAATCAAAAACGTAGCCACCAGCAATAGGACAATGAGCCTTGTAATAAAAGCAAATGGGAGGTGGGAAAAGAAGGAAAAAATCCCTGAATAAATGGAATCGAATTGTCCTACCACAAACTCCTCAGTAGAAGTAAAGTGAAAAGCCGCAGTACCAAATACGGCGAACC
This sequence comes from Pleomorphovibrio marinus, assembly GCF_003347495.1. Lineage (GTDB taxonomy): Bacteria > Bacteroidota > Bacteroidia > Cytophagales > Cyclobacteriaceae > Pleomorphovibrio > Pleomorphovibrio marinus. Next base: position 122,571 of record NZ_QCXY01000003.1, read on the forward strand.
ATATGAAGGAACCCAGGGAGGGAACCAGTAACACTCCCAAAACATAGGACCTTATGGATCTCCCGGATGAAATCCTGGCGATAAACAAACCCGTAAATGGGGCCCATGCCATCCAAAACGCCCAATAAAACAAGGTCCAATCTGTCAGAAATAACTGGTTTACCCGGTAATTGCCCAGGTTTAGGCTCATAGGCAAAAAATCCATTAAATAAGCTCCAATAGAAAGGCCAAGCACCTCAAGGTTTTCAAGATCCAAGGTAAAAACCAGGGTAAAAGTCAGCAAAAACAAAGCTAAACCTATATTAAGGCGAGAAAGGTTTCGAATTCCCTTTTTCAGGCCGGAAAAAGCAGAATAGGTTGCCATCCCACCCAATACCCACACGACTAGCAGATTTGAACTTAGGGATTGGGGCAGGTCTACACCCACTTCCCGAATCCCCGTAAGAACTTGTTTGCTTCCTAAGCCCACCGCCCCCACCACACCGAATACGGTACATAAAACTGTTAAACTATCTACCGGGACAATCAGAAACCTCTTTCTAAGAATCTGAGGAATAGAGGAACTACTCAACATGGGTCTGTTATGGGTGTAGGACATAAAAGCCATAATAAGTCCAAACATCCCATAAAAGGCCCAAGGGGTGAATCCCCAATGAAAAAAAGTGTATTCCAATGCCAACACATCGGCTGCCAATGGGCTTTCTCGAGGTGCATGCTGGAAGTGATGCATAGGCTCTTGGACTGCTCTTAGTAAAAGCCCTGCTCCCATGCCTGTGCTAAAAAGCATTGCTACCCAAGAGAAGTTGCCATGCTGTGGTTTACCCTTGCCCAACTTGACGGATCCAAGAGGAGAAATTGCCAACCCCAACAAGCCCAAAACCAAAAAACATCCAAAGTAAAGGTAGAATCCCCCAAAATAGGAAAGGGTATAAGAGGCGGATAGATTAATGGCTCTATCCACCTGATCCGTATAAGAAAATGCCGCTATGAGGAACAACAAACAGCACCCTAAGGATATCATCAAAGTTTGGTGCCTGAAAATCTTCAAAACGGAAACCTATTATGTTACATAAATATTACTTGAGCCTCTCCGGTTTTTGCCAATCCTCCGTCATCTCATAGGGAAGTTTCCAAACTCTCCCCTTTTTATCTCCAAAATACAATTGGGATATACTAAATTCATCGGGATTACCATCGGCCCAAAAATAGACAAAAGGGTCCTTTCCGTTCACTACCCGCCGTACATAATTGTGGTTTCTCTGACTATCTTTAGTGAGTTGCTTATTCTTTTTCCAGGTCTTGCCCTTATCCTTACTTTTCCACATTTCAACCTCTCCCCCGGCACCCCACTGTTGTGGACTGTCCTGTGTTGGGGCAATGACTGTCCATTCCTTGTCATCAATCCAAAGGCTCCCTGAGTCGTAATTATGGTCAGATTCGGTTATCTTTTGATGCTCCCATCCATCTCCATTCCATTTAACAATACTCCATGACCTGGGGCCATGTTCAGGGCCCGGTTGATGGCCTTTGCCCGAAACATAAAGCGCTACCGGGTTACCGGATTCATCAAAGTTCACATCCTTGATATATACATTTATTTCATTCGTAAAAAATTCCTTAACCAAGGCCTTGGAATCCAAATCTGTAACTGGAATATCCAGCTTTTCTCCCTCTATAGTAGTCCATGTTTTTCCAAGGTCTGTAGTTTGAAAGTAGTATATATTGGTTCGCCTATCTACATTTCCATCCGGGTGCCAATTGCAGAAAAATACCACCTTTTCCCCATGCTGCCCACTTATCTGATAATGTCCGGCATTTTTATCCCCTTCTCTTTTTATGGAGACTAGCTTTTGGTCCTCACTCCAATCCAATCCATCTGGACTGGTTTCAAAGTACAACTCCCTTAGCCCAGTGTATTTAGTGAATAAATTAAGAAAACCCTTTCCAGGGATATACTTAGGTTGTGGATAGGTCATTTCTTCCTCAGTGATTTGTTCGAAGGATTCAATATTGTAAGGTTCCGCGCTTCTGTATTTGTACCCCATCCTTCTACTCCCCCTTCCACTTACGAACACCCATATGTAGCCATCACTATCCATGGTAATACTTGGATTATCGTGGGGATCATCAACGCCATTCTTATCGTAAACCACTAAAGGCTTTGATACTTTATCGGTCTTGTGATCATAAGCCCCTATCATGCACAACAGGTGTTTTTCATCGGAAGAACGAGTACCTCCATAAACAAAAAATGTCTTGTCCACTTCAGGAGCAAAAATGGCCAAAGGTATATGTTTGGCAGTATAGGTTCCCAATCCTCCCGAATATTTGTCTCCATAGGTAGAAAACTGTCCTAAAGTAAACCAGATGCCCTTGTAACCATTTCCCTTTTCATTATTCAAGGAAGGAGTATCCTGGGAATAGACCTGATTTAAGTTAAAGAAAAAGGTAAGAAAAAATAATAAAGGGGTTCTTAACATCTCCTGGGGTTTGGGTTTTCAATCACTTAGCTAAATTAGTCCTAAAAGTTTAAAAACTCCTCCTGAAGCCCAATTTTTTTTAGCTTCCAGAGAAAACCCATCCCCATCAATCTAGATTTCTTTTTGATCCTTGAAAAATTTCAGGAGCGAAGCTTGATTTTTCAGTTGTGAAAAATCATTTATGCTAAAAGGTTTTACCCAAAAGTCCAACACTTCTTTATATTCTTTTGACTTATCTCTTTCGGCCTGTTCAATGGAGGACGTGATGATGATTACGGTCAAACTGGCGGATAAATCCATTTCCCCCAAGGTATCCAAAACATCCCAACCTGTAAGGCCAGGCATGTTGATATCAAGGAATAACAGATAGTCATCGTAGTTTCCCACATTTTTGATAAGGTAGGCTATGGCATCCTCTCCATTACTAAAGGTTTCTAACTCATCTATAAGCCCAGCCTTTTCCATCAGTTTCTTTTGCAGAAGAATGACTATGGGGTCATCATCCACCAATAAAATTTTAACTTTTTCCTTCATCTTGCATAAACTTGTAACATCAGCATAAAAATTGAAAGGGTTGTTTATCATTTATTTTAATACATTAAAGACCTTTCTACCATTAAAATTCAACATGCATTTTTATATATTTAAAATACATTTTTCCAAATGTATCGTAATATTTTAAGATATTAAAATAATCGAACATCTTTTTTTTAGTTTGTTTTTACGGTTCTTTCTTTTATTAAAATTATTGTTTTTATGGTTATAGATTAAAAAGTGACACGTGTCTTGGCATTTTACAAAGGCATCGGTCATGCTACAGGTGGAAAAAGTAAAGGTAACTTCATCTGCTTTAAAAATTGGTTGAAAATCAATACCATGGAAAGGGATGGACTTGTGCCTTGATACCAAAGACAGCTATCTGGATATCATCTGAATTGTAATTCAAAAAATCCGAACCAAAAAGCTAAGGGCCAAAACCGAATAGCTAGCAGCCCCACCAACGAAAAAAGGCGAGCTCAAAACCCGCCCTTTCCATGAAAAAAACGTCGTTCGATAAACTGAATAATAGTCCAAAAAGACCATTTTCATAAAAAAAATAATTTCTTAATTATCAAATGCCCTACGACCATTGGGCTGTAGCACATAATCAAAGGTGTAGTACCCACCTGTGTTGAAATCCACCTCGTCCATAGGAGGGTTATCCCTGTAATAGCTCAGGATCTCCATTTTTACATAATTTCCAGCATTGGTCTGGAATACGAGGAATCTACCAGGCCTTGGGCTTACCAAGTGGGTGGAGTTGTTGTAGTTGTACCAGCCATTTCCGGATCCGGAAGGAATAGCCAATTCGTCCTCCGTATCTTGCCTAAGGGTTGCACTTTCTGGGACTTCGGCCAATTCTGAAAAAAGCCCTTCCATTACCATTCCACTAGCATTTCCAGGTCCACTGCTCCCACTGTTTACGATGATGGTGGTTCCCTTAAAACCTATGTCCCAATTTCCATCCACGGATTCGGCCAGGGCATTCTTCTCAAAACTGAAATACCTAAAGGGGTTTTGCTGTACGACCTCCCCTGAAGTACGGTCAATAACATCGTTTGGAGCATGGATGTTTTCAACCGTAATCACCTCCAAGGGAGTGGTTATAATTGGAGAATCATCTTCACTGCAGGAAATCATAAAGGCCAAACCCACTAAAAGGGTAGGCATGCAACATAAGTTTGTAGGTCTGTTCATTTTATTTATAAGTTAAATGTTCCACTAGTTTTTCAAATACTGATGCAGGGGTAGCTTTACTCCCATAAAATAAGTTCTGCCAGGATTGGTAGGATCATGGATAGTGAGTTGGTTCAACACATTAAACCCTCCTGCTTCGATCATAAGTCCCCTTTCGAAGGTTTTGGAAAGGGTGATGTTGGTATGAAAAATTCCAGGCGCATATTCCCTGGGATCATCCAGGATCAAATTCCCATTTACATCTCCAAACCCAAAGGGTCCCCTGTAAATCCCCCTTAGGGCCACACAAAGTCCCGTAAGGGCTTCATAATAATTCAACTTAATGTTCCCACTGTGTCGGCTACGGTTAAAAAGGCCCCCGTAATCAGAGCGGGTGACCAACCGGGTTCTGTTCTGCCTGTCCCGGTGATACATTTCCCCAGCGTCAATGGCTGCCAACACCTCCCTGTCCCTACTGTCCAGGTACATATATCCCAGAGAAAGTTGCAGCTGCTCAGACAACCGGTATATAATGTCCATTTCTGTCCCTTGGGTAATCACAGAGGAAATGTTGAAGTAAGAAAAGGCATTTTGCCCAGATGTCAATCTTGCCACTGGTGCTGTTTCAATCAGATTTTCAATGTGATTTCGAAAAAGGTTTACCTGTAACCAGAAATCCTCGTGAGGTTGCCATTTCCCTCCAGTGTTTAATGCCCAGCTACTTTCGGCATCCAGTTTCCCAAATTGAGAGGGATCTATCAGAATTTGTTGCACAAGGCCTTGGGCCCGCAGGTTGGCGATACCCTCCTGTACCAAATTTGCCCCAAACACGTAATAGCCCGAGGAGGCATTATTGAAATTCAGCAGGAGTTGCCTAAAATCTGGAGCCTTAAAGCCTGCTCCTATGGAAACTTGCCAGCTGAAGTTCTCCCTGACCTGATACATGGCAGAAACCTTGGGGCTGACCTGTCCACCATATTGGCTGTGTAAATCTGCACGCATCCCGCTTACCAGGTTCCACTTTTCTGCCGGTTCCCATTGGTGCTGAAGAAAAAGATAAGCGGCATCAAACCTATTCAAATCATCGTAGCGCGTGGCATCTACGGTCTCCAAAAGATGTCCCACCCCTACAGTGAGAAGTTGATCCTTGGTCAATTGATGATCCACCTGGAGTTCGGTACGATGATACAGTTGGTCAAATTCCTGAAAATCTAACCTATTCCCTGATTCCTCAAACCACGTCTCTGAACGGGTGCTGAAAAGAGAAGTCATACCTCTCAAAGTAAACAACCAATCCTCACCTGGCCGATAACTTAATGTAGGGTTCACGTTAAGCTCCCTCCTTGTCCCCGTCATGTTCGCAGCCTGGGTTTCACCATTGCTGTTTACCCCCATGAGGTCATGGGAAACTTCCGAATAGCCCCTTACAAAGGTCTTTGCCTCCCACCTATCTCCAATTTTTTTACCCAGTTTTATCTGCCCGGTATGGGCATGATAGGGGGATTGTGTATTTCCCAATACCTGCGGAGTAAGATCAAACCCATCCGTGGAAAACCGGTTATAGAACCCGTATATGTTCCATCCGTTTTGATGGATACCTCCTTCAGTAGTTAGGTCCTGGGTGTTAAAACTCCGGTATCTTCCCTGTACTGTACCCTGTACAGCTTCGCTACTTTCTTTGGTAATAATATTGATCACCCCTGCCATAGCCTCACTTCCATATATGGCGGAGGAGGGGCCTCGCAAGACTTCAATGCGCTCTATGTTACTTACCGAAATCCTGTCCAGATCAAACGTGCCGGCAGTACGGCCTATCAAAGGCTCTCCATCTAATAGGATAAGGATGTAATCAGAGGAGAGCCCCTGCATTTGAAGCCCTGCCCCATGATTGGATACTACTTGAAGACCTGTCTGCTCCCTTAGCACCTCTGAAAGCCGCATTCCCCCCGTTTCCTGGATTTTTTCTTGATTAATCACCTGTACGGGCATGGGAAGATCCGCAACACTTCGGTTGGTTCTGGTGGCAGCTACCACCACCTCATTGAGTTGGCCAAGATGCTCTTTCAATAGGATATCCTGGCCTTGGCTTAAGTTGGCAACTCTCACTTTTTTAGTGGCAAATCCCAAAGCCATGATTTCAATCTCCTCTACCCCTGCCAAAGCTTGAGTTATCCTAAAGACACCGTTCTCGTCTACTGTGGAAAACCCCTCCGAACCCCATTTCACGATGGCATGCGGAATTGGCATGCCTCTGCCATCTTTAATAACCACTTCATCACCTGGCTTTGCCATCATGGAGGTAAAAGCCGATGACAATAATAGCAACAGAAGAAATCTACTTTTAATAAGATTAATTCTAATTAACATGACAGAGAAGGTTTAGTAAATGACTTTTGCATGTGATTCAAATGATCTATTTACAGGCTTTCAACGAGTTTCCTCCAGGCTTCATTCTGGGGTAAACCTGGCTTTCGGAGTCCAAAAAACTGGGCTACAATTTCCCCTTTTTCATCAAAAAGTTCTATTGCAGAAACTATCCCATCCTCCGTGTTTTTATGTACCACCCAAGCTGTTTCCACCACTTCTTCATTGAGATGCATATTGAAATCCGGATCCATAACATTGAGCCAATTGCCCATTTGCCGTATGGTCCTCACCTTACCTTGATGGATTTGAATGTTTCCCTTATTACCTGCAAAAATCATAATAGGCAATTTGGTGGAAGAAGCGACGTCCAAGATTTTTCTGACACTTAACCTATCCACCTGGTAGGCCCATTTATTACCTATCCATTTTAAGGCATCCAGGCGTTGTATTTTGTGCTTTTTCAGCATCCCAAAAAAATCATGGGTATCTTTCATCTGTTCCCAATCTTGGGCAAAGGCCTCTTTATCAATCTCTTTTGCATAGGTTTCCTCCTCGAAGGGTATTTCCTCCAAATAGGGGGATTGGGTGGGGTGTTTGTAGGTGTTAAGGATTTGTTGGTAGACGTCCCTGTTGCTTTTTTCCTGCAAGAAAATTTTTATCACCGCTGTGCCTTCCTGATCAAAGAATTGAAGGCTTTCCATTATCCCCCTTGGGGTGGTCTGGGTAACTGCAAATCCGAACTTCCAGGCCTTGAAAAATACCCGTTGCTCTATAGGGCCTATCACGGTGGCAATCTGCTGGGGGGCCTTTCCATGTAGGCTGATTTTTTGGAAAGTCCCTTTGTGTTCCAACACACAGCCTTCACTTCTTGTCAACGACATGACCTTTCCAAGCCCTTTGCACGCCAACAGTATTTCTGGCCATGATCCTTCCAAACGGGTTACGCCGTTGCCAAGACTGGTGCAAAGCAGGGATGCCTCTGATACTCCTAATGCCCTGGCGGCATCTCTGATCCTTATGGCTTGGTTCTCGGCCTTTAATTTTTCCCAATTCTTTTTCAAGGTGCTTATTTCCATTTTTTTTGCTTCGGTTTCCATAATGTTAAGCGGTATGATAGTTGAATAGTTTTTTATTTAATTGAGGCACGGGATGAATCATCAAGGAGCCTCTTTCCTTATTGGTTATCACCTGGATAGGGTGATCAAATACCTCTCCAAGGTGCTGGGAAGTCATGACTTCAGCAGTAATCCCTTGAGCGAATAAGTTTCCATTTTTAAAAAGGATTACCCGATCCGCGTAACTTGCTGCCAAGTTCAAATCGTGAAGGATGGCCAATATACCGATGTTCCTGTCTTTCAATCCTTTTACTATTTTTAATACGTGTTGCTGTTGGGCTATATCCATACTGGAAGTAGGTTCATCCAGCAAAAGGTACCGGGTATAGGGCTGCTTTTCCCAAATTTGGGTGAGCACCCTGGCCAGTTGTACGCGTTGCTTTTCTCCACCGGAGAGATGATGGTATTGGGCATTCCTAAAGGCAAAGGTTTGAGTGAGCTGCATTACCTCCTCCACGATTTGGGTTACTGAGCTGCTCCTGGCCATGGTAAGACCCATTTCCACCACCTCCTTAGCTGTGAAAGGGAAGGACAATTGGCTGGATTGAGGCATTACTGCCCTTATGCTAGCCAATTGGCTACTTTTATATCCTTGGATGTTTTTTCCATTATACAGTACCTCCCCATGCTTGCATACCGCCTCCCCGCTTAGAAGTTTAAATAAGGTGGATTTGCCCGCCCCATTAGGGCCAAGTAGCGCCACGAGTTCCCCTGCCTCAACGCGAAAAGACGCCTGCTTCACGATGGCCTTATTGCTGATACAGAAATGAAGATGAGAAGCTTCCAGCATGATATTTACGCTTTTTTTATGGTTTTTACATTCATGATCAACCCTATGAAGAAGGGGGATCCAATAATGGCTGTAATGATGCCTATGGGCATCTCAGCCGGCATCACGATAATCCTTGCCAGCAAATCGGCAAAAGAAAGTAGCAAAGCTCCAAGCAGTATGGATGCCGGCAGTACCAACCTGTGGTCGGCACCGAACAGAAGCCTGATGAGGTGGGGTACAACTAGCCCTACAAAGCCTATGGCTCCCGTCATGGACACTCCTACTCCAACCATAAGCGCACTAAGCAAGAGCACCATGTATTTCACCTTCTGTACCGACACCCCAAGATGAAAGGCCTCACTTTCTCCTATGGCCAAGGCGTTGAGTTGTTTGTGTTGGCTGGTCAAAACCAAAGCTGGCAGTCCGATGAAAAGACTTCCTATACCTACTTTAGTCCAATTGGCTCCTCCAACGTCTCCTAGGCTCCAAAAGGTGAAATTCCTCAACGCGGCATCGTCCGCATAGAAGATAGATAACCCTATCAATGCGCCACATAAGGCATTCAGTGCCACCCCCGCAAGGATAAGCAAAGCAATGTCTGTTTTTCCTGCCTGGCTTGCCAAGCGATATACCAAAAACACATTGATCAACCCTCCGAGGAAAGCAAAAAATGGCAATCCCAAATTTCCAGCAACACGTGCGAGTATGGGAAAATAGCTTCCAAAGACAATATATAGAACAGCAAAAAGAGCTCCTCCACTACTTACCCCGATAAGTCCGGGTTCCACCAGGGGATTTCTGAATAAGCCCTGCAATGCTGCTCCCGAAATACCCAGGCCTGCTCCCACCAACATGGCCAGCAATATCCTGGGCAACCTCAATTGCAAAAAGACATTGGCCTGTTGGCTATCAAATTGTCCTATTGCAATGCCAACTTGATCCAACAAGATGGCCACTACTTGTAACATAGGAATGGGATACGCCCCTTGGGTGGAAGAAAGCATCAGGACACCCATTAGCCCTATCCCCAAGCTGGCTAATACCAAGACCCGGAGTCTGTTTTTGGAAACCTTATTGGAAATGGCCAGCATCAGTAGATTTCTTTTGCAAGTTCCAAAGCTGCTTTTCCTACCCTAGGCCCAAAGCCGGAGATATATAAACCATCCATTGCCAATATTTGGTCCTTTTGAAAAGCAGTTGTACTGCTTATCCCTCTTACCTCCTGCAAACCCTGTTTCCCTCCCAAAGTGGCCATACTGGATTCAAACAAAAGCAAATAATCCGGATTCAGGGTTACCATGGCTTCCGGGGTAAGTGGAATGAAACCCTTGAACCCACGAGAAACATTTTCGGCACCCACCATTTGGAACAATTCCTCCGCAGATGTTTCTTCCCCTGCCAAAAACACCGTCTCTGCCCCCCTAGCCATAATAAAAGCCATTCTTGGTGAGGCAATTGCATTTTCCAAAAAAGCCTCTAATGCTTCTATATCCCTTTGCACTTCCTGAACAAGAACCTCCCCCTTGCTCTCCACTGCTAAATAGGTGGCAAGTTCGCGTATAAGTCCGCAGGTTTCATTTACATTCCCAGGCTTTTCAAACAAATGCACAGTTATTTTCGAGGCCTTAAGCTGTTCCACTACATCAGTAGTTAAATATCCTTCCTCTGCCAATATCACATCAGCACCTAAACTTAAAACCCCTTCTGCCTTAATCTGATTCCTGTACCCTATAGAAGGCAGGTTTTGCATAGAAGCAGGATAAGTGGAGGTGATATCCGTGGCTATAATTTGATCCCCAAACCCAAGATCATGGACAATTTCCGTAATGGTTCCTCCTGCTGTAACGAGAAGTAAGTCTTCCGAAAATTCGGACTTTTCAGAGGAATCTGGGCCACATGCCTGGACAGTGGATAAAACCAACAGGAGGGAAAGGAATTCAAAATATCGATTCATTTATTTAGATTAATTTTAGATAAGGCAAATGTAGTCTTATATAGAATTAATCCAAATAAAATTTAATTGAAAAAATCTATTGCTACGGGCAATTCAATAGACAACATCAGAAAAGTTTCTGCTTTTTGCTCGACCAAATTATATAACTGATTTGGCAATTGTAAAAAATTAAAAACTTAGTAAATTGTTTTTTGAATGATATTTTTTGCTTTTTAAATAAAAACCACTAATATTATTCCTTGAGTATACTTTAAAATTTTAAATGAACGTGCCAAAAACGACAATAAACGGATAAAGAAAATTGAAAAAAAATCTCATTAAATATTAGTGCTATGGAAAAATTTTATTTTACCCTTTTAAAAATCCTAAAACACCCCTCAAGCCTGCTAAGAGAATTTTTAGGATTAGTCTTTGTCCTGGGTCTCTATCCATCTGCGTTTTCCACGCAACAACCGATTGATAATCAATCGTCCTACCAGAATGACAAGGAAAAAACCGTAGTGGCAATTTACCCCTTTACTACCCACAAGTCTTACCGGTATGAGCATGCCGCAGGTCTGGGAAATGCTGTGGAGGCAGGGTTTGTACGTTCAGGTAGATTTGTAGTGGTCGAAAGGAACCAATTTGACGCTTTATCGGAAGAAGACAGGTTTCAGGAGGTTAGCGCCACTGAAATCATCAACCAAGCCAAGCGCTTAGGGGCAAAAATTATCGTTACTGGGCATGTGGTCGGGGTATCCGAAGGACGTATGTTGGATTCCCGCAGGAGACCCACAGGAAAACTCTTCACGGATGTAAGCGTGTCATTCAAAATCATCGATGTGGAAACCGGTGCCATTGAAATGAGTGAAACCATAAATGGGCGAGGGATAGACCAAACCACCGCCGCAGCCACACAAGCAGCCTATCAAGAAATTGATCGATTGGCGCGTGCGCATGTGGGCATGTATATGCCTCAGCGCTTTGCCTTGATGTCGGTAGAGTCCACCAATGAAAGAAAAGGGGAGGAATTTTTGGAATCTTTCAAGATATGGGCAGGTTCAGATAACGGCCTTCAACAGGGAGATGTACTACAAATTTACCAAGTCACCCTCCTTAACAACCCCAACACCCAAGAAACTGTGGAAGAAAAGAGACTCTTGGGCGAAGCTTCCATTACAGAAATCAACAGCGGATCCACTTCCACCTGTAGGCTTTACCAGGCTCGTAGAAATGGAGGTACAATTTTGGATTTGATCAACAATGGAGATGAAAGCCTCGTGATTGAATACCAGGGTAGCCTGGATCCGGAGAAGAAATCATTACAAGACATACTATTAGGAAATTAACCTTTACCTTCCTTCGACATGCTAAAATCATTTATCTGGGGATTAGCAGGCATGCTTTGCTTGTCCCAGCCAATTATGGCCAAAATTTGGAGAGTAAACAACCAATTGGAGGCTGACAAGAGCCAAGGTATCTTTGAACAGCTTGGCCCCTTGAATTCGGATCCGGATGTGCTGCCAGGGGATACCGTGCATTTGGAGGGTTCGCCAAATTCCTACAGCAACTTCAACTGTTCCAAAAGACTGGTGATATTAGGGCCCGGCTACTTCCTTACGGAGAACCCTGAAACCCAGGCCAGGGCCATTCCTGCCAGGATTGGCAATGTTACGTTTCAGAGTGGATCGGAGGGATCCATCATTATGGGGGTGACCTTTGATATCACTTCAAACAGTGGAGTTACCATCAGAACCAATAACATCACCGTGCAAAGATGTTATCTGAGAGGAGGGGTAAGTCTGGACAACATCACGGGAGCAAGGGTTATAGAGTGTTATTCATTGGGAGGTGTAAGAGGGATGACTTCCAATACCTTATATGGGGACATCATAGTCAGAAACAACCTCTTCATCAACGCCTCCTTCAACACTTATGGAGGGTTTTTTTCCATTTGCGAAAACAATGTGTTTACCGGAAACTCACTCACCATCAACGCCTCCTCGTTTAGGAATAATATATTGGCCAACAACAACGCCAATGTGGAAATCACCTCAGGTAACAAAAGCAACAATCTGGCCTCCAATGGGCAGTTTGGCACAGAGAATGGGAACAAGTCCGTAAACCTGAACGGACTGTTCCTGGACGATGGCAGTACCGACGGACAGTGGCAGTTGGCAAGTAATTCCCCTGCCAAGGGAGCAGGAACCGAAGGGACGGATGCGGGGGCCTTTGGCGGTGAAGGAAGCTACAGGCTTTCCGGCTTACCCCCTATACCTTTGATTTTTGACCTGCGTGTGGGGGACTCAGGTAATCTGCAAACCGGTGTAAGGGTCCAGGTGAAAGCCAAGTCCAATTAACCATGAACCTGCGGGGTTTTCTACTTTTTACAGCCCTATTCCTTTACCACCTTTCTGCAGCGCAGCAGATAGGGAGGGTGGAGTATTTTTTTGACAAGGAACCTGGTTTTGGCGAGGGAACCCCCATCAACATTCATCCAGAAGCCTCAGTAAACCTGGATGAATCCATAGCCCTTCAGGGCCTTGAACCAGGTATGCACCAGTTTTTTATCCGAATCCAGAATGAGGAGGGGAGTTGGTCCATGACCCAATCTAGGGCATTTTTTGTGGCACCCAAACCTGCCCTATCCAGGGAGCTGCTCTCTTTAGAGTATTACTTCAATGAAGATCCGGGATTTGGCAAAGGCAGCAAAATCCCAATAAGCGAAGATGACTTGGTCACAATTGACCTTCATGTACCCCTAAACGGGTTAACCCCGGGCTTTCATCAGTTGTTTATCCGTGCCTTGGATAGTGAAGGTAGCTGGTCCATGAGTAACTCCCGGGTTTTCTACCTCCAGCCTCTGGAATCAGGAATAAAAAATTTGAGGGTTTTGGAGTATTTTATAGATGAGGACCCCGGGTTTGGCAATGGATCCGTTATTCCAATCACCACTTCTTCTACTCTGGTATTGGATGTCACCGCAAGTCTACAGGAAAATTCCCTATCCCCGGGATTTTACATTTTTTACCTCAGGGCAAAGGATGAGCAAGGAAATTGGTCTTTGACCCAAAGAAGGGCTTTTTACCTGCAGGAAGGGACTTTAGAACTTTCCCCTATCACTCACTTCGAATATCATCTGGAAGCAGAAGACTACCACTCTGGGTCAAAAATTTTTGAAGTAGACCCAGCACCCTTTGTGGAATTGGATTTTCAGGCTGATTTGTCTTTTTTGCCAGAGATCAATAGAACTTACCAATTTTACCTATATGCGGTCAATGAAAACGGGGTACGCAGTATGGTGGAACAAAGAGAAATCAGCATCTGTAGCGGGGATCCGCCAAAAGCAGATTTTGAATACCAATTGCTAGAAAACAGGATACAGCTCAAAAGCATATCCACTTCCGCCGATAGCCTCCAATGGATTTTTGGGAGTGAAGCATTTTACGGTGATGAAATTGAAATCTCCACTCCGGCTCCTGGAGGTTATGAGGTTCTGTTAATTGCCGGAAACCTTTGCGGAAAGGATACTTTACAAACCTCCATCGTCCTTCCCGGCATCCTAAGTGTTCACCCAAATACAGCCAGTATCCAACAATCCGAAGCGATATTCAGGGTGGAGATGCTGGGGATAGAAAACCTGGAGCAAATCTTCTTAAAAAATGAGAGTGGGGAGGAACTGCTACCCTTAGAAACAATTCAAGTGGATTCCCTATTCTATCAGGTAAAATTCGATTTCACACAAGTAGGACCCGGCAACTACCACCTTCAGGTGCAGGCAGAAAAGAGTTTTACCTATGCACAAGACATTCAAATTTTTGAGGGCGGGAATTTCCCTTTTGGGGAATGGGTAAGTTTTGAAATCCCCCCTGGGGAAACTTTCTTGGCGAAGGTCCTGGTTCCCGAGTTGGAAAAAATCCAAGTTTTCCTCAAAAAGGCAGACCGTTTCGGGTACAGTGGCACTTGGTCTGGCGAACTTAAGTTAAGGCAGGGAGAGGAAACCCTGGGTATCCGTCGGGGGTCAACTGATTATGACATGGAGCTTTCGAGGGTTCAGCCTGGAATATACCACTTAGAGGTCCAAAACCACAGTCGCTTGCCCGTCACCGGCCAGCTTATGGTAAGCGATTCCCCTGAGTGGCTTCCTCTTAATCGCTGGGAAAAAGGGGAAATTCTTCGGCCATATGGAAATGATTGGAAATTCATAGACCTTAAGCCAGATATTGACACCCTATTTTTCCAAACTGAGGGGTATGGGATGTGGAGCACCCTTGAGGTATTTTACCAGCAAATGGAAAAACCCAGCTCTCAATGGAGGTTCTCGCGAATGGGGAGTGGATATGCCCTATCGGGTCATATCCCCAACCCTGCCCCGGGACGGTACTTCCTACGGTATATGGATTCGGCAGTGCTACGGCATACCCCAGATGAGGATCAAAGAAGGGATTACCTTATCTATGCAGGAACTGTGGCATCCCTTTCCCACCCAGAAGGCAACCAAGAGATTCTACAACTTTCTAACTATGAAACAGGGCAGGGGCAAAGTTCTTTTCAGATACAGGGTTTGGGTTTTACGGAGGCGGATTCTTTGGCCTTGATGAGCTTATCCGACTCTTCCATGATAGGCCTTAACAGCCGCTGGGTTAATGGCGGCTTGCTGGAATTCACCCATGATTTTAGGGATTTGCCCCCGGGGGAATATCAAGTGGGTATTGTGGGAAACCCATCTATTTTTCACCATGTTCCCATTGAGGTAATTGGGGCTTCCGATCAGAACTTATCGGTAGAAATAATTGGTCGTGAGCAGCTTAGGATTGGGAGATTCCAAAAATATGTGCTGCGAGTGAAAAACATGGGAACCGTGGATAAAAATTTCATCTCCATCAATATTGGTGGCATCCCATCCATTGCTACCATCAGACTAGATGGGGAAATTCACTCCCTTTCCGAAATCACAAATTACGATTCCTTGATCAATACCGAAACTGTGGATGAAACCAAATTTATTCCATTATTGATCAATAATTTACCTTCCAGTGACCATGTCGATATTCCATTTAGCATCTATTTACCTTCCATGGTAGACTTTGACTTGGAAGTTACCCTGGATATGGAATTTGAAAAAAAATGGGATTTTTTTGCAAGTGAAAGCTTCAAAACCTATATGCAGGAAATGGCAACTATTGATTCTTTATTAGAGGCCTTGGTTGAAATTAACTTGAGCATGATGAGCGCAAGAAGAAAGGATATGGTAACAGACGCTTATCAAGCTACCTATGCCGCCCTTTCCAGTGCCGTCAATAGGCAACTTGGCTCACCGATCTCACAGGACTGCTCTGCGGCCCTTGGAAAGGCCGGGGGAAGTATAGCTGCCAGGAGTTTAAGAGCATACCTCAATAACAATGAAGCAAGCTTTAGTCCAGGCATACTTACCTCGCTCCTTTCTGATTGGGGGGATTGCCTAGGGTCTACAGCCAACACCCTAAAAGGAAATATTTGGGATCCCATCCAGAACAATAAACAACGAGGAATTTGGAACACAACAAAAAGTGTGGTTTTCCAATGGGATCTGTATTACAATCTCTTTAGCAATTCAATGACATGCCTTAATGCATTCGCAAATACCCCGATAAATCCAGCGGGTGGTATCCGCTTTTTTGCCAGAAACCTTGCAAGCAGAAAATCAAGAGCCTTCCATTTGGCAACCCTGGGAAGAACTACCACCCAAAGGAGAATTGCCCAGGCCATAGAGCCCCTGAGAAAATATCAACAATTTGGAGATAAAGTAGCTGCATTTGTTGGAACAGTAAATGAAGTCCTTGACGTTGGAGTTTCCTTATACGATGGCTGCAATCAGGACTACAGGGATCGCCAAATGTCACTCGCCAGCATCTCCTCGGTGACCCCCGAGGACAAATTCGGCCCGGTAGGTTTCGATCAGGAGCCTGGTTTATCCTTAGGCGAAAAACAACGGTTTATTGCCGATGGTGATCTTTTCGCTTATAAGATCGACTATTGGAACAAGGAAGATGCCACCGCACCTGCAGCAGAGGTGTTTATCCGGGACACTTTGGACACCAACTTTGACATCCATTCGGTAAATTTTACGGAAATAGGATTTCTAAAATGGACATTACCCTTAGATGGGGGGCAATATTTTGATGTTACGGTGGACATGCGACCGGACAAGAATCTTTTGGTACAGGTAAGGGGAACAGTGGATCACGATACCCGGGAAATCTACTGGGTTCACCGCTCCCTTGACCCTAATACCATGGAGCTGCCGGATGATCCCATGGCGGGATATTTACCTCCCATTGATTCTACGGGTTATCATATAGGCTGGGTGAATTTCACGGTAAAACCACTGGATAGCCTTGACCATAACACCGTCTTTCAAAACCAGGCGCATGTGAATTTTGACGGAGTAGGCCCTTGGGGCCCTGCCCCACCCTATGGCCCTTATACCAACACCTTGGACTTATATCCACCTGTATCCCAGGTAAATACTCTACCAAATAGGTTGCCTCCTACTTTTGATGTTTCCTGGGGTGGGGAAGATATTGGAAGTGGCATTGCCAATTACGATATTTTTGTAGCCAAAAATGGTGGAGACTACGAAAAATGGCTAACTGCTCATGCAGACACTACTTATCTATACGAGGGTGAGGAAAACAGCAATTATGCTTTTTACAGTATTGCTAAGGACCACACCGGAAATATAGAGCAAAAATCCGATACCCTAGAAGCCTGGACCTTTGTCCCACCACTGCCTCCCACCCCGGAGCCCCAATTTCCCACAGGGCCTGTGGTAAAGGCGGACAAGTTCTACTGGCCTTCCACTTATGAAGCTGATGGATACAGGATACAGGTAGCACGTGATAGCCTTTTCCAATCCATAACCTTAGATGAATACGTCATTGATACCCTTTTTCATGGGTATGCTGCTGCTGATGATGCTATTTATTATTGGAGAGTGCTGGCCTATAATGTTACTGGAGATAGTGAATGGTCAATACCCCTTTCCTTTACGGTTGATCCCGTAACCGGCCTCCAAAAGGTAAGTAGCAATATTCCGGATAGGTTTTACCTAGGAACCCCTTATCCCAACCCAAGTAAAGGATCTTTCCAGATGGAAATCCATATCGCAAAGACCACGCAGATTATGCTGAACATCGTCTCCGCAACAGGGCAAACCTCCTCTTTGCTTCTCAACCAGCCTTTGGATCCTGGTGTGTACCTGATGGAAATACAGTTGCCTCCTAGTGCCGCAGGTCTTTATTTTTGCAACATGAACAGCCAACATTTCCAAGACACCAAAAAAATCTGGGTAATAAAATAGTTTATCGATTTCAAAGAATACTATACTTCTTTCGATATTCCCTGGGGCTGCAGCCACAGTGCTTGGAAAAAGCTGCATTAAATCGACTAATAGAATTAAACCCCGACTCAAACGCTATATTGGTTACTGTGTCCCCGCTAAGCGAAAGCCTTCGCTGGGCATGAAACAGGCGTTGCTCGACCAAATAATCACTGAGTGTGATGCCAAAGGTTTTTTTGAACAAAGAATTGGCATAATCGGGGTGTAAACCCACTGCCTTTCCTATGTCTGCAGTTTTAATAGGATCAGTATAGTTATCCGCTATGTATAACACCATTTTCTCCACCAGGTTGGCACCTTGGGGCAGGCGAGGTTGTTCCTCCTTTCTGGGTATTTGTTTGGCAGACAATGCCAATCTCCCTATTCTTCCCCTAATTTCCTGCATGGAAACCTCTACAGCTTCCCTATTCCCTTCCCGGAAATCCCTTATCCAGTGTTCAAAAAGAAGTTGATCCAAGGTGCCCTCCGCTATCCTTTCCGAAACGACAATCTCCCCTTTGAGCAAAATATCCACAAACCTCCCGGGCAAACCCCAATCCAAAAACTGTACGAAGGGAATGGTGCAAACGTAATAAGGCGCCTCCTTCTCAAAATGGATGATTTGGTGAGGTGTCAGCGCCCAAAATACCGCCAACCTCTGGTTAGGAATTTGAACCTTTCTTCCGTTTACCAAATAGGTCATGGTCCCTTCAGGTAAAAAATTCAGTTCTATTTCGTTGTGCCGATCAGCCCTTCTCATGATTTTTGGAAGCCAAAGTTCGCAAGTGGTACCGTAGGGCCTAAGCTCTTTTCGGCCCTCATCAAATTGCTTGTAGGTATCGGAAAACGGCATAAACAAGGCTAAAATTGGGTAAAACACATTATAATTCGAGACTAAAATTACAAATTTCTCCCAATTTCACAATTCCTCTATACTTTCGCATTTTCAGGTTTTCTGATCCTCTTAAGTATATTTTGCCAGCTCATGCACCAACACCTTACCAACTTGTCAAATTATACTATTATGAATCCTGGCCCCAACCACATTGAACATCCCTGTCTGGACATTTTCAACATCCAGGTGGCTGCTATTTACTAAACCTTATGTAGGGATTTAAAGGTACCGTTCGACCTGTACCCTATTCCCAGAAGGAGGTAATTAAATCCATCAGGGACTCAGGGATAGAAAAAAGTATCGATAACAGGATTTTTCTCTTTCCACTCTTGGGCGAATGACCTACCGATAAAGATGAAAGAAATTATTAGTAATAAAAACACAGGTGCTTTCATCTGTTTATAATTTGTTTTTCAGTGGTCAGATAGCCTGCCCCGAACTCGCTTCGGGGGAATCTCGCAATCTATAGTAATCCCAGTGTGTGACGTGCTCTTCATGCCCTGACTGCCGTCAGGACAGGCTCGATTTCATTCCGGTAAATAAATGAGGTTAGGGGTTTATACCAAAAAGGTGGCCTGCCATGACTACTGATTTTTGTGGGCACTTCCAATTTGAATAGAATCCGAAACACCTACGAAAGCCACATAGAAGAACCTAATGAAACTACCTTTACTAGAAGATGCATGAAGCACCTAGCACTGTTTAACCCAACCGTTCCGAGTATAATTCATGGCATCCCGCGATACCCAAATTAAACCTTAAAAAACCCTCTCTTATGGCCTATTCCCTTTACACATAATTACTGAGCATCACTGGCATTACCAGCATCAAAATATCCTCATTTTCCTCGAGGTTTGAGGGCTGGATAAGACCGGCCCTGTTGGGGGCACTGAATTTCATGGTCACCTGTGGTGCAGTAATGTTGTTAAGCATTTCCACCAAAAACTTGGCATTGAAGCCTATTTCTATATCCTCTCCTTCGTGCTCGCAGGAAAGCCTCTCATTGGCCTCATTAGAGAAATCAAGATCCTCTGCGGATATCTGCAATTCACTTCCAGTGAGTTTTAACCTTACTTGGTGGGTGGTTTTATTGGCATAAATCGCAATCCTTCTCAGGGAACTTAGAAATTCCAGCCGATCAATGGTCATATCGTTGTTGTTGTCCAAGGGGATTACATTTTCGTAGTCCGGGAAACGCTCATCGATAAGCCTACAGATCATCTTAATATTGTTGAACTTAAAGTAGGCATTGCTATTGTTGAATTCCACAGATACCGGTACATTTTCAGTAGGCAAAGTGGCCTTAAGGAGGTTAAGGGCTTTTCTCGGTACTATGATGCTGGCAGTTTCGGGGGAAGCTATGTCCACCCTTCTGTATCGAATCAACCTATGCCCGTCAGTTGCCACAAAGGTGGTATTCGTGTCACTTAGATTGATATAAACTCCGGTCATGGCAGGCCTAAGCTCATCGTTGCTAGTGGCAAAGATGGTGTTGTTGATAGCTTGGCTGAGTACAGCCGTTGACATGTCTACTGTGGTGGCATTGGTAACAGTGGGGATCTTTGGGAAGTCCGTGGCATTTTCACCAGCCAGCTTGTATCGCCCATTGTCAGAGCTTATTTCTACGCTATAGGTTTCCTTGTCTATACTAAAGGTAACAGGTTGCTCCGGAAGGTTCTTCAGGGTTTCGATCAAAATTTTGGCCGGCACTGCGATATTACCGTCTTCTTTGGCTTCCACCTCTATTTCGGTGATCATGGAAGTCTGTAGGTCGGAAGCAGTAACAGTTAGCTTACTATCCTTAATCTCAAAAAGAAAATTTTCCAAAATCGGAACGACGGGGTTTGTCGTTACCACCCCATTTATCGAAGAAAGGTGTTTGAGAAGTGAAGAAGAAGAAACAATAAATTTCATTTGACGTCAGTTATTGGTTTTTGCCTTCTGTGCCTACCCCTAAGCCATAGACTATCAAGCCGATGATTAGGATGAACCAGCAAATCAAAATGGCATTCTTGTTAAGATTGGTCGTTAACAGGGTAAATTTAGAAATAAATTCAGAAATGCACCTATGGAAACGGTGATTCTCTAAAAAATTTGTGAATTCATTGGAAAAACCTTAGGGCCTAATTAGGGCTGTATCCTTTTTCGTATTTTCTTCTCCTGCGCAGGTAGTTGGCTAGGCCAATCGATAGGATGATCCCAATGGGCATGGCCACATTTATTACTTGCCAAAACCCTTTTTGGTTTTGGATTTTCACTCGGTTCAAAGGCCTGATTTGATATTGTTTGACCCGGGTGGAAATCAAGCCTTCCGGGTTAAGCATATAGTGAATGGCATTCTGCAAAAAATCTCTGTTTGCTGACATGTTTTCTCCAAAAGGTTCTTCCCCCAAGGGCATGGGTTCTCCACTACTTGGGTCTACCATGCTTTTAACAAGACTTCCATCCCCTGCCACTAAAAGCCTCCCCATGGTTCCTTCTTCTCTGAAAAAGTCCTTGGCAAAACCCTCAGGAATGAACCTGTTTTTAAAATAAGAGGTGAATTCCCCCTCCAAAAGATAAATCAAGGGCAATCTTTGACTTCCAAAAGTCTCCACATCTGGTTGGACCGTCATATCTTCAAAAGCCACACGCAGGGGTGCGTTCAACACCTTGCTGTAATCACTAGAAAACACCAGAGGGGTCTTTCTAATTCCATCTGCCTTCACCGTGTCCAAGGTACTCACAAACCTAAATTGCAACTGGTCCAAACCTTTGGTGATGGGGTGTGTAGCCATCCTTCCCGCAAGAACATAAAATGGCCAAGGAAGGGGTACAATCTGCGGTTGGTCTCCAAAATCCCCTGCTACTACAGGGTGGTAGCCATAATTCAAGTCTTGAACCAGGTCCTTATTGACGCGAATCCCATACCGGAAAAGTAGGTCATCCAATCCTGTATCGTAAGGCATAGCTACTGTCCCCTCCCCTCCTGCCTCCTTAAGGTCCACGGCCAAGGGATCCAAAAATACTAAGAGGTTGCCCCCATACATCAGGTATTGGTCCAATAAAAACTTTTCCCGCTCATTGAAAAGCTCCCTAGGCCCTGCAATAATTAGTGCTTCAAATTCCAGGAGATCCTCCACCTTTTCGGCCTGTTCCATTGGGATTTTGTAGATTTCAAAGTCCTCATGCAGTGCTTCTACTACCCCAAAACCTTCGTCTTCCTCCATTTCGCCATGACCAATGATTAAACCTACGGCATGCTGATGCCTGCTGATTAACCTTTTGATAGCAGTGCTGATCTCGAATTCCAAATTTTCGATAGAATTATTTAAGATTTCATCGGAGGACATCCCTTTCTCTCCCTTTAGCAGGAGCGTTCCCACTTCATATTCCTCATTCCTAACTACCACACCGGGAAAAATCATCCTGGTGGTCTTTCCTCCAGCTTCAGATGCATGTAAGTTGGTAGGAATTATCCCATAATCCGCCAAGGTGAAGATATATTCCTCCCGAATATCTTCTGGCAAGGTCAATGGATCTTGGTAAAAAAACCTAATAGGGTAAGGGCTGTAGGCATTTAAGGTCTTCACTGTTTCTTCGATGGACTTCTGAAATCTTCTCATTCCTCCTGGCAATGTCCCGGTAAGCAATATTTCCACTTCTAGAGGTTCTTCAAGATCAGCTAATACCTCCATTGTCGCCTCACTTACACTGTACCTTCCTTCTTCGGTGAGGTCCCATCTGAAAATAGTGAACTCGTTGGCCAAAAAGGCAAAAATCCAGATCGAAACAATGCCTAAAAGTGACTTGGTAAATATTTTAATGTTAGCATTCATTTTTTGGAAATGACCCCCCAAGTCAAAGCAAGTACAGTGCTGATCAAAGCAATAAAATAATACACGTTTTTGGATTCCACCACTCCCCTACCCATGCTATCATAGTGATAACTTATGCTAAGCTCCTCCATCCACATGGCTAAAGTCCCGGTCTGTAATCCGGCCAGAGCGGATAGGCCCGTATAGAGGAAAAAACCAAAGAAAACGCCTAGCACAAATGCCACAATCTGGTTATCAGTAAAGGAACTTGTAAACAGCCCTATTGCGGCAAAGGCTGCGCCGACCATGACTAATCCAATATAAGACCCGAAAAAACCAGCACTGTCAATATTTCCCGTAGGGTCTCCAAGCTGAACAACAGAGTAATAGTACACCAACGTGGGAAGCAAGGCAAAGAGAATGAGGGTCAATGCAGCCATGTATTTACTACCTACAATTTGAAAAGCCGTTAAGGGTGAGGTCATCAGTAATTCCCATGTTCCCGTCTTTTTCTCCTCAGCGATCATACGCATGGTGATGGCAGGGACCAGAAAAACAAAGACCAGAGGGGTATGGGAGAAAAGTGTGTCCAATTCTGCATACCCATATTCCAAGACACTTGTTCCTGGAAACACCCAAACGATCAAACCCAAAGCCACCAAAAAAACCACTAATATAATATAACCCGTGAGGTTACTGAAAAAGCCATTTAATTCCTTAACATACAAGCTAAACATAGAAGGGTCAATTTTGGGTTAACTGATGAAAGATGGTTTCGAGATCCTGCGCCTCCTGTTTCAGTTCCACCAAACTCAATTCCTTGGTATTTATGACATGAAGGAGTTGCTTACGTAATTCTTTTGGTTGGGAGGTTACCAGGGTAATCCTGTTAGGTGAAGATTGTTTGAGGCCTGCCACATTGAGGTGTCCAAACCACTCTTTGTTTAGAGGTTCCTCGGTTTGGAGAACCAAGGCAAATTGGCCCCTATTGCTCTTTAAATTCCCAAGGAGATCCTGCGCCACTATCTTTCCTTTATGGATGATTACTACTTTTTCGCAGATTGCCTCCACCTCCTGCATTATATGGGTACTTAAGACCAGGGTTTTCTCACTGCTGATTTGCTTGATCAAGCTCCTTATTTCCACCAACTGATTGGGGTCCAGACCAGTAGTAGGTTCATCCAAAATTATTATCTCAGGATCATGAACCAAGGTTTTGGCCAATCCCACACGCTGCCTATACCCTTTGGAAAGTTGACCGATCTTCTTCGTCCTTTCCGGCATCAGACCGCATTGTTCCATCACCTTCGGTATTTGCTTTCTCAATACTTTGCCTGAAAGCTGATACAAGCCCCCTATCAACGTCAAAAACTCCGGAATGTACATCTCAAGATATAAGGGGTTATGCTCAGGAAGGTATCCGATCATTCGGCTCACCACTTTGGGATGTTTTATTACCGACACCCCCTTGATTAAAACGTCTCCCTCATCGGGAAGGATATACCCAGTGGCAATTTTCATGGTGGTGGACTTGCCAGCTCCATTCGGTCCCAGAAAACCCAGAATTTGCCCTGGTTTAGCCTGAAAATCCACCTTGTTCAGGGCTTTCTGATAGCCGTAAAGTTTAGTAAGTTGATTGACCTCTATAGACATGAATTAGAAAAGAACAGGGCTTGAGCCCTGTATTTCAATGAGCTTTACCCAAATATTTAACGATAAATATCCAAATTTTCTTTTCTGCCTTCAAAAAAAATTTGGGAGTAAAAAGAGAAGTCCTTAGTGTTCCCCACCAAGGACTTCTTAAAAGACCCAATAAAGGCATCAGGGCTCCAAGGCCTTGACTCCTGGAAGCTCCTTGCCTTCCATAAGCTCCAATAAGGCTCCACCCCCTGTTGATACAAAGGACACTTTATCGCCATACCCAAATTTATTAATCGCAGCCGCAGAATCCCCGCCTCCAATCATGGAGAAAGCCCCTTTTTGAGTGGCCGATACGATGGCTTCAGCAACCGCTTTGGTACCATGTTCAAAACTGCTCATTTCAAAAACACCCATGGGGCCGTTCCAAAGTATGGTTTTTGAGGATTCAATTTCTTTTGCGAAGGAAACCCGGGAATCAGGTCCAATGTCCAACCCCATCCAGCCGTCAGGAATTTCACCTTTCTTGGCAGTACTCTGCTCAGCATCGTTGGCAAAGGCCTTACTGGTAACAGAATCCTGAGGGAAAACCAAATTTACCCCTTTTGCTTTTGCTTTTTCAATAAGTTCCAGTGCCAGGTCCAATTTGTCTGCTTCTAGTAGAGAATCCCCTATATTCCCACCTTGGGCCTTAGCGAATGTATAGGACATTCCCCCTCCTATGATTAAGGTATCCACCTTGTCCAGTAGACGTTCGATGATTAATATTTTGTCAGATATTTTGGCTCCGCCCATAATCGCTGTAAATGGTTTAGTGGCGCTGCTCATAACCTTATCCGCATTCTTGAGTTCGGCCTCCATAAGATAACCGGCTGCCTTATCATTGAAAAACTCAGCAATTACAGCCGTGGAAGCATGGGCCCTATGTGCTGTACCAAAGGCATCATTCACATAGACATCCCCCAGTTGGGACAATTTCTTTGCAAACTCCCTGTCCCCTTTCGTTTCTTCTTTGTGAAACCTGAGATTCTCCAGTAAAAGTACTTCTCCGGGGTTTAAACTCTTTGCAAGTTGGCTTACCTCCAGCCCAATACAGTCATCTACAAACTTAATCTTGGCATCAAGGGCCTTCCCCAATTCCGTTTTTACGTGCTTCAAACTGAATTTTTCCTCTGGGCCTTCCTTAGGTCTACCCAAATGGGACATAAGGATAACCGCTCCCCCATCTTCCAAAATTTTCTTAATTGTGGGTGCAGCGGCAGTAATACGTGTATTGTCGGTTACATTGCAGTGGTCATCCAATGGCACATTAAAATCCACTCTTATAAGTGCCCTTTTACCCTTAAAATCTAGATTATCTACCGTTTTTATGCGTCTATTCATTGGTTGAAATTTGATTGGTTACTCAAAAATAAACAAATTATTTTGCTGCCGCCCTTCTAAGGCGGTCATTTATGGCTTTACCCAAGTTTTCTTCCGGCAATTCCTCTGCCAAAATCACTGCCAGGCCTGTATTATCCAACATCCTCATGCCTGAAAACAAATTCCTCGCTGCCTCTTCAAAATCCCCCACCTTACTCAACACTACTTGCTGTTTGGGTTGAAATCTCCCATAGTCCTTACTAAAGGAGAGAACTCCAAATGGAATTCCATTTGCGGAGTATTTCACTATCATTTCTTCCAAATTCCCTAAAACAATCGGGGTTTGAGGTGCATAGTGACTCTTTAACATGCCCGGGGCTTTCGGATTACTGCTGGATTGGGGCAAAATGAGTAGGGGCCCTACCCTATCTTCTATTCTCTTCACTGGCACTCCACCTAGCCGATACACTATTACCTGACCTTGTTCTATACCCACAATTGTGCTTTCAAGACCCACTTGGCAGTCTCCTCCATCCAAAACATAGGGTATTTCTCCATTCAATTGATCCACTACATGAGTTGCCTTGGTCGGACTGATATAACCAAAAGGGTTAGCAGAGGGAGCAGCTAACGGAAAATCCAAATTCATTAGGAGTTCCCTGGTGAGAGGGTGATGGGGCACCCGGATACCTACAGTATCCAATCCACTGGTGACCAAGTCGGGAATAATGGATTGCTTTGGCAAAAGCAAGGTCAAAGGGCCAGGCCAAAATGCTTCGGCCAATTCCTTTAGTTCCTCTGGAAATTCTTTTACATAAGGGTATACCTGCTCCAGACCACCCACATGTACAATTAAAGGATCAAAACTTGGTCGTTTTTTAGTTTGGTAGATTTTCAGTACAGCATTGGTGTCCAATGCATTTCCTGCCAAACCATATACAGTTTCGGTGGGAATGGCCACTAGTTCACCCTTCTTGAGATAATCAGCAGCCAAATTTAGATCTGTGCCTATTTCGGTGTGTATCTTATTCTTGACAAAAGTCATCTATCCAGTCTTTTGCTGCGGTATAACCCAAACTTAATGCCATTTTGAGGTTGGCACATCCTTCCTCTTTTTTACCCAGTGCACTCATTTCGGTGACACCAAGAAGATAAAATGCAGGGCCATTCCTCTTGTCCAAGGAAATGACCTCGTTCAAGGAGGATATGGCATTGATAGGGTCGTTGTTGCCCAAGTGGGCCTTCGCTTTATTAAAATGAACCTGGGAACTTTGGGGGTTACCCTCTGTTGCCATTTCAAAATCAAACAAGGCATCCTCATATTGCTCCATACCCAGAAGTGCCAATCCTCTATTGTAATAGATATCCACAACACCTGCGTCCAAGGCACTTGCCAAATTATAGTCTGCCACTGCCTCCTTGTACCGCTGCAATTCCAATTTGGCATTTCCTCTGTTGAAAAAAGGTTTATAATTGCTGCTATCCAAGGCAATAGCCTCATCAAAAGCATCAATGGCCTCAGAAAAGTTCTGTTTTTCAAAATAGGCAACACCCAGACCATTATAGGCTTGTGCTTCTTGGGGCGAAATTTCCACAGCACGTTGAAAATACTCTGCAGCTTTGTCAAATTCTCCCGCTCCCAAAGACTTAAAGCCCTCTTCCACAAGCTCTTCTGTGGATGGGGAACAGGATACAAGGAAAGATGTGAGGATAATGGGTAGTAAAATACCCGAAAATGCGTTCATAGAATCGAAATTTCCGCAAAGTTAGGAATTTCGAAGTTAATTTCGAAGTAAAGATTATTAATCCCCAAAAACCCGAAAATTAAGCTTACATGAATATTTCTGATTTGCTCGTTTTCTCAAGCATTCGCATAATGGAAGGGTTGCCCATGACCAGTTCTTCTACAACGTCATAGTTTATCCAAGCCAAATCTTTACTTTCGGAACTGATAGATAGAGGTTCATCGATTTCAGCCTCAAGCAAGAACCTCACGTCATAATGAAAATGCCGTGGTTCGTTAACTCTGGAAGGTATCACGTGCCTGTCAATGTCAAAAATAAACTTGTCCACCAACCGCAGGGAAGACAGGCCACTTTCCTCCCTTGCTTCTTTCACCGCAACATCCAGGAGGTTTTCGTTATCATCAGCATGCCCTCCCAATTGCAGCCACTTGTTCAATTTTCTATGTAGGGTTAACAAGGTATGGGTGCGCCTTTTATTAACGATCCAGGCGGAACCAGTAAAATGACCGGAGGTCCTAAGCCTGCTGTAAGCCAGTGGTTCTCCTGTCAATGCTATAAAATCATTCACAAAAGCCTTCTCCTCCTCAAATGGAGTCCGATAGTTTTCTAACTGCAACTTTAAATGATGTCTATCCATGGCTTTTCTATTATGTTAACAAACCTTCTACAAATTGGTCAAAGGGCTTGGCATCCCGATATAAATGATCCGAGTATATTGTGACCAGAACCTTTAGAAAACTGGGTTTATTGTCCACTGAGACTTTTTCTACACTTACATTTCCAAAAATTTGATCAATTTTTTGGTTTAAATCACTTGATGAAATAGGGGGCTTATAGTAAAGTTTTTCGGTGACCTGAACCGTGTCATTGATTTCCTGCATTTTTCTGTCTAAACTCACCCTTCTATATCCCAAATCTAACAATCGCTGGCCAAAAGCAAAGAAAAGTCGAGAAAATATTTTCTCATCAAAGGGTTTTTCGTAGGTAATTGCAAACCCATTCGCATAAGGGGTATTGAGAATATGAACTTCAGGGCTGTCCTTAATCCCAGCTTTTTTCAAGTGGAAATTCTTGTAAACTTTTTCCAATGCTTGCTTCCCTTGCTCTGAGTTAATCCAAATGGTAACCTCTTGCTCCTCATCGGCAGTTTGGGCAAAATTCTCTTTAAAAGAGAGCTTTGGTGTCTTTCCTGGGAAAAGCTTGTCAAATATATCCTCAATAAAGCTCATTCAGTTTTCTTTTTATCCATCCATCTTTTCCAGTCTCAATCAAGCCTTCGTCTTCCATACAACGAAGCTCCTCTACAGTAACCTCATCCTTTTTGAGCCCCGACGCTTCGAATAATTTCAATAAAGAGAACGCTTCACCCCCATCTAAAGTTTTCAGAAACCTTTGCCTAATGATCTTTCTTCTCTCAAATTCCCCGCCAGAATTTCTATTATTGAGACATACATCGCAAATCCCACAGGGCTGCTCACTTTCCTCACCAAAGTATTCAAGCACTTGCAGGGTTCGGCAAAGTTTATCATTTACTGCATAGGCAACCATGGATCTGGCCTTTTTCACTGCCAGATCCCGACGAGAGGCTATTCGCTTGGTGTCCAAGGGCAACTTGCCAGCATCCATCCTAGGAGTCAAAAAAGTGACTTGGGGCTTATTTTTTCTCGGATGATAGGCCATAACCCCCAACTCATCCAATTGCATGAGCATTTTCTCCACCTCCAACTCAGTAATCCGTAAGGCAGTAGCTAGCTTGGACTCAGCTATAATGACATAGGAGGCAAACAACTCCCCCCCGTGCATACGTAACAAAAGCTTGATCAAAGGATCCAAGCGCTCAAACCGTATTTGGGTCTCATAAAGCCTAGTGGAATCCACCAAAACATGTAGGGTGGATGGGTTATGCACGCTTTCACTAAGCAGCACCATGGTTTCCTCCTCCAGCACTTTAAGTGCATTGTAACTTAAAAGAGGATCCAATTGATAGGTTCTGGTAAAATGATGTATATCAAAATCAAAACTGCTCATCTGGTTACTCCCAACAGCCAAGCGATAAAAATTGGCGAGGCATTGGTAAACCCGCTTAATCAGTTCTATGGGTGGGTAGGATTTTTCCGCTTTTTCCAGCAATTTCTCCCTGTCCATTTCCTGATAAATCAATACCGCAAACGATTTCTTTCCATCCCTTCCCGCTCTGCCGGCTTCTTGATAGTAGTTCTCTAGGTTTTCTGGTAGATCCAAATGCAGGACTACCCTCACATCCGGTTTGTCTATCCCCATACCGAAGGCATTCGTCGCCACCATCACCCTTTGCTTTCCTTGTATCCATTCGGATTGGCGGGTGGTTCTGACTTTTCCTTCCAAACCTGCATGGTAAAAGGTGGATGAAATGCCCAGCCTTTGCAAGTGGTCTGAAATCTCCTTTGTACCTCTCCTGTTTCTGGCATAAATAATCGCAGCCCCAGGAACCTTTTGGAGAATTTCGACCGCTTTTTCCAACTTGTTTTCTGATTTTCTTACTACAAAAGATAAGTTGGGCCTTGCAAAAGACTGCACAAAAACCCTAGGCTCTCTCATCTCCAGCTTCTCCATGATATCCTTCCTCACCTCCAAGGTGGCAGAGGCAGTAAGTGCGATAAAGGGAACCTTGGCATGTGTCTCCCGGAGCTTGGCAATTTCCAGGTAGGGAGGCCTAAAATCATACCCCCACTGGGAAATACAATGTGCCTCATCCACAGCTATGAGGCTTAGCTTCATCTTCTTGAAGCGGGCCAAAAAAATTTCCGTTTGGAGGCGCTCAGGGGAAACATACAGGAATTTCACATCTCCATACACACAATTGTCCAAAAGGGTATCGATTTCCCTCTTCCTCATGCCTGAATACACTGCCACGGCATTGATGCCTTTCTTCCTCAAATTATCCACCTGATCTTTCATTAGGGCTATCAGGGGGCTCACCACTAGACAAAGGCCTTCCTGCATCAAACCAGGTACTTGAAAACAGAGCGATTTTCCACCTCCAGTAGGCAACAGCGCCAGGGTATCCTTGCCTGAAGACACACTCAAAACGATTTCTTCCTGCATAGGCCTGAAATCCTGATAGCCAAAAACTTTTCTTAATACCTCTAATGCCTTACTTTTCACGCTACCATTCTTTTTTTTCTTTTTTCAGAAAAGCTGCAATCCCCTGCTGACAATCAACCGTATTTCGCGCCCTTGCATTTACCTGAGCTGCCTTTTCCAAGGATTCGTACAAGCCTAAGCCCACCAAATCTGCCAATAATTCTTTTGTCTGTGCCAGGGCCTGAGGAGAATTGGTTTTAGCCAGTTGCACACAAAAGGACTGGGCATGTTCTTGCAGGCTGTTTGCTTGAACTATACCTGATAACATCCCTATTTCCAGGGCCTCTTTAGCCTCAATAATCCTCCCGCTTAGCAATAGTTGCCTGGCTTTTCCATGCCCGATTTTTTCATTTACATATGGGGCAACAATTGCGGGTACAAAACCAATGCTTACTTCTGTGAAGCCAAATTTTGCTTCAGGAACTGAAAAGGCAAAATCACACACGTTTACCAATCCGCATCCCCCGGCCAAGGCATGCCCTTGCACCGCAGCCACTATTACCTTAGAAGACCGGTGGATGGTGTCAAAAAGCGCCTTTAGTGCCAAACTGTCTTCCAGGTTCTCCTCGTAGGAATAATCCTTTAATTTCTGCAAATGCATTAAATCAGCTCCAGAACAAAAAACTTTTCCTTCTGAGCGAATAAGGATTACCCTCACGTTTTCATTATCGACAAAACCTTTTAGGGCATGCTTCATCCTTTCTATCATTTCCGGATTTAGCGCATTCCTTTTATCAGGACGATTCAGCACCAAATGCCCCACCCTATTGTCGATTTCCGTGACGATTGGAGAAGTTTTCATATGATTATAATTTGCTTTTTATAGGCCATATAGCCTGCCCCTGCCTGCTCCGAACTTGTTTCAGGGGACTCGATTTGGGGGAATCTTGCAGGAATACCCCTATAGCTACCGGGGGGAGCATCCCAACCATTTACATATTACTTAAATCTTAATAATTTATGGATTAAATACTAATTTTTATACTACGAATGACAATTTATTTTACGCTGCAAGCTTCGCGGATTCGTTGCGGCCCCCTAAAAAACCTCAGGGCAGGGCAGCGATAAACCAAATTTTATTTCCTTTCTGTAAATGCCAATTTTATAACTCTGTGTGTTGTTCTCGTCATGCCTGCCTGGTCCGGTAGGCAGGCTCGATTTCTTAGTGCATTTTTGATTAAAGTAAGTCCGAAAATGTCCAAAAGCAAATTTTGGAGACTTATATATAGGAACAAGAAAAATAGAGAACAAACCCCTAGCCCGAATCCCGGCTAAAGTGCGAAGTAGTCTCTCTCCTCCAAAATCAAAGTTTCCCCAGATGGCAAAAGGATAAGAAGGGAATTATTCATACCCCGAATTCCCTTCAGGGAATTATGTTGTGTTTTGCCATAACGGATACGATGGGGTAGGATTTTGTAATTAAATTCCTCCTCCGTAACTTCTTCTAAATAGCTATAAATCTGTCCTTTGAAGAAATAGTCCACTGCCGCACCTGCATTTAGGGAATAAATTGTAGTTTTTACTCCGGTTTCCCTGGCAAAAAATAGGTACCATTGCCAAAGGACAAGAAAAATGGAAAAAACTGCAGCCATTTTTAGGGCATTTTTCCGTTTTTCCTGAAAGGCGAGGAGCAGGCAAACCAACAAACCCCAGAATAAAATCATTTCTGGCCATTCCATATGGATGTGTGAAATTCTCGCACCAGGCAATTTATTGACGGAAAATATAAGGGCATTTACACCTTGAATCAACCCACTAAGTAGTTGTCCAAATAAATCGGAGATTAGTGGAAACAAGAAGCTAACCAAGAAGGGTAAACCCAGGGACATTATCAAAAAAGCACCTGGAATTGCAACCAGATTGGCAAGCATAAAATAGGTGGGGAAAACATGAAAATAATAGGATGAAATGGGAAATGTGGCTAATTGGGCTGCAATACTTACGGAGGTAATCTGCCAAATGTAATCCATCACCCTACCCTTTGGGTTCCAAAGGTTCAGTATAAAAGGTTGAAAAATTAAAATACCGCTGAGGGCAGCATAAGAAAGCTGAAACCCAACGGCATAAATCAGAAAAGGGTCATAGAGCAAAAGAACCAAAGCCGAAAGTGCCAGTGGATTAAAAATGGAAGGACTTCTGGATCTCATTTGTGCCAGGGAAATAAAAGTGAACATGGTAGCAGACCTTAGTACCGAAGGGGACATCCCGGTAAGCAAGGCATAAAACCAAATACCCGATATAATCAACAGCAGGTAAGGCACCCTTTTGCTAAGAGAAAGCTTATGGGGTTTAAAGAAAAGCAGAAAAAACCCATAGATGATGCCAACATGTAATCCCGATACTGCCAATATATGCATGGCACCAGCAGTACTGTAAGCTTCTCTTAACTCCATGTCCATCCCTTCCTTTTGCCCCAGCAACAAGGCCTGTGCTATTTGTTGGGATAAAGGGTCAGGTATATAGGAACGCACATGCTCTATTAAATTTCTCCGGAGGAACATAATATTCCGAAGTATGTTTTCTTCGCTGTCCCTTCCCAATAATTCCAGCCCATCCCTGAGAAAATGCCTATGGTAAACCTGTTGCTTTTCCATAAACATCCGATAATCGAATTCATGTGGGTTTACCGGCGGGGAAATCTGGGAAGGCACCCCTTTTATCAAAACCAAATCACCCGGGTTCAATGGCTGCTCGCCGTTGTGGTAAATCAATACTATTCCTACAGCCTCTACCCATTCCCCTCCGGATCGCACCATTTTAATTTCCAGCCTGTTTGCAGTTGTTTTGGCCTTAGGCTCATCAAAGTTTTGGATGATTCCCATATAAGCCTCCAACTGGGAAAAGTGAATGAGGTGATTGGGGGAATTTCTTGCATCCCTTAGAAAAGAGAAACTGATACCTGCCAAACATAGCACCAGAAAAGCCAGGGAAGGTAACAATAGTCTATGAAAATGCCTTTTAGCCGGGTAATTGAAGAAAAGAACTACTCCATAAAAAGCAAAAGAAATGAAAGTGGCACCAAGCCAGATACTCCCAACCCAAAAACCGGAGTAGGGATAGATCAACACACCTAATGCAAAAAAAAGGGTATACCGGATAAATGGATAATCATTAAAAGGCATAGTGACTCACATAAAAATCCCTTTACAAATTAGGACTTTTAAGGCAAAAAACAAAGCAAACTATCTCTTCTCTAAAGAGATAGGCTTAGGCAATTCAAGTCAATAGCAATCTATTTTTCTCCAGGCTTGTAAGTGACGGAGGCATTGTTTTCTACCTCCTCTCTATAAAAATTAACCGCTTTAAATTCTCCTTTGGCATAAGGAGCAGCCTGGTCGATAAAATGAGGGGAATCTGGATCCCCACTTTGTCCTCCTGCCAATATACTTTTCGCTTTCACTTTTTCGCCAAACTCCACGACTGCAACAAAACTGTTGCCTAACGTTCCATATATTTTTTTTGTGGGTATCGGGCTTCTTCCTACATAGGAGGCCAGTGCTCCCCATAGCCCGGGTGCAAACGGAACTGGTATACTGGCTTTTTCGTCATCAAAGGGCTGAATGATGTCACCTGTCAAGCGTTGGAACCGATTTACCTCTCCCCAGGCCATCCTCCAAGTTCCAAAATCATTTTCCAGTCTTTCCACTGCCAATCTCAAGGCCTCAAGCTTCATGTGGTCACTGGTATTTTCTGCCAAAAAGTCGAACAGATACACTCCCTTGGGCATGGGTATACCCCTGGCCAAAGTTCGTAGGGCTTCTCCCCAATAATGGGCCAAAGTCATTCCTACTGGAGCCAAACCGAATTTCAAATCCCAGCCTTTGAGTTCGGAAATGGGATCTTCCAAACCTGCTTTACTAGCCTCATCGGAGTTTTCATATGCCATGAACAAGCTTGGAAGGAGCTTTTCAAAGCCAATAAGATAAGGGTCATAGGCCGTTTCAACGAGTTTTTCCAGGTTGAATCCCTCTTTTCCTTCAAGTACCCTGACGGCATTTAACCCTCTGGCATTTTCGGAATCCGGAGCCATATAGCTGGGGTAATCCTCCGGGTTTGGGCTTTGGTCACCAGCAGCGGTAAATGGGGTGGAGTTGCAATTCTGTATCCAACCATTTGAGGGGTTTATCAATTGAACTAGTTCATCTACTTCATGAAGGCCATCCCAATCGGTGGCAGGATCGCTCCCATCCACGGTTCCAGACCAGTCAAATGTGGGATTTCTTCTGGGAATAAAATTACCATGGTAATAGGCGATAGTTCCATCCTTATCCGCATACACAGTATTATTAGAGGAATTGGTCTTAAGGTGCATGAGCTCCCTAAACTCCTCATGGTTGGTGGTTTTGGTCCTCAGGTAGGATTGTGTAAGGGCATTTTCCCTATCCTCCATAAGGCCTATTGCCACCCAACGATCGTTTTCTGACCGGATCACCGGGCCATGATGGCTGTAATAGGCCGTAAAAGTCTTGGTATTCATTTCAACCCCAATTCTGTAAGAAAGGGTAATCTCCTTTTCTTCGAAGGGCTTCCATTGATCTCCATGTCTGTATTCATATCCTTGTTCGGCTGGTCTAACCTCCAGGGAAAAATGGTCAATGGCATCAGCCCTAGTAGAAGTATGCATCCACCCATTATAGGGATTAAAACCCTGGTAGATGAAAAACTGACCCCAAGTAACCGCCCCATAGGCATTAAGCCCCTCCTCACTAACCGTGTGAATTTCAGGACGAAAATAAAAGGAGGTGTGTGGATTTATCAACAAAAGGGCATTTCCATTTTCCGTAAGTGAAGGCGCAATGGCAAACCCGTTAGAGCCACTTGGGTTTTCATCCAACAAAAACCTGGGGGAAGGGGTGTAACTCTGAAAAGGATCATCATAAAACTGCTCCAGTCCTGCTGGGGAAATGGTTTCAATATCTCCACCTATACTCCCCTCTGTAAAAGATAGGGCCATCCAAGGTTCAAATTTCTCCAGTAATTTGGGAGTCACCTCTGGGTGGGTGTGCAAATAGTAATTGATTCCATCGGCAAATGCATCCATTAACCTTTTAAGCCATTCTGGACTGCTATCGTACTCTGATTTTAAAACATCCTCATCGATGTAAAACCGCATTCGGAGATCCGTAAAAAGTTTGTCCTCCCCTTCTACCTCAGCCATCCTACCCAAGGAAGTGATGTAATTTACTTCCACACGGTTAAAATCATCTTCACATTGGGCATAGAGCATGCCGAATATGGCATCTGCATCCGTTTTTCCATAGACATGGGGAACCCCCCATTGATCTCTTATGATTTCGGTATTATCTACATGCCTACTCCACCTTTCTTCCTCTGTCTGGGAAAGAAGTGGAAATACAAGTAGGCAAACAAAAAGGACAAGTAAGTAATGTTTTTTCATTTTAGTTAGTGGTTGATGGTTATCTTTTCCAATCAGCCAAAATCATGGAAGATTTTGGCCACAGGAACTAAAAGGACGAATATAAGGGTTAAAAAATAATTTTTAAGCCCTCCAAGAAAGAAGTAGCCAGAGAGAAGAAAAAATTTAAAGGTTTTTTGGCATTTTTTTTGGAGTTTTGCGAGAAATGAAATGTAAAAATCATGTTTAGAAAAGTAGTTGTTTTCCTTTTATTAGGAATTATTATTTATAGCTGTGCAAAAGTTCCAATGAGTGGAAGGAGACAGCTAAGTATAATAGGAAATAGAGAAATACTTCCTCTTTCCTATGACCAATACAGCCAGGTAATGGGTGAAAGTAAGGTGGTAACCAATACCGCCGACGGACAAAAGGTAGTAAATGTGGGGAAGCGAATAGCCTCTGCGGTAGAGCAATACCTTAAGGAAAACAATTATTCTGAAGCCACTGAGGGATTTGCCTGGGAATTTAACCTCTTAGAAAGCGACCAAGTAAATGCTTGGTGTATGCCAGGTGGAAAGGTTGCGTTTTACACCGGAATTATGCCCATTTGCCAGGATGAGACAGGCGTAGCTGTAGTAATGGGTCACGAGGTGGCACACGCTATTGCCAACCATGCAAGAGAAAGGATGTCACAGGGTATGGTGGCCAATGGTTTGCTAGGAGGCTTACAGGCTGCCATGGGGCAAAACCCTAACTTGACCCAGACCATCTTCCTTCAGGCTGTGGGCTACGGTGGCCAGGTTGGCATGCTTAAATTCTCTAGAGACCAAGAACTGGAAGCAGATAAACTTGGGCTGATCTTTATGTCCATCGCAGGCTATAATCCAGAAGAGGCTCCGGAGTTTTGGGAAAGGATGGAGGCCCAGGCAGGAGGAGGTGCACGTCCGCCAGAGTTCCTATCCACTCACCCAGGCCCTAACCGAAGGATAGATAGGCTTAATGAACAAATGCCAGAAGCCTTGGAGTATTACGAGAAAAACAAAAGGTGACAAAATGCAAAAAACCATAATTTGGAGGCTGTTTCCTAAGTCATTTTAAGCGATTTTCGATTAACAGTTCTTTAAATAATGGAGTACTACATTGCTAAAGGATCAAGAGATTAGATTTTCTCTGTAAGAAATTTAATTGGAAAAAAGAGGCTGTCTCCTATGTGAAAACAGCCTCTTTTTTTGCGAAACCCCTTAAAGCCGAAATATTTATACCATAGAAATATACCTAGTTACCTTAAATTTAAGATAGAAATTCTATTTCGGCCGATAAACTTGGCACTATCTACACACTTCTGTTAGGTAAAACACTTTTTTGCAATTGGTCCTGAAAGTATCGTTCCACATGGAGGACAGCATCTGCCCGACAGGAATTCTCAGCATTTTGCTATAATGGGGAAAAGATAATTAAATGGGTCATTCATAGGTTTCAGTTTTTGAACTTAAAAAATCCGTCCTGATAAAACCTTTGGTTTTATCTCGTATGAATCATCTCAATCCCTGCCAAAAAGTCTTAAAATAACTTATATACTGTTCAAATTCGGACATTATTACAGGTTTTTGGCTTAAAATAATTTTGGAAAAGAAATTGCAAAGCATAAAAAAAGTAAAGGAACATAAACAGCAGCCCTATGGATTTCAAGCAATTTACCATAAAATCACAGGAAGCCATTCAAAAGGCACTTGAGCTGTGTACCGCAGCAAATCAACAATTGATTGAGCCTGCGCATTTGCTCAAGGGTATATTAGTGGAAGAAACAGATGGCACCGGCTTTTTGCTGAACAAGGTGGGGGTTAACCCGAAGCTTTTGATACAAAAAGTGGAGGATCTCATTCAAAAACTTCCAAAAGTTTCCGGACAACAGCCATACCTTTCCAATGCCACTAACCAAGTATTACAAAAGGCAAAGGAATACCTAAAACCCTTTGAGGATGAATTTGTGGCAGTAGAGCATCTTCTATTGGGGATACTGGCAGGCAGCGACCCCGCCTCAACACTTTTGAAGGAACTGGGCATACAGGAAAAGGCACTCATAGAAGCGATTAAAGAACTTAGAAAAGGAAATAAAGTGACGGATCAAAACGCAGAATCAAAATACAGGTCATTGGAAAGATATTCCAAAAACCTTAACGATTTGGCCAAAAAGGGTAAAATAGACCCTGTCATTGGTCGGGATGAAGAGATACGCCGGGTCTTGCAGATTTTGGCAAGAAGGACCAAAAACAACCCTATACTTTTGGGAGAACCTGGAACAGGTAAAACCGCAATCGTAGAAGGTCTTGCGCAGCGCATCGTGAGTGGTGACGTGCCCGAAAACCTAAAAACCAAAACCATAATTTCGTTGGATATGGGTTTGTTGGTGGCGGGAGCCAAATATAAGGGTGAATTTGAGGAGCGCCTCAAGGCTGTAATCAAGGAGGTAACCGATAGTGACGGGCAAGTAATTTTATTTATCGATGAAATTCATACCTTGATAGGAGCCGGAGGAGGTGGGGAAGGAGCCATGGACGCCGCAAACCTGCTCAAGCCTGCATTAGCCAGAGGTGAATTACATGCTATAGGTGCCACTACACTCAAGGAATACCAAAAGTACATAGAGAAAGACAAGGCCCTTGAAAGAAGGTTTCAACAGGTGATCGTGGATGAGCCCAATGCTTCAGATGCCATCAGTATCCTCAGGGGAATCAAGGATAAATATGAACTTCACCACGGAGTCAGAGTTAAAGACGATGCAGTGATTGCAGCGGTGGAGCTTTCACAAAGGTATATTTCCGACAGGTACCTTCCCGATAAGGCCATTGATCTTATGGACGAGGCAGCGGCCAAATTAAGAATGGAAATCGATTCCCTGCCTCAGGAACTGGATGAATTGAATCGGCGAATCATGCAGCTAGAAATAGAGAGGGAAGCGATTCGAAGAGAAAAAAACAAGGACAAAGAAGGCACTTTAAGCAAAGAGATCGCAGAACTTTCCGAAAAACGCCAAGATATAAAGGCCAAATGGGAAAGTGAAAAGGCAGTGATCCAAGGTATCCAAA
Organism: Pleomorphovibrio marinus; assembly: GCF_003347495.1. Classification (GTDB taxonomy): domain Bacteria; phylum Bacteroidota; class Bacteroidia; order Cytophagales; family Cyclobacteriaceae; genus Pleomorphovibrio; species Pleomorphovibrio marinus. The sequence goes on from NZ_QCXY01000003.1 coordinate 161,316, forward strand.
AGGAAAAGGAAAATATTGACAAATTCAAGATAGAAGCTGAGCAGGCGGAAAGAGCCGGCGATTTCGGAAAAGTAGCTGAAATTCGATATGGGAAGATAGGAGAAAGTGAAAAGAAGCTGGTATCCTTCCAGGAACAGCTCAAAAAAATGCAAGAGGGATCACCCCTTCTGAAGGAAGAAGTAGACCAAGAAGACATTGCAGCGGTGGTGTCCAAGTGGACTGGCATTCCGGTATCCAAGATGATCCAAAGTGAAAGAGAAAAGCTACTTCACTTAGAAAACGAACTTGGAAAACGAGTCGCCGGCCAAAAAGAGGCCATAGGTGCACTTTCCGATGCGGTGAGGAGAAGCAGGGCAGGCTTGCAAGACCCAAAAAGACCAATAGGCTCTTTCATCTTCCTTGGAACAACTGGTGTGGGAAAAACCGAATTAGCCAAAGCCCTTGCGGAGTATCTCTTTAATGATGAAAACGCCATGGTAAGAATTGACATGTCGGAATATCAGGAAAGGCATGCCGTAAGCCGCTTGGTGGGAGCACCTCCTGGCTATGTTGGTTATGACGAAGGTGGTCAGCTGACTGAGGCGGTTCGTAGAAAACCATACTCGGTGGTGTTATTGGATGAAATTGAAAAAGCTCATCCAGATGTATTCAACATTCTTTTGCAGGTTTTGGACGACGGTAGGCTTACCGACAACAAAGGTAGGATGGCCAATTTCAAGAACACCATCATTATCATGACCACGAATATAGGTTCCTTGCTAATCCAAGAGCGGTTTGACGGTATGGAAGAGTGGAATAAGGATCAAGTAATGGAAGATACCAAATTGGAAGTCTTTGACTTGCTCAAAAAATCCGTTCGGCCAGAGTTCCTTAACCGTATCGATGAAGTTATTATGTTTGAGCCCTTAAACAGGCAGATCATCCGGAAAATCGTGGATATTCAGTGGAGGGAAATTCAAAAGAGGCTGGATGAGGGAGGAATCGAAATCGATGCGACTTCGGAGGTACTAGACCATTTAGCAGTGGTGGGTTTTGACCCGCAATTTGGGGCGAGACCGCTGAAAAGAACCATGCAACGACTAATCCTGAACGAGCTTTCCAAACAAATCCTTAGCGGCTACATCAAAAACGACAGTGCCGTTTTGGTGGATCTGGATGCTGACAAACAGATTTACTTCAAAAACTTGGAGGCTGTGGAAATAGAATAAGGTTGCCCAATAGGAGTTATAAACGACACCCCTTTTTGGAATAAATTTCCAAAAAGGGGTGTATTTGTTATTCCCAAGCATCCAAGATGGATTCCATTTCGTCCATTACTGCATTAATCCTTGCTATAGTAAGATCAAAGGGCACTGAACTAGTCATATCCACCCCTGCCTCTTTCAACAGCTCTACCGGGTACTCAGAACCTCCTGCTGACAGGAATTCCCTATACCGTTTTACAGCCTTCTCTTCGCTGGCCAATTTCTCCGCTATAGCTTGCGAAGCAGTAAAGGAAGTGGCATACTGGTAAACATAGTAGTTGTAATAAAAATGCGGAATGAAGGCCCATTCTGACTTGACATTTTCATCCACTATACATATCCCTTCATCGTGTCCGTAATATTTTTTGGTTATTCCCAAGTAAAATTCATCAAAGTCCTCACCGGTGAGTACTTCACCATTTTCTACCATTTCATGGATTTTTAATTCAAACTCCGCAAACTGTGTCTGTCTAAAGAGGGTGCCTTTTGCGGTTTCCAGAAAATTCCCTAATATGGCCAAGCGAACCGCCTTGTCTTCCATATTCTTTAAAAAATAATCATTCAATAGTGCTTCATTTACCGTACTTGCCACCTCAGCCACAAAAATGGAATACCCTGCTTTAGAATAAGGCTGATTTTGATTAGAAAGGTAGCTATGCATGGTATGGCCCAGTTCATGAGTGAGAGTGCTTACATCATTGTATTTTTCATTATAATTCATAAGAATATAGGGATGCACATCATATACACCACCTTGTGAATAGGCTCCGGACCTTTTACCTTCGTTGGGGTACATGTCTATCCAATGCTCATTAAACGCCCTATCCACTACCTCCACATAATCCATCCCCAATGGCTCTAGGGACTTAAGCACGTGATCTTTGGCTTCTTCCACCGTAAACTCCAAATCCACTTCTCCCACCAATGGAGCATATAGGTCATAATAATGCAGCTCCTCCAGATCCATCATCCTCTTCCTTAGTTGTAAATACCTGTGAAAGGTGGGAAGGTTTTGGTGAACGTTGGCAATTAAGTTGTGATAGACTTCCTTGGGAATATTGTTTCCATCAAGGGCGCTTTCCAAGGTGCTTTCGTAATTCCTTACTTTGGAGTAGAAAATATCACTTTGCAGGTTTCCATAGAGTTTTGCGCCAAACGTACGTTGAAATTCATCGAGCTTACCGAAAAAGGAATCGAACACCTTTTCCCTTAATGCCCTATCCTCACTGGCTCTGTGCTTGCTAAAGTTCGCCGGAGTCAATTTAATGGTCTTGCCATCGATTTCCATTTCAGGGTAGGGAAAGTCCGCATTGGCAAAAATGGAACGGACATTGGATGCAGTACCTGCCATTTGGGAGGCCTGAGCAATTACCCTTTCCACCTCCTCGCTGCGCTTGTGAGTTCTTCTGCGAAGTAGATCATGAATGTATTTGTCAAAAGGTGCAAGCCTCGGCTCATTTTGCACAAAGGAGGTTAAGGTTTTGGGATCTGCTTGCAGGATTTCGGGTTCTATAAACGCAGCAGTGGAACTAAAAGAAGATCCTATCTGCTGCAATTCCAATTTCATGGCCGTGTATTTCGAAACCCTCGTATCCTGATCAGATTTCATGCTGGCATATGCTCCTAGCCTGCTGAACTCTTTCCTTGTATCAGCCATAAATTCCAAGGCATCTGCCAAATCCTCTGCCGAACTGGTAAGTTTTCCTTTAAATCGTTCTACTTGGGCACTTCTCTCTTTGATCTGGTCTTTTGCTTCAGTCCAGGCCTCATCACTGGGAAAGATGTGGGTCAAATCCCATTTATATTTTTCCTCTATCTCATCCCTGTCCTGGGCTTGGGCAGCCAAAAAAAATGTGCAGGTTACTAAAAAAATTAAAACCAGAAGTTTTTTCATATGATTATAATTGTTTTTTATACGCCGCTTAGCCTGCACCCCCCTTTCCCGGACCTGTATTGGGGAACTCGTTTCGGGAGAATCTCCCCACGGCCCGTTAGCTATCGGGGGGGCACCCCTTTGGGTGTAGTCGTGAATACTCAATTTCATATTTGTTATAGTCAGTTAGTTACAATTAGGATGGTCAAATATACCATATACGCCTAAAAGTTGGTGAGGGCAAACGAAAATTTTTCAGTTCGCATTAAGGGAGTTTCCTAAGGATGTAGACTTACTTGAAAAAGGCAGGAAAGGCCATGAGCTCATTTCTCTTTTAAATGATGGTAAGGCATAAGCGATCAGAACCTGGAACGAGAAAGTACCAACCTAACCTCTTCCAGACTTAAGCGCTATCCCCATCCTATAATTTTAATTAAGTTGGGATAGAAAGTCTTCAAATAGCGAAATGCCCTAGCCCAAGGGGAAAAACCAGCTGGGGCCGAATCCAACGATAACCTCCTTTTTAATACCCAAATTATTGTGCGAAAAGGTCTTCCATTGGACTCAAAATTCGCTAATCCTCATACAATATTGTTAATCGGAAAATTCATAATCAGTAGGTAAAAAATCTCCCAATTTCTGCCAACCCCAATATCCCTCAAAATAAAGGAAAAGTGGATTGGACTCCAAACCTGTAGAATAGATGGATACTGGTGCTGTTTGCTTCAAAATAGAAACCTGATCAGTTGATTTATTTACTTTTCCAGGCACCATTGAATTGATATATTCCCTGCTAGCCTTAGCCAGGGTATAGGTAATTTCCAAATAGTCTTCAAATTCCAATGTAAGCTCACCATTAATGGTGTTGCTAAAATCCCTTTCTTCCAACTGGTTGGGATCTACTTCATTTATTATTTTGGGGAGAGACTCCTTTTTAACAATTGCAGCAAGAGAATCCCTAAAGCTACTGAAAGTTACATCTCCAATATTTTTAAGTTGTTCCTTTGCATCGAGAATTATCCTTTCCTCAGGTCGGTCTGGATTTGGTACTGTCTTCATTTTTCTGACTTCGAAGCCTGCCTCATGTATAGTACCCTCCAAAAGGTTGCGTTTAAAATGCAGCCATGAACCCAAGTAGGTTTTGGATCTGTTCTTTTTCCACCTGCGTTGTTTCCATTTACCACCTTCCATTTCGGTATAACTGGGGTAGCCAAGGAAATGGAATATCTTTTTGCTGTTGTCCAACTCAAAGGAGGTCAATAAGTAGTTTATACGGTACCCAAGCCTATGATTTTCTATAATTAAAAAGTCTGTACTGTGCACTTTCAATAGTGATTGGTCAAAGTCTATCACCAAAACCTCTGGATTGATAATCTTGCAGCTTAGGGCATTTTTGCTATTCCCCAAAAAATAGAATTCAAAAATTTTTAAGTTTTCATACCATTCCTTGCTTCTTTCCCCATGTACTTCTAACTCATTCAGATCAATCAGCTTTGGAGCCATCTGAAATAAAATTCGGGGCGAATCAGCGGTGAAATTCGCCGAATAAATTAGGTTTTCATACCCTACTAAAGAAAGAACAAGTTCATGGTGACCTTCTGCCATTTTAAGTTCAAACTCACCATCCTCATTTGCTACGGTCCCCTCAGAGGTATTGTTTACAAATACCGTAACATACGGTAATGGAAGGTGTGTTTCACCATCCACAATCCTACCTTTCAGGCTAATCCTTTGAGCCAATAAAGGGTTAAGTGCTGAAAAACCTAAAATAAAAAAGAGAAGCCCCAATAAACCTGGCACCAAGCATTTTCTTCCTAACATATTAAACAAATTTAATTGTTAAGTAATTAAATACCTAAAAATAGTGCTATCTAGCTCAAAGCAGAAGGAATTACAACTAAACTCATCTTAAAAAAAATAAAAACTCTCCTTTAAAGAAAACCATTTACAAGCCTAGTTTCACTATGGAGTTTTTAAAGGAAGAAAGGTAGGGCATACATAACCGGTGAAGACAACCAACCCTTTGAAAAATGCAGTGAAATCGAGCCTGCCTGGACGGCAGTCAGGCATGACGAGATCGTCATACGGGGGGATCCCCCCGATAGAATACGGGACGGGGCAGGCTATCTGCCTGACGGTTTACCTGCCGAAGGCATGGGAGTCAGGTGTGACCGCTAAAAAACAATTATAACCTATAAAATGTATAGAAAAGATAAAGAATTTTTATTCTTTATAGTTAAGGTGTTTAGATTTTCCATAGGAAGGGGGATTTCCCTCAACTGTTTTTACATAAAGGCAGTACATCATTTTTTTATTAGTCTATACTTATCTGCCAATTCCCCGGTTATTCTTTCTCCCTCCATATCCAGTTGAAAAAGTTGATTTTCTCCCACTAGGTATTGGCTAGGCCTGTTATCCACCCCTTTCAAAGTGATGATATTGCCTTTCTCATTCCAAGTAAAATCTCCCGAATAAGAAAATTCCTCCTCACTTTTTCCTAGGTATTTCGTCTTTAATTCGAAATTGTTATCGTAATCAATTTCTAACGTGGTTGCGATACCTTCGCAGTCCGCACATGGCACTGTTCCTTCATATACTCCTTCCCAGTCCAGGGCATTTTTGCTAGTGTCGCCTTTTGGAACCTGCTTGTCTTTTGTCGCTGGGTTAGTGCAGGAAAAAGAAGCTATAAAAATAAACAAAAATGAAAATACAGAAATAAACGATTTCATAGTTAGGGTTTGATTTAGTTGGCTTTTAGATAGATATGGACAAATAATTCCATTTTAACAGTATCAATCTGCGTGCCATTTTGCCAATAATCCTCCGCATGTAGTGAGTCAGGAACCTATCCTAATCTACCCAAAATCTGGTTTCTATGCGAATCTAGTTTCACGAAAATAAAAAGCAAGATAGTAAAAGACCACAGGGAAGAGCCGCCGTAGCTGAAAAAAGGAAGAGGGATGCCAACCACGGGAAACAACCCCACTGTCATGGAAATATTGATGGCAAAGTGGAAAAAAAGCAGGGAAATCACACAGTACCCATAGATCCTTGAAAACCGTGTTTTTTGTCTTTCGGCAAGAAACACCAACCTAAGCAGCAAAGTGCAAAATAGTGCAACAAGGACAAGACTCCCGAACCAGCCAAACTCTTCCCCCAAGGTACAAAATATAAAATCAGTATGCTGTTCGGGAACAAAGTCAAACTTGGTTTGGGTACCTTCCAAGTATCCCTTTCCGATCAGCCCTCCAGAACCTATGGCTATCTTGGATTGGGTTACGTTCCAGCCTACCCCTAGGGGGTCTATATCAGGATCAAACAACACCATTATCCGGTTTTGCTGGTGATCTGGCAATTTTTCCACCACATAATCTAAACTATAAACATAGGCAACCATAATGGCAGAAAGCCCCAATACGGACAGGGTTTTCTTCCAACTGTACTTTCCCGAAAAGATTACAAACAATGCTATCACACAGATGCCGGCAACAAGGTATAAGTTCTCTTCTATACCTATTGCCAATAAAGAAAGCGTGACTAATGTAATCCCGATCACATAGTATTTTTGAGGCAGACCCTCCCTGTAAAGCATGATAAAAAAAGCACTGTAAACCATAGCGGTTCCAGTGTCGGGTTGTAACATTATCAGAGCTACAGGCAAGGCAATAATGCCCAATGCTTTCCACTGAAACTTAAATTGACTAAGGTCAAATAGGGGTGAGTCCATCAATTTGGCCAAGGCCAAGGCAGTGGCAAACTTAGCGAACTCAGCTGGCTGCAAGCGAAATGCTCCCAACTCAAACCAAGCTCTTTGCCCATTAATTTCCTTCCCAAAAAAAGGGGTGATCAAAAGAAAAAAGATCAAAATTCCATAAAGTATAAAACTCAGGTTCTCGAAAAATCGGTAATCAGCTACCAAAATAAGCACGATCAAACCAAGTGCGGTAGCAATCCATACCAATTGTTTTCCAGAGTTAATACTGAAATCGAAAATACTGGCTGCATTCTGTTCGTCATACACAGCTGCATAAATATTGAACCAACCTATAGTGACCAGTGCCAGGTAAATAATGACAGTTATCCAGTCTATCTTGCTGTTTTGGACTTCCTTCTCCCTCATTTCCTAAGCTTAATAAATGAATTTTCCCTCCAACACATAGGTTTCCAACGCAGGTCTGCTTACCTGTCCTTTCAAGTATTTTTCTATCATTAAGCTGGCGGTACTAGCTGCCGCCCTTCCTCCCCAGCCTGCATTTTCCACATAAACGGCGATGGCAATTTGTGGGTCTTCCTTCGGAGCAAAGGCGATAAAAACGGAGTGGTCCTCCCCTGCGGGGTTTTGAGCTGTTCCGGTTTTGCCTGCTATGGCGATATCCTTAATGATGGCTCTTGCCGCTGTACCGGAGAGTGCTTCTTGCATAGCGTCCTGAACCAAGTCAAAATGGACCGAATCGATCCCAGTGTACACACGTTCCTTGAACTTTTTCGGAATCAATTCCGGATCCTCATCTATAGCTTTTACCAAATGGGGAACATAATAAAACCCTTTGTTCGCAAAGACAGCTGCAAGATTAGCCATTTGAAGAGGTGTAACCAGCATTTCCCCTTGCCCTATGGATAAGGAGTAAATGGTGGAATACTTCCATCTCCCGTTTCCATAAATCCTGTCATAGAGTTGGCTGGTAGGAATGGCTCCCCCCTTTTCACCATGAATATCTATACCCAACCTGCTTCCTAAACCAAATTTTCCCACTGCCTCATGCCATTTGTCCAGCCCTATTTGGGTATCCCTAAAGGTGTTGGAGGAAACTTCCTGGTTTATCATGGCCCTGAACCCTTGGTGATAATAGGGGTTGCAGGAGTATTTTATCGCCCCAAATAGATTTACGGGATTGGGGTGGTTATGGCAATTTACAAGAGAGCGATTGCAGGAGAATGTCGTGGTAGGCTTAAGCACCCCTTCTTGAAGTCCAACTAGGGATTGGACGATCTTAAAAATTGACCCGGGCGGGTACATGGCCATAATGGGCCGGTTGAAGAGGGGTTTGTTCTCATCTACATTAAGCGTAAGGTAATTCCGGCCAAACCTTGCTCCAGTAAGAATGTTAGGGTCATAACTGGGAGCGGAAATCAGGGACAGGATTTCCCCCGTCTTAGGTTCTATGGCAACTACGGATCCTCGCTTACCTTTCATGAGCTTTTCTCCATACATCTGCAGCTCCATATCCAAGGTAGACTGTAGGTTTTTTCCTGGAATAGCAGCAGTGTCTAGGGCTCCATTCCGGAAGGAGCCCTTATCAATGCCCCTGACGTTTACCATTTTATACTTTACGCCCTTCTTACCCCTTAATTCAGGCTCATAATAGGCTTCCAAACCACTTAGCCCTACATAATCCCCCTGCCGGTAATACTGTGTTTCGTCTTTTGACAGCTGCGTCCTATTGATCTCGCCTATATATCCAAGCGCACTGGCACCTATTGGGTTTGGGTATGCCCTCACCGAACGAGTAAGCACAAAAAGTCCTCGGTAATCAATAAGGTAATCTTGAATCCTGGCAAATTCCTCATTGCTAATCTGCTTGATTAAAGGAGACGGTTTTACCCAGGAATACTTCTTGGCAGCATTAAAGCTCTCAATCAAATGTTCTTTATGAATTCCAAAAATATTACAAAAACGTGCAGTGTCCTTTAAATGGAATTCTTTAGGAATCACCATAAGATCAAAGACAGGATTGTTATAAACCATCAATTGATCGTTTCTATCATATACCAACCCCCTATACGGATGATCTACAATCCGCTGTATAGCATTGCGCTCGGCCTTTCTTAAATAGGTGTCATCGGTAACCTGGATAAGAAAAAGTTTGGTAAGTAGTACCATACCCACCAAAAGGATGATTATACCCACTACGATAGACCTATTGCTTTCCATCAGACCCCCTTTTTCTTCTTGTAAAATAACAACTGAACCACAACTCCCAACACAAAAGTAAAAAGTACACTGCTCAATGCCTTACTAACGATTAAAAGATAGAAATCTGTACCCAAAGAGTCAATATAAAAGAACAGAAAGTGATGAGCGGATATTAATGGTAAGGCATAAATTGTAAACCATCCTAAACCCATGTTGTGGAGAGTTGGGGGAATATAATCATCGTAACCTCCTCTGGGGGTATTTGCTTTAATCCAAGGATTCCTAGCAAAGGCTAGCAAAACGGTGGCTGAGGCATTTATCCCCAGGCTATCATAAAAAACATCCACCGCCATACCCATACCAAATCCCAACAGCAGTAGGGGAACCGTACCGACTTCCAAAGGCAAGGTAAGCAGAAAAAACACATAGAGCAGGCCAAATGAGTACCCAAACAACACTACATCCTTCAGGATAAACACCTGAACAAAAAGGTAGGCCAAAAAGGCGAAACTATATTTGATGATGTTATTGCCCGTCATAAAATTGGTCCAATTGTAATTGCAGAGAATCTAGCTCTTCCTTAAGGGTATTATCTACCAAATACACATAAGTCAGCTTGGAGAAGTCAGTGCTTAGCTCAAGACTGATTTCTAAATAGGCAGACTCTGATCCGGGCTTTACTTCACTTACAAAGCCTACGGCCATTCCTTCCGGAAAGATGGCATTGTATCCAGAGGTGACCACGGAGTCCCCAAGTTGTACATTGACGTGTCTAGGAACATAAAGCAGTTTTGCGCTTTTTGGGTTTTTTCCGTCCCAGTTAGTAGAGCCAAACACATTGGAACCCTTTATTTTTGAGGAAATTAAAAGATCTGTGTGCAAGGCGGAAATCACTGTCGAAAAATTCCGAGAAACACCTTTCACCCTTCCCACTACCCCCAGCTCATTAAATACTCCCATGCCTTCCCTGATGCCATGATTGGAACCCTTGTTAAGGGTAATGTGGTTTTGGTTCAGGTGTATGGAATTGTTAATAACCTTTGCGGACCAAAACTCATAACTGTGCCTGAAAAGAGTATCTATCTCAAGGGTAACGGAATCATCTCTAGGGGATAAATCCTCCAGCTTTTTAAGCAGTTGTGCATTTTTCTCTGCCAGTGCCTCATTTGCGACACCCAGATAAAAATACGAAACAACAGCTTCCTTCTTATCCAGTAACCCACCAGCAAGCCTGTTGGAACTGTTGAAGAACACTGCGCCCTGTACAGAGTTATAGGAAAAGATAAACCACGCGGCTACCAGCTCTAGTACTATAAAAAGAATAAGAGCCCTAAGGCTATAAAGAAAAAGTAAGATACGTTGCATCCATTCATCAAGTCATCAGCACAGTCCTATATTCATTCAGGTTCTTCAAAGCTTTACCAGTTCCCCTCACCACTGCCCTGAGTGGATCTTCTGCGATATGGATGGGCAGTTTGGTCTTTTGGTGCAACCTCCTGTCCAGTCCCTTTAGCAATGCCCCTCCCCCAGTGAGGTGAATACCGTTATCATAAATGTCCGCAGACAATTCGGGGGGCGCTATTTCAAGGGCTTTTAATACGGCTTCTTCGATTTTGGAGACTGATTTATCCAAAGCAAAAGCAATTTCAGAATAAGAGACCTTGATCACCTTGGGAATTCCCGTCATCAAGTCCCTACCTCTGATTTCGTAATCCTCCGGTGCATCATCCAGCTCGGTAAGGGCGGAACCAATAGCAATTTTGACCTTTTCTGCGGAGCGTTCTCCGATCAGAAGATTGTGCTGTCTTCTCATATAATCCAGGATATCCTTGGTAAAGGTATCCCCAGCCACTCGTATGGACTGGTCAGCGACAATCCCTGACAAAGCAATCAAGGCAATTTCAGTAGTTCCTCCACCTATGTCCACGATCATGGATCCCATGGGTTTTTCTATGTCAATCCCTATACCTATGGCAGCAGCAATTGGCTCATACACCATATATACCTCCTTTGCCCCTGCGTGTTCGGCAGAGTCTCGAACAGCTCTTTTTTCCACCTCGGTAATTCCGGAAGGTATGCAGATTACCATTCTGTGAGATTGGGGGAACATCCCTTTCTTATGACCCGGAATCATTTTTATCAAACCCCGAATCATCTGTTCAGCGGCATAAAAGTCGGCAATTACCCCGTCTTTAAGTGGCCGGATAGTTTTGATGTTTTCATGGGTCTTTTCATGCATATTCATGGCCTCCTTTCCCACAGCAAGCACCCTGTTGGTGGTCTTGTCTATGGCGATAATAGAAGGTTCGTCCACCACTATTTTTTCCTTATGAATGATTAGCGTATTAGCAGTACCCAGATCAATGGCAATATCACTGGAGAAAAAGTCAAACAATCCCATCTTGGTCTTTATCTTAAATTGATTTCTATTTGCGAGCCTAAAGTTAGCATTATTCACCGCTTATATAAGCAAGGGTGAAGGAATTTACAACCTAATTTTCAATAAATTTCTAGTCCTACAACCATTTAAAACAATATTCAATCTCCTGAAAATCATAAAGAAGCCAAAATTTTGAATTTTTAATAAATAATAGTGTATTTGGCAGCCTTTTTTGACTTTCAAAAAATTAATGTTTAAAATGCCGTACGCCTGTCATCACCATACTCATTCCATGTGCGTCGCAGTAGTCGATGCTGTCCTGGTCCTTGATTGAGCCTCCCGGCTGTACCACTGCGGTAATTCCTTCTTTCCCCGCAATCTCCACACAATCTGGAAAAGGGAAAAAAGCATCAGAGGCCATCACACTTCCTTTTAGGTCAAACCCGAAGGACTTTGCCTTTTCAATGGCCTGCTTTAAGGCATCCACCCTTGAGGTTTGCCCCACACCACTAGCAAAGAGCTGGTTGTCGTTGCTCAAAACGATAGTGTTGGATTTAGTATGCTTGCAAACCTTAAGCGCAAAGATCAAGGCCTGTTTTTCTTTATCACTAGGCGCCTTTTTGGTAGCCACCTTAAACTCACCCACTGTTTCTGTACGTAAATCCTTGTCCTGCTCCACGTAACCGTTGAGTAGGGTTTTTATCAGTTTTTTACCCTCCAGGTTGGTTTTTTGCTGAAGCAAAATCCTGTTTTTCTTTCCCTTAAGCAGCGTAAGCGCTTCTTCCTCGAAGCTTGGGGCGATTAGCACCTCGAAAAACAAGCCATGCATGGCCTCGGCAGCTGCAAGGCTCACCGGCTGGTTGGTGATCAACACACCTCCAAATGCAGAAAGGGTATCAGCCTGAAAGGCCTTTTCGTAGGCTTCCTCTACAGTCCCTCCAGTGGCTACGCCACAGGCATTGGTGTGTTTAAGTATGGCAAAGGCAGTTTCCCCTTCAAATTCCTCTATTAGGTTTACCGCAGCATCCACATCCACTAGGTTGTTAAAAGAGAGTTCTTTCCCGTTAAGCTGGGAAAACAAAGCCTCTATATCCCCGTAAAATGCAGCCTGCTGATGGGGGTTTTCCCCATACCGCAACACCTTGGATTGGTTTTCACTAACCTTGAGGGCAGGAATTTCCTCTTTTTCGTTAAAATATTGGAAAATCTTTGTGTCGTAATGAGAGGATACCTGGAAAGCCTGTGCTGCAAAATACCTTCGGTCTTCTATGGTGGAGCCCCCTTCGTTTTGTTCCAACCGTTCCTGCAATTCGCGGTACTGATCCTTGGATGCCACAATCAACACATCCTTGTAGTTTTTAGCAGCGGCACGAATGAGGGAAATTCCCCCTATATCAATTTTCTCTATCACCTCCTCCTCAGTACCTCCTGATGCCACCGTTTCCTCAAAAGGATACAAATCCACGATTACCAAATCAATGGCAGGGATTTGGTACTCCTTAGCTTGGGAAAGGTCATCTTGAAGATCCCTTCGATGGAGAATCCCACCAAACACCTTTGGGTGCAGGGTCTTGACCCTGCCGCCGAAGATGCTGGGGTATCCAGTAAGCTCTTCTACGGGGACCACACTGGCACCTCTAGACTCAATGAAGTGTTGGGTTCCTCCAGTGGAATAGATGGTAACCCCATGCTGCTGCAATAGGGAAATGATAGGCTCTAGATTGTCTTTATAAAAAACGGAAATAAGTGCCGATTGTATTTTTTTTATAGCCATTTTAGAGAAATCTTGAAGTGACGTTTTTGATGTAAAGCGCAAAGGTATAAAAAACGACTTATTTAAGCAGGTTTTCGATCACTTTTGGATAGTGTTTGTGTTCCAGTTCCTGAACCTTGGCTGCAATTTGCTCAGGAGTATCCCCGGGCGATAAATCCACCCTATCCTGAAAGATATGCTCTCCATCATCATAATGCTCGTTCACCCAATGTATAGTAATGCCTGATTGCTTCTCTCCGGACTCTTTTACGGCCTTATGCACATTAATGCCATACATGCCCTTTCCCCCAAATTTTGGAAGTAATGCCGGATGAATGTTTACAATTCCTCTAGGAAATCCTTGAACCAAATTATCCGGGATCTTCAACAGAAACCCGGCCAACACGATCAAATCAACCCGATTGATCATAAGCAAGGCCTTTACGGAACCGTTTTCTAGCTCCTTTTTATTAAAAGTAAAATGGGGGACCCCCAGTCGCTTTGCTCTTTCTATTACGCCTGCGTCTTCTTTGTTGGTGCCCACGGTAACTACCGAGGCTATTTTTGAGGAATTAAAATACTGGATGATCTTTTCGGCATTGGTACCGCTACCTGAGGCGAGTATGGCTATTCTTTTCAACGCTGTTTTTGGTTTTTTTTGTGTGGTAAAAATAACCATGATAATTCAGTAAACCATAAGGAGACGCGATAAGAACAGCGGCTGTTTGGGATTTGTGATGCCGAATGTCAACTTGGAAGGGTTTTAATTCCCTGAGACCGGAAAGAAAAAGAAGATCGCCAATTTATAAAGGTGGGGCTTTTCGCAAAAAATCAGGCCACTTCGTGGCAATGAAATCGGTGGGTTTGCAAGACTCACCTTAGCTTCAGGGCAGGCTACCCCTACCTGTGATACTGGGCAGGTTACTTCCGCTGAAAAGAAAAATATAAACACATAATTTTGAAAATTCCGAGAAGCACAGAAGCAGACTGTTTTTTCTACAAAAAAACCATACTAACTACCCCAGTAAGCATCAACACCTTGGACAAAGCACTTAGGCGGGTAAAATGGGCCTTGCGGTCAGCAATGTATATTTTATACATAAAAAACAGAAAAAAGAAACCCAATGCCCCGAAATAGTAAAACAAAAGGGAATCATTGATCTTAAAGGTCACCACTAAAATCGCACAAACAAAACATATGGCTATCAAAAAAATCACCTTTTTGGTGTTCCTGAAACCTATTACTATAGGCAAGGTTTTGCAGCCGTGTTTCCTGTCCCCCTGCCGGTCTTCTATATCCTTTATAATTTCCCTGATCAAGTTAATGAAAAAGGCAAAAATGGCATAAGTAAGCACCAAAAGCTCGGAGGTTTGATAGTAAATCCCCACAATCCAAATGGACAGGCCGGTAAGGGATGCAACGGTGAGATTACCGATAAAGGGAAGCCTTTTAAGGGAGTTGCTGTATAACCACAACAGAAAAGCCGCCACAAAGGTGATCGCACCGATCCTAGGATGCACCAAAACTCCTATGGCAATCCCCACAAAGTTCATGATGGTATGCAGAATCATCACCATCCTCCGTTTCATTTCCCTGCCTATCACCACCTTCTTTGGGCGGTTTACATAATCAATTTTCACATCGTAGTAATCATTGATCATATAGCCAGAGGCAGTAAGTATCACTGTGGAAATGATCAATAGATAGAGTTTTGGGTCCTGCCAAACCGGCAAACCCATCCTGGTCTCCCCTATCAGGAAAATAGCAGTCATCCACTGCGCAAAGGCAACCATCAACAGGTTGTTTGGCCGAATGATTTTTAAGAATCCCTTTACAGTAAAAATGGGGGAAGGTTTCACCTTATGCATACCCTAAAGTTAATACAAAGCGACCAATTCACATTAGGTATCCTACTAAAATTAATTCTCACTAAAAAGGATTTACAAAATTGAAAATCAGCCAAATACAACTAAAAGGAATCCATTATATCTTGAGAAACCACCCTATAAATTTCTGCAAACCCCTCATTATAGGACAGGAACTGATGATGGGATTCCAAGGTGCTAATGTCTCCCCGAGAAGCCGGCCCAGTCTGTGCCTGCCTCGCACCCATTTCCAGGCACTTACTCACCTGTTCTATAAGCAGGGGCTTTAGCATCTCCAAATCCAAACCCTGCCTATGCATCACTTCCTCAGCAATACGAACCATATGGTTGGTGAAATTGCTGGCAAAAACGGCTGCCACATGGATCGCCAATCTATCCCTGGAGTTCACTTCATGGCAAAAAGGAGAAAGCGTTTTTGCGAGTTTCTTTAGCCGCTGCATAACCTCCCTGTCTTCCGATTCTAGAAGAAACGGCACATCAGAAATATCCATTTTTCTGTGTTTGCTAAAGCTTTGCAGGGGGTAAAATATACCGGTATATTGGGCGGAACTATAGGAAAGCACATCCAATGGTACGGAACCGCTGGTATGTACCAGGATGGCTTTTTCCGGGAGGATTACGGCATCCGCCAAGTCCGGTATGGCTTCATCCGATACCGCCATTACAAAGATCTGGGCCTCACTTTCAGAAAAATCCAGCTCTTCGAGAGGGACTGTAGCATATAGCCTTTCGGATATGCTTTTGGCCTTGGCAAGCGTTCTTCCATATACCTCTGTAATGGTATGACCTGCATTTTCAAAGGCCTCTCCTAAATGCCAAGCCACATTTCCAGTTCCTATAATGGCAATTTTAAATTCCATATTCACCTAAAATGCGATCTTATGACCAAAGTTCCTGTCAATACCTATATCTCCTAGATTTATTCCAAGCCTTTATTTCTCATTTTCTGAAACTCATCATACCTTCTATAGATAGCCACCGTGAACCCAATAAGCATAATGATGGTCCCCACCCAAAGCACATTAATCATAGGTTTTACGGAGGCTTTCATGACCACATAATCCTTTTGATACGTGTTGTACTTAAAAACGAATTTGTTTTCCTCGGGTAAAATATTTTCTATTTCCACCTTGATGCCCAAATCATTGTCCACAGAAGGTATCTTTCCTACCTGGTTGCCTCTGATCAAGAATATAGGGGAAAGCTTCTTCTCCACATCATAGTCCATAATGGTTAAATTGGCCCTGACGGCAATATCGCCTTCTTGAAGCTCCACATCCTCCAATTCATTGACCACTTCTGCACCTTCGAAATAGGTAACAAAATCATTGATAAAAAACTGGTCCCCGGGACCTGCATTTTCAAACTGATCTTCCTTCCATTCGGGATCTTCGTAGTCGTTGATGGCCGATACGTGAGTATAGAGATCCCTTGTAAGATACCTCTTGGAATCGGGAGAGGAAATAAGTCCCATGGAAGGGTTTGGCTGGGACATGGGATACAAGGTGAATTTCAACTCATCTTCCTGGTAATACTCCACTTTAAAGTAGCTGTTTTCCTCCAAGACAATGTTTACAGTATCACCCCTGCTATAGAAAATTTTACCCCGCGCCTCAATATCCTTTAAGGCGATGGCTTTGTTCAGGCCATCTGTGGGTTCAAGTTTGTCTGCTTTTACATAGTCTGGAACCCCGGCCACTTTCTTATGCCTTCCTCGGTAAATCACCTCATAGTCCTTCATTTGGAGAGGTTTGTTAATCCAGAGAAGCACATTTTCCTTATTGAGATCGTCTTCCCAGTCTTTCTTGTAGGTCATACCAGACATGTTGATCGATATGGTATCGGAGTAGCCAGAGGAAAACATCACGCCTATGAGAATCATTCCAAGGCCGATATGGGCTAAGGAACCGCCTGTAAGTTTGAAGGTTCTCTTTTTCAGTAGTTTTATCAGAATAGTGGCATTGGCTATAACGGTAAATGCACCTGCCAACACCACCACCATGTAGTTGATATCGTAAACCTTACCCAAGGTGATAATCGCAGCTGCCACGACCAAGGAAATCACATAGGGAGTCACCAGGGAGTTTTTTAGGTCTTTTTTATCCATTTTATTCCACCAAAAAAATTGACCTATGCCGGTCAACAATGCCAAAGCTACAGCAAACCACAATTGAAACTTGGTATAAAACCCGACCTGATCGGCTGGAGGGGCCATATTGGAAATACCACCAAAGCTTTCGACAATAGCATTGTATACAGGTATGGATGTGGGTATGATCACCTGAAAAGCCATCAATCCAAGTGTGGTAGCACCGATAAAAATCCAAAACTCCCGAGAATAGACAGAAGCCTCCTTTTCAGAAGAGGGGATGTGTTTCCATTCTTTGACAGCAAGCACCACAGCCACCACCAGAAAAAACAGCATATAAATCAATAATTGCCCAGAAAGTCCCAAATCAGTAAAAGAGTGCACGGAAGAATCCCCCAATACCCCACTTCTCACCAAGAAGGTAGCATAAAGTACCAAAACAAAAGAGCTGATGACCAAAACGATGGAAGTCTTAAGGGCAGTACTACTTTTTTTATAGGTTATCATGGTATGAATGGAGGCCACCATGACCAACCAAGGCACATAAACGGCGTTTTCCACAGGATCCCAGTTCCAATAACCACCAAAGTTCAGTGTGACATAGGCCCAATAAGCACCCATTATGATTCCCATCCCAAGTACCATAGCGGAGAAGATCGCCCAAGGAAGGGCAGGTCTAACCCACTCTGCATATTTCTTCATGGCCAATCCCCCCATCAAAAAGGCAAAGGGCACCAAAGTGGAAGCATAGCCCAGGAACAATGTGGGTGGATGGATGACCATCCAGATGTTTTGGAGCAAGGGGTTTAAGCCGGTACCATCCTCTGGCACAAAATCGGGGTTGATTTGGAAAATGGGGGCTTCAGAAACATCCCTCAACAGCATAAAAGGTGAGCTTCCTATTTTCAGATCCCCAATCACCACTCCCAAAATCATGGAGACCAAAAAGGCCTGCACCAGAGAAAACACCACCATCACCGGTCCTTCCCAGAACTTATTGGTATGAATAAGCACCAAGCCAAGGACCACATTCCAGAAAAACCAAAGAATAAACGCCCCTTCTTGCCCCTCCCAGAAGCTGGAAATCATGTAGTGAACGGGCAGGGCTTTGGAAGAATGCGAGAAAGCATAAAAATATTCAAACCGGTGGTTATATATGATCTCAAACAAGGACACTGCCACCGCCACACAGGCAACGGCATGGATATAAAACACCGTCCTGCTGAAGTTCCTCCAGGAGGCTTTTTCCGAAAGGGGGGCTTTGATGTAGAAGTAATAGGAAATTGCGGTAATTATAGCTGTGACAAATGCCACTATGGCCATTAAGTGACCTAAATTACCCACGAAGGTATTAATCATTGTTTATGAGGTTTATCCGTAGATGAAATCGAGCATGACAAGCACGTCACACACCAGGACATCCCCCCGATAGCTATCGGGGTGTTGCGAGATTTCACCCCGACCTGAGGTGCGGGGCAAGTCATGACCGCTGAAAAGACAATTATAAACATATGAAATATCAAGAGTTAGATGCCTTTATATCTGTTTCCTGATATTTTGAGGGACATTTCATCAATATCTTATCCGCTACAAAAGTGTCCTCATCCTTGTAGGAACCAATCACCACCACTTGTTCTGATCTCACAAAATCTGCCGGCACCGGTTCGTTATAATATACTTCTTGCTCATAACCATCATTATCCACCATAATAAAGGTAAAAGAAGTTTTATCCTCATTTACCTTTAAACCTACTACGTTTCCGTGGTGGTCCTTTTTTAATTCACCCACCACATGTATAGCCTTTTCGTTCCCACTCACTGCCATTGCTTTGGCAGAGGAGAAATTCTCATAGGTACTGGCATCCCCAATGGAGGTAATGATGATGGTAATGGCAACGGCAATGATGCCCAAACCAATTATATGTCCTTTTTTCATTCTACTCTTGGTCTTTGAACTGTTCTTCTAACGCTGTAATCTTCCTGTCGGTATATACCACATAAACCAGAATTCCACCCAAAACAATTCCAATTATTCCAACTAATACATAGATTTTTCCTTCCGACCTCATTTTATCGGCCATTTCCACTTGTGTGTTCTGGTAATCCTCGCTCGTAATTCCAGTTTGATCCTGTGCTTTCAAACTCAGGCTGAGCATTAGCAAAAAACCCAAAATCCATTTTTCCATATTATTGATTGATCAATTTTTCTTCAAATTGCCTGGCTAACCTCCTGTACCTGACCCTAAGCGAGGCTATCCATGCGCCTAAAAGAGCCCATCCAAGAATTGCAGGGTAAAACACCTTCCTTAAATTACTATCCAAATCATAGGCATTGAAACCGGGGTTTCCCCCGCTACCCGGATGCAGGCTGTCTGTAAGCCTGGGAAGTATAAATATTAAAGGAATAAAAACCGCAAAAGCAAAAATGCTGTAAACTGCACTGATCCTGGCACGCTGGTAAATATCCGGTATGGAATTTCTAAGAACCAGATAAGCGAAATACATAAGGAGCCCTATTGCAGCCCCATTAAGTTTTGGGTCATTTGTCCAGAATCCCCCCCAAGTAAACCTGGCCCATAATGAACCCGTCACAATTCCCAACACCCCAAAGAGGATAGCGCCATTTGTACATTCCACAGAAATATCATCCTGCTTAAGGTCCCCTGATTTAAGAAATTTGACCGCATATATCACGGCTATAATCAGTAGAATGATCATCCCAAACCACATAGTGACGTGGAAGTAAAGGGCTCGGATTGTTTCGTTAAGTATAGGAAGCCTTGGCACATCCATCAATAGACCAGCCACCAAGGTATAGGCCAAAAGGAGTATGGCCAGGATTTTCCACCAATAAGCTCTCATAATTGTAGGAATTGGTAATCAGCATGCAAAAGTACGGCATAAATCACGATTTCTTCGCATTTATCGCTTTTATTTCAGGCCCATTAAGGAGGAGTGTAATAGCCTGCAACTTTTCGAGTAGGAACCTCGTTCCATTAACTTTTCCAGAGGTAAGGAAAAAGTATAAAGCCAACGGCAACTACAATAGCGTCTATGGCCAACAAGGTAATCAATTTGTCCAAACTGACACTCAAGTCAAGTCCGTCAATGCTGTTTTTTGATATTCTTATGGCCATTAATAGTATGGGAATCAAGATAGGGAAGCTTAGGATGGCCATAAGGGTTCCATTATTCCCTGCCTTACTGGCAATAGAAGAGACCATGGTAAGACAGGCTGAAAAACCAATTGCTCCCAACAAGAGGTTTAGCAAAAAAAGCCAAATATCCTGCACAGGGTTACCCATAATGATACCGAAAACCAAAAAGCCCAGCAAAGAAAGAAACAAGGTGAGAAAAGTGTTGTACACCACCTTCGATAAAATGATGGCCTCCGGGGAAGCTATCATATAATAGTAGAGAAGCCTTCCCTGATGCTCCTGAATGAAACTTTTGGCCACTGCATTAATTGCAGAAAACAGAAGTATGATCCAAAAAAGGGCATTCCAAGTAGTGACGGCTAAACTGCCTTGTCCCATCCCAAAACTTAGGTAGGTGATGAAGACCGCACTGACTACATAAAGCAGTATACCGTTAAGTGCATATTTTTGCCTCCACTCCAATAGGGCTTCCTTACGAATCAGTAGTAGCACTTCCTTCCACATGGGTTCAGTGGGTTAATCTATCCATTCGAACCCCAGATAAGGTACCAGCACCTCGGGCATTCGGATTCCTTTACTTTCCTGTCTGTTTTCTAAAATTGCTGCCACAATCCTTGGTAGGGCAAGGGCACTTCCGTTTAAGGTATGGGCCAGCACTGTCTTTTTATCCTCACCCTTAAACCTCAATTTCAGTCGGTTTGCCTGGTAGGTCTCAAAATTACTCACGGAACTAACTTCAAGCCACCTTGCCTGACCCGCAGCATATACTTCCAAATCGTAGGTAAGTGCCGAGGTGAACCCCATGTCTCCACCGCATAATTTCAGAACCCTATATGGCAATTCCAGTTTATCCAAAAGCCCCTTGACATAATTTTTCATTTCTTCCAATGTGTCATAAGAATGGTCTGGATGGGTGATCTGTACGATTTCTACTTTATCGAACTGATGAAGCCTGTTTAGGCCCCTCACATGTGCTCCCCAGTTTCCGGCCTCCCTACGGAAGCAGGGAGTATACCCCACGTTTTTGATTGGGAGTTCTCGCGCCTGAAGGATTTCATCCCGGTACATATTAGTGATAGGAACCTCTGCGGTAGGGATCAGATAGAGATTTTCCCCTTTACACTCATACATTTGACCTTCTTTGTCAGGCAATTGCCCTGTGCCATACCCACTGGCTTCGTTGACCAAGACAGGGGGCTGTACCTCCTGGTACCCCATCTCCAATGCCTGGTCCAAAAAGTAATTAACGAGGGCGCGTTGCAGCCTAGCACCTTTTCCCTTATAAACAGGAAACCCCGCCCCCGCAATTTTGGCACCTAATTCAAAATCGATGATGTCGTATTTTTTGATCAACTCCCAATGAGGCAAACCCTGACCTTCACTCAAACTCGGCAACTTCCCTACCTCTTCCATGATTTCGTTATCCTCAGCGGATCTTCCGGAGGGAACCGTGAAATGGGGAATATTAGGAATAGCGTACAAAAGTTGGGTAAGAGCCAGCTCTGCCTTATTGTAATTATCCTCTAAGTCCTTTACTTGAGCCTTTATGGCTGCGGTTCTTTCTTTGATAAGTTCGGCTTTTTCTTTTTGCCCTGACTTCATCAGCATCCCGATTTCTTTGGAAATTGCATTTGATTCCGCCTGCAACCCATCCCTTTCTAGTTGGATATTTTTCCTTTCATCGTCAATTTGGAGTACCTCCTTTAGGGTTTTTTCAGGTTCTTGGATGTTTCGCTTTTCCAGACCTTCCAGAGCAGTATCAAAATTTTCCCTAATAAAATTTACTTGGAGCATTTCAACGGTATGGTTTTTAAAGTGGAGTGCAAAGATAAGGAATAGTTCCCGTGGCCTGCATCACTTCTCCCTATAATTTGTCACGGCAAACATCAGGAAGAGATCTATCCCTTTATCAAGGTTTGGTTTTGCCTTTGTTCAAATGCAGTTAAGAAAATTCACTTTCATCCATAACAATTAGGCAAAAGTTTGCGTTTATGAGAATGTTACTGTAATATTGTAACGTCTTAGCCATCTAAATCCCATCCCTGGAGATTTTAGTGTCAGCAAATACCTTTTTATCCAATCAAGAGTTACACTACTGATTTCATCAAATAATCATTCGAAATTATCTTCATTTAGCTTTTTATGTACAACATAGAAGAATTAAGAGTTAGGCTGTTGTCTGAACTTAAAGAAATAGCCGAGGAGTTGGGCGTAAAAAATTTCAAGTCCTTGAAAAAGGATGAGCTTGTCTATGCCATTCTGGACCAGCAAGCCATCACCCCAGAGAAATCTCTTCCAAAGAAAAAACCAACTAAATCTGAGGTCCAAGAACCTGAATCTGGACCAGCTCCAGAAGGATCCCCTGATTCTGAGGACTCTAAGAAACAAAAAAACACGGAGGATGCTGAGAAATCAAAGTTCAAACGTCAAAATGTTACGGAAATCCCCAAAGAAAAAAAAGAGCCGGAGCTGACTGAGAATAAAAAGGACATAGAGGAAAAAAAGCCTGCAAGCAAACCCAAGACAGAAAGGTCTCCTACTGAAAAACAAACTGAGGCAAGTAACAAGGCTACTTCAACGGAAAAAAAAGAAGATTCGCGGGAGAAGGATGCGAAGGATACCAAACCAAAACCTAATCGCCCTGAAAGCCAGAAACAAGATCTAAAGAAAGACAAAAACGAAGAAGAAAACAGAACCAGGAGTTTCAGGCCAAGGAGAAGGGCAGTGGTCGAAATTGAGGACACCAAACCCAATCTCCCTCAGGAACAGGAAGCTGACTTACCTAAAAGGAAAAACCTCAAGGACTCTGAAGAGCCCTCCTCAGCATCCGGCAATCCCTCCCCTGATGCACAGCCATACATGTCCAAAAAGAAAGTAGCTGTCACTATTAAGGACTTTGATGGCATTATAGAAAATGTAGGGGTGTTGGAGATCATGTCAGATGGTTACGGTTTTTTGAGATCCCTGGATTACAACTACCTTGCTTCCCCAGATGATATCTACGTGTCCCCTTCACAGATTAAACTTTTCGGGTTAAAAACCGGAGATAATATCAAAGGACAAATAAGACCTCCAAAAGAGGGGGAAAAATATTTTGCACTTTTAAAGGTGATTACCGTAAACGGAAAAACCACTGATGAAATCAGGGACAGGATTCCTTTTGAATACCTTACTCCATTGTTCCCTGAGGAAAGACTGAAACTCACCACCAAACCCGACAATTATTCCACGAGGATAGTGGATTTATTTGCCCCCATCGGCAAGGGGCAAAGGGGAATGATAGTTGCCCAACCAAAAACTGGCAAAACAGTACTGCTGCAAAAAATCGCAAACGCCATCGCCGAAAATCACCCGGAAGTACACCTGATGATCCTTCTTATTGACGAAAGACCAGAGGAGGTGACCGACATGGCCAGGTCCGTAAAAGCAGAAGTGATCTCCTCCACCTTTGACGAGCAAGCCGAAAGGCATGTAAAAGTGGCCTCACTGGTACTTGAAAAAGCCAAAAGAATGGTAGAGTGTGGACATGATGTGGTGATATTACTGGATTCCATTACCAGGCTAGCCAGAGCCCACAATACGGTAGTACCTTCTTCGGGAAAAATCCTTTCCGGTGGTGTGGATGCAAATGCGCTTCATAAACCAAAGCGTTTCTTTGGAGCAGCAAGAAATGTGGAACACGGAGGATCTCTTACCATAATCGCTACGGCACTAGTAGAAACCGGTTCTAAAATGGACGAAGTAATCTTCGAAGAATTCAAGGGAACAGGCAACATGGAGCTTTCCTTGGACAGAAAACTCTCCAACAGGAGAATCTACCCTTCCATCGATGTACCAGGATCTGGCACCAGAAGAGAAGACCTGCTGATGGACAAAGAAGAAATGCAGAGGATTTGGATCCTTCGAAAACTAATGTCCGACATGACCTCCCAGGAAGCTATGGAATTTTTGCTGCAACGAATGCGGGGCACTAGAGACAACTCAGAGTTTCTCATCAGTATGAACGGATAAAAAAGACAAGACAATCAAAAACCCAAGTCATTCGCTTGGGTTTTTTTATGCGTTTTTTTAACTGTGAACAACTTTTTATTTAGGTATAAATTTTTAAACCCTTATTATTTGTATTTTGACACCTATTTAATGCATTTTGAACGATTAAAAAAATTGGTTCGGATGTGATTACG
This sequence comes from Pleomorphovibrio marinus, assembly GCF_003347495.1. Taxonomy (GTDB): domain Bacteria; phylum Bacteroidota; class Bacteroidia; order Cytophagales; family Cyclobacteriaceae; genus Pleomorphovibrio; species Pleomorphovibrio marinus. The sequence continues at coordinate 185,798 of NZ_QCXY01000003.1, forward strand.
TAATTTTGAAGCAAATAAAGATTTTTATCCATATTTGCTATGACACACCGGATCATCAAAACAGCGAAACCTACTCCATTCAGTGCTATAATTATATTGTTTATTTGCAGTATTTTTTTATCCCAAATAGATGTTGCACATGCACAAACTTTTGCAAGCACAAAGAATGGAGATTGGCAAGACCCAAGCACATGGAGTGTTCCATCCAGTTGCAACCCAAATCCCAGCACAGGTTTTCCTCCTATATCCAAGGATTGGGGCTGTGGGGTGAAAGCCACTATTCTGCACGAAGTGACCTTTAACGGCAACGCTAACAATTTTGGCAATGGCGCATTCAATGAGGTGGAAATCAAAAATGGCGGAAACCTAACCTTTACAGGAAATATTACCGTGGAGGGCGGAGGTTCCATTCCAGTTTTTAAAATGGAAAATGGTGCATATCTCCAAATAAATGGAACTCTTACCCTTAATAGGGGCGTAAATATTGTTATCCCGAGTGGTGCTAAAATGGTGGTTAAAGACTTGGTTATTGGGGACAACAGGCCTACTATAACCGTGCAGGACGGAGGAGAACTTGTGGTTCTGAACTCCACTCAGCTAAGAGACAGAAGCACGCTGAACGTGGATGGTAAATTCGTTACGAAAGAGCTGCAGTTTACGTCTGGAGGAACCATAAATGGCAACGGCGGTAATTCTAGCATAGAAGTATTGGGAGATCTTGGTGTGACAAATGGTAAATTCAACTTGAGCAATGGAGCTAACCTTAAAGTCCAAGGAAAAACCGACGTAGGGCAAAGCGGGGAAATCAATTTAACACATACTTCCTCTGTCAATTTTGGGGATGATGTTCGAATCCCAAACGGAGCAAGTGTGAAAATGTCGAATAATAGCACCGTACTTATACAGGGGGACTTGGAGTTAGATGGTGGTGGACTATTTGAAATGAGAAACAATACAGAAAGTGTGATTACAGGAAACGTGACCTTTTCAAATGGAAAAATCAACACCTCCAACTTCGCAGAGATATTTGTGGGCGGTTTCCTATCTGCCTCAAATGGAGCCGAAGTAAATATGGGAAATAATTCCTCTGTAAACATATGCGATTATCAAAACTCAACCCAAGCCGATAGCCACCATATCAGGACTAGTCAAAACACCTACTTTGGACAAGGTTGTTTTACACTTCCTGTTGCCTGGGAAAAATTTGAGTCAAGTGTGGACAAGCAACAGAATATCATCCAACTGACTTGGACCACCACTAGTGAACGTGAAAACAGTCACTTCATCATAGAAAGATCTCCTAGCGGAGTAGACAAATTTGAAGAGGTTGGGGAGAAATTGGCAGCAGGCTGGTCATCAGAAACCCTATATTACAGCTTCAATGAAAGTCTGAACCAAGTAGCCAAATACGGTGGATCACAGGTTTTCTATCGAATAAAGCAGGTGGATTTCAATGGCCAATCTCAATACAGTCCAGTAATTAGGGTATCAATTCCTAAGGAAAAAACTGCAAAAAACCAATGGACCGTTTATCCAAACCCTACAAATGGCACTCAACTACACCTTGAAAGATTAAGTAAGGGTGAAACCAACAATGTGACTTTCTCGGCTAGGATAATCAATATCCCTAATTCCGAAAAATTAACTTCCAGTGACTTAAGTGTCTTGGAACTTCATTTAAAAGAAGAAATGAAGAAAGCACCAAAAGGCATATGCGTCATCGAATTGGTTTCAGGGGAGGAGATAAGCCATATCAAGGTATTGAAAAATTAATCTAGTGGATTAGGGAAAAAATTTTATATCATTAATCAGGGAAATTTATTGTATCCCATACTAGCCAAGATCTATATTTTCTATATTCAAAGATAAACTTTTACTATAAAAAGGGTCTTAGCAGACCATCCTCCCAATGTGAAAAACAAAGAGAGAAAAATAGTTTTTATATGAATTTCATTTTTTTATATTTGTATTACATTTATATTGATGCAAAATATATTCGCTCAGATGTTCCCTAGATTTCTTTTTTTGCTGATAGTCACTGGACTTACTTTCACTTATCCTCATTTGTTTGCGCAAGAATATATATTTGCAAAGGAACAGCAGGGATGTGATGGGGATTGGTATAATCCCAGTTGTTGGCAAATTAATTTGGAAAACTCTCCATCTGGGTGTACACCAAATGGGGATTTTCCAGCATTTAACCCGAGCGGTTGCCCCGTGAATGTCATCATAAATGACGACCTCACATTAGACCAATCTGTCACTCTTGGTGGCAGCTTCACTTCCATTGAGGTTAGAGATGGTGCTACTTTAACCTTTTCAGATAACCTAGACATAACCTCTGGAAACACAATTGAAATTATCACGGAAAATCACGGACAAGTAGAAATTAAAGGCATTGTGAACTTAGAGCAATCGACTAACCAAAACCCCAGAACAGTTTTAAAAATAAATGGAGATGGATCGGGAAGGGTTATTGTAAGCGAACTGGACCTGAACGGATTTAGTACACTAGAGGTAGCTGAAAAAGGCAATTTTATTTCGTATGATGAAATCCGTTATAATGGAAACAGCACCAAAATAGATGTCTATGGGAGCTTTAAGGCCAATAAACTAGATCTTCGAGGAGGAAATAACCAGTCCTTTAATGGATATGGAAATGCCCCAATCGTTATAGATGACGACGTTACTGTTGCTGGTAGTTCCGGCTTTAGTTTTGGAGGTGAAAGTAATATTGAATTTGGAGGAAACCTCAGAATAGATGGTAATGCAAAGGTAACCGTAGAAGAAAACGCACAGCTTTTCATTTGTGGCTCCATAATAGGAAAAGAGGTTGTGATAAAAGACAACGGGACAGTGGTGGAAAATGGATGCACCATACTTTCCATGGAAATTTTGGAGGTAGACCTGCAATACCTATCAGAATCAAATCACGTGAAAATTGAATGGACAATAGACAACATTCAGGATGAGGCTGAAATAATCTTGGAGAGAAGTCAAAATACCCATTTCGATGAAATGGAAGTTATTTTTTCTAAAAGGTTTCCTGAAACAAATAACATAATTTCAGGCACCTATACGGATACAAGATTGCCATTTAATACCAGTATGCTTTATTATAGAGTCAAGGCTCTCCCTAAAGATTCCGAAGATTGGATAGAAAGCGAAATCCAAAGAATCCCCGTTTCACAAGGAATAATGAAAACAGATACCTGGGCGCTAGCACCAAACCCCTCAGTAAACAGCTCTGCCAATCTAATTCTTATGGATGCCAAAAACTACACAGAAGGAGAACCAATTGGGGTTGAACTGACTACCAGTGAAGGAAAAAAAGTGCTTTCCATCCAAAGGAATTCCCTTCCTGCCATAAACGACTCCCTTAAATCGGCAATTTCCGGTCTTTCCCAATCTTATTTAATCGTACGGGTGAATTGGAGGGGCAGAAGTCAGGTTTTAAAATTGATCCTTTAGAAATAAGCCTCCAGTTTTATTTTAAAATTTCCCGTCAAAAATTTATATTTGGATTAACCCACCAAATACTTTTATGAAGCCAATAGACGTCCTGAAGGATTTTTACGGATTCAGCTCCTTCCGGGGAAACCAAGAAGCCGTTATTGCCAATGTTTTAGATGGCAAGGATACCATAGCCTTGATGCCAACAGGTGCCGGTAAATCGGTATGTTATCAAGTACCAGCAATGCTCCAATCGGGGGTAACTTTGGTAATATCACCTTTGATAGCTTTGATGAAAGACCAAGTGGATGGCCTTAACAACATCGGGATTTCGGCAGCATTCCTCAATTCCACACAGGCTCTCTATGAACAAAGAGCCATATCTGATAGGGTGCTATCGGGGGATATTAAGCTTCTTTACCTAGCCCCTGAAAGGCTGTTTTCAGAAAGCAACCAAACCTTGGACTTGTTGAAAAAATCCCAAATCTCTCTTGTTGCAATAGATGAAGCGCACTGTGTATCTCAATGGGGGCATGATTTTAGGCCAGAATACCTGAATATAGGAAAGCTGAGAGACGAGTTACAAAAGGTGCCTTTTTTGGCCCTGACTGCCACCGCGGATCAACTAACCAGAAAGGATATTGCCAACAAACTAAGGCTTCATGAACCAAAATGGTTTATTTCCTCCTTCGACAGACCCAACATCAGCTACAAGGTGGTTCAGAGAAGTGACGGTATCCATCAACTATTGGAATTTTTGGGCCAAAGAAGGAAGGAGACGGGAATCATTTACTGCTTGTCCAGAATGAATGTGGAAGAAACAGCTAAGGTGTTGCAAAATGAGGGGTTTCGAGCCTTGCCCTATCATGCTGGCCTCGAACGGGTCACAAGGCAGAAGCACCAAGAAGCATTTATTAAGGATGAAGTAAACATTATTGTAGCCACTATCGCCTTTGGAATGGGAATAGACAAATCCAACGTTCGTTTCGTGGTACATATGAATATGCCCCAAAACATCGAATCCTATTATCAGGAAACAGGAAGGGCAGGTAGGGATGGGCTGGCTAGTGAGGCCGTACTTTTCTTCAGTTTTGGGGACAATATCACCCTTTCTAGGATGATAGAAAAATCCGATAATCCCGCTTACATCAAAACCATGAAGACAAAATTGGCCACTATGGTGAGATTTTGTCAAACCCAACAGTGTAGGAGAAGGTTTCTGTTAAACTACTTCGACGAAAAAACCATAGAGGATTGTGGAAACTGTGATATCTGCCTTGACAAAGGCCATAAGGCCGATATGACCGTCTATTCACAAATGATGCTGTCTGCAATTGCAAGACTACAGGAAAGGTACGGATTGGGTTACGTGATTTTGATCCTCAGAGGCTCCAATGCGGCAAAAATAGCCGACAGGGACAAAGAATTATCTGTGTATGGAATAGGAAAAGATCAGCCTGAATCTTTTTGGAAAACCCTCGGCAATCAATTATTGGTAGAAGGTTATATTGAACCTAGGGACACGGAGTATCCCACTTATGCACTCACGGAATTGGCTTGGCAAAAACTAAAACAGAAAGATAAGATTTTTCTCTCCATGCAAAAGGTGGACCTAGGCGCCAAAAAATCCGAAGGGTATGACGCTAATCTCTTTGAAAGGTTAAAAAACTTAAGGTTTAGCCTTTCGAGAAAACTGAACCTTCCCCCCTACCTGGTATTCTCTGATGCCACTTTGACGGAGATGGCTAGGTATTACCCCTTGGACAAGACCTCCTTACTAGCGGTAAACGGTGTGGGCCAAACAAAAGCTGAAAACTACGGAGAGGACTTCCTTAAGGTGATCCATCAATATGTTGAGGAAAACGACATTCCTGTCACCAGTATCCGCGGTTCTTCGGAGGGGTCAGGAAGGTCCAGAACCCAAGACCATTTTGGAAAAGTGCGAAGTAAAGGCCTCGGGACCGCTACGGAAACCTTACGGCTTTTGAAAGAGGGCCTGAGCTTGGAGCAAATCGCAGAGAAACGGAAACTTGCCTCAACCACCATAGAATCCCATATCATAAAGCTGGTAGAAGCAGGTCTGATTTCCAGGACTTCCTTCATAGATCAGGGAAGCATTGATGAGATCATCAAGCAGCAAGAAATAAACCAGAATACATTCCTAAAACCCCTCAAAGAGCATTTTGGCGAAAAATATAGCTACTTTCAGTTAAGAATTGCCACTTGTAAAATTTGGAAAAGTGACGAAAAAGAGCATTCTGTTTAACCAAAAAAAGAAAAATATTAAACAAAATGGTAAAAAAATACCCCGATCGGGGTATTTTTTCTTATTCTCACATTGAATACCTTTGTTATGGGTGATTAAGCAACTTTTTCGACTTTTATTTTACAGCGAAAGCTATAAGGCCAAGACTCTCATTTTTTGGCCTTATTTTTTTGCTCAATCCCTTTAATTACTTCAACCAAGCAAGACTTATTTCGTCGGGAGTCTTCATCCTATCCGCAAGCCTCATATACCTTTGGGAAAGCCCTGCAAGATAATCTTGGGCCTTGGCAGCCACACCATTTAGGCCGGTTACCGTTTCCACTTTCCAAAGTTTTACCAGATGGTCTATAATTCTTGCATAATCCCATCCAGTATAAATGCCCACCTTTTGGGTAATTGCAGAAAACTGGTCAAAAATGGTTGGGTTCGGACCGCCTTTGCCCATCAAAACAGCAGGCATAACGATCTGCTTGCGCATCATTTTCTCGAAGGCCAGCATAGCACCCTCAGGGTCAATTTCAAAAACTCTCTGCATAAAAGATTTGTAGGCTTTCTCATGCCTAGCTTCATCACCAGCAATTTGTTTGCAGATCCTACCCAAAACAGTATCGCCAGCTTTGTCAGCCAACTTCCCTGTATTCACGTGGGAAATTTTAGTAGCCCTTTCCTGAAAAGAGGTATAGATAATAGCCTGATAGGGATCGCTTTCTGATCTTGGATCAAACCCATTATAAATTAATCTATGTATGGTTTGCTCCACTTGGCGCATATCCGCACGACCGGAAAGATAAAGATACTTGTTGAGAAGATCTCCATGTCTGTTTTCTTCCGCAGTCCATGCTCTGGTCCACCTTACCCACCCATTGGGACTGGTAAGGTTTTTATCCTCATTGACCCCCTCCAGCATATTGAAGTAAGTCTGATAACTGGGAAGAGCCTCTTCAGTGATCATGTTCCCAATAAGGGAGGTAATTATGGTATCTGGAATACCCTCTGCTCTTTCCCTAAGCAATTTCACCTGATCCAAAGCGTCAGGTTGAGCCATATCTGGTAAAAAGTCAGTTGGTTGCCAACAATCATCCGGATCCAAAAGCACAGTATCAACGGTGTTGCCTACAAATTCATTTAATTGGGAAATGACCTCCGCATTTTTTTCCAACTCGTAATTTATATTTTCTGAATTATTCATAACCAATTTTAGAAGTGATGATACTTAATCAGGTGTATTTCCCTAGGGTAATTTAGAAATCCACCACAAAAAGAAACCTTATTAATTAAGCCTACTATTATAACATCAAAAGTAAGCTTTAAATTCATTCCGATCCAGATCCACCTCTAAAAACAGGAATACCTGAAACAACTTAGCGTGGTTTCGTGACGGTTTGAATTTCAATATTCAAATTTAAAAGAAAAATCTGAAGTGTAAAGCCTAGTCACATCTTCTTTTGGCATCAGGGGCGGGAGTAGCCCCCACTATCTGGTTTCAAACTTGTCTTCCTTAAAAATAGGGGCCTTTTTGGGAGGTAGCATTAGGCTATTGTCCCAGGTAGGCACCACCTTCTGCACGTTTCGCTCATCCAGGGAAGTGGTTTCGATAAAGTACCAATTACTTCTTTGGTCAGTAGCCACGGCAATGAGTGTTGTCTCAGAAATGAGTATGCCCCCCGGAACCTTACTTTTGATGACTACGGGAACAAGGGCATGAATTTCTTCCTTTACCTTTACATGGTTTATTGGGAACCTTAATTCCAGCCCCTGAAAGACCTGACCCTTTTCAAGCTGGGTTTGCTGAATACCCTGAAGTATCCGTTTCATTGCAGGCCTACCTCCAGCTTTTTCCACCAAGGCGGGATAGGTAAAATCCAAGAGAACATCCTGATCATGATGCTTAAGTGCATATGCATAAATCTGCGCGGCGACCTTAATCTCTTCCTCCACTTGGGCAAGGCTTATGGAACCAGTGATAAGGATAATAATGAGCGAATGGGTAAAAATCTTGACCATATAAAAACAATTATTTTGGCTCTAAAATAGCCTATTCTTTGAAAATACACCTTACCTACCCACATAAAATTTTACTGCTCTATGGACAAAGCAGAAAAGGATATAAGTTCTCCATTTTCTAGGGTATAAACGATTTCAATAGGGTTGCAGCAAACCTCACAGTCTTCGATATATTCCTGATGCTGCACACTTGGGTCCAAAAGCATGGATATTTCTGAAAGGCAATAGGGGCAATGGAAAAAATGTGTCAACTCCATAATAGTAGGTTTCTTTGGTTTAGGCAATTTAAATATCATAATTTAATCAATGATTGCTAAGGCAACAGATGAGTTTAGCCATGGTTACGCAAACCGTTGGGTTGCGGAGGAGCGAATGGATGGTCTAAATATGCGAATAAATGAAGGAAAGGTAAAACAAAAGGTTGTCCAGCTGCAAAAAAAAATAGGGGCCATCACCATACTGATCAGTAATCCCCCATCTGTGCATCAGTAGCTCAAAATGCATTCTTCATTGGTAGAAAAAACAAACTTTTGCAACACCTATTTGTTTTCTTCCATGCCAAATTACCTATGCAATCATTTGTAGCAGGAGTGCCTTGGAGGGATGAGCGTGACCTTAGGACTCTCGTAGAAAACCGGACCACTTACACGCTGCAAGATTGTGAACTGAACATTTTTGAGACTCACCAGAGGGCCTCTGCGGTGAATTTAAGTTTTGGGGACTTGGTACTGACCACTATGTTAAAAGGGGAAAAGATCATGCATCATGCTGGAAAAATCTTATCAGCGATTGGCTAACAATAATGGAATAACCCACCTGTTAAGTTACATCAAAGAAAATATCCGCGAAACCTTCAACTTGGAGCAAATAAGTGAAAAGGCCTGCATGAGCAAGGCGCATTTTTGCAGGATGGTCAAGCAGGAACTAGGCATTACCCCCATGGTTTATATATTACAGGAAAGACTTACCCTGGCCAAAAAACACCTTCAAATGGGGAAGTACCAAATCCAGGAAGTTTGCTACCTCTCAGGCTTTAACAATCCCACCTAATTTTATCCGATCTTTCAAACAAGAATACGGAAAAACGCCCAAGGTATTTAAGGAGAGTTGGGGATGACCCTAAAAGAAGATTTATTATCTGTCCTAAGGGTCATCCCCATCTCCAATAAAACAATCAAAAAGAGAGAAGTACCTTTTTAAGCTATTTGGTTGTCACCAATTCGTAATGTTCAAGGCTTTGATAGAAATCTTCAATCACAGCGTCACGGTCGAAATTTTCCCACAAAAGGATTTTCCTGGAGTTTTCCGGTCTTTCCACCCATTGATTATCAATAAGTATAGGTGCGGAAATGGAGCGGCTCTCACCCCAATCGGGATTTTTTAGGATGGCTGCCGCCACCATGTCGAATAAGGCCCTTGAGGGTGGGTCACCGTGATAATCTATGTGTTCGAAAAGATTTACCGCATAATCTCCAAAAGTGTGGAATTCCCCACCATGGCGGCCAACTATCGGATCCTCTATCTTAGGTCCTTTTCCTGGCATGGTAGTGTTGATATCTTCTTGAGTGACCCTCACCGCGTCGGTACCACTAGGCTCTCCATACCTTACCGTCACCATCTCAAAGGGCACTTTGGTGTTTAATACATAATTCATGGAGACAGTGTCATTATCCTGATTGTACTCACCAGGTTTAGGGTAATTGGATCCCAACCAAACCACCCGCATTTTTTCAGAAATTCCAGGGTCCTTTTCCAAGGCCAGTGCAACGTTGGTCAATTTTCCTACTGCAAGCAGAATTAACTCCTCTTCATGATTCCTGTTGGCATGATCAATGATAAAATCCACCCCATCTTTACCGTCAAAATCAGCTGTTCCAACTTTTTCGCGAATGGTTTCAAAGTTTCCGTCTGCTCCTTTCAACAAGGGGATTTTCCCGTGGCGCTGCCCAAGTTGCAAAATACGCTTTGCTTCCTCATAGTGTTCATCGATGTTACCACCATTCCGGGTGGCATTTACCGTCACCCCTTCAAGGTCAAATACACCACCGTTTACCAACAGATACATCAGCGCAAACTGATCATCCAACTCATTATTGGCGTCTGTGTCGTAAATGAGCCTTACTTTTTGGCTTTGCTCCACTTGGCTTTCTACTTTTTTTTCTGTTTGGCAAGCCACCAAAAGGAGTATTGCCACCCCAGCAAGTAGTTGGGATTTGATCATTTTTAAGGATTCTTTTGTTAGTGTTTTCATATTTGAATTATTTTTTTGGGTACTACCTTGTTTCATTGGGCAAGCCTCATCGTATGAATGGACCTGTGAGCCAAATTTTTAGCCCAGGAAGCTGAAAAATTTTCTTTACTTAGATTTCCTCCACCCCCCATAAGGCCACCATGGGTTGTGGTAGTAGGGGGATTCCACGACGATTTCTTTTCCTTCCCAATTATAGGTCAGCCTTGCATTGATCCAATGGTCTGATTCAAGAAGCTTTTCATCCAATTTTAGAGAGGCAGGCACTTCTGTAAGTGTAGAGAAGGTTTGATGGTTAACAATCCATTCAAATTTACTTACTTCTATGGATTCAGGGCCTCCATCTATTTTCACCTCTATACTTTCCCCTATTTTTTCCGAAAAAATCAAGTCAATGGCTGGTGTCCCCACATGTCCCGTGATTTTAGCCAGTAGCTCAAAAAAGTCTCTTTTACGATCAGAGGAAATTTGCCAATTTACCGGTACCCCTTGATATCCTTGGTTGAATTCATAATTTTCCTCTGGTCTGCGGAAATCAAAAAAGCCCCAACCTGTATAGGATTTAACGCTAGCCACAAAATTATTCCCCGATTCATCCCATCCCTGATCTGGGTTTCTCCAAGGAATATCATCCTCGTTATTGACTAACGGCTTGGGAGTATAGACCTCCTTTTTCCGAATTTCCTCTGATATCTCTACAATTCTATCTGGCTCTTGTACACCGTTACCATGGATGAGCACAAAATCAGAAACCTCCACAATATTGTCTGTAGGGACCCACCCCCCCGCAAGGGAGGTAGATACATATAAGGATCGGCCATCTACCTCAATCCCTTTGGCCAATGCAATAAGCTCATGTACACGATCGCATTTTAAAATGGCGTGGTCGTATGCTCCTCCTGTACACTCATTGTTGATTTCGATCAACACATGGGTATATCCACGTAGGAGGACCCAACGGGTGGCATCGGCCACGGCCTTTTTTACAGCTTTTTCGTCCTGTAACGTGCCGTCCTCACCAAAATAAAACAACCCCAATATTACCACCATTCCCAATTCATCAGCCCTATCCAGGATTCGTGCTGCCCTTTGCATAAATGGATCCCTGAGTGAACCATCAGGGTTAAATGCTGAATTGTCCCATGGGAAACCGCTGCAATACCCATAAGGGCACCCCCCTTGTAGATTCAAGGTGAACCCTAACAGCCCATTTGCCCTCCAGGAGGCCATGGCCTGAACAAACTCATCTGTATTCCGGTCAGGGTCCCATTTTTCCGTATCTGGATAAGCCCATTGTGCCCGGGTAAGTGGATTCAAATCATCAAAGACACCCTGAACCATCCGGGAATTCATCAATAATCCTTCTATCGGATACTCTTCTCCATAAGAGGTTTTCCAAACCCGCCCCTCATAAGTAGGCGTACCATTGATCAAAAATTTTTCCCCATCAATGCTTACTGTTGTTTTTTTAGATGGGGATGAAGGTTCAATAGATTGCCCTAAAGTGGGAAGGACAGAACTAATTAGCAACAACACAATAACTATGTGTACATAATATCTGCTAAGACCAAAGATGAAATTGAATGCTACCATAACATTATTTATTCTAATTGAAATTTCTCAACGTTGATAGGTACTTGCTTTTTCGATAAAATCGAGCCTGCCTGGACGGCAGTCAGGCATGACGAGCACGTCACACACTGGGATGATTATAGACTGCGAGATTCCCCCGAAACGAGTTCCCCGAATCAAGTTCGGGGCAGGCAGGGGCAGGCTATCTGACCGCTGAAAAGAAATTATAAACAGATGAAAAGGAAAACAGGGCATAAATTGGCTATACGCACCTACCCCATCCTTCCTATAACTCCCTCCAAAAAGGAATGGAAGATTGGGCGCCCATTTTTGTGACCGTTTGAGCAGCAGCCTTATTGGCAAAAGCCAGGGCATCCTTGAGTGACCATTTTTTTGCAATTGCCACTGCTAAGGCACCGTTAAACGTATCTCCCGCAGCAGTAGTGTCCACTGCCTTTACCTTGGGTGCAGGAAGTTGGATTTCCTCATTCCCATCATAAAGAAAGGCCCCGTCTGCACCAAGCGTAATGATTACCACCTTCACCCCCTTCCTTAAGAACCATTCTGCAGCCATTTTTGAAGACTTCTCATCAGTTACCTTAATTCCTGTGAGGATCTCGGCTTCTGATTGATTGGGAGTGATCATGTATAGGGATTTATAAAGATCATCAGGGAGAGGAACAGCAGGAGCGGGGTTTAGTATGGTTTTTTTTCCCATTTCATAGGCCCTGGCTAATGCAAAAGAAATGGTTGATAAGGGGACTTCCAATTGTGCCAGCACTATTTCGGCAGATTCTATCAAGCCCATCCTTTTTTCCAGATCCTCCCGGCTCAAGGCCATGTTGGCACCCGGAGCTACTACGATGCAGTTTTCCGCAGACTTGTCTACCGTAATTTGAGCGACCCCGGAGGGCTCTTCTGGGTCAATTGCCACACCCGTGGTATCTATGCCTTCATTTTTAAGGTTTTGAATGGCCTGCTGGCCAAAAACGTCTTGCCCTACCTTGGAGATGAAAGCCACCTCACCCCCGAGTCGCGCAGCAGCTACTGCCTGATTAGCTCCTTTTCCACCGGGGTTCATCAAAAACGTGCCCCCAATTATGGTCTCTCCGGGTGCGGGAAAGTGATCAGCCACGATCACCATATCGGTGTTGGTACTTCCAATTATTAGAATTTTACCCATGATCAATGATAGTTAGAAACCTATTTTGAGAAAGTTAACCTAAGTTTTGATAGGATAGGAAACAATTTTAGATCAAATTTATGATCTTAAATTAAAAAATATGATCATAAAAAATTGAAAATTAGACACTTAAATATTTTTTTATTATGTTTATAAAACCTTATAAAGATGGCAACATTTCACACTATTGCTGCCCTGGTCAAAGGCCTTTCAAAGGCCGAGAGACGAAATATCAACAGGAACCTTGCTCTTCATTCTAAAGGCATATATGTCTGGATTTACCGATTCATTTCCCATCACCCGGATGACCTTGCCAAACTTAAAAGGGCTTTTAAAGAAAAATTTCCGGATAGTTCCTTGTCGATGGGCATAAATCATTTGTATGATCAATTGATGTATTTGATTGGAGGAATGGAAAAATCCAGCAATCCGGAGTCCAGGATCATATTTTATCTACAGCAAGTAAGGTTACTATATGAGCGTGGAATTTACGATGCTAGTCTTCAGATGGTGGCTAAGGCCATAGCACTGGGGGAAAAGCATGAATTATATGGCTGGCTTTTGATTTCGTTGCGGTTGAAACTGATGCTCACAACTACAACAAGATTTTATACATTAGAGGAAAAAGAACTTTTAGCACTTTACAATGATATACAACAGACACTTAATTACCTGCACACCCAAAGCCAACATGAATTGCAATATGAATTGCTTCATATGCGTAGGACTTCCTTAAATAGCAAAAAAGGAGTAAACCCTGAAGCTGCCATTGAGGACTTGGCCATGCACGAAAAAATGGTTTTTAGCACCCCGCGTTATCAAAGCCTGGAGGCAGAAAAATTACACCTGATGTTTCAGGTAGAATACTTTCTTACATCAGGAAATACAGCCACTAGTCTAAGGGTTGCAAGCAAACTCAATGAACATTTTGATCAGCACCATTCAGTGAATTTGCAAGCTTCCCTTCATTACATCACCCATATTTGTGGTGTTTTACAGAACCTTTCTCATGCGGGGGATTTTGGGGCAATGAGGGCCTATGAGGAAAAGCTTTATGACTATACCCAACGTAAAGGTCAGGTTCAGGGACTGGCAAATTATGCCTTACTACATTTCGGTTTGCAGCGGTGTATCACCTTATCCGAAATGGAGGAACTTGGCATACTCCTGGAGAAAGCCATGACCCAATTGGAAAAACCTATACCTTCATTTGCCTGGGAATATGAAAAACTCCTTACCCTTTCGGTTGGAATTGCCCATTTCCTAAGAAAGGATATGAAAAAAGCCAACAAATATTTAGGAGGACTAACCTATCAAAAAGCAAGTATGAACCTTGCCCCAGTGATATATACGGCTTTCATCGTTCAACTTTTAGCCTATTTTGAACAAGGGGAAATCAACCTCCTTGAATCTAAATCACGGGCTTTTCGTCATTTGCTGAAAAAAATCGGCAATTTTGGTGCCTCGGAAAAGGAATTTATAAACACATTGCTAGGTGCCTACCCGGATTTCAAGTCCAGGTTAGGTGCAATAGCCAAAAAAGCCTTGGATGCTCATCATACCCATGCTAAAAAGAGTCCTGTACAACAATCGCTGCTGTTTTTACGATGGGATAAAATCTGATATATATACCCGCTAATTTAAGCCTTTTCCACCTCCTGCTCCAGCTTTAGCACTTTGTCCCCATCATCCTGTTCTATCCATAGCGCCTTGTTTTTGGGCTCACCATTTCTTGTTATGCTTTTCCCCTTTATGGTTTTGGACACCTTCCCATTAAATGTCTCCAGAACCTTGCCACGGGCATATCCCTCTCCCCATTTCCACTTGACATTGCTTCCCTCCTTAATCATAGCTTTTTAAACTAAAAGCCCAAAAACTGTACCTGAAAATAGGCCTTATAAAAAATCAATGTCCACGTTAAAAGGGTACTTCATCAAAAATTGAAGGGCATGCTCCACTTTAAAATCTTCAAACAAAACCTTGTACAAATTTTCGGTAATAGGTGCCCTTAATTCGGTACTTTCCAGAAATTTGCGAACAAGTCTTACCGTATTGATTCCCTCGGCAACTTCCTCCATATCTCTAACGATTTCTTTCAAGTTCTCCCCTTTTGCCAAGCGATATCCAACGGTATAGTTTCTGGAAAGAGTGGAGTTGCAGGTAGTGACTAGATCACCCACCCCCGCCAAGCCTACAAAGGATTTGGTACTTCCCCCTAAGGCATTGCCCAAATAGATCAGTTCTACCATACCCCTGGAAACCAATAAACCCTTGGCGTTTTCACCAAGCCCCATTCCGGAGAGTGCACCAGCAGCAATTGCAATAATGTTTTTCAGAACCCCACAAAGTTCCACACCTATAATATCCGAGTTGCCGTAAACCTGGAAATTGTCCGACCTCAATAGCCGCTGTCCCTCCATAATTACCTCATTAAACCTGCTGGCCACTACAGTGGCAGCAGGCTGTCGCTGGGCAAGCTCTTTTGCCAGGTTAGGTCCAGCCAGACAGCCTACCCTGCGAACTACCGTTTCGTTATGGATCAACTCACTCATGGTACAGATGTTTTCCCTGGTAATTTTACTTACATTAGTCAAATCTTTTCCTTCGGGGAGGTTGAGGACTAGTCCCTTGGTACCATGAATCAAAAAATGGTAGGGGTGCAAAAATGGGGAAAACAGGGCCATTACCTCCTTAAATCCATTCGAAGAAATCATGGGAAAAAGGATTTGACACTTTTCACAAATCATCTCAGGGTCATTGGTAGCTAGTATCCTAATGTCAAGCTTTCTACCCCTGGCCATGTGGGTTTCGTTGATTTCATCCACTACCTCCGGATCCCTGGCATACACAATCACTGGGTTTTTTTCTGCCAGCAAATTCGCCACGGCCGCCCCAAAGCTCCCAATGCCAATAACCCCAACAGTTCCGTCCCTAGAATAACCTTTCCAATCCATATCCTTCCAGTCGATTATGATAAAAAAACAACAGGCTTGTGTCATGGGTCACGATCTCCCCTTTTCCATTGCGGATCAGGGGTCGCTTGGCATGGTACATACCCACGTTATCCAAACCATGCGAGATGATGCTTTCTATATCCTGTTTGAGGTGAGGAGCTATATGTACCTTTCCTTCCTTGCTCAATTCCTTTAACCTATCCAACACTTCCTGGCACTTATCCTTAAAGGACTCGTAATTAAGAGAAATATCTTCTTCTGGTATTTTGAGTAAATTAAAAAGATCCAGTTTTTTATTGGCCTTTTGGATCATCCGGAATGCCGTGTAAGCCACCAAGTGGCTGCTGAACACCCGGTTGATCTTGTGGAATTCTTCAACGATGCGTTCTCCCAAGGCTTTGGTATATTCTTCTTCCCTTTGGTGGTCCACCGTTACTTTTCCTTTGGACATAAAGTAATCCTTGCAATCTATTACACGCCCATGTTGGTCCCGGCTGTTGCCTTCCCTATCCACATAGTTTCCCATGATGTCCATGGCTTTGCCTATGGACACGGAAATATCCGATCCTTTGGTGAAAAACTTGACCAGAAATTTTGAGATTTTGTAAGAATTGGAAAACTCATCCATTTCTTTATAATAGCGTTCTTGTCCTGTAATATTAAGGTGTTCCTGTATCAAGCTTGGCGCTTCTAGCACAAAATGGTAATTGATAGTGACAGGCACGATGAATACCTTGCCCTCCACCCCACTGACACCATTCTTGTAGTGGTTCCGCTGAGCTTCCATGGCAGTACTCAGTAAACCGAGCTTTAGCTTTGCTTCTATCATACCGCTTCTAGACCTGGTTCCTCCAGGGAAAAACAGGCTATGGCAACCAAACTGAATGGCCTCCTTAGAGTAGGTTTTGAGGGATTCAATATATATGAGGTTTTTCTTTCTTCTATCCACCTTATAGGCACCTAGTGCATTCATAAAGTAAGCGAAGATTTGGATATTGAACAGATTGAGGCCTGCCCCATATATAAAAGGAGGTAAACCCAGCGTGCTGATGGTCCAGCCTATCAATATACTGTCTAGGTTACTAAAATGGGTAGGAACCATGATGATGGTCCCCTTTGATGCCAGGTCCCTTAATTGGTCGGTTTCACCGATGATTTGAATCTTGTCCTGAAGGGTAAATTGGTTGCTGAAAAATGATTTGAATCCCTTTACCCTTGCTGTATTCAGCAGCCTGCTGAATCCATAGGTGGCTATTCGCCGGGTCATTTTATAGTGGCTGTGCTTAAAATTACCAGCGATCTCCTCCACATATCGGGTCACGATGGAAGTAAGAAGTTGTATAAAAGCCGCTTTTCTTTCCGATTCCCCAAAATGGTTTTCTGCATTAATAGCCAACAATGAGGCCTTTACTTTAGACCAGAATTCCCTCTCATCGTCCGGATCCACCAGCCAGGGGTTTTGCTTTATCCTCATTCTTTCCCGGTAAAGGGTAGTTTCCAGTTCCTCCTTTAAAGCATGGGACTGGTTACCAGTAATCTGCAAAATCCTGTCAACACTTTCTTGCACTACTTGTTGGATAAAAGCCTTTCGGTCTTTACTCAGCTTCACCACTGGCCACTCATCCTTTCGGGGCAAAATCGGGGCATATTGGTGCTTAATGTAGTCGTCAGTCAATGGTTTATGGTTTAGAACTACAAAGATAAATAAAAATGTATGGCATTAGGGTGCTGAACACAATATTAGGGATTGTGGTTTTGTCAATGATTGGATTCATCGTATAATTGCAGCATAAAATCCCCAATGAAGCAAGATCTGAAGCAAATACAAGGACCAATAGCCACAGAGATGGAGGACTTCGAAAAGAAGTTCCGCACTTTTATGAAAAGCAAGGTTAAGCTTCTGGATCACATTACCCATTATATAGTAAGGAGAAAGGGAAAGCAAATGCGACCCATGTTCGTATTTCTTACCTCAGGTGTTTCTGGACAGATTTCAGAAGCCACCTACCGGGGAGCTGCATTGATCGAACTTTTGCATACCGCGACTTTAGTACATGATGATGTGGTGGATGATGCCAACTACAGACGTGGTTTTTTTTCCATCAATGCGCTTTGGAAAAACAAAATAGCAGTTTTGGTGGGGGATTATTTACTTTCCAGAGGCTTACTTCTGAGTGTGGACAATGGGGATTTCGAGCTGTTGAGGATCGTTTCCACTGCCGTTAGGGAAATGAGTGAAGGGGAACTCCTTCAAATCTCAAAATCCAGGAACCTGGACATCACCGAGGAGGTTTACTTTACCATTATTAGGCAAAAAACAGCTAGCCTTATTGCTTCCTGCTGTGCGGTAGGGGCTGCCACTTCCGGAGCAAATCCAGATACCATTGAAAAAATGAGATTGTTTGGGGAGAAGGTGGGTATGGCCTTTCAAATTAAAGACGATCTGTTTGATTATGGCCAGGATGTGGTGGGAAAACCCGTTGGAATAGATATCAAGGAAAAGAAGATGACCCTACCCCTGATTTATGCCCTCAATAATGCCTCTTGGGTAGACAAAAAAAGGATCATTTATTTAGTACGAAACAAGAACGAGGATAAAAAATCTGTAAATGAGGTCATCTCATTTGTTAAGAAAGCAGGGGGACTAGCCTATTCGGAAGGGGTGATGAACCAATATTTCCAGGAAGCACTGGCCTTGTTGGTGGATTTCCCTGAATCAGCATACAAAAGCTCTCTTGAGGACCTGGTGAGGTACACTATAGAACGGAAAAAATAACCTTTTTCCCCCATTTCTTCCCACTGCCGATCAATCCTGTGATTTTTATGGGAAAATCTCCCACTTTTCCTTATAGCATCTATTCATCCCTATATTTTATCAAAGCTCTAACAAAATCGGTTACTAATTGTCAAAACACGGCTTTTTAGTGGCAAACTATTGAAAGATAGTTTATTACTATATGTAGCAGGTACTATAATTTTTATTGAAAAACTTGTGTTTTTTCAAACTATTGAATACTTTTAAGCAAAAGTGGTAAAAAGTGGGACAAAGTGGTAAATTATGTTTTGCCTTTTATTACTTTTGCATGGTAAAGGATTTTTAAAACAGGTATGGCTATTTTCACTAGTGAATACGAGTGTAAACTTGACGCCAAGGGGCGACTGGTTTTGCCTGCCAAACTAAAAGCAGCTCTGCCGGAATCCCCCAGCAACGAACTTTTCCTTAGGAGGGGGCTGGAACCATGCCTGGTGCTGCGAACAATCCTTGAAGTAAAAAAGGAATACCATAAGCTGGCCAATTTGGATGATACCGATGAGGAGGCCAGAAGTTTTCAAAGGGCCTACTTCCGCAGAGAAGTGGTGATAGAGATGGACAATGCGGGAAGGATACTAATCCCAAAGTCCTTAATCAAATATGCCCAGTTGGACAAAGAGGCCACAATAGTGGGAGTTGGGAACCGCATAGAAATATGGAATCCAGACCTACTGATAGAGCACGACGAAAAATTGGAGCAGAACTACGCTGAGTGGAACAAAAAATATTTGTCAAAAGGTGAATGATCGTACGTACCATATTCCTGTGATGCTACAGGCTTGCATAGAGGGGCTTTCCATAAAGCCCGGGGGAACGTACGTGGACCTCACATTTGGAGGAGGTGGACATTCCAGGGAGATCCTGAAGAAGCTGGATTCCGGGCACTTGTTTGGTTTTGATCAAGACGAGGACGCTATGGCAAATGCACCGGAAGACGAAAGGTTCACCTTTGTACAGGCCAATTTCAGGGATTTGAAAAAATACCTAAGGCTTTATGGCATCACAGAGGTAGATGGTATTCTGGCAGACCTCGGTATATCTTCTCACCAAATCGATGAACCCAGCCGTGGGTTTTCTACCAGGTTTGAAGGTGACCTGGACATGCGAATGAACCAAGCCGATCCCCTTACCGCAGCAAAACTGTTGAATTCGGCCGAAGAAGGCGAATTGCACCGCATTTTTGGGCAATATGGGGAAATAAAAAACGCCAAAAGCCTGGCAAACGCGGTAGTAAGGAGCAGGGAGCTTTCCCCTATATTGAGAACAGAGGATTTTGTGGGCCTACTGGAAAGATATGCCCCGAGAGGAAAATCCCATAAATATTTTGCTCAGGCGTTTCAAGCACTACGGATAGTAGTCAATGATGAGCTGGGAGCCTTGACAGAAATGCTGGAACAAAGTTGCTCCCTCCTCAAAAAAGGGGGGCGCCTGGTGGTAATGAGTTACCATTCCCTTGAAGATAGGTTGGTCAAAAACTTCATCAACAAGGGAAAGTTTCATGGAGAGGTTGAAAAGGACTTTTATGGAAATCTGATAAGGCCTTTGCAACCGATTAGTAGAAAAGCTATAGTAGCAGAACCTACAGAAGTGGCCCAAAACAAAAGGGCCAGAAGTGCCAAGTTGAGAATAGCAGAAAAACGTTAGAAAATGGCAACAAATACTTTTAAAAGAAAGCTGGAGCAAACCAAGCCAGGCAAAAGAGGCAGATTTAATCCTTTCGCATTTTTGGAAAGGAAATTGGCCATGAGTGGGCTGTTTGGGGAAGGGATACCCGTACGGCTGGTCCCCCCATTTTTATATGCGGCACTCCTTGCCCTAGTGTATATTTGGAGCAATCACAAAACGGAAAGCACCATTAGAAAAATCAACCTGCTTCAAGAAGAGGTAGAAGACCTGAGAGCGGATGTCACCACCCTAGAGGCAGAATACATGTTTGCCAGCAAACAATCCGAAGTGGCGAAGAGAATCCAGCCCATGGGCATCAAAGAAATCGATGAACCACCTTTTAAAATCACGAAAAAGAAGTGAACATCAAAAGATCCATATTGCTGCGGGTAAGGTTGGCATTTTTGCTGATTGCCCTCTTTGCCGGAGGGATATTTTATCGTATCACACAGGTGCAATTTGCTGAGGGGGAAAAGTGGAGGCAGATGTCTGAGAATATTCATTTACAAACCCGGCCTGTGAAAGCCACTAGGGGAAACATCTATAGTGCTGATGGAAGCCTGTTAGCCACCAGTCTACCATTTTACAGAGTCGTCATGGACCCCTCCATTGCCAGGGATGACAGGTTCCAGGCGGGTATTGATTCCCTTTCCAGAAAGCTATCCAGCTTCTATAAGGACAAATCATCCACCGCATACGAACGCATGATAAAGGACGGTAGGGCTACCGGAAAAAAATACCTTATCCTAAACAGAAAACATATTGGCTACCAGGAGAAACTGGAAATGGAAACCTGGCCCATTTTTAGGGATGGTAGATTTGGCGGCGGGGTGATTTTTGAAAAAGTGGACAGAAGATACCGCCCCTTCCGTAATCTTGCAGGCCGTACCGTAGGCTTTCTCAACGAAGACCAGTATGGAGTGGGTGTGGAATATAGCTTCAACGATCACTTGGAAGGCAAAAACGGGGAGGCACTTTTTCAGAAAATTGCCGGAGGGGCCTGGAAGCCCATTCATGACACGGAAGACATCAAACCCACGGATGGTTTCGATATTGTGACCACCTTGGATGTGAACCTGCAAGATGTGGCAGAATCAGCACTGCTCAGACAGCTCATGAACAAGGATGCGAACTTTGGTTGTGTGGTGGTTATGGAGGTTGCCACTGGACATGTAAAGGCACTGGCAAATTTGGAAAAAAATAAAAACGGGAGTGGCTATGGGGAATATTACAACTATGCCGTAGGAGAGCAGGGACTTACTGAACCGGGTTCCACCTTCAAACTGCTTTCCATGATGGCCCTGCTTGAAGAAGGAAAAATCACCCTTGAGGAAGAGATAGACACAGGGAATGGGACTTATAAATTCTATGACCGCACCATGCGGGATGTGAAAATTGGAGGTTACGGCAAAATTTCCGTCAGGGAAGTGTTTGAAAAATCCTCTAACGTAGGGGTGTCCAAACTGGTAAACGAACATTTTGCGGTAAATCCCTCCAAATTCCTGCACTATGTCTCTAAGGCTGGGCTGGATCAGCCATTGGGCTTTCAATTGAAGGGAGAGGCGGTTCCCTATTTCAAGAAGGCGGGAAGCAAAAACTGGTATGGCACCACCCTCCCCTGGATGTCCATAGGTTATGAACTTAAAGTAACTCCATTACAGACACTTACCCTTTACAATGCTATTGCCAACAATGGTAAAATGGTAAAACCTATGCTGGTTCAAACCATCAAAATGGGCAATCAGGTTAAAGAAAGCTTCAGTACGGAAGTGATCCAAAAGCAAGTGGCATCAGCCAAAACCATAGCACAACTTAGGGAGCTACTGGAGGGTGTGGTCGAAAACGGCACCGCAAAAAACGTGAAAAACCAAAATTACCGAATTGCTGGAAAAACAGGTACCGCACAAAAATTGATCAACGGTAAATATTCTCAGTTGTACTACACCTCCTTTGTGGGCTACTTCCCTGCTGAAAACCCAAAATACAGCGCCATAGTAGTTATCGATAGTCCCAAGGGTTTCCATGCCTATGGCGGGGATATTTCTGCACCTGTTTTCAAGGAAATAGCCGATAAAATCCATGCACAGGATTTGAGCCTAAACCAAAATAAGGCCGATCCTAAAGAAAAATACGCCAATGACTTCCCATTTATCCAAGCGGGGCTTACCGATGAACTACAGATGATCTGTAACCAATTTGGGGTTTCTAACCATTACCAGGGTCATGAAAAATGGGTGAAGTCCAGCTTGTCAAATAAATCCATATTATGGGTATCCAATGAAACCGATGCCCCCAAAATCCCCGATGTTAAGGGAATGACCTTGAAAGACGCCTTATATATATTGGAAAATAAGGGTCTCAGGGTACAGTTTCGTGGCAAAGGAAGGGTGAAGAGCCAATCCATCTCCGCTGGAGTGCCCATTTATAAAGACCAAGTGATCAAAATTGAATTAGGCTGATGAAATCGAGCCTGCCTGGACGGCAGTCATGCATGACGCAAGGGACACACGGAGGGATGATTATCGTTGCGAGATTCCCCCGAAACGAGTTCCCCGAAGCGAGTTCGGGGCAGGCAGGGGCAGGCTATATGACCGCTAAAAAGAAATTATAAACATATGAAAATGCTCAAAGACATATTGTATAAGGTTTCCCTGGTCTCCACAAAAGGAGATATGGAGACATCTGTGCGTGAAATTGTCTTTGACAGTAGGGAATGCCAGCCCGGGGACTGCTTTGTGGCGGTGCCGGGTACTCAGGTAGATGGACATGATTATATTGAGACAGCTCTGGATAGAGGGGCAAGCAGTATTGTCTGCCAAACCTTGCCGGACAAACTAAAAGAAGGGGTCACCTATGTGAAAGTGACTCATACCCCCAAAGCCCTGGGAGTGATGGCGGCCAATTATTTTGACCATCCTTCAGAAAAGCTATCCTTGGTGGCGGTGACTGGGACAAATGGCAAAACTACAATGGTTACTCTACTGCACCAGTTGTTTGGTCAATTGGGTTACCTGTCAGGAATGCTCTCCACCGTAGAGAACAAAATCGGTGATGAGGTACTTCCTGCCACACATACTACCCCTGATGCAATAGCTTTAAATACGCTCCTGGACCGTATGGTGAAAGCAGGGTGCACGCACTGCTTTATGGAAGCAAGTTCGCATGCCATTGTGCAAGAGCGAACTGCCGGTCTAAAGTTTACCGGGGCTGTATTCACCAACATTAGCCATGACCATTTGGACTACCATGAGACCTTTGACAATTATATTAGTGCCAAAAAGAAACTCTTCGATGAGCTGCCTTCCGGCTCTTTTGCTTTGGTAAATGCAGATGACAAGAGGGGAAAGATTATGCTCCAGAACACAAAGGCAGAAAAGCACACCTATGCTCTTAGATACCCGGCAGACTTCAAAGGAAAAATATTGAGCAACACGCTGCAGGGACTGGAACTTGAGATCCAAAAGCAGTCCGTGTGGTTCAGGATGATTGGAGAATTCAATGCCTATAACCTGCTTGGGGTGCTGGGAACTGCCCTATTAATGGGGGAAGACGAGGAGGAAGTACTGATGCAGCTTTCCCAGCAGCCTGGGGCTCAAGGAAGGTTTGAACAGGTGGTTTATCAAGGGATTACGGCCATAGTGGACTATGCCCATACACCAGATGCCCTTGAAAACGTGCTGAAGACCATACAAAAACTCAGATCTGGTGGAGAGCAGTTGATCACACTAGTGGGTTGTGGTGGCAACAGGGACAAAGGAAAACGGCCAATTATGGCAAAAATAGCGGCTAAATACAGTAATAAGGCCATCTTAACCTCTGACAATCCCAGAAACGAAGACCCCTTGGACATCCTCAAGGACATGGAAGCCGGAATTAATCCTGTGGAACTGAGAAGGACTTTGACCATAGCAGACCGGAAGGAAGCCATCAAGGCCGCCTGCGCAATGGCCAAGAAAGGGGACATCCTACTTATCGCAGGTAAGGGACATGAGACTTACCAGGAAATCAAGGGGGTAAAACACCCTTTCGATGACAAGAAAATTGTTACTGAAATGCTTAAACTTATACACTCTACCTAATGTTATACCATCTTTTTGAATACATAGACCGTGTTTTTGATTTGCCAGGTGCAGGAGTATTCAGGTACATTTCCTTTAGGGCTGGAATGGCAGCATTATTTTCCCTAATCATTACCATTACTTTTGGAAAATCGATCATAAATTGGATCAGAAAAAAACAAATCGGGGAAACGGTAAGGGAGCTAGGGCTACAAGGGCAGTTGGAAAAGAAAGGGACTCCCACTATGGGAGGGCTGATGATCATGGCCGCTATAGTGATACCTACCTTCCTTTTTGCCGATGTTTACAATATTTACATCATCCTTCTGCTTGCAACCACCCTGTGGTTGGGTGGCATTGGCTTTTTAGATGACTTCATCAAAGTGTTTCGCAAAAACAAGGAAGGTCTTGCAGGAAAATTCAAGATCGTGGGGCAGGTGGTTATAGGAATAGTCGTGGGTACCACCCTCTATTTTCATGAGGATGTAGTGGTAAGGGAATTCCAAACCCCCGTGTCTGTGGAGGAGGGGGTGATAGAAACGACCCCTTTCCGGGATGCCAAGTCCCTGAAAACCACTATTCCATTTGTGAAAAACAACGAATTAAGGTATGATGTCATTTTCGGCTTTTTCGGCGATTTTCTCACCCCTATCCTTTTCATTGGACTGGTTATCTTTATCGTGACTGGGGTATCCAATGGGGCCAATATCACAGACGGTATAGATGGCTTGGCTGCTGGAACTTCCGCCATTATTGGCCTCACCATTGCCATCTATGCCTATATCAGTGGCAATGCCATATTTTCCCAATACCTGAATGTGATGTTTATCCCCAATTCCGGGGAATTGGTGATTTTCTGTGCGGCATTTGTCGGAGCTTGCGTGGGTTTCCTTTGGTACAACGCTTATCCTGCACAGGTTTTCATGGGGGACACAGGGAGCCTGATGATTGGAGGAGTTATCGCGGTCCTATCACTAACACTAAGAAAAGAGTTGTTGTTGCCCCTACTCTGTGGGGTTTTTGTAATAGAGTTGCTTTCCGTAATATTTCAGGTGAGCTATTTTAAATACACCAAAAGGAAGTACGGCGAGGGTCGAAGGATCTTTTTGATGTCTCCATTGCATCACCATTACCAAAAAAAGAATATTCCGGAAGCTAAAATCACCGTCAGGTTCTGGATTGTGGGGATCTTGTTTGCCATTCTTGCATTAGCCACCTTAAAACTCCGATAGCATGAAGAAGATAGTCATATTGGGAGCGGGAGAAAGCGGTGTGGGAGCAGCGCTTTTGGCGCGTGCAAAAGGATTTGAGGTATTTGTGTCAGATGCCGCAGAATTAGGCCAACCCCGCAGAGAAATGCTGCTGGAAAGCGGAATTGACTTTGAGGAAGGAGGACATTCCCCCGAGAAACTATATGCCGCTCACATGGTAATCAAAAGCCCCGGTATACCTTTTGGCTTACCCTTGGTTCAAGCCTTACTGAAAAGAGGAATTCCTGTGGAGGATGAATTGGAGTTTGGCTTTACCTTCAGTAAAGGAAAGATGATTGCCATTACCGGCACCAATGGAAAAACCACCACCACCTTACTGACTTACCATTTATTGAAGAGTGCAGGTTTGGATGTGGGACTGGCAGGCAATGTGGGTAAGAGCTGGGCTGGTCAATTGGTAAACGAAGACCACGACTGGTGGGTGGTAGAGGTGAGCAGCTTCCAAATCGAGGGATTTCGCACTATAAAGCCCAAAATCGCCATCATCCTGAACATCACGCCTGATCATTTGGACAGGTATAATTACAAGATAAAAGAATACGCACGGACTAAATTCAGACTGCTGGACCAAATGGACCAAAAAGACCATTTTATCTACTTCCAGGGAAGTCCCTTGGTCCAACAACAAGTGGAAAATATGGAAAGCAGCATGCAGGTACACCCTGTATCCCTGCAGCAAACCGAATCTTCGGATTACCTATCTTCCGACAAACTAAACGTAAAAGCTGGGAATCACACCTTACAGTTCCCCATTGAGGAAATTGTCTTAAAAGGGGACCATAACTACATCAACAGCCTTTGTGCCATCAAAGCGGCCTTGTTGGCCGGAGCCGAGGTGGAAGGTATAAGAAAAGGACTTAAAACCTTTAAAAACGCAGCCCACAGAATGGAGTTGGTACTGGAGGTAGATGGTGTTTCCTATATCAACGACAGTAAAGGCACCAACGTGGATGCTACTGCCTTTGCCCTTCAGGCTTACTCCTCCCCTATGGTCTGGATTGCCGGAGGAGTGGATAAGGGCAATGACTATGAACCCATTAAGCCCATGGTTCAGGGAAGGGTACACACCTTGATTTGTCTGGGTAAGAATAACCAAAAGCTTAAGGATTCCTTTTCAGGAGTAATCCCCGAAATCCTGGAAACTACTGAGGTGGTACAAGCTGTAGCTTGGGCACAAAACAAGAGCAACCCGGGAGATATTGTATTGCTTTCTCCTGCATGTGCCAGTTTTGACTTATTTAAGAATTATGAAGATCGTGGAGAGCAGTTCAAGGCTGCTGTATTGGCATTAACTGAAAATACTGAGGGATGAACAAGACGAAAATTTGGCTGGAGGAAAATCTAAAAGGAGACCCAATCATTTGGGGCATCGTAATCCTTTTGTCTCTTATTAGTGTGGTGGTGGTATATTCTGCCACTGGATCTTTGGCCTACCGTATGATGGGGGGAAATACTGAAGCCTACCTGATCAAACATGGGATGTTGGTAATGGTTAGTTTGGTGGTAATGTGGGGGATACATAACGTACCCTATAAATATTTTGCCAAATTAAGTTTACTCGCCCTATGGGTAAGTATTCCCTTGCTCATCTTTACTTTTATCTATGGTTCCAAGATCAATGAAGCTAGTCGTTGGCTTACCATCCCCATCATCAACCAGGCATTTCAGCCTTCCGATCTGGCAAAGCTTGCCCTGATTTCGGCAGTTGCAGGAATGCTTGCCAAAAGGCAACGAAGTATCCAGGATTTGATGACCACCTTTGTGCCCATAATGCTGTGGATCAGCATTATTTGCATGCTGATAGGGTTAGCCAACATGTCTACTGCTGTGTTGTTGTTGTCCACCTGCTTGCTACTGATGTTTATCGGACGGGTACCCATGAAGTTTCTTATGACCGTTGCTTTAGCAGGTACCTTGGGTCTTGCCTCCTCTATAATGATTGGTCAGAGAGGGGGAGTATTCCATTCTAGGATAGACAAGTTTCTAAACGCCGGACAAACAGAAATCCCCTATCAGGCCCAGCACAGTTATATTGCTATTGCCACTGGAGGAATTACGGGTAAAGGACCAGGCAAAAGTGAGCAAAGAAACGTACTCCCCCACCCCTATTCGGACTTTATTTATGCCATAATTATTGAGGAATATGGCCTAATTGGTGGTGCAACGGTACTTTTCTTGTATCTGGCACTACTATATCGTGGGATGAGGGTGGTAGCCATTTCTACCAGACCCTTTGGAGGCCTCCTATCTGCGGGGCTCAGCTTTGCACTGGTGATACAGGCCATGGTGAATATGGCCGTGGCGGTGGGCCTTATCCCCATTACGGGACTTCCTCTGCCATTACTAAGTATGGGTGGCACCTCCTTGATTTTCACAGGAATATCATTGGGGATTATTCTTAGCATCAGCCGGGGAGACCACGAAGATGGTTTTGCGGCAGAAGTGAATTCCATGAAAAGAATGGCAAAAGTAGCATGAGTCAAACTAAAAGGACATATCGCATCATCATCAGTGGCGGAGGTACCGGGGGGCACATTTACCCTGCTGTTGCCATTGCCAAGGCATGGGAAAAAAGGCACCCTGATTCAGCCATTCTCTTTGTGGGAGCCGAAGGGAAGATGGAAATGGAGAAAGTACCAGAAGCCGGGTTTGACATTAAAGGCTTGCCAATAGCGGGTTTACAAAGAAAGTTGACCCTGGCTAACCTATCCTTTCCTTACAAAGTGTGGAAGAGCCTTCGAAAGGCGAAACAAATCCTCAATGAGTTTGCGCCTGACTTGGCTTTAGGGGTTGGTGGATATGCAAGCGGCCCCATGCTCCGTGCCGCACAACAAAAAGGCATACCCACCCTTATCCAGGAACAAAATTCCTATGCAGGGCTTACCAACAAACTGCTGGCAAAAAAAGCAAATGCAATTTGTGTAGCTTATCCGGACATGGAAAGGTATTTTCCTAAAGACAAAGTCCAGTACCTGGGAAATCCAGTAAGAAGCGACATCATTGACCTGAGCGGCAAAAGCCAAAATGCCAAAGAGCATTTCGGTTTAGACCTGAGCCGGCCAATGATCTTGGTGTTGGGAGGAAGCCTTGGCGCAAGAACCATTAACCAAGCCATTCTCCAGCACATGGTGTTCTTCGAGTCGAAAGGGTATCAGGTCCTTTGGCAAACCGGCAAGTATTACGCGGATGAAATGAGGCAGGCTGTCACTACCTCACAGTTAAAGCATATCCATCCGAAGGAGTTTATCAAAGAAATGGATTTGGCCTATGCCTCTGCTGACCTGATTCTATCCAGGGCTGGGGCACTTTCGGTTTCGGAGCTGAGCCTGGTAGGAAAACCCGCCATCTTTATACCCTCTCCCAATGTAGCCGAAGACCACCAGACCAAAAATGCATTGGCCTTTGTAGATAAAGGGGCTGCCAAGATGATAAAAGACAACGAGGCTATAGAAAAAGTGGGGCAGGAAGTGGAAGAACTGTTTTCAAATCCCCAAACCATGAGGGTGTTGGGTCAAAACATACGAAAATTGGCCAAGCCCGGAGCAGCGGAAGACATTGTGAACGTAATGGAAAAACTGATGACATGAATTTAAAACAATTACATAGCGTCTATTTTCTTGGCATCGGTGGGATCGGAATGAGTGCCATCGCGCGTTGGTTTCACCATATTGGTGTGCCCGTGTACGGCTATGACAAAACCCCTTCCCCACTTACGGAAACCCTAAGTGAAGAAGGGATTCAAATCAATTATGAGGATAGTGTTTCTGCCATTCCTGAGGAATTTTTGAAAAGTACCGAAAACAGGCTAGTGGTCTGGACCCCGGCCATCCCCAAAGATGCAGTACAAAAAAATCACTTGCTAGAAAAGGGGTACCTGCTCAAAAAAAGGTCGGAAGTTTTGGGAATGATTACCGATGGTATGTACACGGTAGCTGTGGCTGGTACTCATGGAAAAACCACTACCTCATCCATGGTAGCCCACCTCTTGAAACATGCCGGAAAAAATATAGCCGCATTTCTTGGGGGACTTACCCAAAATTATCAGAGCAACCTCATCTTACATGATGAGGGAAGGGAAGAAAACCCCATCGTGGTGGTAGAGGCAGATGAGTTTGACCGAAGTTTCCTTACCCTTCACCCCAATATCAGCATCGTGACCAGTGCAGATCCTGATCATTTGGATATCTACGGGGATGGTGATCATCTTATGGAAGGCTTCAGAAGTTTCATACAACTTACGGACTCAGCAGGACAGCTTTTTATACAGAGCAAAGCTTTGCAGAAGCTGGATGCTACCCATTTTCCAAATTTAAAAACCACAGCCTATGGACTGGAGGAGGAGGCCATTAGGGCAGAAAACATCCAACCCGGGATCTTGGGGTTCACCTTTGACTATGTCAATCCGGAGAAGAGCCTGACTTCCCTTATTTTGCCTATACCTGGATTCCATAATATAGAAAACGCACTTGCAGCCATTACCGTAGCCTTGTCCTTTGGGGTGGAAGACGCAGCAATTAGAAAGGGACTGGCAAGTTACCGAGGGGTAAAACGACGCTTCGAGGTGATACATAACGAAAAGAACCGGGTTTTTATCGATGACTATGCTCATCACCCCGAAGAAATCAAGGCACTGCTGAACTCGGTTAGGGCCATTTATCCCGACAAAAAAATTACCGCTGTATTTCAGCCTCACTTATTCACACGAACCAGGGATTTTGCCCAAGGCTTTTCCGAAAGCCTATCCTTGGCCGATGAAGTGATATTGCTGGAAATTTACCCCGCCAGGGAATTGCCCTTGCCTGGAGTAAATGCAGAAATGCTGCTGGAGGGCATTTCCAGTGACAAAAAATGTGTGAGGTCTAAGGAATCCCTTCTGCCCTACCTACAGGAAACAGAACCGGAGGTACTGCTCACTATTGGAGCAGGTGATATCGATAGATTGGTGAACCCTATTGCTAATTGGTTGAAAAATGGAAAATAGAAGAAAAGTCAAAAAATCTATTGTTTTCGTGCTTTTGGCATTGGTGTTTTTGGTATATATAGGTTTTACCGAACACCAGAGTGAGCAAAAGCCCTTTGCCGGCCTGGAAATTTATGTGGAGGCGGTAAGTGAGGTCTATTTTGTGGAAGAAAAGGACCTGTTGGCAAAAATTCAACAAGCCTTTCCAGAGCTTCAGCCTGGTCATCCATTAAACAGTGTGAGCCTTCACGAAATCGAGAAACAGATATTAAACCACCCTTATGTGAAATCTGCGGATGTATTCACCGATTTAAAGGGAAAAATAATTGTCAAAGCCTCCCAACACATCCCCATTGCAAGGGTTGTAAGGTCTTTGGCGGCAGATGCTTATATCAGCACAGAGGGAAAGATACTTCCCACCCGCAGTAATTACACCTCCAGAGTGATTACGCTAGAGGGCAAAGGGGCAGAGAAATTGCTAGAAAAGGAGGAATTGGGAGAACCCCAAAGGGAACTCTTGGAACTGCTCACCTATATCCGAAACCACAAATTCTGGAATGCCCAAATCAGTGGTATGGAGATTTTGGGAGACGGCAACATTGTGATGCACCAGCAGGTAGGCAAACAACTTATCGAATTCGGCAAACCCGATCAAATTGAGGAAAAATTCAATAAAATCAATTTGTACTATCAAAATATTGTGCCCCAGAAAGGCTGGAATGCCTATGAAAGGGTAAATGTAAAATTTAAGGATCAGATCATTTGTGAATAATTGTCAGAGCTATGGATAACGAAAAACTAATTGTGGGCTTGGATATTGGCACCACGAAAATTTGTGCGGTTATAGGCCGCAAAAATGAGTATGGAAAACTGGAAGTCCTAGGAATGGGCAAGGCGGTGTCTGAAGGAGTAATCAGGGGCATCGTTACCAATATAGACAAGACAGTAAATGCCATTCAGAAGGCGGTAAACGACGCTTCGGAAATGTCAAGTGTAGATATTGGGGAGGTGATCGTGGGAATTGCGGGCCAGCATATCAGGAGCTCCATTCACCATGGAGTCATCATCCGCAACACCAAGGACGATGAGATCACGGTGGAAGATGTGAGGAGGTTGGCCAATGATATGGAAAATATTGTGGTGCCTCCCGGGAACAAAATCATTCATGTGATGCCTCAAGATTATACGGTGGACTATGAAGAGGGCATTAAGGATCCGGTTGGCATGTCTGGCGCAAGGCTGGAAGCAGATTTTCATATCATTACTGCCCAAAGCACCGCTATCAACAATATAAACCGCTGCGTGAAGCGGGCAAACTTGCATTCCACAGACCTCATTCTTGAGCCCTTGGCCAGTTCCCTCTCTGTTCTTAGCGATGAGGACAAGGAAGCAGGAGTTTGTTTGGTAGATATAGGAGGTGGCACCACGGATGTGGCCATCTTTTATGACAACATCATCAGACACACCGCGGTAATACCCTTCGGTGGGAATATTATCACCACTGACATCAAGGAAGGGTGCATGGTGATGCAACATCAAGCTGAATTGTTGAAAACCAAGTTTGGTAAAGCCATTTCAGAGGAGGCAAACCCCAATGAGATAGTTTCCATTCCCGGACTTCGTAACAGGCCTCCGAAAGAAATTTCGGTAAAAAACCTGGCATCCATCATTCAAGCAAGGATGGAGGAGATAGTGGAACTGGTACAATCCGAGATTGCTGCCAGCAACATTTATCAGAAATTGGCCGGAGGGATCGTCCTTACCGGGGGTGGATCCTTACTCCACGGAGTGGGCCCCTTGTTTGAATATATGACAGGGTTGGACACCAGGATTGGTTACCCGAACGAGCATTTGGGCAAATCAAAGGTGGATGAGATCAAGAGCCCAATGTTCGCCACCACGGTGGGCTTGGTGTTGGCTGGGTTTAAGGCCTTGGACGACCGAGAGGATGTGTACCGTGCAAAGGAAAGGTCACAATCTGGCATCAGCAAAAGCAAATCGCCAAAAATCGAGCATTCTGGTAAGGATATTTTCCATAGCATTACCAGAAAACTCAAGAATTTTATCACAGATGATATAGGGGACAGCGGCCACTATTAATCCTGATCCCCATAGTTCTATCCATTCCATAGCACCAAAATAATTGAAATACATTCACCAATTCGAGGAAAATAAAAGTCAGAAAAAATGAAAGATTATCAATTTGACATCCCTAAAAACCACAAATCCATCATCAAAGTGATCGGTGTGGGAGGAGGTGGTTCCAATGCCGTGAACCATATGTTTAACCAAGGCATCAAAGACGTGGAGTTCGTTGTGGTCAACACAGATGCCCAAGCTTTAAAAAGCAGCCCAGTACCACTGAAGCTGCAAATAGGCACTACCCTTACCGAAGGACTGGGGGCAGGAGCCAACCCTGAAAAAGGAAAACATGCCGCCTTAGAAAGCAAGGAGGAAATCAGGGACCTATTGGCCGACAATACCCGGATGGTGTTTATCACCGCAGGGATGGGAGGCGGCACCGGCACTGGTGCAGCTCCGGTAATAGCCAAAATCGCCAAGGACATGGATATCCTTACCGTGGGTATTGTCACTGCACCTTTTGTCTTTGAAGGGCGCAAAAAAATGCTTGCTGCACAGAACGGAATAGACACCTTGAGGGCCAACTGTGACACTGTCTTGGTGATCCTCAATGACAAATTGAGAGACATATATGGAAATCTACCCATAAGGCAAGCCTTCGGAAAGGCCGATAACATCCTTACTACCGCAGCCAAATCCATCGCCGAAATCATTACCGTACACCAAGAAGTGAACGTGGATTTTGAAGATGTGAAAACAGTAATGAAGGATGCTGGTGCAGCAGTAATGGGCTCTGCCACAGAAGAAGGAAAGGAAAGAGCCATCAAGGCGGCAGAAAATGCCATCTCCTCTCCCCTTCTCAACAATGTGGATATCAAAGGAGCTCAGAAAATTTTGCTGTCCATCATGTCGGGAGAGGAAGAGGAACTCTCCATGGACGAACTCAGCGAAATTACCGAATATATCCAGGAGCGATCCGGGGACATGGCCGATGTGATTTTTGGTCAGGGCATTGACCCAGATCTTAAAAAGGGTATCAGGGTGACTGTCATTGCAACGGGATTTGAGGAAGATTCCATTACCGAAAAACATGAGATCATTTCCAAAAAGGAAAATGAGGATACCAAAAAGGTGATAGACCTGGAGTCCGGAAAAACTTCTAAAGTGGATCCCGAGGAAGAGGCAAAGGCAGGCCAAACCTTTACCTTTACTGTACATCCTCCAAAAAAGCCGGAAAGCAATACTATCTCTCAAGATACTCCTGAAACTGAAAAACCAACAATTCCAGAGGTACCAGCTTCCTCCCAGGAGGAGGCCGAGGAGGAGTTTATCTTTGAAAAGCCTGAACCAAAACCAGAGCCTAGAAAGGTACTTACCCTCTTTGACAAGCCCGAAGAAAATCCACGGAAAGAAGAAGAAAAAACAACCTATGGGCAAAGCGATTATTATGAAGAAATAAAGGCCAAGGCCATGCGAAGGGCACACGAACGCTTTGAGAAATTAAGGCAAAAGCGATCCATCCATCAAACCCCTGAGGAATTCAAGGAAAAGCTGGAAGTCCCTGCCTACCAGCGGAAGAACGTGAAGCTCCAGGATATAGCTCACAGTTCTGAGAGAAACCTATCCAAGTTTAACCTGAACGACGAGAACGAAATCATCAGCAACAACAGGTTTCTCCATGACAATGTGGACTGAGTAGTGTCCAAAAAAAAATTACATGTATCCCCTGCCTGACCTCCTCAGATTAAGTGAGGGGGAAGGAAAGGCTAACCCTTAAAAATCAATTAAAAGCTGTGCTTGTTCCTTCAGTAAGTCCAGGTATAACCTGTTGGTGAGCAGGTCTTCTGACATATTTTCCTCGATCTTTGCCAGTCTTGGCTTGAAGGCAAGCACATGCATTCCCAAATAATTAAAAATATCGGTAAGGTGACTCATGGCAATAGCCCCACCCCCTATCCCCGATGAAAGACCTACCAAAGCGCATTTTTTGGCCCTAAAGCTATTGGGGTAGGTCATTCCATCAATAAAGGATTTTAGTATTCCAGGAAAGGAACCATTGTACTCAGGCACAATAAACACAAATTTCTTCCCTGTCTTTACTTGGTCGTGGATAACATTGAAGTCCAAATTCTTTCCGTTGAATTCGTAAAGTGCGGTGAACACAAAATCATCCGGCAACTCATTCAGGTTAATGATCTCGGAGGTTTCACCTAGGGACTTTAATATTTCCTGGTAAATATTGGCGATTTTTTCGGAGTTGGCATTTATGCGGTTTGTACCTATAATAATTTTGATCATGAAGGATGTTTTCAGATTTTTATATCTTCATAAATACAATGGTAACCCCAATTAAGTTTCTGCAAAAAGAACATATTTATAGGTGTATGGTCATTACTCAAAATTCTGACATGATTACGGGAAGGATACTAGAAACAAATCGAGGGATTATTTTCATATTATCCGAGATTCTCCAGAAACAATCCTACCTATCTGACGGCAGTCAGGTGTGACCGCTGAAAGACAATTATAAGCAAATGAATAAAGAACAACTCAACACGTATTCAGAGAAGATATCCCTTGCCCATCAGCACCTTTTAGCGGCCATCCCCTTCCCTCCCGAGGTAGGAATTATTCTTGGCACTGGTTTGGGAGGCCTCTTGGCTAATATTTCCATTTCCATGGAAGTAGATTATAGGGACATTCCCTTTTTCCCGGTTTCTACAGTAGAATCCCATGCAGGCACCCTGGTTTTTGGCACCTTGGGAAATAAAAAGATCGTGGCTATGAAAGGGCGGTTTCATTATTACGAAGGCTACAATATGAAAGAGGTCACTTTTCCGGTTCGGGTTATGAAAAAATTGGGGATTTCCCATCTTTTTATTTCCAATGCGGCTGGGGGGTTGCATCCCGATTTCAAAGTGGGGCAAAGTATGATTATCAATGACCATATTGACCTCTTCCCAGAAAATCCCTTAAGGGGAGCCAACTTAGAAGATTTTGGGCCACGATTTCCCGACATGAGCGAACCCTATGACGAACTCCTAATACAGAAAGCCCTTGACATCGCCAAGGATGAAAACATCCACACGGCTGTAGGAGTTTATGCAGGCTTACAGGGTCCTAACCTTGAAACCAAGGCTGAATACAAGTACCTAGGAAAAATTGGGGCAGATGCCGTAGGTATGAGTACGGTTCCAGAGGTAATCGTTGCAAGACATATGAACCTTCCTGTGTTCGCCATTTCGGCGATAACCGATCTTTGCGCGCCTGGAAAAATTAAGAAAATTACCATTTCAGAAGTTCTCCAAGCTGCTGCCATGGCTGAACCAGGTATGACGACCATCCTCCGAAAACTCATTGAGAGCCTGTAGAAAACTCTAAACTTCAATTTATTGAAGTAATTTCCATCCATGCCCGAAATTGCTTATATTTATCCTCTACCCAAAAACCTTGAAACTATGCATGCATTCTTGTTTTTTATTCTTCTCTTTCTTTTACCCTCAAATGATCCCCCAAAAAACCCTATTTTCGAAGAACAGGTCCTAGATGACCAAGTAGCCATAGGGTATGGACTTGCCATCGGTGATGTGGATGGGGATGGGAAACCCGATATACTCTTGGTGGATAAAAAGGAATTCGTTTGGTATAGAAACGGTGACTGGAAAAGGTTTGTGATGGTAAAAGACCTTACCGAATATGATAATGTGTGCATAGCTGCCCGGGACATCACGGGAGATGGTAAAGTGGAAGTGGCAGTAGGTGCCCAATGGAACCCCGGTGAAACATCCGACATGGCAAAATCCGGATCCGTGCATTACCTACAAAGACCAGAAGACCCCACCCAACTCTGGACCCCCATTGCTTTGCCACATGAACCCACGGTACATAGAATGGCCTGGGCAAAGACTGGAGATGGAAAAAAACATCACCTTATCATGGTTCCTTTGCACGGTAGGGGAAATAAGGGAGGAGAAGGCGATGGGGTCAATATTATTGCCTATGAGATGCCAGATAACCCCGAGACACCTTGGAAAACCATGGTTATAGACCAATCCATGCACATGACCCATAACCTGGACGTCTATGAAGAGGGAAATGGAGAAGCCGTTTACATAGGTGGAAAAGAAGGGGTAAAAGTGCTCACCTACCAAAATGGAGAATGGAAGCCCCGTCCTCAAGGTGCTTGGTTAGTTGAAGGGCATGGTTTTGGAGAACTCCGAATTGGCAAGAACAATATTGGGAAAAGATTTTTGACCGGCATTGAGCCCATTCACGGCAACTTGCTGACCACCTATATGCCAAAGGGAGAAAACTTTACAAAAGGGGAACTTGAGCGACAGGTGCTCTCCGACCAACTTAAGCAGGGACATGGTTTAGCCACAGCGGACCTATTGGAGCAGGGGACTGATCAAATTGTGGTAGGCTGGAGGGACCCCAATGATGCCGGCGAACTTGGCGTTCAGCTATATAGTCCCCAAGGTGATGGAAATTGGGAAAAAGTATGGATAGACGAAAACGGCATGGCCTGTGAGGACTTGAAAGTGGCAGATTTAGATGGGGATGGAAAGCCGGACATCATTGCGGCAGGTAGGGAAACCAATAACCTTAAGATCTATTGGAATAAAAGCAATTAACACCCCGAAAATCCAGATAGCCATGAAGCAACACTGTATTTTATGGAGCATATGCCTCCTGTTTGCCTTTCCCTTACTAGGGCAGGACTTATCCCAACGGGCCGGGGAGTTTCTAAATTCCCTGTCTTCTGAAATTAAGGAAAAAGCTACTTTTCCTTTCGATCATTCAGAGCGCTTCAATTGGCATTTTATTCCCAGAGATAGGAAAGGCGCCAACTTTCATGATTTTAATGAAAAGCAGCGTAAAGCGGCTCTTCGCTTATTAAAAGCTTCCATGGGTGATCCTGGTGTAGAAAAAACGGAGGCCATATTTGAGCTGGAAAAGGTGTTGCGGGTTGTGGAAGACCGACCGGCCAACGACAGGTACAGAGATCCTGAAAACTATTATTTTTCAATATTCGGGGATCCATCAAGCGACAAACCTTGGGGATGGAGGCTGGAAGGACATCACGTTTCCTTGAATTTTTCCTCTGCAAATAATAAAATCATTTCCTCCACGCCCACGTTTTTGGGAAGTAACCCCGCAATTGTCCCAGGTCATGTGGATTTACATACCGGTATGCAGGTATTGGTAAAAGAGACCAATGGAGGTTTCGAACTCCTTCATTCCTTGGACAAAGGTCAATTGGAACTGGCCATTTATGATGACAAGGCACCGTATGACATCATCACCGGAAATGACCGTAAGGTCTCCTTGCTCAGCCCCAAGGGAATATCCTATACCCAGCTTAGCCCTGATCAACAGCGGAAACTATTGGAGCTGCTGGGAGTTTATCTAGCAAATTACTCAAAGGAAATAGAGAATAATATGTGGGAAAAGATAAAGCAAGACGGATACGAGAGTTTACATTTTGCATGGGCCGGGAGCACAAAAAATGCCATCGGTGAACCCCATTATTACCGCATACAATGTCCTTCCTTACTTATCGAATACGACAACGTACAAAACAATGCCAACCATGTACATACAGTGGTGAGGGATCTCAGCAATGATTTCGGTGAAGATGTGCTGCGGAATCATTACACTTTCGGACACTCACATAAAAAACGCAATCAAACTAGTGAATAACCTTTACCAAACCACTCTCCTATAATGAAGAAGAACAACCTTATTATCCTACTTCCGCTGCTACTTTTCATGAGCTGCGAGCAACCTGGTTCATCCCTAAATGACAGCCTTCCCCACAAAGTGGCTAAGGCATATGGTATTGAAAAAATGGAAGATGTACGAGAAATGGCCTATACTTGGAACGTACGGCGGGACAGTGTGACGGTTCTAAGCCGAAACTGGAAATGGAACCTGGAAAAAGGGGAGGTTGCCTATGCAGGGCCTGATACCACTGCTACTTACATTCTGACAGAAAAAACAGAGGCTCACAATAGCCTGGACCAAAAGTTCATCAATGATAAATATTGGTTGATCTTCCCTTTCCAGTTGGTTTGGGATACAGGGTATAGCTACGAGGAGGTTGCGGATCAATCCAGCCCCATTCAAGGG
The DNA here is from genome assembly GCF_003347495.1 of Pleomorphovibrio marinus. GTDB lineage: Bacteria > Bacteroidota > Bacteroidia > Cytophagales > Cyclobacteriaceae > Pleomorphovibrio > Pleomorphovibrio marinus. The sequence goes on from NZ_QCXY01000003.1 coordinate 224,458, forward strand.
ATTCCCACCACCAAACTGATCATCCGCTACAATGAAGAGGACGGCTACACCCCCGGCGATGCCTATGACCTCTACATCGATGAGGACTATATGATTAAGGAGTGGGTGTTTAGACGAGGAGACGGGCCGGAAGGAAGGGCAATGACCTGGGAAAATGAAAAGGAGTTCGACGGGATCAAAATAGCCATGGACCATAAAAATGAGGAGGGGGAAAAAGTGTTGTGGTTTACGGATGTGAATGTAGTGAAGAAGTGATTGGATCGGTAAATATCCATTACCAGCTCCATCCGAAAGTGGTCTGAATTAGGTAGTCGGTCTGTCGCCCCCCTACCATCTTTCGAAATCGCCCCCGGACTTCGTTTCGAAGCCTTTGATCCTTGAGGGATTATTTATACAGTTATTGCCGTTTCAGTGTCCTCTGCCTGGAAGAACAGATGTTGATCAGTTCTATTTGCCCCTTCCGCGGCCTGATACGGTAGGTTAAAATGGTGTGCCTGTTGATCGGCCCTCTGTGGTGGACATGTTTTTACTTTTTCGTGCCCGCCAACATTTCGGTATACTTGCCGAGCAACTCAAAAAATTCATGGGACTGACGGACAAAGTCCCGGATTTCCTTTTCTGTAAAATGGGTTTCCAAGTACTCGATAACCCTGGCGTAACCTGTTTGGGCACGCCTGGTCCAAACGATTTCTAGAGCCATTTCTTATACTTCTGCATGGCCTCCTTATAGGGGACCACCTCACCCCTGTCCGCCTGGGCAAGGCCCTCTTCTATTTCGGTCCGCTCTTCCGCACTGATTCCGTCCCACCAGTCTACTTCATTTCTTTTTGATGAACAAATAAAAAGGATTATGACTTCGAGGGAGGTTAGGAATATTAGGGTGTAGTGGGAAATGTGAACCTTTGTGGGGTCTTGCTCCGATTGGCCGAAAGATTAATCCACAGATCGGTTTTCGTGACCTACCCAACCTAGGGTCATACATCATAAATGTATAGTTGTATGAGTTTCTCCTATCCTTAATCTCATCATCCATCTCCTGTCCCTGGAACCCGTAACGGTAGGCGTCTGCACAACATTTTCAGGTGTTTTTCAAGCTTCCCTTCACAACTTTAAAGAACGTTTTTGTTTCCCAATACACAGCCTCCAAGATAGTGTAATATCATCAAGACTGTTTCTTGTTGCCGGGCTTAAAACCTATTTGATCCCGGGGCTCTACCGCAGGGTTTAAAAGCTGTTTTAGGTACTGGAAGATGAGCTGTATGTCTTCTTCTTGTTTGTCCTGACGATGATCTTGCTTTAACAGGTTTTTTTCCAGTTGTTCAAGCTTTAATAATATGTCTTTATTGTTCTGGAGCATTTCGCGTATTTTTGTAAACACACGGATGATCTGGATATTTACCTGGATTGCGGTTTCACTGTTCAATACACAGGATAACATAGTTACCCCTTGCTCTGTAAAACAAAATGGCACATAGCGGAGCCCCTGAAGGTCTCCTTTGGAGGACGCAAATTGCGTCCTCCAATTTTCGAGTTCCTCCTTGGTCATTTCAAACATAAAATCTTCCGGGAACCTGCTGATATTGCGCCTTACCGCTTCCTTTAACCGTTTAGTCTCTACTCCGTAAAGCTCTGCCAGGTCTCTGTCAAGCATTACTTTGTGGCCTCTTACCATATATATTTTACTGGTAATTACTTCCTCTGGTAAGAGAGATTGCCCTTTGCCCATAATTGCTGATTAAAATTCTAAAGGTATATTTTTGTCTGATAGGGTGATGGCATGGCAATTTCAGGGCTTCTACATTCGCTTGCTTTTACTTTTTCGTTGTACTTGGATATTTGTAGCCGGCAGAAATATGGACTATCCAACTTTAAGTTCATCCAACCACTTTGAATGTTAAAAAAACAGGCATCTCCTGATCTCTGATTTGGTAAGCCTCTCCCATAGCTAAAAATAGGATATCCGCACAGAAATTACAAATGAATACAGGGAGATCAATGGACAAAGGAATGGATGGTTTTGATGCCTTTTTTAAACCTCAGCCAGACAGCGTTCAAACTTTGGACAATTGTTTTCTAAGAGGTTCTTTTGCAAACCATTGCAAATGGCATAAAGAGGATTACAACTTCCAGGGAGCGTAGGAATATTAGGATGTAGTGGATAGTCAAGTAGGCAAGCGGAATTTCACCCCAAGCCTCTCACAGAACCGTACGTGAAACTCTCGCTTCATACGGCTCTTGTCATACGAATTATATCCAATTGTAAAAATATCTGGAAAATAAGTCATGTTTTAACTTAAAATAGCCAGTCTGAGAGGCATAGTTAACAAGGCCGAGTCGGGAACTACCGTAGATCGACTGCTCCTTTAACTCGTTGTCTTTATAAACAGCCATAACGTTACCGCTAGCATCCCTTACATAGATAGTTGTACACTACCTGTAATCTTTGCTATCCCCTCCCCTGCAGCCTGGCCCCTCCCTAAAACAGTCCACAGGACTGTTTCTTTACGGTCGGTCTTCAGAGGCATCATAGCGGAAGCTAACCTCGATATTATCGTCTTTGACAACCTTCCTGACTTTTCCGTACGGTGTCCATTCAATATTGGTAATACCTTCCTCTATATCACTGACTCTCCCGCACGGCCTGGCTCCTCGCTAAAACAGTCCACCGGACTGTTTTTTAACGCTCGGCCCTCAATCTCATCCTAGGTATAGTTTTCTGTAGCTGAACCATCTACGTTCTTGAGTTTGTTGCTCTCTTCGTAGTAGCTGTATGTCAAATCATCCTGGAGAGACGTGTTCTCCCTTCGTCTTTGTAAAGCTAACAAATTTTCGTTATCGTCGTAGCTATAGTCCGCATCATAGTTGTCGTCGGGGTTGTTTCTCGATAGCCCGTTCTGGTCAAAGGTACTCAGGCTCCTGGCTCGGACTATCCGGTGGAGCTACGTGACCGTACGCCATTGCATCCTCTGTTTTCTTTACCGATCCGGAAGGACGGATGTGGGGAAAATATCACTCAATCCCGTTTTCTGGTGTTATCCAAGTTTAAGGAGACTGACATGGATAACACCTTATCCTTAACCAACTCGCGCATCGCTATTAGGGAGGTTTATATTATTATGTCATGAAAAACAACCCTGCTACCCGATGCTTTCAACTTCCGATATAGATTTTGATTATACTCAAACGTTGTAAAGCTAAATGTAATCAACACTAATCCCTTTAACTTGAATTATTTCAACTATTTCAAAATCAATTTTAAAATTTGATGATGGTGAAGATATGATATGGGTATATTGTCTTATTTCTTTGATAAAAGATTGGGCATCTTCAACACATGAAAACAAATAATTATTATTGAGTTTTTTTATGTATGTTTCGTATAATCTTTCGAAACCTCCACCTTTGTTTCTTAACCAATAATGAATCATTGAAGACTCATTGCTTGCGATAACCTCATAACCAAGGCTATCAAACAATATATTTTCAGGTATATCTTCTAATGTACTTTTTATAAGTATTAGCTCAAAAGGTTCAGTTGACAATTTTGTGAAAACACTGGTTATTTCGAGCATGTCAGATACTGGCATCTGTTTACTATCGGATGAAAGGAGTGACACATACAAGTTTTCTAAAAAATCAATTTTGGACTCTTCCTTGAATTTAGATTCAGGGATTTCATTTCTGCAAATTCCTCGATAAGTATCGCTTATATTAAACTCTTCCCTTTTAAAGGGAAGCCCTAGTATTTTGTATTCCATAAACTTTAATCTAAGATTGGAATATGAGCCTGACCTTTATCTCCGACATTCAGGTCAAACGGAATAGACGGAAAAAAGCGGATCCGTGATCCCGAGGGTAGGGGCATCGGACGAGGGAGTCTATGGGAGCGAGGGGGTCATCTCTTGTTTTTCCAGACCCTTGGGTCCCTGCTGGTGTGCGTGACGGCAAAAACAACAATCAATCTGTCCGGTTCCTCTATCCTGTAATGGACCTGGTAGGGGAAGCTGTCCACCAAAATGTTTCTTACATCCCGGTAGCTAACCTGACAATGCAGCGGATACTTCCGGATATAAACAAGTCTTGATTTCAAAGATTCATAAAACCGCCTACCCAATCCCAGCTTTTCTTCATTGTACCATTCCATGATTTCCTTGATGTCCAAACGGGCTTCCGGTAGCAGCTTTATCCTATAGCTCATAGATCCTTTTCAAGCTCTTTCATCACGTCATCCCAGTCCAACGCTTTGCCAGGGTCTTTTTCATAGGAAGCTATCCGCTCATCCAACAGTGCTTTGTGGGTCTCACTTAACCCTTCCTCCTGTCGGTGTTTGAAAGCCTGCAGCTGTTCCAGGATTGTCCGGTCCTGTAGCTCCGTGAGCCAGCGTATAAGGTCGACTTTAATTGTTTGGATATCCATTCTTATCAATTTATATGTTCCATAAAGTTAACGGTTTTTATTTCAAAAAATGGACGAGGGCACCAAAACCTTTCGTTAAACGGCATTGAAAACTACAACCAGAATTTTAAGACTTAACAGGCTTTTGTGAAATCCTAAAGTATAAACAAAATAACCTTTACTTTATTCTAATGCCCCATAAACCGAAAAATCCTCATTAGCATCGTAGCTGTAGTCCGCATCATATTTGTGATTGGGGTTGTTTCTTGATAGCCCGTTCTACTCAAAGGTACTCAGGATTCTCGCCCGGACTATCTGGTGAAGCGGTCGTAGCTGTACACCATACCCTGCATAAAAAGGTAGGATGAAGATGGTTAAAAGGGGTTTCTAGCTAATATGAACATCGTTAATTCCCAGTCTTCCCTACCTAAATGCCAGGGACTTTACCCCCCCCATTCTTTCAAATCTCAAAAAAAAACAAAGATGGATAACAAATTTTTAATAGTTTGCCAGTCCAAATCAAATCCATTATCCACCACTACTACCACATATGAACTACCAACTCTTTCTATTTCTTCCAATTCTGGTTTCCTTTCAGCTTTTCTCCCAAGAGTACCCAAGGCTTGACGAAAAGGCTTGGCCAGAGAAGGATACCAGCCAACTCTTCTACACCGTAAAAGGGGAACGGCACGGAATCTCCTTTTTTAAAAAGCATCAATTCCCGGAAGTGGAATATGAACCGGGAGAAACCCTAACCTTTGACATTTACCACACCCCTGAGGTGATGTATCACTGGTACCAAAAGTGGTCGGAGCAATACCCCGAAATCGTGGATCTGTACCAAGTAGCCACCTCCTATGAAGGAAGGCCCATCCTGCAGGTGACCCTTACCAATAAATCAACCGGAAAACACACGGACAAATCGGCAGCCTATTTCGAGGGAGGAAGGCACGGGGGAGAAGTGACGGCCAGCGAAGCAGTGCTCTGGCTCACCAAACACCTGCTGGAAAATTATGGCAAAGACCCCGAAATTACTGCATTAATTGACACCAAAACCATCTACCTCAGGCCCCAAAACAACCCGGACGGCAGTACCATGTACCTCTACACTGCACAACGAAACAGAAGTACAGTACGGCCCTATGACGTTGATCAAGATGGATTAATGGATGAGGATCCGGAGGAAGACCTTAATGGGGATGGCATCATTCACCAAATGCGGAAAAAAGCAATCACAGAAGAGGATAAAGAAAAAGCCAATTATGTACTGGACCCCAGGGACGATTCTGGAAGATTGATGAAAAGGGTATTGGATGGCAAGGGCGACTACCTCGTATGCACGGAGGGCATAGACAATGATGGCGATGGCAAATACAACGAGGACGGCATTGGAGGCCTTGACTTGCACCGCAACTATCCCGAAAACTGGAGGCCAGATCAGGGAGGCGATGCCACCGAAAGGGGATTCACCCAATTCGGAGCCGGTACACACCCACTCAGTGAAATCGAAACCCGGTCAACGGTACTTTGGTTGCTTTCCCATCCCAATATTTCAGTGGTCAACTCCTTGGATACCCGCGTTCCCATGCACCTACGGCCACCCTCCACTTCTACCTCCGAAGAATCCATGTTTGAAAAGGACAGGTTGCTGTACGAACACTATGACAGCCTGGGGCAAAGCATAACCGGGTACCCCTGGGCCGGGGATGTGTACGAAACCTATATGACCCGGTACAAAACCAACCGCCTCACCGGAGATCCCCTCAAGCCTATGCCCCTCTTTGGGCACGGCCCGGACTTTGGCTATTTTTACTATGGGGCCATCTGGTATGGGGATGAGCTCTGGAACAACGGAGCCATGAAGGATTACGATGGGGATGGTATCTACGACGACTACGATGCGTTGAGATGGGACGACGAAGAAAACAACAGCGAAGGTTTCAAAGAATGGGAGAAGTTTGACCATCCCCAGTTGGGAGAGGTGGAAATCGGAGGTTTTCACCCCAAATTTTTCTCCCAGAATGGCCCTCCCTGGCAATTGGAGCGCTGGATCCGAAACCAGTCCCTTTTTAATTTGGCCATGGCCATGGACCTGCCCCAAGTCGAACTCCTGGATGTGCAACATGAAAAGGAAGGGGAGTTGCACCGTTTAAAAATTCAATGGACAAATTCAGGAAAACTACCCGTCGCATTGGAACAGGCCAAGCGGGTAAAAATTGTGCAAGAAGACCGCGTGATGCTGGAAATTGACAAGGAACTGACCAAAGGCCACGAAGATGCCAAGGTGAAAATTGTAACCCCTGAACTGCATGACAAAACCATATTTGCCGGATACACGGAGCCGGGGGAGGTCAAAGAGGCATTGTTTGAGCTTCAGGTAAATTCGGACGAAGCTGTGGAGGTGAAAGTAAAGTTGCTATCTACCAGAGGGGGGTATAAGGAAAAAACCATTACGCTGGAATAAAGACAGCTGAATGAGGGGGAATTGCCATTCCTTAGTTTTCCTAGCTTTTGGATAAGGGAATAGCTTTGGGGTTTAATTTCTACAATCATGACTTCAGTCTTTGGCAAAGGCCTAGATCCTTTTCCAAAGTTTATAGCCTTTGCACTCCCATTTTGCTTGGAAATTGAGAAATTTCTATCTTTAAGAAGTTGGAATATCGATTTGTAAAAAAGTTTTCTACCGATGTAAAAAACTAAAAACTCCCACACCCCCCTATTTCTAAATGCTACATAACCCAATTAAACCGAGCCAAATGATAAATGGAATCGACCGGCGCGCCTGCCTGGGGATCCTTGGTAGTTCTATTGCTAGCCTAGCGTTCACCTCTAGTGTGGGGACAGTAGGTGCTACCAAAGAAACGCCCATCGTAGATTCCCATTTACACTGTTTTGACGGACCTGACAGTCAAGAGTTCCCTTATCATCCCCGAGCCCCTTATGAGCCAACTTCCGCTGCCACCCCGGAACACCTGCTGAAGTGCATGAATGGGGCTGGGGTCAAATACGCCATTGTGGTACACCCGGAACCCTACCAGGACGACCACCGCTATTTAGACCATTGTTTGGAAGTCGGTGGGGGCCGGTTGAAGGGGACTTGCCTCTTTTTCGCCGATAGACCTGAGTCGCTGGCAGCCATGCCCTCATTTTTGAAAGAGCGAGAAGGGCAGATTGTCGCGTCCAGGGTACATGCTTATGCCGCTGATCGTCTGCCCCCTTTTGGGAAGCCGGAACTTCATCAATGGTGGCGTAGCGTAGCCGATGCCGGGGTGGCTGTGCAGTTGCATTTTGAACCCCGCTACGCTCCTGGCTTCGAGCCCTACATTAAGGAATTCTCCGACACCACCGTGATCATCGACCATCTAGGGCGTCCATTTCAGGGAACCCCTGAGGAACATGAAAAGGTTATAAAATGGGCCGACTTACCCAATACGGTGATGAAGCTTGCCGCAATCCCTTCCCAGGACAGTTATCCGCACCGTAAGATTGGGCCGGTCATCCGGCAATTAACTGATGCCTGGGGTGCAGACCGAATGATCTATGGGGGTGGCTTCAATGCAGGGGCGACGCCAAACTCCTACCGCAGTTACCGGGAGGATTTGTTGGGATACCTTTCGCACCTCTCATCCCGGGAAAAGGCTGAGATACTTGGTGGCACCGCCGCACGGTTGTTTGGCTGGAGCTAAGCTATTGTCATGGTCTTCATAAACCAAGGAGACGGATTCCACTGCCTCAGTTAAATCGCTGCCAGCCCTGCATAGAACTGGTGATCAAATTCGATTTATCCAACTGCATCCTTTACGCTAGGGAAAGATTTGCGTTTGTTTGAGCCACAAGAATTGGCTATATTTAAACATAAGAGCTAACAAATTGAAAAATAAACTCTTATGTCAAAAATACACCTAATCTATGAAGCGGATGCGCAGCCAGTAATTCCTGCCTTGGAAGATGTGATGGGTGAATTGAAGCGATCCAGAAACATCCAAGACTATAATGTGCTAGGGGTTTTTCCAACCTTACCCAACTGATAGGATCCAATGATATAATACTAATCCTTTTGAGTAAGGACATTGAGGAAAAACTGGAAGATATCATTTCCGTGTTTGAGAATTTACGACACCGTAAACCCAACCTTCAAGTAATTGGACTTAAAGTGGATGAGATAGCAGGCTCTTTTCCCTATTTCCTTCTCCCCACAGACTTACTTCCCATCAGGGATAGACACTCCCCCTCTCTTTGGAACACCATCCGGGATGAACTCACCAGAAAGCTTCCAGCCAAAAGGCGCTTACACCCGGTAATACTCTTGAGCATGGTCTTATTGGCACTTTTGGGCTTGTTTTTTCTTGTACTTCCCCATTTTCAATGGGAAGAGGAAGAGGCTGCCAGTGAGGTCGTTATTGAGGTTCCCATAGAAGATGAAGAGGCTATTGCGGATCCCGGTGTTCCTGAAAAAGGATTGGAGAATGAGGACTGCCTCGATGTGTTTGTTGGGGAATTGAGCATAAAGGAAGAAAGTAATGGATTTATCCTGATGAACCGCAATGCTAGAATGTCCAGTTTTAGGACAAGGAATGCGGCAGAACAGGCCATTAGTCTTCTTAGACAGCTTAAAATTGACAAAATTTGCTATGTGGGAAGACCTGATCCAAGCCTCAGGTACCTGCTTTCAAATGGCCAGATCCCTTCACATTCCACTTTGGACGAAGATTGCATAAGTTTTAGCTCCCCGGATAACTTGGTGGCAAGGGAGGTGTCCGGGGGGAGGTACCAAATCAGTGATGGAAGAAGCCTGCTTTTTATGACAGACAGCAAGGAAGAGGGTGAACGGGTTATCGAAGTAATCCAGCATTACAGAGCCCGGCAGATCTGTTATGTGGAAAGGCCAAATCCTGGATTATCTTATTTGAAGAGATAAATTTGCTGAAAGGGAAAACTGATTCATTTGTCTTTTAAGCTTTCCTGTACTAACTTTTGGCTTTCTATTGAAATACTTTCCAATTTTATCACACTATAAATCCAGATAGCCTTGAGAATTGTACAGTTTGCAACTAAAGACAATTCCACTCATGTGGGATTGGTAGATGGGGATCAGTTACGCGTGTTAAAGGAGGTGAATAGTACCTATGCATTGACCCAACGGGTATTTGAATCAGGGAAAAGCCTAAAGGAACTGGTAGAAACGCTTGTGGGTAATGAAACCGTAAGCTATGACCCCCTGATACAAAACAAGCAGGTTTTGTTACCACTGGAGCACCCCGATCCCTACCGATCCTGGATCACCGGCACTGGGCTCACCCATTTGGGATCTGCGGCCTCCCGTGACGAAATGCACCAAAAACTGAAAGGCAGCGACCCCGATGAGCTAACGGATTCCATGAAGATGTTCCAGATGGGGTTGGAGGACGGAAAGATGGTCAATGGGGATCCTGGGGTGCAGCCGGAGTGGTTTTACAAGGGAAACGGACTTTCGGTGGTGCCATCGGGGCACGCATTAGTTTCCCCTCCTTTTGCTTTGGATGCCGGCGAAGAGCCGGAGTTGGCTGGTCTCTATGTGATAGACCCGGATGGAGAGCCATTTAGGGTGGGTTTTGCGATTGGGAATGAGTTTTCAGACCATAAAATGGAAAAAATCAATTACCTGTATCTGGCGCACTCTAAGTTGAGGGCCAGTGCCTATGGTCCTGAACTACTGATTAGCGAACTTCCTGATCACTTGGTAGGCTTAAGTTCCATTAAACGAGGGAACAAGGTGGTATGGGAGAAGGAGTTTTTGACAGGAAACGCCAATATGAGCCACAATATCGCCAACCTAGAGCATCATCATTTCAAATACGACATGTTCCGACAACCGGGGGACGTGCATGTTCACTATTTCGGAACGTCCGTGGCCAGCTTTGCAGACGGTATTGAGGTGCAGGATGGAGACAGGTTCGAAATCTCCATACCCGAATTGGGGAAGCCTTTGGTAAATCCGCTGAAGCAATTGTAGAAAAGGAATACTGGTTGGATTGAAGAAATGATTCTGGCCTAACTGCCGCTTAACCGTTGGAAATTACGAATGATCCCAAAAACCTTTCGCTAACATTTTCTTATCCTACGAAACGTGAAAAAGCTGGAATCATGGCAATTTCCTGATTTCTACCCAAAGTGGAAAAATATATCTGCCTGCAATTTCAAAATGAGGGATAAGATCGGTTTCCATGTCCGGTAGGTATACCTCCTTCATTTCCAGGATATCCGAATCCATTTCCATTTCTGAAGTTTGCAGGATAGTAGTATTGGTTTCCAGCAGCATTTTACCCTTTCCTTTTACCGGGCTGATAAATTTGAATTTCAGGTCATAGTGTCCCTCAATGATGTCAACTTTCCATAGCCCGTGCAGCTCCTCCTGGGTCCAAATTCCCCGCTGACCACCTGCATCATTTCGGTTGAGGAAAACAGGATTCTCCTCTTTGTTTCCAATGACGATCCGCTGTGGATTTTGCAAATGGGGGGAAGCAATGAGTTCTTTCAACATCCCATCCAACTCTTCCTTCATCTCTTTGGCCAGAGACAGGTGACCCTGCACGATGTTGCTTAACTCAAACTCATCTTCTCGGACATTATATAATTCAAAATCTTCCATATCAGCATTGTAACTTGTCCTTCCCACCAGTTTGTATGCGCCTTTTTGAAGGGCGATATTGTTGTACAGCTCCGGAAACCTTCTCGTCCAATAGAAAAACAGGGGCCTATCCTCGAATCCCAAAGCCTGTTTCCCCTTCAATAAGGGGAAAAAGCTTTTCCCGTCGATTTTTCGGTCATCGGGCAGTTGGGCCTGGCAGATATCTGCCAAGGTGGGCAATACATCAATATGGGCCAAAGCTGTTTCTACCTCCCCGTTTTCTTTTAGGTTTGCCGGCCACTTAATAAAGAAAGGCACTCTTACCCCTCCCCTAAATACATGGCTTTTCCTTCCCCGCATTCCGGCATTGTATCGAACCTGTTGGGGGCCATTATCGGTCATAAAAATAACTACCGTGTTTTCGGTTAATTCCAGTTCTTCCAGGTGTTTTAATAACCTGCCCACATTATCATCTATGTTGGTAACCATTCCATAAACCTTGCGGGCGTCCTCCTTGTCCTTTTCGCTCATTTCCGCAAAGGGCCTTTTATCGCCTTCAAACCCGGAGGAAGGGTCTATGTCCTTATATTTCTCATAATATTCCTCCGGTACTTGCAAGGGGGTATGCGGGGCATTGAATGACAGGTAGAGAAAAAAGGGATGATCACTGCTGTTTGCCATGAACTCCATGGCTTCGTCCGTGAAGATATCCGAGCAGTAGCCCTTATACGCTTGTTGTTCTCCATTTCTCCAAAGCACAGGATCGAAATAGCTGCTATCCATTTGGAAATAGGTGGTAAAATCACCCGGCTGCCCCATGCCTCCGGCAAGATGGATAAGGGATTCGTCAAAGCCTTGGTCCTGGGGTCTGGAGGGGTAATTGTCACCCAGGTGCCACTTGCCGAATATGCCTGTACGGTAACCTGCATCTTTCAGCATTTCGGCAATGGTCACCTCCTCTGGAGCCATGATAGCCCCTCCGTTGTACGTGTCTCGCACGCCAGTACGCAGTGAATACCTGCCTGTCATCAGGCTGGACCGGGTTGGGGCACACACCGGTGAAACATAAAACTGGTCCAGTCGAATGCTCTCCCTGGCCAATTGATCAAGCACTGGGGTGTGGATATGTGGATTTCCGTGATATCCCAGGTCACCGTAGCCCTGGTCATCGGTTATGATAAGAATCACGTTAGGGGGACTTTGGGCCAAAACATTGGGGAGTTGCAAAAAAACCAAAGTCGCTATTGCAAATGGAAAAACGATAGTTTTAGAATAATCAATCATAGTTATTGGGTCCAAAGTTGTGGATTCAAGATAGTAAAATTTCAAATATGGTTGATTTTTTTGAACCATATAAGGCATATGAGGCCATATAAGTGGTATTGTGTTCCTCAGCAGTTCATTGGTTCGATATGATACTTGTAACCTCCCTCTCAATAAAACCTTATATGTTCTTATATGTCTTATATGGTTAATTTTTTTTGAACCATATAAGGCATATGAGGTCATATAAAGGCGCACCGACGAAAGAGCGGCACTTTCCCCTGACCCTTCTTTGGATTTGAGGAAGTTATTATTGTTCCCCTCTAATCAAAACCTTAAATGTCCTCATTTCCTTATTTGATTAACGTTTTTTGAACCATATAAGGCATATGAGGTCATATAAAGGGGCACCGACGAAAGAGTGGCATTTTCCCCTGACCCTTTTTTAAATTTGAGGAAGTTATTATTGTTCCCCTCTAATCAAAACCTTAAATGTTCTTATATGTCTTATATGGTTAACTTTTCGCATATAATTTTTTAACTTACCCCAGTTACCCAAAATAACCATTTACCGGAAATGAAAAGAAGAAAATTTATTCAAGCCAGCACTTTACTAGGTGGGGGAGCAATGCTAGGGGATATCTCCATGGCCATGGCCTCCACCTATTCCTCTCCAACTACTGATCTCCATAACCTCCCTTGGTACAACAAAACCATGCGATGGGCACAGTTGGCCTTTGTGGAAAGCGACCCGGGCAACTATGATCCTGATTTTTGGCTCGCCTATTTTAAACGGATTCATGCAGATGGAGCCTTGCTGAGCGCAGGGGGAGTGGTGGCCTTTTATCCTACACAAATTCCCCTGCACCACAGAAGTGATTGGTTGGGAGATGAGGACACCCTAGGGTATTTGATGGAAGGATGCCGGAAACTCGGCATGACAGTCATCCTGAGAACTGACCCCCATGCAGCAAGACAGGAGGTGGTAGATGCCCACCCGGATTGGATTGCGGTGACCGATGAGGGGGAAAAACGCCAGCATTGGGCCAATCCTGAACTGTACGTAACCTGTGCCCTAGGCCCCTATAATTTTGAGTTTATGACTCAAGTGCACAATGAGATTATGGAAAAGTATAGGCCAGAGGCCATCTTCTCCAACCGATGGGCAGGTCATGGTACCTGCTACTGTGAACACTGCCAACGTAACTTCCGGGAGTTTTCTGGCCTAGACCTGCCTACTACCAATGACCGCCTTGACCCTGTGGTGCAGGCCTATAATTCCTGGAGGGTCGAAAGGCTCCGGGAGCTTTGGTTCCTATGGGATGAGCAAATCCGTGCCAAAAAACCAGAGGCCAGGTACATCCCAAATGGATTTCCGGACAAGCTTATGACAGGTGAGCATTCCGACTTCTTTTTTGCGGACCAACAGGCGCGAAGAGGGGTAATCCCTCCCTGGTCAAATGGGAAGCATGCCAAGGAGTTGAGGGCCACGATGGGGATGAAAACCCAGGTGGGGATTTTTAGCGTGGGCTTGGAGGAGCAATACCGGTGGAAAGATTCCGTGCAAAGTGATGCAGAAATCAGCATATGGGTGGCAGAGGGCACGGCAAACGGCATTCTACCCTGTTTTGTGAAATTCGGTGGGGTGATTTTCGACAAGCGATGGATGGATGGGGTGGCCGGCCTCTACCAGCGGTACCACAAAATGGAAAAGTACCTCAAAAACACCGCACCCATTGCCAGAGTGGGAATGGTATATTCTGAGCAAACCATGAGGAAGTATGGTGGGGAACCCTGGCAGCAAAACATCCAGGACCACGCCCTTGGCATGTACCATGCACTGGTGGAGGACCGGATGCCTTTCGAAATGGTCAATGATCGCCTCCTGGATGAAAAGCACCTGGAACCGTTTAAGTTGCTTATTCTACCCAATATTGCCGCACTTTCTGACGCTCAATGCCAGCAACTGGAGCAATTTGTAAAAAAGGGAGGCAGTATAATAGCAACCTTTGAGACTTCCCTATATGATGAGGAGGGCAACAAACGGGAAGAGCTGGGTTTATCCGAACTCTTAGGTGTAGCTGTGGAGGGGAGTGTGGAAGGCCCCATGCAAAACAGTTACCTTCGCCTGCAAGCTGAAGAAAACAATGCATATCATCCTGTGCTGGAGGGGTTGGAAGATGCGAACAGGATTATCAACGCCATTCACAGATTGAAGGTACAACCCAAAGAAAATTTCCCCAACCCCGTTACCCTAATCCCTACCTATCCCGATTTGCCTATGGAAGATGTATATCCTCGTGTGGCTGAAACGGATATTAGGGAACTTTATGTAAGACAGGTGGGAGAAGGAAGGGTGGCCTATTTTCCCGGGGACTTGGACCGTACATTTTGGCAGATCATGAGCTTGGACCATGGGAAATTGCTGCGAAACACCATCCGATGGGCATTGGGGGAAGAACCGGTGGTTCGGGTAAAAGGTACTGGGCTATTGGACACCACGGTATGGCGTCAAGAGGATTCCATGACCGTACACCTTGTAAACCTTACCAACCCCATGATGATGAAGGGCCCGATGCGGGAACTGATTCCACTTGGGGAACAGAATGTTTCTATTCAATTGCCAAATGGGAAAAAACCCAAAAATATAAAGCTACTGGTAAGCGGAAAGACAGTGAACTACAAGGAAAACGGGGATAGGATAAGCCTAATTGTGCCATCCATTTTAGATCATGAGGTGGTGGGGGTAGATTTTGTGTAGAAGTTAAATTGGGATTTCGTGCCAGAAAATATCGGTAATCACAACCAAATGAGATAATATCATTTTACCATTGTGAATTTCCCCAAAAAAATGTTTCCGATTATGGGTACAAATCGTGATGAAATAGGCGCCCTTCCATCCATAATCCTACCATTGTGCGCGGGCGGTTTCGATGCGATATTAATTTTTATACCTATCCAAACTGGCAGTGTTTGGATTCTATACTAATTCAAGCAACAAAAAAATGCAATCCCCTCAATTTAATGTCATACAACCTCTTTAGCATCTTTTCGTCCATAAACCCTGATTTTATCCCTATCAACGGCCCATAAATTCCCAGGTTATCTTCCCCAAATTGTCCGGCTTGCCAGGTTGTGGCTCGGATACTGTGCCCTGATACTGCCCATCATCTCCGAGAAGAACCTTTATTTCCCTCCAGGAATAATCCCCATTTTCATAATCAAAGGTTTCTCCGTCATCATCATATAACCGATAGCTCCCCTCTTTCTTTCCGTAATGCCGGATAATCAAATCATATTTTTCCCCCGCCCCGGTCGCATGCAGGCTGGGCGTAGTCATGGGAATAATGCCCCCATCTTTTACAAAGACGGGGATCTGGGATAAGCCCGGCCTTACGATGATTTCCTCTCCATCTCCCATTAGCTCCCCGGAATAAAAATCATACCATTTACCCTCTGGGAGCACCACCTTTCTTTCCTCCTCGCCCTCGAACATCGGAGCCACTAAGAGATGTTCCCCGGCCATATATTGATCCTTGATTTCTTTTTTTACGGCCATCGCATAGGGGTTGGTTTCCAGGTCAGCCTCACTGTCCGACATGGTCAACTTTTGGTTGTCAAAGGAAAACCCTGCTTCCAGGTTCATCCCCCTAAATGGAGGCGTGCCTTCAAAATGGTATTTGGCAAATTCGGAATACCAATAGGGCATCATTTGCATGCGCAGCATGGCCATGGCCTTGACTTCCTCCTCGACCTCGGCAAAAGACCAGGGCTTGGTGCCACTGGCCCAGGCATTGATCATGGCCATGGGGGAAAACACTACCGTCTGTATCCTTCTCAGCCATTCCTCCGCATTTTTGGAAGCCCTGGCCTCTGGGGTCCAGAGTACGCCTGCATACCCACTGTTGATCAAAGCGGTGATAAAGTCCTGGTGATCGTAGTAATCGTTGTACAATACATAGGGAAAGGAGGTTCCTCCCCCATTGGAGGCCCTCACCAGGCCGAAGGTGCGCTGGTTTTGTCGGTGGAAAACGGCTGCACTTTGTTTTTGAACCAGCAGTCCATAAGTCTGCCTCATTTGTTCGGCTGAAATTCCAGAGGGAAATTTGGCCACATCCGGCCAAAGCCATTGGTCATACCCGTCCACTTCATCTACTTTATAGCCACTCACGCCTTTGGCCACATGCTCCTCTTCAAAAAAGCCCCAGAAGGTGTCCCTCGCCTCGGAGATGGTGAAATCCGGTACTATTCCCGCCCAAACGGTATGGGTGGCTGTATAGGGGAAAAGTTTTTCGTATAAAGGTGAATCCGGGGAAATATAGGGATTTACCCATAAGTTCACCCTAATGCCCTTATCCCGTAATGCTGCTATAAAGCCTTCAGGATCCGAAAATCGCCCGGGATCCCAAACGAAGGTGTTGGGGTAAGACTTGCTCTGCCAACCCGGCTCCAGCCCCACTACATCCAAGGGGAACCCCCTTTTTTCAAACTCCGCTACTTCCTCCATCACCTCCTCTGCCGAAAACAAGCGTGGGACACGCTGGCTAAATCCCAAGCCCCATCTTGGGGGCAGAGGCCCACCACCTGTAAAGAGATTATACCTACGTACTGCATCCAGAGGGGTAAGCCCCTCAAAAACATATACCTCTACTCCTTCTGTAGGTATCACCATCTCCACGGCATCTGAATACGGCCTAGCTGACCAATTGTCATCGGTATTTCTGTCTCTGGGTTCAGGAGCATTGGGGCTGTCCCTTCTCGACCCTGTACCGGCATATACATCTATATACCTGGCCGCGTTTACAAATACTCCATAACCTAGGGAAGACACATAAAAAGGAACAGGCGCATGGGTACGGCCATTATCTCTTCCACCGTAATGGTCTACGTGCAAGCGGAGAATATTGCCCCGTTGGTGAACCGTCTTGAAATTCAGCCCAAACCCAAAAAGTTGCTCCTCTCTTTCCAAAGGAAACCTGAGATGGGTTTGGCCATTTATAATTTCCCCTACTATTAATGAGGAATCCAAAGGAAATTTATCAGCAGATAGCATCTTCAGTCCCTCCAACTTGGGCAGGGCCTGCGAAGCTGTAAGCAGATCAAATGCATCAGGATGACCAATGATGGTTTTCCAGACGCCTGGCGCCTCCTCCACCCAAGAAGGTTGTTGGGCAAAGGCGGAAAAGTAAAAAGAGAGGCTAAAGAACAGTATCAGGATTGTCTTAACACCTTTACGGGTTTTGAAATGCAGCATTTGAATAATGGATAGAAGGCTTTTCGAGATTGTTTATATTCGTTAAAATTGTGAGGATTGGATTCAGGCCTATGAACCGAGGGTATTCTCTGCGCATATCTGCGCAATCAGCGGGAGATATGAGGAATAAATAAGAACGGCTCATCAGCGAACCCCAAGTTGTTGGATATACCTTTCTTTGTGTTTTAAAAGGGCAAACACCTCATCGTGATAGCTGCTGAATCCGGGTAGGGGTATGCCGTTTTCAGGAATAGGGTCAGTGCCGTAGCCAGTCTGGAACATGTCGTGATGATAGATCACATAGCCACCTTCCTTCCAGATATTATAGGTGTGTATGATATGGTCAGCCGCTAGTGTTGGGGTCTTGGGGCCTCCAAATTGAGGAGTGCCCTTTCGGGCGGGCTCATCGTCCACCACCGGCTTTTGGTATCTGCTAAGTAAATACCTTACCTCAGTAGCCGCGACTTCCCAGTGTCTGTGGTCTGACCTAGTGGTGTGGGGGGAAAGAAAATCCAGCGCGGCATTTTCCTGTGGGGAGCCCAATACCCCTGCGTAACCGGGCGAATTTGTCACCAGGCGCACAGGGTCTATGTCCCGGATGATTTTCACATAGTCCACCGTTCGGTAATCATGTTCGTTCCAGATCTGAAAAATCAGGTTGCGATGGGCTTTCAGTTCGTTGGCCATATGCTCCACAGCGCGTTCAGAAGCCCCATCTTCCAAAATAAGCCCTTCGTTCCAACTCTCCCTGGAAAACAAGACCAGTAGGATCACCGTGTCCGTTTCCAGGGCATCTTCCAATAGGGAGACTATTTTTTCCTTGATTTCCGGTTTTAAGCTGCCATCCCCATTATAGGGAGTTTGCCCTTTTCCGGCATCGATAAAGCCCCTCTCATTGTCCCATTGGCACCAGACCCTGATCACATTGATGCCGTGGTCTTGAAATTCCTTTAGGTATTCTTTTCTCTTTTCCGGGGAGGCATTAAAGGCCTCATTGTACAAGGCATTGAAAAAACTGATGCCCGTATATTCGAAATGTTTACCATTTCTAAAAAACTGGGTGCCTTTGATGGTGATGTCCTGTTGGGATTGGGCTGGGGTTGCGGAAATCAACATAGAGATGGCCAAATATAAAATGACTGGGTGATGATTCATATTTTGGGTTTTTTTATAAAAAAACGGGATTTTCAGGGAAAAGCAAAGGGGAATGGGGAATTTAAATCGTGATAACAAGGTCATAATGAGGCTGGCTTGATCCTTTGGAAAAGCTCAAGTGTGATTTTAATAATTTACATTTGATTAAGAAATTTATTTCAGGTTTCCTGTTTACGCCTGCTTGCGAGTATCCACGGGTGCAGCAATGCGATCACAAACACCATAGCACTGATAAATATCCCCCGGGAATACACTATATCTTCAGAAAAAATTTTTAATGCGGCAAATAAGATTACTCCAATAGACGATATTAATAATAAATAAAATGTACTTTTCAAGCTTATTTATTTCTCTTATTGCACACCCTTAACCTGCTCCAATTATGCATAATGGTCTAAAAATCTTACGTCCGAGGTGTTTTTTTGGTGTTTGGGAAACGCAAATGGACTGGTGTTGCGGGAGCTGTGCATTTCGTTCCGCCATCTTGTTTGGACCACCCCCTTTTTCCCCAGTTCTCCTTCCATCGTTGTTTCTCTCCCCCTTCCCTTTTTATACCTCATAGCGTAAAATCAAACCTACGTATTTAACAACTCCTTGTAAATTTGTGACAGGACTAACAATGAGTAAAATTTTAATCTGTAAACTTTTTTCAGGACGAGTCATTTGAAAACCTCATTGGTCAGATTGGCTAATACCTCAACAGTTCTACCAAAAAATTTCAGTTGATTTTTTTAAATTGCCCGATTAATCAACAAAAGATCACTATGCCCAAAAACAGGTTTGCGGAAGTGCGGTACCGAGTCTTGGATGAATGCCTTCGTGATAAGCTACATTACTATACGTTAGAAGAGTTGGGCCAAAAATGCGACGAGGCCATTTTTCAAATTGATGAAATAGAGCGTCCCCCTATTTCCCTTAAACAAATCCGAAATGACCTGAAATTTATGGAAAGCGAGGCCGGGTACAAAGCCGAGATCGAAAGTATCAAGATGACGGGTTCCAAAAAACATTATTTTCGATATGCAGACCTAGGTTTTTCCATCAACAAAAAGCCCTTGACAGAGGAAGATTTACAGAATTTAAAAAGCTCTGTTTATATCCTCCAGAGATTTGGTGGACTACACAACGAGGATTGGATCAATGAATTCGCCGCAAGGATTGAAAGCCTGCCTGAAAAAAAGGAAGAGAAAGTCAGTCCAAAAATTGAAATTATCCTTTTTGAACATCAAGATATAGATGGAGGAGGAGAATGGATCATTACTCTCTATAAGGCCATCGAAAAAAAACATTGTCTCAGTATCACCTACCGCGAATTCGGGGCCGAACAGGATAAAGTCTATCAGGTTTCTCCCTACTTACTAAAACAATATAACCGCAGATGGTTTTTGCTCTGTAAAAGCGAGGCATTGGATCAAATCACCACTCTCCCTTTGGACAGGATCAAAGATGTGCAACCCAGTAACCTATCGTTTAGCTTCTATCCGGACAACAATCCGGCGGAATTTTTTGAGGATGTCATTGGGGTAATTAATAAAAAGGAGGATCCTGTAGAGAAAATTGTTTTAGAAGTGCACCGGGAACTACTCCCCTATGTGGAGTCCAAGCTGCTCCACGAAAGCCAGAAGAAATCCAAACCCACTGCTGACCCGGATTGGTTCACCGTGGAACTTCAGGTCAAGCCAAATTATGAATTTTACTCGGTGATTCTGTCCCATGGACGGAAGATGCGCGTGGTTTCCCCTTCCCGTGTAAAAGCCAAAATCAAGTCATTTATCAAGCAAATGGCTTCGTATTACTAGTCCGGTTGCCAATTCCCAATTTTAAGGGATTCCGTAGAAAGCCCAAGTAGGAAAATATATTTCCCACTTGGGCTTTTACTTTGTATCTCAATCAAACGGATATAACCAAGAGAAGAGATGGAAATCCTAAAACAAGCAACAAACATAAGCTTCAGCCGGCATGGGAGTATGCGGCTACAGCAGCGGGGAATAAGCAGAGCATCGGTAACTTCAGTATTGACTTACGGTAAAATGATTCATAAGCAGCACCTGAAGTTTTTCTATCTCCCAAAGTCAATTATCCGCTCAGCCGGTTTAAGAGACACTGATGGATTATCTAACCTGATCGTTATCACGGACCTTGCTCAGGAAGAAGTCATTACCTGCTATAAGAGCGAAAAGGGAGTACACAGCATCAAGAAAAAACCAAAGCGGTTGCGCAAAAAGAAACTTGAAAGCAAGCGTGAAAATAGATTTCCCACTTAGCGCATAAACTTGTAACATAAAAAAGGAGGTAGCTATGACAACATTAACCATGGCTAAAGAAGCCAAAAAATACAGCGAAGGATTAGAAGACATCCGATGGAAGCAACTCAGAAAAAGAGTGCTAGAAAGAGACGGTCACCGGTGCAGGTGTTGCGGGAAAAGCGAGGGCATACTACAGGTCCACCACCGTCAATACCACCGATGCAAGACCAGCGGAGAATGGCGAAAGCCCTGGGAGTATCACCCGGTATTCTTGGTCACCCTTTGCGAGGGGTGCCATTATAGAGGACATCAGCAATTTTCAATACCTATAAAAGACATATAATCATGACAATACTCAGTAGAATTTTCGGAAAAAAGTCCACAGGCACCCAGCAAGAGGCCGCAGTGGCACCCCTAGAGCGGGAGTTGTTTTTGGAGGACAGGCACCCTGTAGAGCTGTTTCCTGAGAAGGAAGAGCGGCAAGGGAGAGAGGAGGCCAGCATATTGGGGGATCTTTTGGATAAGGACTATCTGGCCATGGGACAGCGCGATGGGTATGAAGACCGCAGCGGAACCTTTCTGGAAGGGCATTTGGAGGTGATTGCGGCAGATTTCAGGAGAAGGCTCTACCAGGCGCAAAGCGAGATTGAGCATCATATGCATGGGGTTTCAACCCTGCTTACCGAAAGGACCAGGGAGCACATGCCAGACCAGTTCCATATGCTGGAAAGAAAGCTTGCCCAATTGGAGCAGCAGCAACGGGAAGTACTTAGGGAAATAGACCTTGCGCCTATGGGTCAGGGCTATATAGAGGTGGCCTTCAGGAGGTATAAAGAAGGCTTTAGGAAAGGGTTCACCCTTAGAATGGAAGAAGATATTTTATGTAAAGGACAACAAACGCTATAAGATCATGACAGTACTACAACTATTTACCCGACTGTTTGGCTACGATTACGACAAGGTTAGGGCGCAGCCCACAGCAAGCCGACAAAAGATAGTGACATTGGGCACCCTACTACTTATTCCCGTGATGTTATGGATAGTATCGGGGTTTTACATCAGCAGGCACCTTATGGGAGCCACTTTATTCGCCGCTTCTATGGTGGGGCTGTTCTTGGGGGGCGTCATGTTGATCATTGACCGGAGTTTTATCGCCTCTCCCAAGGGCGAACATGGGGCAGTGTTGCTCTACTACAGGCTGGCATTTGCCTTAATCACCACCTTGCTGGGGGCCTTGGCACTGGACCTTATGGTGTTTGGAGGTGACTTGGAGGAATACAGGGTAGCAAAAGGTGAGGCCATCTACCAAGAGGCCTTGGACGGCCATGTGGCGCAGCACCATGGGTCCCTGGATGGGTTGAGATCAGAAATCGCAGATGAAGAGGCTGACTATAAGAGGTTGCATGCAGCGTATATCCTAGATATGGATGGAAAAGGAGGTACCCGAAAGTATGGGGAGGGTCCTGTAGCCAAAGCCAAAAAGAGGGCCGCAGATGAGCGCAAAGCGAGTCTGCAGGGGTTGAGGGCGAAGCTGGACCGGGAGAAAGAACGGCTTGAGCAGGAGGCAAGGGAACATGCCGGCAAGGTGAGCACCCAGAAAGGCGATGCCCTGCTCAGCAAGTTGGAGGACTTGCATGGCCTTCTGGGCGAGAGGCCTATGGGAATGGCGGTGTACCTGGTGTTTCTGGCCGCGGTATTTATGTTAGAGACCGCCTTTGTGATCATTAAGTTCACCTGCTCCCAGACCCTCTATGAGGACTTGCTTAAGGCAGAGGAGGACATAGGAAAGTATAGGTTGGCAAGGATGCGTGAGCGTAGGGAAAGAATGCTTACCGAGGATGGGATTATGGGTTCCACAGCGGACAAAGTAAGGCGCATCAGTGGGGGGGCTGAAGCACGCAAGATGGTATAAGGGGTGCTGGTGCCCGGGGAAGTTTTTATTGGGTGATCATTTTTTGTACCCGGGCCCAGTTTTTAGGTTTCAGCGGTGATACCGTTTACAAAAATACCCCGATCCGGGTATTTTATTTCTGGAAATGAGCCAGTACTTTGGCTTTCTCAAAACACAAAATAGGATAAAAGAAAGGAAAACCCTATATTAAATCTTTCATTTGGTTTTTTAAGCCAATTCAGGGGTATAATCGGCAGATCTTTTTTATGGGTTAAGATACTGTTTGTTAGTGGGGTTACATCAAAATAAGTGTTTACAAGAAATTGCATTTAACTAAAATCTATAGGCCATGCCAAAGGTAAGGGTAGTAAAAATCATTTTTGACACCGAATTGCGGGTTCATGAGATTCCCAAATTCAGGGGTGCGGTGATCGATATGGTGGGCAGTGAACATGTGTCCTTCCACAACCATTTGGGGGACAGCAAGTACCACTATGCCTATCCGGTGGTGCAGTACAAGACCCATGGCCGCAAGGCGGGAATCGTATGCATTGAGGATGGGGTGGAGGATATCCACCACTTTTTTAGCAAGAATGCTGGATCAATAAAAATAGGAGACCAAGAAAGAGAATTACATGTTAGTTCCGTAAAGATAAATAAGTTCGAAGTTCAAGTTTGGGATAGCCTATTTAAATACGAAATAAAAAATTGGATCCCATTTAATGAAAATAATTACCAAAAATTTAAAAAAGTAGAATTCGAAGTTGATAAAATCCATTTTATGGAGAATATTTTAATCGGTAATATACTGTCATTTGCAAAAGGTATAAACTGGAAAATTAACAAAAACATTATTGTAAAAATAAGTGAAATTAAAAACAGTTATTGGATAAATTACAAAGGAGTTAAGTTAAAATCATTCCATTTTACTTTCAAAACAAACGTATTTTTACCCTATGATATTGGTCTAGGTAAAGGTTCAAGTATAGGATTTGGAACTCTTTTTAAATATTCGAGTAATAAAAAACTTAATAGACGTGAATAAAAGAAATATAATATATCTGGCCGCATTACTACACGATATAGGTAAGTTCTTTCAAAGAGCAGACCCCAATCCATATTGGGAATCTGAAATACTAAGTGAAACTTCAAAAAAGCTAAGTGGTGTAATTTGTCCGCAAAAGAAAGGTTACGATGGCTCTAATAGACCTACTCATCATCATGTGATCTGGACGCATGAGTTTTTCGAAATCCCAAATGTCAAAAAACATTTCAGGTCCCTAGGACTTGAACTCAATCCATTTGATCTCAATACCGATCAAGAAGACCATTTGATTAACCTTTCAGTTTTCCACCACCGGCCCTATACCAAGTTGCAAGCTTTGATACAAATGGCTGACCATTGGGCCAGTGGACTTGACAGAACAAAAAAAGATGAAATAACTTCCGAAAAGAGGAACTTCAAAGAGGTTGGACTTCTGTCCGTGTTTTCGCAAATCGAAGGAAAGGACAAAAGGGATTTTTATTTACGAACTCGGGGGCAGTCATTGGAAGCTGCAAGCATTATGCCCTCAATAACAGAGGAGGTCTCCTATTCAGATCTATGGGAAGAATTTATTGTTAAAGTGGGGGATATTCCTATGGCAGGCAAAGGGCAAATCAGTGCTTTCACAGAAAGTTTACTTTTCCTACTTAGGAAATACACCTCCAGCGTGTCGGCTAGTACTTTTCAAGGGGATTTGCCTTCAGTAAGTTTGTTTGATCATTTACGAGTGACTGCTGCAATTGCGGATGCCCTCTTTGCTTATGCTGAATCATATGGATTTGATGAGGTTTATGAATTTCAGACCGGAAGTAGAAGCTACCTTAAACTCAAACCTAATCATAAAGAGCCACTTTTGATGGCATGTGTTGACTTATCGGGAATCCAATCATTTATTTATAATATTTCCGGAACCAAGGCAGCCCAAAGCTTAAAAGGGAGGTCGTTCTACCTTCAATTATTGATTGACAGTATTATTGACCGCTTGGTTTTAGATAATGGGCTGAGCATTGGAAATGTGCTTTATTCAAGCGGGGGGAAAGCCTACCTCTTGATGCCTAATACAACAGAAGTCAAGTCAAATATCAAAAAACTCCATCAAGAAATAATCAAAAATGTCTATAATGAACATGGTTTTGGTCTTTATGTGTGTATGGACTTCGTATCATTTGGATACGACCAAGAGCTTAAAGTACTATTTGAATCTACACAGGCTGATCACATCGGCGAGCTGTGGAAAGTGCTTGGAGAAAAAACCGGAAAACAGAAACAACGAAAATATGACCTACTTCTGAATGATAGTTTTGAAAGATTCTTTGTCCCAGAGAAAGTAATTGTTAGCGACAAAATCTGTGCGGTAACCGGAAAGCCACTTGAAGTTAAGGAGGCAAAAAACATTAGCCACGATGATAGCGAAGAACCCGTGTATGTTAGTCCGCATGTATATGAACTTATTACGCTGGGTAAGCAGCTAAAAGATGCCGACTTCATAATTAGCTTTTCCAGCGAAAAAACGCCTCAGTTTAAAAGGGTAAAGGGGATTAACCCACTGAAACTGGGAATAAAGAAGTACCTATTTGACCAAGAAGATCTTACCAAAGAAGATGCGGATTTTAGAAAGATTACATCCTTTGACTTTTGTCGTGTTCAGTATATCAACAATACGAGTTTTGAACTAGTGTCTAAGCTAAAGGGGCAAGGTGCTTCGTATGGATATCTTTTTTATGGAGGTAATGAACAGGCGGAAAAAGAAAATGGAGAGGAAAAACTTTTTGACGAGCTTGCGGAGAGTGGATCCTTTGACCGTTTAGGAGTATTAAGAATGGATGTAGATAATTTGGGAGACTTATTTATTCGGCGAATTCCTGAAAATCAACGCAATCTTGCAACTTATGCCACACTGAGTAGTCAATTAGATATCTTTTTTAGTGGATATCTAAATATCATAAGAAAAAAAGATACTTTCAAAGACTATGTTAATATATTATACTCTGGTGGAGATGATATTTTTGCAATAGGTCGATGGAAAGAACTAGTCGATTTTGCAATGGAAGTAAGAAAGTCATTTGAAGAATTCATTGGGGGAAGAAAGGACATTACTTTATCAGCTGGGATTAGTTTAGTTAAGGGAAAATATCCTATTGCCAAGGCCGCTGATCTTGCCGGCGAAGCAGAAGAAGCTGCGAAAGTACATGGACTAAAAGATGGCAAGGCTAACAAGGATGCATTTACCTTCTTAGGAACTACACTTTCATGGATGGAAATGGGTAAAGTGGCAGAAAGAAAATCTCAGTTTGTAAAACTGTACGAAAATGGTGTCATCACTATGAGTCTGCTTCAAAAGCTGATGCAATATCATCTGCAGAAGGAAGGGAACCCCTATGATTTTAGCTATATCTGGAGAGCTGTATATTTCCTAAAACGATATAAAGCTCAGGGAATGGAAGCTGAGTCGCTAAAGGAGGAGCTAACGAAAGATATTATGGAAAACGCTGCGAAATCAACAGTACTGCAAGAACTAGCCTTAGCTGCACGATGGGCTGAATTAGAAATTAGAACCTTTAAACAAAAATCACATGAACAAATACCCGCAAAATAGAGGCACTGGTCATAGGCAAGGTAGCCAATACCAAAAACGGGAGACTCTTAAAATCCCAAAGCCCGATTTCAATCCTAATTGGATAACCGAAGGGATTGATATGGAAGGGCTTGACAAAATATCAAAGTTTGCAGAAGACCTCAACCCCTACATTAAAACTTCAAAACTGAGAAAGTTTTATGGTGAAGTAAAAAGGATTCAAGTAAAGGGTATTTCAGAAAACTCTGAAAAAATAGCCTTTCGGATGCTAAAACCTAAGCTTGCTTATGCAGTAGGAAGAGAGAGTAAAGATGAAGCAATCGCACTTAGGTGTCTAAACGAATTTATATCAGAAGGATTAAACATAGTTGACAAATCTTTCGGTGATGCAAAAATAGAAAAACTTTATTACAACAACTTTGTCAACCTTTTCGAATCTATTATTGCTTTTCACAAATATCATGGGGGCAAAGACAAATAAACCTTAAAGAAATGAGCACAAACAAATTAAATAAAAAAATAAAATTCACAGGGCAGCTAGAACTACTAACCGGACTCCACATCGGTGACAGCAAGGAAAACCTTCAGATTGGAGGTATAGACAGTGGTATTATACGAAGGAAAGACAATTACCAGCCATATATACCAGGAAGCTCTCTTAAAGGGAAAATAAGGTCATTGTTAGAAAGGAAAGAGGGGATCAATGCTGACAATAAGTTCAAAAACGACGGGAGCACCATTTCTAAAATTTTTGGAAATACTGACTGCGCCTCGCGGGTAATTTTCCGCGACTCTTACCTTACTCCGGAATCTGTAGAGAAGTTTGAAAAATCAGATTTCCTAGATTTACCATTTGCAGAAGTTAAGACGGAAAATATCATTGATAGAGTCTTAGGTAAAGCTAAAAATGGAGGTTTACGCTCTTTGGAGAGGGTTCCTGCGGGAGTAAAGTTCAACTATGAAATCATTTTGAACATCTATGAAAACGACTCTGAAGAGGAATTCATCAAAGTGGTTGACAATGGAATAAACCTTCTTGAGCTTGATTATCTTGGAGGTAGCGGCTCTCGAGGTTATGGTCATGTAAAATTCCACAACACTCAAAAGGAGACAATTGATTTGAATAAAATCAGCATATCGCCATGAGCCAATTATATGCAGTTCAGTTAAAATTCACAGGTTCTGTACACTTTGGCTCCTCTCGCTTGGACTACGGGAAAAGTGAACGCTTTTTGCACAGTGACACACTATACGCTGCCATTTTCCAAGCCTGGGCTATGCTTGGCAAAAAAGAATGGATTGAGCAATACAAAGACGATAGAGATTTTGTGCTCAGCTCATCATTCCCCTTCTACAGACCTAAGGAAGGAGATCCTGTTTATTTTCTACCAAAGCCCTATGCCCCTCTATTCCCAGACCAGGCCAATGCTGATGGAAAAATAGATCGAAAACTGGTAAAGAAGGTTTCCTGGATAGATCTTAGACTTTTTGCTCAATGGTGCCGTGATGGAAATACTCCTTTGGAAGCGAAATACATTCATAAGGAATTCTACACTTCACAAGATTGGCTAAAAGACGAAAAGGGCAATGAGTTAAGCTTATGTACTAGTGAAGTCTATCCGAGGGTCAAAGTAAGTAGGGTTGATGGGGAAGATGCTGTGCCTTATTATATTGAAAAGTTATACTTTAATAACAGCTCAGGCCTATATTTAATCTTTCATGGAAATGAAGAGAGCCTTTGCGCTCTCAAACATGCCTTGGAGGTGTTGAAGGACGAAGGACTTGGAACAGACCGAAAGGTAGGACATGGTCAATTCAAGTACACAATAGATCCTTTCTTTGATTTGGAAAAACAAAATGGTGAATTTGCGGTCAACCTCTCACTATTTGTACCAGAATCAAAAGAGTGGTTGGATAGTTATTTGCCTGACCGAAATTTGGGAGGTTATGAATTGATTCAAAGAGGTGGATGGATTACTACCCCGCCTTTTAATACGCTTCAAAAAAACCGGTTGAGCTTCTTTAAAGAAGGATCTATATTCAAATTCGCTAACCAGATAGCGGGTGTTACACACGATTTATGCCCGGAAATAATAAGTGGGAATCCGGATGCTCACCCTGTTTACAGGGTTGGCAAGGCTCTTTTTGTACGATTTAACAAGTAGTTTATGAGCAACTTCAATGTAAAAATAACGGTATTAAGTCCCATTCACATTGGTGGAGCACAAGAAAGGCATTATCAAAAAGGGCTTGATGTTTTTTGGGACAATGGAACTCTTTACTATTTACCATTAGAGGCACTTTCGGAATACATGGATGACTCTCTGATTCAATTCTTTGCTAATGGAAATAAGAGCGCCATCTTGGAAAGATTGAAACAAAAAAGTATTCCCTTTGAGAAAATTGCTCTTCGAAAATGGGATTGCCCAAAAGAGCCTGAGCAAGATGAGATTAAAGCATTTATCAAGACCGGTTTTGGAGATCCGATATTACCTGGTTCTTCCATAAAAGGATCAGTCAGAAGCCATTTATTTAAAGCCCTTTCCAAAGGAAAGGTTAACAATGTGATTCAATCATTAAAATATGGAGCGAAATTCAATAGAGGAATAGAAGGAGAAGTGCTTGACTATAAAAATGGCAGAGAGGATATTCAACTTCTCCGTCTTTTTCAATTCTCGGATTTCCTTTTTGATAAATCGGAGATTTTGCCGGTAAAGGTTTTTAACCTTAGAGAGTATGATGATGAATGGAGTGGAGCATGGAAGTATAAATCCGGTAGTGGCAATAATGAATGGGAATTCAGTCCCCACGGCTTCATCACTCATTATGAGGTATTGCCCAAAGCCAGCTCCGCAATTGGAAAATTTAATATTTTGGGAAAGGAAATGTTGAAATTTAACGGGAGTTATCCTCCTCAATACGGTCAGCTTGGATTTGGAAACGGAAATGACCTGAACAAATTATTTGAAATTATTAATAAAAACATTAAAAATTACCTGCAAAAAGAAATCGATTTTTTTTATAAGTACTATGACGATGACGAAGTTGCCGATGGTCAAATCGCTCCCTTTTATGAAAAATTAAAGGAACAAGCCAGTGAACTGAAAGATGGTGCAATATTAAGAGTTGGCGGAGGCTCAGGCTTTCATAGTATGACTGGAGACTGGATATACGATGATCATTTAATTTCTGTAGAAAAGCCATATGAGCAGTACCAAAGAGGAAAAATTAAAAACTATACGAAAAGTAGGAAATTCACCTTTAAAAAAGTTGATGGCGTAATTGAATTTTCACCATTGGGTTGGATTAAAATTGAAAACATATGAAAATATTGATTTCAAATATAGGAAATAGAAATATAAAATATAATAATAGTTTTATCCCGCCTAATGATTTTCTCTCAGCTACTAAAACAATATGGGAAAGTTATAAGGAAGAGGAGGAAAATCTTTCATCTTGCATATTACCCGAATTCTTAGAAAGACACAAAGATGCTGATAAAGCTTTTCTTTATACAACCCTTCAAGGTGAGGAGAACGGTACAGGGCACCCATCTGATACATATTATGAAGGTTTGATATTACAAAAATTGTTATCCAGCAGGTACCCTAAAATTGAATTCCATAGTGTGAAAATTATAGATTTACAAACTC
The DNA here is from genome assembly GCF_003347495.1 of Pleomorphovibrio marinus. Lineage (GTDB taxonomy): Bacteria > Bacteroidota > Bacteroidia > Cytophagales > Cyclobacteriaceae > Pleomorphovibrio > Pleomorphovibrio marinus. Next base: position 254,542 of record NZ_QCXY01000003.1, read on the forward strand.
GTTCTGGATCAAATCCAACAAAAGAGAACGAGCTCATCCCTTTTTTTATCCAACAAATCAAAGCTCTACTTTTTAAGTACCCAGATGCTAAATATGTTTATCATGAAACGGGGGGTACTTCCCAATTGAAGAGTAGTCTAAGATCTGTTTTTGAATTTTATATACCAAAAGATAAACGAGAATTGTATGAAGGGGACTATGATATTAGTACAGACTCAACGATTTTAAAAGAGAAAAAGAGAGACGAGTCTGAAAAGATATTGCTAAAAAGTCAAATAAAAACGCTTATTGAACATTTCAATTATACAGCAGTAAGTGTTTTGGCAGAAACGAATACAGAAAATAAATGTTTTACAAAACTTATACAGTTAACTCAGTTAAAGTGGGATGGGCAATGGCAATCATTGAAAAAGGAAAAGTATGACAATTTCCCGAAAGGATTAAAAAAAGAGGAAACCACTTCTTTTTTGAAGACTCCATATACAGATAAGGTCAATTTTTTTGACGAGATAGATTATAGGCTTGAAGAACTCAAATTAATATTGGACAAGGCCGAAGCCCTCCAAACCATTAACGACTACACTTCTGTGATTCTTACAGCTCATCAGTTTGCTGAGAAGTTTATTGAAATGAAACTATACGATATTTTTGGTTTCTTTATTCACTCAGGCAAAGATCAGAATGGAGATCAGAGAAGGCTAGAAGTACTGCAACAAATCAAAAAGCAATGTTATCAAGAAATCGAAAAATTTTTACGTTTAGACATATCTAAAGTAAACCAACTTTCCTTACCTCTGCAGATATTGTACTGTAGTAAAATGTGCAATGACCATGAACACGTAATTGAAATCATAAAAAAAACTAACCGACGGTTTGTAAGAAACACAAATTACTCCTTAGACACTCTAAGAAATGGTATTGCACATGAAGGTAGAGGCGTATCTAAAGTAATTTTTGATCAACATTATTCAACCCTAATTAGGGATATAAAAAAAGGAATGGGATTTAAAGAGAATTTTTTCTTTAAGGTTAACAAGCTCCTTATCGAAAATTTATAGATAAATGAAGCTTAAGCTTACCGATCACCAGTCCCAGGCCCTAGCAGGCATTCAAAACTTCCTGCAAAAGGAGGGTCACGCCATTTTTATCCTCAAAGGCTATGCGGGGACCGGAAAGACCACCCTGCTCCAGCAGGTGGCCAAGGAGCTGCGTACCCAAAAAAAGCCTTTTGTGCTGCTTGCCCCCACCGGAAGGGCTGCCGCGGTGCTAAGGGCAAAGACGGGATTTACGGCCAAAACCATCCATTCCGAACTTTACCACTTTAAGGACGTGGACGGGGAACCCGAGGAAAGCAACAACGCACCCACCCCCGACCAGTATGGCCAGATGCGCCTGCGCTTTGAGATCAGGACCCCAGACCAGGACAACGACAAGGTGTATATCGTGGACGAGGCCTCCATGCTCGGCGACAACAGGGCCGAAGAAACTTCCTTCGCCAGCTTCGGCACAGGCCACCTGCTGACAGACTTTCTGGCACTGGTGGGAGCCAATAAGGTCATTTTTGCCGGGGATCCCTGCCAGCTTCCCCCCGTGGGAAGCAAGGAAAGCCCCGCACTTACCGAAAGTTGGTTTCGGCTACAGGGCAGGAAGGTCCAGAGCACGGAAATGACCCAGATCCTGAGGCAAAAACAAGATTCGGAGGTGTTGAGGTTGGCCACTAGGGTAAGGCGGATGACCGGACAGACCTTTCCTACGCGCTGGATAAAGCTTCCCGCACTCCGGAGACCCGACATCAACTTATATACCCACGACGAACTGGTCAACCGGTATATCCAACAGGTAAGCGCAAATGGTACCGAAGACACCGTGGCCATTAGCCTTTCCAACAAAAACTGCCATGACATCAACGGGAAGGTGAGGCAAAAGCTTTACGGTAGTGCCCATGCGCCCTTGCAGCGTGGAGACCTGCTAATGGTAACCCAAAACAACTACCTGGTTCCGCTCACCAACGGGGACTTTGTGGAAGTGGTGGAGGTGGGAGACACCAAAAGCCAAAAAGGGGTTTCCTTTCAGCACGTCACCGTAATGGCCAGGCTAACGGGAAAAAAGCATGAAACCCTGCTTTGTCTGGAGCCCCTTCACCGGGGCAGCACCAACCTCTCCACCGAACAGCAACGCATGCTGATGATCGATTTCAGTCAGCGGATGAGGGGCCACGGGGTAAAGCCGAAGTCGGACGTGTTTTATGATGCCATGCACCAGGATCCCTACCTAAACAGTCTGAGGGCGAATTTTGGGTATGCGGTTACCTGCCACAAGAGTCAGGGAGGGGAATGGGAAGAGCTGTATTTTTTCCTGAACAAGGGAATGTACACCATGGAGCCTCCGGAGCTACTGCGCTGGTGGTACACGGGGATCACCCGGTCCAAGGTGAAACTCCACTTGGTGAAGGATTGGTGGGTGGGTTAAATACTTTTCCAAAGTTCTAAAACTTTGGAAAAGTTAAAACCGATAGTAAAAATTGAATCTGGAAGGAAAAATTGAACATGATATAACTACGTAGCTATGCACCTGGTCATCAATTCGTATGGAGCCACCTTGGTAAAGGAAAACGGCCTGTTTGTGGTGGAAACTCCGGAAGGCAAGCAAAGCTTTCCTCCCGATATGGTGAAGAGCATCAGCATATCCAAGGCTGCCCGTATCACCAGCGACGCCATCATTCTGGCCATCAAGCACCAGGTGGAGGTATTGTTCGTCAATGATATGGGCAATCCGGAGGGCAGGGTATGGAGTGTGCAGTACGGCAGTATTTCCAATATCCGAAAAGCACAGGTCAACTTTTTGTATTCCAAGGCCGTCATTGCATGGGTCAAGGAGTTGATCCTCAAAAAACTGGACCACCAGGTGGCGCTCCTGCTGGCATTCCAACCCGAGAAGGACGAAAACCTCCCGGGGCATAACCGCTTCCAGTCCGCCATCAACAGTGTGGAAGATTACAAGCGAAAGATCAGCCAGCAGGAAGGGCAGGTCATCTCTGATCTAGCGCCCAGTTTGCGGGGCTGGGAGGGTGCCGCCGGTAAAAGGTATTTCCAGACCATCGCCCTGCTGATGCCAGAGGAGTATAAGTTTGAGGGCCGTGACAGGCAACCCGCCAAGGATCCCTTCAATGCCCTGCTCAACTATGCCTACGGCATGTTATACGGCAAAGTGGAGGGGGCACTGATCAAGGCGGGCATAGACCCTTATGTGGGTATATTTCACCGGGACGACTATAATCGGCCTGCACTGGTGTTCGATGTCATAGAGCAGTACCGCAACTGGATGGACTACGTGGTGATACGGCTCTGCCAGGAAAGCGCCATTCCCCCGGAGGCCTTTAGCAAGGACGAAAAAACGGAAGCCATGCTGCTGGGGCCCCTAGCCAAGCGGATTCTTATCCAGTCGGTCAATGATTATTTGGGGGAAATAATTTCACTGAAGGGCAGGGCATTAAGCAGGCATGTGCATATGGAGGAGGACATGCATAAATTGGCTAAGGTGTTTTTAAAATTTGGGACAGATGATCAGGTTAGGTAAGCATGTCACCCAGGCAGGGGATCAGTTATACGATGTGTCGGTAGAGAAAATCCACAAAGCCTTGCAGAATGCCGACGGGGAAGTGGCGGTGTTGTTGCAGCGGCTGCAGGCCATCAGGGCTATGGATCCCTCCCAGTACCGCAAACTCAAAACCCAACTGCCCTACATCGTGTGTGCGCAGTTTCACCCCAAGGTAAGGCGCAAGGAGAATTTCCTGTTTACCGAGCGGTTTTTGGTGGATATTGACCACCTCTCCGAACATGATGTGGACATGGACACGCTGAGGGCGACGTTAATCCGAGATCCCAGGCTGGAACTGCTCTTTGTCTCCCCTAGTGGAGACGGGTTGAAATTGATGTTCAGGCTTTCCGAGCAGATCACCGATCCCAGCTACTATGTGACGTTCTACAAGGCATTTTGTCTTGCCTTAAATAAAAAATACCAACTGGGGGCAGCACTGGACCATAAGACCCACGATGTGAGTCGATGCTGCTTTGTGAGCTTTGATCCAGATGCCTATTACAACCCGGATTCACAGCCCGTGAATCCCAAGGAGCTGGTGAGCGCAGACAGTTTTTTTGAGCTGGAGCAGGTGAAGAAAGACGTAAAAGCCTCCGAAGAGGCCATAAAGGCCTCCATGGAGGGTCAATTGCCTGAGAAAAAGCCACATGAACTACCATCTGCGGTGATGGATAAGATCAAGGAAAAAATGGGGATGCGGGTGAGGAAGCCCCAGGAAAAAGACTACATACAACCTGAGGAACTGGAAGAGATCATGGCTGAGGTACAGAAGGCGGCCGAGGAGGTAGGGGTTCGCATTGCCGGGATCAAGCCGATTTCCTATGGCAGGCAGGTAAGGTTTGAGGCAGACAAGGTGTGGTCAGAGATCAATATTTTCAGTGGAAAAAAGGGAGTGAGCGTGGTAGGGACCACCAAAACCGGCAGTGACAAGGCATTTTGCACGCAGATGGTAGACTATCTCAAAGCAATGTTGTGATATGGCTAAACCACCCAAAAAGTCCTATGACCTCAAGGCAAAGATCGAAAAGTTAAAAGCCGCAGGGTTACACCGTAGCGAGGATGCGCAAAGACCCAGTGGTGCTGATGATTTGGCACCCCTACCGGATCGTATAAAGTTGATCCTAGGCATACTACAGGAAAATCCCATAAAAAGCACGCATATGAATTATCTGATCATGTACGATATCGAAAACAACAAGGTCCGCAGGCTGGTCTCCACCTACTTGGAAAAAAAGGGCTGCGTAAGGGTGCAAAAGTCTGTCTTCTTGGTCCATTCGGATCACAAGAAGTTTGACGAGATCAAGGAAACCCTGGCTGAAATCAACGATGCCTATGAAAATGATGACAGTATCATTCTAGTGCCGATGAACATCAGCGACGCCAGAAGCATGAAACTGATTGGAAAAAACGTGGACATTTCCAGGATTGTGGATCCGCCTAACACCGTGTTTTTATAAAAAATCAGCTAGCCATGAATGTCACGTCACTAAGAAAGTCCGGGGAATTGGAGAAAGCCTACCGTTTGGCCAAGGAAAACTTGGAAGGGAACCAAGACAAGGTGGAGGCGGTAAGGGACATGGGTTGGGTGCTGTATGATTACCTGAAAAAGCACACACAGAGCGATAAGGCAGAAGCTTTTTTGAAGGTGATGAGGGCAATCGGTAAGTTGAACCATGGCCTGCTGGACCTGGTGTTTTTTCAGCAGATGGCCTATGTGACCGGAACCTTTCTATTCCATTTCAAGCGAAGCCCCCACCCTAACGTTCAGGTGGTGGAGGAGCTGTTTCAGGAGGTGGAAGAGATGCCCTTTCCCAAGCCGGACCCATCCTATTCGTTTTTGTTGAAAGGTTTTCTGGGTTTTTGGGAAGATTGGCCGGGCTTTATAGGATTATTGAGATGGTGGGGGTGGGATCACTTTATGGAAGAGGACTTTTTGCAGCAAAAGCAAGAAAAAAAAGTGTTTATGTCCTTGGTGGAACAGACCGTGGGCAGGTACTCCAAGGTATTGATCAGGAATACAGAGGGCCGGGAATTACCCACTGTGGTCCTTGGAAAACTCAGTTTGGAGTTACTATCTTTTATGGATAAACAGGAGAAAAAATGCAGTGGCTATTCTTTTTTTCCCTATTACAGGGCGAAGGTGCTTGCCCTTCAGGGGGATGTTAAACAGGCCAGGACCTACTTCTTGCCCTTTGCCAAAAAGAAAACCAAGGAATTCTGGGTATGGGAGCTGTTGGGGCAATTGGAGGAAAACGCGGAACTGGCCTTTGCCTGCAAGGTTCGGGCACTAGCGGTAAAAACCAAGCCTGAATTTTTGGTGAAACTGCGGGAGCATATGATAGCGCCCATCCTTGAAGTTGATGCTGATTGGGCCAAGGTAGAACTGGACAGGGTGGTCCAATTAAGGGAGAAAAAGGGTTGGCCCCTGGGCAAGCACCTGGTTCAGCTGAAGGAAGAGGGCTGGTATGGCAAGGCAAAAACCATATCCACCGGAGCCTATTACAAGAAATACGTGGATATGGCCAACCAGTCCTTATTGGGAGAGGCGAATCGGGTCCGAGTACTCGTTTATGGAGTACTAGAGGGCAAAGGCAAGGCATTTGGCATAGATGCCCAGCGTACGCCTTACAAACTGTCTGGAGTGGGAGAAAGGCTAAAGATGGGAAAGGTATATGGTTTGACCTACCGCCCTGCCCCCAATGGCTGGGTTATGGTGGAGGGTGCTCTGGAGGAGGAACTCGGCGATTTTTCGTCATTTATAGAGGTAAAGCGGGGAATGTTTACGTCCAGGGATGGCCAGGAATTTGGCTTTGTAAAGGATGTGTTTGTTTCCCCTGCCATGGTGAACCGGCACGGGCTCCGGTCTGGGATGCAGGTGGAGGTGAGTTCCGGGCCGTCCTATGATACGAAAAAAGGTACTTGGGGGAAACAGGCGTTTGAGATAGAGATTTTAGGGGAACAATCAAAAGGATAAGACATTGGTGCTATTGAATGGCTATTTCAACGCTACATTTTTGGGCAGATAAGGGAGGTTCAAAAAGGTATGAAAGCTGCCAATTACGTTGTATATTTGGAGAGGGAGAAAAGAAAGGTCAGGTTTATGGGGCAAAAACTAAAAAGTTTTCACAGGGTTTCGCTGATTAAAGAATTGATTTGCAACCCATTGTGGACTTTGCTCCTAAAAAGATACATCCACTACAATAAGGATTAAGACCTGTGGTGAATTGATTATCAAATGTTTTCTCGATGCCTAAAAAGATACATCCACTACAATAAGGATTAAGACTCATCAGGGGCAGCACGAAGAAGCAGATGGCAATCATCCTAAAAAGATACATCCACTACAATAAGGATTAAGACCCGGTTTTTCATCAACCTATCCACTTTCTTCTTTGATCCTAAAAAGATACATCCACTACAATAAGGATTAAGACCGCACAGACTTCTTCCTTGAGTTCCTCGCCGGTCCCCTAAAAAGATACATCCACTACAATAAGGATTAAGACAGCTTTTCATTTGTCTTTTTGGTTTATAAGTTCTTGCCTAAAAAGATACATCCACTACAATAAGGATTAAGACGATCGGCAGGGTGTCCGGACGTTGCCGCAGCTCCTCCTAAAAAGATACATCCACTACAATAAGGATTAAGACCGGCGACGAGGTCGGCCTTGGTGAACTTGCGGACGCCTAAAAAGATACATCCACTACAATAAGGATTAAGACATCTGCAATAACAATGCAGGAAGTACTTCACATCCGTCCTAAAAAGATACATCCACTACAATAAGGATTAAGACGGGATGGGTCCGAGGCGGAGTAGACGGAAAAGCCCCTCCTAAAAAGATACATCCACTACAATAAGGATTAAGACATTCATGAACTGATTCTTTCGTCTTACTTTTAATGCCTAAAAAGATACATCCACTACAATAAGGATTAAGACTTCGGTGAGCTGCTCCTCCCACTTGTAGCCTAAGTCCTAAAAAGATACATCCACTACAATAAGGATTAAGACGGCAGCACGAGAAAGCACAATGCAAGCATGAAGCTCCTAAAAAGATACATCCACTACAATAAGGATTAAGACCTTGCTGTTGATGTACCCCTGAGAGGCCGCGCGGTACTCCTAAAAAGATACATCCACTACAATAAGGATTAAGACAAGATAAAGATGGAAATTTAGAAGTTAAGCAAAATACACCTAAAAAGATACATCCACTACAATAAGGATTAAGACTCCCCGTCAACAGTGTGGGGCCGTAAAAAGCCCGGCCCTAAAAAGATACATCCACTACAATAAGGATTAAGACAGAATGTTTCTTGGTTCATGATGCTTACAGGTGTTTCCTAAAAAGATACATCCACTACAATAAGGATTAAGACCCCCAATGATATCCCCTTTTTCCTTTCCGACTAAAACCTAAAAAGATACATCCACTACAATAAGGATTAAGACATAAATCTATATCCCCATTAAGAAATAAGTTTAAATCCTAAAAAGATACATCCACTACAATAAGGATTAAGACAAGTTCCAAAGCTGCTCTTTGTTTGAATTGTCCCAGCCTAAAAAGATACATCCACTACAATAAGGATTAAGACTGAGTCATCTTGAAGGAACTGTACCAGGATGGTGCCTAAAAAGATACATCCACTACAATAAGGATTAAGACCAATAGTGCCATTCTTAAATTATCTAATTCTTCCGGTCCTAAAAAGATACATCCACTACAATAAGGATTAAGACTTCATCTTTGTAGTTTTTTAAGTATGTAATATAGTTCCTAAAAAGATACATCCACTACAATAAGGATTAAGACATTCATGAACTGATTCTTTCGTCTTACTTTTAATGCCTAAAAAGATACATCCACTACAATAAGGATTAAGACCTTGGTATATGATACCCTTAACTCTTTACCTAAACCCCTAAAAAGATACATCCACTACAATAAGGATTAAGACCGAAATCGACCAGGCTGTAGGAATAGAATGTCATCCCTAAAAAGATACATCCACTACAATAAGGATTAAGACATGATATAAGTTTAAGTGTGTGATTAATTTTGGTGACGCCTAAAAAGATACATCCACTACAATAAGGATTAAGACTTATAATGTTATTTATTTAAATACCAAGCTATAATACCTAAAAAGATACATCCACTACAATAAGGATTAAGACGCTGTTTCTTTTGCTTCTTCACTAAGTTCATTGAACCTAAAAAGATACATCCACTACAATAAGGATTAAGACTATGCTTCCATAACCATTGTGCCATGTAAGCGGATCCTAAAAAGATACATCCACTACAATAAGGATTAAGACCATGTACTTTTTTACCATTGGGATTATTTAAATTCCCTAAAAAGATACATCCACTACAATAAGGATTAAGACTAACTACTTTTTAGATTTACGTTTTTCCAGTCCATGCCTAAAAAGATACATCCACTACAATAAGGATTAAGACCCGCTGAATCACCCTGATCGAAAAATTCAGGATTCCTAAAAAGATACATCCACTACAATAAGGATTAAGACGGATATCTTGTTATCCATGATGTTATAAAGTTTAAGCCTAAAAAGATACATCCACTACAATAAGGATTAAGACGGATATCTTGTTATCCATGATGTTATAAAGTTTAAGCCTAAAAAGATACATCCACTACAATAAGGATTAAGACATCCCCAGGATTTTCCGGAGGACGTGCCGAAGCCCTGCCTAAAAAGATACATCCACTACAATAAGGATTAAGACTATCTCCTGCTTTGTACTTGATACCTTCCATGTTTTTCCTAAAAAGATACATCCACTACAATAAGGATTAAGACCACTGCTGGAAATATCCTGCCCAACTGTAACCTGAGCCCTAAAAAGATACATCCACTACAATAAGGATTAAGACATTTAGTAGAATACTTCTCTCTTAAATAAGTTTGTCCTAAAAAGATACATCCACTACAATAAGGATTAAGACAATCCAAATCCCCAAATATGAATCCTCATCAAAAAACCTAAAAAGATACATCCACTACAATAAGGATTAAGACTCATGGCTTATTTTTGTTATATCTATGTCTAAACCGTCCTAAAAAGATACATCCACTACAATAAGGATTAAGACTATCGTACTTATCGACTTTCAGTTCATCAGCCATTCCTAAAAAGATACATCCACTACAATAAGGATTAAGACAAGGAATTAAAAGTTTTAATTTTCCTTAATGCTACACCTAAAAAGATACATCCACTACAATAAGGATTAAGACACCTATATGGTAGGTCATCTACCAATTTAGAATAGTCCTAAAAAGATACATCCACTACAATAAGGATTAAGACAACTTTTTGTTTGTAAACCCAACTTCATATTCACCCCTAAAAAGATACATCCACTACAATAAGGATTAAGACCATATGTTGGAAATATTATTCCAAAACAAAGGGTTATCCTAAAAAGATACATCCACTACAATAAGGATTAAGACAATACAAGTTTTCGGCATCATTGCCTCTTAATACTGTTCCTAAAAAGATACATCCACTACAATAAGGATTAAGACAATTGCTTCACCGTCTTTACAAATAGTTTTTTGTGTACTAAAAAGATACATCCACTACAATAAGGATTAAGACATTGTTTAGTAAATTTCTCCGTTTTCTGTAAAGTCCTAAAAAGATACATCCACTACAATAAGGATTAAGACCTTCAAGATATGGGATAAGGTCTTGGATACGGGCCTAAAAAGATACATCCACTACAATAAGGAGGACGGGGCGTGAAGAAAGGATCCCTTTGGATCATTTTAGCCCCGGGCCAGGAAGCGGGTGGGGTAATGTCGATAGTAGTCGAAAAGTGGGTTTACCTAAAGGTTCCTCACGTGAATGCTAACAAAAGGATAAACCAAAAATACATCCACTACAATAAGGAGGACGGGGCGTGAAGAAAGGATCCCTTTGGATCATTTTAGCCCCGGGCCAGGCAGCGGGTGGGGTATTGTCGATAGTAGTCGAAAAGTGGGTTTTCCTTAAGGTTTATCACGTGAATGCTAACAAAAGGATAAACTAAAGACACATCCACTACAATAAGGAGGACGGGCGTGAAGAAAGGATCCCTTTGGATCATTTTAGCCCCGGGCCGGGCAGCAGCGAAGGGTAATGTCTATAGTCTTCTAAATATGGGTTTACCTCTTTGTTTCGCTCAAGAACATTACGACATATGGTGATATGCTCATATGATTTGTATGCCCCCGGGTTACGCCCATAGCCTTTCGGCCATTGGACTGCACCCGGGGTTATTGGGTGTTGAAACCCTGTCGGGTTTCTTTGTTATGTAGAGCGAAAATAGTGTAGGCTTACATTGGCGAAATTTGCATGATTTTGATGGAGGAGTTGCCGTTGGGAGAAACATATCATGGCTCGAATTGGATGCTGGGATTTATCAAATGGTGCATTTCCGTAACATCTACCTGCTTTAGCTTAACAGGAAGAATGACAGGTCGTTTTCCTTCTTCTATCAAGGGGCGGATTGTGTTCCCAGTGAGGGGTTCAATCCCAATTTACTTCGGGACAAGTTATATATTGGGTCTATTGTTGTTGCTGGCTGTTGGCGGCAAACCAAAGGAATATGCGGTCGATGGTCTGTTTGATTACTAGCTTTTGCAACATGAAATCCAAAGGTTTTGAGGAGGCCAAAAAGCTACTGTATTCAGGATCCACCTTTATTTCCTTTAGGAACCAGGGTTTGGAGGCATAGCGGATTTCCCCACAAGTGGTATCCACCTTAGTCAAATCCATTCCAATTCCGGCTCCCGAGGCCTTCAATACTGCCTCCTTTTGCGTCCAAATTCTGATTTTTTCCTCTAGATTGTTACCACTCTCCAAGATAACCTCCTTTTCCGCATCAGTCAGATAGGGAGTCAAATCCAAATCATTTCCATGTGCTTTATATTCAATATCAATTCCCAGCTCCACCCCCATAGCAGCCGCACATAGCACCCAGTCCCTGGAGTGGGAAATATTGAATTTCAGGTCAATGGGCAAATAAGGCTTTCCAAATTCCCCCGAGGCCAACCCCGAAATTTGTGCAGGGCTAAACCCCTCCTCCATCAGTTGCTCCTGAAGTAACACCTTACCCAGTAAATAGGCATACCTGTCTTTTTCTTGCACAAATCGGAGGGTCTTTCTTCTGATTTCGTCAGGCATCAACTCCATGGCCTTTTCAAAATTATCCGAAGAGGCATTTTTGATGTCAAAACCCGTAACCCGTATCTTTTTCATCCTGAGCACAAAGTTAAAGAGAAATTACCCATATGCGAAACCGGGCAGGGTTCCCCTTATCCTTATGCCCAAACCTATTTCTCGGAATTTTACTGTAGAAATGAAAGGGATCACCCTAAACTATTGGGCAACCCATCCCCCATCTACAGTAAGAGAGTGCCCGGTCACAAAGGAAGAGCCTTCCGAGCATAGCCAAAGGACGGCCTCTGCCACTTCCTCCGGTTCACCTAACCTTCCAATGGGTTTCATGGAAACAAATTGTTTTTCCACTTCTTTGTCTTCCCCGGTAAACCTATCTATCATAGGTGTCTTAATGACTCCTGGACAAACCACGTTGACACGAATGCCCAATTTTCCATATTCAAGGGCAGCGTTTTTGGTAAGCCCAATTACAGCGTGTTTGGAGGCCACATAAGCCGGCACACCAGGAAAACCCACCAATCCTGCTATGGAGGCATTATTAACGATGGCTCCTTTTCCTTGTTTGAGCATTTGGGCAATTTGGTGTTTCATGCAATGCCAAACCCCAGTAAGGTTTACGCTTATGACTTTATGCCAATTATCATTGGTACATTCATGGGTTATTCCTGTTAATCCTTCAATTCCGGCATTGTTAAAGGCCACATCCAGTTTGCCATACTTTTCAATGGTCTTATCCACCATCATTTTTATGTCCTCCTCTTTAGACATGTCACATTTTAAAAATAGTGCCTCTCCACCCTCTTTTTCTATGGCTTCGAGGGTTTCCTTGGCTTCCACCCAATCAACCACTACTACTTTTGCCCCTTTTTTGGCAAAGGCTATGGCTGTGGCTTTTCCAATGCCAAAAGCCGCACCTGTTACTAATGCTACCTTATCTTTATAATCCAATTCCATCTCGCCTGTATTTTAAGTTAAACAACATTAAAAACCCTTAACAGGAATATAGTTATTCACTGCCCTGATTCAATTCAAGGCAAATAAGAGATTCCTCCTATCCTTTAAGGATTGGCAAGATAAGGAACTGAAAATGTTTCAATTATGACAAAAATCAGGTTAAAAAATGATTTCCAAAAAAAAGCGTACCCCTGTTCCATTACCAGTTCATAAGTAAAAGTGCTGCTACTAGTTTCAACCATAAAAAAAACAGCTTAAAAATATAAAAAAAACCCCGTATAGGACTAAATAGAGGTCATACGGGGAATTAATCTGTCAAACGATGAACAACCCTGCTATGGTCAATACCTCATCACTAGTCAACGGTTCGTCAAAGGATTCTGTAATCCCGTCCGTACCTATGGAATCCAATGTCACTACATCTCTCACATCAACTCCACCTTGCATTAAATTATCCTCTCCTTCATAGACCGCCTGTGTTGCAGCCGGCATACCTTCTCCTCGTTCATCTCCAGTGATCCATCCTTTAATGCCTCTCAACCTTCGAACCTCAGATGCATGCCTTGCTTCCACGGAGTGGATTTGAAGTGCGGCAGTAAGCAAATCCCCATTACTCATCAAATTGGCAGCCTGTCCTTTATAGGCCCTTACCCCGGTATCCTCAAACGCCTGAGACAGGGCCAGAAATTGCGCATAATCACTGAAGGGTCTAAAGGCACCTCCAGCCGTAAAGTCAAACTCAGGCTGTTTGACAGGCTCTCCTCCTAATGACTCAATAACGGGTATTAGGAGTTTAACATGGTCAAATTCATGTCTTTCGATAATATTGAAAATAGCACGGTCCCTTCCTTCAGGAATCACATTACAACTACAACCCTCTCTATAAAACTGAGCCTCTAAATACTCCAAGGTCAGCGCAAAATTCAACACGTCTACCGGATTCGATAGTCCCATGGATTTTGCAGTTGCCTTGTTTCCCTTGGCAGCAGCAAGTGATAGTGGCACAGAAGCCATTACCGCTTTTTTACCGAAGTTGGCCAATTTCGCAAATGCATCCCGCCTAGTCACATAGGTGTCTGAGGATTCGGGTTTTACATTGTAACTTTTCAATAATTGATAAATATTCATAGTAAGTCCCTCCTATTTTAATAATCCAATTAGCTCGTTTGCATTGATCTCGTTGATAATAAATGGAGCCGCAGCCTTAAGTACAGTCTCAGGGTCAAAAGCCCTATCAAGCCCATTCGCGTCAATTATATCATCCCCGGCAAAGGATTGTGGATCCTCGTCTAAAATACTTCTAATGGCGGCGGCATGGCGCCCTTCTACGGACACAATCTTGCCTGCAATCAATAGTAAATCTGGGCTTTTTAGTAATCTGCCAGCGCCGTTATAAGCTGCTACTCCCAAGTCTTCAAAAGTTTTGGAGGCATTCAATACGCTATCCCTACTTGTGAAGTCAATCGAACTGAAATCAAAAGTCAAAGTCGGTATGGCACTTTGACCCAGGGCGGCTTTCAGGAAATCCCTATGCACGATTTCATGGTCCCTCAAATCCCTCATGATGATGAATTCTTCCTCTGAAATACCGCTGTAAGGATTGTCCACAACCTCAATATAGAAAGCAGCCTCAAGCTGCTCCAACACCAATGCGTAATTGAGCACCCCGGTATCACCTCTCAGCAATTCCACCACCCTGGATAAGGCGGCTTCACGTTCGTCTTCAGGAAACAAATCCTCCAAGGGATCACACCCTGCCAGGACTAAGCCGGTAGCAGCTACTGTAGCCCCTCCGTACTTCAAAAAAGACCTTCGTGATCCATTTCGATGAGCCGCCAGTTTGGCATCTCTTTCTTTAGTTTTTTTTAACATGGTACATTTTTTTGGTTAGTAAATAATTTATAAAACAAATGACTCCAAGAACCCTGATTTCCATAGGGAATTAATGTGACCCCAAGGGGGTTTCTTGAAGAAATTCATTTCAAAAAAGAATTACGAACCAAAGCACAAAGTCAGATCTATTTTGTATTTTAATTATTGAAAAATGCATTTAAAAGATGAGAGTATTATCCTATTCCTGATCAGAATGCTTACCCAGAAATAAGTTTCGATGTCTAAAAAATTTCCGAAAGTAGGGTGATTTCTTCTTTATAAGGCCTCCTTTTTATAAGGTTTGCTCCTTGGCAAACACCACTTCTGGTAGAACTATTAAGGTTTCCTTATTCTGCTCCTTGTCTGTCCAATAAACCATCCAATTCACCCGTACATCTTTAACTAGGTACCCTTTACCCTATAAAGCAGCCAACTTTTCTTGAAAAATTTGTGAAAAGCTCAGAACCGGTTGGCCACTTGGATCAAAACATTTATGATCCCGGTAAAATAAGCTTTCACCAGGTCGCAGGGCCTTTACCTGACGCTGCCTGCTAAAAAAATAGTTGAGCCACAAGTCTTTACTTTCCTGAATTGGGCAAGGGAAACATCTTATCTAGTAGGCGATCTTTAAATGTTCTAGGCAAAAGCCGGGATACCCAGGTCAAGGTCCGTACCTCAAAATGAGGCAGGATAAAAAATTGCCGTTTCATCGCTCCTTTTACGACGCAATGAGCTACTGTTACAGGGGATTTCTGGCCAGCAAGACTACCCTATATCCCAATTGACCTAGTTTTTCTGCCATGGCAAGTCCCAATCCCGAGGATCCACCTGTAATTACTGTTGTTTTAATAGATTCATCCATTGCATCAGTAGGCCTATACCAATTGAATAGACTTTTTTATTGCCTCTACATTAATTTTCAATGCTTTTTCATCTTCCATTTGGTTCAATTCCTGATTGAAGGGTTCTGTACGCACCGTGCCATCATAGCCTATGTCCAGCAAACCCTGCATAAAACTCTTTAGGTCAATCACCCCTGTGGCCAGTGGAAGCTCTCTTTTCCCATCCTCCAATGTTTCCCGAGTGAAGCCAGCCCTTGCATCATTGATATCCACAACCACGATTTCATCGGAACTTAAGCTTTGTATGTCCTCTCTACTTTCATTGGCACAGTGCCAATGGAAAGAATCTAACACAAACCCCACATTACCTTGCCCTGTTTCGGCGATCAAATCCCGGCATTCCTGCATGGTAGAAATAAAAGGAAACCTGTTTTGATTCAACAAAGTCCTTGTACCCAAATATTCCAGACCCAACTTTATGCCGTGATCCTCCATTACCTTGGCGCACTCCCCCAGCCTTTGCCCATGTACATTCATGTTTTGGGTGTAGGTAAGATCGGGATGGGAGGAAATGATCCAAGTGTTGATACGGGTTGCTCCTTGCTTTTCCATGGTCTGACAGAATTTCTTCAAATCCCTAAAGTCTTCCTGAAAGGTATCTTCATCCTTTCTAAACTCCACGGGGATATTGGTAGAGCAATAGGAAATGTCATGCGCATCCATTTTTGCCTTATGTTCCTCCAATTGGCTGCCGGAATAATCCTGCATCACTTCTTGGGTATAAGGACTTATAGCTTCATACCCATATTGAATGGCAAAGTCGAGGGTTTGCGCCAAATTAGCCTTGACACCAATAATTCCGGGGTTTAAGGAAATTTTAAATTCCCGCTGTTTATCTTGATTAGCGACGCCAGCCCATGAAGGGGCTGCCAATACTGCGGACAATGCAACACCGGATTTGATAAATGATCTTCGTTTCATTCTTTATTTTAGTTTGTCCCCAATAACCACTAAAGATCATAACTTCAATAACCCCTAAGGTCGCCATGAGGATATTGAAGCTTAATTCGGATTTTCAATGGCCTGATCTAGGTATAAGTGACCAAAATCCAAGGGAATAATCGAAATTCTAAAGCTTAAAGATAAAGGATTTGGATGAGAAGGAACCGTATATGGTAAACTTCAAATAGGGTGAATCTTTTCTAAAGAAGCAACCATTTGTATAATGGCCAAAACAATTCTTCATTATTTTGATTAATTTTGAAGGATTACAACAAAAACCATATGAAAAACTTAAGGAAATTACCTTTTATTCTGACAATAGCAGTAGGGTTGGGCATGGTGTCTTGTGAAGAAAATAGCCAAACTTCCAAGGACATACCTGCAGAACCAGATCCATTTGCAGTATCCACCGAAAAAATGAAAATCAAAGTGGATACATTATATACCGAATTTGATAACCCCTGGGGCATGACCTGGCTTCCGGATGGCAGGATGTTGGTCACCGAAAGAAAGGGGGAAATCTTGATTTTTAAGGATGATGAGTTTACTGGGGAAAAGGTAAGCAACATGCCAACCGTAAAAGAGGTCAACCAGGCTGGGCTCTTGGATGTTGCCCTGCACCCTGATTATGAGAACAATGGATGGTTATACCTTTCCTATGCCCGGGAAGAGGGTGAAGGGGAAGTGTTGGTTATTTCCAGGGCAAAACTCGACGGAAATGCCCTTAGTAATCTAGAAGAAATTTTTGTCTGTGGACCGGAATGGAAAGGTGGCAGGCACTTTGGCAACAGAATTATCTTTGACAAGGAGGGGTACCTGTACTTTTCCAATGGAGACAAAGGTTCGAGGCCACAAAATGCACAGGAACTGGACAATGATCATGGCAAAATCCACAGGATAAAGGACGATGGCAGTATCCCTGAAGATAACCCATTCGTCGATAAGCAAGGTGCTAATCCATCCATTTGGACTTATGGCAATAGAAATCCCCAGGGTATCATCTACGATGCTGACAATGACCGAATCTGGTCGGTGGAACATGGCCCCAAAGGAGGGGATGAACTCAACCTAATTTCGAAGGGTGAAAACTATGGCTGGCCAAAGGTTACCTACGGGATCGATTATGATGGCTCTATCATTTCGGAAGAAACGCAAAAAGAGGGAATAAAAGACCCGGTTACCTATTGGGATCCTTCCATTGCCACTTGCGGGATGACCCTAGTGACTTCAGACAGGTATCCCGAGTGGAAAGGGAACATCCTGGTAGCTGCTTTGGCCGGACAGCATATCGCCAGAGTGGAGCTGGATGGCACTTCCTATGTGGGTGAGGAAAAACTTCTGAAGGACATAGGAAGGGTAAGGCAGGTTTCCCAAAGTCCTGACGGCTATATCTACGCCGTGACAGAAGCCACGGGTTTGATGATCAAGTTGATTCCACAAGGTTAAAATTCCTGTGTCAATTTGTACTGCCTTTTTTTGGTAAAAAAATGGGTGCTGAGGGAAAGAAATCCCCCAGCACCCATTTTTTATAAAATCCCACTATAATAGAGCACCAAATACAAAAGAACCAGGTTAATGATCGCTCTGAACAAAGCTAAAAATCTGTTTCTGGACACATTGATTTCCCGCTTTTTTTGCTCTATCTTATAGAAGAGTGTTCCGATCAAAACCAAGTTAGCCACTATAAATAAGGCAATAATATATCCTATAAATTGAGGCCACGCAAAATGAAGGGTCAACCCGTAAAGAACGAACAGGAACATGGTGAACACGCTCGTGTTGCTTTGAAGTTCTTTGGGTTCTTTAAATGTCGGCTTTTTAGGTTCCATAATAACAGGTTAGAAAATCAATTTTGGATTGGGCGCTTGCTCAATACTAGGTTGCAGCAAACTCCCCCCAAAGCCATGAACCTTAAAAAAATGTTATTACCTGTTTGAGGAAAATTTTCCATTTCGATTACTGTTTCGGACTGAAGGGCATTTCTTGATTTTTATTCTCCTCAGACTGCTCTTTGTTTTTTACCCATTTATCCAACCACACATGTTGTTCCCACAGCGTATGCAAGATGGATTCTCTCGCCGCATATCCATGGCTTTCATGGGGTAGAAACACTAGTCGGGTAGTGGCCCCGTGCCCCTTTAGCGCATTATAATAACGTTCCGATTGAATTGGAAAGGTCCCTGAGTTATTGTCTGCCTCCCCATGGATCAGCAAGATTGGTGCTTTCACCTTATGGGCGTTCATAAAGGGAGACATAGTATTGTACACATCAGGAGCCTCCCAATAGGTTCTTTGCTCGTACTGGAACCCAAAGGGCGTCAAGGTGCGATTATATGCACCGCTTCTAGCTAGACCGGCTGCAAACAAATCGGAATGGGACAAGAGGTTTGCGGTCATAAACGCTCCATAGGAGTGACCACCAACGGCAATTCTATCCCTGTCCCCTATACCGGCATCCACTATATAATCAATGGCCGCCTCGGCGTTAGCCACCAATTGCTCCACAAAATAGTCATTGGGTTCTTCATCCCCCTCCCCTACAATGGGCATTTCCGTCTGATCCATAATGGCATATCCCTGGGTAACCCAATATAGCGGTGATCCCCAACTTAACCAGGTGAAGGCATATCTCGAACCCCTTACCTGTCCGGCAATAGCCGCAGATTTATATTCCCTTGGATAAGCCCACATCAAGACGGGTAGGCTGCCATCCTTTGTCGGTTCATAGCCTTCCGGAGTGTAAACAATAGCAGATAGGTCCAACCCATCTTTTCTTTTGTAGTTTACCAACTCTTTCTTGATGCCCTTAATCGCTGCATAGGGATGGTCAAATTGGGTGATTTGGATGGGAGCTATTCTTCTCCTTGTATTGACCAACCAATAATTAGGTTGTATATCGGTGCTTTCTTTTACCGTTACAAATTCAGTGGCATCCTCATTGAGAACCTTTACCACCCTTTCATAAAAGGGAGCCTGTGATCGCCAAAGGATTCTCTCTTCTTGGGTTAAGGTGTGGTAGGAAGAAAGGTAGGGCATATTGCCCTCTGGGGATCCCCCCATGGATGTCATAAAAACCTCATCTCCCTTCCTTTGGAGGACATCCTTCCCATATTCATTGGTTTTAAGTACCGGACTTCCCGGATCATTGTAAATATCGTCGGAAGAACGTTCTATGATCACAGTTCCCTTTTCCCCAGGTTGGGAGGGGTTAATCCTATGTACTCGTTGCTGCTGGCTTGCGAACCAACCTTCGTACAACAATGCAAAATTTTCGTCCGACCAATGAATGCCCCGGAATCTATAACCTATCCCTGCCAACTTCTGGGGATCTGTGGTAAAGGGTTCATCCAGGTTATAGACAATTTCCCTTTCTTCCATATCCACCTTAGGGTCGCCTCCATCCTGAGCTTCTACCCAATATACAGAGGCTGCTTTGTCCGCCCGCCAGGAAATGGACCTGGGCCCTGTGGCAGTGGCGTCAAAACCTATAGGTCTTACTTCATCCAAGGGAATTTGTGCTAAGATCTTGACTTCATTGCCTTCCAAGTCCCAAATTTTCACATCATAGGGAAACCTATTGGCTGGCACCAAATAGGAAAACGGTTTTTTCAGAATATCTACCAGGATAAATTTACCATCTGGGGAAAGATCCATGGATTTGAGCATTTGGGGAGGCCCCAGGGTTTCCTGATGGCCATCCAAGGTAATCAACATCAACTGTGAATCCATAAAATAGGCAAACAAATCCTCCTCAAAAGAGTTGGAAAGCAAATCTTGATAAGTCCTCGATGGGGCAGCATCTCCGACCGTTTCCTGAATGGTGGGCCCTTTGGGCGCAAGAGGTGCCTTTGGCAATTTCCCTCTATTCGGGTTGATGGCTTTAAGCAGTATTTTATTGTCAGGTGTCCAAGAAATTGCGGTGCCATAAACTCCATTAACGATTTCATCGGTAAGCCTTTTTGCCTTATAGGTAGTCAAATCGGCTACCCAGACACTTATTCCTGAATCAGAGGTGTGGGTAAAAGCTGCAAATTTCTCGTCTTTGGATAAGGTAATTTCCCCTAATCTGGCATTTTCAGGTAACCCCTCGATAGGATTTTCCTGTCCACCCCTAATCGTCTTGAGGGTAATATTTTGAATAAAGTTAGATCTGCTTGGACCATTGGTGGATGGGTTGATCCTCATTCCCCCAAGCCGCAACTCTGGTTGGGCCAATTCCTCAATACCAGGATGACCGGGTCTTTCCAGTAATAGCATAAAATCACCGGATTTACTTACCCTTACCAGCGGGGTTAGGGGTGCATTTACCAATTCCGCAATAACCTGCGGAGGAGTCTGATATGCTAGGGGTTCTTGGGCATTTGAATGAGTTGCCCATCCATAAAAGATAAGGAAAGCAACTACCTTGCACAAAATTTTCATAATTACGCAAATTTTTTTAAGATCATAAAGAAGGTCTTTTTCAACCCATATTTCTATTAAACCAATTTACTGATCAATATTAATGACATTATCATCGGGAATCCGATCTATCAATTTATTATAAGGATCAATCCCCGCCTTTACCGGAACGCCGCCGGTTACCCTGAGGTTTAGGGTAGTTTCACCTGGGGGGATTTTATGTTTTTGAATATACAGGGGATTGGTCCTTGTCCTGCCGTTTTCATCCTTATCCTCTTTGGCAAAAATCCCAATATCCATATAATCCCCCTCATAAACAGCGGGAGTTTCCCTGCCTAAACTATCCGCATATTGCTTTTGGGAGGAAACCTTCAGTGTGACCAGGTATTCTTCCTCAGCAAGTTTTTCAGAACTGGCTTCTATGGCCTTATTTTCATACAGCGTGATTTTTTTCCAAGAATCCTCCAGAAAATATTGCAATGAATCCGGGGTGTGCATTTCAAGGTGCCTGAGCAAATCAGGGCTTCCCGCAAATGGAGGCGTTTCCTTCAAAGCAAACTCCTCCACAAAACCTCCCAATGCGGCATCCATGGCATCCTCTCCTATAAAGTCCCTTAAGGCATACAGGATCAATGATCCCTTTTGATACCAAATATACCCTCTGTCGGCATTGATAAAAGCATTCTCTTTTTTATCTTCATTGGACCTCCCTGATAAGTACCCATCCAACTCTTCCTTTAAAAAGCGCTTCATGTTATCGCTGCCATAGGCCCTCTCGGTTAAAACCAAAGCTGAAAACTCTGCTAAAGCCTCTGAAATCAAATTGGATCCTCTGGTATAATTGGGGGGTATCTGGTGTCCCCACCATTGATGGGCAAGTTCATGGGCCGTTACAAAGTACACATAATCAAAACTGTTTGGGTCACTAAAGTCTGCCACCCAGCCAAAGCTTTCGGAAAATGGAACCGTGTTAGGAAAAGACTGTGCAAAGCCAGCATATCTGGGGAATTCCAGGATCCTCATTTGCCTGAATTGGAAAGGACTGTATTTATCGGAAAAATAGGTTAGCCCATCCTTTAATGCTGCCATGAACCGGTCAAGGTTATAGGTATGGGTAGCATGGTGATAAATCTCTATGGCCACCTCACTGCCATCAGGAAGATAGGCCTTGTCAGACAACAATTCAAAGTCTGCCGAAACCACAGAGAAAAAATACTGGATTGGGGTATCTTGAATGTAATGGTAATACCTTCTTCCGTTTTCCGTCCATTCCTTTTGCAAATACCCTGGTACAATGGCCAACTGATCCTCAGAAGTGCTTACCACAGCCTCAAATTGCACGAAATCCGCATCTTGAGAAAACAAAAGGTTACTCAATCCATAGGGATCATTATGCTCAGGCAAATCGGTGTCTTTGGGTTCCAGCCCATGCTTTTTCCTGGTTTCATCGGAGGACAATTCCAATTGGTCGGAATACCCAAAACTAGGAAGAAACGAGCTTGTAAAAGTCCCATTATGAACGATGTCCCTTCCATATCCCGAGTTGGGGAAACCTTTGTTGATTAAACTCCCACTTACCTGAATGTCTAACGTATCCTCAGGATCCATGCTCTTGGGCAATGCAATTATTTTATACCAATGCTTTTGTTCATACGCGTTAAACAGGTCAAATTTCCGCTTGTCATATACCAAAGGAAAACGGTAAGGAAGCGTATCCCCCTGTGCCAAGACATGAAATGCCGTTAAGGAGGGGGAATGCATATGCAAAGAGTCTATGGTCGAATCTGTCTTATTGACAATTTTAAGATCCAGTATAAAAAAACCGTCCCTCTCTTCGGGAAAAATATCGGCGCTCAATTTTGCTTCAATCACTTTTGGTTGAGGTAAATAGTGATAATGCTTGAGCTGTTTCTCGTATTCTGCCGTTCTTTTTTCGCCTTCTCGGATGGTCAGGTAGCTATTTTCATAGACAACAGTGGAATAGATGTAAGCCCCGGAACCAATAGCCAAGAGAAGAAAAACAAAAGCCAGTCCTACAGCAGGTGTTTTAAATCGTTTCTTCGCAGTTTTCCAGCGACTGGAAAAGGAATTTTCCGTACCTCTCTTAAAGAAAACACTAAATAACAGCACCAAAAAGAGGCCAAAGGCTGTCCAATAGAGATTAAACCAAAACAAGGGTTCCGCAAAGTGTCCCAACCCATTCATGTCCGACCACAGATAAGGTGGCTTATACGAATATTGAAACAGCGTGAAATTCACTTTGGCCAAACCCAAAACCACTCCAAATATCAACCACACAGCAATACTCACAGCATGCCCCACGAATTTTTTATTGACCAGCAAATGGATAGCAAATACCAGCATGGTCATTTGCAAATAATCTGGGAGAGAAATCAGGAAACTGTCTATGAAATAAATGTGTAAGTTGAATTGAAAATAGCCCTTCATTATTTGAATAAGTATTCCCACAGGAATAGGAATTATGGCTAATACCAGACATATGAAGGCCATTCCCAAGAATTTAGATCCCAACAAAATCCCGTCTTTCACCGGAAAGGAATCGCTAATCACTCCATACCGTGAAGAATCGTTTCTATGTATGGATTCACCCGTAAAAAAAACGATGATAATAAATACGAATAAACTATAATCGAAATTTTTGAACTCCATTAAAAAGGAGGTAACAGGATAATTGGAAACACTATACAGGGTGTTTCCAATCCAAAAATCCAACACAAGGAAAATCACACCTCCCAATAAAATAGAACGAAAATAGATATCCCTTACCGTGTTAGTAATTTCAATTTTTGAAAGGGAAACCAGGCTCAACCATTGGTACTTGCTTGAAAAATTAGGCTTGATCTCAGAGGGTCCCAAAGGAATGGGCGCAGATTCTAATCTCTCCTTCTTGACCTTTGCCGCTTTATCCTGAAAGAAATAGGTAAAATTGAACCTTAGGTAGGAACCTACAAAAAAAAGCAGTCCCACTCCCATCCATATTACTCTGTTGATAAGAAGGTTCCCCTTTAGTGGCAGCCAAAAGTTATTCTGCTCAAAGGGCGTTAGGTACCTGGCCTCATAATTGAACGTGTTCAAGGCGAATGGATCAAGAAGTTGTACCAGATTTTTGTTTTCTATATCCTGGGCCAAAAAATTGGACAACAGGTAAGCTATAAATAGAATGATCCCACCAGTATAGATGGATTTGATATTTCGGGTGAATATAATTAATGCGAAAAATAGAGTTCCCGCTATCCACATATTAGGAAGGACAAAGGTAAGCCAAGGTTGCAAATAGTACATAAACACATTTGGGCCATACCTGTCCGCATCCGTCCATCCCGTGACAGGGCCTATCAAGCTGCCAAAATAAATCCCCAATATGCAACCAGTGGTTACGAAGGATAAAATGACGAAAGAGCCCCAAAACCTGCCCATGAAATACGGGGTCTTGGTGATGGGGTAACTGAACATAAAAGTTCCAGTCCTATGTTCCAAATCTCTGTAAAGTGGAACCCCCATAATCGCGGAGGCCAATAAAATGCCAAAGATGGAAAGGGTGACCTGAAGGGATGCAATAACCAAGGGGGAATTATGAAAAACCTTCTCCGAAGCAGATGAAAGCCCTGAAGCAATCAATATGAAGGGAATCAAAAAAAGCATCCCAAAATAAACATAGGTAGCCGGTCTCGAAAACCTGTAACTGATCTCAAACTTGAAAATATTCCAAAAGTCTTTCATGATTTACAGGGTAATGGGATCCATTTTTTGTGCAATAAAACTAAAGTACACGTCCTCCAGGTTTGTAGGTGTAGGAGAAAAACCATTCCCTGGTTCCATGGGACTTTCAACCCTCAAATTGAGCCTTCCTTCTTTCAACTGTGTGCTAATTACCTTATGCTCCAACTTATAGGAGTCAAGTTCACTTTTCTCTATAGATTTCTGAAAAATTCGGCCCTTCAATTGGCTAATTCCTTCAGAAGGCGTTCCGCTCATCAGCACCTCTCCCTCACAGATTATGGCCATATTTGAACAGAGGGTACTGACATCCTCCACAATATGGGTGGAAAGTATCACGATGGTATTTTCACCCAATTCGCTAAGTAAGTTATAAAATCGATTTCTTTCAGAAGGATCCAAGCCGGCTGTAGGTTCATCCACAATAATTAGGGAAGGGTTTCCTGCCAATGCCTGGGCAATTCCGAACCGTTGCTTCATACCTCCCGAAAATGTACCCAAGGCCTTTTTCCTATCCTTAAATAAATTCACCTTATTCAAAAGGGATTCCACCAAAAATTTCCTGTCGGACTTTTTTATCACCCCTTTCATTTGCGCGATATGGTCTAACATCTTTTCGGCAGAAATCCTGGGGTAAAGCCCAAAGTCTTGGGGTAAATAACCTAGCATTTCCCTTACCTTTTGTTTTTCGGTTAGTACATCCAGTCCATCTAAAATAACACTTCCACTATCTGCATCCTGTAAGGTGGCAAGGGTCCGCATTAGAGTGGACTTGCCTGCCCCATTAGGTCCCAACAACCCAAACATTCCCTGCTTCACATGTAGTGATACGTCGTTTAAGGCCTTAACTCCATTAGAGTAGGTTTTCGAAAGATTTTTAATGATAAGTTCCATAAAGATTGAGGTGTGGTTGTTAATAAAAGTTCAATTATACCCTCCGTAAATTAAATATTTTTGGATAAAACAAAAATTTTCATAAGAAATATAATACAAGAACTAATGTGTCTCCATTAAAAAAATGAGAGTCAAAATAGGATACAATTTATTATATTTGGTTTAGCCATTTCAGTATAGATATTGCTATTATTGGGCTGGTATATTGGTTTGAAAAAAGAATGCACCACAAACGATTAATCTTCTACCAGAGCTTGGTTTATATTTTATTGCTTAGCCTATTTAAATGGTCAAAACTAACCCGTGCACAGTCCATACCTTTGATGGCCCTTTCGTTTTCCACCACAAAATACTTAACTCCTACCTCCAATGCAGCTTTTATTACGGGCTCAAAGTCAATGATTCCTTGTCCCACGCAGCTCATTCCTTCATCCCGGTTGTTGTTCATGTCTTTCATGTGCAGTAGCTGATAACGGCCCTTATACTTTCGCAAATAGGCCACAGGATCCTGGCCTCCTTTGGCAATCCAATAAATGTCGAGTTGCACAGATGACAAGGCAGGGTCGGTGTTTTCCATCATAAGGTCGAAGATCAATTCACCATCTATCCTTTCAAATTCTATGGCATGGTTGTGCCAGGCAAAGTGTAAACCCGCATCTTTGATGGTTTTTCCTATGCGGTCGATGTGTTCACAACTTTTCAATACCTCATCTTTGGATAAGTTCTTTCCATCAGACATCCAAGGGTAGTAACAAATGACATAGGGCGCCCCTAGGGCCTTGGCAGTTTGAATGGTTTTTTCCGGTTCATTTATAAGGCTGCTCATTCCAGCACCGGTGGCAATTTGATTTAACCCAATCTCTCCTAAAAATTGCCTGTGAGCCCTAAGGTCATCTCCGGGCACACCCCCTTCAATATATTCGTAACCGATGTCAGCCAGCATTTTCAGGGCTTTTTTATAATCCTGCTGCATTTCTTCCCTCACCGTATTGGTAATGATCCCAATGTTCAACTTTTTCCTTTGTTGGGATGAAATGTCTGTGCTATGCAGAGAACTTAGACCCAGGCTCATTAAACCAGCTTTTTTTAAAAACGCTCTTCTTTTTTCCATAGTGAAATTTCGGGTTTGTTGTATATTGATAAATGTTATGGGAATGACAAAAGTAGGTCTTTACAAGGGTTGCAAAAAATTAAATTAATCATCCATCCTTGTCTGTTGTCCACCTGATAGCATAATATTCACAAGTTCCCTTGCCAATATTGCGTATGCCATGGGGGTCCATCGCACTTAAAAATATCATTGAACCCGGACCCAGCCGATAGGGTGTTCCGTTGATCATTTCTTCCACTTCCCCCTGTAAAACTACAATAATCTCCTCATCGGGATGAACATGAGGGTCATGGCTCTTTTCCCCTTCCAAAAGGGTAGTGATGTGCATTTCCAATTCGGAAAGCGTTTTTGTCGGTGCTTCCATTACATCCCTCCTACCCCCTTTGACATTGGACTTGAATTCCATTTCGTCATAAATAAAAGTCCATGAATTTTCGTAGGCCGCATCATTTAAATTACCTGAATCCCATTGTATTACATAAAAAATGGCATTATCAGCACCAGTATTTTTATAGTGGGCCTGTTGCTCTTTGGAAATCAAGGCAATACTTCTCTCGGTCAATTGCTGCTTTTCGTTGGCGTGGGAAATTTCTAATGTCCCCTTAATCACCAACACCAATTTTTCTTTGCCAAAATCACTGCTTTCTTCAGTCCTTTCTTTGTCTTGGAATAGGGTGTAGATATCAACTTGAAAGTTGTCCAACGTTTTGGTAGGCCAATTGAAAAGATGCCTTTTTTCTCCTGCATCGTTTTTGACTACTGGCAACATGCTGAATTCATAAGCCCCTGAAGGTAATGGGAGCTGTTGGGCACTGGATTTTAATGCAAATAATAAGCTGATAAGCAGTAGGCAGTTGAAGTGACTCATAATGGTAATCTGGGTTTATTGAAGTGGGTAAGTAACCAACAGACCGGATGTTCCAGTAATTATTTGGAAGTCCTAAGTTAACATCGTCCTTTCGGTTTTCTAAAGGGCCACTTGGAAAAGTTTGTCCACCTCCTCCATTTTGCAAAATGACTTTACCAATGAAAGCCTATTCTTTAACCCGAATTATTTGATCTACTGTCTGTTTCATCCTCAATAGATAAAAATATCTATAAAATGGCAAAATTAAAATAATCATTGGCTAAATTAATGGATCTATGGAATTGGAATAAACTTGCAAACCAAAAAAAACCAACAAGCCATGTCCAAATCCTCTTTGCTTATTTTAAAAAGAACAATAAAACACCCAATCCACGTCAACATTATGAAAGAATATACTGGACGAGTCCGATCATTTATTTTTCTTTGGTACCTTATAGTGCTTTATCCTTCCTGTCAGTCACCTACTAAAGAAAACAAGATGAATGAGCGCCCTGAGGAAACCTACTATGGACTTGAGGATTTTAATAACCTAAAAAAATACGATGCCCATGTACACCTGAGGACAGACTTCGATACCCTCTTTTTGCGGCAGGCGGCAGAGGACAACTTTGGCTTATTGAACGTAAGTGTTTACACTTCCCCGGACATTACACCGGAAGAGCAAGAAGATTTTTCTTTGAAGCTCCTTCGCCAATTTCCAGAAAAGGTCGCTTATGCCACTACCTTCTCCCTTGAAGGCTACCATGAGGAAGATTGGGAAAGCAAGACCATGGCCTATCTGGAAAAATCCATTTCAAATGGTGCTATTGCAGTAAAGGTTTGGAAAAACATCGGCATGGAATTGAAGGATGACAATGATGAATTTGTGATGATAGATGATGAACGCTTTGATGGCATCCTACAACTACTTATTGAAAAGGATATTACCTTATTAGGGCATCTTGGTGAACCCAAAAACACCTGGCTACCACTGGATGAAATGACGGTACAGGGTGACAGGGATTATTTTAGCGAAAACCCCAAGTATCATATGTACAATTTTCCCGACTTTCCTACTTATGAAGACCAGATCGATGCCAGGGACCGCATGCTGGCTAAACATCCTGACCTGAGGTTTGTAGGTGCCCATTTGGGCAGTTTGGAATATGATGTGGAGGAGTTGGCAAAAAGACTGGATCAATACCCCAATATGGCAGTGGATATGGCAGAAAGAATTTCCCATCTGCAATACCAGGCCATTACCAACTGGCAGGGGGTTCACGATTTTTTGGTTAACTACCAAGACCGGCTTATTTATGGAACCGACCTCAGGACCGGTGCATCAGATATTCAGGCCAAAGCCTTAACCCAGCCGGAAGAAATCATGCAGCATGCCCATGAAGTATGGTTGCGGCATTGGGAGTTTTTCACCTCAGGGGAGGAAATGGAAGTGCCAAAAGTAACCGGAAAATTCAAAGGCATGAAGTTGCCCAGAGAGGTAGTAGATAAAATATACCGGACCAATGCAGAAAAATGGTATCCGATGCTGAGCCATTAAAAAATTAAAATCCCCTATCACATTGGTGGTCACGGGAGTTCAACCCCCTGGGGGTTGCAGGTTCCATATTGCGTTTCCTTACCCCAGGTTTGCTACCCGAGGCTAATGGAGTTGAAACCCTCGCGGGTTTCTTTGTGTATCGCAATGAGTTTGTGACCCGTAATAGGTACGTAACGCAAATTCAAATTGTAGCTTTCGGAATCCCTGCCCCTACGCCTTCCCTTATCCATCGTTAGGAAGAAAACCAACCTCGATCCTAATCCCCAAAGACTCCCGACAGTGGTCAAACCCCATTAGCAACCTCAATCCAATTGAGAAAAAATTAAATGCTAACCCAAACACTTTATTAGCTCACTTTACTCCCTCTTTGGAAGGATAGCTCTTTAACCTTGTCAATAATATATTTTGCCGTCGCATCCTCTGAACACTTATTCATCCACCAATCAATCATTTGTTGCTGAATTTTATCGAGTTGGTTAGGGTCATTAAGTAGTCCATTTGCAATTTTCAACCCATCCTTCCAATTATCTATTTCAATTATTGGTGAGTTGTTATAAAATTCTATGTTAGGTAATTTCTCAGATATGATTACACAGCCCGCCCTCATGGCCTCAAAATGCCTAAAACATTCCGCCCTTTCAAATCCTTTGGGGCATAAAACAATTTTGCTTTCAGATAGCATTTTGCCATATTCTTCCAATGAATATCCTGATTTGAAATCGCTATTGAAAATAATTATTGAATCAGGGAAACGATTACTAAAATCACTTTGCAGCTTTAAAAGGATTCTTCTATACCGGTCACCGCTAAGAATTGAGGATTTAGGCAACAATTTCCCAAAAGATGAAAGATTTTTGTATAGATCAATTCTATTCGCATTAATGTTTCCCCTGAAAAAAATATTCACCTTCCTTTCGACCATTGGTTTTACCTGAAAGCTCGGTACACCGTTCACGTAACCCAATGGAAATGGAAAAATGTTTTCCGCTTTTGGAACCTGATCACCAATGTAGCTTTTAAAGATGGCAAAATAATGGGGAGCTAAATTTTCGGGAAGTTCACCAGTCTCGTCAGATAAGTAGATTAAGATCTTTTTTTTAGTGCTAATTCTATTTATACTAGCTGGTGTGGTGTGTTTTTTATGTGACGAGTAAATATAAAATTCTAAATCCTTAAATTCTTCAAACCAGTCATCTTTGAGCTTTTGGAATATGCCTTGAATGAAAAATGTCTCATTCATCAATTCAAATTGATATTCAGAATGAACATCGAAGTTAAGATTTGGAAATCCAAATAGCTTCATATTATATTAATCAATTATTAAAGTAGGTGTTTTTGTATTTTACTGAATTTAATTGGACTTTTTTGCTAAATTTACTCCAATTGGTTTAAAAGAGTGCTAACTGTTCTTTAACTTCTCATGCACAATCAATGCCTTTGGCTGAAGGCTAATTTTCCACAATATCTTAGTTAACACCACCAGTTTTCTCCACCTCGAATATTGGTAGAAAGCCGATTATGCCTTGACCCACATAATTGATACCTCCATCGCGGTTTTTTTTCATTTCTTTGACATGGCCTATTTCAAACCAGGACGGATATTTTCTAAATAAATCCATCGGGTTATAACCTCCATTTACTACGCAGTACCAATCCCGTTCCATCTTAGAATATTCCGTGCCTGAAGGCTCCATCATGTTGTCAAAAACGAGTTTACTGTCCACTGCTACGAATCCCTTGTCATGATTGCACCAAGCAAATCTAAACCCGGCATCTGTAACCTTATTACCCATTTGGTTGATGTTTTCCACGGCTTCCATGGTCTCAGGCTGTTTTAAGTCCGTTGCCAATGAGAGCCATGGGCAGAACCAAACCAAATATTCTGCCAAGCTCTTCAGCTGTTTTGAAATAGTTACCTAGCTCTTTCTGTATGTTTCCCAAGTTGCTATCGGCGGCAACCACACGGAGGCCCAGCCCTTTTAGAAGGGATTGGTACTTTATTGAGCTAATTCCCTCAGACACTCCTCTCGCAATCTGTTTATATCCTATTTGAGTTATTAATTCCATTAATGCCGATTTTTAATCCTTCTTCATCTCGTTCCCTACAGTAATGGTGAGGATTCCTATATTGTATTTTTCATTATCAGCGGCCATTGAGTAAAGCTGTTTCTAAAAGCAAAACCCCAAAATTCCACTTAGCGTCTTCCTTAAGATTCCATGAAATATTCCATAATACGGGTTATTGGTGGGTTAAAACTGATCTTCGTCGGTACTAATCGGGCTGTCAACATGCAAAAATATACAAAAAATAAGCGGAATGCTTTAAATATCTACAAATTCAAACTTCACCGCGTCAGCAATAACAAATTTGCCCTTCTCCCCGAGCGTGGTACTACTTTTTTGAAACCCATCTTCGAAACAGAAAGTTCCTTGTTCTATCCATTTACCTCTGTCGATTTATACTAATAACTCTGTCTCCGTCTGATTGGTGAAGGACCATACCTACACTTCATTTTAAGTTTCCTAATTCATGTGTTTATAATTTCTTTTCAGCGGTCATATAGCCTGCCCCTGCCTGCCCCGAACTTGTTTAGGGGGACTTGTTTCGGGGTAATCTTGCGTGTTCTATAATTATACCTACCATTGACATGGTACTTAAAATGACAAATATTTTTTTACGTTGCGACCGATGTGTAATCGTTGTGGCTCCTTGAAAAAGTCAGGGCAGGGCTGCGAGAAACTAAATGTCATTTCCTTTCTGTAAATTCCAATTTTTAATACTTAGTGTGTCACTTGCGTGATGCTCTAAATTTCATGACTTTACTGTTAAATATTCACAAATTATGGCTGCCGGAACTAAAACCTTTAGAAGGTCTGCTACCCTAATATTCTAACTGGTTCTCTTGGCAGCCGGAACTTGGAACGGGGACTACTACGGGACATAGGACTTGATATCCTAGGTAGCGAAAAAGTTCACCCCGTTCCTGTTCCTAAATTTAAGGTTACCCTCAGTAATCTACAAGTTTTGAGCCTCCCCCCCAGACCCACCTCAATGTTGATAACTATAACAACAATCTTAGATTATTAATATTTAACAAATCTAGAGGTATAGCTATCCTTTCCTTAACTCGAATTCTTTAAATCACACTTTCCTCCCAAGTACGCTCGTCAGCAGGATAGCTTTTACCTGGCCGAGGAGAGCGGATTCAATACTGGTTCAAATTACCTTTTTTGGGAATGCAGTTGATACAAGCGATTTAAAAACTCCCCCCTGGTAATGTTTTTACTGTTAAGTAGTTCTAGCGTTTCCGAACTTTCTGTATCGAGGTTCAACATCCTAATCCAAGATTTTGCCAGCTCATCAGTAACTTGCTTTTCAGGATCGATGTGATGGTAGGGATAAGCCTCACGGTATTGCATGTTCCAGAGGTTGGGTGCTGACTTTAAATTGATATCCCCTAATGGAAACATTTGGTGGAATAATCCTTTGGTCCCCAAATACTGGATGGCGTTGAAATAGGGGTGGTCATTGCTCACATCCGAGATATATACCGTTTTGCCCCCTGCTTCGTGGATTAACCGTTGAAGTTGATCAATTGGCACATCGGCTGCTGCTAAGTTGTTTTCCAACATAAGATGGGCAGCCAGTCCTGTCGCCTGTCCAATCGCACTCCATGTGGGTTCCAACCTCAATGCGGAAAACCCAACATGGCTGCTGGAAACGGCCACGCTGACCAAGAGGTTGTGGAAACCCTTTACCACCGTGATACCGTAAGGAATCTGAAAGGGTGGGGGCACATGGTTAAAATCCCCTTCGGTAAGGTCTTCATATAGCTCACCAGGGGGACTTACCCCATGGCAGTTCAACGCATAATCCCCAATGGCGATAGCATCGCTCTTTAGTGTAGTGCGGACGGAATTAGGGGCCATATAGGTGTCTTGTTCCGTAAAAACATACTCCCCT
Organism: Pleomorphovibrio marinus; assembly: GCF_003347495.1. Lineage (GTDB taxonomy): Bacteria > Bacteroidota > Bacteroidia > Cytophagales > Cyclobacteriaceae > Pleomorphovibrio > Pleomorphovibrio marinus. The sequence continues at coordinate 287,532 of NZ_QCXY01000003.1, forward strand.
TCTATCCTTCTTGCCTCCCTGATATACAAGCGGTAGGGGAAATAATCATTGTCCGTAAATTCGTCCTTGGCCAGCCCCCATTTTTGGGCTTCCTTTCTTAGCTCATCCGGAACCTCCCTGTCCTGCTGCAAGAAATAGATAAGACTGAGGTTGTGCAACCTGTGATCCTCGATAATACGGTTTCTGGTCTCCGTATTCCCCTCTGGATAATCATAATTCCCTCCCAGTAACGCCATACGGACTGGGGCATTTTTTATATCATTGATATCGGCTTTTCTGTTCGGCAAAAGCTGCACCCGCAAAATTCCCCGGGCGTCTTCCGTGAAAATCTGGGCTACTTTTTTGTTTTTCAGTGTTTCAAGTATAGGCGTAAAAACATTTCGGTCATACCCTTCCGGTTCTGCTATCATGATACGGTTGTCAGGGTCATCCGTCATGATAACCCTAAAGTTATAGCCTTGTATTCTTTGATCCCCTTCCCCCGTGCTTCCACTTTGGATCACTCCGCCCCTAGTAAAAATTTTCCCGGCAAACCGTTCATGATAGGTGGACTGTGACTCCCTTCCAAGAAAGTAATTGGCCCCTGCCATGGCGGCCAGGTCCCCTTCATAGGTGGCGTCTATAAACACCTTTGCTTCAAACTCTACCGTTTGGTCCTCATTAAGATCGATTAACCGAACCCCGCTAATACCTACTTTCCCTCCATTAGATTCGCCTAGTATAACTTTGTTCAGCCTGTGTTTGGCAATGACTTCGATACCGGGAAATTCCCGGAGCATTTCCTGGAAGATCTGCAGGGTGACATGTGGTTCGGCATGAATGCCAAAGTGGCAATCCTCCACTTGCTGGGAATCGGGGCCGTATTTTTCTGTATAATAGGCAAGCACTCTGTTGGTATAGTTTTGGAATTCACCTCCCAAGACCTCGAAAGAAATAAAGTCAGTGAAGGAAAGCCCTCCTGTCATCAACCCTCCTATATGTTCATATTCCTCGACCAGAAGCACAGTATGCCCCCTGCGTCCTGCGTTGATGGCTGCCATAATTCCTGAGGGGGTTGCGCCGTAAATGATGAGGTCATATTCACTAAGGGAGTGCTTTTTTTGGGTAAAACCAGAAAAAAGAACTACAAGGGAAACTAGCACTATGGATTTAGGGATGTTCATATTATAAATTAAGGCCATCTTAACTCCCGCCAATGATTTGCTTCGGTGACAACTTCATTTTGAAGCTGGATCGTTTTTTTCTCATAACCTACAACAGTTGAGGGTGTTTGGAGGAAATTTCATGTTCCTGACGGGCGTCTTCTTTGATGTTATAGAGCCGGAAATTCTTCCGTTCCGATTCCTTAATCAACCCGACCCATTCCTCATCAAACAGGTTGTCCCTGGGGATATCAATTTTCAAACCTACGATCAGTGTACAATCTCCATCCCCTATAACACAGGCAGGCCTGGAGGGATAATAAAACCAAAATAAGGGGTTATCACGCAGAAGGGATTTGCCTTTAAATACAGGATACAGGCTTACACCATCAATTCTTCGATCCTCTGGCAGCGCTGTTCCGGTGATCTCACAGATTGTAGGCAAAATATCCACTATGCCGGCAAGGGTCTCCTCCCTAACACCTGGCTTTATCTTTCCATGCCAGCGATTGATGCCAGGCACCCGAATACCCCCCTCCCAAAGAGTGGTTTTCCCAGCTTTCAGTATTCTATGACTGACACTATCTCCCATTTTTCCGTTCCTGACACCCAGTCTTTCTATCAAAAGCCTGTTCATTCTCCCCACCGCCTCTATATTTGGACAATCCGTATTAGTTTTAACCCTTAACCCAAAATACCACCTACTCATTTGCTGGGCTCAATAATAACTACGGATTTGTTCTCCCGTTTCGCGGATATTGCAGCCGTGATACCTGAGGGAGTGGCTCCATAAATACAAATATCGACTTCCTTGATTCCCACATAATTATCTGCATAACTGTTGTAGGTTAGAAACAGTACAAGTAGCAATAGATTTGATAAATTTCGCATCTCCAATTTATTTTTGTACCTAACATCCGCAAAGGAGTTAATGAAAGGGCCATAAAAGTGCCTGAATTAACTCGATTCAGGCTTTTTAGGCCCGTTTTTTTCACTTATTTAGGTATTGACAGACAACCTGAACAAGTGAGATGAAAGTTACAAAATCAGCAGAAAAAATCCCCTCCTTCTTAGATTTTAAATCCTTCTCATAGGTAAAAATAGCTTTAGGATTAAACTTAAAAAGGCGTTGAAACCTCTGTTTCAACATTTGAAACATGAGTACTAACGACACATGAGGCTATTTTTTTAGCTTTAGTCCATCCATAGACTCCGCAACTATAGACCAACAATCCTGGGCAATGGGTATGAAAGAAGGGTTTCAATTGGATGTAATGCCCTATATGGAAAAGTAAGTATACTCGAAAGGAATCTAATGGATCCTAGATGTAGGAACGAAATAATCTATTCTTTGTACCAAAAAATTTAATACGCCATGAACGAACAAACAGCAACTACAAAAGGACCAGAAAACACCTTATTTGGACAGCACTTTGGGCAAGTTGCCTGGGTGGTTCCTGATATTGAGGTAGCAGCAAAATTTTTCCAAGAAACAATGGGAGTTCCCCGTTTCATGAAAATGGAAAATTTACGATCCCAAGATCTGGAAGGCACTTATAATGGGCAGCCTGCCGATTTTGAATTTCACCTTTATTTGGCCATGTCTGGAGGTACCATGGTGGAGTTGATCCAACCGGTTTCAGGCAAAAGCATTTATACCGATTTTCTGGACCAACAAAAGAATGGTGGTATACAGCATATCGCTTATGCGGTTCAGGAGGCGGAATTTGATGATGCCGTAGCTCAATTGAAGAATAAAGGTGTCACGATAATTCAGCGCTTGGTTTTACCAGTGGCAAAGGTTGCTTATTTTGACACCTATGCCAAAATAGGAGTTGCAACCGAGATAATTGGGTTAACAGCAGCTGGTAATCAGCTTTTAGAACAGCTCAATACCGGGAATTATTAAGTCTCAAGAATATTAGATAGAAGTGATTTTCAGGTTCAATGCGAATTAATCAGGTCGATGGTGCCGTTCATCTTTAAAGAACTTGTTACTTAGCCCTTTGGCAAGGCCCGCAATCTGCAAAGTCAGTTATTGCCAAGTTTTATCACTTCTTCCCAAGGCAACACCCCGGCATCGGCTGCCCATTCATCGTATTTTTGCTTCAGCTCCAACACCAAGTTTGCATTTAAATCACTGACGTCGTTTAATTCTGTCTGGTCGGTTTCCATGTCATAAAGCTCCCAATCTCCGGAGCTTTCCTCTCTTGCTATGGGAGATTATAACGCTACACTGATCCGGAAGTTTAAAGGGAAAATGGTTATTACCCTTAACCACGACACCCATACCCCTCACCCCAGGGAAAGTTTCCCGATTCTGGGAAACAATGGGGTCGATTTAAAAGCAAGAGATGCCCAACGGATTTACATTGAAGACCAAAGTCCCAAGGATCATCAATGGGAGCCGGCAGAAGCGTAATTAAAGGAATGTGAGCATTAGATCATGAAAGAGTATTTCCCCCGGGACGGATAGGCGGGGCTATCCGTGGCCACGGCAGCGGGGATACGACCCAAACGCCAATCAACTGGCACCGACTTGTTCTTGCCTTACAGGAAAATAAACAACCAGACTGGGATGTGTATGATTCTGTTACAAGTGCTGCCATTATTCCACTAACCGGGACTTCGGTGGAAGACAAAAGTCGGCCGGTGGATTTTCCTGATTTTACCAAAGGGAAGTGGGAAACCAGACCAGAGCTGTATTCGAAAACAGTGGAACTTAAGATAGTATTTTCTTAATATCTTAGACTTCGTAAATAGGCTATGGATTTGGGTACCTGTTTATAGTAAATGGGACTTTCATCCTCTATGTAAAAATGCTCAATTCCAGCTTCTTTGGCCGCTTTCAGAATAGCGGGAAGATCCAGTTGCCCTGTACCCAGGACTACATCGTTTTCTTTGGGGGTCCCCCCGGACATGTCACCCTCCACCCCTTTTTTCAGGTCTTTTAGGTGCATCAATTTAAAGCGGTCCGGGTATTTGTTGATCAGTGCGACAGGATCTTCACCGGGAAAAAAGGTCCAAAGGATATCTATTTCATAGCTTACATATTCCGGATCGGTCTGTTCCATCATGTAGTCGAAGAGGGTGCCGTTTTCATGGGGATGAAATTCGTACCCATGGTTATGGTAACAGAAGGTGAGGTCATGCTCCTCCTTTAGCATCTTTCCTGCTTTATTAAAATCAACAATGGCCTGTTTGGCATCAGAGAGGCCAAAAGGAGCCTCATGGGGTATCCAGGCCACCCTTACAAATTTTGCGCCAAGGGTTTTGGCATTCTCTGCCACTTCATGGGTTTTATTGACCAAATCTGGATAACCGACGCCAAAAGAAGAACAAAACATGTCCCTTTCGTCTAGCAGTTTCCTCAACTCTTGGGCGGTTTTTCCAAAGAGGTTGGAAAATTCCATGTCTTTGACACCCATGGCCTGCAATGTGTCCAAGGTAGCAGCCACATCTTTGGAGAAGCTATCTCTGTAGGTATAGGAAACCATGCCCGGCATTTCCTCGAAAATAAGCCGGTTTCCCTGGGCCAAGACACTATCTACGCTTACTAGAAGGAGGAAGACAACGGGAATTAACTTTTTCATTTTTTGGTCATTTTGGTTTTATATCAATCTAAGCTCAATAATTATTCCCGAAATATAAATTCTATGTCAGTATTTTATTGATTCTAGTAGTACTCTTGCTGTAGATCTTATCGATTTTCCTCATTGATCGAGTTAATTTATTTTTGGCCTTATCATAATCACGCCATACCCCCATAAGTCTTTCCGCTATTTGATGTCCCTCCGTTTGATCGATTTCAAAGATCCAATCATCAAATCCAAGGTCATAATACATTTGGCCTTTGATGGTGTCTTCAGGTTGTCTAAGATAGAACATCGGGGTGCCATTAGCCGCAGCAATGATGGGTGAATGACATTCAAAGCTCAGAACGGTATGTGCCTTTGCATAAATGGATGCCGCTTCATCTGGCAGCCAATATCCACGTTTCACCACATTTGGCTTGACATCCTCAGGCAATGGGTCAAATAGCAATTCGTCCATAATGTCCACCTGGTAAGTCATTTCAGGGCATACCAATACCTTGTTTCCTGTTTCCTTTATCCATCGGATCATCGCTTCCCTCATCTTGGAATGATCCTTTTCCTTATATTGATCATTGGTGTCCTCCACCTCTTTTATTTTTTCGGCAGACCAATCCATTTTTCGAATTTTATGGTAGGGGGTGTACCGCAACCTGGGAATTACACATATGAATTCCTTTTCATTCAATTCATGTTGTTTCAAAAATTGCTCAGCGCTGGAATCATCACGCATGTTGAGGTAAAAAGTGGCATCAGGAGCAAAGGAAATGTGTTTCCCTCTTATTCCGCTTTTTTTCAAGACTTCTAAGGAAGCTGTTTCCCTTGTGTATATAAATGCGGATTGCTTCAATAGAACCTCCAAATCGGAGTCGATATGCTGTATGGTGGTCCCAAAAATACCGAATGGCTTATCCGTGTGTTTAACCCATGCTTCCAAATTTGTCTGTCCTACTACCGAAGGCCCCGACCCATGGATCATGATATCCGCTTTTTGCATTGCGTCCAAAACTTCTCTATTGGAAACGTTTTTATCATTATCCACCGCTCCGTAAATTATGCTGACAGCTGGGTAATTTCTATTTAAAAGGTCTTTCACTTCCTCTCCTTCGCTTCTTTTCCAAAGCACGATTTCATAATCAGGAAGGAATGTCTGAAGTATGTGCAATAGCCCCGGTGTATGGGCAATGTCCCCAATATTAACGTCCTGCCAACCTGATACTAATAGGATAGTTTTATTTGGGGAAGCATAACTATTGATTGTCAATAGCAGGTCTGAAATCAGCAAGGAGCCCGTCAGAGCCCCTAAATTTGTCAATGCTTTTCGTCTATTCATTATAGTTGGGTTTACCATTATTTTTTGACCAATTTAATCACAAATCCACAGGAACAGGCCATTCAAAAGACCCAGAAAACAGTGATCCTAACCAGAGAAGACCAGGCTTTTTTACAATCCCTGTATTTGTCCGGATTTAAAGCGTTGATAAAATAAATGTAATGTTATTCTAGAAAATCCCTAACCTTTTTCTCAATGGTTTTCTTTACCTTTTTCCAGGATTGACCTTTGAGGCTGACGGGATCTTCACTTTCCTCCGCATCCCCAAAATAAATCAAAGAGACTTTTTTCGATAAGGGTATTTTCAAATGGTTGGCAATTAAATAAATCCAAATCTACCGAAGTCCGATGTCCATATTACAATGACAAGGCTGTTCCCCATACAAGATGAAAATCCTTCAATGCCGGAATTCTCATCAGCATTTTCAATATGGAAAAAGTTCCGGGTTCGCCTGTTGGTCTCTATATGATAAACCTTGATCCGTGATGGGGCTTATCTTCCCCTATTGATCTTAGAAAGGTTTTCTACATCATCAAGATCCCTTGGTCTGGCAGATGCCAATTTATTTGTTATCAAATCATTATAATGAATTACCTTTATTAAGATTCCTTCAATCACCCTTGCCTCTACTTTTGAATAGGCTTCTTCAAACTTTACCCCTGCAATTCTGTTTGTAAGTTCAATATGACCTGGTTCATTTCTCGACCCCAAGCTAAACATGGTTATTTCTTCAATATCTATCTTTTTATAGTCGGAAGTATCATAACCAAATTCTTCTATGGCTGCAATTAATTTTTCCTTATTCGAATTACTTGAGCCAATCCATATATCAATATCACCGGTTCCCCTGCTATAACCATAAAAATTGACTGCTACAACGCCTATCAAAAGGTATTCTACCTCAAATTTATTAAGCAGTATGATGAATTTCTGATGATCCTTGTCAAATAGATCGGCCATTTTTATCTATCCGTCTGTAAAAATCATTTACACTTTCATCAGGAAATGCTACAAATAGCTCTGTTTTTTTTGAAATTTTTCCATAGCTTTCACCGTATAATTTTTTATTTATCCTGTACATTTCATTTAACCTTTTCGTGGCATTCCACCGAATGGAAAATGATTGGCCATGTAACCTTTGTTCTTCAAAACTAGAATGAAAAACTATCTTTTTTAATTTCTTTTCCATAAATGTACCAAAGAGGATAAATAAATATAAAGGTATAATTTGGAATTTCTCCGTTATTTTAAAGTAGTAATTTTCTTTTTCCCTTAATCCAAAATAAGCAACTCTTTTACGGAGAGCATTTTGCCCATCAGTGAGATCTCATCCCAAGGCCGGAAAATCCGGGTTTCTGTATAGGCATCGTCCTGGGGTTTGGAAAAGACTTCAATTTGATTGGTGTCCAGATCAATGATCCAATATTCCCGTATGCCATGTGTAGCGTATAGCGGGGCTTTCACTTCCCTGTCAAACCTGATGGAAGAACCTGCCACTTCAAAAATGGCTAGCACATCGGCCGGTACCGGATGTGCCGAAGCGTAATCATCGGCTTTGTATTTCAACAGGGAAATATCCGGCTCAGGTTCATTGTTCATATCAAATCTGATGGGGTTTTTAACTCTAATATTTATTTGGTTCGGGAATAATTGATTTAATTTTCTGGCTAATCTATCAACTATCGCTGCATGCCTGCTTCCTATCGGGCTCATTTGAAAAATTTCTCCATTAATAAGTTCTACATGGTCATCCGGTTTTAGAATCCCTACTTCGGCCATTTTATAATATTCATCCACATTGATCAAGCGTTTCACTACTTCAGTTACCATGGTATTCAACGTTTTCCGTTATTAAAGATAGCCAATTATACGGCTGAACACAAAAATTCAAATCTTAATTCGGTCACCAATTTGGTTATTCACTACTCACACATCTTCTTTTAATATAATTCGCCCTGCCCTTTAAAACAGTAGCAATTTGAATTACTATTTATGCAAAAATTCACCCCCATAGGCGTTAGGGATTGCTAATTTAATCAAAGCTATCGGAATTCTTCTTCAGGAACTGTAACACCTGATTATCAACATATTTGTTTTCATGGGGTATTATCCGGCTTAGTTCCCCCAGTAATTCTGCTTTCTTTACCCTATGATGCGAATAAAGTTTCAATAGCCTTACCAGCTGTGCACCAGTCAAATCCTTTAGGATAGAAATCGAATGATCCACAACTGCTGGACTTAAATGAGAGGCATCGGCTAATTTATCAAAAATCAGATTTTCTATGCTTTGGTCTACCTTTCCTACTAGATCAAAAAGCTTAAGTTGTAAATCCTCTGATTCCAGTTGATGGGATGAAAGTGATTTCAGTAACAAATAAGACTGAAAATATTCCTCTTCATGGAAGACGCCGATTAATGCTTCAATCACTGCATCATCCAATTCAGAAAGCAAAGAAACACGTTCCAATGCCCAGGTCCTATCACTTTGATCCGTACTTTGTAGAATCTTGCGAAACAAAAAGGGATCAAAGCTACTTTCTGTCAGCCTCATTACTTGTTCCCTGATGGGGCCATGGACCACATTCCATAGTTTATGGGTAGTGTAGGCAGCCCCTTCTACTACATATTCCAGCACATCCTTTGCCGTTGCCCCAGACACACCATCTACCGAGTGACTGACAGTATCCGGAATAGTTACTAACTCTTCAAACTCAAAATTACCCAATGGCAAGAATGGGTCTGCCAGCAGATGATGTAATTCTTCGTATTCCTTTTCGGTAAACGGCGTATGGTCATATTTACTCAGAAATTCTCCATCCAACAGCTCAAAACCCAAGTACCTGCCCGTAATATTCCAGTATATCACAATATCCAAAGGTCGACACTTGTTATCAAAACAAATTCCTGTCTGAAGTTCAATAAAATAACGCAGCGGGGTACCACTGGATGTCCTTCTCAGGAAAATCTCATGACTTTCTTGTGAATCATCAATGGATACGGTAATTATATCCATGGAATCCCCAATAGGTATGGTAGAAGATTGAAAGTATCGGATGTCATCCCCATTCTCAAAGCAAAACAGGATCAATATAATCCCAATCCATAAGCCCTTGATCGAATTGATCATTTATCTGTTATTTTCCATTAATGACTCAGGCTTCCGGTACGATCCCACCGTGTTCTTTAAGCATATTTTTCAACTCACCGATAGGAACGTCAGCCGGGGTGACGCTATGTTTAATAGCCAAAACAGCAGCCGCTGCCGCTGCTTGTCCCATTCCCATGCAGGATGCCTGAACCCTTAGTGCAGAATTGGCCAGTCGATCACTACTCAGGCAACGCCCAGCAACCAAAAAATTCTGGCTGTTTTTAGGTATCAAGGCCCTAAGGGGTATCGTTGCAACAATGTCTTCCTTTAGAAATTCCTGGTAGATGGATTGCCCGTCTCTATGCAAATCAATAGGGTAAAAGGAATAGGACAATGAATCGTCAAATACTTTTCCGGAAACGTAATCTTCATGTGTGATTTTATAGAGGCCGTCAATCCTGAAGGTCTCCCGAACGACTGTTTCGGGCTGGGCACTCACTAATTTTAATTTTTCACAACCCGGGAACGTCCTTAGTTTTCTAATAAGATTCAATAGAGAAGCTCTCCCCTCTATATTAGCTTTTGTGTGCAACTCCGCTGTTGATGAGTCAGCACCATGCACATAAACGTAATTATAGGGAACGGTAGGGGGGAAATTGTTAACGGATGATTCCACCTTAACGTCCTCATTGATGAGCATATTTTGCCTGAGCCTGGCATGGTATTCCTTTGGGATTTTAGAAAGGTCCAGGGATTCAAAATCATACCCCCCAATCCTGAAGATAAAGGATCCCGGTTGTGTATCTGCCTCTCTCAAAAGGGGAAAGCCTGCTATGGATGCGGCTGCGGCATTCCCGGAACAGTCAATGATCTGATCACAAATAATTTCATTGGCAATCCCTTTCCCCACTGTTTTTACTTTCCACTTCCCCTTAATAAAGTTGATTTCCGTTGGGGTTTCATAAAAATGAATATCCACACCGGCCTCCACACACTTTTCCTCTGCCAGCATGGCATAAAGTGACCCATTTACGGTTACCTGATGCCTCCAGTGGCGAACTGATTTATTATCGGGTATAATGGAGAAGTTTGGCAATATATCATCGTTTAGATTTACCGCATCCATCACCAATTCCCAGCCTATTCCTCCGATAATCTGTTTCCCCCAAGCATGGAAAATTCCGGGGAAAGAAACGCCCCCCGTGGTTGTGGTCCCTCCCAGTTGGCTGCCACTTTCGATGAGGACCGTTTTGGTTCCTGCCCGGCCGGCTTGAATGGCAGCCACAACACCGGCTGTCCCCCCTCCCACAACCAAAATCTCGGTTTCTATTTTCCGCTTTTGCACTTTATAGGGAGCCGCTAGGACCTCCCCTTTTGAAAGATGGGGGGTAGCAAACCCTAGGGAAAGCGCCCCCATTTTGGTGATCATTTCTCTTCTTTTCATTTTCTATTGGGTTTGAACTACCTAGAGAGACCTGGCAGGTTTTGAAAACCTGCCAGGTCTCTAATATAACTAATAACCGGGATCTGGATCTGTAGCAGGATCAATACGGAGAGATACTTTGGGATAAATTTTGATTTAAACCCCAATTTAAACATTCATATTGTAAAAAAAGCTGTTGACTGAAATTCTCCCTTTTGGGAATACCCGGACCGCTGATCAATAATGGAGGTAATGAATAAAGCGGACCAACTTTGCCTGCCTTCGTATTTTGTTTCGATCATATTACCTAAGGGTATTTGGGGCAGACTTTAAATATTTTTAACATGCTTTTTTATTATTGAAATCAATAAAACATATTTTAATCAATAACCTGGATTTTGAGTCAAATCTGTTGTTGGAAATTCTGATTTTTCGGTATTTTCATAAATTTTCCAAAACTCCATGCCCTGATTACTGGCAAAAGCCGAAGTGGAATTGCCGTCATTTTGCCTTAGGCTTTCTGATTTCAGCATAGTCCTCAAATTTTCTAATACCTTTGTATATTCAGGGTTTGCCGCTAAGTTATTGAGTTCTTCCCTGTCCTTGGAAAGGTCAAACAACTGGGTAAAACGCTTACCCTCCACGGCATATTCAATCAATTTATAGTCATTTTTCCGGAGGGATCTTTGCCAAGACATGAAGGCAAAGTATAAATATGCTCTATGCATCTTACCTTTATCCTTTATACTTGGAATCAAACTTTTAAACTGCACTTCATCCGGAACCCGGATACCTGCAAGATCGCATAATGTGGGGTACACATCATAAATATAACAAAGCTGATCTCTTGTTTCACCTTTAGAAATCCCTGGCCCTGAGATAACAAATGGAACACGAATTGAATGTTCATACACATTTTGTTTACCCATTAAACCATGTTTCCCCACAGCCAATCCATTATCAGAAGCGAAAACGATAATGGTGTTTTCATACTTTCCTGATTTTTCAAGAGCATCCAATATACGGCCTATCTGCCTATCATCATGTGAGACCATGGCGTAATAATCAGCAATGTGCCGTTTAATTTCCTGAGCTTGTCGGGGGAATCCTGCAAGGTTCTCATCCCTAATTCTAAGCATCCCATTGTCGAAAGGATGCTCAGGCAAGAAAGAGGCCGGCAACTCCATTTCCTCCGGTTCATACCTATCAAGGAACTCCTCAGGAGCCTGTCTTGGATCATGAGGTGTCTGGAAAGCCACATAAGCAAAAAAGGGCTGTTCGCTTTCCCTTTGATTTTCAAGAAAACGAATTGCCGCATTTGCGTATAGCTCAGCAGAATGAACCCCTGTATGGATTTCCTCCTTATCGGGTGAATAATCTCCCTCCGGTGAGAATGGGCACAAGGGCAACTCGTATTGAGAACCTGTCATCCCCCGAAATAATATTTTATCCCCTTGGCTGAAAGAACGTGCAAAATGTCCTTTACGTCCCGGCTCATTTTTACCGGTGGCAAATGTGATATATCCATTTTCCCGAAAAACCTGTGGAAGTGTCCTGTACTTTTTAGATATTTCAAATCCATACATTCCCTGGTTTTCCAAGTTCCACAGCGTTAGTCCACTAAACAACATTGCCCTGGAAGGAGAACATATTGCTGGGGAGCTTCCTCCCATAATGTAAGCATTTGAAAAACTAATACCACCTTTTACCAATTTATCCATATTGGGCGTAGATACATCCTCGTTTCCCAATATATTTACGGATGAATAACTTTGATCATCAGTGAAAATAAATAAAATGTTTGGTTTTTGTAATTCCTCCAAAGGTTGGTCAATCCCACTAATGCCAGGATAAACCAATAAAAACAAAGCAACTACTACCGAACAAAAACCTAAAATAAAGTACTTTTTCATATAATTATAGTTGTTTTTTAAAAGGTCATAACCTGTCCCGACCCTCGGGAACTTGCCCCGCAACGCAGGTCGGGGTGCCATGCCTGTCGGCAGACAGGGAATCCCTGCCTGTGCCCGGCAGGCAGGTCGCAAATGAATCGCAATGTTTTACTACAATGTTAGTACGAGCGTCATTTATTTCTGATATACAGGGAAAAAATGCTGTTGATAACAGCAAAAGAAAGATTATAATATTAAGTTGTATCATTTTATATGTTTAAACATTATTCTTCTTCAAAAACACTTAAATCCCATTTCTGTTTCCATTGCAAACGAACTTTGTCACCTTTAAAATAGATAGGCAACCATATATATCGACCATCAATGGGATTTTCAGGTACCCACCGGTCAGCCATGAATATGAAAGCATCTTGTTTCCCTTGAACGGGAATATTAAAGGTGCCTTGCGAATTAAAAGTGGTTAAAGAATCCGGACCAATGCTTGGGTTTCCTAACTCCTTCCATGGATCAAATATGTTATCCGAAACAGCTGATCGGGCAGCATTTGGAGCCCAGCCCGTACAATCCGAGGCAATGAAATAATATTTCCCTTTACTGGTCTTAAGGATAGTTGGTGCTTCCATGTATCTGTGGATAAAAAATCTGGCGTATCTTCCTGAATGGGTAAGATAATCATCACTTAATTCGGCTATATGTAAAGTGCTATTTTCTTCAGAAGAATATAAATGGTAGGCTTTTCCGTCATCATCAACAAACAAATTCATATCTCTGGCCATTTGTCCATGCTCAAAATCCCGGCCTAAAATATTCAACGAATCTACATGACCGGGAAGACAATCCGGACCTCCGCAGTAATTGGTTTTTATGGTATCCGAAACAGGAAGTTTATGAAATTCCTGAACGTTAATAGGCCAGACACCTTTGTTTGGTCTCATCGATTTAACGTATACAAAAGGCCCTGTTGGATTATCGGCTACTGCTACACCAGATCTTGCAGCGTTATACTTCTGTCCTTTTAATTCCAGGTGAAACCACATTACAAACTTTTTAGTTTTTTTATTGTAGATTACTTTAGGCCTTTCCAAAATGCAACCCATTGCAATATCTGAGTTAGCATCTAAACTATCTACCGATAAAGCGATTCCTTCATCCTTCCAGTTATATAAATCTTTAGATGAATAAACATGAACCCCTACTTGTGCCGTATTTCCAATACGCCCTTCAACCATATGTTGACCGTACCAAAAGTAGGTTTGATTATAAAACAAGATCCCTCCTCCATGGGCATTTATATGAACACCATTATCATCTTTCCATTCTTGTCCTGGATAAAAAGCATCATAAGCTTCCTTTTGGTTATTACAAGAAAAAAATAGAGCCAACCCCAAAATAAAAATTATCATTCGTATCATTTTCATGTGTTTATATTTTCTTTTCATCGGTCATAACCTGTCCCGACCCTCGGGAACTTGCCCCGCAACGCAGGTCGGGGTGGAATCTCGCATGATTGATAATCATCCCTCCGTTTGTCGCCTGCGTCATGCCCTGACTTCCGTCAGGACAGGCTCGATTTCATATGTTTAAGCATTTCTATTTTGCATTAATCGTAAACAGGATTTCTGTATCACCTTTTATCAATTCTCCATAGTATAGTCACTTGTCAATTTCTTTAATATTAAATTGAATTATACAACGCAGTTGGATTTTACCAGACCTTATAATTGTTCATTCAAAAACTCATGTTATTTAAAAATTACTAGTCTATTCACCTCCTCTACTCCATATATGACTTCCCTCTAATAGATTGTTATACTCCACTTTCAAAAGGTATTTCATTTCCTCAAGTTCCTCCGGATATTTTTCAGCAACATCTTCTGCTTCCTTAATATCTTCGTTCATATTATACAATTCAAAATCAACCAAATGGGCCTGCTTTACCAATGCTTCATTTCCTTCATACAAGTTATGTGTCAATGGGAGGTAGGTAGAATCGGTTTTCAGGCGGGCGAGAATTTTCCATTCATCTGTTCGCATGGAGACTATGTGTTGATTTATCGCATCATAAAAAGCCCATATGAGGGGTTTGTGCCTCTCCATCTTTCCGGTTTCAATTACTGGAATCATAGACTGCCCGTCCAGCGCTTTTTCAGGCAGTTTTGCTCCGGAAACCTCTGCTAAAGTGGGCATGAAATCCAACAGCGAGACAACAGCATCCGAAGTTCCGTTATAGGTCTCTTTTCCTAACCAGGATATAATACCCGGGACCCGGATTCCTCCTTCAGTTGTCCACAATTTCATTCCTTTTAACGGCCCCGGCGAACCATAGGCCCTTATTGCAGCTTTAAAGCGGTGTAAAGTTTCTTGTCCGTTATCTGAAGTGAAAACAACAAGTGTGTTTTCACCATAATGCTCCTTCAGGTATTCCACCAAACGCCCAACAGCATCGTCTATATTAGCCACATTCGCAAAATATTGTGCCTGATCTTCATTTATCGATTTTGGCAAATAGTCTTCCACCAAAAACTGCGGGGATTCTATAGGCCCATGGGGTTCGTGAATACAAATCTGCAGATAAAATGGATTTTCGGATTCCCTGTTTTGTAACCAATTCAAGGCTTCGTCAACAACAATCTGGCAACTAAAACCTTTCAATTCCCCTACTTCTTCGCCATTGCGCACAAAATTAGTTGGGTTTTCATGGCTTGGCCTTGCGACGTTCTGCGTAGCAAACCAGTGGTCGAAACCAAAATATCCGGGTGTTGGCTGTGCCTCGCTGTTAAACTTTGAATTAAGATGCCATTTTCCCGATAAAAAGGTGGAATACCCTACCTCCTTTAGCATGGCAGGAATCGTTTTTTCGTCTGCCTGTAAATGTACCAGGTCAAGACAGTCTTCCACTTTTCCGTTCGCTGGTCGTATATAATCATAGATCCCTGCTCGATTAGGACTTCTACCTGTGAGCATACCTGCACGCGCCGGAGAACAAACCGGAGCTGCAGAATAGAAGCTGGTAAATTTAATCCCATCTTCAGCCAATTTATCCAAATTAGGCGTTTGAATGATCGGATGCCCATAAGCGGATAAATCACCATATCCTAAATCACCACATAGGATTACCACAATATTGGGTTGGGTTTCTTTAACTTCTGATTTACAAGAGAAAAATAAACTTGTAAATAGAAAAAGAAAAATTATGATTTTAAACTGTTGCATTCTATTTGTTTTTGTTAGTGTCCTATATTTAGGCCACTATTTTTTCTTGGTACCCAACGCATCACCAATCTTTCCCAACTGTTTCATAAAATCGTCGGAAATGGTTCCATTACGCAAAGGAGGAACATCCCAGGTTACTGCACCGCCTTTTTCATTAACATCCAGGCTATACTTAATAACTTGTTCAGCGGTAAACCGGGGGTCGCCTTCTCCCCAGGTTTTGCCTAAATAACTTAAAATTTGGATTTGATTTCCATCAATCATTCCATCTTCATTGTACTTCCAACGAATGCCACTTGGGTCATTAATTTCGCCTGCTGTATAGTCCTCATAAGGTGTCAAAGACATGACTCTGGGAAAAACACCCGGGTTAAAGGCAACACTACTGTTTGGATTACCGGCACGGGCGGCGGCGGCCATGGAAGCAAAATTTGGAATATCCGGGTGTCTGAAATGTGAATTGGGTGTATAACAACCATCTATCCACCATCCAGAGACCTTATCGCCCCAACGCGTGGAAAATTCCCTGATAACTTCCTGCCAACGCAGATACATTTCTGCCTTTCTTGGATCGTCACTATCGTACGCAAATGCTTTTACTTCTTCCGGATTAAAACGAAACTTAGAAGATACGTAGGTAATTAGCTTAATTCCGTATTGATCCAGAGCTTGATGTAAATCAACTATTAGATCGCGGTTACTACTAATACTGGGCGCTTGCCCCATATAATGCTCATACATTGAATTGGGTGCCATAAAAAATCCTCCTACATGTCGAATTGTGATGATGAGGTATCCGGCACCTACATCCGACAATTGCTTTGCAAGCTCTTCACAATCAAAATTATCTATAAGATGATTCCATTTATCAATGTTGATTGAGTCCGCATCTAATTTATTTTCCGATGCTAAGATTGCGGCACTGTAATGTAACATAACGCCCCATTTTGCATCTTTCATCCATGATGCCCTGTTTTGCGCATTTACTGACAGGGTTATTGAACTAATTAATAATATTGTAATAATTATTGCTTTTCTCATCTCAATTATATTTTATAAATAATAATTTGTTCTTAACAGATGGTTTACCTGAATAAATCAATAACCCGGATTTTGCGGATATCCTGGCGAACCTTGGTGATAGAAGGCCAACCGACATTATTAAAAACCATGTTGGCTTCTACCTGAAGAATCCTTAATTTGTCTAATTCATTCATTTACAGAATCAATGAGCGCTCCTATATTTGACAGTTCCAATAAAATTGAGGCCTAGAGGAACAACCTTATCTATTTGGAACTCATCCTTCAAATACTACTACTTTGTAAGGTTAGCTTATGGGTCTGATACTGTGGTCAAACATATTTTGCTTGCCCATCAGCCCATGGTATCCCACGGCCAGGCCATGGTTGAAAGTGAAAATAATAGGTGTTGTCCCTTTTCCCCGTTGCCCCCAGGCTATCCAAAATTTTACCGATCTGTGCATCCATATGGCTGATGATGGCATAGTACTCCTGGATGTTTTTCCGTACCTCATAGGCCGTTCTTGGAAAGGGATCCAAGGCCTCATCCCTTTTTGGTTGACTCATAAAGTTCGAATTTAAGGGATGGCTAAGTTGGTAGTTTATTAGCCATCCCTTGTTAATATAAATAAAAATTTTAATCACGATGCCCTAAAACCCCGGATTTTGGACCAAATTAGGATTCTCAGCCAAACGATTCAAACCAAAAGGCAGGTAATACCTTCTCGGTTCAAATACCCTTTCTAGGTTTTCGGCATTATTTAGGGTAATGGCATACTTATCTTCATCCAAATGGTAACTGTACACCATGCCGGCAGTCCTCACTGAAAGCACCTCGTGGGCAATTCTCCATCTCACCAGATCATAGTACCTATGGTCTTCAAAACAAAGCTCTACCTGCCTTTCATTTCTAATTTTTTCTTCATCAAGTTGAGTATGAAGCGGCATTCCGACCCTTTCTCTTATTTGGTTGATGGCATCCAATGATTCTCCAGCCCTGTTTAAATAATAGGCCGCCTCAGCGTAGTTCAACAATGTCTCCGCATAACGAAATATTACGTAATCCTGACCTGAATTGGCTGCCTGAGGCAAGGTATTGGAATCATCCACTCTTTTTCTCAATTGAAAACCGGACCTTATCCTGTTTCTCTGGGGGGCAGCTCCTGGAAAGATTTCTCCGTTTAGAGTTTGGAAATTTTGGGCTTCCTGAGTTGAAACCCTCCTTTCTCCATTTTCAAAATATACCGTATTGGAATGAAAGAAAACCTTTCTCCCTTGAAATTCGGTTTCAGGATAAAATACAGATGCCCTAAATCTAGGATCCCTATTGCCAAAGAAATCATCAATATCCCATAGGTTTTGGTTGGTAAATTGAGACCGTTCAATTTTCCCTGACCTACCATCTGTGAAGTCAAATAGTTCTACAAAATCGTACATCACCGTCCAATTGGAATTCCAAGTCGCATTGAATCCAGCTGGAAAAGCCATGAAATCCCAATCATGCCCTTTGATAAACGGTTCAAAAATTTCCGCAAAAATAATTTCATCATTACCTTCGTCAAGAAAAATGTTTCTATAGTTCTGAACCCTATCGGGGTTTTGGTCATAAAGCTGGAATAAACCTGAATCTATTATTTCTTTCGATGCATTATAGGACCGCTCAAAAAACTCATTTTGGCGGCTGGATGGTATTCCAACTACCCCATCTAGCTCCACACTTCCATTTCTGGCAATACTTGCGGCATAGAGCATGGCCCTACTTTGCAGCATCAATACTGCATACCTATCTGCACGACCGTTGGCACCTGTTTTATTTTCGGAATAATCGTTTAGGATATCTTCAAGTTCATTGAAAATATAATCATAAACATCTTCTTCCTTGTCCCTGGAAACCCTCAAATTTTCAATGGGTTCATTGATATCCTGCACACGCAGGACCAATGGAACTCCACCAAAAGTTTTCACCATTTCAAAATAGGCAAAGGCCCTGAGAAATCTGACTTCTGCTTTTTTCATGGTGATGTATTCTTGAGAAAATGTAGTACTGGATTCAATTTCCTCCAAAAGAAAATTCATGTCCCGAATTGGCGTATACAACCATCTATCCAGGTTTCCTGGACCGGTTTCTGCAATATATTGCCTTGTAGCTACACCGTTTGCCGGCTGCCAATTGCCAAAACCAGTGTATTCTGCACCAGCTGCACCTCTGATACCCATAAAAACATCTGTACTCGTTTGGAAATTGAGCCGCTCATATAAATCCGCAATATACGCTTCGGTTAGGTTTTGATCCTCAAAAACCAAGTTCTCTGAAATAAAATCAGGTTGCTTATCTAAATTGTCAAAACAACTGGAGGCTATCAATATAAATATTAGAATATATATGTACTTTTTCATGTTGTTTTTTTTCAGTGTTGTAATTTAAATACCTAACATGATACCTAGCGTATAGGATCTTAGCAGAGGAAGTCCGAAACCTCCTACGTTTGAGGATTGCTCAGGATCAAGAATACCATTGAATATCCCTAATCTGGAAAATGTCATCAGGTTCTCACCTGCCACATAAAACCGGATACTTCGGGTCCAAACTTTTTGGGCAACAACCTGGGGTACATTATAAGATAGTTGCGCTGTTCTTAGTCTCAAATAAGTTCCGTCCTTTAACCAAAAGTCAGAATTCACATCGTTCCAAGGTCTTCGGCCATCATAATCAAAGGCTGGAAGTTGTGCATTTGGATTATTGCCTACCCCAGGATTGTTGGGGTCCTGGGTCCAACTGTATTTAGTATGGATGGCCATAGGTACAATTTCATTGTCGAAAGGACTTCTATACATTCCAGTCACATTGATGTTGAATCGGCTTGCTCCCTGCCAAACAGTAGTCAAAGCGAAATTATTATAGTTTAAATTTAAGTTGAGCCCAAAGTTGATTTCGGGAAACCCACTATAACCGATCTGCTGTAAATCAAACCTGTCAATTACGCCATCAGGTACGCCATCTGGACCACTTACGTCCAAATACCTGATATCCCCGACTCTAGGAGTACCGTTAATGGTGACCACATCGTGATTGGCTATCCAGGTTTCCACTTCTTCCTGAGAGTTGAAGATGCCATCGGTACGGTAGCCAAACCAACGATTGACCCATTGATTGGAATTTCTGTCTATCCTTACCTGATTGGGGTCGTCAAAGTCTATATTTTCCTGGAATTTTTCATATCGCTGTCTGGCATAGGTAAAGTTTCCACTCACATCCAATTTTACCTTACCTATATTAGTTTGATAACCGACCAAAAACTCAAACCCTCTATCACTTCTTGAATCGAGGTTGAATAAAGGAAGATTGGCCCCGAAGGTGGATGGCAGTCCTTCTAAAGGCTGTCGTAACAACCCGTCCCTATACCTGTAGAAAACATCCACATTACCGTACAATTTACCTTGAAACAAACCAAAATCCATACCTGCATTATACATAGTGGTTTCTTCCCAAGTAATAAATGGATTGGCCAGGCCTGTGGTTCTAATTTGAGTAGTTGGATTTGCACGATCCAGGTAGTAAACCTGAGCCAATTCAGAAAATCCGCTTAAATACTGAAAAGCGGTATTTCCGACATTGGCATCTATACCCGTCTGTGTGTAGCTAAGCCTTATTTTCATTTCATCAACGGTGTTGCTGTTCCTTAGAAATTCTTCATTGTGAATTTTCCATCCCGCAGAAACTGAGGGGAAAAATCCCCACCTTACTTCCGGGTCAAATTTCGAACTACCGTCTGCCCTAAAGGTACCCTCTAAAAGAAACCTGTTGTCAAACTCATAATTCAGTCGGCCTGCATAACTCGACCTACCATAACCAACCATAACACCAGTTCCACCTGTTGTGGTAAGTGCATCATCCCCCGCAGACAATTGAGGGATACTGGGAGACAACAGGTTCCTTCTCAACGCAGAGGTGATATTTATTACATTATCTTCCATTTCATAAAAAACCAATCCGCCTACCTTATGCTTTTCAAATTGTCTTTGGTAATCCATAAAAAAGCGGGAAAGTACCCTTCTATTTGGGTCATTCTCATTTCCTCCAATTCTTTTTGAAAATTGATTAACGGACCTATTCCCTCGTAAAATATATTCTTCATTGATTGGGTTATATTCAAACACTTCAAATGGTTTGGCTAAAGTTTCATTGTAAATATTTCTCATCCTTACATTGAATCTAAAACCCATATTCAGCCCCTCTATATTTGGGACATCGTAATCGAGTTGAAGTGCTGCCGCTATCGTTTCCAACTTGGTGTAATTGAATCCTGAAAAATCCTTTCTTGTACCACCTACAGGGTTTCTTTCTGTAAATCCAGAATATGGAACCCTGGATGGATCAGGTAATTCTGTGGGAAAAAACGGTTCTGCAGTCTGGAGGTTTCTCCAGATTGTAGCTGGATCAAATTCGGCATAATCCCTTTCTTCTTCTATGTAAGAGGTCATTAAAGACAAATTAATCCGTTTCCCTATTTTAGCGTCTAGGTTATTTGTAATGTTTATTTTTCTATAATCATAATCTCCATCAAAAAGGCCGTTTTGTGTCAAATATCCAACCGAGGAGTAAAATCTCACGTTTTCATTTCCTCCACTGGCATTGATGTTATTCGAATTAATCCGGCCACCACCGTCCCTAAGCAATGCACTTATCCAGTCATGGCTTTGCAGCTCTCCACTTTGGTATTGGTAAAGTCTTTCCTCTGTAAATTCTCCATAATTAATGTCCTGCCCAGGATTGTTAGGGTCATATTGTCCGTTGAGATGACCTGCTCTAGCCATTTGGATATATCCCGCAGCATCAGCATGCCGAGGAAATAAGGTTGGGTTTTGGACCCCAGCATAGGAATGAACGTTTAATTGTACCGCTCCCTCTTTTCCTTTTTTGGTGGTGATCAAAATCACCCCATTACCAGCTCTTGCTCCATAGATAGCTGCTGAGGCATCCTTCAATACGGAAATAGATTCGATATCATTTGGATCAATTCTGTCCAAAAATGATTCAACACCGTCAACAATCACCAGTGCGTTGCCGAACCCCCTGATCCTTAAATCAGCATTATCGTTACCTGGTAGTCCCGGTGTTTGCATGGATAAAACTCCAGGCACACGCCCTGCAAATAGGTTCTTCACATTGGTGACAGGAACAGTAACCACATCCTCAGTTTTCAGCGTAGCGATTGAACCTGTAATATCTGACCGCTGTTGCGTACCATAACCGATTACTACCACCTCATCCAACGACGACTGATCTTCCTTCAACACCACATTAATGGTGGATAGATTTGATACCGTAACCCGCTGGGCCGTATAGCCAATGAAAGAAATCCGCAATACAGCACCCTCCTCTGCCTCTAAAGAATACCTGCCATCGATATCTGTTACAGTCCCTAAGTTGGTTCCCTCAATTATTACCGTTACCCCCGGCATAGGCTCCCCATTCTCATCCGTTACCGTCCCTGTGATTTCAATATTGGTGTCTACCACTTCAATGACTTCATCGGTATAGGTGACCGGTTTACTTACTGTAATGTTGTTGTTGACTTGCTTGAACTTGAGCTTGTTTTCCCTGGCAATGGCTACCAGTATATCCTCTACGGATAAGGTCTGCCTTTCCAGATTGAATTTCTGACTTAGAAAGGCATCTTTTTTGTCATACACGAACGTGAAAGGTGATTTTCGCTCAAGGACTCTGAAGGTTTCAATTAGGGTCTTGTCCTGAATCTCTACCTGAATCACCACATCCTGTATGCTTTTTACACGCTGTGCATGGGTTTCCGTTGCCCACAGCATATTGATAAACAGCAACTGGAAAACAAAGCCAATAAAGGTATAGGTTACCCCCATAAGTATTGGTTTAAGTACTCTTTTTTTTCATAATTTTAAAGGTTTATTGTTTTAACACGCAATACAACTGATCACCACCGTATTGATTGGCAGATCAATACGGTGTTTTTTTGTTTTATATAGGCAGTGAATTTTAGTTAAACATAATGGTCAATTCTTTATCCTTTAAGGAATACCTGAATCCCTTGTTGTAGGAAACGGCATCCATAACATTGGTCAGCAGCTCATTTTCGAAACTTGCACGGATATTCCACCCCTTTGGAGGAGTACCTTTTACTTGAACCTGTACGCCATACCAGCGTTTTATTTCCCTTACGAAATCCTCAAAGTTCCTCCCGTCAAAAACAAGGTTGCCGTTTTTCCATCCCGTGGTTTTGCGAAACAGTTCAGGATTGTCATGCTTGGAAAATTCATGGTAGTCATTTTTTTCTTTGGAATAGACAAGGCCAGTTCCTGGTTCAAGGATCAAATTGTCCTCCAGCTTGGAGTTGGAAACCTTTACCGAACCATCCACTAGGGTAACCTTCAGGTCTTTTTCGGCTTCAAAGGCACTGATGTTAAATGAAGTCCCTAAAACTGTAACCGTAAGCGACTCGAAGTCCACCACAAATGGCCTTAGGCTGTCTCTTACTACTTCGAAATAAGCCTCTCCCTCCAATTTGATAGCTCGGAGTGAATCGGAAAAATGCTCATGGTAACTGATTCGACTATCGGAATTCAACCATACTTTGGAGCCATCAGGAAGCTGTATCAAAGACTTCTGGCCAGTGGGGTTGGATTTAGTGAACAACCTTACCTCCGGTATTTCATCCTCACTAACCTCCTCCTCTTGGAAATAAAGGGAATAGATTGGGAATAGCATGATGGCTACCACTACAGCCATCCGAAACCAACTCCGGCGATATAGGGGAATGACGGGTATTTTCTTAGGTGAATGCTTGTCGGACAAAAAGGCTCTCCATATTTTCTTTTTATACTCCTCATGGCCAATAAGCTTTGAATCCTGAATACGTTCCTCCCAAATCCCTTTCAATTTTTGAAATTGGAATGCATTGTTTTTGGACTCATTGACCCAATAGTTCACAAACTCCCTTTCCTCTTCTGAGGCGGTTCCGTTCAAAACCTTTAATATCTTTCCGTCTATATCTCTAAATTCATCCATTAATTTTACAGACTTTACCCTTAAAGACATTGATTTTGGAAAAAACCCGTAACCGAGAATTAAATTTTACTGAAAAAAGTTAACCAATAATTTAAAATCCAGATTGGTTCATCGATGTATAAAAAACATAATTTGGAATAGTAGGGTCTTTAGGTTTCCATAAAGTATAAAAATGCTTAATTCATTAACAAGATGGAATATAACTTTGAAGAATGTT
Source organism: Pleomorphovibrio marinus (assembly GCF_003347495.1). Lineage (GTDB taxonomy): Bacteria > Bacteroidota > Bacteroidia > Cytophagales > Cyclobacteriaceae > Pleomorphovibrio > Pleomorphovibrio marinus. The sequence goes on from NZ_QCXY01000003.1 coordinate 311,517, forward strand.
TTTGATTTAAATTTTTCAGCATTCAAAAATTGTAAGACATTTAAAGTAGAATGGATAAAAAACGTTGCCTGGAAAGAGGAATTACTCCTTTATTTTCATTGTAATAATGACTAAGGGCTTTCCTTAAATCCTTAATGGCCAATTTCAGGTGGACTTCAACGGTACGTTCAGAAATTTCAAGGATTTCTCCCACCTCTTTGTAAGACATATTTTCATCCTTAACCATTCTAAAAACCAACCCTCTTTTGGGAGGCAACCGTTCTATGACATGATTAAGTAATTTCCCCAAGTCATGGTTGATCATGTTTTTCTCCGGGTCATTATTGTCGGGGGAAAGATAATCCTGAACATCATCAATGAGTATATTACCAGCAAACTTACTCTTATTACTTTTAAGGTAGTTTAGGGCTTCATACTTCACCATCTTAAACAAATAACCCTCAAAATGCTGTATGCTAAGCAGTGTCTCACGCTTACGAAGCAAATTAAGGAACACCTCAGATACCACCTCCTCCGCTTGGTCAAACCGTGGTACAAAAAGCAGCGCCAGCTTGATCAATCGGGTATGGTAATGATCAAAAAAAGTGGAAAAGGCACGTTCGTCCTTCTTCTCCACTATTTTTTTAAGCAGTTCTCTAAGTTGAATTGGGTTCATTATACTCGTCAAATTATAGGAAAAAAACCCTAAATCCTAATGATCATCCTGAAAATGGTTTTGGTGTTAGTCATACATTTTGACCATTTCGACCCAAATTTTCGCTACTTTAACTAAAAATTGGGGTTCGAGTAAATTCATGCCTAAATCCAAAAAACTTGCCCATCTAATAAATACTTATCATTTGAGAGTTCATCTTTTCGACTAAATTTGGCCAAATCCCTACCCCCACCCTTCCCTATACGTCCTTTTCAAATACCCATCCGCTTCGGAATTATTTCTAAACCTCATCCTTTTTGCATCCCAATTCAGGATGGTGTTGGGCTGCCGGATGGCAACTGTTCCCAAAATCACTGTTTCTGACATAGGGCCGGAAACCTCAAAATGGCTTTCCACTCGCGTCCTATCAAGGCAGGCGTCCACGAAATGATGATAATGATCGCGCTCCTCTAGTTCAGGGGGAATTACTCCGGAGAACTGTTTTTCGGGCAACAACACCGGCATTTTCGTATGGGGGATCAACAGGGCACCCTTGGTACCTACCAACATGGCCGATTCAGCAGGGTAGTCCTCCACCGAATATAAGGCCCTCACCTCCTCAGGTGGATAAAATTCCCCGTCAAACCATTCCACTTTTAACTCTTTGGAGGCTGTCAAGCGGTTGCCCGGAAACACCCATGTAATATGGTTGCTTTGGGGCCAGGTGTCTTTTCTCCTTTCGGTAGATTGTTCCCATGATTCTTGAACTTTGGCATGTACGGATTTGGGGGATTTGAGGTCCAACCCCTTCCATACCGCATCCAGAATATGGCAGCCTATATCCCCGGACCAGCCAGTGCCGAAATCCTGCCAGGCCCTCCACTTGGCAGGATGGTAAATCTTCTCTGCATAGGGTCGCATAGGTGCTGTTCCTGTCCATAATTCCCAATCCAGGTGATCGGGTACAGGATCTCCCTCTTTAGGCCGGGGCCCTACAAACCTATAGGCCTCCGTAGCACCTGGCCTATTGGAACAAAGGTAAACATGCTCCACCTTTCCGATATGTCCCTCCTTGATCCATTGTACTGCTGTGCGGTCCCCTTTCCCGGAAGCATGCTGGGTACCCAATTGGGTGATCACCCCATTGGATTGGGCTAATTCAGTAAGTGACCTGATTTCAGCCACATCGTGGCACATTGGTTTTTGGCAATAAACATGTTTACCCGCATCCATTGACTGTTTTGCAATGACGTAGTGATTGTGGTCCGGCACACTTACATTGATGGAATCAAAGTTGCTCTTTTCATTCTTCAATAATTCCCTCCAATCTTTGTATTTTTTGGCCTGAGGAAGGGCCTCAGCAGCCCGGTTCAGGTGGTTTTCATCCACATCGCAGATGGCCACTATTTCCACATCGGAATGTGCCATAAAGCGCTGAAGATCATGCCAACCCATCCCTCCAACCCCCACACAGACATGTCTTAACTTTACCTGCTTTTTACCAAAAAAAGGGAGTTGCGAGATAAAAGGTGGGGTAAGAACAAATAGCAGGGAACGGTTTAAAAATTTCCTTCTGTTGATTTTTGAAAACTTCTTCATGTATAAGAAATATTGGGTTTATGCTACAATATAAGGAGTGCTTCCCAAAAAACAGTAGATTTCAGGAAAGCTTAAGGTCATTTTAGGCAAGGATAACAATGTGAACGGAATCCTGAGTTTTGAGGTCCATCCAATCCCCTTTATTTGTTGACACTTGCCAAATGGTCTTTCAATTCATTTTCTAGCATTTCCCCAATATCAGGAAAATCTGCAAATAAATCCTCGCTTTCTCCGGGATCTTTTTCCAAATCATAAAGTTCGTAAACTGGGTTCTCCTTATCGCCGTTTCCCACAATTTTCCACTTTCCTTTTCTCATTCCATATATCTCCCCACTTCCCCGGACAACGATGCTTTCCCTCTTGGTGTTTCCAGGTTCTTCGCCGAAAAATGAGCGTAGAAGATCATACCCGTCTTTAGCCATGCCATCAGGGATCTTTTGCCCTACCAAGGTGGCAAGAGTAGGTAAAATATCATTTAAGGCGATTAAATCAGGACTTTCAGCCCCCTTTGGGAAATGTCCTTCCCAACTGGCAATTAAGGGCGTCCTGACTCCTCCTTCATAGGCGGTCCATTTAGTCCCTCTTAATGGATAATTCGGTCGATGTGCGTCCGGGTCTATATTCTCCTTGAAATCATCCATGCTGTTTGATGCATTGCCCGGATCATCTTCTGGGCTTGTGGCTATAAACTGGGAACCATTATCACTTGCAAAAAGAATCAAAGTGTTTTCCCTTAATCCCAATTGATCAATTTCATCCAGCAATTTGCCAATATAATGATCCAGTTCATGAACATAATCGCCATAAGGACCTGCCTGCGTTTTGCCCAAAAACCCAGGTTCTACAGCAAGAGGAATATGGGGTACGTAAGGGGAAAAATAAAGAAAAAAGGGCCGGTTTTGATCTCCCTCGGTGTATTCCCGAAGATAGTTTACGCTTTTTTCAGTGAGATAAGGTAAATAATCCTCCAGTGGTATTTTTTCCAGGTTTTCTGTACCTGAGGCGGCTTCAATCGTATATAAATCGTGTAAAATAGCTCCCATTATGGTATTGTCCTTGAATATCCAGCACTCGCTGGCACAGCTAAAGCCCAACCAATGTTCAAAACCCCGATCCAGAGGACCATCACTTACGGGTTGGTTGAAGTCAATATTGGCACCATTGAGGTGGTCCCTGAATTCTCCATACCCTACAGGTTTTTCCCCGTCGGTGGTGGGGAAAGTGGTTCCCAGATGCCATTTACCGAACCCTACCGTTTGGTAACCGGCGTTGCTCAACATCTGGGGCAAAGTGAGTGTATCTTCATCAATCATGGAAGGTTCATAATTCCTCATTACCCCGGTTTTCCTCCAGCTTCTCCATGGATATTGTCCTGTCATCAGGGCATAACGGGTAGGGGAACAAACAGAAACTGGACAATAGGCATTGGTGAATTTTATGCCTTCACTGGCCAATTTATCCAAATGGGGAGTTGGGATTTTTGATGCAGGATTGTAATTACCCATATCCCCATACCCCATGTCATCGGCAAAAATAAAAAGTATATTAGGCAGGTCCTCCTTTCCCTTTTCTTGCTGAGGGGCAGCACATGAAAGGATAAAAAACAAAATAAGAACTTGGATGATTAGGGTTGCATATCGCATATGACTATAAGTTAATAGCTTTATTTCTGGGCATAAAGCAGGTGGGGGTTCATCATGGTTGCCGTATCCACAAACCAGGCATTCAAATGCTCCATTGTCTTATTTGAATAAACCAGATCTTCGGTAAGCAACCAGGCGGAGGTAAGTGTGGCAAAAATCTCGCTTAACCGTATTTCTGAATGTAAGGCCCTTCTGGGTTTTCCGGATCTGGCCACCAGTAATCTCCCTCGGAATAAAAGTCCTGCCTCCCCTCCGCACTCCTTCCTGAGTAGGCATCCGTAACTGTTACGGGATTGGATATTAAAAATGCTTTTGCACATGCTATTTCAGTTTCCTCAATTGCGTAAATTACCTTGTCTTTTAAGGTGTCGGATGCGAACAGGCTGTTATTTAGGGTAGCTATTCAGCCCAGCAATACGCCAATCAGGTATATTATTTTTTATCACGATAGTTATAATTTGATCGATAAATTATCTAAGCGATTGGCATTCATTATCCTGCTCTGCGGAAATAAAAAATTCACCACGTCCTTGTTTTTAACAACTCCTGAATTTCTTCCCTCGGAACGGGCAAATCATCCATATTGGACTCCATCCATTCTGAAAAATCCCTTTCAATTTCATCTGTCCAGCGGGCATCTATCTGACCAGGGGTATATTTTCCTTCGCGCAGGCGTTGGTGGCCAAAGCGATCCCTTAATAACACCAATTCCCCTGTTTTCACCACCTTTTCTGCCAAATGGGGAGGGATGAAGATTACGCCATCCAATTTTCCCAATACCACATCCCCTGGCAGAACAGTTACTGGACCAATTCGGATGGGAACATTAATGCCTGTCAGCATCATCTGTTGCTGGTAAGAGGGGTGTGATCCCCGGAAGAAGGAGGTAAAGTTGGGGATTTCCATCAAGCCATCAAGATCCCGTACCGTACCATTAAACACTACCCCGTTGCCAGATTTGGCGGCTATTGCTGTGCCTAAGTTATCCCCTATGATTGGCCCATCTTCCACTTTCCCGTAGGAATCTGCCACATAAACATCCCCATTATTAAGCATGTCTATAGGCCAGGAAACCATGTCCCCTATTCTTCCCTCTTCAGCACCTCGCTTTTCATGATGTTTTCTGATCTCTGAACGCAAAGGCATGTATTGGGCGGTTAATGCCCTTCCTACCAATACCTCCCCAGGATTAATATTCTGCCAACCCTTTTCGTACTGATGGGGATAACCAGCTCCTCTCAGCACTGACCAAGCCTGCTCCAAGGAGATCTGCCTCATCCTCTTCAAAATATCATCTGGCACCTTAGGCCTTCCATCCGGAAACCTTTCCCCTTCCCAATCGGGGGTCAAAGTAATTATCTCCTCCCTTTCCATTGTAAGGGATTGAGACTGTAGGGTGGAAAATAAGCAACAGAAAACTGGGACGAGGAGGAAGCTATATGATCTCTTTTGCATGGTAGTAATTTATGAATGTGAATGGAGGTAGGGTAAAACTATACCCTATTGATGGTTTTCCAAACCCTGGCAGTAAAGTGGTTGATATTTCTACTCATTCAGAACATAAGCAGCATTAACTCCACCAGAGAGGGATGTCCGCTCCTTCCATTACAGGGTTTGGTTTTCCGTAAAACCCCGGTTTAAAGGGGAATTTCTTTTCTATATCATCTATCAACTCCACACCATAACCTGGTTTATCCGGAATGGTCAAATAGCCGTTTTTTATTTTATAGGGATCCTTGAATATTTCCCATTTTAGGGGGTTATAAGTCATATTTGTCTCACACATATGCCCACTGGGAACGCCCGCCACCAAATGAATGCTGGCTATGGTGGTAAGCCCACCCACCCAATTGTGTGGAGAGTATTTCATTCCATGCTCGTGTAGCATTTGCCCAATATACCAGCCTTCACTGATCCCAGTCAAGTTGGGGTCTGTCTGGATAAGGTCCATGGCCCCTGAGTTGGTGAAAGGGTACACTTGATACCGGTTCCACAAGGGTTCACCCCCCGAAACCATCACGGAAGGCATGGCTTCGTTTATGGCAATATGTTTTTCCACAGCTCTTGGGTCATAGGGTGAAACAGGTTCCTCGTACCAATAAAACTTAAGCTCCTCCAAAACCGGGCAGAGCTGGTTGAGAATAGTATCCATATCCCATGGAAACTTTTCTATACAGAGCCTAAAATCAGGGCCAACTGCCGCTCTAAGATTCCTTAATATGGGAATGTATTTTTCCATGGTCATGCCACTGAATTTCCAACTGGTCCCTTGGCGAAATTTAAAGGTGTCGAATCCTGCTTCCTTGTAGCGTAGTGCTTCTGCGATAAGGGCCTCTTCCCCATTGTCGTACCATGCATGCTCCACTCCTCCACTTGCGTACATATGCACTTTATTGCTAGGCACCCGTTCACCAGCTAAAATTTTATACACCGGAAGCCCCTTAGCTTTTCCGATAATATCCCAAATGGCGTTGTTGACGCCTGCCCATGCCCCTTCGGCGATGCTATTATGTCCCTGGTTATTAGTGATAAAATCCACATCAAACACATTTGCTCCCTTCAGAAGAGGAGTAATGTAGGAATCGGTATATTTTTTCAGGTGGTCCGGCCCACGATAAGGGCTGCCCTCTCCAATTCCAATAATTCCTTTGTTGGTAAAGACCTGGACAAGTGCCGCATCCGATTTCCAAACTATAAGCCCCCCTACCCTCCACAGGTATTCCCCTTCGTGCACATAGGATAGAGGAGTGACTTTTATGTCCGTGATAGTGATGTCTTCCCGCTCCAGACCCTCTGCTGGATGGGAGCGTTTTTCATCGAAATTTATTGGGTGTATTGGCATTGTTTTTCCAGACCCATAAGGCAGAGAAGGAGGTTTTATTTGATTGGTGGAGGTAAGAGGAGCCCCGGAGAGGCCGTAAACCAGGCCGGTTGCCAATGCAGTCCCTCCGGCGGTCAAGAAGGATCTACGCGATAGACTTTGAATTTTTTTATTTTCCATTTTTTCTATATAACTATGGAAATTAAAAAGTAATGGCTAAAAATCAAAACATTATCATTTTCCTTTCAGATTTAGGCACTTTTCACCAAATTTGGGTTTTACCTACCAACCAACTATTTCATTCATCCCTTTTTCCATAAAATTGAACTCAGGGTTTCATTTTAATGAATATCCGTATTTGGCATCATCCAACACAAGCACCCAATCATTTCCGGAAAAGCTATCCCCCTTGGAAGGTGGGTCGAAGGATTGGGTTTGTCCTTTGTTCTTGATTTTCCCCTTACCCTTGACTTCCCCTGATCTGGGGCTGAACCAGTACCAGTTAAGGTTTTTTCCACTAATTTTCGAAACATCAACCTGGAACCCCTCACCTTTGGGGGTGTAAACCATGGCGTAACTTCCATCGCCTGCCCTGCAGGCTTTTATCCTTTCCAGTCCCTTGGATTCGTTATTGACCAACAGTTCCTGATAGGGTTCCCTAAGTAACATGGGTCTACTTTGAAGCAATTTCCCAAGATACTGGATCTGGTTCCCAAAGCCCTCCCTCGTGAAAGGATTCAGGGATCCTGAATTCGGCTAAGTCGTTCCTTGCACCGCAATGCCATACATTCCAGGAGCCATAGGACGTGCCAAAGCCCCCGGCAAAGACCCCCCAATAAATCGTCGCCCTTACCTCATCGGTGTTTTCGCCGTCTTGGGTATAGTGGGGTTCGAAGTCCATAATGGGCTTGAGTTGCCTTGCATAGCCATCTTCTATCATACCCTCCAGGTTTTTAAGGCTGTGGCCAGACTGTATGGTATTGAAGTGCATGAAGGGTTCATCTTCGGGGAAATAGTCCACAGTGGAAGTGGGGCCGTGGGTATGGTAGGTCATCATTAGGTTGTCGTATCGTTCCTTACCGTTCACGCCTATGGACACTCCCTTGGCCAGGTCTCGGTGAAGGCGGAGAAATCCTTCGTTTTCCGGATGGTGGTCACCTCCCATCACCCAAATGATCCAGGGATTATGGTGTCTAAATCTCTGTCCAATAAACATTCCATAGGCCAGGGCATTCCCAGGATTTAGGTTGTTCTTTTGATGCCACTGCTCTCTCCATGTGGGCAACAGACACACGAATAGTCCTCTATTGACGGATTCCTCCACCACAAATTCCAGATGATCCCACCAATCATAGACATTGTTACCTGTAGAAATATCACCCACGCTAATATGTGGCCTCAAAAATTTCTCATTTTCAAAAGGCTCCTTTCCATAAGGATTGGCACCCATATAATGTCCATGAGCCAAAACTTGAATGGCAGTGAATCCTTGCTCCTTGCAAATATCCAGCACTTGAATAATCTCCTCCCTGTCCAGTCTTCTTGCCATGGACCAAAGGGTCTGTCCCAAAAACAGGAAGGGTTCACCCGAGTCCCGGAGTACCAGATGCCGCCTGTTTTCAGTTACCATAAGCCTGGAATCAATATTGTTTTCCCCTTGATTTTTTTCCCCACTTATGGCTTCAAGGATTGCCAAAACATCAGTGTCAATGGTTTCATGGAAAACGCTTTGAGTTGCCTCCAGGCTACTGGACTCCCCTATAACCCTAACCTGATACTGCCTTTGAAAAGAACCGCTTTTTGAAACTACGGCAACAAAAGTCTCACCCTCCCCAGTTGCACAAATTTCCCCATTTTCATCTACCATAGCTACATCCTGGTTGCCGGTTGACCAGCGATAACCGGAATTTTGGTGGGTGGATAGGTTTGCCGTAACGCAATTTCCTAGTTCCAGACGAAAAGTCTCCTGAATTTCTGATACTTCCGATAATTGCTTGTTCAACGCATGCATAACCCGCCAAAACTCTCTTGTGGCCACTTCCTGCTCGGCTTCCTCTGCCTGCCAGATATTGCCCGTTTCATCATGCCGCAGTACAGGCCTTCCTGCTCCGTCCAACTTTTCGAAGCTGAACCGTTTCCACTCAGTCACATAATCAGGTTGGGTGAGCAAAATGGCAGGGTGTCCATCGAAATCCCCCTCGTTGGGAAGTTCGTTGGAGGGGTGTCGCTTTTCGTACATCCAACGGAAAAAGGCCACACTCTGGTCCAGCTCTTCCCTTATCCTAGCCTTGGGGACCACCGGGGGCTTCATATAAACGGTGCCCCGGTTTCCCGGAGGGCCAATAGGGATGGCCACTACCCGGAAATTGGCCATGATGATGGCCCAGGCCCAGGCATCCAACCCCGCATTGTAGTCGATTTTTTCCCCACCGAAAACCCCCATTACCACCACCTTTTCGGCAATGCTAGGATCCAATAGATAGGCGTTGGCCACCGAGGTCAGTTGCCCCCCTGTGAGGACTACCAGGGGTTGTTCCGGTGTGCACTTCAGGGCATTTTCCACGATAAACTGGGATCCGTTTATCTCCAGGGGCCTGGTATCCTCCATCCTGTTGCTTGCAGGCTTCTCCAGCTTTTGGTCGGTTCCCTTAAAAAGCTTGGGAAGGTTTCTCAGCCCACTTTCCCGGGCTATTTCCAGCACCTCTTCCCTGCCTTTTACAAAAAGGGGATATTCATCGGGGCTATAGGTGGTGATGATGCCCCTCAGGTCGGTTTCCCCCAAGCTGCCTAGGGCCATCAGGTACTCCTCCAGGTACACATCCCGATGGTCATCGTTGTCCACAATGACTGGGCTGTCCTTATAACGGGGAAGAGTCTGGGTATACCCATTATAGATGAACAGGAGCAGAAAAAGGGTAGTCGAAGGTAGGAATTTCATTTTATGTATTTACTTTTACTGTAACCAATAATATAAAATCCGAAGTGCCCGAAGTTTCCTTCAAAGGAAAATGCCTCTCTTCCATGGGAAAAAAACCTTGATAGTCTCTTTCTCGAAATTCCTGAATGATGATATTAAGCCCTTATGCCCAAAACCCACTGCACGCCATATTCCACCCAGAATCTATAAACTTAACCATTATAGACTTCCATTTACCACCTGTATTTTTAATTTTAATTACTGCCGTCCGAGAACCGAACCAGATTAAATGATAAAATAGGCCTTCAAAAAATGTAGAACTAGCCATTCCTTTCCTGAAGGGAGGTGGTGAAACTATCAAAAAGGTCTTCCTACCACTTTTTGTTAATACATACAAATGCGGATTCGTTCCCTTCCCAAAATTGGTCCCAAAGTAAATTATCTTCTGATAACCTTATGTTGACCTCGGTCGCAGGCTGGCCTTCATTCTCATGGATCAATTTTTTTCCTGGGGAAGGCTTCATGGTTTTTTTTTAGAATTGCTGGACTAAATTATTTTTTCCCAGCCAAATAAGAAATAAAATCATGTATGGAAAAATGCTTGATGACAAATTCAACTTTTTGAGATGTTAAATAAAAACCAAAAATCTTTAAAAATGAGAAAGCAAATTACCACTTACCGAAACCATTTTATGGCGATCACATTGATGTTGCCCATCTTGATATTTTCCTGTAACCATAATGAAAAACCAAGGGGAGTACAGCTCTACAAAGGGGCCTGGAACGGGACCTATTCAGGTGCTGATGACAATGGGGCTTGGAGGGTACAAATCGATGACAAGGGTACTATCTCGGGAACCGCCACTTCCATTACAATGACCGGAGGCTTTGAACTTACAGGAACCGTAAATTCAGAAGGTGATTTTCAAGCAACCTCTGGATCTACCACTTTTGGAACTACTTTTAACGGAAAATTAAACGGTACAAATGGACAGGGAACCTGGCAAAACATCCAGGCGGGAATTTCTGGCAACTGGTCAGGAAGCAAGGAGGAAGATCCTAGTCAGGGGATAGGTATAGAGTTTGAAGAATAAGCAACATATCTATATCCACATAAACCTATTATATGCCCATTAATTCCTTACAGTATTCAAATCATCTTAAATCCCAATATCGGTAGCCAAGGTGTTTACTCGATACTCTTCTTTTTTTTCCACAAAAAACAATAAAGCAACAACGGCCAACGGAACCAGGTAATGGGGTGCCCTGACCAGCACTTCTGGATAGGACATCCATCCTGTTTCGGTTATTCTTGCCATTGCAGTGACCAAACCCCAAGTGCCCATCCAAAAGGCAACATATATATTAGGTCGGATAGCTATCCATAAGGAAGTGAGTATATCCACGCAACCAATTACAAACAAAGCCTGCAACGCCACTGACTCGGGTATATAGAGACCCATAAGATTGATCCCAGAGCCAATGATCATGTCTATAAAAAAAGGATGACTCCCAATGGCCTCCACTCCGTGGGTGAAGAAGGTGATGGCCAAGCTGATAGAAAGCACCCTCAACAGCACCTTAGCCCAACTCCTGCTTCGATCCTGTATCCAGTTCTTTTTTTGGATGAATAGTGCCAATATAAAAGCCAAGGGGGTAACAATACGGACAAAATAAGCAAAAAGAGTATATTCGCTAAAATGATATCCTCCCGTCTTGTACCCCAAATAGGCCACCAAAAAAGCATAAACTGCCGCTACGGCCAATAGGGGACGTACAGGGTAAAGGAAGGAGGATACCCCCACAGCCAACACAATATATCCCATAATATGCTCCGTCCTTACCGAGGAATGATGGCTCCACTCCCATTCCATAAACAGGAAAGTCCCTATGGCTGTGCCCGAAAAAGCATTCAGCGCCAATCCAAGGCACATAACACCCGTTGCAAGTCTCAGGCAGGTAATCGCTTTGTTCAAGTTATCCACGGAATTTCTTAAAATATACCTTTCTACTACTCCACTTGGCTTGCTACCATTCTAGGTTGTAATTCATGGTCGTCAAGAACTTTCTTATCCATGCCAATGGCCCTGGTTCTTAAACCATCCATTCGGAAGTCGATCAAGAAAACGTGATGGGCACTGGTAGCCATCCCAGGTTCCTGAACGAACCACCTTGAATTGTCCGTTTCCCTTTGTGGAACCCCCAAACCTCCTTCCCCAATATAGATAACACCTTCTGGGTCATGCTTCCCACCCTTTATAGGCAAAGTTCTTTTTAAACAATGACCATCTGCCTCTGCCGCAAGGTCCACTTGGTACTCTTCAAAAAGCGGCACCCAAAAATTCCTTACCCTGGACGCAGTGGTGGCATTAAAGTCCTTTACCGCAGGATAGGCAGGCACGTGATATTGAACCATAAGCCAACGGTTGTTGGGTCGTAGAGAAGCCAACTCCTTCTCCAGCCATTGCCGCTGGTCCCCTGTGATGCTTACCTCTGTGTTCAAGGTTACCAATGCTACCTCTGGGGTAAGTTGAGATGTATAATAATATTGACCCGTTGGAAGATCTTCCCCCAACCAAAAATTTTCTTCAAAACCAATACTCCGGTCATGGTTTCCCCTGGAAGCTATAAGCGGCAGTACCCTCCCATCTTCAGTGGTCGTAAGTTCGTGGTCATGAAACCACCAATAGAGGTGTCTCCAGTCGGCAGTTACCCCCCAATCCGCACCATGGGCCAGCGCATAGATGTTTGGATTTTCTGCCAACAGTTCAGACATAAGTCTGTTCATGGCTTTGCGGTTCTCATGGGGATGGACCCCTGCATACCTAGGATCGGCTGCACCCATCCTCGAATCACCGCCCCAGAATAAGCTGATCTCCTTGTCCGAATCCGGTGCCGTGATAAAGTACATCTCCTCTGAGACCTTCCCATCAGACTCCACTACAAAATAATACCTGGAATCTGCATTCAACCCCTTCATTTCGGCGTGGTTATAGTGTCCTCTTGGTACTTCCATTTCCATATCCGAATCGGTAAGAGTGATTTCACCTGTAAGCGCAAGTTCAGATTTATGCGTATAGGCAGCCAAATCACCCTCCCTGCTTTGCGTATCGAAATAAACGGTGGCCTTTTGTGTAGCGGAAAAGGTGGTCCAGGAAACCACAGCGTGTTTGGAAGGGTTCTGAGTCCAAAGAATGCGGACATGATAAGGGCCTTCCCTATCGGGGGTCACTGCTATAGCAGATAATATGGGCATTAAACCGAGTAGGACTACTATGTTTATCATGCTCACAATGTAGATTTTATATGCAGAAAATGGCTGTGCGTTGTTGGTATTCACGGCGATATACAGATTATTGGTGATACTTTAATTAGACTTAAATCTAAACGAATTTATGGGCTTTTTCCCAATTCTGATGTTATTTTTTCTTTACCTATACTACCGGAAAGACAATATATATTACTACCAAGCTGAAAGTTAATTTTCAGAAAGCACAATATTTAGAAATCTCCGTTTCTATTTTTAGAATTCGAGCAGGTTTTAAATGAGGAAGTTATGCCAACAAGGGGGGGGACTGCCATCCTGTAAGCCAATTTTACCGAGTATTCCCAAATTATTGTTAAGGCAAAACTCAAATAGTTGATAGGCCAGCCCATAATTAAATGTTAATCCTTTAATTCGATAAGGAAATGAAAAAATAGTTGATGACAAATTCAGCTTTTGGAGATGTAGAATAGAAACCAAAAAATCTAAAAAAATGAACAAGTACATGACCATCTCCAGAAACTTTTCTCTTTTGATTACATTGATGATCCCACTGGTATTTTTGTCTTGCGATAATGATGACGAACCGGAGGGAGTACGGCTTTACGAAGGTTCCTGGAGCGGAACCTATGTCGGATCAGGCGACAACGGTACCTGGAGGGTAGAAATTGATGACCAAGGAAATATTTCAGGCACTGCCACCTCCTTTGTATTATCTATGAATTTTGGTCTTTCGGGTACAGTTAACTCTGAGGGAGAGTTTCATGCAACCACCGGATCCGCCAGCTCCGGAACGACGTTTACCGGTACCCTAACGGCTACGGATGGACAGGGAACCTGGGAAAACAGCCAGACAGGACTGTCAGGTTCATGGTCTGGGTATAAGGAAGAAGATGAGGGTGTTGGGGGAAGTAATAACCCAATATAAGGAATAATCAAATCATTCCTTAGAGAAATTAAACCTAAAATGATGGCAATCCGTAAAGTTACATATCTCCAACAATGTTTCTATGTTCAGGAAAGCTTTATATGGTTTGCTGTTTTTCCCTCTTTTACTGGCCTGTTCCATAGAGGAAGAACCACTTCCCACTGGGACACAGTTGATGCTAAACCCCAATCTTTCCCAATATTCTGACTCAGTTTCCCCTTGGACTAGCAGCCAATCCGGAAGTGCACAAATAGGGACAAGTAGAGAAGATTTCCTCACGGGAAACCGGTCATTGTTTATAGAAAATCAGGATCCAATAAACATCCATAATGCATCCTGGGTACAAACTTACACTGGTCAAATGCCAGCACCGGGAAGTCAACTAGAACTCACGGTCTTCCTTAAAGGGGAAAATTTACGGATTGAAGAAGGATCCACCGCAAGCATCAGTATTTATTTTACCGTATCCCTTCCGAGTAATGAAGGGGGCAGTACCCAAAATAGAACCGTTGGTTCTGATATAGCCTCCAGCTTAGAGGGTAGTTTTGATTGGACCCCCATAAGAATCACAATGGATAGCTTTCCCCCAGAGGCAACTTCCATTAGAGTCCACTTAGGGATGTTTGGTTTGACTACCGGGAAAATCTATTTCGATGAAATTACGCTTACGGTACTGTAAGTTCATCCTTTTCCCTTTTCAGCAAACCTAGCCAATTAACATACTTCACTTATTGAAAGGGATACCAGAATTTGTACCTTCACACTATTGAAACATCCACTCTCTTTGCTCTTAAAATCAGGGGGACAGTTTTTCATAAGGAACAGTGATCTCTTCCATAATTTCACCATACTGATCAATAAGTCGGAATTCAACCTTTTGATCTCCATTTTCATGGATAAATGTAAACTCGCCAAAGGCGATTAAATCCAAGCCCGCATAGCCAAAAAGCTGAGTGCTTGAGTCATCGGCAAAAACCTCCGGCCCCGGCACCCCACTCAGGGTCGCCACCTGGAATTCGTGAAATCCGAAACCCGACTCATGGGGAATGGTAAAGGCCCTCGCACCGTGACGGTCACCGCTGATCAATAGCACACCGGGTATCTTTTCTTCAACGATAAAATCAAACAATTCCTCCCTTGCCTTAGGATCCCAGGTACCCCAGGAATCCTTTCCTTTGCTAATATAATCGCTCCACATTGTCCCGCTTGAGATCACCTTGTAGGGAGCTGTTGAGTTTTTCAGTTTTTCCTTTAACCAGGTTAACTGTTCGGAGCCTAGATAGGCACCGTATTCCATTCTTCGTTCATTATCCCTAAGGGACCTGGTGTCCAGCATAATCATCTCCACAGGGCCCACCCTGTCATTGAAGTAAATACCCGTATGGCCGTTGGGGGGATTGATCCAGTTCTGCTCCCATAATTCACGTATTTTCACCCTGTCCTCCTCGGTGAATCCCTCTGGGACACCACCAAGGTCATCGTCAAAATAGTCGTGGTCATCCCAGGAAGTATATAAGGGGATGTTTGCCGAGAGTTCTCTCCAAGGCTTTGAGACATCCCTAAGGAGGTAATCTGCCAGGTGCATGTTAAATAGGTTTCTTCTATCATCTACTGCGATATCACCCAAAATCATCATAGCGTCCGGGCTCCTTCCTAATATTTGGTTGATCAAATTTGGGTTATGGAGACCAATTTTATGAAAACAGGATCCAAAGGCTATGCTGAAAGTTTCACGGTCCTCCTCCTTAGGTGCAGTTTTAATTTCACCGCCTGCGACCTTTTCTTCTTCAACATAAACCGAATAGGTATAGGACGTATTGGCACTAAGCCCTTGTAGGTCCACCCTTTCGTCCAAACCCGCTAAGGTCGGGTTAAAATCATAGCTCTTTTCTTCCCTGCCATCTGCCCCATAAACTGCAATCGTATGTTTTTGAGTAGTGGCCGGGCGTAACCAAATGGACACACCTTCCTCATTCAACCTGCCTAACATAGGCCCTCCCATCAAGGGAATATCCAGCTTTTTTGCAGTGTTTACTATTTTAGGATCTGTAAAATCTACCTCGGGGTTTTCTTCAAAAATTTTTCTGCTTTGGAGATAAAATGACCTTTCATTTTCCGGTAGTTCCAGATAACTATCCAACAACCTGGTGTCAATCTCTAAATCTCCAATATGTGCCTCCCGAAGTGTGACCTTGTGCCTGGGCTGCACAGTGTCTTCGGCAGTATAAATGGCATTATTAGACCTTGCATGATTTGTGAGTAAAATTGATAGTAAACTAATTAAAATTGTGATTTTCATGTGTTTATATTTTCTTTTCAACGGTCACATGGAATCTCGCAATCTATAATCATCCCAGTGTGTGACGTGCTCGTCATGCCCTGACTGCCGTCAGGACAGGCTCGATTTCATGTTTTTATGTTTAATTCTCAGCAGCTACATCTGTCTGACGGTTTGAAACTTTCTGACAGATAATATTTTCAATCAACGATCCTTCTTTCAGGCCATAATTCCAGCGCATCATCAATGATCCGATTCGGGTAAGCCAGTTGTGCTGCCCGGTCGTTTTCAGGCCATTGCATAGTTTTAAACAACTCCCAATCACTTTCTTTGAGTTTGTGGTCCACATGGGCATATTGAAAAGCTGTTAGCGCCTGTAGCATTAGGTAAGTATCCTCGGCACCTTTGGCCTCTTCCAGCAAAACCCTGAAAGAAGTATCTGGGTCACCACATATGCCGAGGGCCTGTGCTGCCATCACCCGGTTTGCGGCGAATTCATCCCCCTCTGCCAACTCCCTTAAAAGGGACAACACTCCTTGATTGGAAAACCTATTAAGGAATATCGCATAGGTGCCCCAAAACCGGATAACAGGGTTCGGATCCCGGCAGTACCGAAAATAAGTGTCCCTTAGGTGAACTTTCCCGGAACTGGCTGTTTTTGCCACCTCCAGTATCTTTTCAATGGGGTAATCATCGGACTGCGCATATTCATACAGAGTAGCGTGATTTTTACCCTTACCTACCAACTGATGATACATGGGTTCGGGAATCAGCCCGATATCCCGGCTTTGTATCATATGCCTGTCCAAAGCCTCCGACAATTCGCTCAAACGTCCTTCTTCAGCTGGGTTTTGGGTGATAGGTTCTACCTGCCATGGGTCCGACTCGATATCGAAAAGCTCATAAGACTGCTTGGGGCTAAAAAATTGGGATTGTATATCATTACAAAGCCCCTGGTCATAATGTCTTTCCCAGGCTGTCCAGTTAGCTTGCACGGTAAACCCGTACCTGCTATCCCGGCCTAATGGACGATGAGGCATAAAATTACGGATATAATAGTACTTACCGTCTGTCACTGCCCTGCTAAAGTCATATCGCTCTCCCATCCGGTCACGATAAAAGAAAACCGTCTCTGGATCTTTCTCCACATGAGGCCCTAAAAAAGCATATCCCTGCATTTCCTTTGGAATATTTAGCCCTGCCACGGCCAGTGCCGTCTTGGCAAAATCCACAAAGGTTACCAGACGGTCATCGCTTTCACCGGGTGAGGATGGACTCAGATGCTGCCATTTTTTGGGAAGGTAAACGATAAAAGGAACCTGGGTGCCCACATTGTAAATGTAGCGTTTAGATCTTGACAACATTCCCCCGTGGTCGGAATAAAAGAAAATAATGGTGTTCTCAGCTTCCCCGGACTCTTCCAGCTCTCGGAGCAAATCACCTGTCATAACATCCATCAGGGTAATCAGATCATGTAGCCTGGCCCAGTCATTGCGGATTTCAGGCAAATCCGGATGATAAGGCGGCAGGTCTATATTCTGGGGCTTAATCCGGGGCTGAGGAGGGATTTGGTCGTTATTTACATAATGATCTATCCGGTCTTTGTGCAACTGACTTTCGTGGGTGACTGTGTTGTTGAAAACAGCGAAGAAAGGCTGCCCCTCTTTCCTGTTTTTATAATGCGCCTGATTACTGGACTCGTCCCACAAGGTTGTATCATGTTCAAAGATCGAGTTATAGTCTTTTTTCACATTGTTAGTGCAATAGTAACCTGCCTCCCTGAATAATTTGGGATATGCGGGGATGTCATCCGGCAGATTCACATAGCTTCTCATATGATGCGTACCTATGGTGGAAGCATACATGCCCGAAAGCAAAGTTGACCTTGCTACCGCACAGACCGGGGCATTGGCATAAGCTTGTGTAAACCTTATTCCTCTACTAGCCAATTCGTCCAGATGCGGGGTTTCGGCCTGTTCAAACCCATAACTTCCAAGGTAGGGGCTGATGTCCTCGCAGGTGATCCATAGTATGTTGGGCAGGTCATCCTTCTTGGTTTTTTCTTCTGTTACCTTACAGGAATAGAAAATAAGTAAAAAAACCAAAAGTTTGATTTGGGTCATTAGTTTTTTGTGAATTAATCCAACTCATAAAATTAAAGAATATCCGCAGAAAACCTAAGTTTTGAGGTTGAAGGGATATTTCTTTTGTTGATTACTTGAACCATTTTCACCTTAGATCAAACCATAATAGCCGGTGATTGCCCACCTGATAAGCCTACCCCTTCAAAAACCTGCTGGGTGTTATTTTCAGTATCCCTTACAATTACGGTGTAGGTACCAGCTTCAAACACTTTAGGTGTAAAGGATGTCTCCCCTACCCTGAGCGCAAAGACCAATTCCCCGTCAGCTTCATTAATTACCGAGATAACCGGGCTTTTCACAGATTTAAATACAACTTCGGGAAGATATCCTATCTCCTTTCTGGCGTAATTCTGTTCCTGGGAAATGGTTTTAGGCCATCCCGTATATTGGCCATCCGGTTCCTTTTCAGGATCCACATACCTGGGCCAGCATTCCATCTTCATGGTCCTATCACGTTTGTTAAAGGTAACCATTCCATAGCCTGTTGACCTATCGTAGATAATAGCGGGTTCCCTGCCTGTCTGAGTTGGGTTCGCCACGGCATGCACGGTCATCTTGTTCCCAAAACCATCATGGAAATTCCCGGTGTACAAGGGTTGACCCTCTAACGGTTGATGGTTCTCAGGAATGGGGGGCCACCAACGCCTTGGGAAAATGTTATTCAATGCCGGCCCGGCAAAGGCAAACCCTGCGTCTCCAAACTCGTCAATGCCATGATGGATGATTGTGGCCAGGTGCTGATCCCCGGCTATATGCAGTGCAAAGGCCTTCCTGAGCAGTCGCAGGGTTTGGTCCCTTTCCTTTTGAGGCCAGCCATTGGAGTCCATGTCTGTGGTGGGTGCGTCGCCCTCCACATATTCACCGGGTTTGGGTATGGGCAATCTAGGAACTATGCTGTCAATAATGCTGCCCTTGGGCAGTGTGGCCGCAGTGCAAAAATTGGTCTGGGAAAGAGCCACTTTCATTTCCACACCATGCTCCCAATCGGAGGCCCACTTTTCCAAAAACTCCATTTGCCTGTCCCCCAATAAATGGGCGTCTATGTCATAATGGGCCTTGATGTCAAACTCCGGGTTCTGGATGAATCCGTTAAGTACTTTCGCCTCTTCAGGAAGTATATTTTTAGGTGCGGTTTTGAACTTTCTGTCTTCCAATACGGCCATGCTAATGCCCCCATATACCCAATCCGTGTAATAACTCCCAATTCCTTGAATAAGAGGCGAGGGGTCATAGGGTTCGGGAAGGTGACCCGTCTGAGTAAGCTGAACCATGTTCACCCACTCGGGGGGCATTTTATATCCTCCCTGATCCTGTGCCGCGTAGTTCCAGCCCTCATCCGTGGGAGCCTTCTTCCCTCCTTCTCCCCACACATTCCCATGGTAAACGTCATGGTCGTCAGGTATGAATATGGCAGGAATATTCCTAAATATCTCCCTATATGACCACCCGAACATGTACCATTTTCTTAGGTAGTCCAAACTAGATCTTTCTAATGGTGAAATCTCTATACCAAAGCCACCGGTGCTTTCATAAAACTGGTCTCCCAGGAACACCGCTAGGTCTGCACGGTGTTTTCCGACATTGTCCACCACCTCCTGATCGGGAAAGCCGTGGTCAACGTTGCAACTGAACACGGCCATTTTTACTGCATCCTGTTCCACTGGCTCTTTGGCTATGACCCCTTCATAGAAATAGGGTCGAACACCTGAGGAAAAAGGCAGGTCCACTCGGACACGGTAGGCTACCTCCTCCGCACTGTCCCAGTCCCGAAGGACAAACCTAGCCACCCTTCCCAACCTGTTGATCTTGCCTTTAAGGAGAGTCTCCCACTCCCCTTGCCTTTTCACTTCCAGAAATATTTTATGGTGGACAAAGTTTTCTATGGGAGCCATTTGGGCGGTAAGTCGCAACTCATTCTTGTGAAGGGTATAATAGGCAAAACAGATCGGACCAAATTGTCTCTCGGGATTATGGTCTAATTTTTCCCCGGTAACCACCCAGGATGAGAAATTGGCGGAAGGGAGGTCATTTCTTTCCTTTTCCCCATCCACATGGGAAACCAGGGCAATTTGACCTTCCAGCAAGTCCGCCGACAAAGCCTCGTACTCCAAGGAAGCCAAGGTTCCTGTACCATCTGTATCTAACGCCTCAAGCCGCAACCTAAAGCCACTTTCCCCCAGGAAAACTTGCAGTTTTAAATGGACCTCTTGGGAAAGATCCACATTTTCTGACCCTTGGGCTTTTTCCCCAATAAACAATCTTCCAGACCTGGTAAGACCACAATCCAGCCCTTGGCCAAATACTGCCGCGGACCTGTAATCATCAAACCTACCCTTTGCCCCAAGCCTGAAGGCAGCATAATCTTCGGCACTAGCCCCAATATCCTCTCTGTTTAGGAATGAGATATTCACCGAGGTGCTAAATCCCTCCCGGCGGTCGGAAAGGTGCATTCCCAGGTGATAAAGTGTCCGGTTCTTACCGCTGACCATGCAGGTGGCCTTGCCCTCGACTATTTTCCAGTCCTGCAGCCTATTTCCCCAATATTCAGGGCCAATCCAGTCCAGGTTGGGCCATTGATTCCAATCACTCTTAAAAGTTGATGCAAGGGGTTCATACAAGGGTTTATTTAGTGTTTTCAAGGCATAAGAACCTGAGGGTAACAGGGTAGAGCCCATGCCTCCTACGGCGATTACTTTTACGGCTTTTCTTCGTTTCATTTATTAATGCATTAGATTGGGTTACTATTGGAATATTAATATTAAAGAAAATTAGCATGAAACCCTATTTGCCATTTGCTCTAACCGGAAGTTTTTTAAAATGAAAAATCAAGTGTAATAATTCTTGAACAACTGTATTTCCTTATTCCCCCTAATCGAACTTTTGTGGACTGAGAATCATGAGTGATTTTAATCCCTTGTGATCCGCCGTCAGATCCTCCTTTTTAAAAATTCTTTTCTTTTCCACAAAATGTAAATAATGCGTAAATTTGGAAAAATCAATATGTACAATTACATAAATATAACGATTGACCCTGAAATATGTCATGGGAAACCGACAATTCGAGGATTGAGATATCCGGTAGAAAACATGCTGTAGTTATTGGCATCGGGTATGACTATTGATGAACTTATTGAGGATTACCCCGATTTGGAAATAGAGGATTTTCTTGCATGCTTAGAATATGCCTCTAAACTGGTTCATGTGAAAAGTATTCACAGGATCGCCTTGTGAAATTCCTTGTCGATGCCCAACTTCCTAAATCACTTTCGGATTATTTTAATCGAAATGGATTCGATTCAGACCATACTTTATACCTTCCTGACAAAAAAATAAAACAAGTGATATTCAATTTTTAAGACTTGCTAATAAAGAAGAAAGGATCGTATTCAGTAAGGATATTGATTTCTTAGAGTCGTATCTATAAAAATCAGAGCCACACAAGTTAATTTTGGTAAAGACAGGAAATATACCGAACAAACAATCGATAAATATATTTGATAAAAGCCTTCAGGTTCTACTTGCAATGATTTCAAGAAGCAATTTAATAGAGTTAACTAAAACCGAGATAGCAGAACATGGATAAAATGATTTACCATACAAATCCTAGACAGACCTGATTCTTATAAAAAATGGTGGGGTAGAACTTAAACCATTCTACCCCGATGTTAACCTGTAATCAATACCCATTATTCTGAATGATCAGACCGTTGGTCCGGTCAATTTCATCTTGGGGCACGGGAAACCTCTCGTGGATACCATCTTGGAAATTTGACCCTTTATCAGCATTGTATTGTTGAGAAAATGACCGCAGGACATCTCCTGCCCTTCCTTGTCTTACCAAATCGTAAAATCTATCCCCTTCCAGAGCAAGTTCCACCCTTCTCTCCTGCCAGATGATCTCCCTCAATTCAGTTTGCCCTGTTTCCGTAATTTCAGGCAAGACATTTTCGGGTTCAGCAAGTTCAAAGTTTATAAAAGTCCTATACCTGTCAGTCCTGCTTGAATTTCTTGCTCTTTCCCTTACTAAATTTAATTTTTCAAGCGCTTCACCGGATTGTCCTAATTCATTGGCTGCTTCAGCATAAATCAACAGTATTTCAGCATATCTCATCACCCTAAAATTCTCTCCATCATTTGCGGAATTACCCTGAAGAGACACCGGCTTAAATGCTTTCATATTGTGCATCTGATCAGGATTATCATACCCTGAATGATCATGGGTCTGACCTTCTGTAATATCTCCATGGAAAGTTATGGTATGGATAGTTCTAGGATCACCGGGTTCAAAAGCATCTAACAAGTCTTTTGTAGGACAATTCAATCCCCATCCTCCAAATACGTTCCTTGACCTTTGGGCGATGGCGTGATAAGTGGGGTTGGAGAGTTGATCATTCTCAGCGAAGGTTATTTCAAACAACGATTCCGGACCATGTTGAGCCTCTCTTGAAAAAATATTGCCAAAATCAGTTTCCAACTGGTAGTCCCCCGAATTGATAATCAACCCAGCTTGGTCCAATGCCTCCGACCATTTTTCTTGGTATAAATACACTTTTGAAAGCAGTCCTCGGGCACTTCCTTCTGTTGCCCTTCCCAAATCCCTTAGTTGGTATTCGCTTTTAGTTGGAAGAAGGTCTATGGCCTCTAACAATTCTCTTTCGATAAATTCATAAAGGTTAATCTCAGACTCCCTGACTTTATTATGCTGATCTGAAGATAATGGCTCCTCCACCAAAGGAACATCTCCAAAAGACCTTACTAACCAAAAGTAGTGCATAGCCCGAAGAAACTTTACCTCGCCCAACAACCTTCTATTAAGTGCTATTTCCTGATCCAGTCCCTGCAGGTTAACAATGGCCCAATTAAACCGGAAAATCCTCCTGTAATACATGGACCACACATCCCTAGGGATGACGTTGCTTGGTATAGTGGCAAAAATATTCATCTGATAGATGTCAATTTGATCCGTTTGCGAACTCCCACCCTTCCATGCATCATCAGAAAGTGCGTCGCCCAGAATTAGGATTCGCCAATCTGACCATCTGTTATCGTAGTTGCCCATAATATTGTAACAGGAGGTGACAGCCATCACCGGATCAAAATTCGCGTCACTTACGAGTCCTAAAGGAGGAACATCAAGAAAGTCATCATCGCAGCTTACAGTACATAATAGAAAACTAACTATCAACAACTTATATATTTTTTTAATCGATTTCATGATTTTGTCGTTTTAAAATTGATCAGAAATTAACCATTAAACCAGCCATATAGGTTCTTGCAACAGGATAAACATATTGGTTCATTCCTGCACTCAAGGTCCCATGGTTAACACCAACTTCGGGATCCAATCCTTCAAAATTTGTAAAGGTCAGCAAGTTCTCCCCACCTACCCATATTTTGATCCCGGACACCCCATACTTTTCGAATATTACCGAAGGAAGTCTATATCCAAGTTGCAGGTTTTTTAGCCTTACATACGAACCATCTGAAAGGTACCAATCAGAAACCCTGAAATTGTTGTTCGCTGTACTTGAGGAGATAATCGGCTGC
The DNA here is from genome assembly GCF_003347495.1 of Pleomorphovibrio marinus. GTDB lineage: Bacteria > Bacteroidota > Bacteroidia > Cytophagales > Cyclobacteriaceae > Pleomorphovibrio > Pleomorphovibrio marinus. Next base: position 335,293 of record NZ_QCXY01000003.1, read on the forward strand.
GTATTTGATGTGCCTTCTCCACTCCAGGCCATGTTTTCCAGACCTTGAATGGTATTATACGATCCATCTCCTACCCAACTGAAATACTTCTCATACATAAAAACATCATTTCCTGACTGGCCTTGGAAAAACAGGTTAAGATCAAAATTTTTGTATTCTAAAAGTATATTTGTTCCAAAAGTCATCGTAGGGTGCGGGTTCCCTATGAAGGTTCTGTCATCATCGGTAATCTGCCCATCTCCATTGAGGTCCTTGAACCTGAAATCCCCAGGTCTGGCATTCGGCTGGTTGCCGGACGCCACCTCTTCCTCATTTTGAAAAATACCATCTGTCACCCAACCATAAAATGCTCCAATAGGTTGGCCTACAGCTGTTCTACTCGATGCTCCAGCCCTAGTATTCCCACCTGAAATTGGCTCCCCCGAAGCCAGACTTATGACTTGATTGTCAAGAAAACTTATATTTCCATTAATACTGTATTTTACTGCACGGTCATAGTTTCTGTACCCCAAGGCCAGTTCCAAACCACTGTTTCGGATTTGACCCGCATTTGCCCAAGGAGTTAGGTTGCCTGCGTATAATGGCTGTGGAAGCAACAACAGGTTGTCCTTGGTGTCCTTAACGAAATAATCGGCCGTCAATGTGAGTTTTCCGTCCAACATGGCTGCATCAAAACCAATGTTCAATTGCTCAACGGTTTCCCATTGGATCATTGGGTTCCCAACATTATTCGGCCTCAAGGCAGGATACAAGGTTTCATCGGGTCCGAAGGCGTACCTGTCCCTGTCATTCCCTGTTAGGAGATTTATGAAGGCATTATTGACAATCCTTTGATTTCCAATCTGACCCCAACCTCCTCGAATTTTAAATTCGCTGAATACGTTCCTTGTCAATGGTTCAAAAAAGGTTTCATCAGAAACTCTCCACCCAGCTGACAAAGATGGAAAATACCCCCATCGATTTTCCTCCGCAAACCTGGAAGAGCCATCGGCCCTAAGACTAACCGTCAAAAGGTATTTGTCATCAAAGGCATAATTTACCCTGCCCAAATAGGACAATAAAGTGTTTTTGGCGGCACTTCCCGTAACATTACCCAATATGGCTCCCGCATTCAGGTACCAAAGGGATTCATCATTCGTCGGTGTATCGAACCTCTGGCCGGACATTGTCTCAAAGAAAAATTGCTCTGATGTAATTCCTGCCACTGCACCGATGGTATGCCTATCAAAGGATTTCTGATAGTTTAACGTATTGGCAAAAACCACATCAAGGTTTCTCGTATAAGACCTATTTACCACGCTTTCGTCTAAGCGATCATTCGGTCCGATCCAATACTGTGGGCCGAAACTTCTGAAATCATTGTATCTTAAATGAAGTCCCAAATCACTTCTAAATGATAATCCGTCTAATATTTGAACCTCTGCATATACATTTCCCAGCATTCTCATTTCTGAGTTTGTGCCATTATTTCGCGACAATCTGCCCACTAGGTTGTTCCTGTTGGTAAAGAGAGATTGTGCATAAATATTATAGGGGTTATTTATGTCAATTCCTTCAGTAATAGCCTCTTGTTCGAGTTGGGTTTGGGTCTTATATACTGGAGTTATGGGGTCCAGTTGATACACTGACGCTATAACCCCGCTTCCTTCGCCATCGTTTTCATTAATCCCACGTCGGCTGTTGTGTATCAAGGATAGGTTGCTACCGAACTTTATTCTCTTTGAAAGATCATACTCCGTATTGATTCGGAAAGTGAGCCTGTCAAACTCAGAGGTTTGGATATAGCCTTTATCCGAAAAATAGGCCAGACTAGTGGAATACCTTAGCCTATCCGTTCCTCCCATCATCGAAAAGTCATGATTTTGAATGACTCCCGTTTGATTAATTTCACTCCACCAATCCGTCCCTGTACCCCAGGATTCCGGATTTGCATTTGCAATGGCAGAAATGGGTGAAGAACCACCATTTTGATGGGCTAGGAGATGAACTCTTGCAAATTCAGTGGCATCCGCCAGCTCAGGTCTATTCCAAGCATTTTTTACTCCGTAATAGGAGTTAAAAAATATCTTGGGAGCCCCAGAGACTCCTTTTCTAGTAGTAATCAAAACTACCCCATTGGCACCACGAGATCCATAGATTGCCGCTGCTGAGGCATCCTTTAATACCTCAATACTCTCTACATCAGTCGGGTTGACGATTTGTTCGATGCCTCCCACGTTTTCCCCCAAGGGCACGCCATCCACAACATATAAGGGGTCATTATTACCATAAATGGAACTGGTACCCCTTATCCTTACCGTAGTTCCAGAGCCTGGAGAACCACTATTGGCTGCAATGCTTACCCCAGCAGCCCTTCCTTGCAAAGCCCGGTCGATCCCTGCCACAGGTAAATTTCGGAGCTCATCTCCTTTCACTTGACCGACTGCCCCTGTAACATCTCTTTTCTGCTGGGTACCATAGCCTACCACCATCACCTCCTCTAGCGAAGCCAAATCTGGCTCTAAAACCACATCTATTTGGCTTCTGTTACTCACTTGGATCCTCACGGTTTGATACCCGATATAGGAAAAAACCAAAGTAGCCTCGTCATCTGCAGTAATGGTATAGTTCCCATCCAAATCAGTCACTGTACCTTGTGTAGTTCCTACTATCGAAACGGCTGCTCCCGGCATAGGCTCCCCGTTTTCATCTGTTACCACTCCGGTTATCGTAATCTCTTCTTCCTTTTCTGCAATAGATACGGAAGTATTCATTTTTGATTTCTTCACATGAATATTATAATCCACCTGCTTAAAGCTAAGGTTGGTCTGTTTTGCCAAGCTCAATAGAACATTATACAGTGAATGGTTATCCGAGTGAACCTCTACATTGGGAATGTCCTTCAGCTCTTTGTTGGTAAACACAAAATTATACCCAGTACTTTTTTCCAATTCCCGAAATACGCTCTTGATTTTAACATCCTCCAAGGAAAGAGAAACCGTCACTTCCTCGATATTTTTAACTTGGGCACTTCCATTCCATGCTAATAAGAAACTCATGGTTATGCATTGGAAAAGGAATGCTATGGAGAATAACTTGGTCATGTTTATAACATGCTTTAGTATTGATTTTTTCATATCTTTGAATGGTTTGTTTAGGCTATGCCAATTGTTTAAACAGACTTTCACCGGAATAGAGATGGCCGTCTCTGTAGCCGGAACTTACTGGCCATGGGTGTTAGCGCATCCATGGCCTTATTTCAATTTTCTAAATGATTACTACATAGGCAAAACGTTAATTATGATGAGGTGTCAAATCTTAAAGTAACCCGGTCCTTATCCACTTGAAAATCAAAGCGGGCAGAATAACTCAATCCTTCTAGGACGCCTCTCAGCGTCTGGTCCACAAACTTCCCGGATAGGAGCACTCCCTTACCTGGCCGGTTTAGCACTTCTATCTTTACCCCGTACCAGTTTTCCAGCACCCTAATGGCTTCCTCCATAGGCGTCTGCTCAAACAGGATGGTCTTTTTTGTCCAGGCCAATACTTTCTCTTCCCTGAACCTTTGTTTCTTATGTGACCCCTCCCCCACTTCTACATTCAAGGCCTCTCCGGGATGCAAATCAATTTGATAAGGCTGTTCAAATCCCAATACCACGTTGACCCTTCCTGAAAGAAGGGACACATCATGACTTTCGTTTTCGTAGGCACTGATATTAAAGGAGGTACCCAAGGCAGTGGTAGAAACTGGGCCCGTCCTCACCGTAAAAGGTCTCAAACTGTCCTTGGCTACCTCAAAGTAAGCCTCACCGGTGAGGAACAGCTCCCGTCTTTCCGCTTCAAAATTTTTAACATACCGTAAGGTACTACCTGAGTTGAGTATCACTTTGGAGCCATCCTGCAAGGTAAGGTTGGACTTCACGCCGGGAGGAGCCTCGTGCTCCTCATATACCAAAGGAATTTCAATGGGGGCAAGCTCCGCTTCTTGGTGGGTCAAGCTGAACAAAACGCCAAGGGAAAATGCTATTGCCAATATTGCCGCCACCCTGTAAAACTGGAGATTGGGCCGATAAGACCTTATAAACGGCCGATCTGCAAAACGCTTAAGGGTAGTTTCAGCGCTTAAGGGCACCACCCTTCTTTCTGCATTATCGTCACCTGCTTCCTCAACTCCCTTATTAATTGCGGTCCAGGTAAGTTCTATCCTATGTTCACTTACCTCAGTTACACTTCTGGAAAGGTTAAGTAAGGTCCTGCGGGCCAATTCCACCTCCTTGTATTTCTCCGGATGTTCAACTAGGAAAGCCTCCCAATAGGCCTTTGCCTCCTCGTCGGGGGAAAGCACCCAGTTTCGGAACTCCGGGTCCAACATAAAATCTTCAACAGTGTATTCGGTTTTACTCATAAAATGGAAGTCTTTCACTTATCTAAGCCAAGAACTTTTAAAAGTTATCCTTTGCATTTAAAAAAAATAAAAAAACTTCCTTCTAACCGATAAGGGCAAACTAGGACAGGTAATGCACTAAGGGAAAGGCAAACCACAAAACGGCCTTTTTCAATGCGGAAAGTGCCTTCCAGGCCAAGGTATAAACAGAGCGGAGGTTGATGCCCATCAATTTAGCAGTATCCTCATAGGATAGGTTCTCAAAAAACAGGTACTGGATGACTTCGTTTTGCCTAGTGGGCAGATCGTTCATGGCTTTGGCCAATTTCTTTTGGAGTAATGCTTCACGCTGGGAATTTACGAGTTTGGTTTCCACACTTTCAAGAAAACGTGGATATCTTTCCGAGACATGCTGCTGCCGCTCACTCCACCTTAAGGCCTTCCTCCTCTCCTTGTTGATTTTGTTGGAAAGGGACCTAAAAAGATATAGCTTGACGTTATCGGTGGACTTCATGTTTGCCCTGTATTTCCATAAGTCAATAAAAAGCTCCTGTATGCAATCCTGTACAAAATCGGCATCTCCGGTGATGGATATACCCAGCCTAAACAATTCCTTGATAAATCTCCTGTAGAGTTGCTCCAGCGCATCTTTATCCCCTGATTTAAGCGATTCCCAGAGCAACTCGGCACTGATCTTACCATTCGATTTCGGAATTTGACTCATAATGGTTATTTGGGCTATGCTATTAAATACCACATAATTATAGGGAAAAAAACCCAATTCCCAATAATTTTTAGAAAAAAAACGAATAGAGACAAGCCGATAATCATATCATTTATTTGTGCAGCATCAGTTGGCATATCGATAGAGTGGCTATGGCTTTTGCCTAGCTTGACCAGATTCCTTTGGAAATACCCTTCAAATCGTGACCTCCCTCCGAGGAATTAGTAAGAAGGGTGAAATTATGGTATTGTAACAGGGACAAGCCTAGAGAAAAGAACAAATCAGAAAAGTGCCTCATAAGGAAGTATTGTTGGAATTTCGTTATATATCCATCTATTCTCAAACCTCTAACAGCCAAGGTTAAAAATTCGGCTAAAGCCGGTCCCATCTTACATCTTCATTATAATGGAATGGGCTGAAGCCGCATTCGAATTGAATTGGCAGCCATTTATCCGTGTTCTTGAGGAATGGTTCCCCCCAATTTGGCCCCTGCTTTGAAGGTTATTGTGTGCCAATCTCCGCCATTGGCTATAGCCATACCCTCTATCATTTTATCCCTATACGTTACTAATATACAGAATCAAAATTCCTTATACATGGATTTTTTTTGATTATCCGGTTTCAAAATGATTTCACCATACTTGAGCTCCTCCCCTTCACCGATATATACATTTTGGAGCTTTCCATTAGAATTTTCGGTGATCACGGCAAATGACCCCTTAAAGGAAATCCCAAGTTTTTTATCGATATATGCTTCGTTCCTAGCCTGAGCGATAATGTATTGTACCCGCATGTTTCCAGCCACCTCACTTTGCACCCGTAACCCTTTAAAAACCCCTCCCTGTTCCAGTTTTTCTACAGATTTTATGGAATGGTTGTCCTTGTCTCCATCAAAGGGCTCGAATACCACCACAAACGGTTGATCCCAGGCCTCTCCCATTTGACGAATGACCAACGTTGGTGTGGGTTCACTTTCGTAAGGTATAGGGGATTCAAAAGTAGGTGGGGCAAGCACCTTTGTGTACTGCCGGTTGGCATCACCCGGAATGTGTAAGTCCATAAAGATCGGCTCTTCAAATTTTTCGGCCTGAAACCTTACCCGTACCTCTTTGGTATAGTTTCCAGTCGATTGTACTTCGTCAAAAAAATGCCACCCAGGGTGGCGGTAGGTTTGGTTTTGTACCCATGGCAAGTCCGCATTGGCCATGTATCTTTCAGGAGTAGGCTTAAAGTTGATATCACCATTCAGCAATGCTAACCTGTCTCCAATATTATGGTACAAATAATCATGGTATTGATCGGGCAATTTGGACTTTGACCGGAAAATATCCACGTAGTATCCTGTAGTTTCAGAGGTCCGAATCAGTGCCAGTGTGCGTTCCTGATAAGCCTCCGCCTGCTCCCCCTTGTCATCCACAAAACTGGTCGTTGAAAAAGAATGGTATGGTGAAAGAGCCTCTTCTTTTGGCATGGGCTCCATGGCTAACAGCTGAACGGTATTGATGCCCAAGTTTACCCAACCTTCATCACTCTGGGAGTTTCCATTCACAATTACCGTATTGTGGGCCGCAAAAAGTCGGGAATAATTTTCATGTATATCCTGTTGGTATCGTCCCCTTCCATTATCTACCCCCAGTATTTCCCCTTTACCGTATAGTTCTATGTTCATTCCTTCTGCATGGCCATGAACCATGTGTGCACCTCCAACGAAAGCCATTAAGGCATCCCTGGGATTTTGGGAAGGGCTTAAATTACGTTGAAGGTAGATGCCTGCATGGTCCACCTTGTCGGTTCTGGGAAGCTCAAAGGCTGCCTCCTCGCCTATAAATTCTCTTTCATACCAAAGCACAGCCAGCATCCCCGACCTTTTGTATTTTCCCTGGTTAATGGCCCTGTTAAGCAGGGGGCCGAATTCATTAGTGATTTCCATTACACCATCCATCTCCCCTAGCAGGAAAGCTTCTTCATAACTGCTATATGGGGGGGTACCTGTGCGTTTACCATCCCCCCACCGGATAAGCTGATGGTTTGGGTAGACAAGGTAATCCAGTGCCGGTAAGGAGAATAATACGTTTGCGTACTTATCCCCTAGCCTAAGCCCGGGATCATATCTATTGACCACCAACATCAGTCTTGTTAATATGGATGCTGCTGCATTCAGGTATTGGGAGGTTTCGGGCCAGAGGACTCCCTTCTCTTTGTATATGGCAGCCATCACATTGAGGGCATCCTGGTGATCCGTGCTCTCGGTGAGGAAATAAGAAAGCAATTTTTCACGTTCTTTTTCGTCCTCTATCGCCAAGGCATTGTACACCAAGTTGGGTGCCTCTAATATGGGGTGATTTGAACCGATCCCGCCATAATTAATGGTGATGTTGGCATAGGTGCGGAAAACCTCCTGGGCTTTGTCTATGGGGAAATCGGTTTTTCCTTTTTTTAGCAGGTCATAGGGCCTTCCTCCCTTTTGAATAAAATCAGCGATAAAATCATAAATCAACGGTACCTTATAGCCAATTTCTCTAACCTCCCGGAAACCATCATCCGGAAAAAGCCAACCTCCCCTTCCTCTCCACTCTGAAACTTCCGACTGAAGCACACCTTTTACAAAGGAATAAAGGATATCCGTGGCGCATTGGGCGTATTTTTCATCCTGCGTCAGGAAATAGGCCATGCCACAATCGATGCCCGTTTGCAAGTAGCGAATCAATGTTCTGGCATTGGCCATTTCTTCCTCGGTGGCATTGTCTAGGTTTTTATGCTTCCCGTTTTCGATGTGAAAGGTGAGGTAGAAAGGCGGGTAGTGATTTGGTTTTTTACTATCCCAATTAAATGGTAGGTTTTGAAGAAATAGCAACGGATCGGTTTGATGTGCTTTGATTTCCTGATCCACTTGGCTCATAAAATCCTTGTAAATTTTTCCAGCCCAGGCCTGTTTCTCGATTTTTTCCAGAATGGCGGGCCTTTCATCTGGGCTCACCCAAATATACGGACGCTCAGGCTGTTGGGCTACAAGCGCTAAAGGCAAGACTAAAAGAAGAAAGATGACGTTTATACTTTTCCTCAACATACTAATCAATGTTTTATTAAAAGAAATCTTTACCCCATTTCTCTTTCAGTTCAATGGATAATTCATTCACCCGGGACCGATATACCTCTTTTTCTGCCAGGTTATACAATTCAAGGGGGTCGGTTTTGTGATCGAAAAGCATTCTTTCATAAGGCTCACCCTCATCGTTTGTCCATTCCGTATAAAATAGTGATCCTTTGATAAGCGTCACTCCATCAAAAAACTTGGAAACAGCATAATCTTTTTCCCGTTTCCCATTTTCTATCAGTGGGATAACGCTTTCACCTTCCAGGTGATCGGGTTTTTCAATTCCGGTCAGCTCACAAAGACTGGGATAAATGTCTATCGTTTCTGTGATGTAATCAGTCCGCTGACCTTTGGTTTTACCCGGGACTTTGATGGTCATCGGTACTTGTAAGGATGAATTGAAATTGGCGTGTTTGCACCAAAGCATATGGTCACCCAAATTCCACCCATGATCCCCCCAAAGTACGACGATTGTATTCTCGGCCAACCCCAATTGGTCGAGTTCTTCCAGCACCAAGCCGATTTGTGAATCGATATAGCTGACACAGGCATAATATCCATGAATCAACTCCTTTGCCAGGCCATCTTCTAAATGCCCTTCTTTAGGTATGGTCTCATAGTTTCTAAGCTCTCCATAATTGTGATATGCTTTGCGGGGAGTAGTTTCCGGCTGCTGGTAATTTTCGGGAAGGGATATTTCTTCACGTTTGTATTTGTCCCAGTATTTTCTGGGAGCTGTAAAAGGAAGATGAGGTTTGTAAAAACCCAAAGCTAAAAAAAACGGTTTATTTCCATCTTTTAGTTTTCTCAGATCATTTATGGCTTTCAAGGCCAGTTTTCCATCCTGGTAGGCGGAATCAGGTACATCGGCATTTTCCATGGGCATGCCCCGATAGGTATTTGCCCGTATCTTCCGGTATTCTTCCGTAGCATAGATGTATTTTCCCGCCGGTTGCCATATTTCGTCCCAGGCCAGAGAATCGTCTTTTGCGTGATGGTAAACCTTTCCGTTGGAGATGGTGGTATACCCATTGTTTTTAAAAATCATTGGCAGAGACAAAACATCTGGATTGTCCTCGTCTTTTAAAGTATTGAAATCAAGATACCTGCTACGGGTAGGCCGTGCGCCTGTTAGTAGTGTTGCTCTTGAGGCCCCACATACAGGCACATTGCAATATGCACGGTTGAAAACAAGGCTTTGCCCCGCCAATTTATCGAGATGGGGTGATTGGATTTGGTTTGCTCCATAGAAGCTAAGTTCAGGCCTCAGGTCATCAACGGCGATAAATAGTACGTTTAGATGCTGAGCTTTCTTATCAAGTTGCTTTTCCGGGCAAGCCATTAAAAATAAAATAGCAAAAACTGACAAAACGAAAATCGGTGTAATTTTAAGTATTCTTGACATGTTTTTTATAGTTAAAACAACCTTCTTTATGCTATTCATTTATGAACTCTTCAACTGAATTAATTGCTCAGTCTCTTTATGCAACATTTCCTAAATTTAACCAATTCCGAAAAAATGATCGTCCAGAAAATCAGTAAAATCCCCTAATTGCCATTTATCCCGAAGAATGTTCCAGAACAATTACTACCTAGCTTCTTAGTAAACAATCAATGTAAGAAATTTATCGTATACGGTATATTACATATCAAAAGAAATGGCTGGTGCTTTGCCGCGGAGGCATAATGGAAGTTGGTGACGGCGGTCCCAGAATAAATTTCGACTTCTTAAATATAAATGGTGGAACTCTTTGTACAATGACCCCAGTAAAACCTCAATTGGAACATTTTTGGTGGGATTTCACATTTTGGTAAGTAATTATTTGAAGCTATGGGTCTTCGAAAAACTATCGGCATGGTAAAACTAGGGTCGCTTATATGGGTATATAAGTTCTTTTGGGCTGGATCAATGGCTCAAAATGAAAAGAGACCAGCCGATAATCACACCATATATGTGAGCAGCATCAATTGGCACACCGGTATTGTGGTTCCTGCGTATGCCTTGCCTGACAGCCTCTGGGCAGAGTACCCTGAATACAAATCCTACACCTACCTGGAAATTGGATGGGGGGATGCGGATTTTTATACCCATGAGGGGTTTAATCTTTTGTATGCATTCAAGACCGTGTTTTGGCCTACGTCTTCCGTACTTCACTTAAACCCTATTGATAGGAAAGTGGAGTCTTCGAGCTTAAGAAAAAAGCATATTTCGCTGATTATGATTTTTCAGGAGCCCGTAAAATTTGCACTTAATATTTATGTAAATTTAGGAATCAAATTCCTAAATTTACATAAACCATAATTGTCGCCAGAGATATCGCATCAAAAATTCAGGAGATTTTGTCGAAATTTCCCATCGTGGCTATTACAGGTCCCAGGCAAGCTGGTAAGACCACCTTGTGTAGAATGTTGAAACCGGAATACAAATACGTGAACCTGGAAGATATTTCTGCAAGGGAATTTGCCAAATCAGACCCTAAGGGTTTTTTAGAAACCTATCAGAATGGTGTAATTATTGACGAAATCCAATATGTGCCCGAATTGACCTCTTCTTTTGGAGGGATGTTTCCGGTAATGAAGTGGACATCCTCATTGAAAGGGGACAGCAACTCTTGGCCATAGAGGTGAAATCAGGTAAAACCATTCATCCCGATTTTTTTAAATCTTTGGATCAATTTAAAAAGATCAAACCGGATGTAAAGGGATTTTTAGTATATGGGGGAAAGGAAAGCCAAACTAGGAGTCAGGCCAAGGTTGTAGGTTTTCATGATTTGACATCGATTTGAACGTAAGCCTCACATTCATTCCTTTTTAACAAAGCCCTCCTCGGGCCTTAAGCTTGGAGAGTCCTTCCTGGGGAAATCTAAAGGGACAGGATAGCTGATATCCCTGGTGGCCAACCATTCGGTAACCCTGATAACAGTGGTTTGATATCCTACACATCTATAGGCCGGGGGATAGGTTTCCCCTTCCCAAAGATGTCCCAAACTGGAGTTGTACACCCTTCCTTTACCGTAAATTACCACCCATTCCACAGGCCAGTTCTTCTGGGTTCCGGTGCTGTCATAGGCATAGGACAGGATTTCTATATTCTTTGCAGGACCACGTGGGTAATAATACACTTCCGTGTTCACGGTTTGCCACTTATCTGGAAAACCATAATTAATAGGGTGCCTATTGTAAAGTTCAACCACTGCGTTAAACCGGTCTCCATGCCCTGTCCCCTTACCTTCCCCAGGTGGATGGACGATGATGCTTTCATCGGACCCGATTTCTAATGCAGTCCCTGCCGAGGAGGACCGCCATCCCAATCCGATCATCTCATCATAGGCCTTCCAATGTGAGAAAGCGTTGTTGGCGGAATGAAGCACGTACAAGCCTCCACCGTCGGCCACATAATTCTCAAGGGCTATCTCTGCCTCCCTTGGCCACTTTAAGCTGAGGTTATTGATATTATTGGTGTTTTGAATGATTACCGGATAGTTGTTAAACTCCGGGAGCCAAGACAATCTTTCCAGGCTGTCGGTAGGTACCGTACTTACTTCTACTTTAAACATCCCACTTTCCTCCAGGATCCATTTGGTCACCTCAGTGGTCTGTTCCCAGTCATGATTGCTGAACCCGTCCACTATCAAAACAGGGATTTTATCCCCGTTTTGTGCAGATGCAGCAAGTGAATAAATTAAAAACATCAGGACTATCAATAACCTCTTCAAGTTACCTGCCCAGTCCAGTTGCTCTTTAAAAATTTTAATTCTTCTACTCATAAGGCCTTTAAGGTTGTTAAAGCTATTATTGGAAAGATAATGAAAACCTTTGTATAATTCAGGATCAATTCTGTTTTGAAAAATGGTTTTTAACAAAAATGGTGCACTACTCGTACCTGGCATACCAATCCTTTTGCTTGGATATGGTTACAAAACTGTCATAATTCCCATTTTTGCTTAGAGCTAATCGGATTTACATCTTTACCTAATGGCTAATGCCGTTTCTTGCTTCACAGAAGATTTGTATAGTCATAACTTTCTCGTTATTTTTTACTTATGAATTGGTTTCCCTAGGTTAAATAAAGGTTTAAAATAATTCTACTATGAAAGTTTCACTGTTATTGGCGTTTCTTCTTGGTACTCAATTGGTGTATGGCCAGCGGCTGATGGAGCGGAATACCATGATTGTGCCCCTGGCGGATTCCACCAACTACGATCCTGGTACGGGCATTTCCTTTGCACACTCCCTAAGCGGATGGGCTGGGTTCGGAAACTACCTGGCCAGTTCGGATGAGAGCCACGAATGGGTTCATGAGTTGGGTGCAACTGTGGAGCTTATGCGATTTAGCAATAGGGCCACTTTGGGGATCACCACATCCATTGAGTTTATAGCTGACCCCTTTAACAATATCAACTTTAACCCAAGGTCGATCTGGTGGAGTGAAGGGCTTTTTTACATGCGAAAGACTGGGAAGGGCTTTTGGAGGGCAGGATATTACCACCGATGCAAGCACGATATCGATAATTTATCCCTGGGTGAGGAGCGAAGGTTGATTTTTGGGAGCCTTCACGGAGAGTATTTTGTGCCGGTAAGAAGTGATGAAGAAAGTGAATTTTGGTATGCAATAGGGACTGAATTATATACCATAAGACAAGATGACCGGGTTCCTTTAAACCCTGCGACGGAAAGTTTGAACCACATGAACCTTCTTGCGTCTTTCTCATTGAAATTTCATTTTTTTAAAAGGTTCTCCAACCCTAAAGTCGGTTGGTTTGCCAACGGTTTTTTGCAACCCAACCTTTACAGCGGAAATGAAGGTTTTGCAGACCGCTTTTCTAATATTGATCGGGTAAATGCCTCCTTTGGGCTGAGTGCAGGACTGGCACTGATGGGGAATGGGCAGATCCGCATTGGGTTTAACTATGAATATCATCCGGACACGACAATCCCCATACAACCGGTAAGCAGCCATTTATTCAGTTTTGGTATCCGGGGATTGAGTATGAGTCAGGTTAAGTAGGGAATGGAGAATGGAGAATGGAAAATGGAAAATTGAAAATGGAAAATTGACCTTTGACACAAAATCATCCATTACTAATTTTTCCAATACACCCCTTGGTTTTTTTCTTTGCTTTCAGGGAGGTGGCAATGGAATAAATATGATAAATGTGTTGCTCAATATCGATTGGAAGTGAACAGAAATTACCTAACAAGCATTTTACTTGTCTATCGGTCATTATTTTAACGATTAAATTACTTTCCTCAAACTTTTAAATTTTCGCTGTTTTTCATAACTTTAGAGATATTGGAGACATAAAAGTGAGCAACCATGCCGGATAACCACAATATCAATCGCAGAAAATTTATTTCAGTAGGTGCAACCTTGGGGTTGGGCATTCCTCTGTTGGGCAAAGCCAATTCAAGTGATGCAATGGCCCCAAAACGTAGAAAAAATGTCAAACTAGAATGGCGAAACAAACAAGCAGGCATGGCCTATCGGCAATTGGGGGATACCGGAATGATGATTTCTGAAATCGTGAACGGAGGAGACCCTGTGAGGTTTAATAACCTACGCGCCACTGAAATAGCGATGGAGCGCGGACTGAACTACCTGGATATGGCGTCCGGCTATGGCAATGGTGAATGCGAGGAAAGCTACGGCCGGATCCTTGACAGCAATGCCAAACGCGAAAAGGTCTTTTTGACCACCAAAGTCAGCGGCTTCGCCAATGTGAGAAACAACCTGTACCGGGAAATCTATGATGGTCTACCCAGCGGCAAACAGGAACATTATCAAAAGAAAGCAAAGGAAATGCGCGAAGCCCGCAAAGTGGATAAACCCGGATATTTTTTTACCTATTGGCCGGGACAGCCCGACTCATTCGACGGCACCTATCTGAGCAACGCTATGGCGAGTGATTATGCACACAAGGTAGATGGAAGCCCAAAGTTTAAGGAATTTATATTAAATAGCATTGAAGGTAGCCTTAGGCGCGTGGGAACCGACTACTTTGATATTTTAATGTGCCCTCACGGTGCCGGCTCATCGGAGGAAGTGGAGATAGAAGATACCTTCACTACTTTCGAGCAACTCAAAAAAGACGGAAAAGTCCGGTTCCTGGGTGTTTCTACACATAACGATCCGGCTGGGGTATTAAGAGCGGCAAGGGAAACCGGCCAATACGAAGTGGCCATGGTAGCCTACAATGTCCTTAATGGCGGATACATGGAAAGAGAGATAGAATTGGCAAGTGAAAGCGGCATGGGAATAATTGCCATGAAGGCCGCCATGGCTGTGGCCACCCATCACGAAGCATTGCAGCCCATACCGGAATGGCGCATTCAGAAAGTGGATAGAATTGTGCCCGGCAACATGAAGCCTGCCCTAAAAGCCTATTTGTGGGCCTTGCAAAACCCAAACATTTCAGCAGTGATTTCCAATCTCTGGGATGAGCAGTATGTGAATGAAAATCTCTCCATAGCTGGCAAAAAGGTGGAATTGCAACCGGGTTGATTGATAAATAGGTGATTAAATTTACACACTGAATTTTTATTAGAATACGTTAGGGCTTAACCAATTTGTATTTCATCAGCTGATATGAATTTTGCCTAGAAAGTGAAAACGTCACCTTTCTATCAGTTCCAACCTGCGTCGTGAAATCTGGACCCTCCCCCAATATGGGGATAAACTCATAGTTCCCCACTTCCAGCCAAGGAAGTGCTATCTCGGCTTCCTCCCTATCGTTTTCTTCCCGGAAGATCAAAATATACCCTTCTTTACTTCCTGGATTCACTGAATGAAACCCTGTCCAGGATCGCCCAGAGGGCTCTTCACCGATAGGGAAAATATAACCTGCATGGAATTCGGCCTGTATGTCCCTATAATTGCTGATTACTTCCCCCACCTGCATGGCCTCCTCCGGCAGGCCTGTTGCCTCAAACCATGCCAAAGGCTGTCCGGCCATGGAAGTGGCAAAAACGTACTCAAAATCATAGTTATGAGGAGCAAATGGGTCACCCATGGGGAACTTATCCTTATTCCTCCATTTGTTTAGGAACTCCACTTGTAGCAGTTCTGGAGGAAAATACCTTGCAAGCATCCAGACGTTACGCAGGGTTCTGTAAGGATAATAATTTCCCCAATCGGTGTAGCGGTTTTCCAAAAACAGGTTTCCCGCATACCTGGTCAGAAAATATCCCCCCCGAATACCTGCAGTCAGGTCAAGGTTGAAAAACACCTTATTATTTGTTTCCTCCAATACCCTGTCAAAAAACCGGTGCAAGTTTTCTTCCGCTTTTTTTGTGGGAATCTGGACTCCGTCGATTTTAAAATATTGAATACCCGTGCTGTTATGCAGGCTGATGATAATTTCCGCATCATCCTCCCAGGCAGCAAAGTCATTGGCCATAGAAGGATTAAACCACAACCCCAACCGTATCCCGTAATCACCTGCCTTTTCAATCACTTTATCCAGGCCGTTTGGAAACCGCACCTCATTGGGTTTCCAGTCTTCCGGAAGCCACCTATCCCATAATACGCCTTCACTGCTGGCGGAATTTTTGGATAAGCCCTGTTGCCACCCATCATCCAACTGGAAATGACTGATGCCCAATTCCCTGGCCCTATCCAGCTCTGCAAGGACAAAATTCTCACTGATTTTCCCGTCCTGCCCCCTATCTCCCCAAGTGTTCATCATTACCATCTCATATTGCTCCGGGTCATAATTAATCGAGTTTTTCAAGTACTCCCTCAAGGTCCATATGACTGGCTGATCTCCCTGGGCAAGGCCTATGGTTAAAGGATATCCCCTCACCCATTCCACTCCCTCCGAGGTGGCGGGAAAACCGGAAAAAGGAATCCCAATCTTGGTTTTGGAAAGGGAATAATCAAATCCAGGGTAGTTGATTTGGCTTTCCCCGTTAGGCCCTTCCTTCAAAAGGAAAAATTCGGACCCATGGATCACATCCCTTGCTAGCAATAGATTCCCCTGAAGTTGTTGTGCAGCCCCATAGGGCAATAGCTGCTGCTCATGGACCAAATTGTCATTTGCATCTGTGACATCCTTAAAACGGACTACCGTGAAGTCCCAGTGTGGATAATTTAATCCGAATTGCTGCAAGTAAGGCTCCTTGCCTGGAGTATTTTGTGTAAAAAAACTTTCTGTGCCATCTAGTTTTTGCTCATTGGGGTCCTTCCCTTTGCCCAAATCCCCATATTTCAAATAAATCTCCATGGTAATGGCCGAAGTCTCCGGGAACACCTTAAAAACACGGAGTACATTTACTCCGGCATCATGCTCATTTTCTACCTCCACCCTAAGATGAGCAGGAGAGTGGATATTTTGCTCCACAGCTGCTATATGAAAGGTCTTGTTGGTATTAAATGGGGCACCTGTCGCCTCAAAGCCAGGTTCATTTGCCTGGAATACCACCCTTTTATCTCCGTTTCTATCGACAATGGAATAAGGGATGAAATCTCCCCCATTCCAAAGCATAGAGTAGCTTATCTTGGAATTCTGAACCACCAAGGTGTCATTGCGGAGCCAGGCACTACAGTCCATATAGGATTGTTGGGAAAACGCAAAAGAAAGAGAAAAAAAAGAAACAATTACAAGAGAACAGGTAAGAGATAGGGGCTTCATATTTCTATCGATTCATTTAACTTATTAAAATGATTCCATCCAAATATACCAAGGGAGGAGGATAGATACCAATCCAATTAAAAAACAACTAAATTTTCCCTTGGGTTGACTTAAAAAAATGCTTCATTTTTTTAAGTCAACCCAAGTTCCAAAAACCATTTCCCGAAACTTTCCCAAAAAGTGAACTGGTGAAATGTAAATACTGAAATATGAAAAAACAGCAGGATTACAAAAACAGTAATGAATACATCTTTTCGCCTATTGGATCTCCAATCCCAAATCACCAAGCCAATCAGCATCAGATCTGCTAGCAAAAACCCATAAAATGGCACAATTGGATCACCTGCTATTTTCGGGGCATATTGCACCAAAGGCCGAAGGTAATTGTAAATGATCCTATCGGTAATCGGTGTAAATAAAGGAAAAATCGTGCAGACCATATAGCGGGCATGCGTAGGTCGGTCTTTCCTGAAATAAATCCCCAATCCGTAAATAAGGATCAAGGCAACCGTGGCATTGGCCATCAAGGCAAGGTTAGTTAAGACAGCAGTATTGAGCTCCCCATTTACACTCAAGCTGGCATGGATCAACAGAAATGTGGAAAGAATCAGAACCGGGAAAATCAGAAAGGAACCTCTGCCCACCCATCTATGGGTTTTGTATTTCCGCAATCTGATCAAAAATGCCTGTGCAATCAGCATTAGGCACCACAGTGTCATACTGATCCCATGGAAATGTTCATAAAAGGTAACGTCCCTCTCAGGAAATGAATAATAGCTTTTCCAAAACCCGAACACAGCCACAGCGAAAAAAAGAATCAACCAGAAAGCGCTTTTATTAAATAGAAATTTATTCATCCCTAAATATACTTTTCCCTATAAAGACAAAAAATGATTTAAAAAATAAAATAAGGCTTTGTTTAAATTTTTGGTCCGGCAAAATTTTAGACATTTTAGGAAGATTTTAACCGTTTGCTTCATCATCAGTACAGCTAAGGAAGTCCGTTTTGCAAATAATACAGTTCGTATATTGACTAAAAATGTTGTATAGCAGTTGATTTAAATTTAGGTATTCCTTCTTATCTTTAGTACCTAAATCCATCTTCCATGAAAAAGTATCTTGGTATAGGTTCAATCATATTGGTAATTGCATTATCCATCTTTTTCTGGTGGAGGTATTATTTTGTTTTTGCTGAAGGGGTAAAGGCAGGGAACCTCAATTATTTCGAGAAAAAAGGGTTTATGTTCAAAACCTGGGAGGGCCGCCTGGTTCAGGATGGGTTCCAAAGCCCCTCCGCAGGAGCACTGCAAAGTAACGAATTTCGCTTTAGTGCTCTAGGTGACTCTGTGGCCCTTATGCTGGAAAGGTCCGGAGGGCAATTTGTTGAGCTAAGATATAAAGAATATCTCAACCCCATCCCATGGAGGGGAGCAAGCAAATATGTGGTGACAGAGGTACTGGAAATCGGAGAAGCTAGGGGCAAATCCATGCCTTTACAATAGCCCCACCAAATAGCTTTGGTGGCTATCGATATGATGACAATAATGCCTTTCAGGAAGGCATTAAGATGGTATGCGCTTTTTAATTGGAAGGAAAGATTTTGTTCAAAATAAGTAAAGTATTTGTAAAAGTTTTATTACATAGTTCAGAGGTATCCGCGGAGAGGTATTTAAACGGGATTTGAAACTAAGGCACTCTTCTGACGAACCCATTAAAATATTGAAGGAATTAGGGGCAGGAATGTTTAATTGCCGATTTTGGATCGATACAATTCCCTATTGGAGGGCAGTAGTTGGTACAGGTCCTTCCGCTTGTGGGACTTGATTCTTCCCTCAATTATTCCACTTTATTTTTTTTCACCATGTTTTGGATGGCCTTCTAGCTTTACTGCGGATTATATAGCCTTAGGTGCATAAAAGTAACCCTCCTGTTCTTTAAGCCAAGAGGGTTTTTTTGTAATGTCCATGAAAGAATTTTTCCCGAGGAGAAAGCAGTTTATCTTAATGCCAACTAGGCCGGACTAATACCTAAAAAACTCCATCTTTTTTTGCATTATTAACCGAGTATTGCCCCACCTTGCTACCTTGCTTGGTTCCTTCCACAGCATCAAAGCGATAATGTATCCCACCATATATCCTTGAGACAGCCGCTTCCTCTGCCCAGGCTTGGAATTGGTGGGCATCTTCAGGAAAGAAATAGGACAATACCTCTGCACCTGCTGCTGAGAAAGTGCTATGGCCAGAAGTATAAGCGGGAAAATTCGGCGTACCCAATATGGTCTTAAAGCCTTGAATAGTCTCCACCGGCCTGGGGTAATGATAATAATATTTAGTGTCCCAACAAGCCACACCTGCGTCCATGATGGCGGTGTTCATGTACGCAAACACCTTGGCAGTCCGGAGGGGGTTCAGCTTGTTTTTTACTATGGACAACTTGGCAAATTTATTCCAGTGGCCCGGTGGGGTATATGACCCAAGCCCATCTTCCCACCAATTTGCAATCCTTCTTTGTTCCCCCGTCATGTTTCTGGCATATTGCCTCAGCTCCCTTGCATCCTCTTCAAATTGTGGTGATCCCGGAGCGGGTGGAGGACTTGCCCTTACCTCTTCCACATTGGGAACATGCCACATTCTCACTTTACCGAATAGCGGGGTCAAACCAACGGGCCTTATTGGACTTTCCATATTATTCCACTTCCATCCAAACCTATCAAAAGCCACATTGGCAATAGAGTCTGATAGGGCCATTGGGGTCTGCGCCCTATTCATTCCGTCAGAGGCCGCTCGTTGTCTGGCTACATCCACCACCTCTTTTGCCACTATGATGCCTGCATCTATGTCACTTCTTACATTTATACCCGCATGTTCCAAGCTTCTAAGGTGCTCAAGGTACCTCTCCTCCAGATAGGCTTGTTCCAATGGAAACATGGTTTTAAGAATTTCTTTGGACACATATGCCACACTTGCACCATCCGAAGGGTAGGATGGCAATTGGCTTTTGGGGTAAGCAGGCTGAATAGAGCTGTCCACTTGGTAAGGAGCAGGCCGGTTAAATTGAAACTTATAATGCCAAACCACCACAAGGGCATCAAACTGAGCAGCGCTCAAGTAAGCCAGCATTCTACTGGTGTAAGGAGGGTGGGCGAAGGGAAACGGGGGAGGCCCTTCCGGGCTTGCAGGGTTTGGCAAAGTGTAGGAGCCATCTGCATTAGGACCTGGGATCAGGTTATATTTTGCCGCAATTTCCAGGGCTAATTCATTCCATCTCAGCACAGGGTTATTCGTCCAATACTCCACCGCATCCTTTTCATCAGCCGAGATAGAAGACATCTTTTCTTTCAATTCCCCTAATTCCGTGACATAGGAACCCGCCGAGATGGGTTCAGGCTCATTGATGCTGATTTGGGTAGGTTCTCCAACCAATAAGGTGTTCCATGACCCACCATCCTCATCTAGACTGGAAAGTTCATATTTCTCAAATTCAAAATAATTGGGTGTGTCTTCCATGCAGGAAACCCCTAAACCCAGAGCCAAAATCACAGAGAGAAGGGAAATATATTGAGATTTCATAGGGAGTTTAGATTAATAAATTTTTAATTGATAAGTAAGACCCATTCCCAAAACAGAAGCCATGCCAACATTTCTGCCGCTCACCACTTGGTTAAAGTAGGCCAGTGCCCCCAACCCCTTATCAGCTTTGATATAGTATTGAGCCCAAACCCCAATTTGGCTGACTTCCATTTTATTGGTGGGCTGTGGCCGGTTATAAGACCTGATGTCATCGCCACTCAGGCAGTTGAGGCTCATGTAGGTGGCCTCAAGCCTAAGCCTATTCTCCAAAGCCCAATAACCTATGGCAGCATGGAAATTAAAGGCGTTGGGAACATTCATAAAGGAAGAATAAACGCTACCGTTCTGATAGTAATAATCCCTTTCAATTTGTGTCTGCCCCCGCCACAGGTAAGCACCTGCAACGCGGAAAATCAAGCCGTTGTCCATTTTATATCCCCCAATGGCCCTTAAGCCTAGTTCCGGTGCGCCTGCACCAATGCTAAATGGCATATAATCGGAAAGATAGCGTCCCACAGGGCGGGCAAAGTGCGCATTGGTCAAAAACAAGACTCTACCTTTTCCTACCTGCCTTTTCAACCAATCCACCTTCACCGACATATTTATATCTTGAAAACCCGATTGCCCAACCTGGGTACCCCCTGATGGTTCAGTACTGATGTAGGGCAAGCTGGTGATTATGTTGATTTTTTCGGTAAGGCCAAATGCAACCATGGGCATTACCATTTGCCTGGTGAGTGTGCCAATGTTCGCATTTCTCCTTAAGTAACCACCTTCCCAATATTGATCCCATTTCCCTACTTCGTAGATACCCGCCATGCATATTTCACCTTTCGGCATCATGATTTCGTCGAAGGGCAACTGTGCATGCGAACAAACTATATTTTGGAAATAAACAAAAGCCAGTAAAAGAACTGACCCGTAAAGCTTTTTCATTTTTCTATTATTTAATGGTCTAAATTTTCCAACACCAAATGGATGGACTTACTACAGGGTTATGAAGACAAACATTACCCTAGGCAGGCAATTCACTGGACACTACCATTGATATATTACTTTTAATCATATAATTTATTGATTATACACTAATTTTTAAACCTACCACGCTGCGTACGTTGCGAGTTCGTTGCGCCCCCCTGAAAAAACTCAGGGCTGGGCTGCGAGAAAACCAATGTCATGAGGAAAATTTTCTCAAGCTCATCATACTAAATTCCTAAATTTATAAATAACTCCGGATTTTCAAATAAATAAAAAAGTATTTTTTTTACTCTAGCTAGTAGGTACACAAAGCTCATCAAGAACAACTTTCCCAAAAAGTGAATTGGTGAAGATTAAATACAGAAATATGGAAAAGAAATTTATTCATCCCTATAAATACCTACCAATGGAACGTCAAAAAATGATTAGAAAACAAAATGGAGGTAGGGTGGCTTATAAGCTATTCTTAGTGGTCTAGTCTTTACATCACTAAAATTTGGGGACCACTTTCCAAACGGATGGGACAATAAGGTTTTACAACTATTCAATTTCCCAAAAAAACTCCTCCAGATCCAGCACAAAGCCCTTGATCACCTTTGATTCCACCACATCCCCGGAGGTGAAAAGTTTGGAGGGATCATATTTACCGTTAATTAGGGTGTAAATAAGCAAATCCTGGGTTTCCGCATGGATAATCCAATACTCCCGGACCCCTTTCGACTCATAAAGCTCGAACTTATGCTTCAATTCGGTTTTACTATTGCCGGGAGAAAGGATTTCCACGATCAAGTCCGGGGCTCCGATACAACCTCGGTCATCCAGTTTTTCCGGATCGCAAATCACGCAGATGTCTGGCTGAACCACATCGTGAATTTTCTTGTCTTCTTTGGATTTTTCAGGTAGTCGGACATCAAACGGTGCGCAATAAACTTCACATTTTTTACCTTTCAGAAACCCTGCCAATCTAAAAGACAATTCAACGGATACTTTCTGGTGAATCCTTTTCGGTGCGGCCGCAGCCTTTTTAAAAACCTTTCCTTTGATCAATTCGACCACTTCCTCCATCTGCCAGGTCAGGTAGTCGGCATAGGAATAGTTGCCATACTCCAAATCCGGCTCATTCACTGTATCGGGTTTTTTAACTTCCATCGTTTAAATATACTGATTTTCAGCGTTTCTAGCATTCTATTTTAAAATAGGACAACTAAGTAAGCTTGAGCTGATTCATTTCAGAAATTTAAGAACAAATAAATAGGTTATGGGATATACAAAATGTAGGTATGTACCAAAAAAATTCGCAAGTGTATTTGAATACCATACCCGCCGGATGTTCCTTAGCTGGCAGAAAACAAGTCTATGCCAGTTGAATAGCATAATCGCGCTTAAAGACTATTCAATATCCCCAAAAAACTCCTCCAAATCCAGCTTAAACCCAGAGATCACCTTCGACTCCACCACATGGCCGGCAGTAAATAAAATGGAAGGGACATATTTACCATTGGTAAGGGTATAGATGAGCAAATCCTGAGTTTCTGCATGGATAATCCAATATTCCCGGACACCGTTCGACTCATAGAGCTCGAACTTATGCTTCAATTCGGTTTTACTATTGCCGGGAGAAAGGATTTCCACGATCAAGTCCGGAGCTCCAATACAGCCTCTGTCATCCAGTTTTTCCGGATCACAAATCACGCAGATATCCGGCTGTACCACGTTGTATATTTTTCTGTCCTCTTTTGAGGTGGTAGGAAAACGTACATCAAAGGGGGCATCGTAAACTTGACAGGGTTTGTTCTCTAAAAAAACATACAGCCTAGTCAGAAGTTTTGCCGAAATACGCTGGTGAATGCGTTTAGGAGCAGCTGCGGCTTTTTTAAAAACCTTCCCTTTGATCAGTTCTACCACTTCCTCCATCTGCCAGGTCAGGTAGTCGGCATAAGAATAATTGCCGAACTCCAAATCCGGTTCGTTAACAGTGTTTTTTTTCCCGGCATCCATGGTTTATGGAAATAAAATTTATTGTTTATCAGCTTTCAACTCAAACTCCCTTCTTGTCGAATTCTCTGCGGTAGGAAAATCATGGGGAATGGGTACGGTAACCTCACCTGTGGCAGCCCATTCTGTCCCTCTTAGAAATGAGGTGATAAACCCGACACTTTCAATGGAGTAATCATCATGTCCCAGCGTGGTGTGGAATACCCGGCCTTTACCATAGTCAACCACCATCAGCATTGGTTCATGACGGTCGGTAGGTGCCTTGCCCGACACATCCTTTCCAGTGGCCAATACGGTCATATTTTCTGCAGGCCCCCGCAACTGGGCGTAGCATTCGTCCTTGGTAGTTAGCCATTCCTCTGGCATCCCTTCTGTAATGGGATGGTCTTTTACGCGCACTGTAATGGGAAAAATGTGTGCCGGCCCATGGGAGCCACAGGTTCCCGGAGAGGGATCACGGACCAGTTCACCTTCATTGGTATAGTATACATAAGGCCCATCTTTTTCATCTCGGTCACCCCAGCCTCCCAGTCCTATCATTTTATTGTATTCCAGCCAATCGGGAAATGAGTTGTTTGCGGCATGCACGGACACGAAGCCTCCACCGGAGTACATATATTCTTCCAATGCCTTTTGGGTTTTTTCCGGCCAATTGGCCGCTTGCCAGCCAAAGTTTGAAATCACCACATCATAATTCTTGAATTCAGGGGTGAAGCCCGGATCATGTTGAGGTTTTTCCAAATCCTCGGTTTCCCCAACCCCAGCCAAAGGAAGATACTCCTTTTCCCGGTCTCCTTTCCAGGTAACCTTGGTTCTGTAAATATCTACCTGAAAAAGCCCTGTTTCATCCAGGTACTGCTTCATCATAATGGTAGATTTGGGCCAAACCTCATGATTGTTTTGCCCGTCCACAATTAAAGCTTTTATAGGGGCATTTCGTTCCGGTTCCTTTTGAGCTTGGGTTTCTTTACCGGTTTCTAGCTTATCCTTCCAACCTGTTTTAGTGCTGGAGGCCATGCTAACAGTTAATGCTAGGAAATAAATTACGATATAGGGAAGAATTTTCATGTGTTTAAATTTTCTTTTCAGCGGCCACATGGATTCTCGCCATGATAATCATCCCTCCGTGCGTCGCTTGCGTCATGCTCGATTTCATATTATTATCTCTTAATTTCTTTGGCAACCAATTTACTATTATTCTGGTAACTTGAAAAGTCAATTCTTCCCATGGGGTCATTTCGCTCACTTTGCTGCTGGAGTAATAGGTCCATCATTTCCTTCTTCACAGGTTCATAAGCAGGATCCTCTGAGCGGTCCCTCAATTCATGTGGATCCTTTTCCATATCAAATAGCAGCAGTTTATTGAGTTTTGGATACACTATCAGTTTGTGTTTATCCGTCCTCACCATACGCTGCAGATCCAGATAACAACTGTAAATCGCCGGATAGGCACTTTCCGCACCCTCCCGTATATAGGGCATCAGGCTGTTGAACACGGTATGATCCGGTTTTTTAACCCCGGCCAGGTCCAACATCGTTGCACTTACATCCTGCAAATACACCTGCTGAGCAAACCTTTTACCTTTGGGGATACCCGGGCCACTTATCAGCAATGGGGGCCGGACACTGTGGTCAAACATATTCTGTTTGCCCATCAACCCGTGATGCCCTACCGCCAGGCCGTGATCGGAGGTGAAAATAATATAGGTGTTGTCCATTTTCCCAGAGGCTTCCAGGGCATCCAGGATTTTTCCAACCTGGTCATCCATGTGGGTGATAATGGCATAATATTCCTGTATGTTCTTCCGAACCGCATAGGCGGTGCGCGGAAAGGGAGCCAGGGCCTCGTCCCTCAGTTTCTCACTCAAGCCAATGCTGTCTTTGTAGGGGTACATGTCCATATGGCTAGGTGGCAAGGCAATGCTTTCCACGGGATACATATCCACAAATTCTTTGGGGGACTGCCTGGGGTCATGGGGGGCATTGAAAGCCAGGTACATCATAAATGGATTACTGCTGTCCTTGGCCTGCTCCATAAAGGCCAGGGCATCATCGGCCAGCACCTCCGACCAGTGCTTCCCCCCTTTCCAGAACCCCTCAAACTTTTTGTCCCAGGGCTGCCAGGTGGTGTCTGACCTACTCTTTGGTCGGTCATAGCCTTCCGGGGTCTGATTGGGCATCCCCGGCCTTACATGTACCACATGTCGGAAGATGCTTTCCGCATCTGCTTTTACATGCCACTTTCCGGTCATGTAGGTATCGTATCCTGCCTTTTCAAGCAACTGGGGCCAAAACTGTTTTTGGTCAGCCCTATTTTGGAAATCGTCTTCTTGTTGGTGGGCATCCCAGACGGACAGCCCGCTGATCATCATGGCACGGCTGGCCACACAGACCGCCCCGTTCCAGGCACCCATATTGTAGGCGTGGGTGAAAGTGGCCCCTTCCTTAACCAATCTGTCTAAATTGGGCGTTTTTACCTCAGGATGGCCTAGTGCCCCGATCAAATCGTAACGCTGGTCGTCAGAAAAGATAAAGAGAAAGTTGGGTTTTTCGGGGTTATTTGTTTGGCTATAAAGACCGGTGGAAGTCAAAAGCAATGTGCCAATCAGTACTACTAGTTTGGAAGTCATGGGATATTGTTTAGATCGAATTTGTTATTTTGGCAATCACTACCGTTGTTGCTTTCCTGTTAGAAAGTTAACCATTTTTTCAATTGCAGGGAAAAATCATTGACTGTTTCGGGGTATTCGGGGGAAATATTGATTTTTCTCCTGGTTCCACCAACCCTGCAATAGCTAGGTATTTGCCTCATCCGGCACCTCATTCACAAAAGGGAGCAGCCTGTTCATTATGGGTCAAAAGGCTAGTTTAATGGGTTTAAACACTATTCGATATCCCCAAAAAATTCCTCCAAATCCAGTTTAAACCCTTTAAGCACATGTGACTCCGCCACATCTCCGGAGGTAAGCAGCAGTGATGGGGCATATTTTCCATGGGTAAGGCGATAGATGAGCAAATCTTGAGTTTCAGCATGAATGATCCAATACTCCTGAACTCCGTTAAATTCATAAAGCTCGAACTTATGCTTCAATTCGGTTTTACTATTCCCTGGAGATAGAATTTCTACAATCAAGTCTGGGGCTCCGATGGAGCCTCGTTCATCCAGTTTTGCTGGGTCGCAAACCACGCAAATATCCGGCTGAACCACGTCATGGATTTTATGATCTGCTTTAGAAGCTTTCGGGAAGCGCACATCAAAAGGGGCAAAATAAACCTGGCATTTTTGACCTTTCAGAAAATTACCCAATCTGAGAAAAATCTCTCCCGATACTTTTTGATGAATCCTTTTGGGTGCAGCCGCAGCTTTTTTAAAAATTTTCCCTTTGATCAATTCGACCACCTCCTCCATCTGCCATTTCAGGTAGTCGGCATAGGAATAATTTCCGTATTCCAAATCCGGTTCATTGACTGTATCTGGCTTTTTGACTTCCACAATTTAAATATACTGATTTTGGGACTTTTAAGATAAAATGAAATTGCTATTTATGTAAAAATGCGGCGTTTTACCAGATAATTGTTAAATTATCAGTCTGGAATTCTGTTGAAATACCATGGCTTCAAGAAGAAAATTCATCAAAAACACCATTACAGGAAGCGGGGCACTGGCTGTTTCCTTGTTTCCCTCATTTTATATTCAGCCTGCAAAACCCAAACTTTCGGAAGAGATCTTGGGCCATGGGGACTTTCGCTACAGGCTGGAACCGGGCTGGGGTGATTTGGATCCCAACAGGTATCCGGTAAACAACTGTCACGAAATGGTCAGTGATAAATTGGGCAGGCTGTTTATGCTTACCGATCATCCCCGCAACAATATCCTTATCTATGATCCTTCCGGCAAACTTATGGATAATTGGACCCTATCCTTGCCGGGGGCGCATGGACTGAGCATTGCCGAAGAGGGCGATACTGAATTCCTGTACATCACCGATCCCGGTCTAGGAAGGGTTATAAAAAGCACATTGAAAGGAAAGATCGTTATGGAATTGAAGCACCCTTCGGAAATAGGTGCCTATGATGAGAAAGCCGCATACAGGCCTACCGAAACTGCCATTGGACCAAACGGGGATATTTATGTGGCAGATGGGTACGGCTCCCAGTTCATCCTGCAATATGATACCCAGGGGAATTTTATCCGGAAATTTGGCGGGGACAGTTTTCTGCAACCGGACAAATTCAAACAGGCGCACGGGGTTGCCCTGGACAATAGGGATCCCCAAAATCCAACGTTGTTATGTTCGGCACGGATTAAAAATTCATTTAAGCGATTCAGTTTGGACGGGACCTATCTAGAAGATTACTATTTGCCCGGTGCATTTATCAGCAGGCCTGTCATGGATGGTGATAATGTATATTCCGGCGTTTGTTTCGGCATGGAGGAAGGGAATTACAACATGCATCTCAACAAAGGTTTCGTCACCATCCTGGACAAAGATCACAAAGTGGTCTCCAACCCGGGAGGCAAAGAACCCATTTATAAGGAGGGGGAATTGCAACTGATGCTACAGGACAAACCGATTTTCAAACATTGCCATGATGTCTGCTTGGACAGGGACAAAAACCTCTATGTCTGCCAATGGAACGCGGGAAATGTTTATCCCTACAAATTGCATAGGGTGTAAATCTGCCCACCCAATACCCAGTAATGTTCGCATTAAATTGGATAAAATGAATAAAACCTCAAGTGAAAATCACCAAATAAAAATGTTGGGAATAAAGGTATTCCGAATCAGTTCCTTACCTCCTTGAGCATTGATGAAATTTTACCCAATTACCAATTGTTGGTCAAACACAGAAAAAATAATAAAGCAGTGTTTGATTCAAAGGAGTATAGTTTCCTTGAATCACATGATTCATCCCATTTTTAAAAAGAGCTAACTTCTATCGCATTGGCGGCAACTCTGTTGGCTTTCCGTTTAAGGTATTAAAGAAATCGGCTTTCATCGCTTCCGCATCGATTTCTCTAATGATGTAAACATCCGTTGACGACTCGACCTTCTGCCAACGATATTCCTGATCAGGACCTTGGACGGAAGAAGGCTCCACCGAGGTAAGCCAGTCTAACCCAAGGTGCTTACCGACAACCATGGAGACCACCGCCACGTCATAAAGTGCCTTTTTGGGTTGAGTGGACCAAATATTCGAAATTGCTACAAGATAATCGCCCAACTTATTTTTGGGATAAAGGCCTAAATCTGTGCGTTTGTCAAGAGCGAGACTGGCACCGGTGGGGTTCTCAAGAAGGATCCAGAACTCGATGCCGCTCTGACCTGTTACATAGACCGACCAGGGGTCGTTCTCCCCATTGAAGCTCCTGACGTTGACCTGTTCCGGCCCACCCCCCAGCCAGATGATTTTGATTCGGCTTTTCAAGTCCAATCCCTCTTCACGCGCAAGAAGAATCGCGTTGGCGATGTTGGTGCAAGGTCCGACAGGGAGTACCCATACAGGATTGTCGGGCGATGCACCACGAGCTGCTGCCAAAATAGCTTCGCTGGCTT
Organism: Pleomorphovibrio marinus; assembly: GCF_003347495.1. Taxonomy (GTDB): domain Bacteria; phylum Bacteroidota; class Bacteroidia; order Cytophagales; family Cyclobacteriaceae; genus Pleomorphovibrio; species Pleomorphovibrio marinus. Next base: position 364,204 of record NZ_QCXY01000003.1, read on the forward strand.
CGCTTTTGACCGGACGGGTGTCCTGCCAGTTGCCACTGGAAGGGGCCTGCAATGGCGCTTTTGACCCGTGGAACACCTGAGGCATTAAGTTTTCGGTCCTATGCATCAAGAGATCACTTTGGCGGCTGAGGGCTAGGATATGGATAATCTCGCCATAGTTCATCTGCTCCTGTGCATCTCCACCACGATCAGTGCGGTGGGGACCGTGATGGACGCTGTTGATACCTAGCACATCCATGTTACTGAAAAGGCCGTAGCCAATGTAATGTTGGTCATCGATTTCATTGCGGGCGTCAGTGTCGAGTAGGACCTGTGGCAGGTGCAGTGTTTCCGGCGTGTGTACCCGAACGATGGCCGAGGATAGCTCCTTGAATGTGTCGCCCTCCTTTGATCCCATAACAATGCGGTAAAACCCAGGTTCTTGGTACGTGTGAGAGACCGATTTACCGTAAGCTGTAGTCCCGTCCCCCAGCTCCCAGTGAGGATTGCTTGGATTACCATTGAGTTTGAACGTTACAGGCTTTCCAGTAAGTACTGGACCCTCGAGCGGAACTATCACCTCTACAGGGGCATTGCTCACCCACGACTTTGAAGCATAGCCATTTCCGTGGAGTGCATTAGCATAGACGGAGTCCTGCCCGATCACCAGTGCTGTGAAAGTCTCATTGGTGGTTAGGCCTTGCGCGGCAGCGAAGCCCGCAGGAAGGCCAAAGATGAGGCCGAAAGCCAGCATGACTGTGGCCTTCCGACGAAAAAACCGACCTGGATATTGCAGGGCAATTCTCCTCAAAACACGGCCCACCGTTAAATCGCCAGGATGGGTGGTAAGGATACCCTCGATCATTTCATCTAAGAAAATCTCTGCTTTATTCATTATTTTTTTCATCGCCGTTTAGTTTTGATGAAATTTAATTCTATGTAATTACAAGAGGAGAAAGCACCAAAATAAAGAGGTAAACATAGCGAAAAACAGTTTTTTAACGCTTTTTGGCGCCTTTCTGTATTCTTTCCTTTTAAACTCGAATGGGAAAGGCTATGGCCATTCCTGTAAGGTAAAGGACCAGATCAAGCAGTAACTGCTAAAGTTAAAGCCTACCGCTTGGAGATTTAATTTGTCCTAATCGGAAAACATCATTCCACTAGGGAACGTGTTTGCATCGACTGCCACCAAGAAAAATTAAGTTGTGCTCCGTAAGAAATTTTGAGAGGTTTTCATTTCAATTTATTTTGAGTTTACAATGAGTGGAATGATAATGATCAAGGCCATTCACCAAGGACTTGTTTTTTTATCAGTAAATTAGTGTATTCTGATTAAAATTTAATTGAATATTAAAAAAAATAACCGAGAACTTTTGAAAGTTCCCGGTTTAATTCCAGAGTTAATTATATTAACTATATTAATTTAATAACCCAGATTCTGAGACATGTTTGCATTATCGATAACTTCTCCATCAGGCAGAGGGAAATTGATATTGAATGAACGCCACTCAGCATCATTGCGTTCTGAGCTCCAATCCCAATTGGTAAGGTCTACTTCTCCCGCCATGTGGCGTCTTCTGAGATCATAATAGCGGTGCCCTTCCTCAATTGCTAGTTCAAGCCTTCTTTCTAAAAAAAGCCATTCCAGTACTTGGTTTCTATCTGCACTTATGGGACGATCTGCAGGGATAACAGCAGGAATACCATCCAGGGTGGAATTTCTCGCCCTTTCCCTTATTTGATTAATAATTTCCAAAGCATCACTAAGACTGCCCCCTGACCGGGTAATTGCCTCAGCTTTTATCAAAAGAATATCCGCATATCTGAGGATTCTTGGATTATTTCGGCTTGATCCATTGGCCCCGCCTGGGTCGTTTGTCCAGTTGCCATCCCTGATATATTTGCGTACGTTGAGCCTTAAGCCAGGCGTCGGATCGAAAATATACTCTGTCCTTGGGTCTCCGGATTCGTAGGCGTTTTTTAAGGATTCAGTCGCCGTGTATATTGCGTTTCCTATCCAAGAAGGCCTATTCGCAAACATTCCCCAATAAGCCCCCGTATCACCAACCACGGCAAAACTGTCATTATCAAGAGATGTATTATTAAGGCCAGATTGTTGGTTTGCCTGAAACTCAAATAATGATTCAGCATTGTTTTCCATGGCTGCATCAAAATTATCACCATAATTTGGCATCAATTCCATCCCGCTCATTGCGTCCACATTTTGTATAGCGGCAGTAAAATCCGCTTCGCTTCCGGTGACTGTGCCTCTGAAGACAAGGGCTTTCGCTCTCAAACCTAAGGCGGAATTCCGGGTCACCCTTCCCCGAAATTCAGGATTCCAGCTCGAAGGTAAAAGTTGGGCTGCCTCTTCCAAATCGACAATGACCTGATCAAGGAGTTCAGTGCCTGAAGAATTAGGAGGATAGGCATTTTCCAAAGCCACAATCCGCTCATTCACTAAAGGGGCAGTGCCATATACGTTCCACAATCTAAAATTCATCCAAGCCCTGAGAAACAATGCTTCTCCTTTGTGGAAATCTCTTAATTCAGGTTGACTTTCATATGCGAAATCACCATTCTCCTCGATTTTTTGAAGCACTACATTGGCCCTAGCAATTAGCTGGTAAGCAAATCGATAGAAATTATTGAGTGTAGCCAAGCTGCCTTGGAGACCTTGGAAAAATTCATATTCGTGGCCTTGCCTTGTGGTAAGGTCATCACTCGGAGCGAGCCAAATACTCTGAATCCAGTTGTTTTGTCCGCCTCTAAAGGTATAGAAAAAACCTACCTTCTGATAAATCCCCAAAACCGCCTGATTCATTTGCGTTTCATTGTTAAAGAAACTAGCTTCAGTATCACCTATTGGATCCAGATCGATATTATCTTCATTACATCCTGATGCCGCAAATACCAACAGCAACATCACAGTGAATATTTTCTTTATATTTTTCATTTCTTAAAACGTTGAAAATTAAAAACCAAGATTAACACCGAATATAAAAGAAGTGGGTGTTGTATCATTTTCAGGGTCAAGACCAGGAAATGGTGAGAAAACAAACATATTCTGCCCCATTAGATACGTCCTTAAATTACTCAACCCCAAGCGTTGCAACGCATTCCCCTGGAATGTGTAACCAACCTGAAAATTTTGAAATCTGAAGAAAGACCTGCTAACCACGTGTCTGTCTGACAGCCTGTTATTTCCGGAAGGGTCGTTATGTATGGCTCTAGGAATCGTATTAGACGGATTGGAGGGTGTCCAGCGATCCATAATATCCACCAAAAAGTTACCTCCCCCAGCTCCTACACTATTCCGGTCCGAGGTAAAGAAGCCCTGAACATCTCCGGTACCTCTGAAATCAATGGAGAAATCAAAGTTTCTATAATTAGCTCCTGTATTTATCCCATAAAAATAGCCTGGGATGGTCTTGCCCAAATACGTTTGGTCAAAAGAGTTAATTACACCGTCAGGATTGGGGCTAAACAATGCCTGCTCCCCATCTTCTGCCGTTGGAGGTCCCTGTATGTCCACAAAACGTACATCTCCAGGCGATTTAAGAACCATTCTGCCCGGATCGTCATACTGACTTGTCCAAGCATTTACTTCCTCCTCATTCTGGAATATACCATCTGTCATATAACCCCACAAAAAATTGAGCGGGCGATCGTTTTCAATTCTGTTGCTATTACCCCCCTGAGGTTGGTTTCTATATAAATTGGAAACTCTGTTTCGAACGGTGGTGAGGTTAGCAGCTATATTATAGCCCAATTCCCCGATTCTGTCTTGATAACCTACCTGCATTTCAAAGCCACGGTTACTAATACTAGCAAGATTTACTACAGGTTGGGACAATGCACCTATTACTTGAGGGATATTGATAGCTTGCAAAATTCCATCGGTAAAGCGGTCGTAATATTCTAGTGTAAGTGATAGCTTGTTCTCGAGCATTAACATATCCACACCTAAATTGGTGGTAGTGACGGTTTCCCAGCTCATATCCATTATTGGGAAATCACCCAATGCCATGGCAGGGTACCTTATACCGTCTCCTATTCCTGTGGATCCTTCTCCAAGATGGTATACTGGGTTAAAGTTTACCAAAGAAAGATAGGCAAATGCCCTGGTCTCTTGGTTACCTGCCACACCCCAGCCGGCTCTTATTTTCATGTCATTAATAAAATTTACCCCTTGCATAAAGGGTTCTGCACTGATCCTCCACGCAGCGGCCAAACCTGGGAATGTGCCCCATCTATAGCCTGGAGCGAAATTAGAGCTTCCGTCTCTTCGCAGTGTGGCATCCAAATAATACTTGCTATCATAGTTATAACTCAATCGCCCCATATACCCTTGAAGAGCTACTGGAGTTCTTTCATAGAAAATCTGTTTATCCGTCTGAGCCCATCCCTCATCAATCCTTCTTTGATCATAGTCGGGTAATATGGAGTTGCGGTCAATCGACATCTGGGTATTGTTCCATTGAATTTTTTGATCCATCGCATTGAAGATGAGATCAAAACTATGATTGCCAAAATTTTTGTTGTACCCTATCAAAAACTCCTTAACCACATTGATATTTTCGTTCACTCTACGCCGGTAAGTATTACCTTCCTGATCATAAACTCTACCATAGTTCGCATCAAATAAACCTCGTCTGGCATCATGAAACCTATCTTGTGCGTTCTGAGAGTAATCAAAACTTATAGATCCTCTGAATCTAAGACCTTCAACAGGAGTCGCTTCCGCATAAAAAGACCCTATATTTCTCAATACATTCCTCGTGACGGTATTCAAATCTGCAACTCCCAAAAAGTGGCTTCTTGTACCATTTCCATATCCATTTGACAAAAACTGATCGCCGATCGTTCTTCCTGGTAATGCATAACCCATAAAACCATTCGTGTCATATACTGGCTGCCAAGGCACGTTGAATGCGGTATTCAAATCCCCTCCACCAATATCGTCGGTCTCTGAATAAATGAACCTAAAAGATTCACCTACTTTTAACCAAGGGGTGACTTGGTGGTCGGAGTTAACAAATGCTGAATAACGTTTGAATCGACTGTAGAACATGGCGTTCTCCTGATCGGCATAACCCGCTCCTACAGAATAATTTGACATTTCATTTCCTCCTGAAATGGTGACATTATAATCTTGTATGGGAGCGTTGGGGTTTCTCGCTGCTCTTTGCCAGTCACCCGTAGTAAAAGGTGCATTGCCAAGATAATTAGGGTCATTGTTATCATAAAACCTGAAAAAATTGGGATCTGGAGCCGCATTGGGATTGGCATTCAGTGCCTCATTATAAGTTTGAACATAATCCCTTACTCCCATTACCTCCCAATCAGGCCTTACATTTTGAATTCCAAACCGGGCAGAAACATCAACTTTAGGCTTGCCTTTGGCACCGCGTTTTGTGGTAATTAATACTACCCCATTGGAGGCACGGACTCCGTAAATTGCTGTGGCAGCGGCATCCTTTAAAACCGAAATAGATTCAATATCATTGGGGTTGATCATATTGAAAACATTCAGCCCGCCTCGCAAGTCTTGTACTCTTGAATTGTCGCCTCTTGGAGCCCCTCCTTCATAGATTGGAACCCCATCAATGACAAAAAGTGGATCATTAAATCCTAGGGTACTTACCCCTCTTATACGTACCTGTGGTCTGGCATTGGGGTTACTGCCCGGATTGCTTACAAACACGCCTGCCATTCTGCCCTGCATCGACATTTCAGGTGACATAGCAGCAGTTTTGGTGATTTCCTCTGATGAGATTGTAGATATCGCCCCGGTAAGGTCTTTCTTTTCCCGTGTGCCATATCCTATTACCACTACTTCATCTAACGAGTTAGCATCCTCAACCATTTGGACGTCAATGGTATTGGAGGTACCCACTTCTCTTCGTTGACTCACATAACCCACAAACGAAAAAACCAACACAGAGCCCTCCTCTGCACTGATGGTGTAATTCCCATCAATATCAGTAACTGTTCCCGTCGTAGTGCCTTCAATTATTATGGTCACGCCAGGCATCCGTTCCCCATTCTCATCCGTAATAATGCCTCCTACAGAGACCGGATCGACCGACTGAACCAAAACCGCTTCGTCACCCGCTCTCTTCACCACATCAATGCCATGGTTAACCTGACGAAAGGATAAATCACTCTGCATGGCTGCCTCGCGCAAAAACGTGATCAGCATTCCTGACTTTCTGTTAAAATTCATCACCATTTGCCGATCCACATCCCTATATTCATAGGAAAAATTAAAAGGCGTTTGCTGCTGCACCTCTCTAAAAAACTGTCGCAAACTTAGTTGCTCCGCAGAAAGTGTGACCCTTACTTCCTCTATATTTTTATATTGCCCGTTTGCATTTAAGGCCAAAACAAAGTTTAGTAGGAGGGTCTGAAGTACTAAACCGTATAGAAAGCATTTGGACAACATAAGTATTGTCTTTAGTAATTTATTTTTCATAATTTTACAAAGGTTTGTTGAATGTAAGATTTCGGTAAGCCCTACCTGACATGGTGTCCATTCCCCAATGATTGCCATGCGCAGGTTGACCATGAAGCCGGAGGGGAGACTACTCCTCTCCGGCTTTTTTATGATGTGTCCGCATTTTTCATGATCTTAGAAAGTTAGGTTTACTGATTTGTCGTTTATTTTATAGTTAAACCCCTGGATATAAGACATGCTCTCCAGCACCTCCTCCAGGGTTTGTTGCCGGTATTCGCCCGAAAACTGCCATCTTACTCCCTCTCCATTTTTCAGCAGAATTTCTACCCCATACCACTCTTCAAGTCCTTCCTTTACCTCTCTCAAAGAAGCCTTGTGAAACTGTAGCACACCTTCTTTCCACCCCAGCAACTTGGCAGGATCAAATCCACTAACATCCAGCGTGGCGGTGGCCTCGTCAAAATTCAGCATTTCACCGGGAGCCAAAGCAACCTGTTGGTGAGCTGAGGACACCTTCACCTTTCCGCTCACAAGGGCAACCCTGGTTTTGCCTGCATCTCTTGCGTTCACATTGAAGCTGGTGCCCAGCACAGTGGTCACCAAACCTTCCGTATTTACCTTAAAGGGTCTTAAGCTGTCCCTTTCCACCTCAAAATAGGCCTCCCCCTTTAGGCTGATCAGCCGCTGTTCCTTCCCGAATTTTTCGGGAAACTCCACCTCACTGGAAGAGTTCAGCCATACCCTGCTGCCATCTGCTAAGGTAAATTGCAACTTCTCTCCAGGACCGGTAACCTTTTTTATAAGGTTTTCTTCCAATTGGACAATTTGGGGTTCAATTTCAACCTGAGAAACGGGGGCAAACAACCAAACCAGCCCAATACTGGCCACCAGAATGGCCGCCACCCGACTCATCTGCCCCAAACCATCCCAAAAAAAACTGGTCCAGGAATGTTTTTTCTTAGATGCTATAGTTGATGCCGAAGGAGTAGATTTCTCCCTTTCCCTTAGCACTTGCTGAAGCACCTCTTCCCTCATACCCACCAGTGGTTCCGGCTGATCAAACTTAGTCCTTAGCAGGATCTCCTTTGCCAACCTCATAGAAGGAAGCTGCTCCGGATTGGCTTTCCGCCATTGGTCCCAATAGGCCTCCAGTTCCTTATCCGGTTGCCTTACCCATCGGATAAATTCAGGATGGGTCAAAAAATCTTCTATGTTCTTCATTTCTCTCACAGGTAAGCTAATAATGTTGGTGTAATGAATATTCCCATTTTCTCGATGATTGAATTTTGATTAGCCTATATCACTTTCCGTAAATACCGGATGGCTTTAAACATCAGGTTCCTTGTGGTTTGCTGGTTTTCCAATCCCATGATTTCCTGAATTTGCCGGTAAGACAGTCCTTCGTAGAAACTGTAATAGATGATTTCCCTTTTCCGTGGACTTAATTGGGCAATGGCGGTATTCAGCTTGGCGATTTTTTCCTTCGTGAGTTGTTGGTCTATAAGTTGTGCCTCATGGGACAGGGTGAACTGAAAACCATCAGGAACGGTATCCAAACTTTCCTTTTTCCCCTGCCAGGAAGAAAAGTCCTTGATCAATCGTCGTTTGATACTTTTGAAAAGGTAGAACTTGATGTCATCAGTGCCACCCAGATACTGCCTTCGCTCCCTTAGGTGGATGAACATATCCTGAAGGGCATCTTTGACCACTTCAGGATTGGCAATTATCCTGAACCCATACGCATACAAGGTATGGAAATAGCGTTCATAGATATAGATAAACGCCGATTCGCTTCCTTCCCTAAAGGCATCCCAGGCCTCAGCATCTGACGAAAATGCGCCAGTGCCCTTAACGGGTAACGTTTCCTCAGCATCTGGATAAGACGGTAAAAGTTTCTTTATAGGCATTTTGGGTACTGACTTTCTATCAATTTCTTATTCCGATTATAACTGAAAAGCAATTTTTAATCGTACTTCATGGGATAAAGCAAACACATTGGGAAATGTAACCCATATTTTTAAAAAATCTTAACCCCCCTATTTTAACTTACTAATAATCAAATCATTAAGTTTTTGATTTATTGGTATCCATCCAATTTCCCAGATTTTCTTGTTGTTTGATCCTGTTTCTATACGCTAATCAACTCCAACTCATTCGTGGCCATCCGTGCATCAGTGGCTAGTAAGGTGTTGAACCATATAAGTAATATAAGGACATATGAGTTTTTCTTCCTCTTCTATGCCCTTATATGCCTTATATGGTTAAATTAAAACACGTGTTGTCATTTATTGTGTAGAATATTAATTTAGTGTAAAACTCAGAATTTTTAAATGATAAAAATAACTAAAAGTTTTTTGAAGGACCTCGTCTATAAGGTGAATGGGGCAGCTATAGAAGTTCACAAAGTTTTGGGTCCCGGCTTGTTGGAAAGCGTGTATCATAAATGCATGAAAAAAGAACTCCTCTTAAGAGGCCTGCACTTTCAATCTGAATTATTAGTACCAGTAAACTATAAGGGACTTGAAATTGACACGGATTTGCGCTGTGATTTTTTTGTTGAGAATATTTTGGTAGTGGAGTTAAAGGCAGTAGAATTTATCCTCCCGGTGCATGAAGCCCAGCTTATCACGTATATGAAACTATTGGGTTCACCTGAGGGATTATTGATCAATTTCAACACCACCAATATTTACAAAGAAGGTCAAAAAACCTATGTGAATGAAATTTACAGGCTACTTGAAGATTGATAGGTTTAAACCATATTAGAAAAATAGGGACCTATGAGTTTTACTAGCCTTCTTCTATGCCCTTATATGCCTTATATGGTTCAAAAGCTCCTACGTTTGGACTTTTTCGCAGATTAATGATATGAGCTACGATCAGGTTTGGAACCCAACAAAGCCAAGACGTGATTTTGTAAGCAATTAAAAAGTCACCAAATAGTGTGCTCAATAAGGGTAGCCAAATCCTTAACGTTACCGCGGCAAAGCATAGCGAGTAACTGTAAACCATCCATTTTCTATGACCTTCCATCTTTTTCCTCCGTACAAGAAGATAAGCAACATGCGTAGATAGCAGCCATAGAACGCCCAGGCTGATAAAACCAGTGGAGGGAATAAGTCCTCCCGTAGCGTAAAAACCAATGTAAATGCCACCCAATGCACTTAGCCATACACTAACCAAATAAGCTTTTCCCAGTTGCCTATGTAATACAAGGTTGGCATTCCGCCATTTTTCAGCAAACTGTATCCAACCGGTAAGCAGGGCAATTCCGCCAAAAACAATGTGGGTGTAAAAGCCAATGTTCCAAATAGGGTGCTGCAAAAGCCAGGTTTCTTTGGATTGAAGCAACCCGAAATGCCTATCAATCACAAAATAAAGCATTGGATATATGCCAATAGCTACGGCCGCTATGGCCATTAGATAGTACAGAAACCGACCTTTCATATTCAGTTTATAGAAAATTTAACCTTATACACCCAATTGGGGAAAATTAGATCGCACTCCTGTCGCGCTCGTAATGTCTTGGGATCCTTCCTCCCCGATTAAAGGTTACAGGTATAGCCAAAACTGGCAACATCACGGTAATACCCTTTGAAAAGAACTACACTGAAATACTAACTACTTAAGATTTCACCAGGTACTCTACTTCGGCTTTCCCCTTACCCATGAAAAGGAACCACCCAAAACCACTTTGTATACTACAATTTACTACTTTTTAGTCAATCTCGAAGGAACCACCGCACATTTAGTTCTACGTTTGAATTTCTTCAACTACTTGCACTGATGATCTGAGCGGAAACAAGTATCCAAGCTCTCAATATCAGGTCATTTACTCTTTTCCAACTATTTTCTTTTACGTATCTTAGTATGATGAAATCGAGCCTGCCTGGACGGCAGTCAGGCATGACGAGCACGTCACACACTGGGATGATTATCCTTTGCGAGATTCCCCCGAAACAAGTTCCCCGAATCAAGTTCGGGGCAGGCAGGGGCAGGCTATGTGGCAAATAAAAATCAATTATAAACACATGAAATCGGTTGAAAAGAAATCATCAAATCAAAATAAATTAGAGGAGCCATTTACCGAATACGGGGTGTATTCCTATGCTGATTACCTCACCTGGCAATTGGATGACATGGTCGAATTGATTAAAGGCAAAGTGTTCAAATCCGCGGCAGCTGCACCAAGACGGGTTCATCAAAAAATTTCGGGAAGAATACTAATAAAATTAGGCACCTACTTGAATAATAACGCCTGCGAAGTTTATGCTGCCCCTTTTGACGTAAGACTTCCTGGCAAATCAACCAAAAATGAAGATGTCTTTACAGTAATTCAGCCTGATCTCTGTGTGATCTGCGACAAAAGTAAATTGGATGAATTTGGCTGTATAGGTGCCCCTGATCTGATTATGGAGATCCTTTCTCCGGGAAGCAATAAAAAAGAACTCCAAAACAAATATGAGGTCTATGAGGAAAGCGGAGTGAAGGAGTATTGGGTTATACACCCTAACGAACGGACACTGTTGATCTATACCTTGGGAAATGCTAACTATGTGCCCTCCAAACTTTTTACTTTCGGTGATAGTGTAGCATCCACATGTATCCCCGGTTTCGAGCTTGACCTGGAGGATATTTTTTCAGACCTGGATTAGAACACAACTAGCAGCCGTGTCTCGATTTCCAAAATTAATTGCATAAAATAGGTCATAATATAACTGGAAGAATTCTGGCTTCAATTATCAAAACTACCAACAGAATAAAAAGCTTGTTTTTATGCGTAAAAACCAATTTTTTATCTATTAAAAATTCTAATTTTTAATTTTAACAAAACATTTTTTATACTTACTTATAAAATGTATTTTTGAGTCATTCGCCACCAATGGCGCGATCAACAGAGTTTCAATCACGATGAAATTTAGATTTTTCTTAATTCCAAGGATATTATCAATCCTATTACTTCTCATTATTTTTGCTTTTGAAAACTCATATTGTCAGCAATGGGAACTGATAGAAAAGGAAGCGATTTTTGTAAGAACTGACTGGGACAATTCAAATGGTCTTCCAGTTAACACTGTATTTAGAACTGCCCAAGACAAACACGGTTTTATCTGGATGGCAACAGAAGAAGGGCTAGTCCGGTTTGATGGTAGGACTTTCAAGAATTTTGACCATAGAAACACCCCCAATATCCGAACCCCAACCTTCAATGATTTAACGCTTTCGAAAAAAGGGGGCATCTATGCCGCAAATTCCAACGCATTGGTCTATGCCGAATTCAACAACCTAGAAGTGTTTACTACCCCTACAGATCTTGGTCCTATAAGGTTTACTGCAATTACGGAAACCTCATCAGGCGAACTATTTTTGGGGACACAAAATGGGGATTTAGTATTATTCGACGGGCATGATTTTAAGAAAATCAATTCTCCTGAAAATCTGAAGATCGGATATATTCGAGAATTGATTGCCTTCGAAGAAGAAATTCTGATTGGAGGCCCAAATGGCTTTTTCTCCTTTGATAAAAATTCAGGGAAATTCCAATCTCATGATCTTTTGATAAAAAAAGACGTCAAATCCATCACTGTCTCAACCAATAAAAAAATTTACATTGGTACTAAAGTAAACGGCTTATTTGTTGTGGAACACAAAAAGGTCAAAAAGGTGGACTTGCCATTGGGGTCAGGGTTCGAGAATATCACTGCAATTGAAGCTTCTCCCTCAGATGATGGTATTTGGATTGGTACAAGTTCAAATGGAATATATAAGTTTCTTGATGGCCAAATAATATCATTTGCCAATATCAATTCATCCTTGAATGAGGTATGGGACATTTATGAAGACAATCAAAATGCCATTTGGGTCAGTGGATTGGGAATTGGGATTTCCAGATTTGGAAAGGCTCATTTGGAAATCATAGATGAAAAAGCAGGGCTAAGCCATAGTGTCATCCTTACCACATTCGAGGACAGTGAAAGAGGAATTTGGCTTGGTACCCCCGGAGGTGGTATCAACAGAGTCACTCCCGATGAGGTAAAAAAATTTTCAACGCAGGATGGTTTGAGCCATGATCTTGTTTTAAGCGTTGCTCAAAGAGGTGACTATATTTTTGTGGGAACAGGAAATGGTTTAAATAAAATACACTTGCCCTCTTTAAAGGTTGAAAAGGTGTACAATAGAGAAGATGGAATAGTGGAAGAAGTGGTTTATTGTTTAATGAAGGACTCAAAGGATAATCTTTGGATAGGAACAATAAATGGTATTCTCCAAAAATTAACGCCCAATGATGAATTGAAAACCATCCAACTGGAAGGTGAGCTTATAAATGCTGAGATCATATTCGGAATGGAAGATTCCAAGGGAGTGCTGTGGTTCGGGACATTTGGAAACGGTTTTTTCAGTATAAATGATTATGAGGAAATCAACCATTTCCCCATTCATGAAGTAGCCCCTTCTCAAATGGCAACTTGTATCTGGGAAGACCCTGAAGGAGATTTATGGATAGCTTCACAGGATGGTTTGCTGACTTATGTAAACGGGAATCTTCAACTGTTTGGAAAAAAGGATGGCTTTCAATTTGAAACCATTTATAAATTGATCCCCGATGATGAAGGAATGCTATGGATTAGTGGAAGCCAAGGAATTCAAAGTGTGGCCATAAGCCAATTGATGGCCTTAAAAAAATCATCCGACAACGCGTATAGAATATCCTCCACCTTATTTGATAAATCAGACGGCCTGTTGAATAATGAATTTAACGGAGGTTTCCATCCTTCAGGCTGGAAATTGGCAAACGGAAAGATATTGTTCCCAAGTATGGAGGGGGCTGTTATTGTAGATCCTAAAAATATCAAAGTACGCAGTGAACTTTCACCCCCCTATATTGAGGCCTTAAAATATGGAAACAATGAAATTGATTATAAAAATGGTATCCGAATACCCGCTGGTATAACTTTTTTCAATATTAAATATGGAAATATAGAATTTGAAAAGCCTCTGGCAATTAGGTATTATTACAGGATCAAAGAACTGGGGGAAGATTGGATTGATAACGACAATCGAAACATTGCCTATTTTTCGGGTTTACCACCCGGAAATTATGAGTTTCAGGTTAAATCCGAACAATTTGGAGAGCGTTCTGAAATTGCCTCGGTCAGTTTTTCAGTAGAAGCATTTTTTTATCAAACTCTTTGGTTTAAATTCCTTAGTTTATTTGCTGTCTTTATACTGGGATATTTTGTCAAAACCCTAATCACAAGTGAAAGACTAAAACTTGAACTAGAAAAAAAGATTAAATCACAAACAAAAGATCTTGAACTTAAAAACCAAAGCCTTACCATAGCTTTAGATAATTTGGAAAAGCATAACAAATTATTAGAGGATGTAGCCTGGACTCAATCTCACAAATTTCGAGGACCTCTGTCAAAAATCATGGGCATGATCAAGACATTGAGGAACTATGAAAACTACAAAAATGTCAAACTCAGCAAGCAAGATATAATGGAGGATATAGAGGTGAGCTCTATGGAATTGGACAAAATCCTTCGTGAATTAAACACAAAACTAGAAGAGAAATATGAGAAATAAGGAAAGAAATATACCTGTCATTATTGTAGATGATGAACCAGGAATATTATTTCTTCATGAATTGATGGTTGCAGAAAGTAAGTTGACAGATCAAATCTTTACATTTTCAAACCCAAAAGAGGGTTTAGATTTTATAGTCAAATTATCAAGCACTACCACTCCCCTTTTAATTATTTTGGACATCAATATGCCCGTCTTTGATGGCTGGGATATACTAGATAAACTAGACGAATTAAATATACCTGCTAATGTCGAGGTGATCATGGCTACTTCTTCTATTCATAAATCAGATAAGGAAAAAAGTTTTCTTTACAAGAGGGTCAAAATGTTCTTTGAAAAGCCAATTGAATTAGAAGATTGCAAACGGATAAGAGACGAGCTTATGAATTCGTAAGTATTTTTACCTAAACTACACGATTAACATCCATGTTTCAGTATATCCAACTAGCTTTCTCTCTATCCACAAATTCCTCAAAACTTATAGACTGCCTACCCAGTAATTTTTCTGCCCAATCGGAAGTTGGAAGGGGTTTTTGAAAGCGTGGAAAATAATGCAACATAACCATGACCAGGATAAATGGGGTGGGTACGCCTTCTTTTCTTTTTTGGAGGAAAAAGGCTAATAAGTTGGGTGATACGAAATTAATTTTTCTACCTATACCCTTGCTCAAAACAGCACACATACTTTCAAAATCCATTTGCTCGGCATTGGTCAGGTCATAGGCTTTGTACATGTGTTCCGAAGAGTTAATCAAAACTTTAGTCGCCACCTCCCCCACATCTTTTACATCAATCAGATTGAATTTGGCTTTTCCCGCGGGGAGATAAACCCTATTTCTAGTGAGGATGTCATTTTTTAGGGTGGTGTTGAAGTTCTGCATAAAATAAGCCGGCCGCAAGAAGGTATAAGCAATACCGGATTGTTCGAGGAGCTTTTCTATCTTGTGGTGGGGAATGATGCTGCTCTTTTCCACCCCCTGAACGGAAAGAAAGGTGATGTGTTGTATTCCTATTTTTTTTGCAGCATTAATAAGGGGTTGAAAATGCTTTTCCACATTAGAAATATGGGGAGGTCTCAGCAAAAACAGCAGGTCAATGCCTTCTAAGTAGGCTTGGAATTGATCCGTTTTATCAAAATCAAATTCCCTGCGTTTGACCATCGGAAATTGCTCCAAAGCAGGTTCTCTTTTTTGGACATCCTGAACCCCTGCATAAATCTCATGACGGTGGTTGATAGATGATAGTGTTGAAATCACTTCCCTACCCACGTTTCCGGTGGCTCCTGTTATCAACATTCGCATGGTTCTATTTTTAATAGCTCACAAAAGGCATTTGTTGGTTGTACTGTTCATCCTCCACTTGAGTAAGGATAAAGTGAGCCAAATCGGCCCTGCCAATTTTTGTGCTGGCATTTACACCCACCCATCCAACTCTATATTTCCCCTTTGGAGGATCATTGGTCAGCATGGGGCCTCTCACAATCACCCATTCCATTCCGCTTTCCTTTAGCACCTCATGGTGTCGGATAGCATCGTTTAGGATTTTTGGAACCGTTATTTTCATAATGGTTCGGATTATTTTATCGACAAACTTAGGCTGGTCTTTTTCTGGAAAAGGAAGGCCTCCGCCGGATAAGGAGATGATCCTGACGACACTATGTTCTTTCATAGCCTCAAGAATGTTTAAAGTGCCGTTGGTCTGCAACCATTCCGGAGATCCTTTTACATGTCCGAAGAGACTTACCGCTATATCTGTTCCTTCAACAGTAGCTTTTACATCTGCTTCATTAAGGACATCTCCTTGGATAAGGTCCAGTGAGGGGTGCTCTATGCTTAGTTTCCCAGGATTTCTAACAAGTGCTTTCACTGGGTAGCCCTTTTCTAGGGCTTGTTCCAAAAACAAACGACCGGTCTGCCCCGAGCCTCCAAATAATGCAATTTTTTTCATTTCCACAGTTTTCTTTTCAGCAATAATAACTACTTTTAAGGTACCATAAGAACAGTTATATACTAACCTTTTTGTAAGTATGAGTAGCATTCACATCACAGCACGTTGTCCCATACGAACTACTCTGGAGTTGGTAGGGGGAAAGTGGAAATTATTGATCCTTTTCCAGCTTTTTAATGGTCCATTGAGGCTAACCGGACTAAAAAAATCCATCCCAGACATTAGCGAAAAAATGCTTATTCAAGAGCTAAAAACACTGGCAGACAGTGAATTGGTAAGTAGAAAGAATTTTGGAGAAGTGCCTCCCCGGGTAGAATATACCCTGACAGAAAAAGGAAAGGCAGCCATGCCCTTAATCGAAGCAATGCGGGATTTTGCACTCAGGTATGAAAGGAAAATGGAATGATCCGTTGGTTTTTAACAGCAATTGTATGAAAAGGTGTATTTTTATACTATTCAGCACTGCTTATTTGAGTGGATGTACTTCACCATCTGAAAAATCTAATCTTATGAACAATAGCAATCAACCGGAAAAGCCCGATGTTGCGGCTGACTCAACTCCAAAAGTAACTGGAATCGGAGGGATATTCTTCTTCTCAGATGACCCTTGTTGAAAGACTAAAAGAAAACGGAGTAACTGTTCTTGATAGTATCGAAACTTATGAATACGGGAAATTTGTCCATCTCCTGGACCCAGAAGGGAACAAAATTGAGTTTTGGGAGCCGGTAGATAGTGTCCTCACGGCTATGGGTGGCAAAACCAATAAATAAATGGGCACATTGACGAAGAAGTGAGGATGACGAGGACGGGTCGTAGAAAAAACAATAAGGACTTTGAGGGATTGAGAATATTAAGGCCTTTTTCTAAATGACCTAAATAGCTCAATGTCCTTAATGGTGAAAAAAAACCACCTTCCTCAACGGCGGGCAAATTCCAGAATTGGGGGGGGGCTGGTCAAATCCCTAAGGTTATCAGATGTTTCACTTTATGGTAAGTCAATGATGCTTTAATACAGTCTTTCAATTCCAATACCGGGATTTTTTGGTTTAGCTGAAACACAATCGCCCGGTTACCCTCAAATTGAAATGTATGCTCAAAGACGATTCTAAACGTCTCAACCAAACGACTCGTGCACTGAAAGTACATGGAAACCTGATTTGGTTCCTTTTCCTTCCAATCCATTCGTAAGGTACTTCCGTGTTTGGTTACAAAACTGGGCTCACCCCATTTCAATGTTTCTTCAAGTTGGTCTATGCCCTCAGTTTCTTCTGCTGCTTCTATCACCAATTCCCTCAAAAACTGCATTTTTTTCCGGACAGTAGGGGGATAATTGGCAAATAGTTCATTGACTTTGGTGTTGGATGTATATACTAACTTACCCATTTTCTATTCCATCGGTCAAATAAAAAACAATGCATCGGTTTTGGTGTACATGAAAATGCTTTCTTTACCAAATATGGGAAAAGCTCGCTAGATTGATGTATTTAATGAGTA
Source organism: Pleomorphovibrio marinus (assembly GCF_003347495.1). Lineage (GTDB taxonomy): Bacteria > Bacteroidota > Bacteroidia > Cytophagales > Cyclobacteriaceae > Pleomorphovibrio > Pleomorphovibrio marinus. Next base: position 381,672 of record NZ_QCXY01000003.1, read on the forward strand.
CTTTTTCTTTAACCTATGATAAATTCCGGCTTTAGTGATAGCTGACTTACTGATACATCAATATAGAAATAGTGGTCAACAATTGTCGAGAGAAACGGATTGAGGGGTTTTCCTGTGACAAAGAAATTATCTGAACTCATGTCATTCCTTGAAAATGTCTTGTTATCATGGTCTTCATCAAGATTGTTAGTAAAATGGGGTATGGCACCGATGAAGCCTATTCTATATCGTTAGCGTTATTACATCACCTATTTACCTGTCAACAGATTAATTTTTATTCGAGTTTTTTAATTTCGGTAATCTCACAGTCAATGTTCGGAGGGCAGAACTCATTTAGGCCCACTTCTTTATACTTTACACTTACTCTATCACCTGAAACAAAAGGTAGTATATCATCTATATCCACAATCAATATACTTCCATTGCCAAGACGTATTTGTGCGGCGCAGTTCGCCAAACCACCACTAAGCCAAATATCCCCATTTTCTTGTTTAATAAAATCGTCGTCATCTTCCTTATTACAAGATAAGGCAACTACCAGTGCCAATGCGATTAAAACTATTTTTTTCACTTTAAAAACCGATATTTCCGATAACATGTCATTTGCTTGATTTCATTGCCTTTATTTTCCTAGTATTCTTATCCCCCAAAAAATGCTGGTATTCAGTTGTTTCCATTCCATAAATGGCGACTTTGCCTTCACTGTTGCTATGAACGCCAAAACCGTATGTCTTTGTTAAAGGCGAAGCACGGAAGCAAGGTTGTCCTTTGGAGAAAAATTGCTCTCTGGCTTGTTTGTGTTCTGCCTCGGTCAGGTCATTTCTTTCGGCGAATACCTGGAAAAAAATGTCGTCTGAAGTGTAGGTATAGGGGTTACTAACCATCAACTCGTATTGCATTTCAGCAACTGTTTTTTTGCCTTTTGAGGGTGGTTGGGTCCCACAGCTCGCCTTTGTGTCTTCCGCGACTTCGATAAACGTATCAAAATAGTTGGTTGAATGTAGTTTCATTATATAAGATTATGGATTAGAGATAGATTTTCAAGTATAGTCGAGGTCAATTTGGATTTAGCCTCAGACACTTTTACGGATGCCTGATCCGGTATTAAGAAAATCTGCCTTTACTGTTTCGTACATATGGTGCTGTCAAACACCATACAGTTGCAATAAAGAGAAGGACTACTTTTCGTTTAACAGTGTCTCGACAAACTCCCTTCCTAATGGTGAAAGTTCGTAACCTACATCATGGCTTATGGTCAATCCTAAATTTTTCAGCTTTCGGATGCTGGGTTTCAGCCATTCTTTTTCAAAACCTGTTAGCCTGGCTATACCAATGGCGTGCACGTGGGGATTGTCATTAATCGCATGTAAAATTTTTCCTGTCCAATTTCCCCTTCTACTGTACTTGTCCAAACGTGCCAACTTTTCCTTTAACTCTACCAACTTTTCGTCGGTTAGGGTTTGCTCTCTCAACTCAATGCGGGGATCTGCCGAATGATAACGGACTTGTATCTTAAATATAATTCCCACATGGTTTGGGCCTAAGGATTTCAACAGTGGCTCCTTGCTTTCAAAACCAGCTTTCATGGCATCATCACGCGATAGTTCTTTTTCCTCTATGGTTGTTATGTCCACAATTTCAACCAAACCTAATGATGTTTTCAACAAAGTTCCTTTTTTAATGGATGCTTTCTTCCATTTCCGAAAAGCCAGACTGATACTTCCCGATTTAATTCCTTGAAGATGTGCTTTCTTAAACAACATAGTCCTTATTATTACTTTACGATGTTCAGTTGGGTCGTCATTTTTGCACAATCTTCGCGTAGTTTCCTGTCGGAACTTTCTTGCAGTGCCAATCTTAGTTCTCCTATCAGTTTTTTATTCATTCGGCGGAATGTTAGGGATGGTTTCTTAGTCTATCCATGCTTCAGTAGGAGTATTAACTATTATTCGCCGCCAAATAATCCTTTAAACGCTGTTTTATAAACCATTTCCACCCCTCTTCACAACTTTCTCTGCGGAATTCTGGAATGTCCTGAGGAAAGCTTTCTGTAATTTGATGCGTTAACGTTAATTTAGAGCAATCATCCCCACCTGATAACTCGAAAGTAACAAAGGAATTTCCGGCATATCCTTCATATTTCCAATTGTAGGTAATTCTTTTGCCGGGTTCTACCTCAGTTATTCGCCAAAGGTGTGGAAATACTCTGCTCTCGTTTTCCACAATAAACCTTGTCTCAAATCCTACATTCGGTTCAAATGCTTCGATGTTTTCAAAAAACCATAGTCTCATTTGTTTCAACTCTGTAAGGGCTTTCCATAGTCGGTCTATTGAAACTTCAAACGTTTGTTCTATGACTACAGGCTTATCTTTATCCTTCATTCTAACAACCTCAATATGCGTATGTAGCTGTCATCCAAAATTTGGACAAAAGTACCGAGTCCTCTTCTGTTCAACCCCCCACCACTATAGCCAGATCTGTTTTCAACATTGAAAGTTGGTCAAGATACGATTCTCAATTTTCCCATGTTGATTGCTTTTTATATTCTATCGTTGTCTATGTCATCTCATTTCGAATTACATAACATTGGATTGTCCGGATATGCCGTCGTGCCGCCCAGAAATCAATGACATGTTACTGCCTCTCCGCCTGCCTGCTTACTGGCGGAATACTGCCTGAATGGACGTCGTAGAGTCTTTTGTGGGTCTCCTTGGCGGCCTCCACCAGATCGGAATAAGGAAGGTCGGTCACATCCAGGAATCCTATTAGCCCGTTTTCCCCATCCCCACGGCCGGTGGCTGGCTGATCTATCCACTGGAACCAGTGTGTGCCGATCAGCGCAGGATGAGCAGCGGCATTTTCCACATAATAGCGGTAACCGACTCCACGCTCTTCCAAGCTGCTGACTTGGGCTAGCCACGGTGAAAGTCCCCGGGCTGCCGTACCAAAATGATACTCTCCTATAATTACCGGGAGCCCGGTTAAGTCATATGCATGCTTTACCTTCTCGTTGGCATCATAGCCATAGACATTGATGCTGAACACATCAAACCCCTTGGATGCCTTGGCAATTTCCTCAGGTACCATACCGCCGTAACGGATTCCCAGGTTAAGATGATTGGGGTCATGCCTTTTTATGGCCGAATTTACAATATCCAGAAATTTCGTATAGGTCTCGTAGATAAAGGCTTTACGGCGTTCAGGAGTATCGCCCTCTGCAAGGTATTGTTCAAGCGCAGTCTTCATCGGAATATCCTCACCCTCTAGGATAACTCTGGCAAGTTCCTGTTCCCTGTTAGGCCATGGCTGCTCATTGCCAATAAAATAACCAAGCAGATAAGGATCATCCTTCAGTGGGGCACATTGTCTTGCCGCGGCAGAATCGACCTTGGCCTCATAATCGGCGACATATACATCTGGTAAACCCATAGTATTGGGACCTATCCCCCATCCGCTTATGTTCTCTACATAAGGCATCCTGCTGCTGCGGGCCAGTGCGGCGTCCGACCAGTTGGCTATGGTGTTCAGTCCCCAGCTTTCCATTCGGAGCATAGTGTGATCAATCCATTTTTCGAACCAGTCAGCACCAAAACGCCGGTGCAGGTTCCAAGTATAAAACGAAGGGTTGTCTTGGGTAGAAGTGGCACCTGTGCCGGCCTTCCATGCCGTGGCCATTATTTCACCTGATGGCAATTCCTTATAGATATATTCACGACCCTCCACGCGTGCCAAATCACACCTATTTCTCATGCAGGTAACCCCGGCTGAGAAGAAAAGGTAGCCTTCCGGATCCACAAACCACCATGTGTCGTCAATCTTCTCTACCCTGAAAAATCCGGTCGCAGTTGTCTTTGCGTCCAGAAACCCCCCATATGTTGAAACATTGAACTCATTGTTTACCAATGATGCTTCTTCTTCTCTCCAGGCAGAAGTCAGTTCTTCCAGGGTCCGTGCCTTGCCCGGCCAGTCGGCAGGGATCCACTGCCCAAATTCATCAACCAGAGGCTCCTGAGTGAATATAGTGTCTTCGGCAGCCATGGTAAGCCTTACATTGCTAATTTCCATAGTCTGGGTACCAATGGGTTGCCGCATCATCACTCCAATGGAATCTACCTGTGTAATAGTACCCACCTCACCAGAGAAATGTATCCAGTAGCCCGGCCGGGGAACCTTACCAATCGAGGCCATGTCAAGCCCCTTTGTATTCCTTTCCTGAAAATGAATAAGGGGTATGGATGCACGCATCCTGGCACCCTGCACAGGCCATATCTCTAGTCGGCGCATCCCATTGGCATCGAATAGCTGGAGATCGAACTTCTGGGTAGTCGAGGTCTCCATATCGAAGGTGAGGTATCCGTGAGAGGACCAGTCGGATGGAAGTTCGGGGTTCAGGTCACTCAACGCCCATTTATGTTGAGAATCCACTCCTTCAAATGTCACATTTATAGTTTCATCCAAAGCAGTACCAGCCGATAGGATTAAAAATAGTACAATGATCAGAGACGCAAACGTGATACCATAAAATTTCATGACATGGTTATTTTGGTGAACTTAACTACAATAATATAAAATTAATCCATACAAAAATGCAGATCAGGAAGCAGATGCTGTAGTTGAAAGAACTTTCATATTCTTATTTACTGAGATGGAAACACCTACACCAGAACATTTTGGTGTTGCTCAAGATCTTCCCACCAACACATAGGGGTAAATAATAAAGCATCAATAAATTTAAAGTGCAATAGGTGAGATTTTGAACTCAACCAGCGTGTTAAAAAGCTGAAAGATTAGGTCGTACAGTTCTTTTAGGTGGAAGCTTTATCCGACTTAAATTTTGTCTAGGCTGTTGAATAGAAATTTAGGCATCAATATCAATAATAAAAGGGTCTAAAGGCTACTCCATCCTTTCTGTTAAATTCAATGGCCGATGCAGGGATTTTTACTAGGTTCATGGCGTGAAGAATCCCATAAGGAAATTTATGGCGGGTTTTGACATTCCCATTGAATCTGTTGATCTTATCTCTAAGAAATCTATTTTATTTCGACTTTCTCAAGTTAATAATTATAATGCTCCGTTTATCTTTTATTAGGGTTGCTATTTTAGTGATAATGCGCGCAAATTTAGTAGGAAAGTCTCACTCCTGCCCTTTCCTGCCGGCCGGAATGTGTGAATTTCTCCCTTCCTTTAGCCATTTTAAGTTTTAGGTAAGTAGTTTTCTTATTGAAGTCAGATGTCCAAACAAAACAACCGGGACTACAAACGTAGGCAACCAACTAAACGGAAAACACAAAATTGCAATGTTAGGTTGGTCAAATGCAAATTTTTGGGGGAAGGGAAGTCATGAGCAAGATGAATACATCTTCAAGTGTCAAAACCGCCTGAAAAACCAACCAAATTGTCAGTCCGATTGCAACCTGGGATGAACTTTGACGGGTTTTTTTTGATGTTGAGTATTTTTGAAATCGAGCCTGTCCTGACGGCAGTCAGGGCATGACGCAAGCGACTCACGTAGGGATGATTATCATGGCGAGATTCCCCCGAAGCGAGTCCGGGGCAGGCTATGTGGCCTTTGAAAAGAAAATATAAACACATGAAATGCCCATGAGAAAGAATTCTCACACAGGGGAATGATTAACCTGGGCATTCCATCTGACCACTGAAAAACAATTATAAACAGATGAAATCGAGCATGACGAGCACGTCACACACTGGGATGATTATCGTTGCGAGATTCCCCCGAAGCGAGTCCGGGGCAGGCTATATGACCGCTGAAAAGAAATTATAAACATATGAAAAAAATAAAAGTGGCCATTACTGTTAGCCCAAAAGCGACTGAAATGTATATGGGCAAATTGTGTATCATCCAATTTAATGATTTGATTGCTAGGCCCCACTAAGATAGTAAAATAAAATCCGCCATGGAAAACCGATAGTTATCTCCTTATGATCAGCTTTTAGCCTGCTTCTTTTCAGCGGTCACACCTGACTGCCATCTAGGCAGGTAGCCTGCCCCTGCCTGCCCCGAACTCGATTCGGGGAACTCGTTTCGGGAGCCTGTCCCGAATTTATTTCGGGAGAATCTCGCAATCTTAATCGTCCCCCCGTGTGAGGTTCTCCTCATGCCTGACTGCCGTCCAGGCAGGCTCGATTTTATCTGTAGAGGCACCATTCATTTTTGAAAGGATTCCCTTTTTCTTGTCTTTGGCGCCCTTCTTTTCCTTTTGATCAGGATTTTCATTAGTCTCATTCCTCTTTGAACTCATATTCTTCTTCATCATTTTTTTCATGACACAGGTCTTTAATTTAAGTATATATAATACAAATTTATTGATATGAAAATTATTTAAATTATACTATTTTTATTAAATTTACAAATTAAACAGGTTTTACAAAATAAATAATTTTGACCCTCCACAGAGGTTGACTCCCTGTAATCTCAAGCAGGACAAATAAATTGGACAACTTTTAATTGCCTAAGTCGCCCTTAAGAAGTTTTTGATAAATTCAGGTAAGTAAATCCTATTTTTCCCCATGGCCAAACTGGTAAGATCTTCCTATTATTATCCTTTTCAGGACACCATCGATGAGCGTGAACCGACCGCCCTGGAGGAAGAGTTCACAATGATGGGCAACATGATTATCCTATGAAAGCGGCTTCGGGCAGGTGGGTGAATTCAGGAGCCAGGTTCCGGTATGCCTTATTCACTTTAGATGACCTTAAGGCAGGGGGCCATATGTATATGTACAAAAGCCAATCAGCTTGGAAGTAAAGGAGGGTGAGGCCATGGTGGCCTCCGCACGCAAATACTAAAATATAGTGCAGGTAGGAACCCAACACTAAAGTACTCCACATTGGATTGAGGTTAAAGAGAAATTTGTGGGTTCGGGATTGTTGGGAAAAATCTCCCATGCGGTATGACTTTATCCCCCAGGGGGAAGGAGAACCGATACATAGAGAGGTCTAATAGGAAAAGGTAAAGTATCCGGAAGACCTTACAGAGGACAGCCTTGAGCTGAATGCGGCTCCTGCAATCCTACGTCACATATTGGACTTTATCCTAGCCGTATGGAAGAGGGAAGATCCGTACCAGTGGAGGGGAAAATTTTCAAAGCAAGTTTCATTTTGGAGAATATTTCCATGGCAATGGAACTACCAATGGTGTAAGATCCCAAAAAGAGAGTCGTCGTCGAGGACTTTGAGGCCACTAAAATACTAAAACCCCCATACCCTGAGCCCTGGAAACTCCGGGAACCAGACAATGTGTAAAGGGGAAATTGGCCTTTTGGTAGTATCAATCGAACACTGATCGATATAGCTCTTACCATTAGTTAAGGCTGAAGGGGTATTGGGATTGTGAAAAACCATGAAGCTAACCGAAATTAGACTTAAACTCACTTCCTGATATCGAAATTTACAGTAGGAAAGGACATGTGGATAACCAATAAAGAGGCTATCAATCCAAAAGAAAGTAAGGCTGAAATGCCCAAAAGGGAAAAAGGCAACTGCATGCGATTAGATTTTGCGTAATTACCAAAAAAGCCCGATTGCTGTCGCTCTCGGGCTTTTTCATACTTATCCAAATTTTTACTTTACTTAAATAGCGTGGTCTTTTACCAGGTTAAGTGCTGAGCCAGCCTTGAACCATCCTATCTGCCCTTCATTGTAAGTATGATTTACCTCTATTTCGTCCTTGGAACCATCAGAGTGGTGAAGCACCACGCTCAGCGGCTTGCCAGGAGCAAACTCGTTGAGGCCAATGATATCGATGGAGTCATCCTCCTGAACAAGGTCATAATCTTCCGGATTTGCAAAGGTCAATGCAAGCATGCCTTGCTTTTTCAGGTTGGTTTCGTGAATCCTGGCAAATGACTTTACCAAAATCGCCCTTACCCCCAAAAACCTGGGCTCCATGGCGGCATGTTCCCTAGAAGACCCTTCTCCATAATTTTCGTCTCCCACTACCACAGTTCCCGTATTATGCAACTTGTATTGTCTTTGCACGGCTGGCACTTCTCCATATTCCCCATTCAGTTGGTTTTTCACCTTGTTGGTTTCCTCATTGAAGTAATTTACTGCCCCAATAAGGAGGTTATTGGAGATATTGTCCAGGTGCCCTCTATACCTTAGCCAGGGACCTGCCATGGATATATGGTCGGTAGTGCACTTTCCTTTTGCCTTGATCAATAATTTCATGCCCTTAATGTCGGTTCCCTCCCAAGGAAGGAATGGCTCCAACAGTTGTAGCCTTTCTGACTTTGGATCCACAAGTACCTCCACCTCTGACCCATCTTCGGCTGGAGCCTGGTAACCTGCATCTTCTACAGCAAACCCTTTTGTTGGCAATTCCAATCCCTTAGGCTCATCCAATTTTACCTCTTTGCCTTCTTCATTGACCAAAGAGTCTGTCATGGGGTTGAAAGTAAGGTCACCTGCAATGGCCATGGCAGTTACCACCTCTGGTGAAGCCACGAAAGAGTGGGTATTTGGGTTGCCATCAGCCCTTTTGGCAAAGTTCCTGTTAAATGAAGTTATAATGGAGTTTTTTTCCTGCTTTTCTGCGCCGTGCCTTGCCCATTGTCCTATGCAGGGGCCACAGGCATTTGCGAGTACCACTCCACCCATGTTTTCGAAAATATCCAAAAACCCATCTCTATCCACGGTAAACCTGACCTGCTCTGAACCAGGGGTAATGGTGAATTCAGACTTTGCTTTAAGCTTTTTGTCCACTGCCTGTTGGGCAAGTGATGCCGCCCTGGAAATATCCTCATAAGAAGAATTGGTACAACTGCCGATAAGACCCACTTCCAGTTTGACTGGCCATCCGTTTTCTTTTACAGCATTGCCAAATTTCGACAATGGCCATGCTAAATCGGGGGTAAAAGGCCCGTTTACATGGGGCTCCAGTTCCGACAGGTTAATCTCAATTACCTGATCAAAATACTGCTCGGGGTTTGCATATACCTCTGCATCACCGGTAAGATGTTCTTTTATCCCATTGGCCAATTCGGCCACTTCTGCCCTTCCGGTGCCTGCCAAATAGGCCTCGGATTTATTGTCGTATCCAAATATTGAGGTAGTGGCGCCTATCTCAGCACCCATATTACATATGGTTCCTTTACCGGTAGCGGACAATGACTCGGCTCCTTCTCCAAAGTACTCTACAATATGCCCTGTACCACCTTTTACGGTGAGGATACCAGCCACTTTGAGGATCACATCCTTTGCGGCAGTCCATCCAGAAAGTTTCCCAGTCAATTTAACGCCTATAAGTTTCGGGAATTTGAGTTCCCAGGGCAGGCCAGCCATTACATCGCAGGCATCCGCCCCTCCCACACCAATGGCAACCATGCCTAAGCCCCCGGCATTTGGGGTGTGTGAGTCTGTGCCTATCATCATTCCCCCGGGGAAAGCATAGTTTTCCAACACTACCTGATGTATGATACCAGCACCAGGCTTCCAAAAGCCAAGCCCGTATTTATTGGATACTGAAGACAGGAAATCGTAAACTTCCCTGTTCTTGTCCTTGGCTCTTTCCAAATCAGAAGTCGCTCCTACCTCAGCTTGAATTAGGTGATCACAATGCACCGTCGAGGGAACAGCTACTTTCGACCTTCCCGCCTGCATAAACTGCAACAAGGCCATTTGGGCAGTTGCGTCCTGCATTGCCACCCGGTCTGGCTTGAAGTCCACATAAGAAACACCCCTTTTATGGGCATTTTTCAGGTTTTCATCCGCCAAATGGGCATATAATATTTTTTCAGTTAGGGTAAGCGGTTTTCCCACCACCTTTTTTGCAGCAGCTATGCGCTCAGGGAATTTGGCGTATACCGCCTTGATCATATCTAAGTCGAAAATCATCGAAAATGCATTAAAGATTGAATAATTGAAAATTCCATTAAACCGCAAAGATATAAAATCCACGCATATAAAGCTTTCTCAGCTTATATTTGCCACTTATTTATAAAGAGTTTAAAAAGTGCCATACGGCCTTGGGAAACCTAAAGTTTCAGCAGGAAAGCGAGCGTATCCACATGGTCGGCATAATCCTGAATTCTTGGAAATTGGGCCTGCCCCAAGGGTAAACTTTCCGGGTACCATCCCCCGTCAGATACAATACATTGAATTTTATCCCCTACCCCTGCCAATGAAGCACGTAAACCCACTGTGTCATCATAAGTTTCATAATACAATACCGCAATGGGTGAAACTAAGGCTTTACTTTCTTTTACAAGTAGAAAGCCATTATCCAAATGCGGTTCCTTGTTCACCAAATAAATGGATTTATTGTAATCATAATTATTGATGAATTTATGGTGGTCGGCTACCGCTTTGTTTTCTTCCAGAGCGTCCAGAAGGGTGACTAGTTGTCCGGGGTCATTTATGTACAGCTTAGATACATTTCTACAGCCCAGTCCAAAATATTGGAAAATGTCCCTACCCAAGGCCTTTAGTGCATTCGTATCCTCATCCCCTGTAAGTATGCCTACGGAAGTTCGGTTTTTCCGGATGATATGCGGGTACTTTCCAAAATAATATTCAAAATACCTAGCTGTATTGTCACTTCCCGTTGCGATATAGGCATCCAGTCCTTTCAACTGCTCTGCAAACACAATTTGATCCTGGAGTAGTGGGTAAAAGCCAACCAATTCCTCCACCAGCCAGGGAATAATTACCTGATCTGTAGAGCTAAGTTTAATATGTGCCTTGTGCCCTGCCAGGAGTACGCACATTAAATCATGAAAGCCTACGGCGGGTACATTCCCAGCCATTACCAAACCTACACGTTTTGGCAACGGGGGTTTGGAAATATCATAATCCCCAAGCCAAGCTTCCAAGGCTTTTGCCTCCAAAAACCTCCCTAGGCCTTCCAAAGCCACTTTGGTTTGCCCAGGGGTAAACCATGGGTTGTTGTTCACTACTTTTGCAGCTAAATGCGTAAACTCCTCCTCCCCAAGGTCCTTGAGAAAAGTCCCTAAGTGGTCAAGTGCGGCAATGGTATGGGATTTATCAATTTTGTTCATAGGTTAATTATTTGCTTTTAAGAGGCAATAAAGCCTGTCCTGTACCGGTAATAATCGGGATACCGGGAATTCGACTCAAGTGAATTTCGCTCCCAGATAGCCCCGATAGCTATTTGGGGTATCCCTCTGGATGAGGTTTTGTTCATCGGGCTCGATTTTAAGTAGGGTTTGAAAACGGATGGGCAAATATACCAAAACATCCCTTAAGACCAGAATAGCAGCAATGAAGCTTTAAGGTGGATTCAGGCAAATAGTTAGCACAACAAATAGTGTATGGATATTTTTTTTGCTTGAGGAAACAAATTTGTTTGTGGATTTGTATATAGGTTAGTAGTTTTGTACCACACTAGTAAAGTGACACACTAAAGGAAGAATTCAATGGCGATAATGATAACAGATGAATGCATCAACTGTGGTGCATGCGAACCCGAATGTCCGAATACCGCGATTTACGAAGGTGGCTTAGAGTGGACTTGGGCAGGTGGAACCAACCTTAAGGAGGTTAAGCTGGAAGACGGCACCGTGATTGATGCCAATGAACCCCAGGAACCGGTTTCGGATGAATTCTATTATATAGTAACTCAAAAATGTACTGAGTGTACTGGTTTTCATGAAGAGCCCCAGTGTGCAGCGGTATGTCCAGTGGATTGTTGTGTAGATGACCCTGACCACGAAGAATCAGAGGAGGAATTAATGGCAAAGAAAGAATATATGCATGGTGAATAAAATGATTAGATAGAAAACGGGGATTTACAAATATAAAAATCTGTGTTTTCTATTTTGTATTATGTTGAATATCCCAAATTTTTTAAAAAAAAATCGGCTTTAACTTGATAATAAGGCTCGAAATGGTTTAACTTGCCGCAATAAAGATTTTTGATCAACCTAAAAAGCTTTGACAGTGGAAGATAATAAAGATTACGACAGAGATGAGATTTTCTCTAGGAAGGTAAAAGCAGGCAAGAGGACTTATTTTTTTGACGTTAAGTCAACTCGTTCCAAGGACTACTACCTTACTATTACAGAGAGCAAAAGAAAGATAAGGGATGACAACTTTTTTTATGAAAAACATAAGATTTTCCTGTACAAGGAAGATTTTGCCAAATTCATTGATGCCCTTCAGGAAGTAGTAGATCATGTCAAGAATGATTTGATGGCTGATTTTGATTTCTCCCAGTTTGACGTGGAGACGGAGTCGAACAACCATAATAGCAACAGCAACAGCAATAACAACAAATATGGTGACGACCTGAAGTGGGATTGATACCTTTCACATTCCAAACCTGAAGCGTATAAGCATTGAGAAACGATACCCTATGTTTTGGGTATCGTTTCTATTTATGTCTATTTGCATAGTAAACGTTTCGCCATCAGGGTTAAATTACCTATTTTTGATAGCATGAACAGGGTATTTGTCAAAGCCATTCTGATCTTACTTTTTGTAATCGTTCTAGGATGGTATTTTTCCAACATCAGCCTATATTTTGTGTTTTCCTTGGTGTTGGCTGCTGTATTACGGCCACTAACCAACCGTGTGAATAGCCTCTATATCATGGGTCAGCCTTTTCCGAGGGCACTGGCAATCTTGATTTCCTTCGGCTGTGTGGTTGGGGTGCTTAGCTTGCTGGTATTGCTTTTCATCCCTCTATTCAGGACTCAGTTGGAGTTGCTCAGGGAGTTAAACCTGGATTACCTCTATGCCCAAATCCAAAAACCTGTAGGGTATGTGGAAAACCTCTTGATTCGGTTTAACCTCATAGACAACGAGCCCGGCTACCTCATTGCGAGGATTAGGGAAAATTTACTGGCCAGTTTTTCGGACTTGGATATCCAGGGGTTTATAAACAGTTTCATATCCACTACCAGCACTCTGTTGATAGCCTTGTTGGCTGTGGCCTTTATCACCTTTTTCCTTCTGTTGGAAAACGGGATGATTCGCAGGAATATCATCAATTTTGTGCCCAATGCCTATTTTGAACTATCCATTTCCACCTTTCATAAAGTAGAGCACCTGCTATCCAATTACCTAATCGGTTTGCTCATACAGATGTCCTCCATTTTCTCCATAGCCACTTTGGGCTTGTTGATTGCGGATATAGAGTATGCCATGAGTATCGCGGTGTTTGCTGCAGTGGCCAACCTAATTCCCTACGCAGGCCCGATTTTGGGGGCTACATTTGGAATATTGGTGGGGTTGTCCACAGGCAACTTCTCGGAATCCACAGAAATCTACCTGTTTTTCGCCAAAATCTTCACTGTGTTTGCCATAGTACAGCTATGTGACAACATTTTTTTGCAGCCTTTCATATTTTCAAAATCGGTAAAAGCACACCCACTTGAAATATTTGTTGTTATCTTTGCAGGTGCAAAAATTGCCGGGGTATTGGGAATGATATTCGCCATTCCCGTTTACACCATTTTCAGGGTATCCTTTAAGGAGTTTTACAAGGGATACCGGGAATACAGGATTTTCAAAATAGATTAGAACTAATACAATTCATGGGATTACAATGTGGGATCGTTGGGCTACCCAACGTAGGAAAATCAACCTTATTCAACGCTTTATCCAGTGCAAAGGCAGAAGCTGCCAATTTCCCTTTCTGCACCATTGAACCCAATGTGGGAGTGGTGACCGTGCCTGATAGCCGTCTTCATACACTCGAAAAGTTAGTGACCCCACAAAGGGTACTGCCAACCGTTATTGAATTTGTGGACATTGCAGGATTGGTCAAAGGTGCCAGCAAGGGAGAGGGCCTCGGCAATAAGTTTCTAGCCAATATACGGGAGGTGGATGCGATCATCCATGTGATCCGCTGTTTTGAGGACGAAAACATTGTGCATGTGGCAGGAGGTGTGGATCCGCTTTTCGACAAGGAAGTAATTGATACGGAATTACAACTTAAAGACCTGGAATCCGTAAATAAAAAGATAGCCAAGCACGAGAAAATAGCCAAATCCGGCGATGCCAAGGCAAAAAAGATCATGGCCTCCCTCTCTAAATTCAAGGAGGGGCTTGAAGGAGGTAAAAATGCAAGGGCGATCCCTGCAGAAGATGAAGACCTAGAAGCTGTGGAAGACCTGCACATGCTCACCATCAAGCCAGTACTCTACGTAGCCAACGTGAACGAAAAAGACATTCTTACCGGCAACCAACACGTAGAGCGACTGAAAGAAGAAGTAGGAAACGAAAATGCAGAAGTGATCGTTTTATGTGCTGCTTTGGAGTCACAAATCGCCGAATTGGAGGAGGAAGAGGAGAAACAGCTGTTCCTTTCGGAATACGGTCTGGAAGAAAGCGGATTGAACCGCTTGATTTCGGGAGCATACAAACTACTCAACCTTATCACCTATTTCACGGCCGGGGAGAAAGAAGTCCGGGCATGGACAATCAAGAAGGGGTGGAAAGCTCCTGCTGCCGCCGGGGTGATACATAGTGATTTTGAAAAAGGCTTTATTAAAGCCGAAGTGATCAAACTACCCGACTATGAAAGGCACAAAAGCGAATCAGCATGCAGAGAAAATGGAAAAATTGCCGTTGAAGGTAAAGAATATGTAGTTCAAGACGGGGATATTATGCATTTTCGCTTCAATGTCTAAAAAAAATAAAATATTATTGTTATGTTTGTCTCAACTTAATCACCCAAGAGTAGTTTATTGAAAAATAAAAATTAACTTAAAGATTGTTTAACTTTTCATTTTTAAAGTCGTGAGAATTAGATTAATATTTTCCCTGAAAAACAAAGGTGCTTATTTACCCTTTCACCACCAGTACATTCTTGCCCAATTTCTAAAAGGCTTGATTGTTAAGGGCGGACGAGAAGAGTTTTTTAACTACAATTACTTCAACTTCTCTGGTTTAAAAGGACAGACCAAAGTTAGCAGAAGTGGCTTGCATTACTATTCCAGCCTTGTTACTCTGGTGTTGTCTGCACCCGACCAAGACTTCATGGATTACCTGTTGGAACAAGTATTCAAGACCCCAAAAATTGAGTTAGGAAACCTTATCCTTGGCCCGGAGTACACGGAAAAGGAAACAGAGCCCGAGTTGGAAACTTCAAACAAGTTTGTTTGTATTTCCCCCCTCGTATTGCTTACCCCAACCTTCGATGACGAATCTGGTAAGCGTTTTATCAACCCAGACACGGACGAGTTTTCGGACCTGCTCTATGAATCCACCCTCACCCGTATGGAAAAGTCAGGATGGTATAACCAGGAACAGATGGAATCCTTCTACAAGTTTCAGGTTGTTCCTGACATGAACTATGTTAACAAACTCCGAGAGCAGCAAAAAAAGTTTGCGAGAATCTATTCGGTTTACGACATGGATGTGAAGTATGAGGTCAGGGGTTATACCCTGCCATTTACCCTTTATGCCGCTGCAGAGGTTCAGGATTTTGTGTTTAAATGCGGACTTGGTGCCTTTACTCACAAGGGTTTCGGCATGCTTGACCTCGCAAACAACATGCCTAGCCAGAGGACAGAAGCATATAGGTTTAAAAGAGAAGGTTTCGTGCCCTATAGGGCCCAGCAAGGAGATGGACCTCCAAAAAGGGAAAACCACCACACCGATGGAGAAACCGGTAGTGGAAATGGGGAGGACGAAGAAATATAAAAACCACAAAGGGGCCAAAATTGGCCCCTTTTTTAGTATTGAGAATCTGAGAATCAATATTCGTCATTGATTTCCAACCAGTACCCTGTTGGATCCCTGACATAAATCTGCCTTATCCCGTCCGGCCGGATATTAATTTCCCCCACATTTCCTGGAAAATCCTCATAGGCTATTCCATTTTCATTCAACCTGTCTATAAACCCATCTAAATCAGCAACACTGAAGCATAGGTGGTTGGTTTTGTCTATAGTAGGGTTGGTCCATGGCTCTTCTTTTTCTATGATGTGCATGGAAGTGTTGTTGCCCATGTCCAACCATAGGTGCAGCCCGTCCTTAAAGGGTTCGTCAATTTCTTCCAGTTCGAGGATATTCTTGTAGAAATCCCCGCTTTCCTTAAGGCTTTTGGCATAAACGGCAATATGATCTATTTTGATTTGACTGTAAGCGCTCATAGTGGAAAAGGTAAGCAATAAGAAAGTTATACAAATTGGTAGATACTTCATAATGGGATATTTTGGTTTATTTAAATTACGTTCATCTTACTAAATAACAAATTATTTTCGAAAAGTCCGCCACAAAAAAAGCCAAGGCTTTTCACCTTGGCATTGTTGGCAGGCAACCCTGCATATCTATTCTTCCTGTTCCTCCGAAATTCTCATAGCCAGCCGCTCCGCTTCCTCGAATAATTGGATAGCCTGCTGGTAAATCTCATTGATGTCGTTGATAACCTTGTAGAAGGCATTGTCATCATACAGATTCCTTGCCATATGGGCTTTGATGAGCGTTTTCAAATATTTTTTGGATTTGCTGAAATCCTTTTCTATAAACTTCACTTTGTTTTTCTCTCCCACTTTGATCAGTTCGTCCAACATGTTATCGGAAACCTCGTAATTGTGGTAATAATCCTCAAAACTCATGTTGTCGTACTTCTTTTTGTTTTTGTCAAGGTAATCCAGGATAAACTCCCTCCACGATTCCGAACCGAATAAACGGTTGACATAGGTACTGGTCATGCTGGTGTCTAGTGGCACAAAGAAGTCAGGCATAATTCCTCCACCTCCATATACGGTCCTTCCTGTCACGGTTTCATACTTTAGGCTGTCGTCAAAGGTGATGCTGTCGGCACTGAAAAACTCCCCATGCTCTAGCCTCTTTAAGTAGTCGCGGCTATATTCATCCTCATCCTCGTCTCCATATGGTTTCTGGATGGACCTCCCTGAAGGGGTGAAATAGCGGGCTATGGTAAGCCTTAACTCGGCACCGTCGGAAAGATCTATGGGCATTTGAACCAAGCCCTTGCCAAATGACCTTCTTCCTACAATCAACCCACGGTCATTGTCCTGCAGGGCACCAGCCACAATTTCAGAAGCTGAGGCACTTCCCTCGTTGATGAGCACAATCACTGAGCC
The DNA here is from genome assembly GCF_003347495.1 of Pleomorphovibrio marinus. Classification (GTDB taxonomy): domain Bacteria; phylum Bacteroidota; class Bacteroidia; order Cytophagales; family Cyclobacteriaceae; genus Pleomorphovibrio; species Pleomorphovibrio marinus. The sequence goes on from NZ_QCXY01000003.1 coordinate 398,717, forward strand.
ATCCTCAAAAGCCCCAGGCCTTACCGCGTAAGCTTTTTGGTTATACCTTTTTAACTTTCCTTCTTGAGAAACGATTAGCGCGTTGTCAGTGAGGATTTCATCGGCAATATTGATTGCAGCACCCATATAGCCACCTGGATTGCCCTGTAAATCCAATACCAGTCTCGACATTCCTTCATTTTTCAGGCTTTGCAGTGCCTTTCTGAATTCATCATGGGTATTGGCAGCAAACCTGGTGATTTTTATATATCCTACTTCATCATTGATCATGTAGGAGGCATTCACACTGTATTGTGGGATTTTATCCCTAGTGATGGAGAAATCCAGCAATTCATCCTCGTTCCTTCTTTTTATGCCTACCTCTACCGTGCTACCCTTAGGCCCCCTTAACAAGTCGAAAACATCCCTGTTGGTGACGCCTTTTCCAGCAACTAAGTCTCCATCTACTTTAATAATTTGGTCTCCAGGTAATATGCCCAGCTTCTCCGAAGGCCCTCCCGTCAAGGGAGAAACCACGTAAATGGTATCCCTGAGAATGCCAAATTCGATGCCTATGCCATCAAATTCACCTTCCAACTGAGATTTAGCCAATTTGGCATCTTTTGCGGTGATGTAACTGGAATGAGGGTCGAGTTTATTCAACATTTTCTCTATCCCATATTCCACCAGCTCGTTAGTGTTTACACTGTCTACATAGTCCCGGTTGATATAAGTAATGATCTCCTGAAGCTTGTAAATGGCGGACTTTAGGTCGTTTCTGTCGTTTTTGGGCTCTGCAAAAGTGGCTCCTATCCATATCCCCGCAGAGATCCCTAAAGCTAATATGATGGGAAGTCTGATTTGGGCTCTAGTGTTTTTTTCCTGACTCACGTTATTTTCTAAGTTATATGATGCGGTAAGAAATACTTTGTTTTATAAATTAAATGGAAATTATCCATTTATACAATTAAACCTTGTTGAAAGGCGTTTCGTTTAAATAAACGCAATTATTTTGAATTCGATGCTTCTTTTAACGCTTTTTTAAATATAAAACTTTTACTTTTGTATAGATGTCTATCCCTCAAAACATATTCCAAAAATCCATTGGCGTCCTTGTGGAGGAAAATCATGTAATGGCAGCAGTCTTGCATTACTTTGGTATTAGCTTCTTCAATTTCGAACAGGAAACCTTGGCAAATGTTTGTGGGAAATTCAAAATCAATCCTAAACAGGTAATGGAGGAACTGGAAGCTTGGGCAATGTCCAAGGAACCCAGCCAGGAGGAACTCTTTCTACACCCCATTGAGGTTTTGGTGGAATACCTGAAAAAAAAGCACCGGGTTTTCGTGAGGCAAGAACTTCCATTTTTATCCAACATGGTTTCCGGAATAAATGCCCCCAGAGACTATAAGTGTCTTTTGGAAGACATGAGGCTGATGTTCCCGCTTTTTGTGGACGACTTTATCCACCATATCCACGAAGAGGAGAATACGCTATTCGAAAGGATACAATTTTTACAAGCTATAGAGAAAGGGGAAGTTTCTTTACAGAAGGCAGTGAAAATTTTCAGCGTCAACTCCATCATGGCTTTGGCAACCGAACATGAGGCACATGACGATGAAATGGAAGGCATTCGGAAGCTTACCAGTAATTACAGCCTTCCTCCGGAGGCTCCTATGGCCATGCGCATCCTGTACCTGGAGCTTCAGAAACTCGAAAAAGAACTGGTTATCCACGCAAAGATTGAAAACGACTTACTTTTTCCTAAAGCCGTGGAACTGGAGAAGGAAGTAAAAAGGGCCATCATTCTCAAAGCACAATCCAACTAATGACAAGGATCCTCGCCATAGATCTTGGAACTAAAAGGACAGGGTTGGCGGTTACAGATCCGTTAAGGATATTGGCCAATCCTTTAACCACCATCCCCACGGCACAATTGAATAAATTTCTGCTGGACTATTTCAAAAAAGAATCCGTGGATACCATTGTAATTGGATATCCAAAAGCCATGGATGGGCAAGCCACCCAAATGACCAAACCTGTTTTGGACTTAAAAAAAAACCTTTCCAGAAAATTTCCGGATAAGGAAATAACACTGGTAGATGAGCGGTTTACCTCAAAGATGGCTATGCGCTCCATGATTGAAATGGGAAGCAAAAAGAAAGACCGGAGAGAAAAGGCCGGGAACCTGGATAAAATCAGTGCTACCATTATCTTACAAACTTATTTAAATCAACCATGATCTATCCTATTGTAGCATACGGAAACCCTATCCTAAAAAAAGAGGCGGAAGAAATCGAAGAAGGAGAAGACATTAAAAACCTGATCGCCGATATGTTCCAAACCATGGAGCATGCCAGTGGGGTAGGACTTGCTGCTCCTCAAATCAACAAGGGCATCCGGCTGTTCGTCATAGACAGCAGCCACATGCTGGATGAGGATTCGGAAGAGAAAGGAATCAGAAAGGCCTTTATCAACCCTATAATTCTAGACGAATACGGTAACCCCTTCGGTTTTGAGGAAGGCTGCCTGAGCATTCCGGAAGTAAGGGCGGAAATCACCAGGCCTGAAAAACTCACCCTGGAGTATTTTGACGAGGATTGGAACCTAAAAGAAGAGGAGTTTTCGGGACTCACTGCCAGGGTGATCCAACACGAGTATGACCACCTTGAAGGAATACTTTTTATTGACTACCTGAAAGGGCTCAAAAAAAGAATGGTCAAAAGCAAGTTGATCGATATCAGTAAAGGAAAAGTGGAAACGGACTACAGAATGGTTTATCCCTAATCCTAATCCCCCCAAATATGCAAGATCTTAAGCTGGCCTTTTTGCAGACCCCTTTATATTGGCATGACAAAGGGGCTAATCTAGCCATGCTGGAAGAGAAAATTTGGAATCTTGACCAGCAAGTTGATATTATCGTGCTTCCAGAAATGTTCACCACCGGCTTTACCATGGATGTGGTATCTATGGCAGAACCCATGAATCTCACTGGAACCAAATGGCTAAAACAAATGGCCTCTCAAACCAAAGCCGTGGTCACCGGAAGTATCATCATATCCGAAAATGGGAATTATTATAACCGCCTAATTTGGGCGCAGCCTGACGGGGAAATCCTCAGCTACGACAAGCGCCATTTGTTCCGAATGGCCAAGGAAGACCATTTTTTCGATATGGGAAAAGACCGGAAGATTTTCAAATGGAAAGGATGGAACATACTTCCCCAGGTTTGTTATGATTTGAGGTTCCCCGTTTGGAACAGAAACAAGGCCAATGAGAAGGGGGAAATGGAATATGACCTTTGCTTCTACATTGCCTCATGGCCAGCCCCTAGGTCTAGGGCCTGGGATATACTCCTACCCGCCAGAGCGGTAGAAAACCTCTGTTATTCCTTGGGAGTAAACCGAATCGGTACCGATGGCAACAATATTGCCTATACCGGCCACTCCGCCTTATATGATTTCAAAGGCAGAAAGCTTGCGGATGCGGAGGAACAGGAAAAACATGTGGTGGCCACCATCTCTTACAGGGAACTACAAGAATACAGGGCGAAATTCCCAGCTTGGAAGGATGCCGACGCTTTTACCCTGGGGAATTAGGGCCTGAGCATTATTCTTTTGGCAGCAGCCCCCTTTTCCTCACTTCTAAGCTGTAGCACATACACACCCGGAGCCAGGCCCAGCAATTGCAAATGCTGCTCCACTCCTTCCCTGATTTCAATATCCTTCAGGATGATTTGGCCATTCATCCCAACCAAGGTTCCAATTGCATCGGAATTACTGATAACAACCACCCTATCTCTGGTAGGATTGGGGAATAGCCTCATGCGTAACCGTTCCCCTTCCGGAGGGAGGGCAGAGGATCCCAAATCCTTGAGGTAATTTACCCCACCTGCTCGGGTACCCACTATTAAATCCACCCTTTCACCAAATGCATCCGGCACTGGGGTAATCCAGGCATTTCTCCCCATACGGGTGGTCGTTGTAGCCAATCCCTCCTCCAATTGCAATTGTAGGGCTTCGTTGGAAGGGTTTTCCATGAAATCCCTCACTACTCTAATGATTCCCCTTTGATCCACGGCATATAAGATTGGGGATTCCCCTGCATGTACAGAAATGCTTAACCCCCTGTTTACAGGGTTATCCGAAAAGCCCAAAAAGTCCCTTTCCAGAACTTCGGTTTGCATACTATCGCCTTGAACCTCCACTGTCATCAATACTAACTCCCCCGTTTGCCTACCCAGCAGTAAATAATCGGCTCCACCAAGGCTGAAAAAATACAGGTGATCCACACCTCTAAGATCGAATCCTGCTATGGCACTGGATTGGTATTCCCCAACCCCTTCTACTGGTCTCCAAAACACCCTTTTCCTTGGGATGTTGTTTTCCACTATATCACCAGTAACAATGTGGTACTCCTGACCTTCCGCGCTTCTCCATTGCTGATAGGTCAGTTCCCGAAGTGACAATTTCGATAAACCCAAATAATCCTCCTCTTGCTCTATTAGACCACCTTCTTCCAAACTGAAAAGGCTTGCTTGTCCCCTTACTCTTCCCTCCACCAAGCGGTTGGAGGCAATAATTAAGTTTCCATTTATAGTGTTCCCACCAAAAAACGGACGGGAATTCTCCCCAAAGTCCAGCATGTCCGATTGGAAAAAACCTTCCGTAAGCTGAGCCTCTTCCGCAGGAAAGGGATATTGATAAACGGATTGGCCAAAATCAATCCCAAATACTCCTGCAGGCTCTGATGTATGGGAACTGATGATTAATTGATCTCTTACCAAATAAGCCGCATGGAAAATGGGGAATTGGGGTAAAGGACCTATTCCTGGCAGACTATTCGTAAAAGACTCAAATACAGGTTGCTCATCCGACCCTTTGTTGGGTAGGAAATAAAGGGTGTTGCACTCGTCCTGTCCCATCAGTAAATCCTTAACCCCGTCTCCATCCAAATCCGCATACAGCATGGAATGCCCCCCCGCATGCTGTATCCTTAATTGTGTGATTGGGTTAGGGGCTGCGGCAATGGGAAGCCCTCCACAGGTAAGGCCAAAACTGATATTGCCACAGCCGCAAAATTCAAATCTCCCCCACCTGATTTGCGCACTGGCAAAGGCATCAATATCCCTTTCGCCTTTCCTTTCCATGCTGGTGTTCTGGTAATATTCCAGGTAATCCCCGGTAGCAAAGTTAAACGTCAAAATATCCAGATCCCCGTCACCGTCTATATCCATCAGCAAAGGGATATCCAGGCTGTTGGCGGTAACGTTACTTCCGTTCTCCAAGCGCAAAAAATCTTGAGCCACCACCCATTCGGGGTGGGATTGGTCAGCTGCAGTAATATTTCGGTATGCCTTTATCCCGAAAGGACTACCTGTGAACAAGTCCTTTCGCCCATCCCCGTCAAAATCGGCCAATACCATAAAACCGCTGATGTCAGAAGGGAAATAATGGCTCTTGTTTGGCAGGTGGACAAAATTACCCGGCTCACCTGTGAACACATTCACCTGCCGGGCATTGATATCCCATACCACAAACTCCTCCACCCCATCCCCGGTTACGTCCATGGTTTGGACTTGGGCGGCATTAATCCCTCCTACCCAAGGCATGGAAAGCTGTATCCCGCCCTGGATTACTGGCAGCTCCGAATCATACCTATATACGTGCTGAGCGAAAATCCCTTGCCACCAGAAAACAAGAAAAATAATAAAGGCAAAGCGCATGTTTTTGGTTTTAAAGTTAAACGATACTTTTGTGATTGGCATACACGATACGAAAAAGAAAAATTGCAAATGCATCTGCACTGCCAGGTTCAGGGAATAAAGTTTATATTTGCAGGGTATTTTCCTGTACTTAGTGGCAGGAAAATTTTAGGTTTCTAACACTTTTTTCAACAATAGTACTTAATGGACATCAAAGAACTTCATCACCATTACTTATCCTCATCCGGTATTTCTACCGATACCAGGAACCTAGAAGCAGGCAACCTTTTTTTTGCGCTCAAAGGGCCCAACTTCAACGCAAACACTTTTGGCAAAAAGGCCTTGGAGAAAGGTGCCAAACTGGCGATAATCGACGATGCCAACTTTCTCGAAAAGGGGGATGAAAGGTATGTGCTCGTGGAAGACGGGTTGAAGACACTGCAGGAACTGGCAAAATACCATAGGGATCAACTGCAAATCCCGGTAATAGGGCTTACAGGAAGCAATGGCAAGACCACCTCTAAGGAACTGATTCATGCCGTTCTTTCCACCACCTTTAAGACCAAAGCAACCAGGGGAAACCTAAATAACCACATTGGCGTTCCCCTTACCCTACTGGCAATTCCTGCTGGGACCGAGATTGCGATAATAGAGATGGGCGCCAATAAACAGGGGGACATAGCCGAACTTTGTGAGATCGCCAAGCCCACCCACGGGTTTATTACCAATATTGGCAAAGCGCACCTGGAGGGCATGGGCGGTCTAGAGGGGGTCCTAAAAACAAAAACCGAGCTATTTCAATACCTCAAGGAAAACGGGGGTCAGGTTTTTATTAATACCCGTCAAGAAGTATTTTCGAATATGATCAAAAGATTCAAACATCCCGTTCTATTTCCGGAACAGGGAAGCTCCTGCGAGGTAAGGTTTGAAAGGGCTGATCCAAATGTTATCTTTAGCATTCTGGGTGTGCCTAAGGAGTTCACCTCCCAGTTGATAGGGGCTTATAATTTCGACAATATCGCAGCAGCTATTGCCATTGGCAACTTCTTTGGAGTTGCACCTGAAACGGCAGCTAGGGCCATTATTCAATACCTTCCTTCCAATATGCGCTCCCAGTTGGTGGAAAAGCGTAGTAACCTGATTCTTTTGGACGCCTACAATGCCAACCCCAGCAGTATGGAAGCCGCCTTAAAGGCTTTTGGACAACTGAGGCAAAGAGGCAACAACATGGTAATTTTGGGTGATATGCTCGAGCTTGGAGAGCATGCCGTAGAAGAGCACGCCCACATCGGAACCCTTTTGGCAACCATGAAAATTGAAAAAATTTGCCTTACGGGAAAGCTCATCCAGGCAGCCTTGAAGAACGTGCCCCACGCATTGTATTTCCCCGACCCCTTTTCCCTTAGAAATTGGTTGCAGGATTCCAAGTTGGAGGATTATCAAATCCTTATCAAGGGAAGTAGGGGAATGAAACTGGAGGGGTTGGTGGATTTTATTTAGTTAACTGCCCAACAACACAGCTTCTAAAAAACTGCCAACATAATAGGCCACCAAAGCAGCAGCTAACCCCAGTCCAAGGGACTCAAGCATACTCTTGAGGATATTGGTCTGGTTTACCAGGCTTTTAAGCCCTCCAATAACTAAAAAAGCAATTGCTGTCAACCCACCTGCAATCCAAAAAAGATTCAAGGAGGTTGGATTAAAGTAATCGTAAACGTACATCAATAAGGGAATAAACCCTACCACGATAAAGGATAGGAAGGTAGCGAGACCGACCAGTTGAGGGTTTTTTTTATCCAGTACCATGTTCAGTTCTTCTTTCATCATTTGTTCCACCCATCTTTCCCTGTCAGAGATGATTACCTCTACAACCTGCTGAAGTAAAGTGCCCTCAAATCCCTTTTTCCTGTAGATGGATTCGATTTCTTTTTTTTCACTTTCGGGAGTATGCTCCACTTCCCAATATTCCTTGTTTTTATATTTAAAGTAGTTTTCTTTGTCGGTCTTTGAAGAAAGGTAGGCTCCTATGGACATGCTAAAACCATCCGCAAACAAGTTGGCAAATCCAAGAATGAGAATAATAGAGCTGTCCAAATTAGCTCCTACAGCCCCGGCAACTACCGCAAAAGTAGTTATGGCTCCATCGACCCCTCCGTATACAAATTCGCGTAGGTATTTTTGAAAATAGTTGAAGTTAGGATTTTCCTGAAAATAAGAGGCTTGATTCATAGGTCATAAAGGATAAAAGGTACAGTGGAGAATGACGAAAATTCATCGCCATAAGGTTCTTAATGTAATTGGCCAGAAAGAACACTCTTTTTCGACAATCCTAGCATCACAACTGAATTAAAAGCAGATTAAATAGTTTTTTAGCAAAAATAGGGGATGGAAACCAGGAACAACTGTAAAGAGCGGGTGATCGGTCTCGAACCGACGGCCTTCAGCTTGGGAAGCTGACGCTCTACCAACTGAGCTACACCCGCTAAACTTATTTCAAATATACGGCAAATTTGAAAATCTTTTTCAGATTGAAAAAAATTCCGTGGAGAACAGGCCCGATTATTTTCTAAATGCCTTAAAAGCTCCGATCAGACCATTGGTAGAAGCATCATGGGAGGTGACCTCATTTTCACTTTCGAGTTCAGAAAGTATGCTTTTTGCCAAAACCTTCCCCAGTTCCACGCCCCACTGGTCAAAACTATAGATATTCCAAATCGCCCCCTGTACAAATATTTTATGTTCGTACATGGCAATCAATGCGCCCAGGGTGAAGGGGTTGATTTTCTTTACCAATATGGAATTGGTGGGACGGTTTCCCTCAAATACCCGATGGGGACTTATCTTCTCAATGATCTCCGGAGACTTACCCTCTTTTTCCATTTCAGCCTTAACTTCTTCCAGAGTCTTGCCGTTCATCAGTGCCTCTGTTTGGGCAAAGAAGTTGGACATAAGCTTCAAATGATGATCCCCCACGGGATTATGGGAAACAGCAGGAGCAATGAAATCGCAAGGGACCAACTGTGTGCCCTGATGGATCAACTGATAAAAGGCGTGTTGCCCATTGGTGCCGGGTTCCCCCCAAATCACAGGGCCGGTGCTGTACTTCACCCTTTTACCCTTCCTATTTACACACTTGCCGTTGCTCTCCATATTTCCTTGCTGAAAATAAGCAGGGAACCGGTGCATATATTGGTCATAGGGTAGTATGGTTTCCGTGGTGGCACCAAGGAAGTTTGTGTTCCAGATGCCTATCAATGCCAGGATTACGGGTAGGTTCTCTTCAAAGGGAGCCTCTTGGAAGTGCCTGTCCATGGCGTGCGCTCCATCCAGCAGTTTCATGAAATTATCAAACCCCAGAGCACAGGCAATGGTAAGCCCAATGGCCGACCACAGGGAATACCTCCCCCCTACCCAGTCCCAAAATTCGAACATATTGTCAATATCGATACCAAACTCCATCACCGCAGTGGAATTGGTGGAAAGAGCCACAAAGTGCTTGGCAACCTCCCCCTCGTCCTTTGCATTTTCCAAAAACCAGTTCCTAGCCGTATGCGCATTGGTCATGGTCTCCTGGGTGGTAAACGTCTTGGAAGCAATAAAAAACAAGGTGGTCTCCGGATTTACCTTTTTCAACACCTCGGTAATATGTGTCCCGTCCACATTCGAAACAAAATACACATCCAGGTTCGGGTTTTGGTAAGGTTTTAGTGCCTCGGTAACCATAACTGGTCCCAAATCCGAACCACCTATTCCTATATTCACCAAGGAGCGGATGGGTTTGCCTGTGTACCCCTTCCATACCCCCTTGGAAACTTTATCTGCAAACACCCTCATTTTTTCCAAGACCTCGTTGACATCAGTCATGACATCCTTCCCTTCCACATAGACAGAGGCTCCACTTTTATTTCGCAAAGCAGTGTGCAGTACTGCTCGGTTTTCCGTACCATTGATGGGTTTTCCCGAAAACATGCTTCCAATGGCTTCTTTTAGGGAAGTTTCCTCTGCTAACTGAAGTAAGTGTTGCCAAACCTTTTTGGTAATCCTATTTTTGGAAAAATCCAATAAGATGTCCCTGAACTGGACGTGGTACTTGTCAAATCTATTGGTTTCTTTTTCAAAAAGTGCCTTTATTTGGATATCTTCTTTTGAAAGTTGCTCCAGTTTTTTCCAGGCTGAGGTTTGGGTGGGGTCGATATTTTTCATTTGCTTAGGTTTGGTATGCAATGGGTATGTAAAACTATGAAAAAAATCCCACCACAAAAATCCATTTTCATGTATCTACATGAATTTATTTAGGGTTCTGGAGCTGGAAGTATCCAAGGATGGGATTTGAAGGGTCTCCATGGCTCATTGGCCAAGTCCACACCCGGGTCGATAAAAGGATGCAATGGCCTCCCGTTGAGACTTACCTTTACGTCCGCATATACCTCCTTTGCTGCATACTCGGTTTTCAGGTATTGTGCATATTGCCAAATCATATCCGGACGTGTTGGCAAAACAAGAGCCTGCTTTCCACTTAGGTCCATACTTGGCAGATGGGAGGAACGGTTTCCCTCCCCATCCACCAAGGTAAACCTTGCCGTTCCATATTTGCTTCTCAACATCATCCGCCAGGACATCCTATGCCCCTCTTCCGTCCAGTTCACGTCTCCCGTATATGCCCAATGCCTTATGGGGAGTATGAGCATAAACAAGAAGAAAACACACCAGCAGAACATAATTCCCTTTTTCTGGAAAGAGGTATAGAAATAGGCTTCCGGCGGTTCAGGAGCAATATCCCTGGCAAAAAAGAACTTCCTGACGCTTAAAGGCGGGAAGAACAAAACTGACATAAAAAGCATCAGATACGGAAATATCCCGATCTGAAAAACCAGGCTATTGAACAGGTGAAAGAACAAGGCTATTCCCAGCGCATATATCCGGGTGGGTCTGAACCAAATGGCCGGAATGATCAATGCGTCAAATACGATCCCCCCATAGGCCACCAGGTACTGAAACCACTCCTTTGCCAATAATGGCCCCACCAGAAAGGTGTTTTCCTTAGCCCCAAACCAAATCGCAATGGGCTTTGCCGCCAACCAGTCGGATTGGACCTTGGCCAAGGCAGCATAGGTATACACCACCCAGAGCAGGAGCATAAAGACCGTTCTGGTCCAGTTTGGCACATAATAGGCTTTTGCTACCGAACCCCTCCTCACATCCATGGAAAAATAGCGATGGGCAGGCAGCATTGTTGCCAGGCCGGTCAATAAAACCAAGAGGTAATAGTGGTTGTTGTAGTTCGTTTTTTGCATCCAATAGGCCAGCGTCCACATTAGGAAGTAGCCCGTGATTGCCACCCTGTACTGCCAGCCCAGCATTACCAAGGCTCCCAGAACACCCATCAGGATATAATAATAGACCATACCCTGTCCCGGAAGTGGTTGTAGCCATGGGAAAAAGGGGATAAAGGAAAAGGTGAAATCGGGGTCTATAAATGCCCTTTGCACCCAGCCAGTCATCACTGCCCCCACCCCTTCCAGAAACAGTAGCAGACCAAAACCCACTCTAAAGATGGCCAGAGGGGCAATGTCTACAGGTTTAAAGAGCAAGTTATTTAGGGACATGGGCGGCCAAAACAGTTGAAAGGGTAAAATTAGCAAACCCTGCAAAAGCACAGCATTGCCAAGCTGCTTTTTTTGGAAGGAATCAAAAAAGAAAAAGACCCCCCAAAAGCGCCTTTTGCGCATTCGGGGAGTCTAACCCAACTAAACCATATTAAAAAATTTACCCTTTTAGATAAAAAAATCAACCAACCTAACCTTTATGATTTTCAACCTTTATTTCCCTTTTTGAACTGTTCAAATGTACTTATAAGTCCCTTACGTCCAACAACAAAGTAAATCAAGTCCCACAATTCCGTAATGAAGTGTATTATGTTAATCGATTGCCCCTGTTTTTTACAATAAAAGTTGACTATCAAGGTCTTTACTACCTATGGGTTTGCCGAAAAACCCCTGAAGGCATATCTATTTATTGCATGTGGCGGGCCACAAGCTTTTTCCAAAGGAGGAGGTTCATCCAATGGTATTTAAATTTTTCGGCAAGGGTAGTTGTCAAATAATAGAATTAGGCGTACATTTGCCATCCGAAAAGTCGGGAAGAAAGGTAAAGAAAAACCTGAAGTAAGGCAGAGAGGTCTTAGGGTTCCTTTTTGAAAATTACGATGTAGAGGACAAGGTTCCTTTCAATAGGAATTAGAAACCATTAAGAGGAGTGGCAGAGTGGTCGATTGCGGCGGTCTTGAAAACCGTTGTACCGCGAGGTACCGGGGGTTCGAATCCCTCCTCCTCTGCATTCAAAAGCCAGGCAAACTGCCTGGCTTTTTTCATTTCGAGTCGTCGGGACCTGCCCTACAGTCCGGCCCCTCGCTAAAAAGCTCCACCGGAGCTTTTTTTAACGCTCGGTCCTCTCCTCCTCTGCTAAATAAAACCATACCCAATTGTAATTCATTTGGTTATGGTTTTTAAAAAAAGGGGGGCTATTTGGGGGGCTGTTTTGAGTTGATTTTGACTCTTCCAGAACTGTCAACTTCCAGGATCCCTTCCAGCCCAGGTCACATTTTTAATTCAATCCATTTTATGCTAATGGTAATGCCCTCAATGCTGAGCCACCTTTCCATGTCCCATTTGGCGAGTTTGGACAGCCTGAAATCGGCCTTGGCAAGGATCCCCATGGCATTGTCCACGGTAATGTTGGCGACGGCGGCGATCAGGTGGTAAACTCTCATGGCGGACTTCCCCTGGTTGTAACGCATCTCTGTGGGTTCGGATAATTGATTGAAACGTTTCATCTGTTTATAATTTCTTTTCAGCGGTCACATAGCCTGCCCCGAACTTGTTTCGGGGGAATCTCGCAGTGATATTCATACCGGTGTGTGACATTTTCGTCATGCCCTGACTGCCGTCAGGACAGGCTCGATTTCATGATGTGCTTACCGACTTTAAATCTCCTGGTGCTGGAGGGCTAAATGAATGATAAGCCCATCCCATGGGGAGTTTTTCACTTAGCACAAGGAGGAACGGAATAAAACATCTCAGTCATTCACCTCCTATTATGCCGTAGTTCCTTGGCACATTTCAGACAGACAATCCGGATGCATGTGAAAAAATAGCCCATAACTTTGGTGAGTCATTGGTTTGGCTGGTTTTATTCTTGTTTCAATTCATAGTTAGTTTTAAGTATTGTCTCTAGTCTTTTATAATTGACCTAGTTGAATCAAAATTATTTAAAAAGCAAAACCCCATTGGATGCTAAGGGGGTTTTTAGGTGGAGATAAAACTACCTTTCTCAGTTCTTCTACCTTATCTAATAGCTTTGGCCAAACCTTCACCCTCTCACTCATCGGCCCCGATACCACCCCCGCTGGGTACTGGTAGGTTTGGAATTCCGTATAGTTTTCAAATACCCTGATCGTGGACTTAAATCAAATCGGGAATATCCCTGGTGTGGACGGCATTGAAGATAGAACCGAATATCTGCATCGGCTTCAGAGGTTTTTCTACAGGCTCTCCGAACTCACTTAGGCTTTGTAAGGGTCACTTTCCAATATCCCCGTGTCCCTCCTACTCTCTCCAACACACCTTTTTCTTTAAGGGTATTTACCTGCTCTTTGGCGGTATAGTAGTTTATCTCCAACTGTTCGGAAATTGTCTTTACTGAGACTTTTGGATCTTTTGCAATCAGTTGAACGATTTCTTTTTGCTTCTCCGGAAGACCGATCGTGACTAGTTCATCCTCGGATTGGGGGGGGATTAGGGGGGGTATATAGGGGGGTATTTGGGGGGGTATCTCCTCCTTTTCAATCTTTTCCAAAAACCAAGGGTGAACGGGAACATTTACCTGAAAGAAACTTCTTTCCTTATTTGTAATGAATTCTGGCATAGGAGAGCCATTGGCTTTCATCACCTTTCGAATGGTGGGAATTCCTGTTGCCTTGCCTTCTGTTAAATCCAGTTCTTTCAGGAAATCCCCTAAGCGTCTGTTTCGGTATCTTCGTGGAAAAACGCTCCCTTTTTGAAATTCAGTCAACTTTATGCTCCTGTCTGGTCCTCCATAGTTGATCACCATCACCTTGTCAGGATAAATGCGGATTTCCACAGGTTCCCGGGTTTGATATTCTCTATGATAAAGCGAATTGGCCACGATTTCCTCAAACGCCTCATATGGGTAGTTCCAAACGCGCACCGATTCCGATTGCCCCCTAATTTTGCGGGTCATTTGTTTCAGCACATTAATCCTGAGGTAATCCATGGTACGTTTGATCATGTAATCCACCGGGCCGGAAATATAAGGTGCCTCGAAAAACTCCGGATCGACTTCGCCCTTGGGAAAATGTACGATTTCCACCCTAGAATAAGGAAAGTACTTCTCAGGGTTTTCGGTAAACATCATCAAAGCCACATTCCTGGGATGCCGTCTTTCGGTAGGCCCGTAAAGCAATTGCATCTGGGAAAGCAGTTGTTCCTTGGATTGCGTTTCAATCGATTCCAACAGCTTGCTTTCCACCTTTCTCAGGTAATCCCGCACCAAGCTCAGGGAGATTTCATCAAAGCTAAACAGCATATTGGGTCGATCGTCAAAGGGCGTCTTTCCACTTAGGGAAATCAGTTCTTCCCTTTGACTGTTGTTTACCCTGACCGAGTTGGACCCATAGCGGATGTAGTAGTAATACCTTTTCTCCTTAGCCTTGATTTCATTTGGTACTTCGTAAGGTCTATTGTCTCCCGCAAAGGCCCAGATGACCAAAATCATCTTGCCCTGAACTTCTTCCACGCTGATTTTGGGATGGTAGGCAGGATTGATCAGGTTGTTCATCTGAATCATATCCCTTTGAATGCCATCGAGCTTTTCTTCATTCAAACCGGTCGGAGGCAAAATAGGTCTGCCATTCTCTTCTTCAATTCCAACAATGATGTAGCCACCTCCGATATCGTCGAAGTCATTGGCAAAAGCACAGATGGATCGGTAGATGGGACCAGGGTTCCAGCCTTTCTTATACTCGATCCGTTCGGATTCCACCGCACGCCCATTGATCAGATCCACTATGTTAATTGGTAATGCCATATCTATTTTCTATTGAAACAAGACCCTTTCGTTTTGGAGTACATCCTGCTGTATTTCTATACTTAGGTTTTGATTACTCCCATTTTTAAAAATAAGCTTTTTGTGGAATTAATATTCCAGCATATTTCCATAATAGGCATTTCCTTCATATCCTAAGGAGGTAAAATTAAAGATTTAAATCGATTCTTTTAAACCTCACCGTCTCCGAGACCTCGCCAGGTTGCGTACTGGTAGGTTTGGAATTCCGCATTGTTTCCAAATATCCTGGTAGTGGACTTAAATCAAATCGGGAATATCCACGGTGTGGACGGCATTGAAGATAAAACCGAATATCTGCATCGACTCCAGAGGTCTTTCTACAGGCTCTCCGAACTTCTCTCCGAACTTTTTAAATTTTCTCCGAACTCACTTAGGCTTTGTAAGGGTCACTTTCCAATATCCCCCTTAAAGGGGATTGACATTTAAAGAATTTTTTCTCATCACTCCAAGTCAAATATCCCCCAAAAAGGGGATTTACATCGAAAGAATTATTATATAAATTTATAATAGTGTCTGTCTGTTAATTTATTACGAGGATTAATTACCTCTACGGAGTCCTTTTGGCCATTGGAATTGACTGTGCTATTTGACCATAAACCAACTGGTTCCACATCACTTTTGTGGATTTTCTTGACTATTCTTTGAAGGGTGCAAAAATAAGTTCATTTCTACCCTACCATTCGTTTGTACCTCCTTGGATGTTTTCAAAGAATACAATGATGATTATGTGGTCCTATCTTATGAGGAGAATGACGTCATGAGTAAACTTATTTTCAATTATGGAAATTTTTGGTTCCTTATTCAGGAAAAAATCTACAGCAATTGATCACGTACGATCGGTTAATTTCCCAAAGCGACAAAAAAGAAATTAAACGGTGGAGTCCAGAACCCACTCGAAAAAACGGGGCGTATTCCGAAAAGCCTAACGAGTAGGAAAATTTCAATAATATGCGATATGAAAAATTATTGTTTTATCAAACTGAAAGCCTGCATGATGTTGCTTGCGGCCGCGGGTGTCATGTATTCATGTAGTCTGGAAACTGATGATTTTCCTGACACAGATTTGCAATTCGCACAATTGCGGATAGCTCAGGATGTGGCCGGATCCTGTGACGGTGATTGTATCGAACCGGGAACTGAAATTTACTATCCTTTTTCCGACATGGCTACGGGAAGTGCTGGCCCAAACACAAAATCAGTAAGCTATACTGCTTACAACACTGAAACAGATTTTGTAGTGGAAGTGACGTATGTCACTTCCGGACGATCAAACGCAGAAGCCACCATTAGCATTGATATTGATGGCGATGAAGTGGAATACACAGGCGTGATCTCAGGCAGCAAGGTCAGCCATACGGTGCCACTTGCTGAGGACTGGGCCGGATGCGATGAGGTTGCGTTTAGCATTTTACAGGAGGGATTAGGCCAGCCAATCACATTTAGCGAAAGGTATGCCTTAATTCCTGTTTGCTTAGGGCTAGGTTTTGAGGATGTAACGAGTATTACGGGTAAAACATGGATGGACCGTAACCTGGGTGCAAGCAGGGTAGCAGAGTCCAGTACAGACTCAGAAGCTTACGGCGACCTCTATCAATGGGGTAGAGCTGCTGATGGTCACCAGACTATACACCGCTTTGATGGGGATGGGAAAACCACCTCCGGCACAACGACTACTTTAAGCAGCACCGACCAGCCTGGCCATGGTGATTTTATAATAGGAAGTACGGATTGGCGCGCCACCCAAAACGACAACTTATGGCAGGGCGTAGATGGAGTCAACAATCCGTGCCCAAGTGGTTATCGCCTGCCAACACAGGCAGAATGGGGTGAAGAAAGAGCAACCTGGAGCAGCAACAATGCAGCAGGTGCTTTTGAATCACCGCTGAAATTGACCGTGGCTGGCGTCCGCACTAGCTCTGGTTTGTTCCAAGAAGGTGGTAACATCGGGTACTATTGGAGCAGTACGGTTTTTGGCGCCGGTAACTTATTGCGCGATATGCGCATCCTTAGCAGCAGTGCCACCGAGGGGTTTAACTTCCCAGCGAGCGGACTTTCTGTGCGTTGCATAAAGGATTGATAATGAGTTGAAAATGGAAAGTTTATAAAGTTAAAAAGTTGAAAATTTTTTTTACTTTATAAACTTTCCACATTAAAAACTAAACAATATGCTGATAAAACGTTTTCAGGATATTATTGCTTGGAAAAAAGCAAAATTACCTACCATTCAGATATATGAATTATTTGAAGAAAGTATGGATTTTGGATTCAAAGACCAACTGCAAAGGGTTTCAGTATCTTAAGTGAATAATCTTGCTGAAAGTTTGAAGGTAAAGGGAATAAGGAATTCTCTTATTTTCTTTTTATTGCTAAAGGTTCAAGTGGCGAGGTTCGCTCTTTGGTATTTTAGCCTTAGCGCTGAATAAAATATCAGAAAAGGAATTCGAAAAACATTTTCGATTTTCAGAAGAAATTTTCAAAATTCCCTTAGGCCTAATCAAAGCTTTATAAAATTTAAAATTTATGAAATTTAAAAACCTTATAGCGCTCAACTTTCTACTTTCTACTTTCTACTTTCTACTTTCTACTGGCTTCGGGCAAACCATTTCAGGAAACCTGTCTCTACTCGCCCATCAAAACATCAAACTCGAAGGTTTTAACGGCTTAAAAACCTATCCGATTTCTAGCATTACTGTTGATGCCAATTGCAATTTCAAACTCAATTACGCCAAATCAGATTACGGAGTTGGCTATCTCATTTCAGCAGATGAAAAACCGCTTTTCGTAATACTGAATGGAGAAGATATAGAAATTGAGGGAGCAGCTTTGGGTTCTACGGAAACAATTCGGGTGATAAAAGGACAAGAAAACCAATGGTTTGAACAGTATGCCAAGGAACATCCCAAGCGTGAGCAAGCACTCAGTGCTTGGCGCTACCTGGAGAAGACCTACACGCAAGATCCTTTGTTTTCAATTCAAAATGCCCCTACCAAAGCTATTCAAACAGAGAAACAACGCATCAACGCCGAAGACGCTGCATTTTTAGCTAATTTACCCCAGGACTGTTATGCAAGATGGTTTTTGCCTACCCGTAAATTGGTTAGTTCCGTATCTACCATTGCCCAATACCGCACCGAGGAACTGCCTGAAACGATTAAAGCGTTTCGTGATTTGGATTACACCGATCCACGTCTTTATAAAAGCGGTTTGTTCAAAGATGCCATTGAAAGTCATTTTTGGCTGTTGGAAAATAGTGGAAAATCATTGGATTCGGTGTTTATTGAAATGCAACGCTCCATTGATGCGATGATGGTACACCTGATAAACGACGAGAAGAAACTGAATGAAGTGACTGATTATCTGTTCAATTTATTGGAGCGGCATAGCTTGTTTCAAGCTTCCGAATACCTGGCCATAAAAGTACTCAATGAGACGAGCTGTACCATCGATAGTGATCTGGCAAAACAACTCGAAAGCTACCGTGCCATGAAAAAAGGAAACGTTGCA
Organism: Pleomorphovibrio marinus; assembly: GCF_003347495.1. GTDB lineage: Bacteria > Bacteroidota > Bacteroidia > Cytophagales > Cyclobacteriaceae > Pleomorphovibrio > Pleomorphovibrio marinus. The sequence goes on from NZ_QCXY01000003.1 coordinate 417,048, forward strand.
CCCGATATTATTTTTGCCGGAGACCATTTTGCCCCGGGAATCGCTTCTAATCTACCTAAAAAACTATCCGACGTAAAGAGTAACTACACGGTAGTGGTTTTTGGAGCCAGTGGGTGCCCTAAGTGCACGGAAGAACTTCCGGAAATAGCGAAACTCTATACAAAATGGAAAACTCAAGGCGTTGAAGTTGTATTTGTTTCCCTGGATGAGGACAAAAAATTGTTTCGCACATTTGTAAAAGACTTCCCGTTTATCTCGACCTGTGACTATAAAAAATGGAAGAGTAACATCGTCAAAGATTATTATGTTTTCGCCACTCCGACCATGTATTTGTTGGATGCTGAGCGCAAGATTTTATTACGACCAAACTCGGTTAAGCAGATGGATGCTTGGGTAGACTGGTATTTGGTGCAGGGGAATAAATGAAAAAAAATAACCAACGAAAGGCTAACAGCACCTACAAGAAATTGACGAGATAGTGCTTTGTATGACAGTTTTGTGGTTAAACAAACTTTCGTTCTTCATATCAATCCCATATAACATTTAACTGATCGCCAACGAAAGACTTTCCCTCCAGAAAAATTTCCTTTTGGGCATTAAGCAAGGTCGAAAGCTGAACACCCTGATTTGTTCTATTTTTGGGTTGCAGTCTAATCATAATGTATTTAAAAAAGTACACCGAAATACCAACATTGACTAAGAGCAATCATGCAAAAAATGCTAAATTGAAAAAAGAATACATTTAGTCATTTAAACGGACATACAATGGGTAAAAATCCTAAGAGAAATAGAGAAACGTTGGAAAGTACCCAGGAAATGTCAAAATGCATTTTAAAGAACAAGCAATTTAACTCGGAGGAAGCAGAGGAAATCATTCAAGCCATAAGGATTGAAAATCACCCCAAAGGGAGCATCTTGCTTAAGGAAGGTGAGGTGGCAAAAGATTGTTATTTATTAATGAAAGGATGCGTAAGGCAATATTTTTTGGTTGATGGAGTTGAGAAAACCACATTTTTCTTTGTAGAAGAGCAAGGCTTCTCATCCTTCAAGAGTGCAGCGAAAGGCATTCCTTCTGACCATTTTTTGGAGTGCATAGAAGACTGTACTTTAGCTGTTTTGTCAGTGCAAAAGGAGTTGGAACTTTATCAAAAATATCCAAATTTTGAATCTTTAAGTCGTTCAGGGTTGGAAGATCAATTGGGCGATTATCAAGAAATGCTGGCGAAATTTATCACATCAAAACCTGAAGACCGGTATTTGGATTTACTTGAAAACAGACCGGAATTAATCAACAGAATACCTCAATACCAACTGGCCAGTTACCTGGGAGTCAGTCCCGAAACCTTAAGCAGAATCCGAAAACGTATATTTTTAAAAAAGTGATTCACTCTTTCTTTCTTTCTTGACAAACGTCAATGAAAGTCAACACCCTTCTAATATAATTTTGCTTCTAAAATCATGTGAGCAGAATTATGAAATTGAAATTATTAATATCCTTAGCGCTTCTATTTATTTCCTTTTGTACGCATTCGCAAGTAGTCACACAAACTGTAAGGGGGTCAGTGAGAGACGCGGACAGTAAAAGCCCGCTTGTAGGGGTGCAGATAGTGCTTGTTGGCTCCGATCCATTAATCGGTACTGTAACAGATTCCAATGGAAACTTCCGGTTACCAGATGTAGCTATAGGCAGAATTTCTCTGAGAATTTCTTATGTCGGCTATGAGTCCCAGCATATACCTGATATTTCGGTCATGTCTGGCAAAGAAACCATAATAGATTTGTCTTTGACCGAATCCATCTCGACCATGGATGAAGTGGTGGTATCAGCAAATTCAAACAAAGGGGAGTCGCAAAATGAAATGGCCCTGATAAGCTCTCGTTCCATTACGTCAAATGAAACCAATCGCTATGCGGGAGGATTTAATGACCCAGCCCGTATCCTATCCAATTTTGCAGGTGTAAACAATTCCCAGGATGGCAGTGCGGATATCATTGTTAGAGGCAATTCGCCCAAATACGTTCAAAGGCGATTGGAAGGAGTCCAAATCTCAAACCCAAGCCACTTTGGTGATCCGATTGGTTTGGGTACCGGTGCACCAAGTGCATTAAACAACCATATATTAGGTACTTCTGATTTTCATACCGGAGCTTTCACTGCTGAGTTTGGCGATGTGTTGTCAGGGGTGTATGATATACAACTGCGAAACGGAAACAATGAACAGTTTGAGGGAATGCTAGGATTAGGGATTCTGGGAACAGACCTGACGCTGGAAGGTCCACTCAAAAAAGGTTATGGTGGCTCATACTTGGTAAACTATAGGTATTCTACTGTATCGCTAATTGAACAGTTCGGATTGGTAGACATAGGGGGAATACCCACATTTCAAGATGGAGCATTTAAAGTAATGTTGCCAACTAAAAAATTTGGTAACTTCTCACTATTCGGACTTTCGGGTTACAGCACGTTGGATTTTGAGGATGTGGATCCAACCATTTTTATTACTCCCGGTGACAATGGTTTGAAAGAAAACATAAAAGAAGATTTTACCAAAAGAGCACATTTGTTTAATTCAGGTATCAACCATTTGTTTTCTATCGATAAGAACAGTTATCTCAGAACCACATTGGCCTATTCAAATGAAGGGATAAGGGATCAGATTTCCGAACGATCAGTACTGAATGATTCTGTGGCTGCCGTCAAAGACAACTTTAGAAGCCGAATCCAAACCGCAACCTATAGGCTGAACATGACTTATAATAACAAATTAAATGCTAAAAACACGTTACAGATGGGGTCCAGATTCGCCCTTTTCCATCATCATTTCACTATCAGTCGCTTGGAAGACAATTCCTTGCATAGGAATTTTTTGGTTGAAATGGATGAGAATATCAGCACCCTGAGAAATTTCATAAGCTGGAAGTACAGGATGAATGAGGACATCACCATAGTATCTGGCCTACATAACATGAATGTTCTTTTTAATAATAAAAGTATCCTTGAACCAAGAATTGCTGCTAACTGGCAAGCAAACCCATCCAATACGTTTAGCATGGGTTATGGAATGCACAGCACGATGGAAGGAATCCACCATTATTTCACCCAAGTGGAAAAGCCTGATGGTAGCATAGCAATACCAAATCAGGACTTGGACTTGCTGAAAGCGCATCACTTTGTCCTAGGGTATGAAAAACGATTTTCAAGGAATTTAAGGACAAAAGTAGAATTGTATTATCAGGATCTATATAATTTGCCTGTTGAAAACGATGTCAACAGTTCATTTTCTACCATAAATGAGACGTTGGATTTGCAATTTGTTGATTTGGTAAACGAGGGAAGTGGAACCAATTACGGTATTGAACTTACATTGGAGCGCTTTTTTGAAAACAGTTATTACTTTCTGGTCAATGCATCCTTTTTTAATTCAACCTATATTGCTCTTGATGGGGTGGAGCGCAACACGGCATTTAACAGTAACTATCTGGTAAATGGATTGGTCGGGAAAGAGTTTTATCAACTGGGTAGAAAAAACAACCAGGTATTGAGTATAAATGCAAAAGTCTTTTTTGGTGGGGGTAGGAGAATAATACCGCTATTAAGGGATTTTGATGGTACCCTAGCGGTAGACCCGTTGAACAATAGATTCTGGGACTTTAACAGGGCTTATGAAAGTAGCTTGAGTGCTATTTATTCGATATCACTTGCGTTCAGCTACAAATGGAATAAAACAAATACTACTCAGGAGGTATTTTTAAATCTGGATAACCTGACCAATAATCAGGTGCGATTAACTGAATTTTATGCTCCAAATGAACCTGGCCAAGTAGGTTTCCGGACTACTTTCGGACTTTTTCCAAATATGATGTACCGATTTTATTTTTAAATTGAATTTTGTATGACTATGAAAGCTGCATTAACAAGAAAATATGGTCCACCGGATGTAGTCCGGCTAATGGAGGTGGAAATTCCCATCCCAAAGGATAACGAGGTGAGGGTGAAAATTCATACTGCCACCGTCAATAGAACAGACTGCGGGTTACGGGCAGCCCACCCATTTATCACCCGCTTTTTCACGGGTTTGTTCAAGCCAAAAAATACCATCCTTGGAAGTGAATTTTCAGGAGATATTGATGCCATTGGTAAGGATGTGAAATCTTTTACAGTTGGAGAAAAAGTATTTGGTCTTAGTGAATCAAACTTCGGGGCTCATGCCGAATATTTATGTATAGCAGAAAATGCTAGCATAAGCACATTGCCCGAAACACTTACCGCAGAGAATGCTTTGGCAATATGTGAAGGGCCATGGTATGCCTGGAACAACTTGAAAAAAGCAAACCTAGAGCCAGGAAAAAAAATACTAATTAATGGGGGCAGCGGTTCCATTGGAAGTTCTGCTATTCAAATTGCTGCCTACTTTGGCGTTGAAATTACTGCGGTGACCAACACAAAAAATCTAAATTTGGTTAAAAACCTTGGAGCCACACATGCAATCGACTATTCCAGCGAAGATTTTACCAAACTCAACAGGCAATTTGACGTTGTTTTTGATGCTGTTGGCAAGAGCAGCTATTTTAATTGCAAAAAATTACTTAAGCCTAATGGCATTTATTTCTCAACAGAATTAGGCCCATTTATGCAAAACCCACTTTTGGCCTTATGGACTTCAGCTTTTGGTACTAAGAAGGTGCTATTCCCAATTCCGGTGGATAAAAGAGAAAACATACTCTTCTTTAAGGAATTAGCTGAAAAGGGATTTTTGATACCGGTAATTGACAAAGTATATCCTTTAGACCAAATTGTAGAGGCATATAAGTATGTGGAAAGTGAGCAAAAGACGGGAAGTGTTTTGTTAAAAATAAGAGACTAGTTCCTTGCCTAATACCTATTGTAAAATGAATTTATCCAGATCCCTGTATTGATCAGCCTGCTGAGGTAAAAAGGCTACTGCTGCAGGCCATATTCCATGAATAAATGGAAGAATATGGACGGGACAGCAGCTAAGCGAATTGACATTAGAATAGAGTTAAAATATCAATAAATTTAATGAAAGAAAAATGATTATTGTATAAAACTAAAACTCGATGAACCCTAGAATCCACCCCATCCAAAAACCCACCAACATCCTAAGTTGGCTGGGTTTCCAATTTATCAAAAAAGAACTTGGCAAGATCACGATGGTCGCCAAGGTAATTTATGTACGTTTTCCAAAGATTATGATGCTGGTTAAGAAAATGCTGGATATTAAGGCCTCCCATTCTCTTCCGGAGCAACTGATCCTACTGATCCAGACCTACGTGGCCACTTTGAACGGCTGTCAATTTTGTATGGATGTAGCTAAACTCAGAGCGGATCGTAAAAAGTTGGACCAGGAGAAATTTCGACAATTAATGGTTTTTGAAAACAGTTCTCATTACAGCCATGGGGAAAAAGCCGCCCTTGCTTACGTGGAAGAGGTCACCAAGCAGGTAAGCGTCAACGATGAGACCTTTGGCAGGCTTAAAAAATACTGGAATGACCGTCAGATCATCGAAATCACCTACGCGACCTCCGTGGAAAACTTTCTGAACAGAATGGTTAAACCCTTGGGCATAGGATCGGATAATCTCTGCGAAATCCACAACGTATCCTAACCTTAATAGCGGGCATTGATCACTTTGTACCCCACATTTTTACCCTTTGCCCAGTATGGCACCAAACCAAAATGAAAGACATTTATCTGATCAGGCTCAACCGAGTTGACCACCGGAGCCATTTGGGAAGGTGCAATGTTGGTGGAAGGCTTCCAGTTTTTGGCCTTTTCGGGCAACCTCAACTTCAGTTGGTCCTCCTCTTTTTTGAGGTTTTTTTTTCCAATTGAGCTGCGAGCCGCTAGACACGAGAGTTAAACATTTGCTCTTTTAGCAATAAGCTTGCAGCTCCGTGAATTTCGAAGGTTATTTTTACCCTTGTAGAATGGACGAGGGTAAAAAATTGATAGATTTACCCTCGTTCGTTTCTCAATTGAAATCTTTACCCTCGTTCCCAAGTATGTTCAATCGAAAAATCCCATAGCCATGATCAATGCTATGGATTGGGTGATAGAACTAAAAAAGTAAAATTGGTTTTCTTTGTATTAATTCTGAAATCTCTTTTTGCTTATCCGGAAGGTCGATTGTGACGGGTTCATCCTTGGATTGGGGGGGTATAGGGAGGTGTTTGGGGGGGGTATCTCCTCCCTTTCAATCTCTTCCAAAAACCAAGAATGATCAACCTGAAAGAAACTCCTTTCCTCATCTGTAATGAATTCTAGCATGGGAGAACCATTGGTTGATTATTACAGCCATTGGATTACCACTATTTTCTAACGTTCAATTTTTACTTTAATAAGTGTCTCTCATAAACCGATGGTTTCGATCTAAACTGCTATGTTTTCGGGCCTGTACCTATAGATCCACTCCATTTTTTTCTTTTCCATGTTTATGAAATAGTGGAGGAATAGGTCACGGAAGAAAGTGGAGAGGGGATTGGGTTTTGACTTGCTGTCCCCTACCTTTCTTGCTTGGGCAATGATTTTTTTGACACGTTCTTCCCTTACGACCTGAAAGCGGGTGAAAGCTGTTTCTAGCGAATCGTATGTTGAAAGGCAACGGGATAGCACTACGCTGTCTTCCAAGGCAAGGGATGCCCCCTGACCAGTATGTGGGGTGACGGCATGGGCTGCATCGCCTATTAATACCACTTGTTCCCTGAACCAACAGGGAAGTGGTGGGATTTCATAAATAGGATAGGCAAACAGGTTTTTGCTTTTGGATATTGTTTCAACGATGATCGGATGATCATCCCTATGCAGTGCTATTAACCGGGCTTTTAAGTCGTCTTGACCAAGGTTGATCTTTTCCCCCCCGACCGGGGTTTCCTTATGATAGAAGTTGTTAAACCACCAGACTTCCCCTTGATTGGATTGCATAAGCCCAAAAAAAGCACGATTTCCAAATGTCATTTGAACCTTCTTGGGCATCGAATTCACCACTTGTATTTTTTCTGCCGCCCCGGTGGAATAGTGATTGGTGAAAATAGGATCCGGGCCGTTGGGGAAAATTAACTTTCTTGTTTTGGAGTGGACGCCATCTGCTCCCACTACGCAATGAAAGGGGCCTAAAGTACGCCCTCCTGTTTTGGCAAAGATTAACTCCCCATCCTTTTCAAAGCCATTTAGCTTGCAGCCGTAACGAATACTAACACCATGCTTGGCAAGTTCCTTACGCAGCAGGTGGCTTATAAGTGAGCGCTTTACCTGAATGGATTGAGTTCCAAATTTTTTGGATTGATCATCGGTGTCTAGCGCTGCGATTTTTTTGCCTTTGGCATTCAGAAACTCAATGGCGCCAGGGGCGAACTCCTGATAAAGTTTTTCCTCCTCTATAAGCCCTTTGAGTATATTGATGCCATTGGGGGATAACCCCAAAAACAACCCTTCCTCCATGTCTTTTTCTTCTCGGGATTCTATCACATCCACTTCAAAGCCCATTTTGATTAATTGAATGGCCAAGGCAGGGCCTGCTATCCCTGATCCTACAATTAAGATTTTCTTGTTCTTCATTCTTCTTTTTTATTTAAAATTCCAAACTCCAAAAAGCGTATAATGACTACTATTTATAATAGCTGAGAGGTATCCTTTTGGATTTTTTCCCAGTTAATTATGCACCTTGACTACTTGTATTTCTTGGATAAAACAAGACTCGCACAAAGGCAAGGTTGACCAGAAAGTATACGGCAACCCTTAGGTAATTCAAATTTCTCCAGTCCTTCGCCTTTTGAATGATATCCTGATGGGCAACCCCACCTATTGCTGTGTTTTGGAACTCTAGAATGACAGGGGCAAAGTAGATCAATGTCCAAACCCTAAGACTGATATGGACACAAAAAAGAAATAGCATCCAATTCCTTCTTTTTGGAAAGGCCCAATTGTAGATTAGGGCAACTACCATGGAAACCTCATGTACAGCATGGAGAATTATCCAAAATTTACTCAGTTCAATACCCGAAGGACCATTGAAAAAGTGAAGGGTCTCCGGAGGGTTTGCAGACCACGCGGGGACAAACAGCACTGTTTCCCATAGCTGTGCGCCGTTCATGGTAAAATACAAAAAGATGGACCACATTAACCACCTGTCTGCTTTGTGGATTCTCATTGTGTTTACTTCCAAAAGTTCGGAGGTACGCATAGTAATTTTCATTTAATCAATATCTTTGTTGTAAAGCATTTTATTTAGATTACTAATTATCTTAGTTACAAAGATAAATACGATTATAATATGACCAAAAAAAGCATGGATAAAATTGATGCGGGACTTGAACAAACCATCAGTAGCCTAAGCCGGGAGTTTTCTACCCTTACCATTTTACTACATCAAGCAATCGCTCAAAAGGCAGGTTTAACAGGAACTGACCACAAATATGTAGACCTGCTAATGCAGCATGGCCCCATGACCGCGGGCAAGCTTTCAGCGCTTTCTGGATTGACCACGGGAGCGGTAACCGGATTGATAGACCGCTTGGAAAAATCAAATCTTGTAACCAGGGAACGGGATCCACAGGACAGACGTAAGGTTCTTGTGGTCCTTAACCAGGAGGTTGCCTTTCAAAAAATCGGTCCGGCATTTCAGGCCATGCAGTCCAGCCTTGAAAAGTTTTACCAAAAATTTGAGCAGGAAGAATTACTGGCAGTAAAAAAGTATTTGGAAGCTGTCAATGCCTTTACCAAAGAACAAATAGCGCTATTGAATGGAAAAAGCTAGGGTAATATTTTTGTTGAAAAGGGCATTGGCTTTTTCAATAGATTTCCTGTTGATTGGTTTATGGATAGGTTTCCTGCTATTAATTGGGCTCTCATTGACTGGTGCCCGGGTGGGTTGGGAAAGCCTGTTTGAAAGACCTGCCCTTGCCCACCTGATTTCCTTTGTTAGTGTTACCCTGCCCGTTATACTGTATTTTTCACTTTTTGAATCCGGCAAAAGGAAAGGGAGCCTGGGGAAGTGGTTATTACATCTTGCTGTCGTGAAATTCCCGGATTCCGACAGGAAAATAACTTTTCAGGCAGCCTTGTTGAGGAACTTTTTGAAATTTACACCCTGGGAACTGTCCCATGTCCTTATTCATTATGGGAACCTTGAAACACCAAACAATGCTGGCTCCATGTTTACCCTAATTGGACTCAGCTTGCTAAGTTTGGCCCCGTTCTTCTTTTTATCGGAAATTTTGTTTCAGAAAAATCAACGAACGCTTTACGATAGATTAGCAGGGGTCTGTGTGGTTGAAAAAGGCACCAAGTGCTACTAGAAAAACCTGGACGACTAAGTGGACGGAATTAAAGATAAAACCGAATGCATAGTCATGCTCTTATGATTCCACAATGAGTTTTGAAATCGAGCTTGAAGCAAACCACACACTCCGAATAGATTTTATATCCCAAAAGATAGCCCTATTTTTAACCCATGGTAAAGAAGCCTGAAATGGGCTGTTGTGCCCATTTGATGGGCCTACTTCCCTTTAAACGCACGTCCCTATCACTTTGAACATTCCCCTTGTATCGGTCAGACGGTTTGAAACCGTCAGACCGATACCAAATCAATACAACTTTTTTGCCACGCCAGGAGGCACTGCCTGATACGATTCCTGATAGAGAGTTTCCGTTGATATATCCAGAAGGTCGGTAGCAGCTTGTTGGTGACACAGCAAACCATTTCTTAATCCCACATAGTCCGAAAAAGAACTGAATTTTGCAAGAAAGTACAGGTAGTTTTCCCTTGAAAAGAAAATCCTTCCCCGATTGTTACCCTGGATGTAAAAATGGTACTGTTGGTTTTCTGGCAGGCTCATGGTTTTACTTTTTTATAGCTGTATACCTATCTGACGGTTTATAGCTATATACCTATCTGACGATTTGAAACCGTCTGATAGGTTTTTACAATCGGTTCAACATCCGCGGACTTTAAGTTGGCTTTGTGAAAATTGGTTCCTGCCTTTTACTATATTTACTTAGATTTTATACCCTCTCCTTCCATCAATTCAAGTCCATAATTACGGATAGTTTCAATAATGGGTATCGCTGTTCTGCCTTTGTCTGTTATGGAATATTCCACTTTTGGAGGTACGATTGCATACACCTTCCGATGGATAAACCCATCAGCTTCCAACTGCCGCAATTGAGAAGTCAACATCTTGTCAGTAATATGAGGGATATCCTTTTTAAGTTCTCCAAACCGAAACACCCTTTCCTTCAACCTCCAAAGAATGGGCATTTTCCAGGTACCCCCTATTCTGTCCATGGCAAACTCCACGGGGTTATAATAAACTTTGTTGTTATAAATAAAATCTGGCATAATTTATTGATTTATTGGATACTTTCCTAAAAGTTAGTACCATTCCCTTTCGTAAGTATATTGACAAAGGTAAGTAAATGGAATACTTTGCAGTCAAATTACGAAGACAAATTATTTACCACAACCAGCGCAGAGCAACTGTTTCTTCAGCCAATCATAAACATCACTAGGATTTAAAAAGAATTGTATGGAATCTAAAGTAAAAGAAACAAATAACTACGTGCATACCCACGGTATGCCACACAAAGGAAAAATTTTAATGGTGGCCAGTAGTCCTGCCTTATCTAAGCAGACAGGTTGGCCCATTGGTTTTTGGGCTTCTGAATTAACCCACCCCCTATATGTTTTTCAAGAATCAGGTTTTGAAGTTGCGTTAGCTTCTACCGAAGGCGGTAAAATTGCAATGGATGGATATTCAGACCCCACAGATGCCAGTGGTTATTCGGCAAACGATGTGATATCTCTGGGATATATGCAATTGGATTGGTTCAATCAGATGTTGGAAAACACTATTAAAATTACAGATATCAGTGCGGATGATTTTGACGCCATTTTCTTGGTGGGTGGTCAGGGGCCGATGTACACATTTAAGGGAAACCACGATTTGGAAAAACTATTTGTCGATTTCTATGAATCCGGCAAGCCAAGTGCGGCAGTATGTCACTCGGTTGCTTTACTTTTGGAAGCTAAAAAATCGAATGGACAACTCCTAGTTGACGGGAAAACCTGGACGGGTTTTGCCAATGTTGAAGAAGAATATGTGGACAAAGCAGTGGGTCAAAAAATACAGCCCTATTGGATAGAAGAGGAAGCCGGCAAACTATCAACAACGAACTTCAAAGTAGCTGCTCCTTTTAGTTCCTATGCCATACAAGACGGAAACCTAATAACCGGACAGCAGCAAAATTCGGGGGCGGCAGCGGCAAGATTTGTTGTTCAACAATTAACAAAATAAATGGATCAGGTGGCGGTAGGGTTACCGCATCTCTTTGACATGAAGAAAATTTAAACCTAACAAAAATGAAATTAGCATTTATAGGAATTGGCAATGTAGGGTTTGCATTGGCCAACAATCTTCAAAAAAAAGGACACGAAATTACCATAGCCCATAATAATGTAAAAAGTGAAAGTGTCGTCAATGCACAATCCAAGAACCCAGCATTTGCTGCTTTGGGACTTCAGGAAGCCATAGCTATTGCAGATGTGGTTTTCCTCGCAACGCCCTTTAGAGCCAACGAAGAAACCCTTAAGCCCTTGCAGTTCAAAGGAAAAATAGTAATAGATTGCACAAATCCTGTGGGGCCAGGTATTTCACATGGCTTGGGAAGTAAAATTTCCGGTGCTGAAAAGGTTCAAGAATGGGCAAAAGATGCCAGTGTGGTAAAATCTTACTCCATCTACGGTTTTGAAAACCTCGAAAACCCCGTATTTCCGAATTATGGGGTAAACCCTGTAATGCTTATAGCTGGAAATAATAGCGAAAGCAAGCAAGTGGTCAGTTTGCTTAATGCTGACCTGGGATTCGAAACCGTAGATGTTGGACTTTTAGCTCAATCCCTCCACCTGGAGCATATGACATTGCTTTGGGTGAATATGGTTCGTGCAAACAGCCATCATCCCAATTTTACCTGGGCTTATTTGGAACGATCGGGCTTTTATTGATATGACATAGAACCGTCAAGTATAAAACAGTAAGCTTATATTTTTGATGAATTTTGGTATTAGTTTTGTGATCACAAGAATACGTTCTTCACCATAAAATGACATTACTTTTAAGACAATTGTTTGGGGTTTCTATGGGGCTATATTTTATAGTCTTGGGATTGGCTTTTCCCCCCATAAATCAACCAATAGAATTTTCCGGTATTGAAAGTAAAGAAACGATTTCCCCTGTTTCTTTTTGGGAGAATTTTGATGCCGAAAATGCAGTTGCCAGTGCAGATCTGACTTCTGTCCCTTCCAAGAAGGAGTATTCAGGTGAAAACCCCTACTTTGATGCTTATACAGCACATGCCTATTATTTGGCTTCATTTATTAAATGCCAAATAGAAATCACAGAGCGTGTCTTTGTAATTTTTGATATAAAAGAACTCAAATTTCCAAGCCATTACTTTTGGTAGAATAGAAATTCCTTTTACACGGGGATAATTTTTGAAGTCAGAAACACGCATTCTGACTGAATTTTAAATTTCTATACGCTAACCTGACAGCCATTTATGGCTGTCCAATGACTACAATATCATGTTTGAAATCGATATTCCTTCCTTGCTGATTGCCGTTGTAGCAATCTCGGCATTTATTGCCCCTCTTTATATCCAATATTTGAGGGTAAAAAAAACGAGGCTTAGAAAAGAATCTGAGCTCAATAGATTTCTAGAGGAAAACAGTCTCCGGATCAACAATTTTGACTTTTGGAGAAGCTTCTATTATGTGGGCATAGACTCCTCCCAGATGAAATTGGTATATGCAAAGGGCTCTGAGCAGTTCAGTACTGATATCATTGACCTGAAAGATATCAGCTATGCGAAAATCAGAGAATCGTCCAGGACGCTTGGTGAAAAAGAATCAAAGCGAAAGGTCATTGACCACCTGACTTTGGAGCTTGTAGATGCCTCCGGAAATGTCAGCCATATGCTTGAGTTTTATGATGGAGAGAAGTACTCTGATCTTTTGGGCGAGACAGTCTTGATCAAAAAATGGCAAGACCAAGTCAATGTTGTCTTGAAGAAAAGTAGAGGGAGCAATAGCACCCCTTTGTTGGCAGTAGCTTAAATTTTGTGTCCTTTTCACTCGGATGGATTTTTGGAATCCAATATCGGAATGGATACAGTTCTTAACATTCGACAGGGGGATAGCTGGCATCCCCCTGCCTTTGAACCTCTTTATAAAAAATTACATTTTGTCAGGTATTTTAGTGGTGGGAATGGCTATTTGAAAAGGGTGAACATGGTACTATTGAGATTTAATGGGATAAAAAAATATTTTAAAAAATATTTAACCTAAAACACTATTAGACAAAAAATTAGCACACATATTGAAGTATATATTTTGTCCGGAATGGACATTAAACAAATTGAAAATGAAAAAAATGCTTGTCTTAATGCTGGTTGCCGGAATGGCAGTATTGGCATCATGTGGAAACAAAACCGCAGAAGATACTCTGGTTGAGCCAGAGCAAACCGAACAGGTTCCTTTACCTGAAGAGACTTCAGTAGAGGTAGAAGTTCAGCCAACGGAATTGGATTCTATCGATTAAAATGAGTGAAATTTCAGGCCTGCTGGGAAGCAGGCCTTTTTTATTTTTTCAAAGTATGAAACACAACAGACTTTGATTTTTAAGATTTTAATAAAAATACTTTCTTGTCATCACCAAGGGCAGTTCTATAAGAATCAGTGCAAAAACATTGCTTGTTACGAACTGAAAAAGTATATATACAATCAACGCCTAGAGCAAATTCCAGGCACCCCGTACTGGGTATATGGTTATTCGCCCTTTTTTCTTCTTTCAGAATAGCTGGAATCCAAGTAAGTATAAATCTGTTCAAAACTTTCTCTGTTGTACCGAGTGTTCACATGGTGCCACTTACCACTTTCAAGCTCAATATTGATAGAAAAAACCTTACCTATCCAAAGGAACTTTGCTTCTTGGATGTTCCAACTCTTAAGTTCTTGATTTAAGTTGAATTCCTTTTTCCTCATCGGATAATGAAGTTCAATTTTATCTCCCAACAGCCTAATATCTGAACTTCTCCTTGTGAAATATACCAAAGGAAAAAAAACCAAAGCAATCAAAAAACCCACAATGATAACTCCTATAAAAAATTCCATATTTTTTTGTTTTATTCCAGTAAGGATAATGAGAAAAAATGGTGCCAAAGGTTATAAATCGATGGATTAGTTTCTATTATTTGGATGAACATATTTTCAATGCTTTATTAATCGAATGGATTGCTGCGTCCTGTACCTTTCTGGAGGAGATATCATTCAATACCCATTCCAGCTGCTTATCCTGACTTTCTTTATAATCAGACCAAAGGGTTTCTACATGTCTGTCTGGGACTAAGCCCATTGTCTGTTTGTCCTTCCTAGATTTGGGGATAAATTTTTCTAAAGTCAATTAGTCATCTAACATTTTTATTTAGTCACAGTTTCCCAAAATCTGCGCAATGGATATTTTTAAAGCGGGTTATTTTGCGTACTGATCGAGGGAAAAGATCCATTCCCTTTGGTGTATTTTCTGATTTTACCTTTTAGGTTTTCTATCAGGTTTGTTGTATAAAAATGTTATCTTATCGTGAAGTTTGGGAAATAGCTGTCCACAATCCCACTACTGTGAAATCCCAATAAAAAAGCGATAAAAATCAACAATTCCAAAAGGGAGAAATGCTTTCTATTCTATTTCCGGTCAGGAACTTTCACCCTATTTAAAGACAGCATAACCATAAAAAACCTTACGCATGGATAAGCATAATCACGAACACACACCCCACAATGGTGAACATCAAAAGAGCCATTCACCAGATCACCAAACTAACAACAAAACCAACCATCAGCACGACCACCACGACCATCATGCCATGATGGTTGAAGATTTCAAAAAGCGATTTTGGATTTCATTGGTACTCACCGTACCAATCCTTGCTTTGTCGCAGATGATACAGCAATGGCTTGGATTTGAGTTTACTTTTTTCGGTGATCAGTATGTACTCTTTGGGCTTTCCACGGTCATTTTCCTTTACGGAGGCTGGCCTTTTCTCAAAGGACTATGGGACGAGCTGAAAGACAAAAACCCGGGTATGATGACCCTGATCGCATTGGCCATTACCGTGGCATACGTGTACAGTTCGGCAGTGGTGTTTGGCTTAGAGGGGATGGACTTTTTCTGGGAGCTCGCTACCCTGATTGTCGTCATGTTGCTTGGGCACTGGATAGAAATGAAATCCGTAATGGGAGCTTCGAATGCACTCGAACTCCTTGTGCAGATGATGCCTGCTGAAGCTCATTTGGTAAAAGGAGACGAAATCAAGGACATCAAAGTGGATGAACTGAAAAAGGAAGACATCATCCTGATTAAAGCCAATGAGAAAATACCTGCCGATGGCACCGTGGTGGAGGGCGAAAGCCACCTAGACGAAAGTATGCTTACCGGTGAGAGCAGGCCAGTAAAGAAAGCCAAGGGAGACCAGGTGATTGGCGGTGCAGTTAATGGCAGCCAATCCATCAAGGTGAAGGTGTCCAAAACCGGAAAGGAAAGCTATCTCAACAAAGTGATCACCCTGGTAGAAGAGGCTCAGAAAACCAAATCCAAAACCCAGAACCTGGCAAACATTGCCGCCCGGTGGCTCACCTTCATTGCCTTATTTGCAGGAACAATAACACTGGTGACTTGGATCAGCCTAGGTGAACCCTTGGATTTTGCCTTGGAGCGTATGGTGACCGTTATGGTCATTTCCTGTCCCCACGCACTGGGTTTGGCCATTCCGCTGGTGGTGGCAATTTCCACTGCGGTTTCCGCAGGCAATGGCTTGCTCATCCGGAACCGTACCGCTTTTGAAAATGCCCGGAAGATCTCCGCACTGGTGTTCGATAAAACCGGTACATTAACCGAAGGGAAATTTGGCGTTTCACGCTATGAAAGTCTCACTGAGGATATGGAAAAAGAAGACCTTTTGACCTTTGCAGCTTCGCTGGAACAGCAGTCTGAACATCCCATTGCTCAGGGAATTGTAAAAGCAGCGAAAGAGGAAGAACTTACCTTGAAAAAGGTAGAAAACTTTGAATCGCTTACGGCAAAAGGCATTCAAGCCAAAATCGACGGAAAAAACTGGAAGGTGGTTAGCCCAGGATACCTGAAAGAAAACAAGCTCGAAATTCCTGAGCAAGCTGATTCAGATGCTGCGGAAACTATCGTATTCGTGCTTAGGGAAGAAAAGCTCGTCGGGTTCGTTGCCTTGGCGGACAAGATCAGGGAAGAAAGCCACAAGGCCATCGAAACACTCAGGAAAAAGGGCATGAAGCTTTACATGGCCACAGGTGACAATGAGAAAACGGCTAAAGCAGTAAGTGACAAACTTGGCCTGGATGGCTACTATAGTGAAGTACTGCCTCATGAAAAAGTAGAGATCATCGAGAAGCTTCAGAAGGATGGCCAATTTGTGGCTATGACAGGAGATGGCGTGAATGATGCCCCGGCACTGGCACAGGCCAATGTGGGTATTGCCGTAGGTTCCGGGACAGATGTAGCTGCGGAGACAGCTGACATCATCCTTGTGAACAGCAACCCTATGGACATTGCCAACCTGGTACTCTTTGGACGGGCAACTTACAACAAAATGATCCAGAACCTCGCTTGGGCTACTGGTTACAATGCCGTTGCATTACCATTGGCCACCGGTTTTATTCCTGGCCTGATAATAAGCCCGGCTGTTGGTGCCGTATTTATGAGCTTAAGCACGATCATAGTGGCAATCAACGCGCAATTACTGAAAGGAAAAATGAAAAGCTGAAATCGAGCCTGTCCTGACGGCAGTCAGGGCATGAGGAGTACGTCATACACTGGGATGCGCCCCCCGATAGAATATGGGGCTATCGGGGAAATGCGAGGCTAGCTAAAAACTTTGGACGAACCGCTAATCCAACAGATTTGCCCCAGGTTTTAACCTGCGTCCCGGTGGTACGTAAATATGAGAAAGTGCTTTGGATAGTTTATCGGTATTCTTCAACGATAAGGAAAGTATAATTGCGTATCAAAAACAGTGAAATATGAAAACAAATGCTTTAGGACTCATGGCATTTTTACTAATATTGACAGGAAGTTTAATTTCTTGCCAAGACGATATTTCAAAAGAGATACTAGTAGATGACAACCAAGAAAATAGTTCACTTGAAGTTTTTTCGTTGTATGGGACGATGTGTAATTGGGTCAATCGTGAAAACGATGGCAAAGTAGTAATTATTAACAGCCTCGAAGAATTGGAGCAATATGTCTCATGCTCCATGAACAGCAGTTTTCATTCTTTGGATTTTTCTAAACAATCGTTGTTGTTGGTGGGCAGTGTTGCTTCATCTGGAATTTACGATATATATAAAACAAGTATTCAACAGTCATCTATAGATGACTATGAATTGAAAGTGAAAATAAGATTAAACGAGATACCCTTACCTCTCGAATGGGATATTGCGGTTAGAGTAGATAAATTGAGAGACGATGCCCAAGTTTTATTAAGAGTAGATGAGTTGCCTGGAACTATTACAAGTGTTATCGGCAAATGGAGACTAATAAAAGAATATACATCGGGTTTTGGTTCTCCTCAAGAGGAAATAGACTATTCTAAACGAAATATAGTATATGACTTTAAAAACGATGGAGTTTTGATGGTTTCGGGAGACGGCCATACCGGTTGGGTAAAAAATGGAAATCATTCTTATTCAATTGGTAATTTCCGAAGGATTAAAGTTGGTTATAGGAGTTCTTGGTACAGTGTTTCTCCCAATGAATTAATAATTGATAGCAGGCCTGCCGATGGTTCGGCTTTTTATTTTGCAAAGGTTAAATGAAATCAAGTATGAAGAATACGAAACACAGTGGCCCCGACGGATGGCTATAAGGGCTATCGGGGTTGCGAGATTCCTCCCGTAAATCATCGGGATGAACGTTAAATAACAAATAAACATATGAAATCGAGCCTGCCTGGACGGCAGTCAGGCATGACGAGCACGTCACACACTGGGATGCCCCGTATTCTATCGGGGAGATGCGAGATTCCCCCGAAGCAAGTTCGGGGCAGGCTATATGACCGCTGAAAAGACAATTATAAACATATGAAATCGAGCTTGCTTACCGGACAGACAGGCATGAGGAGTATGTCACACGGAAGCATGATTATGGTGGCGAGATTACCCCGAAGCGAGTCCCCCGAAACAAGTTCGGGGCAGGCTGGGGCAAGCTACCTGCCTGACGGTTTACCTGCCGAAGGCATGGCAGTCAGGTGTGACCATTGAAAAACAATTATAAACACATAAATTTAATTCATCTGCACAGAACAACAAGCTACAAGCTGCTCCGGGTTTGTGGAAAATAAATGAAATACTAGAATTTCGTATTTGTACCTGCCATTTCTTGGCCATTTTATCTTTTGGCAACTAAGTTATCGGTTAAAAAGGGCATTGCCTTTTTCCATAGTTTTCCCGTTGATTGCTTTAAGGATAAGGTTCGTGTTACTAATTGGGCTATCATTGACTAGTGCCCGGGTGGGTTGGGAAAGGCTGTTGGAAAGACCTGCCCTTGCCTACCTGATTTCCTTTGTTAGTGTTACCCTTCCCGTTATATTGCATTTTTCACTTCTTGAATCGAATTATTTTAAATTATGTTGGGTTTTTATTACTATTAACCTGTCGATAAAAATCAAATTCTATTTGGAAATATCTCATTAAATCCTTATTATTTACCTCCTCCTTCTCGAAAGGCATAATTGATAACAAATTAAAAGGAAATGGGAAATCGCAGGAAATTTATCAAAGATACAGCCTCCATCGCGGCATTTAGTTTAATTGCTGACTGGGCTTCAGCAGTTCCGGCAACTGACAAGTTGGGTGAAATTTTACCCCAACGGCAATTGATAAGGGATGGTCAAAAAGTGACAGCTTTTTGTCTTGGCGGCTATCATTTGGGATTCATAGATAACTCGGCAGATGCTGAAAAAATGGTGGAAAGATCCATGGAGCTGGGCGTGCGGTTTTTCGATAATGCACGAGGATATATCAATGGCCGTGCGGAAGAGTACATGGGTAAATTTCTAACTCCAAAATATAGGGACCAGATTTTCCTGATGACCAAGGCACATGGTAAAACGGGAAAAGAAGTTCGGCAGATGCTCGACGAATCCTTAAAAGCGTTAAAAACCGATTATCTAGATTTGTGGCAGATCCATAACCTAACATCTCCGGAAGAGGTAGATCGAAGAGTAGAAGCGGGTGTTGTGGATGCTTTCCTTGAGGCCAAAGAAAAGGGAAAGACACGTTATATCGGCTTTACCGGACACCAAAGCCCCAAAACTTTTTTACATTTTTTGAAAAAGCTGGATGAATTGGGAGTTGAAATGGATACTTGTCAAATGCCACAAAATGTTTGCGACCCAACCTTTGAATCCTTTCAAAAGCATGTGTTGCCGGTCATGCTGGAAAGAGAATACGGCATTATTGCCATGAAAACCATGGCCGGAGGCAGTATGATGGGACAACGGATAGACACCACGCCAAAGCATATAGAAACGAAAGATATTCCTGATGTAGTAGGTAAAACGCAACTTACTTATGCCAATCTGCACCAGTATGTATATTCGTTGCCGGTTTCTAGTTTGTGCAGTGGGTGCCTGACCATCCCACAACTAGAAGCCAATGTAAACGTGTTGCGAGACATGAAAAAACTTTCAGAAGCGGACATGAATAAATTGGAGGAATATGCAGCTCCATATGCAGGCATGATGGTTGAGAATTATAAGAGGATATTTTAATGATACACCGATGAAGGTATAACCAACCTTTTAGGGCAAACCGGCCGGGTTTTGTAAATCATGTGCTACTTCCTATTACGAGGAAGGAAAGGAATTTGAGAAACCCTCAAAAATGTGCGGTGAAAATATCCCATGCCATGCCCCATTGGCAAGTCAACACCATTATAAATCAAAAAGCCCTTTAAAAATTTTTCTGATGCCTGTGCATACAGGGTCTTTGTAGGAATAAACCGCACCGCTCTTAAAGATGCTTTTCTGCTCTTGCCACTAGTGGCCTTACCTTAGGGGGTTATTTTTATCCCTTCCGTGATCACAAACTGAAATCGAGTCTGTCCTGACGACAGTCAGGGCATGACGAGCACGTCACACACTGGGATGCCCCGATAGCTATCGGGGAGATGCGAGATTCCCCCGAATCGAGTTCCCCGAAACGAGTTCGGGGCAGGCAGGGGCAAGCTATATGACCGCTAAAAAGAAATTATAAACATATGAATTAAGTATACCAATTCACCCTCCCACTTTGCTAAAAATTTGACTTCCCCCTCTTTTCGCCAAATGGCTAGCATACAAAAATTCCATACTCATTAGCAATGGGCCAAAAGCAAAACCGATCTTTGGCCGGTCTTCCGGATGAATTAGAGCAAGGCTCCCTCCTTATAATTTTTAGTTGCGAAGCTCTTTAGATTGGGGATCCACCCTTTACCTTTTGCGTATATGCCTACAGAAAAATATTTCCTAACATATAAAATAAAATTCTGCAATCTAAATCTTTTTACTATTTTCCGTTTCAAACATCAATTAAACCCAAATCCTTATTTACAATTATGAAAAATATCTTCTTCTTATTGGTAATTTGTGTATTGTCACTCCCTCTTCAGGCCCAGCAAATCGGATCTCCTTCAGAACAGATCATTGCCCTTACTTCCCTATGGGAAGGGGAGCGCTTCGACGACGGAAGACCCAAGGTACCCGACGTCATGCTTCAAAAACTTGAAAAGGCCACCTTGGAACAAATCTGGGGATTCCTCTTACGTAAGGGGTACCGAAATCAAGTAGAAAAAGACTGGATCATTCTTAAGCCGGGAAGCACCATGGTCGGCAGGGCAATGACGGCCCAGTTTATGCCCTCTCGCCCTGACCTGGACAGCCTGGTTCGTGCGACTGGAAAAAAAGAAGGGCGTTCACAACGGGGAGGTATTAATATCTGGCCGATTGACATCTTGACGGAAGGGGATATTTATGTGGCAGACGGCTATGGAAAAGTGAAGGACGGTACACTTATAGGTTCGAGTCTTGGCAATGCCATTTATGGAAAAACAGGGAAAGGGGTGGTTTTCTATGGTTCCATCCGGGACATGCAGGAACTCAAAGATACAGAGGGCTTTAACGCTTGGATCAAAGGGCAGGACCCCTCTTTTATCAAAGACATGACACCTACTTCCATCAATGCGCCTGTCCGTATCGGGGAAGTAACGGTGTTTCCGGGAGACGTGGTCTTTGCCAATGATTATGGGACAGCCTTTATCCCTGCCCATCTGGTAGAGGACCTGGTGGTGACATCCGAATTGGTGGGGCTCCGGGATGAGTTTGAGCGTTTACTACTGCAGGAAGGAAAATACCCTTCCGGGGAAATTCATGGTCAGTGGAACGAGGACATCAAAAACGAATTTCGTGCCTGGGTAAAGAAATACCCCGAGGACCTTGCCGTCAGTATGGAACAAATTGAAGAATACCTGGAAAAATCCAACCGATAGGCTCTCCCTTTTGACCAATTTTATCCCCTTGGAGAATTCCATTTCTCTAAGGGGGTTTTGATAAAGGGCAGAAAAAAGAAAATGTGAGAATATCCGGTGTCTATGTGAAGGAAGCACTATTTAGATAATCATGGGCAGCCAAAACAGGGGAAATAAACAAATGGCCCATTTTAAAAATAATTCACCTGGTATCCTGTAGGGTTGATAAATATCAAATGGACTGGGTTGTATTTCTCTCCTACCGTGGTTTTCGGATATTCAATTTTTCCCCTTGGCCAATAGCCATGATTGTGCATATTGGATTTATTTCCTTTTTTGTGCCCCACTAATAACCATGCGGTTGGAACACTGAATTTCATTGCCCCATTTATAATGAGCCAAACAAAAAACCAATTGTATCCGATCCTCTTAGCAAATAAAAACAAAACGTACTACTTTGAACTATTTTTGGTAGATTCACAAAACAATGTATTCATTTAAAATATGCTCAAAAAATATTATTGCCCCCAGGGGTGTATTCTAATATTCCTATTATTGGTAGGCACTTTGAAAGCAGTAGGCCAGAACAATACCCTCATTTCTCCTGAAGTCGAAACAGCACGCACAGACGCCTATGAGAAACAACTGGAAAATTATCTCAGGCATTATCTTGTAGAAGAATATGAGGCACGTTCGGAAAAAGCATGGAACCGTGATTACAGTAGCTCTGATGCATTGGAACGTAGCGTGAAACCAAACCGAAGAAGATGGGAAGAGGTGTTGAGCCCCCCGGTACTTTCCAAGAGTGGGCCACTTGAGCGAAACCCCTATACTTTAGGAGAGACCCATGCGGAATGGGTCAACCTTCCACTTGGCAAGCTAATGGCAGAAGCCGTTTTGGCATTCCCTGAAGGAGCAAGTGAGGAAAAACAGGTAGGTATTGTCATTGTTCAGCATGGCATCGGAAGTACGCCCGAAACCCCCTTTTCTCCCGGAGCTTATCATGAATACGCCAAAGCATTGCTGGAAGCTGGATTTGCTGTATTGGTGCCAATGAACCTGAAATCTGTAGAAAGGCGTAACAATGTGGAACGATATGCTCGCCTCGCAGGTACAAGCTTGCCCGGAATAGAATTGGTTCGTTTGCAGCACCTCCTGGATATTGTACTTGCGGATCCACGGATTGATGCGGACAAGGTGGGCATGTGGGGGGTTTCCTTGGGCGGTATGGCGACCATGTTCTGGATGCCACTAGAACGCCGAATAAAAGCGGGTGTGGTTTCAGCCTGGTTTAATGAGCGAAGAAACAAAATGGCTGTGCCGGATGAGCGGTACTCCAGCTTTTCACCAAGGGAAGACCATGCATTTTTTAATGGATGGTTGACGGAATTTTCAGATTACGATCTCGTTTCCCTGATTGCTCCCCGACCCTTGATGATTCAGCATGGGAAAAAGGACAATATAGCTTATTGGCCTCAGGTGGTGGATGAATATGAAAAATCAACAATCCATTATCAGCAACTTAACATTCCCGAAAGGATGGAACTCATTTTACATGAAGGAGGGCATGAGGCAATTGTGGATGAGGGAGTAAGGTTTATGAACACATGGCTAAATGGAACCGAAAAGGTTAAGTAGATGCTCAAATCCCTTTTCCCTCACCCATAAGCAAATTCTATAAGGAATATATAATAGTAAGTTAGTCACCCATCGGATGGTGTAGTAGGAGTAGTTGGTTTAGAATGCCACAATCTCCACATGCCCCACCAGGCCACAGGGGCCAATGGAACCACAGTGATCATCCCTGGAAAATACCCATATGGGCCAGGTGTGAATAAAGGAAATACAAAATGGGCCAGTTCACTCACACCCATTGCCGCAAAAACAGTCCAGGCACCCAAATAACCGTACCACTTTTTCTTGATTATAAACAGGGGACTCAGCAACCAAAACAGCGAAAAAAGTGTAATAAGAACACCTTCAACGGTTACTGTATCCGGATATGGAACTCCTGTCAATTTTTCCATTTCATCAAAAAAACCAGAGACCTGCTCATCCACCCTATGAATGGCAAACATGGCCATTGTCAAGAAATAGGGCCACTTTATTGATTCCCAAGCTGTTTCAGAAGTACTTGACAGCCACAAAATAAACCCGCCAAAAAATCCAACAAGAAAGATATAAGCAGGGATCAAACCAATATTTAAATACCCCAATACCGGGATTACCAAAATCAACACAAAGGCAACAACTATTTTATCAGGAGATTTTTTCATTAGCTTAATTATTTGATTTCAACAAAAATCAGGAGGATTAAAAAAAATAAATTGTAAAAATCAGCCGAATTTGACTTTTTACTTGATTTTAAAACCAACTAGGCATGAATAAGGTCAGCGTTCTTCATTTTATGGGTTAATTCTTTAATCAATTCTTCCTTTGGCTCGAATGCTGAGCTATTCTTGAACCTCAAAGGGGTGGTTCCTGACAGTTTTGAAAAATCCCTGATAAAATGACTTTGGTCCACATAGCCAAACTCATAGGCCAAAGAGGTAAGATTAGGGCAGTCCCTTTCTGAGTTAAAATAATTTATGATTTTTTGAAAACGAATAATCCTATTATATTTTTTAGGATTTATGCCCATCCTATCCAAAAAGGTCCTGTTAAAATTACGGATGGACATACTACACATTTTGGATATCTCGTCCACATTTTTCAAGTACAGATGAGAATGGATGTCCCTCATTAAAAACCCAAACTTTTCATCAGGTGATTTTTGTCTTAACAGAAAGTGATTTTCCAAATACCTTGAGGCAACTGCAGTTTTCTCCATAAACGTTTCACCAAAATACAGCTCTTCTTCAAACTGGGAGCTGTTTTTTTCAAAAATGTTGGATAGTGCTATTTTATTGTCTACCAATTCCTTTGCAGAAGTCAGGTGCAGGCTGTGGTAAATCTCTGGATGAAAAATAATGCCAAACAACTCATAATCCCCGAAAATGCTCACCTCGTAATCCATAGACCTAACCCCTACCAAAAAACTTCTAGGGTAATTCTTCAGGATGCCTTCTTGACCTGAATAAAAGAATTCCCCCTTTAACGTACTGATGATTCCAAAACCCGAACAAGGTAGGATTTTAACCCTATTGAAACCATTAGCCCCCTCTTTTCCGGAAATCATCCAAAAACCTTTTACTACTCGGCTTAAAGACTTGGGAGGTTTGCAATAATAGAATTTGTAGTTGTTCATAACCCTTTTTTTACTACTAAATCAAGACGTCTACTATTATGCGTATAGAGTTCCAGTAATGTTTCATATAATTAGGTAAATTTAAATACAACTCACTAGTGTTACGTTAGGAATAAATTGACGGTCGGATTCCTGCAGAGTAAATTGTGTATGCGGAGGTCCTCTGCGAATAGCTGAGAAATCTGCGGAAGAAATTTGTCCATAGTTTGGATAACATAGCGCTAGCTAATCCAGAGGGTTTCCTGTTGCTGGAAAATGATAAAATGGTTGATTATTCTATTATTTTTATACTTTATAGGGTAATAAACCGATAAAAGGAGTACATCTGAAGGAGTTTGTCCAAAATCACAATTGGCTGAAAATTACAATGATTGCATTGCATTAATGCAGAAATTTGAACCTCCTAAATTTCCGCAAATATGAATAAATTAACCCTCTTTCTTTTGTTTGCATTCTTGTTACTACTACCCTCCTGTTTTCTAGAGCCCCAAAAGCCCGCTACCAAAGAATTTGCGATCCAAACCAATTTTCTGGGGCATAAGCATGAAGTCAGTGTTTTTGAACCTGACCAAATGGATACTACGGGCAAAATCAACATGATTTTCGTCATTGATGGACAATGGCATGCCGACCATGCCATCAGGTATTTTAACGCTCAAAGCCCTAGTCGGCATCACAGCAACTTCCCCTCTATTATAGTTTCCATGAATACAGAAAACATAAGGAATGAAGCCTTGGATATTTCCCTTTGGCAAAATGAAAATGGGGCAATTCACCCCTATCTAATGTATCTAAAAAAACTTATTCGTGAAGTAGAAGCATCCTATCCCGGCGTGAACCACGAAAATAGTAACAGGGTATTGCTAGGACACTCTCTCGGTGGCCTTTTTGCACTATCAGTCTACTTGAAAGAAACAGCATTATTTGATTCCTATATTTTACTTAGCCCATCACTTTGGGTGGAACAGGGGTACGTATTCGAAATGGAACAGCAGAGGAGGGAGCATCTTGAAGATACGCCCGCAAGGGTTATAATGACAGTGGCTTCCCTGGAACCAACCGGGAGCCTAGTGTTTGAATTGGCCAAAATTCTTGAAAATCACCATCCCCAAATAAGCCTTGCTTTCCGGGAAATAAAAAATGAAAACCACTCAAGTTCGGTCAAAAAAGCGATAAAACTGGCCGCAGAATTAATGGAATAAATCAATGAAGAATTTATACCTTATAACGGCATTCCTGATCCTATTGGCCAATACTTGCTACTCACAGTCTAGCCAACCTCCAGACAGTAGGGACAGCAGCGATTGGACAAAAGGAATAAATCTTGGAATAGACCCTTTCTTGAGAGGTCATGCCAATTTTGAACTTTATAAACCTTTAAGAAAAAAAATTCTTTTTAGTTTGAGGTTTTCCACCATCCATTCCATTTTATCCATGGGCAAGTTGGTGGGAATTGAAGAAGACCTATTGAACTCCAGGTGGCGTTCCATCCAAGCCATGGGAGGACTGGGCTACAGGTTTACGGGTTGTAAGATAAACCATGCCCTAGGAGCTGAGGTAGGGCCTAAAAGGTTTTGGCTCAAAGAATCGGGTAATTACCCGTATTTGGCTCCTTATACTAATACAAGAAGCGGAACCTATTTAGCATACGGGTTGTACTACAGCCTGGAATTTCCTGGTTCGCAGCACTCCAAATACATAAGGATGAATATCCCCCTCTCCCACCTTCAAGACAACCTCACTGATATTTCCCTTAATGTAGGGATGAAATTCTAAAAAGTTTTTCTTACCATAGTAACCAAATCGCACTTACAGTAATCTAAAAAAATTATTCCCCAAAGACTATGATCAAAATTTTTTATATTTTTTTATAAAATATTTATACTTTTACGAAAAATAAGAACCAATATTAAAACACTTTATGGTAAAATAAAGAATTATGGTAACTTTGAGATTTAATTTATAATAGTACATAAAACACTAAAATTCCGAAAATGCGCTATACTTATCTATTTTCTCTTTTATTCCTTCTGTTGACTATTCTCTTTTCAGGCTGCGCATCTTCAGGTATGCACTTGTCCTCCACCCTTACCAATGTGGAGTTATCAGAAGCCAATTACAAAATTGTGGCAAGATCGGTGCATGGAGAGGCCAAAGCCGGATATATTTTAGGTGCATCCATAGGCATCGGCGTTTATGCCCAAGTAATCGGAGTGGCAAGAGTAAGTGGGGACAGGGCATTATATGGAACGGCAATGCGTAACCTATGGGAGAATTTTGAGGCCAACCATGGTTCGGTGGACGGCCGAAACCTGGCACTCGTAAATATCAACTATGATGTGGAAAACCTAAACCTACTGGTGTATACCCGGCCCAGGCTGACCATTCAGGCGGATATCATCGAATTTATGGATTAGGTCAAGCTTTTTAAAATCCGGGGGTTTCACCCTGAAAACAATTGTGGTTATTGCTGTTCAGGCCATTAAGGACTGGGATGGACAAAGTTTCCACCAACAGCCGAGAAAGGCCTCCGCGGAAATTATATTCCTCGGATACAAATACTTCTAAAAACACCTGGGTACCTCTAACCGAGGTTCAATCAGATTTAAAACGAATTGACCTGTAATTCAATCTCATTCTTCCCTGGGGAAAGCCGAATGGAACCGAACTGGGTATTGACTTTTTTACCGTTTAAGGAAACAGCATCGCTTGGGCTCAGCTCCAAATGCAGTTCCGCAGAAACATTGGCAGGCAATTCAAATTCATAGCGTTGCAAGCGATTATTCACCCTCTGGTAAGAGGCGTTTACATTTCCTGCGAGAAAGGGGACCGTAATTTCTGTTTCTGTAAGGTTACTTAATTTGGGTTTAATTTCCAACAAGCCACCTCCTGGGGTTTTGGGGACAATTCCCCACATTTTTCGGGCCACGATATTTCCTGGCACCGCACCCCAAGCATGGTTCCAGTCCGCATTTGGCTTGTACTTCATGTCCCAAGCCTCTAAGGTAATGGTGGATCCTATTGCTATCATATTCCACCAGCTTCTGTCATGGGTGGCGGTCATCAGCTCCAAGGCATAATCCGCCTCCCCTGCATTATAAAGCCCATCCATCAAAAACTGCGAGCCATAAACGCTACACGCCATACCCCTGGATTTAACAAATTCCACAACGGAAGGAATATATTCGTCCGGAACCAAATTAAAGGCAAGGGGCATCATATTGGCATGCAGGGAGGAATGTCCAGCACCTTCTCCATCCACATAGATCCCCTTTTCCGGGTCCATTAACTTCTCTGTAATTGCCTTTTTTACCTTTATGGCCATCCACTCGTACTCCATTGCCTCATCGTTTTTTCCCAACAACCTGGCAAATTCCTCCATAATTTGGAGGTTACGATAGTAAAGTGCATTAATCACCGTGTTGATGGGGGTAAAGACAAAACCGTCTCGCTCCCCTTCCTCTGTGGCCAATTCCCATCCAGTGTCCTTTTGTGCCGGGGGCCAGTCCACAATGTCCGCCAGTTTGACATCGGGATCCTTAAATCCGAGTTTTTTCATGAATTCCGGTGTAGCTTTCTCTGAACTGATCAGCCCATCTTCCCGGGCAAGCTCCATGAGGGTTTTGTGTTTGAGCTCATCGTAATACTTCTTGACCAATCTGGTACTCCCGGTGTAAAGATAATCCTCGTAAAACATCAGGGCCACGTGCAACTGCCATTCCGTGGGCCATGTTGGGTTTTCCATAAAGTATTCAATACTTCTGCGGGCGATGGGATATTCCCAGTCCACCGCATAATGGCTGAGTTGGTTGATGTAGGCATCGGCTTCGTAAGGAATACGCTCCCTATCACCGTCCACATACACCCCGGCAAAGGAAGTAGCTTTTATACTGTATTTACACAAGTCCCAAACCTGATTCAGGGTGGTGTCGGAACTGCTGAAGTGGCTCTGGTCCTCATCAAAATAACCAAAATATGCCTGCTGGGTCACGGATTCGGGCTGCTTTTTGGCCACAATTTCCGCATAGCGAAAGGGAAGTAGTACCGGAAAAGAATCGGGCAAAGCCACTGCGGCGGGTCCTGTATTTCGTTCATCAGCGGGCAATTGCAATACATACCTATCCCTATCAGGACTGACCGCTACCTCTACTTCCTGAAAACGAATATGATCTTGAGGATCCTGGTTGATCCTACCCTCTTTGAGTTGCTCCCCAAGGCGGACCGTCAAGGTTTCTGCTTCATCAGGCTGGTAACTAAAAGCCAAGTTGGCGAAAGCGGCTTTGCCAAAATCCATAAACCAAGTTGCGTCTTCTACTTTTTTTAGATCGAGAGGGGCTATGTCTTCCTGCTGGAAATGGTTTGCCGTTGTCAGGTATTCTCCACCTCCACCTACTTTATAGGCCTGGCTTTCCGCATATCGCCCTGTGCGGTTGTCTCCGTCCCACAGCCTTACTTTCCAGTAGTAGGTCTTGTTTTCTTCCAATGTAGCACCTTGATACGAAACGTTAAATGATTGTTGATCAGTTACTTTGCCACTATCCCACATATCTCCGATATTTTGGTCAATCTTTTCCTGAGAGCTACTTACCAGCACCTGATACGCCGTTTGAAAAACCAATCCCTTCGGCACTTGCCATCCAAATTCGGGCTTTTTATCCTTCAATGTCAGCCCTGAGGGATTCCGGATAAACTCCACATGCAGGTTTTCCGGAGCGGCAGTAGTTTCATCGGCCAGTTCGGCAGTCAAGGCATCTAGTTTTCTTTGGAACGCCTGCAACGTGGATGCGTGCTGTGGGTCTTTTGCCAGGTTATTGATTTCTTTTGGATCATCCGTCAGGTGATACAATTCTTCAAAGGATTTATCATTGATGTAGCGGAAATACTTCCATTCTGCCGAGCGTAGGCCCTCACTGGGTGGGATGTTTTCAAAATCCCAAAGGTGTTCTATCAACACCGTATCTCTGCTCAGCCTTTCTCCCTTTACCACAGGCAACAGGCTTTTACCCTGGTAATTTGCCGGAATTTCTACACCTGCAAGGTCCAAAATGGTAGCAGGAACATCCACGTTGGCAGCCATTTCCTCGGAATCAACATGTTGCTTTATTCTTGGATCGTAAACCATCAAAGGAACCCGGATGGAATTGTCATAGAGGAGCCATTTGCCTGCCATTTGCCTTTCACCTGTAAAATATCCGTTGTCTCCCATTAAGATGATCACGGTGTTTTTGTCCAGGCCTTTGGCCTTGAGTAGCTCGCGGATTTTTGCTATTTCCAAGTCGATACCCGAGATCATCCTGTAATACCCTTTCATGCTGTGTTGGTACTTCTCTGGGGTATCGTAGCGCCAGGTCCATCGCAGGCGATTAAATCCGGATTTTACAAATTCCGGCTGGGCATCGAAGTACTTGTCCTCAGCAAGATCAGGACCCGGAATCGTCACTCCTTGCAGTAGCGGGTCCACTTCCTTTTGCCAGAAATACTGTAGTTCGGCCGGGTCATGGGCGTGGGGGGCACTAAAGGACAGGGAAAGGCAAAAGGGTTCCTCCGGATTGGCCTTGTCGATAAATTCCATTGCCTGATGTCCGGTGTAGCGGGTCAAATGAACCGTATCTTCATTTATGGTTTTATAAAAATACCCTCGATGGTCCTTGAACTGGCCATCGCGATCATAGGAATCGTATTCATCAAATTGCCCCGCTAAATCTTTATGGACAACACCAAATTTCCCATAAAACCCAACGCGGTAACCAGCTTCTTTGAGCAGTTTGGGGTAAGCAGTTTCCATGAACTCATTTTTGATAGCTCCAGTCTGAAAGGTATATGCGTGGGTGCGTTCGTACAGCCCTGTAAAAATAGTAGCCCTACTGGCTGCACAGATGGGGGTAGTTACCAGTGCATTTTTGAAATAGGAACCCTCCCTTGCCAAACGGTCCATTTCGGGAGTATGGATAATGTCGTTGCCTGCATGCCCCAGCGCATCCCAGCGCTGGTCATCGGTGAGGATAAAAATGATATTGGGTTTGTTAGATGAACTTGTCCTTGATTGAGCTTGGCAAAATAGCTGGGTAATGGCCATCAATACCAAAAGGGTGTTAAACGTTTTAAGCATGTATTAGATTATTTTGAGATACTTAGTTAGCAAAACCAAAAGGAACACTAAAAGTACCCCTTTTCCATAAATTATCTATCCCCAACCTGGATTTTGTACCTTTCCCGCCCCTATTTGCTACTTCCTTAATTCTGGTACATGGCACCACCTATAGTTAAAAAGTTTATTGTTTCCCTGAAAAAAGGATAACCTTAAATTCGGTACCTTCTCCCACAACACTTTTCGCGGTGATGGTACCTCCTTTGGATTCTACCTGGGTTTTGATAAGGTAAAGCCCAACCCCTTTTCCTTCGTCATGCCCATGAAAAGTTTTATTCAAACCAAATAACTGGTCTCCGTATTTCTTCAAATCTATCCCTTGTCCATTATCGGTGACCCTTAAACCAACACTGCTACCCGTGAGGAAACTTTCAAAATGGATTTGAGGTTTTCGGTTGTGGGCTTTGTATTTTAATGCGTTGGAAAGTAGGTTCAACATAATACTTTCCAGATTGGACCGGTTATAGGTCACTTTTTTTACTTCGGAGAAATCATGGGTTACTAGTGCATCACTTCTAAGAATATCGGCCGAAAATATTTGCACAGTTTTTTTGAATATTTCATCAAAATCCAACCTTTCCCGATCTAAATGGCTGTCTTCCTGCAATTTTAATGCTTCCATAAGGTCATTTAAGGTGCTGGTCAAATTCTGAGTCACCGTTTCAATATGGTTGAAAAGCATTTCCCTTTCTGATGGCTTTTGGCTTTCTTTATATAGTTGCAATAAAGAATTGAGGTTGTTTACTGGGGATCTAAGATTATGGGAGGTGATGTGCGAGAAATTCAAAAGTTTTGCATTGTGGTTCTGCAATTGATTGGCTAGCAATTGTAATTCGGTTTTTTTTTCCTCTATTTCAATCAACTGTAGATTAATTTGTTTTTGATCCTTTAAAAAAATATAAATAACAAAAAAGACAAGGCCTAGAGAAATGAGGGTCCCAAAAACTATGACATAAACCGTTTCTTTGGCACTTTTTTCCGAAGTGTGGATCCTTTCACGCAGTAATTGCGCCAGTCTCCCCTTAATTTTTAAAGTGAGTTCGGGAATATCCTGGGTGACAAGGGCTTGATCATCATGTTCAGAAAAAAACTTTTGGGACTCCTCAAAACCTCTTTCCTTTCTCAAGTTTATAACCACCTCACCGAAAGTTTCATTCCTTTTTTTGTATGCGTGTGTTAGCTCATCAAGATAAGCCTTAGCAAGGCTGTCTATTATAGTGGCTTGAAGAAACGCCATATTGGCCTCAATTCGGGACTTGGTGGACTCTCTGTGCATCACATCCACCGAATCCCCTGTTATGACAAAGGATCTTACCGAGATTGACAATTCCTTGTAGTTTGAATTGATCTGTTCCAATTCATATAAAACCCTGTTAGTATTACTGATGGCGTTTTGGGTGGCCTTCATGTTCTTTACATTCCATATGGAAAGAATACCCACAGCAGTGACTAAAAGGAAAAACAAAACGAAGAAGGCAATCGCATTACGTAAGGGCATTGTGGGTCATTTACTATTTACTAATGGGTGATGCTAAAAAAATTTATAATAAAATTATTCCAATTCAAAAAGCGTGCTATTATCAAGCCTTTTTAAACTGAATTTTATCTCCCCACTGAAAAAAATATCCTTGGGTACTGTGCATTCTCGGGTTGTGATGATTTTGTCGTATGTGTTGGTCCCCGACGTGGTGATCACTTTTTGAGTGTTCCCGAATCTTACTATTTCGGCCCAGCAGCTTTTTACCCAATTTTGTTTTAACTGATACCTTACCGTATTCCCCAGCCAATAAGCCAATATCCCCACATGGAGGTTTGCCATAGCGGCATCGTCGTTTTTGTGATAGATAGGCCTTAGGTCAAGGTCGGTTTTCAGGGAGGGGAATAGGTTTTCTATCTCTCTGATGGTATTATAAATATTCCAGACCACATACTCTTCCCCTACATTCAGGTTGATCCGGTAGTAAAGGATGATTTTATCCTCCAGGTCAAACAGCTCGTTGGTACGCTGGGACAAGTGCTTTTCGATTGCATCCTTGGCCTTGTACAAGTCCAGCGCACTTTTATATAGCCTGTCTTTGGTCACTTTGTCGCCCTACTACCCGGTGAGTTCGCACACGGCCGAGTTTTCCTTTATCCAGCGTACGGTCTTCAGCTCGGAGGCCGATACCGCACGGCATATAACCTGTGGGGCCGCAAGCTTGGCCTGTTCGGGACTGAAGCCGACTGAAAGCAGCAACGGATTGAGGTTCAGCTTCTCCCATTTCCGGTAGGCTATGTTCTCCGCTCCGATCTCCCTTGCATTGCTCAGCTTCAAGGACAATGCGGAATTCTTTTCCCATGAGAAAAGGGTGGTATGGTCACAGAGGACGGCACTGGGTGACGGCCTGTTCCTTTACCTCTATCTTGATGAGGCACTCAGGAACAAAGAAGAAAGCGACTATGTCCTCAGGATCACGACACATCCGGAAAGCCACAGCAGGGAAAACTACCTGAAAAAAAAAAGAAACCGTTTCAGTACCCTCGCCCTGTTGACTGGCCTTGACCGGCCAGAAAGCACGGTTTACCAGACATACAAAAACAGGATGGCGATAGAGGTGATGTTCGACGGGATAAAGAATGTCCTCAACGCAGACCACACCTACACGCAGAACGAACAGACCTTACAGGGATGGATGTTCATCAACCATATAACCCTACAGTGGTACCAGCATCTCTATATTGAACTCAAGGAGAAAGAACTGCTGAAAATCTTTTCGGTCAATGATTATGTCAAACTGCTGTGCGGGGTGAAGAAAATCAAAATCAACGACGCCTGACACCTCAATGAATTCCCAAACCAGACCAAAAAATTCATAGAGAAAATGGAATTGGAAATAACATAATATGTAAAAAAATCCAAGTTAGTGATTAACTATGATGTGGAAAACCTAAACCTACTGGTGTATACCAGCTCAGGCTGACCATTCAGGCAGATATCATCGAATTTATGGTTTAGAGCATTTATCCATTAATTTAATTCTTCTACATACTATCGTAAATCATATTTAAAGGTAAATTGGATCAGTTTACCCTGCAATTCAGGGATTTCCAATTTTGGAAGCGATTCAATTACCCTTTTGCTCTCAATTAATAGGACTTCATGGCGATAGGATTTCGTTTTTTTGATTTTTTCAGTGTCCTCACTCGTATATCCAATTATGACGATTTCATCATACTCCACAAATTCCTCATCAGGCTCCCCGTCTAAAACTTCACCTATGCTGCCGTCAGGGTTGACCCTGGCATAAAGTCTTGCGGTTCCTATCAGGCCTGCTGACCTAGCTTCAGCGGGATATTTTAAGTTTTTTTGAAGATGCTTATTTATACCTTCATGGGATTTTATTGGGTCGGGTGTGTTTTCCTGCAGGCCGGAAGACTGGGAGTTCGATTGCTCCAGGTCAGCGTCGCCATTGTTTATCAGCACTGTTTTTTTCCCGGAAAGGGATACTAGAAGTAGAGAAAATACGGGTATTATGGCCAATCTGGCCAGCCCGGCAAACTGGCCTTTGCTTTTCGAGTTCATCATGATGATTCGTTTTTTGAGGTTACTTGAATTGATTGCAGCAAATAATGGGGAGTCAATGCAATTAAGGGCTATGGACAACATGGTAAACTGATATTCCTGTTTATCCGATTCCTCTGTCGCCCTGTCATCCGCTTGGAATTCAAGGTTGTTTCTGATGGCCTGGGCATGAAACCTAGCGAAGGGATTGAACCATTGTAGGGTCGATAGCAGCTCGGCAAGGAAAATATCATAAAAGTGTTGCTCCCGGCTATGTACAGCCTCATGGTTCAATACCATTTCCAAGGATGGGTGATTCACCAAATTTTTCCCAATAATAATCTTATCAAGAAAGGTGAATGCCAAGTCATTTTCTTCAGACACCCAAACATTCATTCCACCTATGATTTTTTCCGTACACTCTTTTCTTATCCGTGCAGCCACCATATACCCATAGATCAACTTGACGAGACAGAAAACCAGCCCGAACAGGTACAGGTATACTAAAATCTCCGCTAAACCATAGATGGGTTCGATTGCAGTCCCAGTTGTTTCTGAGGGTAAAAGACTTGACTCAACTTTCCCCGAAAAATAAACGGTGACCTGAGACACATAGGAGCCAGTTGTGAACGTGATCAGCGGAATGATAAAAGCGGCTATAAATGATCCGGCCAAATAGATTCGGTTAAATACAAATTGTTTACTTTTCCTGAAGAGAATGTGATAGGTGGCATAGAAAGCAGTTGTGCCGATTGAAACTTTTAGGAGGTAATACAGAATCGCATCCATGGTTTATTTGGATTTTATCAGGTTAATGATGGCTTCAACTTCCTCCTGATCGAGTTTCTCCTCCTCCATAAATGATGCCACCACTTTTGAAAACGAGTTGTCAAAGTAATCATTGATAATCTCTTTTATGTATCGCTTCCGGTATGCCTCCTTGGAAAGCAGGGGGAAATATTCATAAGTGTTGCCATATTGCTTAAACCCCACAACTCCTTTATCTTGTAAAATCCTCACCAAAGATGAAATAGTATTATAAGGTGGTTTAGGATCAGGAAGTTCTGCTATAATATCCTTCACAAAACCCTTTTTAAGCCTCCAAAGGATCTGCATTACCTCTTCTTCCTTCTTTGTAAGTTTGTCCATGCTGCTTTCACTTTTAACTGATAAAACAAATATACAACTGATAAATAAGGTAAGCAACTGATTAATCAGTTTTTTAATAACTTTTTAATAGTTACACGCTATACAAAGTTTAAATAGTTGATTTTTTTAGGATTAATAGATGTCTCAATGAAGATATTTAGTTGATACCAACTAGGCACATTTAACAGTGAAAGAGCGATCACCATCAATTTCTGTTTTTTTCTCAACTTCTATAAGGTTGCTCAATTGAGATGAATGGTAGGCAAAAATTAAATATGACAACAATACCACTTTAATAAGCGTACTAATGAAAAATTATGGAATCCAGCTAATTATTAAATGATAAACTACGATCATTAAATTCATTAATTATGGATACCCACAGGACAAAAAGCCAAGTTACAACGTCCTAATAAAAAAGAAAATCTAAAACTATGACAAAGACCTACCTTTATTCCGTCATTTTTGTGATGGCCACAATCGCTTTTTCCACTGCCTGTACGGATTCCGGAGAAGATTTTGACCACAACAGCCTTTATAGTTCCTGGGAAAGGGTTCAATATCATGAGGACCACGAGTTAAATTATGTCGCTACTTTGGAATTTAAAAGAGACGGCACTTATGAAAGATCCACCAAATTTCGTAATCCGGATACCGATGCGTTGGTCGGTTATATTCATTTCGAGGAAGGCACTATTAGCCTTGATGGGGAAAATATTGATTTTATTCCAACCAGGTACCTCTTTATAGGACATGAAGCCTTCTGGGGGCCGTTTGAAGAACTGCAAGAATGGGAAATCAATACTGTCTCTCAACCTGCTACTTCTACACTTGAATACAGAGAGGGAGGTTCAAATTTGGCCATCTTTACACCATGCAATGATATTTTATCCTCCTTTTGTGTCCCCACTCAGGTTTATACTCGAGTGAATAGGTAAAGAAATAGTCTTCAAGATTATAGTATCTCGATTATCTTAAGGTAAGTCAGAGATGACTATCACTAAGATTTTAGAGCTTTTTAAATTGGTAAAAACAATCTTTATTATTATACAATTTCTTTGATTAAATTAGGGTAATTTTCTTTTAAACCCATGAAAACCCAGGCTATCTCCTATTTTTTTGCAGTCTGCTTCAGCATGATCCTGTTCTCCTGTGAAAGAGATGAGGAGTCAATTAAGGTATTCCCTGCGGTAGATGGGGGTGCATGGGAAATATTCAAATTAGCCAAAATTCACGTGGATGATATACCCGTGGAAGAGGATAGTTTTTTCGGTTCAATAGGGAATTTAAATATCACCTTAGGAAGGATTCCCGGCGATACCTTGATCTTTATAATTCCCAATATGGGAGAAGGGCCTACACAGCTAAAAGTCACTTTAGGCAGGCAAATCAGGATTTGGGATTTGGTGCTGGAAAAAGGAGGTGTTTACGAGGAGCAGAAACTGTTTTTTGAAGAGTTCCTCAAACGCAATCGGGAACTGCAAATGAAAATCAAAGACATTCAGGGTTTAAGTGAATTGGCCGAACATTTTGGTCAGTGGATAGATTTTTTCAGCCAAAGGAAAGAGCTTTTAAATGATTTTGATAAAGAACACCTATCAGGAGCAATGCAGTTTAGATCAAATAATAGGTTCCTTCCGGTTAGGGAGATATTGGAACTGCAATGCATAAATGGACCTCCTGCTGAATTATCTGCCCTTACCTATTGGTTTGTTAATTATGACAATTCCTATTTACAGCATTATAAACATCTTCCGAGTAGTGACTTTCATGAAGCTGTTGCAGCAGGCTTGGGCCTATCTTTTTGGTATCAAAAATTGCTACACGAGTACTTTTCCTACCAAATTCTTAAATGTCCACAACTCAGAAGTATTGAATTGATAGATGTAAAAAGTGGACAAATTATTTCCCCTGAACAAACTTTGCATTTGGAATCCAATGTGCCAGCAACCTTTGGATATAGTGGTGTTTTTAAACCATTTACCAAAACAGATTTGGAAGCGGAAAATGGCCACTTTTCCCAACATTCAGGTGGATTTGCCGATAAGCAAGTTGCAGCCAGATTATTTGCTGATTTAGTGCATGCTTACAAATCTGCCTTTCAATGGAATTTGCCGTCATTAAATGCACCCCCCCTAATCCAACCACCGAATGATGCTCCGATTAGTAAAGGCCCAATTCAGGGCTTCCAATGGTTTGCTCCTTATATTGCAAATCCGGACATCCGCTTAGAAGTTTTTATAGCTGATGAGGAGACTATGACGCTCAAATTGCAAAGTAGAAATGGCAAACCACAACCTTTTACATTAGACATCCCCCTGAATGCCAATTCAGCATATCTGGAAATAATCTTCCCGGCCCTACTGGAGGTTTCCTGCCCAATGTTAGCGGATGTTGTGCTTAATGAAAAAACACATGCTTTATCCATCGAATTTGGAGAGTTACCTTATGAGATTGTTTGGTCCAATGGGGCATTAGAGGAACATTCGCAAAACTTTCCTCCTGGTGATTATGAAGTAAAGGTAACAGATGCCAAGGGTTGCGAAAGTATCGTCCAATTCACAGCACACGAATTTGGAACAGTAGAAGATATAGATGGGAATAGCTATGAGACTATCAAAATAGGCAATACCTGGTGGATGACAGAGAACCTTAGAACGAGCAGAAGAAATGATGGGACGCCCATTGTACACCTACCTGTGAATGCCTATTGGATAACTACTCATGAGGCTGCATATTCTTGGTTTCAAAATGATTCAGGAAGGGATCAAACTGATGGAAAGCTATACAATTATGCTGCGGCTTGTTGTGACATCTGCCCTGAGGGTTGGAAGCTGCCGTCGGTAGATGACTTTTACGCAGTAGAACATAAATACGGCGTTCAGACTGCGAGGCACTTCCGTGCGCTTAACAAATGGTCACCAAAGGTAGTCAGCCCAACCAATTTGACGGGGTTAAGGATGCTACCTTCTGGATCCCGGTCAGGTTATGATGGGCACTTCGGGGAAAGCCTACAAGAAACTTCCTTTTGGACAGACGAAAGAGAGGATCATGCGGGTTTCCCTATTATTCTTTTTATGACCGAAGAAGGGGAAAACACCGTATTGAGTTTGGCTTTTACTATGCGTGAGGGATTAAGCATAAGGTGTGTTCGCAATGAATAGGCAAAATGGACAAAGAACTCTGAATATTAATGTATGGGTTAAGAAATATAAGAATCGGACAAAAATTCATTTTGGGGCATTACTGTTTTTATATAGTTCTTTTCCTTCTTTTGCAGCTGTCTTCACGCTCATGAACCAAGAACGCATCAAATAAAAACGCATTAATGTTCTTAATTTGGGTTTTCGTCCACCAGCGGCCATTTTTGTCCGCCAAAAACCCTCCAAAATAAAGCAAGTACCTATTGAAAAACAGACAAGGACATTTTGGGCTGGCATGGTAATAGAAATAAAAAGTTAAATTTATAGGCTTGCCTATCATGGAAATTTCCAAGTTAAATGCGCCTATGCAAAATAATCCCAGCCTCTTCTTTTTTCCGCCATGCTCAGAAATTATTTGAAAATCCTCTTCCGCCAACTTATAAAAAACAAAGCGTATTCCTTTATCAACATTGGCGGATTGGCCATAGGAATAAGTGCGGTATTGCTGATTTTGATTTATGTGCAGTTCGAAAAAAGCTATGATGCGGATTTAAAACTTGCAGACCGACTCTATCGTGTCAATCTCACATCATTTTCAGACGGAAATCTGGTAGAAAGCAGCAGTAGAACTTCTCCTGCCATGGGCAGTGTTTTTAAAGAAGAGGTTCCCGCTGTATCGGAATTTAGCAGGGTGGTGATTTTGGGGGAGGTCATCGCAGGTCATGAGGAAGAATTTGTCCGGGAAGAAAACATCTTTTTGGCTGATGCCCACTTTGTGGACTTTTTTGACCTAAACCTCCTACGAGGAAGTGATGAACGTATGCAGGAACCCCTCAAGGCCATGATTTCGGATCAAATCTCCAGTAAACTATTTAAAGAGACAGATCCCATCGGGAAAATGCTGGAAATCAACAGCACCAATTTTGACGGAACCGTAGCGTTTGAAATCATTGGGCTGTATGAATCCCCCCCAGCAAACAGGCATCTCAAACCCGAAATAGTAATTTCATACGCTTCTTTATATCACTTTGTAGGCAAGGAAATAGACCAATCCTTTGACTGGCTGAATCTGTATACCTTTTTGAAATTGGAAGGACAACAGGACATTTCATCACTTGATGAGCAACTAAATGCAATCCTACAGAAAAATCAGGGAGATAAATTAAAAAGTACCCAAACTGACTGGCAGGTCAATCTCCAACCTGTCAACCAAATCCATAACAGCACAGTCTATATAGGAGAATACGAGCAGGGCGTGGATGGAAAGAAGCTACACTATTTTATTTGGATAGCCGCTTTTATCTTGTTGATGGTATACCTGAACAGTATCAACATCGCCAATGCCAAAGCGATGAATAGGACCAAGGAAATAGGTGTCCGAAAGGTGTCTGGAGGGAGCAAATATCAGTTGTTTTTCCAGTTTATGATGGAATCATTGATAGTGAATTTTATGGCTGTTATACTAGCTGGATTGATTATCGGAACAATAGGTAGTCAACTGGTAGAACGTTTGAACCTTGATTTACCAAACGCAACGTTTTCTATTCAGGCTTATCACCCTTTACTATGGTCTTTATGGATTTTTGGTACACTTGTTTCAGGGATTTACCCGGCGGTGATACTCACTTCTTTCTCTCCTGCAAACGCTCTCAAAGGAACGCTAAAATTCAAATTGAAAACAGCCTTTGCCAGACCCCTACTAATTTCCCAACTGGTGTTTTGTCTGATTATTCTTTCAGGAATACTGACCGTCTATTTTCAGTTAAACCATATGCGGGCGCAGAATTTAGGTATTTCCCTTACAGATAAAATTGTCGTTCGGTCGCCTATGTTATTTATTGAGGGCAGTGGCAATTACCAGGAACAGATCCAACAGCATTTTGGACAGCTACCGGGGGTTAAAAATGTGGCAGCAAGCAATGAGGTTCCGGGGAATGAAGTGTATTGGCGTTCGGACCAGTTCTTCAGGGAAGGTGGCACCAAGAATGGAACCATGTATACCATGCTGAATGTGGGAAATCACTATTTTGATGTTTTTGGAATCGGTTTCAAAGCAGGACGAGATTTCAACACGGCTCTGGAACAAGGCCAGGAAGCGGTCATCAATGAAAAAGCCCGTGAAGCGTTGGGTTTCCAGACCAATGCGGATGCTGTTGGCCAAAAATTAATGTTTACTGGTTTTGGAGAACCACGCGGAGTTGAAATCGTGGGAGTAATTGATGACTATCGCCAACAGGGTGTCAATGTCGCTGTAAATCCTATGGTGTTGAATTACTCTTCAGGGGACCTAAATTATTATATTGTGGAAGTAGAAAGGGGTCAAATGGCACAGGTATTACCGCAGCTTGAAACCCTCTTTCAGACGCATTTTCCTAGTTCCCCTTTTGAATATTATTTTCTAGATGAGCACTTTGAAAAGCAATACAAAAGCGAACAGCAATTTGTGCAGATATTCGGCATGGCGGCATTGGTGGCTATAATCATTGCCGTTATGGGCATTTTCGGTGTCTCAACCCAACTGATCATCCAGCGAAATAAGGAAGTCAGTATCCGCAAGATTTTAGGGGCCTCATTTGGGAATGTTTTTTATCTCATTTCGAAAGAGTACCTGACATGGTTGGGGATTTGTTTTGCTATGGGCATACCGCTTTCCTACCATCTTTTTTCAGGTTGGTTGGATAATATCATCACCAAAATACCTTTGGACTGGTGGTTTTTCACCCTTCCCCCTTTGGCGGTTTTGGTGATCTTTATATGTGCCACGATTTTCCAGACTGTAAAAGTCTCATTGGTCAGTCCCGTGGAAACCCTCAAAAATGAATGACATTGGCAACTGGATTTAGTATCCACTGCACCACTATATTCGCCTTTTACTTAAAAAACGAAATCTCATCCTGCACACAGGCCATCCCACATCAAAACTTCCTAACCTCCCCTCACTTCAAACTTCCCAACCCCCTAACTTCCATTCTTCCCAACCTCCTTCCCCCTAACTTCCATACTTCCTAACCTCCTTCCCTCTAACTTCCATACTTCCTCCCCAATTAAAACTCCCTATCCCCAAATTCGCTTTCCGTAAAGTTGATCTTTTTGTTTAGCTGATTGATCCTAAAAGTAGCGGTCAACAAGATAACATCCCTCTCATAGATATAATGAGTGGAGGTGAAAAACCCGTCACCCTGCCCGCTGATCCGTTGGCGGTTGGAGTCCAGAAATCCCAAACCCATGTTTCGCCATTGCAAGGCAAAAGATAGACGGTTGTCCATCAATGACTTTTTTACTGTGGTATTTGGGGAGAAAAAGCGGCTGTCCTCCCCCTGAACAGTAATGATCCGGGATAAGTAATTAAGGTTAAAAACCAGGTCCCAATTACTTCCCAAATCCAAACTGGTGTTCACGTTAAAGGAGTAATTCCAACTGTTCCGCTGCACTTGTTGCCCCAACGAAGATCCCTGCAGATCAAAATAGTACAAGGTCCCTCCCATATACATCTTCCAGCGGTCCGTGGGCTCCAAATCCGCACCCAACTCGGCACCATACACCTGGGAAACACCGGCGTTGGTATACACCCGCATCAGTATGGAGTCGTTATAAACGGTATTTACACGGTTGATTTCATCTCTTACCCGTCTGTAGTAAGCATTGGCAAAAAATGAATGGCGTTCAAAGTCCTTGACTAGCCCCACCTCCACGGCATCTACCAGCTCAGGAAGTAAATTGGGGTCTCCCACCTCCAGCACTTCCGAGTGGCGACGGGACAAGAAGGGGTTCATCATGGAAGTAGTAGTCCGCTCAATGCGCCTACTGTAGCTGCCTTTCCAAGTAAAGCCTTTTTCTGTGTTGTAGTTGACACTTAGACTGGGGAAAAGGTTGAGCAATTCAAGTTCATAGGACCTTTGCTCCCCATAATCATCCAGTCTTCTGTCCGTATCTTCCACCCTAAGCCCCGCGGTGAGGGATAGGTTTTCGGACTGATATTGGTATTCGCCATAGAGGGAATGGATAGTCCGGAATAAATCAACATCACTCCCAAATGCTTCCAACTCCTCAAATTCTCCTGTTCCCAAGACTTTTTGCCGAAAAGCAAACTCACCCACATGCCTCAGATGCCTGTACTGATATCCGGCACTTAAAGATGAGGATTCCCCAAGGGGTAGGAAATAATCCAGTTTGACACGAACACCTTCCAAAGGGTTTAACTCGTCCATGGCCAGGTAATCCAAGGTATCGGCATAATTTAGTGGATTCAAGTTTAGGTTTCGGGTAGGGCCGGTAAGGTTGGTATGCTCATACAGGCCTGATATGCTAAGGGAAGATTCATTTTCAAAGACTGCCTTATAATCCAAACTTCCAATCAAAAATCTGCTTTTGCGCTCCCTTGCATTCATGTTAAAATAGTTAAGGGCATCAAAAGGCTCCTCTTCCCCCAATACAGTCCGGGTTTGCCTGTAAAGGATATCGGCATAGCGGGTTTCCAAGCGGCTGCCACCGTAAACGGACGCATTGAAAGAATGGCGGGGATTCACTGTGTAGGCCACTACTGCTCGACCGGAGTAATTCTCCTTCTTGTGGCTCCGCTCCCCTTCTGAGGGAAGAGAGGTAACCGTATTGCCCAAGAAAGTCTGTACCTGTCCATCCCTGAAACCGGCCTCATCGTTGCGGTTGTAATCTGCGCCCAGGGAAATGTCCCAACGGTTTTTGCGCATACTAAGGG
The DNA here is from genome assembly GCF_003347495.1 of Pleomorphovibrio marinus. Classification (GTDB taxonomy): domain Bacteria; phylum Bacteroidota; class Bacteroidia; order Cytophagales; family Cyclobacteriaceae; genus Pleomorphovibrio; species Pleomorphovibrio marinus. The sequence continues at coordinate 460,594 of NZ_QCXY01000003.1, forward strand.
TAAAATCCCCTCCATACCGCTGCGGAGACCTTTCATTTCCATTGGTGTCCAAGCTTGGGGCACCCGCTAGGCCATTCACCAATAGGTAAGTACCGTCCGTACTTCCTTTTTTCGTCACAATATTGATGATGCCAGCCTTTCCCTCCGGGTCAAACCGGGCAGAAGGGGTGGTGATGATTTCAATATCCTCTATGGCATTTGCAGGCAGCTGGTTTAGGATGGATGTAGCATCAGCTTGCACGGGTTTGCCGTCGATCAAGATCACAAACCCAGCACTCCCTCTAACGGAAATCTCCCCCTCGCCATTCATGGAAATAGAAGGAAGGTTTTTAATCAAGTCGGAAGCAGTGCCTCCCACACTGGCTTCAAAATCCTCAGCACCATATACCTGTCGGTCAATTTTATGCCTTATGGCGAGCTTGTCCGCGGACACCACGACCTCCGAAAGTGCCTCTTCCCCCGGATTCAAGGATATCGTTCCCAGTGACAAAGAAGTTTGGTTAACGGTTACGTCCTCCAGGACCATTTCTTCATAGCCAATAAATCGAAGACGAATAAAATAAGTACCTTTTTTTAATTCCAATGTAAAATCTCCGTTGACATCGGTGATGCCAGCAGACACCATGCTGGAATCGGAGGGGGCATATGCAGCCACGGATACGTACTCCAAAGGTTCTTTGGTATCAGGGTCATTTACCTTCCCGGAAATTATACTGTTTTGCTGTGCATACAAGGGGAGCGTGAAAAAATACAAAAACGAAAGACCCACTAAGGTCTTCAATCCAAGGCTTCCTGCCATCATGTTCATTTTTAAAGGTACAAGGGTTAGGCTCACCACAAAGTAACTAGGAATTAATCCAGCAATCAAACTCTTTTTTTTTATGGACGTAGGATAATTAAAAGAAAAAATGTAAAAAGGACTTACTATTGATTTGGTTGCAAAGCTATCAAAGAAACGGATTGATCGGAAACTTTACTTTGTAGTGGTTCTAATAACTTCTCAATGGAACCATTCTTGTTTTTTTACCACCCCCTTCTCCCCCTGCTAAAACAGGAGGGGGCTAGCGAGAGGATATTTTATCTTTCGAATTGCGTAATATAGCCTATTCAAGTTATATTCAATCTTTGCACTTTTTACCATTTTGGAGGCTCCTCTACCAATCAACTTTTCATATTTTTTACCGCAATAGAAATAATGAAAACCCCATTTTTCTACCATTTTTGGAAACCCAAAGGTCTCTTTCACCCATCTAAAAAACCTTGTCCTAAAGAGAAATTTTAAAAAATGTTTTTAAAAAATATTATTTATCTCTATGTTTGTAGAACAACATCTATACTACTAGAACATGAAGCTTTCTAATGCGGAAGAACAACTTATGAATTTGATATGGGAAAAGGGAAGGGTATTTATGAAGGATATTTTAGTATCCTATCCCGATCCAAAACCAGCAAATACTACGGTTGCTACCCTGCTCAAAAGATTGCAGGAAAAAGGAGCGATTTATTTTGAGTTATATGGCAACTCCCGGGCATACTTCCCACTGGTGGACAAGAATGACTATTTCTCCAAAAAGGTAAATACCATGATCAAAAACTTCTTCAATGATTCGCCTGCACAATTTGCTTCTTTTTTTACAAAAGAGACGGAACTGGACAGGAAGGAACTGGAGGAACTAAAAAAAATAATTGAGGACCAACTTAAATCCCAAAAGCCATGATCGAATATATCTTTAAGGCTACTATTGCCTTAGTTATCTTTTATGCCTTTTATCAGACTTTTTTGGTGAAAGAAAGCATGTTTAGGTTCAATCGATTTTTCCTGATTTTTGCCCTCTGCTTTTCCTTGATAGTTCCATTTCTTCCCATTCCTTTTGGCTTCCAAATCGGAGAAAATTTAATACCCGAAAGTATATCAACCACAGTAAAAGGGGATAGAAGCGAAAAAGTTATTCCAGCACAACCACATGTCTGGGAGCAGGGGGAAAGGGAAACCTCCTTTCAAATCCAACCGGAAACTCCTCTCAATTGGAAATCTACAATTCCGGGTATTTATTTGCTTGGCCTGTTCCTATTTTTAACGCGCTTTATGCTCCAGTTAATCCAACTTTTCCGGATGGTTCGAAATAATCAGGCCATAAGGGAAAATGACTGTACCTATGTCTTGCTACCACAAAAAACCCTTCCCTTTACCTTTTTATATTTTCTATTTATGGACAAAGCCTCTTTTCAAGCAAATTCAATTGAAAAGGAAATTCTCTATCACGAGTTAACTCATATTCGTCAGAAACACAGCTGGGACATTCTGTTTGTGGAAATTCTTAAAATTGGCTTTTGGTTTAACCCACTTCTTTTCCTTTATAAAAAGGCCATTCAACTTAATCATGAATTTTTGGCAGATGCGGCAGTTAATGCCAAATTCCGGGATAAGTCAGTATACCAATGGCTCTTATTCAATAAAATTTCAGGGAATGGGGGCAGCCTATCTATTAGTAGTCCATTCAATTTCTCTTCCACCAAGAGACGGCTAATTATGATGGGCAAATCCAGCTCGTCGTTAAAGGCCAACCTTCTCAAATCAATTAGCATCCTTATAACAGGTTTCTTGATGGTATTTTTATCCTCCAGCCAATCGTTTAAACCCTCGAAATTTCAATCAGCAAATGATTATGAGCAAATCCTCTCCAAGGCATTTAAAGAGGGAAATCCATTTGAATTGGATTTGAACAAACTGAACCTTCCTGCCCTTCGAAGTGCTTTTCTTTCTTTGGATGAGAATGAGAAATATGAGCGTACAGAATTTCCATTTTTTGACGAGACGACATTTGAGAAATTGTTGGAGTTGCAACAGGCCTATCCCGAAGTGAAAACAAGTATTCTTTTTGAAAGCCCTCCAGAAATGAAAGGACCTAAAAAAGAGATTTTCGAAGAATGGAAAAAAACAAAGGACCTTGCACTGACTATTGATGACATAGAAAAAGAAGCAAGCGATTTAAAACAATACCAGCCTGATGATTTTGCCTTGTTCATAGTACGTGAGACGGAAAACAGTGGGTTATTTAAAAAAGCCGTTTTCCATGTTACGTTGATGACCCATGAATATTATTATGGCAAATACTATAAATCAAAGAAAAAAATCCATGCCATTGAAGCCGAATATCCCAATGCCATCAAGGTGCGGGTAGATTATTGGCTAAAGCATGCTGCTGAAAATGACGGAAGATACTCCAAGTTCGTACCTGAAAATTATGAAGCATCCATCTTTCATCATTTGAGAATCATAGATACTTTCCAATTAGACTTGGAAAACAAAATAATTTCCCCATTTGACAGTCAAAAATCTTTTCCGGTGATAATACGAAGTAACGATGGCAAACAAGTAGCAAAAATATTTCTGCCAAGTATTTAAGGTACAAAAGTGAAGCAGTGGATGTACCAGAATCCACCCTTGAAGAATATGTTGGTGTTTATTCCTTAGGTCCGGAGCTTACAATCAGTATCACCAAAGAAGGGAAGCAATTGTTTGGGCAAGCTATTGGTCAGGGGAAGTTCGAGATCCATTCACAAAACGATAGGGTATTTTTCCTGACCGTGGTAGAGGCAACCATAACATTTCAAAGGAGAAAAGGTGCAGTGGAAAGCCTGATCCTATTTCAAGGGGGTCAAAAAACACTTGGCAAGAAGGTTGAATAGTGTAGGTAATAAACCGCTTCTAATTCCGCATTAAAGCAAGTCTGCTTGAGAAACATACTCAGAGGGCTTTTTCCCGAATTGCTTTTGGAAACATTTGCTAAAATAAGAGGGATCTTGAAATCCAACTTGCCAAGAAACTTCTGCTACATTTCCTCCTCCTTTTGACAATATTTCAGCAGCCCTTTTTAGCCGCATCATCCGGATAAAAGACCCGGGAGAAAGTTTCGTCAATGCTTTTAACTTTCTGTGCAACTGCATTCTGCTCATCCCCAGTTCTTCGCTCAAGGATTCAACCCCAAATAAATGATCCATTATTTTTTCCTCCATGATCTTTAATACTTTTTGAAGAAATTGTTCATCCAATGAATTGATCTTAATTGCGCATGGCTGTAGCATGATTTGTTGACTGAAAAAGCCCTGAAGTTTCTTTCTATTTTCAATCAGGTTGTGAATGCGTACAAGCAGCTCCGAAGCTTCAAATGGTTTGATGATATAGTCGTCTGCACCGATCTGAAGTCCTTCAATTTTACTCCCTCCTGAGGCTTTTGCCGTCAGAAGCACAATAGGTATATGAGCAGTTAGCTCATTATTTTTAAGTTTTTGGCATAGTTCTACACCGTCCATCTTAGGCATCATCACGTCACTGAGGATCAGATCAGGAATTATTTCAATTGCTTTTTCAACTCCCTGAAGACCGTCATTTGCAGCAATCACTCGAAATGAATCCTTCAAAATGTCAAAAATAAATTGCCTGACATCCCTATTATCCTCTACCAGCAACACTATAGGTAGATCACCCTCCAAAATCGAGGCCTCCTCATTTTCACAATCTTCCTCATTATAGCCGTTCTGGGGGTTATTTCGTGGAATGGCCGACATTTTTGATACTATGGCTAATTCTTCCTGACCAAGCAATGGAAGAACCAATCTTAATTTGAAAACGGTTCCAAGACCAATTTTGCTCGAAACCTCAATGTCACCTTCATATAATTCTACCAGCTCCTTGACCAAAGAAAGCCCAATTCCACTTCCTCCCATATCATAAAGGTTGGAGTCTTCAATTTGATAAAAGCGGTTAAATATGTTTTCCAGCTGCTCCTCTGACATGCCGATTCCTTTATCCTCCACCAGTATTTCCAAAACTTCCAAACTGTTGTAAACTTCTATGTTATTTAACCAACTTGGTTTTCTTTCATTTTCAAAAGGCAATAACCGGATGCTGACCAATATGGATCCACCGGCATGGGAAAATTTAAATGAATTGGAGATTAAATTATTGATGATTTTTTCAAGTTTATCAACATCAATGAATGCCATGGGGTTTTCCTGAGGATTCCTGATGGTGTAGTTGATTTGCTTTCGCTCCGCCAAGGACGAAAAAGAATAAACCAGAACTTTAAGGAACGTGGTTAAGGCTACGGGTTTAAAGTTTAGGTCCAATTTACCGGATTCCAGTTTGGAAAGATCCAGGAGTTGATTGATCAATTCTTGCAGTCTCTTACCATTTCGCTGCATCATCAAAAAGATGGATTGATCATTCTTTGATTCATTTTTGGATATGATTTTTTCCAAAGGGCCCAAAATTAGGGTCAGCGGAGTTCTGAATTCGTGAGATATATTAGCAAAAAACCTGGATTTTAAGTGGTCAATCTCAAGCATTTTATCTGCCTCCAGTTGCTTGAGGACTAAGGCATGTTTCAATTGTTCCCTCTTGACGGTGAATCTTTTGAAGCTGTACAAAAAAACCAATAAAAGCATGGCATAACCAAGATAAGCCCATTCAGTCTTCCACCAAGGGGGTAGAATCGTAAATTCAAAAGCGTTTATGGATTCTTCAGAAAGGCTATTGTCCGACAAAACCTTAACCTTAAAAGCATAATGGCCAGGTTTTAATTCAGAATAACCAGCAAACCTTCTTGTTCCACTGTTTACCCACTCAGCATCCACTCCTTCCATACGGTACATAAACTGTGTTTTGTCAGGAGAATGAAAATTGACAGCGTTAAAATCAATATAAAGGAAATTTTCAAAGTGTTTTAATCGTATATCTTTTTGATCCAGGGAAATACTTTTATCCAACACCTTTACTTGGGTAATATAGACCGAACTCTTTTGATTAACCTCTGAAATGCTGTCCTGATGAAAAAAAACCAAGCCATGATTGGTTCCAAAATACACCTTTCCGAAACGGGCATGGCCGCTTGTTTCCAAAAAATAATCTCCTAAAAGTCCGTCACTTTTTTCAAAATTATGAAATATTTCTTCGATGGGGTCAAACCTGCTCAAACCTTTGTCAGTGCCCAACCACAACATTCCATTACCATCTTCCACGATACTGTTTATTCTGTTGCTCGATAGACCGTCCTTAGTGGTAAAATACCGCAGCTCCTTTTTTTGGATATCCACCCTATTCAAACCTCCCTGTACAGTTCCAATCCACAAAACACCGTTGTTGTCTTCATGAATGGAATACACCGCCATATCCGAAATTTTTTTAAATTCCTCCTCTGCGTAAATATGGAATTGGGTAAAGGTTACGGTTTGTGGATCATATTGAAAGACTCCCATCCCTGCTACCGCAGCCCAAATAAATCCTGAACTCCCAGCCAAAACCTGGAATACCCTTGTCCTGAGATGAATTTCTTCAGGGACTTTGATTTTGGGGAAATAGGTGAAATTGGAGCTTTTAGGGTCAAACTTTGCCAGCCCATCTTTGTAACTCCCCATCCAAATGTTCCCATTTATATCTGCTGTGATGGTCGTGGGAGCTAATTCCCCCTTGTGCCAAATAAACAGTTCTTTGTCCCTATTCCACTCAAACAACCCTTTCTCTTCACTGCAACCAACCCAGATTCCTCCTTTAGCATCTTCCACCAAAGCCCAATTTTCAGGAAACACCGCAAAGGGATTTCCTTTTTTCAGGGGTATTGATTTCACTTTTTGGCCAGCTTCATCCCACCACAAAATCCCGTTCCCTTTATTAACCAACCAAACAGTCCCCAGCCTGTCCACCAATACATTCTGTATCTGATTTTCTTTACGAACATATTCATGGGAAGAATTCACCAGCTGATACTTCATAAAGGGTTTTTTCACCAATACGGCTTTGTTTAAGCCAAAAATCGTCCCTACCCATAAAATACCCGAATGGTCCACATAAGTGGTAAAAACAGAATTGGTGCTCAAGCTTCCTGCAACATTTGCTTCGGACTTATACGATTCGACTTTAAACCGTTTCATATCTACTTTTTGAACACCCCCACCCGAGGAAAGCCACAAATCATCCCCAAATCCAAAGATAATATACACACCATCATGTAGTTTTTGACCAAGTGGTATGAGCTCTATGTCGCTCATTGTTCGGGAATCCATTTTATACAATTCCCCGCCCCGAACCTTGATGTACAAAATGCCATTGTCATTCATATGCAATGCCGTAGGGGACAAAAAGTCATTGTTTTTACCTCTAAGTGAAATCAACTCAAATGTTCCCGTACCTGCATCAAACTTAGTAAGCCCATCATTGGTAATTCCCCAAAAACTGTTGTTTTTTCCTTTCTGAATCATGGGGAATTTGGATTCTCCTGGCGGAGAATACAATTCAAACCTTTCAGAATCGGGTGTGAATTTTATTATTCCACTTTCGCTGCCCAACCAAATATTACCATGATCGTCTTCCTTGACAGACTTGATAATATTAGCGGCATGGGCCTTATCTTTCATAGGTTGAAACAATTTCCCCTCACCACTGTATTTATTGAGCCTAATCAATCCCCACAGGCTGCCCAACCAAATCCTTCCCTTACTATCCTCAAAAACATCAAAAACCACCTGTGATGGCAGGGAATTGCTAGGATCGTTGGGGTCATACCCAAAATGAACCGCCTCATGGCCGTCAAACCTGAATACACCTTCCCTTGTTCCAATCCAAAGAAATCCTTCCTTATCCTGGACTATACTGGTCACCAAAGTCTTGGGAAGTCCGCGTACCCCACTTAAATTTTCAAAATAAACCTCATTGGCCAATCCAGAAAAACCAGCCTTTAATCCAACTAGGAGCAGGAGAGTGATTCTACCTATTTTGGCTAAACCAATCATGTGAAGAAATTATGTTAGTAGAGGATTCTAGAAATTATTCATACTAAGTGGATTAAAAACCATTTCTTGTTTCAAACCCATTTCTTAAATTATCTAACCTATTTAGCCTTGTGCATCTGTTCCGGCCCATACTCTCTAAACCACTGAAAGTTAACTAAATAAAAGGATATTTTTATAAAAAATCTCCCAACCATAGGTTGGGAGGAAATTGGTTGAATTCCGAATAAAAAGTCCAATTTGGGGACAAGCCTTTATGTACCTATGGTTTTTATTCTCAAAATTTTTCCGTCGTGGAAACTATTAACATAATAGAAACCGCCTACTGAACTCACCACTGCAGTAGGAGTATTCAGACCGTCCATTAAAACTATAGGGTCACCGTCCCCGATTAATAATCTACCTGTGTTTGCCTGCCATCCTGGCTGGGATTGAGGGGGTGGAACAAATCTGGCATATTCAATAACAACCAACCTTTTTGACGGACTTAAGGTAATTCCTGTCAAACTGTTGTACCCACCTTTGTAGTTCTTTACATTTCCATCCACATCCATTTGAAGTACTCTTGCATATCCCTGAGGAAACGGAAAACCATTTAATGTGGTTATCAGGAATTTTTCTCCATCCCAAATAATCCCAGTTGGTACAGATTCCAACTTACCCGGACCAACTTCCGCAGGGTTCTGTATTCCTTCTATCTCAGCCACTAGGCTTTGTTTTCCGGATTTGTCAATTTTGATAATGGCATTTGCTCCTGCATCCACAATATAGATTTCTTCATTGGGACCAGAAACGATATCATATGGGTTAGAATATTCAGCTTGTATTTCATTTTTTATAAAGGTTGAAATATCTTTTTTTTCCAAAGAAGATGCATTAACAGGAGGATCACCGATTTTATAGTGTGAAATGTCCAATGTGTATAAGGAACCATCTCCATCTCCGCTGCTATGAATCATTATTACTTTATTGTCTTTTATGATAAGATGATGCAGTCCTACTGGAATGTTTTCCTGCACCCTTATCATGGAAGGAAATCCATTCGCAACAACATGCTTCTTTCCAGCAGGTGTTATTAATGTCAATTGGCTGTCGTTATTGCCTGTTCCGGATTCTGTTACCCAAAGGTTTTGTTTATTATCAAGTACCATACCAATGGGAGCGTTTAGACCTGTTACAAATTCCGGATTATTAATAACCGTTCTAACTGGTGCCGGATTATCTAAACATCCTGAAATGAGGATAAAAATCAGGCCTGGCAAATAATGTGATAAATTTTTCATAAGGTCTTCTTTTAAAGGGATAAAACTGAATAGTTGTCAAAATCAATGGGGTAAATTTAAAAAAGGGGTGAATCAATAAACCCGTAAAACTGTAACCGATTCAGGTAAAATTGTAACATATAATTCTACTCTCAACAAAGAAATTTGAAATACTGAAATCAATGATCATTTTAAAGAATTGAGGCGAAATTTTCAAGGATCAGTTGGAGTCCTATCTATCAGGAATGGTTTCTACAAGACACTCCATCAGGGTTATTCACTTGCTAAATTTGGAAATAGAACTCCATGACCTATTTGATTTCTTATCGGAATTATTTAACTTAGAATGTGTAAAAAAGGCGAACTGTTTGTCTAGTGGGCCTGGCCAACCATAAAAATAGGTCAGCAGGTGGGGATTGAAATTTTTAAAAAAGCATTTATAGACTAAATCACTTTGTTTAAAACCCACCCCCTATGAACCGCCTATTTTTCACCCTGATTATTCTTTTGATATCGGTTTCCACCTTTCAATGTCAGAAAAGCCCTGGTAAGAAAAGTCTGAAAAAGCTCCCCCCTAAAGTCCTAGAAACCATCGAACGACGCATAGCTAAAGGAGCTACCCATAGTATTGCAATTGCCTTAATAGATTCTGCAGGAGTTACATATTATAATTTTGGGAAAACTCAAGAAGGGGGTAAGGACGTGGATGAACACACTATCTATGAAATCGGTTCTATTTCCAAGGTGTTCACAGGGATTCTTCTTGCTCAGCAAGTCTTGGATGGGGACCTAAAGCTGGAAGATGAAATTAATAAATTTTTACCGGATAGTGTAAAAGCCCATGTGAAGGGCGAAGCCGAAATCACTTTCGGCAACCTAACGGATCACACCTCAGGCTTTCCCGGAATGCCCGACAATTTTACCCCTGCCAATCCCAACAACCCCTATGCAGACTACACGGTAGATCAGATGTATGACTTTGTTTCAAAGTATCAACCTGATCGGAAAGTAGGTGCTGCATTTGAGTATTCAAATTTTGCTCAGGGCCTCTTGGGGAACTTGCTTGCCCAAAATAAAAACCAAAGCTACGAAGAATTGATGGTTAAGACGATTGCAGATCCTCTGGGTATGAAGAATACACGAATCGGCTTCACAGGTGAAATGAAAGAAAACCTAGCCTTGGGACACAGTGAAGGCAAGGTCGTTGAAAGTTGGGACATACTAACACTTGCAGGTGCAGGTGGGATAAGAAGTTCAACCTCAGATATGGCCAAATTCATTGCTGCTAATTTAGGCTACCTAGATAGTCCTTTGGCAGATGCAATGGCCATGTCACATACTGTCAGGCACAGTAAAGCAGGGAATATGCGGGTGGGTATGGGTTGGTTTATAAAGAAGGGGAAAGAGGGAGATGTAATCTGGCATAATGGGGGCACCGGAGGATATAGGACATTTACTGGATTCGTAAAAGAAACGGGTATTGGGGTAGTACTTCTTACCAATTCGTCCATTAGCACTGATGATATTGGTTTTCATTTACTAGATCCAGGATCGAAAATTGCCCATTTAAGGTACAAAAGTGAAGCAGTGGATGTACCAGAATCCACCCTTGAAGAATATGTTGGTGTTTATTCCTTAGGTCCGGAGCTTACAATCAGTATCACCAAAGAAGGGAAGCAATTGTTTGGGCAAGCTACTGGTCAGGGGAAGTTCGAGATCCATCCACAAAACGATAGCGTCTTTTTCCTGACCGTGGTGGAGGCAACCATAACATTTCAAAGGAGAAAAGGTGCCGTGGAAAGTCTGATCCTATTTCAAGGGGGTCAAAAAATGCTTGGCAAGAGGATTGAATAGTTTAAGTAATACAGCACATTTAATCCAGCCTTCCAATAGTTAAACATGAAAGGCTGGAATATTTTAAAATAAAAACCTCCAGGTAAGATGTACAGGACTGATATTTTCGACATTCCCCGCAGTCAGTAGGGAGTTGAATTGGTAGGTAAGTCCAAAACTTGATGCATTGAGGATTTCCAGTTTTTTGAAATAATTGCCCTTAAAGCCCAGCATTAATTCTGCCTGAACGTTAAATGGACGGGCCACATCTGACAAATCTATGGACTGATTTTCGTTGTTTTCCCTAAAAGAAAATGTGGTGCTGAGGTTGTATCCACCCCTCAAACCGATTTGAAGGAAGATATTGGTGGTTTGCTTGCTGCTGTTTTCCTTGAAATAAAACCTTGTCTGGGCCGACAGGTTTAGGCTGTTTTGGAACACCCTTGTATATTTAATCCCATCCGGTCCTTGGATAAATTGACTGTTGTTTTCATCCAATACCGGAAAAAAGTCCAGGTTATAGGTCAACCTCTCCAATTCCACACCAGTAACAAAGGAAACCTTATGGTTGATTGGTATTTCTTTCATCAGGCCTAACTGCACATTGCTGTGCCCATCCTGATAAAAGTTATCCGACACTCCCTGAAGCAAACTTACCCCGGCACCGAAACTAAAATAGGTTTGCGACTTATAAGGCCTTTTGGAGGTTGGGGTTCCATTTTGTGCCAATATACTCTGGCTTAAAATAAATAAGAAAAGAATAAGGGTGGCTTTAGTAAATTTTAATGTTTTCATCTTTTGTAGCTGTTTGTTTTACAGGTACAAAGATGCGGTACGGTAAGAAGTCAAAAATTGATCTATGTTAAGAAGATACTTAACGTTCGTCCAAAAGCTTTTTTCTTATCCTACTGAGGGATTCTGGTTTGATGTTAAGGTAGGAGGCTAAATACTTGAGTGGAACTTGTTCCAAATAGATGGGGTATTTCTCCATCAACCGGACATACCTTTCTTGCGCAGAATCCGTCATCAGGGAAATCTCCCTTTGCTCTCTCCATAAATAATATTGCTCTACTGCTGTCCTGCCAAATTTATTGCTTTCGGGATAATGCTGGTAAAGTTGCTGTAAAAAATCATGGTGAATGGACGCCAACACGCAGTCTTCCAGCGCCTGTATGAAAAACCGGGAGGGTCCTTGCTGGATAAAGCTGGAATAGGAACAGTTGAATTCGTGTTGAAAAGAAAAGTCAAAGGACTGTTCTTCTCCTTTCACCATTACAAAGTGTCTGGTGCAACCTACCAACACAATAGAAAGAAAGCGCTCCGTATCTCCTTCATTTAATATAAAATCTCCTTTGTGGTATTTCCTGATCTTAAAACCCTCTTTAAAAACTATCCATTGCTCCTCGGACAAAGGCAGGTATTCATACAAAATTTTCCTTGCTGTATCTAAGTGCTGGTCATATTCTTTTTCCGGAAGGGCTTGGTCCATATGCGTCTAGTGGTTAAGTGAATTTTCAAGGTAAGCAATTACTTAACATAGGTCAATTTTCAGGAATGATTAGAGTCATAACTTAGTGTCGCTAACAAAAAGATGATGAAGATTGCATATAAATTTGGAAACCTAAAAGGGCTCAAAACAATAGCCTACCTCATGCTATCCGGTGGTATTATTAGGGGTTTGTTTGGTGTGTATGATTTTTTCAAAATACAAGCCGGACTGAATCTTGTAGAAAAAGTCGATTTTTTGGTGGAAAATGCCCTTTTATTCGGGATCAATGGGCTAATTCTATTTCTTGTCCTTAAATGGTTAGCCGCAAACCTCAAAGGCAAAGATTTTAAATTGAGTTTGAAATAACTAAACAGAAAAGAAAATGAACAAGTCAACATCCAAAGCTGCCTACCCTTTAATTAACTTCCTTTCCTCTATATTTCTGGTATGTGGGATAGTCCTTATTTTTTTGGAGATCGTTAGATTCTTTAGAACAGAAGATTATTCCTTCGTTGAGGCCAGAGACAAGTATTTCATGGTAATCTTAATGCTGGGTTGGTATGTGGGTTTAAGGTACCTGAGCAGGAAAAATATCAAAAAAAATACTGAAAAATAATTGGATGAAACCGAGCTTGCCTACCGGACAGACGGGCATGAGCAAAACCTCACACGGAGTATTAAAAATTGGCATTTACAGAAAGGTAATGACCTTAGGTTTCTCTCTGAGTTTTTTTAGAGGGCCGCAACGAATTCGCAACGCTCGTAGCCTAAAAAAACATTTGTCATTGATCAATTCAAAAAATATCTTGCCCATAACCAAATGGATAGGCCGTGAAACCAAATAAGGTTGAAAACCTATGGTTTGAGACAATTCTTTAATACCAACATTTTCATTGTTTTGTTGGGTGCCTAATCCAGTTTTAGGAATTAGGCAAATTAAGTTTAGTGTGAAATAAATAGCTCTTTTACAGACAGTTATTTTTAGAATCAACCAACTACCTAACCTGGGTGGAACTACTTTTTAACTTCGAAAAAACAGGACCTAATACAGTCTCGGTCTCCTTGCAACAGCTACTCTTCCAGCTCCCTGCTCTTTTCTCTTTCAAGCCTTCTGAAATACCTTCTGAACAAAAAATTGCTCCTCATGGCTTCCATATTCTCGTTGAATTTTTCTGTACTCAATTCCAGGTTAACCATGCTGTTTGCCAATGACTCTCTGAAAGAAGTGTCCCTGAGGAGTAAACCGGCTGGACCATCACCAGCTTCCAGATTGTTGATAAGATCATTTACTGTACTGATCATCGTGGCAGCCTGCTTGCTGGACTCCCTGATTTGCTCTATAGAAACTGACAGATCATCAGCAAGTTCCGAGTCTGTAAACAGTCTCCCCACCACGCCCTGCCCTTCCTTTAAGTTTCCCATAAATTGATTCCCTGCATTTGCCAAGCTTGATGCATTGGAAGCAGCAAGTTTCAGTTCCCCTACTGCATTCTTGATATCTTCTGTCAAGACCGAATCCGAAAGCAAGGCCCAAAAGCTCTCACTCTTATTTAGCTTCTCCGAGATTTCAAACAGGTTTTCACTGGTCTTTTCAACAAATTCACTACTGGAACCTATTCGCTGCATCATGTCATCAGTGCTGACAGGAACTGCGGCATAAATCACATCCCCCTCCTCTACAATTTCAGCATCTCCCGGTTGGGGAATGATCTGAATGATTTTATTACCCATCAGGCCATCTGTGCCAATAGTAGTCAGGGCATTTTTTCTGATATAAGGAACCATACGCCTCCGTACATACATCTGAACAGATATGGAAGAGTCATTGGCCATTTCAATGGATTTTACCGTCCCAACATCCATTCCTTTGAAGCGCACGTTGTTACCGGGTACCAGCCCATTTACATTGTCCACCATGGCGGTAATGATAATGGAAGACCCAAACATATTTTGGTTCTTGCCAATCATATACAAGGTAAATACCAGAAACAAAATTCCTGCGATTACCAACCCTCCAAGTTTTGAGTGTTCTATGCTTTTTTTCATATGATTATAATTTGTTTTTTTAAAGGCCATATAGCTTGCCCCGAACTCGATTCGGGGGAATCTCGCAGTCTATAATCATCCCAGTGTGTGACGTGCTCGTCATGCCCTGACTGCCGTCAGGACAGGCTCGATTTCATAATTCATGTAAAAAACTCTTTTATTCTGTGATCTGTAGATTTACTGAGTGCCTCAAAGGTATCATCCGCATAGCAGGTTCCGTCAATCAACATTATGACCCGGTCTGAAGTGATTTCTATACAGTTAAGATCATGCGATATGATCACCGCTGTCGCATTATATTTCTTTTGTACACGCACCATTAGCTGGCTGATTTCCCTGGATGTAATCGGATCCAGACCAGTGGTAGGTTCATCGTATAGGATGACTTTCGGTTTCAAAATCAGTGACCTTGCCAAGGCAACCCGTTTCTTCATGCCCCCTGAAAGCTCTTGTGGCATCCTATCAATGGTATGCAACAACCCAACATCCTCCAAGGCTTCCTTAACCGCTGCTTCTGCTCCCAGAGCCCGCTCTTCCTTTGTCCAATGGATGCGGAGGGGGAATTCCAGGTTTTCACGTACCGTCATTGAGTCATACAATGCGTTACTTTGAAACAGGAACCCTACCTTTGCCCTCAGATCATCAAGTTCATCTTGCTCCAACCCTTGTATGGGACTGCCCAAAACCACAATTTCTCCCTCATCCGCTTGGATCAGGTTGATAATACATTTGATCAAAACCGATTTCCCAGAGCCGGATTTTCCTAGAATCACCAGGTTCTCCCCAGGATAAACTGACATTGAAAAATCCTTTAGTACGTGATTGTCCCCAAAGGACTTGTTGAGATGCCTAACTTCTATTATCGGCTTTTTCGATAGTCTCTCCATCTTATGCTAAGTCAGTCCCAGTAAATCTGTGACCTGAACTGCAATCAGGTCAATGATAAATACCATTAAAGAAGCCACGATGACTGCCGTGGTTGCTGATCTTCCCACACCCTCTGTTCCTTTTTGGGAACTGAATCCCTTATAACACCCCACTATGCCTATCGCAAATCCAAAGAAAAAGGTCTTAATTAAAGAGGGTATGACGTCACCAAAGGATAATGCATCAAATACCTGAAACCAATACAGGTGCCAACTCACATGCCCTCGGATATTGACTCCTAGATATCCTCCATATAAAGAAATCGCATTTGCCAAACTGGAAAGCAGGGGGACCATCAAGGTGGCAGCCATCACCCTAGTTACTACCAAGTATTTGAAAGGATTTGTCCCGGAAACTTCCATGGCATCAATTTGCTCGGTCACTTTCATGGAACCAAGTTCCGCCCCCAAGCCAGAACCGATTTTTCCCGCACATATCAAGGCGGTAATGACCGGTGCAATTTCTCTTACCAGGGATACTGATACCATGGCCGGCAACATGGATTCCGCCCCGAATTCGAGCAGCGTGGGTCTGGATTGAATGGTAAGCACCAGCCCCATTATGAAGGCGGTTACTCCTACAAGAGTTAGGGTCTTATAGCCAATCACAAAACATTGGTGGATAAATTCCTCGTACTCCTGCTTGGGTTTGGAGGCTTCTTTGAAAAACCGGGCAGTGAAACGGGACATTTCTCCTGCCTCTTTAAAAAACTGGTTGTCCAGAAAATTTAGATATTTCACCTGTTCAGTTGTTTGGATGGCCCAAAATTGGGGATTCCATCTTTGGGATATGCCAATAAGAATCAATTGATTTGATGATGTTTATCATGTTTTACCATTAAAAAGGAAATAAGATCACCTAATACCCTGTGCTGTAAATAAAATTATATTCCTATTAAAAACGGAAAGTCTTTAAAGGAAAATATTGTATAGCAATCATTAGTAATACACCTCCTAAAAACACCGAGACCAGATAGCAAAGCCCACTAAGGACTACCACTTTAATTTTACTATTGAAATAATTTCCGAAAAATCCCACATATAACCAAAGGGCATAAATAGCAGAAAGTCCCACAGCCACAAAGTATCCAAATTCCTGAAAATATAGACTCGTCATAAACAAGGATAAAATAGAGATCAAAATCAAAAATATTAGTTCAATAGATAGCCTATAAACGTTCAAAACTAAGTGTTCGCTGAAATTTAACTTAGCTTTCCAAAAGAAAATCCAACTAAATACTGCCATCAATGGAATTTGGACGAGGTTACTTATTTTGGGGTTATGTTCATAAAAAGACAAGGTTTCTCTTCCAGCTTTGTCTTCCTCCCCTACCTTCAAAATATCTACCATTTCCAATTCACTGAAATAGGTAAAAAAAATCAAAAACCCCAATAAAACCATATAAAACGAACCAAAGGAAAGATGACTGGCCCTTTTTCCTTCCATATATTCAAATACGGTTTTACCTGGGTTTCTCAACAACTGCCACAGGGAAAAAAAGAATCCTTTTTCAAAAGAAAAAATAGCTTGAAACAAATCCCGTTTCAGAAATGCACTTATACTAAAACGCCGAGTACGGATGGACTGACCACATCTGGTGCAAAAGTTAGCATCAGATAAAATATCTTCTCCGCAATTTAAACAATAGGGCTGAATTTGGGATTTCTTACCCATCCTCTTGTTTTTTAGGTGATTCCATGAAATACCTCCAACTTTAAAATATAGTCCTCGCCTCCTTAGTTGTAAAACAGCTTTTAAAGGACTTACTTTTATCATTGTACAATCCATTGCAACATACAAAACAAGTATGGTAAAAGGAAAGAAGAACATCAATAAGGCTAGAAATACCACAGAATGAAAGGTTTGATGCACTTCAACAAAGCTTATCCGTTCGGTTCAGGTGAAAAAACAATTCCTAACCAAAAAATAATAGACCATTTTTGCAGAATTAAGGCTGCTTGGTAATTCGATTGGCCTAAAAAGTTATTTCAAGTAGTATTGGAATTAATTTAGGTATGTCTAGTCTATATCTTCAAACGATATTTTTATTAAAGCATGCCTTTTTTGAGCCCAGAGACTCCTTAATGAATTGGGAATATCGGCAGCCTGGGACAACAAATGGGCTGCCAAAAGAATCTCTTTCCTGCCATTACCATCCAGATCGGCCAAAACAATGTCTATCCATCGACTTTCCTTAATCATAGGTAAAACAATAGGAGAAAATGAACCCCCTTCCTTTTGCTCAAAAACTATAAACCCTTCTTCAGGGTACTTATGGAAATCGGGGAAAAAGGACACTACTGCAAGATCCTTTAATCCATCATCATTGAAATCATGAGCTATCACCTTATAGGCTCCGTTTACTGGCAGAAAATGATTCTGCTTATACACCCCATCTATATCCTCAAAAATTCTAACTCCATGATATGGTTTAAGGATAGGACTTAAGTCCGCATTGTCACCATTCACATATAAGAGTTCCTCTTTACCATTTCCATTGATATCCTCAAAAGTAAAAAAAGAAGAACCGTAAACAGGTGGCATTTGGATAAGCGTTTTCCTTTCAAAAACTCCGTTTCCACTATGGGCAAAGTTGACCAGTACTTCTTCCCCGTGCGCAATCAATGCCACAATTTCCAATTTTCCGTCCTGGTTCAGGTCTTTTTCCATAAGCTGTAGAGTGCCCGCACCTTTGTAAATTTCCCTTTTTGAAAACTCTTCGAGATTTTTAAAATACAGGTTCAAGCCCCCGGTCAGGCTCCCGAATTCCGCTATCAGGAATTCGGGAGTGCCAGACTCCATGAAATTTGTCATCAGAAAATCCACCGGCCTATTCAGGTTTTCAATCAAGGCCTCTTTTTTTCCTTCCTTGTACAGAATGAGCTTCCCTTTACTTTCGGCAGCTGCCTCAAATGTCCCCATGGTAAGAATATAGAGATCTTCCCCTTTGGCAATTACCTTGATTGGTACTGACCCGGTTTCGATCTGATCCAACTGATTGAAATTTTTGTCCAGGATGTATAAGGATTTTGTCCTTTTATCTCCCAAATAAATGATTCCTCTTTGATCATCAAATTCCACAAAGGAAACACTTGAATAGGAATTCGAAAACCTAAAAGGTACAGAAGAAACAGCAAAATTCAATTTTCCCGTCGGTCTATCCCTATCTATGGAGGACAATTGTTGCGGTGCCTTGCTTAAGTAAAATTTTTCAATGGCCAACCATTCCTCTAACCGGACGACCGATGAATCCGGATAGAGTTGTAATTTTTTGGCCAAGTTACTGATGGCATCCTTTTCAAAAACCGCATTTGGAATTTGAGGCCTATAGTGGTGACCATCAAAAAAAATCCCCATATGGAGGGACATTTGCGGCAATACATTATTTTGCCAGGTTTTTTTGTCCAGCAATTCAGGTACTGGAAAAAGATGGCAACTGCCACAATGGTTGATCGCTAATTCATGGCTCTCTTCAAGAGAATGGGATTCCTCCAAGGTAGTGATAAGGTCTGTATTACCTCCTTTGTTGGTGCAACCAATCTGAAAAGCAACTATTATCCAAAAGGAAAAAACCCTGGACTTAAAAAAAACAAAGGAATGGTGGAGCATTAGAGGAGATCAATTAAAAGCCACAGTTTCATTTTTTTTAAATTTAATCCTTTCTGCCACCAATTGGCCTACATGTACACCTTGGGCTATCCCGTTGGTGATAGCTGCTTTATAATGAATGCCACCATAAAGCCGGCTGATAGCAGCCTCTTGGGATGCTTCCCTAAAAGACAAAAAATCCCTGGCAGGAAGGCCAAATGACACCTCTGAGGTGTCGGTGTATGCAAACTCATCCCCAAACAGATGGGATAAGGCCTCTGCTGCTGCATTTGAAATCACACTGTGTCCGCTGGTATACTCAGGAAAGGCAGGTGTTTGTAAAAATGGCGTCCAATCTGGATCAATATATCTTTCTATAAATGTCTCAGGACGAATCAAATCTGTTTTATATTTGGTGTCCCAGCAACTAATAAAGGCGTCTGCCAGTGCGATACTGGTCATGGTCAAGGCCACAGCATGTTCGAGATTGGAAAGGTTTTGCTGAGCAGAAGCAATACAGGCAATAGAAACCCAATGTCCTCCTGGTGAAAGCTGTTGCTTAAAGTATTTCACGTGGCCGCGCACAAAAGTAATGTTAGGATTACAATCCCAGAATCTGGCAATGGCTTCTTTTTCTTCGTCAAGCTCTTTCCCTGCCAGGTATACTTCCATGCTCTGCTCATAAAATTCCGAGCCAGGAATAGTGTCAAACACAGGTGGAGAGGGTGCCGGAAACTGGCTGGCGGAGTCAAGAACAAAAGGCCGGATTTGGGACCAAAATGGCTCTATTCCATCCATAAAATCAGGGGGAGTGGGTTTCCATTTCCCCGGTTGATGAGAAACAGAGTGTCTTTTCCCTCTTGTCTCCTTGTATCCATCATTATCCATCCATGCTAGAATATGGCTTGCAATTTCTTCGCCAAAATCAAGGGAATTTTCCAGGACTTTTCTATTGAGTCCTTGCTTTTTAAAGGGATCCAGGTACCTTTCCAAATACTCCTCCAATAGTTCGTTCGTATAAACCATCTTGGAAGCTACCCTTATAAAGGCCACCTGGGAGGCAATTGGATAAGCGTATTCCAATTCGGGGTTAGGCTTAGGGGGAGAACCGAGTCCGTTTAATTGATGGGCAAGGGACAAAAAAGAGCTGTCGGTATGCCGTAAGGCTTCATAAGCAGCTATATTGGAATAGGCATAAATCCTACTGGAAACAGGCGGTGTGAACAAATCCTTCATAATGACCTCCGTGAGTTCCACATTGGCCTCTGTAAGCTGATATTGACAAAGTCTTTCCAGGTTTTCCAAAGGAAACTCCTTTTTGCATCCTGCAATTGAGATCAATATAAATAGGAAAAACACGGTTTTTGACATTTGTTTCCGGGTCTCTGGTTTTTCAAAATGAATCTACAAAATTATTAACGTAAGTAAACATAAAATCCTACTTAACCTCCTGTTTTATTATATGTAAGGTATTGATTTTTGGGTCTTGCACTGACTGAACAGAATGATATTTATCTGGCCAATGTACTATAATTTCAGTGATTGCAACTGCATCCCCCAACCCAAAATGGGCAATGGCCGGGGAGCTTTGGGTATTGATTCGTTGATGAAACTTTTTTATTGACCCCTCCACCGTTTGGGCAACAATTTCTATCTTAGCACCAATACCTTGATAGTTAGCGGTCTTTCCCTGAAGTCTCACCTGCACCCAAGAATGGTTGTTTTCTGTATGGTTTTTCAAAAACACCGGCACATGCTTTTCAAATTCAAAATAGCCTCCTTTAGTAGCCATTATATCCAATTTGCCGTTTTGATAAGTATCTACAAGCTGTATGGAATAGGAGTTCCCCAGAAAACCTACCGAAGCAACATTGCTATTTGGTTCCAATTTAACCCCGTTGTTCTCTAGAATCACATTGGGTACCATTGTCTCTATATTTGAGTTGCCAGTTCCTACATAAAAATCGGGATACCCGTTATTGTCCAAGTCCCCAACTCCCACTCCCTGGCCCATTAAATTATAATCAATTCCCCATTCTAAGCTTTGGTCCTCAAACCTTCCCTTTCCATCGTTTATGAAAAGCCTAGGTGAGGCCAATTCGTGGGTATTTTTAATCAAATGGTTGGCATAATACCCCAAACCTTGCTGCTGGATTTTCGGAAATACCAACAGATCCTCCAATCCATCCTGATTGACATCTACTGCCACACACTTATTGCTAAATACTGGATCGGATGCTCCTGCCGCATCGGGTACTTCCTCGAAAGACCATAATTTTCCATCCTCCTTACCATTATTGAGAAACAATCGGTTGTTTCCCCCCTCTATAGAAAGGTAAAGGTCCAAAAGACCATCATTATTGACATCTAACCACGCACTACCCATTACCAATTCGGAAATCGGCAAACCATATTTTACACTTACTTCTTCAAAGGTACCGTCTCCCTTGTTTTCATATAATCTGCTAGGATGTGCATTCCGGAAATACTTGGTCAAAGATTCATTGGCAATAAATATATCCAGGTGCCCATCATTGTTAAAGTCCACAAAATGCGCATGATTGCTTGGGAAAAAATCCAATACGCCAGCACTGTGAGTGACATCTGAAAAAGTACCATCTCCGTTGTTTTTCAATAATGAATTGGGTTGATTACCGGAAGCGGACAAAGTGCCCCCCCGGGAAACAAACACATCCGGAAAACCATCGTTATCAAAATCTCCCTTTACAATGGAAATCCCTCCTATTAACCCCTCCAATTGGGCTTCTTTACTTTTATAGCTGAACCCACCATCCTTATTTCCCTCCAAATAATAAAGTGGTGAATCAAATCCAATAGACCCATATATCACATCCAGATTACCGTCTCCGCTAAAATCCTCTGCGCATAACCCTCCAATAAGTCCTATTCCTTTCCATCCTTTTTGCTTGGATTCATTTTTAAACTGCAAGCCGATTTGGATTGAATCTTCGGAATAATCAGAAGCCAATGAACTTTTCTTTCCTTCCAGGTTACGAATTACTTCAATCATCCATTCCAGGTAGATATCCTCGGGAAAGTTTTGATTAAGTTTTCTAAATAATTCGAGTGATTTTTCAAGGTCTGATTTAGATGCATTGGTAAAAGTAAAATCCGCATTGAATTGAAAGGCATCCCAAAAACTCTCTTCCCCTTCTTTTTCGATGGCTTCAAAGAGATAGGTAAGGGCAATCAGGTTTTGGATAGGTTTATTTTCCAGGGTTATTTCCGATTCGTCATAGTTGAGAAACTCCATTAATTGCCCAAGTTTATTCCTGGCTTCCTTATAATCACCTGAATAAACCAATTCAGTACCCAAATTAAAAAGATATTGAATCTTGTTTTCACCAAACACAGAATCTTCAACTGCTTGATAAGCTTTTACCCGTTCCGAATTTAGAAAATAATATTTGTCGGCTACAGCATTTTTGAAGGCCTCATGGAAAATTTCCACCATTTTCCGAGTTTCCTTTGGGAGAGAATTTTTATCGATTTTGTCAAAATCCAGTTTTCCTTTAGAAATGTCAACTGGGTTTTGAGGCTTACAACTTGTCCACAAAAAAAACCAGATCGATATGAAAACCATAAACTTGGGAATTCTACTTTTTGGATGCATTGGTTTTAAAAGCTATCGAGGGATTACAAATAAAGGTCAATTATTCTTATTTCAAATAATTTTTTAGCTGATTTCAGCGATAACAAAAAAAAGGCGGTTTTTTTTGAGAAACAAAGAAATACTTTCTAACTTTTAACCCAAATAACAAATAGTATATCATCTACTTTTAAAGTATGATGTGCGCATAACAAAGCTTACATACTGCCCAAAAGACCTGGTTCTAATGTTGAAAGAAGGAGACGAAAAGGCCTTCAGTCAACTGTATGATCAATTTTATTCCCCAATGTTCTGCTTTGCAAAAAAATATCTCCATGATGAAGATATGGTGCGGGATGTTCTCCAGGATGTTTTTATTAAGATCTGGCAGAAAAGGGAAACCTTGGATCCTGATTTATCCTTTCAAAATTTTTTGTTCACCCTTTTAAAAAACCAATTGCTCAATACCATAAGGAAAAGGGACAGAGAGATTCTGCGGCTGGCAAAAGCTTTTGAAAATTCAGGTGAATTGATCAATTTCACGGACTTTTATTATAGGAAGAATCATTTTCTGGAAGTTTTTGAAAAAGGCATCAATGAGATGCCTGAAAAAAAGAAGCTGATTTTTAAAATGCACAACATCCAGGGGTTTTCATCCCAAGAAATTGCAGGAAGTCTCGGTCTCTCCGTAAATACAGTGAAATCACAAATCACAAAAGCCAATATTTTTTTAAAAGATTACATAAAGAAGTTTCTTTAAATTAGGTAGCCGGATCAAATGCTGGATTTTCCTTTCAGGAAAAATTTGCAGTAAAAATAATTTTTTTTACCTCCTGTAATACCTAGACCATCTTGTGGTGTAATAGTAATATGTAACGAAAATTTTTCGACAGGTGACAGAACATCAAGAGAAAATATTTGAAAAATATCTAATTGGAAAATGTTCTCCCAAAGAACTGGAAGAATTATTTTATTGGTTCAAAACCAAGGAAGGTGAGGCCTTCTTAATGAACGCAATGGATAGGGATTATCCGCTATTCGAGCAATTGGTAGAATCCAATTATTCTGACCCAACTCACTCAGAGAAACATAAATTCAATTTATGGCTTAATGTTCTTTCTCAAGTCCCACCCTCAAAAGATCCCCAGAATAAATTAATCAAGTCTAAAAGGGTCGGGAAAAAATCCATTAATCTCCCATTTAAGGTTGCAGCAGTGTTTCTTTGCTTTTTAGTTGCCGCAATTTCCATCTACAGTGTTTTTTTTAGCTATGATCAGTACCAAACGGGCTACGGTCAAAAAAAGGAAATCACATTAAGTGACGGCTCCCAATTAACCTTAAATGGTAATTCAACCATTCGGTTTTCCCGGGATTGGAAAGTCAAGGGAAAGCGAGAGCTTTGGCTCGATGGAGAAGCATTTTTTAACGTAAATAAAGTGGAAGGAGATTTACCTTTTCAGGTTTATACTTCGGACAACTTACAAATAGAGGTTTTGGGAACACAATTCAACGTGGCAAAAAGAAAAGGAAAAACCCAAATTGTACTTAATTCCGGAAGTCTCGCGGTAAATTTTTCCACCCTTATTGAAGATTATCAATCCAAAAAGAATATCAACAGACAAATTCTGGTACCAGGTGAGTTGCTGGAATTCGATGAGGCAACAAGGAACTTTAACCATATGAAGGTGATACCTGAAAATTATTCCTCCTGGAAAGAAGGTAAAATTGTTTTGAGTGATACCAAGTTTAAAGATTTTCTACTGATGATAGAGGAAACTTACGGTGTGGAAATTCAAGTCAATAATCAGGGATTATGGGAAGAAAAGTTTAACGGTTCCATTCCAACCACAAACATTGACGCCATTTTCCATAGCTTATCTCTGCTTATTGGAGTGGAAATAGAAAAAATAGATCACAAACTATATGAAATCAATTAGTAAAAATCCAAAATATAAATGATATGAAAAACAAAATACCAATTTTAACCTTAATCATTGGGTTGCTCTTTTGGCTACAAATGCCATTGTTAACGGCACAAAGCCTAATGGCTTCCAATAGCCTGGCCTCCATGCAAGGAGGTCCAAGTCAGGAAAAAGTAAAGACTTTGGAAAGTGTATTGGCAGATGTGGAGGAGAAATATAAAGTTTCTTTTCTTTATCATTCCAATATCACCCAAGAAGTCCTTTCGAATCTTTCTGGTACTGAGTACAGTTCATTGGAAAAGGAGCTGGAAGGGGTTCTTTCTCCAAATGGTTTCCAATTCCAAAAGATAGAAGAGGACTTTTTTGTGGTGAAGAAAGCAAAGGTCAACCGATCTATTGAAAACAAAGACCTACCAGCCGAAAGGACTGTTCCCAAGGAAAGATCGGCCACAGAATCCATACATTCCGTAGTAAGGAATTTTAACCCCTTACCTCAATTTACAGTAAGGGGGACAGTGGTTTCTTCAGATGATAATGAGACCATACCTGGAGTGAATGTTTTGGTCAAAGGAACCAATATTGGGACGGTCACAAATGTGGACGGAGAATATTCGATTACCGCCCCAGATGGTAATGCAACTTTGGTTTTCTCCTATGTGGGCTTTAAGAGACAGGAGGTAAGTATTAATAACCGAACTAACATAGACATTTCATTGGAAAGTGATATGCAAGATCTTCAGGATGTGGTTGTGGTAGGTTATGGGTCAGTAAGAAAAAGTGATCTTACTGGTTCGGTCGCATCTGTTTCTGAAAGAGAGATAAAAGAGGTTCCTGTCGCCTCATTGGATCATGCCCTTCAAGGTAGGGCACCAGGTGTTCAAGTAACGCAAAATAATGCTGCTCCCGGAGGAAGTGTTTCTGTGAGAGTACGTGGAGGGAATTCAGTGGTAAGCGGTAATGAGCCCTTATATGTAATTGACGGCTTTCCTATTTATCCCAATGACCAAAACTTCAACGTTGGTGGGTTTGGACAAAGGGCCGGCGGAAGTGCTTTGAGCGCCATCAACCCTAATGATATTGAATCCATAGAAATCCTTAAAGACGCTTCGGCAACAGCAATTTATGGTTCAAGAGGTGCTAATGGAGTTGTATTGATAACTACAAAGTCAGGGAAAGAAGGTGCGGTACAAGTAACCTATGATGCTTATTATGGGATACAAACACCTGCTCGTAGAATTCCGGTATTGAATGCCAGAGAATTCGCGGAAATATTCAATGAGGCAGAAATAAATGCCGGATTTAACCCCCTTTTCGGTGCAGGAGATCCCAATTTTCCTGACCCATCCATGTTAGGCGAAGGGACTAACTGGCAAGATGAGATATTCCGTGATGCGGTAATGCAAAACCATCAACTAACTTTCTCGGGGGGTTCAGAAGCTACTCGGTATTCTTTATCAACGAATTATTTTGATCAGGAAGGAATAGTCTTGGGCTCAAGATTTCAACGGGGCTCTATTCGCTTAAACATTGACTCGAAGGTAAATGAGCGATTGAATGTAGGGGTAAGAATGACCTACAACAAGGTATATGATAATGGTGCATCTGCATCATTTGATGGGGGGCTAAGTGGAGATGCCATTACCAATGCGGTTACCTTCCCTCCTATTGACAACATTCGTCGCCCAGATGGTTCCTACCAATTGACCAGTAGTATTTTGGCTGCGGGCAGAGGAAGTACAAATTTGCAAAACCCGGTTGGTTTGGTAAATGGCTATAAGGATTTGCGTATTCAAGACCGGTTATTGGCCAATGTCTTCGCTGAATATGAGATTTTGCCCCAGCTTAAATTCAGGTTCAGCTTAGGAACGGACCTATTCAGTGCCACTGGAAATGTATATAGAGACAGAGAAGGCTCCGAGGCAGGAAGGGCATCAGGGGGAATTGCTTCCAAGTCCTACAGAAACATCACTAACTGGTTAAATGAAAATATCCTTTCTTACAATACCACTATAAATGACATACACAGGTTTGATATTGTAGCAGGTTTTACCTACCAGGAAGAGGTGATGCGGGGTTTTAGTGCCAGTGCAAGGAATTTTGTGAATGACATCGTCATGGATCACAACCTAGGTACAGGTGCGGAATTTTTGAGACCGGGTTCATTTCAAAATGGCTGGAACATCGCCTCCCTCCTCAGCAGAATAAACTATACCCTCATGGACCGTTACCTTTTCACAATAACTGGAAGAAGGGATGGTAGCTCGAGATTTGGTGCCAATAACAAATGGGCGAATTTCCCATCCGTGGCATTTGCCTGGAGGACCATAGAAGAACCTTTTATGCAAACCCAGAACTTATTTTCTGACCTGAAATTGAGAACAAGCTGGGGGGTGACTGGAAATCAGGAAATCGGAAACTATAGGTCTTTGGCAAGATTGCAAAACCAAAATTATGTGTTCAACAACAACTTTGTGGTAGGCCTAGGAACAGATGGTGTACCCAACCCGGACCTAAGGTGGGAAACCACAGCGATGACAAATTTCGGGTTGGATTTTTCCTTCCTTGACAATCGATTAAGGTTTACATTTGATGGCTACTACAACAAAACTACTGACTTGCTTCTCAATGTAACCTTACCTACCACAACAGGAGCCACCAATGCACTTCAAAATGTGGGTAGCCTTGAAAACAAGGGACTTGAATTTGCTGTTGGATATGATGTTTTTGACAGAGATTTCGTTTGGACCATTGATGGTAATATTTCAGGAAACAGAAATCAAATTTTGGATATTGGGCCTCTACAGCCCTTCCAAATCGGTGGAAACGTCAGTGCCCACTTAAGTTCCGCAGGCAGTTGGATAATACCTGGACAACCTATAGGAGTTTGGTTTGACCTTGAATATGATGGGGTCTATCAGCCCAATGATTTCAATCCCGACGGAACACCAGCCGAAGGAGTTGTACTGAGATTGGGTAATGAGCAACCCGGATGGGCCAGATATGTGGATCAAAATGGTGATGGAGTAATAGATGCGAACGACAGGACAATCATTGGCGATCCTACTCCAAATTTCTTTTATGGCATCAATAATAGAATGGCCTATAAAGGTTTGGAATTGACCTTTTTCTTTCAAGGCGTGTATGGAAATAATATTAAAAACTCACAAAGGTTCGAAATAGCTAACGGAAACCCTGGTTCAAACCTCAGCAGACACTATGCAGAAAACCGATGGTCTGAAAGCAACCCCGATGGAACACTTCCTCTTGCAAGGTTTGAAGGCAATGGGACAGTAAACAACTCCTCCATCAACATAGAAAATGGCTCTTTCCTCCGGTTGCGAAATGTGATGTTAGCTTACAACATTCCTGCCTCGGCTACTTTCTTACGAAATGCTAGGGTTTATATCAGTGGACAAAACATTTTCACCATTACTAATTACACTGGATTTGATCCGGAAGTAAATGTACTGGGACAGAATAACGTAAACCTTGGAAATGATTATGGTGCTTTTCCAAGAGCAAGGACATTTATGTTGGGTGCCTCCATTGGGTTTTAATTTTACATCACTAACTTTATCAACAGGTTGAAAACAAAATAAAATGCAATCAAGTTGTTGACTTATAACTATTAAAAGCTATGAAATTAAGCAATTATATAATTATTGGATTGTTTACAGGCATGCTGACAATGATTACTTTGTCCTGCGGTGAAGGTCTATTGGAGGAAGTTCCATATGATTTCATCTCCCCTGAGCAATTCTACAACAACGAAACGGATGCGTTGGCCGCTGTAAATGCGGTCTATGACGTTCTCCAATCAGGAAGAGGAGTTTGGGTGGATGAGTTATACGGTAGAACCATTTATGTGGTTCAATGGTCCCCAACCGTGGCGCAGTTTGGCTATGACCAATTTATGCAGTGGAACTTCCAGATTGACGATGGAATGATCAGATCGATATGGATGGGTTCCTATAGAGGAATTAACAGAGCCAATGCGGTAATTTCGCGTGTACCTGAAATAGACATGGATGAAAATTTAAAAGCACGTATTGTACATGAAGCTAAATTCCTTCGTGCATTTTACTATTTTCTTCTGGTCAGTCATTTTGGTGATGTTCCGAACATAGAAGAAGAAACTTTAGGTTTAACGGGTGCAGCGTATACGGCAACTAATGCAGGGACTGAAGCGGAAATTTGGCAACTAATAGAAAGTGATTTGATCGATGCAGAGGGTGTTTTGCCTGAAACTTATTCTGATGCTGACAAAGGCAGGGCCACAAAAGGTGCAGCTATGGCGTTGTTGGCTAAGACCTACTTGCAGCAACGAAAATGGCAGGAAGCTGCTGACAAATCAATGGAAGTCATACAAAGTGGAAACTATGATTTGTTTAACGATTATATCGATAACTTCAGATTAGAAACTGAAAATGGCATCGAACATATTTTCTCCGTTCAATATACAGATGGAGTGGGTGAAGGATCTATGGCAGGCGCTTTTACAGGCAGGTCCGGTCACGTCAATCCAGGATGGTCCTCTGTGGTCGGAGAACCGGAATTTTTTGACACATTCGACCCAGACGATGAAAGGATTGAAGGCACATTCCTCACCGAATTTGTGAACAATGACGGTGTAACAATCCGCTACAATCCGGAAGGGGGCGCCAATACCTTTAATCGACCCAATTGGAGAAAAATGAACCTTTGTGAATGTTCCCTTGCAGCTGAAGATTGGCCCCATAATTTCAACATTATCCGATTTGCAGACGTGTTGCTAATGCATTCAGAAGCCGTGGCAATGGGCGCCAATTCCTCCCAGGATGCCTATTATGGTATCAACAGGGTGAGGGAAAGAGCCGGCCTACAACCCATATCCGGCATCACCGGACAGGAATTGATCAACGCCATTCTCTGGGAAAGGTTTTGGGAACTGGCTTTTGAAGGAACTGGATTATTGGATCTCTGGAGACAAAACGTACTGGATGACCAGGCCTTGATTGATCAATTTGTGAACCCTCAGGGTAGAGGGAATATTCAACTTCCAAGGCATTATAAATTCCCTATTCCTTTGGCGGAAATTGACCTGAACCAAAACCTGACCCAAAACCCAGGTTATTGATATAGTTCAGATCATATATATTTAACCAAAAAAAACCGTCAAATTTTGGCGGTTTTTTTCTACTACTAAAACGAATGCGCGTGATTATAAAATTAAATCTATCCATCCTGTTTCCTCTTTTACTTTCTATAGCCTGCACAAATGAAAAAAATAATGGCTTACCTGAGGGTAAAACAGTATTGTTTACACCTAGAAGTTTAAATTTGAACCTGCCTTATATTTCACCGAACCAAGAATATGATTTCTTCAAATCAGAAAATTCAATAATCTTCGAACCTGAGGATGAAAAAAACCATGTCTTAATCAAGGACGAAAATCATAAGGTGGAATTTAATAACATCAATTACTTAGTGATTGAGGTGTATTCCGATTCTGATTTTTCCAACGTACTAAATTTGGACTTTTTCAAAAAGGACACAGAAAAAAATGAACCCCAAATCAGTGCAAGGATAGGCATCAACCCCAGGCTAAAGACCAAGCTCATATTCCCTATTTCCTACCTGGATGGTCAGGAGATTTTTATGCAGCGATTTCCCAGACAGTTAAAAGGGACAGTTTTGGGTAGACGGATATCTCCTCAGGAAATAGGCCAGATATCCATCAGGCTAAGGCCGGTTAAGAAAGGTTTTTACCAACCAAAATTGCTTATCAATAACGCCTATTTCTCTGAAAACCTACCTGATCCATTTGAACCTCTTTCCATGCCAGTAATAGATAAACTCGGCCAATGGAAAGACAAAAATTGGGAAGGTAAAACGGCATCTGAGGATGAGATGATAGAGAGGGTCAGGCAACTTGATGAAAGAATTTCAACCGCCTCATTCCCGAATGGGTGGAGTAAATATGGTGGAGATAAAAGTTTAAAATTAGCAGGTAAGGGTTTCTTTCGCATCCAACAAAAAGACGGAAAATGGTTTTTTGTGGATCCAGATGGATATGCTTTTTTGAGTACAGGGGTTGATGTGATGAATCCCGTTTCCTTTGGGCCGGTAGATGGAATTGAAGACCTTTTTGAATGGCTACCAGGAGAGGATGAAACTTTTGCTGCTGCCGTCACCAACGACAGAGGACAAGAACAGGTCAGTTTCCTGACTTCCAATCTAATCCGGGTTTTTGGGGATAATTGGAGAAGTAAATGGGAGCTTATGTCTGCCAATTTAATGAAAACCTGGCGCTTCAATACCATTGCCAATTGGTCGGACTCTTCCTTTATCGCTAGCCAGCGCTTACCCTATATGATTCCATTGAGGGGATTCCCTTCCACAGAAATTGCTATTTTCAGGGACTTCCCCGATGTTTTCGATCCTTCCTACAGAGAAGCTGCTAAACAATTTGCAAGTCAATTGGAAGCCTATAAAAATGACACCCTGCTCATTGGTTACTTCCTAAGAAATGAACCGCATTGGGGTTTTGGAGCCCATAATTTAGCCTTTGAAATGCTCAGTGTAAAGCAAAATTCCACTACCAAATCAGAATGCATCAATTGGTTATCTTCAAAATACAATGAAAATATTAGTTCCCTTAACGAAGCATGGAACACAGATTTTGAGGATTTTGGGTCCATTCAGGAGTATGAAATAGATCAGTTGGAATTTAGTAAAAAAGCAGAGGAGGATTTATGGGAGTTTTCAGGTTTGATGGTGGATGAATATGTAAAAGTAGTTTCGGAAGAAACTAAAAAGGTAGACCCCAATCATTTAAACCTGGGAATGAGGTTTGCATCTATAAGTACTGATCTTTTTTACAGAACCGGTGCTTACGTAGATGTTTTTTCTATCAACCAATACAGCTCTCCCCACCCCCCTCCTACTCATGAAATTTATGAAAAAACGGGTAAGCCCGTCATTATCGGAGAATTCCATCATGGGGCTACTGACAGGGGTTTGCCCGCTTCAGGGATCCGGGCGGCAAAAAACCAAGAGCAAAGAGGCGTGGCTCTTAGACACTACCTCGAACAGGGGTTTGCAAGAGATGAGGTGATAGGGATGCATTATTTTCAATGGAATGACCAACCTTGGACGGGTAGGTATGATGGGGAAAACTATCAAATAGGAGTAATGGATGTAACCCTCCGGCCTTATTCGGAATGGACAGATGCCGCCAAGACTACCAATGAAAGGCTATATGATGTAGCTACGGGTAAAGAGGAACCCTTTTATCAAATTATAGAAGATGTACCCTATATCTATTATTAAAAATCTACTATAAAATCTTGATCAATGGTGGGGTTGGCCTTTGGAAGTCAACTCCACTTTTTTTGGGAAGAGTTGAACTGGATCTTCCTTGTTTTGGTAAATTTCCCAAAAAGTATTCGGATCAATATCGGTATAAATTGTGTTGGAATATACTTTATCTGGCCATCTGACTTCTATTGAATCGATTTTTCGGACAGCATTTCCCAACCCAATCTCTTGTTGTAAGGGAGAGGACCCAAAGCTTCCCCCGGTGCTGACTGTATTAAATATCTCCCTCCTGGATCCATCCTCATAGGAAACCGATAATTTGATCCTGGCACCTATAGCCGAGCGGTTAGCCTTGCTTCCATGAAGTTTTAACCTGATCCAATTATTGCTATTTCCGGGGTTTTCAAACAAAACATTTCTATATATATCACCTTCAAAGGCACCACCCATCACACAATAAATATCCTGATCTCCATCATTATCCATATCTCCAAAAGCGATCCCATGGCCTTTTTGCAAATGTCCAAAGCCACCCTCAAAAGTCACATTAGTGAAACTCTCCCCATTTTCGTTCAAAAACATCTGGGAAGGTATAAGGGAATGAAGCTCTGGAACTCCCGTTCCCACGTAAAAATCAGGATAACCGTCGTTATTGATGTCTCCAAAATTACTTCCCATACTAAACAAAGGAACTTGTAAGCCTGCTTCCCTGCTTATATCCGTAAATGTTAAATCACCATTGTTTCTATATAACTTTGGCAAAGAAGCCCCAGTAGGTAAACCCAAGAAACTTGCGGCTACTGAATAAGGGACCGTTTCCTCTGTACCGTACCCGGAAACAAAAATATCCAGAAAGCCATCCTGGTCATAATCCCAAAACCAAACTGGAAAACTGTGAAAGGGATTCCCCACCCCTGCAATTTCCGTGATTTCCTCAAAACTGGGATGCCCTTTAGATGGAATTTGATTGATAAACAGCCTGTTTTTACCTCCTAAAACAGACATATATACATCTGGGTATCCATCATTATTGATGTCCCCCCAGCTTACTCCTTTTACAAAATCCGACACATCCAATCCTGCTTGTTTGGCTTCATTTCGAAAGGTGCCATCCCCATTGTTCATAAATAATTCACACGGGTAATTTTTTCTACCTGGTATGGATGCGAAATTCAATGTCTCTCCCTTGGATTCATTTCCGATAAAAAGATCCAGCCAACCATCATTGTCCACATCTACCCAAGAGGCCGTTTGGGTAGGATATTGGGATAAAATTCCTGCTTCAAAGGTAACGTCTTCAAAAGTTCCGTCTCCGTTATTTTTCAATAGGGAATTGGGAATTTCCCCCTCTGATCCCTTCCATGCTCCTCGCATTAGGAGAATATCCGGATACCCATCGTTATTGTAATCCCCATGAATCAAATTAAGGCCTCCGGTAATTCCCAATAATCCCGCCTCTTTGGTCTTATTGACAAATGTCCCATTCCCTTGATTTTCATAAAAAAACAATTGATCACTCATCCCGAATGAACTGGTCATAATATCAAGAAACCCATTTCCCGTAAAATCTTCCATCGCAACTCCACCGGACAAACCATTGGTATCGATTCCCAAACTACCTGCCACATCCCTAAATGGCTCTATATCTATTGTTTTATCCGTGTTTAGAATAGGAATCAACAACTCATGAGGTATTTCTTCTGGATATTTCCCCAGGGTCATTGCTGCAATATGATACAGCCACCTGCTGTGTAGATCACCTGGGTTATTTCTTAATAACAAAGCATAAAATTCCATAGCTTTTTCTGATCCCAACTCCCACTGGTGTTGGGCGGCAGAACTTATCGGCAAAATACAGGACTGGTGATTATGATAGCGCAGGCAGTTCTCCTGTTCACCTAAACGTAGGTAAGCAATACCTAATAGTCCGAAAATCTCTCTCACATCTGCATCTATATAATCCATAATAGGATCCTGATTCCTTAGGATTTCCTGCAATATTTCAATGGCAGACCATGTATTTCCTGCATTTAGGCTTTCTTTAGCTGAAAGATATTTATATTTCCATTGCTCTTGATCATCAGGAGATTCCTCTGCTAACTTTTTGAATAAAGTTGCCCTCCTGGAATTCAAATAAATGTTTATCTCTGGGTTTTCTTCATTCCTTGATTTTTTTAAAAGATTGATCATTTTTACCGTCCCTTCTGGCCGGCCTTCCAACCCTACCGTGTCCAAATTGATGGTCATTTCATTTTCAAAAGACCCAAAAAGGAGGGTTCTCCCCTTATTGCTTTTTTGGCAGGAAAATAATAAACATATCCCCATAACCACCATAAAGAAGGGGTTTGAATAAAGTAGTTCAACTTTGTATTTATATGATTTCAAATTCTGGTTAATTACAGTTCAGGACAATCCGGAATAATTTCAAAAGCCTATTCGGATTATGTTCAAAGATAAGAGGTATCTTCATTTTAAATCAAAGCAAAATTCCTTAATTTGCCCAAGACTCAATCCCAAATCACCTGAAAAATGAAAAAGATTTTTTTCCCATCTCTTATTCTCTTTGTAATTATGTCTACCCTTGGTCATTCTCAAAATTTATCTGACCAAAAACCTGTAAGGGTAGAATTGGAAATGCTTCCGGACAACAGCTATCAATTTCTCCGCAATGGAGAGCCCTACTACATTAAAGGCGCAGGGGGGAGTCAATATATTTATAGAGTAGCCGCATATGGAGGAAATTCCATCCGAACCTGGAGTACACAAAACGGAAAAGAGGTCCTTGATTCTGCACATAAAAATGGACTGACAGTCTTGATGGGGCTGAGTGTGGCACGTGAAAGGCATGGGTTTGATTATGATGACGAAGACGCAGTGGAAAAACAGCTTCAGAACCTAAAAAAAGAGGTGGAAAAATATAAATCTCATCCCGCATTACTTGCTTGGGGGATAGGAAATGAATTGAACCTTGAGTACACCAACCCAAAAGTTTGGGATGCAGTGAATGATATCTCGAAAATGATTCATGAAATAGATCCCAATCACCCAACCACCACCGTTTTGGCGGGTACTAATAAAGCAGTAATAGATCTAATAAAAGAAAGATGTACTGATATTGATTTACTTTCCATCAATACTTATGGAGGATTGGAAAGTTTACCAAGAACCCTTCAAAATGTGGGATGGGACGGTCCCTACATGGTAACCGAATGGGGGCCTACCGGGCATTGGGAAGGATTACAGACAGAGTGGGATATAGCCATTGAAGAAACCAGTAGTGAGAAAGCGGCTGTTTATAGACGCCGCTATAACTATTCCATGAACCGAGACAAGAAAAAGTGTCTTGGTTCCTATGTTTTTCTCTGGGGGCAAAAACAGGAAAGAACTCCAACCTGGTATGGTCTGTTTACCGAAGCTGGAGAGGAGTCAGAGGTGTTGGATGTAATGCATTTCCTTTGGTCTGGGAAATGGCCTGAGAACAAGGCCCCACATATCTATTCTTTGCAATTGGACAATCGAAATGCGGTGGATAATATTTACCTTCAGCCAAACGAGGAATACAAAGTCTTGGCTATTGCAATTGATCCTGAAAATGAGTCATTGGCGTACAGGTGGGAAATTCTCCCGGAACCAAAAGAATTCAGTGTTGGGGGTGACCGAGAAGACAGACCCAAACCTGTGCCCGGTCTTATTTCTTCCTCCGGAGAGGGATTAGCAACTATGAAAGCTCCTGAAAATGAGGGTCCATACAGGGTATTTGTCTACGTTACGGATGGCCAAAACAAAGTAGCTACTGCCAATGTGCCCTTTTTTGTCAAACCTTAGGGACTAGTGAAAAATTGTCTTTATCTAATGAATATGGTGGGGAATCAGTGGGTTGTTTTTATTGTGGGTCTGCTTCTTCTGTGTGCATGCAAGAAGGACCAGGAAAACAGGCGGTTTAGAGAAGTGTCTGCTTCTCATTCATCTATTAAATTTGAAAATAAATTAACAGAGTATCAAAACTGGAATTACCTGCTCTATTACTATTTCTATAACGGTGGAGGGGTAGCCATCGGAGACATCAATAATGATGGCTTGCCAGATATTTTTTTTACGGGTAATCAAGTGAAAAACAAACTGTACCTGAATAAGGGGAATTTCATCTTTGAGGATATTTCCGAAAAAGCAGGGATAGAAGGTGGCGATTCCTGGTCCACCGGAGTGACAATGGCAGATGTAAATGGGGACGGATTACTCGATATTTATGTCTGTCACTCGGGTAAATTTTCCAACAGGGCCAATCAGCTTTTTCTCAACAATGGGGATTTGACCTTTTCCGAGGTTGCTAAGGAGTGGGGAGTAGATGACCCAGGTTATTCTACTCAGGCAGTTTTTTTTGATATGGATAATGATGGGGATTTGGACATGTACCTATTGAACCACCCCGTTGATTTCAATAAAACAGTAAACCTCCAAATGAATATCGGAACCCCTGAGCATGGTTCTGACAAGCTTTTTAGAAATGAAGGAGGTCATTTTCAGGACATTACTGACCAGGCTGGGATTAACAGGTATGGATACGGATTAGGAGTCGTTGTGGCTGACTTTGACCAAGATGGATTTACCGATATCTATGTAGCAAATGATTTTCTTACTCCGGATTACCTCTTCATCAACCAGGGAGATGGTACATTTCGGGATGACATAAAAAATTCAATCGGACATACCTCCCATTTCGGTATGGGAGTGGACGCAGTTGATATAGACAATGACGGTTGGCTGGATATCATGGAGTTGGATATGATGCCTAAAGACCATTTTAGGAAGCATACAAATACGAAAGAAGTAAGCCGAAACATGTTTTGGAGAAACGTGAACATAGGACACCATTACCAATACATGATCAATACCCTCCAACTCAACCAGGGCATCAGGCCGGACGGGAAGGGACCTGTATTTTCTGAAATTGCCCAATTAGTAGGCGTAGACAGGACTGACTGGAGCTGGGCGGTACTTATGGCAGACTTTGACAACGACGGCTGGAAGGATATATTCATCACCAACGGCATACGCAGGGATGTCAATGACAATGACTATTGGAAAAACAGTAGGAATACCAACACGGAACTAATATTAGATCGAGCAGACATAGAAAAAATCCCGGTCCATCCCGTAGCCAACTTCGCCTACCGGAATGAAGGGGGGCTGCAGTTCTCCGACGTAGGTGCCGACTGGGGACTGGATTTGAAGGGTTTTTCCAATGGGGCCGCCTATGCGGACCTGGACGGGGACGGGGACCTGGACCTGGTGGTCAACAACCTGGACGGGCCCGCCGCGGTGTATGAAAACAGGTCCGCGCAGATGGACTCCCTGCACTTTCTCAGGGTCTCCCTGCGGGCACCCGGCGGCAACAGGTTCGGGCTGGGAACAAAGGTGCAGCTTTGGCAGAACGGGGATACCCAGTACCAGGAACTCACACTTACACGGGGTTTCCAGTCCTCCGTGGAGCCCGTGCTCCATTTCGGGCTGGGAAAAAACGGCAAAGTGGACTCCCTGGAACTGGTCTGGCCGGGAGGCCTGAGGGAAATGCACTATAACCCCAAATCCGACCTCCATCACGTGCTGGAAAAAGGTACAGGCATACCCTCCCCAGAAAAAACCTCAAAACCACCCCTGTTCAGGGCGGTGGAAAACCTTTCCCTAGGCGTGGACTTCTCCCACCGAGAGGATCCCTACAACGATTTCGACACCGAAATACTGCTCCCCCACAGCCTTTCCCGGATAGGGCCTGCCCTGGCCTCGGCCGATGTCAACGGGGACGGACTCGATGACTTCTACATCGGAGGAGCCAGAAACCAGGCAGGAAAACTCTACCTGCAAAACCCGGACGGCACATTTTCCGCCAGCGGGACCGGGCATTGGGAAAAAGATGCCGCCTACGAGGACACAGGGGCACTCTTTTTTGATGCCACCGGGGACGGAACCATGGACCTCTATGTGGCCAGCGGGGGAAACGACCTGCAGGAAGGCTCCCCACTGCTGGAAGACAGACTATACCTAAATGACGGCAAGGGCGGATTCGGGAAAGCCGAACTGGCACTGCCCGGCAACGGGATCAGCGGACAGGCAGTGGCGGCCGCGGACTTTGACGGGGACGGGCTCACCGATGTCTTTGTGGGGGGAAGGCTGGTCCCCGGAAGCTACGGGACCTACCCCAGAAGCTTCCTGCTCAAAAACTCCGGGGGGAAATTCACTGATATCACTCCTGAACCCTTGAAGCATCCAGGGATGGTGACGGCCGCGATCTGGCTCGACGTGGATGCCGACGGACGCCCCGACCTGGTGCTGGCCGGGGAATGGATGCCCATAAGGATCTACAGAAACACCGAAAACGGCTTCAGTGAGATCACCGAAGAGATGGGGCTGGGGAAGAGTTCCGGCTGGTGGGAGAGTCTGGCAGCAGCGGACCTGGACGGGGACGGGATCCCTGAAATAATCGCGGGAAACAAGGGCATGAACCACAGATACAGGGAAGGGGACGGATTACCCATGGTCCTGTACACCGGCGACCTTGACGGAAACGGGGGACACGGTATAGCCGTTGCCTATACGCAAAACGGCAGGCTGTATCCGGTAAGGGACAAAAACGCACTGGGGGAGCAGAACCCCTCGGTAAAAAGGGCATTTGTCGAATATGCCTCCTTTGCCGCCGCGGAGATCGACCGTATCTACCCGGCTGAAGTCCTGGACAGGGCCAAAAGGCATACCGCGGAGGAACTCCGCAGTGTGGTCCTGCGCAAAAAGGAGGGGAAATATGAAACCGAGCCCCTGCCGGTGGAGGCGCAGTTCTCCACTGCAAGGGCGATCATCCCCCACGATTTCACCCGGAACGGAAACCTGGATTTACTCATAGCGGGAAACAGGCATTTCACCGAGGTAAACACCCCCAGGAGCGACGCATCCCCGGGGGTGCTGCTCGAAAACGACCAGGGTCAGGGGTGGAGGACCATCAGGTACAGGGACAGCGGCTTCTTTGCCCCCGGGGATGCCAGGGCCATGGCACTGCTTTCCAATAAAAACGGATGGACTGTCGTTCTGGCTAACAACGACGGAAAACCACAGTTTTTCTCCTTCCCAAAATCAATTCCTAATCCCCAAGAATAGCCATTAAACAATGAGGATTTTCAAACCACTATTTATAAAAGTATCCTTCCGGAAAACTTCCCTTACTATCTGGGTTTCGGCCTTATTTTTATTTGCACATTGCAATCCTACTGTACAACCTGAAATGAAGTTTTCCTTATTACCGGTAAAAGATACAGGGATTGATTTTACCAATACCATAGAAGAGGAGGATTATTGGGCTTACCTGGACTACTACTATTATTATAATGGAGGAGGAGTGGCCATTGGAGATATCAATAATGATGGATTGCCTGACATCTATTTTACGGGTAACCAAGTAAAAAACAAACTATACCTCAATAAAGGAAACTTCCAATTCGAAGACATCACAGCATCTGCAGGGGTAGAAGGCGGAAGGTCTTGGTCCACAGGCGTGACCATGGCAGATGTAAATGGAGATGGGTTTCTGGATATTTATGTCAGTGTTTCGGGAAAATACGGAAACCGGAAAAACAAATTGTATATTAATAATGGGGACTTAACTTTTACTGAGCAGGCAGAAAATTTTGGAATAGCCGATGATGGATATTCTACCCAGGCTGTGTTTTTTGATTTTGACAATGATGGCTGGCTGGACCTATATGTGCTTAATCATCCTATTGAATTTGACAGAAAATCGGACGAATACCTGGCCAGGTTGAAAACCCCTAATAAATTCATCTCCGATAAATTATACCGGAACACCGGAAAAGGCCATTTCGAAGATATTAGTGAAACCATGGGTATCCATCATTTCGGTTATGGGTTAGGGGTTATAGCTGCAGACTTTGACCAGGATGGTTATACAGATATTTATGTTGCCAATGATTTCAATGCAGCAGATATTTTATACCTCAATAAAGGTGGAGAGAAATTTGAAAATGATATCTCTAATGCCATGGGACATATCTCCTTTTTTGGGATGGGAATAGATGTCGGAGATATTAATAATGATGCCATGCCTGACCTTATGGTTCTGGACATGATGCCTAAGGATCATTATAGAAGGCACACCAATACCAAAGAAATGAATTACCATGCCTACATGAGGAATGTAGATTTAGGAAATCATTACCAATACATGATCAATACCCTCCAACTCAACCAGGGCATCAGGCCGGACGGCAAGGGACCTGTATTTTCTGAAATTGCCCAACTGGCGGGGCTGGACAGGACAGACTGGAGCTGGGCCGTACTCATGGCCGATTTTGACAACGACGGCTGGAAGGATATATTCATCACCAACGGCATACGCCGGGATGTGAATGACAATGACTACTTTCTCAATTATATCAACGATAATGAGGAAAGAAGAATTGGAAGAGCAGACATAGAAAAAATCCCGGTCCATCCCGTAGCCAACTTCGCCTACCGGAATGAAGGGGGGCTGCAGTTCTCCGACGTAGGTGCCGACTGGGGACTGGATTTGAAGGGTTTTTCCAATGGGGCCGCCTATGCGGACCTGGACGGGGACGGGGACCTGGACCTGGTGGTCAACAACCTGGACGGGCCCGCCGCGGTGTATGAAAACAGGTCCGCGCAGATGGACTCCCTGCACTTTCTCAGGGTCTCCCTGCGGGCACCCGGCGGCAACAGGTTCGGGCTGGGAACAAAGGTGCAGCTTTGGCAGAACGGGGATACCCAGTACCAGGAACTCACACTTACACGGGGTTTCCAGTCCTCCGTGGAGCCCGTGCTCCATTTCGGGCTGGGAAAAAACGGCAAAGTGGACTCCCTGGAACTGGTCTGGCCGGGAGGCCTGAGGGAAATGCACTATAACCCCAAATCCGACCTCCATCACGTGCTGGAAAAAGGTACAGGCATACCCTCCCCAGAAAAAACCTCAAAACCACCCCTGTTCAGGGCGGTGGAAAACCTTTCCCTAGGCGTGGACTTCTCCCACCGAGAGGATCCCTACAACGATTTCGACACCGAAATACTGCTCCCCCACAGCCTTTCCCGGATAGGGCCTGCCCTGGCCTCGGCCGATGTCAACGGGGACGGACTCGATGACTTCTACATCGGAGGAGCCAGAAACCAGGCAGGAAAACTCTACCTGCAAAACCCGGACGGCACATTTTCCGCCAGCGGGACCGGGCATTGGGAAAAAGATGCCGCCTACGAGGACACAGGGGCACTCTTTTTTGATGCCACCGGGGACGGAACCATGGACCTCTATGTGGCCAGCGGGGGAAACGACCTGCAGGAAGGCTCCCCACTGCTGGAAGACAGACTATACCTAAATGACGGCAAGGGCGGATTCGGGAAAGCCGAACTGGCACTGCCCGGCAACGGGATCAGCGGACAGGCAGTGGCGGCCGCGGACTTTGACGGGGACGGGCTCACCGATGTCTTTGTGGGGGGAAGGCTGGTCCCCGGCAGCTACGGGACCTACCCCAGAAGCTTCCTGCTCAAAAACTCCGGGGGGAAATTCACTGATATCACTCCTGAACCCTTGAAGCATCCAGGGATGGTGACGGCCGCGATCTGGCTCGACGTGGATGCCGACGGACGTCCCGACCTGGTACTGGCCGGGGAATGGATGCCCATAAGGATCTACAGAAACACCGAAAACGGCTTCAGTGAGATCACCGAAGAGATGGGGCTGGGGAAGAGTTCCGGCTGGTGGGAGAGTCTGGCAGCAGCGGACCTGGACGGGGACGGGATCCCTGAAATAATCGCGGGAAACAAGGGCATGAACCACAGGTACAGGCAAGGGGACGGATTACCCATGGTCCTGTACACCGGCGACCTTGACGGAAACGGGGGACACGGTATAGCCGTTGCCTATACGCAAAACGGCAGGTTGTATCCGGTAAGGGACAAAAACGCACTGGGGGAGCAGAACCCCTCGGTAAAAAGGGCATTTGTGGAATATGCCTCCTTTGCCGCCGCGGAGATCGACCGTATCTACCCGGCGGAAGTCCTGGACAGGGCCAAAAGGCATACCGCGGAGGAACTCCGCAGTGTGGTCCTGCGCAAAAAGGAGGGGAAATATGAAACCGAGCCCCTGCCGGTGGAGGCGCAGTTCTCCACTGCAAGGGCGATCATCCCCCACGATTTCACCCGGAACGGAAACCTGGATTTACTCATAGCGGGAAACAGGCATTTCACCGAGGTAAACACCCCCAGGAGCGACGCATCCCTGGGAGTGCTGCTCGAAAACGACCAGGGTCAGGGGTGGAGGACCATCAGGTACAGGGACAGCGGCTTCTTTGCCCCCGGGGATGCCAGGGCCATGGCACTGCTTTCCAATAAAAACGGATGGACTGTCGTTCTGGCTAACAACGACGGAAAACCACAGTTTTTTTCCATGGAAGAATTTTAGCGGTCCTGCAACCACTTATTTACCTTCCTTACAGATTTTACAAAAAACATAATTGGCTCAAAAATGAAATAATCTGCATTCTACCTCTGATTTAAAAAAACAGTATTATACTACCTGTTTTTTTAAGCCTTTTTTATAACCTTAATGCTTAGTGAAATTTTAAAACGCTCAAAAGGAATCCTTGTACCCCTCAGGGCCCTAGTTAAGTTTCTTCCTTTCCCTATTGGGAAGATACCTTCTCAGTTGCAGTATCTTTTTTTAATTTCCATTGAAATTTGAACCCCACAGCAGGATAATCGTCCCCTTGACCTTGAGACAAAGAATAGCCATATCCCCATCCCGCGTGTATATTGATCGCCCCCCTCCCGCTTCCAAAGGACCGCTGAATACCATAGTGAATGTTTACCATAGCGGCAGGTTCCATACCAAAATAATACCTTCTCATCATAGGTTGGGAAAAAATGGTCCTCACTGCAAAATAGTTTCCCGCATTGTTAAAAGAGTTTACTCCTCTTTTTCTAAGATTGTCCCTTTGCACATAAAACCTTTCGGTAAGGGAAACAAATCCTGCAACTTCAGGAAGTACCCAAGAGTAGTCAAAGACTCCTTCTGAAGTTATCCTTGCCCCCGGGCCAATCCCCCCCATCACCTCAAGCAAATTATTCTGCCCTGTGACAAGGTACTGTACTGCGTTAACCCCGTGAAAACCGGCTTCCATTGCTCTATAGTTAAACAATGGCAATACCTCATCGAAGTAGGTCTGGCAATGAGATCTTGAAACCAAAAAAAACAAAAACAATCCAGTTAAAACTCCACGCATATTTCAACTTTTACCTTCGTAAAAATAGCTCAAAAAATCCCAGAACCTATTTCGAAGAGCAGGAAAGAAGTTCCTAATTTAATGGCTAGGATAGCCCAAAAATAATCTTCCCTTTATCCCAACTACTGTAATGATAATCTACCCATTTTACACCAAGATAATTTTGGTTAAATCAGTAAAAGATGGTGATTCCAAATAAAAGTGTAACCATTTGAAAACCTCACCTTTATGGGTATCTCCTTTTTTTACTAAGCATGTGTAATAAGTTCTCAGGTATTGTCCTTCTATGTTCTCCCCTTTTTTGTCTTTCATGAAATCAGGACAAGGTGTAATAACCTGTCCTCCTTGTACTTTGGTGGAAAGAAAAATTTAGACTATTTAATCACACTACCATCCCCATATTTTCACTCAAAAATCTTATTCCCTCATTTGCCAATCACTGCTGATCACCTCTACTTGTAGGGTATTTCCCGAAGTACTCGTGATTTTCCATTCCTGAGTTTGTGTACCTCCCCAAAAGTCAGCAGAAAAATGAATGATATCCCCGTCCATTTTCCAGGTTCCCTCATAATCATTGGTTATAATAGGAGGGGTACCGCACCATCCACTGTTGGATCGATGGATCAATTTACCATTGCTGAGAAAGCGGTACCCATAGGTGTTTTCCTGAAGTTGATTTACCCTTTCCATTGCCAACCCATTTTCTTGATAGGTAAGATTACTCCAGTTACCCACTGGCACGGGACCAGAAGTGAGGGCCAATGGATCTTCATTTTCCATGCAGGAAAATAGCAATAGGGCAATCATAAAGGTTAGTAAAGTCGTCTTCATAAGTATTATTTTTTTTTGTTTGAAACCAAGACGTTGGCGGTAGAAAGATTGTTGAGGGTATCCCCTATTTTTTTTACTTTTTTTATCCGGCCTGAAAAATTCAACAATACGGATGTCGCTCTATATATCTTTTCACGAAGTAAAATT
The DNA here is from genome assembly GCF_003347495.1 of Pleomorphovibrio marinus. Classification (GTDB taxonomy): domain Bacteria; phylum Bacteroidota; class Bacteroidia; order Cytophagales; family Cyclobacteriaceae; genus Pleomorphovibrio; species Pleomorphovibrio marinus. The sequence goes on from NZ_QCXY01000003.1 coordinate 504,627, forward strand.
TCAGCCTATGCAACATATGCCTATTTTATGAGGTTTCAATTTATTAAACCACTACAGTACCTTTTGGAAGACCAGGACATTATCTAAGGTTGTTTGGAAAACGACTCCATCGCGCAAAGACCACTCATTGACAAATTTCACAGAACCATCCATTTTACTTTGAGGTACATGTCCAATCGTCATGACTCGGAGGATGTGCTTTCTGTATCTAATACCAAAATCTATAAGAATATCGGAGCTAATGAGGTTTGACCACATTCGTGGTCTCTGAAGAAATTGCGATTGGTTTTGCCTAAATGTTGGGCAGTGACTAAACCCATGCCGTACTTCAACTGGTAATTAGTATATTGGCCATATTTTCAGTGTGTTTATTTGGAGGAAAATAATTTCCCATCGATTTAGGGGGTTGGATCAATAGGGAGTTAATTCAAATGCTTCAAAAACCCACACAAATACTCCAAAAAGGTTGATTCAATTACGGTTGATAAAGTTAAATAAAGATGAGTAAAACAAATTTTAAGTTCTGGCAAAGGTGGCTTATTTTGGCAAATGGGTTTACTCTACTGGTAGGTCTTATCGTGGCCTTTGCCGGCAACAGCCTTTTTCTTGAGCTACACAATCATTATTCTAACTTGGTCTTTTTTGAGGGCAAGGAAATGGGGCCAGAAATATTAAGGTACAAAAATTGGCTCTTTGGGATTATTGGAGGGACTATAGTAGGCTTCCACCTTTTAATGATCATGATCGCCATTTACCCCTTTAAGAAAAAGGAGAAGTGGGCGTATTGGGCCCTCTGGATGGGGTTACTTTCTTGGTTTGTTATTGACACCTCCATATCTATCCATTACAAAGCCTACCATAATGTACTTCTTATCAATTTACCGGCGGTAATCCTGCTTGGTTTGCCACTTTTGATGACCTTTAGGGCCATTTTTAGAAACCCAGCCCAGCCTACCAGTACTTCCCCCCAGTAATCAGAGTGCCTATTTAGGTAGGGTGTGAGGGTAAAGGAAGTTTGAAATTGCCTCCTTGTATCCGCATGTCCCTAATTCCTCTATTTCTTCATCCGCTTCAATTTCACTTTATCCCTTTTCATAATTTGAGGTAGCCGAAATACCTCTCCGGCTTGATTAGCCACATATAATCTGGATTCCGAAGGTTCTCTCCCATGACCATCTGCCCAAAAAGCATAAAAATCCGGGTGTGGTGTTACGGATTTCCTCGCATAAGAATGGTTCTTTTCACTGCCTAAGGTAAGGTTCTTTACCTTTTCCCAGCTTTTCCCTTGGTCTTTGCTGATCCACATCACCATTTCCCCTCCTGTGTTGTAGGCCTGTGGACCGGATTGGGTGGGGCCGATGATCCTCCAGATGCCGTCCTTTTCCAAGTAAATGGACCCCATGTCATAATTGTTATCTGAAACTGTAATTTCACTAAATGACCATTCCTCGCCATTGTGGTAGGCAAGGTTCCATGTTCTGGGGTCGTTGGATGGACCTGCTTCATACCCCCCACTGGTTACATAAAGGATGGCGGGGTTTCCTTCCTCGTCAAAGGCGACGTCATTGATATATACGTTTAACCCTTCTCTGGCATAGTCCTTCACCAAAGCAGCGTTTTCGATGGTTGTCAAGGGTAGTTGCATATCCTCCCCATTGATATTCTGCCAGGATTGGCCAAAATCACTGGTTTCAAGGTAATACAAATTCGTCCGGTAATTTAGGCCTGACTCTCCTTGCATGTTCGGGTGGAAATTAAATGTGGTTGCCACCTTACCATCCCTATAGAAACTGGTTTGGTAATGGCCTTCTTCAATATTCGCAATATCCTTCCATTCCGACCATTCCACGCCATCCTTGCTGTACATATAACTGATAACTCGGCTTTGCTTGGTGCCATATTGAAGTTCTTTCTGCTCATAGTGGGTAAACAAGCCTATAAAGCCGTGGTCAGGCTGATGGTATATCTGAACATAGGAGAAATTATCCAAAGGAACACTCTTCCCATTTTCCATCTTAGTGGCCTTCACAGGCTCAAACTCACTTATGTCGTAGGGCCTCACACTTTTGTGGATATAGGAAGGCCTCCAAACCCCATGTGATGTGGAAAACAGCCAAATATAGCCATCGCCATCCATACTTATTACCGGGTTGTCATGGGCATCGTTGGTGTTTTTGTCCAATACCGCTATAGGTCTAGCCAACTCCTTTTTTTCGTGGTCGTAAAAGGAAACGGAATGGATCAAGCTGCCTTCCTCATTTACCCCGCCAAAACAAAAAAACGTCTTATTCACTTCTTTTGAATACACTGAAAAAGGATAATGATTGGAAGGATAGGTGCCCAGCCCCCCGCTGTATTTATAGACAAACTCGTCGGAAGAGGGTTGGTTGGCATACCAGATACCCCTAAACCCCTCCAGGGGTTGATTTAATAATGTCGCCTCCGCATATCTTGCATCAGAATGGACGGGTTTGTTTGGGGATTGTTGGGCGTAAACCGTAGTGGGAACAGGCCACAGGAATAATAGTAAAATTAATGGAGATAATGTTGTTGATGTCATTGGGTTATGGGTATAGGAATAAACAAAAGCCTTTCATAGGAATTGATCATATATCAGAACATCAGATCCAAATTAATAAATGCCAAGAACCAGCTTCATTACTAACCCATATACCACTAAAGGAAATATCGCTTGGTCATTTGGGATCCTTGAATTGCCTCCTACTTTAGCGGGAGGCAATTGGGTGGTTACTTTTATCCACACTGACATTTATAGGTACTATTTTGTCTTTCCGATTGTTTCATCCAAAATGCGTTTTGCACGATCAGAATTATATATTCCACATGGACAAAAGCGGACCAGGGTATTAGCGGCATCCTCGGAGGATCTCCGGCCTTCGCGAACCATCTCAATCATTTTTTTGGCCATGTTGAAGGAAACCATACCATGACCGCACATGGTTGAGAGCGCCAGTACCTTAGAATCGGGCAAGTGGTCATGTGGATCATTGAATCCCAGTGAATATTCTACACTGTGACGTTTGATATTACTTGCCTCTGCTGCCTTTTTGGCATTTTCCACAGATGTGCTCATGTTAATGGAGAATCCTAAATCTGCCGCAACTATTTCCTTCATACATGCCTCAGCATTTTCCTTTGAGGAAAAAACAGCCGATACGGTTCCTGGTTTTTCTACTCCTTCAATAACGGATTGCCAATCCTTCACCGCAATACGCTTCCAGTGGACAGTAGGACTAAGGCCTTTTTCAGGAGCTAGGCTGCTACGGTTGCCGTTGCCCATATTTACCGGGCTGTGCCTGGAGCATATCCTTAAAAACTCTTTGAGCTTAGGAATACAGTCTTCATCATTGATTCCTTTGGATGGTATAGCAAATAGGATATAATCATCACGAAAACTAATGGCATTGCCATATCTGTGCAAAGTGTTAGTCATTTGATTTGTCCCTCCGTTTTTGTAAATGAAACCTTGTTTGTAATACGTCCGAGCCCCATATTGGTTTTTGCCCTGAAATTCGAATACCCCAGTTTCTCTAGTAAAGGGCCCAGGATATTGTCTTCGCCATCTTCGCCACACCGGGTGGAAATTCCAACAGCAGTAACGGTATCTATGTCTCTGTTAACCTCACGCACGGTCAACAATATTTTTTCGACCATATTGATATCGGTTTTAATTTCAACGATGGCTGAAAGGATTTTTTCGTTAAGTATATCAGCGCGTAAATCTCCTTTCTTAACATCTGTCAATAGATGATTTACTGGATTGTTCTTTTCAAATGTGACACCCAGGTTGGCAAGTGTCCGGGTCATTTTCTGAATATCCGAAAACCTCACCCCGACCCCGGGTCTTCCAAACTCTATGGTGTACCCTACTTCACCGGTATCCACCCTTAGTCTGACATCATTAGTCTTAACTTCTTCTGTTCCGCGCCCTTTTATTCCTGTGGAAGTATGCTCCACTACCGGATCGGAGAATATTTGTCTGACCAGACGCGGCATCTCTAGTTCATTCATCTCAATTGCCGAGGTTGGGCAGACATCAGGCTCAGGCTCCATCCTGAAGCGTAAACTTTTGGCTATTTTTCGAATGGTTCTTGCGAATCGGGGGTTCAGGTTTTCCGTGCTCATCCCCCGGTAACAAGTCCCGCATTCCACGCAGGCATCATCGTCGATATTGGCCCTATTGATTTTTGTGTCCACATAAATGGCGTTCATTGGGCACACTGCTACACAGTTTCCACATGCGATGCATTTTTGATGGTTAATAATCATAGTAACTGTAATTTATAATATTTGTACCTAATTCATTCACCCTTATTGAAATATTGCCCTATAATAAGGAGTATTTTATTCCTTTTAGGTGAGACTGGCTGTTAGAATAATGAACGAGCCTACCTTGTTTCACTACTGCCTTTACCTTTTTGAGGGCTTCTATATTTTCGAGGGGATTGCCTTCAACAGCAATAATATCAGCGTATTTTCCCGCTTCCAGCGTCCCGGTTTCATTTTCCATCCCACACACACTGGCGCCATAAATGGTTAAGGCCTGGAGTGCGTTAAAATTAGATGCTCCGAGTTCAACAACGTATTCAGCTTCCTGAGCAAGCTCCCCATGCATGCCGTCCGTACCAAGCGCAAAAGGTATATTTGCTCCAATCAATGCCCGCATCCGGCGGCAAATTTCATCTCGCTCATTAAAATGGCCCTGAATTAAATGTTTGGGATAATGATATACTATTTTGTCATTTAGAATCGGACTTGGGGTTAATACAAGTTTGGTAGTTGACACAGCTAATTTCTCGATTTGCGCATCGCTGATATGATAAGCATGTTCCAATGTATCAAGACCCAATTCCAAAGCCCAATCGAGACCAATGCCGCCGACACAGTGCGAAGCAACATTTAATCCAGCTTCATGGGAAGTTCGGATAGCCGTCGCTATTTCCTCCCTTGTCAGATAACTCGGCAAATCACCGTCACCCTTCAGGGTTCCGGAAATATATATCTTGATAAAATCAGCTCCTGCTGCTAGATTTTCATGTATTGCATTTCTTATTTCCCCCTTCCCATTATACGGGTAACCGACAAACCCATGTCCCTTTGCCGCGCGGATCCCTTTTCCAGCCACTATGGAACGGGGGCCTAGGATCAGATTCCTGTTCACTGCTTCTCTGCAAGCTATATCCAGATACGCTTTATCTCCCAATGTCCGGCAGGTGGTTACTCCGGCCTGAAGATCTTTCCTCATCATGGCTACTGCCCTCAAGGTGAGTTCAGGAATGCTATCGGACATTCTATCCAGGTAGTTTTCCAATGTCGGATCCATGGAGTGATGAGTATGGCTGTCTATCAACCCGGGCATTAAAGTAAGACCGGAAAAGTCGAGCACATGATCATAATCGGATGGATTAATTTCAACATTTGAACCAACGGTTTTGATTTTTGTGTCCTCAATAAGGATAGCACCGTTGTCCTTTAAATCTTTGCTAATCCCATCCCAAATAAAAGAAGCTTTTACTAAAATCCGCTCAGCCATCACGTTTTCAGTTTTATGGTTATAAAGGTTGTACTATTAAACCTTTACTGAATTATTTTTTCTTATGTTGTCCCACATCCTCTTTTTCTGACATACTTTCAACAACCCCTATTAAATCAGCCCCTTCTTTTTCTTGCATTCCTAAATTTTCAGCCCGTTGAAAATATGCAGCAGCAGCCCTAAAAATAGGAGCAGGCAAATGTACTTCATCAAGTGTTTTGGACACTATGGATACATCTTTACACATCTGACCCAATCCACCTGGTGATGGCACACTATTTATAACGCTGTCGGAAAGAAGCTTGAAATAGTCATTTCCAGCAATCCCACTTCCGATTATTTTGGAGACAAGGGCAGTATCTAAATTCATTTTTCTTGCCAGAGTTATTACCTCCATTGTGGCTCCATGAACAACTCCCACAAAAAGTTGATTACAGTGTTTAACTGCCTGCCCTATTCCCGGAGTGTCGCCCACATGAACCACCTTCCCTATTACATCTAAAAGCGGAGTTACCTTTTTAATCTGCTCTTGTGAAGCAGCAGCTATTAGTGTCAATTCACCGGAAGGAACCCTGGAGGGACCTCCTGTGAAGGGACAATCTACAAATCCGATATTTTTTTCTTCACATTGCTTTGCAATGGATTCCAGGTTAGACCGGTTAATGGTGCTCATGCATATTATCGTGGAACATTTTTTATCCGTACCCTCAAAAAGTCCGTTGTAGCCTGAAAAAACTTCCAGCACCTGAATGTCATTTAACACCAAAATGATCACGGTTTGACAATGATGGGCAACTTCTGAAGGACTGGACAAACGGAGCCCACCCATTGCTGTAAATTCTTTTACGGCTTCGTTTCGGCTGTCATATCCGAAAACGGTATAGCCACTCTTTAAGAAAGCTCTTGCTACAGGGATACCGATGCGCCCCAGGCCTATAATTCCAAGTTTCCCAATTTCAGATTTCATCCTTTTGTCCATGATATTTTAAGTTTTCATTGAATTGTAGAAAATATCTTCATAATCAATTTCATTTAACATTTATCAGTTTGGAATTTTTTTGGTGATCCTTTTTTGATATTGGGGTTTTAGGGCCTTTGATAGCAATAATAGTTAAAATTGCAGAAAGGAAAAGAGAACCTGCCATAAAAAGATAGGAAGCCCCAAATCCTCCTGTTACACCATTCAAATAGCCGACGATATATGCTCCCACAAATGACCCTAATGCGCCAAAACTGTTAATTAGGGCAATAGCTCCTGCCGCCACATTGTCTGGGAAAATTTCCGTCAATGCGGTGAAGAAGGGTGCATAAGGAATATAGATTACTGCGCCAGCAATTACCAGTAATAGGAATGACACCCAAAAATTATCGGGTCCAACCCAAAAGGATCCATAGAAAGCAACGGATCCTATCAACAAAAATGGCCATATAAATGCTTTTCTGTTTAAACTCTTATCTGAGAAATAGGATGCTAAAAACATTCCTATGATGGCAAAGAGATAGGGTATGGTGGATAGCCATCCTGTCATTACAATACCCGTATCCGGCGCTGCATTTATAATCGAAGGTAACCACATGATAAAGCCATAGGCTCCTATACTCCAAAACCCATACTGAAAACACAATAAAATAACCGCTTTGGACTTAAATGCTTCAGCGTAGTTTTTTACTGGCTTAATTTGTTGCTGCTCTTGTTTAAGCTCTTCTTCAAATTCACGTTTCTCTATTTCTGTCAGCCAATCAGCATCTTTGGGCTTATCATCCACTAAGTACCACCAACAAAATGCCCAAAGAATCGCCGGCACTCCTTCCACAATAAACATCCCTCTCCAGCCAAAAGATTCAATAAGGTAGCCGGATAAAACCGACATCCAGATAATAGTGGCAGGATTTCCTAGCGTTAAAAAGGTATTTGCTTTGGAACGCTCAGATCTTGTAAACCATCTGCTTAACAATATGATTAAAGCCGGCCAAACAGCACTCTCCACTACTCCCAGCATAAACCTTACACCATATAGTATATTGACATTACTAATCAAGCCGGTGGCCGAGGCCAATGTTCCCCACAAAATACAGGACCAAAAAATTAATTTTTTAGTGCTCCTATTTGCCGCATAAATGGTACCGGGAATCTGGAAGAAGAAATAACCAAGAAAAAACAGGGCGCCCATCAAAGACAACATGCCTGGTGTAATCTGAAGATCCTCTGCCATACCACCTGCGGCCGCGAACCCAAAATTAGCGCGGGCAACATAAGCCAGGCTATAGGTAATAAAAACCAGAGGGATAAGGCGATACCACCTTTTGTTTGCCAGAGTCCTTACCATCAACTACAAAATTTAGAATAATTATCAAGCATACTATAATGTTAAGTTCATCTGTTTATAGTTTCTTTTCAGCGGTAATAACTTGTCCCGCACTGTAAGTCGGGATAGCCTGCCCCGTGTGTAGCTCGGTCATGCCTGCCTGTCCGGTAGGCAGGCTCGATTTCATCCAATTTCAAGGCTTAATAAATTCCTGAAAAGGATTGCCAGCGTTGTTTTTCGAACAAGAACAACAACTATAAAGCAAGTTAAGAATAATATTTTACCATGCTATCCCATTGTTCCCCAGCTTTTATCATTGGTCCGAAGGAGAGTTGTAAAGGGAGCCGGAGGAAACCTTTTAGAGGGAAAGAAAATAGGGATTTCGGCCATTGAAATCTTGAACCAAACTTGGGCTTCTGATTTTTGGAGCCAAACTAATTCCAGTTTTTGAACAAATCCATATGCACCGCTCCTGTGTTTGGCAGCATCCTTCTCTATAGGCTGAGGGGGACAGGTTTACCAATGATATGATCGTGGAATATCAGGACCTGCTACTAAATCCTTTCCAAAAGCATTCCAACCTTACTATTTCTCTACACCATCCACAGCAACCTTGGCCTTACCGGTCACTTTCCGTTTGGCGGCTGCCTTGTCAAGGGCTACATTGATCTCAAAACCTATAAGGATAATCACAGAGGTAATCAGTAACCAAAGCATTACTGCTATCATGGTGCCAATAGAGCCATATAATTTGTTGTAACTCGCGAAATTTGTCAAGTAAAAACTGAACAAGTAAAAACCAAAAGTAATCAACAATCCAGCTACCACGGAACCTGTGCTAAAAAACCTCCATTTGTCATGAACGGCCGGAGCAAATCGGAAGATGTATGCGGTAGCAATCATAAACAACATCATCAACACAAAGAAACGGAAAAAGGTAAGAGAGTAATAATAGATATTGTTGGTCACAAATTCGTATTCTGAGATGCGCAGCAAAAGGTTACTGCCCACCAGCATCACCAAAACCGCACCGCATATACATAATACCAGCACCACAATGATACTCACTGCAATGAGTCTTGTCTTAAAAAAACCCCGCAAATCGCGGGTGCGATATACTGCATTGAAGGCATTCATCATGGACATCACGCCGTTGGTAGAAAGGTATAAAGCCAGAAAAAAGCCCAAGGAAAGCAAGCTCTGCCTAGGGCGGCTTACAATGTCCATAATGGTAGGTGCCACCTCTTCGTAGATGTTTTCCGGCATCACGTCCCGCACAAAGAGCAGTATATTTGCTGTGGTGACATCCGGGAAGAAAAATTGGATAAAGGGTATGGTGTTAAGCAGGAAAAGGAGCATTGGAAACATGGCCATGGTGAAATTGAAAGCCATGGCTGAACCCCGCTCTATCACCTCGTCTTTACGAAGCTGCTCCAAAAAAATCCTTCCGACATCGTATAAGTTTTGGTCAGGATTTCCAAAATGAATGGGCCTTAGCCTCAAAGCTTCTTTTTGAGCCCACCCCGAAAGCTTATCCAGTGATTTATTCAAGGCTAATCATTGATAGTTGAAGGTTCAAAATAGGGTCTTAGTACCTCCATCAAATAGGAAGGTGGCCTACAAGGACGATGGTTGTCGGTGCGCAGGAAGGTGAGCAGTGTTTCTCCCTGATGTATCAAATCCCCTGCTTCATTCAAAATATCATAATGAAACCTGATCCTGATTCCCGGCATCTCCTTAATACTAGTACGGATAGTTAAATGCTCATCATATCTGCCGGGTTTAAGGAAGCGACTATGGTTTTCCAAAACAGGCATCATCACTCCATCTTCTTCCATTCTGCTATAGGAAAACCCTATGGAACGCATGGCCTCCACCCTACCCACTTCGTAATAACTGGCATAATTGCCATAGTACACGTAACCCATTTGGTCGGTTTCGGCATACCTAACTCTGAGTTTGGTTTCGGATACAAACATTATTGATAAATTTTTGCGGCGTTCAATGCATTTTGATAGCGCCGGGCATTGTTCATATGTTCCCGCAGGTTTGTGGCAAAAGCATGATATCCCGAGAAATCATCTTTTGCACAAAAATACAGGTAATTATGTTCCTGATAATTAAGTACCGCCTCCATGGCAGGGATATCCGGAAGGTTGATGGGGCCAGGAGGAAGCCCCGGATACTTGTAGGTGTTGTAAGGACTGTCTATTTCCTTGTGGACATTAAGCACCCGTTTTATGCCAAAATCCCCAATGGCATACACAAGAGTCGGGTCTGCCTGTAAAAGCATGTTACGATTCAACCGATTCACATAGACGCCAGCCACTTTAGACTGTTCATCCCTTTTGCTTGTTTCTGCCTGGACGATAGAAGCCAATGTAGCCACCTCCTTGGGGCTCATCCCAATGGCCTCCGCCCTGGCCTTTCTTTCCTCCGACCAAAACCGGTTATATTCCTGATACATTCTATCAAACAAAGCAGAAGGGGTAATGTTCCAATACACCTCATAGGTATTTGGTATAAACATGGACATGATGGTGGTAGGCTCAAAACCAAATTTTTCAAGATTGCCGGTATCTTTTAGGAGTTCCAAAAACTCTTCTTTGTCCATCTCCAGTTTTACCGTGATTTTTTCAGCAAGATCTTCTTGGGTTCTTACGTTGTTGAAGGTGATATTTATAGGTGTCTGCTTACCCAAACGCAACAAACCCACAAGCTCTCTATTACTTAGCCTTGGTGGAATTTCAAATAATCCGGGTTTCACCTTTTCTTGGTATTTCATCACCTTTGCCACAAAGCTAAAAGTGATTACATCCTGAATCACATCATTATAAAGTAGGCTGTCTCTTACTTGGTTAAAGTCGGCTTCCTTTGGAATTTTCAGCATATACGATTTTTCTTTGTCCACCAGGGTGTTGGGTCCAAAAAATGCCTGATAAAAATAGAAGGTAAAGGAGGTGAGCAATACAGAAAAAGCCACCATTCCAATCAACCAATATATTCTCTTTTTGTCCATTTTACTATTCCTATTTCCAAATTTTTGCCCTCGATTGTTATGAACGAGGAGTTATGTTTTTCAGCATTTTTAAGAAAGCCGACCACAAATATAACACATAATCCCAAGAAAGGATTTTATGGTTTAGATAGACGACTCCAATTTCTTGTTAAATTCCTTAAATTGCTTTTTTTTAAAGAATAAATAATTTACTTTACGAATTATAAAGCCTCAAGGGCTTTAAATTTTGTCCTTGGATAAGGAAAAAACTTGATATATGTCAGCAGAATTTATCAAAATACACCCTGAAAACCCTGATTTTAGGCGCTTGCGTAGGGTGGTGGATGTTTTAAATGATGGGGGTGTAATCATTTATCCCACGGATACCATTTACGGGTTGGGCTGTGGGATCTTTCACCCCAAAGCCATAGAGCGGATTTGCCAGATCAAAGGGGTAAAGCCTCAAAAGCAAAACTTTTCATTTATTTGCTATGACCTGAGCGATATTTCCGAATATACACGGGCATTAAATACCCCTGTGTTTAAAATGATGAAAAAGGCCTTGCCAGGCCCTTTCACATTTATATTGGAAGCAAACAACAATGTCCCAAAACTCTTGAACAACAAGAAAAAAACGGTGGGAATAAGGGTTCCTGATCATCTAATTCCCAGAAATCTCGTTAAAGAATTTGGGCAGCCCATTATCACCACATCCATCAGGGACGAGGACGATGTCATAGAATACAGCACAGACCCCGAGTTGATTTACGAAAAATACAAAGACCAGGTAGATATAGTCATAGACGGTGGCTACGGCAAAAATGTGGCCTCCACCATCTTGGATTGCACAGGGGAGACAGTGGAAGTAGTGAGACAAGGTTTAGGGGAACTGGAAGAAATATCCTAACAGTCCCCTAGTAGGAATTTGTTGCAAATCTAAAAGGCTTGCCATAACTTTAGACCCAAACACCTGCCAAATGACAGAGATTAGGGTATTGGCGGCTGACCTGTTTTATTTGCCTAACATAGAGTTTTTCTCCTCACTTATCCAGGTTGAGGAATTAGTGCTGAATTCTAGAGAGGCCTATGTGAAACAGACCTACAGGAACAGGGCAGAAGTGCTTCTGGCCAACAAAAAGGAAAAATTGACGGTGCCAGTAGTAGAAGGTAACCGACAGAAATCATATAAAGAGGTGAAAATTGACTATGGCCAAAAATGGCTTAATGTCCACCTGAGAGGGATCAGAAGCGGGTATGGAAAAGCACCCTTTTTCGATTACCTGTTTCCAGATCTGGAGCAAGTTTACAAGCGTAAACCTCCTTTCCTCTGGGACCTCAATATAGAATTACTGACACTTTGTCTTCAATTTCTGCGAAAAGATGTCAGCATTGTCGATGAAGAAAATTGGAAGGCGAATGGTACGCTAATTGACATTAGAGGGGCAATAAAAGCCAAAGAGCTGTACAAACAGAGGGGATTTTATCACCCATATCCTTATCTACAAATGTTTGGCTTAGACTTTGTTCCCAATTTGAGCGTTATAGATTTGTTGTTTTGTGAAGGCCCTGCATCCGAAAGGATTCTTTCGCTTTCCCGAAAAAGAAAATGAACAATACATAAACCTATTGTGTTTTTAAAACAAATTCGATAACATTATCTGTATTATTGAAAAGTTGTTAAGAAAGAAATTAAATGGAAGCAAAATTTTCAAATAGAGTCAAAGAGGTGATCTCCCTGAGTCGTGAAGAAGCATTGCGGCTTGGTCACGATTATATAGGAACAGAACATCTCTTGCTAGGGATGATTCGAGAGGGGGAAGGTGTAGCTGTTTCCATTTTAAAGAAGTTGGGAGTACCTCTAGATGAGCTAAGAAACTCCGTAGAAAGGGCAGTAAAAGGTACAGCCAATCACAATGTGAAAAACCTGGCCAACATACCCCTAACCAGACAATCTGAAAAAGTATTGAAAATCACCTATTTGGAGGCTAAAATTTTCAAGAGCCAACTCATTGGCACTGAGCACCTTTTGCTTTCTATTTTAAGGGATGAAGACAATATAGCCACTCAGATCCTTCAAAAGTTTGATGCCACTTATGATGCCGTGAAAGAAATGTTAGAATTTCAAACAGACCAGTCTCCAAGATCCGGTACGGAAGCGGATGATACAGATGATGAAGGAAGCAAGCTTTTTGGTTCCTCTAGTAGTTCGTCCAGTTCCAAGGGTTCCACTGAAAAATCCAGGACACCTGTTCTTGACAATTTCGGTAGGGATCTTACCAGAATGGCTGAGGAAGATAAATTGGACCCGATTATAGGTAGGGAAAAAGAAATTGAGCGTGTAGCACAGATCCTTTCCCGAAGAAAGAAAAACAACCCTATCCTTATCGGTGAACCAGGCGTAGGTAAAACCGCTATAGCAGAAGGATTGGCACTTCGAATTGTGCAGAAAAAAGTTTCTAGGGTACTCTTTAATAAAAGGGTAGTAACATTGGATCTTGCCTCCTTGGTAGCTGGCACAAAATATCGGGGACAATTTGAGGAGAGAATGAAGGCCGTGATGAACGAGCTTGAAAAATCCCCAAATGTAATCCTTTTCATCGATGAGCTCCACACCATAGTGGGTGCCGGTGGGGCAAGCGGTTCCTTAGATGCGTCTAATATGTTTAAACCTGCTTTGGCAAGGGGAGAAATCCAATGTATAGGCGCAACCACCTTGGATGAATACAGGCAATACATAGAGAAAGATGGTGCCTTGGCGCGTAGGTTTCAGATGGTAATGGTGGATGCCACCTCACCAGAGGAGACCGTACAGATTCTCCAAAACATCAAGGATAAATATGAAGATCACCATAATGTGATCTATACCGATGAGGCCATTCAAGCTTGCGTGAACTTATCCGACAGGTACATATCCGATAGGTTTTTGCCAGACAAGGCAATTGATATTTTGGATGAAGCCGGCGCCAGGGTTCATATTAACAACATTCACGTTCCAGAAAATATCCTGAAGCTTGAAGAGGAGGTAGAAAAAATAAAAGTTGAAAAAAACAGGGTAGTAAAATCCCAAAAATACGAGGAAGCCGCGCAGTTAAGAGACAGGGAGAAAAAGCTTCTTGAACAACTTGACAGTGCAAAAGCCAAATGGGAAGAAGAAAGCAAAACCAAACGCTACAACGTTGAAGAAGACAATGTAGCAGAGGTAATTGCCATGATGACTGGCATACCTGCTAAGAGAATAGCCCAAAATGAAGGCACTAAACTGCTGGGAATGGGCGAGGAGCTCAAAAACAAGGTAGTGGGTCAGGATGATGCTATCAAAAAGCTCACCAAGGCAATTCAAAGGACAAGAGTTGGGCTAAAAGACCCCAAAAAACCCATTGGGTCATTTGTCTTTCTTGGGCCTACCGGTGTGGGTAAAACAGAGCTTGCCAAAATGTTGGCTACTTATCTTTTTGACAAGGAAGATTCCCTTATCCGAATAGACATGTCTGAATACATGGAAAAATTCAGTGTATCCAGATTGGTGGGTGCTCCTCCAGGCTATGTGGGATACGAAGAAGGTGGACAACTCACTGAAAAAGTAAGAAGGAAGCCTTATTCTGTAGTTCTGTTGGATGAGATAGAAAAAGCCCACCCAGACGTCTTTAATATCCTACTCCAAGTGCTGGACGATGGCATACTGACCGATGGTCTGGGCAGAAGAGTGGATTTCAGGAACACCATTATAATCATGACCTCCAATATTGGGGTTAGGGATCTCAAGGATTTTGGTGCTGGGATAGGTTTCTCCTCCAAAGCGAAGGAAGAAAACATGGATGATGTGATGAAATCCACCATTCAAAGTGCGCTCAAAAAGGCCTTTAGCCCTGAGTTTCTAAACCGTTTGGATGATGTGGTTATTTTTAACAGCTTATCCAAAGAGCATATCCATCAGATAATTGATATTAATCTGAAGAAACTCTTTAAAAGAATTACCGACCTTGGTTACGCAATAAAGCTAACAGACAAGGCTAAGGATTTCTTATCCGAAAAAGGATACGACAGACAGTATGGTGCCAGGCCTTTAAACAGGGCAATACAAAAATACCTGGAAGATGCCATTGCTGAAGAGATCCTAAAAGGGGAGTTGTCCGAAGGTGATGTCATCATAGCAGATTATCCCGGTGAAGGTGACTCCCTCAATATCAAGGTCACTAAAAAGGAGAAAGCGGATTAATGTAGTACCGGCAAAATATAAGACTGAAGTCTCTGTGAATTTTTATTTGCAGAGACTTTTTTTATGCCTTCTTTTTTGAAAAAAAGTTGACCTTGATGGAAGCGACAAGGGCTATAAATGCAAATCCCACCGTGGCATATTCTACCAAATCAGGAGATAGGTCAGCCCCGAAGTAACGTTGGATTAGATAGGTAATATAGGAATTGGGCAAATCCTGAACCCCCTTTTCCCTTAAAACATCCCAATGCCAATCTGTAATGGGGCAATAGCCCCAGCCGTACCAAATACCCAGTATAAACCAAGAGGCAAAAGTAAGAGAAATCACAATGAAATGCCACCTCTGAAGAGGTTTCCATAACCAAGCAAATAAGTTAAAGAGAATAAGCAAAGTATGAAAAATCAGGAAAAAATAATCGGCGATTACCAGGATGTCCATAAGAAACATAACCAATGAGAATTGTTGGAGAAAATAATCCACAAAGTTTATTCCAGGCACGCTACTTCCAACTCCCTTTAAAATAGTCCATTCTTCGAATTACTTCTGCATTTGGGTTCTTTGGATTAATCCGATTGACATCTATATCGAGTTCATATGAGCTGTGATCCCGAAAATAAACCAGAGAATTCAGAAGTTGTAAGGTCAAAACAGGGTCCTCCACCTTATTGATCAAGGTTATCAGTGGTGAGATTGGGTCATTCGTCCCTAAAACACCCAGGCATTCAATGGCCTTCCACTGCAACATATAATCTCCATCCCTAATGAAGGTTTTCAAGGTAGGTTCCAGGCTCGTATCACCGAGTATGGCTGAGGTATTTATAGCCCAATACTGCTCTAATATCCCCCCCGTCTTAAGGGTTTCATCCAATCTCTCTACTGCCTCCTTTTTAGGAAGAAATAAAAAATCGTTGATCTCGATGATTCTTTCCAGTGCTGGTCTAAAGGACTCCCCATATGCCACTGGGTTGTCCATTGCCTCTGCTACCAGCAAATGTTCGGGCAAGAAGCCAAGATCATTGAAATCCAGTAAATTTCTGTTAAGTTGTTGCCTCAATTGGATAAGCATACCCTGCCATTCCTCCTTTTCGGCCAAGTTGTTGATTTCAAAGGGATCATCTTCCAGATTGAAAAGCATCTCCGTAGGTTTGGAATTAAAAAACCTACTCTGTAATTCATTCAATTTTCCCTCCTTTTCCAATTCCCTCCATTCTGAAAAAGCGAGCATCTGATACCTATAATTGTTGTGCAGGGCATCGGGATAGAAGGGTTGAAAACTCCTGATGTATTTCCACTTTCCTTTCCGAAGGGAACGAACCATCTCATACTTTTCGTCAAACCTATCGGCATAGCCTACACTCTCATCTCTATTGGCCAAGTCTGCTTTGAGTCCTTTTCCCAAAAAAGGCTTACCATCCATTTGTGCGGGTATTTTGATCCCCGCCAAATGAAGAACGGTAGGTGCAAAGTCCATGAAACTAACAAAAGCCCCTTCTTTGGTACCTTTTTCTTGGTCTATCAGGTGCCTGTAATTCTCAGGGATGCGTACCACTAAAGGAATATGTAGGCCTGTTTCATAAAGGTAACCTTTGGAGCCCGGAAGCACCCCTCCATGATCTCCAAAGTAAAATACAAAGGTGTCCTCTAACTTTCCATCCTTCTCCAGTTTTTCTAAAACTTCTCCCACCCACTTATCTATTCCTCTTATTTTATCCCTATGATAAGCAGTGGTAAATCTAAATGTGGGCGTATCGGGATACATGGGGAAGAGATTCACCTCATCGGGATGGTCCTGAGGCTGATAAGCCTCCATAAGCGAGTCCGAAAAATGCAGGCGGCTCTCATGGGAATCCATAAAGGTTTCCTTATGGAAAAAAGGTTGAGAGCTATCGGCTCTATTCTCCCACCCGGCATGGTTGGAAGATTCATCCCAAACTCCGGGATCTTCTTTAGCATTATAGTCTTTTTTTGCCTTATTGGTGGTATAATACCCTGCCTCCCTCAAATAGACCGGGAACATTTTCAATCCCTCTGGCATAGGTGCCTCTCGAATCTTGCGGTGAAGATGTATTCCCGTTCGGGGTGCATAGGTACCTGTAATCAATGTACTCCTGGCGACGGAACAAACAGGCGAATTGGAGAAAGCATGTTCATATACCACCCCAATATCTGCCATTCCTGCAATATAAGGAGTGGATACGCCTTGCTCGTTCCACAAATCCATAAAATGGGTGCTATTATCCTCTGATATCAAAAACACGATATTAGGCAACTTGTTTCCCTGGGCCTCAGCCGTTAGGTAAACCAAGCTCATAAAGACTAAGAGGAAGAACCTGTAATTTGGGTTAATTTGAGTCATATGTTCACTATTACAAAAATGGGGTGCGCGAGTTACCGACACACCCCATTCCACACACTAAAATTTTAACTTTTGGGCAGAATTTTTCTCCCTACTATTCTCCCTCATAAAATACCCTCCAAATTTTACCACTTACAGAGTCGGAAATTACCACGGTCCCATCAGGTGCCTGCGCTATCCCTGTAGGTCTGTGTTGGGCATCGCTTGGGCTTTCTATGGTCTCCACACCTGCAAAACCTTCCGCCAAAGGATCATAACTCCCTTTAGGAGACCCGTTTTCAAAAGGAACATGGGCCACAAAATAACCCTTTTGTTCCAATGGAGCTCGGTTCCAGGAGCCATGAAAAACTACCAGGGCCGCATTTTTATATTCCTCTGGAAAATGGTCACCGGTATAAAACAGGATATCATTTGGTCCCCAATGTGCAGGGAAAGTCATTACGGGTTGCTCGGTTCCTTCGCACCTTCCTACAGTTTCCCTGTCTCCTCCATATTCCGGGGACATTACCCTTTTATCCTGTAAAGGATCATAATAACAGTAAGGCCACCCAAAATCTGCACCATCCGTAAGTTTAAATAGCTCTTCTGCCGGGATCTCAGCGTTTTCGTTTTCGTCATACAGTTCAGGCCAAAAGCCATCCAACATGTCCCTCCCATGTTGTACAGCATAGACATGGCCATCATTGGGGTTATAGCCCAAAGCCACGGCATTTCGAATTCCCGTAGAAAACCTGTGTCCATCCTTTTGCTGGGTTTGACCCAGTCGTTCTGCATCAAAGCGCCAAACCCCACCGTGACGCTCTAAAATGGGGCAAGGATCCATTCCTGGAGATTCCCTGGTCCTGTCCTGTTCTTGGCAAGCATTTGAGGGTGCACCCACATTTACATAGAGGTGTCCTTGCTCATCAAAAGTAATGGACTTTGCGGCATGCTGGGTTTGACTGGTGAACCCTGAAACCACCGTATCAGGTGCTGAGGCATTATCCGGAATTAATTTGTCATCCGAAAATGAAAACCTAAATACAGTACTGTCATTGGTAGCATACAGATGGCCCTTGTAAAAGGCAAGTCCTGTACCCCCAAAATCGGAGAAATATTCTATTTCATCTGCCCTGCCATCACCATCGGTATCCCTCATGGCTACAATTCCTCCATTATCATGGGGTTCTCTTAGATTTAGGTAGATATCGCCGTTATCATTCACTGCAATATGCCTTCCTCTTCCTATATTCTCTGCTACTACGTATGCTTTCATACCAGGTGCTAGGTTCAGCCCTCCCTGATCATCATCTGCCTTGAAGTACGGTGTTTTTTCTTCTTTCTTTTCTCCCTCCCCACAGCCTGAAACAATCAGCACTAGGGAAAAGGCCATCAGAAATATCCAATCGTATGGCGTTCTATTCATTTTTATATGGTTTTGGTTGGTGAATTTATTAGCCGGTGTTTAGCATTTACACCTCTAATTAAAGGAATAAAGATAGCCCAAATGCAACTGAGCTCCAAGTAAACTATTCATTACTCTTATTTGTCATCCAAATAAAAACTTGCCAAGGTGACTTTTTCATAAGGATTATTCATCCCTCTTTCAAATAAACAGAGTACTTTCCCATCCGGTAAAATGGCCAGAGAGGAATAGGCAGCCGGCCCTTCATGAAGTCTTTTAATGGTTGACCAACTTCTTCCTTCGTCTTTGCTAATTTTGACAGTCATGTTGTCCCTTGTGGTGCTTGCAGGATTGGAAAAAAGCAGGATGTTTCCCATAGGTCCATCGCTCCAAGAAAATCGGATCATGGCGGCTTGACAGACAGGGTCAATCAGATCTAAAGCATCCACCGGATAAGACCAGCTCTCACCTCCGTCCTCACTTACGGAAAGTGCCCTTAGGCTATTTCCATGATAAGACCTCATATTCATCAACAAACTACCTGGTTCTTTTTCTAATTCAACCACTTGGCATTCATTCATCTTGGGAGAAATCACCCCTCCTATCTCCCAGGTTTCACCATGGTCGTCACTGAAAATGGCATGCGAACCATATTCATATTTCCCATCTACACCCATATAACTATGATCGCAGGGGATAACCAACCGACCCCTGTTGGAGCCATGTTTTATTTGTACCCCTACTCCAGGGCCGGTTGCATACCAACCCCACTCTGGGTTCTTTACCTGATTAGTGATATCCCTGGGAGGATCCCAGGTATTGCCATCATCATCACTAAAGGTGAGAAAAACCCTCCTCGTATCCTTAGCTCTTCTCTCAATTATTTCCCTTTCCCCATCTTCCCCAAGGTTCCACGTCATGAACAACCAAATCCTCCCTGTATCCTCATCTACCACTGCTGTGGGGTTGCCACAGACATTTGGCCCGTCATCCCATACCAGGGATGTTGCTTTCCAGGTTGCTCCACCATCCTCCGATCTACGCATCAATAAGTCAATATCCCCGGTATCCGAACTTCCCGCTCTTCTTCCCTCTATAAAGGCCAATACAGTCCCGTTTGGCGTGAGCACAAGGGAGGGAATTCGAAAGGTATGGTAACCTTCAGAGCCAGAAACAAATAAATCCAGATACTCTGCCTCCTCGGATTCAGATTGTGCTACGGCAGTTCCTCCCATGAAGGCAAAGCCTATTACAAAAACTAGTAGGCGTAAAAGCCATTTAATAAGGTTATTCATCTGCAAGACCTTCAAACGACTGTGGATATTTCTTTACTTCCAATAAATTTTCTTTGGTCAAATACTCATTGGCTATTTCTTGTATTTGCTCCCCGCTAACCTTTTGTACTCTATCCATGGCTCCCAATACGGTATCAAGGGGCATCCCTGAAGTGAGTGCTGCATTCAGTTGCCCATGCCAAAAGGAGTTTCTTCGGAGGTTTTCTTCCAGTGAAATCCGCTTGCTTTCCCTTACTTTTTCCAGGTCCTTTTCTTCTGGTCCTGCTTCTTTGATGGCATTGATTTCATCCCAAACTGCCGCTATCAACTTATCAACATTTTCAGGATCACAGGGAAAGGAAATGGAAAAGCTAAAACTCTCCTCGGGAACCCTGGACAATCCTCCTCTTGCTCCAATACTATATACACCTCCCATTTTTTCCCTGATATTTTCTATCAACTTGATGGTAAGCACCTCTCCCAAAAAAGAAAATTGCTGGGATTTTTCAATATCATAGGGTGTGGGGCCATGAAAATAAAGAATCACCTGACTTTTTTCATCTTTGCCCACCTTTACGGATTCGCTGCTTGCCTGGGGCGGACGAATTCCTAAATCCCTGTAATTATCTACTGCATCTGGGTTTCCGGGTAGACTACCCAAATAAAGCTCTATGAGGGGTAAGGTGACTTCTAAATCAATATTTCCAGTAAAAAGAAACTCAAAGTTCGCTGCATTGGCAAACCGCTCACTGTATATTTCCAGCCCCCGGTTGAGGTCAATTTTCTGCAGGTCTTCTGGGTCATAAATGCTCATACCCCTGAAATTACCTTGACTTAGGATTTCGTTGAATTTTCTGTTAAACTGAAAATCCGGATTGGCCTGAGCACTTTCTAACTGCGACTTGTTGTTGCTAAGGTAAACCTCAAACAGCTCCTCGTCCCTTCTGGGTGTAGTAAAGTACAGGTGCATCAATTGCAAGGTCTCTTCCAAATCCCTTGGGGAGGTGCTTCCCCCTATAGTTTCACTGTAGGTTCCTATATTTGGAGTTACACTCACGTTTTTCCCAGCCAATACTTTTCTAAGGTCAGAGGGACTAAACTCCCCCACTCCCATCACATTCACCATCACAGAAGAATAGGAGGCGGAATAGTGATCCTCGTCAGGATAAAGCGATGTACCCCCCTTACTGCTTCCCGTGAAAAGAATCTCGTCGTTTTTAAAATCTGTGGGCTTAAAGTGAACCTTTACCCCATTGGAAAGAACAATACTGGTGACCTCCACCGCCTCATTTTCGGTTTTTTCTATCACTTTTCCTGAGCTGGGCAGCTCCGTCAATAACTCCTCCAAAAGTTCCTTTTCTTCATAAGGGGCAATTTCCATGGCATCCACCTTATCGAAAAGTGCCAATACCTCCTCCTCTGTGGGCAAGGATTCTTTTTCCTTTTCCGGAGCGGTAACCACGATCAGCCGGTTATCATCCCTCACCATGGACCTGCCCATTTTATTGACCTCATCAAGGGTGATTTCAGGCAAAATTTGCAGGTACAACTCATAGCGATTTTTCTCCCCCTCGGCAAACCCACCATTTAAGAAATGGGACACGTACCTGCTCACCATCTGCCTGGATTCCATCTTGTCCATTTCCTTGAAACTTCGTTCCGTGCTGTTGGCCAAACTCCGTTTTACCCTATCCAACTCATTCTCTGTAAATCCGTGTCTTAGAGCCCTTTCATTCTCCACCAAAAATGCCTCCAACCCCTCCATAACCTTGCCGGGACCTACCACTCCAGAAGTGGTAAAAAAGTCCAATGCCCTAACCATGGAACCGTACCTGGAACCTGCGAACATAAAAGGTGCATCGGGTTTTTGACGGATTTCGTCCAGTCTCTGGGTCAATATACCACCATATACCGTCCTCACTATTCTATTTCTGTAGTCCTCTACCGTTTCTGTGGAGGCAGGTGGATGTTTGTAGAACAACTGTAATTGGATACCCGGAGCCTCCTCATCAGTAACTATCTTGACAAAACTTTCCTCATGCTCCGGAACGTCAAAAGTTTCCCTCTCTGGAGCCTCTTCGGGATTTTCCAGATCCTGAAAGAATTCCTTAATCAACTCCTCCACTTCATCCACTGGGACATCCCCCACGGCTACCACCGCCATATTATCAGGCCGGTACCAGTCCCTGTAAAAACTTCTCAATTCTTCATAATCCGCATTTCTCACCACTTCCATCTGACCTATAGGAAGCCTCTCCGCATACTTGCTCCCATGGAGCAAATAGGGAAGCCACTCGTCCCTCATGCGTTGATCGGGACCTTGGCCAGTCCTCCATTCTTCCTCAATGATACTTCGTTCCTCATCGATGTCTTCTTCCGTGAGCAGAAGTCCTCCCGCCCAATCCTTCAACACCAGAAAGCCATTCCGCATCTTTTCCTCATCATCAGTGGGGATGGGAAGTATATACACCGTTTCGTCAAAGGAGGTATAGGCGTTCAGATCCCTTCCAAAGGAGACCCCTATGGATTGGAGGTAGCTTACCAACTCATTTTTCTCGAAGTTTTCACTCCCATTAAAAGCCATGTGCTCCACAAAATGGGCTAGCCCCTGCTGGCTATCGGATTCTAATATGGAACCTGCATTTACCGCCAGCCTCAATTCCAGTTTGTTTTCAGGTTTGGGATTGTACTTTATGTAATAAGTAAGACCGTTTTCCAATTTGCCTTTCCGAACCCTTTCGTCCAAGGGCACTAGTTCCTGGGCCAAACTTGGCAAACAGGTAAATCCTACAAGTATAATGGCTAGGAAGGCATTGACCCACCGAGCACTTTCCGACCCTAAACGTCCAATGTAAAGCATAGATTTGGTAGTTGTGACAACTAAAGTAAGCGATAAGAAATTGAATTACTTATCAAACCTTGAAAAAGTAGGTTTTGGTTTCAAAAAGGTATGGGGTTGGGCGTTAAAAATTGTGAATCCGAAAACCCTCCACCATGCACCGGGGAATAGCCAATGCCAATTTTGTCCTTCTTGATTTTTTAGGGATAGTATCGGTGAGGGAGGTAAATCTTTCCTATACTTCACAATCTGTACCAGCTGAAAACACCTTTTGCACCCCTTGCAATGCCCACCACAAATAGTTGATTTTAGCCATCGGCCCTTCCCTTCAAGTAGGTTTCAGGGGTTAAAATGGCAAGGTTACTTTTTCTGTAGTCCTTGATATTTCCGGTCAAAATTACTTTTATTTCTCCATTTTCAGTGGCCGAAAAATTTTGCAAAGCATCTTCAAAGTCCTTAAAATCTGAATTTAACGCTCCGAAAACCACTTCTTTATCCATTTTTACAATAGCTATTATAGTTAAAAGTTGTTTTATCTTTTCGATTATAATTTCGTGTTTTGCCGATTTTCTCAGCAAATAATAGACATTGCAAATGGTGACTGGAGTTGTGAATCCCTTGATTTCATTTTCTTCACATAAATTTAAGATCTCTGTCGCGAATGCAGCAAATGGGTCACGGTCAAAAAAGAAATCCATTAGTACATCTGTGTCAATAAGCACCTTGTCCATTTATGAATATTTTTCCTCTAGCCGGTCCCTAAGTTCTTTTTTATAATCCATGTCCTTTTTGGGCATTCTAAAAGAGCCTTTTAGCGATTTTACAATTGGATTAAGTTTTTTGGCTTTTTCCTTTTGTTCCTCTTTGGTCAGGATTTTCAAATAATTTTCAACGATGTCGGACAGGCTGCGGTTTTTACCTTTTGCATATTCCTTTGCTTTTTTTATGATTTCCCGCTCAATAGTCAATGTCAGTTTTGTGTTCATCTCATGCATGTTGTAGGTTCCATACAAATATAAAAAGAATTTGTTACACGTGCTTAATTTCGAAAAAAAGCACGTCGTTTTTAAAACCTGATAAACGTAAATGCCTTTCGACCATCTGAGCCAAAAAACAGACCATCAGGTGCCCCTTTGCCCTTTCACCGTTCATTATTTCAAGACAAATGAGGAATCTCTTCATTTTAATAGATTTAGTAGCCAAATCTAGTATAGAAAGGAAACTTATTAAACTTTTATTCTTACTATTAACGGTTTTCAGGACCTCCCCACACCCAAAAGTTGCTTTATGCCCGAATAGACGAAAGGGAACTGTGGGACACTGTTTCTTATCTTAAACTCCTCCAAAAACCCACTCTCGTTGGCCAAAAAGGCCAATATTCTTTCCGGCTCCACTTGTTTAAAAAGAAAGGAGAAAATCTGTTCCCCAGTCAACCTCTTATTCAATATCACATCCACCAATGTCCGGTCGTACCACTCAAACATGCGCTCCCTAAAAGTAGGATCCACTACGGGAGAACCCGTTTGCTTTAACTGTACCAATAGCCTGCCTATATGCTTCTGAACGAACTGGAAGGTATATCCCGTACTTGGCTTGGTATATCCTCCGGCAGTGCCAATATTGATGATGCGCTTATTTTTCCCAAGGTGAGCGGGAAATCTAGCCAATGACATGGGTATAACACCGAACTCCTTATGTTTTATATCGTAGGCTTGCACACCCAATTTGTTACGTATATAGCTTTTAAGGGCTGTTTCATATTCCTTTTCCTCCAAAACCCTCTCCGTAAAAAGCGTATATTCCACCAGTGCCATGTTACTGGCGGTAGGCAGCACGTACATAAAGGTGGTGCCATGATCTTGAGGGAGGGTGAAATCCATTAAGGTACCCACCTCAGGATCGAAGACAGGCTGTTCCGTCAGTATAAACCAGCCAAGGAAATGCTGAAGCAAGGTGTTATCCTCGTTCATTTTGGGATAAAAGAGTCCGGTGGAATTGAAGACGTAATCTGCTGAATAGATGTTATCCCCGGTATCTACGGAGACCTTCTCCCCTTCTTCGGATATTCCCACAATCTTTTCCTCTACAAAACGTACGTTTGAAAACCCATTGACAAAATCTAATACATGGGCATAGAAATCCCCCGATTGAATCATTTTATAGCGGTATTCCCTCATCTCAAATACCTTGAAAACCTGGGGTGAAAAAAACCGCAACCTGGCCCACTCATGGCAGACCAGGGATTCGAATGGCCCCTCCCCTTTTTCCCAAAAACACCAGGTTCTGTCGTTTTGGGTTTTTTTGGCGTAGTCTATGACCAAAATTTCTTTATGTTGGAATCCGGGTTCCTTTAAAAGCCTGTATAATAAACTCAATCCAGCCAATCCGGATCCTGCGAAGATGTAATCGTACGTTTTGGACATTGTATTGGAATATGTGGGGAATGCATACGCCCTCCCAATATTAACACAAAACCATGAAAGAGGTTAACCCAGGCTCAAATAATCCCTTCAAAAAGGTCCTTATTAAATTTGGATACAACACAACTCACTCTCTCAACCATCCCACTGCCGCTTCTATAAAATGATCCTTGCCTTCCAGTTGATCCATGGGATGGGTGAGCAATTGATCCACCTGCACCCCAAACTCCAGGTGTGCATCATCGGGGTCTATGGTCTGACTCCCTGAAAAACGGTAAGTCCAGCCATTGGGGAGCTCTGCAAAAACCGGAGTGCCCCCACCCCCTCCGGTCTGATCGCCAAACAGCCTGGCTTGGGGCAAAACCCTCATCATTTGGGCAAAAAATGTGGTAGAACTGTAAGAGTGCCTATTGGTCAGGAGGGCCACTTTCCCCATATACTTTTCTCCAGAATAAGGGGTAATCCGTAAAGAGGCCCAAGGGGTGAAATCCGCAGCCCCAGGCCCGGTTTTAAAGCGCTGCCTAGCGTAAATCACTTCCTCTTCCGTGAATCTGGATGCTATTTTGTGGGCATTTCGAAGGTTGCCACCCCCATTGCTCCTCACATCAATGATCAGCCCATCATGGAACTGCATCAGTCGGACTATTTCATCCATATGCTGATCGGAAATGGTACGCTCGAAAGAGCGGTAGTTGACATAAAGCATATTATCGATGGTCTGCGCATGCAGAGGGCCAATGATCCTGTAATCAGTCTTCATGTACTTGTCATAAATAAGCTGCTCGTCATAAAACAAAGGGTAACCTTCAAACCAGCTCCAGTTTCGGGAGCGGTTAAACGTACTCAAAAGGTTCACATGTCCATCTTCCAGTTCTGCAAGCATATCACCGAGTACATCGAACAACTCATAGGGGTCCATCCCATCGTGAATTAAAGGACTATAGGCTTGTTTAACGTCCTCCCAGTCAATCTGTTTTTCCTCAAAAAAGCTGTACCTGTTATGTACATCTGACCAAAGGTGCTCAAATACTGCCCTTGGGTTGGCCGGTGGGTCTTCGGGTCTTATGATAACTTCGCAGCTGCTACCTATCAAAAGCAAGCA
This sequence comes from Pleomorphovibrio marinus, assembly GCF_003347495.1. Lineage (GTDB taxonomy): Bacteria > Bacteroidota > Bacteroidia > Cytophagales > Cyclobacteriaceae > Pleomorphovibrio > Pleomorphovibrio marinus. Next base: position 531,074 of record NZ_QCXY01000003.1, read on the forward strand.
TGAAATCACGAATAATTGCTGGTACGTTCTCATAATTGAAAATTTAATTGGAAGAAATAATGGCTACCGGAGCGATGGGAGCGGTGGGCATTTTCTAGGGAAGAATAATGGAACCTATGGCCTATGCCGATCTCATTACCATTGGACAATTGGTAAAAAAACTGATTCAATATTCCCAAATCCTGTTGCTGAAAGGGTTGGAAAAAGCGCAGGGACTGCCAAAAGGCATTGAAAGTGGACTGTTCATGAAGAAATGGGTCCGGAGGGCTGGTCACATAGGAAGCAGAAAACAGGAAACCGATCACTTGCCAATGGGCTTGCGAAGAAAACCTCCATTCCTGCTCCTTTCCAAATGATTGCTGGTAGCGTACTGCCGGCCCAAATGAGGTATGAAAATCAAACCTGGGGTTGAAGTTCTGTGCGTCCTCATAGTTCCGCTCGCTTAAGGCATTGTTATTGGACCAACCCAACATTAAGCTTTCCGGCAACCAGTCAGCACTATAGAAGGTATAGGTTATGACACTGGCATGGGTACCGGTCATTTCTGCATTGAAGGCATTTTGTAAGGGCAGTCTGCTATAATGGAGATACACCTCATCAGTTTTCAGTTCTCCGACACTAGCATATCCCAGCGTTAAACCGATAGAGCTTCCCTTGTACACCAAGGGGGAGTACCCGTGGTCACGTTCCCAGGAATTTTGAAGGCCTGTGTTTAGAAATAATGTTCGTTGATTTTTTTGGGCCATCGCTCCAAAATGCATAAAAAGCAATGCAACCAAAATGAGGAATCTGTTCATTGTAATTGTTTTAATCTCCAAATGTAGGAAGAAAGAAAACTTCCAAACATGACTTCTATCAGGGTGCTGCCCTTTAATTATTCTTTTTTTATTAAAACAGTAGTAAGGCAGAAAGCAAACCAAATAGGACACTGTACATAATGGATTCTAACTGAATGATCCAGAAAATTTTTCTTTCCACAAACTCTTTTTTAAGATAGACCAATCCTTCTATGGTATTCGAAAAAGGAACTGCACAGGAAAAATCGGTGTAAACAAACATCAGGCTCCCCATAAAGAGGAACTGCTGCCAAAATGAAAGGGTGGTCAAGAAAGGCAAAACAGGATAAAGCACCATCGACATCACTATCGCCCTTACAAACTGAGAGGGCAAAAGGAGTTTTGCCACTCGAAGCTCCTCCTCCTTCTTTCCCATATCCCGGAAAAACCCCTTGTACAGGCGGTCTTTTCCTTTATAAATTTTTTTGGCCAACCGAAGGTCAATAACACCGGCTATGATATAGCAAACGAAATGAATCACAAAAAACAAAAGGCTGAACTTAATATAGAGCATCATTATAAAGCATTACTTTTCTTAACAGTTAATAAGGCAATAATTCCTATTCCCAACATAAGGAATTCCAGTAACCAAAAATGCAATTGGAAAACATCCGTTGCCAGGACTAAACTGGGAAAAACTGGCATAAATGCATTGGAGGTACCATGTGCCACCAAAGCGGACATGGGCTTTTGATGTGAGGCCTTGACTACCCAAGACAAGAAAAAAGACAAACCTATACATCCGATCAAAAAGGCCGGAAAAGGCATATAGATTTGAAAAGATGCAGCAATAAACCATAATGGTGCATGCCATATTGCCCAAATGATGCCCAAAAGGATGTTTCCGGGCCAAAGCCCGAATTTGGTTTCCAAATAAGGCATGATATAGCCCCTCCACCCCACTTCTTCTTGTCCGCCTCCAAAAAAAATCATCACTAGCCAATATATCGGAAAAACATATAGGGTAGGTAAAAGCATGGGCAATCTTTCATATCCAAAAAAACCCGGGAGGTACCAAGCCAAAAAATTGGCGAGCCCCAATCCAGCCAAAATCCCAACCCAAACTTTCCAGCCAAAATCAATGGCCAGAAAGGTTTTTAGAAAGCGCTTGACTTCAGATTTTCCTTGCAGGGTACGGATGGAATAGAGTGCACCTAAGCCCGGGCCAAATGCACCCAAAATGATCGCTGGCATGCTTAAACTGTCTCGCAGGCTTTCATTCCACCCCCAAATACCCAAACCTGGTAAAACAAAAGGCAACCATAACAGCCAGGACCACAAAAAAGTAACCACAAAGAAACGTACAGGGACGCGTTTTCTATCAAAGGTTTCTGGATTCATAGGAATAGTTTTTCATTGAGCACCATTACCACATGAGCGAATATATGAGCCAAGAAGGCACTTTCCAGCCCTTTTTTCCAATACAGCCAACCGAAAACAAGCCCCCCAATGGAGTTGCCAATCAAGACATAACTTATCAAGACTATGCTGGGATTTTCTACAACTTGAAAAACGACGGGGAAATGACCTACAGCAAAAAGTAGGGTGGATATGATAATCCCAATCCAATACACCTTGGGTTTGGTTCCCTTAAAAAGTTTGGCTCCCAACCAAACCAAAAGCGTCATCAATCCATACCGCATAAATAATTCTTCTGTAATCCCTCCGTATAAAAACCTTGCTGCAAGGGTCAAATTGAGGGAGGAGTTCAGGAGTTCATATTCTGTCGGAGAAATGTACCTGTAGAGGCCGAGAATACTTAGTATCAACCCTGCGAGTACGCCACCTAGAATCCCATAAAAGAATATTTCTCGAAATTGTGGATGCTCGAGCCTTATGCCCACCAACTTCTCAATAATTGGAACGCTAAGGTTTACCTTTTGGTAAAGGACGGTACCCACCACTACTGAAACAATCAAAATAATGGTTGGGTTGATTAAGATCAGCAGCTTAATTTGTAATGGCGTAAACTGATCCTCCAACATGGATACAACCTCCTCCGGCAAGGGTAAATCTACCGTTAACATGGACAACATGCCCAACATCCCGAGGAAAAACAAGATAAGACCCAGGTAAAACTTTTTTTTCTTCATAGTTACTGATTTTAATAGTATTGTCACCGCGCTAGACCTGACAAGTCTCTTTCAGAAACTGGCTCAGAGCCTGATTAAAAGACGCTGGATTATCCTGATTGGCTATATGATTGGCATTGGCTATTTCTACACTTTGGCTCATTGGCTCATTTTTGTGCCATTTTTTAGAGGCATTTTTAATAAAGAATAAATCTTTTTGTCCATAAAGCATTAGTAGAGGCACTTTTTTAGGTTGAGGCGATGGATCTATAAGGTCGTAGGTCATATCGGTAGTGATTTGCAGTGCTAACTTTTTCCCTGTTTGTTTCATCGAGGCCGACAGATATTCCTGAACCTCTTTCCTTACGGCCCTATGCTTACCAAAAGCTCTACAAAACGTTTTTTTCGGAATAAGTCCAATCAAAAACATGGAAAATGGGACAAACCATTTTGCCCAAGCTCCCACATGCGACTTCAACTCAATGCCTGGTGCATGTACCACGGCTTTTACCTTTCCGGGATAGTTGATCTGAAAATACTGTGCAATCAGGCTGCCCAAGGATTGTCCAACCAAAATGACCTCTTGGATTTTCAACTCCTCCAATAACTCATTCAAGCATTCTGCGGATAATACCGTAAATCGCTCGTTATAGTTTTTGAGAGTTGAGCTACCATGCCCGGGCAAATCCCAGACTAAGGTACTGTAATCGGAAAGTAGTGGATCTACCTGATCATGAAAGGTGTGGTGATCCATGCCTACTCCATGGATAAATACCAAGGTAGAAACAGGATCAATACCTGACAGTTCATAATAAATATCTCCGTAAGTACTAGAAAATATTCCCTTCTTCATTTTAGATTGTCCAATATGTCCTTTAAGCAATTATTGAAAGCCGCTGGATCGTCGAGGTTAGCCACATGGCCTAAACCTTTCAATTCAATCACCTTTGCTGATGGATTAGCCTCGATAGCCTTTAGCGTTGATTTTAACATCCCATTAATCCCTTTGTCAAATTCACATCTGATCAATGTATAGGGAACAGGGCTTTGGGCAATAAAGCCCGTAAAGTCATAATTCACCAAATTATACCTGAAATGGGGAATCGCAGTTACTGCCTTTTCAAACATTTGGAAAAAAACCTCTTTGGAGGCCTCATGATTGGCGGTATGGGAAACCATAAAGTTCAGGTACCATTTTTTAAAAAACTGGAGCATAAAAGCATCAAAAGCTCTGAATACCGGAGCGAGAAATTTGGGGAACTTCATCTGTCCTGTTGTACCGAAAGTGGCCAAGCTTAAGAATTTTTCAGGCATTTTACTGACCACTATATAACCTATCACCCCGCCAGCTGAATTCCCAACAAAATGGATGTTATCCAAATTCAGGTCTTTGATCAATTGGATGATATCCGCGGCAAAAAGGGTTAATACGTATTGCTCTGTGGTATTTGGTGAGGGTTTTGGAGAATCCCCATGTCCTCTTAAGGATAAGGAAACCACCTTGTAATTTTCAGAGAAATACTCGTGCTGTTTTCGAAATTGATCGGCATTTCCTCCTGCCCCGTGGACAAAGAGGAGGGTTTCTTTATTTGAATTTCCACTGATGAAATACTCTAGTTGCATTTGTACCTTAATTTTGCAAGTGTGAAAAATTACTCATTTACATTTATCTCAATGCTGTCAACAATTCCTCTGTAATACTCAAAATCACCATCGGGTAAATGCCAAACAATTTTCACCTTCTCACAGATTTTCAGATTCCCCTGCATTTTATAACTTTCCACAAAGGCAGAAAACTTTACTTTTTTATACTGATTTTTTCCTGTTGAATAGTACCTGTCATCAGTTTCAAAGTGTGTAAATAGGCCATCCTCATCAAAATAAAACACTCCTGTAACTTCAAGCCCATTGTCATTAAGTGTCCCTTTTACCGCATTATTTCTCATATCTTCCCATTTAACACTATCAAGCAAAAGGTAGCCTGGTATAAACATAAATTCACAGAATGTGGTAATCAATGCCGATTGAGCTGTTTCTCTGCTGTTATCAAAAACTACTCTTATCAGGTTTAGTAGTTTACCATTCATTTCCCCATAGCCATCCCGGTATAGATCACGTGCAGCCACGGGCATTGACTCAAATTTCATTAGCGCTACTCTTCCGATAGGTTTTACAGAATTAAACTGGGAGGTATGCAATTTATCCCAATCTTTTTGTGGCGACATTTTCAACCGGCTTTCTGACCAGTAAACATTGGCATTTACAGGTACCGTTGTATTCATATAGCCACAGACCCTTAGATACTTTTTGATAGGTTCAGGTAATTCTTCAATTAATTCTTCAGTAAATATTTCTGTCTCAAAAGCCTTGTTTCTTTTCAATAATTCGGCCCTGTCATTGAAATACACTTTTTTCATACCGGTACAACTTAGAAATGATAATCTTGCAATGTTTTTAAAAACAATCGCTCTTAAATTAGAAGTAGATGTGGATGCACCAAACATTTTTGATTAACTTTTTTCGCTACATACTTCTCCGGTTTAAATTTTTTTTCAGGCTGCTTAATAGGTTCAGCATATTTCAAAACCTAAATCCAGCTACTACTTGAGTTACGAAAATGACCGACCCTTTTACAAAATCCCGGTAAGGTTTTTTTGCAAAATTAGCAGGAGAAGGCCAAGACAACTATGAGCACCCTCAATACAAATAATGATTTTAATCATCACCAAATTCATCTTGCAGGGAATTAAGCCACCACTTACTTTTGACCAAATTGCAGTACCCATACCGTAATTAATCCAAAAACAAAGGAAGAAGAAGCAGTTTCAACCATATGGCTAACTCTTACACTGGCGATGGGCATTAGTGGATTTGGCAGAATGTGCACCAGATGAGGAATGGCAAAAAGCAACCCCACTATCAATGCGGTCACCCAGGTATTTGCCTTTGACCCGGACAAGATGAGCAAGGCGATAGCACCAAAAACAATTCCTCTAAATAACTGCAACAGCACTAAGCTTGGGGAATTTAAAAACGTATCCAAGGTATGGGAAAAGAAGGGAGCTATTTCACCCGGGCTACCATAAAACTCCCTCAGCTCGGGGTTTTGCCAAGCAATAAAATACCCCGCCAACCAGTACACAACAAGGTATATAAGGGCTATAATCCCAAATTTGATAATTAGAAGCTTTGTGGTGGAGACCTTCCATATTGCAGGATCTACGGGTTCTCCTTTGCGTTTCCATTTGCCCAAAATGAAGACCGCCACAGGTATAAAAATAAACGGAATAGATAAACCCATTAGGAAAAGGCGTGGCAATAACTGGGGTGGCACGGTGGTTTCACTTAGAAAATACCATGATTCTATTTGGGTCAGTAAGGTAAAGGATCCGTAATAGGCAAGTGCCAAGCTTATCGTTAATTGCCATCCATTCCATCGGGAGGTGAGTATAAGGCTTACAATTAATGCCGTGTTTATTAACCCCAATACGAGCAAGCCAAAACCCTCTTCTATTAAACCTGGTTCGGAGGGGAGATCAGGAATCAGATTTTCCATAGCCAAAGTACCCAATATCCAGATAGGATAATAAAAGACCGTTAAAAAAGCTAGCCTTAAAACCCATTTTAACCTATTTTTCGCATCCATATAATTAAAATTTAAGGAATCCATTTTACCTCTCTGAGCCTCCTAATGATTAAAGATAGTTTTTGTAGTTTTATAAATTTCCCTTATAATTTTTAAATGGTTGGAATAATGGAAACTTACTTCATTTGCGTGTTTTGTTTTACCTTGGTTTGTATATGTTCTTTATATTATACTCGATGGAAGTTTTTGATCAGAGATGTAGTATTGCTTTAAAAACCCCCATCAAGCATAATAAAATTCAAAACTACGGTTGACCTTATTGTTATTTCAAGTTTGTGGTCAAATCGGAAGTAAATTGTAGTGGGTTAACTACTAATTTCTTTGGCCACTTCCTTGGCAGCATGGATACTCACCTTCTCAGTGGTTTGTAGGAAAATTTCATCCAGCCAATCATACACCGTATGTCGAATCAGGGTAAGGTTGGGCAGCATGTTCTTTCCCGAAGCACCCAGTTCTGCTTTTCCGATTACCAGATCCACCTTTGGGTTATCGATCTTTTTAAGGGACTCATTAATGAATCCCTTGGTGGCCCAATAGGCCAGTTCGTCCTCACCCACCATCAAAAGGCTGGGACATTTTATCTCGGAAGGATCTGCTGTAAATTCCTTACAGGCATCCAGCCATTCCTTTATGGTGTTCACTTTCCATCGCCATTTGTAAACATCCATTACATTGAACAAGCCGGCCAACCAAGACCCAAACAGTCTGGTAAGCATTTTGAACAAGGGGAAATTCTCATATTTGGCCAAGGTCTTCAACTCCTTGGCCTGCACCAAATAGTCATACTGGTTCAAAATAATGCTATTGGCAATCATGGCCTTGATGCGTTTATCTTTGGATGCTGCCCTGGCCACGGTATACCCTCCCATGCTGGGACCAAACACTGCCAACCTTTCCATATCCACATCCGGCCTGCTTTCCAGGTAATCGATCACTTTGCTGACAGGCTTTTCCATGGCAGGCTCCATTTTCATTCCCTCTGCCGCTGTGTTTCCCATTCCGGGAAGGTCCACGGTGATCATATTGTAACCACGTTCCTGGTCTCCAATTCCGAACACCATACACATGTCCTCACAAAAAGATTCTCCTCCACCCACATTGTAAAGCGTCGGCCTTTTAATATTCCTATTGTCTGGTTTGATAAAATAACCAGGCAGTTTCTTCCCTTCAAATTCAATTTCGATGGCTTCGATGGGAGGGTTATATAATGCCGCAGCTTTCCTGAAATTTTCTACAGCATGCTTGCGGATTTCATTATAACGTTGGGTTTCCTTGACAGGACTCAGGTTTAACAGGGCGGCCCGGTTAAGGTAATACACACGTAGGAAGGTATCCCTTGCAGTAATGGTATGCCCTCGGGAAAGGCTTTTGTGAGCTTCTTTTTCTACCAAATTTGCCATTTTGGTGAGTTCACGTACCCATGCTTCTGTATCGTATTGGCCCACATTGCTGACGGCGGCAAATGCTTCACCAACATCAGCACCCCCTCTTGCTCCAAATGCGAGTAAGTAGGAAAAGTAGCCATCTGCGATGGGATTTTTATAATAAAACTTCATTCTCCCTACAAGGGGTTTGTTGTGTTTGGGCACCTCCTTGGAAATGTTGTTTGCAACCTGCTTTTTCATAGTCTGCGCTTTCATGATTTTGGGGATTTAGTTAGATAACTTATTGATTTACTGTAAATTTGATCAAAAAAATTAGCACAGTATGGGAAAAATTGGGTTGAATTTTGGTAAAAATTTCGGTGCACTAACAAGAAAAATTAAACAATTTTTTCGCCTTTACCCTTTATTTTTTAAAGCATTTCTAAAGGCCGCGGGAGTAAGCCCGCTCATTTTTTTAAAAAATTTCACGAAATGACTGTAATCGTCAAAATTCAAAGACCAAGCCAATTCTTTAATGCCTATATCCGAAGATGCCAGTAGGGTTTTGGCATGCAAAAAAGTAATTTCGTTAATCATGCGTTTTGGTGTTGTCTTAAACACCTTTTTAACAGCCTCAGCCAGGTAAGCTGGACTTATTCCCATTACTCCCGCATAGTAAGTAACTGCTTTTTCATCCTTATAATGGTTCAATACCAATCCCTTGAACCAAGTGGCCAATTTTTGATATTGTAATTCAGGAAAAGTACTTCCGCCTATTTTTCCTGAAACCATCCTGTTGATAAACACCATCAAAACCTGTAACAGGTTACGAATCACAAAAATGTTTTCTTCCTTCAACTCCTTCTGTTCATCTAAAAGCAATTCAAAAAACTGGCTCATCTGTTCATATTCTTTTACAGAAAGGGAAATGACCAAAGGCTGTAAGCTGTGAAGAAAACTAAAGCTATCGGTGAGATAGGCCAAGCCACCTAGATTCAAAAAAGACTCTTTGACATTGGCCACATACCCTTCCCAATTACCGGTCTTTTCCCAAGTGAGAATTTGACCGGGCAGATATATAACCATGGAATAGTTTTCGATTTCTTCCCTCATGTCAAAAACCCCTACCCTAGCCTGTATTTCGCTGCCAATGGCAACCTGAAAATAAGCAGTGCAAAAAGGCCCCATCACGGGCACAATATCATTCCCGAGTTCGCTAAATCGGAGCACATGGAATTCATCATGTTTTGCCCGGATAGTGGTATTGGCATCCGCATAATAATCATTGAACTCCCTGTAGGTGATGATATTGGGTTGATTTGCCATCTGCCTAATATTGAAACTAGCTACTCACAACGTGGACTTTATTGTCTTGATCATCAGTCCTGTCGCCTTCCTGTGTCCTACCCCATTGATCTGATTGGTGGCACCGCAGAAATACAGGTCTGTTTTTGGGTTGTAAAAGGCAAAAGTGCCTGTCTGTCCCCAAAAGCCTAGTATCTCTCCCGGGTACTTAAAGGGGGAAACAATCCAGGGAATCCATAATTTTTCCAGCCCAATACCAAATTGGAAAAGTCCGGGAGGAGGAAAAATCATTTTCCATTCTTTCAGGGATTCTATTTTTTCTTTAGGGAAAAATACCCCTTCGAAAAAAGCTTTCAGAAAAACCATCACCTCATCTATGGTGGATACAATTCCCCCCTCCGGTCCTATCGATGCCATGTAATTGGGTAGCCATAATTTCTTTGATCCATAGTAAAAAGGAGCGGGCATGTTATCGGATGTATCTTGATATATATAGGTGTTTTTCAGCCCTAAAGGGTCAAAAATATACACCTTCATGATCTCTGGAATGGAAAGTCCTGAAACCTCCTCAATGATTTTTCCCAAAAGCTGGTAATTCGAATCTGAATAGGCCGCTTTGGCCCCCGGTTTGAATTTGGGTTTTAATCCCTGGATAAGTCCAATGGTCCTTTCCAAAGGCCAGGCTTCATCTTTTCCTTCCATCAATTCATCTGCTACCGTCCGGCCATTTTCCTGCTTGTGGAAAAAATAATCCGGGATTCCTGAAGTGTTGGTTATCAAATGCCTGATGGTCAATTGACCCGAGTAATCCACCCCTTTGAAAACATGGATTTTATCGCAGAAATGGCCTGGCAGATGTTCACTAATTTTATCTTCTAAACGGATCTTCCCTTCATCGATCAGCTTCATCACCAACACGGTGATATACATTTTGGTCACTGAAGCAATGAAGTAGTTGTCCTCCACTTGCATGCACCCGGCAGCACCTGACCAGGATAGAGAAGCATCTCCATTTTCCACTTTCATGGCCACGCTAAAGATGGATTTGTTGTCCACCATTCTCTGGAGGGAAGTTTGAAGATGGGTAGGGTTTAACGTTCGGTTCATCCTATAAATATAGAAAAAGCCAGGGGATCAGACTAGGTATTTCAATTATCAAATAGCCAGAATTACTTTACTTTCCCTTCACTTGATATTAAGGTTGATCCGATTTTCCGACAATCCCTATGAGTATTAAATCTTGGAAAGAGTGGTGATCATTCTTAACCTCATTCTATTTGTTTTAATTAATTTTAGTTTACTTTTCAGCGACCAAGAAGAGAAAATAAAAAGCTGACATCTAGGTTAAGAAGGATAAGAAAATCAGGCTATTTACTTTAAAAACAACTATTTACAAGGTTTCAATCGAATAGACCTCTGCATTCTGCAGGTAAAATTTCAATCTGATAGTTCTCCCTGACAGTTGATTAAAATCAGCGTCCTGCCACTTCACCCTAGCCGATATTTCATCCCCGGTAAGCGGCGCACACTCACCCTTTGAAAAGCCGGGGACGACCGAACCGCTCTCTTCCAACACTTCCACAAATACACTGCCTCCCTTTTTGGCAATATAATTCAATCGAAGCTGATCTCCTGCTACTTGCAGGGTTTTGGTGGTAGAGGAGCCGGCAACCTCATCACTCTGTAAGGCAAAATAGCCGTCGAGCCTGATTCGAATACGATACCAAGTGCGCTCTCCCCTGCCATGGGCATCCCCCACCTCCAGGTAGTGCCATAGCTCATCCCCCTCTCTATGCAATCCCTGGCAAGAGATCACCTCTGTATATTTGCCTTTGTCCACATAGTAAGTTTCTGTTATTATATTCCATTCGTCTCCGTCCCGGCTATGGGCAATGGCCACATTCCTGTCGTCCGAGTCCGCCAGATAAATCCAAGGGAAAGCGAGGTAGGTGTCCGGTGCATAGGGATATTTGACCACCCGGGTTCTATAAACCTGCTCATAGGAAGGGGCACCATGAGGAAGAATAAACTGTGACTCACCCTCCCCCGTGACCACGGGAAAGGGCGAATATTCAAAATAGGGTTCCTTCATTTTTTTAAACGGCCAAACGCGATAGGGATCCTCCGTCTCAAAACGCACCGATACCCGCTTTTGCGGGTTGACTGCTTCTGGATTATCAAAACTGGCATCCCGCTTCAGGTAGGTAACATACTTGGCCCGCTGATCGTCGTAAAAGGACTCAGCACTTCCACCCGACAAAAGTGGAAACATGGCTGTTTCATTCCTTCGCCAATGAAAAGCATCCGGGGAAGTGTACAAATAAATCCCCCGACCAGAAAGATAGGCTGTCAACTTAAAGCGGGTACCATCACGATGCGCCTCTGGGCTGTCATCAATGAATAAATCCCCACCCATAGGGTAATTGACCATTTCTACCGGCTTGCCATCGAATTTTAGTCCATCCCTTGTTTCATAAAGGTAAACCAGCCCTAGGCTCGAGTTGTAGTTTGCGGTCGCAATTCCAAGTTTTCGCTCTCCGTCTTGGACAAAGGTGATTCGCCACTCCCCATCCACCTTTTCAATGTCGGTCTTTTCGGCATCTTTAAGCTTCCAGGGCTTCATCACAATTTGGGCATTTTCCAAGGTCTCTAGTAGCCTATCATCCAAAAACAGGTGCTTTCGCTTTCCGAAGTTAAAAACAGATACATCTTTTGTTTCATTGGAAAAGAGCAAGGGAGGACCGGTAGGAGTAGGCAAGGAATAGGCTGCATCGGAATAATTCCGGGAATAGGTTTTTGGTTGAAACCCATCTCGCCCGAAACGAAGAATATCCGAGACCCTAAATTCATCCAAAACTCCCGGCAAATCGGACTCTGCCTTCCGGCTTTGAAGTAGGGATACGTTAAACCGTTGTAGCAATTTTTGCTCCTCACTTAAATCTGCCCAATTCCTATCGGCGTTAAAGTTTTCCCTGGGACTCTCTATTGGTGGGAGAGGAGATTTTTTAAGGGTGGATGAAATTCCCTCAACCGTAAATCTACCATCTAAGAAGACCGACCCCTTTCCTTCACTATCTATTTGTATAGCCAAATGTGTAAAATCATTCATCTTGGCAAACGCTTCCTTCCATTCAAAAATGGTCTTAATACCCCGGTAATGATTTCTTACCTCCAGCGTCTTTCCCTCATCTACAAAAAGGAGGCTGAATCCGGCATCAAGTCCTCTCCCCAAATCAAGCAAAAAAGCTTCTTCAGGCAACACATCACTGGGTTTCAACCAAAATTCAAAAGTAAGAGACGACCCAGCTAATGCCCGCAATAAATTCTCAGGAGCATAAGTAGGTCCCCACAATCCCGTTGGTACTCCGTCCGGCTGGCGTGGTACCAACGCTCCCCTTCCGGAAAATCCAGCGTAGATAACGTTATAGCCCTTTTGGGAGGAAAGGGCATTACCGAATTTTCCCTGTGCCAAGGAAGAAGAGGTGAGCCGCAAGTCGGCAACTTCGTACGGACTTGCATCCGTAATGGTGGCATTGGGATAAGCTTCCTCATCGAATAGCCAAAGCAAAACTGTATGCTTGTCCTCAAAAAAAAGGGAATCCTGACCCTGTGCCTCCGGGTAATCTCCATTGCCTTGATGACAGGATGAATATAGGCTTAGCAAAAAAATGATGCAACCCAGGGGTTTGATTTTTAATTCCTTCATGCATTTGGAGTTAACGTGTATATCCATTAAATATACTGTAAACTAGGTAAAAAAGACCAATACCCTTGATATGCGGGCAGGGCTGTTAGTTCAACCTCCACTGATCCCACACCAAGCACCCATTTTCACAAATTTTGACCGATTTATGGTCATTGCGGGATTATACGCTTTAGCTTGAATTTTAAAACCGATAGGTGCGACCCCATTGGGGTCGGGGCTTTCTCCTTTCGTATCCCACCTATCCCATGCTGTCTTCTCCAATGGTAGGTACCTGTCCGCAACGCATATCGACTGGGGGAACAAATCATAATTAAGCAATTTGCACATAAATCCAAAGTCTACGAACTTTAAACAAGCATAGAGGATACAGGCTTTTCCTGCTTAGCTTTAGGGAGGAACCTACCATATAATAATGATTGCAGCTTTCAAGTTATTCCTAATGGGTAGGACTCCCTGGCACCGCATGGGTTTGCATTCTTCTTTAATGACTGACCCCTATATCTTCAAAACTCATTTTTGGTTATTTTCACCTGTTTTTTACTTAATTTTATAGTGGTTTTTACACCATTGTATTCCTTATGCAATAAGTTCGAATTCGACCCAAGGAAAAGCGAGTCTAATAAAACCAAACATGGAATTTACTTTGAAAAGGCTAAGGAACTCTGGAAAGATCCCGATAGGATTATATTTGAAGCTCGGACAAATAGATAAAAAGCGGTTTTTACTTATTGCCAAATTAGATGAACATATATGGTCAACCGTATATACCACTAGGAATAAAAAGATACGGAATATATCGGTCAGAAAATCAAGGGAAAATGAAAAAGAAATCTATTACAGCAGTTGAATTTGACAAGAAATTTGAAAACGATGAGAATTTAGTGCCTTATCTGAAGGCGGATAAAATATCAAAACCTGGGTTAAAAGCCCGTAGGGTAAGTGTTGACTTTCCGGAATGGATGGTCAAAGAGCTTGATCAGGCTGCCTAAAAACTGGTGATTACCCGACAAAGCCTGATCAAGGTCTTTATTTCCGAAAAACTCAAAGAAAACGCTATTTGACAACTTTCATTACCCCCTGCATCCTTTTTATAATTTACGATTGGGATAAAGCATCTGAATGATTATTGATTAATCCCCAATGGTTTGGGAATTTAACAAATAGATTGACCTAATCAGCCACGGTTGCTTTCATGTCTGTGCTCCAAGTATATACCTGATCGCCAGGTCTGGGGTTGACCATCCAGGAACTTGGAATGGCTATATCCTTAATATTCATCCGGTAACTCCATTCCCACCAAAGGCAAGATGGTGGGTTCTATATCCACGTTCAGTACCATCTTGGAAAACGTGAAACATGGAATCTTCAATGCCTTCATTTACCTTCACTCCAAATTCCCCCTCAAACCCGGTCCTGTACCCTTCGTCTTTCAGAAGCTTTGGATAGCTACGGTACATGTATTCATCCTGCACAGGAGGCTTGCCAAAGGTAAAATCGTGCGTACGCTCATAAAGTCCCGTGAATAGGGAAGCCCTACTTGAGGCACAGATGGCTGTGGTCACAAAGGCATTTTCAAAATACAATCCCTCACTTGCCAGCTTATCCATATGCGGGGTGTGGATGATATCATTGTCGGCAAAGCCCAGGGCATCCCAACGCTGATCATCCGTCAGGATAAAGATGATATTTGGCTTTTCATTTTCGGTACTTTTTTCCTTTTCCAGCGGCTGACAGCCCCAGAAAGCTAGCCCTAGAAAAAGGGCTGTTAGGGTTTTTGAAAATGGAAAAAGAAAATTACTTTCTTTGTGAAATCGCATAGGAACCACCATTAATTATTGGATACACTTTGGTCAATAAATTGCTGATTCAGTCCATCGGAATCCCCGTACTGCACCCGAAGTTCCTCCAATCGGGTATGTAGCATTTGTTGGATTTCCTTGTATTCCGGATCATCATAGATACTATTCATCTCATCGGGGTCCTTTTCCAAATCGTACATCTCCCATTCGTCCACATCGTAGTAAAAATGAATCAGCTTGTACCTATCTGTCCTTACGCCATAATGCCTTTTTACATTATGAGGCCCTGGATATTCATAGTAATGGTAATAGATGGCATCCCTCCAAGGCACACTTTGTCCTGCTGCTACAGGCCGCCAAGACTCTCCTTGCATGTCTTCAGGGATTTCCACCCCTGCATAATCCAGGATAGTAGGCGCATGGTCCAGGTTGAGCACCATTTCTTGCACCTCTGTACCAGCCTCAATTTCCTTGGGATACCTTACTAAAAGAGGAGTACTGAGTGACTGTTCGTACATAAATCGCTTATCGTACCAGCCGTGCTCCCCTAGGTAGAATCCCTGATCCGAAGTATAAACCACCACCGTGTTATCCAAAAGCCCCTGCTCTTCCAGGTAATCCAACACTCTGCCTATGCCATCATCTACGGATTTCACAACCTTGAGGTAATCCCTTAAGTACCTGTGAAACATAAAATTGGCGAGTTCTTCCCCACTTGGAGGCTGTTTGAGGTATTGCTCACCTGGAGCACCTTGGCTTAGAAACTTTTCGTTGGCAGGACCATACACCTCGTTCCATGCCTCCATTTGCTCTTCACTCATCCTACCAAAAGGTGCAGGTAGACGGCTCTCCTCCCCGGTAAAGGGGTTCTTTTCAAATTTCATGTCCCAACCCCAGTACATATTATTTACAATCTCCATTTCCTGCTCCCTGGCAGCACTGCCACGACCTTGGTAATCATCAAAGAAGTTGTGGGGAAAATCAAACTCCACATCCTCATAGAGGGACAGGTACTTTTCCTCGGGCATCCAATTACGATGGGGGGCCTTTGTGTGGTAATTTATAGCAAATGGCTTAGTCCTATCCCAATCATTTTCCAGCCAATCCATGACAAACTGTGGGATCAAAGCCTCGCAGTGTCCTTCAAATTTCACTTCTTCTTCCCCATTCTTGATGAGTTCAGGATTGTAATAATTCCCCTGTCCGGGCAAGGTAAGGGAATAATCATACCCCTGTGGTTTCCCTGCCAAGTGGATCTTCCCTATAAGGGCAGTTTCATACCCCCCTGCCTGTAACAGCTTTGGATAAGTTTGTTGATCCCAGTCAAAAGGCGCCACGTTGTCGATCTTGCCGTTAATATGGCTGTATTTTCCCGTAAGCAGAACAGCCCGGCTTGGTGCGCAAATGGAATTAGTCACAAAACTGTTTCTAAAAAGTGCACCCTCCTTTGCCAAACGGTCCATGTTGGGAAAATAAGTGCTATCTAAAAGCCCATGCCCATAGGCATGTAAAGCTTGCTGGGTATGATCATCTGTCATAATGTAAAGGATATTAGGCCGCCGTTCGGTCTCCTTTTCCTGGCATGACACTAAGAGGAAGCTTATAACAAAAACAATGATTGAAAATTTATCCATGGAATATTATTTTTTTCTATCCTGACAATTTAGCAAAGGTTTTTTCCCTGGCCTATAATTTAAATAAAAACAAAACCGGGTGCCTAGTAAGCCACTTTCGTCGTTCGATGCGAAAAATTACCCCATCATACCCACAATTACAGTCAAATGCATTAGGCCTAGGATTGACCTTAAAAAAACAACTTCCTTACCCCGTGACTTGCGTAAGATTATATCCCAAAAAGAATATCCGAAAGCAATTCTTGCACGTTTAGGGTTTTGAATTGCAACTAAAAACCCCTGATATACAAAACAATTATTCCAAATCCCTAAACACATAATCTAAGTCCAGTCAAAAACCAACTACAGCTTTGGATTCAATGAAGTCTCCAAAGGTAAAAAGTTTCGAAGGGATGTATTGGCCTTCCAACAGGGTATATGTCATGACAGTCCGCTCGTCAGGATGGATGATCCAATATTCCTTCACACCAGAATCTTTATAGACCTCGTATTTGTTTTGAAGTTACTTTTTGTTGTTGCCGGGAGAAAGTATCTCAACAATCAAATCCGGTGGGCCAATGCAACCTAGCTCATCTAGTTTGCACTTGTCGCAAATCACGCAGATATCTGGTTGGACCACCGTATCTACATCTTCGTTTCTAGTGGATTTGATAGGTAGGCGTACATCGAAAGGTGCTTCGTAAACTTCACAACTTTTCCCTTCCAAAAAATTAAAAATTTTAGCAAAAACCTTACCTGAGATTTTCTGATGGATTCTCCTAGGTGCGGCCGCAGCAGATCGAAAGACTTTGCCATGGATCAGCTCCACCATTTCTTCCAATTGCCATTCCAAATAATCGGCATAGGTATATCTTCCATAATCGGTGAATGGTTCTTTCACTTCATATTCTTTGCCTTTCTTATGCATACAATCAATATAGCAAAACTTGATATGAATGCACCCACTTCCCTTCAAAATCTGGACGATTACCAGACAAAAGTCGACTAAAATCCAGAGGTAAATTCTTTATATAATTTCCTCGTCAGGGAAAGCCTGCCACCCGGAAGTCTTTTCCACCACTAGGTTCCGGGCAAGATCGAACCGATGGGCTTCACTTTCATAAAAATGCATCATATACCCCGCCGTATTGACAAAGCAAATCAGGTCTCCAATTTCCGGATATTGGGGTAGGCTTATCTTTCTCTTCAATATCAACTCCTGTTCCAGACAATAGGCCCCGACGAAATACACTTCAGTTGGGCTGCCGGGTTTGGGATGTTGGGGGATAAAGAGTGGGTCCAGCAGGTAATCAGCGCTGGAACTGAACATCTGGGTACGGTTCATTTCCAGGCCAACCAAGGTTCTACCCTCAGCATCCTTCTTCCTAAAGGCTACCCTCGCAATAGTGATCCCAGACTGGTCCAACAGCGATCTCCCCGGTTCAATCCTCAGCTCAATGTCCCGGTCTATAAGGTGTCTGTATAATGGAGCACCCTCTTTAGCGGTAGTCAAAATAGCTTCGACAAAGCGGTCCTGAAACACTTCATTATAATAGGGATAAACCTTTGGCTCTCCCAGCAATTTATTATCTACCTTTACCATTCCCAATGGATCTTTCTGAAAGGTGATTTCGTCAACTTCCGTCAGTAGTGAATCCCTCAAGACTTTATGGAAATTTTCCCACTCTTCAGAAGAAGCCAAGTAGTTCATCACTATCCCCCCTCCTATATCTATATACCTGGTCCTAAATCCATTATTTGCCAAGGCATCCGCAACATCTAGCGTCTGGGACAACGCTCCAGCCCGTTGTGGTATGCTGTATCCGTTTAGGTGAAAATGCAAGCCATGGTAGCGAAACTTGTGGTATTTCCCTGAATCGCCCATGGTAGAAGTAATTGTTTCACAAATTTCCTCACTATCAAACCCAAATCTCGAATACAACTTTTCTCCACCATACTCGAAACCGCTGACACGAAAACCAACCTGTAAAGTTCGGTTCATATCTACCAAAAGTTGATGAAGCAAATCACATTCATCCCAGTTATCCACTATAACGGGAATCCGGTTGGTGATGGCGTAGCCGAGCAATTCACGGTTTTTGACGGCAGCAGTCACGGTAATTTTTTCTGGGCTTAATCCTAACTCGATACACTCTTTCATCTCGTTCAAGCTTGCAGTATCTACTCCGAACCCGCATTCTTTGGCCGCCTTCACAAAACATTTACCCTTATTGGCCTTCCTGGCAAAAAACACCGTGCTGTTGAGCCGATATCGGCTAAACATATCATTGTATCGTTGATAGTTTTGCCTAAATGGATGTATATTGAGCAGGTTTATTGGAGAACCATAGTTATCCAACCAGCTGTTTATCAGTAAAAAGTCACTTGTAATCTCCTTGATCCATGGATGGACAATAGGTGTTAACTTCGGCGGTGTGGTGTTTGGCATAGTGTTGTACAAGTTGTTGAGCCCAGGGGGAGAGAAAATTGTTGTTTGAGCGGGACAAGCTCTCATTATCCAGGGTCCAGCCTTCTGTGGGGGTGCCGTAGAAGGCAATTCTGTTATGATTTTTCAGTCTACCTAATTCGTCCAGTTCCAAACTTCCAGTCACATGGTCCTCGTTGCAAAAAAAGTCTACACCGGCATCCGAAGCCAATCGCTGAATGTATTCCGGTTGAGTAAATATATCTGCAGGCCTCGCAATACGCGCATCAACCAAAATTTCCGAAAATAGCGAACCCTTAAGTGCCGGTGATGTCACCTTAATCCGTTCCCTATTTTCCCCAAAAGTAACCGTCGGGTTTGCGGCGACATCAAACCTTAACAATCCCGACGCTGCCAATGCTAGTATTTTTTCCATGTTTAATTTCGGGGGGCCATAACTTACCCGTTGAAATCTGCTGAAATAAGCAGTGTCGAAAAGCTGTTGACTTTTTCCGGTGAGTTTCCCAAAGGAATACAGCTTGTTGAAGATGGGATATAGCTCCCTCCACAAAGTAGAAGTAGCCACTTTTGCCCTTTGCGTTGCAACCTGGGATTCAGGAAATACTGTCATTTCTATATAGTTCATGACCCATGAATGTAAGTCCTCAGTAGGAGTTAAAGGGGATAGAAACGATTCCAAGTCAAAGGGATGGAATTCGGGATAGACTGACTGTAATCGGGACTCTATTTGTTCTAAGTCTTCCGATAGGTCCAACTGCCTATTACGCATGAGGCTACAAAAGTGAAACGCATAACGATACCTGTATTCCCTTTCGATCATGGGAAGGAGTGTCTGCTGAAAACTTATTTTGCCAGAACTGGCTGCAAGTTGGTTAACCCATTCCTCGGTGAAAAATTTCAGTGGGAACTTCTGCCCTTCATTCGTCTGCCTGGCAATCATTGGTAGCCCAGTTCTCGAATAAGCAACTATCTTGTTGGGTTCTTTGCCAGAAGGAATGTAGGATAACCGGTCCTTCTTTCGTTGAAAAACACCATCTCTTCCCTCTGTCATCGCAAGCACTGTATCCACAAACGTCAACCCTAAGCCCTTCACCAAAATATTTTTCCCAGTGAGCTGAAGACGCTCCAATTCTCGGATTGGGTATGGCGCAATTACCAATGGCTCTTTTACGGTTTTCTTTTGACCCGCCAAATACGAGTCCGTTTTTGGAAAGCTGTAAGCATGGCCAGTACAGCAAAGCACCTCTGAGAAAGCTCCATAACTGCCATTTTCAGTACGAATGGTTAGATTATTGCTATCTCCCACAATTGCCGTTACCTTCTCTGGCTTTAGGTGGAGATGGATACTAGTAGGCAGGGCATTTACCACCCTGCGGAAGCAGTATTGCAGATAAACCCCCGTCAGTGCCCGCGAACAATAATCGGCACTAAAGACAGGCTCATTTTTTTGACCTTTAAACCTAGTAATAAATTCAGCAAGATCTGGTCTATCTTGAACTAATTGTTCTGGCTCATCTGTCCAAAAATCAATTTTCCCCAATGGATAATTCATCAGTAAATAGTCCGGCTGGTCAGTTTGGTAATTGGGGCCAGCACCGAAATGCCGGTTATCGTTGAAGCAAAATATATCCAATGCCCTAGTGGGGAAATTTTCGCTCCATACGCTTGCCAGTCGTTCCAACGCATAGGAACCCTTTGGACCACCTCCTATAATAGCTATCCGAATCTGGGATTTGGGTTCGTTATCATCTGTAATTAGTCGATTTAGGAACTTGTTGTTTTGCAAGTCAATATTAGCAAACTGGCTCTTGGACCATACTTTCATTTACTGCTTGGGTTATCCTTTCAAAGGTTTCTTCACCGTATGTTTTTTTAATCCATTGATCTGAGTAAATGGTCTCCATATACCTTTCTCCTCGGTCACAAATGATAATTACCGCCTTCTGGTCTGAGTTCAGATGGACACTATCCATGGCAGCAACTAGAGCACCTGTGGATCCCCCGGCCAATATGGCTTCTTTTTGTAAGAGTTTTTTGCACCCTACTATACTTTCCCACTCTTCCATAATTAATGGAGGTTCTAATAATTCTTGATTTAATAGAGGTGAGATTTTGGAGGCTCCAAACCCTGGGATCACCCTCTTTGCGGCCCTTCCCCCAAAAATCACACTTCCATACGCGTCCACGGGAATAACCTTGGTATTTCTTAGATAGCGATTACAAAAATCTGCCATTCCCATCAAGGTGCCACAGGTACTGGTAGCGGCAAGTAGATAATCTGGTTCACTACCAAGTTGATGTACTATTTCCCGAGCCGTTTGGTGGTGGGCAAGTGGATTTAGAATGTTTTCATATTGACGTGTCCAAAATGCATTGGGTAACTTCGCTAATAGCTCCTGAACTCGATTTATTCTTGCATTAAGGTATGATCCCGAATCATCCGGTTCGGTCATCTTTTCGATTTCAGCACCGTAGGTTGTGAGCAAATGCAACGTTTGCTTGTTGATATATGGATCCACCACCAGCCGGAGTTTCAGTCCATAATATAAGCAAATTTGTGCAAGCCCCACCCCCATATTGCCGGATGTACTTTCAACAACCAAAGAATCTTTGGTAATCAATCCTGATTTAAGAGATTCTTCGATGATGAACTTAGAAGTTCTGTCCTTTATGCTGCCGGCTGGATTCATCAATTCCAATTTTCCATACACCTGCTTTTCTGGAAACAATCTGGAAAGGCGTATTAATCCGGTGTTCCCTATCAGGGAAGGCACACCTTCCGCTAAATCATTCGGGTTGGTCAGTATCATATTAGGTTGGCGGTTAAGTGGTTTTTTGAAAAATTTAACGCCAATAGTCCATACATTTGTCGATCTGGACAAGAAAACCCCGATCGGTGCCTGCCTTTATGGATACTAGCTACTAAATCCCACACCATCAGCTTTAAGTGGCTCACCTTTTGGGCAAATAGAAGATAATGGATGTTACACTTGTGATTCTTCCGAATTCGGGTCGATTCCGGACCCCACCTGGAGGTTTTCTTTGACTTGTTCATAGTAGTCTGGTATAGAAATCCTTTCTGACGTCGAGGACGCTGGCAGGATTAGTTTATAGTTGGTCTTTAGTACTTGACAAATTTTATACCATAACCTAAAATTTTGGTCAACATAAAAATCCAACTTGACTACTACAGTGCGGGCCCAAAAAAAGATTAACTTTTTTTAGGACGAAATACAAAAAAAATTCTACAAAACACTATTTTATATTTACAAATAAAACAGTATATTTTTAGCCTCAAAAAGTATTTTTAAACTATAAAATTTTAATTACTTTTGAAACATATACAATTTTTAAAAAAAAGGGGTTAAAACTCGACTGGAATCTACTTCAGTACCGAGTTTTGCCATATCATGGGATGTTTAACTGTCGTTAATATGCAAGCATAAGTTGTATTAACGACCTAATAGAAGAAAAGTAATGAACATGTCAATCATCACGATCATAGCGGTAGGAATGGTGGCGGGGCTGCTTTACATTTACAAATCATTAAAGCAAGCTGGGGAAGATCCTGAAAATTTTGACCATTACAAAACGGATCCGCGCTTCCGGAAACCTGTCAATTG
This sequence comes from Pleomorphovibrio marinus, assembly GCF_003347495.1. Taxonomy (GTDB): domain Bacteria; phylum Bacteroidota; class Bacteroidia; order Cytophagales; family Cyclobacteriaceae; genus Pleomorphovibrio; species Pleomorphovibrio marinus. The sequence continues at coordinate 553,484 of NZ_QCXY01000003.1, forward strand.
GAAAACAGGCCAATTACCTTCAACCATTAAAAAAAAAATCAAAACCTGAGCAAGGGCGACAGGTTTGATTTTTTCTTATTGCCAATCAGCAAAAACTAAATCAAAAGGCCTCTCCGATAAAGAAATAAAATCCAGAGCCCTCCCTTGTCAAAGCGAAATCCAAACGGGTATAAATATCCTTTTTCGGGAAAAGCAAAAACCGTACACCTGTACCTGCAGACCATTCAAAGTTGCGGAAGGAAAAACCCTGTAAATCAGGAAAAACCTGTCCTGCCCCTGCAAACACAGCAGCACCTAACCTATTAGTAAACCCCAATGGAATCGGTAGGAACCGGACTTCTGATTGTAGGGCAATTTGATTATTGTCCCTATACCTTCCCATGTAATACCCCCTCATGAGACTCTCTCCTCCCATCAGCGAAAGTTGATTGAAGGGTATTTCCCCATAGTTGAACTGACCGAACAACTGATTGGCCCAAACAGTGTTCTTAGTGATAGGTCTATATATTCTGGTATCGGAAATGATTGTGGTAAAATTAAATTCACTGGACCAAAAGGGGTTATATCTAAGTACGGCCAACTCACTGAAATTGCCATTACGCACATTGAGCACGTTATGCCTATCGTCGTATACCAATCCCAGCCCTATTCCCAGGTTAGTAGATCCCTGATAACCCAAGGGAAGATCCGTGAAATTCAACCCCTCTGCCGGGACAAAATTCACGCTGCTGAGGTGCTGCAAATCAAACTCCGGCCCAAAAAAAACATTAGGGGCAAACTGTCGAAGTACTCTTTCTTTAATCCATATCTGATTTGCATCCACTCTAGCCGTATAGGATTCGGGGGTGTTCCTTCCTATCCCATGATACAGCAAAGGAAAGCTCTGAAGTCTTAACCTTCCCAAAAAAAACCATTCATCATCTTGGGTATAGTTCGCATGATCGAGCCATAGCCCATATTGGTTTTCCAGGGTTACAAAGGTGAAACCGTTCACCTCACTCAACCTGTTGCTAGTGTCCCTATTGGCATAATATACGTATAGCGTACTAAAGCCAATTTCCCAATTGGTCTCAGGAGCATATGCTAAGGTGGGATAAATCAAAAACTGAGGCCTGGAAATATCGCTCGTATCATTGAGTATGTTATTAACATACCTTTTCAGAAAGCCCTGAGCCTGAACATCTGCACCTGAAAACAATAGAACTGCAAAAAAAAGAAAAATGAGGGATTTTTCCAGACTCATGATACATGTAATGAATATGCCATAAAATTGGTTTTTAATAACCACTCCTTAAAATTAGCATGGAAAATGCAGATTATTGCCAGACCATTCATTAAATTAGAACATCAACCAAAAAACATATCCATGGAAAAAAAATTGGAAAGGAGTATTTCAAATAAAATGGTTGCGGGAGTTTGTGCCGGACTGGCTAAATACCTGGGCTGGGATGCAGATAAAACACGGATCGTATATGTGTTGGTTTCCATCTTGAGTGCCGCCTTCCCGGGCCTACTCATTTACCTTATCCTATGGTTTGTGATGCCAGAAGAAAAACTTTGAACAAATATGCCTCTTTTGCTGTTTTTTTGCCGGATTATCAAAGAATCAACCATGATAGAAATAAAGCATTGGGTTACCTTATTACTTTGCGGCATCACCCTGTTTTCTTGTGCCAAAGAAAGCAACAGCAACGAGCAAGACAAGACTGAAGAAGTGGCCACTGTATTTCAGGGCAAAACCGAAAAGGCTACCTTTGCCGGAGGTTGTTTTTGGTGCATTGAGGCTCCCTTTGAGGGCATAGATGGGGTTATTTCCTCGGTATCTGGATACTCAGGGGGTAAGGAAAAAAACCCAACCTATTCCCAGGTATCGGGGGGAAGGACTTCCCATAAAGAAGCCGTTCAGGTCACCTTTGACCCCGACGTGATCAGCTACGCCGAAATCATCGATATTTTCTGGCAACAGTTTGACCCCACAGATGCTGGAGGTTCTTTTTATGACCGGGGCACCCAATACCAATCGGCCATATTTTACCACAATAATCAGCAAAAAGCAGTAGCAGAAGCTTCTAAAAAAAGATTGGAGCAATCAGGAATCTTCGATAAACCCATTGTCACGCCTATTGAAAAATTCACCAACTTCTATAAGGCGGAGGATTATCACCAGGATTATTTCCGGAAAAATCCCAGGGAATATAAATCTTATCGCACAGGTTCTGGTCGTGATCGCTTTATTGCGCAGCACTGGCCAATACCTGATGCTAGCAAATTCCCCAAACCTTCTAAATCTGAGCTCAAGACGCAATTGACCAGCCTCCAATACCAAGTAACCATGGAAGATGCTACCGAAAGGGCTTTTGACAACACCTACAACGGGAATAAAAAAGAAGGAATTTATGTTTGCATCGTTTCTGGTGCTCCGCTCTTCTCCTCCAAGGATAAATATGAATCCGGATCAGGTTGGCCAAGCTTTTCCAAACCCATTGATGCCAGGTACTTAGAAAAACCCATAGATAAAAGTCATGGCATGACCAGGGTAGAGGTGAGAAGCAAATTTGGGGATTCACATGTGGGTCACGTTTTCAACGACGGACCAGATCCTACTGGGTTGAGATATTGCATGAATTCTGCGGCAATGAAGTTTATCCCGAAAGAACAAATGGCCGATGCGGGATATGAGGATTTTTTATGGGTGATGGAGTAGTCATCTATTAATTTTATGGTTTAATTTGGCCAAGTAAAACCATACCCCAAAATAATGAAGTCTCTAAAGGCCTTTCTATTCCTTCTATTTCTCCCCATTTGTGTACTTTTTAGCCAGCCCACTCCCTTGGAAGCCCTACGGCACGGGGATCCTGTAAAGCTCTCGGAAGATGGAAGCTGGTGTTGGTTTCAGGATCCCAGAGCACTAATGGATGGTGACCAAATCTGGGTGGCAGGGGTTACCTCTGAAGGGCACAATACCGTGGTTTCTTGGGACCTTTCCAAAAACTCCACACATAGCCAGCTATTAACTGAGGGCTCGCTTCCACCTGACGACCACAATGTTGGTGCTTTATTTATGAGGTCAGATGGGAAATTGCTCAAGGTGTACGCCGGGCACAGCATTGACAGTGTGGTGCGTTACAGCATAAGCACATCCGCTAAAGAAGCATCCTCTTGGCAACCTGAACGACAGTTTAAAACAAACGGAAAGGTCTGTTACAGCAATCTACTTTGGGAAGCTCCTTCCAAAACCCTCTACAATTTCTATCGCGGAAACGAGAACAACCCTCACTTTTTGGTTTCTAAGGATGAGGGAGATACTTGGGAATTCGGGGGGAGACTTTTTGAGTTTGAGGGCAGAAGCTATTTGCGTTATGCTTCGGATGGGAAAAGAATCCACTTCATCAGTACTGATGGCCACCCCAGGCATTTCAACAACAACATCTACCACGGATACCTTGAAGATGGAAAACTCTACCGCTCGGATGGCTCAGAAGTAGGCCCAATAAGCCGGGATACAAGCAGCCCCTATAAACCCTCCGACTTCACATTGGTCTATGATGGCAATTTAGCCACCCGAACCAACGTGGCCTGGACCTCGGATTTGCAGTTGGATGCTGAGGGTGTGCCATATTTGGTGTTTTCAGTTACCAAAGACCCCATCAGTAGAGGGGAAACTCAGCACACTCAGCTTGGAGGCATGGACCACCGCTACCATTATGCCAAATGGGAAGAGGGAGGCTGGAATAGTCAAGAAATAGCCTACGCAGGCAGCAGACTTTATCCAGGGGAAAACGAATATACGGGGCTAATTACCCTGCACCCCTTCAACAAGGATGTGGCCTATATCAGCACAGATGTGGATCCAAAAAATGGAAAACCCCTGCTAGTGGACACTGTGCGCCGCTATGAGGTTTTCAGGGGTGAAAATTTTAATGGAAAATGGGAATGGACCCCTGTCACCTATAAATCTCCCTCCGACAACCTCCGACCTATAGTTTTGGCAGATAAAGACAAAGAGGTGGTCTTATGGCTAAAAGGCAGGTACAGCACCTACAAAGACTATGACCAGGAAATATGGGGAAAGGTTACCTATTCCACCACCAAAAAGTCCCAAAAACCGGCCCCAGAAGCTGCGGATACAAACATCGTTTTCCTGATCAGTGAGGATCCGGACAATTACGAGGCCACCTGGACCATTCCTGCCTTTGCCAATAAACTGCAGCGGGAAAAGGGGTATCAAACCGAGGTGCTCTTGGGAAGTGGCCCGAGGGAATCCTATCAATTGCCAAAAACCGAGAAAATAAAGGAGGCGGATTTACTCGTAGTTTTTATCCGAAGGGTGGCCTTGCCCTCCAAGGACCTAGCCCTGATTAAGGAACACATCCAAAAGGGAAAACCAGTCTTGGGAATCCGAACGGCCAACCATGCTTTTTCTGTCATGGACAAGGAGGTCCTTCCCAACACCCATGAAGACTGGTGGGAATTCGTGCCGGAGGTATTGGGACACGAAAACCAGGGGTACGGACCTGCGGTGTATCCGGTTTTGGTGAAGAAAAGAAAACACCGCCTTACCAGGAGTTGGCCAAAAGCTACTTGGGTAAGTCAAGGCAACCTCTATAAGGTCAATCCTATAGATAAAAAGGCAAAGGTCTTGCTGGAAGGCAGTTCAGCAGGATTGGAAGAGCCGGTGGCATGGACCAGAAAAAGCGGAGACAGCAAAGTTATGTACACCTCGCTAGGTTACCCCACCGATTTTTCCAAACCTCACTTTATTGAGTTGCTCTACAACGGGATTGATTGGTTGCTCCAGTGAAACCAACACCTTGATCTTGGCATTTCTTAGAACCAGCTTGCAAAAAAGGGGTTAATTGATCCAATAAAATGAATTTTTACAATATTAGGCTATCCAATTTTGGATATGGAAAAATTAATAGAGTAATTACTGTACCATCCAATTAATCATTGGCAGCACCAACCATGAAAAATATCCCTTACTCCCTCTTATTAGCACTATTTCTTTATTTTCCTTTGTTAGCAGGTTCTACTTCATTTCCCTGGAAAGCAGGGGTGGCCCAGGAGGTGATCACTCCTGAATCCAACCTATGGATGGCGGGATATGCTGCAAGGACCAAACCTGCCGAGGGGAAGCAACATGAGCTGTGGATCAAGGCCGTGTCCCTAGAAGATGCGCAGGGCAATGAGGGCGTTTGGATCACCAGTGATATTCTTGGCTTTCCAAAAGCACTTTCAGACCGCATCAAGGACCAACTCTACCATAAATATGGGATAAGCAGGGCACAGGTCATCCTTAGCAGCTCCCATACCCACTCTGGACCCGTTTTGGAGCAGGCCTTGTTCGATATCTACCCTCTGGATGATGCTCAAATTCAAGCCATAAAGGATTACACCTCTCTATTGGAAAAGAAGGTAATTGCCTTGGTGGAAAAGGCAAGGCAGAATAGGATGCCCGCCCGTATTTCTACAGGGCAAGGAGTAAGCCGCTTTCAGGTAAACCGCAGAAACAACCCGGAAATGGGATGGCAGGAAAAACCACATTTGGATGGGCCCATGGACCATGCTGTCCCTGTAATAAAAATAGAGAATGAGAAGGGGGTGCAAACGGTGATTTTCGGGTATGCCTGCCATCCCACGGTACTGGATCAATATGAGTGGTCTGGGGATTATCCCGGCTACGCGCAGCTAGCATTGGAACAGGAATATCCCTCCACTGCCTTTTTGTTTTTCCAGGGGGCCAGCGGAGACCAGAACCCCATCCCCAGAAGGACAGTACCCCTTGCCAAACAGTATGGCAAAACCCTAGCCGCTGCAGTGAGCAGGGTTTTGGAAGAAGAAATGGAAGAACAGCCATCTCTGCTGAGGGTAGCCTATGAGGAGTTTCCCTTGCCATTTGCGGAGCCTTTCTCGGTTTCAGAACTGCAAGGCATGGCAAAAAAAGAACGGGGCTACCTAAAAAGATGGGCGGAACGGATGCTGAAGGAAAGTCAAGAAGGCATAGAACACCCAGACAGTTACCCCTATCCCATACAGCTCTGGACTTTGGGAGAACAAGCCCTATTTAGCCTGGGGGGTGAAGTCACCGTTTCCTACGCCCTTGCACTTAAGGCCAAATATGGGTGGGATACATTTGTGATGGCATACAGCAACGACGTGATGGGATATATTCCTTCCGAGACCATCCTGGAAGAGGGAGGGTATGAAGGGTATCAGTCACAAATGGTGTATGGCCTTCCTACCTTATGGGAAAAGGGAATAGAAAAAAACATCCTTTCTAAGCTTGATGAAATGGCCAGTGAACTTGGCCTTAGACCTTCCAAGTGAAGGATTTGATCATAGGTTCGGGTTTAGATCCAAAGTTTTTATGCCAAAAATTGTGCTCTTGGTTTCGACCAATGACCCTGAAAGGGTCCAACAACAATAATCCCCGGCGAAACCCGGGGAATTGGAACTCCACCCCTAAAGCCCAGAACCGCGGAGTGGTTCAACTCCAAGGCACTTCTTAGCTCGGAGGAAAATATTTTGATAAGCCTGACCTTGTTTCGGAATGGGGGATGGTAGGCGAAAAATGGTAGGTTTCGAAAGGTTGACCATTGCAGCCGAATTGTTTCCACCACCCCTTTTATCCCCTCCTAAATCAGGAAGGGTATAGACCGAATCGTTGTTTTTGCCCCGTCCTGATTACCACCTGGTAGGGTCATCGGGAAACCTATCCAAATGATCCGGCACACCGTCACCATCCCTGTCGCTCCATTCTCCTCTTTCCCTTACTAGCAACTGCCAATGGATGGGAAGAAAAGCCCCCAGAACTTCCTGGTCAAACTGTTCCGTAGGGGCAAAGCTGACCTGGGTGGAAATAAAGCTGACCCCAAGATCGGTGGCAAAATTTACCCCTACCACAAAAAGGGCCGTAAACCCCTGCACCCTTACTAGCAAAGACTGGTTGGTGGCCACAATGGTGGGTATGGGTTGCTGGGTGCCCGCATTGGTACAAATCACTTGCATTTGTTGTTGGTTTCCACCTACAAACTGCAAAAACTCATTTAGCTCGAATTCCACCACCTGGGAGGCATCTGCCGGGCCCAAAAAGGTTTGGTTCACATAGCGCCAAAGGGACTGGTCATCGTTTCTTAGCATATTTACACCTACTAATTGTGGGAACTCCTGCCTTAACTCCACCGGCCTGTAGCCTGAGGGGTAAATAAACCCTAAAGGAGGATATCCGGAATGGATATAGTTACCTCCTATATTCGCAACAGTAGGAAGCCCCCCAGGAATATCCCCCCTGGGTACCCCGTTTAATATGTCCCAATACAAGCCTTCTGTCCCCATACTGTTTTGGCAGATCTGGGAGCTCACTCTGCTTAAATCCACTCTTGGATCCGCTTCATTCCCGCTACAGGAAAGTAATGTCAGTGCCAAAAACAAATTACTGATCCAAAGAAATAATAGAGCGAAATACTCCGAGTTCCTGTTATTCGCAACCCCTAACATATCGATTTCAATTTAATGACCTACCCTTCATCTCAAAAAAAGGATTATTGTCATCAAATATTCATAGATTTTTAAAAGATTGAAAACTCTTCACTCAAATGGCATAATAGCAAATGAACTTATCCGCCGAATTTACTTTCGTAAAAAGTGCCTTTTTCTCACCAACCCAATTTAAATACCAATTACAATCCAATTTTCTACATCTCTAGAGGCAATTCTGTCAGATGTGTCATTGATTTATTGATATAGTCATGGTGTCTTTCCTATTCTCCATTACGTAAGGTACAGCCTTGATTTGCCGTTCTTTAAGGTCAAGTTTTCTTAGTTCAATAGGTTCAAAAATACCTTTTCTGAATTCCACTCAAAAACCTGAACTCTTGGAAAAGAACAAAGGTGATAAAAAAGTAGAAAAAAAGTCAAGCTAGGAAATGAAGTGAGCGCACTGGCTGGGAATGCGGAGAGGAATTTTCACCCGAAAGACCTACCCACCCATTTTTTCTTGCAGCACACCAGTAGCGGAAAGTTAATCCTTTCTCCTATTTGGGGTTTTGTGCTCGTAGGAGATTTTACTTAAAAGAATTAATGCCCATTAGAGGTTTTTGGGGCAAACACTTCACCCCTCTCCACGATCTGAAAAGTCATATGGGCCTGGCTGCTTTCATAGAGAATCCCGATGTGATCTTCGTCTATCATCGTCAAGCAGGTATAGCCCCAACCTGTACCTTCATCAAGGAGTACCTGATATTCCTCAGGCCAGGAAAGCCCGTCGTCCAAACTTCCTTTAATGGTTATATTTTTCCTCTCTTCGATGGAAGCGGGATTGGAGAACAACAGCTCCCCCTTTCCCCCGTAGGGATTATCGATAATACTGGCCATGCACACAGGTTCTATAAGACCATCCCGATGTAGAGGGTGTTCTTCCCAGGTTTCACCCATATCCCTAGTCAGCATTATGGCCCTGTGTTTACTTCTGCTTTCGTCCCTCATGTTGAGCATTAAACTGCCGTCCTCCAGTTCCACCACCTGCGACTCACTGGTATTGGGCCAAGCCGCAGTACCCACCTGCCAAGTCTCTCCCCTGTCTTTGCTGAAGATAATGGTGCTGTGGGGTATTTGTTCTTGATCCTTGAACTGAGCTGGGAATACCAGGGTACCGTCCTTCATGGAAATACCCCTGCCCGGCCCATTGAAAAACAAGTACCAGGATTCATCCTTCAGCTGAGGGGTGAGGTTAATGGGCTCAGACCAAGTCTTACCATCATCGGTGGATTTTACAGCCATTAATTGCCCGGTTTTCTCCGGACCCATACCCTGTTCCGATGCCACCCAGGCCCTTTTACCCGGTTTTCCATGAAACCAAAGTGCCACCACCCAAATGGTGCCGGTTTCTCCGTCCACCAGAATGGTTGGATCTCCAATTCCATTTTCGTCCCTGGGCAAACCGCCCCATTCCTCCATATCCATGATAACTTGCATGGGCTCCCAGCTTTGTCCCCCATCTAGGCTCCGAGACAAGCCCACATCAATGTCCTCCTGCAAATCCACGGATGAATTTCTCCGAATATCATATACCGCCAGCAGCGTCCCCTCCTTTGAGGTCACCAAGCCTGGGATCCTAAAGGCAGCGATGCCATCCGCGCCCCCATCCCTAATGGCTTCAGCTAGCCTATACTGATGATCCTTTTGATTTATCTGGTATTGTTCTCCCTCAAATTTCACTTGGGATATTTCTATGTCAAACCGGTTTCTGAGGTCATTCTCATTACCAACTTGAAGGAGTACCTTTAAGGTACCAGAGGCAGTAGCCGCTAGTAACACATCCACTTTTTCGCCGCCATTTTTGGATTCCCCAACTACCTCTCCTTCTTCGTTCAAAATTTTGAATGCATCCACATCTACCTCTCCTATGATGGCTACCGTCAAGCCCTCTATTTGAGTTCCCTGAGGCATATTCAGGGTGGCCACTTCCGTAAAATCCCCCCTAATTACAGGCACCTGGGTTTTTGTGACTTCAGCACCTTCGAACAAGGGTAAATCACCTTTCTCCTGGCAGGCAATTGCTATAATAAGAAAAGAGCAAAGCAATAATTTTATCGTTGTTGACATGTTCCTTCAGTGATTAATTGAATAATGATTTAGATTTTTTTCAGGGTTTTAAGGGTTAAGCCTTGCACCTGTTTTTTGCTGGGTCTTGGGCCGAGTAAGCTAAATAAATAGCTTAACACCATGGCAGAGAGTAGTCCGGTTAGGGCATAAGCATGTATGCTCAGGGGAGTCTGGTACTTGACGAAGAGTTGAACAAGGGCACTGCAGATAAAACCCCACAATGCTCCTGTGCCGTTTACCCTAGTGGAAATTATCCCGATCAAAAAGATACCTCCCAGCCCACCAGCGAATAGCCCCATTAGCATATTGAACTGATCCCAAAGTGATGGGATGCCCATAGAAGCCATCATCAGGGCAAAGCCAGTCCCTATGGTGCCCACCACTATGGTGATCCCTCTGGCAAATTTCAGGGTATGTTTTCCGTCTATATCGCGGGGAAACCATTTGTGATAGAAATCAGTGGTAATTACCGTGGCTACGGAATTCATGCTGCTGTCTAAACTGGACATGGCAGCAGCGAATATAGCTGCGATAAGAATCCCCGAAATCCCCTGTGGCAACTGGGTGGCTATATACCATGGGTAAAGCCCATCGGTATTGGTGACTACCGGTGAAAGTGCGGCTGGATAGGTCTGGTAGTACAGATAAAGTGCTGTGCCAATGGAAAAGAAGATCAAGCCACTGGGTATGGCCATCAAAGCCCCGGTAAAGATGCTTTTGCCAGCAGTTTTTTCATCTTTGGTGGTGAGGTAACGTTGCACCACCGTCTGGTCGCTGCCATATTGGGCGATATTCGTGGCAATACCTCCGAAAAGTATGACCCAGAGGGAGGTGCCCGTAAAGTCAAAGGAAGTATCAATCAGCTTTACTTTGGCATCGGTAGCAATAAATGCCCTTAAATCCTCCCACCCCATATCCAAATGGGACAGGATCCAAACGAGGCTTAACAATGCCCCTCCCACCAATACCAGCACCTGAATCACATCCGTCCAAATCACCGCCTCAATGCCACCAAGCACGGTATAAAATATACTCAATACACCCATAATAAGAATACACCAAACCACGTCAAGCCCCGTGACCACCGATAGCGCCAAAGAGGGAAGCAATAATACAATCCCCAATCTTCCTAGCTGTAAGGCCACATACACCAGACTTCCCAAATAGCGCATGGCCCTGTTGAACCTCAATTCCAAATATTCATAGGCACTGGTAATGGATAGCCTCCGAAAAAAGGGAAGAAACCCAAAGACGATGATGGGAGAAACCAGCACAATGGTGACCATCAACATAAACAGGGTCCAATCCGTGGCAAAGGACTTGGCAGGAATCGCCATAAAGGTAATGGCACTTAACTGGGTTCCGAAAACACTGATCCCGGCAGCCCACCAGGGCACCCTGCCCCCGGCCTTGAAAAAATCCTGGGTGCTTACCTGCTTTTTGCTAATCATTATCCCCATCACGATCAAAGCCCCTAGATAGAGCCCCAATACGGTGAAGTTCACCCATCCAAAGGAATCCTTACGGGAGATGCTTAGCTGCCAAATATCCGGTGTCCTCACACCCGGTTTAATCTCCCCGGAGACTAGTACCCAATTTCCCTGATAGGCAAACACCAAACCAGTAACAGGAGCGTCGAAAGGCAGATCCGGAAGCGTTGACCATTGTTTGGTCACAGTATGAAAGGCACGTAGCTGCCTCCCAAACCCCGGATGCTGGATGAGCAGGGAATCCCTTTTCCGAATAATGGAAAGACTATCCTCACCTTTGGCCTCCAAGCCATAGGACTCCAGCTGATGAAATAAGTCTCCGTCGTCCCCTCCGATAAGCAGGATATGTCCGGCACCGGAGGCAACCGCTGATCCGGCAGAGAAATGGGAAGGTTGCCCCTCTTTATCGGGTACCGTGCCCACTAATTCCCATTGGCTGTTTTTTGGGTCAAAGGCATACACGTCTCCGAACAATTCACTGGTATTTTCCATTCTTTTCCTTCTGCCCCCAAATAAATAGAGCTTCTGGGAAACCCCATCGTGTTGGGCTACCAGCGAGGCCAGCGCCCTGGGGCTTCCCGGGGGCGGAGGTTGGATTTGCCAACCTTGCTGCAGGTTTTCAAGGTCAAGCATAAATAACTTTCCGGATACCTCTTCATTTTGCCCGCCGGCAACATATATTTTTTGATGGATATTGGCTGCCGCCAGATAAGAAAGGGGTACAGGCAAATTGGGTAGTGAGGCGATTTTCACCTCCCCATTTCCCTCATCCCAGGAAAGCACCAGCGCATTATCCAAAAACCCATCGGCATTTTCACCCCCAAGGAGGATAAGGTCATCATTTATTTTTAAACTCGCCCCATAGGCCATGGGATGGGGCAGCCGGATATCCAAGTCTTTTGCCCACACCCATTCTCCCCCCTGCTTTTCCATCACAAGGAGTTGATCGGAATACACCTTCTCCCCTCCTTCCCAGGGTGGTGCATCGGGAAAGTTGGCTCCTCCTCCCAGGATGAATCTGTCTTCAATGGCTCCCCCGTACATGCCGGCAAAGCCCAAAGATCTGGAGTCGCCTTCTTTAGCCGGAAGACTGCCCAGTTTTTCCCAGGTATATTCACCCAGGGTGCCCTGTGCAAAGCCACAACTTGCGCTGAACAGCAAAACCAAAAATAGACAATACCTTGCTTTATAATTACTCATCTCGCTTAACGGTAGGACATCGCATACTCAAGAAACCCCGTGCTTTCCAACTCCTTTTCAAGGGACTTTATTGATGAGGGAGAAAGCTGTACTCCCGGGGCACGGCATTGACCCAGTTGCAGTCCACATATACCCATAATGGCCTTTCCTGTGGCCATGCCCCCATACTTGGCATATAAAGACACTATGTCTATGGAAATTTGCTGCAAGTCAAGGGCCTTTTCTCTATTCCCAGCATCCAATGCCTCTTCAATTTTTTGGTAAAGCGGGGCCATATAATTATAGGTACTACCTACAGCCCCTTTGGCTCCCATGGACAAGCCCGCCAAGAAGGTTTCGTCCCAGCCCCACAACAGGTCAAACTCCCCATCGAATTGGCGCAGGCACCTGTTGAACTCCATCAGGTCATGGTGGGTGTATTTGATACCTGCGAAGTTGGGTATCTTTTCCCTAACCTGCTCCAGCAGGCCTGTCATGCTAAGGTTTACTTGGGTCAGCAGAGGGATGTGATAGAAATAAAAGGGCAGTTCCGGAGCAGCCCCTGCCAGTGGAATCAGGTACTCCAACAACTGCTCCACCGAACCGGGCCTAAAGTAGTACGGCGCGGTGGCAGAAATTCCATATAATCCGACTTTTTGGGCCTCCTTTGCCAGCAAAACTGCCTCCTTTTGGTTGGTGCCACCCACCATCACCATCACCTTAAAATCAGCGGCCTGAAACGGGGCATAGGCACGAATTAACTGTATTTTTTCCTCAAAGAGCAAAGAGGGCCCCTCCCCTGTGCTTCCGCAAATAAAGGCTCCCTTTAGCCCATAGTGTTGCAAAGTTTCCGTCATCTTGGGTACCAAAGAAGTGTCCACTTCGCCATCCTTGCCAAAGGGGGTAAAGGTAGCAGCAATCAAGCCTGTGATTTTTTCGTGGTTTGCCATAAATAGTTGCTTGTATAATAGACTTCAAGTAGGATTTTCCCTACGAGGACAAACATACCATTTTAAAATAAAAAATTTTGGCGAAGAGAAACTGATGAGGGAAAGATTTAAAGCAAATCGCTTTATTGAATTATTTATTCAATACTTCCACTTATTGGCTAGTCCTACCAGATGCAGCATTACCGGCACTTCCACCAATACCCCCACCACCGTTACCAGGGCCGCTGGGCTTTCCAGGCCGAACAGTGCAATGGCCACGGCCACGGCCAGTTCAAAGAAGTTACTGGCACCTATCAGGGAGGAAGGGGCGCAGACCGGAAAGGAGAGGTTAAGTTTTCTTCCCCCAAACCAGGCTATGAAGAAAATAAAGTAAGTTTGGATGATCAGGGGTATGGCGATGAGTACAATGATCAGGGGGTTGTTCAGGATATTGGGCCCTTGAAAGGCAAAGAGCAATACCAAAGTAAGCAGCAGGGCAATGATACTGATGGGCTTGAGTGAAGGAAGGAATTCTGATTTAAACCACTCCTCCCCTTTTCTGGCTATTAGGCGTTGGTTGGTGAGCACTCCTGCCACCAAGGGTACTACGACAAAGATCAGCACTGAAGCCACCAGCGTATCATAAGGCACGGTAATATTGGTAATCCCCAAAAGCAATCCCACCAAGGGCACGAATGCCACCAGAATAATGAGGTCGTTTACCGAAACCTGCACCAGGGTATAATTGGGGTCCCCATCCGTGAGGTAAGACCACACAAAAACCATGGCCGTACAGGGGGCCACCCCAAGCAGGATGGCGCCGGCAATATATTCACCGGCAAGTTCCGGCGCTATATAAGCGGAATAGAGTTGGTCGAAGAATATCCAGGCAAAAAAGGCCATGGAGAACGGCTTGATCAGCCAATTGATCACCAGGGTCCAAATAAGCCCCTTGGGAGCCTTTCCCACGTTTTTGATGCTCCTTAAGTCAATTTGAAGCATCATGGGGTAGATCATCAGCCAGATTAAAATGGCGATAGGAAGGTTTACGTTATACACCTCCAAATCAGCCAGAAAGGCCATGCTCTCCCCGAAAAAATGACCTATCCCAATACCCAAAATAATACAAAGGGCCACCCAAAGGCTCAGGTAGCGTTCAAAAATTCCAATCCTCTTTTTTTCGATCATAATTGCTGGATTTTTTCAAAGACAAAAAGCATTTCGGAGGCAATTTGAAGGCTGCGCTCGTCATATTTGGCGGCTTCCTGATCCGTATCGTCAAAGGCCTTGGGATCCTCATACCGCACAGGGATCCTGGCTTCTGCTCCCGGGATATAGGGACAGTTTTCGTCGGCATGGGAGCAGGTCATCACCGCGGCGAAGCCAGAAGGAGCATTGGAAACATCATCATACACCTTGCTAAAGGCCTTGACCGGTTCCTCACCATCGGCGAAAGTTACCGAATAGACGGGGTTTACCTCCCCTTCTTTTGTGATGGTAAACCCCATCCTTTCGCAGGAGGCCACTGCCCTTTCGTTGAAGGCGGTCACCTCTACCCCACCGGAATAGGTGTTTACATCCACACCGTGGTAAGCCGCAGCCACCTTGGCCCAAATTTGGCTCAACTGGCTCCTGCGGGAGTTATGGGTGCAGATAAAGTTGAGGTGTATAGGCTGGTTTGAGGCCAGTTTTTTCTGTACATAAACGATCAGTTCTTCCAATACCGGTTTTCTTTCCGCAGGTATGGGCAGTCCTTTTGCCCGCTCTATGTTGGCTAAAAGGTCGGGATAAATACTAGTCATATATAAAAAGGGAGGTAAACGAATCAAAGAAATAAAAACCTGCTATAGGTTTACATTAGCAACATCCGGAATCAGGTTCGCAGCTAGTGGACAGGTCCTTTAGGGATACCCTTAACTTTGGGCCTGGAAACGGGCCCACAACATGCGGCTGCCTTTTCTTCCGGGGTGCTTGCCCTGTCCTTGGCCTTGCAGGTGGTTTGATCAGGCACCAACTGTACAATCAGGCTTTCCCCTGCGACCTTCACCTGATGCACCGGCAATGCTGTAGCGGGAAAATGGGCGTTGCCATATTCAAATTTGATCACTGCCTCCGGATAGGTTTCCCTTACTTTTCCTACCACCTCAGCAATTTTCAAGGCCTTGCTGGTATCCACGGCATGTTCCGGTTCGGGGATTTCATTTTCCCAGAGTTGTATATGCACCTCTTTCCATTGGTTGCGGACACCCCCGCAGTCTACCGTGTCAAAATCCACGTTTTTTATTTCGGTGATATGGTAGTCTTCCCTGACGAATTGTCCGGACTGGTATTCGAAATGCAGGGATTTGCCGGGATGCTCCTTGAGGAGTTGGATAAATTCAGAAGTGTTCATGTTGATTTGTTTTATGATTCGGTATACGATAAAGTGACTGGTTAACAACATCCCTGATCCGGGATTTTCGGAAATCCGGCAAACAAGGATTCAAACAACTGCCTGATCTCCAGCCATCGGATGGGGTCAATACAGTAGTTGACAGAAACCCCTTCAATGCTGCCCTTGATGACGCCGATGGCCTTCAGCTCCCGCAGGTGTTGTGAGATGGTGGCCTGTGCGAGCCCCAGTTCCTGCACCAGGTCCCCGTTGATACAGGTATTGGCTTTGATCAGGTGCTCCAGGATGGCGATCCTGGCGGGATGGGCAAATACCCTGGCGATGGTTGCCAGCTCATTTTGCCGTTCGGAGAAAAGGTCGGATTTCGTTACGCCCATGGGAATTGTATATTATTACATTGCAATATTACGATAAATAAATTTCAATACAATAAGGGAGCGGATTAATTTCAAGGAATTTTAACTAAGCTTTAACTATTATACGATTAGTAGCTTTGAAATTGGTATAGTTTTTTTTAAACTAATTTGTATATTGTGGGCATAATTTTTTTTAAGTCATGTGGAAGACCATTATTTTGAGAAACGACACTTTTAATAAGCTGCCCGTTATCCGGCTGGAGTTTCCCTTTGACGTTGAGTTGAAGGAGCTGGTAAAGGGCTTTCCCGAAAGCATGTGGTACGCAAAGGAGCAAGTTTGGGCGGCTCCCTATACCCCAACCCAGCTTTCCGCATTGTTGGATTATTTCAAAGGCAAGCAGGTGTGGTTGGACTACAGTTCCCTCAAGAAGGTGGAAATACGGGAGAAGTATACCGAATTACCTATGCTGGGGGAAGAATTGCAACTGGAAATCCAGCGCTTTAAGGACTGGCTTCGCAACAGGCGCTATTCCGAATCCACCATCAAGACCTACTCGGAGGCGGTCGCCTTGTTTTTCAGGTTTTTGGACAGCAAGCCCCCCAGCAGTATTACCAACGAGGACTTGGAGGTATTCAACAGGGACTACATCATCAAGAGAAACTACTCCGTCTCCTACCAGTCGCAGGTGATCAATGGTGTGAAGCTGTATTTTGGCATTTTGGAGGACAGGCAACTGGATCCGGACATCATCAAGCGGCCTCGGCGGCCCAAGCGCTTGCCAGAGGTACTGAGTAAGCAGGAGGTCAAAGCCATATTAGAGGCCCTGTCCAACCCCAAACACAGGCTGATCCTGCTACTATTGTATTCTTGTGGATTACGAAGAGGGGAAGTATTAAACCTAAAAACGCAGGATATACAACCTGACAGGGGGATAATTGTAGTGAAAAAGGGAAAGGGCAACAAGGACCGGATCGTACGCTTCCCCGAGGTGCTCCATGCCGGATTTAACGCGTATTTGAAAGCGGAAAAACCTGTAACTTATCTTTTTGAGGGCCAAGGCGGTGGTCAGTATGGACCAAGAAGTTTAGCAGAGGTTTTGAATAAGGCCGTCAAAAGGGCGGGGATTAATAAACCCGTCACCCCACATTGGTTGCGGCATAGTTATGCAACCCATTTACATGAAGGGGGTACGGATATTAGGTATATCCAAGAGGTGCTAGGTCATAAAAGTAGTAGGACTACTGAGATTTACACTCATGTCAGCAACCGTGAGATTAAGGAAATCAGGAGTCCGATAGAGGACATGGACATTGATTTATAAAAGTAATAAAAACTGAACAAAGCCAACAAAATACTACAATAGTGTGTGGAAAATCCGCACCAATAAAAGTGTTA
>NZ_QCXY01000030.1 GCF_003347495.1 Pleomorphovibrio marinus
TAGGGTTTCCTTGAAAATTGCTCTACCTAAATATTTAAGGGATTATTTTGACCCTTTCTCTCTTTTTTCCGTGTTTTTGTTGCTTCATACCAAGTCAATTTGACATGGGAAAAGTACAATTCGTTAAGCGTTTTGGTTTTTGGGTTGGCTTTTTTAGGGTTCGGGCATACCTGTCCCCTGAAAGGCGTTTCCAGCGCTTCCGGGTTTGTCAAGCTGCCCTATCCAGTAGCGGGGGGGATTCTTTTTTCTCCCTTCGCTTGGCAATCTTCACGGCGTTGGCCGTCATGGTGGCGAAAAACACCATCAACTGTTCCTTCTTTTCTCCCTTGACCCTTACTTTCCTCAGCCCATAGTGGTTTTTGTGGTCCCCGAACACGCCTTCCATTACCGTGGACCGTTGCCTTGATATTTCACCGCTCAGTATCTTTTCAGCCTCTGAATACCCCTTGGGGCCTTTTTTGGGAAAGCAGGTGAATATTTTCCTTTCCGTGCAATATCTCCGGTTGCTGTTGGTGGCGTAGATCCTGTCCGCGCCCAGCTGCAGGGCCTGGCCAAAAACCTTCTTGTGCTTCAGTACCGATATCCGGAGCCGGGTACACTCGTTGAAGTTGTTGAAGTCCATCGTGTCCAGGAACGATATCCCGTCCACCTGGAGCATGTGGACCTTCATGCCGAACTCCACCCGTTTGTTTTCCTTTCCCCGGACAATGGGCCTCACATAGGGTCTGGGAAGGGAGACGATCCTGTTTTTCAGCTCTTTCGCCGGATGGCCCAGCAGGAAGGTCTGCTGGGAAAGCACGGTTTTGACCGTCCGCAGGTAGCCGAATTCCTCGGCGGCCAGCCCTGCCCCTTTGAGTTCCGAAATGACTTCCTGCAACTGCCCGAGACCCTTTTCCAGCAGGTATATCAGCGATTTCTTTCTTTTCAGGGTCTCTTTGAAGGTTTTCTTGCGCTTCCTTGCATAGCCCAGCTGTCTCTTTTTTTGTTCGTGGTATTTGGATCGGGGTCTTTTGGTCCCGGTCTTCTTGCAGATCTTGAACAGTTGCTTCTCGAACACCCATTGGCAGCATTCCCAGAGCAGTTTCACGTCCGTGGGGAAACGGATATAGCTTTCATAACAGGAGGCGTCCATGAAGAGCACGTGGGTGTTGTCAATGTCCCCCTTCCAGGAATTCAGGAGTACCTCCTGTACCTTCTGCCAGTCGGCATGTTCGGCCACGTATGCCCGTATCCTACCGACGATGCCCGAATCCCTTACCAGCTGGTTTTCCTTCAGGAGCTTGCCGCAGAAAAGCTGTATGCCCCAGTCGGTGTTGAAACGCTCAACCAGTTTTTCGTCGCTGAGGTCAAAATAGGACTTGAGGAACATCAGGGCGAACATCCCCTTTGCGTCAAACCACTTGGGTGCGCCGGGCCCCTGGTTTTCGGGGGGGAGACAGGCTGCCAGTTCCTCCCAGGGCATGGTGTCGTGGAGTTTTCCCAAAAATAAATTCTTGAAAACGTACCATTTTGGGGTATATTCCTGAAAGTCTTGGAAAATGCGGAGTTGTGGAGTATCTTTCATTGTATTTGAGTTTCGTAGCTTCAAAATACACAACTAAAACCCCGGAAACAAGCCCAAACGGGCCTTTTTCGGGGTTTTTCAACAAAAAATATTCTACTTTATCAGTTGATTATATGTGGGTTACGAATACTCAAGGAAACCCTA
>NZ_QCXY01000031.1 GCF_003347495.1 Pleomorphovibrio marinus
TACGGTAAAGTTCAATTTGGTGGGGCATTGTTTGGGTTTTCTTTGCCCTTTTATCCATTGGGCATAGGTATCCCCCGAAAAAAGATTTTTTGATCGTTTTTCTCTTCAGGCTGCCTTCTCTCTGGGTGCAGGCTCCTCCCGGTTTCTTTTCTTTGCGATTTTTACCGCATTGGCCGCCATGGTTGCAAAAAGCACCATCAGCATCTCCCGCTTTTCTCCCCGGACCTTTATTTTTCTCAGTCCGTAATGGTCTTTGTGTGTCCCGAATATTCCTTCCATGACCGTTGACCTCTGCTTTGATATTTCACTGCTGAGTATCTTTTCAGCTTTGGAGTGGTTTTTTGGACCCTTTTTGGGGAAGCAGCTGAATATGCTGTTTCCGGTACAGTATCTTCTGTTTTCGTTGGTGGCATATATCCTGTCTGCGCCAAGCTGTGATGTCCCTTTAAAAACTGTTTTGTGTTTCACCACAGAGATTTTCAGCCTTTTACATTCATTGAAGTTTCTGAAGCTCATCTTGTCTATAAAGGAGAGCCCGTCCACCTGCAGCATGTGTACTTTCATCCCGAACTCTACAGGTTTGTTTTCCTTTCCCCTTACTATAGGCCTGACATAGGGTTTGTGAAGGGAAACGATCCTGTCTTTCAGCTCAGATGGCTGGTGGGTCAACAGGAAAGTCTGCTGTACCAGAATTTTCTTGATGGTCCTCAGACAGGCAAAATCTTCCGGCCTCATACATTCGCCCCGGAACATATCCATTATTTGCTGAAGCTGTCCGATTCCTTTTTCCAGCAGGTAGACCAGCGATTCCCTTCTGCGGAGCGTCTCTTTATGTGTGTTCCTCCTTTTCCTGAAATAGGCAAGCTGCTTAATCTTCTGTTCCCGGTATTTGGAACGAGGCCGTTTGGTTTTCAGGATTTTGCATAACCTGAAAAGCTGCTTTTCAAACACCCATTCACAGCACTCCCATAAAAGTTTTACATCGGTGGGAAAGCGGATATAGCTCTCGTAACAGGTGGCGTCCATGAGAAGGACATGGGAATTGTTCACATCCCTTTTCCAGTGGTCGAGTAGCACTGATTGAACCTGTTCCCATTCACAGTTTTCTTCAATATAGGCCCTTATCCCTGTCATAAGGGTATAATCCCTGATCTGTTTATCTTCGGCCAGAAGTTTGCCACAGAACATCTGCAGACTGTAATCTGTGTTGAACCTTTCGATCAGCTGTCTGTCGCTGACATTGAGGTAGGCCTTGAGGAACATCATGGCAAACATTCCCTTGGCGTCAAACCACCTGGGAGCTCCGGGACCTTTATTCTCCGCAGGAAGGCAGCAGGCGAGCTCCTCCCAGGGAATGGAGTCTTTTATCTGGCCGAACAATGAATTCTTAAAAAAATGATATTTTGGAGAATATCCGTCGAAGTCTTTGAAAATCTGGAGTTGGGCTGTATCTTCCATAGTATTTTGTTTAGCGACATTAAAATACAAAAAAGAAAACCCCGGAAAAAGCCTAAAAGCGACTATTTTCGGGGTTTTTGAATTAAATTTTATTTACTTAATTCATTGAATATCAGCTATATTAGAATTTAGAAAGAAGCCCTA
>NZ_QCXY01000032.1 GCF_003347495.1 Pleomorphovibrio marinus
TCAATGCTATTAAGTTAAGCAGTAAATCCTTTTATGGGGCAGTGGTATCTTTTAGTTTGGGGCGTTCGTATTGAGTCAGACCCTTCAATTTCTAATTTGGCGTCACAATAGGCAATAGGATTCAACCTTACCGTTGGGAAAGTGAAAAAAGCGGGCGATATTTTTTTTCTGTTATTTGTTCATCGGACACAGCCTGCCTGAAATGGCGCTGTCCCTCAGGTCCCTGGGGAAGTTTCTATCCGGTTTTATTGCTATTGTTGATTTTGAGATGAGTCTGCAGATTTCCTCTAGTAGCTCCTCTGCTTTCCTGCCTGACAAATAAAGCAGCCCGCCGATTCTGTCCCTGACAACCCGGTATGCGTTTTTCCAGTTGTAGGTGTAACTGAGTTTCCTTTTTTTGGTTTTCCCCCTTATCACGGTCTCGGCGATGCTTCCTGTCAGGGAGACGAGGTTCATGCAGAATATATGGGCATAAAATTCCTGCTGGATCCCCTCCGGTTTCCCACACCCGAAATAACCCAGCTTCATTTTCGGCTTGAGGTTTTTGAACCCTTCTTCAACACCCCATCTAAGGTGGTAAAGTTCTGCCATGTCCCGGTGGCTCACCTCCGTTTTGTCCAGCAGGGTACTTACCAAAAGCTCTGTTTCCCCGGAGTCAAGTTTGATTTTTGTAACCCTAACGGTGAGGGGCTCGTAATCCAGGTTGTTTTTGCGGAGGTTTTCCTTGGACTTTTCCGAAGGTGCCCACTCGGTCACAAAATCATCAAGCGGGTTTTCCATCATTTCCTTGGCAAAATTGCTCAAGCCCGTCGAAAGTCTGATACAGAATTCCAGTCCCTTTTTGCGCAGGTGTTTGGCCACGCACAGGTTACCGAAGCCCCTGTCAAGGAGCAACACGGAACCTTCCTTTAGCGGCATACGGTCAAGGGAGTCGGTCAGCATGGTTTTTTCCCCCCTTCTCCTGAGGTGCAGCTCGGCGTCGTGGACAAACTTGTCAAGTACCGAATACACCATGAAAATCTTGGCCAGGCACCTGTCCACCCCGTATTTGGTGGTTGACTCCACCCCGAAATGCTCCTTGATTGCCTTGGTCGGGGGGAGGTTCTCTGTGCTCCCGTCGCCGGCATAGAGAGCGTAACCCTTCCACGTTGGCGTGGGGCCCCTTGAACCCGCCCACTCCGAGACCATCTCGTGGAGGTCCCTGAAAAAATCACCCTTTACCTTGTACCTGGCCTGGCTGAAGGCACTTGCCGAAACCGGCCCGCTCCCTATATCGGGCAGGAAGTTTAAAAGGTTGTATTCGACAGATTCCTTAAAGAGATGCAGCACCGTGCTGGCCACAACGGGAAATGAAAGTGGGGAACTTCTCGTGAAATCTTTTTCGGATTTCCTATATTTTAAAATATTTTCTTTGGAATGTACAAAATCAAAGATTTTTTTTCGGAGTTCCGCAAGATAACTCCGTAGGGTTGTTTATATTCATATCATTATATCGTTTATACCTCCAAGATAATTGGAGCAGGCCGGTTTTCAAAAGGATTTCCGGCCATTTTTATACCCATCTCCCCTTAACTTAATAGCATTGA
>NZ_QCXY01000034.1 GCF_003347495.1 Pleomorphovibrio marinus
ATCCGGCACTAGTAAGGCAAAGGAATATATTCAAGTCTAATTCCTCCCATTCGTATTCGTGTTTTATTATATTTGCTACTATGAGGGTTAAAGAGGAAATAAAATCAAGGACGGAGGAATTTTTAGGCCTGTGCAAAAATCACAAAGTTACGTTTCTTTATGCTTTTGGTTCTTCTACCAACCAGGCGTTTGACGAAACCAAAAGCGATATTGATCTTTTGGTAGAGGTGGATGCAATTGACCCAATGGTCCGTGGGGAGACGCTAATTGATTTATGGGATAAACTTGAACTTTTTTTTGGAAGGAAGGTAGATTTACTTACCGAATCCTCACTCAAAAACCCATATTTAAGAGCCAACATCGATCAATCCAAAATCCTGATCTATGACGGAAAGAGAGAAGAAGTTTTTGTCTGATATAGTTCAGGCCACCAAACTTATCGAAGAATTTACGGCAGAAACTAACGCTTATGAGAATTATTGCAATGACTTAAAAACTCATAATCTACACAAATGTCTTCCTATCAGCACTGATTTCAATTTCTATCCCAACCAAAATCCTGCACGAAATGGTTTTGACTTCGTTAGAAAAATGGTTTAGCAAGCAGGACAATCATAAGTACTTTGACTTTGGTGCCGTTAGGTACCGGATGTGGGTAGAATTGTTGTCTGTTGAATAAATCCAGTCCCTAAGGGACTGAACAAATCTCCAATTGGTGGAGGATATAACGCTTTGGGAGGTCACAAAGACCACGGCAGTGGTCCAACCCCATTAGCCCCGGGTTGTCACCCGGGGCCTGGAAACACCACGCCCTCAGAACCCCGGGAGGGGTTCAACTCAACGGAACCCCATCGCCGGTGGGAGCCTATTTGGACATTCCCATCCCCGTTTCGGGCAGGCTGCTTAAGGAAAAAGCTCCTGACTACGGAAAATTAATCGCTAACTCCACCCTGTCTTGACCACCCCCTTGCGTCCCCCTCCTAAAACTGGAGGGGGAGAGGATCGAATTGATATTATTTTATATTTATGGTCTTAATTTTTGACCCCATGGTTTATCCAATAAATTCAAACTAAAATTTGTTTAATTAAATTTTTTTTATTTATTGTAGCATTATCTTTCTTTATTACGTATGGGGATTAAGGTAGGAGTTAATGGATTCCAATTATGAACCCTCAGATAAAATGGATAAAAATGATGGAAAAGGTAAGTTCAAGATTGTGTAGGCTTAGCTGTTTAATGCTACTCATCGGTAAAATGACATTTATTGGGGCTTGTCAGGAAATGGGAGAGACGGATGAAAATTATTTATCCTTATCGGATATCGGGGAACTTGCTGAACAAGACAGCATTTCGCTGATTGGCACCCGTTGGAGGCTCCTTGGTTTTGGGGAAGAAGGGAGTGACAGGATCAGGGT
>NZ_QCXY01000035.1 GCF_003347495.1 Pleomorphovibrio marinus
GTGCGGCCCAGTCTTTTGTGGGCGGGGGTCTCTCCAGTTATGCGGGGCTGAGCTTTAGCGAATCCATTAAATATAAATGGAGCTTGGCCGGGAAATCCGGTATGGAGACCTTCACCAAATACGGCCTGCTAAACGTGGCGGGCAACTTTGCCTACGACAAGGAACAGGCGTTTTTCAAAAAGCCCCTGGCCATCCACGGCGCGGCCTTTATGATGGGCGGTATAGGCGCAAGCTTGCAGGAAGGGATTATGGGTGGTGATTTTGGAGATTCTATTTTTAGACCCTTTGCTCAAAGGCTTGGACAAAGTTCTCTAGCTTATTTTGCTGAATACTCTACAAATTATTACTTTAAAACCAAAATGCGGCAAGTCAAATTTGGGGACTATCGAAAAAGTAAAGCGGCTTCTTATGGAATGAAATCTTTCGCTTATAGTTGGTTGTACTCATTCTAACAAAGTAAGGCATGAGAAATTTATTTATTCTTCCATTACTCCTTATTTCACTTCTTTTTTTAGGTTGTGCCCCAAATAACGTATTCCATAAAAAAAGTAGAGGAAAATGGGTTACTAAAAAATCTTACACTACTACCGATACATTGGTTGTGAGAAATTACGGGTTGTACAATTCAATTAATGAAGTTTTATTAACCCCAAATAAAAAACCTTTATTTGTTAATAAAGATAGTTTATTAATGGTTTTTAAGAAATCGATTTACAAAATTGATTTTAATCTCATTGATATCAATTTGAGTAAAAATTTAATTGATAGTTCCTTATATCGGCAGCAAGCAGTAAGAATTGGACATATTGATGATACATATATTAGGACTTTAGCTGATTCTATTATTGGTAATGTAAAATTGATCCCAATCATCTATGCCCATAATCAATATTCATTTGTCACTTCATTTTCTGGAGTTGGTAATTTTAGTAGTAAAGGTTGGTATTTTATAACCTACCTTAGCTTATTTGTATTTGTGATTAAAGAAGATGAAATTGTTTATTCTCGCCATATCCGATATAAATCCGACCAAGTATGGGCCGATTCTAGGGAAGAAATTTTAGCTGTTCCCCCTCTTGCGGCTGTCAAACAAGAACACTGGGATGAACTGGTCAGACTGGCGATGGAGGATTATATCAAGCGGTTAAGATGAAAAGTCAG
>NZ_QCXY01000036.1 GCF_003347495.1 Pleomorphovibrio marinus
AGGCGGCCCAGTCTTTTGTGGGCGGGGGGCTCTCCAGTTACGCGGGGCTGAGCTTTAGCGAATCCATTAAATATAAATGGAGCCTTGCCGGGAAATCCGGTGTGGAGACCTTCACCAAATACGGCCTGCTAAACGTGGCGGGCAACTTTGCCTACGACAAGGAACAGGCGTTTTTCAAAAAGCCCCTGGCCATCCACGGCGCGGCCTTTATGATGGGCGGTATCGGTGCAAGTCTGCAGGAGGGGATTATGGGGAAAGAATCCTCTAGATTTTTAGGTTTAGATTTCGGCGAAAGGTTCATAAAAAGTACAATAAGCTACTTAGCAGAATATAAGGCCAATTATTATTTCAAGACCAAGATGCAAAATGTGAAGTATGGGGATTATCGGCGAAATAAAGCTGCTTCTTTTGGGATCAAATCTTGGTCATACAGTTGGTTGTATTCATTAGGAGGGTAGGTTGATGGGCAGGTACATGGTAATTCTGAATCTTCTTGCGATATGCCTCCTTTGTGGATGCGGAAAAACTGATATTTTTTTTAGAAGTGGTAGGGCAAAGAGTGTGACTCTGAAGTCCTACCAAGAAAAACAGCTACTTATAAGGAATTATGCAATTTTTAATTCGAGGCAGGAACGACTACTTACGGCGGACAATGAACCTTTTCCCATAGATAAGGATAGTCTGAGTCAAGTTATTTTTGAAGTTTTTAAAAGTTTGGATATGGATTCCTTGAAATTTGTTGGTGGTGAAAATCTAATCGATAGTGCACTTTATGTAAAACCGGCTTTCACCTTTGGAAGAATTGAAAGTAACTACATAAAAGAACTAGCGGGAGACACCCAAGGAGTGGCTGTGTTGGTGCCATTAGTGTATGCCTACAATAGATTTTCCTTTACAGGATTTATCTCATCAGGAGGTGTGTCAGGAAGCAGTGGTTGGTCTTTTATTACTTGGCTCAATTTTTTCGTTTATGTCCTAAGGGATGACCAAGTTATCTACAGCCGTCTTTTTGTGTATAAATCCGACCAAGTATGGGCCGACTCGAGAGAAGAAATTTTGGCCGTACCACCATTAGCCGCTGTCAAACAAGAACACTGGGATGAACTGGTCAGACTGGCGATGAAGGATTATATCAAGCGGTTAAGATGAAAAGTCAT
>NZ_QCXY01000037.1 GCF_003347495.1 Pleomorphovibrio marinus
CTTCGGGCTTTGGTCAACAAATAGATGTGCACAATATTTCCCACACGCAACCCCCAGGCCTGAAGGGCCGACACAGCAATAACCGCGGGTGCAACCCGTGGACATGGACACGAAATGACACCCCACCTCTGCCACCAACCCCGTAGGGGTTGAATCCTAGAACCAAAGGGTTGCTAGCCCAACAAATATCGTTCATCGAACTCAATGCCGTTCTCTTCCAGCAAACGTTTGTATTCTTCCAAAAATGTTTCCTTTTTGTGGTGTTCTTTCTGTCTTTTGATATAATTGGTAATCATGTCTTTGTCATGATAAGAACAGGTAAATGCCCCATATCCATCACCCCATGATTTCCATTGGGGAAAATTGTCGTGTTGCTTCATCCATTTACTGCTGCCTACTTTCACTTCTTTAAGGAAATCCGCTAGAGAAACGGTAGGGTGTAAATCTGTCAAAAGATGGAGGTGGTCACCGCAGCCGTTAATCTGGTACAGGACGCAGTTTTTCTTCTTTACGATGCCGGATATATACCTATAGAGTTCTTCACAGTGCTTTTCCGGAATGGTGAATTCCCTGTACTTGGTTCCGATAACGGAGTGGTAGAGTATTTGTTTATAGCTCATTGGTATAGAGGGATTAGTGTGGGATATGAAAATACGAAATTTCTTTTATTGTTGGTAGTCCACCTTTGTGAGCACAAGTAAAAAAATAGCACAATGATGCTTTTGTGCAGATGCAACCCCAGGTCCAGAGGGTTCATCAAACCACCCAAGACGGCCATCCCCCGGGTTTTTGTTCAACCCGCTTCGGGGTTGGGGAGAGGTTTTGCCATACAATATCCACGGGCTTTGGCCCGCGGTTATTGTTGTTTCAGCCCTTCGGGCTTGGGTCTACAGTAGATTTACACAATAATATCTCACGCGCGACCCCCAGGCCTGGGGGGCCAATACAGCAATAACCGTGGGCTCAACCCGAGGACACGGATAAAACAGGATGGCGTAAAACCACCCAAGACGACCATTCCCCCACAGGGTTTTTGTTCAACCCGCTTCGGGGTTGGGGGAAGGTTATGTCGTACAATATCCACGGGCTTTGGCCCGCGGTTATTT
>NZ_QCXY01000038.1 GCF_003347495.1 Pleomorphovibrio marinus
ATTGGTGGCATGTAAAACTTTTGCTCAGGCGCAGGAGATCGAGTCCCGGAATTCACGGTTCTTTTACGAGGGGAATAGACTGCAGCCCAGGATGATGCTTGATATCATGCGTGACAGCCCGGGGGCTTATGAGGAAATGCGTACCGCCAAAGTAAATTACGATGTGGCGCAGGTCATGGGTTTTATTGGAGGGGGTATGATAGGCTGGCCATTGGGTGCAGCCTTGGGGGGAGGCGATCCCAACTGGCTTTTGGCAGGAATAGGAGGGGGAATCGTCCTGAGCTGCATACCCATGGTCACAGCCTATTCAAAACGGTCTAAGGCAGCCGTAGTCCTGTATAATGAGGGTTTGCGGGGGAGTAGTATGCGACAAGTACACATTCACCTGGCTAGTGGTAGGGACGGGGTTGGGTTAAGAATACTATTTTGAAAAAAGAGTAACGCTGTGCGGGATTAGTAACCCCCCTACCGGGTGTGTATCCTCTACACCCCATCGGAGGTACAACACGCAGCACCTACAAGCTGTCCTTTGCTGGGGACACGGAAAAGACCCTGAACAGGTACAGGGAAAAGTCCGGATCGGCGGCCCGCATCGACCAGTTGTCCTATGCCTACGAGGGCAACCAGCTGCTGTCCATGACCGACAACGCCCCCTCCTCCCACAAGGACGATGGCATCCAGGACGGGAACACCTCCGGGAACGACTATGCCTACAACGCCAACGGTTTCTTGACCATAGACCTGAACAAGGGGATCACAGGGGTGAGCTACAACCTGCTTGACCTACCGGAGGAGGTCAACCTGTCGGACGACCGCGAGCTCAGGTACTTTTACGGCCCTTCTGGCAACCTGCTGATCGCCCAGTACCTGGTGCCCGGTGAGGACACCAGGGTACGTCGGTACGTGGGAGACCTGGTGTTTGAGGGCAACGAACTCACCGAGATCCGCCATGGCTGGGGGCGTGTGCTTACGGAGGGTCAGCACCGGTACCAGTACAACCTGACCGACCATCCCGAAACGAGTTCGGGACAGGC
>NZ_QCXY01000039.1 GCF_003347495.1 Pleomorphovibrio marinus
TATAACGTTTTGCAGCTACCCGAAGGTGGCGATTTCGAAGCACTTCACTGTCAACCAAGCACAAACTTTGAAAGAAGCACAAAGCTTGATTTAACCACTGAACCGCCACTTTTGGGTAGGTGCTGTTGTGCGTATGTGCTTATTTCTCCTTCGTCATAATTAGTCTTTGTGTTCTATTGTAAAACTAATTGGGATTATCATTTTCATTTCAATAGGTTGTCCATTTCTCGTCCCTGGGTTAAACCTCATTAGTTTAACAACTTTAATTGCTTCTTCGTCTGCTGAAGGTGAAATTCCCCTTTTAATTCCAACTTCTTTCACATTTCCAACCGTGTCTACCGTAAATTCTACAAAAACTTTTCCTGTTATACATTCACCTGTCTTTGGGTAACGCAAGTTGTCTTGAATGAATTTTTTCATTCCAATATCTCCACCGTCTTTAAATGTTGGTGGGCTGTCAGGGTCAGCGAAAATTACTTCGTCTTTGTTAAGTTGTTTTCTTTTTGCAAATTTTTCGATTTCCGTAATCTCGTCTTGGTAATATGACATTGTCCTTAAACAACTATAAGTCCAATAAGCGTTTTTTTCTTTTGGAAATTTGAAGTCATTGTTTACCTGTCCGAAGTAAGTATTATTCTCTCCATAAATAATATATTTCTCACCAATTTTAAATCTTATTCCACAATCTCCACCACCAATGCCCGTATAAATAACTATCGTGTCTGTTGAAATTTTTCCTTTATAAATGTCGTGAACGAAAAAGCCATATTTTGCTATAGTCATATTTGCAAAACGGTTATTCTTGAATGTCGTGTCATTCTGAAAAAAATGTAAAAGTGTTGAGTCGGAAAGAGTAACTAAATCTTTACTCACAATTGTCCCAACGAGAACAGCGTCTGCGTGTTTTACTTCTTCTTGAACTGTCCGTTGTCCAACACAAGAGCAAGCAAATATTTTGTCCGTAATTCCGGTCAAAATTAAAATTGTCAATATGGTTACTGTCGTCTTCATAGCATTACGCACAACGGT
>NZ_QCXY01000004.1 GCF_003347495.1 Pleomorphovibrio marinus
GGTAAAGGGGTTGATGTTGCGCGGGGTGGGTTCCATCTGTTAAATATAAAAAATTCGGGGGATTGTTGTGACCGAACAACGGGGATTTTTTGGGGTGTGGGGGAAACTCCAACCGGCAGCTGCTCCCTGCCTCCCCCAAACGACCACGAAAGTGGTCAAACCTTTCAATAGCTCCAATGCACCGGCTCGTTGGGATGAACATGGTTTTGGTTCCTTCCCAAAATGTTTTGGCCCGCGATTCCGGTTTGTTTCCCTCACCCCAGCACTCTCCTCCCCTAACCACTTCGTTCTACGGGATTTTCAACTTGAGGGAGAGGGGAGCTAGTGTGCACTTTCGGGATCGGGGTTCTTTGGGAATTTATGTTTACACCTGCCAAAATAGGTCAATCCCCAAAAAGTTCTCTGAAATCTTTGAAAGATATTACTTTTATGTTTTGGACTTCGAAATCCAGCAGTAGTTTGTCTCCTGTGACAACTAATTCGGCTTGTGACTGAATGGCTAGGTCAAACAGGAAATTGTCCTTTGCATCTGGGCATCCCTGATAATTGCCGGAAATTGTTATTGAAGTAGTCAAATTTTGAACAAAGTCCAGATAATGACCCGGCTCAGAATAAAGGAGATTTTTAAATTTATCCCTCGCCAACACATCCCCCAATTCTTCTTCTAGTTCCGTGCAGGAAAATACAATCAAATTATGATCGAAGATGAGTTTTGCAATTGCATCCAATTTTCTGCCGACAATGTAGCTTACCCAGATATTAGTGTCAAGGATTATCTTTTTTCCTTTTCTCATACCGGGCTTTTCTCACTGAGCTGCAAGATTCGACAATTTCTGAAAGTGAAATACTATTTGCCTGCACGGATTTATTCAGCCGCTCGGCTTGAGACATAACTAATCCTTGCTTATCGGCGACCCTCAAATCAATGCCCATTTTTTTCGCAATGGCTAAAAGAAGCTTAATGTCTTCATCGGAAGCGTTACTCAAAATCAATGTTTCCATCCTTTGGTTGATTTTCTTGCTAACTAGCTAACAAGTCCGTTCTAATTGACTGGATTCACTAATATAACGGATTAACAGGACAAATGAATATTGCTGAACACGTAACGTTCATTTCTTTCAATTATAATGGTCTTTTTTATCTAAGACATGTGTACAAAGACAACCCCATTGCCAGACCTTCCAACGTATTTGTCCTCTCCCTTTAGGAGACTTAGAGAGGGGTAACTGAGGGGACGGGTTCTCGTGGGAAAAATGGTTTCGCTTCGAAATTGGCTTGGGTCGCGATTCCGGGTCCTTGTGCCCTCACCCCAACCCTCTCCTCCCGTAACCACTTCGTTCTACAGGATTTGCAACTCCAGGGAGAGGGAGCTTGATTGCGTATAGGAGAATGGGTTTTTTCCATTTCCTGGCCTGTGAAACGACATGAACAAAATATATTGGGGATATACGCACTCCAGAGGACAAAAACAACCTCTCGCTCGCCCCCTCCTGTTTTAGGAGGGGAAACACCTGGGTAAACCAAACCACCCATTCGCACAAAAACAAATCACCAAGTCTCTCTGCCTCTAAGAAACGGAGTCTTTTAGGTGAATTGGATAGTTTTATTGAATGGAATACCCATCCGATTCCTTGTTCGCGGAGTTCAA
Source organism: Pleomorphovibrio marinus (assembly GCF_003347495.1). Lineage (GTDB taxonomy): Bacteria > Bacteroidota > Bacteroidia > Cytophagales > Cyclobacteriaceae > Pleomorphovibrio > Pleomorphovibrio marinus. The sequence continues at coordinate 1,650 of NZ_QCXY01000004.1, forward strand.
CCCCGTCCGGGGTTGGGGAATCGTCGTTGGTCCTCCAGATCCCCGAGCTAACGCACGGGGCTAATGGGGTTGAAACCCTCCGGGTTTCTTTGAACCTGTTGGAGACTGTGTCAGGTGTCACCCAATGGAGTGAACCTAGGAAAGGTTATTGTCTTTTGCCGTTTTCCTTTACAGTGACGGCCGTTTCCATACCAGCACTTGTGTTCCCTGTTTCGTCCCAAGACCCTGAAAGGGTCCAACAATAATAACGCCGGGAGAAACCCGGGGAATTGGGACACCACCCCCAAACCCAGAACCACGGAGTGGTTCAACTCCACAGCTCTTCCTAGCTGGGAGGAATATATTTTGATAAGCCTAACCTTGTTTCAGGATGAGGGATGGTGGGTGAAAAATGGTAGGCTTCGAAAGGTTGATCATTGCCTCCGCCTTGTTTCCACCACCCCCTTTTTCCCCCTCCTAAAACAGGAGGGGGAGAGGTTGAGAATGGTTGTTTTCGCTTCGGAAGAGATTGATTTTAAGAAGACGCTGTACCGTCATTCGGGATTGGTAATCCCCCAGAACAAAGTCTGAAGCATTCCTCTAGAAAAGTATAGGCTCTCAAATCCAAACTATTTTTTCGAAGACCTGCAGCCTGCGGATTACAAATCCGCTTTATCTGTTCTCGAAATTGCAAATTTCGAGAAACGGGGTGTTTTTAGTGACTTGCACTATTTCGGCCCTCGTCCCTGACCTTCTGTGAAAAAAAACTTTTTCGGAGCGAGCAACAACGTTCCACATAAAGAACCTTCGCGCCCTCTGTGCCTCCTTTGTGTTCTTAGTGACAAAAACCTTCCGAAGCGAAAACCAACCTTTCGCCTGAAAACAAGTCCCTAAGTCTCCCGGTCTTAAAAATTACCAAAAAACCTTCGCGTCCTTTGTGCCTCCTTTGTGTCCTTAGTGACAAAAACCTTCCGAAGCGAAACCAACCTTTCGCCTGTAAACAAGTCTCTAAGTCCCTAAGTCCCCTCGTCTCTAAGTCTCTTCGTCACCAAGTCACCAAGTCCCTTCGTCACAATCACTCCTCCTCAAGCTCTCGGTAGGCTACAATGCCTCCGAGCACGTTGCGGACTTTGGTGAAGCCCTTGCTTTCCAAGAACTTCTTGGCGTTGCCGCTGCGGGCGCCGGAACGGCAGTGGACTACTATCTCCTCCTCCTTATGGGCCTCCAGCTCGCTGAGCTTCTCGGGGATATCGGCCAAGGGGATGTTCCAGGCTTCCAGGTTGTCGTCCTCGTATTCGTACTCTTCCCTGACGTCTATAAAGACAAACTTTTCCTTGTTTTCCAGTCTTTCCTTAAGCTCGTTTACGGTAATATCTTCCATCTTTTGTTTATTTCACTAGTATTCTTACTGACTTGATTTTGTCTTTTTGTCTAAAACGAATCAAATATATGCCTTTTTGCCTGTCCTCAAAATGAATAATCTTGCCTTTTTCGAAGTTTTCTATCCTTGCGGGAACCTGCCTGCCCTGAAAATCATAAACCGCTAGCTCATCCAGGTCACTCCCGGATTCCAGGTACAGCCTTTCTACCACGGGGTTGGGATAGGCCCTTACCTCCTCTTCCGGCTCCTCCTCTTCTTCATCCACTACCTCCCCCAAGGAAAGGTGAGGCCTTATCATGAGGTTGCCGCTCACGGTTTCGTTTTGTTGCCAGGCACCGGAAACGTTGTAAAACACCTGCTCCCCTGAGTCCGAGGACTTGTCCAGGCCCACATACACAAAGTCGTTGGTGAACTGGGTAAAGCCTACATAGAAGGTGCCCGACACCTGTATGTTGGAGCCCAGGGGGAAATAGGCAAACTCCCCGAGATCCTCCAGCTCGGGAATAAGCACCTCCCGCTTGTATAGGGGCTCCTGACCCAGGCTGTCCCATACCATCAGCTCTACGGATCTGCCCCGCTGCATAAAATTGGTGAAATTGATGCTGATGCCCTTAATAAATACCGGAGTGCCAATCTCGTACCTGAGGGCCAACATCCCTGCTCGTTGGTTGATGCCTGCGGAATAGTCCACCGATCCGTTGTCATAGGCCAGGTAATCCCTGACGGGCAAAATATACCGTACCGTATCATTGACTTTGTAATCCATGCTGGTGTTAAACACCGTGTCCCTGCCACTAATGCTTTCCACCTTAAACCTGTCCCCGGTACTTAGGTACATAAGTGCCTCCAGGTCGAAGGGCTCCTCCTCCTGCCAGTCAATGTCCTCCTGCAGGGTAAAGCTGGTAAAGCCCCTGCGCTCCCCGGCCTGAGGAACAGGACTGAGGGGCGTGTTTACGTTGATGTTTTGGATCACTGCCCCTGTCTGAAGGTTCCTGAACTGTACGGTAAACTCCATGGCCCTAAACCGGTTACTCAGGTTCTTAAACTGTCCCGAAAGGGGGCTGAGGTATTCTTCCGACTTTTGGGTAAGTTCAAAAAGGGGAATGGCCCCATACTTTCCAAAGGGGCTGGAGGGCAATTGGGTAAGAGTACGGTCCTCGTAGAAAAGGTCACTTTCGCTCCTGCCCTTGTTCAGGTAGATATAGTCCAGCACCCAGGTATCGAAAGGGCCTGAAAGCCTGCCTATATGCAGGAACCTAAAGCGAAACTGATCGTGTTGGAAGGCTTCGGTAACCTGTAGGATTTCCTGGGTAAAGTCCTGGGTAGCACCCTCGTCTCCACCTATTACCTGCCATACCAACTCCCATTCCCCCTGCTCATTTAAAAAATGCAGTTCCAGTTGATCGTTGTCATCCGGCATTTCCCCTTTGCCGGCGGCTTGCCAGAAGAAGCTGAGGTAAACGGTAGCAGCCTCTGCTGTGGAAAGCCCTGAAAGGTCTATGGGTTTGGAGGTCAGGCGATCCCCTTCCCCATTTTCCAGCAGTTCCCGTGCATAGGCCTCCCCTCTTTGGTCCACCCCATCCAGGTAGCATACACCTATGGAGGGAGGGTTGTTTCCCAAGGTCATGGAGCCAAGTACCCCTCTGCTGTCCCAGAGGTCCTCGCGAACGGCCCCGCTGCTAAAGTCGTCCCAAAAGGGCAGGCTTAGCCGCTCTTCCAGGAGGCGAAGGGAAAGAGCCTGGTGATCGGGTGATTTTTTCGGGGTGGGAAGTTGTTGAAATTGGGCACTTGCCTTCCAGCATGGCAGTATCCCAGCCAAAAGCAAGCACAAAAAGGCCCAATTTCTCCTTCTATACATACGTTAAAGTTCCAAATCTTCTTCCAGTTCAGACACCCATATATCCACCCTTTCGCCTGTAGAGGCATCAATGCCAGAAGGGGGCAACTGTTTTATCACCGTGCCTTTGGGTACGGTGTCGGTTTTTACGTAGTTGAGGTTGCCCATCCTCAGGCCTGAGCCCAGGATAAGGAATTCCGCCTCAATATCATCCATGCCGATGAGATTGGGCATTTCCAGCCTTTGGTTGCCAAGCCCGTCTCCCACCACCAGGTCTATTTGTGAGCCCTTGGGGATTTCAAAGCCCTCGCGGATATCCCTACCTCGGTATTTTTGTTCCAGCACCACGTTCATGCCAATATCCGGTACATAGGAGATGTCCCCTCTTACCAAGCCGTGGTTTGCCAGAATTTCCTGTGCATTCTTCAGGGGAGCATTCACCAAATTAGGCATACTGATCAATGGGGCGTTTTGGGCATTGAGGGTCACGTAAATTTTTCGGTTCTGCTTTACCTTGGTGCCGGGCCTGGGGTTTTGCTTCAACACGTGCAGGGGCTTTTCCTCCGCCACATACCCACTATCCGGGGTAATTTCCAGCAACAAATCCCGGGCTTTCAAAAAGGCCTCCAGCTCCTCGTAGTGGTACCCCTCCAGGTCCGGAACGCTTACCGACTCCCCGTGATTAGTGTACTTGGGTAGGTACATGTAAAAAAACAACATTAGGAATACCAACAATATCCCTATCATAGCCAAAAGGTGTATTCCTATTTTTTTAGCAATCGCTAGTATTTCATTCATTATTAACAGGCATAAGTTACTTGCAAATCTACATAAAATATTTTCAGTCTTGACCCATGTTCGCAAAACCGTAAACGGCTAAAAGCAGGATTACGGTATATGGACTACCGGATAATCAAACGCTTGGTGGCAGAAATGGACTGACCGGTAATTTTGACCACAAAAACACCACTATTTAGCAGTGCTTTGCTAAAACTGTAGGTTTGGTTCAGCGTAAAATCAAAATCCACCGAATAGGCCACCTGCCCGCTCATATTGATAAACTCTATCCTCACGTTTTCATATTCACTCAGGTTGAATGCAATGTTAAATACATCCTCGGCGGGATTGGGATAGATAACCGTGTTGTCCAACCCAGGGTCAACAGGATTTGGGTTGTCGGACAAAAACAGCTCCACGTTGTCCAGATACAATGCCGCCCCGCTGCCTCCTTCTTCCGAGACCCTGAAGTACACCCGGGTCTGTTCTGCACCCTCCCCGGTAAATTCATTTAGGTTCACGAATTCCCGTTCATAATCTGTTGCGGTATTGGGGTTGGGAAGGCCGGAGCCTGAAACGGTATTTATCTCCTCCCCGGTCCTACTCCAGACCACGGTGCCCGAACTTCCCCCGTCCTTGCTGACAAGGACTTCTAAGCTGATCGGATTCGCCTGGGAAAAGCCTCCTGCAGCCAAGTCAAAAAACAAGCTGGCCCTATTCGTCTCGCTAAGGTCAAATAACGGGGAGGACAACCAGTGGGAATCACCAGGGGTGAAATTTTCAAGGCCAACCACATTCTCTCCGTCTTCCTGTAGCGAAAAGATCCTCCAGGTAGGGAACCCCCTCTCCGGATTTATTTCGGTCCACCGCCCCAGGTCATTTTCTTGGTCGAAATCCTTCCTCCAGGGAACCACTACTTCGGCTTCACTTTGTACAAAGCGCCTACTGATTTCGTCGTCGGTGCCCGGGTTTTGGTCAAAATTGGGTTGGTATAGGCGATAATCCAGCCGGTTTCTTCCATTCCGAAGCAGCGAGGGCATGGCTACACTCACACTTTCACCCACAGGGATAGAGATGTCATCGAAAAGCTGGGTGTCCATGTCCCGCCTATTGTGCAGGCGGTCGATAAAGAAACCGAAAGAAATGGGCAGGTTGCCTGTATTTCTGATCCGCAACACCTCATCTCCTTGCTGCCCCGAGGTGACGGGCAAAGGCTGCTCTAATTCCACTATCTCAAAGTCGTAACGGAAAACTTCTTCCTGGAAAACCTCCACATCCTTAATAAACAAGTTGTTTCCCCAGCCATTTACCACGATAAAGGCTATTCTTACATTCGGCTGCCCTGCATATTGGGCCAAGTTCACCACTTCCCGTCTAAACTGGCTCTCCGAACTAGGAAAAAATTCTAAAGAGGATGGGGGCTGAGTCTGAAGGGTGACTTCCTCCCTGTCATAAAGGGGTCCGGTAAGGTCAAAGGTATTGCCACAATCGGTGGAAACGGCCACCACCATCTTATCCTGAAAGAATTCATTGTCAAAGGGTCGGTAAGCCACGTTGAAGGTCAGCTGGGGGTTCTCCAACTGACTCAGATCCATATTTGGACTTATAAAGTAATTTAGTTCCCCCCGCTGCTGGTAGTCGTATCCGTTTACGTACATCATCTGCTGGGATACCCCATCTATGGCCATGCTGATGCTGGACCAGGTAATAGACTGATCCGGGTTTAGAATGTCCCATTGTCCCAGGTCACTTGCCATGTCCAGCCTGTAGGGCAAAGTCATGTTGGAAGCCAGATTAGGCCTGGTTCTCCTAAAGCTGTTGAAAGGGTCCTGGTCTGGTTGGTTATTTACCTCCAGGATTTCCACCTCAAAGGTGTTTTCCCCTTCCGGCAGGGTAAGAAAATCGAAATTCAATGTGTCCTTTTCTCCGGTCCCTAGATTTAGGTTAAATTCCCGTAGTTCTATTACCGTTCCGTTCAAGGTGATTTCCACTTCGGCCTGGGTTACGGTTTCAGTACCCACATTCATGACCACTATGGAGGGTACCACCTCTGGGGTGCAGATAAAATTGTCGGGGCCTATTACCTTTTCTATGGAAAGATCGAAATCAAAGAGATCGGGTGCCACCAATCCCGGGCTGGAAAGCAGCGAGTTTCTTCTGGGACTGGAGGCGAGCACCACATCCATCCTTTCCACCTGCCCCCTGGTAAACAGGTTCATACATTGGTCCTGAGTGTAATCCATGAAGTTTTCCACCATATCCCTGGAGTCGCAGGTAAACCTGGGGGTTAAGGAACACTCAAAGTTTGCCCCATCTTGATTAGGGGTGTCGTCCACAAAATCGCTCGCTTCACAACCCCCATCCCCCCAAATATGGCGTAAACCCAAAAAATGGCCAATTTCATGGGCGGCCGTCCTCCCCCTGTATTCGGGGTCAGCATTGCCCCCTACCCCAAAATAACGGAAATTCACCCCTACACCATCTATGTTTCTAGAAGTGGGAGGGAAAGCATCTAAACCGGGTAGGTCTGCAATGGGGTAGGTAGCAAAGCCCAGCTCTGCACGAATCAAAGGCAATACCCATATATTCAGGTAGTCTTCTGGTGGCCAGAATGCAATGGAGCTGATTAAAGAAATATCACTTGCCCTATAGCTGAGCCTGCTGCCTTGCACCCTGTTGATGCCATTGGTGGGCATACCATCCGGATCCCTTCTGGCAAGCACGAATTCTATATTGGCACTGGCGGCCACGTCCCTAAACTCATTGGGGGTCAATATTGTGTCCTCGTTGAGTCTATTGAAATCTTCGTTTAATATTCGGATCTGGGAAAGGATCTGTTCTTCGGGGATATTGGCTCCCACCCCTAAGTCGGTGCCCGTATGGATCACGTGCACCACCACGGGGATCTGTCTTGGGGGCCCATCCTGTAGGGTACGCATGGAGGACGCATCCCTTTTCTGCTCCTTAATTTTCTCTTTCATCCAGGACTCAAAATATTCCCGGCTACCATAGACCCCTAGGGCTTTTTCCTGGATTTCCTCCAGCACAGCCACTCCACATTGTTCGTTGTGCTGGTGTTGAAAAGTCTTACCAAAATGGACCTGACTCCAGGCCGATCCGGTACCTATACATAAAAATACCAGCACTGAGAAGTATAGGATACGCAATGCTGGTAAATTTTTTCTTATAAGCACCCCAAAAAAATCAGGCAACTTCCACATTTATAGCTTCCACTTTTGATATTTCTGGGATGGCTTTTTTAATGGCCTCTTCTACGCCTGCCTTTAGGGTCATGGTGGACATGGGGCAAGAGCTGCAGGCTCCGGTGAGTTCCAGCCTTAGCACCATTTCGTCCGAAAGATCCACGACTTTCACATTGCCCCCATCTGCTTCCAAATAGGGACGGATAGTATCCAAGGCATTTTCAATTTGATCTCTATATGTACTTAACATGGCGTTTTGTTAAACTTTCATCTGAACCACTTCTGTTTTTGCCTTTTCCGCATTCCGGATGGCAATTTGTCGGGCTACATTTTCTGCCAAGAGCCCAAAGGCATCAGCAGTAAGCCCATCCTTCAATACAGCGGGATATCCGCTGTCCCCACTTTCCCTGATGCTTTGCACAATGGGTATTTCCCCCAAAAAGGGCACCTTATGTTTGTCCGAAAGCGTTTTGCCGCCATCCTGTCCAAAAAGATAATACCTGTTATCCGGCAACTCTTCGGGGGTAAAATAGGACATATTCTCCACTACACCCAAGATTGGCACATTTATTTGCGGCTGCTTAAACATGGACAGCGCCTTGGTGGCGTCTGCCAAAGCCACTTTTTGGGGAGTGGTCACAATCACCGCCCCCGTTACAGGTACCGTCTGCACCATGGTCAGGTGGATGTCGGAAGTACCAGGGGGCAAGTCCAGTATCAGGTAATCCAGTTCCCCCCAATCCACATCTCCAATAAACTGCTTTAAAGCAGAACTCGCCATGGGTCCCCTCCACACCACCGCACTGTCCGCAGGGGTAAGAAATCCAATGGACATCAACTTAACTCCGTACTGCTCTATGGGTAGTATTACGTTTTTTCCGTTTTCTTGTTTCACAGCGGGCTGTTCCCCTTCCACATTAAACATGGTAGGCACCGAAGGCCCGAAGATATCGGCATCTATCAGGCCTACTTTCGCACCTTTTTGAGCCAGGGAAACTGCCAGGTTAGAAGCGCAGGTGGATTTGCCAACCCCTCCTTTTCCGGAGGCCACGGCAATGATGTTCTTTACCTTGGGAAGTAAGGGCGCATCGTTCCTGGTGGTGGTCACGTTGGAAGTCATAAATATATCCAGTTCCAACCCCTCACCAAAGGCCTTTTCCAGGGCTCCCTCGCAATCGCTTTTGATCAGTTCCTTCAGGGGACATGCCGGGGTGGTGAGCACCACCTTGAAGGCGATCTTTTTTCCATCCACTTTTACGTCCTGAATCATCCCTAAGCTTACCAGATCCTTTTTTAAGTCAGGATCCTGTACCTGCGAAAGTGCCTTAAATACCTTATCTTCTGTAATGCTCATAAATTTACTTTGCTAAAAGCCTCCATCTTCCTTGTTCCGATTCCAGCTTTCCTTGTACTAATAAAGTACAAAGTTAATGGTTATTGTCTAAATTGTATCAATTCATGGGGATAACCTGCCCAAGCTCCTAATAGTTTCAGGAGCCAAAGGGAGGAATGGATATTTTAATTTGTTTATAATTGATTTTTAGGGGTCCACCTGCCTATTCCGTCCTAAGGTGGAATCTCGAAATCTAAATCATCCCCACCATTCTTAAAAATTATTGATTAAGTACTAATTTTTAAGGCTACCAAGCTGCGCCCGTTGCGAATTCGTTGCGCTCCCCTGAAAAAACACAGGGTAAGGCTGCGAGAAACCCAATGTCATTTCCTTTCTGTAAATGCCAATTTTTAATACTCCGTATGATGTGCTCCTCATGCTCGATTTAATAGGATAAGCCTTATCTTTGTCCTCAAATCGTATGTATAGGGTATGGCAATCAGCAATCAAACCACAGAAAAGGTAAGAGAAAGAGCTGACATCGAAGAGGTTGTCAACGACTACGTTTCCTTGAAGAGGAAAGGCCAAAACCTATGGGCATGCTGTCCCTTTCACCAGGAAAAGACCCCTTCCTTCTCGGTGTCCCCTTCCAAACAAATCTACAAATGCTTCGGCTGCGGAAAGGCAGGGGATACCATTCAGTTTATCATGGACATAGAAGGTGTGGGGTTCAACGAGGCCATCAAGCACCTAGCACAGAAATACGGGATAGAAATTGAGGAGAGCAATGCTCCCTCCACCCCGGAGGAAATACAGCAGTACAATGAAAAGGAAAGCCTGCTCATAGTCCTTAACTACGCCAAAAACCATTTTGCGGAAAACCTCAAGAGCGAGGAAGGCAGATCCATAGGCCTTTCCTATTTTAAGGAAAGGGGCTTCGATGCCGAAATCATAGAGAAGTTTGAACTGGGATATGCCCAAAACAGTTGGGATGGCCTTTTGACTGCCGGAAAGAAAGCGGGATTTGAAACAGAAACCCTAATGAAGGCAGGCCTAATCCTCGAGAAAGACGGGGAAAAGTGGTACGACCGCTTCAGGGGCAGGGTGATATTTCCTTTCCATAATCTCAGTGGCAAGGCCATTGCCTTTGGGGCTAGGATACTCACCAATGACAAAAAGCAGCCTAAATACATAAATTCCCCGGAAACCGAGGTGTATCACAAAAGTGATGTGCTTTACGGGATCTATCAGGCCAAACAGGCCATACGGCAACATGACCTCTGCTTCTTGGTGGAAGGATACACCGATGTGATTTCCCTGCACATGGCAGGCATACCAAACGTGGTGGCCTCCTCAGGGACTTCGCTTACCGAAAACCAAATCAAGCTGATCAAGAGGTTTACCGACAACGTGACTGTGCTCTATGACGGAGATCCTGCCGGGATCAAGGCCTCCCTGAGGGGTATAGACATGCTGCTAGAGGGGGGGCTTTTTGTCAAGGCGGTGGTTTTTCCCGAAGGAGAAGACCCGGACAGTTACTCCCGCAAAGTGGGAAAGGAGCGCTTTGCCTCCTATTTGAAGGAGAAGAGCCAGGATTTCATCCGCTTTAAAATTGGCTTGATGTGGGAAGAAAGCCGGGAAGACCCCATCGCCCGGGCGGATGGCATTAGGCAGGTAATACATAGCATAGGCAAGGTGGGTGACGCCATGGTGAGAAACCTGTATGTAAAGGACGCCTCACGGTTATTGGAAATCGATGAGAACCTTATTCATGCGGAGATAAACAAACATTTCCTTTCCCAACAACGCCGTAAAGATTGGAAGGAAAAGCACATGGATTCCCCTTCCCCTCAGGAGGAGTTTCTTCCGGTGGAAAAACCTAAAACCGACTACGGGAATATCCTGATGCTCCAGGAAAAGGAAACCATTCGGATCCTGATTACCTATGGCTGGGAAAAAATTTCCGAGGAGCTTCACGTCTGCGAGTATTTAATGCAGGAAACCGGCGAACTGCAGTTTGAAACTCCCGTGTACAAAAGAATGTTTGAGTACTATAAGCAGGCATTGAAAAAAGGTATTTTACCCGGAACCGATTATTTTCTACAAGGAAATGACAATGAAATCAAACAAGTTGTCATAGATATGGTTAGTCATAAATATGAATTGTCGGAGTTATGGGAAAAAAGATTTCAGATTTTCACTATCAAAGAGGCAGATGACTTGGCAAAAACAGTATATTCCAGCGTCCTAAGGCTTAAAAGAAGGGTAGTACACAAAATGCTTCAGGAAACCATGGAGAAAATGAAGTCGGCTGAAGATGCCGATATCCAGGAGCTGCAGCGGGTGTATATGGAAGTTAAATCCTATCAGGTGACCATAGACAAGCAATTGGGCATGGTGATTTCAAATTGAACAATTTAAATAGAATATAACCAAAACAACATATTTATCCATTGACATATATGGGAGAATTCAAGTTGAACAGCATAGAGGAAGCCATTGAAGACATCAAGGCGGGTAAGGTAATAATAGTCGTAGATGATGAGGATAGGGAAAACGAAGGGGATTTTATTTGCGCCGCAGAAAAGGTCACCCCAGAGATCATCAACTTCATGGCTACCCACGGCAGGGGTTTAATCTGTGCGCCATTGGTGGAGGACAGGTGCAAGGAACTAGGCCTGGAAATGATGGTGGGTTCCAATACCGCCGTATTCGAGACCCCCTTCACCATATCCGTGGATTTGGTAGGGCATGGCTGTACCACCGGCATCTCAGCCAGTGACAGGTCTAAAACGATTCGGGCTCTGGTAGATCCTGACATAGATCCTGCCGAACTTGGAAAGCCGGGACATATTTTTCCACTGAAGGCCAAGGCCGGGGGAGTGCTCAGGAGGGCTGGACATACGGAAGCTTCTGTGGACTTGGCAAGGCTAGCCGGGTTGGCTCCTGCGGGAGTGCTGGTGGAAATCATGAACGAGGACGGCACCATGGCCCGACTTCCGGATTTGGTGAAAGTGGCAGAAAGGTTTGACCTGAAGCTGGTCACCATCAAAGACCTTATCGCCTACCGACTCCGGAACGAAAGCCTGATCAAAAGGGAGATAGGGGTGAATTTGCCCACCGAGTGGGGGGATTTTGACCTGATTGCCTATGAGCAGACCAATACCAACGAAATCCATATGGCCTTGATCAAGGGGCAATGGGAGGAGGATGAGCCTGTAATGGTGAGGGTACATTCTTCTTGTGTCACCGGGGATATCTTTGGCAGCTGCAGGTGTGACTGTGGCCCCCAACTTCACAGTGCCATGGAAATGGTAAACAAGGCTGGAAAAGGTGTGGTGGTATATATGAACCAGGAAGGCCGGGGCATAGGTCTAATCAACAAACTAAAAGCTTATAAACTTCAGGAAGAGGGGATGGACACCGTGCAGGCCAACCTAGCTTTGGGATTTCCCATGGACAAAAGGGACTATGGCATAGGTGCCCAAATCCTTAGGGACCTGAACATCTCCAAAATTAACCTAATCACCAACAACCCCACCAAAAGGGCAGGGCTTTTAGGGTATGGCCTGGAAATAGTGGATACGGTTCCTCTGGAAATCGATTTTAACCCCCACAACGAGAGATACCTTATCACCAAAAGGGACAAAATGGGCCATCAAATCCTTTCCAAAGGATTAAAGAAAATTTAGGTTATTCCCCCAAATACCCCTACTTTGCTTCAACATATGGAGTGGTTTTTGCGTACTAGGTAAGTAGAAACCAAATTTAGTTGTGGTATGAAAAAGTTAACCTATATCTTCATTGTAAGTTTATTTGTGTCGTTAGGTGTTCAGGCTCAGGAGTTCCCTTCTCAAGTATGGCATAATGGCAAGGTGTTTCTGGAAAACGGTGAGGTCTTTGAGGGTAAGGTAAAATATGATCTTGAAAACAACGTGGTAAACGTACAGGATCAAACCATTAAGACCTTTAATGCGGTATCTATACACCATTTCGAAATATTTGATGAATATTATGGAGGGGTAAGGGTTTTTTATAGTCTTCCCTATGCCATGAACTCTGATTACAAGGTTCCGATTTTCTTCGAGTTGTTGGTGGAAGGGGAGGAAATGACCCTGCTATGCCGGGAATTCATTACTGTGGACAACCGGGGAATGAACCATATGGGCATGAGAGGTATGCACATGGGTCCCATGTGGGGAGCCCCAATGATGGGATTCAATAGGCTAGCTTTCGAATATTATTTCCTTGCAGACCAAGAAATACAAAAATACAGTCAAAAGAAAAGGGAACTTTTTGACCTCATGGACGACAAGTCCTCCGAGGTGCGCTTGTACATGCGCAAAAACAGACTTTCCCACGATAGGCGTGGAGATCTGACAAGGATCACCGCGTACTATAACCAGCTTAAACAAGATACATAAATGTCAAAACCGCTTATTTTGGTGTCCAATGATGATGGCATCACTTCCAGAGGGATCAGGGTTTTAGTAGATATCATGAAAGAGTTGGGAGAGGTACTTGTAGTAGCTCCCGACAGCCCCCAATCCGGAATGGGACATGCTATCACCATTGGAAATACCCTTAGGTTGTATGAAGAAGATATTTTTAAAGATGTAATAGCCTTCAAATCCAGTGGTACCCCTGCAGATTGTGTGAAACTGGCTAAGCATTATGTGCTTAAAGATCGTAAACCCGACCTAGTGGTAAGTGGCATCAACCACGGCAGCAACACCTCCATATCGGTGCTCTACTCCGGAACCATGTCTGCGGCCATTGAAGGAGCGATAGAGGGTTTCCCCTCCATAGGCTTCAGCCTCTGTGATTACAGCTCCAATGCCGACTTTTCCCATACTGAAGAATACGTTTACAAAATTGCCCAGCAGGTGTTGGAAAATGGAATCCCCAAGGGCGTGGCCCTAAACGTCAACTTCCCCCCTAAGCGAAACGAGGCCATGAAGGGCATCAAGATTTGTAGACAGGCCAGGGCCAAATGGCAGGAAGACTTCGAGGAAAGGTACGACCCAAACGGAAGGAAATATTTTTGGCTGGCAGGCAACTTTGTGAATTTTGACAAGGGAGAGGACAACGACGAGTGGGCCATTGCCAACAACTATGCTTCCATCGTACCCTGCCAATACGACCTCACCGCCCATCACGCCATCTCCCAAATCAACAATGATTGGGATTGGGAAAAGATGAAGGATTGATATGCATGGTTAATGGATGCACAGCATTTATGATCCCAAAACACGGAATTGGTTAAACTTTACTGCATTATGCGGAGGGAATAGGAAACTACTCCAATGCACAATCTAACTCAAATCCTACATGTGCCTCAAAGGTCCTGTTCCAGGGGAGCTGGAATTCCAAGGAGGATGGAGGCAAGCACCTTAACTTATTTTGCTGCTCATAGTTTAGGGCGGAAAAGTATTCAGCGGCAAGGCTGGAAAAATGCTGCTGCATTTCACGCATGCCTAAGGCCTCCATTTCAGCACGCTGCTCATCACTGAGAATCCTACTGCTTTGCTGGTATTGGTTAAATGCCTTATTTACCACATCTCGGGTCAGGTTATTGTAATAATAATCGTTCATTACCCGGTGAAAAGTGAACCAATGCTGGGCAATCAATACTCTCTCTTTCCTTTCTCGATCATCCAGCAGCTTTTCTGTAGCAGCGTAATAGACCAAACCGTGGGGTAAAGCTGTGCCGATGGTATTGCCAGTGGTGTTCCAGGAGGCATATCCATAAAGCAATGGCAACACGCCTGAACTTATCAAAGCATCCGTAAATGGCCCATCTCCACCTTGTACGTTACCCTTGGGGTCAATATCTGCTACAATTACCCTATGACCTTGCTGTATGGCTTCCCTTATCTTTTCGGTAAACTTACCTGCTGCATTCTCCTCAAACCTACTACTGAACACAAAATACAACAAGTCTGCCTCCTTTCTTTCCTGGACTTCATCCGCTCCGGTGGCAGCTATATGCAGGCTTACGGTCTGCCTAAGTGGCCTGTCCTCGAATGCCATGATCTGATCACTCATCTCTTTGGAAGAGTAAACCGGATATACCTTTGGCTTTACACCCAGCCTTTCATTCACTGCCCTTGCTAATAGCAGCATAAGCGTTTCATCTGCACCTGGTTGCACAGCAATTTTTTCCCCAAGACCTTTTTGCTTGGTTACTTCAATCAATTTTTCCCTGTCCTGAATGTGAATCCCCTCAGGCATGGCGTCATCCTGCGAAAGAATGAGATAATCTATTACTCCCTTTTCTACCAACTCAATGGCTTTTAGGTTTACATGGAGGTTCCTCTTTCTGGTTTTTAGGTAATCAGAAATAACCTCTTTAGGTAATAGGGCATTCAACTCCTCGGTACGCTTTACAGCATCCACACCATCTTGCACAGAAACTTCTGCCCATTCGGCAAGCTGTACCCGGTAGGATTCGTTTTTGCCATCCGCCGTGGGTGCCAAACGCATGATTACATTTTGGAAATAAAAGGGCACATCAGGGGCAAGCGCCTTTACTTGTTCCAGGATCTCCATTCTTTGGATGGCTTTGGCCTCCTCTACTCCATGCACTCTTGCTGCTACAAGTCCTCCATAGGTGAGCATATCCATAGCCACTACCACAGCATCAATATCCCCATAGTCCTGCTCCAGCATCCATTCCAGCAGCTCATCAGATTTCCCCGGATCGGTAAACCAACCCAACAATTCGTCTGGGGGGCTGACTACCTCGGCATCTGAAATCTCCGCTATTTTCTTGGGAAATTGATAGCATGGTGGCCTGTCATCCAAGGGGATAAGTAAAATTCTACTGCTGCTCTCCTGGGAATAGGCAAGGTGGATTAGGGATAGGAATAAAAAAAATACTAAACTGTTTATTTTATGCATAACGACTATTTTTCGGGCCATTGGATGGCTATACCTTGAGATTGAATAAAGGATTGAAAAGACTTTAGGAGTGCAGGGTCTTCCCTCACGGTTTTAGGGGAAACCCCTTTTTCCAGGGCAAAGGGAACCAGCATTCCTACTGCCTCCCCAATACTCCACTCCACAGGGTGCAGTCTATAGCAACCGTTTGTGATATGGGTGGTGCCGATATTCTTGTTGGCAGCAAGGATATTTTCCATCCGCTCAGGGATTAGGCTACCCAAGGGGATCTGAAAGGGAAGGGACCCGAAGTCGATATAATTGTCCCCTCCGCTGCTGGGGTGAAGGTCTATATGGTAATACCCAATACCCACACTATCGTGGAAATTCTTGGAAACAAGTGCATCTCCACTCAGTCCAGAAACCTCTGCCCTCTGCTGGGCACCCACATGCTCCTCCAAGACGGTGAACAGTGCCTTAATTCTCCTGGATTCCCGTATGTAGGGATATTTGGCCAGACCGTCCTCGGTGCCCATGACATCATTCCTCAGACGAAGGCCCTTCCATCCCTTGCCCCCGTCAGGCCTTGGTGCCTCGGTTTGCAGCCAATACAGCATAGACAGGCTGAGTTGTTTTCCCCTTTCCACGTGTTTGGCGATTTCCTCCTCACTTACATCCACGATATTTCCCAGGAAATAATCGTTTTGGGGCCAGTTCACGATGCTGATGTCCCCTTCATAAAACCCATCGGTAAAGTTTTCTTTATGGATGATCCTCCTGTAGTTCCAAAGGTTGAGTTTACTGCCAGTGGACACCCCCTCGGGATGGAAACCCAGTTCTTTTGGCTGCAGGGTCTTTGGATCGGAGTAATTCAACTCCAGTAGTTTCCCTGCCCAGGGTGGGTTCATGTCCGGTTCAAAGTTCTTCCAGAAGTCATATTCTTCCGGTTTGGGAATAGTCCAGTCCTCCCCTTTCAAGTAATCCATGGCGAAGCATACCGTAAAGGCCTGGTTGTTTTCCGGCCGGTTGGTTTCTGTGGCATGCAATTCCCCCGTTTCCGACTTGGCCTCGGTGCCGGTCCGGTATTCCGTGCCAGTCATCGGCAACAAATCCCCCAGTTCGGTAGCATCCACAAAATAAGGTGCTTCAAGTAACATCTTGTTACCTGTATGTAATGATTTAATTTCCAGTGATTTAACCTTATTACCCTGTACAGAAGCTTTAGATGCCTTATGGTTCCTTAGGAGTAGGAGCTGTCGGGCACTTTCATAGGGGGCAAACATGCTTTCCAATACCTGAAGTGCTACTTTTGGTTCGTGGCAGAGTGCGGAAACAGTACCGTTTCCCGGGTTCAGAAATTCCCTTTCAGCAGCCTCCTCCGTAAGGGGATAGTGGTTTTTGTAGTATTCTCTAACCTTTCTTCGGAATTCCCTATATAGGGATGTGGCTCCATGGGTTTCTATCCATTGGTGTTCGTCTGGGGGAACACCCTGCTGGGTAATCTGTCCTCCTATCCAATCCGTTTCTTCGGTCATGATCACACTAAGTCCATTCCGCAAAGCGGAAAAGGCTGCTGCACATCCCCCGAGCCCAGCACCCGCAATAACTATATCCGCCTTGAAAAGCCTTCCATTTTCATTAACCAATACTTTACCGGATGTACCGGAAGCGGTGTACGGGATCCCGAGGCCTGATGCAGTAATTACCCCACCCAAGGCAATCCTCTCCATAAAGTTTCTCCTGTTCATATCTATTTTTGTTTATTGTATGCAATCCTTTGGGTTGGGGACAAAGCTTGGAATAACCACCCTTTTTCTGCCCCTAATTAATCCTTGCCGTAGGACTCAAAAAAGCCCTCTTGAAGGGGAAGCCCTTCATAAAAGAAAAAGACTTCTCCGAAAACCCCATTTTCTCTATGCAGTGCAACCTTGGTCTCCAGAAATTCCTTAGGGGCCAGGTAGTCCCCTACCTTTAGCAGAACCCCGGGAACGAAAAGGTGTTTTTTGCCCTCTGGTACCCAATTTAGGTTTTCCAAGAAGGTTGCTATATATGCATCTTCTTCATAACGGTAAACCTGGGGTATTACAAGGTCCACATATCCTTCTTTTATCCACTTTGGCCAATCCTGAAGGTACTCCTCCTTGCTCCATGGATATACCGAAGGAGAAGAAGAAACCGTCATCCGCGGTTTTTTGTGCTTCACCTTCCCATATAGCTTCTTCCAAAAGTCACTGAGTTTGTCTGCCCTCCATTGTACCCATTCCTCATCCAGGTGGTCGGAAGGGGGAGTATTGCCTCGATGCTCTTTTTGGTAAACGGAAACGGTATAATCATCGTATCCCCCTGTGGATGGCAGGGCGGGAAGCCTGTCATCACCTTGTACACCCGCCACCCCATAGTTGCTCACCACCTCCATTACCAATTGGATCATGAAATCCTGAACCTCCGGATGGAAGGCGTTCAACCACTGAAAGCCATTCTTGTCCAGCAGGTTACCCTCGTAATCCCTGGCCGCCCAATGGGGGAATTTCTCCAGGATTTTTCCCCCTTCCCCCTGGTGGTAAGAGGCAGCAAACCCATATTCAAACCAGGCATGCACTGCAATCCCTACTGCCTCAGCCTCTTCGATTACCTCTTGTAATGGATCCCTGCCTTTATATTTAGGGTCTATATGCTCCCCAAAATACTGCATAGTCACCTCACTGGGATATTGGGTGTACCCTTTATTCCAGGTTACCATAAAGAGGGTATTAATACCATTAGCCTGACAACGGGCCACTGCCTTCCGAATATTATCCCTGCTGTGCAGGACATCACTGGCCACATTGGTAAGCCATACCCCCCTTATGGGGCTGTTATTCCTTTTGGCCACTGCTTCTCCCCCACCTATCACCATTAGCAGCAGGAAAACTAAAGCCATCTTCAACTTACACAAAACTATCCCAAACTCCTTAAACATAGCCTTCTAACCGTTTACTCCTAAAACCAAAAATCATTCGATACTCTCAAGCGTCTTCCAAACCTGGTACAATCCCCTAGGCACATGAAAGCAGCCCTTCCATTTACCCCCCTTGATGGGCAGCAGCACTTTGCCATACCTGTCCAGGTAGCCATACCATTCCGGGTAGTCCTCGTCCCTGAAATGGGTCCAAGTGTACTGATGCACCTTTTCAAACCACCTGGCACAACGTTCATCCCCGGTAAATTGGTAAGCCTTGGCCAAGAACACCAAGGTCTCCAAATGCACCCACCATAGTTTTTGGTTCCATTCCAATTTTTCCGGTGGGAGACCTTTGTAGTCCAGAAAATAATAAATACCCTCGTAGGTGTTGTCCCAGCCGTACTCCAGGGTCTTCAATCCGGTTTCAACGGCCTTTTGCACCAAGCTTTCATCCCCAAACCTATGGGAAAGGTCCAGCATAAACCACATGGCTTCCAAGGCATGTCCGGGGCTGGTAAGCCTTCCCTCAAAAGAATCGCAAAAGGATCCATCGGGATAAACATTTTCCAGGATAATCCCGGTATCCTGCTGGAGAAAGACCTCCATCACCTCATGTATCACCCCCGGCACCAGCTCTTTCACCATCTCCGGACCCAAGAGATGTTCCAGCTCCAGGGTGAGGTTACTCAAAATCATGGGCAACGCAAAGTCCCTTAAGGGACGGGTACCCGGATAGGCCTTGGCATATTTGCCCTTGGGGTTCGACTTTCTCTTTAAAATCCGTTGGAAGGTGTTCTTGGCAAGTTCAGCATATTCCCCCCGGGCATCCACTTTATAAAGTGCCCCGAAGGCCATGGCTGCAAAGCAGTCGGAAAAGATATTGTAGGGCTGAACCAGGGGTCTTCCCATCCGGTCCAGGGAGAAATAAAAATTCCCTTCCGAATCATGACCGAATTTTTGCAGGAAATCGGCACCCTTGGAGGCCAATTCCAGCCAAACGGGGTTTTTGTCCACCTTATCGTAAAGCGTGGCATACATCCACACCTGCCTCCCCTGAAGCCATACAAACTTATCGGTATCATAGACCTTTCCCTTTCTGTCCAAACAGGTGAAAAAGCCTCCATACTCATGATCAGGGCTGTTTTCTGTCCAAAAGGGCATTACCCTTTCCAATAGCTCATTTTTATAGGTTGTTGCCAACCCCTTCATTTTTTCCTTGTTATTCATTGATCCAATGGTCTTTTTTCTTTGCTGTCTTTCATCCAATATGCCTCTATGGCCTCCAGGCTCATTCCCGCAGTTTCGGGTATCATCCTCCATATGATATACATGTAGGGCAGGCACATAAACGCAAAGAGCAAAAAGGTGCCCGTGGGGCTTAGGTTTTCCAAAAACCACGGCGTGAGCTGCCCAACCAGATAGGTACCCACCCAAAGGGAAAATCCGGCAATGGACATAGCCAATCCCCGGATGTAATTGGGGTACATTTCTGAAAGCAAAACAAAGATAACAGCAGAAATGGAAATAGCCGTACTGAAAATATAGGCCAAGAACAGCACCAGTAGAAATACGGAGGATAAACCCAACTCTTCCCCTTTATAAAAATAAAAACTGATCAACAGCAGGGTGATGATCATCCCACTTACCCCAAAGTACACCAGCTTCTTTCTGCCCACCTTATCTATGATAATAAGTGCAAGGATGGTGGTGAGCACATTCACCACCCCTACCATAACCTGGTAGAAAAGAGCATCTCCATCAGAAAGCCCGCTCTGCTCAAAAATACTGGGGCCATAATATAGTACTGCATTTACGCCCATAAATTGACCCAAAATGGCTATGGCCACCCCTATAAGTACGGGTCGGAGTACCTGAGGGCTTTTTAATTGCTCCCATTGCACGCCCTTTCCAGTGCTGGATACCCGCCCCACTTCCGATATTTTTTTCCTTGCGGCCTCTAGGGACCCGTATAAACGGGTAAACACCAGTTCCGCTTTTTCCACTTTGCCCTGAATTACCAGCCAGCGCGGGCTTTCAGGAATCAACAAAAGGACCAGGAAGAACAGGAAAGCAGGTAAAAATTCCATACCCAGCATGGCCCTCCATACCTCATCCTGAAAAATTTTGGCCCAAACACTCTCCGAAGAAAATCCAGCTGACCTGGAAATATGCAGTAACTGAAAGTTCACCAGGTAAGCACCCAAAAAGCCTATGGTGATGGCAAGTTGGTATAGGGAAACCAAGGATCCCCTGTACTGGGGTAAGGCCACCTCAGAAATATACATGGGAGAAACAATGGAAACCATACCAATTCCCATGCCTCCAATGATGCGAAACACCACCAATTCGGTTAGGCTATGGGAAAATGCACAGCCAATGGCCGAGGCGGAAAACAACAGCCCCGAAAGAATCAGTACAGGTTTTCTGCCATACCTATCCGAAAGGGCCCCAGCTATGGAGACCCCCAAAATGGAGCCTATCAAGGCACACCCCACATACCAACCCTGCTCCATGGCAGAAAGCTGGAACTGGGCACTCACCTGGCCTATGGTCCCCGAAATCACGGCGGTGTCATAGCCAAACAAAAACCCGCCAATGGCGGCAACTATGGATAAAAAAAGGATATAGGCAAGTGGTTCTTTATTGTTCATGTAGTTAGTATTGCACTGTTATTTTTGGTTCCTTTTTAGGCCCCACCGTGTTCAGGGCAAAATATAAGTAAAAAAAGCGAGATGCTACCGCTATATTTAGAAAGTAAGCGATTGCGGAGAACAGGCAAATGCAAGTAAGGCCCAGCCCTGGTATTCCAAGTCCATTTTATTGAATACCTATAAAGATTGTCCAAACCTGGCTTCCTGCATATTCCAAGGTAGTTTAGGCGCAAATGCCCTGTAAAATTTCAAAGTTGAGGGCTTATTTGTGGGTTTTGCCCAATAGCCACCTGAAATGCCCATGAGAAAGAATTCTCACACAGGGGGATGATTATTCTGGGCATTCCCCCGAAACGAGTTCGGGGCAGGCTATATGACCGCTTAAAAGAAATTATAAACAGATGAAAAATAAATCCGAAGACAATCCATATTCTTCCCTGCAACTGCAACTCTAAAATCATTGCCATTTTAATCCTACTGGGGTTTTACCTCTCTTCGGTTACAGTCCAGGAAAGGATGCTCATTATTCCATTTACCTCAAGGTGAAAAATTAGGATTCCTTTCTCGAAAGGTTGCCGCGACATTTGAACTTATACCAGAAAGGGGGGACTATTTTTTTCATCCGCTTAAGCAGGGACATCATCCAGAACCTGTATATCTCCTGTAATTAAAAAAAGCACCGAAAAGGAGGCTTCAGCTCCTTTTCGGTGCGAACTTTTATTCTGCACTTCCCATCTCCATCATTTCTGGTGCTCCGCTTACGCTGAAGGTGTGGCTGGCATATTGGGGGCGACCTTCGCTGCTTACCCCTTCAAGGATCACCTTATAATCCCCAACTGCATCTGAGGTATAAAAAGTGATTCTGGCCTTGCCTTCATCGGTCACCATCATATTGGGGTTCCAATATACTGTGGACCTTAAATCCGGCAGGTCATAATAATCAGACTCAGGGGATTCATATTTTGGGGCATAAAACCTCTTCGTTTTGGTATATCCAGTGGCCTTGTGGGTGACCAGGTGTTTTCCCGGTTCGGGTTCTTCCTGTATAGCCGCTCCCCTTTCAGTAAAGAGGGCAATTACTCCTCCCCCTCCCCTACCTCCGTAGATTCCTATATTTCCGGGACTTTTGAGAACTTCTACCCTGGCGATGTCAAATTGATTGATGCTGGAAACCGTACGCTCATCAATGGGCATACCATCCAAAAGGTACAGTGGTGTACCTTGTCCACGTATCACGGCCCTGAATTCATTGAATCCGGACTGGGTGACCTGAAGACCAGCAACCCTTCCTTGCAGTGCTTCCATAATGTTCCCCGATGGAGCCACAGGAAGCTGTCTCCTCTCCAAGGTGACATCTGCCTGCCTATGGAGACGGAAAGGTTCGTGGATATCCGCCCTTCCTTCTACCACCACTTCTTCCAATAGGATTTCTCCCAATTCCATGGCTCCTACATCAGCGTCAAAGGGTTGGGTATATTGCTGTCCTGAAAGTGCGTATCCTTCGGGTACCATCTTGCCAAATTCCGCGGGAAGGCTAACCTTAGGCTGAGGCTGAAAAGGGAAAAAATCCCGGTAGGCCATATGTACTTCCACATTGCTGGTTCTGCCCCTCGCGTCGGTACCTTGAACCATCACATCAATGGAATCCTTAAAGTAAAAGCCCCTAAACCTAAATCTTCCCTCCTCATCCACGGGGGTGGTAATAAAGGTTTGAAAACGGTCTTTTAAAAACAAGAGGGCTTCCCCTTTTTCTATGGGTTGTCCATTGGGCTTTCTCAAGGCTCCCCAAATATTAAGATCGTACTCATTGGGATATTGGATGTTGGGTAACTTTTGTGCGGCAATGGCCTCCCACTGGTATTTACTCCAGCCCTGGGTCATCATCAGGTAACGTAGGGCACGTTGTCTTTCCGGATCCTGGTTATCAAAATAGTAGGCAGGCTGTTCTATATGCCCTTTTAAGTCTGAGCTTAAAAGCAAATAGGTCATGATATTCTCCTCATTCTGCTTTCTGCCTACCCACTCATCAGCGGTCACGGAAACGGAAAACCTGAAATCCTCATCCTCCTCCTTGTCAAAGTCTACCTCTAAGGTCACTTTTTCCCGAGTTTCGTAATTGTCCTTATCCGACCCCACTTTTAGGGCATTGGGCTTGCTTTCCCTAATAAACACCAGTCGTTCCGCTAGGGGCTCCCCTTCTGCAGTTCCCAGGTTGAGCCTTAGGATTCCCGATGGAAATTCAGATTTCTGGAGGTTAAAGACTTCCGGAGTATCTGGTTTAGCCTGTACCTCCTCTGCTTGTTTAAGATCATCCCCTGCAATTACCGTGAGTACCAGGTTTTGTTCAGATGAGGAATTGGTTTTTACCCGCACTTGGATTTGCTCAGGGTCTTCGACCTCATCTACTTCCAGCACATAACCGGTTTCCAATACCTGTGGTAAAGGATAATCCAGGGTAGAGCCATCCTTGAAATTCACTTTTGCAAAATACCTTTTTCCCACTTCAGGAGTCAGTTCAAAGGCACCCATTCCCAAGTGAAAATCCTTAAAATCCGTAATTTTCTGTCCTTTGGCATCAAAAACAGTACCTTCCACAGGCACTCCATATCCATTATTGCCCAAGGCCTTGAAAGCCACATTGGAGGTAATCCCATCTACCAAGTCCCCTCCTTCGGGAAAAAACTGAAGATCCACTGTGGCCTCCCCGTCCAGGGTAGGTTCTTCTGAGCTCCTGTCTTCACCCAAGACCAGTATTTCTTTTTGGAAAAAATGCTCCTCCCCGAAATTCCTCATCCAGTTGGTAAATGCAGAAATCCGGTAAACCCCGGGATCCAGATCATCCGGCAGTAAAATGTCCCCCACTGCCTCCCCGTCCATGATGGGCAGGGTAAGGCTTTTCACATGGGTGCCTGCATTATCCAACAAATCCACGTAAAGGACGCCACTTTTTTTGGTGGGGATAAGGTTGCTGCTTTCCACTACATAGCCTTTCAGCCATATCATTTCCCCTCTAAGGTAATGGGGCTTGTCGTGGTGAACATATACTTTTTCAGGAGCCAAATTCACCCGGTATGCATTAAGGGTCACCCTTATTTTCTCCGCCAATTCATCCGAAAAGGGCAGCATTCCCAGTAACCCCACTAATGGTATTACCCATAACAAACTGCTATATTTTTTTATTAAATTCATGTGCTTATATTTTCTTTTTATTTGCCACATAGCCTGCCCCATCCAGTAGCTATCAGGGGGCATCCCTCCGTGTTTCATCTTCATCATGCCTGACTGCCGTCCAGGCAGGCTCGATTTCATTCATTGTTAGTGGATTGCATCATTGCTACTGTAATTATGTACGCAAAAATCATTCTAAATGATTTGCAGGAGAAAATATGTGGCCCAATTCCCCTTTATTTTGCATTTTTTAATGCTTACATTCGCTAAAAAACGGTTAGTTATGAAAAGTCCCTTCCTATTACCCTTCTATCTTCTATTGTTTTTTTTATCTTGTAGCGGGCCCAAAAGGCAAAATATGGATACCCAGGAGTGGCATAACTACTGGTACCAGGGCCAGGCAGAAATCAGCACATTTGACCTGCTCCAATATCGCTACGGCGAAGAAAGAGAGGGAGAGGCCGTGATGATATTCGTCACAGAGGATTTTTCCAGAAAGAAGCAGGTAAAACTGGACGACCCTGAGCAAGCTGGCAGGGATGCCGAAAAGGTGCTAAAGTTGAATTTTACGAAGGAGTTTAAGACCGGTATCTATCCTTACCACATGATGCTTTCCGTGTTTTCACCTGTATATGCCAACACTTCTGCCATGAAAATCACTGCCTCCTCCCAAGAATGGTGCGGGCAATCATTTACGCAGATGAATCTCTCCGGAGGAGACCGGTACAAGGTGAAGTTGTTTTCCTATTTTGAGGAAGAGGGAGATGAGGAATTCAGCATTACTGCCATGGCAGAAGACCACCTCTGGAACCTGATCCGCTTTGGCCCTGAGCACCTTCCCACAGGGGAGATAAACCTGATCCCGGGATTATTGGAACAACGGTTTTCCCATATCCAGCCTGCCCCCCAAAAAGCCCTGATCCGTATCAACAGGGTGGACAGCACCTATGACGAACTGGAGGTAGATTACGTGGAATATAACAGAACGCTAAAGGTCCACTTCGAAAAATCATTTCCTCATCAAATTATTTACTTTGAGGAAATACATGAAAATGAGGACGGCAACCAAGAGGTCACTACAGGGGAAAGGAAGGCAATCCGGCAAATTGACTACTGGAACCGAAACAAGAAGTCGGATACCCGGTACCGCAGGGAATTACAGTTGAGTCCATGAGGGATAAAAGGGTTTATTTAGGGACACTGATTATTTTCTATGCCCTTGGTATAATCTTGATGGGGTATTTTATTCCCAGGACCCAGTTTGGGCTGGGCTTTTTTATCTTTGCCTTACTTTTTGGGCTGTACTTGTTGATTTACGATTCCTTTGGGAAGTTTCGGCCCCTATTCCGGACGCTGATTCTCCTGTCTCTGCTGTTCCGCTTTCTACTTCTGCTGGCAATTCCCGCGCTGTCAGATGATATTTACCGGTTTATCTGGGATGGCCACCTCCTGCTGAATGGGATGAATCCCTTTGTCCATACCCCCACCGAAGCCCTCCCCCTCCTGCAATCTGGCGACCCCACATTTTACAGAGGCCTGTACGAACAACTTAACAGCCCTGACTATTTTTCCGTGTACCCCCCACCAAACCAGCTTATCTTCTGGATGGCTGCTGCCATTGGACAGGAAAACCTTTGGATTTCGACCCTAGTGGTAAGGCTTATCCTACTCGGTTTCGAAGTTGGCGTGATACTACTTTTGTATATTTTGTCGAAACAGTTTAAAAAACCGACCTCCAGGGTCTTACTTTATGCCTTAAACCCTTTGGTGATACTGGAAATCACCGGAAACCTTCACTTCGAGGGGGTGGTCTTATTCTTTTTGTTGTTGACTTTTTGGCTATGGCACAAAAAAAGTAAGAGGATTGGATTAGCCTATGGAATGGCGATTGGCATTAAATTGACTCCCATAGTATTGGCTCCCCTCCTTTACTTTCAAAGCGAGTCTACAATCAGGAAATGGTTACTGCTGGGCACCATGGCTGTGCTGTTGCTGGCGTTTTTGCCCTTAGGTGCTGATTGGGGTGGGTTTTGGGAAGGTATAAAACTCTACCACGGAAAATTCGAGTTCAATGCATCCATATACTTCCTGGTGCGGGATGTCGCCATGCAATGGATGGATTACAATCCCATTGTTTACCTGAGCCCCATTTTAACCCTACTTACTGCATTGCTGGTTCTTTGGATCGTTTTCCAGAGGGTATTGCCCATGGATATTCTCCAAAAGGCTATCTGGTGCTATTTGATCTATTTTTTGCTGCATACGGTGGTGCACCCCTGGTACATCCTTATTCCCTTGGGAATCTCTGTACTTACCCATTATAGAAGCCTTGTACTTTGGTCCTTGATGATTTTTACTTCCTATGAGGCATATAGCGTCCCTGAGGTCGAAACCTCTGCAGCACTACGGTTTATCCAATATGCAGTCTTGGCGGTTGCCCTTCTGTTTGATATCCGAAAAGGCAGGCCGGGTGTATTGAATTAATTTCCCATCATCTACTCCAGCCTCTTGATGGTGATGGTATCTTTGCCCCTTGACTTGGGAGAGCGATACACCAAGGCTATCCTTTCAAGTCCATCTGGCCAAGCAGTTTGCAGACGCTCATCATCCATCTTAATAGGATTAGTGGATACCTCAAACAGGTTGGGATCAAATTGCATTTCCAACTTAAACCCATCTCCCGTTAAGGTCAACCTTCCCTCACCGTCATTACTTACCTTACAGGCCGTTATAAAATGCTGAAGGGTTTCCCCCTCGGTTTTTTGAAGTCGGAAGTCATTTTCAATCAAAAATTCCTTTCCAGGCCTTAGGGAATAAGTCCTCAACCAAGTGTCTACTCCTGCTTCATCAGGATAGGCATTTGAAATATCCACTGTAAAACGCTTTCTCCTGTTATTTTCCTCAAAATCCACCGATTTTGCGCTATACTGCAGTCCGTTTTTCTGGCCAAGTCCATTGATCACAGGAAGGTTATGGTATTCTGACTGCATGGTCCATATTTCGTACCTGCGGTCACTGAAGGTTTGGGCTGTATAGGTCCCCACCCCTGCATCTACCAGCGCAGGTTTTCCGTCCATATATAAAATAAATGTCCCCA
Source organism: Pleomorphovibrio marinus (assembly GCF_003347495.1). Taxonomy (GTDB): domain Bacteria; phylum Bacteroidota; class Bacteroidia; order Cytophagales; family Cyclobacteriaceae; genus Pleomorphovibrio; species Pleomorphovibrio marinus. Next base: position 28,899 of record NZ_QCXY01000004.1, read on the forward strand.
CATCGTTGTGGTTGTGGCTTTCTGCATTGTGGCCACCCTTTGCTGCAAAGTAAAACCCTTCCTTACTTCCCTCTTTTTCCCTTGCAGCTGCAAGTCCTGTATCAGGCAACCAAACACTTCCCAAATAGGGGGCCTCCTCTTCATACTCCAGGAGTTCCTCCATGTGGAGGAGATTTTCTAGGGCCAGCTCTATTTTTCCGGTCAAGGGTTTACTTCCGTATTCCTGTTGTCGAGCCACATAGGCACCAAACCCCATCATAGTATCGTCTTCTATCTTTTTGCCAAAACGGAAAATTTCCCCTGCCCTTGTAGCAACACGGTTTGAGGCATCTGCGAAATTGATGAAGTATCGGTCTGCAATAAAAGCCCGGTAGATATACCTTCCAATATTAGCAATTTTTTCTTCCCCATACACATCTACCTTACCTTGGGTGGCCCTGTCCAGAAGGTTGAGGTAATCGTAGAGTTTGCCCCCGGCATGACTCCAATAAGAAGGCCCCTCATCGCAACCACCATCATCCTCATAGGCATCCAAAAACCTATCCACTGAAACCATGGTTTTAAACACCCCTTCCTTTCGCTTGTTTGGGTTTTCCTCCATCAAGAGTATGGTAATCAGGGCATTGTAATTACACCAAACGGTCCAATTATTCATTCTTTGTCTACTGGTATTTAGTCCCATCCACCAGAAATCGTCCCGTTCATAATAGGGCTCCAGCATCTTTTCACGGACTTCTTTTTTGATTCTCCGGTTTATTAGTGGGCTTATCTCTTCAAAACTTTCATGGAAAAAATGATGTGCTAAAGCCAACTCCGCGGCAATTTGACCCACATTAAGATCTATAGTGGGTTCCTCCACGTCTGGAATTCCGAAACCCGCTTCCTGTAGATAGAGGTGTGCGGACAAACCCCAATAGGTCATTTCTGAAAGATCCCAGATACCGTTGACTAGGTCATCGATAAACCTCCCCTCTCCTTCCATCAGCTCTGCCATAAATAGGGCTTGAAATGCCTTTCTTTTTTCTGAAAAGGGGTTTTGCATAATTACCCTGCTACCCGATCTTACAAACGCAAGGTAATCAGTGGCCTTTACTTGTGGCCAATCAAACCCCAAATAAGCTTCACCTGTTTCTATATAAACCATTCTCAAGGGTTCCGAAATAGAAGCTTCCCAACCTTCCCTGTCCTTATATGCAGGATAATCCAGCCAGGATCTGTCTAAGACCAAATGGGTATTTAAATCTTCCTGGGTGTATTTTTTGGATAAAAGGTTGCCTTGACCATATAAAGTGGAAACTATCAAGAGGAATACCGAAGCAAAAGCGAGTAGGAAACGCATAATATTGGGTTTATGTTGAGGAAATTAATCGACTTCCGATTAAATATTACCATTCCTAACCTATGTAATAAATTTTATTTCACCAAAGGTGCCCGACTCGAAAATTAGGAAAAGTTAGGGTCAGTAAAAAAACCAAATGGTTGTCCTTTTACTTTCCCATCTGTGATCATTATTAGAATAGCTCCTTCAAATCCTGCCACCCCTTGTCCCTTTGAAAAGTCAGCTCCCCATTTGCTATGCTTAAAGGTGATCTGAAATTGTTGTGATAAAGCTGCCCGGTACCAAGCCCCTGGTGGAGGGTATTGCCTGTAGTGGCTGTAAATTGGGCTATGGCATTTAGGCCTATATTGCTTTCCAGGGCAGAGGTAATCCACCAGCCGACTCCTTTACTATCTGCCATCCCTATCCATTCCCTGCTGCTTGACAGTCCTCCAAGCAGGGTGGGTTTCAGTATGATATAGGGCGGTTGAAGGGTGTCCATCAGTTTTTTCTTACCTTCCACTTCGGCAATGTTTATGAGTTCTTCGTCCAAGGCCACATGCACAGGGGATTCCCTGCACAACTTTCCCATAAGGTCCCACTGGCCTGGCTGTACTGGCTGCTCAATGCTATGTATCTTAAACTTGGAGAGGGCCTTTAACTTTTCCATGGCAGTGTCACTGTCAAAGGCTCCATTCGCATCCACCCTTAGAATGACCCTTTCGGCACCGTGGGTTTTACGCACCATCTCCAACAACCTACATTCCTGGTCAAAATCCAATGCCCCAATTTTCATCTTTATACAGGAGTAGCCATCTCTCAGCTTTTGTGCAATCTGATCCTGCATAAACTGCATTTCCCCCATCCACACAAGACCATTTATGGGTATGGCACGCTTGGAAGAGGTAAATGTAGAGGGAAAAAGCACTTGGTTCCCTCCCTGGACCAAGTCCAGTAATGCGGTTTCCATAGCAAACCTTAAGCTTGGTAGAGAGGAATCCATTTCACTACCCAGGACATCTAACAGCTTCTGGGGGTCTTTTGGCAATGTTAAGGTTTCAACATATTGAAGGGCCTTCTTTGCCCTTTCCTCAAAATCCGGCAGGTCATCCCTGCTAAGCCCGGTAAGGGGACCTGCTTCTCCGTAACCAAATTGATTTTGAAAGGCAGTAGAACGTACCTGAAGGAGGAAGGTAACTTTGGATTTCAGTACCCCCCGGGAGGTACCGGCATCAAACTTAAACTGAAGGGTGTAAGGTTTTAAAATGGCCTTACAGGTAAATGATGAACTCATCTGCTTTTGGAGAAAATGGGATTGAGTTGAAATCGCCTTATATTTGCACTCGTTTACTCAAAAGTAAGCTTTTGGCAGTTCTTTACAGGCAAAAATGACATAAAAAGCATATGCAGCGTTTTCAAAACTCTGATTTTCACTACGATTTACCACAAGAAAGAATTGCAAAGTTCCCTTTGGAAGAAAGAGACCTGTCAAAGCTCCTATGGTATAAAAATGGGGATATTAGGCATTATACTTTTCGCCAACTCCCTGCCCATATACCTGAAAATTCACTGATGGTATTTAACAACACCAAGGTGATTCCGGCGAGGTTGTATTTCAAAAGAGAAACGGGTGCCCTGATTGAAATTTTCCTGCTGAAGCCAGTTCTTCCCTCTACATTAATCCAGCTAGCAATGGAGGCAAATGGGGAGGCTACCTGGGAATGCATGATAGGCAACCAAAAAAAATGGAAGGACCTTGAAACCCTCAACCTGGACTTAAGCCTTGGTCAAGGGAATATTCGGTTAAAAGCCCGCCTAGTAGATAGGGAAAAACGGTGGGTAAACCTCCAATGGACACCGGAAAACACTTCTTTTGCCTCGGTAATTGAGGCGATTGGGGAAGTGCCTCTACCCCCTTATCTGAACAGAAAAGCAGAGGCGGAGGATAAACCCCGCTACCAAACAGTATATTCCAAAAACGAAGGTGCTGTGGCTGCTCCTACTGCGGGACTACATTTTACCAAGCAAGTACTGGACACCTTGCAGACCCAGAAAACAAGGTTGGACTACCTTACCCTACATGTGAGTGCTGGGACCTTTCAACCCATAAAAAGTGAAGATCCCAGGGATCACCCCATGCACAGTGAGCAAATGGTTTTTAGCAGGGAAAACCTGGAAAACTTAATCAGGGAAAGGGACAAGCTTGTTGCCGTAGGTACCACCTCCCTAAGGTCTTTAGAAAGTCTTTACTGGTATGGTGTTAAGTTGTTGAATAACCAGCAGGAACCCTTTGCCATAGACAAGAATGATCCTTACTTATTTGATCCTGACGAACTTCCCCACCCCAAAAAAGCCATAGAGGCAGTACTCAAAAAAATGGAGGAGGATAGAAGTGATGTACTTTTTGGAACTACCTCTATCTATATTTATCCGGGATATCCTTTCAAGATGGTCGATGGCCTAATTACAAACTTTCACCAACCCTCTTCTACACTAATGCTATTGGTTGCTGCGTTCGTCGGTGAAAAATGGAAAAAAATTTACAGCGCAGCTCTGGAAAAAAACTATCGTTTCTTAAGCTACGGTGATAGTAGTTTGCTCTGGAAATAAGGTAATGGCTATCAATCTATACCATTACTTCCCAATTTTTGGATCCCATTGATGAGGTTTTGATAATATGTCCTGCCCACCGGTACCTTTTCCTCCAGCACTGTTATTTCTTTGGGAGAAATCGTGTTAATTTCATTTACATTGATGATGTAAGATTTATGGATCCTAATAAAGAGGTCACTTGGTAGCAACTCCTCAAATTCCTTCAATATATTACGGAGGGAATAAGACTTCTTCCTAGTCACCAGCGTGGTGTAATTACCATCTCCCTTAAGGTAAATGATATCCATAAATTTAACTTTCGATAAACAGCCCTTATCCCTGATAAATATGGCATCCTTGATGAGCAATTCCTTAGAACTAGTCAGCTTTCCATTCGAGGATAATCCATTTTTGGCGATTCTTTCCTTCATTTTCATAACCTACCTTATTAAATACATGTTTTATTCAACATGAAACCATGAAACGGGTGAAATGTTTAATGTACGTTATCAAAAATGTAATAAGCACAATTAAACTCCTAAGGTAAAATTATGCAATATTGAGACCTATAAAAATTTATTGGAGAGAAAATGTTAATTCTTAGGTTAAAATATTAAAAATCAATAAGTAAGGGTTTTTATTTTATTTGGATGTCAACATTCTCATTTATAATTTCAGACAGTATCTCTAATTTTTCTTGTTGAAACAAATCGTCAATAATGAAAATGTCCTCTGCATCATCTGCCTTGAAGTTTTTGTAGTCTTGGAATTGTACCCCCCCGATTTCCCTTCTATTTATGGCTTCCCTAAATCTTTTGCCTCCTCCATCAACATGAAATTCATAAGCAAGGTAATCGATCAGGTAAGATTCTTTGTCAATCCAGTAGAGGTAAACATCATCATGATCGTCTCCGCCCCCGTCTTTGTCGAAGGTCACCTTTAGTAGAAAATAGGGTTTGTCATGGATAGCCACCTCTCCAATTAACTGCTTATTCACTGCTTGGTCGTTAAGCACCACCGGCAATAGGTTAAAATACATGACAGAATTAACCGAATTGCTATATGCCCTCTCCTTGTCTTTGGTTACCTCTACAGCATTCCCTTGCACATAACGCTGGAACTCCCCGTTGACCAGGACGTCCCTTACACTACGAGAAAGGGAATCTTCAAATTCACGGCTGTAGTTGCTGTAGCCATCCTTCCCTCTCTGTAGGGTATAGTGGATGTCCCTGAAATCAAACTCCATTTTTATAGTTTCCCAACCCTCACCCCAATGTGCCGCTATGCTTTTATCCACGATAATTTGTGCCTCATTGTCAAAGGTACAAGATTGAAACAAACATAAAAATACCCCGTAAAAGAGGGCAATAAAAGGCTTAAAGGTGCTACATTTTACTTTCACCATGCAAGAAACTGTTCATTGGATTTAATTGAACAGCAAGTTAGCCCAATAATTTAATTTTTTGGTTATATTTCAAGCCCAAAGTGGTAGATTTTTAGGATGCTTCACCCAGGTATTATGAGAAAAATAGTCACGAGTTTGTTTTTGTTTATTTCCCTGTTTCAAGCGGGCTTTCCTCAGGAGGGATCCCTGAACACAGAAACGCAGTCCCCTCTCTCTATTGAGGAGTTTTCTGATGGCCTTCTCAAGGGATTAATGGCCGAACATGAAATTCCCGGGGCAGTACTTGTGGTGGTCAAAGGAAACGAAACCCTTTTTTCCAAAGGATACGGATATGCTAACCTGCAAGAGAAAAGCAAGGTAAACCCGGATACCACCATGTTTAGGATAGGGTCAATCAGCAAACTTCTGATTTGGACCTCCATTATGCAACTCCAGGAAAAGGGGCAGTTGGATCTGAATGCGGATATTACCCAATACCTTGGGGATTTTACCCTTAAAAAGAAAAATGGCCAAAGGATTACTTTAAGAAACCTAATGTCCCATACTGCGGGTTTTGAAGAAAGGATATTGGGTTTAATGGGTGAGGATGAAAGTAGCATGGAACCATTGGAAAAGCTGCTGGAGGAAGATATGCCTTCCTTGGTAAGGCCTCCCAATAGCCAGGCATCCTATTCCAACCATGGCAGTGCCCTTGCGGCATTAATCGTAGAAAAAGTAAGTGGCTTGGACTTTGAAACCTATGTGGATGAAAATATATTACATCCCCTAGGCATGAATTTTAGTACCCTTAGCCAGCCAGTTCCCGAGCCACTCACTCCCTACCTTTCCCAAGGATATTCCGGCACCTCAAATCCTGTGGCCAAGGAATTTGAATTTATACGGGCTTACCCCGCCGGTGCAGCCAGCAGTTCTGGGGCGGATATGGCCAAATGGATGAAAATGTACTTAGGTGAAGGGACATTTCAGGAGAGCACTATACTGGATTCCGCTACCTTCAGGGAAATGATTAAGACGGCGTTTTCCCATCACCCCAATATTAACCCCATGCTACATGGGTTTTTGGATTTAAGCAGAAACAACACTAGAGCCTATGGTCATTTTGGGGACACCTTCTGGTTTCACTCCATGATGTTGCTGGTGCCGGAAGAGAAGATTGGGGTATTTCTCTCTTTAAACGGCAGCAAGGGAACATTGACCTATCTTGGATTCTATGAGCAGTTTATGGACAAATTTTTCCCCGAAAGGAACCCTCAGATTTCCGAAATCAAACTTACCGAGAAGCTGTTGGACGAACTGGAGGGGGATTATAAACTCAACCGCTATTCCAAATCGGATCTTACTAAAATCACTTCACTCTTTGCGCGGTACAAAGTTGAAAAAGGGGTAGATAATTCTATCAGGGTGGACAGCCCATTAGGAACATCTATTTACCTGCCTGAGGACAGCCTTTTGTTCAGAAAATCAGGGAGTTCAGAAAAAATCGCTTTCGGGAAGGACGACGAAGGTAAGGTGAAGTTCCTGTATGCCGATTTGCTACCTATGATGGTCATGGAAAAAACACCCTGGTACGAGGGTGAAAAACTGCATCTCTTTATCTTTGTTACCGCAACATTGGTAAGCTTCTTCATCTTGTGTTTTTGGCCCATGGTGTTTTTATCCAGAAGGAGGTTTTACCCTAGCGATCCCAATAGGCGTTATTTGCCTTTTTCCTCCAAGTCCCTAGCCTGGACAAATGCCTTTCTTTACTTATGCTTTATTATTGGAGTTTCCTCTGTTTTGAGTGATCCCCTTGCCCTACTCATGGCCATTCCCACAAGCTTTAAGTTATTACTTTTTTTGCCTATCCTATTTACAATTTTGACCCTGCTTATGTTAGTACATGGCTTGAAGATATTCGAAATCGCCGCCATATCTATAAGGACCAAAATTTTCTATTTCATTCTGGTGCTAGTCAATATTTCGGTGGTGTTTCAGTTGTTTTGTTGGAACCTATTAGGATGGCAATACTGACGGGAAAATGAGCCTTGAAGGTTTTGCCATTGGGGTGGACTACCAATTCTTGAGATAGGTCACTACATCTGGTATACTGGCACTATGGCCGGTGGTAATATAATGCCCTGAGGCAGCCATTCCCGCAAGCAAGGAATGTTCTGCTCCCAACCCCCTTATCCAACTTGTCATAAACCCCGCATTAAAGTTGTCTCCTGCCCCGGTAAGTACTTTGGGCTTTTCCACGAGTTTTCCCTGCACCTCTACTGTTTTATCCTTCCTAACCAGAATGGAAGAGGAATTGGGGTGAACCAAAAGTAAATCCACCGATATCTCCGAAAAGAGGATTTTGGAGGTGGTAATAAGGGACTGCCCGGAATGTGGCTCTTCGCCCTTCAGGGCTGCATAGATCAATATGGTCTCATTTTCGTTTAATCCGAGGACTACCGTTCCATAAGCCTGGTATTCCGAAAGGACCTCAAGCATTTCCCGTACAGATGCACTGGATTTTTTGGACGGATCACACAGGTCAAAGAAAAAGTACCTTTTTTTATCCTTTGCCTTGGGCAACAGTTCTGTAGCTATTCCCCTCCAAATATCCGTGGCGTGTGGAAGGTTCACCCAATCCACAAAGGCCAACAAATCCATGTTATCAAGGGCTTTGGAAATCTCTGACAAAAGGGGTTTTTGTTTCTTTATATACTGCCAATCCAACTCATCAAACACATCCAACTCGGAAAAAATTATCTTGCCGTCACCGAACTCAAAAGCGTTGCTTACCGCTTCAGGGCCCAGGGACACCAATTTGCAGCGTTTGTTCAATTCCTCAAAGACAGGGTGAAGCTTGGGTTTTCCCAAGGTACCCATACAAGTGGTATCTACCGACAAGGCCCACAAGGCATCTGACATGATTGGGGCATTGCCGCCTGCCTTTGTAATCCTGGTCTTAAGCTCCACCTGTCCGCTCTTTCCTGCATGCTTGGCCAAATGCTTGGAAAAATCAAAAATATCAGGGAAAAAAACCCTTTCTTCCCCATCTAAACTCTTCACCGGAAGTTGAATCTTATCTACATAACCGTCAAAGCCCACAAATGCTTTAGGTACCACCTCAGCCGCTTCCTGCAGTTTTTCAATGGTTTCTGCTATGAGTTCCTTCATTGGATTATTTGTCTGCTTCCGGTTTTTGGTTTTCAGTGGCAGTTGGTTTTCGGGTACTTTCAGAGTTCCCAGCTTTTGTAGTACTTTTAGAGGTTCCTGCTTTAGGGGCACTTTTGGGAGTACTCCGCTTCGGTGTGCTTTTGGAGGCACTTGGTTTTGAGGTGCTTTTTGGGGTACTCTTGGTGGCCTTGGCTTTTGGGGTACTAAAACGATTTTTAGCTTCCTCCAACATGGCCACCGTGGCGGTAGCACCTACCCTTGTCACTCCTATTTTCTTCACTTTTAGAAGGTCATCCAAGGTGCGGATCCCTCCAGCAGCCTTTACTTCAACGGATGGGTTAGCATGGGTACGCATTAGTTTAAGGTCTTTTAGGAGTGCTCCTTTATAGCTGTATTTTCCGTCCTTTCCCTTTACAAAGCCATAGCCTGTACTGGTTTTCACAAACCCTACCTTGGCTTCATTACAGATTTCACAAAGTTTGATTTTGAATTTGTCCTCCGGTAAATAGTCGTTCTCAAAAATAACTTTCAATACCGCACCAAAAGTGCTCGTAGTCTCGGCCAAAGCCTTGATCTCATTACTTACGTACTTCCAATCTTCCTCCAGCACCTTTCCAATATTCACCACCATGTCGATTTCCTTGGCCCCATCTTTACATGCCTGCAGGGTCTCTGCCAGCTTGATGGTAAGGGAGGAATTTCCATGAGGAAATCCAACCACAGTGCCTACCAACACTCCTGAGCCCTTTAACCATTTTACAGCATCCGGTACTGCATAGGGCTTGATACAAACGGAGGCCACCTTGTACTTTTTTGCAATGGCACATCCATCCTTGAGTTCTGCATCTGTCATCGTGGGATGAAGCAGGGAGTGATCTATCATCTTGGCCAATTCTGAAAGTTGATCCATATCAATTTTATTTGGATTAGTGAGCAAAGGCAATTTAAAGAACTTTTTAGGCATATCCACATTTTTCAGCCTGCATTCCAGAAATGAAGCTGAAATTAAGACAAGAACCAGCAAATATCCCTCCGGAACACTATACCTTGAGTTCCCTGTACAAAGACCCCCAAGGTTCCCTCATTCTCCTATGCAAAAGTTGATTAGCTGCAAAACTATTGGTGAATTTTTCCTTTTCCGGATCCCATTCCAGATCCTGATTAAGCATCATGGCGATATTACCAAGGTGCGAAATGGTGATAGACCTGTGCCCCACTTCGCAGGGGGCTATAGCCTCTTCCCTAGACAGCACGCAATCTATGAAATTCCGGTAGTGGTTGTCACTTTTGTAAAGATTCGTTTCCTGGGACTGGATCTCTGTTTCGTCAATTTTCTCTGGAGTCACCTCGTAGTTACCCCTATTGGCCCATGCTTCACCTTCGCTTCCTATGAAGGTCACACCATGCCTTGCCTCATTGGAGACAGTGAGCACGACACCATTCGCATATACACATTCAAAATAGAATTCAGTCGCGGTGTCCCATAGGGGGTGGTCAGACCATTTGGCTCTGGCATTTTGGATTTTGACAGGCCCGGTACCATCTGTGCCCATCCCCCACTGGGCAATATCCGGATGGTGCCCTCCCCAGTCCGTGACCATTCCGCCGGAGTAGTCCAGCAACCAACGGTAATTCACATGGGTACGGGCAGGGCTGTAGGGTGCCTCAGGGGCAGGGCCAAGCCACATGTCATAATCAAAGCCCTTGGGAACAGGCTGTGGTTCGTGAAGATGGCCAGTTTTACCGAAATCGGGTGTGCCACCGGGCAAGCCACAAAGCACATTTCTTAAATCCCCTATTCTGCCATTCCTTACCAGCTCACAAACCCTCCTGAAATTCTTGTCTGAACGCTGTTGACTGCCGGTCTGAAAGATAACTCCATATTTTTTTACTGCATTACTCATGTCCCTTCCCTCTTCAACAGTTAGGGTAAGTGGTTTTTGGCAATATATGTCCTTGCCCTTTTTTGCTGCCATCATTACGGGAATGGCATGCCAGTGATCGGGGGTAACCACCTCCACCGCATCTATGGACTTCGTGTCCAGCAACTCCCGGAAATCGGTAAACCCCTTGCTGGATTTGTAAGTCTTTCCGTGCTTCTCCTTGTAGTGCTCGTCCACCATATTCATGATGAATTTCCTTCCTGCTACCTTGCCATCCCAATACCCATCGCTTTCCTCGTTGACATCACAAATGGCCGTGATTTGAACCCTGGGGTCATCGATAAATCCCCTGACATCATTTCCGGCTTGGTTTCCCGCTCCAATAAAACCCAAATTGATACGGTCTGAGGGAGCCACGAACCCATTTTTACCTAGGGCAGAGGCAGGAATAATGGTAGGCGCGAACAATGCCCCCGCAGCCATTGTCCCCGCTTTTTTTATAAAATTTCTTCTGGGTTTATACATGAGTGTTAAGTGTTTTGGTTTGGTAATTATATGATTTCAAAATATCGCTTCCTTTCCCAATCGGTCACCGAGGCTTGGAATTCCCTGCACTCCCATTCCCTAGTATTACAGAAATGATCCACAAAACCCTCTCCAAATAATTCCTTGGCTAGACCAGAGGTTTTCATTTGGGTGGTGGCTTCCTGTAGGGTGCTGGGCAAGATTCCGTGGCTGAAATCCTTATAGCCGTTACCCACCGTCGCGGGCTGATCCAACTTTAGCTTGTTTTTGATTCCATATAAGCCTGAAGCCAGACAGGCGGACATGGCAAGATAAGGGTTTACGTCAGATCCTACCACCCTGGTCTCCAACCTGGTGGAACTCTCCTTTCCTTGAAGTACCCTGAGGGCAGTGGTCCTGTTATCATAGGCCCAGGTCAAGGTGGTTGGTGCCCAGGCCCCTTCCACCAGCCGCTTATAGCTATTGATGGTGGGAGCCACCATGGGCAGTATATAGGGAAGACAAAACAATTGTCCGGCCATATACTGCATCATCGTTTCACTGATGGACTGCCCGTCCTTGTAAAAGAGGTTGCCTTTTCCTTCCTTACTCCACAGACTCTGATGGATATGTCCTCCATTACCCGGGAGATCGTCGGACCACTTGGCCATAAAGGTGGCCATAATCCCATGTTTGTAGGCGATTTCCTTGGTGCAGGTCTTAAACAGGGTGGCACGGTCAGCGGCAGCCAGCACATCCCCGTACTTGATGGCAGCCTCATAGACCCCTGGCCCCGTTTCGGTATGCAAGCCCTCCAAGGGAACATCAAACTGCTGACAGTAATCAAACAAATCATTGAAAAAACCGGACTTTAGGGAAGACCTCAGGATGGAATACCCAAACATGCCCGGAGTCATTGGCTTTGAATTTCCAGATATGCCAGACTGAAACCCATCCGGAGTGGTCTCGAAGTTGAACCACTCAAACTCCTGCGCAAACCGGGGGAGAAAACCAGCAGTCTCAGCCTGCTTTTTGATTCTTTTCAAAAGGCTTCTTGGGCATACCTCCAGGCCATTCCCTTCCTTATCACTGAAGTCTGCCAAAAAAAAGGGCAATCCATTTTCCCAAGGTATATTCCTCATAGTACCATGATCCACATAGGCATCAAAATCCGGATACCCGGTATGCCAGCCCGTAACCTGCACATTGTCATAAGATTTATCCTCCATGTCCCAGCCAAACACCACCGCACAGAAACCCATACCCCCTTCCAGGATAGACAAAAATTTCTCCTGTGAAACCACCTTGCCCCGCAATACGCCATCAATGTCCACTATGGCCAGCTTGACTTTATGGAAATCGTTGTTTTGGAGATAGGCTTTGATCTCTACTTTACTTTTCATTGTCTAAAGGTTGAAGGTTTTGATAGATAAATAAACGGAATACCAAATAGGATCCCCCCATCATTCCAAAAAATAACAAGGCCAACAAGGAATTATAAAGGGTGAGGGCAATTAGGGAAACCATTGCTATCACAAGGGCTATCCAGGGGAACAAGGGAAAAAAGGGGACTTTAAACGGTCTTTCCAGTTCTGGCTCCTTCTTCCTTAATGCCAGTAAGGAAACCATGGAAAGAATATATAAGCCCAGTGCGCCAAACACAGCGACAGTGATGATTTCGCCGGTCTTTCCTGTCAGTAAAGCCAGAATACCTATTCCCATATTGAAAACAAGTGCGTTGGTTGGGGTTTTGAACCTGCGACTTACTTTTCCAAATGCCTTGGGGGCATAACCCACCCTCCCAAACTCGAAGGTGGTTCGCCCTGCTGCCAAGATGATCCCATTAAAGGAAGCTACCAAACCGAAAAGTCCGATAAAGGTCAGTAACTGATACATGCCGGTGCCCTCCCCTACCACCATGGCCATGGCCAATGGCAAGGGAGAATCGGATGCTTCCATGCTTCCGGGTAAATAAACCACCGACTCCCACCCACTCACTCCAACAGCGGCGGTAAAAGTCAGCAAACAAAGCACTATTAATGTGAGTAAGGCTGTTCCAAATCCGATAAGGATGTTTTTCTGAGGGTTGATCGTTTCTTCTGCCACATTTGCTACGCCTTCGATAGCCAGAAAAAACCAAATAGCAAAAGGAATAGCAGCAACCACTCCCATATAACCATTGGGGAGAGAATTTTGCTCCAGATGCTCAAAGGAGAATGCGGGCAGAGTGGTACCTGCAAATAACAACAATCCCCCTACAGCAATTACCGTGATAAAAAGCTCGAAGGAGGCTGCAAGTTGCAAGCCCAGGATATTTAGCCCTGTAAAGATAAAATAGGCCACAATCCCGATAAGAAGGGGATCCAGTGCTGGGAAAAATATCCCAAAATAGGCCCCAATCGCAGAAGCGATGGCGGGGGGTGCAAAAATGAATTCTATGTTTTGCGCCATCCCCGTCAGGAATCCCAGGTGCCTGCCCAATCCCCTTTCGGCATAGGCAAAAGCCCCACCGGCACGGGGGATGGCACAAGCCATTTCTGTATAGCTAAAGGTAAAGGTGATGTACATAAGGATGATAAACCCTATGGCTATGGCAAGGCCTAGGGTACCCCCTGCCTCCAACCCAAGGTTCCATCCAAAGTAATTGCCGGAAATCACGTAGCCCACCCCGAGGCCCCAAAGCATAATGGGTCCCAGTGTGCGTTTGAGTTCTCCCGAACCCTCTTTTTTATTTTCCATAGAGGTTGGTGTTAGTGGTTTTTTACAAGTGTGGTCTTACGGTTGGTTTATAAAAAAGCATGCTTTAAATATATCAAAGAAAAGGTAAAATCACATCATTCCTTTGGCAAGTTTCCGAATTGGAAACCTACATTTGTAAAAATGGATGTACGAATGGAAAAAATAACAGTCATAGGAGCAGGCACTATGGGCAATGGAATAGCACATGTCTTTGCCCAGCACGGATACGAAATAAGTCTATTGGATGTGGATGAAAAAAGGCTGGAAAAAGCCCTGGCCACCATCGAGAAAAACCTGGATAGACAGATAAAAAAAGAGCTGATGGATAAAGCCAGCAAAACCGCCACCCTTCATCGCCTTAAAACCTTTACAGATCTCCGGGAGGCTGTGCACAGTGCCGACTTAGTGGTGGAAGCTGCTAGCGAGAACCAATCCCTCAAATTGGACATTTTTAGGCAAATGGATAAGTTGGCACCAAAGGCCTGTATCCTTGCCAGCAATACCTCTTCTATCTCCATCACCAAAATTGCGGCTGCCACCCAAAGACCGGAGCAGGTTATCGGTATGCATTTTATGAACCCGGTACCTGTAATGCGGCTGGTGGAGGTGATCCGGGGATATGCTACCTCCGATGCCACCACAGAAAAAGTGATGACACTCAGTAAGGAAATCGACAAAACACCCGTAGAGGTAAACGATTATCCAGGCTTTGTGGCAAATCGCATTTTAATGCCAATGATCAATGAGGCCATCTATTCCCTTCATGAAGGGGTGGCAAAGGTAGAAGCAATAGACACGGTAATGAAATTGGGCATGGCCCATCCCATGGGTCCCTTACAATTGGCAGACTTTATAGGGCTAGATGTATGCTTGTCCATCATGAGGGTAATGCAGGAGGGCTTTGGCCAACCCAAATACGCTCCCTGTCCACTATTGGTCAATATGGTGGAGGCAGGGTTTTTGGGAGTGAAGACAGGTGAGGGATTTTATAAATATGGGAATGATGGGAAAGCAACTGGCATTTCCAATCGGTTCAATGAATAGTTTTATACCACCTAGCTACCTATACTTCCAATAAGTAAGATTGCAATTTAGATGGGGGTAGTGAAAAAAGGAGGGGAGAAAGTGACCTTAGGGGATTTCCGAACTCCAAAGGTCTTTTCTGAAAACTGAACCTTATTTATTGATCTACTTTTCCAAGGTTGGAAAACCCTCGAGGTCCAAGAAAAGATCTCAAAGGTTCGGGCATTTGACCTTTGGGGTTTTTTTCCGAACCCCGAAGGTCTTTTTTGGTTTGGGTGTCGGTCGGATATACCTATTTTGTTATCGTTGAAAACCCTCGAGGTCCAATTAAAGACCTCAAAGGATTTGTGAACTTGACCTTTGGGGTTTTTTTCCGAACCCCGAAGGTCTTTTTTGGTTTGGGTGTCGGTCGGATATACCTATTTTGTTATCGTTGAAAACCTTCGAGGTCCAATTAAAGACCTCAAAGGATTTGTGAACTTGACCTTTGGGGTTTTTTTCCGAACCCCGAAGGTCTTTTTTGGTTTGGGTATCGGTCGGATATACCTATTTTGTTATCGTTGAAAACCCTCGAGGTCCAAGAAAAGTTCTCAAGAGTTTTTTGCCAATCACAAGGGTTTAATCCGGATATTCCTGAACTTCATCACATACTCCTGCCCGTCTTCCATGCCATGTGCTTGCAAGCCAATAAAACCTTTGGAATGGGTTTCATACACCTCTTCCAAAACCAAATCTTCCACCTCCTGGCCATTTACCCAGGATCGTATCCTGGGCCCCTCGGCAAGGATCCGCATATGGTTCCAGCCTTCGTCATGAAGGTAATGATGTCCGTTTTGGATCTTCTCTTCCGAAGACAACCAACCCGTGCCTAACGCCTCCCCATAGATCAAACCCGTGGTGGGGGTTCCGGGCTTGTGGTTCCGCTGCATTTCCACCTGAGGGCCATACACCCTGCCCGCCCGGTTATGGTGGCCCTCCCCATGCGTAAGGGGCTTGGCCTTGGAACGGATTTGTATGCCCGAGTTGGTCACGCTGTCTATCATTACTTCCAGCTCCATCTCAAAATCGCCAAACTCTTCCTTGGTGCATAAAAAGCTGTTCTCACTGTTTTGTACGGTACGGGCCACAATGGCCCCATCTTCCACCCTGAATCGGTGCGAACCGTTCAGGTGAACCCAACCATCCAGGCTTTTTCCATCAAATAGGGATTTCCATTCCCCCTTTTCGGAGCTAGAATCATCCTCTTCATCGGGAAGGGCAAAGGCCACAATGGAATCTCCGTAGGGAGTGGCGTTTTTACCTCCTCCCCCTGCGGCAATTACGATGTATTGTTTTCCATCAATCATATACACCGAGGGGGTGGCATACCCGGCCGCAGGCAGCTTGTACTCCCACAACAGCTCCCCATTATGGCTGCTGAAGGCCCGAATCATCTCATCCGGAGTCCCGGAAATAAAGACAATCCCGCCAGACGTGGTGACAGGCCCACCAAAATTCTTGGCTCCCGTCCCGGTAATCCCCTTGGCTGCCAATTCAGGATATTCCCCCAAAGGCACCTTCCACAGGATTTCTCCCTCTACAAGGTCCACGGCATTTAAGGTACCCCAAGGTGGGGAAATGGCCGGTGCACCGTGGGAGTCCGTGAAAAAGGGATTGGACACCGAATACCGTCGTATGCCATTGTCACTTTTAGCTTGAACCTCACTGCTGTCTGCCTGTAAAAAGGCTATCAGGTCATTTACCTCCCTCCAGGTAAGCTGCTGAAAAGCGGGCATAATACCCTTTCCTGTGGCCAATAATTCCCGGATTTCTGCTTCCTCCATGGACACTTCCTTTAATGCCGGATAAGTGGGAGGATTGCCTTCCCTATCCGCTCCATGACAGGAGGTACAGTTCTTTTGGTACACCAAGGCACCTTTGGCCAAAGGCCCTTCCTCCTCTTCCCCATCAGTATCATAAAAAAGATGCAAAGTATTGATAGAAGGGGCCTCATTGGCATTGATATATACGACGTTAAGGTATGGGTTGTACGTCCCTCCACCCCACTCCACTCCCCCTTGATGGCTGGGAGTGGTGATGATTCCGGCCGTAGATGGCGGGGTATAGAGAAAGCCTGACTCATACTTTCGGAAGGTTTCCAGTACTTCCTTGTGCGTATCAGGGGTGATCTGTGACAAGTCCGCCTCATGCATGGAAAGCCTGACCAAGGGGGGAGGCCTTAAGGGGAAGGGCTGGGTGGGCCAGGCTTCCTCTCCCGGCACGGTAGAGGCCGGAACGGGCAATTCCACCACGGGAAAAACGGGCTCCCCGGATTCACGGTCCAGCACAAAAGTCAATCCCATTTTGGTAAACTGCACCACTACATCCCGCTTTTCCCCCTTATTATTGATTGTGAGCAACATGGGTGCTGGGGGGTTGTCATAATCCCAAATATCATGATGTACGGTTTGGTAATGCCAGATTCGCTCCCCTGTTCGGGCGTTCAATGCCACCACACAATTCCCAAACAGGTTCATTCCCTTTCTGAACCCCCCGTAATAGTCATTAGCCGGGGAGCCGGTGGCAAAAAACACCCAACCCCTCTCCTCGTCCAAAGAAAAGCCTCCCCAGGGGTTTGCCCCACCATAGCGCTCGCCCTCTACCCATTCCCAGGTATCATAACCATATTCCCCTTCATGGGGAATGGTATGGAAGATCCATCGAAACTCCCCGCTGACCGCATCAAAAGCGCGTATATCGCCTGGGGTGGAATTGTATTCCTCCGGCACCCTACTGGTGACGATCAGGAAATCCTCAAATACGATCCCGGGAGTGGTCACTTCAATGGAAGCTGTTTCGGACTCCACGGGCAGGTGTTTTCTTAAATCTATGGAACCGTTTTCACCAAAACTTTCTATTAATCGGCCAGTACCTGCATCCAGGGCAAAGACCCTGTTGTTCACAAAGTGAAATATCCTTTTTCCGGCCTCACCCTCCCAATAGGTCACGCCCCTGTTTCTTCCCCTGAACACCTTTTGATTATCATTATGGGGAGTGGGGTCAAACACCCATGCCTCTTTTCCAGTTTTGGCATCAATGGCCACCGCATCGAGCTTTGGAGTGGTGAAATAGAGCAACCCGTCGATCATAATGGGGTTGGAATACATGGAGGGGCTATTGGGGTCCCCGGTATGGTATTCCCAGGCTTTCTCCAGCCTATGCACGTTTCCGGCATGGACCTGTGCCATTTCTGAAAACTGAGTGGCCTTTTTATCCCCCCTGTAAATGGCCCAGTCGGTGAAGTTGTCGTAGGGGTCTACTTTGTGGGAAGATTGCTCTTCCTTTTGTACGGGTTCACAGGCGATGGAGATCAAAAAAACTAAAGGCAGGTAATATTGCTTCATGGTGCGATTAAATTGGGTCAGCCGGAAAAGTAAAAAAAATCCCTGAAAGCTCCCAGTGGTTTTAGGATATGAGGAAACAGGATTTGATAAAAGAGGGGTCGGACATATCGGTAGGCCCATTTTCAAGAAAGGTCTCCCTGAAGGCATTTTTGTTGCCCTTAACTCGGAATGACTTCAAGGTCTCAAAATCATATGGAGGTGCTGCCCCGGTAAGCTCCGGTGCTGCTTTCGGGGTAGCATAATCCACCCTAATTTGCTGGTGATAAGTGATAGGTGATGGGTGAGAAGGTGGAACCTAGTTATCATTCCTCATTCCTCAAAAATACCCTCCCTTTGTGGAGTCCGCTATTTTTTTAAATACCGATGTGCTTCTCTAAACGTAATAGACGCTTTTCGTGATCGGCTACGTGTCCAGCAACATAATTCATGAATTCACCGATTTCCTCTTGAAATTCCCCAAATGAATCCTTGAGATGACCTGTGGACTCATGCAAGTAGGAAATTTTTGCATCCACGTTTGTCAGGGCACGTTTCACACGTTGTTCAAATTCTTCAAATCTTTCCATTAGTTTTTGCTTCTGTACCTTCCCTAAATATAGTATACTTATATTCAATATTTTAGGTTTTAAGAACTTTTTGCACGCAACAACTTCCCCATTTGACTTATTCCTTGAAGTCAATCCAGATTCTTTTTTCTAAAAAATGACCGCTCTGGGAGCAGTAGGATGCAAAAGATAATGAATTTAGGTGTTAAATTTTAACCTCTTCAACCTTAACCTGAAAATCAATCTTTAAACGAGAAGTTGTTTTACACAGCAAAAAACTATTTTTTGCGAGACGAAATTTAAACCTATAGGCAAATTGATTTTTAATTTTTTGCCAAATTTTGTCTCACTCCATCACGTTTGACCGTCTAGGGTTGAAATAAGACATAACCATAAGACGAACCCAAGCAACCTTAAACCAAAGATGACTGACTTGTAAAACAAATCCAATGAAATCGAGCATGAGGAGAACCTCACACGGAGGGATGATTATCAAAGCGAGATTCCATATGACCGCTGAAAAGAAATTATAATCATATGAAAAAATTCCACCTTCTTGTCCTTCTAGGCATTGTATGCATAAGCTGTGAAAGGGAATGGGATGACCCTATTCCGGAGGGAGCTGTGCTGGGTGCACCGTATTTAGTCGCAGAACTTACCGAAGAGGGAAAAGTCCTGCTGAACTGGGGATTTAACAGACTGTGTGCCGGGTGGTTGTGTCCCCACACCGTGGATGGAAGCAGGTATGAGGTGTACTGGAAGTTTCCAGGAGCTGATGATTTTGTTCGCTTAGCCCAATTGGGAGAAGAGGAGCGGTCATTTATGGTCGATAACCTGGAATATGGCGTCCCTTATGAGTTTAACATGAAAACCTTTCGGGCGGGACACATGACCACCTCAAACCGGATCATGATCGTGCCCAACCCAATCCCGGCATATGAAACCTTGATGGAGCTGGACAACTGGGACCCTATCCTTAATCCGAAAATTAACAGTCCAGGGGACAAGGTTGCTTTTGTCTCCAATTACCGATGGGCTCAGGGCAGCCAAGATTTCATGACCTTAAGCCTCTTCTTACATGACTTGGTGTCCGGTCAAACAGAATTGGTTAAGCAGAACAGCTACCATCCGCAGTGGTCAGCGGATGGGCAACGCATACTGTACGGCACCACCGACGGAAAAAGTCAAATTGCCCAAGGCTACTTCCCCTCTCAATTGGAAACCTATAATGTGGAGACCAAGGCATTTAGACTGGTAATAACAGGTCAATACCAGCAGTATTTCCCAAGTTTTGGTAAAGATGATGATGAGGTATTGTTTCTTTCGGACTCTCTAGAAAGAGGGGAAATGGGATTATGGAAAACCGATAGCAGTGGCGACACAGAAGTTCTCTGGCCTTCTTTTCAATTACCTGAACATGGAGCGGGGTTGCCTTTATTCACTGGTCTGGATGCCTCTAATTTCAGGAATTTGGTGGCCTTGGATAGGCTGAGTACGGTAGAAAACAGGTCTGTGTATACAATCTATGGTGTGGAATTTGGAGAGGGTGTCCAAAAGAAGGCAATGGTGGAGTCCCGCTGGAATGATATGGCACCTGCATTTTCGCCATTCGATGAAAAATTGCTGGCCTTTGTATCCGACAGGTCGGGAAGCAGGCAAGTTTGGACGATTGACATTTCTACTGGCAAACTCAATCAGGTCACCTTCTTTCAGGAAGGTGCATTCATTTCAGGTACAAGCCTAAGCTGGATCGACGGTGGCCAATCCCTGGTGGTACCGATATCCAGTTCTCAAGGTGTGTCGCAGCTGGTAAAAGTGAATGTGATTACATAAACATTCATTCAAATAAGAAAACAACCATTTATATTGAAATTTTTCTGCTAAGCTTACACGAAACTATCAACGAAAACGTTAAAAGTTTTAATTTCTAAATTGTTCGAACATGAAAACGCTGGGCTTTTTTCTTTTGCTATGTATGGCCTTCTCCTTTCCAGGCATAGCCCAAACACCTTCTTCCCACTCCATCTATGCCGAACTGGGCGGGGCCGGCTTGGCCTATTCCTTTAATTATGATTTTAGGTTTGACAAGGAGGACCTTCAATCCTGGGGTATGCGTATAGGTGCCGGTGGTTGGGCCAGAAACGATACCTATAACAAGGAGGCCCTTCTTACCCTTCCCGTGCAGATCAATAAGCTTTGGGGCAAAGGCCCTCATTATTTTGAGCTGGGGGCAGGTGGCACTTTCTTGTATTATAGGGACAGAAACATCTGGCAAGACGATGTGTTTATCCGGAGAAACTTCCACTTTATCCTGGACTCCGGACGCACCCCGGCAGTGATGGGAACCCTCAATATGGGATATCGAAAGATCCCTGTGGACGGAGGGGTTACCTTTAGGGTAAATTTGACCCCAATCTTCAACCATAACGGCTTCTGGCCCCTCTTTGCCGGAGTGGGTGTGGGATATGCTTTTTAACTCCAACAAATAAAAAAATGAAATACTTCTTTTTGGCCATATTGGCCACGCTTTCGCTACATCAATTGGCTGCACAGGAAGTCCCTGTCCCATCCAGAGCGGTATATACTGAATTAGGCGGAAACAGCTTGATTTATTCCTTTAGCTATGATTTCAGGTTTGACCCTACCCACACGGATGGCTGGGGAATGCAGGTAGGAGCTGGTGGCTATTACCGGGATAATATGGGTTTTTTTACCATGCCCTTGATTGTTAACCACTTGTTTGGTAAGGAAAAACATTTCTTCGAAGTGGGTGCAGGTGCCACTCTTATGGCCTTCCGGGCCAGGTATGTCACTTGGCAATGTGATGAATTCGGATGCGGACCTATTTACGAACGAAACAGGACAGAAATCGGTCTTCCCATCCATGGGTCCCCAAATGCCATGGGCATGCTTAGTTTTGGTTACCGTAGAATCCCCGTAGGCGGTGGTGTGATGTGGAAAGCCACTCTTACCCCTATGTTCAACAGCAATGGGTTTTGGCCGCTCTTTGCCGGAATGAGTGTGGGTTATGCCTTTTAATGCTGCCTAGTCCAAGCTAATCCTTACAAATCCTAATTCATCTTCTATATTTTCGTACAACCAGATTTTGTTATCGATGAAAAAGTGAGGGGGTGGTATTTTTTGATAGTGGTCGAGAAAGGTTTCTTTGATGATATTAAGGTCCTTGTCCAAAACCGTGAGGAAAACCTCTGCTCCCCTTTCTATAGGTAATCCACGCTCATTTCGATCTTTCTCAAATAGTGTTTTATAGGAGATTCGAATAAAACGCTGTGTTTCATGATCCCATGTCTGGGTAACTGGTAAAATGAGGAACCTTATGAGCCAACCAATAAAGGCTATGCACTAGTTGAGCTTTTTAATAATTTAGCATTCTTGCGTTGGAGCGAAGAATGGGGGGAAATTTCAGTTTTACCATGGAAGCAATTATTGGAACAACTCTGGTGGGATGAAGTTATTTTAAAAGAAGGTTAGTTCCGCAATCATTGCCAGCAAAGATATTCTTTGCCATTGTAGCTGTTCCGCATGTGGTAATTGGTGGCTTTAGAGTACTCCGATAATGGCTTAGCCTTTTGAACCCTTTGATTATGGCACCCATAGGTTTAAATTTCTAGCTTATGACATGATTTAGGCAGCAGGTAATTTATACCTTTCAAATCACCCTTGTCTCTGAATACAGGTCAAAGGCAGCTACCAAGAGTTGATGGTCGGGGGCCTGACCGTAACGGGGATACTTTTGCAGTTCGCTTCGCTGTTCCACATAATCAGGAGCATAGATGGCTTCCAGTTCATCCCAGATAATTACTAGGTAGGCATAAGGCACCCTGCCTGAACGACCTTTTTCCAGCCATTCGTCCAAAAGTGATTCATCAAGCGGTTGGGGATAATTGGGGCCTTCAAACAAATTGTAGTGTCGAATTATAATTCATCCTCAAAGATAGGTCAATCAGGAGGATGTTCAAAAGATATTGTTTTTGAATTGATTTTCATTAATATGAAATCGAGCCTGTCCTGACGGCAGTCAGGGCATGACGAGCACGTCACACACTGGGATGATTATCAAAGCGAGATTCCCCCGAAACAAGTTCGGGGCAGGCTATGTAGCCATTGAAAAGAAAATATAAACACATGAAAACTCAATATTATCTATTTGCTTTCTAGAACTCCGACTGGGTGTAGTATGCCACTACACCCTTCTATCGGAAGTATACTTGAAAAACGTTATCTTTAAAGGGCCATTTGCAATGGCCAACTTGCGCATCATCAATTTGAAAGATGTACAACCAAATCGTCCTTTTTGTCAGGAATGCCACCTAACCTACTACAAACTTTCTTATTCTCCTTTGCGTCGCAATTCATAGATATAATAGCATTGGTACTCCTTTTCATACTCGTGAAGCTCGGCTTGATCCCGGTGGTAATGGATAAACCGGTTTTCTCCCACAGCCAAGGCCAGTTCACCGGGCTTTTCCCAAAGCATAGGTTTACCGGCCAGTTCCCCTTCTTTGATGGGTATATAATACCGTCTCACCGAGGCATTGAATTTGTCCCTTGAAGCCTCGTCCATCTGTTCCGACCAAAGCCCCTTTTCCCCACCAGTTCTATAGGCCAGCAAAAAGGTATCTCCCGTTCCCATCATATTGTGAAAATTCCCACTAAAGGCAAGGGAGGGCCGGTTATTTTGAAGGTTTTCCCTACTTGCCTCCTCCATAGGAATAGAATTGAGCACATCCGGTGTTAACCTCGGCACAGTAATGCGGTTGACCAGTTCAAAATCCCTATTGGGGTCATACTGATACAGGACGCTATCTGCTCCCAAAATGACAGAGACCACACTCGAAGTCCCGTCAGAGAAATGTAAGGGTTTATCAAGATAGGGATAGAACCTGTCCTGAGAAAACCTGCTGCTGGGATCCAATTTTCCTCCTTTTTTGACCTCCCCATTTTGTGGGTTGATGAGGTGTACCATGTTTAAAGTATCGAAATAATCCCTGGGATATTGGTGTAGGATGGCTTCGTTGAGGTTTACAATGGGCCATTCCTGCTCATCCAAATTAAATGTCGATAGATAATCCCTTACAAAATGAATCACTTTAAACCTGGGCTCCTGTTCAAAGGGGTAACTTCTTTGCTTCTGCAAATCAAGGTCATAAACATGCACCTGATCCATTCCGACCAAGACCACATCATCCCCCACAAACCCGGCACGAAGCAAAACCATACCAAAACCGTTTGGGCCTTCGGCAAGTGAATTTTCCACCACGATATTACCCTTTTTGTCCAAGATATAGTAAGTACCTTCCAACCCCATGGTGGACATCAAGTAAAGTCCTTTTTCCTTATGAAAATCAATCAGGTTCAAGGGCTTTAAAATATCCGTGGTCAAGGAGTCCACCAGTACCAATTCCATCTGAGGAAGTTCCTTCTCCAACCCTTGGTCATTTTGACAGGAAGTCCCAGCCAGGATCACTCCCATGATTAGCATACCTAACCGCATGTTTTTCTGTGCTTTGTGAATGCTAAATGTAATTAATTTTTTCGTTAAAACTAATTAATAGGTTGTTTTTATGGGGAAATGCTTTTTTCCAAGAACTCAGGAAATTCATCTTTACTCGGATCGAAAGCCACCAGCAAGCCATCCTAGTCCACCAAAAATATTTTGCCCCCGGAATTGGCCCCGACCGGGTGTAGTATGCCACTACACCCTTCTATCAGAAGTATATTTGAAAAACGTAATCTTTAAAGGCCATTTGTAATGGCCAACTTGTGCATCATCAATTTGAAAGATGCCAGCAAAAAGATATCTCCCGTTCCCGTCAAATTGTGGAAATTTCCGCTGAAAGCAATAGAAGGCCCGTTTTTTAGAAGGTTTTCCCTACAACAACTATAAAGCCACTATCTTTGTATGCATCATAAATGGGCTTCCTTTCACTGCTAAAAAGATGGTAGATTTGATGGGATCTTATAAATTGTAATCATAAGTAAAACCAAATGAAAAATTTTCGGCTACTTTTATTCGGCTATGTGCTATTTTTACTACCACAGTTATCTACTTATGCCCAGGACTGTACATTTACCAATCCTGTTTGGAAAGGTGCGGATCCGTGGGTTTTTCAAAAAGGACAATCCTATTTTTTCTGCAAGTCCGAAGGCAAGGGCATAGCCATAGCGCAATCCAGCACTTTGACAGATCCGGGGGAGTGGATGAAAGTATGGGATGCCCCACAGGGATCTTGGAACAGCGCCAATATATGGGCTCCAGAGATCCATTTCATTCAGGGGAGATGGTATATCTACTACACCGCAGGAAAAAAACCTGGTGGACCATTTATTCACCAACGTTCAGGGGTACTAAGGTCAGCCTCTGATGACCCCTTTGGCCCCTATGAGGATATGGGAATGCTGCAAACCGGAGATGATGTGGAAGACCCCGATGATGTAAAATGGGCCATAGACCTTACCCCCTTGGAACACCAGGGTAAACTTTACGCCATTTGGTCGGGTTGGGAAGAAAATAGGGACACCGACAAAACCAAACAGCATCTTTATATTGCCAACATGGAAAACCCTTTTACCATAAATGGCCCAAGAGTGAAGCTTTCTTCCCCTGAGGAAAACTGGGAAACCGGTGGGGAACTTGACCTGCAGGAAGGGCCTCAAGTCCTAAAAAATGGGAACAAAATATTTATCATCTATTCCACCCGTGAATCCTGGAGGCATTTTTACCGCCTAGGCCAGCTTGAACTAATAAGCCAAAACGCTGACCCCCTGAACCCGGGGAATTGGCTCAAAAAAGGGCCTGTTTTTGAAGGAACAGAGCAGGTGTTTGGGGTGGGGCATTGCAGCTTTGCAAAAAACCCGGATGGAACAGAGGATTGGATACTCTACCATTCCAAAACCTCCACCGAACCCGGATGGGACAGGGACGTGCGGTTACAACGGTTCTATTGGGACGATCAGGACCACCCTGATTTTAGGGAGCCCATACCTACCGGAATAAGTATACCTTGCCCCAAACCCAAATAAGGATATTTAGGATGCTGTTTGGGTGTAGTATGCCACTACACCCTAATATCCTCGACTGGGTGTAGTATGCCACTACACCCTAATATCCTAAATCAACCTGAGAAACGTAAACCAAAAAAAGCCATTTGTAATGGCTAACTCGCAGCAACAATTTGACACATGTAAATCCAACCCCCTCGACTGGGTGTAGTATGCCACTACACCCTATTATCCTAAATCAACTTGAAAAACGTAAACCAAAAAAAGCCATTTGTAATGGCTAACTCGCAGCATCAATTTGACAAATGTAAAATCCAACCCCCCTTTTGTTAGAAACTACACCTAATCCACGATTTCGGGGTACTAATTATCTGAAAAACTAAATTCCCCTAAAAACCAATTTCATGGGCCAGAAACTCCTTTTGTTCCTCTCCTCTAATGCCTACAGCTATGGAGCGATTCTCCCAATCAATATGAAAAACCGCATAGTGCAGCTCGGCAATATGCTCACCAATCCTGTGTTTATTGGCTTCGGGTCTCCATTTATCCCAAGTATGGGTAAGACCGCTGGAGGTAATGTCATATAAGTCGTATCCATTTGAAAGGGTCTTCCTGGAAATCTCGGCGATATGCCTGTCCCCACTGAGCAAAATAGGGTTTTGGATGCCGGTATCCACAATCAAATTGAATAATTTCTCCCTTTCCTTGGGGAAATTCGCCCACTTTTCGGAACCGTGCTCCTCAGCGATGATTTGAATCCCGGAGGCAATAATATGGATGCTGGCATCAGAATTTTTGAACTCCTTTTCAAGCCATTCCCACTGTTCCTCTCCCAAAATGGTTCCTTCCAGGTTCGGTTGATAGGCATTGTCCTTTTTATAAATGGTATCCCTGTGGTACCTGGCATCCAGCAAGAACACCTTTATTTTTTGATCTCCGGACCCATAGGTATAGGAAGCATAGGCACCTTTTTGATCCCTACGGGGCGAGTCTTCGGGTTCATCCAAGAAATCCAGCATCAGTTGCTGGCTTTCATCCTTTTTCGCATACTGAAATCCACCGTCGTTGATGCCGTAATCATGATCATCCCAGATTCCGATTACTTCGACTTGCTCCCGGACTTTCTTGTATTCTTCGTGTTCGTATTGGCTTTTGTATTTTGAAGCCAACAATTCCATATCATGGGTATCCCCATACACATTGTCCCCCAGCCAAATCCACAGGTCGGGGTTTTCCTCCAAAATGGGTTGCCAAAGTGGCTGTGGGAGATTATGCCTGTTACAGGATCCAAAGGCTATTACGCTGATACCCGCTTCCTCCTCGGCCACCAGCCCATTTTCCACTTTTTGGTTACAGGAAAAAACCAATAAAAGACCAATCAGCCAAATGGTGAAAGTATATGTATTCATATGATTATAATTTGTTTTTTAAAGGCCATATAGCCTGCCCCTGCCTGCCCCGAACTCGATTCGGGGAACTTGTTTCGGGAGCCTGTCCCGAATTTATTTCGGGAGAATCTCGCAACGATAATCATCCCAGTGTGTGACGTGCTCGTCATGCCTGACTGCCGTCCAGGCAGGCTCGATTTCATACTGTGCAATTTACTACAAGGTTGAGGAAAAACCGACTCCCAAATCTGTAAAATATTCGCGAATTTGGTTTTTGGGCAGGTTTTTTTGAACCATATAAGACATATAAGGGCATTTAAGGGATATGTTCTCTTATACTTTTTGGGGTTTAAAGGAATTAAGTCCACATTTTGTCCATCCGGGTTTTCTAGGTGCTACATGTACGGAAAACTTAATTTGGGACAAGAAATAGACACGCTCTCTATCAATCATCACTAATCCACCCGATGGTGCACCCTTGGGGGTCCGCACATGGCCCCTATTACATCCAGACATGGAAATTCCAGGGTCAGTTGGGTGTGGTTAGCTGACAATATTACCTCTGCACTTCTGCCCATGTTGCCCTCCACTTCGGGCAGGCTTTCCAAGGGTCCGTACACCCCACCCTCCAGGGCCAACTCATGTTCATGGACAAACTGAATCTCTTTTCCCGAAAGCGAATAGGTACCCTCCAGATAATATGAATATCCTATGTCTGTCACCCCTTCCCTCTCCCTATAGGTATTTGTTCTAAGGAAATCGCCATTGGGAAAAAACACATAGGTATCCACAAAGTCAAGGTCCAAATCCTCTCGAAGGAACACTGCTTCCCAGGTCCCCAAAATGGATCTGGGGTCGATTTGTTCAAAATCATCCTGGCAGGCTACGGCAAAGGCAAAAGCCATACAAATATAAATGCGAAAGAAAATCTTATCCATAAGTAAATATATTTTGTGCTATCCACAAAAGTGAAAGGTAGGGCAATTACTCAAGGCCTCCTCCGCGTGTACCTCTCCCAAATTGATTTCAAATCTATCAATATAGGTAGGTTTTTCATTTAAAGGGATTTAACTGCATTCCAATGTCCCTCCTTCATGCTCCAATGCTGAAAAAGAGAAATCCCTTTGGCCCCTGCTTCCACAGATAGTTTATGGGCCTTCTTGATTTCCTCCGGGCTAAGTTCAGGCACAAACAGTCCTGCGTAGATTGGGGCATTTTGCTGGAGGGCAGCTTTTTCCTCCTGAATCATTCTCCCCACCCATTCGATGTCCTCATTATAAAAATTATGGTATAGCATGGGCAGAAAAGCATCCAGCTGCCACTTGCTCCATTGTTGTCTTACATGTTCCCAGTTTGGAAACACGGCAGCAGTGGCCACTTTATTTTGCTTTTTGATTTCCGGCATAAAACGCTCATTGACCAAGTCTGTAATCAGGTCGTACCTGAATTGCCTCCACTCTTTACTAGCAGAAGGATCATCCAAATCCTTTAACGGATCGATGCCCGTTTCATTTTTGAACTTTTCCCGGGTTAGAGGATGATAACAGTAATCGTATTCAGGCATTTCCCTGTCTTGAACAAGGTCATATTTAGGTTGTAGTGCCTCTGCCAGGATCACATCGGGTAAGCGGATATAATCCAGGTGCACACCCGTTAACCCCTCTATGTCTGCCAGGGATTTGACAGTTTCCTGCACAAAATCCATGGCATCAGGATGAGAAGGGCTCAGAAACTTATAATAGTCCACGTAAGCCGGATGAGTATTGGCCGGCTGGCCAAGTCCATTCACCGCATACCAATCCGTCTTTTTGGCAACATATTCCGGGATATTGCAGGGCATGGTAAACATCCAAGCGTGTACCTCCAAACCTATTTCTTTTCCGTGAGCCGACAGGTTATTGAGAATGGGCTCTCCCATAGGGAGGCGGTCGGTCTGAAAGCTTGCTTTTCGGCCATTATAGGATTCGAATAGCACTGCGTCAAACCCTGCATCTTTGATTTTATCCAACTCCCGCTTCCACTCTTCAGGCTTCAACCCCTCCCTGGGGGTCATCCATATCCAGTTTTTAGCATTCAGGGGGAGGCCTTGGGGCCTTTTAGAAAAAGTAGAAGCCATTAGGGTAGGAGAAGCCAATAAGGCCATTCCACTCACACCAAGATTTCTAAAGAATTTTCTTTTGTCCATATCAAAACGAATTCGGTTAAATTTATAGTTACAGCTTTATGTTAAGGAAGTCGACTAATTATTATTTTTAAAATTATCAAATAATTTTTACTTATTAATCTATTTTTTATACTAATTTATAAATGATTTAAAAATTTTTTCTATAAATCCCTATATGGCTATTAACTACCAATCATGCTTTTTTTAGTATATGCATTTGCATTTGGAATAATAATAATTAAAAATTTTTAAAAAATGAAAAATTTAAAATTTAATACCAATTAAATGTGATCTTAATTTCTCCAAATACGTTTACTAAAATATGGGTCCGTTAACCTAAACGGATCCTTAAACCTGGATTCCATGAATGTAAGAAATGCAACCCTTTTCCTATTGTTGTTCTTCTTTTTGTCCGGCTCTCAATTGGCATTTTGTCAGACCGCACAGCAAAAGAAGGATGAAAAAGAGCTTATTCAGAAGGATAAGGACAGACAGAAAACCGCAAATGCCACAAAAAAAGAATACAAAAAGAAAGCAAAGGAGTCCCGTCGTATAAGCAATGAGGCAAATTACGCTTCCAAGCAGGCCAAAAGATCGGCAAAAATGGAAAAACGGGCACAAAAAGCAAGAAAAAGAGCCGAAAAACAACTGGAAAAGTCCAATAAGGCTTCCAAAAAATCGGACAATAATTAATTTTGCCTTTGAAAAAAATTAATCCATCTCTCTAATTTAGGGATGGATTAAACTTTTTTAACGCTATTACCAATCAATCAGGTCTCAACACGAATTCTTCCCTTGGTCTTTTTTCGAGAAATGTAATAATTGGAATAGAGAGGATCTTGGCTGCAATTTTCTTAATGTCCGAAAAGCTGTTTGGCTTTTGGATATAACAGGATGCCCCATTTTTATGGGTAAAGTCGATTTGTTCTTGATTGGCGGATGTCGAATAAATCACTATAGGAATATCCTTAATAAGAGGGTTGCCCTTTATTGCAGCTAAGCATTCAAAACCATTGATTCCAGGCATATTGAGATCAATAATGATGAGATCTGGCTTTTCGGCACCCACCATTTGAAGCAAGGCAAACAATTCCTTGCCGTTCATGGCTAATGAAATTTTAACTTGAGCAGAAGCTTCGGAAAAGGCCTCTGCTAATAATTCTTGGTCATCTGGGTCATCATCGACAATCATCACATGAAATTGAAGATTGCTAGGTTGGCCTTGAGAAATCTCTTCCTTTATGGATTTCCTTGAAGATAAACTATTTATTTTATCCAGGAATTGGCCGAAGAGTAAAATAGGTTGTAATAGGTGCGATTGGGGGTAAATTATATCCATATTGTTTTATGGGTTTTGGCTTCCTTGTGTTTTTCTTTGTTGAAAATGGGATTGGGAAAGAGGAACTATTACGGTAAAGACAGTCCCATTTCCCGTACTATCAGCGGAAATATGGCCATTGTGGGATTCGACTATTTTTTGACAAATGGCCAATCCAATACCTGTCCCTTCATAGTCGGATTGGTTGTGTAATCGTTGGAAAGGTTCAAATATCCTTTCCTTATATTTCGTTTCGAAACCTATGCCATTATCCCTGATTTGCAACTTACAGAACTTCTCCTTTCCCCAATGGTAATCCTTATACCAGTCCTTAAAAGCGTAGTTGCCTTTTATCTGGTCATCCTCTTTTAACTGAATGCCCAAAACAAATTCAGAATCTATTTCTATCTCTGGCCTTTTTCCGGTTTTTTTAAACTTTATGGCATTGCCAATCAAATTTTGAAAGAGTTGCCCCCATTGGGAAGCGTTTCCTTCAATATCTGGAAGGGTCCCAATTGAAATTTTCGCGTTGCTCTCCAGAATACTCACCTCCATATCACCTAGAACATCTTGAAGTATATTATCAAGTGATATTTTTTGAAACTCCAATTCTGAGGAAGCCAATCTGGAAAAATCCAATATGTCATTCATTAGGTGCTGCATTCTAGAGGCTGCAAGATTAATTTTCTCCACATAAACCTTACTTTTTTGGTGCCAATCCGGTTTTTCTGCATCATCAAGCAATGAAAGGTAAGTCTTGATTTTCCGCATAGGCTCTTGAAGGTCATGGGAGGCAATATAGGCGAACTTCTGAAGTCCTTTATTCACCTCTTCCAACTCTTTTGTTTTAGACAACAGTTCCTGCTCATTTTTCTTCTGTTCACTTACATCCTGTCCTGTTCCTGTCAATTTAGTGACCTTACCTTCCCCATTTACATGTACTTCCCCCCTTACCTGAATCACCTTGACCTTTCCGGAAGGGGTAAGGATCCTGTGAAAAAAATCTGTAAAATGTTTCTGATCAACAGACCGTTTAATTACACTGACTAAGTATTCCTGGTCTTCCTCAGGAACATAGCTGATGATATCTTCATGAAAAATTAAGTCTTCATGTTTTATGGGGAGTTCAAAAATATAAAACATTTCGTCCGACCAATGCACTTTATCCGTTTCCAAATCCCACTCCCAAGAACCCATTTTCGCAATGGATTGGGCCTCATTCATTTGCCGGATTTTTTGATTCAGCCTATCTTCCACAATTTTTCTGGTCTCCACCTCTGCTTCCAGTTCGGTAGCTGTCTTCATCGTAAGTGCCACTGGCGCATACTTGATAAGGTATCCCACCGTGACCCAACTTATAACCCCAGTCATAAAGAGCATTAAGGCATTGAACCGGTAAACGGGTACCCAAAAAATTATGGCGTCTATCAAATGGGTGCTACCACAAGAAAGGATAAACCCGGCAAACAAAAAGTATCCTGTATGAAACTTTAAATCCCTTTTTTTAATCAAATAGCCAATAATAATTACCGGAATTGCAAAATAGGCTGACCAAACAAGTAGGTTACTAGATATGTAGAACCAACCTAAAAAATCAGTCCATTCATTCCCGCACAGCCATCTTGGGGGAAATCCTGAAGTATCAAACAAACGCTGAAAGAAATCTATGAGGGCAGAAATCATAAATTGACCGTAACAGAATGGAATAACACAAAATAAATTTTCTTTTTTATGATAAATTAAAGAACATGATCTTCTTTAACAATTTTTTTATTCGAAAATAACGCATGCAATAAAAAAAACTTGTCAGGAAATGCTCTTTAATCCGGAAATCTACTGGTATCCAAATTGGGGATGATTCGTACGGCATTTTTATAATAAACTTTTTTTAATACCTCATCGGGTAATCCCAACCCATACATTCTCCAAAAAGCATGGTATTTTTTATAATAGGGAAAATATTCATCCTCGGTTTCCAATACCCTGAAATAGGTATAAAATTCCTCCTTGTTATAGGCGTCCTTGGCAAAAAGCACCCTGTCCTGGCAGTTAATGAAGAATTGTTTGGCGCGTCTGGGTTGCCTGCCAAATTCCGCTATCACAGCACCGATGCCAAAATTCACATTGGGGAATTCTTTTAAGTGGGCTTCTGCTTTATCAAGATCATTGGCCATCCATCCCATATGGGCATTGATGAAAGTGGTGTTGGGGTGCTTCCTAAAAACGTTATGTTGCTCGGAAATTATTTGTTCAAAGGGGGCAGGGTTGTTTGCTGATCTTCTTCGGTTAGGGTTCAACTTAAGCTCCAGCCACCTTTCGTTATTTGCATCCATAGGTTCCCAAAACTGGGCAGGGTCTGCGGAATGGATGAGTACGGGAATACCTAGTTCCCCGCATTTTTTCCATATAGGATCCAAATCGGGATGGTCTACAGGTACTCGCTCACCTTGGATATCCTTTACCGAAAGCCCCAAGCTCTTATATATCTTAAGCCCATTGGCACCATTTTGAACATCCTTTTCCAAATCCAGCAAGGCTTTTTCCACCCAAGCCCTTGTGCCAAATTCCCTGAAAGAAAGGTTAGTAAAAACGATAAACCTACCCGGGGCCACCCCATTGAACCTTCTGATCATAGAATACATATACTCTTGCCCGTCAATATCATTGGTATCCCTAGACCTTCCCCTGCCACTAAGGTTCACCATCACCGCCATATTAAGCTCTTCCATTTCCCTTACCAGCCTGTTCACGGTTTCTTCATGCACGTTCCACTGATGACTGTGCACGTCTACAAAAGGAAACTTAGCTTTCTTTACCGGGTTTTCAGGCACCACCAAAGTGGAAGGTGGGTTGTATTCCTCAAAACTCATCTCCTGAGCAAAGGCAGAATACATCATTAAAACCCCAAAAATCAGGAGGAAAAAAAGTACAATAAAGTTGAAGTTTGAGCTTTTTTTCACACAAATATTCATTATGGATTGGTTTATGGTAATTAGAAAACAATTTTGAAGAACAAGTTAACCCTTAAATTTTTCTCCTCTTTTCCGTTCTTGTAAAAAATTAAAAGCAGCCAACTTTTGGAAACCAATACATTCGTGAAAATCCGTGCATCCGTGGCTAATAGAAAAATCCAACTTAACGGATGATATCAACTTTTTGCCACTAATGCACTAATGGTCACTAATAAATTCTTTAAAACCTGGGTATCCGTGGCTAATTCAAAAACCCACAATAACAATCGATTAAACTTTTTTGCCACTAATGATCAAATGAACACCAATACATCCGTGAAAATCCGTGTATCCGTGGCAAATTCAAAAATCCAACTTACCGGATGATATCAACTTTTTGCCACTAATGCACTAATGGTCACTAATAAATTCTTTAAAACCTGGGTATCCGTGGCTAATTCAAAAACCCACAATAACAATCGATTAATGTTTTTTGCCACTAATGAACTAATGGAAACCAATACATTCGTGAAAATCCGTGTATCCGTGGCTAATTCAAAAATCCAACTTAACGGATGATATCAACTTTTTGCCACTAATGCACTAATGGTCACTAATAAATTCTTTAAAACCTGGGTATCCGTGGCTGATTCAAAAATCCAACTTAACGGATGACATTAACTTTTTGCCACTATTGAACTAATGGACACCAATACATCCGTGAAAATCCGTGCATCCGTGGCTAATTCAAAAATCCAACTTACCGGATGATATCAACTTTTTGCCACTAATGCACTAATGGTCACTAATTCATCCGTGAAAATCTAAGCATCTGTGGCAATAAACTTTTTCCTATATTCTTGACTATACTTATCAGTAAATTAGTCGTTTATACTCCAGCTTTCCCCTTCCAAAATTTACAAGCAAGCCTAGTTTATTTCTAGAAACCTTCAAGTAGTTGATGGTCTGGGCGATATGTTCATCTGAGAGTACCGACACACACTTTACCTCCAATATAATTTTATCCTGTACAACAAAGTCAGCATAAAATTTATGTCGAAGCAAAATACCCCTAAACCAAACCGCATAGTCTTTCTCCCTTTTGTAAGGAATGCCATCTTGATTAAAAACCAATTCTAGCGCATCTTTATAAACGACTTCAAGAAATCCATGGCCAAGTTCCGAATGCACTTCCATACATTTGCCGATGATTTTATAAGATTCTTCTTTGTAAATTAAACCTGAACTCATTGTAAAGTTGTTTAGGGATCAAATAAATTAGTATAAATTAATGGATTCGTGGCTGATTCCAAAACCCACAATAACAATCGATTAATGTTTTTTGCCACTAATGATCAAATGAACACCAATACATCCGTGAAAATCCGTGCATCCGTGGCTAATTCAAAAATCCATCTTACCGGATGATATCAACTTTTTGCCACTAATAATCTAAAGAACACCAATACATCCGTGAAAATCCGTGCATCCGTGGCTAATTCAAAAATCCAACTTACCGGATGATATCAACTTTTTTGCCACTAATAATCTAAAGAACACCAATACATCCGTGAAAATCCGTGCATCCGTGGCTAATTCAAAAATCCAACTTAACAAATGACATTAACTTTTTGCCACTATTGAACTAATGGACACCAATACATCCGTGAAAATCCGTGTATCCGTGGCAAATTCAAAAATCCAACTTACCGGATGATATTAACTTTTTGCCACTAATGCACTAATGGTCACTAATAAATTCTTTAAAACCTGTGTATCCGTAGCTAATTCAAAACCCATAGCCCCGAATTACTTTTTTTTCAGTAATTCACAATTTGGAACCACTAAATTCGAGGAAATCAGTGTATCCGTGGCATTAAACATTCCTTTGTCTTAATTTTGAAATATGAAAAACAACGACGTTCTCAGGAGTATTAGATATACCTTTGATTTTGATGATGATACCATGATTAAAATATTTGCAGAGGCAGAGTTGGGCGTGACCCGTGCCGAGGTGTGCGATTGGCTAAAAGCAGAAGAAGACCCTGAATACAAACCCATCAATGACTATAAACTGGCTACTTTTCTAAACGGATTAATCAACCATAAAAGGGGTAAAAAAGAAGGAAAACAACCGGTGCCGGAATCCCGGCTCACCAACAACCTGATATTGAAAAAACTAAAAATCGCCCTTAACCTTACCACGGAGGACATGTTGCAAATCCTGGAGAAAGCAGAACGAAAAATCAGTCCCCATGAGTTGAGTGCTTTTTTTAGACGGCCAGAACAGTCGCAGTACAGGCTTTGCAAAGACCAAATTATGAGGAACTTCCTTCATGGCCTTCAATTGGTGTATCGGGGAAACTAATACCTTTTTGTAGGTGTTTGTGAGGAATGGCCAGAGTAGAATCCCTAAATTTGTAAAAAAAACATGGGCCTTTCACCCATTTAGTTAAAAAATGAAGAAAAGTACAAAAAGAGTAGTGGTGGGGCTTTCGGGCGGAGTGGATAGTTCTGTGGCCGCATATCTTTTAAAAAAGGAGGGGTACGAGGTTATAGGGATGTTTATGAAAAACTGGCATGATGAGTCTGTTACCATCTCTAACGAATGCCCCTGGATGGAGGACAGCACAGATGCCATGTTGGTTGCCGAAAAACTTGGTATTCCCTTCCAAGCTATTGACCTAAGTGAGGCTTATAAAGAGCGGATTGTGGATTACATGTTCTCCGAATACAAGCAGGGAAGGACACCAAATCCCGACATTCTTTGCAACAGGGAAATAAAATTTGATATATTCCTAAAAGCTGCTGAAAAACTAAACGCGGATTTTGTTGCCACAGGACATTATTGCCAAAAGGACACCATCCAAAAAAAGGACAAAGTGGTTCATAGACTCCTGGCCGGAGCAGACCCTAACAAAGACCAAAGCTATTTTCTCTGCCAGCTAAACCAGGAGCAACTTTCCAAAGCCTTGTTCCCAATAGGCCACCTGCAAAAATCCGAGGTACGTGAGATTGCCAAGGCCCAAGAATTGGTAACCGCAGAAAAAAAAGACAGTCAGGGACTTTGCTTTATAGGGAAGGTTAAGCTGCCTGATTTCTTACAACAACAACTAAAACCCAAAAGAGGAGACATTTTGATGATCCCCGCAGAATCACCCGTCTACCAAAAGAAAATGGTGCATGTGGGGGAAGAGCAAATCGAGGAGTTGCAATTACCCGAGCTGGAAAGTCTCTGCATACCCAATACCTATTCTTCGGATTTGGGAGAGAAAGTTGGTGAGCACAAAGGGGCACATTATTACACCATAGGTCAGCGAAAGGGTCTCAATGTGGGTGGAACAGGAAAACCCCTTTTTGTAATTGCCACGGACACCCAGAAAAATATCATCTATACCGGGTTGGGGGAGGACCATCCCGGACTGCTAAGGTCAGGGTTGTTTGTCCCTTCAAAAGACCTGCATTGGATTAGGGAAGACCTTAGACTGGAACCTTCCCAACAGGCACGTTTCCTGGCACGGATCCGGTATAGGCAGCCTTTGACTTGGGCTACCCTGCATATGAAAGACAAGGGGTGCTATATCTTGTTTGACGAACCGCAAAGGGGCATTGCTTCCGGACAATTCGTTGCTTGGTACGATGGAAATGAGACTATAGGGTCTGGAACTATATATTGATGAGGTTGGAAGTTATTTTTGAAGACGAAGACTACGTAGCAATAAACAAACCTGCAGGGGTAATGGTGCACAAGACTCCCCTAGAAAAAGACCCCTCTACCCTTTTTGCGGTTCAACTACTTAGGAATCAATTGGGAACCAGGGTGTATCCCCTGCACCGACTCGATAGACCTACCTCCGGAGTGTTGCTATTTGCCAAGTCCAGTGAGGCAGCATCCCTCTTGCAGCCGGCCTTTGCAGGAAACAGCATAAAAAAATACTATCTGGCGGTGATCAGGGGTTATGCTCCCGAAGCGCATGGAATCATAGAACAGGACTTGGCAAAGGACCTGAATGGAATACCCCAGGAAGCTATTACTGAATACTGGGAATTAAGCAGGTCGGAAGTCCCTATGGCATCTTCGCCAAGGCACCAGACAAGCAGGTATGCACTGATCCGCATTTATCCACATACCGGGCGAATGCACCAAATCCGAAGGCATATGGCTCATATCAGGCATTACATTATAGGGGACAGCACACATGGTGACAACAAGCAAAACAAGTTTTTCAGACAAGCTTTCGGCCTGCAAGAATTGCTTTTGCATTCCTTGCACTTAAGCTTTCCCCATCCTATATCTGGGGAAACCACCAACATCAAAGCGGGGTTGCCGGGTTATTTTGAGAAAATGGTGAATACGCTTAATTTAAAATTTTCGGATAAGGACGGCTATTCATCTTCAAAAGGCGAAGATTCCAGGGGTTGAAGGACGGCATCTATGATGTGTATGACCCCATTTTGTGCCTCTATGTCCCCAGTCTCAATGGATGCCTGCTGGTTAAAGCTAATTTGAGTACCTATTTCGGTGACAAAAACTTTCTTTTCAATGACAGAGGTTAATTCATCCGCCAGGTTCAGACTATTGGAACTAGCTTCTCCACTGAGAAGGTGATACCTCAATAGGTCTTTCAATTGATCTTCGGGAATGTCTTCCAATACCTGCCATTCCTCATGTTCTTCCAAGAAGTTCTCAAAGGCCAGATTGGAGGGGGCTAAGAGCGTGAAAGGCCCTGAGCCTGCTAATTCCTCTGCCACTTCTGCCAAGTTCATTGCATTTTCAAATAGGTGAAGATCTGGAGTTTCCCCGATTACAGAAGCTATGGAGCCCGGCTCAATGATCAGAGGGTCATCCGGGGCTTCTATCCTACAAGAAGAATAAAACACAAGGAACAGGACATAATAAATTGCAAATAATCTAAATCTGGCCATAAATAGTATTGGTAGTTAAAAACCAATTATCAAGAGATGTGCCGAAAATCCGAATATGTTAAATATGGGGGTGTAATTTCTATTTCACCTTATTCCACGGTAATGTCTACAGGAGCAGAAGTATATACCAGTTTCCCCTGGTCAAAAACTTCCAAATAGATAAAATAATCCCCTTTTTTGGGAGGTTGCCAAGAGAGAGGCTCACTAACTTCTCTTGTTTCTACTTCCTCATTTACCCTAAAAACTATTTGCGGATTTTCCAATCGTTCCAAAAACATTCCCGTAAAGGCCACCTCTATAGTTTCCCCTTCTTTAAATCTGTTTCCGTCATTGGGAAAAGTAATTGTAAGGGAAGGTTGTTCTAGTTCATCAATCTTTAAATACTCTCCTTGCGTACTGACTTTTTTGAACATTTCATATACTTCCCTGTCATCTTCAATGCCATTGAATTCAAAAGGCATATTCTGATTGGTGGCACTATGCATAAAACCCCAAGCAGCGCCGTGATATACAGCGAGAGCCAATGCAGCAGCACCTTCCTTTCCTACCTTGTCGTCTTCATTGCATACAATTGGCTTTCCATGTCCCTTAAGTGCGTTGATCTTGTCCCCATAATCCGCCAGAGAGGTATTGTTAAAATGAATGAGTATATAGTCCACCTCAGGGATAAGGGCATCGGGGAACCTGCCATGTCCCAATCCACTGGTGCTCACCAGCAGTCCGGGATGATTTTTTTTCGCAGTCCGGATAAGGTCTATTTGCCCTTGGTCACTGATCAACCAGTCCGCATCAGGCCATCCCTTAAAACCACCATGAGGAAACTCATTGGCCACCTCTAATATTACATTGGTATAGCCTTTTTCTTTGATCCACTGGGCTGTGTTTTCTACGGCATTAAGTATACTTTTCTTACTATCCAGCGCATATTTGTGTCCTCGCTGTCTTTGGTAAAAACAAGAGAGGATAACCACCGCCCCTAGTTTGTCATTGACTTTAATCACAGATTCTACCCTATCCAGGTAGGAATCCCTTAACTTTCCATCAGGTTCGTAGGCGGAATTTATCGCCCCTTCATAACCTGGCATTCCACCTTGTAGGGAAATTACAAAGGCATTTACACCTTGGTTGACGTATTCCGGTAACTTAGCGATAAACATCTCTGTATTCTGTTCAGGATCGAATTTCCCGACCTTATCCCTCCATTTCTCCCCCCTATCTTCAAATACCGCATTCACCATACGTACATTCATCAGCAAACCTTCCGCAGGGGATCCCGGATTGACCAATTCCCCGTTGATATGCCATTTTTCATCCTCAATACTTACCCTAGTTTGAAAGGAAGGTTCCTTGGCATGGCAGCCCAACAAAATAAACAAAAAGAGCACAACATTATTTCTCATTGTATTATATTTTTAAAACCCATCCACTCCCCTATTCATAATTCTTCATTCCCCCGTCTGTAATTCGTAATTTACTTATTCCGAATTCCTTCCTCCAAAAAGCTGGGCAAATACCCTCACATTGAGATAGAAATCCTTCAAATCTAAAGCCTCCTTTGCATCAAAAAACCGTAACGCCATGCATTCCGTGCTAGGGGTGAAATCCATATGCTCTAATTCAGTTTTATACAATACATTCACAATATATTGACCATGCGGATTAGTACAAGTAAAAAAATAGCTGGGCTGTTCTTCAATTAGGGTAACCCTGAGCCCCATTTCTTCCCATATTTCTCTCTTTAATCCTTCCTGTGGCGACTCCCCAAAGTCCAGGCCTCCTCCAGGAAGTTCCCACTTGCCGTTCTCCTCTTGCACCAACAAAAACTTCCCCTCCCTGTCCAACACCAGAGCCTTAACACTAACCCTGTAAAAACACTCCGGAATTTTGAAATGTTCCATTATCAACTTTCCTTTAACCAAGCTACTTTTTGATGTGAAACGTGACTCTTGCCTATGATGTCCTTATAAAGTTCAGGCCTACGGGCCTTGATATACCTGCTCCCACCTGCCATCTCCAATTTTTGCGGGGTAAGGGTTGCAATGACAAACTCATCCTTCATGCTTCGGCATTCAGCTATGACATCCCCAAAGGGATCAATGATCATGCTGCACCCATTTTTTAATTGGTCGTCGTCCATTCCTATTGGGTTTGAAAAAATAGCATAAACGGCATTATCGTAAGCCCTGGCAGGTAGCCACTTCATCAACCAGGCACGGCCTTTAAGACCATCAAATTCCATCCGAAGAGAAGTTGGGTCCTCTTCCTTGTTGTACCATAGTTTTGGGTCCACAAAACCCGCTCCAGGACGGCTAGATGGGGTACACATGGTGACATGCGGCATAAAGATGATATCCGCACCAAGAAGCTTGGTTGCCCTTACGTTTTCTATAATATTGTTGTCGTAACAAATCAGTATCCCACATTTCCACCCTTTCCACTCAAACACACAATAACTGTCCCCCGGGGTGATGTGGGGATTAATAAAAGGGTGCAGCTTATGGTACTTTGCTATCAGGCCAGTCTTATCCACGGCCACATAGGACTTATAGACACGGTCTCCTTCCCCCCTCTCAAATAAACCAGCCAGCACCAGCATATCGTGTTTTTGGGCTATTTCAGTCAACCGCTTTACACTAGAACCCTCAGGTACTGGCTCCGATATATCCAGCATTTGCTGCCGGTTCAACTTTCTTGCAAAAGTATATCCGGTAATGGAACATTCATGAAAAGCAATAGCTTGGGCACCACGTTTCGATGCCGAAGCAGTAAGCTCTTCAATTCTTTTTAGGTTAAATGCTTTGTCTGCACTTCTGTTCTCAAATTGCGCAGTAGCTATTCTGAGTGGTTTCATAAATCCTGATCCGAAATAAAACAAACATCCGTGACTCTAGATAGAACCACGGATGTAAGTAAATCAAAATTCATCAAAAATCCCCTATTTGTCCGATTCGGATTTTTTTGTTGGGGGAGTTAAATAAAATTTACGCTGTGGAAAATATTCCGGGTCTTTGGGTTGCCTCATCTCATTTTTCTGCATTTCCTCCTCTTCCGGCAAATTGGGGGACATACCCGGAAATACTTTAATAGGTGGCATCATAATGGGTTGTAATAAGTCTATGTCAGATGGTATTTTCATTTCCGTGAGGGTGATTTTATTAGAAAGTAAATCATCGTACTGAAACGATTCCGCCTCTTGGTAAAAAGGGCCATCGGGATCCATGGGCTGTTCAAATCCAACTACATCCTGCCCTGAACAAATGCCAATGGCAAGGCAAAATAAGGTTATTGGGAGTATTGTCTTTATCATGGTACAATGGTTTGAAATGAAGCACCTTTCAAACAAGATATGGCATAATTGTTTACTATCATAACATTTTATCTTTTTTTTGCAAAAAAAAGTTATGTGAGGATAGATTTACAAGTGGCAAAAAAGGAGTATGAAAGGAAAATAAGCGGCTTATTTTTATGAATCTATCTCATTCGTAGGAAATAAAATGCAGCACTGATGACACTG
Source organism: Pleomorphovibrio marinus (assembly GCF_003347495.1). GTDB lineage: Bacteria > Bacteroidota > Bacteroidia > Cytophagales > Cyclobacteriaceae > Pleomorphovibrio > Pleomorphovibrio marinus. The sequence continues at coordinate 70,722 of NZ_QCXY01000004.1, forward strand.
ATTAAGCGGGAATTTGCTGATTTTTAGCTTATTTGCTTAACCAAAGTACCCAATCCCCTCCAGCTGGAGCCTTTAGCTCCTGAGTGCCGTTTTTTACTATACCTGTATTCACCCATGTGCCAGCACTAGGGTTAAACCATTTAGCACGCATATTGTCTTCTTGAATATCCAGGCTGACGCTTGGGGCATCCTGCTTTGGGAAATCTGTCTCCGGTTTGTCTCCAGAGGGATTTGCAAGATAGATGATGATGTTTTCGGAATCACGAATACACTTGTGGGTTTTTGGGGAGTTCCCCACCAAGGCATCATCGGGTTGCATACCCACTAAGGATATTCCTGCTTCGTTAAAAAAACCGTGGATATGAATAAAATCATGGCCACCTTGTTGTAAAACCCCTTCCCTATTCGCATCATAATATCCCCAAACCCCTTTTTCTTTGCCCTCGTATGGGATAAATGTATTTTTTAATTCCCCTGTGGGACCCACATCATGTCCGGAAAATGCCTCATAGGTACGAAGTCCCCCATAAGTGGCATGACCACCGGAAAGTAGTGAGGCCCACATCAACCTTCGGAAAAAATACCTCCTGTGGGCTGCAGCCCTGTATAGTTCATAACGGTCTTCGTCGTTGACGATGGGTTGTTTCACCTTGTCCCTAAAAGCCTTGATCAGCGTACCTTCCACTTGATCCAAATCTTCCAAGGTCACCAAATCTGACCAAACTTCATTTACAAACATATATCCTGTAAACCTGGATTGATGATTTGTGATCAGGGTGCCCCAGGGCTCTCTACGGGCAAAGTCATTCCCTAACATATCAATGGTCCCCATATGCACCTCTCTACCCTCGAGTCCCTCATTTTTCTCAGTGAGAACCATATCGTTGCTGATGGTCCACTGCACATTGGGGAAAGATGACCAGCGTGCCTGTGCATATGCACCCACTATTCTTGCGGCTGGATCGCCTAAGGGGTATTTATTGATCAAATTGGCATCTTCAGCATATGGTATAAGTTGCAGAATGATGTGGGGATGATGCTCTAAGGCATATAAAATCCTCCGCTCAATTTCCCTCCAGTACCCTAAAGCCAAGGTTTTACCGTCGGCCTCAAACAGGTCTCCCACAGCTGATCTCTGCATGGCAAACCAGGTTCTAATTTTGGTGATACCCATCTCGCTTGCCTGATCAATATATTCCTTCCAGTAGGGTTCGGAGGCCACCACATAGCGGTACCCGGTGTCCCCAATGTGCACAAACCAATCTCCGTTGTCGTAGGCGAATTGGTAAGGATCCTTCGGATGGATACCCATCTTTCCCAAAAAATCAGAATCAAGAACGGTAAAGACTCCTTTCTGTCCATCCATTTGAGGGTCATTGGAGGTTGATTCCCACTGCCATTCTCCTACTTCCTCGCAATAGGCTCTTGCCTTGAAAAGGATGCCCCCATCATTGAACCCCTCTACTTTTACTTTTTTACCGGAAGGAAGGGTGAAGGTAACCTGAAGCGTCAAGTCATAAAAGGGACTCCTATCCACCTCGGAAGTATGAAAAGAAAGTTCATAAACCCCAAACTGCCAAGCATTATCCCTATCACGCACCAGATAATCTTGGGCAAAGAGCTCTGTACCCAAGAGAGCAATCACGATCATTTGCCCCAAAAGAAACTTGATTACGTCCATAGTTGAATTTTTAGGCTTTTGGAAATTCCCATGGTTTCCGGTATTCCGGCATCAACAAGTCATTTGCCTCCTTGTTGCCCTGGAATGCTTGTCTTTCACTATCCCATTCCAGCAAACCTGAGCCGGTACGTGCGGCGATATTTCCCATATGTGCATACATAGCCACGTTCTCCCCTATGCTTATGGGGCATTTTGTTTCCTTTCTGGATTTAATCGCTGCCAAAAAATCCCTTACGTGGTTACCCATGTCGTTATGGGGGCTGGTTTTTCTGTAAGGAGAAGCCTCCCTCTCAGCCTCTTCCTTATCTGTACTCCCCTCCAACTTAAGTATCCAGTTTTCCCTATTTGCCACTATGGTGGACTTATCCCCTACAAACTCCACCCCGTATAACATGTCGTATGGACCACTTTGAATACCGGCGGTATGCTGCCAGTTGATCACATAATCCTCCATAGGAAACACCACTGACATGGTATCAAAGGTTTCTCGGCTGTGATCCTCGAAGGAAAGGTTTTCACCATAAGCCATAACCTTTTTGGGAGGAGTAGTGATGTCCTTTGCCCAAAGTGCCATATCTATCAAATGCACCCCCCAATCTGTCATTAGTCCACCTCCATAATCCCAAAAATGCCGCCAGTTACCATGAAAACGGGTAGGATTGAAACTTCGCTTAGGGGCAGGACCTAACCAAAAGTCATAATCCACTCCCTGGGGTACTGACCTATCATCCTCCTTCTTCGCTCCAATTCCATAGTTGAAGTTGGCCCAAATATTCACTTGGCGAAGTTTCCCCAATTTTCCATCCTTGATATAGTCCATCACCCCATTCCACACCACTCCACTGCGCTGCTGCTGTCCTACCTGTACCACCCTTTTGTGCTTTTGTGCGCTTTGGGTCATTACCCTACACTCCGCAATACTATTGGCCAAGGGCTTTTCTACATACACATCTTTACCTGCCTGGCAGGCATTTACGGTATGTAGGCAATGCCAATGGTCCGGACTTCCCACAATCACCGCATCCATATCCTTGTCTTCCAACATTTTGCGGAAATCCGAATAGGTCTTTGGGGATTGACTAAAATCAGAATTCAACTCAGCAGTTCTTTCCTCCAACAGCTTGCTATCCACGTCACAAATGCCCGTGCAGTTTACGGATGCCGTATTCAAAAAGTCTTTTAGCACGTTAAACCCTTTATTTCTGCAGCCGATAAGGCCAACGTTCACTTTCTCGTTGGCACCCCATACAGTTCGAGGCAGGTAAAGTCCTGAGGCCAAAGAAAATGCCAAACCACCTTGAGTGCTTTTTTTGATAAAGGTTCGTCTAGAGATTTCCATTTATTAATTTGGGTTATGTATAGGTTTATTATTTTTTGGTATTGGTCTAGTTAGAAAAGTCGGGATAGAAAAGCCTACTCTCCAAAAATGAGGTTTCGCTCATGGATTCACTTTGCCAATTAATCTCCAGCGAGGGTGAAGGCCCGGAATGTTGGGCATAAACCAGATGAAAAGGGTGCCTGCCTTTTTCCAGTTGAATGGTAGCCTTGACTTTTTCTCCACTCTTATACCCTTTGTCCGCATCAAACAACATGGCATCATGGATATGCATAACCGCCGATCCATCGCTACTTAAGGTAAAGGAATAAGAACCCGTTTGAGAAACCTCAAAATACCCCTCATACACATTTACAAAACCTCCATTGTCACTTTCTCTAAATTGTATAGTTGGAAGTGCTTTTACCTCATCAGGTGCCTCTTTAATAGTATTGACATCAGGAGCATAGGCAAGTGCCCGCTTGAAATGCCTGAACATCACCCCCTCCTTAAGCTTTACCTCGTAATCGATGGCAGCCAGGGGTTCTTCATCATACAAGCGCTGGGCCTCGCCATTGGGTCTTCTCCATTGTATCACCCTTCTCTTCATTTCGGCTTGCAGTTTGTCAAATTCTTCTGATGTCCCTGCCAAATCCTTTGTTTCCTTAGGGTCATTTTGGGTATCGTAAATCCTAAAATCATCCGTATGGGACTGGATATCATACCGTATGCCTTTGTACCCATGCAGGTACAGTACCTGCATCTCCCCTCGTGTCTGTCCCTTGTGGGAAGGATCAAAACTTGGATAATCCGGAGTGGCACCTCCTACAGTGTACTCAATGTAAACCTTGCCTCCGAAGGGTGATTTTTCGCCCTTTAAAAGGGGAAGCATCGAAACCCCGTCGGTATTGGCCGGGGCAGGTAGGCCAGACAAGTCTGCAAAAGTCGCCAGCCAATCATGGAAAGCCGTAGGAGTGTCTGAACGGGAATCTGCCGGAATTACTCCTGGCCATCTTACCAATGTAGGCACCCTGATCCCTCCTTCCCAGGTGTCCCGTTTGGTTCCATCCATCACCCCGAAGCTCTCAAACAAAGTAGGCGCATAGTCTCCATACCCATAGGACTCATGATGGGGGCCGTTGTCAGAAGTGAACACCACCATGGTATTATCTTCTATTTCAAGATCCTTGAGCAACTGGACAATATCCGCCATACTGTCATCAATTCTTCTTACCATACTGGCAAAGCGCTTGTGAACTTCCGGCCAATCTTTTTCTGCGTATTCGGGATGTATATAGGTATCCACTTCCCCATCCGCCGTATTGATATACTGTCCGGGTTTTCCTATCCATTGCATGCCGCCATCTACCCCCATACCCTCCGGATATGACTTTGCGGCCACCTGAAGCCCAGCATGTGGAGTGTCATGTGCCAGGTAAAGGAAAAAAGGTTGGTCTTTACTGTTTTTCTGGTGGTCGATGATGTATTGCTTGGCCCTGGCAGTAAATAAATCAGTGGTATAGCAACCCTCCAGATCTTTCGAAATCTCTTTAACCCCATCATACAATTCCACTGGTGGCCTTGCAGGTGCCTCATGAGCGGGGTAATGGTTGTGACCATCGGTATGTCTCACATAACCAAAGAAATAGTCAAAACCCCGCTTGGTGGGGTAGGCTTCCCAAGTTTCAGGACTGTCACCTTCTAACCCCTGCAACCCATACTTACCGATCAATGCGGTTGCGTATCCGGCTTGTTTCAGTACAGATGCCAGCGTATGGTTGTCAGGAAGGGCCTTGTCAAATTGGTTGTTCCTGATTTCGGCATGACCCTGGTGTACTCCCCGCAATAAGGAAGCCCTGGAAGGTGCACATACGGGGGCAGGCACGTAATGCCGGTTAAGCCGCATTCCTTCGCTTGCAAATTGATCCAGGTGTGGAGTGCTGTGGTAAGGTTTGCCTTCTACTTTACGTTGGTTTTGAAACAGAACCCCAAGATCCCCATAGCCCAGGTCATCTGTTAACACAAAAATGATATTAGGTGGACGATCCTCCAAAGCATTTACCTCTGCCAAAAAGGCTGCCATTGGAAGAAAAATAAAATTTAGAATTACGATACGTTTAAGAATTTTCATGTGTTTATATTTTGTTTCAGTGGTAAGACCTGGCTGCCATTCCTTCGGCAGGTAAACCGTCAGGAAGGTAGCTTGCCCCTGCCTTCCCCGGACTCGTTTCGGCGGAATCTTCACACGATCAATAATCTTCGTTTGTCGTACAGCGTCATGCCAGATTGCATAAGGGTAAGCTTAAATGAAAACCAATCTAAGAGTACCTCGTTCAGGTTTTATTTAAGCTCAAGGGGTTCAGTGTTTACATACTCCTCTCCCCTGATGCTGATGAACTTTTCGACTAGCTCTTTGAGCTTTTCCGGTTGCTTTTGCGCAAGATTTTGCCTTTGTCCTATATCCTGATTCAGGTCGTACAACTGGAATTCCTTGGAGTTTCCTAATTCGATATTCACGTTTTCATTTACTTTAGGGCCATCATAAGGGGGAATCATGATCCAATTTTCATGGCGAAACGCCGTCCTGCTTGTAGCTTCCAATACAAGGGAACTTCTACCCTTCTCGGATTTTCCCAGCAATTCTTCCAGCAAGTTCTCTCCGTCCTCCGAACTTTCCTCACTCCCTACCAATGCAGCCAGTGAGTTTAACAAATCCATTTGGCACACCATGGCTTCTGACACCTTAGGCTTAATTGTCCCTTTCCAATACGTGATAAAGGGTACACGGGTACCTGCTTCAAAGAGGCTGTATTTGCCCCCTCTTAATGGTCCCCAGGGAGTATGGTTCCCAAGTTTTTCCACTGCATCGTCATAATATCCATCGTTTAATACAGGGCCGTTATCACTGGTAAAAACCACCAGGGTGTTTTCCAAAATCCCCTCTTCTTCCAGGGTATCCATCAATTCTCCTATACACCAATCCGCTTCCAATATCACATCGCCCCTGGGGCCCATGCCTGATTTACCTTCAAACCTGGGGTGGGGTGTCCTAGGCACATGAGGTTGCTGAAGCGCATAATAGAGAAAGAAAGGGCTGTCCTTTTTGGATTTGATATAAGACTTAGCCTCTTCCAAAAACACATCGGCCATGTCCTCATCCACCCATTTGGCTTTTTCTCCCCCCTTCATAAAACCTATCCTTGGTATTCCGTTCACAATACTGTTGTTATGGCCATGGTGCCATTTCATCCTCAACAGTTCAGGGTTGTCCTTACCTGTAGGTTCCCCTTCAAAATTCTCCTCATAATCTATTTTTATGGGATCATCGGGGTCGAGGCCTTGTACCAAGCCATCCCTTAAGTAGACGGTAGGCACCCTATCCTGGGTGGCGGCCATAATAAAGGAATAATCAAAACCCAACTCATTAGGGCCAGGCCCCACCTTTTGGTTCCAGTCGACGTTTCCACGCCCCAAACCCAGATGCCATTTGCCTACTACCGCCGTATGATATCCTTTTTCCTTGAACATTTTGGGAACAGTGAGCTGGTTGGTGTCGATGATCAAAGGTGCAGTTCCGGGCAGGATCCTGGCATCCTCGTTCCTCCATGGGTATCTTCCGGTGAGAATGGCATATCTACTGGGTGTACAAGTGGCAGAGGTGGCATATCCATCCGTAAACCTCACCCCTCCTTTTGCTAATTTATCCATATTTGGAGTGGTGATCTCTGTGGCTCCATATGCGCTTACATCCCCATACCCAAGGTCGTCCATATAGATAAACACTACATTAGGAAAGGCAACTTTCTTTTCGGATTCTGAGTCGGATGACCCACAGGCAAAAAGTGTAGAGATGGCAAAAACCAGACTATATAGATTAATCTTGTAGGTCCTCATCATAGGAATGTTATATTGGGTTGGGTAAATAGTAAACACAAAAAAAGTAAATAAACGACGATATCCAAAAGAAGGTTGTTAAAAAAAATTATTTTATAAAATGAAAAAATTTTTCAAACCTTAACCTATTCCCTTCGTAAAAAAGCTTAAAAAAAGACCTTAAAACAACCATCTTAATAAATTGATATTCAATTGTTTAAGTGATATTTTTTACTTTTGGTCAAAATTTATATTCGGTTCAACACTCGAACCGCCATACAAAATAATATTTTGTAATTGTCAATTAACTTATTTGAGTAACCAACTATTTTAAATTAGATAATTATGAAAAAGAGGATGTTAATGGTTAGTTTAACTACCACGATGTTGTTATCTTCATGTGCACCGGGAGTGGTGAGACAGGGAGAAATCGGTGTGAAGCAGCGGTTCGGAAAAATATCCGACAAAACCTATGACCCGGGAATCTATTGGTTTAATCCGGTATTCGCAAAATTTATAAAAGCACCTATAAGGACTACCAACCTTGAGGTTTTTCTGAACTTGCCCAGTAGAGAAGGGTTGACGATTCAATCAGAAATTTCCATTCTCTACAGGATCAATGAAACAGATCTTAAGAAAATCATCACCGAGGTAGGGGTTACCTATGAGGAGGACATGATCCTACCAGTCTTCAGGTCAGCGGCAGCAGACATTGCGGCCAGATTCATAGCACAGGATATGCACACGGCGAAAAGATCCACTATGGAAAGAGCCATCCAGGAAAGAATGGATGAAGTGCTGGCCAACAGGGGTTTTCATATTGAATCTGTACTGATGAAAAGTATTCGCATGCCTGCCGGGCTTACCAGAGCCATAGAGGATAAGCTCACCGCTGACCAAGAAGCGCAACGCATGGAGTTCGTTTTGCAGAGGGAAGAAATGGAGGCAAAGCGAAGGATAATTGAAGCAGAAGGCAAGCGGGATGCCCAACAGATATTGGCAGAGGGTTTGACTAGGGAAATCATTGAGTTAAGAAGCCTGGAGGCATTCACGGATCTGGCATCTTCTCCCAATACCAAGATCATCATTAGTGATGGCAAAACCCCCTATCTCCTCAATTCGGACACCGGTTCCCGGCCCTAACTTGTTTTGACGTATTGCACAGGGTTTCCACCATTCCACCCGGAAACCCTGTTTTCCCAATTCCATAATTTCTTTGTTCTGTTAACCGAAAATCCTTTAGTAATGGAAGTTCGAAAGAGTATCCCTGTGCTTTTAAAAACAGTGGTGATCTTTATCCTTTTGGCTTCAGGGGTTGTGTATGAATCCTATGCCCAATACTTCGGCAGAAATAAGCCGAGGTTTAAGAGGGATGAAGCAAAGCTGTTAGAGTCACCCCATTTTGACATTTATCATTATTTGGAAAATGATTCCACGGCTGTCAGGTTGGCTAAGTGGCACGAATGGTGGTATCATAAACAATTGCCTATTTTAAGGGACACCTTTAAAGTAAGAAACCCCATCGTGTTTTATAACCACCACCCCGATTTCCAACAATCCAATGTAATCAGTGGTGAAATCTCCGTGGGATTGGGTGGAGTGGCCGAAAGCCTCAGAAATAGGATTGCCATGCCATTCAATCACACCCATGCTCAAACCGGCCATGTGGTGGGGCACGAATTGGTACATGCCTTTCAATTTAGGATGCTAAACAGTATTGACTCCTTAAATATCCGCCACATCCGGAATATCCCTCTTTGGCTGGTGGAAGGAATGGCTGAATACATGTCTTTGGGAAGAGAACATTCTCACACGGCCATGTGGATCAGGGATGCATTGGTACATGACCGGTTCCCTACGCTGAGACAAATGAGCAATAGTTTTGAGTTTTTCCCCTATCGCTATGGGCATGCCTTTTGGGCCTATGTGGTAGGCATATGGGGACAAGACATAATCAGGCCTTTATTCCTAAACTCGGCTGCCTTGGGTTATGAAAGGGCACTGGAGAAGGTATTGAACCTTACCGAGGATGAATTCTCAAAGCGATGGGCTGACCATACCAGAAATTATTATGCCCCATTTTTGCAAGACACCACGGAAATAATGGGGATAAGGTGGTTTCATCCAGAGAATACTGGAAACCTCAACCTCTCTCCGGTATACAGTCCGGACGCGAGGTACATGGCTTTCATTTCTGAGAAAAGCCTGTTTTCCATTGATGTGTTCCTGGTGGAAGTAAGGTCTGGTAGGATAGTGAGAAAACTGACTTCACATGTTCAATCCATGCACGTGGATGACTTCAATTTCATTGAATCTGTGGGCACATTTTCCCCTGATAGCAAGAGATTTGCCTATACGGTATACAGCGGGGGAAGAAATCAGATTATATTGGTAGACGTTCAAACCGGTAATACCCTGGATGAAATAGCCATTCCAGAACTGGAAGCATTCAATTATATCTCCTGGTCACCAAATGGCAGGTACATGGTAATGACTGGGCTAAAGGATGGACAATCCGACCTTTATCTCTATGACTTTGACAGGAAAAATCTTACTCAGCTTACTGACGATCCACATTCTGACATTCAACCCACTTGGTCTCCAGAGGGAAACCGTATTGCCTTTGTATCGGATAGAGGAACCTACGCAGGCCCAAATGATTTTAGGCATAGAGGTTTCAACCTTTGCCTGCTGGATTTTGACTCGCATGAGGTTTCCATTTTAGATATCTTTCCAGGTGCGGAAAATATGAATCCACAATTTTCAGTGGATGGAAACGTGATCTATTTCCTTTCCAACGCCGATGGCTTTAGGGATTTGTATGAGTATAGTTTGGTAAGTAATGAGATGTTCCGGCTCACCAGTTACTATTCCGGGATTTCGGGAATCACACAATGGTCACCTGCGTTCACCGTGGCAAGGGACAACGGTTTGATGGCTTATAGCCTTTTTCAAAACGGGAGGTACCATATCTTCAGAGCAGACCTTTCTGATTTCTACGTAACCTACAAAGAATCCGACGGCAAGACGATTGATAAAAGGGCAGGTACCTTACCCCCAGCACATAGTATTGGGATAGAAAGGGCCAGGGCTATGCTGGATTCGCTGGATAGGACCTTTAACATTCAAGAAGAAGAAATCCAGCCCAGGGATTTTAGGCCCAAATTTAGACTGGACCACATTGGAAATATGGGGCAAATAAATATGGTGGGAGGTACATATGCTACAGCATTGGCAGGAGGCGTAAATGCACTCTTTGGCGATATTCTGGGAAACCACCAGTTATTTACCGGAATTTCACTAAATGGTGAAATCTTCGATATCGGTTTTCAAGGAGCCTATGTGAACAAAAAGAATCCACTCTTTTGGGGAGGAATGGTTTCTCATGTCCCCTACCAATCTGCGGCATCAAGTGTATTCTTAGACTCCTTGACCGTCGGGGATATGCAGATCCCAGTAGTGAACAGTGCCCTTGACCTCATCAGAACCTTTGAAACCAGGGCAGGGGGTTTTGTGGTACGTCCCCTATCCAGGGCAATGAGGTTGGAGTCCGGCCTGTCCATCACCCGATACCATTTTCGAGTGGATCGCGTAAACAACTTTTTCCACAGAGGTACATTCCTCCGTGAAACGCATACAAGAGAACCTTCCCCTCCTGGGTTTAATGTGGGGCAAGTAAACGCGGCATTTGTGGGGGACAACACTTCTTTTGGAACGGTGGGTCCTTTGATGGGCACCAGATATAGATTTGATGTGGAAAGGTATTTTGGAGCCACCAATTTCTATACCGCATTGGCCGATTACCGTAGGTACGTCAGAATGGCTCCTTTTACAGTAGCAACGAGGCTTTATCACTTTGGAAGGTACGGACAAGATGTGAGAAGGGACATCCTTCCACCTATATTCCTGGGCCAACCTACATTGGTAAGAGGCTTTACTGGAAACTCCTTTAGTAGGAATGTTAACCGGACTGGTAATTTTTCGGTCAACCAACTTGTAGGAAATAAAATAGTGGTCGGAAATTTGGAGGTCAGGCTACCACTGTCGGGGCCAGAACGATTATCCATGATCCGGTCCCATATTTTACCTACAGAGTTTTCTCTTTTTGTGGATACAGGTATGGCTTGGGATAACAGGGGTCTGGTAGGCCCCCCATCGGGTTATGATGGGGATATTGACTTGACCAGGAGACCAGTGGCCAGTTCCGGTGCCTCCCTAAGAGGGAACTTATTGGGCTTAGCCATTGTGGAGGCTTTTTATGCCGTGCCTTGGCAGCGACAATGGATGGGTGGAGTGTTTGGATTGAATTTCACTCCTGCTTGGTAAGCGGTGTTGAAGCATTCTCATCTATGTCACCTCCATTTTCTTTTTCTTGAAAATGGGGGTTGGCATGGATTTTTTTCTATTTGAACCTGTTTAAACCTTTTGAAAAACCATTAATTAACATTTACCTAACACTTTTAACTTTTTGTTAAGGTCATTTAACTTATTTTTCTCCCAATGGTTATCCATAAGGTGTTTAATTTGTAATGTATGATATTATCGATAAAAGCAATAACAGCAAAAAAAGGAAAATGGAAGATTGGGCTAGTAATAGCCCTGATTTTTGTGGGAGGTATAATTGGGGTTTATTCCTTTGATCAAAATGCAGGTGAGAACCTTTTTTCCACCGAAAAGGGAGATTTCAAAATTGAAATCAAAACCCAGGGTGAATTAGAAGCATTGGAAGGTGTAGAAGTCCTGGGACCTCAAGAGGCCAGAAAATACAGAGTTAAAAATTTTACCATTGAAAAGTTGGTGCCCGAGGGTACTGTGGTGAAAAAAGGGGACTTTATTGCCTCCATAGACCAGTCGGACATGTTTGAAAAACTGGAAGAAAGAAGATTGGACCTGGAGCAGTACCAAGCTCAGTTTGAGCAAGTACAATTGGATACCTCCCTTATTCTTAGGGAAGAAAGGGATAACATCAAGAACTTGGAATTTACGGTGCAGGAACAGGAATTGATTTTGGAGCAGTCCCAGTTTGAACCACCTGCAATCGTGGAAAGAAACCGACAACGACTGGAGACAGCCAAGCGAGAACTCTTCCAAGGAAGGGAGCGGTATGCCATGAAAACCTTGCAGGAGGCTGCCCGGATGAGAGAGATCTCAAGTAAGTATACCGAACACAAGGAAAAAGTACAGGAGATGGAGGCAATTCTAGAAGAATTTGACATTGTCGCTCCTGAAGATGGAATGGTCATCTACCGAAAATACAAGCGAAAGAAGGTAGTAGAAGGCACCCAAATCAGTTCTTGGAAACCAGTAATAGTAAAACTTCCAAACCTTAAAAGTATTCACAGCATCACTCAGGTCAACGAAGTAGATATCCGCAAAATCGAAAAGGGGATGCAGGTGGAAATTACTATGGATGCCATGCCGGAGAAAAAATACAAAGGCACAATCGCGCAGATAGGAAACGTGGGGCAAAGTAGGTCCAACTCGGATTCTAAGGTTTTTGAAGTGGTAATCCAATTCGACGAATTTGATCCTCTACTACGACCCACCATGACCACTGGACATAAAATTCTGGCGGATCATAAAGAAGATGTACTTCAAGTCCCTATGCGGGCCATACACGTAGAAAACGACAGCATCAACTTTGTCTATACCGCAAATGGAAAAAAACAAGAGGTGATGTTGGGAGAAGACAACTCGGAAAATGTAATTATAGAAAAAGGGCTGGCTGAAGGGGAGAAAATCCACCTCACAAAACCTGATTGGGAAAACAATCAATTAGTAGAACTTTTGGAGGAACTAGATGGTAAAAGAAATCCACAGGAAATTCCAGAGCCTTTGGCGGATTCCTTCAATGATTAAACAAGAGATTATTTCTCCTTAATACTACTTCAAACCTATTAGACCAACCTAAGTTTACTTAGTTTCAACTCTTGAAAAAGTATTAGGGTAATCGGTTGTTCCAGCAACTGAGATAAGGTTGTCAACTTTTTTGGCAACCTTTTTTTGTCTGACCCGGATCAATAACTAATGACATTCTGCGTCCATTTTCATTAATTGTACCACATCAAGGGTAAAATCCCAAAATTATCCATTGAGGCAATCTAACAATGGTTCTATGGTTTCAATTTAAAAAGTGAGCTTATCTAGCTGTCCTCTAAAATATAGCCCTTTCCATGTATATTGGATAAGCTTACTCCAGGATCCAGTTGTAGATGCTTCCTAAGTTTTGCCACATGAACGTCCATGCTTCTCCTGTTAAAATAGTCCACACCACTCCAAAGCTTGTTCAGCACAATTTTCCTGTCCAAAAGTTGGTTTTTTTTCTGACATAGCATGCGCAGAAGTTCTGCTTCCTTTTCGGTGAGCGACACCGTACTATTACCATCAGTAAGTCTTCTACTTCGAAAATCAAAGGTAAGTTTTCCAATAGAAAAATCCTCCCCCGGATCATCCTGTAACATGTACCTCCTCAAGACAGCATTGATTCTGGCAATAAGTTCCTCCTCGTCCACAGGTTTTACAATATAATCATCTGCCCCCTTTTGAAATCCCTGCAGCTTATCAATCTTCATGGACTTAGCGGTAAGAAAAAGTAAAGGAATGTTCGGATTATGTTCTTTAATTTTTGTTGCCAATGTAAAACCGTCCATTGCCGGCATCATGACATCCAAAATGCAAATGTCGAAAGATTCCTCTAAAAAAACGTCAAGTCCTTTTTGGCCATTTATCTGCCAGGAAACGATGAAATCATTCATTTCCAAGTAGGTTTTTAAGGCATATCCTAGAGTCTGGTCATCTTCTACTAGCAATATTTTCGGTATCATGCTCCTTTGCTGAATCTAATGTTATCAATGGAAGCCGGATTTTAACCACACTCCCCTTTCCCAATTTACTCTTTAATGAAATCGTGCCACCATGCAATTCAGTGATCATTTTCACATAACTCAAGCCCAATCCAAAACCCTTGGTTTGGTGTATATTGCCTTGACTCACTCTATAAAACTTATCGAAAATAAAATCCAAGTTTTCTTTGTCTATCCCTATTCCTTTGTCAGAAATGCAAAGGACTAATTGGGAATCCTCCACCCTTGTTTCTACCCGGATGATCGGTGAATCTTTTGAATATTTGATAGCGTTGTCCAAAATATTGTCCAGTATATTACCAACATGCATAGGGTCTCCAATAACTATATGTTGAGCGGCTAGTAAATCCAAGGTTAATTTTCCACCCTTGGCCTCCACTATGATATTGTAAACCTCCGCTTTGGTTTGGATGACTTGGTGCAAATCTATTCTTTTCCAATCCAATTCAGGGTCGTTTCGCTCAAGCAAAGTGAGCTCCAGTACTTTTTCCACTTTGTTTTTTAGGTTGTGGTTTTCCCTCTCCAACAAAGAGAGGTGGTAATCCAACTCCTCCTTAGAAAATTGTTGCCCCTTATCCTTAATAATCTTATAAATGATGGAGGAAGCGAAAATGGGTGTTTTTAACTCATGGGTTAAATTGTTAATAAATTCATTTTTGAGTTTCGACAACTGCTTTTGCCGCTTCAAGACTAACACCGTACTGAAAAAGCTGCCTAACAACAATAAAATAAAAATAAAAGTGACCAATAAAATGGAAGATATTTGATAGGCGATGAATAAGTTTTTATTATGAAAAAGCAGGCCAAACCTAAAAAGGTGTTTGCCATATACCTGATCCACCACTCCACCAGGGTACATCGCGTATTTTTGAAAATGAGGTTGATACCCCTCTTTAGCTGAAGAAAAAGCAATAGTGTCTTCTATGCGTTGGTAGAAAGCAAAATCATAGTCCAAATAACTAAGTCTATGGTCACTCAAAACGCTATCCACCCTGTCTTTATAGGCCGTAACCATCTCTACTTCCAAGGAATCCCTGGTACTGCGCGGATGAACCCTATCCCCTAGAAGCGCGAGTAAGTTGGCTGTCACCTCCACATCATCCAGCAGCACCTCCTCCATGTCCCTTAGCACCTTGCTGATTTCCCTATCAAATTGCCTACGCTGAAGGTCCACTTCCAGTTTAGTAAGCCTATACTGAACAAAAAGCAGCCCGATAAGAGCTGTAAATATCATAAAAGTAACCACATAAATATGATCTCTTACATAATCTATCCACTTGTTCAATAAATGATGAACCATATCCCATTTTAACCAATACTTAAAGGACCCACAACCTATTTAACATTTAATTAACGGATTTAACTTTTCATTCAGCAAAACTTAGTCCCTATTATCCGGTCGTTTATCCATTTCATAAAACTAGTAGGTCATGTAAATGGATTTTTTTATTAAATTCACCACCCACCAAAAAAATGGATTTGAATTTGATTCAATCCGGAGGAATATAAACTCCATGACCCAAAATATGCTTGCTAATACCAATTATAGACTAGTCGTTGCCTTGGTTTTCTTGTTTTTCCTTGGCTTCTCAGCTACTGCACAAGAAAAATTCGAACTCCGGGATGGAGACAGAGTAGTTCTTCTGGGTTCGGGAATTATCGAAAACGAACAGCAATATGGCTGGCTGGAAAGCCTTTTCACCTCCTTGTGGCCCGACCGCTATATCAGTTTCAGAAATCTAGGTTGGTCGGGAGACACAGTTTTCGGAGAGGCCAGAACCTATTATACCAGTCAACCCTCCCCTTTTGAATTATTGATCAGCCAAGTGAAAGCCGTCAATCCAAGCCTCGCTATCCTCGCCTACGGCATGGTAGAATCAGAAAAAGGAGAGCAAGGTTTAGCAACTTTTACTGAAGGGCTAAACACCCTGTTGGATTCCTTGGACAAATTGTCCACCAAGGTGGTCTTGTTGAGCCCTCTTTCACTAACTCATCAATTAAAATCAGAAAAAGAAAGAACAACCCAAGATGCCAACACCTACTATACAAGAATAAAAACGGTAGCCGATGAAAGAGGCCTGACACATATTGATATAAACCCCTTGATGGTTAACCATGGGAAGCAGATTATGGGAACGGGCGTTCATCTTAATGAGAAAGGATATGCCTGGTTAGCAGCCTACATTAGGGAAGCTTTGGGATTTCCAATACAGGAAAGTAACCTTCAAATTGATTGGAGAAAAAAAGAGGTGCTTACCTCCTCCGAAATTTCCAACCTAAAATGGGAAAATAAAGAAAACCTATTTTCCTTATCCCTGATATACGAGTATCTACCGATACCGCTTCCGGATAGGATCGAATCACAACCAACAATCATGGTGAAGGGGTTGAAAAAAGGGCAATATGGGCTTAGGATAAATGAAGAAATCGTGGCGGTGGGTACCCATCAAGAATGGGAAAAAGGGATAGTTTTACAGCAAGGGCCTGGAATAAGGCAATCGGAACGATTGAGGGAAACCATACAAAAGAAAGATGAAATCTATTTTAGGCAGTACAGGCCTCAAAACCGAACCTATATTCTTGGTTTTAGGGCTTATGAGCAAGGGAGGCATGAAGAGGACCTCAAGGACCTTGATCTCTTGGTAGCTTGGCTGGATGGACAAATTAACCAACTCAAGCAACCACAGCAACAACAACTCTACTTTTTCTCCATCCAATAGATGTCATGAACACCCAACAGATGAAATACAGTACTATACCATTAAACCCAAAGTGCCTTCCTGTGCTATTTTCTTTGTTTTTCCTTTTTGCGTCAGCAGCAAATGGACAAAGCAAGCTAAAGGATATTCCTTCTCCGGAAGTTCAGCAGCAGTTGGAGATGTTTCAGCTGGCCGAAGGATTTGAAATTGAGCTATTTGCCGCAGAACCCATGGTGGTAAAACCCATACAAATGAACTGGGATGCTGAAGGTAGGTTGTGGGTTGTCAGCAGCACGGTATATCCCCACCTGAAACCGGGAGAGGAACCCAATGACAAGATTTATGTATTGGAAGACAGTAATGGCGACGGAAAAGCGGACAAATCCACGGTCTTTGCTGACGGGCTTATTACACCTACTGGGATTTTGCCGGGAGATGGTGGCGTGTATGTGGCCAATTCCACGGAGTTGCTGCACTTCAAGGACACCAATGGGGACGGAAAGGCAGACCATAAGCAGGTTATGCTTTCAGGTTTTGGTACAGGGGATACCCACCACCTGATCCATACCTTTCGATGGGGACCTGATGGCCTTATGTACTTCAACCAGTCCATCTATATCTACAGTCATGTAGAAACCCCTTATGGCACTAAACGACTACATGGTGGCGGGGTATGGCAATTCAATCCGCAGACCTTGGAGCTCAATGTATTTGCAAGGGGGTTAATCAACCCTTGGGGCCTGCAATTTGACCGATGGGGAAGTATGTTTATAACGGATGGGGCAGGAAATGAAGGTATTAATTATAGCTTCAGGGATGCTACATTTACCAGTGCTCCCGGTATAGAAAAACGGATCAGGGGCTTGAACCCCGGTCAACCCAAGCATAGCGGTTTGGACATCATTTCCGGAGGGCATTTTCCGAAGAATTGGTCTGGCAGGTTGGTTACCAACGATTTCAGGGCCAACAGAATCAATACTTTTACCCTGCAAGAACAAGGCAGCGGATTTGTTTCTACCCAATCCGAGGATCTGCTTTGGACAGACCACATTGCCTTTAGACCTGTGGACATACTGGAAGGGCCTGATGGTGCGCTCTATGTGGCGGACTGGTATAACCCTATCATTCAGCATGGGGAAGTGGACTTTCATGATCCCAGAAGAGACCAACAGCATGGGAGAATTTGGAGGATCAGCGCAAAGGGTAGGATAAAATCACCCTTTTCCTACCTGCAGGATAGTGAAATAGAATCCTTATTGGAGGCCTTAAAGGCCAAAGAATATATGACCCGAATCCAGGCAAAACAGCTTTTAAAAAAGAAAGACCCGGAAAGAGTACATCAGGCCTTAGAAAAGTGGGTGAATAATTTAAACCCCTCGCATCCCGATTACGATCATTACTTAATTGAAGCATTGTGGACTTTTGAGCTTATCGGGAAACCGAATCTGGAAATTTTGACAAAGGGTTGCACCTTAAATCAGGGCCGTGCCAGGGCAGCCACCTTCAGGTTGCTGGGGAATGGCAAATGGGATTGGGAGGAAGTAAAAGAATTATTGGTTTTGGGGGTAAAAGATTCCCATCCCCAAGCTCGCAAGGAAGCAGTAATCTCCCTTGGAAAGTTTGAAAATGCAGAAGCTGCAAAAATTGCACTGGAGAGTCTAGAAAGTGGAACGGATGAGTTCAAAGATTTTGCTCTGTGGCATACCTTAAGGGAGCTGGAACCTTTTTGGCTACCCAAGGTGCTGGAAAATCCCAATTATTTCTCGAATAACGAGAAAACAGCATTTGCGATGAAAGAAATTCGTGATCCAAGGGGAGCCGGCATCTTATTATCCTTACTAAAGGAAGGGAGGGTTCCGGAAGTCTTTGGTCCACAAGCCCGGAGTACAATTGCCAGAATTTCAGACGTAAAAAACCTCAATAGGATTTGGCAAATAGCGCAAGAGGAACCTTCCTCTGCCAAAGACTGGGTGACAGTATTGCTTAATGCCGCCAGCAACAGGGGTGTAAGACCCAATGAGAACCTTTTAAATATCCAACGGTTTTTTCAGCATGAGGAACCCTCCGTAGGGAATATGGCAATAGAACTAGCCGGCTATTGGCAATTGTCCTCCTTAAATCAGGAATTGATGAATTTGGTAATCGATGGGGATGAAGATCAAATGAAAATGGCAATTCAATCCATTGGCAGGCTGGAAGACCCGAAAAGCAATACGCTGATACAATTGCTTTCCGGCGAAAAATACCCGCGATCCATCAGGGTACAGGCTACTGCCCTGATGGCCCAAAATGACCGGGTGAAAGCAGCAAAATTGGCCCAAGAATTACTTAATGCGTCTCCAAACGAAGAAGATGCTCATGTTTTATTTGCGGCGATGATGCGAAATGATGAGATAATTGCAACCTTTACTTCCAGTCTCATGGAGGCGGGAATTCCCTCTGAAATGGCCAAAATAGGAAGGCAAGCAATGGGTAGGTATGTGCCTTGGCATAGGCAAGGGGATAGGGATGTGGTAAACCTGAAGAAGGCCTTGGAAGCCTCAGGAGGAATTCTCCCTCCCGAAAGAATGCCTCAAAAGCTAAATGAACAGCAACTCACGGCATTGGTACAAGAGGTCCGGACAGGGGCAGATGCCATTTCCGGAGAGGCTGTATATAGAAGGAAGTCACTAATTTGCCAAAGCTGCCATGCCATTGGCGGGGCTGGTGGCCAGCTTGGACCAGACCTGAGCAGTTTAGGCACCAGTTCCCCCATAGATGAAATTATACTTTCCTTATTGGAGCCCGCAGAATCCATAAAAGAGGGATATGAGCTGCAAAAAATCACCAAACAAGATGGAGGAGTAGTAATGGGTTACCTGGTAAAAGACGGTGCTGACGAACTGATCCTGAGAAACGCAACAGGCCAGGAAGAAAGCATTTCCAAAGCCCAAGTTAGCAATCACGATAATGTTCCTGGCTCACTTATGCCACCAGGGCTCACCTCCAGCCTGGAAAGACAAGAGTTTATCGACTTGGTGGGATTTCTCTCCAAATTGGGAAAACCGGGGGAATTTAGGGTTCCGAACCAACGATTTATCCGAAAATGGGGAACTGTTTCCAGCCTTCCAAAGGAAATTGGCCAGAAAGAGGATTTGGCTCAAAATTCAGGAAACCTTTCCATCCAACCTATTTACAGTATGGTTTCGGGGGAATTGCCCATAAGTGAAATTCCAGAATTCAACCTAGCGGGCTCACCCTATAAAATAGTGCAGTTTGAATTAGAGGTACTTGACAAGGGAACGGTACAGCTTCACCTTAACACGAACAAAGGGGTTCTTTTACTAAAATCCAAAGGATGGGAAAATGTACAGGACAGAAAAGTAAACGTTGCGCTAAATGCGGGTATCCAGAAAATCAAACTTTTGCTCAATATGGATGAATTTGTAGAAAACAGCTTGCGTGTGGAAGTAATAGAAGAAGAAAATGCTACCCCGACCAGATTAGTGATGGGAAGTTGAATTAGTTCATTTTCCATCCTCAAATTTATTGGTTAACCAAGCCTTCAGGCTATCCTCAGCAGGTATGTCTATGCCAAAAACATCCCTAATCCTCACTAATAGATGCTCCATGTTTTGGATTCGCTCTTTTTGGGTTTTGCCATTGACAGGATGAAAAGAAAAATGGTCATCCATTAGGCCATACCTGCCATCCTCCTTAGTTTGGGCCAGGAAAAGATGGTTCATGAATAGCGACTTTTCATGGTTGCACAAGTAATAACTCATCACTTGGTAGTCGGGCAATAGGTATTCGTCCAACCCAAATGAATACATGGGTTTCCAGTTTTCCTCCAGTTTGATATGCAGCACATATAAAGAGCCGTTGTGGGATATTTTAAAATCTTCATGGGATGTCGAATGAGCCTCCTGCGATTGTAAGGGCAGGGGGGCTGTCAAGGTATTGCCACCAAACCCAACATCAGCGATATAGGGTTCTTCTCCAAAATTGACCAAGAGCAATTGATGGTCTCTTGGCATCACTACATCTTCCGGGATTTGCCACATTACCCTAGCTGCCAACCCGGTCACCTCAAACCCCAAGGTTCTAAGTACAGCGCCAAAAAGTAAATTATGTTCAAAACAGTAGCCTCCCCGCTGTTGGTAAACGATTTTTTGCACAAGGGCATCCTGTTCCAGTGCTAATGGAATACGCAGCAAGGGATTGAAATTTTCAAAAGGGATACTCAAAGTATGCCGATAATGCAAGGCTTGGAGGCAATCCAAGGAACAAGCAGGTTCATCCTCAAAACCGATTTTTCGAAAATAAGCAGACAGCTGCTCTTTGGAAAGAGGCGTGTAAAAGGGAGAATTTTTGGCTGGGGTTTGGGCTTTAAAAGAAGAAGTGTTCATGACAATAAAAGAGGCTGCCTAAAAAGGACAGCCTCGAAAATATTATAGGAATAATTAAACTTTAGGCAATTTCCAGCCATTTTGGTAACTGGCTTTGGCCAGTTTGTTGGCATCCGACTCTTTAAAAGCATCTTTGCTCTTGTCCCAATAGATCTTCTTACCCAGCTTATAGGCCACGTTACCCATGTGGGCATTGATGGCTGCCACGGAACCTGTCTTGATCCCGCAATTCAACTTACTGGCGTCATTCGCTTTAATGGCCTCCACAAAGTTTTTACAGTGCGCCCTTTGGGCATTCCCTTCTGGCTTTACATGTTCTACTGCCTCGATTTTCTCTTTTCTTTCCCCATCCACACTCTCGGTTTCGGCGATCACCTTCCAGCCTCCACGGTTTACGACTAAGGTGCCATTATTGCCAATAAAAGCAATACCCTCAGTGGTGCCGTAGTTCCCTCCATCTATACCTGTGGCATGTTCCCACAACATGTTGAAACCATCGTATTCATAAACGGTTTGAAGGGTGTCTGGGGTCTCTGAGGCATCATCGGGATAGGCCAATTTACCGCCCGATGCCATAATTGATTTGGGGGCACTCACATTCATAGCGTATAAGGCTATGTCTATTTCATGCACACCCCAATCGGTCATCAGGCCACCTGCATAGTCCCAAAACCACCTGAAATTAAAATGGAAACGATTTTCGTTAAAGGGGCGTTTTGGTGCAGGGCCCAGCCACATATTGTAATCCACTCCCTGCGGGGCTTGGCCATCCGGCTTCACCGGAACCGGTTTCATCCATCCCTGGTAGGCCCAGGTTTTGACAAGACGGATATTGCCAAGTTTTCCTGATCTCACAAAATCAATTGCCTGTTCGTACTGGGAGCCGCTGCGTTGCCATTGCCCTACCTGTACCATTTTGCCATACTTTTCCGTGGCTTTCACCATCAAGTTGCACTCTTCTATAGAGTTGGCTAAGGGTTTTTCCACATAAGCATGCTTTCCCGCCTCCAAGCTGTCTATAAGGTTGAGGCAATGCCAATGGTCAGGAGTGCCGATAATCACTGCGTCAATATCCGGATCCTCCAGCATTTTACGGTAATCTTTGTATTGCTTAGGTTTTGTTCCCCTCAGTTCCTCCACATTTGCCGAGCGCTGGTCCAGCACATTTTGGTCAATATCCGCTAATGCCACACAGTTGATTTCGGGCAATAGCAAATGGCTGTTCATATTAGACCATCCCATGCCCTTACAGCCTATCAAACCAAAATTTATCTGTTCATTGGGGCTTATCTTTTGCTTATATGCGGCCAAATGCTCAGCCGTCACCAAATTAGGTAATGCAACCATACCGGCCGAGGCCATAAGGGAATTTTTTATGAATCTTCTTCTTGAATCCATGGTATTAGATTAGGTTATTGTTAATCAAGCTTTCTCACCCAGATGTTTCTAAAGCTCACCAAGTCACCATGATCTTGCAGGTGTATGGGAAGCTTGTCATCATGGGCCACATAGTTGGGTATTCCTATGTATTCGGTAGGCCCCTTTAATGTAACGTTGTTTTGTACCAAAATACCGTTATGAAAGACGGTAACCCTTGCTGGTGATACCAACATCCCGTCTGAGTTGAACCTGGGAGCAGTAAACACCACATCGTAGGTGTTCCACTCACCGGGAGGCCGCATAGCGTTTACTAAGGGGGGGTGCTGTTTGTATATACTGGCTGCCTGCCCATTGGTATAGGTGTCGTTTTCGTAGGAATCCAAAATTTGCAATTCGTACTTACCCATAAAGAAGAGCCCGGAATTTCCCCTGCCCTGACCTGTTCCCTTAATTTCAGTAGGTGCACTCCATTCTATATGAAGCTGCATGTCCCCAAATCCTTCCTTGGTCTTTATGCCTCCAGTTTTGGGTACTACCACAAATTTTCCGTTCTCCACTTTCCAGGGAGCAGCCTTACCAGGTTCCCTTTCACTTTCCCATTTGTCCAGGTTTGACCCATCGAAGAGCACAATAGCATCTGCCGGGGGCTGGTGGTTTTCTTGCCCAGGCTTAACCACCTTTACTTCTGGTTCATAGAATTCCGTTGCCTCAGGGGGAAGCTTAATCTCTTTTTTGTCCTGTGCCATAGCTGGTTGTAAAAGGGTGCATACACCCACTAAGCCTAACAGTGTAAACAACTGTAGTTTCATATGATTAAAATTTGTTTTTTTAAAGGACATATGGAATCTCACCACGAACAATCATCCTAGAGTGTGACGTGATCATCATGCCCTGACTGCCGTCAGGACAGGCTCGATTTCATACGTATTTTAAGTTTAAAGTTAATTTCCGAACGCACAAAATAAGGGATTTGTACAACAAAAATGGTAGTGGATCTTAATTTTTTTAGGCATTGAGCCGAATGAAGGGTCATGAATTAAAAAAATATTGAACCATAAATGGGTTATTGGACTTATTTTGATTGGTTTTCCATCGGTTTCTAAGATTTGCATGTTAATATTCCGGGCACTTCAATCTAAAAATTACAGACTGTTTTTTGCGGGACAGGCCTTTTCCAATCTGGGAAACATGATGAAGCAAGTGGCCATAGGCTGGTTGGTATATAGGCTGACCGATTCTGCGCTGCTGCTAGGTGTAGTGTCTTTTTCCAGGGAAATCTCTGCCTTTCTTTTCAGCACACTCGCCGGGGTAATGGCCGATAGGTATAACAAACACAAGTTATTAATGTTCTGCCAGGGAGCTGTAAGTTTAAATGCTGCCCTGTTGGCCTGGCTGACCCTAAGTGATCAAATTTCCGTGGCTATTCTGATTGTGTTACAAGTTCTCTTTGGCTTGATCAGCGGCTTGGAAATGCCAAGCCGGCATGCCTTTGTCAATGACCTGGTGGAGGACAAATCTTACCTCACCAATGCCATCGCCTTGAATTCCTCCCTATTCAATACGGCAAGGATAGTAGGCCCGGCCATTGCAGGAATACTGATACCCCTTATTGGGGAAGGTTATTGCTTTTTGTTATATGCGATCTTGAGCTTTTCCGTGGTGCTGATATTTTTGTTTATCCGCTACATCCCCATACCCAAGGAGGTCTCAAAGAGGAATTTCTTAGAGGAATTTAAAGAAGGAGCACGCTTTTCCTTAAAGACCAAGCATATCCGGCTTATTCTCGTACTGGTCTCCGGGATCACCCTGCTCGGTGTCAGCTATATGGTGGTGTTGCCTGTATTTGCTGCGGATGTTTTTCAGGCAGATGCAGTCGTGTTTGGGTATATGACAAGTGCCGTAGGCTTAGGCTCATTGTTGGGAGCCTTTTTTGTGGGTGCCAAAAACAACGCCATGGGATTGGATAAATGGATTTTGATCGGAACCATCATCTTTGGAATTGCTTTAGGCACATTTGCCCTGTCCCCCTATCTTTGGCTTTCCCTATTGGCACTTGTGGCTACAGGGCTGGGAAGGGTAATCATCTTTACCGGTTCAAACACTCTGCTCCAAACCATTGCACCGGAAGAAAAACGGGGAAGGATCCTCAGCTTTTATATCATGCTTTTTATGGGTGCACTTTCCCTGGGGAGCTTCGCCATTGGTTGGGTCACAGACCTGGTAGGCGGTCCCTTGACCTTGGCAGGTGGCAGCGTGGGGGTCCTGATCATGGCCCTTTATTACAGCCGAAACCTCCTCGCCTTCAGAAAAAGCACCTATAAGGTAATGAGACAATCGGGAGCCGCATGACTTGGTTATTTTTCGGTGACTAGTAATTTATTAAAGGTAAAGCTCAAATGGATGGTAGATAATTAAATATGAAATCAGTGAATCAATTCGTAGTTTAGGAATGATCTCATCAACTTAAAATGTTCGTCAAAGCTGAATAACAGAATTTTCTCTTCTATCACCTGCTGCAAGATTATCAAATCCGGAATTCCTACTTTATATATCCCATTTTTTAAATTCATGTATTGCAATTCACGAATAACTATCCAATCGATCCTAAGTGGAATTTTTTCAATCGATCCTAAGCTTTCTGCAACATCATTTCTACTATGATGATTTATCGAAGGAAGCAGCTCTGTTATGATCAGCTCATTTATGCATATCATATCTTCTTGGATCAGCCTATCAAGTTTTGAGTTAGTACCCGACCTTAAAAAATCTATCCAAACTGAACTGTCCACCAGTACTTTGTACCTAGACATCAGACCGGCCTCTTAGGGTATCCAAGTCAATTTCCAAATCCAATGTTCCTTTAAAGGTTAATAGCCGTTCTCTCTTTATTTTTGCTACCTACGCTTCTAAGGCTTCTCTTATTAATTGGCTTTTCGTTTTTGCCCCAGTCAATTTCATGGCTTCCTTAATTAATTTCTCTGGAATATCCAATGTGGTTCTCATAATTTTTGATGTATTAATGCATGGTTTTATATGCCAATATAAAATAATTAAATTTATAAAACTCGAAGCTTCCATTTCTACACTATCGAGATTAATAAAATAAAACTCTATATTCTCCACTTTTTTCTATTTGAGGAGTATATTTGTTAAGTTCATCCAAAATAAATTACCAAAAACACCCCTCTAATTTCCTAAATTGTCACTATTAGGCAGAAACCCTTATCCTATATGAAGCCTTTACCATTACTGATAATTAATACCATCACCTTTGCCCTTACTTTGGGTGCCAACTTTATCGCAGGAGCAGGGGTTGGAGAAATCCCCTCCGTGGGTGAGATCAGTGACCAATATCCCTCTTTGCTGACACCTGCGGGCTATGCCTTTTCCATTTGGGGGATCATCTATTTGATGCTTGGTGCTTTTCTGGTTTACCAATGGGTGGGATATGCTAAGGGTAACAACCAAGAGTCCCTGCTCCCCTCCGGGGCATGGTTTGCCCTGTCGAATGTTTTCAACATTACATGGCTCCTAGTATGGGTACATGGATATTTGGGACTGGCTGCCGTAGTTATTGCCCTGCTTCTTTTTTCCTTGATCAAATTGGTCATCAGGCTCAGACTGGAAATATGGGACGCACCGCTTCGACATATCGCTTTCGTTTGGTGGCCCATATGCATCTATACGGGATGGATAGTCCTGGCCACCGTGTTGAACATCTCCATTTTTCTGAATCAATTTGGGGTATTGGAACAGGTTTTCGCCGAAGAAGTATGGGCGGCACTAATCATTCCCATCGCCATGGGGGTATACCTGTACCTAACCTTTCGTAGAAATATGCGGGAAGCAGCACTTGTCGGGGTATGGGGATTGGTGGCAGTGGGGGTAAATCAGCCATCTCCCGAAGGATTGGTAGCTGTGGTGGCATGGATAGCCGCCGGTGTCCTTTTTCTGGCTGCCGGGTATCACGGCTTTAAAAACATGGGTACCTCTCCTCTTATGAAAATAAAAAAGGAGAGGTAGAAAATTAGGCTTTACATTTAAAAAGATCAGGTGTGTTTACTGTTGATTCCCAAAGTCTTTACTATATGGGCTGCTCATTAGTTTCCGATGTAGACGGGTGGCTACCTTTTTTAGCTAAAGCGTTGTGATGGGGTTTCTATGGATTTTTGTTGCTGAAAGACAGGATTAAAAATCGCACCTATAAATACTGGTCAATCATGGTTCTGATATCTCCTGAAGGTCTTTCCGCAGAAGGGTCTATTACTTTTCCCTCTTTATCCAAAAGCAGGAACCTCGGGATAGCATTGACCATAAAATGCTGTGCGATTTCTGATTTCCAGCCATTTTCGGCAAGCCATTGCAGGCCCTCCATGTTTTTGGACTTCACCATTTTTTCCCAAGGCTCCAGGCTGTCATCTATAGATACAGTCAAAAAAGATATAGGCTGGTCCTTATATTCTTCTTTTATTTTGTCCCAATGGGGATGCTCTGCAATACATGGTCCACACCAAGTGGCCCAGATGTCTATGTATACCAAATCACCTCGCAGGTCACTAAGCTTAACCGAATCGCCCTCTATATTGACAAAAGAAAAATCAGGAACTTCCTTTCCAGGCATAAGGATTTCCCATTTATCATTGAGGCTTTTTAGCCTTGCCTCTAATTTGGGGCTTTCGTTCTCGTCCATGAATTTATCGTAGGCATTCTTCACTGAAACAGGCCCTTTATATTCTAAGTTTTGGCTAATATAATTATAGAGGAATTGGTCTTTTACGAATTTATTTCTCAATAAACTATCCGCTACCCTATATATTGCCTTTTCCCTTCCAGCCTCATCTTCGTTTAGCGTGGTGTCCTGTTGTAAAATTTCCTTTACTTCATCATTTACGATTCTTTCGACAATGGAAGTATAAGAGCGAGAGGCCAACAAATCAGCCCTATCTAAATTAATTTGTGAAAGTGCCGCTTTGGTTTCGTCCTTTGGAAAATCAACAGAATCCTCACTGATTTTATTTTCATAAGCATGTGCCATCGGATATTGCAAATCAAAAAGTAGGGGCTCGTATTCAAAATAAGCTTCCTCCACTTTTAGAAAATCAGGGGCAATTTCATTTTCGGCTTTCAGTTTTTCAAACGATTCCCTTTGATGATCAAAATAGTTTCCTTTCTTCTGAAAATATTGCTCTTTGTCCAGAGCCATTAAACTCCATAATTTACTTTCAAAATAGAAATTCGACTTCTCGAATAAATAGGTGTTTTCGGCCACATGATCCCCTTCCAACAGGAATGTGGCCTTAAAATCTTCGGAATCAGCAAACACGAAAACACTATCGCCCGGACTAAGATACAATTCGAAACTAGCTCTGTCTGCCCTAAAAAAATAGGTCTCTGAATCTTCTGCATCAAAATCGACATAAAAACTCCCATCTTCTGCTATGGGTATGGAAGTGAATTCACTATCCAGGAAAACATCAATTTCCTTGGCCTTCGTATTTTCAAGGATTCCTGCTACTATTATTTTATTGTTAAATGCATTTTGTTGCCCGCAGCTTGAAAATGCCAAATAGGGTAAGGTCAACCATAAAATAGCGGAAATCTTCATAAGGATAAAGTTAAATGGCCATTGAAATCACCGTAAAATTTAGTGAAAACAACCTAAGAATCACAGTTTTTTAATGGATTTTAACAAAATATAACGAGCAAAAAACCTTTGAGGTCTTTTTTGGACCTCGAAGGTTTTTTACGTTAACAAATTGGGTATATATAACTGATATACAAAATCTCCCATAGACCTTCGGGGTTATGAAAAAAACCCCAACGGTCTAATACACGAACCTTTGAGGTCTTTTTTGGACCTCGAAGGTTTTCAACGTAAGCAAAATAAATATATATATACTGAAATAGTAGTCCTATAAGGTCATCAAATCGTTCAACGTTTGAAGGGCAGTAGATAAATTTTCAGGAGAAACATCCCCAATTTTTCTGATCAAACGAACCTTGGATATGGACCTGATATGAAAAATCAAAATTTCTGAATCTTTGGTCAATCCGTTGGATGCATTGGGTTGAAGTACAGGATTACCCTTGTAGTTTTTTATTTTTGAAGTGAGTGGAGCACAAATGACTACAGGTAGGTGTTGGTTTACCAGATTCCCACTTAGTATAACCACAGGCCTAAAACCAGCCTGTTCACTTCCTTTGGAAGGATTCAGATCAGCATGCCAGATTTCACCCTGCTTCATCCTCCAACTGCTTCAAGTAATCTTCAATACCTTCTTCTGCTATTTTCAAAATATCCCCGTCCTCCTCTGAACCTTTATAGGATTTGATATAGGCGGCCCGCTTCAAATGTTCAAGGTATAGATCCAAAGCGTGTTCAATCAGCTTATTTTTTGGCAAAGCCAGTGCTTTTGCCTGTTCTGTAAGCCTCTCAATCAATTTATCTGGCAGGGAGGTAGTAATAGTAGCCATAAGTATATTTACGTTTTATAAATATAATCACTATTTACATATTATAAGTTCTCGTTTTGGGGAAATATTTCAAAAACCCGGCAAACTACTCCCCCAAAAAGTCAAAGCACAAAAACCTTTGAGGTCTTTTTGGATCTCGTATTTCATACGTTAATTAATTGGGTATAACTAACTGATATCCAAACTACCCCAACAGAACTTCGAGACTCGGAAAACCCCAAAAGTTAGCTATGCCAAACCATTTTCCTATCGACTACCATCAAAACAGCTCCAGAACTTTTGCCAGAAATATCTTCACCTCTGCCATTTCCTCTTCTGACAAAGCCCCGATTTTCTTGATAAAACGTTTTTCAGAAATACTTTTGACTTGGAAACAATCAGCCAATGAAAATTTACTAATTCCATTATTTGTATTGGGGTAAATTCCAGCCATCCAAGGCTGCTGAACTTTTGCGCCATCCGTAAGCGGTACCACCACTTTCAAAGGCAATGCTCCCAAGGCATCTGAGTTGACGATGATGACGGGTCTCGTCTTTTTGATTTCATGACCAACTTGAGGCTCGAAATTTACCAACCAAATTTCTCCATTTCGCATCAATCAATAATTTCGGTGTCTATATCTCCACATTCTTCCAACTCCTCTTCATAAAATGCTCTTGTTTCCGCCAAAGAAGCTTGCTTTTTCATCTCAGCGTAAATTGCATTCTTGTTTTTTTTCGCCTCTTCCATTCTGATCTGAAAGGAGGGCCTGCTTACAGGCCTGATCATGATTCCGTCGCCATGGTCTTCGATGATGACTTCCGAAAGCCCATACTTTTCCACCAATGCCTTCGGGAGAATGATCCCACTGCTATTTCCAATTTTCCTGATTTTTGTTTCCATACCCTAAGCTAACGAAATGTTATAACATATTATAACTTTTAGGTTGAGAATTTGAAATAGTAATAAGGTGGAATTTACGGGTAAAAAATTCATCCCCTTTTGTTGCGGTTTCATCCTATTAAAATTCGGCTTCATTCGCTTTCATTTCGAAGCTTTTTCCCTGCTGCTTTACTTTGCCTGCATACCCACCAAAAAACAGGAATCATGAAAAAAATTTTACGCTTAAACATCATCTACTTTATTTTTCAGGTCATGGGGTTTGCACAAAACCCCCAAGCCTCCACCGATTACACCCAGACCATTCGAGGTCAGGTGATGGATCAGGTAACCAAAAGTGGGTTGCCGGGAGCCAGCGTCCACATTCCCGGTACAGACCCTGTAAAAGGAACCGTTACCGATTTAGACGGCAATTTTGTGCTTGAGGAAGTGCCTACGGGAAGGATTAGCCTCCAAATCAGTTTCATTGGATATGAAAATGCCTTCCTTAGAGAAATTCCAGTTACTAGTGGAAAAGAGGTAGTCTTGAATATCACCTTAAGAGAAAAACTGGAACAAATGGAGGAGGTGGTGATTAAAGCCGGTGGAAACCCACAAGATGCTACGAATGAATTGGCCATGGTTTCATCCAGGGGTTTTGACATGGAAGAAACCAACAGGTATGCAGGCAGCCGTAACGACCCCGCAAGGATGGCACAGAACTATGCAGGAGTAAGTGGTGCTAACGACTCCCGGAATGACATCATCATCAGGGGCAATTCACCGACAGGCGTATTATGGAGGCTGGAAGGCATAGATATTCCCAACCCTAACCATTTTGGGGCTATGGGTACCACTGGGGGCCCGGTGAGTATCCTGAACAACAACCTATTGGGGAAAAGTGATTTTTTGACTGGTGCCTTTCCTGCCCAATATGGGAATGCTACCGCCGGAGTTTTTGATCTTACTATGCGCAAAGGAAATGCTCATAAACGGGAACACCTGGTTCAAATGGGATTTAATGGTTTTGAATTAGGTACAGAAGGGCCTCTTGGAGGGGAAAACGGAGCCTCTTACCTTATCAATTACCGCTATTCTACTCTGGCCCTGATGCAAAATGTGGGGTTTTCTTCAGGGACAGGTGCTGCCATTCCCTATTACCAGGATTTGTCTTTCAAGTTGGATATCCCAACAAAAAATAAGGGCAGGTTTACCCTTTTCGGTATTGGAGGAAAGAGTAATATTGACCTGATCGGCTCAGAAGTGGATAGCAGTAACACCGACCTATATTCCGAGATTTCCCAAAACATTTACAACGAGGCCAAAATGGGGGTAGTGGGGCTTACCCATACCAAATATTACAATGAAAATACTTATGGCATTACTTCCTTTTCAGCGGATTATAGTTTTTCAGGCAATGTAGTAGATTCCCTAAGCCTGGAAACCAGAGAACCAGTTCCTTTTTACCGCAACAATTATGGGCTCACTAAATACCGGGCCCAATACCATTTTCACCAAAAATTGAACAATAAAAACAACTACATTATTGGTTTCAATTATGATTTATTAGGATTCAATTTACAGGACAGTGTGTTTAGAGCTCCCCTGGACAGGTTCGTGGAATTGAGGAATGAAAAGGGCCATTCCGGTTTGGTGCAATCTTTTGCCCAATGGCAACATCGCTTCACTGAAGATTTGTCGGGCACCTTAGGGCTTCACCATCAATATTTCACGTTAAACAGTTCCCAACAGGTGGAACCTAGAATGGGCCTGAGCTATCAGCCCAGTCAAAAAGCCACTTTTAGCTTGGGATATGGACTGCACAGTCAACTGCAGCCCCTTCCCATCTATTTCCTTGAATCAGAAATGCCAAATGGGCAATTTAGGAGGACGAATGAATCTTTGGATTTCACCAAATCCCACCATTTGGTGGCAGGCTACCAGTATCAAATTGCCCCAGACATCAGGTTTAAATCCGAAGTTTACTACCAACACCTTTTCAATGTGGCGGTGGAAGAACACCCCAGTAGCTTTTCCATACTGAATGCTGGTGCGGATTTTGGTATTCCTAATGTGGACAGCCTGGTTAACCAGGGAAACGGAAGAAATTATGGGCTGGAACTAACCCTGGAAAAAAGTTTTAGTCAATCGTCTTATTTCCTGGTAACTGCTTCCCTGTTTGATTCCAAATACCAGGGAAGTGACGGGGAATGGAGGAATACCGCATTTAACAGCCAATATGTTTTTAATGGGCTATTCGGTAAGGAATGGAAGATGGGTTCTAATAACCGAATATTGTCAGTGGATATCAAAAGCACCTATGCTGGAGGACAATACATTACCCCGATTGATTTGGAAGCCAGTATACTTGCACAGGAAGCCGTCTATAAAAATGAACAAGCCTATACTATTAAAAATCCAGCCTATTTTAGAACCGACCTAATGGTCAGCTATACGGTCAATAAGAAAGGGCTTACCCATGAATGGTCCTTGGATATACAAAACGTATTTAACAACCAAAACATGTTCAGACAAACCTATAACCCCATCTCTCAGCAAATTGTCAACAGTTATCAGCTTGGCATTTTCCCCATTCCCCAATACAGGTTGACTTTTTGACACATATATTGGTAAAAGCAAAATAGCCAAAAGGGGTAGTATATGAGGGTGGAACAATTAATTGAATATTCCTGATAACTCCTTTAATTTGCAATGAAGAGGAGATGGCAAGCCAACTAAAATCATTGGATTAATTAAAACCATACTCCTATATGAAATCGAGCCTGCCTAGACGGCAGTCAGGCATGACGAAGACGACATACAGAGGGATGATTATTGAATATGCGAGGTTCCCCCGAAACGAGTTCTCCGAATCAAGTTCGGGTCAGGCAAGGGAAGGCTATGTGGCAAATAAAAATCAATTATAAACAGATGAAATCGAGCATGACGAGCACGTCACACACTGGGATGATTATCATGGCGAGATTCCATGTGGCCGTTGAAAAGAAAATATAAACATATGAAAATCCACCCACCTTTTGATCGGTTTCTGATGATGGTAGGATTATCCTTTCTTGTAAGTTTATCCAGTGATGCCAAGAGTCCTTTTCTTATGGTTTGGTTGGTTTCCTTGCTGTTTACGGTTGCCTATTGGGAAGGCAATTACCAGATTGTTGGTATGGTACGGCAAAAATTTCCCAGGATTGAACAAACGAAAAAAAGAATCTTTACCCAAGTGGTTTTTTCCCTATCCTATACGGTTTTGGCAGGAATAGTACTGGTAGGCATATCCCACTTAATTTCTTATGCTACATTTGAATGGGGTTTTCTTCAGAGGGTTGTATTGCTGGGGTTGGTTATTACCATCATCATTTCAATAGTCTATGAGATGGTGTTTTATTTTGAACTTTGGAAGGAAGCTTTATTAGAGGGAGAAAGGTTGAAGAAAACCGAAGCCAGGCTACAGTTTGAGAGCCTTAAAAATCAGGTGAATCCGCACTTTTTGTTCAATAGTCTCAATACACTTTCTTCCCTGATCCATAGTAATCCCGATAAAGCGGAAAAATTCACACAACAGTTTGCTCAAATCTACCGCTATGTACTGGAAGTAAAGGATAAAACCTTCGTTCCACTGGAAAAGGAACTGGATTTTGTACAGACCTATATCTACCTCCAGAAAATAAGGTTCGGAGATCACCTGATCTTTGAAAGCGAAATAATATCCGGTAGGGAAAATTTTTATATACCTCCTTTGATCCTTCAAAACTTAGTGGAAAATGCCATTAAACACAATAAAATAAGTGAGAAAGAACCCCTTACCATCAAAATGTGGATAGATGGAGAATGGCTGAAAGTCAGAAATAACCTACAGCTGAGGAAAGATCAAGTCGCATCCACCAAAACAGGTTTGAATAATATCCAAGAAAGGTTCCGGCTGGTAAGTGATCAGGATACAAAATTTTACAAGCAAAATGGGTACTTTTATGCTGAAGTACCCCTTATTAGAGGAGAATAATATGGAAGCCATCATAGTGGAAGATGAAAAATTAGCCGCAGAAAGGCTCAAAAGGTTGATCAACAAAGTGGCACCGGAAATCCGAATCAGCAGCATGCTAGGTACCATAGAGGAAACCGTAGATTTTTTGAAAGGGGCTTCACCGGATTTGATATTTTTGGATATCCACCTTGCTGATGGTTCCAGCTTTGAAATTTTTGAACAGGTAAAAATAAATGCCCCTGTCATTTTCACTACTGCCTATGACGAATATGCCCTTAAAGCCTTTGAAGTCAATAGTATAGATTACCTGTTAAAACCTGTGGATGAGCAAAGCCTAAAAAAAAGTTTGGACAAATTTGAGCACCTCAATAAGCAATTTCCACAAGGAATCGATCAATTACTGTTCTCCATTAAAGAGAAAACCATCCAATACAGGCAGCGTTTGATGGTGGTATATGGGAGTAAACTTAAAGCAGTTAAGGTTTCTGACGTTGCGTATTTTTTTGCGGATAACAAGTTGATTTACCTTATGGAAAAAAGTGGTCATAGCTATGTGTTGGATGAAACCCTAGATCAACTCCACCCCACCTTGGACCCATCTTTGTTTTTCCGGGTAAACAGAGGATTTATAGTAAACATCGATGCCATAGCGCAGATGAACAGCTATTCTAGGAGCCGGATAAAAATAGACCTCATGCCAAAATGTGACAAAGAATGCATCACAAGTACGGAAAAAACCCCTGATTTCAAAGCATGGCTTTCGGAGTAGGATCGAAAAAGTCGACTAATCTTTAGTAATTACTTTTAGCTTTGCATAGTTTGAAATTAAATTGGACTGCTCTAGGAAAATGAAACAAATTTCGCTGTTTTGTTACTTGCATTATTTATGTTTGGGTTTATGCTGCTGCCAAAGCCAGGAGCCCACTTCTCCCCCAACTCCGCCTATCACAGAACAAAACCCTCATTCTTTGGGAAGGGTAGGCAACTTTGAGGATGTGGATTCCAATACGGAGCCTGGTCTGGTTTTGATGGGAGGCAGCACAGATGTTGATCAGGCTATGCGCTGGATGATCACGCGCTCTGGTGGTGGGGATTTCGTCATTATACGATCCTCCGGTGGCACAGGATATAACGACTACCTTTTTGAACTTGGCCAGCTTAATTCGGTAGAAACCCTTCTGATAAACAGTGTTGCAGCTGCCAACCATGAGGGTGTTTTTGAAACCATAAAGAACGCAGAAGCCCTATTCATTGCCGGAGGAGACCAGTCCCAATATCTCCGGTTTTGGGAAGGCACCAAAACAGAAGAGGCCCTTCAGTACCTTATCCATGAAAAAAAGGTTCCTATAGGAGGGACCAGTGCGGGTTGTGCGGTCATGGGAGAATTTGTTTACACAGGAGAAAATGGCAGCATCATTAGTTCGGAGGCCCTGAGCAATCCTTTTGACTCTAAGCTTACTGTGAGAAGGTCAACGTTAATTAACCATCCTTTTCTTCAGAATACGATCACTGATCAGCATTTTTCCCAAAGAAACCGGCAAGGAAGACTGGTGGCTTTTATGGCAAGACTGAGAGAGGTTTCTAATGGCAAACCGCTGAAAGGAATAGCAGTGGATGAAAAAACCGCAGTTATCATGGACAAAGAGGGGGATATAAGAATCATGGGCCAAAACAAAGCCTATTTTATCTTGGAAAATGAGCCTGATAAAGCTCCTGAAGTTATGACCAATGCCGCTCCACTGACCTGGAACTTGCATCAAAAGGCCCTAAAATCACATGAAACAAACAGCTCAAGTGAGCTATTGGATTTTAATCTAAAGGATTGGGATAGCACTTTCCCAGGATTTTGGTATGTGGAAGAAGGCACTCTTTATTTCTGATTGGGATAGTCATCCTAATAACATTCTTTACAATGTAATGGACACTCGGGGTTCGGGAAAAATCCCAAAGGTGGAAAATTACATTCTCATCAACTTATCCCTGGCCTCGTTCTGGGCTCTTTCCGAGTCTGCCTTATGTTGATCATAGGTTTTCAAATCATAATCCTTAAGAATATCTGCCACCCTCACATCCGGGTCAAGGCTTTCTATGATGGACCACTCCTCCTCATGAAAATTGGTGATCTTTACCTTCCTCCCGTATTTCTCCCTAATTTTCCCAAATTGCTGTACAAAGGGCCAGGAATGGAGAAAAGCTTTCTCTAGGTTAATTGGTGCACAGTAAAGGTTTTTTTCCCAAAAACCTGTCTGTACCATGGGTTCACCTGAAAAATCACTGATTTGGGCTCTACCCTTTCTGGTGCTTGATGCCACGATATAGCGGTGCTGGGCCGCTTTGAGGTTTATGGTTTTACCTCCACCATAAGCAGATGGCCAAAATACCAGTTCAGCTCCTTTTTCTTTTAGCGCCTTCCATCCATCGTCCCAAATAATGTCAAAGCAAATTTGTACCCCAATGGTCCCAAAGTCAGTTTTGAAGACAGGTGGATCCAAGGAGCCGGGTGTTAGTCCTCTGTTGATTTCATTTTCGGTAAGGTGGGTCTTCCTATATTCACCCACATATTCCCCGTTTCTATCTAACAAGACAGCAGCATTATATACGTTTCCCCCCTCCTTGGTATACACCGCAGCTAGGACATAGGCATTATTTGCTTTGGAATAAGCGGACAGGGCCTGAACTGCCTTTTCCGAAATAGTTACTTTTTCCTCAAGGGTGTAGGATTTTCTTACATTGGAGGTGGCAAAAACTTCTGGTAGGCAAATAATGTCAGGTTGGTAAACTGCTGATTGCTTCATAAATCCCAACATGGACTCCAGCATTTGTTCAGCAGTATCCGTCACTAAATCCTCTTGGCTCAACCCAGCCACCCATACTTCACGAGGAAGCCTGTTTTCCCTTATGATGGCACTTTTACCCGCATAAAGAGATGAGGTTAACATTGTCGCAGCCCCTGTGGTCAAGGATGCATTTTTAAGGAAGGTTCTTCGGGAATGGCTCATCAAATTGTAAATTATTTTCTTTTCTTCCCACAAAATAACTAATGTTTCCCTTTATTCCAGCAATGGACATAAAAAAAGCCATGAAACAAAGTTTCACAGCTTTAGTCAATTAACAATAAACCCAAAATAACCTGATGTAGGGGAAGGAATCGAACCTCCGCATAGTCTAATAAAACTGATTCCCAGAATTGTATTCGTTTCAATTCTTTGAACCTACATATTAACTAAACAAATACAGAAACAAAAAGTTTGAAAATCTTAGATTAATTTCCTTAAATGGGAAAGATTGTTGGGGACAAGCTTTTTGCAACAAACAATTTAACACAAACTTCTTGCCAAAAAAGGGAAGAAAAGGATAACCCAAGCATAATTTGCCAAGGTTATCCGGATAAATTCAATCGAATGGCCAAATGCTATTCTTAGGGCTTGTTGGGATCTTCGGGAAGCCCCAATCTCTTAAAAAAAGTAGCAGGTTCTTCTGGCAGCTCTACTGTCTCATCATAGGCTCTACCAGTGTCTTCGTACAAAGCCCTCCTGCCCTTAATATCATCCACAAGCTCCTGATAAGCTATTTGGCCTACCCTTACCGCTACCCTTCTAGGCACTACCACTACTCCATCCGAATCGGCTACCACCACATCGCCTGGATACACAGTGCAACCACCTATCACTACCGGCTGCTGAACATCTATGACCTCATTTCTTCCTATACGCTCTCCCCTGCCCCTTTCAAAATAGTTGGTGTAAACAGGGTTTTTTTGACGGATAATTTCATCAATGTCCCTTACACCTCCTGCGGATACCAGACCCACGGCTCCTTTTTCCTGCCAGTCCATAATATTTTTGGATCCTGTGGAACCAGTGTCATTGTCGTCCTTATTGTCCATAACCACCACAGTTCCTTCCTTGATAAATTCCCCAAAAGGTTCTGCGGAGAGTTGGGAATACCACATCCCTCTCCATTGTCTGTAGACCTCATAATTCTCAGGTTTAGTAAGGTCCGCACCAGGGTGCATGGGTCTGTTGGTAGGGCCATATCTCACAGTGACAGCGATTCCAGAGAAGCGATGTTCCATCGTTTCTACATCCTTCCATAAAGGAGCAATTTTTGGATCCATCACCCCTACGTCCATGTAGCCAACAGTTACCATGCCATCTACCACATCTGTTACTCTTGCCCCCTGATAGAGTTCAATCAACACGGCATCATCTACATCATTCCCCGTTTCTTGCCCATAGGCAAGTAAGGAAATTAACAAAAAAGAAATGCTGATGCAGCCGAATAATCCCATTCTTGTAAGCATTTTTCGATTTTTAGGTTATAGGTTAATAATTAATGATCATTAATGACTCAAATTAGTTAAAATTGGGAAAACAAAAAAAAGAATACCCCTGTACTTCTTCATTCGTAAAGTCATTCAACTTCTATACTATGAAATCGAGCCTGTCCTGATCGCAGTCAGGGCATGACGCAAGCGACACACAGAGGCATGATAAAAATCATGCGAGATTCCCCCGAAACAAGTTCCCCGAATCAAGTTCGGGGCAGGCAGGGGCAGGCTATTTGACCGCTGAAGAAAAATTATAAACATATAAAATCGATCCTGCCTGGTCGGCAGCCAGGCATGACGCAAGCGACACACAGCCACAAAGACGAGAATACCTTGAACCCCAGGGTATTTGAAAAGGATTTAAAAGTCCTGTTTTACAATATCTAACAATCTAATCCCTACTGATTTTTTTATTCGCTATCAAGTAGAAAGTATACTGGCAATCCTCAATTCATCCTCATCCACTTTTTTGTCATCGACTATCGCCCTTTTTATGGGGGTATATACCACCTTGTTATTGATTACCCCTACCATCACGTCGAATTTTCCATGTAACAATCCCTCTACTGCCGAAACCCCCAACTTACTGGCAAGGGTTCTGTCAAAGGCAGAAGGAGCACCTCCCCTCTGCAAGTGTCCCAGTATGGTTACTTTTATGTCATAAGAAGGAAGGATTTTCCTTACTTTTTCTGCGATTTCTGCAGCTCCACCACTTTTTCCACCTTCGGCGACAATCACGATGTTACTTTCCTTTTTAGCTTTTTCCCGGGTTTTTAGGCGCTCGATCAATTTCTCTACAGGCATTTTTTTCTCCGGAATCAGGATGGCCGCTGCGGCACTCCCAATTCCTGCGTTGATGGCAATAAAACCTGCATCCCTTCCCATAACTTCTATAAAAAATAGCCGGTCATGACTGGTGGCTGTGTCCCTGATTTTATCAATGGCCTGTATGGCTGTATTGCATGCTGTGTCGAACCCTATGGTCAGGTCTGTACCAAACAGGTCATTGTCTATGGTTCCGGGAAGACCCACAGCAGGAATTCCATATTCCTTGAAAAAAAGATGTGCTCCGGTAAGGGATCCATCTCCACCGATTACTACCAGTGCGTCAATCCCATGATGCTTAAGGTTTTCATAGGCTTTTTTTCTACCCTCCGGAGTCTTGAACTCCTCACTCCTCGCGGATTTCAAAAAAGTGCCTCCACGTTCCAAAACATGGGCGATAGCTCTGCTATCCAGCTTCCGGATGTCATTGTTTATCATCCCTTCATAACCTCTATATATCCCGTAAGCATCAAGGTTGTAATAGAATGCCGCACGTACCACAGCCCTTATGGCGGCGTTCATTCCTGGTGCATCTCCTCCTGAAGTGAGTACTCCTAATTTTTTAATGGTAATTTGATCCATGTAATTATGGGTGGGTGGTTAGATTTTTAAACATCATTTCCGCAGCAGCCAGATTGGTAGCTAATGGTACATTATGAACGTCACAAATACGCATAAGCATCTGAACATCTGGTTCGTGAGGGTGCTTTCCCAAGGGGTCACGAAAAAAAATCACCAAATCCAATTTTTTCTCGGCCACCATGGCACCAATTTGAGCATCGCCCCCTAATGGGCCCGATAACAGCTTTTCCACTTCAAACCCTGCTCTTTCTATATGTTCCCCGGTGGTACCTGTGGCTACCAGTTCAATACCTCCAAGTGCTGCCTTAAAACCACTAAGAAAATGAACCATATCCGCCTTTTTCCCATCATGGGCTATTAATGCGATTTTCATCTGTTTATAATTGTCTTTTAGAGGTCACAATGCCTGCCCCTACCTGCCCTGATCCCGATAGCTATCGCGATCAGGGAACTTGCTTTGGGGGAATCTCGCAATCTATAACTAAGCCAGTGTGTGACTTGCTCGTCCTGCTCGATTTCATAAGAATAATACAATTGAATTTTAAAGTTATAAAAAAATGGGGGAATGTTTTACAATTCTCAAACAGAACCATAACATTCGTAGTACTCAGGATTCCCTTTCCAAGAAATACCTCAGCAACTCTTCCCACTCTTCATCTAGCGTTTTACTGGAAATCACCCGCCCAGCCTTGTTGTACCAATACCCGGCATTCCCCATATCCCCTTCCTTTCGATGGAGGTATGCATGTAAATAAGCAGAATCCTTGTCCAATAAGCTATCGATAAGGCTATGCGCTTTGTCCCAATCCCCTTTGGCATCATACCATAAAGACCTTAGGTGAACAGAAAGTTGCTCTGGGATTTTCTCGGAAGCCAGGCTCGCTTTGAATTCTTCAATAGTCATTCGCTGTAGGTTGGGTTTTCAGTGTCAAAATAAATAGAATACTTTTGTTCCTCCAAAGTTAGCAGGTTTTTTTATCTCTACCATGATCCAAGAGAAGACTTCTCCTCGTACATTTCCCCAACAAAGAACATACTAATACGAAATCGAGCCTGCCTGGACGGCAGTCAGGCATGACGAGAACGTAACACTCAGGGTTGATTATAGACTGCGAGATTCTCCCGAAATAAATTCCCCGAAACGAGTTCGGGGCAGGCAGGGACAGGCTATGTGCCCATTAAGAAACAATTATAAAAACATGAAAACCTTTGCCTTCTTTATTTCTCTTTTATTTTTAACTAATCTTCAAGTAATTGGACAGGTGGGTGTAATGTACCAAATGCAGGGCAAGGGGAACGGAATGTTGGGATTGGGCACCCAGCTGCAAAATGCCTCCTCCTTTCACCTTGGCAAGGAAAGGCTGGAAACTATCCCTATTTACAGAGAAGTCAACTTGCATCGCACAGTATTGGAGGGAACTTACGGGATAACGGAGAAACTGGACCTTCAATTTGCACTTCCCTACCATGTTCATTACGGGTTGTCCAGTACCACACTTCGTCAAGACCTGGAACTGAAAAATCGAGAGCAGGGGCTTCAGGATATTACATTGCAAGCCCGCTATTTGTTTTTGGAAGAAAACACAAATAGTGGGAGGGTTCAGGGCTTCGGAGCCATGGGCTTTGCCGCTGCAATTGGAAACTACCAAGTCACAGAAAACCTTCAGTCCCTTTTGGCGATTGGTAACCGTGCAAAAAGGTTCCATGGCAATTTTACCGTGCTTTACCATTCTGACGAGCATTTTTTCGGAAGGTTGCATTCAGGATACACCTATTCTAGTGGCCCAGTTCCTGCACATGTGGAGACCTTTCTGGGGATTGGGGTGGATCATAAAGACATATTTGTGGAGGCCTATTTTCAGGACTTGCATAGTTTGAACGGTCCTGATGTCTTTGGGGAGGGATTTAGCGGTGCCTTTCCATTCTCCAATATTGGTTTTCAGCGCGTGGGAATCGAAATCTTCAAACCCATTGGCAGTGGAGTAGGAATGAGTCTAGCAGGATTTCAAACGCTGGGTGGT
Source organism: Pleomorphovibrio marinus (assembly GCF_003347495.1). Classification (GTDB taxonomy): domain Bacteria; phylum Bacteroidota; class Bacteroidia; order Cytophagales; family Cyclobacteriaceae; genus Pleomorphovibrio; species Pleomorphovibrio marinus. Next base: position 112,008 of record NZ_QCXY01000004.1, read on the forward strand.
AGAAACACCTTTCGATCCACCGGTGTGTCCTTGGGCATTGCATATTTATTTGGAAGAGATCAACCAAAATACAACCATTATTAGCCATGAAGACTAAATTTACATTGCCATTGCTATTTTTGCTGGTATGTCTAGCAGGCAGCTGCTTTAACCAGGTAGATGAACCACCAGGCACTTTGTCTGCGACCTTGGTGAAGAACAGGTTTTTTAACCTGATGGAATCGGCCCTAATTCGAACGGGCTTGATAGTGCCCCTCTCAAACCCAAATCCCGACAGGGAAGCTGAAGGTTATACCCTATTTGCCCCAACCGATCATGCATTTAAAGAATTCGAAAACCGTACTGGGAGAAAAGTGGATGATCTACAAAGGGACTTTCTCCATGAGCTGCTTCAGGGACATCTGCACAGTGGCATCCTTGCAGGAGAAGAATTACGCCATGGAACATTTATTTCCATGTTAAATGGAAATGAAATCCATGTGGTAAAAGATCAGCAAAATACCTTCGTGAATGGCGCAAAACTCGTTTTTACAGATGCACCATCCACTAACGGTGTATTGCATGGATTGGATAAAGTTATTTTTAATAGTGATAAGAGCGTATTGGATTGGGTGAGCGACTTTAAGAGTGAAAAGGTCTTTTTGCCGGGGGAACTAAGTATTTTTTATGCCGCCTTGTGGAAATCCGGATTGGTGCAGGAGTTAGAAACGGCTTCTAATCTCACCGTATTCGCCCCCTCGGATTTGGCCTTTCGGCAAGCAGGTATCCTTAGTGAGCAGGATTTGGAAAATTGGTCTCCACAAAAACTTAAGGAGATCTTAAATCGACATTTTATAAAATCGAATACCTATTTTAGCCATGAACTGAATGGTCAAAAAATTGTGACACAAGGCAATGAAATCATAGAAATTGATTTTGAAAGCAATGGAAGTTTGAAATTTAGCTTTCAGGGTAGTGAAAAGTCCACCAATGCCATTCTTACTGATATTGCTGGCAGTCAGGGAATAATGTTTATCATCGACCGGGTGATTGGGGAGTATTGAATCTCTTGTTTTCTTGGTAAAAAATTGAAGGGTCAAAATAATCGAGATCCGAACCCTTTAAAACACATTTTTTCCTATAAGCACCCTAAATTGTGCCCAAGCAGGCACTAATATTGACCCTTGTTCTATCGTTGGACTAAACCTTATACCAAAGGAAGCCTCGTAACCGACTTGCCAGGTACCTTTTGTTTTTTGAAGTACTCCAAAGGTTATAGGCAAATAAAAGGAAGATAACTCTTCCCTACTTTGAGTTTCAAGATCTAGCAACCCGAATTCCAATAAGGCCAATTCATTTTCATTTAAAGAAACTTGTTGATCCTTAGTCAAAACCTTATGGGCAAACCCTATACCTGCTCCCATATAAAACTGAAACCTGGAAGGCACATACCCTAGCTTGTTCGGGTTAGTATAGTATAATGGGAGGAGTTCCAGGTATCTCATATTACCTGACCGATAGGAGCTGGACTGCAAAGCATTCGAGGCGATACCTTGCCACCCTACAGAGGCTTTGATGTCAAAATGGGCATGAAGTGATTTGAAATAATGGAGGGAAATAGATGGTGAGCTTCCGGAATGAGCCCCAATATTTCCCTCCGAGCTACTAAAAGGGCTGATCGAAACAGCTCCCCCCAATCCCAAATTTAACCTAGTAGTCCTTTCTTCCTGTCCGTACAACCCGAAGGAAAGTAGGACAAAAATTGCAATGAGAAAATGTAATCCTAATCGGTGTGTCATGGTTTCTGACAAGTTGGTATGCCAGATATACGAAGATTGGATTAGTACTGGATTAGTTGTTGCTCAATAAGGATCCACATCTACCACACAGCGTACGCTCTTAAAGTCCTTATGTGAATTTATCTCCTGAATGGCCTCAACCATGGCTTTCTTAAATGCCTGTTGGCTTGCAGAAGTCTTCTCCAGCTTCACTAAGATTTCAAATAAGTATTGGTTCTTAATTTTACCAATCAGTGCCTTTTCTGGTCCCAGAAGGATCTTTTTTACCTCAATGGCAGCAAGCAAATGTAAAAGTTGCTTAGAAGCCCTTTCAGCAACCTTAAACTCCTTATGCCTGGTGGTGATTTTTATGTTTTTCACATAGGGGGGATAAAAAAACCGCTTTCTTTCCCCCATTTCTTGCAGGAAGAAATTCAAATAATCCCCTTTAATGATTTGATCAAAAATGGCCAGTTCCGGTCTTCTGGATTGAAGTATTACGGTACCCGGCATTTGTCTCCTACCCGCCCTTCCCGCCACTTGTGTGATCATTTGAAAAGCCCTCTCCCCAGACCGAAAATCAGGGAAAAACAACATCCTATCGGCATCCATTACACCCACCAGAGTTACCCTGTCAAAATCAAGGCCTTTGCTTATCATTTGGGTGCCTACCAAAATATCGATGTTTCCTGCACCAAAATCCTCCAAAATCCTTTGGTAACCATACTTGCTCCTAGTGGTGTCATGATCCATTCTTGCTATTCTGGCTTCGGGAAACAACAACCCAAGGTTTTCCTCAATCCGCTCTGTACCTAAACCTACAGCTGTAAGTTGTTGACTGCCACAGGCAGGACAAACTTTGGGTACCTGCTCCTTGAAACCACAATAATGGCACCTCATATCTTCGCTATATTGATGGTAGGTGAGGCTTACGTCACAATGTTCGCATTCTGGAATCCAACCACAATCTTCACAGGAAATATAGGGTGCATATCCTCTCCTGTTTTGAAAGATGAGCACCTGTTCCTGCTTATCCAGGGCATCTTGAATTTTTTCCCTCATTAGGCGAGTCATATCCAGCTTAAAGAGGTTTTTTTTCTTGTCCACCAACATGTTGGAAAGAAGGTATTTCGGCAACTGAGCATCCCCAAACCTTCTCTGGATTTGTACCAACCCATATTTTCCAGTCCTTGCATTCGAATACGACTCAAAGGAAGGGGTGGCACTACCCAGCAAGGTCTTGGATTGGTGCAACCAGGCCAACATTATGGCCGCATCCCTTCCATGAAACCTTGGAGAAGGCTCATATTGTTTGTAAGAGGCCTCATGTTCTTCATCCACTATGACCAAACCCAAACTATCAAAAGGCAAAAAAACAGCAGAGCGAACTCCTACCACAAAATTATAAGTCCCATTTAAAACGCCCTGCCAAACCTCCACCCTTTCGTTGTCGGAGTATTTGCTATGAAATACCCCCATTTTACTCCCAAATACTTTTTGAAGTCTGGCCACCACCTGCGTGGTCAGGGCAATCTCTGGAAGCAGCAGGAGCACCTGTGACCCGCTCCCCAACACCTCTTGAATAAGGTTTATATAAATTTCTGTCTTTCCACTTCCGGTGATGCCATGTAACAATACCGTTTCCTTGTTTTCAAATTGGGCTTTTATGTCCTGCAAGGCCTGTTCCTGGAATGCCGCCAATGCAATGTTCACATCTCCCCCAGGAAGATGCTCAAAGCGGCTTATGGTAACCTTGAACTCCTCAAACACTCCCTTTTTTACCAAACTTGCAACCGCACTTGGGGAAAATCCCTGGTCTATGATCACTTTTTTTTCCAGACCCTCGGCGTTTCTTTTTGGGTTTTGGTAAACTGGTATTTCCTGAAGGTACTTTAGCAAAACCTCTTCCTGCTTCTGAGCCCTAGAAAGACTTTGAAAAAGGGATTCAAGTGCCGATTTTTCCTTTAGATAGTCTCTATGCAGCCTTACCCTAGTTTCCGTTTTGGGTTGGTATTTATCTTTTAACTCTTCGAAAATCAAAATCGCCCCCTTGGCTAGAAGGCTTTTAATTATGGTATGGGAGGATTTCTGCGAAAGCAACTCATTACAGCTCTGTAGGTCCAACTCCTTTTCTCCGGATAAGGCCTCTAATATCACCCATTCCCTGTCGTCAATGGGCATCCCAGGCTTTTCAATGTCAAAATCAGGGTGAAGTTGCACCTTGCTTTCACTACTGATCTTCAGTCCACTCGGTATTGCGGCATTCATTACCTCCCCGATGTGGCAACAATAATAGTCGGCCATCCACTTCCAAAAATTGATTTGGAGGGGATTTGCCACATGGGACTCATCCAACATGTCCAAAATTGCCTTAGCCTCATAGGCAACAGGGGGCTTTTGGTGAACTTTCCCTACTATCCCCGTCAGTATTTTACGCCTTCCGAAGGGAACAATCACCCTAAAGCCAATACCGATTTTATCCAACATCTCGGGGGGGATGCGATAACTGAACAGTTTGGGAATGGGTACCGGCAAAATAACATCTGCAAATTGCAATGCTGGCACTTGGGTCTCTGGTACTGGGCCAAACAAATCTTCCATAGAAAAAGTAAGATAAAACTTGTCAAAATTGGGAAATTAATCCCAAGTAGGCAATTGTGAAATTGCTTCTTCCAGTTTCGTCACCGGCCTTCGGCAGGACCTGTTATAGCAAACATAAAATGTGGTGGCTTCATCTATTAGCTCTTTGCCTGACAGAAGAGGTGGATGCTCCTCCCCCTTCCCCCCTGCTGAAAGGATGATGTTTGGGTGATACCTGCTAAGCAATTGGCCTGCCGCATCTTTGGCATGCTCACCCACTACCGCAATTTCAGCCGTTGGAATCATCTGGCTCAAGAGCACATTGGCCCACTGACTCATGAAACCAGGTTCCTGCATCACCAACTTGCTTACTAGCCCCAGCATCTTTTTCGATCGCTGCACCCACTTATCCTCCTGAAAATAGCTCCCTAGAAGATGTAAATTTTTTGCCATCAGTGCGTTGCTACTTGGGATCACATTGTCGAAAATCTCCTTTTTATCCGCAATTAGCTTTTCCGCTTTGGGGTCATTGTAAAAATAAAGCCCTTCCTTTTCATCCCAGAAATGTTCATTCACGTGGGTCATTAGAGTTTTTGCAGTTTCTAGCCATTTAAAATCGAAGTCGACTTGATAAATCTCAATGAGAGCCTGTATCACAGCAGCATAATCCTCCAAAAATGCGGGAGTATAGGCCTTGCCACTTTTATAACTTCTATATAATATGTCATTGCCCATCATTTTTTGCGTGAGGAATTGGGTCGCTTGTAAAGCAAGTTCATAGGCCACTCTATCTCCCACAGCCCTATAGGCCTGTACCAACCCTATTATGGCCCAGGCATTCCAACCGCTTAACTGTTTATCGTCCAGACCGGGGCTAACCCTTTTGGACCTTTGCTCAAGCAACACAGCTTTAACTTGACTTAATTTTTCCTTTAGCTCCCCTTCCTCTAGGCCATGATCCTTGGCCACTTTTTCATATGATTTTGTTTGAAAGAGGATATTTACCCCATTTTCCCAATTTCCATCTACTTTGAGGGAATAAAGGTCCTGAAACCAAGCCATGTTCTCCTCCCCTACAAAGCTCTTGAGCTCTTCATAGGTCCAGCAATAATATTTACCCTCTTCCCCCTCACTATCGGCATCTAAGGCAGCATAAAAACCCCCATCGGGACTCTGCATCTCCCTTTTTAACCAACCCGAGGTCTCTAGCACCTTTTCCTTGAAAAACACATCCTGTGTCACTTGATAAGCCTTGGAGAAAAGACTAAGCAACTGCCCGTTGTCATAGAGCATTTTCTCAAAATGCGGGGCAAACCACTCTCCATCCACACTGTACCTAGCGAATCCTCCACCTACAGCATCATATATGCCACCCATTCCTATTTTTCTCAGAGTGAAAATCACCTTACCCAACATGGGCTCATCGTCTTTCAACAAGCCATAATCCAGCAAAAATGCCCAAATAGCAGGCATGGGGAATTTGGGCACCCTTTGTAGCCCCCCCCACTTGGGATCAAAATTACGGATGAGTAGCTGTGCCGCCTGTTCCATTTCTTTTCGCTGGGGTAAATCCCTGGCATCCGTTAAGCCGTATTTAGCCACCACACTATCTTGAAGGGACCGTCCAAATCCATCAGCACTCTCATCCAGCTTTTCCCTGTTGGATTGGAAGGCCTCCGCGATGCCCTTCAATAATTGCATCCAGTTCTTTTTTGGAAAATAGGTGCCTCCATAGAAGGGCTTTTGTTCTGGGGTCACAAAAACATTCAAAGGCCAACCTCCCTGTAGGCCCATAGACTGTAAGGCATCCATATAGATATTGTCCAGGTCTGGCCGTTCCTCCCTATCTATTTTTATGGAAATAAAGTGTCTGTTCATCCATTCAGCCACTTCCTCGTCCTCAAAGCACTCCCTTTCCATTACATGGCACCAATGGCAGGCTGAATAGCCAATACTTACAATGATTGGTTTGTCTTCCTCTTTGGCTTTCTTCAGGGCTTCCTCTCCCCAGGGATACCAATTGACGGGATTATTGGCATGTTGAAGTAAGTAAGGACTTTGGCTTTGAGCCAAATGGTTGGTATGTGAAGCCATTTTTTTTTGGTTTTAGTTGGTGTGTAGTTGAGCCTTCACCTGGCTGATCTCCTTTGCAAAATCAAATTCCCCGCTGAATTGTTCCATTTCTTGAAGAAGCTTTTTCAGAAACTTTTGATGGGCGGCACCTTGGGGAAAAAAGGGTTTATGGGCTAAGGACTGATGAATTTTAAGTATAGCCTCGTAGGTTTCTATTACGGACTTCTCCATAAAAACCTGGATGAATTTTTCCCATATATAATCCTCTGCCAACTTACTGGGATGGATGAGGTCCTCTGCATAGAAACGATAATCCCTTAGGTCATCCAAGAGCCATTCATAGGCTGGGAAATAACTGACATCTTCATACTTTTCCTCAAGTTCATGGCAGAAAACCCTTAATAAACTCTTACTCACTTGGTTTTGAGGTAGGCCATCTTTGATGTGCCTTACTGGACTTAGGGTAAGGATGATTTGCATTCCAGGAGAAATCGCTTTCAATTGAGGATAAACCTCTCGAAACTTTTGATGCATCTCTTCAAGGGTCAATAGTCGCTTGGTGAAGAGTTTGGTGGGTTGCTTATGGCAGTTAGCAACCAAGCTTCCATCGGCTTTTCTTTCATAAGCATATGCGGTACCCCAGGTGAGAAAAAAATGCCCTGCATTTCGCAAACTGGCCAGTACATCTGCCTGGATATGCTTAGTATGACGAAGAAACGGTTCCTCTTCCACCCCGAAAATACCAGAATGAAGATGATAATGAAGGATATGGTCCTCTCGCTTAAGCAAAGCGGAAGGATCCAATCCTTCCTCCTTAATGGTAAGATATATCAAGTGGAGTAAGGAAATTGGATTGTAAATAATACCAAAGGGATTACAAGTAACCTTAAATTTTCCCCTTTCTAGTCTTGCACCTATCATATCAGCAAAGCAGGAACCCATAGAGATGATAGGTAATCGGTAATTCAGGGGTTTTGGAAAGGCAGGAAATTCAAACGTGGTCCTTAACTTCATAGAAAGTAATTGGCTAAAGGCAAAAGCAGGCCTTCACAAAAATACTAAATCCAAAAGGTAAAGTCATTGGAAAGGATAACAAGGAGTTTACATTTTGATAAAATTAGAACCGAAATTTTAAATTAATATTAACACAAATCCCGTGCTTTAATAATTTGATAAAATTTTTTGGAAAAATTTGGATATTTGAACAAAGTTAAAGATTATTGCGGTAAAATTCAGGGTTTGCAATAACCACCACTTAAACAACGACTTATGAAATAGAGCATGACGAAGAAGACACACAGAGGGATGATTATTGAACATGCGAGATTCTCCCCAGCGAGTCCCCCTAAACAAGTTCGGGGCAGGCTATATTGCCATTGAAAAGAAAATATAAACACATGAAATGCCCATGAGAAAGTATTCTAACACAGGGGGATGATTAATCTGGGCATTCCATCTGACCATTGAAATACAAATATAAACAGATGAAATCGAGCATGACGAGCACGTCACACACTGGGATGATTATCGTTGCGAGATTCCCCCGAAACAAGTTCGGGGCAGGCTATATGACCGCTGAAAAGAAATTATAAACATATGAAAACAGCACTATTAGAAAAAACAGTAGAAAACACCATTGAGAAATTACAAAAGCTAAATGCCAATGAGGCTTTGGTATCCGAATTGGAATGGTGTCTTGGGAGTTATCGTTATGACCAGAATCCGGCAGGTTTGATCGAAAAAAGCCAAACGGCGTATGAATTGCTGAAGACTAAAAAAGAAGAAAACAGCAGAGCAGTTTCCCAGAAGCTACTTCAAGACCTTGAAAAAATCACCCTGAATTAAAAAAAGAGGGGATTTTTGTAGAAGATAAGAGGCCTTTCCACGGGAAAGGCCTTTTTGCGTTTGGCCTCTAAAGCTATTTTGACCGTACTTTACAATGGAAGCCTACATTTAAATTTACCAGTAGCTTTATACCATATAAGGAGGACAGGTCCGAATTTGGGGAGAGGATTTATTGAGTATACCTCTGAAGTAGATTATATCGATAGTTTCCTTCTGGTCATAGATACATTGGTATGATCATTGACATTCATATAAAAAACCCAACACTATGGAAACTCAGCAATTAATTCAACTATTAAACAAATGTAAATCAGCATGTGAGATTTGCGCAGATGCCTGCCTTGCGGAATCAGACCTAGCCCATATGGAAGATTGTATTCGCTCATGCAAAGTTTGTGCTTCCATTTGCGCGACAAGTTCCTCCATGCTGGCAACCTCTTATCAAAATGTGAGTCCTTTACTAAACTATTGCATTCAAGTTTGCGAGGATTGTGCCAAGAATTGCAAAGAGCATTCGCATGAGCATTGCCAAAAATGTGCGGAAAGCTGTGAGGAATGTGCCAAAAACTGTAATATTTACCTAGAAACTATTCAGGAAATCACGCTTTAAGGTTCTTAAAATCCCATAATTTTTTTAACTTTTCAAATCAATAATTTACTCTCCCATGACATCATCTTCAAACCGATTTGAAAAAACGATAGAGGCCATAGATTCCTTGAACTCCTTGGATCCACACCTTGAGGAAAGCAATGGTTCCCAGATTCCCAAGGAGCTGCTTTACAGTCAGCGAATGACCGAAACGCTTAACCAGTATGAGCCATCGGCATCAGAGACTCTAAAGATCGCAGCAAGGGCCCAGCATATTCAACGTTGGAAAATTCCCAGGGAAAGTTACCCCATGGATAGAAAAGGATATTTGCTTTGGCGTACGGAACTTAAAAAATTCCACGGTAAACTTACAGCCGATATTATGGCCAAACATGCTTACTCAGAAGCTGAAATAAAGAAAGTGGAAGACTTGATCAATAAACGTAGATTGAAGACAGATCCGGAAGTACAAACATTGGAAGATGTCATCTGCTTGGTTTTTTTGCGATATTATTTTGACGAATTCATCCAAAAGCACGAAGAAGAACAAGAAAAAATCGTTGAAATCATACATAAAACATGGAAAAAGATGTCGCCTGAAGGACAGGAAGCCGCCCTTAAACTTCCGCATTCTCCGAAAGCCTTAGAATTGGTTTCGGAGGCAATAGATGAATAGAGTCAGAGGAGCCTAAAAGCCGACTTGGGACTCTCGCAAACCGGACAGCTATAGTCTGTAGGAAGCTTGGAGAAAGTAGTCCCTGGTTCTATCTCGGCACTGGTGTCCCCATATTCCTCATTGTAAATCGTTAAGCAACTGGAGCATTGGTATTTTTTATAGTTAAGAAGCTTGGGAACCCTCCCCGGTTCGGTAGTTTCTTCCTTTTTTCTCGCATCTAATTGATCATAATAAACATGACTAAGTTCTATCAACAAGGCAGGTAAAGTCTCCAGTAATACCCCTTTTACAAAATAGGAGTATTCCATCAGGTTGGGGTTGAAATCTTTGGAATACATGATATTAAAGGTGTTGTCACCCCCGTCTGAGGAATCTATATTTTGTTCTATCACTATAGAGGTGAAAAGTACCATTTTAGGAGCTACTTTCACGGAAAATGAAAGACCATATGTACTTATATCTTGTTTATCCAATGCCCTTACCAGGTAGTTTTTGATTTCTAATGCCTTTTCTTCCAATACCGGTAAATGCCAGTTCAACTCCAAGGAACTATGGCGAATATTGATACCGTATTTTCCCAGTAACTTTTCCCAACTCAACCTGTCTTTTTCTGCAATACCCCGGACAATGAGTGATTTCCAAGGAGTCAGGCTTAGCTTACCAATATTGGTAGCAACGCAAAGGCCACAAAGGGCTTCCAGAAAGTCAATGGTAAACCGATTATTCCTCCAATACAGCCCTAGCCAATATTTGCCTCCGGCCACTCTGTTTAACCCCTCATAATACGGGGAAGTTGCTTCTGGGTAGTTCAACTCCTGGTCTACAGGCTGAACGTTGACTTTCAGACTTTTTCTGGCTTTCTGATAAACCTGTTCATAGCCCAACCCTGCCTCTTGGGGTTTGAGGGCTTCCAGAGCCTTTGCCAGATGCACAAGATCGTACCCAAAGATCAATTCGGGTGCGCACCAGGGCTTTGCAGATATCTCGGAAAATCTTAAAAACACATACCAATAATTATCCTGATTTGAAGCTATGAAATTGATATTGCCAGTAAATAGCGGAACCAAGGTTTGAACCGGGTCCACAATATTAATTTTCAAACTTGGCTGGTAATCAAAGGTATCCAATACATAGTGATAAATATGGGATGCTAACCAATGGGTGGTGGGCATGACATCCAGAGCCGTAAAGGAACTAACTATATTTTGAAATGATTCCCCATCCGTATCATAATTGGTCTGAATGGACTTGAACGTTTCGTCGAGTACTTTGATGTCCTTGTTTTTGACCGGAAAAAGAACGTCCTGCCTGGATCCCAAGTGGATATAGGTGGCTCCAAGGGAACGGGCGGTTTGTATGATTTTCTTAAAATCACCCGGAGAAATTATCCCTCCCTTTACAAACACCCGAACCAGGTCTGCTTTTTCCAAAGGTGTGTTTTCGCTCATCCTTCACTCATTTCGGGCAATTTACACAATTGATTGAGAATATCCTTTACCTCGGGTTTACATGAACCACAGCCCAAACCGGCTCCCGTGGATTGGCAAAGTTGCCTAAAATCCACTACCCCTCCTTCAATGGCTTTTTGCAGATTTCCCCTACCCACATTACCGCAACTACAGACCATCTTCCCCAAAGGTGGTTCCTTTGTGGTGTTGGCCCTGAGCAGTTCCTGCCTTTTTTCTGAAAGTTCAATCTTGTCTTCAATGAGGGTTTTGAAGGTGGCGAACTCGGATTTGTCCCCCATCAAAATAGCCCCCACTAACCTGTCTTGGTACACGATACATTTTTTGTAATAAGTTTCGGCAGCATCTATAAACACCACTTCTTCATACCCTTTCGATTGGGCAGGAACCTCTGGTATGCCCAGAGAACAAAGATCCAGATCAGCAAATTTAAGTATGTTCATTGGAATAGTTCCCCTATACATGCTCCACTGGTCCCCATTGATGTACCTAGCTGCGATATCGGCTTGCTGTTCGGCAGCAGCAGTGATGCCACTCAGCTTTTGTTCGAATTCTGCGATTTCGCCCAAGGCAAAAATCCTTGGATCACTGCTTTGCATATAGGCATTTATCTTTACCCCTACGCCGCATTGCAACCCTGTAGATTTTGCCAGTTCCACATTGGGCCTTGTCCCTATGGCATACACCACCGCAGTACAGGAAATAGATTTCCCTCCCTTCAGTTGAACCTCCAGGCCTTCCTTTGCTGTGATCTGGTTCACCTGGTTATTCAGATAGACGTTAACCTCCATCTCTTCCATTTTTTCCTTAAGCAAAGAACTGGCCAAGGGATCGAGTTGTCTTTCCATCAGCCTGGAGGCCAATTGTACAATTGAAACTTCTATATCCATTTCCTTAAGGGATGCCGCAAGTTCCAAACCTAACAATCCCCCGCCCACGATCAAGACGTGACTTTCTGGGTTTAGCCTTTCCAGTAAGCTATCTGCGTCGTACCTCGAACGCATCGTAAATACACCCGGTAAATGCATGGGTGCATCCGGTGGCACAAATGCCCTACTTCCTGTGGCCATCACCAGCAAATCATAAGAGTACACCTTCCCTTTCTCATCCACTACGGATTTCTGCTCCTTATCAATTGCCGCTATGCCGTTTCCAATTTGTAACTTTATGTCAAGTTTTTCGATTTCTCCTTCCTTGAACTTCTGCAGGTCCTGCCAGGTTTTGTGCTTACTGACGTAATCGGGGAGCAAAACTCTATTGTAAAAAGGGTGTTTTTCCTGGGAAAATACGTATATCTCATCCTCTGTATTCAGTTCCCGGTAGGTTTGTATAAACCGATAAGCCGCAGCTCCTGCACCTACGACCACTATGCGTTGTTTGGGTTTGATAAACGGAGAGACCTGAACCCTAGAAAATTTGAAATCAGGCTGTTTGGAAACAGGGTCTATTCCATTTCCAGTCAGGTTATTGGTTCTAGAAAAATCTCGGTCCATTACCTTTCCCCAATGCATGGGCAAGAATACAACCCCTTTTTTCATTTTTGGGGACACCCTGGCATTTACCTTCACTTCTCCCCGGTGACCATGGATGACAACGGGTTTTCCATCGGTAATTCCCCTCATTTCTGCATCATCTGGATGAATTTCGAGGTAAGGAGCAGGGGCATGTTGATTTAGCCTATTTACTTTCCCAGTACGGGTCATGGTGTGCCACTGATCCCTAAGCCTTCCTGAGGTAAGTACAAGGGGAAAGGTAGGGTCTTCGGGTTCAGGGGTATGAAAAGGACCATCTGAAATAAGCTTGGCCCTCCCATTTTCAGTGGCAAATTGCCCATTCGTAAAAGGCCTGGAAGGCTCTTTCCCATTTGTAAAATAAGGCCATTGCACAGCGCCCTTTTGCTTAAGGGTTTTATAATCCAATTCAGAGATGTCTATATTAGACCCCTTTGTAAGGGCAGCATGCTCCGCAAATATTTCTGCTGGGCCATCAAAATCAAAGCCATTGAATCCCATTTTCTTTGCAAAACGCATGACGATTTCGGTATCGGGCAAGGCCTCTCCCGGAGGTTGAACCGCCTTGGAGAGATGGCCAATCCTACGTTCTGAATTGGTCATGGTACCTTCTTTTTCGGCCCAACCAGCAGCAGGCAACACGAGGTCTGCATAGGGGATGGCAGATGCGTTTTTGGAAATATCCTGTACTACCACAAACCTGGCTTTTTTCAGGGCCTTCTCTACCCTTCTACTGTCTGGCATACTGACCAGTGGATTGGTACATACTATCCAGATAGCTTTTAAACTACCTGTCTCCAAGGCTTCCACCATTTCTGTAGCGGTAAGCCCTGGTTTTTTGGAAATTTCCCCGACACCCCAAAAATCCGCCACTTCCTTTCTGTGGATAGGGTTGGCGAGTTTTTTATGAGCTGCCAGAAGGGTGGCCATGCCACCTACTTCCCTACCGCCCATGGCGTTAGACTGACCTGTTAATGAAAGCGGGCCTGCCCCTGGTTTGCCTATTTGCCCAGTTAAGAGGCTAAGCGCTAAAAGTGCGTGGTTTCGGTTCACCCCATCCCCACTCTGGTTGAGTCCCATTGCCCAAAGGCTAATGAACCCTTTTGCATTGCCAATCCACCGAGCAGCCTTTCGGATATCCGAAGAGGAGACATCACAAATTACCGCAGCCTCCTCCACTCCCTGAGCAAAGGCTCTCTCCTTATACAATTCAAAACCATCGGTGTGGTTCTCGATAAAGGAAATGTCTACCTCTCCTTCCTCAATTAGGCATCTTGCCATTGCTCTATAAAGTGTCGTATCCGTACCGGGTTTGATCTGCAAGTGCAAATCTGCCAACTCACAGGATTGGGTATGTCGGGGATCCACTACCACGATCTTAACATCAGGATACCTTTCCTTGTGCTTCTCAATCCTTCTCCAAAGGATGGGGTGGCACCAGGCAGGGTTTGCGCCAGCCACAAAGAAACAATCTGCCAGCTCAATGTCTTCGTAGGAAACAGGGACGATATCCTCTCCAAACACCTGTGTATGCCCTATCACGGCCGCACTCATACACAGCCTGGAATTGGTGTCTATATTATTGGTTTTGAAATACCCCTTAACAAGTTTATTGATAAGGTAGTATTCCTCAGTAAGGCATTGGCCGGAAATATAAAAGCCAACAGAATCTGACCCATATTTTTCCACTAGGGTACGAAAAACTGCCGCTCCCCTTCCAAGGGCAGTGTCCCAGTCCACTCTTTCCAGGGGCTGCTCCTTTCCCCACCTCATTTGGGGAAATTGCAAACGGTCCGATGTATCATTTACCACATGATTGAGATTCATACCCTTGGAGCATAGCATACCCTTATTGACGGGATGATCAGGATCACCTGTAACCTTAAGCTGACCTTTTTTGTCGGTATGGATCAAAATACCACAGCCAACGCCACAATAGGAACAGGTGCTTTTATAGGTTTCCGGTTTCTTCATTTTTACCTTTTGTTTTACTTTTCCATGCTGAAGGCAGGGGCCATTTCCAGGTCCTTGGATGCCAAGGCAACCTCTAATTCCTCCGCTGCTGCCTTTTCGTCTTCTGTAGAAAACCTTACCGCCAAAGTCAAGATAGAAATAACGGTGACGCAAATGCCAAGAATAAACAAGCCCTGTTGGTAGGGTATGCTTTCGGATTTAAAGAGAAACCCGGCCATCACCGCACCTACATTACCGCCAGCGCCTACTATTCCAGAAACTGCTCCTACAGCCTTTTTATTGATAAAAGGAACAACCGCAAAAGTGGCACCTTCGGCCATTTGGGTAAAGAGGCTAAAAATTACCAAGGCTACGATGGCCAAAGAAAGTAAAGACATCTGGGAAAAAACCATCAGAAAAACGCCTTCCAACAGTAAGAGTCCACCCAATAGCCAGACCCTACCTTTCAATCCCCATTTAATTCCTGACTTGTCCCCAAAATAACCACCCGCAGATCGCGCAAAGAGGTTCATAAGCCCAAACAAACCAGCGATTAGGCCAGCAGTTTTTAAGTTTAGTTGGAACTGGTCATGAAAGTAGATGGCTGCTACGTTGTTTATGGTCAACTCAATCCCAAAACAGGCACCATAGATCATAAAAAGCGCCCATACCCTGCTGTCTTTTAATGCTTTCTTAAATGCGCCTTTGCTGTCCTTTTTCCTTTTGGCATGGTGAGCATCATTGCTCAGGTCCTTGATATTGCCTTCTGGAAAATCAGTTGTATATCGGTAATACACTATCCCACATACAATCATGGCAATTCCCGGCACGACCATGGCAAATCTCCAAGCCTGCTCATTCAGGAACCCCAATGCTACAAATCCCGCGAAAACCAAGGGCATTATCATTTGGGTCACTCCTCCACCCAGATTTCCCCAGCCTGCGCTGGTGGCATTTGCAGTTCCCACTACATTTGGAGCAAACATCACAGAGGTATGGTATTGCGTGATGACGAAAGAGGCGCCTATTGCCCCAATAGCTAGCCTAAAGATCATAAAGGCCTCATAACTGTTGCTTAACCCTATTCCCATTACTGGTAAAGCTCCAAGTATCAGCAGATAGGTATAAGTGAGTCTGGGGCCATATTTGTCACAAATCCAACCCACCAGAAGCCGGGCTATTACCGTAATGGCTACCGAGGCAATGATGATGTTACCAATTTGGGACTTGGTCAAACCCAATTCGTCTCTTATCAGGGGCATGAGTGGGGCTATGCCAAACCAACCGAAAAAGCATAGGAAAAAAGCAATCCAGGATAAATGAAAAGCCCTCATTTGAGGGGTTTTTAAGCTCAACAGCCGAATAGATGTGGCTTTTTGTGCACGAACTTTCATAAGTGTCTTTTTTTTAGGGGTTAAAGATCAATCCAAGGCTATTTAGGGTTCGCTTAGAAGTCGCAAGATAAAAAAGAAAATAATAAATTAAGTATTTTTACTTATTTATTTACGTATTTTTTGAAAAATTACTTAGTTTTGAGGCAAAAAAGAGAGTCTAATACGTAAATTTAACTATAGAACACTAAGTAATATTTTCATAGCTTATTACGTACAGAACTTGTTTGGTACTTAAAAACCCTTAGATTTGTAACTATAATATTTAAAATCTTTTCAAAACCTGATTTTTATCATGTGTTTGAATTGCAATAGGTTATAGTTTTACGTCGCAATAATACCTAACAGCAGCTATGGGTACTTGGAGAAAAACTAAAAGGAAGCTATTTCAATACAACCTGATACCACCGAAAAGGTGGAGACCAGTGGCTATCGTATTAGTTGCCAGTATTTTTGGACTGGGATTGTACACGTTGAAGTTAAGCAATGCGGCTTCTTACCTCTCAGACGACCCCCAGGCCTGCGTTAATTGCCATGTAATGACCCCTCAGTATATTACCTGGACGCATAGTTCTCACAGGGAAGTGGCACATTGCAACGACTGTCACGTCCCGCATGACAATGTGTTGAACAAATATTACTTTAAAGCCTCTGATGGATTGTACCACAGCACAATTTTCACACTTAGGGCAGAACCCCAAGTAATCAAAGCAAGAAAGGCATCCATAAATGTGATTCAAAACAATTGCATAAGGTGCCATCAAGACCAGGTTACTGATGCCAAACTGATGGACATGGTTGCGGATCACCAGCATAAGCGTACAGACAGGTTATGTTGGGAATGCCATCGGGAAGTACCCCATGGTAAGACCAGAAGTCTTTCTTCCGTCGGCCATCAGATTGAACCAATCAGGGCACATGCCCCTCCGGATTTGGAAGTTATCCCCAACTGGTTAAAAGAAACCATGAAACAAGAGAAGCAAAAATAATCCTTTCAACTAAACTCAACCTAAGATGAAATCGAGTATTGCGAGCACGTCACACACCGGGATGCCCCCCCCGATAGCTATCGGGGTTATCGGGGCGTAGCGAGATTCCCCCGAAACGAGTTCCCTGAAGCGAGTTCGGGGCAGGCAGGGGCAGGCTACCTACCTGACGGTTTACCTGCCGAAGGCATGGCAGTCAGGTATGACCGCTGAAAAAAAATTATAAAAAAAAATCATAAACCTATGAAAAACTGGATACTTTTTGGATTAACAGCGATAGTGGTATTTCTGCTTGCCATGTTGGCCTATACCATAATGGACCGGAAAGCAGAAGCAAGGTTTGCCTATCAGCCTAAGGTGCAAATAGAAGGTATAGAACCCAGAGACAGTGTATGGGGGCTCAATTATCCCCGGCAATATCAGTCCTATATGAAGACCAAGGACACCACCTTTCAGAGTATGTATAATACCAGTGGGTTTAAAGATGTTTTGGACGAGCAACCTGAGTTGGTGATATTATGGGCAGGTTACGCATTCTCCAAGGACTATAACCATCCACGGGGACATGCCCATGCGGTTTCTGATGTTCACGAAACCCTTCGAATAGGTGCACCTATGGAAGAAGGAGATGGGCCGCAACCCAGTACCTGCTGGACATGTAAGAGCACTGATGTACCTCGTCTGATGAGTGAGATGGGGGTTACGGAGTATTATAGCCATAAGCTATCAGATTTTGGTAGTGAGGTGATAAATCCCATAGGCTGTGCGGATTGCCATGACCCAAAAACGATGAACCTCACCATCACCCGGCCTGCATTAATAGAGGCTTATGAAGCCATGGGAAAAAACATCAATGAGGCCTCCCACCAGGAAATGCGTTCGCTGGTGTGTGCCCAATGCCACGTGGAATATTATTTTGACAAAACCAAGGAAGGCAAAGAGGATGCTCAATACCTAACCTTTCCATGGCACAAGGGTATGGATGCCCAATCCATAGAAGCCTATTTTGACGAAATTGACTTCACAGACTGGACCCATCCCCTTAGCAAGGCAAAGATGCTGAAAGCACAACACCCTGATTATGAATTATACACTACAGGGGTACATCATAAAAGAGGCGTTTCCTGTGCGGATTGCCACATGCCATATAAAAACGAAGGAGGACAAAAATTCACCGATCACCATATCGGTTCTCCTTTGAGTAATGTGGAAAACTCTTGCTTTGTTTGCCACCGGGAAAAAAAGGAGGATTTAATGACCGATGTTTTTGACCGGCAAAGAAAAATAAAAGAGGGTTCCTCCCAGCTTCAAAAGCTCATAGCAAAGGCCCATTTGGAAGCTGCCAAAGCATGGGAATTGGGTGCTACAGAAAGTGAGATGGACCAGATACTAAAGGGGATCCGGCATTCTCAATGGAGATGGGATTATGTGGTGGCATCCCATGGTGGTGCCTTCCACGCACCCCTGGAATCCAGTAGGCTGATTTCCTCTGCTACTAACCTTATTCAGGAAACCAGGGTTTCTCTGGCCAGGTTACTTGCGGACAAAGGACACAACAAACCTGTGGAAATGCCGGATTTTAATGACAAGGCTGAATTACAAGCTTATATAGGCTTGGATATCGAGTCCGAAAAGGCAGCTAAAGAGAAATTTCTGGAACAAGTGGTGCCCAAATGGCTAAAGGAGGGCAAACAAAGAGAAGCAAAAAAGGAAGTGAAAACGGTAAGCTCCAAATAACCTACCACCTTAATATCTCAAACCTTTAATATTCAAAGACATGGCCAGGTTATCAATTATCTGGATAGGGATACTTACATTCTTGTCCATACAGGATCTCTATGCCCAATTTAGCGTTGATGGGCAAATCATTCAACGATCCGAATTTAGGAACGGGTTCAACAGAATGATTCCCGAAGACCACAACCCTGCATCGTTTATTGCCCACAGGGCAAGGTTACAAGCTCGGTATGAATTTGAAAACCTAACCCTTTACATGAGTGTACAGGATGTGAGGACATGGGGTAGCGCTCCACAGGTAAAAGCCACCGATGCCTACCTTTCCCTACATGAAGCCTGGGCAGAAACCAAAATTGGGGAGTACTGGAGCGTCAAGCTGGGAAGACAGGAACTGAATTATGATAATTTTAGGTTTCTTGGCAACTTGGATTGGGCATTGCAGGCACGGTCTCATGATTTTGCGTTGGTCAAGTACGAAAGGGACAACGCCAAGCTGCATCTCGGTGGGGGATATAACCAAGATGCCCAATTTTTAAGTGGAAATGTGTTTCTTACCCCAAATCAGTACAAAACGGCACAAATGGCAAGGTATGAAAACCTTTTTGGCAACTTGGAGTTCTCGGCCCTTTTCTGGAATGACGGTAGGCAATTCGTGGTTCGGGATGGCACAGGTACTATCACCGAAGAAAGACTCTTTCACAGGCAGACACTCGGAATCCCCATGCTTCGCTACAAGCATGGTCAAAATTCCCTGCAATTTTATTATTACCACCAATTCGGCAAGGATCCCATAGGGAGAAATGTAAATGCCTTCAATGTTTCCTTGAATTACAGTCATGTGATTCCTTTTGATGCCGAAAAAGGCAGTGCACTCACCCTATTGGGAGGGGCGGAAATCCTATCAGGAACGGACAATAACCAGGTAGGCACCAGCAATTCTTACAACCCTCTATATGGTACCAACCATTTGTTCAATGGCTATATGGACTTGTTTTATGTGGGAGGTACTCATGAAAACACAGTAGGACTTCAGGATTATTACCTTAAATCCCGCTATGCTTTTAACAAAAAACTGTTCCTTCAGGGAGATGTGCATGCCTTTTTTTCCGCTGCAGAGGTATGGAGTGCACCGGAGGGAACTGGAGGGGAAAGAATGAGTTCCTTTTTTGGAACCGAATTGGATCTGTCATTGGGATATGTTTATACCTCTGCTATTTCCCTACAGGCGGGCTACAGCCAACTTTTCCACTCCGATACTTTTGCGTATATTCAAGGAATAAGCGCACCAAAAAACACACAGAACTGGGCCTATTTGATGTTGATATTTAGGCCTACCATGAAAAATAAGTTTATTGGAATATTGCTTTAAATCCAAAAAATTGAATATGAATATAGCGACACATGGGAAGATACGCCAAACTCCGATAGCTCGGGGTAATCGCTGAAAAATAGGTATAAACACATGAAATCGAGCCTGTCCTGACGGCAGTCAGGACATGAGGAGAACCTCACACGGAGGGATGATTATAAAACATGCGAAGATTCCCCCGAAACAAGTTCCCCGAAGCAAGTTCGGGGCAGGCAGGGGCAGGCTATATGACCGCTGAAAAGAAATTATAAACAGATGAAATCGAGCCTGTCCTGACGGCAGTCAGGGCATGACGAGCACGTCACACACCGGGATGATTATCGTTGCGAGATTCCCCCGAAACAAGTTCCCCGAAGCAAGTTCGGGGCAGGCAGGGGCAGGCTATGTGACCGTTGAAAAGAAAATATAAACACATGAAAAAACTTCAACTATTAGTATCAACTCGTGTCACTTTGGTATTGTTCCTTGCTTTTGCTGGAGCCATGGCAGTGGCCACCTTTATCGAAAACGACCATGGTACAGCAGTGGCAAGGAGTCTGGTGTATGAGGCCTGGTGGTTTGAAATAATAATGGGATGGATGGCCATCAACTTCATCGCTCATATTGGGCATTATAGGCTTTTTCGTCGGGAGAAATGGCCCATAGGGCTGTTTCATATCGCCTTTGTGATAATTGTATTAGGTGCAGGAGTCACAAGGTATTTCAGCGAGGAGGGCGTGTTGCATATTCGGGAAGGAAGGGCACAGGACACCTTCTTCAGCAATGAAAATTTCGTTCAACTGCACCGCAAGGAGGATCCTTCTGTTTCCCCATTTAAAAAACAAGTATCCCTGATTCCAAAGGGGTTTAAACCCAGGGAAATAAATGCAAATATTGGTAACCAACCCTTCAAAATCACTATCGAAGAATACATTTCCGGAGCCAAACAGGTTTTTGAAGATGGGGAAGAAACCTATTTGGACATAGCCGTTGCGCTTCAAGGGGGAAGAGAAGATTATTTGGTGGATATGGGCAAATACCTGGAGCTGGACAACTTTACCTTAGCCACCAAAAATGACCCGGAGCATGCTGTCCGGATTTTCAAGGAAAATGGAGATTGGGTGATTTATACCGACACCCCCATGCAAATTATGGAAATGGAAACCCAAAAAATGGGCAACCTTCCATCCGGAGAAAAAAAAGCCCTAAAATTACGGACATTGTACCAATGGGACGGAGGTGCCTTTATGGTCAAGTCCATCCATGAAAATGCAAAGGTGAGTTTTGTGGCAGAAAGGAATGAAAAAATGGCTGAAGATTTGCCCGACGCGGTGAAATTGTCGGTTATTAATCCCGAAAATGGAGAAATTCTTAATGTTTCCTATAGCAAATTAACCCGACTTGGTACGGATTGGACACAATTCGAACACGAGGGAAACCTGTATGTGGTGGCTTACGGAGCCAAAGCAAAAAACCTTCCTTTCTCTCTATATTTAAATGCCTTTGAATTGGAAAGGTATCCAGGTAGCCAAAGCCCCTCCAGCTACGCTAGTGAGGTGATGGTAATGGATGGGAAGGATGAGTTTCCCTACAGGATTTTCATGAACAATGTATTGGACCACAAAGGATATCGGTTTTACCAATCCTCGTTTGACAATGACGAAAGAGGTACTATACTATCGGTAAATAGGGATAGGGCAGGAACCATGATCACCTATCTGGGATATTCTTTATTAACCCTTGGTATGTTTTTGACCCTTTTTACAAAAGGAAGTAGGTTCCATCTTCTTAACTACAAATTGGGATTGAAAAAAAAGACGGAAGATACGGGGCAACGGGTACCGAAGAAATATGCAGTAGCCACCTATGGCTTTGCAGGCCTACTACTGTTCCTTCTTTTTGTGGGTAGTTCTCAAAAGCCTCCTTCTGACACCCCCGCAATGGTCCCATTAGATCAAGCAGAAGCATACGGGAAATTGGTGGTACAGGATCTGGATGGTAGAATGAAGCCACTTAATACCTTGGCAAATGAAATAACCAGGAAACTCAACGGCAAAAACTATGTCTCCATTGCGGATCTAAACGGTTCTACTTACCGGTTAAGCCCAGAACAATTTTTACTATCCGTACAGCTGAACCCTCAAAGGTTCAGCTCATTACCCATCCTAAAAATTGACAAGCAAAAGGGTCAGATCATTATGGGAGAATTGGGTCTTCCCATTGCCGAAGAACTCAGGTTTACAGATCTGGTAGATGAGGAAGGAAATTACTTGATCCAGCACCTGGTGGAGGAGGCGAATAGGTTAAAGCCCTCAGAAAGAAATGAATCCCACAATGAAATTCTAAAAGTGGATGAAAGGTTTAATATATTCTATGGAGTATTGACTGGGGATTTTTTAAAACTTTTCCCCAATAAACTGGATCCCAACAATACTTGGTTTACTAGCCAACAACACCGTCAGGGCTTCGAAGAAGACGATGCAGTATTCGTAAAGAACATCACCAATTTATACTTGGGCGCACTTCAAAAAGGAATTGAGGATGGGGATTTTTCGGAGGCGGAAGAAACACTTTCCTATATTTCGCTTTATCAAGAAAAGGCAGGCAAGGAGGTTTACCCGAGCAAGGGACAACTACAGACAGAATTACTCTACAACAAGCTGAATTTGGGATCCAAGCTTTTCGGGTATTTTTGGTTGCTTGGGGTTTTGCTTTTGGTGGTAGTGATCCTTATGTTGTTTTATGGGCATCCAACATTAACTATTTTGTGGAAATCGGGAAAGGCATTCGCCTGGATAGGTTTTCTCGTGTTCACCATACATTTGGGGCTCAGGTGGTATATTGCCAATCACCCCCCGTGGAGTGATGGGTTTGAAATGCTTGTTTTTGTAGCTTGGGGAGTGCTTTTATTTGGTCTTTTGTTTGCCAAAAAATCAAGGTTCACAATCCCTTTGGGACTTTTGTTTGCTGGCACTTTGTTGTTTGTCGGGTTTTTGGATTGGCTAAACCCTGAGATTACCAATTTGATGCCTGTTTTGAATTCCTATTGGCTCAAAATCCACGTGGCAATTATTGTAAGTGGATATGCTCCACTTGCCCTTGCTGCCATTATTGCTCTGCTGAGCCTTTTTCTATTGATTTTCAAGCCGAAAGTGGCGTCGAATAAGTGGTGGCAAAGCTTGAGGGAACTACGGATCGTAAATGAGTTGTCCATTACCATAGGGTTGTTTTTGCTCACAGTAGGCACCTTTCTGGGTGGTGTGTGGGCCAATGAAAGCTGGGGAAGGTATTGGGCCTGGGACCCTAAGGAGACATGGGCGCTGATATCCATTATCGTGTATGCATTTGTCTTGCATATGCGGTTAGTGCCAGGTTTGAAAAGTGGACTCATCTACAGTTTAAGTAGTCTATGGGCTTTTTCTGCCATTATCATGACATCTTTTGGGGTGAACTACTATCTGTCCGGATTACATTCTTACGCAAAGGGGGATCCCGTTCCAATCCCAGGTTGGGTCTTTTGGGTAGTGGCTGGTCTGCTCTTAGTCTCTGTTTTCTCCTATTCCAGGTTCCGTGAGCTCACCGAGCAGGAGAAACGAAAATTGTTGGTTTGATAATCTTTAGGGAAAATATAGAAGCAATTGATATTGAGCACGATTGTTTAGTGCTGTTCTATAAAATCCAATGAAATATGGTATTGATGGGCAAAATGGTTAATTTACTGTGTATTTTAGTTTATTCACTAAACACAAACCAGCTTTATGAAAATCGAACATGTTTCCATGTGGGTATCCGACTTGGAAAAAATGAGAAAATTCTATGAAAAATACTTTGGGGCAAGGTCTGGAAACAAGTACCATAACGCCGAGAAAAATTTCTCCTCCTACTTTTTGAATTTTAAACCAGGATGTAGGTTAGAACTCATGCACAAACCGGACTTGGGAGCAAATCCCCAAGAAAAACAGCCGCACCTGGGCATGGCGCATTTTGCCATATCGGTAGGCTCTAAACAACTGGTAGATGACTTGACAGCCCTATTAAAAAAAGATGGGTTCACCGTAGCGAGCAAACCCAGAACCACGGGTGACGGGTATTACGAATCTGTGATTAAAGATCCCGATGGTAATTTAATTGAAATAGTGACCTAGTACAAATTGGAGAGGTCCCCCTCTCCTACTCTGTCAATGAAAATATCTTTTGCATAGGCACCCATTTCTGTCCTTCTTTAGCCCATGGTAGAGCCTGTTGCAAGGTAGACATTACTGATTCCCATTCCTGGACCGATTGGTTTTCGGCATCCATTCTGGCCTTTTTTTCAAAGTCAAAATCATCGCTTACCTCCATAAGCATCATCAGCCTGTTTCCGGTAAGAAATATTTCCATTTTCAGGATTCCAGCTTCCTTGATGCTTTTGAGGATGGGTTCAGGTACCTTTTGATGATATTTGATGTATCTATCTATGGATTGCGGGTCATCCTTTAGATCAAGAGCCAAACAATACTTTTGCATATAATTTTTTTTCAAAGATTTAACCTATAGCATTTCTCAGCGTTTGCCCCGATAATTTTATTTTTCACTTCCCCACTTTTATCGCTTAAAAAAGATTCAACAATACCAAAAACCTCAGAGAAGGATGCAGCCAACAAACAAACCGGCCAATCGGAACCAAACATCAACCTATCTTCACCAAATGCCTCAAAAACCGTCTCCAAATAGGGAAAAAAATCCTTTTGCTCCCAACCATCCCATCGGTTTTCAGTGACCATTCCAGAAAGCTTACAATAAAGGTTGGGAAATTTGGCCATTTCTTGAATCAATTCCTTCCATGGTTGGATTTTGCCTTCTCTAATTATGGGTTTGGCGCTGTGATCCAGTATGAAGGTGGTATCAGGTTGCTTTTCCAAGGTTTTGATTGCCCCAGCCATCTGGTGGGGAAAAACCAGGATATCGTAGGAATACCCCCTGTTGCCTAAAATTTTCAGTCCATTTTGGAAAGCAGGTCTTAAAATATATTCCGGATCAGTTTCGTCCTGTAGGATATGCCTAAAACCCTTCAATTTTCGGAAAGGCAAATAAGCATCCAACTTTGATTCAAGGTCTTTGCCTTCCAGGTCTACCCATCCCACTACCCCCTTTATAATATCATGGGAATCCGCAAGATCCAATAAAAAATGGGTTTCAACATCTGTTTGGGAAGCCTGCACTGCCACACATCCCTGGATTCCATGGTGATCTAAATGAGGCTTTAGATCCTTAGGTAAATAATCCCTCTTGAGGATTTTAAGTTCTTCCCCTATCCAAGGAAGATTATCCGGATCATACTTCCAGAAATGTTGGTGGGCATCAATCTTCATCAGTGCAAGTTCTTTGGATACCCAATGATACAAAATTTTTATGGAACCCTATATACAAAAGCATTGATGTTCATACCTGCCCCTACAGATGCAAAAAGCAAATAATCACCCTTATTGACCTTTTGGTTTTTTACCCTTTCCTTGACTACCAAATCGTATAAGATGGGTACAGTGGCTACAGAGTTATTCCCCAAATGGGAAATGGACATGGGCATAATATCCGGGTCGGGATTAGTTTGACCATAAAGCTCAAACAACCTTTCCAAAATATTGTAATCCATCTTTGCGTTTGCTTGATGGATAAAAACCTTTTTAATATCTGAAAGACCCAAATTTGCCTTTTCAATACATTCTTTCAATGTGCTCGGAACAGTCTTGATCGCATATTCATAGAGTTTTCTTCCATTCATCTTAAGAAAGAGGGTATCATCACCGAAGCAGGGGTTGTTTGAGGTAGTCATCTTGAGCAAGTGAGCATGGTCGTAGGTGTCAGACCTAGTAAGGTGCTTAATCATCCCTACTTTGGTTGTACTAATCCGGGCTTCCAAAATGACAGCACCTGCACCGTCCGAAAATAACATACTGTCTATGTCATGGGGATCAGAAATTCGTGAAAGTGTCTCAGCACCAATAACAAGCACCTTTTTGGCATCTCCTGATTTGATGAAATAATCCGCCTGGATCATAGCCTGCACCCATCCAGGACAACCAAAGGGAAGGTCATAGGCTACAGTATATGGATTTTTAATCCCCAACTTATGCTTAATTCTTGCCGCAAGTGTAGGGCAAGTATCTATTCTCCGGTTGTCTTCCTTTATATCTCCAAAATTGTGGGCCACCACGATATAATCAAGCGTTTCTGGATCCAAACCAGCATCGGAAATTGCGCTATTGGCAGCAATATATCCCATATCCGAAGTTACCATGTCTGCATCTATGTAGCGCCTTTCTTGGATCTCTGTTATTTTTTCCAGGGTCGCAACAATATCTTTGTTTTCTTTTTGAAGTTTTTTCCCTTGGTTGTCAAAAAAAGTACGATTTAAAAAATCCTCGTTGCTCACAACCTTGTTTGGCACATACCTCCCCGACCCCGTAATTACAGAGCAAATCCCTTGATTTTCCATTTACTATCCATACTGTTTATATGCTCATAAATATACATAAAATGAGAATATCTATGGAAATGTGTAAATCTTAAGTCCTAATTTGTAAAAGAAAGGCAGACGAAATCGAGCCTGTCCTGACGGCAGTCAGGGCATGACGCAAGCGACACACGGGGGGATGATTATCGTTGCGAGATTCCATCTGACCATTAAAAAACAATTATAAACAGATGAAATTAGTTTCGCCTGCCTGGAATACAACTCATAAATTAGGTTGTGGAGTGGTTCTTAAATAGGGCTTAATTTCCTTATGTCCCTTTGGGAATTTGGAGGGGATTTGTTCATTGCTTATCGCAGGGGCGATTACAACATCTTCTCCATGCTTCCAATTGGCAGGAGTAGCCACTGAATAATTTGCGGTCAATTGTAGAGAATCAATGACCCGTAGCAATTCATCAAAATTCCTTCCTGTACTAGCCGGATAGGTAATGATAAGTTTGACTTTCTTGTCATTCCCTATTACGAAAACGGATCTCACAGTGAAGTTCTCATTCGAATTGGGATGTATCATATCGTAGAGTTCGGAAACTTTTCTATCCTCATCTGCTATAATGGGAAAATTAACCGTTGTCTGTTGGGTTTCGTTGATGTCTTTCACCCAACCTTTATGGCTTTCGAGGCCATCTACGCTCAAAGCCAACATTTTGACTTTTCTTTTGTCAAATTCGGATTTCAACTTGGCGGCTGTTCCCAGCTCAGTGGTACAAACGGGAGTGTAGTCAGCTGGATGGGAAAATAAAATTCCCCAATGATCTCCCAAATACTCATGAAGGCTAATAGTGCCTTCTGTAGATTCCGCAGTGAAATCTGGTGCCGTGTCTCCTAATCTTAGAGCCATAAAATTTTAGTTTAATGATTAATTGATTTAACCTATAGATTTTGTAGGTTAACACACATCCCGCCCAAATAGTTTAATCCAACGCCATTAAACTTCTGCTTTTTTCGGGACACAGGCTGAGGAATTTTCCTTCCAGGCTTTACTTCTGATTAACAAAGGATTGCATTAATTCCCAGAATATTTTTTTGTCCAGTTTGGTAATACTGCCTAATACCTCTATATTTGCAGGACATTTCTGGGATAGGCAGGCAAATATCTTATCAGGTCCGTTCGTCTAGGGGTTAGGACGCATCCCTTTCACGGATGAAACACGGGTTCGATTCCCGTACGGACTACGAAAAAATTGCTATATTGCCATCCCGAGATGGTCCGTTCGTCTAGGGGTTAGGACGCATCCCTTTCACGGATGAAACACGGGTTCGATTCCCGTACGGACTACAACAAATGATGTTTGTCATCTTGCGATTAGCTTCGAAAGCATGATGAATTTTGTTTGTGGTTGTTAGTGGTTAAAGTGAATAAAAAAACCCGGTCAATAGATCGGGTTTTTTTGTTTCAGCGAGGTTAGACCAATCTTCAACACGGCAAGGGCACAAAAAAAGCAGGCCAAGATAGGACCTGCTTTCTTTGAATGATAAACCCTGTGACATTTATTTCTTTACAATCAATCTCAATTGCTTAATATACCCTTTTTCTCCAAGTACTCCTACCAGGTATACCCCCTGCTTTAGATGATCCACTGGGATTTCAAATGCTTTTTGCATCGCATCGTTAACGTGAATTTGATGCACAAGGCTTCCCCTCATATCGTGAAGAGTGATCATTTTGACTTCTTGAGAGGTTTCAACTAAGAGCTTGCTTTGATGTTCAGCAGGATTAGGAACTAGTCGGAAGGTTGCCTCTCCTTTACTATAAACCTCATCCACCTTAAACTTGACATTCTCTGAATAAAACAACCGCATGGACTCACCACCATTTAATGAACTTCCCTTCAACTCATTGATGGATAAACCGGATATACTTGCATTGTTAGAAGAGGCTACCAAGTCGATGTTCAAAACCTCATCTTGTACTTCAACTTCTTCGAAAATAAGTTCTGTAGGTTGATTTCCTGCTTCCACAAACATGTCGAAGTTTTCTTTCACCATCACTCCTTCTATCAGTATACTGAACACTCGCTGTCCTGCTTCAGCAGCTGGACCGAATTTACCAAAATACAGTTCATTGTGGTAAGTTTTCACCACGTATTTACCATTTGGTACAGGGATAGAATATTTTAAATTGGCATTAAATCTTTCGGAATGAAACAGTGGGCTTACATTCCCAGTATTGTAGTTCGTGATTCCGCTTGTGCTAAAGTATTGGCTAAAATTGACATCCCCATTAAAGGTAATATTATTAAATAGGATATTATTGGACGAACCCGTATTCAAGTGTAGACTGAAAGCAGGAACTTGATCGAAAACCTGTATCTGCAAAGTTTTCGAAGACTGTGCTCCATTGATGTCAGCAACAGTAAGAGAAACATTGTAATTTCCTGGGTCCTGAAAAACGTGGCTTGGATTTGCAGCCGTTGAGGTAGAGCCATCCCCAAAATTCCACTGATAATTTAATGGCCCTTCGCCAGTAGTCCCTTGACTACTAAAAGCCACATTCAAGGGTGCCAGCCCACTAGTGGGAGAGGCTGAAAGGGTCACTAATGGCTTGGCTTCTACCGTACCAATTGACTCAATACGCAGACCGGATATAGTGGCATTATTAGCTTTGGCCACTAAATTCAGGGTTAAAACACCATTTGTAACTTGAATAGCAGAAAAATCCAAGATAAGTGGCTGATTGTCATTTTCGACAAACAAATCTAAGTTTTGAAATTTGTTTTGCCCTTGGATATTAATATCGAATACCCTTCGACCTGGCTGGGCAGTAGGCCCATTCAAACCGAACCAAAGTTCATTGTGATAAGTGCTTACCTTATAAGTCCCGTTCGGAACCGGAATGGAGTAAGTAAGATTTGTGCCAAACCTCTCCGTTCTAAAAAGCACCGGGAATGCAGTTAAACCTGTTGCACCAACAGTAGTGGTATTGAAATATTCCGGGAAACCGCTATCTCCCAAATAATCCTCTCCTCCAAATTGAACATTAGCTGAGGTACCCGAATTAAGCCGAAGCAAAAACTCTGGTATGGAAGATGGGTCTATAACTGTGATAAGAATTTCATCAGCAGCCACTGCCCCAGTGCCATCCTCAATGTCAACTTTCACCAAAAATTCTCCTTCTTGGGTAAAGGTGTGAACGGGGTCTTTTTGGCTTGAGCTAGTTCCATCACCAAAATCCCAAAGATAACTTAGCTCCCCTTCTTCATTTTCAACTACACTGGTGAAACTAACTTCGAGAGGCATATTCCCGGAGGTGACAGAGGCATTCGCCGTGACCTCAAGCTTGGGTGGAAGTATAGCTTCAGACCTTATGGCAATAGCTGAAATGCTGGCGTTGTTCTCCTTTGCAACCAAATTCAACGTCAACGTGCCGTTGGTCACCATAACCTGCTCAAAATCAAGCACCAGGGGTTGGTTGTTATTCTCTACAAATAGGTCAAAGTTTTGAAGCTTGTTCTCTCCCTGAATATTGATATCAAAAACCCTCCTTCCAGGCTGAGCAGATGGACCATTAAGTCCAAACCATAGTTCATTATGGTATGTACTTACTGTATAGAGGCCATTGGGAACAGGTATAGTATAAGTGAGATTGGTGCCAAATCTCTCCGTCCTAAACAGAACTGGAAACGCGGAGGAGCCTGTCGCACCCACTGTAGTGGTATTAAAATAATCAGGGAAATTACCATCACCCAAATATTGTTCCTGCTGATAGTTGACGTTGGCAGTTGTCCCTGCATTTAGGAGTAAGGTGAATTCAGGGTCTCCAGGTATGGGACCTGGATCGGATGGCTGAGGATTAACCGAGATCTGCAGTGAGTTACTATCCGTGTTTCCCTCCAAATCTGTAACGGTCAAAACGGCAGTGTAGTTACCAACCACCGTGTATGTGTGGCTGGGACTAACATCTGTAGCCGTATTTCCATCACCAAAATCCCAAAAATAACTGTCTATTCCCGCACTTGCGCTAGAGCTTGAGCCATCAAATTGAACAGTAAGAGGGACTTCACCACCCGAAGTGGATGCAGATAGGCTTGCTGATGGCGGGAGTATGGGGGTATCAAATTCGTTCACAATTGAAATTCCCGAAATGGTGGCATTATCCTTTGAGGATATAAGCTGTATATTGAGGACTCCATCTGCAACCAAAACATTTTCATAAGTAAACACAACTGGGTTATTGCCACTTTCATAAAACAAGTCAACATTACTTTTTACAGTCTCCCCTTCTACTTTAATATCAAATACACGTATTCCACCTCCACCTTGGCCACCTCCTGGTTTGCCAAACCACACTTCATTGTGATAAGTTCTCACTCTATAAGTACCATTGGGGACGGGTATATTGAAGGAGAAGTTGTTGCCATATCGCTCAGATTGAAACAACAATTCATTGCTTGCATTGGGATTGGTAAATGCACCACTTGCCGAGAAAAGTCCGGAACCTACATCCCCTACATAGTTTTCTCCTTCAAAATTGGCAGTTGTACCTGAACCAGCATTGTAAAAAACCCGTACTGACTCAAAAGTGCCGTCTCCAATTAGCTTAATGACCTTTTCTAGGTTACCCTGGTACTTAATTACAAGGTCTGCCTGAGCATCTGATTTATTTCCTACATACTCAATTTGGAAGGATGTCTTTTCACCAACTTTTAGCAAACTGTTGGTTAAAAGTGCTTGGCTGAAAACAAAGCTATCTCCATCATCTCCTTCTATATTCATAGATTGAATGAAAGCACCAGTATTTCCATTTTCAACAGACAGTTCAAGGGTTTTGGGAAACCCTGTTTCTAGCAAGATCTCATCCGGAGCGATCAGTTCGCTGGCCTCGATAGGTGTTCCCTTAGGCTCATCTATTCCGAAAACCTCCATGTTTTTTTGGTTACCTCCCCCCAAGTTGGGAGAACCTGCTAGCACGTAGAGCCCCTTTCCAGAAACAATGCCTTGAGTGCCATGCCTTCCAAAATTGAGATCCTTAAGCCGGGTCCAAGATTGGCTTTTAGGGTCAAACATTTCAGTTACTTTCAAGGCCTGACTGGAAGTTTCAACCTCTCCTCCAGCAACTATTAACCTGTCCCAAAGATTGTTCGTAATTGCGGCTGCTCGCGGTGTTGGTAGGTTTTTGTCGGCACTTAAACTTCTCCAGGATTTGTTAGAGAAACTATACACGTCGACCTCTGGCACTAAGGGGGCAAAAACCCCACCTGGTCCTCCTGACCTTCTACCAGAAACCACATACATTTCATTGCCAATTACTGTGGCAAAAAAATGGTCTCTGGCTCGAGGACTATTTTCCAGTACAGTCCATTCCCCAGTCTTAGGATTGTATTCGTCAAAATAACTAACGAACTCACCATCATGGCCTTTCTTATTGCCATTGACCAGATAAAATTTATCTTCAAAGACGACCAATCCCGCAGAACCCCTTCTCCTCTCTTCTGGTATTTCAGGCCCTTGTATCCAAACTTCTTTTGCCGGATCAAAAGCCCAAACATGCTCGGCTGGTTCCTCTGCTGGAAAATTATTAGTTTTAAAGGCGCCAATTATCCAAATCAAGCCTTCATAAGTGACTGCCTGAAAGTGGTTGAAGTCCAGAGGACTGCTATTTGGCAAAGACCTCCAAGTGTCGTTTTTATAGTCATAAATTTCTACAGTACGGGTATTTTCTCTTCCCCCTAACAGGTAAAACTTCTCCCCTGCCTGTACAAAACTATTTTCATGCCTTCCAGTGTAATTTTGGTTTTCGCCTTTTACTGTCCAATCCATTTCCTCCCAAGCCGGTAAAATTGTCCATACAAATGTGAAAGAAACTGCATCAGAACTAAAATTATCTGAATCATCTATAATTACTTCCACCGTGTAAGGGCTGTTGGCTATGGCATTATCGGCAATTTTACCATAAATGCTTCCATTGGAACTATCAATGAATACTCCGGGTGGCATTCCTTCCGCAGTATAATTTAAATTACCATCCCCTCCTGACGCTTCCACAATTAATTCTCCACTTAAATCATCCCCAGCAAATCCCGTCAAATTATCCAATGCGGTGAATTCAATGGGAGTCTGGATTGGTTGACCAATAATCTCAATTGCATTCACCAAAGGGTGTTCCACAACTTTCACAAAATCTATGTTTAATTCCCCATCTGTTAAAGTGACAGGGAAAGATTCCATTGCGCCTACCTGATGGCCATAGGTACCGGATAAATCCACCAAGCTGCTCCTTTCTTCACCCTCTATTTTTATGTTAAATATCCTTTGGTTGGGTAGTGAGGTTCCAGACCATCCATTTCCCATATAAATATTCACGGTATAATCACCATCGGGTAAAGGAATAGCATATTTAAACTCAGACTGAGTTGAATATCTTTCGTGGGCAAAAATCTTGGTATAGGTATCATCGGTAATATAAGCCGGAATACTGGAATGCCTGTTGGCCGGGTTAAAACTGTTAGGTACCACAACACCTGAGTTTACACTAAATTCCGCTTGCGAAACACTGCCAGGAACATTGTTGGCCAGCCAATTTGGGTTATCCGTAGAGTCTTGAATAACAGGCCCTCCAGCATTTATTCTGAGCAAAATTTCATCACTGATGTCCACATTAACATTGAAGCTTTGCTCGATGAAGAAGCCGTCTGAATCTGTAGCACGGATGGTAACTTCACTATCCGTCTCACGATCCGAAAAACCTAAGGTCAAAATGGATCCTGATATTTGTGCAAGTAGGTTCTGGTCTGTGTTCCCCTCTACCGTGTAGATGAGGTTTTCGCTCCCATTTTCATCACCAAAGAATTCCATCAAATCCAATTCTAAGTCCAGGTCACCGATCATTCTGCTGATATCACCGATTTGCCTTACTATAAATGGTTGCTGACCACTGACTTTGAAATAATTCCAAACACCGATAAAGTCCTTATTGAAATCATTTGAGGTACCATATATTCCAATTGCCAATGGGGTTTCGACCTCCTTAATGGCCTGTTCAACCATACCTTCCGCTACAATGACTCCAATGGAAACCCTTGGATCATTATCGAATTTATAGAATGCTTCTATTTCTCCAGAGGAGGGCGTTACCTCAAACTGCAACTCTATCAGCGTATTGGTACCAGGCCTTTCACTTTCCTTGATTTCATGCATAATGGGTGTGGCACCCGGCACATCATTGATTTCTTGGTTAAAAACCAAATGACTTTTGGTAAACACCAATTTGAGAAAGTTGCTTTGGGTGCCATCTCCCATTTGAATACCCACTTCCCCATCTCCATCAAAATCAAATAACTGACCAGGAGAGGACAATCCTATTAGGCCTGACCTAATTAAAAATTTCCCGGTTTGAGTGCCTACGTTCACACCGAATTGAAAGCCTTTCTCTTGATTGTTCTGCGTCCCATTTGCAGTTCCACCTGTCATCGAAACTTGTATGGCACCTGCTGTCCCTCCATAAATATCATTTGGCCCAGGTCTTTCTTCTGGCTTATCTAGCCAATTTAGCCAATTTGGGTTAGGGGCACCATTGTTCATTAACCCAGTCAGTCCAAGTCCCAAATAGCCGCTTTGTCTGTCGCGATTGTCAATCTGGTCTGAGAATAACTGGTTTTCAATGGGAAGATTCCTGGGATCTCCGATTTGAAAAGGGTCATCCTCATCTAAAATTCCATCCCCGTCATCATCAAGGTCATTCAAATCTGAAACAAAATCCTTATCATAATCATTGGGAATAGATGCTCCGTTGCAATAGTCAGTTCCGTTGTCTATCTCATCTTGGTTAGTGTACCCATCTCGGTCATAATCCGCGAGTGGATCGAAATTTGGATGGTCAGGATCAACACAGAAAATGTCGTCAGCAGGGGTCAATACCGTAATTCGACTGTCGAAGGTGGCTACCCAAATAGTGCCTGGAAAGATTTCATCGTCTCCGTTGCAGGCAATGCCCAATGCATTGCCACCATTCATATTGAACTTATTAATTTCTAATTTCTCCAGGGATCCATCTTCTTTCAAATAAACTACATGAACATCCCCGCCATTTTTTCCAACAATCAGCGCTCCTTTTAGTGCTTCGTCAAAATTGGAAGCCTTATATTCATCAATCCCATTCGAATTGTTTGGGAAAATAGTCACAATATTTGGCTGAGGGCCATTAGGGTTTGCCAGCGTAGGCGCAATAAAATCCGCTTCGGCCGGATTTGACAGCGTGAGAGGAACCGGTGGCCAATTCGCTGGCAGAGAATTTGCCGCATATTCTTCAAACCCTGGCTGGCCAGGTGCGATAGGCTCCAATATCTCCGTCCTGAATTTATCGTTGGGGGGAAATAAAGGATTAATATTCGCCCAGTCATTGTCATCGCCAATGAATTTGGTGTACAACCCTGCTCCTTCTGGCTGAAAAGGAAAAGCCGAACCAGAAGTATAGGGTTGCCCCGGATTTGCCCTTATTGGTGTAGGGTGCCCTGCATAAAAACTACCGAATTCATAGGAACTTAAATCATCCGTGATTAGAAGCAAATGGTCTTGGTTGTCCACATGTTCTCCTGAGGGACTAGGGTTTAAGGGACTTCCACCAGGTTCAGAAGGGAGATAATTGTTCGTTACGAGGTTGGGATTTCCCTCGTTTTCCGGAAGTCCCCCCCAGTTAATATTGGCACCATTATCAGTAGCATAAACCCTTCCTGATTGAGTTACTACTAGGTCATATGCGTTCCTATAGCCTGAAGAAAAAATCTGTACAGGTCCGCCCTCCACTACCATGCCCATATTCAACCCGTCATTTCCCCCAAAGGGATCCCCGACGTCAATCCCATCATAACCAGGATCATTTGGATTATAGATCCCATTTTTGTTAGGTCGGGTAGGGTCATCAAGGGTAGGGATGTCATATTTATATTTTCTTCCTGAATTTTGATCCTCTAGAATAGGGAGGTTTTCAATCATGTCCAAATCCACGCTGAGTATTGCTGCTGAGAGCGCATATTCAGTGATGTAGGCAAAGTTTTTTGAAGGCGACCCCGCATTGGTAAGACCTCCACTTGCCACTAAAAGATAGGGTTTTCCATTAATTTCGGTATATTCCAACCCATTGGTAGAATGGTTTTCTTCGGACCTTGGAAGCCCTCGTACCAAATCAACCACCTCCCAATTCGATCCTGTCCAGGTTAATCTGGTAATGATCCCCGAATTTGTATCCAACACCTTGTCCCCACTTGGCCCACCCCATTTTGGATCACTGGAACTCACATAAACAACTGGGTTGGATGAAGATCCTGCTACTGTTATCCCGGTTATTTGTCGATTTCCGCGGTTGTCGAATGCGAGCTTGCCCGTATCATCGTGGTTGGGAAGGGCTTTCACCATTCCTAGTACCTCCACACCTTCTACCTTATATTCTGCGACACCGGACTGGATAATGGTATAGGCTTTTATGTCGCCATTCAATTGAGCTACATAAAGTCGTTCATCTGGTCCAAACTTCAAAGATGTCCCCTGAACGATGGCACTAAAACCATTGAAATCCAATGTAGTCTGGTCAAATCCAATGTTTTGAGAGAGAGCTTGTAGTGTTAATGATAAGGATAGCACACACCCTTGAATTATTCTGGAAATACACATAATTTCAAAAGACCCTGAAGTCCCCTTAAATAAAAATTGAAAATGTAAAAATCTTAATTTTTTTAATTTAGTGCTCCCCCCAAGGAGAACAAACCTTTAAACTGCACCAACAAAATTAGGCTAATTAATTTAACATAAAAATTTTGAAATACATTTTTGTACCCTGTAAGCGCATTTTTTTTATTAAAACATTAGAATTCAGAAATAGTCTTATTTTTTCTTCGAAAAGAATTTTTTTTTTGTAATCAGGGTTTATGCTGTGTAGTCAACTTGTTATCAATAATGGCCAACCGGAATCTTTTTACCCTGATCTTACTTTTAGGGTCACTAAGTACCATAAGTCCTTTTTCCATAGACATGTATTTGCCTGGGTTCCCTGCCATTGCCAGTAGCCTAGGTACCAGCATTGCCAGGGTTCAGCTTTCCCTTACAAGTTACCTTGTGGGTATAGCGGTAGGTCAACTGTTTTATGGCCCTCTTCTGGATAGGTTTGGCAGGAAAAAACCTCTGTACGTGGGATTGGTCATTTATATCCTTTCTTCTTTTGCCTGTGCAGCAGTTTCTACAGTGGATGAGCTGATTTATCTGCGTTTTATCCAAGCTATTGGGGGATGTGCGGGTATGGTAGCTGCTCAGACTCTTGTCAGGGACCTCTTTCCAGTCAACAAAATTGCTCAGGCATTTGCCTACCTGACCTTAGTAATCGCGGTTTCCCCCATGATTGCACCCACAGTTGGTGGATATCTCACCGCACACTTGGATTGGCACTACCTCTTTATAGTGTTGGGGGCGATTACTACAGTTATTTTGATTTTCACCAAATTGTATCTTCCCCCAGGTCTACCTCCTGACCCCAGTATTTCCTTGAAGCCACTTAAAGTGTTTCACAAATATGTATATGTACTCAAAAACAAGCAATTCCTTACTTATATTTTGGTAGGTGGCATCGCTGGAGCTGCCCCATTCGCCTATATTGCAGGTTCATCTGATGTATTTATCAACCTTTACGGACTTTCTGAAACCACATATGGATGGATTTTTGCCTTTTTGGCAGTGGCAATGATCGGTTCCACTCAGCTTAACCATATTTTGCTCAAAAAATTCTCCAACCAACTCATCATAAGGGTAGCCTTGTCCTATCAGGTGGTTCTTGGAGTAATATTGGTGTTGGGAATTTATTATGATTGGTTTTCCGTGTGGGTATTTGTAGGCATGCTCTTCGTTTTCCTCACAGGCCATGGACTAAGTATACCAAATTCTGCTGCACTGTCGCTGGCACCTTTTAGTCAAAACGCTGGAAGCGCTTCTGCCATGATGGGATTTATGAGAATGGCAATAGGTGGTCTGGTTACTGCCTTGGTGAGCATCTTTCACGACGGATCCGCCTTGCCCATGGTGCTGCTAATGGCTTTTTGCATCGCAGGAGGGTTGTTGATTTTGTCTATCTATCACAGAAAGAGGATTTTGGTGATAGCCAGAAAGAGCAAAAACTCCCTAAAAATGGCCTACCGTTAAAAAGGTCATTAATTGGCTAAACCTACTTTAATTTGGATAATATCCCTAACTTTGCACTTTATTTCATAAATACAGCATAAGCATACATGATTTCAGTAGATAATCTCTCCTTAAAGTTTGGCAAAAGAACTCTTTTTGAAGACGTCAACCTAAAATTCACCCAAGGAAACTGTTACGGAGTAATCGGAGCCAATGGTGCAGGAAAATCAACCTTCCTAAAAATCCTAACAGGAGAAATGGACAGCACTAGCGGGCAAATAAACATCACTCCTGGGCAGCGTATGGCCGTTCTTTCTCAGGATCACTTTGCCTTTCAAGAAGATGAGGTCTTGAAAACCGTGATCATGGGACATAAAAAACTTTATAAACTTATGTCTGAAAAAGACGCCCTATACATGAAACCGGACTTTTCCGAGGCCGATGGTAATAGGGCTGCAGAGCTCGAGGCGGAATTTGCCGAGATGGACGGTTGGAATGCGGAAAGTGACGCCGCAGCCTTGCTCTCGGGTTTAGGAGTCGAAGAAAGCCTACACTATAAAAAGATGAAGGAGCTAGGGGGAGACCAGAAGGTGAGGGTGCTTCTGGCCCAGGCATTGTTTGGCACTCCGGATATTCTTGTACTGGATGAACCAACCAATGACCTAGATGCGGAAACCATCGCCTGGTTGGAGGATTTTTTGGTCAATTTCAAGAATCTAGTTATTGTGGTTTCACACGACAGGCACTTTCTGGATACTGTTTCTACCCATATCGTGGATATTGATTTTGGGAAAATAAACATTTATACCGGTAATTACTCCTATTGGTATGAGTCCTCCCAACTGGCCGCTAAGCAAAGAACTGACCAGAACAAAAAAGCGGAGGAAAAAAGAAAGGAACTTCAAGCTTTCATCGACAGGTTTTCTGCCAACGTGGCCAAATCCAAGCAGGCCACTGCCAGGAAAAAGATGATTGAAAAACTTAATGTAGATGAAATCAAGCCTTCCAACAGAAAATATCCTGGCATAATTTTCAAGCCCGAACGAGAGGCAGGAGACCAAATCCTCATGACCGAAGAATTGTCCCTCTCAGAAAATGGAACCACCTATTTTAAAGATGTCAACCTAATGGTAGACAAGGGAGATAAAATTGCGTTTATTTCTAGGACTAAGCAGGCAGTAAGCAGGTTTTTTCAGACCATTATGGAGGAAACCAAACCTGAAAGAGGTTCCTTTAAGTGGGGGGTGACAATAAACAAAGCCTATTTACCTAACGATAACTCTAGTTATTTTAATACGGACATCAAGCTCATCGACTGGCTATCCCAGTACACCGACAATCAGGAAGAGGCCTATGTGAGGACATTTTTGGGAAGGATGCTGTTTACGGGGGAGGAATCCTTTAAAAAGGCATCTGTGCTCTCCGGTGGTGAAAAGGTGCGTTGCATGATTTCCAAAATGATGCTCCAAAATCCGAACTTCCTAATACTGGACGAGCCTACCAACCACCTTGACCTTGAATCCATTCATGCCCTTAACAACGCGATTATAGAATTTACGGGCACAGTATTATTGTCTTCCTTTGACCATGCATTCGTCCAGTCTGTGGCCAATAGAATCATTGAATTTACACCAAACGGTACCATCGATAGAAGGATGCCATACGAAGATTACCTGGAAAATGCGGAAATAAAGGCATTGAGGGATAAAATGTATGCAAAAAGTTAAGTAAATCCATGCTTGCCGGGGCCATAATCTGCTATTTGTTGGCTACCATGGCCATAGGTGCTTTTGCCTCCAAATGGGTGAAAAATGCCCAGGACTTTGTCTTGGCGGGCAGGCAATTGCCACTTTTTCTCAGTGCCTCTGCCCTTTTCGCCACCTGGTTTGGATCTGAAACTATTTTCGGGGCAAGTTCGGAATACCTTGAGCACGGATTATTAGGTGTCATTGAGGACCCCTTTGGTGGGGCACTATGCTTGCTGCTTTTTGGCCTTTTTTATCTTAAACCCATGTATAAGATGAACCTGCTTACACTTGGGGATGTCTTTAAAAAGCTATTTGGGAAAAAAGTGGAACTTATTGCCTCCCTGTTTATGGTTCCCGCCTTTTTTGGCTACGTCG
The DNA here is from genome assembly GCF_003347495.1 of Pleomorphovibrio marinus. GTDB lineage: Bacteria > Bacteroidota > Bacteroidia > Cytophagales > Cyclobacteriaceae > Pleomorphovibrio > Pleomorphovibrio marinus. The sequence goes on from NZ_QCXY01000004.1 coordinate 151,654, forward strand.
CCGCCCAACTGGTAGCACTGAGCCTCATCTTGGGTGCGGTTACCGGTATAGATTTAAGCGTAGGCATCCTTGTGAGTGCTTTTATAGTGGTCTTTTATACTTTCATGGGTGGCATGTGGGCGATATCCATTACCGATTTTATTCAAACTATCATTATTGTTGTAGGTTTGATATGGATTGCGGTGATGGTTACTAGTGAAGCAGGTGGCATTGGGAATATCTTAGCAGAGGCCCCTGAAGGGAGTTTTACTTTTTTCCCCCAGGCAGCCCCCAAGGCTTGGTTCCACTATTTAGGGGCGTGGGCTATTATCGGACTCGGCAGCATCCCCAGCCAAGATATTTACCAGCGTGTAATGGCAGCAAAAAGTGAAAAAGTAGCACAGTACTCCCTTTATCTTGCTTCCTTTTTTTATTTGAGTTTTGGTTTGTTTCCTTTATTTGTGGCGCTAGGGGCAAAAATACTATATCCTGATCTCTATCTAGAAAACCAACAGATGCTCTTGCCAGAAATGGTACTACAACATGGTGGGCTGGCACTACAAATCCTCTTTTTTGGGGCATTGTTGTCTGCCATCATGAGTACTACCAGTTCCGGACTTCTTGCCCCCTCTGCCATCCTTTCAGAAAATATCATCAAACCATTATTTAAAAGCAAATTGTCTTCCGCCCAATTACTCTGGGTACTTAGAACTAATGTGATAATCGTAGCCATCATCGCAACATTGCTTGCCAATTGGAAAGCCAACATCTATGAACTTGTTGCAGAGTCCTCCATGTTGCTTTTGGTATCCCTATTCGTGCCCCTGACCGCTGGCCTATATTGGAAAAAAGCAAACGCAACCGGAGCGCTTTGTGCCATAGTGTTTGGCATGTTTACCTATTTGCTTCTACATTCCTTAGAAGACTTAACGGTTCCTGCCCATTTATCGGCCACCTTTGTAAGCGCACTTGGGCAGCTAATCGGCTCCTTACTAACACAAAAAAACCGACTAGAAATATGAACTACCCCTCCATCATTCTTAAAAAGGGAAAAGAAATATCCCTTCTACGCAGGCATCACTGGATTTTTTCTGGAGCAGTGGCAAATTACGACCCTATATTGAAAGATGGGGATCTGGTTCAGATTATTGATCACAGGGAAAGGATCCTAGGAATAGGCTGTTTTTCCCCCGGTTCCATTATGGTAAGGGTTCTTTCCTTTATTCCCGAAACCATTGATCAGGACTTTTGGAACCGGAAAATTGGAGATGCACAGGAACTACGTAAAAATATAGGATTGTTGGATGACCCATCCACAAACGCCTATCGCCTGGTCCATGGGGAGGGAGACCTTCTTCCCGGATTAATCATTGATATTTACGACAAAACTGCCGTCATTCAAGCCCATCATATCGGGATCCATCAGTGTATTGGTGACATTGCAATTGCATTGCAGAATTGTTTTAGGGATCAAATCACTGCTATATATGATAAAAGTGCCTCTCTGCTTTCAGCACCCACCAGCGATGGAATGATATGGGGGGAAGCCCAAAAATCACAGGTATTGGAAAATGGGTTGAAATTTGAGGTGGACTGGGAAAAAGGACAAAAAACAGGCTTTTTCCTGGACCAAAGAGAAAACCGAAAATTACTTGGTAGCTACTGCAAGGACAAAAAAGTGCTCAATGCCTTTAGCTACTCAGGGGGGTTTTCGGTTTACGCATTAGCCAATGGGGCAAAAGAAGTACATTCTGTGGATATTTCAGCCTCAGCTATCAACCTGGCAGAACAAAATGTAGTTTTGAATCAATTCCCAAGAGAAAATCACGTTACCTTTGTAGATGATGTGAAACGGTTCCTCAAGGAAATGCCGATGGACTACGATCTCGTAATAATAGATCCACCCGCATTTGCCAAGCATATTCGGAGTAAACACAAGGCAATTCAGGCTTATAAGCGAATAAATGCCTTAGCGATGAAAAAAATGCCCAAAGGCAGTGTTTTGTTTACCTTTTCCTGCTCACAAGTAGTGGATCAAGCCCTCTTCGTGCATACGCTTACGGCTGCAGCCATGGAAGTGGGAAAGGATATCAAAATCCTGCGTCAGTTGGGGCAACCTTCAGACCATCCCATTAACATTTATCACCAAGAAACCTCTTACCTGAAAGGCCTTGTTATTTATGTAAACTAATTTCCATATAATCGAGCCTGTCCTGACGGCAGTCAGGGCATGACGTAAACGTCACACAGTGGGTTGCCCCGATAGCTATCGGGGAGATGCGAGATTCCCCCGAAACAAGTTCCCCGAAGCAAGTTCGGGGCAGGCAGGGGCAGGCTATATGACCGCTGAAAAGACAATTATAAACAGATGAAATGCCCATGAGAAAGCATTCTCATACAGGGGGATGCCCCGATAGCTATCGGGGCTGGGCATTCCATCTGACCATTAAAAAACAATTATAAACAGATGAAATCTTCAATAATTATTTGTGTCACCACTCTTATCCTAGCATCTTGTGGTACAGATTCTTCCCTAAAACATCAACACAGTATGAACCCATTGTTGCAAATTTTTGACACTCCCTATGGAGTGCCTCCATTTGAAAAAATCCAGAACAGGCACTTTGAACCGGCAATTAAGGAGGGGATTGTAAAACTCGAAACCGAAGTAAAAGCAATTGCCGATCAGGATGAAGCTCCTACTTTCCAAAATACCATTTTAGCACTGGAAAATGCAGGCAGTGTTTTGACCCAGGTTTCTCGTGTATTCTACAATCTAAACTCTGCACATACCAACGACTCCATTCAGGCAACAGCACGTGAGATGGCCCCGGAGATATCCAAAAGCTCCGACAACATTTATTTAGACGAAACACTTTTCTTACGGGTAAAAGAGGTTTGGGATACACGGGAAACTCTCGGCTTAAATGCTGAGGAGCAAAAGCTGCTGGAAAATACCTACAAAAGGTTTGTAAGAAGCGGAGCAGAGCTCGTAGATAAGGATAAAGAAAGATTAAGAGAAATCAATGGAAAACTTTCGGTGCTTACGCTGAACTTTGGCCAAAACATATTAGCCGAAACCAATGCCTTCCAGTTGGTAATAGAAGATGAAAAAGATTTGGTTGGGTTACCCCAGGAACAAATAGAAGCCGCAGCTCAAGAGGCAAGAGAAAACGATCTAGACGGAAAATGGGTATTTACCCTAAATAACCCCAGTGTCATGCCTTTTCTGCAATATGCTGAAAACAGGGCGTTGAGGAAAAGGATTTGGGATGCCTATCAGATTAGGGGCAACCAAGGGAATGACAATGATAACAATGCCATTATAACGGAAATTGTAACCCTGCGGAAGGAAAAAGCAAAACTCCTGGGATATGAAAACCACAGTGCTTTCGTACTTGAGGAGACAATGGCGAAGGATCCCAAAACTGTTTATACTTTTCTCCAGCAACTTTGGAATCCTGCATTGGCTAAAGCAAAGGTGGAATTGCAAGACATCAAAGAACTTGCAGCAAAGGATGGCGTTGACCCTGCCCCTTATGATTGGAGGTTCTATGCCGAAAAAATACGAAAGGCGAGGTTTGACTTGGACGAACAAGAGTTGAAGCCCTATTTCAGTCTGGAGAAAGTAAAGGATGGTGTGTTTGATGTGACCCATAAGCTCTTTGGACTCACTTTTGAGGAGGTTCAAGATCTACCAAAGTACCACCCTGAGGTGACTGCCTATAAGGTAATGGAGGGGGATGGTGAGTTCCTCGGTATACTTTATATGGACTTTCATCCCAGGTCTTCAAAAAGAGGTGGGGCGTGGATGACCTCTTACCGTTCTCAAGGAGTAAAAAACGGAGAGAGGGTAGCCCCTGTGATTTCCATCGTGTGTAATTTTTCCAAACCCTCCGGGAATAACCCTGCATTGCTCACCTTTGACGAGGTTACCACTTTCTTTCACGAATTTGGACATGCCCTGCATGGATTGCTATCTGACGTGCAGTTCCAGAGCCTGGCAGGCACCTCAGTGCCTAGGGACTTTGTGGAGCTGCCCTCGCAGATCATGGAAAACTGGGCAGCTGAACCAGAACTTATGCGGACCTATGCGATTCACCATGAGACAAACGAACCTATTCCCCAAGAACTCATTGAAAAAATAAAGAGGAGTGGGACTTTCAATCAGGGCTTTGCCACTGTGGAATATTTGGCAGCTTCCTTTTTGGATATGGATTATCATACTTTGGAAAATCCTTTGGAGGAAGAAGTAGAGGAATTTGAAAAAAACAGCATGGACAGGCTTGGCCTAATCGATGAGATTATCCCAAGGTATAGAAGCACATACTTTAATCACGTGTTCTCTGGGGGGTATTCCAGTGGCTACTACAGCTATATCTGGTCGGGGGTGTTGGATACAGATGCCTATCAAGCATTTAGGGAAAGTGGCGATTTGTTTGACCCAACAATTGCAGGGAGTTTCAGGGAGCATATTCTCTCTAAGGGTGGAACTGGAGATCCATTAGAAATGTATGTGCAGTTTAGGGGTAGAGAACCAAAAATCGATGCCCTGTTGAAGAAAAGAGGGTTAGATGAGGTGGAGATAACTCCCCGATAACCCCCACCTTAGAGATATCAGCTTGATATAAAACCCATATATTCGGCTGAAAGGTATTGGGTTAAAAGAGTTTTATTTAAAAAGGCTCAGGACACAGTTTGTACTTTATAAAAGTTACCACCCAAGTCCTGAGCCATTTTTTTTCTTATCTCCTTAAAATTTTTATAAAAACCGTATTTTCCGCTAAAATCGCAACTATTCTTTTTACATTTCAGTTAATTATAATGTAGCTAACCTTTAAAAATCAAATTTTCATGGATATCACAAAAAAAGCAAAAGAAGAATTAGAAGATCGATTGGATAAAATTGAAGCCTTCATCGCCAAAAAAGGCATCGGTTCTACCCAATTGCAAAAAGTGCGCAAAACACAAAGGGATTTGAACCTAGGTATTATGTTAGGCGGAATCATCACAGTCGCAGGGCTTATCATTTGGATGAAGGCTGCAGGCAAGGAAGAATAAGGACTTGAAAGTATTCAGGTTTTCCAATCATCAAATACAAGACCAAGGTCTTGTATTTTTTACCAATGTTTTGCCCTATTTGAGGATGCATAAGGTTTTCCAGTTTTACTTATTTTAGGTTGATAGAGTAAAAACTCAACCTATCTGAAACCTTCTACCTTAAAAAGGGTCAATTTTTCTGTTCTGGATAAAGAACTTCCAAATGTATTACCAGATTTACCTTTAATTTTGGATTTCCCTCAAAAAATTCCCCAAACCTACAAATCACGAAATCACCTATTGCCCTATCATTAATTCAACCGATCAAACTTACCCCTTACCCAAAATATTTTTTTCGAGAAATGGATTAAGGAATTTTCCCTTGGGGTCGTACTCCTGCATCAAATCCCTGAAGTCCTCCATTCTTTCGTACTGCTCATTAAGGTGCTTATATCCCAGGGTGAAGAGTTTACCCCAATGTGGCCTTACTTGATAGGGAAGAAGCGCCTGCTCTATCTTAGGCAGAAGCTTTTGTACGTTTTTCCAGTCCTGTTTCCAGGTAAAGTGTATGGCTATGCTGTCTCTTCCATATGCTGGACTTAGCCATAGCCTATCTGCGGAAATAGATCTGATTTCGGAAATTAACAAGTGAGGATAAATTTCGTTTCCCATGCGATAAATGGCTCGGATGGCATCCATTGCATGTTTTCTAGGGACAAAGTATTCCGATTGAAGTTCCTCCCCACTACTGGGGGTAAAGTCCATCTTAAAATGCGGGAGCCTTTCATGCCAAGGACCCAGTTCACCTCTTTGCGGGGTGCAATTTTCTGGGGAAATTTCTTTTATGGGATGAAGGTGGTTTTCAGAAATTCTTGCCCCAAACAACTCTTTGTTAATTCTGGGTATGCGGCCCTCCAAGACCTTGAATTTAAGCCACACCTGGTTTATGCTTTCATTTTGCCAATCGGTGAAAAGGCTTACACTATATGCTGCTCCAAAAACCTCTTCAAAATGCTCTTCTAGTGCCCTTAAAGGCAGCTCTTCATAGACATGCTGTACCACTTCAAAGGTAGGAAGGATCCGTAAGGTCATCCTCGTGACTACCCCAAGAGCTCCCAAGTTGACCACAGTGCCGTTAAACCTACCCACATGTTGGTCTTTGGATAAGCGAACCCTTGAACCATCGGCGGTAAGCATTTCTAATGCTACCACCGACGAAGACAAGTTCCCGTTTTGATCCCCTGAACCGTGTGTGCCAGTTGCACAAGCCCCTGCTACTGATATATGAGGCAAAGAGGCCAAATTGTGCAAAGCGAAGCCTCCTTCCTGCAATCTTTTGGCCAATACCCCATACTGAACCCTACCATTTAGGGTTACCGTTTGGTTTTGTGCGGAAATGTTAATTCTCTCCTCCACCTCTGCCTGACTGACATGCCTGCTATATGTATCTGCTACCGGGTTGAAAGAATGCATGGTACCAAGGGGTTTGATACTGCTAGATGCCTTGACTAAGCTTGCCAACTCATCAAGATCCTTCGGCTTATCCAAGCCTTTGGAATTGTAGGTAAGATTTCCTGCCCAATTTTTCAACGGCCCTTCCTGCATAGTTTTACTTAATCCCCCCATTGGAGACAGATATTGACTAGCCAACAACAAGGTGGATGTTTTGAGAAAATTCCTTTTTTTCATCTGATTATAATTTGTTTTTCAGCGGTCAGATAGCCTGCCCCTGCCTGCCCCGAACTTGCTTCGGGGAACTTGCTTCGGGGAACTCGTTTCGGGGGAATCTCGCAACGATAACTATCCCTACCATTGACATATTACTTTTAATCAAATAATTTATTGATAAAATACAGATTTTAAAGATACTACGCTGCGAGCGTTGCGAATTCGTTGCGCCCCCCTGAAAAAACTCAGGGCAGGGCTGCGAGAAACTAAATGTCATTTCCTTTCTGTAAATGCCAATTTTTAATACTCCGTATGACGTAATCGTCATGCCCTGACTGCCGTCAGGACAGGCTCGATTTCATCTATCCCGAATTTATGGAAAAATCCCTAAGTCCATATAACTTATCGCAATTCTTTCCAATGCCACGATAAATCCTGCCGTCCTTAAACTTTGTATTCCCTTATCTTTCCTTACACTATTCATATGATGGTAGGCATTTACCATGGTTTCTTCCAGACCGGAATACACCAGGTCCTGTTCATCTGCACCCCTGGCAATTAGGTCGCGTTGTTCTTGGGTAAAGCTCTTGCCTGTGGCTTTTTCTATACTGTCCAGCAAGTTTTCATATTTCCTTCTATCATATCTTTTTTCCAATTTGCCAAAGGACACTCGGGAAAGGTTTTTCAGCCATTCGAAATAGGAAACAGTTACACCACCTGCATTGAGGTACATATCTGGAATAATTAACACATTGTTTTCTAACAGAATTTTTTCCGCTCCCTGTGTTACCGGACCATTAGCTGCCTCAGCAATGATTTTTGCCTTTATATCTTTGGCATTTTCCTCGGTAATTTGGTTTTCCAATGCTGCTGGAATAAGTATATCACAAGCTTGTGTGAGTAAGCTTTTTGACTCTTTCACAAACTCGCCCTTGTCATATCCCTTAAATCCTTTGTTGTGATTTTGATAGGCTTTAAGGTCTTCGATATCCAGGCCATCCGCATTGATTATACCTCCATTCCACTCTGCCACCGCGATTATCTTTGCTCCGGCTTCACTAAGGTATTTTGCGGAATGATAACCTACGTTACCCAAGCCTTGGATTATGACGGTTTTACCCTTTAAGCTTGTGTCCAAGCCCAGCACATCCATGTCTTCCTTTATGCTTACCGCTTCTCTGATCCCATAATAAACCCCTAACCCAGTGGCCTCTGTCCTACCCCTGATGCCGTGTTGTGAAAGAGGCTTACCTGTTACACAACCTTTTGCGTTTATGGCCTCAGGGTTAAAGGCTTGGTAGGTATCGGCTATCCACGCCATTTCCCTAGCACTTGTGCCATAATCCGGAGCAGGCACATCTATGGCAGGTCCAATGAATTTTTTGCTGATCAATTCAGAGGTGTATCTCCTGGTGATCTTCTCCAGTTGACTCACGTCATATTTTGATGGGTCTATGCTTACCCCTCCCTTGGCACCTCCATATGGGATATTTACCAAGGCACATTTATATGTCATCAGTGCTGCTAAACCCTTAACCTCTTCCTCGTTTACATAGCTACTGTATCTAATCCCCCCTTTTGCGGGCAATTTATGATGAGAATGCTGTACTCTATACCCTTCCAGTACTTCATAGGAGCCATCCTCGTGTTTGAGAGGAAAGGAGAACTTGTAAATACTGTTGCAAAATTTGATCTGATCCAACAAGCCTGGATGAATGTCTACATGTGAGGCAGCATTATCCACCGCTTGACAGACATCTTCAAACAAACTATATTCTGTATTGCTAGTCATAACTATATGGTTTTATTGCGTTAAATATTGATTATCTTCTTGCAGGTACACCTGCAAACCTCCCCACTTCTCTCCTGTTTTTTCCTTCCTTATTAGTAAGTGCATCCCCAAGATCTTCCCTGGCCCTATCTGCCAGAGCCATCATCTCCTGGACAATTTGGGGATTCTCATCTATTACATTACGTGATTCCTTAATATCATCTTTAAGGTTATAAAGTTCTGGTTCCTCAAGGCTCAGCATTTCATACTTCATTGGGGTACCGTCAGAGGGTGTGGCTTGCCCTGGTTGGATTGACCTGTATGTATGCGGAAAATAAAGTTTCCATTCTCCCATGAGTACTGCTTGTAGTTCATTGGTGTTATAGTAGATAAAGTAAGCGTCATGAGGCGAATCCCCACTTTCTGGATTTTCCATCATTGGCCAGATATTCTTACCGTCAATTTTATGATCGGGAAGTTCCGCATCGGTGAGGTGGGCTATGGTAGGGAGGATATCTATCGTCATTCCATTTTGGGCTTGTACCTTTCCAGCCGGCAGTCTTCCAGGCCACCTCATAATGGTAGGAACCCTTATCCCACCTTCCCAAGATGTCCCCTTACCTTCTCGGAGTGGGTCAGCGGAGCCGGAATGCGCTCCATAGGAAAGCCAAGGACCATTATCCGAGGTGAAAATCACTAGGGTATTTTCTTCGATCCCATTTTCTTTTAAGCTCTTTAAAACCTCACCCACCGACCAATCTATTTCCATGATCACATCTCCATAAAGTCCATTTTGGGATTTCCCCTTGAACTTATCTGAAACAAACAAGGGCACATGGGGCATATTGTGCGCCAGATACAAAAGGAATGGGGTATCCTTGTTTTTTTCAATAAAGCCTACCGCCCTTTCAGTGTACCAGGTAGTCAAATTACTTTGATCATCTAGTGTGTCTATCACCTGGTTTCCCTCATAAAGAGGCAAAGGAGGATAGTGGTTAGGCCGCTCGGGATGATGTGGCCACATATCATTGGAATAAGGCAGGCCAAAAAACTCGTCAAACCCTTGTTCCGTGGGCAAAAAGGGAGACAAATGCCCCAGATGCCATTTCCCTACCATGGCCGTCTGATACCCTAGAGGCTTCACTAGTTCGGCGATGGTCACTTCCTCTGGGTTCAATCCATGTTTAGCCGTGTGATCCAAAGCCCCATAAATACCCAGCCTATTAGCATAACATCCAGTAAGAATAGAGGCCCTAGATGCTGAGCAGACGGCATGTGGTACGTAAAAATTGGTAAATTTAACCCCTTCCTCGGCCATTTGATCCAAATTAGGAGTTTCAAATCCTTGAGCCCCGAAAACACCTACATCGTTATACCCTTGATCATCCGTGAAGATAATTACAATGTTTGGAGGGGGATTAGTCCCTTCAGAAACTTGCTGCTCCTCTTTCTCAGAGCAACCTAGCAAATTTATGCATAGGCCCATACAGGCAAAAAACGGTAAGTGATTTTTCATTTTCATAAACCAAAATGGCATTGTCTATCCAAATATTTTCATGTTCAAGTCAGCTTAGTCCTCGCCTGTATATTATGCCAAACCAGCTCCGCTCTCCTAGTTTCATACCTCCCAAAGGTCGGTTGCGCCGAAAGGACTACCAGGAACTTCTGTGAAGAAAGTGCCATCAATATACCTGAACTTATGACCAACTTCACGGATAAGGCTCATATTCTCTGTGGTTAGGTTAACTTTGGCCGCCTCAAGGTTCTGCTTTATACGTTCCTGATTAGCGGATTTGGGAATCACCACCAAGTCCCTGTGAAGTGCGTAAGCAATCAATAGTTGTGCTGGAGTACATTTATGCCTCTTGGCCAAGTCATTGATGGTAGGATCCTCCATCAGCACTGGGTCGTCCTCTTTTCTTCTGGCTTTTGGCCTGTCCGAGGAGCCTAAAGGGGAATAGGCGGTTACTCCTACACCGTGACTTTTACAAAAATCCACAAGCTTTTCTTGGGGAAGATAGGGGTGCAACTCGATTTGGTTCATCTCTGGATTTTGGGAGGCATTTGCCATGATTTCCTTGAGTTTGCTAATATTGAAATTGGACACACCTATATGTTTGGCTTTACCCTTCTCTTTAATTTTTTCCATGCCTGCCCATGTTTCTGCAAGGGGTACTTCCTTATAGGTAAGAAAGTCTTTCCCCTTCTCGGGAAACATCACGTCAGGCTTTAAGGATACCGGCCAGTGTATGAGGTACAGGTCCAGGTATTCCAATTTCAAATCCTTAAGCGTCTGCTCCAAGCCCTTTGACACCTGATCTCTTTGATGTCTATTATTCCAAAGCTTACTGGTGACGAAAACATCTTCGCGCTTTACCAAACCTTTCTCAAAAGCTGCATTTAAGGCATCACCTACCTCTTGTTCATTCTGATATATTGCAGCGCAGTCAATATGTCGGTAACCCGCTTCCAAAGCCCATGTCACTGCCTTAGTAACTTCACCAGGTGCCGATTTCCATGTTCCAAGCCCTATAGTGGGCATTTTATCTCCGTTTGAAAAACTGAAATGTTTCATTTATAATTGATTTTTAGCGGTCATCCCAAAAACTATCGGGAGGAATCTAGTTAGTTGTTTTAGATGATTTATATCGTTTAAATTGACCTATGAATGTTCATCCCATAAATCTGAAAGCTTGTAAGGACTTCCTTCAATTACCCATGCCGGGCCAGGAGTATACCTGTGGGGTCCCTCTAGTTGATCCATTACCTTCATTTGATTTTCAGAGAGCTGAATTTTCAATGCATCAAAATTTTCCTGAATTCGTTTTGGGTGGACCGATTTAGGGATCACCGAAGTTCCCCTCCTCATTCCCCAGGACAATGCCACCTGAGCGGCTGTTGCATTGTGGGAATTGGCTATTTCCTTCAAGGTTTTGTCTTCTAACAAAATAGGCAAATCCACCTCCTTATTGTCCACCCTATATGCCGCACCTAATGGGCCGTATGCAGTCAGAAAAATCGAATTCTGGTCACAAAACTCCTTCAGTTTATGCTGTGGCAAATAAGGATGCAGCTCTACTTGGTTAACCTCAGGAGGAATCTTGCAAGAAGCCAGGATCTCTTTTAACTTATTCCTGTTAAAATTTGAAACGCCTATGTGCCGGACTAACCCCAGTTCATGAAGACTTTCCATAGCCTCCCAGGTTTCTGGCAAGGGAGCTTCTTGGTAAGACAAAAAGTCCCCAGATGTTGAGGGGAAGTCAATTCCCTTTTTAATGGCTACCGGCCAATGGATCAAATATAGATCCAAGTATTTAATTTGGAGGTTGGAAAGGGTATTTTTTAGAGCTGGATGTACATCATGGGACAGGTGACTGTCATTCCACAACTTGGAGGTTATCCACAGATCCTCCCTTTTCACCAATTTATCTGAAAAGGCCTTTTGCAAGGCCTCTCCAATTTCTTTTTCGTTTTGATAGATGTGTGCACAGTCAATGTGCCTATAGCCATAGTTTATGGCCTCAATAACTGCATTAAAAACTTCCTTTGGTTCTGAACGCCAAGTACCTAGTCCCATTGCGGGCATTTGATCTCCATTGGCGAAGGTAAGTGGCTTGGTGGTCATTAAGGGTTGGTTGGTTTTTGATTAAAATAGTTTGGTTTAATTCGACAGCATTTGGGCGTTTTGCAAGATATACATTAATTTTTCCGGATCGTTGTCATTGAGTGTAAGGGTGCCCTTCACTTTTACCCTTTTGGAAGTGTACTTAATAGGGTCTTTAAGCATTACTTCCATTACGGTCTCTGGCCCCCCTGCCCCGCAAAAGAAGCATTCTGCCAAAGGCAGTGCGGAAATAATGATGTGTTCCGGCTTAAACATCCCCTCAAATGGAATGATATAGCCATCTGCCACTACTTCTTTACCTTCTAGCTTTTTAATATTATCCGAGAAAACTGGAAGATAAAGCTCTCCCCATTCGTCCTCCCCTATTTTGTAGGTAACCTCCGAGAGGTCTTTCCATACGGATTCTTGTTGAGAAAACCCCACAGTGGCCATAAAGCAAAAAGCCGCCAGCAAACACAAATACCTTTTTTTCATTCTGTTCTAAATTTACGATCCCGTCAATTGTTTGGCGATGTCTGTCCTGTAAGCATTCCAAGCAGGAATCAAGGATGCCAAAACACCCGTAATCAATGCTATTCCTAACAGCCACAATTCCTCTGCCAAAAAAATATCTGGCCTAAGTCCCGACAATGCGCCCTGTTCATTGTTTATAACCAATAACCATAAGAAAAAGTGTCCTATGGCAATTCCTAATAATCCTCCCAAAAGGGTCAATATGAATCCCTCCAGGATAATATGGACAAATAATGTTGCTTTCGAAGCCCCCAAAGTTCTCATTACTGCCAAATCATATTTCCTCTCTTTAAGGGAATTGTAAAGGGCAATGAATATGCCTAAACCTGCAATCGCGATGATCACAACCGCTAATCCCTGGATCAACTTTATCCCTACCCCCAGCAGTTCGAACAACCTGGAAATCTCAAAGGAGGGAGAGGCTGCCTGTAGCGAACTTCTGCTATTAATATATCTGGGCAATTGAACCGCTGCTATGGGGTTACGGTATTTTACCAAGAGGGAGGTGACTTCTCTGCCTTCCTGGTCGCTGGAAGGAAAGCCCGAGGTGGCTACGGGTTGTTCGAACTTCTCATGGTCATGGTCTTCATCGTGAGTGTACCAAACCGATTCCAAAGCAGTAAGGATCAATTGGTCAAGCACGTTATCTTGTTTCTCCAAAATCCCTACCACTATATAGTCATGTTCGTCATGGGCATGGCTAGCTGTCCCAATACCATGTGACCCTACAAATCTGCTGCCTACTTCCAATTCCAACTTGCTGGCCACCTCTTGTCCTAAAACCGTTTCAAAGGCGACTTCCCAGGGCCTGCCCTCCCTAAAGCCGGCATTGTAAAGCTCCAGGTAATCATGGTTGGTTCCAATGATCCGGTATCCATTATAGTTGTCCCCCATTCCCAATGGTATCACATTTTTTATCAACCTATTTTTGGACACACTTTCAGCTTCATCCAAGGGGATATTTCCGGTAGGGAAATCGATATGGTAAACAGATGAAAGCACCAACTGTAGGGGACTGCCCTTGGCTCCAATTACCAAATCTATCCCCTCTGCATCCCGTGTCATTTTATTTTCAAATTGGTCCTGCATCAAAAGCAGCACCGTAATAATCGCCAAACCCATAGACAGGAGCAGGATGTTCAGCCCTGTGTTCAAAGGTTTTGCGAGTAGATAGTTCCAACTAAGCTTTACTAAATTCATGCATTAAAGTTTTCATCCCAATAGATATAAATTTTGCAGGCATCCCTTCGTGTGAAGTTTTCGTTGCGGTCCCTTGAAAAAATTCAGGGAAGGACTGCGAGAAACCAAATGATATTTCCTTTCTGTATATGCCAATTTTTAGAACTCTGTGTGTCGATTTCGTCCTACTCGATTTCCTATGGTAAGATGGTTTTCAATATGGTCTTTTACCCTTTGGTCATGAGTGACAATAATCAATACGGCATTTAATTTTTTCGACTGTTGCTTTAACAAATTAACCACCGCCTCTGCATTTTTGTCATCCAGACTGGAAGTTGGTTCGTCTGCCAGCAAAAGTTTGGGTTGATTTACCAAAGCCCTGGCGATAGAAACCCTTTGTGCTTCCCCCTCGCTGAGCGTATTTACTTTGGCGTTTTTTTTATTCCCAATTCCTAGCTCTTCCAGGTAAGTACTTATGCTGCCATTTTCCTTTTTCCCTGCAAAAAAATTGGCAGCTTGAAGGTTTTCCATTACCGTCAAGGCGGAAAGGATATGCGGCTTTTGAAAGATGATGCCTATATTCTTCCCCCTAAACTTATCCAATTTGTCCTCTTTAAGGGAGTAAATATCAACATCGTCGATAATTACCTTACCTCCTTGGGGCTTTAGCAAGCCTGCTATGATATTAAGCGCAGTGGTCTTTCCACTGCCAGATTCCCCCAGCACAAGTAGCTCCTCCCCTGCCTTTAGATGTATATCGGGAATGGAAAAGGCAGGAACACCGGTATATTCAAATTGTATGGATTTTGTCGATAACATAAAATATACTATTTGATGGGTATTTCCAGGTGAAAAACAGTTCCTTTATTTACTTTAGATTCAAAATCGATCTTTCCGCCTATCACTTCAATACATTTTTTTACGATGGACAGTCCAAGACCAGAACCTTCCCTTAGGCCCACGTTCTTTCCTCTAAAGAAACGGTCAAAAAGTTGAGATTGTTCGGCCTCAGGTATTCCTATGCCTTGATCCTTAATAGTAGCCATTAACTTCTCCCCATCAGACCAAACCTTAAATTCCACCTGACCTTTATCCTTAGAGTATTTCACTGCATTACTAAGGAGGTTTTCCAAAATCTGGTACAACAAGTCCATGTCTGAGGTGATCATTTTGGGCAACTTTTCAAAATGAGTCTCGATTTTAACGCCATTTTCCACCCCAGCCTTCACCATGTCAACCACTTCATTCAAGAACGAGGAAGTGTATATCCGCATTGGCTTATAGTTCATCTTGTCAGCATCGGCCTTTCCAAAAAACAGCACACTGGTCAAAAGACTGTTCAGGTTGCGTACCGAGTTTTCGATTTTGGTGGCATGCTTCATTATCTTGACCTTGAAGGGGTGATCCCTTTCCGCATATTGCTTTAATAACTGAGCGGAGCTCAAAATGGAGGTCAAAGGGGTTTTGAATCCATGGGACACGTTTTGTACAATCCTGGACTTTAGCTCACTGAGCTCCCTTTCCTTTTCCAGGGCTTTTTGAAGTTCTTTATTGGCCTCGTTGAGGTCTGCTGTTCGTTGTTTAACTTTTTCCTCTAGCTCATTATTGAGGTTTTGTAACTCCTTTTCCTTTTTGTCCTTAAATATGGCAAGTTCTATCACCATATTAAGTTCCCTGATATTGAATGGCTTTATGACATAAGCACTGGGATTGGTAACGGCAACCTTTTGGAGTGTTTCTGAATCGCTGCTTGCAGTAAGGTAAACTACAGGGATATTGTATTTTTCGTTGATGATCTCCGTGGTTTTGATACCGTCAAGCTTTCCGGAAAGGTTGATGTCCATCATTACAATATCAGCCCGGTATTCAGACAGAATTTCAAGTGCCATTTCCCCTGAATCGGCAATTCCTATGATCTCATGATGGTTTTTCTCCAGTGCTTTTTTTAGAAGCAAAGCAGAGACCGTATCATCTTCGGTAATTAAAATCTTAAGAGAAAACATAATGCTGTTTCATTATATGCTAAAATATTGAAAAAACTGGAAAAGTGTCATTTAACCAAGTGGAATCGTAATTTCCACCCTAGTCCCATTCTCCTTTTCACTCTGAATGTCAATTTTCCCGGAAAGTTGATCCAAGAGGTGTTTGGTGATGAAAAGCCCCAATCCTACCCCTTCGTATTGCCTATTATACCCCTTACTTTCCTGTTCAAACGGCTGAAAAAGCCTATTTAAGTACTCCTTACTCATTCCCACACCTTGATCCGTAACTTTGATATAAATGCTTTGCCCTATCTTTTCCAACCAAACTTCAACCATCCCTTTTTCGGAATACTTTATTGCATTTCCCACAACTCTTTCAATGATCATTTTAAGGTATTCTGCTGAAGTTTTACCAATAAAAGGTTTGGTTTGTTGCTTTAATGTCACTAAGATACCCTTTTTTATGGCAGTTGATTTAAGATTGACCAAAATTTTGGATATTAAATCATTGATGTTTATCTCCTTGTAAACCACACCCACCTTATCTGCCTCTATCCTGCTTAAGTCCAGAATTGCGTCAATAGTATGGAGCAACCGTTCCCCACTCTCCTGGATAATCTCCAATTGCCCAACAAGTTCTAGGTTGTCCCTGTAGCAATTCAATATATGTTCGGTGCTACCCAAGATACCATTAAGTGGAGTTCTTATTTCATGGCTCATATTGGACAATATACTACTTTTGAGCCTGCTAACTTCTTCTGCCCGTTCCTTTGCGATTTTTAATCCCTTTTCAATTTCTTTTTTCTTTGTGATATCCCGGAATACATTCAGTAAGAGAGGTTTTCCCTCATAATCGGACATCATCCGGTTGATATGTATTTCAATTTCTCTAGCCCCGGATTTTAAGGGCATTGTCATTTCTAAGATAAGTGCTTCTCCATTGAGGTTTGAAAGTGCCGGGCGAATTACCCTGCTGGTATTGGAATAAAACTCGGGGTCAGTGAACAGGACAGGCAGACCCCCAGCTATGATTTCCTGCTCATTCATCCCTGTCATTTTGCAGATGGAGGGATTAGCCGCCAATACCTTGCCACCAACAGCAGAAATTACTAGCCCATCCTCTGAACTTTTCCACACATTCTTAAACTGGTCTTCTTTGACTTGAATTTGAGCATTTTTTTGAACCAAATCACTTTTCAATAGTCCTTGATTTTTATATTGCACGAACAAAAAGTTTATTAGAATCCCTAAGCCTATAAAAAACAAAACCAAGAGGGCTATGAACCATCCTTGTAAATATAGGGGGTAAGCTACCGTAAAGGGTTTTGAGGTAACAACCTCGGATTGGTTTTGGCCATTTAGTCCTGCCCTTATTAGCAGCTGGTATTGACCTGGTGGAAGATTATTGAAATAAATCTTGTTGTTTCTGGGGTTTTCGGTTACAATCCAATCTTGGTGCAAGCCCTTTAACATATACTCGACAGTAACTGGGGGCCATGCCGAAAAGCTAACAGTGCTATAGGTAACCTCTACGTTGTTAAATTGAAAAGGAACTTTATCCAATTCCACATCTTTTTCGTTCTCAGAGATTACCCTGATATTTTCCACAAACACTAATGGACTAGCCCTACTAACTATGTCTTCATCAGGAAAATAAACAGATATGCCATTCTGGGTACCAATAAACATACGTTGATTGTCAGCAAGACAGAGTGCTCCCCGATTGATATCATTGCCGATCAATCCATTTCTTTCGTTAAAATGCCTAAGCTTACCATTTGCCAAGACATAAACCCCAAAATTTGTACCTATCCAAAGTTGATTGATATGGTCTTCCTGAAAAACATAAACCGATTGCTCTAAAGTTTGCCCAGAAATTTCGTAAGGAACCAGTCCATTTCCGTCAATATAGAACAGTCCATCTTCAGTACCGACCAATAAAGTATCCCCCTTGGGATGAAAATCATAGCCACTAATGCGAATATGACTATCCTGTATGGAAAGCCCGTCAAATTCAAGGCTGCTCCCGTTATCCATTAACACCCATTTATTATCCACTTTCCCTATCTTCCGGATAAAATTGGTCGGATTTGCCTTGTCTTCCTTGATGAAAGGTAGGGCTTCCTCAAAGGAGGAAGCCAAACCATTGGCATCGATAAGCGCCTTGAAAATCAAATTATGGCTGACGGCATAAAGGGTGTCACCTTCTACATAGACATATTGAAATGGCCTTTCTGATGGGCCATTTATAATCTCAAATTTGTCCGTTTTTGGGTTATAATGTCCAATGCCTGCCTGGTAAGCAGAGAACCAAACATTACCAAAATCATCATTTGCGAAGTTCAGCACCCTTCCCAACCCCTTTTCTCCCTCCCTAGTGAAATCAAAGGAACGTACGGGATTTGTGCCCTCCCAAACCTGTATACCATTATTATAACCTAAAAGATATCTTCCGGGAGAAAAATTATTCAAAGCCGAAATATCGGACTCAAGGATGCCAACAGATATATCAAAATTTTGAAACCTTAGGCTGGGAATATTTACAACCCCTCGATAAGAGCCTAGCCAAATAATACCTTCCCTATCCACAAATGTAGATTGAACAAAATATACCTTTAAGTTTTCATATGCGGATATAACAAAAGTGTTTTTGGACCTGAAGTTATGTTTATAAAGCTGGGAATTGAAGAAAAAGTAAATATCCCCCTTATTTTCGAGTAGCTCGAATTGATCCCCAACAGCGTTAATCTTTTCAGAGAAACCTTCATAGACCACCTCTTCCACAACCCAAATACTTGATCCCCTAGCAAGAAAACCCTTCCCTAGGTAGTAATACATGTCCTCCCACGGGTTATAAACCACCTTCCTGATGGCACCAAAAGGCTCATTTCCCTTAGTTTCCACCGGAATGAGCTCTTCCCCACTCACCCGATAGATTATATTTTCAAAGATCAAGAAGGTTTCTTCTTTCTTGAAGAAGGAGGAGAAAGCACCTGTTTTTTCCTTATCAATGGGGAATTTTGCAATCAGCTCGCCTGTCATAAGTTGTATCACCACCTCATCATTGGCGGAGAGATAAACTTTTTTTTCCTCTCTGGAGCCAGATATCTTGAGCTGAAACCTAGGATGAAATTGTTGTAAGGTGCCTTCGGATAAGGCCAAAGGTATCTCATGCCAAGTCTGAAGGTCAAAATAAAACACCAAGGGTTTTCCTGTTAATTGGTAAAGCCAAATGTGCCCATCTTCATCGGCATGAACCATGGGTTTTCCCTTGAACCTTTTTTCTAAACTGTCAGGCAAAGAATAGGTGGAAATTCCATCCGAATATTTGGTGCCCTTGTCGGTAGCTAGCCAAATAAACCCTTTTTTATCCTGCTGAATCCCAAAAATAGCTTCCGAGGTAAGATCAAAACCCCTAATCCTCCTGTTAAGGTTAAAGAATTGGGCATTCGCCTCCTGCACAAGGAGTAGGAGCACCAGCAGATGGGAAAAATTACGGATCATTGGATTCAATAATGAATTTTAAATTTATAAAAAGTTATCAAAACTCTAAATTAATCCGATAATGTTTGGTAATTCTTTTTTTGATAGGGCTTAATCCTATATTTTTGTGGCAAATAATAAAATTTGCAATATGAGTGTTTTGGTAAATAAAAATTCGAAAGTTATTGTTCAGGGCTTTACTGGCAACGAAGGTTCTTTTCATGCCCAACAAATGATTGAATATGGCACCAATGTAGTTGGAGGTGTTACGCCTTCCAAAGGGGGTAGTACCCACCTTGGCAAGCCCGTGTTTAATACGGTAGAGGATGCTGTGAAGGCTACGGGAGCAGATACTTCCATCATATTTGTTCCTCCCGCATTCGCTGCAGACGCAATTATGGAAGCGGCTGATGCTGGGATAAAAGTAATCATCACCATCACAGAGGGTATTCCTGTAAAGGATATGATGAAAGCCAAACCTTATATTAAGAAAAAAGGAGCCACGTTAATTGGACCCAATTGTCCAGGTGTAATCACCCCTGGGGAAGCTAAGGTTGGGATTATGCCAGGCTTTGTTTTCCGACAAGGAAGGGTGGGCGTTGTGTCTAAGTCAGGTACTCTTACCTACGAGGCCGCTGACCAAATTTCAAAAGCCGGATTGGGAATTTCTACTGCAATTGGGATTGGAGGCGACCCCATCATAGGAACTTCCACCAAAGAGGCAGTACAATTGTTAATGGAAGATCCTGAAACTGATGCCATCGTCATGATTGGAGAAATCGGGGGGAACTATGAGGCTGAAGCTGCTAAATGGATAAAGGAAAATGGCAATAAAAAACCCGTCGTAGGCTTTATCGCAGGCCAAACTGCTCCTCCGGGCAGAAGAATGGGTCATGCTGGTGCCATCGTTGGTGGTAAGGACGATACCGCAGAGGCTAAAATTAGAATTATGAAAGAAAATGGCATCTATGTGGCCGAATCACCTGGTGAAATCGGTGAAGTGATGGCAAAAGCACTTGGAGTGGACGCATAAATTGACCACTTGGAAAGGAATATTACTTAAGGGGCTTAATGCCCCTTTTTTTTTCTGGAAGTTGGTATTTTATTTGTAGTCTCCTGTTTATGAACAAAACTAACCAACACCTACCATTGAAAGGCCAAACCAGCATTGTTACCGGAGGAAGTTCCGGAATTGGCCAAGGAATAGCCATAGCTTTGGGACAAGCGGGTT
The DNA here is from genome assembly GCF_003347495.1 of Pleomorphovibrio marinus. Lineage (GTDB taxonomy): Bacteria > Bacteroidota > Bacteroidia > Cytophagales > Cyclobacteriaceae > Pleomorphovibrio > Pleomorphovibrio marinus. The sequence continues at coordinate 172,125 of NZ_QCXY01000004.1, forward strand.
CAAATGTCTGTGTAAATTACCACGGCGATGAAGACGGGGCAAAAAAGACCAAAGAAATAATTGAAGATGCCGGGGCAAAATGTATTATTGTCAAAGGAGATGTGGGCAAACCCAAGGACATTGCCACAATTTTTGAAAAAACCAACGAAGCTTTTGGTGACCTTCATATCCTGATAAACAACGCCGGCATCCAGCAAGATAACCCCCTGGTGGACATGACTTATAAGGAATGGGATAAAGTCATACAGACCAATCTTTACGGCGCATTTTTGTCTGCACAAGCCGCGGCCAAGACCTTTCTTTCACAAGGGAATACCTCAAATAATGAAAAATGCAAAGGCAAGATTATTTTCATTAGTTCAGTGCATGATCTTATCCCCTGGGGAGGTCGGGTCAACTATGCAGCCAGCAAAGGGGGCTTGAAAACCTTGATGAAATCCATTGCCCAGGAGTTGGCTCCCAACAAAATCCGAGTAAACAGTATAAGTCCGGGAGCTATCCAAACCCCAATTAACGAAGACCAATGGAAAGACGAGAAAAACAGGAAGGCATTGCTGGAGAAAATCCCCTATGGCCGTATTGGAAAACCAGAGGATATTGGAAAAGTGGCCGTCTGGTTAGCCTCCGAGGAGTCTGACTATATTACAGGCACCACCTTGTACGTAGATGGAGGGATGACCTTGTACCCTTCATTTGCCGATGACTAAAAAAGATTGCTTTTATTAGGATCCATGGGTCAGGGCATGGCATTTCCCGTTGCTTTGGTTCATTTGCCTTCCATAAAAGAGGGGTTGCTATTTGACTGTGCCTTACCTATATTTTGAGTTGATATGTTATTACTCAAAACAAATAGGATGAATTTTAGTGGGATCTGCATTTTAGGCAGTCATGGGTTCATTTTAATTTTATTGCTTTGTTGTTTTTCGGTACGAGCCCAAGTAGCATTGGAGTACGAGAAAGATATCATCCCCGTTTTAAAAGAAAATTGCTATTCCTGCCACTGGGTAGGGGACTCAAAAGGGGGCATCAACCTTGAAAAATATGAGGAGGAAGGAAGGATAATCAAGGATGGACAGCTTTGGTTAAATGTGATAGAACAGGTAAAAACCCAAGAAATGCCTCCGGATACCAAGCCCCCCTTATCGGAGGATGACTACCACGTGCTGGTGGATGGGATAAACGGCATTTTACAAAAATCCTTAGCAAATAAAACCCCTGGCAAGGTGGTAATAAGGAGACTCAGTCACACCGAATACCAATACACCATTTTAGACCTCACCGGAGTGAAGTTTGAAGCGGTAAGTAAGTTTCCATCTGACGGGTCAGGAGGAGGTGGGTTCGACAATCAGGGAGGCTCTCTGTTTTTCACCCCGCTTAAGATGGAAAGGTATTATGAGGCCGCAGAAGAAATTGTGGAAAGCCTCTACGAGGACGAAGAAAAATGGGCTCAAATTGTTCCTTTTGAATATAAGTTAAACATTTGGCAGCGGATTTGGGGCTGGCTTAAGGGTCTTTTTTCTGCCAACGCCTCCCCAGTAAATCCACCGGAAAAGGCAGCCGAAAAGGTTATTTATCCTTTTGCCAGCAAGGCTTACCGAAGGTTTTTAAAACCTTCAGAAAAAACGAAGCTCCTGGATCTTTTTTCCAAGGTGTACCAAAATAACGAATCCTTTACCAACCCGGAGAGATTTAATAAAAGCCTGAGTGAGGTTTTCAAAGCGGTGCTAATTGCACCTTCTTTTCTATACAAAATGGAAGAGGAGCCGGAATTGGATATTCCAGTCCCGCTCAACGATTTTGAGTTAGCCACCAGGCTTTCCTACTTCCTTTGGGCAAGTATGCCCGACGAGGAGCTATTTGCATTAGCCGCAGAAGGCAAACTTCAAGAGGATGAGGTGCTTAGTCAGCAGGTAAGCAGAATGCTGGAAGACCCGAAATCCCTTCGCTTTGCCGAGTCTTTTATTTCCCAGTGGCTAGGCATCACCAAGCTTAGGGACCCTAATTTTCCCCTTGCAGAACTTGCCAAGTTCCCCATGTTTACCGAGGCCATTAAGGAAGCCATGTTCAAGGAAACCACTGCCTTTTTCTATCACGTTATTACGGAAAGCAAAAATTTTCTTGACCTGATCAAAAGCGATTATACCTTCCTAAACAGGGATTTGGCGGAATACTATGGAATAGATGGGGTAGATGACGAGGATTTCCAGAAGGTTAATTTGAGCGATGGTACCCGGGGTGGGTTATTAGGTATGGGCAGTGTTTTGGCAGTAACCTCGCTTCCCACACGTACCAGTCCCGTGCTTAGGGGTAAATGGGTGCTAGAAGAAATTTTGGGTACCTCTCCTCCCCCGCCTCCACCAGATGTAGCAGAATTGCCGGAAGATGAAGGCTTGCACGAAGACCTTGGGTTAAGAGCATTGTTGGAAAGGCACCGGTCGGACCCAGCCTGTCAATCCTGTCATGAAAAAATGGATCCGTTGGGTTTAGGTTTGGAGAATTACGATGCGGATGGAAGGTGGAGAACGGATTATGGAAATATCCAAATTGATCCCTCAGGGGAACTTGCCTCAGGCCAATCTTTCCAGGGGCCTACGGAACTTAAGGAAATCCTCTTGGAGGAAAAAGAAAAATTCGCTAGGAATATATCTTCTAAATTCCTTTCCTACGCCGTGGGAAGGGGAACCCTGTTCTCCGACGAAACCGCCATCCGTGACTTGACCGATAACCTGTTAGAAAACAACTTTCATCCTGATTCATTTATCCAAGAATTGGTGAAAAGTTATTCTTTCAGAAAGAAGGTTAAAGACTTCCAAAAAAAGTCAAACGAAATTTAATACAACCGCTTATACATAAAGCATTTGCAAATTGGAAATTGATTTGTAAATTGTTCAAAGAGTAAACCTGAAAAGAAAGTGATGCATAGAAAATGGCAAATATCTCGAAGAAAAATGTTAAAAGGTGTTGGGGCTGCTATTGCCTTGCCTTTTCTAGAGGCCATGGTACCTTCTTCCTTTGCGGCGCCTAGCCGGGCTAATTTCCCGGTTCGTTCGGCGTTTATGTTTATGCCAAACGGTGTTCACCCGGACAGATGGACCCCTTCCGGATTGGGAACCCACTTCGAAATATCCCCTACCTTACAACCCCTAAAGCACCTGAAAGACGAAATATTGGTACTTGGTCAGCTTATGAACAAGCACAGTATATTTCAGGGAGCGGATGGCCACTATGCTAAAACTGCAAACCTGCTTACCTGCATGCCTATTGCCAAAACGGCAGGGGACAACATCAACAGCGGTGGGGTATCTGTGGATCAAATTATTGCCAATCATTACAAAGAGGAAACCTTATTCCCCTCATTGGAATATGGGTTGGACAAAATTGCTACGGGGGTAGATATCAATGTAGGCTTTACGAGGCTATACGCCTCCAGTATTTCATGGAAAAACGCCACTACCCCGCTTTCCAAGGAGATAGACCCTAGGTTGGCCTTTGACAGGTTATTCAAGCCTTTTGTAAGCAATAAGCCAGACAACCCTCACAAAAACAGTATCCTAGATGCGGTGATGGATGATGCAAAATCCCTAAAAAACAATTTAGGGAGGTCTGATCAGGATAAATTGGAGGAGTATTTGGAATCCATAAGATCCATAGAGAAAAGAATCACCAATCAGGATAGCCTCAAGGATTTTGAGAGTAAAATAACCCCTGACATCAAAAAAGAACTGAAGCGGGTCAACCAAAATATCGACGAATATGTCGAGGTGTATGCTGGAGTGGATGTCACTGAAAAGACCCGGCTTATGTTTGACATTATGGCACTTGCATTATGGAGTGACGCCTCCAGGGTGACCACTTTCATGTTTGGTAATTCAGTGAGCAACAGGAATTTTTCTTTTCTGGACGGGGTTTCAGGGGCGCACCATTCCCTGTCCCATCACATGAATCACGAAGCAAAACTGGAGCAATACGATAAAATTACAAAATGGCATGTGGAGCAATATGCTTATTTCTTGGATAAGTTAAAGTCCATTAAAGAGGGTGACGGAACCCTATTGGATAACAGCATGGTGATGTTTGCTTCAGGCTTGAGAGACGGTAACAGGCATTCTCCAAGGGACCTGCCTATCATCATAGGAGGAAGAGGGGGAGGAAAGATTAAGTCTGGACAGAACCTTATTTTTGAGGAAAACACCCCACTTTCAAACCTCTACACCTCTTGGCTACAAACCGTTGGCGTGGAAACTGAAAAATTTGCCGATAGTACCCGTCCACTTTCCGAGATTATGGTGTAATAATGCCCTTCGCTTTTCGTAACATTTTATCCATAGCACCTTTACACTTAAGGTGATTGTAAAAAGCATGACCATTTATAAATCTGTTCCTCCTGTAAATAAGTCCGATACAGGTGATTTATTGAGAAAAGCAGGGCTTGTAATTCCCCTCATATTGGGAATGTTTTGTTTGATCGTTCCTTTTCTCCCTACTGAGCATAGTGGTAACCTACCCTTATTTTCTCTATTGGGCAGGTTTCATCCCCTCATTTTGCATTTTCCCATAGTGCTCATCCTACTTTTGGCTCTGTCCGTTTTTGCCGGAAGGTTTCATGCTTCTTTAAAACACCCCGTTCTTACCAAAGCCCTTTTGCTTCTAGCCTGCATCAGTAGTTTTGTGGCTGTCTTGGCAGGGTATTTATTGTACCTAACCGAAGACTATGCCGGGCAGTTGATAAACAACCACCTAATAGGTGGGGTCTTGACGGGGTTTTTTATAAGTCTTGCCACCTTCGTTTATTTTTTTAATGAAAAAGGGGTTCTTGCCTTTGGTATTTGGATATATCACGGGTTTTTGATGGCAAGTACCGTAAGCTTGGGTTATACCAGCCATATAGGTGGTTCCCTTACGCATGGTGCGGATTTTTTAACTGAACCTTTGGAATTGTTGTTCCCTCCCTCCTCTTCCCTACCCGATAAGCCGATGGAAGAAATGCTGATTTATGGGGATGTGGTAGCCACACTTTTAGATGCTAAGTGTGTAAACTGTCACAATGAAAACAAAACCAAAGGAGGGCTATTGATGAACTCCCACGATGCTCTCCTCAAATCTGGGGACGGTGGCAAGCCCGCAGTTGTGGAAGGAAAGCCAGAGGAAAGCGAAATGGTAGTGAGAATGCTCCTTCCCCCAGACCATGAAGACCGGATGCCACCAGAAGGCAAACCGGGTTTGAGTGAAAATGAAATAGCTCTTGTCAAATTCTGGATTGAAAAGGGGGCCCCAGAAGACATGACAGTAGGGGATCTTGATGAAGACAGCGATATTAACCGCTCTCTAGCAGCAATGTTGCCGCAAATCAACCGAACCAGGCATAAAATCGCCTTGGAAAACGAGGCTTTTGAAGAAGTCAGAAAAGAACTGGAACAGTTGGCAGAAAAGATCAACGTTCGCATAAGTTTGGACGAAAAGGCTGAGGGCAAATCGTTTGATTTAAAAATGAAATTTCCACCAAGGCCATTTTCCAATGAGGAACTTTTGGCACTGGCTCCATATGCAAGTTATTTTTCCAGCATCAGCTTGGCTTCGGCAGACATAGGGGATGACGAGCTTTTTTTTATTGGCAAAATGGAAAACCTGGAAAGGCTGTATATCCCCAAAACATCCGTAGATGGTAGTGGCCTGCCCTATTTGGTACACCTTGAAAAACTAAAAGAAATAAACCTCTCTTTTACTTCACTCAAGGGAGGGAATGCCCTTCATCTGCTGGAATTTCCTAACCTAAATAAAGTTTACATCTACGGTACTTCTGTGGGGAAAGATGTCATCCAGGCCCTTCAGGAGCGCAAAAAAAGCACTGAATTTATTTTAGAAGAGGGTCCAAATTACTAACCCAAAAAGGGAGTATTGCTATTATAATTTAGTAACAACTTAAGGGATTCTCCCTAAATTTGCTTATTCCCTATCAATTTGTTTGATTCACGTTTAAACAGGCTACCGTAAAAATGAAAAACACCATCCCCTTCATCCTAATCCTTCTCGTTGGCTTGAGTTGTTCCTCCAAACCAATAGCTACTATTGCCCTCACTGTAATAGAGGATAATAGGAAGTTTTCTCTTGTCACCCTAAAAGAAGATTTAGGGTTACAAAAGGAACAAAATTACCATTTAGTAGATATCTCTTCAGGGAAAATGATTCCCCTAGAAGTAAGGGATAATATGGAATTGATCTTTTTGGTTAGGGATTTGGAAAAAGGCACACATTATTTTGAAGTGAGGGAAGGAAAATACCAGTCCAGTGCCAAGGCCAAAATTGAAAAGCAAGATGAGGGTTACCAATTTTATGTGAATGATAAGCCGGTACTTTTTTACCAGGAAAAAACCACTTTGCCCCAAGATGTCAGTGAGGAATACTATCAAAGGAGTGGTTTTATCCATCCCCTTTATAGCCCCAGTGGACAGGTTTTAACAGACGACTTCCCAGAAGGGCATACCCATCAACACGCCATCTTCAACGCCTGGGTAAATACTCGGTTTAAGGGGGAAAAAGTGGATTTCTGGAACCAACACCAAGAAACAGGAACTGTGGCTCATGTGGATATCTTAGGAGTACATGAGGGCGATGCCAGTGCCACCCTATCCACATTGCTAAGCCAAATCAGTCTGGAGCACGGTGAGGTGCTATCGGAAAACTGGGAAATAACCCTTTACCCCTTTGAAGAGTTTTTTTTGTTCGACCTATTCTTTGAGCAAGAAAACACAAGTGAAGATACCCTTTACATCCTGGATTATCATTATGGTGGAATGGCATTCAGGGGTAGCAAAGAATGGAATGACGCCGATACGGAACATTTCTCCAATACATGGAGTATCAATACCAGTGAAGGACACGACAATGAATCCGCCAATCACACTCCTGCAAAATGGGTTACGGCCTATGGAAATATTGATGGAGAAGAAGCAGGGCTCACTGTTTTCAGTTTCCCAGACAATTTTAGGCACCCCCAGAAGATCCGGGTTCATCCTACCATGCCCTACTGGGTATATGCCCCTATGGTAGATGGGGAGTTTGTGATTGCCCCGGGGGAGAAATATAGAGGCAGGTACAGATACTACGTGCATCAGGGAGCAGGAAACGAGGAGGTTATCCAGAGCATACTGGATGATTTGGAAAAGCCTTTGGAGGTAAGTGTGCAGCACTAAGGCAATATAAAACTACAATGCCAGGCCATTATCCATCCATGGGATAAGGAATTGGTTAGCTTTAGTTAGGCATTTTCCAGCTTACATGCCATAACTGCCTCAATTCCCCCTTTAAGGTTATAAAGGTTCTCATAGCCTTTTTCCTCCTCAAGGGAACGAATGGCTCTGGCACTTCTACCCCCAGCTTTACAATGGATGATTACTTTGACATCCCTCCTTATCTGATGGCTGCAGTTTAAGATCTTTCCCATAGGAATTAAAATTCCTGACAAGTTATTGGCATAATATTCATGGGCTTCCCTGACATCGACTAATTGATAGTCCTCCCCTGACCCCATAAGACACCGAAATTCCTCAGCTGTTATCTCTTTTATTTCATGGTTATGGAAGCCACAGAAATGCTCATAATCAAACAGGCTCGGCTCTATGGAAGTTTTTCCAGTAAGTGGATTTGAGGGATTCTTTTTCAACATAAAGGTTCGGGAACTAAAGGAAAGGGCATCAAAAGTAAACAGTTTTCCACTTAAAGGTTGTCCCACACCTGTGATTACTTTTATAACCTCCAAAGCCTGCATGCTCCCAATAATTCCCGGTAAAACACCAAGCACACCACCTTCCGCACAACTGGGCACTAACCCCAATGGAGGCGGACTCTCATAAAGATCTCTATAGTTAGGCCCAATATTGCCATCCCTATCCTTAAAGTTAAAAACTGAAACTTGTCCCTCAAACTGAAAAATAGAGGCATATATGTTGGTTTTACCTTTTAGCACACATACATCATTGACTAAATACCGAGTAGGGAAATTATCTGTTCCATCTGCAACTACATCGTATTCTTCCACTAAACTCAAGGCATTTTTGAAGCTAAACCTCTCCTTGTAAACCTTTATAGTTATATAGGGATTCAAGGATTCCAGCTTTTTTTTGGCGGCATCCACCTTAGGCATTCCGACTTCCTCCTCCCCAAAAAGCACCTGCCTATGAAGATTACTGTCCTGGACGCTATCAAAATCCACGATCCCAATGTGGCCTACCCCAGCCGCTGCCAGATATAGCAAAAGTGGGCTTCCCAAACCACCTGACCCTATGACTAAAACCTTAGACGATTTTAACTTTATTTGTCCCTCTAACCCAAACTCAGGAATAGTGATGTGGCGGTCATAGCGCGCTAATTCTTTCTTGGAAAGAATTACCCCCTCACTTCCCCCAGCTATAGCAGGTATGATACTCACTAGCGTATCCGAAGAAACCTCTGTTTCCATCCTCTGTAAATTCCTGATATCCTCCTCCCCTACAAATACATTGATAAAAGGGGGTAATTGGCCATCAGAAGTAATCAGGTATTGTTTTAAGCTTGGAAATCTTTCCACCAATTGCTCTAGTATTTCAGAAACTGTTGCTCCAGCAATAGCAATATCGGATTGCTGGTCGGTAAACTTTCTCAAAGGGGTTGGTATAAATACTTTTGCCATCGGATTAATAGATTAAGGTGTATAGTAATTTAATTTCTGGATTAAGCTCCCAGGTTTTAAATTGGCTTTGGTTTTTTTTGTAGACCGAATAAATCAAATAATAAAAACCTGGAAATGCATTTTGCACGTCAAGGAGTGAAGGAATGGGCAATTGATCAATATGGGTATGAAAAATACCCAACAATTCTTTTTGGTCTTCCGTAGCTTTCTTCTCAGCCAACATGTATTCTTCCTTTGAAATCAAAAATCGAGAACTTCTGCATTGTGGCGCCCTATTTTTTACTATTAAACATTCTTTTATAATAAGCATGCCCTCTTTAGCTTCACCAACCAAAAACCCGCAAATTTCCTCATCAGCCTCTTTTCCCCATTTTTCTAACCTCAAAATTTGGGAATAAGGCAAACAAACCTGGTTAGAAAAAGTCTCATTGGATAACATTTGCATTCCATTTAAGCCCATTATGAAATTCCCATTTGTTTTTTAGCGATTGCAAAAATATAGGGATCATTCTATCGAAATCGGCAAGCACTAAACCGTCGTGTTTCATCCAAACTTCATCTGTCCCCCATTTGAGTATGTCGCGAATAGCTGTCTCTTCTTCCCTATTAAGGGTATCTGTAAGGAAATTACACATTGACTGCACCAACAGGGAGCTATATCCCTCAGCATCCTGCCTGTGTTTTCGAAATTCAGCTAAGGTATTCAATACCAAATTTGAATCTGCGGCTATAATGCTTGAACAAACAATATCACCTGCCAGGTTAATTTTCTTTCTCCGGTTCTCAAAAACATTGATGAGAAGATTCAGCTCATACGGATTATTCCAGTCTAATTGCCCCCTGAAAAACTTTTCACTGTATCCTTTGGGGTTACCGGTAAAAATGATGGGTTTTCCCGGACCATATTTTCTTATATAATACAAAGCAACCTCCAGACTTTCTACCGGCCACTCCAAATCCCTGACAAGTAAAAAATCACATTCCCTACCCTCGCTCTGGATAAGGGCGTTCAAAAGTAGGTAAGAAGCCTCCCTGACATTTTGTGCCGATACAAATTTGGAATGACTATGTACACTCACCCATGCCTCTTCCAGGGCCCTGCGACGAAGTAGCTGATCCATCAGGCTGTTTTCCAATATATGTGTGAACCTTGCCATTACATATTTCACCCTTCCAAGCTTATGAAATGTGCTAAACAAGTGCTCACACACCTTTTTGGTACCAGCATAAATCTCTTCCGTATAGTACCTGCTGGCCTTGCCCGTTGAGGAAAAAACACAGTTTTTTACCGAACTGGTGGATTCGCAGGCCATTATGACATTATAACTCCCTAGAATATTTGTACTTACTGTTAATGTAACTTCCCTCTCAGCTAGTCCAGGATTTCTTTGGGCAGCAGTATGAAAAACATAATCTGGCCGGTGCCTTTTAAATAAGAATTCCACCTCTTTTAAATTCCTTATATCAGCTTTTTCATATACTAGCTGAAAACCGACTGAACCTGTAGGGGGGCTTTGAGGGAGACTATTATCCAATATGACCACTTTGGCAGGTCTAAATTTGTGCAGATCCCGAATCAATTGGGAACCTACACATCCGCATCCTCCGGTAATAAGTACCGTAGAACCATTAATTCTTGCGGCAAGGTCATTTTCTTGAAGACTAAGTTCTCTGAGTTTGGTAGAGGCAAATGGATACTCCAGTGACCTTCCTTGGGATTGATAAGCATTGGATAGTTGCTCGGTTAATCCGATAAGTTTTAGCCTTGCCTTTTTTTCATTAAACCTGGCTTCTTTAGAGGCATGCCATATTTGATCAAATAATTCTTTGATTTCCATACAAACTATTTTGAAAAAGATACGAGGTCAGTTCGTTTTTGGATCTTCCAAAAGCATTTTTTTTCCTATTTATGCGTTTACATCCTTTTCGGAAGCGTGTTCGAAAAATCTTCAGGTAAGATTATTCCCATAGGTTGTTTAAAAAATGGATTTAATAGGGGAGTAATAATAGCCGACAGTAATTAATTTGTCACATAAAAAGTTTTGGCTCTAGATATTGCAAAGCAGATTCCTGCCCTCTTTTAATTTAGTAAACTATAGTATGAAATCTAGACTGACTTGGAAAAGGAACAATTACAATTAACTGTTGAATCCATGAATCTAGCATTTCTGGATTCCGATGTCGAGAAGCCTTCAGCAAAATGGTTAAAAGATTAAAGAAACTCCCGCCGGATTTCAAAGGAAGGAAGCCATTCGTTATCCACCATTTTTCCGAAATCGGGAAAAATCATCAGATTTATGGCATCGAAAGTGCCAAGGCTCCAATCGGTAGAAATCGCTCACACTTCGTGATGTTAAGCTCAAATCATTAGATGGGGAGACCATCAAGGTTGTAAAAACCTGGATAGTCTCAATCATAGAGGTTGGTTATTGAAAGATACGAAAAAGGTACTGCCGGCATGGAGAACACTCTCAGCCCAAATGCTGCCATTCATGGACTCGATCTGACATTTTGTGATATACAGGCCAAATCCCTTTGCGTCAGGATGAGTATGAAATACCTTTCTGATTTTGAACAGGTCCTTTCCGTGTTTGGTTAAATCCATGCCCAATCCATTATCTGCAACAGAAAGCACAATATTATTTCCTTCTCTTTTGCTTTGAACTCTTATATTGGGTCTTCGTAAGGGTGATTGATATTTCAAGGAATTGCTGATCAAGTTATGCATGATGCTCCGGACATATTTTGGAGGGAAAAAGAGAACAGGAGATGCTACAAAATCGCCTTCAATCAGCGCTTTGGAACGATTTAATTGCCCTCGTAAAGCAGCACATGTCTTCATAAAGTATTCCTTCAGGTCTATGGGTTTTGAGCTTATCTCCAAATCGTATTTCACTTGAAGTGATTCCATCAATTCATCCAATATCTCATTAAGGATTGCGGTGGATACTTTCAGGAGTTCCTTCAGAGTGGCCATTTCTGATTTCTCCTCGGTCTCTGAAATTTCATCCACCAACATGAATATATTATTGAGAGGGCCCCTTAGGTTATGTGAAACGATTTTGAAAAAATCTTCCAGTTGAACTTTCTGAACCGTAAGCTTTTTGTTTAATTGAATAAGTTCTGCTGTACTTTTTTCCTTTTCTTCATTTCGAAAAGTAAGCTCCATATGTGCAATGGCCAATTCATCAGCCCTTTTTTCCTTCTCTTCGTTTTGAAATTCCAATTCCAGGTTGGCAATAAGTAATTCATCTGCCCTATTTTTCTTCTCTTTTTTTTGAAAGGCCAGTTCCAAGTTGGCTATGATCAATTCATCTGCCCTTTTTTCTTTTTCTTTACTTTGATAGTCCAATTCGAGGTTGGCTATAACCAGTTCGTCTGCCCGCTTTTCCTTTTCTTGGCAAAGGAATTCGATTTTTTTATTCGCCGCTGCCAATTCATTTATATAATCCATCTCTTTTTCACTTTGATTTGTATTTTAGCAATACAGTATAAAAATCGTAAATTGTCCGGCAAAAGAGCTACAACTCCTTTAAAATATTAACTTATTTTTTAGTAGAATAATTATTTAAATTTACACATATTTTAATACAAAAATCTGTTTTTTCAATTTTTTATAAAATATTCATTGATGCTTTAGTTTTTTATTTATCAAGGTGCCCCCAGGGCCAACTCTTCCAAATCCAAATTTTACAACAAACTCATATTTTACAATTGATATATCATTTGAAATTTTGCTTACCGAATATTATTAATAAGCAAATTACCTTGCTTTTTCTCCATTTTGGCTTTAGCACTAGACTATTTGTTTTTACTGGTGGAATGGGCCAAAGCCACATTCCTATTGCCGGCACTTGGGGAAAAAAAGATGCTCCAGGTTTCAAAAACCCGGAGCGTCTAAAACCTGAATTGACTTTTCTGGTGATTCTTCAACTTTACATTTAAAAAATAAGAAATGTCCTCACAAGAGCAAGCCCCCAACTAGACCAACACTTTTTCCGCTATCGCTGCTTTTTCCATCAAGTACTCGGCAGAGGCTATTGCCTTTTGTTGTAGCGCATGTACATCGGCATGTAGCAGGCGGCCTTCACGCTTCACTGCTTTTCCTGCTACAAACACCGCATCCACATTGGCTGGGTTTGCCAGCAGTACCACAGCGGCAACCGGGTCGAGAACGGGTGCCATGTTTATCGCTGTGCAGTCTATCATAATAACATCGGCCTGTTTTCCCGGACTCAGAGAGCCTGTGACATGTTCCAGCCCTAAAGCGGTAGCGCCATCAACAGTAGCAAATTGTAATACATCCTTTGCTTTTAATTGCACCTGTGGCATCTCGGACTGTTTGAGCATTTGCTCATTTTGTAAGGCTCTTTCTGTTTGCAGCGCTATTTTCATTTGGGAGAACAAATCGCCTGCGGTCCCTGTCACAATGTCGACTCCTAGGCTGGGCCTGATGCCATTTTTCAAGGCACGCCCGGTTGCAGGCATCCCCAACCCCATTTGCATCTCCACCTCAGGCGTGATTGAAAGTGAACAGCCATGAGCTGCCAGCAATTGAAAGTCTTCATCCGTAAGGGTGTTGCCATGGGCGACATTTATGTCTGGACCCAGCAGCCCTTTTTTATGGAGCTCCGCAACAGCATTATACTTGGGGCCAAACCCGCCACAACCGGCATGCATAGAAATGCGGATCCCTAACTCCCGTGCAAGCTGAATGTCATGCTCACTTACTGCCAAACTTGAATATTCAGGCCCTCGAATGGCCAAGGCCATACTCAGCAACTGCCCCTCTGCAGAAAAGTATTCTTCCCTGACCCTGTGTGCGTCCTGGGGATGTGTAAGCTTGCTTTCATAAAACCATTCCCAAACAGAAGTTCCCGGAGTGCCATAGCCAAACACAGCACGCATGTTAGATGCCTGAAGTGCCATAATGGCCTGATCGGTGTGGGCTGCCGAGTTTTGAATATGCGACCAGTCAAACAGGGTAGTGATACCTGCATTGAGGGCCTCTAAGGAGCCCAATAAGGTGCCCACATACACATCTTCCGGCCTGTAGCTGGCAGCAAGAGGGCCGAGAATTTGCTGCAGGTACTGCATCAGTGACCAGTCGGCGGCGGTAGCACGTAACGCCGTTTCCCACAAGTGACGGTGTGTGTCAATCAATCCAGGCATCACAATTTTACCTTTGGCATCAATTACCTCGCAGTCACCCACCTCAAGTTTGGGAGCTACGGCTGCAATTTGGTTTCCTTCCAGCAAAACATCTCCTTGCTGTAAAGTACCGATGGAAGCATCCATGCTAAGCACGCAGCCTCCTTTTAATAAAATCTTGTCTTTTGTCATGGTTTTTGTAGATTTTTTATTCCACAAAGAAAGCGGTGTTCTTCTTTATCCTACTTGATCCAAATCAAAAAGGAACCACGCTGTAGAAAGACAACTAAATGGGTACAAAAAAATAAAGCACAGGTAGTTTTCCCCGTGCTTAGTAAACGATCAATTGGCTTAAACAGTGGACTAAAACTCCGCGTACTTTTCCGCTATCCATCGCTCTGCCTGAGATCTGGTTTCGCATAAAATGGTTGGCACTTTAAGGTTATGTTTCTGAGAAAGCGCCAAGGAAGACATTTTAGAAAACAGGTCCGGAGAAAGAATACTGATATTGTAACGCAATCCAAACTGATGGTTCATTGGAAGAAAATCATTGTTTATCCAGTCTACCAGACCAGCCCACGCGCTTTCCAGTTCTTTGGTATCATGCACGTGAAATTTACAACCTTTACGTTTTCCTTCCTGCTGCTGCCAAGCAAGCATCTTAAGAGAAGCAAATTTCACTTCTTCTTCAGTAATATAGCCAATCCATTTCATCAGGAGGTAGTTCTTGTTTGGCTCATAACTGATGATGGCATAAATCTGATGATCAGCATTCTTTATTTTATCTATGATTATCAAGGGAATGATGGTTTGATAGCAACTGAATAAAAATAAGCATTCTTTGATTCACTTGAATCAACCAACAGCTAAAGATTTATAGAGACTATTCACAACCATTAAACAGTTGATTACTTAAATTTTTTGCGGTAGCGGCTTAAGGTCTCAGGGGTAATACGTAAGTAGCTGGCTATGTGCTGCAAAGGTACCCGCTTAAATACCTTGGGATGTTCCTCTATTAGGTTCAGATAGCGCACCGTTGCAGGATCTTTCAGCAAGGAGGCTTCCCTACGTTCGATACGGATAAACTGGTCCTGTGCAATAATACGTCCCAGTTTCTGCCAGGCAGGATAGTGTTCGTAGAGGAAGATGACGTCCTGATAGCCCATTTCTAAAATATGCGTTTCTTCCAAGGTAGCTACATTAAGCGCAGAAGGAAGTTGTGTGAAAAAACTTCCAAAGGAACCAATAACGGAGTTTTCGAATAAAAAATCCTTTGAGACCTCCTTGCCATCAATGGTATAGTAAAGCCTGGCGCTTCCCTTTTCTATCAAGCCAATGGAAGTACAGACAGCCCCCTCTCTTAAAAACAGCTCATTTTTTGCCAATATCCGAGGTTTCAAGATGTTCTCCAGCGCTGCCTTCTCCTCTGGCGTAGGACGTATCAGGTTTTCTATATTATCCAGTACCCTCATTTTGTTTCGTTTTAATGCTTTAGTGAAAATAGCCTAATAGGAAAAAAGTTAGCTAAATGACAAAAGATATAGATTTTTTTATTTTGTGTCACATTTTACCCCATTCTTTCGTCTCAGGTCTGTAATCCTAATTTCAAAAAAAGATAAAAATCATGAAATACCATAAAATTTCCTCCGCCTATAGATTAATCGGCGCATGTCTGTTCGGTATTACACTACTTTCCTGCGAATCGGATGATCAAGTTCCCGAACTTAATAATTTTGAAATAAAGTCCTTGGGTCTGTCGGGTGTCCGGGTAAATGAATTGAGGTTAATGGGAAATGACCTCTACGCCATCACTCAAGACGGTATCTACAAATCGAATATCACATCATCAGGAACCATGGAATTAGTGGGGCTTAAGGGTAAAAATATCCTTACCGCAGCTTTACTGTCAGACACCGAATTTCTGGCCTCATTCAGGGACATAAACGATATGGACATAGCACCCCTACTCTACCACAGCACCGACGGAGGCGCAACTTGGAAGGAGCTGGAAAACGATTTTGGCGGGGAGGTTGAAGAACCCCTATTCCACTTTGAATGGAACCCCTCACAGCCAAGCGTGTTGTACGGCACCGGTTATCAGGTGATTGCCAAATCCACCGACAAAGGGGTTAGCTGGGAACCTATTTGGGGGGATTTCGACATGTTTGCCAACCGGATGAAGGTCTTTGTTAATCCAGCCCAACCAACTGATATCTGGGCCGGGGGACAGGGAGGCATGGAAAACGGTTACCTTATCCACCTCAGTGATGAAGAGGAAATCAACTATTGGAACGACTTGGTGCCCAACCCCACAACTGTTAAAAAAGTAGCCTTTGACACCCAAACGCCACAGGGTATTTATGTGGGCTGGGAAGGGGAACTTGCCCGAACCACCGATGATGGTCAAACATGGGAAACGCTAATTGACCGTCACGAGGAAGCCCATTTCTTCTTCGGTGTTGGGTTTAGTTCTACGAATCCCAACTTGGTCTTTGCGGGAAAGTGGGAGAAAACAGATGGGCCACAGCCGCTAGAGCTTTTTTATTCGCTTGATAAGGGTGATACCTGGGAGGTGAAAAGTTTTCCGGGCGTCACCTATGGAGGCATTCATGATCTGATCGTAAAGACCGAATCCGGCAAGGAAAGGGTCTTTGTGGGGTTGGACAAAGGTGGGGTATATGAGATCGTGATGAACCGGTAAGGTCACAACGCCAGGCAGGCCTTCAAGAGAAGGACACCAGATAAGTATCCATTTAAAGTAATACCTTCCAGGTTTTTTATTTTCCTAATCCTTATCTTATCCTTAGTAATTGTGATAAAAAAATGTCCCCGATTACGATAGTAGGATTCCAGGGTTTTGATCATGTGGTTTCAAGCGATTCCTCATTGGCAATTAAATCGGCTGCATATTCGAGTGCAGCCAGAACCTGCTCTTTGTTCAAATTGGGATAGCTCTTTAAAAGATCTGTTAGTGTAAAACCACCTGCCAGCTTTCTCATCAACAGTTCTACTGTAATACGGGTCCCTTTGATCACCGGCTTACCTAACATAATCTCTGGGTTCCTTTCTATATGTTGCTTATAATCCATCTTTCTTTTACTTAGATACGCTTATGAATTCGTACAATAATGGTATTTTTTTTGAAACAAACGGGTATACCCGTATTCTTCCATGGTGGAATAACTATTGGCCAAATCATATAATTAAAAATACGAAAGCCATTGAACATTACCAAAGTGTAATAAGCCGATTTTTATAATTGAAAAAATAAATCATTGAGTTGACACTTGTATTCCTAATCCTTTCCGAAAAATACCTTCTCCCGATGTTTCAGCCCCCAATCCTTTAAGGCATCAATTATAGGAATCAACGTGTTAGCATGGATATCCGGTAGGTATAAAATTTTTACCGGGAAGTCATCGATTACCTTACGCTTTATCAGTTGGTGTTCCTCTAAATCCTTTAACTCTTTTGCCAATACTTTGGGGGTGATGCCTGGGATACTGTTTTGAATATCCGTAAAGCGCTTGTTACCCACCATTACCGAAATAATGATCGGTAATTTCCACTTTCCATTGATTACATCTAAGGCGTCCCGAACGGGTTTTAGCGTATCCAAACAGGATAAATAAGTTTGTTTTTTTGCCATACAACGTTTTCCATAATTTGCTTTCCTTTAGGAAAGTACTATACAAAGGAAAGTATTTTTTTGATAACTTTGCATATGACATTTAAAGAAACCGTACATCTCAAATAGATAGAAAATGAAAATAGGAATTTTAGGGGTAGGGCATATTGGTAAAACATTGGCCTTGGCATTAGCAAAAGCAGGTCATGAAGTAAGTGTCGCAAATTCCAGAGGACCGGAAACCATTGACACCGAGGTGCTCGCTACGGGAGCTGATGCAGTAACTGCAGCACAGGCAATAAGGGACAAGGATGTTGTTATTTTATCCATTCCCTTGCACCGTATCCCTGAGACTGCGCCACTTTTTGCTGGTGTACCGGTAGAGACCATTGTGATAGATACATCCAATTATTATCCGCAAAGAGATAATAAGATTGAAAGGATAGAAGCCGGACAGGTAGAAAGTTTATGGGTAGAGGAACAATTAGGTCGACCAATAGTCAAGGCGTGGAATGCTATTGGTTCGGCTTCCTTTGCGGAAAAAGGGAAACCGGCAGGAAGTCCAGACCGTATTGCGATTCCCATATCGGCCAACCGGGAATCCGACCGGGAGGTGACCATGAAATTAGTCAACGACACCGGGTTTGATGCATTCTATACTGGTTCGTTAAGTGATTCCTGGAGACAGCAGCCAGGAGCACCCATTTATTGTACAGACCTCACGTTGAAAGAAATAGAAGATGTTATTGACACCACTGAAAGAGAGCGTTTGCCCAAACGGAGGGATATAGCAGTGGCAGCAATTACAGAGCGTGTTGAGGATGGTAAGACCAATCCGGGTGCGGTTTATGGGGTTCGTTTAAGTCGCATCTTATATATGTAAAAAAGTAGTTTTTATCTTTCAAAAGCGTGGACTTTTCCATCTGGGTTATAAAGGTAAAACTTTATGTGAACATTTTGGGGCTGCTAATCCATATGGGGCAGATCCTCGGATTGTAAATGAAACAAAAAATATAATTTAAACATGGAAATAGGAATCATTGGATCCGGCAATATAGGGAGCACACTTGCCGGTTATTTGGCACAGTTCGGACATCAGGTCAACATTGCCAACTCACGAGGACCAGCATCATTAAAGGAAATTGCGCAGAAAACAGGTGCTGCTCCGGTGACGGCTCCAGAAGCCGCTGGCGCTAAAGATCTGGTCATTATCGCAATACCCGAAAAGGCAATTAGGAATCTGCCGATAAACCTGCTGTCTTCTTCTAGTGCCATTATAATAGATGCCGGTAATTACTATCCTTCCCGCGATGGGCAGATAGCAGACATCGAAAATGGATTAGCGGAAAGCGAATGGGTAGCTAAAGTAATTGGTCACCCGGTAATAAAGGCTTTTAATAATATCACTGCTCCAAGTTTAGCGTCCAAGGCAGTACCCGCAGGAAATCCGAATCGAATAGCTTTATCGGTTGCCGGTGATAATAAGCAAGAAAAGCAAATCGTGATGGATCTGATTGATAAGGTGGGTTTTGACGTCATCGATGGGGGTTTGCTCTCGGATTCATGGAGACAAGAACCCGGAGAACCGGCTTATTGTCAAGATTTGGATAAAGAAACGTTGAAAGCAGCCTTACAAAAAGCGGACATCCGTAAACGTGCGGAAAATCGCGCACAAGCAGATGAATTAGCCCGTCCTTATCTTTAGGGGGGAGAAAAAATTTACGGTTTGCCTATTAAAAAAAAAGCGGAGAGATCAAAAGCCTGAAAGTATTGTTATATTGGCTAAAGAAGATCAGATTATGGTAACAATAATTAAAAAAGGAACTCCTAAAGAGGAGATAAAAAAGCGGGTAAATGAAATTGTTTCAAAGTCTCCCAAGAGAGATATAATGAAATATGCAGGAAAGCTAAAAACTGATATTGATCCATTAGAATATCAAAAACAGATGAGAGATGAGTGGGAATAGACTTTGTGTAGATACTAATATCCTTCTCTATTTTTTAAAAGGTGACCAGGAAGTAATCGAAATGATTTCGGACAAGGAACTTGTGATTTCATTTATTACGGAACTTGAACTTCTTTCATTTCCTAAAATAACGCCAGATTCAGAAGACACTATCAAAGGATTACTAAATAATTGCCAGATAGTAGATATAAGACCGGAAATAAAAGAATTGACAATTGAGTTCAGGAGGAAATCAAAATTAAAGCTTCCCGATTCTATTGTAGCTGCTACTGCATTTTATTCGAAATTACCATTATTGACTGCGGACAGGCAATTCCGGAAGGTCAAAGAATTAGAATTAATAATGTATCAAATATAGGAGCACTGGCACCAATATTATTCTTTTGGTTATCATCAGTTAAATGCAGACCTGGTATTCGGCAAACATGTTCGGTCTCTGTAGCGTCTGCGATAGGCCTTTCAACAGCCGGTTGATTAATCCATTTAATATGGGAAAGTAATATATCGACAGGGATATTACTTTCCTTATGGAATATTCTGGCCAGGTCCAGGGTCAGTGGTTTTTTACCGCTTAAAATCATGGAAACATAACTTTTGCTCCCCACTTTGCCAATAAAATCTTTATTTTTTTATTCATCAATTTTCATAACATTCGTGCATTCGTGGCAACAAAAATTGAAGCACATTCCAAAAAACAGCCTTCCACGGGACGGGCTGTGCCACCTTTTTTGTAATCGACCGCCTCCCAACCCAACCCGGAACAAGAGCTGGAGAAGGGCAACGCTACGTTTTGGGGAAAAAATACAGGGAGGGTGAATTCGAACTTCATCAAACAATCACCTCGCATGCTGCCAGATGCCTCCAACTGTTACCGGGAGCATAACCATTTTATACAAATTGCCACAATGCTAAACAAAACAAAAAGTTATCATAATGGTAACTTTTTTGATTATATTTGCATCAAATACCATTGATTTGAAAATATTTTCGAGAGGAACATTACGAGATTTTTGGGAAAAACACGGTGACTGTGAATTGCAGCTTAAAACCTGGTACCGTGAAACCGAAAAATCGAGTTGGAAATCAATTAATGAACTTAAATCTGAATACCCAAATGCGAGTATTTTAAGAGATAATCGAATTGTATTCAACATCAAAGGCAACGACTATCGGTTGATTGTCAAATTTAACTTCGAATACCAACTTGCCTGGATTCGATTTATTGGAACACACGCTGAATACGATACCTGGCAGGCAGGCAGGAAATTAACGCAAACGAAATTTAAAATGGAAATAAAACCGATCAGAAACGAAGCTGACTACAAAAAAGCCCTTGAACGTTTGGAATTAATATTTGATGCTAAACGAGGAACCAAGGAAGGTGATGAACTTGAAATTTTATCCATTTTAATTGATAAATATGAAAGTGAAAACTTTCCAATCGATATGCCAGACCCAATATCGGCCATAAATTTCCGGATGGAACAAATGGGTCTGAAGCAAAAGGACTTAGTGGAAATGATAGGGTTTAAAAGTCGCGTGAGTGAAATAATGAACAAAAAGCGAAAACTGACTTTAGATATGATTCGAAAACTAAACGCCAGTTTAAAAATTCCCACTGAAGTTTTAATTCAGGATTATTAACAAGTTGAATGACAAATGCGTCCGGATGGATTACTTGGATACTATCAATTTGCAAATCAAGCAATTTAAAATCTTTAAGATTTGCTGTGACGAGATAATCGGCATTGGCCTCCATCGCCGCCGCCAGGACATGTCTATTGATTATTTAGGAGTGTTTTGGCCTTTCTTAGTCCATCGATAATTCCTTCGCGATCATCTCCGCTTGTTTCAATACGGTTTCTGTCGCCAGCTTTTGCATGTCCGGTGGATAACCGTATTGTCTTAATGTTCGCTTGATGATAACTTTCAGTTTTGCCCGGACACTTTCCTTAATCGTCCAGTCGATGGATGCGTTCTTCTTTACTCGCTCGGTCAATATTACAGCCAGTTCTCTCAGCTTGTCTTGCTGCATGAGTTGTTTGGCTGAATCATTGTTTGCTACTGCCGTGTAGAACGCATATTCAAAGTCAGTAAGGCCAAGCTTCTTGGCTTCACTGTCCATGTTTACGATTTCCTTACTGAGCTTAATGAGTTCGTCCATCACCTCGGCAGCGGTCAAAATTTTGTTATGGTATTTCTTGATGGAATTCTCCAACATCTCCTTGAGTGATCTACTTTTGACAAGGTTCTTCTTGGAACGGGCTTTTATCTCATCATTCAACAGCTTTTTCAAAACTTCCAAAGCAACATTCTTGTGTTCCATGCCTTTCAGGTCCAACAAGAATTCTTCGGATAGAATGGAAATGTCCGGTTTCTTGATTCCGGCGGCATCAAATACATCAATCACTTGTTCGGAAACCAGGGCCTGATCAATCACCTGCCGAATGGTAGATTCGATTTCTTCATCTGCTCTACCTGAACCTGTTCCGTCAAACTTCGCCAATCGTGCTTTCACTGCCTGAAAGAAGGACACTTCATCTTTTACATCCATGGCTTGCTCATGCGGAACGGCAATCGCAAAAGCTCTTGACAAAGCTGTCACTTCGTTGATGTAACGTTTCTTACCATCTTCCAATCCGAGAACGTGTTCTTCAGCTCCCAGGATCAGCGAAAGCTTTTGACCTGTTTCGGCCTGGAAATAGTCTTCGTAGGGGAAACCACCCCGTCCGCCTGAGGCGGACACCCCTCCACTGGAGGGGAATTCATTGAACATCTGCGAAACCACTTCTAATTTCTCCAACATCAACGCAACCGCCTGTTCCTGTGCAATGGTTGGGTCACCTTTTCCACCTGCATCTGAATAGAAGGAAAGTGCCTTTTTCAAATCGGATGCAATACCCAAATAATCGACAACCAATCCACCGGGTTTGTCCTTGTAAACCCGGTTCACCCTTGCAATGGCCTGCATCAGGTTATGGCCTTTCATGGGTTTGTCGATGTAAAGCGTGTGCATGCTTGGTGCATCAAACCCTGTCAGCCACATATCTCGCACGATGACCAATTTCAATTCATCATCCGGGTCTTTCATGCGGTCGGCAAAGGTTCTTCGCTGTTGTTTGGTGGTATGGTGTTTGGCGATTTTCGGACCATCCGAAGAGGATGATGTCATCACAACTTTTATCACGCCTTTGTCCAAATCGTCTGAATGCCATTCGGGTTTGTGTTTGATGATTTCGGCATACAAATCAGCGGCAATTCTTCTGGACATGGCCACAATCATTCCCTTGCCTTCAAATACTTCTTGGCGTTGACCAAAGTGCTGAATGATATCGTTGGCTACATTCTTAATTCGGTTTTCACTACCGATTAAGGCTTCCAACTGTGTCCATTTTGCTTTGGCTTTTTGGGTTTCGGTGAGTTCTTCTCCGTCCAGCTCATCATCCAGTTCCTCCACCAGCTTTTTGCCTTCTTCACTCAGGTTTACTTTGGCCAATCGACTTTCGTAGTAAATGCGAACAGTCGCGCCGTCTTCAACGGCCTGTGCAATGTCATACACATCAATGTAGTTCCCGAATACCGCAGGTGTGTTGACGTCTGTACTTTCAATGGGTGTACCTGTAAAACCAATGTAGGTGGCATTAGGCAAGGCATCACGCATGTACTTGGCAAATCCGTACACGGTTTTCTTCCCAATTACATTGCCCTGCTGGTCTTTATCATCAACGGTTTTGGCTTTGAAACCATATTGTGTTCGATGGGCTTCATCAGCAAGCACGACAATGTTTTCTCTTTCCGAAAGCGTTTCATAGATATTGCCTTCTTCGGGAGAGAACTTTTGAATGGTGGTAAAAATGACCCCACCGGAAGCTACTTTCAGTTTTTCCCTTAAATCATTCCTATTCTCGATCTGTTTGG
Organism: Pleomorphovibrio marinus; assembly: GCF_003347495.1. Taxonomy (GTDB): domain Bacteria; phylum Bacteroidota; class Bacteroidia; order Cytophagales; family Cyclobacteriaceae; genus Pleomorphovibrio; species Pleomorphovibrio marinus. Next base: position 195,454 of record NZ_QCXY01000004.1, read on the forward strand.
GTTCTTGCCGCAATAACTGGGTGGATGAAGCAAAGGTATCAAAGAGCTGGTCGTCCAGATCGTTGCGGTCGGTGATGACTACAACGGTGGGATTGTCTAATGCCAATACGATTTTGCCTGTGAAGAACACCATGGAAAGGGATTTCCCACTTCCTTGCGTATGCCAAACCACGCCGCCTTTTCGGTCGCCTTTATGCTGTGATTTCACGCCAGGTAAACCATAACTTTCTGGCGATTCTTGAACATTCCCCTCCTCTGGAGGGGTGCCCGCAGGGCGGGGTGGTCCTTCCCCCTCTCCAAAAAATGGACCCGATAGTGCCGGGTGGTCAAAAAGCATGTCCATTACCTCATCCATCCGTTTCAACACATCGTTAACTGGAATATGGATAACGGTTAGCCCCAGCGACTCAAGAAAATCATCCCTTGCTGCGTCGTATGCTACTTTATCATCGTGACTGCTACCATCAATTTCGATGACCACGTTATAATTAGCGCAGTAGAAATCTACAATGTAATTGCCGATGATTTTTTGACGATCAAAATCCAAGCCTTTGAATTGGCGTTTTTTAACCCGGTTCCAAAATAATACTTCCGAGAGGTTGCCAGCTTGCCGGAGTTCTCGGGCTTTTTCTTTTAATTTGGGATTGTAGGGAAGCGAGAAGTAGTTTTTTGAAGCTCTTTTCACATTCTCATCGTCCGTTTTTGGCGGAACGAAGCCTTGGTTAGGATGGGAATAGACCACCCCGGTCTGCGACCACCCCTCCCTGGGAGGGGAATTGACCACCCCGTCATCTCCCTGCGGTCGATGCCACCCCTCCAAGGGAGGGGAATAGCCCGTGGCCCGCAAAGCTGATTCTACCGCTCGGTTAACAGCATAGTATTGATGGTAAGCTGCTAATTTCTTGACGGTGGATATAGTGGTTACGCCTGTTTTGGCATCTTTCCCGATTCCTTCGTCTCGGGATTTCGCTAAAGGCTCAACCTTTTTTGACTTTTCAAAAACAATGAAATGACGAACCAAATCGAGCAGGGTTTCCTTGTTTAGCATACCACTGATAAGCGTTTCCAATTGGCTCACCAGGTGCGATGCTTCTTCTTTGCCGTCTGCTGATTTCCAGGCCATAAAACGGCTCATGCCAGATGAAAGCGTTCCTGCTTTGGCTTCTAAACCATCTGAAATGACGGTGAATGCATTGTACATAAACAGGATTGGAATAACCGCCTTGTAGGTTTCTATTTGGCGGAATGCAGATTTGATGGTGGCGTTTTCATTGGCTGCATTTTTAAGTTCGAGGACCACCAAAGGAATACCGTTGACAAACAGTATCACATCCGGGCGTTTGTTGACGCCATCTTCCACCACCGTAAATTGGTTGGCAACAATAAAGTCGTTGTTTTCGGGAGTTTTGAAGTCTACCAACCAAACCAAATCACCTCTTTGCTGTCCGTCCTTCTGATAACTGACGTTTATGCCTTCTGTTAAAAAGCGATGGAAACTTTCATTATTGGTCAATAATTCAGGTGAGTGAATGCGCTGAATCTCTTTGAGGGCTTCTTCCTGTGCTGCAGGTGGGACGGCTGGGTTAATTCTCCCTACCGCTTCTGCCATGCGATGGGTGAGCAGTACTTCTTCATAAGAACTGCGGATATCTTGACCACCCCGTCCGCTTGAGGCGGACACCCCTCCATCGGAGGGGAATTCGGGGGCAATGCTAGGGGCATAGATGTATTCATAGCCCAAATGCTCCAGTAGATTTATGGCAAAATCTTCGATGCTATGTTCGGTTATTCTTGACACTATTCTGTTTTCGCATTGTTTTTGAAAATTCTTTCGACTAAGCCGACTGCCGCAGGTTTGTAGATACTTGGAATTCCAGTTGGCAAGGTGCCATCCTTCTCATACGCTTCTTCCTGCCCAATATTACGAAAGACATAGGTTGAATACTCTTTGTTGTTTTTTACATCATTCTCCTTGAGAATACTATAGATTTCAGGTTGCTTAATGGCTGGTACTTTCTTTTTTACTTCTTCAATCAATTGACTACCTGATAATGGATACTCCTTCAATCTATTTTCTTTGACTCTTTTAACGATTTCTACTTGGTCAACTGGTGAAACTTCACCGACAAGCTTTAAGGTTTTTGCTCCCTTTGTTTCTTTGAACTCACCTTCTTTAATCCATTGCATCCCTTTTATAAGCTCTTCATCTACCACTAAAATTTGAGAATCCTTTTTCTCAATGATTCCTTTTTCTGTGTCAAGAATTGCTGCGTTTGCAGGACCAGATTGACCGATTTTTTGAACCAAGTCCAACCATTGATTATTGGTTTGCTCAATGCGTTGGTTAATGATGGTTTCTAACTCTGTTGCTTGAATTTTCTGAGTTCTTCCGCCGTAGCGATAATAGATTTCTCCATTCTTCAATATCTGGTCCTTGCCTTCATCTTTTGCACAAATGATGGGCTTTATTCCTCCTTGATGCACATAAAAAGCACCAAATGAAAGTTCTTCAATTTTGAAAATGTCATGTTCCCATTCAATATCCCCCTTGAAAATATCAAGCAAGTGGCCTGTGACGATTTCTGGGTCAAGCTTATCAAACTGTTCGATGGCTTTTTCTGACAATCCAATCAATTCCCTTCTTGGTCTATCCTTTACACCAAATATTAGATAACCACCTTTGTTATTAGAAAATGCGGCAAAATCTCTGTAATAATCAGCCAGACCAGCTAAGTTGAAAGACTCCTTAAATTCAAGATATTGACTCTCCCGATGGTACAAATTGCCATCTGGCTTTAATTTTAAGAGGTCTTCGATTATATCCTGATTAAGTCTTTCAGTCATTTTTTATACAATTCTTACTTCACCACTCATCAACTTCGGCAGCAGCGTATCCCGCAGGGCGGTGAGGGTGCGGATTTGGGTTTGATTGGATTTGATCTTATCGAAATAGTCAATAACGTAATTTTCAAATTTCGATAGTGTCTCGTCATCTGGAATTATTGCTTCCATATCCTTTATCATTCCAGAATTGATAGATGTCACAATAGACGAAGTGCTTCCTAAAGTTTCATATGGATATGTTTTCAAATAGAAGTACAGGAACTCCTTTGAAAATGGAGTTTTCTCATTGAATTTGAAATGAGCAATTGCTTCATTTGATAACATGTGTTCTGTTGTGATGGCTACTCGCCCTAAAGTCATTTTAAAACTCAAGAGTACTGTGTCAGGGGGAATTATTGGAATATTAAATTTTTCAACTGCTTCTTCCGTCAAATACTCTGATGTGTCTAAAACGAATAACCCACTATCTCCCAAATCTTTTATTGAAACCCACTTAACATCAGTTATTAACTTTGAAAACCAGTGAAATTCCTTTCTTGGTGGGGTCCGCCCAATTCCAATATTAACTAGTTCTTTGAGTTTTTTATTCTCCCAACCCTCATCCGATTCCTCCACAAACCACTGCCGAAACAGCGTCTCCGCCATTTGCTCCAGAGTTTGGTTTTGGCGGTGCAGCAGGTCTATTTTGTCGTCTAAGCTGGAAAGAATCGCTAAAATTGATTTCTTCTCATCTTCAGATGGATCAAGAATCGGTAGATTTCGAAGAGCCCCCAAGGAGATGTAAGGTTGCGATGAACCACTCTTATTTACATCCAGAATCATTTTCCCCATTGGGGAGTTAAGAAAATAGTGTAACCAAAGGGCTTTTACTTTTGAACCAGCCTTGAATAATCCTACATTCTTAACAGCATAATCTATTTCAGAATTTCTTTCAACGTATGTGAAACCACAATACTCACCAATCATACTAATTATTACATCCCATTGTTCTACTTGACTTCTTTCATTAATCTTTATAAAGTCTGATTCATCAATTAGATATGCATTTTCAAAATCAATATTTCGACCCTTTATGTGTTTTGAAGTAACTAGAAATTTTCCTTCGGCCTTTCTTTTCGGTGAATCATGAGTTCCATCTGTAATTTTTAAACAATAATCAGTCGCAATAGTAAAATTCCAATTTTTTGGGATTGCACCAAATTCTGTTTCTTTCAACTCACTCATCAATTTTCACTTTTTGAAGGTTAGCAGCAATGCGTTCGTTGAGTTCGGCTTCCTCTTTGAGTTGGGCTTCAAATTCAGCTTTTAGGCTGGTAAAGCTTTCGGCAAAGTTAAAGTCATCTTCTTCCTCTGCCAGGCCAACATAGCGTCCTGGGGTGAGTACGTAATCCAGCTCGGCTACCCGCTCTTTGGTAACAGAAGCACAGAAGCCTTTTACATCTTCATAACCACCCCGTCCGCCTGAGGCGGACACCCCTCCTGAGGAGGGGAATTTGTTGCGCCAGTTGTGGTAGGTCCTGGTGATCAAGTCATTGTCGTCCTGTGACAATACCTTGGTTCTGCGGTTTATCAAATGCCCCAGATTGCGGGCATCAATAAAGAGAATTTCACCTGAACGATTTCTGTAATTCCCCTCCTGCGGAGGGGTGCCCGCCAGGGCGGGGTGGTCCCCTTTCTTATTACGGCTCATAAACCAAAGAGAAGCCGGAATTTGGGTGTTTAAGAACAACTTCGCGGGCAGGTTCACGATGCAGTCTATCAAATCGGCTTCCACCAGTTCTTTTCTAATGTCGCCTTCACCACCACTTTTGGAAGTCAAAGCACCTTTTGCTAATACGAAACCTGCTTGACCGTTGGGTGCCAGGTGGTACATGAAATGTTGTATCCAGGCGTAGTTTGCATTTCCTGTGGGGGGTGTGCCGTATTTCCAGCGGCCATCAGTACGCAGCAAATCACCACTCCAATCGCTTACGTTAAAGGGGGGATTGGCAATGATATAATCGGCTTTCAGGTCTTTGTGGGCATCATTCAAAAACGAGCCTTCGTTGTTCCACTTCACCTGCGAGCTGTCAATGCCCCGAATGGCGAGGTTCATTTTTGCCAGTCGCCAAGTGGTTTGGTTGCTTTCCTGTCCGTAAATGGAAATATCGTTGATTCGCCCTTGGTGACTGGTTACAAATTCTTCGGACTGCACAAACATTCCACCGGAGCCACAGCAAGGATCAAACACACGGCCTTTATAAGGTTCAAGCATTTCCACCAACAATTCCACTACACTTCTTGGCGTGTAGAACTGTCCGCCCTTTTTGCCTTCTGCCAGTGCAAATTCACCCAGGAAGTATTCGAAAACATGACCGAGCACATCAGCACTTCTCGCTTTGGCATCTCCCAGGGCAATGTTTCCTATCATATCAATCAATTCACCCAAACTGGTGGGATCCAAATTTTGACGTGCATAGACTTTCGGTAAAACGCCTTTCAGTGAAACGTTTTCCATTTCAATAAAATCCATCGCATCGTCCACCGATTTTCCAATGGTAGGTTGTTTTGCTTGAGAGAGCAAATAATTCCAACGGGCTTTTTCCGGCACGAAGAATACGTTCTCGGCTTTGTACTCGTCTTTGTCTTCCGGGTCCGCTCCTGCATATTCCCCTTCTCCGGCTTTGAGTCTGTCATAGAGTTCCTCAAATGCATCCGATATGTATTTGAGGAAAATGAGCCCGAGAACTACGTGTTTGTATTCCGCAGCGTCAATGTTCTTGCGAAGCTTGTCTGCGGATTTCCAGAGCGACGCTTCCAGTTGGCCTACTGGTTGTTTCGTCAGTGGATCCTTTGTTTTTTTTTCCATTTACTTAATTACTTTTCTTTGTCAGTTTTTAAAAATACTTATTCTGTCCGAGCAATGGCCAAAAAACAGGCTATTTAGCTTGCTGAGCGTAAGCCTTTAGCTTCCGAGCAAGTATAAATGTGCCTTGAATGGTGAATATAGGTCAAAAAGTTGAACGTTCCAACGGGAGAATGTTTCTTAGTTGATGGAGTCGTTAAACAAAGCAAAGCAAGTGGAAGGGTGGTTTGGAGTGATCAACGCACTGAAGAAAGCCATACTCCAATGCGGTGGAACTTTGTCAAACCTAAAAAGAAAAGGGTATGAATCGATGCTTTCCTATTACCTTAAAACACAATACCCAATCCAGTGAACCGCCGAGTAGGAGTCCCTTAGGCTCGTTGGTGTGAGGGGTGCTCCGCAGGCTTATGACCTGCGGCCATCCACTCGATTGGCATTACAAGGACATAAACAGCAATTAAGCCTAGAACTATCCATTCACTAGCAGCCCAGGAGGTTAGTTCTTTCCTTAAAACCCTAATGTCCAATAGATCATTTTCAATTCCGTTAGTTAAAAAGTCCCCGAAATCTTTAGGAAAGTAACTAGGAAACTCAACTGCTATATAAGGTATATCTTTTGTCATAAAAGTCCAACCTGTTTTCTCCCAATATCCTTTGGTGTAAAATGATTATCTTCAATTTGAAAGAATTGTAAATCACCATTCCCGTTCAGAGTCGACTGATTGTCGTTGCCAACAAAAACACTTTTTTTGTTTTTGTATACTGTACACTCCGAAGCACCAAGGAAATTCAGTTTATTATTGACACTTTCTGGTTTTACCGCCACATTTATTCCTTCTCCTGCAAGTCGCACACTGGGATAAAGGATTCCGTCAAAATTTGAACAAATTATTTCTGAATAAAGAGCTGAAATCATGTAATGTAAGTGATTTGGAATTTCTGTCTTAGCAAATTCATGGCCTAAATATTCACTGATTTCTAATGTTGCTACATTTAAATCCGGATGTTTCTCGGCAAAGTCTTCAAAATCCGCCTGTAGCTTTTTGGATAATTCAGTAGATCTTTCAAAATTTTTATGGTGAACAAGAGAAAGCAATTCAATATCTTCTGAAACTTCCCAAGAGCTAAAAGTAATGCCTTCTTCTCCTACGGTTTCGGTGCTTCTAACAAACTCACTAAGCTCAAATAAGATTGTTATTCTAGCTGTTTCTGGCTCAGTTTTACCCGCAAATTCTGGAACCATGGACCCATAGAACATGGTATGTTTTGGTGTACTTGCTCTTTGATAGGAATGATTAAATTCTTGGGGCTTGAATGAAAGCTGAGAAACGTTCTTAAACGATTCTTTTTCTGATAATCTTGCACGAATAATTCTCTTTCCTTTATGGAGTGTGGCGATAATTATTCCAAACTTGCCTAATCTCTTAAGCCTTTCATAGATGAAATCTCGTTTGTCGGTTGAGAAGTCAACTTTTTTCAATTCGTCAATTATATTTCTGTGGTTCATTTTAAATTAATGCCAACAGACTTCGGATAAGAAACTTAGGGCATTTCGGACCTGCGTACTTGTCCACCGAGATCAAACTCTGTTAAATGAAAGAATCTTTCGGTAAGCCTAATCTGTTCTATGTTTTCTTAGCCATTGTTGTGTTGAGTTTCATTTCTTTTAACTTTTTGTTCAGCTGTCTGAGTTCGTTCTCATCTATTCTAACACTAAATACCCTTTCAAATTCGGACAGTTGTTTTTTAAAGTTTGGTCCATTTTCAAAAAGCTTCCAAATGTCTGTGACTCCTCTAAATCTATTTACAATTCGTCTTTCCTTATACCAGCCAAATAGCTTTTTAGCACCCTTGCCAGCAACTTTTCCGACATTCAAATCTTCAATCATGTCAGATGCATCTCCCGCATCAATAGCTTTGTCAATAGATTTTTCATATCCCGACTCATCTGCAATTTCCCAGAATTGATATAGTAGCCTAGAGTCTTTTGAATACTTCTTATTAAAAACGTTCCAAAATTCATTGACTTCATCAATGGCATCAAGTTGTTCTTTAATGTTCTCTGCTTCATTGATGCGTTTTTCATAGTTGAATACTGAATTTCGGAGGTTGGCAAAGTCTTTGCGTAGTTGCAGCATATTTTCCGGTAAATCGTCAACGGATTTGCACTGAGAAAGGAGAATCGAAACTAAAGGAGGAATCCCTTGGTTCGTTTGTCCAAAATACTCTTCTAGCTTATTTTGTCTTTTTTGGAAGCTATCTGAAAGCCTAGAGATGATCTCTCTTCCTAATCCTCTAGTCTGAATATCTTTCAGTTGATACTCATAACTATAGTAAGGAAGCGTGGCTTGTACATTTGAGTGTTTGGTTACCTCGCAAAGCTTATTGTAGAATTTTTCAGGCGAATTATTGCTTTCGGTGGCAACATATCCATCTTCTACCCTACCAATATTTAAGTATTTGATTTCTTTGGGATCTTCATTTGTTGACGGGATAATCAAATACTTCCTCCGTGTAACATCAGTCGGTAAACCATTCTCAATGTAATGTTGAATCCGCTCCTGATAACTCGTTGGGTTTTTGGGGTCAAACTGACCCATACTGACGACTGTACCAATATCATTTCCAATTCCTCCTATGGCCATAAGGCATTTTGATTTCGAAAGTAACTCAAAAATCGGCCTGCCTTCTGGAAACATTGCCTTTGAAACGATCTGAAAATGTTTAGCTTCTTGGACAGAAATGTAAAAGTAGTCACTAAAGATGAATGATTCTAAAAAAGCGTTGAGCGAGTAAATGAATACAGCAGATGGCTTTCCATAGCCACCTATAACATAGTCAAGTTCATCAATCAGGTTGATACTTATGTAGGTCGAGTTATATTTTAATTTAATGTCGGTCATTCAAATTCAACACAACTACTGGCTAACCACAACCCTTGCGGTTTTTTCCCTTATGGCCTGATAAGGAATCCCCGTTAAATATAGGAAAATCATTATAACCTTCAACTAGTGTTTTCATTTTCATTGGCAGGAATGTTGCTAGGCGTTAGGTAAGATCAAGATCCCCTAATACGATCCTTTTTAACTTTGGGAGTGGGCCGTAAAAAAGTCCTGCCAGACAATTCCGACAGGACCAATTCCCTTAAAGATTATTGGTGTTTTTGCACGTTTTTTGCACCAAAATCTTGTAACTTGCTGATAATCAGCGTAATTGTGGGCCCACCTGGGCTCGAACCAGGGACTTTCTGATTATGAGTCAGATACTCTAACCAACTGAGTTATAGGCCCATTTTAATATTTCTTGGCATCTTCCCCCGACAGCCATCGGGATGAGCTTTAGGCCCAAAAATAAAACAAGTGGGAATTGAGGGATTCGAACCCCCGACCCTCTGCTTGTAAGGCAGATGCTCTGAACCAACTGAGCTAAATTCCCTTTGAATTCGGAATGCAAATGTAGGGTTAAAATTTAATTACGCAAAGTGACATAAGGATAAATATTGCACTACTCCAATTGCCCCTTCATTTTCAGGAAGAAAATCTTTTTGGAGTATGCAGCCCGGGACCTAGCTGACCCGAACTGAACCAATTAAGCCAATGGGCCTGTTATTCTCTAAACCCAAAAGAACCCCTAATATTTTAAAGGCACCTTGCTTTTGGGATGTCTATGTTTCATATTTGGTTTTAGTTTCACATTAATTGAGTTCATGAAAAAATTAAAAGGGATCAAGAATTTGATCTTTGATTTGGGCAATGTTATCTATGACATTGATTATAAGCGCACTTTTGACCTTCTAAACAGCCGGCTTCCAAAGGAGAAAGAAAACCTGCCTGCGGCCTTTATGGTTTCGACTCCACATTTTGAATTGGAAAAAGGGCTGATATCCCCTGCTGCTTTCCGGGAAGCCGCAAGGACGTTTTTCCAAGCCGAATGGGAAGATGAATTTATTGACAGGGTATGGAACGCACTGCTAGTAGATATTCCCCAAGAAAGACTGGATTTGCTCCAAAATTTGAAGCAGGATTATCGTATTTATATGTTGAGTAATACCAATGCCATCCACTTTGAGGTGGTAGAGAAGGTTTTTCGGGAGAAATTGCCCGAGGGCTTATGGCCAAAGCTGTTTGACGAACTTTTTCTTAGCCATGAAATAGGTCTCAGAAAGCCCGAAAGGGCCATATATGAGGAAGTTTTAAGTCGCATAGGAGGAAAACCGCAAGAATGCCTTTTTTTCGATGACTTGAGGGAAAACCTTGAGGGAGCCCAGGTAGTTGGTATTCAAACCCATCTCATCGATCACCCTAAAGGACTTATGAACTTCTTTGCGGATGTACAGTAACAAGGAGTATCTCAAGCACGGAGGCCTATTTTTGCTTACCCTCGTGGCCACCACACTGGCAGGGGGAGAATGGTTGTTTGGCAGAAGTATCCTATCCAGCGAACGACCCCTCACTTGGGAATTTTTCTTTAAATCCATGCACTTCTCCATTCCTTTTATTGGAATATTGCTGATCCATGAACTGGGTCACTTGCTGACTTCCATCCATCATAGGATAAAATCCTCCCTACCCATATTCATTCCAGCATGGTTGGGCTTTATAGGGGCGCCCTCCATAGGCACCTTCGGAGCCATTATCAAAATGAAAAGTCTGGTGAGTAGTAGGAAGAAATTTTTTGACATAGGGGTAGCCGGTCCCCTGGCGGGATTTGTGTTGGCCCTGGCCGTGCTTTTCTATGGCTTCACCAACCTTCCAGAGGCGGACTATATCTATGAGATCCATCCCGAATATGCGGATCCGGATTACGATGCGGACAACCACCCGGAGGAAGTACTTGACCTTCGGTTGGGGTACAACCTGCTTTTCTGGGCCATGGAAAAGACGCTAGCAGATCCCGAACGTATGCCAAACATGGCTGAAGTTATCCATTTCCCCTATTTGTTTGCGGGGTATTTGGCCTTGTTCTTCACAGCCCTGAACCTGCTTCCAATTGGGCAACTCGACGGGGGGCATGTGGTATTCGGGTTGTTTCCCAACTACCACAGGCAAATCTCACTGGGAGCCTATACGGCATTCCTGTTTTATGCGGGATTGGGAGTGGTGACGCCCTATGAAGACATCAACTATTTGCTGATAGCCTTGCCCATCTATGTGGTATTTATCTATATCTGCTATAGAAAATCGGGGCTGTCCAACGAAAACAAATGGTTGTTTGCGGTGGGACTGGTCGCCCTGCAATATAGCCTTGTAAGCCTGTCCCCAGATATCGAAGGATATAGGGGATGGCTGTTTTTCGCCTTCCTGGTGGGCAGGTTGCTGGGCATCAACCACCCGGAAGTGATGGATGGAAGACCCCTCTCCCAAAACCAAAAGATTCTGGCCATTATCGCCATAGCCGTCTTTATCCTTTGCTTTACCCCTCAACCTTTTATCATTAAGTAAAAGCACGTGTATACCATCTAGACATGCTATAGCATAAACATCCTGTGGCGAGATCTTATTGAAGAATAAGCGATTTGGAAATTTTGGATATGGAACTTCCTGTTTGCTGGATCAGAAGAAGTTGGTACACCCCTTTTGATAAATGACTCAGGTCGGCATCCAACAAATACGATCCTGCCTGTTGGTTCTCCCTTTTCAGCACCTTTACCAACCTTCCATGAGTGTCATACAAGTTCAGGCTCATAAACCCATCAGCCATTAGCTTATAGGACAATGAAACTTTTGAGTGGCTGGGGTTCGGAAAGGGTACTAAAACCAACAATTCCCCAATTTCACGAACTTCAGGATGCTTCGCATAAGTTACTTTGATCTTGTCCTTTGCTTCTACCACCACATGATTGACTACTTTCATATCTATAGTGGCATGGTCAAGATGGAGCAACAACTGTTCAGTATCAAGCCCTTCAATCTCCCAAAAAAGAGTAGCCTTTTCTACGTTACTATTGATGCTGAATTCCCATTCGCCTTCCTCATCTATAGGGATAAATTCGCGTGTCAGTGGCATTTCAAGTACATTTCTACCGGTAAATTGTACACTTGCATATTCCCCTAGGTAGGGAGGTTCGGGCAGATCATAGCTATCGAAACCAAAGGAGGCATCCTTGCGCATACCCAAACCGGAGATTTGGGAAATTATTCCATCGCTACCTTCTACTCGAAATCTCAACTGCCACCCATCGGCAGGCTGAACCGGGAGGATTCGGGGCTCCGGTATAGGTGCATGATTAAAAGGAATGTGTAGCACCTGGGCTTCAGAACTGTATAGGAGTGCCCCTTCGAAAGGCCGCAACGTATCTAGTTCACTGTATGCTCCATCAAACCCTAGTGGACTGGAAATGGGTTGGTGTTTTTGATTATGATCCAAGATGCTGGACCATGTTCGATCAAAAAGATAGGGGTTTCCCACCATGTTCCATCCTTTCTGAAGCTTGAGATGATAAGGTGTGTCTTGACGTACCTCAGGGACCTTACCCTTAAAGTTAAGCGTATTTGGTAACGCTGAAATTAACCAAAAGGAATTTCCTATCTGGATATCATCTCCTCCGTTGAATTCGATAAATTTATTGTCGGTTAGGCCAAACACTCTCCAAAGTGCAGGGTGAAAATCCTGAAAATCTAATCCCATGTGATCATCAATTTTGGGTGATGCCAACTCGAGGGGAACGCTAAGCAACCTGTAATCCTCCGCAGAAGTCCCGATGTGGGAAAGCTCAATCGATAAAGGCAGTGCATCACCGTATTTCCTATATGCGTAAAAGGGGTTGGAATCAAGTGTATTGCCCAATTCATCCACTGCACTGATGACGTATTCCACGCCCAATTCATCAAAAACTTCCGGGGCTAACCGATAGTCTATCTTTAAGGTGTCCGAAATAACTTCGACCAGGTTTTGACTTGCTTCCCAGCCCTCTTCATCCTCATACGATCTAATGGGCCTATACCTCACGTTCAGTTGAGTGATCGGGCTGTGGTCGGTGATGGTTAAGGGAATCTCAAGTCCAGTGCTTCCTACCTCCCACCAAGTGACTTGGGGCAATGGGCCAAGCTCCGGTGCCAGGTTATCTGCAAGCGTCGTAAATATAACAGGATCACTCACTACCCTACCCTTTTGATTTTCGGCAAAAGCGACCACCCAATAGTCTCGCCCTGGTTTAAGGCCATGAATCACAAACTCAACATTTTCTCCAGTGATTTCCTGCGATAAGAATTTGTTTTCAGGGATTAACACCTCTGCGTCGTAGAATTCAAAACCCTTGCTCAAGAGATGCGCCGAGTCATTATCATTAAGCGATGCGGAAACTTTCGCCTCCACCATTCCCAGTGATTCAATGGAAGGAAGTCCTATTTCCGGCAGTTCGAACGTTGGGGTCCAGGGAAATTGAACCTCTACAAAAGAGTCTGAGAACCCTGAAGCTAAACCGGTATGTTCTGCCCTTCCCCAAACGTACAGCGATCCATCCTGCTTTAAGGCTAGATTGGTTCCGTGATTTGCTGCTATTTCTGCCCAATCGCTGTCTTGTCCTACTTGTACGATCTGAAATTCGGGGCCATTGATTTCCTTGCCACTATCAAAAATGTTCCTTCCAGAAGCCCACAAGGTACCGTCTTTTTTGATGTATAAAGAGCCTTCTCCTCCGGCGGCTGCCTTTTCCCAATCATTGGTATCACTTAATAGGATTGGCTCCAACGTTCTTTGTTTGTCAGAAGGAAGCTGACCACTGTGATTAACTCCCCAACCCCATAGCTCCCCTTTATCATTGATAGCCAGCGTATGACCATGGCTGTTTATGGTATTAATATTTTCTCCTAGGCCCCAGGGTACCCACCAATACAATTGGTCTTGAACTTTATGAGGTGGATGTTCCCAGAACTGAACGTAACTATATGGATCATATATATAATAGCCCCCCATCCTACTTTTCAGGATAGTATATGCAGTTCCCACCACCATACTTTCCCATTGTTCTTCAAAAGGTAACTTTCTGAAGTTACTGTCCTGTCCTCCTGGAACGCTACCGATTTTATAAATGGAACCATCGTCTTTAAGAACCAGGAAATAATCCGCATTCCCCTGCACATCCACCCAATCTTTATCCTCCGAGAGAAGTACTTCGTCCAATTTGGTAATAAAGGGGTTGTTTTCCCAGTGTCGAAACAACCCCCACGCGTAAAGTGAACCATCCACTTTTATCCCTACTCCACCATTTCGGGAATAATGCAATTTTTCATATCCCTTTCTGAAGGTTTTATAAGGTACTCGAATTTCCGTACCATCCGGCACAAAACTACGTTCAGGATGCTGGCTTCCCCAAATCCATACTTCATCCTCACTATCCAAGGCATAGGCTCCGTTATATCCAGGGGAAGCGCCAATTTTTTTGAATGTTCTATCAGGTAGCAGTGGCTGCGGAAGATCATATTCGCCAGGATCTCCAACACCCAATATCCCTCCTAAATTGAGGCCTTTCGCAAAGACGCTGCCATCCTTGGTAATTCCTATGGTATTATTGATTCCGGTAAAATAGTATTGCCATTCATCCCCCACTTTAACCAACTCCCTATTCTCGATCTTCCAAAGCCCATTATCCTCATCTTGAAACATGCAGTCTCTTGAATGGCATTTTACGGAACTCCACTTTATCTCCGGCTTTAGCTGAGTCAGCCCACCACCATGTGGCAACCCGTTTATCTGTGGTGTGACGGACCAACACCAGAGACTTCCATCCTCTTTTAGCGCAGCACCTAAGCTATAGCTGACAGCAACCATTTTCCATCCTTTATCCGAGTGGATTTGTATGGGATCAGCACTGTTGGTGATAAATTGGGTATCATTAAAAAGATGTGTAATCGAGTGCCCTCCCCAGCCCCATAGGGATCCATCTTCTTTAATCCCAACACTGGCATCAAGGCCTATGCTTACCTGCTTCCATTTATCGTCTATATGGGCTGCTTGAGGCTGGGAAAAAGAAAAGTTTTCTTTAAGACCTAGTTGCAAATGGTCATTTCCACCCAGCACCCAAATGGTATTCTCTTCGCTTAAACAAATCAAACTCGAATTTCTCACACTCATGTCCCTTATCTTTTCGGGAAAAGGAAGTTGAACTGGCTTTGTGTTATGTTTTTCTTCACCCGCAAAGAACACATTCGGTATTTTGGCACCCCAAGTCCAGACTCTACCCTCCTTGTCTAAGGCTACACTAAACTCTTCTCCTGCATAGATTTCTTTTATTTCAAAATCAAGTTCAATTCTGACCGGTTTACTCCTTGAAATCATATCCCCGGTTCCCAGCTGACCGAAGTTATTGCTACCCCAACCCCAAAGCTCCCCTGTTTCTGATAGGTAAAAAGCATGTAAACTGAAGCTAACCTGTTGCCCAATTCCCTGAAACACCAGGCACATTGCAATCGCCAAAAATAGTAAGATTTTCATAGTCAACTAAGATTTTGATTTAGTCAAGGGTGGGAAATGTAGGGGCATCGGGCAAGTGCTCGGCTGTTGAAAATTCTCCGACTTCTCCATAGGCTATACCTATCCGGTTTTCAGCGAAACTCCTTACATAATAGGTTGTTCCCGGCTGTAGTGAGGTAATTTTCGCTGAAAATACCGCATTCTCCTCCAATGCCAGAAAGTCCGATTGCAAGCTTGGGTCGGGATGTAGCGCCCAACAAAACCCCTTTTTCAGGATAAGTTCACCTCCATCATGAACGACATCTCCACTTACTTCCACAGAATGAACCGTGATATGCCGAATGGTGGTCTCATCTAATTCCGGAAGACCGGGTAAGGTTGTAAAGCTGATAGGCTTTCCTTCACCCTTTCCTATAGAATTAATCGCATAGGCCACTACACGATAAGCAGAACCTGATTTTAGTCCGGAAATTTCTACAGTAAATTGGCTATCTAAACCTTCAAGATCTTCCGCTACCAACCGCATGGCAGTAGGGGAATCGTGCGCTCCAACCAGAAAGCCTCTCTCTGTAAGGCTAGCAACACCTCCCATACTTTCTATGTCTGCAAATAGGATGGCAGCGTTTTCTTGAATACCACTAACTGGTAAGGTCTGGACGCGTGGAACAGTAAGCTCCAATTCATCCCGACAGGCAACTAAAAACCCGAGGCAAAACGCTAAATACGCCCAATTTTTCCACACAAAAAATTCATTCCGCACCCCCCTTCTCCTCTCCATACCTAAACAACTACCACCATTGACGACCTAAAAAAACTGCACTAATGTAAAAGAATTTCGATTGATTTAAAAAATTTATTTTTTTATTTTTTGATCCCCAGAATTATATAATATTTATACTTCAAAAAAATATCCTTAACCAACTAATGTTAGCATAGGAAAAGGAATTTAGATTCCCTATTTTTTAATTGGAAGTTAAGATTAAAGGGTTTGTTTGGACATTTTTCCTATTATTTCTGGTTTTCCGTTATTTTGGGGAAAGACTTGATGGAAACAACCTTGGAGCCTTGCCAAGACCCCACACCTATTATTTGCTCCCCACCCGCAATTATGCCAAGGTGCCGTAGTATGTAGGAAAAGTGTGAGGTACCTCCCCTTGATTTACTCATGGTCCGAAGGAAAATGCTTAGCGATTTTTTTGATAGAACCACTGCTTTTTTATGGGAATGACCAAGCAGCATTAACTCAACTTTTGACCTGATTCGATTTTCCTTGGCCACATCACTCACATCAATACTTATTAAGGTAAGACAAATTTATTCCCCACTATCGGAAAAAGCCCATTCATAAACTTCTCTCCTTGCGGAACCCTTCATTTCCGAATTGCATAGGTAAAGCCCTAGCTCAATTTAATCGACAAAAAGCCCCTTCAATCCTCTTTTCTATCTCCTCCAAGACTGTAATGATTGTTTTCTTCATCTTCTGAGCCAATATCCTCCTGCTCATCATCCAGCTCACTTCCCGGAACGTCCATTTCTCCACCGCTAAAATCAATTTCTTGTTGCCGTTGTTTGAGTTTCTCATCCGCCCCCATATCCATACTAAGGTCTTTGGGCCCTAGGGCCTCCATATCCTCTTCGGTAATTTCATGAGGGTTTTCCGTATTATCCAGCTTTTTGTCTGTTGATGCCGTGGTGCCTTTATCTGCAGCTTCTTTTTTTGAATTTCTCTTTTCCATGGTTTCTGATTATTGATTTACAAATGATAATTGGGAAAGTCTAGTTATACCTTCCCATTCATTTTATCGTCAATATCCATGCCTTAGGCTGTCAATAAACAATAAAAATGCATTAAATCTTATCCAGAAAAACTAAATAAAAATAAGATGGTCTGTTATTTGTAAGATAATTAATGCCTTTCAATTGAATAATTCAAAATTGATGCCTAAAAACTATGTATTTAGTGGTTAGGCATGATCGGAAATCCGTTTTCGAATTTCTAGAAGGCAATCAATAGTCTCCATCATGCAGGAAAGTATTAAAAACACCCTAAACGAATACCTAAATAAAGGGTCTCAAGTCAATATCAAGTTGGAAAATTGTGGTAAGCTAAAAAAGGAAAGGCTCCTTCCCTACCTGCTGGTGTACCGCTATGCATCTTTGGAGGACAAAAGTATCCGGTTGGTCTTAGGTGAATCTTCCTATCTCATTTCACCCCAAACCGAAGAGCAGGACGAGGAAACCACCCAAATCATAAAGTATGTTTCCAAGGAGATCTCCCAAAAAGTAGGGGCAGTCCTGGTTCTGGAGTTATGGATTGGTGAAGAAGGAGGTACTGATTTTTCAATATTTGCTCCCAAAGACATTGTGCCTTCAACTATTGAAACATTGGCCCTAGGACTGAAAACCTATACAGGAAAACACAGGCGATTAGGGGTTAAGGTCGAATACACCCGCATGCGGCATGCCCCCAATTCCCCTCCTCTGCTTACATTAGATCAGTGTCAGGAGGCAGGAATTCTGTTGCTGGGGCTGGAAATCCCACCTTTTTTTTTAGACAGAAAGAAGGGTGAGTTTTACTACCTGGAGTTTCGTAATTTTAAGATTGCTTTTTCACAAATTTTGAGGAAATGCATTTTTTCTTTTATCCGGGGCTACACTTCTTTAGGCATTCAGCATTATCATACACTAGGGAGTACTACCATTAATCCCTCCGTCTGGAAAATAGACAAACAATTATCAGAACTGGAAACTAAATACCAATTCCTGCTGCTTATCTCTCCCATAAATACTATGGAGGCAAAGAAGGAATTCCATGACAAGAAGTTTGAGTCCAAACCCAAGTTTCTATACCGTTTTTTACCTGTAGACCCAGACCAAATAAAAGAGGAACTTTTTAAAATAGACATCAGAAGCATAGAGGATCCGACGATCAACTTACTTTTTTCAGCAAAAAGGGAGGAAATAGATAAACAGGTGACTATGCTTAAAGAAAGGGGCACAAAGAATTTCTTGTTCAGCAGTATACGGCTATACAGTTCTGTGGACAAGGCCCTTTACCGGACAGCTGTATCGATTTTAAAAAGTTTACCATCCGAAAAAAATAAGGACGAAGAATGGGTGGATTGTCACTATCTCGCCGAAAAATGCCGGGAAGAGGTATCCTATTATCAGCAGTACTTTACAGCTATGGATGCTAAGGTGGAAATCAAACCGGATGTAGTGGGTATGCTTGTGTCCCAGGGGCAGTTATATATTGGTGAAAGTTTCAAAGTGCCCAAAAACAGGGTGGAGGCCCTGGTACATCATGAGATCGGAACACATGTACTTACCTTTTACAACGGAAAGGCACAGCCATTTCGCCAAATGAGTACTGGGTTTGCCGGGTACGAGGAATTACAGGAAGGCTTGGCGGTGTTATCGGAGTATTTGGTGGGGGGACTTTCCAGTGACCGGATGAGGATGCTGGCCGGGCGAGTAGTGGCCGCCCACAGCCTCATTGAGGGACATGAATTTCAAGAAACGTTTAAGCTCTTGACCAATACCTATCAATTCGATGAGAAGCCCGCCTTTGAAATAAGTGCTCGGATTTATCAGGGCGGAGGATGTACCAAGGACATCATCTACCTACGGGGACTTATCTCACTGATTAAGCACCTTCAAAATGACGGGGAACTGCCCCCCCTATATGTGGGGAAAATTGCATTGAACCATGTTCCCCTTATCAAAGAATTGCAGGTGAGAAAAATCTTGAACCCGCCTCCTTTACAACCACGGTTTCTAAAGCAGCCTAAGCCGTTAGAACGGTTGAACAGGGTGAAAAGGGGGCTACCACTATTAGAAATGATAAACTAGCTGAACCAAACCAATTATTACACGACCTATAAATAAACCAACGATGAAAATAGGATTCTTAGTAAACCAGATCTCCACCGAGGATGAGTGGTATGACACCACCTTATTGACAAATACGGCCGTAAATATGGGGCATGACGTTTATATCGCTGGCATCGGGGAGCTGAGCTATTTGGAAAACGGCCATATGCGAATCAATGCAATAAAGGCACCCCAAATAAAACCCAGGAACCTCAGTACTTATTTAAAACAGTTTCAAGACCCTAAACGAGAAAAATTACCTATCTCTTCAGAGGACTTGGATGTGTTGTTCCTGCGAAACAACCCCTGTGAGGAAAACGGAGACAGGTCCTGGGCAAAAACAGCGGGAATGCTTTTTGGTCAGATAGCCATGGAAAAAGACGTACTGGTATTGAATGACCCCTATTCCCTGATGACCTCATACAACAAGATGTATTTTCAGCATTTCCCCGAAGAGGTCAGGCCCCGGACCATTATTTCCAGGGATGTAGAGGAAATCAGGGATTTTTACACCAAAGAAAAGGAAAAAATCGTGGTGAAACCGCTGCAGGGTTCTGGCGGAAAGGATGTTTTCCTGATGGACAGTTCCACCAACCTCAACCAGATCTTGGAAACCATTTCCAGATATGGCTACGTAATTGCCCAGGAGTATTTGCCAGAGGCGAAAAATGGAGATACCCGCGTAATCATGGTCAATGGAAAAATTCTGGAGACAAAAGGAAAACCTGCAATTATGCAGCGGGTGAATAAAAGCGGAGACATACGAAGTAACATTCATGCAGGCGGAAAGCCTACCAAGGTAAAAATCACAGAGAACATCAAAAAGCTATGTGCCATTGTCGGCCCCAAACTCATCAGGGATGGTATGTTTATGGCTGGCATAGACATTGTCGGAGACAAAATCATGGAGCTGAACCTGGACAGTCCCGGGGGCATCGTGAGCATGGAAAGAATGGAAAAGGAAAAATTTTCCAACGAGATTATCAAAGCCATTGAGAAAAAAATTGATTTTAAACACTATTACCAAGGCAAATTGCCTAATGCTTTTCTCGCAACCTTGGATTTGTGAAGGACACCGTCGGGGTCATGGATAGGTTTACTGGCACTTTTTGACAACAAAAAATCCATCGCTCCCTTGGTGCTGATATAATGGCAAAAAAAGATAGGCATTCCAATTTGATAGCACTTGCTGTCCCCTCGAATAAGCCAGCAACTCCCCTCGGCTGATTTTATCGAAATTTTTAAAGCCCGGTTTCATCACAAATCCATCTTCTGGACTGATCTCATGTCGGTAAATGACCTCATATACAGCATCTGTCACCGACACTTCTTTAATAAGAAGTGCTAAATGGGAGCGATAATCAGGGATATCTTTTTCTTCCATCATTCCAGCAACCACCAAAGTGGCCCAGATAGCCGATTCGTGATGGTCCACTGATTTGGGATCATCATGCTGTCCGGCCTCTAGCGTAAACCCCAAATGGCCCCTAAGGGTTAGATAATGATCAAAATGTCCCGGAATGAATTTTTCAATACCACACACCACAGGCAAGGGAATTTGATTGGCAAAATTCAGGCTGTCAGGCCTTTTGTTGACACTGATATAGGGTACGGAAGGGGAAGAAGTGGTATGCAGGTCCATAAATCTTATTGTCGAGCCATCCTTTTCCGCCTCAATTTCATACACTATGGAAAGTAGGGAATTGAACTCATCCGCCTCGTGGAATCCGGGATGCCTGGTACTAATTAGGTCATCTTCGATCTCAGGAGTACATATCCTGTTCAGGTCCCGGTCGATAAGCCTCTTGCCATCAATTAAGGCCTTTAGGTTGCCTATTACACCGAGGATTTTCCCTTTTATCGTCGGCTTTAACACTTCAAGTTTATCCATAACCCTTCTTATCGCCTGTGGGCCACTGGGTTCGTTACCATGAACAGCTCCACTTACCAGAAGGATTGGCCCGGGAATAATAATGGTCTGGGGATACGAACCTATAACCCTTCTTATCGCCATTACATTGCTGCTTTCGGTTTTTTGATACATCATTCCTCGGAGTAATATTATTTTTTGCTTTCTTTTTTTATATGATGCTGAACCATTCGTTGCTTAGCCTCCTCTTCTAATACTGTCCATAACCCCACTACAATAAATTATACCATGGGCATTACTTTACCTTTAATGGATTAATAGTGGTTCAGGATATGGGGGCGTTTCATATTTCTCCTGTGGTTTTTTTGTTGGATTAGTAGTTGACTTGTTGGTAATCGTTGTAATGGATAATAAAAATCCTTACTTCAGAAAACTACCGTAAGGCCACAACCCAGAACTCCGAATGTAGGGGAAAATATTAGCGGAGTAATTTGGCCATGACGCTTACGGAGAGAATTGACAAAGGTCAGTTTAATCCGATCCTTCTGTTTTTACAATTTTATTGTAAACGCCCATCAACAAAAAGGGAGATGACCACTGTCCGACGAACAGTGCCAATTTATCCTTTCCAAACAGCTTAAGCGTTAAAGAAACACCCATCGAGGCTATAGACGTCCAAAGAAAGACGTCAGACGGAATTACTGCTGTCTTGTTTTCAATTTCTTTTGCAACTTTTCCTTCATTCTTTTGATCATTCATAATAGTTTGGTTTAGTAATTAATGATTTTAGCTTGCTGACTACTCCTATTTTAGGAAACATAATAATCAGATACTTTTCCTAAATTGACAAAAATTATTCCATAGTATCAATTTTTAAAATTAAATAATAAAAATATAATATTTAATCATTATTTAAGGCAATGATAATTCAAATTAAACGTAAAATCATGCGCAGGGCCGCCCTAACGCCCCTATGACAAAAACCATGTAGTAAGAATAAATATTAAACTAGAATTTGACCATAAAAGCACCAGGATGCAGCTCTTTGGAATAGGAAAATCCTTCCAGCAGGAGTAAATATCTTCGTAATGATTGAAATGATAACGAAAAATCCTAAATTGATCAGATATCAACTTTTTTAAGAAAATGGCTACAAACAAAACCAAACCCACCGAAAGAGATGTGCATGAATTCATCAAAGAATTTGTGGATTCGGAAAAAAAGAGAAATGACAGCCTGGAACTCCTCTCCCTATTCACTAAGCTTACAGGGCAGGAACCCAAAATGTGGGGGGAAAGTATTATTGGATTTGGACACTACCATTACAAGTATGCGAGTGGCCATGAAGGAGATGCACCTTTGGTTGGCTTCTCTCCACGCAAATCGGCCATATCTTTGTATGTTTTTACGGGATTGGAGGAACACTTCCATCTTGTTGAGAATTTGGGGAAATTCAAAATGGGTAAAGCATGTATCTATATCAAAAAATTGGAGGATATAGATATTCAAAAACTGGGTCTACTAGTGCAAACGACCATACACTATTTGGAGGAAAAATATGGGAAGCAACACTCCTCATGAACTGTTTTTGAAGAGGCACAGAATTTGAATGAGAATAAGAGTTATACCTTAATCGGATATCCGATTAGGGCAAATTATTTCAAAAAAAAATAAAATAGCTCATGGAAAATACGGAAAAGAATGAACTGGGAAACTTAAAAGACCTCCCTTCCACCAAAGTAAGCAAGAACGTCAACAAAAGAACCCAAAAAATCCTAAGTGAATATGGGAACCTCTCTTCAAAAGTAAACCTAAGGCTTGAGGAATTGGAAAAGGAATGGAATCTGGAGAAAGTTTTGGCGGTAAATGCCTCAGCCGCCATTTTGAGCGGAATGATTCTAGGGGCTGCCTCTAATAAAAAATGGTACATTCTTCCTACAGCAGTAGCCGGATTCCTCCTGCAGCATGGCTTTGAGGGATGGTGTGCTCCCGCTTCGGTTTTCAGGTTATTTGGATTTAGACGCAAGCAGGAAATTGAAGAAGAAAGGCAATCTCTAATGGCCTTGCGAGGGGATTATGATATTCTTGCGAAGGAGGCAGAGCCAACAACAACCCCCAGTACCCCAGCAGAATAATATACTATTGGGAATATTTGGAGTTACATGAGCAGAAGAGGAAAAATATTGACCATTTTAATTTGAAGTCATTTATTCTTCCTTATCCGTAAACCAGTTTCCCTGTATACAGTATACCAACCGTAATCTTAAGTTTTTAGTCTCCTCATTTAACTTATTCAATATCGGGGAAACCTGGGTCTTGTTTACTTGTAAAATCTATCATGATAAAATACTTATATCATTATCCCCTGTTAGTGGTCATCGGGATGGCCTTCCTGACGGGCTGCGCAAGAAACCCGGTGACAGGTAAAAGACAGTTGGTATTGATGTCCGAAAAGCAGGAAATTAGGATGGGTCAACAGGCAGATCCGGAAATCATTGCTTTTTTTGGACGCTATGAGAATCCGGAACTTCAGGAATTTATCACTGAAAAGGGGAAAGAGATGGCAGCTGTTTCTCACCGACCGAAACTGGATTATGAGTTCAAAATTGTCGATTCCCCGGTGATCAACGCTTTTGCCGTTCCCGGAGGGTTTGTATATTTTACCAGGGGTATCATGGCACATTTTAACAATGAAGCAGAATTCGCAGGGGTCTTGGGTCATGAAATTGGCCACGTGACGGCCCGGCATTCTGTGATACAGCAGCGTAATGCCATGCTGGGTCAGCTGGGTATGATTGCTGGGGTGGTGTTAATCCCGGAACTTTCACAATTTATGGAACCCTTATCCCAGGGTGTACAGCTTGCCATGCTCAGTTTTGGCAGGGGTGCTGAAAGACAGTCCGATAAATTAGGGGTGGAATATTCAACCCGTATTGGTTACGATGCAGCAGAAATGGCCGGGTTTTTCAGGACCTTGGAAAGACAGGAGGAAAAAGGGGGAGGCAGTCCTCTTCCTGAATTCCTCTCTACTCACCCCTCCCCTGCAGACAGAAATGTGACCGTCGCACAATTGGCAAAAGAATGGCAGGAAAAACTGAATGAGGGAGAATTTGCGGTAAACCGTGAAAGTTACCTTAAAATAATTGATGGATTGACCTATGGGGAAGACCCAAAGCAGGGATTTGTGGAAAACAGCACATTTTTCCATCCGGAGTTGAAGTTTCAGTTTCCCATTCCTGCTGACTGGAACTACCAAAACACCCCACAACAGGTACAAATGGCACCAAAAAACGGTGAAGCCGTGATGATGTTGACACTGGCACAGGGAAATTCCCTAAAAGAAATCGCCAACAAATTTATTGAACAGAATCAGCTGGATTTGATCTCTACAAAGGAAGAAACTAACCATGGGTTGAAAGCTCTCAGCTTGGTGGCAGAACAAAAACAGGATAATGCGACCATACGGCTTCAGGCTTATTTTATCCAGCAAGGAGAATATTTCTATCGTATAATGGGGATTTCCAAAAGCTCAAATTTTGAAAACTACCATCCGAGATTCCTAAATACCATGCAGAACTTCAAGGAGCTGAAAGATACGGATAAACTTAACCGAAAGCCGGAACGGGTAAGAATCAAAACATTGTCAAAAAACATGACCCTCCAACAGGCATTAAAGGCTTATAATATCCCTGATGACCGGCTAGAAGAATTGGCCATCCTTAACGGCATGGCTTTGGACGCATCTTTAAATGGAGGGACGATGATTAAGGTGGTGGAGAAGTAAGATAGGATCAAGCAATTAACTCCCTCTCAAAACCTTCAGGTTTAAAATTGGCTAACGGATTGGAATGGGCGTTAATATAACTTTTACGGAAGATTTCCAACTCTAAACATCCTGAAGGCCACCTTTGCAACCTATTGGATGTTAGGTAGCGTGCCTGCACGGAAAGGGTATTGTACCGAGAAGGATTATCACTAAAAGCCAATTTTCCCGGGTTTGGCCTGATTGAAATGCTTATTGCGATAGTTAAAAATATCTGCTAAGGTCATATCCTCGTGAGTAGATTCATGGTTAGTCGAATTTAGCAGTTCATTTGCTTTGGCCGAATTTAATGGCCGGAACTCGTAGTATGCAATCATTCGACCCTTTCTTAAGAGGGCTTTGTCGATTTTATCCATACTGGTATTGAAGGTACATATTATCTTGATGTTCAAATAATCACTGAAAAGCCCGTCTGTAAGCTGCAGGATGGTAGAAACCACAGAGTTTTCATTTACGTGTTCCCTGCTGGTCAACACCTTTTCTGCGTCCTCAATAATCAAGATGGAGTTTTGGTGTCTGAGCAAAAAGGAGATGAAATCCGGCTGAAGCAGGGAATTCACAAATTCATTTTGGATAAAAATAAAACTCTTATCAGCATGCCTGTTAATAAGGTGCTTTATGTAGGAGGTCTTACCAGTGCCAGAGGTGCCATGCAGCAAAATCAAACCTGCTTTCTCCAGGGACAAGCATTCTTCAATAATACCATTGACTTCGACAAAGTCATCATTGTACATTTTCTCAATATCAGATTCAAATTTTTCTGTAATTACCTCTTTAGTATAGAAACCATTTCCATTTCTGGACAACACATAAAATACAGGTGACTTATTTCGCCCGAAAATTGTTCTTAACCTGCAGATGTCTGAAATCGCCCATTGCTCAAGTTCCAAATCCGCACAATCATATAAATATTCCACCGAAAGCTCTTCACTGTGTAATGACAACCAAACAACCAGTTTTTTGGAGTTGCTTTTTAAAAGATATTGGTAGGGATAATCTTTGGCCAAGTCTTCATTTTTGGCATTTTCCAGGCACCATTCCTTATAAACTACCTCAAATTCCGACGATTGGAAATCTATGGCTTCAAGCACTGCTTCCATATTTTCCTTGTTCTCTTTTAAGGGAGTATCGAAGCGAAGCGTTGAAGCTATTCTGTCAAAACAAACAGTGAAGTATAAATCTCGATAAAATTCCTTATACTCACCGAAAGCGTCAATCAATTCTGCCATTGGTCAAACTGTCTAAAGAATTAGGGATTTTAAGGCATCAAGAAAAAACCAAAAAGGCTTAAACTCCTTGATTGTTTATATTCCCTATTCTGAAATGTTTAAATAGTATAGATGCAATTTATAAAAAATCTTGTTGCTAACAGTAAGAACTGCATTTTAATGAATAACTAGTGTAACGTTAGGAATAAGTTGACGGTAGGATTCCTGCATAGTAACCTGTGTACTGTGAAGCTCATCCGCGAATATCCGCGAAACCCTCGGGAGATATTTGTCCATAGCATGGTTAACATAACACTAGTGCCGGGATTGGGCTCCCCTTAAGTAAAAAGAAATTAAAAAATTTCGAACAGGTTATGCCCATTTTCGGGCATAATGGAAAGGAAAACCCAATTATTGAAACCTGTTTATTATAAAAAAAATAATTCGAATCCTTCTTAGTGAAGGAAAATCAAATGTCCAGATGAAGGTATCTTATTGTAATCAGGAAATATGGCGTGAGGGGTGCTCCACTGGCTTTATGGCCTGCGGCCATCCACACATATGCTTTTTATGAATATCCCTCTCTCGGCCATTTCAATGCCTGTGATATGATTATTGCAAAAACCAAAATTTCTACGAAGTTGAAAATAACAAAGAATGTCTGCCATTCATCTTCGATACTAGAAATTATAATTAGTATGGAAATACTGGCATAAATGAATGCAATAACGATATTCAACCACTTATTGACGTGTGGTTTTAGAAAAATGGAAAGAATTATCATCAAGGTGGGAATAATTAAAATTACAGAAAAAATCACCAAAATCCCAGGTGATGTTGGTCCCATTGGAGTTTGAAGATTCATCATTTTCTCCAATTTCATAGGGGTCATTAGCCGAAAATAGTCGGCATATATGTACAGAAACATCAATGCAGTCCAAAGAAATGCTAGTTTAAATTTTATATTGATGCTAAAATTGGCCAATGCATTAGGACTTGTCTTTTTTATACACATTTCTTTGACTTTACTAGTTGGAGTTAAGCTATGACAATTCATTGCAGATAATCGGGCCACTGCCTGAATCCTCAGGGCAAGCAAGGGAATTCCCCCCCAATGTTCCCACGGAACCCCGAATTTATTTCGGAGGCTCCTCATGTTATAAATCGCTTGGCACTAAATGTACCTAAGGTTGAACTAAATTCCAATGCAAAAAATATCCCGGAGAGGCCAAAGGTGCTTGCACCACTTATGGATTGGGTTAAGAAAGAATAGAAGCGCTTATGTGAGCTTGTAAATTCAGCAACCGGAAACCATTGGTGATAAAAAACAAAACTTTCTGCCCCACAAGTAGCCCCACTATTAAAAACAAAAACCCTAACAAACTCAAGTTGTTAGGGTTTCGCATTGCGGAATGGACGGGACTCGAACCCGCGACCTCCTGCGTGACAGGCAGGCATTCTAACCAGCTGAACTACCACTCCAATGTTTTAATATTTCAATGTTCAAACCAGCGACCTTCCCGACACCTCGGGACAGGCATTCTAACCAGCTGAACTACCACTCCAAATATTTTTGCTTTATAAGAACCGTAACCATATTTTCTAATTACAGTCTATAACCATTTACAGCTTAAGGTGTCAAGATAAACCTCAAAAACAAGGAGGCGAATTAGCTCCTAGGTTATTCCCAATACTTTATTCCGCTGTTTTACGATTCGTTTATCGTTTATGGTGATGCAAAGGTAATGGCTTTATTTTGCTAAGCAAAACGCATCCCTAAAAAAATATAGACAAAATTTTATCCTACTCAGAATCAAGCTCTTTTTTTTCTTTACCATGTCTAAGGAAGGTATAAAAAGTCCCAAAAAGGCAATTGGACTCTTCAATAATTGGAATGTACCTTTCTAAGCCATTCCAACACTTTTCTGCTGTCGTAGTTTTCGCGGTAATGGCTTTGGATAGACTTACTGATTTCCGGAAAACCCTGTACTTCTGCCTTTTCCACACAAGTTACTATCCCCTGCTTAACTTCCTCCAGGCCAAGGTCCACAAACTGAAACGCTGGATGGGTAAATTTATCCCTGGAATTGCCCCTGTCACTTAGCAGCAGGATATTCCCCCGGGCATAGGCCTCAAAGGCACTTTGGGAAGGATAGTTTCCTGTACTTATGATGGAAACATATATTTTGGATCTCTCAAACTCCTTTTCCAGTTTGGAGGAAAACCCAACCTCTACCCTGCCTTTGTCAATTTCTGCTTTAAGGGCCTTCCGGACCATAGGCTCCAAAGGCCCTTTCCCCCTGATAAAGACTTTCCAACCCTGTAATTTGCCTTCTTTAAATAATGCGGCAATGGCATTAGCAAAAAGCACGGGGTTTTTCCGGTCAAAGAAATTGGAGGCAAACACCATCAGGTTTTCCTTCTCCCTAAAGTCCAGAATTGGGGCGTCTTTCAAAAACGGGATTGGGTAGATGCTAAGATGTTGTCTCATCCAAGTGGCAAAAGCACTATTAGTAGCCACGTACTTCTCTACCTGCCCACTTATTACCTCACTTACTGCCAATAACTTTAATTTCTTATTCCTGACCCCTCCAAATAATTTCCAGTAATGACAAACCACAGGGCCATACACGGGGCTGGTGAGTTCGCAAATCCTTTGGACCTCTTTGTGCTTCAGGCGCAAACTGCAGGCTAATCCAGTTAAGCCAAAAATATGATGGTAAATATCCCCTTCATTCAACTTACTACGCATAAAATTGTAGAAACTTTCCGAATAGCGTTTAATTAAGGCCTTTAAAATAAAAGAAGGAAAATATTTCTTGTTTTTATAAAGCCACATCAGCCGACCATTGTTTCGTTTGGTAGTCAGTTCCTCCCCTTGGTCATACACAAGAAAGTCTATGGAAGATTCCTCCAAAATCCGACGTAGCTCTTCATCGGCCTCCATGACCTCCAACAGCATATTTGGGAGAACAAAATGGATCTTCAAATTATTAGAACCAAGAGCCAATGCTTCAGCTATTCGCATCGACCTTTTTTCCGATCCACCAATTTTTGTACTGTTGATACTGAAATAAAGGTTTGTCATTCTAGGATAATCCATCTGCTAACAACTTTCGATTTATACTTTTGTTCAGACTGCGAAAGTGTCCAGCCAAACGCAGGAAGTAACTGCTATTGCCTTTCCGAAAATTCCTCTACCAGTCCTCGCATGCTGCGGGATTCCATTCCTCTTTCCCGATGAAGGAACTGGAAGTGAGTCAAAATCTGCTCCAATTCACCTAGGGACTCCTCCAGGTAATAACCGTGGTTGTGCGGGTGCCACCACAGGTGATACACTTCGCTCTTCACGGCCGCCTTGGACATTTCCTCCTTGATCCTATTGAGCTTCAACTGGTTCATTTTAGGGGAATAATGCTGATAGGGACGGAAAAATCGGGAGGCAGGAATTCTACAGGGCTGGTTTTCGGTTTTGGGTGCTATGGAAGCAAGGGGAAAGGAACTTCTCTTTCCTAGGGGAATCAGGCTATCTGCACTTCGAAAAACCCTTTTCAATAAATCTGCTTCCTGCGGTTTTTTCCAATACCAATCTTCCGGATTGGTGCGCACGGCAGTAAAACCTTCTTTTGCCGCAATGGCTATGGCATTTTCATCATACTGGTTCCTTGGAAAAACCAATGAACTCATGTCCACTCCCAGTTTTTCCTTCACGATATTTTTGGCCGTTTTCAGATCCTCCCGAAAGCTGTCTGTACACTGCCCCTTTTCCTGGGTATAAAAATGGGAATAGGTATGGCAACCGAGTTCCTGCTTGGGGAAATTCAGCACTTCCGCTACCAAGTCAGGGGCAAAAACCAAATCCCCGCTTACCTCCTGGTTTTCAAACCAGCGATAGGCAGAGTATTTAGGCTGATGGTAGTTTGCCTGCAACAGGGGCGCATATCGGTGCCAATCTTCCCTGTCACGGGCCAAGAGCATACCCACCGTAGCCCAGGTTACGGCAATGTCATATTTTTCGAAAATCCTCAACAGCTGGGGAACTGCTTCCCTGGTCATCTGATAATAGGCTTCACTCCCCATAGGAGAAGTCTTATCAAACCTGCCCCAGTGAAGCTCAAAGTCCAGGGAAACCACAAAATAGGAACTGCTCAATTTTACTAAAGGTTTGCTACAAAAATACCCTTTGGTGAAAAGGAAGAATTTTGCTTCCCACTTTTATCCATAATCACTTTCCAGGCACCAAAATAGAAAAACACTACAAAGATGCTTTTCATACGCATAAAAATACCAAAATTATTTAAAGTCATGGCATAGATAGCCATCATCATTACAGTAAGTGCCAATCCGGCATAAAGAAATGCGGGCAATTTTGGTCTTTTCCCTTTAATAAGGAGAAACCATAAGGCAGTAATTACCAATACCAGAAAAATGGAATTCTCCAATGCCGCTGCCCATTGCCAAAAACCAACTGCCTCCCAGGGAAGGGGGCGAAACAAGACTGCCCAAAACCGCTCCAGGAAATTCATTTCAGCCATTTCCAAGTAGGAGTCGGCCCCAAAGCCTTCCAGGAACTTTTGCTGGGAGGAGAAAAAGGCCAAGATACTAGAAAAGTTTAATTCAGTGAGGTGGGTCTGCCTAAGCAGCACCTTTAAGGAGACCACTGAGCCGAGCAGCAAAACACCGAGGCCCACCCACTTGTATTTCTTACTCGCAATCCCTGACCCAAAGACCATCCAAACTGCAAATACCCCCACTAACAACGCGCCATGGATAGGCCTAACCATAAACGATAGGAAGATGCCAAATAGAGCCAAGTACCAGTATTTTTGGGGAAAGGAACACCACCTCAGGCACAGGACCAACCCCAGCCACAAGAGGGTCTCCTTCCCTACCCCAGCGGTCCAAAAGTGAAGGTTGGGTAGAAACAGTAATAGCACCCAACTATTTTCCCATGCCCACTCCTTACTCAATCCCCAGTAGTGATACCCCAATCTGAAAAGCTCCGCAAAAGCCAAGAAACCCAAGAAACCGTACAGCAGGTTTCCAGCAAAATAGGACATACCCAGTATTTTAAAAGGGACATAGTTTAGCCATTGCATAAAAAAATTCCCATATTCAAAATAGTCCATCCACCGCTCCGCGGTACGGTAATTGGAAATGGAAAGCTCCCAAAAACCAAGGGAGTCCCCGCCATGGGTGAGGATGTAAGAGTGGTAAAATAAAGAAAAAATAAGGTGATATGCTGCTAATAAAAAAATAATCCGAAGGTACTTTACGTACCCATTTGATTTTTTATAGTGGATGTATAAATATAACAAATATAAAAATAAAATAAATATTACAGTAAAAAAATCAATCACACCAATTGATTTTTTTTCCAGTATAAGTATCTTTTATACTTTTTTAGCTTAGCTTCATATAAAAAATTATCATAAATATAAACCAAAAATAGAATAAAATAAACGAAAGTCATATTTTTCATCCTTACGATAATACCAAAATTACTTAAAGCACCCGCAAAGGCGATAGAAGCCAATAAAAATGTCAAAAGCATGATTTTTATGGCATTGGGAGAATCTTTATACCCCCTAACAGGGTTTACTTTGGTAAAAACAGCAATGGTAAGAATTAAGGCAATAAAGTTTTCTATAGAATTAATAAAGCTGGAGATGTTATGAGCGTCAAAAAACAAGGGGCGATACCAATACGTGAAGAGCTTTAGCGGATATGGATAGCCGGACATGTCAATATGGGATTTACCATAGCTTAAATTTACTGAGGACGTTGAAAATAGGTTTTCAATATTCTCACCTGTAAGCTCGTCCATTTTCAAAAAGGCCAGCACCTCATCATAAATCCTAACAAAGCCAAAGACAGCAATGACAAAAAAGACCAATTTATAAGAGAAATGAAGCTTCCCGTCTATGATTAACATAAATGCAGTAGACAATAATACAATGAACGCCATATGGGGGCGGACATGGTATAGACAAACAACACTTATTCCTATCAAATAAAGGTACTTTCTCATATCTCGAATTCCGTAAAAAAACATGGACATAAATAAAAATACTAGGGAATCTTTCCCGATCCCAGAGGACCAAAAGTGTAGGCTTGGCAATAAAAGGATAGATGGCCAAATATTAAATCCATAAAGACTAATTTTGTTGGCTTTAAACAAATCCTGTCCTGCCAAAAACAATAAGATAAAAGCCCAAGAGGAAACACTGGCATATAAAAAAGTACCCGTCCAAAAATCCAAACCCAATATTCTGGAAAAGGGGTAATTGACAAAAAACACAAAATAATTATGGGTGCCATAGGCATCCCACCAAGATTCAAAATTAAAATGTCTAAACTTGTCACCTAAGTTCCAATAAAAACTAGTATCAGTCCCAAAAGCAAACCATCCATAATAGAACCCAATTATTATATGATAGTGCACTAACAAGATTGAAAAATTCAATCCTCTTGAATTCGTACGTGGTCGGACAAATTCAGAAATCAAGATCATATTGATCACATATAAAATTACACCAAAAAAAATATCCACCATAACTAATTAAGTTAAACTTTCACGAGAAAATCTACCACTCCTAATTAAAAACCAAACTCCCGTTCTAAATAAAAAATAATATGCAATGGAATAAAAAAAAATTGGAGTCATACTAAACCCAAATGAATATAATGAGGCCATTACGAGAAATATAGCATAATATTTCACTCGAAAATTATCCAAAGATCCAACCCATTTTTTCAACCATTGAATTTTATATTTTGGTTTTACCGCATGCTCAATTGTCCTAAGTATTGGAAAGCAAATTAAAATTATCCAATATGGCTCTAATCCATACTCGAATCCCAGATAAATGATAGGAAAAACCCAATACTTACAAACACATAAAAAGAAATAGGAAAGGATATTCCACCTAGACCTGATTCGATTATGCTTGTAGAAAAATAGCCTAACTAAGAGGACTATTAGTACAAACCATATAATTTGTTTGGTGCTCCATACATTAAAAAAAAAGAAAATACTTGTAGAACCCATAAAAATTAGAAGTCTAATCAAGACAATTTTACCAAAATTTATCTCAATAAAATTTATATCCTGCAAGGGAATCCTCAGATTTGGGTTAGATTCCTTTTTGATGGTCATAGCATCATTCTCCAAATACCCAATCTCATACATACTCATCCAAGCGACAAATGCCAAAAGAATGAGAAAAAGGTGAGGCATAGTATCTACCTGATAAAAGCCAAAAAGAAAAACCACCAAAAAAAGAGGGTAAATCCAGATCAGAGATAACTTTTCAGGGATGCTTTTTAACCGGGAATAGGTCAGGTAATAAAATGGAATGACAAACTTACACATGGAAAATATCGACATGTTGATGGGATGCCAATAAGCTTTCCCATTTTTTCAAATTTCGTTTTTTGGAAAGGACCAACGCTTTTTCAGCAATCCCAATCAATGAAATATCATCCAAATTATCGGTGTACACAAAAAATTCACCTTCCTGAACATTAAAATTTCTTTCTATCATTGTTAATTTTTGCCCCTTTAGGTCTTGGACCAATTTACCGGAATAAACACCTTCCTCTGATCTTTCCAATGTTGATGCAAAATATTCCTTCACCTGCAATTCATCAGCAATGGCTTTGATAACTGGATCCAGGGAAGCACTTACCAAAACTACCCTCCTATTCTGTTCTTGAGCTGACTTTAGTATCATTTGGGTTTTTAACAACCTTTTTGAACTCAAATAATCAGATACAAAGTGCTTAGCATATTCTTCAACCTCATGCGACTTTTCATTCTTCAGCAATCCAATCAAAAAAGTTCTTATTCCAGTTTTGATTCCCAACTTGGTTAAAACCACAGTCATTAGCCTTCCTGGCAAAGATAACGAAAGTCTGATAAAATTATATTTGCATTTATCTCTTTCTATAAAATAATATTTCAAAAATTCATATGTAGTATTGGCGTGGTACAGGGTACCGCACACATCAAAAACATACACTTCCTCTTTATCCTTCTCCATATTGTAAAGCTTGATGGTATAAGGAGGCGGATTCCTTCAAAGAAAAATGCTCAGCGGCAAATTGGATCACTGTTGTACTAGAATTCTGCTCCATTTGTTCTTTTATCCAAAAGGATAGATTTGAGGGATAAATATCTTTCTTTGGGTCCAAGCAAAAAGCGAATCCCTGCCCATATAATTGATCATCCATATCCCCTATCCCCGAATTATAGATCACAGGTAATCCTGCACTCAGGTATTCCACCACTTTAATCGGGGCAACACCCTGCATGGAAAAACTTGGTTTTCTAAAAGAAATGCCAATATGTGCTTTCCCCAACTCCTCCTTAACTTTCTCTGCGGTAACAGATTTAATTTCAACACCTGATAACAAATGTGGAAAATGCTGCTGAATGTAATCCTGGGCTTGCTCAATATGAAAAGTAAGGATTTTAAACCGGGCATCAGTAAATGTTCTTTTGGTGAATTGGAAGGTTTCCAACATTTCCGGCAACATATATTGTGGACCCAATGAACCAGCATAGATTAATGTGAGATGTTTTGGTTTGACCACGGAAGGAGGACTCTCATTGAGGACAAAAGTCCCATTAGGAACCACAAATACTTTATCACTATCAAACCCTTCACCTGCATTTTCAGTAATAACCTCCTTGGCTTTTTGTGTCCTGCAGATCAGTGAAGCTGCATGATAGTAGGCCTGATGCTCCATTTTTTTAAAAAACTTGTACCGTATACTATCCTTTGATAGGCCTGCAAAATCAACCCTTTCTTCTAAAGGAAAACCATCAGCATCCCAAACCAATCGGTATTTATTATTTTTAAATAATGCCTTCATAATAAAATAGGCATTGACTGCCCTAGGCATCAGGACTTCAATGCCGTGGTTCTCCGCATATTTTTTTACCTGATAAATATCCAGGAACTTAACCTTTAACATCCCCAATAAAGCTGATCTTTTGAATGTGGGAATTCCTAGAAAATAAATCCCTCTTGATTCTAAATCTTTTTTTCTTTGTTTGATTATTTCTTTGTTCGCTGAGGTAAATTGGATTACATGAAATTCGTAGCCGTGATTTTCCTGAAGCTTTAAAAAAATAGGGGTGAACAAATTTTCCACATAGGTCACTTCCGGTCCATCCCAACTCACAAACAAAACTCTTTTATATTTCAAGATTTAGATGGTTTTCAGGTAATTAAACCCTTTCCTTTTAAGAGTT
The DNA here is from genome assembly GCF_003347495.1 of Pleomorphovibrio marinus. Taxonomy (GTDB): domain Bacteria; phylum Bacteroidota; class Bacteroidia; order Cytophagales; family Cyclobacteriaceae; genus Pleomorphovibrio; species Pleomorphovibrio marinus. The sequence continues at coordinate 230,590 of NZ_QCXY01000004.1, forward strand.
GTAAGTACAAATTTTCCACTACTTGGCAGTATCGATCAGCAGTATAATGCTTCAAAGCCCTTTCACATCCCTTTTCCCCAAAAAATTTTCTCAATTGAGGATTATCGATCAAGATCCCTATTTTTTCGGCTATTTGACCTGGAACATAAGGAGGAACTAAAAAACCGGTTTCATTATCCACCACAATATCCTGTAATCCTCCTACTTGAGTGGCAATAACTGGAAGTTTGTGCAACATGGCCTCAGCAGCAACAAGACCAAACCCTTCATGAGCAGAGGACAAACAAAATACATCCATTAACTCGTAAAATGGATCAGGTTTTTCCTGAAAACCTACTGGAATAAACTGATCTTGAAATCCAAGATGTATAGCTAATTCCGTTAACTCACTTAAATCCGGACCTTGTCCAACCAATAAAAATTTAGTTTTAGGATTATCCAACAGCTTTATTGCCTTCAAAATATCTGAAAATCTTTTCACCCTATCGTGTACCCTTCCAACAGACCCGATAACCAAATCATCCTTTTCAATTCCTAAACATTTTTTTAAACTTTGAATCTCAACTTCCGAACAAGTTTCCGGAAAATCTACTCCATTATTTATCAAAATAACCTTTGAAGATGAAACCTTTACCTTTTCCTTTAAAAACTGAACAACAGAAGGGGCTATCCCTATCACCTTATCAGCAAAATTGGAGTATATCCTTTGCAATAAAAGCGCTTTTTTTGATCGGGTTGAAGGAAAAGACGTCTCCTCGAGAATGACCACAGGAACGTTACCGATATATCCACCTACTGTAGCCATACTCATTCCCTCAAATACAGCTCCATGAATGATATGAGGTTGATAATTGCGGATTATTTCTAAAACCTTTTTATACTTTCTCCACTCAAATGGGCTTTTAAATGTCCCCACTTCAATAATCTCTACACCTAAGCTTTTTAACTGTTCTTTGATCGGCCCAACGGCTTTTGTGCAAATAATTTTTAATTCAAACTGATCAAAATCCAACCCTTTAGCAAAGGTCAACCTGATTTTCTCCACCCCGCCTGAAGAAATGGTTTCTATACAATGTAATAGGCGGATTTTTTGCATATTTTTTCTCCTATCCCTGACCCCTTATTGGGAAGAGGGAATGGTTTCAGTTGAAATTTACTCTTTAAAATCTCTAATCGTCTTCAAAAACATTTAAGCCTAGCAGAGAGCCTGATTTAGGGGGTAGAATACACCTCCAACAACTTCTTCACATAATTCCATACAGAATATTTCTTCCCAGCCTCTTGAGCCATCCTTCCAATTAATTGCCTTTGTTCATTAGACAATTTCAAAACCTTTAGCATTTTACATTTTAAATCAGAAGCCTGACGAGGATTTATTAAAAAACCTGTTTTACCATCCTCCACAATTTCGCTAGGCCCACCCTGATTAGTAACAATACAAGGCAATTCACAAAGCATAGCCTCCACTAAGGAAATTGAAAAACCCTCGGAAAAAGAAGGTAAAACAAAGGCATCTGAATTTTTTAAAAACGGATTTACATCTTCTTGAAACCCATAAAAAACTACACTTTCTTGAATCCCAATTTTTTTTACCAAAGCCTCTAAATTCACCTTATCAGGTCCATCCCCCAATATCCATAATTTTAAATACTTTTCTTGATTCTCTTTCACAAGCTCAAAAAACACTTTTATCAAAGTATCCAAATTCTTTACTGCCACCAATCTACATGTCGTAACAAACACAAATGGCTTTTCTCCTTCTCCATGCTTGTTATATACGTCACTTATAGCGATGTTTGCACCACTCTGGGTGCAAAAAAGAGTCCCACTTTCACCTTTTTCCTTTTCCCTAATTCCTAAATCAACCGGATTATACACCACCTCCACTTTCTCCTCTTCAACTTCTCCTAACTCCACAATTCTATCCTTGACCGATTGTGAAATAGCTATAACCTTAGTCGCAGATTTATACACCCATTTGAATACAAACCTCCACTTAAAATCATGATTGGGAAAACCTATCTCCTCTCCTATTCTTACAGGTACACCAGCCATTTTTGCTGCAATCAATCCATGAAAATTGGCCTCGGAAGCCGAAGTATGGACAACATCAGGTTGAATATTTTTAAGAAATTGAAACAACATATAAATTAACCTAAGGTTGGGGATTTTGAAATTTTGGTGAAAATGAATTGGATGAGTGCCCATTAAATGAAGTTCTTGGGAAATTTTCCCTTCACCTCCTAAGACAACAATTTCTAAAAGGTCATAAGAATAAGTATCAAATCCTAATACAGTATGTTTGATCCTTTGCTCTACCCCTCCAAAATCCAGCAATGGGACAATTCTGACAATTTTCAAATCTAGAAGGTCTTTAAATTTAAATAACTTTCGATTAAGGCCTTGTATTCGATTTCATGATTTCTAGCAATAGTCCTTATATCAAATTTTTGTTTTGCGAGATCATAGGCATTGGAAGTTAATTTTGATTTCAAAGACCAATTTTCTAGTAAAAACCTTGTTTGAGATGCTAAATCCAAATAATCACCCATTTTGAATAAAAGCGAATTATTTTTATGCACTAGGTTTTCAATATTAGGGTTAATATCAGATGCAATGATTGGAATTTTGGATAACATCCCTTCAATAACAACACCAGGAGAACCTTCATAATGCGATGCAAACCAAAAAATATCACAAGCCTTCAAAATTTCGGGAATATCCTTTCTCCTTCCTAAAAAAGTAACACTTTCTTCTATCTTTAATTTGTTGCAAATTGATTTATAATAACTCATATCGAAACCATCTCCAACTATTATCAATTTTATATTTCTAAAGTTTTGTAGTAAAACATTAAATGCCATGAAAATTTCATCAAATCCTTTTGATCTAATAACCCTTGAATTGGATACAATTAATATATCTTCAGAACTTAAATTTAAACTGGTTCTTTCAATTGGAACAGCATTATTATATTTACAAACATCTCTACCATTGGGGATGACTTTTATTTTGCCTTTTGGAATACCTAAATACTTCATGTTAGGTATAACAATTGCATTTGAAACTGATAAAAATAAATTTGCTCTATTTGCGGTTACTTTATTTATAAATCGATAAAATTCAAGCTTAATTACTTCTTTCTTACTTAGTAAATTATATCTATCTTTGGAGTGAGAATCACTAATTAAAGTACAAACCAAGGGTATCTTAAATGAAGGAACAACAATTCTTGCAATAATCTCGGATCTAAAGTGATTAGCATGAACCAAAATAGGCCTTTCTTGCTGAATAACTCTTTTTAACTTAATTGAAGCAGAAAAAAAACCAAATCTATGTGGGATATTAAAAAGAATTAAATTTTTAGCATAATGATTAAACTCTATTAACAGCTCATTCTTTGCTTTATATATAACGCAAACAATAATATCAAATTCTTGAATATTCTTAATCAATTCCAAAACGCTTAATTCAGCACCCCCAATTGAAATTGTATCCAATACATAAAGTATCTTTTTATTATTCATTTATAATATTTTTTTAATCTATATAAATAATTAAACAAAAATGGAAAATAATAAATGACTAATTGTCTAATTGAAATTTTAATATTTTCCTTTTTAAGTTGTTTATAAAAGAAATTTAATACTGAAGTTGAAGGGTTCATTTTCACACACATTTCAGATATTTGATATATATAATTAACCCTCAATTCTTTATTAATACTTTTCGATGAATGATTTTGATAAAACTGAACACAACCCTGAAAATCAATTTTTTTTGTAGAGAAATTAACTCTATTTACAATCAAATCATAGGAATCCAGATAAAACCACTTTACTTTTTTATGAACTTTAATAAAAAAATCAAAATCTTGGTGACGAGTTAGGTTTTCATCAAAATTAACCAAATTAAAAACGCTTTTATGGATAATAAAACTAGGAGTTGGAGCATATGTATCATTTAAAAGCAAAAAATCAAAAGCGGAATCAGACTCCATTATTTGCTTAGATTTTCTAAATTTTATTTGGTCTCCATAGTTATCAATTCCGCTACTATACAATGCAAAAGCTCCTGAATTCATTATGTATTTCAGGGCAATATTTAGTCTATCCTTTTTCCAAATATCATCAGAATCCAAAAATGCTATAAATTTTCCTTTAGAATTTTCTACCCCAATATTTCTACAAGAATTTGCACCTTTAGGCCGATTATTATTACGAAATATCAATTTAATTTTATATTCATCTTTAATCAATCCTTTTACAAAATCAAGAGAATCAAAACTCGATCCATCATCTACAAGAATCAATTCCCAATTATGGTAAGATTGATTTAAAACTGATTGTATGCATAATTCCAACTCAAAAGAATTATTAAATATAGGAATTACAATTGAAACTGGGATTTCATCCATGAAAAATTTATCTTTTAGGTTCAAAATGAAATATCAATCTAAAATATTCTAAGGAAACTCCAAAAATAATGGCAATACAAACCATATTTATCGCATAAGAGTCTTTGAGGCTAACTGTAAAAATCTTTTTTGACATAAATTTAAACCTTCTCAATATAAAATTAAGTAAATAGACAAAAAAACTTAAAGGCTTAGATTTAAATTTTCTTTGATATACTCCTCCCATCAACCTTTGATATTTAAAAACTACAGATGAAATTGAATCCCTTGCTGGATGTCTAACAATTATATCTTCTGCATAAATGATTCTATATTTTCTAGAGATTTTTTTTGATAATTCTGTATCTCCATTAGACCGTAGCTTTGAATTAAATCCACCGAATTCTTCCAAAACAGCTTTGTATGAAAACCAATTACCGGCACCACATGCACCCTCACTGGCATAGGACTTAAAATCAAAACCTGTATATTTTTCATAAAGCTCTGCTGATGTTAACTTTCCAACTTGCTTAAAGAAAAGTGGAACAGGTCCAGTTAAAACACCAATTTCTTTATTAAGGTCATTATCAAAATATTTTTTTGCATTTATCAACCAATTTTCATCAGGTAAACAGTCAGAATCAGTAAAGGCCAAAATTTCGGTTTTTGAAAAAGTGATTCCCTTATTCCTAGAGGCATAAGATCCCTTTTCGGGCTCATAAATAATTTTTAAATTTTTATATTCTTGTAAATCTAAATCTAAAAATTCTTCTTCATTGTTATTTACAACTATGATATTAAAAAGCGATTTCTCAAGGGTTTGATTATTAAGACTTTTCAAACATTTTTTTAATCTTTCTGTATCATTAAAAACTGGTACAATGACTGTAAAGTATTTTTCTATGTTTGAATTCATAAATTTCATTTAATCTTTAATTTTAAGGATATAGCTAAAAACTTTAAGATTTCAATAGTTAAAACCTTTATCAATTTAAAATTTAACTTGTTATTCAAAATACCTATTTTCAAAAAAATCAATCTAGATTTTGCTCTATTATAATAATAATCAGAGTTTATATTTCCTGAAATATTAGCATGACCTCTTCTTGCCAAATAAATTGCTGCTTGAAAATTATAAATTTGATGGATTTTCAATTTCATAATTGATACTCCATGAAAAAGCCATTCTTGCCCATTTTTAATTACCAAATTGAATGGTTCATTCTCAAAAAAATCTCTTCTCCACATGGGGCCACCAATTGGCCATTTAATGTTTTGTAATAAATAATCAAGTAAAAGGTTTTCAGAATTAGTTTTCCTAGACCAGAATTCTTCAAGTTCTTTTGTGAAATGATTGAAAAAACGTCCGTAGCCTAGACATACTTTTAAATCCAAATTTTCTTCTAAAATGCTAACCTGTATACTTAGAGTGTTTGAAAGAATTAAGTCATCAGAGTCGATCCATTTGATATACCTTCCTTTTGAGTAATTTAAACCTAAATTTCTACATGAATTACTTCCTTTTTGAATATTATCTGGCCTAATAAAGTACTTAATCCTTTCATCTATAGCAATATAGTTTTTTACAATTTCTAAGGTAGCATCTGTAGATTTATCATCAACAATGATACATTCCCAATCTTCAAATTCCTGATTAATAATTGAATCAATAGTTTCACCAATCAATTTTGACCTTTGAAAAGTTGGTACAATTAGACTAACCTTAGGACTAGTACAATTCATAGCTAAAAAATTTAAAACATAAATTATTATAATACTAAGATGGAGAGGTTATTATGTTGTAGTTGTGGGATAATCTTGAATATTTATATATATCAATCTTCTTTAGATTGAACTCTATTACAAAATCCTTAGCTAAGATTTGCTCATCAAATCTATGAATATCATCTATAAATATAATACTGCTTTTAGTTAATTTATTTCTAAGGAAATTTATGGCACCATATCTTGCGAATTTATTTTTTTTTCCAATTGGGCCATCAATTATTACCAAATCATAATTCTTATTTAACAACTCTGATTTATTTGGGATATCAAACCATTTACCATCTCCATTTTTAGAAAATGGATTATTATCGCTTATTTCAAAAGAAAAAAATGAAACAGAATTACAATGTCTACTAATTAAATTTTGCCAATTCTTATCTTGGTCAACACTTATAAACTCAACATTAAGATTAACTTCTTTTAAAAAATTACTAATAATAATAGTTGACAATCCTGAACCAAACTCTATAATAGTCTTAGGCTTGTAGATCAAAATATCATTGCAAATGTGCTGAATTAGTTGGAAAGGTAAAGAATAATCAGTTTCGAAAAGAAATCCTGTGGGGAAATAAGGTTTTAAAATCTCCAAAGCTTTTAATTCCCTAATTCTGATAATTAATTTTTCTTCAAACTGATAATTAATTTTATTTAAACCAAAGGCTTTATCCCTAATTTTTATAAGCCATTTTAAAACTTTATCTTTCATACAAAAATAATTGTTTTTTTAATTAATGCCTTGGTTAACAATTAATTCTTCAAACTTCTCATTCTTTTCAGGTAATTATAGTAAACTCAAATTACCTTTTACTTTTACAACTTGTATATAAAAGTTGCATCAACATTATTGACTGTTAAAATTATATAAACAATTATAATCAAGGTAAAGCCATATTTAATTTTAAATATTTTCACCAATTATTTGGTTTATATTTAAATATAATTTGAAGTTGTTTCGTTCATTATATATAAAATTAAAACAATTTGTTTCTGACATCAACTTAATTTAACTGTACTATTTTATATAATGTGAGAATTTTCTTCAGAAATTATATTAATAAATTTAGTTAATAATTCTTCCTATACTACTTTCAATAATACTTATATTTTAGGTAACCATAAAGCAATAATATTTTGTCAAAAGCCTTTCAATTTTCAGAAAGAAAATCCTCCATCCCGGAATAATGCCATGTTGCTTCAACGTTTGCAGTTTTTTCAAACTCATGCTTTGTGTTATTATCATAGTCCTTACCAACTCCATCAGCTGTCAAACCATAGTCCAAACTTCTTTGGACCCAGCAATTGAGCAAACAAAATTATGTCTCAAGGAAAATGCTGAAAGTTTAAATGCATTGTTTCAACTCATGATATTTTAGTATCTTTAGAATCATACTTTTAAATTCAATTTTCCGATTAAATCTCCACCTCATACCCACAACTATCCGAAAAGCATTGTTTACGCAAAATAGTGATTCCATTTGAATTCATGGTCCTTTCCCAGTCGTAATGTAGCTCAGGTGTATGATGTTCAAAAACAAGCCATAGGGATCCGGGTACCTCTCTGATTAATTCTAGTCCTTTATTGCCCTCCATTATTTCATAATCAGTAAAAACAAGTGGAAGGTCTTCCCAATACCCCATAGAGCTATAATACCGCATAGACGGAGCTTCTTTATCATAAGAGAAAATAACTTGACCCTCCTTTAATTCCTCAGCAACAAAAGTCATAAGACCTCTTACATTTACACTCTGCACCGGAAAATTCCCAGCAAAGGACCTGATTATTCCGCTCAAGGATACCAAAAATACCAATCCTATAAAAGCATAAGCAAATTTAGCGGGTTTTCCACGTAGAAGTTTTATTATCTCATCCAACCCAAAACAGATTACAAGAATTAGTAAAGGGGTGTAATATAAAAACAATCGCAACTCCAAAGGATAAACCTCAAATACAGACAAAAAGAAGTGGCTGACCAGGGGAAAAAGCAAAAGTATGGTCCAGCCATACCTCTTGAAATAAAGTAATGAGCCCATACCGCATGCAAAAAGGAAAAACATCAAATATTTCTCCACCGTCCACATGCTGAGCATAAGCCGGAACATCATCACAAATTTCAACTTGAAATACATAAGGAGCCTTTGAGGATTGTCAAAATCTGGCAAGAATCCGTATTTGACCTTCCAGAAGTCTTGCATATAGGCTTTCAACGGGTGATCCTTGATGAAAAGTAGGTAATAAACGACAAATACCAACGCCCATATCAAAAACATAGGTAGGTATGGCTTGAGGTCTTCCAGCTTCTTTGCTTTTAGCATCAGGTAAAGCCCTGTGCTTGCCAGAATTATGGGGGCCACATTGGAGAAAAATATCATGACTGATCCTATAATTCCCAGCACCCAAACGTTTTGATTCTCCTTTACCTCCCCCTTTAGCACCAGATAGTACATAAGTAAAATGGAAAAGACATCACCCATATACTGTTTTACCTCAGAGGAATAATAGATCAAAAAATAGTTGATGGAAAACAGCAAAGCCCCAAACAGAATGATTTTAGGGTCCTTAAAAATCAAATGCAGCATTTTATAGAACAATACAGCTGAGCACATATACAGCGTAAGCGGCATAATCCGTAGGGCATATTCCTTATGAGGCAAAAGGTCAAATAAACCCTTCTCGATCAATAAAAACAAAATTGGTGCCGCCTGTTTTTCGTCCAGTGGAAGAAACATAGCCCAAAATGTACGATTTACGAAATTATTGGCCAATAACGCTTCATCGTACCACAGATCCCTGTTAAAAATAAACTGCCAAATGGCCAAACCGGCACCCACCATAAAAACCCCTAGGGTCGCCCCAAAATAAAACTTCCCGGATTGTTGGTAGGGATTGTTCTGTGTTTTGTCCGGGAGCGTTTGAGTCGTTGTCATTATCCTTTCAATTTTACAATCAGGAATATAAAACTGTGGCATTTTTGCCCCTTTCCTGATAAACCTCATAATCGGTGTTGATTTTCCAGAGGTCATGATTGCCTGTACCGGCAATATTCTCAGCCCCAAGTATCCCCATCAATATGCTGTGATCCTGGTTATTGTACTTAAAAGATCCATATCTACCTATCACTATAAGGCCTGAAATCTTGCTCAAATATGAAATGATACTGCCCAGGTGAATCTTGTACCCTATATTGTAAACGGGGTAACACTTAGGCAACCTATAAACAAATCCTGCTGAAATATGGGCTTCCTTTACAAGACTGGTTTTAGCGATTTCCTCTTTTGCCAACGCCACCAACCTCTCATCACTGTTTAACCACAGTTCCTCATTTTCATTGGCCCAGTATTCCATGCATAGAATGGTTTTGTCACTTTGCCTTGTAATCTCCGGGCTCCACCAATTCGAAAAATTGGTGATGCGTCCCACCTTTAAGGATGGATCGTGAATATATATCCAGTTGTCCGGGAAAACTTCCCGCTGATCCACCAATAGATAAACCAAAATGGTGTTTCTGAACCTAAGCTCATTGGCAGCCATTAACACTTCCCCGGGGACATCAGGTAATTGTAGGATAAGTTGGGTCAAAGGCATGGTAGAAACCAAGTGTTTATAATTAGGGGCCTCACCGTTGTTTGTTCCTATTAAAAATTCTCCAGTATTGGTTTTATTCACAGAAATTACCCTTGCATTCAGATGGATTCTTCCCCCATTCTTATTCACGAAATCCCCCATTCGCTGGTACACCATTCCAGTGCCTTCCTTGGGGTAAGCAAATTCATCGATCAATGTACCATGCCTGTTGTTTTTCTTTTCCCTTAAACCTTCCCTAACGGCTTCAAAAAAAGTTAGCTTCTTAATCCGCTGAGCTGCAAAGTCCTTATCCAGGTGGGTGCCTGGGATTCCCCAAAGCTTTTCACTATATGTTTTAAAAAATAATTGGTACAATTTTTTCCCAAACCTTCTGACCACCCACTTTTCAAAACTCTCATCCTCCCTTGTCGGGATAAGCTTTTCCTTGACGTAAGAAAAGATTGCGGCAGACCCGTCCCAAAATCCCAACTTTGTGAAAGTTTCAATAGGCTTTAAAGGATATTGGAAAAACTTCCCTGCATAATAAACCCTTGTGAGCCTTTTCACCATGCTGTAATCCTCACCTACCACTTCCAGCCAGAGCTTCAATATCCTGTCATCTTTGGTAAAAAAACGATGCGGTCCAAGATCCACCTTTTGGCCCCACAGCTCAATGGTTTTGGACAACCCCCCCAACCTGTCTGAAGCTTCGAAAACATCAACCCTGTAGCCTTGCTTTGTTAAAAGATATGCAACAGTAAGACCCGCAGGTCCTGCTCCTACAATCGCTACCCTACTTTTCTCATTTCCTTGGCTCAATATGGGTTAAGTTTTGGACGTTGAAAAAAACAGGAGCCTTGTATCTTCATCAAGAAATTCAACAACTGTGCCGAAGCAATCACAAAAACCACTGGCAATACTGAAACCAAAAACCTGCTGTTCCAGTCCACAGTCAGCAAAACCGAACTCAAAACGTTGACACCAATAAATACGCCTACAAACAGCTTAATAAGATCCGGCAGGCCTTTGCCCTTCATCTCCTTTATGAAACCTAAGTACACAGGCACCAAAAACAGCAAAGCCAATCCGTTATGGTAAAAGGAAAAATAAGGTCTGATATAAAGAAGGTAAAAAAACAATTTTGTGAAAATCAATTGAAAAGAATACAAGGGGTTGCCAAAAATCACCAGGATGAACTGCGCTAAAGCTGGAAAATGTGAGGGAGGAATATATAGATCCTCAGGAGATGTCACAATTAAATATTTGGCATAAGGTTCATGGGTCAATTTGTGGATATTATAGACGATTTCGCCTCTTTGATAATCATCCACATATCCGAAGGTGGTCAACATCTGATTGAGCAAGAAAAAAAATGCCAGCAGCCCAAATAACGTCAACGAAGTCTTGATGGCAGCATTTGGAAGAAACATCCACAACTTCCTAAATATCAACACCAATACAGCGGCCAATAAGGCCACACCGGTAGGTTTGGTAAAAAAAGCCAACGCAAAAATCAAAAGACCAAATACTAGATACCGTTTGTCCTTTTTTACCTGCCAAAGCACCAATAAACTGAAAACCAAACTATTCAAAGAAATCAACATTGACTCACAGAGAATCCAAAAATTCCAATAAGTTATCATTACAAAGCCCAAAAACAAGAAACCGGCCACCAGCCCTGCCTTATTGTCCGAAAATAAGGTTTTCCCTGCCTTATAAATACCCCACAAGGCAACATATGAGACCATCACTTGCCCCACAACCACCATTTCCAGGGAGGAATGAGCCGTTTGCATCAAAAGTATAAACAAAGGGTAACCTATGTACCAAAAATCATGAGGCTTAAAAAACAAGCCTCTTTCCCTCATCTCTTCGGCGTATCCCAAGTACCGCTGCGAATCATCATCCAGGGACACCCCAAGATAAAATCCCAAAACCCCATTTACCAACAAGAAAATAGGGGTAAGCAAGCCGAAAAAAAGTGTATTTTCTTTAAAATATTTATTCATGTTAATACTATACAAGGGGCCTATCCAAAAAATAAAGGTTTTTCAAAACAAATCCCTCAAGCCTGTACCCCTGCTCCATTAGAAGCTTGTAAATGACGTTTTGATTGGGGTTCTCTGTCTTAAAGGTCTCGTCTTCTACTACAATCAACCGTGGTCGAAACCTGTGAAAATCCAATCCTTTTAATACCTCATAATCATGTTCCTCAGCATCAATGGACAGCAAGTCAAATAAAGGTGGCACCTTATGGAGGCACATTAGTTCAGTTAGCGTTTGAGCATCAAACTTTTGTTCCCTATAATGGAGACCTTCCCTTCTTATCTCTTCCAAATTTTGTGGGGAAGCTGTGCTAAGCACATCGTTTTCGACCTGATAAAATGACCGCTCACCGGTATGGTCTGAAACCAACCCACACACTGCCTTGTCCCTTGGCCTGCATTTCTTGTGCTTTATAATAAGGTGGGCGTTGGCATCTATGCATAAGCCCCTCCAGCCCTTGCGGTACAAGCCATAGGTGTTTGAAATAAACTTTGGATGATTGGAGCCTACCTCCACATAATAGCCCATTTTGGTAAAACGGGGTTTCAAAATCCCTTCTATGATCCTATCTTCTCCATAAAAAGCATAGGACACTTTTGCATTCCTACCTAGTGATAATCTTATCAAGATGGAAAACGTAACCCTGAAAAAGTTCAGCACACTGTTAAAAGGGTATTTCCAACTCAAAAACTGTGAAGGAGCCACTTTTAGCTCTTGTACTGCCTGACCGAACATTCCCACACCTGCCCTTGTACGGGCATTTTTGTAAAGGTAATGGTTTAAAAAAGTATTGGTTATTAGCGGTTTCAGCTTCATTTGACTTCACAAATTCAAATATCTTTCGATATATGGTTACAGATTCTATGAAAACTTGTAAAATTGATTTTAGAAAAATATATAGCGAATAAATCTAGTTCAATTATTTAAATTAGCTTCAACCCCTTTATTCTTTGAAAATGCTTTTTATTCATCGTTAACACTGGAAACCAAACTCTAAACAAGTTGCTCCAATTAAAATATTCCTGAACTCTATAAGTTGATTTTGATTTTTCAATTGCTGATAAATAGTGGCAGGCCAAAGAGCTATAGGACTAATAAAATCCAATTTTTTAAATTTTTTGTAAGTATTAAAATATCCTTTCTCTTTACCTCAGTAGTAGCTCCAGCCATTAACTCATAAAAAGTAATCGATGATATAAACAGAAAACCCGTCTCATAAATATCATAAAGAGTGGTCTTATCTTTTTCCTTTGCCCCTAAATGTTCAAAAAAATCCCAGTATCAACTACCATTCTTTGATAGGGAAATTAAAGGAATTACTTACTTCCTCAATTGCCTTAATTTCAACTTCGCCCAAATGGATACTTTTTTTATACACCTTTCTAGTCCATTTTCTTTGAAGAAATATTAGTTATTTTAACACCTAATGCTTCCAGCAACTCTTTAACCAGTTTACTTTTGCCCTCAGGAACATCTTTAATCAACTTTTCCATCTGAACAATATTTTATTTTACTTCTAAAAGTACGGAAATAACAGGTTTTTAGCTAACGATAACGTACGCCTTACATTATAAATTACAAAAAAAAATTGCTATCCATATCGTTGACCCTACCCTTTTCGAACAAAGTTAAAGATTTGAAAATTATAGCAACTATTAAGTGGTATAAAACCGGCTCCTCATATTAAAACTCCTGCATTTCCACCATCCTTTGAAAAACACTGGAACTGGAAATCAATTCTGCGAAATTGCCTTTTTGCACGATTTCCCCTTCTTTTAATACAAGTATTTGATCCACATTCCTTACTGTGGAAAGCCTGTGGGCGATTATCACAATAGTATATTGCCCCCTTAATGCATCGATATTCTCCTGAATGATTTGTTCCGTTTCAGAGTCCAAGGCAGAAGTGGCCTCATCCATCAACAGAAAATCCACCTCCTTATACAGTTCCCTTGCGATGGAGATACGCTGCTTCTGCCCCCCACTTACCATAATGCCGTTGGTTCCCAAGGGGCTGTCCTCCTTTTGGGGTAGGGTTTCCACAAAGTTCCAAACTGCCGCTTTCTGCATTGCCTGTTTACATCTTTCCCTGTTGGCTGCACTATCCACATCCCAAAAGGTAACGTTATTAAAAACGGTGTCGTTAAAGATCACGGGCTCCTGCGTGATGTACCCAATTCTCCTTTGGAAACTTCTTCTATCCAGCTCCGCCATATCCACCCCATCTATCAAAAGCCGTCCACTGTCCGGTAAGGCCAATCCTGCCATAAGATTCATCAGGGAGGTTTTCCCGGATCCCGACTCTCCCACTAGTGCCAGGGTGGTGTTTTTGGGCAACTCCAAACTAATCTCCTTGAGGATGGGCTTGTCCCAATATCCAAAGCTCACTTGTTGAAACTCCATCTTTTCTGTGAAGCACTGGAATTGGGAATTACCTTGTTGCTCCCTGCCTTTCTCCAAATCCCTCAAAAACTCTGTAAGGTTATCCATAGATCCATGGTAATTCATAAGCGCATTCCAAAAGGACTGTCCGCTCATCAAATAGGACAAGGCCCTATAAAAAAACATCAGACTAAGAATAATGGCCCCCAGATTACCTCCAAGCACTTGAATTTCAATCAGTATTACCCCCACAACGATAACAATGATCATGGGTTCCCGGATGGCATTGATAAAAGAATTGAGCAGACCGATTTTCCGGTGGCTGTTTTCTATTTTAGTAATTAAACTCTTTAGTCGATCCCCAAACCTATCCATACTTCCCGTGGCTAAAAGGTACTTAAAAAATGCCACCTTCTGGATCAACAACCCTTGAAAGGCGTGGTTGTTGCCGGTTAACAACTTGGATTGATGCTTTGTCTTACCATAAATACTGGTATAAATAAAATTGGTAAGCACCCCCCCCAATACTACTAATGCAGTGAATTGGGCATTAACCGAAAGAGCAAGTACCACATATACCCCCACCATGGCTGCGGCCTGTAGAAAATTCAGGTAGTTGACAAATCCGTTTACCACCCGCTCCATTTCCCCACTAACGGTGTTTTGAATCCTTCCAGAATCCGAAAGAACAAAGGATTTATAGCTATACCTACCCAGGTTATTTACGGTCAGGTACCTTAGACGCTTTACATAATACCTTCTCAGGGAAGTTCTATATGCCCCTTCCCAGAACTTCACCAAGCCCTTAAGGCAAAAAAACACCACCATCACCAACAACACAGAAACAATGGTGATGGAGATGCCCATGCCCTCAAGTCCTGTTATCACAAAAGCCAAATAACCGAGCCCCTCCCCTGAGCTTTCTCCCCCGTCCAGCATCTGCAAAAGGGGTAAAAACAAAGTCAGTCCCAACCCATCAAAGAAGGCCACCAGCATGCTAAGAGCAAATGCCGCCAACAACCTATACCGAAGATACCTATAAAAATAGGTGAAGTAATAAAAGTACTTTTTTACAAATTTCTTAAGCATAACTGTCCAACAGCAATTGCCAGCCTTTGGTTTTGACCTTTATTTGGTACTGGATACATGGTTGGGCGCCAAAAGAGGCCTTCCAGCTTAATAATCCCTTGTTTATTTTTTTTCCTTCTTGCTCATTTACATGGCCAAAATCCAAAAATTGCTTTTCCTTGAAAATGTCTTCGCACAACCCCTTGATCATAAAATCCAGGGCATGCAGTCTGCGTCCCAGGGCATTGGTGGCAAGGTATTGGGTATGTACACAGGTAGGGGCTACGTATACGATGGCACCGGCCAGCCATTCTCCATTTAAGATTGCCACAAATTGCCTGATTTTTCCGGGGTTGTTCTTTGCCAGATAAGCTATTTCCCCACTGTTATGTACGGGTTGCACCCCGTGCCTGGAAGCCAGGTTAGGAACTAGAAGCTCTTTCCAGAAGCGTCCAAAATCATCTGTTTGACACAAAGAAAGCCTTACACCTTCCGCCTTTTTTATGGCGCTTTTACGGCCTTTTGAAAGGCCTTTCAGATTGAGGGGAAGTGGAATGGCCAGAGACAATTCTTTTTTGATGGTTTTCCCGCCGCAAAGGTGAAGAAAGTACAAATGCATTTCCGCTGCGGGGGGTCCATAGACCGCTGGGGTAACTTTGATCAATAACTCATTGATTTGGCTATGATGGTAGGTTTCCAACAGTGTTTGGTAGGCCTGCAGCTTTAGGTCAAAAGAAAGGCTTTTTACAAACACCAGACCTGCATACCCCAGGCCCAAATGAGAAAACACCCTATCCTCTTCCTGATGGGCAGGGAAGATGGCAATGGGTTTTTTCCCATGGTAGAGTAAGAGCGAACAGTCATTGAACCTGCCTGCACTATGGTAGGACAGGTATTCCCGGGAATGCATCAGTGTTCCGTTTTCAGAACCTTCCAGTACCGTGTCCCAATCCTTTTTCCATGCCTCATCAAAAAACCTGGCAGAAAAAGGGGCAGAAGGTGTCAATATATTGATTGAATTATTCAAAAGGTTTTTTCAAAATCCTCTGACGTCAAATTGCTTCTACAAATTTAATTTCCGTCCGTATTGGCGGTCACGGAGTTCAACCCCTGCCGGGGTTGACGGTTCCATATTGCATTAACCTACCCCGAGTCGTGGACTCGGGGCTAATGGGGTTGAAACCCTGAAGGGTTTCTTTGTGATTGTTCCGGATGTTGTCTTTTCTCCATCCAGGGTGTAAAGTATTCGAAATGATAGGTAATTATAGAGGGGTTTGAATTTCTATTAAACATTGGAAGAATACTTAAAATAGCAACCTATTTAATTCTCACGCTTTAAGTAGTGATTTTCCTCGATGAACGAAAAACAACCTGGTGTCCGCTCATCAAAAGACCACGGCAGTGGTCAAACCCCATTAGCCCCGGGCAACAGCCCGGTGGTAACCCGAATCCCAAATTCCCTCCACAACCACGAAGTGGTTGAACTCCACTGCACAACAAGGTGAGAAAAAACATCATCTTGTAGGCGATCCCTAGTTTTATAGTACTCTATCAATTTCCGGTTCCAATTTATTGACCACGACCGAACCATTGTTCACGGAGTTCAACCCCTGCCGGGGTTGACGGTTCCATATTGCATTAACCTACCCCGAGTCGTGGACTCGGGGCTAATGGGGTTGAAACCCTGAAGGGTTTCTTTGTTTTTTCTCAATGACATGGTTCGTAAAACATCCATATAATTCGAAAATACATTGTTGTTTTCAAGATCCCCATCCTGACTGCTATTCATCTACTCTTTATTTCTGATCAAAAACATCCTCGGTAACTTCCCAAAAAAGACCACGGCAGTGGTCAAACCCTATTAGCCCCGGGCGACAGCCCGGTGGAAACCCAAAACCCTAATTCTCCCCACAACCACGGAGTGGTTGAACTCCACTGCACAACAAGGTGAGAAAAAACATCATCTTGTAGGCGATCCCTAGTTTTATAGTACTCTATCAATTTCCGGTTCCAATTTATTGACCACGACCGAACCATTGTTCACGGAGTTCAACCCCTGCCGGGGTTGACGGTCCATGGTTCGTTTCCGTACCCCGAGTCATGGACTCGGGGCTAATGGGGTTGAAACCCTGAAGGGTTTCTTTGTTTTTTCTCAATGAAATGGTTCGTAAAACATCCATTTAATTCGAAAACACATTGTTGTTTTCAAGATCCCCATCCTGACTGTTATTCATCTACTCTTTTATTTCTGATCAAAAACATCCTCGGTTTCTTCCCCAAAAAGACCACGGCAGTGGTCAAACCCCATTAGCCCCGGGCAACAGCCCGGTGGTCGTTTGAGCCCTACCCTCCATCCAAAACCACGGATGTGGTTGAACTCCACTGTACATCTTCGCTATACTATTCATCATTTTATTATAGCTACTACCTTTCCTCGGAAATCAAACATCGTAAACCACCATTCCTTCCAGGCTATTGCCCGGGTCTTGGTCCAATACCTTGACCAGAACTTTACGGTCGATTTTCTGCTCGGCCTTTTCTACCAAAAACTGCAGGTAATCGAAATTGATGGATTCCCCCACCAACACCAACTCTATCACTCCCGTGTCCCTGCCCTTGGCATAATCCCCCACAATAATGGCCTTTTTGACCGTGCCAAGATTCTTCACCACCTGCTCCAACAGGTGATCGAAACCCAAATACTTGGCCACAATGCTCTTTATTTCCTTAAACAGGGGATGTTCAAGATTGGCCGAGTAACTCTTGGTCTTTCCCAGGGTCTGAGACACCAACAATCCCGCCTCACTAAGACGGTTGAGCTCCACCCTTACCGAATTGGTGGATTCCTTAAACTCTTCGGCCAATCCCCTAAGATAACCCTGGTTGCCTTCCTTGGAAAAAAACTTTATCAAAAGTTTTACCCTCGTTTTTGAGGTAATCAATGAATCTAACAAAATAAATCAGATAAAAACGTGAATGGATGTCTATAAAAAAGTAGGCCATTGAATAAGCCATGAAATTTGAGGGCTGTTTAATTTTTGGTGTGAAATCCAAATTAACCTGTCCAAAAATCAATTAACATTTTACCAACAACAAAGTGCTTTTGCCTTGTGATGGCTTCGCCGGGTAAGTCCCATTGATTTTGGGGGTTACGAGTAACAAATTTACTCGCAGAATGGAAATATCCAAACATTTTCTGTAAACAGGGGTGCTTTTTTTTCAGAGGATGTGCCACCAGCCAGCCCCCCGTTTCAACCATTGGCCATAATCCAAATTCCATTATAGCCCAATTTTAAAATTATGTAGTAAATTGGGTGACCAATTGAAGAAAATCCAAAAAGTAAGGTTCTCAAATAACTAAAGATATGTACCCGGACATCAAAAGAAGAAAATTTTTAACAAAAACCGCATTGGCAGGCATGGGAATAGGGCTTGCTTCCCAGGCTCCCTCTTGGTCCGTTCCCCTGTTTAAGCAAGACTCCAAAAGAGTGGGCATAATAGGCCTGGACACCTCTCACAGCGTGGCATTTACTAAAGCCTTCAATGATGAAGATGCAGAAAAAGACTTGCGGGGATATAAAGTGGTAGCCGCCTATCCGCAGGGAAGCCGTGACATCAAGTCATCTGTGGATAGAATACCTGGATATATCGATGAAATGAAAAAGCTGGGCGTTCGGGTAGTGGGCTCAATTTCTGAACTCCTGGATTCCTGTGATTATGTTTTGTTGGAAACCAATGACGGCAGGCTCCACCTGGAACAGGGCCTTGAAGTATTCAGGGCGGGAAAACCTGTTTTTATCGACAAGCCCATTGCCGCTTCCCTGTCCCATGCAATAGCACTTTTCAAAGCCTCGGAGAAGTATAAGGTACCCATGTTCTCCTCAAGCTCCCTGCGATACATGGAGAATGTGGTTGCGGTAAATAATGGTAAAATAGGGAAGGTAATGGGTGCGGACACCTTTAGTCCAGCAACCTTGGAACCCACTCACCCCGACCTTTTTTGGTATGGGGTACATGGAGTGGAAACCCTATTTGCAGTTATGGGAAAGGGTTGCCAGGAAGTAAAAAGATTCTATGCCGAAGATATGGAAGTAGTAGTGGGAACCTGGGATGACCAAAGAATCGGCACCTTTCGTGGATCCCGGGAAGGCAAACATGGTTATGGGGGAACGGCTTTTGGGACGGACGGCATGACGGACCTTGGCCCATACGGAGGTTATCGGCCACTTCTAGTGGAGATTGCTAAATTTTTTGATTCCGGAAAAGCCCCAATTGACCCGAAAGAAACCCTGGAAATATTTGCCTTTATGGAGGCCGCAGACGAGAGCAAACGCAAAAAAGGACAATCCATATCATTGCACAGTGTAATGCAGAAAGCAGAAAAGGAAGCAGGGAAGATTGATTTGTGAGTTTAGATTTATGATTTTAGATTTCAGATTTGCAAATTTTGGGATGGAGACGGCCTTTTTGAATGGCTTTATGGGGCGCAGAATGGATAGGTATAAGTACAAGTCAAAGGTTAGTGTGTTATTGGCTTTTGGCAAAACTATTTGAAAATAATGGATAAGAGCTTAGAATCAACATCAAAGTTAAATATGGAAAATTCCAGGAGAAAATTTATAAAAAAAACCGCCCAAGGAACAGCCTTGGTGGGTATTGGGGGTATGATCCCGGCTTTTAGTGCCAAAAGTTACGGTCGCATCATAGGTGCCAACGAAAGGATTAACGTAGCCTGCATGGGGGTGGTCTCCCGTGGAAACGCCGTAGGGCAGAACTTCGCCGGGCAAGACGACTGCGAGGTCATCTATAGCTGTGACGTGGACAGCCAAGCCTCCGCAAAATTCGTGGACAAAATACAGGAAATACAAGGTAAAAAACCCAAAGAACAAAAGGATGTAAGAAAAGTTCTTGAAGATCCCGATGTGGATGCCCTGGTAGTTACCAGTCCGGATCACTGGCACGCACCTGCTGCAATCATGGCTTGCCAGGCAGGAAAGCACGTGTACCTAGAAAAACCATGCAGCCATAACCCCAGGGAAGGGGAGCTGCTTATGGATACTGTAAAAAAATACAAGAAGGTAATCCAGGTGGGGAACCAACGCAGGTCCTGGCCCAATGTGGTAGAAGCCATCAAGGAGGTTCACAATGGGGTGATAGGAAAGCCCTATATGGTAAAGACTTGGTATGCCAACAACCGGGGTCCAATAGGACATGGCAAAAAAACTGCTGTGCCGGATTGGCTGGACTTCGACCTTTGGCAAGGCCCCGCTCCTAGGGAAGATTATAGGGATAACCTTATTCACTATAACTGGCACTGGTTCTGGAATTGGGGCACCGGAGAGGCACTCAACAACGGCACCCATATGGTTGACTTGGCCAGATGGGGGCTGCAAGTGGATTATCCCACCAAGGTAAGTTCCGCAGGGGGCAGGTACCGGTACCAGGACGATTGGGAAACACCCGATACACAAGTGATCAATATGGAATTTGGGGATAAGGGTTTGATCACCTGGGAAGGAAGAAGCTGCAATGGAAAACACATCGAAGGAGGAGCCGTTGGCGTCCTCTTTTACGGGGAGGACGGAACCCTTTTGATAGAGGGAGGGAATTCCTACAAAATCTTCGACCTAAAAAACGAAACAGTAAAGGAGGTAAAAAATGACTTTGCCATTGACCCCCAAAACAAAGTAAGCCCTGCTCAAGCTCTGGATGCCATCCATATCCAAAATTTCTTTGACGGAATAAAGGACGGTACCACGGTAAGGTCTGAGGTAGTGGGAGCTCACCAAAGTACCCTTTTGGTACAATTGGGTAATATTTCCCAAAGGGTGGGCAGGTCTTTGGATATTGACCCTGGCAATGGTAAAATCAAAAATGACCCCAGAGCCATGGAACTTTGGTCCAGGGAATATGCCCCGGGCTGGGAGCCAAAAGTTTAATTTGACAATACACCCAAACACCGCTTTACTTTCACAGATACATGGATTTACATTCGCTTGACCTGTTGGTCATAGGCCTGTTTTTTTTATTGATGCTTTTTATTGGCATCTGGTCTTATTTTAAAAACCAAAATGCCGAGGATTACTTTGTGGCAGGCGGAAAGCTCCCATGGTGGCTGTCAGGAATCTCTCATCATGTATCCGGATATAGTGGGGCGGTGTTTGTTGCTTATGCAGGACTTGCCTACACCCATGGCTTTTCGGTATATGTGTGGTGGGCATTTACTATAGGGATCACCGTGGTAGTCAGTGCCAAGGTGTTTCCTGTGTTTTGGGTAAGGCTCAGGAAACGTTTCCAGATTCAGTCCCCCCTGGAGTTTTTGGAAACCAGGTATAACCTGGCCACACAGCAATTGATGGCCTGGAGCGGGGTATTGCTAAAGCTCTTTGATATTGGGGCAAAATGGGCGGCAATCGCCGTGTTGCTGAATGTGTTCACGGGTATTTCCCTGCCTGTAGGAATCTTGATTTCAGGGGGTATTTCACTGCTCTATATCACTTTTGGAGGGCTTTGGGCGGTGATCATTACGGATTTTGCCCAGTTTGTGGTACAAATAGTAGCGGGTATCGTTATGTTTGTGGTGGTAGCTGGAAGGCTAGGTGGATTGTCTTCCTTCTTCACCATTTGGGACCAACTCCCGGAAGGCAACAGCGATCCCTTTAACGAACCCTATACCGCTGGTTTTGCACTGGCATTCCTGTTTATCAACTTCCTTTCCTACAACGGGGGCCAATGGAACCTGGCTACACGATATATATCTTCCCCCTCTGAGCAGCAGGCCAGTAAAGCTGCACGATTATCGGGATTCCTCTATTTGGTCTGGCCGCTCATTCTCTTCTTCCCCATGTGGGCTGCACCGTTAATCCTTCCGGAAATGGAAGACCCTACCCAGTCCTACGGCATCCTTACCATGGAACTGCTGCCCATTGGGTTGATAGGCCTGGTCATTGCTTCCTTATTTGCCAACACCATGTCCATGACCTCCTCGGATATCAACACCATTTCTGCGGTGATTACCAGGGATATCCTTCCGGCTGTGGCCAAAAAATTCAGGGACTCAAGAACCTCCTTGCTCACCGCCCGAATCACCACCTTTTTGTTCACCTTGGGTACCATTCTCATTGCACTTCAGTATGAGCAGTTCGGTGGGGTACTTGGGCTGATCATAAGTTGGTTTGGGGCACTTGTCGGGCCAATCGCAGTGCCTATGCTATTTGGGGTAATACCATGGTTCAGGTCATGCGGCCCCAAGGCAGCCATCAGTTCCATCTTGGTAGGATTGCTGGCCTTCGTGATTACCAAAAACTTTGACCTAAACAGCCTTGCTCTAGAGGTAAGCCTCCCTGTGCTCAGTTCTACTATTACCTATGTGCTGGTTGGCTTTATTGAAAGGGATACAGTTCCTGAAAAAGTAAAGCAAATGCTGGCAGAAATTGCGGAGGAGAAATAAGATTTTGCCTTTCTCCTTTAATTTTCTATCTGCTCTGGTTGATATAAGCCTTCATAAGCAATAGGTATTTCCTAAGCTGATCCAAATTCGAGGCATTTTCCTCGCTGTTATTGCCTTCCTGCACTGCAAGCGCGTGAACCTTGGCCCTGATATTCGCCCGCAGGCATTTGTAATAAACAAAAATGGCTTCGTCTTCCTCTTTTTGGAAGGTTTTATTGTGCCTAATATACTCGGAAAGGAAAAGCCTGGAAAGTCGCTCCGCTTTAAAGCCTTCAAGATCCATGCACATAAAAGCCACCTCATAGAGCATGTCAATCCTCCTGAAACCATCATTGAATTCAATACAGTCGAAAATGACCGGTTTCTTGTGAAGAAAAACATTCCCACTATGCAGGTCCCCATGGATATCCCTGAAAAAGCCTTCGTCCATTCTTTCCTGAAAGCGTTTACCGTATTTTTGTAAAAAGGCATCACTCCATTTTATGGACTCGGGAATTATCCTCTGAAAATCAGGCTCAAGGTGCTGCTTTACTAACTCCTGAACGGATTGAAGGTCATTAAAGGTGTTTTTGGCTTTGGAAAGGATAAAAGAAGTGGTTATTTGTTCGGCCTCATGGTGAAATTGGGCCACCTCCAAGGCTAATAACCTTATATCACTTTCACTGACCTTTTGCTGTTCCAAGAGATAATCCATTCTGCTTTCGGAAGGTAAACGCTTCATCCGTACCACATAGTCCTTTATCTCCCCCTTA
Organism: Pleomorphovibrio marinus; assembly: GCF_003347495.1. Taxonomy (GTDB): domain Bacteria; phylum Bacteroidota; class Bacteroidia; order Cytophagales; family Cyclobacteriaceae; genus Pleomorphovibrio; species Pleomorphovibrio marinus. The sequence continues at coordinate 254,034 of NZ_QCXY01000004.1, forward strand.
CTATCTCCGATTGCCCATCCATCTTCAACTAACCTTATGGGAAGCACGGATAGATATATGTCCGAATATCGGCTATTGAGTTTGATCTCACGCAAACAATACTTTTTCCGCAAAGCCAAAGTGGAAAAATCGAGGAAGCTCAACTTTACTGGTTTTTTGAGCTTAAAAACATCAGTACCGGAAAGAATAATCCAAGATATATGGGTTTCAATCAATTCCCCATTGAGCGTCCTGTCCTCAAAAACCCCTGATTGCGCCAATTTTTCTACTTCACCCTTTTCCATGTTGCCTTTCTAGGTATTCCTTTGCTTGCTTCAGCATTTCCGAAATATTGTCATCCGTGGACTGTAGGGATAAATGAGGCTTTTCCACCTCTTCAAATTCCTGTTTCAACAGCCGATAAACCGAAAAGTCCGCCTCACTGTCTTTTCTTTTCTTACTTACCCTCTTTTTGGCCAGGGCTTCTTCTGTTTCTATCTTAATCAGATAAATAGGGCATGAAGCACTTCTTGAAAGGGAGATAAACATATCCCGGAATTGCTGAAGATGGAAAGTGGCATCCAGCACTACCGATTTGCCATTCAGAATATGCCCTTGTGCCATTTTCGCCATTTCCCCATAGATATGGGTTTTTTCTTTCAGGCCATATTGTCCTGTATTACCCAGAGTTCTCCTTACTTCATCACTCCCAATATAGGCTGCTTCCAATGCCGTTGCCAATCTTGTAGCAAAATAACTCTTACCACTCCCGGGCAGGCCTATCACCATTACCATAAAGGATTTTTTACTGGAATGGGGTTCAGTTGAAGACAAGGTCTGCTGCATATTACAAAGAGGAATCGAAAATCACGCTTGAATTGACAATTTGGTTGCTTATTTTGGTTTTATTTCCATTTGGATTTCGTCACTGAGATCAGTGGGCAAATAGGTAAAAGCCAAACGGTATATTTTTTCCCCATGGTTACTGCTTAACCTAGGATCATCTATGGGAATGGGTTCCAAGGTGAATTTGAGTTGCTTTGGATTGTAGTTTAGCTCCAGGTCAGCATCCTTGGCTTTTATCAAAATGGAACCCGGCTTGGATTCCTGGCATTCCAATCCCGTCATTAAGTGAAGCGAGGTATCACCATCTCGACTGTCCAATACAAAGTCATCTGAGATGGTGACACCCTTTCCTTTTTTCAATTTATAGGTACGAAGCCATTTCTTCACATTAGCTTCCTGTGGATAAGCTCTTGATATGTCGGTTTCAAAGGCATAGGTGTTTCCTCTCTTGGAAACCATGGTGTTCATTGCCTCAAATTGCCTTCCCGCCTTTTGGCCCATCCCATTTACCAAAGGGAGGTTATGAAAATTGGACTGCATGGTCCATATGGAATACCTGTCCCTACTAAAAGTCTCCCGGGTGTACGTCCCTACCCCCACATCCAGAAACACCGGATTTCCATTATAATACAGCATAAATGAGCCCACATCATTGTGGTTGTGCTGTTCGTTGTTGTTCCCTCCTTTGGCGGCAAGGTAAAACCCATCCGTAGTACCCTCCTTTTCCCTAGCGATAAAAGCTTCCAAATTTTCAAAATAGTGTGTCCCGATTAAAGGTTCATTGGCAGGGGTCTTCTCCCATTCCCTGAGGTAGAAGAGATTTAATAGTGCCTCCCCTATCCTGCTTTCCCGGATCAGTCCACCATGAGCCTGTTGAGCTAACAGAAAGGCTCCGAATTGCTGCATGGTTTCGTCCTCAATGGCTTTACCAAAACGGAAAATTCTCCCTGCATTATGGTTAATTTTCAATTGAGAATCGGCAAAATTCAGATAGTAATTTCCCTCAGAAATATAGGCCCTGTAAATATACCGACCCATTTCACGGACAATGGATTGATCATATATTGTCATCTCCCCCGAAGAATACATGTCCAGTACCTCTAGAAAATCAAACATCTTCCCTCCTGCGTGGGACCAATATCCAGGACCTTCACTACAAGCTCCGTCATCCGGATAAGAATTGATGAACAAGTCCACCGACTGCATTGCTTTATGGATTCCATCGAGTTTTCTTTGCTGGTCTTCCTCCATGAGTAATATGGTTACCAGCATGTTATAACTGCACCAAGGCGTCCAGTTATTCACCCTGCCTTCATCCCATCCCGTAATCCACCAGAAATCATTTCTCTCATAATAGGGAATTAGTACCTTTTGGTAAATCTCATGTTTCAATCTTTTGGCAATTACCGGACTGACTTCATCAAAGGCATCCTTGAAAAAATGATAAATCCATGCCAGATCAGCTCCTACATCACCCACTACCAAGTCAATAATAGGATCATCCAAATCAGGCACCACAGTGGTGGGATTACTGATGTTATCATCAAACCCGTATAGGTAAAAGTGGGCAGAACTTCCCCAATAAGTCTGTTCACAAAGGGCAAAAACCCCGTTTATCAAGTCGTCTATAAACCGTCCCTTACCTTCCAATAGCTCTGCCATTGCCAAGCTAAACAATGCTTTTTTACGCTGACTCATTACGGCGGCATCCTTGCTCCTATCCCCTGTCCTAGTAAACTCCAGGTACTGTGTTGCTTTAACGGTAGGCCATTCGAAGTCCAAAAAGGCTTCCCCTTGTTCTATGGCCTGCCGGCGGAGATCGGAGGGCAAAGCTTCCCAAGCATCCCTTTCTAGATATCCGGGAAAGGGCTGCCATTCTCCTTTTTCTTCAATCACCGTGCTGATCATTTTCCTGGAAAAATTCGTACCCAGCAAATCTCTTTTAACCTGTGCATTCAATTCCACCGAAAACAAAAACAACAAGACTAGGACAATCCCTTTTAAATACATCATGTCTTACCCTTTTTTATTTTTTGAGAATTACACCAATAAAACCCCTATCCCCCGGTGGAGACAGTCTAGCGCTTCCATCGGCACTTACTTTCTCCTCCTGCTTCCATTCTGCATGGGTTACATCAATCCAATGTAGCTCATAAGTACCTGAAAGTTGTAATTCTACCTCCCCATTTGCAGGAAAATACAGTAAATATTTCTCACCCTCTTTTGCTGCAAGGAATGCTTCATTAGATGACACATTGGACAAAAGATCCATCCTTGCCTCTACGTCCCATAATTTTACTTTCTCCTCCACTGCACGTATGGTTTTAAGGGCAGCCGCTGAACGGCTAGACAGACTTAGACCATGGGGAGGCCTGTGGAACCTACTACTCGCAAAACCACCCAAAATATTTCTAAAGAAGGTCTGAAGAGCATGTTCTGAATTTATCCCCCTCTCCAACCAGGGACCTGCATCAGAACCATATATTTTGGTGCTGTTGACCGGCCTGGGAGAATCTTTGATGTACTGAAACACATATTGGGCATTGTCCCAGTTTTCCTGTCCGGTCTTGTGGCTGTTTTGGGAGATGTCTATGTAATCGTAGCGCTCCGGATGATCCAGGGTACGTTTGTGCATGGTGGATGTTAAATCCCAATCATCCCACATCTGGGTTAGATAAAGGGTCTTTCCACCATCATTTTCCCGGATGAATTCCGCCCAATAAGTGGCCCACTCCTCTACCCCACTGGTTTCGTTGTCTATGCAATAGAGCACATTGTCATACTCTAGGGAAATGGATAGCAATTTCTTCACAAATGCCTGCTGGAAGGATAGCAATACCTCATTGTTGTCCAAATTGGGAGTAGTAAAGAAAAAAGGTTGTTTATTCGCCCCAGGGTGATCGGGATATATACTGTCCAATTTGGCCTCATCATAGGTATAGTTAACATTGTTTTTGGGGTTAAAAGGATCTCCTTGCCATTCTTGGCGAGCATGATCAAATCGGTCCCATATTTCAATCTGGATAATAATTTCCCTTTCCTCTGCCCATTGCAACAGATTTTCAAATTTTTGCCAATAGGTATCGTTCCAGGTGTTGAGGTCGTATAGCCCATCAGCGTTTTTGGCAAAGGCTCTTTCGTCCCCCTCATCCCTGTCGCTCATGGTATTCCTCACATAATTGCCTCCCACAGCCTTGAGGCTATCCAGATGACCTTTTAAATTTTGGTTTTGGAACAGATTGTCATTATTAGTGGCCCCTAGCAAAAGCACAGGTTCATCCCGATAAGACCAGTAGCGGGGGTTTTCTGACCAAGGTTTTATCCCTTCGATAAGCGTAGAAATGCGACCATCCTCCTCGTGGACGGGGTTACAATGAATGGAGAGTATTATAAGTACCAACATTATAAGTCGATTAACTCCATTTACGGTTACTCTTACTTTGTTTAAAAATTTGATGTTCATGGGTTTGTTGGGTTTTGAAACGGAATATTTCGGGTACTTAATTTGCTCAGGGGTTTTTCAGGATAACCCTACGGTACCTTGTGAGAGCAGGAGAGCCGTTGTCGCTTACCTCCAAAATCAGATGCAACTGGCCGCCATTGGGTAAACTCGGCATGGTAAAGGATACCACTTTGCCCTCATCGCTGATATCCAATGCCACTGGCTCTTCTGGTTTATAAATCTCCTCATATAAAAACCAATGGAAAGACAATTCATCCCCATCCGGGTCTGTACTGATGCTGGCATTCAAACTTACCATGTCGTTTGCTTTAAATTCTAGGTAAATGGGAATGCCTTCGGGATGGTCCACTAATTTCACCACAGGAGGATGGTTGGCTTCCTCGAAGGTGGTCAGGCCCCATTGTACCCTAGCCATAAAGTCCCGTTGAAACTCTGGCCTCCATCTGGATACTGAATGTCGCTCATTCAAATAACCGTCTAAGAAATCAGGTGCATCGATATATACCTTTTGGTTAATAGGTCTGAAGCGTCCCCCCCAGCCACCAGCGGAAGGGTCCTCAGGTATATTGAGCCCATTATTGATCAATCCCAAAAAGGAAGGGGTATCTCCTTCTTTCATCCCATCAGTACCATGCCCATGCAACTGATAGCATTCCCCCAAAGGAGAAACTTGGATGTTTTCCTTTACCCAATTCGCATCTTGCATGCTTAGATCTCCAGTCATATACATCCCCCTGAACACCGACAATTCCCGCACCCCCGTAAAGCCCGTCCAAGCAAAACCATTTGCAATAAAGGTGATGTCCTTAAACTCCTTCAGCACATCTGCTCTGTGCCTGTCCTGATCCCCTATGGCATGCACCTGGATCTTTTCACTGAACTGTTTTAGGGCCTCTACATCCCTACTGTTTTTTACTTTCCAAAGGGCCTGATACAATTCCCTCATGCCTCCCCAGATGGCTATATGCACTGTTTCTTCTGAATTATCCACAGTGCTTATCAAATGTTCCGAAGCTTCAGAGTCATACTCATCCCCTATGACCTCGAAATCGTCGTGACCCACCTTTATCAAAGGAAACAGTGATTGTGGCGATGGAAAGCCCTCAGCATGTTGTCTTAAGTTGGGATATACCTTTTCGTAAGCTTGGATCTGGGATTCTATTATTTCTGGTCTAGTATCCAGGCCATGCCCCATTCTACTCGTGGCATACAATCCCAAAATTTCAAATTGGTCTGCATAGTGGAGGAAACGGCTAAGGCTTTGCTCATCATCGGTGTCACCTCCTATGTCCGTCAACACAATAATTTTTGGCTTGCTCCATTCTTGGGCCCTACTTTCTAAGATCCCCAAAAATAGAAATAAAAATAAGTAAACAAGTTTTTTAAAACAATCAGGGGTGATTAATGTGTCTGTGCGCATAAGTGTGGGGTTTTTCAGATGATATAAAGCATTGGGCTGGCGTTGAAATGCTAAAGCACAGGATCTCCCAAAGATTCCGGAACCTAAGACCTCCTCAACTTTCTGGACATTCATCATAAATCACGAATTCATCCTGAGCTAGTTGACCACCATTCTTTTTTGCATTCCTTTTATCCGACCCTCTCTTTTCTTATCAAAAATACGGATTTTTGGGTCAAAAGCATCAGGTTGCCCAATTGGAGCGGGTCAATTGATCACAATGGAATTTCCACAATAAAAACAGTCCCCTTATCCTTGTTGGGTTGAAACCAAAGGTTGCCTCCATGGGCTTTCACAATCTGTTTAGAAATGGCCAATCCCATTCCATGGGTTTCTTCTCCTGCAGTACCCATCCTCCTGCCTTCCGTGAACATTTCAAAGATCTTATCTTTCAATTCGTCTGGAATACCTATGCCCCTGTCTGCTACTGAAATCCTGGCTACATTTTTATTTTTGTCTGCCCGTAAAGCAACTTCAATCACCTCTCCCGATGGGCTGAATTTGATGGCATTTGCCACCAAGTTGCTAACCACCCGCCACATTTTCTCTCGGCTGATAGGTACGATTACTTCGTTCACCTCCAACAACACCTTTTGGTGTTTTTCCTCGGCTTTGTACTTGAGCAGATCCACACAATATTGCAGCAATTGATGAAGCTCGACCGGCTCCTTTTTGATGGTTTCTTGTTCGTTTGATCCCTTTAGGATATCCCCTACCAAATTCAGGGAATTTTCTGAGGAAGTTTTTATATGTTCGAGCAAGGTTTTATCGTCCCCTTCAAGTTTGGTGCTATCCAGGAGCAATTCAGAAATCATCGTAATACTGCTGATAGGGTTTCTCAGGTCATGGGCCACCACGTGCATCATCTTGGTGTTCTCGGCCTGACTCTGCTCAAGAGCCTCTAATGCCTCTTGAAACTCCATGTTTTGTTTGCTGATTTTCCGATTGAATTTTTTGGTTTTTTTAAGACTTCTATAAACCAAAAACAACAGACATCCAGCAGCAAGAATTAGCAAAACCACTACATAGAGATAAATATTTTTTATCTGATTGTCCCTGCTTATGAGAGAAAGTTGATATTCTTTCTCCATGTGCTGGAAGGATTCCTCCATATCCAAGTAGCGGCCTCTGAGACTGGCCCTTTCGGTAGAATCATATAGAATTTGGTAGGCTTTCATGTTTTGGTAAGCAAGCCCGACATCCTCTATGGCTTCTGCATAATCCCACTTTAGCCTACTCAAGCGCAGGAAAGCATTCATGTTGGTTTCACTTAATCCCTCTCTGGCCTCCATATCCACTTCCAATTCATCAATCCAGTCTTTAGCCTCCTCAAGTTGACCGCTATCCAAGTACAATTCTGCCAACTTCATTTTTGCGGTTTGGGCATCATATTTGTCGAATCCGGGTCTATCATTGAGACTAATGCTTTCCAACAAATATTTTTCGGCCTCCTGAATATGCCCCTTCTTGTAAAGTACCCCACCTAAATTCCCTTTTACCACCCCTCTAGCCATAGTGATAAAATGGGATTCATGGGGATACTCAGCCCCCTTTCGCCCCAAAAATTGCAGAGCACGCTGATAGTGGTGTTCTGCACTATCCAGCTTACCTCGTTTTTCGTAGGCCAAAGCCAGGGTATTGATATACATCTGTGGATTTACGATGTTATATTCCAAATTCAATTCCGGACATTCCTGGTTTTCAAAAAAGGCTTGCTTCAGATAGGGAATGGCCTCCTCAAACTGATTTTGCCTGTATTTAAACAAGCCTAGCTGATACGTCAGGGTGCTGGTTTTGCAGGGGTCCAAATATAATCTGGCAAATTCCCATCCCTGATAGTAACTTCTCATGGCCTCCTGATGCCTGTTTTGAAGCCTAAACAGATCTCCTTTTATAAAATGGCTTTTTGCAAATTCCTCCTTATATGTTTTTTCTCTTCCCTCAAGGGCAAAAAACAAGCTGTCCACATATCTTTCTGCCTTTTTGAGGTCCTTATCAAAGTTGAGGTATATCATGGCATAGAGACTATTTTTCTTCCATTGATATAAAAATCCCAATTCTTGAAAAGAACTATACGCGGAATCCAAAAGAAAAAGTGCCCTATTGACTTGGCCTGCATTCAATGCACCGTTAATATTATCAATATGAACATCCATTAATGAGTTCTTACTGTAACTAAGTTCCTCCTTAGTTTCACAGGAAATAAAAACGGACAAAATGAAAATAGAAATAATCAGATCGCAACGGATATTTTTAACCACCTTAAGAAATAGTATTCTAAGTAACATGTAAACTGATTCTACTCAAAAAAAATTAATTCGTTGCAAATATTAAACATGTTAGCCCAACAATTCATGACAATTGTCACATTTGGTAAATTAAATGTAAAATCCATTTGACCCCTATTCTGTAAATTCTATTGGAATTCTAGCAAGGCTTTGATATCTTATGGCTTGTAACCATCAAATTGCTCTTAATTATGAACATCGCCATTCAACAATTACGAAGATACAGCATGGTGAAAGTCATGCCATTATTAATGGTCACGGCTCTGCTTTTACCATTTTTGATCCATCTGATTCCCACCCAAAGTGGAATCCCGATAGGTGCCTATTTACTGCCAATGTTCTATGTCCCATTCCTGGCATTGGTGTTATACCGGTTTAATGCCGCATTGATCATTGCACTCCTAGCACCGTTGGCCAATTTTCTGCTTACAGGTAACCCAAATTGGGGGTTTTTGGCCATTTTGACTTTAGAAGTGGTTGTGTTTACTTTGTTTGCCTGGAAAATTTTAAATAGCCGATTTGGCTGGTTTGCAGCGCCTATGGCAATTATTGGTGCCAAAATCGTTTCCACCTGTTTGTTGTGGATTGTTCCACTATTAGAAACAGCGCCAATTACCTATTTTGTAAGTTCGGTTAGCAATGGCGTTACTGGGATAATGATACTGTTGCTGCTCAACTTAGCCGTTATCCGGTTTTACAAAAAGACGACATAGCACCCAAATGCATCATGAGCACTCAACAAAGCCTTTGGTTCCTTTTGAAGAGGTAAGTAAAGCAATAAGGTCACAGGATTATCCCCCAGTAGACCTTGTGGTGGGAATTGGATCAGGGGGTACAATACCAGCTACCTTGGTTGCATTCCATTTAAAAGTGCCTTTGAGGGTGCTTTGGGTAAATTACAGGGATGAAGAAAACCAACCCGTACGCCCCCAACCAGAATTTACGGTTCCCTTTTTGGAGCAGGAACTCCCCTCAAAAGGAAACATACTATTGGTCGATGATGTAGCGGTAAGTGGAAAAACCCTTGAAAAAGTAATGAACTCCCTTCCCGAATCCTTGAATATCACCACTCTTGTCCTCAAGGGAAAAGCAGACATTGTATTGCTTCCCCATTTATCCACTTGTGTGAAATGGCCATGGAAAGCCTACGCTACAGAGAACCTTGCCAAATGAAATCGAGCATGGCGGTAATGTTACAGATTGGGATGACATCCCCCACTCCGATAGCAATCGGGGTGGCGAGATTCTCCCGAGGGTAGGCACAAGTTCCCGAAACGAGTTCCCCGAAGCAAGTTCGGGGCAGAGAGGGGCAAGCTACATTGCTTGCGGTTTACCAACCGTCTGGCAGGCGAGACCGCTAAAAGTCAATTAAAAACATATGAAGAACTATTGGTTGTTTATTGCATTTTGCATTTTAACCCAAGCTGCATGGGGTTTTCAAGAGGACAGCCTATCCATGGATTTGGAACCGGTAGTGGTGACCGGGACACGATACGAAATGCAAAAACGCAAAGTAGCATCACCAATTAGCATCATTGACAGGGCTACACTCGATCAATCCGGGCAAATAAACGTGCTGCCCGTATTGGTAAACCAAGTACCCGGTTTTTTCCTGAACGATAGAGGGGTGACTGGTTTTGGAGTGGGACCCAATTCGGGTGGAAATATCAGCATCCGGGGAATCAGCGGATCCCCTAACAACAGGGTACTTGTACTTATTGATGGGCAGCCTCAGTTTATGGGCATTTTTGCACATCCCATTGCAGATGCATATACCTCTTCGGATATTGAAAGAGTGGAAGTGCAGAGAGGCGCAGCCTCATTGCTCTATGGATCAAATGCCATGGGAGGGGCCATAAACCTGATAACCAGAAAGGCAAAGAGAGAGGGATGGCAAGGAGGTGCAAACGTTGGCTACGGATCCTATGGCACATTTCTGGGAAGTGCCCATGCAGGTTACCGTAAAGGGAAATTTCATAGCATGGTTTCCGTAAACAGAAATCAAACCAACGGATACAGGGACGATGCACCGGACAGTTTTGAAAACACCACCTTTTATGCTAAAACGGGATATGAGATAAGTGATTCCTACACAATTTCCAGTGAGATCCAACTTTCAGATGCCACCTATTTTCAGCCTGGCACCACAGAGGCCCCTGAGGAAAATGACAGAAGGGAATTTTTGAGAGGTCGGGCGGCGGCATCCCTGCTCAATGACAATGGTTTTACTTCAGGTGCTCTGATGCTATACCACAATTTTGGGGATCATCAGTTCCTGTCAGGTTTCGAGTCAAAGGACCAAAACCAAGGAATCACCTTTTATCAGAACCTCAGCTTAATGACCGACCAGATCCTCACCGTTGGCTTGGATTATAAGCGTTTTGGAGGTAGGGCCTTCAACGAAAACATGCCCCCTCCAGCCAGAATTGGGTTGGGGGAACAACATTGGGTAAACGAGACCGAAGTTTATGCCCATATTCAACAAAGTATAGGGAAAAGCCTTCATCTCAACGCAGGCATTCGGCAGGTAGAAAACTCCCAATTTGGTGGCAGGACACTTCCCGGATTTGGGATTTCTTGGGAGGCAGGTTCCCACACTACCTTGAAAGCATCCTCTGCCAAGGCTTTCCGTAGCCCTTCTGTGGTGGATTTATTCCTATTCCCTCCTTCAAATGAAGAACTCCTGCCAGAGGAAATGTGGAACCATGAAATCGGAATCACGCAGGAATTCCTTAACCAAAAACTATATGTGGAGGCAAACGTTTTTTTGGCAAAGGGAGAGAACCTAATCGTGGTAAGCCCTATGGAACAACCCCCAGTAGGAAGGAACACTGGAAGCTTCACCAACAAGGGAATAGAAACCCAGGTAAAATATCGGTTCGGGGAAGGCCTGGAGTGGATAGCCAACTACTGCTTTGTGGACGTTTCGGAAAATGTGCTGTTCGCTCCTCGACACCATTTCAACACCCAGGCCACCCTAAGGATGGGAAAATTTAATTTGCTCCCCTCCTTACAATACATTAATGGGCTTAACATAGGAGCAACACCGGATGCCGACGTCCCTTCATCCACTTACACCCTATTGAATATGCGGTTGGCATACGCCATTACCCCAAAAATTCAGGCCTACATCAACGGCAATAACCTCACTAATGCACAATATCAGGTGGAAAGAGGGTACCCTATGCCGGGAATAAATATTATCAGTGGAATTCAAGTAAAAATTTAACCCATATAGTCATGGAAAACGATGATGCCAGAAAAAAAAGACGCGAATTTCTAAAATCACTTGCAGGATTAACTGCGGGAATGATGCTACCCATAACAGGAAGACCTTTAGAAGCAGCTATTTCTTCGATGGAAAATCCCAATAGGGTAATGAAAGACCGCATGGGGGAATTGTTGCCCCAGAGAAAATTCGGAAATACCGGCAAATCCATCACCATGTTAGGCTTGGGAGGTGCCCATATCGCGAGAATGAGTGATGCCGAGGCAGAAAAAACCATTGAAAGGGCCATTGAAGGCGGCGTTCGGTTTTTTGACAATGCGGAATCTTATGGTTCTGGGGAAGGAGAAAGGAAGTATGGCCGCTTTCTTACCCCCAAATACCGGGATATTGCATTTATCCAAACCAAAACTACCTCCAGGGATGCCAAAACGGCAAAAGCACACCTCGAAGGTACACTTAGTAGAATGAAAACGGATTACCTGGACTTGTACTATATTCATGCAGTTACTAGTCCCTCAGATGTGGATAACCGGATAAAGAACGGGGTTTTGGACGTGTTGCTTGAGGCAAAAGAGTCCGGAAAGGTAAAACATATTGGATTTTCCGGTCATTCTGACTACAAAGCACATATTAGGATGCTGGAAAGCACAGATACCATGGAAGCTTGTCAAATGCCTATCAACGCCTATGACCCCAACTATAAAAGCTTCATCAATAACGTACTCCCCATATTGGTAGAAAAGGGCATAGCTCCTATAGCCATGAAAACTCTTGCAAATGGAGGGTTCTTTGGCGGAACATCCCATTTTAACCATGGAAGTAACCCAAGGATTGTCCCCGCAGTCCTTTCCGTACAAGAGGCAGTTCATTTTTCATGGTCAATGCCCATAAGTACATTGGTGACTGGTGCTGATGACGCCAAGATGTTAGACGAAAAAATCGGCTTGGCCAAAACCTTCAAAGCAATGGATGAAAGCCAACGACAACAATTGGTGGAAAAGGTTGCCAACTTTGACGGGAAGCTTGTTGAATTTTATAAGGTGTAAGAAAATTCCCCACAGAGGATGATATTCCTCTGTGGGTAAAATTTGTTTCTTATTTGAGCCAGTCCGGCTTAGTGGTTTCAATTTCCGCCTGAAGCTGGTTGAGCAGATTGTACAGGCCAAAATATGTCCTGTTGATGTACAAACCATGCCTGGAGCCTCTAGCCTGCTTGGATTTCCGAAACATCTTTTCGTTGGAAATACGGTCCCCCAATTGGAAAATCTGCTGGAAATAGCTGTCATCGGCAAAGTCAAAGCTATCCACATGAAAAGGCTTGCCCAGCAAGGATATCATCTCCTTGAAAACCCCCTTGAAATATTTTTTCTCCTCTTCGGTGTCCTTGTCACTCACAAATTCCAGATCATAGAAAATTTGGTTTAACTCATCTTCCCGGATCAGCAAATCCCTTTTAATAAGGGAAAAATACCCGGTATAGAAGTCCTCAGGAATTACCTTCACGCATCCAAAATCAATGACTGCCAATTTGCCCTCATTTTGAATAATAAAATTCCCTGGATGAGGATCAGCATGCACTTGTTTCAGCACATGTACCTGATAATGGTAAAAGTCCCAAAGTGCCTGACCTATTGCATTCCTCTCCTCTTGCTTAGGTTGTGTCTGTAGCCATTCCCTCAAATGTAAACCGTCCATCCAATCCATAGTGATGATACGGGGGCTGCTCAGATCCTCATAGTAGGTAGGAAAAGTCAAATTTAAAATATGCGAACAGGCTTGGGAAATCTCCTTGCTTCGCCTTACTTCCAACTTATAATCCGTTTCCTCTAGGAGCCTCTCTTCCACCTCCTCCATGTAATGATCCAACTCCCTTTCATTCATGTTCAGTAGTCGGAGCGCAAAGGGGCGAACCAGTTTAAGGTCGGAACTTACGCTGGATGCCACACCCGGGTATTGAATTTTTACCGCGTAGGCCTTATCTCCTTTGGTGGCTTTATGAACTTGACCAATGGATGCCGCATTTACTGCTGAGGGGGTAAAAGTATCAAACAGGGATTCTGGCCCTGCCCCAAAATACTGCCTAAAGGTCTTCACCACCAAAGGAAAGGAAAGCGGAGGCGCACTGTACTGCGCCATGGTAAATTTATCCTGATAGGCCCTGGGAAGCATGTTTTTATCCATGGCCATCATTTGCGCAACCTTAAGCGCACTTCCCTTCAATTCACTCAGGGAATCATAGATGTCCGTGGCATTGCTAGTATGAAGCTCATCTTTGGAAAGCTGGGGGTTTACTACCCTTTTGGCGTAATGTTTCACATAGTTTCCACCAACCTTGGCTCCTGTCCTAATAAATTTGGCCGCGCGTTGTACCTTGGAAACCGGAATGCTTTCCTGTTCTCTTATTTTATCTGTCATTAGGATGGTTTGGATTGGTAAAGGAATTTTGCAAAATCGAGAAAGGAATCAACGGCGCTTTTACCCATTAAATCGAAGGCCAAATTGACGGACTTCTCTATGGCGGCGTCGGTTTTTTCAAATCCCTGAGAAGTGTCTTTCAGCCAAAACTGGAACAAAAACATTACCTGAAGCCATAAGGCCTCATCATATTTTTCGCTGATATACGGTCGGTTTGCAATTTCTTCCGTTTCCTTACCTTCCAATACGATGTCACCAACGAAGGACTTGAATTTTTCTTTGAAGACTTTAATTTCTTGGGGATATGGAGCTTTCCACCCTTGCGAATGCTGATAAAGGGAAATGAGGTAACTTCTCTTTTTTTTCAAATGCTCTATCCACGTAAAATAAAATCCCAGCAATTTCTCACGGGCAGAGTAGTTAGGATAGACCTCCTGGTTTTGTAATTCTTGAACCGTACGGTCAAAAATCAATTCCCATACCGCCGCCTTAATCGCTTCAAAGGAAGTGAAAAATGCATACAACTCCTCTTCTTTGAGGTGAAGGGACTTTGCGAATTTATAGAGGGATACGGGTTCTTTTCCATTTTCCAACACATATTCCACGTATCCCTCTATGATGCTATCTCTATTGATTTCCGCACTTGCGGATTTATTTTCTTCGGTCATCGGTGTTTTAGAATTTTTTCCTACTTGTTAACAAGATAAACCGTAAAGGGGTTTTAATTTGGGTAGGATTTATCTTTATCCCTTATAAATTTACATACAAGTATCACCACGTGTATTCATATTAAATTTTAAAAATCCAGTGATATTGGATACAACGGAGGAAGTAATGAAATTTTATGAAAAATTTAAACGAATAAACAAAGAAATCCCAAAGCTTCCCCAAATGGACTCAATGCCAATAATATACTAGTCTCAAGTTAGGAATATATTGACGGTCGGATTCCTGCAGAGTAACTTGTGTACTGCGGAGGTCCTCTGCGAATATCTGCGAAATCTGCGGGAGATAATTGTCCGTAGTTTGGTTCACATAAAACTAGTTTCTTTCTGGAAGTAAGGAATGGTAATTTTTGTTAAAAAACCTATCCACCCCATAATTTTAGATTAAACTAGGAGGGATTTTGTCTCTTTTTATAAACGTACAATAAACTTTAATTTTTACTAACCATGGATTCATCTAAAGCAATGGTTTTGAAAATCAAGCACTTCGGGATATTCATGGTGGTATGGTGTCTGCTCATCTCCTGTGCTGCCAATAACCAGGATTCCCCTGAATATAGGGCCTTTACCCTTACACAGGACACCGTTGTGATTGACAGCAGGGATGAAATCATCAACCTAAGGTACGGGATCGGTAACCCGGAACTTTCGAAGGATGGCAAATTCCTTTTTCACTATACCCATGGAGTGCCAAAGTTCTCTAAAATCAATTTGGAAAGATTGATATTGGAAGAAATGATCCCTTATGAAACAGAGGGGCCGAATGGAATGGGTGCCTACTTAGCTGGGTTCAGCACCTTTGAAGATGAATTGCTATTGCTCTGGACTTATGGAGCAAGTGCTGTTTTTAACCAGCGTAGTGAAAAAATAAATGATTTGAGGTTGGACAAAATTGCTTCACAAGAAATCCTTGACTTAAGAGCTTTCCCCGCAAGGTTATTGGAATACCCCAACCATCCCAACCAGCTTTTTGGCTACTACCTAGATAATCATAACGAAGATTATTTCATTCTTAAATTTGATTTAGCCCAGCAATCCTATAAAAAGACAACGCTACCAGTAAAAGAAAAACTCAAAGATTATAGCATGGAAATTATAAAGGATGGAAATCTTGCAGGGGAATTTAGCCCAAAACCATGGCCAACGGTCGCCAATGAAAAAATCTTATTTACCAACATGGTGTTCAATGAAGTACTGATTTACGACATGCATACGGACTCCATTTATTCCAAAGAATGGGAAAGCATATTAACGGAGAACAAAAATGAATACAAAATGCCAGCTAAGGTAGAATTAGAGAAGTCCGATTACCACAGGAGAAAGTTTCAGGAGCACATCAACTTTATGCCCCTTCATTGGGATCCTGTATCGCAGCAATACGTAAGACTTTCTTACAAAACCAAATTTTCGGAAGAACTTAACGAGCTCGGAGCGCCCATTGAAACAGGAGCTGAGGTTTATTTGAGTGTTTTTGACAAAGACCTTAATATCATCTGGGAAACCTACCTAGATACTTATCAAAAGACCCCGCCAAAACACTTTTTTATTGATCAAAGGATTTGGTTATTTGAAAACATGGAAGACGAAATGGCATTTGTCAGAATTACCATAGACTAATTTCCAAATCCAATTATTCCGCTTCATCCCTTAATCCAAAAATATCAAGATTCTCATATTGTGCATAGATGGGGCTTATCTTGTCAAGTAAAAAGGTTTTTTAAAACTTTTTTGGGGGTTTATAACGTTTATAAACTTAAATCAGCGATTTGATCATAATCATGAAAAAAAAATTACCGAATCATTGGGTGCTGTTGATTATACCGATGTTTGGCTTCTGGGCATGTGAAGTAGATGAAGACGTGCCCCATGTCAGGGAACAACGGGTAAAGGAAGCCATATACGAAAGCATGCAGGAATGGTACTTTTGGAACGACCGGATGCCTCAGGGCATAAATCCCAATGCTTTCCGAACCAACAACTCACTTTTGTCGGCTCTCAGGTACGAGGAATTGGACAGATGGTCTTACCTCACTACAAGAGGGGATTTCGAAAGGGCCTTTACCGGACAAAATGCCGGACATGGGTTTGGTATCGCATTAGGTCCTGATGAGGGAATTTACGTTTCATTTGTTTATAAAGACTCACCTGCCGGTAAAGATGGATGGGAAAGGGGATGGGAGATTTTGGAAGTAAATGGAAAACCCGTCGCAGAATACAGGACGAATGGAGGGTATAATTTCCAACTCGGCCCCAATAACCCGGGGGTAACCAATACCTTTACCTTAAAATTGCCGGACGGCACCACTACCAAAAAGTCAAATACCAAGGAAGATTACCAGTCAAACTCTGTCTTGCACAAAGAAATCCTTAAGATAGATAGCAAAAACGTGGGCTACTGGGTATATAACAGCTTTAAAGCCAGTCCCGGCGAAAGCCCCACCAGGAGTCTAGAGGTGGAAGAAGCACTTAAGTATTTTGAAGATGCCAATATCAGTGAGCTTATCCTGGATCTCCGGTATAATGGAGGGGGTAGTGTAGCTGTGGCAGAACAAATCATGAATGCGCTGATCCCATCCTCCTATGATGGGAAGTTAATGTATAAAAACGCATTAAACGGCGATAAAACAAATCTCAACGAATCGTATTTTTTTAGCAAAAAGGGGAATTTAGAGGTGGATAGAGTGGTCTTCATCACCTCAAGAGGATCTGCGTCTGCTAGTGAACTTATTATCAACTGCCTGGAACCTTACATGGATTTAGCGCTAATTGGGGACAGAACTTATGGAAAGCCGGTGGGATCATTCCCTATGTCCAGCTTCAATAATACCTTGGCCCAAAATGATGTGGAGCTAGTGCCGGTGACCTTTGCAACCGCCAATGCGAATGGCAAGGCGGAATTTTTCGATGGGTTTCCTGTGGATATCCCAGTGGCGGACAACCCCTCCGAAAACTGGGGAAGCCCCGAGGAAAGCCGCTTTGCCGCTGCTAGGGATTATATTCAATTTGGGTCACTTTCTCCCTCTGCACGATTACTCCATTCCCCAATGGAAGAATGGGTGATGATAGATGACTTTACAGGGCTGGGTAAGGAATTTCCTGTATATTAATTATGAACTTTGAGGCCCAAACCCGAAGGTGGAAAGGTATATTAAATTGCCTAATCAAAAAATGGTTTTGGTGCTTCGTCATGTTGGTTTCCAATATTTTCCTTGGCTGCTCTCTTTTAGAAAAGCAGTATGAGGAAAGTAAATTTGACCGGGTTCTGGTAATAGGAAATAGCATCACCCACCATCCTCCCAATACGGAAATCAAGTGGTATGGAGATTGGGGAATGGCAGCCTCTGAACCCTCGAAAGACTTTTTCCATACCTTATCCTCTTCTTTCCAAAACCTGGATAATGCCGTGACCTTAAAGAGGCAAAATGTTTTTGTTTTTGAGAGGGGCTTTGATAACCCGTTTATCGCAGACGAATTTGAAGAATTAAGGGAATTTGCACCTGATTTACTGATTATCCGATTGGGAGAAAATGTGCCTTTGGAAAGACTGGAAACAAACAATTTTTCCATCGCCTTGCAGGATTTTGTGGGCTTTATCCTTGACGGTAGGAAAGAAGAAGTAATCATTACCAGCACATTTTGGGAAAATTCACAAATGGATACCCAACTAAAACATGCAGCGGAAGAAAGGGGCTGGAACTATGTGCCAATAGGACACCTGGGGTCATCAGATACCTACAAGGCCATTGGGGAATTTGAAAATGAATTCGTAGAAATTCACCCGAATGATGCCGGAATGGCCGAAATAGCTGCTCTGATCTGGGAGGAAGTGAAAAGAATAAAGGGCAAAAAATAATCTTCCAACCACTCTGCGCAAATTAGCGAAATCAGCAGGGGGATTAATTCCCGCAGATGGCGCAGAATACTTTTGCTTTTAAAAGATTGGGCAATTTTTGCATCATTTCTAAGAATAGCCTTTTTAAGTTTAAGGATAGCACTGCTTGCATAAAAAGCCCCTCTGTATAAATTCGCAAGAACTGCGGGAGAAAAAACCAAAAAAGCCAACCCCCAGTATCGAGGATTGGCATTTCTAGCTTAATATCATCGAAGGGTGCATCGTAAACTTGACAGGGTTTGCCTTCCAGAAAGGTATAGATGCCAGTTCCATGGCATGCTCCCTTTATATCCGGCCAAAAAACGGCTGGTGTTTTACACGGCCGCTCCATTCGGTAGCATCCTTAGCTCCTTTAAAACCGTTTCCACCCTTCCGGTCGTACAGGTCTTCATCGGAGCCGAACTCAAAATAATAAGGAATGGGAATTTGCCAAGTTTAATTACATTATTGATCTCTTACAAAACAATTCGGTTCAGTATCCTTGCACAACGGTTTATATGCCCTGTACAGCTAATTCAGATGTATATAAAACCGACCAATGAAAAAAACGCCATTGGTCGGTTTTTTAATGTTATAGTTATTACTGGTGATTAATCCCTGTAATTTAGGTTTAAATCAAGTTCGCTTTGAGGTAAAACCCATACAAATGATTCAGAAGAAAAAGGCTCATCCTGAACCCCCCTGTCCCCTCCCGGAATGGGTTTTTTAGCTGACCTTAGATAATCTGTCCGGTCACCTTCATAAGCTAGTTCTTTGATTCTTTCATTATCAATTATTTCCTCTGTAATTGCTCCCTGCAAAGGCCCAATTCCGGCCCTTTCTCTCACTACATTTAAGTCATTTGTAGCCCCTCCAACATCACCAGACCTCAACCGAAGTAAGGATCTTGTCAAATACATTTCAGCGAGGCGAATAATGGGAATATTTGCCAGGATGCCTATTTCCTGGCCCCTATAGTATTTATCGCACCAAACCATTGGCGTTACCACCTCGGAATGTATGGTTTCATAGATAAAGGGGTCAGCATTTGGGTCGGGATTATAACCGTCTAATTTTCTATAGAGCTGGTTAAATCGCTTATCCTGCAAGGCTTCTTCAGTAAGCGTGTAATTTCCATTCAAAGGGTCTTCCATCCACCCAATAGCTGCCAAGGTATTGTAACTGAACGTAAATTGATTCCAAGTACATCTTTGAAACGTATTTGCTCCTGTGGTGACCTGTCTGCGCAACGTCATACTGGATAATTCATCCGGACCTACCCTGTTCACAGGATCATAATACAATGCATACCAAAGGACTTCTTTTCCCCGACTACTGTTGTCTTTATTAAAGGCTTCAATAGGGTCCTCTGACAAATCATAATCTCCACCATTTTGATCAATGACATAATTCAATTCTTGGATAGCTTCCTCATTTCTGCCCATCATAAAATATACCTTTGCCAGCATAGCTGCGGCCGTGAATCTGTTTGCTCTGCCAAACTCATAAGATGGATGGTGTAATGAAGCGTTAAACCGCTCCGGCAAGAGGGATTTAGCCCTATTCAAATCAGCTAGGATTTGGGCATAAATTTCCGGACCTGTACCCATTTCGGGAGCTTTAGCCCCATCAAAGTTATCTGCGAATGAAATCCTTAGGGGCAAAAGCCTGGATCCGGCAGTTCCTTCGGATTCATAAGGAGGAAGGAATATCGTAGTTAACACCCAGTAGCCATAACCGCGCATTAAATGCAACTCGCCTTCAATCCTTCTGAGGTTATTTTCAATATCGGCCTCAGAAGCATTTGGAAAAGGATTCCCTCCACTTTCTGCAATAAAATCCAAGGCAGCATTGCAGGAGGCAATAATTTGGTAAGCAGTCACAAAAGCATTCCTTGATTTATCAATCTCAATGTTTGCCATCCTGCCATACATCTCATTGAAAGGAATGTTTGCAGAAGTTCCTGGCAATAGCTGTACGTTATCTCCTTGGGTTGTCTTCAACAGGCGTGTACCTCCGATCAGGTTGTTCCATGCCCCCTTTCTAAATGCCAGCCAATATGCCCCCACAGGAGCTCTTTCAAAATCTCTTAAATTCAGCCAGGGATCTTCAGGCGGATTGGTCAATGTAAAGAATTCTTCATCATTGCAGCCATTGCTACCCATTAGCAACAGGAGGGAGAGAATATATAGAGTTAATTTTTTCATGACTTTTGAATTTAGCGCTGGATTAGAACTTTGCATTGATACCAAAACTATATGTTCTTAAATTAGGTAGAATAGGATTTGTAATGATACCAGGTGCCAAGTTGTTATTCTGGGCACCACCAGAGATATTAATTACTTCCGGATCCCATCCGTTAAAATCAGTGAAGGTTAAAAGATTTGTGCCTGTAACAAAAATCCTGACTCCCTGAATTTTTAGTCTTGAAACAAGCTCCAATGGGAGGTTATATCCTATTTGTACATTTCTTAACCTCACAAAATCCGCTCTTTTAAGAAATCTGTCATGATAGGTAGATTCATTGTTATAATTACCTACACCTTCAATCCATTCTCCCGAAGAAGCATCCCAATCCCAGGGATAGGAACTGTCCCACCTCAACTGTGGATATTCAGCATCTCTGTTTTCAGGAGTCCAGGTATTTCCAATCATAGCCGACCGGAGCATGAACTGTCCTCGTTGGGCATAAGACCCCCTGTGTTCCGCATAGTCGTAGATGTGATTGCCGCCCATGAAGGTGAGAAAGATGCTTAAATCAAAATTCTTATAGTTAAACGTATTGGTTAATCCACCAAAATAGGTGGGCAAACCACTTTTCTCCTCATTGATTATCCGATTATCTCGCACGTTTGGTTGAGTGGCTGGGATTAATCTGCCAGTTTTAACGGTTTCCCCAGTTTCCAAAAACCTGGCCCTGTCTATTTCATGGATTACTTCAACTCCTCTGTCCGGATCGATCCCAGCAAACTCTGCCAGAAAATATGCCCCTAGGCGCCCGCCTTTTTTAGTAATGGTCTGACCGGCAATAATACCTTGGCCGGTAGCATCTACATCAGGGTTCAACCCAACCACTTCATTATTATTGGTAGTATAATTAAAGTCAGTGGTCCATTTAAAATTGTTTTTATTGATATTAACGGAGGTGATGGAAAATTCCCATCCTTTATTTATTAGCTGTCCAGCATTAGCCCAAATACTGCTACCACCATCCAGCCCAGTGGATAAGGGTATGGGAACTTGGAGTAGCATATCTTTCACATCCTGTACATAATATGCTATAGAACCTGAAATCCTGTCGGATAATAATCCGTAATCTATGCCAACATCATAACTATTGGTAGTTTCCCAAACCAGGTCTCTATTACCGATTGCAAGTATGGAAGATCCCCCACCTATCAATTCAGGTACCCCATACCTTCTGTCCGCCCTAAATCTGGTAATGTCCAGATTGCCGGGAATATTTTGGTTGCCAGTTTGTCCAAAGCTTCCCCTCAGCTTAAGAAGACTGATATCACCCCCGTCGAAAAACGCCTCATCGGAAATTATCCATCCTGCTGATAATGCACTAAATGTTCCCCATCTGTTTTCTGGAGTGAAAACAGAGGAAGCATCCCTTCTTAAACTGACTCCAACAAGGTATTTATCCATGAACTTATAGTCAGCCCGGCCAAAATACGCCCTCAGGTATCTTTCTCCCTCCACTCCCGAAAACATATCAATCCTGTTATCAGGAGAACCTAACTGCTGATAGGTACCCACCAATTGATCTCCAAACATAAACCTACGATAAAGGCTGGTATTTTGGGATTCAGTACCAAACACCGCTGAGACATTATGTTCACCCCAACTCTTGGCGTA
Source organism: Pleomorphovibrio marinus (assembly GCF_003347495.1). Taxonomy (GTDB): domain Bacteria; phylum Bacteroidota; class Bacteroidia; order Cytophagales; family Cyclobacteriaceae; genus Pleomorphovibrio; species Pleomorphovibrio marinus. Next base: position 276,170 of record NZ_QCXY01000004.1, read on the forward strand.
ACTCCCATAAAGGTTGTAATTAAAATTATTAGAGGTGACCGCCTGATCTGTTGCAGAAGTTCCCAGCTCTCTTAAGGTATTACTTACCCAAAAAACACTGTTATTCTGGATAAAATCCACCGAAAGCTCAGACCTAAGGGAAAGGCCTGGCACCCAGGGAACACTGTAATCCAAGAACACATTTCCCAAGGCACGGTATTGATCTACCTGGTCTAAAAACAAATCCGGATTAATATTTGCAACTAAATTAGTACCGGAACGGGGGTTCCAATAGCCACTGGGATGATCTGGATTTTCCACCTTGTACCATGGAAGGGTATTGTAATTCGCTTGGACCCAACCTCCAGCAGTACCTCCGGTATCACCACCCAATCCGCCTCCTCCAGATTTAACTCGGTTATTTTTTGTATAAGTAAAATTCAAGCGTGCCCCAGCCTTTAGATTACTGGCAGGAGTAAAGTCCAAATTTGCGCGGGTGGAAAACCGCTGTAATCGGTTGTTTTCTAAAACCCCCTGATCATCTCTGTAGTTAACAGATAAGAAATAGGAGCTGTTTTCTGTACCGCTGGAGGTGGATAGATTTAAATCCTGAAAGGATCCTGTTCGCAAAATCTTATCAAACCAATTGTTCTGTGTATTTTCTGCCTCCTGACGGGTCATATTGGCCTTAGGATCATCAATAAACAGATTAATGTTAAAATTGGGATCGTAGGGAGAAAGTCCGGAATTACCCCTGGCCTGGTCCATAATGGAAAACCATTGGGAAGTAGAGGCAAAGCCTATATCCTCCGCAGTTCTGTAAAGGTTGGAAATACCAGTAGAATAGCTTACATCTGTTGAGCCCACTCCAGACTTTCCTGATTTCGTGGTGATAATAATCACACCATTGGAGCCCCTAGAACCATAAATTGCCGTTGCCGCAGCATCTTTCAACACCTCTATCGATTCTATGTCATTAGGGTTGATTGTAGAAAGGGGACTTTGAGGTGTGGTATTCTGGGATCTTTCCAAGCCTGTGATACCAGAAAATATAGGCATGCCATCCACTATGTAAAGGGGATCCGTACCTGAAGAAATAGAGTTTGTTCCTCTAACTAAAACCCTTACTGGTGCCCCCGGAGTACCCCCCGACCCAACAGCCTGTACCCCCGGTGCCAATCCCTGAAGACTTGCATCCAAAGACCCAAATGGCAACTGTGTGATTTCTTCTCCACTTACTGAAGCCACCGAACCCAACACATCTCTTTTCTTTTTAGTACCATAGCCAATCACCACGACTTCATCTAGGGCCGCTTGATCCTCCACTAATGTGATGTCGAAATTATTCCTGTTTCCCACAACAATACGCTGGGATTCATAGCCTATAAAAGAAACCACCAGTATCGCATTCTCGTCCACCTCTAAGGAAAAGTTCCCGTCTACATCAGTAGCTGTCCCCAGCGTAGTATTCTCCACCACCACGGTGGCTCCGGGAACGGGGTCTCCATTTTCATCCAAGACCCTTCCCCTAATGACCTCCGCAACGGCGAGCGTTTGCACTGGTGGCGATAGTTGGCTGGCTTGTTGGACATGAATATTACCGTCGACCTGTTTAAACCTCAAATTTGCCTGCCTAGAAACCTCAATGAGGAGGTCATAAACGCTTTTTCCCTCGCTCTCCAAATTAATTAGAGGAGCTTTGCGGATCTCTTTTCGGGCAAACACGAAGTTAAACCCCGTGAGCCTTTCCAATCGCTGAAAGGCCACTTCCACCTTTACTTCAGAAAGGGAAAGGTGAACATAGACCTCTTCGATGCTTTTTACCTGTGCATTTCCTTCGTGGGCAAAGAGCAAACTCATGCTCATACATTGGAAAGTAAAGGCAATGGTTAATAGTTTAGTCATGTGAATAACATGCTTAAGTATGCATTTTTTCATATCTTTGATAGGTTTATTTGTTATTGAATCGGCAGATAAACAATGTTGAAAAAGAGATTGCCGTCTCTTTTTCCATGCATTAGGCCAAAGGTGTTGCCGCACTTTTGGCCTTTTTTTATTTCATATAGGGTTAGTTAAAGGTTAAGAAAACTTGATCGTCCACAATCCTAAAATCAAACCGAGCCGAATGGCTCAGACCTTTCAGTACATTTTCCAAAGTTTGGTCGGTAAACCTGCCTGATATTTCCAAGTCATTCTCGGGCCTATTCACATAAGTTATCTTTACCCCAAACCAATTTTCAAGGGTGCTTTTTATCTCATTTATTGGTGTTTGCCGAAATACAATGGTTTTTCTTGTCCATGCCAAAAGCACATCCTCATCAAATTCAAACTTGCTTACGGACTTTTTGCTCATGTTGACACGAATACCCTGGCCTTGCTGAAGGCTGACCAAGTGGTTTTCCTCCAATGGGATGGAAACCTGCACCTGTCCAGATACCAATGCAATATCCATGGTTCCCCCCCTATAGGCCTTGATGTTGAATGATGTCCCCAAAGCGGTAGTAGTTACTCCTTCACTCTTTACCATAAATGGCCTGTTCGGACTTTTGGCCACGTCAAAAAATGCCTCCCCTTCCAACTCAAGTACTCTTTGATGACTTTCAAACCCCTTGATATACCTCAATGAGCTTCCTGCATTTAACATGACTTTTGAGCCATCGGCCAAAGTGAAACTGGACTTGACGCCAGGAGGTGCGATATGGTTCTCAAAAACCACTGCGGCTTCAGGTTCCACTTCTTGAGGTAAATTAGATGGAAAGAAAAGGTTAGCACAAATAGCTAAGCCAAAGGTTAGCAACAGTATGGCAAGTAATTTATAGAATTGATGATTAGCCCATCCCTTACCTGGATGATGCATCACCTTGCTGTGCCTAAAAATTGTCGTTTCAGCATTTAGAGGTACCACCTTTTCATTCCCTTCCCGAATCGAAACTTCTTTAGCTTTTTTGTTTATAAGTTCCCAGGTATCTTCCAATTGTTCATCCGATACCACCACTGTTTTTTTGGCCATGTTTATGACCAATTTCCTGGCAGTTATGATATTTTCCCTAAACTGCGGATGCTCAGTAAGGAATTTATCCCAATAGCAGTTAGATTCCTTGTTGGGGTGTAAAACCCATTTCTGAAACTCAGGGTCCAGGACAAAATCTTCAACGGTATAACTTTCTTTACACATAACTTTCACTCCTTATCAACAAGAGTTCAAAAGTTTATGGAGTTATCCTTAAAAATTAAAAAAAATTAATTTTTGCTAAATAAATGGTTTAAATTGCCTAAGAGGGCAAAACATGCAAGTAAAAAAAATCTGCAAATAAACCCTTTAACCAATAAACAAAAGGATAGGAAGTAAAAGGTGTTTTTTTACCGAAGCAATAGCCTTCCAAGCTAGCGTATAGGTGGATCTCAGGTTTATACCCATGATTTTAGAAACTTCTTCATAGGTAAACTTATCAAAGAAAAGGTGTAGTAATACCTGTTTCTGTCTATGCGGCAACTTTTCTAAGGCCATGGCCAGCTTTTTCTGCAAATGCTCCTTTGCCTGCAGTGCCACCAACTCACTCTCCACACAATCCACATATAGAAGCTTGGCATTATCCTCGTTAATCTCTTCCCATACCCTCTTTTTCAAGCGCTTTGCCTCCTTAAAAATTTTGTGGGACATGGTTCTGAAAAGATATACCTTGCTGTTGGAGACTTCCCCTAGGCTTTTATGGTATTTCCAAACATCCAGAAAAACCTCCTGAACACAATCCTGGACAAAATCATAGTCGGGGAAAATGGACATCCCAAACTTGAACAAATCACGAGCGTAACACCTATAAATTCCCTCCAGGCCTTTTCTGTCTCCCTCCACCAAAAGACTCCAATATCGCTCAGGAGAAACTAAGGTGCTTGTATTAGAGCTTACATTCATTTGGGTTTATCTAATATTGCCACCAATGTTAATAAATTAATGGTAATCAAACAAGCTAGAAACTGCTAATTACTGGCTGGTTAAAGAAGAAAAAGACAACTAACGGCTTTGAAACTTTAAAGAGTTGCATTATTTATACTACTAGTTTTCAAAATCTTGCTATCTTGGAGCCCGACCAAATATTCCCAACGAAATAACCATGGAAAGAAGAATCTTTTTAAAGCAAATGGCGAAAACATTGCCCATTGCCACTTTATTGCCCCATTTCCCGATAATGGCCGATGCTTGGTCCGAAAGGGTGAAAATCACGGATGTGAAATGCCTCAGGGCACAACTTGGCCTAAGGATAAGCCCTTTGGTCAAAATTGAAACGGACCAAGGACTGGTAGGCATAGGCGAATGCCATCACGACGAAAGTGGATTTGGTGCCAAGGACATCATAGAAAATGCCTTAAAGCCCATTTTGATGGGGCAGGACCCTTTCGACTTAGAGAGGTTACTGTTTAAAATGGGTACCAGGACCTCCTATTATGGGGGAAACCACGGAATATCCACCCATGCCATCACCGGGGTGGAAATGGCACTATGGGACCTAATGGGCAAAATCACCGGACAACCCGTGCACAAAATATTAGGAGGAGGATCCCATGTGGACCAGGTAAGGGCCTACCTCAATGCAGGCCCCAAAGACAGGCTGGACAAGGATAGTTGCGCAGAATTTGCGGAGAGGATTAAAGGGGAAAATTACACGGCAGTTAAAACCAATGTGCTAAGGGATCAGAAATGGTTTGAGATCGATAATAGAATAATGTCCAACAAAGAGGTGGATCAAAATGAAGCTGGGTATGCCAATATGCGGGATGCTCTTGGTATAGATATAGACATCATTGTGCATTGTCACTGGGAGTTTGACTTCGACAGTGCCTTACGGCTTTGCAGAGCCGTGGCGCCTATGCGGCCTTGGTGGGTGGAGGATCCCTTGCCTATCGCCTATAACGAACAGTGGGTGAAGCTGACCGAACAGTCCCCCGCTCCCATCCTTTGTGGAGAGAACTTGTACACCAGGGACGACTTCAGGCCTTTTATCGTGAATCAGGGAGCACATATGATAGAAATCGACGTGTCTATGGCAGGGGGACTGCTGGAAGCCAAAAAAATCGCTGACCTTGCAGAGCTGTACTATATGCCCGTAGCCACCCACAATGTGGCTGGTCCCATAGCCACTGTGGCTTCGGCCCATCTTGGCGCTTCGGTACGGGAGTTTCTGGGCCACGAAATGTTTTTGCTACAAGAAGGTGGAAAAGGCCTACACGGTGACCCTGAAATCCTGGGATATGACCGACCACTGGTAAAAGACGGCTTTATCCAACTTTCCGACAAACCGGGTTTTGGGATAGAACTGAATGAAGAGCTGCTTAAAGACTATTTGGCTGAAGGGGAAGAAATGTGGTAGAAAGTGAAATGGAGAATTGAGAATGGAGAATTGAAAATTGAAAATTGCTTAAGTACTTGGTTACAAAATACCCAATGATCAAACAACTATGAAGCTTTCTTTATTAAAAGGCGTGTTTTTACTTTCATGCATTCTTTTATTTTCGAATTGCGACAGCAAGGAGCAGGAGGAATGGGACACCCACCTCCACTATCTGATGGCGGGTGAGCCCATGCAGGAAAGCATCCTCCTTCAAGCAAGGCTAGCCGCCTCGGACACCATTATTTACGAAGACATCCACGACCCTGCCCTTTTCATGTCCACCGACCTGGAGGGAAAAGAGGGTAAAATCAAGTTTGAAATAGGTACAGACCCTCAATTCCGGGATGCTTTAAGCTCTCCTTGGATATTGGCATTACCGGAAAATGACTTTATAGCCAAATACAAGGCCACTGGACTTTCTCCCGGTACTACCTACTACTACAGGGTTACCTATGGCCCGGAAGAAGACGTGCATAGGCCCAGCCGGGTACAAAATTTCAGCACACTCCCAGCCAAGGATTCCGAAACAGAGGTTTCCTTTGTGATGGTGACAGGTTCACATCTGGCCCGGTTTTACCTAGGCGGTGGGTTTGGCAAGGCCTCCTCCCAGGGCACAGAAGCCTACCGAGGTGAGGACAAATATGAAGGCTTTCACGGCTTCGAAAGCATACTTGCCAAGCAGCCGGATTTCTTTATCGGCAATGGGGACAATGTATATTACGATCATCCCGACAACTACCAGGTGAAGACCCTGCAAGAGATGAGGGCCATGTGGCACAGGCAGTTTTTTATGCCCAGAATAAGGAAGATGTTTGCCGAAATCCCCATCTTCTGGATGAAGGACGACCATGACCACCGCTTTGACGACTCAGATACCACGGCCGTTCATCCCCGGTTTGGTGCTAACCCCTCCAATGAGTTGGGGATCAAAACCTTTCTCGAACAGGTACCTGTGGTGGATCCAGAAGAAGAAGACCCCATCACCTATAGGACAGTGAGGGTCAACAAGCACCTACAGCTCTGGATGGTAGAGGGTAGGGATTACCGCAGCCCCAATGAGTGGCCGGATGGTCCGGACAAAACCATTTGGGGGGAAGAGCAAAAGCAATGGCTGAAAAACACCCTGTCCGAAAGCGATGCCACCTATAAGATCCTGGTGACCCCTACACCTATGATAGGTCCCGACGGGGCAGGGAAAAAGGACAACCATACCAACCCCGATGGGTTCCTTACAGAGGGAATGGATTTTTTTAACTGGCTGGTAGCCAATGATTTTGATAGGGAATCCTTCTTTATCATTACCGGAGACCGGCACTGGCAATACCACTCCATTCATCCGACGGGGTTCCAGGAATTCAGTTGCGGAGCTATGGTGGATCAGAACTCTAGGCTGGGCGTGGATCCAGGCACCCAAAACTCCAATGACCCGGATGGACTAATTATCCAACCTTATACCAGTGTGGAGCCTTCCGGAGGATTCTTGAGGGTCAAGGTAGGGGCAGGCAGCGATGGCCCCAGCATAAGCTTTGATTTCTTTGACGAATATGGGGAGGGGCTCTATTCCTATAGTGGTCAGGGTAACTAGGGAAATTTAAGATGAATTGGCTCTCGCTGACAGAGGAAAAGATTTGAGTGGATGAAAATAAGCTGAACTATAAGTCTCTTTTTTTCATGTGTTTATATTTGTTTTTAATAGGTCATATAGCCTGCCCCTGCCTGCCCCGAACTTGCTTCGGGGAACTCGTTTCGGGGGAATCTTCGCATGCTCTATAATCCTCCCGGTGTGTGACGTGCTCGTCATGCCTGACTGCCGTCCAGGCAGGCTCGATTTCATCAAAGAAACCCTGGTCAAGCACAAACCCGCTCATCTCGTCCGGGGTTGGGGATAGAGACGGGGTGTCATTTCGTCCGTGTTACTGTGTCGACCCTTCGGGTCTGGGTGCTGCCGTGTGAAGTATTGTGTACATCTACTGTAGACCGAAGCCCGAAGGGCTGAAACAACAATTACCGCGGGCCAAAGCCCGTGGATATTGAGTGGCGTAACCTCCCCGAAGCGGGTGGAACAAAAAACCGGGTTGCTGGGGATGGTCTTCTTGGGTGGTTCTATGCCATTTTGATTTGACCGTGTTCATTGGGTTCAACCCCTGCTGCAATTGGCATTTTCATTTCTAAACCCTCGGTTAAAACCCAAGGCTATTTTTGTTGAAGCCCATCGGATTTCTGGTATGGACACGAAAATATTATTCTTTGCCTTCATCTCGCACCCTCTCAATCCCTGTAATTGATTTTATTTTTCCTAGGTTCTACATTATCCTAAATCATTGACAATTGCCCATTAGTAATCGGAATTGTATATCGCATACAGGAACACCAAAATTAGGTAAGGGGCCATATTTTGCATACATTAGACAATTCAGCGAATTAAAAAAAATAATTTCTTATGAAGATCATTACAAATATCCTAATCTTGTTTGGTTCATTTTTCATCTTATCCGCCTGCTCTAGTGATGACGACGGCTCCCCCGATATTCCCGGAGAACATAATGGAAGCGTGTCCTTCCAAGTCTCGGGTGAGGTGGAAGGAGAATATTCCGGAATAGCAGATTTCAGGGCATTTGAAATGAGCGGAATCCACACCTGGGACATTACCATGCTCGACCAGGACCCTATCACTTTCAGCGTCTCTTTTACGCAGGTGGGCAACGAACCTATAGACCGACCGGAGACAGGCACCTACGAACTGGGAATAAACCCTGGAAATCAGTTGGATGACATTTATATGGCTTCATTCGAATACTATGTGGACGGACCCTTTCAGTCAGACAGTTATACGGTCGGCATCGGTGACACCACGGGAGAATTAGAAATCACTTCGTCCTCCGATGAGCGGATTGAAGGCAACTTTTCCTTTACCGCAGTGCGCCTTGACGATGAAGGAAACCTGGGCGAGACCATTTCGGTGACCGATGGGGAGTTCAGTGCGGTGCCCAGGCAGTAATCCAGCCAAAAAATTTGGGTGGTCATTGTTGTTGTTCTAACAAAATTTAATAAGGATGCATTAGGTAGCCTGTGGTCAAGGCTCTTCTTATAAGCGTTTCAACATTCGATGGATCGACTACCAACTTTCCATTGCAATCCAATCCCGGGAGGATGATATTATAAAACCCAAAAGGTGCTGCCGATAGCAATTACGGCCACCGGCTAAAAAATGGGACACCAATGGGCATTCCAAGGCAATAGAATTGGCTGTAATTTAATGTGTTTATAATTGTTTCTTATTGGGCACATGGCCTGCCCCTGCCTGCCCCGAACTTGATTCGGGGAACTCGTTTCGGGGAACTTGCGTCGGGGGAATCTCGTAACCCCCGATAGCTACGGGGCATCCCGGTGGGTGACGTGCTCGGCATGCCTGACCGCCGTCCAGGCAGGCTCGATTTCATAACCACATTCAGCAAAATATAACCCCGGCTGGGGTTTGGATATCGATCGTAAGGGTCGTTTGCTATAAAAATACCAGCCTTCTGGGATTGTGAAGGAAGCAATCCCAGGTTTTTTCCAGGGACTTGCGTTTGTAGTTGTTTTTGTGGAAGTCCTAGATTCCTCGTTTGGATCCTTTTGTGAAAATCAGTAAAAAAACAACCTAATCCAGCAGCTTTTTAAATGCCAAATAATCCCCTTGTTCGATTAGGGGAAGTTGCTCAGGGGAAAGCACATACAGGTAGACCCAACAGTCTTCCCATACTCCAGCATCTCTTAAAAACACCTTTAACACCATACGCTCGTACTCCCAGGGTTCCAGCTCCCCTTCCCCGATACCTTCATAGGCATCCAGCCAGCGTAGGGATCTTTCAGGATCTTGCAATTGATACACTTCTCCGTATACCCTGGACTGCCCCTCCTCTCCCGGTATAAGGCCGGGGTATTCCCCAAGGTCGTAAAGATGCCCCCAGAGGTAGCCCTTGCCGATACATACGGCCTCCTTCTTAAGCCTGTGGGACATAGGATGACCCAGCTCGCTTAGCAAGGTACCATATACAAAAAGCTTGTCCAGAGCCATGGTGCTATTACTTCCTGTGCCTTTGGACAAGCACATCCATCACCTCATCCAGTTCATAGCCCTTTGCCTCCAGCAGGACCAAATAATGGAACAACAGGTCGGCTGCCTCACCCATAAAAAGTTCCTTATTGTCGTCCTTCGCCTCTATTACGATTTCCACGGCCTCCTCCCCTACTTTCTGGGCCACCTTGTTGATGCCCTTATTAAATAGGGAAGCGGTGTAGGAAGTGTCCGAGGGGTTGTTCTTTCTGTCCTTAATGATCTCCCTGAGCCTATCAATAAAGTAGGTTTTGGACCGGTTCGTGTCGGCAAAACAGGTATCGTCCCCCTTATGGCACACAGGGCCTGTGGGCTTCACATAAATCAGTAAGGTATCCTTGTCGCAGTCCACCTGTATATCATGGATGGTCAAAAAATTTCCGGAGGTCTCTCCCTTCGTCCATAACCTGTCCTTTGTTCTGCTAAAGAAGGTCACCTTGCCGCTTTCCGTGGATTTGGCTAAGGCTTCCTCATTCATATAGCCCAACATCAGCACCTTTTTGGTGTCCACGTCCTGTATAATGGCCGGTACCAGGCCCTCTCCTTTCTCAAAGTCTATCGCTAACTCTTCCATGATTGCTTCATTTATATCCGTATGGTAACTCCCTCCCTGTCAAGGTAGGCTTTCAAGTCCGGAATGGGGATTTCCTTGAAGTGAAAAATACTGGCCGCCAAGGCTGCATCGGCTTTTCCTGCTGTAAACACATCCTTGAAATGTTCCATTTTGCCAGCCCCTCCGGAGGCAATAACAGGGATACTTAGGGCAGAGGAAATTTCCGAGGTGATGCCATTAGCAAACCCGGACTTGGTGCCATCGTGGTCCATGGAGGTAAGGAGTATTTCTCCTGCACCTCGCTCCATCACCTCCTTCGCCCATTCCTGGGTGATTTTCAGGGTGGGTTTCCGCCCTCCATGGGTATGTACAAAGTCCACACCGTCTATATTTTTGGTGTCTATGGCTACCACTATACATTGGCTGCCAAACTCCGCTGCCATCTGGTCCACGATTTCAGGATGCTTTACCGCGGATGAGTTGACGCTGATCTTATCTGCCCCGGCATTGAGTAAGGCCTTTACGTCCTCCACAGTAGAGATACCTCCACCCACGGTAAACGGGATATTGATGGTTTTGGCCACTTTGGTTACCAGCTCTACCAGGGTCTTGCGTTTTTCCACGGTAGCAGTGATGTCCAGGAAGACCAATTCATCGGCACCTTCCAAGGCATAGAGCTTACCCAGTTCTACCGGATCTCCAGCATCCCTAAGTTCCACGAAGTTCACCCCCTTCACGGTTCTGCCGTCTTTGATGTCCAGGCAAGGTATAATTCTTTTTGTCAGCATAATTTTTCGCTCTTAGGTAACCGGACTAGCCACGTACAAAGCCCGCCAGTTGTTCCAATGTGATCCTTTGTTCATAGTAAGCCTTGCCCACTATGCATCCATACACTCCAATTTCCTCCAGGGCCTCCAAGTCACTTACCCTCGCCACTCCTCCACTGGCGATAAGCTTTACACCCGGCACTTCCGCTATGATTTCCCGGTACAGGGCGATGGAAGGCCCCTGAAGCAGGCCGTCCTTGGCTACGTCGGTGCAGATCACATAGCTCACCCCCTTCTTCACGTAATCGGCAATAAAGGTCAGTACATCTTCAGCGGTGGTCTCCTGCCAACCTGAGATCGCAATTTTACGATCCTTGGCATCGGCTCCGAGGATGATTTTGTCTCCCCCATATGTACTGAGCCAGGAGGCAAATAGTTCCGGATCCTGGGCGGCCACACTTCCCCCGGTGACCTGGGCGGCCCCTGCATTCAGGGCTTTTTCCAAGTCGGTGGTAGATTTCACCCCTCCCCCAAAATCTACCTGCAAGGTAGTATGTTCACAAATGCGGGATAGCACCTCTAAGTTGACGATTTTCTTGGCCTTTGCCCCATCCAGGTCTACCAAATGCAGTCTTCGGATTCCTGCATCCTCAAATCGTTTGGCAACTTCCAGAGGATCCTTGGCATATTCCTTTTTCTGGGCATAGTCGCCCTGAGTAAGCCTTACGCACTTACCCCCTATGATATCTATGGCCGGTATAATTTCCATATTACAGTGCTAGAAAGTTTTTAAGAATCTTTTCTCCTGTCAGACTGCTTTTTTCCGGGTGTGCCTGCATAGCAAAAAAGTTGTCCCTGTGCAGCAAGGCTGAGAAGTCCAGCATATAGTGGGTTTTGGCAATGGTGAACTCGGGATGAAGTTCCGCATAGTAGCTATGCACATAATAGGCAAAGGGGTTTTCCCCCAGGTCACTGAGAAGAGGGGTGCTAGTGTCGGTAAGCAGGTTCCAGCCTATATGCGGCACCTTTTCCCTGGCTGGAAACTTCTTCACCTGTATTGGGAAAATGCCAAGGCAGGTGGTATCCTTTTCCTCGGAATACTCACAGAGCAGTTGAAGCCCCAGGCAAATCCCTAGAAAAGGCTGTTTAAGGGATTGGATCAGTTGGTCCAGCTCACGTTCCCTAAGGTACTTCATGGCGCTTTTGGCCTCGCCTTGTCCTGGGAAAATCACCTTGTCCGCCTGAAGGATGGTGTCCGGGTCGTCGGTTAGTTCAGCCTTGGCGCCCAACCTTTCCATGGCATAGAGCACGGACCTCACGTTTCCTGCATTGTATTTAATGACTGCTACTTGCATATATTTATAAGGGAAATAAAAGTTTCCTTCGATTCCTGGCTTTTAAAGGGTGCTAAATTACTGGTTTTAGCCTTGGGAAGATAACTTTCCAAAGAATATTTCCAAACTGCCTTTCAGCTATCTTCCGGCTTTTTCAAAATATGCTCCAAGCATTCCTCTATTTCCGGAATGGAGTCGTACAGTTGTTCATAGCTGTCAATCACATAATACCGGTCTTGGAAACGGTTTTTCCAATAGGGGTTGTTCAGGATGGTTTCCACCTTAAAGTCAAGGTGTTTGGGTTCCTTAGAGAGGCAGTATTTGGTTTCCCCGGCGGAGCTTAGGATGCCTGCCCCATACACTTTCAGTGCCCCATTTTCCCGGATCAGGCCAAACTCTATCGTAAACCAATACATCCTGGAAAGCAGCTCTATGGCCAAGGGGTTGTCCATGTTTTTCAGGGCAATTTTTGCCAAGTTGGAAAGGAAGTCCACATAGGGCTGATTGGTGAGCAAAGGGAGATGGGCAAATGCGTCATGAAACATATCAGGCTCCTGCAAGTACTCCAATTGCTCTTTTTTCCTTAGCCAAGTGGAAGAGGGGAAACGCTTGTGATAGAGCAGGCCGAAAAACAGGTCATCATCGATCAGTCCCGGTACTACTTGGACCGACCACTTGGTGCACTTAGCCAGGGTTTCGTTCACTTTATTGAAATTGGCAATCTCCGAAGGAGAAAACCCTATTTGTTCCAAGCCCTGAAGATAGGCGCTTGAAGCAGCCTCTGGCAAGTTTTTATATTGTCTTTCAAAAAGGATCTTCCAAACCTCATAATCCTCCTCGGTGTAGGCATTATAATCTTGGTTCAGGTCCTTTAATCGTGGATCGGACAATATCCGTTGTGCATCGGGTAAGAGCATTGTTGGTTCGGTTTTCAATTAAAAAAGACTGGGCACAATCTAATGTGCCCTAGTATAAATTTACGGCAACTAAGGGGTGGCGGTTTTGTATTTCTGATTTATCTTCCGGGGGAAGGTAAAACCCTGTACACTTACAAAAGGGGGAAAGTTTTCCGCATGGCGAAAGTTTTGCGTATCTGATCAGCCAGCAGGGCACTTTGGGCAAAGTTCAAGGTTTGCTGCCCATCGGAATAGGCATTATCCGGATCTTCGTGGGCTTCATAGATGACGCCATCCGCCCCAGCCATCACTCCTGCCAGTGCCATTTGGGCCACGTAGTCCCTTATCCCGATGCCATGGGAGGGATCCACCACCACAGGGAGATGTGATTTGGTCTTTAAAATAGGTACTGCATTCAGGTCCAGAGTGTTTCGGCTGGCCTTTTCATAGGTCCTGATTCCCCGTTCACATAGGATCAACTTTTCATTACCACCAGAAAAAACATATTCCGCAGACTGCAATAATTCCTCTATGGTTCCGGAAATACCCCTCTTGATCATGACTGCCTTATCAATCTTTCCCAGCTCATCCAATAGGTTGAAATTTTGGGTGTTTCTAGCCCCGACTTGGAAAACATCCACATAGTCGTGCATTTCCTCAATTTGAGATACCTGCATCACCTCTGTCACTATTTTGATGCCGGCAGCCTTGGCATGCTTGTACCATAATTTCAGCCCCTCCATACCCATTCCCCTAAAGGAGTAAGGACTGCTTCTGGGTTTGAAAACCCCTCCCCGCATAAGGTTGATGCGGTTGGATTTCAAATGGGCTATGGTATGTTGGATTTGCTCTTCGGATTCAATGGAGCAGGGCCCGGCGATAACCGCCATGTCCCCGTCTTTTATGCTAACCCCATCTCCCAAGTCAATAGAGGTGGGTTTCACTTTCCATTTCTTGGACACCAGCTTGTAATCATCGGAAACGATATGTATATCCTGGATGCCATTGAGATGGCCTATGCTACGGATGTCAAACTCCCCCTTGCCTATGCCTATAAGGTATTCTCCTGCTTGGGTCTTCACCTGGGTGATTTTATAGCCAACTTTATTGACCTGGTCCATAAGGGCCTCCCTGTCCCTGGCACTGATTCCCGGCTGTAATTGAATGATCATGCGCTACTCTCCTTTTACTTTTTTGATATAAGACGTTATGACTCCTGAAAGCTCCCCTTCTTTTTTGGCCTTTTTCAGCAGATTGATAAATGCACTGCCTATAATAGCACCATGTGCGTATTTTGCCGCTGTGGAAAAGGTCTCATTGTCGGATATCCCGAAGCCTATCAATCGGGGGTTAGAAAGCCCCATTTTTTGGATCCTTTCAAAATAGGTGATTTGTTCTTGGCTGATACCTGATTTGGCACCCGTGATGCTTGCAGAAGAAACCATATAGATAAACCCATCGGAATGCTTGTCTATTTCCCGGATGCGATCCTCGCTGGTCTGGGGGCTGATAAGAAAGGTGTTTCTAAGTCCATATGCATCAAAAACATCCTTGTACTCACTGATGTATTGCTTCATTGGCAAGTCAGGGATAATAAGTCCGTCCACACCCACTTCCTGGCATTTTTTGCAGAATTTCTCTATTCCGTATTGTACCACGGGGTTTAAATAACCCATGGCTATTACCGGCAAGGAGATATCCTCCCTCATCTTGGCAAGCTGTTCAAACAGTTTGTTAAGGCTCATTCCATTCTGCAAAGCAAGGGTATTGCTATCCTGAATGGTAGGTCCATCCGCAATTGGGTCTGAGTAAGGCACGCCCAATTCTATAATATCCGCCCCGGCCTTCTCCAATGCCCTCATAATAGGCAGGGTATCTTCCAGTTCCGGGAAACCAGCGGTGAAATAGATGGATAAAATATCTTTTTTTTTGTCCTTGAAAAGTTTATCTATTCTGTTCATGTATCTTTCAGCTTAATAATTACCCCATTTGATATAGGTTTCCAGGTCCTTGTCCCCCCTGCCGGAAAGGTTAATGACAATCACATCCTCCTTGTTGAATTTAATTTGATCCAGGGCCGAAAAGGCATGGGCGGATTCTATCGCAGGAATGATTCCCTCCAACCTGCTCAGCATAATACCAGCCTGCATAGCTGCTTCATCTTCTACCGCCACAAATTCACCCCTTCCACTGTCAAACAAATGGGCATGTACGGGCCCTATGCCCGGATAGTCCAAGCCAGCGGATATGGAATGAGGTTCCACCACCTGACCATCTTCGGTCTGCATCAGCAAGGTACGGCTACCATGCAGGATGCCTGGTTTTCCAAGCAAGGTGGTGGCAGCGGATTTCCCGGAAGAGATCCCAAGACCGGCAGCTTCCACGGCTATCAGCCGTACTTCAGGCTGGTTATAGTAATGATAAAAAGCACCTGCCGCATTACTTCCTCCTCCCACACAGGCAATCACCAAGTCCGGGTTTTCCCTACCCTCTTTTTCAAGGAGTTGCAACTTCATCTCCTCGCTGATCACGGACTGGAACCTGGCTACCATTTCCGGATAAGGATGGGGCCCCACCACAGATCCGATGATATAATGGGTGTCCACAGGGTTATTTATCCATTGCCGCATGGCTTCGTTGGTGGCGTCTTTCAAGGTTTTGCTGCCGGAGGTGGCGGGCACCACCTTGGCTCCCAAGATACGCATACGCTCCACGTTGGGCTTTTGCCTTGCCATATCCACCTCTCCCATGTATACAGTACAGTCCATGCCCATCAAGGCGCATACCGTGGCAGTGGCCACCCCATGTTGCCCTGCACCGGTTTCTGCGATTATCCTTTTTTTGCCTAGCTTCTTGGCCAATATGATCTGGCCCACGGTGTTGTTTACCTTATGGGCCCCGGTATGGCAAAGGTCTTCCCGTTTAAGGTATATCTTAGCACCATATTTCTCAGAAAGCCGGCCGGCAAAAAACAAGGGAGTGGGCCGACCCACATAATCTTTCAGCAAGGACCTGAACTCTTCCTGGAAATCCGCACTCGTGGTGATCTCCAAGTAATTTTCTCTCAGTTCCTCAATATTTGGATATAACATTTCCGGAATATAGGCACCGCCAAATTTCCCGTAAAATCCATTTTCATCTACTGCGATCATAGCTTATTGCTTTTCACCTCCGGCATGTTCCGGAGATCGAATGGAATGAATAAATCTTTTTACTTTATCTAACTCCTTAAGCCCCGGGGCTTGTTCAAACTTGGAGTTAATATCTACACCTTTCATCATGGGCTGTTCTTTGGCCAGCGCCAGCACCGCCTCCATATGCCCTTCGTCAATTCCCCCACTCAACAAGAAAGGCCTGTCAAAAGGGTAGCTGTGAATAATCCCCCAGTCAAAGCGCTTTCCGGATCCCCCATATTGGGGTGTCTCCGTGTCAAAGAGAAACCAGTCTGCAAGATCCAAATAAGGGGTAACTCTATCCCACTCCCAGACATTGCCTACCCGAAACACCTTAATCACCTCTATGTTCAGCAACTTTTTCAACCTATCCATCTGTTCTGGGGACTCATCCCCATGCAATTGCACTTTGGAAAGCCCATATTCCTCTACCTTATGTTTTATAGTTGCGGGGAGTTCATTGACAAAAACTCCAACTTTTTCTACGGGCAAAGCAGCGTAAAAGGCAGCGGGAACTGAAGGCCTTTCCACATAGCGGGAGGATGGGGGATAGAAAATCATTCCCATCCAGTCGGGAGCCGGCGCCTTTAGGAGGCCCAGTATATTTTCCCTTTCCCGCATCCCACAAACCTTGATGATCATAGTGCGTTCAGTGTCTTTTCAGATAATAAGGTTCTAAAATCGTTCATGAAATTATAGGCGGCCTGATGGGGTCGAATATTTTTCATAAAACTCTCCCCTATGAGAAATCCCTGGTAACCCGCCTCCAATAGCGTGATCAAGGTTTGGGGCGAGGAAATTCCGCTTTCGGAAATCTTTACAAAACCTTCAGGGATCTTTTCCACTAAGGAGAGGCTGGTTTCCACGCTCACTTCAAAAGTTTTGAGATTCCTGTTGTTCACCCCCACCACGTCCAAGTGCTCATTAAGGGAACGGTCAAGTTCTTTCAGATCATGTACTTCCATCAACACCTCCATGCCCAACTCATGTGCAAATTTAGCCAAGCTGGCCAGGCGTTCCGGTTCCAAAATGGCGGCAATCAGCAAAATACAGTCTGCACCCATAGATTTCGCTTCGATAAGCTGGTATTCATCTAGGATGAACTCCTTTCTTAGAATGGGGCAAAAATTGAATTTCCGAGCCTGCTTTAAATCCTCCGTGCTTCCACCAAAAAAATGCTCATCGGTAAGGACTGACAAGGCAGAGGCGCCAGCCTGCATATAGCCAATGGTGGTCTTTTCCACTTTGGCACTGGGGTTTATCCAGCCCTTGGAGGGGGATTTTCGTTTAAATTCCGCAATGATGCCCGTTTTCTCGGGGTCTAGCAAATATTTCCTCATGCTAACGGTCTGGGTACCGAAGTAGATACTTTTCTCCAAAAGCTTTACAGGTACCAAGGCTTTTCTCTCCGCAACTTCTTGTTTTTTATGGGCAACAATCTTATCTAATACATTCATGGTCACTGGGATGAAAGGATGGTCTTTGGATCCAACAAGGTTTTAAATACTTTTAGGGCCTCCCCACTTTTGAGGGATTCCGTGGCCTTGGCTTTGGCATCTTCTAGGGATAACTCGGCACGAGCTGTGGCCAGTGCTGCTGCTGCGTTAGCGATTACCACTGCATCCTGTTGGGCAGTTCCCTGCCCTTTTAAGATTTTCTCGAAGATCTTTGCAGAAGCCTCAACCGTTTCTCCCCCCTTGATATCCCCGGGATGGACTTCTGGCAGGTCAAGATCCTCGGGGGCCAAAATTCTTTCCCCGCTGTTGGAAATCATTTTGAATTTGCCCGTCAGGGAAATTTCATCGTACCCGTCCAGGGAATGGATGATAGAAAACTGCTGTTGGTTGTTTTGGTAAAGATAAGCATAAAGCCTGGCCAATTCCAGGCTAAACACGCCCACCAGTTGGTTTTTGGGGAAACTGGGATTTACCATGGGTCCCAACATATTGAAAAATGTTTTGACTCCAAGCTCTTTTCGGATGGGTCCTACGTTTTTCATGGCCGGATGGAAGAGCGGCGCATGCAAAAAGCAGATATTGGCCTGATCCAGGCTCTTTTTTATTTTCCCTATATCGTTGGTAAATTCATAGCCGAAATGGGCCAACAGGTTGGATGATCCACAAACAGAACTTACGCCAATATTGCCATGTTTGGCCACATGCTGGCCTGCACCTGCCACGATAAAGGATGCCAGTGTGGAAATGTTAAAGGTATCTTTGCCATCTCCCCCGGTGCCACAAAGGTCTATCGCCCCGTATTCGGGAATCTCTACGGGAATACAAAGTTCCAACATCGCTTCCCTAAAGCCCATAAGCTCTTCCACACGCACGCTCCTCATCAGGTAAACGGTAAGGAAGGCCGCTATCTGACTCGGGTTGTATTCCGCAGCCGTGATTTTCTTCAGTACCTCCTTTGCCTGCTCCTTGGTGAGGGTTTTGTGCTCGATTAGATGATTGAGTATGTCTTTCATTTTCTCTGTGTTTGCTTGGGCTCATGCCAATAATTGCCCAAAAGTTAAGCTTCCAACCAGTTTTTCATGATCCTCACCCCATTTTCGGTAAGAATACTTTCGGGGTGAAATTGTACCCCACGGATGGCGTATTCCCGATGCCTTACGGCCATGATTTGACCATCGGGGGTTTTGGCAGTTATCTCCAAATCGGGGGGCAAGGTACTTTCGTCTATCACCCAGCTATGGTACCTGCCCACGGTGAAGGTCTCCGGCAGCCCCTCAAACAAGCGATCAGGTTTGGTCTTTACCCCAGAGGCCACCCCATGCACCACCTCCGTGAGGTTGGTGAGTCCGGAGCCAAAGGCCTCCCCTATCGCCTGATGGCCAAGGCACACGCCAAAAATGTCTTTTTTGCCAGCATAGGCAGTGATCAACTCCGGCATTATCCCGGCGTCTGCCGGCACACCAGGCCCAGGTGACAAAAGGATTTTGTCGTATTCACCGACCTGTTCTACGGAAATTTTGTCGTTTCTGTATATGTCCATATGAGGGCCATATCCCAAATCCCTGATTATGTAAACCAAATTATAGGTAAAGGAATCGTAGTTGTCCAGTACAAGTATCTTCATTCAAGTTTCGTTAAGCGTGTCGCATCATAGCCAAGCCAGCCTTTAAACCTCCTCTGCGGTCTTTAATGCCACCCTCAATGCTTCCAATTTATTAGTAACTTCTTGCAATTCACTTTCTATGGATGATTTAGCCACAACCCCAGCCCCGGCCTGAAACCGCAACTGGCTGTTTTCGGAGACAAAGGAACGGATCAATATGGCGTGGTTAAAGTCCCCATTAAACCCCAAAAAGCCTATGGCTCCACCATAAAACCTTCTGGCCTGGTTCTCCAGTTCGTCGATCAATTCCATTGCCCGGTATTTCGGAGCCCCGGATAAGGTGCCTGCAGGAAAGGTGTCCGCAACCAATTGTAAGGGATTTGTACCTTCGGGAAGTGTGCCGGTGACCTTGGACACCAAATGGATGACATGAGAATAATATTGAATTTCCTTAAATACTTCTACATCTACCTTCTCGGAAGACCTGCTTAGGTCGTTCCTGGCTAGATCCACCAGCATGACATGTTCGGAATTTTCCTTAGGGTCGTCATACAGCTTCCTGGCAAGTTCCGCATCAGCTTCGTCGTTTCCGGTACGTTTGAATGTTCCCGCAATGGGGTAGATAGTAGCTTTCTTGTCCTTGATCACAATTTGCGCCTCAGGAGAGCTACCAAAAATCTTGTAGGAACCATAATCGAAATAAAACAGGTAAGGAGAAGGGTTAATAGATCTCAAGGCCCTGTATACATTGAATTCATCGCCCTTGAAGCCAGTAGTATAAGCCCTGGACAGCACAATCTGAAACACATCCCCTTTGAAGCAATGCTCCCTCCCTTTGCTAAGGATATCCAAAAACTCCACATCAGTGTAATTGGAGGATTCTTCTCCAGAAAGGCTGAAGCTATATCTGGGTATGTTTTTGTTGTTGAGCACCATCTCAATTTTTGGAATGCCGGATTCCTTCTCTTCCCCTTCCAGATAGTGCTCAAGAATATAAAGTTCGTTTTTGAAATGATCCACCACAATCATGTTTCGATACACTGCATAATGAATGAGAGGAACCGAAGAAGGTTGCGGGTTTTTGAGATTTATTTCCTCGAAATTGGGAACGGAGTCATACTGAATGTAGCCAAAGAGACCCGTGGTAATAAACTTGAAATTGAGGTTATCCGACTTAAATTTCCCCGAAAAGCTCCTAAGGGCATCCATCACCTTTTCTCCATTGGAAAGTCCCACCTCCTCTACTTCCCTGTTTGGGAACTGCTGCTTGATTTTCCCATTTACAAGTGAAAAAGTGGCAATAGGGTCGCAGCAAATATAGGAATAGCTGTTTTCGTGGCCATGATAATCGGAACTTTCCAACAATATGGGGTTGGCATATCTATCCCTGATTTGAAGGTAGATACTTACCGGGGTGATGGTATCCGCAAGTAACTTTTTATACCTGGTCTTTATGTGAAAGATCTCCATGTTTGGGTCAGTTATGTAAAAGAAAAAGGCTTACCGGGGTTCCAGCAAGCCTTGAATATTGTGTTTCAAAATGGGCAATGAAAAGCTGAACTCCCTCTATAAGAAGTTAAGATGCCACCACCAGTTTTGAACGTTATATCTGTTTTTCATATGTTTAAAATTTTTCTTCAGAGGTCATATAGCCTGCCCCTGCCTGCCCCGAACTCGATTCGGGGAACTCGATTCGGGGGAATCTCGCATGATTTTAATCATCCCTCTGTGTGTCGCTTGCGTCATGCCCTGACTGCCGTCAGGACAGGCTCGATTTCATAAGCTTTGGCAAAGATAGGCAAGCCACAGAATTATCAAAAACAAATTGTCCTTTTCTTTCATGTGTTTATATTTTCTTTTCAACGGTCACATGGAATCTCACAACGATAATCATCCCGGTGTGTGACGTGCTCGTCATGCTCGATTTCATATGATTATAATTTGTTTTTTAAAGGCCATATAGCCTGCCCCTGCCTGCCCCGAACTCGATTCGGGGAACTTGCTTCGGGGGAATCTCGCAGTCTATAATCATCCCAGTGTGTGACGTGCTCGTCATGCCCTGACTGCCGTCAGGACAGGCTCGATTTCTGTATATGCCAATTTTCAGAACTCCGTGTAACCTTAACGGCATACATGGTTTTATTGCCTTGGCGGAGCCTGCTGTTTCTGGCCTTCCATCATACGTTGATCCTGCCAAACAGGCTGTAGCTGAAGCTCTCTCTCCTCGAGGTTTGTCAGCTCACCGTTTTCAAAAGTAGCAAGTATATAAAAGCGGTCGTCGGTATTTACGCGGTACACCTTTCTCTGTCCATCCAACTGGCTGATGACCGCGGATCTGTTTTGCCGCAAAAACCTATTTTCGGACATGCCCATAAAATAAGGAACCCGTGGCCTAAAAAGCACACATGCTTGCATCAGCATAACCACTACCATTATCCACACTAAACTTCTTAATTTATTCATGTTTGTTGTTTTTAAAAACTTGATTTTCGGGGGCAAAAGTAAGGAAAGCGCCTAATAAATCATGCACTTTCGGAATCTTGAATGTATACCCATAAAATTCATACCACATTACTCAAAAACTTAAGTTCACACTTTTTTATTGTCAACTGAGATAAAAAATAAGGGTTGATAATTAGAATTTTAACTTTTGGGACAATGAAAAAAAGGGGAAAATTTTGCTGCTAATGGTAATACTCGTACCTTTGTTTTTAAGCGGCACGACCAGCTCCTGCTCAATCCCCCAGGTCCGGAAGGAAGCAAGGGTAGGCGGTTGTAGCGGTGCGATGCCGCTTATTTTTTTCCTTTTCCGTCGACATTGTCCCCCGCTTCTGGAATTTTTAGACTAAATTTACGGAAACTAAAAACCACAGTTTATACTATGAAATTCTTTATTGACACAGCAAATTTGGATGAAATTAAAGAGGCCTACGA
The DNA here is from genome assembly GCF_003347495.1 of Pleomorphovibrio marinus. Classification (GTDB taxonomy): domain Bacteria; phylum Bacteroidota; class Bacteroidia; order Cytophagales; family Cyclobacteriaceae; genus Pleomorphovibrio; species Pleomorphovibrio marinus. Next base: position 298,349 of record NZ_QCXY01000004.1, read on the forward strand.
CCTAGGAGTTTTAGACGGCGTCACCACTAACCCTTCCTTAATGGCTAAGGAGGGCATCAGCGGAGAAGAGAGGGTCAAAAGCCACTATAAGGCGATTTGTGACATCGTGGATAATAACGTAAGCGCAGAGGTTATCGCCACCGACTTTGACAATATTGTAAAAGAGGGCAAGGAGCTTGCCAAGATTGATGACAAAATAGTGGTTAAGGTGCCCATGATCAAGGAGGGCATAAAGGCTATCAAGTATTTTCGTAGCGAAGGCATACGCACCAATTGTACCTTGGTATTTTCCGCTGGGCAGGCCATATTGGCTGCAAAGGCAGGAGCAAGCTACTTATCCCCTTTCATTGGCAGGTTAGACGACATCGGATTTGACGGACTAGAATTGATAGAGCAGATTGTACAGATCTATCAAAACTACGGCTATGAGACCGAGGTTTTGGCAGCATCCCTGAGGCATACCATGCACCTTCTAAAATGCGCGGAGATTGGTGCCGACGTGGTCACCTGTCCTCTAAAGGTCATCACCGGGTTGCTCAACCACCCTCTTACAGATAAAGGACTGGCCCAATTCTTGGCAGACCACGCCAAATCCAATAAATAATTAACAAAGCAAAGGCTTTCTCTTCGTAAAACGGAGGTGAAGGCCTTTTGGCTTTGTCCCTGGATAATCCCCTCCATTTTTAATCCCCTCAGCTTATGTATATCATTAAAGTGAAAGGAAAGGCTAAAATTCCTGATTACATCCAAATCAGGGATGAAAATTTTGTGCTTGTTGCCTATTTCAGAGCAGATAGGCCCTTGAAGAACATAGAAAAATTTGGGTTGGGAGGTAAAGAAAAGGAACTGGAACAACTTATCAGGGACCTTCCATTCGGCAAACTCCAAAAGTTGACCTTTTAAGCCTATGGTTTTCACAGATGAACCTGTAGTAAATGTGAAGAATGCCTCTATTTTTCAAGGCATCAACACCGTACTTTCTGAGCTTAGCTTCACCATAGATAAGGGGGAATTTGTCTTCCTCATCGGGCGCACCGGCAGTGGGAAGAGTTCCTTGTTAAAGACCCTTTACGCAGACCTTCCTTTGGTTATGGGGGAGGCAAGCATAGCCGGTTTTGACCTCAACGGCATCAAAAGCAAGAAAATCCCCTTCCTAAGAAGGAAACTGGGAATAGTGTTTCAGGATTTTCAGTTGTTCCCAGATAGGACCGTGGCAGAAAACCTCAACTTTGTGATGCGGGCTACGGGCTGGAAGGAGAAGGCCAAAATGAAAAGCAGGCTGATAGAAGTGCTGATGGGTGTGGGATTGGGAGGAGCGGCTTCCAAAATGCCCCACCAACTCTCCGGGGGAGAGCAGCAAAGGGTCGTGATCGCCAGAGCCTTGCTCAATGAGCCCTCTATATTGCTGGCCGATGAACCCACCGGAAACTTGGACCCGGAAGTTTCTGAGGGTATTTTCAAACTTTTCCAAGAAATAAACCGCAGGGGAACAGCGGTATTAATGGCCACACACAACTACGAACTTCTCAAAAAATACCCCTATCGCATACTAAAATGTGAAAACGGCCGCTTGCTCGACAGCAAAGAGACCGAAATACGTATTAATCCTTCCTATTAAGGCAAAAAGCCGCTAGCATTCCCATGCTAGCGGCTTTTTGTTTTTCAATTTAGTAAGTGTATTTACAAGGAAGAAATGTTCTTTTTGGCCATTTCAAAATCGGGGTTGTGGCTTAATGCCTCCTCAAAAGCGGTTTTTGCTTCTGAATTGCTGCCCCGCTCCTTATAAATAAGACCTTTTAAGTTCAGTGCTGCGGCAAGCATACTTACCTCTTGAGAATTGTTGTCATCCGTGGGAAAGCTCAAGTTTTGATCTGCCGCCTTTTTTTCCTTTATGAGCATGTTCACGGAATTCATAGCCTCGTCGTACTTCTTTAGGGAATACTGCAGATAACCAGACTTGTAAAGGCTAAACAAATCCCCCGACAACAGGTGAAGGGACTCAAAATGGGGTAGCGCACGCTCCAATGCCCCTAATTGCTCCAGCGAGTAAGCAGCAATTTCAAGGGATTCGATGTTTTTGGAATCTCTTTCCAACACATCAAGAGCCACTATTGCTGAAGAAGCGTACTGCTCCATTTCAAAGTAAATGCCGGCTAATTGGTTAGCATATCTGAGGTTCCTGGGATTCCTCACCATCAGCTCATACAGCTTGGCTTTTGCTACCGACACATCATTATAGCGAAGTGCCATCTGATAGATTTGCATGTCGGTTTGATTTCTGACTTTATTGCTGTCTGTATCCACTTTTGGCAAATCGGCTGCGGCTAGACTATCCTCTTGTGCCACGGCCAATCCAGCAAAGGCCACACTCATGCATAAAATCAAAATGTACTTTTTCATATTTACGGTTGTTTTTCAGTCCTTTTTAATCCTTTCTTTTCGGCTAGGCAATACATTAACTCCAAAGCCTCCGATTTATTGTTTTTTATCCTTCCATCTAGGATGGCCTCTTTAATTTCCTCTTTTAGCTCTCCCACTACCTTAGAGGGTTTGATGCCAAAAATAATCATTATTTCATCGCCAGAGACAGGAGGCTGAAAATTTCTGACCTGGTCCTTTTCTTCTACCTCCTTGAGTTTTTTTTCTACCTTGTCAAAATTGGACAGGAAGCGCTTTACCTTCGTGTCGTTTTTGGAGGTCACATCCGCCCTGCACAGTTTCATCAGGTCATCAATGTCATCTCCGGCCTCGAAGAGTAACCTTCTCATTGCCGAATCCGTCACCTTGTCGTTCACTAGGGCAATGGGCCTGAGGTGCAATTTTACTAATTTCTGCACGTACTTCATACGCTCGTCCATAGGAAGTTTTAGCCTTCTGAAGATACTCGGGGTCATCCTCGCCCCTTTGTCCTCATGGCCATGGAAGGTCCATCCACTCTTGGGATGGAATCGCTTGGTCGCAGGTTTGGCAATATCATGCATGATGGCCGCCCATCTAAGCCATAGGTTATCCGTATACGGACATATGTTATCCAATACCTGCAAAGTATGGTAAAAGTTGTCCTTATGGGACTTATCCCCTACCGAGTCCACACCCTGCAACTCCACCATTTCAGGAAGAAACTCATTCAGCAACCCGCTAACAAACAACAGTTTAAACCCATAAGAGGGCTTATCGGTCATTATAATCTTGTTAAGTTCATCAATGATTCGCTCCCCGGAAATGATAGCAAGCCTATGGGCGTTATGCACAATGCCATCAAAGGTATCAGGTTCGATGTCATAGTGTAGCTGGGCAGCAAACCGCACTGCCCTCATCATTCTTAAAGGATCATCAGAAAAGGTAATATCTGGATCCGCAGGGGTTCGGACGAGCTTTCTTTTCATATCCTTTATCCCATCAAAAGGATCCAAGAGCTCCCCAAAACTTGCGGCGTTGACGGAAATGGCCAATGCATTGATGGTGAAATCCCTCCTTTCTTGGTCCTCTCGTAGAGTTCCCGCCTCCACCACTGGCTTGCGGCTGTCAAACCTGTAGGATTCTTTTCGGGCACCTACAAATTCCAGCTCATAGTCACCCACCCTTACATTCGCAGTTCCAAAGTTTTTAAAGATATTCACCCTTACATCTGGGCCATAGGCCTTGGCCACCCTTTTTGCCAATCCTATGCCGTCTCCCACACATACAAAGTCAAGGTCCTTACAAGGCCTATTGAGCAAAAGATCCCTCACATACCCCCCTATCACGTAAGTCTCTAGGCCCAATTCATCAGCACACTCCCCTACCTTTTTAAATATCTCCTGCTTATCTATTTTATCAGATACGTTCATTCATTCCAAATTTTCACCTCCCCGTCAGGCCCTAGAAACATTTCAGTGGCCTTTGAAGTAGTCCAAGGGAAGAGTTGGTCAGTCTTAAACTGAGGTGTTGTGTTTATCTTTTTTTGGCAAAGGACAATTTGACCTGCGCTAAACAAGAAATCCTTCCAAAATTGTTCTTTGATAAATGCAAATTTAATCAAAGCATCTGGATTCTTTGCATCTTCTAGCATTTTGGACGGATAGGAGCTGTACACCACAGGTCTTTCGGTCCATTCTATGATGTCCAGAGCCACTTCTTCAAAAGGCAAGGCAATGGATCTTAGCTGGTAGATTTCGTGAAGAAGATAGATCCCTTCACCTACCGGGTGCAGTTCCTGATTGGAAAAAAGGCGCATTTCTAACCCTTGCCCTCCTCCGTCTTCTACCAATAAGGTTTTGCTTTTCCTCAAATATTGCCCCCATTTCTTATTTTCCACGGCTGTTTTTATTTGCAAAGAAAAAGGAAATTAGCTTAATTGAAAAGGGAAGCTTCAACACCTTTCGTAATTGCCAAAATCATTTCCATCAATCTACACACTTATGAGGAGTTACAGTACCATTTTACTATCCTTGTTTTTGACCACTGCCTGCCAACAAAAATCCAAATTGCCCCAGTTAGAAGAACCCGTGGAGGTAATTCGGGATGAAAATGGAATCAACCACATTTTCGCAGAAAACGAACATGACCTGTTTTTCGCCCAAGGGTATTTGGCCGCAAAAGACCGTATTTTCCAATTTGAAATATGGCGCAGGCAAGCCACGGGTACCCTGTCTGAAATCCTAGGTCCAAAAGCCCTGGATAGAGACATTGGGGCAAGGCTGTTTCAATATAGAGGGGAAAAAGAAAAAGAGCTTTCCCACTACCACTCCCGGGGGGTAGAAATTGTGGATGCCTTTGTAGCCGGCATCAATGCCTATGTGGAGGAGGTAAGGAGTGACCCCTCATTGCTTCCCATAGAATTTGACATGTTAGGGATAATTCCCGGTTTCTGGACCTGGGAGGTGGTCATCTCCCGGCACCAAGGTTTGCTGCAAAATGTGGAGGAGGAGTTGATGATTTCCAGGATCGTGCAACTTATCGGGCCGGAAGCTACAAAGGAGCTTTTTTATTTTCATCCTTTTACCCCTGATTTGGACCTGCACTCCTCCATCCCCAAGGAACTCCTTTTCAAGGATATCATAGCTCCCTATGAGGCATTCAGAGCATACCTGAAATTTGACCCTGAAGATGTGTCTCCTACCTACCGAAATACCCAGGAAGCTTTCCTGCATCAAAGTAGGGAGGAGGAAATGGAGCATGCCATCAGGTCAACCATAGACTATACTTCCATCGGTAGTAACAACTGGGTCGTAAGCGGAGAACTGAGTGAAAGCGGTTATCCCATGATGGCCAACGACCCCCATAGAAGACACAGTGCCCCCTCCCTAAGGTACTGGGCTGGGTTGCATGCCCCAGGATGGGACCTGGTAGGAGGTGGTGAACCAGTGCTACCTGGATTATCCATAGGTCAAAATGGGGTTGGGGCATGGGGGCTTACCATTTTTCGTACGGATATGGAGGACCTACGCATCTATGACATGGACCCTGAGTCTCTCACCAGGTATAAATACCAGGGAGAATGGAAAGAGATGCAAACCATACAGGACACTATTTTGGTAAGGGGCGAAGAGCCGGAGGTAGTGACCCATTATTATACCTTACATGGACCTGTCACCTTTATCGATGAGGAGCTTCACAAGGCAGTAGCCATAGAATGCGCCTGGCTAGAAACAGGCGGAGCACCATATCTTGCAAGCCTTCGCATGGACCAGGCCCAATCCTGGGAGGAATTCAGGGAAGCCTGTAAATACAACCATGTACCTGCCGAAAACATGGTTTGGGCGGATAAGGAAGGGAATATTGGTTGGCAAGCTACGGGTATAGCCCCTATCCGAAAGACCCATTCAGGTATGGTGGTCGTACCCGGAGACGGGAGCTTCGACTGGGAGGGTTATTTACCCATGTTGGAAAGACCCAACGTAAGCAACCCTTCCAAAGGATACTATAATACCTCCAATGAAAACCAGGTGGACACTGACTACTCCCATCCTGAAACCATTGGCTATACCTGGTCGGATTCCTTCCGTGGTGACAGGGTAAAGGAAATTCTAGGATCTGGAGAAAAGTTTACCATAAAAGAAATGGCAGCCCTACAAAACGACTACTTATCCATTCCCGCCAGGATACTGGTGCAAGAAATTGAGTCCCTTACCTTTAAGGATGAACAGGCCGAAAATGCCAGAAAGAGACTGTTGGATTGGGATTATAGGCTTATGCCAAATTCCATTCCAGCGGGGATTTATGTAATGTGGGAAAGAAAAATCAGGGAGGGATTGTTTCCAATGGTGGTTCCCCAAGAGGCAAGGCAATGGATGGAGTCCTTAAATATGACTAAAATTTTAAATTGGATAAAGGAAAAAGATGCCACCGTATTCAAAGAAAAGGACAGGGATACCTTTTTGGAAGAAAGGATGGTGGCGGCATTGGAGGAGTTGGAAGGGAAACTGGGACCGGACTGGGAAAACTGGCAATATGGCCAAGCGGCCTATAAACATGCACTGATTCGTCACCCACTGAGTGCTGCGGTTTCCCCAGAATGGCAGGAGAAAATCGATGTAGGCCCTGCCCCTAGGGGAGGGTACAGTTATACTCCCGGAGCCAATGCCTATGGGAACAATAATACCACTGGGGGTTCCTTTAAGATCGTCGTGGATACCGGGGATTTTGAAGCAACCTTAGGTATAAACACCCCAGGGCAAACTGGGGATCCGGAAAGCAGGTTTTACAGGAATCTATTTGGCAAATGGGCCAATGACGAGTACTTCAATGTCAACTTTACCAAAGAAAGGTTAAGAGAAAAAGCCGTGGAAAACTACACGCTCAAATGAGCAATTCATCTACTGCAATCCTTATATTGGCCGGAGGAAGTTCCAGCAGATTGGGCTATCCAAAACAAACTCTTCCCTACAAGGGGGATTTTCTGTTAAACCATGCGATACATGCTGCTATGGGGGTCAGTGCTAGTCAGTGCAGGTTGGTATTGGGGGCCTATGCTAAGGAAATCCAAAAAATAATACCGAAAATCGACTCCATGGAGGTTTTGCAATGTAAAAACTGGGAGGAAGGAATGGGAGCGTCTATCCGATGTGGTATGAAGGACCTGCCCAGAACTATCGACCAAGTCATTATTATGCTCGGGGATCAGCCTTTTGTGAACACTTCCTTATTGAAAACCCTAGTGGATTTAAGGAAAGAAACCGACAAAAACCTGGTAGCCTGCAAGTACGGGGATGGAGTGGGGGTTCCTGCTTTGTTTGGGAAAAAATATTTCCCCCTGTTAAACAAGCTTCAGGGAAGCGGAGGGGCAAAAAAGATTTTGATGAATCAACAGCAAGACCTACTTACCCATTATTTCCCCATGGGAATAGTGGATGTGGATAAAGAATCTGACTATCAGGCCCTGCTCAAGGAAGATTGGGAGTATTTTAGAACAAAAAATACAGGATTGCCCAAGTGCTAGGTTTGCTTGCTTCCATAGATTTCGAAAAACCTGTTTTCCGAGGCCACTGTACCGATCAAAATAATTTCCGACGCTTCGGGGATTTCCATTTCTGGCTCTGGGTTGATACGCATTTTGCCTTCTTTTTTAATTCCTATGATGGTGCATCCGGTTTCTTTTCTTATTTCGGTTTCCTTGATGGTTTTGCCAACCAATTCCAGGGGAACTTTTACCTTGATCAGGTCCAATCCTTCCGCTACCATCAATACATCGCTTCTCTGGAGCAGGTTGAGCATCATATTGGCTCCTATGGATGCATAGGACATTACAAAATCCGCTCCGGCCCGGTGCAGGGTGGTAAGGTTTCTTTCCAAGGTACAACGGCTAATAATCTGGACATCTGGCCTTAACTGTCTACAGTAAATAGTAAGGTACACATTAACATCATCATCATGAGAGGTGATCATCACACATGGGGTCTGCTCAATTCCTGCCTCTTTTAGCACTTCCAATTCGGCAGCATCCCCTAGAATGGTTTTCTCATAATTCTTGATCCTCTCCCTTTCTTTTTCCACAATCCGGTAATCTATATTTCTTCCCCCCAAGGCCTTACCAGTAGCTCTTCCCACTCTCCCACCCCCAATGATCAAAATGGGTGCCTTGTTATTTTGTTGCGTCTGGTAGGTTTCATTATAGATTTTGATCTGGTCCACGGAGCCGGCCAGGACCAAAACGGTATTTTCGGAAATCCGAGTTTCTGGTTGGGCAGCAAAGTAGCGGCCCCTTTCCCACACACCTACCACGCTTACTCCAATCTCCTGTCTCAGCTTGGTGTCTTTCAGCATCTTTCCTACCAAGGAAGAGCCGGCCACCAAGGCTTCGGAAATTAATAAATCCCCAAACCTACCGATAGGGTGGGCCTTTGCTCCCCCCACACTTGCTCTTCTGCTTAGGTAAATACCCATCACTTCCCCCAACTGCAAGACGTGGTTTGCCCCGGCTAGTTTAAGAATATCTATGGAGGCCTCGGCATTGCAAGTAGCGATAATCGGCACATCCTTGTTGATTCCCCTTACTGTAAAGGCCACATTGGTATTCACCACATCACTTTCGGTAGTAGCTACCAAAGCCGCATCTGCTACCCTGGCTTTTTGATAAGTTTCTGGGTCTTCCAATGGCCCCAACATTACCTGTAACCCAATCTGTGACAGCTCCAACCCCTCGGAGAGGGTAGGCACTAATATCACATAGGAATAGTTGAATCTTTTTAATTTTTTTACCAAGGCCTCCGTAACCGGCCCGTAGCTGGTAAGCAATACATGTCCCTTAGTTCCTTCAGGTAAATTCCAAGGTACTTTCGATTGCTCCTGTGCTTTCATCCAAGGGGAATAGAAAAAGTTGATAAAGGTAAATGGAAATAATATCAACAAAAAAAGCATACCCGAAAGCAGTACGAACATGGAAAAAAACCTTCCCATGTCACTGTCAAAAGTGATGTCCCCGAAGCCTAAGGTGGACATTACCGTGAGTGTCCAATACAATCCTGTGATGACTGAAAAGCTTCGTCCTTCTTGGAGCATTAACAAGTGAAAAATAAATGAAAAAACCGATACTATGATAACCAATACCAGTAAAAATTTTAGCAACAAGACGAAATTCTGCCTGTCTGGCTTATTTCTCAAAAAAAGTAAAACTTGTGTGGTAAGAATTTTCATCTGTTTATAATTTTTTTTCAGCGGTCAGATAGCCTGCCCCGAACTTGTTTCGGGGGAATCTCGCTTTAATAATCATCCCTCCGTGTGAGGTTCTCCTCATGCTCGATTTCATGTGTTGATATTTACTTTTCAATGGCCACATAGCCTGCCCCTGCCTGCTCCGAACTCGATTCGGGGAACTCGTTTCGGGGGAATCTCGCTTTGATAATCATCCCTCTGTGTGAGGTTCTCCTCATGCCCTGACTGCCGTCAGGACAGGCTCAAATTCACACCTCCAATTTATCCAGTATTGCAGCAAGAATTCCTCCATTGGCAAAAAACCATTTCAACCTAGGATTCCCTTAATGGAGACATCTTGAAACAGCACCTCAAACCCCTTTCCTTCCGGAGAAGCTGCCATTATGCCAACCTTAATGGGTTGACTCGGGATAAAATAACCTAACCTATACATACTGTAATCCCCTCCATCCAGGGAATAACTTGCCTCCACAAAGTCTCCTTCTCTCCGTAATTTAAAATAAATGTCGGCAGGTGCTTCTTCTAAAGGCAATACAGACCAATCCGAATACCCATGGGTAATCACAGCACTAATGTTTTGCCTTCCATCCACATATTCAACCCCTGCCTTGATCCAGTTTTCTTTATCCTGCAGGAGCATGAGGCCAGCTTGATCGTACTGATCCAGGTACCTACCGGTAAACTTACAAGAAATCTCAAAATCACCTTCTTTTGTGGAATGGTAAAAATGCCCTGAATGGCGGATAAAGCCATAGTGCGTCTTTACCCAGAAATCGGTATCGGGAGAGGTCACAAGCCGCATTACCTGTCCTTCCTTCACCCATTCTTTGGGTGGGTTTATCCAATCCCATGGATTGTCCTGCATATTAATTCTTCTTGCCTATCTCGATTACAATCCCAATTTATATCACCCTGCAATCAGATTGCCAAAGATCCGAATTGGGTCCCAGATGCTCTTTCAGCGGCAAGGTGATTGCACTGAGTTCATTGACGATATCCTCTGTAATAGGCACATTTAGGGTTTCCAGATTCCTCTTTACTTGAGAGCTGTTTCTCCCTCCTGCTATTACAGCGGCCACCCCATCCTGCACCAATAACCAAGCCAGGCTCAAGGCTCCCATGGCTATTCCCAAATCCCCAGAAAGGTCTTTTATCTTGGAAATGGTCTCAAAGGTAAGCTCCTCACATCCCTCATCCTGGTGCCTGGCCTGAGACCTTTCCTTGGTGAAATGCCTGGTTCTGGCCCTGTCATCCGGCACTTCCTCCTCATTCCCAAATTTACCTGTCAACAGGCCTTGCATAATGGGTGAGTAGCATAGGATAGGAACATCCTCCGCTACACAATGCGGCAAAATCTCAAATTCAATGGCCCTGAAAAGGAGGTTGTAGGCCATTTGGTTACTACTCAATGAAAATCCGGCATTTTTGGCAATGTTCAGGCTCTGGGTTCCGAAATTTGATACACCATAGGAACGGATTTTTCCCTGCTTTTTTAGTATTTCCATAGCCTCTAGGGTTTCTTCCAGTGGAATGGCTGGATTAGGCCAGTGGAGCTGATACAGGTCTATGTATTCGGATTGGAGGTTTTTCAAACCACGCTCGCATGCTTTAATAACCCCTTCTTTGTCAAAATCCTGAGGCCCCACCTTGGATGCGATAATAATGTTTTTTCTTTCCCCCTTTAAGGCTTTCGCCAACAAGTTTTCTGACTGCCCCGCCCCATAAGCCTCAGCCGTATCAAAGGTGGTAATTCCAGATTCATAAGCGGTCTTGATCGCTTGAAGAGAGTCTCTTTCATCCTGGTCTCCCCAATTGAAGCCACCCACAATAGCCCAACAGCCAAAAATCATCCTTGAAATCTCAAAATCGGTATTTGGTAACTGATAAGTGGTAGAAATTTGCATGGTTCTCTGTTTATTTTTAATAGTTTAATTGTCTTTTAGCGGTCATCCCTATAGCTATCAGGAGAAAACTAGCACTCCAATAGGTATTTGGGCATCCCTGCAGGTGAACTTTTCCTCATGCCGGATTATAACTAAAAGTAAGCATATCCCTTACTTTATCAAAAAACCTGCGATAAATGCTGCCTGCAAAGACCTGGTGCCTTCATCAAAATGTACATGATCTACAAAGGTTTCAGACCCCAAGTTCTCCGTAAACCGATGGAGATCAATAATCTCTGCACCAAACTCCTTCCCTACTTTATCCCCTACCTCATTGTATTGCATCAAGTCTTTTTCGAATCGGTGAAAGGACGTGGATCTGTTGTTGTGCCTTTCCTCATCCAAGGGCGTGGTCCTTACCCAAACTACCTTTGTCCCAATCTCCACTGCCAGGGCATAAATGCTCCGGAGATTTTCTTCATATTGGGTTATGGAAACCTGTATTTCCCCGGATTCGGGATCCCTTTTAATATCGTGAAGGCCACAATTGAGAAGCAAAATATCCGGGGCAAAGGTGGGGTCCTCCCTTTTCTTTTGTAGGTACTCCAACACCATTCCCGAATCACCCCCATTGGCGCCTTGGGGTTGGTCCAAGTCCTGGGAGTCTTTACCATCATCCCTTTTTCTGTCATACCTGTAAAATCCATCTAAGTATTGCTCCAGGTATGGCCCATATTGAATGGAAATGCTATCTCCAATCACAAATAGTTTGGGCAAAGGCGTGTTTACATTTGACATAAGGAAGAATAAGGAAATTATTGCAGAAAACAGGAGCTTATGCATATTAGTTGTTTTATGGTATAAGGCCTCTGCTGGTAAAGGTATGGTCCATATAGAAATGGTTTCCCACATTTTTTATTACCACCCCTAAAGAATAAGTGCCCCAGGAATGAGTGCTTTCCACGAAAATCGTGTCCACGTGATAATCGGGCAAGTCGCCTCCATTATCCTTAAGTATTTCCGACATTATCCTGCCCTCCTTTTCCTTCGCGGGAGCAATGCCATGTAATTTCAGGACGGTGGGCAAGATATCCACTATTGCAGTGGGAGCTTTGTTAGGGAACTTCTCTTTGAAAAGTGGCCCTATAGCCATCAATGGGGGGTGCATTTCATAGGGGCTGGAGCTGCCGTGACCAGCCACGCCATTGTTATTGCTGTACCCTTTGAACCCAAATTCGTTGGTTTCATCCGACCAGTTCATGTCCACCAAAATACTTGACTTTCTTTCCCTATGCCCCCACTGTATGGCCTCAAAAGATAAGGTTCCCTGCACAGACCCTGCCCAACTGCCATTCTCCTTTCCTGTTGTAAATAAGGCACCTACCCAAGGTTCCCCTTGTAAGCCTGCCACTACTTCTTCCTTTTGTTTTTCATCCTCTAAATAGATAGCTCCACCAGCCACTTTCGCCTCTATCCCTTTTTCCTTTAACCAATTTTCTAAACCTGGATTACCCTCATGAGTGACAAAGCCGTGATCCGCAGTTATTATTAAATGGAACCTATCTTGCCAGCCAATGCTATCCACATGTTCCCAGATGTCACGTACTTGTCCATCCAAAAACTGCATGACCGAAAGGGTTTCGGGAGCACCTACACCGTAGGTATGGGCTGTTCCATCCGGGTCTGAAAGCCACATCGTACATACATCAGGGCCATGCTCCTCAAAGGCCAATGCCTTGAATGCCTCCACTACCCATTTGTGCCGTTCTTCGTTGGGGGTTTCCTTTTCTGGTATAGTACCCAATTTTTCTGTCAGTTCAACTTTCAGGTCTTCCGGCATAAATAAATCTGGATTCACCAAGCCTCCACCCTTTGTAAGGTGATTAAGCAGAAAGGATTGCCCTGTGGTTCCGGTACTAAAAACCATGTATTTCAACCCTGCTTCCTCGAGAATTTCCCCAAAGGAGGAAGTAGTTAAGAGTCCACCAGAAAGCTTTTCCCCTGCTTCCATCAGCTCCTGGGCATTGCCGGTATTGATCACTTTTTCTGTAGAAACCTCAGCCAAATAAATGCTGTTGCCTAACAATCCGTGGGTTTGCGGAAAGGCACCCGTTGCATAGGAAGACGAATTCACCCGCGTTACAGAGGGAAATGTAGCATGGTGATCTTCATTATAGACTCCATCTTGCTTCATTTTGTATAGAAAAGGGGTGTTTTCTTCACTAATATAGTCGGGACGCATACCATCCAAAACCACTATCAGTGTTTTATACCGTAAAGCCTCCTCCTTGTTGGAATTACAGGAAACCAGCAAAAAGAGACCTAAAATCGGAAGAAGAATAGGGTTTGTCATTGGGTATTAAAGTTCGTTTTGGGCATGAAGTTTAGGCTTATTTTTATAGTTTCCCAAGCCTACTAATAGTGAGGAAAGGAATAGGAACAGAATTACAATAAAGGTAATATTGATCAAAACCCCTTGCCATCCAAGATCACTTACTTCAAGAAATGGATAAGGATAAAAACCTGAATACCTTCCCCTTATAAGTACGTAGATAAGGTAACTAAAAGGATAGATTAACCACTTGGGTATATTTCTCCATGGAGTGGGAATAAATCCTGTATATTTCCACCAGTATAGTCCCACCATTAGGGGCATTACACTGTGGAGAAGTTCATCTACTATCTTTTGTAATCCCTGAGGGTCCCAAATAGGCCTTAGCGCAATCTGATATACCAAGCCTACCACTAAAATATAAACAGTAATAGCGGTTAGGCTACTTGAACCCTCCTTGAAAGTACTTCTGTTTTTACCAATGAAATAAACCGCCACCAAAGTGTTGGTAAGGATCGTGAAAAAACTAAAGAAGCGAATCAGCATTTCTGGGATTTCCGTCTGCCTGTTTTGCCACATCAACACAAATTGCACCACTACTGCCACCCCAGCCAATATACCTATTAGTAACCCCGATTTCTCTTTTAGAGCCATGGTTGAAACTTTACGTAGAGAAGTCCCCCCAATATGGCCAGGCCAAAACTAAACAGGGTGCCGATCAGGATATATTCGGTCAACTTTCTGTCACCAGTCTGCCTCAGATCCCCGAACCTGAACACGGATTTTGCCGCGACAAGGAATCCAATGGCCTCATACCTACCACTTATTATAAACACAAACACGAATAGTCGCTCCAATATGCCTATATACTTCCCGGCCTCAGCCAGTGAATCCGATTCCTCACTATCTACTGCTATTGGCGTCCACTTCGAAATAAACGTTTTAATAAAGATAGATGCCGGCAGGGTTAAAAACAGGGCCATTGTAACCAGGAGCCATATTTTCCCTTCATACATTAACCATTCTTTCCAAGAGTGTCCTTCCACCCACTGAAATATAGCCAAAAGCACCAATACATGGGCGAATTGGTCCCAAAAGAACCATTTCCTTTTGGTGTTTTCCTTCTGGGCGTAGAGCTTGATCCCATCTATCACCCCATGGGAAACCGCAATAACCAAGGCATATGGCCAAAAATCAGCATCCCAGACCATTACATACACCAGAAGGCCATGAATGAGGATGTGAAGGTAAAACTGGTATGCCCTTAACTTATGCTGTTCCTTTGTCTTTACCCAGGCATCCGGCTGTAAGAAGAAGTCCCCTATCAGATGAGCCAGCAATAGCTTGACAAGTATCATAAGTTGCTTTCAATTTTATGGGAAACATATTCCATCCACTGCCTGATCACTTCAAAGTGGGCTCTTTTAAGTCTGGTACTGAAGGCATGTTGTGTGATTCCTAATTTTGCTCCCTGCTCCTGCTGCGAAAGTTCAGGTGTGTCTAGGGTGTGAAACACTGCCTCGGCTGCATTGGCTGTCCAACCATCCATGATCGTCAGTGCCAGTTTCAGTTCTATATTTACCATTTGGTCTAATTCCTTCCAGGGACTTTTGAAGGCAAGGTCCTGTTTCCTCTTTTTTAGGGACTCGAATGTCTCACCGGAATGAACAAAAGCACTTCCATTGCTTTCCGTGATTTTGCCCGCATCAAAGGTCATCTCTCCTATGCCTATGGCCATCCGTACATCCAGTGGACTCATCATCTTTATTCTTGACTTGATAAAGATTGCTGCTTTTAGGCTGTTGGCGGGATCCTCCAACCTGAGCTGGAAACTATCTCCGCGATATACCTCCCAGCCCTGCGGGGAATGACCCCAATTGGCCAATAGTTGTTTTAGTGGAGGCATCCATATTTCTGGACTTTCATCTTGAGAATTGACCAAATCCCCTGTTAGTACTGCTATCATCCGAGTAAATTATCAATAAAATAAGCGATAATCAAATATATCATTTATAAATGTGATATAGTACTTATATCATGCTTTTAATTGATAAATGAGCTTATCCTTCCTATCCAAGATAATGATTTAGTCCATAAAAACGTCTGTAGTCCCCAGCAAGCCAATCACCAATAGGCCAATCAGCCCAGTGAAGATCAGGTAGTAAAGGGTGGGGAAAACCGTTTTGCGAAGCACCATTCCTTCCTTGCCCAACAGGCCCACCGTAGCAGAAGCAGCCACCACATTGTGAATGGCCACCATATTTCCAGCAGCCGCACCTACCGCCTGCAGAGCCAGGATCCAGGTGGGTGGCATGGAAAGGCTGTCTGCAACACCATACTGGAAAAGGCTGAACATCAAGTTACTCACGGTATTACTACCAGCGATAAATGCTCCAAGAGCCCCAATGGAAGGAGCTACCGCTGGATAAACATACCCCACCAGATCGGCGACCCATTCGGCCATCAAAATAGGCATTGCCTCAAGGCCTATGGGGTTCTCGCCACTGTTTATGTACACCCGCACCATCGCCACGGCAAAGAGTAACACTACCCCAGCGTTGAGGATCATCTTGCTGCTTTCACCTAGGGCACGCGCCACCTCTCTGCCACGCATGTCGTGCAAAAACACTGTAACCAGGCACACCAACAGCATAATGCTCCCCGGCAGGTAAAGAGGGATACTGGATGCCGAGATCGGGGTACCCAAAATCTCATCGTAGCCCACCGATATGCTTGTGAGTAGTTCCCTAAAAGGTAACTGGGGAAGTCGGCTCAAGACCAGTAATATCGCCAAAAGGAAATAAGGGAACCAGGCCTTCCACAAGGGCACCTTTTTTCCGTTTTCATCCACAGAAAAAGACAAGGTACCCAACCATTCCGCGGGCCAGTTTTCCCTGGCCTCCATTTCCCAGGCCCTGCTTGGCAAAAGGAAGCCGCGCTTGGCTGCGGTCACCACAATAGACAGTCCTACCAGAGATCCCAGCAGACTGGGAAATTCAGGGCCAAGAAACACGCCCGTGAGCGCATAGGGTATCGTGAAGGCCAATCCCCCGAACAGCGCGAAGGGAAACATTTCCAGGCCATCCTTCCAGCTCCTGTTTTTGCCAAAAAAACGCGTGAGCATAAGGACCATCAGGAAAGGCATCAAGGTTCCGACTACTGCATGCGTCATGGCCGCCCTAGCTGTTACCATATCCAGAAGCTCCGGAAAACCCATACCAAGAGCCTCAAGAGCTCCTGCCACTTCTGGCCCCTCCAATCCTCCTCGGACCCCCACCAGCACCGGAGTACCTACTGCGCCGAAGGTCACTGCGGTGCTTTGCACCATCATTCCCAAGATTACCGCCGCAAGGGCTGGGAAACCCAAGGCCACTAGCAGGGGAGCCACGATCGCAGCCGGAGTCCCGAATCCAGCCGCTCCCTCGATAAAGGAGCCAAATAACCACACGATGATGATCACCTGTACCCGACGGTCAGGACTGATATCCGCAAAACCTGCACGGATGGCCCCAACACCACCGGAATGCTTTAACAGATTTAGTAACAAGATGGCCGCAAATACTATGTAGAGTATATCGAAGGTAATAAATAAGCTCTGTATAGAGGAAGCAGCCACCTCAACCATCCCTTGGCCCCAGAAAAGCAATGCAACTCCTGAGGTAAGCAAGAAGGTCACCGGCATGGTGCGGCGGGCGGATTGCCGAAAGCCGACAAGCATAATGGCAGCCACCAAGATAGGCATCAGTGCCAGAAAAAACAGCAGGTCTTTGGACATGGTATTTTGGGGTTGGGGTTAAAGGAATTATGTGTTAAGGTCTAGATTTTCCGTAATTCTATAGTTCTCCGACCTCAACCGTTCTAAGTAAAGCTTAATGCGTTTACGTGCAGTTGAAAGGTCCGTATTGTTCAAGTTAATGTTCAATAGGTCAATGAACCAGGGGATTTTCACCTTTTCGGAAACGTACACCTCTGCAATCTCCCTGGCAATGGGAAGAGTGGTTTTTTTGGAGTCCTCGTGGACATCACGGTCGGATGCTGCAAGCAATTTCTTGTATTCCTCTTCCAGCAGCTTGTGAAACAAATCCAAAGTAAAGGACTCCCCTTTTTTGATCCCTGTTTCTTTGTCGTCCTCGGTGAGCTCAGCTCCTTTGTGCGCCCATTCCCAGAGTATGCTCAACCGTATTTCTCCAGTTGCCATGTCCTCCATCAGGTACAAAACGTCGTCATCCCCGAAAAAGTCTGCTGGTTTAAGTGCTGCCGCCTGCATCCCCTGCCCGAAGGCATTGCCATATTGCACTGCCACGCTTATCAGGTTACGTGCGCCCCGAATGGTTCTGGGTGCTGGCTCTAAGGCGATAAGGCCGTTAGCGTCGTGCTGGGTATAGGTCAGCGGTGGGAAGGTACGACCAGCCTGGTTTTCCTCTCCTGCCTTTTGCCATACCGGACGCACAATATGGACCATCTTCCAGTGGGCCACCCACTTTCCACTGGCACCCTCGCTTTGTTCACGTTCTGCACCTGCCACAGCCTTCTCCATACTGGAAGAGACACCAGCCTTGGAACCCACAGGAATATTGGGCTCCATCCCCCCCTGCCATAGCGCAAAATTGCCATCTAAATCAGGGGTATTTACTGCACGTCTTACGCGGTCCTCGTAATTCCTCATGTACCCATAAGTCATTCCCACCGATTCTATGTTAGGGTTCACAAAGTCCTTGTCCCATGCCAAAGCATCCGAAACGCTGTTGATATAGTCCCAGCGGCCTGTGTTGAAGCCGACAAAGTGTAATCCCAGTGCCGCCCGGATTTCCATCAGTTGGTAAGTGGCCTCTAGTTGCTCCACCAAAACGTAGGTGCGAACTGTGCCCTCACGTAGGCCCAAGTGCGACTCCAAAGCTCCTATCATCCTATCCCATAGTGCCGCCTCCTCCGCTGTCTGTATTTTGGGCAGATAAAGCACTACCGGAGCACCCGCTTCATTCAGCGCGCGATGGTTATTCACAACGTAAAGCACCAAGTCCGCGATGGAAGCAGAGAATCCCCCACCCCCAGAGTCGGAGATATGTCGATCATCAAGGTGAAGACCTCGGGCTCGGAAAATCTTTGTAGTGAAAGAAAGTTGTTCCTTCCAATCCTTTATTTTTGGCTCACCAAAAAAGGACACCGACCATTCATTCATCTGGGCAGCTACCTTCTCGGCCACGTCATGGAAAAGTGAATCACCATGTATGGCTAGTTTCAAGTTACGTTGATTGTCTAAGGACATGGTACTTGTCTGTCCAAGGGCATCTTCCCCGTCAAACATCCACCCATCTGCTCCGGATAAAAGTGCATATGCGACGTTCCTTATGCTACTTTCCAATGGAGCCCCGGGCTTGGCACCTGGCCCTGTGCCTTGGATCCATTGCCGCTTCAGCCCATCCGGAATCCCCTGGCCCATAAATTTGCCCTCTCGTGCGTCAGACACCTTAATTTTTGTACCGGGAATTAAACTGTTGCTGTCCAGAAAATGGATACGTTCCCGGGAAGTGAATCGGTGCTTACGCCTTTCCATTCGTCGCTGCATCAACCTATGGACCTCCTCATTGAAGTGACTCAGCGCCTCTAGGGCAGAAAGTACCTTTGGGGTATAAACGTCCCCATATTTCTCAAGTAGTTCCTTTTTGATGTTGATTTTGCTATCGCTCATACAATTTGGTTTAGTTAGTTTGAAAAAAGATAAGTTAGGATATTTTGGTGAAAGTATTATAACTTTTCCTATTTTGATTTCTTTACTATTTCCAGATCCCTTACCACCTGAGGCCTGAATTGCTCCCAGGAAAAGGTGGTGAACTCCTCTCCATAATGCTCGGTGCTGACGTGAGGAACACTCCTATACCTGTCTTTGGTAAGTCGGATCACTTCATCCCAATGCCCCACACAGCGTTCTAAGTAGGATATTGCCTCGTCCTTTTTAACTCTGTTTTCGGCTTGACGGTGGAATTCCCAAGCAACTCCAGCCCTTACCTTGTCTGCAAAATATAGCCCCAAATAGGCCCAAGTTTCCATATCGTCCAATTCCGACTGTAAGGCCCCAGAATAGTTACTTTCCATGCGTCTCAAATCCCCCAGTAGTTCCAGTATTTCTTTTGCCTCAATTTCTGCGAGATCTGCCAAGTCAAGTGGGCCCATCTTTTCGCTGACTCCATTTTCCTGAAGTTTACTCTTCACAAAATCTGATATGGACATTAGCCCCGGATCCAAGGTTTCATGGTTCACCAACTCTTCTAAGGAAATGAAGGGAGAGCTTCTGTCAAAAAAGGCTTCATGATTGGAAGGTTCAGGTGCCAAAAAACCTTCGGCATATAGAGTGTAATCCCAGGTAGCTCTGTAAAAGGAGGCTAGCCTCATGGGGACATTACTAGCCAACTTATAGGCTTTTAAGAGTCCTTTTCCTGTACCCTCTCCGTACCTTAGCGTAATTTCGTCTTCAAAATAATGATCCGGCAACCCATCGTCGTACAACAGCCTTCCCCATACTTTGTAAAACATCCATTGCTTTTCAAAAGCATACTGCCAAGTTTTTTGGGGTGAAGGAACATGAGAATAGTCCAATGCAGGTATATATCCTTCAGAACCAATAAAATACCCATTCACATAGGTGTGGTTGTTTTCTTTGAGGTGTTCCCGCACAAAATCAGGTTGCCCCCAGCGGAGGATGAAAAAATCCTCGTTTCGGATCATCCATTGTATATTATAATCCTCGGGAATGGGATCCCAGAACCTTTGGTCCAACTCACCGGAATGATAGTCATGCGTGATTGCAAGCTTAGGAGTGGAGTGGCCGTGGGACCAGTTAAACTTAATTTCTACTAGGGCTGGATCCTCTAACTCCGCATTGGCAAGCACCTCTCTCATGGCCATAGGGTCCCCGGCAAGTACGGACCTGTGCAAAAACTTCACTTTCCTTTCTGCATCCTTCATACCTTGTACGAAGGTTTCCTCTATCCAGCCTTCTCGCTCCTCAGGTGTCATTTTTTCGTCAAAGGTACCCATCCAATCCGCTAGGGTAACACCAATGCCCGTAAGATCCGGATATTCATCTATAAGTGTGGCAACCGATTCACGAGTGTATTGGATGACCTGCTCGGACAGGTCATTGTATTCCTCCCCGCCATAGGCCTCTACGAAGGAGGGAGAAACCACAATGTTCCAATTCACAATAAAGGTTTGTATCCCCCTATCCTTGGCCATTCGAAACAGGCTGTGCCAGAAGTCCTGCCATTCCTCCATTTCCCTTTGATCGAAGGGACTGGCATCAGGAAAATTTTCTGTCCTCACCATATAGGGAAAGGGGTGGTTGTTCCACAAAGACAGCACGTTCAGGCGGTTTTCCACCATCATATCCAAAAACCGCTCCCAGAAGTTTAAATCCCTACACACCTTAGTATGAATACGGGTGGCCTCACTGTCCCGGTAGGGGGACCAAGGAAGGTTGAATTTCACAATCCTGTATTCCATAGCGGGGTTAACCGCTTGGTCTTTTATATCCGCCAGTCCTTTTCCATGACGCAGTTCATCCGATATGGCAAGTAAGCCGTACATAGCTCCGATCTCATCGGTTGCCTTCACATGGATTTCCCCCTTTTGGTTTTCAATACTATAGCCCTCTTTTTCAATTTCCTTTTGTCCTTTATTCGGTGCAGCAGGATCAACCAAGATTACCCTAATACCAGCATCTTCCAGGGGATCAGAGTGGGAATATAACTTGACACTCTCTCCCTTTTTTACCAAAGCTTTTCCCAAAGCAACAACACCGTGGGAAACAGGCCCCGAGTCGTAATCCACTACCAGTTTTACCTGGGAAAAGGAAGAAAAGCACAGGCAAATACTACATATGCCAATCAAAGCAATTTTCTTCATCCTATTTATATTCAGTTTCAAGGTGTACCGCAACAAAGTCCTCTAGCTTTTCTATTTCAAGAGTTACAAACCCTGGCTCTCCAGTTACTTTTATAGAGCCCTGATCCTTCAGTATTTTGTGGGAAATAAGATGCTGTCCTGGAAATGGCAACTTAAAGCTTAATTGATGGACTGGAATCAATTCCCGAGTAGGCCGTTTTGGCCCAGAACTGGTATTTACCAGGGAAAAAACATATTTTCCGGGTGTCTCCATAGACCTTGTCCATCCCATATGCACCGAAGCCGGAGCATTGCTCTCGGGTAGGTTTTCTTTCCCTACTAGGTATTTTACGGCTCTGGCCAACACATTTCTCGCATCACCATGTCCCATTTGATGAACCGTGACATCGGGCTGGTTGGCAAAATAGATCACCTTACCTTTTCCAAATTCATTTTCGACAATGGTGGGGTACTCACTAGAAAGTTGCTCCACCCAGGCTTTGTCCGGTGGCTGGTTATGCACAGTGGGAACCACATTGCAAATTACCTTTACAGAGGATAGGGGTTTGGTTTTTAAGGTATAAGCATATTGATGGAGCAGTTGCGTCTGTGCTGCGTCCTCTGCTACCAAGGGGTGGGTGGCTGCCGAAATAAATTGGTAATTGTCCTTTCTGGTATTCCATCTTTCTCCTCCATAATTCACCCCAAATAACTGGGACAAGGCAAAATTCTCCCTTGGGTTTCCTTCCTGGTCCAGGAGGCTTGTGGCATAGGTGGCCATCACCTTTCCTCCATCTTTCACATAGGACGTTAGGAGTGCCACTTCTTCCTCCGCCATACAATGCACATTGGGAAGAATGACCAGGCTATATTCTTGCAGCTTTTCTGCACTGACTTGCTCAGAAAGAATAAAATCGTGGGGAATATGGTTTTCTATCAGTACGGCCTCCATGCCCTTGATCGCATCCCCGAAATGCTCCTCTTCCTCCAGTTCATTTCTGTAATGCAAGCGGGTGGGCCGGGAATAATAAATCCCAATCCTAGAAACTGGAACATGCCCGGCCAGCAAGTCCGCATGTTCCTTTACAAAATGGTTGGCATCTTCTTCTACATAGGCATTTCTGGTATCATAGGCAATAGGAGGCACATTGGTAAAATAGCAGTTCCAAAACCTACCCCCCACCGATAGGATTTCCCATAGCCAAATTTTGACATCCAAAGAAGGCTCTATTACCAACCTGTGAGAGGTACCATTACCCCCATACATAACTACCGCTTCCCTTTCGGGAGCTACCGATTTGAGGAATTTGATAATGGACTGTGCGTAATTGTAATCCTCATAGTGAATATGCTCAGAATTTTCCGTGAGGAAAGCAACGCTAACCAGGATGTCAAAATGATCGAAGGCATTTTTCAGGTCTATGCCGTTGTTTACCCTACGACCTACTTCATACATGCTGAACACCTCAGCGGTGTACACCTTATCCTCTCCAAAGGATTTTATGGTTTTCTTTATTTTGTCCATATAGGTGTCCGCAGCATGGCGTTTCCAACCCATGTAGGTATCCAGTTCTTCCGGGGAAGATTCTCCCATTACCGGAAGCTCCTTGCCATTGTAGTCTTTGTAGGCCTCCTGACAATAGGGACAATAACAGATGCCGTCATAGCCCGGGCTGTTGTGCCATATACCGTCCAAATCATAAGCTTCCAATACCTTGCTTATGTATTCATTGGCATAGTCGTTTCGGTAGGGTGTATTGTAGCAGGCAATGTGAAGATGAGGTTTGGTATAGGTCATCATCATGGGGCTCTGATCCCTATTTTTGGCAAACCAGTCTGGAAACTTTTCATATACCTCCGGTACCACACCTCTAAAATCCACACGCCCCATTATCCGTATCCCTTTAGCCTTGCAGGCTTCGGCTATTTCCTGGAGAATGTCCCTACCCTCCAAAAAAGGGTTTAAGTTTGCCGCTGGCAAGGGGTTTTGCCAAAAATCAGTAATACCTCCAGCATTGACGCAGAGCGCATTTGCCCCCGATTTCAACACATAATTGGTCACTATATCCACATCGTAGTCCTGCGCGTCCGTCTCCCTTAATACCGTATGCATAATGCGAAGGGGCTGTTGAAACCAGGGAAGGTCCTGTCTCAGGGACAAACTTTTCGAGCTGGCCTGAGCCGACATTGCTGGAAAAAGCCACATCCCTCCCATAAATACTGCACCTGCCTTGATGAATTCTCTTCTACTTTTTGATCCAAGATCGATATCCTTATATATATCCATAAAATCTTCTGTTGCTTACTTTATTTTCTCCCTATACCAAACTGATCTCCAGCTTTTACTACCTTTCCTCCCTGCATATGCACCTCAATCATTTTCTCGCTAGCCACGTAATTATGGTGCTCGTCTTTCAGCAGAAGGAGAATTTCCCTACTCGCCACATCTATCACTTCACCGCTGGAAGGATAGGCATATTTGCCATCGAGGCTAAAGGTAATCCAACCCGGCATATCCTGAAGGGGAATGGTAGTAAGCTGCTGATAGGGAGGCTCTGCACTGAAAATATGCATACGCATATTATGCCCGTCACAGACCCATACCTCACTTTCATCCGGGGTAAGCCCAACGCCATGGCTTGGATTGCCATGCCTTCTAACCGGACCCTTGTCCCATCCTTCTACGATAACCTGGGCGGTTACTTCTCCGGTTTTCAAATCCCCCACTTCAAACCCCAAGAGATCGTCCACATTGACAAAGGCCAAGGTTTCCTTGCTGTTCACCGTAAAGGGGCGTATTCCATTTGAAAAAGGGCCAATTTTTTGAACTACGGTATGGTTTTCCGTTTCTGCGACGTGAAGCAATGGGGAGGCAATATCGCCCATATACACTTTTTTGCCCGATGGGCCATATACGGTGTTGTGGGCCCTTTGCACCACGTCGATTTTCTGAATAAGCTCACCGGTTTCACAATCCACCACATTCCAGAAATCCTTTTCCAGGGAAGGCATATACATAATTTTACCGTCCGGGGAAATGGACATGCGATCCGCTCCTCCTTCATAGGTCTTTTCCCATACCAGCTCCTCTGTTTCCAAATCAATGCGCTGTAAGCCTTCTAAGGTACTGATGTATAAGCTGTTTAGTGTGGTGCTAACCGCTATACCCTTTACGTTAGAAGGTTTACCGTTTTTCATAAAGCCCTTTGTGGGGATCCGTTTGACAAATCGATGGTTGTCCTCCATATCAAAGACCAGCAAACCATGGCCACCATATCCCAGATAGTTACGGATACCGGGCACTGCTACATACAAATATTTGTGTGCTTCATCCGTGATGGATTCTTTGGGAGGGTCAGCAGTTGTTTTCCCTTGAGAAACAAAAAGGATGCTGAGGAAGAAAAACAGGAAAAGGGGTAAATGCTTAATTGTCTTCATGGCTTTGCCGGTTTATTAGATTCAATGTTTGATGTATCACTAGAAAATAATCTTCTTTCAAGCTGCAGGTCCGTTTTATATTGGACATGCAGGATTGGACCCTAAAATACTCCGGGGTTCCTATGGTCACCGGATCTGTTTTTCACCGTTCTTTTAAGGGGAATTTGCATTCCATCGGTAGATTCCAGCCAATCATAAATTTCATGTGCAAGTTCTTCTATTTGGTCCCGATGCTCGGGACTAGCTATTAGGTTGTTCATCTCATAGGGGTCTTCCAATAGGTCGTAGAACTCATTGGTATCCCAAATTCCATGATAGCGGATGTACTTGTAGCGGTCTGTCCGTACCCCGTGCATGGTAGGGGTATGGGGAAAGTCATATTCCCAATAATATTCGTAGAAGATCCTGTCCCTCCATCCCGATTCCTCTCCCTTAAGCAGTGGTACAAAAGACATCCCATGCAAATGATCCGGTGCTTTCAGTCCTGCCATTTCCAGTACCGTAGGGGCAATGTCTATGTTCTGCACCATCTTATCAATGGTTTTCCCCGATTCAAACAATTCCGGGCAATGCACAAGAAAGGGTACTTTCACGGATTCCTCATAAAAATGCCTTTTATCGATTAATCCATGCTCGCCAAATGAAAACCCATTATCACCCATATATATCACCATGGTGGATTCCAGCTCTCCCACCTCTTCAAGGTAGTCCAGCACAGCACCAATGCTTTGGTCCACTCCAAGCAAGGTTTCGCAGTACCTCCGGAAAAACTCCCCAAAATCCATTCGGCCATGGTACATATAATCTACTCCATGCCAGCCTTCTCGCTGCATTTTTTGCCAATCGGGCATCCTTCCCTCCCCATAATAGTCCTCTCCAGCATACGGTTCCGGCCCTGGGCCTTCCCTTTCCAGGGTTTGGTTACCATCCATTCTTTTACCTGTAACCTGCGGGGCTGAGGTATAAAAGGAAGGGGGAATTACTAGTTCCTCCTCCTCGTATTTCTTAAAATGCCGTTGGGCAGGAGCAAACTCTGCATGCACAGCCTTATGGGATAAATAAAGAAAATAGGGCTTCTCCTTGTCCCTTTGCCTCAACCATTCCAAAGCATGCTCCGTAAGCAAATCGGTGATATAGGTACTGTCCTCATAAGAGATGTGTTCACCATTAATGTTAAGAGTGGGGTTATAATAGACTCCCTGACCCCTGAAGCTTTCCCAATGATCGAATCCGGGGCGGGGTTCATCGGAATCGGAACCCATATGCCATTTGCCAAAAAAGCCCGTTTCATAGCCTCCTTTCTGAAGGTATTCCGGAAAGAATACCAAATTATCGGGTACCGGAGCGTGATTATCCACCACAGTGTGGGAATGGGAAAATAGTCCTGTAAGAATGGATGCCCTACTAGGGGAGCAAAGGGAGGTAGTAACAAAGGCATTGGGAAAATGGGCACCTTGAGCAGCCATTTTATCCATGTTAGGGGTTTCTAGCCAAGGTATTTTGCCGGTAAATCCCATAAAATCATACCTGTGGTCATCACTCAAAATGAAGATAACGTTCCTGGGCTTTTCACCCTGTCTAAGGCTTTCCAAAGAGAGAGATGTTCCTTTCGAATCCCTGCTATCCTTTTCTGATCCACAGGAAAGGCAGAAGAGCAAGGGAAAGGAAAACATCCAAGCATACCTCGAGAAAAAAAGAAGGTTGATCATTGTAATTGGGTGTATTGTTAAAGGCGTTGAGAAACTATCCTAAAGTTGCTCAAGAATGCCTCAATTACCAAATAATTCTACATAAAATAGGGTTTTCCCTACGGTAAAACCGGAATTGCCACTTTTCAGGAACCTGACTTTATTTGGGCGGCAACTCTAAGTTATTTGGGCGTAATAGCATGAAATTTTTCATTGGGAACATTGGGTATCGGCGCCCCTGTGTTATCCAGCCACTGTTGGAGGGTATCCAATAATGCTCGGGCCTTTACTTTTTCAGTGGTCTTCAGGTCATTATCTTCGGAGATATCGCTACCGAGGTCAAATAGCTCATAACCATCATATTCATGGTACTTTATCAACTTCCAATCTCCGTTAATAACCACAGAGGAGGGTACGGCTCTCCAATGATTCACTTCCGTTCCATAAACCGGCAGCACACGCTCTTTATCCTGCCCTTCTAAGTAAAGGGGAAAATGGAAGAAAATAGATCTATCCGGTAATTCTTCCCCCTTCATAAGGGGTAAAAGGGAAAGGCCATCAACAGGCTGCCCTCCTGGTGGTGACAATCCTGCCAGGTCTGCGAAAGTGGGCATAAAGTCCACGCCTGACACTGGGTATTCCGAACTTCTCCCTGCCAGTATCACTGCGGGCCATCGGAACACCGCAGGTACTCTGATGCCTCCTTCATAAAAGGTGCCTTTTCCAGCCCTTAAAGGGCCATTATCCGTAAAACGCATCAATCCTCCATTGTCAGAGGTAAAGACCAGCAGAGTATTGTCTTCCAATTCCAATTGCCTCAATTTCTCCATTACCCTGCCTACGCTTTTGTCCAATTGCTCTACCTCCGCAGCATACACGGGGTCAAACCCCTCCAATCCCAAGGATGAAATTTTTTGCCGATAATAGTCCACCCGATCCTGCCTGGCTGCCATAGGGGTATGTACTTCCCAATGGGAGAGGTAAATGAAGAAGGGATCCTCCTTGTGTTTTTCCATCAATTCCAATGCGGTATCCGTGAGCTTTCTTGCCACAGTGGTGTCATTGTAATACCTCTCCTCCTTACCATTCCGATTGGAGTACTCCCCCAACACACCGGCAGAAGAATTGTAGGTAAATCCCTGATTGTCGTCTCCGATATGCCATTTTCCCAGCCGAGCGGTAATATAACCAGCCTCTTCCAACAGTTCTGCCAAAGACGTAATTCCGGGATCCACATGGTTGATATTCACCGGAAAAGTTTGATAGGTACTGTCCTCCCCAAAAGACGGAACTTTCCAACGCATTTTTTCCACATTGCCTTCCCTGGCATAACCCTGGGGCAGGTATACATGGTGGCGGGGGCCGTACATTCCAGTCAATATCCCTGCCCTAGAAGGGGCGCAGTTAGCAGCACTGGGGTAAAACCGGTTTAGTGTCATCCCCTCCCTGGCCAGTTGGTCCAGATTTGGGGTTTCATGCAATGGATTATCCCGGAATCCCACATCTGCCCATCCCAGGTCATCCGCTAAAATGAAAACAATATTGGGAGTAGATTTTGCCTTATCAGTTTGGCAGGAATAGAGCAAAATGGAAGTCAAAAAAAATAGTAGGAACTGAAGTATTGGCAACGGCTTCATATAATCATAATTTACTCTGGAAATATTGTAAAGATACAAATGAGGAGGATATCAGCTAAACTTGAGTGTTTCGTTTTCAATTTCCACAATAAAAACAAATACTTTTTAATTAGTTTTATGATCTTAGCTGATCTAGTTTTGACTTTCTCCTTATCTCTAGTTTTTTCATTACTCAAAGGCGATGAAATTTTTGAAATTTATTTTTTGAGAGAGCAGTCTTTATCTACTGTTTTTTTCTCTACAGTAATTTTAGCCCCAATAATCGAAACTTTTACCTTTCAGTTTTTAACCACTGAGTCATTAATTTGGATATTTCGAAAAATGAAAATCCCACATGTAATGTTTTTCTCGATACTAATTTCGGGAGTAGCATTTGGGTCATCACATGGGTACAACATGAATTACGTTTTAGTGGCCATACTGATAGGGTTACTCTATGGAGTTTATTATTTTATAGCTAGGTATCACCATAGAATGAATGCTTTTTTGACAATTTGCATTGTTCATTCAATCTCGAATTTAATTGGATTTGATTTTGATGATTGGCTTGGGGTTTTATAAATAAATATTTACCTGAGCCTACGATAGTTTACCTATTGAAAAGAATGCGTAAATAAATCCTAAAATTAAATTTAAGAAGCAAAAATTTGATCCGGATCCTGAAAGGATTTAAACTCCAAGGCATTCCCACTGGGATCCAGAAAAAACATGGTAGCCTGCTCTCCTACTTCTCCCTTGAACCGGATGTAGGGCTCTACAATAAAATCAAGTCTATTTTTTTTGAGTTTTTCGGCTAAACTATGCCATTCTTCCCATGGAAGAATTACGCCAAAATGCCTGACAGGAACATTTTTTCCATCTACCTGGTTGGCCTTTGCCTGAGTCAATTCTTCCGGTTTGACATGGGCAGAAAGCTGGTGTCCAAAAAAATTGAAATCTATCCAGTTTTCAGTGCTCCTGCCGATTTCACAACCCAGCAAATCTTGATAAAAGTCCCTGGTTTCTTCTATATCCCTGATGGGAAAGGCGAGGTGGAAAGGCTGAATGGTTCGCATAATGTTATTGGAATGAATGATTAGGGAAAATACATCATTTACCTTCGTAAGCTTTGCCGTTTCCCTGAGAATTTTTACACTATTTTACCCGGATTAAGGATTCCCAAGGGATCCACCATTTGTTTTAAGGATTTCATCAATCTTATTTCCTCGGGAGATCGGGAATAATGAAGATAAGCTTTTTTATGCATACCTATACCATGCTCAGCCGATACTGACCCCCCGTAGGACTGGATAGGCGCATATACTACCTCATTGACCGCATTTATTGTTTCTTCCCCTTGCTTCGTTTTATCCACAATCAGGTGAATATTCCCATCTGCCATATGGCCGAAGACATAGCATTCCCTTACAAAAGGGAGTTTGTCGAGTGCCATAAGTACTCCCAGCACATACTCCTCAATCTGTCCTATAGGCAGACTGATGTCAAAATGTTGGTCATGTCGGCAAAGGGCCACCACATGGTCCATATGCTCCCTTAATTCCCATAATTGCTCTTGCTGGGCCGGAGAATCCGAGAGTGCGGCATCTGTAATCATTCCTTGATCCAAGGCATCCGAAAGTAAGTGCTCCAGGCGTTGCCTATCTTTTTCTTGGTCTGCTCCTGAGGTTTCCATAAGCACATAATAGGGGAATTCCGGAGCCAATGGTAGGTTATTGCCGAAAACTGCGGCTGCCATGGGACGATAAGTAACCTGCCAAAGCACTTCGTAGGCAGAAAGGGTTCCTGCAAGGTTGGATTCCAGCCATTTGAGTGTCTTAACTACCCTATTGTAATCCTCAAAAGCAAGTAAGGCAGAATTTCGGCTTCTTGGCTTTTCAATAAGCTTCAGTACCGCTTTGGTGATTATTCCCAAGGTACCCTCTGCACCTATAAACAATTGCTTCAAGTCATAGCCAGTGTTGTCCTTTATTAGTTTTTTTAGGGAAGAAATAAGGGTACCATCGGCCAAAACCACCTCCAGTCCAAGAACCAAGTTTCTGGTCATTCCATATTTAAAGACCTTTAGGCCTCCAGCATTAGTAGAAATTGCCCCTCCAATTTGGGCTGAGCCCTTCGCACCAAAATTCAATGGGAACATTAAATTTTTGTTCCATGCAGCCTGTTGGACGTTTTCCAAAATGGCTCCAGCCTCCACTGTTAGCGTTCGGTTATCCTCGTCCAGTTCCAATATTCTGTTCATCCTTTCCAAGGAGATGACCACCTCCTTTTCGTTGGATTGGGTACTTCCCACCAAGTTGGTTAACCCTCCGTGCATGACCACAGGCTGTGCATAGTGGGTACAAATCTTCATGATTTGAATTACCTCCTCCGTAGTGCGGGGCAATAGCAAGGCCTTAGCACGAAGGGGTTGATCCATTTCCCATATATGGGAATACCTTTCATTTAATGCTTCTCCCGTAAGGACTCCCTCAGTGCCCAATTGCCCCATAAAGGCCTCTAAAAGATTATCTTGACTCATTTATCTACACTCCCAAAATTTAAAATCCCTCCTATTATCGACGGGTATCTATAGCAACACCACAGTTGATCTGTGTCTGGTCCAGTGCCATACCGATAAACATGGGATAGCTCCAGCTTCTATACCTTTCCCAAATTTCCCCGCTATACTTTGGCATAATTTCGCCCTGAATCACAGGTAACAACGGCATGGCCTTTTCCTCCAACAAGCGGGTACTGATGGCCGCCTGCAATACCAAAGGTTCGTAATCGTCCTTTAATCCTTTTTCCAGTACTTTATAGGCCTTATCCAAATGAAAGGAATGCCGTATGCAAATTTCCGCTGCCTTGACGCCTACCGCGAGCGACTCGTCGTCCAGTAGTTTTAGCAAGTTGGCCTTTATCCCGGAAACTTCGTCACCATGAGCGTCTGCGGCAATTAATGCCCAAAACCTTACGGCACTATCATGGTGATCAAAATAAGTTTGTAACTCAGAGGCTTCTTTAAACTTGCCCACGGCTTTGGCCCCAGCCAATATATCCCGATAATCCGCTTCCGAATATGCTCTCGCCATCTCATAAACAGAACTATTATCAGCAACTGCGCGGGTCATCATGTCTCCTTCGTTAAGTAAACCAGTATCTCTGTGCTTTACCATCCAATCGTCGAGTCGTTCTCCCAGGTTTTGTAGTAGGCTGGCGTGCCTCTCCTCTCCTATTAGGTTGGTGGTTTCGTGGGGATCCTCTTGCAGGTCAAAGAGTTGTTCCACAGGTTTTTTAGTATACATTTTTTGCGTTTCTTGAGGGAGTTGACCAAGATTCGCAAGGCGGTTGAATTCCTCATAGCTTCCTCCTTTATTGAAGATTATTGCCTGCTGGAAATAGGGTAACTGAGGCATAAAGTGACGAACATAGAGATATCGTCCATCGAACACGGACCGGGAAACCTCATAGCAATCATCCGCCCGGTCACGATATCCAAAAATATAGGGGTTCTCTTCTGCTTCAGGGCCCAAAAAGTTTATGCCTTCCATCATTTCAGGGACTTCTGCCCCTGCAAGTCTTATAACGGTTGGAGCAAAATCCACGAAACCCACCATTCGGTCCGAAACCTGCCCCTGTATATTCGATGCTAGTTCTTTGTATTTTTCAGGTACATGTAGGATAAAAGGAATTTGCAAACCGGCATTATTCAACCAGCGTTTATGACCTGGAAGACCATGCCCATGGTCAGAAAACACAAATATAATGGTGTTGTCCAAAAGGTTGTCTTCTTCTAGTTGGTTCAGCAAGTCACCCACACCCTCATCAAATACAGCCAACAAATCGTACATATGGGCCCAGATCTGCCTCATTCTTGGGGAGTCCGGAATATAGGGAGGCAATTTTGCCTTTTCGGGATCACGCCTCTCGGCAAGCTGCTCCGTGTCAGAAGCCCTCAGAGCATTGGTGGGCCCTTCATGGGTGATCATAAAGTTAAATACTGAAAAGAAAGGTTGGCCTTCGGGTCCATTTCTCCAATGGGCCTCGCTGCTGCTCTCATCCCACCTTCCTTCATGGCTAAAGTTGTAATCTGTTTTCACATTATTAGAGGTGTAATAGCCTGCGTCTCGCAAGATCTCTGGAAGGATGCGCATGGATGAAGGTACCGGAATTTCTGATCTCAGGTGTTGTGTCCCAAGGCTAACGGCATATTGACCAGAAATGAGCGTGGAGCGGGCAGGAGCACATATTGGGGCGTTTGAATAGGCTCTGGTAAACCTGATACTACTTTCTGCTAGTTTGTCAATATTTGGAGTGCTTGCGTAATCGTCACCGTAGCAACCATAAATGGGGCTGAGGTCCTCATGAGAAATCCACAAAATGTTTGGAGGAGGCAGCTCCTCATAGGAGGGTGAACAGGAAAAACCTAGGCTGATGCATACTACAACTATAAAAAATCTCATTGGGGCTTTGGTCATGGGTGATGGGTTATGAGTTATGGGTTGGATTGTTGGGTTTTTTGTATTGAGGTTAATATTGCGGACTTGAGCATTTTAAGGATGGAATTGGCTTTACAAACAAGGTCATTGAATTCGATTTCATATGATTATAATTTCATATGATTATAATTTGTTTTTTAAAGGCCATCTTTAAGCATACTTTTAATTTTCTTTAAAATCCTATTCCATTTTAAAGGACTGCCAACTGACCATCTTCCACTTCCCGTCCAATTTGACATACACATTGGTATACCGGAGTTGAAGGTTGTTGGGTGAGCCATCCTCGTGCTTTCGATGATAGGTACATTCTGCATTGATGATGGCCGTATTATCATACATACGTACCCTTGATTCCGCAATGGTGATATCATCATAATGCCTTTCACCCGCAGCAATTGGTGCGATAAAGCTTGCCTTATCGTCGACTTCTCCATTGGAATGAATATAATGAAGGTCATCACTGATCACCGCCTCCAAAAATTCCACGTCCCGTTCTACCATGGCCTGGAAGCGTTGCTTTTCCAAGTCCAATACTACGGAGGATTCGTCTGGGTGAGATGTGCAGGCCAGCATAAGAAACAGGATAAGCCCACTGAAACTTTTGTACATAACGGTCAGGTATTTTGGGTTAATCAACACTAAAACTACAAAAAAATATCGAAGAATACTGACAGCTATTCGAGACCATCAATGTTTATTGTCTTCCCAATCAACCTCAGCGGGGTATCCTCACTTATCTCCTTAACCTTTTCAAACAGCTCAGCTCCAAGACCTTCATTGGGATCAAGTAATACCGCCCAGTTATCCTGATCCCGAATTAAGGGCACAAATTCAACACCTTCTACTTTTTTGTTTTTGACAAGAACCCGAACCAACAGTCCCTCCCTGGAATAGGTCAACTTCCACCAGTCGAATACAGCGTTGCCGACACTCAAAAATAAGGGTTTGCCCTTCCATATTTCAATCGGTTGAAGGACATGGGGGCCGTGGCCCATCACAAGATCAGCTCCGGCATCTATCGCAGCTCTGCCAAGGGTTCTTTGGTATTGGGCTACCTCTTCAGAGTTTGAAACACCCCAGTGAAAGGAAATAATGGCGACATCCACTTTTTCCTTTAAAGCTCGGATATCCTCCTCCATTCTTTTCAGTGCCATTTCGTCAGGAATAGTGACGATGATGGGGGGTTGCCCCGGTTTGTCCAAGACCTGTTTAGGAGGCTGGTAATAGGTATGCACCTTTAGTGCGGCTATTCCTGGTTCTTCCTCAGTGGCGGCATGGCCGTAGGGCCAATACAGGGTACTGTATTGGATAAAACCAACCTTGGTACCTTTCTTGTCAAAAATAATAGGCCTGTGCGCCTCCTCTTGGTTTATTCCACCGCCCGTATAGCCTATTCCCACAGAATCCAGCACCTCAAGGCTTCTTAGGAGTGAAAATGCAGGATAGGTGACGTTATTGGCAACTCCTACCCCATCAATTCCCGCATCCACTAGTGCACTTACTTGTTCAACATCCGAATGGGTCCACAATTTTTTATGCGGTATGATGGGGTTTATGGTGTCCCCCTTACCAGAAAATGGGCCTTCCAAGTTGAGAAAGCGCAAATCTCCTTGTTTAAGGGTGGGCAAAAGGTAGGTGAACGCTTCCACTGGATTTTCCCTGTCCTGAATATTGGTGTCCCCCATCAGGAATATAACAAGATCAGCCTCCTGAGCTTGAGTTTTCCAATCCCATCCCACCTCATTTTGCCGATAAACCTCCTTATCAGGTGTTTGCCCATTAAGTAGTGTGGCATGCAGCAAGCAAACTACCAGGGATATAAAACCTTTTGAAATCATAGCTTACTCATCCACTTTTCCAAGGATTGCCCTCCAGAAAGGTACGCATTCATTTCTTTAAGGGTACTATACCCCATGGCTAATGCGCTTCCGAAAGCACTACCATCTTTTGAGCCTTCTATCAACCTTTCTGCTTCCTTTGGGCTCAACTCACTAATTTTTGAAAAATAGGAAACTCGCTGAACGATAGGCTCTTTACCATCGATAAAATTCGGGGAATTAATGTATTTTTCCTGTTTACTTGGATCCGGTTGCGCAATTGCCTTAGCCAATTCTCCAAAATAGGTATCCGTTTGCTCTCTCCATTTCGCAGTCTTGTTTACCCATCCGGCCCCATCCTCGTCATCCGGCATTATGGTATGAAAGCGTACAAATGTCCTGGGCAACATTTCCCTGAATAGGGAGTGGAGTGCTTCCTGATCTGCCTTGTCCATTTCTTTTCCGGAAGTCAGGTATTCCCTGATTACAGTACCATCTTGATATATTTTATTCTCCAAATTGCCTGAGGGACTCTTTTGGTCAAAGGTATTTGCCTTCTGCAGTTCCTTCGTAACAGCTTGGTGACAGAGTGCTCCAGCCATCAGCGCCATGCGTTGGGCATCCATTTGGGACTGTGCTCCGGAATTCCATTTTTCCTTTGTTTTTTCCAGGGAACTCAGTATCTCCTCCAGTCCATAGGGCACCAATCCACCCAGCCGAAAGCTGTTTCCGGGCACAATAAAGCGGATGTCTGGGCTGATGCAATGCTTTAGTGAGGCCTGTATAAATCCACTCCCCAACCCCAGCCGGGAAACACAGTCCATCAAGACCAGTGGGGTAAGGTAATTGTGCGAGGTATCCGGCCAATTTTCATTGGGGAGTTGGGACTTGCCAAAGGCAAAAGGAGGCAACATAAAGGCAGAAGCCAGCAGTGCACTTAGTTTCATAAATTCCCTTCTCTTAAGTTGGGAATTAGGTTGATATATGGGAGTAATCATATGGGTTTTGGGTTAAAATCTATGAATCTGGTCCACCTTTGCGATATCATATACGCTGTCTTTGTCCAGTTTTCCGGAAAAGAAATCACTGGCGGCCTTGATATTCCGGAAGCTGTTTCCCAATCCTAAGGCATAGGAACTTTGCTGGTCGGATTTTTCAACTGCTTCTATAAGAGAAATATCCGTTTTGCCGTGATTTTGAAGATCTCGCGCTAATCGGATGATATCATCCTTCTCATTGTAAAAGTTAAGATCCTCGATGTAAGCTTTCCTCTTTTTGGGATCCAGGTTTTGATAGGCCTCAATATAAGTTTCAAGGTTTTCACTAAGCTTTTGGTAATGGTTGGGAAACTCGTCCAGCCAGTCTTCCAAAGAAGAGGAGTTTTCATGAAAACTATGATAGGCCATAAGGTTTTGCTGCACCATGGAAACGGCAAGACTTTCCACATAGTTAACATGGAGCAAGTGAGCGGCCGGGTGCTTATCCATATGGGGGCTTAGGGTGGCTTCAGAGAGGTATACCCTGGGGGAAACCGACTTATTTTTGCCTCCTTGGTACACCTTGGCAAAGGTGACGGCATCCTGGTAAATGTCCTGTTCGTCTTTGGAAAACCTGGGCCGGTAGATGGTGTCTTCATCAAGTTGCCTGGATTTTACCTCAATGTCTATGGCTCTATGGGCCAGCCAACCTATGGCGGCGGCAACACGAGCCTCGGTGCCATCCCCCTCTTTGCGGATTGGCCAACTTTGTATTGCCTGCTCAATAAAGGGCACTGCATGGATATGGTTTCCTCTGGCCCCGGAGGCCATCAAACCGGCATCCGGTTCGTTTTGAAGGCTTATCTTGAAAGCCTCATGGATTTCATCGGAGTACTGTATGATCCGGTACATATCATCATAGACAGCGATGTGGGTAAGGTGTTCGGACATGGGTTATATAATTTTGACTATCTCAATATTACTGATTAATGAAGTCCCCAACTAATTGCCGGGGACTTTTAGATGATAATTTTAGGTGTTTAATTGTTAATCAATAAGACTATATGGGGTGTGGAGCCAACCCGAGAAACTTTTCCAAATTCCCTGACATATGTAATAGAGGAAGATGAAATTCAAATTTATTACAGTGCCATCTCCAAGGTTAATCCTAGACTTCTGCCCTGGGGATTTTTCCTAACCACCCATGCCTCTCTTAATTCATGACTCCCTTCTTTTTAAGAGTTCAACATTGTCGTTCGAAAATATCCAAATGACAGCAATGAAAACCACTAATACTCCCAATGCTGCTAACATAGGAACATGAGACTTTCGCATTGTGAAAGTGTAAGAACTGCTATACCTTTTCTTGGATTTTTTTTTTGGGAACCCTATCATTGGAGCCCCCTTGTATTTGGCTCATTTTCTTAACTAAATCCCATTTAAAGGCTTTTAAAAGGTAAAATTTTATGGAATCTTTTACCTTAAGCTTTTTCCTTCTGTACCAAACATAAAAAAACACATCATGAATACTATCCTCTATCATCGTCCTTTCCTTACATAGTCTCTGCCCATATCGATACAAGTCCTCCGAATAGTTAGTATAAACATATTCAAAAGCACGTTCATCACCAGATACTATTTTATCCCACAAGGTGAGATCATCAAGGTTGGATAAATCCATGATTCAGGTTAGTTTGAGTAACAGTTGGTTAAATAACAGAATTTTATGTTTTTGTTCAAAGATTTTGTGGGATTTAATTCATATTTTAACTTTGAAAATATACTAACCGAAACCCCTTTAGAGATGTACCTTCCAAAAAAACTCTTTTTCGCCGATGATGGAAGTATCCCCAATTCCAAGCTTCCCCTACTCTATTACCAACAAGTGATAGACTCCAATGGAGAAAAGGCGGCGGGATGGCTGGAGAACACCTTCGCTACCAACGGCTGGACCAACAGCTGGCGCTGGGGAGTGTACGACTTCCATCATTACCACAGCAATACCCATGAGGTCCTTGGGGTTTTTCAAGGTTCTGCCTTAATTTTGCTGGGAGGTGAAAAAGGTGAAAAGGTGAAGGTGAAAGCCGGTGACGTCATCGTAATCCCAGCAGGGGTAGGCCATAAATGCCTCAGTCACTCCCCTAACTTCACGGTGGTAGGTGCCTATCCAGAAGGGAAAAGCCCCGACCTGCTAAAAGGCCAAGCAGGGGAAAGGCCGCAAGCAGACCAAAATATCGCCAAGGTCCCTATGCCTGCCTCTGATCCCATCTTAGGAAACAAAGGGGGCTTGGTCGAAATCTGGAAGAAATAAGCAATGATTATGAACAGCAGAAGAAAGTTTATCACGCAATCCCTAGGCCTTGCCGCAGGCACGGCATTGGCCCCCTTTTTATCATCGGCAAACTCTATCCCTAAACCAACTATGAATCTAAAAGAAAAACTAAATGTAACGCTACCTTCAAATTACGGCCTTGGAGGCGTGGCCATTGGAAACGGTTTTAGGCCCACTTCTGATGAACAAGCCCAAAAAGCCCTGGAAGGTGCCTGGGAAGCCGGGGTTAGGTTTTTCGATACCTCCCCATTTTACGGCTTTGGAATAAGTGAGAGAAGATTTGGAAGGTTTCTTCACAATAAGAACCGCAATGAATATATACTGGCCACCAAGGTGGGAAGGTTGCTCAAACCCGCCAAGGAAGCTCCAAGTAATGGCACTTGGAAAGAGGCTTCACCCTTTACCTTTGAATATGACTACAGTGCAGAGGGGGTAAGAAGATCTATAGAAGATAGCTTACAACGTCTGGGCATTAACAGTATAGATATTGTTTTTATTCATGATCTTTCCCCCGAAAATGCGGATATGAAAGACAACTGGATGGACTACTTTCAGGTGGCCGCAAAGGGTGCCATGCCAGAACTTACCAAAATGCGAGAAGAAGGCCTGATCAAAGGATGGGGGCTAGGCGTGAACCGTATTGAGCCCATTCTGGAAACCCTTAAAGTGGCAGAGCCTGACATCTGTCTTTCCGCCACACAATATTCCCTGATGTACCATGAAGATGCCCTAAAAAGACTTTTTCCCGCCTGCGAAGAAAAAGGGGTGGACATCGTCTCGGGTGCTGCCCTAAACGCAGGGTTTCTCGCAGGTATTGACCGGTATAATTATTGGGGGGAGATGCCGGAGGGCTATAAAGAAAAAAGAGCCAGGATGAAAGAAATAGCCGAAAAGCACGGCACAGACTTGAGAACAGCTGCGCTACAGTTTGCCGCTGCTCCCAAAGTGGTCAAAGCGGTAATACCAGGTACCCGATATCCTGAGCAAGCCAGGGAAAACGTGGAATCCATGAAGGTGAAAATACCTTCCGATTTGTGGAAGGAATTAAAAGAGAAAAAGCTAATTTCGCAACATGCCCCAGAACCCCTATAAATACTTTTTGTATCTGGGGTTTGGGATTGAAAATACCAAGCTGAATACCTACAAAAAATGATTTTGTAGGTATTGGTTTCGTATATTCCTGTAGATATAAAAATCCCCATCAATACTCATGACAGCAAGGATATTGAGCTTTTCCGAAGCAAGGATT
Organism: Pleomorphovibrio marinus; assembly: GCF_003347495.1. Taxonomy (GTDB): domain Bacteria; phylum Bacteroidota; class Bacteroidia; order Cytophagales; family Cyclobacteriaceae; genus Pleomorphovibrio; species Pleomorphovibrio marinus. The sequence continues at coordinate 337,193 of NZ_QCXY01000004.1, forward strand.
AAACTGGCGTCTACCAAATCCATAGGCACGTCACTGAATTTTTCACTTAGCTGAATCAGGCGTGGTAAGGAATCCTTGGAAAATTCCACCAAATGAACACCCCCCCTGTCTATCCATTTAAGTAAGTTTAACTGAGCCTTGACACTAAAATCCAACATGTGGCTTGATTCGGTAATAACAGGCCAGGTGGAGTAATATCGGTAGGGGTTGGTTTTGATAAAATCTACTGCCTTTTGATGATAAGCATCCCTTTTGTTAAATAGCGCAATGATAGGGCCTGCATCAATGAGGATGTTTTCCATATAACCTTTCTTTCAACATTTGTTTAAATTGAGAAGATGCCTTTTTTAACCCTCCTTCTTCAGCTCCAAAAAGATCCTTTCCCAACTCATAGGCCGATTGGGTAAGCTGCTCTTTAGTCAAGTATTCTGCCAATGCCTCCTTTACAATATCGGATTTGGTCATTGATTTTACCCTACTAATTTCCTTAAGACGTTTTTCCATTTCTTTATCGAGCCTGACATTAAGCATAAATATAATTTTTAAGCTGTAATACAAAGTACGGTGTTTGTCAAGCTAAAACTCCCCATTTAAAACCTGATCAAAAAATAAAGCGCCAAACACAGCTCTTGGAAAAACCACTTTAAATTAAAAAAATTCCACTCCCTTGGGGGTTTAGGGAGGATATCCACAATCTCAACCTTTCCCTTAGAGAATACAAATCCCTTTCTTTCCATGTTTCGCGATCGCAAGTTCAAGATAAAGAAGGCTTAGCAATACAGAACCTAATTGAAATTTTCATCCACCACTTTCCAAAATGCTTCGGGAGTCAAGGGTTTATTCACAAATTCTTTTACAGAAGAAATGAGGGCGGCCCTATCTCTGTCATCTGGGTTATGGCTTGTGGTAAGTATGCTTATTACTGCTCGATCACGAATGTCCTTTGATAACTCATCGTATTCTTTCAGAAATTCCCAACCGTTCATACCCGGCATATTAATGTCTAGAAAGACAATACCTGGCCTAGGGCAATTGCCAAAATCTCCCTTACCAAGCAAATACTCCAGCCCCTCTTTGGCTGATTTTACAGATTGAATATGCACAGATGTACATTCTTCCTCCAACACTATTGTATGGTAAAAGTTGGTAGCCTCATCGTCGTCAATGAGCAAGACACATTCAAATTTATCATTTTGTTCTCTCATAGGACTTTAGCTAAGGTAAAATAAAAAGAACTACCTAGCTCTTTTTTTGAATCAATCCAAATTTTTCCACCATGGATCTCCACGATCTTGCGACAATAGGCCAACCCCAAGCCTGTCCCGTCATATTCCTCCGTGGCGTGCAAGCGTTGAAAAATCAAAAATATTTTGTCATAATCAGATTTCTCTATTCCAATGCCATTGTCTTTAACGCAAAACTCCACATGAGTGTTGTTCTCATTGGCAGACACCTCAATGATTGGAGTTACGTCTTGCTTTCTAAACTTGAGACCATTACCGATCAGGTTCTGAAAAAGCATGCGTAGCTCTACTGGATTACCTATCACAATAGGTAGTTCTTTGAACATTACCCTGCCATTTACCGCTTTCAGTGCAGCATCAAAATCCATCACAATGGTGTGTACTAATTCCTGAGAATCCACCTTTTGGAATTCTCGTTTGTTTCCAATCCTGCTAAAGTCCAAAAATCCTTTAATCAGTAACGTCATCCTACCTGTGGCCGATGTCACATATTCCAACATCTTTTTCCCCTGTTCGTCAAATTTCGAATAATACCTATTCGATATCAGTTGGGTCATATTTCCGATGGTTCTAAGTGGCTCTTGTAAATCATGGCTGGCAATACTGGTGAATCGCTCAAGTTCCCGATTTTTCACTAATAAGTCCGTATTCAAATTTTCGAGCAGTATCTTATGCTCAGATAATTCTTGTTGTTGATCATCCAATTCCTTTACATTTTCAAACAATGCCGCTGAACTTTCCGATAGCTTTTTGTTAATCCCCTCAAGATTTGAAAAGCTGCTCTTTGCAATAAATACAAGTGTCACACAGGTCCAAATTACCACCAAGGAGATTACCATGTTCATGTTGGATAAATCGCTCGCATTGGTAAGCATATCATCGGATAGAATAACAGCCGTAATTGTCAGAAAAGTACAGATAAAAGCAGTGAAAATGCTGGCATACTTTCCAGGTATGAGCCAGCTGTATAATATCACTATGGCGTACATACTGGCCACAGCCACCGTTTTATCTGTATTCATATCCACCAAGAAAACAACACCAGCAATCATTGCTGCAAAGAATACCAAGGTTGCGGTTTGAAAAAACATCAAATATCGACGGTCTATACTCATTCGACGCCCTTACTATTCAACAACGCCTTTAATTCTAGGTTCTCCGCTTCATACTTTTTCAGCTGCTTTTCTAACCGGTACGTTTTCAGTTCATCCTTGGGCTGCACCTCTATCAACTTAGGTAAATCCCGAATGAGTACTAAGGCAGTAGCTAGACTCACTAGAGCCGTCAGCAACCTCACCAGTGCACTAAGTCGGTAACCTGGCCACCAAAACATCATCGCATCAATTAGGTGGGTACTGCCACAAAGAATTATAAATGCACCAAAAAGCCAGAAAACTGGCAAGAAGGGAAGATTGTGGCGTTTTTGGGTAAAAAAAATAATTATGGCAGGAATCACAAAATAAGCCAGCCAGATGGCAATATCACTAGTGATATATAGCCAACCATGAAAAGATGACCAAGTACCACACTCCCATCGGGCTGGCCAATCATCTGCCAAAAATAGTTTGCCAAGAAATTCCCACACTTGCTCCATATAATTATAGCAATTTTAAATATGAGTAAATGTAAGTGATTCTAAGTGGAACTAAAAACGTTTGATTTTGCATTGAGCTAATCCTCCCTTTTTCAAGGAATAGAAAAGTAAATTAAGGTAGTTCTGCGTTGCAAATCACGAACGGTGAAGTTACCACTATTGGTTTTTTATCTGGTGCCTTGGCGGATTATCAATGAATCTGGGTTGTTTTGCGGAATGCTCAACAACTTTTTCAAAAAAATGATTGCTGAATTCAACATCTTTCTTTAGGATGGAATCATCAAGGTCTAACAATAGGGTATTATAACCATTTTCAGCGATTATCCCAGAATTCGCATTGCGGAAAACATCCTGCCTATCAATAAGAACGGGATACCTATAGCTGTCATCTTTATCTCCTTCACTGGAATAGAAAAGATCAACATTATCTCCCCGCACATACACCAAAAAACTATAATGACTATGCAACCCTACTTTTTCAATTAATTCATCCATTTTTTGCAGCACCGACCAACTTTCCTCAGAATCGGCTTCAATTACGGTAACAATTTTAAACCTGTTATCCGTATTCAAATTCATCCTTTCCCAGTGTTTACCATCCATCCTTACATCAACCTTATCCAACACTAAATTGATTTTCTCCGAATGTTCCTTGTCAGTTCCAGGAAAAATCAACGTTATCATTAAAAAGACCTTTGAGATAAATAAGTACAGATTCATACCTTTTTGATTTATATTAAGAATGGAATACTAATCTAGTAATATTAAATGTAAATAAATAACGGATAGAATCAAAGAATTAGGCATACACTTTTGTGCTTTTATAGCCTTCTGCCTTTATTTGAACTAACATCAAACCGGAAGCCTTACCTCGAACTTTGAATATTCCCCTATTTTGGAATCGATTTGCAATGTGCCTCCCATACCATCTATCAGATGTTTTACCAGCGCCAGACCAAAACCATAGCCCTTTTCCCCGAAGGTTCCCATAGTGGTTTTTCCCTCTCCCTTTAGGAGTGCTTCAACTTGCTCCCGAGTCATTCCAGCTCCGGTATCTTTTACTACTGCTAATAATTCCTTCCGATTGGCCTTTTCACCAAGGATTAAGTTTACCGTTACACTACCTTCTGTAGGGGTAAACTTAATGGCGTTGGAGATCAGGTTCCCTAGTATCTGCAAAAGCTTCGTCTTGCGAAACGCAATTTCCATTTTTTCATCATTCAGCTCCACCACCAATTTTACTTTCTTCTGTTCACCCTGCACAGCATAAAGGTTTTCCAGTTTTTCTTTTAGTGTCAGTAAGTTGTATTCAAGATCTGGATTCAAGGTATTCTCTCTCTTCCCTTCATCCCGGGAAGAAAGTATCTCATCGGCCAACTCCAACAAGGATTTACCACTGTTTTGAATGACTTTGATAAATTCCAGCACCTCATCCAACTTATTGTTGTCCCCCTGTTCTTTGATGATCTGTGCAAGACCAACGATACCTCCTATCGGTCCCCTGATATCGTGAGCCACTTGCATTTGCTTTTCTTTGGAGGTTTTCACCTCTGATTGCAAAAAAGCCAGTGCTTTTATTATTTTTAATCTGTTGACGATCTCATCAGCAATTATTTGCAACAATTCCACTTTTTCCGGACTAATATGCTTGGTCTCCGTATCCAAGACACATAAAGCCCCCAGATTAAACCCGGATTCGTTCTTCAAGGGGACACCCCAATAAAATCTTAGATTGGGATTGTCTGTTACATAGAATTTTTCCATGAAACGCTCATCCTTAGAAAGATCCTTGATTTCCATGGGATGATTTCCCATTATGGTGTATTGACAGACTGAATCCTCCCTGGGCACCTGCGTAACTGGAAGCCCTTCTGTGGCCACACTCCATTGCGTATAAGAGTCAATCAAATTGACCAGGGAAATAGTTGTACCAGCCACCTTCGCAGCAAGTTTGGTAAGGTCTTTTAAATTTCCTTCTAACTCACTGTTATCTAAGTCATAATTGGCCAATTGCAGTAGCCTGTTAAATTCATCCTCAGGGATGGGTCTTTCCATAAAAATAGCTGTTTCGTCTTTTGAAAAGGTAGCTGTAAATAAACTAGATTCCTACCATTGACGAATAACATATTTTTTAGTCCTAAATTACTAAGGATTTAACTGTATACAAACAGCTAAAAGCCTTGCTAGGATTTATTGTATTAGGAAATTTACAAAGGGGGTTCAAATTACAATAACCAGAAAAATGAACCTGTTCGTGCTATCCGGATTCAGAACGGATTTTAAGGGAGCATTTCCAAAAGGATTTGACCTAGAATAGGGTGGCAAATAGGTACATATGGAAGGAATTGGGAGAGCATATTGTCCTAGAAACCCTGCTAATCCAGCGTATTATGGAAGGACTGGATAAATACCAGAAAATAACCAATACACAAAAGCAGATGCAACGGGAAAAACAACCAATGTCCCAGCCAAATGCTCACTCCCACCAACACCAAAAACACCAGTGCAAAACCTCCCTCTGCATAGGTACTTAGCGGTATTTCTAAAGTTAGGTACCTGTTTTTCTTAATTTCCAATAAGGATTGAGCGTTGAATTTTGGTGTACGGATAAAGGGGCTTTTTTGCCCGGTAAAACCCTCCCATACCGCGATGGAGTTGTGTAAGGCCATTCCCATCGAAACCGCCAGAAACAAAGGCAACTGGTAAAAAAAGGTGGACAGCTTCTGCCCTACCCCTTTTAACTCAAAGGTGTTGGCCACAAAATACACTCCTGCAATTATAAAGAAGCCTAGCATAAAAACTATTCCGTACTTCCACAGCCATTCCGGAAAGTGCCCATACAAGCTCATCCACCAGAGAGGTACACTTAGTGCAGATACCATCAGAATAGCGATAAAAATCGTACTATTCAACAAATGTGCAGTGGCATGTAGCTTGGCCATCAAAGGAAGATCCTTACGTAACCACATGGAAAGCAGGTGCTTTTTGGCACATTCCGCTCCTCCTTTTGTCCAGCGGAACTGCTGGGACTTAAGGGCACTCATTATAGGTGGGAGCTCGGCGGGTGAAGCCACATTGGGTAAATAGATAAACTCCCAGCCGGCCTTTTGAGCTCGGTAACTAAGGTCCAGGTCTTCGGTAAGGGTGTCGTCGCTCCAATCCCCCGCATCAATAATACATTGTTTCCGCCATATGCCTCCGGTACCATTGAAGTTGATAAATGCACCCAAGGTGTTTCTGCCTACCTGCTCCACGATAAAATGGGCGTCCAGGGCGAAAGCCTGTAACCGTGTCAACAAAGATTGCTTCAGATTGAGATGGGTCCAGCGAGTTTGAACCATCCCCACTTTTGGGTTGCTGAATTCCGGAACTGTACATAACAGGAATTCCGGATCTGGCACAAAGTCTGCATCAAAAACAGCAATGAGGTCCCCTTTTGCCAAGGATAGTCCATGTTTGAGGGCCCCGGCCTTATAGCCATCCCTGTTTTCCCTCCTGACATGCTGGATAGATAGGTGGGAAAGCGAGGTGATTTTTTTGGCAAGGATATCACTGGTTTCATCATCGCTATCGTCCAGAACCTGTATTTCTAGCCTGTCTTCAGGGTAATTGAGTAGTGAGACGGCTTCCAGCAAGCGGTCAGCGACATATTTTTCATTATAAATGGGCAGTTGTACGGTAACCTTTGGCCAGTGCAGTGGTGGCACTTGAGGGGTTACAGCCAAAGAGCGCCTTTTTTTCAGGTAATGCCACAGTAAATGCCCTTGAGCCAAACTGTAAAGAAAAATAAAAACAAGAGCCAGTACATACAGCCCCACTATTATCGATGTCAACATTATTAATTTTCCACCTTGATAGAATCGTTGCCAATTATTATCGGATGCTCGTTAATTCTTCCTTTTTCGGATTTGTTTTCCAACTTCAGCACTCCCCTGGGGCAAACCGCAGAACAAATGCCGCACCCCACGCAGGATGCACGAACGATGTTTTGTCCTCGCTGTGCATACCATTTTACGTCTATCCCCATCTCACAATAGGTGGAGCAATTGCCACAACTTATGCATTGTCCACCATTGGTAGTAATCCTAAACCTGGACTTAAACCGCTGCACGATGCCTAGATAAGCAGCCAAAGGACATCCAAACCTGCACCATACCCTGTTTCCCATAAAGGGATAGAACCCGGTACCTATCACCCCTGCAAAAGCCGCTCCAATCAAGAAACCATACCATTGGTGAAGCATGCCTGTGGCATCCCCCAACAGCCCAAACCCCGAAAAATAATTCCAGATGGTAAACCCTGTCATTACAACTGCGAACACCAAGACTCCATGCACCATGTAGCGTTCAATTTTCCAGGCTTTCAAGGATTTGTCCGAAAGATGCCTGTAGGGATCCCCCAAGGTCTCTGCCAAGCCTCCACAGCCACAAATCCATGAACAGTACCATCTTTTCCCATAGAAATAGGTGAAAATAGGCACCCCCAGGATGATCAGTATAATTCCCCAAACCAGCATAAACATCCCTAAGGCACCACTTCCCAACATTCCTTCAATCCTGTATTCGAAAAAGAAATCATAATCCAGAGGCCAGATATTCTTGAAATCATGCCAAGGCATATTTAGCAGGACCAGGATCTCGGGGATCAAAAAGGCAAATGCCAACTGAAAAAACATCACGGAATACGTACGTATAATTTGGTAGGGATTTCCCTTGTACCTTCGAAACATGCGTATTCCCATCACCAAAATTGCCAAGGTGTACAAGCAACCGTATAAAAACCACTGGCTGGCAGGTTCACCCGACAAAAACATGCTCAACCCATCCACCATATCCGTGAGGTTGGTTAAGTATTCGGCATTCCAATACAGAATGATATAAAAGCCGATCAAATAAGTCCCGGTTAGGATCCCCAACCATCCCCTGTTCTTCATGGAAGAAAAATAGGTACCGTTGTTTTTGATCCCATCCGGTTCATCCCTGTGCAGGGGAAAAATGTACATAAGTGCCCCTATTATGGGGAGCAGCAGTGCCCCAGCAAAAAACAGCCAAGGATGCTGCTGCACCGGCCCGTGTGCGGAAGCTTTGGTAATGGAAAAAGCATAGTCTTCATAAATTACCTCATCCCATTTTTCCTCTTCCTTTAATCTGTCATTGTAGGCATCAAAATAGTTATTAAAGTCGTTGACAAAAGCTATTTGATGGGAATAAGTGTTCCCATACATAGGTTTAAGGACTTCGAGAAGCTCCTGATGTTCTTCCTTGATTTTTTTATCCGTAATTTCAGCATCAAGGGTAAACTGCCCAATAAAGGGAATCAGGGAAAACAAAAGCAATCCCCCTACAAAAAGGGCCAGTCCCAGGTATTGAATAATCTTCATAGGTTTATAGTTGTCTTATTTAAAAGCGATAACTTGCCCCGCACCGCAGGTCGGGGTAGCCTGCCCCTGCTTGCCCCGAACTCGTTTCGGGGAACTTGTTTCAGCGGATTTGCTCTGGAGGAATCTCGCAAGATTCCTAATCATTCCTACATGTGATATACTCTTCCTACTCGATTTCATAGTGATGTTCCGGTTAACCTACTCCAGAAGGAGAGTTTTTTATGAGTAATCTGAGTACCAAATCGATGATTATATGCTTGAAGGATAGAAGTGATGTGGGAATCGAAAAACTCAGGATCGAAATCGGCTTCATTAAGCCTCGCCATTACTTTATTAATTTTCCACTGATTATTAATTGCACAATCGAAGAATTCGTGGCTTACCCTTAATCCCAAGGCATTAACTCCCAAGATTGCCTGGGTTTTGGCATCAAACGTGATCCTAAACCCAATTTTGCCATTGGGGTGTTCCCAGTAAAAGCTTCCCATTTTCTCCTCCAAAGTGGCTGGTACTTTTCCATAGGTTTGGTATTCAATATCAAAAAACTTGGCGGAATTAAACCAAACTCCAGGTTGGTAGGTATGTGCCTTGTCGGAGGTGAGGTTGTACCCCAAAGTCTCTCCATGCATCCTTCCTGTGTACCAAACTTGTTCAATATTCTTCCTGTTTTCATCGGGTTTTTCCCTGAATTCCGCACAATCCCCAATGGCAAACACATTGGGGATATTTGTCCTAAAATAGGGATCCACGAGAACTCCGGTCTCTATCTCCAAAGAGGTGTTTTGGAAGAGGGCAACATTCGGGGTCACCCCAATAGCCAATCCCACAAATTGGGTGTTTATGGTTTCTCCCTTATCGGTTTTGATGCGGGAAACCTTGCCATTTCCCTCACCTTCCATTGCTTCCATAGTGGTGGACAAACGAAGATCAACCCCATGTTCTCTAATGTGCCTGTCCACTAAACTTCCTTCTTCTTCCGGCAACACAGAGCCCCAAAAATGCTTGTCCTTCACCAAAAAGGTTACAGATATATCCCTGCTATGAAGCATTTCACATAATTCAATCCCAATCAACCCGCCACCCACTACCGTCGCATGCTTTATGTCCTTGGTATTGACTTCCATTTCATTCAAATCCTGTAGCCCATAAAAGCCCTGTACTCCGGACAATTCCTCTCCCTTCCAGCCAAATTTCTTGGGTATGGAGCCAGTGGCTATTATTAATATATCGTAAGTAATGTCTGTGGATTGCTTAAAAAAAAGTTTCTTTTCAGCCAGGTCAACTTTTGTCACCCAGTCATGAATAAGGGAAAACCTGTTTTTTTCCCAGAAAAAATCCTCATAGGGTTTGACGTTTTCATATCTCATGTGACCCATATACAGATACATAAGGGCAGTTCGGGAATAGAAATGCTGGGACTCCCCCGAAATGATGGTGATTTTGGCGTGATGATCCCTTTTTCTGATGGTTCTGGCACAGGTGATCCCGGAAATACCGTTGCCAATTATGACTATATGCCTGTCCCTGGAATGATTGCAATAGTTGGCTGCTTCGATCATTGTATTAAGGTTTCCCAAACAATGTTAAGCAATAATAACAGAAAATCCTTTGTTACCGTAAATAAACTCAGCAAATAGTAATGGAGGGTTCTTTTAGGAGTGGCTCATTTCGGAAGAGTCAATAAAGTATCGGCTTAAAACGGAAGAGAGTGCGTTGATTTGAATGGGTTTAACCAAAAAGTCCTGCATTCCAGCCTTCAAACATTTTTCTCTTTCCTCCTTCAAGGCCCCTGCAGTTAGGGCTATAATTGGAAGGTCCCTAATTTCCTCTTTACCCATATTTCGGATTGAACGGGTGGCTTCCACTCCATCCATCTCGGGCATTTGTATATCCATTAGGATCAAATCCACTTTTTCTCTCCCAACTATCTCCGCAGCCTGCAATCCCGTGTTTGCTTCTAGGATCTTTGCCTGGGGTATAAGCTGGCCAATCAGTGTTTTAACCAACATCATATTCAAGGGCACATCTTCGGCCACCAAAATGGTAACCCTTTTACGAACCTTTAGGGGCTGAAGTGATTTATGTTCGAACTTCTTCTTGGAAATTGGCTTATTGGTTTTTGTTTTTTGGTAGAGATAATGGGTAGATATCGCAAATGAAAAAGTTGAACCCACTCCTACCTCACTCTCCAAATGAATGTGCCCTCCCATTTTTTCAGCGAGTAAGTTAGAAATCACCAATCCGAGTCCAGAACCCCCAAATTTTCGTGTGGTGGATCCATCCGCTTGAGAAAAGGCCTTAAAAAGGTTTTTTCGCTGATCCAGGGAAATTCCAATCCCCGTATCCCTTACCACAAATACGAATTTAGCAAAAGTGTCCTTATAGGGATAAAACCTAATTTCCAGCTCTACCCGGCCCTTAGGTGTAAACTTTATGGCATTGGTCAAAAGGTTCATTAGGATTTGCTTTAACCTAACGGGGTCCACCTTGACAATATCTGGTAGGTCATCAGGTAGGGACAATTCAAGTTGCAACCCTTTTTCCTTGGCCTGGAAGTTGATGATTTCTATGGTTTCATTCAGTAGGACCTTAATGTCGGTATCAATAAGTTCCAAGTCTAATTTCCCTGCTTCGATCTTTGAAAAATCAAGAATGTCGTTGATAATCTCCAGCAAGGCTTTGCCTGAAGTATTGGCATTCTCCACGTATTTTCGCTGTACATCATCCATAGGGGTTTTCATCAATAAATCGGTGAACCCTATCACCCCGTTTAGTGGAGTGCGGATTTCATGACTCATATTGGCCAAAAACTGCGACTTGGACTTGCTAGCGGATTCCGCCTTGATCTTTGCCTTCTGTAATTCCTGTACATTCAGCTTTCTTTCCGTAATGTCCTGTATCGTGCCAAAGACACGGACACAAAGCCCCCATTTACGCTCCGTTTTCCCCATTACCCTTACCCACTTTTCCTCCTTTTCCTTGGGCTTTAGCAACAACTCCAGGTCAAACTCACTCCCGAAATTTACGGCCTGCTCAATTGCCGTTTTGAGCTTTCTGCGATGGCTCTTTCCTTTCAAGCAGGCAATGGCGAAATCAAGACTTGGCACGAAGTTCTCCTCTACTGCATAAATCTCTTTGGTAACCCTGGACCATACTTGTGTGAAATCAAAGGGATTTAATTCCCAGGCACCTACTTTGGCCAGGCTGCCGGCCTGCTCCAGAAGATCCTTGGTTCTTAGCAGTTCCTCCCTTGCCAATTGGGCATCAGTGATGTCCTGGGCAGCCGCATAGATTAGCCCCTCTTTCTGACAAGCGTTCCATTCAATGTGCCTAAATTCCCCATCTGCCCTTCTAAACCTGTTGCAAAAAAAGACCACTTTTTGACCAGAAGATAGCATTTTCATAGCTTTCTGGGTGGCGACATAATCGCTGGGATGGACTAAATCCATAAAAGGTTTTCCAACCAGCATTTCTAAAGAATGACCCAAGGTCATTTCCCACTTGGAATTTAGCTTGATAAATCTACCATCTGCACTTGCTACACATAAAAGACTCTGGGCTACTTCAAAAAAATGGGCCAGTTCTTCATTTTTTGACTGCAATTGCTGGTTGAGGCGATGCAGGGTTTCGGTTTTTTTCCTTAACTCCAGCATGCCCGCAACTTGTCTGGCAAGCACTTTCAAGCCTTCCAGTTGAACCTCTGATAGTTTTCTGGGAATACGGTCCATCACACATAGAGCACCTAAAGAATGCCCAGCTTCAGTGACCAGAGGTGCCCCTGCATAAAACACCACCTTCGGATCCTTATGGACCATAATGGTATCCTTGAACCTTTCGTCCTTCCTCGCATCAGATACCTCAAAAACTTGCCCACCAAAGTCAAGAGTATATGCACAGAAGGATTGATCTCTACCCATTTCCATGGGTGACATCCCTTGTGGCTGAAATAAATTTTGGGTATTATCGTCTAGAATAGAAATGACGGAAATGCTGGTTTGACAAAGTGTCTGCGCCATTTTCGTCAGGTCATTTAACTCTTTATCTTCCTTTACAAGCAAACTCTTATAGGATTCCGTTACTTTCCTAAGGCTAAGCTCCGATTCCTCCAACCACAGATCCTCCATAACACATTAATAAAACAATAATCAGAAAGCCAGCATCTGAAAAATAATATACCTGCGGCTACAAATGTAAGAATTTTTTATTCTTATTATAAATCATTTATATCACAATTTTATTTTTGACTATCAAATACATAAAACAAAATTTGAAATTAATAAACCTGATTAAATCATATGTTTTTCACCCTTATGGAGTTCCCAATTGCTAGAAGTGCTACTCCTACATCGGCAAAAATAGCCTCCCAAAGAGAAGCCATTCCGGAGGCGCCCAAGGCCAATACCAACAGTTTGACACCTAAAGCCAAGAGAATGTTTTGCCAAACAATAACCCTGGTTTTTCTTCCAATCCCAATGGCCAGAGGAATTTTCTCCAGACTATCATCTTGGATCACCACATCGGCCGCCTCCACTGCGATATCCGTACCTGACTGCCCCATGGCAATCCCAACATCGGCCAGTGTGAGAACTGGTGCATCATTGATGCCGTCACCAACATAAGCCAAGGTTTTGGAGGTCTTCTTTTCTTTTTCCAACAGCCGTAGCTTATCCTCAGGCAACAAGCCTCCAAAAGCTTGATCCATTTCCAGTGCATTTCTCATCCACTCCACCTTGGAGGGGGAATCTCCAGAAAGAATCATACTTTTTTGCACTCCCAATTCTCTTAATTTTAGGAGGGTGGCAAACGCCTCCTTTTTAATTTTCTCATTAACGGAAAAATATCCCATCCAAACGCCATCTACTGCCACACCGGTCCATGAATTTTCCTTTAGCTCCATATGCTCAGGAATAGTTACGCCCTCCCTTTGCAGCAACTTTGTGTTACCCAGCAAAAAGACCTTTTCTCCTAAAGTAGCACGCAATCCCAATCCAGCAACCTCGGTAATCCCTACCTTTCCATCTGAATTACCTTTGTCCAATCTTTTAGCAATGGCTTGGGAAATGGGATGAGAGGAATGAGAGGCAATGGTAAACACACCTTTCTCCACCTCTTCAGATGAAAGCGGCCCCTCGTTAAAGCTAATATGACTGATTTCAAATTTCTTTTCTGTCAAAGTGCCCGTCTTGTCAAAAAGCATGGTGTCTACCTTGGCCAAAACATCCAGGTAATTAGCACCCTTCAAGAAAATACCATTTTTTGCAGCAGCCCCAAGCCCCCCAAAATACCCTAATGGAATGGAAATCACCAGTGCACAGGGGCAAGAAATCACCAAAAATACCATCGCCCTGTATAGCCAAAGCTCAAAATCATAATAATCCAGCAACAAGGAGGGAAGAAAAACAAGACATATGGCAGCCATCACCACGATAGGGGTATAAACCCTGGCAAAAGCCCGAATAAAACGTTGAGATTTGGACTTGCGTTCGGCGGCAGTTTCCACCATTTTCACGATTTTGGCGGTGGCACTTTCATCCCATTTATGGGTAACTTCCACATGTATGGATTTATCCAACACTAGAAATCCGGCAGATACAGAATCTCCTGGTGAAATACGTTTGGGCATTGATTCCCCAGTACTACTGGAGGTATCAAAGGCAGCCTCCTCTCCCATTAAAATACCATCCAAGGCCACCTTTTCTCCAGGTCGGTATACTACCGTTTCTCCTATACTCACCTGCTTTGCAGGCTTACTTATAGTGCCTTCATCATGCAGCAGTGTCAATTCCTCCGGGCCTTGGTCCAATAGGTCCTTGATGTTTTTTCTGGCACGGTGTACAGCCCTATGTTGAATCTGCTCTCCGACTGTATAAAATAGCATGACAGCTACTGCCTCTGCATACTCCCCAAGATACAATGCCCCAAAAGTGGCTAAAGACATTAGGAAAAATTCGTTAAATACACCTCCTTTAAATAAAAGTTTAATCGCAGATAGTACTACATCTTTCCCAACAATAAAGTATGCCAATAAATACCAAAAAAGCCTAAGCTCAGCTACAAACCAAGACACCTCAAAATAATCCAGCAATAACCCGGCAAATAGCAAGAAAGAGCAGGTTAAAGTTGCCCAATACGTAATCAAAAAGACTCTTAAATCCCTGCTTTTTCCCATACCCTACAATATAACCATTACCCTTAGAATTTCCATTTGATTAGAATAAAGAAACTGAAAATTAGTAAAGAAAACACAAACTTGGATACTCTTACATTTATTATTTAATATGAGCTCATTGTGTCAATGCAACAGCTAGGCTTTTACTTTTAACCTCACACCTAAACTGAATAAAGGATATAGAATTGGTTTTAACTTTTTAATGAAATTAATCAAATATATTTTAACAAATTATTTGTATTGCTTAATACATTAGTATACATTTGTATAAACAAAGTGTGTTTTAATTTCACCAACTAAATTAACTATAATGAGCACAATCAAAGATTTTATCAAAGATTACAGTCATTTATCCAGTGTCGAATCACCCTTCGTATATGAAGATGCAGATGGTAAAAGGTATAAGTCTGTAGAAGATGCGTACAAAAGTGGGAAAGAAGTAAAAGTGAAAAACATTAACGATTCAGCACTGGAAGACCTCAAGCAGTTAGGTGTGGAATCTAAAGGAGATGCTAACAAATTAATAGAACTAGTAAGCAGCCTTTACGGAATAGAGGGTTCCACAAAAAAACCTGGAACCCGAACAAGAAAAACCTATTCTGATGCTGAAAAATCCAGTATTCTAGAGAAATGGTTCAAGGCAGAAAAGCAAAATGTAAGCAAAGCCGATTTTGCTAGACAGGAAGATTTAACCTATCAAACCCTGATTAAATGGATTAAAGATGGGAAGTAATTCCTAAAATGCTATAAAAAAATCCAACCTGTCAACAGGTTGGATTTTTTATTTAATAAAAGTTAATAGTAATTATAGAATAATAGATCACCCTGAAAATGAATGTATTAAAGCATTTTTCTTCTTATATTAAAGAATTATAACTCAGTATAAAGTCTGCTTTTTTATTTAGTTAAATCTATCATCAGGTTTTCCCTAGAAGAATGGTAGATACCTAATATTAATGCCAGGGACCTTCTTGCATCCCCTCCCGTCACCATTGGGTCTTTCCCCTCAAGAATAGCATCAACCATGTCTTGGACTTGTCCTAAATGAAGTCTATAGTCAATAGCCATTGGATCTGAAGCTCCGGATCCCCCTATCTTGTTATCTACAGATTCAGGTTTCAATCCTTTCACGTTCCAGGTGGTAATTTCACCAGCCTCCAAGACCACATTACCCTTTTCCCCATAGATCTCCAACCTTTCTGGACTTCCCGGATAAAGGGAGGTGCCCCCTGTAATGGTTCCCAAGGCACCACTTTCAAAGTTTACCACTGCAACCCCCAGGTCTTCTCCTTCTATATCGTGCACCATCGTTCTTACCTGACCAAAAACAGAATTAGGCTGACCCATAATATCCAACAATAAATCAATGGTATGAACCCCTTGGTTGATCAATGCAGCTCCTCCATCTCCGGAGATTGTCCCCTTCCAGGCACTGCTGTTGTAATAATCCGGATCTCTATACCAGTTAATAGCGGCAGTTCCCAATAATAACTTGCCTAAATGACCTTCTTTTACAGCTTTCTTCAAATGGAGGTAGCCAGGCTTAAGGCGATTTTGAAAGATTACCCCAAGTTTAACCCCGGCCTCTTCACAAGCTGCAATTAATTCATCTGCCCTGGCCAAGCTGACTTCAATGGGCTTTTCCAACAAAATATGTTTACCCGCCTTGGCAGCCTCCAATGCCGGTTCCAGGTGATTTCCACTGTGTGTGCAAATTGCCACTACATCTATGTTACCATTGGCCAAAAACTCCTTTACACTTGAATAGGCAGGTACTGAAAATTTTTCTTCGGCCAGTTTTGCCCTATCCACCGAGCTACTGCAAACTCCTACTAGCTCGCTGCCCTCACATGCCTCTATTGCCTTTGCATGCATTCCTGCTATGGCTCCTGTACCGATTATCCCAAAACGTAGTTTCTTCTTTTCCATGAAATAAGATCTGTTTATAGTTTTATGGTTGATAGGTTTTAGTCATTTCCTCCATTACCCAGTTCGTCCTGGCGGCGCTTTGCCCGGTACTTGGGCAATCTCCCCTCCCCAAAAGTGTCTCTACCACCCGTTCAATGAGGGGGTATTGGATATGATCTGGCATCTCAAAGTTAAGTTTCTGCTCACCAAACCTGTCGGTTTTCATTTCTATAAAGGATCCATCAAAAGTAGGAAAGGATATCTCTCCTTCTGAGCCAATAATTTGAGTCTGATCGATTCTGGAAGTTTTGGAACTGGTGAAACACCATGAACCCGTGCCCACAATTCCATTTTGAAAACCGAATACTCCTGTCACAAAATCCTCAGCAGGATATTGCCCTGCCTGGTTCCTCGCAATCCCATCCACAGACTCAATAGGGCCAAATAGGTAATCCAGTAGATCCAGTTGATGAGAGGCCAGGTCGTAAAAATACCCACCTCCTGAAAGGTCCGGATCCACTCTCCAATTGTCCTGGACCTGAGCCACCACATCCGGATGCAAGGGCTGGCGCATGGTGACCTGCACATGTCGGATTTCTCCAATAGCACCTTCCATGATCCATGATTTGAGCTTTAGGAAATTAGGTAGCATTCTACGATAATAGGCCACAAAGAGGGGGACGCCAGCCTGCTCACAGACTTCAATCATTTCCCTACACTCAGCATATGTTCTGGCCATTGGCTTCTCCACATAAATGGCCTTCCCAACAGCGGCGGCCTTTTTTACATAAGAAAGATGTGCGTATGGGGGAGTTGCTATGTAAATGGCATTGATTTCCGGGTCTTGGATCAAAAGATCCGCATCATCATACCACTTAGGGACATTATGTCTATTTGCGTAATCCCTGGCCTTTTCCCCATCCCTGCGCATGACAGCCAACAGCTCGGAGTTTTTAATCTTCTGCATGGCAGGAGCGCTTTTTTTCTCGCAAACATCACCAACACCGATAACTCCCCATTTTACTTTTGTTAATTTATGCTCTTTTAGATTCATTTTAAAAAGGTTAGCGTATAGGCTGTAGAATTATTTCTTTAAGGTCAAGAAGTGCACCTTCACTTCCAAAATCCTCTTTGGGCTTAAAAATCAATTTATTATATCCTTTCCTTAAATATAGTTCTCCAATGTTAACGGTCTTAAAGGTCTCCCAACTTCCGGAAGGTTTAATTATCCCCTCGAGCTGCTGACCCTGGGTTTCAAAAACAAAGGTTTTTCCTGCTTCTTCATCGGATACAGACCATTCGAGGATAGCCTGGTATTTGCCGAAATTGGGTGCTTCAATTTCCCACTCCACCTGGTCTTTTCCCGTGAACCATCCAAATGCTTTCCAATCCGCCATGTATTCTATCCTTGGACCAACCCCTCTTCCCTTTTCGGCGGTCAATACGAATCGACCATTCTCATCGGGCCTTACTAAAGAAGGTATATTAACCGTATCCTCCATGGCTTTGCGTGTTTCAGCTACATATTCTGCTACCTCACCCATTGGTGCAAGCCAGATTCCATTTTCCTCCTCCCGCACATATTCCATTAACTGCCTAAGCATTTGTAGGTAGGTGGTTTGCCTGCCTTCATCCCCTATATCATGACCAGCCAAAATGAGCCATTGGCCATTTTCTTTGGCCGAGTTAATATGGGTGAGTATTTCATCAAAATCCTTATTGTCCATTTCCATGCCATTCAATAACCCCAAATCTCCATAAAAGGGGTCAATCGGAGCCTCATTCAACCAGTTCCTTCCTGCCAAAAAATGCTTTGCCACAAGTGGCACATAACTCTGCTGATGCAGACCCGCACCTACATATGGCTGTCCACAGGGATAGGCAAAAACCCTTGGTTTTGTCCCAAGGTTTTCCTCCAGCCATTCACTGGCTTTAAGTAATTCGGCTTCCATCTTTCCCAAGGTGTAATTCTCCAATGCTTTGTGTCTCGACCAAGGGAAATTTCCACTGCAGGGATGCTCAAAAGTATGGTTGCCCATTTCATGACCATGCTCTGCGGCAGCCTTCCAAGCTGCCAATTCCTTCTCCACTGCATTGGGCACCAGAAAAAATGTGGCCTTCACATCAAATTCGTCAAAAAGGGGTATGCCATTTAGGATATTACTCCCCCTCGCATCATCAAAGGTTAGGCTCAAAGCCATATTCTTGCCATCCGGCCAAGGAAAATCAGGGGTTTGTGCATGGGAAGTGAAAATATGGGAAGTCGCACTAAAAAGGAGTGCCATGCAAATCAGTCTTGCGTTCATTTTGGGCAATTAAACATTGAAAATAAAACCAGCAAATTTTTTACGATGTATAAACTTAGCTAAATTAGGAGTAAGGCGCAATGAAAAAATGATCAATATGAATGAGGGGCAGGCCACTGGTTATGGTTAAATTGCAAGAATGGAAAACCTGACTTTTAAAGTATCATCCACAAACAAGGAAAATAATATCCCCTCTTACTTTTCCTCGTGAAAAAAGTTTTCTGTTGAAAAAAAAATTACATCCTAAGAGACACTATGAAAAACATCAATGCAAGCTGGAAAATTACCATCACGTGTAATCCTTCCTTGAAAAAAAAGACAATATCATGCCTATTTATATGGATAGGTTTAGCATGGTTGTTCCCCAATGTTTGTGTTTTTGGGCAAGCAGGTCAAGAGGATATATATATTCCACCCATTAAAGCCAATACCACGCTCGAATTCCCTGCCGCAGTACCCACTCATGATAATGTACGTGAGCTTATTGAATTTAGCAGAAGCACACAGATCAGTTATGAAAAGGATGTCGAATACATCAATAGAGAGGATAACCCACTGCATTTGCAGGTAATTCGAGCAAGGGACATGAATAATAGGAAAATGCCGGCCTTGGTGTTTGTCCCTGGTTCTGCCTGGAAAAAACAAAATGTATATGCGTCTATACCAAAATTGAGTGCTTTTGCGGAAAGGGGATTCACCGTGTTTATCGTGGAATACCGGGCCACGGACATTCCTCCATATCATCCTTTTCCGGCCCAAGTTCAAGATGTCAAAACCGCAATTCGATTTATTAGGAAAAATTCAGAAAGATTTGACATCGACCCTGATCAGCTGTTTCTCTGGGGCACCTCTTCTGGAGGGCATACAGCAGTAATGGTAGGAGTCACTGAAGATAAAGAGGACTTGGATACGGATGATTACAGTGACTACTCCTCAAAAGTGAATGCAATTGTAAATTATTTTGGTCCCACGGACATAGCCAAAATGAATGCCGTACCTTCTACAATGGATCACGTGTCACCAGAAAGTCCGGAAGGATTACTTATCGGAGGTAAAAATGTTATGGGACATCCGGAATTGGTAAAAGCAAGTAATCCAATCACCTATCTCGATGAAGCAAAAAGTATCCCTCCCCTACTAATCATGCACGGCAATAGGGATAGGTTGGTTCCTTTTAATCAAAGTGAGTTGCTTGCCGACGCTATGAAGGATTTGGGTAAAGAATATACTTTTTATATGCTGAAAGATGCCGACCATGGATCCTATGAATTTTGGACAGAAGGAACACTGGATATTGTTGAGGCTTTTTTAAGAAGCCACTTTAAATAGCCCTACGGCTTTCCCTTCGGCTTCAGATAGGTTTAAATGCCAGGGCGCCTTTTTTTTATCCTGCAGGTGGTATGTGGGGCATTGCCCCGATAGCCCGATAGCTATCGGTGGAGCCTCCCAATGTGTAAGGTTTTCGCCATGCTCGATTTCATTTAGATATAAATTGAGTAACTTAGTTGGTGAGTTAAACAGAAATTGATGGAATAATGGCAAAAAATGTTTTTGGAGAACAAATGTTGGTATGCAGCAAATCCCCAATTACCGGGTATTTCAGGGATGGATGCTGTGAAACCGGTGAGGATGATTTTGGTACCCATACGGTTTGTGCGGTGATGACAGATGAATTCCTTAATTTTAGTAAAAGTATGGGCAATGACCTAATCACCCCAAATCCTGTTTTCCAGTTTCCAGGACTTAAGTCTGGGGACAGGTGGTGTCTCTGTGCCAGCAGATGGCTGGAGGCCTATCAGGCAGGAGTTGCTCCAAAGGTGGTATTGGAGGCCACCCATGAAAAAACTCTGAGTTACGTTCCTCTTGAGGAATTGGTCAAATATGCAGTAAAAGAAAAGGATTCAAAGGATATTGAGTAACTGCTCTTTGATTTTTTCCAATTCGTCCTTCATTTGAATCACTTCTTGCTGGATTTTCACATCATTGGCCTTGGAGCCAATGGTATTTATCTCCCTGCCCATTTCTTGGCTGATAAATCCCAGCTTTTTTCCTTGTCCCTGTCCGGAATCCAAAACCTTTTTGAAATAGTTCAGGTGAGTTTCTAGCCTGACAATTTCTTCCGTAATATCCAGTTTTTCAAAGTAATAGATTAATTCCTGCTCAAACCTGTTTTGGTCTATCTCGAGGTCATCCAACCATTCTTTGAAGTGGTTTTTGATTTTGTCTTTTATCTTTTCTTTTCGCCTTGGTTCCTCCACTTTGATCGTTTCCAGCCTGGCGATAATTTCTTGGGTATTTTCTTCCAGCTTCACCAATAGGGAGCTGCCCTCATCCTCCCTGAACTCATTGCACTTTTGCATTGCAATAAGTAGTTGATTCTTCAGGGCTTCCCATTCCTCCGGATGTTGGGATTTTTCTGGATTAGTAACGGATACATTTGGGGACTGCAGTGCCAACTTGAAAATCTCCGTTTCCGCCTCTCCAATTTGCTCCGCCAGGTTTTTATAGGTTTTTACATAAGCATTGAACAACCCCTGGTTAATGGTTACCGGAAGTTCATTGCTATCTTTAGTGGTAAAATCTATGGAAAGACTTACCTTACCTCTCACCAGGTGTTCGGCTATCAGGTTACGGATTTCAATTTCCTTATCCGAAAATTGCTTCGGATATTTCATGTTTAGGTCTAAAAATTTCGAATTAAGAGTCTTGATTTCCACGTGAATAATGTTGAAATCATCCTCAAAATTGGCCATCCCGTAGCCCGTCATTGATTTTATCATGCCGCAATATACCTATTGACCATTAAAAGTTGTAACCTAAGGTCACATAAAACCGGGTTTTCTCCGTGGTATAGTTCCTAATAGGTCTAGCCGCGTCAAATTTTACATAATAGTTTAGAAGCACAGTCCTCAAGCCTGCACCATAACTTTGAAGCCAAGGGTTATTAAAGTTATTAAGTGTAATCAAAAAGGGTGAACCCTCTGTACTGATTACCTCCGTATTCTGGTCATTTACCCTTTCCCAAGGTGGATTGTTGGTCCAAGAAGATCCCGCATCATAAAAGCCTACGAGTTGGAAATTTCTAATGAAGTTTGAGGTTATATTACCCCTGGATAAGTAGGAGAATAGGGGTATTCTCAATTCGGAAGTGAAGGTGATCACGTTACTCCCCCGTATCTCGTCATAATTATAACCCCTCAAGTCAACAAATTCGGCAAAAAGAATATTGGTGTTCTCCACTCCAGCCTGGTTCCTGACAGGGGAAACCTCTGGTCGGTTGCTGGGAGGTTGATGAAATTCATTGAAAAGCCAATTGTCCATTCCTCCTACAAGATATCTTTGTGGGTTTTGCCCAAAAAAGCTTCCGGCAAAAACCCTGGTTGCCAAGGTAATATTCTTGTGGATCTTTTGGTAATTCCTCAAGTCCACAAATGCATTACTAAAGGATCTCTCAGAATGGTTCAAGCCTTGATAATGCACCATGCCGATTTTACCCTTAAACCCTTGTTCCATGTACAAGCCCAAAAGGCGGGTTTTATCTACAATAATTTCTGCCCTGCCCCCAGCATAATTTACGTCAAAACGGTTTTGGGGGCCGTCAGACCCTCTTAGCACAGAATCTGGATTCAGGTTGAAAAATTGGGTTTTAGCCACAAAAGGACTAAGGGAAAAGCGGGTGCTTACGGAGAAGGGATAAGAAATTCCCAGTTCTGATTTGGTAAGAACATATCGCTGGCGATTCTGGTCTCCCTCATCCCTTCTAATGGATCTACGGTCAAACCTTCCCCGCAAATCAATCCTGCTCTTACGGTATTCGTATTCAAAATAAACATCACTTCCAGATTGGAAATCCAATGAGGCCATGATACCTCCCTGCACAGAATGGTTATCCAGGAGATCTCTCATACTACCTTCCAGATTAATACCGAAACCCCTCAATGGGTCGACCACAAAGTTGGTGTTAAGACTGGAGGTAGAAAACAAAGGCGTATAGTTCCTTGGTCCCTGCACCCTTTTCACCATAGTCTGTTGCCTAAAAGCATCCAGGATATCACTCCTTCCAGAAGGAGTTCGAGGCTCTCTTTGCTGAGCTTGCTGCTGGGACCGTTGTCGGGTGTCCATAATGGAAGGTATGGTGTCAAAGGTATAGCTGTCCGTATCTATCCCCCCCTCTCTTTCAAACCGCAACCTATCCAGGCTTATAGTACCTGTCATCTCTGGGCTGGGTACTGTGTCCTGAGCAATTTGTTCTTCTAATCCTTCCTCAGGAATTTCTATAGATGGACTCTCCGTAGTATCAGGCGCTGTAGTTGGTGGAGCAGTAGGCCTTGGACTGGGGGAAGGCCTTGCCCCGCCGATCAGTAAGCTTTCCAGGTCTACACCTAGAACTGTGGTGTCAGCTTCACTAGGTTCCATTCCCTGTTCGGGTGAAAGTTCAGGGGCTTGACTAGTAAGAGTATCTCCACCTACCATCATGTCCTCCAGATCTTCCTCGATTTCAATGGTATCCGCATCAATAATTTCTTCCTGAGTTGGTGGATCGTCTTCGAGTTCCTCATCTTCGTCGTCTCTTTGGATTCTCCTAGAAGAAATCCTTTCATTCAAAAGCTTTGCCTGTTGAAGTTGTAACCTGGGGGTACTTGGAGTAAACTGATCTATGTTAGGGAAATTCTCCAATACCAGTTGGCTCTGTCTCCCATCTCTCACTGCATAAGCCCATTTATTTGTAGAAAGATTGTAATCAAAGGATTCCAAACTCTTATTAAATGCCGAAACCTGACTGCTAACATTATTGCCCAAACTAAATCGCATCAGGTTCATGATTCCGCTTTGTTCACTGAGGTGCAGCACAGTGGTGCTGTTTAGCACCCTGGGTAAAATATTGATGTGGTTGACATTTGTAAGCTTGGTATGCACCAAGGAATCCCCAAGATCAAGTTGAAAAAGGTTGTAATAATCCGGAAGGTTATTTACATCTATATTTCCTTGGAGGAGGCTATCCGGCAAGTCAGTTTTGTTAGATGCGTAAATTATGGTGGAATCGTTTAGATAAATGGGAGTCCTATTATCAAAAACATCGTTGGTGATTCTCCTCCCCTGGCCCCGCATATTCAGGGAGTATAGGTCATTTTTTCCATTGGAAATTGCAGACATCACCATGGTTCTCCCGTTGGGGGCGAAGTTTAGCTCTAAAATTTGGGTGATGTTTCTTAAATAGATTTTATCCTGACTACTCCCATCAATAGCCCTCATCCTCAAGGTGGTGACTCCTCTTCTAAATCCGGCCATAACCAGGTTCAAGGTGTCCCTCCAAGCGATAGCAGGGGTAGAGAAGTCCCCTCTTTGGTCATAGGCCGAGTAGCCACCTTTAAAAATTGTTCTTTCCCTATTTGTTCCTAAATCCCTGATAATTACCCGGTAACGTCCATCATTATTAAGCACATAAGCCAAGTTCTTGCCGTCCGGGCTGAATTTAATTTGAGAAATAGAGCCATATTTATTGTTCCTGGTAGCATTTATAATATTGCTTTCGTTGATACTTTTAAAATTGTCCAATACTTGGTCGTTCAGACCGGTGTAGAAGGTCCTCCACTCG
This sequence comes from Pleomorphovibrio marinus, assembly GCF_003347495.1. Taxonomy (GTDB): domain Bacteria; phylum Bacteroidota; class Bacteroidia; order Cytophagales; family Cyclobacteriaceae; genus Pleomorphovibrio; species Pleomorphovibrio marinus. Next base: position 361,390 of record NZ_QCXY01000004.1, read on the forward strand.
GTGGAAAAATCCCTAAACCTTCTTCCTAGTGTATTGGCGATACTGTTTTCCTCATTCCTGTTAATTCGGCTAAGGTTAAGGATACTAGAAATGTATCTTTTACCAAACCTTTCTACAATAAAGTTCCAAATGGATTGACCTACCAATGCCGCCTCTTCCTTTTGCAGCCTCCAAATCCTAGGGTTTTCGTTATCATCCAAGTAATGCCTTACAAAGTCGTCCATTTCCATGCTCCAACCATGAGACAGATACATTGCGGCACCATCAATAAACCAATCCGGGAAATTATTGATAAGGTTAGACTGAAAGGCATCCGAAATGCTGGAACCGTACAGCATTTCTTCAATAATTATTTTCGAGGTGTGAAAAAGCAGTTCTTTTTTAAAAGATTCCCAGGATCCTGTATAAGCCACCTCCGCCAAAAGTTTGGAAAAGTAGGTTTGCCCATCTACAGTGAAATTGTCGTCATTTAGATTTAGGTTACTTTCTAAAAGTTCTTGGTGGGAATTGTAAATGAAAATTTTAGGCTTTGTATATGCCACATACCCTATGGTTTGGGTTAAGCGATCGAATTCACTTTCCAAGAAATCAATTGCCATTCTAGCATTGGCCATTCCCCCTCCATAGTAATAGACTTCAAAGTTGTTGGAGGTAAACATGTACCAATCCTTGGGGGTATGCTGAATCCTGTTTTTCCCAAATCGCTCTTGGTCAAATTGTCCCATCACCGATCCGGAATAAAAGAAGCAAAGGACTAAACCTAATAGGGTGATAAATTTCAATTTCATTTACTTTCCTTCATGTGTGAACCTATCTTTTAAATATACTTAAAAAAACGATTGATGTTTACTTCTTTTTGCAGTTCCCGATTTTTTAGGAGTAAATCGCTCATTTCTTTACTGAAATAGGGTGCAAGTGAAACTCCCTTGGCACCAAGACCATTAAAGATATAAACTTGATTGTGGTGCGGATGTTTACCCAAAAAGGGCTTTCTGTCACGGGTCGCAGGCCGTATGCCCACCTGATGTTTTAGAATCTTATCTACAGGCAAATTTATTAGATTTGCTAACTTTTCCAATAATTCCTTTTTCCCTTTTTCAGTTTCTCCAGCTTCCAGGTCTATCCTGTCATAAGTTGCCCCCAATTTTTTTGTCCCATCGGGTAGCTCTATCCTAAAGACACCTCTGTTGATGATGCAATTGGAGTCCAACCCTTGCCGGATAGTGAGGATTTCCCCCCTTACCGGACTGAATGGAAGAAAGGAGAAAAACCTGCTGTTTTTGGCTTGATTTCCATTTGCATATACAATGGCCTTTGCTTCTACGTCTTTATAGGTAAGCCCTCCTTCAAAAAGGGTCAGCTTATCCTCTTCGTACAGCTCCTGCCTAAGTCTTCCTGCCTCTAATAACCAAATACCGTATTTATCCAATAGACTTCCTATATCCAGGTATCCCGAATGATTCAGCAAAATCCCTCCATAGGGGTCGTTTACCTCCTCAATCTTACTTTGGGTATGAATTTCGCCCAAATAATCTCTGTATTGAGGATCTGCACTTTTTCCCATCCATTCATTTTGGTCTTCTATGGACAAGAAAGGTCGGTAAATTGGTGTTGGGTAAAGAAACCTGCTCGTTAGCAATTTTTCCAGATGTGAATAAAACGGTTCAATCTCCTTAAAAAGTATATCTGCCTGCCAGGTCTTTACCATTTTTCTGCCGGTGATGGGATTATATAGCCCTGCCGCTACCCTGCTACTGGAATTTTCCCTAGGGGTATCAATCAACAGCACGGATTTTCCTTGGCTTATTAGTCTATAGGATAATACAGTCCCGGCCAATCCCTGACCTATGAGTAAAAAATCTACTTTCATGCCCAAAATTAATTCTATTGTCGTTATTTTGATACATCATTCAACGATTTATGCTATGCAGATTAAATCCTTTACTTTTAATCCTTTCATGGAAAACACCTATGTCCTTTATGATGAGACCAAAGAAGCCGTGATCATAGACCCTGGCTGTCATGAAAAATCCGAAAAGGCGGCACTAATGGAGTTCATAAAGGAAAATAGACTTGTGCCGGTGAAATTGCTAAATACCCATTGCCACATTGACCATGTATTGGGAAACGCCTTCGTGAAAACCACATATGATATACCGTTATGGTTTCACCGGGATGAACTTCCTATTTTGGAATCCATACCTGCTTATGCAAGCAATTATGGCTTTGCCAATTACCAACCAAGTCAACCCGATCACTTTATTAGTGAAGGTGAAGTGATCAAATTTGGGAAAGTGGCTCTTAAAACCCTTTTTGTACCGGGTCATTCCCCTGGCCACTTGGTGTTTTATCATGAGCCCAGTAAGGTTTGTATTGCAGGTGACACCCTCTTCGATGGAAGTATAGGTAGAACTGATTTGCCTGGAGGAGATCATGATACTCTTTTGCGTTACATTAAAAAAAACCTCTTTGAACTTCCGGATGAGGTAGAGGTGTATCCCGGACATGGGCCAAGTACACAGATTGGAAAAGAAAAAGACAGCAACCCCTTTGTGGGAAAATTGGCAAGATTTTGAACATCAAAAGCCACATACCCAATGCCATTACCTGCCTCAACCTACTTGCAGGAATGATAGGCATTTACCTGGTGATTCAGGGAAAAATCCAATGGGCTGCTTATGTGGTCCTACTGGCTGCTTTATTCGATTTTTTGGATGGACTGGTGGCAAGGCTGCTTTCGGCTCATAGTGAAATTGGAAAACAACTGGATTCACTTGCAGATATGGTGACATTCGGGGTTTTACCGTCCTTTATGGTTTTTATGATGCTGAAAGAAATCAGCACATCCTCTTACACACCTTACATTGCCTTCCTTATTGGGACACAATCCGCATTACGCCTTGCGAAATTCAATGTGGACACCCGTCAGAGCGAAAGGTTTATAGGCCTTCCCACCCCGGCAAATGCACTTTTTTTTTGCACCTTGCCTCAGCTGATGCAAGCGGTTCCCTGGACCAAGCCCATTTTGCTTAATCCTGTGGTTTTCATGGTAATCACCCTTTTGTTCGCCTTTTTGCTTACTGCGGAAATACCGCTTATAGCTCTAAAATTTAAAAATTTTTCGCTGATGCAAAATATTTATAGGTACCTGGTGATGGTTTTAGGCCTTATTAGCGTTTTGATAGTTGGGATTGGAGGCATTCCCTTTGTGATCCTTCTTTATATTTTATTTTCTCTGCTTGAAAACTGGCTAACACCGGGTGAATTTACGGGCTAACATACTTTGGACAGTGATTTTCTTTTGCTTAACGAAACATGGTTGGGCACAGGAATCCTACAAATTCCCCATTTTTAAGGAAGGGGTTTACAAAATTACTTCCCAACAAGCCGAAGATTGGGGCTTAGGAGCACTGGAAAAACTGGCTATTTATGGCTACCCTGGAATGATACCGCAAACCTTGGACAGTTCCGCTTTCGGGGGAAGGCAGATTCCCTCCCTGCTCCAAGATGAGGTGCTCTATTTCTTTCTTACCGCCGCAGATCAAGTTCATTTAGAAGAGGATGGCCCTGTCTTTTGCCCACACCTGTATACCGATACCTTGTATTACGGAATCAAAACAGGCCAAGAAAATGTCCTTAGACTGGAAAGCAACCAAGCTTCCCAAAATGCTTCTCCAGCGCAAACCTCCCAAGAAGCTGTTTGGTATGAACTGCTCAGTCACAAAAAAGAAGAGGTAAACCTATTGAGCTCAGGCAGGAGCTGGTATGGGTATCGGATGCTGAATGGACAAAGTGCCACTATAGGGTTTGAAGGGCAGGGTGATCCCGATTACCCAATGTATCTTCAAGCCACCCTACTATCTCAGTCCCTTTCTGAAGCCACCTTCTCTATAAATATCAATGGGGACAATTGGAAGTCCCTTGCCATAGCCCCTATCCCAAATACCACCTATGGCATAAAAGGAAGGGAGGGAAGGATAGGAGGTTATCCTCCTTCAGTGACAACAGGCTCCATTTCCCTTCAAGTAGGCTTAAGCACCTCAGACAGAAATGGAATGGGATACCTTAAGCATTTGCTGGTGGGGTTGCCACGAAAACTATCTGATGCCACCTATGGCACTTATTATCGTTGGAAAACAGAAAAACTCTCCTACCTACCACAGGGTATTGGTTTAGAGATTTGGGATGTAAGTGATTTTTTTTCACCCCAAGTAGTAAAAGAAGGTGTTATTCCCAAGGAGGTCAAAAAAGTTGCAATGTTCAGTGAGCCCGCAACACCTGCCATTCCCAGACCCACTTCCATAGACCAGGCGCTAGCACAAAATTCTTCCCAGGTTTCCTTGTTGATCATCGCTCCTCCACTTTTAAAGAATCAAGCCCAGCGGCTCGCCAATCACAAAACTGGAAAAGGCCTGCCAACCCAGGTAGTGGAAGTGCAGCAAATCTATGACGCATACGCCAATGGCAACCCGGATATCAGTGCCATTCGAAACTTTATTGCAGACCATCATCATCAATATGGCACCCTGAAAAACGTCCTGTTTTTTGGAAAAGGTACCTTTGATTATAAAGGAAAGTTGGGAGGACGACCCAATTTGGTGCCTACCTATACCTCACGTTCCAGTCTAAACCCTTTGACCACCTATAGTTCGGATGATTATTTTGGCTTTGTCGAATATGGACAGGGAGAATGGGGAGAAAATACCGAAGGAGACCTGAAATTGTCCATAGGGGTAGGGAGAATCCCCGCCACCACTGTGGCAGAAGCACGAGAGATAGTGAATAAGATCATTGCCTACGAAAACCCCAGCCTTACCAAAGGGGATTGGAAAAGAAAGGTCATGCTGATTGCGGATGACGGGGACAACAACATCCATTTAAGGGATGCGGAGAGCCATGCAAGCTACCTATCCGAAAACCATCCGGAGTTTGTGTTGGAAAAAGTGTACCTGGACAGGTTCGAGCAGGTAAATGTAGGCAATGCGCAACGCTCGCCACAAGCCCAAGAGTCCATTCTCGAATGGGTGAAAGAGGGAGGGGCACTTATTAACTTCATTGGGCATGGCAATGAGACTACCTTGACGGCAGAAGAGATCATTACTGCGGCAGATATCAAAGATTGGCCCGAAAACGTGAAATTACCCATCTTCGTAACGGCCACCTGTGAATTTGGAAGGCATGACAGTCCCTTTATCCGCTCAGGTGCAGAAGACTTGCTTTTTGCCTCTGGAAAAGGAGCAATAGGCCTGCTCACCACAGGAAGGCCAGTGTTCAGTAGTATCAATTTTTCTTTAAACAAGGCATTTATTGAGGCGGTCTTTACAAAGGCAGAAGGGGAATACCTTAGCTTGGGGGAGATTTTCATGCTTACCAAAAACAACAGCCTAAATGGGCCCCTCAACCGGAACTTTTCCTTATTGGGGGATCCATCACTTAGGATACCTCTTCCCTCTTACCAGGCCCAGCCGAAAGAATTGCAGGACGTCCAAATGGAACTTAAGGTGGACACCCTGAAAGCCATGCAGCGCATAAGAGTGGAGGGTCGCATCCTGGATCCCTTGACAGGTGCCTTGATAGACAATTTTGAGGGAAAATATGAATTGAGCATTGCGGATAAGCCCATACAGCTGGAGACGTTAGGGGATGAAAGTCCCGTAACCACCTTTTCAGAGCCCAATGTGTACCTTTTCAGGGGTAAAGGAAGTGTAAAAAACGGGCAGTTTACTTCTGAGTTGCTAATGCCAAAACAAATCCAATTTCAACACGAAAAAGGGGTAGTCCGTATTTTTGCGAAAGAGAGTACGGGAAACAGGGAGGCAATGGGAGCGGAACGGCTGCTGATTGGTGGCACCTATGCCCACCCAGAAGTGGATCAAAAAGGCCCGCAAATCTCCGTGTTTGTGCAGGACAGTAGCCGCAATGAATTCACCACCTCTTCTAGGCAGGTAAGGTTAATCCTTGGTTTTGAAGATAAGGCAGGGATAAATATCTCCACCCTTAACCTCGCCCAGCAACTCACCCTAACCTTAAATGAGGATTCTCCGAAATATTTCGGCAACTACTTTTATGCTTTGGAGGGTGGAAATAAGGTAGGGATTGCAGACTTCGAACTTAGGGGTTTGGAAGAAGGTATCAACGAAGTAAGGGTACAAGCATTTGACAATCTAGGGAACCGTTCCGAAAAAAGATTCCAAATTGAGGTGAGAGGCAGTGACAAAATTATACTGGAATCCTTTACAGCTTACCCAAACCCCGCATCCGAAAAAATCCGCTTTAAATGGTGGCACAACAGGGCAGGTGAGAATTTAGTTGCGAATTTACGCATATTTTCTGTTAGCGGTCATGAAATATTTTCAATGGTCAGGCGTTTTCCTAACGCTACGGCTCAACTTGATGGGTTGGAGTGGTTTTTTTTGCATAACAAAACAAATTATCCGATAAAAGGGACTTATCTTTACAGGGTGGAATTGCAATCTGAAGCTGACGGCAGTGTTGCCCAAAAAGGTGGTAAAATTATTATTCAATGAACGCACCAAGATTTATTATTGACAAATTTATTTTTTCAGGTATCCTATACCTGTTTACTTTTCAGCTTATGGCTCAAAATTCAGTAACCTTATCCAGGCAAGACCCCAACCGTAGGGTTATTACCACCGCGGTGCCCTTTTTGAATTTTGCCCCGGATAGCAGGCATTCGGCCATGGGCGACGTGGGAGTAGCCACCTCCGCAGATGCCAATTCCGCGCATTGGAATGCAGGTAAACTGGCCTTTGTAGAAGATGACATTGGATTTTCGGTTTCTTATTCTCCTTGGTTGGGAAGGTTAGTGCCTGACATGTCCCTGAATTATCTTACCGGATATAAACGCATTGACAATGTCTCCACCTTTGGAATAGACTTGAGGTATTTCGATATGGGCTCCATACAGCTTACCGACCAATGGGGAAACGAACTCGGGGATTTCAACCCCAGGGATATAGCCATTGGAGGCACCTATGCTCGTAAGCTATCCGACAACTTGTCCTTGGGCATATCTGCTCGTTTTATCCATTCCAACCTATCGGGTAATATCTCTTCAGCTGGAGGAAATGAAAGTAGGCCCGGAGTAAGTGTGGGTACAGATGTAGGCATTTATTATAATACGGAGGTTTTGGTATCTGGCAGAGAGTCTTTGTGGTCCTGGGGAGCAAATATTTCCAATATAGGCCCCAAGATTACCTACAACAGTGCAGATGACTTGGATTACCTTCCAACAAATTTCAGGATCGGTACTGCACTGAAAATCCCAATGGATGATTATAACAATATCACTTTTGCCTTAGACTTTAACAAATTGATGGTTCCTACCCCTCCCATTTATGAGGAAAATGAAAATGGACAAATAGTAACGGATGGGGATGGTAACCCCATAATTGCTCCCAATGGCGGTAGGGACCCAAATAGACCCTTGCTAAGTGGGATGTTCGGTTCATTTGTTGATGCCCCTGGAGGTATCAGGGAGGAATTTCAGGAAGTAATGGTCTCTTTTGGGGTGGAGTATGACTACGATGATAAATTTGCAGTAAGAACAGGGTACTTTTACGAAAACCCCAGAAAAGGGGGAAGGCGCTATTTTACTATGGGAGTGGGCTTTAAGTGGCAGCGACTTGGTTTTGACTTTTCCTATTTAGTTCCCCAAATGCAAAACCATCCCTTGGCAGAAACCTTGAGGTTTTCACTCGCATATAATGTACAGAGATAATGCTTGACCGTTCGATAGGCCCTGAGCTAAAGGTTCCAGATCCGATATCTCTGAAAGCACCCATAAAGCGGACACTAAAAACTGGTGTCCCTTTGTATTTTATACCCACTCCCGGTATAAAAGCCATTAAGTGTGAGGTAATCATGCCCCTACACAATTCCAGTTATGTAGCTGAAGATGCACTGGTTCCATTCTTTACCCTAAACATGCTCCTGGAAGGAATTAAAGGAATGAACTCTTCAGAATTGGATGATTTTTTTGATTATTACGCCTCAGAAGTAGAGGTTCATGTGGGCCATGACCGACAGGGACTTTCCCTTCTCTCCACCAAGAAACGGTTTGACAATGTCCTACCGGTATTTCGCGCCTTGTTTACAGAGGCAACTTTACCACCGAAAGAACTTAAAAAACGAAAATCTCAAAAGAAACTTGGCATTGCCCTGCAAAGGGAACAGGCATCTGGCAGGGCAAACCAACTGATCCGGCAAGCACTTTTTGGGGAGAACCATCCTTTTGGCTATACGGCTACTGAAGCACACGTGGACGGCATCAGCGCTGACAAAATCAGGGCTTACTATCAAGATCATTTCCGCATCCTTCCCGAAATATTTGTCACCGGGGACCTTGAAGAGGAGGAATTGCAAACTCTAGAAAAGACTTTTGAGGACCTTCCCTTTAGAGACAACTATCAACGGGCTGGCGAAATAAACCCTTTTCCGGGTAAAAGGATGATAGAACCCAGGCCCCAGGCCATGCAGGAAAGCATGCGATTGGGGGTTTTGGCCCTTCCCAAATCGCATCCCGATTATTTTCCGCTTTGGGTTTTTAATACCACCTATGGAGGGTACTTTGGGAGCCGGATCATCAAGAACATCCGGGAAGATAAAGGATATACCTATGGAATCTATAGTTTTCTAAGCAGTATTTCCAAAAACGATTACTGGATGGTAATGGCAGATGTGAAAAAAGGGCATGCTGAAGAGGTAATAGCAGAATGCTATAAGGAACTGAAAATACTTGCAAATACCCCCTTATATGGAGAAGAATTGGAAACCTTAAGGAACTATATGACTGGAAGTTTCTTGTCTGAATTTAGTTCAGCTTTTGATCTTATGGGGAAATTCAAGAGGGTACACCATCAAGGGTTAGATTTTGACTTTTATAATAAGCAACTTCAGTATATAAAGACCTTTGACCCTGAGGAGGTAAGTACGGTAGGAGGAAAATACTTACAGGAAAACCGCATCAAAGAAGTTATCGTCGGAAGTTAAGGGAATTCCATTTTCTGTAAAAAAAGGAGAGGTCCACCTTGGATGCCTGCCAAAATAGGTAAAACCAGTATCGTAAGTTGTTGGCATTTAGCTCCCTTGCCAATTCAAGTAGTTTCCCGGCAGTTTCAAAATTTGCTGAAGCCAGTGCATGTTTGGATTCATGCATCACCCTTTCCAGCAATGCCTTTTGCTCTTTGGCACTTCGGTTTATCAATTGTATTTTTCTACATACCATGTAGGTGGAAGGCAACATGACAGAATGCCTGGCTTGGTACTGTGTGGAAGAGTAGGATTGCGGAAGTATGCGTTTTTCCACCCCTACCCAATCCCCATAAACAAATCGGTGGCTTCTTGCCATGCGCACCATTACATCAAAATCCTCATAACTAAGGCTCTCATCATAGCCGCCCATCTTTTTCAGGGCCATAGACCTGAATACCAATGTCGCGGAACACAGTGCATATCTTCTGACCAAGATTTCATACATATCCCCTTGTGGAACGGCTTCAAGTGCTTTTCCATCCTCCCCCACCTTATAAAAATACTTTTGATCACCATTTGTCCCTTTCAACAGGGCATTGCAAAAATAAGCTCCAGAATGGGACTTCTCCAAGGCATGTACCGCTTTCGTTATGTGCTCTTGCAGCAGAATATCATCGGCGGCCAAGTCAACTACATATTTTCCGGTACTGCTGAAGAGGGCCTTATTGAAAGAGGAACAATATCCCAGTGGTTCCTCATGAAAAAACACATGTAATGGTTTAACATAGTCATGCAGCCAAAGCCAATTCTGGATTACTTCCCTGGAATTGTCAGAACTGGCATTATCGATGATGATTAACTCCAAAGGCGAATAGCATTGATTCACCACACTATTCAGGGAGTCAAACACGTAATCGGCGTGATTATAACAAGTGCAAATAACAGTTACTAAAGGGTTGTCCATGAGAAAAACAGATTTTCTATTTACCACTTTCACTTGTAGATTTACAAAAAAAAGCCATATTCATCAGTTTAGTAAAATTAATTTCCTGACTTTCGAAAAGGAAAAAGAAATGGCACAAATGCCCTTATCCTAAAATGATGAAGTCAAGCATGACGAAAACGTCACGCAGCTTTTTGATTTTCATCATGTGGGATTCCCCGAATCCTGGTAATTAAGGGGAATGGGGGAAGGCCGGGACAAGTTAGGGCCTTTGAAAATCGATATATAATCCTATAGAATTCCTCTTGAAAGGGATAAGTGTCTTTTTCAAGAATAAAATTAAGCAAAATGCTCGACAACTACAGGACCCTTAATAAAGAATCCAAGGGGGAATATAAAGAAAAAGGCAGCAAATTTTTATCTTTTGCAATTCCTGTAAAAAACATAGAGGAAATCAAGTTTTCTCTTGAGGCCATAAAAAAAACATATTATGATGCTAGGCACCACTGCTATGCCTACATGCTAGGGAAAGAAGGGGATGTTTTCAGGGCTAATGACGATGGTGAACCCAATCATTCCGCCGGGGATCCCATTCTAGGACAAATAAGAGCATTTGATGTTACGAATATTCTCGTAGTCGTGGTCAGGTACTTTGGGGGTACCAAGTTGGGAGTGGGTGGATTGATTAACGCTTACCGAACAGCAGCAAAGGAAGCCCTGCAGAATAGTGAAATAATTGAGGCCATGGAAACCGCACCCATAACCTTTACCTTTGGTTACGAAGAAACCAACAAGGTAATGGCAATCATCGGGGAGTATCAAGTTTCCATTCTCAGCCAGGAATTTACCGAACAATGCAAAATTAGCATCGATTGTCCAAAAAGTAGGCTTTCTGAGATAAGGGAAGCAATTTCTGAACTAAGCTCGACAAAAATACTTTTCAAATAGAAAATATTGAATCCAAATACCCTTGCTTGTATAATACCAAAAAAACCTTTAAACAGGCCCAGGCATCGGTAGCTGCATATAATTGCTGCTTTTCGGTAAGGCTTTCTGCTTCCCAATTGGATACTTGCTCAGATTTAGAAATCCGGATATTCAATACCATGGCACTTAAATTCCTTACCCCCACATTTTGAAAACCCACTTTCTTCAGTTCTTCGTTCAGGTCAAAAAACCCATCGGGCACAAAGCTAGGTTCCAACTTTCTGAGGGCTTTCAGGTCATCCCTTACAGCTGCTCCAATCTTCACCACATCCGGATTTTCGAGAATCCTTCTTACTGCCTTTGGGAACCCAAGTTTGTTGAGCCTTAGCAGATATGCCTTTTCGGGTGTGGCCAATTGCAGTAATGCTACATCGTAACTCACCCCTCTCCTAAAGGCAGGCCTTGTCTCTGTATCAAACCCGAGAAATTTTCGATGATAAAGGTCTTTGACCATCCCCTCAATATCTTCCTCTTTTTCCACCAAAGTAATTTCACCATCGAAGGCTCCGATCTCCAGTTGATTTACTTCTTCTTTTGTAATTTTAAAAGGTATCATGCGGCAACTTCTTCTTTGATTGCATTCATTTCCTCTTTCGTGTAATAGTTAATTCCCCATCTCATATATCCGAATAAAATGGTCATAAATGGACTTAGGATATTAAAGAAACAATAGGGGGCATAGGTCAAGGTCGCCACACCCAATACAGAAGCTTGGGTGGCACCACAGGTATTCCAAGGCACAAGGACTGAGGTTACTGTGGCGCTGTCTTCCAATGTTCTACTGAGATTTTCCCCTTTCAATCCTCTTTTCTTATAGATATCAGCGTACATCCTTCCTGGTACCAATATGGCCAAATACTGGTCAGAGGTGGTCACATTGAAGAAAAGTCCTGTACCTGCCGTGGATGCAATCAGCGATCCTACTGAGGTTACCCTTCTTATTAGGGCTTCAGCAATAACGCGAAGCATTCCACTTACTTCCATGATACCTCCAAAAACCATGGCACAAAGAATCAGCCAAACAGTATTGAGCATACCTGCCATACCACCTGTTATCAGTAATTCGTTCACCACCTCGTTTGAAGTCGCAATGCTTGTCTCTCCATACAAGGAAACCATCACAACCTGAAAAGCATTAAAAGCAAAGGATTGTTCGGCATCCCAAGCCAAACTTTCAATTAATGCGGGTTGAAATAAAATGGCAAATACACCACCCAACAAAGCACCTGCCAATAAAGTGGGGATGGCGGGCACTTTTTTCAATATCATGAATAAAACGATGGCAGGAACCAAAAACAACCACAAGGATATCTCAAACCTTTGCTGTATGACAGAGGAAATTTCCTGGACTTGCCCTACAGAGCCTTCTGCCTCCCGCAGAAACCCTATAATTCCAAAAATGACTATTGTGATTAGGATGGTTGGCACCGTAGTCTTGGTCATATGCCGAATATGGGTAAACAAATCCGTGCCGGCCATGGCAGGTGCAAGGTTAGTGGTGTCTGACAATGGTGACATCTTATCTCCAAAATAGGCTCCTGAAATGATGGCGCCGGCAATGATCCCCTCTTCAAAACCCAGTGCCTTCCCTATGCCCAAAAGAGCCACTCCCACCGTGGCCACGGTCGTCCAGGAGCTGCCTGTTGCAACGGACACGATCGCACTTACTATGCAGGCTGCAATTAAAAAAATGGTAGGATTCAGTACCTGTAATCCATAATAGATCATAGCAGGAACAATACCACTTAACATCCAGGTCCCGGCCAATGCACCTATGAGCAACAGGATCAATATAGAAGACATGGCCGCTGAGATGCTCTTCACGATACCGTCCTGCAAGGATTCCCATCTTAAATTCAACCTATACTTAGCCACCAACCCCGCCACACCTGCAGAAAAGATCAAAACCATTTGGTTTGAACCCATTAAACCCTCGGTACCGAATATACTGATATTAACCACCAATAGAACAATCAAAAATAAAATGGGGAAGAGGGCCTCGGGCAAACTAGGCTCCTTGATAACTTTGGACATCTTTATGTTTCTATAAGTGGCTATTAGGAAAGGCTAAAATTAAAAAAAAATATATACTTTTCAGCTTTGGGGTCACAAATGAGACAAGGGCATATTTTTTTTGTAGAAAGTGTAGCAAACTCAGGTTGATTCCCGTCTTGTAAATATATCACAAACCAGAATACGCTATGAGAGGAAAATGTTCATTATTACTCGCATTAATTTGGTTGGCTTCCTGCGACTGGGGCGGAGGATCAGAAGATATCAACACACCTAAGCTCAGAACCTTACAGGTTTATGAAAGGGAAATGGTATTTAGTTCTTCGAAATTTGCCATTGACCTATTTCATCAATTGATGGAGGCAGAGGAAGAAAACCACTTTTTCAGCCCCTATAGTATTCACCAAGCACTCTCCATGACCATGAATGGCAACGAGGGAGAAGTATTGGAGGAGTTTATCCAATTGTTAAGATACGAAGGGCTAAGCACAGCGGAAGCCAACAAAGCCGCAAAAGAGCTTACCCAGTTTCTCAAAGAATTGGACAACAAGGTAAAGTTGAATATTGCCAATGCCATTTGGTACAAACAAGGTTACAGCATTTTCCCGGATTTTAAAGAAACTGTGAGGAACTATTATAGGGCAGAGGTTGCCGATCTGGATATGCTAGATCCACAATCGGTAAATGTGATCAACAACTGGATCGCCAATCAAACGGAAGGATTGATTCAAGAAATGGTAGATGAAATCCCATCGAATGCCGTCATGTATTTGGTGAATGCCATTTATTTCAAGGGGGATTGGAAATACCGCTTTGATACCGAAAAAACCCAGAAAGCCCCCTTTTATATCAGCCCGTCCCGAGAGGTAGAAGTGGATATGATGGAGCTGAATGAAGCTGCTACCTTCAGGTATTATGCAGAAAACAACTTGAGGTATATAGAGGTGCCCTATAGTACAGGGCAGTTTTCTATGGGCATACTCACCGGCACAAACCACAATCTGGATGAAGTCATTGAAGCATTTACCTTTGACAACTTAGAAAATTGGAGGGAGCAGGCCATGGAGGCAAATTTCATTTTGAAAATGCCAAAGTTTAAAATGTCCAAAAAAATGGAAAACATGAAGGAAGACCTCATAGCCATGGGGCTGGAAAGGCCATTTTTCTTTCATCCCGACAACTTCACCCTGCTTTTTGACAATCCCCACGATGAACTAAAGATAAGCAGGGTAATTCATGATGCTTTTTTGGAAGTGGATGAAGTCGGGACGGAAGCTGCGGCAGCCACAGTGGTAGAAATAGTGGAAAGGGTCTCCATGCCATCAGGACCTACCATTATCACCTTGGATCAGCCTTTTGTGTTTTTCATTCAGGAAAAGCACAGTGGAGCGCTATTGTTTATGGGTAAAATGGGTAATCCGGAACTTCTTTAATTGAATTGAGTTGAATAGGGATAAACTCGATTATGGCTTGCTATTTGTGGTTATACACGATAGTAAGCCTTTTTGTTTCTAACGAAAACCATCACCATGACACACCTGATTTTAATCCTGCTACAGGCGTTTATTTATCCTTTCGTCACAATTTTAGGACAAATGCAGCCGGATATCCCCAAACCCCGTGGACCCGTTGATTTAAGTGATCCGGTTAATGTAGTGATTTTCATTCTGCTCCCTCTTATTGTGATCATTGCTTTCCTGTTTTGGAGGAAAGCAATGCAGAAAAAGCGACAGGAAGAGGAAGAAAATAAGAAAAACCAAAAGTAAACTAAATTGCTTCTTTAATCTTATTTGCTGATTGTTTCAATATTTCCATCAGCTTATCGGTTTCCAGCGGCTTGGAAATATACCCATCCATACCTGCGGCTAGGCAGTGTTGCTTGTCTTCGTACATAGCTCCAGCTGTCATTGCGACAATTTTTGGAGAGTTTTCCTTTTTTTTCTCCCGGATTCTCCTGGATGCCTCTAAACCATCCATTTCGGGCATTTGAACATCCATAAAAACCAAGTCGTAACTATTTTGGAGTACCATTTCAAGCGCCTCTATTCCATTTTTTACTAATGCAGGGTGATATCCCAACCTATTTAGGATAGTTAAAACCAGCTTTTGGTTGATAGGCGTGTCCTCTGCTACCAGAATACGTAGAGGATATTTTTCAGAAAAATTCGAATCCAGTTTCTTTTTAGGTTGCTGCATAATTTGAGATTTTGCCGATTTGCTTTGAAACCCTGAATGCAATGCCTGTATTAGCAGGTTATATTTTACTGGTTTATTGAGCACCGAAGTAAACAATCCCGGGTTTTTCCTTTTTGATTGATCACCTATGGAGCTCAACAATACGATAGGTTTATCCCGGAAACGTTTCCGTATTTCCATTGCCAATTGCACTCCGTTTTTATGGGGCATCTCCATATCCGTTATGACCAATTCAATGTCGTCTCGTGTTTCCAAAATTTTGAGGGCAGCATCTGCCGATTCTGCAGGAAAAGGCCGCATACTAAGGTTTTCCAATTGCAGTCCCAAAATTTTCAAATTGGTGAAATTATCGTCCACAATAAGCACCTTTCTCCCCATTAGGACACTGTCATCCGGCTGTTTCTCAAGTGGCAATTCCTTTGCCTTGGATTCCTTCATGGGCAGGGTGAAATAAAAGGTACTCCCATTTCCCTCACTACTTTCCACTCCTATTTCGCCATCCATAAGGGTAACCAAATGCTGGCAAATTGCCAATCCCAATCCTGTACCTCCATATTTTCTTGTGGTAGTCGCATCCACCTGGGAGAATGATTTGAATAGTTGGGAGATCTTGTCCGATGGGATACCTATACCAGTATCAACGACAGAAAATTTAAGCATCCAATCCCTTTCTTTTTGCGCAATTACGATCACCTCTATAAGAACTTCTCCCTTAATAGTGAACTTAATGGCATTACTTACCAAATTCATCAATACCTGTTTCACCCTCATACCATCCCCCCACATTTGAGCAGGAAAATCCTTGGGAAGGTGGTATATCAGGTCTATGCCTTTTTTGGAGGCCTGTCTTGAAAACAAATCCAGCACATCCTCAATGCAATTGCGAAGGTTAAAATCATGTGGGTCTATTTCCACATCCCCAGATTCCAACTTGGAAAAATCGAGTATGTCGTTAATGACATTTAATAGGGTTTCGCCGCTGTTACAAATGATTTCCGTAAATTCTCTCTGTTCCTCGTTCAGTGCAGTATCTTTCAGTAAACCCGCCATTCCCAAAACCCCATTCATTGGTGTTCTGATTTCATGACTCATGGTGGCAAGAAAAGTACTTTTGGCCCTATTGGCAATTTCCGCCTTTTCCCTAGCCTTTTGTTCTGCCTGCTTTTGCTGTTTCAATTTTATATTCGACTCCTTTAAATCTTTAGATTGCGCAATAAGGCTGGCCTTTTGAACCTTTAGGGTCTTAGACTGATGGGACAATTTTAGGATGGACCGGACTAGGGCGTCTTTAATCAACAACAAAGAGATGGAGGCTACTATAAATAAATAGGTCAAAACAGAAATAAATACCAATTCGCCTCCATCGTACCCATAAAAGAGATCACTATATTGGTAGTTTTTATAGGTGAAGTACCCCCAACATAAAGGAACGGTGCTAAGTATAAAATAAAGTACCGTCCAGCGTTGCCTAAGGATAATAATACTAAAAATCAATATGTTAAAAAAAGCAGCAACGTCCAAGGCCCACAAAACCCTATCTTGCATAATAAAGGCATTCATTAATATGGGTGCGAGCAGAAGGGCAATTTTCACATGTGTTAAGGAAGTCAACCATTGCTTGTAAATAAGCAAAAAGTAAAGTCCTATATGCAGTATTAAAATGGGTAAAAACAAATAGGAGTTTTCTTGAAGCTCTCCAAATAGCAAAACCAATACTATACACTGAATATAGCAGAGTGCAGTAGATAAATAACTCCACGATAGTATGGTCAACCTCGTTCTACGAATAGGGTCCTCCGACTCATCCAAATTTCGAAGAAACAATGAATCTAAAATCTTCTCCCGCATCTCTCCCCTTTTTTAAAAAATTAAAACCTCTGTCCCTGTATTTTTTATCCTTCAAAAACCACTATTTTGGATTTAAAAGATAAAAGCATCCTGTATTGCCAAAGTTGACACTTATTTTTTAATTTTTATACAAAATTTTTGTTTTTAACATAATTTTTTTTTGCGTTGGGGTAAATGATCAAAAAAACTTTAGGAATGGCCTTTATATAAAAACCTGGCAACTCTTCCCTTCGAAAGTACATACTGAATTAGGCTTCAAGGGTATAGTCTCAGTCCCAGCTTCTATATGCGGGAAACCCCTAAAGTGATGTACGTTACTAAAGGTACTGAATGACAACAGGTAAGAAAGAACTCTAAAAGTCATTTTTGAATAACTCTCAGGCTGCCCCCGCTATGAAGCATATAATTTATGGATTTTCACCCTTGTATTGCTATGGATCTCTTTTTTAAGAATCAAGTACCCTATTATTCCAGAAAATAAGGAAGCCAATAATATACCCATTTTAGCCTGTTCAGTATATAATTCAACCTCAAAGGCCAGCGAATTGATAAACAAGGACATGGTAAACCCAATCGCTGCCAAAAAAGACACCCCTAAAATCATCTTCATGGTTAAAAACTCCGGCATTTTAAACCAATTTAATTTGAGTCCAATAAAACAAAGTCCAAAAATCCCAAGGATTTTACCAAGGAATAACCCCAAAAACACACCTAAGGCAACAGGGCTTGTAAGCATATCCAGCCATCTATTATCAATGACTATACCCGCATTGGCAAGTGCGAAAATTGGCATCACTAGATATAAGACCAAACCATGCATACTATTTTCGAGCCTTTGTAACGGGGACATTGCTCCTATAGATAGGCGATGAATTTCACCTATAATATTTTGCTCATCAGTTGACAGCAGATATTGTTCTTTCTCCGCTCTTTTGGCCGTTTTAAAATTCTTGGTCAAGGATTCTATTGAAGATAAATAATTTTCTTTATCGATAGATCGGTTTACCGGGATGGCAAATGCAGCCAATACAGCTGCTATGGTAGCATGCACCCCAGATAACAAGAAAGCTAGCCAAACACCTCCTATACCTAAAATAGCATAGATGAAAACTTGTCGTACCCCCAATTTATTCAACAGAAACATGACACTTAAAATACTACCCCCAATGATCAAATTAGAAAAGGATATTTCTGAAGTATAAAACAAAGCCACCACTGACACTGCTCCTATGTCATCTATTATGGCCAAAGCGGTTAAAAACACCTTTAGTTGAACGGGAACTTTAGGGCCTAACAAATACAATACTCCAAGGGCAAAGGCTATATCGGTAGCCATTGGTATTCCCCACCCATTTAAAGATTGAGGACCGGTTGACCAATTGATGAGCAAATAAATAGCAGCAGGCAACACCATGCCTCCTATGGCTCCGACCATGGGCATGATAACATTTTGCGGTTTTGAAAGCTCACCGGCAATAAGCTCACGCTTTAGCTCCAACCCAACAACAAAAAAGAAAATGGACATCAGCCCGTCATTGATCCAAAGCAAAACCGATTTGTATACCTGGAAATTTCCAACACTAAACCCAATTATTTTCCCTAAGAACTCTTGTATCGGCCCATGGGCTGGAGTATTGGCTAAAATTAAAGCCAAAAATGCACTGAAAAACAGTAAAATAGCACCGAATGAACTTCTCCTTACAAATTGAAGAATAGGACTCAAATGCGTAAAACTAAAGGATTTCGTTTCCATTTATCTGTGATTAACAAATTGATCAAATACCCTAACTCTTGGCAAATTTCACATTCCCTTTTTATGTTCGTGAATGATGGTTTGGACCATATAAAGATTTTTTTATGATGGACCACAAATCAATTATCCTTATTAAGACTTTTTCTAAATACGATGGGTGAAAAAATTTGTTCTGTTTTACTCCTGTCCTTTGCAGAAACTAAGGATAAAAATATTCACAAAAGCAACAATCTGCCTACAAGGATATCATATTCCTCTACTTTGAGAGAGTTCAAAGTGAAAGCAATTTTTGGTGTACCTGCTACCGCCGCTTTTTAAATAAAGTAAAATGTTATAAAGGGGTTAGTTCGGATTGTTTTAAAACCAACTGAAACAAAACAGTACCATCTTCCTCAATCAGCCTAAAAACCAATTCGGGATCCTCGGAATCCAAATGCTGAAAGGTAAATTCCCCAAAGGCATAAACATTATCGAATCCAAACAATTGTGTATCCCATTCCTTATCCTTGGCAGGAGGCCCGTGCCGCCCTCCCAAACTGGCAGGTTCGAACTCATAAAAGACATGGCCTGATTCCCTGGGAATGCGGAACCCTCTGGCTCCATGCCTGTCCCCTGAAATAAGCACTACCCCAGGAATCTTGTGTTTTTCTATCCATTGAAAGATTCGCTCCCTTCCTTCCGGGTCCCATACCCCCCAAGAGTCCTTACCCCCGGAAACATAGTCGCTCCACATGGTCCCACATGATAAAATGGTAAAAGGAGCTTCTATTTCCAGCAATTGCTCCTCCAGCCACTTCATCTGGTTATCCCCTAAAAATTCCCCTGTATCCTCATCCCTAAAAAAACGGTTATCCACCATTATTACTTCGGCCGGACCTATACGGGTACGGAAAAATACTCCTTCTTCCCTGTCCTCAAATCCATATTTCGGGTTGACCCAAGATTGGGTAAAAACCTCTCGAATACCCATTCTGTCTTCCTCTGTGTAGCCCTCAGGAATGCCCCACCAATCATCATCCATATAATCGTGATCGTCCCAAGTGGCATACACAGGAACTCGAGATGTCAATTGCTGCCATGCTGGAAAAAAATCCCTCATCAGGTAATCAAAGCGGTGCATGCCCAGCTGATCCCTCCTGTCCTGCACAGCCATGTCTCCACCAAACAATATGGCATGTGGTTGCCTAGATACAATTTGGTTGGCAAGTTCCCTATTTCCGAGACCCCACCTATGAAAACAGGTGCCAAATGCAATGCGGACCGGTTGCTGGCTACTATCGTTGGGAAGTGTGGTAAGAACTGGCTTAGGATCCAAGGATGGCACCTTGCCATCGACCGTAAGCCTAAAGGCATAGTTGGTTCCTGCCTGCAAGCCCCTGATGGGAATAACCGTACTGAGATCCCCTTCTAAACTGGTCTTCACCGGGCCGAACTGTTTGGGAGTTTCGCCATCTATCAATTCCACGCTTACCTCCCCTGGCTTAGCGGTCCTCACCCAAATATCCCCTCCCTCCTCACTGATGTTCCCTATCATGGGGCCACCCAGAAGCTGGACATCGTGAAGTTGGATAAAGTTGAGGTATTCTTGGTTTTCCAACAAGTCCCCATATCCAGCATGCTTGGATGCTGAAAATACCTTATGGACAATTTCTGCTAAAGAGGATGAAATCCGCATACTTTCTTCATCTAGATCTTCCCAAGTGTGGAGCATAAAAAGGCTGTTCTCCAGGGATCTGTCCTTGGCCATTTCTCTGTGTGTTTTTCCTCCCAAAGTTTGGGCCATCAGTATGCCAAAACACCCATTATCACACAATACCGAGAACAAAACAAAAATCAAGATCGATTTCGGGTAAGGGTTTTCTAAAGCAATCATAAGAGGTAATTGGTTTATAGTTATTAAAAGCTCAGATTGAATATAAGAAAAAAATCCTTTTCACTCCTAGGTCCAAAAAAAACAAACTCGTCTGAATCGCTGTTTTAAAAAGTCTATAATTAGCTTTTCATAAGCCATAACCTGTCCCGGATTTCGGGAATGTATTGTTACTGCCTGCCCGTCCCGTAGCTAACGGGGAGGCATCCCTCGGTCTGTCGTCCTCGTCATGCCCTGACTGCCGTCAGGACAGGCTCGATTTCATAGGCAAAAGTAAAATCTTCTTCGCCTTTACTAATTTCATTCCCTTTTTGGCATTAGCCAAGGGATGTATTTGAACCTTCTAAATCATCGATAATTCTTTTCAACATCCTTGGGACGATTAGTTTATGAAAAGGTCTTACCGGGATAAAATATAACCTCCCAAACCAATTTTTAAACACAACGGTAGTAGAAAGTATCAACTTTTTATGCGTTGACCCTTTCGTATGCGGTGTCAAAAATATCGAAATCCTAAAATTCAAATGTTTGTCGTCCTCTCCCAAAATGACCTCTGTTTCAGTTTTGGCAAACACTTGGAAAAGTCCAACGCGATCCCCTGGTTCACATTTGAAATTTTCCAGTTGAGCTTCACTTTCGGAGAAATTCCCCGGAGTTTTCAGTCCCAATAGGGAAACAACTTTGTTTCGCATTTCAAATAATTTTTCAACCCATTTTGGGCCTCCTGAAAAAAAAGCTTTTCCTACATCCTCCGAAGTGAATTTGTTTTCGGAGTCGTTAATAACCCCCTGAAAACTGTCCACATAGTGGTATTCAGTGTGCGATGAATTTAAAATCGAACTTTTGGGTAAGTGGGTTCTAATCACCTTCATTGGCCTCTTTTATGTGATGTCCTTCCAGCATTTTGCCTATTTTAAAATCCTAAACCTACCAAAACTTCGAGACCTGGAAAACAAACTTTTCCAGATTTACATAAATAACTGCTATTTTAGGTTGGGTAAAAATCCCCTCATTAGATAACCCCTTAAAGTAATGATCAATTTACCTTTATTTCAGTTTTTATTGATCGAATTACGGAGGTATCCAGTTATTTTTAGCTGCTTTGGGGAATAAGATTCCACAAAACTGTAATTTTACTTCCCCATCAAGGAGACCTTTCATCCTCTGTAAAGAGGGGGAGGATCCGAACGTAAAATTAACTATTAAAACCATGAATTCTCAAAAATCTGTGGTTGGGATTCTTGAACTGGATTGAGCCATGGCTACCCGCATCAACAAATACCTCAGTGAAATCGGTTACTGCTCCAGGCGCGAAGCCGACAGGCTGATTGAACAGGGCAAAGTAAAAATCAATGGTCAGGTCCCGGAGATTGGAACAAAAGTGGAGGAGTCCGATACAGTAACAGTGGACGACAAACCTGTGGGTCCTCCCAAAGAGGAGCATGTGTACTTAGCACTTAACAAGCCTGTTGGCATCGTCTGCACCACTGACACAGCCAACGAAAAGGACAATATCATCGACTTCATCGGTCACCCCCGGAGGATTTTCCACATCGGCAGGCTGGACAAACCCAGCGAAGGGCTGATCCTTCTGACCAGTGACGGAGACATTGTCAACAAAATCCTGCGGGCCGGAAACAACCACGAAAAGGAATACATTGTGACCGTAAATCGGCCCATTGATGCCAATTTTGTGGACCGCATGAGCCGTGGGGTTCCCATACTTGACACGGTAACAGCTCCCTGCCAGGTCAGGCAGCTAGGCAAAAAAACCTTTAACATCGTACTTACCCAGGGCCTAAACCGACAAATCAGGAGAATGTGCACTCACCTAGGATACGAGGTTTTAACGCTAAAGAGAATCCGTATTATGAATATCCGGCTGGACCTTCCCGTGGGCAAGTGGAGAGAGCTGACGGCCAAAGAGCTTTTGGAAATCCATAGGCTGCTTGCGGATTCAAAAAAGACGGTTTGAAAAAGTTTCAAGGCACTGAACAGTTCGCCTACCTACACCTTTCCTAAATAAAAACGGATATAAATGTAAAGGAAAGGTTTAATACTAATATTTTACGGAAAATTAACCCATTCTTTTAAAGCAGTAAAAATTTTCCAAATGATCATAATGGAAGCACCCTTATTAATAGAAATATTTCCCATATCCAATTAACCCTACTATCCATTCACATTTTTTTGCCAATTTGATTTTAGGGAATTTAACCTTCTGCACCAATCGACACCGTAACACAATTTTCAAAAAAGGTCCAATCCCCTACTCTACTCAGTATCCAGAGTAATATTTTGTTGGTATTATACACTGCAATAATTCAAACAATATAAATTGAACAAGGCAATTATCTAGCACCAGGGAATTAAATGGATTGGTTTATTAACCTGGAAATGCCAGACCAATGCAAACACATGTGAAAAAATTTAGCTGAAATCGGGCATGAGGAAATCGTCACATACTAGGATGCCCCGAGGGTCAGGGCATGACGAAAACGTCACACACAGGGATGATTATAGATTGCGAGATTCCCCCGAAACGAGTTCCCCGAAACAAGTTCGGGGCAGGCAGGGGCAGGCTATGTGACCAATTAAAAGCAACTATAAACACATGAAATCGAGCATGACGCGAGCGACACACGAGGGGATGATTATCGTTGCGAGATTCCCCCGAAACGAGTTCCCCGAAACAAGTTCGGGGCAGGCAGGGGCAGGCTATATGACCGCTGAAAAGAAATTATAAACATATGAAATCGAGCCTGTCCTGACGGCAGTCAGGGCATGACGAGCACGTCACACACTGGGATGATTATAGACTGCGAGATTCCCCCGAATCGAGTTCGGGGCAGGCTATATGGCCTTTAAAAAACAAATTATAATCATATGAAATAAAAAAGGACAGCATGGCTGTCCTTTTTTGAGCCTCCTGTCGGGATCGAACCAACGACCTACTGATTACAAGTCAGTTGCTCTACCAGCTGAGCTAAGGAGGCTTTTGAAAGCTTAAGTTGCTCTACCACCCCGATTAGTCTCCGGGGTAATAAATTTTCAATTGTTCATAATCACGGATTTATTCGTGACAATTAGTGCATTCGTGGCTTAGAAAAGACCTTTTGTCTAATTGCGAGTGCAAATATAGGCTTTACTTTATTTTTGGCAAACCCTTCGTTGGGATTTTTTCCGAAAAAAAGTTAGCATTCTTAGGATGAATCAGTTAAAACTCCCTGATAATGGACAGCTTCTTCTTCAACCTGTCTACCTCCTGCTCGGCTTTGTCTATTTTCTCCTCAAACTGGTCTTTGAGCTTGTCTGCGGTCTTTGATGCGGCGAAAAACTCCAGGTTGTTTTTCCATAAAGTGATGTTGTTTTCCAGGTCGGAAATCTGCTTTCGAATACCGTGTTCCTTTTTGTTTAGTACCCTGGTACTGTTTGGGTCGTTTTGAATTTTGTTCAGGTTAAGGCGAAAAAGGAACTCCTCCTTGTTCTCGCCTTCCACTCCAAGTTTTTCCACAAAGTAATCCACTGCCTTGTTGAATTTGGCTGCTATTTCCTTGATGTTTTTTCTTGGCACAAAGCCTATCTGGTTGTAGTTGGCGATATGCGCCTCCAACATTCCCTCGGTCAATTCCTTCCCTGAGTTCGCCTCATCCATTATTTGTTGACAAAGCTCCTGCTTCTTCTGGAGGTTTTCATCAAATTCCTGTGTTACTTCCTTATTGGCCTCACGTCGGTTTTGGAAAAAGGTGTCGCATGCGGATTTAAACCTATTATACAAATCGTCCCTGACCTTCTCCGGCATGGGGCCAAGGTTTTTCCACTCCTTCTGCAAATTGATCAGGTCATTGGATGTGTTCTTCCAATCGTTACTGTCTTTGATGGCTTCTGCCTCCTGAATAAGCTTTTCGGCCTTCTCCTTATTTTCTTTTCTTACCTCATCCAGTTCCTTGAAAAACTGGTTTTTATGATGGAAAAATTGCTTAAATAACCCCCAAAACGCTTTGTTTATCTCCCTGCCATGTTCTCTAGGAACAGGGCCAATGGCTTCCCAGGCCTTCTGTATTTCGAGGATTTCTTTGGTTTTATGGTTCCAATCCCGGATCCTTTCGGCTTTGAAGTCTTTGAAGGACCCAAGTAGGGCAATCAACTTCTCCTTTTGGTCTTGATTGACCTTAAGTAGCTCCTTTTGACCTTCATAAAACTCCTTTCTCCTGGAATAAACGGCGTCTGAAGCTGCCTTGAAACGTTGCCAGACCGCTTCTTGTTCCTCCCTGGGAACGGGGCCTAAATGCTTGAATTCTTCATGGAGCTCATTAAGGGTCTTGATGGCCTCCTTTAAATCCTCCACCTTCGCAAGGGCTTCTGCTTTTTCACAAAGTTCAAGCTTACTCTCCAGGTTTTTTTTCCTGTCCAGTTCCTTCAGCTCAAAATAAATGCTTCGGTTGTCGTAATACCGGTCCATCAAGGCATTGTAAGATGCCCAAAGGTTTTTGTTTTGGTTGGAGGGAACAGGGCCAATGCTCTTCCATTCTTTTTGGATCTCCTTTATAGTATCAATACTGGAGGTGGTCTCCTCATTGTCCACCAAATCCCTTAACCTGTCCAGAATTTGGTTTTTGGTCTGGGCATTTCTTTCTTTTGCCTTTTCCAATTCCTTGTATTGCCGGGATTTCCTGTCTTTGAAGTCGTTAAAGGCCTGAAAAAACTCCCTGTCCAGGTCCTCTCCCCTATATTCAAACCCATCTTCAGTTCCTCCCTCTTCCAGGAATTTTTTTAAGGCTGCTTCCTTTTCCTTGCCGTGGTACTCGTCAAAATGGGTTTTGATTTCGTTTACCACGGAGTCATTTTTTATATAATCTTCCTCTTTGAGCAACTCCTTCAAGCTTTGGAGAAGTTGCCTTTTGGTGAAATTGCTAAAATCATGATTTTCTTCATCCGCTTCCTCCTGCTCCTCCTGGTTTTCTTCGGCATCACTTGGCTTTTCCGAGGTCGCATCAGTACCCAGTTTTTCATCTTGTTGTGATTCCTGGGTCACCTTTTCATCATTCGATGACATATCTTTATCCTTATCCATAACTAACGTGGGTACAACCTACTTTAATTGGGTTAAAACAAAAGTAGTAATTTTGGTTTAATTTAATCTTGGGTCTATGGGATAATTTGCCAAAACCTGAAACTCGCCCCCCATATTCTTCAAAATTTCTCTCCATAATTCTTCCGGTTCTGAATAGAAGATCTTCTTTGTATAAATATTGTTACAAACTATCCAGGTCTTTGTGGCAATCTCTTCCTCAAGTTGTCCTTCACTCCACCCTGAATAGCCTATAAAAAACTTGAAATTATCTAATTCTGCTGTCCCGTTCCTCAATTTACTTAAAAGTTCCTCAAAATTACCCCCCCACCAAAGTTGGGGAGTCAACTCTATACTTCCTTCGAGCATTCTGTCTCCAAAATAGATAAAGTGAAGGGTGTTTTGTTCCACAGGGCCACCTACGTAGATTTCACTGTTCAAGAACTCGAACCCCTCTAGTAGTTCGCCAAGCTTGAAGATGGATAGTTTGTTCAGGACAAGCCCAAAAGATCCCTTTTCGTTGGTATCACACAAAAGAATGACTGACCTCACAAAATTCTCATCCTGTAAGAAAGGCTCTGATATCAGCAGGCTTCCAGCATGAGGTGGTATGTTATTGTTTTCCTTCATGAAAAATATATTTCAGTCAACGGCGGTTAAGTTAAATCAAAAATCATTAATATCAATACCTTTGTAATTTAAAATTAAATTTATCAGCAAAATCCCATTTATATGGATTTGAAAGGCATTAGAAAGGAGTATTCTTCCAAAAAATTAGAAATTAACGAGGTAGACAAGAACCCCATAGCACAATTTAAACTATGGCTTAAAGAAGCGTTGGAAAGCCAAGTTAACGAACCCAACGCCATGCATTTGGCTACTGTGGGCACGGATGGCAAACCCTCCGGAAGGGTGGTCTTGCTTAAAGGAGTAGAAGAAGGATTCGACTTTTTTACCAATTACCAAAGTCAAAAATCCAAGGAGTTGGAACATACCCCTTATGCATCCCTTACCTTCTTTTGGCCTGAACTCGAACGGCAGGTACGAGTTGAGGGCCATGTTGAAAAAATAAGTAAAGAGGAGTCAGAAGCTTATTTTCTGTCCCGCCCCATCGAGAGCCAAATCGGAGCCTGGTCTTCCCCACAAAGTGAAGAAATCCCAGACAGGGAGTATCTGGAAAGGATAAAACGGGAAATGGAAATAAAGTTTTCCAAGGAACCCCTTGAAAAACCCGACCATTGGGGAGGGTTTAGGCTCTATCCTCATCGTTTGGAATTCTGGCAAGGGAGACCAGGCAGGTTGCACGACAGGATTTTGTTTTCCAAAAACACAGATGGTGCTTGGAAGATCGGCAGGCTTGCCCCCTAACCGGAACATCCTCCGTCCTTACCCAAGCAAGATTTCCTTTAAACCAGGTCGAAAAGATTTTTTACGCCTGGCACCCTTTCCACGGTAAAGCCCTCGCCGTATTTTACCCCAATTTTGTGTCCATATTCCTTGGCCCTTGCCTCGATAAAATCCAAGAAACCGGGGGCAGAAATAAAACTCTCGGGCTCCTTGCTGTCAGGATCATGAAATTGTGATTTGAAAGCCTTAATAGAAGCCATTTTCTTTTCCCAAAAGGCCGTAATGTCCAGCACTATGTCTGGATTAATATGATTATTTTGGATATAGTGATAGATGACCTTAGGCCTCCACGGCTCTTGGTTTTTACCCTCGAGCTCTGTCTCCAGCATTCTCAATCCACTTACAAAACAAGCCTTGCTGGCCAAAGCCCCTCCTTTGCCATGGTCCGGGTGCCTGTCGGATATAGCGTTTGCCAATACCATTTCAGGTTTATATTTTCTAATGACCCTTGCAATGGCTTTCTGGTGCTCCTCATCATCCTGAAAAAACACGTCCCTAAAACCCAAATTCTCCCGCATATTCAGACCGAGGATTTCGGCAGACTTCTGGGCTTCTTGCAGTCGGATGGCTGGAGTGCCCCTGGTTCCCATTTCACCTTGGGTGAAATCCAAAATCCCTACTTTATATCCTGCGGCTATTTGTGCCGCTATCGTTCCGGAGCAGGATAATTCCGCATCGTCCGGATGCGCTGCCATAACCAATATGTCTAGTTTTTCCATACCATCAAATTACCTGATCCTTAATCTTTGCCCTATTCTGAGGACAGAATGCTTGTTTAAATTGTTCATTTTCGTGATATGAGCCAATGAAACACCATACTTTCTGCCTATCAACGAAAGGTTTTCGCCACTTTTCACGCTATGATAAATCGATTCTCGGGCTTCTTTCAAATGGGCAAAGTGCTGAGCATGGAGCCTAAATGTTGGGCTCTTCGGTTTGCCTGCATCAAAATCAAACACCTCCTCCGGATCCAAACTCACCCCGTGGTATCTTACCTCAAAATGCAAGTGTGGCCCTGTACTCCTTCCGGTATTGCCTCCAAAGCCTATTATGCTGCCTGCGGTGAGCTCCTGGCCAACTTCCACCTCTGTTTTGGACAAGTGCCCATATAGGGTTTCGAGACCATTGAGGTGGCGCACCAAGACAAAGTGACCATATCCGTACCTGTCAAAGGATTTGACCCTTACAATTCCATCAAAAACGCAATATACCGGTTCGCCCTGGTTCAACCGAAGATCCACGCCATGGTGCCAGCGGTATCCCCTTCTGCCAAATTTCGAACTCACCTCCCTTTTAGGCAACGGAAGGCTCCACCCCCCGGGTGCCCTTACCTCATAAAGCTTTAGGGAAATTGTATCCCTTAACTGCATTGGGTCAAACTCGTAAATATCGATCTTCCAACTGTCCCACAAGGAGAAATATTCGTGAGCGGTAACCCAAATACTGTCTATCCGTATTTTCTCGGATACCTGCACCATCTGTCTGGTAGGTACCCATTCATTTACCAGTGGTGCCTCATCGAGTATACCCAATTTCTTCTTCAGATCTACCGGCTCAAAAAGATAGGCATCTGTTTGCTTTCTAAGCTTGTTCAAGAAACTGGGGTCCTGGAAGGGCCCCGAAACCAAATGGTCAGGAGAGCGGATTATCACCTGCTCATTTTCATTTATGACAGGATTTGGAACCTGGGCGAACGCCTCGAAACTTGCCAATACAAGTCCGATCAATAAACCTTTACGGATAAGCCCTAGCAGGACCATGGCCTTTCTTAGGTAAGCTCCTTAGTGGCCAAATATCTTTCTGCTTCTAATGCAGCCATGCATCCCGTGCCAGCAGCGGTGACTGCCTGCCTGTACACGTGATCCTGGGCATCCCCAGAGGCGAAAACCCCGGGAACATTGGTTTTTGTGGTCCCTTTTTGGGTAATTATATATCCGTTTTCATCCATATCTAGGATACCCTTGAAGATTTCGGTATTTGGTTGATGACCTATGGCCACAAAAAACCCTCCCACAGAAAGGTCTTTTACAGTACCTGTTTTGTTGTTTTCAATCCTGACTCCAGATACCTCTTCCTCTCCTAGCACCTCCTGGGTTTCGTGGTTCCAGAGGATTTCTATCTTGCTGTTGTTCATGACGCGCTTCTGCATGATCTGCGAAGCCCTCAGCTCATCCCTCCTCACGATCATGTAAACCCTACTGCATATATTGGCCAGATAGGAGGCTTCCTCACATGCAGTGTCCCCACCACCGACGATGGCCACTTCTTGTCCCCTGAAAAAGAACCCATCACAAACTGCACAGGCCGAAACTCCCTTACCGTTTAGTCTCGTCTCACTTTCCAACCCCAGCCATTTTGCAGATGCACCTGTGCTGATGATTACAGTGTCCGCTAGGATTTCATTGCTTTCGTCAACTATTGCCTTGTGGATACCTTCTTGGCTAAAATCAACCTTTGTCACCAGACCATATCTCACCTGAGTACCGAAACGCTCTGCTTGTTTTCTAAAATCCTCCATCATTTGGGGACCCATTACCCCATCGGGGTATCCGGGGTAATTTTCCACATCATTGGTGATGGTCAACTGTCCTCCAGGCTGGGAACCTGTATATAAAACGGGATTGAGGCCGGCTCTTGCCGCATATATGGCTGCTGTATATCCTGCCGGCCCGGAGCCTATAATCAATACCTTTACCTTTTCGGTCTTATCGCTCATGAATGTAAAGTTTAGTAATAAGAGTATCCAAATAACCAATCGAAGGTAGCCCCATTCAACTTTTTGGGCCTCCCTTTTACAAAAAGAGGGGTACCTCTACCCCTCTTATGTTATTTACAAATAATTTAGAAATGCTAACCCAAATAAGGCTTCAAGGTTTTGCTTCTAGAGGTGTGCCTTAACCTGCGAATTGCTTTCTCTTTGATCTGACGAACTCTTTCTCTGGTGAGGTTGAACTTTTCTCCAATTTCCTCCAAGGTCATTGCGTGTTCTCCGTTAAGGCCAAAATACAAGGTGATCACATCGGCCTCCCTTTGTGTAAGGGTAGAAAGTGCACGCTGAACTTCCTTTCTCAAGGAGTCGTTCATCAGCCCATCATCGGGTTTTATCTCACCATCATTTTCAAGTACGTCGAGCAAGCTGTTTTCCTCTCCTTGAACGAAAGGGGCATCCATGGAAACGTGCCTTCCGGAAATTTTCATGGTATCCACCACCTCTCCAGGGGTTACTTCCAGAACTTCAGCCAGTTCCTCTGGAGAAGGCTCCCTTTCAAACTTCTGCTCAAGCTCGGAGAAAGTCTTGCTTATCTTATTGAGTGAACCGACCCTGTTCAGGGGAAGCCTCACAATCCGAGACTGCTCCGCCAAAGCCTGAAGGATAGATTGCCTGATCCACCACACGGCGTAAGATATAAATTTAAAGCCCCGGGTTTCATCAAACCTTTGAGCTGCCTTAATCAACCCCAAGTTACCTTCATTGATCAAATCTCCCAAGGAAAGACCCTGGTTTTGATACTGTTTGGCAACAGAAACCACAAACCTCAGGTTAGCTTTGGTAAGCTTTTCCAAGGCAAGTTGATCTCCTTCTCTGATTCGCTTGGCCAATACAACTTCCTCGTCGGCCGTAAGAAGATCCACTTTGCCAATTTCCTGTAGGTATTTGTCCAGGGATTGGCTTTCCCTGTTGGTAATCTGTTTGCTAATTTTGAGCTGCCTCATTCAAGTATCTTATTTTTTTAACGCAAGTATAACAGATGCAATCCAAAGATTAGTTCAAAATATGGATAAAGATTGAACCTCTTTTAGGATTTTTTTGGTGATTTTTCCGTCTTGGGCAGTAAAACTTTCCTTGAAAGTTTAAACTTACCTGTCTTTTTGTCCACGTCTATCAGTTTCACCTGGATTTCCTCACCGGATTCCAACACACCATCCATAGTTTCCAGACGCTCCCATTTGATTTCGGAAATGTGAAGCAATCCGTCCTTTCCTGGCATGAACTCTACAAACGCACCAAAGGGCATAATATTTTTAACTTTCCCTGTATATACTTCGCCAATCTCAGGTTGGGCTACTATTGCCTTCACCCTTTGTATGGCACCATCCATTGCTTCTTGGTTGTTTGCGAAGAAATTAATCTTACCAACGTTATCCACTTCCTCTATAATAATGGTAGCTCCAGTGTCTTTTTGAATCTCTTGAATCACCTTACCACCTGGCCCTATCACGGCTCCAATCAGTTCCTTAGGTATCTCCATGTTCTTGGACCTTGGGGCATGTGGTTTGTAATCAGGCTTGGGCGCGGAAAGCGTTTTGGAAATTTCCTCCAAAATATGTAACCTTCCTTCCTTGGCTTGATAAAGGGCCTCCTTCAGCACACTGTAATCCAGACCCTCCACTTTCAAGTCCATTTGGCAGGCTGTAATTCCCTTTTCCGTGCCAGTAACTTTGAAATCCATGTCACCAAGATGATCCTCATCTCCTAAAATATCCGAGAGTATGGTGTAGTTTCCAGTTTTTGCATCCGAGATCATTCCCATGGCAATCCCGGTAACGGGTGCTTTGATAGGAATTCCCGCGTCCATAAGAGCCAATGACCCAGCACATACAGTGGCCATGGATGAAGAACCGTTGGATTCCAAAATATCTGAAACCACCCGGATGGTGTAAGGGTTCTCCGATTCCGGGGGAAGGACTTTTTTCAAGGCTCTCATGGCCAAGTTACCATGCCCCACTTCCCTCCTTCCAGGTCCTCTTGCAAACTTCACCTCTCCTGTGGAAAAGCCGGGGAAGTTATAGTGAAGGTAAAACTTGTTGAATCCGGAGTGTACTGCCCCATCCACCATTTGTTCATCCAATTTGGTGCCAAGGGTACATGTAGTAAGTGCCTGGGTTTCACCACGGGTGAATACCGCAGAACCATGCGCCGATGGAAGGTAGTCCACAGCAGACCATATAGGCCTGATTTCATTTGGGTTCCTTCCGTCTAGACGTTTTTTCTCATTGAGCGTGAAATTCCTCGCCGCATCCTTGTGGATCTTCCCAAAGTATTGGTTAATCAAAAACTCATCGTATTCATGTTCCTCTCCAAGACTTTCGACAAAATCTTCCTTAATGGCTTTGGTGAGCTCAGATCTCTCGTTTTTGTTGGGGATTTGCCGACTTACTACCTCATATATTTTGTCATAAAGTTCCCCCTTCATTTTGTCGAACAGGCCTTCATCATGACTCTCATGGGAGTATTCCCTCTTTGTCTCTTTACCCACAGCTTTGGTGAGTTCCTTCTGCACCTGGCAGTGCCGCTTGATTTCTTCATGGGCAAATTGAAGGGCTTCCACCATTTCGTCTTCCGAAATTTCGTCCCCTTCCCCTTCTACCATAAGAATAAACTCTTCGGATCCGGCCACGATAAATTCCATCCTGGCTTTGGCAAGTTGTGTAGGGGTGGGGTTGATAAGAAGTTCACCGTCCACCTTTGCAACTCTTACTTCCGAAATTGGGCCGTTAAACGGGATATCCGAAACTGCCAAGGCAGCGGATGCAGCAAGCCCGGCCAAGCAATCTGGAAGCACATCATCGTCTGAAGAAATTAGGTTGATAGTGATATTGCTGTCTGCGTGGTAATCATCAGGAAAAATAGGCCTTATGGCTCTGTCCACCATCCTGCTGATCAATATTTCGTAATCGGAAAGCCTTCCTTCCCGCTTTAAAAAGCCGCCTGGGATTTTTCCCGAAGCAGCAAATTTTTCTTGGTAGTCCACAGAAAGGGGAAGAAAATCCACTCCTTCACCTGCTTCTTTTTTTGTGACCACCGTGGCAAGTAACATGGCTTTACCCATTTTGACCACCACTGCGCCGTCGGCTTGTTTGGCCAGGGCACCTGTCTCAATTACAATTTCTCTACCATCCAACAGGGTGATAGTTTTTGAAATAACGTTTGGTAACATAAAATCTAATGATTCTGATATGTGAATAGTTGTAAAAGTAAGGCTTAATAAAGGACTAAATAAAAAAGTAAGGTTCCCCAAAAAGAGGAACCTCACGAAACACTTCGTATTATTTTCGAATCCCTAGTTCGGAAATTATTGATCTATACCTTTCAATGTCTTTCTTCACCAGGTAATTCAATAAACTTCTTCGTTTTCCTACCAACTTCAACAACCCCATTCTCGAGGAGTGGTCTTTCTTGTTGGTTTTCAAATGCTCGGTAAGGTGCTGAATCCTGTAAGTGAACAGGGCAATCTGGGATTCTGGTGACCCCGTATCGTTTTCAGCTTTTAACCGACCATGATTCTTAAACAATTCTTCTTTCTTGTCTTTTGTTAAATACATGCTTAGCTAAATTAAAACTGATTTTTAAATAAACCAGACGCAAAGGTAGCGAATTTTATTTAAATCATAAAACTTCCTCTTTCAACTTTTTACGTAGCCGGATCTCAGGTATCATCGCCTTCACCTTCTCAAATAGGCCAACATAAAAGTCAGGTTCAAATAGCCTGGCGTCTTTTCTAGCCTGCTTCAGGAAAAACAACCCAAAGGGCAACAGCATGAGAATGGAAAAACTGGTGCCAAAAAGTGGGTCTGCCAACCCTTCCTTTGCCCATTTTTCACCAGTGATGGTGAGCATGTAGTAAAGGATGAAAAAGATTATGGACACCAAAACGGGCATACCAAGTCCACCTTTTTTGATAATGGCACCCAGTGGAGCCCCTATCAGGAACATCACAAAACAGGCGATAGCTTGGGTGTATTTTTGATACATGGAAATCTGAAATCTCCTGTACTCTCTCACCAGATTGTCAATCCTGGTTTTGTTGGTGCTGAAGTTGTTCTTGATGTTCCTGGCATTCGTCAAAGCTCCGGAGGCCGCAGAAATTTGATATCGCTGTGTGCCCCGCAAAGAATCCAGTTTTGCCTTTTCTTCCTCTGTGACTTTGGCAAGTTGCTCCATTTGGATAGGTGTAATACCTGGACTATTGGCCTGCATGGAAGGTAGTGGCACCTGCTCCATGGTGTCTACCATGGCCTGTACGGAATCCTTGGCACTAATACCTCCGGCCTCCGCCACAAGGGTATCCACTAGTTGTTCCTCGGTAATCTCCTCCACAGCAATCTCCTCTCCTGCATTTCCCTGTCTATCCGAATTTGAGGCTTGTTGGTCTGAAGCACTTGCCCTTTCTTCCTCTTTGGTTTGGGGTCGGTTTTTCATGTTTTCTTCCAAAATAGCCTGATTTTCTTCCAGGTACTTTAGGTTTCTCAGGGAGTCGGCTCTTTGTTTTTTCACCATTATATCCCTAGGGGGGGTTAGCTTCCGTACTTTTCCAAAATAGGGGTAGGAGGCTTCCGTATTTGCATAGTTCACAAAAAGCCACTGATTATGCTCTCTGTCCATGGAGTCCAAGTCCAGCTTAATTTCACTTATGTTTTTGATGGAGCGGTTGTTTGACCATAGGTCCTCAGGGGTTCGGTTCATTTCAAAAGCGTCCAGACTAAAAACCATTTTATTGGTGGAGAACTTGGTGCGGTCAAACGTAACAGGCTTTTCCCTAACCCCTCTCTGCCCTCCACCTTCTTGGTAACTGTACCCATTATAAAGAGTAAGCTGCATGTAGCGGTCATTGAAAAAAGGCTCCATACGCCCTGAATCCGCCAAAATGATGTGTATGTTCCCCTGCCCCTTGGTGTGGTCGTAGATCAGCACGTCCCTAAGCCTCACCTCATCCAGTTTTTTGTTGACCTTGATGCTGTAATTGGGGATGCCATTATAAAAAACTCCTTCCTTGATGTCTAGGGCGGGCGACTTCATCCTGATATCATAGAGCAGGCTAAAAGTTTTCAAGTTCACCCGTGGAACCAGGTAATTGTTGGAATAAAATGCTAGGAAGGTAAGAAAAACCACAAATACCCCAATAGGAAGCAAGGCCCTGATCAGTGAAATACCACTGCTTTTAATGGCTGTGAGTTCAAAGTGTTCCCCCAAGTTCCCGAAGGTCATCAGGGATGACAGCAAAACTGCCAGAGGTAAGGCCATAGGGGAAATACTAATGACAAAGTACCCTATCAACTCCATGTAAACCATGAAAGGAAGGTCTTTCCCAAATATCTCGTCAAAATATTTGAGCATATTTACCGTGAGGAGGATAAAATCCACCACGATGAAAGTGAGCAAGAAAGGACCTAGAAAAGTACCTAGGATAAGTTTATCTAATTTTTTCATTCTGGCAACGCACTCCTCTACCTGTACGCAAAGACGAGGCAAAGGTCAGGATATTATGTCAAAACCAATAATTTTAACAAATTTTATCCGCCAATGATTTCCTTGAGGTTGTTGATCAACCCTTCCCATATGGAATTCTGCTCCTGTTCGTCGAAGGAGTCACCATACTCAATTACACGCAAATAAAAAGTTTGCGTAAGCTCATTTTCCTCTAGCTTAAATTCGATAAAGGAATGGTCCACTCCGTTTTCCTCCCCTTCTTCAGGCTCAAGGAACTCGAACTTCACATGTCGGTTGGTTCGCATGATGGTGGGTCGGGCAAAATGGTTTTCCCCATCGTAGATGAAATTGTATACCTTATCCTCATTGATGACAACATCGTCAGCAAACCACTGCGAGAGTCCACTGGCCGTACTCAGATAAGGATAAATGATCTTCCTAGAGGTATTTATCTGGTAATCAGAAACAAATTTTAATTTACCCATAGCAGTTTATTTTGGATTTGTAAAAAGTATCAATTTTTAATACCCACGTTTGGAAATTCTGGATGAACCACCCATATTTGCATTCCCAATCGGCGAGGTAGCTCAGATGGTTAGAGCGCAGGATTCATAACCCTGAGGTCAGGGGTTCAATTCCCCTCCTCGCTACATGACCCCAGTTCTGGGGTTTTTTTTTGCCCCTCCATCCCCTTTTTCTTACAAAGAACTAACTCCATATCACCTTGTTCCAAATTAAGGGTGTTTACGTAGTCCAAAACCTGGAAAAGGTCCTTCATGTGAACTGGTATCTTGGTTTTTAATTAACCTTAATCTAAGATAAAAACCAAATGTTTTCGTTAATATAAACAAATTTTTGATAAAAGATTTTTTTGACAAAAAAATAAAAAAACCCTCCGAAGAGGGTTTTGATGGTATATTAGGCGAAAAACCTATTTAACTTTTTCAACTACAGCTTTGAATGCCTCAGGGTGGTTCATGGCCAAGTCTGCCAATACCTTCCTGTTTAATTCTATTTCCGCCTTTTTCAAAAGGCCCATCAAATTTGAATAGGACAAGCCATGCAGTCTTGCACCGGCATTAATCCTTTGAATCCACAATTTCCTGAATTCCCTTTTTTTGGCTTTTCTATCTCTGTATGCGTATTGAAGGCCTTTTTCATATTTGTTTTTGGCCACTGTCCATACATTTTTTCCTCTTCCAAAATAACCTTTGGTGGCTTTGAGGACTTTTTTTCTTCTAGCTCTTGAAGCTACAGCATTTACTGATCTTGGCATTTTTTTTGATTTTTTGACCCTTGGCGCCTATTGGACTTTATTACCAAGCATCTGGTGAATGATTAACCTTAACTTTTTAGAGGATTTAGATCCAAAGCATGTTCCTTACTCTGCCTTCATCCCTCTTGTGAACTTCCCCCATTTTGGTAAGGTTTTTCTTCCTTTTGGTGGATTTCTTGGTCAGGATGTGGCTTTTGAAAGCATGTTTCCTTCGAATCTTGCCGGTTCCGGTAAGCTTAAACCGCTTCTTGGCACTTGACTTTGTTTTTACTTTTGGCATTACGTTATATAAATTAGTTGAAATTGTTTCTTACTTCTTGCCTGCCTTGGGCGATACGAAGATGTTCATTCGCTTGCCTTCCATCTTGGGCAGTTGCTCCACTTGACCGTATTCCTCAAGTGCCTGCGCAAATTTCAGCAGCAACATTTCTCCTCTTTCCTTGAAGACGATGGTTCTACCCACAAAATGCACATAGGCTTTCACCTTGGCACCATCTTTCAGAAAGTTGATCGCGTGCTTCAGCTTAAAATCAAAATCATGATCGTCCGTGTTTGGACCAAACCTGATTTCTTTCACAACTGTTTTTGCAGCATTTGCCTTAATTTCCTTTTGCTTCTTTTTCTGCTCGTATTTAAACTTCGCATAATCAATGATCTTGCAAACTGGAGGGCTTGCTGAAGGAGAAATTTCAACGAGATCGAGGCCATTCTCCTCCGCTAGCTTTACTGCTTTGTCAGTAGGCATTACTGCATTACCTCCTTCCACAACATCACCAACGACCCTAACCTCCCTGGCTCTGATCCTTGAATTTACGCGATATGGTTCCTCTTGTCTCGGACTGTAAGATCTTTTTCCTCTCAAAATGTTTATTATTGTGTGATTCTATGAAAGTGCAAATATCGAATAATTTTTTAATTATTAAAAATCCGATATTTATTCCTGTTTATTTTATTTTCCTAAAGATGAGGCGATAATTCCTTGAAAATACGCCACAAAGTCTTCCATGGTGTAGCTTCCCATGTCCCCTTCTCCATGTTTGCGGAGCGAAAGCTTTCCTTCTTCTTGCTCCTTTTCTCCCGCAATAATCATGAAAGGAATCTTTTTCACCTCAGCATCCCTGATTTTTCGGCCAATTTTTTCGTCTCTGTTGTCAATTTCTCCGCTTATTCCTGCTTCATCCAAACGAGCCTTGATATTCTCTGCGTAATCTAGGTACTTTTCAGATATGGGGAGAATAATTACCTGCTCAGGTGCCAACCATAAGGGAAAGTTGCCTGCACAGTGCTCTATCAGTACAGCCACAAACCTTTCCAGGGACCCGAAGGGGGCACGGTGAATCATCACCGGTCTGTGGCGCTTGTTATCCGCCCCTACATACTCCAACTCAAACCTATCAGGCAACTGATAGTCCACCTGAATGGTTCCCAACTGCCAGCTTCTGCCAAGGGCATCCTTCACCATGAAATCTAGCTTAGGCCCATAAAATGCCGCCTCTCCCGTTACTGTGGTGGTTTTCATCCCTTTTTCGGCTGAGGCTTCAATAATAGCTTGCTCTGCCTTGTCCCAAGCTGCGTCCTCACCGATGTACTTCTCTTTGTTACCCGGATCCCTTAGGGAAATCTGAGCAGTAAAATGATCAAACCCCAGTGCCCTGAATACATACAACACCAAATCGATCACCTTTATAAACTCCTCTTTTACCTGATCCTGCCTGCAAAATATATGTGCATCGTCTTGGGTAAAACCCCTGACCCTGGTCAGTCCATGTAATTCACCGCTTTGCTCATACCTGTACACTGTGCCAAATTCCGCATACCTTACCGGAAGGTCCTTGTAAGACCTGGGCTTACTCTTGTAAATCTCACAATGGTGCGGACAGTTCATAGGCTTTAGAAGGAAACTCTCACCCTCGTGGGGAGTGGTTATGGGCTGAAAACTGTCCTTTCCATATTTTTCATAGTGACCGGAAGTCTCATATAGTGCCTTATGCCCAATATGGGGTGTGATAACTTGCTGATAACCTGACCGGTCCTGTTCCTTTTTTAAAAAATTCACCAATCTTTCCCGTAGCAAGGTACCTTTCGGAAGCCATAATGGCAGTCCCATCCCCACTTTTTCGGAAAAGGTAAAAAGCTCAAGCTCCTTTCCCAACTTGCGGTGGTCACGCTTTTTCGCCTCCTCCAGCATTTCCAGGTGCTCCTTAAGCTCCTTGGCTTTGGGAAAGGTGATGCCGTAAATCCGGGTAAGCATTTTATTCTTTTCGTCACCCCGCCAATATGCCCCGGCAATGTTCAACAGTTTGACGGCCTTTATGGCTCCTGTATGGGGAATATGTGGGCCTCTGCAAAGGTCCACAAAATTACCCTGCTCATAAAAGGTGATTTCCCCATCCTCAAGGCCTTCTAGGAGATCCAGTTTATATTCATCCCCTTTTTTCTTATAATACTCCAAGGCAGCAGGCTTGGAAATGTCCTTCCGAACAAACTCGTTCTTTTGCCGGGCAAGTTCCATCATCTTTGCCTCTATGCGCTCCAACTCTGCTCCTTCCAGGGTTTTTTCCCCGAAGTCCACATCATAGTAAAACCCATTTTCGATGGGAGGGCCAATGCCAAGTTTCACTCCAGGATAAAGAGCCTCTAAGGCCTCGGCCATCACGTGGGCAGAGGAATGCCAAAACGCTGACTTTCCTTCCTTGTCATTCCACGTAAGCAACTGAACCTCGGCATCCTTTTCAATAGGTCTTTGGGCATCCCAAACCTGGCCGTCGACCTTGGCGGCCAAAACGTTTCTGGCCAAGCCTTCGCTGATACCAAGAGCGATTTGCATGCCAGTGACACCCTTTTCGTATTCCCTTACCGAGTTGTCCGGTAAAGTGATTTTAATTTTTTGATTAGACATGAATGATAGTTGTTTTTTGTGGGAAACTTTACAAACAGCCTCCCGTTCTTTCCGCAAATATGAGGATAGATGATGGTTTTTAAAAAGTTGCTGATTATTAATTCCTGATTTTATTCGGATAGTTTCGTCAAAACACCCAAGAAATAATCGTAAAGGCAGCTAACCATAGTAACAGAACCGAAATAATATTCAGTACTATTCCCACTTTCATCATTTCCTTAATTTGAATAAACCCACTCGAGAAAAGAATGGCATTGGGAGGGGTGGATATGGGCAACATAAAGGCAAAACTGCTCGCCATGGTCACCGGAATGACGAAACTCAGCACCGGCACCCCTATCCCATCGGCAATACCCATTACCACCGGCACAAATATTGTTACCAGTGCCACATTACTCATCAATTCGGTAAGGAAAAGCATGATAAATATCAAAACCAGCAACAAAAATGCAGTGGATAGATAGGGGTTTTCCGCAACAAAGGCTCCAATGGCCTGGATTATACCTGCTGCCTCCATTCCCTTTGCAAGGCTCATTCCCCCACCAAAAAGCAGTAGGATGCCCCAGGGCAAGCGTTCGGTACTCTTCCAATCCAGAAGTTTTCTCCCCCTGAAATCCCTGGCAGGCACCACAAACATCAACAATCCACCCACCATGGCGATGATGGTATCATTCAACAGACGGGTTTGAAGAAGTTCGTTGAGGGGCTCCCTGAGTATCCAACATGAAGCCGTGAAAATCAATATAGCACTAGTGCGGATTTCGGCGGGGGAAACCGGTCCCAATTGCTTAAGCTGCTCTTCGATCACCTGGGCGGATCCAGCGATGTTTCCCAGTCGACTGGGGTATAGAAACTTAACCAAAAACAAATACATAATGGCCAGCATTACCCCCCCAATGGGAAGGCCAATTAAAAGCCAACGGTTAAAATCCAGGCTATAATCGTAAAATTGCTGCATAAACCCCACCAATACCACATTGGGAGGGGTCCCTATTATGGTAATCACCCCTCCTATATTAGCCGCATAAGCAATGCCCAACATCAAGGCGAAGGCAAAATTGTGGAAACTCTTCTGATTGGAGAGCTGCTGATTTCCCTTTTGGATCAATTGCAGGATAGACATGGCGATGGGAAGCATCATCACAGCTGTGGCGGTATTGCTGATCCACATGCTCAGAAATGCAGTAGAAATATAAAAACCCAGGATAATCCCATCCGGGTTGGTTCCGGTAAACTTTATAAGGTTTAAGGCTATGCGAAGATGGAGCTTATTCCGCTCCATTCCTAAAGCAATGAGAAAGCCCCCCATGAATAAATATATAATGGGATCAGAATATGGAGCAGTGGCCTCCCTCATATCAAACACCCCCAAGAGAGGGAAAAGCACCATAGGTAATAAGGCAGTTACAGGAATAGGCACTGCCTCGGTTACCCACCAAATAATCATCCATAGTGCGGCAGCCACCACCTTTACCCAATTTTCCTCAGGAACCATCCCTGACCAGACTAGGCCCAGTATAAAAATAAAGAAAAGTGGCCCCAGGAGGAGTCCCAACATGTTTGCCTTTCTGGGAGTTTTCCCACTTTTTATTCCATCCAAGTTAAGTCGATTTACCTATCTCAATAAAACTATTAACATACTTGTACAGGGCCCAACAGGTACTCCTTATTTTCCCACCAAAATTTGAATCAGTTCCTTGTCTTCCTCTCCCCCACGGATTATCCCAAATCCTCCCTTATAATCCCAGGTGGACCAGGCAATGTCGTATTTATGGAGAACCTCAAGGACATCTTTGTACCAGGCAAACCTAATTTCGTCCGAAACGGTGGGATATACTCCCCATTCTCCGCAATGCAAAGGCAGGTTGAGTTCCTGCGCACGGGCAATGGCCTTACCAAAATGGTGCTCTATGGTCACCTTGTCGTAAAATAGGTCCTGCTCCCTGACTAACTGTGCCAATTCCCCGGAAAGTTTATTCCTTTCATCCTCTGATACAATAGTGCCTGGGTAGTTTACTTCTCCTTCAAAATCCCTGGTTTTGGTCCAAGATGCTTTGTAATGGGTAATCAGCATTGGTTCATACATGTGAAAACTCAGGATAAAGTTAGGGTCATCCTCCGGGACACGTAGGTCCACAAAGGTTTGAGGCTTGTTCCAAAGGTTGGATCCAATTATAATTGTTCGCTGAGGTTCATTTTTACGAATAACCTCCACCCCCTTGGCAATTAATTTATTCCAGTCCTCCGGGTCATCTGCCACAGGTTCATTCATTAATTCATAGGCTACCAAGGCATTGGGATATTTTTTTAGTTCTTCCGACAGGTCTTTCCAGCATTGAAGAAAACGCTCCTGCTCCTGTGGATCGACCCATAGGGGCCTTTCCCCTTCATTGAAATGGTGGGAACGAAGGATATGCAGATCCACGATCACATTCAAACCTGCTCTTCTGCTCCATTGGATGCCATTGTGCAGAAGGGCAAATGCCTCTCTTACTTTCTTTCCATCCTCCGTCCACAACTGCTCTTCGTCCACTGGAATACGTATGTGATCGAATCCCAGCCCCGCCAAATAGCGCACATCTTTTTCGGTGAAAAAAGCACTTCTCTCAGCTCCCCTGCGCTGACTTTGGGACAGCCAATGACTGATATTGGTACCTTTATCCATGGTAAAAGATGGCCCGTTCTGGGCTTTTAGAGGTTGTGGTGACAGGATCACCAACAAAAATCCGATTAGGACTAAATAGATACGCTTCAATCGATTCATGATGTCTAGGATTTTGATATTTTCCAAAAGCCTAAATATAAAAAAATCATACCCAATTTAAGGACCAGTGGTATAAAGTTCTCCTTTTACCCTGGTTTTTCTTTCGTACTCATTTTTCTTTTATTACCAAGCATTTTTATTTACCTTAAACGCAATACATCCCAAAAACCCAAACTAAATGAGTAAAGGCACAACCGCTTTCACTTACTTATTTTTGATTTCTTGCTTTTTCCTAGGCTCCTTTTCTGACCTCCGAGCCCAGGAGAAAAAAAAGAAGGAAAAAAAGGTCTCCATTTTCCCTATGCCCTTTCTTTCTGCCAACCCCACCGCCGGATGGGTTTTTGGGGTGTCTCCTTCCTTCAATTGGACAACCGGAAACCCGGAAACCACCAGCATGTCCACGGCTCTTGGCATGGTTTTATTTACCACGAAGAACCAATTTTTCACCTCACTACGGTCTAATTTTTTCTTAAAGGATGATTCTTGGGCATTGCTTGCGGATATAAGATATAACAACAACAACCAGCCCACATTTGGATTGGGATCGGGAATCGCTTCACTGGATCCCTTGGGGGCCCAGGCCGTGGGCAGATTGGAACCCAAGGAAGAAAGGATCTACTTCAGCCAGTTTCGATTTTACGGTACTGCTTTGAAACGTGTTCCCAATACCCGTTTTTTTTACGGTATGGGCATTATGGTCGACCGAATGTTTGATATATGGGACGATGCCTTGGACCTGGATGCCGATCCCATTAAAGATTCCTTCCACCACCACTACCAGTATCAAAAAGGAATGAACATAGACCAGTATGTCCAATCGGGCTTTTCATTGAATGCCATGTACGATAGCCGGGACAATGTGGCAAACACCTACAAGGGAGAGTTTGCATGGCTCTCCTTTCGACCTATGCCTCAATTTATGGGAAGCACTACCAACAGTTCCCAACTATGGGCAGAATACCGGAAATATTTTACCCTGAACCCTGAGCGGCCCAGGCATATTCTGGGGCTTTGGTCCTACGGATGGTTTGTCACCCATGGGGACCTACCTTACCTTTTTCTTCCAGCCCTGGGTTGGGACATGTTCAACCGGTCGGGGCGCCCTTATACTTTTGGAAGGTTCAGGGGGGAAGATGTGGTTTACAACGAAATAGAATGGAGGTTTCCTCTTCAAAGGAACAAGGATTTTATAGGTGGCGTGATTTTCCTAAATGCTACAAGTGCCAGCAATAGGAACGAAAATGTCTCACTGTTCCGACACATTCATTTCGGATATGGCGCAGGGTTGAGGTTTTTGGTACTTCCTTCCAAAAGACTTAATCTTGGTATTGACTATGGATGGGGAGCTCATGGAGCTTCCGGGTATTTTATTAATTTATATGAAACCTTCTGATGGAAAACATAGGTAGAATTTGTTTTAAGACCTCGCTAAGCGTTTTTACTCCATT
Organism: Pleomorphovibrio marinus; assembly: GCF_003347495.1. GTDB lineage: Bacteria > Bacteroidota > Bacteroidia > Cytophagales > Cyclobacteriaceae > Pleomorphovibrio > Pleomorphovibrio marinus. The sequence continues at coordinate 405,068 of NZ_QCXY01000004.1, forward strand.
ACATCTTTTGGCTATCCTCCTCATTGTATCGGCCTGCGAATCCGAAATTGTCCCTGAGTCCAAAAACCTCGACTCGCTAAAGGAAGGGTTTAGTAGCCCTCCACCAGAAGCTAGACCAAAAGCTTATTGGTGGTGGCTCAATGGATATGCCGACACCTTGCGTCTGAAGCAGGAGCTGAATGCCATGCAGGCAATGGGAATCAGTGGCTTGGATATCTTTGAGATAGGGACTACCGCATACAGCAATCCCGGTGGCATGGTACTCCCCGGCCCCGCATTTATGAGCAAGGCATCCCTGGATGATATCGCATTTGCGATAGACGAAGCCCAAAAACTGGAAATGGAAATAGGCCTTAACCTTGCAAGTAGCTGGAATGCGGGAGGAAGCTGGATTGGCCCTGAACATGCCGCTAAATCTTTGTTTTTCTCCAAGACTACAATCCAAGGACCTCATAATGGGGAAATAGCATTGCCCATGCCCGATTTTCCCAACAGCAGCAGTAAGCAGCTCACCAGTGTGCAACAAAACCTGTATAAGGCAGACGGTACTCCAAAATTCATCCAGGAAGTGGCTGTTTTGGCCATACCCTCCGGAGAAAAAACCCAACTGGATACGGCCAACATCCATCTTTTAAATCAACACCTAGCAGACGGCAAACTAAACTGGGAGTTTCCGGCGGGAAAATGGGACGTGTACAGGTACGTTTGCAGTAACTCAGCGGAGCGTCTGAAGTTACCCAGCCCAAATTCTGACGGACTCATCATTGATCATTTCGACGAGAAGGCAACTGTTTTTCATTTCGGACATTTTGTGGACAAATTGACCCAGCGTTTAGGAGATTTGAAACAAAGTGCGTTGACCTATTTTTATCTGGCCAGCTATGAAGCAACGGGATTTGTATGGACCCCCAAACTCCCACAGGCATTCGAGGATTCCTATGGCTATTCCATGCTCAAGTTTCTGCCAATACTTCATGAAGATCAATATGGGGCTTCTAGCTTGGCCTCCGGATTTCTTCATGATTACCGTAACACCCTTTCTGATCTTATCATTAACAACCACTACAAAAAAGGAAGTGAGATTGCCAACCAACATGGCCTGCGCCTCATTTCCGAATCCGGTGGGCCGGGCCCCCCACTGCACAATGTTCCCGTGGAAGCTTTGGGAGCATTGGGAGCCCTTGATGTTCCTAGAGGGGAATTTTGGTACAAGCACCATAGGTATGATGAAGACAGTATTGACCTGCTACGAGTGGTAAAAGGCCCGGGTGCCGCTGGTAACATCTATAGAAGGCAACCCGTGGAGATGGAAGCTTTTACTAGTTTTCACCATTGGGAAGAGGGCCCCGGTGATATCAAGTCCGTTGGAGACAGGGCATTTTGTGAAGGCATGAGTAAGGTAGTCTTTCATGGGTCCAGCCATAATCCAAGCAGGTTTGGAAACCCCGGTATTGCCTATCACGCCGGAACGCATATCCATGACAAAAGGGTTTGGTGGCCCATGGCCAAGCCCTTTATGGAATACCTCGGACGTGTCTCTTACATGATGCAACAAGGACGTTTTCAAGCAGATGTGCTCTACTACCATGGAGACCGGGCTCCCAACATAGTGCGCCCAAAAAACGTGGATTTTACCGCAGGAATAGGCTATGACTACGAAGTGGTTAATACTGAAATCCTGCTGGATGAGGTAACCTGTGTAGATGGAAAAATCCATATACCAGGGGTAGGAACTTACAGGCTGTTGGCCCTTCACCCGGAAGAACGGATGAACCCAAAGGTCTGGGAGAAATTGCTGGAATTAAGGGAGCTAGGAGGGATCATTGTGGGTGAAAAACCAGTGGGCAAAGCAGGACTGGGAATTTCCACTTTATCCGAAAAAGAAATGCTTGAACAGATGGAGGAGAATTGGTTGAAAATAGGAACGGAAGAAATTCATTCCGCCATTGAACAAAAAAAGATCTTGGCAGGAGTTTATCCCCAGCAAGTACTGCAGGCATTGGCCATAAAACCTGATTTTACCTCACAATCCCTTTCAAAAAACAGTGCGGATAAACCATTGATAGACTTTATTCATAAGGCAAAGGAAGATGTGCATTATTATTTTTTGAGAAACAGCTCTGACTACCCTACCACCCAACTTTGTGATTTCCGGCAATCCGGCCTAAGTCCTCAGCTTTGGGATCCGGTTTCCGGGGAATTTTGCCCCTTACCGGTTTTCAATATCCAAGGGGAAGTTACTACCATTCCGCTTTCTTTCGCGCCCTTTCAATCCTTTTTTATCGTTTTTTCAAACGGGAATCCTCAAGGCCCTACTTTTAAAACAATGGAAACCCATGCAGATGACATTCCATTTTTTCAGTACAACCCGCAAGGCCTCCTCATAGAAAGCGAGCAAGAAGTTAGCTTTCATAATGAAGGCCAAACAGTCGCTTTTACCAAAAGTACTAACCCGTTTCAACTTGAAGAGGGAGACTGGGAATTGACATTTCCGGAAGGACTTGGTGCCCCCAAAAAGGTAAGCCTGCCCCGTTTAACTTCTTGGACGGAAAATGATGATCCTGGAATCAAGTATTTTTCAGGCATCGCGACCTATGACAAAAGTTTTACCTATCCAGACTTGCATAGCCTTGAAAAGGGCAAACGTATCCTGTTAGACCTAGGTGAGGTGGAAAAAGTGGCAGAGGTTTGGTTAAATGGCCAAAACCTTGGAATTACCTGGACCTATCCCCACACCTTTGAAGTGAGTGAAATTTTAGTGGAGGGTGAAAATAAACTTACCGTAAAGGTGGCCAACGTCTGGGCCAATCGTATCATCGGAGACCATAAAGAAGGCAACTCCTATACGGAGACCAACATCGTTAGGGTGAGAGGTGAAGCTTGGGAGACCATTCCCTTAGTGGCCTCAGGCCTATTAGGGCCTGTCTCTCTTAGCCCCTTACATGAACTTAGGCCAAACTGATATGGTGAAAACTGGGAAAGATTGGAGATGGTGGGTGGTAGGAATGCTTTTTTTGGCCACGGGTCTCAATTTTTTGGACAGGCAGGTTTTGTCCATTGCCATCATCAAAATCCAGGAGGAATTCCATTTCAGTGATATCCAATATGGTTGGTTAAACACAGCCTTTTTGATTAGCTATGGGCTCATGTTCACCTTGGGAGGTAGACTGATAGACCTTGTAGGTGGTAGACTGGGACTGGCCTTGGCAGTTGGAGTTTGGTCTGTGGCCAATGCCTTGCATGGCCTTGCCAACAGTTTCCATCACCTTGTGGGATTTAGGTTTTTGTTGGGTATGGGGGAAGGAGCCTGCTTTCCTGGAGCTGCCAAAAGTGTGTACGAGTGGTTCGATAAAAAAGAACGTGCATTTGCCAATGGTATCGCCATAGGGGGAGCAGCCGTAGGTGCAGTAGTGGCACCGCCGCTCACCATTTGGCTTACCAATATGTATGGGTGGAGAAGTGGGTTTATCATTCCCGGTTTTCTGGGATTGATTTGGGTAGGCGTCTGGCTGCTATTTCCTAAAAGAAACTACGACCTAAAACCACCAACCATAGGAATAAGGGTAAAGCCCGCAGCTTTTAGGGAGCTTTTTCGGTTAAAAGCCACCTGGACATTTGTAGCCATTCGCTTCGTGCTTGACCCGGTGTTCTACTTCATGATGTTTTGGATCCCAAAATACCTCAATGAAGAAAAAAAGGTGAGTTTTGAATTGATTGGTGATATCTTTTGGATTCCATTCTTTGCATTGGGAGTTTCCAATATCCTGGGGGGCTATTTGTCGGGACTTTTGATCCGCAAAGGACTTCCACTGGACCACGCGAGAAAATGGGTGATGGGGGTGGCAGCAGTTTTGACCATGTTCTGCCCCCTTATTGATATCATAGATGCCGTATCCGTAGGGATTGCTCTAATGGCTTTGCTGATGCTTGCCCATGGTTTCTGGATCACCAATTATATCACGGCTATCTCAGACATGTATGGGGAAAGGGCCACTTCCACCGTGGTGGGACTATCCGGAACGGCTGGTACCCTGTCGGCTTTGATCATAAATCCGCTTATAGGCCTAATTGTCTCCCAATATAGCTATACCCCCTTATGGATTGCCTCAGGATTACTTTATCCTCTGGCATTTGTACTTTTGCTTACCCTCATACCTCAAATCAAACCCATAGCATTCAAAACCTAAGATTATGGAATACGCACAAGAAAAAAACGGAGTTCCCCAGTTAAAGCGCTTAACTACCACCCGCCCTAGGATAGGGGTATTTGGCGTGGGTTATTTCAAATATTGGAACCAATTCGAGGGCCTTCTGGAAGATCTTTTGGCCAAACAGGAAGAGTTCGTAAAGAAAGTAAACCAATCTGATGTAGAACTATTGGATTTTGGCATGGTGGACAGTGCGGAAAAAGCCTATGCCCTTTTACCAAAACTGTTAGCGGCCAATTTGGACTTGGTGTTTTGTGATATGCTTACCTATGCCACTTCCAGTACCTTTGGGGTCTTGGTGAAAAGCCTGGAAATCCCAATAGTCCTTGTGGCTTTGCAGCCGGACAAGGCCATGGATTACCAGCGGGCCTCTACGTACATGCAACTCTATAATGATGATATTTGCAGTCTTCCAGAGTTTGCCGGCGTGGCAGTGAGAATGGGTAAGCCTATGCCTGAAATGATCATAGGTACCTTACACGATGACCCCGAATCCGACAAGTCAATTGCCGAGTATTGTCGGATTGCAGCGGTATTAAGTACCTTAAAAAAGGCAAGGATTGGCCATATTGGCCATCCTATAGAAGCAATGCTGGATATGCATACCGATGCCACCATGCTTACCAGTTTTTTTGGTGCACATGTGGTACAATGTGAAGCCCATGAAATTGTAAGACCTTTCCAGGATGTTCCCCCTCAAGAAGTTCAACACTATAAGTCCCTGATATTGAAATTTTTTGATACCCCTGACCCCGTGTCTGACCCCATTTCAGAAAAATTGAGGGATGCTGACTTGGAAACTGCCGCAAAGGTAGCTGCGGGGTTGAAAAAGTTTGTGTCTGAAAGGAATTTGGATGGCCTGGCATATTATTATGAAGGGCAGCCGGGAACTGTTACCGAACAGGTAATGTCCAACCTGGCAGTGGGAAATTCACTGCTTACAGCTACGGGCTTCCCCATGTGTGGGGAGTCGGATTTGAAGACCTGCGTTGCCATGATGATCATGGACAGGTTGGGAATTGGGGGAAGCTTTGCCGAACTGCATCCAGTGGATTTTCTTGAAGGGTTTGTCTTGGTCGGCCACGATGGGCCACATAATATCGCCATCGCAGAAGGTAGGCCTATTTTGAGAAGCCTGAAAAAATACCATGGAAAACCCGGATTTGGTGCGGGGGTAGAATTCAAAATCAAAGAAGGGCCCATCACTATATTAAGTATTGGAAGCACCTACGAAGGGAAATTCAAGTTTGTGATTGCAGAAGGAGAATCCGTGGCGGGTCCCATACCTGCCACCGGTAACACCAATACCCGGGGATACTTTAAACCTGATATAAGAAGCTTCCTTCAAAATTGGGTAAAAGCTGGCCCCACCCATCATTTTGCCTTGGGTGTGGGACACCATGCCCACACCTTAGTGAAAATCGCCAACTACCTGAAGGTCCCTGTTGAGGTGGTGACTCCGCATTCGTAAGAAGACAAATAGTGATAGGGGAAAGGCCATCTTCAGAATTTGGCTAACCATCTTAAACCTCAATTTCCATCAAAAGAACAATACGATTCTTTTGTACCACCATATCAAATGAGTTCCACTTAAAGTTCATTTTCCCACTCAGAGGCTAACATGATGTAATAGTACTTTCTAAAAGTAAGTATTACTAACTAAATAAGTATAATACATTTTTTTAATATACTTTACTAATTAATAAAACCTTTTACTTTTTATACCGTTATTATTACTGTTAGTCTTCAAATTTTACCATCTAACTATTTTGAATCATGAAAACGCTACTTGAAAAATTCGCTTCATTGTTGTTGACACTAATTATGGTTGTTGCATTATTTAACCTTGCGAACGCCTCTTCCAACAATCCCAATAACTTGTTGTTGCCTGTGGAAAAAAAAGGGAAATATGCAAAACTTGATGTGAGTACCCTTCCTATGGATAGGGAAATAACCGTAAGGGTAAGGGATGATATTGATAGATTAGTGTATGAATTCAAGGTGAAAAACACTGGTCAGAATCATGTGTTGGTTGATTTCAACCGCCTTAAACCTGGTGCTTATTCCTTAAATTTAATTAGGGGAGATAAAGACGTGGTGAGAAAGCACCTTCACATTCATTGGAACAAAGTGGCAGTTAGTGAGGTAATATCCTTAAGCAGGGATATAGGTCAGGAAGATCGTTTTCCCTTGAATTTGCTTAGGTAATCCTGGGTAAAGATATAAACCAAAATGATCTAAGTCCATATGGCATCTTCCCATATGGGCTTTTTCTTTAAAAAATCAATAAAGCCTAAAAGGAACTACCATTACTCGATCCGCCAATTCCTCTTTATAAAGTTTTAATAGTCACCAGGCGGAAGGTTTTACACTTTCTGGAATCCCTCTTTACCAGTGTAGCGCTAGATGCCCTTCACCCTTCATATTTTTTCAGGTATTTCCCGAATCGGTTCATCACCCACAGGTGTAACCTTGCCTGGGTGTTTACATAGATAAACCAAGGGATCTTAGGGACAAACTCATGGATGGCCGAAATCATGTACTTACCTTGAAGTACCGAACGAAATTCCAGCCACCCGTAATCCACCCTGCCTACCAACCATCCTCCGCTGATATAAAACAGTTGACGTTTTTCATCACTACGTGAAGGTTCCAAGGTCAGTTGTAACATTGGCCGCTTGGTTTTCCATAGAAAAACACTCACCGTGCCCAATTCATTTTCCTTGGCGTGGAGAAAAAAACGGAAAAAGGTGGGGAGCCATACTTTATACCTATTTGCCACCCAAGGTGCTGACCTTCTCTGGTGATTGGGTAACCGTTGTAGGCTTCTAACGGTGTTCTTTTCCTTTTCAGAGGGGTTGAAAGTGGGCATTTTGGGCTGATCAGTTTCCTCCAACGCTATCTTGGCAGCCTCTTGATAGGTTTGGTAGTTGAGGTCCTTTTCCTTGAATGCCAGCTTCTCGGAAACGGTCATGGTATGTTTCAGGCTTTCTATCAAAGGGGACACCAGTTGGGTGGGGCTTTCTCCAAAAAAACCCACCCATAATTTGGACAAGCCCGGAGAAAAAAACGGGACAGAAAAAATATACCTCTTCTTTCCCATGACCTCGGCCGTTTGAATCAGCATTTCTTTGTAGGTCATTACTTGCGGATTCCCAATTTCAATGGCTTTGCCGTACACTTTTTCATTGCCTAGACAAGAATCTATTATGGTAAGGGTATCCTTTAGGGAGATGGGCTGTGTTTCTGATTCTGTCCATTTTGGACAAATCATAACCGGTAGTTTCCTGACCAGGTTTTTCATCATGTCAAAGGAAGAGCCCCCAGGACCCACAATGATGCTTGCCCGAAGAGCGGTGAGGTTGGGGGTTCTGCTACTTAGCGTTTCCTCCACCTCCAACCTACTTCTCAAATGCCTAGACCAATCTTTGGGTTCACCCTCCTTGGGCATAATGCCCCCAAGGTAAATGATTTGCTTCACCCCGTTGGCTTCCGCCGCCCTGGCAAAGTTATCCGCCAGGATAAGGTCAGTGTCCTCAAAGCTTCCCTGGTTAAGCCGGGTTGAGGCACTCATAGAATGTACCAAATAGATGGCATAATCTACTCCTTTGAGCGCTTCTGTGGTCGAACTTATGGAATACAGCTCCACCTTTCTCCACTCCGTTTCGGGGATGGGGTTTTCTTTTACCTCCCTTCTGCTAAGTCCAATGATATGGTATTTTTCCTTAAACCTATCTATAAACCACATACCGATATAACCGGTGGCACCTGCAATGGCAACTTTCTTTTGCATAAAAACAGTGATATATACACCAAGTTAAGCAATAGCCTTGCCCAAATGTTTTGATAGGGAGGTTATTTCGGTAGTATGGAATTACAGCTACTACCTCAGGTATCGGTATCTAAACCAGTTTTAAAATCCTATTTTTGAAGGAAGGAACTTGGTGGATAGGGTATTTTTTTATACCTGGATTGTCCATTTAACCTGCACCATAAAGTCACACCTTAAATTTTGCGGAATTTGCTTTAATTATCCTAGCTATCATAGCTCAAAGCAACTTTTGGTGTCAAATAGCCGAAATACTATTCTCTCATCCATTCCAACAAAGATACATCTGCCGCTTCTTCGGACCCTGTCGCTTTTATGCGTTCCGGTTCCAGACTTGGGAATTCCTTGACTAGGGAACCCTCTCCGAAAACAAGAGGATTACGTTCCTTTAAATTTTCCATCAACTGCGGCAAGTCATAGTTGCCCAAGGAGCCCGCTACGGTAAATGAAACATCCATAGGTGAATAATTAAAATCTTCCACCACAGACTTAAAGGAGGTCATGGGTGCTACAAATGCCACTTTTTTAATCCTTTTATCAAAATTTGCAGCGTGCAATAAAACCGAAGACATCTGTCCTTTGCCCAGCCCAGCTACCATTTCCATTTTTTCTTTGTGGTGGAGGTTATCCACCAACCTGCTCACATCGCCTGCCTGTATACCCACAATACTCCTCCCGATCAGCATGGCCCCGAACCAAAGATTATAACTAAACCCTTCGAAGTTGGCGTCTCCCTTAAAATCACTTTTTCCCATCTCCCCGATATTTAACAAATCAGGTGCTAATACCATATGGCCCTCCTTGACAAGTTGATCCATAGGGCCTTCCACTCCTGCATCCAAAGCCTTATCCTCTGGATCCAGGTAAAGCAGGGCTTTACCTGATTTCTGTTCCGGTCGAAACAGCAAGAAGGGAAACCAATACCCCCCTTCCCCCTGCATCAGGTGCTTTTCGATGACATAACCATCCCGTTGATGCCAGCCTACCAAAAATGTCTCCGCCTCCTTCTCAGGTGCCCGATAGCCTGCCAATTCCTTCACTTTTGCCAAATCCAACTCCATCTGTGGGTCCAGATGCTCTAGTCGTTCCTTGTTCAGGTCAAAAATCCGTTTTGCATCGGTATAGGAACTGAGCACCTGTCCTTTGGCAGTAACTTGTAGGTCTTCTTTGGAAAGGGTGTCAATGTCCTGGTCTTTCACCGTACCCTTGTGGCTCAGGTGGGTATTAAAAAAGGCATACATAGCTTCTCGGTTTTTAAGGGTAGAGCCATGGCCCATATCGTCCTCTACCATTAAAAAGTTGTTTTCTGCACTATAGGCCTGATAGACCCCCTGCACCTCACTGGCGGTTTCCCTGGCCCCCTGAATATTAAAAATATCCCTACTTGTAGTAATCATCATATTGGGCTTTGGTGCACGCACCAGCAAAAGGTCAGGATGGTCCAGTCCTTTTTTTATTCCCCTCATAAAGTTTTGTTCTGCATCCTGAGGACCATGGGTCAGCATCAGCCGTCTAAAATTGGTGATATAGTTTTCAGGTGCAGCGGCGTATATCCGCTCGTCCACTGCGGCGATATAAGAGGATTGGGTTCCCCCACCAGACCTTCCTGTAATACCAATGCGATCAGGATCCACTTCTTTCCGGGTCAAGAGATAATCCACAGCCCTGACCCCATCCCAAATCATATGCATGGCTTGGGTGCTCCCCACGATGAACCCCTGTGCCCCGGGATACGAATGTTGCTTGGTAGGGCCACCAATTGTGGGTTTTAAGGTCTCCGGATCATAGTATTCCAGTCGCTCGCCTTGCCCCACAGGGTCAAAGGCAAAAACCACATAGCCTTTTTTCACCAGGTTCAAAATCACGTGCTGATAAGTAAAGCTTCTATATGCCTCCAGGGCATGCCCACTACAATAAATAATCGTTGGGGCAGGTCCATCGAGGTTTTTGGGAATAAACAGCGTGGATGACATATAAAACCCAGGTTGGGATTGAAGCACAATGTGCTCCATGGTAAACTCCCCCTTGTCCACTTTTCTGGTGATCTCCGGCTGCAGTGGTGTTTTTTCGGGAAAAGGGCCAAGTACTTCGTTCAAGGTGGTCTTGATAAATGCTTGCCTTTCCTTCCATCCCTGAAGACTGTTTATGGCATTAATTTTTTCCTCTCTTTCATCCAAAAGTGTCATTGCTTGTTGGCTCAGATGTTTATATAGGGCATTGTGGCCGTCCGTATAATTCACCCAATGCGATTGAATCACTTTCAGGTCTTCCTGAGCAGAAAGGGGTAAAACCATTCCAAAAAGTAAAATGGAAATTAGGAAACTTTTGTGCGTAAAGGAGGGCATGGGAATATTGGGTTAGTCCTAAAAAAAGGCTTGTCTATCCCAGAGTTACAATAAGATAAACAAGCCTTTAATTTTTTATCAATTAATTTAATTTAAACCTGATCAGGTACCACATAGGGTGGCCGGCTTGGTCTGGTCAAAAGGGTGTCGGCTTCCGAGTCATTGGAGAATTTTTCGTATTCCCCCATGATATTCAATCCTCGGTTTAACCGGTAAGAGATATTGGCCATCAAGGGAAGTGCTGAAGAGTAATGCCCCTCCCTAACGTCACAATGCAATGCATAACGATCTCCTTTTCTTACTGCATCCAAGAAGTTGGCGTAATGTTCAGAGCCTCCAGGTGCTGCTAGGACATTGGATCCGCCACCACCGGAGGGCTTTTCCTTGGCAGATTGGGCAAAGGGTTCTTTTTCATCCTTTTTATAAGCCTTCCAGGTGCTGCCATTCAATTCCAAGTAGCCATCTGTGCCATAGAAAATATTGCCAATTTGAATTCCCAGATGGGATTCCCCATTGGTGTACCTTCCACGGGTTTCAAACTCCAGCATTTTTCCATCCGCATATTTAAAGACAGAAGTTTGTGTATTCGGGGTTTCCTGCGAACATTCCTGAGGGGTCATGCCATAAATTCCACCAGTGGAGTACACCTGCATGGGATGCTCATTCTTGTTTAATCCCCAGCGGGCAATGTCGAATTGGTGAGGCCCCTGGTTGCCGGTATCCCCGTTTCCGGTATCCCAATGCCAGTGCCAGTTGTAATGGCCTCTTTTCTCGTTGTAGGCCCTATACGGAGCTGGCCCAAGCCAAAGGTCATAGTGTAGGTTTTTTGGAGCAGCGCTGTCTTTGGCTATACCAAAGGAGTTTCTTGGCTTATAGCAAAGTCCCCTAGCCATATATACATCCCCAATTCCCCCATCATGTAAGAATTTCATAGCCTCCATGACATTGGCTATGGAGCGGTTTTGAAAGCCCACCTGCACGATTTTGTCGTATTTTCGAGCTGCCTCAATCATTTTGCGCCCTTCAAACACATTATGGCTGGCGGGCTTTTCAATGTAAACATGTTTTCCAGCTTGACAGGCCCAAATGGTACCCAGCGCATGCCAATGGTTGGGAGTGGCGAAGGAAACAGCGTCTATTTCCTTGTCTTCAAAAACCTTGCGCATATCATAGGAGGTTTCCGGCTTGTCCCCGGTCTGGTCCTGCACCAACTTTACCTTTGATGCCCAGGTTTCCTCATCCACATCACAGAGGTTTTTGATAACTACGTTCCTGCTTTCTTTCAGCTTACAAAATTGGTTGATATGGTTGGTGCCCTGTCCGCGTATTCCTATCACAGAAATATGCATCCTATCATTTGCTCCTAAAATTTTTCCATAGGACTTGGCACTCATCGACATACCAGCTACAGCTATTCCGGCACTTCCCATCAAGCTCTTTTTAATGAAGTCTCTTCTTTGTGTCATACGTATATTGAAATTGAATCTATTGTTCTCTTTTTTCTTTATCTACTATTGTCAATCCATTCTGCTATTCAAACCCGGCTCATCATTTCGTTGAAAAGTTTCTTTTCACGGTTCATTGCCGCTATTTTATCCGCTGGGTCACTATGGGCCTCGAGTAGAATCCACCCCTTGTAGTCTGCACCACGGAGCAAACCAAAAAGTTTCTCAAACGGATATTCAGTCTCACTAAAGGCACGACAATGGGTGGTATCGCCTATCCATTTTTTTACCATGTTGAAGTTAGCTTCCAAGCCAGGGTCCTTGAGATCCGTATCGTTGCTATTCCAGCAAATCACCACATTGGATTCTGTCACCTGATCAAAGATTTCCTTCATGACGGGAAGTTCTTGGGTGATCCTTCCATGCACCTCCACCCTGATCAGCTGTCCAAAGTCCTGTGCGTATTTCCCCACCTCATTTAAGGAGGAGGCAATTTGGGCGATGGTCTTCTCCCTAGACACCCCTTCCGGAAGTGTGTTTGGCTTCACCTTAAGCCCAGTAGCCCCAATGTCTTTGCACAGTTCTATGTAGGCCTTGGTGCCTTCTATGTTCTTTTTGAGTTCAGCGGGGTCAGGACTATGGTACTCGTAATTACTCCCATAACCTACACAGGTCACCCTGCTATCCTCAAATCTTTTTTTCACTTTTTTCCTTTCCCTTTTGGAAAGATCGGTTTCCACGCCATGTGCATGCTGGGTCCTCAACTCTACGCCTGTATAGCCGGTACGCTCACAGGCAGCTATCAGGTCTGGCAGGGTCATGTCCTTTCCCCATTGGTAGGTCACCAGTCCCAGCTTCATTCCATGATTTTGGGCAAATAGGGAAGGCATCTGGATAGCACTTACAGCCGCACTGGCAAGTAGTCCTTTTTTTACAAAATCCCTTCTGGTTATTGGGTTTCTCATTTGTTTTATCATTTATGTGAATTTGTTTTTTACTTTAACTCGCCTATTCCCACTTCACTTGATCGTTGTGGGTGACCCCATCTTCAGGATACCTGTTGATGATATCAAAGATGTATAACGTTTCCTGCCGCTCTATCACTATATCATCTTCCAATAGGTCTCCATTTTCAGACATTGCCTTACTGAGATCCAGCCCTAGATGTTTGGCCAGAAAAGGATAAACTGCCTTTCTTTTGTTTTCATCATAATCGTGCTGATCATCTGGCAGATGTACATATTCTACATTTTCCTCTGCACCCATAAGTCCATAGATATGCCTTATATGTGGATATTCGACCTCAGGGGTGTTTTTGGTCCAATCATTTCCGGTGGATACCAAAAGCATGGGCCTGGGTGCAGCCAAGGCGGCAATCTCCACATTGTTAGTCTGGAAATCATGGGATTTGTGGATTTGCATACCGCTTTCGCACACACACCCTCCAAAGAAATGGGCAGAAACCATTACTACAGGTACCGACACGCTGATCCTTTCATCAATAGCGGCCAATAAAAAGGATTGAGTTCCCCCACCAGAAGCACCTGTAATGGCGATTTTCTCAGGATCCACCCCCTGGCTGATTAGGAAATCCACCCCCCTCAAACTGTTCCAGAGTTGTTGCTTTAGGGCTTTGGGATGTTTATGCTCCCATCCAATGTCTGCCATTTCCCCATATCCCACAGCATCATAAGCCCAAACCACTGCACCCATTTTAGCTAATGAAGCAAAGCGCATTTGAGCGTCCTCTCTATACCTACCTGTATTTCCGGGCTCATCAAAATGACCATGCGGACTCAATACGCCAGGCAAATTGAGAATCCGGCCGTGAGGTTTATACAGGCTACCGGTAACATATACACCGGGTAGCGTTTGTATGGCATAATTGGTAACTGAATATCCCTCATACCTCCTAGTTCTACCTTGAATGGGTTCCAGGTGATATCTGGAAGGAAAATCCATGAGTTCGGAACCCCTAAGAATTTGATTTCTGATTTTTGTGGCTCTCTTCTTCCACTCTTCTTCAGTCTGGTATTCAGCCTTCCTATTTTTCAGAAACTCAGCCCCTTCCTCCTCTGTCCAATGGGCTCCAACACAAAGCATCTCCGAATCTGGATCAACGGATTTCTGCCCCAACACCTGCTCAGGAATGCAAATAATCAAAAGCCCAAGCAATATCAAACTGAAATTGTGATAAACGGTCTTAAAGATCATGGCTTTAGGAAGTTAGTAAATGAGTTCTTAAGATACAAAATCCTTTTAACCCAAACTTCAGATTTGTAAAAATATACATCTTGCCAATGTTCATGTGCTAAGCCATTTATCCAACCAGGCAAAAGCTTCCTCCTGCATGGCGATGTCAAACTTATGTGGCCCTGGATAGAAACTGCATTGGAATTTCTCCTTCGCGCCTGCCTTGGTAAATATTTCCTCCAAAATATCCCTGGCCTTTTCCATCTCCGCTAAGGTGTATAGCTGGTCTTCACTGTCATTAAGCACCATAGTGGGAAGGGGCAGTCGCAACCCCAATATTTCAGGAAAATCCAATTCCTGCGGCAATATGGGAGCATAGGTCATCCAGGTATGGGTATGGGATTTATTAAGTAAAAAATCAGTCCAGGTACTCATAAAACCCACACAAACCGCACAGGAGATACGGTCATCCAATCCCGCAGTCATCACCGTACGTAAGCCGCCTCCGGAGAGTCCCCCACATCCAATTCTTTTTTCATCCACATCAGGTCTTTCACAAAGAATGTCTAAGGCAATATTGTCTTCTGCAAAAAACATCCCCGGCCAGGTAGTGCCCCCACAAAAAAGGGATTTGGCCATGACATGCTCATGGTTGGACGCCCAGGTGTTATAAGCATCTATATACTCCGTAGAGCGGTCATCCTGTTCCGGTAAACCCCTTCTCATATGTTCAGGAACCTCCTCGGGCAACACCCTCCTACTCCCAAATGTAAAGGCATCTGGGATCATTACCACGTATCCTTTTTTAGCAATTTCATTGGCCCAGGGCCTATCTTCGTAGTACCTTTCGAATGCCCCTTCTATGACCTCATGGTGCCTATCGGAAGTCCTGGCAATCTTTTCTTTTCCAAAATACTTAATTCCGCTATGGCAATGAAATGCCAGGATTCCGGGTAGTTTTTCCGGAGCATCCAAGGGCTTTAACACTATGGCCTCTGTGGGTCTTCCATAGGGCAACTGCCAACTTATTTCCTCTACCTGCAATCCGTCATAGGTATAGGTTTTATGCACCGTAACCTCCGGGGCCGTTCCTAGGTCAGGTACACCCAACCTTTCTATGGCCTTGGCCCTAGCCTGTTTTTTCCAAGCAGAAATATCCTTAAAGCTGTCTTTTCGAAAGGACAGGGAAGGAATTTGTTTATTGTACAAACTATTTACCCATGGGCCATAAGGCCCAATGATGCTTTCACCTTTCTCCTCAGTAGTAGAAAAATCAGAAGGAAGGCCAAAAGGAGTTGCTGTGAACCCCATGCCGGAACCGGCCAACATACCCAATCCTGCTGCCCCACCCTTCTTGATAAATGATCTTCTGTCCTTTCTCATAGCCCATTCATTTATTCCTTAGCCATCTCTAAAGCCCTGGTAGTCACGTAGTATTTGGCTATCATGTTGGGCACCTCCCAATCCGGAAGCTTGCCTTCGGTAAGGTATTCAATATACTTTTCGGTGACTTCCCTGAAGTGGTCCTCATGACTGGTTCTGAAGTTTTGGGGAATCTCTACCCTCCAGGAATTTTCCCCCGAAACCTTGGATACACCAAGTCCTTGGTATTTTTCTTTCAATTGTTCTACCGCATCCTTTACTTTCTGTTCAAAATCGGAGGGGTTTCCTACAGGCTCGATGTAAAGTTCGGGTATATATTTCTCCTTTTCATCCTGTCTGATGACTAGGTTGGCATCGCTACCTCTCATTATGGAATAGTGGGTGTCTGCAGAACCTTCTGGTGCCACGTAGTTCCATATCACAGAAACTTTTGCATGCACACCATTGATTTTGTAGTTGATTTCACCATTCCCATACACCTTGAGAATGCCGTCCTCGATATAAGAGTCCAGGTAAGATGGGTATTCTTTGAGGCCTGTGGATTTTTCAAATTCCTCAAGCGTAAGGTCTGTGGCCCACCTGGAAGCTTCCAGCATTTCAATATCATTTTCATAATCTATGATTTTTCCAGGAAAACTTTCCCACTGTACCAAATCTACTAAATGCGTGGTCACATCCACTATACCCTCTCCCTGTTGGGTAACATCATAAAACCAAGCCGGTCGCTGTAGGGGTTTTCCCGATACCGTTTTATAAAAATGGTGAACACTTTCCTTTGTTATTGCCGGATCCTCCAAGCTTCCTTCTTGAAGGGTACCAAATACGGATGAGATCTGGGAGAATTCCTTCTGAAGCAAAGTGGTAATCTCAAAACGCTCTGTCATGATATCAAACAGAAGTACCTCGTTTTTTTCTGCCTCCTCAAATGCTGTCTTTAAGGTATTAAACCCTTCTTTGTCTATGGCCATGGGTTTATCGGCCAATACATGAAAGCCCGCCTTTACTGATTCTAGAATATTTTGGGTCTTGTTGCGGTTATTACCTGCGGTAACCATCACATTGCCCTTTTTTTCCTTTACCATCCGTTGAAGGAAATCACCACCGGAATAAACCTCCATCTCCCAATTTGTGGGGTCCTCATCCCTTGTATTATAGGACTCAATGGCTGATAGGTAGGCTTGTAAATCCGGTCCGGCTGGCGCATAAACATACACTTTGGGATCCACCTGTGGATAAGTGGATTTTTTAACCAAATGAGCATGGAAATGACCAGGATCTAAAGTGACCAATTTGATCTCATTTTCTTGACCCGAAAAGGTTTTGGATATTTCTTCTTCCATGGTTTTTTCGTTGGAACATGAACTGGATAATACACAAATGATTAGACTGGGGATAAACCAGGTAGAAAGCTTCATATATGTGAAGTTTTGGGTTAAGGTTGAAACAAAAACGCGGAAAATCCAGCCTTTCTTCTCTAGAAGGTATAGAAATGCCGATTTTACACAATGGGCTTAAAGTTAAAGAAAGAAAAGTAAGAATAAAACAG
The DNA here is from genome assembly GCF_003347495.1 of Pleomorphovibrio marinus. Lineage (GTDB taxonomy): Bacteria > Bacteroidota > Bacteroidia > Cytophagales > Cyclobacteriaceae > Pleomorphovibrio > Pleomorphovibrio marinus. The sequence goes on from NZ_QCXY01000004.1 coordinate 422,017, forward strand.
ATTTGTGCGCAATCGATTGCATATAAGGATAATTATTCCTATAATTCACAAATTTTTGGTAATTGTTGGTTCTTGGTCCGGGATTTTACTTCCTAATTAGGACCTTCAACATCAAAAATTGGAGCTATCAGTCACCTTTCCACTAAAATAAAATGTGGGAAACCCATATTATTATGAACAATAAGTCAAAAACGACGATACATGACATCGCCAATAAATTGGGGATCACAGCCTCTACTGTATCCCGAGCCCTAAACAATCACCCCAGGATAAGCGAAAACACCAAAAAACTGGTAATTGATGCCGCAAAGGAAATCAACTATAAGCCCAACCAGATCGCCGTGGCCTTGCGGAATGGCAGAAGTAAACTTATTGGAATCACCGTACCTACCGTAAATCGAAACTTCTTTTCCTCTGTAGTAAGGGGAATAGAAGCTTATGCCAACGACAGGGACTATAAAGTGATCATAAGCCAATCCTACGACGATTACGAAAAAGAAAAAGAAACCATCAATGCCTTATTGGATGCCAGGGTAGATGGGATCATGGTCTCCATAGGTAAGCAGACCAAAGACCTATCCCTCTTTCAATCAGTTATCAATAGGGGGATCCCATTGGTGTTTTTTGACAGGGTAAACCATGAGCTGCCAGTAAGCCAAGTGGTAATCAATGACAGAAAGGCGGCCTATTTAATTACCAAACACCTCCTCCAGCAAGGGTACCGCAATATCGCCCATTTCACAAGTGCCACCAAAATCAATATTTATGCGGAAAGATTGCAGGGTTATCTGGAGGCATTAACGGAATACGGAATAGAAATAAACCCCGAATTGATACTGGAAAGCAATATGCAATTGGAGGATGGCAGGAAAAGTGTTCAGCAGCTTTTGGATAAAGGCATGGGATTTGACGCTATTTTTTCATCGAGTGACTATGGAATTGTGGGAGCTATGCAAGTATTGCGAAAATACAATGTCAAAATCCCCCAAGAGGTGGGATTAGCCGGATTTGGAAACGAACCTTTTACCGAATTTACCTCACCAGCCCTCACCACTGTGGATCAGGTGAGTATTCCTATGGGGGAAGAAGCTGCAAAGATGTTTTTCGATCTGATGGAAAAAGACCCCTATCAGAAAAACCCGAAGAAAATTGTACTTGAACCAAAAATTATCATAAGAGAATCTACACTTAGGTAAATACTGGTTGACTTTCTTCACAATTCCACATTTTGTTTTATCGCTTAATTCTTTTAAAATACTTTATGGAAACCCTAAGCAGAGAAGATTTACAACACAGACAAAAGAGGCCCATCAAAGTCCTTCAATTTGGAACCGGAAATTTCCTTCGTGGCTTTGCAGACTGGATGATAGATGTAATGAATGAAAAAGGCCTCTTCAATGGAGACATACAGATGATACAAGTGCACGGAAAGACCCCCCCTACCCAAATAGAAAGGCAAGGGGGTTTGTACCATCTATTGACACGAGGTTTCAAGAATGGCAAAACCGTGGATGAAATCCGACTTATTTCCAGTGTGCAGGGTGCCACAAACCCCTACCTTGATTTCCAGGGTTTTTTAGAACTGGGTAAACTTCCTGAGGTGGAATGGATCATATCCAACACCACGGAAGCGGGGATTTATTTTGAGGGCAAAGACAAATCCCCAGAGGTAACGCCGGAATCTTTTCCTGGAAAACTTGCCGCCATGCTTTATACAAGATATCGGTTTTTCGAAGGTGACCCCGATAAAGGGCTGCATGTCCTACCCTGTGAGTTAATAGAAGAAAATGGGGATAAACTAAAGGAGATCACCCTACGGTATGCCAAACATTGGGAGTTGGAGACAACCTTTAGCGACTGGGTTGAAAAAAACGTGAAGTTTTACAATACATTGGTTGACAGGATAGTGCCGGGTTTTCCACAGAAAGATGCAGATGCCATCTTTGAAAAAACCGGATTCGAAGACCAGTTAATAGTGATGGCAGAGCCCTTTCACTTTTGGGCCATTGAGGCACCTGAAAGTTTAGGGGAAAAATTTCCTGCTCATAAACTAGACTTGGATGTACTTTTTGTGAAGGATTTACTGCCCTATCGTACCCGAAAAGTCCGTATCCTCAATGGGGGCCATACTGCTATGGTACCTTTGGCATACTTGCGTGGCCTTAGGCTGGTGAAAGAAGCCGTAGAGGACAGCTACATGCAGCAATTTTTGATGGAGGCCATCCATGAGGAGATTATCCCTGCATTGGACCTGCCCCAGAAAGAGCTGAAAAAATTTGCAGACGACGTTGTGGAAAGGTTTAGGAACCCGTTTATAGATCACCAATTGAGTGCAATAGCGCTCAATTCCATTTCCAAGTTTAAGGTGAGGGTTTTACCCTCTATGTTGGATTACATCAAGAAAAAAGAGGAAATGCCCAAAAGACTCGTACAGTCTATGGCTGCTCTTTTGGTCTTTTACAAAGGGAATTATAAAGGCGAAACTTTACCTTTAAAAGATGATGCTGTCATCATCAACTATTTTGATAAGCTATGGAAAGCAAAAGACACTGAGGAAGCAGTCTTAGATGCTATGGGAAAAATCACTTTTTGGGATCAAGATCTTACATTAGTACCTGGTCTCAGCAAAGCAGTAACCAAGGAGGTCAAACTCCTGCTCAAGGAAGAGGAATAATCCTATTTTCTTTTCAATAAAAATAGAACCCCACATAGGCCTCGAATTCAATCACCTATGTGGGGAATTTTTCCGTCCCTTACCATTACAAACATAAAAAATGGTTTACCCCTATTTCCTGCAAACCTCACTCATATGGAAAGTTCCTTTCCCAATTGCTCTAGGGTTTTGTTTGAGATGGTAAACCCATGCCAAAGTGCGTCCAGTTGAAAAAGCTGTTGAACGGATTTTTCCACTCCGGAAATTACGGCTGTATCAAAACCGAACAAAAACCCACCAAGGGCATTAATTAAAGACCAACTAAAAACTCTGTTTGTACTATTCATAAATTCCAGGCATTATTTAAAACTATGAATGAATTTTTCAAAAGTAGGGTATTTGTTATACTTCTTCCGATTTTAACATCTTTCCAGTCCCCCCTTCAAATTGGGCCTCCTATAAATCACTCGAAGAGAGGTTTCCTGTGGCCATAAACCTCAGAAAAAACTTTGTCCACTTTATTTACCTTCACTTGGAAGCCCTCAATCGTAAATCGCTGATCATAGGTTTTAGTGGGTGCACCTAATGTTTAGAATTACAGGTGTTAATGGTCCACTTTCTTTTACCTTTTAAAGTGGAACCCTAATACCAAAATGCAGGCTGGTATGGCTACCTATATAACCCGTACCTGAAATTCGGTATGTACCTGGTTTGCTTACCATGATTGTTCCACTTTCCTCCAAGGCTGCTTGTAGGGCTCTCATGTTCTCCATCCCATTGGCAAAACTTAAAAAACCAAAGGCATGTGCGTCAATTATCCCAAATCCAGGACTACTTTGGGTAGGCGGACAGTAGGAGACTGGAATAGTGCAAAGCCCTATTAGGAATAAAAAGGATATGATAAGGTTTGGAATTCTCACTGAAATTCGCATTTGGGTAATTTGCATAAAGATTTTGTGTTTATTGAAGGACATACGTCGGTTAAATTGATGGTTTATACACCAAAAAGCTGATTACAATCCAATCAAAAATCGCATGAGCTGTTATTGCCGACCAAATACCAAACTCTTCAAACAACCAGCCGAAGACTGCAATCACCAGTACCATTTGGACCCCATATACACTAATCCTCCAATTATAGGGATTTAGATAACCATGCAAGGCGACAAACAAGAAAGAGGTGAGCCAAAGCCCTAATAGTGGTTGAAGGCCAGCTCTGAAAAAAAGCTCTTCACCTATTCCCGCACACAGGGATACGAATACTATGGAAAAAAAGCTCCAGTTAAACTGGCAAATTAGATCTCGGTAAAACCTGTATTCCTTTGCAAAAAAAGGCCGGGTAATCCATCCCAAAGCTAGGCCTGCTGAGGCCCCTCCTACCAAAACACCAATCGTAACCTGAAAATAGATCCCAACTCCTTCCTGTAGAACTCCCCAAAATTTTACTCCCTGAATAAAGGTAACAAAGACAAAGCCCAAGCCTCCAAAACCAAGTAGCGTGCCTATACCTAATAGGAAAATCTTTTTAGACATTGTTGAAAATCCTTAGCATTTCTATAATTTTAAAAACGTTATCCACAAAACCAGCATAACCAAATTATGAGTTCACCAGCGCTGCCGAAACAAATGAATGGCAAATTAAAGCTTTTTTATATGCTTGCATGTATTCTGCTATCCGATAGCAGTTTTTGTCAGGAATTGTTGAAAGACCAAACAGAAAAGGAAAGAAGAGAATCCTATTTGGAGGAATTACTGGAGCTCAACCGACCCCACCCCACCCCTGGAGAGAGGCCCAGAAACGTGTTTTCCTCCTTTGAGCGGTTGAGTTTTGCCGATAGTACCTGGGATGCTTGGCTTCAGCGCACCGGAGAGCTGCCCCCGGATTTTAGCCAAATGCCTGCCATTCCCCTCTTGCCTAATCCCTTAATTTGGGACCAGGGTGGGGAGAACAGGCAAATAACTAACAGAAGCCTATGGATTAGACAAAGAGAGTGGATTAGTGAGCAGGTAAAACATTGGCTTTCGGGCACCTTCCCTGAACCTCCAGAAAATATCACCCCTACCGTCTTGGAAGAGCGTTTTGAGGAAGGAGTTAAGGTCCAACGTATAGCACTGAACTTTGGGGAACATCCAAAGGCAATTCTCACCATAGAGGTTTTCACCCCTCCTGGAGAGGGGCCATTTCCCGTGTTCATGAGTCAGTGGAACCATAGGGGGTGGGTACAAATTGCCGTAAGAAGGGGATATATGGGAGTAATTTATGCTGGAGCGGACACCTGGGACGACACCAAGCATTATCAGGAGGTATATCCGGAATACGATTGGACTGCCTTAATGACCAGGGCTTGGGGAGCGAGTAGAGCCGTGGATTATTTACACACATTGGAGGAGGTAAATACAGAACAGATTGCCCTTACGGGACATTCTCGAAATGCCAAATTGTCCTTGTTTGCGGCAGCATTTGACCCCAGATTTAAAGCAGTCATTAGCAGCAGCGGTGGCACTGGAGGCGAAATACCTTACAGGTTCACCGACGAAACCCACGAAAACGAATCTATTGATTTTCTGAATTCCATCCGGCCCCAATGGTTTCACCCCAGGCTACGGTTTTTCAATGGAAGGGAACACCAATTGCCCATAGACCAAAACTCACTCATGGCTCTGATAGCCCCCAATGCACTTCTTCTAAGTTCAAGTGTAAGGGAAGCCGGTGGTGGGGATCCCTGGGCCATAGAACAAAACTTCGAATCCTTGAGCGAGGTTTATGCCTTTTTAGGAGTACCTGACAGGCTTGGGTTAAGGCTCAGGGATGGAGGGCATGGTGTTTCTGCCAGGGACATTGAAGCCTACATGGATTGGTTGGACATACAATTTGACAGAAAAAAATTGCCATGGGAGAATAAACGTGTCTATCCCTACAGTTTCGATAGGTATAAAGAAAATTTTCCTGATCCCGTTTCTTTGGAAAGCTTTCCTGTGTATGAAAAGAACCCATTAAAAAAAATGGAGGAATTCAATTTGACAGTATGGACAGGCAAAAAGAAGGAAGTAAAGCATGCCCTGGAATGGCTATTGGGAGCAACCCCGCCTGGGATTTCACCCTTTCCGATTGAGGGGCTTAGTACTCGGAAGGATTATTTGGATCAATTAATCAACCGACCCAATCCCAGAAATGGTGTACGAAGAAACTTTGCCCCATATAATGCAATGGGAGATTATCAATATGCTGCCCTCTACCATCCTATTGACGAAGAAGGACAGATGAAATTACCTGCCTCCGGAAAACTCCCGGTGATGATTTGGACCCACAAGTACGTCAACACGGGTTTTGACAGTCACTTAACTAGGCTCTTCGAAAAGTTTTTGGAAAAGGGAATTGCGGTATTGACCATGGATATGATAGGCTATGGTAGCAGAATTGAAGAGGGAACCTTGTTTTACGAAAGGTACCCCGCTTGGTCGAAGGCTGGAAAGATGGTAGAGGACCTGAAAGCAGCTATTTATGGTCTTGAGGACTTGGATTTCATCAATAAGGACCAGATCTACCTTGGAGGTCATGCTCTGGGAGGCACCATTAGTTTGTTTACAGGAGCTTTGGAAGAAAAGGTGGCAGGCTTGGCGGTAGTTGCCGCCTTTACCCCCTGGAGAAGTGCCGCAAGTAATCCTGAAACCCTAGGTGCGAATGCCTACTCCCACCTTTATGGGTTGATCCCAAAGTTGGGTTTTTTCGAACATGAGGAAGACAGAATTCCTGTGGACTTTCCTGAAATCATCTCCAATATTGCCCCAAAACCTGTATTGGTTATTGCCCCTACCCTCGACCGACATGCGGACAAGGAACATGTAGAAGATGCTATAAAGGCTAGTGGGTCCATTTATTCCTTATATGGCCAAGAAAACCTACTTGAACTTTACCAGCCGAAACAGTATAACAGATTCACGGAGGAAATGGAAAATGTGTTGGTGGATTGGATACACCAAAAAACAAAAGTCATTCCCCAGCAACAGCAGGACAAACAATGAGAGCATCTAGGATCGACAGTAAATCAGTGGCAAAGGGTATTTTTACCGTTTGCCTTTTGCTGGTGTTTTGCCAGGGACTATTGGCACAAAACCCCACTTCGGATCAGCTTCTGTTATCGGTTTTTGATGTGGATGCCACTCCTCCAGTGGGATCCTTATTGGCCTATGATCCTATGGAAGGAAGTAATGATCTGGGCCTAAGGGCCAAGGGCTTGGTTCTACAAGGAAATGGACTACCCATAGTGCTTTGTGCCGTGGACTGGATAGGGATTGGCAACGACAGCCAGGTAGCCTTTAAAAACGAACTGGCCAAGGCAGTGGGAACTATTCCTGAGAGAGTGGCCATCCATACCGTTCACCAACATGATGCACCCATTAGCGATTTTGGTGCGGAAAAACTGTTGACAGACGCAGGCCTTTCCCCCGAAGCATTCGAAGGAGGATGGCAAAGGGAGTTTATCCAGAATTTGGCGCAGGCGGCAAAAAACTCCATGGCTCACAGGCAAGCAGTGACTCACTTGGGGAATGGAAAGGCAGAAGTAAAAAGGGTAGCCTCCAATAGAAGAATAGCTGGGCCGGATGGTAAAATCAAGTATTCCAGAACCTCTTCCACACGGGATCCAGACATTCGGGCATTTCCAGAGGGATTGATAGATCCGGAGCTTTCGCTAATCAGTTTTTGGAAGGAAGAAAAACCCTTGGCGGTATTGAGTTACTATGCGGTGCATCCCCAAAGTTACTACCTCACAAAAAAAGCCGATCCCGACTTTCCTGGCATTGCCAGATACATGCGGCAATTAACCGTACCGGAGGCCTTACATATCCATTTCAATGGGGCCGGGGGAAACATCACGGCAGGAAAATACAATGATGGTAGCAGGGAGAACAGGTTGGCACTTGCCAAAAGGCTGGAAGAGGGCATGGCAAGCGCTTGGGATAACACGGTAAAATCACCCCTTACCAAAAATGATGTGGATTGGAGGTATGAGCAGGTTTTCCTTCCCGTTAACGACAGGGTGGCACAGATTGCAGATGAAATGGCCGAAAAAGACCAACGTTGGTTGACCAATCATGTGCAAAGGCTCTCTTGGAAAAAAAGCAGGGATATGGGACAAAGTACACCTGTGTCCTGTTTGCATTTGGGTAATACTAGGATACTTCACCTTCCCGGGGAGCTATTTGTGGAATACCAGCTTTGGGCCAAAAACCTGGCTCCCAACCTCCAGGTAGCCATGGCTGCATATGGGGATTACGGTCCATTCTACATCGGCGATGCTTCTGCTTATGAGGCAGGGGGCTATGAGATACTTTCCAGCCCGACCAAAGCTGAGGCAGAGGGAATATTAAAAGAAGCAATGATGAGGTTACTTGAAGAGCAGCCTGCCATTGGCTACATTGACAAAACAAGATTATTTGGAAAGGATAAGGACTTCCCCTCCGACTTACCTACTTGGGAGCAATTTAGAGACGAGTGGAAAAAAGCCATGGAAACCTTTATGGGAGAGGTTCCAAAAGCAATAACAACTCTACCGACTTATACTATTTTGGATAGCCTTATTTCTGAAAAATTTGTGCGATACCACATTCAATATCCCTCGACCTCGGAGATGACCGTTCCTGCTTATCTCTATATACCAAAGCAGAAACTAAAGGAAAAGTTACCCGCTGTTTTGGCGCTACATTCCACCGGGGAATTGGGGAAAAAAATTGTGGATGGACAAAGTGAATTGGAAAACCGAGCCGTGGCAAGGGAGTTGGCGGAAAGGGGATATGTGGTATTGGCACCGGATTACCCCAGCTTTGGGGATTTAAAGGATCATGACTTTTCTACAGACGGTTTTGAGTCCGGAACCATGTTGGCCATATGGAACCATAAGCGAGGGATAGATCTACTACAATCCCTCCCCTATGTCGCCCCCGAATTAATTGGAACCATAGGCCATTCCCTTGGTGGACATAACGCCCTATTTCTTTCCGCTTTTGACCAGAGGGTTAAGGCCACTGTCAGCAGTTGTGGGTGGACACCCTTCTCCCACTATGATATTGGGGAGGAAGCCTCCCAAAGATATGGGGGGAGGCTTGGCCCATGGGCCCAAGAAAGGTATATGCCCAGAATCGGAAATCACCTAGAAGACGAGGAACTGCCCTTCGATTTTGTGCATATAATTGGGAGCATTGCTCCAAGGGCCCTATTTTCCAGTTCACCAAAAGGAGACAGCAATTTCAGTGTAGAGGGTGTGAAGGAGGTGGCCCCTCTGCTATCAGCCATCTATAGGTATTTTGGCAATCCAGAAAGTCTCAAGGTAGTCTATCCGGATGCCGGCCATGATTTTCCATCGGAAACCAGAGAAGCCGCTTATCACTTTTTAGACCAGCAGCTAGATTTTACCCGATAAATGGATAATTTAGAGGCTCAGCCCAATATCCAATGAAATCGAGCGTGACGAAAACGTCACACAGTGGGATGATTATCATGGCAAGATTCCCCCGAAGCAAGTTCGGGGCAGGGAGGGGCAGGCTATATGGCCGCTAAAAAGAAAATTTAAACACATGAAATGCCCATGAGAAAGTATTCTCACACAGGGGGATGATTAATCTGGGCATTCCATCTGACCGCTGAAAAAAAAAATTATAAACAGATGAAATATCTATTTTACTTAGTGGGTGTATCTCTCTTGTGCCATTGTGGTACACCTTCCAAATATCCTGAGGCTTTAAGTCCTGAAGCCTCCATGGCTACCTTCGAGCTCCATGAAGATTTCGAAATTGAGGTCTTTGCGTCGGAGCCCCATGTGTGGGATCCTGTAGATATAGTATTCGATGAAGATGGTGCAATCTATGTGGTGGAAATGCCCGATTATCCTTACCCTCCTGAAGAAGGAAAAGGTAAGGGACGCATTAAATTACTCAAAGACAGCAATGGAGATGGTAGGATTGATCATTCGCTGGTATTTGCTGAGGGGCTTCCAGATGCCACCAGTGTGCTACCTTGGAAGGGCGGTATTTTGGTGACTTCCGCACCGCATATTTTTTACCTTAAAGACACCGATGGGGATGGCAAGGCCGATAGCAAGGAAATCCTTTTTTCCGGATTCTTTGACAACAACTCTGAGGCACAAATCACCAATCTAAGATTTGGGGTGGATAACTGGATTTATGCCGCAAACAACGGACAGGCAGGTGAGGTAAGTTTTGCAAGGAAAACCGATGGTAAAACACTGGATACAAGGGGTGCGGATTTTAGGTTTCGATTGGATAGGGACAAATTTGAGTTGGAGAGTGGAACCGCTCAATTTGGACAGACCTTCGATGACTGGAACAACAAATTTTTCACCCAGAACACCCTACATATTCAACAAACGGTAATTCCTAGGCGATATCTGGAACGCCATGATGGCATGCCCTCCAAAAATGTAAACCATAATGTTTCGGATCATGATTTTACCATGTACCAGCTTACTCCTCCACCTTATTGGAGAGCAGAGAGAACCCGCAGAAGAAACATTCAATATGAGGAACAAGGCCTTGATCGTGTAGAGCATGCTGACAAGTATTTCACCGGTGCATCAGGAGGGACTTATTATTATGGGGACGCATTTGGAGAGGACTATTACGGCCATATATTCACCGGGGATGTAGCTGGCAACCTCATACACCGGGACATTATCCGGAGAAGCGAAGATGGGAGTAGTTTTGTTGCTTCCAGGCCTGAGGATGAAAAGGACAGGGAATTTCTGGCCTCCACCGACCCCTGGTTTAGACCAGTGGGATTCACCGTAGGCCCTGATGGGTATCTTTATGTTGTGGACTTTTACAGGCAGCATATCGAAACCCCCGTTTCCATTCCAGAGGACCTTAAAGAGGACATGGATTTTATGCATGGAGAAGAGCATGGAAGAATCTATAGAATTAAACCCAAGAGGGAAAATAAAGCGAGGAGTTTGGCGGTAAACCTTTCTTCGGCCTCCCCTGAGGAGTTGATCAGTTTGCTTGCCCATCCCAACGGATGGTACCGGCTACAGGCTCAGCGCCTCTTGGTGGAAACCCCTAAAAAGGAGTTGTTAGGAGAAGTCATTTCCATTTCGCAAAAACATGAGGATGCCAGGGCAAGATTGCACGCTGCCTATGTGGTAGAGGCATGGGAAGGGCTAAGCCCGGGATTTGTAGGTGAACTATTGGAAGATAACCATCCAGAAGTGAGAAGGCATGCATTGATGCTAGCCGAGCAATTCCCTTCCTTGAAACAAAAAATCGTAAAAGCCACAAATGATACCGATGCATCAGTGGTTTTTCAGGCCGCCCTTAGCCTTGGTAATTTCCAGGACAGGGAATCAACACAACTGCTCGCCAAATTACTTCATGAGTCCGGGGACTCTAAGTGGTTCCGAATGGCAGTGCTAAGTTCCCCGGCTAGCCTGGAAGAAGGCATGCTCATTTCCCTATTGGAAACAGGCTTCTTTGAAAGCGATGAGGCTTGGAAGCAAGAATTCACCAAGGACTTGGCGTTGGCCTATGGACAAATTGGTAATCCCGACAAAATTAACCAGCTCATCGGCTTTTTTGAATCGCAGCATACACTTAGTTGGTCAATAGCCATTCGGGAAGGCTTGATAAAAGGGCTACAAACGCACCAAGGGGAAAATGAAGCCTTAAAGGCAGTATTGGAGCAATGGAAGAGTCAACCCGAAAAAACCGCACATGATTTGAGTGAAAATCTATTGGCAGCCCTGAAAACATCTAAAAATGAATAGAAGAGTCACTATTAAGAGGTTGCTGAACTGCTTTCTCGCATTAGGTTCCGCAAAGATGCTATATGCATGCACTGGTAAAGATGCTGAATATGACCTAGCAAATGCGGAGCATTGTGGGGATTTGGAAGGATTGGACGAAGTAGAAATTTCAAAGAGGAAACAATTGGGATATACCGAAGAGACTCCCATTGAGGAGAATATCTGCGGAAACTGCCAACTCTACCTTCCCCCGAAGCAGGATGCAAATTGTGGGGGTTGCCAACTTTTTAAAGGCCCTGTGTATGAAGAGGCTTACTGCACCTATTGGGCACCAAGGGTGAGCAATGCCTAAATGCCTAATAAAAAAACGGAAAAATCCAAACGAATGTGATGCGAGATTAGTTGTTTAGGTAAAGAACCGCTTAAACCAATGAAAAATTACCTCATTCCTGTATTTGTAGCAACAGGATTCTTGCTTATTTACATCACAGCAATCTTTGTTAACCTAAACACGGCGATTATCCTGTTTTTGTTTTCCTTGTCTCCATTAATACTAATTTGGATGGTATTCAAGGTGCTCAAAGCGGAGGTGGAAACCCCCTTTACATTTGATGATAGATGGTATGAGGATCAGTAATAGGTGGTATTCCATCCACTTTCACCATTAAACTCGATAGTCATGTCTACGATATTCTCACCAAAAGGAAGAATTACCCGAAGAAAATACCTAACCCTTTTTATTGTTTTTTATTTTATCAATTTGCTCTGTCTACTTAAAATGTATGAGGCATATGTGATAGAAAAGCATGTGGAATTCTTTGTTTTCGGTATCATTCTAATAACTACAATCGTACTACTGCTCGTTCAGGCAATCAAAAGAATGCATGATATAGGCTTGGATTGGAGATATGTGCTATATCTTCTTATTCCACCACCTGTAAATCTTATTGGTTTTGTTTGGCTTGCAGCAAAAAAAGGCCAGGAGGGAGAAAACGAGTACGGTAAGGATCCAAGAAAGACAGATGCCTTCTGATTTCTTTTATTTTTTTTATTGAGGGGACCTGCCTAATTTTAGCACCTAAATGTATTGGAACCATGCTGAAATCACCTACCCTTTTCCCCTTTTTCCTATTGTTGCTACTTGGACTGGCGTATTGCAATCCAGCAGAAAGAAAGGGGAATGGACTAGAATATGAATTGATAAAACTTGATTCCTTTCAGGTAAGCCATACGGGAGAGTTACATGGTATTACATTTCATGACAATGAAGGCATTCTTTATAACTTTAGGAAAGGGTCCTTTATACGGTTTAATGTGGAAGGCGAAATCCTTCACGAAAAAGAAATCCCTGTTGAAGGTGCAAATAGCATATCCTATGTGGGAGGGTTGAAAATGACTTCGGATGGTCTTACCTACCTGCAAAGTTTAAAAGGAGAAATAGGGATACTGGATGAAGAACTCAACCTGATCAAAAAAATACAAATGCCCTTTGCCCCGTCCCTATCCGACCTTAGGAGCAATGTGAAGAGCATGGATGTGGCTGAGGATAAAGTGTATGTGTATTTTCCGGGAAGGGATGGCACCAACCCCTATGAAAAGGGGTTTTTTAAGAAAAACCATCTTCTGGAGAGAGTGGATATGAACACAGGGGAATCCCTCCCATTTTTGCGCTTAGCAGAAATGAGCAAATATCAAGAGGACCTTTATTTTGAGCACCCCTTTGTGTTCCTTTCCATTCATGATGATAAATTGCATTTTGCCTTTGACAATGAGCCCATCATTTTTGTCTACCTATTAGAGGATGGGGCTTTTTTGGAAGCCATCCCGCTTGAGGCATCTACCTTTATCGAGTTAGAAGGACAATTTTTACCCCTGGATCAAAACAAATTAAAAATCGCCGGTATGATTGACGGTTTATATGCTTTTGAAAATGGGTTCGCAGTAAATTACATAGAAGGGATAAGCGAAAACACATTTCTTGAAAATCAAGGTAATGATCCCTCCCTTTATACAAACCTTCAAAACCACATCCTTAAAGTCTATAATGATGAAAAAGGCTGGTCCAATGAAATAATCCTTCCCAAGGACATCTCCTACCTGCTCGACTTTAATTCCCCAGAGGAGGAATTCTATGCTTTGAAAAATGAGGGTCGTTTGGAGGAAAACCGCTCCACACTAACTTTCTATAAAATGAAGCTTTCAAAGCTTAAATAAAAGCAATATTCCCCTTGCCTTTGAAAATCCATCTAGCCTTATATGCTTTTGGGAAAATCAACACTAATCAATCTACCGGCTTGGCATACCGGATATGAATCCCACTTTGTTGGCTGAACCTCGCTTCATCACCCCAGCTCGAATATAGGAATATATTCAGGTCATAGTTTTCATAATAGGTTTTCGCCAATTCAACCACAGTTCTCAAGTCCGCTGTAAGCTTGTATAACAGCCCTACGGAAAAATTATCCGGTTCCCAACTTTCATTTCGTGCACCACCATCCTCCCCTAGCATCAAATGACGATAGGGGTAATCCGGAATACTAGTTTCCACCAACCCAAGGTTTGCCAGTTCCGATTTAAATTTTTCTACTACCTGAAGGTTTTCAGCCCCCTTAAAAACCACACTTCCCATCAACAACTGTTTAGGTATTGGATACACTTCGGTAATAGAAGAGGACAAATGGGGGTTATCTGGAATTTCGAGTGTGGTGGTAGTTGCTCCGATGTATAAATTGCCCTCTTGAGAAAAATAGGGGGTAACTACCCTGAGCTTATATCGACTTTCAGTCAGCCAGGTGTCAGGGATCTCTACCAAACCATGCGATTGACATAATCCCTGAAGGGCAGCCGGAGTAGGCATGGGAAACCAAGGACATTTGCCCCTATCTTCTACTCTCGCTAAGGTTATCGTAATGGTATTCCCCTTAATTTTTGGTATAAACACAAGGTTATATTGATTTTCAAGATGATTAGAATAACTGAAAGAAAACCTATAGCTCCTTCCCTCGGTACCAAATATAGAATGGTCCCAATAAATCAGCAATCCGTCCATTCTGGGAATACCAAAGTGCTCTTCCCTTTCGCATCCAGAAAATAAGGGAATACATAACAGCAACAGGACTTTTACGTACCTCCTATACTGTACAAACATTGCAAACGAAATGCTTTCCACTAATCAGAAATTAAACCTGTTTAAAATCTAGACGAAATCGCTCACCTATTTGTCCCAGAAAAAACAAAAAAACTAAAAACCCCTTCTCACCTCGATATGAACAGGCTCATTAATTGCCGCATTTACGGGTATCCCCTCGCGCAAAGCAGAGCCGCTTAACCGCTTTTTCTCCCCAGTATTGATAAAGATCAGATCATAGAGTTCCTCATTCTCCACCGTAAACCACTCGGGCAACTGATTGATTCTTGGATAATCCATGGGCAGGTTAAAAATCTCACTATGCCTTGGAAAATCAAAGGCCAACCTACCTTCCCACGCTTCCTCGGGGAATATCGCAATCTTTATTCCCCTATCTGTGGCCATCGCTCCATGATATACCTTTTCGCTCCAGGGATGTAAAGTGGTTCCTTGCGTTTTCCACAAACTATACATGATACTTGTCCTGGCAAAATTACCATCCCCATGCCAACCTTCAATAATCCCTGTTCCCCTATACGCCTCTGTCCCACTCCTATGGGCAGAGTCCTGCATCGACCACATGACTTGAATTTCACTGTTTATCCACTCCTCAGCTTGCCGGACCGGTTCCCTATTATAGAGATTCAAGGCACTTTCTATGGCATCCGCATACCCATCCGCACTGCCCCTCTCCCAGTCGTAGTACTCATAGTTATGTAGATGGTCAAAGGCATGCAATAATGCTTCTCTGTACCTTTCCACACTATCCAGCATATACACGGAATAATAGCCATTATAGGTATATCCCCAAGTATCGGCTATGCCCTCATCCAGGATTTCCCCAGTGATGGGGTTTATTTGGTTGTAAAATAGCCCATGTTCATTGGTGCCTACCTCCAAGATCCTATCCAGCATTTCCATCATGGGGGCTTTATAGGCCTCCCTTTTTTCAGGGTTTGCAAAGGCGGTGCTTACATACACCTCGCATAGTCCTGAAACGATTTCGCAACCATGATCCCTTAACCTCAAAAGTTCCTGATCCCTGCTGGGATGGTTCTCCCCCAGAAGGTAAAAGTCTGCCAACCTGATGGCCCAATCCAGGTATTTTTGTTCCCCGGTCATCCAATATACCCTGGAAAGGGCCTGCATCAGCTCCCCATTTACTTCCACGTTATAAGATGGAATATCTCCAAATGGGGTGGATTTATCGGCATGTTTCCAGATATCATCCAAAAGGTCAATCATCCTAGCTGACCAGGCTGTTTCCCCTATATATTCTGTTAGGGGCAAAAGGCCGTCTTTGATATATTCCGATGCCCCAAAAATGATCTCCTCCTTATCAATGGTCTCCCTTACAAAATCCTGCTTGGAAAATGACCAGTCGTCCGGCAATCGGTCCAAACGATTGGTTAAGGTTTGTTCTGTCTTGAGAATTTCCCTCATCTTTCCCTCGTACAATTCTCTGTCTAAGATTGCGGCTGTCAAAACCATAAAGGGATAATTATCTGCTGCGGCATCTTTTGCATTCCACAAATCCTTGGACTCCTTAAGATTTCTGGGAATTAAACCAGTCTCCGGATCCTGATGATCCAGCCAAGCCTTTACAAAATCCATGCACCTTCTGTATCCTTCTTGTGCCAAATAGCCATTCTCCAGGGCTATTTGAAAGTCTGGATCTTTTTCCTCTTCCACGGAACCACAGCTTGAAAGCAATAAACAAAGGGCAAACCCCAACAAGGAAAAGCGATTAACTAACATTGGCTGAATTTAGGATGATTAAATAAGCAAAATGACATTTGCCATTTTGTAGCTAATTAAAAATGAAAATAAGAAAAAGCCAGAAAACTTCAAAGCCATCCAAGATTTTGGATGGCTTTGGTAAAATAATAGTTGGTTTAATCGTTTTTTTGATGCTCTCGCAGTTTTTTTATTTCTTATGCAAAACCCAAGAAGACAGAAAACTAAAGTTGATGCAGTGAATGTGAATGAATCATATGTAGTTGAACGGTGTTTATTTTGTTTTGTTTAATAAATATGTAATTATATTAAACAATTTTTTATTTAAAGTCGAGAATAACCACTCTTCCCTCACTCACACCTCTTTGATTTTTTTTCCTTATCTTCAATTTTAAAATGGCAATGCATTAAACCCATATCCATGCTGAAAGGCAAAAATATTGTTATCATAGGTGGAACAAGCGGAATTGGACTTGCCGCAGCTAAAAAAATGATAGACCATGGCGCAAAAGTACTGGTAACGGGAAAAGAGGATGCCGAAGCCACCAAAGCCGAAAGAGAAATAAAAAAGAATGGAAAGGTGCTTTTAGTGGATGCAAGGGAAGAGGGAACCGCTGAAAAAGCCATCGAAGAATGCGAACACACTTTTGGAGCAATGAAGGGGCTATTTCATGTGGCAGGGGGAAGTGGAAGAAAGTTTGGAGACGGTCCCTTGGATAGACTATCGCTGGAGGGATGGGAATACACACTTAGTCTCAACCTTACTTCGGTGATGCTATCCAACAGAGCTGCCATAAGGTATTTTTTAGAAAAGAAAACCCCGGGTGCCCTGCTAAACCTTGGCAGTGTCCTGGGTAGTCACCCCTCCCCGGCCTATTTTGCCACCCACGCTTATGCGACCTCCAAAGCAGCTATTGAAGGTTTCAGTACTTCCATTGCTGCCTATTATGCCAGCCACAATATCCGCGTGAATGTAATTACACCAGGCTTAGTGGCTACCCCCATGGCCCAAAGGGCGGCTACTGACCCTATCATTCAATCATTTATAAAAAGCAAACAGCCCCTGGATCAGGGTAGAATGGGTGCCCCAGAGGATGTCAGTGCATTAGCCTGTCTTTTGCTTTCCGATCAATCCCAATTTATCACAGGACAGTGCATAGCCGTTGACGGTGGATGGAGTGTCAGTGAAGGTCAATATCAAGGAGATGTATAAGCTAGGAATTGATATAGGAGGAACCAATGTGAAAGGAATAGCCCTTGGTGAGGAAAATGACGTAATCTTCAAAACCAAGCTACCCACTAGGGATACAGGTGATGAGGAATGGAAGAAGAAGGTGGATGAAGTGTTTCTATTGCTCAAGGAGAAAGTAGGCTTGCCTTTCAGTTTAGGAATATCCGCACCTGGTTTAGCGGATCCCCACAATACCTCCATCCTTCATATGCCCGGTAGGCTCAAGGGGCTAACTGATTTGGATTGGGGAAATTATCTTGGAACGCCCTGCAAGGTGCTGAATGACGCCCATGCCGCTACCCTGGCAGAATATCATTTTGGGGTGGGAAAGGGTAGTAAACACCTTATAATGCTTACTCTGGGAACTGGGGTAGGCGGAGGGCTTATTATAGACGGACAATTGCATCAGGGGGAATTGGGAAGGGCGGGTCATCTAGGCCATATTGCTGTGCGACGAAGCGATTCCTTAGACATTACCGGAACTCCGGGTAGTCTGGAAGATGCGGTGGGCAATGCAAGCATCGTGGCTAGATCCTTTGGTATATATACCCAAAACGAACAGGTATTCAAAGATTACCAAGAAGGAAAAACCATAGCTACCTACCTTTGGCTCAATATGGTAAGGGATTTGGCTGCAGCGCTGGCTTCACTAGTAAATGTGTTTTCTCCGGAAATGATTATATTGGGTGGTGGTATGGCCCAGGCAAAGGAAGGCCTGCTCCTGCCATTGGGGAATTTCATGGACGTTTTTGAGTGGCAACCCTCCGGACATAAAACGCCAATACTCCTTGCGACCCAAGGTGCATATGCCGGAGCCCTTGGTGCAGCCATTTTCAGTTCTCTTAAGAACAAATAAAACCATCAATCCTAACATAAAAAATTAAATATGGCTACACCCATAGAACAATACCTTTCAAAATGTGAAGAAATAACGGCTAAAATCTCCGCACAAAAGGAAGCCATTCATCAAGCCGCTACCTGGTTTGCGGACTCCATTATCTCGGGCAGGGTGGTCCACGTATTTGGGTCAGGACATAGCAGGATCATGGTGGAGGAAATGTGGCCAAGGTACGGGTCCTTTCCGGGCTTCAACCCTATCGTTGAGCTATCATTGACTTTTCATAATTTGGTAGTTGGCGCAAATGGGCAGCGCCAGGCCATGTTTTTGGAAAATGTGCCGGGACTTGCCCCAAGAATCCTGAGAAATTTCAGGTTATCGGATAAAGATACCGCATTGATCATCTCCTCCAGCGGTTGCAATATCGTCCCCGTAGAAATGGCGGAATGTTTTCAAGAACACGGAATAAAGGTAGTGGCTTTGGTGACCAAAGACCACTGCTCCAGCAGCCAAAGCAAACGGGAAGACGGAAAAAAACTGACCGATTTTGCAGATCTTGTATTGGACACAGGGGCTCCTACTGGGGATGCAATGGTCAAGGTAGAAGGGTTGGAAACACCGGTAGCTCCAGGATCCACGGTGGGTGGTGCCATGATGGTCAATTGCATAAAAGCCACCCTTGCCGACCTGCTCACACAAAGAGGACATCCCCCAAAGGTGTTGACAGGTGCCGCTGTGGTAGGGGCCGAGCGGTCAGCA
Source organism: Pleomorphovibrio marinus (assembly GCF_003347495.1). Taxonomy (GTDB): domain Bacteria; phylum Bacteroidota; class Bacteroidia; order Cytophagales; family Cyclobacteriaceae; genus Pleomorphovibrio; species Pleomorphovibrio marinus. The sequence continues at coordinate 441,115 of NZ_QCXY01000004.1, forward strand.
GCCCTTTTTGAAAGTGCCTATGACGAACATGCACAGCGGCTTTCCGCATTATTTTATCAGGTAGAGAAAAGCCATCAGTTATGAGTACATTTATCAATGCAAGCACTATCCCCTTATTGGCAGAAGTGGACATTTTGGTAATCGGGGCCGGTTCGGCAGGAAGTGTGGCAGCCATTACAGCGGGCTACTACCATAAGGGTAAAGTGATGCTGATCGAAAGGTATGGGTTTCCTGGTGGAACCTCCACGCAGATGTTGGATACCTTCTATGGTTTTTTCACTCCCGGTGAAACTCCCAAAAAGATAGTGGGAGGTGTTCCCGACACGGTGGTGAACCGACTTAAGGTAACCGGGGACATCTTTCTCAGGCCCAATACCTATGGTGCAGGCACCGGTATCAATTATAACCCAGAGCGACTTAAATTGGTTTGGGACCAACTTATAGAAGAAGCAGGGATTAAGTACCTGCTGCACACCACTCTGGTGGAAGTTCAGCCGGGAGAGGCTGAGGGTATTCACACCTGCGTGATATATAATAAGGGTGGATTTTTCAAAATCAAAGCTAAAAGGGTAATCGATGCCAGCGGAGACGCTGACTTCTGCAAGCAGGCTGGACATGAATTTGAGTTGGCCGGAGAAAAAGAACCTGCCCAAAGCATGACCACTACCTTTCGCATGTCCAATGTGGACTTGGAGGCCTATCAAAAAGCCGGGGGAAAAAAGATGTTGATGGAAAAAATGGAATCAGCCGTAGGCTCAGGCAGGCACCCCTTACCCCGAAAACAGGGATCGGCACATGAGATGGTACAGGCCATGTGCATCTCTACCGTGGCAGTTAAGGTCACCGATCTCAGGGCAGACCGCGCCGAGGAATTTACTCAGGCCGAAATTGAGGGGAGAAGACAAGCATTCATTTACGAAAAATTTTTCAGGGAGGAAGTGCCCGGTTATGAAAATGCCAAAATCATAGGCCTTTCCCACCAAATAGGCGTGAGGGAAACCAGAAGGGTATATGGGATGGAAAGGCTTTCCAGGGAAGATTGCTTAAGCGGTAAAATACCCCAAACCAGTATTTTACTTTGTGGTGCACCAATAGAGGACCATAAAAAATCCGAGGACGGAGGTTCAGAAACCGTGTGGGAATACATACCTGGAGATGGTGTATATGGGGTTCCTTACGGGACCATAGTGCCACAAAAAAGCCAGATCACTTGGGTGGTGGGCAGGTGTTTTTCCGCCACCCATGATGCCCATGCCTCCTGCAGGTCCATGGGACAAACCATGTCCATGGGGCAAGCTGCCGGATTGGCGGCTTGCATAAGCCTTGATGATAACCTTTCAGCCCCGGAAATACCTGTTGCCAAATTGCAAGACAAACTGCAAGAACTGGGGGCTATATTACAGGTGCCAATGGAAAAAGCAGACACCAGCAGAAACGGCTGGTCTAACAACCTAAAAAACCTATAACCATGAATCCTTTTTTCAGGACCGTTTTGGGGGATCTCCCCACCGACAAAATGGGAGTCACTTATGCGCATGAGCATATCATCATAGAGGAGAGTTTTCCCACCACACAAAACCCTGAATTTCTACTAAATGAGGTGACCAAAGTGAGTGAAGAACTAAGTGAGGTATATGCCGCTGGCGGCAGAACCATGGTGGATACCATGCCTGCCAACTGTGGCAGAAATGTGGAGAAATTAGCCGCCGTTTCACGGCGATCCGGCATACAAATCATTGCGCCCACAGGTATTCATTTGGAAATTTACTATCCCTCCCAGCACTGGAGGTACAGCTATGACGAGGAGCAACTTGCCGGCTTATTTATAGCTGATATCGAAGAGGGCATAGATCGGTATGATTATACCGGGCCCATAGTGGAAAGAACAGGGCATAAAGCCGGAATGATCAAGCTGGCTACAGGTGATGAGGCCATCTCCGCCCATCAGAAAAAAATCTTTAAAGCAGTCACCGCTGCCCATCGTAAGACAGGGGCACCCATCCTTACCCACACCAACTTTGGAAACCAGGCCATGGAACAGGTGGAGCTTTTCTCTAAATACGGTGCAGATTTGGAACATGTGGTGCTTTCACATGTGGACAGAAAATATGATCTCTCCTATCATAGGGACTTGCTACAAACAGGAGTAAGGGTAGAATACGATAGTGCCTTTAGATGGAAGGAAACCAACTATACCTATATGCTGCTGGAAAAGTTACTGCCAGAATTCCCCGATCAAATCACTGTGGGCATGGATGCCGCCAAGCATACCTATTGGAAAAGCTATGGCGGAAAACCTGGCTTGGACTTCCTGCTGACCACTTTCGTGGAGAAGCTGGAAGAATTGGGGTTGAAATCCTATTTTGAGCACCTTTTTATAAAAAACCCATCCCGCCTTTACGCCTTTAAATAGCTATGAAGATATCACTACTACTTGTTCTTGCCCTGTTTCTTTTTATTACCCAGGCTGACCTTTATGCAGGGGTGGAAATTGTGGATTATAGGGGTTGGAGGGGATGCTACCGCCTATTTAACCAAAACACAGAAGTGATAATCAACCCGCATACAGGTGCAAGAGTCATGGTTTTTGCCCATAAGGGCCAAAATATCATCCATGAAAACCCCGATCAGGACGGAACAAACTTTGAAGAGTGGAAAGAATCCCCTTTTGACCCGGATGGGGGCAGGTTGGACTATGGCCCTGAAATGGAAACCAGACGTATTCATGCCCTTACCTGGATGGGGCCATGGGAGGTGGAGGTCACAGGGGCCTTTTCCCTGCGAATGAACAGTACCAGCGACCAGAAATTGGGTTTGGTGTCTCAGCGCATATTTAGCTTAGACCCCGGTACGGGGAAGTTAACGATTACCCAGATTGGGGAAAATATAAGTGCAGACACCCTGGTAAGGCATTTTTGGGGCAGGACGCTGGTAAAGCCGGGAGGCATTATGATGCTACCCTTAGCTACCGAAAACAGCCGGTTTGAGCAGGGTGTAGGGAAATTTGCCTGGAACCCCAACCGCATCGAAGAAAACCCTGAAGAGGACGAAAGATTATGGATCAAAGGAGGCATCCTTCATTTTCATGCCATAGGAAGCACGTATAAAGCAGGCACAGATGCCAAAGCCGGATGGATGTCCTATCAGCTGGGGCAGCTTAGAATGGTGAAACGATTCCCCGTGTTTGCGGAGGCCAGCTATGAAGGAAGTGAGCATATGACGGGTATATTTTATAGCAACGGGCGCTTTGCGGAGATGGAACCCTGTGGCCCCACCCGAAAACTGGCACCGGGGGAATCCTTCAGTTTCACTGAGGAGTGGGAGTTGGAGGTATTGGCAAATTAAACCAGGGGGTCCTATTAAAAAGGCAAGTGAAAAATGTGGAAATTGCTGCTATTCGGGATTTGCAATCCCGACCTCAGACAATAAGGATTTGCAATCCTTTTCACTTCCCCAATAATTCCCAAAAATCAGACACAAAAAGGAAATACACCGTGCCACTTTAAACAGGCGGATTTCAAATCTGCTTTATCTTTTCTCGAAATCGAGCCTGCCTGACGGAAGTCAGGTATAGGCTTCCCAAATCGTTTTTTTATGAAATAGCGCATCATTATACACTTTTAAATAATTTTTGGTTAAAAACACTGTCATCTTCAGCAATTAGGGCCTTATAAGGTATTTTATGTTGGTATTTAAGTAAAAACGTGTATTTTGCATAAAAAGGGGCTGGATAATGCACTTTGACGAATTAATTAAAATGATAAAGGAGCGTAGAAAATCACTACGTGTTACCCAGGAATCCTTAGCCCAACTTTCAGGTGTAGGCTTAAGGACCTTAAAACAGTTTGAAAGTGGCAAAGGAAACCCAACCCTTTTTACCTTGCAAAAAATAGCAGATGTGTTGGGATTTGAACTTAGTTTAAGACTCAAAAATGTATCAGGTAAAACTGCCAATAAATGAGACGGGCAAAAGTACTCTACAAGGAAGAAGAAGCAGGAGTCTTGACACAACGTGATGATGGTACATTCTCCTTCAGGTATACAGATACCTGGTTGGGGATAAAAGCAATCCAGCCATTAGTCTTACGATGCCCAAGAGTATAACTGAGCACCATTCCAGTTATTTGTTCCCATTTTTTTATAACATGCTACCAGAAGGCTCAAACAAACAAACGGTGTGTAAACTCAACAGGATTGACCAATCGGATGATTTCGGTATACTGATGACATGCGCAAAACACGATAGTATTGGTGCTGTTCGGGTTCAGAAAATAGACTGATTATGGGTTATCCTGAAATCACGCATTGCCCCGGTACTTTATCAAAAGGTTTTAATACCTATAGCAGGACCTGCTTGAATAGGGTTTTTTTCGGTAAAGTTGTATCCCCTATTTTACCTTACGATTCACCAAGCTCGAACCCTGATATGAATGAACTTTTTGAACAAAGCAGAAGGTGAGTTATCTTCAGCTATTTCAGGTGATGCAAACTCATTTGCCCACCTATAAAGTAGAGGCACCCAAACTATTCAAATCCTTGGTTTTTAATTACTTATTTTCAAATGGAGATGCTCACTTTAAGAAATTCTCCCTACTGGAAACCCTATGGGTGATTTTAGGCTAAGTCCGGCCTATGACCTGTTAAATAGTCGTATCCATATAGAGGATAAGGATTTTGCTTTAGACGAGGGGTTGTTGCCTAAGCACTTAGCTCAAGGGAAAATTAGGGTTCCATTATCTAAACTTGCAGAACTTGCCGAAATACCCGAGAAGGTCTATCAGGATATTATGAGCAAAATGGTGTCAAAATCCGATGTTGTTTTTAAAATGATCACCGCCTCGTTTCTTTCTGATACTACCAAAAAAAACTATTGGCAGTCCTATAATGCTCGGTTGAACCAACTTTTAAAAAACTCAGAACGTATGTGACACAATTGACGTTAAAATATATACTTGATTATCTTGAGCCTATTAGATCAAGCCTGCCTGGCGGCAGTCAGGTGTGACACCGTCGAAAAGAAAAATATAAACAAATGAAAACCATAACGATAGATTTACCAAGTACAATAGATTTAGATGATAAAGAAGCTAGAATGGTTTTGGCATCTAAATTATATGAAATGGGAAAACTTACTCTGGGTCAAGCAGCAGAATTAGCCGGCTATTCAAAAGAAGCGTTCATGGTACTGCTAGGTGATTATGGCGTTTCGATTTTTAACTATTCCCCTGAAGAACTTGACGAAGACATAAAGAATGTCGAAGATAATAGTCTCTGAAAAATTGATAAAAAATGTACTCCATCATGCCAACGAGGAATAGGAAGCCAGCCCATCCTTTCTGTTGGATAGGTGCTGTTTTGGAATTGTGACAGAAAATCATGAAACAATTCGGATAATTTTCCATAGAAATCTATCTCAGCATTTTTAGACTAGCGTTCCTGCCATCCGAAAAGGGGAGTGTCAATTCCCAAGCAGCTTCATCCACATTTACGGACACACGTACCTGTTTTTCGTTGGTTTCAAGGAGTTGGGTTTGTATCCGGGGCCTTTCTCCCTGGTAAGGAAGCAGCAGCCAAACCAAATTACCCGACTGATTCAGGGTGGTTTGGTAGCTATTGGCCACGTTGGGCATATAAACGTTGTATTCCGGGCTGTACCACCCCTGTATTTCGGGATCCTCTTGTCCCTCTATCCATTGCAGTTCGAAATCAACATCCCCCAAGGGTATCAAGACCAGATTGCCCCCTTGGTGGGAACCGGTTATTTGGTTTTCTTCCTCCTTTACTTCGCAGTCAGGATGCCAATGCCAAAGGGTTTCAACACTATGTTCACCGGACCCCACCACCCTATCGGCAACAACCCAAAACTTGTCCCTAACATACATCATGGACCTAGAATGAGCCACCTCTCCTTCCAATTCCAGAAATTCTTCAAAACTTGAGGTAGCGAAATCAAAATCCCCTTCAATTCGAACAGTAGATTCCGGAACCGGAGAAGTGGCATGGGTAGGCCCTGGCCCCTGGCCCTGCCCATCAATCAACAATAGGTTGTGCCCTTGGCTTCCCTTGGCGTAGGGACGGAATTTATCCGCTATTTCACCCGTATAGGCAAAACGTCCGGCATCCACCAAAAAATCCTCCCCAAAGGCACTGATGGAAAGGTGCAACTTATCATTGTGCTGGTGTCCACTGCCCCAGGGACCGATATCGAAAAAGGACCAATGTGCATCTTGTTCAAAACCGCTTCTACTGATCAATTGCCCAGCCCAAGGAAGCAGGTAGGAAGGTTCCTGTTCCGGGCGTTCTCCCTCTTTCCCATTGGTGGCGACAAATTTCCAATCTTCCCTTCCAAACAACTCCGCCCCCTGAAGCAACAAAGCCTGATCACTTCCCCTGTCCCCATCATTGTTAAGGGGTCTATGCCCACTGGGCCGAATGGCTTTGGCGATGTACCCATACATATCTTCTATGGTCTGGACAAAATAGTCCGGAAGAGCTTTATCTGCATCTTCACAAATTTCTTTAAACAACTCAAAATTATTCAGGGAAACATTGTGATAATGCGCAGTCAACTCCGTTTGCACCCCATCCGGGTATACCTGGTCCTCCATGCTTTCCACCATGACATCCACCGAGTAATCCAACCATTCAGAAGTGGACTCGAATTCTGGAAAATATGCAGCTGTGGTAGCAAGGGCAGAAATCTCCATAGTGAGCCAATTATTTCCCCCATGGAAGTTCCTGTTGTAATGGGCATGATCCGGTAGGCTGATGAGCATCAACAAACGGGTAGCAGGATTAAAGTGCTCACTTTCTTGCAGGCCATAAAAAATCTTTGTCCATGCCTTGACCCTTGCGGCTACTTCCAGTCCCCTCCATATGGCATCCCTTCCTTTTTCCGCTGGGTAGGGCATGCTGTAGATAATAAAATCCCTTAAAAATTCATCCAGGTAATTGACATATTTCTCATTTCCCGTTTCCAAATAGGCATTATACACCCGCATCAACTGACTATGTCTGTTGGAAAGCCAGGCCCATTCCCTGTCGTCGTTTGGCCCTCTATAGTGCCAGTCCCTATGACCAGAGGAGAGTATGGGTACCTGTCCCCGGACGTTCTGGATCACAAATACATTTTCCAAAATGGAATCAACTTCCGCGACAGTCTCATTACTCGCGCTTGGAATTGGCCTTTTCCATTTGCTATTTTGCGCCGATGCCCGGTAATAGTCCAGGAGCTTGGCACAAGCCTCCTCCATTCGACCCTCCTCATAGGCCTGCTTTACCTCACTAAGCTCCGGCAACTGCAAATCGAGATGTTCAAACAAGCTCTTTACCTCTTCAGGATGAGATTCCACAAGGTCTTCGATGGAATGTATGTCTTGCCAACCTTTCTCTTTACAGGAAAACAAAAGAAAAAGGACAGCGCAAATAATCAGGGTGGATGATGGGATCAGTCGCATAGGGTAGGCAAGGGTAAGGTTATTTTTGGGTACTGAGAAATAAACAATCGTAGTCCTGAATGTAAAATAATTGTAGCTATTCCCCAAAGAAAGAAAGGGTAGGTGGCAAAAAAACTACCTGAAATAACAAAGACCCCTTTTACCCTTATAAAAATCGGGTAGAAGACTGAGGCCTTGTTGCTCCATTAATGGTAAAATGAGTTTGCATGGAGAACACTCTTGGGAATGCTTACCGGAGTGGATAAGCTGCAAGGAAAAAGCTTAAAAAATGTTAACCAAATAAGGTCTCTTTTTTTCCATGTCGTTAATTGCCCTCAAGAAGGAATCCTCACCTTTGGCGTCATCCTGCAAGGACCATAACATTACCCCGGCAGCTCCAATTCTTTTGGAATAATTTACCTTTTCCATAAGGGTTTTGGGACTGTTAAAGTACAGTACCCCTCCCTCCGGAAGCTGTATCCTATCCTGGTGGGCTGCTTCTGGAAATTGCTCCATTATTTCGCTGTATCCCCAGCTTGGTTTCGCCCATGGCCCAAAGGCACGTCCATATAAGGGCATACCGATAAGCAGTTTATGAGCTGGTATGTTTCTTTTGTTATGAAAATAGTCGTAATCTTCTTTTACCATTTCCATGGGGGCATGTTGCCCAAAACCCAAGGGATTCCATGGTCCGGTTTTGTCAAAAGACATGATATATATACAATCCAACAAGGATAAGGTCTTGTCTGAGATCTTGTTGGAGCTCCATGCACTGAGTGCAGCGGTGATCCGTAGGTTATGAGTTTGGAATTTCTTGTGTGCAGCCCTTAGAAAAGGATCAAAGTTTTCATCGATCAATTCATGCCCCAGGCTGAAATCCAAACCATCAAAGCCATTTCGCAATGCATAATTCATCAGCTGATCTAAAAAGACCTCTCTGTTTTCTTTGTGCATCAAGGTCTTCAAATGTGCCGGAGCATAATTACCCCCAAGGGAAAAATATACTCTTAGGCCTTTTTCTTTTAGCGATCCCACCAAAACGGACAATTCCTCCCTTTGAGGGAAATTTCCCCTGGGATCAGGGTTGATAAAGGCAAGGTTGATATCGGTAAGCCCCTCCAACTCCAAGGTATCTATATCGATTAGTCTATCATGGGGTACCATGACATATCCCACAACCATAAAATCCTCTTTCTCCTCCAAGCTGGTTTTGGGACTAACAATTTGACATCCCACCAATAAAATCCACAAGAAATTCAACGTGCTCCTACCCATCTTTTCTCCAGTTCAACTTCACAAAAATTGAAAAATATAGGTTAAAGATAATTCATTCTTCTCCAAATTTTAAATAATATAACAGAAAAAATAACAAAAATTACAGTAAAAAATATCGCCAATTCATAAAATGCAAAAATATAGTATCCAGTAGCAAAAAGCCCGCTATAAACAGCCACAGCTCCGCAAACCATTCCCAACAGACCAATGGGCCATTCCGGCTTTTGGTCTTTTTCAGGAATGGGCCTGCCCATCTTTTCGCAATGCCGGATCACTTTTTCCCACCCTATTCTACCCGGTCTTACTTTCCTGTAGAATTTCTCCAGCGTCTCCATTTGGGTAATTGGTGTAAGCCAGGTGACCAGCAGCCAGGCCACAGTGGTGATGGTCACGCCTATTAGTAATTGTTCATACGGCTTGAAGACCCATAATTGGGCCGAGGCACTTTGTCTATCCATCCCCGACTCCAATAAGCCTTCCAACCTAATCCCTTGGTAGTATTCTAGCCCAACGAAAGCCAATGCCACACAAAAAGACACCAGCATGGCAGCAAGCTCACTGTAGGGATTGATCCTGTACCAAAACCATCGCAGGATAAACAAAAGTCCGGTACCTGCACCAATCTGTAGCAGGATATTGAATGCCGACAGGGCACTTTGCAGCACCAAGGCCAATAGGGAAGAAAAAACCATTAAAATTATGGTGACTATCCTAGCCACCGCCACCAGCCTTTTTTCATTGGCATCTGGACGTATAAAGCGGCTGTAAAAATCGTGCACCATATAGGATGAGCCCAAATTAAGACAGGTGGATATCGTGGACATGTATGCCGCTACCATGGAGGCGAATACCAGCCCAAGCACCCCTGAGGGGAGAAAGGTAAGCATGGCTGAGTATGCCAAGTCATGTCCAATCATTTTGGAATCCATGTGAGGAAAGGCACTTTGCAATGCCTCAAGGTCAGGAAATACCACCAAGGAGCAAAGCGCCACGATGATCCATGGCCAAGGCCTCAATGCATAATGCGCCACGTTGAACAACAGGGTGGCACCCATGGCGTTTTTCTCATCCTTGGTAGCCAACATACGTTGGGCGATATATCCCCCACCTCCGGGCTCAGCTCCTGAATACCACACCGACCACCATTGCACAGTGAGCGGTAGGATAAAAACCACTACCGCGGCCTCCCACTCGTTGAAATCAGGAAGAATGGAAAGCTTACCAGCAACTTCAGGATGCTCAAAAAGCTTGGTCAGGCTCCCAACCTCAGGGTGTTGAACCGCATAATATGCCGCCAATACGGAACCCAACATGGCAGCGAAAAAAAGGATGAAATCCGTAAGCACCACACCTAGAAACCCCCCAAGGGAACTGAACAACACCGTAACACCTCCGGCTATTAAGATGACCTGCCAGGGGCTTAGGCCCAGCATCACCCCTCCGATTTTAATCGCAGCCAGGTTCACTGCGGCCATAATGGCCACATTAAATACCACCCCTAAATAAATTGCCCTAAAGCCTCTGAGGAAAGCCGCGGCCTTTCCACTGTACCTCAGTTCGTAAAAGGCAATATCCGTAAGCACCTCCGACCTCCTCCACAATTTAGCATAGACGAAAACGGTCAGCATGCCGGTAAGCAGAAAAGCCCACCACACCCAATTTCCGGAAATACCCCCTTGCCGCACGATATCTGCTACCAGGTTCGGGGTATCCACGGAAAAGGTGGTGGCTACCATGGAAATGCCCAGCAGGTACCAAGGCATATTTCTACCTGACAGGAAGAAGGACATGGTGTTTTTTGCCGCATGTCGGGAGGCCCAAATACCTATCGCCATGGTGGTGGCAAAGAAAAACAAAACAATCCCCCAATCAAGAGTGGTTAACGTCATCGTTGTGGAGTAGAAATTGGATCAAATCTTCATTAGGAAATTACTTGGCTAAAGGGGTGACATAGGAACCAGCCACACATACATCAACTTGGTAGTATCACTTGTGGGAAAATGCCTAAATGACCATTTCCAAAAATACCTTTTTTTTACCAATTCAAAAATACCGAAAAAGACGGGGGTTATGGAAAAACCCCAAAGGTCAAGTGCCCATAACCTTTGAGGTCTTTTTTGGACCTCGAAGGTTTTCAACGTAAACAAATTGGGTCTACCCAATGAATGTCATCTTAACCACAAGACCTTCGGGGTTATGGAAAAACCCCAAAGGTCAAGTGCCCATAACCTTTAAGGTCTTTTTTGGACCTCGAAGGTTTTTAACGTACACAAAATGGGTCTAGCCCATGGGTGTCATCTTAACCACAAGACCTTCGGGGTTCTGAAAAAAACCCAAAGGTCAAGTGCTCATAACCTTTGAGGTCTTTTTTTGGACCTCGAAGGTTTTTAACGTACACAAAATGGGTCTAGCCCATGGGTGTCATCTTAACCACAAGACCTTCGGGGTTATGGAAAAACCCCAAAGGTCAAGTGCCCATAACCTTTGAGGTCTTTTTTGGACCTCGAAGGTTTTTAACGTAAACAAATTGGGTCTAGCCCATGGGTGTCATCTTAACCACAAGACCTTCGGGGTTCTGAAAAAACCCCAAAGGTCTAACATGTACAAACCTTTGAGGTCTTTTTTTGGACCTCGAAGGTTTTCAGCTTATTCCAACAAGTACTCCTCTGGCAAATACAATTCCGTATTCTCCTTATGAGAGATCCTGAAACCCTCATTTCCGCCAAACCAACCCAACACCAAATCCCTACTGAGTTTGGTGGGTTTGTCTGAAAGATAGCTTCTAAATGATGAAAACCTCCATTCAATCGGATCTTTCACCAATCTATGCTTTACCGGGTTTTGGTGGAGATAAATGACTATCCTTGACAGATATGCCTCGTCTTCAATTTTCTTCCGCTTAAATTTTCTCCGGAACAGGGAGCCATTTCTATCAAAGACACTATTGAAACTTTTACTGTAAGAGTTCTGGAAATCAGAAAATGCTTTTACCACCTGATTGTTGCTGACAGTGGGCCTTATACTTACCAATAAATGAAAATGGTTCGGTATAAGACAGTAGGCCAACGTCTGTACTTTTTCGCCCAAATAATCCTGGAACCTGGTAAGGAAAAAATAATAGTTGTCCTCAAGGCGAAAAAGCTTTTCCTCACCAATAGCTTTGTTAAAAATGTGGTAAACACACTCAGATTCAAATTCATCCGTCATATAGAAAAAAATTGTACTGTTGAAGATATGAATTTTTTTGTAAACACAAAAGACCTTCGGGGTTCTGAAAAAAAACCCAAAGATCAAGTGCCCATAACCTTTGAGGTCTTTTTTTGACCTCGAAGGTTTTCAACGTACACAAAATGGGTCTAGCCCATGGGTGTCATCTTAACCACAAGACCTTCGGGGTTCTGAAAAAAACCCCAAAGGTCAAGTGCCCATAACCTTTGAGGTCTTTTTTTGACCTCGAAGGTTTTCAAGTGCCCACAAAAAACCCAAAAAAAAATAACCCCCATTAACCTAAACTTCCTTCAACTCCACCCGCTCCAGGATATCCAACATCACGTGCAGCATCACACCCGCTACTAGTGCCATCACCATACTGCCTGCCAAAAGTCCAAAAACAAACTGTTTGGAAATTGCATAGAGCATGATCCCCACCCCAAAAGCAGGGAATATCCCAAAAAAAATAACGCCACCTATAATAAGTGGCTTAATTAGCTTTCTGTCCCAACCCTCTTCAAAACCCACCTGAGAGACAAGGGAAATAGAAAGTCCTGTAAGATAAAAGGCCAATAGACATAATGGAAACAGAAGGATCAACCCCAATGAATACCCCCCAATCAATACGGATGGCAGTACCATCATCCATGCGAAAACCAGTGTCTGGTAAATATCAAGCCTTAAAATATTCCAAAATTTAGCTGCCCAACTCGCCGGAATAAGGATAAAGAAAGGTTTTTTGAGGTCACCCACAGATGTTTTGGTCATACCTGCAATAAAATAAAACGCAAACAATGTGGCCATATAAATATAAAGGCCATAATGCGGGACCCATCCCACTCTGCTCAGGATAGCGAGCAAAATCCCCACCCCAGCAAAGAGGCTGGTATATATTCCGATGATAGGGTGAAAATCCAGCCGGGAACTGTGAACGTAATTTCTCCAATACAAAGCTACAGCACCTTGTCCGAATGAAGGAAGGTCAAGTTCTTTTCGCGCATTGAGGCTCATGGTGGATTCTGATGCCTCCTGTTTGCCTTTGGCCTTTTGCTTTATTTCTTCCTTGGACTCGGTACTTTCCAACACATCCTCATAGTACATGCCAGCATGGTTCAGCACAAGTTTCACTATGGCCACATAGGCAACTGCATACACCAGTAGCAGGACCACAAGTTTAATCCAACTTTCATGACCCAAAAACATCAAAATGCCCCTGCTCCACCCCACAAATGGGAAATAATCGAACCAAGGAGCACCAATCCATGAAAATGCACCCTCAAAGAAACGCTCTGCAAGCACCCCCGGAACAATAATCATAAGGCCCAACCCAATTCCTAATACCACTATTCCCGTCTTAATAGGGCCAAGAACATCATATTTAGTGTGAAAAGTATAGATGAGAAACCGTAAAGGACTAAGAATAAAGAAAAACAAACCTAGCCCCAACATCATTGCTGTCAAATTCCAAACCGTCAGGTCAAAAGTCTGGTTTAGCTGCGCGGTACTGTAAAGCACAAAAATTAAGGAGCCTCCCAATGAGGGTATAAGGGAGCGCACCATGTAATAAACAAGTATCCTGGAAGGTTTCACCGGGGCAGTGAACAAAAAATTGACATCCGCCATGGAGAAAAATGTGACGTTTTTTTCCGTAGCCTTATACAACCTGAACACAAAAAACGCCAGGGCTAATAGAGTGAGAATTCCTGTCATGTTTTGGAGTGCAATATTAACCCCTTCCACTTCTCCAGCCACATCCTGGAGTTCTCCAAACTGCTCCACATCCATCTCACGACCACCTCTGCCCCTAAAATAAAAAAAACTGAAATACGCCAGCACCCCTGCATAGGGAAGCAATCGAAGGGGATTTCTAAGGATGAGAAGGATATTGTTGACAAGGATAAAGATATCCTTCCTGATCAACAGCTTAAGCTCATTCATCTTTTGTCAATTCTAAAAAGAGATCTTCAAGTGTGATCTGATCACCCGTTTTAAATGCCGCTTTCAGGTTTCCAAGGCTGTCGTTTCCTATAATTTTTCCATCTTTCATAATCATGATGCGGTCAGCGATGATTTCCACACTTTCAATCAAATGGGTGCTTACCAGGATGGTTTTGCCCTTGTCTTTAAGTTCCCTAAAGATCCTTTTGGTGTTTCTGATGGCTTTGGGATCCAACCCTATCATTGGCTCGTCAAAAAAAAGCACCTGGGGATCCGATAGAAGGGCACAACAGATGGATACCTTTTGTCTCATGCCTTTTGAAAGGTCACGTCCCAACTTTTTCCTTTTATCCAACAAATCGTAGGTGAGCATCAACTCCTCTGCCCGTGGTTTCCACTCTTTCACACTATAAGCCTGGGCAATGAATTGCAAGTGTTCCTCCACAGTTAGCAGGTCGTAAACACTTGGCGTTTCAGGGATGTAGGAAAACAGCTTCTTAGCGGCTGTGCTGAGATGGTCCTGGCCACCAATGCTGATCTCTCCTTTTGTCTTTCTAAGTAGCCCAACAATGCATTTCATGGTTGTACTTTTACCGGCACCATTAGGACCAAGCAGACCCACGACCTCTCCCCCTTCCAAAGAAAAATTTATCTCGTCTACCGCTTTTTGCTTTCCATATAGTTTTACTAGACCATTTACTTCCAACATAACTTTTATATGTTTAAAATTTTCCTTTAGCGGTCGTCCCTTCCTACCAATGACAAGTTATTATTTTACGCCATGAGCGTCGCGGATTCGTTGCTGTCCCCTGAAAAAACTCAGGGCAGGGCTGCGAGAATCCAAATGTCATATCCTTTCTGTAAATGCCAATTTTTAAAACTCCGTGTGTCGCTTGCGTCATGCTCGATTTCAAAAATTATTAAATAGATAAACGCTCCCAAGGACCATTAGTTCGAAGCGAAGCAAAAATATCACCAAAAAACTCAGTTGCCTTAATGTCCAAACTGCCGCAGGTGGTGATCCATGTGCTTCCAGACCGCTATACCCCATTCTCTATTAGATAAAGGCCCAAAAAAGGGATGCGGGGCACTTAAGGGCTCATCCAAATTTGCAAACTGGGAAAGTAAATTTAGAAATAGCGCTTTTTCAGTTTCAAATTCTTCCGAAGCTACAAGACCTTTGGTTTCGAAGCGGGGACTGGTCTTTGCGTTTTTAGGGAAACCTGGAAATAGGTATAGTGCTGTCCATTTGACCAATAACTGCTTTAAGGTGGGTTTTCTTAACTCACCCCTCCATGTCAATGTTTTCTGGTTGGCAAGATTGCAATGCCTCAACATTTCTGTGGGGCTCATTTTTCCCCATTTCGGAAGTTCATTTCCCTTCAGAAGAGAAACCCTTTGGCTCAATTCGTCCACGACATCAGGGTCAAAAATAGATTTTCCCATACTTTCAGGCCAAAACCGCCTTGACCACATGACCATGTACATCCGTAAGCCTAAAGTCCCTTCCACCAAAATGGTAGGTCAACTTTTGGTGATCTACTCCCAAAAGATGCAAAAGCGTGGCATGCAGATCGTGAATGCTAACCGGGTTTTCAACTACCCTGTACCCGTATTCATCAGTCTGCCCGTAAATAGTACCTCCTTTTATTCCTGCACCTGCCATCCACATGCTAAATGCAGAGGGGTTATGATCCCTTCCATCACTACCTTGGGCAAAGGGTGTCCTTCCAAATTCCCCCGTCCAAACCACCAAAGTTTCTTCCAATAAGCCTCTTGATTTAAGATCCTTGAGTAAGCCGGCAATGGGCTTGTCCACAGCATGCGCATTTCTGGAATGGCCGTCTTTCAGGTTATTATGCTGGTCCCAACGGTCCACAGAAGGATCTACCTGAGGACAGGTCAGTTCCACAAACCGAACACCTCGTTCTACAAGTCTTCTGGCCATCAGGCATTGGGAACCATAATTTCTGGTATGTGGATCCTCGTCGTAGAGGCCATATAGGGATTTCGTGGCTTTGCTTTCTGAACTAAACTCGGTGAGTTCGGGAACCGAGGACTGCATACGGTAAGCCAACTCATAATTGGCGATAGCTGCTTCCACCTCTCCTGCATTGCCCATGGAGGCAAACCGCTCCTGCTCCATTTTTTGCAAAAAATCCAGCTTGTCCTTCTGGTGGTCCAACTCGGTTTCATAGGGGTTGATGTTGGCCACAGGTTCCGTACCTGCCTTCATGATGGTGGCCTGATAATTCGCAGGTAAAAATCCATTTTTGAAATTGTCTATCCCACCAGGAGGCACCAATCCCCCATCCAACACTACATATCCCGGGAGGTTGCTGTTTTCAGTACCCAATCCATAATTAACCCAAGAACCCATACTGGGGCGTCCCTGTAGACCACTACCGGTGTGCAGGAAATAGTTGGCGTTGGTATGTTCCGGGAAATTGGACACCATAGAACGAATCAGCGCTAAATCGTCGGCACAAGAGGCGATGTTTGGAAAAAGTTCGCTTACCTCCATTCCGCATTCCCCATACTTCTTAAATGACCAGGGACTCTGCAGTATCTTTCCATTGTCGTTAAACTGAGTAGCGTCCACTTTAAAGGTAGGATCCTGACCATTCTCCTTTGCCAATCTTGGTTTTGGGTCAAAGGAATCCACCTGGGATACACCCCCGTCCATATAAAGGAAAATTACGTTTTTGGCCTTGGGAATATGATGAGGACTCTGTATTCGGCCTCTTGGAGCCTTGCCAGTAACAGAGGATCCTGTGGTAGGCTGACAGCTTCCCAAAAGGCCCCCAAACATACCCATAAAGGCAATGGAGCCAAACCCACACCTACACACTTCCAACATTTCCCTCCTACTCATGTGGGTTCTTAGCCTATGTACATGTCCTTGTTTTTTCATCTGTTTATATTTTTTTTTTCAGCGGTCATATAGCCTGCCCCGGACTCGCTTCGGGGGAATCTCGCAATCTTAATCATCCCTCCGTGCGTCGCTTACGTCATGCCCTGACTGCTGTCAGGACAGGCTCGATTTCATAACAAATAAATAAATTCTTTCATATTGAAAATGGTGTGGCAATAAGACTTCCATGCTTCCAGGTCGGCTCTACCCTCCCCCTTACTTTTTGACCTTAAAAACTCCCTTGCCGCCACCACTTCATTTTGACTGGGGTTTCTGGCAAAGGCCCTCCTGTATATCCTTGTCACCCTTTCTTCAAGGGATTCTTCCGTGTTTTCCGAAAGCCCAATTGCCATTTTTTCTGCTTGTTGAATGATAAAGGGGTCATTCATCAGCAGCAGGGACTGGTCGGGCACATTGGTCACGTCCCTACGCCCAAAGGTGGTAAATGGGGTAGGAAGATCAAAGGTGCGGAGCATATGGGAAAGAAAGTTCCTTCTCACCTCCAGGTATATGCTTCTTCGACCATTGCCGTCAAGCTGCCCGGACTGGGCTGGTCTTCCCCTTCCCTGCATGAAATCCGTAAGATGTATGGCAACTGGGGGGCCGAAGGATAGGGTGTCCAAATTTCCCGAAACCATCAACAGGGCATCCCTTATGGCCTCTGCTTCCAATCTACGAATAGGGAAATGGGAAAGCAGTATATTCGAGGCATCCACGTTGGAATTCTCCTGCATTGGTTCAGCAGACCGTTGAAAGGTCTCGGAAAGAACTATATGCCGAATCAACTTTTTGATGGACCAACCTTCCTCCACAAACAATAAGGCCAGGTAGTCCAAAAGCTCTGGATGGGAAGGCAGGGTGCCTTGCAGCCCAAAATTATCCACAGTCTCCACTATTCCCCTCCCGAATAAATGATGCCAAATCCTATTGACCATGACCCTGGCAGTCAGGGGATTTTGAGGGGATAACATGGCCTCGGCCAATTCCATCCTACCGCTACCGGCTGATTCGAAACTGGATGTGAACCCGGAAATTTCAGGCAAAAATCTACGCTCCACACTTTCTTCGCTTAATTCCAGATGATTCCCTCGGATAAACACAGGACTCTCCCTGGCAAACCCCTCGGTAACCCCATTGAAAAAGGTCATGGTATCTGGAAAAGATGCTTCCAGTTCATCCATCTTCTTGATCAGTTTGTCCAACTGCGGAAGCTCCCTGATAGCCTCACCGCTTTTGAGCCAATCGTTTAATTTTTGAACCTCTGGGGCAGTCACCTTATATTCACTCCATCTCTTTAGGATTTCAGTGAGCGTTCTCCCCCTCCTTTCCTTTGGCAAATGAGGGGTTTTCCATTCTTCATCGTAGGTAATGGCAAACTGGACCTCCACCTCATCCTCCCTTTTTTGAATATACTTATGACGATCGTAAATTCCAGGAAAAATCTCTATATAGGCTTTCCTTCCTTTCCAATCAGATACATCAAAGACCAGGTCTTTCCATTCTTCCGCATTGACCCGCTGTTCTAAACCTCCATAAATCGGATATCGGATCAATTGAAAATTATCCATGACAATCCGGATGGTACCTATTTTTCCCTTGGCCCTTACCCCTATATAATCCTTTTCCGTAACGAAATCCGGAGACCTCAACACCCCAAACTTGCCTTTTCCAAAATAGGCACTACTAGCCCTGCCCTCCTCCAATGCCATAAGTTTACCCGCTTCCATTCTGGGCCTGCCCAAGGTACTCAAAGGACCAAAAGCAAGGCCATCACTTCTCCAACCATCAAGGGACTGTCCTCGGAAATCCCCTATAACCTGAACCTCCTTAGGCTCCTCCTCCAGATTAGAAGTAAGCTGGAAATCCCCTTTGGATTCAGCCTTTGGTTGCCATACTTCTGCAAATTGCTTGCGTATGGCTTTCCTTATTTGCTGGTCACGGTTGAGGTTCTCCCAGTGTACAGCCTGCTGACCATCCATCACTGGAGTAAACCTCGTGCCTTCCAAAATCCCATATAGGGCATAATAATCCTTAGTTGGGATCGGGTCAAACTTGTGGTCATGGCATTTGGCACATGCGACGGTAAGTCCCTGAAAGGATTTCGTGACCACATCAATCATGTTGTCGATCCTGTCGGATTCGTCTTTCCTTAAATCCACGGGGCTATGAGTACCCTCTCCCATCGCCCAAAATACAGAACCATATGCCGATTGGTTATAACCATTTTCATCCTCCCTTGGCTGGCTGAGCATATCCCCGGCTATATGTTCCTTAAGCAATTGCTGATAGGGTATATCTTGCCGAAAGGCCCTTATCAGGTAATCCCTGTATTTCCATGCTCCCTGTATCTCGTAATCGAACTCATGCCCCTTGGTTTCGGAATACCGCACCACATCCATCCAATGCCTGGCCCATCTCTCCCCAAAGCCCTTGCTTTCCAAGTAGTGATCCACCCATTTTTCAAAGACAAATGCATCTTTTTCAGCCATCGTACTTTTCAACTCTTCCTCTGAGGGGGGCAAACCCGTAAGTAGGAAAGACAATCTCCGCATCAGCGTCTCCGGAGTAGCCCTTGGGGAAGGGGTGGTGATTTTTCCTTCCCATGCCTTACTGACCAACTGGTCAATGACCTCGGAGGGGGAAGTACCCTCCCATGTTTCCAGTATCTGTGGCTTTGGGGGTACAAATGCCCAATGGGGCTCGTATTTTGCCCCGTCCTTGATCCACTGCCGCAGCATGGCCAACTCCTCTTGGCTCAACTCCAAATTGGAAGATGGTGGGGGCATACGGATTTCCGGATCCTGGTGGTGGACCCGCTTCAGCAACTCACTGCTGGAGGGTTTTCCTGGCACAATGGCTTTGTTCCCACTTTCCAACTTTGCGATGGCATCCTCAAACCTGTCCAGCCTCAAACCGGCCTCCCTGCTGCTGGGGTCAGGCCCATGGCAGAGATAGCATTTCTGTACCAAAATGGGTTTGATGTGAAAGTTGAAATCAACTGTCTTGGGCAAATTTACCTCTGTGGTTGAATACCTAGGGTCCTTACCACAAGACTGAAAAAAAAATAAAGCCATCCCAAAAAAGAATAAAGGGAGGGAATAGAATAAAACAGGCTTCTGGGTGATCCTAAACATGGATGGCTTTGTATTACAAGATTTTCAATATAGCATATTCTCCAATAAAAATCCATCCATTTCTTAACAAATACAGTTTTTTTATGCAGCCGGAAGAAATATCGTGGAGCTAATTCACCTGTTTGCCAATTCTAAGGAAAATCTTGGAGATGGGTGGGGTGAGGGAGGGAGGTAGGGACTTAGAGACTAAGAGACTAAGAGACGGAGAGACTAAGAGACGGAGAGACTTAGGGACTGGGGGACTTAGTGAATTGTTTCGAGAGGATGGGATTTTTGTCTCCGGAAGGTTTAGTCACGAAGGACACGGAGGAGGCACAAAGGGCGCGGAGGTTTTTGGGATGGGGTACGATTAGGAGGGTAGTTTCTGATGGTGAATATTGGGTTTAGGGACTTAGAGACGAAGAGACTTAGGGACGGAGGGACTTAGTGAATTGTTTACGAGAGGATGGGATTTTTGTCTCCGGAAGGTTTAGTCACGAAGGACACGGAGGAGGCACAAAGGGCGCGGAGGTTTTTGGGATGGGGTACGATTAGGAGGGTATTTTCTGATGGTGAATATTGGGTTTAGGGTCTTAGAGACGAAGAGACTTAGGGACTGGGGGACTTAGTGAATTGTTTCGAGAGGATGGGATTTTTGTCTCCGGAAGGTTTAGTCACGAAGGACACGGAGGAGGCACAAAGGGCGAGGAGGTTTTTGGGATGGGGTACGATTAGGAGGGTAGTTTCTGATGGTGAATATTGGGTTTAGAGACTTAGAGACGAAGAGACTGGGGGACTGGGGGGAGTGGTTTCTTTAACCAAAAAGAGCAGGAAAAGTGTTAAACGGAGACTTTTGAATTTCAACCCTGGTTACAGCAACCCCAATTAACCATTAAAAATTAAACTTTTACCCCCAGGTTTTTTACCAACTCCATTACCCTCTTCTTTTCATCCGATGGGAAGGCCTTTAGCTCTAACAGGGATTTGGCCACTTCATAAACGGGTTGGTTCGGATGCCGATGGTCCCTGAGATAGTGGGTCAGTTTTAGCACCTTAAAACCATCCAGCCATTGCCATACCTTTCGAAAATAAACGTCCTCACTATGAGATTGGGACTTAAAGGTTCTAAATTGGCTTTGCAAGTCCTCAAGCAGAAGAAAATCCCCAAATCCAGAACGAGAAAAATCCACTTCCTCCATAAAGGAATTATTTACCAAGGAAAAGAGTGTTTGGAGAGTAGCATAACATTCAATGGCATAGGTACGCTTTACCCCCTTCTCCTCCTTCAACCATTCCAATTGGGCTCTTCCGGTACCGAAGGGCACCCGATCCGAGATCCTGCATGAGGGGAAAACGGTGGCAGGGATTTCCACAAATCCTCCTAAGGGCAACAATTTGTGCATAAAATAAAAGTCCTCCCCGGCTTTCCTTCTGTTCATGCCACCTTCTTTGGCATAGTGGGATGCCCTTACCACCATACAAGAACCCAGCGTGTGCACTGCAAAAGGGTATCCTGCCCACCTCAACCCTGCGATATGGCACCTGAGGTGGAGCTCATAATGTATGATGCCCTTTTTCAAAATAATATCCTCTTCCTTTTCAAAAGGATGGGAAAATTGAAGGTGGCCCAACTTAACCCAACTAAGCTGGAAAACTTCCTCGATGGCCTGTAGGTAATCCCTGGAAACCTGGCAATCCGCATCCAGACAGATAATTGGACCGTCTTTGCCAAGTACTGCCCACCTTGCGAGGGCTTCGTCCATGGCAATCTTTCTTGCCCACCCGGCACCAGCGTGCTTTTTGTCCAATTTCTCGAACTTTAGGATATGGGTATTCAAAAAATAGGGCTGCTGATGCACTTTCCATTCCCCTATGGCTGCCAATGTCTCTGCATTTTGAGCCAGGTCCGAAGGGCTGGCCTGCTCCGGGGCATTGATGCAAATGATGAGTTCCACTTTTCCATTTGGGGGATGGCAATTGGCTAAGGATTCCAGTGTGCTTATAAGGTCTGGTTCTTTATAGCATGGAAGACAGATCATCAAGGAGGTAGCAGGATCCGGCACCTCCAGAATACTGACCTCGAAAATGTTGAACCGAGAGGAATAGGTGCTATAGAGCTCCTCGATCATTTTTGCCTTTTCGTTTCGGGAATAAACTCAAAATGCAGGTACTTTATCTTTTCTCCCTTACTGGCAAACATTTTCTCGTACCTGGTTTGTATGCCATGGTGAAGATCCTTCCATTCCGAATCATAAAAATCAAATGTCATTTTAAGCACTTCCACATCATCCCTGCCGGAAAGGTGATCTAGGGTATATTCGAATAGTCCCGTGTTGTCTGTCTTGAAATGAACGGATCCCTCAAGGTGCACCAATTTTTTAAACATTCCTAAAAACCTTGGTGAAGTAAGCCTGCGCTTTTCATCTCTATCCTTTGGCCTGGGATCGGGAAAGGTAATCCATAACTCACTGATCTCACCATGGTCAAAATACTGGTCCAACTGCTCGATCTGCGCCCTCAGAAACGCTACGTTATCCATCCCTTCCGCAATGGCAGTAGTACTTCCTTTCCAAATCCTCGAGCCCTTAATATCCACCCCGATAAAGTTATTGGCAGGTCTTACCCTAGCCAAGCCAACCGTGAACTCACCCCTTCCACAGGCCAACTCCACCACCAAGGGGTTTTCATTCTGGAAAAATTGATTCCAGCGGCCTTTGATCTTTTCGTAAATTTCCTTACCCGGTTGTACGACGTTTCTGTTGACAGCATTTTCTTCGAAACGTTGTAATTTATTTCTACCCATACTTGCTACAATTCCTCTATTTCAGCGACCACAAAAGTACTGCCTCCGATGAAAACCAAATCATTTTTTGTCGCATTTTTAAGCACATGGGCCAAGGCTTCATTCACGTTTTTGATGCACTCCCCCTTCAGCCCATACTTTCCCGCCAATTCACCAAGCGATTCCGCAGGCATGGCGCGTGGGATTGCTGCTTGACAAAAAACATACTTAGCCTCCTTGGGCAGAAGGGAAAGCACCCCTGACACATCCTTGTCATTCACCATACCCCACACAAGGTAGAGACGTTCATGAGGGATTAGTGCCAACTGCTTCATCAGTAAGGCCACTGCCTCTTTGTTGTGCCCGGTGTCGCAGATCACCATGGGTGAATCTCTTAGTACCTGCCATCTGCCCTTAAGCCCAGTAATCCTGACAATATCTCTCAAGCCGGCAAGAACATGGCCTTCCTCAATATTCCAGCCCATGCTTTTCAAGTGCATGCAGGCTAAGTAAATAGCAGGAAGGTTACGTACTTGGTAATGGCCCAATAGATCTACCTGAATTTCTATTTCCTTACCCCGGTAATTCAGTGTATATCCCTGGTAAGGTCCACTCCCAACTAGTTTTAGGTCTTCAGAAACCTTAGCTTTCACCCATTCCTCCGCATAAAAGATAGGGGCATTCCTATCCTTAGCTACCTTGTGAAATACCTTCTTGGTCTCTGGAAGGGCTTCCCCTATAATAACAGGAATGCTAGGCTTGATGATTCCGGCCTTTTCAAAGGCGATTGCTTCCAGGGTTTCTCCGAGGAATTGGGTATGGTCCATACCGATATTGGTGATCAGCCCGATGACAGGCGTAATCACATTGGTACTGTCAAACCTACCTCCCATTCCCACCTCCACTACGGCTACGTCTACCTGCTCTTTGGCAAAATGGGCAAAGGCCAAGGCAACAGTCATTTCAAAAAAGCTGGGCTTCAATTCCTCCAGGAACTTACGGTGTTGACTCACAAAAGTCACCACTGCCTCTTCGGGGATGCATTCCCCATTGATCTTTATCCTTTCTCGGAAAGATTTGAGGTGCGGGGAGGTGTACAGACCTACCTTGTAGCCGGATTTCTGCAAAATAGCCGCAAGGGCATGGGAAGTACTTCCTTTGCCGTTGGTGCCGGCAACATGAACACTTAGAAACTTGTTTTGGGGATTTTCGAGATATTCGCAAATCCGGATGGTTGGGGTAAGGTCTTTTTTGAATGCAGCAGCGCCAATCCGCTGAAACATGGGTAAGGCCGAATACAGATAATCCAGCGTTTCTTGGTATGTCATTAATCCACTTTGATCACAAAGGTAATCCGGCCTGTAGAATATTCGGCTGTGGGATTACCGCTTTGTCGCTTAAAGGAAAGCTTATTTACCACTGTCCTGTAATAGGCCAGCACCTCATTGCTCACATTATATTCGAGCGGGATGGCCTGCACAATTTTCCCATTATCGTCCACGGTGATCCTAAAAACGATCCTGCCATTTCTGGTGGATACGTTGTCCACAATATTGGGTTTGGAGGCGAAATCCCATCCGGCAAGATCCAAGTTGTACCCCGCACCGTCCCCGGCATTTCCTTTGCCAGATTGTAGAATGGATCTTCCATCTACCGTTCCTTGGGGATTGCCCTCATCACCTGCCCGGTTTCCACTGCCTTGGTTACTTCCGGCACTGGGTTGGTTGCCTGACCCGGAAGTGCCTCCAGCACCGAACAATGCCCTGGGATCCACAGTGGGCTTTTCCTCGGCTTTTGTTTCAGTCCTTTCCGCCTCCCTTTCCGCGGGTTGTGGCGTAGGAGTACTGCTTTCTTTTGGCTTCGGCGTGGGGGTTACCGACTCAGCGGCTTTATCCGTGCCTTTTAAGGGGCTTTGGGTCTTACTTTGAGCCTCTATAGCACGCTGGGTTTGGCTGGGTTGGGGTTTGGCCGTGGAAGTCTCCGGGGCTGCCTTTGGAACCGTGGATTCCGTGATTTTGGGAGCCACTTCACCTGGTGCCGGTGCTTCTACGGCTTGCTGCTGCGCCGTTGATGGCGGAGTGGTGGTTTGTCGGTCCCCACTGCCCACATCCGTAAAACCCAGGTTTAATTCCAACCCAAACTGGGCCATAGGGGGATCCGGTGGTCGCCAAACCACGATAAAATAAAGTCCTACCATCACCAAAATATTGAAGAGTATGGTGATCAGCCAGGCCTTTTTTTTGCTGTCCTGATAAGATTCCTTATCATCTACTTCCCAAGCTTCCATTTCTACTTAAAAGGTTTTGTGGCAATGGACACGTTGGCTTGCAAAACTGCGGCAATACCGCCGATCTCCACCAAATATTCCACCGGTACTTCCTTATCAATATGAAGCACCACATGCCCATCTTTGTCCTTTAATAACGCAGTCAGCTCATTTTTAATTTCACTTCGCTCCACTCTTCTGTCATTTACCGAAAAGCGAAGGTCCTTTGTCACACTCACTGTCACTTCCTGCATAATGATGTCAGCAGTCTCACTGGAGGGCAGGTTTACCGGCAGTCCGGAGGGAGTGATAAAGGAGGAGGTAAGCATAAAGAAAATGAGCAATAAGAATATGATGTCCGTCATGGAGGACATGCTGAATGCAGATTCAATCTTGTTTTTAGATTGCAGTGCCATCTTACTTTTTCTCTTGTAAAAGGTCGATAAATTCTATGCTGGTGTATTCCATGTTGTGAATGAGCTTGGATACCTTGGTCACCAGATAATTGTAGCCAAGGTAGGCCAATATGCCAACCACAAGACCGGTGGCAGTGGTGATCATTGCCTCATATATCCCCGTGGAAAGGAGCTTTGGGGAAACCATCCCCTCCTCCTGCGCCACTCCTATAAAGGCCCTAATCATACCCGCAACGGTACCCAAAAACCCAATCATGGGAGCTGCACCCGATACGGTGGCCAACAAGCCCAGGTTTTTTTCCAATTTGTAAATTTCGATTTTACCCACGTTTTCAATGGCCACCTCAATGTTTTTCAGAGGACTCCCGATCCTATCCAAGCCTTTGGCCATCATATGGGCCACTGGAGTTTCTTCCCCTTGGCAAATCATTTTGGCCTGTTGAATATTTCCACTCTGAACCATCATCTTCACCTGATCCATTAAGCCCTTTGTGGTGGTAGATGCCTTTTTAAGTATGATCAACCGCTCCACAAAGATGAATACAGCCAGAATAAAAAGCAGGTATAGAGGGATCATCATATACCCCCCTTTGATCATAAGGTCCAAGAGCCCTATCTCAGATCCTGTGGTAGTTTCTAATTCCGCTAAAGTGTCTATGGCCGCCTGGCCATCTGTTGACAAAGTTTGTAGTAAGATCATATTAATATTTAAGCACCCATAAATTTTCCTCAAAATCACCCTGAATATCATTCATCTGGGTTAAGGCTTGGTTAAAACTTTCATGCTGCCCCACGGCAAGCCTGTAAAAGGAAATGTCATCGTAGGGATGGATCAGAAAAGTACTCTTATTCCTATTGTTTAGTCTGTTTGAATAATCTTTAGCCAAATCCTCATCGATAAAACTTCCCACCACGACGAAATAACGTGGAACATTGGTTTTTGATGTGATTTCGGTCAAAATAAATGTTTCTTCAGCGGGGGCCTCAGGTTCTTCGGCCAGCTCTTCGGGAGCCGGTGGCACCGCTTCTTCCACCACAGGATCCTCTTCTTCGGGGGCGGTGGTAGTGGTGGTGGGCTGGGAATCACCCATTTGGTCAAAGACCCCATAGTAATAAAAGGCATACCCAGCACCAAACAGCAACAGAAGTAGTAGGATAAAAAAGAATCCCGATCGGCTTTTCTTTTCTTCTTTGGGTTTATCCTTTTTGGGCACTGCGGCTACCTTTGCCTTTTTCGTAGCCACTTTTTTCTCTGAGGAAGGGGCAGCGGCAGCATGTGGTTTCTTTTTGGGCTCTGAAGTACTTTCACCTATAGGAGTAATATCCACCTCTGGCATTCCAAAATCCTCGTCTTCCTTGTGTTGGTCTTTATCGTTGGGGTCTTTTTTATCAGCCATGACAAAAATATTTTATGGTTTGAATACACTAAACTACTGTAAAACCTGCACTTCAGCAACAGCGTAGGGAATTAACCCACAGTATATTCTGTAACTCAGTAAATTTTAAAATTTAAAGGTTACTCCACCAATTCCCTGAATCCCCCTTACCGGGTAATTCCAAAACCTTTGGTAGGATTGGTTGAGCAGGTTGTTGCCAATCGCAAATATGGAAAACCTCGGAGAAACACTATAATCCACCTTGGCCTGTAAGTCAAAAATGGGGTTCAATACATCAGTGGTTCCGCTTTCCAAATTCAGCACAGGTATCCCACCCATCACATGGGCATTGGCTTGAATTCGCAGCTGCTCCATGGGCTTGAAGGTATTGAAGAGTTTGATCTCCCACTCGGGCATTTGCCAATGGCTTTCTATATCCTCCAAGGTAAACTGGTAGAAATCCGCCTTCGCATCCAGTTGGTACCAGTTGTCGAAGCTCCAATTTACAGCTGCATGAAGGTTAATCACTCTGGTCATGTCATCATAGATTAGCTCAAAGCGGGTGCTGTCAAACTGATGGTTACCATAGAAATGCATATTAGTGAAATTACCATAGCTGATCCCTACTTCATAAGCGAGTTCTCCATCTATGGCTCCTTTTATCCCCGCATCGATTTTGTAGTTTTGTATGGTGTTTCTTAACTGCGCACTGGGCCCCAAAAATGGATTTTCCCTTATGAATCCATAATAGGTGTTACGTTGAACATCTCCCACATAATTGGCAAATACCCCAATGGATGGCATGAAATAATAAGCAATTTTTGCCAGGGGAAAAATATGAAAGTCATCGGTTTTATTGGGTACTATGTCGTTTTCATGAATGACATTTGCACCCACCTTGATGTCCCAGCCATCCTTTATGTAGGCCGCATAGGGCTGAAGCCTGAAGAAATTTCTGTTAATATCCGTATAAGTGGAATCTGAAGGGGAAGTAAAATACAATTCCGAGCGAATACCACCATGCAGGTTTTCATTGGCCCTAAAGCCCACGTTTGCCTTGACCCTGGCTTCATGCTCCCTTGCCAAGTAGTTGTCGTTGAAGAGCCTTAGCCCCACCGTGGCATCAAAGTCAAACACGTCAAGGCGATCTAAGTTACGGATTCCCACGTCGCCTTCCACGGTATTAAAGTTTTGCTCGAGATCAAAATCGGTACCCTCAAGGACAGGATTTGCAGAATACCCGTAGAAGTTATACCTGTCCCTGATATAACCCAGGTCTCCGAAGATTTCGATATTGTCCCTAAAAAGGCTGCCATTTACCCTAACTTCCGTGTGGTCCTCCGCCGAGTTGGCACCGTCTACCGGGCCTTCGTAAAACCCCTGGTGCTTGAGTTTCACCCCAAAATTCCTATCCTGGTCCTGGAGGTTGTTAATGTATATTTCTGCTAATGGGGATTGGTAATTCCCATACCCAAGCTTGGTGAAACTGTGATAGGTTTCCGGAGTAGGCTTGGGAAAATTCCTGACATAAGGCTGCACATCCAACTCAACCGGCCTTAGGTCGAGGAAAAAATCCTTCACCTGGTAGGTGTAAGAACCTTCACTGCTGACCTCAGGTAGACTGGGGGGCCTTTCAAACACCCGCTGTTGCTGGGGTAGGCTAAGCACCCTATCCTTACGGATAATAAACTCCGTATCCCTGATTTCTCCCCGCTCCTGGGACCTCCCATCCTGCGCAATCCCCTTCCCCATCACAAGGATAAAGGCTGCAAAGGGTAGACAAGTATATAAAACAATCCTCTTCATGTGTCAATTAATAGTGCTGAGTAAATCCCTAGCCTCTTTTTTCACGGTTTCATTGGTGGAGTTCTCCACTACTGATTCCAAGGTGGCTTTAGCCTGGAAGGTTTCGTCAAGTTTTAAATAATTCTTCGCCAAAAGGATAAATTGCCTCCCATACCAAAGGTCATAAGGGCCAAAGGGCTGGGATAGATCGAAGATGAGGTCATTGGAGGCGGAAAACTGCTCTTTCTCATGCAGGCTGAGTGCCAAGAGGTAAAGGCCTTCGGCACCCTGCACGGTCTTGAAATCCTCTACCAAAGTCCTAAGGGTGGTTTCTGCTTGCTGCCTATCTCCCTTTGCAATTTGCGCTTTCGCTTTAATCAATAAAGCCCTCGGGGCAGCGTCCACGGTCACATCACCCAATCCCCTCACTTTGTCGGCATAAAATATCGCGGAATCATACTTCGAAGTTTCCTGGTAAGAGGTCATCAACCCGGCAAATGCTTCATATTCCTCCACCTTGTTTCTGGCGTTGTTGGCGGAAGACCTGAGGTAGGGGATAGCTTTGGAGTAGTTACCTTTTTCAAATTCAATTTGGGCAATACGCTGCCTTGCCCGGTTTCTCAATCCCACATCTTTGGCCTTCTCCGCTTCGTAGAAATAGGGAAGTGCTTTTTCCTTATCTTCCAATCGGTTATGGGCATCTCCAATAAAAAACTTGGCCTCACTGGATTGGGCCACCTCGGGATAGCTGCGGACAAAATTTTCGAAAGCCTGTATCGCCTGCTTATAGGATTCGTTAAAAAAGAGGTTTTTGGCAGATTCAAACTCCAAGTTCTGCAAACTGCTGCTTCCAGGGTTTGACTTTTTATAATTAGCCAGGTAATTGGAAAACTCCCCTGCCCTGCCCTGAAGGGTCAAGCTCTCTTGCAAACCCACGACAGCTGCATCCACGTTGCTGGCATTTGGGTGTTTATCCAATATGGCCTTGTAGTCTTCTACAGCAAGGCCATATTCTTGAAGGGAATAGTTGGCAACCGCCCTACCCTCCAATGCATAAGGGAGAAAGGGGCTGTCGGCTCTGTTGTCTATGAGTAAAGTGAAACCCTGCCTTGCTTCCCGATAATTGGTTTCCTCCATATTAATCTGGGCCTTTTGGAAAAGGGCATCCTCGTAATACCTGCTGGATTTAAACCCGTTGATCACCATATTCAATTGCTCAATGGCCTCGTTGTTCCTGTTTTCGAAATTGTGGATGACCCCTGACCTGAAATAGGCATAATCCGTGGCCGGGTTATTTTCGTTTATGGCCCTATTGAAGGCCGCCAGCGACTGGTCAAATTTCTTCTGTACATAATACACGTCACCCAGCCTGATCAAGGCATCCGCATACTGTTCCCTGTCCCTGTCATTTCCTCTCTTGTCCACATAAGCTTTGAATTGATTCTCTGCCTTGACATATTGTTCGGTATTAAAATAGGCATAACCCAAGCCATAATGCGTTTTCAGAAGATTGGGGTCCTGTGGAGAAGGCTTGAGGTTGATGACCCCCTCATAAGCTTTAATGGCCTCTTGAAGTTTCCCTTCTGCCGCCAATGTCTCCCCCTTCCAATATTGAGCCTGTACGTGCAAACTTTTGTCTATGGGATAGGTCTGGGATTTGCTGAGAAACTGCAATGCCTGGGCGTATTTTTGGTCCCTGTAATAAACCATGGCCTGGTAGAAAGCCACCTTTTGGTAGGCTCCTTTTATCCTTTCGGACATGTTGGCCATACGCTCCATATGTTCTATGGCACGGAGGTAGTTGTTGGTATTGATCAGCGCATCGCTTAGCAGGGTTTCGGCCTCCTTATAGTGAGCACCCGATGGATAATTGTCCAGATAGGTGTCCAATGCCACCACAGCGTCCTGAAAGCTCCCCCGTTCTAGGTTTACCTTTGCATAGTTAAAGAGGGCCTCTTCTTTAATTTGTGGATCGTGATCCTGTTTGAAGGCCGTGCTGAAGCTGTTGGAGGCAAACTGGGGATTGTTTAACTTCACGTAGCTGTGCCCCAGATAATAACTTGAGACCTGACCAAGGCGGTCGTTTTCCAATGCCACTTCCTTGAAAAAATTGGTGGCTTCGGAATACTTGCCCACATGATAATGCGCCACACCCGCTTTGTATTGTTGTTCCCTGTTCAGTTTGCCCTTTTTGGCTTTTACATAAGCATCGTAGTAAAAAGCCGCCTGTTCATGGTTCCTCTTTTCAAAATATGCCTCTGCAAGCAGTAACTGGATCCCCTCTCTTTTTTCCAAGCCAGAACGGGTAAGGATATTGGGGGCATACGCAATCAAATCATCAAAATCCTCCTGCCGGTAATAAATGGAAGCAAGCATATAGGGCACCTTTCCTGCATATTCCCTTGATTTTTCAGCTTCCTTAAAATCCCTGATCGCCTTCGCGTCTTCCTTCTGCTGCATATATACATATCCTGCATAATAATAGGAATCCGCAAGGTAGGAACTCCTGTACCTCTTGGCCTGTTCCAAAAACCCAATGGCTTGCTGGTAGTTTTTAAGCTGGAAAAAGGAATAACCGGTTTTAAAAAGCATCTCGGCCCTTTCCTCGGCATACAGGTTCTCCAGTTCCGTACGCTGATAGGCCTCAATGGCTTTTCGGTAATTCCTTTCCAGGAAATAGTGGTTACCTAAGGTCAATGCAGCCTCGTTTTTCAGGGTGGCGAAGGGGTTTTCCAGCACAAACTTTTCCAGCAGTACAGGCCCATCCGGGTTTTCCAGTTTCAATGCAGAGGCAGCAAGATAAAAATCCGCCTCCACCCGCCTATTTTCCGACAGGCCGGCTTTTTCCAATCTTTCAAAGCTAATTTTGGAGGCCGCAAACTGCTCTTTCTCATAGAGCTCCAAGGCGTCCTGAAACTGCTTTTCTTCTTCCTGCTGATACAGGGTGGACTGGGCTTCCCCGCTCAACCAACAAGTAAAGGCCAAAAAAAAGGCCAAAATTTTCTTCATGTGCATCCCTCAGCTTAGTGCAGTATCTTGAATATCAACTCTTTTAAGGTTTCGTGCTCTTCCATGTTGGAATCCACACCTTTTGAACGTAAATCCGCTTCTTTTAAATATCCCACAATATCAATAATCTTGCCCAATTTATAGACTTTAGCAGCCGCAAGGTACTCTTTTACAAAGAAAGGATTAACCTTAAGCAGTCCAGCAAGGTCCCTTTCTGGCAGGTTCTTATTGGCATGTACCAATAAGATTCGTGTGAAATGGAGGTAGAAAAGCCCCAACAGGGGGTGAATTGGGTTGGCTTTTGGGTTTTGCCCAAAATACCGGATGATCTTATTGGCTTTGAGCACATCTTTAAAGCTCAGGGCCTTTGTCAGTTCAAAGCTGTTGTAATCCTTGCTGATGCCCACATACTTCTGGATATGGTCGGTATTTATCTCCGCCGGTTCTGGGAAATTGATCAGCATTTTGTCAATTTCGTTGGTCAACACCTCCAGGTTGTTTCCGATCGATTCGGCCAATACCTGACAGGCCCTGGCATCTATGGTGAATCCCTTTTCCTTTATGTATCCTTCGATATAGGGACCCAATTTGTATTCAGGGACTTTTTCGGCATTCACCACTATGGCTTTTGCATCCAGCTCCTTGCCCAACTTTTTCCGCTTGTCCAGGCTCTTATATTTATGCGCAAAGACCAATATGGTACTGGGCAATGGGTTGTTGAGGTACCCCATTAAAAGGTTGGCACCCTCCTCCTTGCCCAGATCGGGAATATTTTGGGCCTCCTTTACGATGACCAGTTGCCGGTCTGCCATCATGGGAAAGCGCTTGGCATTGTTGAGGATTTGGCTGACGGTCACATCCTTCCCGTACATCAAAATTTGGTTAAAACCCCTATCCTGGGGGGGTAGGGCATTTTCCTCTATGTACCGAGTGATTTTGTCGATAAAGAAGGGCTCCTCCCCTTGCAGAAAATAAATGGGGGAAAACTTGCCCGACTTGAGTTCCTTCAGGATGGTTTCCGGTTTGCTGGCCATGTAAAAGCTGTTTCTATGCCCCAAATATAGAAAGAATTTGAGCTATAAAAACTTCAAAGGCGGAAAAGGGAATGATAAGGATTGGATACTATTTGCCTAACACACTTTTCATCGCTTGCTTAGAATTAGGCATAAAAAAAACTATGAAACATCGTTCCATAGCTTTAGTCAATTAACTATAAACCCAAAATAACCTGCTGTAGGAGAAGGATTCGAACCTCCAAGGGGCAGTTAGGCGACACACGAGCTCGCTATGTGCTTTATACCGTCCCGAACTAACGGGATCCCCACCCCCGAGACCGGAGGGCATGTTTACCAATTTCATCATCCTACAAGATGTAAAGACCTTTTGTCTTTGTTGATGA
This sequence comes from Pleomorphovibrio marinus, assembly GCF_003347495.1. GTDB lineage: Bacteria > Bacteroidota > Bacteroidia > Cytophagales > Cyclobacteriaceae > Pleomorphovibrio > Pleomorphovibrio marinus. The sequence goes on from NZ_QCXY01000004.1 coordinate 474,034, forward strand.
TTCAAAATTAATAAAAGAAAGGTATTATTAAAAATATTTCAGTAAAAAAATTATTTATTTACAGTATTTTTATCTTAAAGCAATTTTTATTAACGATTCAGTAATTTACATATCTCCAGGTTCTGGTTTTTGGGTTTTTTGTTAATAGGTTTTTGGTGAATTTCGAGACTTCCACGTGTAAGCGGAGCCTTGTCGCTGAACTCCTCCCCTGTCTCTCTGTCCAGCAGGCCTTGCGATGAAGACACCTGCCGTTCGACTTGTCCAGTACATAGTCAAGGAGGGAGATGCAGTACACCCCCTAAACACTCCTAGGTCTGGGCTGCCTTTTTTCCAAACCGGCGGGTTTGATCACTGAATCCACTTTGTGCCTCATATTTCTTTGGGTTGGTTGAAACTTCCATTGACCTTTAATGAGGCTATCAAGGGGATTTTATATCTTTCCTTTCTTACTTTTTGGCTTGATCCAAAAAGTAACAAAAAAATCAAGCCAGAAAAAAGCTGCCCTACGCATAGCCCAGCCGCACCCCCGCATTTCTGGCAGCCCACCACGCGGGAAAGTATATCATTTCCACCGTTTGAAGTTTTGTGCACGAATGAGATATCGTTTATTAGAAAAGATCAATTTTCTTCGAAAAAAAACAATACTGGGGAAAACTTTCTTTTTCCCGTAAAAACTTCGCAACCCTCTCTAAGTCACTTATTCTCTCAGGCTCAATGTTCAGTATCGAAGATACAAATACTACCGGGTACTCAAATCAAAAACGTCCTGGCCTCCTCGCCGATGAGCTTTTTAAAACTAAAGTCCGTGAATGGTTTGATGTTCAGCGACGTGACTTCCATTTACTAAAAATAGGGTATTTTTTATTGCAGTGGTGTTCCAGTGGGGAATTTTTGTGCCCCTCAAAATACCATGTGAACGGGGTTCAACCACGCCATGGTTGGGGGGTGGCTCCTTGGCTGCATATATTGATTTTTGATATCTTCCCCAATGAACATTCTCCCATTTTTAATATACTTCCATATCCATCCACCCACCCCGTGGCAGTCAGGTTCGAGGCATCTATGGACGAGTCTGAAATGCAGATTTCACCCGATAACAATGTCCCTTTCCCTCAAGGTGGGAGCTGGGATGAAGGCAAACACTTATCCCAGTTCTGCAATCATAACCTCTGTCCCCTATACCGGATCTTTGAAAAGTTCTTCCATATCCAATTGGAAGCCGGGAATGCATTGTGAACGCACAATGTCCCCCAGCGTAAAAAGCCTGGAAGGGACATATTTTTTTTCGGATAAGGTATAAACCAAAAGGGTTTGCTCATCGGGATGAATGATCCAGTATTCCAGCACGCCACTTTCTTCATACACTTCATATTTGTCTTGAAGATCCTTCTTGTTATTACCAGGGGAGAGTATCTCCACGATCAGGTCCGGAGCCCCGATGCATCCGGCATCGTCCAGCTTACTCCAGTCACAGATCACGCAGATGTCTGGCTGGACCACGGTGTAGATGTTTTCATTCTTTTTTGAATGTATAGGCAGGCGGACATCGAAGGGAGCCGAATAAGCTTCGCAAGGCTTACCCTTAAGTAGGTTATAAAAATTCCGGAAACGACTAAAGAAATTTTTTGATGTTTTCTTGTAGGCGCAGCCGCCATTTTATACACCTTCCCCCTGATCAGCTCCACCATCTCATCGATCTCCCAGGTCAGGTAATCGGCGTAGGAATATTTACCATATTTGGTAAATGGTTCTTCAACTTGGTTCAGAGGCGTTTTCGGATTGTCTTTTTTGGAATCCATATCATTAAGTTAAAGAAAAAGATGCGGATTTCAAATCCGCTTTATCTGTACTCGGAATTGCAGATTCCGAGTAGCGGGTTCCAACCACGGATGAAGAGACCACGGCAGTGGTCAAACCCCATTAGCCCTGGGTGGAAACCCAGGGAAATGAGCAAAACACGACCCCTCGAACCCAGGCAGGGGTTCAACTCAAAAGAACATGATCACTGAAAGGAACAAATTTAAAAAGCCCGTAACACGATTTCGGGCTGTTAAAATTATTTCATTAATTTTTTGCTTCGGATTGGCGATATGTTCCCCCTCCTTGTTTCGACCACCCCCTTTTTCCCCCTCCTAAAACAGGAGGGGGAGATATCGAAATGGTGCTTTTCTTTTTGATGGTTGATTAATTCGGTGATGGTGGGTGGCGGATTACAAATCCGCTTTATCTGTACTCGGAATTGCAAATTCCGAGTAGCGGGTTAACCTTTCTAAAGGACGGTTTAAGAACCGTAAAGAGGTGTAGTCACTTAAAAACTAGCACATGACATGGAGTAGTCAATAGAATTGTCATGCTTGTTTGGTTCCTATTCAACTTATATATTTACCTCATGGGTCTCGTGGCAAGAAACATCAATCCGTTTACTGACTTCGGTTTTAAAAAGCTTTTTGGAGAGGAAGCAAGCAAGGATATATTATTGGATTTTCTGAATGCTGTTCTGGAGGACGAGGTGGGTGAAATTGTGGACCTAGAATATGCCAAAAACGAACATCTTGGCACCACAGAGCTCGATCGCAAGGTGGTGTTTGACATTTTCTGTAGGACAGCGTCAGGAGAACGGATAATCATTGAAATGCAGAAATTTTTCCAATCCTATTTTAAAGAACGATCCCTGTACTACACTACATTTGCCATCCAGGAACAAGCGATTCAAGGGGAATGGGACTTTCACTTGTATCCGGTTTATTGTATATCCTTGCTGGATTTTGTTTTGAGAGACCCAGAGATTACACCAGAAAGCTATTTTCACAAAGTAAAACTCCTGGAAACTACCACTGGCAAAGTTTTCAATAATAAGTTGAGTTTTGTCTATCTAGAGATGCCCAAATTCAACAAAAATGCAAATGAGTTGGAAACTAAATTTGAGAAATGGATGTATTTACTAAGGAGATTGGAATTTTTAGAACGTCTCCCGGAAGGTCTTCAGTACAAGATATTTGAGAAAGTCATGAGCATAGCAGAACTATTGAAATTAGAAAAGACGGACAGACAAGCCTACGAAGAGAGTCTGAAAAAACATCGGGATCTGAAGAATGCCATGGATACGCAGTATATGCTAGGAATGGAGAAAGGCAGGCAGGAAGGCCTTGAGCAGGCGGCTATCATGATGATGCGTGCAGGCAATGATATAGCTTCCGTGTCAGCTATTCTGGGATTAAGTGTTGAGCAACTTAAAGCGGTAGCGGATAGATTGGGGTAGTGGATCAAAGACTATTGGAAAAAAGAATTTTTGAACCCCACATTTTTTTGTATGTGTATCAGACGGAAAAAGAAAAATACTCTCTAAATTGATTAAGGAGGGCATTATTGTAAGTCAAGACCCGTTTTGCCCAAAAAGGCTTCCATGCTTTCCCTGCCTTCTTTCATCTGTTTATAATTGTTTTTCAATGGTCAGATAGCCTGTCCCGAACTCGCTTCGGGAGAATCTCGCAACGATAATCATCCCAGTGTGTGACGTGCTCGTCATGCTCGATTTCATATGTTTATAATTGTCTTTTCAGCGGTCATATGGAATGCCCAGAATAATCATCCCCCTGTGTGAGAATTCTTTCTCATGGGCATTTCATGTAGTATTTTTTCCCTTTAAAGGGAAAAATCTCAATTTTTTCATCATTATACCAGAAATAATGCTCGAAATCTTGAGCGTTAGCCAATTGGGCAAAGCATAAAATTAAGATGAGTTGCAGTAGATTTTTTTTCATATTAAAGCTCTTTAACCCTTAACCTGAACCTTTCGTTTTCGAACCCCTTTGGGATGATTGCCCCAAATGTGATTATGTTTATAGCAGCACAGTCCATAGGTTGGATCTCGATTTCAACATCCGTCCTGTTACATCTGGATCTGAGACTTTGGGAAACCAATTCCCCGCATGAGTAGGAAGCAAACCTTCCTATTAACAGTGAGTTCTGTTCATAATCGATATCAATGTCCAAATATTCGCATCCGATATGTTCATGGAACTCGCCCTCGTTATTGATTAAGTAAAGTGCTTCCCTGTCTTCTATCCCGTAGTTGTTGAATTAGCAAGACACGGATGAAAGATAAGAAACCGGTACGATATCCTCCCCGCAATCAAAGAGATCGCATCCCCCCAAGGGAAAAAACAACAAGGCAAAGCATATAAGTTTTAGGTTGTCCATTCCTCCTGGGTATTTAGATCTTTAAAATAATTGTCAAGCAGCCACAAATTACATAAAACCTACTTATGTAGGTTTAGCAGTTTGTGCTGTAGCTTTTGGTTACTCATTATTATTGGTTTATTCCCAACTTAGATATTGTCCTCAATATAACGCTTATCTCCACGTAATGAATGCTCATTTGCCAAGTTTCTATTATTAAGCCGATTTTGTAGAAGAATCCACTAAGAAAGTGTTTGTGACTGACTTTTTTCCTAGTGAAATGGATAATGACAAAATATCAAAAAAAAGAAGCAGTCTTTAGTTTTTAAACTTAAAAAGCAGTTCGCAAAAGAATTTTAGAACCCCAGAAGGAAACAGAAAAATGCCCTCTAAAATGATTTCGGAGGGCATTTTTGTAAGTCAAGACCCATTTTGCCGAAAAAGTCTACCATGCTTTCCCTGCCTTCTTTCATATGTTTAAAATTTTTATTCAGCGGTCATATGGAATCTCGCAATGATAATCATCCCAGTGTGTGACGCCTGCGTCATGCTCGATTTCATGAGTTTATATTTTCTTTTCAGCGACAACTATTGTCAGATAGTTTAGAATACAGACAAGTAAACGTTCTTTTTGTCCCCGATCCGTTGGGCTACTCGGGGCAGGCTTTAACACAAAAAGTCTACGATCCCGATCCTTTTATCGGGGAACCAAAAAAGTCAAGTTAGGACTAAGTCTAGAGCCTTTAGGCCAGGTCGTGGGGAGGTCCTACCTCACCCGAGAACCAGCCACACGACTCTGAACGACTCATGACAGGCCACTAACAAAACCCTCATGACAAGCCTTTCTTCTGACAGCCCATTACTTAAGGGGGAAGACCAATGTTCCATTAACTCTTGAAAAGTACTCTGACATTCCCGTCTCAATCTACCTTACGTTCTTTTTGGTCCCGATAATCGGGATCAGAAAAAACCTGCCTTACCCGCAAACCAACCGCACTCCCCTGAGAAACTCAGGGCAGGCCTATTTTCTGACGGCCAGCCACTAGCGGAAAAGTTAATTCATTTACCATTTGATGTTTTTGATTTCGTCCGAAATAGGGTGTGATCACAAAAACATAAATCCTCAGACCACGGCAGTGGTCAAACCCCATTAGCTCCGTTTAGCGGAGTGGAAACCCAGGGAAATGAGCAAAACACGACCCCTCGAACCCAGGCAGGGGTTCAACTCAAAAGAACATGATCACTGGGAGGAACAAATTTATAAAGCCCGTAACACGATTTCGGGCTGTTAAGATTATTTCATTAATTTTTTGCTTCGGATTGGCGGTATTAATCCCCGCCTTATTTCGACCACCCCCTTTTTCCCCCTCCTAAAACAGGAGGGGGAGGAGCCCAATGATGATTTTCTTTTTGATGGTTGATTGATGCGGTGATGGTGGGTGGAGGATTACAAATCCGCATAATCTGTACTCGAAATTACACATTCCGAGTAGCGGGGGTAGCGGGTAGCGGGTTCAAAACCGGTAGTTCAAAAAAATCCCTGTGGATAAGGGTTCTCATAAAGGGATGATTATCAATTCCACTTGCCTGCCGCAGGGATTCCCCGGACGGGAATGATGACTTGTTTAATAGTTTAAGAACCGTCAAACAGTTGTAGTCACGAACAAATTAAAGACACATGTCAAATTAAATCGTTAACTTTACTTATGACCAAATGTGACAATCAGACATGAAACCAGAAGTAAAGTACAGGTTGATAGAAAAACTTATCCAGACAGAGGACGAAGAGATTTTGAGCCGGATAAAGGGGATTTTAGATAGCAAGGACATCTTTGCTGCCTCTGACGAAGACCTTGTAAATAGAGCAAAAGCATCCTTAAAGTCAGTTGAAACAGGCCAAACCAGAAATATCAAGGATTTTAAAAATGATTTTGAAGCATGGAAGGCCGAAAAATCTATTCGGTAGAGATTACACCTGAAGCCGAATTTTATTATTTGGAATTAGGTGAATACCTATACAAACATCAAACGCCTGCAGCAGCAAACAAAAAGTTGGCAGAAATACTAAGCATGGCAATTTCTTTGGAGAACCATCCAAACCGTGGTCGAATAGAGGAGAAACTTTCTTTTTTAGGAAAAAACCACCGTTTTTTAGTTTATCCCTATACCCCTCGTAAATCAATTAAGGTTATTTACTTTGTAGAAGAATCCACTAAGAAAGTGTTTGTGACTGATTTTTTTCCTAGAGAAATGGATAATGACAAAATATCAAAAAAAAGAAGCAGTCTTTAGTTTTTAAACTGAAAAAGTAGTTAGTGGAAAAATTGTTATTTCGCATATTACCCCAGATGGAAAAAGAAAAATGCCCTCTAAAATGATTTCGGAGGGCATTATTGAAATTTCTTAGTTTAGCCGATGGAAAGTCGTTTTTTAAATAATAAAGATGTTCTTTAGCTTACCTATCACGCTCCGGCACAAACAACACCGCATCGGCTACCACCATCCCATCGGCTTTTTCGGTGCTCACTTCCACGTAGGCGTCCTGCTCTGGGGAAAGGGAAAACTTGCCCAGATGCACCCATTCCCCACTGGTCTGTCCTTCCACACGGATGTCCTCTTCCTTCACCATGATTTCCTTGGTTTCATTTCCGTCGTGGAGCCTTAGCAGGGTTTGGGAACTGGCGTCCTGCACCCGGGAGAAATAGACATATACGTCATATTCACCCTGATCCTGAATAGCGGCATCAAAACGGACGGTGGCTTCCTCATCCGAACTGGCTTTCAGAAAACTTGGGCCATATCCTCCCCTTGCCTGGCTTTCCCAGTTTCCGGTGATGGTGACCCCTCTGTCATCGTCATTGTCCACCAAAATTTCGGCGGTGCTACCATCTGCCAAGGGATTTTCCTCCAGTTCGGCCTGAAGAGCCGTCACGTCCAGGTCCTGAACTGCCTCTCCCCTATCTATGGCCATGCTGGCCGCCACCGCAGAGGACTGCCCCAATACCATGAAAACGGGCTCCATACGTATGGAACCATAGGCAATATGGCTGGCAGACAGTGCCACAGGCACAAATAGGTTTTCCACCTCTCCCCGCTTGGGGATAATGGAGCGGTAAGAAATGGGGTAAGGGCCAAAGCCTCCTATTTCCACATTCCCTTCGTTTTTCACCATATCTTTCCCGTCTTTCTCAATGACAATACGCTGAATATTGTGGGAATCCATAGTATAGGCCGCCATGCCCACACCGTCATCCACCACCTCATCCCCCACACAGTTGGCTTCGGTCATTACATATTCCCCATCCATTCTCCTAACTTCCCTGACGTAGAGCTGGGGAGTCCAGTGGTCATTGTCCTCGAATTCATCCCTGGGGTAGCCCCATTCTTGCATTTCCTCCTGTATCTCTTTGGGAACCCTGGGGTCGGTCTTGTAGAAATATAATAGGGACTTGGTATAGAGGGTATGATCTTCTATAATCTCTTTCCTTTTTTCATAATCGCCCTCTGGATATTCATAATTGGCCCCTATCATATCAGTGGAAAATCCACCCCTATTGTTGATGTCCGTTTTATTATTGGGCATATGGCTCCAGATAAAATAGTTGTTCAGGCTTCTGCTATTAGGCTGGGCTTCAAACAGACGCACCAACAAGTCAAACATGGAAGGGTCATACCCTTCCGGCTCGGTGATTTCCACCCTGTTATCCGGGTCATTTGTCAGGCAAATACGGTAGTTGTAGGCCTGTATCTTATCATCCCCTGTGCCATCTGGCTGCAGTTCCTCGTCGCTGATGCCCCAAAGCAAACCACTGGAAGGGTCGCCTGGGGTCTGGTAAGGATCCACCCCGTCGGGGAATTGATGCCCGGTCATTAGTTGTACCCCATTATAGGTTTCCCCATATTTATCGTTCGACTCCCTTCCATACGCATAACTAACCCCTGATTTGGCCATCAGGTCCCCCTCATAGGTAGCATCTATAAACATCTTTCCACCCACCTTCCAATTCGTGTCCGATGAAGGCTGGCTTGATTTTTCCAGGGTTATTTGATTGATTTTCCCGGCCTCTACATCCGAACTTATGATTCTATAATCGTAATGCACTTCAATCCCCGCACGGTCCAGGTAGTCCTGAAAGGTGTTTTTGGCCACGCTGGGCTCAAAAATCCACTGTTCAAACTTCCCGTAGTGATCCCCCAGCCTTCTGTAGAAATCACGGGACAAGCCGGTGACAGCAAATTTGTTCCCTATATCGGTGTACCCCAGTCCCCCGGTGGTCAATCCACCCAGGTGCTGGGAAGGTTCTACCAGCAGTACCGACTTCCCCATGGTTTTAGCGGTGTAGGCGGCAATGACCCCCGCGGAAGTGGCCCCATAAATGACCACATCATATTCTTCTGCCTCCTGTTGTGGGGCACAGGCCCAGTGCCCTATCATCAACAGGGCCAGTAGGGTAATTTTAATTTTTTGTAACATCTTAATTATTTTTTTTATGATAAAACACCAAAGTCCGAAGATCCATTACTTCCCCATTGGGGATATCCACTGCACGCAGCGTCAATTGGTTCCGGCCTTCCTCAAGTTGAATGCTTCCCAGTTTCATGGTTTTAAAATCCTTGACATAAGACTCCATTCGCTCAACCCTGTCGTTTTCCATTCCCCTCAATGGCGGGTCATGTGCAGCATCCACCTTAAATTCTAGGGAGCCATCCCCACCAGTGAGCCTCACTTTGGAACCTACCTGATCTTCTGGGCAGGTAAAATAAGCCTCTACTTCATATTCTCCGGACCTCAAGACCTCCACATGCCATGTGATGCTGTCATTTTTTGAGGTCCAATGGGTGAAAAATGAGTCATTGGGAAACTGGTTGGACCGTTGAATGCCTCCATGGGGAATTCCGTCCCTGGCAGGCATCTGGGTGAGTGGCGCATCGGCATGACCGAGCGGAAAGGGGTCAGAGGGTTTTTCCTCAGAAAAACGCATTTCCTTTTTCCATGCTTCCTTTTTCTCTATCATAGCTCGGGCTACGTCGGCTTGCCGTTCTTGGATAGGTGTGGTTTGTGCAGGATCTGACACCATGTCAAAAAGCTGATCATCCTTATCTAACCTGTACTGTTGGCTCCTCACACCGATATTCTTGTTCCAATGACTAAAAATCAGCCTGTCCGGCCAATCTTCCACCTTCTCACCTTGCAATAATGCAGCAAGGCTAATTCCATCCAAAGAAGGGCTTTCGGGCAATGCAATTCCCGTCAACTCTGCCAAGGTGGGCAAAAGGTCGATGGCACCCGCGATTTGATCGATCTCCCTTCCCTCCTTAATGGCTTTAGGCCATTGGATATAGAAAGGAGACCTGACACCCCCTTCATCGGTGGAACCTTTTCTACCCTTCATGCCTCCATTCCATCTGAAACTATTGGGGCCATTGTCACTCAAATAGATTACGATGGTGTTCTCCTCCAGTCCCTGCTCCTCAAGTGCATCCATAACACGTCCTACGTTCCAGTCAATATTCTCACACATGGCCAAAGCTGCCTTGGTAAACTCCACATCTTCACCATGGGCTTCAGGAAGGAGCATAGGCAGGGACTTGTCCTTGAATTTATCCCACCACTCGTCCGGAACCTGCATGGGACTGTGAGGGGTGTTCAGGGAAAGGTAGAGCAGGAAGGGTTTATCCTTATGCTGCTCAATATAGGCAATGGACCGGTTTGTGAAATCATCCACCAGGTATCCCTCCCCTTTTACCAGGCGACCATTATGTTCAAGAGGGGGGCTAAAATAATCCCCCCAATGTCCTGAGCAGAATCCATAAAACTCCTCAAAGCCCCGGCTATTGGGGTGATAAGGGTGCTGCATGCCACTATGCCATTTCCCGAAGGTGGCGGTCGCATAGCCAGCTTCCTGAAAGTAATTGGCAAGGGTACGTTCAGAAAGGTCCATTCGTTCCCTTCCTGCTGAAGTACCTGTCACCCCACTTCTCAGGTGATACCGCCCCGTAAGCAGTTCGGCACGGGTAGGTGAACATACCGGGCTCACGTAAAAATGCGTGATGCTTGCACCATTAGCAGCAATGGCATCTATATGAGGGGTTTCCAGGTTAGTATTCCCCGAGGAACTCAGGTCTCCCCACCCCTGGTCATCGGCAAGAATGATCACTACATTGGGTGGCGCCACTTCTTCCCGTTTCTCCTCACAACCCCATAATGTTAGTCCTAGAAAATAAAGTAATATGCAGCATTCGAGAGGCTTTTCCATCCGTTGAATTATTCTGCTCCCAATATCCTGTCTTCCATGGTAAGCACCTGTCCGTCTTCCAATAGTCGCTCTCTCAATTTTGCATATTCCACATCCTGCACATTGATGCCCTCATCTAGGGCCATGATGGCGGCAGTAGCGGCAGATTGCCCCAAAATCATAAATACCGGTTCCATACGTATGGAACCAAAGGCGATATGACTGGAGGATACGGCAACAGGAACCATCAGATTTGTGCATTCCTCTGCCTTGGGCACCAAAGAACCATAAGCGATTTCGTAAGGCTGGGGAAGGGGAACACCTATATCCCCTTCATTGTGTACATGCCCGTTCTCATCGACATACCTCTGTATGTTATGGGAGTCAATGGTATAAGAACCCATCCCTACCGACTCAGGGGTTGGTTTTTTCTGCAACAGTTCATTTTCGGTCATAACGAATTTACCTATCATCCTTCTGGCTTCCCTTACATAGATCTGATGGGGCCAATTACCATTATCGGTAAATTCGTCCTTGGCCAATCCCCATTTCTGGAATTCTTCCTGGGTTTCCTTGGGCACCCTTGGGTCATTTGCCACGAAGTAAAGTAAGCCTTTTTGATAGTCCTCATGTTCCTTAATGATTTCCTTTCGCTTTTCATAGCTGGCCTCGGGATATTCATAGTTCATTCCAATATTATCAGAGCTGAAAGGGCCATGGTTGTTTGTGTCTGTTTTACGGTTGGGGATCATATCAAATTTACCGAACCATTCATCCCATCCCGCATCAAAGATCCTCACCAATAATTCATACTGCGTGGAGTCATAATTGTCGGGTCTGGGGAATGGCACCTGATTGTCCGGATGGTTGGACATACAGGTCCTGAAACAATAGGCCTGAACCTTGTCGTCCCCCTCCCCTTTTTCTCCGGGATGGTCTGGGCTGATCCGTGGAAGAAGTCCGGAAGAGGGATCTCCAGGAGTCCAATAAGGGTCAATGGGCTCATCCAATACCTTAAAGTGATGCCTGTGGTGATAGACTCCGGTTTGTACTCCGTTCCACTCTTCGTCATATACGGAATTGGCTTCCCTTCCCACATGGTAACTTACCCCCGCAGCGGCCATCAGATCGCCCTCGTAGGTGGCGTCAATAAACATTTTTCCTTTGAATTCCTTTCCGCTTAGGGTCCTTATGGCGGTGATCCTGCCATTCTCTACGGTGACCCCGCCTGACCTGTCCAGCCATTCGTCCTTCAGCACTTCAATTTCATGATCACGTACAAAATCCTCATACACCTCCTCTGCTACATGGGGTTCAAAAATCCACATGGTGCGGAACTCCCCATCTAGAGCGGGAGTACCCTGGCCTTGGTTGCCAAACTCCGACTTCTTCTCCCATTTCCAGGCATCATCCACCTGATATTTATCGTACACACGCTGGTAAAATTCCCTAGAGAGGCCGCCAATGACTTCCTTTTTCCCTGTATCGGTCCAGCCCAGACCTCCGGAGGAAAGCCCTCCCAGATGGACATCGGGGGAAACCAAGACTACGGATTTACCCATTTTTTTTGCCTGAACGGCAGCAGTAACAGCACCTGAAGTGCCACCATATACGACCACATCATAGACATCCTCATCCTCACTTTCGAAATCACAGGCCATAAAGGCCAAAAAGAAGACCGATGCCAATAGCATTGTTTTTACGCTCAGTTTTTGGTTCATATTTTTTGGTTTTTTGTTAGTTTATTACTCCATGATTTATTCTTACAAGGTTAAGGACAGTTCTTGAAGTAGGTAAAGAAGGCCTCATAACACTCTGATTTTTATATTTCTAAATGCCACTGGATCTCCATGATCCTGAAGACCTATGCGACCCTTCCTGACTTTGGCATAATCAAACTCGGCAAACTTGCTGTTGGCCACCAGTTCTTCCCATTCGGGGGATCCCATTTCAGCCTCCACTACTTTTTCTCCGTTTAGCCAGTGCTCCACTTGACCTTCCTGGACTACTATCCGTGTGTGATTCCATTCTCCAGGAGAATTGGATGCCAAAACATCGGGTGCTTTTAGATCGGAAATGGCACCTGTTTTTTGAGTATCCAGTAGCTCTTGTGGGTAATTTTCATCATCAATGAGCTGAAACTCGGGGCCCGTATGATGGATTCTGGGATACTCAGGGGCTTCTATCACGTGATAAAACACCCCACTATTTCCCTGGTCTTGAATTTTCCAATCTACCAGAAGTTCAAAGTCCTCAAATTCAGCGTCCGTTACGATATCCCCATTTCCCCCTTCGGTGTACAATATGCCACCTGCCACCTGCCAAGTAGTTTCGTCTCCCAGGTAGGAGTGCCAGCCCTGGGTGGATACCCCGTCAAACAGTAATTCCCAATCCTGCGCCTTTTCGGTATCTGTAAGCGTATTTAGGGCTAGTTCGTTGGTTTCAATAGATTTTTCCCCGGCCCTATCTTCCTTCGATTCATTGGGGCTACAGGCCATTATCCAGATTAATAAAAAAGGTGTATAAATGAATTTTGCTGATTGCATACTGTGATATATTAATACAGGTCTATTTTTCCGATGGTTAAACCGCATCCACTATTTCCATTTTCTCCGGATCCCAACCCATGATCTTTCTTTCTTGGTAGCTGATATTTCCTGCCTCTGTGGGGCCACAGGTTCTCAAACCAAAGACAGCATCTTCCACTACTGGCTTACCTTCACGGATGGATTCAAAGAAATTGACAAAGTGTTCGTACCTGTCCCCCTTATAATCGGATGGCACCTTATAGGAAAATTCCCTAGGGCCTTCCATTTGCGCACGCCTGGGATACTTTTTGAAATATTCCTCTTTGAATTTCTCCTGCATCTCCTCAGAAAACGAATTGATGGACATGCCGGGCGCTTCGGGCATGGGCGTCCGTCTCAGCGTGAGGCTGTCAAACCCAATGGATATATCCCCCTCCGAACCCACTATTCTGAACAGGTATCCCCCACCCCCTCCACTAATCAGGTTGGTGCGGAGGGCAAGGTTAAATGCGGGATGCTCTGGGGTTTCGGGATAATCGTAAAGTCCCAAATGAATATCGGGAACATCCCTGCCGTCTTTCCAATACCGCAAGCCCCCGGTGGACATCACCCGGTTGGGGCCCTTTGAACCAGTGACGAAATGCAGCATGGAAAGCATATGTACATACAGGTCACCGGCCATGCCTGTGCCATAATCCCAATAATTACGCCATCTGAAAAAGCGCTTAGCCTCCCAGGGCCTTTTAGGAGCCTGGCCAAGGTAGGTGTCCCAGTCCACCGTCTCCGGGGAGGCATCGGGCGGTATGGAATATTGCCAGGCACCGATAGCACTTTGCCTGTCGATTTGGGCCTCGGCAAAATTGATCTCACCTATCTCTCCTGCTTCTAAAAGTTCTTTGGCCTTGGCATGGATAATGGAGCTCACATAGTGGCTGCCTACTTGAAACACCACTCCGGTCTCCTTTTGCTTCTTAATGACACGGTGCCCTTCCGGCGTTTTCTGCACCATTGGCTTCTCACAGTAAATGTGCTTGCCCTTGTCCATGGCGTCTAAACAAATCTTCTCGTGCCAATGATCAGTGGTGGCATTGATCACCGCATCTATATCGTTTCTTTCCAGGATTTCCCTATAGTCTTTCGTCACCATAAGGTCTTTCCCCCATAGCTCCTTGGCGCGTGTCAGCCTCCCATCATAAAGGTCACAGGCTGCCACCACCTCCACTCCGTCTACCATCAAGGCAGTGTTGGTATCCCCTATACCCATGCCCCCGGTGCCAATCACCGCTATCCGGATGTTGTCGTTGGCAGCTATGGATTTTCTCTTTACCAAATCCAGGTATTGGGGTAATTCCCTGGTCTGTGAAAAAGCCAGTGGAGATGCCGCGGTAAGTGCCGCACCGGCACTTAGTTTTTTTAAAAACTCTCTTCTTTCTTTAGGTTGACTCATGCTGGGTGTTTATTTAACTTAGATTAATGTTTTTATGGAGGGGATTTACACTTTCCATGCTGTGTGCACGCCCTGCTTTCGAATATAGCTTTGAAATTCCTGAAGTAACCCCTTATCCTCTCTCACTTTTCTAGGAGGCACAGATTTGTTCTTGGCAAAAGCCACCAAATACCCCACTGCCTCCCCAATACTCCATTCCACCGGATGCAACCTGTAGCAGCCATTGGTGATGTGAGTGGTTCCAATATTTTTGTTTGCCGGAATTAGGTTGTCCATGGTTTCAGGCAACAGTGCCCCCAATGGTATCTGAAAGGGGAAGGAACCGAAATCAATATAATTATTTCCTGAGGTGCTGGGATGCAAATCTATATGATAAGTACCTATCCCAACACTATCCTCAAACTGCTTGGCATTATCGATGTTTGGGTTCCCAGTGACCAGTGCCCTGTTCTCCCTGCCCACATGCTCCTCCAATATAGTAAAAACCGCCTTAATTCTTCTCGACTCTCTGACATAAGGGTATTTGGCCATACCGTCTTCAGTGCCCATGACATCGGGCCTCAGTCGTAATCCCGGCCAGCCCTGGCCCCCATCAGCTCTGGGCGCTTCGGTTTGCATCCAATACAGTAAGGACAAGTTAAGTTGTTTGCTTTGTGCTACATGCTGCTGAAAGGTATTTTCATCCACATCAATAAGGCTTCCCAGAAAATAGTCATTCTGGGGCCAATTTACCACTGTGATATCTCCTTTATAGGTACCCGGCTTAAAATTTTTCCTGTGAGCCAATCGTCGGTAATCCCATAAATTCAACAAATCCCCGGTACTTCCCTCCGGATTGAATCCCAACAATTTGGGTTCAAGGGTGGAAGGGTTGGAATAATGCCAATCCAACAGCTTCCCCGACCAGGGCGGATGCATCTCCGGTTCAAAGTTTCTCCAAAAAGCGTAATCCTTAGGTTTGTCTATGGTAAAATCTTCCCCCTCCACATGATCAATGGCAAAACAAAGGGTAAAAGCCTGGTCATTGTCCGGATCCGCCTGTTCCGGTGCATGCAGCTCCCCGGTTTGTGCCTTTGATTCAGCACCTGTCACATATGCGGTATTGGTGAGTGGCAACAAGTCCCCAAGCTCCGTGGCGTCCACGAAATAGGGGGCTTCACAGGTAATTTCCCTTCCGCTTGACAAGCTTTTAAATCTCACAGCCTTAACCTTATGATTGCCGGAATCTGCTCCCACCACCTTATGACTGAGCAGCAGGGTAAGTTGCCCATTGCTCAAATAAGGGGCAAGAAACCCGTACATAACGGCAAGGGCCACTTGTGGCTCATGACTCATTCGTCTGGCACCGGTAGCATTACCTGGGTTTAATAAGGGGTTTGCCCTAGCCTCATCGGTCATGGGGTAATGGGTTCGGTAATACTCCCTGACTGCATTGCGATAGTCCCTGTAAAGCTGGGTAGCACCGGTAGTTTCAATATGGCTATGTTCATCTGGAGGTACCCCTTGTTGGGTGATTTGTCCACCTATCCAGTCGGTTTCTTCGGTGAGCAGGACGCTGAGGCCATTTCTGAGTGCCGCCATAGCTGCTGCAAAGCCACCCAATCCGGCACCTGCAATTGCCACGTCCACCTTATACCCCGATTCTTGGGCATTGTTTAGCTTAGATTGGGAGGCGGTAGACCAAAAAGGTAAGCCCAACCCTGCCATACCGCTTATGGACATTGTACCCAAGAATTCCCGTCTCTTCATAGTTGCATAGCATTGTATTGGTAATGGAAGATTACTTAATCCTAATTGAATCCAATCTTTCCCTTATTTGTGATCCAGAATTTGATTACCCTTTTCGAGCAGAGTGCGTAGCTCCTGGTAAGGCACATCCTGAACGGCCACACCTTTGTCAATGGCCAAACTGGCGGCTGCCGCTGCGGACTGACCAAGTACCATAAATACCGGTTCCATGCGAATGGAGCCAAATGCAATATGGGTAGAACTCACACAGACAGGCACAAGCATATTTTCCAGTTCCCCTCTTTTGGGCACTATGGACCTGTAGGGAATGGGATAGGGGTCCCTCACGTGCGCCTCCACATTTCCTTCGTTTTGAACGTACCCGTTATGGTCCACATAGCGTTGAACCATATGGGAATCCATGCCATAGGCGGCCAGCCCCACTATATCCTCCACAGGGTCCACCATGCGCTCACAGTCCCTCTGCGTTACCACATAGTCGCTGATCATTCGCCTTGCCTCCCTTACATAGAGTTGCGGCGTCCAGCCTTCTCCCTCCTCAAATTCATCCTTGGTCATGCCCCATTGGGACACTACATCACGAACTTCCTTAGGGATACGTGGGTGGTAGGCCAATGTCCACATCAGCCCCTTCTGGTATTCATAATGCCGCTGTGTAATGGCCTCCCTCTCGGCATAGCTACCCTCTGGAAAGTCAAAGTTTTGGCCGATAAAATCTGTGGAAAATCCCTTCTGATTATTGGTGTCTGTCTTGCGGTTGGGCATGGGAGTGTTGATCCAGGGAACGAGTGGGTCACCATAATGGTACATTTCCGAAATTTCCCCGGTCCTGGCCTCATAGTTTCTAAACAATAGCTCATATTCCAGCTCATTGTAATCTTTAGGCTTCTCAAAGGGGATTCTGTTATCGGGATGATCGGTTAGGGTCATACGAAAACAATAGGCCTGAATGCCCTTGTCCCCGGATCCGTCAATCCCCGGGCCTCCTTCAATGATAAAAGGGAGAAGGCCGCTTTCAGGATTGCCTTTTTCCACATAGGGATCCACTCCCGGGATAAAATTATGGTGGACGGCATTTCGGGACACCCCCCCTTTTAGGGTGACGTTATAGTAATTTGCCTGCACCCCGTTCAGGGTTTCCCCATATTCATCGTTGCCTTCCCTTCCATAGGTATAGGATACACCTGCCGCTGCTATAAGGTCTCCTTCATAGGTGGCATCCATAAACATCTTTCCGGAGTACCTTTCTCCGGACTCCATGGTGATGGCCACCAATTTATTGTTTTCCACCTCGGTGCCACTTTCCCTGTTCAGCCGCTGTCCGGTGATGGGTGTGATGCCCTCAGCCCCCAACATATCGGCATATACCTTTTTTGCGGCAGAGGGCTCAAAGGTCCACATAGCCTCTTCCCCTTCCACCGACCTGCTTTGACCGGGTCTGTTGAAGTAATCCGACCTGTCTTGCCACTTCCAGTGATCCGGGTTGTCGTAATACTTTTTGATATTGATGTAAAACTCCCTGGAAATTCCTCCTATGGCTTGCTTATTTCCGATATCTGTGGCACCAAGGCCTCCAGTGGTAAGCCCCCCCACATGCTGGGAAGGTTCTATTAGCACCACGGATTTTCCTTGCCTGGAAGCCTCAATGGCTGCTGCCACCCCGGCTGAGGTTCCTCCATAGATGACAAGGTCATAAGTCTCTTCTTGACTATAACTGGTAAAAGGCTGGAAAAATAAGCCAAGGCTTGCTAGAATAAGGATAAATTGGATTCGCATTTTCTGTTTGGATCTAAAATTACGTTCAGTTCTATATATTTTCTACTATTCTATTCTTTGTCCATAATTGATGAGGCTCTCTTTCAATTTAGCATAGGGAAGTTCGTGCAATTTCATATCCTCCTCCAAAGAAAGCGCAGCAGCAATGGCCGCAGACTGTCCCAACACCATAAATACAGGTTCCATTCGGATGGAACCAAAGGCTACGTGGGTGGAGCTCAAGCAAACGGGAACCAGCAGATTATCCGCTTCCCCCTGCTTGGGAATAATGGATCGGTACCCCACTGGATATGGGCCTGCCACACTGCTTTGCATATTTCCTTCGTTTTGCACAAACCCATTGGCATCCACATAGCGTTGGGTATGATGGGAGTCCATTCCGTAAGCGGCCAAGCCTATGGGGTCTTCCACCACTTCCAGACCTTCGCAATGATGTTGAGTCATTACCAGGTCACTTACCATACGGCGGGCTTCACGGATATAGAGTTGGCTGGGCCATCCATCCTCCCTTTCAAATTCGTCTTTGCATGTTCCCCATTGAGAAACTTCCTCCCTTACCTTGTCAGGAATTCTGGGGTGATAAGCCAGAGTCCACATTAGCCCCTTTTGATAGTCAAGATGAGCTTGGGCAATCTTTTCCCTGTCCTCGTAGGAAGTCTCGGGGTACTCATAATTTTGCCCGATGAAATCGGTGGAAAACCCGTATTTATTATTGGTGTCTGTTTTTCTGTTAGGCATGGCCGAATTTGCCCAAGGGATAAAACCTCCCCCATAGGTGTACATGTTTTCTAGGTCATCGGCGGCCTCGAAATTCCTGAATAGCAATTCATAATTCAAGGTGTCATACCCTTCTGGTTTTTCAAAAGGAATCCGGTTATCCGGATGGTCTGTAAGGCACATGCGATAACAATAGGCCTGTATATGATGGTCTCCCTCCCCTTCTACACCGGGGCCTCCTTCTTTGATATAGGGGAGCAAACCGCTGGAAGGCTCTCCTTTAATCACATAGGGATCAACTCTATCCACAAACTCATGGTTTCTTGCGTTTCGAGCCACATTGCCCCGCAAGGATACATTGTAGCGATGAGCCTGTACCCCGTTTAGAGTTTCATCATAGGTTTGGTTCGATTCCCTTCCCAAGGTGTAAGATACCCCTGCAGTGGCCATGAGATCACCCTCATAGGTAGCGTCCATAAATACACGGCCTTTATAATCGGATCCGTTTTCCATGGAGATGGACCGAATAGTTGCCCCCTCCTTAACCACCCCTGAAGCACGATTTAACCTTTCTCCATATACGATGGTGATATGGTGTTCTGCATCCAGCATATTCTTGTAAATGGATAAGGCAGCAGAAGGCTCAAAAGTCCATCGGGATTTTTCCCCTTCCTCTGTTCGGGAATAAGCCACGCCCTTGTAATCCTCTTTATCTTGCCAGTTCCAGTTTTCGGGTCTTTCATAGTACTGATATACCCTTTCATAAAATTCCCTGGATATACCTCCAATAGCCTGTTTATTCCCAATATCCGTCTGCCCTAATCCACCGGTGGTAAGCCCACCCAATCGCTGGCCGGGTTCAATGAGGATTACCGTTTTCCCCATCCTGGAGGCCTGTATGGCAGCGGCCACACCTGCTGAGGTGCCCCCGTAAATGACCAGGTCATAGGTTTGTCCCACAAGTAGGAAAGGGCTGAAGAAAGCCAAGAAACCAAGTAGTGCGAATCGCTTATTCAAGGTTAATCCCATATCATGTCTGCAATTTTGAACCTATTTACTACCCCTGTTTTCCAATAGAGGGTCATTTTGGAGTATGGTTTGTACCCGGTCCACAGAAACCTCCTGAACCATCACGCCTTCGTCTATGGCCAAAGAGGCTGCCACCGCCGCTGACTGGGCCAACACCATAAATACTGGTTCCATACGGATAGAACCAAAGGCAATATGCGAGGAAGACAGGGATACTGGCACCAGTAAATTGGTGCATTCCTCCCTTTTGGGAGTGATGGCCCTGTAGGCTATGGGATAGGGGTCAAAGCCATGCACCTGTATATCCCCTTCATTCTTTACATTGCCATCCACCACTATGCGCTGGATATGATGCGAATCCATTCCATAGGCAGCCAGGCCAATTTGATCATCAACCACCTCATCTCCCACACAGTTGTTTTGCGTCATTACGTATTCTCCAATCAGCCTTCTCCCTTCTCTTACATACAGTTGATGGGGAAAGTTGTCGTTATCGGTAAACTCGTCCTTGCAATACCCCAGGGCCAGCATTTGGTCCCTTAATTCCTTGGGTACACGTTCATCATGCCCCAGAAAGTAGAGCAAGCCCTTGGTGTAGTCCTCATGGGCTTTCCATATACGGGCTCTGGTTTCATAATCAGCCTCAGGATATTCGTAGTTCATGCCTATCATATCCGTCGAAAACCCTCCTTTGTTGTTCACATCTATGATCCCGTCGGGCATGGTCCAGCGTATCAGCAGGTAATCATCTATATCGGTGCTTTGTTGTACTTCTATCAACCTTAGCAATAATTCGTACCTATCAGAATCATAGTTCTCAGGTTTTGTGATGGGAGCCTGGTTTTCCTTGTCCTTGGCCAGGCAGACCCGGAAATTATAGGCCTGCACCTTGTCATCTCCGGAGCCATTTGGTGCCAATTCCTCATCGCTTATTCCCCATAGCAGGCCCGACTCAGGGTTTCCTTTTTCCACATAGGGATCCACCCCATCCGGGAACTGATGCCGGTTTACAGGAGGCCTGCTAAAGTAATTGACCTTTATGGAGTCTATGTCATCCGGCAACTCTTCCGGGTAAAGCTGTACTCCATTCAGGGATTCCCCATAGGTGTCGGATGATTCCCTTCCCACATGGTAGGAAACCTGGGCATGGGGAAACAGGTCCCCCTCATAGGTACAATCCAAAAATACCTTTGCCTTTACGGATAGGTTGTTCTCGGCATTGTTGAAACTGTCTTCCAACAAGATGGCATGCAGCTCAGTGCCGTTTTTTTCAGCTCCCACAATCCTTTTTTGAAAAAGGATGTCCAGGTCCGCTTCCTCTACATATTCCTGAAGGGCATTTGCGGCTACGGAAGGTGCGAATCGCCATTCTTCCTCCTTGCCATAGTACTTGCCCACTGTACGGTAAAAATCCAATGCCAAACCTGATACTGCTTCTTTATTGCCAAAATCCGTCCATCCCAGTCCCCCTGTGGTCATCCCGCCAAGGTATTTTCCGGGTTCAATCAGCAAGACGGATTTACCCATTTTCTTGGCAGAATAGGCAGCCATTACACCCGCTGCCGTTCCACCGTAAATGCATACATCCACTTCCAGGTGATGGTCCCGCTCCCCATTTGGGGAGCAGGCCATCCACTGAAAGAAAAGGGTAAGAATTATTAATCGCTTCATCCTCCCGTTTTAATAACCCGGGTTCTGGGTAAGCGCAGTATTGGTTTCCAGCTCTATCCTGGGTATGGGCCATAGATAGTCCCTATTGGGGTTGAAGCCCCTGTTTTCTATCACCACCAGTTCGTTGGCATTGGATATATGGTCATAAGAAGGAGTGCCAATGGGGTCTATATGTGGGGGTTCATTTAACCATCCCCCGCCATCATAGCGGTTAAGCCTTCCTCTGTAAGGGCCAGGCATCACTTCTTCGGCAATTCTCCACCTATGGATGTCAAAGTACCTAAACCCTTCTATTCCCAACTCATGCCTTCTCTCCTTCCTTACGGCATTCCTCATCTCCTGCTGGGTTTTGCCAGACTGGATAGGTGGCATTTCAACAGAGGGCCGGGTTCTTAACGCATTGATTGCCTCATAGACTGATTCGTCGATTTCATTAAGTTCCACCTTTGCCTCGGCGTAGTTCAATAATACCTCACCGTACCTGATTAAGGTTAGGTTTTGATCACTTGAAAACACGTCAGTGGGATTGTTGGCTACATCAGCATGCTTTCTGTATAAATAACCGGTAAAACTGGCAAAGGCATGAGCAGACTCGATGTTTTCCACCCTTCTGGGAGGATCCTCTCGAAAATCCCAAGTCATGGTACTATCGGGGTGTGTTTCGAAGATATGATTTACCAGCCTAGACCCTGGAACCACCAACGTATAATGTAACCTTGGATCCCTATTTGCGAAGGGGTTATTCACGTCATAGAGTGGAGACTGATCTATGGGCAGCCCATCAATACAATCATAAGTGTCCACCATATCCTGAGGAGGCTTTTTGTTGGAGTGACCCAAAGCCATCCTGGACCAGAAGTTACCCGGCAAGTTATGGGTTTGAACCCCTCTCAGGTATTGGATCCTTAGGATGACCTCAGGTGAGGTGTCACCTCCATGGTCGAAAAGGGCTTCGTAGTCATCATCCAGCCGGTAGATGCCAGCGTCCATTAACTGCTTTGCAGCAGCTGCAGCCACATCCCATCTTTCATTCCACAAGGCCACTCTGGATTTAACGGCCAATGCTGCCCCTTTACCTATCCTATCTTTCGTATTCACGTCCTCATGCAAGTGATCGACTATGGCGTCCAATTCTGCAAGCACAAAATCAATTACTTCGGATTTGGGAGTTCTTGGCATTTCGGCGTCATCCAAGGTTACCATTTCCGTAAGCAAAGGGACGTCCCCATATAACTCAGCTAAATAACTGTAGAAATAAGCCCTAAAAAACCTTGCCTGGGCCACCATGGCATCATATTCCGCGGCCCCAATTTCATCTCTTAGGTGGACGGAATTGCTTACTATAAAATTGACCCTGCCAATGGCCCTGTAAAAGTGAGACCAGAATGAATTGGTAAACCCATTATCCGAGTTTTGTTCTCCCCTTCCCAAGGCTTGCAGTGGGCTACCATTTCTATCCCAGCCATCATCAGAAGCAAAATCAAAAGAAAGGTACCAGGCTATTCCCGCCGGCCAAAACCACAGCCGGTTATAAACCCCCGTTACCGCCATTTCCAGTTCGGTGGCATTGGCAAAGAACGTATCGTCAGAGGGCTGATCCAGCGGTGCCCGTTCCAGGTAATCTTCACAAGCAAATGCTGCCATCAATACAGCAAAACACACGCATATTCTTATAATTCTTTTCATGATAGCAGTCTTTAGAAGTTAACATTTAATCCAAGGGTATATACAGACATCTGTGGATACCATCCCCCGTTGCTAACAGGAGCCTCGGGGTCATAACCTTCATAAAAATTGGTTACCGTAAAGAAATTCCTTCCACTTACATAGATCCTGGCCCGCTGAATTCTAAACGCATCCAAGGCCGGCTGGGGTAAGGAATAGCCCACTTGGATATTCTGGCCCCGCAAGTAAGAGGCATTTCTCATCCAGAAACTGGAGTTCTGTTCATTGTTTACCTGGTTCCAAGCCAACCTGGGGAAAGAACCGTCAGGGTTATCCGGTGTCCACCTGTCCTTATGCTGTTCCTGCACAGTACCTCCTAAATAAAAAGGCATAATACCCTGACCGAACAGGTAACCATCAGCTTGGCCTACCCCCTGCAAGAACAAGGAGAAATCCCAACCCTTATAGTCTAAATTGATCCTGGCTCCAAAGGTATGCCTGGGTATAGGACTACCTATTACTGCCAAATCCCGGTCATTAATGACACCGTCACCGTTAATGTCTGTGTACTTTATGTCTCCAGGAGCCACGTTACCAAACTGGGTAGCGTGGTTGTCCACTTCTTCCTGGGATTGGAAAAGCCCTTCAGAAACATAACCAAAAAAGGACTGGATAGGATACCCTTCTCTATTTACTTGGAGCCCAGTATCCTGAATACCTCTCATATCCAACACCTCATTGTGTACGTCGGAATAATTTAGCGAAATGCCATAATTAACCTCCCCTATTTTGTTTCGGTAATTTACCATTACATCCACTCCACGATTCAACACTGTTCCAGCATTCTGTTGTGGGGCATCTAGTCCAAGGGTTAATGGGATATTCAATGGAAGTAAAATATCCCTGGTGACAGTATGGTAGTAGTCCAAGGTTACATCCAATTTCCCCCAGAGGTTGAATTCAAGTCCTATATCGGTCGTCTCTGAGGTTTCCCATAAAATATTTGGATTCGCCATTGCATTCAATGCAGCACCTGGAGAATTGGCATTGTTAAACACATAATCCTGCCCTCCACCACCTATTGAAACAAAGGCGGAATAGGGATAAAAGTTTGGTACTCCTTGCGGATTGACCACATTTTGGTTGCCCAGTTGGCCCCAGGATGCCCTTAATTTGAGGTGGTCGATAATATGGGAAGTCCCTTGCATAAAGGATTCTTCGGATATTCTCCAACCCGCAGAAAAAGAAGGGAAAACGCCAAAACGGTTATCTTCACCAAATCTGGAAGAACCGTCCCTTCGCATATTGGCCTCAAAAAGGTAACGGTCGTCATAATTGTAAGTCACCCTACCAAATAAAGAACTCAAGGCCCAATGGTGTCCGGAGCCCCTAGTCAACTCATTGGCCCTATTTCCCGCATCTATATACTGATATTGTGGTAATGGGAAGACTTCCCTATATGCTGAAATCCAATTGTTTACCAGATCCTCTTGCTGATACCCCCCAGTGAACCCGAACGTATGCACATCATTGAAGGTCTTATCCATGGTGATTATAGCACGGAGGTTATTATACAATTCCCTGTCGAACCTTTCGGTAAGGCTGTTTCTTTGGGGAATAAAGAAAGTGGGGGTTTCCCCATCCCTGGCATAGGTCTGGGTGGTATTGAAAAACCGCTTTTCTTGGGGATTTATAAATCGTGGGGCGTACATGACCTCGGCGGACATCCAGTCCGTGATCTTATAGTCCAATCGGAAGTTGAGTACGGCATCCAGATTTTGATGCGTCCACGATCCGCCGTCTTGGGCCCTGGCCAAGGGGTGGTCGCCATTCCATCCTTCTCCCCATCGTCCATTGGACAAAACCCCCACCTCGTTCGCAGGAATCCTTCTCATCCAGTGGAACACATAGCCTGTCCCGTTCGCTGGTTGGTTACGTTCCGTTCTGCGTAAAAATATATCCGTGGAAAAGGTCAACCTATCTGTAATGTCTATATCAGTGTTTAATCGGATATTTAACCGGTTGAAATCAGTGTTAGGGATAATTCCATCCTGGTTGAAATAATTGATGGAACCAAAAAGCCGAGCCTTTTCACTACCTGCATTGATATTCACGGCGTGACTCTGAATGGAAGCGGCATTACTCATGGTCAATGCCTGCCAGTCGGTGTCGGGAAACCTGTCGGAAGGCATGTTTGCCCGGTAATCCTGAAGAAAGGACTCCGAATATTGTGGGGCATTTCCGATATTGGTAAAGGCCTCATTGGTCATTTCCATATGGTCTAACGCACCCACGATATTGGGCATCCTTGTAGGCAATTGTACCCCAGCATAGCCATTGTAACTTACCCTGATTCCTTCTACCCCTCTTTTTGTAGTGATCAACACTACACCATTTGCGGCACGTGCACCATAAATGGAAGCAGAGGCAGCATCCTTTAGAATAGATATACTTTCTATTTCGTTTGGGTCCACATTGTTGATATCCATTTCTACGCCATCAACCATCACTAGTGGATTACTGTCTCCAATTGTCCCTACTCCCCTGATACGAATGGCTCCGCCATCCGCACCTGGCTGACCGGATCGTTGGGCAATTGTTACACCTGGGGCTATTCCTTGAAGGGCCATGGAAGTCTGCCCCACGGGTTGGTTGATGATTTCATCCGAGGTTACTGTACTAACAGATCCGGTAAGGTTTACCTTTTTCTGGGTACCATAACCCACTACCACCACTTCATCCAAGGAGGAAAGGTCCTCTCCCATTACAATTTCAAACTGGGTCTGGTCCCCTACTTCTACCCGCTGGGATTCATAGCCGATAAAGGAAATCAGCAGTACGGCACCATCGGGTACCTCTATGGAAAAGTTTCCGTCAATATCCGTAGCGGTACCAATGGTGGTCCCTTCCACCACAATGGTAGCACCAGGAATCCCCTCTCCATTTTCATCCACTACACGACCGCTCACTTCATGTTGGTCTATCTCTACTGATATGGAAGAGGGGGAAGCTAGATTGTCATTTACTGCTACAAAGATGGAGTTGTCCACCTGTCGGAATTTCAATTGGGCAGCCTTCCCTACTTCCACCAAAATATCATTTACAGACTGCCTTCTGTTGTCAATTTCTATAAGGGGTTTATTGGCAAGGATATCTTCCGGAAATACAAAGCTGTAGGAAGTCCTGGACTCCAGGGTCCTGAAAATGTCCTGAAGCTGCCACTCCCCTTTTTTGAGACGTACAAAAGTCTCATCCACAGGCTTAATTTGCGCATTTATGTCATGGGCCATCAGCGTGCTCATCAGCACACATTGTATAATGAGCCCATACAAAAGATTTTTTGATACCATTTTGATTAGGTACGGTACTTTTTCTTTCATAATTTTAAAGGATTTTGAAGTTTACACTTTAAGGTTAGCAGGGTAAATGAATTCATTTGGCGATGGAGCGTTTACCCTGTTTTGGTTTATGTCATAGGCACGTTGTTTTTTATGGTTACAATTTTACCCCTGATCTGAAACTCGAAGCCCGTAGAAAAGCTCAGTCCAGTCAGAATGTCTTTTAGGTTTTTATTTTGGAAGGTTCCGATAACCTTCCTATCCATATCCAATTCGGGATCTATACGCATTTCCACCCCATACCAAGTCTCCAGGTTCCGGAGAATATTACCAAGAGGCTTGCGGTCAAACATCAGCTTTCCCTCCTTCCAGGCCGTGACTCTTTCCTGGTTAAACCGTGTGACGATGGGTGACTCTTCCTTTTTCTTGGAATCCCAAAGTGCCATTTGTCCGGGTGAAAGTTCCACTCCTTCCGACAGTTGCCCTACCTTTACCCGCCCTTGGGTAAGTGCCACCTTAAAGGTTTCCCCCCTTGCCATGACGTTAAATTGAGTCCCCAGGGCAGTAGTGATAAGCTCATCCGTCTGGACCCGGAAAGGACGAAGGGAATCTGGGGCAATGTCGAAGAAAGCTTCCCCTTTAAGGTTTACCAAGCGCTGATCCCTGCCAAAGGGCATGCTAAAGGAAATCTCCGACTGGGAATTTAGAATTATCTTGGTGCCATCACTCATCTTCAGGTTAAGCTTTTCCCCTGGACCAGTGACACGCACAATGTTTCTGGAGGCTTTTACCTGGCTCTCTTCCGGATTATTTTTGTGATAGAGCAGCCCTTCTCTTAGAAAAAATGCAGAAAAGAGAATCAAAGCAATATTGGCGGCAACCCGCATGGCCTTACTCCAAAGAATCAAGGATTTGTGTTTCTTTCGGTGAACTCCTACCTTATGGTGAATGCGGTTTAATAAATAGTCATAATCTGCTGAGGGCAGGGATTTCCCCTTGGTATTAAACCAATATTTTTCAAAAATGGTATCCAGCTTCTCCCTGGAACCCGGCATTTGTAGCCAATCCCTTACCTTTTGGGCTTCTTCCGGGGTACATTCCCCATTTAAATACCTTATGAGTAAACCTTCTTCCAATAGAAATGATGGTTGTTCTAGGAGTGTAAAACAATTAAGGGCTTACTTACTTAATGAAAAATGAAAAAAAATGGCTTTTTCTATAGGATAGAACAAAAACCCCTATAAACCAATGGGTTAAGGAGATGTAAAAATACAATAAACCAAAAGTAACAATGGGTGCTGTAGCAATTCCAGTTTCAAGGTTTTGGTGGCAAGGTACAGGTGGTGCTCTATTGTCCTTTTGGAAAGGTTCATCCTCGCGGCAATTTCTACTGCACTTTTCCCTTCCAGCCTATTTTGCTTGAACACCTCTCTTTGTACCTGGGGCAACTTTTCTATCAAGGCAAAAGCAGTTTCTTCAAATTCCCTGGCAGCCAATTCATCATGGGCATTTCTCACCCCTGCCCATAATTCTTCCGGGACTTCGCTCAAGCCGCAGCCCGTCCTTTTGTCCCTCAGGTAATTATACATATAATACTTAACGGATTGAAACAGGTAGGACTTGAAACTTTTTTCAGGATCCAGTTCCTTTCGCCGCTCCCAGATTCTCACGAAAACTTCCTGAACTGCCTCCTCTGCAACTTCCCGCCTCTTGAAAAAGGTCAATGC
The DNA here is from genome assembly GCF_003347495.1 of Pleomorphovibrio marinus. Taxonomy (GTDB): domain Bacteria; phylum Bacteroidota; class Bacteroidia; order Cytophagales; family Cyclobacteriaceae; genus Pleomorphovibrio; species Pleomorphovibrio marinus. The sequence continues at coordinate 502,096 of NZ_QCXY01000004.1, forward strand.
AAACCCCATCACCCTTTCAGCATACCGGTAATACAGTTGGTCGAATGCCTTAGCATCACCCTTGGTTAGCTTTTTTAAGAGCTTTTTATCCGTATGTTGCTTTATCTTTAGCATATCCATTAGGAAAGCCATTACTCAGCAACAATTTGGAGAATTGGGAAAAAAAAGGTTTATTTTGCTGGGTTTATGGCTAATTGTTTTTAAAGTTAGGCAAATATTGGAAAATCCAAAAACCCCTCTGATGTAAAAGGGAAATAAATCCTTTAAACACCCAAAGGGATTTAAGGAATTACCTAATCCCAGGCCCAAAGGGCCTGTACAACAATAACCCAGGATGCCGACCCACGGCAGGAAGATCGTCTTGAATGCCCAACTCCGAAAGGGTTGTGGGCGGGGGGAATGGTGCCGCAGTCCCCGGGTTTCACCAGGGGGTTATGGTTGTTGAAATCCATTAGCAAAAGAGAAGAAATAGCATCATTAGCTAACCTTTACAAAATAGGGTATTCCCGGACAGCCGTAGCTGAACGGATAAAACATGCGGCAAAGGAACCAACGTATCTAATGGTCGAGGTGGATTATGTGGCAGGATGGAAATGCTACAATATGAACACCCAGAAATTTGAACAATTGATCCACAACTTCTTTGGCTCCTCCTGCCTTAACATTGATGTTTTTGATGAAACGGGTAAACGGTACACTCCCCGGGAATGGTTTATTGCTCCCTACCGGGTGATCGAAGAGGCGATTGCGCTGCTTATCAGCGGCGAAGTCGTGAAATATCGCTATGATGCGGAGGAGGAGCGGATTGTTTTGAGGTAGGTTATGTTTTTCTCAGGGTTTATATTATTAATGATCAACATGATCAATTTTAAATAAAATTCAAGGGAATTTTTTATTCAAGGTCGAGCACGATACATAAATTTTCCCTTACCTGTTTAATTAAAGCATCGGGCAATGTTCCGATCCTTTTGGTGAGTCTTTTATTATCTATAGCACTTATCTGATCAATCATTACATCACAGGGCTGATTCAGGTTCGCCGTTTCTTTTTTTAAATGAACCCTTAAAATTTCGGCTTCCTCATATATGTTTGTTGTAATTGGACAAACAATCGTTGATGGATGGGGGATTTTATTAAGAAGGTTAGTTTGAATGACCAAAACGGGCCTTTTCTTTCCCGGTTCAGTTCCTCTCTGAGGATTCAGGTCTGCAATCCAGATTTCAAATTGTTTAATCGGCATAATCAATCTCTTCAAAATCCTTGAGGATTTCCATCGAATCCGCTTTTACCAGTTTGGATTCAATTTTTAGCTTCTTCTCAAGAAGCTTCTTGCGTTGAAATTTATTATAAAAGGCGATTGCTTCGTTAATGTAACGATTCCTGGGTTGATTCATTTGCTCACGTATTTTTTCGGTTTCACGAAACACCAGGTCGTCAATTTTAAGGGATATATTCTTCATGACAAATTTTTTATATCACAAAAGTATATATTTTCAGTATATCATTCAAGTATTAACTATTTATGCCAACACCACGGGTTTTTGTCAGGAATGTAATTCCCTAAACTAATTTCCGGACCATGGTGACGTGCACTTTTTCCATTTCTTTAACCCTGCTGTGAACAAGCAAAAGAAACCTTTGATGAAATCGAGCCTGCCTGGACGGCAGTCAGGCATGACGCAAGCGACGCACGTAGGGATGATTATCATGGCGAGATTCCATGTGACCGCTGAAAAAAAAATATAAACACATGAAAAGAACAAGCACTTCCATTGTCGTAACGGGTTGGACATTCAAAAGACTTTGCGAGCGGGATCGTACTGTGGCATTCGGTTGCTTTCAATGGCTACAAGCAGGGAGCGCTGACTGCCATTTTACACTTTGGACGAATCTTCCCGATTACGCTAAAACAGGCCGTACCCTTGGCCTATTATACCGCTGCACCCCCAAGGGGTAACCGTTCAATACGACATTCAGAAAAAAGAGCCAAAAGGAAAGGACTCCATGATGCCGTGGAGTAACGCTACTGCGATGCCAAGTACCGCTACCACAATGAAAATGATGAGGTGGCCAAATTCCGGTTGGCGGGTCTGGTATTCCAATATTTCTAAGGCAGCCCGGTTCTTATTTACCGGATTAGATGCCCTGCTGAGTTTCTCCCAGCAACGATTCTTTTCCAAGGACAGGCAAATCGATTAGTTGTTGAATTTAAACCAATCCATCAAACTTGAAAATTAGATTGCCGAATTGTCTTCGGGCAAATAAAAGCTGAAACATGAACCTTCGCCAAATTTGCTCTGCGCATGAATATTTCCCCCGTGCAACTCTACGATTCGTTTGCAAATAGAAAGTCCTAACCCATTACTTTTTTCCGATCCGGTTGGCAAGGTACTCGTTTTTTGAAAAGCAGAGAAAAGTTTGTCCATGTCGCCTTCTCGAATACCCTGGCCCTGATCGAAAACGCTGAAGTATAGCTGACCTTCCTCCAATTCGACCACTAATCGCACCTTTGTATCCCTATGCGAATACTTGATTGCATTGCTTAGCAAATTATCCAGAACCTGTTCAACCCGTTGTGGGTCAAAGGTCCACGAATCCGGACCATCGAATTGCAATTCAAGCAGAATGTCTTTCTTCTCCGCAGACCGCCGGTTCAACCGTATCACCTTGTCAAGAAATCGTTTTAAAGGCACTCCTTTTTTCTCAAGAACAAGCTGCCCCGTCTCGATTGCAGAAACATCAAGCAGATCGTCAATCAACCGCAGTGATTTCTCAGCTAGCTCATCTATAAGTTTAAGAAACTCTTTCCTTGTTGCAGTATCAGTCGAATCTTCGGCAATCACATCATGGCACATCTTGATGGTTCCAAGGGGCCCTCTGAGATCATGAGCCACCATACCAATCATATGGTCCTTCTCCTTGTTGAGCTTAGTCAGTTCAATGGTGCGTGCTTTGACCCGGTTTTCGAGATCCTTGTTTGCTGCCTGCAACTGGTTCACAAGCTCTTTATTACGAATAATTAAGTTGTGTCGCTCAAAGGCTTCGCGAACGATTGTATCAAGCTCAAGAGGATCCCAGGGCTTGGAAATATATCGAAAGATATTCCCCTCATTTATGGCTTCAATTACTGACTGGATATCGGCATATCCAGTCAACAAAAGGCGAATGGCCTCCGGATAGTCATTTTTTACTTCATTAAAAAACGCTGAACCGTTCATGCCCGGCATCCGCTGATCGGAAATAATGACCTGAATTGGATGAACTTTCATCAATTCGAGTCCTTCCTCCGCACTGTTGGCGATATGAACCTGGTAATTTCTGCGAAATTGCCGCCTCAATGAACTGAGTATCGAAGGTTCATCGTCGATGATAAGTAAGTTGTTGTCGTTCTCACTATTCTTATCTACTTCATGGCTATTTTCATTCATGAGTTCGTGCTTTTTTAGGCAAACTGATTGTGAACGAGGTTCCTTTTCCAACTTTGCTGTCAACTGTAATTTTTCCCTTATGTCCATCTGTAATAATCTTGTAGGCAACCGACAGTCCCAGACCAGTCCCTTCGCCCACTGGCTTTGTCGTGAAAAAAGGATTGAAGATTTTCTCTTGAGTAGCCGCATCCATCCCGATACCATTGTCCGTAAACGTTAAGATCAACGCATCAGTCGTTTCTGAACCTTTAATTTCGAGACGGCCGTCCTTTTTCACCGCCTGAGCTGCATTTAAGATCAGGTTTAGGAAAACCTGATTCAATTCCGACGGGCGGCATTTAATTGGGGAGAGATCGTTAAGCTGGCAGTCTATCACCAACCGGTTCTTAGCAGAGGCCCCTGCGATCTTCAGCGTACTTTCGATGCACTCTTTCATTGATGCAACCTTCTCTTCTGCTTCGTCCAGCCGGGAGAAATTACGCAGGTTCCCGACAATACCCTTGACTCTCTTCAACCCATCGATTGAACTGTTAATTAGGTCATCAAGATCCTCCGAGATAAAGTCGACATCTGCCTCTTGGCTAAGTTTCTTAGCCATTGCTTTCAAATCCTCATTGCCGGAGGTTTCAACCGCAGTGATTAATTGCTCATACGCACCTTTCAGATCTTCAGCCATCTGTTTGAGCGCATGCATATTACTTGCAGTAAAAGCCACTGGATTATTTATTTCGTGTGCAACCCCGGCCACCATCTGCCCTAATGCGTTCATCTTCTCGGAATGAATCAGCATTGATTGCGTTTCCTTTAGCGTCTCCAGGGTCTTTTCCAGCTCAATCTGTTTTGCGGCGGTTTCCCGGCGTGCCTCCTCCCGGTCTGTTACATCGTTTTGAACCCCAACAAAATGAGTTAATTGGCCCTCTTTGTCTCGAATCGGAGAAATGATTAAGTCATTCCAGAAAAAAGTGCCGTCTTTACGGAAATTTTTTATCAGTACCTGGCAGTGGTTACCTGAATCAAGGGCCTCCCGAATAATATACCTGGCGTTCTGATCACGATCTTCACCCTGAAGGAATCGACAGTTCTTGCCCACAACTTCTTCCTCCAGATAACCACTCATTTCACAAAATGCCCGGTTCACATAAATCAACGGCATATCCGGTTTACGTGCATCCGAAATAGAGATACCACAACTCGTAGATTCCATAGCTGCATCATGAAGTTCAAGCTCTTGTTGGATAAAGTTATAATCCTGGGATTCATGTTTTTTCATCTGTTTATAATTTTTTTTTCAGCGGTCAGATGGAATCTCGCAACCATAATCATTCCGGTGTGTGACGTGTTCGTCATGCCCTGACTGCCGTCAGGACAGGCTCGATTTCATAATGCCTTATCATATTTTATTGCCTAAAAATTTTCACACCAAATTCCAAAGGACTCACTACTATTAGGATGACATTACAAATTATAGTAGTGATGCATCATTACCTACGACGTTCTCCGTATCTATCTCCTTTTTTCATCACCAACGCAATAGCGGATTGCCCGATAAAAAGCATCAAAATAAAGCTCATTCCGATTAATGCCCACTTTCTTCCTAATACCAACCCAAAGTTCGATTGAATTTTTGAACTTCTCACCATAGGAAGGTTTACACATTGTCAAAATCCAGATCAAGAACCAGATTTCCAGTAACTTGAACCTTTAAAATTAAATATAATAAAAAAGGAATAAATTCTAATGTCAGTTCTTTATGGCTTCCACCACAAAATAATCCTACTCCAATAAACAATCACCCCTCCTCCACAATCACTACCGAATCGGTGTTCTGCCAGGGCCTGATCCCTTCCATCCAGCCGGACCAGTTCCTGCTGCCCTGCTCCCGCTACTCGCCAGTAAATATATTGAACCAGGTGATCTTCATCTTTCCACTGGCCGTCTTGGGAAGCACTGCATTGACCCGCTCGCTGTCTTTGGGAATAAACATCAGGTACAAGCCCTCCCCGTTGCTTAGCGCATAGCCATTGGTGGTCCGATTGCCGATCCCTACCCGGCCGTTGGTGGGGATCTTGGGGTAACTGGGCCGCAGCTCGTTGAAGTTGGATTAGGTAAACAGTCCTCTTAGATGCTTATAGTAGTAAACGGCGGCGGCTCAAAATCGTGCCCTTCCGAAAAATGATTGCATACTACGCTTTTTAAGAAATTCGAGCAATTGATCCACAACTTTTTTGGGTTCTCCTGCCTGAAGATTGGTGTCTTTGATGAAAAGGGTAGGCGGTACATTCCCCGGGAATGGTTTATTGTTCCGTATGAAATATCTTAAGAGACGATTGCGCAAAGTCGCAAAGGGTTATAAGTCTTGGTTTTCGGAGAGAAATGCAAGTATGTTCGCAATGCTAGCCTTCAATTGAGGCAGATCATCGTTGATAATTTCCCAAACCAGTTTTAAATCAATCCCAAAATACTCGTGAACATAGCTATTTCGCATACCTTTTATCTGACCCCACTCAATCTCCCGGAATTTTATTTTGATTTCTTCAGAAATGTGAACGCTCGCTTCACCTATGATCTCCAATTGCTTGATACACGCAAATCGCATCATTGAATGCTTCAAGAACATCTCATAATCCGCATTTTGTAAATATGTTTCTATTTCAGAAATTGCATCAAGGATGTGATTCAAACGAGCGTTGTCTCCTATCCTATTTCGCATAAATCAGTTCTTTTTCACGATCTACGTAAGGTTTGACATACTTTGACAAGCCGTTTGAAGAAACCAAATCGACCTTCTTATTCAATATCTTTTCGAGATCAATTTGCATCTGAATGAATTCCAAACCAATCTTTTTCGTGTAATCCAAATCAACTAAAATATCTATATCGCTATGCTGGTCTGCATGGCCTCGTGCATAGGAACCGAACAGGTATGCCTTCAAAACTGGTCGGGTTTTTAAGTATGCTTTGATGCTTTCTATTTTTGATTCATCCAGCCTCATAGCTACAAATATAAAGTTTTCTGTAATTTTATACACCAACAGCAGGCAATTCGGATCCATTTATCACATACACAGAATTGCTAAAACCAGCTTGTTAATTCTTCTGAAAATATTTTTATAATCACTGCCCTTAATAATTCCGACATGAACGGATTACATTATCTGATCCAATTTGAATTTCCCATCGCAGTCCAGATACACGTTTTTCCCCCTACTTTTACTAAATTACAACCGTAATCAGCACCTTACCCCTCAACAATACAACCTAAATGAACATCACCCAGATTGGATCCAACCTTCAACAGCTGATAAAGTCCTTATCAAAGGACACGTTTATCTATGAGCTACTTTTAGCCTACGGGTTACCCTATTACCCGATTGCAGAAAGGAAACCTAAACCTGTCTAAGGTAGAAGGAGAAATATCCTGGAAGAAGAAGCTTTTTTTAGGGAAGAAACCGAAGCGGATCTGTACCTATCGCTGTCTGAACTGCTTAAGCAGATCAAACATGAACAGGGCTTTGTCATTGTGACGGACTTAGTTGATAAACGCTTTTTATCAATTGTCCGGATTTGATGACATAATGCTATTGGCTCATTTTCAAGGCCGTGTTTTCCAGCCAATAATAAGACCTCATTTGGATAAATGGTGCGATCAGGCTTTCTTGAAGTAATAGGAATTATGTTGACGATATTCAATAATTCATTAATATCGTCCTCACTAATAATCAATACAGGTCGGGTCTTTCCCTGCTCCGACCTGATTACAGGATCAAGGTTTGCCCTCCATATACTCCATTTCGTAAATTTCATTGTAATTCACGATCAGAATCCTCAAAAACCGAAGTAATCTCATCTATATCTGAATGAAACAATGGGTCTTTGGAGGCTTTTTTAAGCAGTTTAATCTTCTCCTCCCTGCTTTCATCCACATCCTCAATAATGACCTTAACCCGTTTTTTTGATTTAAAGCTTTCAGGTAATTTGATCACTATTTGATTATCCTTTTGAATGTCGTATGTTTTTTCGAATGTCATAGCTGCTTTTTCGTAAAATTACAATTTTTTTTCATTGTAAGGCCCTGATTTAGGTGCCGGAAACCAAGGATTCGAAATTCCAGGGAATAGGCAAGCGTTCGTTAGATGAAATCGAGCCTGCCTGGACGGCAGTCAGGCATGACGCAAGGAACACACAGTGGGATGTGCCCTGGTACCTATCAGGTTTAATCCGTTTTCTCCATCTATTTATACCACCCCCTTTTATCCCCATCCTAAAACAGGAGGGGGAAAATAGTAAGTGTAATTTTTAATTCCTCCGAAAGAATTCTATGCTTGCTGACATACCTTTGTCATTCTACCGAGGTAATTTGCGGTCTCAACAAACAAAGAAAACATGGATTTCCTAACAACACTAAAGAAAGAACTTCAAAAAGAGGCACCCATCACCAGGCAATTTCTCTCCATTATCCCTGAGGACAAATTTGCCTGGAAGCCCCACCCAAAAAGCATGGACATCATGACCTTGGCCAACCATATTGCGGAATTGCCTAGCTGGTTTGCCTATACCATAGACCATGAGGAGTTGGACTTCGCCACTAATCCCTATCAACCTCAGAAAAATGCCAGTACCTCTACTTTATTGGAATTTTTCGAAAAGACCTTGGAAAAAGGGCTCAAGGATCTGGAAAGGGCAAAACCTAGTGACCTGGAAAAGCTTTGGACGCTCCGGGAAGGGGAAATTATTTACTCCCAGGAACCGAAATGGGAGGTTTTACGGATGGCTGTGAGCCAAATCATTCATCACAGAGCGCAGCTTGGGGTGTATCTAAGATTGTTGGATGTGCCCATTCCCGGGTCCTACGGCCCAAGTGCGGATGAGGTTTAGCGGTATTTCCAAAGGGTCCACAGGATTTTGTACCCTGCGCCTATAACGCCCTTAATGGTGCCACTGACTTTAGAAACCCCTATGCGGTTTCGGTAATTCACGGGCACCTCCACGCATTTAAGTCCTGCTTTGGCCGCCTTAATCTGCATTTCCACGGTCCATCCGTAGGTTTTGTCCTGCATGTCGAGTGGCATCAGCCGCTGCCACTTTATGGCTCGAAAGGGTCCCAAATCGGTGAAGGCTTGGCCATAAAACTTATGCAGCAACCTTGTGGCCAGCCAGTTGCCAAAGCGCTGCGGAAGGGTCATGCTTCCTTTTTCCTTGACTCCTAGTGCCCTGCTCCCTATCACCAGGTCAGCATGTCCGTCCAGGATAGGCTGCACCAAGGTGGGGAGCTGCTCTGGATAGTCGCTGTAGTCGGCATCGATAAATACCAGGATTTCCGGTGGGTCGTTCATCAGGTATTCCATTCCCTTCAGACAGGCATAGCCATATCCCTGTCTTCTTTCGTCCAGCACTATGGCCCCTGCAGCACGAGCCACTTCCTCGGTGGAGTCCCTGGAATTATTGTTCACCACAACAATATGCCTCACCATTGGGGGAATATCTCCAATAACCTTTCCTACGGCATTCTCTTCATTGAATGCGGGAATAATAACATCTATAACAGGGGCGGTAGTTTTGGTCTCCAAAAAATGGTAAGGTTGATGAAAGGGACAAAGATAAAGGAAAATTCAGCCCATAAAAGTTGAAATTGGCGCAGGGCTTGCTTTTTTTGGGGCATAATGGAAAAACTGCTGGAAGAAATAAGAAATTGCCGTATATGCGAAGAGGAGCTTCCATTGGGTCCCAGACCGGTATTGCGGGCACACCGGGACAGTAAAATCCTTGTGGTGGGACAGGCTCCTGGTACCAAGGTTCATGCTTCCGGAGTGCCCTGGGACGATGCCAGCGGAAAGGAGCTAAGGAGGTGGATGGGTGTGGAACCTTCCCTTTTTTATACGGAGAAAATTTTTGGAATCGTCCCTATGGGCTTTTGTTATCCAGGAAGGGGAAAGGGAGGGGACCTCCCTCCCATGCCCATCTGCGCACCCACCTGGCATGAGCAGCTACGCAGGCACATGCCGAATGTGCGCCTCACCCTTTTGATCGGGCAATATGCCCAGGCTTATTATTTAGGTCCTCAGAGACAGAAAAATTTAACAGAGACCGTCAGGAATTTCCACAACTATCTCCCCGATTTCCTCCCATTGGTCCACCCCTCCCCCCGCAACAAGCTATGGCAAAAGCGAAACCCCTGGTTTGAGGAAGAAGTGGTGCCGGCATTGAGGGAAAGAGTCTGGAGAGAGATAGTATGAGGGGGAAAATAACATTTAGGGTCAGGTAAGGAAAAAAACATTAAGGACATTAAGGGATTGAGGGCATTGAGTGGTGAAAAAAAATTTAATCCTCTGCGGCTATCCGCGGGATTTGCGGGAGACTACTTTTACTGAAACCATACCAAACAGGGATTTGAACAAAAACCGTGGAACTGTATTTTTTAACATTGAAGTAAAGTTAAAATGCGAATACTGGACAATTTTAAATAAATCGGATTAAGCGACTTTGACCGAAATCCGCACTAGCATTAATCGAAAATATCCAAGACAATCGGAGTTCGATTACAAAGCCTTTATTTTTGAAACAATCATTTCAATATTTGAACCATTTGTGCTAACCATGTAGGGCTAATTATTCCTAGATTTCAATCAATTTAATTACGGGATATCTAAACGTTTGTCCAATGAACGTCCATTTAAAAGTAGCTAAAATGAATAAACTGTTCCATACCACATTAGTAGGTTTTATCTTCTCCGGAGCGATAATAACCGCTTCTATCGCGCAATCTGAACAAATTGAAACAAACAAAGCCGTAGTTAAAAAATACTTTGAGGAAGCAGTCAACCAAAGAAAGGTGGAGTTGGTGGATGAGCTTTTCGATGTTGCTTATCTTTCCGTATTACTTGATGCAGGTGGTAAAGAAGGAAGAGGAACAGAACCGCTTAAGAACTTTCTTCCTTATCTGTTTGAGGCTTTTCCAGATATTCATTTCCAACTGGAGCACCTAGTGGCAGAAGGGGATAAAGTAGTCGCCCATTCTAAAACAACTGGTACCCATAAAAGTGAGTTTTGGGGATATCCTGCCTCCAATAATCTATTAGAAATTCACGAGATTTTTATTTTTACCCTCAAAGAGGGGAAAATAATCTCCGGTCACCGATTGACTGATATGAAAAACCTCCATGATCAACTAAGTAAATAATACTTGGCGGGCACAACTCTTTTCTGGAATTACTTCACCATTGGTAAATGACATTCCCGATTTTTCACCCTATGGTATTTATTTGGCATTTCCTTCCCTTTCAGACACCTATTCAATCCCTAAAACGCCTAACCGTATTTACCTAGGCTTCCACAGTATTAAATAAATTACTGATTAGCATTTGGGGCTGAATATTGGAGAAATTGGCAATATCGGCAATAAGTTCCTCTGCATGGGTTGCCAAGGCTGATTGCATGGATTCTTGGTCCTCAAAGGTCAAGCTGCCAATGACTACAAAAGGGGGAGCGCTATTGGGTTCCATGCCGGAGAGGCCCTGCTCAATAACGATCTCCTTTAATCCCATTGGGCTAAGTCTTTCTCTCACCAAGGGTACATGCTTGTTTACATAGTAATCCATATCGAATTCGGCATTATCGGAATTTGGGTAGGCAACTGTAACTCGTATCATGGCTATTAAAATTAAGGTGTAGGGTTGCATTATCTTACCATGAAGTTACCAAATCAATCCATCTTACTCTTGCACATATGTTCCAAAAACTGTCACATTTTCATCTCGATGGAATTTTGTTTATTTTAGGTGTTGAATCTATTGACTGTACTTAGTGTGCAGTCCATCAACCTCCGAGGTAATCAGAGACGAAAGGGAGATTTTGCAGAAACTGTCCATCTCCCTCAACAAAGGAATCGACAACAAGCATTGACGAACGAGGCGAAATCGAGCCTGTCCTGACGGCAGTCAGGGCATGACGAGCACGTCACACACCGGGATGATTATCATGGCGAGATTCCCCCGAAACAAGTTCCCCGAAGCGAGTTCGGGGCAGGCAGGGGCAGGCTATATGGCCGCTGAAAAGAAAATTTAAACACATGAAAGAAAGTTGGACTTTTAATTGCCATTCAGCCACAAGGGATATCGAAAGCCTGCTTCAGCATATTTTCGACACCCAAAGCAGAGAAATAGAAATCTTTCTTTCCTACTATTTTAGGCCGGAGGGTGCGGTGGTGGAGAAGGTTCAGCTACTGAACACCCCGGAACGGGCATCGGAAACAGAAGGTCATATCCAGGTAGGGTTCCGATTGGTACACTTTAATGCCTGTTTAAACATCCATGAGGAAGCCCCCGAAAGAATGGATCTGTCTTATCGCTACGAACCCATATCCAACAAGTTGCAGCTAATTGGCCCGGAATGGCATGAGCGGGAACCGGACGAAATCTAATTGCTTTTAAGGCTTTTAGATTTTTTATTTTTCCAAAAAGTGATCCCCCAGGGTTGGTATCCAATGAAATACCGTAAAAGAGAACCTTTCTAGCCCATATAGGTTTATGGGCAGAAATTTCAAATAAAAATGAAGGGTATAACAGGAACTAAATGTAGTTTTGATGCATAGGAGCTATCATAAAACCAATCAGGATGCATAAACTGTTACTTCTTCTGACTGCGATGATTTTAATTCTTGGAGCTTGCCGGGCACCAAACTCGGAGGAACAACCTACCGCTTCCCAGGAAAAGATTCGTACAGTTATCTTGACCGACATGACCCATGACGACGGCAACTCCCTGATCAGGTATTTATACTATTCGTCTTATTTTGACTTGGAAGCCATGATCGTGACCAATCAGTTGCCGGACTTCAACCATGATGATACGGGTCCTTGGGAAAAAGCCATGTCCATCCTGGATGCATACAAGGAGGAATTGCCCCAATTACGAAAACACGATACGGATTTGCCAGACTATGAAGAGTTGATGGCGGTCACCAAACAGGGACGTGGTGCCTTACCCATTATCTGGCTTACCAATACCCTTGAGTTTTCCGGACAAATTGCGGACCGCTCAGTGACTAGTTCCTGGGATTCGGTGTATTATCATGATTGGATAGGGGAAGGAATGACTCCTCACGATGAGCCCAAAGACTCTGAGGGGAGTGACTTTTTGGTAGAAGTATTCGAAAAGGAGGATGAACGCCCCATCTTCGTACAGGCTTGGGGAGGCACCATCACCCTGGTACAGGCCCTGCACCGCTTCCGTGAAAAACACGGGGAAGAAAAGTTCGGGCAATTGCTTCCAAAAATCCATTTGTTCGGCATCCTCTTTCAGGACATCTCCTTTGAGTTTTTTGCCGACTTCGCCAAAATGCAGGAGGAAACGTGTGCAGATTTTGGTACAGCAATTCCCACTTATGGGGAGGACCCTGTAGCATTGGGCAGGGTATTGTATGACAATGGGCATTTTTGGCATTACGTATGGAGCAAAGACCCGGACTGGCAAAAGCCCATGACACCCAAGGAAGCCAATGGTCATGGCCCTATGTCGGAAATCTACGATGATGGTGGTGAAGGGGATACCCCCTCCTACCTGTATCTGCTGAGTTCGGTTTTCGGGCTAAACGACCCTCTAGATCCCACCCAGGGAAGTTGGGGTAGCCTTTTTAAACCTATGGGTGGCAGTTTCCATGACAATTACTATGCTACCTGCGGTGTAGATCAAAGTGAGCTTTCCCGATGGGTTCCAGCAGCCTCAAACAGCTTTAAGAACCGTTTATTATGGTCCGTAAAAGAGCCCAATGAGGTAAACCGTGAGCCAATTGCGGCTATAAATTCCGACAAGTCCAATAAAATAATGCACCTAACTGCCAATCCCGGGGAGACTATATCCCTGGATGCTTCTGCCTCTTCTGACCCAGATGGGGACAACCTTACGTTCAATTGGTTCAGGTATGAACAGGCCGATAGCTATAGTGGGGAAATCAGTATCAATGACCCTTCCAATAATGTAATAAAAGTAGCCATTCCGCAGGATTGGACTGGTGATGATATACATATAGTCCTAGAGGTAAAGGACAGCGGTGAGCCCTCTCTTACTACCTATAGAAGGGTGATTATTGAAAGAGAACAATAAGCCTGGGATTGGACAGGCGGGGGATCGGAGATGTCGGTGGTCAGACCAAAGCGGCTAAAATATCACCCCGCTGGGGTTGGCCTTCGTTTCTTAACCTTGGATTTCTATAATAATGCCACCCCTGCCGGGGTTGGAGACCGATTTGGACGTTGATGAATGGTATAAAGTTTATTTACCTATTTCACTCTTCTGAAGGGAGTTGAAAGGGGATGCGGATCAATTGGCTATTGGCAGTAGCATAGAGGAAACCACCTTTTTCGTCCAAAGCCACGTTGGAGACCAAGTCATTCACTTTTAACCTCCCTAGCTTTTCCCCATGTGCATCAAAGACCCAGATCCCGCCGGGACCGGTAGCCATCACTATTCCATTTTTGGTAATCTTAAGCCCATCCGGCAGTCCTTCATCCTCTTTAAATGCTTCATTGGCATCGAAAAAAATCTGCCCATTGGCAAGGCTTCTTCCCTGCTCCAGCACGCTGTAGATGTACCAAACGGGTTTTTCAGGGTCGGAATTGGCAATGATCAGGGCATTTTCCCCGGGAAGGAAGGCGATACCGTTGGGTCTGGAAATAGAATCTACCAAAAGAAGTAGTTCATCCTCCTCTGCATTATACCTATAAACCCCCTGAAAATCCAGCTCTTTTTTTGGGTCGTCCATCCTTTCTTCCAGTCCATAGGCAGGGTCGGTGAAATACAGGTTTCCCGAAAGGTCATAAACCGCATCATTGGGGCTGTTGAATCTCTTTCCCTCATAGGTTCCGACAATGGTTTCAAACTTCGCCTCAGGCTGATCCAGAGGAGCCTTCATGGCAGCCATTCTTCTATCCCCATGCTGACAGAGCACCAACTCCCCATCCGGACTTAAAAGCAGGCCATTGGACCCTGACTCCCCTCCTCTGGGGGTATCCCCTGTATATCCTGCGGGTTTCAAATAACTGGAAACCCCCTGCCCCTCGGACCATTGCAACACCGCATTGTTGGGAATATCAGAAAACAACAACTTCCCTTCTTCTTCCAACCACAAAGGACCCTCTGTCCACTCAAAGCCCTCTCCCAACACCTGCAAATCGGTACCCTCCGGAAAAAGGATATTCATGAGTTCGTGATCCCTATCTATATGTAACTGAAGGGCCTGAATTTCTTTTTCCTCTTCTTTCTTTTCTGTGTCAGGATCACAAGCGGTTAGAAAAACCATTGACAAGAGTCCGAGAGTAAGGTATTGGGTATAAGGCTTCATGACTTTGGGTCTAGTTATTCTACTGAAAATTTATAGGTACAGCTATGTTCGTATTTTTCTCCTGGTCGCAAGACCACTGAAGGAAATTCGGGTTGATTGGGGCTATCTGGAAAATGCTGGGTCTCCAGGCAAATCGCACTACGCTTCCCATAGGTTTTGCCTTCCTTGGACTTGGACTTTCCATCCATGAAGTTTCCCGTGTACACCTGCACCCCGGGTTGAGTAGTAAATACCTCCATTACTCTTCCATTCTCCGGTACTTTCACTTTGGCCGCCTTTATTTCACCTGATGGGTAGTTGTCGTGATTCAACACCCAGTTGTGATCATACCCACCTGCTATTTTCAATTGCTCAAAATCCTCGTCAATCCTCTCTCCGACCAGATGCGGAGTGGTAAAGTCCATGGGCGTACCTTCTACAGGGGCAATTTCTCCTGTTGGAATTAGTACTTCGTTTACGGGTGTATAGTGATCTGCATTTAGTGTCAACTCATGGTTATGTACATTACCTTCCCCGTGTCCGTTCAAATTGAAAAAAGAGTGTTGGGTAAGGTTTACAATAGTGGGTTGGTCGGTTTCTGCCTCATATTCGATTTTGAAGGCATTGTCATCGCTGAGTGAATAGGTCATAACCACCGTTAGCTCCCCAGGGAAACCGCCGTGACCGTCCGGCGAGACGAGTTTCATTTTGATATGCTGATCGGAAGACTCCAGCACCTCCCAAACTTCCTTGTGGTATCCGGCAGGATAACCATGCAGGTTATTGGGGCCGTTGTTTGCTTCGAGTTGAAAGGTTTGGCCATCTAGGGTAAACTGGGCATTGGCAATCCTATTGCCATATCTACCTATGGGCGCTCCGAAAAAACTATTTGGATGATTTAGGTAGTCATCCAGGCTTTCATAACCCAGTACGACGTCAGCGAAATTTCCTTCCCGGTCCGGTGTGAAAAGCTCCACTACCCTGCCCCCGAAATTGGAGACCGTCATTTCCAGGCCATTCTTGTTTTTCAGGATATAAAAATCAATTTCTCCATCTTCGTGGGATTTTTGGAATTTGGCAACCTCCATTTTACTATGCATCTCTGGTTCTTTTTCTTCGGTTTGTTGGGTCTCTCCTCCACCGCAGGCGAAGGCGAGGCATGTGAGTACTATCAATGATTTCTTCATCTTATCGCTGGATGGTTTCTCTATAAAGTTTATCATGCAGATTTTTTAAAAATGTAGGGTCGAGTTTGATCACCTCTCTATCGTAAGTCATAAGCCCGTTTACCTCCACCTCCACATCGGTAGTCTGGGTGTAAACCGCTGCAGAAAGCCCTTTATCGATAAATGGCACCAAATCATCTATCAGTTTTTCATAGCGTTTGGCCAACGCCTCTTTATCCTCAAAACTTTGGTAACCCCAATTATCCTTTTCTTGCCAGGTATGCCCTTCTACGGGAAGGCCAAGCCCCCCGTACTCGCCTAGCACCAAAATCTGATGCTGGCCCCAAATCCTTGGGTCAGGCATTACCGGGTCCGGGTAATTGTGTAGGTCCATTATTTCACCGGCAGTTGTAAAATTGCCTCCACTGGCGGAATTCACCAGCCTTGTAGGATCGTGGGCCTGCGTCCATTCCACTATCTCCTCCGTTTTAAATTGCCCCCAGGCCTCGTTAAATGGCACCCATACCACGATGGAGGGAAAGTTGTAATTGGCGTCCATAATGGCTTTCCATTCCCTTCGGAATATCTCTTCTGAATCGGGAGTCCTGTCCTTTTCGCTACCCCTTCCATACACCCCAGGCCGGGTTTCCCAGGTATTACCCATATCACCGCTAGGCATATCCTGCCATACCAACATCCCCTCTTTATCACAGTGGTAATACCATCTGGCAGGTTCCACCTTCACGTGTTTCCGGATCATGTTAAAGCCCATTTCCTTGGTTTTCAGGATGTCAAAAAGCAAAGCTTCATCAGTAGGAGCGGTATAAAGACCATCTGGCCACCATCCTTGATCCAGAGGGCCATATTGAAATAAAAATTCCCCGTTCAAAAGCATACGCTGAGTGCCTTCTGCATCGGCTTCCATGCTAATTTTTCTCAAGGCAGAATAAGTGTCCACCTTGTCCACAGTTCTCCTACCTTCCACCAGGCTTACCTCAATATCGTAAAGGAAGGGATTATCCGGAGACCAATGTTTGGGCTGGGCAAAGGTAAGGGTGATTTCTTCCCCGGGTTTGCCCTCTCCCTCACTTACGACTTGCCCATTATCCTTAGCAACTACCTTTAGTCCTAGATTGGAACCTTGTCCATTTACCTTGGCCGTCACCTTGATGGCATTACTGTCAAAATCCGGGGTGTTTTTAAGTTCCGAAATATGGTTAGCAGCCACGGGCTCAAGCCATACGGTCTGCCAAATACCGGTCACAGGAGTGTACCAAATGCCCCTTGGTTCGTTTACCTGCTTACCCCTTGGCTGTGGCCCATCATCTGTAGGATCCCAGACTCTGACCATTAACTCCTGGCTTCTTCCGGAGGTCAAATGCTCCTTCACCTCAAAGCTAAAGGGGTCATATCCTCCGTGGTGTACACCTACAGAGGTGCCGTTGAGGAAAACCTCCGCCTCCCAATCCACCGCACCAAAATGCAGCAACAAGCTGCCTCTGCGCATGGCTCTGTCCACCTCAAAAGTGGTTTTGTACCAGAGTTCCTGGTCTTTCCCTACCGACTTTCCTACTCCGGAAAGGGCAGACTCCACGGCAAAGGGGACCAGAATCTTACCGTCAAAGGTACTTGGGGCCTCCGTGCCTTTGGAGGTTATGGCATAATCCCATAAGCCATTTAGATTTACCCAGTTTTCCCTTTTCATTTGGGGCCTAGGATATTCAGGGAGAGGTTTTTCAGCATTTACATCAGCGGCAAAAATGGAGAGTATCCTTTCTGTTTTGGGTTGCCATTCCTTGTCCTGGGCACTCAGCAAAAGTGGAAGCCCTAAAAAAAGGCAAATCAAATAAATTGTTTTTCGCATGTCTAGTTGGGTTTAAGACAAATTTAGGTTTTTTATTTTTTCAGCCAAAAGGTTTTAAAATTATAGCAATGGAAGAAATTATTACTTAATACCTTTTACATTTACCCTATAATGATGCCGATTACTCGTTTTCAAGGTTTTGTTTTAAAATTTACCTGCTTTTCGCTTCTGCTAATGACGGGGTGCCAAAAGGAAGCGGAACAATCAGAGGCCGACCGATATGCGGCTTCCCCTGAGGTTGCTGACTATATCCGTTCCTTTGAAGGCAGAGGAGATCTTACGGACCCTTCCTCCCAGCCTTCCACTCCGGAGGCCACTTTAGCTTCCTTTAGTTTCGCAAAGGACCTAGAGATAAGCCTTGTGCTTTCAGAACCGGACATCCAGCAGCCATTGGAAATTCAATTTGACCACAAAGGAAGACTTTGGGTAGTGCAATACAACCAATATCCCTATCCGGAGGGGGTTAAAATCACTGCCATTGACAACCATAACCGGGTGAAATTTGATAAGATCCCTGAGGCTCCACCGTCGGGAGTGAAGGGCGCGGATAAAATCACCTTTTTTGAAGATACGAATGGGGACGGGTACTACGACAAGGCTACCGATGCCATAGCAGGATTGAACATTGCCACCTCTGTTGCCTTGGGGAGAGGTAAAATATGGGTGCTCAACCCTCCCTATTTATTGGCCTATCCGGACAGGAACGACGATGGCATACCTGATGGGGATCCCGAGGTTTGTGTGAATGGCTTTGGATTGGAGGATACCCACTCGGTAGCCAACAGCCTGCATTGGGGACCTGATGGATGGCTATATGGGGTGAACGGGAGCACCACCACTGCAAGTATCACTACAGCCAACACCAAAGACTTGTCTTTTACCGGTCAGGCCATTTGGCGGTATCACCCGGAACGTAAAAGTTTCGAGATTTTTGCAGAGGGAGGAGGAAATAACCCCTTCAGCATAGAGTTTGACAGTGAAGGCCGTCTTTATTCTGGTTCAAACGGATATGGCAGGGGACCCTACTATAAACAAGGGGCATATTATATAAAAAGCTGGGGCAAACACGGCCCACTAACCAACCCTTTTGCTTTTGGATATCTTGAGAATATGCCCTTGGAAGGGGAAAAGAAGCGTTTTACCCATGGTTTAGTCAAGTATGAGGGCCATTCCCTGCCCCAGCATTATCAGGGCAAGATGTTTTCCGTAAATCCGTTGCATGGTTACATACAGTTAAGTCGGTTTGAGACTTGGGGCTCCAGTTTTAAAAATATCGATGAGGAGGTAATCCTTGGCAGTACGGATAAATGGTTTCGGCCTATTGACATCAAGGTAGGTCCGGATGGGGCTATATATATTAGTGATTGGTACGATAGCCGGCTCTCCCACGTGGACCCCCGGGATACCTGGCATAAGGAGAGCGGAAGGATTTACAGGATTTCAGCCCGGGGAAATGATACTAACAAGGCAAAAGTTGACCTATCCCAGCTTTCCTCCTTGGCCTTAGTGGAATACTTGTCCCATCCCAACAAGTGGCAAAGGCAACAGGCATTGAGGTTATTAGGTGATCGTAGGGACATGGCTGTGCTGCCGGAATTATCGGGCCTATTGAAAACACAAAAAGGTCAGACCGCATTGGAGGCATTGTGGACCATTTACCAGATAAACGGTTTATCAACGGAAACCCTAAAAACAGGATTGGCCCATACCAACCCTATGGTGAGAAAGTGGACAATTCGCTTACTTGGCGATGAGAAGACTTTGAGTGCAGAAACAGCTTCACTTGTAATTCAACTGCTTGAAAAAGAAACACATTCCGAAGTGAGGAGCCAGATCCTTTCCACCTGCAAAAGGATTCCAGCAGAACATGCCCTACCCATAATGGCTCGCCTTCTTGAACATGGCGACGAAGATGCCAAGGATCCTGATTTACCCCTACAATATTGGTGGGCACTTTCTGCCCAAGCCCGGCAGGATATTACCGCTACCTTGACTTTTATTTTGGATCCTAAAGTCAGGGACCATCCTATCGTAGAACAAACCCTTCTTCCACGGCTCTCTCAGCAATGGGCTATGCAGGGAGAAAAAGAGCATTATAAGGCCCTAGTTTCCCTTCTTGAAAATTTTAATACACAAGAACATAGGCAAGGCGTCACAAATGGAATTTTGGAGGGGATGCGAGGAAAGGACACCTCTACCCTTCCCTCCTATCTCAAGGATGCCTTTGAAAAGTTTGGCGCTGAGGCTAATCCCTTATTTATTGGAATGGAAGAAGGGAGTACCGCCATCAAACGGGCCGAGGAACTTTTAAGGGATGAGGGCACCTCCATGTTGCAGAAAAACCAAATTTTAGAGCAATTGGCTTATCTGCCTGAAGAGAAAGGAAAGGGGCTGCTGTTAGAAGTTTCTCTAAAGTCCCCATCGGCAGCACTGCAACGAACCGCCATTCATTCCCTTACCTACTACGCCGACAAGGAAATCGGTGAGGCGATTGCCGATGCCTATCCACAACTAAGGGCCGATAGCTATATTAGGGAGGCCATGATTACCTTATTTACCACAAGAAAAGATTGGGCATACGCATTTTTTGAAGCCTTAGAGGATAAAAGAACCATTCACAAGGAGGATGTCCCCCTTCACCTGGCCCTTAAATTTACCCATTTGGACGATCCTGTGATCCATGAAAAGGTAACCAAGAATTGGCCGGAATTTGTTCCTTTGGGTCAGGCAGAAAAGAACAGAAGGATAAAGGCTTATAAAAACATAATGGCAGGAGAAAAGGGGGATGCTATATTGGGCAAGAGTATTTATCGGCAAAACTGTGCTGCCTGTCATGTTTTACATGGGGAGGGAGGGGATATTGGACCCGAACTTACCGGTTATGACAGAGGGGACTTGGACTACTTGCTCTTACACACTGTGAATCCGAGTGCCGATATTCGTGAAGGGTATGAAACCCAGGTGGTAAAAATGAAATCCGGTTCCGTGTTTTCGGGAAAAGTCGTGGATGAAAGAGGTGACTTGCTCACCTTAGCCCCGCCCCATGGGGGTAAAAGTTTCCAGTTGAGCCTAATAAAGGTTAAAGATAGAGCACTGGAAAAAAGGTCCACGATGCCTGAGCGGCTGTTAGAGGGACTCTCTGATCAAGAATTACTTGCACTTTTTACTTATTTGATGGAGTAATGTCGGTAAAAAAAGCAGGAACAGATGGAAATGGGTGAATTCGTGGTTAAAATTTGTATTCGGATTTAATGCTTAATCAATTTCATCTGCTCACAATTGCCCCCTGAACATACCCTTACAATATAAACTCCCTTGGAATATCCTTCCAATAGAGATCCTATGGAAGCTTTGCCTTCCACTATTTTGGCCTCCATTTCAACTTGTTTGTGTGGGCTTATTACTGTTACCTGGACACTTTCCTCGTAGGCATTATCTCCATACCCCTGCAACCAAAGGAGATCAGATTCATAGGGGTTAGGAAATAATTTCCAACTTTTTGAGGGGCTTGCTGTTTGGTGAATTTGTACCCGGATCAGGTCACTGTACATCACCTCACCTATAAAAGAAACCTCCTTTATTCTATAATACAACCAACCCAAATTGATATTCTGAGGAAGGTTGGTGTCCGTAAAGGAATATTCTGTTGCATTGTTGCTCCATCCACTTCCCATTATACTTCCGATATTGTCAAAACCCTCCCGTGGATTCAAAGACCTCTCAATTTCAAAATGGCTGGTTTGAACCTCTTTGTAAGTTACCCATTGAATATTAACCCCTGATCCAGGAATTGGCTCACCTTGTAGTGGACCCCATTTTACTGGCAAGGCAGCAGCCAAGTCCACCTCTACTTCCATCCATTGGCTGCAACCAAAAGCATCTGTCACCCAGACTTCATAAATCCCCCCCTCCAGGCCAATTAGGTCCTTTTGGTCACTGGAAAAACCATTGGGCCCTGACCAATCGAAAGTATAGTCACCTGCGGGATCCATTTCCAATACGATGGTGCCATCCGGGTTTTCCTCATCCGTCTGCTCCGTGGAGATCGCGGTAATTTCATAGGCAACGGGAATATTGATTACTTTCTCATAGGTGTTTTGGGTATTGTTGGCATCGGTAACGGTTAACTTTGCGGTACCCGACTCGGAAAATTCCACCACCGGGTTTGCCACCAGCGCAGTAGTGTAGGTGGCATTGGTGAATTCCCATTTGTAGGTATAGGGTTCCTTTCCTCCGTTGGTAGTGCTTTCGAAACTCACGGTACTGGTTCCCTTATCCAAACAAGCCGCTTCATGCTCAAACTGAACGGCCAGAGGGGCTTCAACAACTATAGTTGTCTGTTTCTGGCATTGGGCGTTGGGATAATCACCACATTCATAATCCTCAGAAAGATCATTGCCAGCACTCGTAGTCCAGGCCAAGGTAGGATCCTTTAACAAAACTACCTCTCCACAGACCCAGGTCATAGGAAATTGGCTCAATGTCAGTTTTCTTACAGTATCTTTTGCGGATGCTATTGTTCCAAAATAATAATTCAAAAATTGTTCATCTTCTCCCACCACTAAATCTGCAAATAACCTTCCATTATTAGCGGCACTATTGGAATTGGTGGAATATTCAAAAGTTATATAAACAATTTGCTCTTCACCCGACTCACAGGTCAACAAGTCGGTGGTAATAGGAGTACCGAACTGGTCACTTAAAAAAACATCTTGGATGTCGAAGTTATTAGAAGAACAACTCTGGCCACAACCCCTCAAATCCGGCAAATGGGTTTGGTTCTGGGAAAAAGCTGTCCGATTTAACCCCGCTACCAACACCATAAAAACCAAAAACTTAAATACAAAATGCATTTAACTGTAATTAAATTCTGTATTACATATAATTACCGATAATTACATAAATACATTTCAAATATATGAAATTTTCTTTTAAATACAATGGTATTGAAAGCCAAATAATGCCATTTGAGACTGATATAAATTCGCGGACTAATTGCTACACAAAAGATTTTAAGGAAAGCCAAAAAAGGGGTTTTTGGGGCTCACCTCTAATATAATGCTGGTAAAAAAAAACTTACTTAGAATGTACCAATTGAGGTGCCTGAAGGTCCTCCTCCATGTTATAGGGCAGCCTATACACCTCTGATCCTGAGGAATTGGTAAAATAGATATAGGAGATGGAAAACTCCTTGGAGTCCCCATCGGCCCACATCCCAAAAAACGGATCCTTGGGGTTGTGCGGACGACGCAGGTAACTGTGATTTCTCTCGCTGTTTTGGGTGACTGGGCCTCCAAATTCCCAATTCCTACCATTATCTTCTGAAATCCATCTACCTACCTCTCCCCCTGTATAATAAGGCTGGGGCCCCGGAAGTGCAGGGCCGATCAGTGTCCATTTGTCTCCATCGATATAGAGACTGCCCATATCATAATTATGATCCGATCTGGTAATCTCCCGCGTTTCCCATTCTTTTCCTGTCCAATGGATAATCTCCCATTTTCTAGGGTCATTTTCCGGGCCAGGGGCAAACCCATTACTGGTAACTGCCAAAACCACTGGGTTTCCGTCCTTATCAAAAAGCAACTTTGTGATATACGCCAGCCTGCCTTCGGCTTCGAAATCGACTGCTAAGGCGGGATTATCCCGGTGGTCTAGGGGAAGGGACAATTCCTCTCCGTGGATGTTGGTCCAAGTCTCCCCAAAATCCTTCGTTTCCATATAGTACACGTTGGTGCGCTTATCCACGGATCCATCAGGGTGGTAGTTGAAGGCGGAACCCACTTTTTGCTTGCTTTCATCCAACCGGCTTACTTGATAATGTCCCCCAAACCCCACCAACTTTTGCAGGTCCTTGTCCGGTTGGCTTGTCCAATCGTCCCCTTTTTCGCTGGTTTCCATATACAGTTCCCTGCCAGCGGTATACATGGTCATAAGGTGCAAAAATCCCTGGCCCGGGAGGTTCCAAATTTGGGAATAGGTTTGCTCTCTGGATATTATTTCCTTGAACTCTTCCACGGAATACGGGGCGGTGGCTTTAAAGATCTGTCCTGGTCGGTTGCGGCCACGCCCGGCAATAAATACCCAAACATACCCCTCCTCATCTATGCTGATACTGGGGTTGTCATGAGGGTCTATCACCCCCAACTGATCCCTTACAATGGTTGGCCTGGGCACCTGATGCTTGGCATGATCATAAAAGGAGGCCATGATCAACAAATGGTTGTCGTCGGCCTCGGTGGTGCCTCCATAAACAAAAAAGGTTTTATCTACCTCAGGGGAATAAATAGCCATAGGCGTTAGGGTATGGCTGAAACAAAATGCCAGCCCACCCGAATACTTGTCCCCTTCATAATCATCACTCTGCTGCCCCAAGGTAAACCAGATGCCCCTGTACCCATCGTGTTTAGTGTTGTTGAGGGATTGGGCGCAGGAAACGTAGACAAGAAACAGAACAAGAAAAAACGAGATTAGGTATTTTTTTTCGGTCATGAGTATTGGGTTACGCTATGTTTTCAAAGTTGAATGTAGGGTTTTTAGGGCAATTTTCTATCTCAACTAAGTAATTTTCATGGTGCATCTGATTTCAACTTCAAAACCATAGCAAATCACAGAGGGTAATGTTTTTTTTGATTAATGTGAGATTTGGCTCAATTGGAGACATGGTATTAATGAAAAAATACTTCCGTTTAATCATTTTGCTGACTACAAAGGTTCGAAACCTTCAGCAGATTGCTAACCTCGAAATTTAAAATACTAATACCTTAAAAAGTAATTCATTACCATCTCTCTATTTCTGGTGATACGGATTTTTGCCTCATCTGTCATCTCCAATAATCCCCCGTCGGATTTTAATATTTTCACAATGAATTTTGGATTGATCAGGAAAGAATTATGCACCCTGATAAACCCCTCGTTTTTCAACAAATTCTCAAGTTCCTTCAAGTTTTTGGAGACGATAAGTCCTTCTTTCTTACCTTTATAAATAATCTTGGTATAATTTCTTTGGCCTTCACACCTAATAATTTTGGAAACCTTTAGAATTTCAAACCCCTCAGAATTGGGAATGGCAATTCTTTTTTGTCCGGTATTATTATTACTAATATAATGGTTAAGAATAATTTTGAACTGAAGGGGAGTATTGATTTTGTTATGTCGAGCCTGCCAGTTTTTTATCATCTCTTCTAGGGATTCTGATGATATGGGTTTTTCTAAAAAATCAATTCCATTGTATTTGAAAACATCCATTGAAAAAGGATCAAAAGCACCAAGCAAAATAATATTGAAATCCATTGGGATATTACTTTTCTCCATGTTTTCCAGTAAATCTATTCCAGAATACGGATACATATCAATACCAATAAATAACAAATCAATATTTATGTTTCCTTTTAAGAAATCTGATAAAAACAATGTAGGTTGTTCGTATATTTCTATATGTATTAACTCAGGGTAGTTTTTTTTTGTGAGGTAACAAAAGTTATCCAATACAAGTCTTTCATCATCTATAAGAATAGATTTAATAGGTTGCCTCATACATTCAACATATTAAAGGATGAAAAAAAGTAACACAAAAATTACGAAATGATTGATTTGGCCTTCCTGGTAGTAATTTTTTTTTAAACAAAAACCCAGCTTCATTGCTTTTTAAAAGAGGTATATCCCGTCCCTTTTTTGAACTTTGAAGGGATTTACCCTCTAAATTTACCCAAAGGAAAGGAAATGCTTCTTTGGTTATGGAATATCCTGATTCCTTAAAAACGGATATTTGTTTTTTAATTATTGCAATTTTCACAAAAAAACAATCCAAAAATAATTCCATAAAGCAGAATTTACCCCTTTAGAAAGGACAAACCTTTCTTTTTATTAAATAGAAATGATCTATAATTTAATAATCATTTTTGATTGCCGCAAGTTTTAAATGACAAATTTTATTGTTTAAATCACTTTTTTTTAATCTTGAAATTTTGTACGAATTTATCAGAATACATTTGACATAGGCATTTGTCCTCAGAGCTGTATCAATGGTACATTTCATTTTTTTTTGCTTCACAGTATTATGTAGTTTCAATACATCGGTTTTGCTCAGGGCATTTGGTACTTATTTTAAAAGGTAAGTCTTCAGTTGTTTACATTCATTTATGCCATCTTTTTCTCTTTTAATTTTATGAAAAAGTCCATTTCTTTAATTCTCTGGTTATCTTTTATTGTTTGTACTGAGAATTATGCCCAATCCAGAAAATTCATCAGCCAGTTCAGCCATTTTCAAAGCTATTTTAATCCAGGTTTAACGGGGTATGAAGGTAGTACGGTAAGGAGTTTTGTCAGGAATCAATGGGGAGGTATAGAAGGTGCCCCAAAAACCTTTTTTCTGAGCTCGGAATTGGATTTCGCAGAGCTTAGGGGCGTAGAGGATCCGGCACTATTGGGAAAAAATGCGGCAAGTATCAATTTAATGCACAACAGATATGGAGCATTTTTAGAAACGGAAATAATTTATGGGTATGCAAGTAGAATTAGAATTTCCTCAAATCACAATCTCCGGCTTGGAGTCGGGGTAAATCATCGATTGATCCGACTTGATGGAAACAATTTGACCGGAGAATTTGCCCAGGATCCGGTTATTATGCAATACCAAGGAAGTTTTGCCAATTTGCAAGTCCTGGATTTCAACATCGGTTTAGCGCTTACCCATTCTCGCTATTATTTTTCCTACGGGGTGCAACAAGCAAATAGGGGTAGGCTTTACAGGGGGGACAATTTCATGGACAATCAAGCTTTGGTTCATGTGGTTCAAGCTGGCTACAGGGAACGGCTGAATGATAATTTTTCCTTAATTGGAAATGTTTTTTACCGACATGAGGAAAGTTTAATTGATAATATAGAGTTCAACATCAAATCCGTGATGATGGATAGGTTATGGATGGGGGGAGGATACAGGCACCAATATGCTTATAACCTACAAATGGGTTTTTTATGGCCCGGTATGCGCATGGGGTACATTTATGAGGTACCAACCAATAGAAGCCTAATGTACTTGGGTCAGACCCATGAATTTATGCTGGTTTTCAATCTTATCGCTCCAAAGGAAATTGTTTCTACTAACAGACCAATAAACATCTGGTAAATCAACCATTTGATTGTCTTTACAAACCCCCAAACTTATGAAAAGCACTGTTTACAACCTTTCTGCTAAATTGGTGATGACTTTTTCCTTTTTTTTCTTGATCTACCAGGGTTTTGCGTTTCAGGAATTATCCGGAGAATATTCCATTGGGTCTGGTGGGGATTTTCCCACTTTAAATGATGGTATTCTGGCATTGGAAACAGAAGGCGTTTCAGGGCCTGTTACTTTTAAAATTAAAACGGGCACTTATGTTGGGCAGTCGGTGATCCCTGAGATTTCCGGTGCATCGGCGGCGGCCAGGCTGCGGA
>NZ_QCXY01000040.1 GCF_003347495.1 Pleomorphovibrio marinus
TAACGGATTGGCGCTTGGCGCAGTGGCGGATTTCGGAGCACTAAACTGTCAATACACCACAAAAGTTGATGCGAAGTAGAATGTTCAATTAACCACGTCACCCGCCATTGAGCCAAACGCCTGTTGGGTACTGGCTATTTTTTATTGTCAGAATATAAATGGAATTCAAAATATCCAGCAATCCCTACGAATATTAGCCAAATTAACCAAGTGTCATCCATATCAAAAGCACCTTTATAACCTGCATCTTCCGCAATTGCAAAAGTTATAACAAAAAGAGCCAAAGGAACTGCTATTGAAACAATAGTTTTTTGTGTGGAATTTAATTTTTGTCCAAGATTTTTAATAAACTTCATTTTTTCTGATTTTAGTTTTTATATTCAAAGTAAGCTAATTTTATGTTTTTGAACCAAGATTCTTTATCCTCTATAATTTTTCTGATTCCAACAAAAATTCCATTTCTTGGAAAATAGCCGTTAACGTCCTTTCTGCCTAACACGCTTACAATTTGTGAATCATCTTCATAGACTAGACCATTAAAGCAATCTAGTACGCTTTTAATTAAATTATCTATATCGACTGAGTTAAGTCTCTTTTCTTGCATTGAAATACTTACTATAACTTCTAATTTCACACTCTTTTTGTAAGGATGTTCATCGGTAAGGTTTTCTTTTATTTGCTGTTTGAATTTTGTTTCAAAGTCCTGATGGTTTGATTTTCCTTTCTTTTTTAAGTATAAATCAAATTCTTCTGATAGATCAGTTGTCTTACCTTCTTCATCTTCTAAAATAGCTTTGTATCCCATTAATGGTTTGAACTTATCTTGTTTAGTCGGTATTTCTGGACCACCTATAAAACCTATGAAAAAATCTAATTCTGGATGTTTTTTTAATATAGCCTTCATTTACTACGTTTATTTTTAGCTTGTACCCAACGGT
>NZ_QCXY01000041.1 GCF_003347495.1 Pleomorphovibrio marinus
TGCTGCCAGTCGGAGAGGGTGGGAGCGTTCGTGTTCCCCCACCTGCCCAGGTTCGTGCCTGCCGTGTAAAGGTCGTTGTGGTCGGAGGACTGGAAGCTGCCGGTGTGCTGGACGTGGATGGCGTACCCCGTCTCGGACCTGAGGATGTTGTTCCTCAGGTTGCTTACCCGGGCGTTCAAGTTGTTCTCATGATGAAAGCCCGCGCCGCTCCCGCCGTTGCTCACGTTGTTGTGGTAAAAGAGGAATTGGCTGTTCCGGTAGGAGTTAAGCGTGGCCTCCGTGCCGTTGCTGGCCACGAAGTTGTTGGCCACAAGGCCGGGCTGCCCGGAGGTTGCCGTGCAGTTGGCGATCCTCATCGCGTGTCCGGCGGCCCCCAGCGACCTGTTCCCGGTCACGCGCAGCGCCCCGTCGCAGTTGTCCAGGAGTATGCCGGCGGATCCCGGCCCCGCTTCCCCTGGGGCGCCCACGGTGTTTCCTGAAACAAGGGCGGTCTCGGTTCGCTGCAGGAGGATGCCGGTGTGCCCCGCGCCCAGGACGGTGTTGTCCCTGATCTCCACGCCCGGCGCCCGGTTGGAGGTGTTGGTGGAGCCCCTGTAGAGGATGCCGTAGGAACCCCCGGAAATGCTGTTTCCGGCAAAAACCACGTTCTCCGACATGGCCGGCTCCAGGTGTATGTTGGCCTGGGCCACGTCGGACCCGGTCGCGGGGGGGCTGTTGAACACGCATCCCTCCACCAGGATGTCGTCCATGCGCCCTTCCACGTCCAGTGTCCTGGTGTGGGTTGTTCCCGTCGCCGACAGCGTAAGGTTGGCCAGCTCCACGAACCGGGCGTTGGAGAACCTGAGCACGTAGTTGTCCGCTTCCCCGGATGCGCTGTAGGCGAGGGTCACGTCTTCGGGGTTTCCGCTCTCCGGCTCGA
>NZ_QCXY01000042.1 GCF_003347495.1 Pleomorphovibrio marinus
GCTTGAGGGAGAAAAGCTCGGCATGGAGAAAGGCGAAAAAGCCGGTGAGCTGAAAAAGACGAGGTTAGGTGTAATCAACTTTTATAAAGAAAAAGTACCAGTGACTGTAATCGCAAAGGCCATGGAAATCAGTGAATCAGAGGTCGATAAGATTTTGAAGGAGGAGGGGTTGTTGTGACTTGGAGACTTAGGGACTAAGAGACTGAGAGACAAGGGGATGGTTTCGATCCGAATTATGGTTATTCTCCGAAATTTTTTTTGACATTAATGACACTCTAGGCAGGGAGGTTTTGATTGGGGGTTATTGGGTTGATTACTGGCTAGGAATTAGGTGCAGGGATTCAGATATCTTTGCGGCGCGGACATTCTGATTCATTGGGTTTGGCACCGAAACACAACGACCTTGACGTGGTCCAAAAGCTCCGGAGGAGCGGCCGATGTAATAACCATGGGTTTCAACCCAAGGATTTGGGGCTCAGACTGATGGGAACAAGTGCCGTAGGTACGGGCGAAATGATCGGGGCTTAGTTGGGGTCGGAAACACCGGATTTAAAACAATATCAAGTTCTTGCACTCGCGGCAGCTGATTCCTGGGGTGAAGGTTGGTACTAAATATCGGCCGTCCCGATGGGACTTTTGGTGTGGTAGCTACCGCATGATTACATCGGTCGTGCCGCTGGCATTAGGGGTTGGGTAACACTATTATCTTCCCCGTCATGCGGTTGTTTTCGGTGTTTTGTGTGTTCCTCGATTAACCTTTCGAGGTTCCGGAAATCCTCAAAGGTTAAGACCCCATCACTAACGCAAGCAAAGGCCTTCTCCCTGGAGGGAGAGGGTTGGGGTGAGGGCT
>NZ_QCXY01000043.1 GCF_003347495.1 Pleomorphovibrio marinus
AGTGCCTCCTCTGTGTCCTTAGTGACAAAAACCTTTCGAAGCGAAAACCAACATTTCGCCTATAAACAAGTCTCTTAGTCTCCAAGTCCCTTCGTCTCCCGGTCTTAAAAGGTACCAAAAGAACCTTCGCGTTCTTTGTGCCTCCTTTGTGTCCTTAGTGACAAAAACCTTCCGAAGCGAATCCAACTTTTCGCCTGAAAACAAGTCTCCAAGTCCCTAAGTCTCTTCGTCTCTAAGTCTCTCCATATCGAGTATGTTATGGCTATAATTACCCTTTAAGCTGCTATTGATAGCTTTTTCTCTTCTTGCTTCTTTACTTTTTGGCTTGACCCAAAAAGTAACAAAAAAGTCAAGCCAGAAATAAGCTTCCTCACGCACAAGCCAGCCGCACCCCCGCATTTCTGGCAGCCCACCACTAGCGGAAATGATGATTTTTCTACCATTCAATGGTGGGGCCTCTTCAAAAAACATTGTCTATACTGATCTTGGGTGACTGGCAGGTGCGGTATTGCTTTTATCGCTTAAAGCAACTAATTTCTCGCAAAAAAATGCTCCTCTAAGCTATTTCTTGCACCACCCAAAAGACCACGACAGTGGTCAAACCTCTCAATAGCCTTGTGCTTCAGCTGTCTCTCCGTCTTCGAAACAGCCCAAATCCAAAAGAACCTTCGCGCCCTCTGTGTCTCCTTTGTGTTCTTAGTGACAAAAACCTTCCGAAGCGAAAACCATTTAGAATCAAACGAAAAAAACCTTCGTGC
>NZ_QCXY01000044.1 GCF_003347495.1 Pleomorphovibrio marinus
GATCTCCAACAGGGACGAGAACTCTCTAAGTGTAGATCCGCTTTTTGCATCCGACAATGATTTGGTTACCCGAGCTTTGATTCTGGCCAACGCTGGAACAGATTTATTGGAAATTGTACCGGATGATATTTTTGGAAACCCGAGGGTTTCTCCGGTAAGTATTGGTGCTGTTGAGATAAATTTCGAAATTCTGCCTGTAGAAGATTTGACCCAGTCGAATGACCCTGGAGATTGCCATGCAATTGTAGAAGTGCAGGAACCAGAAGCAAAGGGTGACTCATATGGGGTGACTTTTATAGGTACACGAGACGATGATCAACCCCTGCAAGAACCATTTACAGTTGGCGAAACACTAATCACTTGGAAAGCCGTGGATGGCAATGATTTTGAAATTGGAGAAGTGCTTCAGAAAGTTATTATAACAGACGATGAAGATCCAATATTGGAAACAGTGGATATTATTATTTATCTGGATGAAAATGGAGCGGCTTCTATTACAGCTGAACAAATAGACAACGGATCTTCTGATAATTGTGGTATTGCTGAAATCCAACTGAGCACCTTTGAGTTTACCTGTGAACATATTGGTGAGAATCCCATTCTATTTACGGTAACCGATGTAAATGAGAATGAGGCAAGCAAAGAGATATTTGTAACCGTTATTGATGAGTTACCCCCCCTGCCTGATGTGACTGAACTCCCTGATTTAATGGCCCAGTGCGAAATCACCGAACTGGTACCACCAACCGCAA
>NZ_QCXY01000045.1 GCF_003347495.1 Pleomorphovibrio marinus
GCAGAGGAGAACTCTCCAAGCCTACCAGTTTTTGCCCACCCTCAGCTCGGAACAAGGTTGGGCCTATCAAAATATATTCCTCTCAGCGAAGAAGTGCCGTGGAGTTGAACCACCCCGTGGTTCTGGGCTTTTGGGGTGGTGTCCCAATTCCCCGGGTTTCTCCCGGCGTTATTATTGTTGGACCCTTTCAGGGTCTTGGGACGAAACAGGGAACACAAGTGCTGGCATGGAAACGGCCGTCACTGTAAAGGAAAACGGCAAAAGACAATAACCTTTCCTAGGTTCACTCCATTGGGTGACACCTGACACAGTGACCAACAGGTTCAAAGAAACCCGGAGGGTTTCAACCCCATTAGCCCCGTGCGTTAGCTCGGGGATCTGGAGGACCAACGACGATTCCCCAACCCCGGACGGGGTTGAACTCCGTGAACAAGGAATCGGACGAGGGATTCATCCAGGAAATGGGGCAATTTCGATCGGCGGACCAATCCCGGACGGCGGCACAGCGGCTTAAAATCAACCCCCATTCCGGGGCAAAAAACAATGATTGTGTCTTTCCCCCTCCTGTTTTAGGAGGGGGATAAAAGGGGGTGGTCATAACAATTCGGGTGTAATGATCAACCTTTTTTGAGTGGTCAAAGGGTTCGCGCGCCTAATCGCCTAATCAAGGGCTTGCCTTTAGATTTTGTACAAAGGGGATTACAAATCCCCTTTATCTGGGTTCGGGATTGCAAATCCCGAACAGCT
>NZ_QCXY01000046.1 GCF_003347495.1 Pleomorphovibrio marinus
GTATGCCATTAAAGGAACTGATACATAACCCATGAAATATACTTTATTAATATTTCTTATTCTGACCAATGTAAAATGCTTCGGACAAGGAAGTGACAGTAAAGATTATTCAGATTCTGAAAGAAAAAAAATTCAAATAGCCGAGAATTTTTTAATTGAAACATTCAGTGAGACTTTTTTGAATGATACTCTTGAATTTAAAGGTTTATATAAGTCTGTTTTAGATATGGTGGCATTTGAAATCAAAAATGATCTTTCAACGGATACATCCAGAAATATGATTTTAGTTTTTTTAAATGGCGAAAATGTAGAAACTGAATACAATACTAAAATTACTAGGCAAAATGTTTATAACTATTTCAAAGGCGTTTCAAACGAAAATATCTACCTAAATCATGATTATGCTTTAAGCTTAGCAAAGAGAGCAAATTTTGAAAAAGGAATTAAGGGCTGGATTATTTCAATTAGTGGTGTTGCAGATTCTGTATGGTGGACTGTAAAATCCTATCAAAAAGTAGATTATGACCCTGTATACTCAGCAAATGGGAAAGATTTTAAAGTAAATATTAGAGATGGTAAAATCAAAATATCTGAGTGGGTTGAAATAGAATAAACGGCATACAACATCACCTTGGAAGACAGCGGGCGGTTCCGAGTAAATGGAAAGTTTAGTATCTTTAAGAAGTTAGGAGTAGGCTTGAAGGGTACGGCTCCGAGAGCCCGCCGTCTCCAAGCTGAGG
>NZ_QCXY01000047.1 GCF_003347495.1 Pleomorphovibrio marinus
AACGTTTTGCCGCTTTGCGAAGGCGGGGTTTTACAGCACTAAACTTCAATAGATGTACAAATCTTGAATTTAGAACTTCACTTTCATAGAAGCACGAAACCCCCGCTTTTGCAAAACGGCTGTTATACACCGTTTTTCTATTCGTCATTAGTTTTGATAAATCGGTTTTGAATTATTTTCCATTCATTCGTTAAATCGTCAAATGCAAATCTTATGTCAGGCTGGTATCCATTAGTTCCTCCGCAACCAACAGTTAACTCTGCTTTTTTAAAACGTATTCCTTTATAAAAATGAAGTTTTCGTTTCCCTTTAAATCCTATATAACCAAAGTTTATGTCAATAGTGTCTTTTGAAATTTCTTTATGAACAACTCTTAAAACATTAATTGTCCTTTTCTCTTTTAATGATAAGTCAATCAATTCGTTTGTTGTTAGGAATTTATACCTGTCTGGCACATTTAAGTTTTTAATTCTACTTCCGTATTCGTTCATTTCAACGTAATGCCATCCACTCTGTAAAAGTAAATCAATCCTATTGTTTAAAGCTTTTACATATAAACTGTCCAATACTCTTGGTTCAGTTTTATATATGAGATTTCCGCCTTCGTCAAGTTTGTTTTCTTGTCCGTAAGTCAAAAATCCAATTAGGGTCAATATGATTGTTAGTGTCGTTCTCAAAATGGTG
>NZ_QCXY01000048.1 GCF_003347495.1 Pleomorphovibrio marinus
TGCTTCCGATACATATGCTTAAGTTAAGTCTCTAGTTTAAAAACTGTCGCCGAAAGTTGATCTAACTCCATCATAAATCCCCCATTTGAACCTAAGTGAGCGATAGTCGGCAGGTGATCAGAAAGTACTTTTATCAAAATCGAATTGGATATGTTTCCAAGTTTGATTCTTATCTTATCAGTTTTTTGGGAGTATTTTTGATCAAAAAGCTATTTCTGAAATCAATCAACATCTTTTGTAATAACAATCAAATCGTGTTCATCGGCATATGTGCAAATATCTTCATCCTTAGTATGCCATTTATCCAAGATTTGATTTACATGGGTTGCATGAATCTCCAATGACCTAAGATAGCTTACAAGTTTGAAGGAGATATGGACATCACAGAGAAACCTCATCAAGCCACCTCTACTATATTTACACCTGAGAGTGAAAGTCTCGCATACTGAAGACAGGCTAAAATGTCGTCTTTTTCCAATTCAGGATGCTCGGCTAAAATCTCATCCATGCTCATACCAGATCCAAGCATATCAATTACTATTTCCACGGGCCATCGCATGCCCCGTACACATGGTTTTCCATGGCAGACAGCAGGATCCAACGTAATTCTATTAAGTAGATTCATAATTCCAAATTAGGATACAATCAAATTTAATGAAATTTTCAGCATTTTTTACCATGAA
>NZ_QCXY01000049.1 GCF_003347495.1 Pleomorphovibrio marinus
ATGCTTTGGTATTCGTGAATGTCTGTCTTACTACTTTAATGTTTTGCCTGTAGCTTAAGTGCTTAGGACGTCCCTATGGATATCGGGAAAGTCCGTGGTAGTTCAAAAGAGAGCTTCACAAGAATTTGAAATAAGTGGTAGAATATAATGGGCCTGTAGTTCAGGTGTTTAGGACGTCCCGATGGATTTCGGGAAGGTTCGTTGTTGCTCAGTAAGTGGGCTTCAAAAAGTTGAATTTAGGAATATAGGATTTAATGGGCCTGTAGCTCAGGTGGTTAGAGCGCTACACTGATAATGTAGAGGTCCGTGGTTCGAGTCCACGCAGGCCCACATATTGATTCCTTACATTAAGCAAGTATGGAATTATGATTTCTTGAAAAGAAACAATTGTATCCCGATAGCTATCGGGTTGACAAGATCACCCTTAAGTTTCAAAAGTGAAACTTGAAGATTACTGAAAATATAATATTGGGGGATTAGCTCAGCTGGCTAGAGCACCTGCCTTGCACGCAGGGGGTCAACGGTTCGAATCCGTTATCCTCCACAAGTTAGGCAAAAGGCTTGAGAAAAATTAGTAAAAGACTTGCAGGATAAAATGTTTATCCCATTAGCCGGGATTTCCCGGTTAA
>NZ_QCXY01000005.1 GCF_003347495.1 Pleomorphovibrio marinus
GTCATTGCACCCGAATTATTTTGACCACCCCCTTTTATCCCCCTCCTTGTTTCGCTTCGAAATTTGGCTTGGGTCGCGATTCCGGGTCCTTGTGCCCTCACCCCAACCCTCTCCTCCCGTAACCACTTCGTTCTACGGGCTTTGCAACTCCAGGGAGAGGGAGCTTGATTGTTTATGGGAGAATGGATTTTTTCGATTTCCTGGCCTGTGAAACGACATAAACAAAATATATTGGGGATATACGCACTCCAGAGGACAAAAACAACCTCTCGCTCGCCCCCTCCTGTTTTAGGAGGGGGAGAAAGGGGATGGTGGAAACATCTGGGTAAACCAAACCACCCATTCGCACAAAAACAAATCACCAAGTCTCTCTGTCTCTAAGCTGTCTCTAAGAAACGGAGTCTTTTAGGTGAATTGGATGGGTTTATTGAATGTAATACCCATCCGATTCCTTGTTTGCGGAGTTCAACCCCGTCCGGGGTTGTGACCCCTCCTCCACCACGACCCCAAAGCGGGTCGAAACTTCTGCCTCAGAAAGTAAAGTTCAACCCATTCAGGATTGGAATAAGCAATATCACCAATACCCTAGGTGCAACCTGGGGATATTGAAGCGTTCGACAGCTTCACCGTCGGGCAAATAAACTACACCTTATATCAATTCCCCCATTTTATTACTTTATCTAGAATCGTTTCCTTGGTGACTACTTGTTCATTTTCCGCCAAAATAGCCTGTAGCTGTATCCCTAGGACTTCTGCCAACCTGGTATCTAAATTAATCTAATAAGTTGGTTATTAACCAACTTATTAGATTAATTTTATGTTGTGCATATTATTAGGGAACAGACCCTCAAAGACTATTACACCAAACACCCGGATGCCAAGGACTGGCTAACCACTTGGGTGGCTATTGCACGAAAAGCATCGTGGAAAAATCCTCATGAAGTTCAACAGGACTATCCTAGTGCAGATCAGGTGGGTGGTCAAAGAATGGTATTCAATGTAAAAGGAAAAAATTATCGTTTGGTGGTGAGGTTTAGTTTTCAATACAAACATGCATTGATTAAATGGTTTGGGACACATGCGGAATATGATAAAATTGATGTATTAAACGTGTAGGCAACATGAAGTATTTACAACTAATTGAAACAGAAAAGGAGTATAAAAAGGCTTTGCAACGAATAGAGGAGCTTTTTGATGTTCCAAAAGGTTCCCCTGAATCTCAGGAGCTACAGGTTTTGGTGTTGCTGGTAGAAAAGTACGAAGCGGAAAATTTCGATGAAATCCCTTTGCCTGATCCCATCGATGCCATCAAAATAAGGATGGAGGACCTGGGCTTAAAAGCTAAAGACCTTATTCCTGCCATTGGGGATAAAGGAACAGTTTCGAAAGTATTAAACCGAAAAATCCCACTCTCCCTGAAAATGATCCGTAACCTGCGCCAAATCCTTGGCCTTCCAGTGGAAGTACTAATTCAGGAAATTCAATGTGAAGTGTCCTGAACCTTCACTGAAAAGGTTTAATTGCCTAAGCAGTTTTGAAAAATCAAGTAATCCTATGTGAAGGATTGAAAGGTTGTCTGGCATTCAGCGTGTATTGGAAAGTAACTTGAGTCCATAGTGAGTAAATGCTAAGATTTGGTTACGGATACTTAAGAATTACGATAATCAAACAGAATGCTAGTATTAACAACCTTACTTCAAAGACGCCATATCTATCACAAAACGGTATTTCACATCGCTCTTTAACATTCTTTCGTAAGCGGTGTTGATGTCCTGCATGGTTATCATTTCTATTTCGGACACGATGTTGTGCTTCCCACAGAAATCAAGCATTTCCTGGGTTTCAGCGATACCTCCAATTACAGAGCCAGCCACAGATTTCCTCCCCATAATCAAGGGTACGGAATGAAGCATGGGATCCAGTTCGCCTAGGTAACCTACCAGCACCAAGGTGCCATTGATGTTCAGGGTGGCTACATAAGGGTTGAGGTCATGAACATAAGGAACCGTGTCAATAATTAAATCAAATTTGCCCTTTATCGATTTCATTTGTTGGGCATCGGTAGAAATGATAACTTCATCGGCACCCAATTTCTTGGCATCGGCTGTTTTGCCTTTGGATCTCGAAAATAAAGTGACTTCGGCTCCCATACCCTTGGCCAATTTGATGGCCATATGGCCTAATCCTCCGAGACCAACTACGGCTACTTTGCTTCCCTCCTTTACCTTCCAATGCCTTAGTGGGGAATAAGTAGTAATGCCCGCACATAGCAAAGGGGCGACCGCAGCTGCATCCAGGTTTTCCGGTACCTTTAGCACAAAGTGTTCATCCACCACAATTTTTTCAGAATAGCCCCCAAAGGTCTGAGCATCCAAATATTTTTCATGACCGTTGTAAGTTCCAGTAAATCCATTCAAACAATATTGTTCTAAATCCTTTTTACAGCTTTCGCAGGTTCTGCAACTATCCACCAAGCAACCTACACCTACCAGGTCCCCTACCTTAATGCTGGACACTTCCTCTCCAACCTGGGTAACCTTGCCCACAATTTCATGTCCAGGGACAGTTGGGTATATAGTTCCTCCCCAGTCATTACGGGCAGTATGTAAATCCGAATGGCACACACCGCAATAAAGGATTTCCAATTCCACATCCTTGGGGAGCACGCTTCTGCGTAGGATATTCATTTGATCCAGATCCGCCTCGGAGGAGGCAGCGCCAAATGCTTTTACCTTGGTAGTTTGCATTTCTTTCTGTTTTTTGGTTAGGTACATAGTTAATTAACTTCATGATTCCCTTTAAAGTTTGCTTGAGCGGTGGGGAAAGCTATGGGCAACTTATTAACTTTTAGAGGTTCAATTGTAACAGGATTGATCCTTCCCTCAACTTCAGTGAGTTAGTTTTCGCATGTTGTTTGAAGAGAATTATTGAAAGGCGTCACCTTTGTAAAACCTAGGCCATACGCTTTCTCACCTACATTCCACCTACTATGCTTAAGCAAGACATTGATTTCCTGTAGGTTGCTTTTTAGTCCATCTTCTTGATGGGTTGATTTACAAAAACAAAACTCCCCCTCCCTCGGTTACTAAGTATCTTAGTGATATATAGAACCGAGGTTATCCGCAATGCTAAGAATTTCATTCAAAAACCCTTCGCACCATATTGCCAAAAAATTTGTTAATCCTTAATCATCAACCAAAACCCAAATTCCATGAGGTATTTTAGGCTGTTTTTTGGAGGCTTGCTTTTGATTTTGATAGCAAAAGGAGCCTGTATGGCCCAGGACAATGACCCTTACACCTATAAAACTCCAGATAGGGACGGTACGGGAAAAGTATATAAGGGAAGGGAAATTTCCAAAATCATGAGTTTTCACGGTGTGAACTGGCTGGAAAGGCCCAGTAGGTCCAGAGAAGAAAATACCGATGAGGCCATAGCCAACCTACCGCTGGAACCCGATCACCAAGTGGCTGATATTGGGGCCGGGTCGGGTTTTTATACCTTCAGGATTGCCAAAAGAGTGCCGGAGGGAAAGGTGTATGCGGTGGAAGTGCAAGAAGAAGCACTTATCTATCTTAAGGATAAAGCGGAGGAATTGGGAGTCACCAATGTGGAGGCCACAAAAGGGGATGAAAAAACCCCCAACCTTTCTAATAATGCCTTGGATATGGTAATTATGGTGGATGTGTACCATGAGCTCCTGTATCCTCATGAGATGCTGGCAGCCATAAAAAAATCGCTGAAAACCGATGGGAAGCTGGTTCTGATAGAATACAGGGGGGAAGATCCCGAGGTGGCCATCAAACCCCTTCACAAAATGACCCTTGCCCAAATCGAAAAAGAGATGAAGGCCAATGGTTTTCATTTGGCAGAAAAGGGGGATTTTATGCACATGCAGCATTTTCTAGTTTACCAGAAAGGGGAATAAAACCCACTCAACCTCGACTGGGTGTAGTATGCTCGATTGGGTGTAGTATGCCACTACACCCCTTTATTGGTGATCATTGTTCAAGATAAAAAACATTGAAAAGGCCATTTATAATGGCCAAATAGCTCCTGCTCCAAAAACCAATTCCATTCCTCCTCTTGATGAAACCTCGACTCGGTGTAGTATGCCACTACACCCCTTTATCGGTGATCAATGTTCAAGATAAAAAACATTGAAAAGGCCATTTATAATGGCCAAATAGCTCCTGCTTCAAAAACCAATTCCATACCTCCTCTTGATGAAACCTCGACTCGGTGTAGTATGCCACTACACCCCTTTATCGGTGATCATTGTTCAAGATAAAAAACATTGAAAAGGCCATTTGTAATGGCCAAATAGCTCCTACTTCAAAAACCAATTCCATACCTCCTCTTGATTAAAACTCGACTGGGTGTAGTATGCCACTACACCCCTTTATCGGTGATCATTGTTCAAGATAAAAAACATTGAAAAGGCCATTTGTAATGGCCAAATAGTTCCTGTTTCTAAAACCAATACCATACCTCCTCTTGATGAAACCTCGACTCAGTGTAGTATGCCACTACACCACTTTATCGGTGATCATTGTTCAAGATAAAGAACATTGAAAAGGCCATTTGTAATGGCCAAATAGCTACTGCTTCAAAAACCAATTCCATACCTCCTCTTGATTAAAACTCGACTCGGTGTAGTATGCCACTACACCACTTTATCGGTGATCATTGTTCAAGATAAAGAACATTGAAAAGGCCATTTGTAATGGCCAAATAGCTACTGCTTCAAAAACCAATTCCATACCTCCTCTTGATTAAAACTCGACTCGGTGTAGTATGCCACTACACCACTTTATCGGTGATCATTGTTCAAGATAAAGAACATTGAAAAGGCCATTTGTAATGGCCAAATAGTTCCTGTTTCTAAAACCAATACCATACCTTCTATTGGTTAAACCAGTATTCTCATTAGGATATCACCAGCATCTCCTTAAGATATCACCAGCATCTCATGGGAGGAAACGGAATCCACCACCAATTCCAGGGTGTCATTTGCGACATTCACTTCTACAGCGCGATTGGCAACTTTCAAGTTGGCATCGGTGAAAGCAGCCATTCCAGCCACCTTGATTTTTATCTTAATTGGACCTATTGGCATCCGCTCCTCTACAGGGTGGCGCCAGGTGGCGACATTCGTAAGGTTGATAAGGTGAAGGATCAGAAGGTTGTTTTGCCGGTATAAATGGCATTCTATCAAGCCTGGGCCTTCTACAGTCACGGGTAAAGTGTCTCCTGCAGACCACTTTATCACATTTTCCAAAAGCAAACCATGATCGGAGATATTGTCCCTGCTAAACCTTCGGTCAATATCTGCTAGAAAGGTGACCACTTTTCCCCCTTGAGGTGTCTCATTCACCACTAAACCAGGGATGTCGGTGACCGGGGTTCTCATCCAAGCCATTTCTGGGGGGAATATGGGAAATTCAGGTACGAATGTCATCAACACAGTGGCTTTCTGTTCCATTTCCACAGGCTCCAACATTCCCCCATAGGGTAGAATGTCTGTCTCATCAAACCCCTCCAATATTTCATGCCGCTTCCCGGAAATTTCGGGTTCATCACCAGAGTTAGGCCCGTCCACCTCCCTTCTTAATTCGGGAACCAACCTTAAATAGGTGTGTTTGGTAGATGCTTTAGCCCTATTTTCTTCAAATTGATAATTGTACTTAGGGCTGGCATGTACCCCCATCAGGTCCGCCAGCAGAAAGTCCTCCCTTCTTTTTCCCCGCTCATCAAAAAGTCCGCAAAGCCCCGTGACCACCAAACTGCCTCCATTCTCCACAAAAGCCCTGATTGCACTGGCCTGTTCCTCTGAAAGGATCCCCAAATTAGGTAATATAAGCACCGAAAAATCCTCTAAATGGTCTGCAACCTGTTCGACATGAAGTGGAAGATAGGGGATTCTTGCTCTGGTCAGTGCATGGGTACACCCCCTCCAGGGCTCCTCAATGATGGTTTCGGGATGATCCCTCCCAAAAAAATCCTGATTGCGCTGGGACCAAACTACGCCAACATTGGCAATTGGCTGTCTGTTGATTAGGTAGCTTTCATTTTCTTTATGCCAATCAAATACCTCAGCAGCAGTATTATACATTCTTCTGTCTTCATGATAAGCCGATACATGATGCCACCAGGGCTGAATACCTCCTGCAATCCCACTATACATCCAGGACCTGGCCTCCAAGGCAGGTTGACTGGAAAGCCGGAAAGTGGGGCGCCAATTAAAATTGAGATATAGGGACATACTCTCCGGAATCAGTTTGTCCCAACCCATCAACCCATGGATGAGTTTACCTACTTCACCATTGTGTTGGAATCCGGACTTGACATCACGAGTCTGATAATCCAACATCAAGATATCTGCCCTTGCGCCTATTTCCTTGTAATCTCTGAATGTCTCACACTGCTCTTTGAGTGATCCACTGTTCATACCAGACCAGATGCAATCGGGGCCCCCGAATTTTTTGGTCACCTGATTATTAAAATCCCATATTTCCAACCTTCGGGAGTAGTTCCAAAGTATCCACTCCTGATAGGCCTTATCCTCCCAGTCTTTTTGAAGGGGAAGTTCAAAGCCCGTTCTCTCCCTGAACTTTTCCTTGCAATTGGTACAATAGCAAATTTTGTCCCTGGTGAGCCCCACCCAGCGGTTATCTGTAAATCCCTCGGGACTATATAGCGTGATTATTTCCTCCAGGATGGCAGGTATGTGGCGATCGTAATAGGGGCCATTTACACAAGTAATGTACTGATCACCGGCCATATAGGGGTTTCCCTCTTTGTCAATAGTAAACCAGTCGGGATGGGCCTCATAGAATTCCCTGTGGGCCCGATTGGAATCCATACGGGCAAAAACCGCCAATCCATCCTGGTGCGCCGCCTCACAAAGCTCTCCAAACAGATCCCTTCCACCCAAAAATTCAGCGGGCCGATGGAAAGGAACCTTGCTGGGATAATAGGATACGATCCCTCCCGCATTGACGATTACGCCATCTATCTTGGTTTTCTTCCAATATGCTCTCCACCAAGAAATGTCATACCTATCCACATCAATTTCGGTGATGTTGGTCTGGCCCCATCTAGTTGCGGTTTTATACCAGGGATCCTCTTTCTCCAGGGCCTTTGCGGGAGACTCCTTGGCATAGGACCAATAAGGCCCAGTGGAAAGGGTAGCTGACAATAAGGAGAGTTTCTTGATAAAATTTCGCCTTTCTTCAAAGATCATAGTTCGGTCATTTAGGGTAATGGGTTATACTGTTGACTTAATCGTAGTAAATTAATAAAACTAAAGGTAGATGGTAAACAAAACCCAAAATTATTGGCCGAAAGAAATCTACACAACCGCTAAAGAGTAGCTAAGTCTTACCTTAGGTCGCTTCTGTTGGGAGTAAATAAAGCTGCTTCCTTTACAATTTATGTCAGTAGATTGAAAAATAGTTGTCAATTGTCTGATCAATTGCCTAACTTTTAGCTTTAAAGATTAAGAGCATTATGAGTAAAAAGACCTATACCAATGGTGAGGTGACTGTGACCTGGGAGCCTGCAAAGTGCATACATTCGGAAAAATGCTTCAAAGGTCTGCCCGAGGTCTTTAAGCCAAGTGAAAAACCCTGGATAAAAATGGAGGGATCCACCACCGACGAAATAGTGAATCAGGTAAAGATATGCCCTTCCGGAGCTTTGGATTATTACTTCAATGATGCCGCCCCCATTGAGGAAGTAAAACAAACCCCAGAGCCTGAAAAGGAAATTCCCTTGGTGGAAATTATTGCCAATGGTCCTATTATGGTGTATGGGGACATAAAAGTAGATTTTAAAGACGCAAAGAAAAGGAAAAAAGGCAAGGTTACTGCCTTTTGCAGATGTGGGGCATCCAAAAAGAAGCCCCATTGTGATGGCAGCCATAAGAAAATCGGTTTTGAAGGTTAAACAGAAAATTCACTTTTTCTTTTTATGAACCTCTTGATTCTAATTTCTAGTCAGAATTCCCATTTTAGTAATGAACTTTAGGATAAATAGGTTAGGCTTCCTTTTTTTTCCAATGGTATCTCATGGTAAGTCCGTAGGTACGTTGATCTCCAAGTGTAGCGGCATAGTGTCCTATATTGCCCGCTGCTGGCATAAGTTGCTCATAATAGTTAGTGTCCAGAAGATTTCTTGCCCAAACAAAGAGGGTAATCCCCTCCCCTGCCCTGCAGCCTGACCTAAGGTTGAACAATGCATATCCGGGAACATTCAAATAGCGGGAAGGGGAAGGGCTGGAAGAAAATTCGGATCTGAAAAAACCCTCCCCTGCCAGAAAGAAGGTCATTTTTTCCCCGAAAATGCTAAATCCCTTTGACCATTCTGCACCGTAGGAACCGGCCCATCTGGAAATCCCAGGTAGCCTGCTCCCAGAAATATCCTTAAAACT
This sequence comes from Pleomorphovibrio marinus, assembly GCF_003347495.1. GTDB lineage: Bacteria > Bacteroidota > Bacteroidia > Cytophagales > Cyclobacteriaceae > Pleomorphovibrio > Pleomorphovibrio marinus. The sequence goes on from NZ_QCXY01000005.1 coordinate 8,435, forward strand.
CTCTCCTCCCACTTCCTCCAAAGGAACTGGGGCATTGGTAAACGTGATATATCTACCGTCTGTGTAGGCAATTGCTCCGAAGTTTGTCAGGTTTTTATGTAGCCGGACGTTGAAATCCAATTCAAGGCCTGAAACCCTCACTCGTTCGGCATTGGCCAAGTACCCCCTGTTTACGGATAGATCAGGACTTTGTACCAATGTCTGAAAGTTCCTGATCACGGTATGGTGTAAAACTATATTTAACGTAGCGTTTTGGGAAGGGCTGGTTTTAATTCCGGCCTCCCAATGGTTAATCAACTCGGGTTCCACCCTTGCCAGTTCCACCATAGTCCTACCATTTTCCCTAGGTAATCCACCCAGATTAATTCCTACTGGTTTAAAGCTGTTTGAAAAAGTAACAAATGAATTCACTTGTTCAACGGGTCTATAAGCCAAAGTAACCTGCCCAGAGAAATTAGACTCGCCTACCGCAGCGGTAAATGCCTGATCATTATACACCATCTGCTGAAGCGCCAACAATTCAGGGTCGTTGGTTTGCAAGCCTCCATAGGTAGTCCTTTCGAAATCCACTTGTTTCTCATCATAGTTCCACCGAATCCCCGGCAGCAGATTAAGCTTATCTGTGATCTTCCAGTCCAATTGACCAAAAACCGCCCCGCTAAAGCTACGCAAACTGTTTCTGGTCCTTATGCCATATCCTTCCAACAAACCTGGTGTCTGCCACAAGGGATTTTGATTGTTTTGTATAAAACGCCATTGGTGCACACCGGATTCTTCGGTGTGGTAGGGACTGGACCTTAGATCCTGCCAGAGTGAGTAGACCCCCAACACCCCGGACAAGGATTGGCCAATCTCCCCTGCATACCTGATTTCCTGTGACCATTGCTCATGTTTGGAAGGTGCCTGGGACAGGGAAAGAACCTGCAAACCGGTGAAATCCCTATCGTTGGAAGGGTCCCAATTCCAAAATCTCCAAGCGGAAGTTGCCGTTAGGGTGCCATTTCCGATTTCCGTATCCACGTTTACAGAAAACCCACCCATATCATTTCCTGATCGCCAAGGGGTATCGTGGTCGATAACCCTGTCAAAAGCATTTGTTGAAGGCAGAGAATAGTCAAGGTCAGCTAGGATCTGTTTAAATTGCCTGAAAGGGGCTCTTTGCGTTTCCGCCACCCCAGCTATCACCTGTGCATATCCGTCCGGTCTTTGCCGCGTGGCATCGGCAGCCACCAATACTTCCACCCTCTCGGATGGGAGGTATAAAAGTTGACCCCGAAACCCTAGGTTATTCAATTCATTGGTATAGGTCTCCGTCTTTTGGTTTTGGATCAAGCCATTCCTTTTGGTACCTGAGAAGGATACCCGGCCGGCCAATTTATTTGTCAAAGGCCCTGTCAGAGAACCTTTGGTTTGTACAAAACCAAAATTGCCTATACTGGATTCCAAGGTGGCATCGGATTGAAAACGAGGTCTTTTAGTAGCAATATTAAAAGCACCGGAAGAGGTGTTTTTCCCAAATAGGGTGCCTTGAGGCCCCCGTAACACCTCAACTTGCTCCACGTCTATAAAGTCCAAGGTCGTCACCGCGGGTCGGGCATAATACACCCCATCCACGTAAAAGCCCACGCCAGGGTCTATGCCGTCATTGGTAAGGCCGAAGGTGGATCCCAAACCCCGGATGTTCAAGGTCGTGTTCCGGGGATTGGAAGAGTATAACTGTACAGTAGGTACCAATTCCTTTAGGCGGTTTACATTAAAGGCCTGGTTGTCTTCCAACTGAGTTCCTCCAATTACTGTAATGGAAATAGGTATGGCTTGGACCTCTTCTTGTCTTCTTCTGGCCGTTACCACAATTTCCCCAAGTTCATTGCTTTCCTCTAGTGAAAGTACAATTGGGAGTGAGGGATTTGTGGAAAAGGGAATATCCAAGGGTTCAAATCCCAATAAGCTTACTTTTAAGGTAAGAGGATAAGGGATTTCATGGCTGAGGGAGAATTTTCCGGTTTCGTCGGTAAAGACATAGAAGTTGCTGTCCTTAATTACAAGAGCTACCCCTATCAAAGGGATGTTTTCCTGATCGCTAACCCTGCCAGTCAGAATTCCCTGGGCATAAAGGGAGGACCCAATGATCCCTGTGTATAATAGCAAAATGGAAACTATTTTTTTCATTTTAGTGCTGAATGGTAATACTTTATGAATAATTTTTTATTGGACAGATTATATTAACACATAAACCCTATAGATTTAATAGGCAAATATAAATAAAGGATTTCAATCAAATCGATTTTATTAGAAATTATTCTTAGCGACTATTTCAAAGCAGTTTTGTACTCGTGTTTTTAGACTAAAAAAGGCTAAAAGTACATTCCTGAATGGTTACGAGGAAAATTTTCTAGGGTAAATTCCAAAACCAACTGATGTCAAAATTATCTCCTTCTAATTAAAAAAAATATCCAGGCAAACAGGGGTAGATGTAAAGGGAGGTCATTACAAATTCAGAAGCAAGTGGGCTTTGGAAAACTAAACTTGAAGCCATGAATCAACAATGGCTCAAAAAAGGTTTAAATTAAAACAATTGACATCCTAAAAATACCTCCGGCAAATTAAAAAGCTCAACAATTTCCAAGAACTCAATTAATATAATAAAGCATACCCAATTTGAGCCAAACCTCCCCATTATTTTGGGGTTGGACCTTGATCTCGAAATTTAGGCCGATTTCATCATAAATTTTGTATAAGACACCGGCACCCAGATTTATCGAACCTCTATTGTCAAAATTGAGTTCCGGGTTATGTTCATACCTTCTTCTAAATATCCCATACCCCGCCAAACCATAGAGTTGGATATCTTCCTCCGTGAAATAATACCTGGCATTGAAGTTAAAAGCACTTGCCTTGCCAGTTGCAGGGAATAAAATGGTAGCGGATGGAGCAAAAGAAAGGTTATCAATCAAGAAATATTCCCCGACAAGGTTAAAACCAAAAAGGTTGTTGCCCAACCCATATTCATTGGAATAATGGAGCCTAATTTGTTCTTGGTATTGTCCAAAGGCGTTGTGGGATAGCAAAATCCACATCACAGATCCAAGAAAAAGATATTTTATCTTTATGTTCATGACCATTATAGAGAGGGTAAACTTCTGGTGACTGGGGTTCTTCTACCCCTGAAATCCAAGGTATACATGATGTTCAATCTTATAATATGTCTGTTTCTGTATATCCCTGGGTTATTGGTAGGGCCATATGTCCACATGTGTCCCCCAAAAAACATGAAATTATTATAAGTATATCCAATGGCTGTATACACCCTGTTTTCTTCAAGGACATCTATCTGCTGTTTCCCAGTTTCGAAGAAGATTTCATTGGAAGGTGCAAGGAAAAAAGTGTTGTTTTCCATCCTAGGCTTATTCAGTGGGATGTAAGCCGTAATTTTATACCTATACCTATCCGTATAGGCATATTCGGCACCTATGAAATTATCTCTTTTAAACCTGTGTTCAAACCTAAATTGGTGAAGGATTTTAACTCCCGCAATGGATTGGGTAAGGAGCCATTGGTGCCATAATCTGGGCTCTAGGGTACTATTCTCATAATTAGGGTCATCGGGATCAGGGGTAAAATTCCAGACTAAAGTGGGGCCTACTGTAACTTCAAACTGGTCGTTAAAAAGATAGACAAAACCAGCCCTATTATACAACTGACTCATACGACCTATAAAATCAGCCCGGTTTGCTATGGAGTTTCTTCTCCTATAATGATTCTCCTGGTACCAAAAAATCCTGTCCGAAAGACGGAACTTTAAATAGAGCCCATTCCAAGATTCAGTGGTCGGAGCCAAACCCCTTCTTACCGGTTCCGCCGATTCTTCCACCTCCTGTCCAAAACCTTCCCAACATACAATCCAACTCAATAAACTTAACAACAAGAGCTTTTTGCTCATTTTCGAAGTTTTAAACATGTTACTTTGATTAAAGATCAAGGGCGGATTCAATTCTTCCTGGTGTGTTTCTCCTGCCCAATCTTCTTTCCAATGCCCTCGTGTCCTGATCTCTCAATTCTACCAATCGATCCTGAAGGTTCGCAATTCTATTGATATGTTCTTTTATTTGGGTATAGTCTTCTTCTTCTTTCAATTCTTCCATATAATGTTCAAAAAGTATTTCCCCGGCATCATAGAGTCTTTCTTTGGCGCGGGTATCGTATCTGCTATAGGTAAAAGGGTTGAAGGTTTCTTCCATATAAATTTCATCCAACTCCTCCCTCCTAGGATAAAGTAAGGTTAATTCGGAAAAACGCTTTTCTAATTCATCAAATAAGTCCAAAATCACCCTTCCCTTATCCATCTTGGCCTCAAATTCTATTTCATTGGCATATTCACTACTTAACTTCTCAAACACACCATCAATAAAGTTGTTTTGAATGGCCTCCAGTAAGTTCTCTTCCGCATTGGAAATGTGACTGTAATTTGCATATAGTGAGTCCAACTCCTCTTTTCTATCCACAATCTCTGCTTCAAGAGCCACAAGTTTGGTATTAACCTCAATATCATATAATTCCGTGGTGACAAAACTGCTAATATCAGCAACGAAATCCATTTCTTCCGTCAAATAATCACGAAGGTTATCGAAAAAAGAGGTGGAACTTTGAAAGGACACTTCCCGGGGAAGCATTTTCCTAAGCGTATCTTCCTCATAATTATAGGTAATCATATCGATGGCAGACATGAAGGATACACCGTCCTTGGTGTAGTTTTTCATATCATAATACCTGATTTCCCCACTTCTAATCAGCTCTATGGTAGGTTCTATTCTATCGAGTTTTCCCAAACGGTTATTAAAGTAGGCATAAGCAAAGGCTAAGGAATCACTTTTAGTCTGGTTTAAGGCCAATGAATTCATCTCACTGTATCTTTCCACCGAATCCCTGATCTGATCATAAATAACCGGAATTTCTACCAGTAGTTCCTCTTCCTCTTTAGTGAACTCAAACTCAAATCGTTTGGTAAAAAATGGATACCTAACAATAGTTTCTTCATTTTCCACGGCATCATCAAACCGCATGATTTTTGTAATGAAATTTTCTATAAAATCATTTCCAGGTTTTTGAATCTGCTGTTGCATGGTATTCTGCATATACCCATCATTATAGTTGATGCCATAACCTCCATCAGCCAACACAAAGCCTTCGTTTTCTTCGTTGTTAACCAAATTCAGCTTTTCTATAGTAGAGAAAAATATGGCTTCATCCATTTTTTCTCCGGAATCCAGATCCCTTCTTACCACACCCAACAATAGGCCATTTTCATAATTCCTTACCTCGGATATCAATATGGAATCTTTCACATAGACCAATGACCATTCCCCATGCATATACCCATTATCATTTATCTCACCGCGGATAAACTGGGTGAAATTATCATAAAAGCTTCGGTAATAGATACCACCCTTCATTAGGCCACCATCAAAATTGATATCTTCGGCCTTAGCCCTCTCCTGCACCTTCCCACCTTCGAAAATATTCTCCAAATACTGCCAGACTCCGTTGGGTAAACCTTCTTTGTAGCTTGCTTTAATCTCAATGTCTTCACTCTCCAAGCTGGCAATAACTTCGAAATCTATTACATCCTCCAGGTTTACTTTATGCCTTTCTTGATCAAAGGACCAGTTGCCGGCCTTTTGATTATCCTCATAGTTCCCCCTTGCTTCAAATTTTGTTAATAAGGTTTGGTCCAAAGAGTCGATTTCTTTTCTTTCAAAGTTAAAGAAACCATGCATAATGACGTTCCCGTCTACATCTTCCCTGAATTCAAATGTTGCCCTGCCGGTTTTGCCTTTAAATTCATATTCTCCGTCGTACACTGTTTCTGACTGGCCATAACAAAGGATACCTTTTAAAAAAATAAGGGGAAATAAGAAATAATTATTCCGCATAGGTGTGTATGGTAAATAATTGGTTTAAGAAGAAGCCTATAATCAAAGCATTCGCCAAATTCTTTAAAGAATAACGAATTAGGCTCTGTTCAATTACAAATTCTTCAACAAGTTTGCCAGATTTGGCTACAAAGCTAAAAAATTATATTAAAACGACCTTATGATAATGACAAATTCCCACCAAAACTACAAATTCACCTTTGGTCACCAAAACCGACTACAAAGAAGGTTTTTCAATGAATTCAATAACTAATTCCCTAATCAACAGTTCGGTGGAAAACCCTTTAAATCCTTACACCAAATTAAACTAATTGAATTTCCAAAAATAGTTAATACCCCAAGGTTTTAAGCATATTCTCACTTTGCTGTTCTGGGGCAAACAGCTTATGGGTGATAGAGCCGTCCTTTTCCCTATCAATAATAATATGTTTGGGTGCAGGGATCAGGCAATGTTGTATGCCTCCGTACCCCCCCAGGGACTCCTGATAGGCACCGGTATGAAAAAAGCCGATATACTGCTTTTTGCCCTCCTGCCTCTTGGGCAGATAGATATTAAACTGGTGAGCCTCGGAATTGTAGTAATCCATACTGTCGCAGGTAAGCCCACCTAAAGAGATATTATGGTATTCCTCCTCCCAGTTATTGACCGCCAGCATGATGTATTTCTGGTTTAGTCCCCAACTGTCCGGAAGCTGGGTGATAAAGGAGCCGTCTATCATGTACCAGAGCTCCTTGTCGTTTTGGAGTTTCTCTGCAAGTATTGAATAAAGTACTGCCCCACTCTCTCCTACCGTGTAGCTCCCAAACTCCGTGAAGATGTTGGGTTCCACGGTGTTGTTTTTGGCACACATCCACTTGATGTTTTTCACGATTTGATCGGCCATGTATTGGTAGTCGTAGTCGAAAAAAACATTGGTTTTGATGGGCCATCCCCCTCCCACATCCATGGTGTCCAGCTCCGGAGCCACTTTTTTCAGCTCCACATATTTCTGGATAAACCTGGTAAGCTCAGACCAATAATAGGCCGTATCGCGGATTCCGGAATTGATGAAAAAATGCAGCATCTTTAAGCTTACATTGGGGTTGTCCTTGATTTTCTCCTCGTACAATTTCACGATGTCGGCGTAACGTACCCCCAATCTTGAGGTATAAAACCCAAATTTCGGTTCCTCATCTGCTGCTATCCGAATACCTACCTGAAAAGGCACCTTAACGTGTTCCAAATAATAGTCAATTTCTGTAAGGTTGTCCAGCACCGGGATGCAGTTGGCAAACCCGTCATTCAGTAACTCTGAAATATACTGCTTATACAAGTCCCTTTTAAAACCATTGCACACGATGAAGGTTTCCTTGGTGATCTTACCCTTCTCATATAGGCTTCTCACCAAAGGGATATCAAAGGTAGAGCTGGTTTCAATATGTATGTCGTTTTTCAGTGCCTCGTTCAAGACAAAGCTAAAATGGGAGGACTTGGTACAATAGCAATAGGTATATTTACCTTTGTATCCATGAGTCTGTATAGCATTGTTGAAATAGGTCTTGGCGTTCTGGATGCTTTCTGAAATTTTGGGCAGATAGGTAAGCTTTAAGGGGGTCCCATATTCGGAGATGATATCCATAAGGTTTACCCCGTTGAAGTGAAGTTGGCCATTTTCCACCCTAAATTCTTTCGTGGGAAAATCAAAAGTCTGCTGTATCAAATCTATGTATTTGTTCATTAAGGTTGGTAGTTGAATTAAAGTTTTGACTGCTTCAAAATTTGTACTAAAAATCGAAATTTCAAAAAATGATTGGTATTTATGGTCAAAAATTACCTCGGGTGTATCGCGATGGCCATCCTGGATGTCACTACACCTTATCTGGGTGTAGTATGTCACTACACCCCAATATCGGTGATCATTGTTCAAAATACAACTTCAAAGGCCATTTGGAATAACCAAAAGAGCCCTCATTTAAAATATCAATTCCAACAAAACCCCCTCGCTTGTTCACGGCCATGCCCAGGCTACCCTTCCATCCTTTTTTAGTATTTCAAAACAAAGCCCCCTTCTTTAGTAAGAAAAAAGGGGGCTTTTCCCATCCCAGAACCGCTGAATTAAAAGCAGCTTGAAATTATTAGGTGGGTCAAATTTAATCCTTCATTTTAATTGTTATAGAAAAACTTCTCGCTCACGATTTTACCGTCCTTCCATCTTTGTACCGCCACCTGGGTATATGTCCTGTCTCCCCATTCTTTATGGGAATAGTCCATAAACCACTCCACAGCGGCCACTCCCGCATCTTCACTTATCATAATGTTCTTCACCTCTGCTCCCCTGAATTCGGTAAGGTTGTTGACGAAGTCCTGCTCAAATTTTCTATTGGCATCTTTTCCTTCCCGGGCAGGAGTTTCATTGTCCTGCATCACGATCTCTTCAGCATAAAACTTTTCAAATGCATCCAAGATTTCACCGTCCAAGATCATTTGATTCAATTTCTCTACGTTTTCTTTTATAGAAGCCATAATTTGTTGGTTTGGTTATACATGTATATACACTTAATCCAAAAAATAGTTCAGATTTTTAGGCTTTAATTGGAAAAACCTCCTCGCCTGGGTGTAGTATGCCACTACACCCACCTATCGGTAATCATTTTTCAAAATACAAGACATCAATTGGCCATTTGCAATGGCCTTATCTGGGTGTAGTATGCCACTACACCCACCTATCCGTAATCATTATTCAAAAAACAAGACATCAAAAGCCATTTGTAATGGCCAAAAGAGCCCACATTTAAGATACCAGTTCCATCAAAACCCCCCTCGATAGTTCGCCTCATCATTGGATATGCCACATAAAGGAAAGGGAATTGCAAATTCCCGAGGATAGAAAGGAGTAGTTACAAACTACGCCTAGTTCGCCCCTGGGTGTAGAATGCCACTACACCCACCTATCGGTAATCTTTGTGCAAAACACAAAACTTCAAAGGCCATTTGTAATGGCCAAAAGTGCACACTTTTAAGAGAACAATTCCATCAAAACTCCCATGATATCAGAACCGATAACCTGGGTGTAGTATGCCACTACACCCACCTATCGGTAATCATTATTCAAAAAACAAGACATCAAAAGGCCATTTGTAATGGCCAAAAGTACCCACATTTAAGATACCAGTTCCATCAAAACCCCTTAATAATCAGCGTCATCTTTGGATATGCCACATCAAAGAAATGGAATTGCAAATTCCCGAGGATAGAAAGGCGTAGTTACAAACTACGCCTAGTGCACGGCTGGGTGTAGTATGCCACTACACCCACCTATCGGTAATCTTTGTTCAAAAAACAAGACATCAATTGGCCATTTGCAATGGCCAAAAGGTACCTAAATTAAGTTTTCCCCTCCAAACCTTCCCGAATGTCAGGCTCATATAATTTTTAAAACCACAAATGCACTTAGGGTAAACACAAAACTATTCCTCTTCAATAATTAGCACAGCATCGGTATGCTCCCAAGGACTGATTAATTCTATCCAGTTAAACCAGGTTTTGCTTCCAGCTTCCTGGTACTCCCCCGTATAAATGTTGAACCAAGTAACCTTAAGTTTTCCACTTTCAGGTTCAGGAAGTACGGCGGCCACCCTTTCGCTTACCGCAGGGATAAACATCAAATAGGTGCCTTTCTCATTATATAAGGTATATCCATTGGTAGCGAAATTGTCCTCTCCATGTTTGCTATTGGTGGTGATTTTTGGATAGCTGGGGGTAAAAGAGTTAAAATCATATTTCGAAAAGAACTCGGACATGTGCTTGTAATAATCAAACCGGGGAGCATCAAAATCATGGGAATCCTCAAAAGGGTCATAAATGACTATGTTCCAAGCAGCATCTTGCCAATAATAGGACCCATACACGCCGGCAAACACACACTCGTAGGTCCTGACCAAACATGTTTCCGGACTGGTGTAATTGCCAACAAAAGAACGATAGGGACCTTCCTCATAGCCTCCATGTTCTATGTTAACCACCGGTTTGTCCGCATGAAACCTCCTGCCCCTCATCATGAGGGAATACAGATCGGATCTCCAGCTTTGTATGGACACAAAGTCCACCTTTTCTGCATTTCGGGAATTAAATTCATAATCATGTACAGTAAGCAGACGTCCAAAACTGTCCCTTTTCCTAATCCTTTCGATGCGTTCAATAATATAGGTGGGGTCTGCCCTGTCGTAATCCAATGCCTCCTTGGACACGTCCCATATCACGTTGCTAAAAGCCTGGTACCGGTCAATGATATAATCAAAGTAAAGGTTATCCCCTTGATCATACATTTCCGGCCAGTTAACCAGTTTGTTCCACACATAAATCATCAGATGGGCATCTAAGCCTTTGGCCTGCATATGGGTCAACACCTTGTCCCAGTGCTGGAAGAGTTTCAAGTTCAGTCTTTCAAATTCAGGGTCCTCATTGGTCCCTTCCCAAGCGGTATAATCCGGCTTTCCAAAAAAGTACCTTTCCGGAACATCCTCGGCCACTTTCCAACCCACGTCATACGCATAAATGTTGGCCACCACGTGGTTAAAGCCGTTTTCCTTCACATGGCCCAGGATTTGTTCCGTCCGGGGTATCGCCTCGGCATTATCATAATCCAAGGCAAATAGCCAATCCAGTTCGAAGGCAAGCATAAAATGGGACGTCCCGTCTTCATAGATAAAGGCCTGCGGATTTTCCGGGTCTACGATTACGGCACCGCGCTGATGTTCTCGGGTATTTGGGGTGATGCTGATTTCACCCTTGTGCCCACTTAGGGAAGAAAGGGAGGAATACGTCTCAAAAGACCATTTCCCTTCCACATTGGAGGAAAAACGAGTCACCCATTCGTTATCGCCGTCATAAAAACCAGGTACATTTTGCACCTGACCTTTGGGACCGGTATAAACCGCACCAAACACCACCTGAAAGGGATTAGTGTCCCGGCTTAATTTCCCCTTAAACCGGACATCATTTACCTGCCATTTTTCGACACTATAGCTTGCATTTCTTTTGAATTCAGAACTGTTGATTTGAGCGAAAGAAGAATAGGTACAATTCAGCAGCAGAACTCCTAATACTATACCCCTCGCAATGATTGATGAGAACATTCTTGTCGGATTAAGTGGTAGATTTAGTTTCAAAGGAAATAGGAACATCCGGTTTCATTTTAAGCCAAATAAAAATGGCCAATATGTTCAATACGGCACCCAGAATAAAAAAAGGAGTCACCGACCCCGTCCATTCCCTCAAATAGGGAAATGCAAGGGCGGTGAGAAAAGAGCCAATATTTCCTGCCATATTCATGGTACCAGAAACGGCACCGGAATGAGCTTTTCCAATATCCACACAAAAAGTCCAGGAAGGGCTAAGGGTCATGTCGGCTCCGAAAACCGCCATGGACAAAAAGGAAATTGCGATGACAACATCCTGTGCAAATAGGCTAATGATAAGTCCCGCCGCTGCAAGGCCAAATCCCAATATTGCCGGCAGTATTCTGGACCATCTGAAGTATCCCCTTCTGTAGATGGCATCCACCATCCATCCTGAAACCATGTTCCCAAACCCTCCGGCTATCAAGGGCAAGGAGGAATAAAACCCTGCTTCTACAGCGGCCAGATTATATTGTTCCTGCAAATGTGGGAACAACCAGGTCAGGCAGAAAAAGAAGGTGAAATTGCTTGCAAAATATTGCCCCATGGCCAGCCACATGTTTTTGGAGTGCAGCATGGAATGTAAGGCTACTTTGGATCCGGCCTTTTTTTCTTCCTTTACTTCCCCCCTGGCCTTCAGAATTTCCTCCTTTTCATAGGCAGACACGTAGGGATGGTCTTCTGGTTTGTCCCGGAAAAGAAGGTACCATGCCGTAGCCCATAGGATACCCACCAATCCAAGAATGAAAAAAGTGGCCCTCCAACCCACCAAATCCAGAATAAAGGCAATAAGGGGTAATGAAAATGCGGCACCAAATCTTCCACCAGAGAAGTTTATTCCATTTACCACTCCCCTTTCCCTGATGGGTATCCAGAGATATACCCCCTTGGCAATACCCGGATAGGCTCCAGCCTCCCCCACTCCGAATAAGAACCGGACTATTATCAGGGAAAAATACTGGGTAACCGCACCAGTAAGCGCGGTAAAGATGGACCATAGACTTACGACAGCGGTGAGTATCTTTCTTGGGCCGAAGCGGTCGGCCAGCATGCCAAAGGGAGTTTGAAAAAGGGCATATCCCAGAGCGAAAACCGACAGTGCCCACCCAAATTGCTTGTCACTGAGCCCCAAGCTCTCGGTCATAGGGCCTTTGGCAACCGAAATTCCTATCCTATCCACATACATCAGAAGGGCCAGCAAAAAGGTACCCAAAACCATAAAGTATCTACTGGGTATTAGGGGCTTGGGTCTATGTTGTTTCATATCATCATGATTTTTTATTAAAGGCCATATAGCCTGCCCCAGCCCGCCCCGAACTCGCTTCGGGGGAATCTCGCAAACTTAATAATCCCCCCGATTGTCGCTCGCGTCATGCCTGCCTGTGGTCAGAAATGGTGTCATAGCCTAATCACCTCTAATTGGAGGAAATCAACTTTTCCTTGTTTTTGATTTTTTCTTCTATCACTTTTCTGGAATGCATCAGGTGCCTTTTCATCGCTTGTTCCGCGGCATCTGGATTTTTGTCTAAAATGGCATCTATGATTTCCAAATGGTCTTGTAAAGTCAATTCGGGAGGACGAATCAGCCCTATTCTTTCAATGTAAGTAATAAGATTGCCCTGCTGAAACAGTTTCCATAAATAGGTGTTCCCACAGTTCTCCACGATGAAATTATGGAACTGGGTATCCGTGCTTTTGTATTTTTTCTGAACGCCTTTGCTCTCTTCCAAAAACCCTTCGGCAAAACCCTTTAGCTTTTGCTTTTCCTTTGCACCCAAGTTTTTGGCCAACAGCCAAGCGGCCACAGATTCCAGTGCGATACGGCAATCAAAAATTTCCAGAATTTCGGAATCCTCCATGTCCCTTACCTGGTAGCCGGATTTGGACTTGGGTTCTATCAGGTTTTCAGCCTCCAGCATTTGGAGCGCTACCCTAAGTGGTGTCCTGCTTATTCCCATCTTGGCAGCAAGCTTTTCCTGCACAATTTTTTGTCCGGGTTCCAGGCTACCGTTCAATATCATTTTCTTTATCTCCCTGTAGGCTTGCAAGCCCAATTCATCGTTTTTTAGCATGGTAAAAAGTTTAAGTTACTATAAATTCACCCATGTATACAGTATACATTTTGAAATATAAACATTTTTACATTCAACCTACCATTTTCTTTTAATTAAACACTTTTTCGAGAGCGATTTTTTTGCCTTCTTTTTGGGAGCGATAAATGGCTTCCACCACCTGAAGGGTTTTAAGGTAGTCCTCCATACAGGTTTCAAACTCTTCTCCGGAAATCAGGTTATTGGCAAAATGATTCAGACAAGCAAACACGGAATCCCCAGATACACCCTCCAAACTCGGTTCGAAAGGGTGTTTATAAGGCGCCTTACCTAGGGGTTTAATCCACAAGTACCCTTCGTTGTCCAATTGTACACTGCCAGCATCCCCCTCTATGAGCATTTGTCCAAAGGTAAATCTCGGGTTATTGTGGTAAGGTTCATTATACCGACTTGCATCGAATAGCCCTGTGGCACCGGAGGCAAAATTGAACAATATCAAGCCACTGTCTTCCCCCTTTATTCCCTGGTTTAGGGTCCGCAATTGGGCATATACTTCCTCGATTTCCCCTTCCAGATACCTAAAGGTGTCCACAAAGTGAACCCCAGTCTCATGAACCAAAAGCCTGGGCATCTCCCTAAAATAAGGCTGTCTGTCCTTATAGGCATTTTCACCCCAGCCATCGCCGGTACGCATGCGAAAAGCAAGGTGGAATATTTTTTCACCAAGCACCCCTTGCTCCTTCAGGGCCCTCAATTCCCTGTACCAAGGCTGAAAACGCCAGTTTTCGTGAACCATAAAGCGGACATTGGGATGGTTTTCAAGTAAAGAAACTATTTCCTGAACTTCCTCAAAGGTGTCCGCAAGCGGTTTTTGGCACATCACAGGAATACCCAGTTCCAAAGCCTGTGCAATCAGGGAATAATGGGATTTGGGGGGGGTTACAATATCCACGAAATCGGGTTGTTCTTTGGAAAACATTTGTATAGCATCCGTATAGACCCTGGGAATACCATAGATTTGGGCTATTTTCTTTGCCTTGGCAGGTTCTTGATCGCATATGGCCACAATGCTGGCCAAATCACTGCGTTGCCAGGCCTCGGCATGAAACTGGCTAAAATAGCCTGCCCCCACCATCACTCCTTTCAAAGTGCTCATAGGCTGGTTCGGGTTTGATTGAAATGGTGATAGACTGTATACAAGCCCTTGTCATCTCCCACGTTGCCGGGGAAAACCACATAAGGAGTAGAGGGAAATTTGTTTTCGGTGCCAAGTTCCCACACCGGAACACCTGCCAGTACCTGCCCCACTACCATTCCTCTTTTCATCTTTAGGCTTTTTACTGCCAAGTCATTGGAAGTGATTCCTCCCTTACCGATAATAAAGGAGGGCTGTACGGAAAGCCTTTCCACGAGTGTCACCAAAAAATCATTGACCTTTTCCCCTATGGCTAGGCTTTCATCCGAGGTCGAGCCGCTAACCAGCTCCCGGCTTGTATAGACCACAGGGGTAATACCCTGATTGATTTTGGATTCCAGCTGATCAACAAAACTGTCAATTTCATTGATCAATGGGTTGGCATCATGTATTATACGTTCTACCGAAAGGGGAACCGCAAATAGTCCTTCTGCCTTCAACAATTCCTCCAGTTGACGGGTGGACTTTGGCACATAGGACCCTACCACCACTAGCCCTCCATGAGAGGGGTTTGGAAGGGTTTCAGGAACCCATGGCTTTGGACCAATACCACCAAAGGCACATACAAAAGAAGCCCCTGTCCTAAAGGCAAATCGCTTTCCCTCTATCAAAACTTTGTGTAAGGCCAACACAAATGCTTCCATGTCGGTATAGTTGGCTGCATTAAGTACCAATACTTCCCCTGGCTTTAACTGCTTTAAGACATTAGCTATCAGCTCCTGTCCGGAGGCGATTTGACTAAGAGAAAGGCTTTTTACTTCCGACGCTTTCACCTTGCCCTTGGTTTTCTCCTCTGTCCACATCTTCAAGTTGGAATGGGAGTAGCCAAAACTTTTGTCCTTGGCAAAAGGCGTCTCCGCAACCGGAATCCGGGTATCCTCCTCCAAAATATAATGTGTGTCATCCATTGTGACCCTACCCCCTTCAAAAAATGCAGGTGTAAGGATAATTGGCAAATCCGATTGTCCGGCACCTTCGGTAAGGGCGTATACTTCCTCCGGAAAATGCCCTCTTAAGGTGGAATCACTCCTGCTCACGGTCAAAAACTTCCTGCCTATTTGCTCTGAGGCTTTTTTGATGTTCTGCCCGATTTCCCTTGCTCTGGCCATGGCCTTTGTTTGTGTTAGGCTCCTGGTGTTGGCCAAAACAAAAAGCAGAGGCGTTCCTACTTTGAACTCGTCTAAAAAGGCTTGTTCTGACCAGTGGCCCAGCACTGGCACATCATGGACCGTTTGAGTTCCGGTGGGGTCATCATCTACCACCACCAAGGTGCAGTCCAGTCGCTTAAAAAGAGCGGCGATTTCGGCCGTATGTGGCCTTTCCAATAAACGTGCCTTATCCATTTTCAAGGATTAATAGTTCTGGCGATAACCCTTGCTGGAGCACCAT
Organism: Pleomorphovibrio marinus; assembly: GCF_003347495.1. Taxonomy (GTDB): domain Bacteria; phylum Bacteroidota; class Bacteroidia; order Cytophagales; family Cyclobacteriaceae; genus Pleomorphovibrio; species Pleomorphovibrio marinus. The sequence goes on from NZ_QCXY01000005.1 coordinate 24,157, forward strand.
CGCCATCTTTTAATTTTAGGGGCATCACAATAACTTCCACCTTTGGAGTAGTCAGGGCAGCAGTGTTGCAAACCCCTTCTACGATAAAAACCTTTCCTCCAAATAATACCCTGTGAATACGGGTCACTTCCTCTAAATTGTTTACATCAGCCACCGAAGGAGCTTCCACCAACAACATTTTTACCTGGCGTTCCACACACCATTTGGCCAATTCTTCGCTGATGCGGGGGAGTTCATCCCTGAATTTTTTAGGGTTCGAAATAGCTAATTTACTCCATCCAGATTTAAGGAGCAAACCCTCCCCTTCCCTAAATTGTTCAGCTATTCCACCCAGATGGGACAAGGTGATCAGCTCCTTTTCTTTTATGTCTTCGATATTGACCACCCAACATTCGCCAATAAGCTTATCCAAAGGCATTTCATCTATAGAAGGACCAGGCATGCCAAAATGAACAGGGGCATCTGCATGGGTTCCTGCATGGGTATATAGTTCTACCGTCCTCGCATTCCAGCCATCTTTTTCTAACGTCTTGGCAGCCCTAATAGCAATGCCGGGCATTTCAGAAGATACAGTTTGGGTAAGGTCTATCCATTCCATAGGTTAAAGGGATTCTACTACTCTTTGGGCAAACTCATCTGTCTTCGCCTTTCCTCCCAAATCTACTGTTTTTAGCCCGGTTTCAAATACTCTTTCTACTGCCTTCACAATATTTTCCGCAGCGGCTTTTTGGCCCAAATGCTCCAGCAACAGGGCTCCAGACCAGATGGTACCCACAGGATTGGCAATGTTCCTTCCTGCTATGTCCGGAGCAGAACCGTGTATGGGCTCAAACATAGAAGGAAAATCCTTTTCAGGGTTGATATTCCCACTCCCACCTAAACCAAGGCTACCCATAATTCCACCTCCAAGGTCACTCAGGATGTCCCCAAATAGGTTGGTGGTAAGAATCACGTCAAAGTACTCGGGGTGCAACACAAAGTTCGCACTGCAATTGTCAATGTACATTTTCACGTATTCTACGTCCGGATAGGATGCCGACACCTCCTCAATGACGGCATCCCAATACTTAAGGGAGTGGATAAGGGTATTTGACTTGGTTACATTGGTTACTTTTTTCCTCCTCTTCTGCGCCAGTTTGAAAGAATAATGGGCGATACGCTCTATGCCTTTGCGGGTAAAGATACTGGTATCCATGGCCAATCCCTCAGGACTTTCTGGACGAAACATTGCTCCTGATTGCACAAACTCCCCTTCGTTGTTTTCCCTAATGACCACGAAATCAATATCTGCTACCCCCTTGTTTCGCAAGGGGCTTTCCAAGCCTTTAAAAAGCTTAACAGGTCGGTAATTCACATACTGCTGAAAGGCTGTTCTCACCCTGAAAGTATACAACTTAGCCGGGAGGGTGTCATCCACGCTGGGAAGGCCCACTGCGCCGAAATAAACTGCATCATGTTTTTTCAGTGTTTCCAAACCGTCTTCAGGCATGAATGCACCTTCTTTTTCATACCTTCCTGCACCCCACTCAAAAAAGTCATAGCTTATCCCAAATCCATGCTTTGAAGATACTGCTTCCAGCACATTTAAGGCTGCTGGAATTATTTCATGCCCTATTCCATCGCCAGGTACTACGGCCAATTTGTAATTTTCCATTAGTTAAGTTAATTTTAATCTGTATACGGTATACAATAATTAAAAATTATATCCACAATTGAAAGGATTCTGCCCGTTTTTTTTTCTAAACCCTAAAAGCGAAAAGTATAACTGAGTTTAATCGTAGATTGGGTTTCCATGGTGATTAGCCTTTGGTTAAACTCTTGCCAATTGTGATTATGCACTATAAAAAAAGTATTTCCAGGGTCTATCACCCAAATAAAGCGGGTGTTGGTACCCAAGAATCGGGTCACATTATCGTATTGAACATTGAAATTAATGGACACCCAAGGGGAAAAATCATAGCTGCTGATCAAACGGAAAAGGTGTGTATTGAAACTTCCCTCCACTAGGTCAACCTGGCTATGCTCCCAACTTCCGGTCATATTAAGCCCAATAAATGGACGAAGGAAAAAATTGGCCATAACACTGGTCTGCCTCCCAGTCCAAAAACCTATATCCATATAGGAAATCTGACCCCCAACCCTTCTAAAAGGAGCGGTGCTGGCCTCTACGGAGTAGCCATAATTGACATAATTACCCACATCCACTACAAATTCACCATCCCTAAGGATATCGAAGGGTAAGTCCAAAAACTCAAAGTTTCTATGCACATTAAAATATATTTCATCGCCGGACTCCATGCGGATTCCCAAAAACCTTATGTTATGGTTGACAGTGGCAGGCCTCCAATCCATCATCATCAGGTATTCAAAGTAATACTGCCAACTCAATTCTCTAATCACCTTGCTGTTCTCCAAGAGGGGGTTATAGGTTACGGAAGGCTGCACCCTCCTGAACCCTACCCTGGGTGCAAAGCCAACGGCAGGGTCATAATTGATGCCAAATTCCCTGTAAGAAACATGGGCATCCCAGGGTTGATTGGGGTAATTAAACCTAAAACCGCGCACAGACCTGTCCCATTGGTCGGTGGTATCCTTAAATGAAGTAGGGGTATGCCCTACAAAAAATGCTTCAAACTGAAAATTCTTGTTTCCAAAAAACCTGGAAGTACTTAAGTTTATGTCTGCCCCATAGGTCTCCTGCACAGGCAGGCTGTCTCCATCCATGGCCCTTCTGGTATAAATTGCCCCTACTGTACTTTCATCTGAAATATTCTGCAGCACCCTTCCCACTGTAAAGTTCTCGCCGGGGATCCCACCTTGCTCACCGGTCCGTACATGGACCAATCCGACATCTGTTTCGCGAATCCTCCCAATAAGCCTTCCTCCGTGACTGATGGGTACAGGTTCAAAATCCCTAAGTCCTATCCTTCTGCTGAAATAGGGGTTTGGGTTACTCGAGGGAGCGAACACAAAGACATTAGCCCCTTGAAGAAAGAAATCTCGGCGTTCTGGAAAGAACAAAGGAAAACGGGTGAGGTTCACTTGCCGGTCATCCACCTCGGTTTCGGCAAAATCAGTATTGATGGTCACTCCTGCCTTGAGATTTGGGGATATGTTGTAGTTTACTTCACCCCCTGCGTTATAAGAAAACTCCTGTGTACTTTCACCTTCGGGATCAAACCTGGAATTGGATTGTGAGGTGATTGCATAAGGAATAGCCTCCACACCCAATCCCTGGGTTATTTTTCGCATGCCGTGTAATTTACCTGCGTCTTGGGGCCGTTCTATCCCCGCTTTTCTTTCAAACCCCGTCCAGAGTGTTTCTTCATTTTTCCTACGAATGGTCCTCAAAAAATTCACTCCCCAAGTCTCTTTTTTGGCATCAAAATTTAAGGTCATAAACGGGATGCGGATCTCTGCATACCACCCCTTATCGTCCCTAGTCACCCAAGCTCTCCAAATCCCATCCCAAGCCCTGTTGAGCTCGCTTCCCTGACCTGTCCGAAGTATCCCGTCCCCCATCAGCCCCAAGGGGTTTACTTCAAAATAATAGGCCTGGCGCTGGTCATTGTAGGTGTCTAAAATAAACACGAATCGGTCATCGGTGTCCAACTCTGCATCCCTCCTTCGCTGAAAAGCCTTGATACGGTCTGGTTCGCTGTCATAAAACCAGGCACCTATGTACATGTTTTCCTCATCAATGGCAATGCGCACTTCGGTCCTTTCAGTGGCTGGCCTCCCTTCCAGGGGTTCCTGTTGCAAAAAACCGTCTGCTGCCTCCACTTTCTCCCAAAAATCCTCGTCCAACCTGCCATCCAGCCGTATCTGGTCTTCAGGTTGTAAGCGGTAGGCGTGGATTTCAGGGGTGTTTTGGGCATCCACCTGTTTCGGAATGCAAAATAAAACCAACCAAAAGGCCAAACATGTCTTTTCCGATAACTTACCTACCATTTGGATACAAAAATGTCATTAATTGCCAGAATATCTTAACATATAGGCAAAAATTTGATCAATATGGCATAAAAAATGATAAATGGACACAGTAGGGAGAATTGGGAATTACCTACTTTTTGGTTTGATGATTTTTGATTTCAGAATTAGTAAATAAGATCTTAACTAACTAATACTCCTAATCTGTCATTCCTAATTCGACACTGATTTCTTCTTCTTAATAAAATGACACCCGAGATAACAAAATTAAAGCTTTTCCAAGCCATAAATGGCTCCTCTCAGCTCTGCAAGTCCTCTAAGGCGACCAATGGCGGGGTATCCTGGATTGACGGTTTTGCCCAAGTCATCCAGCAATTGGTGCCCATGGTCGGGACGGAATGGAATAGACGCTCCCCTCTGTTTGCTGAGGGCCAAAAGTTGCCTTACTATCTTCACCATATCCACGTCGCCTGCTAGGTGATCGGATTCATGGAAGTTTCCCATCATGTCCTTTTCCACATTCCTTAAATGGGCAAAGTGTACCCTATGCCCAACTTTCTCCAGTATTTCCGGCAAATTATTATTTACCCCAGCCCCCAATGAACCCGTGCAAAAGCAGATGCCGTTATGAGCAGAAGGTATCTCCTGTATTAAAAACAATAAATCCTCCAGGTTGGAGACCATCCTAGGTAAACCCAATATGGCATATGGGGGATCATCCGGATGCATGGTCATGGTTAGTCCCTCCTCTTCACAGGTATCCTGAATGGCCCGCATAAAATAGGCCCAGTTTTCCCTAAGACCCTTTTTGCCAATTTCCTCATAGATGGATATACTTTCCCTCAAGGTCTCTACACTTATACCCTTTTCGGTGGGCACTCCCATCAATATAATTTCCTTTAATTCCTCCAACCTTTTCGACCCCATCTGGGAAAACCTAAAAGGAACCTCTTGTAGAACCTCCCTGGGGTAATCCCTGTCGGCACCTTTTCTTTCCAGAACCTTTACATCAAAAACGGCCAAATCCGTCCAGTCAAACCGCAATCCTATGGCTCCAGTAGGAAGCCGAAAATTGAGGTCCGTACGGGTCCAATCCAATACCGGCATAAAGTTGTAGCAAATGGTATGTATGCCATTTGCCGCCAAGTTCCTCAGGGATTCCCGGTAGTTCTCAAGGTACTTTTCACAATCTTTGTTTCGCGTTTTGATGGCTTCATGCACTGGCACACTTTCCACAATGGACCACTCCAATCCTGCTTCTGTGATTATCTTCTTCCTTTGCTCTATTTCTTGCCTTGTCCAAACCTCCCCATGGGGCACATGGTGAAGGGCAGAAACCACGGATGTGGCTCCGGCCTGCCGGATATCGGACAAACTTACTGGGTCATTGGGACCAAACCAACGCCAACTCTCTATAAGCGACATACTTTTGCTGGGTAAAATACTTATATTACGTTATTCACTCCATAAGGGTGGCGTTGTGCCCTGCTTACCATGGCATTGGCCTCATCGTCATTTTTAAACCGCTCCCTGACCGGGTCCCAGTATAGTTTCCTTGGGACTTTCATGGCAATATGGGAAATAAGGCAGGCAGAACATGACCGATGTGCCACCTCTACAGGGGTGATGGTTTGCTGTCTGCTGATGATACAATCCAACCAGTTTTTGTGATGCTCTTCGCTTTCATACAAGTGAATTTCTTCCTGCCCAATTTCAGAGGTAAGTATCTTGGGATCACTGGCTTTAAAGGAGTCGCTGGGTTTGCTCCCTGCCACAGGATCTGAAGCAGTCACCCCTACATTCCCCCTTGCCACAAATATCCATCCATCTGTTCCTTCAAAGCGCACTCCATTCGGATACTCTCCACTTACCAACATGGTGACCCCATTGGCATATTTTGCAGTGACCTCAAAATCCCCGTGTACATCCCATAAGCCTTCGGTGGGAAAGTCTGCTTTTGCCTCGATTTCTATAGGGCCTGTAAATTCTGTCCCCATTCCCCAATGTGCAATGTCTAGGTGATGGGCTCCCCAGCCCGTGATCATTCCCGCGCCAAATTGCTCACATCGCAGCCAACCAGGCCTGTCATTCAAATTGTCCTGAGAATGCACCCTATCCAGGGTATAGGGGACGTATGGGGTGGATCCGAGCCACATGTCGTAATTTAGGTTTGATGGAACCGGCATTTCCTCTTTGCTCCCCCCGGGAGGGTCTCCTGGAAGACCGATTACTATTTTCTTTACCTCCCCAATTCTTCCATTTCTTACCAATTCACAAGCCCTCTTAAATTGAGGCCAGGGATTTACCGATCGCTGTTGGCTTCCGATTTGGAAAATGATTCCGGTACGATGGATCAAGTCACTCATCACTCTGCCCTCCCCTATGGTAAGGGAAGTGGGTTTTTGCATGTAGATGTCTTTACCCTGTAATGCAGCCTCCATAGCAGGCTGTGCATGCCAATGGTCCGGTGTGCTGATGATCACGGCATCTATGTCCTTCCTCTGGAGCATTTCTTTGTAATCATCATATGTTTTTACCTCCAGGTAGTCGGATTTGCCGGTCTTTTTAGCGTATTGCTCCTCAATCCATTCCTTACCCCATTCGGCTCTCTTGCTGTCCACATCTGCCACAGCAATCACGCGTGCCACCTCATTTTTCATGGTTTCGGGCAGATCATGTCCTCTTGCGATCCTCCCAAAACCGATTTGCCCAATTTGGATCTTGTTACTTGGCGCATTTTTGCCCAGGACAGATGCGGGCACAATGGTAGGAAAGCCTGTTACAGCCAAAGAAGCCGCCAAGGCTCCCTTTGTAGTGGACTTCATAAAGCCCCTACGGGAAATTTTGGAGGGTTTATTAGTGTTCATGAGTGAGCAATTTATTAGTTACCTATTTTAGTTCTACTTTAGTTTTTTCGAAATCTATAGGGCTATCCCTGTCTGTGGCATATGCCTTATCAAAGTCCCTGCCATCCACCTTGGAACCTATATACCTGATACCTTGATAGATATGGTTTACAAAAGTCGGATCCTCATAGTCTTTGATATGATGCCCAAGAGCAGTCACCCAAACATGACCACCATCGAAATCATGAAACCAAACTGCAGGATAATACCTATCGAAAGGTCCTGCATGATCCCTTATTTTTTCTTCTTCATTTTTGTTGAGGGTTTCCAAATCATGGGCCATTATCACATTAATGCCAGGGTAAAGTTCCTGCATAAAATAACATTCGTCCTCCTTTTGCCAAAGGTTGGGCACACCTTCCATTGTGGGATGGGAATGGTCCAATTTGGTGATCGTGAATTCTTGGAACTTGGGGTGCCATACAAATCTGCCACCAACCATCCTCTTGAACCAAGTCCAGTTCCTTTCAGTACCTACCACAGAGTGGATGCCTACTAGCCCCCCCCCTGCCTGCATATATCTCCTAAAGGCCAAACGCTGTGCGTCCGTGTCAAACACTTCGTTGTTGGTACTGGTAAATACCATCAAGTCTATGTCCTTGAGCTTTTCTTCTTCAAAAATGGAAGGGTCATCCGACACTTCCACCTGAAAACCGTATTCTTCTCCCAATTTCTCCACACATTGAACGGCATAGGGTATATTATCATGAACAAACCCCTCCCCGTTCTTGGTGTATACCAGCACCTTAAGGCCGTTTAAGTCTCCAATCTCACCTTCCTTGGAATCTGAAGAGGATCCACAACTGATCCATATTAGAGCACAAACTAAACAATAAATTGATTTTCCAACTTTATGTTTCATTCTCTTTCCGTTTATTTATTGCTAAAGCTACTGGTAAGTTTGTGGAAATGCCAATTATTTTTGACGAGTCACGGATACCTTTACCTGTGGGGGATTAGCGAAATATTTCCAACATTGCTCAGCTTCTTCCGCAGATATTTTTTTCGATGTTACCAAAAAACGGTAGTTGAGCATATGCTTGTTCCCTGGTTTAATGATCCAGTCCTTGTCTTTGGTGGGGGCAAAATTGGCATACATATCGCCTCTGTCGTACATGTCTATGGGCCATATGCGTAAAGGCTCCGGGTGATTATAATTGGTGGGGTGGGACATCATGACCACCCCTGCATAATCCTCGTCAATTTCTCCCTGAACAATACACCATGTGGCGAGACTACCATCCGCCTCTACCCTTCCCAAACCCTCTGAGGTCAGCACTTCGCTGTTATGCCTGTCCCATTTCTCCGTGGCCCTCCAACCCAAGCTGCCATAGCGGTATTCTAGTAACACGACCTCATTTTCTGTGGCGGGGTTAAGGGAAATAGAAATATCTGCCAAATAGTAATCATCTTCTCCAGGTATGGCAAAAATCTTGGTGCCTTGGGTTTCCACCATTGCAACATGAGGTTCATCCCGGTTTTTTAACACCACATGCTCATGCAACACCTCGTATCCAGTAAATACAGAACCATTAACTCTACTTATGGCATTGGCATACCTAACCGTTCCTTGTCCGTCTCTTATGTTCCAAAAATCAACAGTATCTCCCTCGTACAAGGCCCGGGTCCAGGGATTCCATAGCCCATAATGGTGGTAGTGGTCCGGGGGTTGAATTCTGGTGAGCCTTTTTCCAGAAGGTGAATAAAAAGGGTGCACAAAACCGCTCCTTTCGTAGGCCCTATCCACTCCATCTGGTACTTTGGCAACTGCATGGTTGTATTGCCAGAGGTCTTTTCCCGATTTTTTAAGAACGATGTACTTATCATCCATATTTGCTGTCAAAAAAGGGAGCTTGGATTCCCTCTTTTCCGCCCTTAAAATAAATTCCCTAGTCAGGCTTTCATTGTCCTTGCCTATCATCCAATATAATATTCGCCCATTCGAAGTGTTTTCAATTTGGAACTCGATTGGTTGTTCACCCTCCTGGGAGATTTCCAGCAGAGACAAAAGCGAATCCGCTGTGTGGGTAATTGGGTCCAAAGCTACCTGAACCGGAAAAGAGAATAAAGGCCTTTCTTCCAATTCAACTTTTAAACTCGCAATTTGCCGAGCCTCCAGTTCCAGAATAACCGAAAAGGTCAACAGCATAAAAAAGATAGAAAAAGGTTTATTCATGGTGATTTTTTTGGGAAAATATTCTATTTATGTTGTAAACTTATAGATATAAATTTAAGCATACAACCGATTTCATAAAATTATTAAGTCCCAAGTTTTTATTTTGGCTTGAGGTTAGTTAAATTTAAACTGCTAAAAGTCTTAAAAAAAACATTAAAGGGTTTTTTAGTTGTTCTAAGAAAGCAGTTGAGATCTTATCTGGTAGATGGCTTTGGTTTCACTTCACAAAAATTCCTAGGAGTTTTCTTCTGGTTTACTAATGTTTATTCGCCATACTGTAATTGATAATTTTTGCATTAGCTGATTTTACTGTTATATAATTTATGAAATCGGTTGCAAAAATAGAATTATTTTGTTGTTGACTTATTGAATTTAAGGTCTAGGCCACTTTCATGAAATTGAGCCTGCCTGGACGGCAGTCAGGCATGAAGAGTATGGCATTTAGAGGGAAGTCCCGTAGTGGGTGCGAGATGCTCCCGAAGACTAACGGCAGTCCGGTGTGACCGCTGAAAGAAAATTATTAAAGCATGAAGAAGGAAATAACCATATACGACATCGCTTCCCAAATTGGGGTTTCCCCTACTACAGTAAGTAGGGCCTTGAACAATCACCCCAGGGTGAATGAAAGAACCAAAAAGAAAATTTATGAGACTGCGGAAGAATTGGGATATCAATCCAACATTTTTGCCTCTAATCTGAGAAGAAAATACACCTATAATTTAGGGGTGATTGTGCCTCGGTTAGACAGCCCTTTTCAATCTTCGGTGTTGGCAGGTATGGAAAAAATGGCTAGCGAGGCAGGTTATAATTTGATAATAAGTCAATCCCTGGATAGCTTAAGTAAAGAAATAGCAAATACCAAGTCGATGTTCAATAGCCGGGTGGACGGATTACTTGTTTCCCTAGCAGCCGACACGGGAAATATTGACCACTTTCAACCCTTTTTTCAAAAAGAGATTCCAGTATTGTTTTACGATAGGGTTCCCGAACAAAACCAATTTACCGGGGTAGTGATAGACAATGTGCAGGCAGGGTTTGAAGCCACATCCCATCTGATTGATCAGGGATGTGAAAACATCGTTCATGTATTAGGGAATCCCAAAATTAATGTCTATATGGACAGGTTGAAAGGCTATAAGTATGCCCTCATGGATCATGATAAACACTATAATCCGGATTACGTTATTCATCTCAAACTGGATGAACATGCCGGGGAAAACATTGTTGAGCAGTTGCTGAACATGGACCCAGTACCAGATGGCTTGCTGGTTTCCAACGATACTTGTGCTGCTAGCTGCGTAATAGCACTGAAAAAAAGAGGTATAGAGATTCCTAGGCAGATGGCAATTGTGGGATTTAATAATGATTTGATTTCCAGGATGGTGGACCCTAACCTCAGCACCATTAATTATCCCAGTTTTCATATGGGAGAGGTTGCTGTAAAAAACCTCATCAACCACCTCTCGGATGAAGAAAACCAGCTCCTTCAAAAAACGGAGACTATCACCCTCAGGTTCTCCTTGATTGTCAGAGGTTCCTCTAATCGGTTAGCGCTCTAAATCAATGGCCGTTATCCATTCGTTTTTATCCGCATTGCAAAAAGGAAATCGGAGATAGACCCCCTTGGATGTTAGGCGATATTATTTCATGTGTTTATAATTGTTTTTCAGCGGTCACATGGAATCTCGCATTGATAATCATCCCTCCGTGTGAGGTTCTCCTCATGCTCGATTTCATCTGATTATAATTTTTTTTTAAAGGCCAGATGGAATGCCCTGGATAATCATCCCCCTGTGTGAGAACTTTTCTCATGGGCATTTCATCTGTTCATAATTTTTTTTTCAGCGGTCAGATGGAATCTCGCTTTGATAATCATCCCAGTATGTGACGTGCTCGTCATGCCCTGACTGCCGTCAGGACAGGCTCGATTTCATAGCCCTAAAGGAACCAGCAAAAAGAGCTGGGGTCACTCTGGCTGAATTTCCACTTTAACAAGGCTTTTTTTTGATATGGGGGGAATGGCCAATCCTTGATTTCCGATCAATTTTAGATCAGCAGGTTCATTTTCAATCCACACGGCTTTTATGGAAACACCCTTGGCCTCAATGGGAAGGGGATAAAGTGGTTGTTCCAAACCGGATTCCTGCACATAGAAAAAAAGGTGAAAAGGCTTTTTTTCCTGGAAACACCTTAAATACAAGTAATTAAGGAAAGCGTGTTCCCCATTATGATAGGATGATTTATACTGGGTGGCCTTGTTTCCCTGAAGTACCTCTCCATTTTTTCCAACAGTAAGATGGGTATCTCCGTTGGCCCTATCCAAAAAATGGGTATCCCAGATTTCACCTGCCTTTTCAAATCTCTCCAGGTACTTTTTCTCCTGCATGGCTTCTGCCAATACAAGGTCAGCCATTATTCCATAGGCCTGGATCCACCAGTAGCTGAAAGGGGTATGCAACTCCTTTTCCTCTCTTCCTACCTCGGCATACCAAAAGCCATTTTCCAAATCAAAACCATGACTGCCGTTCAGCCGATCCAAATACCTTAGTAAAGGCATAAATTCTTCCTTGCCATTTAACAAGTAAACCCTTGCCAGCATCCACACCACCTCAATGTTATGGCCTATATTGATTTCATTAGGGCCGGTCTTACTAGGGGAATAGTTCCACTCCCTGTCAAAAGCCTCAAGAACCCATCCCGTGGCAGGATCCACCATTTTTTGTTCTACCATTTCTAGGATTTTCAGGGATTGGTCAAGATATGATTCCTCCCTGCTGGCCAGATAGAGGTATAGCAAATAGCCGGATATAGGGGCTAATTGGGGACTAAAGGATTTGTTTTCAACGGCTACACTCCAATCCCTGTTCATCTTGTCATAATACCCCATATGAGTTGAATCCCATGCCTTGCTTTCCATTAACGCATTTGACTTTTCGATATAGGATAAAACCTCTGGGTCCTTGGTGACCAAGTAGTAAAGTGTCAAGCCAGTGATGGCATAAAGCTGAACAAAGGAGGATTTGTCCGCATCTATTATTCTGCCTTTTGGACTTAGGCTGTTGTACCATCCTCCATACTGCTCGTCCCAGGCATTGGCTAGTAGGTAATCTTTCAATCGAGCCGCCATCTCCATATACTCCCTTTCACCACTGAGCATAAATGCAGCAGAATAGCTGAACAGGTGCCTGGCTATCATACTTGGATATCGAACTGTATCCTGGGGCAATGGCCGCCAGGTTTCATCCATGCTGGTATGATAGGATTGGTTTTCCTTGTCTACAATGGAAGAGGTCCAGTGAGGTAAAATATCCCTGAACAACTGACTTTTCCAATAGGAAGATTGCATCCACGGAGCTTGTTGTGCACTCAAATTGCCAATACAAAGCTGAAAAAATAAAATGAAGAGTAGTTTTCTTGTCATGCTAATAATAGGTTTAGGTTGTAAACAGTTCCAGGAGGGTTTCATCATCTATAATCATCCCAATGTGGACGTGCTCGTAATGCCTGACTGCCGCCCAGGCAGGCTCGAATTCACATGAATAAGCTGGTCAAGGCTCAAAATTTCGATTTACTTGTTATTATTCCATTTCGGAAAAGGAAAATCAATATTTTTGAAGTAATTCATTTAAACTTTAAATAACCTTACCATGAAAGTCTTATTCCCAGTAATTTTCTATGTTTTCACATTACACGCGACCCCTGCTCAGCAGGCAGAACCTCACAGTGAGGGTGACAGTATAATGATCACTGTGATGATGAAGCACCATCAAGATAAGAACATTGATGAACTTAGGGAAATCCGTGAGAAAAACAGATTTCTGGAACTATTCCCCCCTGAATCCGCCAAGGTGGTCTCCTGGTATGTAATGATGGGCATAGGCCAGGTAGTCACTGTGAAGATTCCCGCAAGCGAACTTCGAAATTTAAACATTGCTGTGGAGCGAGGGGTCTGGGGTGCATTCAGCACGGAGTTTTATCCCACCTATGACCTTTACCCCCATATCCAAGAGGAAAAGAATAAATTAAAGAACTCCCCTTGAAAGAGAAGTTGTACCTTATCAAAAGAAATTACCCCGCTCTAAAGCCACCTTCAGATTGGGTTTGTTTTTCTTTATGGCTTCAATTACTTCCAGGGAAACTTCCGTATCGTTCAGGTAAAGTTCTTCCAATTTTTCCATCCGCAATATATGCAAGAGGTTTCCATCATTTACATTGGTTTTGGAGAGGTTCAACAATTGTAAGTTGGGCAAGGAAGCCAAATAAACCAACCCTGAACCATCTATGGCAGTCTGTTGAAGGTAAAGTTCTTTCAATGCGTCCATTTGGCCAATATGATACAGCGCATCGTCACTGATTCCGCTAGCGACCAGGGAAGCCTTGGATATTTGTCCAAAAAGGGGTTGAAGGGAAGTTAGGTCATTGTCTTCAAAAGAAGAAGGGGGAAAGGCCATGGATAAGGCTATTTTTCCATCCCCGTACTTGTCCATTCCGAGTTGAAACTTCTTGTCGTTAGACACCTGCACGATCATACTTTCAAGTGCCTGTTCTTGCATGAACTTAGCCCTTTGTTGTTTTTCAAGGTCTTGCAAATATTCAACGATAAAGGACTGAATGGAAGGATCTTCTTTGGCCGCCTCCAACTTTAGGTCCGTGTCCGCACCCTCTCTCACCCACCACTCCAAAATGCTGATTTCTTCAGGGGAAAGAGGAGCTTTTCCCTCGGGGGGCATGTGATCGTCATGGTCAGAAGGCAAGACCACGCGTTGGATCAGCTCACTTTCGTGGTGGTCACCGGGCTTTAATGTGGCTTTGCCGCTTTTCCCCCCTTTCAACATAGCTTCATAACTGGTCATCACCAACCCACCCTTTGATTTATTGGTGTTGTGGCAACTCATGCATTTTTTGTCCAAAAATGGTATGATCATGTCCTCATATACCAACATTTCTTCCATTGGTTTTGGCTCATATTCCTCTTCGTCAGGACTTCCCAAAACAGGCATATATTCGGTCAGGTAATCGGCACCGTGAGTGAGGGATCCTCCCTGGTGGCTGGTATAAAAAAGTGCTACATTGGCCACCACTAACAGGCTTAAATAGCTAATGAAATGGACCTTACGGTTACTGAATACATGCTCCAAAAAGAAAAAGCATGCTAAGCAAAAGGTGATGGCAAGCAAAACGCCACCCCACAGGTGTCTTGTTACCAAGTCACCGCTATATTCTCCGGTAGCATATAACAATAGGCCCATTACCAAGGACACCAAGCTTCCAAATAGTCCAGACCCAAGTAGGGTTGCCTGCACTGTTTTAGTCAACTTTAGCCATTTTATCCTAGCTAGCAGTTCAAAAATCAATGCCAAAAATACCAACACAATGGGGAAATGCACAATCAAGGGATGAAATCTCCCCAAAAAAAAGACGGTATTGGATGCCTCCTTTTCCGGGAAAGGGAAGAAAGGGACAAAAACAAGAACCAGTGCTATTAACAACAGGGCATAACGGTAATTAAAGGCTATCTTTAAAAGAGCCTTGACCCCGGATTTATTTTGATTCATCATTAAGGTTTAGGCGTAAATTTCACATAGCTCCCCGGTACTGTCCGCAAAGCACTCCATGGGAATATCCATGACCCTTGCCATGGAAAGGTACAGGTTTGTCAAAGGGGTTTCCTCCTTAAACTGGAGATTTTTACCTGGTTTCAGACCTCCTCCTCCTCTACCTCCCAGCAAAATGGGAAGGTTTCTGGGAGAATGGGAGTTGCCATCTCTTAAACCTGAAGCAAACATTACCATGGAATTGTCCAAAAGGGTATCATCCCCATCGGGGATACTTTTGAGCTTTTCCAAGAAGTAAGCATATTGGGCCACATAATACTCATTGATCTTCCTGTATTCCTCCATAGGCCCATCATGGTTTTGGTGGTGGGAGAGCTGGTGATGACTTCCACTCACGCCGGGAATGAAGGAAAAGTTTCTGCCAGAGGCCGAATTGCCAAACATAAAAGTGGATACCCTGGTGGCATCACTCCAAAAAGCCAAGACCATGATGTCTAGCATTTGGCGAATTTTATCCGTAACATCCACACCTTCGTAGGTTTCGTTATACTCATCTATGCGGATATTGAGAGCGGCAAGTTCTTTTCTCATCTTCGGGGTGACGTTTTCCTCAAAAGCCTTGGTTTTCCCCTCGTCTGCAATCCTTTTTTCTACAGAACGGATAGATTCTAAGTATTCTTCCAGTTTATCTTGGTCTGCTCTTCCCAGTTTGCGCTGAAGGTTGTCCGCATCTTCCTTTACCTGGTCCAGTACACTTTTTTTCCAAGGCTGTTCCTTCTGCTTCGCATCTGGGACAAAGTTTCTAAAAAGTCTGTCAAACGCCATTCTGGGTTCTATTTCTTTGGAACAGGGCTGGGTGGGGGTTTTCCAGGAAATTGCCGATCCATAGAGCCTGGTGAATCCTGTGGCCCCACAAATCCCTGAATTTATCCTTTCCGTACCAAATTGCAAGGAGTCAAAGGGGGTGTCCTGACCTTTATGTTGAGCCACCAGCTGATCAAAGGAGATCCCTCCCACATTCAGGTTTTCTCCCATAGTCTTGTAGATGGGATAGCCCGTCATAATATTGGCAGTCTTAGCAAAATGCCCCTCGGCACCAGGAAAAATGGAGCCCTTGTTCATCAGTTCATTAAGGATAAGCACTTCCTGGCGGATATTTGCCAATGGTTTAAGTGTCTTGCTTAGCTCAAAATCTGCCCCAAACCTCTCGGGTGTCCAGTGGTACTTATTTACTCCATTGGGCATAAACATACACGCGAAGCGTATGGGCCTCTTAGGCATATTGTAATGGCTCATACCCGGAGGTACCATGGCCTGCAAAAATGGCAAAGCTATAGAGGCTCCTAAGCCCTTCAACATTCTTCTTCTAGATATGTGCCAACTACTCATTATTCAGGTTATTTTGGTTTGATTTTTTAATTTCAGGAATAAATTTCACAGAGTTCACCGGTACTATCGGCAAAGCATTCCATGGGAATATTCATCACATGTGCAAGGGAAAGATACAGGTTGGACAGAGGGGTTTCTTTTCTGAATTGAAGGTTCTGGCCTGTCCTTAGGCCTCCTCCCCCTTTACCCCCCACTAATATGGGAAGGTTGTAAGGGGAGTGAGAATTCCCATCCCTTAAGCCGGAGGCAAACATTACAATGGAATTATCCAGCAAATTGCTTTCCCCATCCGGTATTGACTTAAGTTTATTGAGGAAATAGGCATACTGCTCCACGTGCCACTCATTGATAATCCTGTATTCCTCTAACTGGTCTGCCTTGTTCTGGTGATGACTTAGTTGGTGGTGGCTACCATGCACCCCTGGCAAGAAAGAAAAGTTCCTATTGCTCACCGAATTGCCAAACATAAAGGTGCTAACCCTGGTCGCATCGCTCCAAAACGCCAATGCCATTATGTCCAGCATCTGCCTGGTTTTTTCCGTAATATCCACCCCAATATGGGTCTCATTAAACTCGTCAATACTTAAATTAAGGTGGACCAGTTCCTTCTCAATCTCGGGGGTGATGTTGTTTTCGAAAGCCTTAATTTTTTCTTCGTCCGCAATACGTTTTTCCAAGGAGCGAATGGACTCCATATATTCCTCCAGTTTATCCTGATCCGCTCTGCCCAATTTCTTTTGTAAATGGTCAGCATCGTCTTTTACCTTGTCAAGTACGCTTTGTTTCCACCTTTGGTTTTTTGGAACATTATCAGGGATAAAGGTTTTGAACAACCTGTCAAACGCCATCCTGGGTTCGATTTCTTTGGTACATGGGATAGTAGGGTTTTTCCATGATATGGCAGACCCGTACAAACGCGTAAACCCTACAGCCCCATCTATCCCAGCATTGATCCTCTCCATGCCGTATTGCAAGGAATCAAAAGGAGTGTCCTGCCCCTTGTGCTGTGCCACAAGCTGGTCAAAGGAAATCCCCCCACTGTGCACGTTTTCACCTACAGTTTTATATATGGGGTGTGCCGTGAGGATATTTGCGTCTTTGGCATAGTGCCCATCAGCACCTGGAAAGATAGACCCCTTGTTCATGAGCTCGTTCAGCACCAAAACCTCCTTTTGCAGACTTTGCAGAGGCATTAAGGTGGGGCTGAGTTCAAAATCACTACCATACAGTTCGGGAGTCCAATAATCCTTGTTTACACCATTAGGCATGAATAAACAGGAAAACCTAACCGGCTTTTTAGGCATGTTATAAGCACTCATGCCGGGAGGCACCATGGCCTGAAGAAAGGGCAATGCTATAGTGGCACCTAGCCCCTTAAGCATGCGTCTGCGTGAAATATGCCATTTACTCATCTTATCAGTTTTTTGCCAAAACCCTAAATTTTTCGGCGTTGTCGTTTACCTTATACCTAAAAGGATAACTGCTTACCAAAGCCACCATAAATGACTCGGTGTCGAAATTGTTCTCCAGCAAGTTGTCCATTAATTCTTTTACAAAGAGCTCGTCTTTAAACTCCACCCTTCTGCCTATGGCATAGGTGAAAAGCTTTTCGGTGAGATTCCTGGCAAACAGCTCCTTTTTATCTACCAGAATATCCTTCAGTTCAGCAGGGCTTCTGAATACCTCTCCGGTACTCAGGGTGTCCCAAGCCACAATCAATTCTCCTTTTCCGTAACTTTCCCTCCACCGGCCAACAGGGTCGAAATTTTCTAGTCCAAAACCTATGGGATCCATCTTTTGGTGGCAGCTTTGACACTCAGCTTTAGACCGGTGGAGCACCAGCAAGTCCTTAATACTGGCATCCTCTGCGCCAGCCTCCTCCTCAGAAAGTTCCCCAGCATCCGGTGGGGGTGGTGGTGCAGGTGTACCGAGTATTTCCTCCAAAACCCATTTTCCCCTCAAAACCGGACTGGTCCTCAAAGGCAACGAGGTGGCCGTAAGCACACTACCCATCCCCAAAATTCCACCCCTATTTCGATCGGTAAGGCTAACCCTTCTCATTTCTTCCCCAACCACACCATCTATTCCATAATGGTTGGCTAAGGTCTCGTTCAAAAAAGTATAATCACTGTCCAACAAATCCAGAAAGTTCTTGGATTCTGTCATTACATGGTGAAAGTATTCCACCAATTCATCGTACATGGCTTCCCTTACTTCCGAAGTAAACTCGGGGAACCTTTCTGGATCCACGGGGTTGCCTTCTTTCAGTTTGGTGATGCCAAACCACTGCGTAGAAATGCTTTCCGAAAGCCTTTTTGCCCTGGGGTCTTTTAACATCCTACGCACCTGTGCCTGCAGAACCTCGGGGTCATGCAAGTCATCCCTGTAAGCTACCTCGTAAAGTTCCTTGTCAGGTAGGCTAGACCACAGAAAAAAGGAAAGCCTACTCGCCAACTCAAAAGCACTGAGGGCATAAGGGTGGTTTACGGGCTGCTCCTCCTCAAACCTATAAAGAAAGTTAGGCGATATAAGGATGGCCTTAAAAGTTTCCATCATGGCTACGTCAAACCGGTTTCCAGTATTAGTACCTAAATAGACCTCTTTAAATAGGTTGATATAGGATTCCTTTTCCTTGGGTTCCAAAAATCTCCTGAAGGCATTACTGGCAAAGGGCATTATAATGTCTTCTGCTGCCTTTACAGGCCTATCCATGCCGAATTCAGGCCCTTTAAAAATCCGCATCACCCAATTATACATTTTCCTGAATATGGACTCCTTATAGGATGAAGGCACTATTTGTCTCCACTGCTCGGAGGAAGCATATGCTTTATCCATTATTTCATCTGCTGCGTCATAGTACCTTTCCATTTTTAACGGTGTGAGGAACAAAGTACTTGGAAAATTATCGAATCCCGCACCACCTGAACCATCGGCAGGAAATTTTCCTTTGGCGTCAAAATCCACACCTGTAAGTTGTTTGATGGAATATTGGTATTCGTTGTGGCTCAGCCTTCTGATCACCACCCTGCCTGGGTTATTAGCGTTCAAGGAGCGTGTGAGTATGACATTCACACTGCTCAGGAGCTCTTCCTGCTCTTCTGTGGTCATTCTGGGCTCCCCCGCAGGAGGCATTTCTCCAGAACGGACCTGGTCCATGATATGCATCCAAAGTTTTCCTGACCTTACTATTCTGTCTTCAAATTGGTCTTCCAAGCCCATAAAAAAAGCTTTAATACTTATCCCTCCAGAACGGTTGGTATCGTGGTGGCAGGAAAAGCAATGCTTCTCCACTATGGGTTGGACTACTTTTACGTGATCGATTTCTTCTTCCTCTGGATCAGCATCCATAGGAACCTCTGCTTTTGCCAGGAAGCAGGTGATGGAAAAAAGCAGAAGGAGCCATTTCGGGTGGATAATTGACTTTCTCATAATTACTTAAAGATAAAAAGCAAAAATTTGTAAACCAATCCCGTAGTTATAGGACACCTATTCAGAAGCAAAATACCAATGAGCCCTTTAAATTATACTTTTTTAATTTTTAAATAAATATATTTATAGTATTTTACTATTTAATTAATTTAAAGGATAAAAGTTTTTATAATAAATTATCGTAGAGCCTTAAAAATCCACCAAAAAAAATTTACAAATGGTAATATAATTCCATAGAAAAAAATAGTGGAGCCAAAAAGTGTATTTATAAACTTTAAATATTCAGCATATAGTTTTGTGTAATAATGATTGTTGTGGTTTAAATTCTTCTTCTAGTTTTTTAAGAGTTGGCTCTTGAGGGTTTTGATCCTCTCTTTGACTCCCACATTTTCAAGGTCTACAGGGTCAGTAACCGCTTTTAGAAATTCCAGCACTGCCCCTTTATGCGGGGTGGACTTCCCATTTTCCATTTCCACATAACGCATGGTAGTCCAAAGAAGGGTCTTCAATTCCTCTTTTCTGTCATCCGTCATGTAATACTCTATCAGGACGGTTTGGTGGTCGTGCCAGATCACCCTGCTCATGATCCGCACCCATTCCCCCACCCTGGCTGGGCGCACGTAGGATATGGAATGGTTGTAAACCACCCAAGCGGCTTTGTATTTACGTATAAAATCGATCATTTCCACTCCGTATAATTTTGGGACCTGATCCTCCCTTGCATTGAAAAAGTAATCGAAATATTTCGCGTTGTTAAGGTGCTGTAGAGGATCGCAATCTTGAAACCTCACCACCACCCTACTTTCTGTCTCTTTGGAATAGTGTCTTTCCGTATCGTATTCGAACATGAGCTTAGTTGGTTTAGGAACTGATTTAAATTTCAAATATAGCTGATTTAATTCATTGGGTTCTTTTCAAAATAATACTTAACTTCATTTCTAAATCATTTTACCCATCCCGATGAAAATACTTGTTCCTACCGACCTGTCGGACAACGCGAAAAACGCGATAAATTTTGCCAAGGCCTATGCCAAGTTTAACGATGCCAGCATCACACTACTCTATGCGTATTATGCTGTCTATGACTTTGCTGCCCAAGCCCAGGAGATCATCACTGCTATAGAAAAGGACGCCAGCAAGGCTTTAAAAATGGAGGTTAATGATAACAAGGAGGGGTTTCAAATCGATTATAAGATAGTACAAGGCACCGTTGCCACCGCGGTAAGTGCTGCGATAATGGAAGGGGAATATGATATGATCATCATGGGTACACAAGGGGCCAGTGGTATCAAAAAAAATCTCATAGGAAGTAATACAGCCACTGTGATTAAAGAAAGTGAAGTTCCAGTCATCGCTGTTCCTAAAGGATCTAGTTTCAGCACTGTGGTGGATATCACCGTAGCCGTGGAGCTTACCAAGGAGGATGAAAAACTTTTTAAAAAACTGGTGCGATTAACCGAGAGTTTCAATTTTCCCTACTCCGTGTTGCATATAGAATCTGAAGAAAGTTTTGACAAAGCCATTTCATTCAAGGGATTGGAAAGCTATTTGAAGGAAACCTATCCAGACTGTAGCTTCGAGTTCATCAAGGTTAAGGAGAAAAATTTCGACAGGGGAATAGATCTTTACCTCAAGGATCATCCCAACACCTTTATGGTGATGCTTTCCAAGGACAAGACCTTTTTTGAGTTCCTTTTCAACAAAAGCCACAGTATGGAACTAGCCTATCATACGCATGTTCCCTTATTGGTGATTAAATAAAGAAAAATTTTCGTTGGCATGAAAGCAATTATTATTCCCCATCCGGGTGGCCCGGAAGTGCTACAGCTAAGAGAGAGCAACCTTCCTCCCCTTCAATCCAACGAGGTCAAGATAAGGGTGGCTGCTGCGGGGGTAAACCGTCCTGACGTGGCACAGCGAAAGGGCAATTACCCACCTCCTCCCGGTGCCCCGCAGGATATACCCGGTCTGGAAATATCGGGCACTATTACCGAACTGGGAGAATCTGTGAAAAACTGGGAGGTGGGTGACCAGGTGTGTGCACTGGTGTCCGGTGGGGGCTACGCTACCCAAATCAATGTGCCTGAAGAGCAGTGCCTTGTAATACCCGAGGGGGTGAGTGTATTGGAAGCGGCGGCTCTTCCAGAAACCTTCTTTACGGTATGGAACAACGTCTTCGATATCGGAAAATTCAGGGCTGGGGAGCGCGTTTTGGTTCATGGAGGATCTAGCGGGATCGGTGTAGCGGCAATACAGATGGTAAAAGGCATGGGCGGAAAAGCCTATGTCACCGCAGGTACGGAGGATAAATGCAACTTTTGCAGTAGACTCGGTGCAGACCAGGCCATCAATTATAATACAGAGGATTTTGAGCAGGTATTAAGGGACAAGGGCATAAAACTGGATATTGTTTTGGATATGATAGGCGCGTCCTACACGCCAAAAAACTTAAAACTACTTAACCAGAATGGAAGGCTTATTATGATCAATACCATGGGCGGCAAAGACAGTAATGTGGACCTTCGCAGGGTTATGGTAAAAAAGCTAACCATAACCGGATCAACCCTTAGGCCACAAAGCTCAGCTTATAAGGCCAAAATCGCTAAAGCCCTTATGGCGGAAATTTGGCCCTTTTTCCCTGACAAAATAAAACCGGTCATCCACAAAGTGTTTCCACTTGCCCAGGCCGCAGATGCCCATGCCTTGATGGAATCTTCCGCTCATATCGGCAAAATTTTGCTCAATTGTGAAGAATAATTGCGAAATATTGTCCTAATCAGAATTATCCTTTACAAGATTTAAAACACTTAAAAAGTATAAAAGGCGTTATTACTTGGGTAAATTGGAGGGCTGAAGACTTATTCAATGTGGAATTAGGAAATACAGAAAAGAAATAAAAAACAAAAACTAAAAATAAAAGCTAGGCTTCGGCAAATAAAATTCCAAAATTCATAAATAATAACTACATTTATTTTAAAATTTATGGTCAAATATGGTGTTGAATTACCATGAAAGAAGGTACTTGGTAATAGCAATTGCAGTTTCCTCTTTCCTATTAAATCTTCAATTGGAATATGGCCAAGCCATTCGTAAAGGATTTATTACAAATATTTGAAAAATTAAAGTAAATCTTTAGCTTGCTAAGGCTAAGAAAAGGAGGATATAGCTTGTATTCATTAAATTTATGGAAACTCAAGGGTACAATACTAAAGTTAAATCTAACATTCGATGAGGCGGGAAATAATGGAAAACTATCTGTTTCACGTTAATGATTTTATTACTTTCCAAAATTTTAAGATGGTCTGAAAGGGCCAATAACTTGTTAGAAAAATTGGCAAGAGGTGTTTTTTTGATATTTTTACTTTTTTCGAACTTGGGTTTTTCTCAATCTGACACGACTTCACAAATAGACAGTCTCAGAAATACCCTTTTACGGATGGAGTCCGTGGATAAGTCCCGTTTATCCAGAGAATATGCAGATGTGTTGAATGCACTAGCTACTTCTAGCTATAACCGCTACCCTGATTCAACCTTCATTTATGGTCAACGGGCCCTAGAAATCAGTGAGGCAATCGGATATGAGGAAGGGGTTGCCGATGCTTTTTATAACATAGGTGGTTATTATAACAAGATGGGGAATTATTCCAATGCCCTATTGCACCTAAACAGGGGCCTTCAAACGGCTGACCAATCCAATTATCAATTCGGCAAGGCACGCATACTACACAGTATGGGCTTGAATTTTTTTGACCAAGGCCTTTACGATGATGCGGTGGAGCATTATTTGGATGCACTTAAGATCAAAGAGGACGAGGGCTTCCAGGCTGAAATACCAAGTACTCTAAACAACCTCGGACTGGTATTCACGGAAATGGAGGCCTATGATAGGGCATTGCAGTATTTGGAAAGGGCTTTGGCGATCCGGGGTGAGTTGGAGGATAAAACCGGTTTGGCATCTACCTACAGTAATATTGCTTTGGTTAAGAAGAACCTGGGAGAATTGGAAGAAGCTCTTGACTATTACACTGAAAGTCTTCAATTGGGCAGGGAAGTGAACGATAAACAAATGATTTCAGTAAGTCATTATAATATTGGAGACATCCAAATACAAAAAGGGGAATTTGATCGGGCCATAGAAAATTTCGAAGAGGCTTGGTCGGTAGACGAGGAAATGGGTGATATGGTAGGTATCAGTTATGACCTATTAGGATTAGGAGAGGCCTATTTCAGGAAGGAAAATTACCAAGAGGCCTTAAAAAAAACCCAAAAAGCACTAGAAATTGCCGAAAATAGTGGTATCAAAACAAACATCGCCAAGGGCCACTCCTTACTCAGTGATATTTTTGAGAAACTAGAAAATGGCCTTACCGCACTTTATCACCATCGTCAGTACAAAGCCTATTCTGACAGTATCTACAGCCTAGAATCCGAAAGCGTGGCAAAGGAGCTAGCGACAAAATACGAATTCGACAAATTAAGGGATAGCCTTGTCCAGCAACAAAGAGAACAGGAGTTGGAAAGGGAAAAGGAGTGGGCTAAAATCACCAGAAACAGTGTAATCCTACTTTCCTTATTTTTGTTGCTGGCTCTTTTTATTGCCATCAGGTCCACGCGAAAGCAAAGGAAAGCAAGAAACCTGGTAACCCAACAAAAAGCGGAATTGGAAAAACTTAACAGGGAAATTACCCTACAAAAAGAGGAAATAGAAAAAATCGCCAAGGATCTTGACGAAACCAATAAAACCAAGGACAAGCTTTTTTCGATCGTGAGCCATGACCTTCGAAGCCCCATCAATTCCCTAAAAGGACTGATGCAATATTCACTGGACGAAAATCTATCCCAAGAAGAGTTTAACCTTGTTACCCATAAGCTGAAACACGAGGTAGAGCAGGTTCATTTTACCCTAATCAACCTGTTGCATTGGGCCAAGGGCCAGATGAAAGGAATCACTGCCCACCCTGAGCCAATAACCATAAACCCGGTAATTTCGGAGATTATCGAGTTGTACCAAAGCCAGGCAGATGCGAAAAACGTACTCCTCCAAAATGAAGTCACCCAATCCATTTGCTGTATGGTAGATAAAGACCAGTTAAACCTGATCCTTAGGAACCTGGTTCATAATGCCCTTAAATTTACCCCCGATGGAGGGAAAATTACTGTTTCCGCTTCTAAAAAGGCCGATTCATATTGGGAAATCACCGTGGAAGATTCGGGTATTGGCATGGATCAACCCGAACTGAATAACCTTTTCAAAATGAACGTTTCAAACAAAAAATACGGAACGGCCGGTGAAAAGGGCACTGGATTGGGACTGCTACTTGTCAGGGACTTCGTGGTCTCCAACCAAGGTGAAATCCGTGCCCAAAGCCAATTGGGTAAAGGAAGTAAGTTCACATTGAGCCTTCCTGCCCGGCCATAAGAAAGTAGGGAATAATTTATATCCGAAACCTAAAAGACTTCAGGAGAGGTTTCGAAAATAAAATGAGAAAACACTCTTTCAAGCTGGTTCCAGTTTTAATTCCCGAATTTTTGTACATTAGACAAATGTAAGTTAAGCAGCAAATTCAAGGAGGCGGTTATGAAAAACAACAAGTTCATCAAGTTTAAAGTTAAAATTGCCATAGCCCTAAGTGCGATTTTGTTTTTGATTTTTATCAAAAGTCTTATTGATAAAAAAAATGTGGATGAACTCGAGGCTTCTTTTGTTTCGGTATATGAAGATAGATTGGTGGTCCAGGACCATATCTTTAGAATCTCGGAAATGCTTTTTAGGATGCGCATTTTGGTTACTCAAACCAGTTCCATGAAGGAATATCTGGAAATCCAAAGTGAGGTTATCGAATACCATAATCAAATCCTTGCCATTATTGGGGACTTCGAGCAAACCCACCTTACTCCCAAGGAAGCTGAATACCTGATGGAATTTAAAGAATTGGTAGAAGAAAGACTGGAAATCGAAAGTTATTTTAAGGATGTGCAGGAGGGTGCACAGGGGTATGAAACTTCCATACAAAGATTTAATGCTGACTTTGAGCGGGTGTTTAACGACTTAAGGGAATTATCCCTCATTCAGATTCAAGAAGGTGAAAAACTAACGGATAAAACTTTTGAAATAAAAGCCAGGTCAGACATATGGTTGCAGTTTGAATATGCGGTGCTATTTATCCTACTTATTATCATAGCCGTACTGATTTTTACCAATAAATCCATTAAAAAGCAATCCATGACGATGGACAAGTAACTTGCTTTCCTTTCAATTTTTAACTTTAATAGGCATAAAGGGTATCAAATTTGCTGATGGGTATATTTTACCCTATACCCTATTACATGCAAGACCAAATAAAACCCTCAGCGGGGATGGGAAGTATCCCTTCCGAAAAAAAAGGAGTAACTTTTCGGGTTTGGGCTCCAAACGCCGATCAGGTATTCGTGACCGGTAGTTTCAACGATTGGAACCAGGAAAAGCACCCCCTCAGCCACGAGGAAAATGGCTATTGGGCAACCTTTCTCCCTGATGCCAAAGATGGAGATGAATACAAATATGTAATCATAAATGGAGACCAAAAACTGGTAAAAAATGACCCTTATGCCAGGAAAATGCAACACAGCAGTGGCAACTCCGTCATCTACCAGCATAGTCCCGACTGGGAGGACAAGGATTTCTCCATGCCGGATTTTAACAAGTTGGTCATTTATGAATTGCACATAGGTACTTTTAATAGGCCTGAAAATAAGGAAGTAGGGGATTTTTATGCTGCAGCGGAAAAGCTGGATCACCTGGTATCCTTGGGCATCAATGCCATAGAAATCATGCCGGTGATGGAATTTGAAGGCAATAAGTCTTGGGGATACAACCCTGCTTGTCCTTTTGCTATCGAAACCGACTACGGAGGGCCGGAAGGGCTAGTTTATTTTGTCAACGAAGCCCACAAAAGAGGCATAGCTGTCATCATGGATGTTATCTTTAACCACTTTGGCCCAGGGGATTTGGACTTGTGGCAGTTTGACGGATGGCATGAAAACGGCAAAGGAGGAATATATTTTTATAACAACCACCTATCTAAAACACCTTGGGGGGAAAACAGACCGGACTACGGAAGACAGGAGGTTTGCAATTACCTGAGAGACAATGCTTTCATGTGGCTGGAAGTCTATCATTGTGACGGATTACGGTATGATGCTACCGCATTTATCCGTTATTTAGAGGGGGGCACCCTAAAAGATAAACAGGAAATCCAGGAAGGATATCAGTTTTTGCAGATGCTAAATAAAGAATTGCGTGAAAAACATCCCCATAAAATCCTTATTGCCGAAGACCTCAAGTTTGACTCCCGGGTCACTTCACCTATTGACACCAATGGCCTGGGATTTCACACCCAATGGGGCCCTGGGTTTGAGCATTCCATTAAGCGTGTTTTGAAGGAAGTTACGGACAGGCACAGAAATCTCCAAGAGGTGGTGGAAAGCCTACTCCAAAGGTTCAACAACGATGCTTTTCAACGGGTGATCTTCACAGAATCCCATGATTCAGTGGCAAATGGTTCTACGAGGCTTCCGGAAGAAATCTCCCCCGGCGATGCAGAAGGGGAGTTTGCCAAGAAAAAAAGCACTTTGGGGGCTTTATTGCTCTTTACCTCGCCAGGCATACCCATGATTTTTCAAGGTCAGGAATTTTTGGCATTCAAATATTTCTCTGATGACCAAATTATTGATTGGGGAAGAGTAGCAAGTATGGAAGGTATCACCCAATTATATATGGACCTAATTCGTCTGAGAAAAGGGGATGAACAATTCTGTATAGGCCTTCAGGGAAATGACACCATGGTCATCCATTTTAACCAAGAAAACCTGGTGATTGCCTATCAGCGGATACACCATGAGCACAAGGAAAACCCCACCACCGTAATACTCAATTTCTCCCATCATAAACATGAGGGATATAGGATAGGCATAGGTCAAAAAGAGCCCTTAGAAGTACGCTTTAACAGTGGCTGGCAAGGCTATGATAAGGATTTCTCTAAGGTAAATCTAGTGGTAGTACATCCGGAGGAATCTGACTACGAGGAAAGTCCCTATTCGATACTCGTCGATTTGCCTGCTTATGGTGGGATAATTATGTCAAAATGAGCACTTAAAACACTTAACTTTCTAACAACCCACCCTTATGCCCCAAACCTTTAGAAGCTAATGAATTACTTTTTCCCATTTCTATGATGATACAAAGCAGACAGTAGAAATCCCGTAAGAAAGATCACCAAGGTGCCAAACACGATAGTCAAATTAGTATGAAAGGGGCTGCTCCAGCTCTGCTCTTCGGCAAGACTCGGGGAAAGGCTCATCCAAGCAATGACCAATACTCCCAGGATCACCCCTATTGCGGCGAATTTTCTCCTGATGTTCCTTCCAACATACCCCAAAAGAAACAAACCCAAAATCCCCCCACTAAAGATGGCAGACAGCGCCCACCATGCGTCCAGGGCACTAGTGACTCCGCTAAAGGCCAAGGCCACCACTATGCTGAGTGCCCCCATAAAGAAGGACGCCAAAAACAACACCTTCATTTCACCCTTTCCGGATAGATTTGGTCTTAGGTATTTTTTCACATGGTCAGTCAGAAGTATAGTGGCCGAACTGTTGATGCTTGTACTTATTGTACTCATTCCAGCGGCAAAAATCGAGGCTATCAATAAACCTGTCATCCCCGTGGGAAGGCCATTCACAATGAAATATGGAAAAATTTTGTCCGCCTCCTCGATGCTAGAAAGGGCCTCCGGCAAAAGCCCAGGCATGGCTTGATAATAAGCATACAGGGCAGTACCTATAAAGAAAAACAACAAAGAAACAGGAACGTATAACAAGCTACCCAACAGGGTACTCTTCACAGCTTCCTTGTCATTCTTTGCACTCAGATAACGTTGAACGTAGTTTTGATCCACCCCGAAATTTTGGAGGTTGATAAACAACCCATAAACAAGGATCACCCAAAAAGTGGCCTCAGAAAGGCTAATCCCAAAACTGCCCAAACTGAACTTCTGATCTTGTTTTGCAATTTCCACCATCTGCATCGGCCCTTCGGGCATGGAAAACACAAGTATTAGGGCACAGGTCAATGCACCGGTAATAAGGATGATTCCCTGTACCGCATCGGTCCAAATCACAGCTTCAAAACCACCCAGGATGGCATACACCAGTACACTTACTCCCGTTACAAGGATAATCAGAGGAATACTCCATCCAAACAAGGCATTCATAGGCAAAGCAAGCAGATATAGAATAGCCCCCATCCTTGCCAATTGGGTCAGCAGGTAGCAAATAGAGGCATAAGTCCTCGCCCAGGATCCAAACTTGGTTTCGAGATAGTAGTAAGCAGAAGGGTTTTTTATACCTCTATAGAGGGGTACAAAGAACTTCACTGCCAGGATGGCCGCGACAGGTATGGAAAGGCTAAAGACAAAACCGTTCCAATTGGATAAATACGCGCTTCCGGGCAAGGCAAGAAAACTTATGCTGCTTACGAAGGTGGCGAAAATCGACATCCCTATTGCCCAAGAGGGTAACCTCCCTCCTCCCCTGATATAATCATCGGCGGATCTTTTCTTGAAGTAAAAGGAGGCACCAAAAAGTACAATGGCCAACATATAAATTAAAAAAACGACGAGATCGATTATTGGTAACTGCATGAATGATTCGGATCTTCAGGATTATGCCGGGATCCCGGCTATGGATTCCAAATTTTGTTTTAATGTATTCATAGCCTCTTTGCCAAATGCCTGGTAGGGGCTAGCCAAAAAGTTTGGGCAAAGCCCGAGAAGGGACAGGGCACCTTTTAGGCCTTTTAAATAACTAGACCCATATGTGCCCAAGGCATAGATTTTCTCAGATATTTCCATCACCTTTTGTTGCAATATAACTACCTGCTCCAAGTTCCCACTTTTGGCTGCCTCGTATAGTTTTACGTATAATTTCGGAAACATATTGGCACCACCACTGATGCCACCATGCCCTCCCATAATCACCGCCTGGGCCATCATTTCTTCTGGCCCCATAAGAAGGGTGAACTCCTTCCGGCTCTTAAATGCATGGATTAGCCCGTTAAAATAGGTACCATTGGCAGAGCTGTCCTTAAAACCAATAATATTGGTATGGTCGGAGACTGCTTTGGCCGTTTCTATGCTGATCATCGTCTTGGTGTGTGAGGGCATATTGTAGACAAACATAGGCAGCGGGCTTGCATCTGCCAACTGCTTGAAATAGGTCACAAGTTCGGCTTGTGCCAACCCAAAATAAGAAGGTGGTGCCAATACAGTAGCTGCCGCTCCATGTTCAGCGGCATATTTTGCCAAAAGCAAACTCTCTTCCGGTGCTGTGTCCGAAATCCCCACAAGCACGGGGATCTTTCCATTCACCAGATCACAGACTTCTTTGATCATCATTTTTCTTATCGCATAAGAAAGACTGGTACATTCCCCAGTAGTCCCTAAAATAAACAAACCGTGTACCCCACCCCCCAACAGGTGGTTTACCAAGTTTTCAAGCGAACTGAGATCCAGATGTTGATCATCCTTTAAGGGAGTGACCAAAGGCGGTATAATTCCGCGTAAAGGTTTATCTTTAATTTTAGACATTTTTCTTCATTTTTGGGATTAGTCAAATACGGAGGGGTCAACCAACATGTACTTGATAGATTCTCTGTTATAGGTATAGGTGATATGTACCAGACCATCCCTGGATTGGATGATTGCTGGGTAGGCATACCCGGCACGGATAGGCTCGTCTTCTAGGGTCATTACAGGTAGCCACTCCTCCCCATCGGCTGAAATGGCCAAGTTGAGAAGGTTTCTTCCCTTTGGTTCTTCCCCTTCCTTAGTGCTGTGGTTATAGACCAATAAATGTCTTCCATCCGTCAGGGTAACCGCATCCGTGCCAGAATTGGGATTGGGAAGTTCCGTCCCTTTCAAATCTGACCAGGTTCGGCCTGCATCTTCGGAGAAACTGGTGGCAATTACATTCTCACGTGTACGGCAAAGAATCTGAAGTCTTTGTGGATCATGCACCAAAATACTGGGTTGAATGGCATCAAATTCTTCTCCATCATTGATAGGCCCTATCACTTCCCAGGTTTCTCCCATATCCTTGCTGATTTCAAAATGCACCCTCCAAAGCGTCTCTTCTCCCACTTCTTCCGTGCTGGAGGGGCTAATTAAGATCCCATTTGCCAATTCCACAGGTTTGTTCTTTATGGGACCTAAGAGATGCCCTATGGTTGGATCCTCTCCCAGCTTACGGGGCTCCGACCAGGTCTGGCCTCCATCCGTGGAGGTCATAAGCATTCCCCACCATTCCATAGGACTGGGACCGACCTTATAGAAAAGCATTAAAGGTCCTGTGCTGGGCTGGAAAAGCACGGGGTTCCAACAGGGATATCGTGTTTCTTCATCCATTACCCCATTGGCTACTTCAATTGGTCGAGACCATGTGTTGTTCTCCATCCTGGAAAACCATATCCCTACGTCGGGGTGTTTTTCATGAGTGCCGGCAAAAAAGGCCACTGCAAGTCCCCGGTCCGTTTCCACAATAGTGGAAGCATGACACTGAGGAGTAGGCTTGTCATCCAATGGGTATAGTAATTCGGCAAATAGCAGTCCGGGATCTCCGGGATTAGCCTTCGCAGGAAGATAGAAATTCCCCGTAATATCATTGGTGTCATCTTTTTGACTCAGCACCTTAGGGCTTCTGCTACAACCCACCACAGCAAGTATAAAACAACCTGTCAGCAGGATTGCACCCAGTCTTTGCAAAAGAATATACTTGCTATATCCCACAGAATGAAACTTTAATTCCCAATTCGTCCATTACAGCCGCCTTTGCCTGACAGGCAAAAAAGGCCGATTCTTTGTCATTTGCATATACCACTTGTATATGGTTGGCCTTGTGCCTAGCCATCATCTGATCCCTGCTTACACCTTCCAACTTTGCATGCATGATGGGCCAGGCAGGTGTGGTTGCCTGCCACCTCCTTTGGGTTTCTTCTTCCGGTAAGTCTACTACTTCTCCTACACCCAGATCACAATGCAACTGTCCGTTCATGATGAAAACACGGCTCCAAACAATACTTCCCGGCCTGCTTACCCCTTTAAGGCTACCTCCTCCTTTTTGGAAATACATGGGAGGTTGGCGTTCACTCCTTGCACCCCGGTATCCACCGATAAAGTGCGATGGTGGTGCAGCACCTGAAATAAGCAACACCCAAATAAAATCATCTACACCATTTCCGCTATAATGCTCCCCCCACCTCAGGTCATGTAGGGTATTGTCCCCCAACATGCCTAGTTTTTCCCATAACTTATAAGTAAGAAGGCTATCCAGACCTGCACATTCATCCACTTCATTGAAATGTGGTAAAGCCCTCTCTGGATAAACAACGGCACCTGCACTGTTTTTTACAGGGGGTCTATCTGTATTATTTAGCAGTCCTTCGGCAAGGTCACTGGCTACAGTGAGGTCCTTGAGTCCCAATTGATACTGAATACCAATGGTGTCACACCCGAAGGAATCCGCAAGTCTCAGGGCCGCAATATACATTTTGCACTGCTCCAGAGTCTGCTCCCTGGTGAGTTCTGAAGCCGGATCCTGGCCCCAGTCAAACTGCATCCCCTTTTCTAGCAACCAAGAGAGGATATCCTCCGCTTCCCTGTCTTCCACTTCTTGCATAGCAGCAAATAAGGTGGATTGGCTCAACCTTTCCTTAAATACACCGGTAGGATGCAATAAATGGTCAGGTATAATAGCATTGAACATGCCCATACACCCCTCATCGAAAACACCCATAATTGCTTTCTCAGAACGAAAATCCTTGGCAAAGCCTTTGCCCAGATCCAATGCGGAAGAGTCAATTTTGCCGGGATCGAAATCCTTTACGTGACTAAGATTATGATTGATCCTACCCGAAGAAAACCATTCCTTTAATGCCTGAGCGAAAAACTCGTCTCCAAAATC
Source organism: Pleomorphovibrio marinus (assembly GCF_003347495.1). GTDB lineage: Bacteria > Bacteroidota > Bacteroidia > Cytophagales > Cyclobacteriaceae > Pleomorphovibrio > Pleomorphovibrio marinus. The sequence goes on from NZ_QCXY01000005.1 coordinate 56,538, forward strand.
CTTGCTCCAAAGGGTAGAATAATCCACTCCTGCCTTAGTGAGGGATCCGTTCAGGTTCAACATACCTACCAGTCCGGGCCATTGCCCACTCCAATTTGCTAGGGTGAGTATTGGACCCTGGTGGGTGCTTAGGCCTGCCAAAACATGATGGGTGTATTGCCAAACACTCTCTGCTACTATTATAGGTTTTTGGGCATCCAGTTTTTTGAATACCTCTATGCCCATTTTTTGGGAATCAATAAAACCATGGCCCTTCTTCTCATCCACCACATGTGCCCTTACAGGCTCATATCCCATTTTGAGGAGCACTTTCTCCAAGTCCGCCTCCATAGCCTTTTGGGTTTCCCAGCAGGTCCGGTTTGCAGAGAGCCTGGAATCCCCACTCGCCACTATATAAACTTCATTTTTCATAGGATTATAATTTGCTTTTTATAGGCAATATGGAATCTCGCTACGATAATCATCCCTCTGTGTGTCGTCTTCGTCATGCCTGACTGCCGTCCAGGCAGGCTCGATTTCATCTGTTTAAAATTTTTTTTTCAGCGGTCAGATGGAATGCCCAGATTAATCATCCCCCTGTGTGAGAATACTTTCTCATGGGCATTTCATGTGTTTTTAATTGCTTTTTTAGAGAACAGACCTGACTGCCGTCAGGAAGGTTAGCCTACCCCAATAGCTATCTGGGGGCATCCTTCCTTGTAAGGTACTCCTCCTACTCGATTTCATTTTTTCCATAATCAATTTTTCAGATGTAGAAAATTGTCCCTGCTATTCCTACTCGACCCTTTCCAAAAGCAAGTGGTCATTTTCCTGAAGAATTGCTGTTATCCTCTATTTCTTATCCCTTACTACTATGTAGATTCCCAAAAGTACCCTTGCTTATCTAGCTTTTTTAATTCTTACCTAGCAGGGTTTTCGTACCAAATTACCCCCAAACCACTCTTGCTTCCATCATAACCGGTTTCCTCACAGGTAAGTATGTCCAAATCCCCATCCCCATCCATATCAATAAGTACGATGAAATCATATTTCACCCCCTCCTTACCACTTATGTCCATAAGGAAAGGCTTATCGGCCAGAAAATCCCCCATGCCTATTACTCCTGATTGGTCCTTGGCACCTTCAAAAGAAGCCAAAAGATCCCATTCTCCGGTTAGGCGGATATCTGCCACTGCTACTGATTTTCCCCTGGTACCACTTATGCTTGGGTAGGGGAGCAACTGACTAGTCCAGGTGTCGCCCTCAAAAACAAAAATTTCCCATCCATTGGTCAAATCCGGCACAATGATGCCAGGCAGTCCTGAGCCATTTAGGGGAGGAATATCGGCAAGTCCCAAAAACATGGGTTCTCCCTCCCTCAACCCGATAAAGTGGTTTTCCCATGGTTGAGACAGCCCTTCCCCTTGCCCTGGGTTTTTCAGCCACCTAAGACCAGAAAGTTCTCCATACCTATCGGTAATCAAGATATCCTGTATGCCATCCTTATCCATGTCCATCCATTCTATAGACATGATCCAACCAGCATCGGAAAGGTGATGATAATTCCAGGCAGAAAGGTCTCTGGGGTTTTCTGGAGACTCCAGCCAGCCCAGCCTTCCATTCGGGTTTTTTGAGCCCACTATCAGGTCCACGCCATTTTGGCCATCTATGTCCACCGCCCTTCCAAACATCCACTTGGTCATTTTCACCGTAACGGGAATATCCTCGCTAACCCACCTGCGGGAATCCCTGTAGGCAAGGCTATCGGAGGGTGCCCAGTGTACTGTAATACGCTGGTGTTCACCTTCAGAAAAGGTAACCAAGTCCATAAAACCGTCACCATCCAAATCTACCGCAAATGCATCTTCCACATCTGGGGAAGGCACCTCCACATATTCCCAAGTTTCTTCTACCTTGCCGGGGTTAAAGTAGAGCCTGGTCACTCCGCCCTCTTCCCAGCCAACCACAATATCCATGTGTCCATTTTGATTCACATCGGCAAGTTTGGTACCATCCGAGCCCAGAGAACTGTCGTCAATGACATGCCTCTTCCAAGGGCCTGAATCCTGTCCTGCTGCCATAGGAATTCCAGTTATTCCAACCAATAACCATATCAAGGCAAGTCGTGTATAGAAATGGACATCCCTCATTGCTCCCCCCCTTTTCCTATTACTTTCCTGTTTTCAAACACCCTAAAGAGACGATTGTCATAATCATTGGCCAGCACATCCTCTTCACTAAATGTAGTCATCAAAATTTCCTGTGACTCTCTCCTGTCAAAATCATAGGTAAGGAAGAAGTCCCCATCTTTGTGCTGCTGTCCATCTGGATAAGAAACACCCGGACGTTCGTCAAGCAGTAAGCCCCGTGACCATGTTTCCCCATCGTCCAGGGAGATAAAGGCCATTAGGTGGGATCTTCCTGTTTTTACAGTTTTAGGACCGTGTTTGATTAAAAGTAGGTTTTCAGACTGCAATCGGGTGATAAAAAACCTTGCACTGGGATGCTCAAAAGGACTAGCCTGAAGGGATGACCAGGTTTGGCCCCTGTCTGAGGAAAAACTTTCCCCTATTCCATAATTGGTTCTAAGCAACATCCACAAGGTACCGTCCTTCTTCTCTACAATGATGTGTTCATCAAATACCCTGTTTTCCTCAGGCACATGCACGGCTCCCCTCACCTGCCAAGTTGCTCCCTTGTCCGTGGATACCACCATCTTGGCACTGTTGTCTGTTTTTCTCCAGGTAGAGGAAGGCAGAACCCATTCACCTGTACTTAATACGGTAGGTTTACACATCATTACCCCGTCAGTCAATCGCTTTGGGGCAGACCATGTTGGGCTTCCCGTGGAGGGGTTTTCAGCAGTAATGGCCCAAACACCTGCCACTGTGCCGTCTTTACCTATAGTCTGTGCCCAAAATACCCAAAGCTTACCATCTGGATCCAACCAAATCTCCGGGTCGAAGGCACGTACAGGCCCATCTCCATCGGGGTCTATTGCCATTACTTCTTTCCACTCCTGCCCCCCATCTTCACTATGGGCAAGCACCACATAATTGTTATGGTCTTCATCGGGGGTTATACCAGTGTACCAAACTGCCCATACATGGCCCTTTTCTGTGACAGCCAAACTGGATATTCCCGTAAACTCCCGAGATTCCGGCTTATAAATATCTATTGAACTTGGTAATGAAATAAGTTCAGCAGGCTGCAAAAAGGAATCATCCTGTCCAAGAATAAGTAAGGGATTCAGGAAAAAACAAATTAAGCAGGTAACTATTGAGATTCGGTTCATTATTGATTGGGTTTACACTCCTAAAGGATTCGTAAATTAATAGATGTGGCAGCCGTTTAAAAGAAAAAACCACCAAAAGTCATTAGAAAAAGGATAAAACCATGGATAACCTGTTTTTTTTCATAAATTGAAATTTCAAAAGTTCCCAAATATTCAATAAACAGAAATAAACCCTTTATTCAAATGAATCTTAACCGAAGACATTTTATCAAAGGAAGCACAGCTATGCTTGCCCTTACCGCTTTTGGTGCCCATGGTATGGAGTGGATGGATAGGAAAGATCCCTACAAGGTAGGGTTGATTGGCTCCGGATGGTACGGCAAAAGTGATCTTTTTCGACTTATCCAAGTGGCTCCAGTAGATGTGGTGGCACTTGCTGACCCTGATAAAAACATGTTGGATGAAGCTGCCAATTTGGTCAGCCAGCGACAGGAATCAGGCAAAACACCCAAAAAATATGCAGATTACAAGAAGATGCTGTCCGAAAACAAGTTTGATATCATCTTGGTAGGCAGCCCGGACCATTGGCATGCCCTACATGCTATAGATGCCATCAAGGCCGGGGCACATGTATATCTTCAAAAACCCATAAGTGTGGATGTGATTGAGGGAGAAGCCATCCTTGCAGCGGCAAGAAAATATGACAGGGTGGTACAGATAGGCACACAGCGTAGAAGTACCCCGCATTTAGTGGATGCCAAAAAGAAAGTAATGGACGCAGGACTTTTGGGTAAGGTTTCCCATGCCGAAATGTGCTGTTATTACCACATGAGGGCAGATGCCAATCCCCCAGAGCAACCTGTTCCAGACTTCTTTGATTACGAAAAATGGACAGGTCCAGCCCCTATGCTACCTTTTATTGGACTGCCGCATCGAAGATGGTGGAGGGCAATGATGGAATACAGTAACGGTATTACCGGTGACATGTGCGTGCATATGTTTGATGCAGTAAGGTGGACTCTGGGTTTAGGATGGCCCAATAGTGTATATGCGACTGGGGGTATTTATGTGCAAAAAGATAGCAGGGCCACCATAGCAGATACACAAACCGCCACTTTTGAATACGATGGGCTGGACTGCGTATGGAACCACAGATCCTGGGGAACACCACAGGATCCGGAATATCCATGGGCATATAAAATCTATGGGGATAAAGGGACTCTCAAAGCATCGGTAATGAAGTACGAGTTTATCCCCCAACACAAAGACGGGGAAAAAATCATGCAAGAGACCATGTACGAAAAGGAAAAATACCCTGAGGACTTGGACGAAGATGGCATGGAACTTCATGCAGCACCCGCTACCAGAAGACAAATGGTAGATTTTTTAAAAGCAATAGAAGATGGGGGCAGGCCAATTGCAGATGTAGAAGAAGGCCATATTTCCACTGCAAGCTGTATTTTGGCAAACATGTCCATGGAACTGGGCAGGCCCTTGCGGTATGACCCACAAAATAGAGTGGTAATAGACGACGAGGAGGCCACCAATATGCTGAAGAGAAACTACAGGACAGGATACCAACATCCTGATCCAGACACTGTTTAATTAAAAGTGCTCATAACCTGACCTTACTCCCGCCTGGATTTATCAAAAAGTTGAGATAAATTCAGTCGGGAGTTGTTTTTATGGAAGATTAGATTAATTTTGTATACCGTATACATTTACCAAAGAAACTTATTATATGAAATCGAGCCTGTCCTGACGGCAGTCAGGGCATGACGTGCACGTCACACACTGGGATGATTATAGACTGCGAGATTCCATATGGCCTTTAAAAAAAAAAATTATAATCATATGAAAAATAACCTTATTATTCTGATAGCCCTTTTGATCGGATTTACAAGCCCTTCAATAGCCCAAGAACGAAACACCCATGTGGAAATTAAAGGAGAAAAATTCTACATAAACGGAAAACCCACCTATGAGGGAAGGACATGGAAGGGCCATAAGATTGAAGGACTATTGATGAACTCAAGAATGGTTCAGGGAATATTCAATGACATGAATCCAGAAACAGTAAAAAACTGGGAATACCCGGATACTGGGGAATGGGATCCAGACCGGAACACGCAGGAATTCTTGGATAACATGGAGAATTGGTTGAGTTACGGAATGCTTTCCTTTACCATCAACCTTCAAGGTGGAAGCCCTTTTGGTTATTCAAAGTCACAACCTTGGCACAATTCCGCCATAGATGAAGATGGAGAGCTTGTCCCTGCCTTTATGGCTAGACTAGAGAAAATATTGGACAAGGCCGATCAGTTGGGTATGGTACCCATCGTAGGCATCTACTACTTCGGCCAAGACCAAAGGGTAAAGGACGAGGCAGCAGTAATCAAAGGGGTGGATAACGTTATGGATTGGCTGCATGAGAAGAAATACCGAAATATCCTTATAGAAATCAACAATGAGTCAAATGTCGGAGCTTACGTGCATGAAATCCTTAAACCCAAAAGGGTACACGAATTGATTGAAAGGGCAAAAAATAAGGAAAAAGACGGTTATCGTTTTTATGTCAGCACAAGTTATGGCGGGAATTTCGTTCCCCTTCCAAACGTGGTGAAGACTGCTGATTTCTTACTAGTGCATGGAAATGGGGTAGGCGACCCAAACCGGATTGTTGAAATGGTGGAAGAAACAAGGGCGGTGGAAGGATACACTCCTATGCCAATTTTATTTAACGAAGACGACCATTTTGATTTCGACAAAGATTGGAACAATTTCATCGCTGCCGTTAGTGCTTATGCTTCTTGGGGTTTCTTTGATTACCGGATGGATGGAGAATCATTCCAAGATGGCTATCAAAGCGTACCTGTTGACTGGGGGATAAATTCACCCAGAAAGAAGGGGTTTTTTAACCTTATGCGTCAAATTACAAAAGGGAATTAATTCTGGGAATAAACATAAAGGATGGGGTCACTCCATCCTTCCAGGTTTATACTAACCCTGTCAGTATCGGGAATCCTAATGTTCCTTAGGTCCACTTGTAGGTTCCCTACATAGGTATTATTACAATCCCCATCCTGCGTGAGGTGTAGCCTACTTGATCGGCCGGCAGGGAAGGTATCTATGACTCTATCTGAAAAAACCAAGAAAAAGTCAGCGTTTTCAGTGCAGCCGTTATAGCTAAACTGGATATCCAAGCAGTTGGTCAACAATTCCACATTGCTAATGTCTACCCAATCGGCATTTGCCTGGAACAATTCAGTATTGATATCGGGGGTTTCCACGCAAGAGATGGGATTTTCTTCCCCAGGGGAACAAAAGGTTCCAAGACCCAGAACGAAGATCAGGACGGTACATCTTAAGCAAAAACCCGAAAAGCTGGTCAATTTGATTTGTGGCATAATGGCATAATTATAGAACCCTATTGTTGGGTGAAAGTTACGGTTATCCGATTATAATACAGCTCGGTGAGTCCCTCAAACCCTGAATCAGTCCCAACTACCAACCAGAGGGTACCCTCAGGGCTACTGGTCACAGTGAAGGGCCTATCTTGGTTGTTCCGATTTATGAGCTCATACCTGAATTCTTCTCCAGATATACCTATGGTACCCAATCCATACATATCCGAGCCGTCCTGGGACTGGTTGCCCTTGTCGATGTTCATCCTCAGGTAATCCCTAATTCCACCTTCTTCCACGACTGTTTCGGGCTCTTCAAGAGTAGCACCAGCTTTAAGAAACACAGAGGCACCAGGACTACCCCCTATACCTACAGATTCCTCTGGGTACTGACTTGCCAATTCTATTTCAAACACCAGGGAATAAGCAGTGGATGGCAACAGGTCGTCAACTTGCCTTTTGAAAAACATAAAAAGGTCATCGCTTCTGTTATGACCCTGAATACGCAGCGCATTTTCTTCCAAATCCAACTCCTCGGGTAAAGGACCGTGGGAAACTTCCAATTCAAATATATCCTGACCATCAACAGGAAGATCTGCAAAATCCCCAGTCCATCCCTGGGGGCTACCTTCAAAATCAAATACCAAGGAAAATGAATCAGGTACAGGTGTAGGGTCATCGTCCCGGCATCCCCCAATCAATATTAGTGAGGATGCCATGAAAAAAACAGCGCTTTTATAAAGTAGTTTGGTAGTAATCATTGTTGTTGGTTTTTAAGGTAAATCTCTCCATTTCCCATGAGGGTAATTCCGCCTTCCGAAATTCTATACCTGTGAGCACTTTTAAGGATTTCCTCCAGCTTCAATGCATATTGACTGTCACAGCAATCCTTGTTTTTCATGATCTTATAAAACGACAACTCCCCATAAGGAGTTGCACTATACCTTCCTATCACTTTATTTATGTCGAGGTTTAGGGTAAATGTGGAATCGTTGATAAACTCGAGTTGATAATTGGTTTTGGAGGGGGTTTTTTCGCCGTCAGAACTGGGCCCTACCCCATCTACTTTCCATTTGCTGTAGGCCAAACTCGGAAGGTACTCAGGCTCATCTTCCCATGCACTGCATGCAAAATAAATCAGCCCAAGGACCGAAATCACATAGGGTAATAGTTTAATCATGGTAAATAATGTTGGTTTGTTACTCTATTTTTCTAGACGCAAAAACCTTACCTTTTGCTACAAAAAATACTTATTTGCCAAAAAATCTCTGTTGGCATGGTTTTAGACAGATGAGGTTATAAACCAACTATTAAAAAATCCCTACTATATGAAAACGGCCAACTTAAACCTAGGATCCCCTACCACTATTTTTTATTTTACTAATGGGGATAGTGTAGACAAAGGAAGTAACAGGAAATCTCCGGGAACCTCAGGCGAAGGCCCCCGGCCTCCACAGAAAAAGGATTTTCCAGACAAAAAGAAAAAAGATAAGCAGGAAGAGGAGGTAGATAATGAGAAAAGAGACAAAAACAAAAAATAACAGACAGGTGAATTTATTTTTTTAAAATTTAATTATCTGATTTTCAATTTTTTATAGTAATACCGATTAATTTTTTATTACCATTCAGTGAGATATCACAAGGTTTGAACTCTTCATCATTAAGATAATGTGAAAATGAGTTCTTATCATTCCATAGAAGATTTACTTAATGACCCCTCTTTCAGGGCCTGGGTTCTGGAACAAGCCAAAGTGGAGAGGTGGGACAAGATCCTCGATCAACAGGGCGATCAAAGGGAAAAGCTCCTTCAAGCCAAGGAAATCCTACTTGCCTTAAACAACGAGGGGCAAGATTGGAGCAGCAGAAAACAAGAAAAGTTGTTTGAAAAAATCCAGTTTAGGACTAAACAGCGCCAAACTGGCAAGCCCAAAGGGAAGGTTAAACTTGGTTTATTTTTTTTGTTAGCTATTGCCCTATTTGCAGGGACAATTTGGTGGAGCCACTTTGCGGGATTAATTTCTCCAAAATCCACTATTACCTATGTAGAAGAAGCCATATGGGTGGCAAAGGCAAACCCCAAAGGCCAAAAATCCAGAATCCATTTACCCGATGGGAGTACTGCTTTTCTAAATGCTGAGAGCTCGATAAGGTTTAGGCAAAATTTCGGCAAATCAGGGAGAGAAATCTATCTCCAAGGAGAAGCTTTTTTTGAAGTCGCCGAGGATAAAGAAATTCCATTTGAAGTGTATTGCGATGCCTTGAGCATTACTGCACTTGGTACCTCCTTTAATATCAATTCCTTTCGGGAAGGAATCACCTTGGTGCAGCTAGCAACCGGAAAGGTTATGGTGGAAAACAATAAGGACCAGGAAGCCCCTTTAGAGCTAAACCCAGGGGAAGAAGTAGTCCATATCTATGGGAATGGCATGGAAAAAAGAAGCTTTGACATACAGAATGCATTTCTCTGGAAAAGCGGAACGCTCCTTTTCGAAAATACAGACCTCGACACCTTCGTGGAAGACCTGGAAAGGTGGTATGGGGTTGAAATCAAAATTGTAAACCCCCCTCGGGATCAATTGCAGATAACTGGGAAATTTACCGAAGACTATCTCAGTAAGGTGCTGGAGGCCATAGGCTATGCCTATGGATTCAGCTATAGAATTAACCAAAAACAAGTTGTTTTAACCTTTGACTAACCCCCAAAATAATATGCAAACAAAAACCTGAAAGTAAAAAGCCAATGATTTCTCATTGGCTTTAGTAGGCAAATAATCAAGTTTCGTAGGCTCATTATTTGCCCTGTTCTATCAATTATCAATAAAACATTCTAATTTATGAAAAATGCATTACATACCTTATGTATGATAGGAAAATTCTATCTATATGGATTTGTCGTACAGCTATTTTTTCTGAATCTAATTTATGCGGGTCCTATTAACGCCCAAGGTTCCCTGGACATCAAAAAGGTGTTTATCAACCTGGATCTGGAAAAAGCTACCTTGCAGCGGACTTTTGAAGAAATCGGTCGACAATCAGGTTTTACCTTTATTTTTGACCAAAAGCTGGTACAAGGGGCCGAGCAAGTCCAATTGCAGGCCAATAACACTTCCTTGGAGGAAGTACTGTTGCTATTATCCAGTAGTCATGGACTTTCCTTCAGGCAGGTAGATGAAAAAATCAGTGTAAGGGAGTCCCGAAGAAGAAACATCCCCCAACCCATCCTGGTTGAGGTGACAGTTTCCGGAAATGTAGTGGATCCCAACGGGGAACCCATACCGGGAGTCACAGTCTCCGTACCGGGCACCTCCTTAGGAACTGCCACAGACATTGACGGAAACTATTCCATTACAGTACCTGAAGGTTCCAGGCTTGTATTTTCCTTTATAGGCTTTGAAACACAAACAGTGGAAATTGGTGACATGAGTGTAGTCAACGTGACCATGACAGAAGATGTTTCTAGTTTAGACGAAGTAGTGGTAGTAGGCTATGGAACACAAAGAAAAAGCGACCTGACAGGAGCCATTACCAGTGTAGGAAGGCAGGCACTTGAAGAGAGGCCAATTACCAACGTGGTACAAGCCCTACAGGGTAATGCTGCGGGAGTACATGTGAGCACCAATATGAGGCCAGGGGAATTGCCTGCCGTAAGGATCAGGGGCAACAGGTCCATCAATGCCTCCAATGACCCTCTTTATGTGATAGACGGAATTCCGGTGATTTCCCAATTAGGGGTAAACTCCTTTTCCCTTAATGATCTTAACCCCAATGACATAGAATCAGTAGAAATCCTCAAAGATGCTTCCGCCACCGCTATTTATGGTTCCAGAGGGGCTAATGGTGTGATTCTGGTGACCACCAAAAAAGGGAAAAAGGGCCAGGTTAAAGTAGACTATAATGCCACCTTTTCATTTGACTCTTATAAAAACCTCACCAACTGGATGAGTGGAGGCCAATATGTCGACATATGGAGGGAATCCCTAATCAATGGTAGGTTATACGGTGACGCTGAAAACCAAGACCTGAGTACTCCAGCACAACCTTGGTACCCAGACCCGTTTCTGGATCAACAGGTAATGGGATTAGGTCAGGATACCTACGCCAGGGATGGTGTGTGGATGGGTTATGAATGGGATGATTGGGGCAACACCCCCAGTACCAGGCCAACTACGGAAGCGGAAAGGGCTATGGGATGGCCGGATCAGGTACCTATATACAATTCTGAGAACGTAAGAAACCACAATTGGCAAGACGAGGTGAGCCGTCAGGGTGTGACGCAAATTCACCAAGTCTCCCTATCAGCGGGTTCGGATATTTCCCGCCTTTACCTTTCTTTGGGTTATTTCGATCAAAAGGGAGTACAAAGAGACCAAGATTTTGAGAGGTTCACCATAAACCTTAACGGGGATGTGACCCCTACAAAATGGTTAATGGTTGGCACCTCCATTATGGGTTCATTTTCCAAACAAAACTTTGGATTTATGGGGCCTAATACGAGCAACACGGGATCCAAAGACCTGTTCTCCAGGGGAAATGACCAATTCCCATATGCGGTACCAAGGGACAGTGAGGGAAACTTGATCCAAAATCCCGGGGGGAACCTAAGTCTTTGGAACCCTGTGATGGATATTGATCAAGCACTCAATGAAAGAAGAGCCTCCGCAGTAATGGTCAATATGTTTGCCGAAGTGACTTTTACCCCTTGGCTAAAGTATAGGTTGAATTTTGGTGGGCAGATGCGGAATTTCAGAAACGGGAGCTGGACAGGCCCAAATTCTTCCAATCACCTAACCATTCAGCCCAATACAGCGGGAATGAACCGAAACGAAAACTTTGGATGGGTAGCAGAGAACCTTTTATTTTTCGATAAAACCATAGCAGAAGAGCATACCGTAGGAGTAACCTTACTACAATCTTCCCAGTATTCCAGAAATGAGGGGATTTCCATGGCAGTAAACAATACCATAGTTCCTGCCAGCCTTTGGTATGACCTCAATTCCAATGCGGTAGGAAACCCCCAGAGTTATGGAACCTCTTTTACCGAAAACACCATTCAATCTTGGATGGCTAGGGTGAATTATTCTTTTAAGGACCGTTACCTACTTACTGCCTCTGGAAGATATGATGGTGCCTCGGTATTGGCTCCCGGTCATAAATGGGACTTCTTCCCCTCCTTCTCGGCTGCATGGAAAATGCAGGAGGAGGCTTTCTTAAGGGATGTACCTTGGATAAACGAGCTTAAACCCAGGTTGGGTTTTGGAGTGACAGGAAATTCGGCAGTAAATCCCTATACCACCACCGGCCCATTAAGCAGAAACCCTTATGTTTTTGGTGACCAAGCGGCCTTTGGTTTCTTACCTCAACTTGCCCAAAACCCAAATCTTGGATGGGAAAAAACTGCTCAATGGAACGTAGGGCTTGATTTTGGAATATTAGAAGGAAAGGTAATTGGTTCTTTTGAGGCTTATGACATGACAACCACGGATCTGATTTTTGCACGTTCGTTACCGGCAGTAAGTGGTTATGTCCAGAAGTTCGAAAATATAGGAAGTACAAGAAACCGGGGATTGGAACTTACCTTATCCACTATAAATATAGAAAAGGAAGACTTCATGTGGCAGACGGACTTCAACTTTGGTATGAACAGAGAGGAGATCCTTGAGTTGGTCAACGGGGAGGAAGATATGATCGCCAATAACTTGTTTATCGGACATCCCATCCATTCTTTCTTCGATTTTGAAAATGCCGGTATTTGGCAGAATACAGAAGATGACCTGGAAGAGATGAGCAGGTTTAACGAAAATGGACATAATTTTTATCCAGGTACCGTCCGAGTGGTGGACCAAAACGGGGACTATAGGATAGATGGGGATGACAGGGTGGTAATTGGTACACGCCAGCCAAGATGGACAGGTGGAATTACGAATACTTTTAGGTACAAAAACTGGACTTTAAGCTCCATGGCATATGCGCGTATGGGACAAACCTATATGGGTGGATTGCCCCATTACGGTGGAATGTGGCCCAATGGGCGCTATGAAACCGATTTTTGGAGATGGGATAATCCCGGAGGAAGATGGCCACTACCTGTGATGGGTGCTAACGTGGAAAACATTTCCACGGCTATGCAATTTAATGACGGATCCTTTGTGGCCATCAGGCATATTTCGCTGGCTTATGAATTTCCAAGATCCATGATCGAAAGGTTGGCTATGACCAACCTCCAGATGAATGTGCAGGTGGTCAACCCATTCCTTTTTGGAGGAGATGTGGTCAGGCTGGGTTTAAATCCGGATGATGACACTGCTTGGGAAAACAGAAATGCACAAGGAGATCCTTTGGGAGGAATGAACAGCAATACCATTCTTCCCCAAAGCTTTGTTTTAACCCTAAGGGCAGGTTTTTAATCACTCAAAACAAGAAATTATCATGAAAAATAATAGATGGATTTGGGCACTTACCTTCCTAGTAATATTTAGTGCTTGCGAAGATTTTCTGGAAGAGGAACAGGTTGCCAACCTTACCCAGGATTATTACAACGACGAAAACGGACTTGAAGCCCTGATCAATGGTTTATATGTCTATGCCAGGGTAAAGCATGAATGGGAATCGAATGGGGCACGCATCACCCAAGCAGAAACAGATGCTTATATGACTTCAAGCCCCCCATGGGCTAGAATGGAAGTTGGCATATATGGCAATGACCTCAGTTCAGTGGCTAATAATATATTTAACTACCTTGGGAATGCTAATGCCTCCTTTGCGCCCATGGGTGCATATCCACATATCAATAATTGCAATATTGCATTGGACATTTTGGAAAACCAGGCACCGGGTGTGTTTGAAACGGACCAGGTATTTGCCAATAGAAGAAAAGCAGAAATCCTGTTTTTGAGATCCTGGGCCTTTTATTTGATTTCCAATCAATTAGGAGACATTCCCATGCCGCTGACACCAAGGCGGGAGGATGATGGCATTTATTTCTTCCCTAAATCCTCGTTGGAGGAGGTTTATGAACAGATCATAGAGGATGTCGCCTTTGCTTACGAGCACCTACCCACCAATGTCCAACAAGGAAGGGTCTCGAAGTGGGCTGCGGGTCACTTTCTGGCCAAGCTTCACCTAAATAGAGCTCAAGCTTCCGAATTCGCGAACAGCGGACAGGAACATTTGAGAATGCTGTACAAGGGCACCAATGCCACGGACCTGGACAACGCTATCCAATACGCCACAGAAGTTATCAACGGTGTCGGAGAGCTAGCTCCAGACTACTGGACACTGTTCGATCCCCAGGTGGCTGAAAGCAACCCCCATCAAGAAGTACTATGGTCGGCACAGTTTGATGTAAATATTGGCTTGAATGGAAGATTTGGAGGAAACAGGTCAGTAAATTACCATGTGGGCAACTACACTGAGCAATCCGGAGTGGCGCGAGCCATGGCATATGGTAGGCCTTTTGGAACCTTCAAGCCCACCGATTGGGGCTATGACAACTTTACCGACAAAATGCACGATAGCCGATTTGCCAAAACTTTCAGGCATGAATACATCAGCAACATGGGCTCAAATTCCACTTCCTACACCTGGAATGAAGCTTCTGCCGCATGGTGGAATGCAAACAAACCCGCAGACCAACCGGAGGCAAGTGCTGGTGATAGAAGGATTTTAGAAGGAGAAAGAGCTATTATCTATCTGGAAAACAGCAAGGAAGATGCTTTGGATTCCATGATGGTAATGAGCATGCCTTTCCAGTTTATGGTGAGATGGGTGAGGTCTTCTACTACAGGCAATTACTACTACAGATTATTTATCAATGGTGCAAATATGGGCCTGGGAACCCAAACCGCCCCTTACCTTTCCGTGAAAAAATACGTGGATCCCAATAGAGGCGGGTCAAATGACGAAAGCAATTTCAATAGCGAAAATGGAACCAGGGATGCCATCCTTATGCGCTTGGCGGAAACCTACCTAATCCGGGCAGAGGCCTTTGGTAGGAAGGGGGATTATGGATCTGCAGTGGAAGATATTAACGTTCTCAGGCAAAGGGCAGCCTTCAAGGGAGGGGAACCAAGGCCTTCAGTGCTAGTGGAATGGTACCCTGAAGCCGAAGATCTCCAACCCGAGGAAAGGCTAACCCCATTTGCGTCTGCTGGAAACTCCATAGATGCATTGATGGTGACGGAAAACCACTTTACCCCAGGAACTGCTGAGGCCGAAAGAGAGGGGTATATTCCTACAATAAACAGTAAGGAGGAAATGTTTATTCACTTTGTTTACAACGAAAAAAACAGGGAATTCCTTGCCGAAGGCATACTTTGGGAAGATCTCCATAATGCTGGAATACTTTATGATCGTGTAATGTATCATAACCAGATGGCCTCTAACTTGAATGGTTTATGGCCTGTAGCCTCGAATACCGCAGGTGGAAACGGTCAGGACGGAAATGGAAAAGGGCAATTTCAGCCACACCAAACCTTTAGACCCTGGCCATTTGATTTCTTGGTGCAGTTAACGGACGAAAGTGGAAGAACACTTTCCTCAGAAGAAAGGGCACAGTTCCAAAACCCTGGATATTAAAAATTGAAATAAACTGACTGATAGCTATATTTTAAAAGGACGGGGAGATTCCCTGTCCTTTTTTTTATGGAGATGTGGGCAACATGTTTCTGATGGCTGATATTTTCCAATTTTCCTCTTCCATTACCACAATAAAAGTACTCCACATATTTCTAGTTTCTCCCCCTGGGCTTATTATTTGATATCGCGCATCCACAATGGCCACCTCGGGGGAAAGTTGCTTTACCTTGTCTACTGTCAACACCCTATTGCCCTCGTTGACTTGTGAACTTCGCTTCATTCCCTGTACTGCGGTATCGAGGCCCAAGCGCCACTCTCCACTGCTCACTAGTTGGTCAATATCATCCGTGAGGATGTTAGCCAGTAACTCGGCATCCTGCTTTTCCCTTGCCTCTGCATAGCTGGCAATCAAATCATGAAAAACCTTATCGTCGGATTGGGCTAGACCTTTGGTGAATACTAAGGTGCTTAACAATAGGATAGTAATGTGGTTGGGTGACATATTGAGTTTGTTAATGGTTGATGGGATAATAGTTAAGGGTTAAGGGTTAGTGGCTAAGGGATTAATGGTTAATTAACAATTAAATAACTAACCATTACCATTCAACTAACCTCTTCCGGCATAGGGCATTTCGTTGGCCATAATCGTGAGCCAGGGAACGTTGGTGTCTGTGGGAAGACTTGCCATGTAGGCTACTGCACTTCCTACATCTCTTAGCTGCATGATAGGTTCCGGTTTCAGGGTGCCATCTGCCTGCATCACTCCAGTTTGCATACGTTTGGTCATGTCGGTGCCAGCATTGCCTATGTCGATCTGTCCACAGGTAATGTTAAAGGAACGCCCATCCAGCATAATAGACTTGGTGAGTCCCGTGATAGCATGTTTACTCGCATTATAAGGCACTGCATGGGGACGGGGTACATGGGAAGAAATCGATCCGTTGTTGATGATCCTGCCTCCCATGGGTTGCTGGGTTTTCATAAGCTTCACAGCCTCTCTGGCACAGAGGTAGGAACCAGTAAGGTTGATATCGATCACCCGTTTCCATTCCTCAAAAGGAAGCTCTTCCATGGGAACCGCTGGGGCATTTACCCCTGCATTGTTAAAAAGTAGATCCAACCTGCCAAACTTCCCCAAAACCTGCTGAAAGAGATCACTTACCTCCTCCGGTTTCGAAATATCCGTAGGGCAGACCAATACTTCTACTTGCGCACACATTTTTGCCGTTTCCTCCAGCTTGGACCTGGTACGGCCCACTAAGACCAAGCACCATGAGGCATCTGCAAGCGCCTGTGCCACCGCCTGGCCCACCCCGGAGCCTGCCCCGGTAATCATCGCTATTCTATTGGTTGGATTCATCAAATATTGGGTAACTTAATTTTTTCTTCTTGAATATAGTTGAGTATTAGTTCATCGACAGAGTTGTCTTTCACAAACCCCAGGCTTTCAGCAACACTGGTGTCAAAATAGGGAGGCCAGGTCAATACAATACTTTGTAGAAACTCGTCTGGCTCATAAGAGGCAAGGGCGGCAACTTTGGGCCCTGCAATCCTTTCCAGGCTTTGCAGCATTTCTTCTACCGAAACCGTAATCCCGGGAAGGGTGATCATCCTATCGTCCCCCAATTTTCCGGCATCTATGTTGGCAGCATGCAGAAAGTTCTGAATGACCTTTTTGGGAGACAAAAGCCAAAACTTGGCTGATTCCTGTACCGGATAGGTAGCTTTTTGCCCATTTAGGGGTTCCCGTACGATACCACTAAGAAACGAGGAAGTGGCCGCATTAGGTTTGCCCGGACGTACGGAAATGGTGGGAAGCCGTATACTTCTTGCATCTACAAAGCCCCGCCTACTATAATCATTCATCAAGAGTTCCACCATGGCCTTTTGCGTTCCATAGCTACTTCTTGGTTTTGGACCAGTGGTATGGCTAATGGTCTGTTTTACATCTCCCCCGAAGACGCCACAAGAACTTGCAAATACAATTCTGGGATGATAATCCCTACTCCGACACATTTCTAACATTTGCAGGGATCCTTGAAAATTCACTCGCATGCCCAATTCAAAGTTCTTTTCAGCCTCTCCACTTACCACTGCTGCTAAGTGAAAAATGATGTCAGGTTTTTCCTCAATTAAGGATTGCATAACAGAGGCTTCGCTGAAATCCCCTTCTATGCATTTGAAACTTCCATCCTTATGCATTTCCTCAGGGAAAGCAAGGTCTACCAACGTGAGTTGCGCCACTTGTCCCATATGAAGGCCACCTTGGGTAGCTATGGTACTGGCAAGCCTCTTGCCCAAAAATCCTGCCCCTCCTACTATCAATACTTTCATATTTTGGTTATTTAGTTAATTGGTTAATTATATCATCGGGAATAACTTAGCCACAATCAATACCTGTGCCAGGCCCACCAGGCCTATCACAGCCAATACCAAGGTCCATGTTTGTAGCCCTTCCTTTTCTGAGAATCCACTCATTTTGGACACCACCCAAAAGCCAGAATCGTTCATCCAGGAGATAAACAGGGAACCAAAGCCCATAGCCAGCAAAAGGTAAATGGGATGATAGGGCAACTCAACATCTGTCCCTACTATTGCCGCCATAATCGACGCCGCGGAAATCATAGCCACTGTGCCGGAACCTTGGGCAGTTTTAAACACAGCCGCGATGAGCCAGGCCAAAACGATATAATGGACTTGAAATCCTTCAGTGGCATTTTTGATGGCATCCCCTATCCCACTGTGCCCTATCATGGCTCCATAGGCACCACCGGCACTGGTAATCAGGATAATCAAGCCCCCGATCTCCAAAGGTCTAGAAACCCCCTCCCAAAGTTCCCGGGCAGTAAGCCCCTGCGCTCTAGCCCAGATGTACAAAGCAAGCAAAGTGCCCACTGTCATGGCTATATTTTTGTTTCCCTGTAAGGCTACCCAAGCAGGTACATTTTCTCCAAAGGCAGCAACCACGGAAGCCAGACTTATCATTATTAAGGGGAGGACTATAGGCAAAAGCGAAAGTAAAAGGGAAGGGGGACGTTGAATGGGTTTTTGAGGATTACTGGCAACTCTCAAGGGTATATCAAAGGTGCGATTTTGCCATTTGCCTGTAAGGATCACCGCGATTGCAGGAATAATACCTGCCAATAGGCCAAATACAATCACTAAGCCCAGGTCTAACTGCATGGTTTCAGCCATGATCAAAGGACCAGGTGTGGGAGGAACCAGGCTATGGGTAATAACCCCTCCTCCCCCAATGGCCACAACATAAAGCACGAAATTCTTTCCCGTTTTTTGCGCCAATGTGATGCCCAACGGAATCAGCAGGAAAAAAACGGTATCCAGAAAAACGGGTATAGAAAGGATAAAGCCGGCAATCACTAATGCAAATGCCGCTCTCTTCTCCCCCATTGTTTGTAACAAAACATTCACGATTTTGGCGGCAGCCCCACTTTCCATCATTGCCGCACCAATCACAGCAGCCAAGGCAATGACCCAAGCAATTTTACCGGCCACAATGCCAAATTCCACCATGGGTAGTTCAACAGCGGTAACCCACGCGTGTTCTCCCATTACAGTGGTAGGAAGTTCCGGTGTGAGAAAGCCTACAAAAATAGCGGCGAGGATAAGTGCAATAAAGGGATGGAATTTGGCCTTGGTAATTAGGAATACGACAAGGATTACGCTCAACAAAAGAACTAAAAAGGGCCAGGTTGTTGGGTCATTTATCCATGTCATAACCTAAAGAAATGAAAAAAAATGGAATAATACCTAAAATTTTGTGTGAAAATAATGTGGTTTATTTAGCTGGTAATGCCAAATGTAACCTTCCGGTTCAAAGGCACCCTTAAGATTCAAAATCCGCTTTATGTCCATTCTCACTAAGCCAAAGATTTAAGATTGATTTAACCTATACCCCTTCGGATTTAAAGTTCCTGTCGAATATTCAATGCATCGAAAAATCTTTTTCCTCCCAATTACATTGCTTTATTTTTTCCTGCTTATGGCTATCCCCGAGCTACTGGTTTTGTCAATTTCCGTTTGGTAGTCGGGGTGCTTTTGTACAAAATCCACATATTCCCGGATTCCACTGATGTTTTGCAATACGTTGTGGGCAGTAAATGTACCTCCTGACTTCAACTTGGGGTGTAGGTCCTTAAAGTACTGGATGTACCAGTCTTTGTCTGCGTCACTAAACACAAAATCAAACGGGCCCTCAAGGTCCTTTACGATCTGGTGGGCATTACCCAGCCTGAAATCCACATATTCACTAAGGCCCAATTTTTCGATATTTTCCCTTGCCTGCTTTTGCCTGCCCTCATCCAGCTCAATGGTCACCAGCTTACCCCCAGTTTTACTGAGGGCCCAGGCCAACCAAACAGTGCTGTGTCCTGTGGAAGTACCAATTTCCACAGCGGACTTGTATTCATTGTCCACAATGAGGTCATGCAGGGTTTTTCCATCCTCATAGGGGACATTCAAATTGCGCCAATCTTGTCGTTTTTGTTGCAGAAATTCTGGGACACGTTTGTCCAATTCCTTATCTTCTTGCGCCAAAAGAAATGGGGAAAACAAAAAACAAAGCAGGAATAGTAGATAGGTTTTCATGGTACTTGGGTTTAATGTCAGCACTAATTTAATCAAACTTTTGGAGGCAGACACCTAATAGATATCCTTTGTTCTTTTGTCCGAATAATTTTCTTCCAAATATTGGAAAACCTTTTGAAACTGATCAGGATAAAACCTGGAACTGATACTTCTCCATCTTCTTTCCTTTAGTTGGATATTGACAGCGAATACCCTTCCAATCCATAGGAACTGGGCCTTCTGCAGGTTCCACTTAAGTAAGTTCTCCCCAAGTTCAATCTTTTCTTCCCTAAAGGGATAAACAAACAACAAGGTGTCTCCCTGAAGTTTGACCTCGCCAAGCCGTCTCATAAAAAGCAGCAGAGGAATGGCTATTAAAATTAACAAGCCAAGTATAATCAATATAAGAATGAAAGTGTCCATGGGGATACGTTGGTAGGGTTCAGCTTAATAACGACCAAAGGGAATGCCAGTTTACAACAATCACCGACGATTAATTCGACAAATTGGTTTTGTGGTCATAATTATGGTTCTGACCGTTAAAAAGATAGTGTTGGCACACGTCTAAAATTTGCTTTTTACAAAATTATCCAGTAGTCTTGTCTTAAAAAAGCAGCTTCAGAAAGATGTGATTTTTGAAGTAAACGGAAAAGGCTACCTTACCAAACTCACTTTAACCTAATTCTATCTTTTCTGCGCCAACGATTTTACCCAAGGCCCAATGGCCCAGCAACAATAAACTATTTTCACATTTAAAGAAAAAATAATCATGTCAAAAAAAGTGGTAACCCTAGGGGAGATTATGCTTCGATTGTCAACTCCCGGTTTCAAAAGATTTGTTCAATCTGATAGTTTTGATGTCACCTATGGTGGCGGAGAAGCCAACGTAGCCGGTGCATTATGCAATTTTGGGTTGCAAGGGGTGTTTGTGTCCAAGGTACCTGACAACCCTATAGGCCAATCTGCAGTGAATCATCTACAGCGCTACGGTGTGGACACGCAGCATATAGCCAGGGGCGGTAATCGCTTAGGTATCTATTTCTTGGAAACCGGGGCTTCTATGAGAGCTTCACAGGTGGTATATGACAGGGCCGATGCCTCCATTGCCGAAGCAGAGGTGTCGGATTTTGACTTCGACAAGATTTTTGATGGTGCAGTATGGTTCCATACCACAGGCATCACTCCGGCACTCAGCGACAAAGCTGCTGCACTTACCGAGGCCGCACTTAAAGCGGCCAAGGAAAAAGGCGTGACGACCAGTATTGACTTGAACTATAGGAAAAAACTCTGGAGCAAAGAAAAGGCCAAGGAGGTAATGACCAAACTTTGTAAATATGTGGACGTGTGCATAGGCAACGAAGAAGATGCCGAAACCACTCTAGGGTTTAAGAGCAATGAAACGGATGTAACCAAAGGCGAGTTGAACCTGGACGGATACAAGGATGTCTTCAAACAGATGAAGGAAAAATTTGGATTCAAGTACATTGCCTCTACTCTTAGGGAAAGTTACAGTGCTTCGGACAACGGCTGGAGTGCATTGGTTTATGACGGCAACGAGTTTTACCATTCCAAAAAATACGAGGTACGGATCGTAGACCGTGTAGGGGGAGGGGATTCCTTTGCCAGTGGTTTTATTTACGGCCTAGTGTCAGAGATGAGCATGAAGGATGCCACAGAGTTTGCAGTTGCAGCTTCTGCGCTTAAACATACCATCCCAGGTGACATGAACCACGCTACCCTAAGTGAGGTGAAGGTGTTGATGGGGGGAGACGCCAGCGGCAGGGTTCAAAGGTAAGTAGCCATGATACTGGACAACCTATCAGCAGGAAAGAAATATGCGGGTATGCATGTGAACTTTCCAAAAGCCTTTGCCTACCTCACCGAGACAGACCTGGACAGCCTGGAGGCAGGGTTCTACGAAATATCCGGGAAGGATGTGGTGGCCACTGTATTTACCAAGCCGTCCAAAACGAAGGAAGAGTCATTGGAAAAATTCGAGTGCCATGACAAGCATATTGACATCCAGGTATGCTTACATGGAGAGGAGGCAATAGGATGGAAACCGAGGGAAACCTGCAAGCAGTTAAAAGGAAGTTACAACCCCGAAAAGGATGTTTCTTACTATGCCGATGAACCTGACACCTACTTCCAATTATCCCCAGGACAATTTGCCATTTTCTTTCCGGAAGATGTGCATGCACCTATGATAGGTAAAGGAGATATCAAGAAACTAGTAATTAAAGTAAAGATTTAGATAAAACAATATAACTATCTGATTTTTAATAACTAATTAAACAAAAAATAGAACCACCAAATAATATTTGGTATTAAACTATATCGAAATGGCATCAAAATCAGAAATATTGAAGCGCATTCCCGAGCAAGGCATACTTCCGCTTTATTTTGACAAAAGCGAGGAGGTTAGCCTGGAGGTGCTCAAGAGCCTTTACCAAGCCGGGATAAGGATGGTGGAGTACACTAATCGGGGAGAAGCTGCCTTGCACAATTTCAAAAAAATGGTGGAACTGCGGGACAGGGAAATGAAGGATTTGCTACTGGGAATTGGCACCATCAAAAACCGACAAATGGTGGAAGTTTACATAGAAGCAAAAGCCGATTTTATCATCTGCCCGGGCCTTGTGGAAGAGGTGGCCGAAGTGGCCGACATGCACGATATGCTTTGGATCCCGGGGTGCATGACCCCTTCCGAAATCATAAAGGCGGAAAACATGGGAGCAAAAATGATCAAGCTCTTTCCTGGAAACATCCTTGGGCCAGAATTTTTGGGAGCCATCAAGTCCTTGTTCCCCGAGCTGATGTTTATGCCCACTGGGGGAGTTTCACTGGAAAAAGAAAACATAGAGGCCTGGTTCAAAGCTGGGGTTTGTGCCGTAGGCATGGGTAGCAAGTTGGTCAGCAAACCCCTGCTTGAGGCTCGTGATTATGGCAAAATCAAATCCTTGACGGAGAAAGCCATCGCCATCGTCAAAGAGATAAAAGGCTGATCTTTTCCAGCAATTCTTAAAGTAGAAATAAAACCGCAATGGTTCACCCCAGAGACATTTGGAGACCCTTGCGGTTTTTTTTTACAAACTCCATCATGTATTCCTCTTTTGGTTTCTCTTTTAACGATTTTTATGTATTTTTGACAACAACACTATTGCAACCTGATCCACCAAAATAACCAACATGAACCTTCATTCCCTCGATGAAGCAAGACTATGGAAACTAATCGTTAAAGGCAACGACGATGCTTTTGCCTTTGTTTACAGAAAATATTCCTGGGATCTTTACAAATACGGACACAAGTTCACCATTGACTCCAACTTAATCGAGGATGTGATTCAGGACACATTCGTGAAGATTTTTGAGCAAAGACAGCACCTACAAATCCGCAGGTCCATCAAATTCTATCTTTTTTCCACCTTTAGGCACGAAATCATAAAAAGGGTAAACCATGCCTACCAAGTGGACTCCCTTTCTGACTTCCACGACAAAATCGCTTGGGAAGAATCCTTTGAGCGAATGCTGGAAGACCAACAAATTCTCACCGAATCCAAAACCAAGTTGACCAAGGCTCTGGAGGCCCTTCCGCCCCGACAGAAAGAAGCTATATTTTTGAGGTACATAGAAGCCCTCACCAATGAGGAAATCGCCGAACTTATGGGGATAAAGATTCCCTATCTCTACAACCTTATCAGCAGTGGGTTGAAAACCCTCAAGTCCACATTATCCACCCTCTGAGTAGGCCAATGCGGCCAGCAGTTGTCCCATCAGACCCATTCCAAACTGGGAAATCACCCGGTAGGGACTTTGCTGAAGTTCTTCCCCTCCCCTATTGATCTGTGACACTCCCCTTAGAAACCCATCAGGGCTAAGGTAAACCTTCAAGCCATCAGCCGCACGGCTTCCTATGTCCAAAAAATGGGAATCCAGCCAACCCATATTCACCCCCCAAACCATGGCAGCAGCAATACCCCCAGTGGCCGAGGTGTCAACGGCCAATTGCTCCTGGTCCACATACCCTCTCCACATGCCCTGCCCATCCTGGTGGGTGGCCATTTCCTCACAGAGATGAACGAAAGATTCCCTTAAACCCCTATTTTCCATCTCCTGGGCCAAGTCACCTCCCCTTACCAACCAAGCCGTCTTGATGATACCCAATAAATACCAGGCGGCTCCCCTACCCCAGTTTCGGTAACCCTGTTGTCCCTCCAAACTGGAGCGCTGGTAAATGGCTTTGTCGTCCGTAAGCAAGTTCATCCTCACCTCTAGCTGGTCCAAAGCAATTTGCTTAAGGGAATCATCCCCCTTTTTCAGCCCAGTGGCCATCAGTGGGTAAGCCAGGGTATAGCAGCCTTCCGTAGTCACCTGGTTGCCACCTATAATCCCATTTTCATCCCGTCTTTCCAAAATAAATGAAAGGGCTTGATCAATCGCCTTATGGGTAGGATACAGGTCAATGATGGCGGTAAAAGGCAGAAAATCCTCTATGCTGTTGAATTGTCCATCCAGGGGGAATGTATTGGGATTTTCAAACATTATCCCTATTTCATCATCCAGATAGTTTTCCAGATGCTTTTTCAACGTTTCGCTTGCCCTAGCTTCCCCCAATTGATGCCAGGAATAAAGTGCGTCCTGCACCGATCCCCCCATCCATCCAAATGGGCTGAAGCTGTTCATGGAATAGAAGTTATCAAAAAACCCCTCCAAATCTCCTGGACTATGGCCTTCCAAAAGATGGGGTTGCAGCCCTTCGGGAGTGTTTTTGTCCTTTCCGTAAAACCATGCCTCCCCTGCACCTTGGCTAAGCACTAATTTAATCCCCTCCTTTCTCAAAGCTTGGGTATGTTCTTCAGGAATCTCAAATTCAAAGGGCTGATAAGGATGGGCAAAAGTCATCACCCACTCCCCTATTTGCTGATTGCTTTTCCCAAGGTAGAGTGTCAAGCGTTTTTCTTCCCTAAAATCTATGGCTGCAGTTAGACGCAAAAACAGCGGGCCTTTTAGGGACTTTTTGGAAAAGTGAAGAATGGTCGACGGCTCCTTAGCGGCATGAACAGGAAATACGGGCCAACCCATGGGCACCCGTTTGCCTTCCGGGTATTCGATAGGCGGGAAATCAATTTTCCTGGGTAACAGTCTTCGAAAGGAGTCTTGAGGGGTATACGGGTAAAAAGACAGCAAAGGGGCCAGGGACAAAGAAGCCCCAAAGGCACCGGAGTAGGTCAGAAAAGATCTTCGGTTCATCCTCACAAAGTAGGGAAAATTGGCAAAAAAAAGAAGGGGGAACTTAATTCGAAGGGCCAGGCAGCCAGTTTTTCCGATCTATGAGCAGCCCGGAGATACCCTGGTAAAGTAAGACCATTACGACTACCAATCAATAGCACTCCATACATAGCGTCACCGATGAACCCGGTCTATACCAGGGTGGGGATACTACCAACTAGATCTCGGTAAGTCCAATCACTTTCCGGTGGTACGTTTGGGCCATTGCAAATGGCCCTATGGATTTTTCGTGTTACTATTAGTTGGGGAATAAAAGGGTGTAGTGGATACTACATCTAGACTGGGAAATGGCCAAATCTAATCTTTCAACTACTTTTGGCATCTATAAAAGATAGGGCGATATTTTTCCTTATCTATTTATTGCCCCATTAGCATATCTTAACAAGGATATTTTTCGCGTATAAAACTCAAACTGTATCTTCGTTGACATAAACTGGTAGTAAGGGAATTAAGCCGGAGTACGGTTAATTCGATCCTGAGAGGATCTCCTTGCCGATAAGAAACCAGTGGTTTATCCATGAAATCTATCTTATTTATATTTTTCCTATCCATCACTGCCTTATCTGTTCAGGGCCAGGTGTTAACGGGGAATATTATAGATGTATTGGATCAATCCTACCTGAATGGCGTAAAGGTGGAGAATATCCGGACAACCGCGACTTTTACCAGTAGAAACCTTGGATATTTCCGTATGGAAGTGCAATTGGGGGATTCGGTGGTTTTCAGCAAAGAGGGCTATGTCACCCATGTCATCGTGGTAAAAGAAACAGACCACAAGGTGGTTTCCATGACCTTTGATGCAGTAGGCCTGCCTCCCGTTGATGTTTTCGGCGAAAGGCCTTCCCTCTATATCCCGGGTGTTTCCCTGGACAGGGATCCGAACAGAAAACCAATGGGGCCCGGCAGGATCATGCCCGGCCACAGTGGATCTGCTACAGAGATGACCCCGGGCGTTACCCTGGACGGCCCCATTTCCTATTTTACCAAAAGGGAAAGAAACAAAAGACAGTACAAGCGGGCAATGGAAAAGCTCGCAAGGCAAGCTGCATATTTGGAAGTGATACAGTCAGATTCCATAAAGCAGGTCCTGATGGACCGGTTTGATCTACATGAACCTGAACTGGACGAACTGATCATCGGCTTTAATACTTATCACCGTGAACATGAATTTTTGGATATGGACCATGACACGGTGCTGGGATTGCTGTATGAGTTCTTAAACCAAAATATAATTAGGAGAAGGGAATAGTTGGCTGATTGACCTTCAGGAGCTTTTGGGATTTAGCATATAAAGGCACTTAATTGGATGATTTTTTAGGCTACTTTAATCATTCAGGAACTTTAAACCATGCACTTCAAGGATAAAACAACCTAAGATAGCATCAGATCTTTTATGCTTCTCCATTACCTCCTTACGGGGGAATACCTCACCTCTATCTGCCTGGACAAGTCCTTCCTCAATTTCGGACCGCTCTTCCCCGCTGATCCCGTCCCACCAGTCCACTTCCTTTTTTCCATGTAATGAACTCATTGAGTATCTTGGTGTCATTTAGTCCCACAAGCCATTCTATCAAACGTAATTTCTCTGTCTGTATGTCCATAAAGCCGCCATTTTCCAAACCCCAGCCAGAAAGTGTTCATAATGGCGGGTATTTGGTTGCTAATAAGTTCTTTCGTAAGCCATTGCAAATAGCAGAAAACGGATTACGTCCTCCAAGTAGATTAGAAATAGTAGGGTGTAGTGGATACTACACCCATCCATTGGATTTCGGTAATTCCTTCGGCATCATCAGGGATGCTCCCCAACAGCCTGGCTCCTCCTAAAACAGTCCACCAGACTGTTTTTTAACGCTCGGCCCTCAATCTCATCCTAGGTATAGTTTTCTGTAGCTGATCCATCTACGTTCTTGAGTTTGTTGCTCTCCCTATAATAGCAATATGTTAAGTAACTATTATTGTTTTAATAGAAATTTTTATTCAACTTCTTTCCATTCTATGACATTGGTTACTAGATAAGTTGAAAGTTTATGGCATTCATAATTTTTCCCGTTATTCTTATCTTTATATTCCTTAAAATCCTTACATTCAAGGAAAAGTGGAGTTTTTTGCATAATTTTTCCAATATTAACTGCTACTGCTTTTAAATAAAATCTTTTGTAATAAAGACCGCAAAAAGGGTTGAATTCAGTTTCATTATATCCAGAATGTGTCCAAAAAATCTCTTCAAGATGAGATTGAAGAGGAGTTACCGTAATTGGATTAAAATCCAATGATAGATGATTTTCTTTTTCCCTCATCAGTCTATTTAAATCAATAATATAATAACCCTGTTTATAATTCTTTAAATTAACTGATAAATCCCCGTCAATCATGCCACCAACTTTGGTTACTGCATCTTCTCCTGAAATATATGATTCAACATAACTTTCATATAGAAAAATCCCATCTAATGTATCATAACTAATTTCAGTTTGAATACCAATTTTATTAGATTCAATTAAATCACTTCCTTTTTTTTGATTTAAAGAAGTTCTATTGCAACATGAAAATGCCAAAATAATGAAGAATAAAAATAAAATTTGGTTAATTTTCATCGTGTTCTAGCCTCCCTATCTTTAAATTTTTATTTAGTATTGCGTTAGAATCCTTTTGAATAGGGTAAACTTTACATGGATCATATCTTTCCAGTGTAGGAGTTGTGGAATATATTGCCTGACCACGGTTATCCTGACGATGCAACTCGCCAGCCATGTTATGGATACCTACTTCATGAACAATTACTTCTTCCGGTGAAAGTCCACCAGCAAACCCAGGGTTAAGAGTAACTTGTAGATCCGATCCCACCCCAGTTCCTGCTCGGGCACCATCACCAGGTCTTAAGTTGCCCTCTGCATCCTTAAACGGTGAATTAGATGTATATACTTTACTGTTCCTACCTCCGTCTCCTCCAAAAGTAGCGTCAAGGTTTGAAGGGTCAACAACATCAAAATTCACGTCATATACAACATTTATTTTGTATCCTCCATTCTTTTTCCATTCCCACTTTTTTGAAAAGTTTGCCGGCTTTTCATTCACCGGTATCTCTGAAGTATATAATGTAGTATTCCCTTTACTGAATAACTTATTAACCCTTGTCTTATCTATTTGACCATAGATCGCGGGAAGGTTAGGGGTATTTGCAATTTGAAAATCCTTCTTTATTGTAATTTAAACAGTTCTTGTTTCTGAATTGACGTTTGTTATTAAAAGTTTTTCAAGGCCCTCCAAATCAATGCTTTATATTACATCATTTTCAGCAATGGCATACGGACTGTTCCAAGAAAAATCCCTTGCCAACGGATCCAAACTCAAAAACCTCGCAATACTCGGATTGTAGATCCGAAACCAGTAGTCGTAATGGCTCCCTGAGCCCCATTCGCCATTGCTATCCTCCTCCTTCCCGTTGAACCCATATCGGTGTACGTTTACCCCTTACCCCTCCTCTCCCAAAGACATAATATACAATACAATGGCATCCAAATCCCTACTGGATAGCACGCCCAAAAAGCTGGGCATCTCTCCCTCATACCCTTCTACGACCTTCTCTCCGGGATCTACGATGGACTCGTGCAAATATTCCTCGTCGGCGGTCATACTTGTACCGTCCTTGAATTCACGTACAGATCCATAGAGGCCTTTCATCGTAGGTCCCTGTTTGCCCTTGGTCTCCCTGTCCACGGCATGGCAGGCGATGCAGCCCATCTTTATAAATAGTTCCTCCCCCAATTCTTCGGTGGGAAGTGCTTCTTCCTCATTGCTGGCAAGGGTAAAATCAAAGTCTGCTATCGTTCCATCCACATCCACCTCACCAAATCCTTCCGCCAATAAGTTTGGGATAGGCAGGTCATTGACGGTAAACCACACCTGGTCTTTCATCGCAGTGCCATCTGCGGCCATAAGGTCGTATTCCACCTCCATCTGATCCACCTTCAGCATGTCCGGTATGACCAAGAACACGGCCTTTGCATCCTCAGAAATTTCTACCCCTGCAATGGGCATGTTCTCCTCTCCTACTTCTCCATCCATGCGGAAATGGCCGGAACCGTATTTTTCCGTCCTTTGGTAGTTCCACCGTTTTACGGTGAAATTGGCGATGTCCAGGGCCTTTTCCCTTTCCAGTTCAGTGCCGAAACGTATCATCACCCCACCTTCCCTGGCCTGTAGCTTTTCAGGCATCACATTGGTCTTTCCGGTATGCCGCAGCCTCAGCAGGGCGCTCAGGGTATCCGAGGCATGACCCCAAAGGGCAAAGCCAGTGATGTACATCCAGCCGTCACCGGGATTCATCTCGCCCTTCATGGTGGGAGCGGGAAAATGGGCATGGATAAGCGATACGGCCCCCTGCACCGCATTTCCAGTGCTGTCGATCAAGACCTGGAACAAGCCCGGTCTACCATAGGACAGGTGTACCATTTTTCCGTTTAAGGGGCCCATCTTTTCACTATGTGCCCAGACCTGGCTCACCCCTGATCTGTCCACCGCATGGGGTATCCAGGTAAGCGGAGGGGTAGGCTCAGGAATCTCCTCCCGGTGTGCAGTGGCAGCCACTCCGTAATAGTCACCCTGGCCGATCAGCATCACGGGGGTGGATGGCATGTGATGCCCCTGCTGATCCGATCCACTTAGTATGCCGGTCTTCGGGTCTATGCCCAAATAGGGACCACGGAAACCCGATGCCACCATCGCCAAGGATCTGCCATCGGCCGACACCTTCAATACCGCTCCCCCATGTTGGGAACCGGCCCTAAACCCCATAATGGATTTTGGGCTGCTGGTTTCCGGGCCCATGTCCAGGGATCCGAACTTGGAGATATAAAACCCTCCCTCGGGATTGACCACCATATCGCTGGCCCATTCCCTGGTTTCTATGGATTGGGCCATGATGTTGGAAAAATTTTCGTAATAATCGGCCTCCCCGTCCCCATTCAGGTCATGTAACCTGAGGATGCCTTCTTTGCCAAAGACATATACCTCATCGTCCACTATGGCAAGGGACTGGGGTTCGTACAGCCCAGAAGCAAATCTCCTCCAAGAAAGTCTGTCCAACCCCTCAGAAATGCCCTCCAGTATCCACACATCCCCCTCAAAGGTGACGATGGCGGCTTTACTTTGGTCATAAAAGTCCATGTCCACCACCCGCACATTACGCTTCCAAGGATTGGGAACGGGCAAGGTGAGTTGGTCAGTGACAAACAAAGCGGTATCAGGGGCCATTCTGCCTTTAGTAAGGACCTCTCCCTCCCATCGCTGTTTGGTTCCTTTTTTAAGGTCCGGAAAATCAAGCTCCATATCGGCAAGGGCACCCTCCAGTGTCCCGGAATTGCCATCTCCCCCTTGACTTACCCCGACTGCCAGCGTCAACTCCTTGTCCCTTGGGGCTACTTCCAGCACCAGGTACCTATTGTCCACCACCTTAATTTCCGCATTCTTACCGGGTACCTGAAGGGTCGCAGAGGTTATTTTACCGTCCTTTTTCAAGTTTCCCAAAAGAGGGGAAACGGATTCCCCTTCTGCATCCCTGACCTCTGCCAGGGTAAGATAAAGGGGGCTGTCCCCCGGCGCCACCTTAAATTTCCTGGTAAATACAATTTCTTGACCGGTGTCTCTGCTGCCCGGCACCTCATGTATCGCCACGCCATCCACTTCATAGGCCAGTACCAGCTCCTCCCCGGATAGGTAATGCCCATTCCATCGGGCCATGCTGGGATCCAGGGGACCCCAAGATGGGGCACCTGGATAGGGGTTGGCGGGCCTGGGGTCCTCAAAGAGCGCCTCTCCGGAGGACCAGCCCGGGTACTGTCCGGTTGCAAAGTGGGGGGTTCCCCCTATTCTGGGGATCTCGTTCTTTTTTTCGTAAAAGTCCTTGTAGGAGATCTGGGCCATGGTGACCATGGGAAGAAAGTCCCCCGTCCAAGCCACCGACCAACGTAACATGTCAGTATCAAAACAGGCATAGGCCTCATTGCCAAGCCGCATGGCCAACACCCTGGGCGAAATATTGTCATCCGGAAAGGAAGCACCGAGGTTTCGTGCATCCATGGAGGTGGTGATATAGGGGAAATCCAGCTCCACAAAGTCTGCAAATTCCACTTCCTCGAAGTTCACTGAGGATATGAGTTCCTCTTCTTCCTTGCAGGAAGACAGCAAAAGTACTGCAAGACAAACAATAACAGATGGGTGAAAGAAAATGTAAAAAAAAGAGGGAATATTATATATTCGTAAATTGTTCATGGTCATAGAGGAAATCCTACATTTTTGGACAGCAATTAAATGCAAAAGCCCCACAATCCCAAGGATAATTTGATTTTCGGCACTGGGTATAGTTTCCGGCACTGGGTGTAGTATCCACTACACCCTACTTTCAGAAGTAAACTTGGGGAACGAATTCTCTAAAAGGCCATTTGCAATGGCCAAATAACCATACAATCTGGGAGAAACCTGCTAAATGATTTACTGAGCCTAGGTGTTGTATCCACTACACCCCTTTATTAAGAGGCAAACTTGAGAAAAGTAAACTTTAAAATGCCATTTGCAATGACCCATGCAATCTTGAGAAATCTGTCAAGCGGTTTTGCCTTAATTTGGATTAGGCACCCACCTCTATTTTATTCATGCACCGCCACGGCAATTTTCGAATCCGCCGTGCCATAGTAAAGGAACCATTTGCCCTGAAAAGAAACCATACCCTCGATAAAACACACCAAATTGATCTGACCTTCTATTTCATAGTCCTTTTCAGGGGTTAAAAAGTAATTTTCCATTCTATCTATCAATTCGTAGGGCTCATTTTTGTCAAAAAGTGCCTGCCCCGCAGAATACGCTCCAGGAGCCAAAGTTTCATCCCTGCCCTCGTCCTCCAGGTTCATTCCATTATACAGCAAAAGCACCCCCTCTTCCCGCAGTAGGGCAAAGGGTCCCGGCTCTACCAACCTGCTGTCAAAATAGCCCCTCCTAGGCTTCAGCACAGATTTGAGTTCCCCGTTGTCATCCAGCAAGGGCTCCCAGTGGATCAGGTCTTCCGAATAGGCCATAAAAATATCCGTATCCCCAAAATACATCCAGTACCTCCCATTTACCTTTTCGGCAACCACCTGGTCACCTTCCTGCTTGGCCAGAATGGCTCCAGCTTTACTCCAAGTATCGGAAAAGTCACCTCTTAACACCCTGCCATGTTTGTCCCAATTCCGGAGGTCTTTGGAGCTGGCAAGCATTAGGCGTGCTACTTCCCCATCGTAGGAAGTGTAGGTCATTACATAAGAGCCATCCGGAGTGGCCACCACTCTGGGATCCTCCACCCCTCCATCCCACTCTAGCACCTTAAGGCTGTCATTCTCGGGATAGAAAACAGGAGAAGGCTCTTTCTCAAAATTCAATCCATCCTCACTTATCGCCAATCCAATTCTGGAAGTGCCAAGGTTAGAACCAATGGAGTCTTCGGCCCGGTACAAAAGGTGTACCTTTCCTTCCCTAACCACTGCGGCGGGATTGAAGACGTCCTTGATCTCCCAATGGACCTCTTCTTCCAAGATGGGACAAATAAAAGTAAGGTCACCTGGGGTCAATATAGGGTTAAGGCTATCTACCTTGACGAAGGGTGCTAGTGCCCAGTCCTCATGGACGTCCTGCTCCTCTTCCTTAGGGGATTGACAAAAGGAGAACACCATGGAGATGACTGTGAGTAGGGTCAAAGCCCCTCGCTGATTGAAATAGACCTTCATTGTTCGAGAATCAATAGTTCCACTCTACGGTTTTTTTCCCTTCCTTCCTCTGTCTGATTGGAGGTGATGGGTCGGGTACCTCCATGTCCGGTTACCCGGATTTTTTCGAAAGGCACTCCCTTTAGCACCAATTCATCCCTTACCTTGGCCGCTCTTTTTAGGGAAAGTTCTTTATTTAGTTGTACGCTGCCAAAGCTGTCCGTATGGCCCTCCACTTGAATCAGGGACTGTGGGTTTTGAGACAGGAAATAGGCAATCAGTTCCAAAAATTCCCCTGTGATTTTATCGGCAAATTCCGCTGTACCGCGTTGAAAGTTCACCTGGTCCAAAATCAGCCTATTTCCAGCCATTGCAGGAACAAGTGTTGGAGATTCGGGCCTTTCTTCCCAGTCAATGGCATAGGGCATATATCCTTTCACCAACACGTATGCACGTAAGTCTTCCAGAGGCCCCCAATAGTTTTCCAGGTTCTCAATGCGCTCTCCGTATTTATCCATAATGCTTACCTCAGCCTCCGGAAAATGGCTCTTTAAACTTGCCAAATAATCAACAGCAGTAGGGCTTGGGCTGGGGGATTCTATGCTTGAAGATTCTTCTGCTGCACTTACCATTGGTTCTGGGGTGTAGGGCTCTGGTTCTTCCTTTATTTGCTCATGGCCAGGTTCCTCCTCTGCTAAAGGCAATTCTTCCTTCTCGGGAGGTATTTGAGATTCATAAGGACTGAGATAAATATTGCCATATCCCTCACTACTGATGGTTCTTGAAAAAAAGGCGTTATCCCCTTTGGGATGCAGCCCATAATGCAGGATTTTCCCTTCCTCAGGAAGGCCGGGTACAGGTTGTGGGGTGGACCAAGAGGTAAGGTTTTTATCATCTATCCGCTTTGCGAAGAACACCCCTGTACCCGATACCCTTCCATGGCCATTGGATGAAAAAAACAGGGATTGCTTATCCTGCGTCATGAAGGGGGTTAATTCCTGGTAGGGAGAATTGATAGCAGCCCCCAGATTAAGTGGCCTGGACCATTTTCCGTTTTCCCCTTTTTCTGTCACATAAAGGTCTTCGTTGCCCAGTGCACCGAAGGATTCCATGGAAAGCAGCATCAAGTCCCCCTCTGGATGCAGAAAACCACTAAAGGTATTACCATGGTTTTCAAATCCAGGGATATCAAGTTGTTGTATTCTTTGCCAGGATTCCCCAGTTTTCCGATAGGTGAAAATCCCCTGAATGCGTTTGCCATCATCGTGGTACACAAAAGCAGTTCCAGATGTATCAAAACCCAGGAGCATGTCCAGTCCTTCTGTACTGAGTGAAGGGACTTGTAGTGGCTTAGCCCATTTGTCCCCATCCGCGTGGGGAGCAGCCAGCCAAATATCCCCGGGATCTTTCTCTTTACCCAAATTTTTCGGGTGGAAGGCCCTCGTAAAATATAGGGCATCATCTGGGCCAACCCTCGGATGGGACTCGTCATAGGGGGAATTCACTTCCTCCAAAGCAGTTTGGCCAAATAAGCTACCCGAGATGATAAGCATTAGAAAGGCTATTATTTGAACGCTTGGAATTTGCATAAGTATTTCCTTATTGACCCAAAACAATGGCAAAGATCAATGGGGCTACAATAGTGGCATCTGACTCAATGATATATTTGGGTGTATCCAAGCCCAGCTTACCCCAGGTAATCTTCTCATTGGGCACCGCCCCGGAGTAAGAACCATAAGAGGTGGTGCTGTCGGAGATTTGACAGAAATACCCCCATAACGGGACATTGTCCCTCTGCAAGTCCTGATGCAGCATAGGCACTACACAAATGGGAAAATCGCCGGCTATTCCACCACCAATTTGGAAAAAGCCCACGGTGCTGTCATCCAGTGCATTTTGGGTATACCAGTCGGCCAAAAACATCATGTATTGGATCCCACTTTTTACCGTGTGTACATTTTTCACATCCCCGGAAATACAATGGCCCGCATACATGTTGCCCAAGGTGGAGTCTTCCCAGCCAGGCACGATGATCGGAAGGTTTTTCTTGGCAGCCTCCAAAAGCCAACTGTCCTTGGGGTCTATTTGAAAAGACGCATCCAATTTTCCTGAAAGTAAAATTTTGTAGAAAAACTCATGGGGGAAAAAACTATCTCCCGCGCTGTCGGCTTTTACCCACTCCTCCAAAATCACGTCCTCTATACGGCGCATGGCTTCCATTTCAGGGATACAGGTGTCGGTCACGCGGTTCATATGTCTTTCCAGTAGATCTTGTTCCTGCTGTGGAGAAAGGTCCCGGTACCCGGGTAACCTTTCATAAAAATCATGGGCCACTAAGTTAAAAACGTCCTCCTCCAAGTTGGCACCCGTACAAGAAATTATATGTACCTTATCTTGGCGGATCATCTCAGCAAGGGACAAGCCTAGCTCAGCGGTGGACATGGCTCCTGCCAGGGTGACCATCATTTTTCCATTGTGATCCAGATGGGCTTTATATCCTTCGGCGGCATCCACCAATGCAGCCGCATTAAAGTGCCTATAGTGATGTTTTAAAAACTTGGTGATTTCCATGTGATGTTGGGTTAATTTTTTAACTGTTCAAGATTCAAATTTACAAGGGCTGTGCCAAACAAAAAAACCCGGCTAAACCGGGTTCCCTCTTTGCTTTTTTACATGGGCAATTTTACTCTTCGTTTTCAGAATCGCTTTCTGGTCCTGCTGTCTCTTCCTTCTTGGAGGCAGCTTCTGGATCAGCCTTTCCGCTTTTCTTTTTGTAGTTGTCGTTGATACCCCTTACCACAGATTCTGTCACGTCCAATGAGTTGTCTGCATACCATACTCCACCACCTCTGGTGTAGGAAAGTATCATTTCCAGATCCTTTTCCTTGGCATAGTCCTGAAGGTATTCTTGGATCATGTCATAGACATCATTGTAAAGTTTGTTTTCATCGGCGGAAAGTTCCTGCATCAGGTTATCCCTATAGCTGACAAGGTTACGTTCCTTTGCCACCAATTCCTCTTGCTTGGCCCTTTGTTGGTTCATGGTCATGTTGCCAGCAGTCTGTTGGAAGCTGGAAACTTCCTGTTCAAACCCTCTCGCACGATTGGAAAGCTCACTTTCAAACCTTTTACCCTTCTCTTCGATTTCTTCCGATTTCTCCTTATAATAATCAAACTTGTTGATTACACTGTCAGTGTGGATGTAGGCGATTTTAAGGTCTGTGATATTCACCTCTGCTGCTGGATTGTCGGTTGTGCCAGTAGGGGAAGTATTGGAGTCACAAGCCCCAAACATGATTGCGCCCATTACCCCGACACACATTATCCTAATTAATTTCTTCACTTTTTGGTAAATTTTAATGTTTCGGGGCAAAGTTAGGAAAACTTGCCTTTCCACAAACTTTTCGAAGCAGGTAAACTGTTAAAAAATTTTAAAGCTACTTCCTTACTCCATTTTTACCCTACATACAACCCCTTGCCCAAACAGGGATATCCCCGCATTAATAATTATTAGAGAAAGTGTGCCTAAGCCAAACCAAGCCAGAAAATCAGCTTCTTCATATTTCAGAATAAGGGCTTCCCCAAACACACTGAGACCAAACCCTATCAACACCAACCCCGATATGGAATACAGCAACCAATTTCTTTTTGTCTTGCGCATAATGTTATGGTTTTATACAATTAAAAGTACATCTCTTGTGCCAAACGGTAAGTATTGGCGTGGGCTTCTAGAATATCGCTTAACCGCTCGGAATATCCACCACCCATACAACACATGATGGGCACGGAGTTGTCCTTAGCGGCTTTCAACACCATTTTGTCCCTTTCTTTACAGCCTTGCAGGGTTAAACCTAACCTTCCCAACTTATCTGTCTTTAAGACATCCACTCCACTTTGGAAAATCAAAAATTCAGGCTCCAGTTTATCCATCAATTCATTCAAGTTTTCACCCAACAACTTTAAATAGGCACCATCGCCTGTGCCATCAGGAAGCCCTATGTCCAAGTCTGATTTTTCCTTCTTTAAGGGGTAGTTGGATTCACCATGCATACTGAAGGTATATACCCTGGGTTCGTCTTTGAAAATTACGGCCGTTCCATTGCCCTGGTGAACATCCAGGTCCACAACCAGTATTTGGTTAAGTCCATGCCTGTCCAATAGTACATGTGCAGTAATGGCTATGTCGTTTAGCAGGCAAAAACCCTCTCCCCTATCTGCATAGGCATGGTGTGTCCCACCTGCTATATTCATTGCCACACCATGTTGTAGAGCATATTCAGCCGCAGAAACCGACCCTTGTGCGATTTGAATTTCCCTTTCCACCAACTTCTTACTCAAGGGAAACCCCGTCTTTCGAATCTCGGATTTATTCAGGCTCAAACTCTGTAGTTTTCCCAAGTAGACAGAATCGTGGGCATGTAATATCCAACGCTGGGCCAACATGCCAGGTTCAAAGAAATTGTCAGGCACGAGTGTACCTTCATAAAGTAACTGTTCGGGCAAAAGCTCGTATTTGGCCATGGGGAATCGGTGCCCCTCCGGAAGTGGGTGGGCGTAATTTTCAGACCATGCTACTTTTAACATAGAAAAGGTAATTTATTGAATAGATGCTGTTAATTAACTGAACTACTCCCAAAAAAGTTAAAAATAAGCGAGTTCACCGCTCTTCCAATTCATCTTCATCTTCAGACTGAAAGGTGTAGTAAGTATCATCAAGGGTAAGCGTGTCGTTGTTAAACTCTTCAATAAATTTGGAAATCACCTTTTCGGATATGGTTTCTACATTCAATGCTGCATCTAGGCCTATACCGTAGTCGTGGTTGGTGTCCAAGTCCACAAACTCCTGGACCTTCACCGTTTCGTCATCTTCCATTTCCAAAATTAGCTCGGTAATGAACAAGCCAACTTCCTCTTCATCATTGTTCAATGGCTTAAGATTCCCATTTTCGTCTTCCTCATAGGAAATACCGTGATAATTAGGGAATTTTTTTGCAGCTTCGTGTTCAGCAATTTCGTATAATTCACTGGAGTGATGTAGTCGAAGGGTATATAAAGCAGCGTCGTAAATGACCTCCTTTCCTTCAAATTTTCCTATAAAGTAGAAGTTGAAGTATTCGTCGGAATTGTCTTCGGAAGACGCAATCTTAAAGGGTTTTCCAGAAGCCTCCAGTTCTCTTTTCAACTGCTCAATGGATTGAGGGGAAAATCCCGGGTTATCTGTTTGCATGGCAGGTTAAAGTTGGATATTAAACATTAGTATTGAATTTTGATTCATATTAATGCATACTTTACATATTTCATAATTTGCGTCTAATTATTTACAAACTTTTGTTGTTTTTAATAAATGGAGCCTCATAAAAGGAACAATGAATTTATCAAGGAACTTTTATCAAAAAAAGAAGGATTACACCTTGACTTCAAACAGAGCCTAACCAACCCTGCAAAAATCGCCAGAAACATATTGGCTTTTGCCAATACAGAGGGGGGCACCCTGGTAATAGGTGCTTCGGACAAGGGGGAACTAATCGGCATTGATGTGGAAGAGGAAAGGTTCATGGTAGAACAGGCCATTCTCAACCATTGTAGGCCTCTTGTAAAGGTAGGTTTTGAGACCTTTGAAATCGATTATTGGGAAGACCAAAAACTGCCACAGGAGAAGCAACTTCTTCTGGTCCATGTCCCAAAGAGCAAGGAAGGCCCTCACCTCCTGGATGACAAGAAAGGCAAGCTACTCTTTTTTCGTAGAATAAAGGACAAAAGCCTGCTTAAACAAGTGGAAGATTATTCCTAAACACCTACCATCTCCCTTCTCCTAGGGATATCCCCAAAATGGAATTGACAAGAGAGAGGATTAAACTGAAAAGCAAGGCCCACCAAAAATTGTCTACTGAAAACCCCCCAACAATTTCAGCGGCAATCAACACTATAATGGCGTTGATCACCAACAAAAACAAACCCAACGTGAGAAGGGTTATGGGTATGGTTAGGAATATCAACAAAGGTTTTATGGTGATATTCAAAAGGGATAACAAGGCAGCAATTATGACGCCGGTGATAAAATCATCCACTGAAATCCCAGGTAAAATATAAGCGGTAAACAAAATGGCCAACGCTGCTACCACCAATTGTAACAGGATAGATAGAATGTCTTTAGGTTTACTCATATTAACGTATATAAAAATTGGTTTTAGGGGCAATTTAACCATAAAAAGGGAATTTTATCCACATTTTCATGAGTTTTATCATACCTATTAAAAATATCAGAGGGTTTTTCCAGAATTATAAGGAATTGGCCTTAACTTTACAGGCAGTATCAAAAATTATAATTAAGTGATTCTAATCGTTTTATTTCTTCTGCATTGGTATTTCTCCTTATTCTGTCAAAGTTTCTTCCTTCACAGATATGCGGCCCATCAGATGTTCCTGATGAACAAGTTCTGGGAAAGGTTCTTTTACTTTTTCACATGGATTTGTCAGGGAAGTTCATATCTATCCCCTAGGGCTTACGCCATCCTACACCGTATGCACCATGCTTACAGTGACACACCCAAAGATCCGCACAGCCCCCATCATACTGAAAACCTTTTCACTATGATGTGGAAAACCAAGAAAATCTACAATGATCATTTTAGCTTCAGGATCAAACCTGAGGAGCGGTTCTCAAAAGACGTTCCCGATTGGAACAAATTCGACCTTTTTGCCGATTCAATGGTTGTAAGGGTCGGATGGGGCGTATTGTACGTGCTCATCTACATTTTAAGCATAAGTGTCTTTGAATTGCCTGGTACACATTGGTGGATGTATTTCCTGCTTCCCATTCATTTTATGATGGGGCCTGTACATGGTGCTATTGTAAATTGGAGCGGCCACAAATATGGATACGCCAATTTTGATAACAACGACAAGTCAAAAAACTCCCTCTTCCTGGATTTCCTGATGCTGGGGGAACTCTTTCAAAACAACCACCACAGGTTGCCTAAAAGAGCCAATTTTGCCGTGAAGTGGTTTGAATTTGACCCTACCTATCCCATCGTTAAACTCCTCCACTCCACCGGGGTCATAAAAATGAAAACAACTTAATTTTAAAACCGCCCCAAAGGCGGTTTTTTTTTTGCTTTATCACCTAGTTAATTTTTTAACTTAATTTTTAAAAGTTTTTGGTATTTTTATAAATATAGGTTTAAATTTGAACCATAAAAACAGATCAATTATACTTGGTCAAAAAACATGGTGAAAAAATTAACTAATTAAGCCAATTTATTGTTAATAGATAAAAACAACCCCTATATTCAACGTCTAATCACTAACAACATGAGAGAGTTAACCAAAGCAGAGGAACATGTAATGCAAATCCTTTGGGATATTGAAAAAGGCTTTGTAAAGGATGTATTATCCAAAATGCCTTCCCCAAAGCCCGCCTACAACACGGTTTCGACCATCATACGCATTCTGGAAAAAAAAGGGTTCGTAAAGCACACGGCTTATGGCAAGTCCCATGAATACTACCCTTCCATCACCAAAGATGAATACAGAAGCTTTACGATAAAGAACCTGTTAAGTGGATATTTTGACGGATCATTCGCCCAGTTGGCATCTTTCTTCGCCAAGGATGAAAAACTAGATCTCAAGGACATGGAAAAGCTAATTGAAGAAGTTAAGGAAAATGTAGTGGAAGCAAGTTAACAAAAAGAAGCTGTCTCACTGAAAATTTTTTCCATTGTTTTATTCTGGCTCCATGACAAGTTTCCTGAAAAGTCAGAGTGCTATCCCCGGATAGGGCTTCTATTTCTCAACTTAAAAGGATCAGAATCTTCAATCTCTAACAGCAAAAAGGGGCAGCTTCTTAATTGCTAAACCAAAATATCCCTTACTACCTCTCCGGCAACATCAGTTAGCCTAAATTTCCTGCCAAGGTGTTTGTAAATCAATTTTTCGTGGTCAATACCCAACTGATGCAGTACGGTAGCTTGAAAATCGTGTACATGCACAGGGTTTTTGTTTATGTTGTAACCAAACTCATCGGTTTCCCCATACACCAATCCAGGTTTCACCCCTCCCCCTGCCATCCAAATACTAAAGCACCTGGGATGATGGTCTCTTCCGTAATTTTCCTTGGTCAACTTCCCTTGCGAATAATTAGTCCTTCCAAATTCCCCTCCCCAAATCACCAGCGTCTCATCCAAAAGCCCACGTTGCTTTAAGTCCTTAACCAAAGCAGCAGAGGCTTGGTCCACATCTTTTGCCTGCTGCTTCATTTCGGTAGGGAGATTTCCATGTTGGTCCCAACCCTGATGGTACAACTGCACAAAGCGCACACCATTTTCAGATAATTTCCGGGCCAAAAGACAATTCGCGGCAAAAGTCCCAGGTTTTCGGCTATCAGGGCCGTACATATCAAAAATCATCTCAGGCTCCTTGCTCAGATCCGTGGCCTCTGGTACGGCAGTTTGCATACGGTAGGCCATTTCATATTGAGCTACCTTGGCATGAATCTCCCTGTCTCCTGTTTTCTCATAAGCATGATGGTTTAACTCAGCCAATACGTCTAGCATTTTTCTTCTTTGATGCCCCGGCATACCCTCTGGGTTACCTAAATACAGAACCGGGTCTTCCCCATTACTGAACTGAACCCCCTGATGTACGGAATC
The DNA here is from genome assembly GCF_003347495.1 of Pleomorphovibrio marinus. Taxonomy (GTDB): domain Bacteria; phylum Bacteroidota; class Bacteroidia; order Cytophagales; family Cyclobacteriaceae; genus Pleomorphovibrio; species Pleomorphovibrio marinus. Next base: position 97,987 of record NZ_QCXY01000005.1, read on the forward strand.
TAAAAACCCATTACTCCAAAGTTTAGAATAAACCCCTTGCCCATTTCCCTTTCCCTTGGACAACAAAACAGTAAATGCAGGAAGATTGCTGTTTTCACTTCCTAAGCCATAACTCAACCATGACCCCATACTGGGGCGGTTACCTTGCTGGGCGCCTGTTTGGAAAAAAGTAAGGGCTGGATCATGATTGATGGCTTCTGTATGCATAGACTTGATAATGCAGATATCGTCTACTATTCGGGCGGTATGGGGAAACAACTCACTTACCCATGCTCTTGCCTTTCCATATTGGTCGAAATCATAGATGGATCCCACCAGGGGGAAGGAAGTCTGACTGGACGTCATTCCAGTGAGCCGCTGTCCTTTCCTTATGGACTCTGGAAGTTCCTTTCCCCACATTTCCCTTAATTTGGGTTTGAAATCAAAAGACTCCAGTTGGGAAGGTGCACCATTTTGAAACAGGTAAATTACCCTCTTTGCTTTAGGTGCAAAATGCGGGGTATTGGCCAAAACCTTTCCCATGCCCTCTTTATCCCCAGTAAACAAACCAGGAATCAACAGTGAACCCAAGGCAGCACTGCCCAAGCCAAGGCTCAACTTACTTAGAAAGTGCCTCCTGTTGATTTGAAGTCCCTGATTGACGTATTCCTTATCCATGGTCTATGATTTCATGATCGTTTCTTCCAGATTGTATATGGCTTGAATTACCTGCATCAATGCGGCCCATTGCGGAACTTCCAGCCCCTTTTCTTTAGGGTATTCGCCCACCTCCAACAACTGGCTGGCTTGTGGCAAATGCTGTGTGTGATAACTCTTCTGTTCCCGGTAGTAATTCTCTAAATGTCTCCATTCCACTTCATCCATTTTCCTGCCCACAATAAGCCTGAACGCCGTACTTACCTGTTCCTTTTCATCTGCCAATTCCTTCAAAAGTCTACCCGACAAAACCCTAGACGCCTCCAAGACTTCCGGGGCATTCATCATGTATAGGGCTTGTAGTGGGGTATTGGTACTTTCCCTTTCTACCTCACACTGGTCTCTGTTGCTTGCATCGAAAAGGATCATAGAAGGGGGAGGAACTGTTCTCTTTATAAAATTATAAAGCCCCCTGCGGTAAAGGGATTGGCCTGTATCCTGCTTGTAGTTGGATAGGTTACCCCTGCCTGAGGTAGCTGCTTCCCACAGCCCCTCTGGCTGGTAGGGTTTCACACTTGGCCCGCCAATTTGTGGTTCCAACAGCCCACTGCTGCTAAGGACAAGGTCTCTGATCTGTTCTGCAGACAACCTATTTCTGGGAAACCTGGATAGGTAGATATTATCCGGGTCTTTTGCTTGGGACTTTTCGTTTACAATGGAAGATTGCCTATACGTGGCCGACATAAAGATTTGCTTGAGCAAATATTTGATGTCCCAGCCGTTCTCCATAAAGTCCACCGCTAGCCAGTCCAATAGTTCAGGATGGGAGGGCAATGCCCCCTGCATGCCAAAATCCCCGGGTGTATCCACTATGCCCTCACCAAAAATATCCATCCAAATCCGGTTTACAATTACCCTGGCCGTAAGCGGGTTTTTGGGATCAAAAAGCCACTTTGCAAGCCCCAACCTGTTTTTGGGCAGGTTGGAGCCAAATTCCATAATGCTTTTTGGGGTACCCAAGGTTACTTCCTTTCCGTAGGTTTCATAATCGCCTCTTTCCAATAGGTAGGTGGTTCTCAGCGAGTCGGCATCCCCCATCACGGAAACGCGCAAATGACCTATTTCAGACATCAATGCATCGTAATTCGCCCCAGAACCCACATCTCCTATCAATGCAGCAGCCATGCTTAGGGAGTCAGGCCTGTTGACGAAGGACAAGATACCCCCTATATCCTCATCCGTAATTTCCATCAAAGGATATTTTGCTGGGGATTTTCGGGAAAAGCCTGGCGTGGACTCTTCAATGCCATGCTCTGCCACATTGTTAAAAAAAGCATAGATTTGAAAATATTCTTCCTGAGAAATGGGGTCGTACTTATGGTCATGACATTGTGCGCATTCCAGGGTAACTCCCAGAAAAGCCTTGCCAAGTACATTGGTTCTATCCACCACATAGCTTACGCGGTATTCCTCATCGATGGCTCCGGACTCCTCAGTGATTTTATGGTTGCGGTTAAAACCAGTCGCCAATAGTTTTTCCTTATCGGTGTCGGGAAGTAAATCTCCTGCCAACTGCCAAGTCACAAACTGGTCATAAGGCAGGTTTTTGTTAAATGCATGAATTACCCAGTCCCTCCAAGGCCATTGGGTACGGTAATAATCGTCTTGATAACCGTGCGAATCTGCATACCTGGCAAGGTCCATCCAGTTAACAGCCATTTTTTCGCCATAGGCGGGGCTGTCCAGCAACTCATCAAGCACCCGCTCATAAGCATCCTCCGCATCATCTTCCAAAAACCGGTCAATATGCCCCAAACTGGGTGGAAGGCCAGTGATATCAAAGCTCAATCTTCGGAGCAGTGCATTTTTATCCGCAGGTTTATTTGGGCTTAGCCCCTCTACTTCCTGTTTTGCCAGCACAAAATGGTCTAGAGGTGTAGCGGGCCATTCAGTGTTTTTGATTTTGGGCAGGGCAGTCTTCTCAGGAGGTACAAAAGCCCAATGCGGCTCATATTCCGCCCCTTGTCTGATCCATTTTTCAATCAACCCAATCTCATGATCGGTAAGCTGCAAATGAGAAGAAGGAGGTGGCATTATTTCATTTGGATCCTCACTTTTTATCCTCCCCAGAGCTTGGGATTGTTTGGGTTTACCCTTCACCAAAGCATATTCCCCTTTGCTTTCCTTCAAAGGCTTAAAAGCCTCTTCCTCCAGATCAAGCCTAAGGCCTGCCTCCCTTTTGTTGGCATCTGGGCCATGGCAGGCAAAGCAGTTTTCGGATAGAATAGGTCTAATATGAAGATTGTAACTTACCGTCTCAGGTAGGAACTCCGTTTTCTTTTTACCCCCTTGATTGCAAGCTATCAAGAGCGCTGCGAAGCACAGCAACCATAAAGAAAACTTTTTCATTATATCCAATCTTTTCCTCATCAATCCTAAATTTAACAAATAATTACATATTGTTCAGCATGATATGGGACAGGTGGAATAAGGCGGATAAATCCGGAGAAATATCTTGGTGAATTTGTTTTGACATACTCTCCTAATCTGTGAAGCACATTTCTGAGCGGTGGGTCACTATTGCAACAAGTCCTCAAAATCAATATCTTGGGCAGCCAATACGAAGACTTTTGCAGCTTCTTTGGAGGTATGGGCTTTCAACCCTTCGAAATACTTGGCAAATTCTAAGGAATCCTCTGGGGGTGCCATTCCCAGCATTACCAAATCGCTGTCCTGGGATTCCCTGTGAAGGATTTGCCAAAAATCACTGTAATCATCTACGATTATTTTAAAGTCCAGGCCTGTCCTCATATTTGAGAAAAGACGGGAAAAATTTCTTCTCACTTCCTTTTCGGCTTCCTCATTTGGCACCACCATTTTAACCTGAAAGGAGGCCATTCCCCACTCCAGGCTATTCTTCATGAGGTAAGCCAAAATGATCATTAAGCTTCCATTGCCCTTTAATCCTCCCCACCAGATATCCACTTTTTCTTTTTTCTTAAACCCTGCCTTATTCTCATTTTGCAGGATAAGTACATTGCGTTTGGATTTGTGAAAATGGCTCACCATATCTGCATATGCGGGTAAATTGGCACTTTCCTGGGTATCCCCCAAAAGAATAGTATTTGGAACCAGTGGACCCAATCCATAGGCATTTACGAGGTGTTTTCCGCCTGTGAAGGGATCAGGTGCCCTAATTACTCTTACCAGGGCTTGTATAGATTTCCCGTATAGAAAATCCATCATCTGGTTTTCATAATCGAGTACCTTTTCCTGAGGGACATTATGCTCTGGCAAAACCGTACTCACGGTGAATAGGGAGTTGTCCTGGGTTAGGCAATTGGCTAATTCTATCAATTGCCAGCGTTTACTTGGTGAGCCGGAAAGCACGAGGATATTGGGTCTCCAGTTCTTCGCATGGCCCTTTTTTTCCAGTCTCAGCAAGCTAAACCTAACCAACGACAAAAGCAATCCCCTTCCTATTCCACCCCAGGTGTCTTTTAATTTTCGGCGTTTGAGCCATAGAAAAACAATTCCTATAAAAACAAAAGCGGCAAAGGTAGCCAATGGATTTATCAATAGCATCACAGCTGCACACCCTAGAGCCCCTAGAAGACTGAACAGCCAATGAACCTTAAATTTAGGCCTGAATGAGGGGCTTTGCAGGAAGGTCTCAATACCGGCGGTGATGTTAAGTACCGCATAGGTGGTGAGAAAGAACATGGTGAGCAGTGGAGCAATGGCATTTAAGTTTCCAAGATAAACTGTCACCATGGTCAAAATCACCGTGAATAGTGTTGCATTTCTAGGAATCTTCTCTTTTCCGGAAGACCTCCTGAAAAATTGGGCGTAATTTGGCAATACTCTATCCTCTGCCAAGGCCTGTAATACCCTAGGCGCACCCAATAAGCTGCCTGCTGCACTGGATAGAGTAGCTCCCCAGATTCCCAAGAATATGGCCCCACCCCAAATGGCAATCTTCTCCATGATCAATGCATCCTCTACTAAGGTGCCCGCATCTGCCCTGCTGGCTAAAATGAGGGGCAGGAGCATATAGATAACGTACCCCGTACCAACAGCATAAAAAGTCCCTTTCGGAATGGAAACTGCAGGATTCTTAAGGTCCCCGGAAAGATTCACACCAGCCATTATGCCGGTGACTGCAGGAAAGAAAACAGCAAACACCTGCCAAAAGGGCACTGCGTCCCTCTGAGGAACCCCCCATAGCTCTATGGTGGAGTTTTCCACCGGACTACCGAGCAATAAAGAAACCAAGGATAAACCTATTAGGACAAGGATAACATATTGAGCTTTTATGGTAGCCTTGGTTGAAACCATAGCCAATGTTCCAAGGACTATTGTGGTGGCCACACCCACCCATCTGGGGTCTACCAATGGAAACAACCCCACCAAGCTCTCGGAAAACCCAATTATGTAAAGGGATACAGAAAATGCCTGTGCCAAAAAGAGGGGTATTCCAATCGCCCCACCAGCTTCTAAGCCAAGGGATCGGCTAATCAAGAAGTAGGCTCCGCCTCCTTTTACTGGAGTGTTCGTAGCAATGGCGGCTATGGACAGGGAAGTAAGAAACGTGATCGAGGTGGAAAGCGTCACAATCGCCAAGGTGCCTAAGAGCCCTACGTTGCCAACGACCCATCCAAATCGCAGGTACATAATTACCCCTAATATGGTAAGCAAGGATGGGACAAAAACCCCTCCAAAAGTTCCGAGCTTTTGTTGTTCAGTATTTCCGATAGTAATTAAGCTAAATGTGAATTTCTTTTCCTAATAGCGTCTAGATTAATCATTAAAATTAAGCAATACCATCAGAAACCCCACGAAGATCTGTTTTTTTAATCTGTCTTTGACAGTAAAAACACTTAGAAGTATATTCTTAAACAACTCGGAATAGATAAGTTAGGCTTAGCTAGGTAAGTATTATTCTCTACCCCTGTTCGCTTTTCTCTGCATATTCCAAAGAAAAGCCCTTCGGAGAAGCCCCATAGTGTTTTTTAAAAATCTTACTGAAATATTTAGGGTCGTTAAAGCCACATTCAAACCCTACTTCAGACACATTCTTTTTCTTTTTAAGGAGTAGCTTTTCGGCCTTTTGCAGCCTTAGTTTTAGGATCATGTCGGAGGGAGATGTGTCTAGTGCCTCTTTAAACAATCGGTAACACTTTATCTTAGAAATTCCCAGTTCATGACTTAGGCTATCCACCCTAAATGTGGAATTATGGTATTCCCTTTTTATGATGTGCATGGCGGATTTTATCAGTTTTTCATTCAGGGTCATTTCCTGAACTATATTGCTTTCTTCAACCAAAAGCTCATGAATCCTCCTTTCTTCTAGGGCTGATTTCCGCAGCTGCAGAAGCCCTCTTACTTTTTTCACAATCATGGAAGTTTCACAAGGCAACTGAATAAAGGTATCTATCCCTAAATCCATAAGTTTCTCCTGAAACCCATATTCCATCCATTCATATATGTAAACTACTGGGATTTTCACGCCATGTGCATTTTCCCTTACCACCGCATTCATCAAATCCATTAATTCTTGGCTTATTTTTAGGTTATAAATCAAGAGTGCATCCACATATCCCTGAGATAACACACCCTGTATAAGTAGGGGATCCTGCTCTATAAAAAGCTGACACTCCTTCATATTCAACAAATCCGTCAACCCATGGGCCTCAAAAGAGTGCCCCAAGACGATGAGTTTGGATTTCTCCATTTCCACTTTTTCCTCCCATTCTAATTGCTGCCAGGGGCTGATGTTGGTAGCGTAACGCCTAGATCCTGCTGCTTCAAATGGAATACGGATTTTGACGTCCACAGTCTGGCCTACCTTATAGGAATAGGAGCCTTTTAAGGCTTCAAGTAGTTTTTGAGCACTTTTAATCTGGGGACTAGCAGCTATTACCTGCGAAAGGTTACTGGAAAGCACCTCGCTATTGGACTGTATCCGCAGGTAGATTTCTTCGGATTGGGAGCTTCCTTCTATGGTTAGCTCAGCCTCGCTTTCCACAAACTTGATAAGTTCCCTTAAAAAGCAATGGAAGAAAAATTTAAACCGGAGCACATCGAGAGAAACCCACTCATCGGATAGCTGGTAATCATAAAATAGATGTATCTTTTTCTTTTTTAATTGATCCCCCATCTCACAGGTAAGGTTTTCCATTAGCTGGGATAAAATGGTCATGGTGGGTTTTGTATCCTCCAAGTGATCCAATAAGGAGAGTCGCTCCCAATCCCTTAACTCCTTTGTCAACCTTTCCAAAAGACGCTTGGCTTGTTGCAGTTCCTCCTCCTTATGAAACTCCCCTTTTTCTAAAAACCCTTTCAGGTTCTGTAAGGGTGGTTGGAACTGGTCCATGACGAAGCGTTTAAATTTTTCCAATTCAAAATCAGGGTTTTTTTGCTGCTGATGAAGGGTAAGCAACTTGGCTTTTTGATGTTGTATTTCCTTGTTTTTTTTATCCAGGGATAGATTTTGAGCTACCAAAGCCTTTTTTTGTTCCTCCACGGTCCGGGTTCGTTCCTCGATAAGCATCTCCAGCTTTTTCCTCTGCACCTTGCTATGTTGTATGCGCCAATAAAAAAAGCCTAGGACAAGGCTTCCGCTGACCAACAAAAGAAAAAGTGGTGATTTGTAAATGGGTAGTGGCACTTGATGATAAAGCATGGCCACGTTACTTTCCTGTTGATCAAGGGTGTTTTTAACCTTCAGAGTATAATCTCCTGGTGCCAGAGTAGGATAATGAAGAGTAGTTCCCGGTCTCCATACCCTCCATTCTTCATCGTAGGGATCTAATTTATAAACCACCTTATTAAGTGGGTTTTTGGTAAATTGGACCGCATGTACAGCCACTCTCAGTTCTGAACTTGTCTTTGTTCCTTTTAGTAATCCTTCTTCACCCAATTTTGCTAGGGAAATCCTAGGCAAATCAAAGACACTTGGCAACTGGTCAGGATTGAAATAATTTAGCCCCTTTACCCCCGCAAAAAAGAGCTGACCCCTCTCGTTCTTGAAAACGGCCCCTTCCGAAAACTCCCCGGATTGCCATCCTTCCTCCGCGGGGTACGGCGTTACCTGAAAATCCCACCTGTCTATGGCAGCCACACCCTTAGTTGTGCTTACCCAAATCTGCCTTTCGCTTCCCAAAATTCCATACACCAACTGGCTAAGCAGACCTTCCTTTTCTGTGATTTGGTGAATGAAACCCTCCTCTGGGCGATAAATACTTATTCCTCCCAAAGTGGCTATCCAGAGGTTATCGGTTGGAGTGTCATGGTAAATAGCGTACACGCTATTGTCCAATAATCCTTTTTCATAATCTAAGTGGAAAAGTTTCCCATCTTGTAAGCGCAGAACTCCTTGGTTTTCTGTGGCTATCCACAAGGCATCTTCCCTCAATGCCATGCCCCTTAAATTATACCCCTTTAAGCGCTCAATCCCTTCAAATGAAACAAAGGATTGGTTTTCGAAACTAAACTTTGCCAAGCTACCCCATGAAGATACCCATAAACATTTTTGAAGTGGATCTTCCAAAATGGCATAGTGCCTGCCATTGTCTAAAAAAGGCTCATTTTCCGGTAAAAAGTAGTCCGTCTGTCCGTCATTCCTTATGCGCATCAATCCCGCATAGGTACCTACCCACATATCTTTATTACTGTCCCTGAAAATACTGCGAATTCTTTTCCAGTCATGGTAAGGTTGTGGGGCTGCTAAAGGTAGAGCTTCAAACCGATCCTTGTCCTTATCCAGGATATAGACCCCTGCATTATAATAACCCAGCCATAAAGCACCATTCCTATCTTCATGGATAGCCCGGATGGTTTCGGAAGGTAGCTCGGGATGACTTGAAAGGTACGGGGCAATGGTTTGTAGTTCTCGGGACTGTCTGAATACCATGCTTAGCCCTCCGTCTTTGGTGCCCAACCAAATATTGCCAAAAACATCTTCATGTATGGAATAAAGTTCATTGCTTCTTAGTCCATAGGGGTCGGAAACATCCAAAGTGACATTAATGATACCCGATCCGTCCCTAAGGGAGGACTCCTTGGGCAATATGAAAAGCCCCCTTTTTAATGTGGCAAACCAAATGTTACCTTCTCTGTCCCTGAAGCTATCCTTGATTTCTACATCCGGAAAAAAATCCGTGAATATGCTTTCCATTCGGCTTTTTTCCAGAAGTAAAGGAGCAGAGCAAGTGGTACAGTTAACAAACTCCTCTCCCGCCCATTTAAAGGAAAGGGTATCATCCACCAATACGGATACATGCCCTTGTTTATCCAGAGAAATGCTTATTTCTTTACTGAAACCATAGTGAATGAAATCATGCCTTTGGGTGAATCTACTCAGGACTGTAGGTTGAGATTGGACCCATAATTCCCCGTCTCCGTCAATTACGATATCCTGTATGAAATTCCCTGCCAGACTGCTGCTGTCCTTGGTATTATGTTTATATACCTGGAACTGAAACCCATCAAAATAATTCAGGCCGTCCCAAGTGGCAATCCAGAGCCCACCGTCATCCGCAGAGATAATTTTATTTATGGAATTATTCGAAAGACCATCCTCCACAGTATAAGTCTTGAATTTTAGTTGCTGCGCATGAAGGGATAGGGAAATTAGCCCAGCAAACCAGAAAATAAGCTGTTTTTTCATGGCTAGGTGGTAAAAGGATTTTTGGTAAGACAAAAATAATGGCGTAGGGTTTATTGTCTTTTACCTTAATATTAACTTTTCAATATACATTGAATTTTGATATCCCCGTATATCCTTTTTATTTTTTCCCTCTCATTTACGAATTGGTACAAAACTTGTTAAAGATATCATGTCTGTGGGAGTGAATAACCCCTGCGGTTTTTTATTTAGTTTAAACATAAAACCAATAAAGCTTATGAAATCAGCAAAAGTTATTTTCGGTGCTTTAGCAGGAGTGGCGGTAGGTATCCAAATCGGTTTATTGATCGCACCTGAGAAAGGAAAAGATACACGAAAAAAATTGTCTCAAAAAGGGGAGGAATATCTTAAGGATGTAAATGGCCAGTTGGATCATCTCATCAAAGGTTTTTCGGACAAGTTTGACAAGCTGAACAAGGAGATTACGGCAGTTGCTGAGGAAACTAGGAGTAAGAGTAACGAATGGTTGTCGCAAGCAAAGGAAAAGGCAAAGTAAACTTATTCAGTTAAGTAATTAGGCCAATGAATCTTCATTGGCCTTTTTTGATTATTATCCTTTCATTTAATTATTAAATACAATGTTAAAAAACAAGACAGCATTAATCACCGGGGGAAATACTGGAATCGGCTTTGGGATCGCCCAAGCACTGGCCCAGGAAGGTGTAAATGTAGCCATCACCAGCAGGTCCCTAAAAAGGGCAGAAGAAGCCGCAAATAAAATCAACTCCATGAATGGGGTTTCCGGTGAGGTACTTCCTTTGCAGGCGGACGTTAGGGAAATGAGCGATCAACAAAAAGCCGTAAAGGCGGTTTTAGATAATTGGGGCAAGCTTGACTTCTTCGTTGCCAATGCAGGAGTAGGCCATTTTGCATCCATAGAAGAACTTACCGAAGAACAGTGGCATGAGACCATAGACACTAACCTAACAGGGGTGTTTTTTGGGATCAAGGCAAGTGTGGATGCCCTGAAAGGCACCAACGGTTTTTTTCTTACCATTTCCAGTTTGGCGGGAACCAACTTTTTTGCAGGTGGATCGGCTTATAATGCCAGCAAATTTGGGCTTACCGGCTTTACCCAAGCGATCATGCTCGACCTGCGCCAAAGCGGGGTTAGGGTAAGTACCATTATGCCAGGGTCAGTGGCCACAGGTTTCAATGATCGGGAGGTAAGCGAAAAAGATGCCTGGAAAATCCAGATTGAGGACATCGGTGAAATGGTAGTGAGCCTTTTCAATTTAGATCCCCGTACCCTGCCCAGCAAAATCGAAGTCAGGCCTTCAAAACCACCAAAAAAATAAACGGAAAAGCCCCCAAACCTATAAAGGGGGGCTATTTTTTTAACTTTCCTCTAAGGTATTCCCTCATTCCCAAATCCCATGGGGCACTACCTCCAACACATGCCCAAAGGGGTCCTCAAAATAGAAACTTTCAAGACCTTTTCTCCACTCCTGAATATGGGTTATGGATATTCCCATACTGGTAAGTTCTTTTTTCTTATGTACATATTCCTCAGCATCCACCTCAAAGGCAATATGCTGTTTTCCGCTGGCAAAATGAGGAGGCAGAGTTCCTTCCTCCTTTGTAGTCTCAGGGAGGAAACACAGCAAGACAGAACTTCCTGCCCGGAAAAAAATATGCCGATCCTCGGCTTTTGCAATAATGGGAAGCTTCAAAATGCCGTGGTAAAACTTCTCTGCCAAATCCAAATCGGAGATGTAGAGACATGTTTCTTTGATCTGCGAAAAGCCAATCATGACGCAAAGTTACTTTCCAGGTAAAAACCTTTGAGGATATAATTCAATTGCTCGTATTCAATCAAAAATGCATCATGGCCATAAATGGAATTGATTTCCCTGTAGGTACCCTTTGGAACATGATGGGCTATAAACTGGGATTCATCAGCGGTAAACAACACATCTGAATCCACTCCAATAGCCAATACCCGAGCCTTAATATGCTGTAGGGCAACCTCTGTACCTCCCCTACTTCTACCTACATCGTGACTGTCCATGGCCTTTGAGAGTTTATAATAGGAAAAAGCATTAAACCTATTTGCCAATTTCAGCCCCTGGTAACGCAGGTAACTGCTAATCTTAAAATTATCCGTTTTTTCCTCGGTTTCCCCTTGCCTAAGTATAAAGGTCTTGGGGTGCCTATAGCTGATCATTCCTATGGCTCTTGCGGTCTCCAATCCCCTTTTACCTGCGTTGGGATGCTTTTCTCCCCAGGTTTGATCTGCCTCAATAGCCATTCGCTGAGCCTCGTTGAAGGCTATTATCCAGGGAGATGCCTTTGCATTCGACGCCACTATTATGGCGTTTTTTAGTTTATCTCCCAAGGTAAAAGCCCACTCTAAGGCCACCTGACCACCTAAAGAACCTCCAATCACCGTATTAATTTGTGAAATACCCAAATTTTGCCTCAATAGTTCCAATGTATTAGCCAAATCCCGGGTAGTAAGAGTGGGAAAATCGTAGTAATACGGTTCTCCTGTCCTGGGATTTTCGTCAAGGGGCTGTGTAGAACCATAACAGGAACCCAACATATTCGCGCAAACGATAAAATGGCGATTTGGGTCAAAAAATTTATCCTCCCCAATAAGCCCTGACCACCATTCATGGGGGTTAGCATCTCCGGTCAAAGCATGCAAAACCCAAACTACGTTGTCTTTTGCCTCGTTGAGTTGACCGATTGTGGTGTAGCTCAATTGAAACCCGGGCAAGGATTCCCCGGACTCCAAGGATAAAGTTTCATTACTCTTGAAAATCTCTTGGGTCATTTCACTGGTTAAATACGGAAACTGGAGGTTCATATTCTTTTGTTACAACTTGTCAAAAGCAGCCGAAAGGTCAGCTTTGATATCCTCAATGTGTTCTATGCCCAAAGAAATCCTGAGCATAGTAGGTGTGACCCCAGCAGCTAACTGTGCCTCATCGCTAAGTTGCTGGTGGGTGGTGGCAGAGGGTTGAATGATAAGGGATTTGGCATCCCCAACATTCGCCAAGTGAGAGATAAGTTCCAGGTTATTGATAAGGGCAGATGCCGTTTCCTTTTCCCCTTTGATTTCAAAACTCAGTACTCCCCCAGCCCCGTTGGGAAGGTATTTCTGGGCATTGCCAAAGTAGGGGCTGTCTTCCAATCCAGGGTAGTTCACCTTTTTCACTTTGGGATGACCCTTTAGCCACTTGGCAAGTTCCAAAGCATTGTCCACCGTTCTCTGTACCCTTAAGGACAAGGTTTCCAATCCCTGAAGCAATAGAAAAGCATTGAAAGGGCTAAGTGCTGGGCCAAAATCCCTTAAGCCTTCTACCCTAGCCCTAATGGCAAAGGCAATATTAGGCAAGCCGAGTGGGTTGTTGTACCCGAAAGTTTCCCAAAAATTCAGTCCATGATATCCTTCTGAAGGTTCTGAGAATTGAGGGAATTTGCCATTTCCCCAATTGTAATTTCCACCATCCACTATAATTCCCCCTATGGAGTTACCATGCCCTCCTATCCACTTGGTAGCCGAGGAGGTCACCACATGCGCACCATGTTTGATGGGCTGGCATAAATACCCCCCTGCGCCAAAGGTATTGTCCACTATAAGCGGGATATCATGTTTTTTGGCCAGTGCAGCAACAGCCTCAAAGTCAGGCACGTTAAATTCTGGATTCCCTATGGTTTCCAGATAGATGGCCTTGGTTTTTTCGTCGATTTGGGCCTTAATGTCATCTACCTTATCAGTCTTTGCAAACTTTGCCTCAATTCCAATCCGCTTAAAGGACACCTTAAATTGATTGTAGGTACCTCCATACAGAAATGGGGAAGTCACGAAGTTATCGCCAACTGTCAAGAAATTGTTTAAGGCCAGAAATTGAGCAGATTGCCCAGAAGCAGTGGCCACCGCAGCCACTCCACCTTCCAAGGCTGCCATGCGCTTTTCAAACACATCCGTGGTAGGATTCATAATCCGCGTATAGATATTGCCAAATTCCTTTAAAGCAAAAAGGTTGGCACCGTGTTCTGCGGAATTAAACACGTAGGAGGTAGTTTGGTAAATAGGAACCGCCCTTGAATTGGTTGTAGGATCGGGCTCTTGCCCTCCATGTACCTGTAATGTTTCGAAACGATAGTTTTGTGACATCTTGAATGTATTAATTTTAGGTTTACTAGTTTAATGCCCCGGATTGAATAGGGCGAAAGAATAAATTAAAGGAAAAAAGATGGGTATAGCAACACGAAAAGACCCAAACAAGTAGCTGCCCTAAATAAAGGAAATGGATGTTAACTAAAGTTGCTTGATTTAAAGAAAGGTCTTTTTTCATTTTTTCGAATTTATATTTCCGATCTCTGTAGTAAAGGATCGGCAGGAATTGGCACCTTGGATTTTCCAGGTTGCCAGAGGGTCACTGAGCCTGTCTCTCACCTCTTCTTTATAAATCCTACTACTTAATAAAAAGTAAAGGATGTCACAAAATAAATGGTATTGGGTAACTAATACAACTATTATTACTTTTATTTTTGGCCATTACTTGCCGAGATAGAAAAGCACCGTTGGTAAGTTCTTGAAAACCAAATATTCTGCCTAGTTTTGCTTTTCATGCAACAAGTAATTAACCGATTTGATGAAACTTTTTAGCCTCTTGGGAGTGGTTATTGTAGAAACAGGGAAGTTCACTCGACAAACCATTTATGATCTCATGCTGAACAAAGCCGTATTGTTATGCCTCTCCTTTTTAGCCATTGTGGGGGATCTTTACGGGCAAAAAGTGAAAAGGTACACCATAGAGGCACAGTATGGAGCTATTCTGGCACATGCCCAAGACCTGATTCCGGTGGCACAAAGCAACCCCTATGGTATTGAACTTAGTTACCAATGGCTAAGCATGGAAAGAGAAAGCTGGTTGGCATGCCAGTGCTTTCATTACCTTGGATTGCACCTTTCCCACCATAATTTTGACAACCCCCAAGTGCTGGGTACCGCTACTTCACTATCTGGGAGTTTTGAACCCATCCTCTGGAAAAATCCCAGTTTTCAGGTAAGTTTATCTGCAGGTATGGGAATAAGCTATTTGAGCCGGGTATATGATGAGCAAACCAATCCAGATAATAATTTTTTTAGTGCCCCAATCAGTTTTTTACTTTATCTCAATCCCAAGTTAACCTATTCATTCAGCGACAATTGGCAAACCTCATTGGTTTTTCATTATAACCATATCAGCAATGGTGGGCAAAGCCAACCCAACAGAGGGATGAATTTCCCCACTGTAGGGTTAGGGGTTTCTTACATCCCAAGCAATTATGACTTCCCCAGGCAGGAGAGAGGTTCAGTTCGCAAAAAGTGGAATGCCTACATGGAGATTTTTGGCACCTTCAGGGATGCCCCTGGCTCCGAAAGGAGACAGCCAGTGTTGGGGTTGACTTTGGGCACTTATTACCGAGTCGGAAAGGTAAATGGCTTTGGTTTGGGCATGGAAACAAACATAGACCGCTCCCTTACTTTTGATGGAGAGGAAACGCATGGCTGGATGCATTTGCCGTTCCTAAGCCATCACTTTTTATTTGGGAAGTTTGATTTCAGCCAACGGTTCGGTTATTACCTTCACAAACCGGAAAACTATCAGCCCGACAAACTATTTTTTCAGAGATACGTGTTATCCTTCCGGATAGTGGAAAGATTGAGAGTGGGAATTGAGCTAAAAACTCATGGGCATGTAGCTGAAAATATCGGGATTAGGCTGGGATATGGGTTTTGACCGCTGGTATTTTCTTAATGCCGAATATTGAAAATTAACCGAAAATAATGGTTCCATATGCCCCTATTCCTCATTTTTACCTATCTTGTCCGAAATTAATCTAAAAAATTTACTGTATGAACAGGGTTTTATTCAAGTTTATTTCCTTTGTATGTTTCCTATCTGTTGCTGCTATTCCTATGGCAGGGGCAAGCTCATTTACTTTTTACAATGATAGTACTGAGTCCATTAAAGCAGCTCCACAGGACTGGTTCCTTCAGGACCCTACCGACGATGGTATCATGGGAGTGAGTGCCCAAAAGGCACATGATTTTTTAAAAGATAAAACTCCAAAAAGAACTGTAGTGGTAGCGGTGATTGACTCGGGGGTGGATATAGAACACGAGGATTTACAGGGCAAAATTTGGGTAAACGAGAAGGAAATTCCTGGCAATGGAATTGACGACGATAAAAATGGCTATGTGGATGATGTCAATGGGTGGAACTTTATTGGGGGGGAAGATGGCTCCCATGTGGCCGAAGATAGCCATGAGCTCACGCGGGAATATGTAAGGCTCAAGGAAAAGTTTGGAGACCTTGAACCTGAAGACGTAAAAAGAAGGCAGAGAGAGGAATATAAGTACTGGCAAAGGGTGCAAGAAAACTTTGTGGAAACCCGGGAAGAGGCAGAGTCCAACCTGGAAATGCACGATAGGTTGCATGAAATGATAGAAACATCTTCTTCCCTAATCATGAGTGCTTTCGAGGTGGATGACTTCAGTTTTGGGGACATCGATGGGTTCGAGTTGGAAGATGAGTCAGACGAAATGCTTATGGGCGCTCTGGAGTTATTGTCCAGGTTTGCGTCCTTGGTGGAAGATCCCGAGGTATTAATCAGCGAGCTTTCTGAGGAATTAAAGGAGATTAAAGAACACTACGAGGTACAGGTGAATTACGCCTACAACCCTGATTTTGACCCCCGTTCTATCGTGGGTGATGACCCGGAGAATTACAGGGAGCGGCATTACGGGAACAATGACCCTGTAGGGCCGGATGCAGCTCATGGAACCCACGTGTCCGGTATTATTGCTGCGGACAGAAACAACGACTTGGGCATCAAAGGAATCGCTGAACACGTGCTCATTATGCCCATAAGGGCAGTGCCGAATGGAGATGAAAGAGACAAGGACATTGCCAATGCCATTAGGTATGCGGTGGACAATGGTGCACATATTATTAATATGAGTTTTGGCAAAAGCTATTCTCCGGGAAAAAAACATGTTGACCGTGCCGTAAAATATGCCGAAAGAAAAGGAGTGGTACTTATTCATGCTGCTGGAAACAGTTCCAAAGAAGTAAATCCGGACAATAACTTCCCCAACCGATGGTTTGTCAGGAGAGGGGAAGCCTCAAACTGGATCGAGGTGGGTGCCGCCTCCTGGCAGGCTGACGAAAACCTACCTGCCAGGTTTTCCAACTACAGCGCAAAAGCAGTGGACGTTTTCGCACCTGGAGTGGACATTTATTCCACTGTACCTGGAAGCGAATATAAGAGCAATAGCGGCACCAGCATGGCTGCACCCTCTGTGTCGGGTGTTGCAGCTATACTAATGGCCTACTACCCTGACCTAAAGCCCAAGGAAGTCAAATCCATACTGAAGCAATCCGTATTTGACCAATCCTCCCAAGAAGTGCTAAAACCAGGTGGGGATAACCGAGTGAAATTTGGGGAGCTAAGTGTCACTGGTGGACTTGTCAATGCATATTTGGCCCTTCAGCTTGCCGAGGAAATGAACAAATAATTAAAGCTATGCAACTTCCCCTCTACTTTGACCATAATGCGACCACACCTTGTGCTCCTGAAGTAGTAGAAGCGATGTTGCCCTATTTCACCACCCATTTTGGCAATGCCTCCAGTAGTCAGCATGCCTACGGATGGTTGGCAGAGGAGGCCGTGGAAACAGCAAGGGAAGAAGTGGCAAAGCTTATAGGGGCATCCCCAAAGCACCTTATTTTCACCAGTGGTGCTACGGAGGCCATAAACTTGGCCATAAGGGGTACTGCAATGGAAAATCCAGACAAAAAACAGATCATTACTTTTAGGACAGAACACGCTGCTGTTTTGGACACCTGCAAGGACATGGAAGAGAAAGGATATGAGGTCCACTATTTGGGTGTGGATGAAAATGGCTTACCAGACCTGGGTGAACTTGAAAAAACCATTAACAAAGATACGCTAATGGTAATAGCCATGCTGGCTAATAATGAAACGGGAGTTGTATTTCCCCTAGAAGAAATAGCCGTTATAGCCCATGCTAAGGAAACACTCCTCTTATCAGACGGGGTGCAGGCGGTGGGTAAGATACCGGTAGCCGTAGATCAACTTCAAGTAGATATAATGCCCCTAAGCGGGCACAAAATGTACGGACCAAAGGGTGTAGGCGCCCTATATATCCGAAATAATCCGAGGAAGGTCCGGCTGCGCAGTATCCTTACCGGAGGGGGGCATGAAAGAGGATGGAGAAGCGGGACCCTTAATGTAGGTGGAATAGTAGGTTTGGGTGCTGCCGCTTCACTTAGGATCTCCCATCTCGATACAGAATATAAAAGACTTGCCCTCTTGAGGGACAAATTAGAAGAAAATATTCTGAAGCTTGAAGGCACAAAACTCAATGGTGATCCTTTAAAAAGATTGCCCCACGTCACCAATATTTCCTTTGAAGGGGTGGAAAGTAAGGCGTGGCAAATAGCAATCAACAAGTCTATCGCATGTAGCTCTGGATCAGCATGCAGCAGTATTACAGAGAAAGCTTCCCATGTACTCAAAGCCATGGGCATTACAGATCAAATAGCGAAAAATACCTTGAGGTTAAGTATGGGCCTCAGCACTACCGAAAGGGATGTGGATGTTGCCATCAGCCATATCACCAAATCTCTCCATGCTTTAAGGGCGGGAAAAGAAACCCGAAACACAGCTGTTACCCCATAATTGATATGCATAAAAAAGACTTTACCCATTTGGATGAAAAAACCGGACAACCCAGAATGGTGGATGTGGGACACAAAGATCCAAGCAAAAGGACTGCCACAGCAAGTTGTGAAGTAGTACTTGGGGAAGACATTATGGCAAACCTATTGGGGGGTAAGGAATTAGAGACAAAAAAAGGCCCTGTGTTTCAAACAGCAATAATTGCAGGTACCATGGGAGTCAAAAAGACCTCGGAATTAATACCCCTTTGCCATCCCTTGTTGTTGGAAAAGATTGATATCAAAGTGGAACCAAGCTCCAAGGATAGGGTCATTATTACCTGTACGGTTTCCTTAAGTGGAAAAACGGGCGTAGAAATGGAAGCTTTAACTGGAGCCACTGTTACCGCCCTCACCATCTATGACATGTGTAAGGGCTTTTCCCATGACATCACCATCAAAGAAACCAAGTTGTTGAAAAAAACGGGAGGCAAAAGTGATTTCGAGCGATAGTCCAGAAAGCTTGTGCGCTGATTTGACTGGCTTAATATTAATCGGCGGTAAAAGCAGCCGAATGAAAAGGGACAAAAGTCTGCTTGAATTTCATGGTAAAACCCAGCGGGAACATTTGGCTAATCTCTTGAAGAAAATAACCCCAAATGTAAGTTTTTCCTGCAATGCCACCCAGCTTGGCACAACCCAAAAGCCATCCCACTGTGTGGTAGACAGGGTAAAGGAGGCAGGCCCATTGGGAGGCATTATAAGTGCTCATCTTGAATTCCCACATCATGCTTGGTTTGTAACGGCTTGTGATATGCCTTTTATTACCTTGAGCTTGCTACAAGAACTATATTCACAAAGGAACCCAAAAAAAATGGCTACTGCATTTAGGCATCCCCACACCGGATACCCAGAACCCCTATTCGCTATTTATGAGCCTGAGGGATTAAAAATGATGAAGCTAGAGTTTGAACAGGGGGAAAAATCCCCTTCTAGACTGCTGGGGAAAATGCAGGTGGAATGGCTTATACCCTCCCAACCGGAGAGATTGGCAAATGTAAATGATGCAGAGGCCTTAGAAAGAGCCAAGGAAGTAATTCAAAACCGCCAAGCCTGAAGTATGAAACTCTTTGAAGGGATAAAGTTCAACAGACAAGAGTGGGCAGGTGCTTTTGGGGACATAGGAACTGACTTCCCATTGATTGTGGCCATGATTTTGGCCGCAGATCTACATGCACCCAGTGTATTGATTCTCTTCGGTAGTATGCAGGTCCTTACCGGAATGGTCTATAAAATGCCCATGCCTGCACAACCCCTCAAAGCCATGGCCACACTCGTAATCGCCCAGCAATTAGACGGCGAACTCCTATTTGGGGCAGGATTGGCTATCGGTGTGGTGATGCTGGTCTTTTCCCTCACCGGCCTTCTGGCTTGGTTGGCTAGAATGATTCCTAAATCGGTCATCCGGGGTATTCAGGTTGGGCTGGGTATCACCCTGGCCTTGCTGGCCTTTAAGGATTACATTCCTGCAGAGCAAATTGGGGGATATTGGTTGGCAGGGATTTCATTTGTGCTTATACTGCTTTTGTTAGACCATAAAAAGTTCCCCGCAGCCTTGGTAGTCATTGTATTGGGTTTAGGATATGCCTTGCTATTCAAATTGGATTATACCCAGTTGGGCGCTTCCATAGGGATAGAAACCCCAAAGTTCTATGTCCCCACTATGGATACTATTTGGATGGGGTTCTTGCTATTGGCACTTCCCCAAATACCCTTATCACTTGGCAATTCTATACTCGCAACCAAACAGGTGAGTCAAGACTTGTTTCCAGACAGGCCTACCCCTTCCATAAAAAAAATCGGTATCTCATATGCCCTCATGAACCTGATTAACCCTTTTCTTAGCGGTATACCCACCTGCCATGGAGCAGGGGGTATGGTAGGCCACTATACCTTTGGGGGTAGGACCGGAGGCTCGGTAATTTTATACGGAGGGTTATTTATTTTTCTAGGGGTATTTTTTGGGGAGAATTTCCAGACGGTAATACAGGTATTTCCCTTGCCTGTATTGGGAGTGATTTTGCTCTTTGAGAGTTTGGCTTTGATGCTTCTGATCCGAGACGTGACCCAAGATAGCAGAGGCTTGGTAATCGCCTTATTAGTGGCCATTATTGCTGCCGGACTTCCCTTTGGGTTCCTGGTTGGAATTGTGGTGGGCACTTTGTTGTATTATTTACCCATAAAGCTGAATGTGCTCCAAATTATTGGCACAAGAAAAGCAGGTAAAAATTAAAGGCTGTTATCTTTGTTCGATGATTGATTTCAAGGAAAAAGTAAAAGTGGTCATTACCTGTTTCGACAGGAATTCACCCTACCTTGCTGAAGAGTTAAGGGCATTGGGCTTCGAACCCACCAATGAAGAACGAACGGCGGTTGAAGTAATGGCTTCTTTTGAGGAGTGTATGGTTTTGAACTTACACCTGCGTACGGCTTCCCATGTTTTGTACCCCATAGCGACATTTAGCCTACCTCATGTAAAAGACCTGTACCGACAGGTAAAAAGCATCCCTTGGGAAGAAATATTAGACATCGAAGGTTATTTTTCGGTAACCAGCAATGTGCAGAATGACAGTGTGGACAACCCGCTCTTTGTAAACGTGAAGGTGAAAGATGCCATTGTGGATCGCTTTAGGGACAAGTATAGTAAAAGGCCCAATTCAGGATCTGATTTTTTGGGAGCGGTTTTTACCTTGTTCTGGAGACTAAACGAAGCCACCCTTTACATAAATACCTCTGGAGAAACACTTAGTAAGCACAGTTACAGAAAAGTCCCGGGCATGGCCCCCATGCTGGAATCCCTAGCTTCCTCGGTGATCCTCGCTTCTGGATGGGACAGAAGGAGCCCATTTGTAAACCCCATGTGCGGTTCAGGGACTTTGGCCATAGAAGCTGCACTAATGGCTAGCAATAGGTTTCCAGGCCTATACAGGGATGAGTTTGCATTTATGCATATTACTGGCTACGATGACAAAGACTATAGACAGCTCAAAAAACAAGTCTATTTACAGGTGGATGATAATAATCCCCCAACCATCATTGCTTCGGATTACAGCCAAAGGGCCATAAATGCCGCCAGAATGAATGCCGAAACTGCCGGTGTAGACCACTTGATCCAATTTGAGACTTGTGATTTTAAAGAAACCACCTTGCCCCAAGAAAGCGGGGGAATACTGATTTTCAATCCTGAATACGGGCAGAGAATGGGTGAAATCGAAGATCTTGGGCTGGTGTACAGGGAAATCGGCGATTTTATGAAGCAAAACGGGGCTGGTTATAAGGGCATGGTTTTCACAGGCAATTTAGCATTGGGTAAACAGGTGGGGCTAAAACCTGCGAGAAAGATCCCCTTTTTCAGTGGACAGTTAGATTGCAGGCTTTTTACGTATGAGCTTTACCAAGGGTCGAAAAGAGGGGATTTTCAAGAAGGGGCAAAATGATGTTTTTGTCCTTTTCTTGGCCTTATTGTTTCTTTGGGTTTTAACGGTACTGGTGAAGATCAACCCTCATTTATCATTGAAAAAGAGACTATTTTATTTTTCCCTAAAGCCCGTATTAACCTCCTGATTATGGAAATGAAAACCTTACAAAACCCAAACCAACTATCCGCAAGTTAACACACCCTTCCTATTTTCGTCATTGAGTTTCCCAATCGGAAAATCACCATTCAATGAGATACTCCCCTACCTGGTACTCCTCTGTCCTTATCACGAGTTGTTTCCTTGAAAGGTCATAGCTAAAATCCTCCTCTGAAGCCAAAGAGGCCCCATCTAAATTTACCACTTTTGGGCTTCCTTCTAGTTTTATACGCAAAACATGAGGTGTTTTCTTGCCGGAAAGATTTACCTTTAGTGATTTCGAACCCGGCAAAAGCTCCACTTTGGTACTTTCCTCCTGTTCCCTGTAGACCGTAAATGCACTGTATTCCGAGCCGGGATAACATAGCAAGGTGAGCTTGCCTTTATCCCGCGCTTCCCCAATTCCAGAATACGACTTGCTTATGTGCATGGGTATAATGGCTCCCTCTTTGACATATACCGGAAACTCCTTCAAAGGGAAATCCCTTTCGAGTCGTTGCCCCCCTTCCAGCAAATCCATATCGTCGAAAAAATACCTCCAATTCCCTTCAGGTAAATCCACTTCCCAATTTTTTCTATCCTCATAGATGGGAGCGACCAGTAAATAATCCCCAAACATGTATTGGTATCCCTTGCCTATAGGAACTTGCAATCTTCTACCTCCAGAGTGGGCCTTTACCACATAATGGTACATATAAGGAACCAATTCTGTATGCAGCCAGGAAAATTTCCTGATCAAATCCAACTCCTGTTTACTTCTCAGCCATAATCGTCGCTCCCCATGCCCCCCATTCAGGAAAAGACCGCAAAAAGTAGAAAACTGAGCCCACCTTATATATAGCCTAGCTGGGATTTCTGAACCAGAAAACCCTGCAATATCACTACCTATGATATTGTATCCCAATTTTGCACTGTTAAGTATGGACTTAATGGCGGACTCGAAATCCTCTATGCCATCTAGGGCAATGTCAGTTCTTTCCTCTTCTTGGTTTAGCATTTCGGCTGTCCTCCATTCGTGCTTTTGGTCACCCACCCAGTTTACGGGGGAGGCCTCAATGGGGGAGAAACCTTCCGGGTGGTACCACCTGTCCAGGGCCCTAGAAAGTGTGACAAATTCGGGGTTTTGGGTTAAACCATGCAGGTATTCCTCCCGATAATAAAGATCCATATAGGTTCTTGTATTCATCCAACCCTGAGAGCCCTTTTTGTAAAAAAAAGGTATGCCCCACAGATTGTTGGCAAACAAGGTTGCACTACCATCCAGCTTCCAACCATCTATTCCAAGGTCGAAAACATTCTGCTGCATAGACCTCCACCACTCCATGGCCTTTTGGTCGGTATAGTCGATAAACCCTCCCTCTCCCTTCCACCATTTTGTAGGTTTTCCTTTTACCAAATAGCCTTTGCTGTCTGCCTGGTTATACCATTCTTCGGAATCGGGTTCCCTCAAGCCCTTGCTGTAGCGATTTACATTCGGGGTCATCCAAAGTACCAGGCGGTAACCCTGTTCCTTTTTTTCGGCAAACCAGTCTTTATAATTGGGATACAACAAGGTATCTACCCGAAAATCATTGTATCTATGGCTCCAAGGACTATCCAAAATGACGGTTCGCACAGGGATGTCATGTTTTCGATACCCCTCCAACAATTCATCCACAAATTCAGCGGTATTGTGATCATCTTCCCAAAGCCAACACTCCAGGGCCCAAGCAGGTGTCAAAGGGGGGGGTCCGTGTCTATATTTTGCAAACGGCCATCCCCAAAAGGGGTGCAAAAACAGGAAGTAGGCCAGAGAAAAAATCACGAATAAAATTCCTGAAACCCACAAAAGCAATTTTTTCAGCATAACCACACCTTGATTGAAACCTTGTTGGTACTACTTTTCAAAAGGCTAATCGTACCCAAGAACTAGATAATATTTTTGGAATAAATTAATATTATTAAGTATTTGAAAACTCAATTAATTAAATTCAACACTTAATCAACGCTACCCAATTAAAATAATTTTTATATGCTTACCCAAGAACACAAAAATCAAATTCAAGCCCAGGGAATGGATTTAGCACTGGTAGAAGAACAGATCAAGAATTTCAAAGACGGGTTCCCTTCTCTAAAAATCCACGCTCCCGCCGCAATTGGAGACGGTATTTTGGCCTTAGATGACGAGGCATTGAAAAAATACCTACAAGCATTTGCCAGACATTCGAAAGAAATTGAGATTGTTAAATTTGTGCCTGCCAGCGGTGCTGCCAGCCGGATGTTCAAGAACCTTTACGCCTTTTTGGAAAAGAACAGCAATGATCTGTCAGAGGATAAGTTCACAAAGCATTTTATAGATAAGCTTAGCTCTTTTGCCTTTTTTGATGACTTGGACAAGGCTTTGGAAAAAAAAGGGAGCAGCATTGCACAAGCACTTAAGGAAAAGGACCATCTGCTTATTGTAAGGCAATTGCTGGAAGATGAAGGCCTAGGCTATGGCAATTTGCCAAAAGGGCTCCTTAAATTTCACAATTATGAGAATGGCCCAAGAACCCCAGTGCAGGAGCACTTTGTGGAAGGAGCCCAATATGGCGTGGGGAAAGGAAACAAGGTAAGGTTGCATTTTACGGTTTCCCCCGAACACCAAACCAATTTTGAAGAACATATTGATGAGATAAAGGGAGATTTGGAAAAATCCTTTGGGCTCAAGTTTGAGGTTTCTTTTTCCCAACAAAAAAAATCCACTGACACCATAGCCGTGGACATGGAAAACAAACCTTTTAAAGAAGAAGACGGAGAAATTCTGTTTCGACCTGCGGGACATGGTGCCTTGCTGGAAAACCTGAATGACATAGATGCTGATTTGGTGTTTATCAAGAACATAGACAACGTAGTACCTGATAGGTTGAAGGAAACCACCAAAACCTACAAACGGGCCGTTGCCGGTGTGCTAACCAGTGTGCAAGAGGCTGTTTTCAAGGCACTGAGACAGTTGGACAGCAGTGTGAATGAAAGTTCTGTTGAAAATGCAAAGGCCGTTTTTACGGAAGCGATAGGCAGTAAGCTTCCTGAAAACTTCGAAAGCCTCAGCCTTGGAGAAAAAGGCAACTATCTCCAAAAGAAACTAAACCGCCCTATCCGGGTTTGCGGAATGGTAGAGAACACTGGCGAACCCGGAGGTGGGCCGTTTTGGGTGAAAGAAAAAGACGGTACACTTGCCTTGCAAATCGGGGAAACAGCTCAATTGGATTTGGATGATCCTGTTCAAAAAGAGCGTTTCCAATCCTCCTCCCACTTTAATCCAACCGACCTTGTCTGTGGCATTAAAAACTACAAAGGGAACAAATTTAACCTGCTGAAATTCAGGGACCCCAAAACAGGGTTCATTACCCAAAAGTCAAAGAATGGAATGGATTTGAAAGCCCAGGAATTGCCGGGACTCTGGAATGGCGCAATGGCCGATTGGAATTCAATCTTTGTGGAAGTTCCCCTGATCACCTTCAACCCTGTAAAAACAATTAACGACCTGCTCAGGGATGAGCACCAATAAGCTAGAAAGTATATGCGAAGAAAAGTAAGAATTCTAATTGCCATAATTTGTGCAGGACTAATCCCCTATTCAATTTCCGCACAAGTCGGGGTAAGCACTAAAAAGCCCAAAGAGGGCAAAATGCTCTTCGATGGAAATAAAAAAATGCTCCATCAACAATGGGAATATTGGGACGGTCCACGTCTAGCTGCTTCGCCTCCCATCAAATGGGAGATAGTAGATGACCCGGTGGATAAAGGTAAAGTGGTAAGTGCCAATGATCCTGCTGCAGCAGGAGGTAAATACGGTGCGGCAGACATAGTAACCAAAGAAAAATTCAAGGATTTCAGGTTGCACGTGGAATTTTTGATCAACGAGGAAGGCGGAAACAGTGGTGTATATCTGCAAAACCGGTATGAAATACAAATTCTGGATGGGGACAGTACCGACCACGGGATGGCCGCGATCATCAATGAACATGCAGCTCCCTATCACCCCTATAATGGAGTTGGCAAATGGAACGCTTATGACATTAAGTTCCGTGCAGCCAGGTTTGACGAACAGGGAAACCTGACCGAAAGGGCGTTAATGACCATGTACTTCAATGGAGAAAAAGTACATGAAAACCGACGCATACAACAAGTATGGGGTGGGCCCAACTCTGGATTGGACGGTGGTAACGATGGTGGAAAAGGTATTACCGACCGGCCTGGAGGCATCAAATTGCAGGCTGAGGGATTCGATGTTCGATTTAGGAATATCTGGATTGTCCCCATGGACATCCATGAGGCTGATACGGATTTTTAAAGTAACTGAAGGGCTATCTCCATGGGTACAGTCATATGCGTGTTAGCATTGACTGGCCCTTCACCACTAAACAGAAATTCCAGGGAATAATCCAACTTAGGCATAGTCAATAAACTATTAGTGAGCTGATCCACAAGTCCCTCTTCTATTGGTACATGAATAACTGTTCCTTCTCCTTGTATTTGCACCTCAGGTACCGGAAAACTAGCTACAACCTGACCGGTTTCCGGATCCGTAAAATCCAGATTACCCCAAAGGCTAGCAGGAGTGGACAATTCACCCTCCATTTCGGTTATTTCCAGGGTTATGCCTGGTACTTGAATTTCAAAAAGTTCAGAAATATTGTTTCTAACTTCATCTGGAAAATCTGAGTCGCTCAGGTCAAGCTGCCCTTCCCATACCTCTCTGAAAGGTTCGCTTTGAGAAAAACTTCCCTCTGGAATCCTCCATTCAAATTCCCTGTTAAATTCTGTTTCAAAGGTTTGATTCACCAAATCCCTGATTTGCTCACATCCAAAAAGAAAAAGGACCGAAATTGGAAAAAAAACAAACTTCTTCATATCTCTGGTTTTTAAATTAACTAACTAATACCCTGTATTCAAATATAGATAATATCGTATACAATACTTAAAAAGCTGTGTATAAATGACTAGACATAGGATATGCGGATTTATTTGCCCCCTTTGAACAAGAATTTAACCCTTGATGCAAAAAATTATTTAACTAATTTTCAGATTAATTTCCCAGCACTTACCAAAAAAGCACATGAATCTTAAAAACCTTTCCTATTGGCAGAAGCAAAGCTATTTTAAGTCCGTAGATCTTACCATCGTTGGGGCTGGATTTACCGGGCTATGGGCTGCCTATCATTTTCTGGAAAGATTTCCGGGAGCAAATGTCCAGATATTTGAATCCGGGCCCTTTCCAATGGGTGCCTCCATCAAAAATGCGGGTTTTTCCTGTTTTGGTTCTGCCGGGGAGCTTGCAGGGGATTTGGAGGAGCATTCGGTAGACCACCTTTTACTTAGGATGGAGCAACGGGTTAAGGGCTTAGCCTATTTATTGGAAAGGGTACCCCGAAAAGCCATGGATTATCAGGCCTCCGGAGGATTAGAGATTTTCACCGATCCCATTGGTTTTGCAAAGGTAAATGACAAATTGGACTTTCTAAACCAACTAATCGCTCCTATCACAGAGGAAAAGGAAACCTACAATCTCAAAAAAGTCTGGGGGGAAAAGGATATTTATTGCAAAATGGAGAGTATGCTGAACCCCGGCAAGCTGATCCAGTACCTAAGTGAAAACGTTGCCCAAAAAGGTGCGCGATTTCATTTCGGCTGCGAGGTGGTTGAGGTAAAAAGCGGCTATGTTTGGCTAAAAAATGTTCCAGATCCCATACCTTCAGAATGCATTTTATTGGCCACCAACGGCTATAGCCACAACCTGGTTCCATCCGTAGCTATACAACCCACGAGAAACTATGTGATGCTGACCCAGCCCTTACCCAAAATACCTATTGATTTTCCAGTTCACCACCACCAGGGTTTTGTTTATTTTAGGCCATTGGATGGAAGATTACTTATGGGTGGAGGTAGACATATTTCTTTACAAACGGAATTTACCAGTAGCCAAGAAATCCCTGATAATATAAAGGAATGGTTGATAAATTTTGCCAAAGAAAACTTACATCTGGACTTAGCAAATAAAATAGCAATGGAGTGGACTGGTACAATGGGTTATTTGGAAGACAAAACACCCAAATGTTTAAAAACCGACGAAAATGTTTATTGGATTGGGGGTTACTCGGGGATGGGTGTAGGGCCCTCCGCACACCTGAGCAAGGAATGGGTGAAGGATTTATAGTGCTTAATTGCTATTTTCTTCTTTCCTATCTACATGCCCTAAATGCCTGCCAGGTGCCACTTCATCCCTTATCAGTCGCTTTAGCTCCGTAATCTCCGGAAACCTCCCCTTTTCCTTTCTGTTCCAGAGCTGTTTGCCATTGGCGGACACCTCAAACACACCACCTGTACCTGGTTTTAAGGCGAGTGTTCCGATTTCTTCTTCAAAAGTACCAAGCAGCTCCTGTGCCATCCAAGCTGCTCTAAGTAACCATTTGCATTGGGTGCAATAGTGTATTTCTACATGTCCTTTTTTGGTGTCCTTACTTGTCATCCTTGAACTTAAATGCGGGCTTTCCTGTGATGTCACTGCTCAGAACAGTAGGTGCCCAATATTTTTCTATATGCGCTACTACCAGTTCGACGCCTTTAAAATGGTTTACATATGGGGGCATTTCAGGATTATACATGGCATCGGTCATATCCCTCATAAGCACCACATTTTTACCCAGTTGGTTCATTTGTCTAATGGCAAAAGGCCTTCCCAATACACACATGTTGATATGTACGCCCATGATGATAACGTTTTCAATTTCCTGTTCTGAGAGAATATTGAAAACTTCTTGCCCATTATCCGTGATAAAATCATCCTCCTTTATAGAAAGTAAATCAATTTGTCTCGTCCAGACTGATTTTTCCTCGCAGGGTTCCCCATTGGCACAGGGTTGGTCGCAGCCCCCGTCACTGTCGTCGATAGGAAGAGCCCCTTCCCTCTCAGGATCCAGATAGCACCAGTCATTGATTGCTATATTGGCGGGGGCTCGGTGATATGGCACTTGGGTAGCTTTCTTCCTTTGGGGAAAATCCTTGTAGAAATCCATCGTTCCGCTGGGTGCATGTATAATGGTAACGCCCCTTTTCCTTGCCTCCCCTATCACTTCCTCCATATGGGGTGCAAGCTCAGCCACCCTGTCGGAAGCGCTCTCACACCAATGCTTATTCCACATGTCCGTAACGATTATTGCCGTGGATGAAGCCTCCCAACTTACCTGCTCTTGCTTTTCATTCCAGGAATCCTGGTTGCTCATTACCCTAGAGCGAAGGGTTAGGTTCAATAGCTCCTCCTCCCCTGCATCAGAAAGTAGCATAGCAAACAGTAATGGAAAAAGTAAAATCGTTTTCATAAACCCTTTTTTTGTTTTATTTAAGCAAAGTGGCCAGACATTTGACTAATTAAGGAAAAAATGGGCTGAACTCCTAATATTAAAGACTCAGCTACTTGTCATATTGAGCAATAGCTGTTAATATTATAACACCAACCACTATTTTTAAACCGAAAACCACAACAAAAATGACAACACTTGAACTAACGCAAAAGTCCTTAAATGAAAAGATAGTCTCAAATATGGAATTTCTTAGCCGGAACTTTCAAAAGGTGCTAAGGGATCTGGGGGAAACGGAAGTGGCTGATTTCTTGAATAATTTGCAGCAGGATAAGCCTTTACAGGTACTGGCAAAAAACTTGGAAGAAAAGCAGATACAGGCATTAAGCATCTATCTGCAACTGATGAACCTGGTAGAGGAAAACGCTGCGGTACAGTTCAGAAGAAAACAAGCAGACCAAAAGGGAATGCAGGATATAAGAGGATCTTGGGCGGAAACCTTTAAGAGGTGGAAGGAACAAGGACTGGATGAAAACAAAATTTTGGACATCCTAGGCAGTACACAGGTAATGCCTGTGTTGACTGCCCATCCCACTGAGGCAAAGAGGCTTTCGGTGCTTGATATCCATAGGGAGTTTTACCTCAATTTGGTTAAATTAGAAAACCAGACCTATTCCCAAAAAGAACGTGGGGCCATAGAGATGGAAATAGGGGCACTTTTGGAGAGATGGTGGCGCACAGGGGAGGTTTATCTGGAAAAACCCAACGTGGAAGCGGAGAGGTCTAACGTGATGCACTATTTCAATAGGGTATTCCCTGAAATTCTTAGCAGGGTGGACCAAGTTCTGCTGCAAAGCTGGCAAGACGCTGGATTTAACCCCAAAAACCTCTCCAACCCTAGTAACTTTCCAAGGGTGGAGTTTGGAAGTTGGGTAGGAGGCGACCGGGACGGCCATCCCTACGTTACAGCTTCCATTACCTCCGAAACATTGCTTGCTCACCGAAAAGCTGCCCTTCAGCTTATCGACCAAAAACTACAAGCACTTGCGGCAAAATTGAGCTTTTCTAAGATCAGAAATGAGGTTCCTAAGGTTTTGTTGGACGCTATAGAGGATAAAAAGAGACTTCTGGGAGCTAGGGGTGAAAGGGCAATGGATAGAAACCCTTACGAACCTTGGAGACAGTTTACCAACTTGATCATTCTTCAACTTGAGTCCACTATAGACGATGGATTTTTAAAGGGAATGCCCGGATATAAAGAATCGGGTGAGCTGATTCAAGACCTCAGCGTACTATGGCAAAGTCTGGTAGAAATAAAAGCGGATAAAGTGGCCATGGACCTGCTCTTTCCTATCCTACGTCATGTTTCTTGTTTTGGCTTTTTCCTTGCAAAATTGGACATCCGCCAAAATTCCGACTACCATGACAAAGCAATGGGGCAAATAGTAAGCAAGATCATGCCGGAGAGGAAGCCATTTGAATCTTGGACAGAAGAAGAACGCCTGGAATTTGTTAACCAGGAACTACTTAGTGGAAGACCCTTCGCCAATCCAGGGATGTCCTTTGGGGAGGAAGCGGACAAATTGCTGGCCTATTACTGGGAAATCAAAAAACACCACGATCGATACGGTACCGAAGGAATAGGGTCTTTTATTGTGAGCATGACCAGGAAGCTGAGTGATTTACTTCTGGTTTACTTGTTCTTACGTGAGGTGGGACTACAGAATGTTGGTTTTCAGGTTGTTCCCTTATTCGAAACCATAGAGGACTTGGTGCAATCTCCCAAGGTGTTAAGAGAGTATCTGAATCACCCCTATGTTCAGGATAAAACCGCCCAAAACAGCCATATACAAGAGATAATGCTTGGATACAGCGACAGCAACAAAGATGGAGGCATTATGGCCAGTCGATGGCATATCTTTATGGCAGAAAAAGAACTTACCGAAGTTGCCAATAGTAAAGGGGTGTCCATTCGCTTTTTCCACGGTATTGGTGGCACCATCAGTAGAGGTGGTGGCAAGTACCACAGGTTTTTAGAAAGCATGCCTTTGGGGAGCATGGCAGGACAAATGAAACTTACTGTTCAGGGGGAAACCATTGCCCAACAATTCGCCAATCTTCTAAATGGAACCTACAATATGGAAATGTTGCTTTCAGGCACTGCCTTGCAAACCGGATACAAACTATATCCGAGACCACAAAACCCCTACCCCATAGATGCGCTGAAACAGCTGACCGAAATAGCACTGAAACATTACCAAGCCTTTATCGGACATCCAGATTTTATCGAGTTTTACGGTACAGTCACACCTATTGACGTATTAGAACTGAGCAAAATAGGTTCAAGACCTGCAAGAAGAACAGGAACCCGGAAACTCTCCGATCTTAGGGCCATTCCTTGGGTATTTAGCTGGGCACAATCCAGGTTCAACCTTACCGGATGGTACGGAATAGGCCAGTCCCTTTATACCTTACGTAACTCTTCCCCGGATGCCTATCAGGCCTTGAGAGAGCAAGCCAATAAATGGCCACTGTGGAGATATGTGCTTATCCAGATCGAAACTAACCTGATGGGTGCCGATAAGGAGATATTTAAAAAATACGCGAGCCTAAGCGGAGAGAATCACAAGGAGATTTTTGGAATAGTAGAAGAAGAACATACTAGGGCTTTGGATGAAATAGCCCGAATGTTTGACCGCCAAAGGGAAGAAAGAAGACAAGGCCAGGCTTTTAACCTTGCCAGAAGGAAAAAGCCGCTCCATGCCCTTCATATTATGCAATGGGAAAAACTTAAATCCTGGAGGAAAGAAAGGGAGGAGATCACCGATTCTAGTGGCCAAGATCACCCAACCCTCATTCAGCTGTTGGAAATTACCACAGCCTTGGCCAGTGGATTGAAAAACACCGGCTAATCAATAATCCAGTACATAATTTTCTTTGCTGAGCTCAAGGTTAAAAAACAACACCCCGCATTCGAAAAAATCCAAACTCAAAGAAACCCCAGGATGATCCTTAATTGCCTTCCAGGCTCTGGTCATCCCCTTTGACCAGTAAATGTCACCGACTACAACTATACTTTGTTCATGTAAGTGGGGGAATAGCAAATGAAAATTATCTAGTGTGGCCCCTTCGGTATGGTTGGCATCGATTAGGGCGAAATCAATTCTAGGGATTTGTTGAATTAGTCCCGGGAGGGTATCTTCAATAGCACCAAGTACCTGATTTACATTTGGGATTCTTTCCAAGGTTACAGCAGCAAGATTTACCAATTGGGGATCCCCCTCAAGGCTGTAAACCTTCCCCAAACAAACTTTGGACAGGTAAGCAGCATTTAAGCCCAGGCTTCCTCCCAGCTCTACTACATATTCGCTTGGAGTAAGACTACATAAATACTGGTAAAGCAGGTTGTATTTCAAAGTACTGTTGGAAAACCTGCATATGCTGGATACCGTTTTTTTTCCAAATTGGTGAGAACCTGCCCCTTTATCCACCCAGGAATAGGAGTTATTGTTTTTTGCGAACTCCCTTCTTTTGGATTCCAAATAAAGGTCACCTACTGCAAATTTAGATGTGTGATCCTTTAGTCCAGTATAAAGCTTATAGACAAATGGACTGTGAATACTAAACTGATCCACTTTTTCCAAAAAGTAACGAACATATTGGGCTAATACATAGAATCTCCCAGAAACCACAGCTTAATTGGCAAAAATATCAGCTATCAATTGGAATTCCGGAATCATGACAGATAGCATTTTACCATCAATCAAGCGCTCCATGTAATAATAACCTTTCATTTTACCCATGCCAGACCTTAGGTTACAACCAGAAATATACTGGTGCTTTCCTCCAGGCTCCAAAATGGGTTGCTGCCCCACTACTCCATCCCCTTCCACGACCTTTTGTGTTTCCCCTGCATCTGATATTTCCCATTTCCTTTTTAGTAATTGTATGGTGGAAGTGCCATGGTTCTCAATGGTGACTTTATACGTGAAGACATAGTGGTGTTGGTGAGGGCTGGAAAACTCAGCCTGATAGGTAACCTCCACACTTACTTTGATCCCTTCTGTAATTGCCGTGACCATTGTTATCTTTGCATTTGAAAAGCTATTTCAAAATTACTATTTTAATATAAAAATATCCAATACTATTTACTTAAATGGAGGTAAACATAGAAAAAAGCTGGAAATTAGCCTTGGCGGAGGAATTTAATAAACCCTATTTTCACCAGCTTGCGCAATTTGTGAAATCTGCTTATAAAAAGCACACCGTATTCCCCCAGGGTAAAGAAATATTCAATGCATTTGACAAATGTCCTCTTCCTGCCACAAAGGTTGTGGTCTTGGGGCAAGACCCTTACCATGGTCCTGGTCAAGCCCACGGGCTTTCTTTTTCTGTGAGAGAGGGAACCCCTTTCCCCCCCTCCCTACTTAATATTTTCAAGGAATTGAAATCCGATCTGGATTTACCCATCCCTTCCAACGGCAACCTGGAAAGATGGGCAAGACAAGGGGTTCTGTTGCTTAATGCCACACTCACTGTCCAAGCCCATATGGCAGGCAGCCACCAAAACCATGGTTGGGAACAATTTACAGATGCAGTGATTAAAATCCTCTCTGAGCAGAATGAAGGATTGGTATTTATGCTATGGGGGGCATATGCCCAAAAAAAGGCATCCATTATACAAGACGACAAACACCTGAAGCTTAAGGCTCCCCATCCCAGTCCGCTGTCCTCACACAGGGGCTTCTTTGGCTGTAGGCATTTCAGTAAAGCCAATGCCTACTTGGAAAGCCGAGGATTAACTCCCATTCAATGGTGAGGCATTAAGGTTTTGGGTTTTCGGGCCTTTATTCCCAAATGTATAGTTATTCTGGTGAACATTGGCCATATTTGTTAGGTTATTAAGGGATTATGGAAGAAAAAATTCTGACTAAAGATAAACTTAAAGAAAAGGTATTTAAAGTATCTACCTTTAAACCCGCCATAAAAAGAACCAAACCTCATAAACATGGCGGGTACTATGAATTGATCTTTTTGAGTCAGGGTGAAGGGTTTCACTGGATAGAAAGCCAGCATTTTCGGCTTTCCCCCCCGGATTTATATTTCATGAAACCCGACCAGATGCATTGCTGGCAGTTCACGGATATTCCAAAAGGATATGTTTTGCTCTTTAGGGACTCCATGTTAGACCCAATAAGAGAGGCTCCCCTACTTGGATTGATCCACCAACTTAAAGCAGTTACTAGGATTTCCTTGCCAGGCAACTTCGACCTCGAGCCCACCTTCCAGGGGATGCTCCATGAGTATGAACACCCCACACCCTATGCTAGTGAAATCATTTTGGGTCACCTTCGAACCTTATTCGCCCTTCTATTAAAATTTAGCCCCCAGCAAAAACTAAATGGAGCAATAGGCCAAACTCCATCCGCCATTTACCAAAAATTCACAGAACTCCTGAATGAAATGGGAAATGGAAAAAACTTGAATGTTGGGGATTTTGCGGAAAAACTTGGAACTAGTGTTCAGAACCTTAATGCGATCTGCAAAAAACACGGCAATAGAAGTACCAGCCAGCATGTGACCTCCCAATTATTATTGGAGGCCAAAAGAAATATCCTTCACACGGACATGACGCTCAATGAATTGGCTGACTTCTTAGGATTTAACGATGCTTCCTATTTTGTGAAATTCTTCAAAAAACACACAGGCCAAACCCCTTACCAGTTTAGGCAGAATTATTTGGGATAGTTAAAAATTACCCTCTTAGAAAAAGGCAGCTATCGTTTTTGGTTTTACCGATAAATAGTAATACCTGTTTTATTAAATACAACATTAATTTTAATTTAGTTATATTTTTTTTAAATTACTGAAATAAAAACATCCTGAAACACCGATAAAAATGAAAAAAAATACACTTATATTCCTCCTTATTTTGTTGTTTTCGGTAAATTCCATTTACGGACAGGATAGGTTAAATATTGAAATTTACGGGGGACCAACCTTTACGTACATGAGCTTCGAAAATCAACCTTCCGACCTTAGCTCTCCCCATCAACCTTATCAAAAGTTAACCCTACACGGTGGGGTCAATTTCCTTCCCAGGATTTCTCCCAATTGGCAGCTTAGTATTCAGGCAGAAATGTTTGCTAGATCTATTGCTATAGAAAACGCTCAAGGAACGGCAGGAGAAGGCATGCAGCACGTGGGACCTGCTTTTTACGAACTCCCTACCTTTGCCTTGGGTGCTAGATATACGAATGATTTCAAAAGCTGGGGCTTTTTTTTCCAACCTTCCGTGGGCATCTCCCTGTTGCCAATAGAAATGAGGGACCCTAATCCACTTCCAGAAAGTGTTTTTCCCTATTTCGAACGAACTTCCAGTTCCCCTAATCCAATAGGGTTGGGATTAAGAGCCGAACTCGGTGCAAAAAGGTATTTTCCAAGTAGAAACTACTTTGTAATGGGAATAAGACATCACCAAGGTTTAATGGAAACCGACGAATATTCTCAGGTCAGTACTATTCCAGGGGAGCCCATGGTTGAGGTAATGGGCAATAGCCTATCCTCCTACACTGGTATCTTTATTGGATTTGGTTTTAATACGGATAATTGGAGGCCTAAAAGAACAAAATAATATCTAAGTCCGCTTTTTAGAATGGTTGGATTGGATTTCTTTGATAAGGTATCATGGCCAGTTTTAGACTTTATCGAAAAAATTTCTTCCTCTCTCAGAGGTTTGTTTTCCATCCCGCACTAAAAATCGATTATTCTCCAAGAAATAGCTGAACCACACAAGAGGGACTGGGTATTTCGAAACTCTCGTTTGCATATTCAAGTTGCCCGGAGATGTCATCTTGATGGAACACGGAAATTTGGTTGCTATGCATATTGGCAATGTATAGGAATTCCCCCCTGCTATCCACGCAAAAATTCCTGGGGTGACTCCCTTCAGTACTGATATGACCGGTATTGGTCAAGTCACCATTCAATGGGTTCACCTGAAAGATCGCCATATTATCCTGTCCCCTATTTGAGGCATATAACCATTTGCCATCCACAGACAAGTGAATATCCGCAGCAGTACTACCCTCCTTAGGAAGGGATGGCGACAGCATTTCCAGTCTACCGCTTGCCTTAAGGCTGCCATTTCTGGCATTAAAGCTATATTTGGCCACTGTGCTGCTGAGTTCCTCCACAGAATAAGCAACCGGTATAGTGGGGTGAAAAACAAAATGTCTTGGGCCTGCACCAGGTTGACTTTTCACCGACTTCCTTCTTGTCGGCTCAATGGAACCGGTCCTGTCATCCACTTCATAGATCAGGATCTTGTCCAGCCCCAGGTCAGAGGCATAAACAAACTTCCCATCCGGAGAGCTGATCATAGAATGAGCGTGTGGTTTTTGCTGTCGTTCGGGATGAACACTGCTTCCTTCATGCTGTATTACCGAGGAAGCTCTGTGTAAGCCCCCGTCTTCCCTAACCTTGTAACTCGCAACATTTCCTCCTTGGTAATTTGACACAAAAACAACATCCCCATCTGGATCGACGCTAATATGACAAGGGCTTTCCCCCATGGAGGACACTTCGTTGATTTTTGATAGGCTTCCTGTCAGGGAATTAATTTTATAAGTAATTATGCTGCCATTTTCATCCCCATCTTCCATTCCTTCCCTAGCAGCTACATAGAGAAACTCGTTGCTGGGATGCAGGGCAATAAAGCTAGGATTAAGTTTGTCATCCACAGTCTGTATCAACTCCAATGTCATGAAATGACGATCAAAGGAAACCACATATACCCCCTCACTGTCCTCTCCACCGAAAGTCCCAACATACCAAATTTCCTTATTTAAAGTCTGAGCAGATACTACAGTAAATAGGAAGGGAAAGGACAAAAGGATAATCAAAAGTCGCATAGGGGATATAAAGGGATTTTATAGTGTCACCTTTAAAACTAACCTTTATGAGCTTTGTTTGCAATAAAAATAACAAAAGCTGCAGTAATAAACATGATTAAACTGTATATGGCTACAGGAATGGTCATAGCTGAGTTGTTCAGCAAGGTGGCTGCAACCATGATCCCAAGGGTTCCATTTTGAATTCCAGACTCCACGGCAATACAAATCTGCTGTCGCTTGTTCAGCAAAAACACCTTGGCAAATAAATACCCCAACAACAAAGTCGTCAGATTGAGTGTCAATGTGGCTGGACCAGCAAGCTGGAAAAAGCTGACAAGGTTTTCCCTTTCCTTAAAAATAGCCGCAAATACAATTAATGAAAAGAAAACAGCAGAGGCTATCCGTACTGGGCGGTCGGCTTTCCGGGAGAGGATAGGCAACCTACTTTTTAGAAACATGCCTATGGAAACCGGGATAAGGGTCACTCCCATGATCTGAAGGATAGTTTCCCCCACCGGAAGAGTTACACTTCCCTCCTCTCCAAAATGAACAATCGCCAAATTCACAATTAGGGGAATACTTAGGATGGTAACAAATGAACTAATGGCGGTAAGGCTAATAGAAAGTGCTGTATCCCCCTTGGAAAGGTGGGTGATCAGGTTGGAGGTGGGTCCCCCGGGACAGGCAGCCAGTATCATAATACCCACCGCCATGGCACCTTCCAAATTGAAAACATAAACCAGAAAAAATCCAAATAGCGGCAAAAGGAGTAATTGGTTAATCAATCCCAAAATCATGGCTTTTGGGTAAATAATCACGTTCTTAAAGTCCTTTAAGGAAAGGGTGAGCCCCATCCCCAACATAATAAATGCCAAAGCCAAGGGTAAAAATACCGCTGTCAACACGCTTTGTTCCATGGTTATTCAGGTTTAAGAGTAAAATTATTTTAACCTTTGGAGCAATCCAAGTACCTCCCTATGTATAATCGGGGCAGTTTCTGGACCCAGGGAATTAACTTCGCCATAGGGAGCCTTTTCATTTCCATAGGTATATGGGGGTTTTTCATCCCATTGGCTCTTTGGAACAATATAGCCAATCATATCATTAGACATACCGGAAAAAAACCTAAAGCTTCCCGGCATTTGTGACCTTATATCCGGTACTTCTACAGGTTTAATATCGTAGTCAGCTCCTTCAGGTGACTCTATTCCTCCATTTAAAATCTCCGGGTACAATTCACCGGGTACATGTACAAAAGTCGCAGGGCCAAGGGACCAAACGGCTACTTCTGACCTTATTTTTCCCCAGCCTGTAAGCCCTCTGTCAAATATCCCTACCAAGGCAGCTAATCGAAATAGGGGATTGTCCAAAGGCAATGTTACAGTTTTGGTAAAAAGCGATATATTGGCTTTTCTGGTTTCCACCATTCCACTTGCCATGGCTTCAAAAGATATCTTTGCCAATGCCAAGCCCTGGGCATTCACCTTTTCCACACTGGTTCCCAACAAGGTATCTCCTTTATAAGGGTGGACAATAGGATGGTCTGGCCTAGTGGTCATCAACCCACCCACGGCTCCATTCATGAAGATTGCTACACCTCCCAAGCCCTCATGAATAATGGAGTCCCCAAGTTGGATGCCGTTTTCCATATATTCCCGCCAATAATGGGGGAAATCAGAGCTAATTCTTGTATTGCCTGCCCAAAACGTCTCGGGATGGTTCCCCCAGTTCAAGATACTGCCCAAAGTCTTATTAGAATCAACCGATAACACTTGCATCACTCTGATGCCAGCATCAAATACCTGAGGCATACGGGTGTCACCTACCAAGGGTAATGCCTCCGACCCATTCTTGGCAAATCTAAAATAAGCCGGTTCGAGATTCTCCAGCGCAAGTGCCAAAGAGGTTTCTATCCCTTGAAAAACCTGCTCCAAATAATTTGGATCTACCCCGCTTTTCCATGGCTTTGGCCCCCACATTCCCATCAAATCAGGGGAAGAATGCACATGGGTGCTAGAAATGATAAGATGGTCCAAGCCGAGTTTTTGCTGAACCCTTTTACGCATGGTGATAAGGTCATCATGCAAAAACCCAATCATATCCAACACACAAAACCCAATGGTAGAATTTCCGTCCTGAAGAACCATACACCTGCTCCATAGGGGATCATTTACCCCGGAGGCAGGCCTGTTTTGATGAAACCCCGCTAGCCAGACGGCATCAAAAACACCGTTTCCGTTCAAGTCATTAAACGTATCCCCTTCAGAGGGGAGATACCTTGCGTTTCCTTCCACATCCATCCAAGTGTCGAAAGAGCTAGGGGTAATGTCAACCTTCGCAAATCCGGCTTTCATCTCTCCCTCCCTTTCTCCTTTTAATTCCAGATCCAACTTATACCCGGGGTGTCTGTCCCTCAATTGAAGCCAGGAATAAGTAATAAAAACCAAAACTAACAACCCCAATACCACCAAGGCAATTTTTACTCCCCTTATCATAACAGTTGTGATTTAAAATGACACAATATAAGGGGTTTTTACATTTTTAGGCTTTTTTATTTCACCAAAATTTACTTTTGTTATTTTTGGACTAATTTAGTAAATCCTATTTCAGTCTTTACCCCTACCTAATCAATCGATGGGGAATTCTGTCTATTGGGTCATTGATTAGAGAAGTCCAAACTCCTCCCAAATTGTGTAATCTACTTTCAAATAATTCAACAAGGACGATATCGAGTAAAACGCAGGACGAGACATTCATCACCTGCCAAGTTATGGCCGCTATAAATCAATTAATAAAAGAACGTATGATATCGAGCCTGCCTACCGGACAAGCAGGGCATGAGGAGCACGTCACACGGGGATGCCACCCCGTATAGCTACTGGGCTATCAGGGAGTTGCGAGATTCTCCCGAACCAAGTTCCCCGATCCCGATAGCTACTGGATGGGGCAGGCAGTCAGATATGGCCTTTAAAAAGCAAATTATAATCGTATGAAGAGAAGAAAATTTATCCGCCAATCCCTTGGAATGGGATTGGGATTGGCTACCTCACCCATGTGGATTCCCCACCAAGGTGTGCCGGTACCCAAAAAAATTACCGATGGGGCTTCCGCCTATTGGTTCGGATATTACGATAAGTTTCAAGTGGATCCCAGTGGCAGGTATGCCCTTGGATGCAAGGTGGGTTTTGAAGGAAGGTCCCCACAGGCGAAAGACACCCTAGAAATTGGGTTAATCGACCTTGAAAGGGAAAATAAGTGGACCAAATTAGGTAATTCCAGTGCTTGGGGATGGCAACAATCCTGTATGTTGCAATGGATACCAGGATCTAATACGGAAGTAATTTGGAATGATAGAGAAGGTAGCGACCACATAAGTCGCATCCACAATGTGAAAACTGGGGAAGAGCGAACCTTGCCCAAACCTATTTATGCCTTGGCCCCAAACGGAAAATTTGCCATTGGCACTGCATTCAATCGTATCCAGAACCTCAGGCCAGGATATGGCTATGTGGGCATACCTGACCCCTTCAAAGCTACAAAGGCCCCGGAAGAAATTGGACTCTATAAAATGGACTTACAGAGTGGTGATCACCAGCAATTGCTGAGTATAGCCGATATGGCAGAGATGGATCATTTGGGAGAGGACGTTTCAGACAATTGGCATTGGTTCAACCACCTATTGGTAAGTCCTGATAGTAAGCGCTTACTGTTTCTCCACAGGTGGAGGCCTGAGCTTTTGGAACCGCAGGTGATGGCCAGGACAGGCTTTGTGACCCGGATGATCACAGTAGACGCTGATGGAAGGAACCGCTACGTTGCCGATCCTTCCGGCAACAGCTCCCATTTTGTATGGAGAGATCCCAAACATATTTTCGTTTGGACCAAACCCCTAGGCAAAGAAACGGGGTTTTGGCTATTGGAGGACCAATCAGAAAACATGCACATAATCGGAAAAGAAACCATGACAGGAAATGGGCACAACACCTATGTGCCAAATACCAACAAGGAATGGGTCTTAAATGATACTTACCCCAACAAGGACAGGAAAATAACACTTTACCTCTACCATATCCCCACCAAAAAACAAGTAATCCTCGGAAAATTCTATTCTCCTGAATCCTATTTCGGGGAGTGGCGCTGCGACTTGCACCCGAGATGTGACCAGACTGGACAGCGTGTATTCTTTGACAGTACCCATGAAGGTAGCAGGCAGATGTATTATATCGACATCCATGGAATAGTGGGTACTTGAGAGTAATAACAGTACCGTTTATAAAATCACCATTTTTCTTTCTAAAAGTACCATAACCTACCTTAGGTAACCCATTAAATTTGGGGTATTAGGTTATGGACTACATCGTAATAGGTATTGTGGCGTTTCTCGCCTCCATTCTCACCTTCTTTTCCGGTTTCGGATTAGGTACAATTCTTACCCCTGCCTTTATCCTATTCTTTCCAGTGGATCTTTCCATTGCGCTTACTGGGGTAGTGCACTTTTTGAACAATCTCTTCAAACTTTATTTGGTGGGTATGCTTGCTGACAAATCCATCCTGATTCGATTTGGAATACCAGCGGTTTTGGCGGCATTCCTGGGAGCCGGGTTACTACTTCTTCTTACAGATTTGCCAGCTCTATTTAGCTATGAATTTTGGGGGCGAACATTTGAAGTCAGCCCATTGAAATTTGTCATTTCCCTACTACTTGTAGTTTTTGCATTCCTAGACCTCATCCCCAAATTACATTCCCTAAATATCAAGTCAAAGCATTTGCCAGTAGGGGGAATGCTTTCTGGATTTTTTGGAGGTATTTCTGGTCACCAGGGAGCCTTAAGGTCCGCATTCCTCATAAAAGCAGGTCTATCCAAAAGCACATTTATCGCAACCTCTGTTGTGATATCCAGCTTTATCGATTTTACGAGAATTTCCGTTTATGCAACCCGGTTTATCTCCTCAGGTTTGCAAGATAATATACCCTTGCTGGCAACATCTACCCTTGCAGCATTTTCCGGTGCCTACTTGGGAAGTAAACTATTAAAAAAAGTAACCCTTCCATTTGTCCAAAAACTAGTAGCCATCATGCTGCTACTCATTGCTGTGGCTCTTGGGTTGGGATGGATATAAGCAAAGATGATTACTCAAAGATATGAAATCGAGCCTGCCTACCGGACAGGCAGGTATGACACAGGCGAAAAATACTGGGATGCCCCCCCGATAGTTATGGGGGCCATTGGGGCTACCGGGGAGATGCATGATTGCGCATGCCTGACGACAGGAAGGTGTGACTGCTAAAATTTACC
Organism: Pleomorphovibrio marinus; assembly: GCF_003347495.1. GTDB lineage: Bacteria > Bacteroidota > Bacteroidia > Cytophagales > Cyclobacteriaceae > Pleomorphovibrio > Pleomorphovibrio marinus. Next base: position 140,142 of record NZ_QCXY01000005.1, read on the forward strand.
TTTAAAACATGATACAAACTAACCCAAAACCTTTCCTTCTCCGCCGCCTTTTATTGATCGCCTGGCTAGGAACCTTTCCTATATTGGAGGGATTAGCCCAGGTTTCCCTAAAGGAATTGTTGGAGATCAGCCTCGAGCATTATCCGGAACTGGAGGCAAAAAGGCTGGAATCCGAGGCTGCCAAAAGCCAAGTCGCTTATGAGCGAACAGACTTCGTCCCAAAACTCAATGCCTCCTACCAGGCAAACTATGCCACCTCCAACAACATTACTGGAATGTTTTTACCAGGCCAAGTCATGCCGATAAGTGGGCCTCCCTCCATTGAAAATACCAATGATATGGTGTATGGAAGTGCAGCTGCCCTGCTAATGCATTGGTCCCCTATCACTTTTGGTAAAAGAAGCAGTAGGATACAATCCGCCCGTGAAGGGCAAGCCCTTACTGATGCCAACCAAGAATTAACTGAATTTGAGCACCAAATCAGGTTTGTACAGGCTTATCTGGAATTTTGGGAAGCTAAATCCCGGCAAGTGGCTTTAGAAAAAGACCTGGAGCGGTATACCTTTAACCTGAAACTGTCCAGGTCACTGGTCTTGAACGGTATTAGGCCCGGGGTAGACTCGGCACAATACCGCACCCTAAGGGCAAAATCATCGATTGCTGTATTGAAAGCCAAAAATGAAACCATCTCAAAAGCCGAGCGGGTAAAGGAACTTTTGGGCACCGAAGATTGGCAACAAACCACCGATCCCGGGTTAGAGGAAGTCATCCGTGTTTTTCCTCATCAGCCTTCCCATTTACACCCTTTATTGGCAAGGCAACAACAAAATACCGCTTTTGCGCAAGCCGAAAAAACCCGTTTTTCCCGGGATATCCTTCCTGATTTCCTGATTTGGGGTACAGGGTTCGCAAGAGGATCGGCCATCAACTTTGACGGCACTTTTGACCGGCCGGAGGACGGGTTGAGTTTTTCCAGGTATAATTATGGCCTGGGGTTTCAGATCAGCTTCCCACTGCTTCAGTTTGCCCAAAACAGGCATCAAGTGCGAAAGCAGGCCTATAAGGTGGCGGCCTCTGAGGCCTATGAAAGACAAGTGGAATTAGCCATCGACAAAGAAATGGCCATTGCCATGGCTACTTTAGAAAACGCCATGGAGGCGGCCCAGCTAAGTCCCGATTATGTACAGGATGCTGATTTTGTCTACCAAGCCCTGCAGGCACGCTATGATGCTGGCCTGATCAATTTGAGTGAATTGCTTCAAGGACAATTTGACCTGGCTTCCGCAGAGGCAGAGGATATCCAAATCCGCTCAGAAATGTGGAAAGCATTGCTCTACTATGCGGCAGTTAATGGCAATTTAGAACTCTTCATCCAATTCCTGAATTAATATGGAGCTGATAAAAGCATCACTTAGAAAACCCATATCCGTCATGGTCATCATGTTGGCTTTAGGGTTTTTCTCTTTCCTGACCATTCAAACCATGCCCATAGATATATTCCCCAAGGTAGGGATACCTACTATCTACGTGGCCCAACCTTATGGGGGGATGTCGCCGGAACAGATGGAGGGGTACCTAAGCTCCATCTATGAACAGCATTTCATCTACATTACCGGGATCAGTAATATGGAATCCCGCTCTATTCAGGGAATGTCCCTCATAAAACTGGAGTTTCATGAGGGTACGGACATGGCCGAATCCATGGCTCAGGTAGTTGCCCAGGTAAATCGTGCCGGCGGTAAAATGCCTCCAGGCACAATTGCTCCTTTTGTGGTGAGATACGATGCTGGCAATGTCCCTGTAGGCCAATTGGTTTTCAGTAGTGACTCCCGAAGCCTTCCTGAAATCCAAGACCAGGCAGTAAAGTGGGTCAGGCCCATGTTTTCTTCCCTGCCAGGAGTTTCCTCCCCCCCTCCTGTCGGAGGAAACCAAAGATCTATTGTCATTGACATCGATCCCGAAAAATTGAAGAGCTATCGGCTATCCACTGAGGATGTGGTAGAAGCCTTGGCTCAGGGAAATTTGCTCACCCCCTCTGGGAGTATAAGGATAAACGACACAGAGTACCTCACCAAACCCAACTCGGTGGTAAAGGATTACCAAGAACTGGAAAACATCCCTATCCACCTCAACCATGGGCCTTCGGTATACCTCAAAGACCTGGCAGAAGTAAAAAACAGTGCAGACATCACCACAGGTTATGCTTTGGTTAACGGTAAGCGTTCTGTCTACATACCCGTTACCAAAAGAGCAGATGCATCCACCTGGACCGTAGTAAAAAATGTAAAAAATGCATTACCCAGGATGCGAGAGGCTGTTCCAGAGGATATAAACATAGATTTTGCTTTTGACCAGTCCGGGTATGTGATCCGATCATTGAGAAATATCGGTATAGAGGCACTTATTGCAGCTATCCTGACAGGTACCATGGTGATCTTGTTTTTGGGGGACTGGAGAAGTGGATTGATTGTGGTAATGACCATCCCACTAGCCTTATTGACCTCCACCGTGTTTTTAAATCTTTCTGGTCAGACGCTCAATATTATGACCCTGGTGGGATTGGCATTATCCATTGGGGTATTGGTGGATGAGGCCACCGTGACCATGGAAAATGTATTTAGGCACCTTGAAATGGGGAAAAGTAAAGCCAAGGCAATTATTGATGGCACCAGGGAAATCGTGATTCCTAAATTACTTATAGTTTTTAGTATCCTGGCCGTGTTTGTACCCTCTTTCTTTATGTCCGGGGTGCCAAGATCCATGTTTGTGCCCCTCTCATTGGCGGTTGGTTTTGCCATGATCGCCTCCTTTTTGCTTTCCCAATCTTTTGTACCTGTTATGGGAAATTGGCTGCTTAAGGAAGAAAAGCTCAAGACCCTGGCGGAAAAACAGACTTCGGGAAAGTTTATGCGCTTTCTGGAACGCTATAAAAGAATCTTGAACACCAACCTGCAAAAAAGTAAAATACTGGTGGCCCTATACTTTTTAATCGGAATAGCAGGAACTGTGGGACTTTACCTTCTAATTGGAACCGAAATCTTCCCTAAGGTGGATGCCGGCCAATTCCAAATGCGGCTTACTGCTAAAGAAGGTACAAGAATTGAAAAAACCGAACAGATTACCCAGGAAGTATTCCAGGAACTCTATGACCTGGTGGGTAGAGAAAATGTGGAAATCAGCTCGGGTTATGTGGGGATAATTCCATCGGCTTACCCAGCCTCTACCACGTATATTTGGAACAGTGGCCCTCAAGTTGCCACCATGACTGTAAAGTTGAGAGATGGTTCAGGCATAAAAGTGGAGGCACTCAAGGAAAATTTAAGAGCCCGTGTCAAAGAGAAGTTCCCAACGCTCAAGCTTTCCTTTGAACCTGCCGACATTGTGGATCAAGTAATGAGTATGGGTGCCAATGCTCCCATCGAAATCTCCCTTACTGGCAAGGACATCAAAGAAACTAGGGAATATGCCAACAAAGTAAAAAAAGAGCTGGAAAAAATAGCTTATCTAAGGGATATTCAAATCCCCCAACCCTTGGATTATCCTACCCTTGAAGTAGCCATAGACCGCATCAAGGCGGGGCAATTGGGACTTTCCTCTGCTGATATAAGCAAATCCATGATTTCGGCCACCAATTCCTCCAGGTTTACCCGTCCCGTTTATTGGCTGGAGGAATCCTCCGGAAACTCTTATCAAGTACAGGTGGAAATACCTCAATACCGAATGAACAGTGAAATGGAGTTGGCCAATATCTTTTTGCCCCAGAGGGGTCAGACGAATAACGTATTGGGGGATGTGGCCTCCATCACCACCACTTATTCCCCTGGAGAGGTAACTCGGTTGAATCAGCAGAGGATGGTTTCTGTAACTGCCAACCTTCACGAAAAGTCCATTGGGGATGCAAGAAGAGACCTAAATAAGGCCATATCCAATGCCGGAGAGCGGCCTAGAGGGGTCAATCTTAGTATCAGGGGGCAAATGGAGTTTTTGGACGATACCCTTTCCGAACTGCAAACAGGAATTATAGTGGCTATCCTGGTTATCTTTCTGATGCTTGCTATAAACTTTCAGTCCTTTAAGGCTGCCCTTTCCACACTTTCCACCCTTCCGGCAGTGGCAATTGGGTCTCTTGGCTTTCTACTTCTTTTTGGAGCCACTCTCAATATTCAATCCTATATGGGATTGATTATGGCCTTGGGTGTGTCTGTAGCGAATGCCATCCTTTTCACCACTTTTGCGGAAAAAAGCAGAAAGGAACAGGGAAGCGCTTATACCGCTGCGCAAAAAGCTGCCGAAAGTCGGATACGCCCCATTTTAATGACCAGTATTTCTATGGTCGTGGGATTAATACCACTTGCCTTGGGCGGGGATCAAACCGCTCCTTTGGGAATAGCAGTGATTGGCGGATTGTTGTTTTCCACTATCACCACCCTTTTGGTGATGCCTGCCACCTATTCCTTGTTAATGAAAAATGCCAATACCTCATCCGTTTCCCTTGATCCTTATGACAGTCAAAGCAATTATTATGAAAATAAATAAGCCTTATCCACTACTACTAATCTGTGCCATCCCTTGGCTGCATTTTTCCTGTGGTTCCGGGGATTCCGGAGGAACCACTGCCCAAGAAACAGAGGAACGCTTCGAGGTTTTCACCTTGAAAAAATCCACTCTAGCAGGAAATTTCAGTTTGCCAGGTGAGCTTAAGCCCTTTGAAGCAGTAAACATCTATCCTAAAGCTAGTGGGTTTGTGAGAAAAGTAAATGTGGACAGGGGAAGCAGGGTGAAAAAAAACGAAGTGCTTGCAGAAATTGATGCACCTGAAATAGTTGCTGAAATGGCTGCGGCCAAGGCTGGTTCCCAAGCAGCTGAAGGAGAGGTGTTAAAACAAAAAGCCTTATGGGAAACCAGTAAGGACCATTATGAACGCATGCTTAAAACTTCCCAAACCCCAGGCGCCATATCCCAAGGGGATATGCTTCAGGTAAGTAACAAAATGCGCGAGGACAGCTCCTTGTACGTGGCCGCTCAAAGTCAATTAGAAGCTAGTAGGTCATTATTGCGTGCCAGTGAGCAAATGGCTGCTTACCTGACCATAAGGGCTCCGTTTGATGGAGTTATCACTGAAAGAAACGTTCATACCGGAACCTTTATTAGCCAGCAAGGAAGTGAAAACAAGGAGCCCATGTTTCGTCTGGAAATGACCCAAAAACTACGACTTGAAATCCCCGTACCCGAAGCATTTGCCGGCTTGGATTTTCAAGGAGACAGTGTGAATTTTGAGGTCAACACAAGACCTGGTACCATGCACAAGGCGGTCATCACCCGTCAAGCAGGTGGACTAAGGCCCCAAACACGTACCGAAATGATAGAAGCTGACATTGTTAACCAGGATTTATCCTTATTGGGTGGCAGTTTTGCTCAGGTCAATCTCAACTACCATAAAGAAAACACCTATATTATTCCTACTTCTGCCCTGGTAAGTAACCTTGAGGATAGGTTTGTTGTAAGGGTAGTAGAAAAACAAGCGGAAAGGGTTTCTGTACGTAGGGGGCTTCTCTATAAAGACGAAGTGGAAGTATTTGGAAATTTAAGGGAGGGGGATCAGCTACTGCTTTCTCCCCCAGACAATATCCAAACCGGCCAGACCGTCCAGATAAGTGCACCATGATTTTTGAATGCCTCTTATATTGATTAACTTCATTTTACAAATAAACTTGGAAAATGAGAGAGTCAAGAAGAAAATGGTTACGTATGGCGGGTCTCACGGGAATTGGCATTGCAGGGTATGGGCTGACTTTCTCCCAGTCCAGGGAGAATAGGCCTATTTCCAAAAAAAGCAATATCCCCAAAACTAACTTGAAGGAGAGGCAAATCCCTTCTTCTGGAGAAAACCTCCCAGTAGTGGGCTTAGGTACTTGGATTACCTTTGATGTAGGAAGTGCTGCTAAGGACAGGGATCCTTTAAGGGAAGTTTTGGGCCAAATGTACCAAAAAGGAGGCAAAGTGATCGATTCCTCTCCAATGTATGGAAAATCCGAAAGCGTAGTGGGAGAACTCTCTCAGGAAATGGAGTATCCGGATCATTTTTTCTATGCCACCAAGGTCTGGACAAGCGGCCGGGAGGCAGGTATCCGTCAAATGAGGGAGTCCTTGCAGAAAATGAATCGGAAGAGGATGGACCTCATGCAGGTGCATAATTTAGTGGATTACAAAACACACCTGAAAACACTTGAAGCATGGAAAAAAGAAGGACATATTCGATATATCGGGGTTACCCACTACACGGCTTCCTCCCATCCGCAGTTGGAGCAAATTGTAACTGCCAACCTAGTGGACTTTATACAGGTAAACTACTCCATGGTGGATAGAAACGCCGAAAAAAGACTGCTTCCTGCAGCCAAGGATCATGGTGTAGCAGTCATCATCAACAGGCCTTACTCCCAGGGGAGCTTATTTGGAAAAGTAAAAAACAAGCAACTTCCCGAATGGTGTGAGGAATTTGGCATACAGTCCTGGGGACAATTTTTCTTGAAATACCTGTTGGGAAACGAAGCCGTGACCTGTGTGATACCCGGAACATCAAACCCCAGGCACCTGGTGGACAACATGGGGGCTGGTGTAGGTAAAATGCCCGATGAAGTTACCAGGAAAAAAATGTTGAAAATTATCGAAGCCTGACCTTTTCAAAGCTAATACTTTTAGCTTCAATGGCAAGGAGAAACTATGTAGTAGTACTGCTTCCCGCAATACTTCTGATCACTCCCATCATCTTTTTGTAGGAGAGACTTCCATGATTGGCATTGGACAAATCAATTAAAACCCATCACTATAAATCCCCACCATCAACGCATCAATAATCTTGGCTAATTCTTCCGGGGCGTGATTGACTTTAAGATATGCCTGATTGCTAGTATCCCCTGGCTCCCACTTGTTGGAGCCATCCTCTGCCACCACTACTTGGCCCCGCTCTTCTAATTCCCAATAGGCCTTCTCGGGAGATACGGCATATAAAATGGAAGCCTGGTCCCAGCTTTGCCTACCGGAGAAATTGTTATAAAGTTCATAGGCCCTCCACAAAGGACTGTCTTCAGGAAGGTAATTCTTTAAAAAAAGCCCCCCAGTAATAATTTCCTGACCGATTTCCCATCCTGCAAAAACCACCCTGCCAGGCCAATTCTGCACAGAGTGGACCGTTGAGGCAGGATCAGGTCGGTAAAAATTTGCTTCTTTTCCTTCCGGGAAATGACCTCCCATGCAAGACCATAATTTTACTTTTTTCGCCACCAGTTCTACTCCACTCAGATCACTGTAACTATCCGGGGAGGAATCCAAAAGCCTGGCAACATTGGTAAGGTGCCCGATGCTGATAAGCACTACGCTGCTATCTTGGGCATTTGCCAAAAGCCTTCTGTAAACCTGCACAGCATCCTCCGCCTCCGCATACCTGGAAATTGCCGCAGGGAACTCTTGGGAAATTTGCCGGGTGTACCTAGAGTGGTTGTTAAGGGCAATTCCCGGTTCTACACCAATGGGAATATCGGGTCTCCCAAAATACTGATTGATAGCACTGGTGCATCCCGGGGCGAAGGGATCGTCACTAGTGACAATCACTCCCATGATTTCTACTCTGCCGTGGTCCGCTAGTGTATGCAACATTGCCAAAGCCCCCACATCGTCAACGTCTGAATCGATGTCGGTGTCAAGGATTACATTAATACCCTGGGACTGGCTATAGCTTGGAAAAAACAAAATAATCAGCCCAAGAACCACCAGGGAAAGGGGTTTTCTAAGACAATTGGAGAGGAAGGTGGCTGTCATTTTTCAGCTTAGCATTGGGGTTGCCCTCTTGCAGAGCTGTATACATATCCCCCATGGATCTCTAAGCATCACCAAGCGAGAACCATCCGGCAAGGTGTCGTCAGAAACTTCTTCCGCACCATTTGCAACCAACCTATCCCGATCAGCCGTGGGGTTTTCTGATACGAATGCTAAGTGGACCATTAAAGGATTCATTTTCTCAAATTCCAAAACTGGGGCTTTGTCATTATGGTAAAGTTCCACCATTACCTTTCCACTGTCATCCGCAAGGAAAGTCATGTAGGGTGGCTCAGCCATCTTTCTCACCACCCGAAGTCCCAAGTGCTTTTCGTACCAATCTGACAAGGCTTGCGGGTGCGTCACGTTTAAGGCAAAATGTTCTATCTTCATAATCTAGGATTTGAATAAAAAAGCCTCCGCCCAAGAATTCTATTCGAGGGTGGAAGGCTTTCTTGGTTTGTTTAGGACCTATCTGCACTGGGTTTGATCTCAGTAAGATTTTCGATTCTTACTGGGCCCTTGCTTTCAATGGAGTTTCTGGCAGCAACGCCAATCAAAACCGACATAATCCCGTCCCTGAGCCCTGCAGCATGCTTGAAAGGATCATCCGCATCAGGGTTTTTGAATATTTTGTCGTGCAACCTTCGGTCACCGCCACCATGGCCTCCCCTTTCACTTAAAACATTAATGATTTTGGGCTCTTCGAAGTTTTTATGAACCACCAATGGCTCTTGGTTCATGTCATCAGGTGTTTGGTCCATTTCAGCTGCATGTAGAGCCTCTTGGTCCAAATTATCCTTACTCATAAACGGTATGTCCAACCATGCATCTATCCTGCCGTTTTGACCATTGAATGCAATTTTCCATCCCTCGTAAGGGCTATAGGTAGTAAGGGAATAGTTAACCACCGCATTATTGGCATATTTGATATTGGCAGACATTTTATCAAAGATATCTATTTCATGCCTATATACACAACCATCCCGAATGTATCCGTCATGATCTTCATGTTTTACATAGAGGTTCATGTCATGTTGGCTCTTGGTGACATCCCAGTAATACTTGCAATCCGACTTGTGTTCACAAGACCTGCAACTTTTCCCCCTGAAAGGCCCATTGCTGCCGTAATGCTCCAAATCCCCATAGGCAAACACTTCCTCTGGGTCGGAATCCAACCACCAATTGAGCAGGTCAAAGTGGTGGGTGGCTTTGTGTACCCACAGTGTACCTCCATTTTCGGCCACTCCGTGCCATCTCCTGAAATAGGATGCCCCGTGATGGATATTCAGATACCAATGAAAATCCACAGAGGTAATCTCCCCTACTTCCTTGGTTTGGATCAGTTCTTTGATTTTGGTAATATAAGGGCTCCATCGGTAGTTAAAACCTACGATTAGTTTTTTGTCAGAACGCTTTTCTGCTTCCAGTATTTCCTGGCATTTCTTCTCATCAGTGGTTAATGGTTTCTCAGTAAGGACATCGATACCTGCATCCAGCCCTTTAATAATAAACTCATGGTGGGTGGAGTCCTTGGTGGTCACTATCAACAAGTCAGGCTTGACCTCCTGCATCATCTTGTCAAAATCCACAAAGGTAGGACAGGACACGCCCATATACTGCTTACCGAATTCAAGTCTTCCAGGGTTAATGTCGCTTAGACCCACAAATTCCAGAATTTCAGGATATTGTTCCACCAATCTTTTTCCCCAGAAGGAAATTCCCCTTACACCGGTGCCTACTAAGGCAACTCTAAGTTTTCTGTTCATGCCAAATCCCGTAAGTGGAGGGGCAAATGCCGTACCCGCTGCCAGCATACTGACCGAGTATAGAAATGATCTTCTCGAAAATTTATTTTCCATAATACGCTTATTAATAACGGTTGAGTCTATTTGGATACCCAAAACCCCAAGGTCTTGCGCAATCGATTGCATTATAGGGAGAATTTACTTTTTTTCAAAAATTGATAATCAGGAAAAAATTGAAAAAACAGAAAACAATTTAAAATATTATACCGATTAATTAACTTATGAATCCAAAAATTCTTTTTTCTGCCAAAAATAGGAGTTCAGCAATTGTTTATTTCGTAAAAACCGTGAACGCGAAATATCCAAGTTAAAGTTATTTATAATTAGTTTTAATACAAACAAGGCTAATGGCCGTATTCATGGTTTAAATCCATTATTTTGGGAAATATTTCACCAACTTACCATTGAAAATAAACCTTGATCTTTATGAAAAGTATTAAATGGGGGGTGCTTGGGGCAGCCAAAATCGCTAGGGAAAAAGTAATCCCCGCCATGCAGGGAAGTCAGCTCCATATTATTCATGGACTTGCTTCAAGAGATGCAAAGAAAGCCGAAATTACGGCAAAGGAATTGGGCATACCCGTTCATTATGGATCTTATGAAGCTCTAATTGACGACCCGGAAATAGATGCTGTTTACAACCCCTTACCCAACGACCTTCACGTGTTTTACACCAAAAAATGCATAGAGGCTGGTAAGCATGTTTTATGTGAAAAGCCCCTGGCACTGAAATCCGAAGAGATCCTGGACTTGATAAAGGCAAGAGATAAGCATAAAGTAAAAGTGGGTGAAGCCTTTATGGTGGCCTCAAACCCGCAGTGGATCAAAGCTAGGGAAATTGTCAATAGTGGAGAACTGGGAACCCTGAAAAGTATTCAGGGGTTTTTCAGCTATCACAACATAATGCCTGACAATATCCGGAATATTTCCGAAAATGGTGGTGGGGGCGTTTGGGACATAGGTTGTTACCCTGTTTTTACCTCCCGGTTTGTGTTGGGAAAGGAGCCGGAAAGGCTTGCTGCTTTATTGGATTATGACCCTAACTTTGGCACGGACCGACTGGGGGCGGTGCTTATCCAATACCCTAGTGTACAAATGAACTTTTCCATAAGCACACAACTGATGCCCTATCAAAGGATGATGTTTTTCGGGGATAAAAAGGCACTGGAAGTCCGTATCCCTTTCAATGCTCCCTCCGACGAGCCAAATGAGCTACCCCTTCACCATGGGGACATCCTTCACCATGAAGTGGAGATAATTAGAATGCCCATCAGCAATCAATACACCCGACAAGGAGAGGATTTCTCCAAGGCCATCTTAGAGGATGGCGATGTACCGGTAAGCCTGGAAAATGCCTACCGGAACACCAAGGTGCTGGAGGCCATTTTCAAAGCTGCTAAGGAAAAAAGGTGGGTGGACTTAGCTTAAGGTCTTATTGTACACCTGCTTGCCCTCAATAAATGTAGCACAGACTTGGATGTTTTCGTCAAAAACAACCAAGTCTGCATCCATCCCCGGCAATAAGGAACCTTTCCTATGCCCCACGCCTGTAATTCGTGCAGGGGTACGACTTGCCATTTTGACGGCCTCCAGCAATGGGACACCACCCTGTTGAACCATAGTCCTTACCAAACGGTCTGTTGTTGCCACACTACCCGCAAAGGAGCTTCTGTCTGGAAGTTTAGCTACTCCATCTTCCACCAAAACGGGCAAACCGGTATCTTTTTGACCCAAAATACTTGAGGTAACATTTGTGCCTGCGGCCCTCATGGCATCTGTGATAAGTGCAATCTTATCCGGTCCCTTTACTTTGTAAATAAGTTTTAACAGCGGTGAGGGTAAATGAACGCCATCCGCAATTACCTCCACATCTAACTCGTCCAACAAAAGGGAACTTTCAATAACCCCAGCGTACCTAAAGGCATTTTTTCTGGTAACCCCCGACATCCCAGAGTACAAATGGGTACTTAAGGTGTACCCATTGGCCAGAGCCTCTATGACGTCCTCATATACCGCATCGGTATGGGCGATTGCAGGCAGCACCCCCTTTTCCCTCAACCTTCTTCCAAAAGCCATGGCTCCGGACCTTTCCGGGGCGGCGCTCCACCTGGCGATTAAATGAGACCTCTTTAAAATTTCTTCGTATTCCTCGGGATCTGGGTCACGAATAAACCTGGGGTCTTGCGCACCCCGCTGGTTCATTGCAAAGTATGGCCCTTCTATGTGCATGCCCAAAAATGAGGCTCCATCATGGTTCTGCCGGAGTGCTTTTTCGTAGGTATCCAAAGTGTGAATAAGCTGCTCCTTTTCACTGGTCAAGGTGGTAGGCACCATGGCTGTAGTACCATAACTGGCATGTAGGGAAGCGATGCTAAGAAAGCCATCCACCTCACCATCCATAAAATCAAACCCTCCACCACCATGTACATGGATGTCCACAAAGCCTGGCGACAGATAATTCCCTTCTGCATCCCATATTTCAACCCCTTCCAGTTTCTCATTCCTTCGATTGATGCCGTGGATTTTCCCATCAAAAATTAAAACGCTGGCATTGAGAATGATTTCGAAAGGGGTAATTACTTTTGCGTTAATTATTTGGGTTTTCATATGATTATAATTTGTTTTTTAAAGGCCATATGGAATCTCGTAGTCTATAATCATCCTAGTGTGTGACGTGCTCATCATGCTCGATTTCATGCTCTTGATGAATTTTTTGGAACTACAAAATTTAATTTTGGATTCGTAAAGCTATGCACGATTTAAAAAATAAAAAAGGCAGGAAAAAAATTGACCTGCCTTTTACTAAAAAATTAGGGGTTTCTGTATGTTTAACTATTTCTTTAACAAATCAAATGCCAAATAAAACAGCTTGTTTTTCTTTAATGATTTTTCACAATTAAATAGACAGTAACCTTGCCAGTTGGGATTTAAATAGAAAAAAAACAGGTTAAAATATACCGATGCTTGCTTAGGTATTAATTTTCAGCAATTTAACAAGTTTCAAAATAGATAAAAGAAACTCACCTATCATTTCAAGGCTTGTACTTGGGAATAACAACTGTGGTTATTCCCCACAAATTGTTCAAATCATTACCCAAATGGAAACACAATAAAAAGTTATCCCCTGTAAAAGATACAGGGGATACTTTGATATTAACTCCACGTTCTGTCCCAACTCCTCTTTTGATCCCAATCGGGAGTGGGTTCAAAATAACCCGGAGCATCCGGGTGCAGGTGTTCTTTCATGACATCGTCGTTCAATTCAATTCCCAATCCTGGTGCGTCCAAAGGCACATTGGCGAAACCCTTGGTAACCATAGGTTGGGAACCAGTCATAGTGACCAAGTCTTCCCACCAGGGCGTATCCACAGAATGGTGCTCCAAGGATAAGAAGTTTTGTGTAGCTGCAGCGCAATGCACATTAGCCATAAAACAAACAGGAGAACCTGCCATATGCATGGCCATTGCCACACCGTTTTCCTCAGCGTAGTCTCCAATTTTCTTAGTCTCCATCAAGCCTCCCGATGTTCCCATATCTGGGTGTACAATATCCACAGCCTTTGCGTCGATCAATGGTTTAAAGCCGTTCAGCATATAAATATCCTCTCCAGTGCAAGTTGGGGTTTCTATGGCGTCAGATAGGGTTTTCCATTGGTCGGTATAGAACCAGGGCACCATATCCTCCAGCCAAGCCAATCTATATTTATCCACTGCCCTTGCAAACCGAATGGAATTGTTCACGTCAAAATGCCCAAAATGATCCGCACAAAGCGGGATTTCATACCCAATGGCATTCCTCACCTGCTCCATGTATTGAGCCAGTCCTTCCAAACCTTTTTCGGTGATCTGCACTTGGGTAAAAGGGTGCTGCGTACTACCATAACTCATATAATCCCTGGTATCATATTGGCCTTTAGCACCTCCCCAGAAATCCTTGTTAACAAGGGAACCTTCCTGCTCGGCTACCAGATGGATACCCAAATCCATCTTTAACCAAGTAAAACCCTGATCCACCGTTCTTTCCTTCATCACAGCAGCAAATTCGGATGGGTCATCAAACCCGGGGGTATCGGCGTATAACCTTACCTTGTCCCTGTACCTGCCACCCAGGAGCTGCCATGCAGGCACACCATAGGCTTTTCCGCATAAATCCCAGAGGGCCATTTCCACTGCACAGACTCCTCCTCCCAAACGGCCATGTCCACCGAATTGGTTGATTATTTTCCACAATTGTTCCACGTTGCAGGGATTTAGTCCCAGTATCCTGCTTTTGAGCATAAGGGCATATCTTTCGTCTGCCCCATCCCGGACCTCTCCAAGTCCATAAATTCCCTGGTTGGTGTCAATGCGTATAATAGGGGTTCTACCCACATTTCTCAAAACTGCCACCCGCATGTCGGTAATTTTCAAGTCTGATGGGTTGGAGAGGCGGTTTACCTTGGATGTGGTATGAGCCACTGTGTCCTCGATGGATGCATTCATCAAAGCTGCAAGGCTTAATCCCCCCAACATGGACTTTTTAAGAAAGCTCCTCCTTTTGTTTTCCGTAGTGGGGTCATCAATTTCAACCTGCCTAGCCTGTGCGGCTACCGCATCCTCTGCTTTACATTTCTCAATAATCTTTTTTAAATCTTCCTTCATAGGTTTATTGTATTAAGTTTGATGAATAATAGGCAATAAAAAACCATCATTGAATAGCATAAGCACTACCAATAATGGTTTTGATAATTTTTAAAATTTCACAAACATTGAAAGCTTTCTCTGTATTACCAGTTCCTATCTTTCATGTATTCGTCCAGTTCCTCCCTGCTCATGGGTAGGTCTTGTTTTTCATTAAGCCAATTCAGAAAATCTTTCTTAATCTCATCACTCCAGCTACTATCGATTTCGCCGGCTGTGTATTTTTGTTCTCTTAATCGTTGATGGCCAAATTCATCCCTGAGCATAATAAATTCGGCATTGATCACAAGGTCAGCCAAAAGGTGAGAAGGTATAAATATCACACCCCATTTATTGGCAAGAACGGCATCTCCTGGCAATACAGTAGCTCTTCCGATCCGGATGGGATAGTTGATGGTGGTCATCATCATTTGTTGGATGTAGCTGGGGTCATGGCCTTTTATCCAGCCATTGAACCCTTCAATTTCCAAGAGGCCGGCCATATCCCTCACAGAACCGTTAAAAATCACCCCATTTCCGGAGTTGGTATAAATGGCGTTGCCCAAATTGTCTCCAATCAAGGTACCGTCCACAATTTTGCCGTAGCTATCCGCCACGTATATGTCTCCCTGGGTCAATTGGTCGATAGGCCAAGAATTGGTGCCTCCCCTTTGTGCACGGCCTTCCTCTTTTCCAATTTCCTTTACCAGATCGTTTACATCATCTCTAAGGGGCATGTATTGTGCAGTGAGTGCACGTCCGGTCATCACTTCTTCATCATCTAAAATGACCCAGTCGTTTTCATATTGGTTATGATACCCTTTGTTCCTCAAAATCCCCCAGGCTTCTTCCATGGAAATTCCTTTGAGTCGCTCCAATAGAGCATCCGGAACTTTTGGTCTTCCATCCTCAAATCTCTCACCTTCCCAAGCCGAAGTTAGGGCGATGATTTGTTCTGGTGTGGGAGTAATTTGCTGTGCCTGAGCCTGAATGCTCAGTAAACAAATCCAAGCAATAGTTGCTAACGCAATTTTCTTCATTATATCTAGGTTTAATACATTAAAATCGACCTCAATTTGGGCAAAAGCCGACGAATTTTCAAAAAGAATCACATAAATTATAAGAATGGTAAGCAAGATTACCATTCTTATAATTTTCAAAATTTTAGCTCCACCACCTGTCGTTTGACCTAATGGTATTCCACTCTTCTGTTGGGGCAAAATATTCAGTGCCTTCGACTAGGTGCTGCTTGATGACATCGTCATTCAACTCAATACCCAAACCCGGCCCTTCTGGCACTGGGGCAAATCCATCCTTAACCAAAGGCTTAGGTATACCTTTCACCATATCTTCCCACCAAGGAATATCTACAGAATGGTGCTCCAATGCAATGAAGTTTTCTGTAGCTGCTGCACAGTGAATGTTGGCCATGAAAGAAACAGGAGTACCTGCAAAGTGCATGGCCATGGGAATCCCTCTCTCTTCGGCATAATCCCCAATTTTCTTGGTTTCCAATATGCCCCCTGAGGAGGCTAAATCGGGTTGAATCATGTCCACCGATCTCGTATCCACCAATTTGACGAATTCCTCTTTGAGAAATATGTCCTCACCGGTCAAGGTTGGGGTTTTAACTGCATCCGTAATTTGTTTCCACTTTTCGGTGAAAAACCAAGGTACCATGTCTTCTAGCCAAGCCAACCGATACGGCTCAAGTGCATCTGCCAAGCGTATACACTCTTTGTAGTCAAAATGGCCGAAATGGTCTGCTGCAAGTGGCACATCATAACCCACCTTGTCCCTTACTGCCGCCACATATTGCACTAACTCCTCCAGCCCCTTATCGGTAATTTGAATAGCGGTAAAGGGATGCTCGGTACGGGAATAACTGCCATATTCGCTGGCCCACTTTGTGCCTTTGTCAAAAGCTTTAGTATTGACCAAGGATCCCTTATTGTCACGGATCATCTGCACCCCGAAATCCATCTTCAGAAACGTATAGCCCATATCCATGCGTTCTTTCATCCTGGTTGCAAAAACCTCAGGATCCCTGGACTGAGTAGTATCGGAATACAATCGGATGGCATCCCGGTATTTTCCCCCCAGCATTTGATAAACTGGTACATTATACGCCTTTCCGGCCAGGTCCCATAGTGCCATCTCTACGGCACAAACTCCCCCTGCCTGTCTGGCATGATTCCCGAATTGCTTGATTTTTTTGAAGATCCGTTCAATTTGACAGGGGTTTTCACCTAGAATACGGCTTTTTAGTTCCAAGGCATATTTGTGGCTTGCCCCGTCCCTCACTTCGCCCAATCCGTAAAGCCCTTGGTTAGTGTCTATCCTTATGATAGGACACCGCATTGGAGCACCAGCCACTTCCGCTACCCTCAGATCCGTAATCTTTAAATCGGAGGGACTGGAATACCTGTTAACCTTTTGGGTGGAATAGGCCAGCGTATCCTCAATAGGTTGAAACATAAATGCCCCTAGAGCAAGGCCTCCCAAACCTGCTTTTTGTAAGAAATCCCTTCTTGCGGGAATGCTCTCCTTCTGGCCGGGTCCCGCAGTGGGTTGAATCTTTTGCTCCGGAAGTTTGAACAGGTCGTTGAATTTTGGGTTATTGTAGTTTTTCATTTTTCTTTTAGAGTTAATCAATTGTTATTCAAAAAAGGGAACTCCCTCGACAGCATATTTTTTCATGCCTTCTTCATTGATTTCTACTCCGATGCCAGGTTTTTCCGAAAGGGTTATAAAGCTATTTTCAGTCCTTGGCCCGTCATAGGTCACAATTTCCTGCCACATGGGATCCTTGTCCATGTAGATTTGCCACTCCATAATCATGAAATTAGGCACAGAAGCACAGACGTGGCATGAGGCCATTGCACCTAAGAAGGATGCCACCATATGCGGTGCAAAGGGCACATAGTAAAGGTTAGATAGATTGGCAATCCGCTGTCCTTCTCCTAGCCCACCGGCTTTCTGAAGGTCAGGCATAATGATATCCACAGCTCCATCATTCAGCAGCCTGGTAAAGCCATGTGCCAAGTACAGATTTTCGCCCGTGCAAATGGGAGTGGTAGTCTGTTGTGTGATGAACTTATAGGCATCAACATTATCAGCCGGTATTGGCTCTTCCAGCCACATCAGGTTTAAATCCTCGTATTTCTTGGCCATCCGCAGACCCGTAGGTGCATCATACCGGCCATGCATATCTACGCAAATGTCTATATTAGGACCTACGGCCTCCCTCACAGCAGCTATAGCTTGGTACATACGGTCTATCTCCATAGGGTTGGCCGTCCAGTTGAACCTGTCGTATTTGTTGGGGTCCCTTCCGTCATCTACATCAAATTTTACTGCATTATATCCTCTGGCTACCGTGTCCTTTGCCGCCTCTGCATAATCTTCCGGTGTAGGGTTTCTGGCCGTATATAGGGCAGTATCGCAATACACCCTGATCTTATCCCTGAATTTCCCACCAAGCATCTGATAGACAGGCACTCCATAGACTTTTCCTGTTAAATCCCACAGTGCAGTTTCCACAGCAGTCATCACGGCCACATACATGCCCGATTGTGCCCCACCGAAGAAAGCAGACTTTCTCAAAAATTCAGCAATTCGGTGAGGGTTTAAAGGGTTTTGTCCCTTGATCATCCGGCCCATTCGTTGAACGAGGTGGTAAGTGCCATGAATGGCATCCACAGCCTCCCCACAGCCCCATACATCCTGATTGGTATATATTTTCACAAACAAAGACCCCCTCACATATCCGCATTTCACGTCGGTAATCTCAAGGTCAGATGGATTGGAATATTTGGGCGCATTGTCTACTGCCTTGGCCAATCCACTACCATACGAAGACAACCAAGCTGTCCCTGCCATACCTGCCAATGCAGATTTCCCTAAAAACGATCTTCTGTCTAATTTTTTCTTCATCTTTGAAATATTTGGTTTATAGATTTAATGTTCTTAAAAAAAAGATGGGGCTTCCTCCACGGCATATTTCCGTATGGCCTCTTCGTCCGGGGTCACCCCCACTCCAGGTTTGTCCGACAATGCGATGAACCCGTCCTTGATGATGGGATCTTCCTGAATGAGTTCATTCCATTGATCCCATTTTGAAATCCAATGCCATTCCAAGCAAAGGAAATTGGAAACTGTGGCGCAGCAGTGGGATGCAGCCATAGCGCCGAAAGGAGAGGCCACCATATGGGGTGCCATGGGCACATAATAGAGGTTTGCCAGATTGGCTATTCTTTGCCCTTCCCCGAGGCCCCCACATTTGTGCAGGTCGGGCATCACAATATCCGCAGCCTGTTTCTCCAGAATTTTACGGAAATCATGCGCCAGGTAGTGATTTTCTCCCGTACAAATAGGTGTTTTGGTTTGCCGGGTGATTTCCCTTAAGCTATCCAAGTTTTCAGCCGGAATGGGTTCCTCCAGCCACATAAGTTTAAAGGGCTCCATTTCCTTGGCAATCTGAATTCCCGAGGGCAGGTCATACCTCCCATGGGCATCCAGGCAAAGGTCCATGTTCATGCCTATGGCATCTCTTACTGCCCCCACCTGTTTCACCATGCGCTCAATTTCCCCGTTGGAGGCCGTCATATTGAATTCATCCTGCTTAGAAGGGTCCCCGGCCCAGTCTATATCAAACTTTATGGCTGTAAACCCTTTATTTTTCACTTCCATTGCGGCAGCGGCCATATCCTCTGGGCTTTCTGAACTACTTGCCGTATCACAGTACAGCCGTATTTTGTCCCTGAACTTCCCTCCCATCAATCGGTAAACCGGGAGTCCCATGGCCTTTCCTGCCAAATCCCAAAGTGCGATTTCAATGCCGGTAAGCACAGCTACATACATACCGCTTTGGGCACCCCCAAAATGGCCTCTGCGAAGAATTTGTTCGAAGATCTTATTGATATCCAGCGGGTTTTTTCCCACTAGAAACTGCCGCATATTGTCCCAGCCTATGGATCCTGTGGCCACACCATAGGTACCCCTCACTGCATCCATAGCTTCTCCATAGCCTACGATGTCCTGGTTGGTGATAAGTTTTACAAACATATGGGTACCATGGCCACGCATATAGGCAGTTTTGATGTCTGTGATTTTCAAATCCGAAGGATTGGAATACCTGGGGCCATTGGCCACAGCATCTGCTAGTTCACTGCCAAAGGCAGATAGGCCAAGACTTCCGACCACTCCTGTGGCCAAACCTTTTTTGAGAAAAGACCTTCTAGAGGACTCTTTTGGGACACTTTCCATATTGGTGATTTTGGGTTATTTTATTGCTATGGTATTACCAGGTCCTATTTTTCAGGATTTCCTGAATCTGTTCCTTTGGTACAGGCAACTCGTCGATATGGTCATTGAGCCATTGGGAAAAGTCTTTTTCAATTTCTTCCTCCCACCGGGTATCAATTTGTCCTGCGGTATATACACCTTCCCTTATCCTTTGATGGCCGAACATGTCCCTTAACCGTACAATCTCCGAGGTGACTACTACTTTTTCTGCAAGATGGGGCGGAATAAAGGATACCCCTCCATCTCTTCCTAAAACCACATCCCCGGCCATTACGGTAACTTGCCGGATTTTAGTGGGTTTGTTGATGCCGATGAGCATGGTATTCAGGTTGCCCCTTTGGTTATGGTGAGAGGGATGGTAACTTGTAAAAAAGGAAGTGAAACCGCCAATTTCTTTTAAGCCTGTGATATCCCGTAAGGCCCCATCATAAACGATTCCATTGCCGGACCTGGCATAGATAGCATTACCTACGTTGTCACCTATAGTTGGGCCGTCCACATGGATGCCAAATTGGTCTGCCACATACACATCTCCCTGAATCAGCACATCTATTGGCCATGAATTTTGGCCTCTTTTGCCTTCTGCTTTTCCCCTTTCATCAATGGCATCATGAATGTCTGGCCTACCGGGCATAAAAGTGGCAGTAACCGCTCTACCCACCAAAACCGAATCCGGATTGATCAATTCCCATCCTTCTGCATATTGGTACAGGTAACCTGCGTTTTTCATCACTGCCCATGCTTCTTCGTGGGTTACCTCCTTCATTCTCTCAATGATATCATCCGGGACTTTTGGCCTTCCGTCATCATAACGTTCCCCTTCCCATTCCGGGGTCAGGAAAAGCATTTCTTCTTTGCTAATTTGCTGAGCAGAAAGACTAAAGGAGGCCAAAAATAAAAAGAGTAATGGGTAAATTTTAATATTCATTTTGATTGGTTTAAATGGCTGTATAAAGTTCTAAAATGGATTTAGGGCAGGCTTTTGTTGAAAGCCTGCCCTAAATATACTAACTTAATTGTTAGATGCTATTTGTTCTTGCGTAGAGGCATCCCACCAGACTCTTGTGTCCAAATTGTCAGGTCCTTGCCTGCTAATGGCAGCTTGAATATTCTGGTTATTCACGGCAAATTCCGCATCCGGATAGGATAATCTCCTGATAAATTCCCCACTAATATCCCTACCTGGATAAGGGTTTGGAGTAAGGGCAGGATAGCCAGTCCTGCGGAAATTAGCAAAAGATTCGTGTCCATTCAGAAATGTGGAAACCCAATATTCCTCTCCTATCTGCTCCATCGCATTGCCCATATCCAAGGGGTTGGCCTCAATATATGCATCAATTTGGTCAGATGGTATTTCTGTTGCAGACCCATAATCTGCCATTTGTTCCATATTGGCACGAACAGCATTCTCAAATAGCTCAGCAGCATCACCGTTCACCCAACCTCTAACAACAGCTTCGGCAACAAGAAGGCTGGTTTGGGCATAGGTGATCAAAAACGAGGGTGCATCCCTGGCAGTCATCCTAGTCCTATCCACTTGGGAGAACTCGTAAAAACTTTGAAGTCCTCTCTCTTGAACTACCGCAGCTATGGTCTGGTTGTCAAAACCCATAGGAAAACCCATTTGATCTTCCGGGCTCCTAGACAAGGTCACACCAGCTGGAGGGTTTCCTGCCAAAGAACTGTTTTGATCTGGTCCACTTCCTGCTCCAATAAAACGAACTGCGATTGAAGCCAACCTGGGGTCGTTTTTTTCCCTTAAAAACTGTTCAAAAGGTTCTGCCAAGTAATAATTATTGGCCTCGGTAGCATTTAAGGTGTTACCTAAGGCATTGGTATAGTTAAAATCGTGACGGATCACTAAATTATCCTCATTACTTGTCATAACCCCGCCATTTATAGCCTTTACCGCCCACTCTTGAGCGCGTGAGGGATTTACTTTGGTATGCCTCATAGCTGCTCTTAACATTAGGGAATATCCTAGCCTTCTCCAACTTTCTATGTCACCACCGTAAACAACATCCCCGTTTTCGATGGTGCTGGCGTTGCTAAGCCCTGCAGTGGCCTGCTCCAGTTCATTTAACACATCCAAATAGATGTCCTCCTGCCTGTCATAGGCTGGATCCACTTTGCCTTCCAAAAAGCCAAGCCCAGCCTCAAAATAGGGGATGTCCCCAAAGGTATCCGTCAATATCATGGCAGAATAACTGTGAAGGATCCTAGCCATGTGGTAGAGGTTGGCACGATTTGGATCGTCCCTGGTAAATCGCTTGACATCAGTAGTGTGTTTCAACACGTCCCGGTAAAACTTATTCCAGGTTCCAATGGCAAATGGACGGTTCAATTGATTAAAGTTTCCACCAGCCAAAACGCCTCCATTTGGGGAAACCACTTGTTGCACAATGGCAATTTCATACGTCAAGGACGTGCCCGCAGGGGATGAAAACAAAACGGCTCTGTTCATCAGGTATAGCGGATTCAATTCGGTGGGTTGTACCGGATTGATATTCATTTCATCAAAGCCTTCGTCGCAACTTGTCAAGGGTGCAAGTAATACCAGACTAAGCAAAATATATTTAATTGTCTTTTTCATAACTGTATCATTTTTGACCATGATTTTTTTTCCTAACTTTTTCATTTGTTAAAATTTAAAATTTAGGTTAAAACCGATGCTTCGCGTTACAGGCAATCCATGTGCTTCCAAGCCCATCAAGTTGTCTGAAGAAAAACCAAACTCCTCAGGATGAATGTTAGGTACCCATTTCTTTAATACCAGGACATTATTACCCACAATATTTGCCCTTAAGCTTTTAATGAAAAAATTCTCTGGTAAGTGTGGAGTAAGGTTATAGCCAATAGTGACTTGCCTAAGGTTCCAGAAGCCGGCATTATAAATGAATTCTTCTACCATATTCTGAGACCTTACCACCTCATAATAAGGTTGAAGCTGGGAGGGTACGTCATTGGGGACATATACTGTATTAGTGACCTCTCCTGCTTCGTTAGTTTCTACACTCTCGATTTTCACCCCATCGCCAATGACAAATCCCTCCTCTCTACCGGGCAAAGTGCCTTTATGCAAACCATGACGCCAAGCGTTGAAATTGGTTCCGGAAAGCAACTTATGTCCTAGTTTAAAGTCGATTAAAGTAGATACTGTGAGGTTCTTATAGTGAAATGTATTCATAAATCCACCCACCCAAACTGGGATAGCTGAACCAAAAGGAATTTGCAAATCAGTCCTGAGAGGCCTTCCGTTATTAGCGTCGAAAATTACATTTCCATTTGGGTCTCTTCTATAACCAAATCCATAAATCTGCCCCATGGGCATACCCACAGCCTGCCTCAATTCTCCCCCAAACACAGCCGCACCGACAGTAATAACACTATCCGCATCAGATACGCCTAATCGGATGGTCTCTGTTTGGTTATATGCGGCATTGATACTGGTCTCCCACATGAAATTTTGAGTTTGAACAGGGACTGCTGTCAAAAGCAGCTCCAGTCCCCTATTTTTACTTTCCCCCACGTTGATAAGCTGGTTGGTATAGCCGGAGGCATCAGATACTTGGGCACCGAGAATTTGGTCCGTAGTCAATTTATCATAGTAGGTAAGATCCAATCCAACCCTGTTATCAAAGAATTTCAACTCTAACCCTACTTCCCATTCTTTTACGGTCATAGGCCGCAAATTTGCATTAGGAACAGTGGCGGTATTGATAATGCCTATGGGTTGCTGTTGGCCTGCGGGATTAGGAAATAAATTTGGTTCTACCCTGTAAAACAAATTATCGGCATAGGGGCTCACGTCGGTGTCACTTCCCACCTCAGCATATCCTGCTCTGACCTTACCGAATGAAATCCATTCCGGAAAGTTTTCCCAGGGTTGGGAAAAGACAAAACTACCTGTGACAGCAGGGTAAAGAATACTCCTATTTGCAGGAGAAAGGGTAGAAAACCAATCGTTTCTTACCGTACCATTTATGAATAAGTAATCCCTAAAGGAAAACTCACCCATGGCATACAAAGAATTAACCTGTCTTTCAGAGATATCATAGATAGGGTCTTTTACCCTTCCGTTCATGACTGTGTATAAATCTCGTACTACAAAATCATTGACCAAGGTGTTGTTTCTATCCATCCTTCGGTACATCTGGTTTCCCCCCAGAGTCAGGCTTGTACCAAAATCCCCAAATTTATGGTTTGCACCAATTAGGAAGTCCGCATTTACCTCCCTAAACCTCCGGTTGTCTTGTACATACTGGCCGTTTACAAAACCTACAGGCGCATTACCCAAGGAGGCTGTGCCTGTTGGAAAATTATATTCTTGATCCCTAGCGAAAAAATCCTGGCCGACCCTTCCTTGGACAAACAACCAGTCGGTAACATTGTACCTAGCAGTGATGTTTCCGAAAACCCTGTCCCTGCGGACATTGTCGAATTTTTCGAAGGTAGACCAATAGGGGTTTGTCCTGTTCCTAAACCTAGAATACACAAACTCATCCCCATTGGCATCTGCCATTTTTTCCTGCATCAACCATAATGGCATAGAATTCGCCAAAGTGTTAAGAGTAGTGGGCGTACTCATATCCTGCTCGGCAATCTGAGGTGGGTTTTTGATGTTTTCCAAGGAGTAATTGATATTACCAGAAACTATCAGTTTCTTGGCAATTTCCTGGGTAAAACCAAGGTTTATGGTTTTTCTGTTATAATCCGAATTGGGAACTATACTTTGGTTGTCCAAATTGGAAACAGATAAGTTAAATCCTCCGAATTCACCACCTGAAGAAATAGAAACGGTATTGGTAAAGGAGTGACCTTGACGATAAAAAGTACTAATATGACTGGGTTGTGGCACATAGGGTAATTCCACCCCGTCAAACAATACTTGAGTCATCCCAGGTTGAAACCTCTCCCCAAAACTCCAAACCCCAGACGTAGGATTAGGGGAAGTGGGGCGGATTCCATTTTCGCCTTGACCGTATTCATATTGCCAGTCCGTGAAATCCATGGCATTATCAGCAGTGTAATTAGTGTTAAATTCGACACCTATACCTTGCTCCTTACTCCTGGTCTTTGTGGTAATCATAATAACACCATCTTTAGCCCTCGCACCATATAGGGCAGAAGCTGCTGCACCCCTAAGTACCGTCATACTTTCTATGTCATCGGGGTTGACACTCGTCAGTCCATCTCCACCATCAGAAACACGAGTTTGGCCTCTGTCGGTGTTTGCTGCATCCGATCCCTGGTTTCCCGGGTTGGCTCCAAAGTTAGTGTTATCTATGGGAACCCCGTTTATAACGATTAATGGCTGGTTTTGTCCTCCAAATGAAGACTGGCCCCTGATCCTTATTTTACTCGTACCCGCTGGGCCAGATCCTAAAGAACTGATATTTACACCAGCCACCTTGCCTTGAAGGGCATTCATAAAGTTGGGAGTTCTATTAATGGTCATTTCCTCAGCTTCCACCTTATTGGTGGCATAACCCAAGGCCTTGGCTTCCCTTTCTATACCCAAGGCAGTCACTACCACTTCTTCCAAGGCCGCTACATCTTCTTGAAGGGTCACATCTATTACAGACCTATTTCCTATTTGGACCCGCTGTGTAGCGTATCCTATATAAGAAACCACAAGGGTGCCGTCTTCAGGTGCGGTAATGGAATAATTCCCATCTATATCCGTAACTGTTCCAAGTGTGGTACCAGCCACGGCCACAGCTGCACCAGGGATGGGTTCTCCATCTGGTGTATAAATTGTACCCGTTATGTTGATGTCCGCTTCTTCCAATTGAATTTCTAGCGGTTGGTCTCCATTAAGGTTCAAATTCCTTACACTTATAGTGTTGTTTACCTGCTTAAAATGAAGCTGAAGCTGAGTAGCAACATCAGTGAGTATCTCTGCTACAGAACCTCTGTTCTTTGTCAAGGCTATTTGCCTATCATCCAAGAGGTTCTTATCGGTGTAGAAAAAGCTAAACTCAGTTTTCTTTTCAATAGCCTTCAAAATAGTTTCAAGGTTTCCTTCCTTGACATCCAATTTAATCCTTACATCTTCTATGCTCTTGGCCTTGACTTCCTCCAGAGCCAGAGCAGATGGTATGGCCATTGCCACCGTCATTAACCATGAAAGGCAAAAGAAGGTACAAGCCAACAATACCGGTTTTGATAAATAGTGTTTCATGTTTTGGGATTGTTAATTTTTGATTGATAGAATTTAGTTGTGCAATTGTCTCGGATAGCAGGGCCCCTAGGGGGGCAAGGTGCCTTGTGCCAATAGTAAACTTTGTAGTTTCATAGGTTTAGGGTTTTAGATAAATGAAAACTTCTTTACCCTTGATGATATAATTGAACCCCACGTTATGGCCCAATACTCTTAATACATTACTCAGGTATTCATTTTTTTTGAAGGTGCCAGTACATTTATGATTCGGTAACTTCCCCGATACCTCTATTTTGACGCCGTACCACCTTTCCAGGGTGGGTATCACTTCATTTAAAGGTGTTTTGTCAAAATGAAGGATTCCGTCCTTCCATAAACTTGTAACCTTAGGGTCTGAATGTACTTTTCTTGGTTCATGGTCTTCCATTTTCACCAAAGTTGCCTCGCCAGGATCCATAAGTAAAACCTTATTACTTAACTTATCCTCTACACTTACTTTTCCCGTAGCCAATGTTACTTTTACTGCAGGATCTTCCTCATAGGCTTGGACGTTAAAGGAAGTTCCCAAAGCAGTAGTGGATAAACGGCCACTCTTTACCACGAAAGGATTTAAACTGTCTTTTGCAATTTCAAAGAAAGCCTCTCCCCTCAATTTCACTTCCCTACCTTGAGAAAAACCTTCCAGATAGGACAGTTCACTGTCTGCATTCAAGAACACCACAGTACTGTCAGGTAGAACAATTCTGGATTTTTGGCCTTTAGGATTTTGACGGGTTAAAAGTTTCGGGGATACCTCTTCGGATTTGGATTCCACTTCCATTGTAGAATCATTATCGTAGCCAATCAAAAAATAGGAAAACCCTATGGAGAAAATAACTACTGCAGCATATTTGATAAATTCCCCAAGGTAAATCTTCGGGTAGCGGAGGAAATTACCGCCTTTTTTTGCTTCCTTTTTTTTGAGGGTCTCCTGTAAAAGTCTTTCCCCATCCCATTCGGAAGCAACATCGGTTTCTTCTTTGTAGGCCTCCTCAATCATGCTGTCAAATGCCTTTTTCCCCTTATTACTATGGAACCAGTCCATGAAAAAATAAGCCTCCTCGGAGGTTAACTCACCCTTAAAAAATTTCTTCCAATATAGTTTGAAATTTCTCATCTTGCAGCCATTTACAAACTATATAGCCTCAAGTCGAAAAATTTACGTACGGGAGAAATGAATTTTTAAGAAAATTTATTCTGAGAAAAAATTTTTATTAATTCAGCAAAAAAAAGGTCTTTATGTTAAAAATAAACCAATAATAACGATTAGGTCAAAGGGGATAACACTGCAATTTTGTAATCTTTCCCTCAATGATTTCGTAGCCTTGTAAATCTGGTGTTCAACGGTACGTTTGGAGACATTTAATTGTAGGGCTATCTCGTCTGCACTTAATTGGTGAAGGTATCTCAACTCTACAATTTGTTTTTGGCCTTTTGGAAGTGTTTCCAGTAAGGTTCCGGAAAAAGCCCGTAAGTCCTCTGCAATCATTGATTCCTCCCCACCATTAGCTACAGCATCATTTTTCTGAGAGGAGTAGTGTTGAAAAGCAACTTCTCTTAATTGTTTTTTAACCCTCTTATAGACAAGTGACTTGAGGATGGAGAGTAAATAGGCATTAAAAGAAAGATTATAATCCAATTGCTCCCTTTTCTTCCAAATCTTCAAAAAAACTTCCTGCACCACTTCCTCTGCATCCTCATGAGAAAGGTTCATCTTCCGCGACGTATTGTAAAGTTTAGGCCCAAAAAGATGGAAAAGTTGAGAAAAGGAGGCCTCATCCCCTTTTTTTAATAGCCGAACTAACTTGGGTATATTTTGGGTAGAGTTCATTGACACATATATTGACAATTAAGCTCACACAATAAATGCAATAAATTTCATTATAACAACTCTTTATTCGTTATATCCCTTTCAGATTAAAATATTCATTTAATATCCCCACAATTATAGAATTTAAATAGCTTGGTTAGGTTAAAAATTTAAAAAACTTTCAGCATTAAAAACAAAAATTTAAAAACTTCATAATAACTTAACTCGGGATATTGGAAAATGTCATACTTTGTAATCCTACGAATTTTCTTTATAATGACCTCAACCAAAACAAATTTAACCCCAGTGAGATTAGTTTATGAACTATCAAACAGGATAAGAAAAAAAATTCAATATTATAAAAATCCAAAAATGCTTCAGGACTATACTTTAAAATGCTTATCATCATCCTTTGTCCTCTTTCTTTTCTTTTCAGCTACACCCGTCCAAAAAGGTAAATTCATCATCAAAGTAGAAGGTTTGAGAAATTCTGATGGGGTTGTTACAGTTGCACTTTATGAAGAAGATGGGCACCTTAGTGAGGACAAGGTCTGGGCGGAATTTCATAGCTCCATCTCGGGCCAAAAGTCCACCATAGTAACAGATGAAATTCCTTTTGGTGAATATTCCATGGTTGTGATTCATGACGAAAACAATAATGGAAAGATGGATTTTAATTTAGTCAAAATGCCCAAAGAAGGGTTAGGGTTTTCTAAAAATCCAAAAATAGGATTGAGCAAACCAAGTTTTGAGGATACAAAAGTTAATCTCAATTCCAATAAAAGAAACCTTACCATAAGGGTAAAATATTTTTGATAAAAAAAACTCCCCAGTTTCGTTTTCGCGAACTTGGGGAGCTTTTCCCAACTAAACCACTAAAAATTTACCCAACCTAGTTAAAAAAATATCCAACCTTAACCCAACTAAACCTATCCTTCAACTCCTGATCTTCAAATGTATAACCAAATGTAAATGTGCGGAGGGAATAAAAAAAACTGAAGTAAATGAAGTAACCATTTACCGTAATTAAGTGCAAATTTGCCTTCCATTTAAGGGCTCATGCAGCAAAAAAAACACAGGGAATTAATTTCGCAAACGGATCGGAAAATGGGTGAACAGAAATAATTTTTCGATTTCTGACTGTTAATGAGAATAGTAATAAGGAGTAACCTACTACCACTTACCACCTGACTTTCTGGAATTTCCATTCGGGATGGATCTTTTGCATTTCCACTTCGTCGTCCCTTTTTGTCAGCCCACAGGCTTTGTAAGCCTCATGCAGCCGTTGCAATGCCTCCTTATCCAGTACTACCCCTAAGCCAGGGCCCGTAGGAACGGGAACAGCCCCCTCCTGGAATTCAAGACTACCCCCTACTATTATTTCTTCGGACTGCCAGGGGTAATGGGTATCCAAGGCGTAGGGCATTTCGGGTAGTGCAGCACCTAGGTGTACCATTGCCGCCAGAGATATGCCCAAGTGGCTATTGGAATGCATGGATAGATCCCTTCCAAAAGTTCTGCAAAGTTTGGAAAGTTGCATGGAGGCCCTTAACCCTCCCCAAAAATGGTGGTCGGATAGGATAATATCCTCAGCTCCAAGTCGTATACTTTTGGGAATATCTTCAAAGGAGGTAGTACACATATTCGTGGCTAGGGGAGTTTTCAATTTCTTCCGTAGCTTCCCCATATTTTCCTGGCCTCTAACCGGGTCCTCCAGGTATTCCAATATACCCTCCATCTCCTTGCCATAAATATAAGCGGTTTCTGGTTTCCATATGGCATTAGGGTCGAAGCGGAGAGGGTATTCCTTCCCAAACTCCCCGTGAAGTGCCAACATGGCATCGGTCTCCACCCTAGGTTCGAAAGCTCCTCCTTTAAGCTTTATGGATTTAAACCCATAAGCATTACACATGGCACGTGCCTGAGCCACAATCCCTTTGGGGTCCACAGCTTCTTCCTGACGAGCAGCAGCCCATCCTTTGAGGGCAGGCTCCTTTTTTCTGCCCAAAATACCACCCGCACCTTCATACTTAAAAAACAAATAGGCAGCAAAAGGGACTGCATCTCTCATCTTGCCACCCAGCAAGTCCACAACAGGCCTATTGCATATCTTCCCAATAATATCCAGGCAGGCAACCTCCAAGGCTGAAAATACATGTACCACTTTACGCTGGTCCCAAGGTGTATCTCCCCTATCCTGAGCAGATTCTTTTCCAAAATGGGCTTCCAATGCATACTGCAACTGCCCAAGCTGGAATGGATCTTTTCCTATGATCAGATGCCTAGCAGCTTCCAGAGCTTCATCGGTCTGGATATTTCCCGGAATCTCACTTATACCAGTAATGCCATCATCTGTGACCAACTCCACTACTGTCCTCAGAGCAAATGGTGCATGAAGTCCTGCGGCATTGAGCAAGGGAGGATCCGTAATCGCAATTGGGGTAATATGCATTTCTTTGATCAGGGGGCCTACTCCAATGGAAGCAGGGGATTTTGGAAACAGATGCATAGTGTTTTTTGGGAATATTGAAACAATAAGAATAACAAGGGTCATACCTAAATTCAACAGTCATTTTCTGCTATTGAATTTAGGTATAACCCATAAAGTATTAGCGTAATTAGTCCACTTTGGCTAGTTCCTCCATCAGTAAAGCTATGGAAGAGTGGTCCTTTTCACCCTTTCCAGAAGCCAGGATGGCATCCATATGACTGGCTACCAGCGCTGAACCATACAAAGGAACGGAAAACTCCTTTCCTGCCTCCAAGGCAATGTTCATGTCCTTACGATGCAATTTAATTTTAAATCCAGGCTCAAAGTTTCGGTCTATGATCCGCTGCCCATGAAGGTCAAGGATCCGGCTTTGTGCAAACCCCCCCAACAGGGCTTCCCTCATTTTCTCAAGGTTGACCCCAGCTTTTTTTGCAAGGGTAAAAGATTCGGCTACGGCTTGGATGGTCATTCCTACTATCATTTGGTTACAGGCTTTGGTCATTTGCCCCGCACCAGCATCGCCGATGAGAACTGCGCTTTTGCCCATTACATCAAATAGAGGCTTTACGGCGTCGAATGCATCCTGACTTCCACCTACCATGATGGACAGGTTGCCACTTTCAGCCCCGACCTGACCTCCAGAAACGGGGGCATCCAGTGCCTGTACCTTTTTTTCCTGGAGGGCATCATATACCTTCCTGGCAGTGGAGGGGGCTATAGTAGACATGTCGATAAAAATGGTTCCTTCTTTAATTCCTTCCACCACTCCGTCTTTGCCCAAAACTACCTCCTCAACTTCAGGAGAATCTGGCAACATGGTAATAACAATATCGGAATGGGAAGCAACTTCTTTGGGTGTGGAAAAGGCCTCAGCACCCTTATGGGTTAAATCCCCGGCCGCTTTATTAGTATCCAAAACTAAGATAGCATAACCTGCATCCATCAAGTTTATGGCCATGGGTTTACCCATTATTCCTAGTCCTATAAATCCTACTTTTTTCATTTTATTTGGTTTATGGTTCAAAAATTTAGTTTAGTTGCTGTTTCGGCTTCCCTAAGCTTCTGAACCCACAGCTTGAAGCATCGCAATGATATAGCCATAGGCAAAGGAGAAAGCTTGTAGGTTTGACCCTTCTGCCGGGTGATGGGGAACGTGATCCGGCATTACCATGCCATCGTATTCCAGGTCCCTAAGGGTCTTCACCACTTTGTAGAAATTCATGTCACCGTTGTCGGGATATACTTCCTGAAAATTGTTCCACCCACCCTTTATGTTCCTTAGGTGTATATTAAATATTTGCTTCCTTTCTCCTATCCATTCCAATATAGGAAAAATTTCGGTAGCAGGATCTTTAAGGCCCTCCGCCACTGATCCTACACAAAGGTTAAAACCATGGTATGGGCTGTCGTAAAGCTGTGCAAACCTTTTTATTCCCTCAAAAACATCAGGGCTATTCCAGCGGGTAATACCCCTAAACCCATCCGGAGCTGGGGGATCAGCGATATGGTTTGCCAATTTAACCTTATACTCTTCTGCCACAGGGAGTATCCTGTCTAACAGGTAAGTGATTCGTTCGAAAATTTCATCCACATCCACTTCTCCTGCCACAGTCAGGGGTTGCTCTTGCTTGACGGCCTCCTCGTACACCCATGTACTGTATGAAGCGTTACCCCTTTTTGGATCTATGGTCCTTTCTGTACGGAGAACAGGGAGAATGGTGGTGTTGTAGTTTAATAGGTGTACACCAGTTTTGGCAGCAACTTCTATCATTTGCTGAATCATTTCAATTTCCCTGTCCCTTTCAGGGCTTTTGCCAAGCATGATGTTCGGTACAGTCACTCTTTCTATACCCGCAGAAGTTAGTGGCAAGTGGTAGGCTTCCAGTTTGATGCCGTATTTTTCACAGGCATCCCGCTTTGCCAAAGAGTCATCTAAGTCCCAACCCTTGCCGGCAATCATCTCTGGCATGCCCCCATCTATATGGTATACTCCATGGCGTGCTTTGAAGGCCAGGTTTTCATCTGAGGTCCCACCCGATTGGCAACCTACTTTCATAAGCACTTTCTTGGGGGTTTTGTCCTTCTCCTTGTCCTCTTTTACTTCTTCCGGAGAACATCCAAGGGAGGTACCCATGGTCACTGCCCCTAGCGAACCAGCCGAAAGTGTCTTTAGGAATTTTCTTCTTGGACTATTTCCATTGTGGGATTTGGGGTCGAATTGGGTTTTCATGTCAAGTTTTAAGTTAAGTGATATTTCTATTTTTTACAACATAGTATTAAATCAAAGGGAAAATTTTGGCTGCAACCAAGATAACTAACAACCCGGTAAACCCCATAATGGTGAGTAAGGGAGAGAAAGTTTTCAAGGCTTCCTTTTCAGTGAGGTTGCTCATTTTACAAACGATCCAGAAGCCAGAGTCATTCATCCATGGGACTAATTTGGACCCACAGGCAATGGAAAGGCCTAGGTATAGCTGGTGGTATTCCAAATTGGCTTGGGACATACCTGCCAATATCCCAGATGCGGTAATCATGGCCACCGTTGCGGAACCTTGGGCAGTACGTACCAGTGCAGTGATGAAAAATGCTAAAGGAATCAGGGCCATTTGGTATTCTGAAGTCAGTGAGGCTATTCGAAGGCTTATACCGGTTTGCTGCAACATGGCTCCAAATGCCCCTCCCGCCGCAGTAATCAAGATGATCACTCCGGCACTTGTGATGGCTCCTTGTACGGCCTTTACAACTTCTTCCCTTTCCCCAGACTTCTGCTTTACCACTGTTGCTAGGGCCGCTAACCCCCCTAATATTAGGGCTAGGTTTTTTTCACCGAAAAAAACAATAAACTGCACTATCCAGCTAGGCTGAGATGATGCTGCTGCCTCAGGGTAAAAGGTTTCAAGAGCCGCTTTGGCACTAATTAATAATAGGGGAATAACTATTGGAGCTATGGCAAAGCCTAAGGATGGCAACTGGGAACTACTCTTTTCCGCAAGTTTCTGGATCTCCTTCAAGGGAGAGTCCAGAGAATCCCTAAGGGGAATCTGCCATCTCCTATTGGCCCATGCTGCAAATAAGTAGCCCACCACAATGGTCACCAATCCCACCAAAAAGCCTCCGACCATCATCATTCCTATGGGAATATCCATCTCTACAATCAAAAACAGTGGTCCTGGTGTAGGTGGTACTAGTGAATTTGCCATTGCCGCACCAGCAGTAACGCAGAGTACTAGCAGCAGGTAACTCTTTTTTAACCGCATGGCCATTGCTTTGGCCAATGGGATCATTAAGTAGAACACCGTATCGAAAAAAACGGGTATGCCCAAAAAGAAACTACTGCTCAAAAAAGCAAAGGGAGCCTTTTGTTCACCAGTCAAGCCCAGGATGGAACGCACTATCCTTTCTGCCGCTCCACTCACTAGCATGCATTTGCCAATTACCGCTGCCATGGCAATTAGAATACCAATTTGGCCAGCGGTGTTGCCAAAAGCTTGAGCCACACGTTCCCCAATGGACTTGTTTGCCAGGTCTAAGGCGGCCGTGGGTGAAAAACCTTTGGCCAAAGCAAAGCCTTCAATCGCCGAAGCAGGGGTCATGAATGCCACCACCAATGCGGAAATCAATAAGGCAAGAAAGGGGTTCAGCCTAAGCCAAATGATCCCTCCCACCACAATGACGATACCTATCCCCAGGATAATAAAAGGATCTTCCAACATCTGAGTGACTTTAAGTGTTGGAATCCTTTCTCAAACCCCTAAGCTTTTTGGCCATAGCCCCTGCCCCATTGGCCACAAATGTAGCATCAGACCCACAAGCAATCAATTGAATGCCTTTTGCCTGATAGGTGGGGAATTCATCTGGATTAAAGAGCAGTATGCCAGTTGATTTTCCTGCTTTTTTGGCTGCAGCTACAATACGGTCCACGGCTTCCACAAATTTGGGATGGTCCAATTGACCATAAATTCCCAAGGCCATGGTCAAATCTGCCGGGCCTATGAATAGGACATCCACCCCTCCAAGCTTTGCAATTTCATCCAGGTGATTCATGGCTTCCAATGTCTCTATTTGCAGGATGCCGAGGATATTTTCCTGAGCATCTTGTACATAGGATTCAAAGTGGTGTCCAAACCCGGTTGCCCTCACCATTTTCGCCACTCCTCTAACTCCCTTGGGAGGATAATGCATTGCGGAAACGGCTTTCCGGGCATCATCCACGGTTTGGATACGCGGACACATGACACCTTCGGCTCCCACATCCAAAATTCTGTGTATTCGTTCCTTTGCCACGCTTTCCACTCTCACCACTGGTGCTGCGGTAGTGTGCTCAAGTGCCTGAAGCTGGTGTAGCAGATCCTTGGGCTCCCCTGCCCCATGCTCTAGGTCCAAAAGCACCCAATCAAACCCGGACAATCCCACAATCTCAGCGGTTACGGGACTGCCTAGGTTTAACCAGCATCCAAATAGGGTTTCTCCTTGCTGGAGTCTCTTCTTCAATCCTTTCATTATATTGGGTTTATATGTGCGAACGGTTATTGCCGATAAATTAGACAATTAATTGACAAATAACTATTCAACATCCCACCAAATCCTTGTATCCATGATATTCGGTCCTTGTCGGCTGATGGCCTGTTGTACATTGGCAGCATTTACATTGATTTCTGCATCCGTATAGGTAAGCCTTCGTATAAAGTCCTCATTAGCCAAGTCACTACCCGGGTAGGGATTTGGGCTGAGAACGGGATATCCCGTACGTCGGAAATTTGCCCAGGTTTCAGGCCCGTTCAGGAAGGTGGCTACCCAGTATTGGGTATTGATTTGTTCCATTTCCCTTCCTGGCTCCAAGGGGTTTGCACTTACATAGGCTTCTATCCGTTCTGGGGCTATGGCGGTATTGGAACCGTAATAAGCCAACTGTTCCATATGAGCCGCGATTCCGGCCGAATAGAGTTCTTCTACATTCCCCTGAATCCAGTTTCTATGGGCTG
Source organism: Pleomorphovibrio marinus (assembly GCF_003347495.1). Lineage (GTDB taxonomy): Bacteria > Bacteroidota > Bacteroidia > Cytophagales > Cyclobacteriaceae > Pleomorphovibrio > Pleomorphovibrio marinus. The sequence goes on from NZ_QCXY01000005.1 coordinate 175,213, forward strand.
CCTCAGCCATCAGCAAAAGGGTTTGTCCGTAAGTTACCAGAAAGCTTGGGGCTTGGGGGTTGGCCATCCTGGTTCTGTCCAATTGACTATAATCCCAAAGGGAAACCAACCCACTTTCCTGCACTGCGGCAGATACGGTGGTGTTGTCATAGCCAAGGGGCATCCCTATCTGAACATCGGGATTTCTATCCGCCCGGCTTTCCACTTGTTGGGCTCCGGAGGATGCGCCTGTATACCTTACTGCAATGGATTCCAGCCTTGGGTCATCATTTTCCTGAAGAAAACTGACAAAATCTTCAGCCAGGTAAAAGAAAGCAGATTGACCACCATTGAGCTGTGCACCAATATTATTTTGAAAATTGGCGGTATGCCGGATTATCGCATTGTCCTCATTAGAGTTCATTACACCTCCATTTATAGCTCTGACCACGTATTCTGCAGCTTTGGTGGGGTTCACTTTGGAGAGCCGCATTGCCGCTCTAAGCAACAAAGAATAGCCTAACCTCTTCCATTTGCTCAAATCCCCTGAATAAAGCACCTCACTAGACACTGGAGGCCCCTCGGTATTAATAGCCGCTGAGGCTTCATCCAACTCCCTAAGAATATTGTCATAAATTTCTTCTTGTGGGTCATATACGGGATTGGTGATCCCTTCTCGAAACACTCTACCTGCCTGGTAATAGGGAACATCCCCATAGGTGTCCGTGAGAAACATATAGGTATAGGCTTTCCAGATTCTGATCAGATGGACAAGGTTTTGAAGCTCAGGTCTATTTTCGGAGCTTGCAAGCGCATCGGTTAAGTCCTTGATATTCTGTCTGTAGCCCCTCTGCCAATTTCCTGCTGCCACATTCCTGTTATCCTGGTTAAAATTGCCGGATGCACCAACTCCACTGAAGGGAGTAATCATTTGTTTTACGATGGTGGTCTCATAACTAAGATTTCCATAAACCGGTGCTGTAGCCACCATGGAATTATTCAATTGGAATACAGGCTCAATGCCCGTAAGTGCATTGGGGTTGATATTCATTTCGTCAAACCCTTCGTCGCAGCCAGCCCAAAGGATCATGCCTGCAATTATAATGATTAACTTATATGTTTTCATGGTTCTGTTGGGTTTCATTAAAATTTGACATTAAGGTTGAAGCCAATGCTTCTGGCTATGGGTAGTCCTGTAGCTTCCAGTCCCATGAGGTTATCGGAAGGAAACCCAAATTGGTCAGGGTGGATGTGAGGTACCCATTTTTTCAGTACGGCCACATTGTTAGCTACTGCATTTACCCTTAAACCCCTTACTGGAAAATTGCTGGGAAGGAGCTTTGTGAAATCATATCCCAAAGACATTTGCCTTAGTTGCCAAAGCCCAGCGTTAAACACGGAGAGCTCGGAAAGCTGTAAACTACGAACAGATTCATAATATAATTGAACCTCCGCTTGTGTGGTATTTATTTCCCCGTTTGGGTTTACGCCGTCTCCAACCACAAAACCCACATCTCTGCCTGGCAAGGTTGCCTTATCCAATCCATGTCGGTATGCATTTACGTGTGTACCTGAAATCATCCTGTGCCCCAATTTGAAATCAACCAAAAAAGAGAACTGTACTCCCTTATAATCGAAAGAATTGGTGATCCCTCCTACCCAAGTAGGGATGGCACTACCGAAGGGAATTTGCTCAGGTGTACGCAATGGTCTTCCATTGCCAGGATCATGTATCACCCTACCCTGGTCGTCTCTTAGCAGCCCAAAGCCATACAGTTGCGCCATAGGCTGGCCGACCACATGCCTTAGTTCTCCATGAAAATCCCCGGATCCAACTGTTATGCTATTGTCACTTACATCTTCTCCTAGGTCGAGAACTTCAGTAATGTTGTAAGCAGCATTAAAATTAGCAGTCCAACGGAAGTTGTTAGTAGTAACAGGAGCTAAATTCAACATCATTTCTACCCCTTCATTCTTGGATTGACCTACATTAATCAACTGGGTCAAAAACCCTGTAGCGTCTGACAACTGGGCTTGAAGGATCTGGTCGGAAGATAGTTTATGGTAATAGGTTACCTCAAACCCAATCCTATTGTCGAACAATGCCATTTCCAGTCCAAATTCAGTCTCCTGGACTCTCATAGGCCTCAGGTCATCATTAGGAACTACAGAACCTGCGATGGTACCCATAGGTTGAGGGATGCCGTTGGAATTGGGAAACTGTTGGGCATTGATATTATAAAACAGGTTATTGGAATAAGGTTGCACATCAGTGTCACTACCCACTTCCGAATAAGCCGCTCTTACTTTTCCAAAGGATATCCATTCGGGTAATGTGGCCCCGAATGCCTGGGAAAAGATAAAACTTCCGGTAATGGATGGATAAAGTATACTACGATTAGCAGAAGAAAGCGTAGAGAACCAATCATTTCTTACGGTTCCGTTCACATAGAAAAACTCTTTATAAGATATTTCAGAAGCTGCATAGAGCGAATTTACCTGAAGTTCAGAAAACTGGTAGATGGGGTCCCGCAGTCTGCTGTTTCCAATGGTGTATAAGTCCCTGCTGAAGAAATCCTGCACAAACACATTATGCCTGCTAAACCTTCTATACATCTGGTTGCCTCCCAGGTTAAGGTCCACAGCAAAATCCCCAAAGGAACGATTGGCACCCATAAGGAAGTCGGCATTCACTTCCCTTACATTGGAAGCATCCTGAACGTATTGTCCGTTTACAAAACCGGGTGGGGCTGGCACCTGTCTTTGTGTGCCATGAGGTAGGTTGTATTCCTGTTCCCGTGCAAAGAAATCCTGGCCCACTCTTCCTTGCAAAAACAACCAGTCCGTAAATTCATATCTTGCGGTAATATTTCCAAAAACCCTGTCCCTGTCAATATGATCAAACCGCTTTAAAGCAAAATAAGGATTAGTCCTATTAGTAAATCTAGACCAAACATTTTCGTTCCCTAGGGGATCTTCGGCATTTTCTCTGAGGACATCCAATGGCATGGAGTTGGCCAAGGTATAAATGATCACCGGGCTGTAATCCTGTTCTGCAATGTTGGGGGGATTATTCCTTCTTTCCTTGGAATAGTTAATATTTCCTGAAACCGTTAATTTTTTGGCAAATGTCTGGGTAAACCCAAGGTTGATGGTTTTCCTGTTGAAATCGGAATTAGGGAAAGTGACTTGGTTATCCATATTGGATACCATCAAGTTAAACCCACCATTTTCTCCCGAGTTGGCCAAAGTAAAGGAGTTGGTCCAAGTAAATCCATTAGGATAGAAATCCCTCACATGGTTGCGTTGTGGTTGGTAAGGTACCTCCACATTGTCAAAAAGGATATGGGTCATTCCGGGTTGGAAACGTTCCCCAAAACTCCACACACCGGAGGTCGGAAACGGACTGGTAGGCCGTACCCCGTTTTCTCCCTGTCCATACTCATATTGATAATCCCTGTAGTCCAAAGGGGTGTCATGGGTGAAATTGCTGTTAAATTCCAGCGTAATGCCCCGTCCTTCTCCTCTATTCTTAGTGGTGATCATAATGACCCCATCCTTAGCCCTTGCACCGTATAGGGCAGAGGCCGCCCCTCCTTTCAATACCGTCATGGACTCAATGTTGTCCGGGTTGATACTGTTAAGCCCATCACCACTGTCCGAAGTTCGATTGCTTCCCCTCTCCGAATAGTCTCCTCTAGCCCCGAAGTTGGTATTGTCAATTGGCACCCCATCCAGCACAATCAAGGGAGAGTTGTTGCCACCAAAGGAAGACTGCCCTCGAATACGGATTTTACTGGTACCCGATGGGCCTGCACCCAAAGGGGTAATGTTAACCCCTGCCATTTTTCCTTGTAGGGCATTCATGAAATTGGGGGTTCGGTTAATGGTCATCTCCTCCTGCCCGACCGTAGATGTGGCATATCCCAGGCTTTTTGCTTCCCTTTTAATGCCTAAGGCAGTAACCACTACCTCGTCAAGCCCGGCCACATCCTCCTCCATGGTGATATTTATTTGGCTTCGGTTGCCTACTGCCACTCTTTGAGTCTGAAAACCAATAAAGGAGAACACCAAATATCCCGTCTCAGGAGCATCAATGGTGTAGTTACCGTCCAAATCAGTAACCGTACCTTGTGTGGTGCCTTCCACCAATACAGAAACCCCAGGTAAGGGGAGTTGGTTGAGGTCCGTTACTTTTCCCCTTATCGTGATATCCAAGGACATTTCAATAGCCGCTTTGTCATCGGATTTCAGTAATTTTACATTGATGTTATTGTTTACCTGCTTAAACCTGTAGGAAGAATGAGAGGAAACCAAATAAAGTAAGTCATACAGGGATATCCACTTTTCGTTAATGTCAAACCGAATATCCTGCTGGATATCTGATTTATCATAGACAAATTTCATCCCAGTCTTTGCCTCTATGTTTTTAAAGAGCTCCTTGGTGCCAATTCCTTTCACGTCGATGGTGAGAAACTGATCCATGGGGTTCGCATTGACAGTATGTTGGGACCGAGTGCTTGCTATGGCCAAGGCACTGTGGTCCTGGCCATTACTTAAGGTTGGAGTTAGTACAATTAGCCAGTTAAAGAAGGCTAATAACCAACTCCTCATGTGGTAGAACTGTAAAGTTTTTTTCATGATTTTGGGTTGTTAATTAATTTAGGTTTTGCTAGTTTTTTTATGAATGCTACTTTCTTGTCAGGGAGAAATTTCTTGTTCATCGACTTTCATCCATACTGTCTTACCATTAATCTTGAAACTGATACCATACACATATTGAAGACCCATTAGAATCTCTTCCAGGGTTTCATCCTTATATTTAGCATTGATTTTCCATGCAGGAGAAGACCTTCCGAATACCTGAAAATTAACTCCATACCAGTCTTCCATTACTTCGATAAAGTCGTCCATGTCTGCATCATGGAAATGAATGACCCCATCCTTCCATCCCGTGACCTTTTCTACATGGAAATGGGACAACGCTATTTCATTTTTTATCAAATTGAGACTAAACTGTTCTCCTGGGGATAATTCCTTCTCAGGGATCTGCTCGTCCAATGCGATCTTCACCTTTCCAGTAACCAAGGAAACCACCGACTCGTAATCTTTATCTCTGGATTTCACGTTGAAACTCGTTCCAATGACGTTTACTGCCATTCCTTTAACCTTGACCAAAAAAGGAGTAGAATCCTTTGGGGCTACCTCAAAATATGCTTCACCTTTTAAAAAAACCTCTCTTCTCTTCCCCGCAAATGTTTGAGGGAAAACCAATTCGGAATCATGACTCAAATGTACCCTTGTGCCATCGGGAAGTTTGAGTAGGGAGCGTCTACCCTTTGGGTTTTTAATGGTATGGTATATCGGTTTTGTAGGTTCCTCATTAACAATAGGTGCATCAGTAGTAAACCGATCCAATGTATATCCTCCCAGAAGACAACATACGAGGATGGATGCAACCCTTATCCATTGGGAAAAAAACCACTCCCTTTTCCTTGAAAAAGTGGTACCCTTTTTTTCAACCTTTTCCTTAAGTATGCCTTCCAGCAACTTATCGCTTTCCTTTTCACTTAAACTGACCTCCCTGAAATGAAGCCTACTTAGGAACTCAACCGCATGAAGCAAAGCCTCCTGACGATCGGGTTGGTCCTTTGCCCACTTTTCCCAGAAGAGGGTACGCTCCTTGCTTCTGAAATTTACCCAAATAATAAACTCAGGATCTGTAATCAATTGGATAAAAATATGGTTGACCGACGTCTTCAAGATATAATATGCCTTTTATATTATTAAGGACACTTTATTCGAAATGATACCGGGTTTTAATGATTTTTTTCAAAAAAATTTTCAATCATGGTCAAATCCTTGGTTTTCCACAATTCCACATACAATGATTTAGGAATCGTCGGTTCTAATTAGGAGTAGCAGACTATTTGGAATAGCAATTTCACTTGATTTCATGCTTTCCGCATGTAAAAGGCAAATAATACGCAAGAGATACCAAGATTTTTAGAAAAATTAAACTCTTAAAAATAACCAAGTATTTGGTACTAAGGACTCCTTTCTTTCTATTTCAAACGCTAATAACCAGTGATTACAAATTGAAACATTTTCCTTAAATAAAATTTTTTTTCGAAATTAAATTTTGTAAAATTTCAGTATTAAAACATTTAAAGGATAAAAAATTCAAAATATTTGTAATTTTTTAGATTTATTATTTATCTTTTGATTTGAATATTTATTAAAAGACCCAAAATGCAAATTCAGCCTAACGGAAAACAAGTTCAATGCACAGGATTTGAAGAAGGTGTTGAGGAAGTAAGGGAGTTAATTCCACCCCTAAACGACTCTGAATTATGGACATTGTTTAAGTCGGGGGATGAAGGTGCTTTTATTTCTATCTATAAAAACTATTCTAACCTCCTTTTTAACTTTGGGTGTCAATTCACGCAAGACAGAGATTTGATAAAGGATTGCCTGCAAGACTTTTTTATCTATCTGAGGACTAAGAGGTCAAATCTTGGGGACACCAACTCCATAAAGCTGTATTTGCTAAAATCCTTTCGGCGAAAGGTTATTGATTACACCAAAAAGCAATCCAAAGAAAAAGATAGGCTGAAACAACCAGGTTTTTTCGAATTCCCCATTCAGTTTTCCCATGAAACCGTGTTTATCAACCGCCAATTTGAGAGCCAGCAACTTTTTAAACTTGAAAACGCCTTACAAAAGCTGGAAATAAAGGAACGTGAGGCAATATACCATTTTTATTATGACAACTTATCCTATGAACAGATCGCAGAATTGTTAGAATTTTCTCGTGTATCTTCAGCAAGAAGACTGATATACAGAGCCTTGTCCAATTTAAGGAAGTATATGGTTCTTGCCCTTCTTTATTTAGGAATAATCAATGAAAACTCCATTAGTGGGTGATTTTTCAATTTAAGCTTAAAATGCCACCCACTCAAATTAGCCGGCTAATCCTCAATATGACTGTACCTCTTCTCTCCCCTAAACCAAAGACTTTCCTTAGAATGAACACGAATTTGAATCTTGGTGTTTCAATGAAAGGAAGATAAACCATAGCTGGAAAATTAAGCACATGTCATGGTCAAATCCTGGATATTCTTTAATTTTAAAATTCAAGGATAATAATTCGTAGGTTCTAATTATGAATATCAGACTATTCGGAATAACAAAGGACATCATAGGAGCTGAAAGTCTTCAAGTGCCTAATGACCTTTCCATCCATACAGTAAGGGATTTAAAACACTGGCTTTACGCGAAATACCCAGATATTAAAAGTCTAAAGGCATTGGCTGTGGCCGTTGACCATGGGTATGCTGAAGACGGGGATAAACTGAGCCCTGGCAATGAAATTGCACTAATTCCCCCCGTAAGTGGCGGTTAACCATCCCGTTATGATTAAATATGATTAAACTCGTAAAAGAAATAGACCTTAATGAGGCATATGCAGCCTTGCAACATGAGGAGGCTGGAGGAATTAGCCTTTTTATCGGCACCGTCCGGAACCATACGCCCGGAAAATCAGGTGTAATGCAACTAGACTTTGAAGGATATGAGCCTATGGCCTTAAAGGAAATGGAAAAGATTGCCTCAGAAGCAAGGAATAAGTGGCCTATTAAGCAATTGGTAATGATACATGCACTGGGAGAAAAAAAGGTAGGAGAATCTGTGGTTCTGATAGGGACATCCACTGCACATCGCAGCGATTCCTTTGCTTCCTGCAGATTTCTGATTGATGAACTCAAAAATTCCGTCCCCATCTGGAAAAAAGAACATTTTGAAGACCAAACCGTTTGGGTGAATGCCCACCCCTAAATGAACTACAATGGACAAACCAAAACATACAGAACCAACTCTTATTGACCCTTATGGCCGTAAGCTTGATTACCTCAGGCTTTCTGTAACGGATAGGTGTAACTTCCGTTGCTATTACTGCATGCCTGAGGAAGGGGTGGAGTTTGTGCCCAGAAAAGAACTGCTCACTTATGAGGAACTAAGCTACCTCACAGGGATTTTCTGTGAATTGGGTGTCCGGAAGGTCAGGATTACCGGTGGCGAACCCTTCGTCCGAAAAGGCATTATGGGTTTTTTGGGTAAACTAAGTGATATTCCCCAACTCCAGCAGATCACAGTAACCAGCAACGGTACCTTGGGGGAGGAAAAAATGAACGAATTGCTTCGTCTGGGCATCACAAACATCAACATTTCACTGGATTCCCTGGATAAGGAGCGATTTTTCGAAATGACCCGTAGGGATAAGTTTGAAGAGGTATTTGATTGCATTTTAGCCTTGTTACAAAAGGGCTTTAAAGTGAAACTCAACTGCGTGCTGGCAGAGGAAAAAAACATCCAGGATATTATTCCTTTTGTGGAATTGACAAAATCCTACCCGCTTTCCGTGAGGTTTCTGGAGGAAATGCCATTTAACGGAAAAGGCAGTTTTGAGACCCCTAAATGGAATTATAAGGCTATCTTCAGTTATATTTCCGGCCACTATTCGGAAGTAGAAAAGCTATTGGACGAAAAAAACAGCACCTCCACCAATTACCGAATTAAAGGCTACCAAGGTAGTTTCGGTATCATACCTTCCTATAGTAGAACCTTTTGCGGGACTTGCAACCGCATCCGTTTATCCGCTACCGGGGAAATGAGAACCTGCCTTTATGGCCCCCCTAGGGCAAACCTCAGGGATGTGCTTAGGGAGGGGGCCGACAAAGAAAGGCTTATCCAAACTATCACGGATGTTGTGGCAAAGAAGGAAAAGGACGGGTTTGAGGCAGAAAAGCTTCAAGCATCTACCCCAAAAAAATCCATGACTTTTTTAGGAGGATAAAAGTAGCAAAACAGTTATGAACAGATACCTCAGACAAATTCAGGTACCCGAATTTGGGAAGGAAGGACAAGAAAAATTGAACAAGGCCAAGGTATTGGTGGTAGGCGCAGGGGGTTTGGGAGTGCCGGTATTGCAGTACTTGACTGGTATGGGCATAGGAACTATCGGAATCGTGGATGGTGACCGAATTGAAGAGACCAACCTGCACCGCCAAGTCATCTATTCCCCTTCCGATGTAGGGAAAATGAAGGTGGAGGTTTGTAAAGTTAAGCTTTCTCTGCAAAACCCCGAAATGAACCTGCAAACCTATCCTAGTTTTCTGAATAAGGAAAATGCCCTAACACTGATTGGCAAATACGATTTGGTGGTGGATGCTACGGATAATTTTGCGACTAGGTACCTTATAAATGATGCCTGTGTGTTATTAAAAAAGCCCTTTATCTATGGTGCTTTACAGTTTTTTGAAGGCCACGTCAGTGTGTTTAATTATCAAAATGGCCCCACCTATCGATGCCTTTACCCTAATCCTCCAGACCCAGGGCAGGTACCCGACTGCAATCAGGCAGGGGTATTGGGCATTGTGCCTGGCATTATTGGCTCCTTCCAAGCATTGGAGGCCTTAAAGGTGATCAGTGGAATAGGGGAGCCACTTTCCGGACAGCTTTTGGTAATGGACCTGTTGGGTCAATCACAATATAAAATAAAGCTTAAGCCTAACCCCAGCTATACAAATTTACACACCTTGGCAGATACATACGAAGTACCCCTATGTCAAACTGAAACCTCACCTACATTAAGTGTAGAGGAATGGATGAACTGGGATAAGGAACATGTACTTATTGATGTAAGAGAAACGCATGAGTATAAGGCCGGACATGTTCCACAGGCTGTTTCTTGGCCCTTGTCAAAAATACAAGGTAAACTACCCGACTTACCTAAGGGAAAGCCTTGGATACTCATGTGTCAAATGGGGGGACGCAGCCAAAAGGCCATCCATTATTTAAAGGAATCCCACCCGGAACTTGAACTGTTCAATTTAGAAGGCGGCTATGGCCGTTGGAAACAGGTGGCTAAACAAACCAGCGAAACATGATAAGCGTACAAGCAGCTAAAGACCTCATACTCTCCCAATCCTTGAAATTGGAGACGCAAATCCTGCCTATTTGGAAAGCAGTAGGCAATATTCTCGCCGAAGATGTGCTCGCAGACAGGGATTCGCCCCCTTTCAACCGGGTGACCATGGATGGAATAGCCTTACAGGCCTCAAAATTGAAAACACAAAAATCCTTTGCAATAGCCGGTGTACAAGCGGCAGGTAAATCCCAGCTTACCCTGGAGAAAACTGATCAATGTCTAGAGGTGATGACCGGGGCAGTACTACCTAAAAACACCGACTGTGTGATCCCCTACGAATGGCTGGACATAGAAAATCAAACTGCTACCCTTAAGGTGGATGAGCAAGTGGATGCAAACCAAAATGTGCATTTAAAAGGTTCTGATGCCAGGAAGGGAGATATCCTAATTTCCAGAGGAAAAAAAATAACCCCCGGAAGTGTTGGGGTAATGGCGGCTGTTGGTTTGCCTAATATAAAAGTGATAGTGCCTCCAAAGGTGGTGGTCTGTGCCACAGGGGATGAATTGATTCCGATAGAAGACACCCCTCTACCCCATCAAATCCGAAACTCCAACTCCCCCATGTTGGTCGCGGCACTTCGGGCATTGGGCATGGATGCGGAAAGTAAATATATACCCGATGACAAGGCCTCCATGAAGAAAGAACTGGCTCAACTTCTTGGACAATATGAGGTCTTGATGTTTTCGGGAGCCGTTTCGAAGGGGAAGTTTGATTTTTTGCCGGAGGTCTTAAATGAATTGGGAATGGAAAAAATGATCCATGGGGTGGCGCAAAAGCCAGGTAAACCCTTCTTGTTCGGAAAGTTGGAGAATTCCCTGGTATTTGGATTCCCGGGAAATCCCTCATCCACCCTGGTATGTTTCCACACCTATTTTAAGCCTTTGCTTTTTCAGGCTCTTGGGATGAAAACTACCTTGGCTACCGCTAAGCTTACCACTGAGATCCCCTTCAAGAAACCACTTACCCTCCACCAGTTGGTGACTCTCTCCCTGGTAGAAGGAGAACTTCTGGCCACACCGGTCCAACATTCTGGCTCCGGTGATTTGATTCACCTTTCCATAGCCGATGGTTTTTTGTCCTTGCCGGAGGATTCCGAAAAACACAAAAAGGACGAGGCCTACCCACTGGAATATTTTTATTGATATTCACCTATGAAATCGAACCTGTCCTGACGGCAGTCAGGGCATGACGGAAACGTCACACACTGGGATGATTATAGACTGCGAGATTCCCCCGAAGCAAGTTCGGGGCAGGCTATATGACCGCTGAAAAGACAATTATAAACAGATGAAATCGAGCATGACGAGCACGTCACACACCGGGATGATTATCGTTGCGAGATTCCATGTGACCTTAAAAAGACAATTATAAACAGATGAAAGAAATAAAAGAAATCATCAGTTCCTTTGAAGAAGCAGTAGAAAGAGGGGAACAAACTGCCTTGGCTACGGTGGTAAAAGTAATAGGTTCTTCCTATAGGCGACCGGGAGCCCGAATGTTGGTGACGGAAAACGGGATGTTGACCGGTGCCATCAGCGGGGGTTGTCTGGAAGGGGATGCACTTAAAAAAGCCCAGTTGGTGATGCTGAAAAAACAGTCCATGTTGGTGACCTATGACACCACGGATGAAGACGATGCCAAATTTGGTGTGGGTCTTGGGTGTAATGGCATTATCCACATCCTTATTGAGCCCATTGACCCTAGCCAGGAGCTTCATCCCATACAACTGCTCAAAAAATGCCTTACTGATAGAAGCCCAAAGGTGTTGGCCACCTTATTTGATCTGGAAAACCCGCGAAAACCCCAAATTGGTACCTGTTGGCTAAAAACCAGTGAACAAACCATTGCATTTGGGAAATCTGAACCCTTTCAAGGTACCTTGACACCTATGGCTCAGAAAGTGCTACAGGATAAAAAATCCTGGATAGCTGCCTTGGAAGGCCAACATGCTTTTGTAGAATTGGTCCATGCTCCCATTCGCCTCATGATTGTTGGAGCAGGCAACGACGCTATCCCCTTAAGCAAAATGGCCCAACTCCTCGGATGGGAAGTCACCCTCATCGACGGAAGGGAAAACCACGCCAACTCGGGTCGATTCCCCAATGTGGAGGACATAAGGGTGTTGGATGCAGAAATGGTATATGAAACGCTTCATTTTGACGATAGGACAGCTATGGTGTTGATGACCCACAACTTCAATTACGAACTTTTACTATTGAAGGAAATGCTACCCATAAGCATCCCCTACGTAGGTGTCTTGGGACCTAAGAAAAAATTGGTAAAGTTATTGGAGAATTTGGAGAAATTGGGTAAGGCTCCAAGCACCGATGATAAAGAAAGGCTGTTTGGGCCTGCGGGATTGAACCTGGGTGCTGAGGCTCCAGAGGAAATAGCCCTTTCCATTATCAGTGAGGTAAAAGCAGTGCTCTCTGGTGAAAAAGGCACGTTTCTGAGGGAAAAAAAGGGTCCTATCCATGAGGAGGAAAGGTTATAAATACCTTTTGAAATGGAATTAAATCCACTGGGATTAGTCTCTCCAACTGACGCCTTTTTTAAACACAAATTTCCCTTCTGTTGGTCTCACCTCAATTTGTTTACTTTCAAGTATCACGAAGAATTGAAGTACTCCAAAAAGACATGACATAAATTTTATCAGGAATTTTGTAAGTAATTACCAGACAAGTTTAATAGATTTGTCGTTATAATAAATGAAATGCCACTCTTTACCAGGAAAATAGCGCTACTTGTTTGTTATCTTTGCTTTAATGCGGGGTTGAGCTATTCCATGCATTTCTGTGAAGGGGACTTTAAGCACTTCAACTTTTTTGCATCCTCAGAAGGATGTTGTCCCGGAGAGACAGAGATGCCTGACTGCTGTGAGGATGTGAGTCACTTGGAAGTTCCCAATGGAGAGGAATTTCAACCCAACCAGGTCTGCCTTTCCCTTTCTGACCTCACTTTCCATCCCTCAATCCTATTTGAAAAGAATATCCAATTAAACTGGAGTATTGCCGAAAAGCTTGGTTTTTCTGTACATGCCCCTCCCCTTATACCCACCCAAACCTCCTTGTTCTTGATCCACCAAGTTTGGTTGATCTGATTTTTTATTTTTCCTGAAGGAATTCCTACTCCTCCTATATTTCATCCCTTATTTCTTTTCTTACATGCTTCGGGAGTTATTCCGGGCTAATCCTATGCATGGCAATGCTCAACGCTTTAATAAAATTCTTCCTTGAAAATAAGGTAATTACGTTTACCTTACTATTTCTAATGATCGCTTGGGGGATCATGGTAGCTCCATTCGACTGGGACAGGGGTTTCCTTCCCGAAGACCCCGTACCTGTGGATGCTATCCCTGACATAGGGGAAAACCAACAAATCGTTTTCACGGAGTGGATGGGAAGATCCCCCCAAGATGTAGAGGACCAAATCACCTATCCCCTAACCACTACATTGCTTGGATTACCGGGTGTCCGTTCCATTCGCAGCACTTCTATGTTTGGCTTCTCCTCCATCTATATCATCTTTGAAGAAGAGGTGGAATTTTATTGGAGCAGGTCAAGGGTGTTAGAAAAGTTGAATGCATTGTCCACAGGACTGCTCCCAGAGGGGGTACAGCCCAAGTTGGGGCCAGATGCCACCGGGCTGGGGCAGGTATATTTCTACACTCTTGAAGGTAGGGATGAAAACGGGGAGCCAGCAGGGGGCTGGGACCTGCATGAACTGAGGTCCATTCAAGATTTTTATGTGAAATATGGGCTTTCCGGTGCTAAGGGCGTCGCAGAAGTGGCTAGTATAGGTGGGCATATCAAGGAATATCAGGTGGATTTGGATCCCGTGGCCATGAAGGCTCATGGAATTTCCATAATGCAGGTCATGGACGCCATCAGGCAATCGAACTTGGATGTGGGTGCAAATACCATGGAGGTTAATCAGGTGGAATACCTAGTTAGGGGCTTGGGATATGTAAAGGACATTGAGGACATTGCTACTTCCGTAGTTACCAGTTCCGACAACATACCCATTAGTATAAAGGATATCGCACAGGTAAGCTTGGGCCCAGCCAGCAGGTCCGAAAGGGCTATTCTGGATAAGGGAGGGGCAGAGGCTGTAGGAGGTGTGGTGGTGGCAAGGTATGGAGACAACCCTCTTCAAGTAATAAGCGCAGTCAAGGAAAAAATCGAAGAGCTGTCCGAAGGCCTACCCAGCAAAACCCTGGAGGATGGCACTGTTTCCAAAGTAACCATTGTTCCATTCTACGACAGGTCAGGACTGATCAAAGAAACTCTCAATACCCTCAACGAGGCCATTAGCTTACAAGTACTTGTGACCATCATTGTTATAGTGGTTATGGTATTTAACCTCAGGGCCTCTTTCCTGATTGCTTCTCTATTGCCCATAGCTGTATTGATGTGCTTCATCATGATGAAACATGTGGGGGTGGATGCCAATATTGTGGCCCTCTCTGGTATTGCTATCGCCATAGGCACTATGGTGGATTTGGGCATTATACTGAATGAGAACATATTGCGTCACCTGGAAACTGCCGACGGCAAACGTCCTTTAAAAGCGGTGATCCTAGACGCAACTTCAGAGGTTGCTGGAGCTATCCTTACAGCTGTATTGACTACCATAGTCAGTTTCTTGCCCGTATTCACTCTACAAGCTGCTGAGGGGAAATTATTTGGCCCACTTGCCTACACCAAAACCTTCGCCCTTCTTGCTGCTGTCCTAATCACCTTGATTTTCATCCCTGCACTTGCTCATTGGACATTTGGCTTTAAGGTTTCCACAAAAAAATACAAGGCAATAGCCAATATCCTACTGGTATTGGCAGGGATCTATTTGCTTTTCCTTTACCCATGGGCCGGCCTGGTTCTTTTGGCTTTTGGCAGCTTACATCTGGTACATTTGTTTTTCCCAGAACACACAGCAAATGGCAAGTACAAGCACCTTATTAGCATGATAATCGCCGTATTGGCCCTGAGTTATCTGCTGGCAATGGAATGGCGTCCTTTAGGGCTTGAACAGTCTCTATTACTCAATGGGCTGTTTATTATAATCCTTATAGGGCTGGTGTTGGGATTCTTCTCCCTTTTTATGTATTTCTATGAGCGGATGCTGGGATGGTGCCTGGACCATCCCATGCTTTTTTTATCGGTACCTACTCTCCTTATCCTATTGGGTTTGAATGTTTGGTTGGGCTTTCCCCGGCTTTTTGGATTTGCAGCAGATGGGATGGAAAAGCTTGGTTGGGAAGTCAGAAACACTTCCACATGGAAAGGAATGGCACAGACCTTCCCTGGCTTGGGAAAAGAATTTATGCCAGCCTTAAACGAAGGCTCCTTTCTCCTTATGCCCACCTCCATGCCTCATGCAGGTGTGGAAGCCAACCTACGTACGGTTAAGCAATTGGACTTATTGGTTCAGTCCATACCGGAAGTGGAAATGGTGGTAGGAAAAGCAGGAAGGGCCGAAAGCCCGCTGGATCCTGCCCCGCTCACCATGTATGAAAACATCATCAACTACAAAACCACCTATATCCAAAACGAGGAAGGGGAAAAAATACGGTTCAAAACCAACAATAAAGGTCATTTCGAGATTAGCCTGGACGGAAAATCTTTTTGGTATGACAGAACGGAGCAAGAAGTCTTTAACGATGAAGGGAATTATGCGGACAGGGAAACCACAAGAAAAGCCCAAAAAAACCCTGGAAAATATTTAGTTGAGGACGACAAAAGGGGTAGCTATTTCAGACAGTGGAGAGACCATATCAAAAGCCCCGATGACATTTGGGACGAAATCCAAAACCGCACCTCGAATATCCCCGGGGTGACATCGGCACCCAAGCTTCAACCCATAGAAACCCGCCTGGTCATGCTGCAAACCGGTATGCGTGCTCCTATGGGACTTAAGGTGTATGGACCTGATTTAGAAACCATTGAGAGTTTCAGCCTGAAACTGGAGTCCTTGTTAAAGGAAGTGCCGGCAATTAAGGAGCAAGCTGTTTTTGCCGACCGCTCCCTAGGCAAGCCCTATTTGGAAATTGACCTGGACCGACAGGCAATGGCACGTTATGGCTTAAGCATCGCAACTGTTCAAGAAATGCTTGAGCTTAGCATAGGGGGCATGACCTTGACCACTACAGTGGAAGGCAGAGAAAGGTATGGTATCCGGGCAAGGTATGCCAGGGAGTACAGGGATGATCCCGAAACGCTTAAAGAAATCCTGATCGATACGCCCGTTGGCCAGCAAGTGCCTTTGGGTCAACTAGCAGAAATCACCTTCAGATCCGGACCTACCATGATACGGGGAGAGGAATCATTTTTGGTTGGCTACATCATGCTGGACAAGGCGCAAGGCTATGCTGAGGTAACTGCAGTTGAACAAGCCAAAAAACACCTGCAAGAGAAGGTCCAATCGGGAGAACTGGAGGTTCCATCTGGGGTTTCCTATGTTTTTTCTGGAAGTTACGAAAACCAAGTAAGGGCCGAGAAGCGCCTTAGCTTGGTCATTCCCCTCAGCCTCGCAATTATCTTCCTTATCCTCTATTTGCAATTTAAATCCACAGCACTTTCTTTGATGATATTCACCTCCATTGCCATGGCCTTCTCAGGAGGGTTTCTCATGCTTTGGCTGTATGCGCAAGATTGGTTTTTTGATTTTCCTATCCTTGGAACCAATCTACGGGACCTATTCCAAATGCAGACTTTTAACCTTAGCGTTGCGGTATGGGTTGGGTTTATTGCCCTGTTTGGCATCGCCACCGATGATGGGGTAGTGATGGGTACCTATCTTAAGCAAAGCTTTGAAAAACTGAATCCCGGGGATGCAAAAAGCATCAAAATGGCAGTGCTGGCCGCTGGAAACAAGAGGGTCAGACCTTGTCTGATGACCACAGCAACCACCCTATTGGCTTTGTTGCCTATACTTAGCAGCACAGGAAGAGGTGCTGATATCATGATCCCCATGGCCATTCCTGCCTTTGGGGGAATGAGTGTGGCTGTGGTCTCCTTGTTTATTGTGCCCGTGCTGTATGGCCGGTACAAGATCCTTAAACTAAAAGAAACGGATGTATAGCACTATTGGTAAACATCTTCAATACAGACTAGCTATGAAAACTACTGCAATTGACCCGATTCAAAAAAGCCAGCAAAGCACACAGCTTTTCCCCAGAATCAGTGGTGGACTAGGCTTGATAGCCATGTTGCTCTTTGGCGGGCTTTCCTCCCAGGCCCAAGAAGCTTCCCCACCACTGAGCCTGTACTTGGAGATGGCGGCAGAAAATAATCCGCAGGTGATGGGAGCATTTAATTCCTATAAGGCACAACTTGCACAAATAGACCAAATGGGTCAGCTTCCAGACGCAGAACTTGGAATAGGTTATTTCCTTCGGCCCATGCAGCTTCTCATGGGCAATCAAATTGGAGAAGTTTCCTTGATGCAGATGTTCCCTTGGTTTGGAACCCTTAAGGCTGAAAAGTCGGAAGCATCGGCCATGGCAAAGGCAGGCTATGAGGCCTTCAGGGAAGAACGTAACCAAGTGATGTTTGAAGTAAAAAACACCTACTATGACCTGCTACTATTACAGCAAAGCATAGAAATTACAGAGGCAAACCTGGTCCTTCTGGAAAGCCTGGAAGAATTAAGCCTGGTCCGATTTCAAGGTGGAGAAACCGGTGCGGCTTCAGGCAAAGCCAGAGAGGCAATCCCAGCCCCCACCTTTTCTGGCTCCCTTTCACCTGGAAACCCAATGGACATGGGCGGTGCATCCACTTCGGAGTCCCCAAATACGCCGAGTTCCTCGGGAATGAGTACCATGAATGAGGGCAAAGGAGCTGCCCGTCTAACCGATGTACTGAGGCTACAAATTCAAATAAAAGGGCTGAAAAGCGAACTGGGTCAGTTACATAATAATAAAAAACCCCTGATACAAAAGTTCAGTCAACTTACCGGATTATCGGTAGAGGAAGAGATTGAACTGGTACATGGAGAAAAGATAGCCTTAGCCGAATTAGAAGAAATCCTTTTGGACAGCCTTTGGAACAATAACCCAATGCTCTTGATGCTCGGCAATGAAGCAGATGCATTGCAAACCAAGGCCAGATTGGCTGAGCTGGCCGGAAAGCCCATGATCGGTTTAGGCGTCAATTACATGCTATTGAATTCAAGACCTGAAATGGGAATGCCGGGCAATTCCCCCGGGATGGAATATACGCCTGCCGGAATGGGAGGTAATATGTGGATGCCCATGTTAACCCTAAGCCTGCCCATAGCACGAAAAAAGTATAGGGCAATGGAATCCGAGGCCCAGTACTTAAAATCCGCCAACCTGGATGAGCAGGAAAACCTCCGCAATTTGCTTCAAACAGCACTTGCGGAGATCCTCAACACTATCCAAGATGCTGAAAGGAGAGAAATTCTTCTCCAGGAGCAGGTGGAGCTGTTGGAAAAAACCCTGGAGCTAATGATAGTAGCCTATGCCAATGATGAGGGAAGTTTTGAGGAGCTAATTGCCATACAGCGGGAGCTGCTGGAATTCAGACTGGATCAGGTAAAAGCAGAACTTGATGTACACCGTGCCCATGCCAGGCTCGCTTCCTTGGTGGGAATATAAATTACTGCCCTTTTTAAAACGAATTACAGTTGAAACACTAATGTCATGAAGAACCGAAAAAATATTATATGGATTTGCTTGTTGCTCATAACTGGGATCCTTATTGGCTGGCTAATTAGGGGAGGAAGTGATATAGAGCAACATGATCATGAGCACGATCATGAAGATGAATCTGGCACCACCTATACCTGCTCCATGCACCCTCAGATCCGTCAGGATGAACCTGGGGACTGCCCCATTTGCGGCATGTCCCTTGTACCAGCCAGTCAGGTGAAAAAAGAGGAAAGTAGCCCATTTGTATTGGAAATGACCAAGGAGGCGGTGGCCATGGCAAATGTCTCAACTACGAAAGCAAGAAAGGGAACTGGTGAAGGCAAGACTACTCTGACCGGAAAGATAAAAATCAATGAACAAAAGGTAAAAAGTCTTACTGCAAACTATCCGGGTAGAATTGAGGAACTTTTTGTCAATTTTACCGGACAGGAAATAAAGAAAGGGGAAAAACTAGCAAGCATCTATTCTCCTGAACTGGTCAATAGCCAAAAAGAACTCCTGGAAGCGGCCAAGATCAAAGACAGGCAACCGAGTATTTATCAAGCAGCAAAGGAAAAACTCCGGTCCTGGAAAATCAGCGAGCAACAAATCCAAGAAATAGAAACTAGCGGCAAGGTTCTTACGAATTTTGACATTATCGCAGATAGTGATGGAGTGGTCTGGTCCAGAAATATTGCCACCGGGGACTATGTAGGCAGAGGAACAGCCATGTTCGATCTGGTGGATCTTTCCTCGGTTTGGGTAATCTTGGATGCCTACGAAAAAAATATTCAAAATGTCCAAATTGGAGACCCCATTTCTTTTAAGGTCGCTGCAATTCCCGGAAGGGAATTTAGCGGTAGGATAACCTTTATCAACCCTGTGATGGATGAGTCTACCAGGACAATTCCACTAAGAGCAGAAACCAGCAACCCAGGAGGCAGATTAAAACCAGGAATGTTTGTCCAAGCGGAAATATCCTCCACATCCAGGGAACTTCCTGGATTACTAGTACCTAAATCCTCTGTACTTTGGACTGGTCCACGTTCGGTGGTTTTTGTACAGGTGGGAAACAGGGATGCACCTGCCTTTGAGATGAGGGAGGTAGAGCTGGGAGGAGCTGTAGGCAAAGATTATAGGATACTTTCAGGAATAAATGAAGGAGATGAATTGGTAAGCCAAGGCACCTTTGCAGTAGATGCTGCTGCGCAACTTACCGGTAACTACAGCATGATGCTCAGGCCTGAGGTAAAATCCATGGATGTACCCGAAAGTTTCAGGGAGCAAATAACTGAAACGGTGAAAGCCTATTTACCACTTAAGGATGCGTTTGTCGAGAGCGACCCCCAAATGGTCTTATCAAAAATCGCCCCCTTAAAAAAGGAAGTGGAGAACGTACAAGACGAAGACCTGGACCAAAATTCCTTAGAAGAATGGAAAGGGATTAAACGCAGGTTGCTAAGAAGCCTAGAAGGAATGGGTGAAGCAAATGAAATAGGTGCTCAAAGAAAACACTTTGAGGACCTATCAGAGGAGATGATAGAGGCTGTGGAGCTCTTCGGTGTAATTGGGTTGACCCTGTACCGGCAATTTTGCCCTATGGCTTTTGATGATCAAGGTGCTTATTGGCTAAGTGCAGAAAAGGAAATTAAAAACCCCTATTTTGGGGATGAAATGCTCACTTGTGGCGATCTTAAAGAAACCTATGAACCGGGCAAAGAGGTATTGGAAGGGGATTCCTCTCCGGAACAATCCCAACAGCATCACCATTAAAAAATAATGCTTGAATGAAGGAATTAATCATTGCTCAAAAAAAAACCAAGATATTTCTTTATATTGCCATATGACCACTGACTAAATAATGAGAACAGATGCAATTTGCTTTCATTAAAGTTAGCATCCTTCTTCCGATTAAAGGCTGCGGATCGATCCAATTAATTGACAATTATCAATCCAAAAAGAATTAATGATTTGGTAATTGAAGAAGGCATCTCCGAAAGCGAGATGGATGCTAACTTAGTCCTATTATTGAAAAGGCAATGAATTCGGCAGATATACAGCTTTTGGAAAAAATAAAAAGGGGCGAAAGCAAGGCTTTTGAATACCTTTTTGAAAAGAATTATAAGCCCATGGTAGCAAAGGCTTATTCGAAATTAAAGGATCTGTCTACCTCTGAAGATTTGGTTCAGGAAATATTCGCGGAACTGTGGCACAATCGAAAGCATTTAGATGTCACCAGCAATTTGAGTGGGTATTTAATGACCGCCGTGAAGTACAAAGTATTTAGGCATATTGACCGACAACGTCTAATCTGCCAGCTTTTACCTGAACATGACTCCAAACATTTTATAAATGGGGACATTTTGGCTTTTGAGGAGTTGTATGGTCAGTTACAAGTGATGATTGAAAAACTCCCCCAAAAGGAAAAAGAAGTATTTGTGCTTAGCCGCTTCCAATACTTAAACATAGCCGAAATAGCAGGCAAATTGCATTTGGCACCCCAAACCGTACACAACCGGATGCATCAAGCCTTAAAATTTTTAAGGGCAGAGTTGCGACATTATCTTTTAAATGTGTTTATAATTGTTTTTTCAGTGGTCATATAGTGCCCAGTCCTGTAGCTATCAGGGGGCATTCCTACCATTTACAATTGTGACGTACCCGTCCAACTTGATTTCCTTACTGTAATTACCAACTTTTAAAACACTGTACGTCGCCTGCGTCCTGCTCGATTTGATTGTTCCTTTTTCTTGATTTTTTCCCTATCTATTTAAAATAGTTTAAGCTCCTTTATTAAGGTATTATTACGGCACCCGTGTGTATTTAACATTCAATTAATGTTTTTTTTAGGTAGTACAACAGGTATTTCTGCACTTACTATTATAGACGCTATTTTATGAAGGTACCTCTACACATCCAAAAACTGATTGCCAAGGCATTAAGGGGAAAAATAAGTCCTACTGAAAAGGCTGAGTTGGATTGTTGGTACCTTCAGGAAGGAGGTACTCACCATACCGATCTAAATATCCTGGAAAAAATTAACACCAAAAAAGACCTTAAAAAAACCCTTAGGAAAATAAATTTAGTAAATGAGCCCAAAATGCTGCATTGGTTGAACGTGGTGGCTGCCAGTATCGCACTTTGCATTATAGCGGGTCTTTGGTGGGTCACTCCAGGAGTAGAAAGGGAAAAACTGGTGCAACTAGAGGATAACCATGAAACCATACAAAATACCCAAGGAATCCGCAGAAAGATCACTTTGGCAGATGGCTCCAAGGTATGGTTAAGGGGGGAAAGCCGACTACAGATTCCCAGAAAATTTGTCGACAACCGGCGGTTAAGGTTAGAAGGAGAAGCTTTTTTTGAAGTAGTAGAGGACTCTCTTCACCCTTTTCAGGTCATCACCGAATTGGCTGTAACAGAGGTATTGGGAACCTCTTTTCTTATAAATACCAAAAACCAGCATCAGCAAACTATCACCGTAAAAACAGGAAAGGTAGCTGTAACGCCCGTAATCCATAAAATCGATACAAATGCCACCCAAACCCTCACCGCATTACAACAGGTAAAGTGGAATACTGATGGAGGTTTTGGGGACATTCAAACCGTGGATCCTAATCTCTCTTTTAGTTGGGTGGAAGGCATACTTTTCTTTAAGGAAACCCCAATGAGTGAGGTCCTGTCTGAACTGGAGGAATGGTATGGTCTTGAAGAAGTGATCAGGGAAAATTTAGGAAATAATTGCAAGGTCACTGCTACCTATACTCGCATGAGTCTCAAGGAAGTTATGGAATCTTTACAATATGCAACCGGAATAAACTATAAAATCAATGGGAAAAAACTAAAAGTAAGCGAAGGAAACTGCTAAAAGACGGTGCTACGCCAATAGCACCGTCCAACGATTAGCGCTACATCGGGAAAATGTAACTCAACTAAATCTTTACAAAATTATGAAAAAAAAGCTACTTGTCCTTTTTATGAGGATCACCATCCACACATTTATTACAGGGGCCTTGTTCTATTGGGGTTCCGGAGTGGTTTGGGCCATACATTCGGATGCCCAGGTAATGAAAGAGACCCCAGTGGTCATACCTAATACCACCATCGAACTATTTGGATTCCTCTCTTCAGTAGAAGAGCAGACAGGATTTAAGTTTGTTTATGAACAAAATATAGATCTCCAGCAACTATTGGAATTTACGGTGATGGACACTGACCTTGAATCTGCTTTGGAAGAGGCGAGCAGGCAGTCCAACCTGGCCTTCAAACAAATCAACCAAACCATTACCGTACGGGAAAAAACAATTACCGTAAGTGCCAGCGGGTTAGCCTCTGTGGACCAAATGGTAACAGGAAAAGTGGTGGATGATGAGGGTAATCCCATCCCCGGGGCAACGGTCTTAGTAGAGGGTACTTCAGCAGGTACTGCTACAGACATAGAAGGCAATTTTGCCATTGATGTACCACCCGGTGGGGTGATATTAGTTTCCTTTATAGGCTACCAATCCATACGAATAGAAGTAGGGAACCAATCCGAAATTCAAGTCACCTTATCCGAAGATGAAAGTTCACTGGAAGAATTTGTAGTGGTTGGATACGGATCCGTGGAAAGAAGGGAACTCACCGGATCAGTGGCCTCCATTGGTAGGCAGGATATAGTCGCAGAGCCCATTTATTCTTTTGAGAACCTACTACAAGGTAGGGCCGCAGGGGTAGATGTGGTGGCCGATAGTTATAGACCAGGGGCTGGATCCACTGTCCGAATTCGCGGAGCCAGGTCTTTGGTGGCGGGAAATGATCCGCTGATCGTCATGGATGGGATTCCCATTGAAGGCAACCTTATGGACATTAACCCATCAGACATAGAGTCCATAGAAATATTAAAAGATGCTTCTGCTACAGCCATTTACGGATCCCGGGGATCCAATGGGGTGATTTTGATCACCACGAGAAGAGGCTATGCCGGGGGGACACAAATTGAGTATAGTGGGTTTGCAGGTTTACAAAACATGGCAAACCGTGTGGATCTTATGAATGCGGATCAATACATTGAAATGAACCGGGAAGCAGCAAGGCACCAAGGCACCTATACCACAGATGAAGCATTGTTTCTCGATTGGGAGTTGGAAGCCATAGAAAGAGGGGTAAATACCGATTGGCAAAGGGAGGCATTCCAGACAGGTTTTCAGCAAAATCACCAATTAAGTGTAAGAGGCGGAACAGAAGATACCCGATATGCCCTATCCGGTACCTACTTGGAGCATAATGCCATAGTTGGAAACAATGACTTCTCCAGATTTGTGGGCCGCTTGAACCTGGATCAGGATGTGACCAAACGCTTTAGGGCAGGAGTATCCGCACAGGTTGCATATAGCGCTGAATACCGTGGGGGTAATTTTAGGGATCTCCTGCTCAGAAGTCCCTTGGATTGGCCAGAAAGAGCAGAGGGTGCTCTGACCAGTGAATTTGCAGTAGGAGAAAACTTCCCTACGCTGGCCCTAAACAGGGACTTGTTTATAGACAGAAGGGACAGGACCAGGATCATCACCAACGTTTATGGAGAGATTGATATTATTGACGGGTTGAGTTACAGGTTCAATTTTGCCCCTGACCTTACCTATTCTGAGCGAGGCAACCATACCTGGCAGACTTCTACGGCTGGAATTTCCAATTCCCGTACCAGCAACATCCTTTACGAGAACATCATCAACTACGAGAAAATTTTCAGCCAAAACCACAAGCTCAGGGCAACAGGACTGTATTCGGTTCAAACTTTAAGAGGTATGGGCTCAGCAGTTTCGGTGAGAGGCCTTCCCTTTGAGCAGCAACGCTACCATAACATAGGCACTGCGGAGGAGACCACTGGCAGAAGCTCCTTCCTCAACGAGTGGGAATTGGAGTCCTATATGCTAAGAATCAACTACAGCCTGATGGAAAAATATATGTTCACCCTTACAAGCAGAATCGACGGATCTTCTAGGTTGGCCGAAGGAAACCAGTACGGGATTTTTCCTTCCGCTGCTTTTGCCTGGCTTTTAGACCAAGAGGGCTTTATGAGTGGACAGTCTTTCTTTGATGAACTGAAGTTTAGAGCCAGCTATGGGGATGTAGGAAACACAGGTATTAACCCCTTTCAGACCCAAGGAAGAGTGCAACGAATCGGTTATGCCTTTGGGGATCAATCGGTTTTCGGATTCCAAAGTGCAGAACTTGCCAATACCGACCTGCGCTGGGAAAGAACCCGACAGGTGGACTTGGGCGTGGATTTCGGTTTCTGGAATAACCGGGTGATGGGTACTATTGGGCTCTATCAACAAAATACTTTTGACCTGTTGATGAATAGGCAACTCCCTCCCACTTCCGGGTTTGCCAGTGTTTTGGAAAACGTGGGAGCAACCAGAAATAGAGGATTTGAATTCAATATATCCACTGTGAATGTGGATGCCAAATCCCCTGGGGGATTTAGATGGACTACCGATATCGTTTTTCACACCAATAGAAATGAAATAGTGGAGCTTTATGGTGGCAAAGAAGATGACCCTGGTAATCGCTGGTTCATTGGCCATCCCATAAATGTATATTTCGATTGGGAATTTGAAGGCATTTGGCAGGAAACTGAAAGGGATATGGCTGCAAGCTTTGGGCAACAACCCGGGGACATGAAATTGAGAGATGTCAACAACGATGGGCGAATTGATGCCGATGACAGGTTAATATTGGGCTCTGATGTACCTGGATGGACAGGAAGTATCAATAACCGTATCAACTACAAAAACTTTGACTTGTCCTTTTTCATCTATACCACCCAGGGCATCACCATTTTCAGTGAGGCAGGAGGAACTTCCCTAGGAGGAATGATCAACTTAAGGAGAGGATATAACCTAAATTCCAGGAATATAGACTATTGGACCCCGGAAAATCCCAGTAACGAGTACCCTAGACCAAGAGTAAGAGGCCATGATTATAGCACTCCCATGGGGTATTTTGATGCAAGTTTTGTCAGAGTAAGGAATATCACTTTGGGATACAGCCTTCCCAATCAGGTGTTGGACAAGCTAGGACTGACAAAATCAAGGTTCTATGGGGGAGTACAAAACCCCTTTACTTTCACAGGCTTTCCTGGCTTGGATCCTGAAGGAGCCAGAAATCATGACATGCCTAATTTCAGGACATTCTTACTAGGAATAGATCTAGGATTTTAATTCCCACAACTACGATGAATACACTAAAAAAATACATAGGATTGGTAGGTCTGTTGGTTGCCTTACAAAGCTGCGCAGACCTTACGGAAAACATGATTACGGATACGGTGGCCGATGTACAGTTCTCCACTGCAGAGGGACTTGACGAGGCTCTTATAGGAGCTTATCAGCCCTTACGCTGGTTTTATGGAAGGGAGCCCGGCATGTTGATGAACCTTTACGGAACCGACCTTTTTCAGGAAGGTCAAAGTTACAATTCCTGGTGGGACAACTATGGCCCTGGACTGAACTCCTCAGCCCGCTTAGAACCTTCAGGACAAGTGCTAGTATGGGAGCATTTTTACCGTGGAATCAACTACGCAAACACGGTGGTAACCCGTTCGGAGGAAATCGATGGGCTGGATCCAAACTTCAAAAACACCAAAGTCGGGGAAGCCAGGTTTCTCCGTGCCCACTACTATTTTGTGTTGGTGCAGCATTTCGGTGGGGTTCATTTGACCCTAGAAGAAACCCGGGCAGTAGAATTAGAGGCTTTTCGGACACCAGAGCCTGAAATTTATGAGGCTATAGTGGCAGACTTAAACTTCGCAATCGCCAATTTACCTGTAAACCAGGTACAATACGGTCGCCCCACCCGCTATGCTGCCGTAAACCACCTGGCAAAAGTTTACCTTACCATGGGAAACTGGGAAAAAGCCGCGGAACTTGCGATAGAAGTCATTGAGAGCGGACAGTATCAATTGTTGGATAACTATGCTGATATCTTTGACCCTTTCAACCAGCGGCATTCTGAAGTTATCTGGTCGGTGCAATGGGGGGATAATCCTGAGGTAAACAACCCCGGCAACGAGCTGCAACGGTTTTTGGCTCCCAGACAATGGTTACTTCCTGGTCTTATAGGGGACGATATGTACCACGTAGGAATTGCAAGATTCTGGCCTACCGATTATGCTTTGACGGAATTGTTTGGCAATGACTATAGGAATGGTGGATTACATATCCGAAACGACAGTAGGTACCATGCCACCTTCAAAGAGGTTTGGGAATACAATGACGTCCCTAATATCCCAGCCGGGAGGGCTGCTGGGGATACCGCAGCCTGGTTTACAAATGACCCAATTATGCAGGAGCTTTCTGATGAAGAAGTAGCACAAAAACCCTTTAGACTCATAAGGATCAGAGACCGAAATGATGTTTTTTCTCCAACCGTTCAAAAACATAGGTACCCCTTCTTGCGAAACAACGGCAGGGACTATATGTACATGAGACTGGGGGAGACCTATTTGATCGCAGCTGAAGCCTTAATGATGTTGGGCAGGCTGGACGAAGCTGCTGAATATTTCAATGTGGTACGAAGCCGCGCTGCCTATCCTGGGGAAGAAATCCCACTTATTACCCCCGATGAGTTGGATATTGACGAAATTTTGGACGAGAGAGGCAGGGAACTTGCTGGTGAACTGCACAGGTGGCCGGACTTGAAAAGGACGGGTAAGCTGCTGGAAAGGGTAAGAAAATACAATCCCTACGGAGGACCAAATATTCAGGAGCATCATGCCCTTAGGCCCATTCCACAAAGTCAAATCGACCGTACGCAGAATGAGTTTGGCCAGAACCCGGGCTATTAATACAATTGCTAGCATAACCTAATCAACTTTCCCCTGCCCATCGTAATTGGGTGGGGGTTTTTTGTTACGGTTTTTTCTGGAAAGGGGTAATAGGATGGAAAAATAAAATATGAAATCGAGCCCGCCTTGACGGCAGTCAGGGCATGACGCGAGCGACACACGGAGGGATGATTATAAAACATGCGAAGATTCCCTGTCTGCCGACCAGGCAGGCATCTAACCACTGAAAAAAATATAAACAGATGAATTGGAACACCTTTTACCGAGAAATGAAATACTGCAAATTCAGAATGTTTTAGAAGAAAATATTTTTTTAATTACTAATTATATATATTTTTAGTCCTTAACCTATTAAGCCCTTTTACTATGGACTTCAACTTTCTAAACCTGGCCAAAAACTCAATTTTGGTAGCATTTATTCCCATTACTCTACCTGCTATTGCGCAAGATGGCACCATTTACCCCCTTGATCCTCCTGATGAGCCTAATGCTATACCGCTTGGTACGGGAAGCGTCCAAGACCAGCCCGCTCCAGAGACCTGGTTTCGCCAGTGGGGCGACCCAATGGCGCGGAATATCTCCAAGGCGACCCTGACACCATTTCTGCCCGAACCGGGAAAGGCAAATGGCACAGCCATTATTGTGGCACCTGGAGGAGGTTTCAGATGGCTTTCGATGGGTAATGAAGGCTGGGAAGTAGCCGAGGCACTTGCCGAGCAAGGAATCGCCGCCTTTGTACTCAAATACAGGCTGCACCCAACCTCGGAGTCGCTGGATGAATTTACGGAATGGATGAATAGACCCCGGCCGGCCGCGGCTCCGTCTTCAGAAACTACAGAAAGTGAAACCCCACCAAGTCCACAGCAACGTGACTTATCCAATCAGCTTGAGGATGCGGAGGCTGCCTATGCCATGATCCTGGATAGGGCAGATGAGTGGGGAGTAGATGTAGATAGAATAGGCATGATCGGTTTTTCTGCCGGTGCAGGCCTCACAATGCACTCAACGCTTCACTCCGAGACCATGAAACTGGCCTTTATTGGCCCAATTTACGGAGGTATGGGCTCGGTGGAAGTGCCAGAAAACGCACCGCCAATGTTCAATGTTATTGCCACGGATGATTTTCTCTTTCGCGGTCAATTTGGGGTAATTGACTCCTGGTACAAAGCCGGCATACCTGTAGAGTTTCACCTTTACCAGAACGGTGGCCACGGTTTTGGCCTCGGGAATCCCGGCCGGACCAGTAATCGCTGGTTCGAAGCCTTTATGCATTGGCTGGAGGTTAACGAGTTCCTTACTGGGGAGTGATCGATGGTCAGTCCATTCTTTTAAAGGACGAAAGCTGTCTTTTTTTTCCGGGATATTATCAATACATTTCTAAAAATACCCTACTAATTACGGTCAGGTGTTTTTAACCTACACTCAGGAGCTCTCTCCCGAGTTTGTGAACACCCTCTAGGACTTCCTTCCTGTTGCTTGGCCTGGGAGTTTCCCGGCCTGTTATGTAGTGGCCCAGCTGCCTTGGCAAATTAATAAGCCACGGATGCACTAATTTTCACTAACGAAGTGGAAGTGTTCGATGATGTAGGAAGACCACATTCAGTCTAAAAATAATCCTCATCCCACAAGGAAAGGAGGTGGTTTGGGGAAAGTTAGTGGTTTTTTTAATTTTGAAATTATTATCCCTCATTTTCTTTTGTAGTGAAATATTTCAGATGTAAAACCATTACTATTCGCTCAGGGCATATTTGGCAAAACAAAGGGCTTCTCCTTGGGCTTCTACCGGGTTGTAGGGCGTTTCTCTGGGAACCTCTTAAATCATCTGCAAATTAATGAGCACCAAAGGCACCAAAAAAGCCTGAAGGTTTCGACGTTTCGCACAACTTTGTGGCAAATAGGAAGTTATGGATGCACTGATTTTCCTCCGGTATAGTTAAGGATCAAAAAAATCCCTTACCTAAATGGCAAGGGATTCAAATTAGAAGTTCAAAATCCTAATCCATTGGATCAGGTAAATTATTAGGGCTTCTGTCTCCAAGGTTTTCATAAAAGGGCCGTATAGGGGCATAACCATCGTTACCGGGCTCGTTTGGAATATCATTATCCCTAATGTCGATCACGGCCATTTGATCTGGCGTGTCCCTTAATGCACCATTTTCCATCAAGTGTGCCAGAGCATCCACCTGGGTTACATTACAGTTTCTCATGTTGAGACGGTAGAGGTTGGTGAAGTTTCTGATTACTTCCATTCCTTCATCCCCGAATTGGACATCCCTGATTATCAATTCCTCTAGGCGTGTGGCACCTGCAAGTGAGCTTATGTCCGTGATCCCTTCCAGGCGGTTGAGGTTAAGGTATACCAAATCATTAAACCCTTCCAACATGGAGATATCCGTCACCAAGGTCTCCCTCAGACTTAACCATTCCATACCCTTTAACTCCGCGATTGGGCCGAGGTCAGCAATTTGCTGTTCCCTCAAATCAAGGGAAATAAGATTTTCAGCGGACTCCAACCCCGTGAGGTTAGTCACCTCTGCGTTTCGTAGGTTTAGGCTTTCCAAGCCCAAGATATTTTCAGTGTTGATGCTTTCATCGGCACCGAGTTCCAGTGCTTCTCTGATCGCCAGTTCCAAATTCCCATCGGGAAAATTGATGACAGCTGGGAGTACTGGGCCATTCTCATCGTCGTTGCAGGAAGCAAAGACACAGACTAAAACACAATACCAAAATAAGTTAATTTTCTTCATGTTATTTTATTCTTTTGTAGTGAAATAATTCAGGAGTAATACCATTACTATATTCGCTCAGCGTATAATAACCGCCATATTTACCAAAACAAATGGCTTCTCCCTGAGCTTCAACCGGATTGTAAGGAGCTTCTTTGGGAACCTCTTGCATCATATTCAAAAAGGACTCACCTTCGGTTCTGTTCCAATAAAATATCTGGTCGTCATTTTTAATTAAAACCTCTAAACCGTCATCTGAAACTGTTCCGGCAAGTGCTCTTCTAAATCCGAAATTTCCTGCATGAATAAGGGTAAATTCCTCTTCTACAGGCTGAGGATATGGGGCAACAAAAAGCATGGACCAGAAATCCCGTTTTGTGGCCAGAAAGATGTCTCCTGTCCATGGATCCACCATTAAGGCCTCAGTATCGTGACTCTTATCGGGAAACCTAAACTTAAATTCTTCAAATTCCCACTCCAAATCCACCACTTTTCCCCTGTGAGCTGGTTCAAATTCAGGTTCCAGAAACTTGTAGATGGTGTACGAGTTATACACCTGGGCGTTGTCTCCTATATCTCCTAGGTATAAGTAATCCATTCCGTCCTGGGGATCAGTGACAATTTCTATATCCTCCCAGTCGCGGTTTCTCATTCCAGTGATTTTGTATGCCGCTACAGTTTCTCCGGTGTTCTCATCCATTAGAAATATTCGGTTGTCATTTCCCCGATCCTGATGGGTCCATAGATATCCTTCATTTTTTCGGCTCCTAGCTAGTCCAGAAGCTTCTATCAATGTGGATTCGCCCATTGACTCACCCTCCTTTGCAAAGAAATCCACCGTGACCAAATTCCTTAGGTCATACTCGACCGCAAATGAATTTTGATTTTCCCATGGACTCTCAAATTCAGGTGTTGTGTTTAGGCAAGCAGATAACAGGCCCAACAAACATATTGATGTGATGTAGTGTTTTTTCATAAAAAAAGATGACAGGACATTAGTAGCCCCGTCATCTTATTAATTGAATTACTGGGCACCAAAGGCACCAAAAAAGCCTGAAGGTTTAGGAGTTTCGTATACCTTACCATTCACCTCGTAAGATGCATATCTGGGCTCAAAATCTGTTTTGCCCCCAGTCAAGGCCAAAGACCCCTCCTGCAAATGGAAGTTGGCATCCTCGGGCATTCTTCCCACAGTACTACCTTCCCTAGCTGCATCGATATCGAAAGTTCCCAAAGTATAGTTTACAAACATAGGGTCGTTTTCGTGAACACCACCTGCAACATCAGAGGTAGGTATAGGCTGACCACCTTCTCTTCCAATGGTTCCATTTGAAGGATAAAACTCTTCCACGATGATTTCTTCATCACCATAATAGTATTGGTGGCCCCAATCGGTATTGGCCAAATCAGGCTGGTCATCCGGTGGAACCATTCTCAACCCATATCTGGAATTCACCACCATGTTGTTAAAACACTGGCCTCTAGAGCCATTTTCATAATTTAAGGATCCTCCTCTTCCAGCTTGAGTTCTCCTCCAGCCGCTGGATACAATCGTGTTGTTGTAAAAATAGTTGTCTGCCTGAGGAGTTCTGCCCTTAGAATTGGCCACCTTTAGTCCGTTCGTTGCAGACCCATAAATGAGATTGAAGCAAAAGTCTCCAACGGTGCCTGATTTCGTATTCACTGCCTCTCCACCAGTCTCTCCGTTAAGTTCAAATACGCTATGGGCAATAAGTGTTTTTGCCCCGTTTAGTCTGATGGCGTCATCTTTGGAATAGGCTATTCTAGAATGCCACATGATAAAATTCGAAGTCAAACCATCGTCTTGCATGTAGATGGCATACCTTGGCTCACCCTCGCTTATTTCGCCTTCTTGTACAATGGGATTGCCAGCTTCACCTGGTGCGCCGGCATATTCGATATCCACATATTCCAAAACCAGGTCCTTTACTGTCTCTGTGGCTGATATTCCACCCCACAAACCGGCAAAGGTGTTGGCACTAGTTCTTAGCCCCTGAGGTACAGTGAACAATATTCTGTTGTCTTCCGATCCATAGCAATATAGACTTCCATATAACTGAATTTCGGGACTTGACCCTTGTCTGCCATCTCCGTCTATGATTATGGTGACACCTTCTTCGATGGTAAGGCTCTCTCCTTCAGGAATGATAACGTCACCTGTAATCGTGTAGGTGCTACCAGCTTCCCAAACCCCGGAGACTTCTCCAAACATATTATCCTGCGTAGGCTCTGCAGGGGTTTCTTCTTCCTCTTCTTCTTCAATGATAGGAGTTGATTCATCATCAGAGCATGCCATCATTCCAAATAATAGCATGGATAGAAATAGTGCTGAAATCTTCTTCATAAGCTTCAAATCAATAGTTAGATATAATTAATTTACTTTAAATCGTATTCCTAAGCGATAGGATTGACCATACCTGTCTATCCTCACTGTAGTCTCTTCTGGGTTTGATTGGTAAGGGAATCTTGCTTCCTCCCTGGCCAAGGGGCTTTTGATAAACAACTCATAGGGGGAATCCAAAATATTATTTATCCTAGCAAAGACCGTCAGGTACTTTCCTATTTTTTGATCAAAGGAAAAGTCCAGTTGGGTAATTGGCTTTGACCAATGATCATTTTCCAGGAAGGGTGATACAAACTCGATGCGCTCACCTGTGTAGACCATGGCTATCTGCATATCTGTCCCCGACAGTTGGTTTTTATACATCAAGCTAAGGTTGCCTATATGGTCTGCCTGCCCTTGAAGGGGCCTGGATTGATCTACGGGTACCTGAACTAGCTGTGAGCTTTCATCGTCCGGGTTCTCCCTTCTTTGATTTATTTTTGGAGTGGTGATAGTGGAATTGGTGTAGGTATAATTCATCCGGATACCTATTTTGTTGAAAAACTTGATAAAATCAGCCTCCAACCCCCAATTAAAGGCATTACCGAAATTATTTGGTCTTAGGCTTAGTGGCCCCGACGTAACCCTATCTCTCACCAGGGTGTATTCAATCGGATCCCGTATATCCTTCACAAATGCCCCTACCAACACTTGCTCCGTCAAGCTGGGAAAATACTCCCATCTCAGGTCATAATTATGAGACCTTACCCTATTCAAGGAGGGGTTTCCCGATTCGTCAAAGCCGTCATCCTCGGATAATCTGTAGGGGACAATTTCGTGAAACCCAGGTCTTGCAAGTGCCTTATAGTAAGATGCCCTAAGGTTGGTCTTCTCTGCCAACTTGTATTTGATGCCAATGGAAGGTAAAACATCCACGTAATTTTGACTGGAATCTGCATTTACACTCTGTTGAGCCACCTTTAATTCATACCCCTGAACTGTATGCTCTAGACGTACCCCAAGGTTGACTTCCGCACCCCAATTACTCCAATTGGTGTTCAGATAAGCTGCACTGATATTTTCATAGGATTCAAAATTCAGGGGATCCGACACTCCACCCCGTGGGTTGAGTAAACCCCAATTCACATCTGCATAACTCTCCCAGTGAATACCTTGAATTTGGAAGGCAGGATTTGCAGGATCAAAGATATAGCGGTTGAAAAAACTATCCCTTTCTCTTTTCCTGTACATTCCGCCAACTGAAATCTCATTTAAGTGGGCTATTTCAGAAGGAGTATAGTAAAAATTCAAATATCCAGTAAGGTCCGTATCAGTATTGTTTTCCCACCTTCTATAGTTTCTTCTTTCAATATTTTGAGGCTGCTCTACAAAATTGGCTAACTCACCATTTCTCTTAAAAATACCGTCATCGGGGGATTCGCTTCCAGCTATAGAACCTACCCCAGACCAGTGTACCCGAAAATTGGAATTGAACTTGTGTTCACCGGACAAATTAGCCGTTCTGATATTTTGGTACCTAGTGGTGTAGCGCGTGATATGAGTAAGAATTCCGTTTCCTTCTTCCATGCTGAAATTCCTCCCTTCCGTCTCCGTATCCACCATATCCCTGACCCTGAAGTCGTTCAACTGATAATTTCCCAGGTATAAATCAATTTTGTGATTTTCATTAAAATAATAATCCAGCTTGGAATGGATGGCATAGCGCTGCTGCTGTGTGGAAGATTTTCTCTCCTGCAACCGCTGTAAGGTAGGTCTGCCAGAGCCGAAATTATCCATTCCAGTCCTAAACCAGTTACTGTCAACACCCCTATAGCTATTTTGAAAACTACCCCCCAGCATTACTCCAAGCTTATTGCCAAAATATCGATTCCCGAGCGTCAAACTGCCTAATAGATCCGGCATGGTAAAAAGCTGCCAGTTACTTCCCGATTCCTGCTTTTGGTTTTCAAAGGACATGTTAGAAGTGGGGAAATCCGAAACTTCTGCAAAATACTGCGAACCAAACTGCTCATAAGGTGATTGGCGATTGATTTCAGACCTATCGTATTGGTAATAGCCTCTGTCAAAATTTATTTGGTTATACCCCAATTGTAGGTCGCCTTCTATCATAAATTCCTCAGGAGCATCCTTCATCACTAGGTTTACAGCTCCTCCAATGGCATCCCCTTCCATTCCTGCCGTAAGTGACTTTGATACCTCCAACCTCTCTAAAAGTTGAGCTGGAAATATATCCAGAGGTATATATCGATTTTTATTGTCGGGAGACGGGATTTTTACCCCATTAATCAGGGTATAGTTATATCGCTTGTCCATGCCCCTGACGATGGCATGTTGGGGGTCTCCGTTTGCATTTCTTTCAACTGAAAGGCCGGAAACACGCTGAACAATGTTTGCCACCGTGATATCTGGTGATAATTCTATGGCTTTTTTTGAAATTACGTTTAAGGTGTTGGGGGCATTTCGTTCCAAGTTCCTCGCTTGCATCTCAGAACCTTTGATCATACTTCCTTGGACCACAAATTCCTCAAGGTCGGCGGAATCCTCACGCAGGACGATTTCAACAGTGGTATTGCCATTTACTGTTATCTCTTTTTGAGATCTCTCGAAACCCAAAAAAGAAACCTCCAGTATGTGGACGCCATTAGGAACATTTTTGATCGAAAAAGAACCATCTAAACCAACAATGGCGTACTTGGCAGTAGCTAAAACCTCAACGGTAGCACCAACAAGGGGCTCACCCGTTGCTCCATCAAAAACATGCCCAGAAAGATCCCCGCACTTTGCAAATGGCATGGTAAATAAAGAAATGAACAAGCAAATCGTGAATCCTTTAATCATGCCGCAAAGGTCAGTCTCTAAGGTTACCTCTTAATTTCTCCTATGTTTTCATTGGGTTAAGTACTATTGGTTAAGGTTAAATTAATGTTATTTTTGGCAGCTAAATCTCAACGTTTCAGCTAAAACAGGGAGAGTTGGGGTGAAAAATTTCTTTGCGCCTTACGGCTATTCCGAACAAATCAGTCAAAAATTCACTTTAGTAGCTTAGTATCTTAAATCATTCAGTTGAAGTTAAAAATAACTTTATGGCACTCGAGAAAGGCACCAAAGCTCCCGATTTTATCCTTCCCTCTACCAGCGGGAAGCAGTTTCATCTATCCAAGGACTTTGGAGGTAAAGCTTGCATCATTTATTTCTACCCCAAGGATTTTACCAAGGGCTGTACCGCAGAGGCTTGTGAGTTCAGGGATCACTTTGAGTCTTTCAGGGAACTGGATATTCCCATCGTGGGAATTAGTAGAGACACCATTTCTTCCCACCAAAAGTTCAAAAAGGAACACCGGTTACCCTTTGAATTGCTTAGCGATGCCAAAGGGGGCGTATGCGAGGACTATGACGCACTTATTCCCATTGTCCGAATGCCAAAACGGATTACCTATCTTTTAAACAAGAATCATAGGATCGAAGCGGTTTTTCAGGATATGTTTGATGCAAAGTCACATATCAGCAAAATGGTAGAGGAAGTAAAAAACAGTTAATGTTCTTTAAGGATTTTACCATCCTTCATTGTCAACATCCTGTCGGACATTTTTGCAAGGGCCTGGTTATGGGTAACGATGATAAAGGATTGTCCAAATTCATCCCTCAACTTGAAAAACAACTCATGCAGTGCCTGGGAGCTAGTAGTGTCAAGGTTCCCACTTGGCTCATCTGCAAAAATCACCGTGGGGTTGTTGATAAGGGCACGGGCCACTGCCACCCTCTGTTGTTCCCCACCGGAAAGCTCGGAGGGCTTATGCTGCAACCGCTCAGTGATCCCCAGCAGTTCTGCGAGTTCACCGGCACGGGTCTTGAGTTGCTGTTCTTTCTTACCTCCGATCAACCCTGGGATAATGATATTCTCCTCTGCGGTAAATTCCGGCAGAAGGTTATGGAATTGAAAAATAAAGCCAATACGTTGGTTTCTAAAACTCGCCAGTTTATCTCCTTTTATCTTGGATAAATCAACCCCACTAAGTACCAAACTTCCCTGATCAGCCTGGTCAAGCGTACCCAAAATATGAAGCAAAGTGCTTTTACCGGCACCTGAGGCACCGACGATGGAAACAATCTCCCCGGATTGGATGGTGACATCCACTCCTTTTAAAACGTGAAGATCACCATAATGCTTATGTATATCCTTTGCCTGTAACAACATAATTCAAATCCTAAAGAAAGGTTTCATCGTTCAATTTCAAAGTCTTGCTGAATTGACAGCAAACCTTAAAAGTAAGGTTTTTTTCTAACTTTTTCCTCGCCTCTGTATTTGCTTCTACCCAGATTATTATATTATTCTGAGTATTAATCCGATAGGGACACTGCAAAAGCCCCCATTCAGAAAAAATCAGCACTCAAAGCCAAAAAGCACGAAGGAAACCTTGAATTATCGGTTAATTGCAACTAACTTCGGGCAAAAATTTTATCAGGATGAAATCGAGCATGACGAGAACGTCACCCACCGGGATGCCCCGATAGCTATCGGGGTGCGAGATTCCATATGACCGCTAAAAAGACAATTATAAACATATGAATATTCACGAATATCAGGCAAAGGAAGTACTTAAATCATATGGCGTAAAAATCCAGGAGGGAATCGTAGCTGATACCCCAGAAGATGCACTGGAGGCTGCCAAGAAATTAAATGCCGAAACTGGCACTTCTTGGTATGTATTAAAGGCCCAAATACATGCAGGTGGACGTGGTAAAGGAGAGGTGAAGGAAACAGGTTCTAGGGGTGTGGTGTTGGCCAAGTCCTTGGATCAGGTATCTGAAATCTCCGGAAAAATCCTGGGAGGTACATTAGTCACCATCCAAACGGGTGCAGAAGGAAAAAAAGTGAAAAAAATTCTGGTGGCGCAGGATGTTTATTATCCTGGCGATGGCCAGCCTAAGGAATATTATCTCTCCATATTGTTGGACAGAGCAACAGGCAGCAATGTCATTATGGCCTCTACAGAAGGCGGGATGGATATTGAAGAAGTAGCAGAAAGCACCCCTGAGAAAATCATCAAAGAATGGGTGGATCCGCTTTTGGGCATACAGCCCTACCAAGCTAGAAAGGTGGCTTTTAAATTGGGCCTAAAGGGAAATTCCTTTAAGGAAATGGTGAAATTCATCATGAACTTATATGCTGCCTATGATGGGTCAGATGCTTCCCAATTTGAAATCAACCCCGTGTTGAAGACATCAGACGATCAAATTTTGGCGGTGGATGCCAAGGTTAATTTGGACGACAATGCCCTATATAGAAATAAAAACTTGGCCGCGCTCAGGGACTTGGACGAGGAAGACCCCCTAGAAGTAGAAGCCGGGGAATCTGGACTCAACTACGTGAAACTTGACGGTAACGTGGGTTGTATGGTAAACGGTGCCGGACTTGCCATGGCCACCATGGACATGATCAAGTTATCCGGTGGGGAACCTGCCAATTTCTTGGACGTAGGAGGAGGAGCCAATGCACAAACTGTGGAAGCCGGTTTCAGGATCATTCTTAAAGATCCTAAGGTTAAAGCAATATTGATCAACGTATTTGGAGGAATCGTTCGATGTGACAGAATAGCCAGTGGAGTTGTGGAAGCTTATAAATCCATTGGAAACATCGATATACCCATTATCGTTAGGTTACAAGGTACCAATGCGGAAGAAGGAGCTAAAATTATCGACCAGTCTGGACTTAAGGTTACTTCTGCAATTACCTTAAAAGAAGCAGCTGAAAAAGTGCAACAGGTTTTGCAAAACTTATAAATTGATTTAGTCTCACATAAAAAGATTGTTGCGCCCGTAGTTCAACTGGATAGAATATCGGATTTCGGCTCCGAGGGTTGAGGGTTCGAATCCTTCCGGGCGTACACAAAACTCAAAATCCTCCAGGATATCCAACGTGGAATTCGGAGGATTTTTTTTTTAATAGGATTTGAATATTTAAATCAAAACTTTTGGGAATTGGCGGTAGATCAAAGATCCTAAGGAAGGAAATTGTGTTACCTCCTATTCCTGAAAATAGCCATGCTCCTACTAGCAATTTGGTATTTTAACCAAAGAGTAATAACTGTCAATTTTTTACTTATTTTCTCTGCTAAAATAAAGTAATATAACCGGCTTAAAAGAAACTACAATGGCTCTACCTGCTAAATAGTGGACTTTAGACGGAACTCGAGTTTTGCCTGGAGGAACTTAATTCAAGGTAGCCAAAAAGCTCACCAGGTCCCTGATCTCCCTTCGGGTAAGGTATTGTTTCATATCGGGCATGCTGGAGGGGGCATCTTTTCGCTCCAGGATATGCTCCTTCATCACTACGGTATCAGGCTTGTTACCCATTTTCACTGTTATGCTTTGTTGATTTTCGGCAGCTTTAATTCCAGCCACCCGCTTTTCGTTTTCCAGATTCAGGATAACTACTCCAAACCCTGGTGCCAAGCGCTTACTGGGGTCTATCAAAGCCTCCAGTAATTCCTGTCTGTTCAATTCATTGGCTATACCGTTGAGTTTTGGGCCTGCATTACCTCCAAAGTCTTCGTAAGCATGGCACTTGATACACTGGCCTGTTGGATGTTGAAAGAAGATCCTCCTTCCCTTCACAGGATCCCCTCCATACATGCTTCCACTGTAGGAGGCCAAGGTTTCGTCCTCGGACTGTTGGGATTTAATTTTCTCATAGGTATTTTGGAGTTGCTCGATTCCGGAAATTTCCAGTGCTTCAGCCAATTCAAGTTCAATTTCCGGATAAAACGTTCCTTCTTCCATTTGGGCAAGAAAACCCCTAAACACTGGGGTAGAAGCATCAGCGTCAATTTTCCCCAAAGAGATCAATGCGGCCTGTTTTTCTTCCGTGGTTTGTTTCTGAATTACCTCCGCCAGCAAGTCTGCTTTTAATTTGGCGGAAATTTCCATCCTCTCTATCAGGTCAAGTCCAGCAATCCGTACATTTTTAGCCCTATCCGAAAGCCCATGCTCTATGGCTTCTTCCATATTTTCAGCTTCCAGGGAAGCTAATGCCTTTAATGCTGCTTCTCTTACATCCGCGGATGGGTCTCCTTTTAAGGAGGCTAACAACACCTGCTCAGCATCTTTTACCTTGAGAATACCCAGTGCCTGAACGGCGGCAAAACGGATTTGGGCATCCCCATCCTCTACCAGCTTCTCCAGTGGTGCTTTTGCAGAAGACAAAACCATGCCTGCCTCCCGCTCAATTTCACCTCTGTACCAACCGTCTACCCGGTCCAATACAGATGGTTTTGTCCAAGTGCTAAGTGCAGCAATGGCCTCAGCCCGCATTGCTGCAGGTGCATTTCCATTTGATATATAAGCCAATAATTGATCCAAGGCTTCCTGTGTTCCCAATCTGAGATTGGCATTGATAGCTCTTCTGATAATAGGCTCTTCCTTGAACCTATCTTCTGCCAGCAAAGCACCTAAATCACCTAGTGCCTCTGGAATTGACGTATCATCATTGATGCCCCTAGCAGCTTCGGCCACGATATAGGGATCCTGATCCAAAAGGAATTTGGAAATGGTAGGTGATTTCATCCTTCTCAGCGCAACCACTGCAGCAACTCTAACTGCTTTGGACCTGTGGTTAACCAAGGCAGCTAAAGGGGTCTCCTCTCCTATTCTGGCCAAGGCCAAGCTTCCAGCATGGCGAAGGTACAGGTCTTCTCCATTGTTCTCTTCCAGCATCTCGACAAGATATGGAATGGCAGGTGAATACGCTACCCTGCCCAATGCCTCAGCGGCGAAAAATTTCACCCTGCTGTTTTCATCCTTTAGCAAGGGAAGCAAGGCGTCCGAACCATCGGCATATTTTACATCTCCTATCCATTTTGCAGCTTGCGCCCTGATTTCAGGATCCTGGTCTTTCAGGAATGGCAAAAGTTCCTTTGCCACCTGCATATCCTCTTTTCTCGCCATTTGACTTATTCCCCAAATGGCATGAATTCTGGCCAATTGATTGGCCTGTGGAATCAATTGGTTTTTAAAGGCTTGTAACCCCTCCCCTCCCATTTTTGCTAAGGCAAATTG
Source organism: Pleomorphovibrio marinus (assembly GCF_003347495.1). Lineage (GTDB taxonomy): Bacteria > Bacteroidota > Bacteroidia > Cytophagales > Cyclobacteriaceae > Pleomorphovibrio > Pleomorphovibrio marinus. The sequence goes on from NZ_QCXY01000005.1 coordinate 215,804, forward strand.
CGCTTTTTTTCGAATTCTTTGGTCCTCGTATCCTAGAAGAACTTCAAGCCTATCCACTTCTAAATCGGAAAAATCCTGTGCCATCAGTTCAGCGGTTTCCTTCCTTTTGGCTTCATTATCCGATTGGGTATCTGTCATTTTCCAAATTCTCCCATACCCTTTATTGACCCATCCGTCTATCCAGTCGGCAAAGTACAAGGCACCATCGGGACTAAAATCCATACCCGTAGCCAAAATACCCCCCATTAACTGCTGAGTAGATTCCAACTCGAATCCGGCGCCTTCGGGTTTCAACTTGAAGCCATGTATACCGGAGCGGGCAGGGTTGCCCGCAAACTCCGCCACAAAAAAGGTGTTTTTCCACTGTTCTCCCAGTGCTGTCCCTGGATTAAAAAGCATTCCGGTGGGTCCGTTCACGTAATTCTCTATCGTAGGAATAAAATAGGCTGCTTGCTCCGGGTTTCTTGGGGTATGCATGTTCTCATCCATCCAAACCTTATAACTGTTGTTTTTCGGATCTCTGTATTTCCCGAATTGCCAGTTGATCCTCCAGCCGGAATCCGAGCCATCTACAAGATAAACAATACGTTCCCTCTCCCCACTATGGTCGCCGTCATTATCCACACTGATCAGGTTACCATATTGATCGAAGGCAAACTCATGGGTATTTCGGACCCCCATCGCAAAAATTTCAAAATTACTGCCGTCCGTATCGCACCTGGCAACTACTCCGCAGTTGGGGAATTCCCAGGTATTTCCCTCCTTGTCCGTACCATTAAAGCCAATATCTCCTATACTCCAGTAGATTTTCCCTTCTGGGCCTACCGTAAGCCCGGACATATTATGTCCACCAAACCCTATATGAACCCCGAAACCACTAATTAGGGAGGTCTTGGTGTCCATAAGTCCATCTCCATTGGTATCGGTAAGTTTCCAAAGGTCCGGAGCAACGCCCACAAAGAGCTCACCCTCATGATAGAGAACAGCTCCAGCCACATCGGTAACCTCCTCATGGAAATCCCTGACCACCAATTGGGCCAAATCTGCCAAGCCGTCCCCATTAGTGTCCTCTAACCTATAAACATTTTCCTTTTCTACTGTTAGGTCTTTCCAGTCGTGGGAGCCATCTTGGTTAATATCCGGGAGCCATTCGTTTTTTTCAGAATTTTCAGGGGACAACTCCTCGTGCAAAAACTTGCGTCTGTCTTCCACTGTCTGAAAACCAATAGAGGCAATCTCCCAATCCTGGTGACTTCGAATATCAAATTCTGAAATTTTCCTCCTGTTAGTCCTGGAATAGAAAATCCTCCCTGAATCATCAAAGCGCATAGAAATTGGATCGGCAACAAGTGAATCAGTAGCCCAAACCCTTATCTGCAAGTCCTCATGTAATTCCGGCTTCACCAATTCTTCTACCGTAGAGGCTTGTACCTTCGCCTGCTCCGCACTAAGGGTTTTTATTCTGAGATCCTGAGGCTCCGTTTTGCATGCAGAAAATAGCACCAAACTCAAGGCCAGGAAACTCCCAAGGGTCTTACCAAATAAGCACTTCATTGTCAATTGATTCTATTTCTTTGTTTAGCCTATAACTATTCCTATTGGGGGATGTTCGCTCAAGAAAACCTTTACCGCCCTTATGTATATGAATGGTAATCAATAGGTACTATAATCATCTTCTTTTAAGGTGGCAAGAAAACTTACCAAATCCCGAATTTCTCTCCGGTTCAATAGGCCCTTCATGTCTGGCATACTGGAAAGAGCATCTTTTCTTTCGGCCACATCCGTCTTCATGATCACAGTATCAGGCTTATTGCCCATTTTCACAGCAAGGCTTTGGGCATTCTCCTCAGCCAAAATCCCAGAGACCGTTTGTTCATCCTGCAGTGTCAATGTAACGACACCGAAACCCGGTGCCAGTCTTTTACTGGGGTCTATTAAAGCTTCCAACAACTCCTGCCTATCCAAAATTTCCGCTATTCCATTCATTCTAGGGCCAGCATTCCCCCCATAATCGTCATAGGCATGACAGCGAATACATTGGCCGGTTTGGTGCCGGACAAATATGTTTCTGCCCCTGTCAACGTCTCCCCCATAGAGGCTTCCCCTGTAGGAGGCCAATAACTCGCCTTCAGTGAGTTCGGATTTTATATTTTCGTATTGAGTCAGCAAATCTTGGGCTTCTGCTTCCTCCAATGCCTCTGAAAGCTCCAGTTCTACCTCAGGAGCCAGTTCTCCATTTTCTACCTGAGCCAGCATCTGCTCAAAAGCCTCTTTTGAGTGGGTTAAGTCCACCTTACCCAATGTAAGCATTGCGGCCTGCCTTTCCTCTATGGTTCTTTTCTGGATCACTTCCACCAAAAGTTCCACCAAAAGAGACTGATCTACCTCCAGGCGTTCCATCAGGTCAAGCCCAGCAACGCGTACTTGTTTCTCTCGGTCTGCTAATGCTGTTTCAATCGCCTGATCATTGTTCTCCCAATTGATGGCTACCAAAGCCTTCAGGGCAACTTCTCTTACTTCCGCAGTTGGATCACTTTTAAGCCTTGCAAATAAGGGTTCAGCGGCATCTTTTACCTCAAGTTTACCCAATGCATTTGCAGCAGCTACCCTGATGGCCGGGTCGCTATTCGACAAAAGGTCCATTAACCTTTTTGAAGACGCTTGGCGTACGAGTGCAGGATCACGGGTAACTTCTCCCCTATACCTGCCGTCCACCCTGTCGAGTACCGAAGGCTGGGCCCAGGTGCCTAAGGCAGCAATAGCTTCCTCCCTCATTGCTCTTGGCGCAGAAGGTCTTATGGCATAGGCCAATAATGCTTCCATCGCTTCCTCCGTACCTAATCGCAAATTGGCATTTATCGCCCTTCGGATCAAAGGCTCGGATTTAAACCTGTCCTCCTCTAGCGTTTTACCCAGCGCTGGCAACGCATCCGGAATTGAAAAGTCGTCATTAATGGCCCTAGCCGCTTCAGCCACTATATATTCATCCTTGTCTTTTAAGAACTCAGCTACTCCAGGGTATTCCATCCTTCTCAATGCAACTACTGCAGCTATCCTTACAGCCCTAGAAGGATGGTCTTTCAGCTTCATCACAGCGTCTTCATCCCCAATACGGGCTAACGCCAAACTGCCGGCATGCCTAAGGTACACATCTTCATCATCGTTTTTTTCCAGCATATCAATAAGTTTGGAGATAGCTGGGGCGTGGGATGTTCTGCCCAAGGCCTCTGCGGCAAAAAACCTCGCCCTATCGTATTCGTCGTCCAATAAAGTCATCAACTGCTCACCTGCATCGGCATACCTTACATCCCCAATCCAACGGGCAGCCTGAGCCCGGATCTCTCCGTCCTCATCTTTAAGGTAAGGAAGCAGGGCCTCCGCCTTGGAAAGGTCTTTTCTTGCCAACTGGCTAATTCCCCAAATGGCATGTACCCTGGCCAACCTATTCTGCTTTTGAGCTAATTGACTTTTGAACAATTCAAAACCCTTCTCTCCCCGCTTTGCCAATGCAAACTGAGCTTTTCTTCTGATCCTTTGGTCTTCATTACCCAAATGGGCCTCCAACTCATCATCCTCCATACTTTCAAAATCTTGCCCCATCAATGCCTCTGTGGTTTTTCTGGCTTCCCAGTTTTGTCCCTCCGAATCCAATAATTTCCAAATCCTCCCGTAGCCCTTAGTGCCCCAACCATCTATCCAGTCGGCAAAATACAGGGAGCCATCGGGGGCAAAGTCCATCCCGGTAGCAAGGATACCACCCATGATTTTTTTGGTTTCCGCAAGTTCAAACCCAGCTCCTTTGGGTTCCAGTTTAAAGGCATGAATTCCGGATCTTGCGGGGTTGCCCACAAATTCAGCCACAAAAAAGTTGTTTTTCCATTCTGGCCCCAAAGCGGTTCCTGGATTATAAAGCATTCCTGTAGGTCCATTAACATAATTTGCAATGGGTGGTATATAATAGGCTGCTTTAGTTGCAGGGTTAGTTCTAGGAGTATGCATGTCCTCATCCATCCAAACTTTGTAGGTGTTGTTATTCGGGTCCCGATATTTCCCAAACTGCCAATTGATCCTCCATCCCGTATCGGATCCATCCACCAGATAAACGAGCCTTTCCCTTTCTCCCTGATGGTCCCCGTCGTTATCCACGCTGATAAGGTTGCCGAATTCATCAAACACAAATTCATGCGTGTTTCTCACGCCCATGGCAAAAATCTCAAAATCACTTCCGTCGGGATTTGAGCGGGCAATTACGCCACGGTTGGGGTATTTCCAGGTATTTCCCTCCTGATCCTCCCCATGAAACCCAACATCTCCAATCCCCCAATACACTCGGCCGTCGGGACCAATTTCTGCTCCTGACATACCATGTGCACCAAAACCTATATGTATAGCATACCCATGTGAAATCGATTGTTTTTCTGAAGCCAAACCATATTCGTCCTCTGTGATTCGCCACATGTCCGGGCCTACACCCACAAAAAGGTCGTCTTCAAATTTGAGAACCGCACCCGCTACATCGGTAACCTCTTCGTGAAAATCTTGGACCACCAACTGGTATTTGTCCGCCAGCCCATCACCATCAGTATCTTCTAGTCTGTAAATATGCTCCTTTTCCACGGTCATGTCCTTCCAGTCATGGGAGCCATCGTTGTTCAAGTCAGGCATCCACTTGTTGTGCTCGCTTCTTTCCGGAGAAAGCTCCTCCCTTAAGAAGGCCCTTTTGTCGGATATGGATTGTAGGGAAATCGAAGGGATTTCCCATTGAGGGAACCTCCTTATCTCAATCTCGGAGTTTTTTTGCCGATTTGTGCGGCTGTAGTAAAGTCTGCCCTTGTCGTCAAAATCTATGGAAATAGGGTCGAAAACTAAGGAATCAGAGGCCCAAAGTTTTACCTGAAGCCTTTCATCCAACTCTGGGGATACAAGTCCTTCAATGGTGGAGGCAAATTGCTTTGCTTCATCAGGACCGATTTGTTTTATCCTCAAATCTTCCGGCTCCCTTTTACAGGAAATGGTAAGGATTAAGATACTGAACACTAAAAGGTACATTCTCCACAAGGTGGGGTACTTGGCACCGATTCCAGGTATATTCATATATTTATAATTTGCTTTTTAAAGGCCGTAATTGCAGCATTTAATTTTTTCGCTGTGAAATATAGGGAAAACCAAAGGACCTTGAAATGATTATTTTATTAATTGAGCCTTTTTATGGACAGGGGTGCTCAACACCCCATGTTCGGTAAGCTAAAAACTCCTAAGCCTGCTTACACAATTGGCAAGGGACCGAAAGTTGTGGTAAGCGGTCTTCCAGGCATGTCCTTTCTTGGCTTCCTTAAATTCAGGTTGCAGGTCAATTCCCCCTGAGAACCACTCGCCATGCTCATGATCTATCAGTTGGTTATTGATGTATTCCCACTGTTGCTCGAATTTTGAGAAGTAATCTCTTTCATCTTCCGGGTACAAATCCGCCATGATCAGCAAAGTGTTCAGCCCTTCGGCTTGTGCCCACCAGTTTTTGGTGCCCCTGACTACTTTGGGGGCCTCCTCTCCGGCAAAATAGTATCCCCCATCATAAAATCCCCCTTTTTCATTATCCCAACCATATTTAATGGAGTGGTCAACCATAGATTTTCCAACTACCAAAGTACGTTCGTCATTGGGCATGCCCAGCACCTCTGCCGCCTCCATCATCAAAAAGGCAGTTTCTACATCATGCCCGTACGAAACGTGGTCTATGGAATGGTGTTTCTCTATTATCTCCTCCGTACTGTCCCTAAAGCTGACCGGTGTCCAATCAGGGTATAAAAACAGTTGTAGGTATTTTTCATCCTGCACGATAGTGTCTCTAATAATAAGAAGTAGCTCCTCAAGGCGTTGCTTTAGCAATGGATCCTTCCATACATGATAAAGCTCTGTAAAAGCCTCCAACAAATGAATGGAGCTGTTTTGATCCTTATATCCTAGGGTGGAGGTAGAAGGGGTATCTTCTTCCCGCTGTATGGGGCTTCCATCCCTGGCCAAGGATTGGAAATAACCGCCGTATTCTGGGTCATAACTGTTTTCCTCCAGCCACTGAAAAGCCTTTTTTGCCAGTTCCAGTGCGCCTTCTTCCCCACTCACCTCATAATATGCTGCGAGTCCGTAAATGCCAAATGCATTTCCATATGCGGTCTTGCCGGCCTCATTATAACCGTTTTGTGAGGAACCCGATAGCACATTGCCTTCTCGGTCTAAATTTGTGTAAAACCCTCCATATTCTTGATCCCAAAATTTATCCCTAAGGAATTGGAAACCAAGTGAAGCACCATGCAAGTAGTGCTCTTCCTCAGGGTACATCTTATAAGCCTTTGAGGTGGTCCAAAGATGTCTGCCCTGTGACACAATCATCTTATTTTGGTTTTCGGAAAGGGAAAAATCGAATTCAAAATTGGCTAAATAGCCTCCGTACTCCTCATCATAAGCAGTCGGATACCACTTGTTGAGCATCTCGTTTTGGATGGAATATTCCATTTCATCAGCAAGTTCCAGGCGCCTTTCCTTGTGCTCATCCACAGGTTCTTGCTCGCATGCCATAAGTAGTAAAAATAATCCGCAAAAGCGTGTATAAAAGGTTATCATGGATCAATTTGGATTGGGTGTATTCCCCAAAAATAAAGCAAGTGTAGGAAATATCCTAAATCCCCTCCAAATTGATTTCGTTCTTTAGGGGTTTCCCTTTTAAAAAAGTATCAATGTTGGCGTAGGTGATTTTAGCAATTTCGTGAAGTGCTTCTTGGGTGAGAAATCCTTGGTGACCCGTAATTAGCACGTTTGGAAAGGTCATTAGCCGAGAGATAATATCATCCTGAAGTACCATGCCGGAAAGGTCCTTGAAAAAAATACCCTCTTCCTGTTCGTATACATCGATTCCCAAATACCCTATATGCCCGTTTTTTAGACCTCCTATCATTGCCTGGGTGTCAATCAGGGCTCCTCTGCTGGTATTGATAATCATTACCCCCTTTTTCATCTGGCTCACCGCCTCTTTATTTATCAGGTGTTTAGTTTTGTCGTTTAGGGGGCAATGCAGAGATATGATGTCACTTTTGGAAAATAATTCGGAGAGGGAAACATAAGTTATACCCTTATCCTGCAAGCTGGGGTTGGGCTTAGGGTCAAATGCCATCACCCTGCATCCCAGACCTTTCATAATCGTGGAAAAAACCTGGCCAATCATTCCTGTTCCTATCACACCCACCTGTTTCCCATTAAGGTTGAACCCGGTCAGATGGTGTAAGGAAAAATTATTTTCCCGCACCCTGTTGTAAGCTTTGTGGGTTTTTCTGTTCAGGGTCAATATCAGGGCAAGGGCATGCTCAGCCACCGCTTCGGGGGAATAGGCCGGTACCCGGCAAATCTTGACCCCTAACCTTGACGCTGCCTCCAAGTCCACATTATTGAAACCGGCACATCTTAAAGCCACCAATTCCGTACCCTGTGCCTGAAGTCCTTCAAGGGTTTGTTTATCTAGCTTGTCATTCACAAACGCGCAAACCACCCCGTGCCCTTTCGCCAAGGGAACGGTGTATTGGTCAAGCATGGTGTCAAAATAGGATATGCTTAGGTTTCCTCCCTCAAAAACAGGTTGGAAATGCTCCTTGTCATATTCCTGCGCACTGAAAAAAGCTACCTTGTTCATGGTCTTTTCTTCCTTTTTCTCCACCATCTAAACCATAAAATCCCAAAAATGGGCACTAACAATACAGGCCAATAGTCCAATAACAAATAGGATTCCTCTCCATTTTCCTGCTGGGCAAGGAGAGAGAAGGTGGGTAACAAACATAGGAGAGAAAGAGTAAGTAAGGTCGTTGACTTCATCTTGTTTGGGTATTGGGGTAAATTTTTTCCAAAAGATAAACAGATACCCCCAAATTCGGGTAGAATTCTTGGTGAAACTGGATTTATCATTTGGTAAAACCACAAGTAACCTGCCAATAATTTCCAGTTTAGTCAAAAAAAGGGATTGGCTGGTTAATTTTTTGAAATTTTCAGTTCGATAAAATAAAATTTCGGTAAAAAAGTGCTTTTTTTGCAGTCCTTTTACATTTTTCCAAATAAGATTTACCTTTATGCGAGGTCAATCCTAGGAAAAAACGCAAAAACCTTGATTACTGTCATTTTAGTAAATAGTTAATAAACGTCAATAACCTTCCCAATACACTATGATTTTAGGACTACTTAAGGAGCCATCACCCGAAACCAGGGTCTCCCTGCACCCTGAGGCAGTGAAAGCCCTGACAGGGACAGGCAATAAGATACTGGTAGAAAAGGGGGCAGGGGATACTGCTTTCCTAAATGATACACTTTATCAGGAAGCCGGTGCCCAAATAGCCGAAAGAAAAGAGGTGCTACAGCAAGCAGAAATGCTTTTTCAAATCACCCCCATTTCCAAGCAGGAGCGTCAGACCCTTACCACGGGTAAATTGGTGTTCGGGATTTATCAGCCATTGGTGGAAAAGGATCTCATGAAGGAAATCGCCACCCAAGGCGTCACTTTGCTAAGCATGGATGCCATCCCCAGAATCACAAGAGCTCAAAGCATGGACGTGCTGTCCAGCATGAGCACAGTTTCGGGATATAAAGCCGTTTTACTGGCTGCGGCCCAATTGCCTCGATTTTTCCCCATGCTGATGACAGCAGCAGGTACCATAGCACCGGCAAAGGTGCTGGTGATTGGTGCCGGAGTAGCAGGTCTTCAGGCCATTGCCACGGCAAAGCGACTAGGGGCTGTAGTGGAGGCCTTTGATACCCGTCCTTCCGTAAAGGAGCAAGTGGAAAGCTTGGGCGGCAAATTCGTGGAAGTTCCAGGTGCAGTAGAGGACAAGGCCGCAGGTGGCTATGCTGTAGAGCAATCCGAGGAATATAAACAGAAACAGGCAGAGATGATGGAAAAGTCCATCGTGAAATCCGATGTGGTAATCACCACAGCCCTGATCCCCGGGAGAAAAGCCCCCTTACTCATTACCAAGGACATGTTAGTTCAAATGAAGCCTGGAGCGGTGGTGGTGGATCTAGCTGCTGTAAACGGCGGCAATTGTGAAGGCACCATAAATGAGGAAACTGTGACCATAGAAGGTGTCACCATCATTGGGACCTCCGCATTGCCCTCCACCATGCCTGAGGATGCCACGCGTATGTACAGCAAAAACGTGCATAACCTGCTTAAGATCATGTTAAAAGAAGATCAGCTGAACCTCAATTTTGAGGATCCCATTATAAAGGGAACCTGCATTACCCATAATGGTGAGGTAGTTTATGAACCATTAAAACAATAACCATGGAACAAGTCATTCAATACATATCTGTAAACCAAGAGGAATTTTACGTCTTTATTTTGGCGGTATTTGTGGGAATAGAAGTAATCTCCAAGGTACCCACTGTTTTGCATACCCCCCTGATGTCTGGGTCCAATGCCCTTTCCGGCGTAGTAATCGTGGGGTCGATTTTAGTTTTGGGCAAAACCGCCCCTGACAATTATGTAGGTTTAAGCTTGGGTTTTTTGGCTGTACTACTTGCCACACTGAATGTGGTTGGTGGATTTGCCGTGACCAACCGCATGCTTGAAATGTTCAAGAAAAAACCCGCTAAAAAACAATAAACATGATGATCGTACAGATTATAGATATATGCTATTTAGTGGCGGTGGTGTTGTTTATCCTTGGCATCAAGCTGATGAGCCACCCGGACTCCGCCAGAAGAGGTAATGCCATTGCCCTTTCGGGAATGATACTGGCAATAGTTGCATCTTTCCTTACACCGGGACTGAATAATATCCTCCTTATCCTCGGAGCCATGGCACTAGGCACGGGAGGTGGCTTGTACTTTGCAAAATCGGTAAAAATGACCGCCATGCCTCAGTTGGTGTCATTTTTCAACGGTATGGGAGGTGCGGCCGCCGCTTTAATCGGGTTAGTGGAATATGGAGACTTGCCCATGGATGAGGTGGGCAAGGGAGCTGTATTGATGGCCAGCCTCGTGATTGGTTCTATCAGTTTCTCAGGATCCCTAATCGCAATGGGGAAACTGGAAGGGGTCATCAAAGATATACGGATCAACAAGATTTTGGCTTTTCTAATGCTTGCAGTAGCGGTGGCATTGGCCGTTTATATCATCACATCCGGAGAACCGCAACCCGTACTGGTGTATGTGGTGGTAGTGATCTCCCTGATCTATGGACTGGCATTTGTGTATCCTATTGGTGGTGCGGACATGCCCGTGGTGATTTCCTTGCTTAACTCCCTGACTGGTGTCACAGCAGCCACCACTGGCTTATTGTATAACAACAAGGTGATGTTGATGGGTGGAATATTGGTGGGCTCAGCAGGTCTTTTGCTTACCCTTTTGATGGCCAAGGCCATGAATCGATCTGTGGCAAATGTTCTCTTTACCTCCTTTGGATCGGCCGCTGGCGGCGCAGGTTCAGGAGAGGATGGCGAACAGGTGGCCAAGGAAATCAATGCCTACGATACCTCCATCCTACTGGCTTATGCCAAGCGAGTGGTGGTGGTGCCTGGATATGGATTGGCTGTGGCGCAGGCCCAGCATGCGGTGCATGACCTGGAAAAAATCCTTGAAGAAAAAGGGGTTGAGGTACTCTATGGCATTCACCCAGTGGCAGGCAGGATGCCCGGACACATGAACGTGTTGCTGGCGGAATCCGACGTGTCCTATGACAAGCTCATTGAAATGGACGACATGAATGAGAAGCTTCCCAATACAGACGTGGTAATGGTAATCGGTGCGAACGACGTGGTAAACCCCGCAGCAAACGACGACCCTTCCAGTCCTATCTACGGAATGCCCATTCTAGAAGTAAACAAGGCCACCAATGTAATAGTGATCAAAAGAAGTATGAGCTCCGGTTATGCCGGTATTCAGAATGCCCTCTTCTTCGACGCAAAGACCAGGATGCTCTTTGGTGATGCCAAAAAGGTACTTACCGGGTTAGTGAGTGAGGTGAAGAATATGTAGGTGATAGATGAAGGATTGGAGATGGAGGGGATGGAACTTTTGCTAAGAAAAACAGAAAATGCTAAAGGCATTTTATATAAAACAAAAAAGGCAGCGGAATTCCGTTGCCTTTTTTGTTTCTCCTAATGAATATGCACAAAGATCTCCGTCAAATCGAGCTGAAACCCTTCAACTGCCTCCGATATTACAATATCCCACAAGTGAAGTGTTTGGAAGGAGGATTGTGGTTATTTATTAAAAAGTAAATATCAACAAGGCTCACCTATTGAAGTGAACCACCCAAAATTCCTTTTCCCCAGATTCTTCATTACCTCTTATTTATATTGGAGTTCTTTATGTTGTTGCCAGACGAGCGAATTTCCATGATAATTTTCCACCAAAGGCACAGGTGTTTGAAATTAATCCCTTATACTAGTGGGAAAAATTCACCAACATGTCCTATTCCAGGTTTCCTCTCTTATTCAGTACATGCCTTGCGCTAACCTGGTCGGCTTGTAAATCCGGCGATAAGGACTTAACCCTTGAAGCCGCCATAAATTCCTTTCAGCTCGCCGAAGGGTTTGAAATCTCCCTTGTGGTGTCAGAACCGATAATATCTGACCCGGTGGACATGATCATAGACGAAGAAGGACGCATGTTTGTGGTGGAAATGCATGGGTACCCCATGGATGTCAGTGGAAGTGGAAAAATAATCCTTTTGGAAGACAGTAATGGGGATGGCGACTATGACCGGCATGGGGTGTTTGCAGACAACCTGGTACTTCCCACGGGCATTACCCGATGGAAAAAAGGGGTGCTGGTCACCGACCCTCCCCACCTCTTGTATTTGGAGGACAGCAATGGGGATGGTAAAGCGGATATTCGGACCCCTGTATTAAGTGGGTTTGCCAGATCAAACCCCCAGCATAATGTTAATAGCCCCAGGTTAGCTATGGACAACTGGATCTACCTAGGGCACGAACCAGCAGTCACCACCATTCAATACGCAGACCTATTTGGAGACACGGGTTCAGAGGTTCATTTCCCGGATTTTCCAGAGGGTCCCAAGCTCCCCGTTAATGCAGGAGGCAGAGGCATTAGGCTGAAGCCCGATCACAAGGCCCTGGAACTGCTATCCAGCAGAACCCAGTTTGGCCATACCTGGGATGCCTTTGGGCAACGCTTTCTGGTCAACAACAATAACCATATTATACACGAGGTGTTCAAGGCGGAATACCTGGACCGTAACCCCCATTTTCCTATTTCCGGCACTACTCAATCCATATCCGACCATGGAAATGCCGCAGAAGTCTTTAGCATCACCGATAATCCCGAACATCAGTTGCTAACCGACATTGGGGTAATGACTTCGGCCTGTGGGCCGCTCACCTATTTGGGAGGAAGTTTTCCCGAACCTTATGAGGGTGCCGTTTTCGTTGCCGAACCGGTAAGCAACCTGGTGCATGTGGATATACTTTCGGAGAATGGAGCCACCTTTACGGCAAGCCGCCTTTTTGAGGACAAGGAATTTTTAGCCTCCAGGGATTCCTGGTTCAGGCCCGTGAATTTTTACGTGGGACCTGATGGTGCCCTTTATGTGGTGGATTATTACCGACAATACATTGAGCATCCGGAATGGATGGCGGATGAAATAGTGGAGGCAGGAGGACTCTACAATGGTGCTGACAAAGGAAGAATCTATAAAATCACTCCAAAGGGCGAAAAAAAAGCAACCTCAAAACCCAACATCAGCCAACTAAGCAGCCGGGAACTCGCCGAAATGCTGGGACATGCCAATAGCTGGTGGAGGCAAAACGCCCAGCGGCTCCTGGTGGACCGAAAGGATGAGGAAGCATTGGAAACGCTAATGGCTCTAGCCAGTCAGGAGAACGACCCAATCAGCAGGGTTCATGCACTTTGGACATTGGAAGGTTTGGGCAAATTAAACCCCGAAATCCTTGAGGGAGCACTTCACGATAAGCATCCCGGAGTCAGGGTAAATATCATAAAGTTGATAGAAACCCATAGGGATAAATTCCCCGATTTGGTACAACAACTTATGTCCATGGCTCAAGACCCTGACCCTAAAGTACGGTTTCAATTGGTGAATACCCTTGGATTTGAGAATGGGGAAATTGCAAAAGAGATCAGGCTTGAACTACTGAAGAGAGATTTGGAAGAAGAATGGGTGCATATTGCCGCACTCAGTGCGAAGCATTCAGACCCCTCTGCTTATTTGGAGCTTATAAGAAAATCAGCCGAGGAACATCCCGAAGCCTCTGCTTCCCTGGCCCAGAAAGTGGGTAAGATGGTAGGGCTCCGAAAGGTGGAAAAGGAAAGCAAAGAGGCCATCCACCTGGCAACGACTCCCCCTACTTCCGAAAAGGATCGTTTATGGCAGGGCAAATTGTTACAGGGATTGGCTGAAACTGCATCTACTGCGTTTTTAGCCAATACACTCAAAGAGGCAGATAAAGAAAAACTCCTGGAATTGGCTTTCTCTGATCGGGAAATCCCTATCCGGGAAGCCTGTCATTCCCTTTTCTTGAAATCAGGGGGAAAGCTATCTGAGGCTTACCAGAAGAAAGCCTTTATCGCAGCCAGCGATCAGCAAAAATCCGGAGAAGAACGTGCTCTTTTTATCCGATTGCTAGAGGGTGACTTTCTCCGGGGTGTTCAGGACACATTGCTGACCTGGATCAACCCCAATTCCCCCCTACCCCTACAACTCGCTGTACTGCAAACCTTAGATAAAGGTGCTTCAAAGGGCTGGTCCAGCTATTTATTGAACAAATGGAACACACTTACCCCTCCTATCCGGGAGGCGGCTCTGGACAGGTGGCTAGCCAATAGGGAGGGGATTCTTTTGATTTTAGACAACCTAGAAAACGGGCCTCTCCAGGCATCACATTTGGGGTGGCCAAGATCGGTAAGGCTGATGAACCAAAAAGACCAGGACCTCAAATCCAGGGCCAGGGAATTATTGGCCGGGCAGGAGGAAGCCAGGGAAGCTGCCATTGCCGAATACCAACAGGTACTCTCCCTTAAAGGGTCAATTTCCAAAGGGGAAAAAGTCTATGACAGAAATTGTGCGGTTTGTCATCAAATGGGAAAAGATCGAGGCATCGCTTTCGGTCCAGATTTGGCCTCCCTAAGAAATAGGCAAAAAATCAATCTACTCAGCGACATCCTGGACCCCGACTTGTCCATTGCAGATGGGTATGACTTGTGGATGGTGAAAATGCAAGATGGTGCATCTCACCAAGGGCTTATCCATGCGGAAACCCCTGTGGCAATTGAACTTAAACAAGTGGGAGGACAAACCACCACCTTGGCCAGAAAGGATATACTGGAGCTGAATGTATCGGCTGCCTCAGCCATGCCCGGAGGATGGGAGCAGCAGATCAGTCAACAGGAAATGGCCGACTTGCTGGCCTTTATCAAACAGATCGAGTAGGTTTTTTCCTATGCCGACATTTTTTGCTATATTGTTAGGATAATAATCCCACAATAAGCCCCTGATCATTATGTCCCATCAACAATTTTGGAAAACCCATGCCTCTATCATTTTTTCTTTCCTTATCTTTTTTGCCTGTAGCAAGGAGGACAAAGTCGCCATACTATTGGAAGAAGGGTTGGCTGGAAAGGAGTTTCCCAAAAAAGTGTTGGAGAGAACTTTAGAAGAACACGGATACGTGGTAGTGGATGCGCCTAAGGCAGGAACTTTCATAAGGTTGAATTTGGATAGTGAAGAAATCACCGATGAAGGCTACCAACTGAGTATTTCGGACCGGGAAATTCGGGTTAAAGGAAATGATTCCAATGGACTTCTATACGGCATTTATCATATAAAAGAACAACTGGAATTTGGCACTTCCCTCAAGGATATAACCTCCCATTCCACCCAAGCAAATGTCCCCTTTAGGGCTATTAAATTTAACCTACCCTGGGATTCTTACCGCAGAAGTGAGGCCCTACAGCTCCATCACGATACGGTAAGGGACTTGGCTTTCTGGGAAAAATTTTTGGATATGATGGCTGAAAACAGATTTAATGTACTTACGCTATGGAACTTACATCCTTTCAATTACCTCACACGCTCTACCAATTACCCTGAGGCCACTGGATTTTCAGATTCTGAGCTGGAGGAATGGAGGCAGTTTTGGAACGCGCTTTTTCGCATGGCAAAACAGCGGGGAATAGAGACCTACCTGGTAAACTGGAATATTTTCGTTTCCCCGGAATTTGCAGAGGCTCATGGGGTGGCTGAATACAGTATCGATGGGCAGTATTTTTCTGACGGAGACACCAGTAGCATCATCAAGGACTACACCCGTGAGGTGGTACAGCAGGTATTGGAAGAGTACCCCGATTTGACGGGACTGGGCATCAGTTTGGGAGAGGGAATGGGAGGTATGACTCCGGCAGAACGCGAAGAATGGGTGCTTGAAACGGTGATTGCAGGCATGCAAGCCGCAGATCGGCCAGTAAAGCTAATACACAGGGCCCCTTTTTCGGCTGATCTGGGATCCGGAGGCTCCACAGACAAAAGCACAGAGGTACTTACCCGGGCAGCTCTGGACACCCTAGAAGGTGTGGAAAAGCCCATTTATGTGGAAGCAAAGTTTAACTGGTCTCATGCCCACAGTACTCCTAAACTGGTAAAGGTACATGGTGGCCCACTTTCGGATACCTATTGGAATCCCGTTCCAGAAAATTATAAGATGACCTGGATGATGAGAAATGAGGATTTCTTTGCCCTAAGGTGGGGACAAACCGATTTTATCCGGGAGCATATTGAAAGGAACACCCCTGAATATGTGGCTGGCTATTATGTAGGTTCTGAATGCTATATCCCCGCGGTGGATTATTTTACCAGGATGGAGGGGGAAAGGGACTGGGAATATGCTTTTGAACGGCAATGGCTATTTTACCAAACCTGGGGAAGGTTACTTTATGATCCCTCCACCGATGACGGGGTATTTATTTCCCGATTCTCCCAAAAATACGGAGAAGAGAAAGGGGAGTCGCTATTCCAAGCCTATCAGTTAGCTTCTAAGGTCCCTCTACGTCTAGCTTCCCTATGGGATGTGGCTTGGGATTATACCTTGTATAGTGAGGGGTTTCTTTCCATTGATCCCGATAATGTCACCAACCTGATTACGGTGGAGGAATTAATCAACCGCAAGCCTACTGACCCCGATTTTGTTTCCATCAAGGATTATATTTCCAGATTGGCTGCCGGAGAGACCTTCGAAGACCACGAGCTATTACCACTGCAACTGGCCGACCAACTGGAGGATGAGGCCAATCAGGCACTTGAATGGGTGGAGGGGATTCAAGGAGGTGCTAATCTATCCCTCACCTATGAGGTGGGAGACGTGGAGATATGGTCTTACCTGGGCCTATACCTTTCCGAAAAGATTAGGGGTGGGGTTGCTTTGGCCACTTTTTGGGATAACCAAGATGCAAGTTACCAAGAGCAAGCCCTTGAGCACCTTGAAAAGGGCGTTGACCACTGGGAAAAAATCATTGCCCTCACAGAACCCCTCTATCTGGAAATGCCCTTAGTCCACAACAATAGGGCTCAGCCAAAGGGTAGAAAATTTCACTGGAAAAACTATCTGGATGAGGTGAAAGCTGATTTGGAAATTGCCCGAAGCGGGGTGAAATAAAAAAAGGGGCTAATTGCCCCTTTTTATTGACGTTTATACCTTAGGAAGTTCAAAACCCACAGGGTATTCCCGCTTTATAAATTGGTTGGCAGGTTCGAAGTTCGTGATTTTCATGTTTTTGCCGTCCCATAGTAGCTTGATGTCCCTACCAGGGTAGTTGTAGCCTTTTCCATCGGCCCTTTCCTCTCTGTAGTCATAGCTTCTTATGGCCAAATTCCCCATCAGCACCGTTTCGGTAAGTGGTCCGGCAATGGAGAAAGGAGAGCTTAGCTCATGGTATTCTTTGCTGCCATGGCCTGCGATACAGGCGTTGACCCATTGAGCATAATGGCCGGGAATTCCACCTTCTACACGAGGCAAGCTCTCTGGAACACTAATGCTTTCATTTAGGGAAGAAGGCAAAAGCCTGGGGTTTCTTCCATAAGTATCACACATCATTTTTCCACGAGTGCCTTCTATAATTACCCCATTGCCTCCATCCCCCATAGGTTCATCAGGTCCCAATTCCTCAGGCCGGGTGGGTTTGATGCCACCATCCATCCAATGGAAGGTCAACTTACTGCCATTCGGCCTGTCAAACCTCAGTGTAATATGAGAGGAAGGAGGACAACTCTCCGGAAAATAGCCCCGCTTAAATTCATCCACATACACAGACCCTACGCTACATTCCGCCTCTGTAGGATATCCCAGGTCCAAGACCCTGTAAGCTGGCTCCATGATATGGCAAGCCATATCCCCCAGTGCCCCGGTACCATAATCCCACCAACCTCTCCAGTTGAAAGGATGTATGTTTTCTGTATATGGTTTTTTGGGGGCTGTTCCCAACCAAAGATCCCAATCAAAATGTTTGGGGGCTTTTTTGGCTTTGGATTCAGGCCAGGGCACACCCTGTGGCCACACGGGCCTATCCGTCCAGGTCCAAACCCTGGTGGCTTCTCCAATGATGCCGGCTTTGTACCATTCCATCATTTTTCTGACCCCTTCCCCAGATGCTCCCTGGTTTCCCATTTGAGTAACCAGTTTGTATTTATCAGCTGCCTCAGTCATCATCCGGGCCTCATAGATGTCCTTGGTGAGGGGTTTCTGCACATACACATGTTTGCCTAGCTGCATGGCCGCCAATGCCTGCACGGCATGGTTATGGTCAGGGCCTGACACCGATACCGCGTCTATGCCTTTATGTTCCTTGTCCAACATCTCCCGGTAGTCCCGGTAGTATTTGGCTTTGGGATAGTCCTCTCTACTGCGCTTGGCACGTTCGTCATCCACATCACAGAGGACCGCGATCTCTGCATTCCCACTTTCGTAGAAATTTTTGATATCACTATATCCCTTCCCCCCTACTCCTATACCGGCAATTACCAACTTGTCACTGGGAGCCTTGAAACCCGGGCCTCCCAATACATGCCTAGGAACTATGTAAAATCCGGCCAGGGCGGTGGTGGATGTTTTGAGGAAATCCCTCCTTGCATTTTTCTTTTTGGGCAAATCTTTTTTACTCATCTTATTAATACCTGTTACTGACAACTATATTTCAAACTTCTAAAATAGATAATTCCCAAGGAAATAATCAACCTTTCTATATAAAGTACCTTCCTAGAATTTGAAGGATTCAAATTCAAAACAATTTGGGTGGGACTCCAATGTATTTTCTCAACCCTATAAAAACATTCCTATCTTTTATTTCAAATCCATAAAGGTAAGCATCCTGAAAAATGCTATCATTTTTTCGGATAAGATAACTAGCTCTACCTATACTACTCAGCTCATCTTTAATAATATAAAAACAAGAAGGTGCTTACCTAAAGTGTTCCCTTTGATAGGTCCTTCCCTCATTTGCAAATCCCTGCAAATCACCTCTACTTCTAAGGTATTTCCCGAAGTACTCGTGAATTTGCATCCCTGAGTTGGCGAACCTCTCCAAAAGTCGGCTGAAAATGTAAGCATATCTCCATCCATTTTCCAGGTCCCTTCATAATCATTGGTTATAATGGGTGGGGTGTCCCAACAACTACTGTTGGACAGGTGGATCCATTTACCATTGCTGAGAAAGCAGTATCCATAGGTGTTTTCTGAACTTTCACGGCAATGAAACTGGCAATGAACCACAACCCTAGTTATTACTACCTCCAATAGAATTCCCCTTGCCAGGATCGGTGAAAACGGCTAGCTTACCCTTTGAAAAAAGAACACGGCTCCTTCCTTAGGGATTTAGTAGGAATTGGATTAAAAATTTATAGGAAATGACATCAAGCATGACGGAATTGACACGAAGAGGAATGAACTACTGGTTTATATTTTTCATTGTATTTATTGGGGTTTTAGGAAGGGTTCAGGGACAAGAAAACAACCCGAATGAAAATGTAGAGATAACCCTCAACAGTCAAAAAACCCAGGTAAGCACCGATGAAGGCGGAAAACTTGTTATCAATGTGTCCAACAAGGATGCCGAAAAATTTAAAACAAGTGGGGTAGTTCACTATGGTGAATTCGGCGCCAAAGGTGACGGCAAAACAGATGATATCGACGCCATCGCTGCGGCGCATGCCTACGCCAACCAAGAAGGCCTCCCCGTGAAAGCCAAGGAGGGTGCCTCGTATTTTATTGGAGGGAAGGACCGCACGGCCGTCATAAAGACCGACACCGATTTTGGTAAAGCCTTCTTTATCATTGACGATACGGAAGTTGAAAACCGTAGCTCACCCGTTTTTCTGGTGAGTTCCAGTAAGCAATCCTTCGAGCTTGAAGGGGTTACTTCCCTTAAGAGGAACCAAGAGAAAATCGAGGTATCCCTGCCGGGTCCATGCCTTATTTCCGTTACCAATTCCAATGTGAAACGGTATATTCGCTTTGGCCCAAACCAAAATAAGGGATCCTCTCAAACAGATGTGTTCATCGCAGACAAGGACGGCAATGTGGATGGCGACGCCCCAATCATTTGGGACTTTGATGAAATTACGGATATCAGCGCCCTCCCCCTTGATGAAAAAACTTTGACCCTTACGGGAGGGCATTTTACCACCATCGCCAACAAGGCCGAATCAAAGTACACGTATTACAGCAGAGGTATTGCGATCAGGCGTTCCAATGTACTTGTGGATGGGGTGGAACACCATGTCACCGGTGAAGGAGAGCATGGGGCGCCTTATGGGGGGTTTCTCTCCATTAGCGACTGTGCTTATGTGACAGTACAGAATTCCGTCCTTACCGGACGCAAAACGTATAGGACCATAGGTTCAGCTGGGGTTCCCGTCTCCATGGGCAGCTATGACATTTCCCTTAGCCGGGCTCTCAATGTGTCATTTGTAAACAGCAGCCAGACAAACGACATCAATGACAGTGATTACTGGGGAATCATGGGTTCCAACTACTGCAAAAACCTGCTGTTAGATCAATGCACGTTTTCAAGGTTTGATGCCCACATGGGGGTTGCCAATGCCACCATCCGTAACTCCACCTTGGGGCATCAGGGAATAAATGCCATTGGGAGTGGAACGTTTACCTTGGAGGGGTCCACCGTTTATGGAAGAAGCCTTATCAACCTGCGCTCGGACTATGGTAGCACTTGGCAAGGTGAAATCGTTATCCGGAACTGTAAATTCGTACCTGCTGCTGGCAAAACGACGAGTGCCACCTTGATCAACGGTTCCAATAAAGGGCAACATGATTTTGGGTACACTAGCTACATGCCGGAAAGGATCACCATACAATCTCTCCATATCGATGACTCCAATCATCCCGAAGACTACCAAGGGCCAGCCATTTTCGGGAATTTCAATCCGGATATGAAAGACGATTCCTACGAGGAGAAATTCCCCTATATCAGAACCAAGGAAGTCATTCTCAGGAATGTGACCACTGAGAGCGGCAAGCCATTGAGAATTAGCGAAAATCCCTTTATGTTCAAGGATGTGAAGGTGGATAAAGACTGAAGAAAGTCAGTTTCTTTTAAAATTTTTAATTTCAGCCTTTTCGTCAGCTTGGTATCTCCTCCTCACCTTCATTATTCGTTGTATTCAGGATTGCTCTTATCCGGTCAATATGAACCTGGGACATTTTTGCCCTTTCAATGGCTGATCGAGAACCAACACCTTTTTTTCCCTGTGCCATTTCAGTCAGCAAATTCTTACGTTCCTCAAACATCCGCAATGCAGTCCACATAGTTTCTTCGATTTTTTTTGTCTGTTCAGCCAAAAGGGAAGCTTCCGTGTATGCGTGCCCGGTATGGCAACGAAACCGTGAGCTGCTGTCCTTTTTCACTTTCCATAAAACACCACCACAACCCGGACAGTTAAAGGGAACCTGATCGCCCAGTTTATTAACTGAAGACAAATCGCTTAAAACCCGTTCGGCAATTTTAGCCTCTATTGTAACATCTTTCGGAACAGGCATGCTTTTTCGCAATTTCTGTTGAATAAGCTGGTAAAGCAAGGGGCCTATTTCAGATATAGGCAGACAATAATCTACCTTTACATTATTCAAGGCATTTTTTGGCATAGCCGGATAATCAGCTTCATCAGGGTCCTGCACAATACAAGTTCCTCCACAGCTTTTAATGGCTTTCATTCCTGCCGTTCCATCATCAAGATAACCCGTCAGTAATATCCCGATAACACCAGTTCCAAACCTTACCGCCGCGGATCGAAACAACGGATCAATTGCAGGACGATACCTGTTTTCCTGTGCTCCTTTGGTCACCAGTATTTTTAAGTCTTCTCCAATCATCAGGTGATGGTCTGATGGTGCCATATATAAATGCCCGGATTTCAAGTTATTCCCGGATTTTGCATGCTGACATTTTACGGTATTTAACGCATTTAGCTCATCTAAGAATACATTTCCTGTAGCATCAGGAGAAACATGATGGACAACCAATATCGGAAGCGGGAAGTCATTTCGCAATTGACTGATTAGTTTTTTTATTGCGAAAAGCCCTCCTGCCGATGTACCTATTACAACAACCTTAGAAAATTTTTCAGGCTTCTGGGTTTTACTAGCTTTTTTCATGTGTTTATAATTTCTTTTCAGCGGTTATACCTGACTGCCATGCCTTCGGCAGGTAAACCGTCAGCAGGTAGCCTGCCCCCTACCGCAGGTCGGGGAAGCCTGCCCTAGGCTTTCCTGAACTTGTTTCAGGGAACTTGTTTCCGAGGACTCTCGCTAATATAATCATATGAAGTGACTCCATTGATTCGGGGGGTGGACAATTTCGTAACCAACCGGTCACTGAGCACCTTGTTTGAGGCAAAGGTAGGTGAAGGAAGGCTGATTTTTTCGTCCATTGACTTGGCTACTGATCTGGATAAGCGTTTGGTGGCCAAACAGCTAAGGGTAAGTTTAGAGAATTATATGAATTCGGATGATTTCAAACCCCAAAGTGAGGTCTCGGTATCTAGTTTAAAGACATTTATTAAACAATGATGGCTGCAATTTTATGGGCTAAAGCCGGGGGTTTTGGAGTTCTATTTTATGGAATGGGCTGATTCCTATCGGGGGATTTGGATTTTATATCGAGCATAGTTCGGAAACGGAAACCATATCGCAAGGAAGATCGAGTGTAAATTAGAAACAGACCAAATGTCGGAATATGTAGGACGGTTTTACAGGGAGGAGATCGAAACGCTATACACTGTTGTGATGAAAGATAGCACACTGTTCCTGAGGAACTATCAGATCAGCCAAGACCCGGAGCTAAGGATTTCTTCAGCTCGGAATTTCCTCTTACATCGGTTCACTTT
The DNA here is from genome assembly GCF_003347495.1 of Pleomorphovibrio marinus. Lineage (GTDB taxonomy): Bacteria > Bacteroidota > Bacteroidia > Cytophagales > Cyclobacteriaceae > Pleomorphovibrio > Pleomorphovibrio marinus. The sequence goes on from NZ_QCXY01000005.1 coordinate 238,206, forward strand.
GTGCGGAATGAAGACGGAACGGTTTCAGGTTTCAAAGCCTCCAGCGGACGCACCAGTGATGTGCTGTTTGAGAAGTGGGATAGCCTTATAATAGTGGAATAGCTGCCATTTACAGTTCAGACTTTTTCTTTATGCTTATAAAAAACTTTCCCCACCCGTTCAATATGACCAACCAAAGATGGGGACTTGAGCAGGTGATAAATGGAAATATCAAACAGATAAGGCGTGTTCAGTTCATCAATGTCCTGCTCAATGGAAGAAAGCAGGTTATGGGTTAATTTTTCACCTTTTAATGCAATATCAATATCAGAACCCTCACGGTAATTTCCTTTGGCCCTGGAGCCATAGGTTAGGACCTCTTCTATTTCCCGGTACTTCTCAAACACAACTTGAATTTTTTGAAGGGTTGAATTGTCAAGGCCAAATTTCATAGCAGGGAGTACATTTTTAGTTCAAATCTTTCAAAAAGTGCTGCATACGACTTAACCACTTTTTTAAATTCTACTTCCAATATATCTTGATTGTAAGTAGGAACTGTTTTAAACGCTGTGCTGGCTATTGCTTACTTACCCTCCCCTTTATATTCTTCTATCTCCTCTAGAAAATCCATAGGAACTTCCTCCTTGTGAAGCCTACCCTGCTCAGCCCTAACTTTGGTAGAAGGACACCCTTTACTGGGCTTATCTCGCTCCCTGATTGCCTGGTCAGTTGCGGCCTTGGCTATTTTTGTTGCCCTGATGCCATCCTCTGCCGTTGGCATGTCTCCGGGCGTACCATTTTGCAAAGCTTTCAACAGCTCAACATACATCCCTGTAAAACTCTTTTCGGGATGCCAGGGCAGATGTTGGGTGCCATGGGAGTTTCTAAGCTCAAAGGAATGCTCTTCTCTGTTGTACCTTATCACTCCATCGGTGCCGATTATTTCATATTGAAAGTGGGTGCGGGGTTCTTTGGAGGTAGTGTTGTAAGAAAAGCTCATCTCCACCATGGTATGCGCTCCGCAACTGTGGGCCATGTGAAGGTACATGTGGTCGGGAGCTTCGTAGTTATCAAGCCAGACACCTATTCCATGCTGCCACTCTACTTCGGAATTTAACCACCAACGGGCCAGGTCGATCTGATGAACCCCGCAATCAACCATAGGTCCCCCTTCCTCCATCCTTCCGACGCGCAGCGAGGTATCCACTCTTTCTCCATTTTCGTTCCAATGCCACTTCCCGTGTAGGTGCCAGTTATAAACAAGACGTAATAGCCTAACCTCTCCAATTGCCTTTTCTTTCACTAGCCAGTGGATATCCTTGGCGCTTTGGCTGAACCTGTAATTGAAGCCCGTAAACAACATTAACCCGGCTTCTTTCATCACTTTTTCCATTTCCAGCATTTCTTCCACATTCATGCCCAGGGGCTTTTCGCATAATACATGCTTGCCATACTTGGCTGCATCCATTACATTTTTAAAGTGAATGGGAGCCGGTGTGCAAATCACAACCGCATCAATACCCGACGAAAAAAAAGCATCTTCCGTTGGGTATGCATGAGGGATATGAAATTGGTGTTGCAGGTGGGTAGCCCTAGCAAAGTCTCGGTCATAAAGGGCATAAAGTTGTAACCCTGTTACTTTTTGTATTGCTGGTATATGTCCATATTCCGCAATCATACCACAACCAATTAATCCTATTTTGATCATAAAACAGTGTATTTAGGGAAGAGGAAAATGACTTTTTTAATGTACGGTTTTTTACGAATTATGTTAAGGTACCTTTTTAAAAATTGACGACAGATTTATTTCCTTTACTATAGGGTCGATTAAAACCTTTTGTTGTTATTCAGGTTCCCTACCCCTTTCCTTCTCAAGTCTCCTAAACAAAAAGTTTCTTCTCATAGCCTCCAAATTCTCATTGAACCTCTCTGTACTCATCACCAGATTCAGTCTGCTGTTTGAAAGTTCTTCTCGGAATGAAGGTACTTTAAGCAGTAACCCGATTGTTCCCTCCCCTGCTTCCAGACTATCAATTAGCGTATCGATTTGACTGACAATTCCCGCAGCCTGATTGCCGGATTCGCTAATTCTTTCAATGGAATACGATAATTTATCAGCAAGCTCAGTATCTGTAAACAGTTTTTGGACCACCCCCTTCCCTTCCATCATGTCGGCCAAGAATTGATTCCCTGTATCTGCCATAGCGACTGCTTTGGAAGCGGCAAGTTTGAGTTTGCTTACCGCAACCCTGATATCCCTCATCAATATAGAATCTGAAAGTAGTCCCCAATGGATTTCATTTGCATTCAGCTTTGTGGTATTTTCATAGAGGATCTCAGTCGTTTCTTCAAGACTGTCTCCTTCCTACTTTAAGTCAACCTAAACAATTCGTCTCATGAACAGCTATGGATACTGATCTGCCAACTCCCTCTGTTCCCTTTGCTAAGGTAAAACCCTTTTAGCAACCTACTATTCCAATAGCAAACCCAAAGAAGAAGGTTTTGATCAAGGAGGATATCACATCTCCAAATGACAATGCATCGAATACCTGAAACCAGTAGAGGTGCCAACTTACATGCCCCCTAATATTGACACCGAGGTAACCTCCGGACATGGAAATTGCGTTCGCTAAACTAGACAACAAAATCAGTTGCTTTTCACTAAAGTAAACGAGATATGCTATGATCCAACAAACAAGGCTATTCTGTACCGCGGTTGTCATGTCGAACTGGTTTGGATCTTTATCCTACCAAAAAAATTTTTCTTGGATTTTATTTCGTTTATTTTTATTTTTCATAACTTAAGATCATAAATTAACTAAAAACACGGTTAATATAAGCCAAAAACGATATTTTCAATAAAAAGTTAAAAATCAATTTTCAATCAAAACGGTAACGAGTGATAGACTGCAAATTGGCAGCCTATTTAGTAGTTATGCCACTTGTCATGCCAAAGTCGTTAGGAAGAGGTTATGCTAGTCCAAATCCAAATAAAAAGTTATTTCTCATAATACTTAATTGGACTGCCAAATTGGTGCCACCATTAGCGCAATGGATTGAGGAGTTTGAGAAGATGCTTCTTCAGTATTTCGAAACACCGGAGGAGCTTATTGCGCAAGCCGCCCGCGAAGCTAATAAACATGCTATTGCCGATGGCCAGAACTCAAAAGGAAAAGAAGCACTTTCGTCAACCCCCTCCCCTATCGAACCGACAACTTCACAGCCTGACCTTCTAAGAGGGGAGGGTTCCGAAAAAGTGCCTGAACCCTTATTGCCACCGAAAACGATCACACAGCAGGCCTCTTTGGAGCTTGCCGCCCAAGAGGCCTTCCTCCGCCGAAGTCAGGAAATGTTCGAGCGTAGCCAGGTAAAACTTACAAACACGATTGAGCGTGGTGAACGGCGTGCGGAAACAGCCATGCGTCTTCGTGTCAGTGGGATCATATTCACTTTTCTTCTCATTGCAATAGGAGCTTATCTTGCGTTATTTAGGGAAAGTGGTGTTCTTGGGACGCTCTCGTCGCTCGTGGGCCTTATGGCTGGTGGTGGTACTCTTATGCTTAAGGAACTCGAAAAAACCATCCTCACTAAAATCGCGTCCGATGAGGTAAAAGCCGAGAGGATAGAAACGTTTCTTCAGTCTATTCAAGTCGCATTATCCATGAGCGGCTCCAATCGCGAAGCATACCTTAAAGAGACAGCAGATTGGCTCAAAAAACAAGCATCCGCAAGCAAAAAGTAATTTTTATTAAGGGATTGGGATGCCGTCTATATACTAACATATCCTGCCAGCATGAACCAAAGGCTTTATTTTTCGGTTACATAACCGTAAGGCAATCAATACTTTAAACTTTCTCTTTACCACACCTAAAAAACAATAGAGGTCTTTGGCTTTCTCTCTACCCTTCCTGCCTTCCATAATAATTGAAACGGTTTGTTCTGCCAATTCCCGGAATGCTTGCTAACAACATGCGACAACTCATGAATCATTTTATCAATAATTTATATCTTATATGCATCCTGCCCCTCCTATTTCTGGCATCTTGTGCCGAAACCAAAACCATGGAGGTAACAGCTACTGCCTATAATTCAGTGGAAAATCAGACCAAAAAAGGAGACCCTACGACTACCGCCTGGGGAGACAAACTGGAGCCTGGGATGAAAGCCATCGCGGTTTCCAGGGATTTGCTGGCAGAAGAGGGAATCGAACACGGTGCCGAAGTGAGCATAAAGGGCCTACCTGGAAAATACAAGGTGCTGGATAAAATGAACAGGCGCTGGACCAAGAAGATTGACATCTATATGGGCGAAAATGTGGGGCTTGCCAGAGAGTGGGGCAGGCAGAAGGTGGAAATCACCTGGAAAGTAGAGTGATGGTGTTGATTTCTCCCAATCCGCTTTTCCATCACGAAGAGGGGCTACAAATGGGGATGTTCCCTTTGTCAGGTGTATGCTATTTTGGGTAGTTTCATTGGTTTTTCCGAACTGGCGGGCTCCTTTCTGAAAAAAACCCTGAAAATAGATCCTTTACCCGGGGTACTTTCTACCTCAATTTTTCCTCCCAGTTCTTCCACCATTCTTTTCACGATAAATAGTCCTGTCCCGGTACCTTCTACATCTTTGTTTAATCTCATTCGTGGTAAAAAGATCATCTCGTGGTTTTCCCTTTTTATCCCCGGCCCATTATCACGTACAGTCAGGAGGAGGCTATCATTTTTGTCTTCGGTTGTGATCCAAATTTCTGGCTCGCCATTCCTTTCACTGAATTTGATGGCATTGTTGATAAGGTTATAAACAATACTTCTGATATGTTTTCGGGAAAGGTTAAATTCCGTCACTTGGTAATCAGCATTGATTTTTGCTTTGGATTTAAATATTTGATCGCTTAAGCCAATCCTAACATCTTCCACTATATGCTGAATGTTTACCCGCTCGGCATCCAAAGGCAGGTCTGAATTGTCCTTAATGCTTTCGGTGAGGTCTTCTATAGTTTTCATTAACTTCCCCACAGATACGCTCAACGATTCCAACAGTGTATCTGAATCAATGCTATCATTTTCTGGGTTATTCCTTAACAGGTATATTAAGCCATTGATATTTCCTATTGGGCCTTTTAGGTCGTGGGACAGCGCAAAAATGACTGTTTCGTGATTCTTGTTAAGCCTCTCATATTGTTTGAGGATTTCAATACGAGGGGATATATCTATAAAGGTGATGATCACACCATTTGTCTTGGCGCTTTCTTGTACAATATAGGGAAGTATATTCATCTGGTACCATTTAAGGTCCGTGGTCTGAATTTCCTTTTCCAAATCCTGATTGGATTCAATTACCTCCTGTATGTTATCTATGATTGTGGGAAACCTGATCCTATTGGTTGCCTCACTGATTGGCCTGCCAATATCAGAATCGGTCAATCGAAAATGTTTCATCGCTGGAGGGGTGAATTTCCGGAGAATTAAATCGGAATCCACAAACAACTGGGGTATTACCGTATTTCTGAAATAGTTTTCTAATTCTTGGTTCAGCTCGACAACTTTTCTGATTACTTTCTTTTGTTGCTTATTATCCATTAAGGATTAATTTTAAAATATTATTTGACATTTATATGTATTCAGGTGAAAATTGTAATTATTAAATTTTTTATTATCAAAAATTGATCCAAAAGAGACAATGTGATTGAAAAGTATGCCAATGATCTAACTTGCTACGCCATCGGATTTTAATTCAAATGCATATTTATCAAGGATTACGCTTTTGTGTTTTTCGTTTTTCTTCCACGCTTCTTCCAAACGACTAAATTGTTAGCAAACCAGAAAACTGACCATGACACCCGGGTAATTGGGGCAGCACCCCCAAACCCGAGAACCACGGAGTGGTTCAACTCCAAGGCACTTCTTCACTGAGAGGAATATATTTGATAAGCCTAACCTTACTTCGGGCTTAGGGATGGTGGGTGAAAAATGGTAGGCTTCGAAAGGTTGATCATTGCCTCCGCCTTGTTTTCACCACCCCCTTTTATCCCCCTCCTAAAACAGGAGGGGGAAAGATCGAATCGTTGTTTTTGCCCTGGAAGAGGGATAGATTTTAAGAAGCCGCTGTGCCGCTGTTCGGGATCGGTAATCCCCCAGAACAAGATCTGATGAAGCAATGTTCTAAAAAAGTAGAGGCTCCGAAATCCAAAATATTTTCTCGAAGATGTGCAGACTGCGGATTACAAATCCGCTTTATCTGTTCTCGAAATTACAAATTTCGAGAACAGTGGATTTTATCGATTGGGGCACCCTGTAAATTTGTGACAGGACTAACAATGAATAAAATTTAAATCTGTAAACTTTTTTCAGGACGAGTCACTTGGTTTCGACCCATGACCCTGAAAGGGTCAAACAACAATAACCCCGGGCGAAACCCGGGGAATTGGGATACCATCCCAAAAGCCCAGAACCACGAAGTGGTTCAACTCCAAGGCACTTCTTCACTGAGAGGAATATATTTTGATAAGCCTAACCTTGCTTCGGGCTGAGGGATGGTGGGCGAATAATGGTAGGCTTCGAAAGGTTGACAATTACCGCCGAGTTGTCTCCACCACCCCCTTTTTCCCCCTCCTAAAACAGGAGGGGGAAAAATCGAATCGTTGTTTTTGCCCCGGAAGAGGGATAGATTTTAAGAAGCCGCTGTGCCGCAGTTCGGGATCGGTAATCCCCCAGAACAAGATCTGATGAAGCAATGTTCTAGAAAAGTAGAGGCTCCGAAATCCAAAATATTTTCACAAAGATGTGCAAACTGCGGATTACAAATCCGCTTTATCTGTTCTCGAAATTACAAATTTCGAGAAACAGTGGATTTTATCGAATGGGGCACCCTGTAAATTTGTGGCAGGACTAACAATGAATAAAATTTAAATTTGTAAACTTTTTTCAGGACGAGTCAATCTTGGTTTCGACCCATGACCCTGAAAGGGTCAAACAATAATAACGCCGGGCGAAACCCGGGGAATTGGGATACCATCCCAAAAGCCCAGAACCACGGAGTGGTTCAACTCCAAGGCACTTCTTCACTGAGAGGAATATATTTGATAAGCCTAACCTTGTTTCGGGTTGAGGGATGGTGGGTGAAAAATGGTAGGCTTCGAAAGGTTGATCATTGCCTCCGCCTTGTCTCCACCACCCCCTTTTATCCCCCTCCTAAAACAGGAGGGGGAAAGATCGAATCGTTGTTTTTGCCCTGGAAGAGGGATAGATTTTAAGTAGCCGCTGTGCCGATGTTCGGGATCGGTAATCCCCCAGATCAAGATCTGATGAAGCAATGTTCTAGAAAAGTAGAGGCTCCGAAATCCAAAATATTTTCACGAAGATGTGCAAACTGCGGATTACAAATCCGCTTTATCTGTTCTCGAAATTACAAATTTCGAGAAACAGTGGATTTTATCGAATGGGACACCCTGTAAATTTGTGAAAGGACTAACAATGAATAAAATTTAAATCTGTGAACTTTTTTCAGGACGAGTCACTTGGTTTCGACCCATGACCCTGAAAGGGTCAAACAACAATAACCCCGGGCGAAACCCGGGGAATTGGGGCACCACCCCCAAACCCCAGAACCACGAAGTGGTTCAACTCCAAGGCACTTCTTCACTGAGAGGAATATATTTGATAAGCCTAACCTTGCTTCGGGGAGACCCGTATCCTCGATGGCTATCGGGAGTGGAGTGTGAGGCGCTCCCCGTCAGAGGAATCTGGCGGGGCCGTCTACACGATTAGCCTTCGTTTGCAGATATTTCACTTGTTTTTTAAAGGTTAGTTACTGTTCTTTTTTAAAGTACGACTAATATAATCGTTAATAATATCCTCCAAAATAGCTAAAGGAATGGCTCCGTTTTCTAAAACGGTAGTGTGAAATTCCCGCAAATCAAATTTATCCCCTAGTTTTTGCTTTGCTCTTTCTCTTAATTCAAGTATTTTCATCATCCCTACCTTGTATGCGCAGGCTTGGCCGGGCATAACAATATAACGTTCTATCTCTGTGATGACTTGCTTGGTTGGATCACCGGTATGAGAAACCATGTAATCAATGGCTTCTTCTCGTGTCCACTTTTTATAATGTATTCCGACATCCACCACCAATCGCACAGCCCTAAACATTTCAGCTTGCAACCTTCCCAAGTTGCCGAATGGATCGTTTTCGTAGAAGCCTAGTTCCCAAGCCAATTGCTCTGTATAGAGCGCCCATCCTTCGGCATAAGCAGTGAAAGGAATAACAGTTCTGAATGTCGGTAAGCCCTCCAATTCATACTGTATCCCAATTTGAAAATGATGACCGGGTATACCTTCATGATAGGCCAAGGTTTTCATTCCGTATTTCACAATGTCTTGAGGTGCTCTTAAATTAGTGTAAAAGATACCACCGCGTGAACCATCCATTGCAGGTGGCTCGTAATAAGCGAATGCAGTACCTTCTTCTTTAAATTCCGGAACCCGCTTTACATCTAAACCTGCTTTGGGGAAAAGGTCAAATACATCACCAATACCATTACCAATTTCATCTAAAATTCGATTGTATTCGGCAATTATCATTTGACGCCCCTCCTCATTGTTTGGAAATACAAATCGTTCCTCTTTACTTAATGCTTGAATAATCTCACCAATGGTTTTCGTAGAATCCGCATATCCTTCGCCTTGAAGAATTGCATTCATCTCCTCTTTGATTCTTTCTACTTCCGAAAGCCCAATATTGTACACCTCCTCAGGACTTAAATCGGTTGTAGTGTGTACTTTAAGCATGTATTTATAATAGTTTTCACCATTGGGAAATTTCCAAACACCTGCATCATTGGTAGCTTTTAAATATAGGTTTTCAAAATAATCGATAAGACGTTGGTATGCCGGAAATACCGTATTTTCAATCGTCTCAGCTACTTGATTCTTATAATCGTTTTTTTGCTCTTCCGGAATATCACTTATCGCATCTACTTTGGTTACAAAGTTGGTATAAAGAACATTTGATTTTACAGCAGCCATTGGTACTGCTGATCGATTGGCCAGAGAGTCTGCCGTCAGGCCAACAAACCCTCTCATTTCATCAAGTAGAATGCTGATTATAAATCGGGGCAGTATTATACCTTTCGATTCTCTTATTGAAAGGTTTTCTAAGAGCTGGGAAAATTTGATGTCGAATTTCGACAGCCGTGTGATATAGGCTTTAATGTCTTTGGCATTATTGAGTTTATGGGAACTGACCATCATGCTTGGTAAACCACTTTGTACACCAAACATTTGGTTGACAGGATAATCGTAATAGAAGAAAGGCTCTCTTTCTACACTGTTCACCTTCATATAATATCCTAAAATTTGGGTGTTGAGCTGATTATCTGATGATTGCTTGTCAAAATTATACCTTAGTAAGGTCTCGTAATTCTCTTTATCCTTTTTAAAATTCTCCCATAGTCTATCGTCAGAAATATCATCTAAATCATCTTTATACAAATCGTAAAGGATAGGAACACCGAGTTGAGTGGTTAATTCCGGGCTGTTGACTAGTATTTCTATGAAGACCTTTTCATAGAAATGGTTAATGCTAAAGGGTTTAAACCAAATGAGATTGGTTATCCAAACACCTCCAATAACAAGCAATGCCAGCAAAGTCCTTCCAGTCCAATATTTCCATGTGCGTTTATTTGTAGTCATAAGTTATTTTTTTGTCCAATGAAGGCTAATCGGGTCAGGCAGGGGAATTCCACCCCCACGTTCCCACAGGACTCCCTTAAAACAGGACAGGCTTTAGGTGAGACGCTTACATCAAACTGCCTGCCCTACCCCCTGCTGGGCCTCTTTATACCTTCCTGTTCGGCAGACAGGATTATAAATCGCTCGGTTCTAATATACCTAAGGTTGAACCAATTCCAATGCTCAAACAAACCCAGGGAGACTTTGTACTGGTGCTTCAGCCATCTGACTGCTGCCATTTTATACAACCCCTTTTCCCATTTGAGCAAACGATGGATGAATGGATTACACACTTCACGCATGGCCTCCCCTCTCAGCTTGTGGTGGTAGTTGAGCAGTCCTCTGACAATGGGGTTGAGACAATGGGCAATCTCCTGTAAGGGCTAGCGCCACTTGTGGGATGAGCTGTGGCTCAGAGTCCGGTTCTGATCACGACAATCAATTTGTCACCCCTGAGAAGAAAAGGAAATGAAACCATGCTTTAATGTGTTTATAATTGTTTTTTAGTGGTCACATTGAATCTCGCATGATTACTAATCATCCTTCGGCACCTAGATTCCGTCATGCCTGACTGCCGTCCAGGCAGGCTCGATTTCCTATTACCTCAAAACCTGCCCGACTATGTCATTCAGGCGGGCGCAACCCACAATCCAGTGAACTGGGACTGAGCGTTAAGAAATGATCCCTTTGGATCATTTTAGCGAAGGGCCGGGTTGCAGGGAGGATACGAGACCCGTACGCTGGTTGGTGTGAGGGGTGCTCCGCAGGCTTATGGCCTGCGGCCATCCACTCGATTGGGCAATCGTACTTTTTTTACGTCCGTCTGACAGCGTTGGCTCAGACACACTTATTGACAAGCTTTGGCTGTTGCGGTTGGCTTGAGCGGCTTGGCAATGTGTGTGGCTGTGAAGGGTTGGCTCATTCATTATCAAAATAGTTGTTTACGTACTCAAATGGAATTTTTTCTTGTTCAAGTCGCCAGTTGTTCTTTTTCAATGTGTCGTAAAGTTCTTGTTCTTTGTATGTCAAGTTAAGTTTTGTTGAAATATTTGTCGGTGTGCCTTTGTCGTTTTCAAAGAACTTATCAAAGGTTTGCTTGCCCATCAAAACGCTTTTTGTATGAGGAAAGTAACCTCTGAATTGCGATAAAATTTCAAACCCCTGTGCATCAATGTCGCCCCAGTAAAGCAGTTCCTTGTTCTTAAACCAATTTACATTCTTTAGATTATATACACTAAATCCGCTTCCGAATAAAGCAATGGATTTATTGATTTTGGGAAGGGTCAATGCAGTATAGAATGAGGTTTTGTTTTCCAAAACAATTATCTTTTCAACTGGTAAATTCAAAATTTCAAATTGACTCACTGGAATAGCCAAATCGTCAATTCCTGAGAAGAATTTTTGACTTATTTCTTTGTCAAGCACCTTAATCCTAATTTGTGGCTCGGCATATTTTAGGTTAAATCTTCTCTCAAATAATTTTTCATCTGTGTTAATGTGTTCTGAAATAAGAACTTCAAGCAATTCCTTGATTACGCTCTGATTTCGCTCTAAAAACTTTGTGTGAACTCTGATCGGGAGTTCTCTTATGTACAAATTCGGTTTAGGGTTTTGTTTAAAGTATTGGCACACTTTCAAAATACTTTTCCATTCCGTTTGGTTTTGAATAACCTTTGTTGGGTTTTTAATTATCCATTCCTCCAGCTGGGGAAACGTTTGTCTTATTTCTCTCGTACTTTCAACGAATAATTCAACCTCTTTTTCCTTCCCTAAAAACTTCAAGAAGTCATTTTTAGAATCAAAATATATAGATGTAGGCAGATCCTGTACGCCTAAATATTTTGTCTTCACTTGTTGAAATTCCAAAGTATAGCCAAAGCCTTTTTTGGACTTGGATTGGCTGGTTATTGACTGTATTTCTTTTTCAAATTCAGTTAGTGATGATTTGGTGTATTTTTTATCCCCACGAATAACCAGTTTTTCAAAGGTTTTCTGTTCAATCAATGACTGAAGAAAAGAAACATATTTTCTTTCTGATTTTTTCTTTATTTCCTGTGGTGTAATCATTGATGCACGTAATTGGCTTTTTCTTCTTTGAATTGTTCAATCGGCATATCATACAGCCAAGAGTGTTTTTCTTCTTTACGTTCTACAAAATGCACAAACGAAATATCATTTTCTACAATATGGATGTTGTCGCTTGGCGTAACAACCAATAATTGTAAATGAAGTTGTTTGCATAGTGTTACAAGGTATCGAGCTTTATCCTCATCTTGTGCTTTGAAGGCTTCATCAATGGCAATAAAACGAAATGAATTACTTTGTAAGCCTTCTTTTGTTAATCCAAATTGATAAGCTATTGCAGAACCTAAAATGGTGTATGTAAGCTGAGCCTTTTCGCCACCCGAAAGCTGTCCCATATTTTCATAGGTTTTGAATTTGGAATTGGTTTCCTTATAAAATTCTTCGGCTTTGTAGCTGTACCAAGAGCGAACGTCCATTACTTTTTTACGGTAATCTTCTTTGTCCAATTTCTCAATAAAGGGCTGTATATTTTCAATAAAGTGATGTTTTCTTCCGTCAATCGTAGAGTTCATTAGATGTACATTCGGAACTGCGTTGTCCAAAAGTTTTTTAAATTCTTTTACTTCATCATTGAATTTATTTGCCGCATTCAGTTGTATATAGGTTTTTGGGTTGGTTTTGAAATCAATCTCCTTTAGTGAGTCATTTAAGTGTTTAATGTTTTCTTTGATTGAGTCTGACCAGTTTTCAAAAAACATCCTGAAATCACCTACTTTGTTGGTAATTGTTTCTTCCAGATAGTTATTAAACTTGGTTTCAAACCTGGGAAGATCATCTCTTTGGAGTTTTTCCAATCTTTTCCGGTACTCGCTAATAAATTCTAAATGGGTTGAATCGGGAAGCGAATTCACATCTGAATGCCAATCTTTGAATTTATTGGTAATATCTTCTGTCGGTCGTTTAAAATCGGTTATTTTAATTCTTACTTCACTTTCCTTTTCTCCTTTTTGTTTTTCAAGCTCTTTTATTTCTTTTGACTTTTCCTCTTGAAATTTTCTACGACTTGTTTCAAAATTGGTGAAATCAACATCTAGCAAGTCTGGGTTTTGTGCTTCAAATTCAGATACATCTATATCCCCCAAAGGCTCAAAAATGATTTTGTTGCTTTTTACAGTTTGAGATATGGACTCAATTTCCGTTTGCTTTTTACCTTTCTCAATAACTTTACTCTCAATATCAACCTCCGAAAGCTGTTTTAAATCTGCCTGAACTTTTGTTAACTGCTCTTGTAGCTTCTTAACCCGGTCATTGGTTTTTTCTAAGTCTTCTTTTTGTTCTGTTTTTTCCTGTATTTGGTTGGCGTAAGTTTGCCAATCTATGTCATCATACTTATCAAACTGTGAAAACAGATTATGACATTCATCTTTGTATTCGATTAATTTTTTCGTATTGCTTTGTGATTGCTTAATACCTTCTTTATTGGTTTTCTGTTGATTTTGCAGATTGGTTAATTCCTTCCTTAGGACAGCAATTTTCTCTTTGTTGTCCCAACCTAAAACATAGTTCTCTTTTCTTGAAATGTGCGGACGGTCGTCTTTTTCGTGTTTCCCTTTTCTAAACTTTATCAACCCGTTTTGAGTGATTGCCATTTCGGAATAGCGTTCAAATTCTGATAGGTTATCCACGCAGACAAAGTCAAACTGATTTTCCAAATAGTTTTCAATCCATTCGAAATAGTACGTTTTGGGTTTTATTTCAATTTTGTTTACCAGGGAGTTTTCTTTAATTTCTTTGTGTCGTAAATTTTTGAGGTAATCTTGTTCTTCGTATTTATCGTAACGGATCCTTCCTCGCAAATTGTTGCTGTTTACATAGTCGTTTACTTTTGAATAATATTTTGGCGGAACAATCAATCGTAATGCAAAATTGTGAAGCACCTTTTCAATAGAAGATTCCCAAGCCAATTCATCTTCTTTTACTTTAATGAGTTCACCAATAAAAGGTATTTCTTCTTTTGAGGCTTCAATATGATTAATCAGTTCTTCTCGTATTTCTGCTACCCGTCCAGCAATATTGTTTTTGTTTTTTTGAAGTGTTTGAATGGTGTTTACCAGTTCTTCTGTAACTTCAGTTAATTCATCATCCTTGTTTTTTAAAGCACGAAGATTTTCACTTTCATCATCTATTTTCTGTTGTGTACCTTGCTTTAATTGTTTTGCAACCTCACGGTTTGTAATAAAAGTTTCTTCACTTGGATTGGTGTTCAGTTCAATGTTTTGAGCAATTTTGTTGTATTCATCAAGCTTGCCACTTCTTAATTCCCGACTTTTATCAAGCTGTTTAATTTCTTTTTCTAATTCTTTGATTTTACTTCCAACTTCATCTTTTTCAATAGAAATGGAAATGGTTCGTTCATTTTGTTTTAGTTCTTCTTCTTTCCTTCTTAACTCCGTTAACTCCTCATCTAGTCGTTGTAATTCTTCTTTGCATTTTTCTAATTCCATTTCGCCCAATTCAACGCCATTTTTAGCAAACCAATAAACTGCAGTTTCTTTTGATTTTTCTAACCGCAACAAATCAACTTGAATATTGGTTAGCATTATTGCAATTTCATTGATAGGTGTTAGTTGTTTAATCTGTTCTTTGGCTTTTTCAATGTTGGTTTTGGCATCCATTAAGGTCAAAAAACTTTCTTTGAGTTGCCTAAATTCCGTTTCGGCATCTTGCTCCTCCAGCATATTCGTTCTGATAAATTCGTCCAAATCTTCCAAAACCTTTACACCAACCACCTGGTTGAACAGGCTCAATGCTTTCACAGAACGCATTCCGAACAGGTTTGACATTCTTTCCGCATAAGCTATTGGGCCGTCCAAAAATTCAATTCTGCGTTTAGAAGTATTCGCGTTATAGGTTTTATCCAATCGTTTTTTCCAATTGCCTTTAGCATCAAACTGGCTAAAGTCCTTTTCTATTTCAAGTGAAACATGAGCAATTCCGAACTGTCTTTTTAAGTCGTTATTGGCAAACCAACGTACCTGAAATAGAGTAATCTTCTTTTCATCCGTATTTTTAAAATGAGCAAGAATTACGGAATAGGTATTTGTATCACGCAACTTCTGGGTAGAGGTGGAGCTTTTGCCTTCTTCTTGAATATTTCCGTAATGTCCCAGCACATAGGTTTCTTCGGTGCGGTCGCCTTTTTTCTCAACACCCGAAGATTGATTGTAAAAACGGTCTCTTTTGGCAGGAACCATCAAGGTAAGTAAGGCATCTATGTAGGTACTTTTCCCCGATGCGTTGGCACCTGTTAACAGTGAATTATTTCCTTGCGGATTTATTCTAAACACTTTTTTATCAAATGTTCCCCAGTTAAAGACTTCCATATATTGAAGCCTGAAACCCGCTGAGTCAGAGCTTGTACTAAACAGACTCAACATATTCCTGCAATTTTGTTTTAAAATCCTGTAATATATCCAGTGTTATTTTCTCTTTAATAATCCGGTGTATCTGATATTTTGTTTCATTGTCTTTTCTACTAATTTCCTTTAGGTAGCCTAATTCTACAGCTTTATTAATGTAAGTATCCAAGTTCTGTTGAAATTTCAACTTATTGTAACCCTCTTGTAGAAAGAGTTCTAATTCATCTTTGATTTCAGTATTAGTGATGAATCTTTCTGTTGCTAACTGCGTGGGATTGCTGTCAAACTCCTCTAAACTTTGTCTTAATACTACAAGTACGATTGATGTTTCAAACCCGATTTGTCGTCTTGTTACCAAACCAAGGGTTTTGCCTTCGCTATCTTCAAACTGCTTCACAAACGCAAAACCATCATCTTTCTTTACGATGAGTTCCAAACCAATCTGACCTATGTATTCCTGAATTTCATTTTGATAATGGATTACATCTTCCCAAACGTTAGAGTTTCGTTCAATTACTCCCTTGAGCAACTTTACAATTGCTTTACTGTACGGTTTTTCATTTTGCTCTAGGCTGCTCATTTGGTCAATATAATTTCGGGTATTCTAATCTGCTTTTTGTTTTCAGTATCAAACACTATTCTCTGGGTTTTGTCGGGATGGATGCTATGTTTAAAGTCCTTAATAATGCCAATATATCCAAATAGTTCTGGTAAGCCTTTTTTTAATCCTCCGTAATTTTCAACTACTTCTAATAGTGTTGTTTGGGATTTTTCGTTTAGAACAGATGTAATTTTTTTTCTCAATAACTCCTTATCGATGTTCGATTGCGAAAACAACTTGCTTAAATGATTGGAAGCAGTAATGTCTTCATCAGCAATTTGTGGTTTGCTTGTATACAAAACATCTTCTGTCTGTTCGGAAGTTAGTTTTCGATCAAATGGGATGTTGATTTCAGTATTGATTTCCAGTTCAAATGAAATATCAGGTTTTCTTCTTGACTTGCTGATTTCAACAAGTTGTCTTTTGATTTCCTGTATAATTTTTTTGGTTGCTTCCGATTGTGAACTCTCACTTTCACGAATAATACGGCTTAGTTTTTCAGCCATCTTATCGTTGGCTTTATAAACTTTTTGACCTGAACTGTGAAGATGCTTTTTCATCCCTTTCAGGAATGGATCATTAACAGGTATTGATTTTTCTTCTAACGTTTTATACAATTCCTTAGTCAGCTCTTCCCATCTGTGCTGCAAATCAGGGTTTAAGATAAACGACCAAAAAGCATAAAAACTCTTCCCTTGTTGGCTATCTTTCAATTCATCTAATGCATCAAAGGTGAATTCTAAAATGTCGCTTTTCGACAAACTTCCGTCAGAGTGCTTTTGATAAATGCCTTTTGTGATATTCTTAAAATTATCTTCTACCTCTTTAAAGTCTGAAAGCAATTCTTTTGCGGATTGATTAAGCTGGTTGAAACGAGGAATAATTTCAAATTCTTCAAATACTTTAACATCTTCACCCACTTTTATTCGTTGAATTTGCTGCTCAATTTCCAGTTTCTTTTCTTCCAATAACTCAATCCGTTTTTCAGCATCTTCATTGGTAAATTCGACCAATTCTTTCAACTGATTTAAAATATTGTTGAACTTTGATTCTGTCCCAACAAATTCCTCCTTTTTTAAACTTGCCAACCAATCTAATGATTTACTCGAATGAGCAGAAAGTTCATAGAAAACTTCTCCCTGCTCATCAGGGTAATTGGTTAAGAACCCTTTGTTAGTCCAGTTTAGAATGTACTTTTTGGCTTTTTCTTCATAAGTGTCAAAGGTGGTGATTTCGCTGTCTTCATCATTTTCAACTTTTTTGTATTCTAGGAAATCGGCTAATTGAGTGTGAATATTTTCAGATGAAATAGCACCTTGTTTGCTTAAAAATGTGCTCATTAGAAACTCAATAATTATTTCTCTATTACGTAAACGCAGCAATTCAACACTTGGCGATGTGTTTAGTAATTCTAATATTTTGGAGTTTTCATTCATTTTAACTCTGTTCAGCATTGGCAAAAAACAGGCTCTTTTGGTTTTTCAGCGTTGGCTCTGTGTGACGGCAAAACCAAATGTGCCTGGTTGCGCGTAGGCTTTCTTTGTATGTTGCCCAACGGGATTCAGCTTGGAGACGGCGGGCATTCGGAGCCGTACTCTCCAAGCCTACTCCTAACTTCTTAAAGATACTGTATTTTCTATTTACACTGAACCGATCGCTGTATCCAAGGTGATGTTGCTCAGTTCTTTATTAGGTTTACTATCAGTTTAATCATCAAATCCCTTTGCTGAGGTAAACTTTGTGCTACTGCCAATGCCAATGCAACCAATGTATTTTCATTTATTTTTCTTATTCCTCTTTCATCCAAATGATAACTGTTCTGTTCTAAGAACCATACAAACAGAAATGAACCAATTCTCTTATTTCCATCGCTAAAGGCATGACCTTTGATGACAGAATATAACAATTGTGCTGCCTGCTCTTCAATGGTTGGATATGCCAATTCTCCAAACACCGTTTGGGAGATACTTCCCAATATTCCCCTGAATGAATCATCTTTTTCGTTGCCGAAGAGCTCTCCGGCCTCTCCTTTCTGAATCAATTCCTTCTTTAATTGGTGAATGGCTTTCTTGACATCATCATAGTTAATGACATAAATGATTTCTTTTGAAAGGTTATCGAGCTGAAGATCTTCTGAATCATACCTATTGAGTAATTCAAAAGATTTGGAATACTTTGAAATAATATCCAAAAAGCCTTCGGTCAATACTCTTTGTGATTCAAACGTTCTTTCCTTTAAAATATCAAGTTGGTTTTCTAACTGGATGATTTTTTGGCCTTGTTTGCTCAGTAATTCGCTGTTGATGGCATAACCTTTCACTAAGTAATCTTTCAATCTTTGGGTTGCCCATTTTCTGAATTCAATCCCAACAGGTGATTTCACACGGTATCCTACTGAGATCACAACATCCAAATTGTAAGCTGAAACTGCCCTTTTTACTTTTCTTTCTCCTTCTTTTTGAACTTGGCGGAAATTCCGCCAAGTTGACTCTTTATCCAATTCTCCCTCTTTGTAAATATTTCGGATATGCTCACCAATCGTTCTTCTAGCTTTACCAAATAACTCAACAAGTTGCTGTTCGGTAACCCAAACCGTATCGTGCTCCCCATCCAAAATGATTTCAAATTCATCACTACCTTGGGAGGGTTTGAAAACCACTATTTCAGAAATGAAGTCAACTGTTTCCATATTGGAAGATAAAGTTTTTTGATAAAAATATTAGTTCATTGTTTCAAAAACCCTTTGATTTCAAAATTGGCAGGATCTTTAACAGTATATTCAATTAAAACCTCCGATCCTATTTCCTTTTTATCGATTCGCTGCGAAAGTTTTTTCTTCTGAACGTAAACCGAATCGTCAACCTGATAGGATATCGTGATGATTTGAGTAAATCCTCTCCCCATTGGTCCATAACCAAGTGCTTTATCGGTAATTACGGCTTTTGCTTCTGCGGTTTTTGTCCATGGAGCAAAGGGTGTTTTGAAATTATTCCATGCTAGGTATAGAAAAACTCCAAACCCCAATATTCCGATTATCCAAGGATTCTGCTTTGCCATTTTAGAATTGAGTCCAACGTTTCTCAGCTTGGAGACGGCGGGCATTTTGGACCCGTTCTCTTTTTACCTAACCCAAACTTCTTAAAGACAGTAAATTTTCAGTTTATACTTTGAACCGCCCGCTGTATCCAAGGTGATGTTATGCCCAGTTCTTTTTATCATTTAGTCGTCAGCTCTATAAAAAATATCAATCCTATTTGCTTTGGTCCAGAGGAATACTTCCTATGTCAAATTCTATTGAACGTTCTATTGGTAAGTACAAGTCTCTCTTTCAACAACAATAAATCTCTTAATTCTCCGCTATATCATTTAGTTTTAAATGTCAATAAGTTTTTGTGGTAATTTTTATTATTTAGTTTGTCTGGGTTGTCAAAGAAATCACAGTCAAATACAAGTCTGGAAATACAATATGTGTCTGAACCACTTTCCTACGCCTTTTGCATTATTTGTTTGCATGTCGTCTATCATTTCATATCATTAGTCATGGGCAATGATGCAATCTTTCCTTCAATGTACATCTCTATTTCATGATCTTTGGGGTCAAATATTATTTCTATCCCCTTATTTCGATATACTTTCAGCAATTCTGCTAATTTATATAACGAAACAGAAATCGGGAGTGATACAGTTTTGTCTTTTGATTTGATTTTTAAACCTGGACTACTTCTGGGGGCTTGGATAAGTGTTGCTGACAAGACATCCATATCTTGAATGACATATCCACGATTTGAATTAAAGGGATAGATAATTTGGATTTTATCCATTGATATTTCATACCTCCAATAAAAAAACCTAAGATAGAAAAAGGCGGAAAGACAGGATATTAAAAATTGAATTAGCATAAACCCTGACGACAACTTCAAACCTAAAAGTCCAAATAGAACTAAAGTCGGTAGTTGAACCATAAGTAAAGTCATAGCTAATTCAAAAAAAAGCCGGCTCTTAGATTGTCGTATATAAATTTCTTTTTTCATTCAGTCGTGGTGCATGCAAATATCGCTATTTTAGCATTGGGCATAACACTTTTATTGGTACGGGTTTTCCACACACTGTTTTCGTATTTTGTTGGCTATGTTCAGTTTTTATTACGATTATAAATCAGTGTCCATGTACTCTATCGGACTCCTGATTTCCTTAATCTCCCGGTTGCTTTCATTGGCATTTCTCTACCTAGCTTTCCGTATTTTGACCTTATCTGGGAATAAGCGTTTGAAAACAAAAAACTGCCACCCCAACACAGCTTCGCCACACTAAGCCCCATAAAAAGAACAAGTAAACCCCCTTTATTCAGCCTTAAAAATAAAGGTTAATCCCTAGGCAAAAAATACCGGGATCGGGGTATATTTTTGAGGGGGATCATTTAGTGCTATTTTATATTGATTTATTATCAAAAGCAATAGGATCTCCCACCTGAGATCGGTCCTTTAACCGAAATAAACTGCATAAAAATGTGTAAAAATATCAGGGACCTGGAAACGGAGGGCCTGAAACTGGACCTTTGATTTTCTTTGGGCTTTCGCCTTCTAGGTATCCTTTTTCACTACATAACAAAATCGAGTGATTGGGTGAAATACTCGTTCTTACAGGTGCCTGTTATTGCTGCTACTCAAAGCCCAGCTCCTAGGCTTTAACCACCCATACACTTGACAACCCATTCCAAAGTAACCAAAAGGCTCGTAGCCTCATTTTATTTTCACTGCGCAGTTGATGATAGATTTCTGCGGCCATTTTGGAAATATTCTCATCGAAAGGAAGTACAGGTATGTCTTCCGTCAATAATCTAATATCTTTCCGTTTATTCTCATCTATAGCACCCATCAAAAGTTCATACATTGTAACACATGAAATCGAGCCTGTCCTGACGGCAGTCAGGGCATGACGAGCACGTCACACACTGGGATGATTATAGACTGCGAGATTCCCCCGAAGCGAGTTCGGGGCAGGCTATATGGCCTTTAAAAAACAAATTATAATCATATGAAATAAATAATTGTGTTGAATCCGGAATTGCAAATAAAGTACTCTTCTTCTTGTCTTTTGCTCTTAGGTATTCGATAAATAAACTCGTGTCAACTACCATTTCTCAGGTTTCCAGGAAGAATTAAATAGCTCTTGATTCACCCGAAATGAATCTATATCTGAATCTGACCAGGTAGTAACCCCAAGAATCTTTTTCTTATAAGCTGATAGAGAATTACCTTTTTTCTCCCGCTGTTTTTGAAGAAGAAAATCCAGGAAATCATTGACCTCTTTCCTCCCGCTTTTGTCCAGCAAACTGTATTTTAATACTATATCGGTCATGTTCAATTCTTATCAAGGTAAAGATAGCAATTCATATATCAATTCTATTTGGTTGTAAGCAGCCCTCTCATTACATTTCCTACGACGTTTTGCGTGTCGAGTAGGCAAGGGGAGTTTCACCCCAAGCCTCTCACAGAACCGTACATGACAGTCTCCCGTCATACGGCTCTTGTTATACAGAACTTTCGCTAACAAGAGTAACCCACCTGCCAGTGGTAGAATATGTCAGGGAATTGCACCCCTTACCCTGTCCAGCCACCTGAATGCCCGGTTAAGGCTAGTCTTGTATCGCTTGTACCGTTTTCTTGCCCACCTTACTAAACGGCTCCTTAATAACTGAAAAACCTTGGAGAGTTCATAGCCTCTGAATCAGTATTCATCACCGTATACTTACCTTTACGGCTTTTGACAAAGTGTGGCATTTTACCGACACCTCTTCAGCGGTTACGGTCAGTTCGTCTCCTCTACACCTACCTGATCTCACTTTTGGTGAAATCTTTTCCCAAACGCTCAGTACCATGGCTCTTTACCAATGCACCTTTGGGTGGTTTGAAGCCCCTCCTGTAAGGCGACTCCGATGGGTCGGTTCCATCATCCCATTTACAGCATGCAGTGAAATTAACATTGCCGATTCACTGCTTCTCGGCACATTAGCGTAGTGCGGGATTTCGGAGTATTTAAGTCCGCTTACCGCACCCGCTATTGCCACATACATGCTGTTAGCGTTTCGTTGTTCTTTCTTTCGTCCTGATTGTCTGTCTGTTGTGCGATGGGACAAATACTCTCTTTGCCAAGTTTTGGCTTGCGGGTCGGCTGGTGCGACTTGGCAATGTGTGTGGCTGTGAAGCGTTGGCATATTATTGTCTTTTAGCACTTTGTATTACAAATTTCGAAAACATTTTCAAGAGGTCTAAAAAGAGCCAAATTGACCAAAACGTTAAAAACCAAATTAGTCCACTTAAAAGCGTTTTAAAGCTAATGGATGTATTTAGTAATGACCATTCTTTGATTTGAGCTGGTTCGATTAATGAGTAAATCAGAATCAAAAATATTGCAGAAGCAAAGGTCAGGGTTGATTTTTCAAACTTACCTACTAATTGATGAAGCAAAGATTTTGAATTATCATCTGGAGCTTCCTTTTTGTACAAATCCTTTGAGAAGTTCGATGTTGCTATAATTGATAAAGCAGTTATTGTAAAACCCGTTGTAACTGACAAAAAGGTCAAAATATGTCCAAAAGTTACAGAATTATCAAAATGCAAATAGGTTGATAAGAGAAAAATTACTCCTATTGAGAAAATATATTTTGATATATTCTTAGCCATTTGCATTTAATTCTTCTTCGATTTTAGCAATGATTCGACTGAAAACATCACTTGGGTTAAACATTTCATTTTCATCAACAGGTGCTTCAATATCAATCTTTCTCGTGAATAGGTTATTATTAAAAAACATTCCTATATTTTTCTCATCTCTTCCTGCAATCATTATTCCATTGAAACTTTCACGGTTTTTGAAAATGCTTTTGATTTTAGTCTGTAAATCATCTCCAATAAACGTGTCTTTATATTTCAAGTGTAAAATTGCTTCATATGCACCATACATTTCGTCAATTAACGCCTTCGAAACTGAATTTGATTGACTGAATAGACTTGGTGCTGCACTAAGTTTGATTTGGTCAAGGGTCTTTAATCCTTCAATAAATTTTTCTTCATCATAAACATCCTTTAATACTATCTTTTTGTTTTTGAACAGCTTTTGGAAATAGTCAATCAAAAGAGATTTTTTCTTTGTATTACTGAGCCATAAATAACTTGAAGTTAGGTCAAATACCGCAAAATACTCTTTTGGTTCAATTTGGTCTGAATCTCTTGGATTTGGCTCAAATTCTTGTTTAGTCTTATTATAAACATTTGGATTACGAGGCATTGCAGACCCATCAGAAAAATTTATTTTCAGATAGTTATTTTCATAATCCATTTCAAAAATATGGACACGATTACCACTGACTTCATCAAACTTTCCCGATTGAACAACTTCTTTGAAGCTGTCAATATCAATCTTGAAGTCATTGATGTAACAGACTATTCCGCTAAATGTCAGTGTCTTTTTGTCCATATTTACTTTTTAGGTGGTGTACGTTTATGCGGTGTAACTGGAACAGTTTTAGGTCCTGGCTTTGGAGCATCAGGATTTTTTCTTGGTGTCGGTGATGGTGTTGACCTTTTGTGAGGTTTAACAGGAACTTTTTTGGTTGCCATAATTTTAAATTTTAGATTGTTTACTGATATTGTGAATGTAAGATTTTAAGTCCGTGTCGTCATAAAAAACTCTTTTCTCAAAGTTCTTTTTTATCCTTAAAAGTTTGTCAAGGTTGATGTTTGCAATTCGTAAAATCAGCTTCTTGGTTTCCTTTACTTTGTCTTTCTTAACAGTCATAAAGTCAAGATGAATGAAATAGCTTTCGTAAGTGCTGTATAATGCCAAGAAGTAAACAAATGGTATGAATAAAACTGTGATTGTGCTTGGTAGTAGGAATGAAACAAGATTTTGAAAAGTCAAAACATCATCAAAGTTTACAATGGTTTTGTAAAGTGAATAAGAGAAAATTGAAAGTCCTGCTATTGCGATAACATTTTGCAAAAACTTTGAAACAACTTTATGCTTTTCGTCCATTTCAGCAACTGCTTGCGTCATTGCTAAGAAAACCAAAATAGGCAAAATGATTATTTCCTTAAACAAACTAAAACTGTAAAGATTTACGATAAATTCAAGACCTATTGTCCATTTGATTGCTGACAAGAAAATGCCTTTAAAATATGCGTTGCTTTTGGCTTCATTGATTTTAAAAACCAAGATTAAACCAACTGAGAAAAGCCAAAACAAAACATCTTTCAAGTTTGAAGTTTGCCATACTTCAAGGTTTTTAAGAAGTAATATTGTGCCGTATAAATATGCTCCGATTAGTGAGAAAATAATCAAGAACATTTTACTTGTTAGGATTTTGAAAATTGGAACAAGTGATTTTCTTAGTTTGGAAAGTAATACAACCAATACAATAACAGCAATCCAAAGAAGTAATGCTATTTCTCTGTTGTTAAATATCGCTTCTATGTCAGTCCAAAAATTCATTGTTTATGTTCCCTATATAATAGTTTCACCATTTACCCAAGTCGTTAGCCCGTCAATTAGGCTATCGGTCAATTCTAAATCAGAATTATAAATTGGGTCAATATTTTCAATATCAAATGCTTCCCACTTCTTCCAAAAATCAGAAACTATGTTATACAATTTAGAGTCTTTTTCAATTAAATATTTGTGGTGTTCTGTGTAGTCGTTTTCCTTTATATGGTCTGCAAGAATTGAAAATAGGCAGCCTATAAATAGGTTAATGGATTGCGAATTGTAGAAACCTAAAAATTTCAGTTTTATTTTTTTAATGTCGGCAATTGATGTTTTGAGTTCAAGACCGTTTTTAAGAAATTCCTTAGGACTGTATCCCATTTCTAAATATTTTGGATACATTTTATAGTGGTCGCAACAATTGCCAATGTAGTCGCATAGAAATTTGTTTAGAAATTTACTCAGTTTCTTATCGCTTTGAGTGCTTAAAAAAATATGGTTGCCTATGCTATAATTAAAGCGGTTAAGCCAAATATGTAAAAGTTCGTGTGCAATTGATTCAGAATTTACAATTTTCGGATTGTAGTAGATTGTTACAGTTTTACTTTTCTGAAAAACTTCGCAATAGTCTATGTCTTTAATTTCAAACGAAATATCAAAATCTGTTTGTAAATCATTGAGTAATTCTAATGTCTTTTCATCTATTTTTTTTGGAATCATTATCACTAACTATTTTCAATGATTTTAATTTCTTCTTCCGTCAACTCGTAAAGTTGGTAAACCAATTGGTCTATTTGGTTTTCTGCATTTTCGTTGGTTTCTCTTTGTTGCAAAAGCATTTTTGATTTTTCAATTAATGCATTGTCAATTCTACAAGGTAGCGTTTCAACGTAATGTGCTGGAAATTGGGCAAACGCCTTATTTTCGCCTGTGGTTAATGATTTATGAATAAAGTCAAACAATTTCGAGTTAAGTTGAAGAAGAATTAACGGAAGAAGTTTTGCATCGTTTGGAATGATTAGATACAGATTTTTCAAGGCAATATATTTGTTGAAGTCTGCACAAGCAATAATTGAGTTTCCTGTTCTTCGCATTAGAATTTTATCACGCAAATAATAGTCAATGTTCGCATTGCTTTTTAGCTCTTTAGGAACAAACTTTACATAAGAACCACTGTATTTGTAAGAGTATCTGTGAATGTCTTTACCAAGCAAGATTTCTTTCCATAAATCATCGTGCTTCGTGATAGAAATATAATCATCATTTCTTCTTGTTTCAACGCCACGATAAACGAAACAGTGATTTTTAATATTCTCTGAGGATTTGATAATTCTGCTTACGAAATCTGGTAACTGTAATTCAAAAAACGGATTTACTCCAAATTCAAATTCTCTATTAACTTCTACGAATTTATTTCCATCTGCAAATTCTTTGAGAATAGGTTTTTGAGCCGTTTTTTCATTTTCGGAAATAAGAATTACAGTTTCAACGATAACTTCAAAAGCGTTGTCTTTTAAGTTTATTAACTCTGTGTTATTAAGATTTTGAACAAATGCTCTCAACTTTGTAAAGTATTTTCCATTTAACCAAGAGTTAGGAATGATGTATGAAAATTGTCCTTTGTTTTTCAAAAGTTTACTCAACGCTAATTCGATAAACAAAGCATAAGTATTCGGATTGTATTCTGCTGTTGTGTAATTTTGATTGAAAAAATCTAAATAATTATTTCCAAAAGTTGATTTTAAAATAACAACATAAGGCGGATTTCCAATAACAACATCAAAGCCCACAAAATCGCCATCATCATTTAGCACTTCGGGAAATTCAAAACGCCATTCAAAAGCATTTTCAAAAATCTTGTTGGCTTTTATTTCTTCAATTTCTGTTTCAATCTTTTTGGTTTCTTCGGTCAGTTGTTGCACTTTTTTGTTCCAATCAGCTTTTTCCTTTTTGCTCATTTCAAAAAGTTGTTGCTGGTTGGTCATTTGGAAAAGTTCGCCTGAAAGTTTTCGCAGTTTCTTTACTTTCGGGTCGTTCAATGATATTTCACTTCTGAAATCTGATTTAATGTCGGCAATCAACCGTTCCATTTCTCTTTTTTGTTCCTTGCTTTCAGCATTTCGGTAAGTGTCAACGGCTATTCGGTAGCTGTCGATTGTCCACTTGCTTTTTTTCAAGGCTTGTTTAAGGTCGGCATCAATGGCAAAACGACTTACCAACGAGTTCCCACATTTTATGTTGATGTCAATATTGGGAAGCGTTTCTAATTCAGTGGTGTTTTTGTAGTAAGCATTTTTCAAAAGCTCTATCCACAAACGCAAACGGCAAATCTTTACTGAATTGGGATTGATGTCCACACCAAAAAGGCAGTTTTCAATGATGGTTTGCTTTTCGTGGAAAAGTGTTTCTTGTATGCGTTGGCTTTCTTTGTTGTTTGGATTGTAATCGAATAGTTCCCCTTCTTCGTCTGTTACAATCAATTCATCATTGACCACTTCCACCTGATATTCTTTGAGGCGTTTGCCGTCACGGTCCTGCAGAATTTTCAAGTCATTTTTAACCGCAATCATTTCATTGAGGGCGGAAACTAAAAAGTGTCCTGAACCAACGGCAGGGTCGCAAATTTTGATACTGTTTAAAATTGCATTGGCTTCTTTTGTGTCAACAATTTTATTGTAAAGTTCATTTAGGTCTTGGCATTTCCAATTTTTGGTTTCATTGAATTTCTGCACAACGGCTTTGCGAATGGTTTCACGGCACATATACATTGTGATGAAACCTGGAGTAAAAAATGAACCATCTTTGTAACCGTTGATTTTCTCGAAAATCAATCCGAGAACCGAAGCGTTTATCAGTGTTTTATTGTCTTCCTGAATTTCTTCTGAGCCTTCACTGCTAAAGTCGTATGCGTTCAAAAATTCAAAGAGATATTCAAGCGTTGAAAGTTTTCCTGTTCTTTTCTTCCCTTGGTCGTTTTTTAAAACCGTAGACGAGGTAATTGGAATGGTCTTATCATCTTTCAGGTTGCTGATAAACAAAGTGGAATGCTCAATATCAGTCGGTTCAAAAAGGGAAGAGTTTAGATAAGGAACTTTCTCAAAAATTTCCTTTACGTCTGGGTTTCTTTCATCATACTTGCGTGCCAATACCTGAAAAAACAAGCTGTTTAGGTCGTCATAGTTTTTGATTTTGTCAAGGTTGAGAAACGAATATGATTTGTCACCCTTGTGATAGGTGATGAGTTGGGCTTCCAACAACTTCAAAAACAAAATACGGTTTATCCAAGTGATGGTCAATTCAAGGGCAACATTGAAAAGTCGTTCTTGTTGGGTATTTCCAAACTGGGCTGGTCGGTCTAATCGACTGATTTTATCTAAACTGTCAAGTTGAATGATGGCATCTTCTAAAATGCTTCCTGTATTTCGTTCACCTTCTTTATTCCGTTCAATGAGTTTTTTGCTTCCTTCTTTGGTTTCTGTCAAACCGATAATGTGCAACAACTCACTGTAAAAGCGTTTGTCAAGGCTGTTGCTATCATTGGTGAAAGGAAGTTTTAAAAGATGTTCAGGAGAAAGTAACTTGAAAAGTGCAATCAGTTTATTGTCGTCCGCTTTGTCTTCATTTCGCAATGGCTTTTGATAATCCTGTAAATTGAAGTAGGTAAACTCAATTTCAGTTGTGATTCCTGCAATAAGCGGTTCTGCAATCTGCTTATAGAAAAAATCTGTTTTGGTGTCTGCCAAACGTCCGCTTTCAAAGTCATTGAATTGCTTTACAAGAATTTTGTTTTGGGCAAAAAGTCTGTCAAAGGTGATAGCATCAAAAATGAACCATTCATTGATGTTGGTAATAACCAAATGCTTTACTTCAAGGTTTTTATGTGTAATTCGTTCTCTAAGGTAATAAAGCACCAATTCTTGAAAAGCTTTTGTATTCAGCTTTTCAGCGGTCACCATTTCGCTTTTGTTGGTCGGCTTTTTTGCTTCGAGAATTACGCCAACCGAACTTTTTGCCTTGTCTCCGTTGTGAATTACAAGGTCGTTCCGTCCTTTTGTGTTTATGAAATGGTTTGGGTCGTAGTATGTCTTTTTCAGAAAGTCAATGACAAGGTTTTTATGGAATTCTTCTGATTCCGTGTCATTTGTCCTGTCGAGCAACTGGATAAGATTAGTCTTGAAACTCTCAATTTCAGTCCTGTTCGGTTTTACTTTTAAAAAGGCTTTGTTCAGGGTCTTTCTTGGTTTCAATCTGTTTATCTTCATTTACTCTATGTCTTTCTTTTCAGTCGGTTAATTTAGTTTTTTCTGTTCGTTTTTCTGTCCGAGCGTTGGCAAAAAATGGCTCTTTTGGTTTTTTCAGCTTTGGGCTGTGTGTTGGCAAAAACCAAATGTGCCATTTGTGCGGTTGGCTTTTCTACAATGAACGCTAATCGGGTTAGGCGAGGGAATCTCACCTCACACAGCCTGCCCCGTTTTTACGAGGGCTCCTCATGCCTGCCTGTTCGGCAGACAGGTTTATAAATCGCTTGGTTCTAAATGTACCTAAGGTTGAACCAATTTCCAATGCTCAAACAGCCCCGGGGAGGCTTTGTACTGGTGCTTCAGCCATCTGACTGCTGCCATTTTATTCAACCCCTTTTCCCATTTGAGCAAACGATGGATGAGTGGATTACACACTTCACGCATGGGCTCTCCTCTCAGCTTGTGGTAGTAGTTGAGCAGTCCACTGACAATGGGATTGAGACGATGAGCAGTCTACTTTAAGGGCATGCGCCACTTATGGGATGGGCAGTGGCTCAGAGTCCGATTCTGATCACGACTATCACTTTGTCACGCCTGAGATGAGAAGAAAGGGATACGAATCCATGCTTTCCTATTACCTCAAATCCTGCCCGAGTTTGTCATTCAGGCGGGCGCAACCTACAATCCAGTGAACTGGGACTGAGCGTTAAAAAAATGACCCCTTTGGGTCGTTTTAGCGAAGGGCCGGGTTGCATGGAGGGTACGAGACCCGTACCCTCGGTGGTGTGAGAGCCTCAACCTGAGCCATTTGGCTCAGGTCGGGCTCGATTGTAACCAGTTTTTATCATCTAACTATCAATCATGAAGTTACCCTTGCAAATCAATACCACCAAAGCAGCGGTTGCAACTATTATTGGAATAATGAAAGCATGGACCCAAACGTAATATTGACCCCATTTGGACACTTTCTTAAAGCTATTTCCTGCGGCTTCCAGTCTAGCAACAAATAGTTCTGCATTTATTTTAAAATTTTGGTAATCTTCATGTACTTGTTTGGGAATTTCCTCCTCTTTTGATGGGAATTGTTTTTTCTGTTTGAGATCATGTAATTCTAATAGGAGACGCGTTCCTCCACTATAAAAGCTCTTGTCTATTTCCATATTGGTCTGAAATTGTGACCAAATATTTCGTGATTGATACCAGTTTTTAAAAGCAATTATATCTACAAGCCAGTTGACAATTAATTGATACATACTCCAAATGATAAGAACAAATGCGATAAGATCAAATAATGCAGCAGGAAGAGGTACGCCAAGCACTGAAAGGTCGTCTAAGTCAACATTGTAAATTTTAATTAGAAATATGATGGCACCTAATACGTATAATCTCCTGGAGCTTTTGTCTGTTGCTTCAGATATTATATCTGATCCTTGAATTTTAGCCATATATCTTCATTATTAATTAAGGTGATTTTTATTTTCAAATTGGCTACAATCGGGTCAGGCGGGGGAATTTCACCCCTACCTTCCCACAACTTGTCCCGCTTTTCGGGAGAACTCCCGTAAACACGGGACAGGCTGTGCGTGAGACTCTCACCTAACACTGCCTGCCCCGCAAAAATGCGGGGGCTCCTCATACCAACAACCACTTAAAGGTAATGCGCTAATTTAATTAATTAGCGGTGGTCCTGCTTCTTTTCCATAAATCCTCCCCTGAATGAACAAGGTTGTAAATGAAGGCAAAACATGGTATGCTCACCCCTTCGCTCCACTCCCATTTACTCATAAGGCAATAAATTTTATCGGTATTCGTGAATGCTGAGCATTTCAGGAGCTTCAACACTACTACGAAGGAGTCTGCCCCCTACATCTCTTCCACAACTTGTCCCGATTTTCCATCGGGATTCCCTGAAAGTCTGCTTCCTCTTTCGATTTTACAGAGCGGTGTAGAGTTCACTTGCAGGCATTGAAATGGCCTGTACAGTGTTCCTGCCAACTTTACCCCGGATGCGGTGTGGCCTCCCGATAGCTATCGGGATCCGGACGCCCGCCACACTTATCACAGATACAACCGTAACTACCTGTTTTTCACATCTTAATTCGCTTTATCGAGGCTTCATCGTTGGTTCATTTTCATTCAGCTCCAAAGTAATCACCTACAGGAATCGTTGTCCCCGTTTTTCCTTAGCCGTTCACCACATCAGCGTTTCCGCTAAATCCAGCGTAAGGTGGTTTGATGGCTGCCACCTGAGAAATCAGGGCAGGCCCGCAGGCCGCAATCGGAAGGCCTATCCACTGGTTTCCCAGCGGTCTTCCATCCATTTCAAAGCATTCAGCCCCATGGGGCTGATTCAAGTCACACACGGCGGATGGGTATATGAAACGTTTAGCATTTCAAAGCGATTTCCTATCAAACCGTTGCGATGTTTATTAAATGTAACGCCTTAAAATTAGCACTTTCCGCCAAATGTTTTATATACTGTGTTGTATTTTCGTGATTTATTACATCTGTCAAACCGTGTGTTGAGGAGACATGCTCTTTAAGCAAATATGATTGTGTAACTGGTATATGTGTTTGCTTAATGTGCATGGCTATTGTGGGCTTTTTATTCTTAAGGCATTTAAAAGTGCTGATAAAGTAAGATTTAAATAATCTCCTAATAAATGAAATTGCTGTTCAATCCTATTTTTCAAAGAAAAGCTAAATGAAGGATTTGGAAAACTTGAAATCACCATTGCTAGAATATTAGTTGCATCATATTTATACTTTTCCTTTGTCAAAGTTGAATTTAAAGCGAGTTTCTTTAAAAAATCAACGACGATAAAAATATTAAACGAATTGAAATTAACATGCAAAGATAAATTCCGTAATGCGTAATTGTATATATGATTGTATCCTTCTTTAAAATGATTTATATATGTAGAGTACAACAGTTCTGAGTTAACTGTTAAACCAACATATCTAAAAGACAACATAATCTCAAGTATTTCATTCTTTCTATCTGGAAATATATGCTGTAAATAAATTTCGGTTGTAGCCCAGTTATTTACCTTTAACATTCTCTCATATCCAATATCGTCAGTTATTAATACATAATCCTTCCGTTGTGCTAAAAATGCATTGTCTATAACATACTCCATCGTATCAGTTATTTTACCTTCAAGGAACAAGGGTCTAATAACTTCTAATTTCTCTTTTGGATTATCTGATATTGAGTTTTCATGGAACCATTTTTTTAGCTTTTGCAAAAACTCAATCCTTTTATCATGAAAGTCCTCTGGATAAAAATGTGGTACAATCTTGTTATTATACAAACTAACAGACATTTTTGAATTGCGTTGAGATTCTGTTTTTGCAATTAATTTATCTATTTGGATGTATGTATTTTCTGTAACAATAAATTTATCAAACGTTATACCTAGCTTAGACTCAAGTTCAAAGAAGAGCATACCACTGCTGAAATCAATTACTAGTGATTTATTCTTAAATTCGACATTATTAAAATATTTCAAAGGTTTAACTAAAAAACCTTCACTTTGATTCGATATTAAATGATAATAAGCATCAATAAATGAACCATCAAAGTTGGCATTTGCTAATTCAGTAAACGATAAGTTATAGCTTTGATATTTACTAAATATCTCTTCTGCATGCTTCCGCCTTTCAATATCAGTTGCACCAAAATTCTCAATTAAAGTCTTTTCAAAACTTTCCATATCAGTAGAATCAAATTTTAATGACTCTACAGGTAAGTTAGAAAATGAACTATGCGCTTCAGTAAGAATATCATCATATAAGGCAAGATATTTGTTCATAATGCGAAGTATCTTTACATGCTTCAACTTTTTAGACAAAGCTTTCTCGATTGTAAATGTTTCTAGAACAGTTTTACCTAAAGATTTTTGAATAATATCAGATGATTTTGTTTCTTGATTTACATGAATTGTTTCTACTTCACCATCAATTTCAAATTTGACATAACTATCATCGGTTATTTCATCATACTCTTTAAAATAATCTTCTGGCAAATTAGTTGGTAATGAAAAATAATTTAAGCGGGCTAAACTGTCAGACTTATTTAAAGCCTTAACATATAACAATTCCAAAGCAGCATCTATAAATCCAGAATGTAATAGATTACTTACAACAGTTAACGTATTTTCAGTAGACTTAAACCTGAATTGTTTTATTTTATCAATTTCATTTTTTAATTCAGACTTTTTCTCATTTATCGATAATGCAATTATATAGATTGTAAAAAAAGCTTCATCATTTGGTAATTCGGTGAGAGCATATTTCGCAATTTCCTCAAGTTCTTTCCAATCCTTCAAAATTTGTTGAAATTCAATCTCAATCCTTAGTAGATAATCATTATAAGTAAATGAAGTTCTCCATTTCTTTAATAGTCTCAGAAGCTTTAATTGGTTTTGGTTTTTTGTCGCGTCTAAGGTTCTAATGAATAGGAACAAATCTCTTGACTCTTTATCTTCATCTACATAAGTTTCTTGAAATTTTACACATTCCGAAAAGTATTTGTTTTCAAAGTACAATAAAGCAATGAAGAAAAATAATCTCGATTCACCTATAAGTTTATCTTTTACCTTGTTGATTTTTTCAATTTCAATAGGTAAATCTTTTGCATAAAGAGTATCAATCAACAAAAATACTAACTCCTCATATTCTGTCTTAGAGAAACTGACACTTTTTAAAAGTTCCTTCAATTTTTCTTTTTCAATTATATTAGACTTTATAATCGGTATCAAGTATCCACAAGCATTTATAGCATTAAGTTCATCTATGTGGTTTACAAATTTAAAGTACTCTATTACTGTTTCTTCGGTTTGAGGATTTCCCAGTTGACAGAAAGTCTTTAGTGATACTAAATTCTCATCTAATTCCCCTTGAAATTCATTTATATATTTTAATGCATTTGGGATATTATCATGTTTCTGAATTGAATTCGCTACTAACATTGTTCTAAACGCATCCTCCTCTTTAAGCGAATTATAGGCTTCTTTAAGTTTTTCGAGTGTATTTTCTTGAATGTTTACTTCACTTTGGAGCCAATAATAATTAAAGATAATTACATTATAACTTTCATCCAATTCACTAATCTTTATTGCTTCTGAAAGAATTTTTGAAAGCTCCAGAAATTGAATAGATTTTTCATTTTTTTCTAAAAACCCCCAATAAGGTATTTCACAGCTTGTAAAAAATTGTATTGATAAAGAATTTAATATAAAAATCCAATGATGAAGGTTATCATAGTTTATCGAGTCGGGAAATTCATTTGAATATTTCGAAACTCCAAATAAATCAATTAATTCTAACGAATCAACTTTATGAGTTTTAAGATTATTATTAAATACAATTCTTTTGAAGTGGTTTTTATCAAGTACAAGTTGTGGTACAGATTCTTTAATGTAATTCAGAATATTTTCAGACTCTATGGTATTAATAGCCCAACAAAAGGTATTGTAATCATCACTTTTTTCAATTACTTCCTTTAAGTTTTTGTATTTGTCATCCTTTAGGAAATAATATGAAATACAGGCTTTTTCTAAATATGTTTTATTCTCTGGTTCGATCTTATATGCACTAATAAAGTTTTCATATGCTTCATTTGCTGAACCTAATGCTTCAAAGCACACTCCAATAAAGTATTTTAATGTCGCTTGGACTTTATTTGAAACATGTTTTATATTTTCATTTACACGTTTTTCTAGGTCTTGAAGATGGTTTAGTGCCGTTCGAGGTTTTAGACTTTTTATTTCGGCTAGATAACTATTAATTTTTGCTTGATATTCATTTTCAAGTAATGGTACAATATTAACCAGTTGATTTTCTAAAATGTTTAGAATCCGCTCAACATCATTATAAATGTCAAAAATTACTTCTTTGTGAAAAGCTTCAATTTCTAATAATTTAAGTTTTTCATCTTCATTGATGTATTTGTCAAAAATCAGAATAAAGTTGTCTAATTCTGAATCTTTTGGTTTAAGAATATTCGGATTTTTCTCCAATTCCGTTTGAATTGTTTTAGGGTCTATTTTGTAACCCTTGTTTGAGAATAATCTGAATTTTAAAAATTCTTCAATTAAAATTTGTGATTTATAAAAAGCAAACTGTTTCCCTTGGTCTTGTGCAGGATACTTTTCTTGATATTCATCAATGGTTAAGGAAATGATTTTAAATAATCGATTGCTAAAATCTTCTCTATTTGAGAATATTTTATCTAGTCCTTTATTGAATCCATATGCAGCTATTGTTTGAGCTGCGAATATTAAAGCTTCCATATAAATCATCTTGCGCGTTTGACAAAATTTGGCTCTTTTACAAGCTGAAGCATCAGCCTGTGTGTCGGAGCTTGTAAATGTGCCATATGTGCATTGGTATTTGTTGTACGGTCTCTCTCAGCATGAAACACAACGTTGAGTGTCGAGTAGGCAAGGGGAGTTTCCCCCAAGCCTCTCACAGAACCGTACGTGACAGTCTCCCGTCATACGGCTCTTGTTATACAGAACTTTCGCTAACAAGAGTATCCCACCTGCCAGTGGTAGAATAGGTTAGGGAATTGCACCCTTACCCTGTCCAGCCACCTGAATGCCCGGTTAAGGCTAGTTATGTATCGCTTGTACCGTTTTCTTGCCCACCTTACTAAACGGCTCCTTAATAACTGAAAAACCTTAGAGAGTTCATAGCCGCTGAATCTGGCATAATAGTTTACCCAACCCCGAATCATTGGATTCAGGATTTTTGCTATGCTCTTACAACTCATGTTCACTATATCCAACTCCTCCAGCTTGTCAGCTATCCGCTTTCTTGAGCCTATGCTGATAGCACAGTCAAACCCAAGAAACAATTTGCCTTGACTTTCAGGTAGGCTTTCCATACCATTTCCCGACTGATCGGTACTGTTCTTGTCTCATTCCATAAATTCATCCTGTCTTTCAAGTTGGTCGATGTAATGGGACTGTATAACCCTGCCCCTTCACTCCTATCCCGTTACAGGACAATCCTCGTTACTACGGGCAAGTCCGACCCTGAATCAACGCATCGGTATTCCACCTCTAAGTTGTGCTTATCGAATGTTTCCCTTTGACTGCCAGCGAATCCTCCAACGGTAGCCTTTAAGGCAGCCTGTCATCGTTGAACAGGTTCCCGAGTTCCGTAAAAGAGCCCGGATAGAGTTCACGCCGCCTGAATGACGCCTGCCATACGGACAGTAAACAGGTTTCTCCGTATTCATCACCGTATACATACCTTTACGGCTTTTGACAGAGTGTGGCACTTTCTCGACACCTCTTCAGCGGTTACGGTCAGTTCGACTCCTCTACACCTACCTGATCTCACTCTTGGTGAAATCTTTTCCCAAACGCTCAGTACCATGGCTCTTTACCAATGCACCTTTGGGTGGTTTGAAGCCCCCTCCTGTAAGGCGACTCCGTTGGGTCGGTTCCATCATCTCATTTACAGCATGCAGTGAAATTAATATTGCCGATCCACTGCTTCTCGGCACACATATGACTTGTGGCGGATTTCGAAGCTGTTTTCTTTCAACCCATGATAATCTCCAATCGCAGCCGCGAACCCGAATTTACTACTTTCCAGCCATAAGTTATATGCGCTGTTGGCAACAGGCTTTTTTATTCAAAGTGTATTTTCATTCCTTCGTGAGTTGCTTTAAACCCTAAGTCCTCATAGAATTTAATCGCTTTCGGTCGTTTTTTGTCAGACGTTAATTGTAGTAAATGAGCATTCCGTTCTTTTGCTCTATTTATAGCCCATTTAAGCATTGCTTTTCCAATTCCGTGTCCTCTTTGGTCTTTCTTTATTCTTACGGCTTCTATCTGCGCTCCAATTCCACCCCGATAAGCCAGATACTGAATAAAGGACAATTGTAAAGTTCCGATAATTTCAGCATTTTCGTTTTCAACAATAATTAGTTCTTGATTTCCGTCATTACTTATTTTTTCAAAAGCGTTAAGGTATTCGGCTGGTAATGGAACCTGAAAATTTTCTCTGGTTCTTCCAACCTCATCATCAGCAATCATTTCCACAATTATTGAAATATCATTTTTTGTCGCTTTTCTAAATTTCATCTTTTTGTTTAGTTTTTTCAGCTTGTTGCCAAATGATGTTAGCAATTCGCCCTTCTTTTCTTCCCTGTTTTGGTCTGTTAATTTTGTCGGTCGAGGTGTGGTGGCAAAGCAAGCTCTTTTGCAAACTTCGGCTTGAGGGTCGGCATTGTGCGGTTTGCAAATGTGCTTGCTTTTGGGTGGGCTTATATTCTTTGAAGACGCTGTGATTCATGTCTGTTAATGTCTTGGATTGTTACAGGAAAATTTTGTATCAAACTTTCAAGTTTAATTCGGTCAATTTTTTCAACTTCATTAGAGTTTGAAAGTGTCGTTGCAGACGATCCAAAATAATTGTTTGTCAAAACAACCAAATTGAATTTTTCACTAAAGTGGTTTTCATAGTAGTTTTTTGAAGTTACAACTTCTTGGATAGCATCATTACTAACGCTTGATTGACTTTGCTTGGCTTGAATCAAATAATTACCATGTGGACTTAATGCAACTACATCAGCACCTTTATCATTTGCGAATGGAGTTAAGTAAACCTGAAATCCTTGCTTTGTATAAAGGGATGCTACATATGCCTCAAATAACCTTGGATTCAATTTTTCTATTTCTGTGAACGCTAATGGTTTATTATTTCTTTGATTTTGAATATTTCCGAACACATCATCAAATATCTCATCTGGTCGAACCTCACTTTGTTCGGAAGGGAATAGTGTACTTGATGCAAGTGATTTTTTGCGAGACAATAAAACATCTAGAATTTCATCAAATGATTTTTGACGTTCTCCTTTTTCGTTTTGGAAACTTTCAGGGAATACAGCCATTGGATAGTAAACTGTTACATCCCTTGTCTGACCAATTCTATATGCTCTGTCAGTTGCTTGCTCTTCTTTGGCAGGATTCCAATGTCTTGTATAGTGGATGACGTGATTTGCACCAACAACATTAAGCCCAACCCCTGCTGCTAATTGAGACATAATAATTACATTAAAACCATCTTCATTTTGAAAGCGGTCAATTGTCTGCTGTCTAGATAACTTGCTACTGGTTTCTTTTTGTTTTGATGATGGGGTATCTCCGTTGATTATGGATGGCGGAGATATTTTGAATGTTTCATAAATAACTTTTTGAAGCATCTTTTGTGTTTCCTTCCTGTCAGCAAAAATTATAGCCTTTTCAGATTTATACTGAACTTCGTGTAATATTTCAATTAGTATTTGAAGCTTTGCAGAACTATAAATTAGTTCAGACGAATTGAACATATTAATTTGATTATCGACTAAATAGGGATGGTCGGAGATGTCACGAATTGCCCATAATGATTTTAAGATTTGATTACGCCTTTCCACACCTTCCATTTGCTCGTTTTTGGCTAGCTCGATTTCAACAGAATATCTATTCGCTTGAATTTCAGGCATTGTTCTAGGAACAACCCTCAAATTTTTCCTTGGTAAATCTTTTGCAACATCTTGCTTTAAGCGTCTTTTGATAAAAACTCCTATTTGACCTCTTAGTTGTTCTCCTAAAGCATGTATGTCGGTATCTTCATTGCTTAAAGGTTTTTGATAGTTCTTTGCGAAATCTTTAGCATTACCCAACAACCCTGGAACAGAAAAATCCATGATACACCATAAGTCAACCAATGTATTTTCAACTGGTGTTCCTGTCATGGCAATTTTAAAATCCGCCTTTAGTGCCTTTGAAACATTTGTAACTAAAGTTCCTGGTGTTTTAATCTTTTGTGCTTCATCTAATACCACTATCGAATAGTCGACTGCACAAAGATTCATTTGATATGACCTAAGGGATTCATAGTTTGTTAGTATTAATTGTTTACGCTGTAACTCTAAAACTGCGCTTCTTGAAAAGTCTCGATCAATACCTGTTGCACCAAATAGAAATCTTAACTCCAAATTTGTTGGATTAAAGAATCGTTTGTATTCACTTTCCCAATTTTCCAATAATGATACAGGAGCAACAATAAGATATGGTTTGTCATCATTGATATTCTGGGCATGCCACTCTATGAAATAAAGAAGTTGAAGGGTCTTACCCAAACCCATATCATCAGCCAACAAGCATCCATTAAGATTTTCACGAAACAAAGATTGTAGCCATGCCACACCCTCAATTTGATGTTCTTTTAACTCAATTGGAGCTTTAAGATTTTCTATATTAAAAAAACTATGCTGTAAAGATTCTGGATTGGAGTTGTTTTCAATGTATTCTAATAAGTCTGCATTTTCTTTGATAATTAGAACTTCGTCCGAGTTTGTGCTTGATTCCTTTACAATTGGCTCTTTGGGATTTTCAAATTGCTTAGTTGCAATTGAGACGATTTTATCTGCATCATCAACTGAAATTTGTTCATTCTTGTAGGTAAAATGAGTCTTGCCTTCCTTTATCGCAATATTTCTTTCAGTTTCGAATTCAGCTAACTCAACAGGCGTTTTAAAGTGGATTTTTTTATCACCGTTTAGTTTATCCTTTATCACAAACCCCGGAATCCATTCAGATTTATATGGACAGACAAAAGGGTAAAACTTTGGCTTATATATTCCAATTTCCCTTACCCTTTGGCTGAAATATGCTAAGTCGATAATATTGTCATCAAAGTAATTTTCAGGATTTTCTACAATATCCTCTATCAATTCTTGATTTGATATTTTTCTATTGCGTTTTAATCTTGTTAATTCTTCCTTTTGAACTTCATCAATTATCACTCTTGTTGTGCCTCCGTTTTCATCAGCTAAATTATAGGTAGGTTTGATTGTTGGACTTAAATCAAACGCTTTTTCAAGTGATTCTTGTTTTAGCGTGTCAATTTTAGGTTTTAACTCTAAAGTCTCATTTTCAAAGGAAACATCAATTTTGATTTTTTCAGGATGTAGTACATTTTGACTTTGTAAAAAACTGTCTAACATGGTTGCTACATCATCTGAAAGGCTTTTTATGTCTGCAAAGCAAGTTAGATTATGTTGAAATGTTCTTGATGATTCTGGAAGGGAATTGAATGCTTCAATAGCATCAAGGACTTTGAATTGGCTTAATGAAAGTAAATATTGTGTATCGGTATTTTTTAAAACCACACCATCTCTATTGAAAAACAATCTATTTCCATTCGGTACAAAATCAAAGAAGCCATATTTAAACTTAAATGAACCCTGACTTAAAATCCCATCTGCTTCGATAAAGATTACGAATGGATAATCAGACGGAAGACCTAACAGTCTTTTGTCGATTTCATCGAGAGTTAATATGTCTTCAGTTTCTATTTCAACTACTGAATACGTTGTCATTGCAAGACCATTATCAACAAGCTCTTGAATTATTGATAATTGCGACAAATAATCGCTATGGAAATTGTCCCATTCTGAAAACGGTACATTCTCCCCTGTGGAAGATTCCAAGGAAAACAAAAACGTCTTATCAAATTTCCATTTAAACATTAATCCCTGCCTTTCTTTTTAACCAATTTGAAAAAACATCTTCCCATTTCATATCTCCATCATTATGGCTCAATCTTCCTTCATCGGAAAATGAGTGTAAGTGATAACCGCTTCTGTAAACCAACATTGACATACTTCCATCTCGAAAGTTGTCAACTGATGAAACATATTTTGCATCGAAGGAAGGGGCCATTGAATTAGAAGCTTTGTAGGCATAAAATGCATAGCCTGGGTCACTAAATTCAATCATTTTATGTTCGCCAATCAGAAACATAAAAGCTGATACACCTCTGTTGCTGGCAACCGAATGAAAACGCCCGTCAACATATTCTGAAATTCTCTGGTCTGTTTTTAAAATTCGTTTAATATGGCTTGGGCCAAAAACTTTAAATGCGGTTATCTTTTTGCTGTATTGCAACCAAAAGCGTTTTCTTCTATTATCGTTGATACATTTCTCAAAAAACACATTAATAAATTGGCGTGTAACCCATTCATTAAGAACCTCTCTTGCTTTGTTGATTGTTGAAATTTCGGATTGACTAGCATTTTCATATGGTCGCCAAATAGATGTGATTCCTGGGTCTCCAACTAATTTGAATGCAACATCTTTAACTTTATTCTGAAGAATTTCACTTGCTGTTGTGGAGTGGCGAATGATTTTGCTTACTATAAGTTTGTTTGTTCTCGTGGCTTTAGTTGAATTACTGTGTTTTTCAAGTACATAAGAAATATCATCTAAAGCAGTTTCAAGTCGATTTTTGGATTTTTCAAAGTAGCCATTTATAACCCCTGAAAAGTATGGATAGGTTATCCAATGGTCAGGAAGCGATAAAAACTTCGTTGCTTCTGTTATGCTTTTATTCGAAATTGCCAAAGTCGCACCTAAATCTAAGTCTCCTTTATCCTTGTCGAAAAACTTGGCGTTGGTTTTAAGAGATTGAAACAAACTTCTAGAACCTTTATAATTTTCGATTTTGGAAGTCAAAAATTTTGATAGAATGTTAAAAGATTCTTTGTTTGAACTGCCCCAATGGGATAAGTAACAATCAAGTAAACCTGAAATAAATGAATCTCTCCAATTATTATTCAAAAGCAAAAAGCATTGTTGTAAATAATTTGAGTTTTCAAAAATAGAATCTTCTTGATGCTCTTTATAGGTCAAGGCGTAAGTGAGAGTTCTTAACTCACGTTTATCAAACTTGTCATTAAAGCCATTGTACAATTGAGAGATTTTAATGAATTTAAGATATACATCTCGAATCCCTTTAGTCGGTTTTTCATCAATCATTGAGTTCCCAATCTTTTCCGTTATAGCATTCAAGGTTGAAATTCGAGATTGGCAAAGATTGAGAATATGAGTTGGCACAATGTTTTTCCCTTTTTCAGAGAACGAATTCTGTGAAAACCTAAATTCTAATATGTCATTTATATTATTCATTTAGGTTTACTTTTAAAATTTCATCAATCTGTTTTTCCGCATTAGTTCTTATTCTAAACTCTACTCGTCTATTTAGACTCTGACCTAGTTCTGTGTCATTATCCGCTATTGGTTTGCTATAAGAGAGACCATTTGCTGTAAGATTGAGTTGAATCCATGTTTTTTCAGTAGTTTCATAACTAGTGTTTTCTAACACGAAGTTTAATACGCTTCTAGTGCGATTTTGAGAAAGTTCCATATTATGAAAATAGGTTCCCTTATTATCTGTATGTCCTTCAATTCTTATTTCTTCAATGTTATCTTTAAATTTCGGAAGTGTAATAATCTTTACATATCTTGGAAAAAAGTCGCTCAATATTTCTTTAAACTGTGGCTTTACTTCTGATTTGCCAAAGTCAAACTCAACTCTAGGTCCTGAAAATCTTATGAGTAAATCCTTTTCGTCAATAGTAGCATTCCAATCTTTTAAATCCTTTTCAAATTCCTTAATTAGCTCCTTATATATATCTTCTTTTATTGAAGAGTATCTTTCTGCAATAAGTGACTTATTTTCGAATTCATCTTGAAGCCTCAAAAGCGTCGAAGAAAGCAAAAGGACAAATATTAATAGCAATGCAGCCATTAAGTCCCCAATGGAAAGGGCAAATGGATTTTGAGGTTCATCCTCCTGATATGTTGTGGTAACCTTTCTCATTACCTACGATTGTTTTTTATTTCAGCGAGGCTTTCATTTATTTCATCTAGAACTGGATCTAATTTATCAAAGGACTTTCCAAGTGCAGATGCAGTATCTGTTAAAGCTTTTGAATATTTTTCAAGATAACTAGCGGTACTAACTTCAACATTTTCTTGATAGCCTTTCAATCCTTTATCTAGTTCCTCAAATATGTTTTTGAGGCCTTTTTCGATAATTTCAAATTTATTAGCATAATCGCTAGAAAGTCTTTCGGCCTTTTGCAAAGACTTCTGAATTTCTTCTATTGTAGATGCGTTGTTCTTCAAAAATTCATTAGAGTGTTGAGCGAATTTTAATTGAGCTTCTTTGAATGAATTGGATGAGCTTAGAACATTGTCAGTTATTGACTTTAATTGACCTGATGCAGAGTTAAGCTCGCCTTGGACTTTACTGAAACTTGAGACTGTTTCGTTAACCTGTTTAGATAATTCATTCAATCTCTCAATACTGGAGTTAAATGAACCTAGCAATTTTTCAGATACTTGTAAATTCTCGGTTTGCTTTGTCATTAGTACCTCTTGTCCAACCTGTAAGTCGCCAACTTTATCTTTTAATATTTCACCCATTTCCTCAACTTGCTTTCGCATTTGTTCAGTTGATTGCTCAGATTGCAGTAAAGTCTGTTGAGAAATTTGTTGAACGACCTCTTGTAAGCCTTTGAAATTCTGATTTAGGTTATCTGTCATTAACTCCAATTTACTTGGAAAGTCAGTAAGAGAACTGCCTGCTTGTCCGAGCAGAGTAGTTAAATTTTCTAATTCTGATTTTGTCGAACCGCTCATAGAAACCTTAAACTCCTCAATCATTTTAGCCATTGACGTTTCAAGTTCCTTGACTACATTTTGGGTCATTTCAGAAGCTGGGTCTTGAAGTTTAGATCCTAGATTTACTATCTCAGTTTTTAATGATTGAAGTTCAAACATCACTCCTTTGTCTGGGTCATTCAAAATTTTCTCAAACCCTGCTTCAATAAGATTGGCAAGATCTGTTGAGAATGATTGCAATGCAACGGATTGTTTTCTAGTCTCAATGAATATATCTCTAAAAACATTGCCTGGTTTTATGTCATTTCCGTTTTCGTCTTTAAAAATAAAATATTCATTCAGTAATCGTTCCTGTCTTTTTAATTCAATTGTCCGTTCATCTTCTTTTGATATTTTGAATTTTTTGTCAAGTTTGTAACACAGAATATGTATAGAATTATGAAGTGAGTTTACTTGTATTTTTTCAAAAAAAGTAAAAACCAAGGAGAGCAGCATACCATAGATGGAAGAAACAAAGGCAGTTCCCATACCTGATAATAATGTTTCAATACTGTCTTTTATCTGTTCTGTTGAACTTGTCTGGAAATTGGATATTCCATAAGTCAAGCCTATAAACGTTCCAAGAATTCCAAATCCAACAAGTGTTGCAGGTATTGAATTTATTAGTCGGAGGTTGGTGTTTGCTGACAATAAATGCTTTTCATTGAAGTAGTCATACGAAAATTCATCAGTTTTTTTTCCACCATTGAACTCAATAAAAGATTCTTGATAATCTTTCCATACTTGGCTAAATAGCACGTCTTTCTTTATCAAGTCTTCAGAGAATTTTTTGGATAAAGATTCTAATTTTCTCCTTAATCTGCGAGTTACATTCAATAGTCTGAAAACATAGAACAAGAAAATTGCTACAATCACAACAACCCACCAAGCAGTCAGGGTATTACCGTCAAATTGAAAGAGTGATTTATATGGGAAAAGTTTATAAAGAAAATCCATTTATTATTTGTCTTGATGTTACTTAATTGTGTCGGTCGAGCGTTGGCAAAAAATGGCTTTTTGCAAAACTTGGGTTCTGCGTTGGCATGTGCGGTTTTGCAAATGTGCCATTTGTGCGTTGGCTTTTCTTTCTATTTCTTTCATCTTCATATTTATCACTGTCGTTGTCTTTTAGGGTGAGTGCTAACGTTTTGCAGCTACCCGAAGGTGGCGATTTCGAAGCACTTCACTGTCAACCAAGCACAAACTTTGATAGATGTACAAAGCTTGATTTAACCACTGAACCGCCACTTTTGGGTAGCTGCTGTTATCGGCTGCCTTTCTTGTTGTACCCATACTATTTACCTTTCAATGAGATGAAAAATTCTTTGGTTTTTTCCGGGTCAACTAACACCTCTAAAAATTCTCTTGTATCATCACGTATCTCAGGTTTGTTTAATAAAAT
Source organism: Pleomorphovibrio marinus (assembly GCF_003347495.1). GTDB lineage: Bacteria > Bacteroidota > Bacteroidia > Cytophagales > Cyclobacteriaceae > Pleomorphovibrio > Pleomorphovibrio marinus. The sequence goes on from NZ_QCXY01000005.1 coordinate 282,589, forward strand.
ATTGCCGAGAGTTCTAAGTCGGTTTAGTTGATTTGTATATCTAATCCTTTGTTGAAGTTTTTCGTTTGTTTTAATTGTTTCAATAAATGCTTCAGCAGAAGAGTTGTCAAATTTTTCAAACATATCCGAAATTCTTGGTGCAGCAGAATTTGAATAAAATTCCGTTCTTGAGTATTGGAAACTCCCACCTTTATATCCAACGTAGGTAAGAGTCAAAGCACTTACATAACGACCTATAAAATCTGTCGGAATATTTGTGCCTAATCTTTGCAAGTATTGAACTGCTCTGCCTTCTGCACCCCAATTGTCCAAATTTTCTTCAAGGTCTTTTATTGCAGGTTCGTAAAGTATTTTTCTACTTGCGGCAGAAACATATCTAAGACCTTCAACAATTGTCAAAAGGTCATTTGCTTTTTCAATGGTTTCGCTATTTCCCTCAACCATTAACTTATCAAAGCGTTTCCCGATTTGCTGTCGTATTTCTTTAGAAATTACTTTCCATAAAACTGGATAGCTAAATTCAATATTACTTTTCAACCTTGTTGAGGCATTATCTCCTATATAAAGTGTGAAAAGACGATTAGTCATTTCGTTTTTGTATATCTCAGGCAAGTCTGTGAATGCTTGTTCAACGGCAATTTCATTTTTATTAAAAGTATCTGTATCCATTGTCAAGATGTATTGGTTAACATCAATAATTGTCAAAGGATAGTCCTGTGAAAGAACATAACGATTGCAGTCAGCAATCATATTAAAAACTTTGAAGAGAGTTGGGTCAGAGCTGTCTGGATGTCCATCGAAAATATTACGAGTTTCTCTTGCTTGATGCAAGAGTTTATGTGCTTCCCAACTCAAAACACCTATTTTATATGCTCCATCAATCAATTCAAAGTCAGTCAAATGATTTTGAAAGTCTTCATAAGTTTTTATCTCTTTTTTAGGATTGATTTCTTTATTGAACAAGTCAATGCTTCGGTGCATTATTTTTCTTCTAAGGTCGTCCACCACAGCGTTCCAATAAGAACCAATTGTGCTTCTAAGTCCACCTGCTGCTAAAACTGTAATTGCTTCACGAACATATTTATTGTCTGCAAACTCTTCTCTAACATTTGTCAACTCTTTTTGTAAGTATTCGAGTTTGTCCTGAGGAATAATTATTTCTGCTTTACTGTCTTTTTTTATAATGCTCATTTATTGTCGTTTTAATGTTGGTGTGTCGTTGTCTAAGGTTGCCGATAACGAAAAGAGTTTTAAACGCAATCTAGCCAAAAAAATTACTAGTTGAGTTGGATTTCCCCAGATTGCGGTTAAAACTTTGTTGGACGAAACCGGTGGCCTGTCTATGGGCATTTATGTTTCGTTGTTCGGGGGATTTTGAGGTGTGCGGTACCAGTAACCTCATTTTTGGTCTCCATATCCGCTGACTTCCGGATGCTTCCGGTAATGTATGGGCAGTCCTTTCCCCTTAACGTCCGGATGCGTTTTGGTTTGAGCCATGATTTCAAAGAACGTTGCTGTTTTGGCCCATGTTAAGGCTCCTTGCCCTTCCCCTCCGCAAGGCCATATACCATCTTTCCACGATTGCAACAGGTACACCTGAACGGATCCTGGCCGAGTATTTCTTCCAAAATCTCATAGGTGGACAAACCTTCGTAGAAGGAAATGAACCTCCTTATCCCCAGTAACCGGAAACAGTCCTCCATTTTGGTCTTGCTGTTCGCCGATGACATGATCCCGTAATACCTTATCTTGTAAAAGCCGTTGGGAAGTACATGCTGCATGAACCTGCGGATAAACTCGGCACAGGGAAGTTCCATTATTTTGCTTTTGTTGTCCCTGTAATCCTTCCACCTGAACCTAACCGTCCTGCCCTGAACGCCCACTATCCGGCTGTTGCTGATGGCCACCCTGTGGGTGTACCTGCCCAGGTAGCTGACCACCTGGCCGGCCCCTTTGAACGTTTTTTTAATATAGACATGCCAAAACTTTGAATAAGCCTCCTTTTTTAAAAGTCCCATGGCAGCAAATAGATCTTTCTGTTTTTCAGGCACCCTAAGCTGGTTTGCCTGCAAGGCAAAGAGAAGCTTTTCCATGAATATCCCCCGGAATATCTGTGAGAGGGCTTTCACGGGCACAAAGAACTTTTTGTTGGCTGCCACCCACTCCATATGGTCAGGGTCAGGCCCTCCTGCAGGTACCAGCATGTGGATATGGGGATGGTAATTGAGTGCCTGTCCCCAGGTATGGAGTACCGACAGACAGCCGCTTTCCACTCCCAGGAAGGCCGGGTTGGAGGCTGCCTTCTTTACTGAAAGTGCCGAAGAGGAAAATAGCATGCCATAACATTCCCGCTGGTTGAGGTAAAACAGGGGCTTGAGGAATTCCGGAACCGTGAACACAACGTGAAAATACCTTACCGGGAGCAGCCTGCACTTCAGCTTTTCCACCCATAACAGCTGCTTTACGTACTGGCACTTGGGGCAGTGACGGTTACGGCAACTGTTGTAGCAGACTTTGACCGTGCCGCAGGAATCACAGCTGAGACTGTGTGAGCCCATTTTCGGTGTACGGCAATACAGGATGTCGTTATAGGCCTTGGCCTGCTCGGGGCAGAGCTTCATCCCGACCGTGAGACTGTCCCCCTGGGACCCCAGGACATCGGAAAGCTCCGTGCCGGCGTTCCTTTTGTTGACCGTTTCCATCACAGTCCGTCCAGCGGGCTTTTGACCTGGGAGGGATCGATGTTGCTCACATGCAGGTAGACCGAAGTCGTCTTCAGGGACCCGTGGCCCATGAGTTCCTGGATCACCCTGATGTTGGTGCCCTGTTCAAGGAGGTGGGTGGCAAAGGAATGGCGGAGGGTGTGGAAGGAGGCCCGCTTCCTTATCCCGCAGTCCAGGAGGGCTTTTTTCAGTACTTCCTGCGCGCTCCGGTGGCTGTAGGCCTTCCCCGCCTCCCGGCCTTCGAACAGAAAGGTCTTGGGCCGGTAATACCTGTAATATTCCCGGAGCTTTTCCAACAGCCCTTTGGGAAGCAGGGTATACCGGTCTTTGTTCCCTTTGCCCCCGCGGACCTTCAGCTGCATCCTGTCACTGTCGATGTCGCCGAACTTCAGGGCGGTCACCTCGCCCAGCCTTAACCCGGAGGCATAGGTGAGCGCAATCAGGCAATAATGTTTTCTGTTCCTGAGCCGGTTGAGGATAAGCGATACCTCCTCTTTTGAAAAAACAACCGGAAGGGGCTTGGGGCGCCTTGGCCGTTTGATCTTTACCGGGTCCCAGTCCCTGCCGAGAACATCCCTGAAAAGGATTTTGAAGGCACTGATGGTCTGGTTGATCCTCGAGGCCGACAGGTTTGAGGTCTCCACCTTGTGGAAAAGGTACGCTTTCAACTCCCCTGTGCCGAGGTGTTCGGGGCTTTTTCCGAAATGGACGGATACCGAGGAAACAAGGTCAATGTAGCACTGGATGCTTCTGGGGGAGTAGTTTCTGATCTGCATCTCCTCATACATCTGCTGACGTAGGCTTTTTTTTCCATGATAGTTATGATTGAAAGATGAAACATGGAATAAAAATAAGTTATATCACTAATAATAAGGCACTTGAAACCTATAAAATACCAAACTACCGACGTAGGAGGTTTTGTTCAACACTTTTATTGGTACGGGTTTTCCACACACTGTTTTCGTATTTTGTTGGCTATGTTCAGTTTTTATTACGATTATAAATCAGTGTCCATGTACTCTATCGGACTCCTGATTTCCTTAATCTCCCGGTTGCTTTCATTGGCATTTCTCTACCTAGCTTTCCGTATTTTGACCTTATCTGGGAATAAGCGTTTGAAAACAAAAATCTGCCACCCCTACACAGCTTCGCCACACTAAGCCCCATAAAAAGAACAAGTGAACCCCTTTATTCAGCCTTAAAAATAAAGGTTAATCCCTAGGCAAAAAATACCGTGATCGGGGTATATTTTTGAGGGGGATCATTTAGTGCTATTTTATATTGATTTATTATCAAAAGCATTAGGATCTCCCACCTGAGGTCTGCCAATTAACAGAAATAAACTGCATAAAAATGTGTAAAAAAATCAATGACCTTTAAAATAGGACTCAAATGCCATCGAAGGAGACCTCAAATGGAGTTTGTTTCTTTTTTACGGGCCAAAAAAGAATATTGCTTAGCATTCCTTGATCATTACATTGATTCTCTCCCTACTATTGTCTATATTATTAACCTATAAAAGTTAATTAAATTGACAATGAAAGATATTTCCCTGATTGTGGAGCAATTGAAGGACAAGGAAATCCAGATAGACCGAAAGATCAATCATATCCTGGACCAAAACCTGGATCCTTTTCCTTTTGCGAGATTGGCCAAGGGCAACAAACTCCTGGAGTTAATAAAAATGACCCTGCAGGCCATAGAGGAGGACAACTTGATACAGGCAGGCATGCATATCAGAGACCTGGAAACCGAGGGCCTGAAACTGGACCTTTGATTATTCTTGGGCTTTCGCCTTCTAGGTATCCTTTTTCACTACATAACAAAATCAGGTGATCAGTAAAGGAGTGATCGGTGATGATTTCAATACAATTCAGAAAGCCAAGTAATGCTAATGTTATAGAAACTCATTAAAAAAACCCATTACTTGAGACTTTCTGCCTCAGCGGGTGGACTTCCCCTTCAGGGGACCGAGGGGCAGCGGCGGGTTCTTCCGGAGCCCTACTCTCCCTGCCCTGACCGAATATTTTAATCTTCATTTTTTGAAGTTTAAGAACTATAGTTAGGTATTCGGAATAAATTCACCGCCTGCTCCTCATAAAACTCTGGATGGCTTCCTCGGGAATATTGAGGATATCGGAAAAATGAGTTAGGATGGCTTCTTATTCGTTTAGCGCATCTTTTCAACATTAGCAAGAATGTTTATTCCGCATTTCTTCATTAGTTCACTTGCATTGAAATCTGTGCATATACCGTCCTGGAGTGTATAATTAAAGCTCATCTTTTCATCAATAATTTTGCTGTTAAAGCTGTGGTTAGAAACTATCATGTGGTTGCCAGCTAACCTGGCCAATTCCAAATCATGGGTTGAGATGATGCCAAAGGCATTGAGTTCATTCAGTTGTTTGATTAAGGATACTCCTCCTTTGTAACGGTCCTCTGAATTCGTTCCCTTGAACATCTCGTCCATCATAAAAAATATTGGTTGTCCGCTTTTTATTAGTGCCAGTAGTTGTTCCACTCTTTTTAATTCTGCATAGAAGGAAGATACGCCTTCTTCAAGATTATCCTGGGTTCGCATGCTGGTAAACATCTTCATCTGCGAAACTTGCCCGGATTTGGCGCAACAAGGCGCACCCATTAATGCCAAAATCAGGTTCACTCCTACTGTCCTTAAGAAAGTACTTTTCCCTGCCATGTTTGACCCGGTAATCATCGCGATTTGTCCCCGCCCTTTTAAGTTAAAATGATTGCAGACCCTACTTTCCGATTTGATCAATGGATGTCCAAGTGATTCAAAATGTATGCTATAGTGCTCTTCCTTAATCTCAGGAAATACAAAATCCGAGTTAGAATAGGCAAAACCCGCTAAACTGTTTAGCACTTCAAACTCACTGATGGAGCGTATCCAGGATTGGATTTGGTCCCTGTTCCTATCCTTCCACCTTTCTGTCAGGATGATCCAATAAATGTCAAACAGCCAAAAATAATTGAAAATCAAGTAAAACTTGTTGCTATCGCTCCTCTTGGTGCCTCTCAGTTGAAAGGCTTCCAGTATTTTCTTCAGTTTTTTGATTTCAATGGCAGCAGATGATCCGTTTTGATCCAGTTTTGATCGAAGCTTTTTCAGTATTTTCGACTGAAATTTTTCAGATAAAATAGTCTGGGCCAGCATCTGAAAACCACCTAATATCTTAACATTCCGATCCGTATGGTCGATGATCTCCTCCGCGAAAGGAGCCACTTTTCTTAAAAGTAAAACATTGATCAATACTACTATCAGCAAGGGAGGCAGGTATAAATTCCAGCCTTCAAGCAAGGAATTAACAACATACAGAACAGCCAAAACCGTTGACGATACAGCCAATGTAATACTGCCTATCAGATATTTCGTTTGTTTAGGAAGGAGGTGTTCACTGCTATCAAACCATTTCAATAGCTTTTTAAAATCACTTTCCCTATTCATAAAGGGTAGACCCGCGACTTGGAGTTGTTGTCTCCACTCCAAATTAGGTTTCAACTCCCTGATGGCTTTTTGTCTTTCCAGAATTACTTCCTTGGGGGCAGGTTCAGATAGCCACTTGGCCAATAAGAGACTTCCTGATTCTGTTGTTGTTCTATTTAAGAGTTGAAAAAGGGAGTGCGACCCAAAAACATCTAAATCGGCAATATAAGCATGGTCCCTATTAAGGTAGGATTGTCCCGTAGGAAAACTTGTTAATTCGTTCGCGAACTTTAACAGCTCCTCCTGATTGATTTTTTTTAAGAAAGTCGCGGTTTCCTTGCGCTTGATCAATTGGTTGTAGCGAACCAGTAAAAAGATAAAACCAAAGACACACAGCGGAGCCACAATCCACAATAATGTTAGTAAACGTTCATTCGCCAGCGCAGTAATAAGGATTAGTGAGCCAAGAAAAGATGCCAACCGAAATAGTGAAAGCTTTTTTATTGCTTGGTCAAGGTCGGATATTTCGGCATTATATGTCTCGATGTTGGTCTGGTAAATCTTCGCCATGTGGAATGAATTTATAGGGGAGAATTGGTATATCCTGGTAAAGGTTCTGCTTCCATCTTTGTATGTACAGGACAGGATACCCTCCATATGGGTACGGCAGCCCATCCCATGCGATTTTACCATCGGTTAAAAATAGGGGTAGCCATCCCCCTTTTCCAAATTCAAAATGCAGTTTCACAAAATTTACCTCAGGGAAGGGGGATTAAACCTGAATTTCCAACAAACTATACCATTTAGGATTATATCGGAAACAGGGACCTTGAAATGGATATTGCGATGATGTTAATCAATGAATGAAGCGCTTACAACTAAAATAAGCTAGGGATTTCCCTTTAGGGAAGAAACACTCCCCGACGGAAAAATCTGGCGGGGGCATTCTACACGGGTTTCCCCCCGTTCACTTTTTTTATTCAATCTTGAAATTCAAGATGAATATCCTCCGGGTGTAATTCATATAAATTCTTCATGCTGACGAGTGCCCGAGGCCAGTAAATATGGTGATGACTCTTATGGTTACGATTCTTCCATTGCCAAACTAAGGCCCCAGCATAACCACCCTCAAAAAGTGTCTTATAAAGGTATTCATGTGGTATGCCATGTGTATCCTGCGTATAAAATTCAGCGACAACAATTGGCTTATCCAGTCCCCAATGAGCCGCGTCGTTGTGAAATGGGGAAAGGTTTTCTCCAAAGTGGTTAGGATAATAATGAACTGAATAAAAATCCAGGACTCCATTCTCCTTGCCACCATTTTCTATCAGCTCTTTATCGCTATAATAATTTTTGGCGTTTTCTTCCTCCACATTATCGCTTAATGCCTTAAAACTCCAGGCACCGGTTGTGACCAATACATCAGGATCAGTAGCTTTAATTGCCGCGGTAGTCTGATTTACAAAGCGCTGAATATTGGCCATGGGTAAATGATGAGTGGTTTCCCAACCGAACTCCTCGCTCATGCCCTCAGGTTCATTAAATATCTCCCAGGCTGCAATGGCAGGGTGTCCTTTTAAGGCTTCGACCATTGGAATCAATGCATTTTCGATATAAAGGCTGGTTTTTGACTGCATGGTTAGCATATCACGGGCCCGGCCAGGAAAATGTGGGTTTTCTTCATTTATATTAAGCATATCGAAGCTCCAGAGGCACAGAACTAAACTTACATTATATTTATGACCAAGATCCAGGATAGTCTTAAGGTCTTCAATGGCACCTTCCCCCGGCCCAATCACATCTGAATCCTCCCACTCCGGAGTATTGGTTCCGTCGGTATGCAGCCAAAGGCGCGTTGTATTGCCGCCATATTTATTGACTTCTTGAAACATTTCCTCAAACAAATCAAATTGAGTCTCTCCTGGCCCTATGTCTTTGGCAAAATCCACCCATGCTATATTACCTCCACTTAGAAACAGATCCTGGCCTCCAACACGAATGCGATCTGATTGCTGGGATTTAGCATAAAAAGGTTGAAAAAGTAGAAGCAGGATAAGGAAGGAACAATTTTTTAAAGCTTTCATGGTATATGTCAATTGGTTTTTGTTAAATCTTTCCCTGATCTTTCCATCAATGGGTATGATCAGAATCACTATTCCCCTAACCAAGCCGCTTATCAAAGCTAAAGGGTAATTCCTTAACCAGACTTACCTCTGAAAATTCAGGATGCCTGGTATGGATGACAACGTTATATTCATCCGGAACTACGGCAGAAGGTACCCGGAGAAGTAGTGATTTCTTCTTGCTATACCATTCTGATCCAATGGATTGGCAACCACTGACATCGGATCCCTGATTCCAGTCTGCAGGTAAATCGGATAGGTTGACTTGTGTAATGGAGGATGTGTCTGGCGCATAGATCACCAAGGTGCTATATATTAAATTATCCCCACGTCCTTTGCGATGCACCATATTTTCCAAACAGGCCAAGGATCGAGTGGAGGACGCATAAATCACCTCCTCCCCTTTCCCATTCCAACGCCCTGGAAATCCCGGTGCATGGAGTTTTTTTGCATAAACCGACAAGGTAATACGAAACAGCTCCATTAACTAGACCGCATACCCGTGAGCAATGCGCAGTAAGGCTTGTTGCACCAAGGCTGCACCCGTGGATGTACGAAGAAATGTCATCGGCTTTCGCTGGTCAAAGGCCTTGGAAGAAACATCTAACCAATCCCGAAAGGCCCCCACTCCACCAAAAACCTCTTCTCCCAACTTAAATAGCTGGGTAATTTTAAGCAATAATTCTCCCTCCAAAGAAGGGAAGTTCCTGCCTTGCTTCCGGTAATTGTCAATAGTACGAGGATCCAGTCCCAACAAATTGGCCAGAACCTGCTTCTGCATTCCAGAATGCTGCAGCAACTGATCAAACTTCGAGACATGGACACCCCTGTCCACTTGATATACCATTGTAAAATCACTCACGATATTTTCCATAACAAGACATATTTACCCCAAATTAATCATTTTTTCGCTATACACAAGAATTTTTGCAGTTTTCTTTTGCCGTTTTCAGGGAATACTAAACAGATAATCATCTTTCAGTCTTGAAACTAAAACGTTTAATTTAAGTCAGGCGGGCAGACCTTCCCCTTCAGGGGACCGAGGGGCGAGGGCGGGGCAAACCCAATTTTACCATTACTTTAAAATGGATTGAATTAAAATGCGAACTGGGCTAAAAGGGGTCCCGGAACTTGACTGTTAGGAGGCAAAAACAATTCAAAATGCCCCTCGTTTAGCCCCTGATTAAAAAATAAAAACCCTAACTTATTGACATTCAATTAGTTAGGGTTTTAATCCGTAGAGAGTGGGGGATTCGAACCCCCGGTACGCTGTTAGACGTACGACAGTTTAGCAAACTGCTGGTTTAAGCCACTCACCCAACTCTCTATTTTATCAAGAAAACATCCAATGCTTCCCCGAAAGCTCTGCAAATATAAATCATAAATTCCCATTTAAAAAAAACCTTTGCCCAGAAAAACACATCAATGGAAGAATTCTACAGGGTAAAATCAGTAAAAGGCTCTCCTTCAAAGCGGTGCGGTGCAGGCCGGTTTCAGTCCTCTTTCTTTAACACCAAGGCCGTACGGTTGGTCAGGTACAGGCTGAGCCTCTGGTGCTGGTCGGTATAGTAATGCTGCCCCTCCTCTATGCGGTCAAAACCTCCGTATTTCGAAGCATCGGAATCCAACAGGAGGGCATATTTTCCCATAGAAGGAGCACGGAACTTATAATCAAAAATGGAGGCCGAAGTGTTGAAGTTAAACACAAACACCAAACCCCCACGCATAAACACGATTACCTTATTGGCCGGATCCATGTGCAACTGCTCAGCAAAGGGCGCCTGTAAAATGCCGTGCTTCTTGATCAGGTGCAGCATGTCGATGTCCCATTTCCAAAGGAATTTATATTTCAGGTTCTTGTCGTCTGCCAGGCTCCATTGCCTTCTGGCGTATTGGTAACTCCACTGGTTCCCTTCCCTGGGAAAGTCAATCCATTCCGGGTGGCCAAATTCGTTGCCCATAAAGTTGAGATAGCCTTCCCCTCCCAAACTTATGGTGAAAAACCGGAACAACTTGTGATAGGCGATTCCCCTGTCCACCACGATATTGCTGTCCTTCACCTGCATGTGGAAATACATCTCCTTGTCCATCAGCCAAAAAGCAATAGACTTGTCCCCAACCAGGGCCTGGTCATGGGATTCTGCATAGGCAATGGTGCCCTCCTTATACCTTCGGTCGCTCAAGACCTTCCAAAACTCAAAGATGTCCCATTCCTCGTCTTTCTGTTCCTTAAGAATCTTGATATAAAAATCGGGAATACCCATGGCCATCCTGAAATCGAAGCCCAGCCCCCCTTCCAGGGGTTGCCTGCAGAGCCCCGGCATACCGCTCACCTCCTCTGCAATGGAAATAGCACCGGGTTTAATCTCATGGATCAGTTTATTCGCCAACTGCATATAGACCATGGCATCCCAGTCCACTTCATTTAGGAAGTACTTGTCAAAATGATCAAACTCGGTCAAACCATGGTGGAAGTAAAGCATGGAGGTGACCCCATCGAAACGGAAACCGTCAAAGTGAAACTCCTCCAACCAATACCGGATATTGGAAAGCAAAAACCTTTTAACCTCCCATTTTCCGTAATCGAACAGCTTAGAATCCCAAACCTCGTGGTAACCCCTGGGACCCTTGTGAAAATATTGATGATCGGTGCCGTCAAACTCATTCAACCCTTCGGCCACATTCTGTACTGCATGGGAGTGCACAATATCCATGATCACCGCAATCCCCAACTCATGGGCACGGTTCACCAAGTACTTTAACTCCTCCGGCGTACCGAAGCGGGAAGAAGGACAGAAGAAATTGGAAACGTGATATCCAAAGGAACCATAATAGGGGTGTTCCATTATTGCCATTAGTTGAATAGCCGTATAGCCACTTTTTTTGATCCGGGGAAGGATCTTGTCGGCAAACTCGGCATAAGTGCCTAACCCGAGTTTTTCCTGGCCCATACCCACATGACATTCATAGATAAGCAGGGGTTCAAGTGCTTTTTTGGGCTTGAATTTTTGGTCTGTCCATTCAAACTCTACCTCGGGAAACCACAATTGCCCAGAAAAATCCTTGGAGTCCTCATCCTGCACCACCCGGGTTATATAGGCAGGTATGCGGTCCAGTGCATGCTTTTTTGTCACCACGTGGACTTTTACCAAACTGCCATGTTTAAATCGGTCCTTATACTGGTCTTCCGGCAAAAACAACTCCCAAACCCCCCATTCTTTTCGGGTAAGGGGATGGGCATTTCTGTCCCAGTCATTAAAATCACCGATAAGAAAAAGTGCATTTGCCCCCGGTGCCCATTCCCGGTACACCCAACCATTTCTGTTGGGATCGAAATTGATACCAAAAATGTGATGACCTTTGGAAAAATGGGTTAGGCTGTCCTCGGCCAACTCAATCTCCAAAAGTGCACGCTGGTACCTGACGTAACGTTGCAAAATTTCTTCCTTATAGGGAACCAACCAAGGGTCCTCCTTTACAATGGCGAGATGTGTGTCCTGTTCCACAAAAATTCGGTTTACGGGTTAAAATTTTTCAATTCACTGGTTGTTCCTATAGGGCACCACCCCTATTCCTTTTTCCTTCCATTTATCGATCCCCCCTTCTAAGTGATACACCCGCTCAAAGCCCATTTCCAACATCTTCTTGCCGGCTTTTTCACTTCTTCCACCCACTTTACAGTACACCAAGAAAGGGCCCTCCTTGCTTAGATCTGCCAATCCCTTCTCAAAGTCTTCTCCCATAAAATCCAGGTGCTCCACTTCTCCTATCACTCCTTCCTTTAATTCCTCGACTGTGCGCACGTCCAATATCCTTCCCATTCCATTTTCCATGGCCCATTTAAAGGACTCGGCAGAAACGCCCACCAGCCCCTCAGGAACAGGTTCATCGAGTTTGTTAGAAGATTTCTGGGAGGCTGTAAGGGGGTTTGGCCTTTTGAAATTGTTCCCAGGAAAGCGAACAGCATAACTGGAGAATCTGCTATCTGGCACATAATAATCCGTGCTCACCAGCTGTGCCCCGGAAGAAAAGGCTTTTTCCCTTCTCAAGGTATCGTTGTCCCTGGCCTCCTTGGTTTCTGAGTCGGCAAGTGTCCTTACCATGTAACCCCGCTTCACCCACTCGCTTATATCCTCCTCTTGTGCCACGGGGTCATTCAGAAATAAGATTCCGGATAGGGGATGACCAGGCTCTGGAATCACGAACATCCTTTGGCTTTGAAAGCTGCTGTCTAAGGCGATGTATTGGTTCATCTTCTCCCCTGTTTCGTCCAAGATAAACAAAAACCTGCCACGAGCGTCAGAAAGGCTTGGCCAGGCATTTTCCTTTATGGCCTTTTCCAGGGTTTCAAACTCCCCTTTTACCTGGGCAGGGAGGAGGAGTTTTTCTTCTGGAAATACCGCTGCGATCTCCTTGTCTATTCGGGCCAAACCCTCACTCCCAAAGGGCAATGCAGGTGTAAACCTCTTATCCGGAAAGGTTTGGTCCTTTGCGTTGATGCTAATAAAAACTGGCAAGTGGTTTGGATGAAATTCCGACCAGACCTTAAGCTCCATCAAATAATCCGTGAACGTGGCATGATGGGCTCGAAAATCAATATCCTGCACATGCATGACCTTCAGTCCGGGCTCCTCCCACTTATGGGGTTCTACCAATGGTAGCACCTCCTGTCCAGCCTCTTGAAGCAGTAAATGACCCGCGGGGGCAGCAAATTGGCCACCCTTAGGATCATCAAACACATCCAGTTCAAAAACCCTTATTCCCATGTCCAATTGCTCCCAAATCGGAAAGTGACCATAATCCAATGCCCTAGCCTGTTCGGGTTGGATTTCTTCCAGCAACTGCATTAGTTCCGGCTGTATGGGCAACTTGTAGCTGTTGTGAGAGCCGATTAATTGGATCTGGTTAAGCTTTAGTTCCGTCTTGTCCTTCTTCTCATCTACAGACTTACAAGCGCTCCAGTTAAATAGTAACAGGCCTACCAAGACAAAATATTTCATCGCATCCGCTTTGTTTCAATATCCTAATATATCCAAACTTTTGCCAAAATCAGCACCTTGTGGAAAACTCCGCCCATAGGGGCAAGTGATCCGACATGCGCCAGGAAAGCTGAAAAGGGGTCAAGTCCCTGTCCTTAAGCACATGTGGCCCAAAGTTAAAAACCCCGCCCTGTAAATACTTAATGGAAAGTTGGGGAATGTTGTGGTGGTTCTCAAACCACGCGATTTGGGTGTAATACTTGGTATGGTGATCATAAACAGTGCGTTGCAGTTCTTGCAGGGATTCCGGCACCCTGAGGCCGGTGGACGCGAAGGCCTGGTATCTGGGGTCTCCCCTTCGGTCTATATTAAAATCCCCCAGCACCATTAGGCTTTGGTCAAAGGCATTCATATCCGTAGCCCAATTTTTCATCCACCTGGCGATGGTTTCCAGCTCCCCTACCCTATCTGAAGCCTTCCTACCATAAATTACATGCAAAGAAACAAGTACAAAGGTTTTATCCTCCACCTTAAAACCCACTGCATAAGGGGTACGGGCAAATTGTCTGGAAAAGGCCCCCTCCTGGATGTTTTCCACTTGTTCATTGGGTACCACCAACTCACAAGCCAACCCGGATAGCTTCACCTTGCGGGTATCAAAAAGGAAACCCATGCGTTCGTCATTGCCCATATCTCCACCGCAAACATCAGTGAGTATAAAACTCCAGTGGTCCCCCATTACTTTGATCATGTGCCTAAAAGCCTTTAGGTTTCCCTTTATTTCCTGTACGGCTATAATATCAAACCTGGAGATGATCCTTGCGATGGTCAGCAGAGATTGCAGGTCCCTTTTTGGGGAATCATTTTCCTCCGCCACCCATTTTTCAGTCAACCCTCCAAATGTCCGTATGTTCCAAGTGGCAATTAAGATGTTATGGTCCAGCTTTTTAAAGGGCAACTCCTGATCCATGATTTGGCTGAGTGATTCCAGCTCCGCCTCCACAAAATCCGGTGGAGAAAGTTGAATTTTAGATTGCGTTTTTGGCATAAAAGTATGGGTTTTAAAAGTCCACATAAGTTAGATAAAATTTTAATTATAAATGTTACCCCAATTTAAGTTTGCCTCACCTTTGGAAAAACACATTCCCCAACACCCTTCCCGTGCTCTCCTGCCTTTGATTATAGATCTAGGAATACGGGGATATTTTAGCCCAAAAAGGATTGGACGACTCGCAAGCCAAGGGTAACTTGTATTTTTAAAAGTCAGGTTAAATTCCTACCTTTTAAGGCATTCTACCCCCAACTGGACAAGCAAGAACTTAACGTGAGTGCGTTAAAGGCTGTGAGCATTGAGTTGAAAACTTGAACCTAATTTTCAATTCTCAATTCCCTAAACTGATTTATTTACTTTATCAAAAATAGCCCAAACCAATAAGCCCCTAAATAACCTTTTATGATCCTTATTGAAAATTACACCCTTGCCATATTTGCCTTTATCACCTGCATGATTTGCTGGGGTTCTTGGGCAAACACTCAAAAAATGGCCAGCAACTACCGATTTGAACTCTATTATTGGGATTTGATCATCGGCATTTTGCTCACCGCCTTTATTGCAGCGATCACCTTGGGATCCATGGGCACAGAGGGCAGGACCTTTTGGGAAGACCTAGAGCAGGCGGATACCCAAAGTATCCTAATGGCATTACTTGGTGGCATTGTCTGGAACCTGGGGAATTTACTCCTAGTTGCTGGAATAGCCTTGACCGGCCTGGCCGTTGCTTTTCCTATAGGGGGGGGACTTGCATGGGTGCTGGGGATCGGCTATAATTTCCTGTTGGAATACATGGATAAAGGGAGCACCGAGGGGTCCCCCTTGCTATTGCTTGTGGGAGTGGCCTTTATAGTGGTGGCCATTTACTTCTCGGGCAAATCCTATAAAAAACTGGAAGGTGAAAACAGCAAAGCCTCCACCAAGGGCATAGTGGTCTCCGTAATTGCGGGGATATTGATTGCCTTTTTCTACGGTTTTGTGGTGCAGTCTATGGACAACTCCTTCGTGGCGGGAGGAACGGGTAACCTCACCCCCTTTACCGCGGTATTCTTCTTTTCCATAGGCACATTGGTATGTACACTTATCGCCAATCCCCTCTTTATGAAATACCCCGTAGAAGGACAACCTGTTTCTATGAAGGGATACAAAGCCGCCACCCTTAAAGAACATGCGGCCGGATGGACGGGAGGGTTGATCTGGATGGGGGGAATGGTGCTGAGCTTTATGGCCGTAGGGGCAGGAAGTCCCGCCATCTCCTATGCATTGAGCAATGCGGCCCCAGTGGTAGCCGCTATATGGGGAGTGTTTATTTGGAAAGAGTTTGCTGGTTCAGATCGACAGACCAACCGATTGCTGGGAGGGATGTTTGTATTCTACCTGATCGGGTTAGTGTTGATTGTAATTTCCAAACTTGTATAAAGATTTGTTGATGAAATTAGGCATAAGCTCATATACCTACACCTGGTCCATAGGTGTGGGGAATCAAATTCCTCCCACTCCTATGGGGGCATATGACCTGATACACACTGCCAAAGGATTCGGCCTTTCTAAGGTTCAACTTGCGGACAACATCCCCCTTCACCATTGGCCCCAGGAGGAACTTCAGCAGCTTTCTCAACAAGCGCAGCAATTGGGAGTGGAATTGGAAGTTGGGGCTAGGGGGCTCACCTCCCAGCGGCTGGAAAAATACCTTGGAATAGCAAAAACGCTGGGTTCCCCTTTTCTGCGTTTTGTCATAGACGAAGGAGAGTATGAGCCCTCCCATGATGAGATAGTAAAGGTCATCAATGATGGCTTAAATGCCTTACGCGAAGCCAAGATTTCCTTGGCGATAGAAAATCATGACAGGTTCCACTGCAAGGAACTGATCCAACTCATACACCAGACTGACCCCACACAGGTGGGAATTTGTCTGGACTCGGTAAACTCCTTAGGTGCCGGAGAAGGCATTCAGGAAGTACTGGAACAGTTGATTCCCCTATCGATCAATTTTCACATTAAGGATTTCACCATACAACGGCACTATCATCAAATGGGATTTGAGGTGACAGGGACGGTGGCTGGGGAAGGGTTCCTGGACATCCCGGGAATCGTAAAAAAACTTAAGCACTTCAGAAGGTGCCACTCCTGCACACTGGAACTCTGGACCCCTCCGGAGGAAAACCTGGAAGGCACGATAAGAAAGGAACAAGAATGGGCAAAAAAAAGCATACACTACCTCCAATCCTTGGAGGCTTTTGAATAAACGATGTAAAAAAATTATGGAAAAAACGTTGAAATTTGCTGTTTTCGGAGCCGGGTTCTGGGCCAATTATCAAATCAGCGCCTGGAAGCAAGTTGGGGGCGTGGAGCTCCTGGCCATCTGTGATCCCGATGAAGAAAAAGCAAAAAAAATGGCGGAAAAACATGGCATTCCAAACGTATATAGGGATGCTGGCACCCTTTTTAAACAGGAAAAACTGGATTTTGTGGATATCATTTCCAGCATACCCTCTCATGCTCCATTGGTAATGGCTGCGGCAAAAGCCGGCGTGCACGTCATTTGCCAAAAACCAATGGCAGAAGATTACAAAACCTGTCAAGCCATGGTAAAAGCCTGTGAGGATGCGGGAGTAAAGTACTTTATCCATGAAAACTTCCGCTTCCAAACCCCCATAAGAAAGTGTAAGCAGCTTATGGAGCAAGGAGAAATCGGTAATCCCTTTAAGGCCAGGTTAACGTTTTGCTCGGGGTTCCCGGTGTTTGACAATCAGCCTGCCCTGGCAGAATTGGATAGGTTTATCATCATGGACCTTGGGGTACATATCCTGGACATGAGCCGATACCTGTTTGGAGATGTGGAAAAACTGTATTGCCAAACCCAAAAGATCAACCCCAGCATCAAGGGAGAGGATGTGGCCACTACCCTACTTTCTATGAAAAGTGGGGTAAATTGCTTGGTTGAGGTTTCCTATGCCTCACAATTGGAACAAGAAACCTTTCCCCAGACCTTAATGCTGCTTGAGGGAGACAAGGGCTCTATTCGTTTGGATTATAACCACCATATCACGGTTACCCGGAAGGGTAAGGGCAGCGAAAAAATACAAGCAGACCCTCCCCAATACGATTGGGCGGACCCGGATTACGCCCTCATCCATTCCTCCGTAGTCACCTGTAACCAAAGTATACTGGATGACCTTCAGGACAAAGCAGCAGCAGAAAACAGCGGCCAGGACAACCTCAAAACCATGGAACTGGTATTCCTTTCTTACAAATCATCGGAAACCAATAAAGTGCTTTATACGACATGAGCAATAGACTTAGCGCAACCTACCATATTGAAACAGCCACCCCCTTGGATAAGGCCATTGAGACCATGGCCGGAGAACAATCCACGGGAACCTTTGTGAAAATACCCGGAGAAACTGGGGAACTGATGGCAAAATATGCGGCCAGGATAGAGGAGGTGGAGGAGCTGGGCCTGGTAGACGGCCCCTCATTACCCCACGCGAGGAAAGGCGAAATCATCCGGCAGGCAAAAGTAAAGCTGAGTTGGCCAATTGAAAACATCAGCACCAACCTGCCCAACCTAATGGCCACTGTGGCCGGCAACCTCTTTGAGCTGGCACCTTTTTCAGGACTTAAACTTTTGGATATCGGCTTACCGGACAGCTATGAAAAGGTATACCCTGGGCCAAAATTTGGCATAACGGGCACCTACGAGAAAATAGGCATTTCCGATAGGCCTGTTATCGGCACCATCATCAAGCCCAGTGTTGGATTGGACGCAGCCATGACGGCGGCGCAGGTAAGCACGCTTATCCATGCTGAATTGGATTTTATCAAAGATGACGAATTGATGGGCGACCCCACCTACAACCGATTTACCGAAAGGGTAGATGCCAGTATGAAGGTCATCAATGCCTATGCGGACAAACATGGCAAAAAGCCCATGTATGCCTTCAACATAAGCGGAACGATAGACGAGATGAAGCAAAGGCATGACTACCTCTTAGAAAAAGGCGGCACCTGTATCATGATCAACCTGATCTGGGTAGGCCTAAGCGGCATACAAGAGATGTCCCGCCACACCCAGATGCCTATTCACGGGCATAG
Source organism: Pleomorphovibrio marinus (assembly GCF_003347495.1). Taxonomy (GTDB): domain Bacteria; phylum Bacteroidota; class Bacteroidia; order Cytophagales; family Cyclobacteriaceae; genus Pleomorphovibrio; species Pleomorphovibrio marinus. The sequence goes on from NZ_QCXY01000005.1 coordinate 301,005, forward strand.
GAACGGTTGGGGTATATTTCAGAGGCACCCTTCTTTGGGTATTGAATATCCTGCCATGGCCAAGGTATGGAGGTTGGCCGGGGTGGACCACCTACACACCAATGGCATCCGCAATAAGTTTTGCGAAACCGATGATTCGGTATTCGCCTCCATCAAGGATTGCCTTTCCCCAATTTGGAGTGATAAAGACAGGGCCATGCCGGTACTTTCCTCCGGGCAGTGGGCCGGACAAGCCTTTGACACCTATAAAGGTATTCAATCCACCTCCCTGATGTATTTGGCCGGAGGAGGTATCATGGGTCACCCGGGTGGGATAGCCGCCGGTGTGGAAAGTTTGCGCTATGCCTGGCAAGCTGCCATGGAGGGACTTGACGAGACGGCTGCCCGAAATAAATACAAAGTAGTGGACGAAGCATTTACGTTTTTTGGATGAGAAAGGAAAAAGACATACTCTTAGGATATTATGGAGATGATTTCACCGGGTCCTCCGATGTTTTGGAGGTACTCAGTTTACTGGGAATACCCACCATATTATTCCTGGAGGCACCCTCAAAGGAACAGGTAAAAAACTTTCGGTTTAAAAACCAATCCTTGGAGGCCTTTGGGCAAATTGCATTTGGGGTAGCCGGAATAGCCCGTAGTCTATCTCCCGAAGCCATGAAAAAGGAAATAGATCCCATTTTCAAAAAAATCAGAGAAATACCCTTTCGGTATTTTCATTATAAGGTTTGCAGCACCTTGGACAGCTCCCCGGATGTGGGAAATATAGGTACTGCCATGGAGGTAGGGGAAAAATATTTTCCCAGTCCCTTTATCCCCTTGGTAATTGGCTTTCCTACCCTCAACCGCTTTGTGGCATTTGGCCACCTCTTTGCCAGAATCGGAAACACTACCTACAGGCTAGATCGGCACCCGGTGATGTCAAGGCATCCCATCACTCCCATGAACGAAAGCGAAATTCGTTTGCACCTAAAAAAGCAGATGGACCGTCCCATGGAACTGGTGGAATTACAGGACCTTGAAAATCTGCCCCTCAAAAAACCGCAGGAATTGTTGGAGCTTCCCAAAAACGAGGATCCAGCCCCACTAATCCTTTTCGACACCGTAGAAAACGACCACCTCAACCCTATTGGACAATGGATGCATCAACACTGCCTGCAGCAACACCAATTATTGCTGGGCTCCTCGGCCATGGAGTATGCCTTGGGAAGGGTGTATGGCAACGAAAATAAAGTGAAATCCCCTCCCAAAGAAATACTTCCTTTGCTGGTGGTGGCGGGAAGTTGTGCGCAAAACACTGCCGACCAGATCCTGCATGCGGAGAAGGTGGGCTTTCAATTAATCAAAATGGAGGTAAAAAGGTTGTATCAGCCTGAAGAAAAGCAGGCGGAAATCCATCGTGTAACCCAAGAGGGCCTTGCAGCCCTAAAGGCAAATAAGAACACGGTCATTTACTCGGCGTTGGGGCCGGAAGACCCCCAGGTAAAATCCACCTTGACAGCCAGCTACGCCAAGGAAAATCCACAGGCCATAGCCATTGCCCAGGCAGCCATCACCAAGCAAATTGTGGAGCAGTTCCACTTAAAACGCCTGGTAACTGCTGGGGGAGACACCTCGGGCTATATATTAAAGGCACTGGGAATAGAGGCCTTTGAGTTCACTGGGGAACTGTCACCGGGAGCACCTTTGTGCATTGCCCATGGCAAAAACAAGCGGGTGGACGGCATGGAGATCGCCATTAAGGGCGGTCAAAACGGCAACCACCGCTACTTTGAATACGCCCAAAAAGGGGGTGTTGTAAATGAAGAAAATCAATTGTAAACTGCGGCAGAAAGCCGCTAAAAATAGAAAAACCAACCATGAAGACTAAAGTGACATTGATAGGTGCCGGAGGTAAAATGGGTGTGAGACTCAGCAACAACCTAAAAGACCATCCGGAATATGAAACTTCCTACCTGGAAGTAAGTGAGGCCGGCCTGGAAAGGATGAAATCCATAGGCATTAGCCCCAGCAAAGCTGAAGACTGCATTCCTGATGCCGACCTGGTCATTTATGCCGTACCGGATGTGGCCATTGGCAAAGTTACCGCCAACTATGTTCCTCAAATGAAGGCAGGGTCCATAGGCATGTTCTTAGACCCGGCCGCCCCTTTGGCAGGGCATCTTGCCCAGCGGGAAGACATCAGCTATTTCGCCTCCCACCCCTGCCACCCTTCCGTATTCAATTGGGAGCCTAATGAAAAAGACCATTACGACTATTTTGGAGGGATTGCGGCAAAGCAGAGTATAGTATGCGCCTTGATACAAGGACCCAAGGAGCATTACGAAGTAGGGGAAAAAGTAGCCAAAATAATCTATGGCCCCGTAAATAAATCCATTAAGGTGACCATTGAGCAAATGGGGATCCTAGAACCAGCTCTTTCAGAGACATTCTGTGGGGCTATGATTACGGCACTGAAAGAAGGCGCGGACGCTGCCATTGCCCAAGGGGTTCCTGAAGAGGCAGTTTTTGAATTTTTGATGGGCCACATCAACATAGAATTGGCCTTGCTGTTCAACCAACTTCCTGGGGGGAAATTCTCCGATGCCGCGATCAAGGCAATTGAGATTGGCAAAAAGAAAATCTTCAAAGATAACTGGAAAGAGATTTTTGAACCTGAATCCGTAAAAGAACAAATTAAAGCAATCACCTAATGCGAAAAGGAAATTATTTTCTTCTTGTATTCTTGGCATTCTGTATGGGATGTGAGGATGAGACATTTATAGAAACTGTGGGACAATGGGAACGCTATGAAATCAGCCTAACGGCAGATGGTAGTTACCAGAACCCCTATGTAGATGTAGATCTATTTGCCGTTTTTACCGACGAAAATGGGGAAAGCTATAAACGCCCCGCGTTTTGGGATGGGGAAAACAATTGGAAAATTAGATTTGCCCCTCCCGAGGCTGACCACACCTACTCTTGGGAAACCTTTGCGAATGTAAAGGATAATGGACTGGATGGAAAGATGGGCAAAGTTTTTTCCTCTCCCTATCGAGGGGAAAACGAGCTATTGCAAAAAGGATTTCTCACCCTTTCTGAGGGAAAAAGAAATGTGGTACACCGAGACGGCAGCCCCTTTCTTTTGGTCGGTGACACCCCATGGGCACTGCCCTTTCGGGGCACCACAAGTTCGGTGAGCACCTATGCCAAGGATAGGCAGGAAAAAGGTTTCAATGCTGCGCTGCTAATGACGGTACAGCCTGACCAAGGCGTAGAAGGACCAGACAGCCGGGAAGAGGATGGGGGGTTTGGCAGGGGTTTTCATGATTTAAAGGATGGTCACCTCAATGACCTCAATCCAGCTTATTTTCAACTATTGGATGAGCTTTTGGATATTTTGCATGCGCATGAAATCGTCCCGGTACTCCAACCTGTGTTTCAGGGATATGGATGGAAAGGAAAAAATGCCCTAGGCAAAAACCCCGTTCCCGAGGAATATGTGAGGTACACCAAATATCTGTTGGCCAGGTATGGTGCGATGCCGGTAATGTACCTGGTATCAGCGGACGGTCACGGAAAGGAACCAGGCATAAAAGAGACCGGTGAAATGCTAATGGAATGGGATGCCTATGCACAGCCTAGAGGTATTCATTACAATCCCTTCGACGAGGCCCCTCCTACTGGCTATACCGGAGATCCGGATAATTTTCCCAAACATGGAAACAAGTCCTACCAGGAAGAGGAATGGTTGGACTTCCAATGGTGCCAAACAGGTCACGCCGGTGAGCATATCCTGCATAAGGTAGAAAGAATGTACCATAACTCCCCCACCAAGGCTGTTGCTAACGGGGAGCCTACCTACGAACGCATTGGTGACCCCGATAAAGCCACGGGTTGGTGGCAAGGCCATGAAGCCTGGTCCCAATGGACCTCAGGTGGCACTATGGGTGTGGTGTATGGTGCCGCTGGGCTTTGGAACTGGAAATTAAGAACAGAGGAACCCGATTTTGCGGATTGGTCCACCACTAATGCATCCTGGGAAGAGGCAACCCAATTTGAGGGTAGTGTTTACCCTGGGATTTTAGGCAAAACCCTTGAGGGATATGATATTGCCGATATTGAAATTTCGGATCAGGAAGCATCTGGGGCAAAGGTGCTCCAAAAAGAGAACTCCCTTTTTGTGGCTTACCTTCCCAAGGGTGGAGATCTTACCTTAATGGGCATCAAAGAAAACCTGCCTGTGGTCTTTGTGGATCCCAAGACCGGGGATAGTAACTCTCAAGACCCTACTACAGGCGAGGTAAAACAGACCTTTTCTTTACCGGATGACGAACCTTGGGTAGTACTTATTGGAGAAAAAAAATAGCCAAAATGACCAGAAAAAAACTGAAAGCAGGCCAATTATCCCTATGGTATGAAAACGGTTTTCTCCGATACATCAATTGTGGGGAGCAAGAAGTCATCCGAATGATCAACCATGCTTTAAGGGATCATAATTGGGGAACAATCCCTATGAAAATAGAAGAGGAAGAGATAAAAGAAGACAAAGATACCTTTCAAATCAACTATAAGGCCACCTTTCAACAGGAGGGCATCTCCTTTGCGCTGAAATGTGAGATCAAAGGCAATTCTGACAGTTCCCTGAACTTTACCTATACGGGAAAAGCATTGACCAGCTTCAGAAGAAACAGGATAGGCTTCACCGTGCTGCACCCAGTGGAACCTTGTGTGGGCAACCCCATCAGCATCACACACACAGATGGAAGCACTACGGATAGCCATTTCCCCGTACAAATCAGCCCCCACCAACCCTTTATGGATATAAAGGAAATGCACTGGGGTCTTGAAAAGGGTATTAAAGCCAGTCTCTTGTTTAAAGGGGATATTTTCGAGACGGAGGATCAAAGGAACTGGACAGATGCTTCCTACAAGACCTACTGCACCCCTCTTGGCTTGCCCTTTCCCGTACTACTCAATAAAGGAGAGGAAGTCAATCAGCGCATCCAATTAAAAGTAAGTATCCCGGAAAACCTTTCCTTAGAAAAGAGGGAAGATAATCCTATAGAGATCCGGGTAGATAATTCATCCCCCTCTCCACTCCCGGAGTTTGGGGTAATGCTAAGTACCCTAAACGAACCGGAAATAGCCCAAGCGGCACTGCAGGATCTGGGAGTAGAGTACCTGAGAATAGACCTTGAGCTGGACAAAGAGATCGATGAATCCCCACTGCAACTGAGCAAAGATTTAGGACTTCCTCTGGAATTGGCCATTTTCTCCGATGATCCAGACCTCGCCAAACTAAAGAGGTTAACTTCGGATGCGGGAGAAATCAAAAGGCTGCTCCTTTTCGGAAACCAGGTAAAAGTCACACCCTTGGCATGGTTAAATCATCTTCCTGAGTTGAGAAAGGCCTATCCCAATGTGCAGATTTATGGCGGCACTGATGCTTTCTTCACAGAGTTGAACAGGGAAAGGGTGGATGCAAGCCAATTGGACGGTGTTTCTTACTCCATCAACCCCCAAGTACATGCATTTGATGACCAATCCTTGGTGGAGACCCTATCTGCTCAGGCCTATACCGTGGATTCGGCAAAGGACCTTTACCCCAACAAGGGCATCAACATCAGTCCGGTCAGTTTCCATATGAGGTGGAACCCAAATGCCACTGACCCTGACAAGCCCCTTCGGCACCCCACCCGATGGACGGACGAGCGGCAGTTTACCCTATTTGGAGCCTTCTGGTTTTTGATCAGTCAAAAGTACCTGCATCAATCAGGGGCGGATCACGCTTGCTACTTCGAATTAAGTGGCGACAATGGATGGTACAGACAAATCGGCGAAGGTGCCGAAAAATCCCCGATGTATCCCTTAAGGGATTCCCTAAAACAACTAAAAAAATTGTACCGCAGCACTAGTTCCCAACCATTACTTGTGGATACCATTGCCTTTGAACAAAATGGGGGAATTTCCCTCTTTGTAGTCAATTGGTCCAATAAGGAAGAGAAAGTACAATTACCCGAAGGTTTTATTCCAAAGGAAATGGTCAAAGGGAGTAAATTCGAATGGCAACCCGTATCTTTCCAAGACAGCAGTCTTCCAGCAAATAGTTTAGTTCATTTTAGTAAAGACGAGATATGAATAAGGTCCTGATAATTTTATTTTCGTTAGTATTAATGGTGGGAATGGCAAAGGGTCAGTCTGCTAAATACCATGGAGAAAAAACTGTGGTTCCAAAGGTCCCGCCGAAAGGCGAAAGGATTCCTCTTATCATTGTCAGTGATGCCACCAATGAAATTGATGACATTTGGGCCATTGCATTGGCCCTTTCCTATCCGGAGCGTTTTGATATTAAGGGCTTTGTGGGAAGCAACTACGACCACACCCACCAGGGGGTGGGCACCAAAAGTGTTTGGCTATCGGTAAAAGAAATCTTCACCATCCTGGAAAAAGCAGGCATGGGAGGTGAGTTTCCGGTATTTCCGGGCGGCCATCCTTTGCGTTACGAGTTCGAGCCTGCCAGCAGTGAGGGCATAGATTTTATCGTGGAAGAGGCTATGAAACACACCGCAGAAAAACCCCTTTGGGTAGTAGGGTTAGGCTCTGCCACAGACCTGGCCTCCGCCTATTTGAAAGAACCCGCCATTCAGGATAGGGTGGTTATGTTTTGGCATGCGCGTACCGAAAACACCTGGCCAGAAAGGGCAATAAACTACAATATCAAAGGAGATTTACAAGCTGCCATGATGATGTTTCATGCCCCCTTTCCATTGGTTCTTTTTGATACAGGAACCCACTTGACCGCAGGTCCTCTGGAGGAGACAGAAAGAGAAGTGAAACCCCATGGGGCCTTGGGGGAATATCTGTATGAGTATAGAAAAAAGCACCCCTATTACCTCAGGGAGGACAAAGGATATTTTGATATGGGTGACATTGCAGCCTTATTGGATCCTGATCTTGCCACCTGGGAGGAAATTGAATGCCCCACTGTCAATTACTATATGGATTACAACTTTGAAAAAACCAACGGGAAGATCCTTAGGTGCAAGTACATAGACAGGGATGGGGTCTTCCAGCTTTTCTACGAGGGATTAGCCCGACAATTCGGCGATTGATCCAAATTAAGGTCCGATACACAAAACCATTGAGAGCTTCTTTGGACCTAGAGAGCTTCCTCCTATCTTGTTTTCACCAATCCCTTTTTTCACAAAACCCGCTGCGATCGTTACGATCCCCTTTGCGCCCGTTTCGAGAAAAACGTTTAACCCCGAATACAAATACGGGTTCCTAAAAACACAAAGGTCGAGGACGCCATCTATTTGAAAAATTTCACGCTTGCAAGATGATGGGTTTCTTTCTACTTTTATTTCCGTTGGGCTCCAGCCGCTCAGGAGGGGGTAAAACCTATTTATATCAGTAGTGAAGGATAACAGAAAAACCGAATATTGCCTCAACTGTGAACAGGACCTGTCACAGGGTGAAGACTATTGCCCCTCCTGCGGGCAAGAAAACAAAATCCAAAAAGTGCCGATTGGGGTGTTTTTGGAGGATTTAATTGCAAGCATCCTGAGTTTTGACGGAAGGTTCCTGAGGACTCTGGGACCCTTTTTCTTCCAACCGGGCAAACTGACCATGACCTTCAACAAGGGGCAGCGGAAAAAATACACGCACCCAATACGGCTTTACCTCTTTAGCTCCCTATTTTATTTCTTTATCATAGGACTAGTGATTCCAGCAAATATCCTGGATGATATACTTTCCCAAGACATTACCCTTTATGAAGATGAAACCGGAGGCTTAGATGAACTTTCACCGGGAGAACGGGCTGAGTTGGATTCAGTTCTGGAATTTGGGAGCAGGAATATTCCATTTTTTCCAACATCCGAGAAAACAAATAGGAAGGACACTTTAAAGAAAAAAGTCACTTGGAAAGAATTGCGTTTCCTTTCTCTGGATAAGGAGATCAGCAACCAGGAATTTGCCACTTCTTTGAGCCAAAGTTATTTCCACATTGACCTGCCCATAGGCATAGAAAAAAAGAGGAACTTTGTCGCCAATAGTAACCTCTTTATCGTGCAGTCTGCAAAGAACCTGCCTTTGATGATGTTTGCCCTGCTGCCCTTTTTTGCGTTGCTCTTGAAAATACTTTTTTACAATGCGAAGTTGTACTACATAGAACACCTGATCCATGGCCTTCACCTACATGCCCTGGCATATGTGGTGTATGGATTTTCTATCCTACTGTTTCTAATCCTCGGGCAATCCGATTTTCTTCCCATTCAGTATAGTTTCTATCTAGTATCCCTTTTTGCTTTTATCTCCATCTGGCGGGTACACAAGCAACATTGGCTCAGCACCCTGTTCAAATTCTTGGTCCTGGGGTTTTTGTATATAAGCATTTTAATTTTTGGGGTATTGACGGAGCTATACCTATCCGTGTTGCTGCTCTGACCCTAAACTCACAAAGTCTTAAAAACCAAACCCATGTACAGGGGCACCTTTTACGGGCATTTTGCAGTAAAAAACCGAGCCACTTTCTGGGTATTTTTCCAGTTGATCCTTCCCCAGGTTTTCGCGGGCCGTTGTGATGATAAGGTGATCATTTTCTGGACCTCCAAAGGCACAGGAGGTCACGTGGGGAGCTTCCACCTCAATTTTTTCGAAATTTTCTCCGGTTTTAGGATTCCATGCAAAAACACCGCTGCCACCGTAATGGCCTACCCAGAGGTTTCCTTCGGTATCGGCACACATGCCATCAGGGGTTCCCATTTCCTCAGGTACCTTTACCACAACTTCCCTAAATTGGATATCCCCTGAGGCCTCCTCAAAATCATAGGCCTTGATTTCCCTGCTGGGACTGTCGATATAATAGAGAGTTTTACCATCCAGGGACCAAGCAAGTCCATTAGAAACGGTGACCGGGGCAATTTTGGATTGTGGAATTAAGGTTTTATCGAAACAAAAGAGGCTACCGGCACCTTTTTCCATCTTCACGCTCATAGTCCCCGCCCAAAGCCTGCCCATGGCATCACATGCCCCATCGTTAAACCGATTCAAAGGCTTATCCTCCTCCACCTGCGCCAACCAGTCCAATGCTTCGGTATCTGGATGGAAGCGGGCCAATTTGGCATCTAGGGCCAGTATTAGACTTCCTTTTTGATCCGGGATCACCAGGGTAAGCCTATTTGGAAAGGTCCAGGTTTTCACCTTTTGGTCATTCCATCCATATCGGTACAAAATCCCCTTTTCGATATCCACCCACAGGTAGGATTGCCATGCTGTATGCCAATAGGGCCCTTCGGCCAATATCCCCTTACAGGGGTATAGTAAGGAAGCTATCATAATAATCTTAGGGTTTTGAAGGTTTCATTTACTGTATTCTCAAGATCAAAACTACAAATTCCCCGCCAATTCCTAAAAAGGTAATTTATGGAGGGTTATCCCCTGTTTTAGAATGTACCGTTAGGAAAAATGGTTATATTTGAGGTTTAACCCATTCTGAACTTTCATGCAAAAGCAATTTACCTGGCTCTTATGCCTATTTCTACCTGTATTTCAAAGTGTTGGTCAAAAGGCGGCCATAGAGGAAAGCGTGGATAGTGTAGAGGCTATTTCCCATTTTACCTTTTTGGCCTCGGATGAATTGAAAGGCAGGGACGCGGCGAGGATGGAAATAGATATTGCTGCAAGGTATATTAAGGAGCAATTCAGAAAATATGGTGCAGAGTCAGTAGATACATTAGGGGACTTTTACCAATATGTGCCTTTCCGACAATCCGCGCCCCCAAAAAAGGGAGAGGTGACTTTTTTGGATCACACCTTTACCCATGGTGATGATTTACTGGTATTGGATGGCCCGGATATCGATGAAACCCTGCAGATGGTATACTTGGGATTCGGTTTGGAAGAAGATTATGAGGGAAAAAATGTGGAAGGTAAAGTGGTGGTGGTCAAGGTGGGAGCACCCAATCGCTTTGCCCCAACGGACATGTTTGCCTCGGGGCGAGAAAAAATGCGACTGGCCCGAAACAAAGGTGCTGCAGGGGTCTTAGAGCTTTATAATGCCCCCAGCACACCTTGGGGATTGGTGGTTAATTTTCTAAATCGGCCACAAATGACCTTGGATGAAAATCCCGACGAGGAGGCAGCCCTGCCCTACTTATGGGTCAAAGATACCGGAGGCGAGTGGGTGAAAAAAATAGAAGGTAAGGAGCTAGAGGTAAATCTGGCAGTGGAAGGAAAAGTAAACCGCAAGATCCAAGGAAGAAATGTGGTGGCCTACATCCCAGGAACTGATCCTGAGTTAAGTACCACTTATGTGATGCTTTCTGCACATTACGACCATTTGGGAGTGGGTCGCCCGAATGCGGAAGGCGACTCCATCTATAACGGTGCCAGGGACAATGCCGTGGGCACGGTAGCATTAATCAATGCGGCGAAATATTTTGCCAAAAACCCACCTAAACGATCCATTCTCCTTTGTGCTTGGACCGCAGAGGAAAAGGGATTGCTGGGATCTGCTTATTTTTCAAAAAACCCCATGGTATCCCTAAAGGACATCATTTATAACCTCAACATTGACAATGCCGGCTATAACGACACCTCTGTGATCACTGTTATTGGGCTGGGTAGAACCTCCGTGGATACCCTGATTAAAGAGGCTGTAGCCGAATTTGGCATAGAAGCCATCCCCGATCCAGCACCGGAGCAGGGGCTTTACGACCGGTCGGACAATGTGAATTTTGCACGGGAGGGAATCCCTGCACCCACCTTTAGCCTGGGATTTACTGCCTTTGACGAAGATGTTGCCAAACATTACCACCAACCTTCCGACAGAACGGACAATTTTGACATGGATTATGCCCTACTTTACTGGAAGGCTTACTTACTTTCTGCCGAAAAGATAGCCAATGAAATCGATCAACCCCTTTGGGAGCCAGGTGACAAATATGAGGAGGCGGCCAAATCTCTTTACGGTTTACCTTAACAAAAATAATTGTTAAATTTTGGCGAAATTTTTTTATTATTAATTGTTGATATCACTTTTTACTTAAATTTGCTGGTAAAAAAGTGGCATTGCCCTCAGTAGGTGGGTGGCGTCATTCTGCACCTAGTACCACTGATGAAAAGGGGAATTTTTATTGCAATAGTCAGCATTTATTGTTTACAAAATGCTTATGGTCAAAGGGTAACAATTAACGGAACCATCCGTGAAGATGGGACCGGAGAACACCTTATTGGAGCCAATGTTTACGACAGGACAGCGCAGAGAGGCGCCACTTCCAATCAATTTGGATTTTATAGTTACACCACCACCTCTACAGATTCTGTGGATCTTTATTTCAGCTATATCGGCTTTCAGACCCAACGAGTTGCCTTCGCTGTAAGTAAAGATACTGTCCTTCACATCCAATTAATTCCTGATGGCCTGCTAGAGGAAGTGGTCGTTTCTGCCTTAAGCATGGAACAAGTTCAGGAAACCACAAGAATGGGATCCATCAACGTGCCCATCAAGCAGATCAAGGAGCTGCCTGCACTGATGGGGGAAGTGGATGTGTTTAAGGTGTTGCAGTTACTGCCAGGGGTTCAATCCGGTACGGAAGGGGCCAGCGGGCTTTACGTAAGAGGTGGAGGGCCAGACCAAAACCTGGTGCTTTTGGATGGTGTCCCTGTATATAATGCGGCACACCTTTTTGGTTTTTTCTCCATTTTCAATGCCGACGCCATCAACAATGTGGAATTGATCAAGGGGGGATTCCCCTCCCGGTATGGAGGCAGGTTGTCTTCGGTGATTGATGTTACCATGAAGGAAGGCAATATGCAGGAATTCAAAGGGGAAGGCTCCATCGGCATCATTGCCTCTAAACTTACCGTAGAAGGCCCCATAAAAAAAGATAAAACCTCCTTTTTATTCTCGGGAAGAAGAACCTACCTTGACCTTTTAGCCAGGCCAATTATTCAAGCCAGCTCTGGGGGAAATGAATCAGTGGGTTACTATTTCTACGATCTTAATGGCAAGATCAACCATAAAGTGAACGACAAAAACAGGATCTACCTGAGTATGTATTCGGGGGATGACAAAGCCTATTCCCGCTTCAGCAACTTTTACGTCAACAATAACGAGAGAACGGACTACAGAGATGAGTTTGGTCTGAGTTGGGGTAATTTTATCACCGCCTTGAGATGGAACAACGTCATCAGCAGCCGTTTTTTTAGCAATTATACTTTCACCTACAGTAAGTATAATTTTGATCTCTTTAATGAATATAACGAGCAGGTCACAGGAGTGGGCAAGAATGAATCCAATACCTATTCAGAACGCTACTTTTCCGGCATCAGGGACTGGGCCGCCAAGGCAGACTTTGAGTATATCCCCAATCCAGACCATTATGTACGATTTGGCAGCAACGTAATCCTTCACCGCTTTTCCCCTGGTGTATACGCCAGCAGGAGCAGCCGCCAGGAAAATGATCTGAGGCTAGGGGCCGATGAGTTGAATTCTACAGAATATGCAGTTTACGTAGAGGATGATATCCGGTTGAATGACCGCTTAAAAGCCAATGTAGGGCTTCATTATTCCGGTTTTTTTACAGAGGGGCAGCACTATAATTCCTTGCAGCCCCGTATAGCCGCCAGGTACCTGCTAGATGAATCCACCTCTATTAAAGCCTCCTTTGTCACCATGGCCCAGTTTATTCACCTGCTGACTAATGCCGGGTTAGGGCTTCCCACTGACCTTTGGGTGCCAGCAACGAACCAAATTGGGCCCCAGCGGGCCATGCAGGCTGCCATTGGAGTGGTAAAAAACATTAAGGGCTTTGAGCTTAGCGCAGAAGCATATTATAAAACCATGGATGGCCTGATTGAATACCGGGATGGGGCCACTTACCTGAACTTGGACCAAGACTGGCAAAACAAAGTCGCGGTTGGTGAGGGAAGAAGCTACGGCCTGGAGATGTTTGCGCAGCGAAAAGTGGGTAGAACTTCAGGATGGTTGGGATATACCCTTTCCAATACCGAGAGAAGGTTTGATGAAATCAACTTTGGGGAATGGTTTCCCTATAAATATGACCGCAGGCACGATGTGAGTCTTGCCATCACCCATGACTGGAAAGAAAACAGGGACTTTTCCTTGGTATGGGTATATGGGACCGGCAATGCAGTTTCACTCCCCACACAAAGGTACGAAAGCCCTGAATTCAATAGGTGGGGAGGAATGCACAGAAGCAATATCAACTTTTATGAAAGCCGCAACAATTTTCGGAATAGGGCTTACCATAGGCTGGACCTCAGCTTTAGTTGGTGGAAAACCAAGCGCTGGGGAGAAAGGAAATGGACCTTGGGGGTCTATAATGCCTACAACCGCCTCAATCCCTTCTTTATGGACATAGGCTATGATAGGGGAGGAAACCGTAAAGTCCTTCAATACAGCCTTTTTCCCATGATCCCTTCTTTCTCCTACGGTTTTAAATTTTAAGCGATGAACAAGCAACTGCACTATAGTATATCCTTTTCCTCTTTGGGAATACTTATTTATTTCTTAAGTGCCTGCGAAACCGTGGTGGATGTAGAACTGCCCTTTGAAGCACCCAAGGTAACCCTCAATGCCCGCTTACAAGCCGACTCCATTCCAAAGGTGAGATTAACCCTGAGCAGGCATATTCTGGATAACGATTGGAACTTTTCCCCAATCCCCAATGCTCAAGTCACCCTTACTTCCGGGGAAGAAACCTATTTTCTATCCTATAACCAGGATGAGGAACAGTACCAATTGCCATCACTTCGGCTTCAGGCTGAAAAAGAATACACCGTTAGGGTCAATTTGGACGGGCATGAGCAAGTAGAAGCTACGGAAAGGATCCCGCCCAAGGTTCCCATCCGTTCATTTACTGTGAATGGTGTAGTGGAGAGAAATGAATGGTCCAGGGACGATGATGTCACTTTGACCTTTCAGGATCCAGACGGGGAGAATTTCTATGAGATCAATGCCTATACCCTTAGAACCAGTACCTTTCCCAACCAACATGGTGAAGAAGTCACCTTCGTGGAAAGATATCCACTGTACCTGCGACCCAAAAATCCCGCCTATGAGAGAGACTATTATGTGGGTGGTTCCATACTGGTCGATGACAAGTTATTCGATGGAAAGGAAGCAAACATAGATCTGTTTACGGGTGGGAATTTCTTTACCGATTTCGAAGTTGAACATAATTATGAAAGTATGCAGGTTATTACTGAGATCCATTTTGAACTGAAATCAGTCACAAGGAGCTATTATGATTTCTCAACTACCTATGGCCTTCAGTATTGGAACGATGGGGATCCTTTTGCCCAACCTGTCAGGGTGTATTCGAATATCAAAAACGGTTATGGAATTCTGATGGGTAGTGCTAGTGATGTATACAAGGCAAAGTAATTCAGTATAATATATTTTCATACAAATCGGTTCAATATCCCCCTAGCATAGGTCCCAACAGCAAGATCTACAGTGAATTGAGCAAATTTTTTTTACTGACTATTACCTTTATACGATTACCTATCGTATATTCGTTTAAAAGAGTCATGAAATCGAGCCTGTCCTGACGGCAGTCAGGGCATGACGCAAGCGACAAACGGAGGGATGATTATCGTTGCGAGATTCCATATGACCGCTAAAAAGAAATTATAAACAGATGAAAGTAACAGCCATTATTCCGGATGATCTGATTAAGGAAGCCATGCAGGTCTCCAAAAGTGAGACCATAACAGAAACGCTAAAGATTGCTTTAACTTCTTATATCAGGTCTCAAAAAATCAAACAAATTGGTGCTGCCGTATTAAAAGAGCCTTTGGAGTTCAAATACACTCCCCAAGAACTTAGGGATCTTAACAGGAAATGAAGGGCCTAGTTTTTGACACTTCTGTTTGGATTGAATATCTGAAAGGCAATCCTTCCTATTTTTTCAATTGCCAAGAACTTCTGGAAGAAGGAAAGGTATGTGGGATAGCCTTAATCTTTGCAGAACTCCTTCAAGGAGCCAAAGGAAAAAGGGAAATAGGCGTTATTCTCGATTTAGTAAATTCAATTCCCCTACTTGACGAACCTCAGCTAATTATAGAGGCAAGCATAATGTCCAACCGCCTTAACCTCATCAACCATGGCGTGGGTTTGATTGACGCTGTGATCATTCATTCAGTGAAGAAAAACGACATTTTACTATGGACCTTAGACAATAAGGTCAGAAAAGTTATTGGTTATGAATTTTTATTTAATTTGTAGGTTATTTCTTTTTCTAAGTATTTATTCCGTTTGTAAGTCTCTCATCCTTTGGCTCTTGATATTACTCAATAGCACCCTCCGTCACCACTCCCAACTCCGCAAAGCTGGCTGGCTCACCGTCCAGGGTGTCGATGGCCCTTAGACGTATATATCTGGCATTGACCGGATCTATCCCCAACTCTTGCAAAACAGGACTATTGGCGATATTGCCAAACTCCCCTTTTTTCACTGTTTCCCAGTTCCGGCCATTTCTGCTTACCGCAAACTCATACTCCTTTATCACCCCTGCAATGTACCTGTTTTGCATGGGCAAGTAGGTGAATCCTTTTAGCCTATAGGTTTCCCCCAAGTCCACCACGGCCTCATTGTTCTCCGAAACAAAGTTGGTCCTAGGGTTTTCGTCTATAAGGTGCTCTGGGTTTTTGCCCTTGCTGATCACTTTCCATGCTGCTTTTGGGATATCCATTTTCTGCACCAATGGCTCACTTATCTCCTCACCTTCCAGGGCTGCTGCTTTCAGTACCGAGGGCGAAGCCACCATAAATGGGCCTTCGTAGGGGGTACTTTCAGGACTTGGGTCGGTTCCGTCAAGGGAATATACCATTTGTAAATTTTCTTCTGCCGGTATTAAGGTTACTCTTCCACTTTTGTCCCTTTCCACAGTAGGTGCCAATAGGAGTTTTGGCGCACGATAAAGTGCAAGGTTGGCAATGGTTGGACTGGCCTTGGCATCCAGCACCCTAAAACGTACCCCTTCCACCTCTTTCTCATCCAGCCTCAAGATACGCTTATAGCCCACAGTAGTGCCTTCCGTCCAGGTTACCCATTCTCCGTCCATCTTGGCCTCAATTTCAAAGGCTTTTATCCTTTGGCCAAGTGGGATATGTTCCTGAACCAATAAGCGATTCACAGCAGTGGGAGAAGGAAATTCGAAAGTCAGATCTCCTTTTACCTGTCCGTCGGGGGTGGACCAATAGGTGTCCAGGTTCCCGTCCAGAGCCTGGTCCACCCCAAATCCCCTGCCCCTGGAAATTGAGGCATGGCTTTGGTTTATAGTTTGGATAAGGTCATCTTTAAAATCCTCCTGAATCTTGGCATATAACTTCTCTACCTGTTCCACATCGTTTTCATGGATCAGACCCCTCGTATCCACTGGAAAGTTCAAGAGCAAACTGCTGTTTCTCCCTATGCTGTAATAGTATATATCCAACAGTTCCGGAAGGGATTTCACCTTATGGTCCTCATAGGGGTGATAGTACCAGCCTGGACGTATGGAAACGTCAGACTCCGCAGGCACCCAATGGGTGCCATTTTCCTGACCTGCCGAATATTTTTCGCTGTATTCCGGCATGCCTCCGTAGATGGAATCCCGCATAAGATTTGACCAGGTAGTCTCATAGGCAAATCCGTGTTCGTTGCCTACCCATCTCACATCCGGCCCCGCATCTCCAAAAATCACCGCATCAGGCTGCAAGTCTCGGATGATGGAATAGGTATTTGGCCAGTCGTAATAGGTCTTCTTGTCCACCCTTCTATCTTCATTGGCACCTCCATAATAACCGGTACCGCCATTTGCCCCATCAAACCAAACCTCGAAAATATCCCCATACCCCGTCAGGAGCTCCCTGAGCTGTTCTCTGAACACCTCAATATAGGCATCGTTCCCATACTCCGGGTGGTTTCTGTCCCATGGAGATAGGTACACGCCAAATTTAAGCCCATGTTTTTCACAAGCCTCTGCTACCTCCTTTACAATATCGCCTTCCCCATTTTTGTAGGGAGAATACGCAATACTATGAGAGGTGGTTGAGGTAGGCCAAAGGCAAAAGCCGTCATGGTGCTTTGCCGTAATGATAATTCCCTTCATTCCATTTTCCTTTGCCACCCTAGCCCATTGATTTGCATCTAAGGCCGAGGGATTAAACTGGACAGGATCCTCCGCACCTGTCCCCCACTCCATATTGGTAAAAGTGTTCATATTGAAATGCACAAACATATAAAATTCCATGTCCTGCCATGCCAACTGGCGCTCACTTGGAATGGGCATTACAGCACTCGGGGGATCCACCGATCCACAGGCAAGAACAAAAAACAAGGGAAAGCAGCAAGCCAATCGAAAGGTCATAGTTAAATAGGTAATTGGAAGGCCAAAAATACACAAATCATTAATACCTGAAGGAAAGGCCCCTGATTTTTATAGTGGAAAAAGGGTTAAGAGTGGGAAGCACTTAATTGGAGAAGAGCGGTAATGGTTAATGTATTAATGATTAATTGTTAATGGATCAATAAGGTAATAGTTAATGGGGTAAAGGTTAATTGAAATTTAACAATTAACAGTTAAAAACTATTACATTGTTTTAAAGGGCTTATTCTACCCACTCAAAATTTACCGCATCTATAAGGATTAAGCTATCAGCACCATCCGACACTACCTCTACATAGCTGTGTTCGTCCATGGAAAACCGGCCGAGCTCAAGGCTTTCCCTGGCGTTTACCGTTATTTTTTCTTTTCCGTCCATATGCCTTACCCAAACATCAAAGGCTCCCACTAGTTGGGCTAACTCGGGATATTTATAGGCAGGACTTTCCAGGTTTACGCTATAGTTTCCTTTTTCCAAATAGGGGTTATACCTGATAAATTCCCCCTCCCCTTTTCTGCCATTGATAAGGTAGTGGCCTTTTTGACCCTTAGTCCAATCAAAAGGAAACTCCGGAGACAACCAAAAATAATCCGATCTTTGGGTAAAGGGGTCATCATGATGGACCATCCTTCCTTTAGCTGGCTTTTGCCAGGGGAAATCCACCCTCACTTTTATATACTGGGGAGAATTGACAAAGGCTTCATGGTAAACCAACACATAGGCTTCGTAAAAACCGTGCTTTTTTATCATTTTTTCGGTTTTGGGAAGAATCTCAAGGAGAATATGGTCTTCCTTTACGCTTGGTGTTAGTTCCAACCAATCACTTCCATGAACATAAAGTGCCTCAAAACGGCACTTTCTCCCCTCATCTGGCCCCCATAGATAATGCTCAGGGAAAAGGGAGATGGTCTTTGGAAGAAGGTGTTCCTTCCTATCGTGGTGGCCTCTAAACCGAAGGGTGTTTGTGGTTGGGAATTCACTATCCTGGGTATTGGTTTTCCAAGGCGCAGGTGCATCAAATCCTGGTTCTTCTTCAGCGCTAATGTATAGAGAGGGAAGGTTTATGGTCTCTCCGGATACGGTAATAAATTGTTTAAAGGCATGCTTGTCCTGTCCGTCGCTTACCGTAAGGGTCACAGGGTATATTCCTGGCCTGGTATAAGTATGTGAAGGATTGGGGTGGATGCCTATACTTCCATCACCGAAATCCCAATGATAGGTCAATACGCCTCCCCATAGACCGGGGCGGGAACCCCTACTTTTGAAGTGTATGGTTTCTCCGGTACTAGCCTTGGAAAGGGGATCAATTTTGGCCAGGATTTCCCCTGCCTTTTCCCTGTTGTTGTTGAATATCTCCCAAAAAAACACCCATGGGTCCATAAAGGTCCACTCCTGATCCGGTTGCTTGATGCGCCATACAAAGTGGGTGTGGGGGGTGACACCCGTATAGACCCCTCCGGTATGGGCATAGGTTTCCCCCTGTGCTATAGGCTGGTGTTCTGGGATAAGCAATTCCACCATATGGTGGGTCTGAAGCTGCCAGATATCCCCATTTTCCCAAGTCCTGCTCCCTCTCCAGCGATTGTTGTTGTGCCCTGCTCCTAAGGAATTAAAATAGTAATGGGTGTCGAAATCTATGGGTGCCCACAGCGGGGTATTAGAGGGCATGTTGATGTCCAGTCCGCCATGAAGGTCCGCCCCAAAATAGGGTCCCATCCAGACATCATCCCCCTGGTAGGCATCCGCCACCTTCAGCCTTCTGTCAGGCACCGGACACCAATTGGTCAATGTTTGTGGACTAACAGACTTTCCCAAATCCTGAAAAGCAAATCGCGCCTGCTTCTGGGGCAGGCAATCCCCATGGTTTTCGTTAAAGTTTTCCCCCAATGACCTTAGTCCGTCAAACCAAATCTGTACCCCATTTACCGTGTAGGGCTCATAAAAGGATTGCTGTACAGGCACATACCTCAGCATCTCCATCTCCTGCCCATCCACTTTTACCCTGCTGATCATATTGAAAATGCTTCCATTTTTGTTGGCTCCTTGCTTGGTGTCTTTCAGGGTAGAAAAAACAATATTGTGCTGGGAAGAGAGAAATTCAAAGTGCAAGGTGTCCCCATTGGATTTGATATAGCTTACCTTGTCCCCAGCGTCAAGTTCTATTACAGTGAGGGTAGATTTGGAAGATAAAACAATGGGATTTGCCAATAACCGCAGATTGGACAAGAGAAAGGAGATAACAATCAAAAAATAAATGTTGAAATGATTCATAGCTGGAATATAAATGGGGCTGTGTATATATTTAAACCTTGTTCTTTATTGCCTTCCCGGTACTCATCTGATACAATACGTCTGGGCACAAATCAATTCCATTCTCCCAGACTACAGTATCAAATTCCTCGTCAAGTTTTACTTTTTTAAAGGTAGAAGGATCTTTTAATTCAGCGAACTTTGAAATGGGATTACTGCCCAATTCATTTAAATTTTCTGTCAAGTCTACTGTGCGAATTTCTTCCGTATTAAACCTTAACGTCACCCTATAAGGCTCAACATCAACTATTTCCTTTATTGAATATATCATAACATTTTTTCTTTTGTAGAGGTTGAATCTTCCTAAACTCCGGTGTTTCCGATTGGGTAGAATCCCAATTTTTCATTAACTCATCTTGATGTAGTCCAGCCCCTTCTTTTATCATACGTTGTGCCCTTCTTGGAGGTTCTCCTTCTAAAAGTTCCCCAGTTTTACACAAAAGATATCCTTAAATTCTCCATATTTTGCATGAAAATGTGGTGGATGGTGATCCTTAACAAACATATAAATAATAATCCCATAAAACCTGCTCAGTTCTGGTATATTTCATTGAATTAAAGTTGAATAATGAAGTTTTCAAAATCAGGATTAATAAATAGGTTCAGTAATAAATTTTGAATATTCTATTGCAAAAAAGGTTAATAATTTAAATCCACCACACACCTAAACCCCACCGTACCACACCTGTCCAGGCCTGGCCATGAGAACAGGTACTTGGCCCCAAAATGAGTGCGTTGGGGACCTTGATCGGCGTACCACCCCGAGGCTTTGGTCTCGTACCAGGCACCTCCCCTCACTATGGCATACCGGTTGTGTCCATCGCTGCGCTCGCTTTCTGTCCATTGCCATACATTGCCACTCATATCATAGATGCCTTCCACGGTTCTTCCATTTTTGAAGTAGGTTACCGGAGAGGTGTCCTCAAACTGACCATGGTTACAGCGTTCGGGGTCAAAAGCATTGCCCCAGGGGTATTGCGTCTCAGAATTACCATTTTGAGCTGCCCACTGCCACTCTGCCTCGGTAGGTAGGCGTTTGCCTGCCCACGCAGCATAGGCCCTGGCATCCTCCAGCGAAACAAAGGTCACAGGGTGCTCCTCTTTTCCCTTTGGAATATTCCCGTTTTCCCAATGTGCCAGGAATTGATGCTTCACCTTGGGCACATAGCCGCTTTTTTCCAAAAAACGCTTAAACTCCGCATTGGTTACCAAGGTCTTGTCCATCGCAAAGGGCTTCAGTTGTTGGGTAACTCTGCCTTCCACTGTTTCATGCAACTGGTTGTTCACAAAAGTATGGTCCACCACTCCTTCCATGGGGTAAAAACCACATTCCCTTCTTCTAAAACTAAATGTAAAATTGATGGAATCCTCCGGTACCTCAAGGATGGCCATGTTTTCAGGCAACCCCTCAGGTGGGTACCTTTTAGTAGTAGAATATGGCTCCCAGGTATGTTGGGGAAGGGTATGGGCTGTCCTAAAGTCTGCCTCAGCATACCTTTCCCCTTGCCCTTCCAAAAACAAGAGTAACTCTTCCGTTACTTCCTCTTTGGGAATAGCCAGAAAACTCCCCAACTCCCTTGGCAACAGGGAAAGGTGCAAGTGTATTTTATCCTCATGGTGGCTGGTGGTTACTTCCTCTCCTTTGATCAGATCAAAATACCGCATCCCCTTATGTGCGTACAATTTCAGAAAAGGCCCTTTGGCTCTCTGTTCTTGACGGTTTACGATGGTCCACAATTTCTGGTTTCCCCTTTGCCAGAGGGAGGCATACACCCTGTTCAGGTGGGTCTCCACCAATGGGCTCCACTCTCCCTCGGTAAAAAAGGAGCTGAAGTGCCTCTGCAGGGGCAACATAGTTCTCAGCAAGGTTTTATCCCTAGGATTCAAGGGATTTACGCTGCCAAAGACGTTTTCCCAAATCACCATGCCACTGCCGTTCATCCAGGCATTTTGGATCACTGCTGACTGCTCATGGCTCCACCGGGAAAGCCGATAGAGCATATGTCTCTGTTCCAGCCAGCGGTTGCGGATCAAGGGTGGAACTTCCAAAAACTCCTTGTACTTGTCCTCCATGGACCAGCCGATCTCCAGCCAGGATTGGTGGATTTCCTGTAACTCCTCGGGGGAGGTGGCGATTTCCGACTGAAGGATCACTCCCGGACTGGCCTCCTTTAGCTGATCCAGAAATCCTTTTACGCTGGTAATAGTATCCAAAAAAATTCCGTCTGCACCTGTCTCTTTCACCAGTTTGATCAGTTCCTCCTCATCATTTTTCCCATTGAGCCGACCAATATTGTCCCAGGGATTATAGGCGATAAATAGCCGTTTGCCCATGCTGTGAAGCTGTGAGGCCAGTTCCCTCAAGCCCTCCGTCCCGCCCGGGAGGTTCCGGTAAAACTCAAATTGATCCCTATTGTCAAAACCCAACTGGGGATAAGTAGGCCAAAGTAATACGATATCCACCCCGCCGTAGTTAGCCTCATAGTTCTCCAGGTATTCCTCCATTTGAAAATTCCAATCCTGATCATAAAGGTTTTGGTCGAATGCAATAAGAAATAACATGGAATATGCCTTAGAGGCCCATTGATAACCGGGATCCCTGTAAATAGCATCACTGTATTCCAGTTTCCTGAGGGTTTTTTCCTTCCAGCCCTTCAGCTTTTTTTCCCACTCCTTCCACTCCAAGGGAGAGGTAGGTGCTTCTATAAGTTGGCCAAAGGCCATTGTATCATCGGATTCCTCTTGGGCCATCAGGGGAATATTCAACATGGGTACAAGTAGGAATAGAATAGTGCATAGCAGAAAATGTCGGAGACATAGTGAAATCATGTCGGGAGAGGCGTTTCTTGAAATATAGTTGAAAACAGACACATTTCAAACCGGATTAGGATCAGGTACTTGCAAGTGGTGACAGGAAAAAAGCAATATCTTTATGAAGCCATTTGCAATGGCAAACTGCCTACCTTATTTTAGGGGAATTCGCTAAATAATTTGCTTTGATTAAATGTTGGACTTTGCACATCCAATCATTACCCTCCCAGGCGATAAGCTGTTTATTTGCTTCGTGTACAGGAGGTATGTACCCGTAACGAGGGATTAGGGAAGATCAAAGAGGTGAAGTATAAATTCCCTGGAGGTATAAACAAAAAAAGCCGGGCATTTAACAACCCGGCTTTTCAATATTTAAAGTATACGGATTATTCCGCTACCACTTCGAATTTTACCTGAGTTTTCACATCACGGTGAAGGTCAACCTCGGCCTCAAACTCACCAGCTGTTGATACGGGTTGAGCGATGGCGATTTTCTTCCTGTCTACATCAATGCCCTTTTCGGCTAAGGCATCCGAAATCTGCAAAGTGGTGACCTTGCCAAAAATCTTACCGGAATCACCGATTTTAGCTTTTATTTGAAGTTTAATACCTTGAATCTTCTCGGCAATAGCTTCTGCTTCCGTCTTGATTTTCTCAGCCTTGTGGGCTGCTTGTTTTACATTCTCCTGAAGGATTTTTTTATTTGAAGGGGTGGCCAATACGGCAAACCCTTGGGGGATCAGGTAATTACGGCCGTACCCAGGTTTTACTTCCACCAGGTCGTTTTTGTAGCCTAGCCCCTTTATATCTGTTTTTAAGATAATTTCCATTTGTTGATCACAATTTAAGATAAATGAACAAAGAACAGGACTGCACTATTTCAGGCCGTCAGCTACAAAGGGCAACAAGGCCAAATGTCTGGCTTTCTTTATGGCCTGAGCTACTTTTCTTTGGTATTTTGCAGAATTTCCAGTCAGTCTCCTAGGAAGGATCTTTCCCTGTTCGTTCACAAACTTCAACAAGAAATTGGGATCCTTGTAATCAATATATTTGATGCCCATCTTTTTGAAGCGGCAATATTTCTTTTTGTTCTGCTCTCTATTGATAGGTTCGTTTCTCAGTGTCATTTTGCTGGCTCCTCCTTAGCTTCGGCTTTTTTGTTAAATTCACCTTTTCTTCTTCTTTCCGCATAAACTAATGCGTGCTTGTCAAGTACAGTGGTAAGAAACCTAAGGACTTTTTCGTCCCTCCTGTATTCTACCTCCAGTTTCTTGATCAAGGTGGGCTCGGCGTTGAATTCAACCAGCACATAAAACCCCGTGGATTTCTTCTGAATCGGGTAGGCCATTTTTTTAAGCCCCCAGTTCTCCACGTTCACAATTTCTGCCCCCTCTTCTTTTAACAAGTTCACAAACTTGTCTACGGTATCCTTCATCTGAACATCAGACAAAACGGGAGTGAGTATGAATACCGTCTCGTAATTTTTTTGGAACATTTTTTTGTATTATTTGATACTTATTGAAAATTAGAGTGCAAAATTAGACTGAATGAGTGAAAAAACAAAAAATAATGCGTCTTTATTATTTTACCTCAAAACTTCCGTTACCAATTTCTATCCCATCCGAAAACACCTTTACCATATAAGACCCCTTGGCATAATCGGACCCCTTCTCATAGTAATAGGTCAATTTCTGTAAGGTGTTGTCGAAAATAATGTCCTGCTTAGAGGTGAAAAATTCCTCCCTTCCATTGAGGTTGAATGTACCGGAACCCTTAGCGATGTCAAAAATAACCTGTTCGTTGGGGCCAAGCACTTGTACATATATGTCCTTTGCTCCTAAGGGTGCCACGCTGTTTTCGCCCAGGTTAAAAGAAATTTTAAGTTTTTCAAGCTGCCGATTTCTAAATTCTCCTACCCTTTCTCTTCCCCTTGCATTAACGGCCGCAATGACGATGTTTTCAGCTCTCAGCCGCGCGGCCACGTTCACCTTTTCCTCCAATTCCTGAGCCTTCCGGTTGAGCTTTACCACTTCCTCTTCAACCTCTGCTTTGGAGGACTTTAGGTCCTTATTTTCGGCATACAACTGATCGTTTAATTCCCTAAGTCTGACAATATCCTCGTCCTTCTCCCTGAGCATTTCTCCATAGCCATCCATTTGCCTATTAAGTCTGGCAATTTCACTGGCGGAACGGGTCCTTTCGGAATTCCTTTCCTTGATAAGCTCATCTTTAATCATCACCAACGAATCCACCTCACCCCCCAGCCTTTCTATTTCCTTTATCCGGAGGTCCAGTTGAAAGGTCATGGAGTCGATTCTGGAGTTTAGGGAACTTGTCTCCTCGGTAAGAATCAAAATTTCCTCGGATTTCAAGGTCTTTTCCTTATGGTCAAAAAACAACCTAACCCCACTTAACAATACCAAAATCACAAGCACAACGATCAAAATGTTTTTGCCTTGCTCCTGCCGGTTTTCCTTATTCGTATTTACTTCACTCATTTTGAAGACTAATTATATATCTTTGAAACGATTTCTCACCACTTTATCTATAAAAAAAAATGGAAAATCCATTTGATGAAACCTACTGGACCAACAGATACAATGAAAATCACATCGGCTGGGACATTGGATTTATTTCCACTCCCATAAAGCAATATCTAGACCAAATCTCAGAAAAATCCAAAACTATTTTAATCCCAGGAGCCGGAAACGCATATGAAGCCGCATATGCTTTCGAAAAGGGGTTCAAGAATATTCATATTCTTGATTTTTCAAGAATTCCAATCGAGAAATTTCTTAAAGAAAACCCTGAATTTCCAGTCTCACAAGCTCATGTTGAGGACTTTTTTTCCCATGAAGGTGAATATGACCTCATCTTAGAACAAACCTTCTTTTGTGCCCTTCATCCCAAATTGAGGCAGGAATACATTCAAAAAGCAGATAGTTTACTGAAAACCGGGGGAAAAATGGTCGGGGTTCTTTTCAACCACTATTTCCAATTCGATGGCCCTCCCTTCGGGGGAGACAGGGCTTCTTATTTGCACTATTTTGAGAAAACTTTCGAGATTATCACCATGCAGCCCTGTCATAACTCCATACCCGATCGAGCAGGAATGGAGTTGTTCTTTATTGCAAGAAAAAAGTAGGGTGATTGATTAATTCAGTTCCATTCTTTTCAATATTTGTTTTGCCTTCACCATATAATCTGCCAATTCCTTGTTCCAATCCTGGGAGTTATCGGTACTTACTTCTACCTTACTCACCCACTCCAACTTGTCACCTTCGGATTCCCTATCTTGGTCAAGGCTAACCCTTTCACAGCTTGCGACGATAAGGAGTGTGAAAAAAATATCTGGAACAAAAAGCCAAATCCGTTTCATGGTTAATGTGGTTTTAAATTTTTACCTATACGAACCGAAAGCAAATTGCGTCCCAAAATTTTCATTATTTTTCAAAAAAGTTTACACCTACTAAAAAGCCCGTGGTAAATTAAACTCGAAATAGTCTTAATCCCAAAACAACCAAGCAAAAAATCAACCAAAGGCGGGAGTGTTTGAAAACAAGCCTAAAAGCTGGGTCAGGAATTAGCATAGTTCCCAGTAATGGGTTAGGTGGAATTGGATGGGGAAAACATGGCATTCCGTATTATCTGAGGTAGGGAAAGCAAAAAGCTAGAGGAAAGTGACAGCTTTCAAATAAAGGACGGAAAACCATCTTTCTACAAAAAATTGATGGAATTAAACGCCTTAAATGCATGCAGGAAGTACAGCAAACCTAGCTATAGAAGCGGTTGGGAAAATCTAGACATGCCCGTTAGAAATGCACAGCAATAAGGTCAAAAAAAAGGCCCTTTGGACATTTAACAAAGGGCCTTTGTGCCTAATGGTTTTTCTCGTGGTTTTCCTTGATTATCCTCCTGAGTATTTTGCCCACATTTGATTTTGGGAGTTCGTCTACAAAATACACCTCCTTAGGGATTTTGTAGTTGGTAAGGTTCTCCCTTGCATGTGCAATTATTTCTTCCTGAGTGACAGAGGGGTCATTGGGTACCACATAGGCCACGACTTTTTCTGTGGACTTTTCATCAGGAATGCCAATTACCCCTACTTCATTTACTTTTTCATGCCCGGAAATAGCATCTTCCACTTCATTGGGGTAAACATTAAATCCGGATACCAGTATCATCTCCTTTTTCCTGTCTACTATCTTGAAATATCCATCTTTGTCCATAGTCGCTATGTCCCCGGTTTTTAACCAACCTCCATCCAGGACTTGTTTTGTGTCCTCTGCTCTGTTCCAATAGCCTCTCATTACCTGAGGTCCTTTTACACACATCTCTCCCTTTTCACCAGTAGCTACCTCATTCCCATCATCATCTATGATCTTACATTCTGTATTGGGCAAGGGAAGACCTATGGTGCCTATTCTTTCCGTCCCATCAATGGGGTTGCAGGTGGCCACCGGAGAAGTTTCTGTAAGTCCATATCCTTCTGCCAATGTGGTACCTGTCACCTTTTGCCATTTTTCGGCTACGGCTTTTTGCACAGCCATACCTCCTCCCACTGCTATCTTGAGGGAAGAGAAATCCAGGGAACGAAATGCCTCTTGGTTCAAAAGCCCGTTGAAAAGGGTGTTTACGCCCGTAAAAACCGAAAAAGGGTGTTTCTTAAGTTCTTTACAAAATGCCGGCATGTCCCGGGGATTTGTAATAAGCACGTTGTGAGCGCCAATTTTAAGCATGGCCAAGCAGTTTACCGTCAAGGCAAAGATATGGTAAAGGGGTAGGGCAGTGATCACTGTTTCCTCATATTCCTTAAGCTTGGGCTTCATCCACCCCGAAATCTGCTGCATATTGGCAACGATATTTCCATGGGTCAATTCGGCACCTTTGGACACCCCCGTGGTTCCTCCGGTATATTGAAGGAATGCCAAGTCCTCCCTATTCAATTTTTCCCTAACAAAGGTTTTTGCTCCTCCTTGCTTAAGGGCATCCTTAAAGGAGTGTGTTCCAGAAAGGGAGTATGCCGGCACCATTTTCTTGATATACTTCACCACAAAATTCACTATACCACCTTTCAGCCCTCCCAACATATCCCCTATTTGAGTGATAATGATGTGTTTGGCTGAGATTTCATTTTTTATTTTCTCAAGGTTAGATGCAAAATTGGATAAAATAACCACCGCATCCACACCTGCATCGGTAAACTGATGCTTCATTTCTTTGGAAGTATAGAGTGGGTTGGTATTTACTACGATCAGACCGGCCCTTAGTGCCCCGAACATAGCAACAGGATATTGAAGAAGGTTGGGCATTTGTATGGCAATGCGGTCACCCTTTTTCATTTTCAGCTCCTTTTGAAGAAAGGCGGCAAAATCCTTCGATAACTTGTCCAGCTCATTAAAAGTCATGGTTTTGCCCATGCATTCATAAGCGATTCCATTCCCGAATTTTTTAATGCTCTCTTCAAAAAGATCCACCACGCTGTCATAGGCTGTAACGTCCACAGTCTTTGGCACAGATTTCGGGTAAAACTTAAACCAAGGATAGTCTTGCATATCGATTATTTTGAGTTAAGATAACATGAATGATTGATCCAATTTCTTCTAATATATTCATTCTTTAGGTGAATGTGAAGTGTCCCCACCTTTTTTTCAGTAATCCCTATATTATAATATCTTTTACGAAAAATTTCCGTTGAAGTATGGCAACAAATGGCATAAATTTGAAAAATAATGCCATAATCATTTGCAAACACCCATGCACACGAAAACATCCCTGTGGCTGTTGGTCTTGGTAGTCCTTGGTCAACTCCCCCTGCTGGCTCAGCAGCAAGATTCCCTTGTAGTCACCTTAGAAAACACACTCAAAGAAAGTTTGTTGAAAAGCATAGAGCAAAAAACAGACTCGTTGAACCAGAACCTGGGTACCAAACTCTCGGATTTGGACCTTAAAATCCAACTTCTGGACCTATCCCTGGAACAGACCACCAACGAAAGGATGATCTTGGACAAGCTGGTGGAAAGGGTCAAGCTCATCGAGGATTTTCAACAGGCTGAGAAGGAATCGGAACTCAACATCTACAAAGGAAATTACCAATCCGCCATTATCAATCTGGTATCTATGGAAAGGGAGCTCAAGCCACTTATACTTTTTAATTCCACCCGAGACTTTTTCACCACCCTAAACGACGTGGGGAACCCCACTAAATACCCAGGCTTTAACGATTGGTATTCAGGTTTTAAGAGCTATGTAAACGATAATCGGGAAAGCAATTCCACCCTCGGCGTGGTTTCTAACCTGATGAACCTTACAGGCAATCTTTCCGCAGGAACCCCCATATTCGGGACATTTAGTCAAGCCCTATTTTTGGGTATGTCAAATTATGTGGATAATTTAGGCGGGAACAGAAAAAACCAAGACTTGCGGGACAGGAGTCAAAGGATGTTTGAATTAGTGACGGAGCTAGGCCAATTCACCAACGACAAGGACTTGATTGAAACTGAATGGGAAGCTATAAATGTGGAATTAGAAGAACTTAAGAAGCTATACGAAAGTAATTTGGATAAAAATCTGGAAATATTAGCCATAAAAAGGGGAGATTTTGACAGGAGATTCACCTTGGAAAATGATGCCAACAAGAGATACCAATACCTCAATGAACTTACAGAGGTCATCTCTGAAAAGGTGAGAGAGGAAAAAAACCAAAATCCCAAAAACTGGAAAAACACCTTTTACTATGAAATGACGGAAATCCAGTCCCTGAAGGTACGTTTTGGAACCATTACCTTCCGTATAAGCGAGAACATCAATAAATATGGAGGACTAATAGAAAAGTATAAAAAAAGCAGGCATTTGGGGGGCAGGATGAACGATTTGGAAAATAAGCTCAACAACCTGCAAAACTCCTTTGACAAAACCTTCAGCCCCTTAGCATATATCAATTCCGCTAACAAAATGTATAAAGTATATTAAAAAAGCCAAGGGCTTGCCTAAAAGCAAACCTTGTTTCACGCACATGTATAGATTTCTTGCCGGGGTAGTCCTTACCCTTATCTTGGTAGTTAGTATTTTTTTCTTCTTTCAGCGAAAAGAGGAAAGTGAAGAACTCAGGCTCAATTCAGCCATGATCCAGCAACAGATCAATCAGGTGGGTAAACTCATCGTCACTGAAGGCAACTTTTCGCAAATTGTAAGCTACCGCAATACGCGCAGGAACTATTTTGATATCTTCGCAGCCAACAAAAAAGCACTGGTAGTGGTAAACGCAAAGGTCACGGTGGGCTACGACCTGAGGGAAATCCAGACTGAAATAGACGAGGCCAACCGCACCGTAAGGCTGACCTATATTCCCCCTCCGGAGATCAATATCTACCCGGATATAGAATACTACGATGTGAGCCAGGATTATTTTAATAAATTTGGGGCCGAGGATTATAATAAAATCAAGGGCAGGGTCACAACTATGATGGAAGAAAAAATCAAACAATCCAATCTAGAGGAAAATGCCAAAGAAAGGCTACTAAGTGAACTCGCCAAAATTTATATCCTCACCCAATCCATGGGATGGACCCTCACTTACGAAGAGTCCATCATTGACAGCATGGAGGATTTTAACCGACTTCAATTTTAAAATTAACGCAACAAAGCTTTATTATTTATGAATGGTAAATTACTACTCATTGCCTATATTGGTTGTTTTATGTCCCACCTGCTTTATGCACAAGAGGAACCTAGCGTCCAAATCATCCCCTATCCCAAATCCTTAACCTTAGGGGAGGGCAATTTTGTCCTTTCCCCACATACCACGGTACTAGCCAACACAGAAGGGGGACGGCAGTCTCTGGAACTATTCAATGCCTTTTTTGAAAAAAGGCATGGATTCAGTTTAACGCCTGCTACAGTGCCCCAAGAAGGGCTTTCCATACATTTGGAAGAAGAAACACTAAAGGACAGCGAAGAGGCATATAGCCTAAGTATACAATCTGACCAAATTACCATCAAAGGTGGAAAAGCCGGTATATTTTACGGGCTTCAGTCCCTGCTTCAGTTGGTAGAAGAAAACCAAGGTACCCTAAGTGTTCCTGTGCTTCAAATTGAGGATGAACCTGCTTTTGGATATAGGGGTATCATGCTGGATGTGGCCAGACATTTCTTCCCTGTGGAGCAAATCAAAAAAATTATTGACTTGATGGGCCATTATAAATTCAACCGGCTGCATTGGCACCTAACCGAAGATCAGGGCTGGCGAATTGAAATAAAAAAATACCCCAAACTCACCTCTTTTAGCGCATGGAGAGATTCCACTATCATCGGGCAATATTATGACTTTGATCCCTTTATTTATGATGGCAAAAAACACGGTGGATACTATACCCAAGAGGAAGCAAGAGAGATTGTAAGGTATGCTTCGGACAGGAATATCACCGTAATTCCAGAGATTGAATTACCCGGGCACAGCTCTGCGGTGTTGGCTGCCTATCCCGAATTGGGAAGCTTTGAGGTAAAGGACGGAAAAGCTCTGCCGGGTAAAATCGAGGCGAAAAACGAAAAGGGAGAGCCCTATGACAATACCCTGGACACAAAAGTCCCAGGCCATTGGGGCGTGCACAAAAATATTTATGGACCCACCGAAAAAGCTTTCCGCTTTTTGGAGGACGTGCTTACTGAAATCATGGAAATTTTTCCCAGCACCTACATTCATATTGGTGGGGATGAGGTGCCCAAGGATCATTGGATTACTTCAGAAGCTGCCCAAAAGCTGATTAAAAAGGAAAAGCTGGAAGACGAACATGAACTTCAAAGTTTTTTTATCAGAAGGATCGAAACGTTTCTAAACAAAAACGGAAGAAAGTTGATCGGATGGGATGAGATTTTGGAGGGGGGCCTTGCTCCCAATGCCACCGTGATGAGCTGGAGAGGTGAAAAAGGAGGTATTGCAGCCGCAAAGATGGGACACGACGTAATCATGACCCCGAACAGCCATCTTTATTTCGACCATTATCAAGGGGAAGACAAAAGCAAGGAACCCTTAGCCATTGGAGGTTTCCTGCCACTGGAAAAGGTATATAGCTACTCTCCAATTCCTGCTGACCTGGATGATACCGAAAGTCAGCATGTGCTGGGAGTACAGGCCAACCTATGGACAGAATATATTCCCACAAACAATAAAATGGAATACTTCCTTTTCCCCCGAGCTTTGGCATTGGCTGAAGTGGCTTGGAGGGCAAAGGAAGATAAAGATTACGGGAGTTTCAGCAGAGACAGGCTACCCCGGCATTTGAGACAGTTGGAGAGGGACAGGGTTTTCTTCAGAATCCCGGAAGCCCAGGTCAGTATTGAAAAAGACGAGGAAAGTGGAAGACATCGCATAGCAATCACCCCTCTGGTAGATCAGGCTCTGGTTTTCTATACCGTGGATGGGCATAAGGCAGACCCAACAGGCACTCCCTATAGAGGCCCATTTTTGGCTCCTATTCCCGGTGAGGGACAGGGGCCGCTTTCCTTAAGGTATGTGGTGGTGACGCCTAATGGAAGATCCAGTAATGAATTCCAGGTAGAGGTTAAATAATAAGCGGTTGGCGTATATAGAAAAAGCTCCCCAAAACCACTATAAGTGTTCTTGGGGAGCCTTACCCAACTAAACCACAAAAAAATATACTCACTAAAAATCAACCAACCTTCATCTTAA
Source organism: Pleomorphovibrio marinus (assembly GCF_003347495.1). GTDB lineage: Bacteria > Bacteroidota > Bacteroidia > Cytophagales > Cyclobacteriaceae > Pleomorphovibrio > Pleomorphovibrio marinus. The sequence continues at coordinate 333,193 of NZ_QCXY01000005.1, forward strand.
AATTAAGCTTTAAAAATAAAATTCTACTTTCCCTAAAAGCTTATACCTAAAGGTAATATGCCGACTTGAGGAAATAAAATGAAAGTAAACCAAGTAACCTTTTTCCGAAATTAAGTGCACTTTACAAGCTCGGCCAAAGCAGATAAACAGGAAAAAAACGAATTCCGAACTTGGTACAACCTGAAAGAGTAACCCTTAAATCGGTTTTCTTTTCAAGAGAATAAGCCCTAAAAAAGTAATGGCAGCATTTACCAATAGAATTTCGAAACCAAACTGATAACCTGAAAACCAAACCTCTGAGTAATGATCCAGAACAAATGACAGTGCCGGGCTTACCAGGCACAAAAAAGGCACAAGCCTGTCGCGCACTTGCCAGCCATTGGTGAGGCCAAATACAAACATCCCCAACAAAGGACCGTAGGTGAACCCGGCCGCCTTAAAAACGGCACTTACCACAGAGCGGTCGTTCAGCTCATTGAAAAGCACAATGGTGAAAAACACCAAAAAGGTAAAACCAATATGTATCAATAGCCTCACCCTGTCCTGATTGATTCCCTTCCTTTTTGGAAGGTCAATGATATCTATGCAAAATGAAGTGGTAAGTGCGGTAAGAGCAGAGTCCGCACTAGAAAATGCCGCCGCAGTAATTCCCAGCAAAAACACCACCCCCGCCAATGTACCAAAGTGGTTTAGTGCCAAGGAAGGGAATAATTCGTCTGTGGCTCCTGGCAAGTCAATCCCAAACTGAGAAGCATAGGCATACAGCAACACCCCCAAAGCCAAAAACAGCACATTGGAAAAAAGGAAAGTAATGGAAAACCAAAATATGTTTTTCTGGGCATCCTTTTGGTTTTTGCAGGTCAGGTTTTTTTGCATCACGTTTTGGTCGAGCCCGTTCATGGCAATAGTGATGAAAATTCCTGCGGAAAACATCTTGAAAAAGTTTTGGCTGGAATTGCCATCCCACACCCAAATTTGGGAACGATCACTTTGTGCAATAATCCCCATTAGCCCAGACCCATCCTTATTGAGGTGGTAGCCTATTACAAATATACAAATAACAACCGCGGCCAAAAGAAAGGTGGTTTGAAGGGTATCCGTCCATACGATGGTCTTGATGCCACTTTTGAAGGTATAAAGCCAGATCAAAACCATGGTAGTGAACACAGCCGCATAAAAGGGGATACCAAAAGCCTCAAAAAAAGCAAGTTGTAGAACCGTAGCAGCCAAAAACAGCCTAAAAGATGCCCCTATTGTCTGTGAAATTAGAAAAATAGTGGCTCCGGATAAATAGGTTTTGTTGCCAAACCTGGTTTTCAAATATTCATAGATAGATATTAGGTTTAGCTTGTAAAACAGGGGAATAAGTACCAAAGCGATTACCGCATATCCCACCATATTGCCAAGTACAAGCTGCAAATAGGCCCAGTTTGTATTGCCCACTTCCCCAGGGACAGAAATGAATGTTACCCCAGACAAAGAAGCTCCCACCATGCCAAAGGCCACCAAAAACCAAGGTGACTCCCTGTTTCCCGTATAAAAAGTCAAACTATCCGACTTTCTAGAGGTCAGGTAACTGATCAATATCAGCAGAAGGAAATATCCGGCGATCACGCCAAATACCAATGTTGGGGACATGCGGTTTTAGATTCTTAAGATGCCCGAAATTACGTATTTTTGTCAAAGGCACACCTTCTATCGTGAGCAAAATGCTTTATCTTGTGCAAAATTCCATAATTACACGCAACTCTAGTCATGAACCATATTCCTTTTCCTAGCCTCAGTCCATTTTTCTGTGTATCCATCTCCACCCCGAAACAGCCTTGGCTAATATGCTTCTATATTTTCTGTCTCGTTTTCGCACCATTATCCGTACAGAGCCAAAGTGCTCCTCCCCCATTTGACCGGTTGAGCCAGACGCAGGAAAGGTGGGTACAAAAAACCTTTGAATCCCTCACCTCGGAGGAAAAAATCGCTCAACTTATCATGGTACCTGCTTACTCCAATAAGGACCAAGTGCATGTGGATTCCATAAGTCGCTTGGTAAAAGAACACAAAATAGGTGGGATCATCTTTTTTCAGGGAGGGCCAGTAAGGCAGGCCAACATGATCAATAGATTGCAGAGGGAATCGAAAGTCCCATTAATGATTAGTATAGATGGAGAATGGGGCCTTGCCATGAGGCTGGACAGCACGATAAGGTTTCCTTACCAAATGGCACTGGGTGCCATCCAGGACAATGAGATCATCGAAGAAATGGGAGCTGAAATTGCAAGGCAGAGTCGTAGGGCTGGTTTACATGTCAACTTCGCTCCTGTTGTGGACATTAACAACAATGCCAATAATCCAGTAATCGGCTTTAGGTCCTTTGGGGAGAATAAGGTAAACGTAGCCCAGAAGGGCTTGGCTTACATGAGAGGAATGCAAAAAGAAAAGGTATTGGCAAGTGCAAAACATTTTCCCGGGCATGGGGACACCAATGTGGATTCCCACTACGGGCTTCCTGTCATTCCCTTTTCCATGAACAGACTAGAAGAGTTGGAGCTCTACCCCTTTAAAGCCCTTATGAGAGAAGGCCTCGGAAGTGTGATGGTGGCCCATATGCAAATTCCTGTATTGGACGATACCCCCAATTTGGCCTCCACCCTTTCTCCACCCGTGGTGACAGGCCTCTTAAAAGAGGACATGGGGTACAAGGGATTAGTTTTTACTGATGCACTTAATATGCAAGGGGTAGCGAAATATTATGAGCCTGGTGTAGTGGACGTAAAGGCCCTGCTTGCCGGAAACGACATGTTATTAAACACCATGGATACCAGAGCCACTATCCGGGAAGTAAAAAAAGCCTTAGAAAACGGAGAAATCACCGAGGAGGAGATCAATACGCGGGTACTAAAGGTTTTAAGGGCAAAAGCATGGCTAGATCTACCCAATTGGCAATATGTAGAGACAAGTAAACTTATTGAAGATCTAAACTCCCCTTATGCCAAGCACCTAAGTAGGCAATTGGCAGCAAAATCGCTTACTGTGCTTAAAAACGAATCATCCATACTACCTATTCAGAATCTGGCCTCAAAGAAAATAGCTACTGTTTCTATGGGTACAGATAAGATCACCCCATTTCAAAAAGGCCTGGAAAGGTATGGGAGCATGACCCATTTCAATTTCCCCAAGGAAGCTTCCCTTACTGATCTCAATAAGCTGATGGAAGAATTAGCCTCCTACGACCTGGTCTTGATAGGAATGCATGGTCTTGCCTTAAGAGCAGGTTCGGGAAATTTTGGCATAAGCGCTGAAATGAATTTGGCGGTAAAAACCATTATCAACGCCAAGCCCTCCATTGTGGCGATATTTGGAAATGTATATAGCATGGAAAAATTAAGTGCCCTTCCTGAGGCAGATGGGATTATTGCTGCTTACCAGGAAACCGAGGATACCCAGGACTTGGTTTCCCAATTGGTATTTGGGGGTATCGGTGCCAATGGAAGATTACCTGTCAACGTTTCACCTAACTTTCCGATGGGCAAAGGACAGGATGTATTAGAAAATGGGTTTAGAATGTCCTATGGAATGCCTGAGGACAGCGGCCTTGCCTCTTCGGATTTTGCCAGAATTGATTCTTTGGTGCTTAAAGGCATACGTCAGGAGGCCATACCAGGAGCTTCCATTTTAATTGCTAAGAAGGGAAAGGTTATTTATCAAAAAGCCTTTGGCTATCACACCTACGACTCCCTACAAGCAGTACATAAGGACGACCTCTACGACATGGCTTCCATTACCAAGATCAGCACAACCTTGGCAGCCCTGATGCACCTAAGGGGTGAAGGGAAATTTGATGAAGAAAAAACCCTAGGGGACTACTTACCCATGGCCAGGGGAACCAACAAGGAGAACCTAAAATATACGGATATACTGACCCACCAGGCAGGATTACAATCCTGGATCCCATTCTGGACATCTACCGTAAGAAAAAGCGGGAATTTCAAGTGGTTTACATTTAAGCAGGATTCCTCAAGAAGGTTTCCCATACGCGTGGCCGAGAATCTCTATATACATCGTAACTACGAACGTAAAATCTATAAGGCCATCATGGACTCACCAGTGAATCCAGATGCAGGTTATGTATACAGTGATTTATCATTTATCCTGGCACCCTTAGTGATCCAATCCATCACCGGGGAAGAGTTTGTAGATTATTTAAACGAAAAACTTTATCAACCCCTTGGTGCCAAAAGCCTAACCTTTAACCCTTATCAGCGATTTTCCCGAGATCGTATTGTGGCCACAGAAAGGGACAGTCTTTTCCGAAAACAGTTACTTCGTGGCACTGTGCACGATGAAGGTGCCGCCATGCTTGGAGGGATCAGTGGTCATGCAGGCCTTTTTGGAACAGCGGACGACCTGGCCAAACTCATGCACCTGTACCTGTATGACGGAAAATATGCCGGGGAACAACTTATTGCTCCTGGAGTGGTGAGTTACTTCTCCAAATGTAAGTTTTGTAAGCAAGGAAATTACAGAGCTTTGGGATTCGATAGACCTAACAAACCTGGAGATCCCAACGGAAATGCGGCAGCCAGTACTCCCGAATCAAGCTTTGGGCATTCAGGGTTTACGGGTACTTATACCTGGTTAGACCCAGAAAATGAAATTGTTTATGTTTTCCTTTCCAACAGGGTTTACCCAACCCGGAATAACCGTAAATTATACCAACTCAATATCCGAACGGACATCATGGAAGTGGTGTATGAGGCTATGCGGAAAGCTGCAGAAAGATCATCAGAAACCTTCTTCTAATTCCTTTTTCAAGGTTTTGATCTTTTCTATGGTCATGGGTTTAAAAATATATCCATTTATGAGGGAATTGTCATGTGCCTTGTCCACTTCCTCTTTATCAATGGAGGAAGAAACCATGAAAATCTTGACTTCTTCTTTGAAATCCTTTTCGGCGAATTTTTCTAAAAATGTCCATCCGTTCATGATAGGCATATTGATGTCTAGGAGGATTACATTTGGAAATGGTTCACCCATTTTTTCTCTATCTGTAAGGCCATCAATGGCTTCCTGTCCATTTTTATAAAACAAGCTCTCTTCTGCCAAAGAGGTATATTCCAGAATTTTTTTCATCCCAAAAATATACAATGGATCGTCATCGATAATACATACTAGTTTAATTTTAGGCATAAAAGTCAATTCTTTTTTTTTGATTGGATTATAATCAAAAACTAAATCCTCATCATCACGGAAATTTTCAATAAATATAAGAATTAATTAAATTTTATTTACAAAAGTTATTAAGGATTAGCTATTAATTTTTGATAGGTGATTGATTCCGCATTTTTCTTGATTTATCCATCGCTTATTAGTAAATGAATGACTCTAATTCGTGTTTTTTTCTTTAATTTTCGGATTATACCAAATAAGCCTTATACCAATGAACAATTTATCAAAATCAATTTTAGTGATGTTCTCAGCAGCCACTTTACTGTGGTCCTGCGGGCCAAATGCTGTAAGCGACACCCATGAATCAAACACTTCAAAAACAAATGAAAAAATGGAGGAAAATAAACTAAGGCACGTTGTGTTGTTTAAATTCAATGAGGAAAGTTCTGAGGAGGACATCAAAAAGGTAGAAGATGCCTTTATAGCCCTTGCTGACAAAATCCCATTAATCAAAGATTTTGAGTGGGGAACCAACAACAGTCCCGAGGGATTAGACAAAGGCTTGACCCATTGTTTTCTTGTTACCTTCGAAAGCGAAGCGGATCGGGATGCCTATTTACCCCATCCTGAACATCAGGCATTCGTAGAAGTGCTTAAACCCCATTTGGCGGATGTAACTGTGGTGGATTACTGGGCCAAATAATGGTAAAAGGCTGTCCCTTCCTTTTCAGGCTCTTGGGACAGCCTTGTCCTATTTTATTCTTATTGAATAAGTTTTCCTTCCCTAAGTTCTTTTTTGATGGCATCCACATATTCTGTGGCCAAGGACGCCAAGTTTCTGGTATTATAAGTTTTGGATTGCGCACTCCACATCAAGTCGAGACTTTCGGCATCGTAAAGGTTAGTCTCAATTAAGAATTTAGTGTCTTGTGTGTAGTAGCCCGTATTCCAACCCGTTCCGTACCAATGGTCGAAATAACCAGGGAAGTTGCCATAATAGCCAAACCTACCCATAGGCGCCATCATGGGCCCTTGGGCTCCTCCTCCCGGCACCCATCTTTGCTCATCCTTTTCATCGATGAGTGTAATGGTTAATATGCCATCTACATTTTGCTCTTGGATAATCTCCAATAGCTGCTCTTTGGAGGGTTGGGTATCATCCAAAAAGCCTGGACGAAAAACGTCCACACTTTTTACAGTCTCCACATTCCGGTTTGCCAACCTACTGGCATATTCCTCTTCTATTTCCGCCCTTGCCTCAAGGTCATCCATCATAGAGGCTACAAACACTCTTTGATATTCGGTTTCTGTGATTTCATCGGCCTTCCATTGAGCCGTGATTTCTGTACTTGTCCCACAACCTTTTACAACCATAAGGAAAAATAAGCCACAAAGCATTGCTTTAATCTTCGTATTCATCGATTTTTAATAGTTGGTTTACCCTCTTATTGAATCAAAAGCTGTTCCAATGATAACTGTACCCTGCAAATGATTCCGGCGGATCTCTCAAATAATAGCATAGGGTGTCCTCAGAAAATCAGCGACATCTACGAGAGAACAAACCCTTCATCCTGATGAAAAAAGGGTTTCCCGAGGATTACGCAGATAGGTGCAAAGGGATTTTTAAAAAAATAAGAGACATTTGTGGGCGACTATTTCCTCCTAAGACTTATGGATTTTTTTACACGATCCCAAAGGTGTAGTAGAGTGCGATAATAAAGAAAACTCCTGCAGTCTTAACCCCGGTAAGTACAAAAATGTCCTTATAGGACTGTCTATGGGTGAGCCCACAGACTAGCAGTAAGGTAATAATAGCTCCATTATGTGGAAGGGTGTCCATCCCACCGCTGGCCATGGAGGCCACCCGGTGCAGTACCTCAGGGGGTATGCCCAGTTCCGCAGCAGCAGAAAGATAGGTGTCTCCCATAGCTGCCAACGCAATGCTCATTCCTCCCGAGGCCGAACCGGTAATGCCAGATAATACATTAATCGTCACTGCCTGGTTGATCAGCAAATCGGAAAAGGTACTGGAAATATAAGTACGTACCGATTGAAAACCCGGAAGTGCCGCAATGACCGCCCCAAAACCATATTCCGATGCTGTATTTAAAGTAGCCACCAAGGCACCAGTAACCGCAGTATTGATTTCGGCGTTAAAATTCTTCCCAACCTCTTTATACGCAAATACCAACACGGATACGATTCCCAAAATCAAGGCAATCATCACTGCCCAGATTCCGGCAAGCCGAGAAACCTCTATGGGGCCATCTGCAGGTATACCCATAAGCTCCACTGTGTTCCCATAATAGGCAGGTATCCAATAGGTAAACCCCTTATTGGCCAAAGCCACCACCAATAAGGGAAGCAGGGCCAGATAAGGGGAAACCTTCTTCTCCTGTGGATTTTCCTCTGGTTCATTGATATGCTCAGCTCCATACCCCTCTCCTCTTTTTTTGGCCTTGCTTTTTTGCCATTGCAGGTAAAAAAGGCCAGTTGCGAATACAAACATCCCACCCAGAAAACCCAACCAGGGAGCCGCCCAGGTATCGGTGCGGTAAAAGGTGGTGGGAATGATGTTTTGGATTTGTGGGGAACCCGGAAAGGCATCCATGGTAAAGGTAAAGGCCCCCAATGCAATGGTAGCTGGCAGCAACCGTTTTGGAATGTTGGCTCCCTTAAACAATACCGCTCCAAAGGGGTACACGGCAAAGGCTACCACAAATAGGGAAACCCCTCCGTAGGTGAGCAGGGCGCAAACCAGTACGATAGCAAGAATGGACCTGTTGGGGCCAAAGGTTTTCAGGGTGAAGGCGGTAATTGCCTTTGCAAAACCGGACATGGCTATTACCTTTCCAAATAGGGCTCCCAATAGGAAAACCGGGAAATAGAGTTTCACAAAATCTACCATTTTCTCCATAAACACCCCTGAAAAATAGGGTAACACCATGGAGGGAAAGGTCAGCACCACAGCCAGCATAGCTGCAATAGGGGCAAATACGATTACACTAAAACCCCTGTAAGCCACCAAAATCAACAGAGAAAGGGCAAGTAAAATTATGAGAACATCCATCAGGCAAGCAATATTGGAAACGCCAAACAGCGCTTAAACCCGCTGCAATTAATCATCTTTCCCATAACGTCTAACCCTAAGGGCGGCCTGTTCTTTGTGTCCCATAAAACCCTCCAGTTCACAGAGACGCATGGCATATTGCCCAATCTTCAGGCTTGCTTCCTTATTACACCTTTGATAAGTGCAGTTCTTTAAAAATTTTCCCACCCAAAGTCCGCCTGTATATTTCGCAGCTTTATTGGTAGGAAGGGTATGGTTGGTACCTATTACCTTGTCCCCATACGCCACATTGGTTTCTTGGCCCAAAAAGAGTGCCCCATAATTGGTCATATTGTTCAAAAAGTAATCGGGATCCTTGGTAAGGATTTGAACATGCTCATAGGCTAACTTATCGGCTTCCAGAACAGCCTCTTTTTCATCTTTCACCAAAATGATTTGCCCATTTTCCTCCCATGCTACTCTGGCAATATCGGCTGTGGGCAGGGAAATCAATTGCCTATCAATTTCCTTTAGGGTCTCTTGGGCCAGGGATTCTGAGGTGGTAATAAGAGCACCCGGTGAGGTGGGGCCATGTTCTGCCTGCCCGAGGATGTCACAGGCTACCATTTCGGCATCTGCACTTTCATCTGCCACTATCAATACCTCCGTGGGACCTGCCAACAGGTCTATTCCTACTTTTCCAAAAAGCTGCCGTTTTGCCTCCGCCACATAGGCATTCCCAGGACCAACGATCATGTCCACAGGTGCTATTTTTTCAGTCCCCACTGCCATGGCTGCCATGGCCTGCACTCCACCAAGAATATAGATTTCATCCGCTCCTGCCAGATGCATGGCAGCCACGGTGGCTTTTGGGATTTCACCGTTTATGGGAGGTGTACACCCTATCACCCGTTTTACTCCGGCCACCTTTGCAGTGAGGATACTCATATGGGCCGAGGCCACCATAGGGTAACGTCCCCCCGGGATGTAACAGCCAGCACTGTTTATTGGAATGTTTTTATGTCCCAATATCACACCAGGAAGGGTTTCCACTTCAATATCTTGGATGGATTCCCTCTGCAATTGAGCAAAATGACGGATTTGTTGTTGGGCAAAGGTTATGTCCTCTATCACCTGCTTGGGGAGTGACTCTATTACGGTGGTGATTTGTTGCTCGCTCAATAAAAATGAGGCGGGAGACCATTTGTCGAAAGTCTTGGAATATTCCCTAACTGCCTTGTCCCCTTCTTGTTCAATACGTTCAATAACAGCTTTTACCGTTTCCCTTACCTTGCTGTCTTCCGCCTTTAACTGGGCTGCTGATTTGCCCTCTTTGATATACTTAGCCATTTATCTTGGGTTTAAAATAGGTTTAAAATTGAAAGTAAACATTCTTTTTCCCATTTGAAAATATTCAGGCTTTAGCTTGTGCATCTACTTCTTTTTTGGTCAAGAACTTGTAAATTGGTGATCCGTAAAAAGGAAAGGAATGACTCTTTTTGAAAGTACTCTGGAGAACTTTGGCTCCAACCTTTGGCAGTATCACGTACCTGTACCCGATGATATTGCCCTATCCCTGATAGAGGGGGAAAACAGGCGTGTAATATGCACCCTGGATACCACCCCCGGGTACCATGCAGCCTTAATGAAATGCAAGGACTATTGGTTTATATTGGTCAACCAAAAACTACGAAACGAATTAGGCAAACAGGAGGGGCATAAGGTGAAAGTAGGGCTGGAAAAAGACAACTCCACTTATGGTCATGAAATGCCGGAGGAGTTGCAGGTGCTGTTGGATCAGGATCCGGAGGCCTTTGATTATTTCGATTCTCTCACCAAAGGCAAGCAGCGAAGTTTGATCTATATTGTCACCCGGGTGAAAAACAGCGATTCCCGACTAAAAAAAGCACTGGCGATCACCTCCCACCTCAAGCTTTCCAAAGGACAGTTGGATTTTAAACAGCTCAACGAGCAGATCAAATATTTCAATAACCTTTAAAACTCCACCTTAAACATTCCCGCTTCCACTTCAATTACCTTATAATCCCCCGATTCCCTGGTCTCCTTTACTTCCTTGCCGTTGAGCTGGATACTGTTAGAAGACTTGGGTTTTATCCATATTTCTGCCCTTGTGTTGCCGGGTATCTCAATTTCTAAAATGCTGTTTTCCTCAGACTTTTGCCATTTAGACCCAATCTTTCCATAAGGGGATTCGTGATAAGCCTCCACCCAAGTGATATCGTTTTCCATGTCCGGTCGAATAACAATCTTACCAAATCCGGGCTCCGATTCATCGATCAGGATACCCGCTAAGCCTTTATAAAAATAATCTCCAATAGAACCAAACATGATGTGATTTCTGGATTGGGATCCATCCCAGTTTTGAAACATGGTGTTGGCCCCAAGTTCGTCTACCCAATACCCCCAACCGGGAAACTCCCTCTTGTTGGCCATTTCGTACAGCACCCTATGTTCTCCCTTTTCAAGCAAGACATTTATCACCGCTTTCGTCCCTACTACCCCAGCGTCTATGTGCCCTCCCTTATTTGCTATCGCATCAAGGAGTCCTTGTAATACAATATCCGTATTGGATTCATCCACCAAACCCAAATACAAAGCCAAAGCCATGGGTGCTTGTCCACCATGATAATAGGTTCCCGACCCTGTGTCAAAATACTTTTTATTAAAGGAGGCTTTAATGGCAGTGGCCAAGTCGGCATAAGATTCAGCATCTGAGGTGTTTCCAGTCAAACCTGCCATCTTTGAGAGCATGCTTGTAAAATAGTAGTAATAGGCAGAAGAAATAAAAGGACCATCCGTAAGGTTTTCTAATTGTTTATGGTCGTCTATGCCCAAGTCCAGGAGATGATCCTGCGCCCTTATAGTTAGGGATCCTACATATTTTTTCAGGTACGGATAATAGGAAGCAATAATCCCCTTATCGCCCGTATACCTATAGAGCTGCCAGGGAATCTCCATAAATGCCCCTTCCCATTGGGGACCGTATCCTTCTTCCCTATTGCCATAAGTATATCCCCATCCACTTGTGGGAATAATCCCGGGTAAATCCCCATCTTCCCTTTGCTCATCCACATAATCATCCAGCCATTTTAGATAGGACTGGGTCATGTCAAAATTGTACAAACCCACCTCTGCCACAAGCATGGCATCCCCTGTCCATCCCATTTTTTCCCGATGTGGACAATCAGTGGGGTACCCATGGTAATTGCCCAAAAAAGACCAACCTATATTTTTATGCAGTTGGTTGAACATCTCGTTGGAGCATTTAAAGTCTCCTATGCGGGTAAGATCGGTATGCACCACATCGGCATTCTGTTCCAGGATTTCGATGGAGGGATCACTTCGGGTAATTTCCATATACTGGAACCCTTGGTAGGTAAAGATAGGGTGAAAATGCTCCTCCCCTTCCCCTTTTAGGAGGTACCGGTCGGTTTGGGTGTCACCTGTCCAAATAAAACGGCTGAGTTCTTCTTGATCCAATGTTCCATCCTCATAAATGCGCTCCCCATATCTGATTTTTACCTGACCTCCGGCAGGTCCTTTTACCTTAAGTTTGGCCCAACCTGTGATATTCTGTCCAAGGTCAATCATACTGACCGAGTCATTGATGTGCCAGGTATCACTAGGGGAAAGTTGATCGATGATTCTAATGGGTGGCATTAGCTGAGCAGAAAGTTTCCCTTGTGGCCCGGGCACCTCTAAGGCATTTTTCCAATCATCATCATCAAATCCGGTTTTGGCCCAATCTCCCAGCTCCTTTCTAGCATCATAGGTCTCTCCATTGTGAACCCCATTAAACAGGATTGGCCCTTCGCTAAAACGCCAGGTACTATCCGTTGCTACTAGGATCTCTTTTCCGTTTTCAGTGGTGATGATTAGTTGAACCAGTAAAGAAGGTGATTCTCGCCATGGTGCCTGGTCAAAATCCCAGGCCGTGCGGGTATGCTGATTATACCAACCGTTTCCCAATACCACCCCAATGGCGTTTTCCCCATTCTCCAACAAATTAGTAACATCGTGTACCACGTATTTGACCCGTTTATCATAACGGGTAAGCACGGGGTCAAGGACATGATCCCCCACTTTGTTACCGTTGATCTTGGCCTCATAGTAGCCCAACCCTGAAATATACAATCGGGCACTACTTACTTGGTCTTCAACCACAAATTCCTTTCTAAAATAAGGGGATGGTAAAACGGGAGGCACCGAATCCGAAGGTGGCACATGTGAAATCCATTCTGCCTCCCAATCAACCATATTCAGCAGTCCCATTTCCCAAAATGCCTCCTCACTAAATAGAGTGGGTTTATCGGCTTTATCCCATACCCTTACTTTCCAATATGCCCTCTCCCCTGAACCCAACTCTTTTCCCGGATAAGGGATATTCTGGGATTGAGAAGAAGTTATTTTGCCACTATCCCAGAGATCTGCATCTTCCGGTGTCAACTTTTCGGGGCGACTTGCCACTAGCACCTGGTAGGCAAGCTGTCGAAGACCTGTTTCTTGCCCGGAAATTTGCCAACTTAAGGTGGGTACGCTTTCAAGTCCAATGGGATTTGTTAAATGGTTAGCCTTTAATGCGATGACATTATTCTCTCTTTTTTTTGCACATGCCCCTAGTGTAGCCAGAATCAGTATCGAAACCACTAAATGCCGAAATGCGAATTGGGGAAAAAAGACATTTATTAAGGTATTATTTATGTTCATATGGCATCTAATATTATTAACTGTTAGGTTATTTACCATTTCAAGTTGCTGAAATGACTTAAAACCGACCCTGAAAGAGGCGGATAATTTGGACATCAAGTACATTGTTTTTGAGGAAATTTTTCATTCTAATCAAGGGATTACAGCCACTTAGATCCGTATAGCTTATAGCAGAACCCTTCCTTCCGTGGCCATATGATACCTATGCTCCCCTGCAATATGCAGAAAGGGTTCAAACTTTCTCAGGTGCCACACATCCTTGTCCCGGCTAGCCGTTATACTTTTTCCATCCACATTACTGGGTGTCGAAAGCCCAGAAAATTCCAACTCATCGAAGTACACTCCAAAGGGTTGGGGTTCCCCATCATTGATATGCCAAGTGCCTAAATTAATTACCAGCCTATCCATATTCAAAGCCAAGAACCCATCCTGACTTCCTTCAAAATCGGATGCAATATGGAGACTGGCCTTTTGCCAAGTGTCTCCTTTCAGGGGTAAACTAAAATGTTGAAACCTTACTTCCTTGTTATCGCTGAACCTGTCACTCAATCCGCTAAAGACCTTGCCCACCCAGTAAGCCATATTTAAAAGTTTATTCCCCTCCCTGAAACCTTCTAGCCAGACATAAGCCCCTGCCCATCCATCAAGGTCAGACTGTGGGTCCAAAGCATAGGAGATATCCAGGTTTCCAGGATCCCCGGTAAGCTGAACGGCTTGGCAGAGATGATTGATGGATTGGGGTAAGCGGTCTTGGCCGGGAATGGCATATCCTCTCTTTCTGGAATAGAGATAAAGCGCTGAATAGCTGTTTGTTCTTGCTACCTTTTTAACCTCCATCTTATTAGAAGGATCCTTATCCTCCTGATAAACATAGCGTTTAGCCCAATTTGTTAACCCTTCTTCGAAGGAGCCATTTCGAATGTCAACTCCAGATGGCAGTTTCCATTTAGGCGTAAGCCAAAGGGGGAATGCTTGCTCATCAAATTTTGGAAGTTTATTGGGGTATCTGTAAATCTCTTCCGTAACGGTTTTGAAAAATACATCTGCATTTTTACCCTCAAACTCAGCGACCAATAGGCCCTGCGAGGGCCCACCGTGCCACTCTTCCTCCCCAAAAGCCCTAGGTCTATATCCGGCTGCGGGAAGGTTGATCATTTTCATGCCTTTGTATTCCACAGCTGTTTTGAAAGAAGCCTTAATGGGAATATGCACATGACCGCTGAAAATGTATTTCACGTTCCCGTGCTTGCTCAGTATATCCAATAAGAGCCTCTTTACCTGAACGGATTCCGCATAATTTATCAATGGGTCAATGCCAATAGGATGAGCCGGTACATGTTGAAAGAACATGACGGGTTTTTCCCTATTTGCCTCCAGGTCCTGTTCCAACCAATCAAAATAATGGGGGTGGGTTTCAAAAAAATTATCTCTCAAAGGATCAGGCCAGACCACGAAATGCCAATCCCCAAGATCAAAACTATACAAAAGGAGCTCTACCCCATTTACCTTTTTTTGGGCCGCAAAATAGTTGTTGAACTCCTCCATATAATACCCAGGCGAGAACTTGGAGGCATATACCGTTTCATGGTTGCCCACGGCATAAAGCAAAGGGGATTTTATCCGCTGCAAATAGTGGTGCATCGCTTCAAAATGTTCCTTTTCCCCTTGGTTGTCCACCACATCCCCCAGTACCAGAGTAAAAACGGGTTGAGGGTCTAGCTCGTTTACCCTGTTGATGGAGTCTTCACAAAAGGCATTATGGATTTTCATCCGCGTGGGATGTGCGCTGGGCGTTGCTGGGTCACCTCCCTGGGTGTCGGCTAAAACGGCAATGGAAAACTTTCCCTGAGGCACTTTAAGCCCCAAATCAGCAGGTGTTACATTTGCTATTTCCCAATCCAGGAGGTAGTTAACGGTAACCTGTACTCCGTCCTGAACAAAGGTCAGCTCATGTTCTTTCAGTAATTCCGAAAGGCTAAATCCTTCCTCTTTCCCATTTAACGAGAAAGGGAGGCGTGTGGTCTCCGTAGGATTGTGCACCCACCCCACTACTATGGCCGGATAATTTTTATTCACGAAAGTTTTTATTTCCGCTTCATCCCGCCATTGAGAAATTTTGTTTTCAAAAAAGTAATGCCTGATTTTATGGAAATATTTTCTTGATTTAGCCAAGGATAAGTTTAGCTCCTGGGGAGCCACTTCCTCTACTGCCCTCAATTCAAAGCGAAGCATAACTTGGCCCTCCTTATTGAGCAATTGCTTAAAATCGCTAGGCCGGCCATAAGTGTAATCGGAAGGTGGATAGGAAGAAACTGTGGGGAAACCCCCACTTGTCAGAAGTAAACCGGAGCTACCTGAGCCAATTTTTTTTATAAAGGACCTTCTCTTCATTATTTTGGGTTAGGGGAAAAAAACTTTGTTTTTACAAACAAATTCTAAAATCAACCTGGTTTAATTCAGGTGAATCAAATATACTTTTGAAAAAGGGTTGATCAAAATAAAGTTGAATTAATACATTTTCCCCTCTTTGGCTAGCTCATTTTTAATGGATTGGATAAGTAAGGCCTTTTTGATGCATTTTTCCTTCTTCACCATGGATTTTAGACCTACTTGGTGTATGATGTTTACAATGTTGGCACCAGTCAATGGATACCGCCTTGCCAGTTCCTCCAGGTGGATGGATTCCTCCAATGGAACATTAACGGGCAGATTTTTTTCCCAAAGCAAACGCCTTTCTTGGATATCTGGAAAATCGAAATACACAATAGACTGAAACCTACGGGTAAAAGCCACGTCAATGTTGGATTTGAAATTGGAGGCGAGGATTACAAGGCCTGGATGGCCCTCTACCCGTTGAAGAAGGTAAGAAACCTCTTGGTTGGCATATTTATCATGGGCATCTCTCACACTAGTTCGTTTTCCAAAAAGCGCATCCGCTTCATCAAAAAACAGGATCCAATCCTTATGGGCAGCTTTGTCAAAAAGTTGGGACAGGTTTTTTTCGGTTTCACCAATATATTTCGAGACCACTAGTGACAAATCCACCCTAAACACATCTCTCTCCGCATATTTGCCCAGCAAGCTGGCTGTTAAAGTCTTACCAGTTCCAGGAGGGCCAGAAAACATCACCCTATAACCCGGTTTGATTTTTTTTCCCAATTCCCATTCTTTCATTAGCTGTTCATTGTGCGTTAGCCAATCCTGGATCTCCTGGATTTGTTCCATCGTCTTTTTCGGCAAAACCAGATCCTCCCAGTCCAATTCAGTTTCTATCAACTGAGCAGGAAAGCGGGTACTAAGTTTAGGTTTGCTTACCTTCCCTAATAACATTTTCTCGGCAAATTCCTCTGCTACCATTAGGGGACCGGCATAAAAAGGTTCTACCCTTTGCGTCTCCCCGATTTCTAGAATTCCCTGACATAGTAGTACAGACTCCATCATGACCTTAAGGTACTTATTCCTAGCCACTGGATCTTCACCCCCAAGAAGGTAAAGAAAAGTCTCTCCGGTGGGGATAATTCCCCTATGGTGATTGCTTTTGATCCCTCCGAATGCCGGAAAATCACCACCGGAGGATAGGTATTTTGCAATTTCGGAATGCAAGAACCCTGGCTTTATATAAGGGGTAAGGGAAAGGCATAGCAATACCAATTCAGGTTTGCTCAGATCCTGCTCACTTAACCATTTCCCTATTGGTTCCTGAAGGTTCCACCTGATGGTTGCTTGGGGTTTTTGCAAAGTCGCGGTTTTTCCAAATTCAAAATCCAATCTTGATTTTAATACTTCCTGCAAAAACTGAATGATTTCATCCATCTGGATTATTTCTTATTGATAATGAGTTCATGATATTTTTTTGCCTTTTCATTCTCTGGCTCAATTTCCAGCACCTGTTCTAGATGCTTTCTAGCTTCCTCATGTTTTTCCATACTTGCCAGTACAAGTGCCAAGTCGGTTCTCCAAATTGTGTTTTTAGGAGATTGAATTACTGCCTTTTCTAAACATTGAAGCGCAGGGGAATATTCATTTTTGGCCAAAAAAATGAGCCCCATCTGGTGAAGATTATCCCCATTTACAGGGTCAAGCTTTAGGGCGGATGCTAAAGCCTGCTCAGCTAAACCGAAATTTTGCAGAAAAAACTCACATCTGCCTATGGTCAACCAAATAGCACTATCCGGGTTTTCCTCTACAAGAGGATACAATACAATCAAGGCTTTATTATAGTGCTTTTGCCTGTAGAAAAAATTGGCTAATTCCCATCTGTTTTTTGGGCTCCTAACCCTCTCATTTAATTCCTGAATATAATGTTTGGCTTCCTCCACCTCTCCCCTGTGTTCTGCTAATTTAGCCAATGATAACAGCGCCTTTTCATCTTGGGGAAGTAATTCCAAAGCAGCTAAATAGGCATTTTTGGCCAAATCAAATTTTCCAGCCATGGCATGTGCATTGCCCATATTCACCAGATAAGTGGGTGAGGCTTTGTTTTGGTTTGCCCTTTCATACAACTCTGCCGCTTGCTTATAGGCTCCTTTTTGGTGTGCCAACATTCCCATGTTATTGAGCAGGGTGGGGTTATCTGGAGTAAGCTCGAAAGCCTTTTGAAAACATTTCTCAGCATCTGCCCATTTGCCTTCTATAAAATAGGTAGCTCCCTTATTGTTCCATTTATCAGCTTGTTTATTCTTCATCAGTCAAATAGATCATTTTTAATATCCCTAGCCAAACCTACAGCGGTATTGACCACATCTATATCCGGATAAACTACTTCCAAATCATCTAATGACATATCGAATGGTTGTCCCTCTTGGTAATGGATGGGAAAAATTATGCCAAACTGTAGATTAGGCCCCCAGTTAAATGAGGCCAAGTTGTGCCTCCAAGTTTCCGAAATGGATAAAAAACCCACGCCTAGAGAAGCTCTTGCAAAGGCATTGATGTCGAATGTAAATACAGGGTTGACCATTATTCTGCCCGATGCATCCAAAGTAATGCCCGTTTCAGGAGTCCAGTCCACATCCACAGAAGCGGCCGCTTCTCCCTCCAGGCCTAAGGTGCCTGCAAGTTCTATACCTCCAGAAAGGCTGGCAACCCCCACACTGACCCCTAATCCCAAGTCACCACGCAATGTCAAGCCCGCATCTGCCGGTATTGCAAATTCTCCATGACCTGATAGCGTGGTCTCCTCTTCATGATCTGGATTATAGACGATCTCCGCAGAAAGGTTTCTTAGCTGACCGGGGCCAAAACCTGCTGTAAAATCTAAGCCTCCCCCAATTTGTGCTACCAAACCTATGCTCCTTGGTCCTAAAGGAATAGCAAACAGGGGGATTTCGATTGTGGGTGCACGAAAAAGGTTTCTGTTGTACTCTCTTCGCGGAAAAACCTCAAAGGTATCCGTACTCAGTCTAGCAGTTACCTCCATTTCTCCATTGGGCATAAACTTCACACCTGCAGTGGCAGTAAGCCAAGGGGTAAGCCTAAGGGTAAGCGTACCACCTCCATAAAAGTTGAATTCCTCTTGGGGTGGTCCGGATGGCAAACCCTCATCACCAATTTCCCTGTTACTGGCCCCTACCTCCAAAGTCCCTGATAGCATCCCCCTTTGGTAGGCTGCACTTCCCGTTACCGTTATGGCCCCATTTTCATAGCTGATGGAAAGCGTGGAACTGATGCCGGGAATATCCGGCTGGGCAGTTCCTGACACCATTAAATTATATCCTTCCTCATCCCCTTCTTTGCTGATCCTGGCCGAAACGTTTCCACTCCTAATCCCAGGTATATCTGAACTGAGCTCAAAATCCCCTGCTATTGAAAATCCCTCGGCATTATAGACTACAGCCATGGTACCTCTTTCTACTCCCGGAACATCCAATTCAGCGGTTCCGTCAGCAGTTAACGTGCCTTCACTGTATGTGGCCGTTATTGTGGCTGTTTTAACCCCTGGAACTTTTCCTTCAGGAATACCTATGGTACCCCCGATAGTCCAAACCTCATCCTTATAACTCACCTCAATCTGAGCTGGGTCAAAGAGTGTGGAATCAAAGTTAAAGGCACCCTCCAATTCAAAGCCTCCCGATGTGGAAGCAGAAGCCCCTATATGGCCCTCTCCTACCCGGTCTATACCAAAATCAACCCTGCCCTCAACGCCGAGTCCTTCTGTACCTGCAAATACAGTAAGGGAAGAATCCATTATTTCAAAAGGCGGGGGTACTTGAAACTCCCCGGTTGAAAATGTTTTGGAAATCCTTACAACATCCCCATCAATCAACAGGTCAATCTCAACGTCGTTTATCACTGGCAAGGTAGCCCTAATGACACCTACAGCATAAATACCGTTCTCTGGGACAAAATCCACCACTGAAAAGGAAATAGGGGAAAAATACTTGGCTATCAGTTTGTTGGCCTCTGACCTTAAACTTGTGCTGGAAACCACCCCTCCGTAGTCAACTATGGGGCTGCTGGACAATTCCATGGTCAAATCCTCTTGATTGACAAAATTATTCCCTTCAAAGGCTGTCCCGGAGATGCTCCCTCCTTGTCCATGTTGGTAATTAATGGATTTTAGTTCGAAGTTTTTTCCTATCACCGGCCCCCCACTCATATTCGAAAGGTCAGACTTACTCGTCATTTCCGGCTCCCATGGAATCCTTCTAGATACTCCGCCCATATTGTTAAAGAAAATGACGATCTCATTGGGACTACCCCTCAATGCCTGTAGTTCGTCACTGCCCAAGGGCTCGAGACCCTTCACTCCCTCTCCTGCCAGGGCATCATCCACAGTTAAGGTTTTTGGATCAAACCCCATTGGGTCATTGCTCACCTGCTGTACCTCCACCCTATACTGATCTCCTCTTGCCTCTTCAAAGCTGGGGACATTTCCGGTAAAGGTGGTGGATTGCCTAGCTCCAGTGAGTACTTTCTTTATTTCGCTATCCTTGTTTGTCTTGATCAGGCGACCAGAATCCACATTGGATTTTTCATCCAACAGCCAGTAGTTTGCAATTTCATCTTCTCCGCCAAGCTGGATTTCATTTTTATGATCCACATGGTAAAACTGAAAAGTTCCCTCTTCATTCCAAAAAGGCCTAAAAATCCGGTTTTTTAGTTCTGTTTCGGTACCAATTAGGTTATAGGCTGCCGATTTGAGTTTGAGATAATACCTGGGCTCCTGTGCCCCTGCCACCTCGGCAGGAATCTGTTGTTCAAAGAGTTCTTGAAGCTTTTCTGTAATTCCTGTTTCATTTTCCCTTAAGTGCCGATCCCATTTATTCCGCTGGTCTGTATCTCGTTCCGATCTCGGGGGCAATCTAAAAGGGACAGATGGGTGGTAACTAGCATCCTTTTTAAATCCGGGTAACTTCAAATCATTGATTTTTATCAGCTTACTCCCTGCCCTTAGATCCAATTCACCATCGTCGGACTCAAAGTGTAAAGGATCCTGTTGATTGTCTCCACCCCCAGCATCCTCATCTTCTTTTTGTACTTTTTTACTAAGCCCTCGGGATTGCTGTACGGTGTGGGTAAGTTCATGGGCAAGCAGATGTTTTCCAGAACTGGTTTGTGGATTAAATTTTCCCTTATTAAAAAATATATCTTGCCCATGGGTAAAGGCCTGGGCACCAATTTGGCTGCTCATTTGACCCGCTTTCTCATCGGTATGCAGGCGAACTCCCCCAAAGTCTCTTCCAAATCCAGCTTCCATGGAGGACTTAACAGGTTCAGGAACTGGGGATCCCTTACCCTTTGCATCTTGAATTCCTGACTCTACATGACTGGGTACAGCTCCTCCTTCTGAAGCTTTGGTTTGGATCCTCTCGGCTTCTTCTTCCTGCATTTGCACCTCTTCATCCTCAAGCATCTGAATTTTCTCCTCATCTGCCATCAGAGGTTCCTCTTCCTTGAGCATGACCCCTTTTTCCTGAACCATGTCATCTTGTTCTGGCTCAGGGGACTGTTGCAGCGTCTGTTCGTCCTCAGTTTCGGACAATTGGACTTCCTTCTCAGGTTCATCCATTTTTTGGATGACTTGGTCGGCCATATGGTCTGCTTCCTGCTCAAAGGAATCCCCTGGCTGGTTGGTTTCCAGTTTGGCCTGTGGGAAAAATGGCGTATTGGATTCCGCCCTTTTAAAATAAGTGCTAGAATTCTTTTTCCCTTTTGTAGGTTTTTTAAACATAGTTTTAGGTTTTCATTACCAGTTCACTACGATAAGCTCTTTTTTCCAAGGAAGTTTTACCATCCCCAGTCCCCAATCAAGCCCCTTCAACAGGATATCTTGTGCCTTTCTTTCCATATGAAGAGTAACTGCATTTTCACCATATTCCAATTTCCCAGAACGCTGTAAGAATTCTAACCGAATGGTGTCAATAGTTGTGCTTTTGATATTTTTCCAATGCCCGAGCAGACCTTCTAATAGGCGATCCGATTTTGCTTTATCTTCTTCACTGACCTTAAATCCCGGGGAAATCGGCTTTTCTAGAGGTACCCCGCATAAAAATTTCTCAAAACCCAATTCAAATTCCCATGGCTCTTCAGCCATTGTGGCAACATAATATAAGAGATGAACCCCTTTTTCCTGATTGATCCATACCTTATCCTTTTGATTCCAAATTTTACAGTCCTCAAAAAATGAAGGTAGAAAGGGATATAAAATAATCAATCCTGCCCTAGATAGGTACTTTGCCTCCATTTTCTCCTCAAGAACCTCTTGATCTGCTTGGATTTCTTCCTCTTTTTTTACTGAATCCCATTTTTTTATCCACTCGGTGTTTTGCTTAGGCTTTTTAAGGTTGTGACTTATATTATGCTTAAAGGTTAATTTTCTGCCTTTATGAGATAATCCCCATACTTGCCTTTTAAATTCAGCTACAGAAAAAGACGACTGCTGCCAAATTTGGGAATGCTGGGCCAGCTTTTTTTCAAGCATTTGAATAAATTCCCATGAGGAATGACTTTCTAAGGACTTATCATCCAAATCAGAAAAAGACCCGACATCAACCTGGATATCTACTTGTTTGGCCAATCCTGCCCATACAGCTTTACACCATGCCACAATTATGCGCTGTGCTGAGTGGGAGAGTTGAAAAAAACGCTCTGAAAATTCTAGTTTTTGAGGTTTAGACAACTGGAAAAGGGTCAAAAAAAGAAGAAAAATATCCGGTTCCCTATAGTGAAGAGAAAGACGGAGTCGAACATTATACCCCTTTAAGGCTTCCCACACTGGTTTTTGAAATTTGGTATGTTCAAGGTGCCGAAGCAGGTTTTCCATTCTCCATTCCTGTTTCAAAAACTCAACTTCTGCTATCCACCAAGGAAGCAAACCTGTTTTAAGAAAGGTTAACCATGTTTGAACCAAATGTTCAGGTTTAGTTAAGAAATATTCTTCTTCTGACTTGTCCAATGAAAGCCTATTGTTTTTAGCAACTTCCCTACTTTTTGATTTTTTACCGGCACCTGCCATAAATCCTCCAGGGTCAGGACTGTCCAAATCTACAGATCTAATCGTTTCCTTAAAGGTCTCCTTAAGTAAAGACAGAAATTCCCCCTTTATTTGATCCAAAGAACTTGGGTTTTGACTAAGTAATCGAGCATTTTCTTTTTTTAATGACAATTCTAGGGTGAGGTTATCCAACCTGAGGTGATTACCCCCCAAAGTATTTTTCTCAAGCTGGGCAAAATACCCTTCCAACCAAATCAATAGGTTTTCTCGCAAAAAATCAGTCAGGTTTTCTTGAATTTTTTCTCCAGTATTTTTCGAATTGGTGAAAACCTCGACGGTAAGCTTATTTATGATATGTTTTTGACTTGATTTCAAAGGGGTGAAATTTGTGTTTTAAAATTTAAATCTATATATTTATTCTTCCTCAGGATCAACCTGAGGGAGATTTTACTGGCATAGTATACGAGTAGAGCGGGCGTAGCTGAGTCAACAAGCAGTCTAAGTAAGCGAAGCGGAGTTTTGGAAACGATTCAACCGTAACGTAAACAGTACAGGCAGTAAGAAGACGTAGAATGTAGCGCATCGCGACAACGTTTGCCCATGAGGGGCCATTCATCAGCCGGACTTGATATGAATGGTCCCTTTTCATGTTATCCTTATTTTTTCCTTACCGTCTATAATCAACCTTCTTCCCCTTACCCTTGGACCTTCAATATAAATATCAGCCCTATTCGTCCAGGGTTCCAGAATATTCATCAGCCGTGTCCTATCGCTTTCCCTGTTAAGCACTACAAATAGGGAAGCCTTGGTGGCTTGATCTTTATGATGCAAGATCCTTCTTAATTGGACAAACCGAACGGCTGGTTCATGGAT
Source organism: Pleomorphovibrio marinus (assembly GCF_003347495.1). Lineage (GTDB taxonomy): Bacteria > Bacteroidota > Bacteroidia > Cytophagales > Cyclobacteriaceae > Pleomorphovibrio > Pleomorphovibrio marinus. The sequence goes on from NZ_QCXY01000005.1 coordinate 356,442, forward strand.
GTTATTGGAACTACCATAACGGTTGAGCATCTCTATACTAACCCAGCCCCCTTCTACCCATTCACCAGATAGATACAGCTCATGAGGAATACTTGACTGGTTTAAGGTGCCTCTCACCCTCTCAATAATAAGCCTGACTGAATTAGGCAGGTCGTTAAGTCTTCGGATAAAGCGAGGTGTCACAAGCTCATTTCTGGTACGGTCAAGTCTTTCGATTAGACTGTACCATTCTGCCCACCTTCCTTGATACCTACCCTGGTCATCATCTTTATTGACAGGGGCAAACTCATCTTGCAACTGACGGTAGGTGGTAGGCCTATACCTTCTTCTTTCTTCACAGCGTTGAGACTCCAACCTAAAGGGTTGATTACCCCTGAAATACCCTTCTTGGGTATAGGTAAAAGCCGGACTGGATACAGAAAGTGTATTATCTGAAAATGTAACCCTAAATTGGTCATCAAAGGCCCTAATGATGACAAACCTCTTTAGATGCTCATTAAAATCAAAGATGAGCCCCTCAGGGAAACGTCGGTTAAGGGCTTCGGTAATCGCATGCATTCTCCTTGTCAATATTTCCTCTAGCGGTACATTTACCACTACCGGACCCGTTATTAATGCTTGGCCATTGATTGCATATTCATTGACCACCAAACGGTAATGAGTGGGTGCCACACCCACCCTTCTAGGTGTACCTCTGAGGCTCCTAGACAGGTTATTCAGGTATTTTAAGCTACTGATCCAAGGATAGCGACATTCCTCCACCTTTATATGACTAGATCCTTGATGGACTATCGGAGATAAGGTGTAATTAAGGCTGAAATCTGCGATGACCCTGTTATTTTCACTTATTAGCACATAGGTCCCTCCTCTTCTTACACCTGCTCTGTGCGTTATTCCAGGGTGTTCCCTAATAAACTGCTGGTATTCCCTAGGTTGAAGGGCAAGATCTATGTGATGAATGCTGAATTCTAAACCAAACTCCCTTACCCTATCCCTTATTAACTGAAAGGTGTTTTCCCCTTCCTGACCCAGATGGCCACCAATGAGGTATCCATCACTTTCTACCTCAAACAATAAGGGGTTTTGTCCCAGATCAAAAAAATAAGTAAAGGGAGTAATCAATGATTGAGAAGTCCAATGTTGACGCAAACCTGAACTATTGTGATAATAGAATGGAATGGAAGGGACATTGTCTTTTCCGGCTATGGGAATAATCCTTACTCCCAAATCCGGAACAGGGTCAAAGCTAAAAAGTTGATAGTATATTTTCCTTAGCAAAAATCTAATTTCCTCCACTTCTCTATAGTAATCGCTGATAACTGGTGAAGGGTAGAAGCCATGTCTGTAATCCTCATGACCCGGTCTTCCTAACAATAAATGCTTGGGAAATGCCGTAATATCGGGGTTAGGTAAAGCATGAAGCTTTCTAACCAGTTGTAGCAGGCTGAGGTAGGTGTCCAAGACGTCCAAAAGCAATTTATACCTATACTGATTATAGCCATATTGGCTATTGTCGAAATCAAAACCCCTATCCAACAAGCCTTGCAAATCATTGGATAACTGCCTCACAACTGGATCATTATGCCATAAAGTATTGTAAAAATCCAATATACTCCTTAAGCCACTTTGAAAATCCTCCAGGGCGTTGCTTTCCTCAATGGCTATTCTGTATTGTCTGTCCAAATCAATGGCTTGCTTTACAGTGTCACCATTTACCTGAACTTTCATCAAGGATATAGGGCGCAGGGCTCTTACGATTTCGGATCTTTCATTGAACTGCTGGAAAATACTATCACCCTCCACGAGATGCTCCGCCAAAGCGAGAGGGATCAGCAAAAATCGTAATTTGGCCACTTGTTCCACTCCCTGGTTATCACAATTGATATCCCCACAAATGTCAGGAGACCTTGGATAGGATTCCAGATAAAGCAACAAAACATGGTCATCAAAATCTTCCCAACCATGTAAGGGATGAGCCTCTTCGGCACCTTCTTCACAAAGCTCATACATTTCCCCTTGTTCCTCTCCTTGGATTAACCTGTCATATTGGGCATGCTCATCTTCAAAGGGCCTGTAATGTGTAAATGAAAGGGATGGGATTTGAATGGTTTTTTCTTTACTCCCTTCTTCTAAGGGTCTATATAAGGTTATAAGATCCCCATCTGTGGTAATGCCATACCCTTGATGTACAGTTATTGTCGTAACTCCTGCACTGCTCTGCCGTTCTAGTGTAAGCCCATAGGCAATCCCGACACCACTCAAGCCTATCCGCGTAAGTCGGTCCTGATCTTCAAAATAGGCAATGGTTTCATTGAGCTGGGTATGCGTAAGCACCTGGTCGGCCTGGTAGCTGCTGTAATTAGGGAGAATGCTGGTTAATCTACTTGACATGATTGATAATGGGCTTTTTATATACTGCCTAAATTGGTTCTTCCTACGATGATTTTATCCTGCAATGATCCATCATCCTCCGTTTCACAGTCAAACAAACTGCCTGTGGGGTAAATGGATCGCAGTCCCGATAAGACTTCCACAAAATTCTGGTGTTCTTGGTATTGTCCTTTGCTTAGCGCCAATAGAAAATCCCTAAAAGCCTCTTCGAACCTGACCAATGGGTTATCCTGTCCTGGGATGGATTCTTCCCTATTTCCTATCCAGCAGATCTTTGCCAAGATATGGGCTGGAAGTTCCTCTCGTATCAGGTTTTCCAAATAATCCCGAAATACCATATCGGCAAACCTAAATGTGTTGCCGGGTATGATGATGGAAACCCTGAAAGAATAGGGGTCCAGTACGCCACCACTTTCACAGTCTTCCTTACAAAAGGGCATGAATGTGGGGGAAACACCTTCAATATCTTCAAAAGAGGGGCGAAGGAGAATATGCTCCACTAGAAAGATGCCTTCCTCAATAAAGCTTTCTTTGATAAATCGTTTAAAGGATAATATGGCTCCTTTTATATTCTCTTTAGCGTAATACCGATACTGACTTGCTATAATCCGATTAGGATCTCTTGGATTTTGTATAGCCGGGTTTATAATGCTGAAGGAATACCTGCCTCTCGGGGATTTGGTAATCCTGAAACATCCAACATCAGCTGTTTCGTATCCTAGCTCTTCAGTAGCCTCAAAATGTGCCTCAATCTGATCGGGTTCAATTTGGATCACCTGCTGGAGTACCATGTAAATTTCCTCGTAGGCACGACTCGTACTCGTATAGTTTTGGGTGGCTGAAAGCAGGATGCTTCGGTTATTATCATAAATCCTCCATCGAAAAACCCTATTGCCATTCGTGCTTTTGAAAGTGTAAACCTCCACATAGGACCTGCTTAAGTGACGACGTAAATAACTTCTAAATCCTGCAAGCAGCGAGACCCGCTTCTCCAAACCCGAAATATTTTCCGTATCCCACAGCTCTTCCGGTGGTTGCCTATAAAAATTCATAGCCGTTCCCCTTTCCATTCCCAGGGTCGCGTAGTCCCTGAGGAACCTTGATTTACTCTCGGTGGTTTGATCCTCAAAGGAATCTCCGAATAGCCTTTTCATCACAAATACATAATCACTAAAACGCTCTGAAAACCTCGCAAGTAGATGATCCAATAACTGATTACGCTTTTTTAGTGCTTCATCAAAGGGTTCCACCATAAGGTCCTTAAGCATCTCTTCCGTGTACCATAATCCAAGATATTCCTCTGTGTCCCCAAGATCATCTACCACTTGGGAGAACAGGCTTTGCTGTTCATCCCCCTCCAAGGACAAGAGGTTCTTTACCTTGGAAAGCTGTTTGAAATAGGTGGCCAACACCTGATCAAAGAATTGGAGATAGGCCTTAAATTGGGCTGCTTGCCCCTTTCTTTCAGGGGTGGAAGAAAGCGGCAAACCAACTCTTCCTACACCATAGGTATCAGGAAAATCATTTCGTACACTTTTATATTGCTCTAGAGGAACAGGCCTGATGGGGGGAAGGGATATTGCAGTCTCAATGCCAATTGATCCACTACCCAATAATAATGGTTGGATGGATTGCCGTCGATAAGCCGACAACTTATTTTGGTCAATATTTAGAGGCAGCAATCCTTTAAAGAAATTAAATTTACTTTGGTTGCACAGATAGGGTTTTTTGCCCTTTGGCACATTTAGTAGCCAAACCATTTTGTCCGCCTTTCCGTTACATTCCCCCATTTCAATATCCTTGATCAATTTCACTCCTGGGATTTCCATGATAATACGGATGATGTCCGAAAGGCGCACCTCACTTTTAAGCTTGGCATTATTCACTTCCTCATCATCCAAAAAACCATTGGACAAAAGTGGTCCTTCCAGTATTTCTTCCAAAGAATGGCCTTTCCCAAACATTTCCTGCAACCCATAAAACCGAACCTCAGGGGAGAAATACTGACCGATTCTTTTCTCTATCTCGGCATAGGTCCATTCTTCATTAGCAGTTGGCTCCAGCTCCACTAATGCACAAACCTTGACGGGATAGCCTTCCACCTCCCTTACCTCTAGCAAATCCTCACATAGGTTTCTATGGCTGTGGTAGCGGTCAAAGACCTTACGTCTGGCTTTTTGAAAGGGTATGCTTCCGTCTAAATCCACAATCACCTCGTAGAGCCCCTTCATGGCAAAGGTCTTCCTGTGCCTTTCCGGCAGCTCATCCCATATTGAGGCATCATAAGACATCCTGAAATGCTTACAATCCACATACACCTTCTTTTCAACAGGTACAATCCAGGCATTTCTGATTCCTGGAAGATCTATAAACAATTTCCGATAATCCAATACAGTTACAGCCTGAGTGGGGAGAATATCATCGGGAAGAATGAATTGACCTTGCCATGTGGTGGCATCATCAGGAGAAAGCAGATCACCAATGGGTAGGGAAAGCCTATATCCTAAATCCGTAATGGCATAGCATAATACCTCCAAGGTGGTAATGCCAGGATCATGCAGGTTATGGTCCGTCCATATTTTTCCGCTAATAGCGCGAATATGCTCCATCCCAATATCCCTTAGGTACCAAAAATCCCTGGCATCATTCGAAGCTATCTGTTTAGGAATACTTATATGTGGGGAGGTCTGGGGCATAAATAAATGGGTTCACTTATATGATCGTGATATTGTGCGATTTGGCTGAAACCAAAATATGAAATGGGTTCTTTGGATAAATACCAGGACGCATGGGCTGTTTGTCTTTTTCCATAACTAGCTCCTTTAAATAGTCCACGTAGGGTAGCTTTTCTATATAATGAATCACAAGACTTTCTTGCACGTTGACCCCAAATTCCATGGCGTTTTTTTCCTTTTTGGTCCAAGGAGATAAGTATTCCACCAAGTCCTGCTGGAGTTGATTGTAATGATATACCTTATCCTTACCCTCCGAAAACTTCACCTTCAGCTTTAGACTTACCTCTTCATATCCGGGATTAGTCACTTCCACTTTTACATGAGGAGAGCATTTGGTCAACAAAAATTCCTTTATTTTCTGAAGGGTGGATTGACCCAGGGAAGGTTTAAAGATATCATGGACATTTTTGTTAACAGTATCTGGTACCACTACAATCATAACGTGACCAGGTGCCAGAAAAGAGTGGGAATGAGAATGGTTCAAGCATTTGACCCTATGAACCTCTGGAAAGTGCTGGAGAACCAAACGCTCCATATCCCAAAGTGAAATGGCCCTGTTTTTGTGCCTTAACCTTTCCGATTTCTGGATGTAAAAACGCTCATCAGAGGCTAAACCTCTGCCACCAAAAGTGCTGAATGGCTGTTCGACACCCTTGATTCCTGCTATCCTGGATTCCATTTTGGTGATACTCCCTGCCGGAAGACCATTTTCAAGGTGACCCAAGTCTTGGTTATTCCCATCATAGACTGCCTCTTCCGCTTGGGGGAGGATAGTGATGAATTGGCTATAGGCATCAAAATGCATATTCGTACTAACCCTCAACCATACTCCCCCGCCTTCCATTCTGCTTCCTTCCTTAAATGCCACATTGGGGAATTGGAACCGTATAATACCAGACTGAAGCAAACCTTTGGTGCCATCGAGCAAAATCTCACTGGGCTGAAGAGGTATCCAATGATGGTTTACTAAGATTGACCATGTCAGAGAAGGGCTGCTACCAAAAGATTTTTGGTCCGGATTTTCACTGCCTTCGCGTAATTGAAAAAGCAAAGATAATTGCTGGCCTTCCTTAAGTGCATGGATACCAATGAACAACTCCCCTCCAGGGCCCGGAAAATTTAACAACTGCAGGTGCTTTGGAAGTGCATGGGAGATCTCTGACTTCAGGGAAGGAGACTCGGGCCATGCGCCAAAATCGTCGAAAAGCCATAAATGAAGCTCTTCAAAATTAGTTTCAGAGTAGATTTTATCCGTGGCGATGTCAATACTCACCTCTCCTACTATCGGTGTGTAAGGTTCATTGGGTACATGATTTTTTGGGTTTTTCTTGGTCATGGCAAGAGCATATAACCTAGGAAACTGCTCATGGAAAAATGATTGTTTTAAAGTCAATTTTAACCCTTCATTGATGGCTACTGGCTGATTTTTACTTAAGCTGCCCAAAACAAGGTTAGTACTCGCTTTTCCTCCTTTTACCTCATCAAACAAGGTGATACCTTCTAGTAAGGGTGACCAACTCTGTCCTTTTTTTACAGAAAGGTCATAGGTAAAATAATCCTCGGTTATTTCCTTATATTTTTCATAGTGTGTGGCTATATTCTCCGGAAAATTCTCCCAAGTAAGGTTTAATTTTAGATAAGTTACCCTTTTAGTGGATAAGCCCGGGAACTTTAGATAAAAGCCTGATCCTCGTCTGGGCATGGCTCCAAAGGGCATAAAGGGTTTTTCAGGCTGTAGTATCCCTAAATCGTTGGAGAGGGAAGGGTGTTTTATCCCGTTTATCCGACTTCTTACCCGTATTTGCTTCAAGGGGTTTTCAGAAACTGATTGGGCAAATTCATAGGTATTGTCATCGCTCACCCTAATTCGAAAGGCCAAAACAGGGTCTTTAAAGGAAAGGGGTAACTCGTCGTGAAGACTCTCATCATAAGGAATGATGCCGTCCATTTCTGCAGAGGCGACCATTACCATCCTTATTTGTTTGGAGCCGTGATGAGAATGAAAACCACCCGAGGTCTGTAAAGGGAGGCTCAACCACCCATTTTCTCCCGTACAGGTAACCTCGATGGCATGGGCCAATTCCTGTGGAGATAATGAATTCTTGAAAGTTTGATCAAAATCAAAATCAAGAATAAAGGTCCGAGCTATTCCCGCATCACTTCTAATATCTTCCAATGAAAGCAAAAATCCAAATTGACCATCCTTCAAAGGTATATTTTCTTCAGGATGCCCAAAAGGCCACCAACTTTCATTCCCTCCAGAAAAATCAGCTCCCTGGCCATCTAGGGAACTGGCGACTTGACTAATTCTCACCAATTTTTTATCCTTGTCCGTATACCTATTTTTAAATCCTGCTAGATAAGCCTGGTTGGGAAAAAAGTCGGTACTGGTAAGGTAGCGGATAGCTTTTCCAAAATTGTCCTTAACCCCTGTGATTCCAGTCCCTTTTGGCACCTTAGGGGCTGTATGATTGGCCACCTCAAAAACCAAATATACTTTGTCAGGAATAATTGGTTTTTTTTTGAATTGTAATATTTCTTTGTAATAAAAGTCTAGGTGACGCTTGGGGAGCTGGTTAAATGTTTTTTTGGGAACATCCATTAGTTTAAAAAAAGTAAGCATTAAGCCCAAGTGAGGTTGCATCTCTCCGCTTTCCGCTATGGACTTAAGCTTACTTTGCAACTTTTCTTTTAGCTGACTATATGCCAGACTTCCTTTTGTGGGAACTGCTTCTTCTTCCAACAACTCTTCGAAAAAAAGTTTCCAGGTACCTACGATACGGTCAGGAAACTTGGTTTCGAAAAAGGGAACGTGCTTGGAAAAGTTGAATGCAAAAATTATCCAATCTTCAGGTTCTAACTCCAAAAGTTTTAATTGGTCAGGCTGCAAGGCAGGGTGAGCCCTTTCGGCCTGATTGGTACCTGGCCGCTGTAAAAGTCTTCTCACCCCTTCGTTTTTTATAAACATACCCTAGCCTAACCTCCCCTCTTCTAAATAATAAGGAAATACCAAATTGAACCGGGAATTTGTAGCTCTCACTGTATAAGACAGGGAAATAAGTACAACCCCTTGGTTACTATCACTATTTTTCAATGTGATTTTGTCTACATTGATCCTGGGCTCATGATAAAGAATTGCTTTTTCGATCAGATCAGAAATATAGGTTGAAGTTGTCCGGCTTAAGGGAACAAACTGAAATTCATCCAATTGACACCCGAAGTTGGGTTGCATTATCCTTTCCCCCAGCTTGGTAGAAAGAAGGATTTGCAAGCTGCTTTGGATATCCTCCTCAGCAGTGAGCATTTTCACCCCCTTTTCTTTTCTGTCAAAAGACGGAGGAAAGGACCATCCTCTTCCCAAAAAACCAAGTTCTTCCTTCATGTTACTATGATTTGTTTTTTAAAGGTCATAACCTGTCCCGTATTTCGGGATAGCCTGCCCCTGCCTGTCCTGTCCCCTACCTATCGGGATTGGGGAACTCGTTTCGGGGAATCTCGCAAAGGATAATCATCCCAGTGTGTGACGTGCTCGTCATGCCTGACTGCCGTCCAGGCAGGCTCGATTTCATCTTTTTTTATCTTTAAGGAATCATCCGATCAATACCGTAAATTCACCTGCCACAATACTTCCCCCATGAGCTGTGCTATCACCCATTCTAGCTGCCGGCATCCCTCCAATAAATACTGTGGAAGATCCAGCCAAAATGGTGTCTGGTGGTCCTGTACAGGTTGCCATGTCACCTACACGCGCGGCTGGTAGGCCTCCTATTAATACTGTTGCCTCTCCAGGAGGTAAAACAGGCCCTCCTACGTGGGGTACCGTTCCGGTAACCATAGGGCACACATGCATATCTGTGATCCTTGCTGCTGGTTGTCCCATTTCTCTTTCTTTAGTTAATTTGTACCAGAGAGCCCTTTAGTACTGCCACGGCGGAGGTGGAAACTTCCGCACCGCCACTTCCCTCTGCCTTAAATTGGCTCTGCGCCTTTAGATGTATATCCATTCCTTCAATAGTAACATCACCCCCAGCTTTTAGCAATAAATCTTTTGCGCTTTCAAGGGTAATCCCATCGCCATCCATTAAAATCTTGTTGCCGTGGTTGTCTTCCACTTCTATCACATCTTCCTCTTCATTGAGGGTAAGGGTTTTACCCTCAGGCGTTTGGATAGTTAGGGACTTAGATTCATCGTCAAATACCATGGAAATTCCTGAGCGGGAGACATAACCCTTTCTATGGTTATCATCTGCCGCCTTTTCGGGAGAGGGTTTTGCACTACTATGCAACATTCCCAATACTACCACTTGGTTTGGATCCTCATTTATAAAACCCAACACTACCTCGTCGCCAATTTCAGGACGGAAAAAGGTTCCTCTCTCCTCCCCCGCATCCATATTGCTTAACCTGCACCAAATGCCCTGTTCTTCCCCATTTACAATAGGTATCTTAACCATGATTCGGTCTTCACCCTCCGGATCATCTTCAAGTTGGGTCACGACACCGACCTGAAGTCCACGACATGCACTAAACAAACCTGATGCTACAGGAGGATGAATGTCGTAGTTTTCCGTAAACCAAGAGGGGCTGATCCCTATTTGCACATCCACCGTCCAATTGCCCTCAGTCACGTTGTGGATAAGACCACTGATAAAAACTTTGCCGCTAAACCTGTCCCCTAGTTCCTCTAGGGTAATCATCCCTCCGGGAAAAAGCCTAGGGGTCCCCTGAAAACGTACCCTCCCCCGGATTTTGGCCAACTGCTGAAATAACCACTTTGCATTTACCCATTCCTGTAGTGAAGCTCCGGAAATAACACCTCCATGTCTAAGTTCTAGGAGATCAGTTCCCAGAAGCCCTGCTAAATCATCTGGCCTTACATTCCCCCCCAATTCCAGGGATGGGTTTTCCCCATCCACAATTGTAATTTCCTGAGCTACTTTGTCCCAACCATAGGCACTTACTTTTTGAAACTGATCCCTGCCATCCATGGCCGCATCGAAATCCAGGATATTTGCACCAAATACTGCAACCTCAAGACTGTCCTGACTCAGATCGGGAGGAGCTACAGTAATTTTACCATCCTCCGCCTTGCAGACCATACCATTTACCTGGGCACGCGTGACAAGCAAATCCCAGTCCGTAACCTGGTACTGTGTGATTTGCTTATGGGTAATGGAGGTGGAAGCAACTTCTGCTTCCAAGCCATTTCTTGTAGCAAGGGTTTCTATGAGTTCTGCATCGGTGAGATCATAAAAATAACCACTTCGCCTTTTTACTGTCATTTTAGTGGCAGCATCCCGGCATTCCAAAATGAGTCTTGCCTGTCCATTTTTTATGCTTAATCTATGGGATACTACCAACCCAAGAAAAATTCGTTCCTCTGAAGAATGGTACCCCACCAATATTTCCACCGTCTTTCCGGGCAGGTACTGGTCCTGGTTGCTCAATGGGAAGTCCCTATCCGCAGGATCGCCATCCAAGAAGGTGACCTTGGCATAAGGAATGCGGTTGATTTCCTTGTGCACCACCACATCTTTTACCTGTACAGACGCAGGAATTTCACTTCCATCTAAAAAGATTTTATGAGTAACCAGATCGGCACTTCTTTCATTCTGGATAATTCCTCTGCTCATGTCTGGTTTTTTTTGAGTGGTGGAAAATATATTTCTTGCCCTGGAATGATGTCACGAAAATTCACTATTCCGTTGGCTCTTGCCACTTCTATATAATATTTTGAATCGCCATAAATGTGATAGCTCATCAGGGGTAAAGTTTCCCCGGCCCTCACCACTCTGTAATGGGTAAGATCAGGGGAGGAGTTGTTTTCCTTGGCCGCCCTTAACTCATCCTCCACAAAACCTTTAAACTTAGCCTTTGCCACGGCTCTAAGAGGAGTACCATCCGACTGGAAGAGTTTAAACTCCACTGACATTTCCGATAAGGTTCCCTTGAATAAAAGGCTGCCCCAGGCTATCATCACGTAATTGGGTTTGTGTTGCTCCCCATTATAGTCCAAAATAACCTTTTTAAAACGATCGAGATCATCAATAACCCCATCTTCAGAACGACCACTATCTGGGACAACCCCTGTTTTGTCAAAAACAAAGTCCAGGCTAAGTTCTTCTGGCTTTTTCTTGTTAAACCTGGTGGGTGCCGCACTAGTGCCTGCTGCCTGATCCTCGTTCTGGTCTATTTTGTACTGGAAAGTATATTTTTCAGGGTTGATAAGGGACAAAAACTCCCCATCCCCTACCTTGTTGTTAAACTGGGGATCACTGTAGGCTACCAGCCTTAATTTCTCCAATTTGCCTTGCCCCATTTGATTATCGTTCTTTTTGTAGCCTGATCAGTTCCATGGTTTCCTCCACAGCCTTGGTCACCAACTCTCCGGTGTCCAGCCCTGTGGCTATACCTTCCGTTTCTTTTTCATCATCCACATGAATTTTGATATGCAGTTCTTTGATTTCTATTGGCATCAGTTAATTGTATTAAAATAATGGTAATTCAATTCCAGGGTTTCCAAAACTAACTTACTCTCCTGAGCGTTGAAATCGTCCACTGCCCATTTTACCGGGTAGGCATGGACGATATTCCAGGTCTGTAGTGGCTCATGCTGCTCGTTTAGCAATTTAATGGTAAGGTCCTTGGGTTCGAAGATGAAGTTTTCCAAGGCATCCCTGCACCAGTTTATAAGTGCTGAACCCACCACCACTCCTCTTTTTAGGGTAAGGTTGGGGTAGTTGGTCCTTAGGGGCAGCTTGTGCTTGAAGCGGTTTTCACCTCCCTCCGACACATCTTCCGTATCCATGTTTACGGTAAGCCCACTCACAGATTGAAACCGTATATCCGCCTCCTCTGCTTCCAAGCCAGAAAATTCCACTAGGAAATGAAAGCCAACCGGTGGATAGAATTCGGACATAACCCTTATTCGTTTTGAATAGAAAGGCCCTCATGCACCAGTTCCATGGACTCTATGGCCACCTCATTGCCATCTGCCTTTAGGTCAGTGGATTGGATCTTGGTGGGCCAGGCATTTTTCACCTTCCACACCACCACGGGTTCATGCTCCTCATTGAGCAAGTTGATGGTGATATCCCTTCGATCAACCTGGTTGAGGGAAATGGAATTGAACCAATCGTAAAATTCGTTGTCACTGGCGAAAGTCCCTCGCTTACATGTGATATTCGTGTATTTTTGAAGGCCGGGCATCTTGGTTGTGGAATATTCCTTGCTGGCGCCGTGCCTATATTCAATTACCTCGGTTTCCACATCTAGTCCGGAAACCTCCGTAAAACCTATTTTAGTCCCACCCCATTCTACGGTAAAGTGAAACTTTGACAATGGATAGCTCATGATCATTGAGATTTATGATGGAAAATTGGGTTTTTAGGATTCTTGCATTTTATGAGAGAACTTCAGGATGATGAATTCCGCTGGCCGGACTACTGCCATACCAATCTCCACATTCATTCTTCCCTCTAAAATATCCAAAGCGGTCATGGTTTGACCCAGTCCCACACGCACATAAAAGGCCTGGTCCGGCTTGGCTCCCGCCAAGGCACCGGCACGCCATTGCAATACCAGGAAATTTTCGATCATGGCCCTGACCTTAACCCAGGTATTTGCATCATTGGGAGAAAAGACAAAACGCTCCGTGGCTTTCTTGACAGATTCCTCTACCATATTGAAAAACCTCCGTACAGGTATGTACCTCCACTCGTTGTCATTTCCTGCCAAGGTACGTGCGCCCCAAATCAGTGTACCTCTTCCTGTAAAGGTTCGTATGGCGTTGATGGATTTCCCGGCAATGGTATCCACATTCAGCCTTCCTTGCATTTCATGGGTAATTTTGATCACTGGTTTCACCACATAGTTCAAGGAAACATTTGCCGGGGCATGCCACACTCCCCTGGTAGAATCCACCTTTGCATAAACACCCGCCACCAATGGGGATGGGGGTAAAACCACGCGTAATTTATTGATTTCCGCCTTTATTTTATTGTATATGCCGCTGTCCAGTTCCTGCAATTCACTGAGATCCATCCCATCCAAAGCCCCTTCAGATTCCATGTCCAGTTCTTCAATGGCCAGAATCGCATCCAAAATAGGGGGGTCTATCAGGTCCAACATCTGCTGCAAAACTACACTCAAATTGGCATCGTCAATTGCCGTTTGGGCATTCTCGGAGTTGCTTTGTACATCTTCCCCACTTATGTCACCATTAAGGGTGTCCAAGTGACCCTGCAGGGTTTGGATTAAATTTGCTAGGTCAGAACCGTCCTCAACGGATGCATTTAAGTTGTTTGCAGCATCAGTGGCGGCATCTGCCTCTGTTTCATGGTCTGCAGCTAGACTTGCCGCATTATTGGTGTTTTGCACCACCTCTCCCATCAGCTCTCGAAACTCTGTCAGGGAACCAATAATGGTTTCCAATGGATCTATAAGAGTAGACTTGTTTTCTACTGCTTCTGTCTCGGTTCCGTCTTGAATCGCCTGATTAGCATCCTCAAAAGCCGTGGTCTCAGCCGGTAGGTCAGCCACAATTTCTTCGGCCTCGGACATGATCTCATCAATTTCCTCCAAGATATCCGATATCGGAGAGGCATCCAGCACCCTATGGGATACAGTAGTCCGTTCGGGGTCGTAGGCATAGTTGAGAATAGTTTCCAAATAGGGGAAATACACAGCTCCATACTTGTTCTCCTCCAGGCTGGAGGTGATTAATTCCCTAACCCCTGTGACGTCACCTATCTCAGTAGCTATGCTGTTGGTGTAGGTATCGATAATGGTAAACCTATCCTGCATCTTGCTGCACAAAGCCAGAGCGTTGTTGTAAAGTGCATAAAACTCGCTTGGCTCTCCCAGGGAGGTGGCATCCGGAAATAAGATCAACGTAGGTTCATCTTCACTTTCGAGTTGTTCCAAGCCATGGTTTAAGGCTGCGAGCACTACTGGAGAAGCAGGTTCCGAATCATTGTATATCCCTACAGCCACTATATAGCAGGGTCCGCCCCCATTGGCGAAATAAGCCTGCATGGCATAATACATCATAAAAGGGGACTTGGCAGCCTCCTCTGGCTTCTGCACCAAGACCTGTTTTTCTCCTTCCACTTCAGAAATGTCTATTCGGATACCAGTTTCAGGGTCTGGGCCTCCAAAATGTGTCTGATATTCCAGCATAGACACGATGCGAGTGGGCTTGTTGAGCAAGGTCTCCTCCGTGTCCGCCTCCTTTTCCCTTGCCATCTCGGTATAACCGATAAAGGCTGGGATGGCTGTCTCTACTTGTGCTACAGAGGGAGGGAATTTGGAAATCTCCTCTATATAAACACCTGGGGTTCTGTAATTTGTTGCCATGGATTCATTGGGTTATAAATGTATTTCTGAAATCAATCGATCTGAGTCCCTTTTAAGATGCCTGATGCTGGGGTTTGGGAAATGCCACCCCTCAAAAGAGCCCTGTTCCTGTCCAAAGTCTTCAATGGGATTAATCTCCACAAAGCCACTTTTGGTCAAGGGTTTGGGTTGAAGGGTTTCCAATTGAAGGGCTTCCCGGGTACGCAAATACCGCCAATAGGTCTGCCTATTATTGCATTTTAGCCAAAAGACTGTGGGGTTCACTTTCAGGGTACCGTTGGAATTCATGATGTTCCAATCCCCGCTGCCTCCCTCCATATACAGTTGAAGTATGCCTTTTCCGTTGCCAGGCAAGGACTCCCCCTCTTCCTCTAAAAGAGCAAGTAATTCTTCACGGTCCACTATAAAATCACCAAGGATAAAGTCTTCCTCGGATAAAGGCAAAGGAGGGACGTGCGCAAATGAAGGTTCTTCAGGCAGCCGGTTGGAAAAGAGCATACACTCTTCTTCCATAAATGGCATATCGGTATATTGCTCAAATTGAGAGTCCTTATAGAAAATGTAAAAAGTGAAAAATAACCCTGCCGGTATAGGCACAAAACTTTCCTGGGGCTGGTTAGGTTCATTCCTGGCCAATAGCAAAAGGGAATCCCCATAACTTTTTATCAACACCTGATGACGAGCTAGTTTTTTTTTGGTTGCTGGAGTAGGTTTAATATCCCAATAGGTCCTCCAGTCAAAGGCATCCAACTGCCTTCTTCTATCCTCCTCACCCATTTCCTCAAACCTCGTAGTACCGCTGTTCAGAAAATAGTCATGTCTAAACCGTAAACGACACAATATGCGATAGGAAAGTGTTCCCATATTATTGTTCCTTGAGTTCCTTGCTGATCACTTGTATAAGTTCCCCTTCTCCTTGTACTTGACCGGACTGTACCGGAATCAGACAAAGCTTGTAGAGCACAGAGGGAAGCTGTCTTCCCCCAAGTGTCCCCCATATATAGTTCAATTCCTCAAATGAAGGACTGAAAAGATCTACAGTAAAGCGAAAGTCCCTGATTTGGCTCATGGAACTCACCTCTCTATCAAATACCGTGTTGGCTTGGGTGAAAAACCGCTTACCCTGAAAAAACCGCATTATTGCCCCCAGGTCCCTAAGCGCATTGCTGTAATGATTTCTGTTGGCGCTGAAAAGCAAAAACAAATGTAGGTTAACCACCGGGTTTCTGTATTCGGTCATAACATCTGTTACCCTATGGTTAGGGAAGTTTTTCATTGAGGGCTCCTCCTGAAAATTGAGTAGGGAAAGAACCACCTTATCCCGCATGGCCTCTGATTGTTCCCCATTGCCATCTACAAAGGCGATATTGTCCATGACTACCTCTGCATCAGTAAGACCCAATTGGGTAAAATGTCGGTTTACCTGTTCGATGAGTATTTGAAAAACCTCAAAAATCATGGTTGTGGCTAATTGGGTATAAGGAAAAGGCTAAATTTCTGAAGCCGGGGGCCACAGAAAAAAAGCAATGAAAACCTCTGAAGACTAAATTGGATTATTTGAGAGACCTATGTAGGGTTAGGTAATCATCACCAATTCGAAAACTGTGTTAATCACAGCACCAAAATAAAACTACCGTTATTTTCAAATTTGGAGCTTATTATCTACATTTCCTAACGAACCAACAGATTTTTTTATTGGCTAAAAAGTTTTCTTAACTTTCTGGAACAAGATAATTATTACAACTGAAAATGATAATAAGATTATTAAAACAGAAAATATTTCTAAATCCTTATTTTCCAAAATGCCTTTTGAAAACAGTCTTGAATTAAATATTGAGAAAAATTATATTTTGAAATCTAATCGAAAAATTGATTACTTTAAATAAAGCCAAGACCTATCCATGGAAACGAAAACCATTGTAAAATTATCCCAAACTTTGCTTAATGCTAAGGAGCTTTATACCGGTGTCATAGACGGAATTCCAGGTCCAATGACCGATCAGGCACTGCAGCATTTTCAAGAAATACCTACCTCCTGGCCCATTATCAGACGTATAATCGGATTTATTCAATACGCTTCCAATGAAAATGGCATAGATGCAGGGCCTGTGGACGGTATATGGGGACCTCAGACACAGTCGGCCTACGAATCCCTATCTTATTTAGTGGAAAAGGGAAAACCCTTACCCATTTGGAGGCCAGATGAAATCAAGTCACTCCACCCCAACCGATGGCCCATACAGCATAGCCAGGCATTTCATGACCTTTACGGAGAAAGGGGGGAACATAACCTCACAGCTATCCGTGTCCCCTACCCCATGATGGTATCCTGGGAACCCTATTCCACCGTAAGAACCATCCGGTGCCATAACAAGGTAGCCGAGAGTTTGGAGAAAATACTGGTCAAAGTGCGGGACACTTACGGGGAAAATGACATCAAAAAACTAAGACTAAATCTTTTTGGTGGTTGCTTTAACAACCGCAGGATGCGGCAGGGCCAAAACTGGTCCATGCATGCCTGGGGCGTGGCTCTTGACTTCGACCCCGAAAACAACCCCCTTAGTGCTGGACGGGATCGCGCTACCTTTGCTAAGGCCGACTATGAGGAATGGTGGAAATGTTGGGAAGAAGAAGGCTGGACCAGTCTAGGCAAAAGGCTGAACTTCGACTGGATGCACGTGCAGGCAGCAAGGGTATTTTGAAAGGGCAATCAATCCCGGATAGGTGGGTCCGGTGAGTATTTACCTAGGAAGGATTTAGTCGGGCCTGCCTTTGGCAGGAAGGGATCAGTGGAGGCCCACTCGCCAGTCTGACCAGAAAGACAAAAGGATATTTGGGATTGGCCTTTCAAGAAGTTTTAAAAAGACCCTGAGTGAGCTAAATCCGTCAATTACCGATTCCCTAAATCCTAGAACGGCCTTCCTTTTCCGATAGGGCAGTTTGCAGAGGTTTTTTCAACTTGGGATCCAACTAGCGCGAGAACTGCTATACTTGATTGCATAGGATATAAAGAAATAAAAGAAGGTTTGTCCAAAAAAACAGATAGTTAAAAGAGTGAGTTAAATTCAAAATATTTTAGGCAACTACAAAAAAATAGTAAAATTTAATTTCAAATTAAATGGTATAATACATATATTGTTTACTGAAGTCAACTCCGATATCGAAGAACAGACATGTAGAATTTAAAGCATTCCTTCAAAATCAATCTACACGATCATGAATTCATTTTCTTTTTCCTCCTCCCAGCTCCTGTTAGCTTTGATTTTCTGTTTTTTTACAAGTTGCGGCCTGTTCGAAGGTCCTGAGGGGCCGCAAGGCCCTCAGGGGGAACAAGGTCCCCAAGGAGAACAGGGTGAACCAGGAGAAACCGGGCCTCAGGGAAGTCCCGGTAGGCCAGGCCAACCAGGTGAACCCGGCCAGCAAGGAGAACCCGGAGAAAAAGGAGATCCAGGCGCGGACGGTGTTATCCATATCATCTCGAAAAACATCACCCTTACCAACGCGGACTATGTGAACGGCACCTACGGCGTGATGACGACTACCAATAACCCTTCCATGAATGCTATATTCGCCAAGGTTGCCACGATCAATGATCCGGAAATTACGCAAGATGTTCTCGATGATGGAATGGTGCTGGTCTATATGCGTGTACCGGTAAACTCGTCGTTTTCGAATTCGATGTGGACAGGTTTACCCTTCCACTATCAAGGTTTACAAGGAAGCGTGACCGTTTACAACAGGAATTATAATTTTGGATATTACCTGAACAACCTATCCATTGCCTATTATTTTTCCAGAAATTATGAAGGGTTTATCCCATTGGTGTATGACCAAACCGTACCCACCCAAACCTTCAGATATCTGATCATAAGCGGCGAGGTAGCTGCCAGCATGGCTGTAGAGAGGATAGACTTCAATAACCTTGTGGCGGTTGAGGAGTTTTTAGCCTTGTGAGTGTAAGTCTATTATCTATCTAAATTCAAGGGAAAAGCAAAAATTTCGATCGGATACCTTAACAGGAACTCCAACCCAAAAGCCCCAACGGGGCGAAAGATAGTAGCGATGGGTAAAGCCCATCGTATGATTGACAACATGAATTCGTAAAGCCCTGAAAGGGCAAAAGATATCCTAGCCACACGTATTTAGTCACCATGTCTCTTCGTCTCTAAGTCTCCGAGTCTCTAAGTCACTTCCTCCCATAGAGGCTGGCAGATGCAGTAGCGCATTAATCACTTAAACCAACTATCCCTCGCAAAAATTGCGAGAGATCCAGTATCTTACAGATTAAAAAGAACTCAAAGGTTAGGTCCCAAAAAAAATACTTTCACCTTCGTGGCGAGCGTGGCGTTGAAGCCATGGCGATCGTAGCGTGAAAACATTCCTGGAAATGGACGCAGAGTAATCTTGTAAAGCATCTTCGAGGTTTGTAGTTCGCTAGGGAAACCCTTGCCAAAAACCCCACAAAAAAAACTCCCCAAAATCGCGTAAGCGACCTTGGGGAGATTTACCCAACTCAATCATAAAAATAAACCCAACCTAACTCAAAAAATAAACTAACCTAAACCCAACAATTGCTTTCTGATTCCTAAATGTTTAACCAAATATATATGGGCAGAAGCTACCAAAAAAACCAATGTAAATGAAGTCACTCAATACCGTAATAAAGTGTAAGTTCCAAGGATTTGGTAAGCCATGGGTGAACGTTCAATGGAATTTTAATTTTTGATACACCTTACGTGGGGACCAAGTATTATTAGGTAGGTGAGCCATTCCATATTCGGCAGAGAAGTATCAATGAATTAAAAAAATGAAGCTTTACTTTTCGTTTTACTTTAAAGTCTTTACCTTAAAGTAGTATGACCCCAATGGGCCTTGACCACTTCTCACAAAAACCATAACTCAATTAAACAAACTCTTCAGAATAAGGAATGAGCATTAACAAAGGAAAAAAATGCTTCTGACGATAACAACTACCCACTAACCGGCCAACAAATGCAGGGGAAATGAATACCTGCGCATCATCTACGACCCGGAATACAACAGCCCAGAAAATTTCGAAAGGCTCAAAAACAGGGGACTATCCAAAAAGCGTTCCCTTGCCTTGCGGGAATTTGCCCTTGGCATAGAAGGCCTGGAACGCTTTGAAAAAAAGGAACCATTACGGCGTATTCATGAGAGTGTGTTTGGGGTGCTGGCCTTGGAAAGTGAGGAGGTGGATCCGAGGTTGTAATTCAAGATAGGTAAAGAATAATAGTTCAATTGGTTTTTTGCACCAACCAAAAATCAGCTGCCATGGACCCGGGCCTTACCATTCTACACCAAAAAACAGCAAAATTCAAAACCTTTGGTATTGCAAGGTCTTAACGAATCCTATCCCTTGATCAGATAATGGATACTCATGTTGTGGGGTGAAAAGGTAAGCCGACAAATTTAAACCTATCCCAAATATTCATTCCCTAAAAATTAAAACAGACTAATACGAAAGGCGTGTATAACTATCCCCAATTTGACGCTGTAAATGGGTTTTCGGAGGCGGGTTTTGACCAGTTTGATTCCTTTCTGGGGCAGTAGCAAAGGTTTACCCGGAATAGCACTCAAAGTAAATAAACTCAGTGGAAACCTTCTAATGACCTTCACTTTAGTCGGATATCCCATATATAGTCTTTTACCTAGAAATAAAGAGCAAAAAAAAAGGCCGTAAACAAATTTACAGCCTTTTTAATTTTATATCAGGTAAATAGCAAAAGTCTATGATCCCGGTCTTATGACCGGGACCATAGTTTGTTAGAAGTTAATTTTTCAATAAGCGTATAGAAAATTCCTCCTTGTTGTTGCTGACCTTTAGAATATAGACCCCTTCGCGCCAGTTCCGGTGATTGATATCCCAGAAATGATCGCTACTGCCAGGCTTAACATTGAAGCTGGTGGTGGCAATTGGCTTTCCGTTAAAGCCATATACCACTGCGGAATAGACCTCACTGTTTTCTACCTCAGTAAATTTGACCCAGATACCATGTCCTTGCAATTTATTGGGATATACCTTCAGTTTCGTAGTGGATTCAAATTTCGCCTTCACTTTGCCTTTGTCCGAAGATTTTGAACTACCCTTATCCGAAGATTTTGAGTTACCCTTGCCCTGAGATTTTGAGTTGTTCAAAGGACAACCTGCATTATTGGCTTCATCGTATTTATCACCCAACATATTTGCATCTGACTTGGTTTTCTTCCTATCGTTGAAAACCGTTTGGACTTCAGCTATGATTTCGGATGTGGAGTAGGGATAATTTACCCCCTGATTACATGCATTGAGCAAAGCAGCGATGGCTTGTCTGGTCAATTTACTATATCCGCCACCACCCTGGCTCAGTCCATCTCTTAAACTCAGGTAGCCTTTCCTACCCAATTTCCTGGTATTGGTGATACCAAACACGGTAAAGAAATTATCCTTGGCATCATAGGCGGAACACCAGTTGTCAGAATTTTTCCAGAAGCCCAGGCTACACCCCTCATCCCCTTCAGTCTGTTCTAAGACAAAGACCGCCGTCACCGTTTTATTGCTATCCATTACCAGCCTTTCAGGGTTTTCTGATCCCGAAAGATCATTCTCCCATCTGTCAAACACCCAGCCCAGAGAAGCTACTGCTGTCAGTTCGACCAACGTTCCCACTTCGTAAGTGGCATTGTCTGGATCAAGGAATACCATGCCTTCTCCGTCGATTTCGACTGTAAGTTCATATTCCGCGGGGATTTCAGTGAACACCGCCCTGACAGTTTTGTCACTGTCCATGGTGACCTGTAGCGTAGTTTCCGTGCCAAGCTCCTCGCCTTCGCCATCTGTCCAGCTGTTAAAGATCCAGCCTGCGGATGC
>NZ_QCXY01000050.1 GCF_003347495.1 Pleomorphovibrio marinus
AACAGGTAGTTTAGGTAGGCGGGCGGGGCGTCCCCGCGCTTTTCCTTGCCCACCAACAGGCCGGTAAGGCTTTGGTCGGCGGCATCCCAGGCGCCTGCCGCCGTGGACAGGTTGCCGTCCACCCCCAGGCTGCCGGGGCTTACCCCAGCTAGGGAAAGGGCTATGGCCATCAGGGCGGGGTTCACCTTGGCCTCACGCAGGTCAAGGTATTTGCCAACCTCCCCTACAGCCCGGCCCCTCGCTAAAATCATCCCTGCAATCCGGCCCGTCGCTAAATTAGTCCTAAGGGACTAATTCTTTACGCTCCGTCCTACCGGACTGTTTCTTAACGCTCGGTCCTATTCTCACTGTATCGCCAGGTAATACGCTCACTGATCGCGCCGGGCCGGTCATGCCGTCGGAGAGCCTAAGGGCATAGCCCGTCTCACCCGTGCCGGTATGGTCAAAGAGCTCAGAGGCGATCCTGGCACCGCTCTCATAGTCCATAAACTGCTGCGACTCCGCCTCCAGGCCCTCCGGCTCGAAGGTGGCCATGACCGCAAAGTTGGCCGGGTCTTCCTGCAGTACCACCCTGGTGCTGCCCAGA
>NZ_QCXY01000051.1 GCF_003347495.1 Pleomorphovibrio marinus
ATTTTCGCAACGGACGCAACGGGAATCACTTTAGACGTAAAAGAGTCGCGGTCTTGGCATAAAAGTTTTCCCGTAACGGGTATGCGCAACTGGCGCTAAGAGGGGAATACTTATAAATATTCGTGCTAATCCGTGCATTCGTGGCATAGAAAAATTAGCTAGGGACACTCTAATTTACCCGAAGGAGGTGGTTGTGGCCCAAGCTTGGGTCGTTTGATAGTGGGGTGCCGGAGCGTAAAAAAAATATTCCTGCCCATCCCTGGCAAACATCCCCGTGGCGGGCTTGGCGTGAAATGGTTCTCGCCGCGGGCGCAACGGGTTGTATTGGGTGAAAAACGTGGCGGTGGAAGGCATACCCCCTAACCTAACCCTGTTCATCTGTTCCCCCGTTCCTCCGTTCTTCTGTTCCCGGCCGGGCATAAAAAAAGCCACCTTGGCTGAACCAAGGTGGCTGATGAATGTGGCGGCGGCCTACTCTCCCGGGAGTAACCCCAGTACCATCGGCGCTGCGGGGCTTAACTTCTCTGTTCGGT
>NZ_QCXY01000052.1 GCF_003347495.1 Pleomorphovibrio marinus
CTTCAACATCTCGCTGACGATAAACATCTTGGCGTTCTCTTCATATTTATTTCGGCTTTCGCTCCCGATTTTTCCATGCTCCAATTCTATCAGTTCATCGAAAGTTTTGATATCCTTATAATCTTTCATGGTTTTGTTACTTTGATTGAAAATATTCCTTCATTAACCTTTCGGCTTTCTCGATCTCTTTTTTTGGTGTCTTTTGGGTTTTCTTCTGGAAACCGTTGAAGAGAACCACTAACCTTCCTTCATCAAAACAACAAAATATCCTATAGATATTTGATTGGTATTCCACACGTACCTCAAATAGCCCATCAGTTCCTTTAATATGATCGAGGAACTTTTTGGGCACCCTTTCCACTTGCTTGATCAGTTCAAAAACATATTGAATCTTACTCTTGACCTTTTCATCTTGGTTTTGGTAAAATTCCATAAAGTGGTTTTCGTAAAAAATAATCTTCCTGACCATACGTACAAAGTTATCTCAAAAGATAACATTTTCCAAGAAGGTGGACTTCTTTTAATGCACTC
>NZ_QCXY01000053.1 GCF_003347495.1 Pleomorphovibrio marinus
AAGCTTGCTGGCATCTAGCGCATTCTTTAGGTCCCGGTACTGTTTCAGGCTCTGCTCGTAGGCCTTGCGGTCCTTTTTCTCCAAATTTACCAATGTTGCTATGTCCATGACTTTTTCAAATATCTTTTCCCTAATCCTTACAGGCACCCTTTCCAGGTACTCCAGGTGCTTTAATACATACAGCCATTTGTCGAATTTGGTTTCGAGATCGGCTTCCTTTTTCTCGAACTTCGGTACCTCCACATAGATGAAGTTGAGCTTGTCGCTGAACAGCCCACCGGTTTCACGGTCGACCAAACCCACCCGGTGCAAGTGCCTGTCGTCACCCTTCTCCAGGACGAAGTCCAGGATGGAGATGCAGTAAACCGCCTTCAGACCAAAGTCCCAGTCCCCACGCCTGGCCTGTTCCTGGATGGGATAGGTCGCATAGAAGAGGGACCTGTCCCGGAGGTTGAGCTGGAAGGCCTTCTGCATTTCCACAATAAACCGCTCACCGGACTCCGCAACGCAATAAATGTCGAAGACA
>NZ_QCXY01000054.1 GCF_003347495.1 Pleomorphovibrio marinus
TTACTAGCATCTAGCGCATTCTTTAGGTCCCGGTACTGTTTCAGGCTCTGCTCGTAGGCCTTGCGGTCTTTCTTCTCCAGGTTTACCAATGTTGCTATGTCCATGACTTTTTCGAATATCTTTTCCCTAATCCTTACAGGCACCCTTTCCAGGTGCTCAAGGTGCTTTAATACATACAGCCATTTGTCGAATTTGGTTTCGAGATCGGCTTCCTTTTTCTCGAACTTCGGCACCTCCACATAGATGAAGTTGAGCTTGTCGCTGAACAGCCCACCGGTTTCACGGTCGACCAGCCCAACACGGTGCAGGTGTCTCTCATCCCCCTTCTCCAGGACGAAGTCCAGGATGGAGATGCAGTACACCGCCTTCAGCCCGAAGTCCCAGTCCCCACGCCTGGCCTGCTCCTGAATGGGATAGGTCGCATAGAACAGGGACCTGTCCCGGAGGTTGAGCTGGAAGGCCTTCTGCATTTCCACAATAAACCGCGCTCCGGACTCCGCAACGCAATAGATGTCGAAGACC
>NZ_QCXY01000055.1 GCF_003347495.1 Pleomorphovibrio marinus
CACGCTCGATCCTCTTGAAAAAGGTCCAAGGTCTCCTTCTCCCCCTCCCTCACAAAGTTCCTGGCTATTAGCCCATACGGATAAGGACAAAGACGAGAGTCTTTGGGCCAGGGTGTGCGGCTGCGTCTGCTGGACGATGTAACTTTCCAGGTTCAGGATGGTGAAATCGTCAAAGAAGGCTTCTCCTCCTTCGGCCCCATCATTGGACAGGTAAATATAGAAATATCCGGGTTCTTCCGCCAGCCCCCCGCAACCTGGCCCCTCGCTAAAACAGTCCCAACGGACTGTTTCTTTACGCTCGGTCCTAATATAATCTTTCATGCTCCCGGTTGGTGCCATCCTCATACGCTTCCTCCGTCATTTGGGTATAGCCGCCGTACTTATAGTTCATCTCCTTGTCGAAA
>NZ_QCXY01000056.1 GCF_003347495.1 Pleomorphovibrio marinus
CTTCGACAAGGAGATGAACTATAAGTACGGCGGCTATACCCAAATGACGGAGGAAGCGTATGAGGACGGCTCAAACCGGGAGCATGAAAGATTATATTAGGACCGAGCGTGAAGAAACAGTCCGTTGGGACTGTTTTAGCGAGGGGCCAGGTTGCGGGGGGCTGGCAGAAGAGCCGGGATATTTCTATATTTACCTCAGTAATGACGGCTCCGAAGGAGGAGAAGCCTTTTTCGATGATTTCACGATCCTGAACCTGGAGAGCTATATCGTCCAGCAGACGCAGCCGCACACCCTGGCCCAAAGACTCTCGTCTTTGTCCTTATCCATATGGCCTAATAGCCCGGAACTTTGTCAGGGAGGGGGAGAAGGAGACCTTGGACCTTTTCCAGGAGGATCGAGCGTC
>NZ_QCXY01000057.1 GCF_003347495.1 Pleomorphovibrio marinus
CGTAAAAATTGTCAATACTGCCTGATGCCAAATCCGTATATGCGTTTAGTGTGCCCCCCAAAATAAACCCAATGGACTCATCCTCTATGCCGACAATGGTACCCAAATACCCGGCGGCAAAATGCCCGAAGGTATGCAGGCCAACGCCTTTCTCCGGGTCAAAGCTATTCACCACATTTAGGCCACCGCCATAAAGAGATGCATATTTATTTGCCAACAGCCCGGTTTTGGTGGTGGTTGCAGCATTTGCACCGGCAATTCCCCAACCCTTGGCCACTGCCAGCTTCCCAAAACCCGAGCCCAAAGCAGCACCCAGTGCCGCTCCCTTACCAAAAGCGAGCAGACCGTCACTCAGGGAATTGATATTTTTATTTGCTGCCTGAATCGCCA
>NZ_QCXY01000058.1 GCF_003347495.1 Pleomorphovibrio marinus
AGTTTCCAACAGAGATGATAATTCGCTGAGCGTTGACCCCCTTTACGACCCGGGCCTGTACGCAGGGTCAATCGGGCTTATCGGGGCGGGTGTCTCCGTGGCCGAGGTGGACGTGGACATCGATGGGTCCCCCAGGCCGGACCCCCCGACCATCGGGGCCAACGAGATCGATCCGGCAAGCCTTTCCCCTTTGGAGGGTGCCTACACGGTGAACCCCGCCGGGTCCGGGGACAGGAACTTCCCCACCCTGCAGGCGGCCATGGACGCCCTGTCCATGATGGGCGTGTCCGGCAGCGTAACCCTGAGGGTCGCCTCCGGCACCCATGAAGGGCAGGCCGTGGTCCCGGACATCCCGGGGGCATCGGCCACGAACTTGGTAAGGG
>NZ_QCXY01000059.1 GCF_003347495.1 Pleomorphovibrio marinus
ACCCCTTTTTGGCTCACAATAGGTTAATGTGGTTCCCGCTCCGTGTAATTTTACGGTTCTCGTTCATCCGGATGATACTTTTCGGCTGCCTTGGCCGGGGTCGGAGGCGTTGGTGCTTTGGGGGATGGTGTTGCATGAGGTGGTAGGGATGGTTATTGAAGGGACTTGGAGACGAAGAGACTTGTTTACAGGCGAAAGGTTGGTTTCGCTTCGGAATGTTTTTGTCACTAAGGACACAAAGGAGGCACTAAGGACGCGAAGGTTTTTTTGGTTTGATTCGAGACAAAGAACTGCCTTAATGAGCGTTTTTTAGCGAGGACTTGTTGGTTTAAGCGATAAATGCGATCCCGCACC
>NZ_QCXY01000006.1 GCF_003347495.1 Pleomorphovibrio marinus
ACCATTCCCCCACAGGGTTTTTGTTCAACCCGCTTCGGGGTTGGGGGAAGGTTATGCCATACAATACCCACGGGCTTTGGCCCGCGGTTATTTTTGTTTCAGCCCTTCGGGCTTTGGTCAACAAATAGATGTGCACAATATTTCCCACACGCGACCCCCAGGCCTGAGGGGACAATACAGCAATAACCGTGGGCTCAACCCGAGGACACGGATAAAACAGGATGGCGTAAAACCACCCAAGAATACCATCCCCCTACCGGGTTTTTGTTCAACCCGCTTCGGGGTTGGGGGAAGGTTATGCCATACAATATCCACGGGCTTTGGCCCTCGGTTACTTTTGTTTCAGCCCTTCGGGCTTTGGTCAACAAATAGATGTGCACAATATTTCCCACACGCAACCCCCAGGCCTGAAGGGCCGACACAGCAATAACCGCGGGTGCAACCCGTGGACACGGCAATGACACACTGCCACCAACCCCGTAGGGGTTGAACCCAAATGCATAGACTATGGTCGTAACCTAAAGGCAGGGACTATGAACTATTTGTCGGAATCAATGTCCTTTTTCACCTCGACACCACGTGGCCCAGTTACCTGATTGTTAATACAGTTGCACTTGTTAAACTACATCGGTTTCCTTTTGAAATCAACAAAGAAGATTGGTTAGGAAATATTTTATACTATCTAATTTAAGTGTAAAAAAGTGATCTTAAAACAAAAAAAATACTTATTTCTTTTTTTTAAATAATTTTTTTTTTAATATTGAAATATCAAATGAAGGTAATATTTCATTTGGTCTACCTTAAATTAAAAGAATAAAATTCTGTTTTGTTAATTTTATTATGATGATTTTAAAATTTAATGAAACCGATTTCCTAAAATCATTAATCACCTAATGAATAGTTCTAATTTAAGCGTATTAAAAAACCCAGTTTGCCTATGGTAAAAAACCCTGCATGAGGTCAATCTGACCCAACTATCACTATGGAAATCCTTTCCATATGTCAATTAACATCTAAAATCTAGTAAAAATCCATTATGAAAACATCTTTACGCATCCGCGGAGGAGGGTATTTTTGTACCCTGTTTACAGCGGTGTTCCTCATCATGATTTGCGGAAATTCTTGGGCACAGGGCGACAGGCTCTCCAACGATTTCCTGCAGTTGAAAAGCGAAAGGCCAATGCTGGCCACCCATAAAGAAATGGGTATTTCAATTCCCGCGAAAAATGAGTTTGACATTACGGTAAAAGGAACCGTGACCGACCAGGATGGCATGCCTATCCCTGGTGCCACCGTTTCTGTGCCGGGAACCAATATCGGTACTGCCACTGACATTGATGGTAACTATACCCTAACGGTTCCTGACGATTCCAGGCTGGTGTTCTCCTTTATAGGATATGAAAGCCAAACCGTTGAAGTAGGTAACAGGGAAGTTATCGATATCAAGTTAACGGAAAGTGCCCAGGCACTGGATGAAGTGGTAGTAGTAGGCTACGGTAAACAAGAGAAGGTAAACCTCACCGGTGCCGTGGGTGTGGCTGGTTCCGACCGATTGGTAAACAGACCCATTGCCAATGTGGCTGAAGGCCTTCAAGGGGTAATCCCCAACCTGAACATTGAACCCCAAAGTGGTGACCCATCGCAGCCCGCTTCCTTCAATGTCAGGGGATTTACCTCCATTAATGGTGGTCAGCCATTGGTGTTGGTGGACAATGTTCCCATGGACCTGAACCAGATTAACCCTAATGATATCGAAAGTGTATCTGTATTGAAGGATGCTTCCGCCGCAGCCGTTTACGGTGCCCGGGCTGCATTTGGAGTAATTTTGGTGACCACAAAAAGCGGGCAGCAAGGTAAAGTAAGCGTATCCTTGAACAGTCAGTTGGCATTGGCCAGGCCCATCTTCAATATGGATCCCATTACTGATCCCCATGCATTTGTAAATGCCAGAAATACAGCCAATATCCGTACTAACGGTGTCCCCCAATATGATCCCGACTGGGTGGAGGGTACCCGAAGGTGGTCAGAAAACCCAATTCCCGAAAATGAGTGGAGAGGCGTAGATGGTGCATTAAGGTTTTATGGGTTCAATAATTACCAAGATGAAATCATGACGGATTTTGCTCCTACCAGTCAACATGATATGACCATTTCGGGGGGAAGCGAAAATTCCAGTTATTTTGTCTCTTTTGGCCATTTGAGTAGGGATGGTTACTTGGCTGAGAATAACGAAAACTTCAAAAGGTACAACGTTTTGATGAAGGGGGACTTTCAAGTTACCCCTTGGTTAAAGCTGGAGGAAAAGGTGATCGTCAATACCCAAACCAGTGATAAACCCCATTTCTACAACTGGGACGTGAACATTAACTCACTGGCAAGGGTAAACCCAATCATGCCCATACAGTTCCCTGATCTTCCTTATTATTTGGAGCCTGGTGACAGGGACCAATACGAAAGATACGTGGGGATGTATTTCGGTGGCACCAATTTTTGGCCTTATCTAAAGGATGGGGGTCGAAACCAGTGGAGGTCTACTGATATCTGGCTGGATCAGGGGGTAGAACTGACACCCGTCAAAGGCTTGTCCATTAGGGGTAATTTTGCGTTTAATATGTTTAACCGGACACAACAACAAGTTGCCAGCAGGGTAGAAATCGTAAATAACGATCTGAGAAACCCGGATGATATGATCAGCTTTGGTTTCAGTGGTAACGATTTCATCAATGAGGTGAACAACATGAACCAATACTATGTGATCAATGCTGTGGCAGACTACCAGTTTGATTTACCTGAAAAGCACAAACTAAACACCATGGTGGGATATAACCAGGAATGGGGTTATAACAAGATGGTAAGGGCACAAAATAACTCCCTCATCACTCCTTTGATCACGGATTTGAATGCCACTATCGGTTTGCAGCAGACTTTTGGGTCCCAAAATCATATGGGATTAAGAGGGGCCTTTTACAGGGTAAATTACATCTTTGACGATCGTTTCTTGATTGAATCCAACGGTCGGTACGATGGTACCTCCAGGTTTCCCCGTGACAGTCGTTTTGGTTTCTTTCCTTCCGTGTCTTTGGGTTGGAGGATTTCTAATGAGCAATGGATGGCCGGAGCTTCCAATTGGTTAGACGAATTGAAAATCCGTGCTTCTTATGGGCAATTGGGAAATCAGTTATTGGTTGACCAAAACAACAACCCCATTTGGTATCCCTATATACCAACAATGGGTATAGGACAATCCAATTTTATGATGGCTGGAGCTAATAGAACGCCTTTTGTTTCACCAGCTGGATTAGTAAGTCCAGACCTTACATGGGAGACCGTAATCTCCCAAAATATTGGCTTGGACTTCACCTTGTTTGGGGGCAAAATAGATGGTTCCTTGGACGTGTACTCCAGGGATACCAAAGACATGTTGATGTCCCAGGAGATGCCTGCGCTATTGGGTACAGGGGCACCCCAAACCAACGCTGCGGACTTACGTACCTATGGTTGGGAATTGGCATTGACCTACAGGAATCAGTTGAGACCAGACCTGATGTATGATGTGACACTGGCACTTGCTGATTGGCAAGCCACCATCACTAGGTTCAATAACCCCTCCGGTGCATTACCTGCTGGAACAAGTTCCACCAATACCTATTATGAGGGGCAAATGCTCAATGAGATTTGGGGATATGAGACCGTGGGTATTTTCCAAACCCAGGAAGAAGTGGACAATGGTCCCGATCAATCCTTCTTGGGAGCCAACTGGAGACCAGGTGATATTCAATATGCCGACTTAAATGGTGATGGTAGGATCACTTCTGGAAACAACACCTTGGAAAATCCAGGTGACAGGAGGGTGATAGGTAACTCTACACCCAGGTATTCCTTTGGTCTTAATCAAAACGTGCAATGGAAAAATTTCCATCTTAACCTGTTCTTTCAAGGGGTTTGGAGCAGGGATCATTGGCCTACTTCCGGCAACTGGACCTGGTTCTTCCCATTCAATGCGGGACATGTGGAAAACTACTTTATAGATGACTCCTGGTCTGAGGACAACAGGGATGCGTATTTTGCCCATCCCCATATCTCTACCAATGACAAGAAGAACATTCAGCCACAAACCCGGTTCCTGCAAAATGCAGGTTACGTGAGGTTGAAAAACCTTAGCTTGGGCTATGACCTTCCTACCAACTGGATGCAGACCATAGGTTTCTCCAGCGCCAATGTGTATTTCGTGGGACAAAACCTGTGGGAATACTCCCCTATCAGGCCACCCTTGGATCCCGAAACGATTTGGGAAGGTGCTATTCAGTACCCAATGCAAAGGATTTATACCATGGGTGTAAGGCTTACATTCTAACAATTAAAGCAAGAAATAATGAAAAGAACAATATATAATTTCAGGCTGCTCTTTGTTGGCGTGTTTATGCTAGGCGCCTGCAACGATGATTTTCTGGAAAGATTCCCCTTGGATGAGGTGAGTGACGAGACCTTTTGGAACACGGAAAACGACTTACAAACTTATAATAATACCTTTTACCATTTAGTGCAGAACGATATCAACTTTCCCATCATGCTCGGTCACCATCAAGGCTTTGACAGCCAGGTGGCTAGTTACCTTATGGTGGATGGTTTCGCCGATAATCTTGCCCCGAACCATGAAAGGCACAGGCCATTTCAGCAAGTGAGAGCAGGAAGGCAAGTAGTGCCAACTACCTCATCCGGTATCGGTAATCAGTGGTACGGTTACAGGGGTTGGAACTTGGTAAGGGCGGTTAATATTGGGTTGGAAAACTACCCCAATGCTGCTATTCCTGATGATGTCCGAAACAGGTATGTTGGTGAAGCCCGTCTGTTTAGGGGCTGGTTTTACCACCATATCGTGAAGATGTTTGGGGATGCTCCTTGGGTGGACAGGGAACTGAATATTGACTCTGAAGAACTCTTTGCTGCCCGCGTGCCAAGGGAGGAAGTAATGGACAATGTCCTTGCGGACCTTAACTTTGCCACTGAGCATATTCCCAATGACTGGGGGGATGGAAATGACCCCGGAAGGTTAACCCGTTGGGTAGCCTTACTTGTTAAATCCAGAGTATGTTTATTTGAAGGTACCTGGAGGAAATATCATGGTGGGTCTAACCCCGAAATGTGGTTGAGGGAAGCGGCGGATGCTGCGAAGGAACTGATGGACAATGGCCCTCACTCCATCTACACTACTGGTGATCCCACTCAGGATTACAACTCCTTCCACAGGACACTGGATATGTCCGGCAACCCAGAAATCATGGTGTTTAGAAGGTACGTATTGGGAATAAGAACCAATCACGTACAAAACTATTATAGCTATACTGGTGGTGCGACCAGGAACGTGGTGGAGGACTATCTTTGCGAAGATGGGTTGCCTATCACCTTATCCCCACTCTACCAAGGAGATGATAGGATTGAGGATGTTTTTGTAAACAGGGATCCCCGACTTCGTCAAACGGTATTGCATCCAGAGGATTCCGATTTCTACCTGTATCACAATGACGACGGTAGGGACTACCCTAGGATACAGGGACAGCAAGGGGGCAGGACCTCCTCTACAGGGTATCACGTGATTAAGCATTACAATGCCTTGGATATGATTGGAAAGGCATTTGATAACGGCGAATTTCCTGCCTTAATCATGAGGTATGCGGAAGCTCTGTTAAACTATGCGGAAGCCAAGGCGGAACTAGGAGAAATCACTCAGGGGGATTTGGACATGAGTATTAATCTCCTTAGGGATAGGGTTGAAATGCCTCATTTAGACATAAATCCGCCAATGGATCCAAGATACGCCGATGATGGTATTTCCCCATTATTGGTAGAAATCCGAAGGGAAAGAAGGATTGAGCTTTTTGGGGAAGGTTTCCGTTATGATGATTTGAGAAGGTGGAAGCAGGGCAAAAAACTGGAGAAACCCGACATGGGAATCCAATGGAATGCTGAGGCGGAAGCCAGGTATGAAAATGCCATTATTTTCACATCAGTAGATCCGGAAAATGGGAAGACCTATATTGATGTTTATCAAAACACAGACTGGGCAGATCCAGTGTTTGATGAAAACAGGGACTATTTATGGCCCATTCCATTGAATGATCTTGCACAAAACCCCAATCTTGGCCAAAACCCAGGGTGGGAATAAGAATATACGAACTCTTCAAGGGTAATCCTACCCTTGCAGGGTTTTAATAGAAAAAAAACCTGTCCCAATGGGGCAGGTTTTTTTTTCATTTATTTACATGAGCGGGAAGGCCTATGCCTGAAATAAAGCCCTATTTTTTGTAAATTTATGTCCATCAAGTTATCACCTGAAAACCCAAAATCCCAATATGGACCGTGTAGGTAATCCCTCTTTTGTAATAGCTGCTTTGTGGGTATTTTCAATTGGAAATACCTCTCTTGAGGCCCAGGTCATGCACCCAGATGCACAGCTTCAGTTTGTGAAAGTCCAAATCAACCACCAATCTCAGCCCTATTGGGACGCTTACCAAGAATTAATTCACTATGCCGATCAAGCTGGCCAGCATAGCCACCATGCCTTGGAAGACTTTGCGGTTCCTGGGTTCTACAAGGATCCGGAGGGACACCGAAACAATTCCCGAAGTTTACAATCCGACTCCTTTGATGCTTATGCTGCTGCCTTGGCTTATCGCTTATCAGGGGAGGAGAAATTTGCCAAAAAAGCCATCTACTTTCTCAATGCCTGGGCTACGACCAATAAGGGTTACAGTGAGGCAGATGGGCCATTGGTGATGGCCTATTCTGGTCCTGGACTGATGATTGCCGCCGACCTCTTGAAATTTGACCCGCTTTGGCCAGATACTGACAGGGAAAAATTCAAATCCTGGGTGGATCAGGTGTATAAGAAAGCCTGTAATGAAATTAGGGAAAGAAAAAATAACTGGGCAGACTGGGGCAGGTTCGGGTCGGTATTGAGTGCCGCTTTTTTGGATAACAAGGAAGAGATGCAAACCAATATCAACCTGGTCAAAAGCGACCTTTTCGAAAAAATTGCCGTAGACGGGCATATGCCAGAAGAGGTAAGGCGGCAGGAACGGGGACTATGGTACACCTATTTCTCCCTTGCGCCCATCACCGCAACCTGTTGGGCAATCCTTCAGGCGGAAGGAACCGACCTCCTACATTGGGAAGAGGATGGAAGGTCCGTCAAAACGGCCATCGATTACTTGCTCCATTATGTAGAATCACCTGATGACTGGCCTTGGCATGAAAAGCAGCGCCCGGGGTCTCCGGACTCCTGGCCGGGAAACCTTATGGAGGCCATGGAACATGTCTATGAGGTAGAGGAATATGGCCAGTATGCTTACCCGGCAAGGCCTGTAAGCTATCCCACGCATCATTTTGCCTGGACCTTTCCCACCTTGATGAAACCAAAAATGGCTTATTGAGAGGAAGCTAGTTCAGCATTGCTTAATATAATCCGAAATAACAAAAAAACCCAGAAAATATGAAAACCAGTAAAAGCTTAGATAGCCTTACTTTATCATCTGTTTGGATGATGGGGCTGATGACATCATTTTTAATCATTGTCCTGCATGTTAACATCATTGCGATGCCGGGCAATTCAATCGAAAATGACCCTCCCAAGTTGGAAAACCCCATCACAGAGGCCTACCTGAAGCGAAATTTGAGAAAATCAAGTCCAAAGTTGGTTTTGACTCCGGCCCTGGAAAGGCAAATGAAGAGAAAAATCAAAAATGACCCTATGGTGGGTAATTTCTACAAAGGCGTTAAATTGAATGCAGATGAAGTATTGCAACAGCCCGTACTTACCCGCCAAATGACAGGCCGGAGGTTATTGGGGGTATCCAGGGACATGCTTCACAGGATCAATGTACTGGGTATGGCATACCGAATAGAAAATGACAAAAAGTACCTGGATAAAATCAATGAAGAAGTCATTGCCGTCAGTAATTTTTCCAATTGGAACCCTTCGCACTTCTTGGATGTGGCGGAAATGTCCATGGCGGTGGCACTTGCCATAGACTGGGTGGGAAAGGACCTGCCCAAATCCACTGTGGAAATTGCAAAAGATGCGCTGATCGAAAAGGGTATTAATCCCAGTTGGGAGGGCAACCGCGGTTGGATAGACGGAACCAATAACTGGAATCAGGTGTGCAACGGGGGCATGATAGCCGCAGCCATAATGATAGCGGACAGGGATCCCGCCTTGGCCGCCAAAACCATCAGCCGCTCCCTGGATGGGATGCCCCACGCGCTTGCGGAATATGGGCCAGACGGGGTGTATCCCGAGGGCTCTACTTATTGGAGTTATGGAACTAGTTTTTCGGTACTTACCTCTGCCCTTTTGGAGTCTGCTTTTGGAACGGATTTCGGCATTGCGGAATATCCAGCATTCAAGGAAAGTGCGGATTTTAGGGTCTTGAGCATAGCCCCCTCCGGCTGGTATTATAATTTTGCCGATTGCGGAGATAAGCACGGTACTTCAGGGGACATTACCTTGGCTTGGTTTGGCACTAAGACCGGAAATCCGCTTTACGTGGAAAAGGAAAAGTTTAACCAACCTGCGGAAGACATGGGCAAGCTGCACCGGATTGCAGGAGCTGGTTTGGTATGGTTATCCCAATTTGAGGCCACCGAGGAAGAACCCCTGCCACTGGCATGGAAAGGAGATGGTGCCAACCCCATTACCATTTTCAGAGATGGAAAGGAAGGCTCCGACAGCTACTATTTTGGTGGCAAAGGGGGAAAAGCCACCATCAGTCATGGCAACATGGATGCAGGCTCCTTTATTTGGGAACACAACGGGGTACGCTGGGTGATGGATCCAGGAAACCAGCCCTATAATGAGTTGGAAATTACCGGATTTAACCTCTGGGGAAATTGTCAGGAATGTGAAAGATGGACGCTGCTTACCAAAAACAACTACGGACATAGTACTCTTACGGTGAATGATGAGCTGCATGTAAACAACGGATTCGCCTCCTTGGTGGATTTTAAAGATGGAAACACTCCTGAGGCCACCTTTGACCTTGCCGAGGTGTTTGGGGAAAATATTTCCGAAGCCAAGCGAACCTTCAAAAAGCCCGATGATTCTTCACTTGTCATCGAAGACTATATCAAAGCCAATGACAACACCAAAATGGTCACTTGGCAACTTATGACCCAGGCGGATGTGGAGATCGTAAAGGGTGGAGCTATTCTAAAGCAAGATGGCAAGCAGGTCAAGCTGGAAAATCTTTCTCACCCCGACCTAATGGTTTCCCTTGTATCCCTGGATCCTGCACCATTGGAGTTGGATAGGCAATATGAAAACCTTAAGCGATTGGAAATCCGTGTTCCTGCCTGGGTCTTGGAAAACGGAGAAGGTACCCTTAGGGTAAAATTGACCAGTCAATGAATGGCAAGTGGGTTGTATTAGTCCTAGTGATTGGGGGGCTCTTTGCCCAATCGGTATGCGCCAATGCGGACTTGGAAAAACTAAGGGAACGCATCAAGGAAGAGATGTTGGATAAGCAACCGGATGATGCGATGACCTCCAAGCTGATGGAAACTTTATCGGAAGATGGGACTTGGTCAGATATCAACTATGAGGACCGCTCCAGAACGGGCTTTCAGCATGTTAGCCATGTAGTTAATCTTCAAACGATGGCTTTGTCTTTATCCCATCCCTCCTCTAAATACCACAATGACGAAGCTTTAGAACAACACATCCTACTTGCCTTGCAGCATTGGTTGGATGAAGATTATATCGCTTCCAATTGGCATACCAATGAAATTGCCAACCCTACCCGATGGTTAGAAATACTCTTTTTGTTGGAAGGACATTTGGAGGAGGATCAGCAAGAAGGGGTAGCCGCTCTGGCAGCACGGGGGAACCTGGGTGCCTGGGGTGCACGACCGGGGGGAGACCTTATCAAAATTGCAGGTATCGAAGCTACTTTGTCCTTGTTCGAACGGGATAAGAATAAGTTTCAAAATGCACTAAGGGCAATGATTGATGAGGTGGGGATCACTTCAGGAATGGGGATCAAGCCCGATTTGGGTTTTCACCACAGGGCCGATAGGGTAACCTCTATTTTGTCCTACGGTAGGGGATATGCGGCTACCTTTGCCGATTGGGCTCTGCGATTGGAGGGCACCTCGTTTCAGTTTCCAGAGGAAAGTACCCGTTTATTGGTGGACTACTATTTGGATGGTATTGCCAAATCCATGGTACATGCAAGCTACAAGGATCCTGGCGTGACCAACAGGGACATGGCCAGGGAAGGGAACTTGAAGCCCTTTGATGCCTCTTTGCCCAAAAAATTGCTGGCCATCACCGATTACCGTAGGGATGAGCTTGAGGACATCATTGCCATTAGGGACGAAGGCAAAAAGCCCGATTTGAGCCATAACAGTTTTTTCTGGTTTTCGGAATATGCCAGTCATCAGCGGCCGGGCTATTTTACCTCCGTGCGCATGCATTCGGAAAGAAATAACAACATGGAGGCACCCCATAATGGGGAATCCCTTAAAATGCATCACCATGCCGACGGATCAAATTTTATCTCCAGAACCGGTAAGGAGTACTATGATATATTTCCGGTATGGGACTGGCAAAAGATTCCGGGTACCACCATACTCCAAAAACCCACTCATCCACCTTCCAGCGAGATAGTCAAAAAAGGAAAGTCGGAATTTGTGGGTGCGGTTACCGATGGGCAATATGGGGCTGTGGTGTTTGACTTTATCAGCCCCCATGACCCATTAAAAGCCAAGAAATCCTGGTTTTTCTTTGATGAAGGATATGCTTGTCTGGGAGCAGGAATCAGCAGTGAGGAAATACTTCCTGTATTTACCACCATCAATCAGGCTTTGCTGGAAGGGGAAATTTATTTTGGAAAATCCGGTTCTCAACACAAGCTGGAGGAGAACACAACTATCTCAGAAACCATGGATTGGGTATGGCATGACAGTGTGGCCTACGTTTTTTATCCGGCTACTGAGGTAAAAATCCAATCCAAGGAGGCCACGGGCAAATGGGAGGATATAGTGGAAACCCAGCGGGTGAGAGGCAGGCCCGCACTTACCAAAAAACTATTTTCCATTTGGATAGACCATGGAAAGCAACCGCAAGGTGCCAGCTATGCCTATAAAGTAATTCCGGGAATATCCATGGAGGATGCGAAATCCTTATCACCTTTTTCCGACATACACATGCTTTCAAATACGGAAGGGCTTCAAGCGGTTTACCATTCAGATTTACAGAAAGTAAGTGTAGTGGCATATCAGGCAGGGGAATTTGAATTGCCAAATGGAAATTCATTTTCGGTAAGTTCACCTTCAGCTCTTCTCCTACAACTGGATGGGGGAAATATTGCCTCCATTACAGTCTCAGACCCCAGTAGAAAAGGAAATCAACTGGAAATACAAGCCAGCTTTAGCGGCCATGGTGATTTTTGGTCAGCCGAAAACGGTAAAATTCGAATCCATCTTCCCAAAGGGGATAGGGCTGGAAGCAGTGTTTCCCTTGTGAATGGAACAAAAGAAGGGCAAAGACCCGATTGGGAATTTAGTGAGGATTCTACTTTTGGAAAACCGGGGGAAAAGGATGCTGCTCATTATATTGGAAAGGAATACGGCGGCGGGGTAATTGTGTGGCTGGACGAAAGTGGAGAGCATGGGTTAATCGTGGCCAAATCCGACCAACATGAAGGGATTGCCTGGCGAAACGGCAGGGCAGAGCCACCACAGCTTTACGGGGATCATGGGGATAGAATGATAAATGCTGTCAGAAGTGGTATTTACGCTGGAAAGGAAAACACCGCTGTCATCCTTCCCCAATACACAGCAGACGATATTTATGGGGATTTTGCTGCTAAGGTTTGCTCAAGATGTCAGGATGGAGGATATGGGGATTGGTATCTCCCGTCAAAAGATGAACTAGACATGTTGTACCAATGGAAGGATGAACTCGGGGGATTTGATAGTGACCTGTATTGGAGTTCTACGGAATACAATATAGGATTTGTTTGGGGGCAAAATTTCAGTGGGTATGGAGGACAATTTACTCAAAATAAGGGATCACGATATGCAGTAAGGTGCATTAGGAAATTTTAATAAAGCTATGGTATACAAAGTAAGTGGAGTGAATATGGACAAAAATAGGATTAAGGCTTGGACTATGGGGCAAGGCTGGCTGATTGGCACACTGATAATGCTAATTACTTACCCGTTGCTGGGGCAGGAGGTGCCGAAAACCCTTCCTGTGAAGGATCATCCTAGAATTTTACTGTTAAAGGGAGAGGAAAGCATGATTAAGAAAAATGTAGAAACAGACCCCCGATGGGAGAATTTACATACTGCCATCATGCAAGAGGCCCAAAGCATCATCCATGAGGATGTGTTGGAGCGCAAGCAGATAGGCAGACGCTTGCTTTCCGTATCCAGAGAGGCCTTGAGAAGGATTTTTTATCTTAGCTATGCTTACAGGATGAGTGGGGAACAACTGTTCCTTAAGCGGGCCGAGGAAGAAATGTTGGCTGTTTCCCGATTTTCGGATTGGAATCCCAGCCACTTTTTGGATGTGGCCGAAATGACCATGGCCCTGTCCATAGGATACGATTGGTTGTTTGATGGCTTATCAAAAGCATCGAAAAGGACGATAAAAGATGCCATCGTTCAATTGGGCATAAAGCCCTCCTATGACGAAGAATACAACTGGTTTCTGTCAGCTACCCATAACTGGAATCAGGTCTGTAATGCAGGGATGCTATATGGGGCCTTGGCAATCTACGAGGAGGAGCCGGAGCTGGCCCATAAAACCATACATAGGGCAGTAGAAACAATCAGCTTGGCAATGGAGGATTATCAACCGGATGGAGCCTATCCGGAGGGATATGGTTATTGGGCGTATGGAACCACCTTTAATGTGCTCTTTCTGGATGCCATAGAGCGGATTTATTCTACAGACTTTGGGCTAAACGAGGTACCGGGTTTTCTGGAGACAGCAGGGTTTTTCAAGAATATGTCTGGGGTTACCGGCTATTCCTTTAATTGGGGAGATGCAGGTGGTGGTCGTGGAAGTATTACCCCGGCTATGTATTGGTTTGCGGAGAAAAACCAGGAGCCCTCCTTGTTATGGGTGGAAAGGGGGCAGTTTGACAGGGGAGATTTAAGCAGGTTTACTTCCAACAGGATTCTGCCTGCTGCCATGATATGGGGAAAGAATTTTTCCTTGGATAAAATCCCTGTTCCGGAAAGAAAGGTTTGGGTAGGGCAAGGTGCCAACCCCTTGGCCTTGATGCGAACCTCTTGGACTGATCCCAATGCGATATACCTGGGATTTAAGGCCGGTTCTGCATCGGTGAATCATGGGCATATGGATATTGGATCCTTTATTATGGAGGCCAATGGGGTTCGATGGGCCATGGATTTCGGAAGTCAGAACTATGAAAGCCTGGAATCAAAGGGGATTGCCTTGTTTGGGCGAACCCAAGATGCTGAAAGGTGGTCCGTGTTCAGGCTCAATAATTTTGTGCATAACACCTTGACCTTCGACGGGGAGTTGCAAAGAGTGGATGGATATGCAAAAATTGATAAGTATGGTGATGAAGAAAACCTTGCCTTTGCCCAATCAGACATCAGTACAGTGTATAAAGATCAGGTGGAACAATTCCAAAGGGGGGTGGCCATTGTGGATCAGGCCTATGTGTTGGTAAGGGACGAAATCAATAATAAGTCCGGCAAAACCCACATGCGATGGAATATGCTGACTTCGGCGAATGTAGAGGTCAGCGAAGATGGTGCTACTTTGACCAAAGACGGAAAAACATTGACCCTTAGAATGATGGGTTTGGAAAATGTAAAGTGGCAAACATATAGTACAACACCCACAACGGATTATGATGCACCCAATCCTGGAACCATTATGGTGGGTTTCGAATATGAAGCCGAAGCGGATGAAAACATTAATTATGAGGTTTACTTATTGCCGGAGGGCACGACCCCACCATCCCAAATGCTCAATCCGCTAAAGGATTGGTAAAGTGTTCCCTTTCTCACCTTTAATTGACCAAAAGTATGAATTCGAGCATTCCGAGAACCTCAGATAGAAGGATAGCCCCAGGTAGCTCTTGGGGTGCGCTATTTCCCGAATCCAATGCAGAACAAGTTAAAAGGCTTGAAAAAAATTATAAGCACATGAAATCGAGCCTGTCCTGACGGCGGTCAGGGCATGACGAGCACGTCACACACTGGGATGATTATAGATTGCGAGATTCTCCCGAAATAAATTCCCCGAAACGAGTTCGGGGCAGGCAGGGACAGGCTCCCGAAGCGAGTCCGGGTCAGGCTATGTGACCTTAAAAAGACAAATATATACACATGAATTTATTAAGTTATTTCCAGATTCTTTACCTGGCTTTGAGCACGCTTCTTCTTTCTTGCGGTACCAATGAGCCAACAGTAATTGACGAAAGACAGGAAGAAAAAGTCTTGAAGAATTCCATTCCCATCTCCAAAGTATGGGCGGGTCATCCGGTGGGCTTTGCCTTGATGACTGCGGGCAATCGACAATACGTGGCTTTTTATGACGAAAACCGACATATGGTGCTAGGGCAGCGGGATTTATCGGATGACGAATTTGATCTACACACCATGCCCCTATTCGATAGGGAGGAGGGCAATGGTACCAGCACCATTCTAAAATGGGACAGCCACAATTCTGTCACACTGGGTATGGATAATGATGGCTATATCCACCTTTCCGGAAATATGCACGTTCACCCCCTTACCTATTTCAGAAGTAAGAGTCCCAATGATATCAGTGAAATGGAGCAGTTCAGGAATATGGTGGGTACAGAAGAGGACAGGTGTACCTACCCAAAGTTTATGAGGGACAGGGAAGGGAACCTAATTTTTCACTACAGGGATGGGGGCAGCGGGTCCGGAAACGAAATTTACAATATCTATGATACCGACGCCCAAACCTGGGAGCGTTTAATGGACACCCCTCTTACAGATGGCCAAGGGGAGATGAATGCGTATGCTTCGCAACCCAAATTGTACGAAGATGACTGGTACCATATGTATTGGGTGTGGAGGGATACTCCGGACTGCGAAACTAACCATGATTTATCCTATATGAAAAGCCCAGATTTGGTGAATTGGTTTGATGTACATGGTGATCCTGTAAGCTTGCCCGCCACCATTGATCAAACCTCCCTAATTGTGGATCCCATCCCTGTAGAGGGGGGAATCATAAACTTGGCGGCCAGGCTATGTCTGGATCCAGACCATAATCCTCTGATGGCCTATCACAAGTATGATAAGGAGGGTAATCTCCAATTTTATGTGGCCAGGTACCAAGAGGAGCAGTGGAAATCCAAGCAAGTGACCGACTGGGATTACCGTTGGGAGTTTTCCGGTCGTGGCAGCATTGAATTCGAAGTAAGGGTGGGGGAGTTTATCAGAAGGGAAGACGGAACATATGAATTGGGCTTTGACCATATCAAATATGGACAGGGAACGCTGTTATTGGATGAGGAGCTCAACCCCATAGGGGAAGTATTGAAACCCCAAAGCTATGTAACCCAATTGGAGGTGGAAGGGGATTTTCCCGGTTTGGAGATACGTTCCAGTTCAGACTTGGGTACTTCTCCCAATGAAAGCACTTACCTTTTGAAATGGGAAACCCTCCCCCAGAACCGGGACAGACCCCGCCCCGAACCCTGGCCGGATCCAAGTCAACTGTATCTGTTGGAGTTGGGATTCGATTAAAATGAATATTATTGATCCCAAATTCTTTGGGAACCTCAAAGAAACCCAACAGGGTTTCAAACCCATTAGCTCCGAGTCATCTGACTCGGGGTAAGAAAACGCAATAGGGAACCTGCAACCCGGTTCGGACTTGGTATACAAATAAATGTGCACAATATTTCCCACGCGCGACCCCCAGGCCTGAAGGGCCGACACAGCAAGCAATAACCGTGGGTGCAACCCACGGACATTGGTACACCCCGCCTCTGTCACCAACCCCAGAGGGGTTGAACTCCCATGCCCACCAATTCGGACGGGTTTATTTTTTTTGAAAAAAAATCTCAGTCGCTTGGTTATAGCCAACCTCTTACCCGCGGATCCCATTCAGCTTATCCAACGCCATCCTGGTTAAAATCGGATAATTATGCCAAGCCTGGGAAAACGCACCCAAAAGGCGAAAGGGAATAAACCTGGCCAAAAAAACCTGTTTGATAATGGCCGTTATCAACACCGCGGTAACCAAACCGAAAGCCGCACCTAACAGCCCGAACTGCTGGATAAACACCCAGGAAAGGACTGCCCCATACAGAAAGGTGCCAAAAACCATCACCATATTGATGGCGGGTCTTCCTATGGCATCCAAAAACACCCCGGATTGCCTGTCAAAGGGTTTGATCAGAGCAATTAAGGCCACTATTCGGAGAAAAGGTGCCGCGTCCATATATTCATTTCCAGCAATAAAATATATGATAAGTTCGGCAAAGAAAATATTGAGGATAAAAAAGGGCACGGTCAAACTCAGCATCATTCCCAATGTCTTCTCGTACATTTTGCCGATTCCCTCCAGGTCTTTTTTCTCAAAGGCTTCAGAGGCCTTGGGATAGGAAATGGAGGCAATGGAGTTCACAGGGATTTCCACCATATTCATTACCCTTCCTGCCGTATTGGCCATGGCAACCTGTATGGGAGAAAGCAATGCTCCAAGCAGGAATTTGTCCATGCTATTGGTCAACATGGACACTAAATTGGTTCCAAAGACATACTTTCCAAAATGAAAGATCCTTTCCACCCAAGTGCCATTTTTGCCAAAGGCAAACCTGACCTGCTTGCGCACTTGGTAGACCGACATCACTGTGGCGAGAAGAAAGCAGGCATTTTGGTACCAGGCCAGGGAGTATAAGTTGAGGGGTTCCGGCGAGAGGTAATAATAAAGGATGACAAGGAATAGGGGTAGACTTTTACTGATCCCTGCCCAGAAGTAGGCTCGGAAATCATAGTTTGCCTGCATTAGCACCAGGTTATGGGTATGGATGACTAGAACAGGTAATATATACACATAGATTCTGATGATCTGGCTCAATGAAGGGGCGTTCAGCCACCTTTCCAAGTAAGGTGCCCCAAGCCAAAGTAGCAACATAAGGATTGCTGTAAGTAGGATGTTTAGCCAAAGGGAGGCCATTT
Source organism: Pleomorphovibrio marinus (assembly GCF_003347495.1). Lineage (GTDB taxonomy): Bacteria > Bacteroidota > Bacteroidia > Cytophagales > Cyclobacteriaceae > Pleomorphovibrio > Pleomorphovibrio marinus. Next base: position 17,206 of record NZ_QCXY01000006.1, read on the forward strand.
GCACCCTTGCCTGCTCCTTTGCATCTTGGTTGACCATGAATTTGATCATGCCATTTTGCAGGAAGCCGTTTCTTGCCATTTCTATTATGGCTACAATAGTGATCAACAATACCCATACACCAAATTCATCCGGTGTGAATATCCTGACCAACATCATAAAGCCCACAAAGCCAAGAAAGAAATCCACGCCCCTGTGCAGCATGGTAAAAAACCCGCTGCTAAGCCAATACCTATTTCCTGACATAACATATCTCCTCATAGATGGACAACACTTTGGATGCCCCACGTGCATAACTAAATAGGGGAGGCCTTTTGAATCCCTTTTCTCTTAAGGAGGCACGGATTGCTTTGTTTTCTATTAGCAAAAGGATATTTTTGGCGAGATCTTCAGAGCTGTGAGGGTTTACGAGCAAAGCTGCATCTCCTGCAATCTCAGGCATGGAGGAGCTGGTAGAAGTAATCACGGGACAACCACAGGCCATGGCCTCTAGGATGGGAAGTCCGAAACTTTCCCGAATAGAGGGATACAGAAAAAATGCAGCTCTGGCATATATGGCAGGTAGCTCCATGTTGGGAATATACCCTGTTAAATGTATTTGGGATCTTAACGACTCGGCTTTAAGCGTACCCAGCATTTTAGACAAAATTTCCTCTCCAAAGTCTGGCATGACGATGGGTAGGGATAGCTTTCCCTGGTGATGCAGTTGTGCCAAGGCCTCCAATACTCCTTTGAGGTTTTTTTTGGGATCCGTATTCCCCAGAAAAAGCATAAACTCTTCAGGCAATGCATACTTTTTTCTTATCCTTTCCTGGTCCTCTTCACTTACGGGAGCAAAATGTGCATTCACTCCATTGTGAACCACCTCGACCTTTTCTTCCGGGAGATTGGTAAAATGTGCTAGAATTCTTCTTTGTTCAAATTCCGACACAGTAAGGATTTTTTGCGCATTGTTTACCACCGTAGGAACGTTCCATTTCCGGTAGGCATTTCCGAAGCGTTGGTACCAGGTACCCGCCTTCCAATTCAGTCCCTCCAGATAAATGATGTCATGAAGGGTAAGTACCAATGGACAGGACAAGTATATAGGTGCCGTATTGCTGGTGCAATGCAATAGGTCTAGCTCGTACTTTTTTGTGGCTTTTGATAAATGGATTTGCTCCCAAATGGGATAGGGGCTGTTGGGAAGCGGGACGATGGTTACATTGTCCTTGGGAGAGATGCAGGGATCCTCGTTTTCATTTACAAATATGAAATACTGGTTTTCCCGGTCGATTTGTTGCAAGTGTTCAATGAGTTGCAGGGCAACCATGTCCATCCCATGTTTTTTCTTGCGAAAAACCCTTTGTGCTTCTATGCCTATTCTCATTCTACTTTTGGTTTTAATACAGGGTTATCATGCAGACTTTTTAGTAAAAAACTCCCCATAAAGCCTCTCCAATAGGCCTTCAGGTGATCCCATTCTCTTTTTATCGCAAAATTGACCAAGCTTTTGGGTATGGCAACCATAAAATAGTAAGACGCGGTAAACAGAAACAGAGGCCAGGGAACATTTCTTCTTAAGAAAACCCATCGGTTTCTACTCATATAATAGGTTTTTAACAGAGAGTTTTTGCCAACGCTCATGGATTCCTTGTGAAGGATACATGCTGCTGGTTCATACCAGATTTCGTAACCCGCCTTTTTGATCCTTTCGCAATAATCCAATTCCTCATAATAGAGAAAAAAGAATTCGGCCATTAATCCCACATCCTCTACCACTTTTTTTGGTATGAACATGGCTGCACCATGTGCCAGATGAGTGATGTAGGCCTGGTCATATTGGCCTTTATCGATTTCTTGAAAACCTATGCCTTTACCTCTGCCAGTGATGGGGTTTATATTTGTATATCCCGCAAATTGGATGATTTTCGGGGATTCGTAATAGCGTATTTTTGGGCACACCAAGCCAACTTTGGGGTTATTTTGACACCGAAGGATCAGGTTGTCCAAAACATCCGGAAATACTTCCGTGTCATTATTTATTAAAAAGAAGTATTCCCCATTGGCCTCTTCCAGCCCCCGGTTGTTGCCCCCGGCAAAACCTTGGTTTTCCTTGTTTTTAATCAGTTTTACCTCTGGGAAAGCATCTAGGAGCGGACTGGGATCTTCTTTGGATGCGTTATCCACCACTATAATCTCAAAGTGGGGATAGGTCACCTTCTGGAAGGATGCCAACATGCCAATGGTATGTTCCAGGCCATTGTAGTTGACTGTGATGACTGAAATTAATGGTTTGTCCATCTCAGGCATTTTTTTTGGTTTCTAGTTCATGGTCCAGGTGAGGGGCCAGATAGAAATAGGCCATGGACATGTATATAATTATCCCGGTAGGCATTTGGCCGAGTATGGGGTTGCCATAGCTGGAAAGCAAAATACCCACATATCCGGCAAATAAAGCCAACAATTTCTGTTTCAATTTTGGGTTTTTTACTTTCCAAATTTTGAATAAGGCCATCAGGCCTATATAGGCCAGAATACCCAGGTGCAATATCAGGCCAACGACCCCCATTTCAGCCCAAATTTTCACAAACCAACTGTCGTTGGGTGTTTCGGCCAAGAAGGTGCCGGGGCTAAAACGTTGCCCCCAATAACCCGAGGTTCCTATTCCTCCTCCGAAGGGACGGTTTGCCAAATAGATAGCGAATTTTTGTTGGTTTACTTTCCTTACGTTTAAAGATGCATCCTGGGGATCCAGAGCAGATCTCAGTCTTCTCACCTGATAAACATCATTGCCAATAGTGGAAAATTTCAGGAAGGCAACAAAAATCCCCAATGCTACAAGACCCAAAAGCATGATTTTGAAATTCTTGGATGCAAACAGGTAAGCCAACATACCGCCCACAGGTACCACTAGGGCCCCTCGTGTTCCGGATAGTGCCATCATTACAAAAAACAACACTGCCATTCCTCCAAATGCCATTCTTAGGCGTTTGGAAAAAGGCCCCAATGCCAAAATGGTCACTATAATGCCCATATGCGCTATACCTGCCCCAAATTGTCCTGCATCCGAGAAAAAAGAAAACACCCTCAGGTTTCCAAAAAGGATGTGTGTGGACCTGGAGCCTTGATCAAGCCATCTATTCTCTGCCGCATCCAACCCAACATAATATTGTCTTAAACCCCAAAATGCAGCTAACAGGGAAAAAGCGAATATGATCCTGAAGAAGCGGTTGAGATCCTTATTTTTATTGGCATACAGCAGGGTAAGGGGAATGGTTAGTAGCATATACAATGCAGTGCCCCTTACGGCATAAACCCAGGCTGAAAGACTCCTGGCTTCCGGGTTGGCTAACTGGGCAATATTATAAAATACCCAAACCATTGTCACCAGCAGGAGGCTGTTTTTCGTTTTTTGAAAATCAACCTTTGCCTTACTTTGGAAAATAGCACTTATGACCCCCATGAATAAAGCAAAGTCCACTGAAAGCCCTAAGGGTATATTGTTGAGGTATCGTATGGCACCTATGGAAACAAAGGCGCATACTAAAGTGACATCCAATCCCCTACTTGGGTTTTGAATCACCCAATACAAAAAGAATATGGCCACAGGCAGCACAAACAAAGCCGCTATTCCGAGCATTCCGGTAACTACTACAAATACGGAAAACCCCGCTACGGCAATAGATGCCAAAAGCACAACCCCCCCCTTATTTGTTTTGATTACCTCCATCAAGATTTACGAAACCAGTTCTTTTACCTTTACCCTAATTTGACTTCTTCTTTTCGGGATTTCCCCGTTTAGGGCTTCAACCTCTTCTTCCTCCATTTTATTTACCCAAACCACATGTGGGATGGTTACGGTATTTCTCAGGTCTTCCATTTGGGAAGTATGAGAGAGGCTCCAGTTTCGTTTAGCATTCATTACCTGCACCAAAAGGTGGGCACTATTGATCAAGGTATAGTTGACATGGTTTTCCTGGAAATTAGGTAATTCAATGAATACATAATCGCTTTCCAAGTTTGAAAACCTATCTCTCCAAACTCTGTTTTGGGATTCATAGATGTCCTTTTCTGTATCGTAAAGAAAGGTTTCGCACCCTATATCACATCTGTTTTCTACCACATCCGGGCCATAGTAAATAGCTGATTGCCCCTTCTGTTGTATATCCTTTACCAATTGTTTTACCATAAAACTTTTCCCTTCCCACGGCATCAAGCTATAAACAATAATGACATGGGGCTTTTTCTCTGGGTTGAGGTATTGGTTTAGGTGGTTGAACATTTGTTTTCTCAACCGATGGAAAAGCTGGTATTTGAAAACATGCCGACCTAGCTTCGTTTGATCTACCCAGCCTCCTGCCACTTTCAGTCCAGTGATTTGTTGTGCTTTTTCAGCAGATCTTATCCGCGTGTCTACCAGGAAAATGAAAATAATGGAGGAGACAATAAAAAAACCAGATCCAAAGAGACTGCCAGCTACCAATAGCTTTCTTTTGGATGGTAATGGTTTTTTTGGAAAAAACGGCTCATCAATGAGCTTTTGGGGAGAGGTCATCTCTAAGTCATATTTTTTGAGGTAAGCCATATTCAACCCGTGCAAAATAGATAGATACTGGTTTTCATTGACATCCACTTCCCTTTCCAGTCTTTTCAATTCTGCTCCCAGAGGTGCAAATTCTTCTATTTTATTGCTGAGGTAGGCTTTCCTTTCCTGCATAACGTCCAAAGCCTGTACCTGCTCTTCATATTGCAGTTTCAGTTGCAACCATTCGTCCAGAGCTTGCCGTCTCTGTAATCCTTCAATGGAAATGTTGCTTTTGAAAAGTTTTTGGGACTCCGTCTCAATCTGGTTTTGTAATTCTTGAATATCCTGTTCTATGGCTGATGTGACTGCCGCATTTTCTTTTTGTAAAAACACACCTTGCAACTGTTGGTTTTTGGCCACTATTTTGTCCTGCAAGGAATTGATGTTTCTGATAACATTCTGTCGTGTATCAAATCCCGCGAAAAGATTCTCGATTTTTTCTAGGTTGGACCGGGTGCCGGTTATTATCCTTTTTGACCTTTCTTCATCCTGCTCATGCTCCAGTTTGGCAATGTCCAAGTATTTTCCCTGCTCATAATAGTTCAGGATTCGGTTTTCAGTCATAAACTGCTTTAGGTTCGCTTCTGCTTCCTTGAGTTTTTCCTGAGCCAGTCGCATTTGATTTTCGAAGTAGGCAATGGAGTTGACGTTTTCCATTTCTTTGATGCGACCATATCGATTCATAAAGGCATCGGATATGTACTTTAAAGTATAATAGGTAATGCCAGCCTTATCAGATCTATAGATCACCTCCATCATATCGGAAGACGACTTCCTTGACACTTGAAGGTTGTCCATAATTTCCTGTATACTATAATGAGGGTGATCTCTCAATAAATAATCAATGGGTGAATCTTGGTTTTCTTTACTGTAGCCTAATATCCGCTCGTAGGTAGCTTCTAGGTCTCCAGTAACTACCAAACTATTCCTTAGGGATTCAGGGATATGTTTTTTTAGCTCCTTAAGGTCATTCTCATCCAATATAGATGGATCCGGGGTTTTTTGGTATAGATGTAAGGAAAGTAGCCGTAAGGAAGCAGTCGTGAGGGTTTCCCTGGATTTGAGCAGTAGTGTCAAGTTATCAAACAAATTGTTTGAAGTGTAAAAATCCATCCTATGGGTTCCCCCGTCGTTTACTCCTTGGTCAGAAGTGGGATTGGTGAATATTACAGTAGAACTTTCGTATTTTTGCGGCAGTGTTTTCGAGAGAAAAAACACAACTATGCCAACGAATAGTGGCACTAGGATTATCCAGTACTTATGGGTTAGCAGTAGCCTGATAAGTTGTCTCAAATTCATGGTTTCCTCCTTATTTCGCTTAGTGGTCTGCCTAAAAGTACCTCCAACTTTTGCGAAGCGACCATAAAATTGGCCCTTGCATTTTCATATTCAGACTGAGCTATGGCATAGATCTCCGCATTCCGCACATAGCTAGTGCCCTCTATATCCCCACTTACATACTCCAGCTCCAACTGAACCAGGTTGTTTTTAGCTTTTTGCTGCATTTCGAAACGGATATTTATCAGTTTTTGCGCCAAAAGAAGGTTGTTATATTGCTCTATCACTTGATTGGCTATCACGAGTTCCATTTCTTGGGTTTTATGATAGGTGGCCAAAAGTTCCTGTTCCTGATACCTAATTCTATCTTTCCTTGTGAAAATTTCGGAAAGAGGAATGCTCACATTGGCTCCTGCGCGGTATCCATTGGCAATATTGGAAAGATCAGTGGCTTGGGATCCGGTGGCCACTATGGCCTGGTTGCCATACCCATAGTCGAAATATCCCCGTACTAGATTGCTCCAGGACTTCTTTTCAATTTTCACCCTGGACTCAGCGGAGCCTATTAGAGCCTCATTGAGCTTGATCGTAGGATGATAGGAAAGGGACATTTCTATCAAAGAATCCAGCGTCGGCAATTGACGTTCTATGCCCAAATTCAGGTTAAAGCCGTCGATACGGTTTATCTCTTCCTGGGCCCAACTTTTTTCAAAAAATACCAGCATAAAAAAGCTGAAAACAAATAATCTTAACATAGGGCTTTCAATCACAATTTTACCAATTTCATTTATCTATATTTAAATCTCATTTTTTTAAATATGTAAAATTATTCATTGGTTATTTTGCTTATTTTGAAATAAAAGTACTATTTTTTTTAAAATATCCGTTATTTTTGAGATTAATATTTCATCTCCTATATTCAAGGTGTTAACCAATTTTTGTTATGATCAGGGAAAAATTTGCACAAAAGCTGTCGCTAAAAAGTAAGGAATACTATGGCAGACCGTATGCAAGTCGCAGGGAAAAATACCATGTGATATCCCTGGTAGCCAAAGAAATCGTCAACGGGTTGGTTCGTTTTCTCAATGGGAAATTTAGGTTGAGAAATTGTAGTACGGGCAGCTGGATCAGTGTGAGAGGACCTTTACGGGTGGAAGCCAAAGGAAGCATAGTGATAGGGGATCATGTAAGCATTTGGTCCCATATAGGTACTACGCAGTTATACGCAGGCCCTGGAGCGGTTTTGAAGATTGGGGACAATACATTTGTCAACACCGACACCATTATTTCGGCCAGTATGTCCATTCAAATTGGGAGAAATGTGCAAATTGCTAACCAGGTAATTATGATGGACGGAGATTTTCATGGTGTGGATGATAGAGATGCACTTAAATTTGGTGAGATTGTAATCGAGGATGACGCCTGGATAGCCACTAGGGCTATGATATTGAAGGGTGTCACTATAGGGAGAGGAGCTACGGTGGCCGCCGGTGCTGTGGTAACCAAAGATGTAGCCCCATATACTTTGGTGGGAGGAGTTCCCGCAAAGGTGATAAGAGAAGTTCATAGGCCTGAGGCCTGTATTGCCAGTTGATATAAATTACAACCCTACTTAATACTTATTTTATGTTGAATTGTTTAGTAATCGATGATGATAGGGCTACCATAGAAATACTGTCATTTTACATCTCAAAAACAAAGGATATGAAGCTAAAAGCTTCGTTTTTTGATGCGATAGAAGGCCTCAACTACTTGAAGGAAAATAAATCTGAGATTGACTTGATTTTCTTGGACATCGAGATGCCGGAGATGAATGGTTTCGAGATTTTAAAGCATAGTCAATATGAGGGTGCCTTAATAATTATTTCTGCCAACAACGAAAATGCCATCTCTGCTTTTGAGACAAATGCCTGCTATTACTTGCCCAAGCCGTTTTCATACGACCATTTTTTGAGGGGGCTTGAAAAATGCAAGGAGACATCGATTAAAATTGATCCCGATGCCTATTCTAAGGATTTTATCTTTGTGAAAGACGAAAGGATTTTTAAAAAGATCCTTTTTTCGGAGATACATTATTGTGAAGGGAAAGGAGACTATATCAGCTTGAAATGCAGTAGTAACAACTACGTCATCAAATCCACTATTTCGAATTTTGTGGAGAAACTTAACGGCCAGCCGGCATTTATCCAGGTACACAGGTCCTACGTCATAAACCTTCATTTTCTCACGGATTTCGACAACGAAACTGCAGTGGTGTCTGGCAAGATCATTCCTATTGGTGCCAAGTACAGAGAACAACTAAAAAACAGCGTTAAATTCCTGTAATTTTTATTCCTTGAGGTAATTTTCGATCAGGGTATGCACCAGTGCTTCTTCTTGGCTGAACTCATCCAACAAATGTTGAGCTTCTTTCTCAATAAATTCAGGCAGGCTTTCAAAGGTCTTGGCGATGCTCAGCATTCTTTCAAGCCCGGCAGTCATTGCAGAGCCTTTAAGTTTATGCCCTTCCCGGTTGAGCCCATCAAGATCTGCACAAGAGACACACTCAGCCAGCCTTTTTTTCGAAATTTTCATTTCTTTTAGGGTAAGCTTTAGCACTTCATTAATGATGGTAGGTTCATCCCCTATATATTCCTTGAGTTTTTCCACATCAAAATGAAGCTTACTCCCCTGAGGCACCTCCCCGGATGTATTGGGAGTGTTTACCTCATTTTTGAGGATAGGCTCTGAATTTGTCCCCCTACTTTTGGGCAACCATTTTTCGAATATTTCCTTAATGGTAGATTCAATGATGGGTTTAGGCACAAAGTCCACCATCCCTGCTTCCAAGCACTTTTCTTTTTCTCCTCTTACATTCCCCGCCGTAACAGCAACTATGGGTATATTGGCCAAATTAGGACTTTCCTTAATAGCCAGGTTTGCCTCATACCCACTCATTTCGGGCATCTGAATATCCATCAAGATTATTTCGGGAACCACCTTTTGGGCAATCTCCACGGCTTCCAACCCATTTGAGGCTTCAAAGATTTCAGCCTGTGGTGCCAACTTCTTTACTAAGGTTTTTGCCAAAAACAAATTGATTTTATTGTCTTCGGCTATCAATACCTTAAAATGTTTTGGAATAGAACCGATCATGCTTTCGTCTTCTCCTTTAATCGAAACCAATTGGCTTTTCCCTTCCTTTACTAATGTCTTCAGTGCTTTGGTGAAACTATCCAGTTTAATAGGCTTTGACAACTTGGAGGAAATTCTCAATTCGCGGCATCGTTGAAAGATAAAGTCGTCGTCTGTTGAGCTATGAAGCAGTAAAACAGGGATTTCTCGTTGGTATTTTGGGGAATTTTCCCTGATTTTTTCTATGGTTTCAAGCCCATCCATAAAAGGCATATTAAAGTCCATCAATATGACGTCATAGGTAGGGTATTCCTCCAATTTTTGTAAGGCCTCAAACCCATTATGGGCTTCTTCCGTTTGGATTTGGTGCAGGGTCAGCATTTCGGTAATAATGAGCCTGTTGTTTGAGTTGTCATCGACTACCAAGGCTCTTTTGATAGCGGAAAGGTCTATGTCTTGGTCTGACTCCCCTTTTTCGTATCTTAAGTTAAGGTCAAAATAAAAAGTGCTGCCTTTTTCCAATTCACTATTGAGCTTAAGACCACTATCCATCATTCCCAGTAGTTTATTGGAAATGGTTAGACCGAGTCCGGTTCCCCCGTATTTTTTTGTGGTGGATCCATCTTCTTGAGAAAATGCCTCGAAAATCTTTTCTTGGTTTTCCATCGAAATACCGATGCCTGTATCTCTTACCTCAAACCTGAATATGGCTTTATTCTCCTCCATCATTTTCTTCAACCCTACTTTCAATTCTATTTCACCCTCTTTGGTAAACTTCACAGCATTTCCGAGAAGGTTAATGATAATTTGTTTGAGCCGGATATCGTCCACAAATATGTACCGGGGCATTTCAGGAGAGAGGTTCAGAAGGATCTCTATACCTTTTTGTTGGGCTTGGTAGGATATGACATCTGTAGCTTGGCCAGAAACTTCAAAAATGTCCGCCTTATTAATATCCAATTCCAGTTTTCCCGCTTCGATTTTTGAAAAATCCAGGATGTCATTGATGATGTTCAGCAGAGTATTTGCGGATTGATTTACAATGTTGATATATTGAAGTTGTGCATCTGAAAGTTCGGTTTTTACTAGCAAGTCCGTAAAGCCAATAATTCCATTAAGTGGGGTTCGGATCTCATGACTCATATTGGCCAAAAACTCCGATTTTGCAAAGCTGGCTTGCTCGGCATGCTCTTTTGCTTCTACCAGTTTTTCCTCAAGGTTCTTTCGGTTGATGGCATTGCTAATGCTAATCGCAAAACTTTTAAGCAGGGAAATCTCAGCATCGGACCACACCCTTTCGTTGGTGCAGTCATCGTACCCCGTGAACCCCCAGAATTCACCCTGATTGAATATGGGAATGAGCAGAATGGACTTGATCATCTGGGGCTCCAGGAAAAGGCGGGTAGGGTTGTTTTCTGGCATCTGGGAAACGATGGTAATAAAGGGTTGCCCTGCTTCCAATGGATTCACAAGATCGCCAAAAAACCCCATGGGGATGTTCTGCAAGTTGGGGTTGTCAATTTGGGAATCAGCCTCATCGGCACTCCATTCGAAGCGTTGGGAGCAAAACTTGTTCCCCTCCTCATCCAAGGAGTTCTTGAAGAAATAGACCCTGTCCACATTGGCAGCTTTTCCGATCAACTCCAAGGAATTGGATATTGCCTGGTAAAGTTTCCTATTCGATAAAAGCTCATCTGTAGCAATAGATATGGCATGGAGCATTTGCTCCTTTTGAATTAACTGCTCCTCATTTTTGACCAAATCATTGATGTTTTGTACCGTGCCATAGAGGTAGATTAGTTCACCTTCATCTACGTGCGCGTCTCCTATAGATCTCCCCCATATCTCCTTTCCCTTGGCAGTGATGAGTTTGAATCGTTCGTCCCATGGTTTTCCATATTCGATGGCCATCTGGATCAATTCTTGGATTCTTTGTCTATGTTTTCCTTCCTTATAGAAGAGGATAGTTTTATCCAAGGAGGGAATATAACCTTCGTCAACTTCCAAAATCCGGAACGTGTTATCGGTCCAACTCAATGATTTTTTCTTCAAGTCATATCTCCATCCACCCACTTTCGCCATTACATGGGTCTGGTTTAGCAACTCCTTTGCATTTTGGATGCTTTTTTCCAGGCGAAGCCGTTCGGTAACATCTATTGAGTTTCCAATAATGTATTGGTTCCCATTGATGTCCTTTTCCAGGGTATTGCTATATAACCATACTTTGTAAGTTCCGTTGGCTTGCTTTGTAGTCATTAATCCCTTGCATTGCCCCTCGGTGCTGATCAACTCGAAATAGGGAGGGATCTCTTTGTGGAACTTCTTGGGGATAATATCCTGTAAGGATTTGCCCAAAAGATCCTCCACCGAATACCCCAGTAAACGGGCTCCATAGTTGTTCACACTCAAAAATTTGCCCTCTAAATCATGGGTAAGCATTAAACCCTGGCTATTTTCAAAAAAAGAACGGAATTTGTTTTCACTGATTAAGAGTTTGTTTTCTTTTTCAGTTTCCTCAGAGATGTCTCGCCCTATGGCGAATATCCATTTGTTTCTGTCATCCGAAGTAGCCGTCCAGGAAAAAATTTTATGGCCGTTGTTTTTCGTTTTAAGTCTATGTTTGAATTGCAAGGATTTTTGCTCCTTGATTAGGTCTTGAATTTTCTCCTGAGTATAGTCTACATCATCGGGGTGGATATAATCCTGGATTGCTTTATTGGAAATTTCTTCTGCATCATAACCTAAAATATGCTTGAAGGAATTATTTACTCTAATAAATTTCCCGTCATACCTAAGCACACAGATCAAATCTTCAGAAAGTTGAAGTGCCTTTCCAAGAAGTTTTTCTTCAAAACGTTGGTTTTGTTCCTTTAGCTGATCCAGGGCTTGATTCACCAATAGCTCTAACCCAGAGGCCTGATTTTGGGTAATAGCTAGGTTGCCATTGCCCAAAGTCACCAGACCACCTATTAAAAACGCTTCCTCATCCATTAAAGGTAAAACCTTCATTTGCTCTTGCTCGGCAGTTGCTGAAAAGGTAAAATAGGAGGATGGGCTGGTGTTTTTAGCAAGGCAATCGACCAGGTTCTTCTCTTCACTTAACTCATTCAAAAGCAATATAAAATCCTCATGGACAGTGACCTCTTCCTTGTCTATTCCATATGCAGACTTAATCCAAGCATCTCCGCTTTCCACAAAGATCAGCAGAGCCACAGGATTTCCTGACAAGAACGAAGTGAGTTTCACGATCCTTTCAAAGACCGGGTTGCTTACTCCTTTACCCAAATAGTATTTTTTTTGGTTCTTACCTTTGGAAAATTCGTTTTGGGTGTCCATTTAATAGTTCAGTCTGTAAATGTCATACTAACAAAGGGGCATTTTAAAAAACTCCCAGCAAGTTAAAAAGATTATCCTATCACTTATTAAACAAGTTAGTGTTTTTAAGAAGATTTTTCAAAATTTTTTGAAAATTAACATTACATTTATGTATGTGAATGCGAGCGGTAATTAAATGACAGCATATTATTTTTGGCGAATTTAATGAGGATAGAAATAATGGAAGTGGCTTATTGGCTCAGTATATTTGTGATTTTTTATGCTTTTTTAGGATATGGTTTGCTTTTAACCTTCCTTGTTAGGTTTAAAAGGCTTTTATACCCCAATAATTCAAGCCAAGGGAATGATCCAAATCTACCCAAGGTGAGCCTTGTAATCCCCTGTTACAATGAGGCCGAAATTTTGAAAGAAAAGGTGATCAATTGCTTGTCCCTGGATTACCCAAAGGAGCTTTTCACCCTGTACTTTATAACCGATGGATCTACAGACCACTTCAGGGAGGTACTGGAGGAATTTCCGGAGGTGAATCTGCTTCACGAAGATAGGAGAGGGGGCAAAACGGCTGCCGAAAACAGGGCCATGACAATCGTAAACTCTCCCTTTGTGGTTTTTTCTGATGCCAATACCTTCCTCAACGAAAAAGCCTTGAAGAACCTAATACGCCATTTTTCCCATTCTGGGGTAGGATGTGTGTCTGGAGAAAAAAGGGTAAGGTCGGACAAAAAGGATGAGGCGAGCACTGCCGGGGAAGGCTTATATTGGAAATACGAATCTTATCTTAAGAAACTAGATTCTGAACTTCATAGTGCCGTAGGGGCAGCAGGAGAATTGGTGGCATTTCGATCCTCCCTGTACGAAACCCTCCCAGAGGACACCCTTTTGGATGATTTTATGCAATCCATGTTGATTGCCGCAAAGGGCTACAAGATAGTCTATGAACCCGATGCCTATGCCATGGAGGATGGCTCTGCTTCGGTCAAGGAAGAACTAAAGAGGAAAATACGAATCGGTGCCGGTGGATGGCAATCAATGTATAGGTTGTTTTGGAAAATCACCCCCTGGAAGCATCCACTGCTTTTTTTCCAATACCTCTCGCATAGGGTGTTGCGCTGGGCAGTGACTCCCTTTTTATTGGTAGGAGTATTTGTCCTTAATTTTTTTCTTTTGGAGGAAGGGTGGATATACCAGGGGATGCTAGCTGCCCAACTTCTTTTTTATGGAGCAGCAGGAATTGGCTACTTCATGGAAACAAAAAAACTGAGGTGGAAATTTTTGTTCGTTCCCTACTATTTTTGCATAATGAATTATGCAGTGATTCTGGGACTTTTCAGGTTTCTGAGGGGAAGCCAAAAAGGAGCTTGGGAAAAAGCGCTCCGAAAGCAACCCGTGTAAAACAGGTCCTTATTTCCGTTTCACCCCTTTTACCGGCGGGGCATTCCAGGGGTCATCCGGCCAATAGTGTTTTGGATACCTTCGCTTAAGTTCTTTCTTCACTTCGTGATAGGTGTTGTCCCAAAAACTTTTTAGGTCGGAAGTTACCTGTACCGGTTTATAGCCAGGAGAAAGGAGATGGATCAGCAATATCTGCTTTCCCTCGTTTACCGTCGGGGTTTGCTCCCAACCAAACATTTCTTGTATCCTAGCTGCTAGTACAGGCGTGTCTCCGTCCGGGAAATACTGGATGTCAATTTTTGAACCACTGGGTACTTCTACTGATTCAGGGGCCAACCTCTCCAGTTCTTTTTGTTGATCATAGGATAAAAGTCCGGGCAGGAGCTGCATTAAGTCCACTTGCTCCAAATCCTCTGTTTTTTCCACGGCTGGCAAAAAAGGGAACAGCCAATCCCGGGAAGTTTCCATTAATTTTGAGGTGCTAACATCTGGCCATCCCTGGTCCGGGTGCCAATGTTTTACACTTAATACCCGATTTTGCCATTGCTTTACCTTTTCGGTAAAATTAAGCAACCTTTCCCCTTCCTGTTTTAAGCCTTGAAAGATTGCCTCCTTCATTTGTTCGGTATCGGGATCCTTTAAGGGGCGTGATTGTAGAAGAAGCTGCCCTATTTTCCATTCCTGCCTTGCCAGAAGCCCTCCCTGCTTACTGTTCCAAGTAATCCTGGACCTTACTTTTACGAAGGGTTTCAAGTCCTTTGGGTCTAGGGGTGAGGCCAAAAAAATTTTTCCCATGCCCTCCCTTGCATCTAGATGGGCTATAGAAATCCAGGCATCGTCTGCCATTAAATCCATGCGGTCCATTTTGGCCAACTTGCCATTTGAAAGCTGGAATTGCGGGAGTTTTCCCAGCCTTCGTGCAGCAATGCGTTCCGGGAAGACATATGCCAAAAGCATACCAGTATCTGTTGGGGCGACTAGGGAATTGTCTTCTTTGGATTTAAGCATTTTCCGGTAAATCTCAGCCACTTTTTCTACGTTTGCATAAGCCTTATGCTTGAATTTGTCCGACCTGTACCTTCTCAGGGCCTCAATCCTAAGGTTAATGTCGATTCCACTACCAGATGGCATGGGGTCTTTCTCCTCCAACACAGCAGCTAGGTCAGTAGCTAAGGACTGCAGACCCAATTCCTGACTTTTTATCAGCATGTTCGCTATGCGAGGGTGACAGGGCATGTATTGCAGCTTATCACCAAGGCTGGTGAGTTTACCGTCTTCCAAGGCTCCTATGGCCTCTAAGGTTTCCCTCGCTGCCACAACGGATAGGGTGGGTGGAGGGGTCACCCATCCTAGGGTTTGCAGTGCATCTACGCCCCATTTTGAAACTTCCAAAAGCAATCCACAAAGGTCTGCTTCCAGAATTTCGGGCTGCCTATAAGGAGAGAGGTATTGGTGGGTGGCTTTGCTCCACAGCCTGTAGCATTTACCAGGCCCTAAACGGCCCGCCCTTCCCGCTCTCTGGTCGGCTGCATCAATAGTAATGGGTAAGGTCACTAGGCTACTTAGACCTGTCTTGGGGTCATATTGGGAGGTACGGGTAAATCCGCTGTCTATCACCACATGTACACCCTCTATGGTGAGACTGGTTTCGGCAATGGATGTGGACAAGACCACCTTTCTTTGCCCACTGGGGTGGGGGAGGATGGCCTCTTGCTGTTTTTTGTGGGGTAGTTGACCAAATAACGTGTGTACCGAGAGTTCCCGGTAGTTGTTTTGAACCATTTTTGCGGTTTTTTTTATTTCTCCCTGACCGGGAAGAAACACCAATATATCTCCTTGGCTTTGGGAAAGTGCCCTACCTATGGCACTGTTTACCATTTGTGGCAGATGGGAAAGGTCAGCCTGGCCTAGATATTCGATTTCTACTGGATATTGTTTTCCTTCGCAATAAATGACAGGTGCCGACAACTTATCCGCCAGGGTTTTGAGGTCCATGGTGGCAGACATGACTAGTATTTTCAGGTCTGGCCTTAAAACCTGCTGTATTTCCTTTGCCAAGGCCAACCCCAAATCGGCATGTAGGCTCCTTTCATGGAATTCATCAAAGATCAGGAGACCCACTTCTTCTAAGGCATTGTCCTTTTGCATCATCCTGGTTAGGATTCCCTCTGTAATCACTTCCAGCTTTGTTTGGGAAGAAATCTTGCGGTCAAACCGTATCTGGTACCCCACCTTTTTCCCCAAAGGCTCATCCAAAAGGTCTGCCATTCGCTGGGCGATACTGCTTGCTGCCAGCCTCCGGGGTTCCAACATCAATATCTTCTTGTCTCCCAACCACTGCTCCTCCAGCAATGTCAAGGGAAGATAAGTGCTTTTCCCAGCTCCTGGGGGAGCATGTAGGATTAGGGTGTCGTGTTGGGATAAGTCAGCTTTTATGGCTGGTATGTGGGAATGAATAGGTAGGTGATCCGGGATGTTCAAAGTGTAGCAAGTTGATCTTAAAGGGGCAAAAATAAAAAAACCGGAGAAGAAGTCCCCGGTTTTTGATAATTTTAAAAGTTTGTTATTCTATTTTCACTTTTCCTTTTGCCTCGGCCCATCTTATCTCAATACCATCGTTTAAAACTTCATAAGTGAGTTGCTCCTCGTAGGAGCTGCTTTCCCCACCTGAGATGGATACTTTGAGTTGGTCTTGGCTCTCGTCGTATTGGGTTCCCCATTGGCCAGTCTGCTTATTAAAGATAAGGGTACTCTTATTTGGGTTAGGGATGATAAAAAGGCTATACTTACCTGCAGGCAGGTTCTCGCCTTCCACCTTTATGTCCTTACTGGTTTCGAAAGTAGTGGCCTCATTTGCCCCTGCTCTCCATACTTTGTCATAAGGTACCAAACCTCCCCAGATATCCCTCCCTTTTGCAGAGGGACTGCCATAGTTAATGGTGATTTTGGCACCATTAATTGTGCCTTCAGCGGTTTTTGCCGGGCTTGCTTTTTCCTGGCTAAAGGCCAAAAAAGTAACGGACATCACGAAAGCGGATGCCACTCCCAATTTTTTGATAAGAGAATAAATCATAATGGAATAGTTTTATGGATTAGTTTTTAGTGTTCAACTGCCTAATTAAACGACAGTTTATCGTAATGGTTTTGGGTTATATTTTCACCCATGCCTGTTTTTTATGGCTCTCAATGATCCTTTCACAGATCAGCAGTTCCCTGTACCCATCCGCAAATGTAGGGAAGGTAGGCTTCTCTGGTTGTTTGCCTTCGGCAATTGCAGCATAAACTTCCTTAAACATTTGTTTTGAAGTATCGGGAAAGCCCTCATTATGCCCTCCGGGAAAGCTTATCAATCCCGCCGCCTCTGGGGTAAACAAAGAAGGGTCTTTCAGTAAATGCTGGTTTGGGGTTTCCCTTTTACCTATCCATAACTCGTTAGGTTTTTCGCTGCACCATTCAAAGTTGGATTTGGAACCTGCAATCTCTATGTTGAGCCTGTTTTTTCTCCCGGCATTTACCTGGCTTACCGTAGCAGAACCCTTATGGCCATTGTCAAACCTCAGCATTACAGTTGCATGGTCTTCAGTATTGATTTCCACTTCCTTATAATCCGACTCTTTCAACATCTTTCCGGTGTAGGTTTCCACGGGTCGAAGTGGCTTGAGGCGAGTCTTGTGCACGGTGGAAAAATCTGCCATCACTTCCGTGATCTTCAGGCCTGTCACATATTCGGTAAGGTCAAGTAAGTGGGAACCTATGTCTGCAATGGCACGGGAATCCCCGGATTTGTCGGGCTCCAGCCTCCAGTTATAGTCAGTCTTTAGGTACAGCCAATCTTGTAGGTAGGAACCCATGATGGAATAGATGTCTCCCAGTTCCCCATTTTCCCGCAAGGTCTTCATTTGCCTCACCATGGGGTAATACCGTAGATTAAAGTGAACGGCGTTTACAAGTCCGGATGAGTCGGCCAATTTTACCAACTCCTCAGCTTCTAAGATTTTGGTGGCAAGGGGCTTTTCACAAACCACATGCTTACCAGACTCCAATACTGCTTTTGACTGGGCATAATGTAAAAAATTCGGAGTGCAGATATGAACAGCTTGGATGGACTTGTCCTTCAGCATATCTTCAAAAAGCAAGGCTTTAGGGATGCCCAGTAAGGCGGCTTTTTCTTTTGCCAATTCCTCACTGACTTCACACAAGGCAGCTACCTCAATATTGGGCAGCCTCCTTAAGGCTTCTATATGAGCAGGTCCAATGAATCCCGTACCTACCACGGCTACTTTTATTCTTTCCATAGGGTAAATTGTTTATGTTGGATTTTAATTTGATTCAGGCTATTGATAAGGGCAACTATTATCTAACTCTATCTGTGGCTATTGCAGCAGCTTTTCTAGCTTTTCCGGAGTGAGGGGTTTTTCGATAAAACCATTCACATAACTGAATTTTTTGGATTTTTGGCGATCCTGAAAATCTATGGAACTGGATAACATAATTATCTTGTCTTCCCTGTTTACAACCATAGGAGCATATTGAAGCAAAAAATCCCAACCATTCATTACGGGCATGTTGATATCCACCAGAGCCAGCATTTTTGTGGAAGGGGGTAAGTCCTTTATAAAAGAAAGAGCTTTTTCCGCTTCTAAAAACTCTTCTACTTGAGGTGAGATTTCTAATTTTTTAATTAACCGTTTGTTGATCAGGTTGTTTATTGGGTCATCATCAATCAAAACAATTATATCGAATAAATACATTTATTTATGAAATAATACCTTTAGTTGCCCCTACAATACTTTAGGCAGAAATTTAACATTATAATTTCAGTATTAAAATTAATTAATTTAATTTTTGTGTTCATGACCTGCCCAATTGGGATATAATTAAAAAATAAAAGAAGGGAGGCAATGCCCCCCTTCTAATAAATTGATTTTATATGGACTCAGATTACATCATTCCTCCCATTCCTCCGCCTCCCATTGGAGGTCCAGCAGGAGCGTCTTCCTTGATGTCAGCTACCACACACTCCGTAGTAAGGAGCAGGGCTGCGATTGAGGCCGCATTTTCCAGGGCCAAACGAGTCACTTTGGTAGGATCAATTACACCAGCATTGAACAGATCTTCAAATTTGTCTGTTCTGGCGTTGTAACCAAAATTACCTTCAACTTCTCTGATCCTGTTGATCACCACAGATGCCTCGCCTCCAGAATTGGAAACGATAGTACGCAATGGGGACTCAACAGCTTGTCGGATGATATTGATTCCCGTATTTTCGTCGTCGTTGAGGCCTTTCAGGTTGTCAAGTGCTTTAGAAGCCCTGATAAAAGCTACTCCACCACCTACTACTACACCTTCTTGTACAGCAGCTCTGGTAGCATGAAGCGCATCATCGACACGGTCTTTCTTCTCTTTCATTTCCACCTCTGTAGCGGCACCAATATAAAGTATGGCAACACCACCGGACAATTTAGCAAGCCTCTCTTGCAATTTCTCACGGTCATAGTCAGAAGTAGTTTTTTCAATCTGAGATTTGATCTCATTGATTCTTCCTTGGATCGCAGACTTCTCACCAGCACCATTTACGATGGTAGTATTGTCTTTGTCAATGTTGATTTTTTCAGCGGATCCTAGGTATTCTAGAGTGACATTCTCCAATTTATACCCTCTTTCTTCCGAAATAACGGTTCCACCGGTAAGTGTGGCGATGTCTTCCAACATTGCTTTCCTTCTGTCTCCAAAGCCTGGGGCTTTTACAGCGGCCACTTTAAGTGCTCCTCTGATTTTGTTTACAACCAAAGTAGCAAGAGCTTCTCCGTCTACGTCCTCAGCAATGATCAAAAGTGGTCTGCCAGACTGCGCCACAGGCTCAAGGATAGGCAGCAATTCTTTCATCGCAGAAATCTTCTTGTCATAGATAAGGATGTAGGGGTTTTCAAGTTCCGCCTCCATCTTCTCTGTGTTGGTGGTAAAGTAAGGAGAAAGGTATCCTCTGTCAAACTGCATACCTTCTACTGTCTTAACCTCAGTTTCGGTACCTTTTGCCTCCTCAACAGTGATTACTCCGTCTTTGCCTACTTTATCCATGGCATCAGCAATCATGTTACCGATTTCCTCGTCATTGTTGGCAGAGATGGTTCCTACTTGAGCAATTTCCTTACTGGTAGAAATCTCTTTGGAAGCTTTCCGCAATTCACTGACCACTGACTGTACAGCTTTGTCGATCCCTCTCTTCAGATCCATAGGATTAGCTCCAGCAGCAACGTTTTTGATGCCTACTGAAAATATGGATTGTGCCAATACAGTGGCAGTGGTAGTACCGTCACCTGCATCGTCAGCAGTTTTTGAGGCTACTTCCTTCACGAGTTGAGCACCCATATTCTCCATGGCATCCTCCAACTCGATATCTTTGGCTACTGTCACACCGTCTTTGGTGATGGTAGGAGCACCAAACTTCTTATCTAAGATAACATTTCTTCCTTTTGGTCCTAAGGTTACTTTGACCGCATCGGCAAGAGCATCAACTCCTCTTTTTAACCTGTCTCTTGCGTCTGTTTTGAAAAATAATTCTTTAGCCATTTTTAATTTCGCTTTTTAGTTTTTAACTTGATTTGATGGGTGATTGGTTAAAGGATGGCGAATATATCAGCCTCCCTCATAATCAAATAATCCGCACCCTCTACATTGAGCTCGGTACCGGAATATTTTCCGTAGAGTACAGTATCACCGACTTTCACCGTTAAAGGCTCGTCTTTCTTACCGTTACCTACTGCTACCACAGTGCCTTTCTGTGGCTTTTCTTTGGCAGTATCAGGAATGTAAAGACCTGAAGCGGTTTTCTCTTCGGCTGCAGCGGGCTCAACCAAAACCCTGTCTGCTAAAGGTTGAATGTTTAATTTAGACATGTTCTTAGCTATTTTTTAAAGTTAATTTCATTATTACGAATTGCCTTTGTGCACTTTCTGTGCCAATCCTTTTTCGGGGTGCTTTCCTGACATAAAGTCCTGCCATCACTTCCTGATATGGACAAAACCCAAAAAAAATTAACAATCTGCTGTCAATTTTGCTGAATGGTATTGACCTATTTGTCAGTTATTCGTAATTTCTGACCGAATTTTAACAATCACTTTATCACTATGAGTAAATTATCAGACAACTGGATATCCGAGGGATGGATAGATTATGAGTACAAAAAGTACCTGCTGTTGGGATACCTACAGACCGTCGATGAGCAATTTAAGGAGGTGAAATTATACCCCCCATTGGCTGAACTCATTCACCACTATGAAAGGCTCAAAAACTTCAAAGATTCCAAGCAGCAACTCAGGTTGGCTTTTCCAAAAGACCTGAAAAGCTTGGACTTAGAAAAGAAAAAGCTGGAATACCAACAAAGAATGGACGAGGACGAGCTTATGAAGGAGCTAAACGATATCGTGGAGTTTGCACTTCCAAAAATTAAGACGCATATAGAAGAAGGAAAATCTATCTACGACTTCATAGAAAATAATTTGGAAATTGCCCCAGTGGGTATTACACCTATTTATCAGAGGGAGGGATATGCCATGTTGACATTTGATGCTTCCAAAGAGGTGTATGTATACCGCTATACCATTAAGCTATTTCAAAATTCGGTGGATAAGTTTAGAGGAATAGCCTTGCAGTTTGTGAAAACTGTCAGACAATCCTTGGTGAATACGCTTCAGCGGATAAAAATGGATTTGATTTCCAGTTTTTCGGACTTGCCCAACCCTCCTGCTTGGAGGATCCATTCTTCCAAAAGTATACCTATGGAAGAAAGCTTTGTTCCGGTGAGTAAGCATCTTTTACTCAAAACCGTAAATGCATGAGTAATGGTTCAGGAGGTAAATAGGGCTTTTATGAGGCAAGAAAAAGGAGGTGTTTTTTCTGGCACCTCCTTTTTCCTGAAATAGTTATCCTTGATCTGTAGCCTGTTTACGGCAACATTTTACTTCTAAACACCATTAGCTTTTCCCTAGTCATTTCATGCATGGAATAGGGGATTCCTCCCAAGCCTTCTCCAGAAGCATCCCTCCCCCCAAATGGCATCCAATCCACACGGAATGCTGTCTGATCATTTACCATAACGGCTGTGGCATTAAGTTTACGGACTGTATCCAAGGCCACGTCGATATTTTTGGTAAAAACTGCTGCCTGAAAATGGTAGTCCAAGCTATTGGCTTGTTGAATGGCCTCTTCCCTTTCTTCATAGGGGTACACGCAGACCACCGGCCCAAAGATTTCTTGGGTAGAAACTTTAGCTTTTGACGAAGGTGCATAAAGTACCGTTGGCTCATAGCAGGTGTCGCTAATGCGCTTGCCCCCACAAAGTAACTTAGCTCCTTCATCCACCGCCTCCTTGACCCACTCTTCCACTCTATCCACTTCTCCGGGTCGGATCAATGGCCCTACCTCTGTGTCCTCTTTCAGTGGATCTCCTACTTTTAGCTTCTTCGCCTGCTCTGCCATATCCTCTGCTAGTTTTTTGGCGATGCTACTATGTGCAAATACCTTTTGTACAGAAACACAGACCTGACCAGCATGGTAAAAACCACCCTTTACCAACAAGGGTAGCATATCCTCTTGGTCCGCGTCGGCTTCTACAATTACTGGGGCTGTGCCTCCATGCTCAAGGGCACATCTGGTTCCGGGGGCAAGTTTGGACTTTAGGTACCATCCCACCTTTTCAGAACCAATAAAGGAAAGGTAATTGACCCGCTTATCGGTAGCCAACTTTTCAGCCAAATCATTGGAGCAGACTACCATCTGCACCCATCCTTCGGGTACCTCGGCCTCCTTGAGTATTCCCATTAAGGCTTTACAGGACATTGGGGTTGCCCCTGCTGGTTTGATAATAACCGGGCATCCTGCTGCAAATGCAGTGATGGTTTGATGGATAAGGAGATTCAAGGGGTGATTAAAAGCGGATATGGACACCACCACCCCTATGGGTTCCCTTACAGTAAATGCCAATCTATTTACGGATGAAGCAGTAATTCCCATGGGGATTTGTTCCCCATTAAGTTGAGGGATCTCTTCTGTCGCTATCTTCACGCCGTTAATGGCTCTTTGGACTTCGACCTTTGAATCCTTATATGGTTTTCCTCCTTCCCTTGCAGCTATCTTTGTTAGCTCCTCTACTTTTCCTTCCATAATTTTCCTGACCTTTTCCAAAATGGCAATGCGTTGGTAAGCTGGTAACCATTTGTTCTGGTCAGAAAATAGGGAATAAGCAGTTTTTAGTTTTTCTTCAACCTCCTCCTTGGTCATTAAGGGGATGGTATCTATTAAGGTTTTATCGTAGGGTGCGTAAATTTCCAGTTGTTTTTGGTCTCTCATAGTTCAGCGGTTTTTTTCTTAAGCATTTCATTCAGTATGGGATGGTTCAAGGAGTAGTCCACCGGAAGATCAATCAGGTGCACCCCTGGACTGTTTAGAGTTTTATCCAATATATCCCTGAAATTTTGATCACTTTCTGCTCGGTACCCATGCGCACCGTAGCTGTTAGCATACTGCACAAAGTCAGGGTTTTTGTAGTCAAGGCCAAAATCCTTGAACCCCATATCCTCCTGTTTCCATTTGATCATGCCATATGCCTGATCGTTAAGGATGATTACCGTAAGGTTCAACCCCAATCTTACGGCAGTTTCCATTTCTTGGCTGTTCATCATAAACCCTCCATCTCCCACTACAGCCACCACCTTTTTATCCGGATACAATAAATTGACAGCCATAGCAGAGGGAAGTCCAGCTCCCATACTGGCTAGGGCATTGTCCAATAATAGGGTATTGGGTTGGTAGCAGGTGTAGTTTCTGGCAAACCAAATCTTGTAAATGCCATTGTCCAGGGTAATCACATCCTCACTAGCCAGGTTTTCTCTCAGAATATTGACCAGTCGCTGAGGAAGCATGGGGAATCGCTCATCCTCAAAGTACTTTGTAAGGTGGCCCCTTACTTTTTCTTTGACTTTTTTGTAGAAAGAAAAGTCCCAGGACTCTTGGGGCTGTATATAATCGGTGAGCCTGTTTACAGAACTCGTAATATCGCCTACCACGTTAAGCTGAGGGAAATATACAGGATCCACCTCCGCGGGGTAAAAGTTAACATGAATGACTTTTTTGCCTCCTTTTTTCATGAAAAAGGGTGGCTTTTCTATGACATCATGTCCTACATTGATGATCAAGTCCGCCTCCTCTATAGCGGCATGAAGAAAGTCATTGCTGGAAAGGGCGGCAGTGCCTAGGTAATTGGGGTGCCTCTCATCGATCACCCCCTTGCCCATTTGTGTGGTGAAGAAGTAAATCCCGGTTTTATCGACCAACTCTGCAAGAGCCTGGCAGGTGATCTTGCGGTTTGCACCTGCCCCAATGAGTAGCAGGGGCATTTTGGCAGAAGAAATCATTTCACTGGCTTCAGACAGTGTATCATCGTCTGCTTTGGGATTAATATGGCCTATGGGTTCAAACACATCCGGATCACAATCTTCCTGTGCTATGTCTTCCGGAAACTCCAGATGAACTGCACCGGGTCTTTCTTCCGTAGCCAAGCGAAAGGCCTCTCTGATCTGGGAGGCAATTACATTACTGTCTACGATCTGCTTGGTGTATTTGGTAATTGGGCGCATCATGTCCACCACATCAATGATCTGGAACCTCGCCTGCTTACTTTTTTTGATGGGCTTTTGTCCCGTGATCATCATCATGGGCATAGCGCCAAGTTGGGCGTAGGCAGCAGGAGTCACCAGATTGGTCGCTCCAGGCCCCAATGTGGCCAGGCATACCCCTGGCTTTCCGGTAAGTCTCCCATAAGTGGCGGCCATAAAACCTGCCCCCTGCTCATGTCGGGTGATGATGAGTTGTATGCTGGAATTGGACAAGGACTCCAGGAAATCCAGGTTTTCTTCCCCTGGAACCCCGAAAATATATTTTACCCCCTCGTTTTCCAGTGCTTTGATAAATAGATCGGATGCTTTCATGTGTTTATAATTGTTTCTTAATGGTCACATAGCCTGCCCCGGACTCGCTTCGGGGGAATCTCGCAACGATAATCATCCCAGTGTGTGACGTGCTCGTCATGCTCGATTTCATATGGTTATAATTGTCTTTTCAGCGGTCATATAGCCTGCCCCTGCCTGCCCCGAACTCGATTCGGGGAACTTGCTTCGGGAGCCTGTCCCGAATTTATTTCGGGAGAATCTCGCAACGCCCCGATAGCCATCGGGCATCCAGTTGTGTGTCGTTGTCGTCATGCCCTGACTGCCGTCAGGACAGGCTCGATTTCATTATAAAAATCTTCATTGGTGTTTGGTTTGAATAGTATCTTAGCAATTTTTGTACTAAAGTGCCATAAAATACAAAAACATACCCAATGACTTAAGGTTTAAATCTAAAAGGTATTGCTATGCATCAAAATTTACTGCCCAAAGAGGGGGAAACGTATTATTACGAGGGATTTTTTGAGCCTGTTGAAAGTGACACTTTTTTTCAAAAGTTGAAAGAGGAGATAGATTGGAAGCAGGAGCCCATCCGGATTTTCGGTCAGTGGAGGATGCAGCCCAGGCTCACCGCCCTATACGGCAATCCCGATGTGCCCTATACGTATTCCCGCTTGGAAATGAAGGCATCGCCATTCACTCCTACTTTGGAGTTGATTCGCAGCAGGTTATCCGCCTTTTGTGATGCTGAATTCACCCATGTGCTACTCAATTTATATAGGGATGGCAGTGACAGTATGGGCTGGCACAGGGACAATGAAGCTTCCTTGGGAAAATTTCCCGTAATCGCATCGGTGAGCTTAGGGGATACGAGGGAATTTCAGCTTAGGCACTACCGCGATAAAAAGCAAAAAATAAAAGTACCGCTGACACATGGAAGCCTGCTGGTGATGAAAGGCCCAACGCAAACCCACTGGGAACACCAGATCCCCAAAACGGCCAAGGAAGTGGGGGAGCGAATTAATTTGACCTTTAGGGTGATCCAGGCATAGAGGGGTGCTTCTGATTCCGTTAGGCGTTGTGGTAAGTCAGGCGTTTTGGAGAAAGGAGGGCTTACAGACGGCTTCAATTCTTAATTAACCGAAGTCCCCAAAAAAAGCTCTTTTGGTTTCCGGTACGGAAAACCTATTTTTATTTACTCCTTTTTATGCGGTTTATATCGGTTGGCAAACACTCTTTTTCGGCGGAACGAGCATTTTTATAGCAATAGAGGAATAAAAAACTGTCCTTTTCGTATTCGTATTTCAAACATACCCCTATTACGGTATTTTTTCCCTTGGGAATTACCTTTATTTTTAGGGATGGGTTTGGGGGGATATCCGAAAAGTATAAGGGGTTTCCTTTCCGCTTGGGGGCTAGTGATCAGTACAGCATTTATTCGTTTACGCACGCTTACTCCCGGAAATTATCAAAAAGTAAAAAACGGCCTATTAAGCCTTAAAATGGCTTTTTGGGTATGGACTGGTAGTTATAGGCAACCTTAAAAAACAGACAATAACTAACAAATTGATACAACGAGAATTTGCTGACAAAGCCAAGACAATTTTAGAGCCAGACGATAAGGTTATCGGTTTGGCTGTTGCTGGTTCGTGGCTAACTAATGAAATAGATGAATTTTCTGACCTTGACCTAATTCTTGTAACCGAGCAAAAAATCTCTAACGACAAAAATCTAATGCTTGACTATGCAAAAAGATTGGGGAATTTTTTATCTGGATTTACAGGAGAACATGTTGGTGAGCCAAGAGTCTTAATTTGTCTTTATGACAATCCTCTTTTACACGTTGATATAAAATTTGTAACTCTTGACGAGTTTCATTCACGTATTGAAACACCTAAGCTACTAATTGACAAAAACGGACAACTTGAAAAAGCAATTAGTAATTCACAAGCAAAGTTTCCATACCCCGACTATCAATGGATTGAAGACCGATTTTGGACTTGGATACATTATGCGCTACTAAAAATCGGACGTGGAGAATATCTTGAAGCATACGACTTTATGGGGTTTTTACGAATGGTTGTTTTTGGACCTTTGCTGCTTATCAAAAACGACAATTTGCCTCGTGGTGTTAGGAAAGTGGAAACAGAGTTAGGGAGTAAAGATTTTGAGAAACTCAAACTCACAATTCCAACATACGACCGACAATCATTATTAGACAGTTTGAGAAACGCTGTATCGTTATACAGACAACTGAGAATAGAACTGTTTGAGGAAAAAGTGAATTTGCAAAAGAACACAGAAAATAAAGTGATGACTTATTTTGACAGTATTGAGAACAGGAAATAAAAAGGCAGCCTACGTCACCTTGGATCCATCGGGGGTCCCGGTAAAGATTTTGTTTTGAACTTTTTGATATCCGTTCAGAAAAGAAAGGGTACGGCTCCGGAAGAACCCGCCGAATACAAGCTGAATCACGTGTGTGACTTGAATCAGCACCATGGTACTGATTGCTTTGAAATGGATGGTAGACTTCTGAGAAATCAGGGGGCAGCCATCAAACCACCTTGCGCTGCATATTTGGGAAACCAATATGTAGTGACCGGTAAGGAAAAACGAGGACAATGAGCCCTATAGGTGTGTATTGCGGAGTTGAACGAGAATGAACCAACGATGAAGCCTCGATATGGTAAATTACGATCTGAAAAACAGGTAGTTACTGTTGTGCCTGTGATAAAGTGTGCCGGACGTCCGGAGGATACTGGCCACACCGCATCCGGGGAAAAGTTGGCAGAAACGCAGTACAGGCCGTTTCCCTGACGCAGTCAGGGGAACAAGTGAACTCTATATCGTTCTGTAAAATCGAAAGTGGAAGCAGACTTTCAGGGAATCCAGAAGAGAATTCGGGACAAGTTGTAGAAGAGATATAGGGGGCAGACTCATTCGTAGTAGTGTTGAAGCTCCTGAAATGCGCAGCATTCACGAATACCTTATAAATTAATTACCTTATGAGTAAACGGGAGTGGAACACGGCAAATGTCCGGGAGGACATTTGAGCGAGGTATGCGGGCAGGGAGCATATCCTATTTCGCCTTCGTTTACAACCTTGTTCATTCAGGGGAGGATTTATGGAAAAGAAGCAAGACCACAGTTAATTGATCAAATTAGCGCATTACCTTTAAGTGGTTTTTGGCATGAAGAGCCCCCGCATTATTGCGGGGCAGGCAGTGAGAGGTGAGAGTCTCACGCACAGCCTGTTCGGTGTTTACGGGAGTTCTGTGGGAAGGTGGGGGTGGAATTCCCATGCCTGACCCGATTGGCGGCAAGTCTACTGAAGAGATAACTTCATAAATAACCTTGTTTCGCCTAGATAATTGTCCTATATTTACAGACAATTGTCCAATACCAGAAATTATGACAACAACAGTTTCAAAAATTGAAGGAAAGCTAGACAAGGAAATAGCTGCTTTTTTTCAAAACAGTAGATTTAAAGAGTATCAGATTAAAGTAAGTAAACACATTACTTATGACGACTTCTTAGAGGATAAAATGCTCATAATAGTTGCTATCAGGAGTGGAGTTCCTTATTCACTTTTTAAGTTAATTCAGGACTATACTCCTTTTTCAGAGAATGATTGGGCAAGCTTTCTTGGCATTTCAACAAAATCACTACAGAGATACCGAGCATCTTCTGAGCACCACTTCAAGCCTATCCATTCTGAAAAAATTATCGAAATGGCTGAGGTTACAAAAGTTGGACTTGATGTATTTGGTAGTATGGAAAAGCTAAGGCTATGGCTTAATACGCCAAATTATGCATTAGGCAATCTTAAACCAATTGAATTGCTGAAAGACTCATATGGGAAGGAGTTGGTCATTAGCGAATTAACTCGCATTAATCACGGAATACTTATATAAATGGAAGTATTCAGACTTGCCAGAGAAAAATATGCGTCTCCATTGTCAGGAAAAGGAGCTGCTATAAAAGGGGCACGTTGGAACTCAATTGGTATTGAGCTAATTTATATAGCCAAAAACAGGTCTTTAGCAATGGCTGAAGTTGCTGTTCATTTTACATTAGCAACTTTGCCGGAAGATTATATGATGATAACCATTGATATCCCCGACGATATTAAAACTAAACATATAGAAGAAGTCGACTTGCCGACAGGTTGGCGAGATTTTCCACACCCAAATTCAACTCAGAAAGTTGGCGATGACTTTGTGGCTGAAAATAAATATTGTGTGTTAGTCATACCTTCTGTTGTGACGCAAGGTGACTTAAACGTGCTTATAAACCCTAATCATAAAGACTTCAGAAAAATTACAATCAAAAAAATCGAGAAATTCCCGTTTGACAAAAGGATATTTAAATAAAACCATATGGCAACATCTAGGTTTTCGTGCGGCTTGTAAAGCCAAGCATGAAAAAACTATACGTTATAGCTGGATGCAACGGAGCAGGAAAAACAACTGCTTCTTACACTATTCTACCAGAAATACTTGATTGTAAGGAGTTTGTAAACTCAGATGAAATCGCAAGAGGAATTTCTCCATTTCAGCCAGAAAAAGCAGGAATAGAAGCAGGCAGGTTGATGTTGAAAAGAATTAAAAGATTGTTAGAATCAGGGGAAAGTTTTGCCTTTGAAACTACGCTTTCAACTAGGAGCTATGTTCAGTTTATTGACAAGGCAAGGCAATTGAACTACCAGGTAACTTGCTTGTTTTTTTGGTTAGAATCAGAAGAGCTGGCTATTTCGAGAGTTGAAACAAGGGTAAACGATTCACAATGTTGATCAATGGGATGAATTAAAAATGAAATACTATGGGAACTAAAGAACAATTAAAGGAAGAAAGGGACAGTATAGTTAAGGGACTTGAAGAAACCTATAGAAAGCTGGTCGAATATAAAAAACAAAAGAAAAGTCCTATGATAGTAATTAGGAATGGGAAAATTGAAGCGGTTGATCCCAATGAAATACTACCCACAACTTTGTATAAGCGTAATGCGGGCTGAATGCTTTGAAATGGATGGAAGACCACTGGGGAACCAGTAGGAGCAGCCATCAAAAACCCTGCATTTGGCGGAAACTCCGGTGTTTTGTGAACGGCTAAGGAACAACGTGAACAATGATTCCTGTAGGTGAGTACTTTGGAGCTGACCCCGATAGCCGTCAGCTTTTTTCAAGCATACCTTTATTTTAGTTATTTGAATCTAAAATCGAGTTTGAAGGAGAGTGGTGGAAATACGATCGGAAGGATTGGTGCACCAGCACTCGACCCTTCCTGTGGGAACCTGGGGGTGAAGAGGAGTAAATTGAAAGGAATTGAGAACCGACTTAGAAAAAAAGTGATTTTTTTTATCTTTTTTTTCAGCTTTTCAAAACGTCAAAAAGGAGCTGATGAAGTGAGCAAAACCAGTGGTGGTTGGGTTTTTTGTCAGAACATGTATTCTCAGATGTATAAAAGAAAATGTTACCTGCCATAAGCTTTTAGTTGATGCTGTAAAAAACGCTTTTGATTGCCGATTTTAGAAATGAATTTTAGATGTTCGTTTTGAAGCAATTCCTTGATCCTAAGCCTACTTATTTGAGGATAACACCGAGAAAGTAGGTATAGGTAGTATAAAAAATTATATTTATCTTGGCCAGATAAAAATGATTATTTGATAAAAAAGTGGGGTATTTTTCTGAACAAATCCTCCCAATGTCACCCATTTAAATTGAAATGAAGGCTTTCAATACTAATTCTTATCTGCCCAAAATCACCGTATCGACGATAGTGGCCTTGGCTTTCTTGTCCCTCATGACACCAAATGTGTTGTGTCAAACCATGGAAGAAAAACCGGATTTGAAATTCAAGAGGATTTACGAAGGATTGATTAATAACCGTATTTCGGCAATTCTCCAGGATGAAAGTGGATACATGTGGGTAGGAACCTACAGTGGCCTCCATAGGTATGATGGATTGGAATTCCAGATATATGGTGCAAGCGCTGATTCCAACAGCATCAATGACAATTACATTGGATCCATCTACGAAGACAGGAATAATCAATTATGGATCGGAACTGGTAATGGGATAGCAAGGTATAACCGGGATTCGGATGATTTTACTAGGTTCAAACTCCCAGCTGAAACTGCACTCCAAAGTGGGGAAAGTAATTTGGTAAATACCATTCTTGAAGATGAAAAAGGCACACTTTGGGTTTCCAGTATAGCTTCGGGGTTATTCTTTTTTGACAAGGATAAACAGCGATTTTCGCGATTTAACTCCGATGAAATCCTTTCCATCAATGCCATGGCTGCAGGTTCGGGAGATATATTATGGCTTGCGACACTGCGCACCGGATTGATTAAATTAAATACATCCACAGGTAAAGTAGAATTTTATAAGCAGGACCCGACTAATCCTGAATCCATTAGTTCTAACAATATTAAGACTATCGCAGTAGACCATGAAGGCAACCTTTGGGCAGGTGCAAAGGGCTCTGGACTAAATAGGATGGTGCAGGAAGGGGAAAAGGTGAGTTTTATCCGTTATACCCATGATCCCCTGGATCCATTTAGCCTTTTCAACAACACTATCTATAAGCTCTATGTAGATAGGGATGGCAATCTCTGGTCTTGCAACGAAAACGGTGGACTGCATCTCTACCATAGAGAAAGCGATTCCTTTTTTCGCTATCTCCATGATCCAAAAAACACGAATAGTCTCACCCACAATTCCATCTGGAATATATTTCAGGATAATCAGGATAGGTATTGGGTGGGAACAGCCCAATCAGGAATAAACCTTGCGGATCCCTATGACGCAAAATTCACCCATTATTTCAAAAATCCATTAAACCCTGAAGGTCTTAACAACAATATCATCAGGGACTTTTTGGAAACTGAAAGTGGGAATATCTGGATAGCTACTGATGGTGGGGGGCTGAATTATTTTGATAGAGAAAAGGGGGTTTTTAAATCCTTCCAAAAAGATTCCCAAAATCCAAACTCATTGGGTTCAGATGCTGTGATCAGTTTGAACGAAGATCAGGACGGAAAGCTTTGGGTAGGCACCTGGGACGGTGGACTTTACATTTTGGTGGATGAGAAGAAGGGTAAGTTTATCCAATTTAAGGAATGGATTAATAATGATACCTATCCTATTAGGCATGTTTTTGATGTTCACTTTGACCAAAATTATATTTGGATAGCAGCTTTGGAAGAAGGACTGTTCCGCTTTGATAAAAAATCCGGTGAGCTCATCCTTTATAAAAAAAATGAAAATGAAGAAGGCCGTATTTCATCAAATTTGCCCCTGAGGATAGTTGAAGATAGCCAGAATAACCTGTGGGTAGGAACCCATTCCGGATTGAATGTGATTAAATCAGAGGATAAAGCAAAAGGAACATTTAAAATATATCATCCTTCTGATTCGGATCCCAACAGTATACCCAGTAATTCCATACGGCAGATTCTAGAAGACAGGAATAAAAATATCTGGATAGCTACGGATAGAGGGCTATCCAAATACATGCCTGAAGGTGACAATTTCATCACTTTTCAACAAAAGGACGGGTTGCCGATCAATGAAATCAACTCTATTGTGGAGGATGATAATGGCTTTTTGTGGATCGGGACCGTCAATGGAATTGCAAAATTTGATCCTGAAAGTCAAGAGTTTACTAATTTTAATAAACATGATGGTCTTCAGGGAAATGAGTTTTCGAGGTACTCGGTGTTGAAAACCCGAAAGGGGGAATTACTTTTTGGAGGGATGAATGGGTTTAATATTTTTCACCCTGAAAAGTTAATTTCAAACCCTTTCGCTCCTCCGGTTTACCTCACCGATTTTAAACTCTTCAATCAATCTGTGGATTTCAGTTCCTCCGGATCACCATTGCAGAAGCATATTTCGGTCACGGATACACTCCTACTTTCCCATCGGCAAGATGTGATTACTTTTGATTTTATTGCCTTGGATTATACCCATCCCGAACAAAACCAATATGCTTATATTATGGATGGTTTCGAAAAAGAGTGGAATTACGTGGGTACGCAGCGAAATGCTACCTATACCAATCTTGATCCCGGAAAGTATATCTTCCGGGTAAAAGCGGCCAATAGCGATGGCATTTGGAACGAAACTGGAACCTCCTTGGTATTGGTCATTACTCCACCATTTTGGAAAACAGCCTGGTTTATTGTGCTCTGTACCTTATTGATCGTCGGTCTTTTGATTGCTGTTTTCACGCTGAGACTTCGAGCGATTAAGGCACAAAACAGGCAGCTAGAAAACACTGTGGAGGAGCGTACTATGATGCTCAAGCAGACCAACATGGAATTAAAAAAACATATCCATGAAAAGGATAAGCTATTATCGATTATTGGGCATGATCTGAGAAATCCTTTTGTATCCATCATTGGCTATATGGAGTTGTTGGAATTAGAATTTGAAGACAAGCAGAATCCCGAGGAGCTGGAAAATATCAAATACCTCTTGAACATCTCCCAAAACACCCTCAATCTACTTGATAATCTCCTGCAATGGGCAAGTGAAAAAGACAAGATATATGAGGTGAAACCGGAAGTGATACACATGGATAAAATTGTGGATACCGCCATGGCTATGGTCTCCTCACAGGCTATATTTAAAAAGATCAGCCTGGAAAAATCATGTTCGGAAGACTTATTTATCCATGCGGATAAAAATATGATTCTTACTGTATTACGAAACCTGATTTCCAATGCTATCAAGTTTTCCCAGGAAAATTCCAGAATAGAGATAATCATTCAGGAAAAATCAGGGAAGGCCATCACTTGTGTTCGGGACCATGGTATGGGAATGGATAAAGAAGTTCTTAACCGACTCTTCTCAAAATCAGATGTACGAAAAGCGGGAACCATGGGAGAAGTTGGAGCCGGATTAGGATTGGTACTTTGTCAGGAGATGATCCAAAAACATGAGGGAAAAATATGGGCAGAAAGTATCCCCGGTAAAGGAAGCACATTCTATTTTTCACTTGCCAAGTATGAGCTTGCAGAAGTGTTGGATTAAATTGGGGTTATGATATCCAACAAGGATTGAAATTTTGGTTAATGTGTTTAGGAAATTGTTTGAGATAGAACGATAGGAACTTTTTCGCCCGTTTTCGGAAATTCCGTCGACCTGTAGTCGGAAGAATAGTTACTTGTACCTGCATAATTCCCACGAACCTAACAGTAACCTGGGTCATAGCAACAATTTATCTATATAGTGGAGAACCATTAACCCAATATAAAAGTCACAAATCTTACCCAACGGTAAATCGTTTAGAAATTGCAGGCTAATAATGTATTGGTTTTAAGCTTTTTCGGAAAGATAAATTTCTTCTAGAAGCTTGCCAGATGCTACAGAATGCCAAAAATCCCCGACAGAATCTGGGAGCAGTACTTTCCCTTGACCCAGTTTTTCTGAAGATAAGGAGTTGTATTGGTGAAGAAGGTAATAAAACAGTTCTTCAGGATGATAATGCTCCCGGTATTCTGGCCGAACCTCCGATACCTGGGCCATACAGGTGTTGGTACTGATATTTTGGGCATATGCTAGCCCAAACTTATCCAAAAGAAAACCCTTTAATTCAGTGAACCTTTCAGGACTTGAAAGGACGGATTTACAATAAGCAAAGTAATTTTCATAAGAAATTTCCGCAGAATGCGGCTTTATGATGGACTTCAATGGACAATTCATTCCATGAAGTTAGCCTTTTTTATCAAAAGGCTGAAATTAGCGATCCCTGAATTCTGCGGGGGATATTCCCGTCAGTTTTTTGAAAAAGCGGCTGAAACCCGCCAATTCATTAAAGTTGAGCAAATAAGAAACCTGCTCTATAGATTCATCTGTGTTTTTGAGTAGGGCTTTGGCCTCCATCAGGATTTTTTTATGAATCAATACCAAAGGAGATACCCCAGTTTTGGCTTTGACTAGTTCCCCAAGGTATCCAGGGGTGATGTGAAGTTGATCTGCATAAAAACGGACTGAATGCTCACTGCCGTAGTATAAATTTAGGAGTTTGGTAAATTCAAAAAACAGATATTCCCTTCTATTGCTTATTGGTCGAGGAGAACCGGATGATTCTTTTCCGAATATTGCCTTTAACTCGAAAAGCAAGGCATGCAATAGGCCCTTCACAATTTCCATCTTATGGGGAGTATCTATAGCACTGTCTTTTTTATGTATGGCTTTGAAGTAATTCAGGACTGTTTTTTCCTCCTCTTCCGTAAGCGCTAGAATTGGTTCAGCCTCTTCGGCAAAGAAAGGTTGTCTTATGGCATTAACGGAATTGGTGTTTTTTAAGGTAAAAAAATCCGGGGAAAAGGATATTAAGTAGCCTTTAAAATCCTCAATTTCCAACATCCTGTGCATTTCATTCGGTTTAAAAAACATTACCTGCCCTTTTCGAAACTGGTATTCTTGTTCATAAATCCTAACCGAATAGCTGCCTGAAAGGCAAATCGAAATCGAATAGAATTGTGGGCGTATAATTTCTTGAGTGGTCCCTGGGTAGATATTGTCAGTCACCAAAAATGGCTCAACCGGGGAGCATTTGCCAAAGTTGGTGTGGAGAGTATCCATGGTGATAGGCCTATACATATATTGTTCTTGTCGAGTGTAGTAAGTAATTAGACCTCAAAAGTAGCCCAAGGTTTAAACGGGAAAGTAGGAACTAACCGTAATTTTGACAAAAAGAACCGTGGTTTTGCCAACCGTTTTCCAATTCCCTGCTCTTAACTTTGTAATAACGTTTAAGTATAAATGTATCATAATATGGGTTTTTACTAGGAGTTAACTAAGAAAATTTTACCTCCTATAGTAAAAAAGCTACTTGTTTTTCAGGTAGCTTTTTTTCATTTATGTTCGTTGTTTTACTCCGTTTATTTTATTGGTTTAGATAAATATTCCCTCTGTGGGTGAGAAGAGGGATTTTTCCAGGTAATATAGTTACTTCAATCTCTTTGAATTCATCGACTACCTCTCCATCTAGCTGGAGCAACCGAGGGCGGTCAAATATCAGCTTTGCATGTTCCCCTTGGTATATACTGCTGTATTTTTGTTGGTTAAAGGTCTCTCTAAAACTATTCAGACCAGCATTCAACAAAGCCGAAGCGTTCACTTCATTTACACAAACGATTTCAAACTTCCCATCCATGGGATTTCCTTTTCGGTTGATCACCACTCCTGTACCGTATCTTTGTGAGTTGCAGATGGCGGCCATATAGCAGTTTTCCTCATATTCCTTATCATCGATTATTAAGTGCAATTGGAATGAGGAAGAATTCTTGATGCCCTCAAAAAAGTATTTTGCATAGGTAAGCATTCCCCTATTGCTATCTTCTTCATAGGATTTTACCAAATTGGCGTTAATGCCCACATCTCCTAAGTGAAGAGTGTAGTGTTTTCCGTTGATACAGAGCATGTCCAACCCGGCAACCAAGTGGCTGCTGATAAAATCCTGAAACGCCTCCATTGGGTCTTCCGCTATATATAGCTCCCTAGCCATTCCATTGGCAGAGCCGAGGGGTATTATGCCCATGGGAATACCAAGATCTAGCAGTGCCCCTGCAGTAAAAAGGGTGGTCCCATCCCCTCCCACAGAGGCTACTCTGTCTGGCATAAAGCCTTTTATTTTTTTTTGTAAGCGCTTTTTATCGTTCTTTCCGCTAGTCTCAAAAATTTTCTGGGTAATACCAAAGTGGTCGCAAAAAGCAATTGCTTCTTTCAAAAAGGGAGCTTTATCTACTCCTCCTGAGATTGGGTTAACAACAAAAAGTACCTTCATTTATAGGGTTAAATTAGGAGTTTTGGTCTGTCCCTATGTTGGTAATAAGAACAAATATCCTTTGCCCAAAAAACATGCCACCCAGAATTTGTACCTTTCCATTAATATAAAATTTTCGCCTTGTTTAGGGCGTTAGGGGAATGTTTTCTATTTTGGAAGTTGAAAAGAATCAAGTATATGATAAGAATGAAAGGTTCCGCATGGTATGTATTGGGTGTTTACCTGTCCCTTTCTGCCTGCGCCACAAAAAATGATAATGATAACAAAGATACAGGAAGCCTTGCTGAAGAAGATTTGGTATCCTGTCATGAAAATATTCCGGACCGCTTTGGTAGCAGATCGATGACGGATAAGGAGGAGACCAAGGAAAAAGTACCCGTCTCTCACGAAAATATGGTTTGGATCGAGGGAGGAGAGTTTATGATGGGATCCACTGATGATAGGGGCAGAAAAGATGAGTTACCCGCTCACAGGGTAAAGGTAGATGGCTTTTGGATGGATGAAACAGAAGTAACTAATGCCCAATTTGCTGCTTTTGTGGATGCCACTGGATATGTCACCATTGCCGAACAAAAACCCGACTGGGAAGAAATCAAAAAACAGTTGCCCCCCGGAACCCCCAAGCCACCGGATGAGGTAATGGTGGCTGCATCCTTGACCTTTACTCCTCCGGATAGGCGGGTGAACCTCAACAACGCCGCCCAATGGTGGGACTGGACTCCTGGGGCGAATTGGAGATATCCTCAAGGACCAGGGAGCAGTATTGAAGGCAAAGAAGATTTACCCGTGGTGCATATCGCATGGGAGGATGCTGTGGCTTATGCCAATTGGGCAGGAAAAAGGCTTCCCACGGAAGCGGAGTGGGAATACGCCGCTAGGGGAGGGATGGAAGAAAAGTCCTTTCCCTGGGGCAATGACCCTGTGGAAAGCGCAGGGTTTATGGCCAATATTTGGCAAGGGGAATTTCCAGTAGAAGATACAGGCAAAGATGGGTTTCAGGGCTTGGCTCCGGTCAGGTCTTTTACAGCAAATCCTTTTGGACTGTATGACATGGCTGGAAACGTTTGGGAATGGACAGCAGATTGGTACCACGAAGGTTACTATGCAAGTATCAAGGAGGAGCTACTTGAAAACCCCAAAGGCCCTTCCCAGAGTTATGATCCTCAAGAACCTACGGTACCCAAGAAAGTGGTCAAAGGGGGATCATTTCTTTGCAACGTTAGCTATTGCGAAGGATATAGGGTAAGTGCCAAGATGAAATCCTCTCCCGACACTGGATTGGAACATACCGGATTTCGCTGCGTTTCCTCTGAGTAAGGATTTAACTCTCAATACAAAATGATAAACCCAAAAAACCTGCTTTCCCCTCTATTGGTTTGCGCATGCTTGTTCGGTTGTGAAACCGAGTCAGATCCTCCAAAAAAACCCAATATCCTTTTTGCCATTTCGGATGATGCTTCTTTTCCCCATAAAGGGGCATATGGAACCACTTGGGTAAATACTCCTGCATTTGACCGGGTAGCTCAGGAAGGTTTGCTATTTATGAAGGCTTTTACCCCAAATGCAAAATGCTCCCCCAGTCGATCCACCATACTGACAGGCAGGAATTCCTGGCAACTAGAAGAAGCCGCAAACCACGTTCCTTTTTTCCCGGAGAAGTTTAAGTCCTTCATGGAAATCCTCACCGATGCCGGATACCATACCGGTTTTACGGGTAAGGGATGGGCACCCGGCAACCCCGGTGAAATAGATGGCAAAAGGAGGGAGCTAACAGGTAAGGCCTATTCAAAGAGAACCACTACACCCCCAACATCCAGTATTAATAAAAATGATTACGCAGCCAATTTTGAGGATTTTCTAGCCGCCAGGGAAGGGGATGAACCCTTTTATTTTTGGTATGGATGTACTGAACCCCACAGAGCTTACGAATTCCAGTCAGGGGTTAAAAAGGGAGGTAAAAGAATTACCGATATTGAAAGGGTTCCTGCATTTTGGCCGGATGTGGATTCTGTAAGGCATGACATGTTGGATTATGCATTTGAAATTGAATACTTTGACCAACATTTAGAAAGGATGATTGAAATCCTTGAGGAAAGGGGAGAACTGGAAAATACGATTATTGTCATCACTTCCGACAACGGAATGCCTTTTCCAAAAGCCAAGGGGAATGCTTATCTGTATTCTCATCACCTGCCCTTGGCCATCATGTGGCCGGCTGGCATAAAAAACCCCGGAAGGGTGATAGATGACTATATCAGTTTCATCGATTTTGCCCCCACGTTTTTGGAATTGGCAGAAATAGACCCCGATGATGCAGGAATGCCCACTATGGAAGGAAAGAGCTTTGCCGATCTATTTTATACCGAGGAAGAGGGTAGGGTGGATGCAAATAGAAATGTGGTTTTGATAGGGCAGGAGAGACACGATGTTGGGAGGCCTAATGATGTGGGTTACCCGATCAGGGGCATCATTTCAGATGATTATATTTATCTCCATAATTTTGAAACGGAACGTTGGCCCGCAGGAAATCCTCAGACCGGCTATTTGAATACAGATGGTAGCCCCACAAAAACTGTAGTGCTCAACAGCAGAAGGGAGGATGGGATGCGCCACTTTTGGGAAGGCTCCTTTGGCAAAAGACCTCAGGAGGAATTATACCTAGTGAAAGAGGATAGAGATTGCATGCAAAACCTGGCTTTGCATGCCGAACACCAGGAAAGGAAAGATAACCTGAAAAGGCTGCTTTTTGAAGAACTGGAAAAACAAGGTGATCCCCGTATGTTTGGTAAGGGTCATGTTTTCGACGAGTATCCCTATGCCGATTCTAATAGTGTGAATTTCTTTGAAAGATATATGGAAGGGGAAGAACTAACGCCCGGATGGGTAAACGCAACCGATTTTGAACCAGATTTCAAATGAAAATACTTAGTTTGTTCTTGAATTTTCTGGCCGTAGTATTTTCCCTGAGTGCTGCTGTAGCACAAACCGGAAGACCTAATATCATATTGATCATTGCGGACGATATTGGATGGGACGATTTGGGCTGCTATGGGCACACAGTGGTACAATCACCCGTCATTGACAGGATGGCAACTGAAGGAATTAGGTTCGATAATTTCTACCTGACTACCAGTTCTTGTAGCCCCAGCCGAAGCAGTATAATTTCCGGTAGATACCCCCATAATACAGGGGCTGCTGAATTGCATACCCCTCTTCCGGAGTCCATTTCCATATTTCCAGAACTACTCCAGCAAGCAGGCTACTTTACCGCACAGTCAGGAAAATGGCATATGGGAGAGGCAGCTAGAAGGGGCTTTGACGTGATCCATGACAAGGAGGGCATAGGTGATGGAGGGGAGGAAATGTGGGTGCCAACCCTGAAGGATAGGCCTAAGGATAAACCGTTTTTTCTATGGCTTGCTGCATTGGATGCTCATAGGCCGTGGGGACCCAATGAATTTTCAGGTACCCACGATCCTGCGCAGATATCCCCACCGGTCTATTTGGCCAATGCCAGTGCCACCAAAACAGATCTTGCCCAATACTACGACGAGATAAAACGCTTTGATCATTATATTGGGGAGGTGGAAAAGGAACTTCAGCGCCAGGGGGTACTAGAAAATACCCTAATCATGGTGATATCGGATAATGGAAGGCCTTTTCCCAGAAGCAAAACCAGAATGTACGATAGTGGGATTAAGTCTCCTTTTGTGGCCAAATGGCCAGCGGGCATTAAAAAATCCGCTTCTTTATCCGAAAGTATGATAAGCAGTATCGATATTGCCCCCACCTTCCTGGACTTGGCAGAAGTAAAAGTTCCGGATAGTTTTCAGGGAAAGAGCTTCGCTTCGCTTTTTGAAAAACCTGAGAAAGCATTTAGGAAGTATGTGTTCGCAGAGCATAATTGGCATGACCATGAGGCATTGGAGAGGATGGTACGTACAAAGGACCATTTGTATGTGTTGAACTTAAGGCCTAGCCTTAGCAACAATGGCCCGGCGGATTCCAATGCAAGCCCCTCTTATGAAGATCTTAAGGATTTAAGGGATAAGGGAAGACTTTCTCCTGCCCAAGCCGATATCTTTCTTCACCCTAGACCTTACGAGGAACTCTACCTAGTCACATCAGATGGAGAGCAGTTATTGAACCTGGGTTCGCATCCAGGTCACATGGAGGCTTTGGAACAATTAAGGGAGGCCATGAAAATCTGGATCGAGGATACTAAGGATACCCATCCGGAGAATT
Source organism: Pleomorphovibrio marinus (assembly GCF_003347495.1). Taxonomy (GTDB): domain Bacteria; phylum Bacteroidota; class Bacteroidia; order Cytophagales; family Cyclobacteriaceae; genus Pleomorphovibrio; species Pleomorphovibrio marinus. Next base: position 57,885 of record NZ_QCXY01000006.1, read on the forward strand.
TAACCCCAGATTGGTACGATAAGGAAACCGGCAAACCTCTCGATACCGAAAAAGTTCGGGGAGAAATGCCAGGAGGGGAGGCTGCCATGCAGACCACTGCAAAGGGGCCGTTTTAAAAGCAAATTGTGAAATCTAGCCTGCCTAAAGGACGGCAGTCAGGCATGAGGAGAACCTCACACAGAGTATTAAAAATTGGCATTTACAGAAAGGAAATGACATTTAGTTTCTCGCAGCCCTGCCCTGAGTTTTTTCAGGGGGGCGCAACGAATTCTCAACGTTCGCAGCGTAGTAGCTTTAAAAATTTGTATTTAATCAATAAATTATTTGATTTAAAGTAATATATCAATGGTAGGGATGATTATCAAAGTGAGATTCCCCCGAAGCAAGTTCCCCGAATTGAGTTCGGGGCAGGCAGGGGCAGGCTATATGACCGCTGAAAAGAAATTATAAACATATGAAATCGAGCATGACGAGCACGTCACACACTGGGATGATTATAGACTGCGAGATTCCATATGGCCTTTAAAAAACAAATTATAATCATATGAAAACACAGGACTATTTCGTTTCCTTTATTTCGAAAAGCAAATACCTTTTGCTGAAAAGCTTAGTGGTATGGATTGGGATAGCTTCTTGTCAACCAAAAGCAGAAATCGAGAGGCCACTGGACCCCTGGGCCTTTAGGTCCGTATTGGATAAAAAACCAAGAATGCTCACCCTTGCACTTGACTCTGCCTGCTACGTGGCCTATGACCTGGCCAAACCACAACTTTATAAGGTTTGGAAGGGTGGGGTGCTGTTGGAAGGTACAGTTTATACCAACAAAAAAAACATTCAGCCAACCAGTTGGGGCACTTCCTATTTGGAGGATAAGGAGCTTTACAACCGATGGAGAATCACTAAAGAGGGAGTAGAGGTGGCCGTATCCTGGCAATACAAAGGTTACCGTATTAGGGATAATCAAATTTTCATTTCCTATGAGGCCAGTCTCGAAGATGGAAGTAGGGCACGCATTGAAGAGCAACCGGAATTCGTGAGAAGCAGGGAGGGCAAACCGGGTTTGGAACGCAGGATTAATATAAAGGATTTACCCGATGGGTATACGCTGCATTTGTGTTCGGAAGTGGATTGTCAGCAATGGGAAGAAACAGGGGAGCAGGTTTTAAGAACCTATTTTGCATCGCTCCCAGAGCAGGAGCCTCCATCCCTTGGAGACAAGTATGACCACTTGGGGATACTAAAGATGGAAATGAGTGATTGCTATACCTGCCATGAGGAGCACCATAAAATGGTAGGCCCCTCCTTTGAGGAGATTGCTGCCAAATATCCGGATAAAAAGAAATTCAGTTCCTACCTCACAAAAAAAATTCAGGAAGGTGGGGCAGGAGTCTGGGGAGAAATCCCCATGAACGAACACCCGGAATTAAGTGAAAGTGACATCCGGCCCATGTTGGATTATATTTATTCCTTAAAGCCGGCCGAAGCGAAGCAATCCACTGGTTCAGCTCCCATCCAAAATGCATCCTTGAAAGAGGAGAACCTTAGGAAACCTGGTTTTGGGGTGGCTTTGGAGGGCTTGCACCCCAGTTATAATATCCAGACCCTTCATTTTGGGGATTTTAAACCTCGGGTAGGAGCCATTGCTTTTCTGCCCGATGGGCGCTTGTTGGTATCCACATGGGACCGTATAGGTGGGGTATATTTATTGGATGGGGTACAAGAGGGGGATACCACTCAAATCCAAATCAAACGCATTGCGGAAGGACTGGCAGAACCATTAGGGCTAGAAGTGGTGGATGGGGAAATTTATGTGCTCCAAAAGCACGAGTTGACCCACTTGGTGGATACGGATGGAGATGATATCATTGACGAATACAGGGTGGTGTCTGATGCTTGGGGGGTAACGGATGATTTTCATGAATTTGCCTTTGGCCTGGTACACGATAAGGACAAATTTTACATCACCACCTCCATGGCCATGCGACTGATGTCCCATCAGAAGCAGCATCCCGACAGGGGAAGGACACTGGAGATAGGCAAGGATGGGAGCTACAGGGGCCTGGATTATGGGCTAAGGACGCCCAATGGAATAGGGAAAGGAGTGGATGGTGAACTGTTTGTCACAGACAATCAGGGGCAGTGGCTTCCTGGCAATAAGCTGATTCACGTGAAAGAAGGTGCCTACAATGGTATGGCCTGGGGAGTTCCTGATTCTCTAAAAGAAATTCCGGAAATGGTGCCTCCTGCAATTTGGTTACCTGATGCGGAGATTGGCAATTCCCCTTCAGAACCCATCTTGATGAAAGATGGTCCTTATAAAGGACAGATGCTGCATGGTGATGTCACCCATGGAGGGATAAAGAGAGATTTTCTGGAGAAAATCAATGGAATCTACCAAGGTGTAGTTTTTCGTTTTTCTCAAGGCTTTTCCGCTGGTGTCAACCGACTAGCTTGGGGGCCAGATGAGGCCTTATATGTAGGGGAAGTCGGCATGGTGGGAGGCTGGAGTTGGAAGGAGAACCAGTATGGCTTGGAAAAGATAACCTATAACGGTAAGCCCACCTTTGAGATGTTGGCAGTAAGGGCTAAAAAGGACGGGTTTGAGATCGAATTTACGGAACCCCTTTCAAAAAGGGGAATTACCAAGGAGGACCTCCTAGTTCAACAATGGTGGTATGAGCCAACCTCCTCCTATGGTGGACCCAAAAAAGACCTTACTGACCTATTTCCGGAGGAGATTGAATTGTCCGAGGATCGTAAAAAGTGTAGGTTAGTAATTCCTGGATTAAGAGAAGAACACGTGGTTTACTTTCTTTTGTCTGAAAATATTCTCAATGAACACGATAAACCATTATGGTCAGGCGAAGCATGGTACACCCTTAATAAAATCCCCAATTCAAATGAAGAATAACAAACGCATATCCAAGGTTAGCATTGGACTGGATAGAAGGTCCTTCATCAAAAAATCAGGAGCTTTAGCAGCCATAGGCACACTTGGTATATCCCCTGTTTTTTCGGCCACTCAACTCCAAAAGAAAAACACCATGAAAAAGATCACCATAGAAGACGTTGATACCAACTTTGAAAGGGAACCTCTGATTCCATATCGGTTTAAGGGCAGTGCTATCACAGAAGCCTGGCAAACCCTGGCATATCTTAGAGCAGGATCAGGGATTCATCGGATAGGGATTGGGACACAAGGAACCCTCTGGTCTGACCAGCGGGTATTTGCCGCTCATTCCACCAACGGGGGCAATGCCTTAATGTATGCTATGACAGAGAGAGCTGTTCAGTTGTTAAAGGGACATTCCTTTGAGGACCCCGTCAAGGTATTGGAGGAGCTATTGCCAGAGGTATGGGAGTATGGTAAAAAAATCACAGGAATATCCGATCTCAAAAAGACCTTTGCCCTCAACGCCCTAGTGCCTGTGGATAATGCCATCTGGTTACTTTATGCAGATGAAAATGGGCTCAGCAAGTTTGACGACTTGATACCGGAGGCTTACAGCAAGGGGCTTTCTGCCAGGCATGACAAAGTGGCCAGTATCCCCTCCTTTAGTGTGGGGGCTAAGGTAGAAGAGGTAAAGGCTGCTGCCGACAGGGGGCACTTTATCATGAAACTCAAGACCGGATCAGCGGGTACCCAGAAGGAGATGTTGGAAAAGGACATGGCCTTTATGGAAGGCGTGCACAAGGCGATAGGTCATTACGAAACGCCCTACACCGAAAACGGGAAGATACCCTATTATTTTGATGCCAATGAACGGTATGAAAAGAAAGAGACCCTTGAGCGGTTCTTGGATCATGCGAAAAAGATAGGGGCTTTTGATCAAATAGCAGTGATTGAAGAACCTTTTGGGGAAGAAAATGAAACCTATGTAGGTGACCTGGGGATAAGGGTTGCTGCCGATGAAAGTGCCCATACGGTGGAGGACGCCCTCTCACGAATAGACCAGGGGTACACGGCGATAGCGGTGAAGGCCATTGCCAAAACGCTAACCATGACCATGAAAATCGCCCAGGCAGCTACTGAAAGGGGGGTGCCTTGCTTTTGTGCGGATCTAACGGTAAATCCTATTTTGGTAGATTGGAACAAGAATGTGGCCGCACGATTACCAGCTTTTCCTGATATGAACCTGGGCTTGCAAGAAACCAACGGCCATCAGTACTATAAAAACTGGGAAAAGATGGTTTCTTACCATCCCAAATCCGAGGGAACCTGGGTGCGAACCAAAGACGGGGTGTATCCCATTGACAACAGCTTCTACGAGCAGAGCGGGGGTATCCTGCACCGCTCCGATCACTATGAAGATATATTCGACCCTGAAGTTTAAAGGGAATTAGTGTAAGGAAAAAATCAGGTTCAATGGTTAGGAGGAGTCACAACTTTCTTGTCCAAGTTAATCAAAAGTGTCTTTGTTAAAGGCTAGGCTGCATGCTTCCAAGAGGTTCGCTTTCCGTCGCTTGCTCTTTGGGTGCTTGGAGAACGATACGGAAAGTAGTCCCCTTTCCAAGTTCAGAATGGTTCACAAATACCCTGCCTTTATGATAACCTTCTATGATCCTTTTGGCGAGGGTCAGTCCCAATCCCCAACCCCGTTTCCGCGTTGTAAACCCGGGGATGAAGACTTTTTTGTACATTTTTTTCTCCATTCCTTTTCCGGTGTCGCTGATATCCACCAGTACGAACTTTTCACTTTCTTTTACGATGTCGATATAGATGGCACCTTGCCCTTTCATTGCATCTACGGCATTTTTGCAAATGTTTTCGATCACCCACTCGAAGAGGGGACGGTTGATCATGGCGAAGATGTCTTCTGCATGTGAGTTTAAATTAATACTCACCTTGCTGGAAATCCTGGGTCTGAGATAAGAGATGGTCTCCTCCACACACTGAAACACATTTTCGGATTTAATGACCGGTGTTGAGCCAATATTGCTGAATCGTTCCGTGATGATTTTGAGTTTGTTTACATCCTTGTCCAATTCCATGATTACTTCCTTGTTTTCTTCCCAAACAGGGGAATTTTTAAAGTAATCGATCCATGCCATAAGGGATGCCAAAGGGGTGCCCAACTGGTGGGCGGTTTCTTTGGTTAATCCTGCCCAGAGCCGGTTTTGCTCGGCTACCTTTGACTGGTTGAAAAGGGCATATGCCAAGATGCCAAACACAAGGATCACGGAAAGCTGCACGTAGGGATAATACTTCAACCGGGTGAGCAGCTCCGAGTTCTTGTAATAGATGTGCATGTCATCCAGTAGTTTGATGGGTTCGTAAACCGCCCTCATTTCCTCCAGCTCCGCCCTTAGCTGGGCTTCTTTTTCATCCTCACTACTGTTTTTTTTGAATTTGATATTTTTATGTTCCAAAGGATTACCATTGGCATCCGTGGTGATTACAGGGATGGAACGGTTTTCCTGAATGATTACTTGAAACACGAAGGTAAGGTTTTCGGTATTGGTGGAAGCGTATTCCAAAGCAGCAGCGTACAAGTCAACCTGTCTTCTTTCTCTAATCTTCAGTTCTTCCACTAGGGTATTGGTATAATAGATCGAACCAATACCGATAATTAAAGAAAAGCCAAATATTACCCATTTCACTTTAGCCCTGTTTTGGTACAGGTCTAAAGTGGCTAGGTCTTGAATTTTATTCTTCATTGGGGAATACGTTGGATTTTTGGGTTAGCCTGGCACAAACCAGGAGATCTTGCAAGTTAACCAATTTCAACATTCCAACATAAAACTGGCATGTGGACTTAATATTGTACCCAAATGGACAAAAAGAGAGGTTAGTTTTGCTTGATCCATTTCCAAAGTGTCTTATAGCTTACTTTAGAGCCGTGGACCAATATTCCTATGCGATAGATCTTGCCCGCTGCCCATGTGGTAAACAGAAACCCAGAGGTCAACAGGGATATGGAAAGGGCCAGTTCTATCCAGGGCACGCCATAACTGACTCTACCCATCATGGCTACAGGAGAGGTAAATGGAATGATGGAAAGCCAGTAGGAAGCATTGCTATTGGGATCGTCCAAAACGAAAATAAACAAGCCCATGTAGGCCATTAATAAGGGGATAGTAACCGGAAACATAAATTGTTGAGCATCCGAGGGATTGTCCACAGCGGCACCTATTGCTGCGAAAAAAGCACCATAAAGGAGATAACCCCCAACGAAGTAGATCAAAAACGAAAAGATCAAGGTATAAAAGTCAATTCCTTGAATCAATTCCATGATTTCGAATAGCTGGGTGTTTTCGTTTTGCCAGTTGGCCATTTCCGACCCAGACATTTCTAATAGCTGCTGCTGGGGCATTTGCAAGCCAAAATACCCCATGACTAGGGAGGATACTAGGCCTATTAAGATAATCCAGATGAGAAATTGGGTGAGGCCAACGGCACCTATACCAATTATTTTACCCATCATCAATTGGAATGGTTTAAGCGAGGACACCAATATTTCTATGATCCTGGAAGATTTCTCTTCTATCACTCCTTGCATGATTTGGTTTCCATAGACGAAGATAAAGGTGTAGATAAGTATCCCTGCAATAAAGCCCACACCATAGTTCACCACCGTATTTGAAACGGTTTCACCCCCTCCTATGGCCAATCTCATAGCCTTGATATTTACTGGGGTTTTTAGGTCTGATAAAACTTCCGGATCTATTCCCGATGCAAATAACTTAATTTCTTCCAGCTTCTTTTGGATGGCAGCCTCCAGGTTTCCGATCATAGAAAGCCCGGGTGGTTCTACGGAATAAAAGGTGATGCCTAAAGGTCTATTCACATCAAGGTCTGGGATATACAAGTAGCCATACCTGTTGCCTTGTACCACTTGTTCCCTGGCCTCTTCTCTGTCCAGCCCCCTGTATGAAAAAACAAACATTTCGTTACTTTCCAACATAAAGGTTCTGTTCTCGTCCACCACTTCTATGATTTTTGAGCCTTCAAGGGGCATGTCGCTTAGGGCAATCCACAAAAACACCCCCAAAATCGAGGGGAAAATCAATGGGGTAATGATGGTAGCCACAATGAAGGACCGCCTTTTTACCCTTGCCAGGTATTCCCTTTTTATGACCAAGAAAATTTTGTTAGCCATGGCTTTCGTTGATTTTCTGAATAAAAATTTCTTCGATGCTTGGAATAATTTCCTCAAAACAGTGCACCTCTCCGTAATCCATCAATTCACTGATGACCTCATTGGGGGCTTTTCCCTCTAAGGCCACAGTAAAAGACACATGATCTTCTTCTTGTTTATAATGTTCGAAAGAGGGTAATACCATACCAGGATTTGGTACCAGCTTTACCCTGTACCTATGCATTTTAGCATTTTTTTTGATCTCCTTTACTGGACCATCCAAGATCTTGTCCGCCTTATTGATCATAGCAATATGGTCGCAAAGTAGTTCTACGGATTCCATTCTATGGGTGGAAAGGATAATGGTTGTTCCTTTGTTTTTCAGTTCGAGGATTTCATTTTTTATGATTTCTGCATTTACGGGATCGAATCCAGAAAATGGCTCATCGAGGATGAGCAGTTTGGGTTCATGAATTACGGTGGCTATAAATTGAACCTTCTGTGCCATCCCTTTGGAAAGCTCCTCTATCTTTTTTGACTTCCAGGGAATCAGGCTAAGTTTTTCCAACCAAAGGTGTATCTTGCTGGCTGCCGCACGGGCTTCCAGTCCCTTAATTTGCGCAAAATAAAGGAGTTGGTCTTCTACCTTCATGGCTTTGTAGAGACCTCGCTCCTCGGGAAGATAACCTATGTTTCTTACATGGCTCAACTTGAGGGACTCCCCGTTTATCCATATGCTTCCAGAGTCTTGGTCTATGATTTGGTTCACGATCCGGATCAGGGTGGTTTTTCCCGCTCCGTTTGGCCCCAAAAGACCAAAGACTGTTCCTTGAGGGACAGCCAGATGAAAATCTCTCAATGCAACATGATGGCCATAGCGTTTATTAAGGGACTCAATCTTTAAAATGCACAAGGGTTTATGGTTTTTATTAAAAGTACAGGACCAGGTTGGGAATGCATTTCCTGCATTTATTTCAAAGATACTGAACCTACGGAAACATCTATCAAAAAAGTCATTAGATTTTTGGCATCCGCATCATATCCTCTGCTAACGTAGGTTTTATCACCAATTTCTTTCAGATAGGAGGGTATTTTTGTTCTGCACATGGCAGTCGATTTAATTTTCACCAGATAAGGAAGATCCTGTTCGGGAAGCTGAATATTGACAGAACCAGCGCCTACTACGGTAGAAATGCTACTTGTGCCGGCCATCAGGTCAGAAAAGGATAAGTTAACAGAGCCATAACTGACATCAAACAACACCGTTTTGGCATTGGATAGTTGAAGGTTATCTGCATACAGGGAACCCATGTGGATGGCAACCATAAGGGTATCCATATTTACCGTATTTGGCATTTTACTGCCATATTCCAGATAGACGTCAGCTGACGCAGTCTTTATTTTGCAATTCGATACAGGCAGATGGGAAAAATCCAAGTTGGCCTGACCTATTCCAAAATGCAAGTTCAAATCATAGAGGTAGTTGCCGTCCAAACCGATGTCCCAGGCATGATCAAAATCTGGGTTGCTGTTTGAAAAAAGCCTGTAGCTTAGGGTTCTCCCTAGGCTTTCAGATTCCACATTTTTATGCTCTAGATTGGCAAATAGCACACCATCTACTATCTCATGAGAGAAAGAAGGAAGTATATTGATTTTTCCTAGGCTGGCATTTGCGCTAATAGGGTGGCCGATGAATTCCCTTTTCAAGGTGGATATGCCTTTATAGGATGAAAAATTAAAGCATACTAAACCATATCCTTCTTTTTCTTCAACCGTAAACTGTCTAGTGATTTGGGCATCTGCTTCTAGTGACAGTGTTGTGATACCACAAAACAGCAAAAGGATGATCTTTTTAAGCATACGGTTAAGTTACGTGGACAGGTGTAAAAGGTTTTCTTTTAAAAAGAAAAAGTCGGGATTTTACCCCGACTTCCTTCTAAAAGAATTCCTTCACTTTATCGAAAATACTTTTTTCGGATTTGCCAGGATCTGGCCTGAAATTTTCTGAATTCCTAAGGGACTCCAGCTTTTCCCTTTCCTCTTTATTGAGTTGTTTCGGTGTCCAAACATTCACGTGAATAAGCTGATCCCCTTTTCCGTAACCATTAAGTTCCTGTATGCCCTTGCCTTTAAGCCTGAGCACTTTTCCACCTTGGGTACCTGGGTCAAGTTTTATTTTAACCTTTCCATCAATAGTGGGGACTTCAAGGGTGGTGCCTAATGCAGCATCCACAAAACTCACGTAAAGGTCAAAAACTACGTTGTTGCCATCACGCATTAAAACATCGTCCTCAATTTCTTCAATGACAATCAACAAATCTCCAGCTATACCGCCGGGAATCTCGTTTCCTTTGCCTGAAAGACTGAGTTGCATCCCATCTCCAACTCCTCCTGGGATGTTTATAGGGATGATTTCTTCTTTTATTACCAAACCCTGGGCATCGGCTCCCTGAGGTTTTTTATCCACAATCTGGCCACTGCCACCACAACTGGGACAGGTACTGGCAGAGACCATCTGGCCGAGCATGGTATTGACCACTTTTTTTACCTGGCCGGTACCTTGGCAGGTTGTGCAATTTTTAAAGGTCACTCCCTCGGCAATTAGGTGCCGCTTTACCTTGATCTTTTTTTCTACGCCGTTTGCAACTTCTTTTAGGTTCAATTTGAGCTTTACCCTTAGGTTGGTGCCCTTTTTGGTCCTACGCGAACCTCCGCCTCCACCAAAGAAGGAACCGAAGCCGCTGTCTCCGAAGATATCCCCGAATTGGCTGAATATATCCTCCATATTCATGCTGCCGCCTCCAAAGCCGCCGTTACCGCTCACACCCTGATGGCCAAAACGGTCGTAACGCGCGCGCTTCTCCTCGTTGCTGAGCACTTCGTAGGCTTCAGCAGCCTCTTTAAATTTGTCCTCTGCACTTGCGTCACCCGGGTTTTTGTCCGGATGGTGTTTTAAGGCCAGCTTACGGTAGGCCTTTTTAATTTCTTCTGGAGAGGCGCTTTTGGATACACCAAGCACTTCATAGTAATCTCTCTTTGCCATAATTTTTATTTTCCGATCACGACTTTAGCATAGCGGACCACCTTGTCGCCCAATAAATACCCTTGCTCCACTACATCCACTATTTTACCTTTTAAATTATCACTTGGGGCGGGAATTTGGGTTATTGCTTCTTGTTTTTCGGCATCAAAAGGTTCTCCTACCAACCCTTCCATTGGCTTAAGCCCTTTGGAAGCTAGGATTTTAACCATCTTGTGATAGATCAACTTAACTCCTTCTTCTTGTTGTGCCTCCGTGTTTTCGCCGGTGGTACCAGCCTTGAAGGAACGTTCGAAGTCATCCAATATGGGGAGCAAATCTTTGATCACCTCTTCGGATGCCGTACTGATCAAATCGAGCCTTTCCTTGGCAGTCCTTCTGCGATAGTTTTCAAATTCGGAATACAGACGCAGGTGCTTCTCCTTTAGCTCCTGGTTTTCAACCAGTAGTTTTTCCTCCTTACTTTGTGGCTTATCTTCTTTTTCTTGGTTTTTGTCCCCTTTTGCTCCTGTAGTTTCGAATCCCTCCGAAGAATCCTGAGGCTGATCACCTGCAGTGTCTAGCGTTTGCTCTTCCGTTTCTTTTACCTTTTCTTTTTCTTCTGCCATATTTCTGGTGCATTTAAAAGTCTAATTTCTTGTCTCAATTAATTTGCCATACTCAAATACCCTGACAATCTGACATTATTCCTGCAATGTTTTCCAGATAAGATCTTTCAACCTGTCTAATTGGAAGCCTGAAACTGCAGAAATGAACAGGTAGGGAACATCCCTGGGGAGTTCCTCCTTTAGAGCTTCCATTAATTCCTCATCCAACAAATCGGATTTCGATATGGCCAAGATTCTTTTTTTATCCAGTAGTTCGGGATTATATTTTTCCAGTTCCTTTAAAAGAATCCGATACTCCTTAAGAATATGCTTTGTGTCGGCGGGAACCAAAAAGAGCAAAATAGAATTTCGCTCAATATGTCTCAAGAACCTTAAGCCAAGACCCTTCCCTTCTGCTGCTCCTTCAATAATCCCTGGTATGTCGGCCATGACAAAGGATAATTCATCTCTATATGCAATCACCCCTAAGTTGGGCACTAGGGTAGTGAAAGGGTAGTTTCCTATTTCAGGCCTTGCGGCAGAAAGACTGGAAAGCAGGGTGGATTTCCCGGCATTGGGAAAACCTACTAACCCAACATCAGCCAAGAGTTTTAGTTCCAGAATAACCCATTCTTCAATGCCATCCTCCCCTGGTTGAGCGTATCTGGGCGCCTGATTGGTGGAGGTCTTAAAATGGTCGTTTCCCAATCCTCCCTGTCCGCCCTGAGTCAAGACAAACTCTTCCCCTTCTTGGGTTATCTCACACCTTATTATACCTGTTTCAGCTTCCTTGGCTACAGTTCCAAGTGGCACTTCTAAGATCACATCCTTTCCGTTGGTGCCTTTTCTTCGTCCACCTTCTCCAGATTTTCCATGTTCTGCGATAACATGTTTTTTGTATTTCAGGTGAAGCAAGGTCCACAGCTGTGCATTTCCCCTTAGTATGATATGGCCACCTCTACCACCGTCACCACCATCAGGTCCACCTTTTGGCACATGCTTTTCACGTCTGAAATGCACCGATCCGCTCCCACCGGCACCTGATCTGGAGCAAAATTTAACGTAATCTATGAAATTTGATTCAGCCATATCCTTAAAAACAAACTTGGCTAAGCATTTTGCTTAGCCAAGTTCTCATGTTGCAAATTTAGTAAATTATCCAGACTATCAATAATTATCCACTACCTCGCAAATAGCAGAAAATATCTCTTCTATGCTTCCGACTCCATCGATTTTGGTCAATTTCCCCTGCTTTTGGTAATATTGAGCCACTGGCATGGTTTCTTCCTTGTAAACCCTTATCCGGTTGTCCACTTTTTTGTCATCCTGGTCGTCTGTCCTTCCGGAAGTCTTCCCTCTTTCCTTTATCCTTTTCCTCAATTCATCCTCGGGCACCTCCAGGGAAATCATTCCGGATATTCCTAGTCCTTTGGAATTAAGGAGCTCATCTAAAGCCTCGGCTTGTGCTACAGTCCTGGGAAACCCGTCAAAAATAAATCCTTCCGAGTCTTTACTGGACTTGATCCTTTCGTCAACCATTCCAATGACTACTTCATCGGGCACTAAATTGCCCTCATCCATGTATTTTTTAGCTAGTTTACCCAGCTCTGTTCCTTCTCCTAGGTGTTTTCTGAAAAGATCCCCAGTGGAAATATGTTCGATACCATATTTCTGGATCATTTTTTCACTTTGGGTGCCTTTTCCGGCACCTGGAGGGCCAAATAATACGATGTTAAGCATGTTTTTATTTAATATGTTACGTTAATTAGTCGATTACTTGATAAATTTCAGGCAAATTTCGGCCATACCCGTCAATATCCAACCCGTACCCGACCACAAACTTGTTTGGGATTTCAAAACCTAGATAATCAATGTGTACAGGTAGGATAGTTGCGTCTGGCTTTGCCAACAAACTTGCCAAGGCTATACTCTCAGGATGCCGCTTTTTCAATTCTTCCAAAAGCATATTCATGCTCTTGCCTGTATCCACGATATCTTCCACTACAATAAGGTGCCTTCCTTCTATTTCTTGTTCCAATTCCATTTTTATAGACACCTTTCCTGTGGATTTTGTGCCCTTGTAAGAAGCTAACCTTATGAAGGCGAATTCAGCGGGAACCCTTAGGGCTTTTGCCAGATCCCCAATGAAAATGAATGCACCATTCAGCACACAGAGTAATAAAGGTTGCTTATCTTGGTAATCTAAGCTTATCTGATCGGCAATTCCCCTGACCCTTTGTTGGATCTTTTCTGCGTCTATAAAAGGTGTGAATTTTTTGTCCTGAATTGTTATCATGCCATAAAATGAAAAAAGCCTAGTTTCAGAAGGCCTTCACAAATATAGGCAATAATGCATTAATTTATAATCTCCCTTGCTCAAAGGTGCCTCATTAGATAGAGGTGGAGGTCTACCATAGCATTTATATCATTCCAATTCACCTTTTCCCGGGGGGAATGGGTGTTTTCTTCAGGGGCACCGACAAAACACCAATCAATGGGATAGGGGCAAAGCTGTAATTCCCTTCCGTCAGAACCCCCATGTGCCTCAACCTCTAGTTGGAAAGGGACTCCACTGCATTGTGCCAGTTTAAGGATACGGTCTAGATAACTTTTTCGGGGGATATAACTGTCTCTTAAAGAAATGACCACTCCTTTGCCAGGGTGAACTCCATCGGTAACCCATGTAATGTCCGCAATCAAGGCCTGACTTATCTGCCATTTTTCGTAAATGAACTTCGACAAAAGTGGAATGGATCCTCCGCCATGTTCTTCGTAGGTGCTGAAGACCACCAAGCCATTCTCTAACTCCTCACAAATCTTAAGTGCTGCATACACCCCTATCCTGTTATCCAGGTAGGCTGCTTGTAAAGAATCCCCATTATCATGGACTTGTTGTGCATAGGAAAGTAGGGTACCCACCTGAATTGCACGGGGGAAATTGTGGAAGAGATTACCGTCCTTGACGAAGACCTGACATTTTATTTCTCCTATTTCATCCTGACCTTCTATCCAGTCCCCGTCCTGCACCTCAGGACCTCCGATCGGCACGAGCTGGTTTTCGTACCTGGCCGTGAAACCTACCGTATCCATATGTGCAAAAAGGGCGGTTTTAGGGTTTCCAAACCTTAATATGATATTATTTTGAAAAAAATCCCCAAAAAAAATTTCAGGTGTAACTTTCCATTTATATTTTCGTTTGAAAACGTATTCCGAAATTTGAGAAGCTATTCGGGACTCATCCCCTGAAACACTTCTTAGGTGTAAAATTTGAGTCAATAATTCGGGAGTTGGCATAATTTGTGATTAAGTTTTCTTGAATTTTGGTTAAAACATTTAATTTATTGAAACAAATTGAAGAGATGTTTATTATTGTCGTAAAAAAACATACATTTGTAACTGAAAATTCTACTTCGAAAAACAAAACTGGATTAATTTAACTAACACTGAATGTTGTAAAAAATTTTTTATCATGAAAAAAATAATACTATCAACACTAATGGTTGGCGCTTTGGCCATAGGAGCACAAGCGCAAGATGACGATTTCAACAAATGGTCTATTGAAGTAAATGGTGGATTCAACAAGCCAATGTCACCCATGACCCCGGGCTACTATTCCCCAATACTTAACATAGGACATGCTGATCTCGGTGTCAGGTACATGTTTAACGAGAAGTTTGGTACTAAACTGGACTTCGGATTTGGCAGCTTCGGTGAAGCTAGCCAAGACAATAATCCTGAATTCTCAACAAACTACTACAGGGTTAACTTGCAAGGAGTTGCCAATTTAGGTAGGATCATGAACTGGGAGACCTTCTCTCAGAGAGTGAATTTATTGGGACATGCTGGATTTGGCATCGGAAGAGTTACCCCTCAACAAAATGAGTGGGAAGGTTTCCAAGACGATGTCTATAACTTTATAGCAGGATTGACAGCTCAAGTCAAACTTACTGAAAGAATCGCCTTAAATGCCGACATCAGCACAATCATGAATGGCAGACAAAATGTTGCTTTTGATGGTGCATCTGCAATCACCCCATTGGATTACAGTTTTTATGGACCCAAAGCAAATTGGTGGACTGGAACATTAGGCCTTTCCTTCTACCTTGGGGGAGCAAGCAGCCATGCTGACTGGTATCTTAGAGAAAGCAAATATGCCACTAAAGAAGAGTTAGCCACTCAAATCGGTGAGATCAGAGACATGCTTAAGGATTCTGATGGAGATGGAGTTCCAGATTATCTTGATAAGGAGCCAAATACTCCTGCCGGTGCAAGGGTAGATTCTCACGGTAGAACTTTGGATTCTGACGGAGACGGCATTCCTGATCACTTAGACAAGTGTCCTTTCGTTCCTGGACCAGCTTCATTGGACGGTTGTCCCCCTGAAGATACTGTAGAGGAAGTGGATTACTTGAAAAAGGCAATCAATGACGGTTATGTAAACGTTTACTTTGCCTTCGATAGTTCTAAACCACTAGGATATTCTTCTTCTGCGGCCAACTACGTTGCCAACTTTATGAAGAGAAACCCAGGTGTTAGTGTTGAATTGAAAGGATATGCTGATGAAATTGGCCCAGAAGATTACAACATGAAACTTTCTGAGAGAAGAGCAAAAGCTGTATATGATTTGCTAGTTGCTGCTGGAATCGATGAGTCTAGGATGACTTATAAAGGATACGGTGAAGATACTTCTGTTGACAAGCGTTCTTCAGATGCAAGACAACTTGCAAGAAGGGTAAGCTTCGAGGTACAAGATTAAGAAATCACCCACCAAAAATTTTAAACCCGGTCTTTTCAGACCGGGTTTTTTTGTATTTTGCCCTTATGTTTGTACTAAACCGTCAAAATTCCATTGCCAATCATTTCCTTGCGGATTTGCGGGATATAGAAAAGCAAAAGGATAGATTAAGATTTAGAAGAAGCTTAGAAAGGTTAGGGGAAATCATGGCCTATGAGCTTTCCAAGGATTTGAAGTTTCAGTCCGCCATGGTCGAAACCCCATTCTTGAAAATCCCAATAGAAATGGTGGAAGATCAGCCGGTAATCATTTCCGTGCTCAGGGCTTCCGTTCCTTTTTATCAAGGAGTCCTCAATTTCTTTGATAAAGCAGACAGTGGTTTTATTGGTGCTTTCCGAAAAGAAAACGAGGATTTCCAAGAGGTTGAGGTTTCATTAGGATATATGGCTGCTCCTCCTATTGATGGAAGGACGGTACTATTAGTGGACCCTATGCTAGCTACTGGTAAATCCTTTGTGGAATGCGTCAATCATTTGCTCAAGAATGGGACTCCATCAAAAATCCATATTGTTTCGGTTATTGCTGCTCCTGAAGGGCTGAGCTATATCAAAGAAAATTTATCATATGTTCCCCACCAATTTTGGCTTTGCGCAGTGGACGAAAAACTGAATGAAAAGTCCTATATTATTCCAGGTCTTGGTGATGCTGGAGATTTAGCTTACGGACCTAAACTTTGAGGGGCATCAATGGAATACGTATGGATGGTATTAGGTTTGGGAATTTTGCTGTTCGGAGGCAAGCTGCTTGTGGATGGGGCATCTGCAGTTGCCTCTAAAATAGGTTTGAGTGCTGGATTGATTGGCCTTACCGTGGTTGCTTTTGGGACTTCTGCTCCAGAGCTACTGGTAAGTATCACTGCTGCTTTGAAGGGGACCAGTGATATAGCTGTTGGAAATGTGGTTGGTTCGAATATTTCTAATATTACCCTTGTATTGGGCATTACCGCTTTGGTGTATCCCGTCATTATTACACGCTCTACGCTAAGATTAGATTATGCTTTCACCCTAATCACCTCCCTTTTGTTTTTTGTGCTGGCTTTGGATGGAAACATAGGGCTATGGGAGGGAATGTTACTAGTGGCACTTTTATTCGTTGTCAATTTTTACTTTTTCAAAAAAATCGGAAGAGTTGAAATGTCGGAGGAGGAGAATGCTTCGTTAAAGAAGAAGTCCTTGCTTCCCGCGATTCTCTTGTTGTTAGTGGGTACAGTAGGTCTTTACGTAGGATCCGAATTACTGGTAGAAAACGGAATAAATATTGCCCAAAAATTGGGAGTAAGTGAGAGGATTATTGGTGTGACCATTATTGCAGTGGGTACTAGTTTGCCGGAATTAGCCACCTCCGTAATAGCTGCAATTAAGAAGGAAACGGATATTGCCATTGGAAATATTCTTGGCAGCAATATGATGAATGTGTTAAGTATCATTGGCATTACAGCAATCGTAAAGCCAATTGATGTTTCGACAGAATTTCTGAGGGTTGACTTTCTTTGGATGTTGGGAATGACTGCTTTGCTCTTTCCTCTAATGAGATGGAATTACAAGATTTCAAGATGGGCAGGCATGTTGCTTTTGTTAACTTATGCTTCCTATATCTACTTGATCCTATGATTGAATACCTGCTCACCTTTATTGGCATTTACTTCTTGTGCCTATTTAAGTTTATTGCAGGCCCTACCTTGGGGGCAGCAGTGGGTTATTCTTTGATGGAGATTGAGATCGTTACTGTTTCCGGGATGATGACTTCCGTGATTGCATTCACCTATCTAGGGGAATGGATAAAACATACCTGGGTGATAAAAATTCGAAAAAACCAAAGGAGGTTCACAAAAAGAACTCGTAATATTGTTAAGGTATGGAGAAAGTTTGGCGTTTGGGGTATTGCAACCCTTACCCCAATTTTATTCACCCCTATTGGAGGTACTATCATTATGACTTCTTTCGGGATTTCCAAGAAAAGGATACTTACGAGTATGTTGATAAGTGCAATTTTTTGGGCTTTCGTTTTTGGAATCAGTATTCATAAAATACTTGAGTTTCCTGTTTTTACACGGCTTGCTGGGTTGTGAATGATAAATGCCGGATTTTAATTCATTTTGGTAAACCTATAAAAAAAAAGAACCGTGTCTTTGGTTCCTTATTGAGAACCACCGACACGGTTTAATGGCTTATCCGTATTTTTACATGATGCCTCGAATTTTAGCTTCGAAGAAAATTGGGGTATAAGGTCTTACCATATCCACACTTTCTCCACGATTTACCAAGTCTTCCCTGATTTCAAAGGGGATAATTTGAATGGATCGATCAAACGCAGCAAAGGAGGGTACAATAGCCTCAAATTCGGCATCCAGATAAAGATCGTCCAGAACAATATTCAGAAAATTAAGGTATTCCTCGTAACCCACTCTTATAGTAGGTCGGTTACCGGATCCGTCACCCTCCATGGTTGGGCTACTTTCTCCCAAGTGAAAAAGCTTAAAGTCAAAGGTTACGTTTTTGCCTCTTTCCGACTTTGCTTTTTCTTCATCCCCTTGGTCGACTAACCTAAAATAAATTCCTTCCTCTATTTTTTCAAAACCCTCAAGGTCGTTTTCAGCAATGTAGTCTTGGATCATTTGATCTTCCCTTTCAATTAAGTCTTCCTCTGAATACTTACCTGCAAATTTTATTTCCATAACCAGGTTACTGTTTGGTAGCACCATTTGCTGATATCCATAATTGCCAAAGGCCAAATAGGAGGGGGAATAAACTTTAAATTGCTCCCCTTCTCTTGCTAAACCAGCGGCATAGGCAATTACTATAGGCCAAATACCGTCGTTCGAAAGCTTGAAGAGGATAGGTTCTTTTTCCTCGTCCATGTGGCGTTTTACCACCTGTCCGTCTAAAGTACGAATGTCAAAATAGATTCCGACTACATCCCCATTTTCAAATTGATAGGCATCAGGGTGTTCGGTTTCTCTGGAGTAGTAAAACCCTGTTTGAGTTCTAGTTGCAGTGATGTTGTTGTTAGAAATGTATTGCGCCAAGATGGCATCATCTCGCTCAATGGCTCTGTCTAGCTCGGTTTCTGTGTCTTGCAAACATCCGGTAAATAACACTAATAGCCCAAGGCTCCACACGAATTTGTAGAAATAGTTCATGATTTTGTACACGCTTATTTTATTTTTCAGGTAATTTAATATTTAACACGTAAATCAAGGAATGGGGTTTACTTTCCCATTTTAAAATTCATTCTCAGATTTAAACCACCAATGGAAAATTGCTGATTGGCAAAAGTAAGACTTCCTAGGGGTAATTTATAAAAGGGTTCTAAAGAAATAAACATTCCGTCACTTAGGCTATATTCATACCCTACCGACAAATTGATCATTCTACCCAAATCCAGGTTGTTTTCACCAGCTTGCGGAGTAATCACAGTGGAAAACTCCTGCACGGAAGGGGAGAAGCTCATATATCCGCTTGCCTCTGTGGTGAAGAATGAATTTGTCTGAAAGGACTCAGTCGCTTGCTGATTCAAATACACCATGCTGGACAAACCAGTGATAAGATAGAAACCTGAGTTTTGGTTTTCCATTACTTGATATTTTATATTAATGGGGATGTCTAAGCTGGCAAAATCCAATTGGTAAGAAGCGTTTAGGAAATTGCTGTTGGTTCGGACCATGGCCATGTCCATGGTTTGGGGCATGGTTTGTTGATTTTCGGGGTTCATACTTTGCCGGGCATAGGTTACTCCCACATCCAATTTGATTTTCCTGGATAGGGAGAATTCCGACATTACTCCGGCTCCCAGGTTCATTCCCGACACAGGGTTAGAGCTAGACTGGGGCGCCACTAGCAATCCTAATTTAAAGGGTAATGGCGATTTCTCAAATCCCGTTTCTTCTTTGTTTTCAGCCAAATTTTTCCATTTTTCCATCATCTCCAATGCCTCCTGCTGATCCATAATGGTAGAACGCTTGGTGGTTTGGTTTAATGTGTCCCTTGCTTGAAAATCACTTTTCCTTTCGGTCAGCCAATTCCTCTCTTCGATTTGGAAACGATGTTGGATTTGGTTTGAAATTTCCTCTTCATTTAATGTTTGTTCTATTTCGAAATCTAGTAGTTGGGTTTTAACTTCCCCTTTAAGGGCAAGGCCATTTGGAACGTTCCTTTTTTCTATGGTAGGTAGTGTTCCTTTTTCCTGCTTTGGTTCCTTTCTACTTTGTTCCGTACTGGATTTTCTTTGGGCATTTTCTGCCAAGCCGCCATTTTTATCCTGTGCATCAGAATGTGGCTCTATATCGGCCTTAGGAAGGGGTTCAGGGAAGGGAGCTGTGGAATCCGAAAAGGATTGGGTAGTGGATTTCCTATCCTCTTGTCCAGGCCATAGGAGCACTGCCAAAGCCAAGCTGGCAGCTAGGCCGGAAGTAATAAATGGCCAATATAAGGCCCATAGGTTTTTCCTTGGCTTAAAATAAGCCTTGGAAAGTTTTTCCCATGCCTTTGGATCATAGGGCTCTTCGTAATTGCGGAAGGAGTCCTTGATCTTCTTGGCCAAATCCTTATCGAACTGCTCCTTCATTTCTAATATGATTTAATGCAATGACTTTTTCTCTCAACTTTTCCTTTGCTCTGGCCAGATAAGTTCTACTCGTGCTGGAGGGAATGTTGAGTGCGGCTGCAATCTCATCGTGCTTATAGCCTTCAATCTCATACATGTTAAAGATTATCCTAAGGATTTCAGGGAGTTCCCTCAAAATGCCCAGGATGTCTTCTCTTGACAGTTCCTCTATGATGTTGGACTGATAGGTTTCGGCATCTGCTTTATCGATGTCGAGTGCCATCATGTATTTGAGGTTTTTTCTGTAATAATCTACCGATGTATTTATCAAGATGCGCCTCAACCACCCTTTGAAGGAATTTTCCGGGGAGAACTGGTCAATTTTATCAAAAACCTTCATAAAACTGTCATTGACAATCTCGCAAGCCTCTTCCCTGTTACCCGAATACCTCAGAGCCACACTCATAGCATAGCCATAAAAGTGCTTATAAAGCCTTTCCAGCGATCTTGGATCCCTATTTTTAGCTTTCTGTATAAGGTCTTTCTCCAAAAGGATAGAATTATGCGAGTTTTATTGTTAAGACGAAACGATAGCCAAAAACGCTACAATAGAGATAAAAATTTTTGCATTAATCACGTTTCTTTAAAAATTAAACTGTAAAGTCTGCTGGATTTCTGGATGAAGGCTAAGTGCAACAGGGCAGGTCTTAGCGGCATTTTTTAGTTTTTGCTTAAGTTTTTCGTCGTCCACGGGCTGTTCCCATCGGATGTCGACGATTATTTCTTTTATTTTTCTGGGCTGGTTGTTCATGATTTTAGTGATTTCCCATGAAAGCCCCTCAATTTCCACGTTTTCCCTGGCTGCCACAATACCCATAATGGTCACCATACAAGTGCCAAGGGCTGCTGCCACCAAATCGGTAGGGGAAAAAGCCTCACCCTTCCCATTATTGTCCACAGGGGCGTCGGTAATAATTTCCTTTCCGGATCTCAGATGTTTGGAAGATGTTCTTAAGTTTCCTTCGTACTTGCTTTTGATAGTGGTCATATTCTTTTATTTTTAATTTTGAAATTAATAACAAACGAAACAAATTTAGCGTTAAATTTCTGATCCCTTTCGCAAAAACTAATGAAATATATTTACTTCGTTTTACTATTAATGGTAGCAACACCGGAAGTCTTGGCTCAGCGTGAAGATGCCGGAAATTACGATTATGACCGTGAGGTTTTATTTGGTATCAATAAAAACACCAATGGAGGCCTCATTGGGGGGGTCAGTTTTAAAATTGGGTCTGCCATTGACGATGATTTATTTCAGTTTTTCCAGCTTGAGCTAGCGAATGTCAAAAACCCCAAAGAAGTAAGGTATAATACGGTTTTGGGAAACAGTTATATCTTTGGCAAGGCCAATTATTTATATGCTATCCGACCTCAATACGGCAGGGAGCTTAGGCTATTTAGAAAAGCTCCTCATCAGGGTGTGCAAGTGTCAGTGTTGGGAGCAGTGGGACCAACCTTAGGTTTGATAGCTCCCTATTATATAGAATATTCAGTTTCCAGGACAGAAACGGTCCGTGGACAATATGACCCAGAATTGCATCAAGGCCCGAACAGTGTGCTGGGGCCAGGTAGGCTTTTTGAGGGTATAGGTGAATCCGAAATAGCCTTTGGAGGCCATGCCAAAGCGGCTTTATGTTTTGAGTTTGGTTTTTTTAAATCCAGTGTAACTGGTGTGGAACTAGGTTACCTTTTAGAGGGTTTTAATAAGGAAATTGTCCTAATGCCAACCACGGAGAACCGGCAAATCTTTCAATCGGTTTACTTTACCTTGTTTTACGGTTTCAGAAGATAATTCCGTTTTTTGGGATTGAAGGGGCAATGACATACCTTTGCTTACATAAATTACGCTTATGATAGAGTTACCTGTAATCTCAGAGACACAGACCAAACGCAAAAAACCCAATTGGTTAAGGGTAAAACTGCCCGTGGGTAAGGAATATGCCAAAGTCCGAAAATTAGTAGATGAACATAAGTTAAATACTATTTGTGAAAGCGGCAATTGTCCCAATATGGGGGAATGCTGGGGAGCTGGAACCGCTACTTTTATGATTCTAGGTAATGTCTGTACACGCTCCTGTTCCTTTTGTGCCGTGGCCACCGGAAGGCCTCCTGAATACGACCAGGACGAGCCCAGAAGGGTTGCGGAGGCCATTAAGTTAATGGGTGTGAAACACGCTGTAATCACTTCTGTGAATAGGGATGAGTTAAAGGACCGAGGTGCCGAAATTTGGTATCAGACCGTTGTGGAAACTAAGAGGCTTTCTCCAGAAACTACAATAGAAACACTTATCCCCGACGTAAAATCGAACTGGGACGCATTGGTTCGGATGATAGAAGCAGGACAGGAAGTGGTTTCCCATAATATGGAAACGGTGGAGAGTCTTTACAGGAGGGTAAGGCCCCAGGCCAAGTATTTCAGATCACTGGAACAAATAAAAAGGACCAAAGAATACGGTAAGCGTACCAAAACAGGAATTATGCTAGGGTTGGGCGAAAAAGTAGAAGAGGTTCACAAAGCCATGGATGACCTTGTGGCAAATGGCTGTGATATACTTACCCTAGGACAATACCTGCAGCCAACGAAGATGCATATTGAAGTTGCAGAGTTTATTCATCCGGAACAGTTTGAGGCTTATAGGGAGGAAGGATTAAAAAGAGGCCTCAAGTATGTGGAATCCGGTCCCCTGGTAAGGTCTTCCTATCATGCTGAGCGACATGTGAACGTCTAATAAAAGCAAACTTATACGCCTAAAAGTGGCTTAGAACTATTCCCCATTATTTTTTTTAGCAAAATGCATAAGAGTAAATTCACGAAGGGGAACATTATAGCATACAGTAGGGATGCTGTTATTAGCGACTGCAGGTTGTTTAATGGCAGTAGTTTAAAAAAGGGGTAGATTAATTGGGAGCTAAATAGGTAATGCGTGAAAAACAGGGGAAAGCTGTATTTCGCAAAATACCCGAATGAAGGGATTTTTATGTCCCTGAGTTTATAGAAAAGATATAGAAACACGAAGGTCAATGCAGTTTTTTGTATAAAATAAAGTCCCTCTTTTAAGTTTACCCTTAAAAGTGTAAGGTCAAAATAGTGAACTGTGATGATGGCAATAGATGCGAAGACCGCAATCGCAATCAAATGGTAGATATACTTGTGCATCAGGGCTAAAGTACGCTGGTAATTCTTGGCAACACACATCCCTAAAAAATAGGTAGGTATAAAATACAAAAACTGGTAAAATGTCAAATCAGTACCAGTTCGTGTGCCTAGCAAGGGTATAAAACACAGTAAGGCAGTTAAAACCTCAAATATCTTTTCAGGAATCAGTAAAACAAACGGACTGATAAAAAACACTATACAAATAAATGGAATGTACCAATATGGAGTTTGGGCTTCACCAGACAAAATGGTCTCAAAGAGATCATTTAACCAAAGGACTGGGGTCAAAAATAGTTTACCAGGTTCAATTAGGAGGGTAAGCGTTATAAAACTAATGATTGTCCAAAAGACATAAGGAGAAATTACGTTTTTGAATTTTGATTTAAAGTATTTCTTAGTGCTGAATTTTGGTAAAAGATAATAGAACAAAAATCCTGAAATAAATAAAAAGTAAAGAGTACTGCCGTGAAAAAACAACTCTCTGAGGCTATTTACGATTAAAAGTGACCTGGAATCAGCAACCGATTCCGGGATTCGCCAAGTATGGACTAAAATCACATTTATAATTGCAAAAGCCCTAAAATAATGTACCTCAGTTAAGAATTTATTCTGGTCAGTATGGTTCAAAACTTCAAAATAAATATTAAACAACGTAAAATTTTTGCAAAAGTAATTATTTTTAATTTGAAATGCATTTTTTTGTATAAAAATTTAACAAAATCACTGAAAACCCTTGTTAATAAACGCGTTGAAATTATAATTTAATTTGTAAATACATAATAAGCCAGATGGGAAGGGTGACTTGGGTTTAATGATGGGCGTTAAAGGCCAATTTGGCTCAGCAGAAATTGTCCATTCAGATGCCATTATTTGTTCTCTATATCAGATTTTTTCATTTCATATTTGAAGGCTATCGATTTTGGGGGGACTTCCCGTCCCTGTGTTTGGGAATATGACTTTGTGAGTACAGCACCCAAATACAATATGATTGAGGAATAGAATACCCATAGTAAAATGATAACTAAAGACCCTGCTGCTGCATAATAGCCATCCAAATCAAGGTTGTTGAGGATCAAATTAATCACCTCTTTTCCTATCACAAACAAAATGGTGGTTATACCCCCACCTACCAATGCATCCTTCCATGGGATTTTGACGTCAGGCAAAGCTTTTAAAATAGCGACAAAAAACACATATACCATAATTAAGCTGAAGAGAATAGCCCCAATCCGGGTAAAAATATGGGGTATTTGTTCCCAAATAAACCCAAGGTGGTCTCCAAAAAGATTGATTATGGCATCTGCCAGGAGACTGATCACTAATAACAAACCCAGTCCAGCTACAATTGCCAGGGTAATGGATCTTTGCTTGGTAACCTTAAAGAAATTGGCGTCACTCTTGACCTCTACTTTCCAGATGGAATTTAGGGCTTTTTGAAGGATAAAAAATATCATGGTGGCACTTTTTATAATCACGGCTATACCCACAATGATCCACCAAACTTGACCTGGAAGATCCATGGCTTTCTCCATTACTTTTGCAACCTGTTCCCCTGCTTCAGGGTCAACATTTTGTTCAACCTGGGTAATAATTTCATTTCTAATCTCATCCTCCGAGAAAAATATCGTGCCTATTAAGATGATGATAATCAAAATTGCAGGAAGAGAGAAAATGGTGAAAAAGGCGATTGCTGCACAATAGACTACAGGTTCTCCTTCCTTAAGGTTTTCATAAGTTTTCTTGAGTATTTCTCTTATAGTGGAGATTGTCTTTTTTGCCATGTTTTTAGTTGGTTGAGGTCGGTACAATTTAATAAATCCTTTGATTTTATAGTCTTTTTTTGGTTTTAAAATTGCTGGTAGCATGGCAGGTTACTTTTGCCTACCTTTACTGGCCATTACCTTAAATTAAAATGAATAAACCTTTTAATGTCATCTACGAAGATAACCATCTCCTAATTGTCAATAAGCGTGCAGGGCTTTTGGTGCAAGGAGATGCTACTAAAGACAAAACGCTTACGGATTATTGTAAGTCATACATTGCCGATAAATATAAAAAGCCAGGAGAGGTTTTCCTGCATCCTGTTCACCGTTTGGATAGGCCGGTAAGTGGTATGGTGGTCTTCGCCCGAACATCCAAAGGACTGGAAAGGATGAATGAGCTTTTCCGGAAAAGGCAGGTGTATAAAGTTTATTGGGCAGTTACCAAGAGGAGGCCCTCGGAGGAAAACGGGAAACTGGTTCATTGGCTTAGTAAAAACCCGGACACCAATGTGGTCACAGCACATGAAAAAGAAATTGACGGCACCAAAAAAGCAGAACTTACGTATAAAAGACTGGGTAAGTTAAATGATCACTGGCTTCTGGAAATAAGGCCCATAACTGGGCGTTCCCATCAGATACGGGTGCAGTTATCTTCTATGGGTTGCCCGATTAGAGGTGATGTAAAGTACGGATTTCCTAAGCCCAACCCAGATGCTAGTATTCATTTACACGCCTTTCAACTTGTATTCGTACATCCGATTAAAAAAGAAAAACTCTTCCTCAGGGCCGCTTTACCTGAAGATCCCTTTTGGGAGCAGTTTTATGAATTTGAAGATGTAAAAGTCAAAGATAACTATTTGGACAATACCTATAGTGGATAGAGTAAATGGTAAATATACAGAACATAAAACGTAATTTCTTGCTGACCTACCTACATGCCCTCCTGCTTTTTTGTGGCTTGTTTTCAATGCCGCTGCAAGCCCAGGAAAAAGGGGTGTTCTGGAAAATTTCCGGGCCTGAGCTGGAAAAACCATCCTACCTATTCGGAACCATACACCTTATATGTGAACAGGATTTTAAACTGAGTGAGGAGGTGGCCGAAAAGCTTAAATATGCAGATGCTTTGGTGTTGGAGGTGGACATGGACGATCCTGCCTTAGCACTTTCGATGCTGTCCAGGATGCAAAATGAAGATGGGGAAAGCATCACTGATTACTTGTCGGAAGAGGAGTACAAAGTAATCCGGCAGATGCTTATAGAAAGAACGGGCATGGATTTAGACATGCTCAAAACCATGAGGCCATTCATACTGATGACTTTAATTTATCCAAATCTGTTGGAGTGCGAGACCAAATCCTACGAACATGAGCTGATGAAGGTTGCCAAGGCAGAAGAAATGGATATCTTGGGATTAGAGTCCATTGATGATCAGTTATCGATATTTGACCGGATACCTCTGGATGAACAGTACAGGAGTTTCTACGAATACGCTGAAAACCTGGATAGGGGAAGGCAAGAATTCAGGAAATTAATAAACACTTATTTGGAAGAGGATATTGCATTGTTGGTCAAGATGGTTTCCGAAAGCCCAGAATACAGGGCCTATCAGGATATTCTACTAGATAAGAGGAACCACAACTGGATAGCTCCAATGCAGGAATTGATGAAGGGAAGTACGGTTTTTTTTGCGGTTGGGGCTGGACATTTGGGAGGGGAAAACGGGCTGCTAAACCTGCTAAGGAAGGAAGGTTATACCCTGACTCGAATGGGAAATGGGAAAAAACTAAGTGAAAAAAGATAATCAGATATGGAAATGATAACAGCCTCCAGTAAGAAATTGATACGGAAGTTATTTTTGGGGATGTTTATTCTGTCAATTTTTTGTTTTGGGGCCTGTAATTTGGAGCCAGAACGTAATCTCTATGTAGTTAGACATGCCGAAAAATTAACGAATGGAGATGATCCCGAACTGGCTGAAGAGGGGAAAATCAGGGCCGAAAATTTGAGAAAAATCCTCGAAGACAAGGATATCCGCTATGTCTTTAGCACCCCAACCATCAGAAATAGAGCCACTGTAGCTCCGCTTGCCAGTGCCAAGGGTGTGGAAATTCTGGAATACGATATCAACAACCACGATTCTCTGGTGGAAAAAATAAAATCTGTGGAGGGTGATGTGCTGGTGGTAGGTCACTCCAACAGCATTCATCATCTGGCAAATTACTTTGTGGGAGGAGGAGACAAATTTGAAGAAATCGATGATTCCGATTATGAGGGTATTTATGTTGCCTCGATAAACCGTAATAAAGCAATCCGTAAAACCTATAGGGAGTTGATGCCTAATTAGTAGGGGGATTTGGGATGTTGGGTGAGCACATCTAGGATCTTTTTCACACACGTTCCAAGTTCTTTTTTAATCTCAAAATCCCAGAAGCGAAGAACCCGCCAACCATTTCTGAGATAAAAATGATTGATTTCTTGGTCTCTCTGTCGGTTTCTTTCGATTTTAGAAATCCAGAATTCCCTGTTGGACCGGATTTGGTACCTTTTGCTTCCCCAGTCATGTCCATGCCAGAAAGACCCATCCACAAATACTACGAGTTTATATTTCACAAAGGAAAGATCAGGGTTCCCGGGAAGGTTAAAAGAGCATTTCCTATACCTTATCCCCATGTCCCACAGGCATTTCTTTAGCTTCGTTTCAGGTTTTGTGCCAGTGGATTTTATTTTTGCCATGGCATTGGAGCGCATGGGTGTAGTGTAAAACCCGTTTGATTCGCAGAATTTTGGAACAGAAATTTTTGTTGTAGTATATTTTTTTATTTTTCCTCTTCCCAATGTTTTGTGGTGTTGTCTTTTAAATCTCTAACAAATTTCGCTGCTAAAAAATGCATGGAAAGGAGTGATTTGGGATATATTTTAAGATTATGTACAAAACAAGCCCATTCCTAGGCAATGAATTTGCATACCTTAGCAGAAGCCTCTAATTTTAACATTGGGTTTCCATTTAAGTAGCCAAACCCAGAAGAGGACCTGAAGAAAAACCTGCCAAGTTTTCACTGCATATTAAAAACCATGGAAGAAGAAAAGACTAAGGAGCAAATTGAAGTAAAAACAACCGGGCTTCTTTATTTGCCGGACAATTCAAAAAACCAAAAGCTTGAAAATTCTCTTTCGGATATTGAGAGGGAAGTAATTTATTATGATAGAGAACGCATAGATGACGAAAACTTAAATTTTAAATTTTTGCTTCCTGCTTTTGAAAAGGCAAAGGAGATCAATGCTGACTTCGTAGTGGGCTTTGACAAGTCCCTGGAAAGAATAATCATAGGTTATCCTAATCCAGACGAAAGGTACTTGGTGCTTAATGCCCACCAGCAAGCCGCATTTTTGGCTGCTAATATAATGAAGGGAACCTATGGTTCGGATAAGGCAAGTCCTATGATTGTGAAGGGGATTGTGTTAAGCCAACAAATTGACAAAATTGTCACCAAGAATGAAGGAGTGTATAAGGATTCTCATGCAGGGTATGCGAACCTAAGGGAAATACTTATAAAAGAGCAACAAGAAGACCAGGAGGGGATGGCCTTTGATGAAAGGAACCATGTTCTGTTGCATCCAGACCCCAGAGAGAATGCCAAGTTACTGGTGGAAATGGTCAAAAACATGGTCAAGGAATTAAAAGCCAAGGAAAAATCCATCTTCTTGGAACATGTAGACCTTCAAATCAAGTATAAACTTTATGGGGAGAAAAGCTTTAATATTTCCACCCCTGGAAAAAACAAGAAAATTTTTGACAGGTTCCGTACCAAGCCTCCTTCGGATGCCATAAATGAAGAATTGGTGACCATTACGGATTTCAAAAAAGAGGTTTTCCATAATAAACTAACAGGTAGAAAGGGAAGCACAGACCTTGGCCAATTGGATTTGGTACAATTGGAATATACCAGTGGTCTAAAAATCACCGTAGAAATGATGGAAGAGGGTCAAAAACTGTTTTTGCACCTTAGTGATTTCATTGATTGCTACAACAGGTCTTCCTTTGCCGAGGCGCGAAAAAATATTCACGACAGGCTTCTCAAAGTGGTTGTTTCATTAGGTAAAGTGGTGATCAACCTTCCATAAAGCTGTTGTATTGGAAATATAAAAGTTGTGGAGCCTGGGTAGCTGGAATACCGCCACTTTTAACGAACGATAGCCTTTCTCCTACGATTGAAATAAAAACAGATATACCCATGAGATCAAGCTTGCGATATATAGCCCTTGCAGCATTTCTAGTTTTAGTACCCCTTTTTTTAGTCGCTCAGGATCATGATACCTACAAGCCCCCAGCATTGGCGCATAAGGATGCATGGACATTGGTGTTGTTGCCGGATACCCAGACTTATGTGAAATTTAAGAGAAACCAACCCATATTGGATCTCATGGCCAACTGGGTGCTGGAAAATAAAGAGGAACTGAATATTCCCTTAGTACTTCATGTGGGTGATCTGGTCGAACACAATGCCTGGGCCAACCCTGATGGTTTAGCAGCCAACCAACCTGGAAAAGCTCAATGGGAGTCCGTGTCTACTTCCATGGGGGCTTTTGATGGGAAAATACCCTTTATAGCTACTACGGGTAATCACGATTTCGGTATTAAAAATGCCGAAAATAGAAATACCTCCTACGAAGAATATTTTCCCCTGGATAAAAACCACCTTACCCAAGTCCTGCTAAGGGATGTTTCCACGGGGGAAGACGGTATGCCCCTGCTCACCAATGCTACCTACGAGTTTGTTGCACCGGATAAAAGGGAATTCCTAATACTTGTTTTGGAATTCGCACCTCGAGATACTCATTTGGATTGGGCCATTGATAGGGTAAGTGATCCCAAATACGAGAACCATATAGTCATATTGCTTACCCATACCTATCTTAACCGGGACAGTGAGCATATCGAATCAGAAAACTATCCTTTGGAGGACCGAAATTACGGAAAAGCCGTTTTTGAAAAACTGGTGAAGCCATCCAAGAACATTCGGATGGTATTTTCTGGACACATAGGTGCTCCAGATGACCCTTCAGCCCATGTGGGGTTCAGGTCGGATATTAATGCTGCGGGAAAGACTGTTCAGCAAATGACATTTAATGCCCAGGCAATTGGCGGAGGGTGGCAAGGAAACGGCGGAGACGGTTGGCTTCGCCTTCTGGAGTTTCATGGCAACCAGGTGAGGGTAAAAACTTTCTCACCCTTGTTTGCAATTTCCCCCAGTACCCAGCATCTGGCCTGGGGTACGGATGTCTTCGCTCCTTTTTCATTTACGTTGGATTAACCCGAATGTAGATGATTACAAACAAGTTGTCTTTTTTTTGGCGTTTTTTTGGCAAGTCCATTTTGGTCATGATTTTGGTGTATGCCTTGGCCTTTCCGGCTTGCCACCAACGTGAATCGACAGAGGATGAGATTTTACATATAGCAAAAGAAACCGAAAAAGAAATTGCGGTTTATAAGGCAGGAGATGGGTCCCCAATATTGGTTCAAAACCTACTTCCCAATAAAAGGCCCTACCTACATCCCATCCAAGCCCCCGACGGCAAAGGGCTTCTCACTGAATTCCAACCCAGTCACCATTTGCACCAGACGGGACTTTACTGGGGACTAAAGGAGGTTAATGGAAGGGATTTTTTTATGAATTGGGAAGAGGACCATTGGCGCAAAGTAGCAGCCAAAATACTTCAACCTAAAGGAGAGACGGTGTCTTGGGAATCCACTTATGAAATGTTGGATGAGGACCAGGAAGTGATGATGGTAGAATCCCAGGTATGGGAAATAGTCGCTCAGGATCACATTCTCATTATGGATTTGTTATGGACGGGAGAGGCGGTAAAGGACCTTAAGATGGGTCAATTTTACGTTGGTGGATTGTTTTTACGTATGCCATGGACCCCTGAGGTTGAAGGTAGGGTGGTGAATGCCTCGAGGCAGGAAAACCAAGAAGCGGAGCAACAAAGAGCCATTTGGCTGGATATTGGGCTTAAAGTACAAGGTAGGGATGACTTGGCACATGTTGCCATTTTCGACCATCCCGAAAACCCCGGTTTTCCTGTTTCATGGAGAGTGGATGGGGAATTGGGAGTAGGGCCATCCAGACAAATTCTAGGAGAATGGAGACTTAATAAGGGGGAAAAGGAAAAATTCAGGTATAGATTGTTTTGCTATACAGGCCCTTTTGACCATGATAAGGTCATGCAGGCATGGAAAGACTTTGTAGTGGACTACTGAAATACTTGGAGTAGGATAATTCCCAAAGAAAAAAAGCTTAAAAAAACTATGCCTGCCAAAGCAAGGAGCTTCATTCCTTTTCCGGGTTTTTGGGAGGGAAGGAGGTGTGTGCCAAATACCATTTTGTAATTCAAAATTGCAATGATTGGTGCCAGAAGGAAGGAAATGGTGGTCGCTATACCTATCAGAAGGTTGAATTGGTTTAGGAAAAAGGCGATTACTGCAAAGCCACCTAGGGCAGTCACGGTAAGCCAAACCAAATAACTCCTCGAGGAAGCCGATGTATTTCTGATTACTGCTATCACCTCCGCAGTGGAGCGTGCGTAACCATCCATAACCCCTATACAAGTCCCCAGCATAATGGTAAACCCAGCCGCGGCAATAATGTAAAATGTCCATTGCCCCAGATTAGCGGTATAAAGCTGTACAATACCGGTGGCAAAACCCACATTGTTGTCTGGTAATACCTTACCAGTGTCAAACAACAGGAAAGCCCCCATCACCATAAAACAAATAGATAATAGGGCAGAGACCCAAAACCCGATGTTGAATTCCAATACTGTTTCCTTGATGCTGGGAGTATATTTGCTTTGACGGATTCTGGCAATGGTCCATAGGCTGTTCCATGTGGAGGAGTCTATGGCAGATGGCATCCAACCCATGAGGGCAATGATAAATGGCAAGGATTCCATGGACGGTAAAGGAGGAATTGTTCTCAGGATGTTAGGGCTTTCCGGACCTTTCCATACGGCTATGGCAAAGGCCAATAAGGTGCTGATTAGCATAAAAGAACCGATTACCTTGATTCCCTTATCCAACAAGGAGTACCTTCCCAAGGATAAAAACAAGTAGCTGAAAAGAAAAAGAAGTAAACTTGGTAAAAAGAAGTTTTTTTCGTCCAATGGGATTTCAAAGAGGTTTTGTAAGAACCCAGCTGTCACCATAGTTACCGCAGCGTTCACAAAAAACATGGATAGGAGATTTATACCAAGGTACAGGTAAGAGAACCAATGATTGGCTTTGTGATATCCTGCAATCAGAGATCTTCCCGTTGCAGTGGCATATCGGGAACCGAACTCAAAAAATGGCCATTTAAATATGTTGGCAAACAAGATAAAAAAAACCAAACCAAATCCATATTCTGCTCCCGCTCGGCTGCTTTGAACCAAATGAGAAACCCCTATGGCTGTGCTGGCAAACAATATTCCCGGCCCCAGCGTTTTCAGGAAGTTTTTAAAACCCCAATTTTGTCCCATTATTATCTTCTGGTACTTATTGTAAGCCTATCATGGGAAATCTCACTAGTCTCTACAGCTACTTTATTGGCGTCTGGTTGCATGTGTTTATAATTGATTTTTATTTGCCACATGCCTGCCCCGACCTTGTTTCGGGGAACTTGCTTCGGGGGAATCTCGCAAATGTTAATCCTCCCAGTGTGTGTCGTGCTCGTCATGGTCGATTTCATATCCGTAGAAATGAATAAGGTCGGCCAAACATTATTCAGTATCCGTGACATTGGTTGGGTTGCCCCCTTCATCACAAGGTTTGATGAACACGTTTTGGCGCTCCAATGGTATTCATTTTAAACTTGTTTTACCACTCCCGGAATTTATTGTCATTTGGATAAACCCGTTTGTAAATTCACCGTATAGTTTATGCCCTTGCCGGGAATATTGATTGCAGGAAAAACAGGCCTATTGCCAAATCTAAATTCTATAAGATGCTTTATCCTATCTAAACTGTTTAGCTCTTGAAGCAGAACATCCCAGGCTCCTCCCAAATTAACTTTGAAGTTAAACATTGGAAGTGGCCAATTGCAGTCTTGTTTATTTTTTGCCATTTAATATAACTTATATTCCTGTCATCCGAAACTATTTCCGCTGAATTTCCTTGATTTTGAAAAAATACCAAAACGGGTTGAAATTTCCCACTAGAAATTATGAGGTTTAAAGTGACCAAACCCCAAAATAGCATTGCCTAAAATACAAATCTTGTCGGGTAACCGGTAATTTGCCAGTTACTTTCTTTTTTTCCCGGTGAAATTATTGAAAGTAGGGTGGGTTAGCTCGGACGTGCCCGCTTCTACCAGACCATATAAGGAGGCGGAAATATTTTCGACCTTCGTGACTCTTGCCGCTGTAAATATGGGGTCCTATCTTTTTTAAACAAAATAGTGAAGTCGGGAAGCCTTAGTCCCAAAGAGCGAAACTTTGAAATAGTTCTATAGAAATGGTACAAAACCAGATGAGTGGTCTTCCTCAAAAATTGGAAAAATCCCCCAGTTTTCTTTAAAACAGGTATAATTCTCTAATTTAAGCAGTGTCGGATGACAGTAATAGGAATTCATTCCAGACTATGATCACTTATCGGCCAAACTCCCCTTAGTGGTGATAATTATCACTCCTTTTCAATGATGATAATCATCCTATAGCCCTTTGCTTTTACGTACCTTTAGGAATATACGGATTTTATTTTGAGAGATACCTTCAATATTTAGTTTGTATTTAGAATATTACCTTACCAACTTTCACTCAATTTGATAACTAGCCAAATTGAAACCAACCATCCTTATCAAAAATTCAAAAGCCTAGCCATTAAGAAAACAATGTTTAAAACCAATTTCAATTATGATTATCAATATCAAAAACATGGTCAGCCTTCGATGTATTTTAAAAGTGAAGGAAGAATTGTACAAACTCGATATTAATTTCCATCAAGTGAGGTTGGGTGAAGTAATAACTGTATTCCAAGTTGACAAAGCGAGAATTAACCTTCTGAAAGAAACTCTTTTGAATTCGGGTCTTGAAATTGTTGAGGATAAAAAACCAATTTTGGTGGAAAAAGTTAAAGCCTGCGTAGTGGAATATTTTGATTTTAGCAAGGAAGTTCCTTTGGCTAAATTTTCGGATTATTTGCGGGAAGAGTTAAAACTAAATTATAACTACATAGCGAATGTTTTTTCTGAAATGACAGGTTTAACCATAGGGAAGTATTTACTTCTTTATAAAATTGAAAAAGCTAAAGAAATGATTAGTTATGGAGAAATGAATTTCACTGAAATTGCCTATAAACTTAACTTCAGTAGTATAGCCCATTTTTCAAATTCTTTTAAGAGTATTTATGGAAACACCCCATCAGAGTATAAGTGTGGGGAAAAAATGAGAATTAAAGTAGAAAACCTGGTGCAATTTGCAAATAAGCAGGAAATTGATTAGTTTAATCAGACTTAAGGGGTTGAGATTTGACCTAGGATTGACCATTAATGTTAGATTCAACCAATCAGTGCTTGGTATAATACGGGAATAACCTGACCTGTTACACCGTATCATAGATAGGGTATCTTTGATATACAAGCATCTTTCCAATTTGTAGATGAAGTCCACCATATTGATCTTTGAAGACAATAGAGATAGATTAAAGCATTTGACGGATGTTTTAAAGTTAGATGGTTATGATGTAATTCCCGTAGGAAATTGGTCTGAGTGGATTAGCCTAAACAGCAAAATCAGACCGGACTTAATCATCTGCAACCTTTTTATCCCAGATATGGATGGGTTTGGCATATTCCACTTGCTTTCCAGAAACTCTTCCACTGCTGATATCCCTTTTATTTTTCTCTCCGAAGAATTTGACATTGCCACTTTCAGAAAAGTAATGGGGATTGGAGCAGACGATTTTTTCTCCATTCCATTTGAAGATTTAGAATTGCTGCAAGCAGTAGAGGTAAGGTTGAAGAAAAACAAAAAAATAAAATCGCAGTTCGGCGAATTCCAAACTGGGGAAAAAGATTTTTTTGACAAGGGAAGTTTGCTCAATGCATTTCAAAAATATTCCGATTCACACTCCCGAAAGTATTTAAAGAAAAAAGAGTTGCTATTCATGGAAGGTTCCCATCCATTTGAACTCTATTATATTATCAAGGGAGGATTAAAGACTTATAGGTTAACCCAAGATGGTAAACAACTGATCACCGGCCTTCATTACTCCAGACAATTTGTAGGCTACCAGCCAATATTGAACAGGACTCCTTATCAAGAAAGCGCACAGGCAATGAGCAGTACAGAGGTTTATGTCATCCCAAAGGAGGATTTTGAGCATATGGTGTTCAATAACCGGCAGGTTTCTTCCCACTTTATAAAATTAATTTCCAGTGATTTATTCGATACCGAAAAGCGGTTGATTGAGTTGGCGTATTTGTCTATTCGGCAAAGGCTGGCCATTACATTGGTCCATCTCTATAACCAGCAGAAGGTAGGGGAGAAACCTGTGCCTGCCATCCTTATCAGTAGAAAGGACTTATCCAATATTCTAGGCACTGCACATGAATCACTGAACAGGATAATAGCAGATTTCAAAAATGAGGGCCTTATAGAGATCATCGATGGGGGGTTTAGGATAGAAAAATTGGACAAACTTCAGGAATTGCATCATTAACTGGGGGGAACCTGTTTGGTTGGTACTGCTTTATTAAAATACGGGGTCCTTTTTATCTACTCCTTAATCCAAAAATAGGCCAAAGGACTTCGGGGCCCTAAAAGATCTGCGGCAGAATATATTTCCAGCAAGGATTTGGTCAAAGATTAAAGCAGTTTCATTAAATATTTTCAATAAAAACAATATTTTAAATTAACCAATGTGTTTTAAATGTAAATTTATATGTTTTTTTTAAAATAGAAGGTAATGTAATTTTTCCAGCTTTGTAAAGGCCAAGGCGTCACTAATTTGAATCCACTTTTCCTAAACTGAAAAACTAAAACCACAATTTGAATTATTCTTATCTGAAAAAAAAAAGAGGTTGCTTATGGCTGAGGAAAATAAATCTTAAAAAAAATATTTTGGTTGATAGGTAAGGTAATTTTTTCAGAAGTATTTTTTCACACCATTTTCAAGGGAGATTCCTTAGAAATTGGTGTTTTTTTTTAATGGGTTTTCCATTTTTGAATTTTGGCCAAAAAGGCATCAGTATCCGCTTTATCCTGTTTGATAAAACTGTTGTCCTCAAATGCCCCTACTATAAGATCTCTTTCCTCCAGGGAGTCGTATACCAGGTTTCTAAACGGGTTATCATAATCTTTTTTTCGGGAAAGGTAGACCTGTTCGCTTAGATAAGACCGTGTATTTGCAGCCTGATTCAACACCTCTAGCCAGTCATTTTTCGAAAAACTGCCTTTGGATTTTCCCAATGAGAGCAAGAGTACATCAAAAGCATGACGAGCCTTCCAAAAAGGATATTTTTCCTGCTGGTCGGAATAAAACTGGTGTACCTGATCCCAGCCTTTTATTCCTCCTTCCTTGATTGCAATTACTAACTTTTCTTGAACTCTGCCTGGCAACAGTTGTCCTCCCACATTTTGCCAATCCCATTGTATATGCTCTTCGGGTATTAGTTGACCTATTTCTTCAAATTCAGGAAAAGGGGCATTGTCAAAGAAATTCATGGTTGTTTCAACAGCGTATAAGGCCAATAAATCACGATAAATTCCCCAAGCTTGGGGGACTTTTATAAGTTGTACTTGCCTTTTACTATTCTCCCATCCTTCTACAAAATAATCCATATTTATCAAAATGGGGTCTTTTCGTATTAGCAAGTAGGCTCCTTTTTCCCTGCATTCCTCGGAACTGAAATCCCCATTGGGGTGATTTAGGCTTAAAAATGCATTTCCGGTAGCTTCTTCAAGGATTTCCAGTCCATCAAAAACCTCTTGTATGGAGTCGGGAGCCAAATAAGCATATTCTAGGTGTTGGGTCTTTTCACTTCTTCTGTCTCTATCTTCGTATTTCCAGGAATTTCTGGCTAGGGCATACATGTTGTACATCATCCAATACGCCGGCATTACAATCAATCTATTGGTATGCAACTGGTTACTTACCAAGCTAAAAGGAAGTTTGATGTTTAGTTCCGCTGGGTATTCTCCTTTTGCTACTATGTTGAAGGATGCAAACTTTGAATTGTGCTTGAGGCTTACGCATAGTCCAGGCCAAAAGCCCCTTCCAGCAATGATTTCGCCATCTGCACCCCTGGAATTGTGATTGGATCCTACAGTGGCACCGGCAGCCATGTTGCTTTGACCTAGTACAAGAGCGGCACAGAGAAAGGAATTATTATGGTGCTGTTCGTGAGCCGGAAATATTAAGGAGTTCAACACTTCACAGCAGGAGATGGTTGAATTGTTGCCCAAATAGGAATTGATAAGTCTGGCTCCATATTTTAGCTGGGAGTGTGAGGCCATAACAAACCTCACCGCCTTTACACCATAAAATATTCTACAACCCTCACTTATTATGCCATTGACCAATTCACACCCTTCACCTACTTGAGAGGTAGCAGTCTCGGAAGAGTGTATGGTCAGGTTCTTCAATTTGTTTGCCCCTTTAATATAAGCATCTGACCCAACCCAAACATCCTTTATGATTAAGCAGTTTTTTATGATGGATCTATCCCCCACCTTCCCGTAATAGCCCCTTTTGCTGTCAAATCCATTTTGGGTGAATTCAATCAACCTTTCCTGAAACTCCCGGTCGGTTCGAAACCGGCTCCAAATCCATGCATCTCCTGGTAGCATGCCACTAAAAGGCACAATTTTCCTTCCACCATTTTCATTACATACTTCCAGCCAAATCCTTACGGAGGAATCTTCTCCTTCTTTTAGAATACCATTCCCAAACTTTGCATAGTTGGTAGTTGACATTTCGTTTACGTTTACCAATACCACCTCATTTCCCAGTATGTAATGGGAGAGGTAATTGACGTTATCCACTACCACATTGTCACCTAAGTCGCAACTGATGATGGTACTGTTGTAAAGCCCTACTGCCATTCTCAGGTTATGGTACTCTAAAAAACAAGCTTCCAATTTACCAATTCGGACTAAACCAAAAAACTTACAGTTCTTTACCAGTTCGGGATCAAATAAATCCGCTACCAAAATTTTGTTCCAATCGTCCGATTGGTTTCGGTTTCGGACCAGTATCTCAATTTCCCGGGCACTCAATTTCCGGTAATTTGTGCCGCTTCTATTTTGTTTGTTTCTCAGGTAGTACTCGTCTTCCCCTTCAGGAAGATAGGGGTTGGGGATAAAGTTATATCCTAATGTTGATAATGGATGTTTCCTGATCTGGTTCATGTATTGGGTGATTATTTATTCCACAGTTACAGATTTGGCCAGGTTACGTGGTTTGTCCACATCAAGCCCCTTGGCTACACCGATATAATAGGCCAATAATTGCAAGGGAATTACGCTGAGAAGCGGGGCTACTAGCTCATCTGCCTGAGGCACCACCATTACATCGTCAGCCACTTCCTTAAACAGGGTATCTCCCTCTGTTATCACTGCGATGACCTTCCCTTTTCTCGCCTTTATTTCTTGAGCATTACTAAGGATTTTCTCATGATATGCATCCTTGGTAGCCACAAAAACTACCGGTAGGGATTCTTCTACCAAGGCAATGGGCCCATGTTTCATCTCAGCCGCAGGATATCCTTCAGCGTGAATATAAGAAATCTCTTTAAGTTTCAATGCACCTTCAAGCGCAATAGGGAAATTATACCCCCTTCCCAAATAAAGAAAATCCCTGGCATCTTGGTATTTTTCCGCTAGGCGTCTTATTGATTCTGTTTCTTGGAGGATCAGGGAAACCTTGTCAGGGATTTCATGGAGCTCATTGATCAAATGTAGGTACCGGGTTTGGTCTATGGTCTTTTTGGTATATGCAATCCTGAGCGCGATCATAGTAAGAATCACTAGCTGTGCCGTGAAGGCCTTCGTGGAAGCCACTCCAATTTCAGGCCCGGCATGGGTGTAGGCACCAGCATGCGACTGTCTGGAAATGCTGGAGCCAACTACATTGACCACACCGAAAATAAAGGCCTTGTTTTCCTTGGCCTTTTCTATGGCTACCAGGGTGTCTGCCGTTTCTCCACTTTGGGAGATTGCAATAATTACATCGCCTTCGTTTACCACTGGGTTTCTGTACCTGAATTCAGAGGCGTATTCTACCTCTACAGGTATTCTACAAAGTTCCTCTATTACATACTCGGCTATCAACCCGGCATGCCAGGAGGTGCCGCAGGCAATTATCAAAATCCTGTTGGCATTTACCAACTGATCCAAATGTTTGTCTACCCCCTCCATTCGGATACTGCCAATTTTGGCATCAAGCCTTCCTCGTAGGCAGTCATAAATACTTACAGGCTGATCAAAAATCTCCTTTAGCATGAAATGTTCAAACCCTTCCTTCTCTATCGCCGCAAGCTCCATGTCTAATTGGGTGATTTCCGGTGTAACCCTTTCATTTCCCAGGTTTTTAAGAATGAGTTCATCCGGTCTTACGATGGCTAACTCATAGTCATTGATATAAACCACCTCCTTGGTGTACTCCACAATTGGGGTGGCGTCTGAAGCCAGAAAATGTTCCCCCTTTCCTATACCAATTACCAGTGGACTGCCTTTTCGGGCTGCAATAAGCGTTTGCGGATCATCCTCATTGAGTAGTATGATTACATATGCTCCGACTACCCTTTTCAGGGCTATCCTGACCGCCTCTTCTAATGAAACACCATGATTGAGGTATATATCCTCGATGAATTTCAATAGCACCTCCGTATCGGTGTCACTTTCAAACTTGTAACCTTTTTTCAGTAAGTCCTGCTTTAGCAGAGAATAGTTTTCTATGATACCATTGTGTACCATGGTTAATTTTCCATTGGTGGATTTGTGGGGGTGGGCGTTTCTGTCAGAGGGTTCCCCATGAGTAGCCCAACGAGTATGACCTATTCCTGCTTTTGCCTTCAGTTCTATTCCAATGAGTGACTCCTCCAATGCCGCAACCTTTCCCATTTTCTTGAATATTTTCATGCCGTGGTTTACCAAGGCAATCCCTGCACTATCATACCCTCTATATTCCAATCTTTTTAGGCCTTTCAAAATTACAGGATAAGCATCTCTGTCTCCTGTGTAAGCAACAATTCCGCACATGATTTTCCCGGTTAAAACGTAAAGTAAAAGTAAGGATCGCTAAAGAATGCCGAAAGTAAACGCAAAAAGGTGGAATTAACAAAATCATGTTTTTGCAAAATTTCCTTTCAAAAATTTAACCAAAAAGAAATAAATAAAAAAAAGTACTAAGTGGTAACAGGTTGATAAAAAATCAAAAAAGCCATAGCCTATAATTAGAAAATTATTATAGGGAGGCTTGGTAGTTTTGGTAAGTTTAATGTAAAATATGGATTAGAATAGGATAAAATTGGAAATCACGGTTAGTTAGAATCTTTGCGATTTTCCACTATTTTTTTTATCCAGTCCGCCTGCAAGCTGCTCAACTCCCGTACTATTTCGGGATGCTGATTTGCCATATTGCTGGATTCTGTCGAATCCTGAGACAGATTAACCAGGTAAAGGTTGTCATTTTCCCCGAATTCCAAATTCCCAGTTGGGTCTCTGGGGTTTCCCAGCAATTTCCAATCGCCCTTTCTCACTGCCCAAGGGTATTTTTCAGTTTCTGGGTCTCCCGTACCCCAATGCATGATTTCATGAGAGGAGGGGTTTTTGGGCTCCCTCAAAAATGGCAGCATACTTTTGCCATCAATGGCATGGTTTACTTTCACTCCCGCCAACTCGGCAAGGGTGGGTAGCCAGTCCACACTATTTGACCACTGATGGCGAACCTCCCCGGTAGCCAGCTTTTTCGGATAGGATATAATAGCAGGAATGCGCAGTCCCCCTTCCAACATGCTGAATTTTGCACCATTGAATGGGCCATTATCTCCTCCTCCAAAATAAGCCCTCTCTTCAGTGCTATGGCCGTGGTCGGTTTGAAAGGCGATGATAGTATTTTCTAGTTTGCCGGATTCTTCCAAGTAGGCATAAACTTCCCCAATGAGCTCATCAAATGTGGAAATAAACGAGGCATACTCCTTTCTGGGCGTGTCCATGTCCTTATAGTAAGAAAGCCATTTTTCTTTTCCCTGATAGGGATAGTGAGGCATGTTTATCGCCCAATACACGAAAAAAGGATCCGAATTGGGTGTGCCTACGAAGTCTATGAGCTCCTCTTTCATCAGGTCTCCAAAAAACTGTCCGTGACGGTAAATTTCCTCCTCATTTTGATAAAGGTCATGGGTGTTAGGGCCACTCCAATAGAAGAAGTGGGAATAGTTGTCAATACATCCTCTTTGATGGCCAAAAAAGTAATCAAAGCCCTGCCCATTTGGGAGCTTCTCCGGAGTATGTCCCAGATGCCATTTTCCGATCAAGGCGGTTCGGTAACCTGCCTCCTTGAATACCTCTGCCATGGTTATTTCCTCACTAGGTAGTCCTGATTTTCCCTCAGGGTCAATATGGGGAGGTGCAACATTCCCAAAAAGGCCGGCATTGAAGTTGTATTTCCCGGTAAGTAGAGCAGCCCTTGAAGGGGAACATACCGGGGCACCCGCATAGAATTGGGTGAGACGAATGCCATTTTCCGCTAATCGATCTATGTTTGGAGTGTGTAGGTCAGGAGAACCAAAGCAGCCCAAGTCCATAAAGCTTTGGTCATCGGTAAGGATGAGCAGTACGTTGGGATGTGCTGGGTCTTCCGTATTTTCGGAATCAGAGCCGCAAGAGGACAATATGGAATTTAGCAGCAGCAAGTTCGAGAAAAAAGTAAGTAAAGAATGGTTCATTGGGTTTTTTTAAGGTTTTTGGTTTTCTAAAATAAAGAAAAATTGCATGTTATCAAATCTACCGCCTGCCATGGATCGAACAGGATGAAAACGTCACAAGGAGTATTAACAATTGGCATTTACAGAAAAGGAATGACATTTGGTTTCTCGCAGCCCTGCCATGGGTTTTTTCTGGGGGCCGCAAGGAAATCGCAACGCTCGCTGGGTGAATTAAAGAATGGTCAATGGTGGCTATCCCGACTTACAGTGCGGTATTTGTAGTGTCCATATATAAACAACAATAAAAAAATGAAAAATCCCTTTTGTGCACACAAAAGGGATGGGTTTAATTAAATTTTCAATGTTTTACTTTTCCCTAGGTGGGGATATTTTTCGAAAACTCGGATAAGATTTTATTCACCGATGCCTTAAGGTTTTTGCTTTTTTGTTCTGGTTTGTTTATCTCCCCCACGGCACTGATTCTCATCACAACCTTGTCATTTCTGGTGTCAATGAAATCCACCACTAACTCCCCAAGGTCATATTTCTCCACTCTGTATCCGCCCCTTCCTCCTGGCATTCCCCAGGGACCCCACATCCATGGGTTCATTCCCCAGCCCCAAGGACTCATAGGCATGGTGTTGACCTCCTTCTTTTTATCAGTCAATATGGTATTATACCTCAAGATAAGGTCTGGCTGCTTTTCGTCCAGCTCAAGCCCGAACCTTTTCATTCCTTCTGTGAGGCTGTGGTTAAGGTTTTCCTCCAATACCGGGGAATTGAAGGCATATTTGTCATAAAATTCATTGATCACATAGAAGGTCTTATAAGAGTCTATGCTGGCAACTTCATTTTTCTCCAAATACACCTTTACCGGGTTACAGGCACCTATTACCACTATTACCATGGCAATACCTAATTTCACTAAATTTTTCATGATAAAGTTGTTTTTCACCGTTAGAAACGAAGAATCACTCACTAGGTTATACGTATGTGAGAAAGCCGTGTTGTTTTTTGTTAAAATCAGGAATTAGTACCAAGTCAACTCTGCTCTTGGTCTAAAGGGATAACATCATTAATTTAGAGTGATGGAAGTTAATGTATCCCTACAGGCTAAACAAATAGACCTCAATA
The DNA here is from genome assembly GCF_003347495.1 of Pleomorphovibrio marinus. Lineage (GTDB taxonomy): Bacteria > Bacteroidota > Bacteroidia > Cytophagales > Cyclobacteriaceae > Pleomorphovibrio > Pleomorphovibrio marinus. The sequence goes on from NZ_QCXY01000006.1 coordinate 100,946, forward strand.
GTGATTTGGGAGAGGGTTTTGATGACCACGCCATAATGCCCTACATAAGTAGTTGCAATGTGGCTTGTGGCGGTCACCATGGAGACAAAAACACTATTGAGGCAACGCTTAATTTGGCCATGGAACATCAAGTACAGGTAGGAGCCCATCCCTCCTTTCCGGACAAGTCTAATTTTGGGAGAAAGGTGTTGGATATGGATTTAAAGGTGTTGGAGACTAGCCTGCAGGAACAGCTTGGCCTTTTCCAAGAGGTTATGGGCCAGTTTCGTCAGCCTTTTCATCACATAAAATGGCACGGGGCATTGTATAATCAAGCAGCAAAAAACCTAGAAATGGCTCAAATGCTGTCGGGGTTAGTAATAAAACATTATCCCTCAACCTTGCTTTATGTGCCTTATGGTTCAAAAATGGCAATGGCTTGCGAACAATTGGGAGTGCCTGTATGGTATGAGGTGTTTGCAGACAGGGTATATACCAGTGACCTTAGCTTGATGCCCAGAACGCATCCTGAATCAATTTTGCAAGATTTCTGTGACATAAAAGGCCAGGTTTCCCAAATACTTAATGGGGGAGCGGTAATGACTTGGGGAGGTAAAATCAAAAAAATAAAGGCCCAAACCATTTGCGTCCACGGGGATCATCCAAGGGCAGTGGCAACCACACAACAGTTGTTTTACTTTTTGAAAGAACTAGGTTTTACGATAAAATGAGAAAAAAACCCACCATTATCATGCTCTCACCCTACCATTCAGAAATCCATTGGCCGGCAGAGCCTTGCTTGGAGATACTGATGGAGATGAATTCATGCAAGAATAGCCTAAAAAATCTTTTGGAAGGGAATACCTATAAGCTGAGCATGGGTTATCATGTGTTGGCGTTGTATTTTGAACAAGCAGGTGATAGGGAGAATAGGGAAAGCATTTTGGAAAAAGCCATAAATGCAATCCAGCAAGAACCATTAGTAGAAAGAAAGAGGTGGGAATTTCCGGTTTGTTACGATGAAGCATTTGCATCTGACCTACTGCCACTTTGTAAAACCAAGAACTTAACCAAAGAGGAGGTTATTTTTCTTCATTCCAGCCCCAATTACTTGTTGCATTTTTATGGTTTTTTGCCTGGGTTCATGTATTTGAGTGGACTGGATCAGCAATTGAATCATCCCAGGAAAAAAACACCGGAAAGGCACATTGCCGCTGGGTCGGTGGCCATTGGTGGCCAACAAACTGGGGTTTACCCGCTGCAAAGCCCTGGAGGATGGCATGTGATAGGGAGGACCCCTTTAATATTGGTAAATGGGGAAAGGCTTCCCCCGTTTCAACCAGGAGATGAAATCACCTTTAAACCCATATTGAAAAACAGGTTTGAATCCATGAAAGGGGTGGAAATTAAGGAATTGGCTTATGAGTGTATCTAAGGGGTGGATTAAGATGATAAAACCAGGGCCATACACCTCTATTCAGGATGGTGGAAGATGGGAAGGTATAGAAAAGGGGGTGCCCAGTGGTGGCTGCATGGATATGCTCGCTGCCCGGTTGGCAAATGCTTTGCTTGGGCAGAAAGAGGAAAAACCATGTTTGGAAATTTTTATGGGAGGGGTGTCATTTTCGTTGGAAAAAGGGAGATGCCAGGTGGCTTTTTGTGGTGCGGATGCGGAGATCAGGATAAATGGAGAAGCTGTTGTTCTCGGAAAAATAATTGATTTGCAGGAAGGGGACCAAATTGAAATTATGCCCTTTTCAGCAGGGCAGTGGCTTTATATGTCACTTGCAGGTAATTTTTTGGTTCCCAAAGTATTAGGGAGCCACAGTTTTTACTTTCCCATAACCAAAAAGGCAAGGCTAGAAAAAGGAGATCTGGTTCCATTGGAGGGCGGGGAGACGCTGCCACCTACCAATAGCTACCTTGGGAATTATTCCATACCATTTCGGGACAAAGTAAGGGTTTATCTTGGCCCAGACTTCTCTAAATTAAAAAAGGAACAGCAAGAAGAGCTGCTTAACCGAGTCTATACCGTCTCTAAACGGCAAAACAGAATGGGGATAATGTTGGAGGAAGTGATAGAAAATGATTTGTTGGATCCATTGAGTAGCCCAGTTTTTCCAGGAACCATTCAGCTCACCCCAAGTGGAAACCTTATCGTTATGATGAGGGATGCCCAGGTTACAGGGGGATATCCGAGGGTTTTGGAAGTTGAAGAAAGGGATATCGGGAAACTTGCCCAGAAGCGTCCGGGTGAACAGTTTGCCTTTGTATCAGACTTTGTGGATTTCTAAGTAGGATTGGACAAAAATTGGAACAGTTGGGGTTAAGGGATGGAGGGTTGAATTACCAATCTACCCAGCGTCTACTGGTATTCTCCAAAAAAAACAGTCGAAGCCCCATGTTATCCCCAATGATATTTCCAGTCTTATATGCCGCCTTTTCCAGTACAATGACAAGAACCACCAAGGATAAACAATCAGAATTATAGATCCTTTAGACAATTGGACTACCAAGGCCTTGGCCAGCCCAATTGTGCGGATTAAGCCAATCCTGACTGTGTGTTCTTGCAGCAATTTTGTCAGTCCGGGGGCCAAAACCAGGCCAAAGGCCATACTATGGCCAAACTAACTCCGGCCAAAGTGCTAATGGTGGCAGTTCCAGATCCAAGATTTTTTAATCAAGAAAACATTATGTCTATTCGTCAGTCCTGGTGCATCCCGGGATTTCAAGAATAAAATCAGCACCAAATGCTGTCGATGGAGTTTGATAGCCATACCTGTTTAATCCTTTTTGGATCTTTTGAAGTATAGCTACAGTGCAAAGTGCTGTCAAGGTATATCCATCAGGAACTTCAAGTCTGCTTACTACCAATTGGTTACTATCATTTTTTGCTTCCGCCCAGAAATAGGAGCTTGCCTTTTGTCTTTTCTGATCTGAAGGGCCAGGGGAACGCTTTTCGACCTTCTTTTTCATCCTATTTTTTACCCAGTCCCACCTAAACACAAACCCGAAAAGATCGCCTAGCTGTAGTGAACGGATTATTTTTTTGTTTGCTGCCATGTACACCATAATTGTTGGTATACCTGTGCTGAAGTAGGCAGTAGAAATATCACCCCAGGGGATGGTGACTGCCTTGCTGGAAAATGGGCCGAAATCGATTGTGGTGATATGATGAGTGTTGCTAACTTTGATTAATTCCCCGTTCTTTCTTATCCTGCCACCTGTGCCCATACCCTCCACCATGGTTTTTGCAGTACCTCTGGACATGCCAGCCCCCAGACCTGCAAAGGCAATCCGGAGGATGGTTGCGTCTTTTAGTCGATTCTTAAGGTGGGCGGCTAAACAATCAGAAGGCACCACATCAAACCCGCAACCTGGGAGTACCATGACTTGTTGCTCCTTAGCCTGACGATCAAATTTTTGCGCCAATTCAAATACCTTATATTCTCCGGTAATGTCCAGATAGTGTGTTTTTCCTTCCACACAAGCTTCGATTGCTACTTCCGCGGTATGGATAAAAGGGCCGGCACTGTGAACCAGCACGTCGTGAGAGGCTACCAGCTCTTTAAAAGCCTTAACAGAAACTTCACAAACTGTAAAGGGAAGATCATATTTGAGGGATTGGGCTTTTAAAGCTGCCTCGTTTCTTCCTGCAAGATGCGGGATTAGTCCCTGGTCTTTACATTGGCGAACAATTAGGTCACCGGTATATCCGTAAGATCCATAAATAAGGATTTTCATTTTGTTTGGCAGGTTTATAAACAGAAAAGTTAGTGTTTTTGAGGGGAATTGAAAAAGTAATGAGTGGCTTAAAGGCTTAATTTCCTAAAACTTTTGAATATTTCAACGGTTTTGAAAGCATGTCCCTGTTAATTTTTTTCCGTTTTCGGTAAGTTGGCATGGGATTATTGGTTAATTTAAGATAAATAATTTATGTCAGCTATGGAAAATACCCTTTCTCAACCCAAATTAAAAAATGTTTTGTTTCTGCCTATTCTTTATGTGGTGTGGTCTGACCGCACCTTGAGTAATCAAGAGAGAGAAACCATAAAGGGATTTTTGAACACCATAGATTGGATAGACGAGGAGGAAAGGGAGTTTGTTTCCTCCAAACTTGACCCGGAATCCCCACCAAGCAGGGTAGAAATGGAAGATTGGTATTTTACCGTACAAAAGGGGGTACAGGATGGAAAAACCTTTGAAAGCCTATCAGCCATGGGGGTTCATTTGTTTAAGTCCCAAGAAGAAGTGGAGGAGGTGGAGAACCTGAGTAGAATTCAAGGGCAACTGGAAAAACTGGAAAAGGAGTTGGGGATCATTGGACAATCTGCCATTTACCTTTTTAAATCTGAGCATCCCACCATTACCACAACCCATACTACAAAGAAGGATTTTGACATTGGGGCGCTTGCCCTTTTTTTAAATGGAGGCCAGGACAAAATTATTGAGCGGGTGAAGAAAATCATCACTAAACCTTCCTTCGCTTACACGGATCCCTCAGATCTTCAAGCCTACAGAAACCAGGTGCTGGAATGGTGCAAGGTCATTGCCAACGAAGGGCTTGGGAAAATCGGTTATCCCAAAGAAGTAGGTGGAGATGGGGATATGGAGGCCTATTTTTCTGTAATGGAGACGCTTAGTTACCATGATTTAAGTATGGTAATCAAGTTTGGGGTTCAATTTGGCCTTTGGGGAATGAGTATTTATTCATTAGGGACCTCCAAGCACCACCAAAAATACCTGCCCAAGATAGGATCCTTGGAACTGCCCGGCTGTTTTGCCATGACGGAGACCAACCATGGAAGCAATGTCAAAGGAATTGAAACTACAGCTACTTACAATCATAAAGAGGAAACCTTTATCATTCATACCCCCCATGAAAAGGCAAGAAAGGAATATATAGGGAATGCAGCTCTGCATGGGAGAATGGCCACCGTCTTTGCGAAATTAGTGATTGATGAAAAGGATTATGGAGTTAGTGCTTTTGTGGTACCCCTTAGGGATGAGAGTGACAAACTTATGCCTGGTGTAAGCATCGAAGATTGTGGACGCAAGATGGGATTGAATGGAGTGGACAATGGATTGATTTCTTTTGATCAGGTGGTAATACCCAAAGAAGAAATGCTGGACAGGTTTTCCAGTGTAAATGAGAAGGGGGAATTCGAGAGTCCCATAGCCAGTGACAACAGAAGGTTTTTCACCATGTTGGGCACCTTGGTGGGTGGAAGGATTGGTATTCCAAGATCCGCACTTTCTGCTTCCAAAAGTGGGTTGACCATTACCATTAAATATAGTGACCAAAGAAGGCAATTTGGGCCAGAGGGTGGGGAAGAGGTTCCGATACTTAATTATCGTATGCACCAACGAAGGCTCATGCCTTGGCTGGCAAAGACGTATGCAGGCCACTTCGCCATGCAATTCATGACCCAGCGCTTTATGCAAAGGAAGGAAGAAGAAATGCAGGAAATAGAGGCAATGGCTGCGGGCCTCAAGGCCTATGTGACCTGGAACACCACAGGCTTATTGCAAGAGTGCAGGGAAGCATGCGGGGGAAAGGGTTACCTTTCCGAAAACAGGATTGACGCCCTTAAAAACGATACCGATATCTATACCACCTTTGAAGGGGACAACACCGTGCTAATGCAATTGGTGGGCAAAAGCAGGCTTAGTGCCTATAGGGAGCAATTTGAAAATATGAACCTCTTTACCATAATAAATTACGTCGCCTCCAAAACCAAAACTTCAATTACCGAAAAAAACCCGTTAATTGTAAGAAACGTGGATGAGGGGCATTTACTGGATCCGGAATTCCATCTTAATGCTTTTGAATACAGAGAGAGGGCGATTTTGGATGCTGCAGCCAAAAGACTTAGAAGGCTTATAGGCGAAGGTATGGACCCCTTTGATGCTTTCAACGTTTGTCAGCACCACTTGGTAAGTGTGGGAAGCTCTTATATTGAGCGAATTGTTCTGGAACAGTTTATTGTAAAGGTCAAGGAAGCCGAAGAATCCTCTTTCGGGCCAATTTTGAAAAAACTATGTGAATTATTTGCACTTTACTCCATAGAGGAAAATAAGGGTTGGTACCTAGAACAAGGTTACTTAGAGGGAGTGAAAACCAAAGCCATACGAAAAACAATAAATCAGTTGTGCTGGGAAATTAGGAAAGATGCAGTTCCTTTGGTTGAGGCATTTGGAATACCTGATTCTTGTATAGCTGCGCCCATTGTCTCAGGTAAGTAAAATATACTTACTTTTATAGACGTATGGAACAAAATATTGTATTTGTTGCCCTCGGGGTAGCTCTGGTTCTTTTTGTATGGGGAAAGCCAAGGTATGATTTAGTGGCTATTTTGATCCTGATATTTTTGGTGATATCCGGGGTCGTTCCGCCGGAGGAAGCATTTCTTGGGTTTGGTCACCCAGCGGTAATTACTGTAGCAGCAGTATTGGTGGTAAGCAAAGCCTTGGAAAGTTCGGGGATGGTAAACATCATCGTTAGACTGATGGATAAGGTGGGAAAGAACTTGAGTCTCCAGGTTGGGGTACTGTCAGCTTTGGTTGCGATTGCCTCGGGATTTATGAATAATATAGGTGCCCTTGCTATTATGATGCCAGTAGCGATTCAAGTGGCCAGAAAAAACAACTATTCCCCTTCTTCTATTTTAATGCCCATCGCTTTTGCCTCTCTGCTAGGAGGGATGAATACATTAATTGGAACCCCGCCGAATATCATTATTTCCACATTTAGGGCTGCGGAGCTGGGAGGTAGGTTCCGAATGTTTGACTTTGGGCTGGTGGGAATCTTTTCTACCCTTGCAGGATTGGTTTTCATATCCCTGGTGGGGTGGCGGTTGTTGCCGAAACGCCACCCTGCCGGCGATGAAGAGGATTTTTTTGAAATTGACAATTACCTTACCGAAGTAAGGCTACTAGAAGGTTCCAAACTTATAGGTAAAACCGTACGGGATATCAATTACAGTAAGGATTACGATATCAAGGTATTGGGGCTTATTCGGCATAAACAAAGGATACATGCGCCGGGTATGCGCTTTGGTTTAAAAGAAGAGGATATTCTCATGCTTGAATGTCAAACTGAGGACCTTGAAAAATTCACCAGTGAGAATAAGGTTGAATTGGTAGGGGAGGAGGTTATTAAGCAGGCTGAGGAAGGGGATATTGAAATAGAAATCATGGAGGGAATTGTCCAAGAAAATTCTCCTCTGATTGGGAAGACTGCTGCATCCATGAGTTTAAGGACCAGGTATGGGGTGAATCTTTTGGCCTTGGCAAGGAGTAATAAAACCATAAGGGAAAGGATTGACCATGTGTCGTTTAAATCGGGGGATGTGCTGTTGCTTCAGGGTAAATCTCCTGATATGTCTGAAACTTTTCAGGTTTTGGGTTGCTACCCCCTTGCCAAAAGAGGGCTTGACATAGGTAAACCAAGAAGGACCATACTTGCACTTGGAATATTCTTTTTATCCATATTGGCAGTAATTATGGAATTGCTAAGTGTGGATGTGGCCTTTACTTTTGCAGCAGTACTAATGGTATTGAGCAGAGTGCTGCCCATTAAGGATTTGTATACCAGCATCGATTGGCCGGTAATTGTATTATTAGGAGCTATGATTCCAGTTGGCGAGGCCTTTGAAACCAGCGGTGCTGCCAACTCACTAACAGAACAACTTTTGGTATTAGGGGGAGGGTTTCCGCTGTTTGTGGTGTTAGGGGGTATTTTGCTCGTCACCATGTTGTTGTCAGCGGTAATTAATAATGCGGCCACTGTACTTTTGATGGCACCAATTGGAATTAAAATTGCGGCTTCCTTGGGGGTATCTGCCGACCCCTTTTTGATGGCTGTGGCAATTGGGGGATCTGCTGCTTTCCTTACTCCCATAGGCCACCAATCCAATACCTTGGTAATGAGTCCCGGGGGGTATAAGTTTTCTGACTACCTGAAATTGGGTTTTCCACTTACCATATTGATTCTGTTGGTGGTGATTCCCCTTTTACTTCTTTTTTGGCCACCTTGATTCCCGAATGGGAAAGGGTAATTTTTAAACTTTTGTGATAGATAATACATTATATTAGAAAGAAGTGGAAAATTATTCAAATTCTATTTGAAAATTAAAATATGCGTTTTCTAACTCCTTTTTCGCATGGTTGTTGTGTTGAAGGGTGGCCAGTTCAATTCCTTTTTGGTAGATTTGCCCTGCTTTCTTGGGGTTACCAATCCCTGCAAAGTACCCGGCTGCATGATAATAGGTAGCGAGGTAGGTTGGGTGCTCAGAGAGCAGGAGATTATAATACTTGGCAGCCAAGGGGCTGTCCAGTTTTTGATATTCCAGTGCTAAGGCATAATAATTGAAGGGGTCAGAAGGATCCTCGTTGGAAAATTTGAGGAGTTGGTTGATTCGGTCAATTTTGGACATGATTCTTGTTTGAATTAGCACCGTATTGATTAATTTCACGAAATTTAAAGAAAATTTAAGTTATAACTACATGAAATCGAGCATGACGAGCACGTCACACACCGGGATGATTATCGTTGCGAGATTCCATGTGACCTTAAAAAGACAAATATAAACACATGAAATCGAGCATGAGGAGAACCTCACACACTGGGATGATTATCGTTGCGAGATTCCATATGACCGCTGAAAAGACAATTATAAACATATGAATATTCTAGTTTGCATTACGCATGTTCCGGATACCACCTCCCGGATACAGTTTACGGATAACAACACAAAATTTGACAAGTCAGGAGTGCAATTTATTATTGGCCCCTATGATGATTATGCCTTGGCCAGGGCGGTGGAGCTCAGGGACCAGTCCGGAGGCAAACTAACCGTTTTAAATGTGGGAGAGGCCGAAACGGAGCCTACTTTACGCAAGGCCCTTGCCATTGGTGCCGATGAGGCAGTCCGGATAAATGCAGATCCCGTGGACTCTCTATTTGTGGCCAGACAAATTGCACATCACGCCAAAGAGGGGGCTTACGACCTTATCCTGATGGGGAGGGAGTCTATTGATTTTAATGGGGGAATGGTTCATGGAATGGTGGGAGAACTCTTGGGCATGCCTTCCATATCACCTGTGATGAAGCTGGATATTGAGGGAGACAAGGCTGTCCTTTCCAGGGAAATAGAAGGAGGAAAGGAGTTTTTAGAGGTAAACCTCCCTTTTATTGCGGGTTGCCAGGAACCTATTGCAGAGTGGAAGATACCAAACATGCGGGGCATTATGTCTGCAAGGACCAAGCCTCTAAACGTAATTGAGCCCAAAGAAGCAGAAAAGGCCGCCGAAGTAAAAGCCTACGCCTTGCCTCCTGCTAAGGGGGAGGTAAAACTCATTGAAAAAGAAAATGTGGAAGAGCTGGTGAGATTGCTCAACACTGAGGCCAAAGTACTTTAAAACAAAGAGAGAATAAAATGAAGACATTAGTATATATAGAACATGACGGAGGTGCCGTAAAGAAATCATCCTTGGAAGCAGTGTCGTATGCATTTGCGCTTGGTTCTGAAGTTGCTGCGGTAGGCTTGGGCAACATTGACCCGGGGGAATGGGCTAAGGTAGGAGCGGCAGGAGCCACTAAGGTTTTACATGTTGGGGATGATAGGCTGGATGCAGGAAACATACAGGCACATGCAAAAGTGGTAGCCCAGGCATTTGAAAAAGTAGGAGCAGGAACATTGGTGTTGGCCAAATCCTCTTTGGGTGATGCTGTAGCGGCCAGGCTTGCCATCCGCCTAGATGCTGGGTTAGCGTCTAACGTCGTGGCTCTGCCATCCACGGAAAACGGTTTTGTGGTGAAAAGAAGTATATTTACAGGAAAAGCTTTTGCTGAAAGCAGTATCCTCAAAGAGAAGAAAATATTAGCCATCAAAAAAAACACCTTGGAAATAAAGACTGACGGCTCTGAGCCTGAGGTGGAGGCACTAGAAATTTCTTTAGTAGATGCGGATTTTACCTATCAAATCACGGGAACCGAAAAAGCAGAAGGGGATGTTTTACTACCTGAGGCAGATATAGTGGTTTCTGGAGGTAGGGGGCTGAAAGGTCCCGAAAATTGGGGGATCATCGAGGATCTTGCCAAAGCTTTGGGTGCAGCCACCGGGTGTTCTAAGCCAGTTTCGGACATGGAATGGCGCCCCCACCACGAGCACGTGGGACAGACAGGGGTTAAAGTTGCTCCGACACTATATATAGCAGTTGGAATTTCAGGGGCTATTCAGCATCTTGCAGGAGTTAATTCATCTAAGTATATTGTCGTCATCAACAAGGATCCTGAGGCACCTTTCTTCAAAGCCGCGGATTATGGGATTGTGGGTGATGCCTTTGAGGTATTGCCAAAATTGACGGATGCAATTAAAGCAATAAAGTAAATGCCAGTGGAAAATGCGATAGAATTAGAAATATTGGGGTTGACTGCAAACCATTCCCAATCGGGTTCCTTTACACTTATTTTAGGCGAACTTGAAGGGAATAGAAGATTACCGATAGTGATAGGGATGTTTGAAGCACAGGCTATTGCCATCGAAATTGAAAAGATCATTCCTAACCGTCCTATGACTCATGACCTTTTTAAGTCTTTTGCAGAAAACTTCGATTTTTCTATCGAGCATATATTGATTTCAGACATGAGGGAGGGGGTTTTTTATGCAAAGATCGTTTGCCAAAGTGCCTTTAAAAAGGTGGAAATAGATGCAAGGCCTTCCGATGCTATCGCCATCGCGGTGAGGTTTGAGGTACCTATTTTCTGTTCCAAGGCCGTAATGGCCGAAGCAGGCTTGGAGAAAACCGATGAAGACCAACCCATGGAACAAGAACCTGAAAAAACCAAGGCTTCAGGTCCAGAACCCAAAAAGACAGATGGATCCTTAAAGAATTTTTCCTTGGAAAAACTCAACCAGATGTTGGAAAAGGCGATAAATAGCGAGGACTACGAAAAGGCAGCTAGGCTCAGGGATGAAATCAATAGAAGAAATTAATATTTATAGACCAAGGGCAGATAGTGTCCTTGGTTTATTTCATTTATAACTGCCACCTTTTTGCCTGGGCAAAACTTACTACCCACTTCATTTGCATGGAATATCTCAGGGGGATTTTAGGAATCATTGTCCTTTTAATGGTGGCAGCACTTTTTTCTGCCGGCAGAAAGCATGTGGATTGGAGGTTGGTAGGAATTGGGGTGACTTTACAGGCGGTATTTGGATTTCTTATCACTAAGGTTGATTTTGTGGTGGAGATTTTTGCCGCGCTAAGCCGTATGTTCGTAAAGTTCCTGAGTTTTTCAGAAGATGGTGCCACATTTATCTTTGGGGATCTTGCCACGGATACCTTTGGGTTTATTTTTGCTTTCAAAGTTCTTCCCACCATTATCTTTTTTTCCACTATTTCCGCAGGTTTGTATTATTTGGGGGTATTGCAGAAGGTGGTATTTGGGATAGCATGGATAATGTCCCGTACAATGAGGCTTTCCGGGGCAGAAAGCCTCTCCGCGGCAGGAAATATATTTCTGGGACAAACGGAAGCCCCCCTATTGGTACGTCCCTTTATCCCTACCATGACGAGGTCTGAGCTTATGTGTCTGATGACTGGTGGCATGGCCACCATTGCCGGAGGGGTGTTGGCAGGATACGTGGCCTTTCTGGGAGGGGACAGCCCTGCGGAGCAGAGCCGTTTTGCCACTTATCTTCTGGGAGCCAGTATCATGAATGCTCCTGCGGCTATCGTAATGGCGAAGATCATTATTCCCGAACCAAATCGTACCTCCATAAATGACAAATTGCAAATGGATGCCAGCAAGACAGATGTGAACCTTATTGATGCCATGGCTAGAGGAGCAGGGGAGGGTTTAAAACTTGCACTTAATGTTGGGGCGATGTTATTGGCCTTTATAGCGGTGATTGCAGCATTGAATTACTTACTTAGCGGAATCATCGGGCATTATACAGGTTTAAATGCTTTGATTGTGGCATCCACAGATGGACAGTTTGAAGGGTTTTCATTGGAGTATATTCTCGGGCAGGTTTTTAGGCTGTTTGCATGGGTAATAGGTGTAGAATGGAAAGACACTTTAGCGGTGGGATCACTTTTGGGACAAAAAACTGTAATCAATGAATTCGTTGCGTATTTAGGTTTGGCGGAGTTAAAGGCTGCGGATGTACTATCGGATAAATCCGTGGTCATTGCCACCTATGCCCTCTGTGGATTTTCAAATTTCAGTTCCATCGCCATACAGGTGGGAGGAATAGGAAGCATTGCCCCTAATCAGCAGGGCAATTTATCCAAATTGGGGATGCGAGCACTATTGGCAGCCACCCTGGCCTGCCTTATGACAGCTACTATCGCAGGAGCCCTTTTTTGACAACAGGTTTTTTCTATACTATTTTTGGTGCTAAATTGCTGGTTAACCCCAGTATATGACCTAAAATAGCATCGCCATGTATAGAATTTTTTCACTCGTTATTGCCATTAGCTTGTACGCGCACCTTGGTTGGACCCAAGCAGAGATTCCCAACCTGAAATCTTTTCCCTACGAATCCCCCGATTCTCCACCTGAATGGGCATTACTTCAAAGGCAACTAATGCAGTCGCTCCATCTTGCAGCCATGGAGTTTGTGGAAAAATATACCCGCCCAGATGGTACCCTCATATGGAGGGACGAATGGCCTGGAATGGATGGATCGGATGATGGTTATGAAAGTTTTTACAACTTCCCGCTTTATTATGCCTTGGGAGGGCCTAAGGAAATCGACGATTTGGCCAGGCACCTGTGGGAAGGAGTGACGAAGCAATTTACTGAATATGGACAAATTGTAGATGAATTTGATGCAGGGTACGATTGGATGCACCATGGAGAGGCTTATACTTACTTTTACTTTTTTGGACTTTCAGACCCCACTGACAAGACCATGAGGGATAGGGCTATACGGTTTGCGGAATTGTATTTTGATGATGGCACGGAGCAGTCCAACTTTGATGATGAGCACAAGATCATAAGGTCGCCTTTGAACGGGAGCCTTGGCCCCAGGTTTATAAACACAGCCGAAGACTGGGTAACCCATAGGCCCATTCTGGCGAATTATCCGCTTCCGTATGATGATATTCCAGGGGTAAGCTCAGGAAAGGATTGGAATGTGGATGATAAATTTGAACTTATACTCAAAGCCCTAAACGAAAGGATGATGAAGGGGGATGTGCCCCTTAACCTTGCATCCACTAGCATGATGTTAAATGCCTACATGTACACGGGAGAGGACAAGTATAAGGATTGGGTGCTTTCCTATGTGGAGGCTTGGATGGATAGGGTAGAGGAAAACAATGGGATAATTCCAGATAACATCGGCCTTTCCGGAAAAATCGGTGAACATATGGACGGTAATTGGTGGGGAGGGTATTATGGCTGGAAATGGCCTCACGGTGTAAGGAATAAGTTGGAAGCCACCACTATAGGTGCATCCAATGCCTATTTGGTAAGTGGCGACAGTACCTATCTTGACTTACCCTACTCTGTGATTGATGCAGTAAGCAAAGTGTCAAAAAAAGAAGAGGGAAAAGTATTGATTCCACATAGGTACGACCAACGGGGCTGGTACGATTATAGGCCACTTCAAGCATTTTATCCCACCCATTTGTGGTATATGTCAAGATCTGATCAAGATTGGGAGCGGGTGAAAGAATTGGTCAATCCTGAGGAATGGAGCGAGCTCCGCTATTTCAAGGGTAAAGGGGAAGAAAGGAACACAGCAACTTGGCTAGGCTATTTGGACGGTGCTGCACCAGATTATCCGGTACAGATGTTAAGGGCCAATTACAAAGAAATGCAAGACAGGCTAGAAAAGATCAGGACAGATACCTCTACACCTCACCACCAGGATGTACACCATTGGCAGCAGCGAAACCCTGTCATTCTGGAGGGTCTGGTACAAACCATGCTGGGGGCGCCTAACCATATTTATCATGGTGGATTGTTGCATACCAGTTTGCGCTATTTTGACCCGGATAAGGAAAGGCCAGGCCTTCCGCAGGATATGGCCGCCTTGGTAAATGGTATCCAGAAAGGTGGGGTCACCGTTACTTTGGTCAATTTGCATCCTACCGAAACCAAAAAAGTGCTACTTCAGGGAGGCATGTTTGGTGAACACCATATCATGCGTGTAAAACAAGTCATCAAGTATCCCTATCAGTTTGATACCGTAGATCATCAGTTTTTTCAGGCGGAGATAGCACCTGGCTCCGTGGTACAGCTAGAAATTGAAATGCAAAGATTTCAGCACCAACCCACCTATGCATTTCCCTGGCATTAATTAATTGAAAGTTGAAAATGGAGAATTGAAAATTAAAGGATCCATTATGAAAACGGAGAATTCGATTAAGGCTAGGAGTTTATCATTTGCTATAAATATTGTAAGACTATATCAGCGTTTATCAGTGGATAAAAGAGAATATGTGTTATCAAAGCAATTACTCCGTTCGGGTACCGCTATCGGTGCCTTGATAAGGGAGGCTGAACATGCTGAGTCTAAAGCAGATTTTCTCCATAAAATGAATATTGCCTTGAAAGAAGCGAATGAAACTAGCTATTGGTTAATTCTACTGAAAGAAACCGGATATATTTGTACTGAAGAATTTGAGCCAATTTTTTCTGAAACTGAAGAAATTATCAAAATACTAGCATCTATCGTCAAAACCACTAAGATCAATTTGAAGCGACTTGAATAAGGTTTTTCCAAATTTTCAACTTTCAACTTTCAATTTTCCATTTCACTCATTTTATTGCTGCTCCAAAATCGCCTTCAAATTGGCCAGGCCTATTTGAAAATCCTCACCTAGCATTTCTTCCAGGTCCAATACAAGGAGAAAAATATTGGTGGGGTAGGGCATGTGCCCAGAAAACCCCCAGGTAACCCTGGTGCTGTTCCCATCGATGGGGGAGGTTGTCATCCATGATTGGCTGGTGGAGGCAAAAGGCTCCTCGAACCTAAGTTCGTAATCCACCCTTTCATTTTCGGTGACGGAAAGGATCTCCTGTTCCCCTCTGCCCACCTCGGGATCATCACTTTCCCAAGCAGATACGAATCCCGGTTGGCCATCCGTGCCGCTGAAGCTTGTCTTCATTTCTGGGTCCATTCCTGACCATTTACTGTAGTTGTTTTGGTTTTTCAGGAATTTGATATAGTCAAAGACCTCTTCCACAGGTCTTTCGATGGTAACTTCGCGCTCTACCGAATAATCTCTTTCCACAAAAATGGCAAGCAAAAGGGGGATGGCTACAAGTATAACCACTACCACAAGAATCACTTTTAAAATTTTCATTGTGCGTTTAATTTAGAGTGCAGGATCTTGATTTTTAGATTTTTAGCTAATTTAGGTTAAAATTTGAATTTCCACTGTAGCCATTTTAGAAGGATTATTATACAAACCAGCGAATGGCCATGTAAGATCACATATCTATATTTGACGATTATTTTCTTAAAAAAAACCTGAGCCATATTAACTCAGGAGTTTAATTTAGCACTATTTCTTCACTAACTAAACCTGTAATAAAAATGCCTAACCTTTTCATCTCCTGTGGGATGGGTAGAAGTCAAGCGCATAATTATCCACCTCATCTGCCTGTACAACAACCTCTTTGATGGAAATTCTCCTTGATAAATTCAATGATCCTATCGCCAATCCCTTTTCGTTGAAATTGTCAATTCTCAACTTTCCATTTTCAATTCTCCATTTTCAATTCACTTCTTAAAACTTAACCCCTTTTCCTCCAAAGCTTTTCTCAAAATGGGCATACTGGCTTTTCCCATACCATGAAGGCTTAATATTTCTTTTTCGGAATATTGGGAAAGTTTTTCGAGGGTATCTATACCCAAGTATTCCACCAAGGCACTTCGGGCAGGGGAAGAAAGCAGGGAAAGGAAGCCCTCTTGGGGTTTGTTTTCTTTCGCACATTGTGGGCAAGTGGGGCAATCCGTGCTTTTATAGTACCGATGCCCCTTTTCACATATTCTTAGTGTTTTTTTATTCGCCACAGAATTGGGTGTTAGTTAGTTTCCACATATTTTTTGAAATTGTTCAAAATGGCTTGCCAGCCATCCCTCTGCATACCCACAGGATGGGTTGGGTCAGGATCGAAGTGGATATTTACATGGGTTCCCCCGTTATGTTCCTCGAAATAAATATCGGCTTTACGTCCATCCCCCATGGTATAGGCCACTTTTTCCTTTGCCCTTATTTCGTCAAATATGGCCTCGAAATCGAACCCCATACTTCCATCCCTTGCTTCCATACGGGCTAGGTATCTCCCCCCGTCTTTAAAATCGCTTTCCACTCTTGGGCAACACCAGGAATCGCTGGCAAAATTCCAGTTGACAATATGTTGAGCCTCGTTGTAATACTTCCATACTTTATCGATTCTTGCGTCTATTGCAGATGCAATGGAAATTTTCTCAATTTTCATCTCAAGTAGGAATTTGGTTGGGGTCGCTATACATTACCTCCCACTGATGTCCGTCGGGGTCAGAAAAGGTGTCATAATACATCCAGCCATGGTCAGCAGCCTCCCGGTAGCGACTGGCTCCGTTTTCCAGGGCATTTCTTACGATTTCATCCACTTTTTCCCGGCTTTCTACTTCTATGGCAATCAATACCTGCGTACAGCTCTGATCTGCGATGGGTCTGTTGGTGAAAGTGGAGAAAAAGTCTTTTTTTAGGAGCATGGCACTGATGCTGCCTTCATTAAGCATGAGGCAAAGGGCCTTGTCGTCGCAAAAATCTTCGTTGAACGAAAAGCCAAGTTTGGTCCAAAAACCACGGCTTTTGTCCAGATCTTCTACGGGTAGGTTTACATAAATTGCGTTTATCATAGTGTATTGGGTTGATTGTTTGATTGGTTTAAAATAAGTAATAGTCATAGGGGTAAGGCAAAATTTTGGAACCTAAGTCTTAATGCTTATATGTTCATTCTCCATTTTTCATTTTCAACTCCTCCTCACCAACTCCCCCTTACGCTTCACCAGGTTCTTATAATCCCACTGGATCTGCCTTGTTTTGTTCAGCCATCGTTTGAGGTCATTTTCATTGATTTCCGAAAGGTCATTGAAGAAAACAGAGGCATCTTTAAATTTTTTTCCCAACACATTCAGCCCTGCTTCCCCAAAATCAGCACCACTCCAAAACATCAGCCGTACCCCTGGTTTTTGAATGCTATACCCCACCGTAGGATTGCCCTCCAGGAACCAAACCGGGTGCCTATGCCATATTTTGTTTTCGGCTTCGGGCAAATTTTGGTCTATCAAATGAGCCAAACGGTTGCAAATGGCTTTAAAATCATCATTTTGTTTGTCATTATAGGCTTGGATTTCTTGGTTCATGGCTGGTTATTTTCAGGTTCATTAATTCATGTGTTTTCCGGACTTTGATAATACATACACCGTCCTGCATAAGAGATACGAAAAAACCGCTTGTAGGGACTTTTTGGTTAACCTTGGATAGTTTTCCAAAATTTCTTCTTCTTTCCATCCCTTGGCTAAAAGTTTTATGATTTGCTCTACTGAAACCCTGATGCCTTTAATTGTCGGCTTGCTAAATAATACCTTTTTGTCAAACACAAAATATTCTTTCCATTTCATACCTTAAAAACGAATATTGCTCTATATTTTTCCCTTTAACAGTTGTCTCCTTATCAACCATGTAGTCAGTACCATTATGGTTAAGTTGTGGGACTGGTGCCTTTATTGGATACCATACCTCAACCTTATCACTTTGCAGGGAAAGGTTTTAGTATCTAAATGGTCTAATTTTAGGTTTATTTCATATGATTATAATTTGTTATTTAAAGGCCATATGGAATCTCGCAGTCTATAATCATCCCAGTGTGTGACGTGCTCGTCATGCTCGATTTCATCTGGAAACATCCGTTTTCCACCACCCAACACCACAGGGTGCAGGTAAAGCCAGACTTGATCAACAAGGCCCAGTTTGAGAAATGTGGCTGCTAGATCAGCCCCGGCCACCTCGATCATGCCCCCAGGTTGTTGTTTAATACTTTGGATTTCCTCTGGTATCACTTCCCTGGCCAATCTTGAGTTCCATTCTGTGGTATTCAAGGTTTTTGAGAACACGATCTTGGGTACCTGCTTCCACACACGCGCAAACTCTTTTTCCACGTACGGGGCATTGGAATCCTCTTTCACCTCTGGCCAATAACCTGCCATGTTTTCATAAAGTCGACGTCCATAAAGGGAGAGGTCAATCTCTCCATTCAGGTATAAGTCGTTGAAATGCTGGTGCAGTTCTTGGCTTGGTGCTGACCAATCCAAGCTCCCTCCGGGGCCCTCCATATAGCCATCCAGTGATACCATTTGTACATAGATTAGCTTTCTCATGACTTTTCACATAGTTCTTTGATTCTTTCTAACGCCTTGGGCCAGGTGTCTTGGAACATTCTTTTGTACTCTTCTGTGGTGTCTAGCTCCACATTCAATACCGTATGACCGTCTTTTTCTTGGAATAAATAGTTTTCCATAGCCCCTGCCCAGTTTATAGCTTCCTCACTTTCAGTGTCTTCATTACCCTCACTTACCAATCCAAGGTGTTCTATGGAAATTAATTCATGGGATCGGTTTTTCCTGATTCGGCTGACCATGCCCATATTAATACCTTTTTTATCCGGTGCTAGGAATAGTATTTTGCTTTCTGTACTCCAGTCGCCTATAAAATGGGACCCTTGCATGAAAACTGAGGCCCATTTCCTATAGCTTTGATCAGCTAGCATTTTTTCCCAGACTATACTTCTTGGAGCTTTGATGGAGATGGAAAACTCAAGTCTTTCTTTAACCGTATTCATGATTTTATGTGTTAGGGTAGGCCTTTTCCAGTTCCTGAATGATCATTTTTTTCATTGGTAGGAAAGCCTTTGTCACCCGTTCTACCTGCGCTTTGCTACCTTTGCTTATCATCTCCTCCAATAATCTTGGGACCACTTGCCAGGAGACCCCATACCGATCCTGGAGCCAACCGCATTGCTGTGCATTTGGATCCCCTCCAGCTCTAAGCTTCTCCCAGTAATTATCGATCTCTTCCTGTGTTTCACAATAAACAATCAATGAAATAGCCTCATTGAAGGTGAATGCATGCTCCTGCGCACTGTCCATGGCTGCAAACCATACTCCCTCAAGCTTAAAATCGGTGAACATTATCGTTCCTTCTTTATCCGGCTCCATGCCTTCAGGATATCGCGCAATAAGGCCACGGCTGGTATCATTAAATATTGACAGGTAAAAATCAGTAGCCTCTTCTGCCTTGCCACACTTATCCCCGGTGAAAAGTAGGGAAGGAATGATTTTAGGCCGTGGTTCTCCGGCTGGGTCTGTTAGAATGAGCTGCCAGGATACCCCAAATTTATCTTTTATCCAGCCGTATCGTTTACTGAAAGGGTAGGCTTGCAACGGCATCAGCACAGCACCCCCATTGGAAAGTTTGTTCCATAGCTCATCAAGGTGTTCACCTGCGTTATCATCGCTTAGAGGGTCAAAGTTTACAAAAAAAGAAATGGAAGGGTTTAGGGTAAATGCCGGCCCGGCAGAAATCGCCATGAACGAAAATCCGGATAATTCAAAAGAAACGGATTCCACATCACCCGATGGGGTATCGTGGATGGTATGGATACCCGAAATTTTTGAACTGCCACCGAATGCGGAAACGTAAAATTCAGCGGCCTCCTTTGCCTGGGTATCGAACCATAGGTGCGGGACAATTTTTTGCATGTCATTTGAATTTTTTATTAAATCATATATACTCACCACCAAGGATTAGCAATATTGGGTCTATTTTGTCAGTTAAATGATGTTGTCCATTAATCTGCTTCAACAATGTATCTATCAGCTTATTAAGAAGGTGGCAAAACAAAATTAACAGATTCATAATAAAGATAAAGGGTGCAAAAACGACAATATGTGCGGTGGATTACGACCACATAATCTTAATTGGAACGATTGCGAATAGGGTAGGATCAACTTGTCCCTTTTAGTACTAGTAGGGTTTCTTTTTATTTGTATTCATCATGCATACGCCACCACTGGTAGGGTGGGGTCTGGGGCCACCCTTCAGGGGAATCTTCCCAAGTCTCTTGCCGTCCATAGGGCGTAATGTCTAGCAGCCTGAAGTGGGTATCGAACAATTCCCCTCCCCGCCCTGTAGTGTAATACGTGCGATACACCCTTTTTTTATCATCACGAATGAAAACATTCACTGCAAAACCCCTGCCCGCACCGAATGCGTCGGCAAATCGTCTATTTTTATCAGTATACCAGGGGGCATTCCAACCCATCCGCTTTTGGAGGGCCACAATTTCCTCCTGTGGCGCCGGTGAGGTAAACACAAATGTAGTATCACGTTCGTTTATGTGGGTCAGGTTGTGGCCGATGTTGTCCATCACCATTGAACATCCTGAACAGGGTTTTGCTCCCGGTTCCAGCATCGCACAGTAGACGATCAATTGCCGACTTCCCTGAAACAGGTCAAGCAAAGTTATATCCCCATCCTTTCCGGTAAAATTATATTGATCCTCTACCAGAACCATAGGTAGCCTCCGACGTTCTGCGGCGAGGGCATCTAGTTTTCTTGTCATCTCTTTTTCTTTAATGAGGAGTTCCTCATAGGCTAATAACCACTCCTCATGTGAGGCGATAGGTGGTAAAGAACTGGTTTTATCTGATGTGTTCATCTTTTATAATTGCTTTTTAATGGTCATCACTTACCCCGCACTCCAAGTCGGGGTAGGCTAATACTTCCTGCCTTAGCCTGTTTCTACCCCGTTTTGGGAAACTCGTTTCGAAGGAATCTCGCATGTTTCCACCAATTAGCAACTGGGGTTATCGGCACATCCCACTGTGACGTTTGCGTTGAGCCTGCCTCGTATAGTAGGCAGGCACAATTTCATGATGCTGCGTTTCCTTCATAATTAATCATCCACTGTACGCCGAATTTGTCGATACACAAACCGTATTTTTCAGCCCAGAACTCTTTTTTCAATGGGATCTCCACCTTGCCCCCTTCCGAAAGCCCTTCAAAAACCTTTACCGCTTCTTCTCCATTTTCAGGTATTAGGGTGATATAAAAGTTGTTGCCAATAGTAAGAGGTGGCCCCATTGAGGCTATATGATCCGTTCCCATCAGGGTGGTATCTCCCAGAGAAATGCAGATATGAGCAATTTTATTGAGATCTGTTTCAGAAATTCCCATCGGATTACCTTCAATCTCTCCAAATCGGAGGGTTTCTGTTATTTCGGTATTCAGAATAGTTTTATAGAAATTAAAAGCTTCTTCTGCATTTCCATTAAAGTATAGATAGGGTTCTGCTCTTTTCATGGTGGATTGTTTTTTTCTGGGTTTGGCTGATTTATTGAAAATTTTAACTTTATATATATAAATAAAACTACCATCTTAGGCTGGCCATCTTTTGGCGTCGGAGTAATTCCATATCGCTCGGCCCGGTACTGGAAAAGGTGCCACAATTAATATCACCATCTGGCACATAGGTACTTATTACCACACCGGTGGGAGATACCTGACTGTGTACTAACTTAAGTGCTGAAGGCTTTGCAGTTTCACTGAAAAGGCGCTTTCCCCGCCCCAGTATGACCGGATAGGTCCAGATGTTGTACTCGCTGATGAGCGAGGCAGCTTGGAGTGTTTGAATCAGATTACTGCTTCCAATAATTTGAAGATCTGGACCCGGCTGTGACTTTAGCTCTAGGATTGCAGATACCACATCTCCTTGAAGAAGGATCGAATTATTCCAATGGAGCTTTGACCTGGTCTGTGATGCGACATACTTTTTTGCCGCATTGAGGGTATTCGCAATAGGGTGGTCATCCGGCTGGAATGGCCAGTATGCTTCAAAAATTTCGTAGGTCCTTCGGCCCAGCACCAATTCCCGGTCCTTCCCGTCAAATCCGGATGAAGATAGGTCCATGCCGGCGTCGGCATATTTGAACATCCAGCCGCCATGGCCAAAACCACCAGTGGGATCTTCCTCCTGCCCACCTGGTGCCTGCATTACCCCGTCTAATGATACAAAAGTACTAGCGATAAGTTTTCTTTGAAGGTTATTTTCCATTTTTGAACACATTCCATTTATGGCCGTTTGGGTCAGCGAATCCTCAGCGTTACCGGTCATTTTAGAGGTTACACAAAAATAGCCACTTGTTGCTCCTCGTTACTTGTCCAATAGCGACAATATCAAGGGGTAATTGCGACAATGAAGCACTTGCTGGATATAGAATTTTGTTAATTTATTCTTTTGGTTAGACTGAAATCGAGCCTGCCTGGACGGCAGTCAGGCATGACGAGCACGTCACACACTGGGATGATTATAGATTGCGAGATTCCCCCGAAACAAGTTCCCCGAAACAAGTTCGGGGCAGGCAGGGGCAGGCTATGTGACCGTTGAAAAGAAAATATAAACACATGAAATCGAGCCTGTCCTGACGGCAGTCAGGGCATGACGCAAGCGACAAACGGAGGGATGATTATCGTTGCGAGATTCCCCCGAAACGAGTTCGGGGCAGGCTATATGGACTTTAAAAAACAAATTATAATCATATGAAATAGTGGCTTATATTTTCGAGCCTATACCAAAATAATAACTTTACAGCTCCTGAAGCCTAATTACCATGAGTGAAAAGGGCAAAAAATAGCATTAATGTATAGTGATTTTAAAACTGTTTTCAACAAGGGCCACCAATATTAAACACCCTTTATGGTCATTTTCCCTTCATCAATGTACATTTCCACAACAAAAATCTCTAACTCATCAACACGGCTGGTACGGCTTACCCGTACTACTTTCCCTACCAATTCTATAATCGTGTCAGCAAGTACGCTCCAAAGCCAAGAAATGGGTATACTTGTTTGATTTATTTTTGAGTGGGAAAATATGCACTAAGCATTCATAATCCCTACCCTCTTTCCTGTGGTTGGTAAGTTGGATTTCAAATTCTTCCTTTTTTTGAAGGTTTTCCCGAAACAGATCAATGGAATCCTTTGTTGTTTTATGCCCCTGAAGGAAAGTTGGCTTCAAGCCAAGGGCCTCATTCGCGGTGTACCCTGTCATGGCCTCAAAACCGGATCCTACCCAAATGATGTTTCTATAAATGTCCGTTAAAACCAATGCTTCGTACGGATTTGACAAAATTGAAGGAATGTCAGCCCACCAGGAAAACTTTTTAGAAAATTTTTCTAAGGTCAACTTATCCTCGTACTTCAATTTATCAATAGCCCTGCTCATGGCTAGCACATCAAAACAGTGCAAGGGGGAGATTTTTACATTTGGATACCCCCGGTGTTTTTGAACTTCACAACATGCCTTAGGCTTTAATAATGCAATGGTTGTTTTTGATGGGCGAGAGGATGAATCCATGATGCTGAGCTTCTATTTTTTTTGATTTTTCCAGGTTAATTTATCAGGTAAAAAAAATGGAAGAGAAATATCCCCGGTACAGTAAAATCGTCCGGGGATTTATTGTAATTAGACGGTTGCCTATGAGTCCAATTTTCTTAGTAACCTGGCGGCCTCTACCATGTTTGACAGTGCTGCCTTCGTCTCCTCCCATTGCCTGGTTTTAAGCCCACAGTCCGGGTTGATCCAGATGTTTTCTTTAGGGATAAAGGATTTGGCCTTGGCAATTAGATCGATGATTTCCTTTTGCTTTGGAATTCTTGGCGAATGGATGTCGTACACCCCAGGCCCGATTTCATTAGGGTATTTAAAGTCCTGGAATGCAGCCAGCAATTCCATTTCCGAACGCGAAGTTTCTATGGTAATCACATCGGCATCCATATTTGCAATGTGAGTGATGATATCATTGAATTCGGAATAACACATGTGTGTGTGGATTTGCGTCTGATCCTGGATGCCACTGGAGGACAGCCTGAATGCCTTCACTGCCCAATCCAGATAATTTGCCCAATCTTTTTGCCTTAAGGGAAGGCCTTCCCGGAAGGCGGGCTCATCGATTTGGATGATGCGGATTCCTGCCTTTTCCAGTGATTTCACCTCTTCTCTGATGGACAAAGCGATCTGATTTGCCGTTTGAGACCTTGGCTGGTCATCCCGTATAAACGACCATTGCAATATCGTGATAGGGCCAGTTAGCATGCCCTTTACCGGTTTCGCAGAGTGGTCTTGGGCGAATTTCGACCATTTAACTGTCATGTCATTGGGGCGGCTCACGTCACCATAAATGATGGGGGGTTTTACGCACCGGCTGCCATAGCTCTGCACCCAGCCGTTTTGAGTAAAGGCGAAACCGTTCAGCAATTCCCCAAAATATTCCACCATGTCGTTTCTTTCGAATTCTCCGTGAACCAACACATCCAGGCCGATTTCTTCCTGCCATTTCAATGCCTCTGCAATGGCTTTTTCTATTTTCCCTGTGTATGCAGCCTGGCTAATTTCCCCCTTTTTAAATCTAGACCTTAGTAATCTCAGCTCCTTGGTTTGGGGGAATGAGCCTATTGTGGTAGTAGGGTATAAGGGAAGGATAAATCTTTCTTTTTGGATTTTTTGTCGGGTGGAGAAAGCCGAACTCCGCTTGTAATCCTCCTCCTTTAAAGCCCATATGGCGGCTTTTACTTTTTGGTTGTGGATTTTGGTGGAACTCGCTCTGCTATTAATGTATTCGTCATTTTCTTGCAGTTTTTGCCGTGAATTGGTTGCGTATGGAGTTAATGCTATCATTTTCAGATCTTTCAGCTCTCCAATTTTTTGTTTGGCGAAAGCTAACCAACCTTTGATTTCCGGGTCAAGGCGTTGCTCATCGTCCAGGTCATACGGGCAGTGCAGCAATGAACAGGAAGGGGCCAGCCAAACCCTTTCTTTACCGATTTGCTGAATAGTCGTTTCGATCATGGACAGAGACTTCCTATAGCGGTTCTTCCAGATGTTTCTTCCATCCACCAAGCCTAAGGACAATGTCTGATTGGCCAGTGATTGGTGTGAAAGTATATCATCAAGTTGGGAAGGACATCTGACTAAATCAAGGTGAAGCACTTCCACCGGAAGCCTCAAGGCTCTGTCCAAGTTGTCCCCAAAGCAATCAAAGTAATTGGCAAGGATAACCTTTAACTCAGGTAGTTCAGCATTGAAATGATCATATACCTGCTGGTATTTTTCCTCCACCTGATCGCTCAAATCCAGCGACAGGCAAGGCTCGTCGATTTGCACCCATTCTGCTCCCAGCTCCCGAAATTTTTTGAGAATTGCGGTGTAGGTGGGCAGCAATTGATCCAATAAATCGATCCTTGAGAAACCAGCTTCTTTCTCCTTACCAAGTAAAAGGTAAGAGATGGGGCCAAGCAGTACGGGCTTGGGACTAACCCCTGATTTTTTCGCCGCAGTAAACTCTTCAAATGGTTTATGGCCTTGAAGAGTGAAAGTCTGATCCTCTTTAAATTCAGGTACCAAATAGTGGTAGTTGGTTTCAAACCACTTGGTCATTTCCAGGGGTTTAAGATCAAACCCTTCTTTTTGGTAGCCCCGTGCCATGGCAAAATATAGGTCAAGGGGTGATTTTTCCGAAGCGAGTTTTTGGAATCTCTCCGGAATGGCTCCTACCAGCATGGAAAGGTCCAAAACTTGGTCGTAGTATGAGAAATCATTAACGGGGATCAAGTCAAGGCCAGCGGCCTTTTGCACTTCCCAGTTATTGGCCTTAAGGGAGTTAGAGACCTTTTCCAATTCTTCGGTGGGAATCTTTCCTGCCCAAAATTGCTCACAGGCTTTTTTGAGCTCACGTTGGCTACCAATCCTCGGGTAGCCTAAGTTGTGTGTTAGCATTGCGTTTAATGATTAAAATATTAGAAATTATGATCTAACATTTCGCAAGGCACTCGTGGGGATAAAAAAAGAATGGACACAATTAGATATACCGATCCCATATTACTAGGGGAGTAGCTGTAGTGTTAAATGTGTCATCAATCCTGACCCTTACCCCAATCCACGAGGGCATTTGTCAATACAAAAAAGGCAAGTCTCCTGGCTTGTAACATTTCACACCGGCCTTCTCATCCTATTTCCATTAGGACAATGGCACTCACTTGGGTGGAAATTTATGCGTTACTTACAGTTGCGGGACAGCTCATGATTTGCACATGATTCCTTATTAATCGGCATCTCTGCCGAACCTGATTTGCGTTGATGAAATACTAAATCAAAGAACAGCCGCAAAGAAGGTCATTTATTTTTAAAATAAAAAGAGTTAGGGCAAAGGGTAGTTAGGGTTAAAGGGGAATTAAATGGATTGAGTAGTTTACTATTTTAGAAAATACCCCTTACATTTGCATCAATGTTGAAAAGCCTTATTCACATATCTCTGGGAATGTTGCTGCTGATGAACGGGATGGTTTATTCTGTCATTCAGGGGGCTTACGAGTGGAACAAGGCGGAAATCATCCAGAAATTTTGTGTGAACCAAGCACAACCCGAGCTGAATTGTGACGGCAAATGTTACCTTGCCCAGCAACTGAAAGCTGAAAGAGAAAAGCGAAACCAAGCCGATAAGCATTTTTTCTCTGCTGATTTTGGGCAGTATATCGCTAATGCTTCTACTTTGATCTCTTTCCAAACTTCATTCACATTCCAAGTAAATGCAGTAACCGGATACAAAGAGTTTGCCCCCAACTACTTTTCTGACACT
Organism: Pleomorphovibrio marinus; assembly: GCF_003347495.1. Lineage (GTDB taxonomy): Bacteria > Bacteroidota > Bacteroidia > Cytophagales > Cyclobacteriaceae > Pleomorphovibrio > Pleomorphovibrio marinus. The sequence continues at coordinate 127,636 of NZ_QCXY01000006.1, forward strand.
TTGGAAAAGCCTCCCCAGGTTTAAAAACCCTTACAGACCTTCTTTTTGTTTTGCCATAGGGCTTCCTGTGCTGGAAGTTTTCACGGTTTACCTAAATTTTCAACTTATCAAACCCCATCAATACGATGGGTGCTATGAGTATGCTACGTGCACTATGTACGGTTTGTATGGCATGGATGATCATCATGAACAGCATGGTCTATTCGGTCATTGACAAGCCTCCTAAAATCTGAGTTTATTCAATTTAGGCGAAGAATCATAGGTTCATCGCTGTAAAAGCATAAATACTCAATTACTAACTCAGATAAAAATGAAAATCAAAATAATAGTGACTCTCATTGCGTCCCTCGCCATGTTGGGCTCTTTGCATGCACAAAATCTTATAAAAGGAAAAGTAATAGATGCGGAACTTCAAGAACCAATTCCAGGGGTAAGTATCCTTGTGAAAGGGGGTAAAGCGGGTACCGTTTCCGATAGGGATGGAAATTTCAGCCTTCATACGGATGAGGAGGATAGAAACCTTGAATTCAGCTTTGTGGGTTTTCAAACACGATTGGTTTCTATTGCCAATTTCCCTAGCTCGGGACAGGTAATACTGAATCCTACCTCAGTGGATTTGGCGGAGGTGACTGTGGTGGGCTTTGAGCAAAATAGATCCCTACTGGAATCCACAGGAGCTATCGCCATCGCAGGCCCCAGGGACTTTGACCGGGCGGATAAAACGGATTTGGCCCAAATGCTGAACCACATTCCGGGGGTTCAGGTACGGGGTGCCAATGTCTTAAGACCTTCCACCATCTCTATAAGAGGGCAGGGAGCGCGAGGGCCTGGCCAGACTGGGAGGATCAAAATCTACCTGAACGACCTTATGCTCACCAATGCAGATGGCACCAATGCTTGGGAAGACATAGACCCCTTTTCTATAGGAACAGTGGAAGTCATCAAAGGGCCAGGCAGCAGTATTTATGGGGCCTCTGTGGGAGGGGTATTGAACATCAAAACCCAATCAGCTCCCTATGGGGAACATAGTGTGGAAGGCTTCTCACTGTTAGGCTCCTTTAATTCCTTGCGATACGGAAGTACCTACCGTTTGAGTGATGACAAGGTAAATATTATGGCCGCCGTCGGTACGCAGTCCACTGACGGGTTTAGGGAGCACTCCCAGGAGCAGCGGGACTTTGCCACATTTCTTGGCACTTTTACCAATGGGGACAACAACACCACGACTTTCTTTTTCAACCGCAACAAGTATGATTCCAGGGCAGCAGGTACCCTCACCAGAGAGCAGGTCGAGGAGGATCCCAGGCAGGCATTGCCTGTGTCGGTGCTTCAAAATACGGGAAGGATTGCCACTTTCACCCGGATGGGAATTAGCAATGAGTGGGAAATCAACAACAAGTGGAAAAATATCAGCTCCTTGACCATGTCCTTCTCTGATCTCGACCATCCGATCAATTTTCTATATATCTATCAATGGAACCAGAATGTGGGAGGGAGAACACGCTTTATCCATGAAACCAACCTCTTAGATATAAAGGCTTTTCTTACCCTGGGAGGAGAATACCTCACAGGTGTGGTTAAGACCAATTTTTATGGAATAGAGGAAGGCAGGCCTACTGCGGCCGTCACCGGGGACAGGGAAGCCGTGGTGAATAATGGCATCATTTTCGGCCAAGCTGAAATAGAAATGTCCGAAAAGCTACTCCTTACAGGTGGCATGAGCGTGAATTTTTATGAGTTCGGGAATTTGGAACTTACCTTACCCGGTGCAGAGCGCCAACTCAGGAGTTTTGACCCCTTCGTGGCTCCCAGGCTGGCCTTTAATTATCGCCCTCAGAAAAACATTGCCATACATGGTAATATATCAGCAGGGTTTACCCCTCCGGCCATCGGGGACATCAACCGCCCGGATGGCACTGTCAATTTGGACTTAAGGGAAGAAACGGCAATTAATTTTGAAATCGGTAGTAGGGGAAAGGCCTTAAAGGGTTGGCTGGAATATGATGTCAATATCTACAGGATGAACCTCACCGATGAAATTCTCACAAGGACTCCTGAGATAGGATTCGCCATTCGGGAAAATGCAGGGGAAACCAGCTACACCGGTGTGGAGGCTTATTTCAAATCAGACTTGATAAAGAATCCTAACCGGTTTATTGCCACCATTATGCCTACACTTGGGGTTACGCTGCAAGAAACCGTCTTTGTGGATTTTAGGGAAAGCATAGCCCAAGGTGGAGAAGTGGTAGAAACTGACCTTGCCGGAAATAGGGTACCGGGCAACGCCCCTTCCAGGATTTTCAGCAACCTTGAAGTCGGTGCCAGAAACGGGCTGTATCTTTTTGCCAATTTGGAATGGGTGGATCGCCTGCCCATAGACAATGCCAACACTGTATTTAATGATGCTTTCACCTTTGTGTCTTCCAAGGCAGGTTGGAGAGGATACCTGAATGCCAAGTTTGAGGCAAATGTGTTTGTGGGTGTGAATAATTTGCTGGATCAACTGTACTCCGACAGTCCCGCATTAAACCCCAACCCTATTGCCAGCGGCCCATTGGCAGGCCAAATTCCCTATCTAAACCTGAACTGGGGAAGGAATTATTATGCCGGACTGCACTTAAAATACCACCTGTAACCTAGAAATTATCATGGAAACAACAACTGTAAACTCCCCCCAACACAAAACAAGGGGAAAAAGAAATCGTAAAATCAAAGGCCTTTATAATTGGCATAGCATCATCGGCCTCATTACCATTCTGCCGGTAATATCCTGGACACTTTCAGGGCTTATGCACCCCTTTATGGCGCATTTCTTTAAACCAGAGATTGCCAACACCTTTCTTATTCCCAATCCCATAGTGCCGGAAAGTCTGATGGTTCAGCCCAAGGAGGCACTAGAATCGATAGGGGCAAGTGAATTTAAATCCATAAGGGCAGTCAATTGGGAGGATCAGACCTTTTATCAGATTAAAACGAGGGACGATAATTGGGTATATGTGAACACCGAGACAGGAGAAGCCCTTCCCGACGCTGATAGGCAATATTCCGAGTACCTGGCCAGGAAATTTATGGACGATCATGAAAGCCCCATGCTATCGGCAGTGGTTCAAGAGGAATTTGATAATGTCTACAAATATGTGAACAGGCTGCTGCCGGTATGGAGACTGGATGTTGAACGAAGCGATCGTATGACGATTTATGTGGACACCGCTTCGGACAAGTTAGGCACTTTCAATACCAGCTCCAGAAAGGCTTTCCTGTGGTTTTTTAGTACATTCCACAATTGGTCCTGGCTGGAGGGGATTTCCAACCTTTGGTGGAGAACCACGGTCATGATTTTGCTATTGGGAATCATTGCTGCCTCTTCCATTAGCGGGTTGGTCATTTATGGTTTTATGTGGAACAGGTTTAAAAAACCATCTTCAGGAAACAAAAAAGGACTTTTAAGAAAATACCATAGGCAGATTGGCTTAGCCACAGCTTTGGTAACGCTGACTTTTGCATTCAGCGGGGCATATCAAGCCACCTCAAAGTACACCCCTAATGTACTTCCCTCTATGGCGTATGAGCCCTTGCTTCAGACCTCTGCGATTAACACTTCCTTAGAGGAATTACTTTTTCCATCTTCTTCCATACTCAACTTTGGGATCGTCAAAATGGAGGGTCAGCACTATTATCAGCTTAGAATATCTAAGGGTAAAGGTCAGCCCCCTACTTGGGAATATTTCAATGCCTCCGATGGAAGTCAATTGAAAAATGGGGACGAACAGTATGCCATCTACCTAAGCGGTATTTTTGCGGAAAAGATGGGACAAAAGCTTAGTGAGCCATCCTTAAATTCGGTGGAGGAACAAAGGGAATTTAATCACGAATACGGGTTTATCTTTAAAAGATTACCCGTACAGAAAATTGAATTTGGCGATAGTGACCAACATGCACACTATATAGAAACTGGTACCTCCAGACTTGCCGCAAGCATTGCCAACCCGGATAGGGCCAGGGGGTTTACATTTGCGGTACTGCATAAGTTTTTCTTTATGGATTGGGCCGGTAAGACCATCAGGGATCTAGTAATGATGGTTTCGGCACTTGGGGTTCTAGTGGTGAGTTTGTTTGGGTTTATGCTTTTCCTGAAAAAGTAAGATCATATCAGAGTTTTTCATTAAGGATAGGGATAGGCAGTGTGTTCACTGCCTATCCTCTTTTAACCGACATGGTTTTTTGAAGACCCATAAAAAAATTTATAACTTGAGGGCTTATTCTTTTATGTATTTTCCATCTTGGCTAAACACACCCCTTAATTCAACCAAAGAAGTAAAATAAAATAAACGATGAAATCATTCCTAAACCTATGCCTATTGATTTTCCTTTTTACAGCCTGTGATACGACTAATACTATCAGGGAAGATGAAGGGCAATCAGCCAATACCTTTGACCATGTTCAATCCAACCTGGAGACCTTGGAGAAATCCAAATCATATACGCTTGCCATCTTGGAGCAAATGCCGGACAGCCTGTACAGGTTCAGGCCAAGCCCTGAATTCATGAGTTTTTCGCAGCATTATCTCCATAGCGCCATATTTTCCTGTGATCAGGTGGCTGGGAGGCTGGGTATGGAGAGCCCTTACAAGGGATAGGATCAACAAATAGAGTTGGATAAGGAAGGAACCATCCATGAAGTCCACAGAATGTATGATTTTCTGGAAGAGGTATTGGAATCAAAGTCCAATGAAGAAATGGAGGAAACCATAGATTTTGGAGGAGAGGAGATGCCTGTCTGGAGGCTATTTGACATTGTGGAAAACCACAGTATCCACCATAGAGGGTATAGCCTGGTGTATATGAGGATGAATGGTGTGGCGCCAAAAGGGTATTTGGGCTGGTAAATAAAGAGGGCTTGAGTAGTAGGATAATTGTGTGAAATTTTACCCTTCAGTGAATTTTTTAAAATCCAATGTAAATCCATCATCCGATTTCTCAAATCTTACTAAACATGTTTCAACCCAATTTCCCAATCCTTTCCTTCCTCTAATCTATAGGTGTCCCAACCGTTCTGACCTTTGGTGATTTTTTCTATCCCCTTCGGAAGCTGCTCATTTGTTGGCACAACGAGGTTTACATTCACTCCATGTGGAAGGGATAACTTTAGCCTCCTGTTCCCAAGTTTTCCGGAAGCCTCAAATCTCAAGGTGCCTTTTGAAGTGTGGTAGGTCAATCGCAAACTCTCCAACGAAGCCAACTGAGGCTTAATTTGTACCAGGCTGCCCCCGGGGTTGAGCATGGTGATACCGGCAAAACACATATAGCTGGCAAAGAACGGCGCTATCCCGGAGTGGCTCAATTGGCTTTGGGTATCCTTTTCTGCTTTCCAACTTTCCTGAATGGTGTTGTTTTCCTTCACCGAGAGCATCTCCAACCATCGAAACCCGAAATCATCCATGATCTCCTGTGTGTCTCCTAAAGCGGCCCATGTCCAGTATAGCCAAATCACATTAGCCGGATAGCACCTTCCCAATCTTTCAGGCTTGCTGGCCAATTCCTTTTTTATACTTTCCAAAGTGGAATCAGGAGCAAACCCGCCCAAAACCCAGTGGGCCAAGGATCTCTCACAGGTTCTTTTTTCGCCGTCTTTCGTTGCCCAAGGCAAATTGATGATAAGAAGTTTTTCCTCTGGAGAATAGAACTGGCTTTCCACTCTTTTGGCCAAATCTTCGGAAATTGCTAGCATTTCTTTTTGTAGGTTTGTCTCTCCAAAAGCTTCTGCCAAAGGTGCCAAAGCCTGTTTTAGCATGCTGGCCACATACAGATTATAGGCGCATTGTTTATCCCTATCGGATTTGTAGCTATCGGTATCCATCCATACGGCGTTCATTCCCAGATTTTCCACCGGAAGGAGTGAATTTCCTTCAAGTGACCTTTTGATCAACCCATAAAACCTCAGCAACCTCGGAAAAATCTCCTCAAAATCCTCCTTTTTCCCCGTATATAGATAATGATGCCAGCAATCAAAGCAAAATCCCACGCTATGGTCTAGTAAAACTCCCCAGGGTGTCAGACCCAGTTGTCTTTGTGCCATTCTGTTGAGGCGGTCATAGGCAGGCCAACTGTCCATAAAGAAATCCCCCAAGGTCAGCCCCTGACTAAACGTGTCCACAAACCGAAAGGGCAGCCTGCTTTCACCAAACCCTGTGTGCAAGGCATGAAGCATGTGTCCGATATCCCCACTGTATTGCTGTCTTTCCCTGCCCACACAATCCACAATGGTTTCGTGGCTATTGTTCCAAACGGTGTTTACACAGGCTTTAAGCAAGGTGTTGAGCCCCTCATGAGAGCTTTCCACTTGGGGTTGGTAGGGAAAATCATATACCCTCCTTTTCAGAACAATACTAGTTATGCTAATAGGTTTATTGGTATGGTGTATGTGCAATTGAATCCACTTTACACTCTCGTAATCAAAGGTTATTAGTTTGTTTTCCCCCTCTTTACAGATAAACCGCGTCCAAGAATGGAAATTGTTGTTGATAAGGGGAGGCCCACCCTCCTTAAGTAATCGGTGGCTTTGCTGAACCATTACTTCTATATTTGTGCCTTCCTCGGCTTCTATGGTGAAATAAGGCCAGCCAATGGCCTGTTCATTGAGCTCAAAGGAGATTACAAGTCCTTGACCCTCACCTTTGGGAGGAGCAAACGTCCATCTACCATTTTTTGGTTTGAATTCCATGAGGACTTCCCCTGCTTGAAAGGCATTGGCAGTTTTAAAATCAAAATACTCCTCAACAGGGACTTTCCAGTCGACATAATGAGCTTCTTTTATGGAAAAGGAATCCATGGTTTTTTCCTGCAAAAGGGGCACGCTTCGTTTTCGCAGTTGGGTCTGTATGTCTCCGCCACTGTCATACAGATAATCCGAGATCGACGAACTTAGGGCAGTACTATTTCCTTCTTTGGAAAAAAGGGCTGCCTTTTGCCAGGTATTGTCTTCCTTAAAACCGGGTTTGTTCCACCCATGGGGATAATGCCGGTTGTCAAAGACTTCCTGCAGTGATCTCAAATACCATCTTTTGTATTTTCCCGCAGGCCAACTCCTGGCATATTGTACAGACCAATTCCCATCGCTCACCACATGTTCCATATCACCATCTTGGTATTCAATGTCCAGTTTAAAAATAAAACCCGCTTTGCCCGTGGGCCATGCCCCGTCTCCAAAGCCAAAATAGACTACGGTGGCTGCCAAAACGTTTTCCCCTTCTTGCAGCCCTGCGCTTAAGTCCAAAGGATCGGCCTCAGAAAACCTGGGGTCGGATGGCGCAGGGCCAAACTGGATACGTATCCCATTTAACATGAACAGGTACCTGCTTTCTCCCAAAATCCAGCCTTTGGCAGCTCTGACGGCCTTTTTTATCTTTATTTCTCTTCGAAAGTGAAAAAATGAATTGGGCAAAATCCGTTCTGCAGGATACCAGATCCATCTCGCTGGATCTAGGTTTAATTCCCGTCTTTTGGGAAAGGAAAAAGGCTTGGGGGAAATCGCTTTCCCTGATTTCTGTGGGTGTGTAGATATTAGGGAAGAATGGGCCGCGGCATGAGGGATCAGTGAAACTACCCCAGCAGATGAGATCCATCCCAAAAAACCCCTTCTGCTTAGCTTATTGGTCTGATTTTTAGCCATATTAGGGGCAATTTATTGAGAAATGCCTCTTTTATCAATGATTCACAGGTTTTTCAAACTCGAGCGGTACTATCTACTTGACCTTTAGTTTATTATTTTCGATAAACCAATCCAAGGCCTGCTTTGCTGCCTCTTTCACAGGGCTTCTTTGGTAATCAAACACCTCTAATGCCCTTTGCCCTTCATAATAATTGTCTCTCCCTAAAAGTTTGGCGTTGGTGAGGTTAAACTCTGCCTTCTTCCCCTTAAAAAACTGGGTGATGCCAGCGGCAGCATAAAAAATGATTTTAGGAATGGGGACAAGACGTTTTTTAATGCTGGTAAGGTCGTTCAGTATTTCGAAGAATTCCTGATAGGTAAGGTTTTCACCCGTCACCAACAGCTTTTCCCCTTTAAGGGGTGAATGCAATGCCTTCACACACACTTCGGCCACATCTTTCACATCCACAAAGTTTTTACCTCCCGGAGGTACTGCAACAATATTGCTCCTTGCCCAGAAATGAATCATTCTACCAGAACTGGGTTTGCTGTCGTAGGGGCCTATCATAAAAGTAGGGCTGATGATCAGGGCATCAAGTTCCTGATATTCCACTTGTTCCAAGATATATTGCTCTGCAATAAATTTGCTGTTCACATAGGAGGAGCCTAAATGAAAGGAATCAAAATCATCCAGTTCCACCCCGGGATTATCCTTTGATCCGGGAGCGATGGTACCTGCCGTACCCACGTAGATAAACTTTTTAATCCCGTATTTTAGGCTTAATTCTACCAGGTTTTCCGTTCCTATTATATTGATTTGATCAAAAACAGCATAATCATTACTTGGATGACTATGGATGGAAGCTGCGTGGATGACCGCTTCGCAATCATTTAAGGCCAATGCCAAACTTTCTTTATCCTCTAAGGTGCCATAAGCGAAAGTAATGGGCAACCCCTCCAATGTTTCCAAATTAGTGGTCTCTCTTACTAAGGCGACAGGAAAATGCCCTTTTTCCAATAATACGCTTACGATGTGCCTTCCCAATAGGCCAGCGGCCCCTGTTACTAATACCCTCATGCCGTGGTGGTGGAACTTTTTGCTGATTCTTGTATTCGATTCTCTTTCAATTCATTTTTCACGCTTTGGGTCATAGCGGATTTTACGAATTTTTTAGGAAATAACTTCATAAACCAAAACCACACCTTGTTTCCAAAACCTGGGATAATCACCGCTTTACCCCTAAACATGCTTTCAAGGCTAATCTTTGCAATTTCTGAAGTGTTAAGTAAACAAAACCTGGCTTTGGCACCTTGCTTAATGATACGTTTACAACTACTCGATGTTGTTAGCATTGGCCCGGGGTGGGCGGTGGAAAAATGGATGTTGGTGGATTTGAATTCTTCCCTTAGCCCCATGGTAAGCGATAGTAGGAAAGCTTTGCTGGCAGGGTAAACTGTCTTATAACCGATCGGAGAGAATGCGGCCATGCTGGAGACGTTCAACACATAACTTGTCCTAGCTTTTTTGAGTGCGGGCATCACTAACCGCGTAAGTACTGCCGCAGTCCTTACGTTTAGTTTTATCAAATTTTCTAGATAGTCCAACGGTGATTTGTCATAAGGAACTGTACCACCTGCACCTGCATTATTGATTAAGACGTGAAGGGGACCTGTCTGATTTACAGTATGGGCTAAGTGATACACTTCCTCCTCATCGGTCAGGTCCATTTCAATTGCCGTTGCTTTGACCTTGTAGTGTAGCCTTATTTGTTCGGCCAAATAAGGTAGGTTCGAATTAGGCAAGGACACCAAAAAAAGGTCATATCCTTTTTTGGCACAAAGGATGGCTAATGCCCTACCTAGCCCTTTGCTGGCTCCTGTGATTAATGCAATTTTAGATGCAACATTATTAAACTCCATGGTAATTTTTTGGGACAAAAGATCTACCAGAATGGTAGCAAAAAAGGTTGACCTAAAAACAACAATTACCCTGCCACCTTTTTATTTTTTAGGAGAGTGTGTTAAAGGCATTCAAGTAGCCCGGAGTTAATGGGCGTAGGCGCAAGTCCATACTTCTTTTGCAATTTCTCAGAATGAAAACAAAAATCGCGATCCATCTGGTAGCTAAGTTCCTTCACTTCACGCAGGACCGGGATAAAAGCTCCCAATAGCTGGATCATCAATGGGGAAAGGACTTGTACTTTGTTTGATGTATTAAGTTCTTTGCTTAAAAAGTTTACGATTTCCTGCACGGTGGGGAAGGTGCCGTCTGTGGGAAGGTGCCATATTTGATCCCATGCATCGGCTTGCTGGGCGAGGAAGGCTGTGGCCTTAGCAGCATCCGGAATATAGGTAAAAGACTGCCGCTTGTCTTTTTCATAGAGCCATTGGGCTTTTTTACCGACCTTCATTCTTTCAATTACGGAGATATTGAGGAAGCTTTGTGTTGCTTTGGGCCCATAGAATCCCGCCGCGCGGACGATCATGGCCTGGATCTTCCCTTTTTCTACTGCCTCCATTAGCATTTGGGCTATTTCCGCCCTTACCTTGCCTTTTTCAGAACTAGGCGCCATGGGGGTATCTTCATGGAGATCCCCTACATAGTTGTGATCATAGGCATACATGTTGTCAAAAAATACCAACTTGGCATGGTGGGCGGCGCAGGCGTCAATCACGTTTTTCATGACTATTGGCCACTGGGATTTCCAGGTTTTTGTGGCATATGGAAGACCCGCCACTAAGTAGGCAACATGGGTTCCTAAGATGGCGTCATTTACCTCTTCTGCCTTTAATAAATCGGCCGGAACCAGCTTGTCTTCAGAATTGATTTTTTGAGGGTTACGGCTAGAAAGACGAATTTGCCGTGATGAGGAAGGCAAAATCTTGGCCAAATGAATGCCAATATTTCCGTTGGCGCCTAAGATGGTGTGGGTCTCCATTTTTTTTGGGTGAATTTAATCAACATTTGCGATATATAAAAAGAAGATGGCTGCTCGCATTCAGGAATCGCAATGGGGTTTCTACAACTCCTCATCTACTTTTTCCAATCTGTCCCTACTTCATATTGGCCTTTAGCGAAAACATGAAGGGCAGACCTGACCCCTGGTTTAAGGCCGTAATTACTTAGTATACTCTTTTCCTTTACCTTCAATTTTTGATTTCTGAAGTATAAATGAGCCATGCGTTTAAAAAACGGAAAATGGTAATGTTAGGAGTTATCAAAACCCGTAACTACTCCAAAAAACCGGCTTCATTCCTTAAACTTAATCCTCAGAATCTTATCGTCATGGATCCTCATCGGTGCCCTTCCGTCTGTGTTACTGGTGGTCACGTAGAGATGTCCATCCGGGCCTTGGACCACATCCCTCATTCTACCATAAATACCTTGGGAAGGGGCATAGGAAAACCAGCGCTCCATCCTGCTGACCGAGTAGTCTTCATTCTCCCTATCCAAGACAATCCTGATTAAGGCCTGTCCCCCAAGGGAGGCCACGAAAAGGTCTCCTTTGTAAAAGGTCATTCCCGCAGGGGGCACTGCGGCTTGGTTCCACATCACTAGTGGGTCTTGGTATTCAGGTATCCCCGGGGCACCCACCACTATCGGCCATCCATGATTTCCACCCTTCTTCACTTTGTTGATTTCATCTCTGTACCTTACATCCCCTTCCACTTTTGCCCCGGAAGGACCATGTTCGGAGTTGAAAAAAGTACCGGTTTGTGGATCCCAGGCAAATCCCTGAACCACTCTATGGCCATAGGAATAAACAGGGGAGTTCTCAAAAGGATTGTCTTCTGGAATTTCCCCCTCTGGGGTAATCCTCAATATTTTGGAGGCTAGGTGGTCCAAATCCTGCGCCACAAAGGGCTGGGACATATCTCCTGTGCCGATGTAAAGCATCCCATCCGGCCCAAAGGCAATCCTTCCCCCCAAGTGAATAGCATATGCAGGAATATTGTCTAAAATCACCTTATCAACTTCTGCCGTATTGGTTTTGTGGCTTAGGCGCACTACTTTACTAAGCAACTCGTCCTGCTCATTTCTATAGGCGTGCATGATATAAATCCATCCGTTGTTTTCAAAATCGGGGTGAAGGTCCATACCCATAAGACCAGCATCGACCTCATGTACCACACCAGGCACATCGAGAAAAAGTTTAGGCTGGTTAGTATCTTTCGGAATCCTCATGATACTTCCCGGCCGCTGGGCTACTAGGGCATCCCCATTAGGCAGAAATCTCAAGCTCCAAGGAATGGTAAGGCTATCCACCCAAACTTCCACCTGTACCTCATCCACCATCGGTCTATAGATATCTTGGACTTTTTGTGGTACTTCCCCTAAAATTGGGGTTGCCATTGTATCCTCCTCTTGAGCAATGGAGGAAAAGGCTATACAAAGCATAAAAATAGTGAAGAAAATTTTCATGTGTTTATAATTGTTTTTCAGTGGACAGACGGAATGCCCTAGATAATCATCCCCCTGCGTGAGAATACTTTCTCATGGGCATTTCATGGGAACGTTTTAAGGCCTAAACTAATAAATAGCTGTTTTTGTTGGTGCTACCTGATTTTCCATACAAACATATGCTAATCTCTAAGACTATTTCCTGTTTTAACCTTTTTTCTATGGCAATCCTCTTTTGAAAACCGTATATTTCAAGGCTAAACCCAAACTCAACTATGCGACTTCTTCTTTGCTATACCCTTTACCTTGTCCTAAGTCCTACCTTTGCCCAGACCAAACCAAACATTGTTTATATCCTAGCTGATGACCTGGGAATAGGGGATGTCTCTGCCTACAACCCAGACTCCAAAATCGATACCAAATACATAGACTGGATGGCCCAAAATGGGATTATGTTTACCGATGCCCATACCAGTTCCTCGGTGTGCACTCCTACTCGTTATGGAATTCTTACAGGAAGGTACAATTGGAGGTCTAGGTTGAAAAAGGGGGTTTTGAGTGGCTATTCAAAACCCTTGATTGAGCCTGAAAGGTTGACGGTGGCACATTTCCTTCAGTCTCACGGGTACCATACTGCATTTTTGGGTAAGTGGCACCTGGGGTGGGATTGGGGGTTTTCCGATGAAACTCAGGGTTTGGATAATCTGGGAAATGTATTTGAAATTGATTATGGCCAACCTATAAAAAATGGCCCAAGAAGTGCCGGTTTTGATTTTTCTTATGGGTTTAGCGGTTCCTTGGATATGCCCCCCTACGTCTATGTTCAAAATGACACCGTCACTGCTGCGCCAAACAGGATAACGAGAAATATGGATGAAAAAGGCTTCTGGAGGGAAGGGGAGACCGGAGCTGATTTTGATCATGTTAAGGTATTACCTCACCTCACCACAAAGGCCATAGATTTTATCCATGAACATGGAGCTAGTGACTCCCCCTTCTTTTTATATTTCGCATTGCCAGCCCCTCATACTCCAATATTGCCCACTACGGAATTTATGGGCCAAAGTAACACCAATTTATATGGGGATTTCATGCTGCAGGTGGATGATGTGGTGGGCCAAGTGGTCCAGGCATTGAAGGCAATTGGTAAACTGGAAAACACCCTACTGATTTTTGTTAGCGATAATGGCTGTTCACCCAGGGCTAGTTTTCCGGAGTTGGAAAGAGTAGGGCATCACCCAAGTCACATATACAGGGGGCATAAAGCCGATATCTATGAAGGTGGGCATAGAGTACCATTTCTGGTACACTGGCCGGAAGTTGTAGCAACCCCTAGGGTTTCTGACCGTTTGGTTTGCACCACGGATTTGATGGCTACAGTGGCAGAATTGATGGATAGCACACTGCCTGTGAATGTGGGAGAGGATAGCTTTAGTTTTTTGGATGTAATTCGTGGAGGAAGGGGTTACGAGAGAAGAGAATCTATCATACACCATTCCATAGAGGGGAGGTTTGCCATTCGAAGGGATAAATGGAAGTTGATTCTGTGGCCTGGATCCGGGGGATGGAGTGAGCCCATGACCAATCAGGGACTGGAAGGGCTACCTCCTTACCAGCTATTCGACTTGGCTTCTGATCCGGGAGAAAAGGAAAACAGGTTGGAAATGCAACCTGAAAGAGTGGAGGAATTAAAAACAGAGATAGTCCAATTGATAAGAGAGGGTAGGAGCAATGCTGGGCCAGTACAAAGTAATGATGGAGAGGTGCCATGGGAACAGGTCAAGTGGGCTTTTGAAGAGTAAATTGGTCATCGGTAAATTGAGAGACAAATGAAGAGAAGGAAATTTTTCCAAAAAACAGGAAAGCTTGCCATGTTATCCCCCTTAATTCCAGTTCAACCGGAATGGTTGAATTTTTTGGCATTGCCAAACCAGGAAGAAATGCCAGAGTGGTTATTGGAACTGATAAAGGTAAATGATAGCAATGTAAGCAGGCTTTTGGATCAATTTATCGATGAGCCCTCCCACCATCAATTCGGAGGGATTCAGGATAGTTACCAGATGGCTACTGCCCATTCGGTTACTGCTTTCCTAAAAACAGGATTGTGCGCACTGCTTGCAAAGAGCAGTGACTATTATAAGGATCCTGAATTACTGGAAAAATTATCGGCAAGTGCTAATTTTTTAGTAAAAGTACAACACGAGGATGGTACCATTGACCTGGTTACGACTAACTTCCACTCCACTCCTGATACTGCTTTTATAGTCAAATGGTTGATGCCCATTTACAGGGTGTTTTTGCATTCCGATCTACCCGACAAACAGTCTTTGGAGGAGCCTTTATATCGGTTTTTTAATAATGCGGGCGAGGCATTAGTGATTGGAGGCATTCACACCCCCAACCACAGATGGGTGGTATGTGGTGCATTGGCTGAGTTGTATCAATGGAACAGAAACCAAAGGTACTTAGAAAGAGCGGAGCAGTGGCTGGCAGAAGGCATTGACATGGATCCTGATGGGCAATATGAAGAAAAAAGCAGTTACATCTACAGTTCCTTGAGCGACAGGGTTCTTATTTCCACTGCAAGAGGGTTTGAAAAATTTAATCTTCTGGAATATGTGCGAAAGAACCTGGAAATGACATTTTATTACCTCCATCCGAATGGGGAGATTGTCACGGAGGCCTCCGGTAGGCAGGATAATTCTATAGTTGCTACTTTGGAGCGGTACTATTACCCATACCGTTATATGGCACTTAGGGATAGGAATGGCCACTTTGCTGCGGCCTGTAAGCTTATTGAAAACTCCGTTTTTGAAAAGGCATCTGGGTTTTTGTATTACTTCCTGGAAGACACCTCACTTTGGGAGGAGTTGCCGCCAAGCAAACCCCTCCCGACCAACTATGTGCGCAAATTTTTGCATTCTGGATTAGTTCGCATCAGAAGAGGAAATTATGATGGCAGCATTCTTTTGGACAACCCGGTATTTTTCACCTTTCACAAAAGGAAGACAGTGTTGCAAGGGGTGAGGCTGGCAAGTGCCTTTTTTGGGAAGGGGCAGTTTAAGGCGGATAGTTTTGAAGAAAAGGATGGTGTATATGTGCTGAGCAGCGAATTGGAGGGGCCTTACTACCAGCCTTTTGAGAAGGGGGAGGTTTCTGGTGACGGGGATTGGTCCAAAATGCCAAGAACTGATCGCAAAACGTCGGAAGTTCAGAAGTTACATACCAATGTGAGGATTAAAGAAATTACTGGTGGGTTTGAAATGGAAATTGATATAGCGGGTACAGATCATGTACCGGTAGCCTTGGAGTTGATATTTAGGGAAGGAGGAGAATTGAAGGGGGTGCAACCTTATCAAGATTTGCCAGAAACCTATTTCCTGTCTGGTGAAGAAGGAATCTATGAAAGAGAGGGTGAAAAAATACTTTTTGGGCCTGGCAGGCAGGAGCATACCTGGGTCGCCATAAGAGGTGCTTTGCCAAAAATGAATGCTCCTACTGTGTTTTTAACGGGTTTTACACCTTTCCATCAAAAAATCCAATTAAAATAAGCTTCGAATTTTTTTTAAAGGTTTGGAAATGTTTTAAAATCCACCTAAATAGCATATGATAATCTAGTAATCTAATTGAATATTTATAAGACCCATAATGACCAGCAACTTTTAACTAGTTTAAAAGACAGGGATGATGCCAAGGCATTTGAAGAAATTTACCTAAGGTATTTTGATCAAATTTTTAGGTTTGTCTACAAGGTGATGCAAGACAAAGAAATTGCAGAAGACCTGGTTCAAAATATATTTTTCGACCTTTGGAAAAACAGAAATAAGGTTCAGATTCAAATGCTTTCGGCCTATTTTTTTGGTGCTGCACGAAACCAAATCGCCAAGGAAATTAGGAAAAACAAGTGGAATAGGGAACAATTGAAACTTGTAGAGGACTTTTTTTCCGTTTCTTCTACAGAAGAATACCTAGACGAGAAAGAAACAAAGGGCCTTTTAGAAAGTGCCATTCTTAAATTACCTACAAAGTGCAGGGCAGTATTTGAGCTGAGTAGATTTAAATATTTGAGCAATAAAGAAATTGCGCAAAAGACTGGCCTTTCAGTGTTTACGGTAGAAAACCACATCAAGAAGGCACTTTTTCACCTAAGACAGTCCATAGAATTTGTGGTGTTATTTTTACTTTTGAAGTAAAAAAATCACTTTTTTTTTCAAAGGTAATAGCTGACCCCCTTTTATTTGGGTACTTCCTTTTATATCGGCCAAAAAGGAAATGGTTAAAAAGCACTTAACACAATTAGCAAAGAAGTACTTTTCGGGTAAACTATCCGCTACCGAAAAAGAAAAATTCGACTCCTTACTGGACGAATTGGCTATTCGAGGTAACTCTCCAAGCACGGACGAATCTGAAAGTGCTAGAGCAAAAGTCCTAAAAAGACTACAAAAAGCCAGGGTGTCCTCCGCCAAGCCTAGGCCATTTACCATGCTCATGAAGTATGCGGCCTCACTAGCCTTGCTGGGTATGGTGGTATTTGGGCTTCTTACATTCATGAGCCAACCTGAAGCAGAAATTGCTTGGGTGGAAAAGTCCACGTCGGCTTCCATGCGCTCTACGGTAGCCCTAACGGATGGGAGTATCATCCGCATCAATGAAAAAAGCACGTTGAGGTTTCCAGAGTCATTCGGCCCCGATCACAGGCAAGTTTATTTGGAGGGAGAGGCATTTTTTGACATAAAGCCAGATCCCAAAAGACCTTTTACGGTTTATTCCGGAAACAATGAAATTACTGTCCTGGGCACAAGTTTCAACATTCATAGTAACGGTAAAACCGAGGTGACGGTAGCCTCAGGCAAAGTAAGGGTCCAATCCCCTCACCATTTCCATGGAGTGGAACTGGAAAGTGGGCAGCAGGCCGTCATAGCAGGGGAGGGGCTAACCATTCAAGAAGTGAATCCCGAATTTTATTTAGGTTGGATGAACAGGAAGTTAGTGTTTGAGGATGAGCCCATTGAGAATGTTTTTCATATACTGGAGAGGGCGTATGGAGTTGACATAAAACTCTTAGCAACCCCCAAAAGCAAAAGCTGCCTAATTACCGGCACCTATGAGGCAGAACGTATAGAGACGATTCTAAAGGGGATGGAACATATCTTGGATTTCAACTACTTATTGGAAAACAATAATAAAACCATAAAAATAACAATAAAAGACTGTAAATAACCCAAAACGCCTATGAAGCATTAAATAATCGAAAAAAGGGGGCTTGGCCACTGCTCCAACAGTACCAAGCCCTGCTCAAAATTCATTTCAATTAACGTACTCAAAGAATTTTAAAGCACTTAAAATTATGAAAATTCATTTACTAAAACTATTGATCATGGCATCAAAGAGGCTTTTTTACGCCTTGATTATTCAGTTGGTGGCGATGCAGATGATCTTCGCATTACCATCCAATAGCCAAAACTTGGAGGATGTCAAGGTAAGTATTAAAGTGGAGTCAAAAACCATCAAAGAGGTTTTTGACCACATAGAAACAGAAACTGGTTTTAGTTTCACTTATAACCAGAAACTGTATCAGCAGGACCGTTTGTTCACATTTTCCTTTTCTGAAGGCAACCTAAAGGAAGTCTTGGAATATCTGTCTGAGGCTACAAGCTTGGCATTCAGGAGGATGAATAACAACATTTATGTTACTCCTAACCCAAAAAAATCCCCTCAAGCCTCTACCATCCATGCCAACATAGACGAGAATGTATCCATGGAGGACAGGATAGAGGTAAGAGGAAGAGTAGTGGAAGAAAATGGGGAGCCGGTACCAGGTGCCACGGTGGTAATTGACGGCACCAATACTGGAACGGCCACTGATATCGACGGTTATTTTACCCTAAATGTGGAGGAAGGAGCTGTATTGGTGGTGTCTTTTATTGGTTACCAATCCCAACGTGTTGCAGTGGGTAACCAGACGGAATTAAGTATTATTTTGAGAGAAGACCAATCCTCCCTTGAAGAAGTGGTGGTAATAGGGTATGGTACTCAAAAGCGAAGTGACCTTACCGGAGCCATATCCTCAGTAAAATCCGAACAATTAACTGCTTTCCCTGCGATCAATGCAGTACAGGCATTACAAGGAAGAGCTGCAGGTGTTCAAATTCAGGCCAACAATGGTGCCCCTGGTGCTGATTATAAAGTTAGGATTAGGGGTGGGACTTCCATCAATGCCAGCAGCGACCCGATTTTTGTAGTGGATGGTTTCATTGGTGCCGCCATGCCTCCTCCAGAGGACATTGAATCAATAGAAGTATTGAAGGATGCCTCTGCAACTGCCATATATGGATCCAGGGGAGCTAATGGCGTTATAATGGTTACCACCAGAAGGGGAGCCAAAGGAAAGGCAAGAATCGAATTCAATTCTTCCTATTCCATGCAAAATGAAATTAATAGACTGGATCTTTTGGACGCTGACCAGTTTATTGACTACATCAGGGAAGCAAGACCAAATATTGAGCCCTTGGGATCCAACACAGATTGGCAGGATCAGATCTTCCGGCCAGGTGCAATACAAAACTACCAATTGTCTGTTTCCGGCGGGAATGATGGGGTGAATTATTATGTTTCCGGTGCTTATTTTGACCAAAAAGGGGTTATCGTCAATTCCAACTTCACCCGATTTTCCATTACCAGTAACCTGGATGTACAGGCCACGGATAAATTGAAGTTCGGGTTGAATATTTTTGCTCAAAGAAGTGAGAGCGATGGGGTAAGGACACAAGAAGGTTCTGGAGGACTTACTCCTGGTGTGGTATCTTCTGCTTTTAAATTTGAGCCTGACCAACCCATTCGAAGACCCGATGGCAGGTTTACCGTTGCTAGGTTAAATGATCCCCATGACAATCCCTATGCAGTGGCTACATCCTTGGAAAATCAAAGTCAAAATGACAGGTTTCAAGGAAACTTATTTGCTGAGTATGACCTAGCGGATAATTTGAAATTCAGGACCACCTTTGGTGCTACTACTAATTCAGGTAGAACAGGAATGTTTTCTCCTACTACTGTAACCGAGGGAAGAAACGTAGGAGGGGATGCTAGGATAAATGCTTCGAGAAGCACACTTCTTTTGAATGAAAATTACCTGACCTATACTAAGAATATTGGCGAAAACCATACCGTATCAGCCATGGGGGGATATTCCTACCAATCCTCCGTAAACGAAAACTGGGGAGCAAGGGGCCAAAACTTCATTACCGATGCCTTTTCCTATTGGAACCTAGGATCGGCTGCAGTTTGGCAAACCCCAAATTCCGGAATAAGCGATTGGGTGATTAGTTCCTTTTATGGTAGGGCGAATTATTCTTTTATGGATAGGTTTTTGGTTACTTTCAATGCGCGTTATGATGGCTCTTCTACCTTTAGTAGAAACAACAAGTGGGCATTTTTCCCTTCCGGTGCTGTTGCTTGGAATATGAAAAACGAAAGGTTCTTGGAAACTTCCGATTTGATCAGTTTCTGGAAGTGGAGAGGTAGCTATGGTATCACCGGTAATCAGGCAATTTCCCCATTTCAAACTTTAGCGCGTTTTTCACCTGTCTTCACCATCCAGAATGGGGTTCCTGTAAATGCGGTAAGGCCGACTACAGTAGCGAATGACAACCTCACCTGGGAAACCACCGCACAACTTAACATAGGTACGGATATAGGATTCTATGATGACAGGATCACCCTTTCTGCCGAATATTACAGGATGGTGACCTCTGACTTGTTGTTTTCAGTTCCCCTGCCTCGGTATTCGGGATATACTAACCAATTGCAGAACATCGGCCAAGTAGAAAACAAAGGGGTAGAACTTACCCTAGGCTCCCGGAACCTGGTAGGTGCGTTTCAGTGGGATATGGATATCAATATTTCCAGGAATGTGAACAGCATACTTACTTTGCCAGAAGGAACGGATATACAATACGGTTCCGGTCCTGGTCATATGGTAGGTTTGGGAGCCACACAGCTGCTAAGCGAAGGGTTTCCGGTGGGAAGCTTCTTTGGCTGGACCTATGATGGAGTTTACCAAGAAGGGGATGACTTTATTCCCGGAGGTGGCTTTGAGCAAACCCTTGGTGGAGAAAAATTCAGGGATATTAATGGTGATGGCGTTTTGAACGCTGATGACAGGGCTATCATTGGGAACCCTCATCCAGATTTTATTTGGGGATGGAACAATGACTTTAGGTGGAAGAACTTTGACCTTAATATTTTCTTCCAGGGTTCGTACGGAAACGATATCCTGAGCTATACGCTGATGGAGTTGGACCTTTTATCTGGCATCAACAATGCCACCACCAATGCATTGAATAGATGGACACCTACCAACA
Source organism: Pleomorphovibrio marinus (assembly GCF_003347495.1). Classification (GTDB taxonomy): domain Bacteria; phylum Bacteroidota; class Bacteroidia; order Cytophagales; family Cyclobacteriaceae; genus Pleomorphovibrio; species Pleomorphovibrio marinus. The sequence goes on from NZ_QCXY01000006.1 coordinate 148,046, forward strand.
CGAATACCGACGTCCCTAAGGCGGCAAATGGCAGGACCAGAAGGGTTTCCACCAGATGGATTTACGACGGCACCTTTACAAGGCTCAAAAACCTTGCACTGGGCTATAATTTACCGCAGCCCCTCATCGAACGTTTAGGAGTAAGTAGACTGAGAGTATATGTGAGTGCCCAGAATATTCTGACTTTCACAAGCTATCCGGGATATGATCCTGAGGTGAACTACAACACTGGAGGAGGTACGAATGGTAACCGAAACCTTGGCCTAGACTACGGAAGTTATCCCAATGCCAAGAATTATACGTTCGGCTTAAATGTAGGTTTTTAACAGTTAAGTAAGAAGATCATGAAGCAGATAATAAAAAACAGTATAGTTGCAGTTCTGACTTTGGGACTGATATTCGGATGTACCGATTTGGAGGAGCGCCCGATTGGTTTGCTTGCTCCAGAAAGTTTGTTTAGTTCCGAAAGGGATGTTGAAATTGCCATTTTTGGGGCTTACGGATGGTTGGCTTCTGAAAGGATTTATGGAAGACAATTTGTAAGTGCCCTAATGCTTCGCAGCGACATGTGCGACATAGGAGATAGGGGAACCCCCGCGGAAAGGCAACAAGTCAATGACTTCAACATGGATGACAACAACGGCATGGTGAATTCCTTTTGGCCCTACTGGTACCAAATCATCAGTGCGGCCAACGCTGCCATTTCCGGAGCGGAGAGCCTGGACTTACCACAGGAATCATTTAACAGGCTTACCGCTGAAGCCAGGTTTGTAAGAGCATTTAGCTATTATCATTTGGTAAGGATGTTTGGGGATTTGCCTTTTATAGACTTCTTCATTACCAATCCTGAACTGGTAAAGGAAATCTCTCGTACGCCTGCTGACCAAATTTATCAAAGCATCGTAGCTGATTTGGAATTTGCCAAACAACATTTGCCAGACCAGCAACCCTCCGATGTCCGTTCAAGGCCTACCAAGGGGACTGCTGCTGCTTATTTAGCCTCTGTCTTCCTCACTTTGGAGGACTTCAATAGAGCCTATGAGGAATCAAAATGGGTGATTGATAACCAAGGGAGGTTTGGGTATGTTCTGGAGGCTGATTTTCAGGATTTGTTTAGGGCTGAACTGGCGAATAATATGCGCGAGCATGTTTTTGCAGTAGAATTTCTAGGCCAGCAGGCTGGTGGTGGAGGTGCAAATGATGACTTGATGGCACCTATGACTGGCGTTCGAGGAGGAGATGAGTTGGGCTGGAGTGTGATTGTACCTTCATTGGCAGTTTTTAACACTTGGGATGAAAGGGATTATAGAAAACAGGTAAGTTTTGCGGACTCTACTTTGGTAGATGGAGTAATGCAGCCTTACACCGTTTTTGACAACACGCAAAGACCTCATATCGCAAAGTATATAAGGTTCCCGGGCAATGCAAATGCTGACGGAAGGTATTCCGACCACAATTATCCAGCGATGCGTTTTGCTGAAGTTTTGTTGATGGCGGCTGAAGCGGCTGCTGAGGTAAATAATGGCCCCACAGCTGAGGCAATTGGCTATGTCAACCAAATCAGGACCAGAGCAAGGAATGCCGGAGGGGTGATGAGGTCTTTCCCCGAAGACGTTCAAGGGGGGATGAGCAAGGATGATTTTATCGATTTGGTATTAGAAGAAAGAAGGCTTGAGCTGGCTTTCGAATTCAAAAGATGGTATGATATTAAAAGGAGACGTTTGGGAGAACAGGTATTTCACGGTCCAGATGCCTTGGAGCCACACTCCAGCTTTGATCCTTCTAGGGATTATTTGATGCCTATCCCCAGAATCGAGATAGATGTGAATCCAAATTTACTTCCCCAAAATCCGGGATATTAATTAAATAGAAAAAAGGGGCTAGAGGCCCCTTTTTTTATAATCAAAGGGGATATGGTAATTTTGGCAGGAATTTCGCTTATATGACTGTATAACAGCTTGATCAACGCATAAATGCCCAAGTTCACATTTTCCAGGAATGGCAAATGAACTTTTTCGAGAAATTTTTGGGCGTTTATGCTTTTTCCTTAAAAAAGAAAAACCACTCTAACGGAGTGGTTTTTTTGTTGACCCACTAGGGCTCGAACCTAGACTCTTCTGAACCAAAATCAGACGTGTTGCCAGTTACACCATGGGTCAATTTTTCCCCTTATCTCTAAGGTGGGACAAAGGTAGGAAGCCTTTTTTTTTAATGCAAATCCTTTGATGAACTAATTACTTATCCTTCCACAAATGGTTAATTTTCAATTCAAAAAAATATTTTGATAGTTATTGTGATTTTATGCCTTTACGGTTAATTATTCTATCATTTTTTTAATTAATAGCGAAAGTTTGGGAAAATTAGTTTTCATCAAAGTGCCCATAAAAAAAAATTACCATATAACACCATAATTTCACTTTGGTATAATTTCACATATGGAGTGTTCTTTTGCTTTGGCATCTTGCACAAAATTCATTGATTCATACCTAAAATTTATTTCATGATGAAGTTTTATTTCATTTTTCCATTATTATTTCTGTACACTTTTTGCATATGGGCACAAGAGAATTTGAAGGGTAAAGTTTTAGATGAACAAACCAAAGAAGAGCTATACGGCGCTTATGTTTTTTTGAAAAATGAAGAAGGGGAAACATTGAGTTCTACCTTTACGGACTTTGATGGATCCTTTCAGATTAAAAAACCTTCCGAAAAATCGTTTATCGTAGAAGTCAGCTATATAGGTTATTCTTCCATCAGCGAAAAAAGAAGCAGCCCAGAGGACAATAATCTGGGGACTTTCTTGCTGATAAGTGAAGGGCAGGAATTGGAGGCTTTCGAAATTCAGGCAGATGCTTTAAGGGGAGAAGTGAGGGGAGATACAGTGGCTTTTAATGCTGCCGCTTTTCGCACACGCCCAGAGGCGGATGCGGATGAGTTGGTCAGGAAAATGCCAGGAGTGGTCATTCAAAACGGTGTAGTGGAAGTACAGGGGGAACAGGTAATGGAAGTATTGGTCGATGGTCGTCCATTCTTTGGAGACAACCCTGCTGCTGCTTTAAAAAACCTACCTGCGGAAGTGGTGGATAGAATTGAGTTTTTGGACAGACGTAGTGACGAGGCTCAACTAACCGGCTATGATGATGGGGAAACTATAAAAACCATCAATATCATAACCAAGGAAGATAAAAGGTCGGGTCAGTTTGGGAAGTTTTATGGGGGATACGGTACCGACAATAATTATATCGCCGGGGGTAATCTAAATCTTTTTAAAGAAGCCCAACGTCTATCTATTTTGGCGCTGAGCAACAACATTAACCAGCAGAATTTCGGTTCCGATGAGCTGGGAAACATAGAAGGAGACGATAGTAGGAGGGGAGGGAATGAGCTTACAGTGGGCAACCTGCCGGGAATAACCAATACGAATGCCGTTGGGGTTAATTTCTCTGATGAGTACTTGGGTGAAAAACTAAAGCTAACTGGAAGCTACCTATTTAATGATCGTGAAAATGTAATGCAGAGAAGTTCCTCCAGGGAATATGTCCTCCCAAATGACAGTCTTCAATTGTACAATGAGGATCAATTGGACCAGAGCAGCACACAAAGTCACCGGATGAACTTCCGCATCGATTATAACATCAATGAAAAACACGCCTTAATCATTAGGCCTAGATTTGGTATGGATCACCGCTCCTCGGTGAGAACCAGAAATGCCCTGAACCTATTTGATGCGGAAACGCCAATAAGTAGAAACGATAATGTTACTGAGCATAATAGGCAATCCATGAACTTTGGAAATTCCTTGACCTATCGGTATAAGTTTAACAAACCCGGAAGGGCCATTTCTACCCATGTCTATACAAGTACTTACGATAGCGAAAGCACGTCTGATTTGGTGGCAGTAAACCAAAACCTTCAGACAGAGCAGTTGGATAGCCTTATTCAATTCAGAGAAAACCTATACAGCAGTTTTTATTATAACGCAAGAGTCAATTTCTTCGAACCTATAGGTGAAAAATCCCGATTAAGAGTCACCTATCAATTGTCCAACAATTTGTCGGATACCGATCAAGAAGTGTTGGTACAGGAACAGGAGACTGGCATAGTGAATTTGGACAGTGCCTTGTCCAACCAATTTGAAAACAGTTATATGACCCAAAGGGCAGGCTTGGGATATAGTTACAGGACCAAAAAGCTATCGATTTTCTCTAACCTCTATATGCAATCTGCGAATATTGATAGTGACCGGATTTTCCCTGGCTTTGAAAATACCCAGCGTACCTTTACCAACCTGTTGCCTAGGGTGGTGATGAACTACCAGGTTAATGACTTGAGCACCTTGCGCCTGGATTACAACACCAGAACCACAGCCCCTACTATCAGGCAATTACAGGATGTGATCAGCAATGCTAACCCTATGCAGATTTCCAATGGGAATCCTGATTTGGTGCAGGAATACAGCCATAGAATGATGGCCAGGTACAGAAGAATAAACCCAGAAACCAATAAGTCCTTTATGTTTTTTGTTTACACACATATTAGACCCGATTTTATCGGAAATGAAACCTTTGTTGCATCCAGGGATACTTTGATACAGGGAGAAGTTTTGCTGCCCCAGGGAGGTCAATTCAGTAGACCGGTCAACTTGGACAATTATTGGTTTTTTAGGGCCTACAGCAGTTATGGTTTCCCTCTCCGGTTTATGAAAAGTAACTTAAATATCAATACGGGTATTAGGATGAACAACCGACCCGGAATAATAAATAGTCAAAGCAACTTCAACAGGAATACAGGGATTTCCCAAGGTTTTGTGCTAAGCAGTAATATCAGTGAAAGGGTGGATTTTAACCTTACCACAAGAGGGGAGTATAGCATGGTGAGCAGCAGTTTACAAAGGGAACTGGAGAACAACTTTTATACCCAGAACACCAGACTGGATCTGTTTTGGAACTTCCTCGGGGGTGGATTCTTGGGAAGTAATGTCAACCATCAAATTTACCGAGGTCTAGGAGAGGATTTTGATCAATCCATACTCTTGTTTAACCTAGATGTAGGTTACAGGATTCCCCCCAACAAAAAAACCGAAATTAAATTAACGGTTTTTGACTTGTTGAATCAAAACACCTCTATCGATAGGAATGTAACGGATGTATTTGTCGAGGATGTTCGCACCCAGGTGTTACGCCAATATTTCATGTTGACCCTTACCTACAACCTCCGGAGGTTTGGGGGCTATCATATGGCTATGTAAAAAAATTGATTGAAGCATACTAAAAAAATAAACCTGCCTTCTGGGCAGGTTTTATTTTTTCTATTGGGCCTCTGCCCATTTTCGAGCATTTACAAAGGCCTCAACCCAAGGGGAAATGTCCTCCTTTTTCCATTCAGCGGGGTAATGTGGCCAATTCCAAGGAAATAGGGACCGCTCAATGTGGGGCATCATGGCCAAGTGTCTACCATCTGCAGAGCTGATCCCAGCGGCGTTGAAACGGGAACCATTTGGGTTGCCAGGATATTGACTATAACTATAGGTCATGGCTAGTTGATAATCTTCTTTTCCAAGAGGTAGCTCAAATTTACCCTCTCCATGTGCCACCCATACCCCTAATCTTTTTCCAGCCAATGACCCAAGCATCACTGAGTTGGTAGGGGGTATATCCACGTTAACAAAATTAGACTCGAACTTTTGGCTTTCATTGTGCTGCATTTTGGGTTGTTTTTCATGCTCGGGATATATCAAGCCCAGCTCCACCATTAATTGACACCCATTACACACCCCAAGACTAAGTGTATCCGGCCTGGCGTAAAAATTGTCCAAGGCTTTCTTTGCTTTTTCATTATATAAAAAGGCACCTGCCCATCCCTTGGCAGACCCTAAAACATCGGAATTGGAGAATCCACCCACAAAGACAATCATTTGAACGTCTTCTAGGGATTCCCTACCTGTAATTAAATCGGTCATGTGAACATCTTTCACCTCAAACCCGGCCATATATAAAGCATAGGCCATTTCCCTATCGCCGTTTACTCCTTTTTCACGTATAATCGCAGCGTTTACTTTCGCTTTTTCCCTATTTTCTTTCCTTATACCCAAGGATTCAAAGGTACCTTTCCAATCCCTTCCAAAGTCAAATTTTAGGGTTTGGTTTTCAAACTGTTCAAATCTTGTTTTTGCAAGTTCTACTCCGCTCTGCTTCCGGTCAAGCAGGTAACTAGAGGTAAACCATTTTTTTCGGTAAGAGGTTATATCCAGATCCGTTTTAAGCCAAGGCCAGGATATCTTTCCATTATGTTGGGCTGAATTAGGTTGAACAAGTATTTCGCCAAGGATTTGGTATTTGATTCTTGACTTTTTAAGCAATTCTTCTATGGGTTCAGTAACCCTAACCTGTAGCAATACTCCTGGGTTTTCTGCAAAAAGATAGGGGATTGGGTCATCACTATTTGGGTTATGGGTCAAGTTTAGGCTGATTTGGGGATTGGGAAAACACATTTCCAATAGTGCTGTGATTAAACCTCCTGCCGAAATATCATGACCCGCTAATACCAACTCCTCTTTCACTAATTCCTGTACAACTTGAAAGGCCTTTGCAAAGTATTCGGGGTTCGTTAAATCAGGCGTTTTTTCACCCACTTGGTTTAAGATTTGAGCAAATGAGCTACCTCCTAGTGCAAGAGGTTGACCTGAAAAGTCCAAATAAAGCAATTGGGTTTCCTTTTCACTCTTCAAGTCGGTGGTGACTGTTTTTCGGATGTCCTCACATTCTCCTATTGTGGATATGATTACCGTACCAGGTGAGTAGACTGTCTTTCCGTTAGGGTATTTTTGGGTCATGGAAAGACTGTCTTTCCCAGTAGGTATGTTAATACCTAGGGCCAGGGCAAATTCACTACATGCTTCTACGGCCTGGTAAAGCCTGCTGTTTTCTCCGGGATTTTTGGCCGGCCACATCCAGTTAGCACTAAGGGATACCCCCTGCAAGCCCTCTGCAATGGGTGTCCATACCAAATTGGTAAGGGCTTCTGCAATGGCCAACCGTGAACCGGCGGCGGAGTCCACCAGTGCTGCCACAGGTGCGTGACCAATCGAAGTTGCTATTCCTTTTTTCCCCGTGTAGTCCAGTGCCATTACGGCCACGTTATTGAGCGGTAACTGAATAGCTCCAGTGGTTTGCTGAGTGGCTACTCTCCCTGTCACTGATCTGTCCACTTTGTTGGTAAGCCAATCCTTGCAGGCAACCGCTTCAATTTGCAGGACTTCGCTGAGGTATTCCTGCCAAAGAGAGGGGTCATAGGATAAGGTTGGGAATTGGTGAGATTGTAGGGTGTCCTCTAGGATGGTCTTTGGAGAGGAGCCAAACATGTGGGCCAACTCCCAATCCATAGGCTTTTCTCCGGTATTGCAGTTCTCAAAAGTGAAACGCATGTCCCCGGTAGTTTTTCCTACCTCATAAAATGGGGCTCTTTCTCTTTCTGCGATGGACTTTAAGGTAGATAGGTTTGCTTTGTCAATGACCAGGCCCATCCTTTCCTGGGATTCATTGCCGATGATTTCCTTCGCAGAGAGAGTAGGGTCTCCCACGGGGAGCTTTTCCACTGCAATATGGCCACCGGTTTCTTCTACCAATTCGGAAAGGCAGTTTAAATGCCCCCCAGCCCCGTGATCATGTATGGAGATAATGGGGTTATCAGGATGTTCGGCCATGGCCCTTATCACATTTGCTACCCGTTTCTGCATTTCGGGATTGGAGCGTTGAATGGCATTCAGCTCTATCAGGTTACTAAATTCTCCAGTATTTACAGAAGAAACAGCTCCGCCCCCCATGCCTATGCGATAATTGTCTCCACCCATCACAACAATACTGTCCCCTTTTTTTGGAATCTTTTTTTGTGCATAGGGAGCACGGGTGAAACCAATTCCTCCCGCTAGCATGATCACTTTGTCATAGGCATGAGACTTGCCTTCTTCCTCGTGCTCAAAGGTAAGTACGCTTCCGCAGATAAGGGGTTGGCCAAACTTGTTGCCAAAATCACTGGCTCCATTGGAGGCTTTAATGAGTATGTCCATAGGGGTTTGATAAAGCCAGCCCCTTTCAGGTAGGTTTTTTTCCCATGTTCTCCCTTTTTCACTTCTAGGGTAGGAGGTCATATAAACGGCTGTACCTGCCAAAGGTATTGACGCTGTTCCCCCGGCCAGTCTGTCACGTATTTCACCACCTGATCCTGTCGCCGCCCCATTGAAGGGTTCTACGGTAGTGGGGAAGTTATGGGTTTCGGCCTTTAGGGAAAGCACGGTGGGGATGTCCTCATACCTGAAAAAATCCGGGATGTCCTGGCGCTGGGGAGAAAATTGCTGGGCCATGGGACCTTTCACAAAAGCCACATTATCCTTATAAGCCGAGACTATCCTGTTCGGGTTAGCTTGGCTCGTTTTTTTTATCAGTTGGAATAAGGTAGCTTCCTTTTTCTTTCCGTCTATTATAAATGTGCCGTTAAAAATCTTATGCCTGCAGTGTTCGGAATTTACCTGGCTGAATCCGAAAACTTCCGAATCCGTAAGGGGCCTACCCAGTTTTTTACTCACTTCTTCCAGGTAAACCACCTCTTCTTGGCTTAAAGCCAGCCCTTCTTTTTCGCTGTATGCACCAATATCCTGAATTTCCCGTACTGCTTTCGGGGTCACATGAATGTCAAAGAGTTCCGTGTTGAGTTCCTTGTAAACGGATTGTAACATGGGGTCAAATTCAGTGTCCTTTCCTTTTTTCCGATATGCCTCTATTCGAAGGATACCCTTTATGCCCATATTTTGTGTGATTTCAACCGCATTGGTGGACCATGGGGTGATCATTTCTTTTCTAGGGCCCACAAATGGCCCTTCCAAAATGTTGGAGTCCAATGGTCTGGCTTCACCAAATAGCCATGAAAGTTGATTTATTTCAATTTCTGAAAATGAACTGGTAGCGGATACAGCATAAACTTGCTCGGGATTTACCTGGAAAAAGACAATCATGGACATACTTTGATTTTAATCATGTGATAAGGAAAGGCAAAGGTAAACAATGGTGACAAAATTTTGGTCTTGACAATTACAATTTGGCCACATTGATAAAATCAGGAGAAATCAAGTGTCCGATTAAGAGTCAGAGTAGAAAGGTTGTGAACGATACTGAACATTTTTTACCCATTACTACCCGGGCGACAAAGATACTTGATTAAAATTAGACTTTGAAAAAGTGAATTTTTTTGAAATTTAAAAAATGTAATTTAATATAAAATAAATATAATAAATGATAATTTGTGTTTAATATAAAGTAGAAGAAAATATAATAAATTAAATTAGTGTTATTCTGTTTTTACAGGCTGGTAGGGTCTACTTCAGAAACTTTGGAAACTTTGAACTTTGTAATAGTTTCTATAGTTTTTTGGTCTGATATTTATTGAAGAAGAGCTATTGGAAACACGAGAGAAAATAATTGCCACAGCAAAGTTGCTTTTTCTAGGGTACGGCGTTAAATCCGTCACCATGGATGAGTTAGCAAGGGAGGCGGGAGTATCAAAAAAAACCATTTACCAGACCTTTAAAGATAAGGATGAATTGGTATTCGAAACTTTTACCCAGGCACTTTCCAACGATGCATGCCATCTGGAAACCTTGGAAAATGACACAGATGGGGTGATAGAGCAATTGATAGCCATATCCAGGTTTATTCGGGAACGTTTTTCCAATATGCATCCCATGCTTTTGAATGAGATCAAGAGATATTACCCAAAATGCTATGTGGAATTTGAGAATTTTAAAAAAGAATATGCTTGGAAGAGCATTGTGGATCTCCTCGATAAGGGCAAGGAGTTGGGTTATTTCAGGCCTGAGATTAATTCAGAGATAATTGCTCAGCTCAGGATAGAGGAGTTTTCCATGATGTTTGACCCCACCCGATTTAACCCATCCAAGTTCAACATCGTAGAATCCCAGTTACAAATTTTCGAACATTTTGTATATGGGGTATTGACAGATAAAGGAAAAAAAATTTACGAAGAAAAAATAAGTCACCAGTCTGAATAATTATGAAACTTAACCAAAGTTTATCTCTTTTTGCGCTACTGTTTGTGCTTACGTCCCAATTGGGGTTTGCTCAGGAAAGTGTGAGCATGAGTCTGGAAGAAAGCATACAGTTTGCCTTAGAAAACAACGTGGATGCCAAAAACGCCCAGTTGGAAGTGCTAGCCTCCAGGGGCATAGTGGGGGAAAGACGGTCAGAAGGACTTCCCCAAATCAGTAGTGTATTGGAATTTACAGCAAACATACAGCCGCCTTTAATCATTTTGCCAGCTGAAGCTGGTGGGTTTTTTGGAGGTAACGGTAACGGAAATGGTAACGGAAACGGGGGAGCTCCTCCTCCTTCTGATGTTCCTTCCGATATAACTGTATTAGAATTTGCGGTCCCTTATCAGTCCAGTCTAAATACCACAGTGGAGCAGATGATATTTAATGGTTCCTATTTCATAGGGCTGAAAGCTGCCAGAACCTTAAAGGACCTTACGGAATTTGACAAGGAGAAAGCGGAGCTGGACGTGATCGAGCAAATTAAGAAGGCCTATTTCACGGTGCTGGTAAATGAGGAACGAAGAGGGTTGATAGAAGGTAACCAGCGAAGGCTGGAACAACTGCTCAAGGAAACAGAGGCGATGAGGGAAGCGGGGTTTGCGGAGAAATTGGATGTTTCCAGAATTAGGGTGCAGCTCAACAATGTGAAAACAGAAATAGACAGGGTTAACTCCTCGATTATGGTAAGCAAGGAACTACTCAAAATGAATATGGGATTGCCGCTTGAGGTGGACATCTTTCTTTCGCAACGCCTGAATGAGTTTGCCGGAGACGAGTTGGCATTCACAGACTTGATTTCCAGGGATGCCGACCCCAGGGTTGAAGTGTATCAAATGGAAAAGAACCTGGAATTGGCCACCCTTGACCTCAAAAACAATCAGGTACAATACATTCCTACCCTGAACGCATTCGGTACTTATCAACGGGTAACTGGTGCAGATGAACTCCGGAATGTATATGTGCATGACCGTTGGTTTTCCACATCCTTTGTTGGCTTTAGGCTGAATATCCCCATTTTTGATGGCCTGAGAAAGAGCTATGCGATACAACAGAACAGAGTGCAGATTAAGCAATTAGAAAATGCCATGTTTGCCACTAAGCAGAACATCCGATTTGAGGAGATTCAAGCGAAAGAGGACTTAAGGAACAGCCTTAGGGCCTTGGAGGTTCAAAACGAGAACCGTCAACTTGCCGAGGAGGTTTTTGAAATGACCCGCATCAAGTACCAAGAAGGGGTGGGTTCCAATTTTGAGGTGGTGGAGGCGGATGCCGATTTGAAAGAAGCCGAAACCAATTATTACTCTGCTTTATATGATGCCTTGATTGCCAAGGTGGACTTGGAGAAAGCATTAGGAATTTTAAAATAAGCGTGAATATACTTACGACAATGAAGAGATATACTACACTTTTACTTATTGGGCTCATGGTAGTGTCATTTGCCTGCCAAAATGATGAGCTAGCCGAAAAGAAGAACCAATTGGATAAGTACCAAAAGGAATATTCTGAACTAAGGGTTAAAATTGAGGAGCTTTCGAAAGAGATAGCCATTCAGGATCCCGAATTCGCCAGGGAGCAAAGGAAAGCAGTGTTAATAACAACGACAAAACCAGATGTAGGCAACTTTGCGCATTATGTGGAGGTGACAGGCTCAGTACTCTCGAAAAAAAATGTAAATATAAGTGCCGAGGTTACGGGTAGGATCCAGGAGGTAAAGGCCGTGGAAGGTATGCGGGTAAAACGGGGGCAGGAGTTGGCCATAGTGGATGCCGAATCCATACAACGCAACATGGACGAGATCAAGTCTCAGCTTGACTTGGCAAACACCGTTTTCGAGAAGCAACAAAGGCTATGGGAACAGGAAATAGGTACAGAGATCCAATACTTGGAAGCAAAAAACAGGAAAGAAAACCTGGAAAAAAACCTGGCTTCCATGGAAACACAGCTCGATAGGACTGTAATCAGGGCCCCATTTGATGGGACTGTGGAAGAAGTGATGATAAGACTGGGAGAACTGGTGCAACCGGGTTCCCCCATGGTCAATTTTGTAGGGGAGAGTGACCTTTATGTGGAGGCTGATGTTTCGGAACGATACGTGGGCGTTGTAAGTCAGGGGGATTCCGTGGAGGTAGTGTTCCCATCCCTGAATGAGAGGTTTAAAACCAAGGTTACCGCAGTAGGTGCCGTCATTAATCCCAACAACAGGACCTTTAAGGTAGAGGTGTTTCTCCCACGGGTGGATAAGGTTAAGCCTAATATGATTTCTACCCTTAGGATTAAGGATTATGAACAAGAAGATGCAGTAATGGTCTCCAATAACCTTATCCTCCAGGATAATCAGGGGGATTATGTCTTTGTAGTGGAGAATGAGAATTCCGTAAAAAGATATGTGAAAAGAGGAATGACCCAGCGAGATAATACAGAGATCCTAGAGGGCCTTGATGGCACTGAGGTGCTCGTGGACAGGGGATTCCGGGAAGTGGGTAATAATTTCAGGGTGAAAATTGCAGAATAATAACTTTAATAGTATGCAAGAAGACAAAAATAAATCAATCATTCGGGAATTTGGGCTCTCCTCCTTGTCTATCAACAACAGGACCTCCGTGGTGATTTTGACGCTCATTATTGCCTTTCTGGGGATTTTCGCTTATCAAACCATGCCCAAAGAAAGTTTTCCAGAGGTAGTCATCCCTACAATTTATGTGGGCACCTCCTATCCCGGCAACTCGCCAGTGGATATGGAAAACCTGATAACCAGGCCAATAGAGAAAGAGCTTAAGTCCATTAATAACATCAAGGATATTAAATCCACATCGGTTCAGGATTTTTCCTCTATCGTGATAGAGTTCAACCCTAATGTGGAAATAACGAAGGCTCTACAGGATGTAAAGGACGCTGTGGACAAGTCCAAAAGCGAATTGCCAACGGACTTGGACAGGGATCCGGATGTGATAGAAATCAATACCTCCGACTTTCCCATTATGAACGTGAACCTCTCCGGCAATTATTCCGAAGTGGAACTTAAAAGGTATGGGGAATACTTGGAGGATGAAATAGAGAAGTTGCCCCAAATCTCCAAGGCAGAGTTAAGGGGGACAGTGGACAGGGAAATCAGGATTGATGCGGATATCCATAAAATGGAAGCACTTGGTGTAAGTTTCAGTGATATTTCTGATGCAGTAAGTGCGGAAAATGTCACTATTTCGGGGGGGAACCTGCGATCAGGGGACTTTCGAAGGTCACTCAGGATCACGGGGGAATTTGAACGGCCTGAGGAATTAGAGGAAATCATAGTTAAGACAGAGGAAAACAGAATCGTCTATCTAAAAGATATTGCCGTTGTCAGGGACACCTTCAAAGAGAGGGAAAGTTATGCCAGAAACAAGGGGCTTCCAGTGGTTACGGTAAACGTAACGAAGCGGAGTGGCGAAAACCTTCTGGATGCCTCTGACGAAATCAAAAAGATTCTGGACGATGCCAAGGCGAATCGTTTTCCAGACGATTTGGAAATTTCCATCACCAATGACCAGTCCAAAACCACCCGTGCCCAAGTTAGCGACTTGGAGAACAGCATCATCCTAGGAGTAATTTTCGTGGTGTTGGTGCTGATGTTTTTCCTGGGTTTTCGAAATGCCTTGTTTGTGGGTATTGCCATACCATTATCCATGTTCATTTCGTTTTTGGTGCTCAATTCCTTGGGGATTACCCTGAATCTCATGGTCTTGTTTTCTTTAATCCTTGCATTGGGCATGTTGGTGGATAATGGGATAGTGGTGGTCGAAAATATCTACCGCTTGATGCAGGAAGGAAAATCCCCAATCCGTGCAGCAAAGGAAGGAGTAGGAGAGGTGGCTTGGCCGATCATTACCTCTACGGCCACTACATTGGCTGCTTTCTTACCTTTGGCATTTTGGCAAGATATAGTAGGTGAGTTCATGAAATACCTACCCATCACGCTGATCATTGTGCTTTCGTCCTCCTTATTTGTGGCATTAGTCATAAATCCGGTACTTACTTCATTGTATATGAAGGTTCAGGATGTGGGAAAGCCCAAATCCAAGAAAAGGCCTGTTCGAATAGCTATAGGCGTATTTGCACTGGCGGTGATATTGTTGATTTTGGGGTGGCCCATATTAGGGAATCTACTTATTCTGGCCTCGGTCTTTACAATATTCAATGTTTTCTTCATGCGGAGAGCCATAGCCTGGTTTCAAAATATTTTTTTGGACAAATTGGAACATTTTTATGAGCGCACATTACATGTTGCATTACGGGGCATAAACCCCATTTTATTCTTTGTGGGCACCCTAGTTTTATTGGTGTTATCGGTGACATTGTTGGTGATAAGAGCCCCTCAGGTGCTTTTCTTTCCGGATAATGAGCCGGCTCTTGTTAATATCTTTATCGAGAAGCCAATGGGTACAGATATAGAGGCCACAAACCGTCAAGTATTGGAGTTTGAAGAAGAACTTAACCAAATACTTGAACCTTATGAAGAGATTTTGGAGTCAGTAATCACTCAGATAGGAGAAGGTACTGGGGATCCAATGGAAGGGCCCAGCCAGGCTGCCACCCCGCACAAGGCAAAAATCACCTTGGCATTTCTGGAATACCAGTTTAGACAGGGGGTCAATACCAACAGGGTCATGGAGGACATAAGGCAAATGGCTGAGGGTTACCCGGGCGTGCAGATCACCCTGACTAAACAAGCGGCAGGGCCACCGGTAGGCAAACCTATCAATATCGAATCCAGCGGGGAGAATTTTGAACAGTTAATCGATTGGGTAAACGAGTTGAGATCTTCGATAAATGGGTCAAATATTGCCGGTATCGAAGAGCTGAAATCAGACCTTGAAACAGGAAACCCGGAATTGGTGGTGAAGATCAACCGGGAAAGTGCCAGAAGGTTTGGGCTTTCTACCCAGACAATTGCTAATGAATTAAGGACAGCACTGTTTGGATTGGAAGTTTCGAAATTTAAAGAAGGGGAGGACGACTACCCCATTCAGTTGAGATTGGCGGATGAGTTTCGTTATGACGTGTCCATGCTGATCAACAAAAAAATTAATTTTAGGGATAAGTTTGGAAATAAGCGCGAAGTCCCGATCTCTGCTGTGGCGGATTTAGAATATGGTTCCACCTTAGGTTCGGTCAAAAGGAAGGACCTCAACAGAGTAATTACCATTTCATCCAATGTGACGGATGGATATAATCCTACAGAGATCAACCAGCAAATCCGGAACCTAGTGCAAGGAATGGAAATTCCAGATGGTATTACCCTTAAGTTTACGGGGGAACAAGAGCAGCAGGAAGCATCTGCGGAATTCTTGACTAGGGCTTTAATGATCGCTGTTTCAGTGATATTTCTGATCATAGTTGCCCAGTTCAACTCCTTTGCCACTCCATTTATCATCATGGCATCTGTGGTGTTTAGTACCATTGGCGTCTTTTTAGGCCTTGTGGTATTCAACATGGATTTTGTGATCATTATGACTGGAATTGGCATTATCTCCCTTGCTGGAGTTGTGGTAAACAACGCCATTGTACTTATTGACTATACTAACTTGGTGAGAGAACGGAAACGGGAGGAGTTGGGTATTCAGGAAGGCGAATACCTACCCTATGGGGAATTGCTAAGTAGTATCATACAAGGCGGAAAGACAAGACTGCGGCCTGTATTGCTGACCGCTATCACTACCGTCCTTGGGTTGATTCCTTTAGCCATAGGTATGAACATAAACTTTAGCTCTTTATTGTCCTCCTATGACCCCCAATTTTATGTAGGAGGGGACAACGCAGATTTTTGGGGCCCAATGGCTTGGACTGTAATATTTGGGTTAACCTTTGCTACCTTTTTGACGTTAGTAATAGTGCCTGTCATGTACTTATTGACAGACAAATTAAATATGGCTATTCGAAAGAATAGTTAACCAGATTTAATTAAAGGTTGGTGGTTTTTTAAGTGTTCAAACCTTCGGGATCTTGTCCCGAAGGTTTTTTTGTTTCCGAAAAATTTGAATAGTATCCAGCTTTATTCGCTATCCTGCTTTAGAAATTCCTTGAGCAGAGGCATTTCAGGTTCTTTTTCTTCCACTTCCAACAAATACTTTTTAGCCATATCCTCTTCCCCTTTCAAGTAATGGTATATACCCTTGTTGCGAAGGGCGTGTAGGTTTCTGCTGTTTTGTTTCAGGCTGTAGTTGATATCTTTCAAACCTGCTTCCAAGTCCCCTAAATAGAGTTTGTAAAGCCCTCGGTTATTGTGGTAATATGGCTGTTGGGGTTGAAAGGAAATTGCCTTGTCAACCTCTTTCAGTGCCAATTCATAGGCACCTTCCTCAAAAAATATTAGTGATCTTAAATTATAAATATTGGGTTCATCAGGATTTAATTTTTCGGCCTTTAGAAGGTCATCCTTTGCTTTATTCCAATTTCCCATGTAGTAGTGGACGGTGGCTCGGTTGATGAAAGGCTCGGCATTGCCGGGGTCATGTCCTGAAGCTATATCAAAAGCTTCCAAGGCAGCGTCAAATTTTTTCAATTCTGTATTTGAAAGACCTTTAAGAAAATATCCTTTGGGATTGTCAGGTTCCAATGCTATCAAGGTTTCTGCATCGCTCAATGCTTTGTAATTTTCTCCAAAATCCAAATGAGCAAGGGATCTTTGGTAGAATGCTTCCGCAAAATCTGGCCGGATACTAAGTGCATGGGTGAAATCCTTGATTGCCTGCTCAAGGTTTCGGAGCTTTTGATGGCTTACCCCTTTGTTTAGCCAAGCATCCTCATAGTCCCTATCCAATTTTATGGCTTCCTCATAAAATTGGATTGCACCTTTTATATCTCCTTCCTCCAGTTTTGCATTACCCTTTAAAAGAAACCTGCCTTTTTTGTCCTCCTTACTGTCACAGGCTATAAGGCAAATCAGCAAAACTGCCAATAACCGGAAAATTTTCATGTAACTATTAGTTATTTTTTCTGATCTTCGTCCTCACCTAACAAATAAGAAAAGGGTTTGGTGCTCTCTGATAGGTCAAATATCCGTTTTAATATGGCTAGGGTTGGAATTATCAATATCATTCCGGCCACACCCCAAATAGCACCACCTACCAGTAAGGCCATAAAAGTAATTAGTGCGTTCAGGTTGACGTTGCTTCCCACGATCTTTGGGGTTAGGAAGTTGCTTTCAAACATTTGAATAATGGTAAAGGAAATAACCACTGCAAATGGGTAAATGAGACCGTCCATAGTGAGGAAGGCGAAAATAAAGGGCAAAATAGCCCCAAGAAAAGGCCCTAGGTAGGGAATGATATTGAAGAGAGCAGCCAAAATGCCAAAGAATAACGCATGTTTAACTCCTATGATCCAGAGTGCGGCTGTGTTGAGTATAGCCAAAATACCCATTACCTTAATTACCCCTATAATGTAAAATTGAACCACCTTTCTCAGAGAGCGGATTTGATCCTTGACTTCTTCCTCATTGTGTTCTTTAAAAAACCTGGCCACAAAGGCCTCTAAGTGATCCCTGTAAATCAACATGAAAAAGATGAAAACGGGTACTAAAACTACACCAGTCAATGACCCTAGGGTGTTAAGCACAAAATCCGAAACAGATTCACTGTTAGATTCAATAAATTCAAATAGTTGGTTTTTACTGATGCCGTCGCTAATTCCCAAATCTGTGTCTAGTTTCTCTGTGGCGAACTTGTCCACATCTCTGATGTAGTTATTCATCCTTTCTGACACATCCTCCAAATCTTTTGAAAAATTGCTTACCTGTACGACTATTAAGGTAATAATACCGCTTATGGTGATGATGGAAAGTAGCAGGGAAAAAAAGGCACTCAGCACCCTAGGCACTTTTCGGTTTTCCATCCAATTACAGAGTGGTATCATCAGAATCGCGATGTACCCCCCTAGCATTAAAGGAATCAATAAACTTCGACCAACAATCAGGACAAAAATAATGACGATAATCAACAGTAGGATTACCAGGGTTTTAAGGTATCCCGGCAAAATGATTTTGCTCATAAAAGTTAGGTTTTATCTGTTATTCTTAGCTTAAATATAACCATTTTAATTTCACTTTTTTATTTTGTGATTTTCCTGAAAATTCTATGCCAATCTTCCTTTGCTTAGCCAATTGGGTTGGATACCACCTTGGTAGTCCCTCATCGCTTTTTTCAATTTCTAAAATGGGCAAAAATTTGCTATTTTTGAATTCAAAACATAAACCAATTTTTGTGAACGAAGAAAAAAGGCGGCTGATTATCCTGTCCATTGTAGTGAGTGTAGTATTGCTTGTGGTCAAATTTTACTCCTACTATGTGACCAGGTCAAATACCATCTTGACAGACGCCATGGAAAGCATAGTCAATGTGGTGGCTTCCTGCTTTGCACTCTATAGTATTTATTTGAGTAGTCAACCTAAAGACGCCAATCATCCCTATGGGCACGGCAAGATCGAGTTTTTCAGTGCAGGTATTGAGGGTATTCTTATCATAATAGCGGGCATTTTCATTATTTATCAGTCTATTTACAGTTTGATTTTCCCCCAACCGCTATCCATGTTGCCATTTGGTATGGCCTTAGTGGGCTTTTCGGGGATAGTTAATGGCGCCTTAGGACACTTGCTTCAAAAAAAAGGCAAGAAACTCAACAGTTTGACTTTAGAAGCAGATGGTAAACATATCACCACTGATGCGGTGAGCAGTTTCGTGTTGATATTTGGAATTCTGATTATTTACTTGACTGATCTGTATTTCCTTGACAGTGTTTTTTCCTTCTTTTTTTCTGTTTACATTATCTACAACGGTTACGGCTTGGTAAGAAGATCTGTTGCGGGACTCATGGATGAAACCAATCCAGAGGCCATATCTACAACGGTTAAAGTCCTTAATAGAAGCCGGAAGGACAATTGGATAGACATCCATAATATGAGGGTACAGCAGTACGGAGGAGATAGCCATATTGATTTGCACCTGACCTTACCTTATTATTTTGATTTGGTGCAGGTGCATGATGAAGTCCACGATGTAGAAGAGGTACTCGAGGCCAACCTTCCAGGGTATGTAGAAGTATTTGTGCATGCCGATCCCTGCATCCCGGATTCCTGCTGCCATTACTGCCAAATCAAAGACTGTCCTGTCAGGAAATATCCTAAATCAAAAAAAATAATTTGGGATGCCATGAACATGTCCAAAAACCAAAAACACTATCATGAATTGACTTCTTTAATAAAACCATAAATTTTTATCGAACCATTAAAAATGTTTTTTGAATATAAAAATTTGTTTTTCATAAAAATTGTGCGTAATTTTATCCTAATGGTTTATACGGTTGTTGTGGGAATGAAGAGCAGGGTACACGTTTGAATAAAATCCGATTTATTTCCATATCTTCTAATCATAATAAGAATATAATTCTTATTTGAAAGATTTTAGGGGTAACTAATAACGTAAAAAATTGTTTTAAAAAGGTTTTATTTGTATATTTATTTCATAAATGTTGTACTAAAATTCTGGGGCTATGAAAGATAAACAGTTTACCATCTTGATTGCGATATCAGCACTTATTTGGCTGGTGATAATCGGTTTTCTTATTATTTGATAAGTAGTAGGAGATAGGTTTCGTTTTTCCGGATCTTTTCAACCGATAGATTTACCATTTTTAAACAGATTTTTAAAAAGGGGCTTAGATCCTAGGCCCCTTTTTGTAATATAACACATCCTATTTTGTAAGCCCTGCACGCTTTAAAAGTGCCTCAGGCTTTGGTTCCCTGCCCCTAAACCTCCTGTAAAGTTCTTTTGGATGGGCCTTGCCACCGGCTGCTAGTATGTTCTTTTTAAAAGATTCGGAAGTGGAAGGATCAAATATTCCCTTCTCCAAAAAGAGTTCGAAAGCATCTGCATCAAGTACCTCTGCCCATTTGTAGCTGTAGTATCCTGCGGCATACCCTCCTTGAAAAATATGCCCGAAGGAGGTACTCATTAAGGTACCTTCCACTGTTGGAAGCAGTTCGGTGGAACTCATTTGCGACTTTTCAAATACAAAGATGTCCTGTATGTCATTAGGGTCAGCAGTGTAATAAGCCATGTCCAAAAGCCCTAGGCTCACTTGCCTAACTGTTTGGTATCCCTGGTGGAAATTTGCTGCTTTCTTTAGCTTGTCCACCAATTCAGAGGGGATTGGTTCACCTGTCTCGTAATGCCTGGCAAACAAATCCAAGCATTCTTTTTCGTAGCACCAATTTTCCATGATTTGAGAGGGCAACTCCACGAAATCCCAATAAACGTTTGTCCCGGATAAAGATTCGTATTTGCCTTCGGCCAACATACCATGTAATGCGTGACCAAATTCATGAAATAGGGTAGTAACCTCGTTGAAAGTAAGTAGGGAAGGACTAGTCTTAGTTGGCTTTGTGAAGTTGCAGACGATGGAAACCAAAGGCCGTTTCACCGTTCCTTTTTCCCTTCGCTGACCTCTGTAGGAGGTCATCCATGCACCATTTCTCTTGCCCTCCCTTGGGAAAAAATCTACATAGAATACTGCCAAATGCTTTCCATTCCTATCCAAAACTTCATAGGCTGTCACCTCCTCATTGTAAACAGGGATATCCCTATTGGGTTTAAAAATGATCCCAAACAGCTTTTCTGCAGTCAGAAATACTCCCTTTACCGTATTGTTAAGCTCAAAATACGGTTTCAATAATTCGTCGTCTACCTCGTATTTTGCCTTCTTTAACTTTTCGGAATAGTAGCTGAAGTCCCATTTTTCAAGACGGTCAATTCCATCAAGCTCTTTGGCAAATGCCTCCAGTTCTTGAATTTCCTCCATTGCTTTGGGTTTGGATTTCTTCAAAAGGTCCTTTAAAAAGGACAAAACATTCTCCCCTGAACCCGCCATCCTTTCTTCTAAAACAAAATCAGCAAATCTTGGGTATCCCAGAAGCCTTGCTCTCTTATCTTTCAGCAGTAAGATTTTTTTGATCAATTCCTTGTTATCCAATTCATCCCCCTTGCAGGCTTTGGTATGATAAGCAATAAACAATTTCTTCCTCAGCTCCCTGTTTTTAGCATAGGTCATAAAAGGCACATAGCTAGGGAATGCAAGGGTAAATACCCATTTCCCATCTTTCCCTTTTTCAGTGGCAGTTTGAACTGCAGCTTCAATAGCAGACGAAGGCAGCCCCTTGAGGTCCTCCTCATTGTCTATCACCAGTTCATACCTGTTAGTTTCCTTCAACACATGTTCCCCATATTCCAGCCCTAAACTGGAAAGTTGTTTGTCAATTTTCCGTAGCTTTTCTTTGTCCTCAATCCCCAGGTTTGCACCATTTCTCACAAATGCTTTGTAGGTCTTTTCCAGTAATGTTCGGCCTTCTTCGTCTAATTCCAGGTTTTCCTTTTTATGATACACTGACCGGATCTTTTCAAAAAGATCTTCATCCAACATGATGTCGTTGGAGTAGGAAGAAAGGAGAGGTGAAATCTCCTTGGCCAGTGCTTGGATGGTGTCATTGGTTTCTGCGGCATTCAGGTTGAAAAAGATGCTAGAAACCAAGGACAGTCTTTCCCCACTTCTTTCCAAAGCCTCAATGGTGTTATTAAAATCAGGGTGGGGCTCTGTTTTTATATTGGCGATTTCCCTTTTTGCCTCCTCAATGGCTGTTTTAATGGCCGGAAGAAAATGTTCAGGTTTTATTTTGTGAAAAGGAGGGGTGTCATATGGAGTACCATATGGTTCCAAAAGAGGGTTTGAGTTTGTTTTTTTTAATTTCATGTGTTTATAATTGTTTCTTAATGGTCACATAGCCTGCCCCGGACTCGCTTCGGGGGAATCTCGCAACGATAATCATCCCAGTGTGTGACGTGCTCGTCATGCCCTGACTTCCGTCAGGACAGGCTCGATTTCATATGTTTATAATTTCTTTTCAGCGGTCATATAGCCTGCCCCGAACTTGTTTCGGGGGAATCTCGCTTTGATAATCATCCCTCCGTGTGAGGTTCTCCTCATGCTCGATTTCATATGTTTATATATTGTCTTTTCAATTGTCAAATGGAATCTCGCTTTGATATTCATCCCTCCGTTTGAGGTTCTCCACATGCTCGATTCCAAATTGGTTTCTTAAATTTCATATTGGTATCTTGATAAGACTAATTCTCGATCGAAATGGAAAAAGATGATTGGATGCCTTCAAAAGGCGAATACAAACCCTTTTATCAGGGATATGTTTCTAAGATTCAGGACAAAATTGTGCCAGAATTGTTTGAAAAGCAAATACAAACTTATTTGGCCTTTTTTGGCTCCCTTGGGGAAGATAGGGCTTCTCGTCCTTATGCCACAGGTAAATGGAGCTTTAAGCAAGCATTGGGTCATATTCTGGACACGGAGAAAATAATGCATTTCAGGGCCTTGTGCATCATAAGAGAGCCTGGAATTGAGCTTCCCGGATTTGACCAAGATGATTATGTGGACATAGCGGAATTTGACAGGCTTTCCCTAAGGCATATATTGACCTCTTTTGAAACCCATAGGTGGTCCCTGCGTCAGTTTATGGAGACCCTTTCAAAAGAAAGTATGCTGAACAGCGGAGTTGTGGATGGACATGCCATGTCCGTTAGGGCAGCTTGCTGTATAGTGGTGGGTCATGCAGAGCATCATATGGGAGTCTTTAAGAGCTTATCCTAATGTGATTAATATTACATGGAGGAATTAAGAGGTATATTATCTTTGTAAAAAAAAACATGGCAAATTCATCAAAATTCCGGGATCTGATAAATGGAAAACAACCTGTACTGGTCGATTTTTATGCTACTTGGTGTGGTCCCTGCCAAGCACTACAGCCTATCCTGCAGGAGGTGTCCCTCGCATTAAAAGAAAAAGTAAAGGTAATCAAGGTAGATGTGGACAAAAACCAGTTGGCGGCAAAGACGTTCCAAGTAAAAGGTGTACCTACTTTAATCCTTTTTCACAAGGGTAATCAAGTCTGGAGACAATCTGGTGTACTATCAGCCCAGCAGATCCTAAATGCCATTAATTCGCATTTGCCCACCCTTGTCTCCTAAAGAAGAAGACACCTACTCCTTTACTTTAAAAGACCAGTGAATGTTGAATCTGGCCACCACTTCTCCATTAGGGTTTGTACCTTCCACTGGTAGTGTAATACTGGCTGTAAATCCCGGTGAACTCAGGGAAGAAGTTACCTCCTTGATAGTATCCCCTTTTAAACAGGTGAATAAAATAGGTTGGTTAGCCTTTTTAAAAAACTCTCCTTCTACTCCAGTTACCAAGGAGCTGAAGCGCTGTTCTCCCTGTAGGTGGAGTAAACATAAAGCACCGCTGGCTAATTCTGCGGCTCCAGCTAGGGCGGCAAAATATATGGACTTAAATGGGTTTTTAGTCCTATAGGTAAAAGGTAAGGATACCACACATTGCTTTTCATCCAACTTGGCTATCCGAATGCCCCAAAACAAGACGGAAGGCAGTTTCCATAAGAGAAACCAGCGAAATTTAAGGGGAGAGCACATAGCTTGTTGGAATGCGACCTGTTTTGGGGAAAGGGGAATGGGTTTATTTTCGTTCATTGTCCAGCCATTTGCTGAGAATATTCCTCAGGTTTGCTTTAGAAATAGGTTTTGGGATATAGTCATTTATACCTGCAGCGATACACTTTTCCCTTTCTCCGGAAAAGGCGTTTGCAGTGAGTGCAATAATGAAGTGATCCCCCTCTGGCTGAGATTCCCTAATAAGTCGGGTAGCTTGGTAGCCATCCATTTCAGGTAATTGTATATCCATCAGGGTAAGTAATGGAAGTTCTTTTTTGAATAGGGAAACAGCTTCTTCACCTGTTTTAGCCTCTAGAACCTTAGCCTCAGGCAATATTTGTTCTACCAAGGTTTTTACCAGATATAAATTGACCATATTGTCTTCCACAAGTAAAACAGAAATAGGGGCATCCGACAATTTTACCACAGAACTCTCTTGGGTATTGGTTTGATCCTTTTGGGTTTTGATGGTTAAAAGTGCCTTGGGTAAATTTAAATAGCTCAAGGGTTTTTTTGCAAAGAGGAGTTGAGAATCTTTACTGCTATGTTCCTCCCAGACTGTATCGAATAAATCCATTAACAAGATGGGGGAGAGTATGCCCTCTTTTCTGATTTTTCCGTAAACTTCCAAACCAGGAATGGAATTTAATTCTTGGTCAAGGAGAATTAAGTCCCAATCCCTATCCTTTTTCAGTAGTTGCAGAGCAAGCACTTCGTTATCGCAGCCTACCACTTGGTGCCCAAGATTTTCCAGGAGTAGAGTCAGGTGATTGAGACTGGGGCCATAATCATCTACTACAAGGACTTTATTCATTTTTTTAGGAACACCGATTTCTAGTTTTCCTTTACATTTAGTGTCAAATTCAAAATGGAATACACTGCCTTTTCCGACTTCGCTATTTACCTGGAGTACACTGTCCATCTTTGACAGGATTTTATTGGTAATGGTCAGCCCCAGACCCGTCCCCCCGAATTTTCTGGTGGTGGAAGAATCTTCTTGGGAAAATGGCTCCAGGATTCGCTTTTGGTTTGAGCTGCTGATGCCTATGCCCGTGTCCTCTACCGCAAAATGTATCCTACAGGAACTATTCTCTTTATATTCTTTCACCCTTTTTATGGATAATTTTATGTGACCTTTTTGGGTGAATTTTATAGCATTCCCTAATAGGTTGATCAGAACCTGCCGCATGCGGGTTTCATCTGTCCAAATCCAACGTGGACAGTCTTTATCAACATCAAGAATGATCTCCAATTTTTTTTCTTTGGCCTGGTATCGAAACAACTCAATGGTATCCAATGCCAAGGCCTTTAATGGGGACTTTGAATTTTCCAGTTCCAATTTTCCAGCTTCAATTTTGGAAAAGTCGAGGATGTCGTTGATGATTTCCAACAATAAATCTGCGGATTGGTGAATGGTCTGGACATATTCCTTTTGGATGGGCTCTAGGTGTGTATTTCTAAGAAGGTCCGTAAAACCTATGATCCCATTCATAGGAGTCCGTATTTCATGGCTCATATTTGCCAAAAACTCGGACTTTGCCTTGTTGGCACCTTCGGCTTTTTCTTTTTGCCGTATGATTTCATCCTGGAAATGCTTTCTTTCTGTCACGTCCCTGGAGGAAGCAATCACAAAACCCTCCCCCCTGATGTTAAAATACCTTACCGTAACCTCCACTGGAAAGGTTTTGCCAGTTTTTTGGTTTTTGTTAACCCCCTCAATCACCATTCTATCCATGGATTTCAATTCATCCACGTGACGTTCCCAAGTCCCTTCTTCCCTGAAGATTTCCTCAAAATCCTTTACATGGTATAAATGGCTTGCCCCCTGTGCAATGCCTAAACGTTGGGATGATTCCTTATTGATATAAATCAATTGCCCGTTTTCATCACTCACCTGAAAGGCTTCGTTACTGTTTTCCACGAAACTCAGTAAGAGCTCCAGCCTTTGTTTGTCCACCTTGTTCTTCGTAGCCTCCTTTTGAAGCCCAAAGAGTTTATCTTTGATGGTTTTAAGTGCCTTGTCTATTTTTTCGCTCTCGGTGGGTGGGTTAGTAGGATTGCTTTTATAAAGGGAAATTGCCAATTCTTCCAGCTTTTCAAGTGCCTGCTCCCAATTACCATCCTTTTTAATTCTGGTATCCCAACTTGATTCGGGAATGTCCTCAAAGTCCGGCATCCCAAAACTCTGAAGAAGATCCTTGATAAAAAGTCTTACGGACTCGTCATTTTTCCAGGAGTCTTTGGGCCAATGTTTTTCAATCAAAGAAAATATTAACTTATTAGGCTCCATACTGGACTTTTTCAAAGTGGAATCAGGCAAAGGTGAAAAGGTAAAATGTCAATCATGAATAATTATTTTTTCAATGACATCTCCTGCTCGGATTTGGTCGATTACCTCTAGTCCTTCAGTTACTTTCCCAAAGCAGGTGTGGTTCCTATCCAAGTGCTTTGTGTTGTCCCTGTTATGACAGATAAAAAATTGCGAACCCCCGGTATTTCTTCCTGCATGAGCCATACTAAGCACTCCTTTTTCATGGTGCTGCAAATCCCCATCCAACTCACAATCGATGTGATATCCTGGCCCACCAGTCCCATTTCCTTTTGGACATCCCCCTTGGATCATGAAGTTGGGGATTACTCTATGGAAGCTAAGCCCATCGTAGAAACCTTCTTTGGCAAGTTTTATGAAATTCTTAACCGTACCAGGTGCATCATCGTCATAAAAACTAACTTTCATTATTCCTTTTCCGGTCTTAATTTCCCCTGTTGTCATTTCTGTTGTCATATTATTGATTTTAAAATAAACTGTATTATTTCTTACATATAAGGTGCCAATTCCAAGGTAAGGTTCATTTTTTAATGGATATAATATGCTTATTATACTCTACCCAGCATAATTAAAACCAAAAGGTAGGTTTTTTTCGGCAAAAAAATATAGTAACATTGTACAATTGGTTATAACTCTTTTTTGCACTAAACCTGTAAATCCTTGAGAGAAGAGAATTTGCTTGGCAAGCACAACGCCCCCGACCTTTACGATGGGCCTCAACTGTTAGGTCATCCCAAGGGTTTGATGACTTTGTTTTTTACCGAAATGTGGGAAAGGTTCAGTTATTATGGGATGAGGGCTCTTTTGATTCTTTTTATGACAGCCCCTATCGCCTCCGGTGGAATGGGGTTGGATGATGTCTCATCTGGAGCTATTTACGGGCTTTACACCATGGGAGTTTATTTGCTTGCCTTGCCAGGAGGTTGGGTGGCAGATAGGCTGATGGGGTTAAAACGCTCCGTTTGGTATGGAGGTATTATCATAGCCTTAGGGCATTTTACAATGGCTTTTCCGGGAGTATTCGACCTTTTTGTGGAAGAAGGACATGGTAAAGGACTAGATAGCTTGAGGGTGGTGGATACGGTCAGCTTTTACTTGGGACTTGTGTTGATTGTATTCGGCACAGGTCTTCTCAAACCAAATATCAGTTCCATAGTAGGGCAATTGTACCCCGAAGGTAGCAGCAAGCGGGATGCGGGTTTTTCAATTTTTTACATGGGCATCAATTTAGGGGCCTTTATTGCCCCAATTGCCTGCAGTACTTTGGCGGTGTACAATTGGCACCTGGGCTTTGGACTGGCAGGGTTGGGAATGGTATTTGGACTTATTCAGTATAATTTCACCAAGAAATGGCTTACAGGAGTAGGGGAGGTGCCAATACCCGAGGATAATGCTGCAAAAAAAAGGTACAAGAAAACGGTGAATATTTCCCTTGCCGTGCTAGCTGTTTTATTTTTGGGACTTATTGCTACTTTTACTGGCTTGATTACGCTGAATGCCCCTGAGCTTGCCGCGGTATCTAATCAGGTGATTTTAGCAGTGGCTATCGTATATTTCCTTTACTTGTTCTTTCTCGGAGGGTTATCGGAGGTAGAAAAGAAAAGAGTTGGAGTTATTGCGATTTTATTTTTGTTTTCTACTATGTTTTGGGCAGGATTTGAACAGGCAGGCTCCTCCTTAAACTTATTTGCTGAAAGATTCACGAACAGGGAATTTTTGTCTTGGGAAATTCCCGCAGGGTATTTTCAATCCATAAATTCCCTATTTATCATTAGTTTCGCCCCCCTTTTTGGAGCCATGTGGGTGTGGCTGGGAAGAAAAAACCTGGAACCATCCTCCCCTTTGAAATTTGCTTTTGGGTTGTTATTGCTGGGCATAGGCTTTTTGGTGATGGTTTTCGCCGCTAAAGTTGCCTCTTCCGGAGATTTAGCAGCTCCTACTTGGCTAGTGTTTACGTATTTGTTCCATACCTTTGGCGAGCTAAGTTTGAGCCCAGTGGGTTTGAGCCTGACTACAAAACTTGCTCCAAAGAAATTTATGGGGCAGATGATGGGTATCTGGTTCTTGTCCATAGCTCTTGGCAACCTTGTAGCCGGAAGGATTGCAGGACTGACTAGCGGAGGAAGTATCGAGAGCTTACAGCAAATGCCACAGCAATATATGGTCATTGTTTATACCACCTGCGGGGCAGGTGTTCTTCTGCTATTGCTGAGTAACAGGATAAAAAAACTGATGGGAGGGGTGAAATAAAAAACCCGGAACCAAAAATGTCCCAGGTTTGCATAATGGATTATCTTATTTTAAGAGTTTTCCTCAGGGTCTTCTTTTTTGAAGAGTGTGTTCCTGACGTCCATGGCCGAAATACCGGCACCCAGTCCTACGAGAATACATACAATTAATAAAAAAACCTGAGCACCAGTAGCAATGGGAG
This sequence comes from Pleomorphovibrio marinus, assembly GCF_003347495.1. GTDB lineage: Bacteria > Bacteroidota > Bacteroidia > Cytophagales > Cyclobacteriaceae > Pleomorphovibrio > Pleomorphovibrio marinus. The sequence continues at coordinate 176,449 of NZ_QCXY01000006.1, forward strand.
CATTGAAAATCTCTAACAGCATATTTGATAAATTTTACGTCTGACCTTAATTTGAGCGCAATTTAAGCATTGAAGTAATTATTAGCAAGGAGGTCAAAAAAAAAGCAGGAGTTACTTTCGCTCCTGCCTGTATCATGCTTTCAGTAAATTAGAAAAACCTATTTAATGATTTTAAATTATCTAAGTACTATACCTAAATTTAAGGAATCGACAGTCTCTAACTAGTCGTAATCCTCATCCTCATCTTCATCATAGTCATCGTCAAAATCATCGAATTCGTCCTCAAAATCTCCCTCATCATCAAAGTCGGTGAACAAATCATCCTCAAGTCCATGATCTTCTTCATCGTCAAAGATCTCTTCCGAGAATTCGTCCGCAAACTCATCCTCTTCCATGTCATCGAAATCATCTTCAAAATCAGCCATGCAGGTACCGTTTAATTGCCAGATTTAGGTGTTTTTCTTTGCAATTAATGAAATTTACCCAATTAAGCCAATATCGCAGGGCAATTTATTTTCGCACTTTCTGCCTGAATTACTTTTTGTTGATTATTAGCCCAGGTTTCTTCGAGTATGCCCACCCAAGTTTCAAGGTATAGTACCACATCTTCCCTGTTGTTTTTGTGGAGTTGCCCTCTTTTTGCAGGCGAAATTGCTTTAAGCACCTGGGGATCAGATAACCTTTCCAGGTGCATCAAATCTTCCAAAGTAAACCCTGCGCCTACCAGTTCACCAATCATGAGATCCACGGAAAGCCCGCTAGAAGGACAATAATCATTTAATTGCTCATTCCAGTCCCCGTGTCTTTGCATAGCAAACGCATGTATCTCTGATTTCGAAAAGCGAGTAACCTCTTGTGCGAGATTGCCACAGTTGCACGTACCCATGTGTCCCCATTGATAAGGAGCACCTGATTTGAGATTTTTTATTGTGTTTCTTAATGCTTTAATAACTTTAATTGAAGCTCTAGCCATTTTTTCTGAATTTTTACCGTTCCCTACAAGGAATAACAAATTTTCGGGAAAGTGGTTTGGCTGGAGGGCAAATACCAAAAAATTAATTTAACTTCTCCTTATTCTCGAAAATGGATTTAATGTATTGCTTGACAAGTGGCTTGGAAAGGTATTTTTTCACATGCTGGTATTCGTTCGCTTTATTGATGTCCCTCTCGTCCACCGAGCTACTGAGTATGTAGATTTCAGGGGTTTCATTCTTTGGGTCAAACTCCTCCAGAAAATCCCATCCTGTCATATTGGGCATGTTCAAGTCGAGAAACAAATAGTTGGGGTCGATTTTATATATATCCTTCAGGGCATCTGAGGCATTATCATAGGTGAAAATCTCGCAGGGAAAGTCGAGATTTTTGTGAATCAACTTTTCTGTCACAAAAGTGCTAATGGGATCGTCATCTATAAGTACTATCTTGATCATTAAATTACAAAAACAAGGTTTTGAAAAGCATATTATTAACTACAAAAGTAGCCCAATAGTTTTAATTCATTACTATGGACCTTGATTTTTTTCCTGTTTTGAAGATTTAATCTCAGGAAAAGTGGCGAAAATGCGATTTTCACTATGTTTGTATAAGGGTTCATCCCATATTTGATCAAAAAAACTGTAGGGATGAAGATGAAAAATTTTGTACGATAACGGTAGATTAGTATTTTATGGGTTTTGCTGAGTATTTACTTTATTTGAACGAGAGAGGATGATAAGACCTGATTTTGATGATATTTTTATGGAATTGGCCGTGAATCTGGCCAAAAGGTCCCATTGCATAAAAAAACATGTTGGTGCCGTCCTTGTAAAAGATACACGAATTATTTCAATTGGCTATAATGGGCCTCCATCCGGTACACATAACTGTGACGAGGAATTTCCGGAAACTGGCTGTAGCAGGGACAGTAAAGGCAGTTGTTCCCTGGCACTTCACGCGGAGCAAAATGCCATATTGTACGCAGTTAAGAATAAGGCTACTGTGGAGGGTTCCACACTTTATGTGACTTTGGCCCCATGTCTGCCCTGTGCAAGGATAATATATTCTATGGGTATAGATAAAGTTGTTTTTTTGTTTTCCTATGCAGAATATAAGGGCCTTGATGCCGATGAGGGATTGGAGTTTTTGAGAAAATTCGGAGTGGAAGTGATAAAATATCCTAAAGAAATAGAAATTGAAGACCCTCTGATTTAGAGAATATTGACCTCTGGGTGGAGGTTGATCCCAAATTTTTCCGTAATATCTTTTGAAATCTCCCTTCCTAGGGTCTCGATTGCACTTCCATCCGCGTTTCCATAATTCACCAAAACCAAAGGCTGCTTGGGGTGTACCCCTACCTGTCCGAACCTTTTTCCTTTCCATCCAGCTTGTTCAATAAGCCAAGCTGCGGGAATTTTAATCCCGTCCGACTGGGGAAATCCAGGAATATCCGGATAGTCCTTTTTTAAAAGCTCAAATTTTTCATTGGGAATCACTGGATTCTTAAAAAAGCTGCCGGCGTTGCCAACCTCCCTGGGATCGGGAAGCTTACTTTGTCGTATTTTGATAACGGCCTTGCTTATCGCCTCCAAATTAAGTTGATGGACCCCTTCTTCTTCCAGCGTTTTTTTAATTGCACCATACTCAATATTAAAGGATGGATTTTTCCATAGCCTGAATGTAACCGAGGTGATAATGTACCTTCCCTTTGCCCATTGCTTGAAAATACTATCCCTATACCCAAATTGGCAGGACTTACCGTCAAAGGTTTTCCGTTCCAATGTTTCAATTTCTATGGCATGCAATTGGTGAAAAACCTCTTTTAACTCCACTCCGTAAGCACCAATGTTTTGCATGGGCGATGCGCCCACCGTGCCGGGGATGAGGGAGAGGTTTTCTACTCCTCCCCAGCCTTGGGAAATGGCATAGAGGACAAAATCATGCCATACCTCTCCTGCACCCACTTCGACAAATATCTCGTCTTGGTTTTCCTCCAGCTTATTAATTCCCTTGATGGCTATTTTAATCACCAAACCCTCTATGTCCTTGGTAATTAAAATATTGCTTCCTCCCCCAAGAATAAAAATGGGTAGTTTATTCGCCTTTGCGAAGTCAAGTGCTTCTAGCAGTTCTTCTTCCTCTTTGACAGCGACAAAATTACTTGCAAGCCGTGCTATTCCAAAAGTGTTGTGAGGCTGTAAGGAAACATTCTTTACTATTTTCATGGTTTGAAATTAATTTAAAAAATTCATCAAAAGTAAAGATTCTCTCTTAATTCTTGGCTGGTTTTGATAAACTGTTTTACATTTATTCAAATTTTTCCCAATGAAATCGAGCAAGTCGGGATCGTCATACAGAAAGGTGCCCCCCTCCATAGCTATCCGGCTGGGACAAGCTATCCCGACCCCGATACCCGGCTGGGACAAGTAGTTACCATTGAAATGAAAATAAAAACACATGAAATCGAGCATGAGGAGAATCTCACACGGAGGGATGATTATCAAAGCGAGATTCCCCCGAAGCGAGTCCGGGGCAGGCTATATGACCACTGAAAAGAAATTATAAATAGATGAAAGAAATGGTAATCAATGGTGTCCGGGTCAGGCCAGGACAGTCGATAAATATAGATATAGCCATCGCCAGGCTCCCAACCCATACCCTTATCGATTTGCCGGTATTCATCCTGAGGGCCAAAGAGGAAGGCCCCACAGTTCTGATAAGTGGGGGCTTGCATGGTGATGAAATCAACGGAGTGGTGACGGTCAAGAGACTTTTGGAAGAGGAAATTTTGAGTCCCGTGAGAGGAAGCCTTATTTTGGTGCCCTTGGTAAATACCTATGGTTTTTTGAGCAACTCAAGGACTTTTCCCGATGGCAGGGATTTAAACAGAAGTTTCCCGGGCAGCAGCAGGGGGTCCCTTGCTTCCCAAATCGCCCATATTTTGACCAAAGAAATTATCCCCCAGATCGATTTTGGCGTTGATTTTCATACCGGGGGCAGGATGCTTACCAATTATCCACAGATCAGGGTGGACTATAAGGACAAAAAGGGGGTTCAGCTCGCAGAGGCCTTTGGGGCGCCATTTACCCTAAATTCTTCCATGATTGACAAGTCGTTTAGAAAGGAAGCGTTTAAGTCAAAAAAATCCATTTTGGTTTTCGAAGGAGGTGAATCCATGAGATTGGATAATCAATCCGTAGAAGAAGGAATCTTGGGGATAAGGAGGCTCCTCAAGCACGCCGGGGTAATTGAAGACAGCATAAAGGAAGCCAAAACATTAAAGCTTAAAGAGAGTTTTTGGATTAGGGCCAAGGTTTCCGGGATTTTTATTCCTACTGTAAGTATCGGCGAACAGGTGAGGAAAGGCCAAATGCTGGCGAAAATTTCTGACCCCTACGGACAGGTAAAAGTCCCTGTAAAAAATACCTCGGATGGGTATGTAGTAGGTCTTAACAACTCCCCAGTAGTGAATTCCGGAGACGCACTGTTCCACATTGGGAAAATTCCCTAGCACAATTATTGTGAATTTTAAAAATCAACCTAGATCTTATGCTAAATCATTACCTTGATGTAAGAAATTTTACCGTATCCTTGTGCGAAAACCTTCAGATTGAGGACTATGGGCTTCAAGCTGGGGAATTTGTAAGTCCCGCTAAATGGCATCTGGCCCATACTACTTGGTTTTTTGAAACCTTTGTTCTTCATCCCTACTGCCCAAACTATAAATTGTTTCATCCGTCTTACAGCTTTCTGTATAACAGTTACTACAACGCAATAGGGGAAAGGGTGCCTAGAAATCAAAGGGGACTGATGAGTCGGCCTACGGTAAAGGAGGTAATGGATTATAGGCAACATGTAGACCGTGCTATGGCTGGATTTTTAAAGGATAATACGGACACCAGTCTGGACGACCTGTTGACCTTGGGTCTTCACCATGAGCAACAGCACCAAGAACTTTTCCTGACTGACCTGAAACACAACCTTTCCTATAATCCCCTTCTGCCCTGCATCCGGGATATTGGTGAGTACCCTGCTTCCGCCCCACAACAATGGATTAATGTAAAGGGCGGAATTTATGAAATTGGTTTTCGGGGAGACGGATTTTGTTACGACAACGAATTAGGGGTTCATGAAGTACACCTAGAACCCTATGCTATCTCCAATGTTCCAGTTACCAATGCTGAATATATAGCTTTTATTAAGGATGGAGGGTATGGCAATAACAGCCTTTGGCATTCTGACGGATGGGCTTGGGTGCAGCAACACAATATTTCCCTGCCCCTTTACTGGCAGTCAGAGGACAGCGAATATTTTGTATACACCTTGGATGGCAAGAAAAAAGTGGATCCGGATTCTCCAGTTTGCCATATTTCTTTTTATGAAGCGGCAGCCTATTCGGAGTGGGCGGGCCACAGGTTGCCCACGGAATTTGAATGGGAGGCGGCAGCTGAATTCTTGGATTGGGGGAGTAGGTGGGAATGGACGCAGTCCGCATACTTGCCTTATCCTAGGTTTCAAAAGGCTCCTGGAGCAATTGGGGAGTATAATGGTAAGTTTATGGTAAACCAAATGGTGCTGAGAGGGGCTTCAGTGGCTACCTCACCAAATCATTCAAGGAAGTCCTACAGGAATTTTTTTGGTGCAGAAGCGCAATGGCAGTTTTCGGGTATCAGGTTGGTTAAAAATTAAAAAAATCAGGTTAATCATGACAGTAAACACTTTTGATCTCAAGTTTGCAAAAGATGTGTCTCAAGGACTCCTTCATACCCCCAAAATGCTCTCCTCTCAGTATTTCTATGATGCTAATGGAGACAAGTTGTTTCAGCAGATTATGGAATTGCCGGAGTATTATTTATCCAGGAAGGAATACCAAATCCTGAATGCGAACAGAAAAGCAATTTTAACCCCGGCACTGAAATCTAGCAATGGGTTCAATTTGGTGGAGTGGGGTGCCGGAGATGGTAAGAAAAGCGAACTTCTACTTAGCTACCTGTATGAAAATGGGGTGAATTTCACCTATTTCCCCAATGACATCTCATCCAACGTCTTAAGAGGATTAGGCGAAAAAATTGAAAATAAATACCCTGGATTGAAAGTGGAACCGCTAGAAGGCAACTATTTTGAATTGCTCAAGGCACCATCTTGGAAACAGGACAGGCCCACATTTATGCTTTACCTTGGTTCAAACATTGGGAATTTCAACCAGGAACAGACCCTTGGGCTGTTGGCGAGTATGCAAAGTGCAATGGTAAAAGGAGATTGGCTTTTGGCAGGGTTTGACCTGAAAAAGGATCCAAATAAAATCCTGAGTGCCTATAATGATAGTGCAGGGGTCACCAAGGAGTTTAACCTAAACCTTTTAAGAAGAATAAACCGGGAGCTGGATGCAGATTTTGATCTAGGGAAATTTACACATTGGCCCGTCTATAATCCGGAATCAGGTTTTTGTAAAAGTTATTTGGTGAGTAAGGAGTTCCAAATAGTGCGGATTGGGGCTTTAGATTTGGAGGTTACCTTCCAGGAGGCTGAAACTATTTTTACGGAGATTTCACGAAAGTTTAGCCTTTCGGAAATTAAAGAGCTATCTGTTGAGGCCAACTTTTCGCAAGTTGGAATCTTTAGGGACCAAGATAATTATTTTGCGGATGTCCTTTGGCAAAAGCCATAGAAAATATACTATTGAAACCTTGGCAACAAAGCAAAGTTTTCAAGATGCAATGTATTTTGGTCACTTGGGAAGATGGGATTTTGGACTTTTGCAGATTTTAGGTTGCCCATTTTTAAGAACAGCCTCTCCATGTTCCAAGAAGCCTACAATGAATTTGGGAGTTTAGTGAATTTGTGGGAACGATGAGGTTTCAAAGGAAATCGTGGGGAATTCTTAGTATATTGGGTTTTGAGCCAGTATTTTAAGGTTTTGCTAACTAAACTATTTAAACCAATGGAAAAAATTGCCTATTTAATTATTAGAGTGGGGATCGGAATGAGCATGTTTGGCCATGGTCTTGTGAGGTTACCCCAATTGAACTCCTGGAAAGAAGGTATGATGGAGGACTTTGAAGGGTCGATATTGCCGGAGTTTCTTGTCACGCCATTCTTTTACATCTTGCCTTTTTTGGAATTTCTTATAGGAATAGCCATGCTTTTGGGACTGTTCACCAGAAATGCTGCTATTGTGGGAGGGTTCTTAATGGGTGTTTTGATTTTCGGAACCTGCATTGCGGAAAATTACAGTTCCATTCCCTCTCAAATGATCCACATGCTTCTATTTGTTTGCGTCATTCAATTTTTACCAGCAAATTCCTTTGCTATAGATAACATTATAAACAAGGGCTAACGATGGATTTTGAGTATTTAAAAGAAAAGTTGCCAACTATATCCGATCCTAACCTTTTGGCGGCTATGTTAAAGGAAGGACAGTTGATAAATTTTGAGGGAGGTAAAGGCATTATGGAACCTGGCAAATACGTGAAAATGGTGCCAATAGTTCTTGAAGGAGCAATAAAGGTCCTTAGGCAGGGAGAGGATGGCAAGGAACTTTTCCTCTACTACTTGGATCCTGGAGAAACCTGTGCCCTTTCATTAACCTGTTGCACTGCATCCAGGCCTAGTGAAGTAAGGGCAGTTGCTGAAGAAAAAACCTTGGTTTTAGCTATTCCTATCCAGTTTCATGAGATATGGTTGGAAAAGTATAAACAATGGAAGGAATTTGTCAACCTAACTTATCAGCATAGGTTCCAGGAGTTGCTGTCTACCCTTGATGCCGTTGCCTTCAAAAAGATGGACGAACGATTGATGGACTACATTATAAAAAAAATGAGACAGTACAAGTCCACAGAACTTTATACCACGCATCAAGAAATCGCACTGGAGTTGGGAACTTCACGGGAGGTGGTTTCCAGATTGCTGAAGCAGTTGGAAAAAAGAAAGTGGATAGAATTGGGAAGGAATGTGATTTTTATTCGGGAGGACTTCGAGGAGCTTGCAGGGAAACCTTAGGCTCTTTTTTATGCTCCAATGCCCAAAACGGATTGAAATTGACAAATTAGAGTTTAATTATCAATCAGAATAATATTCTGAATTAGAAAATACTAAAGTAGCCACTCTTTTTTTTAACCTAGTTGATTATTAATTATGATATAAATTTAAAATATGGTGTATAAATTAACCAGTTTTTTAAGTAAATGTGTAAAATGTAAAAATTATAGCAAAAACTAAGAGTATGTTTTACAAAAAGTGTAATTTAGTTTGAAATTTTTCATTACGTTTAAAATATTATTAATTCATGTATTTATGGTGATTAAATTATTTTTTGATATAAATTTTAAAATTAAAGTGAAAATTTTGAATTTTAGTAATTCCAATTATATAGTTAGTTTTTTATGACTTAAAGAAATTTTTTTTTGTAAACTTTAGGTTTTCCTAATCTTGTTCTATATTGCCCTTGAATTTAGAAGTTGCTTAAAAAGAAAATGGCGCCATAGCAATAAATCTCTTCTAAATTTCCTGCCCAAATAACCTGGCCTTGGAAATAGGGGTGACTCCCGGTTCACAAGCCCCAACGATTAAGATTTACTTTAACCACTAACAACATGAACAAAAAATCTACTCTTTGTAGTAGGATGCCTGGTATTTGCATGGGTATTCTACTCGGTGTACTTGCTTTAATGGTTCACAACCCATTAGCAGCTCAAGAAAGAACAATCACCGGAAAAGTGATTGATGAAAACAAGCAGCCAATTCCGGGTGCGACAGTCCTAATCAAAGGTACTAACAGGGGTTCCGCCACAAACGTTGACGGAGAATTTACAGTTGCCATGGAAGATGGTGAAAATGTTTTGGAGGTTTCCTTTATCGGATATGATAAAAAGGAAGTCAAGGTGGATAACAGAAGTAACCTAACTGTCTCGTTGGCCTCTGATGAAATGGCCCTTTCAGAGGTTGTGGTTACCGCTTTTGGAATGGAACGCGAAAAGAAGGCGTTAGGCTACTCCACGCAGGCGGTTGACGGTAGCCAATTATCTGAAGCCCGCCAACCAAACATAGCTGACAACCTTTCGGGAAGGATAGCCGGAGTGCAAATCACACCGAATTCTATGCCGGGAAGTGGTTCCCACATCCTTATCAGGGGCTCTTCCTCTGTGGCTGGAAACAACCAGCCTTTGATAGTAGTGGACGGAGTGCCCATAGAGCAAACCGATGACAGACGTTATGGTGGAGGGTTGTCCGAAATTAATCCCGATAACATCAAGGAAATAAATGTGCTAAAAGGAGCCACTGCGGCAGCACTATATGGATCAAGAGCTGCAAACGGTGTTATTATGGTTACCACCAAAGATGGTTCTGGAACAAAGGGTATTGGTGTGGAAATCAATTCCAACATGACGTTTGACAGGCCTTTGGTCAAACCTAATTTTCAAAATATTTATGGGGGCGGTGCAGGTTATAGGACTTGGTATGTGGATGGAAGAAATGGTTTTGATGCCGACGGCATAAGGGGAACAGCCGGTGTGGACGAAAGCTGGGGTGCTCCCATGGATGGACGTATGGTGCCACTTTGGTATTCAGCTCCAGGCAGGGAACCACTGTTGCCTCAACCAAATAACTGGGAAGATTTCTGGGAAACTGGTCGGGCAATGACCAACAACGTCGCTGTTTCCGGAAGTAACGAATCAGGAAATTTCAGGTTATCCATGGGAAGGCTGGACCAAACCAGTATCATGTACAACAATGATTTTTACAGAAATAACTTCAAACTAAATGCTGGGTATAATTTCACAGACAAGCTTAACGTAACTGTAAGTGCTGAATACGTGAAATCCGGTTCCGAAAACAGAAGGTATACCGGAAGTTCCGACTTTATATGGGCGCATCGGCATACCGATTACGAAAAGCTCAGAAACTGGGAGGACTATTACGAAACACATAGACAGACTTTCCGCCCCGGTGATGATTATCCCTATGCCAACTGGCAGCACGAATACTTCACCAACCCCTACTTTCTTCAGGACAGGTACCCTAATTCAAATGAGAAGAACAGGTTAGTGGGTAACATTGCAGCTACGTATCAGTTTACCGACGATTTTAGTCTAATGGTGCGGTCCGGTACGGATTTTTGGTCGGATATGAGGACAGATGTCACTTCAGTGGAAAGGACTAAAAACTTTGTGAGGATTTTAGGTGCTTTTACGGAGAATTCCATGACCAGCCAGGAGACCAATAGTGATTTTATACTTTCTTACAATAAAACACTGGACAATGGATGGTCTTTTAATGTACAGGGTGGAGGAATCAATAGGACCAATAACTTTAAGCAAAACGTTGTTAATGTCAGGGAATTGACTGTAGATGGTTTGTATAACCTAGGCAACTACGCTAGTCCAGTTGACCCTTCCAGTGAGATTAGACGCCAAGTGGTAAACAGTGTCTTTGGAGCTGCCACAATAGGGTATAACAATTCCATTTTCTTGGACATTACCGGTAGAAATGACTGGTCCAGTACCTTGCCTATCACAGCAAATTCCTTCTTTTACCCCTCCGCAGCCCTGAGCGCAGTGGTGACGGATCTCTTTAATATCCAGAGCAATGTGCTTTCCTTTGCTAAAGTGAGAGCCAGTTTAGCTCAGGTGGGTAACGATGCTGATCCTTACATGCTCAATCAGGTATTTATATCCCAGGGCCTTTGGGCAGGTACCGTACCTACTTATGCCGAATCCAACGAACTGGCCAATATGGATTTGAAACCGGAAATTACCACCGGGCAGGAGTTAGGTTTGGATTTACGGTTCCTAAACGGAAGAATTGGAATGGACTTCACCTACTACCACCAGTCCACCACCAATCAGATTTTGGCAGTTGCAATTTCCAGGGCCTCAGGTTATGATTCTCAGATTCTGAATGCAGGAGAAATCACCAACCAGGGGGTGGAAGCGATGATTACAGGTACCATTCTGCCTAGTGGACCAGGTTTGGGCTGGGATGTATCTTTTAATTTTGCCCGAAACAGAAACATGGTAGTTGAGCTTGCCGAAGGATTAGAAAACTACCAGCTTGGTTCCCAAAACAGTTTGACCTCCGAAGCCAGAGTAGGACAACCCTATGGAACCCTATATGGAAGAAGATACCAAAGATCCCCTGAAGGAGATATTATTTACAGCAATGGGTTACCTCAATTAGAACCAGGAACCTTTGCTTTGGGCAACATCCAACCAGATTGGATTGGTGGATTTTCCAATACCTTCACATTCAAAGGTCTTACTTTGAGTTCATTGATTGATATAAGAATGGGTGGTGACCTATTTGATGTAGGTACAGGATTGGCCAGGAAAACAGGCATGTACGAAGAGACTGCCATTGGTAGAGAAGAGGGAGTAATTGGGGAAGGAGTTATGAATGTGGGTACTGCTGAAAGTCCGGTATATGCACCTAACGATGTGATCATTCCTGCTGCTACTTTCTGGAACGCCCAAAACCCAAGGACTTACCACGAGGCCGGAATTTTCGACGGCTCTTTTGTAAGGCTTCGGGAACTTACCCTAGGGTATTCCATACCACCTGCCCTATTATCTAATATTTTTGTTCAGGGAGCCAGAGTGTCATTAGTAGGAAGAAACTTGCTTATTTTCCACAGGAACCACCCTCATATGGACCCAGAGGCTGATATGAAAGGCGGCAATGCCCAGGGCTTTGCTTATGGTCAACAGCCAACCCTCAGAAGCATAGGCTTCAACGTGAATGTAACCTTCTAACTTATTACCAAATCAGAGTCTAATGAAAAAGATAAGTATATACGCCTGTTTCCTCTTAATGATATGGACGGTATTTGCCAGTTCATGTACAGAGGAGTTTGAAGAGATCAACACAGATCCCAACAATCCCACCACGATTTCCCCTGCCTTGTTGCTACCTAATGCTATTCAGGTTTCGGTAGACAGGTACTGGGGGCACAGTACCAGGTTTCAACGATTGAATATAGATGCTGCCATGTGTTGGATTCAGCATTTGGCCAGAAACATCTATATCAATGCTGAAGGAGATACCTACGAAGTTCCGCTTACAATTTCCTCAGGGACTTGGGACAATGTTTATAATGGGTCCTTGATAAATTTGGAGAGGATGATTGAATTGTCAAGTCCGGATGGAGAATTTCCCAACAGGAATTATGAAGGTATTGCTATGACGATGAAGTCCTTCACATTTTCTTATTTGACGGATGTATTTGGACCCATTCCCTACACTGAAGCATTGAAAGGAGCCGCTGAAGATAGGATAAACTCTCCAAAATATGATGAGATGGAAGTAATCTATGCAGGGGTTCTTGAGGAGCTAAAAATTGCTAATGAGCGGCTTTCTGTTTCAGGTCCTGTAGTAAACGGGGATATTATGTTTGAAGGGGACATATTAAGATGGAAAAAGTTTGCCAATTCCCTTCGCCTAAAGCTTGCGAATCGGCAGGCTGCAAAAAAGCCGGCAGAAAGCAGGGCAATCATGCAGGAAATCCTGAGTGACCCCGCCACTTATCCCATATTTACCAGCAACGAGGATTTTGCCCAGTTGTTCCATTCGAACCTAATAGGAAGCAGGAACAAGATGTTTGATGTGTTTTCTACCCGTTCTGATTGGAATATCAGCAGCACCTTGATAGATAAGTTGCTTGAGCTGGATGACGACAGGATCTCAGCATATGCACTTCCCTTATCCGATGGTTCCTTCGCCGGGCTTCCCAACGGGTTGACCGACGAGGCAGCGGCTACCTTCGTGGCATCCACCATAGGTCCGAGGTTTTTGGATGCTGAGGCTCCCAGTATTTTGATGACCTATTCGGAGCTGCTCTTTGTGCTTGCTGAGGCTGCTTTTGATGGAGATATTCAAGGAGATGCCACTGCCTATTTAGAGCAAGCCATTGCGGCTTCCTTTGATCAAAATGGGGTAAGCATGCCTTCCGACTACATGAGCAGATTGGGAACAATTGACAAGGAGACAATAATGACTCAAAAATGGATTGCACTTTTTGGACAGGGCGTAGAAGCCTGGACCGAATATAGGAGGACTGGGTTTCCTGTGATGCCTTCTCCCCATCCCAGTGCAATTTTCGTCAATGAAGGAGTCCTTCCCACTCGTATCGAATATCCACCTACAGAGTATTCTCTTAATATGAGCAACTTGGAGTCAGGGATTCAAATGCTCGGTGGTCAGGATAATATGAGGTCAAAACTATGGTGGGCTGAGTAGTCCTTGGCAAATCTAACGCAGATTAAAACGGATCGAATATCAAATTTCTCGACTTAAAAATAATTGAAATGAAAAATATATGCATAAAATTTGAACACCTGGTTCTTAGCCTTTTGGTTCTGGTTTCTACGGCATGCGTAGTTACAGATGATCTGGCAACGCCAAATGTGGCTTCCCCCGTTTTGGTATTGCTACAAGGCACCGAGTTTGAGGCCAGCTCAGATGTTTCCGTTGTAGGAAGATTTTACGAACTGGACAAATCAGGTATTTTGGACCAGAATGTAGGTATTGACTCCATTCCTGTATCCGGTCTAAATGTAAGGGTGTTTATTAATAGCACTCAAGAGGTGGGAAGTCTCACTACTGATGGATCAGGTAGTGTGCTTTTCCAACAGACCTGGAATGGGCTGGGTGTAGAGGCACCATCATCCGGCAGCCAGATTAGACTCGAGTTTGCCGGGGTACACAACAACACTGCCTTTAGGATGTATCATAATGTAAGGGTGAGATAAGTTTTCCTCATTTCTTCACAAAATGCCTTTGGGTGAGTGGAAAAGGGTTTGATGAGCTATAAGGTGCAATAGATCAAATCTTTACCAGTACCTGAAGGCATTTTATTTATATTGCTTATTCAATTGAATCTTTAACCACTACTAACCAAAAAAACATGAAGAATTTTAGTAGAAGAAACTGGCTGAAGGCCAGTATGACAGCCTCTGCTGGCCTTTTCACGCTAGGCTATGCAAATGGAATGGAAACCGGCCATGGTTCCAATTCCTTATTGAAGAACAGAAAGGAAGATTACTATGCCAGGTTGTCCTCAAATGAGAACCCCTTTGGACCTGCGGGGTCGGCAAAAAAGGCCATTAAGGCGGCCATTGATGATGGGTATTTGTATCCCAGACATCACCGACAAAAATTGATGGAGGCCATTGCAGAAAAAGAAGGTGTGAGCACCGACCACATCCTCTTGGGAGCAGGAAGCACAGAATTACTACAGGCAGGAGCCAGGGTATATGGCGGAGAAAAGGCCAAGATACTTTCGGCCGACCCCACCTATACCTCGCTGGTTCGAATGGCCCAAACTGGAGGGGCAGATTGGGTACGGGTTCCTCTTACCAAGGATATGGATCATCAGTTGGACGCTATGGAAGCCAAGGTAAGTAAAGACCTTTCGCTACTCTACATGGTAAACCCCAACAACCCAACCGGCAAGATATTGACTGGAGATGAGATTAAATCATTTTGTGACCTTGTGTCCGATAAGGTTCCGGTATTCGTGGATGAGGCATATCTGGATTATATGGAGGATCCTGCAAACTCCACCGTTACGGAATGTATCAAAAATGGAAAGAATGTTATTGTCGCAAGGACCTTTTCTAAGGTTCACGCTTTTGCGGGCCTAAGGGTAGGTTATTGTGTGGCACAACCGGAGGTGATTGAAAAAATGGCGAAAGAGGGACCTAGAAATACACTGTCAGGACCTTCCATGGCAGGAGCAGCTGCCAGCCTTATGGACGAATCCTTTATCCAATATTCCGTTAAGAAAAACAATGAGGGCAAAAAGTATGTCTATGACCTTCTGAATAAACTTGGATACGATTATTTTCCTTCCCACACCAACTTTATTCTCTTTCCCATTCAAATGGACGGGGATATTTTCCGCAAAAAAATGATGGAAAAGCAGGTTGCTATAAAAACCTGGAATATTGAAGGACAAAACTACTGTAGGGTTTCCATGGGAAAATCTGACGACTTAGAAATGTTTGCTGATGCCTTCAAGTCGGTGGCAGGAAGTTCTCTTAATAAGGGTTGATTTAGTATGTTTAAAATAGTCTTTTAATGGTCATCATAACCTTCCCCGCACCGCAGGCCTGTTAGCTTAGCCTGCCCCTAACTTGTTTCGGGAGAATCTCGCAGCAATAATCCTACTCTGGGAAGATTCCGTTATTATTGACTTCTATTTATTAATCTATCCAAAAAAAGCAGCATTGAATTTCAATGCTGCTTTTTTACATCCTTAATAATCAGAATGCATTGGTTAGTGGTTAATTAAGTGAGCAATTTATATGTATTGTGGTTTTAATTTTCTTCTTTATAAACTGGTTCATAGGATGATTTCTCATTTATCCAGTTAAGTAAAGGTTTTATGACCCCTAACCCAATTAATCCAAATCCTACTATGAAAAGCGTGCTAGATTGGGCAAAAAGCTCCCCAAAGGAAAACACAGTAAGCATGATAAGAGTAGCGAAGGGTAAGGAAACGGCAAGAATGTTTACAGCCAATTCCATGTCAAAGGTTTTTTGCTTTACTTTTTCCTGCTTCTGCTCGAGGCCAGTGATAGAGGCCATGTGAGCGAAGGGCCAAAAGCTTATGGCACTTTGGGGAAAAACCACCAACACCATTATGGCTGTATAGGAAAGCTGTGGCGCAAACACTAAAATCAAACCACTTAACAAGAAGGTTAAACCGGACCGGATTACGAGTAACCCAGTGATTTTTCGAATTTGCTTCCAATTGAAAACTACTGCTATACCGATAAAGATTAATACCAATGGGGTCATTAAGTTACTCAGCGTAGAAATAGCCGAGGACATAAACCCTGGCAAACTATCCAAGTGAAGATCAAAACTTATCAGGGCCAATGCAATTAAGATTACAATATTGATTGGCTCATTGATAAGACTAAGCAACAAAGACTTAATTTTTTCTCCATTTCCTGTTTTTATTTGGGTGTTGATCTTGAAATACCAGCGCATTGCAATCAGATAGGCTATAACAAGCACAAATATCTTATTCCCTATATCCGCCAAGGCACCCCATGCCAAGGCATCATCCCCTAAATATTCAATGAGAAACGGAAAACAAGAAAGCCCAGGTGCCAAGGAAGGAAACAGCAACAAGTAGGTTCTGTAACTAGGGGTGTCCTTTTCTACCCCGAATACTGGCAAGGTGAATTTCAAGATGAAATAAAGGATGACATTAAAGGCAATAGCCAAAATTGGAAGTGCCAACAAGTCAAATTGGATCTCTGCTTTTAGTAATGCCACAAATATAATCGCGGGCAGTGCCACAGTCAGGATAAGCGTTTTAAGGCCTTTTTGCTGTGCAGGATCCTTAAGCTTTCCCCTCAGTAAAAACCCAATTACCAATAGCAATAGCAATGAAAGCGTCTTTTGGACAGCTATATTCATGATGTATAAGAAGTTGTTAGTGGTTAATAAGAAAGAGGTATTTGGGTTTATTGCTAATCGGGGTAGTTATTATGCCGTTGCTGTTTTTAGGGCGTCCACAAAAAGCTTCATCTCGTCCATGGTACCCATACTTACTCTACACCATGGGGAATCAGCGATAGAATATACCCGGATTCCTACTCCCTGATCCATCATTTTCTTGGCAAAAGCCTTGCCTTCTTGCTCAATGGGAAAGATCATGAAACTGGTATAGGAGGGAATTTCCTGAAATCCCATGCTATGTAATTGTTCGCTTGTAAATTCCCTGGATTCCTTGTTCCATTTTCTGCAATCGGTCAAAAATGAAGGGTCTTGCACACTGGCTATCGCTCCCTTGAGGGAAGTCACGCATAACCCCATTGTCCCCCTTACCATGCTAGTAATGGATTTTATTCGCTCTTCTGTAGCTACCAGGTATCCTATTCTTAATCCTGCCATCCCATGTATTTTGGAGAAAGTCCTAGCTACCATTACGTCATGACCCTCTTTGATAAGACCTACCATTGAGTTGTCCTCTGGTTTGTCCATAAATTCCAAGTAGGCTTCATCCACAAATATAGGCACCTTAGTGGCTGCTTTTTTGCAATATTCTTTCAGGCTACTTGCTTCTGTAATAGAACCCATAGGGTTGTTGGGGTTACAGACGTAAACAAGCTTTGTGTCCCCATCTATGGCAGATTGCATGCCTTCAAGGTCGTGGGAATAGTCTTTTTTCAAAGGCACTGCCTTCCAATTCCCTCCTATGGCTTGGGCAGTATTCACTAAAGACATGTAGGTGGGGTCTGCTGAAACCACGTTGCCACCGTCTTTGCATAATACAATGGCAGTTTTCTCCAACATGTCCGTAGAGCCAGGCCCCAACATGATGTTTTCTGGTTTTACACCTTCTTTTTCTGCCAAGAGGCTGATAAGATAGGCAGCATCTCCATGCCCATACCTATTTCCTAAGCTTATGGATTCTGAAATGGCTTTTTGTACCTTAGGGGAAGGGCCAAAAGGGTTTTCATTGGCCAAAAGCCTGGCTTTCATTTTAATCTCATTGTATAGAGGGTTGATTTCCCAAAGCATGCTTTCTTTACTCCATCCAAGCTGAGAAGCAGCCTTAGCTTCTCCTTTTCCGAATAGGTTACCAGGCAATAAAGAAATACTCCCTATTCCCAACATGCTGGTTTTGATCCAATCTCTTCTGTTGATGTTTTTCATGATTTGTTGTGTCGTAAAGTGGTAATATTTAGAATATAAATTTAGCTCAAATTATGATCAAATAAAATTTATTTCAAAACAATAGATTAAAAATAACCCAATTTTTTTGATATATGTGTAAAAATGATTGATATAGGTTTTAAATTCAACTGATAAAATAGGTTTTAGTTAAAAAACTAATAATAAAGGTGTTTTTGGAACACACAAATTTAACTTCTTATTTTGTTGTTTTTAATAACATTGCTATATTGCATATGTAAATAAAATTAACAAAATCAATTCTTTATTTATGCAGCCAGTTCAAACCATTACTTATGCCAAAAAATTGTTGCCCTCCGGGAATTTGCAAGTCAAGTTTTTTGTGAAGCGGGGGATCAAGGAAAAATATGGATACCTGCTTCTTTGCGAAAACATGCCCGAGCAGGAAATCCTGATGGAAATCAGACAGCGATTGGAATTTCATGAGTCCACTCGCGCGGATTTTTACCGGTTTAATTTTACCCGAGGGTTAAAGGACGATCATACCTTCTTTCTGTATTCCGCATAAAAACCAATTGGATATGTCATTCTCTAACAACCTCAAATGGCTGAGGCGCAATGCAGGATTGACGCAGGAAGCTCTATCAGAGAAGCTCGGTGTTCGCCGTCCCATGATTTCTGCCTATGAAGACGGCAGGTCCAAGCCCAAAATGGAAGCAGTGGCCACTATTGCGAAGACCTTTGAGGTTTCC
The DNA here is from genome assembly GCF_003347495.1 of Pleomorphovibrio marinus. Classification (GTDB taxonomy): domain Bacteria; phylum Bacteroidota; class Bacteroidia; order Cytophagales; family Cyclobacteriaceae; genus Pleomorphovibrio; species Pleomorphovibrio marinus. The sequence goes on from NZ_QCXY01000006.1 coordinate 194,823, forward strand.
ATCGATGACCTGGTCCAGAGAGATTTGGCCAAGGAGGGCCGTTCAGGTTTTGGACGGTTTCCTGTTGAGGTGCTTACGGTAGCAGTGGATGTGCATGGGGAAGAACAAATTACTCTGGTACCCCAAAAGGCGGCGGCGGGGTATCTCAATGGGTATGCTGACGCGGAGTACTTTGAGAAGTTGCCCCAGTTTAAACTTCCCCAACTCCCTACGGGGAAAACCTACAGGGCCTTTGAGTTAAGTGGGGACAGTATGCTTCCCCTTGGCCCAGGTACGGTGATAATTGGGGCCTACCTTGATCAATTGCTGGAAATAAAAAATGGTATGACCTATATTTTGGTGACAAAATCGGAGGGGGTGGTTTACAAAAGGGCATTTAATTATTTGAAAGAAAAAGGGAAGCTATATTTGGTTTCCGATAACGAGTTCTATAAACCGTTTGAGGTACCTGCCTCCGAGGTACTTGAAGTATGGGAGGCCAAAGCCTATATCAGCACATCCTTTCCTGACTCAAAACATTCAAATGTGGAACTTACCCTCAAAGATTTAGCCGATATGATTCAGGAAGTCAAAAACGAAATCAGGAAATGCCAATAAAAAAGGCCATCCTAAGGGACAGCCATTTTTATTAATTGATCAACCTAATAAATGCTCATGAAATTTACATTATGAGTTTTTTGTTGGAATTTGACTTGCCCCTTTGTATTCCCTGCGTATTTACAGGGGGTTTATGGCAGTAGTTGGCTCAGTCTTTCAAATTCCTCCTGAATTTTCTTTTTTGCATCAAAGCCTTCATCTAAGTTAATTAATCCCTCTCCAAATTCATGCCAAAATCCATCCCCACAATCGATATAATTACCTTCCTTAGTGGGTTCGCTGGAGGTGGCCGTTCCGTAGTCATAATCGGGAAGGAATATGCAGGCAAGGAGGTCTTTGGCTTCTTGCCATTCTAAAATTTGTTCGGCACCATTACAGCAAAACACAAACTTTCGGGTTGCAAATTTGAAGGTTAGCTCGTATAGCATTGTCTTATTGTGGGTTACCTGCTTGTACCTTATCTGCAGAGGAGCTTCCTTTTTACTAATTTCGTAGATGGCCTGAATTAACTCCTGACTGTAATAATGCCACTCCTTAGGATTTAATGCTATGCTTCTGACAATTTTTCCATGCTTGTCCTTTGCCAGCACCTTAATTCCCCCTTGGTCATCCAACATTTTCTGGTGGGACCATTTGGAGTTGGAGTAAAGGTTTTTGAGTACGGGTTCCCAGATTTTGGGTAATTCCCCTACAAAGCTAAAATCATCATTGAGGCTAAAGCCCTCATTTAGGATTTCTTCTTCAGAAAGCTCTTCCCTGTCCAAATAATTGATGTCGAATTGGGTATTTATGAAGTTTTTACCAAAAACCAATTTGATTTTAAACTGATGGGAATAAGGGGCAGGGATTTCACCACTATGGAATTCTATTTCTAATCTAATAATATCCTCAGACTTAATATGCATACTGAATTAGAATGGTATGAATTTAAAATTAGGTGTTTCGTCCAAAAATAGTTCATTTAATTTACAAAAAGGTTTGGTTATGGGGCAACTGGGCAAATCATATAGCATTATTGATCAAATTCTAGGCCATTTGGTTAATGTGTTATATTTGCGGAGAACTTTAATGCCACTTGCTATGCATATTTCTAAAAAAAACCAGATTATCGCTGAAGGGCTATATGAAAAAGGCTGGATAATCATGGACGATTATATCAATGAGGAATTTCGTGATTCCCTATTGAAAGAGCAACAGGATATTTTGCGGCATGGTCAGTTCAGGCATGCGGGAATCGGTAAGGGGGATTCCTTCGCAATCAAGCCAGAGATCAGAAGTGATAAGGTGTTTTGGATGGAAGAGGGGGAATTGTCCCCTATGCAGGAAAGCTTTTGGAAAAAAATGGAGGCTTTGAGAGAAAAGATCAACCAAAGGTGCTTTTTAGGTCTTCGCTCTTTCGAAAGCCATTTTGCCATGTACCCTCCAGGCTCCTTTTACTTGCGGCACCTGGATCAATTTCAAAGCGTGGCCTATAGGATGGTAACTGTCATCCTGTATTTAAACCATGGGTGGAAGGAAGAAGATGGGGGTGCTCTACGGATTTATTTTCCAGATGAGAATGGCATAGAAAAGGGATTGGATATTTATCCAGTTGGAGGGAGGTTAGTTTGCTTTTTGAGCGGGGAAATCCCCCACGAGGTGATGACCACCAAGAAGGAGCGAATCAGTATTACGGGTTGGTTTAGAAATATCGATTAAACTTGGCCTATTTCAATTTTATATTTATCTGATTTTTTTTGCCTTGAGTGATTTCAAACGCTGCGTCTTCAAAGGAGGGAGGACCCATAGTCCCACTTGCATTATTGGAAAAACCATACCTGTCCTTAGGGATACCAAACAACCCTTTTCTCATTTTACCATCCGCATCAGGGTCATGAAAAGTGGAAATGGCGTAAGTCCCATCCGGAAGATCTGATACAGTGATTTGGGCCTGGTTGTTTTCTACTGGTACGCTCAAACTTTTAAAGGCTTTTTCAGGAGAATCTGGAAAACCCTCCTTGTCCTTGAAAAGTAAAATTTGCACCACCCCCTGGTTGTCCTTGGTATTGGTAATTACAATTTCCAATTCCCCGTTTAATGGAGCACACATGGCTAAAAGATAAAGGCATAATTGGACGAATATCATAATTTCAGTTTTTCTGTGGTTTTTACGCGATTGATTTTTCCAGAAGGAGTAGTGCAAAATTCATCCACTTGAAGCACCTCCTTCGGATACTTGTAAGGATGAAGCTTTGATTTAAGTGCTGCCATGCACTTGGATAAATCCTGGGTTGATAGCTTGCCTTCGAAAATCAATATTACTTTTTCTCCTAACAATTCATCGCTTGCTTTAGTAATAATGAAACGATTTACTGGAAGGTACTGTTGCCAAACCGGTTCAATTTCTCTTTCGAGCTCCTCAACAAAAATCTTATATCCCCCGGAATTGATTACAAAATCAAACCTTCCTTTCCATATAAATTCATTCTTTCCAGTCAATTCAACAATGTCATTGGTCAAAAAGCCAGATTGAATACCTGTGGGTGATTTGACATAAAGCCTGCCACTGGCATCTGCATCAATATCCACGCCAGGAAGGGTCTTGTAAATCAAGGGGCCCTTCGATTTTAGGTCCGCAAGGGCTATATGTGAAACCGTCTCGGTCATGCCAAAGGTCTGAAAAAAGTTACCAGACCAACTCCTCAGTTCCTCCCTTAGCCTTTCAGAACTGGGCGCACCCCCAATAAGGAAGTTTTTTGTATTGCCCAATACCCGGCCTCTTTCCTTAAACCGCAGGGCTTTTTCCACTTGCATCGGCACCATGGCTACTAAGTCATAATCTGTGTGGGGTAACCGGGCGGGGAATAAGGAGGAAGGGGACACGATATGTAATTCGGACTCCCAAACCATCCCTCTTACCAACATCATTTTACCTGCAATCATGGCTGTATTTAGACAGCACAACAACTTGGGCTGGTTTTCCAATTTCAGAAACTCCCCCGTCATTTGGGCACTTTTTTCCATTTTGTCTCTCTCTACCTGTATAGGTTTCGGGGCTCCTGTGGAACCGGAAGTATGCAGTTCAAACAGGTTCTGGCCAGAAAGCCAATCTTGGCAAAAAGAAAGTGCCTCCTTCAGATAGGCCGATTCTTCGGTATCCCAATCCCCTCTTTTGATCTCTTCAAAAGAATAGGTGTTTCCCAATGTTTTGATTTTTCCCGTCATTTATGGTAAAACGTTTCGGTATTTGCAATATTAGCCCTAAACAGGTATTCCATAACATAAAACCATCAAAAAATCATCCTTGACTGTTATCTTGCAGTTAAAACCATAAAAAGATGATGGATTGGAATACTGTAAAGAATTTTGAGGACATTACGTATAAAAAGTGTAATGGAGTTGCCAGGATAGCCTTTAATAGGCCTGAAGTGAGAAATGCCTTTAGGCCAAAGACAACAATCGAGCTTTATGAGGCTTTTTTGGATGCACGGGAAGACACTTCTATAGGTGTAGTCCTCTTGTCTGCTGAAGGCCCCTCCTCCAAGGATGGGGTTTACTCTTTTTGCAGCGGAGGGGATCAAAAGGCCCGTGGCCATCAAGGCTATGTAGGGGAGGACGGAATGCACAGGTTGAATATATTGGAAGTTCAGCGACTGATTCGGTTTATGCCCAAAGTGGTGATTGCAGTAGTGCCAGGATGGGCAGTGGGTGGGGGGCATAGCCTTCATGTGGTTTGTGATCTTACTTTGGCAAGTAAGGAGCATGCCATTTTTAAGCAGACAGATGCAGATGTTACCAGTTTTGATGGTGGCTATGGCTCAGCCTATTTGGCCAAAATGGTGGGACAAAAGCGAGCCAGGGAAATATTTTTTCTTGGGAGGAATTATTCTGCCCAGGAAGCCTATGAAATGGGAATGGTAAATGCCGTAGTTGACCATGCGGAGTTAGAGTCCACAGCCTACGAATGGGCTCAGGAAATTTTGGAAAAATCTCCTACCTCGATAAAAATGCTGAAATTCGCCTTCAACCTCACAGATGATGGCATGGTAGGGCAGCAGGTTTTTGCAGGGGAGGCCACAAGGTTGGCTTATATGACAGAGGAGGCAAAAGAGGGAAGAAATGCGTTTTTGGAAAAAAGAAAGCCCAATTTTAAAAACATCAAATGGATACCATAGTTGTTTGCTCAACTAAAAAAACAACAACTAGAATGAAAGAAGTAAAATTAGGAAAATTCAGTTTGAAAAGTTCTCCGATAATTTTTGGGTGCAATGTTTTTGGATGGACGCTTAACGAAACGGAGTCTTTTGATATGTTGGACAGACTATTGGATATGGGTCTTGATACCCTTGACACCGCAGATGTATACAGTCGATGGGTGGAGGGCAATAGGGGAGGAGAATCCGAAAGTATTATTGGGAAGTGGATGAAGCAGAATTCCAATAGGGAAAAAATCAACCTGATCACCAAGGTGGGTTCGGATATGGGGCAGGGAAAAAAAGACCTCAGTGAACCCTATATTTTAAAGGCAGTCGAAGAAAGCCTGAGACGTCTTCAAACTGACTATATAGACATTTACCTGACCCATTGGGACGATGACCTCACGCCTGTGGAGGAAACATTAGGGGCCTACGACAAATTGCTAAATGCGGGAAAGATACGGGCCATTGGAGCGTGTAATCTTTCCAAAGATAGGCTTTCTGCCTCTCTGAAAGCACACAAATCTCTTGATTTGCCAAAATATGAAGTTTTTCAACCGGAGTACAACCTGTATGACAGGGATGGGTATGAAAAAAGCACATTAAAAATTTGCGAGGAAGAGGGCCTTGGTGTGATTTGCTATTACTCCTTGGCCATGGGGTTTTTGAGTGGCAAATACAGGACTCCAGAGGATAAAACCAAAAGTCAAAGGGGAGAAGCCATTTCCAAAAAATACATGAATGATAAGGGTTGGGCAATTTTGAGGGTTATGGATAAACTGGCAGAGAAACACCAAGTCTGCCATTCTGCCATCGCCCTTTCCTGGTTGATGCATCAACCTATGGTAAGTGCTCCTATTGCCAGTGCGACAAAGTACTCCCATCTAAGGGCCTTTGAAGAGGCACTTACATTAAAATTAGAGCCGGAGGATCTCCAGGCCCTGGATATGGCAAGTAAGCCCTAATAAAGAGCTGATGATAAAAAAAAGGGGATTTACTCCCCTTTAAATACCGGATCTCTTTTTTCTAGAAAGGCCTTTGTGCCTTCACGGTAATCTTCCGACTTTACACATCTGGCGAAACTGTTGGCCTCAATTTGGTAACCGTTTTCCCCACTTGTGTATACCGCGTTTACACAGTCGATAATCATTCCGATGGAAAGAGGGGCTTTTTTCATTATTTTCTGAAGGATGCCTTCTGCTTTTGCGATTGCCGTGTCCTTGGTAGGCTCCACATAATTTAAAAGCCCGAGTTTCAAGGCCTCATCCGCGTCCAACATATCCCCGGTCATTAAAATCTCGGTAGCTTTAGTACGACCAATGAGCTGGGTTAAGCGTTGGGTTCCACCGTAGCCTGGAATAATCCCAAGATTTACTTCAGGTTGCCCAAATTTCGCATTTGCTGTCGCGATACGCATATGACAGGCAATAGCCAATTCGCATCCCCCTCCTAAAGCATATCCGTTTACCACGGCGATTACAGGTTTATGGCAGGACTCCACATTGTGAAGCACCTCCTGACCGAATTCAGCAAATTTTCTGGCATTCAGCTCATTAAGTTCCGCAATTTCATTAATATCTGCACCTGCAACGAAAGCTTTCTCTCCGGCTCCTGTCAGGATTACCCCTCTGATTGACTTGTTGTCATTTACTTCATTAAAGATATTGTTTAACTCTTCAAGAGTATTGTAATTCAATGCGTTAAGCTTAGATTCTCTGCTAATGGTGAGATATAAAACCCCGTCCCTGTTTTGCGAAAGAATATTTTTTTGTTCTGCCATCCGATATGTTGAATGTTAAGTCTCAAATATACTAGGTCGGCATTCAAACACAAAAAAATCTTTCAAAAAAGCTTATTGGGTATTATAGCTGATTTAAATAATATACACTTTAAAATGTATTTCAAAATAAATAATAAGTGTTTTATCATTAGGATTTATCCCCAACTTAAGGCATTATTACTGGGGATACACCAAGGTGTAAGGATGGATATGTGTTAAAAGGAAAACTTTTCAACTTTCCATATAAATTAAGGGGTAGATTATCCTGTTGTTTTGGTACTGGTCTTTCTTTTATTTCTATTTTTGTACTTAAATTATAATGTATTTAGCTAATTTATTTTGTATGTCAAAGACCAAAATTACAGTTGCATACGGGGATGGGATTGGTCCCGAAATCATGAAGGCCACTCTTGACATCCTAGATGCAGCAGGTGCTCAACTCGAAAAGGATGTAATAGAAATAGGGGAACAGGTTTATCTTAAGGGAATAAGTTCAGGCATTGAACCGAGGGCATGGGATTCCCTAAGGGAAACGAAGGTGTTTTTGAAGTCCCCCATCACCACTCCGCAGGGCGGGGGGTTCAAGAGTTTGAATGTCACTACCAGAAAAACTCTTGGGCTATATGCCAATGTAAGGCCTTGCAAGGCCTACTCTCCTTTCGTAAAGACACATTTCCCCAAAACGGATATGGTCATTATCCGAGAAAATGAGGAAGATCTATATGCAGGGATTGAACATAGGCAAACCGAGGAAGTTTACCAGTGCCTAAAGCTTATTTCAAGACCAGGTAGTGAAAAAATCATCAGATATGCCTTTGAATACGCAAAAAAATATAACAGAAAAAAAGTCACTTGCATGACCAAAGACAATATCATGAAACTTGCCGACGGTTTGTTTCATAAGGTATTTATTGAAGTGGCAAGGGAATATCCCGACATTGAGGCTGACCATAAGATTATTGACATAGGCACGGCACTGGTCGCCGATAAGCCTGAAATGTTTGACGTGATCGTTACCCTAAACCTGTATGGGGACATCATTTCTGATGTGGCTGCCCAAATCACGGGTTCCGTTGGCCTGGGGGGATCCTCCAATGTGGGTGAGGATGTAGCTATGTTTGAAGCCATACACGGATCGGCACCGGATATAGCTGGAATGGATATCGCAAACCCGTCGGGCTTGTTGAATGGAGCTATTATGATGCTGGTTCATATCGGCCAGCCAGAGATAGCCGAAAAAATCAGTAACGCATGGATGAAGACCCTGGAAGATGGGTTTCATACCGGGGATATCTACCAAGAATCCATTTCCAAAAAGAAAGTGGGTACTCAGGAATTTGCCAAAGCCGTGATAGAAAGGCTAGGGCATAAACCCAATTCCATGAAGCCGGCAATATTTGCCAAAGAAAAAAGGGGCGGTACAGGATCAGTAGTGTTGTCTGAGAGACAGCCCCTCAAAAAAGAGCTTATTGGGGTGGATGTATTTATCGATTGGAAGGAAAATGGTAGGGATGCCAATGTGATTGGGGAAAAACTGCGATCAGTGGATGCAGACGGCCTTAAAATGCAGCTAATCACAAATAGGGGCGTGAAGGTATATCCAGAAGGAATGAAAGAAACTTTTTGTTCCGACCATTGGAGGATCCGGTTTTTTAATGCCGACGAATCCAAAATCAGCCATGAGCAGGTTATCAGTATTTTGCATCAGATGATGGCGTTGCAACTTGATTTCATAAAGATTGAAAACCTATATACCTTTGATGGCGAAAGAGGCTTTTCCCTTGCCCAAGGTGAATAAACACAATTACACCCGCCACTTTTTGAATAGGTGGTGGGTGATATTTTAAATATGTTAGCAGGGAAACGCATTTTGGTGATTACCTATTACTGGCCACCCAGTGCTGGTTCAGGTGTACAACGGTGGCTTAAATTTTCTAAATACTTACCTCTTTACGGATATGATCCGGTGATATTTACTCCAGAAAACCCGGATTTTGACCTAAGGGACCCTAGTCTGGAAGAAGAGGTGCCAAAAAACCTAGAAGTGCTCAAGTTCCCAATATGGGAGCCATACCAGTTACTCAGAACATTCCAGAGAAATAAATCCCAAAATCCAGCTCTAATCCTTGAAAAGTCCGAGAAGAGCTTTTTGGACAAAATAGCCATTTGGATAAGGGCAAATATGATGATTCCTGACCCAAGGGCATATTGGGTGAAGCCCTCATTAGCTTATTTGGCCCAGATAGTCGAAAACAACAAGTTTCAAGCTGTCATCACTACCGGTCCCCCGCATAGCATGCACTTAATAGGGATGGGGATAAAAGAAAAATTCGGTATCCCCTGGCTTGCAGATTTCAGGGACCCCTGGAGTACCTGGGAATTTTTGGATACCTTGCCCATGATGCCATGGGCGAAAAGGAAGCATGCTACTTTGGAGCGAAAAGTGTTTTTGAAAGCAGATGCAGTATGTACAATTTCCCCAACCTTTCAGAAGGAAATGCAAGTCCTGGCCAAAAGGGACATACACCTGCTTTATAATGGGTTTGACAGGGAAGATAAGCCGAAAAACTTCGATGATTTACAACCCGATGGGGGGGCTCTGCATATCGTGTATTCAGGGGTGGTAGATGCCATTCGGGATCCAAAGCCCTTTTTGGAAGCTATGCAACTTACTTTTGGAAATTTCAAAGGGAAGGTAAAACTAACCTTTGTGGGTAGGGTAAGTGAGTCGATCCAGCAATGGGTAAGGGGCGATTCGTGGATGAGTGAGCACGTAGTTTTTGCCGGATATGTAAGTCACCAGGAGGTGTTTGACTTTTATGGCAAAGCCAATCTACTTCTCTTGATTTTAACGTCCACCAAAAATGCCAAAGGGAATATTCCGGGAAAGATTTTTGAGTACATGGCCACCAAAAGGCAGATCATTGCCCTAGGAGATCCTGAGGGTGATTCAGCTAATATCCTTCACCAAGCCGGTGCCGGAATGGTCTTCAGCCACCAAGACAGGGATGGTATGTGTGCCTTCCTGAAAAAGGTGGAAAACCAACCTTTGCACATAAACCCGAAGAATCTGGATACCTTCGACAGAAAAACCTTAACAGGGAATTTAGCGGGCATATTGGATGGTATCCAATAGAAACCGCATTAGGGAGGGTTTATGATTTTGTTCTTCCCCACTCTTTTTTTTTATCTACGAGGCTTTTCTGAAGATCGGGTAGAGTATTCAACCAGAAATTTCCTGTCAAATACAGCCCAAGGGTAACCCCTGAATTAAGGATCAGCTTTAGCCAAACATTATTAGGGCTGGGTAAGACATAAGCGCTAACCGCCCAACATAAAACCCCAATCAATAACACCCAGAGCAATGGCCAGGTGAAGGGGTCAAAACCAAGTCGGAATTTCACGTATGCATATTTCAGAAAGTTATATATGGCCATGGCGATTAAGGAGGCCAATGCCGCTCCCTCAATGTCCATAAATGGAATCAGCAATAGGTTAAACAAAACCACCGCCACACACATGGCCAGTGTAGCGGTAATATTGAACACATAAAATCTGGAAAAAACGATTATCTCCCCATTCACCGAAAAAACTACATCGGATAGTTTCCCTAGACCAATAAGTAAAACCACCCATTTTCCGGTCCGGTAGACTTCATTGTTGGGGACAAAATAGTAAAGTATGTCAATGTTCACCCAGATTAGAAGGAAAATTAAGAGGCAGATAAAAGTCTGGTGGGTGGCAATTTTCTTGTAGAGCTGATTAATTTCTTCCAAAGCACCTGCCGCAAATTTTTCGGAGATAATGGGCATGGCCACCTGGGAAATTGCCCTTCTTGGCATTTCGATTACAACAGCAATGGAAAAGGCGATGGTATAGATGGCATTGGCTTCCAGTCCAATCATGGAACTGACCATTAGGCTGTCGATTTTCATGATCAAAATGGCTCCTGCAGTCCCCAGTAAAGTGATAAGACTATAAGTGAGGAATTGTTTTTTAAAAGCAGGGGTTAGGGATTTCCAATTCCATTCCAGCTTAAAATGTTCAAACCAAACAGCGTAATAGACCAAAAAAAACAATGAAACCCCATAAACGATTGCGATACCTGCAATCACCCATTGAAAGGGAATGATGGAATAGAAATAAAGTACAACGAGTCCCCCTAAACCCAGGCGCAACAATACATCCCTGAGAAAGTTAGGGAATGCTGTTTTAAAAAATGACCTTGAAAAGGCCTCAAATATGGATTGGATTACGCCAAAGAATGTGATGCAAAGGACTATGAGAAGATAGTCAATGATTTCTGGTGCATTTTCTTTATATGCACCCACGATAACATCTTGGAAAACAATGAACAGAAGGCAAACTATGCTAAAGCCAATAATTGCCAGGACGATCGCTAAGGAAAAGAATGAATAATGATTGGGTCGGGACTTCGGGAAATACCTGGTAATGCCATGTCCTAACCCTAGTTGAGCGAATGGTACCAGTAGCAATCCCATATCTTGTATGGTTTTTAAGGTGCCAATTTGATCGGCTCGCAAGATATAAGGGAAGAGCCACAACAAGTTAACATACCCCACTGCAACACCTATATATGCGAATACGGTGGAGTAAATACTTTGCTTTGCTGCGGCCTTCATCATTTCTTTTCGTTGCTGGGCTTTTTCCTGATGGGTAACTTGCTGATTATACTGCCAAAATTCTTAGCAGTTTATCCTTCCTATGTTCATAACTAAATAGGGTTTTTATCCTTTTCGATGCTTTTTTTCGTAATCCCTGTAGATTTTTATCAGACAATCCCTCGAAAATTTCAATTAAAAGGTTAATTTCTTTTTTTTCGACAATAAACCCGGTATCAGCGATTATATTGGGGATTTCGCCCACCTTGGTGCCGATAGGTATACAACCACACAGCATTGCCTCGGCTAATGCATTGGGAAAACCTTCTGAGCTGGATAATTGCAGATAGAATTGCGAATACTGAAATATTCTTTTAATTTCCACTTGGTTAAGTGTAGGTTTAACCTCAACATTTGCTAAGTCAACCTTGAATTTACCGTCCCCAATGATGATGAAGGTAAAGTCTTCAAACTTTTTTGCAGAAGCAATCAATAAATCAATTCCTTTTACTAAGGCCCTATTCTCTTTCGAAATTCCTGTTGCTACTGTCACAAAGGTAAATGGTTTCTTTTCGGTCTCATCCTTCCAAAATCCTGAGTCAAAACCATTGTGAATTACGGTAATTTCGGTTTTTAAATTGGGGATTAAATTTAACAATCCTTGAGAGGAAGGAGCAACTGGGTCATACGTATAATTGGACTTTACCAAAGCTTCCGAAACAGGGACTATTAGGGAACAATGCTTGAAGCTAAATATGGTAGCCAGTTTTAGCCATTTTTTCCTGTAATTTCCGTAATTAATATGGGGGAGGTGCATGGCGTCTGTCCCACCACACTGTATGATCACTTTTTTCCCAAAAGTTTTCCCCAATACCACAGGTATAAGGGTATGATACCCGGAAAAAAAGCAAAGGTATTTTGATGTAAATGGAAGAAGAAACAGGAGTTGAGCAAATTGGATAAGGAAAAAAAATGGAAGTAGAAAGGGTTTATCTGTAAAGGTAAGGTGAACTGTCTTATGCACCCCTTTCAACATCTCCAAGTCCCTACTTACAAAAGCAGTGTTGATAGAGGAAATATATACTATCATTTTTTAATAGGGTCTTAAAGGCGATGTGACATCCTGAATTTAATTCTTTCACCTAGTATTTTCCATTTGTTTAAATGAGTGACTTGTTTGATTTCAGATTCTCTTCTAAAAACAAAATACTGGTAGTCCTTTTCTTTATAATAGATACTGTAGGTTTCCATTTTGTCTAAATAAAATCCACAGGTAGCAAGATGTGAAACCAATTTGCCCGTATCTATAGGTTGGTCAATTACTTGAAGTTTATTTGCTTCATTCCTAATCATCCATTCTAAAAACCGAGGAGAGGGAATATGAATGAAAACCACCGTATGGTCATGGCTATGTTTCAGAATGGTTTTAAACAAAGCAATATGCTCTTCTTCTGGGATATGTTCCAATACATCAGGCAAAACCACAAAATCGAAGGCACAGTTAGGTTTATTAAAACCCTTCATGTCCGAAATTTCAAAGGATAGGTTTTTTTGCTTTGACCAAATTTGTTTAGCCTTGGCGATACTTTCAGGACTGATGTCCACTGCCAATACCTCCCCTTTGGGCGTTTTTCTTGCAAGCAACTGGCTTACTGTTCCAATACCGCATCCAATTTCCAAGACATTATGGCCATTTGTAAACCCGGCTTTTACCACTTTATCCAAAATGCTATAATGCCTAGAATTCACGCCTATTTTGACTTGCTTATCCGCAAATTCATCATAAAATTGAGCAATGTCCTTGGTCATGATACTGGAGTACTTTTTAAATTCCTTACAAAGATAAATAATCCAGCAAATAAAGTAATCACCACCAAATATTGAACAACCACCATCACTGGTGCCCATAGGTTGTAGCTAGCCGGCTCGAAACGCATTTCCACTTGTACATTTCCTACTGGCAGCACCAGTCCCCTCAGCAAGTAATTGACTCGATGGATGGGCACTTCCTCCCCGTTGATCAAGGCTTTCCACCCCTCAGGATAATAAATTTCTGAAAAAACGGCCAATCCACTTTGTTCTACCTGAGCCTCGTAAAGTAATTGATTGGGGGAATACGCTTTCAAAGAGATGTTACCAGCGCCAGTGGACAGTTCATTACTGCCTTGGAAGGTGGCCCTTTCAAGGGTATTTATTTCATTCAGCTTACTGATTTCTTCCTCATTGGAATTTACTCTTTCGATGGCTTGCGGAAACCAGGCCGCTCCATTGGCTCTTGGGTTTTCGATTACTGCGTTTTCTGCCCTTCCGGCCAACATATATTTTGTGTTGAGCATATTAAGCACCTGGGTTTGGGCAAAATCTAAATCGCCATCTTGTGCCTTTTTAATAAAAGATTCGATTTCGGGATTTAGGCTCCTTTCTATCACATCCTGATACCTACGTAATTTGGCTCCGTGATAGCCCCCAACACTGTTAAACCTATAGCTTGTACGGGCTTCATTGAAAGGATTCTGTAAGTTCAATACCCTGAAATAACTGTCGTCACCCTGTATTCGTTGGTCTGCTGGGGTGGGAGCAAAATATTGTTGGCTTGGATCCTTGGTGAAGCTGTCCTCATCCAGGTATCTTCTGTTTACTCCCCATACATCAATGAGAAGTAGACATGCAATTCCCAGACATGCCCAAAAATAATCCAGTTTTTTAAGCAAAACGGTCAATATCAAACCAGCCGAAAGACCAATCAAAACCACACTTCTGACAGCATCCGAGCGCAGCATTTTTTTCCTGTCCTCTTGTAGGGCATCTTGTAGCCAATCTGGAAAATTACTGTCAACGTTCCCTCTATATCCCATTATTCCTGCTGCCACAATTGCCAGGATTATCAACCCTACCGTAATACCCAAGCTAAGGAAAAATTTCTTTTTGGTTTCCTTCTGGTCGATTCGCTGTAGCAATCCTTCTAAACCTAAGCCACCGACTACTGGGATGGCGAAAAGGGTGACACCTAAGGCCATAGAAACAGCCCTGAATTTATTGAAACCCGGCAAAATGTCAAAAAGCAGGAAGTTGAACCAGGAAAGGTTTTTTCCCCACGCTAGCATCAGGGTCAACACTACTATTCCCAGAAATATCTTTTTGTAGAGGCTAGGGGCAAAGAATATTCCTATGACCATAAGGAAAAAAACAATTGCACTTCCATAAATAGGCCCACCAGTCATAGGTTGATCACCCCAGTAGGTATTTGCGTTGTTTATAAATTGGTTGATTTGAGCACCATCCACCCCCTGGGACCTTAATGCCTGCTCAGTGGTTGAATTTTTGGGAAGCTGTTCTGTGCTTGCTCCTCCATGAAAATAAGGTATCAGTAGCGTAAAGGACTCCATTTTACCTTGGGACCAATTAAAAGCATAATCCTTGTCCAAACCTGATCCAGGTTCTTGGCTGTTTTCTAATGTTCTTTCCCCCCTGATGCTATACTGCCCATATTCCAAAACTGTGGCTAACCTGGCGGCATTACCGCCAACCCCGAGTAGTGCTGCCAAAAGTAATATGCCTGAAACCTTGGCAAACTCTGGGATTGCCTTGTTTTTGAAAAACACGGTGAGTTGACCGAAAACATAAACCAAAATGATTAGTAATGTATAGTAAGTAATTTGCAGGTGGTTAAATTTTAACTGCAGCATTACTGCCAATGCGGTAAGAGCTGCCCCAAGCACCCACCTTCTGGAAAAGGCCAAATGAATACCGGCCAACATAAGTGGTATGATGCATACAGCCCATATTTTGGCATTATGCCCTGCTTCCAGGCTTAATAAATTAAAAGTGTTTAGGGCAAATGCCCAAGAGACAATGATCCCTACTAGGGGTCTCACCTTAAAGGAGAGCATCAAAAGATACATGCCCAGCATGCCAAAAAACAGCGAACCAATGGGGTGGGGAAGCCCAAGGGTAAATACCTTAATCATGGCATTGGTAATGTCTCCTTTCGTTTGGGCATGAATCAGGTAGGCAGGCATGCCACCAAACATCCGGTTGGTCCATAGTGTTTCATCTCCGGTTTGATCCCTGTGCTCCAGCACTTCTTTTGCGGAACCCTCCCATTGGAGAATGTCCGTTTGAAACATCATTTTTCCTTCGAATACTATGGGGCTGAAATAGGCAACTGTAATGATATAAAAAGATATAATCCCAATTAAATGGGGCAATACGTCTTTTTTAAAATCAATGGACATGTGGGGTTTGTTGAAGGCGGAAAATCATTTTAATTCGCAAATTAAAAATTTCTACCCATTATTAATAATTGATTCCATTTACTGGTGTATTACCGTTAAAAACACTTGGAGGAAGGGCTGGTACGGTTTCCCAAATAATACCCCAAGGATATCTCATGGGAGTTGTTTCTGAAATTGTGAATCTGGCTTAAGTTAAAATCATACGCATAACCAAATCTCAGGTTTTCGGTTACAAAAACATCCAATAACCCAACCAAAGCGGTTCTGTTTTGAGGAGTAATTACTTCCTCCCCCCTCGGACTCCCTATATTGGATCTAAATGCACCACCTGCCCAAACCCGGTCATGAAAGAGCATCATAGCGTTTATGTCAAAGCTGGTAGGACTATTAAAATCCTCCCTTATCAAGATGGAGGGTTTGAATGCACTCATTTCAGAAATGTGAATCAAAGTCCCCAGTTGAAAGAAATAATGGTTCCTGTGTACAGAAAGCGCAATATCTTCATTTTCCAGGTTTCTTTTTCCCACTAGATTAAATACGCTTAATCCGGCAAACCAAGAGTCGGAGTGAAAAAATAGGCCTGCATTTAAATTGGGAGTAAACATATTTATCCTACCCGTGGGTATCCCAGCGTCACTTGGGTCATCGGGTTGAAACATGGAGCCGTCCAACATATATTCAGTGGCCCCAGCACTTAGCCCAAAACCCAAAAACGCCCTTTCTTTTAGTTGTATTCTATAGGAATACGTGGCCATGGCAGTTTGGGTCCGTGTGGCTCCGATTCTGTCAGACAAAAGCATTGCCCCATATCCCATCCTTTCATTTTCTGAAGCCATGTCCGCAGAAACACTGAATGTTTCAGGAGACCCGGGAAAATCCACAAATTGGCTTCTATAGGTAGCCTGTACAAAGGGGTCTATCTTATATCCCGCATAAGCGGGGTTGATATGAAGGGCGTTAAAAACATACTGGCTATACTGAGGCATTTGTTGTGCTTCTGCATTATACCCTACCCAGCAAATGGAAACAAGCAAGATGCGTGTTTTCATTGCCTTCAGAATTCTTATTTTAGCACCTGTACCCATCCTTTATATCTCCTTTCTTGATTTCGGGCATCTACCCCTTTTATAAGGTAATAATAGGTGCCGCCATTTACTCCTTCTGCGTTCCAGTCGTTTTGGTAGTCTTCAGATTCAAATACAGGGTCTCCCCACCTGTTAAAGATCAGCAAACTGATTTTTGAGAACTTATGGGAGGCTCTGATAATGAAGGTTTCATTTTTACCATCATTATCCGGTTTAAACACGTTTGGAATAAAAAGAGGAGCAATGTCCACTGTTACGGAATCACTATTGTTGCTCTCATCGACGTCTGTTTCCTCGCTGCCCACATTGGCCCTATTTATTGCGGGTCCAACTTCCATCGCAACAACCGTGATAGTAATAGTCAATTCACTACCTACAGGAAACTCCTCCACTTCCCAGATCAACCTGTTTTCATTTTGAGTAAAGTTAATTACCAATGCATCTGGGTTATTGCTAACTGTGCTTTCCACATGGTCCACTTCGGTGGGTAACTCGTCAACTATTGTAACACCAGTGGCCTCGTCCAAACCCCTGTTTGTAAGGGTAAGAGTATAAACAAACTCATCTCCGTCCACAATTTCTTGGGCATTGGTTGATTTGTCTATCACCAAATCCACTGATTTTGCCCTGACTTGGGTAACTGGGCTATCCACCGTTTGGTCAAAATCGCCTATCCGTACCCGAACTTGGTTCATAATGTTTCCCTCTGCCAATGTAAGAGCGTCTATTTCGAAATGGAGTGTTTCTCCAATTGGTAAAATCCCTGATTCCCAGGAATTATTTTGCGTGAAAGCCGGCATGGCTTGTAAAACCATTACATTTTCAGGGAGTAGGTCTTCGATTTGGATTGCCTCCAGGTCAAAATCGCTGGTGTTTGTAATTTCAATGGTATAGGTGATGATTTCCCCTTCTACTGCCTGGGTTCTATCCACCAATTTTTCTATGTCCAGATCCAATATACCCACCCAAACCTCAACACTTGCTTCACTACAATTCTCGGGAATGTTAGCTTGGCAGATTTGATAACTCACAACATATCGCCCTGGTAGGCTTCCCTCAGGAACTACTAGGTTTCCTTCATCGGTAATTTGCCAATCTAAATTTACCATTTCACCATCCTCATCGGCTATTTCCAAAATAGAGCCAGAGATTTCTCCTGAAGTAAAGTCAATAGCAGAACCTTTGAAGGTGTCGTTCTCAAGAATAGGTAGTAAATTGGTTTCATATCCTTTTAAAGGACCATATTCGTCCCCTTCTGCCAGGATAGGCGCTATAATCACCTCTATGAGTACCTCATTACTAATTTCCTCCTCACACTTTTCATCTGTAACAACCCTTCTAAAGTAAGTGCTTTCCATTAACGGTTCCGGTTGATATTCCACTTCCACTGCATCCTCAATGGATACCCAGTTTTGACCATCCTCCGAATACTCCCATGAAATGGATAATAGCCCCTCCCCACCTAAAGGCTCTAATCCAACGATTTTATCTGGCGTTTCCATTTGATAAACTTGTTGCTCGCCTTCTATGTTGTTTTCGGTAATTTCTGGAAATACTTTTACCTTTACTTCTAGCCGATCCTCGGAGGTACAGCCGTCTATGGTTTGCGTAGCAAAGTACCTTCTTTCATCTTCTAATGGCGTGTCGTATGGCAATGGCTCCTCACTCTCCAAACTTTCAAACCATTCCACAGACTCCCCTTCAATTTCTATTTCTTCCAGGGTTGGTTGATTACTTTCACAAAATTCCTGATTTTCGGGTCCCTCCGGAGCTGGAGGAATACTGTTTAGTTGAAGGGTTACTATGGTAGATTGATCACCGCTGCACATGCCATTTACGGAGTACCTAAACCTGTATGTCCCACTAGTTAAATCTACACCCGCCCAAAAATTGCCAATCAACCTATCACTCTCAGTTATTTCTTCCCATATACCAAAATCGCTATATTCCCCATCCAAATAATCGAATAGATCGACAATTTCACCTTCACACACTGTTGCTGTTTGGCCAGTGCCAGGGTTGGGATCTATTAATTCTTCAGAAATAGTAAAAGTCACTTCCGCATCTAAACAATTTTCTTCATTTGTATGGCTTAGTCGGGCAATGTAAGTACCATTATGAATGGTAGGGTCGAAAGAATCAAACCAGAGACTTGTACTGTCACTTAGGATGTTGGCAGGATCTCCTTCTCTGTACCATTCCACACTTAAGAAATCCTTAAAAGGAATAAACAATCTACCTGCCTCCCCAGGGCATAAGTTTTCGGGAGTTATCTTGGGTAAATTTTCCCCTCCTATGAGGATGTGTGCATTTTGAATGTTTCCGCACCTGTCTTCAATTCGGAATTTGTACCTGCCCAAAGACAGGTTTGAGAATAAGGGATTATCTCCATTATCAATAAGTACCTCTTCCCCATTGATTTGCCGAATTTGAAAGTTGAGAGGATCATAACCATCCGCGGAGAGAGATAACTCAAAGTTGTCCTCATCACATTGATAGAAATTAGCGGATCTCAAAATGGTTCTACCCTGAAAATCAAAAGTCTTCAGTGTTTGGATACAATGGGTAGAGCTATTCTGGCCCTGCTGAATTGTGTCCCCACTCTTCCAGACCCTTGCGGATTTTACAACCCTGAACTTTCCGGTGTGGGAAATATTGTAATTAGTGGCCATATTATTGAGGAGCAGGGAATTGTTGGCCGTTATTTCCTGTCCCTCTTCATAAACAGCCTCTGTGGCTGGATGAACCCACTGGCCTGATTCTAGATCCAGTTTCTGTAAACCGAATCTTACATTTTGGTTATCTTCAAAATTATCTTCGTGATCCAAAAAAATGTTAAAAGTGCCACAATTCTGTTCCACCTCGACTACGCTTTTGGCTATTTCGGTTCCTTCCACGGTATATTCGCCAAATCTTTCTTCCCCACAATTGGTCAACACCCTAAACCTGTACTCTCCTGCTGGAAGGTCAGTTAAAAACATTCTTCTAAGGTCATTTTGATTTACAAAACCAGTAAGGTCCTGAGGCAAGTCAGTGGTGTACTCTGGAGGTGCTTCCAACAATTCCACTTCCAAAAGTTGGTAATCCCAATTCATCATTTCCAATGTACTCAAGCCCTCAGTACAGCTTTTTAGTTCATTGAAGTATGGGTCGGTAATAGAAATAGAATGGTTAAAGGAAAAATTATCTGTGTTTCCGCAGGCATCTTCTACTTCAATACGGTAGGTGCCCTCAGGAATGGGATTTTCCACACTCCCAAATAGCAAAAGTTCATCGTCAAAAGGACCGGGGTAATTTGCCTGCTCACTCTCTGGATCAAAATCATCCGGGTGTTCGGTGAAATTAACCGTAAAAGAAGAGTGGAAATTTCTTACCTGAATCGCAATCCTTCGGTTTCCACAAAACCCAGCTCCCCAATTGAAATCGTCGGATATGGTTAAACTTCTATCTATGGTTAAATTTTCATGGGAATCGGTATTCCCACAAGCATCCGTAAGGCTAAGATCATAGACATAGGCTTGTCCATGAAAAAAAGGGATATCAGCATAAAAATACCCATCTTCCATATCTTCTTCCTCCACAATCTCTTCTACATCGGATTGAGTTCCGTCTGGAAAGGTTATGGAGAAGTTAGCTTGCAAAGGAAAGCTGAGGGGGGCGCCAAGGTTCCTAACCCTGTGACCTACAGTTATGCTACCACATTCTGGAAGTTCCGCCTTGAATTCCCGATTGGTGGGTTGAAACTCGATACTGGTGCGCAAGATTTCAATTTCTTGAGAAAGCCGATTTTCACAAGAATCGGTTACCCAAACCGTATACCTTCCAGCTGGTAGTTCCTCAAAAAGAGGGGAAGCCTGAGGGGGTTTGTTTACTGGCCCACCCAGCTCATATGATTGTGGTGAACCACCCGAAACTATGGCTTCAATTGATCCATCACTATCTTCACATTCGTTTTGGGCCTGCAATGAGAATCTTAATGCAGTAAAATCACTTGTTACTTGAATGTTTTCTGTTAGCTCAATGGAATCACCATTGGCAACAAAACTTGCTATAAGCCTGTATCTTTCCTCCCTTAAACCTGTAAATTCTCCTTCTTGATTTTCTTGAAAAACCGTATTTGGGTTTGCCTGCCTATATAATCTGAAATTTAGGTCTTCCAAATTATCATCCCCTACTACTCTGGCAGAAATTCCACCATCACCTGAACATTTGGCTGGAATTACATCAAACTCTAGCGTCACTCCATTTTGTCCGAGGGCGTTGGAGGTCGAACAAAATACCACCAAAAAGTTAAGCAAGGAAAATGCCCTCACGATTCCCCAAAAACTGTTAACCAACTTCATACTTTTAAGGCAAGGAACAAATCTATTTTAGTAGGACTACTTTCAACGTGCCATCTAATGATCTAAAGATAATTTCAAATCCCGTCCTTGTTTTGGGTTTGTCCAATTGCGTGGACAATTTACAAAAAATCTTATGATCAATTCAAGAATACAACTTCTGAATCAATAATCTTGCTGTTTACACAAATTTAACTCAAATTAATGGAACAGTAATGTTGTAACGTGAAAAATGATATATTATTTACGAAAAATTAAACTTTGAAACCAAATCCTAAGAGATTGATCCATGTTTATTATAAAAAATAAAGGTCTCCTGCATAGCTTTTTTTAAAAAAAGCTATGCAGGAGACCTTTATACAACAGGATATTACTCCTGCACAAATTGTGCTTTTCTTAGTTGTTAGGATGCAAACTGATCATTTGAAAATTTTTCAGCTTGCAGGGATTGTACAATTGCCTTCAATAAATGAAGCACGAACTTATCCTTGATTTTATTCTCCAAAAATTTGCTGTCATAAATGGTTTGGGACCTTAGCAGTACCGTCATTATTTTTCCAAGTGTTACCGTATCCAATCCATAAAGGTTTTGTGGTTGGTTATAGTATTTTTCTGCTTCCTGTAACCAAGAATGCCAATCAAATAGAGGCACCAGCCTTAATTTCAGAACAGAATCCAAAAGCCTCACATGAATGCCTCTGAAACCTAAAGTTTCTAAAGAGAGGTTTTTCAGGTTTATTGTGCCAAAATTCAGCTCTGCTTTGTAGAACTTTAATTCCATTTCTTGAATAAGATCAAAGATGGGCCTCAAACTTCCTCTGCTAATAATTTTGCAATGGTCAGTAAAACTTACTAAAGGGATAAATAATGGGGTTTGCTCTTGTGCCATGATTATGGTGATTTAATATTGTGGAAGGCTTCAATATTTAATTTTTTAGTGTAAAACCTAGAATAAATATTTTATATTTCTGTTATCTCAACGAAATTTTACTCATTCTTGTTTTAAACTAGTTGGTAACTTTATTCTTTAAGCTATTATTTTGCCTTTTAAAGAAACCTTAATTTGTTGGTTTATTTCTTTAATTCTTTTAACGCCACTAAGTAACGACTATTTTTCCAGTAAAAAAATACCGTGATCGGGGTATTTTTGCCGATGAAAAGCATCTATTGTTATTCTTACAGAGTATTAATTATTTATTGTATCATTTTAATATGCTAGAAATTGTTTCAATCGGTGAAGAGCCCGCTTTTCTACATAAAAAAAGCAATTTTCATTTGTAATTTTACATGATGGTTCTGGAATCCATCAATTTTGTTTTATTTTTGTGTACCGTAAAAAAAAAGCTACATGTTTGACAATTTAAGTTATAAATTAGACCGAGCCTTCAAAACCTTGAAGGGAACCGGGAAAATTACAGAAATCAATGTTGCCACCACAGTTAAGGAAATAAGAAGGGCGCTCATCGATGCCGATGTTAACTATAAAGTTGCCAAAGACGTTACCGACCGAATCAAGGAAGAGGCACTGGGTAGGGATGTATTGATAGCCGTTTCACCAGGTCAGCTCCTGGTAAAGATCACGCAAGAGGAGCTAACAAAGTTAATGGGAGGGGAGAAGGAGGAGATTAACCTTAAGGGAGATCCTTCCGTTTTGTTGATATCTGGACTTCAGGGTTCGGGCAAGACTACTTTTTCTGGAAAACTGGCCACTTACTTAAAGAAACAGGGCAGGCAGGTATTGCTGGTAGCCTGTGATATTTATCGGCCCGCAGCTATTGAACAGCTTAAAACGCTCGGTGAGCAAATCGGTGTGGAGGTGTACTCTGAGCCGGAAAATAAAAACGCAATGGAAATTGCCCAAAATGCCATTTCTTATGCCAAAAAAACAGGAAAGAAAACGGTCATTGTGGATACTGCAGGTAGACTTGCGGTGGACGAGGTAATGATGAATGAAATTGCGGCGTTAAAAGAAAAACTTAATCCCTCCGAAACCCTGTTTGTGGTTGATGCCATGACCGGCCAGGATGCGGTAAACACTGCCAAAACTTTTGATGAAAGGCTGAACTTTGATGGAGTAGTACTCACAAAGCTGGATGGGGACAGCCGTGGCGGTGCTGCCATTTCCATTAGGCATGTAGTGGATAAACCGATTAAATTTATTTCCACGGGAGAAAAGATGGAAAATCTCGATCTGTTCTACCCAGGGCGGATGGCCCAAAGGATACTGGGAATGGGGGATGTGGTTTCTTTGGTGGAGAAGGCACAACAGACCTTTGACGAAGATGAGGCCAAGCGAATTAATGCCAAAATCCGGAAAAACCAGTTTAATTTTGACGATTTCTTGTCCCAGATGGAGCAAATCAAAAAGATGGGTGACATCAAGGATCTTTTAGGCATGATCCCTGGGATGGGCAAGGCAATCAAGGGAATGGACATCGATGATGATTCCTTTAAACCCATAGAAGCTATCATTCGCAGTATGACCCCTCAAGAAAGAGAAAACCCATCCTTGATCGATGGCAGCAGGAGGAAAAGGATAGCCAATGGTAGTGGAAGAACTATCCAAGAAGTCAACAATCTCATGAAACAATTTGGAGATATGAGAAAATTGATGAAACAAATGAACAAAATGGGGGGAGCTCAAAAGGCCATGGCCGCGATGAACCCTAAAAATATGGGTAGAAGATGATGTTTTCATAGCGATGGCTATTAAAAAAAAGGTGAACCTTGATTGCTAGGTTCACCTTATATTTTTCACTGGTATTAAAGTTCGTCTGCCTCTTCTTCTGAGGGATCATATTCAATATCAAGATCTAGGTCTGCTTCTTCTATCTCCAACATCGCAGGAGCATCTTTATCTATCACTATTTCTCTCCTCACGAGTTCCTTCATCACATCCATTTGCTGCTCAAATTCGGCATTCTCTGCATGAAGCTCATTGAACCTTTTTAACAGCTCATCATCATCATAATCCGCATAACGCTCTATTCTTTGCTTCCGGAGGCGTTCTTTTTTATCTTCAAGCATGCGCTCTTTCCTCTCAGAAATGGAATCCTTATATTTAGCAATCATTTTACCCATTTCGTCATGCTCTGCAAAGGGTGCTGCACTCACAACGATCTCACTGGTTTCACCTTCGATATTGACTACCGTTAGGGTATCCATTTTATTGAGGTAATATTCATCACCGGTTTCAGTGTCCAAAATGCGTTCTTCCTCGAAAACATACCGATCTTCCTTCGGAGAGGAACAAGAAAGTAGGACACCAACTGAAACTAGTATTAAGCAAATCCTTTTCATGGCAATTGAAATTTAATAATTGGTTAATTCAAACTTTTTTAGTAATTATATTTTACAAGCTGCGAATTTGAAACGCAATTTTCATCCATTAAACATATAGTTGAAAAGTTTTTCGGGTTCAATCACGTTCCTTTTTTTCAGCAGCATGTACTTATAAAAGCAAAAACCATGACAAAAGGGATTCAGTTCATCCATTTATTCATAAATTTCAAAAAATTCTCTTTATATAGGTCACTCACGGTAATTTGAAGTGTGCCCAAATCCACCTGGTTTTTTGTAACGGATTGGATATGATCTAAGGAAATAATAAAGGAACGGTGAACCCTCATGAATGTTTCTGAAGGAAGGAGCTCTTCCATGTTTTTTAGGGAAGTAAGTGAGAGAAGGGGGTGCGTTTTGCTTTCCAGGTGAACTTTTACATAGTCCTTGTATCCCTCCACACATATAATGTCTTTTAATAACACCTTTACCAACTGGTATTCTACTTTTATAAAAATATATTCCTGTGCAGAGCTTTCGGCTTGAGCTTTTACTTCTGTTTTTTCATTCTCTAAAAGTGGAAGGATTTTACTACATGCCTTAAGAAACTCCTCATAGCCAAAGGGTTTTAACAAATAATCTAAGGCACTCACTTTGTACCCTTCAATGGCGAATTGGTCGTAGGCAGTAGTAAATATGATTTTCGGTTTTTCGGATTCCTTTTTCCCTTCTAGTATCCTAGCCAACTCCATACCTGAGAGATCAGGCATCTGAATATCTAAAAACACCAGGTCTATCTTATTTTGATTCATAAAGCTAAGGGCATCGATGGCATTCTCAAATTTGGCCTCGAGTTCTAAGAAATTGGTTTGGTTAATGAATCCGCAAACTAGCCCAAGTGCCAGGGGTTCATCATCAACTGCAATGCATTTTACTTTCTTTTCGGTCATTTTAAATCAATGCTTAGGTAAACCCTATATTCGTTGGCATCGTTTTGGTCATCTATAGCTAGGGAGTGATTCTGGCTATAAATCAGGGACAGTCGCCTGATTGTATTGGCCAAGCCTATTCCTTTATGACTGGATTCAGGGCTGGATTGGACTTTTTCCGTTATACGGTTTTTCACTTCTAGTGTCAACCTGGATTTTTGTACCTTTAGTTTTACCACAATGAAACTCTCGTGTTTTCCGCTGATTCCATGTTTAAAAGCATTTTCTATAAATGGCAAAAGCATCATTGGGGCTATGACTACATCCTCAAACTGTTCCTGGATTTCAATGTGTAATTTCACTTTTTCAGAAATCCGCATTCTCATGAGGTCCAAATAGTCCTTGATAAAATTGACTTCGCTGCTCAAAAGTGTATTATCCCTTTCTGTTTCATACAGCACGTAACGCATCATCCTGGAGAGTTTTAGAAGAGCTGCTTTTGCTTTTTCTACGTCGAAACTCGTTAATGCATATATGTTATTTAACGTATTGAAAAAAAAGTGTGGGTTGATTTGCGCTTTTAAGTAAGATAATTCCGAATTTACTTTTTGCTCTTCGAGTTGTCTTCGCACCAGGTCCTCAAACTGCCATTTCTGTACAGCGGCTATACTGGTGCCTACCCCCACACTAAGAGAATAAAGCATGAAGAAATAGATATCGCTTCCAATATGACGTGGTTTTGGTACATAGGGCTCCCCAGGTCTAAATGCGTTGTGCATTTGTTCCGGAAGGCGTACTAGTTGATCATATTGTTGGACCATTAGCCAAAAACCTATACCTGCGAAAAAGACGATAGTAAGGAATAGCCATACTTTTCCTTTAAATAAATATTGGGGTACCAGGTAATAGATATTGCTATAGAATACGCTTACCACTATGGCAAGGATGATCAATTGTCTTACCCAAAACTGGTATGGAAGCTCCACTCTCCATGACAACGGACTGAGCAGAAAAAAAACAACCACAACCAAAACCCAACCCAACAGATGTAGGATGATGGAGAGATTTCTACCAAATAGATGTGGTCTTTTCATATGTTTATAATTTCTTTTCAGCGGTCATATAGCCTGCCCCTGCCTGCCCCGAACTCGTTTCGGGGGAATCTCGCAACGATAATCATCCCCTCGTGTGTCGCTCGCGTCATGCCCTGACTGCCGTCAGGACAGGCTCGATTTCATGTGTTTATATTTTCTTTTAAGCGGCCACATGGAATCTCGCATGTTCAATAATCATCCCTCGGTGTGTCGTCTTCGTCATGCCCTGACTGCTGTCAGGATCGTAGTGACGGTTCGAAATTAAATACTTTCAACCAACGATAAATTGCTCCCAAGAGCCATAAATTGTCCGGTATCGATGCATTTTTTACATTACAAACTTATGGGAAAGTTTAATTAAACCACTATGAAATATACCGATAGAGCTTATGAACCCTTGAATGGGCAGAAAGTATCTACCAAACTCTAATTTCTTCTTATTCCAGGCGATAATTGGTTTCTGTCGATGAATTCTGCCAGATCGTCTAATGCGTTTTTATAAGAGAGGTAATTTAGGTTGATTTGCCTTATCGAAATTTTAACCTGTCATGCACACTATCATGAAACTTAAATTAATTGTAAATTTTATTTTCCTTACATTTTTAGCCATGAATACGGCTTGGTCTCAAGAAGACAAGCAGAGTTACGGCATCAAGGGCAAAGTGATCAATCAAGACACGGAGTTACCAGTTTCTTATGCTTCCGTGATTTTGTTGGACGAGAGTACCGAGCAAAACATTGCCGGAGCTGTAGCCGATGAAGACGGAGTGTTTTTCATCAAGGGGTTTAAAGATGGTACTTACAAGCTGAAAGTCTCATTTATGGGATATGAAATGGCCGAAGCTGCTACCATTGAGGTCACTCCCTCAGCTAACTTTTTTGATTTAGGAAATGTGTGGATGGAAGAAGAGTCTGTGGCTTTGCAGGAAGTTACGGTGCAAGGCCAACGGCAACTTGTGGAGGAAAAGGTAGATAGGACCATTTATAATGCTGAGTATGACCAAACCACCGCCGGCGGGGATGCATCGGATGTTTTAAGGAGGGTTCCCATGCTTTCAGTGGATCTCGATGGAAATGTGTCCATGCGAGGAAGCGGAAATATCCTTGTCTTAATAGATGGCAGGCAATCTGCAATTGTCGCAAACAACCTGGCCGAGGCCTTGAAGCAGATCCCGGCGGAGGAAATCAAATCTGTAGAAGTAATTACTTCCCCATCCGCAAAATATGATGCAGAAGGTACCGGGGGAGTTATCAATATTGTAACCAAGAAAAATAAACTGCAAGGTCTTTCTTTGAACCTAAATAGCAGTGCCGGTTTGAGGGGGAGTAACATTGGACTAAACGCCAGTGCCAAGAAAGATAAAATGTCTTGGACACTGGGAGGCTTTGGCCGGGCAGGATACAACATCCTCGGCTCTTTTGAAAACGACCAGACCTTGATTGATCCGGAAGGTGGATCCACTAGGATTATGCAACAGGCAGATACCCGCAATAACATGCTTTTTGGAAGGTACAATTTCGGTTGGGATTACGAAATTGACAAGTATAATTTCCTTACTGCTTCGGTAAGTGTGGGAGTAAGGAATATGCGGAACCGTCAAGATGGTTTGCTAACTGATACTTACATAGAGGACATGTTGTTTAATAGTGTGCTGAGAGACGTTACCGTAGACAACCTTTCTAATACCATAGATGTCAATTTCAATTACACAAAGACTTATGAGAAGCCTCAAAAAGAAGTCGCAATAACAGGTCTTTACAGCAGAAATAACCTTACGAATAACTTTACAAATAACCTTTATGATGCAAGTTTTGACGAAGTGGTAAACCGAATCCGGAATGTGAACCCAGGCATAAATGAAGAATTTACCCTACAGTTGGATTATGTAACCCCTTTGGGCAAAGGAGAAAACCAAATCCTGGAATACGGTGCCAAGAACATATTACGAAAAGCAGTCAGTGAATTTTCCTACTTCACTGCGGAGGGACTTGATGCCCCTTTTATTGAGGAGGAGGATGTCACGTTGTCCAATGAGTTTAACTATGACCAAAATATTACTGCTGGGTACCTGTCCTTTACCCAGGGTTTCTTGGAACATTATACCTTAAAAGCTGGATTAAGATACGAATATACTACCATCCAGGCTGATTTTAGGAACTCTGAACTACCTGCTGATATTCCCGATTATGGGGTTTTTGTACCAAGTGTCAACTTAGGAAGGAAACTGGGAAATGGAAATATGATTAAGGGAGCCTACAATAGAAGGGTTCAAAGGCCATCATTGACCTTTCTGAATCCAAACATACAGGCAGCTAACCCACTACAGATTACTCAAGGAAACCCAATGCTGGATCCAGAGTTGACCGACAACTATGAGCTCTCTTACAGTACTTACATAAAAGGATCATCCTTGAATTTAACCTCCTATTTCAGGAATACTTCGGGATCTATACAGCCACTGCGGGTTATCCAAGATGACGACATCATCTTTACCACCTTCGAAAACATCGGTCAGGAAAGGGCCTATGGGTTTAGCGTCTTCTCTAATGTGAACATTTCCGGGAAGTTTTCGCTGAACGGGAGTGTAGACACCTATTATGCACAGCTAGACAATGGAATTGAAGATCCTTTGTTTGCTGCATCCAATGAGGGATGGGTACTCAGTGGACGATTATTCGGAAACTATACCCTACCTAAAAATTGGCAGATCCAAGCCTTCTCCTTTTACAGGGGTAGAAGGGTTGAACTTCAAGGCAGCTCCGGAGGATTTGGTATTTACAGTTTGAGCATTAACAAGCAGTTTAACGAAAAGCGTGGCACAATAGGTTTTGGTGCAGAAAACTTTTTCACTACTGAATTTAGAATCAGGAATGAACTTAGTACGCCTACAATAATGCAGCAAAGCATCACAGGATTGAGAAACATGAATTTTAAAATCAACTTCTCTTACAGACTCGGAAAAATTAGTGTGGATGGGCCTAGTAGAAGAAAAAAGCGAACCATCAAAAACGAGGATTTGAAAGAAGGAAGTGGAGGGACAATGATTGAGAATTAAGAGAAACACCTACTAACAATATAAAAAAGCGACCCATTTACAGGTCGCTTTTTTTATTGGGAAATAAAATCGAATATTTTGTTAATCTACATAAAGAACTTTCTTCACGGCCTCAACAGTACGCTTGGCATTTGGCAAGGTTGCCTTAATGTAGGCAGGCGAATAACTTAGTGGAATATCCATGGAGTTAACTCTCAAGACAGGGGCATCTAAATAATCAAAGGCATTCTTTTGGATCATAAAAGCCAAATCTGTCGCAATGGATGCTACAGGATTTGCTTCCTCTACAATTACGCAACGGTTGGTCTTTTTCACCGATTGGATCACAGTATCATAATCGATCGGTTTAACGGTACGCAAATCAATTATTTCCACATCGATATCGTCTTTTGCCAATTCATCCGCGGCTTCATACACAGACTTGATTATTTTGCCAAAGGAAACAATAGTTACATCTTTGCCCTTTCTTTTGATGTCAGCCACTCCCAGTGGCAAGAGGTATTCACTGTCAGGAACCTCCATTTTGTCCCCATACATTAATTCCGACTCCATGAAAATCACTGGATTATCATCCCTGATAGAGGCTTTTAATAATCCCTTGGCATCATAAGGGTTGGAAGGAACGACCACTTTAAGACCGGGGGTGTTGGCAAACCAGTTTTCGAAATTAGAACTATGGGTGGCTCCGAGCTGTCCCGCATTTCCGGTAGGGCCCCTAAAGACAATGGGTACTCCATATTGCCCACCTGACATGGCCCGCATTTTTGCAGCAGAATTGATTATCTGATCCATGGCCACCAAAGAAAAATTAAAGGTCATGAACTCGATAATGGGACGTAGGCCGTTCATGGCAGCACCTACACCCAATCCTGCAAAGCCCAGTTCAGAAATTGGGGTATCAATCACCCTGTCAGGACCGAACTCGTCGAGCATTCCCTGACTGGCTTTATAGGCGCCATTATATTCGGCAACCTCTTCTCCCATGAGAAAGACATTTTCGTCCCTTCTCATTTCTTCTGACATGGCATCGCGTATGGCGTCTCTGAATTGTATTTCTTTCATTTATTTGCAAAATTTTCTATTGTCGTAAAAATAGAAAGGAATCTCCCAATTAACAAACCCCCATTTGCTTTAGCTACCATATTCTTTTTTATTTGTGCAGGTTTTATGCCCATTTTGTATCTCACGAAATAGGATGGATAAATCCTTTACTTGCTATTATGGGAGTACCTAAAATACTGGTAAATAAGACTGTACCTTTCTTTATTGAACTATATTTCTAAAAAAATATGAGAAAAATAGCCCTTATTTCAGATTCTCATGGACATGTTGATAGCTCTATTCTCCAAATCCTGGAAAATGTGGATGAGATATGGCATGCAGGGGATATAGGCCAACCGGATATTATTAATTCCTTACCAAATGGAAAGATCTTAAGGGTAGTATCTGGAAACATTGATGACAATGGGGTAAAGATGAAATACCCTGAAACCTGCGAGTTTGTTGTGGAGGGGTTGAAAGTGCTAATGACCCATATAGGAGGGAGGCCAGGGAGGTATGCGAAAGGGATAAAACAATGGATAAAAGCACAAAACCCTGACTCCTTTATCTGTGGACATTCGCATATTTGTAAAGTAATGTTCGATAAAGAATTGGGATGTTTATATATGAATCCCGGTGCCATTGGGCACCAAGGGTTTCATCAAACAAGGACAATGTTACTTTTTGAGGTTGTGGGAGGAAAAATAGAGAACCTCAGGGTGGTAGAATTGGGTAAAAGAGGAAGAGCCTTGGAAAAAACCAAGGCCCTTTAAAATATTCCTGTGAAAAGGATTATTTCTTCTTTTCTTTTTCAAATTCTTCCTTAATACCTTCCACGTCCACGTTTTTTATCACAGGCTTGGCATTCAGTTGCTTTAACTTAAGGGCACGGGTGTTTTGACCCCTTCTTTTTCTTTTAAGCTTTCGCTTTAATGTAGTAACAGCCATTTTTATATTGCTTTAGTATTATTTTCAAATGAGGTGCAAATGTAAAGGTTTTCAGGGAAAAGTCCATTATTTTTTGGGTAAATTTAGCGAAAGTAGAGAGGACCGCTTGGTTGAAACTCGGGAAATTTTGGATGTTTTTTATACCTTTGCGCCAAATATCCTAAACGATTGCCGTATGCTAAAACCGTCATTGCCCAAAGGAACAAGGGATTTCGGACCCGTGGAAATGGGAAGGAGAAACTTTATTTTAGAAACCATTAAAGATACCTTCCGTCTCTATGGTTTTCAAGCCTTGGAAACCCCTGCAATGGAAAACCTGAGTACCCTAACCGGCAAATACGGAGAGGAGGGCGATCAGTTGCTTTTCAAAATACTTAACTCCGGAGATTTTTTAAAGAAAACCCATACCGTAGACTTTGAGGAAGGCGCTCAGGCCATGCTTACCAAAATAGCAGAAAAAGGCCTACGTTACGACCTTACAGTGCCCTTTGCCCGCTATGTGGTCATGAACCGAAACGAACTCAGTTTTCCTTTCAAGAGGTACCAGATCCAGCCAGTATGGAGAGCGGATAGGCCCCAAAGAGGGAGATATAGGGAGTTTTACCAGTGCGATGCGGATGTGGTGGGAACGGACAGCCTGCTCTGTGAGGCGGAAATCGTACAGATGATCAAGCGTGTATTTCAGGCATTGGGCATTTCGGATTACACCATAAAGATAAACAACAGGAAAATTCTTACTGGTATAGCCGAAACCATAGGAGCGGCAGGAAAAGAACAGGAGTTGTGTGTGGCTATAGACAAGTTGGACAAAATAGGCTGGGAAAAAGTAGGGGAAGAGCTTAAGCAAAGGGGCTTTACGGACAGTTCAATTCAGGATTTGTCGCCTTTGGTGAAAAAGGAGTTCAAGGATGCCCGTGAAACATTTGGCTATCTTGAGGAGTTTCTCCGTGGCAGTGTAGCTGGTACCAATGGGGTGGAAGAACTCCGCCTGGTTTTTGATTTCCTTTCAGCTTTAGGGGGCTCCTATGAAAACGTGCAACTTGACCCCAACCTTGCCAGAGGGCTTACTTATTATACAGGCGCAATATTTGAAGTGAAGGTGAATAATGTGGCTATTGGTGCCGTAAGTGGTGGAGGCAGATATGACAATTTGACTGGGGTGTTTGGCTTGCCTGATGTATCAGGAGTGGGTTTTTCTTTTGGGGTTGACAGGATTTACGATGTAATGGAGGAGCTGGGACTTTTTGGCCAAACCGATCAGCCACCCGTGCAGGTGATGATTGCACATTTTGGATTGGAGGAACAAAAGTTTGGGTTGGGGGTTGTGCAGCAGTTAAGAGACAGGGGTGTGTCTGCGGAAATTTATCCCGAATCAGCTAAGATAAAAAAGCAATTCAACTATGCAGATAAAAAAGGTGTCCCCTATGTGATAGTAGTGGGCAGTGAGGAGATGAAAACTGGAATTCTTAGTCTTAAATCCTTGGCTAGTGGGGAACAGGAAAAAATGAAGATTGAGGAAATTTTATCTATTCTAGCTTTAGGCAAAAAATAAATGCTCCTGGATGGGGAGCATTTGGCAGAAAGGTCTTTACTCTACTTTCAAAATGGCATTAATGGGGATAACCACACCTCGTTTTAGGGTAATAAAGGCCGACCCTACAGCCCATATGGTGGTGTAAACTTGGTATAAATCACCAGCTGCCGATTCAAAAGTTATCCATACCTTACCTTGAGATAGATTGCCAAGTACTTGAGCCCTATTGAGATCGTGTTCCCTTAACATTCTAGCCTCCTCATCCAACAATACTTCTCGTTTAGAAAAAGTCAATTGATTGATTTTCTCTTTCTCGATTTTAACAATGGCTTTTTCTAAGGTGTTAGTCATAGCATTTTAAGTTAGGTTTTTTGGTACAGTAATCCATATAACAATACTTTTATAACGGACACTTGATGAATATGTTTCATATTAACCGTTTTCTTTGTTAATTAAAAATAAAATGTTGTATTCGGCGATATTTCCATATGTTAAACGTTTAAATATGTGTAGGCGGTCGCCGGAAAAAAAATTATATTTGTAAAACAAAAACAAAAATTAATATGATGGATATAATGGCCATGATGAATAAGGTCAAGGAAGCCCAGGCAAAAATTAAAGCCACCCAAGAACAATTGGTTCACTTACAGGCTGAAGGTGAGGCAGGAGCAGGTATGGTGAAAGTGATTGTGAATGGTGAAAGGAGAGTAGTAGATATTGAATTGGATGACTCCTTGCTTACGCCTTCTGACAAAGAAATGCTTAAGGATTTGACTGTCGCGGCAACCAACAAAGCCCTGGAAAGTATAGATGTAAAGATTAAGGAAAAAATGCAAAGTGCTACAGAGGGGATGATGCCCAATATCCCCGGAATGGATTTTGGAAACATGTTTTGATGGAGAAGGCGGCAATCGTCATTTTAAATTACAACGGGGAAAAGATTCTGAAGCGCTTTTTCCCCTCCATTCACACCCTTTCCAATTACCCAATAGTGCTGATAGACAATAACAGTACGGATGGTTCGATCAGGTTCATTAGCGATAATTTCACCAAGGTGCAGATTATCCGGCTCGAGAGGAATCTTGGTTATAGCGGAGGTTACACGTCTGGATTAGAACTGGTTAAAGGGAAATATGAATATTATATCCTGTTAAATTCGGATATTGCTGTGACCCCATACTGGGATCATTCCTTAGTCTCTCAAATGGAGACATGGAATGCTACAGCAGCTCAACCTAAGATTTTATCCCTCAATGAGGATGGGTTTTTTGATTATGCCGGAGCCTCAGGAGGCTATTTGGATTTGCTGGGTTACCCTTTTTGTCGGGGAAGGATTCTTCATACCCTAGAAAAAGACCTGGGGCAATATGATGATCCTGTGGAGGTGGATTGGGCAAGTGGGGCATGTTTCTGCGTCAGGACGGAGGACTTTCATAGTGCAGGAGGATTTGACTCTCACTTTTTTGCTCATATGGAAGAAATAGACCTTTGCATTCGTTTACGAAAAGAAGGGAAAAAGATTTTTTCTTTTCCAACTGTCGTGGTTTATCACCTTGGAGGAGGTACCTTACACAAATCCAACCCTTATAAGACCTACCTTAATTTCAGGAATAGCCTTTATATGTTGAGGAAGAACCTTGCAAATTGGGATTTTCTAAAGGTCTTTTTGATGAGAATAGTGTGGGATACAGCAGCTGCCTTTCACGTGACATTGACACAGGGTCTCCCTCATGGCATGGCAATTGTAAAGGCATATCTGCATTTTCTGTTGCGGAAAAATAACTTGCCAACAACTTCAAAAACGAAAAAAAGAAATATCACCGTGCTAAAAAACCCGGTACATTCGATAATTTACAAATATTACGTGGAAGGAATAAAAACATTCTCTGGAACCCGTTAATCAAAAAGAACGGGATTATTCATCTTTCTTACGTATTTTCTGATTTTCATCATCATAGCCAGGGAAACATAGACGATAATGGGGGAACCTAAAGTTATAAATGAAGCATAAATGAAAAACAACCTGATGCTGTCAATGGGGAAATTTAATTTTTCCCCTAATTTTGAGCATACACCGAAGGCGCTCTCTTGGAAGAATAGTTTGATCTTTTCCATAGTCATAATCGTAGAAGTCTTCTCAAAAAAAATACCAAATATTGAAGATAACGTGCCAAACCTATGATTGTTTTAAATATATCTACTACTTGTAAAATTTTCTTCTTACTGTTTTTACTTTCTTCCTGTTCCGTTCGGCAATTTATAAAAAAAGCCGAAAATCAAAAAATATCCGTCAATCCTCCTGTATTAAAAAGGCAAGGCCAGGAAGTGAACTTTGAACTTGTGGTCCTACTGCCCAGGCAAGCTATTACCAAGGATGTGGTATATACCCTTTTTCCAGAATTCCATTATGCCAACAACAGGATATACATATTTGATGAAACCCTAACCTTCAAAGGGGAAGATGAAAACCCTGCGGTGGCTCCCCAAGATAAATTGACACTGAGTATGCCTTATAGAGAGGGTATGGAAAAAGGGGAATTAAAGGTATATGGGGTAGCAACCGACAGGAATGGCAGGTTCCGAAAATCTTCCAAGAAGGCCACCGTATCTACCGGGATAATAAATACGCAATCTCTAGCGATGTTGGGGGAGAGTTATGAGGAGGGCAGTATTCCCAAATGGGGGCTTGAAGTTCCCCACGACCAGAACCAGCTTTTTGGTATGTATCATGGGGGATGGCAAGAGCTGAAAAATGCAATAATGAGGTATTCAGGAGTGAGTTTTGAAGAGAAATCTGCCTTTTTGAAAATCCTGGAAGGCAAAGGAGACTATTATTACAAAGAAAAAAGGCTGAAAGCCCTTCCCCAATATGACAAGATTGCCAGGGAGGTCTTTGGGAGAGTGTCCACATTTCGGGTAGGTGTGGGGCAAAGGGGCATGTCTGACCAAGAAATTTCTGTCATGGCCAACCACATCCTTACCAATAATGCCTCTCCCCAAACCTTGCCGGAGGCAGAATTGGCGTTTGCGGCCATGGAAGAACCAAGGCTACAGGAAAGGAGCAGGCTTTTTGAAGGTTTGGTAAAGGCTTACCCCAGTGTTTTTGCCTGGAACAACTATGGCGTAACCCTGCTGAACCTTGCGGAAAGGACTGCTAGCACCTCCGATAAAAACCGTTACTTAGGTTTGGCTAGGCATGCGTTCAATGAGGCCAATTCCATATTTCCTAATCCGTATGCCTCTTATAACTATGCCTTAATCCTGATGATTTTTGGGGATTACTCTGGAGCCTATGAAGAATTTTACAAAAGCATGTACCTTACCGAAAATGCCGATTTACGAAAGAAGCATGAGGCAAAACTGGGTGCAGTTTCGATACATACTGGCGATTATAGACTAGGAATCATCCATCTTGACAAATCTTTTGCTGATGAAATCACACTTTTCAATAAGGGGTTGGCCTACCTACTGGCCGAGGACTACCTGAATTCTTTGGTCAATTTTGAGGAAGCAGCTTTGATGAATATGGAAAATGGATATCCTTTCTATGGATTGGCCCTTATTGCAGCAAGGAACGGTGAGGTGGATAAGTTAGGTGAGTATCTGGGAAAGGCCACAGAGAAAAGTGAAAAACTCCGTTTGAGAGCGGTGGAAGATCTTGAGTTCAAAGTGTACAGGGAAAGTGAAGCTTTTAAAATGGCATTGAAATGAAAAACTGGGTTTTGGGTGTGGATATTGGAGGATCGCATATCTCAGGAGCTCCTGTCGATGTAAATGCCAAAGTAATCGACGAACAAAATTTCGAAAGGGTAGAAGTAGATGCTTTGGGCTCAAAAATCCAAATATTAGGGCAATGGCTCAACCTGCTTAACCAATTTCCCCTATCCTCTTATTCAGGTATGGGTATAGCCATGCCTGCTCCGTTTGACTATAAAAATGGAATAGCCTACCTTAGGGATCAGGGAAAATTTTCCGCTCTGTATGGAATGAATATTAAAGCGCACTTTGCCGAGCAACTTGGTATTGATTCCGAAAAAATCATATTTACCAACGATGCTGCCGCGTTTCTTCAGGGGGAAATTGATTACAGAGGTTTAGAAGACTCTTCCAGGCTTATGGGTATTACACTTGGCACTGGCCTTGGCACAGCTTTTAGACTTGAAGGCATGGCCGAGGATGCTGAGTTGTGGTCATCTCCATTTAGGGACCTTATTGCAGAAGATTACCTTGGCACCAATTGGTTTAAAACTTGGTCAAGTGTAAACTATGGGCTGGAAATCAATGGGTTGAAACCCTTATTGGAAGAGGTGGACAGGGCAATTGCAGAGGAGGCCTTGAGGGAATTTGGCCAAAATTTAGGGGAATTTCTCGTGCCTCACCTTAAAGAAAAGGGTATAGATACGCTAATCGTGGGGGGCAATATATCCAAAGCTGCAAATTTGTTTTTGCCGCATACTATAAAAATCATAGAAAATGCTGATTTGTCGATTGGTATTCACATCAGTAAGTTAGGTGAATTAGCCTCAAAATATGGAGCGGCTTCCATTTGGCAAAAATCAAGAAGCAGTAAGGAATACGAGGATTAAATATTGGTAAATTTATATGCATATTAGATAAAACCTAAAAAGTGAGATATGATTAAGATTGAAAAGAATGCCAATAAGAGTGGGGTTTTTTTTGCTGTCAAGAATTGGCTGAAAGAAAATGGTTTCGAAATAGCCAGTGAGGACGATGCTAGGCCCTGGGGAGGTTTTTTTGTAATTTCCGAAGAACAGATTGATAAATTCAGAAAAACCTTTTTTCCTGAGGTTTCATTTAGTGAGTCTCAATTGTCCAAAAAGCTAAGCCCCAAAATATTAATGGTGGCCCCTAAAAAAAGACTGTCCTGGCAATATCATTTTCGAAGGGCAGAAATTTGGAAACTCGTTGGGGGTAAAGGGGGTATCATTACCAGTGAAACAGACGAGGAGGGGCCATTGGAAGAAATGAAAACCGGTGAAGTGGTCAGTTTGAATCAGGGACAACGGCATAGGCTGGTTGGCCTTGATGACTGGGGGATAGTGGCTGAGATATGGATGCATACAGACCCCACGCAGCCTTCCAACGAGGATGACATTGTAAGGGTACAGGATGATTTTCAGAGAAACTAGGCAATGACGGGGAGTAACACTGTATTTGAAAAGGCACCAAAAAAAAGGGTTCGGTTACATGCTATAGATGTATATCGGGCCCTTACTATGTTGCTGATGATATTTGTCAATGACCTTTGGACGCTCCAAGAGACTCCCAAATGGCTGGATCATGTGCCCGCAGGCGTAGATGGGCTGGGACTCGCCGATGTCGTATTTCCCGCTTTTTTGTTTATCGTAGGGCTATCTATTCCATATGCTATATCCAATAGAAAAAGTAAGGGGGATAGCGATACTCAAATCCTTGCACACATAGTAATTCGATCCCTCGCCCTGATTATTATGGGGGTTTTCCATGTCAACTTGGAATCCTATAACAGTGAATTGGCTTTATTGCCAAAGCCGGCTTGGCAGATACTGATTACCATAGGTTTCTTTCTGGTTTGGATGGATTATTCCAGATGGGAGAAGGTTCAATTTAAACCCTACCTTCAGGGTTTAGGGATAGTACTCTTAATAGGTCTTGCGGCCATTTACCAAGGCGGTCCAATGGATGAACCTACCTGGATGCGTCCAAAATGGTGGGGAATCTTAGGACTTATTGGCTGGGGTTATCTAATTGTAAGTTTGATTTATTTGATTTGCCAGGAGAACAAAAATGCGCTTTGGATGAGTTTCCTGCTCCTGGTGAGTTTTCATGTAATGGAGAAATCGGGTTTCCTAGGATTTCTTAGCACTATTCGACCTTATATTTGGCTAATCGATAATGGTGCTACACCAGTGAGTTGCATGGGTGGGGTTATTGTTTCCATTTATTTCAGGGAATGGTTTTCCACCAACTATAGAAACAGGTTTTGGATATTCCTGCTTATTGGGGCGCTTTTATCGGTAGTACTGGGATTAATCACCAGACCTATCTGGGGTATCCATAAAATTGGATCTTCCCCTTCTTGGGTTTGGATATGTTTGGGTATAAGTATGGCTGTATACGGAGCAATGATTTGGCTCGTGGAGTTAAAGGGCAAAAAATCATGGTTTGATTTCATAAAGCCAGCAGGTACCAGCACCCTGACCTGTTACTTATTGCCTTATGTGCATTATGCATTGTTGAGTCTATCAGCTTTATATCTTCCCATATGGCTTAGGACTGGTGGAGTGGGAATTATTAAATCCCTCTTTTACGCAATAGGTATCATTTTGGTGACTGGACTTTTGGAAAAAGTGAAGATAAGGTTAAAAGTATAGGGCTTTGACCTTTTTAGAAATTAGCCAAAATCCAATGTTAATTGTGATATTCGGTTTTCAAAACTTGGATATTCCTGTGATATTTGACTTATTGAAATTTAAAAATTTTATTAATCACCCAAACCTCCTCATCATGAGAACACTATCGGAAAAAATGAAACTATTGTTAAGCTCGTTATTCCTTTTTTTAAGTTTCACTTCTTTTTCGCAGGATTTACCCGTAAAGGGTTTTGCCATTGCGGCTCCTAATTCTGATGGGCTTGACCGATTTGTAAAGTTTATGGAGGAGGAACTTGGCCCAAGGGGTATAAATACACTGGTTCTCCGTGTTGATTTCAATTATGCATTCCAGTCCCACCCAGAGCTGCAGGATGAGAATCCCTTAACCAAGGGGGATGTGGATAAAATAAAAATGGCTGCAAAAAAACATGGAATAAAGGTAGTTCCACAGATCAATCTTTTAGGACACCAATCCTGGGCGGGCACTTTGGGCAATTTACTGAAAGAATATCCGGAATTTGATGAAACCCCCCATGTTAAAATGCCAGAAAACTATGAATGGCCAAATGAAGATGGCCTTTATTGTAAGAGTTATTGCCCCTTACATCCTGAAGTCCATGAGGTTGTTTTCGCATTGGTGGATGAGCTTTGTGAGGCCTTTGAAACCTCCGACTTTCATGCCGGCATGGATGAAGTATTCTTTATTGGTGATGATAAATGCCCTAGATGTGGGGGATTGGACAAGGCCGAACTTTTTGCAGGTGAGGTCACTAAAATTCAGAACCATTTAGACCTCCAAGGAAGAAGGTTGTGGATTTGGGGAGATAGATTGATTGATGGGAAACGTACCGGAATTGGGATGTGGGAAGGCAGTATGAATAATACACATAGGGCCATTGACTTGATTCCCAAGGAAGTGATGATTTGTGATTGGCATTATAATTCACCTATACAGACACCTGTTATTTTTGCGGCTAAGGGTTTGGATGTCATTTCCTGCTCCTGGAACAAGCCGCAGGTTGGGGTTCAACAGCTTGAGGATATGGTTACTTTCCGAAACCACAATACCTCTGAAATGAAAGATAGGTTTCAGGGAGTAATGGTTACAGTATGGTCTGGGGCAGACGTTTTTCTGGATGGGCTGGAAAAGTACCTGGCTGATCCCTCGGCTGAAAAGGAGGTTGATCAGCCTTGGGTAACTTTTGTTGAGGTATTTGAAAAAGAGAATTTTGTAGGTCTAATTTGGTAAAACAGAATGCCCCCCAATGACTTGCTTTCTACCACCCAAAGATACCAGTCCTTGGATGTCTTAAGGGGATTGACAATAGCTCTGATGGTGGTGGTAAACACTCCCGGTTCTTGGTCTGCGGTATATGAACCTTTGAAACATGCTTCTTGGCATGGTTTCACAGTTACCGATTTGGTTTTCCCTTCTTTTTTATTTGTAGTAGGAAACGCCATGAGTTTCTCCATGGCAAAGTTTAAACTGAAATCCAACGGTGCTTTTTTCAGTAAAGTGGGAAAAAGGGCATTAATTATTTTCTCCATAGGCTTTTTATTGGGAATGTTCCCGTTTTTCAGGGTAGTAGATGGACAATATGAACTTATAGATCTAGGAAGCATAAGGTGGATGGGAGTTCTACAAAGGATTGCCCTATGCTACTTTTTAGCAGCTTTACTTATTCGCTTTACCACAAAGCGATTAACTATCCTTATCATAATAGCTATTTTAATGGGTTATTGGGGAATCATGTATTGGTTTGGGGAGGGGGAAGACCCCTTTGCTTTGCTGGGCAATGCAGCAAGAAAATTTGATCTGTGGGTAATTGGTGAAGCTCATTTGTATAAAGGGGAGGGGGTTCCTTTTGACCCAGAAGGGTTATTGAGTACATTACCTGCTACTGTAAATGTGTTAGGAGGATATTTAGTAGGAATCTATCTTCAGCGTATCACATCGAAAGAAAAGGCCGCTTATATGCTTTTTGCCACAGGACTAATCCTAATCCTTCTTGGGTTGGTGTGGGATCCATTTTTTCCCATAAACAAGAAAATTTGGACAAGTAGTTTTGTGTTGTACACTATAGGTTGGTCCACTGGGATTTTGGCTATTTTGATTTGCCTACTGGAGGTGTTTCAATTGAAATCCTGGGCTTATTTCTTTGAAGTTTATGGTAGGAATCCCCTTGTCTTGTATGTGCTATCCGGTGTATTGGCCCGAATCATGATGGTAATTTATATCGGAGGGGTAATGTCTAAAGTTTATATTTT
Source organism: Pleomorphovibrio marinus (assembly GCF_003347495.1). GTDB lineage: Bacteria > Bacteroidota > Bacteroidia > Cytophagales > Cyclobacteriaceae > Pleomorphovibrio > Pleomorphovibrio marinus. The sequence continues at coordinate 236,180 of NZ_QCXY01000006.1, forward strand.
TGAAAATCTTTTCGCGCCTTTCCTACCCCTAAATTTGGCTTCTTTTTTGTTTTCGGTGGCCTTTATGCTGCTTATTTGGCTAATTGGGTTCCTCATGGATAAGAAGCGAATTTATATTAAAGTTTAAGGAAATCTTATTTGGTTTGTTTTTTATAGAATGCAAGGTAAATAATCTGTTTAAGGAGGGCTCAAAAACGATTAAAAAACCCATCAAGGTTAACCTAGATAAGGATTAACCCTGATGGGGTAGATTGTGTAGCAAGACCATTAAGAAGCCCCTGTATTAAGAGATTGATTCACAAACTGTTAAAGAAAAAGAAAACTTCTTTTTATAGTTGCGAATAGTCCGCTGGATATAATAAGCGGGTGTCATTTTTGGAAACCGTATTTTTGTACTCCTCCAAGTCTTTCATTGCTTCCCAGTCAGGGTCAGCTCCAAACTGTTTCCATTTCTCGTTTCGCGTGTCCATGTTTTCGAATGTAGTCATGTACATAAGGTTCGGCATATTGGCTCCTGCCAAGGTTTCCGCGTAAAAGACATGGTTGAAATCCAACTTGTCGAAAATATCGATTTCTCCTTGGTTAAACATTTTAACCTTTTGTCTATATAGCCTTTCAGTAGCTGCTTCGTAACTTCTAAGTTCGTAAACCCTGTCTTTTTTAGGGCCAGAGACCTTGGATTCCTTGAAGGCAGGCATACCGGAGAAAGCCAATAAAAGTGCCGTTTCTATGCGTTCATATGGAGGATTGTCGTGGGCGGCATGGATATAGGACTTGCCTTTCTCCTGGTAGTTATTGTCCTTTTGAAGCTTACCTTCAAATTCAAAGTAGGCTTTTTGGTTTTTAAATGGGGTGAAAACGTACACCATTTTACCCGCATCTTCTTCTGTTGATCTAGGTTTGAATACTCCGACTTTTTGGATGCCTTGGCGATTTGCGGCGGGGATATAGGCTTGCTGTAAGTATTCATCAAGCATTTTTTCCTGATCTGCATTTTTGATGTGGTAGGTTTTTAATTCATACAGTTCCCTTTTTCCTGATTGGGCCTGTAGATGGACTGTGCAGAAAACACACAACCCCAGAAGCATTGGTAATATCTGAATCTTCATTGTTAATTTGAGTTATAATCGTTGAACTAAAGCATAAAGGTACTATCAATTTTCAATATTCTATTTCAATTTTTAAGAGAGGTGGAAATTTCCTTGCACCGAAACCACAAACCTCTTCAGGCATGGAATTCGGTGGTTTAATTTAATAACTCACAATTAAATGTAATTTTTTGTAGGCATAAAGGCTTTTTGTTTTTTTTTAGAAATTACCGCCAAACCGTGTTTTGAATAATAAATAATGATTACTTTTGAAGGCAATAATTTGGGTAATTGAGTGATAGAATTGTTAATAGCCGCCATTTTATTTTAAATATTTATTCTTTAAACCACCAAATAATGAAAAGGATTTTAGTGACAGGGGGTGCTGGATTTTTAGGGAGCCACCTTTGCGATTTGTTGCTTGAGGAAGGTAACGAGGTATTATGTGTAGACAACCTTTTTACTGGAAGAAGGAAAAATATCCACCATCTTTTGGATAACAAGAATTTCGAATTCTTTAGACATGATGTTACCATGCCACTCTTCGTAGAGGTGGATGAAATATATAATTTGGCTTGTCCAGCTAGTCCTATACATTATCAATTTGATCCAGTCCAAACCACCAAAACCTCGGTGATTGGCGCTATCAACATGTTAGGCCTAGCCAAGCGTTTGAAAGTTAGAATCCTTCAGGCAAGTACTAGTGAGGTATATGGGGATCCTGAGATTCACCCACAACCTGAATCCTATAAGGGAAGTGTTAGTGTGACAGGCCCTAGGGCTTGTTACGATGAAGGGAAACGGTGCGCAGAAACACTTTTTTTTGACTACCATAGGCAGAATAAACTTTCCATCAAAGTTATGAGGATATTCAATACCTATGGGCCTAGAATGAACCCATTTGATGGTAGGGTGGTGAGTAATTTTATCGTTCAGGCACTTCAAGGTAAGGATATCACCATTTTTGGGGATGGAAAACAAACCAGGAGTTTTTGTTATGTGGATGATCTAATTCAAGGAATGCATAAATTGATGTTGAGTAGGGAAGGATTCACAGGCCCTGTGAACATAGGCAACCCGGTGGAGTTTACCATGATGGAACTTGCCAAGAACGTACTTGAATTAACAGGTTCTAAGAGCAAGTTGAAGTTTATGCCTTTACCGCAGGATGATCCTATGCAAAGGAAACCAGTTATTGATTTGGCAAAAAAAGAACTGGAATGGGAGCCTAAAGTGCAACTTAAGGAAGGGCTGGACAAAACCATATCTTATTTCGAAAAGACACTTACTGAAATGGGCTAAAATGCCCTTTCGGTATCAAATTTACTAACTGGATTTGATCTTTATTAAAACGTCTTTTAAATATAATATTTTGTAATTTATAAAAAAATACACTTTCTGTTCTAATTTTACGGTATTGTCATTTAAATTATTTCGAAAAAATATATTTTTTTTAACTGTTTTTAAGTAAACTAAGTTATATTTGAGGAGTAATACTTTTGTCACCTACGGTAAAGAGCCATGAAATCGGAATTGAAAATATTGGCAATTGATGATGAACCTTCCGTTCTTCTAATCATTCAACATTATTTCAAAGAAAAATTTAATGTTAAGGTTTATAATAAACCGGAAGATGCTATTTCTTGGATGCAAGATGGGAACATTCCGGATGTCATCATCTGTGATTTGAATATGCCAGATATAGATGGGGAAAGTTTTGTGAAATTTTTAAATTCCAGCAGCTTTTTTTCATCGATACCTGTGATCATGTTGTCTGCAACAGAATCCTCTGAGAAAAAAATTGAAATTTTAAATGCTGGGGCTGATGATTTTATGGTCAAGCCTTTTAACCCTAAGGAATTAGAGGCAAGAATAAATTCTATACTCCGAAGAGTTGGAAAATTTTCCTATGCATAAATGGAGGGCAACCTAAGTACAATTGCTATTGTAGCGGAAGACCAAAAGTTAGCTGAGGAGATTAGAAAGCTGCTTAAGGGATCCTATCATCTGATTAACTTTAGCAATGGGGTGGCACTATATAATTCATTGGTCCATAAAAAAATCCATCCTGATTTGATCATTAGTGCCGCTGCAGTGAGGGATATTCATGGCCTTCCGCTAAAAAAAACGGTCAATGAATTGGGGTTTGGCCAAATTCCTTTTTTTCTAATCGTACCAAAATTAGAAACTGAACAATTCAAGGATTGTCTTCAAGAGGGGGTTGTGGATGTATTTGCCCAACCCATGGAGGAAAAGCATTTAAAATACAGGATAGCCTTTACGCTGAAACATCCCCAAGCCTTTAGGAAAAACAACAAAAAATCGGACTTTCAATTAAAGCCATATAAAATCCCTTTGTTGAAGCGTCTTGTGGATATTATTGGTTCTGGTTTGGTATTGCTATTGGTGTCCCCATTACTACTAGTGATTGGGATTTTAATCAAAATCGAATCTAAAGGACCCATTTTTTATTATTCCTACAGGGTGGGCACTGGATATACGATATTCAAGTTTTACAAATTACGATCTATGTATACTGGTGCTGATGCAAAATTGCAAAATTTAAAGCACCTAAATCAGTACAATACCGCGAATTCACCCAAGGAGGTTAACGAAAAGGCAGTGGTGAGGGAATTATGTGAATGGTGTGAACAGGCGGGTGGAGGATGTCTTCAGCCATTGTATGACGACAATCATGTGGTCTGTGAAAGAATTTACAAGGAAAGAAAGGCGACCAATAAGGATGTGGCTTTTATCAAAATCCAGGATGACCCGAGAATTACTAAGGTAGGCAAATTCATTCGGAACACCAGCATAGATGAACTGCCTCAGCTTTGGAACGTTCTCAAGGGAGATATGTCTTTGGTGGGAAATCGGCCGCTTCCCTTATATGAAGCTGAAAAAATCACCACCGATAAATATTCACTTCGTTTTTTAGGCCCCGCAGGCATCACGGGACTTTGGCAAGTAGAAAAAAGAGGGAGAGGAGAGATGTCTGAGGATCAGAGGTTGAGCTTGGACAATGATTATGTAAAAAATTTCAGCCTTTGGTTCGATTTTAAAATCATCCTGAGAACCATTCCAGCACTTTTCCAAAGTGAAAATGTATAGCATTGCAGGCACTGAATTGCTATCTTGTTTTATCCACCAGTTCCCACAGACATTTCACCCTATATTCCCACGTGTTTTGGGCAGCTATTTGATGTCTTTTTTCTTTTTTTTCTGAGGTATCGTTTATTATTCCGTCCTCTATACCTTTTACAAATTCCTTTGGTGTTTTTGCCAGAGTAATGAATTCACCAAAATCCTTTATATCTTCTGAGAAAGGTGAGGCAACAATTGGTTTTCCCGAAGCCAAATATTCATTGATCTTAAGAGGGTAAATGCTTTTTGTCACTTCATTACACAAAAAGGGTAGGATGAGCAAGTCAAAGTGGGCAAGATAATTGGGCAATTCTTCGATTGCTTTTGGCCCCACAAAGTGTAAATTGTCTATTTCATCCAAATCAATGGTGGTGCTTTTCCAATGGTTTCTGGGGCCAACCATTACTAGGTTTTTCTCAGGGTGAGCCAGACAGATGGCTTTGATGAGGTCATAATCCAGTCTATGACAAATATTACCTGTATAGCCAATCAATGGACCAGGGATTTCCTTTAATTCATCCGGTAATGGAGGTTTTCCTAAATATGCTTTCTTGAAGTTGTCGAAATCTGCGGCGTTCGGGATATAAGCCACTTCTTTTCCGGAAAGTGAACTTAGGTCTTTCTGAAGTTGTCTGGAAGTGGCAATACTCAAATCAGCTTGCTGAATGGCAATAATTTCGGCTTGGGTGCCGTGTTTTCTCAAATAAGGCTCAAGCCCCCTGATATTATCCCTAGATTGATAAATGTAGAATTGAAAATCCAGTTTCCCTGATGGTTGGGAGAGGTAAAGCGGGTTGAATGAATTGAAAAAAACACAACTACTAAATCCCAAGCTGTGAAGGGCAAGGGTAATCGAATTGGCAAGCCAATTGTCGTTGATATTGGAAAAAAACCTGTAAGCTTTTCCTTCAGGCAGCCAATTTATTGGTATCATAAGTGGAGGAGTCAAGGCATAAAGTTCACCTTGATACTGATCCAGCTTTTTTAAAGCTCCCTTTTTTCTCCATAACGCTTTTTTCCTGGTTTTTAATCTGGGAAGATTCCTTTCCCTCCAATAATCCGAAAATGTAAATGGGTAGTCCACATAAATTACGGGCTGGTTCTTGGCAAATGTTTTAGCTAAAGACCACGAAGCTGAAGAAAAATCCCCATCCCACCTGGACATACTCACCATTACTAAAGGGATTTCTTTTAATTTATGCATGTAAAGCTGCCTTGATAGAAATAAATAAAAATTAGACTAAAAATAGGGAATAAGCAGCATAAAAATATTATTTTCATCGCATAATTGAAACTTAAATTTTTATTCCTTTGATAATTCTCCAAATCTTAATTTTCGCATGTGCCTTTTACCTTTTTTTCCCCATAATCACCGCTATATGGGCTACTGTTTTGGCAAAAACCATTAAACCTGTTAATAGCAAAAACTTGGATAGGGTTTGTTTTGCCTGTGTCATCACGGCATACAAAGATTTAAGTATGACATGGCCTTTGGTCAGGGCTTTGCTGAAGCAAAACTATCCTGATTTTGAAATTTACCTGGTAGCAGATTCCTGCATGGGACAACCAATAGAGGTTAAAAACAATAAATTACACCTCCTTCAGCCAAGTTCCCCCCTTAATAGCAAGGTTGCTTCGCTTCATTATGCTCTTGAAGAAATGGATCCCGGGGTTACGCATGTGGCAGTATTTGATCCTGATAACTTGGTTCCTCACCATTTTCTAAACGAGATTGCCGCATGGCACCAAAAAGGTTTTAACCTGGTACAAGGAAAGAGAATAGCTAAGAATGTTGATAGCACTTTTGCTGCCTTAGATGCTTTGGGAGAATACTATTACGATTATTCCGTTAGAGCCACTCCATTTCTTCTTGGATCCTCATCTACCATAGCAGGTTCTGGAATGTCCATAGAAAAAAAATTGTATAAGGAGAATTTAAGGAAAGAAATGGAGGAACTAAATGCAAAAGGAGTGGTAGTGTCTGAGGATAAGTCCCTTCAACTTCAAATGGTGCAAAAAGGTGAAAGAATAGCCTATGCTTCCAAGGCTGTGGTCTTTGACGAAAAAGTCATCCAAGCTCATCAAATCGGCAAACAAAGGGGCAGGTGGTTGAACAGTTACTTTAGGCATAGCAAAGACGCTTTGGGAGCTTTTTTCAAGGGGTTATTGTCATTGGATTGGAACTTGACCTTTTTTGCAATAGTTGTTTTGATGCCGCCTATGGTAGTTTTGGTAGGCATGAGTTTGGCCCTTTTAATAGTTACCCTAGTTGTCGCACCCATATATGGATTGCTTCTATTTGCTGCTTTGTGCCTGTTCGCTGCTGGATTTCTTTTAATATTGTTGCTTAACCGAACCCCAAAGTCGGTTTTATTAGTTATTCCGAAAATCCCTCTCTTCGTTTTTGGCCAGCTTTCTGGGTTTATGAATATACGAAAAGCGAATAAGGATTTTATGCCTACCGAACATACCCAGAAGATGGAAATTGAGGAAGTATGGGAAAAAAGGAAGGGTGAATTCGAATAATAAGGTGGGGGTAGGAAATTTCACTTCCCCCACCATTTTACTACCGAGGAAGGTCGTTCCCCATAAATTCGTTGGGGTTGGCTTTAGGAATAGTTGCATTCCACTTCTGATTGATAGCCTCAATGAAATGGTTTGCTATGAACGCACTTCCTCGAGCATTTGGGTGTACGCCATCTACCGAGAGCCCACCATTTGGAGGGGCTATGCTTGCAGTAAGTGCCACTCCGCCTGCGCTTACAGTTCCTTGTACCACTTGGTTGAACAAACCATTAATATCTACTAAAACCAGTCGGTCGGAATGGCTTTGTACAGCAGATTGAATAATAGCATTAAAGGAGTTTACTTTACCGGAAATCTCTTCTTGCTCCGTAGGAATCAACACATATTCATCTCCAACAGGTACAGAAACACCAAAAATAGCAGTAGGGCTTCCGTCTACAGGTTGACCAAGAACCTGGGAAAGGGGTAAAGTGGCTCTGTCTCCGGCATTACTCAGTCGTATGGAAGGTAATCCTAAACCAGATAAGTCAGTAAGGGTCTCATCCTCCATAAGGAAACCATTTGCCCCCTGTTGAAACTGAACCGTCCTTAGTTCCCGCTCTTCTGAGCTTATAAGGTTTGCCCCCTCTGCCTGCTCCAGTCCCCCATTATATTCTCGGAAACCTTGGTTTGCCGCAGTAGCCTGCCCGGAACTCAAGGGTACTGCATTCCATGGCACTAAGTTGAAATAGGGTAAAACATTGAGTGATGGTATGTTACCAACAGCCCCTTTTGCTTCTGGGTTTGCAGTAAGCATCCTACTAAGAGCGGTATTGTACATTAGGGTAAAATTCTCATCCGAAGTTAATAGCTGGGGGTTTGCTGCTCCGGTGAGTGCATACCCCAACACATCATTTTTGCCCAGCCAAAAAGTAAAAAACGTTCCTCCATCGGAAAGTGCCGCTGCGGCATCCCCTACTAAGGTACTATTTCCTGGATCGCTTGCAAACCGTGCATATTCTGGGTTAAAGGCAGGATGCTGAGGCTGTGAAACATCCCCCACTTCTGGCATCATGGAAGTTGCCAAGGAGATTCTGTTTACCCCAAAATTATTGAGCATAGCTTTATCCCCTTCAAATGGGGTGAAAGGGTCTCCGGGAATTATGGGGTTTGGTAGGGTTTGTCCTGTTGCAGGGTTTTGTCTCAAAATTAACCTTCCCAAAACTACCCCCTCTGGACCTGGACTAAAAAAACCTACCTCTGCATTGATGTCGGGGTTGTTAAATGGACCTCCCCCCACTTGCTTCATTTGATTGGCAAGGATAACGGCAAATGAATTTCGTTGAGAACGGTTGTAGAGGGCACCATCCATTACCCCAGCAGTTATCGAAGACCCTATACTTACCATTTTGGAGAAATCCGCATCTCCTTGGCTAGGAGCAGGTGTCAGGTCCTCTGGAAATTCATATTGACAAGCAAACGCCAAAATCAATAGGAGGGAGAGCAGTAATTGTTTTATAGTTCTCATTTCTTTTGGCCTTTTAATTTAACAATTCATCAAAGGTGATAGACAGGTAATAGATAGCCCCTATAGTAGGTCCCCCGAAGTTGAGGATGTACCTGTTATTGAAGATGTTGGATCCGCCAAGTTTCACGATTGATTTTAAGCTACTTACCTTATAGCTCACCTGGGCATCCATATTGTGTACCTCAGGCACGTCTCCTTGGGCGAAGGAAGATTCCCATCTAAAGGCTGTCTGGTAGCGATAGGAAAGATTAAAACCCAGATTTCTGGTTAGTTTTCTGTTCCCAAACATAATATTGCCTTTGTGCTCAGGGGTGTTGAATTCGGACAAAAAACCCTCATCCAGTTCGGTGATCAGCTTATTGTAATTGTAATTGGCACTGATAGTGTAATTTTTGGGGAGGTTATAGGTGAGCCCTAAAGCGGCACCATGTGCCCTTACTTCTTGGTCTACAATATTGGTATAGGTTTGAAAGGTGTTTTCCTGACCAGGAATAGTGACTGGCGTCAATAGGGAGGGAGCATTGATGGCGTTCAAGGCTCCTTGTTCAGTAGTTGGGGATGCGCCGGGAAAAACAGGTCCTGTTGCCTTTCTTATAGCTGTCTGAGAAATAAAGTCATTAAAGATATTGTAATAATAGGCAAAATCAATCAACAACCTGTTTTGGGCAAGTAATCCCTTATACCCTACCTCTACAGATCTCACTTGTTCCGGGCGCAAGTCCGGTAAGGATTCCACCCTTTGCAGATGACCGGTGGCAGTTGCGGAGACGGGACTTTCCCCCGCGCCAACAGCTTCAATATACCTTTGCACCGAGGTGAGGCTATAGGCATTCTCAAAAACATTGTATTTTTCCCTGTAATAGGGTAAGCCAGCAATAAGTCTTGCAGAAATCACATTGAGGTCTATATGCTGGGCCTGAGTAGTCGGCATCCTGAATCCTGTTTGGTAAGAAAGCCTGAAATTACTGTTCCCTTCAGTATATACGCCTGAAATTCTTGGACTGAATTGCCCTTGGAAATTTTCATTTTTGTCATATCGAATAGATCCAGTAATCTTAAGCTTGTCGTCCAATACCCGCTTGGACCCTTGCGCAAATCCACCCACCTCGGTGACTGTGATATCATTACCCTCCACGTCTGCGAAAATGGTTCCATTGGATCTCAAGTCATACACTCTATACATGGCACCCACTTGGAGATCCATAAAGTCGATTTCCTCCTTGAAATTGTACTGCCCCTCGGCCATATACATCCTGGACTGGTCATTAAACAAGGATCCTCCAGGAATGAAATCAGAACGTATCTCATTTGCTGCATTATTAAATTCTGGGCTTCCTGGCAGGAACCTTCCCTGGTCGGCTTGGGATCGGGCAAATTGGTGAGCGGCTGCTTGTTGGGAAGGATTACCCATGCCTCCTGGAGCCACTTGCTGTTGCGCCAGAGCACCCATATAGTTAAGAGTGTATTCGCCAAACCACTGTGCGTTGTCCTTCCATGCACTGTTGATATTTACCCCGGTCAAATCGGCAATGTACGAGTCCCCCGAATTTTCCCTTGTGGTATATCCTCTTAAGAAAAAGTTATCTCCCTTCAACTCCAATTTATGTTGGCTAATTTCAAAATTGTTTAGGGAATAGCGCTGGGCACCGGTATAAACCGAGGTGCCAGAACCGTAGTTTAGGGTGTAGGATAATTCTGCCCTGTCACTTACCCTGTAGTGCAATGCGCCATTCAACTTGTAGTTTTTAGCCCCATAATCCACCAAGTATCGTTCATCATAGCCAGTTCGGGAAACCACTTGATCGGGAATGCTGGAAATATAGCCCCCCAAACCCGACGCATTGGCTTGTTGCTGTATCGCAGCGACGTTCCTTAACAAGCCGATGTTGTTGGAAACTTCGTCCCCAAAGACATGGACGCTATTTTGTCCTGGATTAAAAGGTAATTCACCCTGTGCCGCAACATTGAGGTCTGTTTGGTCTGTGCCGTACCAATCCTCTGCTTGCATAAAGGAAGCACTGATTTTAAATGCAAACTTATTGTTGAAGGCTTTGGCATAGCGAAGGGAGCCCTCATACATAGGTTGTGGCGAACTGGGTTCCCCGGGTCTACCTCCAAAATGGTTAAACCCCTGCTTATAATAGGCACTCAAGCCCTGGTATTCAAAAGGACTTTTACTGTTGATGAGCAAGATACCGTTGAAGGCATTGGGTCCGTACAAGGCCGAGGAAGCACCAGGGATAAACTCCACACTCTCCACATCCAGTTCCGAAGGTCCATTGAGATTGCCTATGGGGAAATTAAGTGCTGGAGCCTGGGTATCCATTCCATCGATAAGCTGCACAAAGCGGGTGTTTCCGGTGGAATTGAACCCCCTGGCATTCAAAATCTGAAAATTGATCGAGGAAGCCGTCATATCCACCCCTTTAAGGTTTGCAATGGCCTTGTAATAGCTGTCGCTGGCATTTTCCCGTATGGCCAAAATGTCCATCTTCTCGATAGATACCGGGGATTGAAGAATACTTTCTTCCACTCGGGAGGCTGAAACCACTACCTCCTGTCCAAGCAAAGTTTGTTCCTCCAGATTAACGACTAAGTTACTTACACTAGTTTCGGTAATATTCCTTTCTTGAGTGGCGAAGCCCACCATGGAAAATACCAGGGTCAGGGGAGGGGCCTGATTGACCCTAAGGCTGAAGTTCCCGTTGAGATCGGTTATGGTACCAATTACCTTACCTTTCACCAGGATATTCACACCAATAAGAGGGTCATTAGTATCAGCATCTATTACGCTACCTGAAATAGTTACCTGTTCCTGGGTATATCCTTTTTGAGGATAATTGAAAGAAAATAGAGCTATCAGGGCTAAAACCGAGCAATACTTTTGGTAATAGTTTATCATTGGTTTTTGGGTTAAATATGATACTTACGCAAACATCACAATAATGACTCTAGAGCCATACCTATTATCACCCTACCATTTGATAGTCAAAACAGAGTTCCTTGAATTATGCAATCAAAGAAAACTCTTGCATTAATATGGATTAAACGTAAAATATAAGTGTTTGATAGTTAAAAATAGGATAATTTTTAATAAAATTAAAAAATCTTGAATTAAGACATGGGATTGAAGCAGGAATCCATAAAAAAACAATCAGGCCACCTCTTTCTTTTTTTAAAATGAGGAAAAAAAAGTTACTTTTCTAGACAAACCAATTAAGGTTGTCCATCAGATTTTTGATTTTCCTCATTTACATGTTTTACCAATCTGTCGCAAAGCTCTTTTATTTCTTCGGAATAATATTCGTCTCCCGTACTATTAAGGATGGTTTGTGCCATACCGCTTAAAATATCAATGTAGAACCTTTTCATTTCCACCACAGACATTTCATCTGTCCAAAGGTCTATCCTTAAGGTACTGTGGTTAAGGTTGTCCCATACGTTTAGGCTGATACTCTTTGTGGACTCCAAACCTTCTTCTTCCTTATCGGATGCTTCCCACTCTATGGATTTAGGAAGGTTTTTTTCGTCCAGTGCAACACTAAATTTTATCTCTGATTTTTTCATGTGTACCTATTTCAAGGGGCAAAATTAATAAAGAAAAGGGAAATGGCTCCTTATCCACCAAAAAATCATTCGAATTCCATTTCAGGCACCTCTGAGGGAATGATCAATTTACCCTCCGTTTTTTCCTGGATAGTAGAAGCAGACACTCCTGGTGCCCTTTCAATCAATTTAAAGCCTCCCTCTGGCAAGATTTCCAAAACCGCCAGATCAGTGACTATTTTTCTTACACATTTTACTCCGGTAATGGGCAATCGGCATTCCTTAAGAAGTTTGGACTTACCCTCATTACTACAGTGCTGCATCGCTACTATGATTTGCCTGGCAGCAGATACCAAGTCCATTGCCCCTCCCATGCCCTTTACCATTTTCCCTGGTATTTTCCAATTTGAAATATCTCCATTTTCTGAGACCTCCATGGCACCTAGAATAGTCAGGTGCACATGGCCGCCCCTTATCATTCCGAATGATTCCGCAGAATCGAAAAGTGCTGAGCCCTTTACCATGCTTATGGTTTGTTTCCCGGCATTGATGAGGTCAGCATCTACTTGATCCTCTGTAGGAAAGGAGCCTATTCCTAACAATCCATTTTCACTTTGAAGTACAACTTCAAGTTCATCGGGTATGTAGTTGGCAACTAGGGTAGGGATGCCTATCCCCAGATTGATATACTGACCGTTTTTGATCTCCTTTGCAATGCGTTGTGCGATTTTTTCCTTGCTTAGCATAGGTACTTTCGGGTTATTTTAGGTCTTTCTTATGGTTCTTTGCTCAATTCGTTTCTCATAATTGCTGCCCTGAAAAATATATTTCACGTAGATACCAGGTGTATGAATGGCATTAGGGTCCAATTCTCCTGCAGGTACCAACTCTTCCACCTCTGCAATGGTTATTCTGCCGGCCGCAGCCATCATAGGATTAAAATTGCGTGCTGTTCCCTTATAGATTAAATTGCCGGCTGTGTCTCCTTTCCAGGCCTTCACCAGGGAGAAATCAGCCCTCAACCACCTTTCCAGCAAATATAATTTGCCGTCAAATTCCCTGATCTCTTTACCTTCTCCCACTTCTGTACCCACACCAGCAGGTGTAAAAAAGGCAGGAATACCCGCTCCTCCTGCTCTAATCCTTTCTGCCAGAGTGCCTTGTGGAATGAGTTCCACTTCCAGCTCTCCAGAAAGTAATTGTCTCTCAAACTCCTTGTTTTCTCCCACATAGCTGGAGATCATCTTTTTGACCATTTTCTCCTTCAACATCAGACCTATGCCAAAATCGTCCACACCGGCATTGTTGGAGATACAGGTTAGTCCCTTCAAGGGTCTTTCCAGCAGGGCTGCAATGCAATTCTCCGGGATACCACAAAGACCGAAACCACCCAACATCAACACAGAATGGCTCCCAATGTCCTTCACAGCTTCTTCGGCATTTTTGATGGTCTTATTGATCATTGCTACATCTGTTTGTTTTTTTAGCAGTCCTCCCGATTGCTATCGGGAGGAACCTCGCACCTGACTGCCTTCAGGCAGGTGTTATATAATCATTGCTACCAATGATGAGTTACTAATTCACTCCACGAGCGTTGCAGGTTCGTTGCGGCCCCTGAAAAAACTCAGGAAAGGCCTGCAAGAAACCAAATGTCATTTCCTTTCTGTAAATGCCAATTTTTAGAACTCTGTGAGTCATCCTGGTCATGCCCTGACTGCCGTCAAGACAGGCTCGATTTCATTTGGGCTTTAGTTGGAAGTAACTCATGGTAGAAATTTTATCTTTTGCTAATTGGGCCTTCAGTGAGTCCAAACCATCGAACTTTTTTTCCCTTCTTAAGAAGTCATGGAAATAGACTTTTATCTGTTTACCATATAAATCTCCTTCAAATTCGAATACGTGAACTTCCACCGTTTTGTTTTGTCCACTTAATGTAGGACGGTTACCAATATTCAGCATCCCCTCTTTTAGCATTCCTTCCCATTCCACTTCCACCACGTATACTCCGTCCATTGGAATTAGCTTGTTTGGGTTAGCTACCTCAATATTTGCGGTTGGGAACCCTAAGGACCTGCCTATTTGCTTTCCCTTAATTACCGTGCCAGAGAGTTCATAGGGTCTGCCTAGGAAGGCTTTTGCGGTATCCAAGTCTCCTGATTCCAGCGCAACTCTGGTTTTGGTGCTACTTATTCCATTGTTATCTATGTCTTGTCTTGAAATTTCCTCGAGTTCAAATCCATATTTGTCCTGGTTAGCTTTTAGGTGCTCGAAACTTCCCTCTCTTCCTCTACCAAATCGGTGATCATAACCGATCACCAGTTTTTGGGTACCAATTTTTTCTATCAGGATATCCTCTACAAAACTTTGGGAGGAGGTTTGGGAAAATGCTTTGGTGAAGCGGATACTTATTAGGTGATCAACCCCATATTGCCGTAGTAATGCTTTTTTTTCTTCAAAAGAGGAAAGCAGCTTGATGTTGTGCCCTTCCGGATTCAGCACCATCCTTGGGTGGGGCCAAAAAGTCACCAAAACAGTTTCCCCATTTATGGCATTGGCGATCTCCCCCAACCTTTTCAGGATCTTTTGATGGCCAAGGTGTACACCGTCAAAGGTGCCAATGGTTACTACTGGGTGTTGGATGTGAGGTATTTCATCCAGGTCCTCGTAAATCTGCATGCTTTTCGGAATTGATTTTATCAATCAAAACTGGCAATTCATAAGCTTTGTTTAACTCAAAGTCCCCAATTCTGGTTCTTTCTAATTTGGACAAGTAGGCACCTACTCCTAAAAGACTGCCTAAATCCCTTGCTAAGCTCCTGATATAGGTGCCTTTGGAACATATTACCCTGAATTCTACCTCAGGAAGGTGTACGCATGTGATCTCAAATTTTTTTACCTCCACTATCCGAGGTTCCAAAACCACTTCTTTCCCCTTTCGGGCAGATAAATATGCCCTTTTGCCATCTTTTTTTATGGCCGAATGGGCAGGAGGAATTTGCGAGATAGAACCAGTCAACGCTTCTGCGGCACGGATGATATCTTCATCCCTAAGGTGGAATGGGTCTGCTACTTCTATTACTTCTCTTTCAAGATCGAAAGACTCTGTCGTTTTCCCCAGTACAAAGGTACCTGTATATTCCTTTTCCTGAGCCTGATACGATTCGATTTTTTTGGTGGCCTTACCTGCGCAAAGTATCAACAAACCGGTAGCCAACGGATCCAAGGTTCCCGCATGCCCAACTTTTTTGATTTTGAGCGCATTCCTTACTTTTTTTACTACATCAAAAGATGTCCACCCATGTGGTTTATTTATTAAAAACACCTTTCCTTCATCCATCTTACATCGATAAACCTGAAATTATGGCAAGTAATCCCACCACCAAGCAATAAACTGAAAAATACGTTAATTTACTTTGTTTTACAAGTTGAATCATCCAAGAACAGGCAAAAAGTCCAGCCACAAAAGCAGCCACAAAAGCAATGGCCATTGTGCCAAATTGCTCGTTTTCATAGGCCAAGGAGCCTTCTAACAAGTCTTTTCCGATTTTACCGATAATTAAAGGCAAAACCATCAAGAAGGAAAACCGTGCGGCTCTTCCCTTATCAATACCCAAAAGTACAGAGGCAGATATGGTGGCACCAGAACGAGAAATCCCGGGTAGCATAGCCACGGCCTGGGCCAACCCGACTAAAAAGGCATCTTTAAAAGATACCGGTTTATCTGTGTTTTTGGCCTTATCGGCCAAGAAAAGTAAAACTGCGGTAACCAGCAACATGAAACCCACAAAGACAATTTTTCCTCCAAAGACCTGTTCCAACTCTTCTTCAAAAAAAACACCTACGACTACTGCGGGAATCATAGATAGGATAATTTTAAGCGAAAAAATAGATTCCTCATTCCATTTGAACTGAAACAAGCCCTTTAATATTTCTAAAATATCCTTGCGGAATACTACAATAGTACTTAGAGCGGTGGCAAAATGTACCACTACTGTAAACATCAAACTTTCTTCAGGCAGGCTTCGGCTGCCTAAAATTACCGATGCGATTTCCAAATGTCCACTTGATGATACAGGCAAAAATTCTGTCAATCCTTGGACTATGCCAAGGATGATTGCTTCAAAAACAGTCATTATTTTTTTTCAGTTCTATAAAATATTGCGAAAAATTGAAATAAAAATCCCAGCATAGTGAGAATAGGCCCCAGGGTAAGTCCCATGAAGCCAAAACCATGCGGTTCACGGTCCAAGCCAATGATAGTAAAGCCTAAAATGATGATGCCTAGACCGATAAGCATCAGTTGATAATTTTTTCGAGAAAATGGAAATGCGTTTTTCTTCATGATTCAATAAAGTTCGTCCAAGGACATTTTCAAATATTTGTTGACCGACCTAAGGGTACTTAATAAGGAAAGGAAGGCACCCAGCAAAACTAACGCCCCAAAAAGCAGGAGAAGCCACTCCAAATTATATAACAAGTTAAACCCCTCTATCATTTGCTTGCCATATTCCATTAAAAGGAACAACATCCCGGAGGCAATAATACCCCCTAAAGCTCCATAAAAAAAAGCTCTCCACAAAAAAGGCCCCCGTATAAATCCCTTAGTGGCTCCGATCAATTGCATGCTGCGTATTAGGAAACGCTGTGAAAACAAGGCTAACCGTATGGTATTATTGATAAGTATGATCACCGTTATCATCAAAATAAGTATAAAGGCCCCAAGTACAAGGCTCACCTTGACCAAGTTTTGGTTGATGGACTCCACCAAGTCACTCATATAGGTCACTTCAAATACACCTTCCATGGATGTTAATTCCTGGGCAATCTCCTCGATCATTGAAGTGGACTGGTAACTTTCCTCTAAAGAAAAGGTAAACGAATCCCTAAGGGGGTTGTCTTTAAGGAATTTGGTGAAATCCTCGCCCACCTCCTGAGTAAAAACCTGGGCTGCATCTTCCTTAGAAATAAAATGGAGCATGGCCTTACCTTCTTTGTTTAGCACGTAAGGCTTCTTTCCCAGTGTTTGCTCCAACCCCTTTATTTGGTTGGATGACAAACCTTTGTTGAGGAATACCTGCACCTCGATATTTTCTCGTATCAAAGTCGTCAAGGTTTTGGCCTGAATTATGATTAACCCGAATAACCCCGTGATAAACAATGATAATGTAATGCTGAAAAGTACGCTGGCGAATTTATAACTACCTAACCTTGTTTTCCTTCTTTGTACTTTTGCCATGGCTAAAATAAATAATTTTCAAAATTAAGGAGCAACCGTTACTTAACCAACCTTTATGACAAATTGATTGGAATAAGATTTTTGCTCACTACCGCATAGGCCATTCCTTCCCCATAATTATTAATTTCCATTGTTCCTGTAAACCTCCCGAAAGCAGGCAGGACAACTCTATCTTCGGATTCGTAAAAGCAAGGAAACCTAAGGCTCTGTTTTCCCTTACCGCTGAGCCGTATTCCCGGGTGGAGATGACCGCATATATTGGTAAGCCCCACCGCATTTACCGGTTCATGACTCAATAGGAAAGAGCCAATCTGGATAGGGTGATGATGAACAGTAAGTTGGGATTGGGAATAAATTTCCTCCCTTAAAATGTCATGGTTGCCTTTTACCAACTCAAAACCCACTTGTGAAAACTCTTTCATGAACATCTCAAGAACCCCCCAATGAGTATTCCAGTCACTATGAAAAAGATCACCTAAGAAAACTACCTTTCTGGCCTTTTTTGTGCGGATGAGTTCTGCAATTAGGGCAAAATCGGATTCATGAATGTTTTCTGGAATAGGTATTCCCCCCTTACGAAAATGCCTTGCCTTGCCAAAGTGGGTGTCTGCAATTAAAAGGGTACTTAAATCTTCCTGCCATAAAGCCTTTTCCATCAGGAAAGTGAGCTTTTGACCGTTTATAACTTTACAAATTTGACCTGAAAACTGGCCTTTTTCTATCATAGAATTGGCTGTGCAAATTTCCTACCTGATATGTATTACAAATTTAAACTAGTAATCCTAAGAAAACCTGGCCAATCATATGGAAAGTTCCTTGATGATTTTTGCTGGGTTTCCACCCATCACAACATCGGAAGGAACATCCTTGGTAACGACAGCACCTGCTGCCACAACAGACCGGCTACCTATGGTGACTCCTGGGCAAATTATGGCTCCACCTCCTACCCATACATCATCTCCTATGGTAATGGGTTTGCCATTTTCTAGCAAGGTACCCCTGGTCTTAGCATCGAGGGGATGCGTGGCTGCATAAAGTTGCACATGGGGGCCAAAAAGGCAGCGATTGCCTATATTTACCGGAGTTACATCCAGAATTACGCAGTTGAAGTTAAAATACACCTGATCACCTACAAAAATATTATAACCATAATCGCAGTGAAATGGGGGTTCTACAAAGAAGTCTTTTCCGGTTTTACCAAAAAGTTCTATTAATAGATCCATCTTAAGGGCTTCGGGGTCGCTTTCGTTAAACATTTTCACAGCCTTTCTAGCTCTAACCCGTTCTTTCACCAACGTTTCGTCGGAAGCCAAATAGAGTTCCCCTGCCAGCATCTTTTCTTTTTCTGTAGCCATGCGCTATGCTAGTAAGGTTTGTTCGATTTGTTTCAAATGCCTCTCCTCGTGGGCTATAATTATTTCGAAAGCAAGGAAAAGGGGGTAAACCACCCAATTGCTCACTGGAGAAGCGATGATAACATCTTTTTCCAATTTCGACTCCAATTGTTGGATATAATTGGACAACTCGTGCTGTTGGTCAAAAAAGGCCTCTAAGATTCTTTCGTCGTAAAGACTTTTATTGGGTTTCCAAGTTCCAAAAGTCTTAGTCTTTCTAGGCTGCTTCATGGCTTTAAGTAATAATTCTCCTGTTTTCTGGGGAATTAATGGCAGTTTTGCCAGCCATGACTCGCGATAACTGCCCTCTAAGATCTGGTCGAAAGTTGGGAAATAGGAAGAATTGACAGTTATAAGATGCGCTAGATTTTCTGCTACGCTCCACCTATTGGGAGAAGGCTTGTGATTGAGCTTTTCCAAAGGAAGGCCTTTTACGGTCTTTTCAAAAGAATAGCTCAGCTCTGCAATTTCCATTTGCCATTTATCGGCTTTTTCTTTCATAGGTTTATAATTTGTTTTTTAAAGGCCATATGGAATCTCGTAGTCTATAATCATCCCTCCGTGCCTCGCTTGCGTCATGCCCTGACTGCCGTCAGGACAGGCTCGATTTCATAGGTTTATAATTTGTTTTTTAATGGTCACACCTGACTGGCATGCCTTCGGCAGGTAAACCGTCAGGCAGGCAGCTTGCACCTGCCTGCCCCGAATTTGCTTCGGGGGACTCGATTCGGGAGAATCTAACAATCACCCCAATAGCTATCCGGGGCAGTCCAATGTGTGATGTGCTCGTCATGCTCGGTTTCATATCCATAGATGGGATTGTATTGGCTAATGAAATTCTATTTAATACTTTCGGGAAATATAACCAAAATGTCCTTAATTTTGGCTTGAAATCTTTTATTTTGAGCCACCTTTGATAAATTAGACTTAAATATTTGGGGGTTTTGTATGCGATTGTTGACATAGAAACTACTGGTGGATTTTCTTCCGGTAACCGCATCATAGAGGTTGCTGTGGTTCTCTATGATGGGGATAGCATATGCGATACCTATCAGACTTTGATAAACCCTCAACGTAACTTGCCCGGATTTATCACGGGGTTGACGGGGATTAATGAAGACATGCTATCCAATGCCCCTGTTTTCAATGATATTGCCCAACGGCTATATGGGATGCTAAAGGACAAAGTTTTTGTTGCCCACAATGTAAATTTTGATTTAAATTTTATTAAAGAAGAATTCATCAAGGTAGGTATAGCATACAATCCCTCCAAACTATGTACAGTACGGCTTAGCCGGAAGATTTTTCCTGGTCACAGAAGCTATTCCTTGGGCGCTATCTGTGGAGTCAGGGGAATAAAAATAGATGGAAGGCACCGAGCGATGGGAGATGCCCATGCCACGGCATTGCTTTTTGGCCAGTTGCTTAAGAACGATCCTGAACAAAACATCCTTGCATCCCTTAAAAACAAAGGGGCAGAAATGAGCTTGCCGCCTAACATCAGTAAGGATATATACCAAAACATTCCAGAGGGGACAGGGGTGTATTATTTTCATGATGCCAAGGGGCAAGTCATCTATGTTGGTAAGGCCAACAATATCAAAAAGAGGTTTAAAGGACACTTCGTGGGTAAATCGAAAATTGCCCTTAGAACGGAAATACATGATGTGTCTTTTGAGCTTACGGGCAACGAGTTTTTAGCCTTGTTGCTGGAAACCTTAGAAATCAAAAGGCTATGGCCAAAATACAACCGCTCCTTGAAGGTTAAAAGCAACGGGTGGGGGATTTTTTTGTATGAAGATCAAAACGGATACCAACGCATGACAGTGTCCAAAGTTAACGGGAAACAGGTTCCTATTTGTACTTTCTCCAGCCATTCTGAGGCCTGGCATTTTTTAATGGACCAGGTTAAAAATCATTCCCTTTGCCCTAAACTCTGTGGAATTCAAAAGGCAAAGGGGGCATGTTTCGGATTAGAGGGGGCACCATGCAACGGTGCCTGTATGGGGGCTGAATTACCAGAAAGTTATAATGCCCGTATCCAGCAATTTTTGGACAAGGTGCGCATGGATGGATCCAGGATCCTGATCAAGGAAAAGGGCAGGGATCAATCAGAGGAAGTAGCCCTTCTTTTTGAAAATGGGATCTTGTCCGCATTTGGTTTTGTGGATAGAGAACATCAAGTAGAAGGAGATATTACCAATCAGTTGAAAGCCGTAAAACCGGTTATGGAGACAAAACATTTGCTTAGGTCTTACTTGGAGAAAGCAAAAAAGGATAATATTTACTTATTGCCCTCCTAAATACTGAGTAACTTTAGCCTCGATTATCTTCAACTAACTATTTTCTCAAATGGATATTAGAGACCACGAACCCTTGCCCATGTACAAACCCGCAAATGACAGATACCAACGCATGCAGTATAGGAGATGCGGAAAAAGTGGAATAGACCTTCCCCTTATTTCATTGGGCCTATGGCACAATTTTGGGCACACCGATGACTTTAGAATTCAGAGGCAATTGCTAAGGCAGGCATTTGACCTAGGGATCACCCATTTTGACCTGGCCAACAACTATGGCCCTCCTTACGGAGCCGCGGAGGAGAATTTTGGCAGGATTATGTCAAAGGATTTTAAACCCTATCGGGATGAAATGATCATCTCTTCAAAGGCAGGTTGGGATATGTGGCCAGGGCCTTATGGTAACTTTGGCTCTCGTAAGTACTTAATCGCCTCTTTGGATAAAAGTCTAAGAAGCATGGGACTTGACTATGTGGATATATTTTATCACCACCGACCTGATCCCGACACCCCGCTAGAAGAAACTATGGGAGCATTGGATCAGATAGTAAGACAAGGGAAAGCCCTCTATGTGGGTATCTCCCAATATAGTGCTGAAGAAACTGCCAAGGCCTCCAAATTGCTAAAAGCCATGGGTACTCCCTGTTTGATTCACCAACCTAGGTATAGCATGCTGGATCGTTGGGTGGAAAATGGTCTCTTGGATGTATTGGAAAAAGAAGGTATAGGGTCAATTGCTTTTTCCCCACTTGAACAAGGGGTATTAACCAATAAATACCTAGGTGGTTTTCCGGAGGATTCTCGTGCCAAAAAGGACGGCCGGTACCTAAAAATGGATGCCATCACTCCTGAACTTCTCCAAAAAGTAGAGGGTTTGAACGCCATAGCGCAAGAAAGGCGACAGAGTTTGGCACAAATGGCAATTGCATGGTTGCTAAAAGATCCCCGCATTACAACAGTTTTGGTCGGGGTCAGCAAGGTTTCTCAATTAAAGGACAATGTTGATGCCCTAAACAAATTAGAGTTTACTAAGGACGAGTTAAAGCGGATTGAGGAAATATTAAAAAAATAGTTGTTTGTAAGTGAAAAAAAAACCTAGTAGAGGAAGAAGGTTTTACCATGGAAGACCGAATTCCTCTGCTAGGTTGTTAATTTTTTTAGCGCATGATTAGGGGAATGTTCAGTTCCTTATTCCTCTTTGTCCATAAGGGGGTTTTCATTGGTATTCAAAACTGGAGTCGGAGCGGTCTTAGGAGCAATGGATGTATTCTCCTGCATCCCATTTTGTCTAGCTTCCTCCCTTGCCTTTATCACATCCTCTGCAGGAGGAGCAAACAATATTTTCCAGGCCTCAGAAAAGCTTTCGGCTTTTTTCATGTCCTTTACTATATCCACCCATTCATGAAACACCAAATAAATGGGATTGTAGGAAGTTACAGGTTTAGTGATCCCGTAATTTGGTCTTTCCCCTTCCGGCATAAAAGTGCCGAATATCCTGTCCCATATGATAAAGGTGGATCCATAGTTTTTGTCCAGATAATGTTCGTCGCTGGCGTGGTGTACTCTATGGTGTGAGGGAGTAGTAAAGAAAAACTCAATAGGAGCCGGAAGTTTTTTGATAAATTCGGTATGGATCCAAAATTGGTACAACACGGCGATTTGATGGCAAATAAAGAAAACAAATGGATCGAAGCCCATGCACATCACAGGGATAAAGAATATAATTTTTATATGTTGTGTCCAGCTAAGTCTAAAGGAAACCGAGAAGTTATATTTTTTTGAATTGTGGTGGGTGACGTGGGTGGCCCACCAGAACCGCTGCTCATGAGCAACCCTGTGTGCCCAATACCTTGCAAAGTCCAAAGCAAAAAAACAAGGAATAAAGGACCACCAAGTTGCTGGGATTTTCCAAGGA
The DNA here is from genome assembly GCF_003347495.1 of Pleomorphovibrio marinus. Classification (GTDB taxonomy): domain Bacteria; phylum Bacteroidota; class Bacteroidia; order Cytophagales; family Cyclobacteriaceae; genus Pleomorphovibrio; species Pleomorphovibrio marinus. The sequence goes on from NZ_QCXY01000006.1 coordinate 258,836, forward strand.
ACAATATTATAAAAGAACAATGCAATGCCAAAGATAGCTACTTTGATCAAGGCACTTATTCCTACATTAACAAAACCAATGGTGGAGGCGGCAAGAAAATCCTTGCCATCGTAAGCATCTTTATTTTTATTTAGGCTTATTATCCATTCCACAAAAACAAGAAAAAACATTACTGGTGCTGCCCATAAGATAATATTCGGCCACTGATCTGCACCAATGTCCTCTAAGGTAAGATGATTTTCAAACATAAAGTTAAGGTTGGATTGAATTTCTTGGGAAACAATAACACCAATTTAGGGATTTTAATCGAGATCTTCAAAAGATCGAACACTTAAATTTGTGCTTAGGGAAAATGCCAATGGGAAAAGAAAGAGCCTGTCCATGGATGGGCAGGCTCTTGAATTTTTAAGTAAGTAAAAAACAGTAATTTACTCCTCCTCTTCTATAGGCTCCAAAATATTTTCCTCACCTTCTCCCTCCTGGGGCATAGGTAGTAGGTTGTCCTCTTCCTCAAAGGAAGGAGTCAAAATTTGGTTCCTGGCGTTGTCTATGTTTGGAGAACTGAACTCAGGACCACTGCTAGTTTGATGAAAGGCGGATGAGGCCAAGGATAGGACAAGGATAAATATGGCCAAAACCCAAGTTGCCTTTTCAAGGATATTACCGGTTTTTGTCACTCCCATGATTTGGGAGGCTGAGCCTCCAAAAGCAGCACCCACGCCCCCTTTTGAATTTTGTCCCAATATGACCAATACAAGTAGTACGGCCAAAATAATGATTATGCTAATTAACACTACAAACATAGCTGTATTATGATTTATTCTCTATTTTTTCAATTGCGTCGGCAAAGTAAGCTCTTTTCTCTGGAAATTTCAACATTAATTTTTCATAGATTCCCTTTGCTTCATCTAATTTCTTTTGCTGTACCAACAACTTGGCAAAAGGTTCGGACACCACTTCACTATTGGGTTGGGTACTGTTCAAGGATAGATCTTGCTGGTTTTCCTGACCTTTTGCAGGTGCTATCTTGATATTTTTCTTATTAAACTGTTTGATAAGCTCCTTTTGCTGTAACTGAATAGGGTCGCTAATCGTTTTTTTTTCCTTTTTCTTGATGGAGTCTATTAGCCTTTCTCCTGTTTCGTCTTCTTCTGTACTTTCCAAGTTCTGGGAGCTTACAGCGGCATCTTCAGTTTTTTTTTTAAATCTATTCAGGTTTTCTTCAAGTCTTTTTAATACATCTTCCCTACTATCATTTCTTTTCCGTTTTTCTCCTGATTCCTTTCCTTCCTCTTCTGAAAGGGAAGGGTTTTCAGGAGTGAAAACCGTATTCCCAACATCATCTTTGTCGGCAACTGACAAGGGTATTGGTGCATCATCCTTCGTTTCACTAGGAATAGGCCCTTCCTTTTCCAACTGAATTAAGCTACCTAAAGGATTTTCTATTAATTCTTTAAGCCATTGTCGGTTTGTGGACCTTAAGGCTGCATCATGAAGCTTGTCATTGGCATACCCCTTAGAAGAGTTGATTTCATGCTTCGCTGCTATAATAAAAGGTGGGAGGAAATAGGGGAACTTTTGGCTCAACTGTAGCGCCTCCCGGTACCTCTCTTGATCCAAATGATCAATGTTCTTTATCAGTTCCAAAAATTCCTTTGCGTCCACTTCTATTAATTTATTATGGTAAGATATAAAGTTAAGTCAATAATTTCAAACTACCAATTTGCTACAGTAGCGGTAAAAACGTCTTGGATGATATTTTCAAAGATTACCTCTACAAGTTCGGTTTCCACCTGAAGGAGGGAAGTGTTCCTGGGATCGTAATCCTGGAAGAAGGAAAAGGTTCTTTTCATATTTTCCTCCTCATTAGTGAGATTAATAAATTCCACTTCCACACCAATTGTGATCCTCATCTGACCGGCTCTGTCAGGTTGTGTGGGGCTTTGACTGGATACCGGTGCTTGTGGCGTGATGTCATATCTGGTGATAGCTCCCAAAAACTGAAGGTCTCCACTTCCTCTAATCAGTTCCAATTGCGTGTTACGTTGAAAGTAATCCTTCAAATCCTCCGTGAATAGTTGACCCATATTGGCAGGACCTCCTCCGGAATCATTGAAGAAATTTTCCACAGAAAAAGTCTTGGTTACATTATAGTCTAATGTGGTGCCAGTGAAGCTATACTCCACCTTACAGGACCAAAGGCAGAAAGCGGTCAACAGCATTGAGAAGACACTAATAAACCTATTCCTGAATATCATATTGTTTTATTTTTCTATATAACGTCCTTTCAGAGATTCCAAGGTCCATGGCAGCATATTTTCTTTTATTATTGTGTTTCTTCAGTGCTTTGAGAATGAGTTCCTTTTCTTTCTTTTCAATGGATAGGGAACTTTCATCTTCTTCATGGGTAATATCTTCGATGATATCCTCTTTATACTCTCTTTTTGGGGTATGGTTTCTTTCCTGGCTTTCCTTTTCCCCAATATTGTCTAGCACTAGGGGTAAATTTGTACTGGTCTGTTCTTTCCTATCATAGGAAGAAGGCTGACTTTCCACATCTTCAAACAAATCCTGGTGTTTCTTCAAAAGGCTTTGGTTTAACCCACCGGATTGGTAAGTTTCCAGCAGCAGCTTCTTAAGGTCTGTCATGTCCTTACGCATATCAAACAAAACCTTGTAAAGGATTTCCCGCTCGCTGAAATCTGCCTTGCTTTCGCCGTGAGAATTGCCTCCACCTGAATAGGAAATTGGCAGTGTGGAGTTTTCCGTGGGTAAATATTGCGATAGTGTCTCGCCATCCACTTCTTTTTCCTGTTCCAATAAGGAAATTTGTTCGGCCAAGTTTTTTAGCTGGCGGATATTGCCGGGAAACGGATACTTAATCAAACGTGACTTTGCCTCTTCGGTAAGTGATATGGGCTTCACATGATACCTTTCAGAAAAATCAGTAGTGAATTTTCTAAATAACAAAATAATGTCTTCACCTCTTTGCCTCAGTGGAGGTACAAAAATAGGAACCGTGTTAAGCCTGTAATACAAGTCTTCCCTGAATTTTCCCTTTTCCACTGCCTTTAACAGGTTTACATTTGTCGCCGTGACCACCCGCACATCGGTTTTCATCACTTTAGAGGAACCCACTTTGATAAATTCTCCGTTTTCAAGTACCCGCAGCAACCTTGCCTGTGTACCAAGAGGCATTTCCCCAATTTCATCCAAAAAAATAGAACCTCCGTCCGTAACTTCAAAATACCCCTTTCTGGCTTCATGTGCTCCTGTGAAAGACCCCTTTTCATGACCAAATAGTTCTGAATCAATCGTGCCCTCCGGTATGGCACCACAGTTAACGGCAATAAACTTACCGTGCTTCCGTGGGCTCAGGCTGTGGATGATTTTGGAAAAGGACTCTTTACCGCTTCCACTTTCCCCTGTAATTAATACCGTCATATCTGTGGGTGCAGCTTGCATGGCCACCTGTATGGCGTGGTTGAGAAGTGGGCTGTTGCCTATGATTCCAAACCGTTGTTTAACACTCAATATTTCGGAGTCGCTGATCATGTTCATCCTTTCAAGCCACTATTTCCCCAAACAACGTTGCAGAGGAGCAATCCACAATTTTTACTTTTAAATAGTCCCCTTTTTTATAATCTCCCTTTGGAACGATAACCACTTTGTTGGCACTGTTCCTGCCTTTCCACTCTTCCAGCGAACGTTTGGAAGTACCCTCGATCAGTATTTCTTGCACTTTTCCTATGTCTCTTTGGTTTCTGGCTAAGGATATTTGATTCTGTTTGGCGATGATTTCTTGGAGCCGTCTTTTCTTAACCTCTAGGTTGATATCGTCCTTGTATTTTTTGGCAGCCAGGGTTCCAGGTCGTTCCGAATAATAAAACATATAGGAAAAGTCGTATTTTACAATTTCCATTAGACTTAAGGTATCCCTGTGTTCCTCTTCAGTTTCAGAGCAAAACCCTGCAATCATATCGGAAGATATGCCACAGTCTTCCCCCAGTATTTCTCGAATTTTTTGAACCCTCTCTAGGTACCATTCCCTGTCATAGGTCCTATTCATCAGCTTCAATACCCTGGAATTCCCGCTCTGCGCGGGTAAATGGATGTATTTACAGATGTTGTCGTACTTTTTTATGGTATATAGTACATCATCTGTGATGTCTTTAGGGTGTGAGGTAGAAAATCTTACTCTCAGTTTAGGGTCAATTTTGGCTATCCACTCCAGAAGGTTGGAGAAGTTCACTATTTGTTCTACCGCATCCTCTTTTTTGTTTAGCCTCGCCTTATTATTTTCCTGCGGGGACCATTTGTAGCTGTCTACATTCTGGCCCAATAAGGTAACCTCTCTGTAGCCCTTTTCGAATAACTCCTCAGCCTCTTGCTTTATGGAATAGGGGTCCCTGCTCCTTTCCCTACCCCTGGTGAAGGGCACCACACAAAAGGAACACATGTTGTCACATCCTCTCATAATGGAAATAAAGGCACTTACCCCATTGCTATTTAACCGGACAGGAGAGATATCTGCGTAGGTTTCTTCTCTGGACAGAAAGGTGTTGACCCCCTTATTGCCTTCTTCAGCGGACATTACCAAAGAAGGCAAGTCCCTATAAGCATCGGGGCCAACCACAACATCCACTAGTTTTTCTTCCTCTAACAATTTTTCCTTGAGCCTCTCAGCCATACAGCCCAATACCCCTATGGTAAGGGATGGATTTTGGGATTTGATATGGTTAAACTGTTGAAGCCTCTTCCGCACCGTTTGCTCAGCCTTTTCCCTTATTGAGCAGGTATTGAGGAAGATCACATCCGCCTTTTCAAAGGATGCGGTGGTGTCGAAGCCGTTTTTTTTCATGATGGATGCCACAATTTCACTATCTGAGAAATTCATTTGGCAACCATAACTTTCTATGTACAGTTTCTTTGATTTCCCTGTTTGCTCTTCCTTCGTGGTTGTAAATTCACAGCCCTGGACTTCCTGTTCAGGTAAAATATCAATATCTTTAATAATGTTTTGCATAGAATTTGTGCAGCTTTCAAAGCGCAAATTTAGTAAAATGCGGACAAAATGACAGCCCAAAGCGGAACTATTATGATGTTCTATCTTAATTATTTTAAAAAATCATAACAGTTTTGAATGTATAAAATTACCTATCCAGGTAAGCCATTACAGGGTTCTATTAAATAGGGACTAAAGGTGATTGAACAGTCTGAAAATTTTCCTAATCACCAAATTATCTTAAATAAGTCAGTTCTTAGCAGTCATCAACTTATTAATTCATTTACATTTTAGAAAAAACACCCAACAATTATGTCAGATCAGAAGAAAAACAATAAGCTAACCACGGCATCTGGAAGGTTTTATGTGGAAAATGACAATTCCAAAACCGTAGGACCCAGAGGCCCAATTTTATTAGAGGATTATATACTACACGAAAAAATGGCTCATTTTAATAGGGAAAGAATTCCTGAGAGAGTCGTTCATGCAAAAGGGTCCGGTGCTTTCGGTACTTTTACGGTTACCAATGACATTACCAAATTTACCAAAGCCAAACTATTCAATAAATTAGGAAAAAAAACTAAGGTGTTTGCCCGTTTTTCTACCGTAGGGGGTGAGAAAGGGTCGGCGGATACTGAAAGGGATCCCAGAGGTTTTGCAGTTAAATTTTACACGGAGGATGGCAATTGGGATCTGGTTGGGAACAATACCCCAGTATTTTTTGTGAAGGACCCCAAAAAATTTGGGGATTTTATTCATACCCAAAAAAGAGATCCCTACACCAATTGTAAATCCCCAACGATGATGTGGGATTATTGGTCGCTCAACCCCGAATCCCTTCATCAAGTACTTATCCTAATGAGTGACAGGGGAACCCCAGATGGATACAGACATATGAATGGATATGGGAGCCATACCTTTTCCATGCTCAATGCCAGGAATGAAAGGGTGTATGTGAAGTTTCATTTTAAAACCGCGCAAGGGATAAAGAATTTAACCGATAAAGAAGCGGCTGAAATGAAATCCAGGGACATGGATTATTCGCAGAGGGACTTACTTGAAAGCATAGATAGGGGAGAATTTCCGAAATGGAACCTTAAAATGCAGGTGATGACCGTTGAGGAGTCCAAAAAAGTGGACTTCAATCCCTTTGACCTGACCAAAATCTGGTCACATGGGGATTTTCCGCTGATGGATGTAGGAGTTATGGAATTGAACCAAAATCCTGATAACTATTTCAGGGATGTTGAGCAGTCCGCTTTTGCCCCTGCCCACGTGGTCGATGGGATTGGCTACTCTCCGGATAAGATGTTACAGGGTAGGTTATTGAGCTACCCCGATGCCCACAGATACAGATTAGGCACCAATTATGAGCAATTACCCGTTAATGCCTGTCCCTATGCTGTAAACAACTACCAAAGGGACGGGTCCGTGAGAATGGATACCAACGGGGGCAAAGCTCCAAACTACTGGCCTAATAGTTTTGATCAGATTGAAATAGATGAATCTTATAGCGAACCGTCTGAGGATTTAGGGGATAGTATATCAGATTGGTATGACAGAAACAGCAAAATTGGAGACAATGATCATTATTCCCAACCAAGAGCACTTTTTAGGGACGTGATGACTAAAGAGGAACAAGACAATACGATTAACAATGTGATAGGGGCCATGGGGGGTATTACAGGGCCTAAGAAAAAGGATATCATTTACAGGCAATTATGTCATTGGTTTAGGATGGACGAGGAATTTGGTTCCAGGGTAGCGAAAGGTCTAAACATTGATGTGAATGCTGTGATGGGTGCCATGGGTGAAATGCACTAATGAAAAAAACAGCTTACGATAATTGGAAGTAAAGGTGGGGATTAATTTTATTCCCACCTTTTCTTAGGCTCTACTTTAAATATGGCATGTTCATTGAGCTTGGCTTTTGAACTTCATGATCCTATTGTTGTTAGGTATGAAATTGATTTGATGTATATTTACGCTGTTTTTAAACACCAAGGGTGTTATTTTGCCGTTGAAAACTAACCAACTACAGAAACGCATTTTGACTACGTTTTCCAAGATACTCTACACACTTTTAAAAGTGTTTGGCTACTTGCTATTGTTTGTTGTCGTACTGTTGGTGGCTTTGTTGCTTTTCATCCGTAGTCCTTTAGGGCAAAACTTTATTGTTGAGAAAGTAACTACTTACGTTTCCAATCAAACGGGAACCCTATTTTCAGTAGACAGGCTTTTCTTGACCTTCAGGGGAGATTTATACCTAGAGGGTCTTTACCTGGAAGATACTAAGGGAGATACCCTCTTGTATTCCAAATCCCTAGAAACTGGAGTGAAGGTATTACCCCTGATTAGGGAGGGGGAAATTCAGGTAACTCGTTTGGATTGGGAAGGGTTAAATGCAAACATTCACCGAAACCAGGAGGGGGAGTTCAATTTTGATTTTCTATTGGATGCGTTTATCGATCCAGAAGATTCTACCCCTGAGGATGAAAGACAGCCAGAGGAGTTAGATGCAGAAGATACAGAAATGCCTAATATAGGAATTGGGCCTGTAAGGTGGAGGGATTTTCGTCTGAGCTATATAGATGAGCAGGACGGTATGGATGTTCAATTAAGACTTGGGCTTTTGGAACTGGATATGGGAAATATCGATCTCAATCAAATGGCCTTTCACATAGAAAGGTTGGATTGGGAAGATACAGAAGCAAACTATAGACAAACAAAGCCATTCGTTACCCCGCCGGATACTACCACCACAGAAACAGCTATGCCCTTATTGGTGGTGGATCATTTATCGCTCAAAGACATAAAGGCAAATTATATCTCTGAACCAGATGGGATGGAAGCCCTGCTCGATATAGGGGAATTGTTTTTGAATTTGCCTGAGGCCGATCTGGATAAACAGGTAGTGATGCTGAAAACCTTCAGCCTGAAAAACTCTACCATTAGATACAATGCTGAGGAGGTCGAGAAAGAACAAGATATCGAGGAACCCACCCCTGAAGGTAACGAGGGTTTTGATTGGCCTGAGTGGAAAGTGGATGTGGGGAATATTGATTTGGAGAACAATTCCCTATCTTATTCTCTTAATGGACAACAAGCAAGAGAAGGTTACTTTAACCCAGAAGCTATACATATGGAAGGGTTTAACCTGTCCTTAAACAATTTGTTCTTAAAGGAAGAACAAGTGGGTTTGGGACTTGGAAAACTCAGCTTTTTGGAAAGCAGTGGGTTTAGGTTAGAAGGGTTTGAATTTGACCTGAAGATTACCGACCAAGAAACCCGGATAAGTGATTTGAACCTTCAAACAAACTTAAACCTTCTAAGAGGGGAAATGCTCATTTCTTACCCCTCTTTGGAAGCCTTTATTGCAGATCCCGAGTCCGGAAATTTTGATGTGCGCTTGCCAGAGCTAATTCTCGATGCCAGAGATGCTTATTACTTTTCTCCTGAATTAAGGGATGACCCCTATGTCCGGGCTATAGCTGCCCACCCCATTAGGGGTACGGTATTAGTTTCTGGCAACTCAGAAAATGTAATGTTAGATCGTTTCCGTCTGGATTGGGGCAGACATACTAAATTAAGGGTTTCAGGAAGTTTTAGTCAATTTATGGACACTGAAAACCTACTTGCTGACATCAAAAACCTGTCCTTTGAAAGTAAAAGAGCGGATTTGGAGCCATTCTTAGCTGCTGCAGAGGTTGATTTTGATATGCCTGAAACGATACAATTGACTGGAAAGGCCAAAGGAGGAATGGAGGAATTAGCCGCACAACTACGTTTGGAAATACCGGAAGGGGTAATGGAACTGGACGGGATGTTTTCGCAACAGGATAGATTGGCTTTTGGTTTTACATTGGATATTCAGGACTTTGATGTTGGGGAATTGCTGGAGAACCCCCAGGTGGGGGTTATTTCATTTCGATTACTGGCAGAGGGAGAAGGAAACGGGCTGAATGACATTGATGCTTATCTGAGTTCTGATTTCAAAAGGCTGGAATTGAATGGTTATGATTTTGCGGGATTGGTCTTTGAGGGTGAAATGCACAATAGCGATGGCCAGTTGAAGTTAGCCTTCCAAGATGAAAACCTGGACGTTGAGTTATTGAGTGACCTTCATTTGGATAGTTTAAATTCACGGGTGAATCTTGACCTGGATCTTAGGGGAGCGGATCTTTTGGCATTGAACCTTAGCCCTAATGACCTCCGTCCAAGATTTAAACTTAAAGCATCCTTTGCTGGGGATCTAGAGGAGTTCAGTCTTGAGGCAACTTTAAAAGATGGATTGGTTGTTTTTGAGGAAAGGCCTTTTTCCATAGGTGAGTTTGATTTTATGGCAACCATAGGAGTTGATTCTACCGAATTGGAATTGGCAAGTTCAATAGTAAACATGACATTATTGTCCAATTCCTCTCCGGAGGAAACGATGTCAGGGTTAGAGCGTTTTTTTAACCAATATTTTTTGGACAGCATCCCACCGGATACCATTTATTCTCCGGTGAATGTGGAATTTTTTATGGGAATTAACGACACCCAATTCTTAAGCGAGGTGGTATTGCCGGACTTAAACCGTTTGGATTCAGCCACATTAAATTTTGACTTTGACGAAAGTGCTGGCAGTGTAGATGGGAGGTTGGATTTCCCTTTCTTGGACTATGCGGGCATAAATATAGATAGTGTGGGGGTTCGACTGAGAGCAGACCAGGAGGGATTTCGGTTTGGATTCGGTTTGGTAAGCTTGGAAAGTGGCCCAATAGCAATTGGCAGGACTTTTTTCACTGGTGAGCTATTAGAAGAAGGGTTGCTCTTTGATTTTAATGCCTATGACGGGGAGGAGAGACTGGCACATGTGAATTTTGACCTTGGGTTTTCGGGAGACACCATAGCCCTACATATTTTGCCCGAAGATTTGGTGTTTAATAAAAGGGAATGGCAGATACCTGATAGTAACGAAGTGAGGATTATGGAGGATCTAGTGGAGTTTTATGATTTCATTTGGACCAGAAATACCCAAAAATTTGAAATTACCCATCAGGTGAGTGATATTGAAGCACCTCATATAGCTTTACGGTTTGCGGACTTTAGGTTGGGTACTTTTACAAGTATCCTTAATCCAGACGAAGCCCTTGCTGGAGGGTTTATGGATGGAAATGTGATAGTCAAAAATCCCTTCGGGGCAACGGGAATACTTGCCGATCTATCGGTCAGGGAACTGACTGTATTTGATATTCTTTTGGGGAACCTCAACCTGGAAGCCGAGTCGGTAGGGGAAGATGATTACCACTTTAATTTAGCCCTTAAAGAGGGGGGGATAGACCTGGATTTAGAGGGGGAATTTAAGGCAGACGAAGAGGGGGCCCAGTTGGATCTTGGATTAGTGTTGAATGCGGTGCAAATGGAAACTTTGGCAGGGCTCTCCCAAGATAACCTGAGGGATGGTGAGGGATTTATATCTGGAGAAATAGAGGTGTCAGGTACCACCTCAGACCCTGATTATAAGGGCACGTTCAAATTTAACGGAGCCGCATTTACAGTGGCGGAACTAAACTCCAGGTTTCGGCTATCGGAAGAAGTCTTGCGGGTAGATAACGAAGGGGTGTATATAGATAAATTCACCATTAATGACCAGGACAACAATACTTTTGTCTTGGACGGAACCGTAGGAACTGAGGAACTTTCAAATCCCTCCTTTGATTTGGCCTTAAATGCCAATAATTTCAGGGTATTAAACTCTACTCGTGAAGACAATGATTTGTTCTTTGGAAATGCCACCATAGATGCAGATGTAACCATCAGTGGAAACCTTGAATTGCCCATTGTAGACAGTAGATTAAAGGTTAGGTCAGGAACAGATCTTTCCTTCATAGTGCCGGAATCCCAGCTGGATCTTATTGAAAGAGATGGAGTGATCAGGTTTGTAAACAGAGATGATCCTGATGATATCTTGACCAGAAGGGCCATTGAACAAACCACATCTGGGATAACTGGATATCAAGTTGCCGCCGTGCTGGAGGTAGACCCTAATGCCGTTTTCAGGGTGATAGTGGATGAAAGGTCTGGTGACAACCTTATGATTTCCGGTGAGGGCAACCTGAACTTAAATTTGGATCCCAATGGCAGGGTTACCCTTTCCGGTACCTATGAACTGAGGAAGGGGCATTATGAAATGAGTCTTTACAATGTAGTAAGCAGGCGGTTTGAGATTCAGGAGGGGAGTACAATCCAATGGGCCGGTGATCCTTTGGATGCCAACCTCAACCTAACAGCCATCTACAGAGTGAGGACTTCGCCCTCAGAACTAATTGCTTCCCAAGCAGGAGGAAATACTGGAGGCTTTCGCCAAGAACTCCCTTTTCTGGTTTACCTCAACATAAATGGAGAGTTGGTAAGGCCTGAAATTTCGTTTGAATTGGATATGCCGGAGGAAAGTCGTGGAGCGGCAGGTGGCAACGTTTATGGTCAAATTCAACAATTGAACAACCAAGAAGGGGAACTCAATAGGCAAGTTTTTTCACTGTTGGTGCTAAACAGGTTTTTTCCTGACCGTGGTGGGGATGGGGCAGGTGGCGGTACAGCAGCCTTGGCTAGATCCAGTGTGAGTCAGGTGCTTTCCGGCCAGTTGAACAATCTTTCGGAAAGTCTATTAGGAGACTCTGGGGTTGAGTTGGATTTTGACATGGATTCATTTACCGATTACCAGTCAGGGGGGCCACAGGATCGCACACAGCTTAATGTAAGTGCCAGAACCAGGTTTATGGATGACAGGTTGATAGTGCAAGTGGGCAGCCAAATTGATATTGAAGGTAGTTCCCAGCAAATGGACAGGGGAAATGCCCTTTTGGGAAATGTGAGCATAGAGTATTTGCTTACCGAAAATGGGAGATATAGGCTCAGGGGCTTTAGGAGAAATTCATTTGAAAGCTTTATTGATGGTCAACTGATAGTTACCGGTATGTCAGTGATTTTTAATAGAGAGTTTAACCATTTCAGGGAATTGTGGAGAGGGATTGAGGTAGAAAGGAATAACAGAGTGAGAGGCGCAGCTAGGAAAGAGGAAGAAGATGGAGGCAATGGGGAAGAAGAGGAGGAGGACACTTCAGAAGAAAGTGAGCAACCATAAGAATAGTAAAATATCTGATTAAATGAGTGGAAAAAGGATATTCACACATGCTTTATTACTTATTTGCATTGCAGCCTGTAATGTAAAGCAATTCATCCCGGAAGGAAGATACCTCTACGAAGGTGCTGAACTTGAGGTGGAAAAAGAAGAGAGTGTGAAAAAATGGAATGACATTGAAAGGGAACTGAATTCCCTTTTCAGGCCTACTCCAAATTCCAAGATTTTGGGACAACGTGTTGGGCTATGGGCCCATTTTAAGGGCTCCCAGGAAAAGCCAGGTTTTATCAACCGTTTTTTGAAAAACCAAATAGGAGAGGAGCCTGTTTATCTGAATGAAGTCAACATTCCTCAGACCGAGTCATTGCTTGTTAATAGGCTAGAAAATAGAGGTTTTTTTTACAGCACGGCTTCCTCAGAGGTGGAGTACCGCAGTTATACTGCTAAAGTAAAATATGAGGCAACCGCTCCAGCCCCGTATAAACTCAAAAACTATGAATATGACCATGATTCTTTAACCATCGATAGGGTCATTAGGGAATTGCTGGATGACACCAAACTCAAGGAGGGGGACAGGTTTGACTTAAGTCTGATGAGGGAAGAACGGGAAAGGCTGGATGTGGCACTTAAGAAAAGGGGCTTTTACAATTTCAATCCGGATTTTTTGATATTTGAAGCAGATACCAACCCTTATGAGGATAAGACTTTTGACTTATTCTTGAGGTTAAAACAGAATGCACCGGAAGAGGGAATAATACCTTACAGGATAGAGGACATCACCGTATACCCAAATTTTGCCCTTGAGGGGTATGAGGAAGGGGCTGACACTTCCTCTGTTAGGGGGATTGATTTTGTGCAAAGACAAAAGGTCTTTAAACCCCATTTGCTGGAGCAATACATCCTTATGGAAGAAGGGGATTTATTTGATTCGGACAGGTCCAGGCTAACCAGCAACAGGCTTTCCGGTATCGGCAATTACAGATACGTCAACATCAGATACCGAGAAAGGGAGGAACTGAATGAAGATGGGGAAGGCGTGTTGGACAGCCATATTTATTTGTCTCCACTCGATAAGCGGGCAGTTAGGGCTGAACTTCAAGGTGTTTCTAAATCCAACAATTTTGCCGGCCCAGCCTTGTTACTTAGTTATAGAAACAGGAACCTTTTTAAGGGAGGAGAAATCCTTAGCCTAACAGGGAAATTTGCCTATGAGGCGCAGATTGCGAGTGGGGAAAGAGAAGGACTGACCTCTTTCGAGTTGGGGCTTAAAGGGGACTTGATCTTCCCAAGAGTTGTGTTCCCTATTCCTATCCGTGAGCGATTTGCCTATTCAGTACCGAAAACAAAAATCAGTCTGGGGACGGAATTTCAGGATAGGAGGGGACTATACAGGTTGAGTTCCGTTTCATCTACCTATGGTTATTTTTGGAATGCAAATCGGTTTGTATACCACGAAATCAACCCTATTAGCTTGAACTTTGTGCATTTATCCAGAACCACTCCGGAATTTGATGAGATTTTGGACAGAAACCCCTTTCTGAGGTTAAGCTTTGAGCAACAATTCATTGCTGGTATCACCTACAGCTTTGCATATAACCAGCTAATGGATAAATTCCGAACCCACAGCATTTATTTTGGGGCCAATTTAGATGTTGCCGGTGCTGGCCTTAACCTTGCTAACGAATTGGTGAATTCACAAAACCCCAACCGCTTTTTGGGCTTTGATTATGCACAGTACAATAAGGGAGATATCGATTTCAGGTATTATATCCGGTTTAGCGAAAACAATCTGTTGGTGAGCAGGCTATTTGGCGGGATAGGCCTTCCCTACGGAAATTCGGTTTCCTTGCCTTTCGTTAAGCAATATTTTTCAGGTGGACCCAATAGTGTGAGAGCTTTTCGCATACGGTCCTTGGGGCCTGGTTCATATGTTCCAGACCAAGCAAATATTGCTGGATTTTTTGACCAAGCTGGGGATATAAGGATTGAAGCCAATTTGGAATACCGGTTTCCTATCGTTTCTGTTTTGAAGGGAGCGTTTTTTGCAGATGCCGGAAACGTGTGGTTGGTGAATGAAAACGAAGCGCTGCCCGGTGGTAAATTCACTTCGGATTGGTTGCAGGAATTAGGCGTAGGGGTGGGTTTTGGAGTCAGAGTAGATGTGGACTTTTTCGTGATCCGCTTAGATCTGGCTACCCCTGTAAGAAGACCTCATTTGCCTGAAGGGGAAAGGTGGGAGAAAAGCTTTCAAATTAGGGATGGGGACTGGAGAAGGGAAAACCTAGTCTTTAATTTCGCCATCGGTTATCCCTTCTAAGATCCTCTTACAATTCCTCGTAGTTTTGCTTGATCCTGGCAAGGCTATAGGCATAACCAAGTAAAAGAGGGCCAGTAATAGCAAACATAAGTAGGTTCCCCAGTCCTTTTGACTTTTTCATGGCAATGGTAGCACCAATTACCATCAAAGGTACCCCATATTTCACCCCAAACTTAAAGTACTTTTTTTCGATTTCCATGACTTGTAGGTTTTAAATTAAAAATTTGATTGAATTTAAACTATCCAGAATAATGCCAAATCCATTATAACGGCGAATAAGGGATAGGGATTTGCTTGCCCAAACCCTTTTCCCTGCTCTCTAAATTACTAACTCCTATACCCAATAGCCTGACAGGCATCAATAGGGGTTGTTGCATAAGTAAATCCACAGCTACAGGGAAAAACTCCTCCAGGGAAATTGGGTTTTCAAAACTTTTGCTCCGGGTTATTTGCGTAAAATCTTTGTATTTGATCTTTAGCGTAAAAGTTCTTCCCCTCAGAAGTTGTTTGTGGCACCTTGATTTTAACTCTTCGCATAGCTTGGATAAAGCCTCCCTCATTAGTACAAACTCCTCCATGTCCTGTTCAAAGGTACTTTCCACACTAATCGACTTTCTGATACGGTGTGGTTTGACCTCACTCAAATGAATGCCTCTTACAATATCATAATAATGCCTGCCTGCTTTTCCAAACCTCCCCACCAAAAACTCCAGGGTGAAAGCTTTCAGGTCTTTCCCAGAGTAAATGCCCAGTTTATGCATTTTTTCGGAGGTTACTTTCCCTATTCCAAAAAATTTCTCAATGGCCAGCCGCTCCAAAAAGGCCAAAGCTTCCTTTGGGGGAATTACAGCCTGCCCATTGGGCTTATTCAGGTCAGAAGCTACCTTCGCCAGAAACTTGTTGTAGGAGATGCCTGCAGAAGCTGTCAAACCAATTTGTTCTAATATTTTGGTCCTAATTTCTCGGGCAATTAGAGTGGCACTTGGGTTGTTAGCTTTATTGGCAGTGACATCTAAAAAAGCCTCATCCAGCGAAAGTGGTTCTACCAGATCCGTATATTCAAAGAATATTTCCTTGATCTGAAGCGATAGTTCCTTGTACCTTGCAAACCTTGGTTTTACAAAAACCAACTCTGGACACTTCTGGGCAGCAAGTTTGGAAGACATGGCCGAACGCACACCGAAAGCCCTGGCCTCATAGCTCGCAGCAGCCACAACCCCTCTTTCTTTGTTTCCTCCTACGGCCACAGGTTTACCTTTTAAATCAGGATGATCCAACTGTTCTACCGATGCAAAAAATGCATCCATATCAATATGTATGATCTTTCTGTCCAAGGACCAGCTCTCTTTTTGTTAGCAACAAATTCCAGAATGGAAGGGTTTATACTTACCTGATAGGTAGGAAAAATATTTCCTGTCCATAATTCGACTAAATGTGGCTTTCCAGTGTTGGGGCGAGGATAATACATCTATTCTTGGCATAAATATTGTCTTATTATGGAAAGAAATTACACATATCACACTAAACCAACGATTAATCATGAAAAATATAGTGTTATTATCGAGTGTATTGGCGTTTGCCTTTGCATGTGGGCCTGCCGAAAGGGAGGGATCTGAAGTTATAGAAGAAATAGAAGAAACCGTGGAGGATGTAAGGTCAGAAGTTACTCCAGACTGGGTAGTCTATGAAGGCAACATACCCTGTTTGGATTGCGATTATATTTCTATGGAGTTATGGTTGGAGCATGACGAAACCGAAGTCACCCCTGACTACAGGCTTGTGATGGAATATAACAACACCCCCGCTGGTGATACTGAAGAAGAAGTAGAAGGAAACTACACCATTATTGCTGGGCATGGTCAAGATAGGGATGCTACCTTGTATCAATTAAATCCTGGCACGAATGAACCAAGGTATTTTGTGCTCAACGAAGATAGGACAATAACCATGTTAGGGGAAGATATGCAGCCCCTGGATGAAGAAGTTGACGAGGATTACAACTATACCTTACAACTTAAAGAAGCTGAAGAATAAGTTAAAAAAGCGGCCCTATTCGGGCCGCTTTTTTTATACCACCCCCTGTGCGATCATTGCTTTTCCTACTTTTTTAAATCCGTAAATATTTGCTCCAGTAAGATAATCCCCTTCCTTTAGGTCATATTGACGAATGCTGTCTATACAATGTGTATGTATATTCCGCATCATGATGCGTAGTTCCTGTTCCATCTCAAGTTTACTCCACTGCCTGCCCATCCTGTTTTGGGTCATTTCCAAACCTGAGATAGCCACCCCTCCGGCATTGGCAGCCTTGCCTGGGCCATATAATATTTTGGAGGCTTGTATAGCATCAATTGCTTTTTGGGTGAGTGGCATATTAGCTCCTTCTGCCAAAAGAATTAATTTATTTTTGATCATGGCTTCAATATGCTTTTCGTCTACCTCATTTTGTGTAGCGCAAGGAAAGGCACAATCTGCGTCAATCTCCCAAATGGATTTGTTCGACCCTTTATGGAATTTGGCGGACTTGTACTTTTTGGCATATCCTTCTATGCCTTCCCTTTTTATGTTTTTGAGATTTTTCAAAAAAGCCAGTTTTTCCTCATCTAAACCTTCCTTATCATGGATAAAACCCGAAGAATCCGAAAAAGCTACTACCTTTGCACCTTCTTCCAGCAATTTTTCTATGGCAAACTGGGAGACGTTCCCCGCTCCCGATACCAGGCAAACCTTGTCCTCAAGAGCCTCGTTGATGGATTCCAGCATGTTTTGGGCAAAATGCACCAAGCCATATCCCGTGGCCTCCGGCCTAAGAAAGGATCCTCCGTAATCCAGCCCCTTTCCCGTAAGTACTCCTTCAAACCTGTTGGTGATCTTTTTGTAAGCACCGAATAGGTATCCTATTTCCCGCTCTCCTACACCAATGTCACCAGCAGGAATATCTATGAAGTGCCCTAGGTATTTATAGGCTTCTTGCATCCAGGCTTGGCAGAATCGCATTACCTCATTTTCGGATTTTCCTTTAGGGTCAAAATCCGCCCCTCCTTTGCCGGCTCCCAAGGGAAGTCCTGTCAATGAATTCTTAAAGGTTTGTTCAAAGGCCAGGAACTTCAATATGCTTAGGTTGGTACTAGGGTGAAACCGAAGTCCCCCTTTATAAGGCCCCAAAGCAGAATTCATTTGAACCCTAAAACCCCTGTTTACCTGAACCTGGTTTTGGTCATTAACCCATGTTACCTTAAAGGAAATGACGCGTTCAGGTTCAGCCATGCGTTCCGGGATGCGTTGGTCCAGCCAGGCATCATCATCATTTAATAGGGGAGAAATAGTTTCAAAAACCTCGGAAACAGCTTGGATAAATTCGTTTTCACCTGGGTTTTTTTTGTGGATTGTTTCTAAGATACTTTTTAGTTTTTTCATACTAGCTTTTGACGTAATAAAAAGGGTGGAAGTAGTGGCAGAAAGGTCAGATAAAAGGAATTAAATGAATTGGCTATTGGATTGCGCCTCATAGAGAACCTCTCTTATGGCCTGGGCTTTAAGAAGACATTCTTGGTATTCTTCCTCCACCAAGGCATCGGAGGTAATGGCACTACCGACTGCAAAATAGATAGTTTGTTTAAGCATATCCAAGAAAACACTACGAATTACCACATTAAAATCAAAATCCTGGGATGGAGTAACATATCCCAGCGCACCGGAAAACCATCCTCTGCTAAAATTCTCGTACTTATCTATCAACTCCATGGCCTTGATTTTTGGTGCTCCTGTCATGCTGCCCATGGGAAAGGTGGCCTTGAAGATGTCTCCAAGTGAAAGCTTTTTATCAAGCACGCAGGTGACGGATGAAATCATTTGGATGACCTGATGAAACCGGTAAATACCAAATAACTCTTCCACTTTTACAGAACCAATCTTTCCCACTTTAGAGAGGTCATTGCGCATTAAGTCCACAATCATGAGGTTTTCGGCTTTTTCTTTTTCACTGTTGCTTAGCTTGCAGGCCAATTGGTCATCCTCTTCTTTTGTCTTGCCCCTGGGGCTGGTTCCCTTTATGGGTTGACTTAGTAGTATGTTGCCTTTTTTGTTGAGAAACCGCTCAGGCGAAGCACTTACCAGCACAAGATGATCCACCTTCAAATAGGAACTAAATGGCATGGGGGACTTTTGGGAAAGAGCTGCATAGAATCTGAGGGAATCCATGGAGGTAAAGGTGCCCTCGAAGGCCTGACAATAATTCAACTCATAAACGTCGCCCCTTTTTATATGTTCTTGAATCTTCTCAAAATTGCTGAAATATTCATCAGGCCGGGTCATAGACCTTATGCGAATACCTTCTGCGAAAGCATTTGCGGTAGCAATAACCGTTTGGTTTATTGTTTCCAACGATACACCAAAATCAGATGAAAGGGTAGCCTTGTTTCCATAAGGATGAATCTGTATGCATAGGGAAGGTCTGAAAAAAAACTCCTTAGGAAACTGGAGGAGGGTTGGATTCTGGCTTTCTAAATCTTCGAAATCATTTTTTTTGTCATACCCTACAATCCCAACCTTATAGCCATCCGTTACTTGGTGTAAAGCGTTCGGCAAGGATTCTGTTCCTGCAAATAGGAGGTGCTCAAATCCATCTTTGGGATAACCTGAATTTTGAGGACAAAAATATGCCACGTAGGGGAAATTCTGGCAGGCCCAATACAGGGCCTTTTGTGTCAATTCTGGACTCCATGTCGTTTTGTTAATATGTTTAAAAATATTCACGACTTAAAATTACACAAAAAAAGGGGGCGAAATCACCCCCTCTTTTCATTATAGCTATTGTCAGTATTAATTAGCCTTAATATCAAATTCCACGCTGACAGAATTATAGATAAATTGGTCTTTAGCCCTGTCTACTACATTGGCTTCATCACCGTAAGAAAGCCCCCATTCGGTTCTGTCAATATTGAACCCGGCCTTGGCTTCTACAGCAGTATCATTTATGGATACACTTGCAGGGAATTTGATGTTCTTGGTAGTACCTCTCATGGTTAAATTTCCTTTAATCCAGTGTGTAGGACTATCAGGAGCCAGTTCTGTAGAACTTTTTGGCGTATTCTCTGTCTCATATTGGTCTTCATCTTCCAATTGGTCAGCAGAAAAAGGCTCAATGCCGGTTATTTCAAACCTGGCTTCAGGATGATTTCCTGCATCAAAGAAATCATCAGACTGAAGATGCCCAAAAAGCTTACCATGATCCTCCGAATCTTTTTCAAGATCGTGGATTTCCAAATTGGTAATATCAAAAGAAAAGCTTCCGCCTGTGATGCTATTCCCCTCTACATTCAGCTCTCCGTGAGTGACAGGGATGATACCATAATGCTGACCTTTAGGCTTATACCCTCTCCAGTTTACTTTACTAGATTCTGGTGCAATGGTCAAGGTAGCACCTGATCCTGCTTTTACGTCTTCGGCTTCGGATGTTTCTACAGTGTCGCCGCCGCCTCCACAGCTTACCATCAGTAAGGCACTGGCAATAATCAATGCGGGAAATTTAATTAAATTCATGTTTGATGATGTTTTGTTAAGGTTCAGTTTTTTTAATGTATATACATGCAAACTAAAGCTGTGCCAAAAAGTTCATATGTTGTACAAATATTTTTTAAATAGTAGTAAATTTATCAACGATTAATTTAATTTTATCCACGAGATTATGGCTTTGATAAAAAAGGTAAATGGAAAAGCCCCTGAATGGGGTAGGGGATGCTGGATGGCAGATAATGCCACTCTGACAGGAGATGTTCAATTGGGAGAGGACTGCACGGTTTGGTTCAATGCGGTAATCCGGGGAGATGTGCATGAAATCCGAATTGGTGACAAGACCAATATACAAGATGCAGCTATCATCCACTGCACCTATCAAAAAGCACCTACCAATATTGGGAGTAACGTATCCATTGCCCATGGAGCCATTGTGCATGGCTGTACTATTCACGATAATGTGTTGATAGGAATGGGAGCCATCATCCTGGACGGCGCCGTAATCCATAGTGGCTCTGTAGTAGCCGCCGGAGCAGTAGTATTGGCAGGCACCATAGTGGAAGAAAACAGCATTTACGCAGGTATTCCCGCAAAGCGTGTAAAGGCAACGGATGAAAAAATGACATCGGAGATCATCAGGATTGCCGGGAATTACCCAATGTATGCGGGATGGTATGAGGATCAGCCCTAAATTTCCTCCTCTGGCCTAAACCTCATTGACTCCGGGTAAGGAAATGCATGAAGTAATTCTCCCTCTTTTATTTTACTCTTGATGTCATTCCATACACTAGGATCAAAGAGTTTTCGGTGGAATTCGAAGAAATGTTGCCTGATGTCTGCCCTACCTATCATGAATCTTTTGAAGTCCTCGGGAAAGACATCCTGAGGACCAATGTCGTACCAAGGTTCAGGGGCATAGATCTGTTCGTAGGTGGTGGCCTTGGGTTTTTCTCGGAAATTCATGTCCACCAAGAATTCTATTTCATCATAGTCATAAAAAATCACCCTGTCTTGTCGCGTTACCCCAAAATTTTTAGTCATCATGTCACCAGGGAAAATATTTGCTTTGGCTAATTGAAGGATCGCGTTTCCATAGTCTTCTACAACTTGTTTGGCCTCATCAAGGCCGCATTCTTCTAAGTAGATGTTGAGTGGCTTTAACCTACGTTCTATATAGAGATGCTTGATTACCAGATAATCCCCCTTTATTTCCAAAAGGGAGTTAACGGTGTTTTTTAGTTCCCTCATTAATTCGGGGTGTATTCGGTTTAGCGGCAAGTGAAAGTATTCAAATTCATGGGTGTCGGCCATTCTTCCTACCCGATCATGCAGGGACACCAATTTGTATTTTTCCCTAACCTGTTGCCGTGTCATGTTTTTTGGGGGATCAAAATGGTCTTTGATAAGTTTGAACACGATGTTGTAAGAGGGGAGGGTGAATACTGTCATTACCATGCCTTTAATTCCCGCAGCCAACACAAATTGGTCATCAGTCTGGGAAAGGTGGTACAAAAAATCCCTATAAAACTCCGTTTTGCCATGCTTGTTGAAGCCTATGGCGTTGTATAGTTCGTAAGGCCTCTTGTGTTTGATTACCGAGTTTAGGAATGAAACTACCTGAGCAGGTATTTTGATATCTGCCATGAAATAGGACCTTGTGTAGCTGAAGATACCACTCATTATATTGGGGTCGAAAATCAGGGTATCGGCGAATACTCCTTTTTCATTGTGCACAAAAGGGATGATAAAAGGCATCCATTTATTTCCGATATAGGTACGCCCGATAAGATACGCTGCCTTGTTACGGTAAAATACACTTTTCAATACCTGAGTGGTGGTTTCCTGCGTAGTGGTGTACCTAGTCAGGATGATTTCCTTAACCCCTTTGACCAAAAATTCTATATCCTTTTCTTTTTGGTAATAGGGAGCCCCAAAATCAAAGTCCTCTAGGATTTTTTTGAAAATTTTTTTCATGCCTAAATGGGCAGGATAATTATAAAATAATGCTTCGGCAGGTTCAATGTGGCAACTGTTATAAGCTTGGTGCACATACATCAACTCCTCGTCCACTGCCAACCCCGGAAAGGTCTTCCGGATGACGGCGTTATAATAGGATTCCGCTAACTCCTGATCGGGTTGTTCTTGGATATGATAGGAATAGGCCGCTTTGATTTGTTTCCATAATTCGCTTTCACCGGATTGTTCTCCCAGAATTGATTTGCATTGCCCTATGGTCACCCTAAGTTTATCTTTATAAAGTCGCAATCGCTCCCTGTGGTTGGCTTGTAAATTATCCCAGTTTCGAAGGCTAAAGTTTTTTGGTGCTAAAAGTGTCAATTTTTCAAAGGCATCCATATAATCAAGAAAACCTTCATGGATATGAGCTATGGTTTTATTTATCAGACTCTTATTTCTTTTTGACATACACATAAGATTGTTCATTTGACACTTTTATGGAGAGATTAGCATCCCAATTTTGGAAGCTTGGAGTAAATGATATGAAAGTGTTTTTGCAAAAATGGAATTATTACGTAAATTTCAACCAAGTTTATTCATTATTATGAATAAACCCAATAGGTTTAATAGGTTTGATAAGTGAAAAAGGTTTGAACGCTGTTCAGACCTTTTTTTATGGATGAACCTTTTACCTGGTAGTAGATGGTTATATAAATAAATATGCGTATTTTCTTGTCTAACAAAAATGGCAAGTTGTAATTCGGATGGACAGTTTGGAAAATGAAGGATAAGGTAGGGGAAAATCAAGGATTTAAGGTAATTCTGGAGACACTTAAACATCTTCTGCAATTTCCACTTCCGGGAAAGGAAGGACAGATGGGAATGGCACCCTTGCCCTTGGATGAGGAAAGGTTTGCCTTGCAAGAGAAAAGTAATGCAAGAAAGGGTGCGGTGCTTTTATTGCTTTTCCCAAATGGGGATGATTGCTTGGTACCTTTCATTAAAAGACCAATATATAAAGGTGTACATAGCGGGCAAGTAGGCCTACCAGGTGGCAAATTTGAATTTGGGGACAGTAATTTGGAGGAAACTGCTCTGCGGGAGACAAGTGAGGAGCTAGGGGTAAACCCAGAAGATATTCAGATAATTGGACGCCTTTCCAGACTTTATATCCCTCCATCCAATTTTTCAGTAAACCCCTATATTGGGTTTTTGGATTATACACCTACTTTCAATCCCGATTCCAGGGAAGTGGATCAACTCTTTTTCTGTGACTTTTTGGGGCTTATGGATAAGGGAATCCGGAAAGAAAAGGAATTGAAGTTGAGTAGCGGTCAATTTATAAAGGCCCCTTATTTCGACATACATGGAGAGGTTGTATGGGGCGCTACCGCCATGATGCTGAGTGAATTGGTTTTTCTATGGGAAAGGTATTCCACTGGTATTTATTCCTGATTGTTTAGGGAAAAAAGCCATCGGAATACCGATGGCCTTTTGTTTACCCTGCATTTAACATCTATTTCGATTTTTGAAACCTGATGGGAAGTCTCATCTTTACATTGACATCCTTTCCATCATGTTTTCCGGGGCTCCAATTAGGAGAATTTTTTAACACATTCAATGCCTCCGCATCCAATCGGTTATCTATTCCTCGTAGTATCTCGACATCACGGATCTTTCCGGATTCATCCACGACAAACTCAGCATAGACTGTACCTTCAATCCCTTCTTCTCTGGCATCTGGAGGGTAGTGCAGGTTTTCTTGGAGGTACCGGTTCCAGCCTTCCATGCCACCTTGGGGAACGGGCATATCTTCCACTACATCAAAAACATTCGTCTTTGAGGGTTTTGCCGATAAAGCACGGACGTCATCTGTAGGTTCTGCTTCTTTTTCACAAGAGAACACAAAAGTTAAAAGGGCTACTATGGGCAGCAACAGGGCATACCTACTTTTAGCCCAAGGGGTGGATTGAGATTTAGTCATCATGATAATTCTGTTTTTGATTTGTAAATGATTAAAGTAATGGATAAATGACGGTCCTCTAACCTGGGCAAAGGGCTCGATCAGAAGAGAGGCATATTCTTTAAGGCTACTTACCTTCACCAGTTCCTTGTCTACCTGGAACTCATGTACTTCTTTCAGGCTTTTGCGAATCAGGTAGAGAAGAGGATGAAACCAAAAGAGGATTTGAAAAAATTCAAGTACCAAAAGATCAATACTGTGACCCATCTTTATATGGTTTTGCTCATGAACCAGTACTAGCTCAGAAGTCCTGTGATCGAGATCATACTCAGGCATTAGAATATAGTTTAAGAAAGAAGCCGGCTTAAACTCAGGATGGATATATACCCAATAACCGTTAACCTTTCTTCTTTCCGCTTTTTTAGTGATCCTGTAAAACCAAACCAAACTCCCAATAAAGCGGGCTATGCCATATACTAGGCCAAGCAGATAAACAATCGCTAATAAATGAGGGAAAGATACCAAGGAGGACGGCTGATTATACCAAACCACCACCTCTTCCAAATTATGATAAAATTCTCCCCCCTGAGAAAAAATAATAGGTGGACTCCAAAGGGAAGGTAGGGAGAGGAGGGGAAACAAACAGGATAATACAAGTATTCCCAATAGGTATAACCTATTCCACCCAAAATGGGTGCATTTGGCAAGTAAGCCTCTATACAGTAGGTATAAAATGCTTAGGCAGATGCTGGCTTCGAGAAGAAATGTCAGTAGAGTGGTCATGGTATTATTTTTTATCGGCCTGTTCGATTAATTTTTTAAGTTCCGTAATTTCCTCCTTTGAAAGCTTTTCTTCATTTACCAAGAAGGAAAGGAAGTTTTTCGCGGATCCCCCAAAATAGTTGTTGATCAATTGGCTGGTGCTGCTTTTTTGATATGCCTCTTTACTGACCAAAGGGAAATACTGATAGGTATTGCCATAAGTAAGGTGGTCCAAAAAACCCTTTTTTTCCAATTGTCTGAAGTGTGAGGCCAAGGTGGTATAGGGTGGTTTTGGGGAAGGGAGTTTTTCCAATACCTCCCTAATAAGTACTTTTTCCATACTCCAAATGATGTGCATTAGTTGCTCTTCTGTTTCTGTCAATCTTTCCATATCCAAATGTAAACTAAAAAATTCTAATATCCTACTAAATTTTCGTAGAATTACGAAAAAATCATATTAAACAATTAATTTAATCTTAAATAATTGGTTATGAGTATTTTAATGATTTGGGATGTTTTTCAGGTCTCTTAAGGCCTGCTCTTCCTTATCGTCAACAAAAACCACGCATATGGCTGCAAAGATCAAAAGGACACCTGCACCTACTATGGCATAAATGGCTTGTCCTCCATAAAAATGCTTGACCATAAATCCCCCCACAAATCCATTCACGATTTGGGGAGCGGTGATAAAAAAATTGAATATACCCATATATACCCCCATTTTTTTTGCAGGGATAGCTCCAGCCAGAATGGCATAGGGCATGGCCAAAATACTCGCCCAAGCCATTCCCACACCAATCATAAGAATGTTCAAAACCCATTTGTGTTCTGTATTTACCACAAGGAAAAAAGCCATTAACCCTATCCCACCTGCGGTAAGGCAAATGGCGTGAGTTGCTTTTCTGCCTACCTTTGCCGCTATATAAGGAAGGAGCAGCGCAAACAAAGCAGACACTAAATTATACACTCCAAATATTACTCCAACGTAGTTCCCTGCCTCGTTAAAAAGGAGGGAAGATCTATCCGTGGCTGGTAAACCCCATACGTGCTGTGCGAGTGCTGGGGTGGTGAATACCCACATAGAAAACAAAGCAAACCAGGAGAAGAACTGCACCAAACCCAGTTGTTTCATGGTTTTTGGCATATACCTAAAATCCCTGAAGATATCCATCAAGCCCTTGGACGGAGGAAGTTCTTTTTCATTTTCCGGATTTTCTAAACGTTCCGGGGGATATTCCTTGGTCTTGACCACTGTCCACAGAATACTTCCCAATAGCACAGTGGCCCCGATACCAAATGACCAAATCACGTTGAGAGGTACTACACCGGGGTTAGCGGTGGTACTCATCCCAAACCACTCGGTAAGTACATAAGGTAACCAAGACCCCAATACGGCCCCTACCCCTATCAAAGAGGTTTGGATGGAAAACCCAAGGGTACGTTGGTCGGCCGGCAAATTATCTGCCACCAATGCCCTAAAAGGCTCCATGGCCACATTGAAAGAAGCATCCATGATCATTAAAAACCCGGCACCAATCCATAATGCTGGCAAATAGGCAACAAAAAGTGATGCATTGGGCATCAGAATTAATCCAATCGCAGCTAGGACTGCACCTGCCAGGAAATATGGCCTTCTCCTTCCCAATCTCGTCCATGTGCGGTCACTGTAATAACCAATGATGGGCTGAACTATCATTCCTGTAATAGGTGCAACTAACCAAAAGAGGGAAAGGTGTTCTACATCCGCCCCAAAAGTTTGGAGGATCCTACTGGCATTGGCATTTTGAAGGGCAAACCCCATTTGAATACCCAAAAACCCAAAACTCATATTCCAAATTTGCCAAAAGCTGAGCTTTTTTTTATGAAGGGATAGGGACATGGGCTTTTTTATTAGGGGCAGTGACGGAGAATTAGTAGAGTTGAATCGAAAATTCCTCCCTAACATGAGGCACAGTGATACTGCTTATCCCCTTGCACTGATGAAACGTATGTTTATCATCAGGAAGAGGGTCAAACTCACTCATTTTATCCATGAAAGAAACATCAACCTGATCCAAGATATGCTCTTTATCCTGAAAAAATGCGTTTTTTTGTTCGAATCCGTGAAAATATATTTTCACTGAGGAAAACTCAGAGGAGTAATCTCCCATAGCATCCCCAAGGGTCAATGAGCCCTTCTCACTATCCAGCAAAATTTCCCTTTTGAAAAATGCTTCATGTCGATAGTCGAGGTTTTCCCCTTCATCCTCGTAGTGTAAATGGCTAGAATTCCCTATGCCCTTGTAAACATGGAGTAGCAGTATCCCATCATGTGGTTCCTCCACATGTGAAATGGCATTCTGCATGGCAATAATTGCTCCCCCTTTCACAAAAACAGGCAGGTAATTCAACGGGCTTTCCATATAGGTTTCTTGGTTCCCATGGAAAAGTTTATCGGTATAAAGATAGTACCAAATGCCTTCGGGGAAATAGACTTTGGTAACCTCCTTAAAACTAACCACAGGGGCTATTAGCCATTTATTGCAAAATAGGTACTGATTTTCAAAGTCACCGTGATAAATCTTGTCATCAAAAGAATAGTCTATAGCCAGACTTCTGGCAATGGGTAAGCCATCTTGGTGGCTTTGATAAAAAGCGGAATATAGCGTAGGTAGTATTTCATACCTGAACTTAATATAGTTCCTGGAAATTTCTTCCACTTCCTCCCCAAAGGCCCAAGGCTCAGAATCATTGCTGTTGATCATGGAGTGCGCCCTGAACAAAGGGGAAAAGGCTGCTATGCTTACCCACCGGGCAAAAAGGTTGGGATGGGTGTTGCCTGCGAATCCCCCAATATCATATCCGGCAAAGGACACCCCACTAAGGCCAAGGCTGTTGACCAACCTTACGCCTAGAAGCATGTGATCGTCATTGGCAACATTGTCCCCTGTCCAGGCAGCGGCATAGCGTTGGATTCCAGAAAATCCGGATCTGCTCAACACAAATGGCCTCTTATCCGGAAGATGGGTGAGGGCTCCCTTTTGGGTGCTTTTGGCCATCTCCAAACCATAAACATTCCTGCCCTTTCTATGGCTGCATGGTTCCCCTTCATAGTTGAACATTACAATGTTGGGGGTATGTTGGCCCCAGGAGGCAGGTTCATTCATATCAGTCCAAAAACCATCCACACCTAACCGGGTATAAAAAGCCATTTTTTCCCCCCACCATTTCCTGGCCTCAGGATTGGTGAAGTCCGGAAAAGCACACCAACCCGGCCACACGTGTCCCTCGTATGTGGTGTTGTCGGGATATTTTAAGAAAAGTCCGTTTTTCTTGCCTTCCTCAAAAGGAAGGTAGCCTTGTTCTGTCTTGATACCCGGATCCAAAATCACGACTATCTTGAATCCTTTCTCTTTTATGGCATTAATCATACCCGCAGGATCGGGAAAACTTTTGCCATTAAAGGTAAACACTTTGTAGGCCTCCATATGGTGAATGTCCAAGTAAATAACATCTGCCGGAATGTCTTTTTCCCGGAATGTTTGGGCCAATCTCAGAACATCCTTATCCGGGTAATAGGAATAACGGCATTGCTGATACCCCAGTGCCCATTTTGGCGGAAGGGCCATCCTGCCGGTAAGTCTTGTATAGGCGGAAATCACCTCGGCCACAGTATCTGCATGAAAAAAGTAATAGTCCAAATCCCCATCATCCGCACTGAAATAGCTGTATCGGTTATTGCTTGCCCCAAAATTAAAGACCGTTTTGTGGGTGTTGTCAAAGAATATACCATAGGCCTTTCCATTATGAAGACCAATAAAAAAGGGAATGGACATATATAGAGGGTCAGCCTCCAGGCCATACCCGAAATAGTCGGTATTCCAATTAGTGTAAACCTTTCCCCAGCGGTTGAGCCCCCCGGTTTTTTCCCCTAGCCCAATAAATTTTTCCCAAGGTTGGAGTTTTCTGTAGTTACTGATCTCCGTTCCCAGCCAATTGATCCCGAAATTGGGATCATCCTCACTTAATACCTCTCCTTCTTGGTCTAAGAAGCGAAAGCTCAGGTTTTCTTTTTCGATCAGCACCTGAAACTTACCCGTATGCAGGGAAATTATACTTTCTTTATCTTCCCAATCAGGCTTTCCTTTTTTTGGGGTCATGGTGACTGAATACGGGTTTGGGGAAAAATCTTCCCCTCTGGAAACTTGAATCCGGACAATTTCAGGGTCGTATTGGGTGATAGTGAATATAGCGTTTTCCGTCTTTCCACTCAATCCGGAGGAAATAGGTAGTATTTGATTTATCGATCCTGGGGTAATACAACCACTTATGGGCGTAGAAACTAACATAGTGTTGGGCTTATAATTTTCGTTTTATAGCGACAAGCAGGCGTTTTATGGGTAGCTAATTTAGAAATGAAAAGCAAAGGAAAAAACTATTACAAGTGCTGATTCCCATCTTAGAAGCAGGTTTTTTGTGCATATTAAGGAAAAAATGCCCAAAGCAATATCTTTCAATCGTTTGCATAAAAATGTAAAAAATCAAAAATTTTTCTTCCTTGAAGAAACCCTGGGTATCAATTCAGTAGGCAAAATGCTCGTTCCTGGAGTTATTTCGTCATGTTCAATAAGGCCAAGAAGGAGTTGGGTGGATTTTTCACCCATGGCAAATCCGGGCTGGGAAACCGTGGACATTGGGGGGTCAATCATGGCGCTGAACTGCCAGTTGCTGAAACCTACCACCCCTACTTCTTCAGGTACCTTGATGGACAAGCTTTTTAAAGCCTGTATGGATCCAGCTGCAGCGATATCATTAGAAGCAAAAACGGCATCTGGACAATTCGGCTGATTAAAAATAGCGTAACAAATGTCTTCACTTTCTTTTACTGTGCCATTTGTACAGGGAATGATCCTTTCTGGCTTGCAAGTTTTTCCATTGTCTTCTAGAGCTTTTCTATAGCCCCGCTCTCTTTCTATGGATATTTTCAAATTTTTAGGGCCTGCCAGGTGTAAAACATCCTGATAGCCCTGCTGAAGCAAGTGGGAAACGGCCTGATAGGCACCAGAAAAATCGTCGACAATTACATTGGTAGTATTTTCCAATGCAGGAATCCGATCAAAAAACACTACTGGAAAATCTTGGTCCAGCAAGTTTTTGAAATGGTCGAAATTCTCGGTTTCTTTTGAATGGCTGACCAACAATCCATCAATCTGGTTGGCTATCATAGTGTCCACCATTTTCTTCTCTCGTTCGTAATTCTCATTGGTCTGGCAAAGGATCACATTGTATCCCCTCGCTATGGCCACCTCTTCTATGCCACTGATGACGGTGCTGAAAAAGAAATGGACAACCTCAGGAATGATGACCCCAATCGTGAAAGATTTGCTTTTGCGTAAACTTAGTGCAACGGCGTTGGGCCTGTAGTTCATTTTTTTTGCCAGCTCCTTAACTTTACCCTTGGTGGATTGGCTAATGCCAGGGTAATCCTTTAAAGCTCGGGACACGGTGGATGGAGAAATACCCAATACTTTCGCGATGTCTTTTATCGTGGCATTACCCAGTTTCATTATGGTATTTATTTAAGAAATTATTGACTTGATTACTTCCTTCGTTTCCTAGCTAAGATAAGTAACATTTAGTCGCATTTGGACTAGAACCTCAAAAAACTGCTGATTTTTCCACTAAAATTAATGAGCATGGAAATCGTTTGCGGTTTCGTTTGCATAAAAATTTTTCCGGAATTCCCTCAAATTTGTCTTTGCCGGGTATTTTTTTTCAAATGAAATTACCTAAACTCATTAATGAAACCATCATAACGAATAATTAGAATTAAGTGAAAACATAAATAAAATTGTTTTTAATTAAATTATTCAAAGATAGATTTCAAGGTAATAATTGACTATAATATCCAAATAATTATGATGCAAAGATTGACTACCTTAAAGGTGGTTGCGGTATTTTTCCTGGCGTTTTTATTAAATGCCAATTTATTTGCCCAGGGCAGAACCGTAACCGGAAAAGTAACAGACGCAGATTCGGGTGAGGAGCTACCCTTCGTCAACGTTACCGTGAAAGGCTCCACCAAAGGTACCACCACAGATATTGATGGAAATTACTCCATAGAGGTGAGCGACTCCGAGCAAGTACTGGTGTTTACCTTTATTGGGTTTAGTACTTTCGAGACCTCTGTTGGAAATCGATCAGTGGTAAATGTAAACTTGAAGGGGAACACCCAGCAGCTTGAGGAAGTGGTGGTGGTTGGCTATGGCACCCAAAGAAAGGCTGATATTACAGGCGCAGTAGGCTCCGTAACCAAGGAAAACTTCAACGTGGGCCAGGTGACCAATGCCGAACAACTCATAGCCGGAAAGGTGGCAGGGGTTCAAATTACCCCCAACGGGGGAAGGCCAGGATCTGGTGGCCGTATCCGGATAAGAGGAGGATCATCCCTCAATGCCACCAATGATCCTTTGATTGTAATTGATGGTGTTCCCTTGGACAATACCGGAGTTTCTGGTACCTCAAATCCGCTTAATTTCCTTAATCCCAATGATATTGAGGCCATGGACATCCTCAAAGATGCCTCTGCGACGGCTATTTATGGTTCTAGAGCCTCCAATGGGGTAATCTTGATCACCACCAAAAAAGGAAAAGCAGGCCAACCGACCAGGGTAAATGTAAGTACCCTTGCCTCTGTGTCCCAACCCACCAAAATGATCAGTGTTTTGGATGCTGATCAATTCAGGGAAGCAGCAGCACAACATACAACCCCGGAACAACAGGCATTGATGGGTGAGGAAAACACCAACTGGCAAGAGGTAATCTACCAAAATGCCTTGGCCTTTGACAACAACGTAAGCGTATCCGGTGCCATAGGAGCTGTTCCTTACCGCATAAGTGCTGGATACCTGCACCAAGACGGCATATTGAAAACTGATAACCTGGAGAGGACTACAGCCAGCGTTTCTCTGAATCCATCCCTCCTTGATGACCAACTTAAGATCAACTTTAATATGAAGGGGGTATTTACCAAAAGCCGGTTTGCCGATCAGGGAGCAATAGGAGCCGCAGTGGTTTTTGACCCTACTCAGCCAATTTATGATCCAGAAGGATTAGGTGGCTTTTGGGAGTGGAGAAACGCCAATGGCACCCCACAAACATTGGCTCCTAGAAATCCGCTGGGATTACTGGAGCAAAGGGATGATCTGGGGGAAGTGAACAGAAGTATAGGTAACCTACAGCTCGATTATGCCATTCCATTTGTGGAGGGGTTAAGAGCAAATTTAAATTTGGGATATGATATCAGCCAAAGTGATGGAAGAACTTTCATACCTGCTACATCCGCACTGGGCTTTAACGAAGGTGGTTCCATTGCTCCTTATGAGCAATATAAGCAAAACCTTTTGGCGGATTTTTATTTTGCATATTCCAGAAACTTTAATGAATATGGCAGGTTGGATGCCACTTTGGGATATTCATTTCAGGACTTTCTCATCAAAAACCCCACTTTTGATAGGGTAAATGAAGTAGGTGAGGTGCTGACACCTGCTGGAGTGGAGACTCGCCCTCAAAATCGGCTTATCTCCTATTTCGGAAGGGTAAATTATAACCTTTCAGAAAAATACCTTCTCACCGCAACGGTTAGGTTGGATGGTTCTTCCAGGTTCAGTCCGGAAACCCGATGGGGAGTGTTTCCCTCCTTGGCAGCGGCTTGGAGAATTAGTGAGGAAAGTTTTCTTGAGGACAACACCGTTTTGACAGATTTTAAATTAAGGTTGGGATATGGGATTACCGGTCAGCAGGATATTGGTTCTTTCTTTCCTTTTTTGCCTAGGTACACCCTCAGTGACGATGCCGCCCGATACCGGTTTGGCGATGAATACCTGACCATGCTAAGGCCTGAGGGATATGATAGGAATATCAAGTGGGAAGAGACGGTAACTTATAATGCTGGCTTGGATTATGAATTCTTGGCAGGGAAGCTATATGGGAGCTTGGATTATTACTTTAAGCGCACCAATGACTTGCTTGCTGTGATCCCTGTACCTGCTGGAACCAACCTCACCAACCTGCTTTTCACCAATGTGGGAAACATAGAAAACCAAGGAATTGAAGCTGCATTAACTTATAATGTATTTAAGACTCAGGATATTTCATGGGACCTTGGTCTTAACTTCACTTATAACCAAAACAAAATCATAAGCCTCTCCAATGTGGAGGAGGACGCAGTAGGTATTTTGGTGGGAGGGATCTCCGGTGGCACGGGAAACACCATCCAAGTACATACCGTGGGCTTTCAACCTGCCTCCTTCTACGTTTGGCAACAGGTGTATGATGAGACAGGCAGGCCTGTAGAGAATCTATACGTAGATAGGAGTGGGGACGGAATAGTCAATGAGCAGGATTTGTTTAGGGATGGCTTCCCTGATGCCCTACATTTCTTTGGGGTGAATTCCAGAATGAATTTCCGCAACTGGGACTTCGGGTTTGTAATGCGAGGAAATTTGGGAAACAGAGCCTATAACAATGTTTCCTCCGCTAATGGAGCCTTTCAGAATTTGAGGTTCCCCGACTACCTGGCCAATATGCATACCAGCGTGTTGAACACCGGTTTTCAAACTGCGCGATTAAGGTCTAACTTTTATTTGGAGGATGCTGCATTCTTAAGGATGGAGAACATCAGCCTTGGGTATACTTTTGGGAGCATCCGGGAGAGGGGCTATACCTTAAATGTCAATGCAACGGTTCAGAATGCCTTTACCGTCACTAACTATACCGGAGTGGATCCAGAGATCCCCGGGGGAATAGATAATAATTTCTATCCATTGCCAAGGATATTTTCCTTAGGCCTTAATCTGGGTTTTTAATCGCATAAATGCATAATAACCATGAAATGCCCATGAGAAAGTATTCTCACACAGGGGGATGATTAATCTGGGCATTCCATCTGACCGCTGAAAAACTAATTATAAACAGATGAAAAAAATAGTAAACAATAAATTAATCTTGTTGCTGATCCTTATGGGGACAGGGATGGGGTGTAATGACCTGGATCTTGAACCCTTTAATGAGGTTACCTCCATTCAGGTATATGAAGATTTTGACAATTATAAGGCCGTATTGGCAAAAATATATGGAGGCTTGGCCTTGAGTGGTCAGCAGGGTCCAGCGGGAAGAGGGGACATAGGGGGCCAGGATGAAGGGGCTTCCACATACCTAAGGGCCTTTTGGAAACTACAGCAACTCCCCACGGATGAAAGTATTATCGCTTGGAACGATGAGGGCCTTCCTTCCCTTAACACCCTTACCTGGTCTTCGGACAATGGGTTTATCGCTGCCATGTACTACCGAATTTTTTACCAGATCACCTTGGCAAATGAATATATCCGGGAACTTAGCGACCAAAACCTTTTGGCCAGGGGAATTGAAGGCCCTGACCGGGCAGAAGCTGTTAGGTTTAGGAGTGAAGCAAGGTTTTTGAGGGCTTTAAGTTATATGCATGCTTTGGATATCTATGGTAATGTGCCCTTTGTGACAGAGGCAGATCCCGTGGGTTCCTTTTTCCCTGAGCAAATTAGCCGGGTGGGGTTGTTTGACTACTTGGAGAGTGAACTATTGGACATTATTCCTCAGCTTTCCGCCCCTAGGCAAAATGAATACGCAAGGGCAGATCAGGCAGCAGCCTGGATGCTTTTGTCTAAGCTGTACCTGAATGCAGAAGTCTATGCCGGCCAAAACAGGTACACGGATGCTATTACCTACCTAAGCCAAATTTTGGATGCAGGATTTTCTTTGGAAACCGACTATGGGCATTTATTCTTGGCAGATAATGACCAAAGTGCTGAGATCATCTTTCCCATAGCTTTTGATTTGGTAAATACCACTTCTTGGGGAGGCACCACCTTTTTGGTTAATGCCGCCATTGGAGGAAGCATGGATAGGGAAATGTTTGGTGTGCCGGGTGGATGGCAAGGACTGAGAGCCAGGCCAGAACTGGTAAACCTTTATCCCTCCACAGATGGAACCCCTGATAGCAGGGGGCAATTTCATACCGAAGGACAGCAAAGAAACATCGAAAATATAAGCCAGTTTACCGATGGGTACGCTGTGGTCAAATATAGGAACGTTACCCGACAGGGAAACAGGCCAGAGGGTCCCGTAAATGATCAAGTTTCGGTAGACTTCCCCTTATTCAGATTGGGTGATGCTTATTTGATGTATGCGGAAGCTGTGCTAAGGGGCGGTTCCGGAGGTTCAATCCAGCAGGCTCTTCAATTGGTTAATGAGTTGCGCCAACGGGCTTATGACGATAACTCCGGCAATATCTCCGAAGGGGATCTTACCCTTGATTTTGTACTTGACGAGCGAGCCAGGGAACTGAAGTGGGAGGCCCATAGAAGGACTGACCTAATTAGGTACGGAAGATTCACCGGAGGCCAATACCTATGGCAATGGAAAGGTGGAAGCATAAACGGTACTTCAGTTTCTGATTTCAGAAATCTTTATCCCTTGCCTGCTGCAGACCTTACTGCAAATCCTACCCTTACCCAAAACGCTGGTTATTAATTGTAATCCCAAGGAAATATGAAGACAATATATAATAAACTATGGTACATGATCCTGATAGGAATGGCAGCTGCCTGCACCGAGGAGGAAATTGTTACGATCAGTGCGACCCCGGATGCCCCTGTGTTGCTGAGCCCCACTTCTGGTGCGACCTTGAACCTGGATCAGGAAAATGCAGATGAAGTCATCAACTTTGAGTTTACCCCTGCCGACTTTGGGTTTCAGGCTGCTGTCACCTATACCGTCCAAATGGCTTTGGAAGGTAATTTCGAGGAGGTTACCGACGTGGTGAACAGTTTTGGCTCTCCGGCTATCATAAGGGTGGCGGATTTTAACGAAAGATTGATCCAGAAGGGGCTGACACCCAATGATGCCGAAAATGTGGTTTTCAGGGTTAGGGCAAGTGTGAATCCTAATGTGGAAAATAGGTATTCTGAATCAGTTGCCTTACAGGTCATAGCCTTTGCGGCGGAGTTGCAGTTCCCCCGGGTTTACTTGCCAGGGGACTATCAAGGATGGGATCCCACCAATGAAAATACGATTATTTATTCGGAAAATTCGGATGGCGTTTATGAAGGGTTCGTCCATATTTTGGGTGGCTCGGGAGAATTCAAGGTAAATGAAACGCCTGGTTGGGAAGTCAATTATGGAGACAATGGGCCGGATGGCACATTGGATCCAGATGGTGCCAACCTCAATGTAGGCGATACCTTCGGCACCTTTCGCCTTAAGGTAGATCTCAATGACATGTCATACGAAATCGGAACCCGAAGAGTTTGGGGAATCGTGGGAGATGCCACACCAGGTGGTTGGGATACAGATACCCCCTTGGAATTTGACAGTCAAGAAAATGTACTTACCCTCACAGTAGAGCTAAATGCGGGGGAGATGAAATTTAGGGCTAACAACGATTGGGGTTTCAATTATGGGGACGATGGGACAAATGGTGTCCTGGACGCAGATGGAGCCAATATTGTAGTTTCGGAGGCTGGTGCCTATACTATTGTAATGGACTGGAAAGTCCCTGGCCAAATAAGTTATACCCTGGAAAAGAATTAACCTAACCTTCCTCATTGCAAAAGGCTGTCTCCACATGGTAATGCGTGAGGAGACAGCTGCTTTTGTCTCTGCGAAATTAGATCCATGAAGAGAACCCTTTACTTATTATTTGGTGTTTTTGCCCTATTTTTCTCCAGCAACTTCGTGGAGGCCCAGGTAAGCACAGAACCCCAATTCCCCAGTGCAGGCCAAGAGGTCAAGATCTATTATGATGCCAGCGAGGGAACCACAGGATTGGAGGGTGCCGACCAAGTGTATATTCATATTGGAGCGGTAACGCAAGGACCTGAATCTACTGAATGGGACATTGTGCCATTTACCTGGGGCAGCAGTAACCCCGAAGCACGAATGCAAAAAGTGGAGGGTGAAAGTGATCTATGGACCTATAGTTTAACCCCAAACGAATTTTTCGATACCGGTGCAGTCACCATTTATAGGTTGGGAATGGTGTTCAGAAATGCAGACGGAAGCAGGGAAGGGAAAACGGATACCAATCAAGATTTTTTTATTGACCTTAGTCAGGGCTTCGAAGTGGCATTTACCAAACCCCAGTCCTCCTCATTACTTCTAACACAGGGTGAAAGCATTCATTTAATTGCTGCGGCATCTCAGGTAGCGGACTTGTATTTGGAAATCGATGGCATTGAGGTTTTGAACATGCAGGAAGCTACCCAACTAGAATACACCTTTTTGGGGAAAGAACCGAGGACTTATATTGTAAAGGTAATCGGGCAGCTAGGCGAGGAAAGAAAAGAAGCCCAAATAGCGATCATTGTAACTGGGGAAAACACTGTTTCTCCTGTTCCGGGAGACTGGAAGAGGGGGATAAATTACCTTTCTGATACCCAAGTGGGCTTACTGCTGGAGGCACCAGGAAAGCAGCAGGTATTTGTGATAGGGGATTTCAACGATTGGCAGGTAAAGGAATTATACAAGATGCACCAATCTCCGGATGGCAACTTGTTTTGGCTTGAAATAGGAGAGCTCATCCCCGGGGAACCCTATATTTTTCAATATTTCGTGGATGGGAATGTAAGGATAGGAGACCCTTATTCGGAGAAGGTTTCCGATCCACTTCACGACGAGGAGATCATAAGGGAGAACCGATACCCTGGATTAAGACCCTATCCCGAGGGAAAAACTACTTTTCAAGCCTCCTATCTTCAAACTGCCCAGCAACCCTTTCCCTGGAAACACCTGGATTATGAAAAGCCCGCTCCGGAGGAACTTGTCATTTATGAATTGCTGGTGAGGGATTTTGATGAGCAAAGAACTTATCAGGCGGTGACGGAAAGGTTAGATTATTTACAGGAGTTGGGGATTAATGCCATCGAGCTTTTGCCTATTAAGGAGTTTGAAGGAAACCTGTCTTGGGGATATAATCCCAGTTTTTTCTTCGCTCCTGACAAATATTATGGTACCAAGGATGACCTTAAGACCCTTATTGATGAGGCACATGGCAGGGGAATGGTGGTTATATTAGATATGGTGCTCAATCACGCATTTGGCCAGTCACCTTTGGTGCGTCTATATAATGAGGGGGATTATGGCCCCCCCACTGAAGAAAACCCTTACCTGAACCGGGTGGCCAGACACCCTTTCAACGTGGGTTATGATTTTAATCACGAAAGTTCCTTTACCAAAGCATTCGTGGACTCTGTCAACCATTATTGGCTGGAGGAGTATAAGTTTGATGGGTACAGGTTTGACCTCAGTAAGGGGTTCACTCAGTTTAATTCCGGAGACGACGTGGATTTGTGGAGCCAAAGGGATCCGTCTCGAATTGCTATCTGGAAAGGGATTTACGACCGTATCAAGTCCACCCATCCAGATGCCTACGTGATATTGGAGCATTTTGCCAACAATGATGAGGAAACTGAATTGGCAGATTATGGCATGCTGCTATGGGGAAACATGAATGGCCTTTTTAGGGAAATGGGCAGAGGCGCCTCCAGAAATTTCAATGGAGCTTATTACCAAACAAGAAATTGGTCTAAAAACCACCTTGTGGCCTATATGGAAAGTCATGATGAGGAGAGGGTGATGTTTGATATCCTGCAACATGGAAACACATCCCCCCTAAACCTTAGAAACCTATCCGACGCTGTAAACCGAAAACAGTTGCTTACAGCTTTTTATTTTACCGTGCCGGGTCCAAAAATGATCTGGCAATTTGGGGAATTTGGCTATGACGAGGAACTGAATAATGACCGTTTGGGCATTAAACCCACCCGTTGGGAATACTTGGAAGATAAGGATAGAAATCGACTATGGAACCTCTACAAGGCAATGATACAACTAAAGAAATCGTATCCAGTGTTTAACAGTGCTGAGCAAGTTACTATGGATTTAACTGGATTGGTGAAGCAAATCACCTTGAGGCATGAGGGAATGGATGTAGTGGTTTTTGGGAATTTTTCCCTTTCGGATCAAACCAATGTGTTTATTGATTTCCCATCTTCTGGCACCTGGTATGATTATCTCACAGGGGAGGAGTTAAGGCTATCTTCTGCAAGTAGGGCTTTTGACCTTGCACCCAACGCATTTTATATTTTCACTAATCAACCAATTCCACTTCCTGAGGGGGATATTCTACAAACGGACCTTATCACCCATATAAAGCAGTATGAGAAAAGCGAAACAAAAATCTATCCTGTTCCTGCTGGGAAGGCGATTAATTTGGAGTTGCCTTTAAATCAAAGGGATAGGCATTATACTATTTTTGATTTACAGGGCAGAGTAATGCAAGAAGGGGAATTACCAAGAGAAGAAAAAACTCACGTGATCCCTACCTTGTCCTTGAAAAAGGGAGCTTACCTTTTGCAAGTCCAAAATGGGAACATCCCCTTGAGGAAAATTTTCCTTAAAGATTAATAAGTTTAAATTAAGTGCCAATAAAAAAATGAAAATGGAAAAGAACAGCTTATTCAAGACGATGATTTATTCTGGTTTAGGGGTATTATTATTGGCTTGTCAACCTACTACCCCAGCCATAGAGGACCATTGGCCGGAAGCGGGTGTTACCTACGAGATCTTTATACGGTCTTTTTATGATACAGATGGCGACGGTATAGGGGATATTAATGGAGTGGTTGAGAAATTGGATTATGTACAGGAGCTTGGGGCCAATGCGATCTGGTTTATGCCGATAATGCCTTCCCCAAGTTACCACAAATACGATGTTACAGATTATAAGGCCATACATCCAGATTATGGTACCATGGAAGATTTCAAAAATCTGATTGAGGAGGCTCATGAAAAGGATATACGCATCGTAATCGATTTGATCATCAACCATACCAGCAGTGAGCATCCCTGGTTTTTGGAGGCAAAAAAGGATAGGGATAACCCCTACAGGGATTATTATGTTTGGGCGCAGAAGGACACCATAGCCGAGTATCTGGAGAAAAAGACCATTACCCTAGACTCGGACAATATACGGCAGTGGCATGATCCAGGAGATGGAGAAGATTTTTATTACGGGTTTTTTTATGGCGGAATGCCTGACCTGAATTTTGACAATCCCAAGGTAAGAGAAGAAGTCTACGATATTGGTAGGTTTTGGCTGGAGGAGGTTGGAGTCGACGGCTTCAGGTTGGATGCCGCCAAACATATTTTTCCTGACGACAGACCCGAGGACAACCATGCCTTTTGGAAGGAGTTTAGGGCAGAGATGGAAAAAATCAAACCGGATATTTACTTGGTGGGTGAAGTTTATGACATGAAAGAGGTGGTGGCTCCCTATCTCCCCGGACTTCCGGCTTTGTTTAATTTTGATTTTCATTATACGCTATTAGAAAGTTTTAGGGAGGAAGATGGGCAACTGTTGCCCAAGCGCCAAAAGGAGGTTTTGGAATTCTATCAGGATATTACAGATGAGTTTATCGACGCCACCATTTCCTCCAACCATGATCAACCCAGGATATTGTCGGATCTGGATGGGAATGAGAATAAGGCCAAGCAGGCCATTGCCATTCTGATGAGCATGCCCGGAGCCCCCTATTTATATTATGGTGAAGAAATAGGGATGCTGGGAGAGAAGCCTGATCCCAATATCCGGGAACCCTTTTTATGGGATGTAAAAGAGAAGGACCAGGGAAGGACCAGCTGGATTAATCCCACCTTTTCCACGGATCAAACTGTGGTGCCCCTAGCCATACAGCAGGAGAATAAAAACAGTCTTTTTAATTTCTATAAAGAAATTATTGCTCTAAGGAACACAGATAAGGCCCTTGCTTTAGGGGAGCTGGTCTTGGTGGAGGAGGAATTCCCTAAGGAGGTGATGGCCTATATTCGCAAGTGGGAAGGGGAAGAAAGACTGGTGGTTCACAACTTGGGAAGCAACACTTTACATTTGGACTTACCAGAGGGGTTCAAAAAGGAGATTTACTCTCTAAATGAGGCAAAGAAGGAAAGCAGTAAAGCGGAATTGCCAGCTAATTCCAGCTTAGTATTGGGAAATTAAATCGGTTTTTGGGGAGGTGAAAATCCTCCCCACTCCCTAATAATAAAGGAGTTTAAGATTTCTCTGATTTTTTATAAAACTAGATTTGGGAGGAATTATGTGGAAACTAAACTACCCGAATTTAATCTTCCTTTTCCAACACCCATGCCAAGTCGAATACCGCTACGTGTACACCCTCATACATATGTTCTTTACCACCTTCGTAAAGGAGAAAAATTTTACCTTCTAAGGCTGTGCCTGGCCTCCCCACCCCTAAATTGGAATAAGCGGAAGGTCCAGAATAGACGCTACGCTTTGCAGACCAGGTAATCCCACCATCCAGGCTAGCCCAGACGCTGATATTCTCCCGGTCATTTTCTATGGTTCCTCCGACCAGTTCTGGCATTTTCCCTTTATCGGAATCCAAATTACTGTAAATCAAGATATCCTTTCCTTCTAGGGGTAGTCTAATCACCCCGCCCATGCATCCGTATGAACTTTCCTTTGGGCCATCGGGAAGATAAGGGCAGCGGTAGGCATTTAGCCAGGTGGCACCACCGTCGTGGCTCCATGCTACAAAGCGATTGCCCTTTGTCATATGTTCCCTAGAACTGTAATAAACGCTGCCGTCCGATAATTCTGTTAATGCGGACTCCCCTGTACCCATTACGGGAAAGGGGGCACTTACCTGCCAGACTTTTCCACCATCGTCGCTATACAATGCCGTGTTGTAGTGGTAAGGTCGCCATTCTTCCTCATTGGAATTTGTGGGGCCTAGTATTCGGGCAGGCATCAGCAACCTTCCCTTTTCAGGGCCATGTGCCAAAGTTGTCCCTGATTGAGAAGCCCACACGATCACGGGGACATGTTCGGGGGACCCAAGGCCGAAGGCATCTGGAAGGATTGTGATATCCTCTTTTCTCCAAGTGCTGCCATGGTCCGAACTTTTCAGCACATATCCTTTAGGGTTCAAGAGGAGGATATCTCCATTTTCCTCATTTAGGATGGCATTCGTACCCTTGGCTTCCTCACCGATATCTTCTACGTCTGTCCAGGTAATTCCATCTTTACTTTTTCGGATTTCATTGCCATTAAATGCGATTATGGTTCCATCTCTTGCGGCTACTATACTCCTTCCCCCTCTTCCTTTAAAAAGCTCCTGGGTATAAAAAAAAGAACTATCTTCATGAGACTCCTGGATATTTTGAGGTCTTTGACAAGAAAATGTGATAAATGAAATACTAAGAAAGGTATACAGCAGCGTTTTCAAATTTATTTCTATAAATAATGGACACCTCATTTGAAATATTGAACTCATAAATCTTTATGGGTATTTAGTTAAATTTTTGCACTAGGCTTAATTCTTTTTAAGAATTTGTTTGGATTTAAAGCTTTTTTATCTAAATTGGTTATCACAAATTGTTTTGTGTCTAAGTAATTTACTTAGAAATCGACTTTAAGGCCTTGTCAAACTTTTCTTCAAAGGAAATTTTTCCGATTTGGATGCAAGTTCTGATAAGGTACTGCAAAAACAAGAGAGTTGAGACTTGTTAAGCAGTTTTTCTCAATCTAGTTGTTTCAATTTTATCCAATTTAAAGGTAATCCCTTTCTTTATTTACCAGGCCGTTTTAGGTTGTTTTTTCGTTTTCGTGTGCATTGTTGGGGGTCTGGATTGTTTTCGTGTTGTTTATGAATGTTTGA
Organism: Pleomorphovibrio marinus; assembly: GCF_003347495.1. Taxonomy (GTDB): domain Bacteria; phylum Bacteroidota; class Bacteroidia; order Cytophagales; family Cyclobacteriaceae; genus Pleomorphovibrio; species Pleomorphovibrio marinus. The sequence goes on from NZ_QCXY01000006.1 coordinate 301,226, forward strand.
AGGGAAGGGAGCCTGTGATGGCTTTTGCCAACATTACCTTTTTACTATCCCAATTCTGTCATGGAAAGGAAAAAACCAACCTTAACCAAAGAAATTAGCTATGCCCAATTTTATTTAACCTTATGCTGTTTTCTCTTATTTAAATTTTTATATGCCCAGGAGGAAGAGGTTCCCTTGCCGGCAAATTATCCTCCATCTCCGGAGGTAAGCGCCCTCGCCAAGTTCGCCGATGTCCCCATATCCAAGTACAGTGGACTTCCTAATACGAGCTTACCCCTCTATGAGATTGTCCAGGATGAGTTCTCTCTTCCCATTTCATTAAGCTACCATCACGGAGGGATCAGGGTGGAAGAGCGTGCGGGATGGGTAGGATTGGGATGGGCTCTTCAGGCCGGAGGTTCTATAAGCAGAACCATTAAAGGGATTCCTGATGAAGCCAGTGGGGCTTCTTCTGGTTTTTTGAACCATTTTATGGACTATGAAAACTTAACTCCCCAACAGCAACTTGACTATTATTTAAGGACTACCCAAGGAATTTTGGATGCAGAACAGGATGTATTCTATTTTTCCTTTGGTTCTCACTCGGGGAAGTTCGTGATCAATAAGGATAAGCGTATTTTGTTCTTACAACGCACTAACCTGAAAGTGGAATTCGACATAAACAGTTCCAGGATTACTGGGTGGAGGGTCTGGGACGAATGGGGGAACAAATATGTTTTTAATGAAGTGGAACGTTCCCTTCAGGAGCAACTCAGCGGGGCAAGGAGTAACTTACTATTTCCTATTTCCAATTCAGCTTGGCATCTCAGTGAGATCAGTACCTACAAGGGAAGAAAAATCCACTTTACCTACAGTTCCTATTCTGAGGAAATATACAGAAGGGCCTCTCAAACAGCTTCCTACAATGAACTTGGCCCTGCCTTCACGGGCCCCTGCCTTACCGAAGGAAATACCACCCATTGGGTGAAAACCACCACTTTTGGCAAACAGATCAGTATCATCCAGTTTGGGGAGGGAGAGGTAAGGTTTTTAGGACAGGAGGACAGACTGGATAGCCCCACCCGAAGATTGTCCCGGGTACAAGTGGTGAATAAACAGGGAAAAACCATCAGGGATTTTAGGCTGGAACATGATTACTATTCCAGTAACCTGCATGCCAATAGTATGCAACTTCCTGCTTTAGTTAGTTCAAATACCCCTCTACGCCGATTGCGGCTGGTAAAGTTAATCGAGCTAAATGCGGAAATGCCTTATACTTTTGATTATTCAGACAACAGGCTCCCTCATCTTTTTTCATTTGCACAGGATCATTGGGGCTTTTATAACGGGCAGTCCAATACCTCTCTTATTCCTCGGTTTTCAAGGTATACCAAAGGAAATGCAAACAGACTCTCCTTCCCAGTATTTGCTTCAATTGGCCATTTAAGAAAAATAAATTTTCCTACGGGAGGCAGTGTGACTTTTGAGATGGAGGGCAACACCGCATTAGTTTCCAAATCTGAGTATGCCCGATTTCTGGCTCCCCTTCACCAGGGAGCGGAAGAGGAATCCTATCATGCCTGGATAAATGAAAGCACAAGTACTTCCACATTTAGGGTGGAACCTCAGATTTTCGAATATGACACTATTAAACCCTTTGAGGTCCTAGTCAATGTGAGTTCATTGGATAGTTTTGAAGGTGGGGACAGAGACAAAGTAGGAACCTTGGAGTTGGCCTTATTTAATCAGCAACCGGGGCATTATGTGAGTTTAACCAGCGGAACCTTTAATAATGGACAACTAAGAGGACAAGTTTACCTCAAGGCTGGTGAACAATATACCTTAAAAATGAGCGGCAGGCAGATGGATACTCGTGGAGTGAGTGCGATGGTAAAAGGGTTCCGAAACCCACCATTGTTGGATGTGGGTGGCACTGAAAAAATAGAAGTCAACGTAGGGGGCTTGAGGGTTAAACAAGTAATCAAAGACTTTGTACCAAAAACCGAAACCATCAATTACGTTTATAACCTAGGTAATACAGGGTCATCAGGGGTACTAGCTGCATTTCCTACCTACGATATCTATAGGTTTAATAGGACCGTAGATGCATTGCCCATGGATATGGGAAAAATCATTAGCGGATGCGTCAAGCTGGAACTTATTTCCCAATCCAATATCCCATTGGGAAGTAATGGAGCCTATTTTGGATACGCTAGGGTAAGGGAAGTTCAACGGTCTGGTCAACAGCAATTAAGGACGGATTTTAATTTTTATAGTGCACTGGAATTTCCGGATGTCATACGATATTCCTATCCTTCAGGGGTGGTCTTTTCCAATGAATACAGGAGGGGTTTACCAAAATCCGAGGTGTATTGGGCTAGGGTTGGTCAAGGCTTCAAAAAGTCGAGAGAGCTAATTCATTCCTACGCCTACGAACAAATTTCGGGGAATTCAAATTATGTGTTGGGCTGCGGAAGCTTTGGTCCACATGGCTGTATTCAATTTTTGCACGTGAAATATCAGCACGGTTCTATTTGGAACCCTGAGGTCCGGAGGGAAGAACGGACCTTTGACCTGAACCAGGGTAGCTATTTGCAGCGGATCACCGAAACGCAATATGATAAAATTTACCTTTTGCCCACCCAAACCCGAGAGCATACTAGCGATTTAGGTTTTTTGACAAGCAGCACCTATTATCCCTTTAATCTTCCCTCTTCGGAATATAAGCCCGGGGAGAAGGAAGCAGTAGATCGATTGATTCAACAGCATAGGTTAGCCCTGCAAATGCATACCAAAACTTCCAAAAACAATGTCTTACGTGAGGAGACCAGGGTTGTCATGGAAGTATCGGGAGAATTGGTGATGCCAAAATGGATAGAATGGGGGAGAGCTGAGGGGAAAAGGGTGGTCAGAAACCAAGTCATTTCCTATGACCCATATTTGAATATTGCGGAAGAGAAACCAAGGGCAGGACCAAGGGTATTTTACGGTTATGAGAGAAACGGGAATTACCTCAATGTGGTGGCTCTGAATGCCCGAAAGTCTGAGATTGCTTATACAAGTTTTGAAACTGCTGACAAAGGAGGATGGGAATACTCCGGCCAGCCACAAACCTCTGCTTTAGCAAAGACAGGTAAGTATTGTTACAATCTTTCAAGGGGTACCATCTCTAAAACCTCTATTAGTGCCAGTACTCAGCATAAATATAAGCTAACTTTTTTTGCCCGTAGGGCTAGTGGCACAGGGACCTGGCAGTTTATGGGAAAAACGGAAACACTTACCACCCAATGGAAGCTGATAGAAAGGGAGGTGAGTTCCACATCCATCAGTATCCATGGAAGTGGAATCCTTGTGGATGAACTCAGGCTACATCCTGAAAATGCTTTTTTGAGGACTTATACCTACGAACCTTTGGTGGGAATGCTGAGCCATACGGATGATAGAAACTATACCAGCTACTATGAATATGATGCTGCCGGGAGGCTAAGGGCAGTCAGAAACGATGAAGGGTATTTGCTGGATCATTTCGACTATGCATTCGCTCTTAACCCCTAAGGTCATGAAATCGAGCCTGTCCTGACGGCAGTCAGGGCATGACGCAAGCGACGCACGGAGGGAGGATTAAGATTGCGAGATTCCCCCGAAGCGAGTCCCCCTAAACAAGTTCGGGGCAGGCAGGGGCAGGCTATATGACCGCTAAAAAGAAATTATAAACATATGAAAAGCTTTGTTTTTGTTATTATTGGCCTAGTGGTAGCCATGAATGGGTATTCCTTTCAAAATAATAGCCATATATCGCATTATAAGGCTAGGAATGCCACAAAGAATATAGAAGAGTTGCATACAGGTGGGATTGCCTCATCCTATCTCTCCATACGCTATTTCGATGGTTTGGGCAGGCCCATTCAGGAATTGGGGCGACAGGCAAGTCCTTCAGGGGCGGACCTTGTACAACCTTACTTTTACGATTTTGCTGGCAGGGAGAGTCGAGAATACCTTCCCTATCCCCGTGGTGGTGGCGCCCTTCCCGGAGGGTTTCGCCCAAATGCACTTTCCGAGCAACGTTCATTCTACCGCAACAACTTTGGGGGTGAAGAAAGGGCCTTTACCCAGCATACTTTTGAATCCTCTGCTCTCCGAAGGGTGGTCACCTCCTTAGGCCCTGGACAAGCATGGGCCTCTGAAACCGGCAGGGCCACCACTTTTGCCGAAAGGCCCAACCTGTCGGCCGACGGGGTCAGGCGTTGGGAGGTGGATGCGCAGGGACTGCCCCATAGCCCCGGGGCCTACGAAGCAGGCAGGCTATGGATGAGGGAGAGCAAGGACGAGCAGGGGAACAGACGAATGGAGTTCATTGACCTGGAAGGCCAGATCATTTTGATAAAGGTGCAGGAGGGAGAAAGCCCTTCCCTACAGCATGCAGGCTGGCTGTGCACCTACCATGTGTACGACGCAAGGGGTGACCTCAGGGTACTGATCCCTCCGAAAGCAACCCGTTTTCTTACAGGTGCTTGGCACCGCTCCCGGGAAAATGCCATCGTGGAGGGACAATACTTTCTCTATACCTATGACCATTTGGGCAGGCTGCAAACTGGTAAGTTGCCAGGAAAGGCGGTCAAGCACTACGTTTATGACAATAGAGACAGGGTGGTGGCCACCCAGGACGGCAAGCTCAGGGATGCAGGCACTTGGCACTACACCAAGTACGATGTCCTAAACAGGAAACTCCAGGAGGGCCTGGTAAAGGACGCAAGGAACAGGAACTCCATGCAGTCCTTTCACGAATCCCTGAACGGAGAAAACAACGCACGTCTGGAAAGTCAACTGTCCCCTGCGGGGACCACCTATAAGGTAGGGGGAGGGTTTCCCACCAATGAGGGTAAGGTGCTAATGGTGAACTTTTATGACGGCCCCACTGCGCCCGGCATGAATACGTTCGTTAGGCCCAGTGGATTCACCGATCCGGATCACAGAACCAAGGGACTGCTCACTGCCGTGCTGGAGGTCGAGATAGGTGGGCAAGAGAGGCTATTGAGGAAATCGTTTTTCTACGACAAGGAAGCGAGACTTATCCAGGAACTGGTTGAACTGAGTAACGGTGGTACACTGAGACGTTCCACTTCCTATAATTTCGAGGGAAAGACCCTCAGGAAGCTAGAGCAACTTAGGGGCCCGGCAAAAGCTACCTTGCGGCACAGGTACAGCTATAGTCGTTCGGGTCACCTATCCATGACAAGGGTCAAAATGGAATCGGATCCAGAGCAGGTGCTGGTCAGGTATTCCTACGATAGGCTTGGCAGGCTGTCCGGCAAGACTTTACCCCTTCTGGGGGTAGAGGTTAACCAAGGCTACCACCTTAGGGGCTGGCCACTTTGGATGGAGCAGCGGCAGGCTGGTAAGGGTTTGTTTTCCTGGAGGCTTCATTATGAGAAAGGAGGCAACCAAGGGCGGTGGGACGGCAATATTTCAATGGCAGCCTGGAAAGGAAAGGACGGGGTAGAAAGGCAATACCACTTTCGGTACGACCCGGTCTCCAGGCTGATAGGAGGTGCGTACCTAGTTCCAGGCCGTTCCCATGAAAACCACCACTACACCAGTGGTTGGAACAGCTATGATCCCAATGGTAACCTGCTCACCCTAAAAAGAAGGAATCAAATTTCCGAATCCTCTTTTGGAGAGGTGGACGACCTGCGGTACGAGTATGGCTCCCACGGGAACCGGTTGCTCAAAGTAAGGGACGCCAGGACTTCCACACAGTTTTTGGCCATGGACTTCAAGCCTTCCCCATCTGAAGCCCAATACACCTATGACAGCGACGGCAACCTATTGACCAACCCGGACAGAGGGATCAATCGTATGGTGTACAACCATTTGGACCTGCCCGCTGAAATCCTCCACCCGGGTGGAAGGGTGGAAAACGTTTATTCTGCAAGTGGAGAAAGGCTTTCCCAAAGAAGATATTTAGGTGAGGGAATGCAAGAGCACTGGGAGTGGGCGGGAAGCTTTGTGTTGAAAAACGGTAAACTGCACCAAGCCCTGCACGATGAGGGCAGGGTTATTCCCGCGTTGGATGGTTTTTATTACGATTTCTACGCAAGGGATCACCTTGGAAGCCTTAGGCAGGTGATGAGGGCACCCAAACTGGAATACCAAACAGCCACCATGGAGGCCGACAGGTCAGCTCACGAAGAAGCGCAATTTGAAATGATACAAGCCTCTCGCCAAGGGGCCAAAGAACACAACACCACCCCAGGTGGGGACCGAGTGGTATGGCTAAATGCCACTATGGGCAGGGTGCTGGGTCCGGTAAGGGTTCAAAAAGTGAAGGAAGGGGAGCAGGTACACCTTTCGGTTAACGGGAAATACCGGGCAGGAGGTGCAGGGATGTTTGGTGCGCAAGTGTTCGCGGTTTCGGGAGCGAGGTCAGGGGTGGTGGCGGCACTTCCGGACTTTACGCATGTATTGCACGACCCTTCCCGAAGCACCGCTCTTTTGGGTATTGTGACGCTGCTGGCAGGCGCACTGCAAACCAAGCCTGCCCCGGAGGCTTATATGATGTACCTTCTTTATGACGCGGAGGGCAAGAGGTATAAAACCGGGAAGCTTGCTTTGGATAAAAATGCGGAGGGCAAGCATATGCATTTGGAAGAAAATTTATATATTGACATGGATGGAAGGATGGAGGCCTTCTTGGTGAACGAGTCCGGGGTGGATGTTTGGTTCGACGACTTCAGGGTGGGCACTTCCCCGCCCCTGGTGGTAGAGGAGACCCACTACGATCCTTGGGGTCTGGAGCTTAGTGGTCTGGAATACCGATACCAGGGGGAAAGGTATGGGATGGAAGGCTTTAATGGCAAGGACTTGGTGAACCCACCCGGCCTCTACGACTTCGGCGCCAGGCACTACGATCCCGTGGTGGGCAGGTGGTGGGGGGTGGACCCGATGGGGGATCATCCGAAGCAGATAGGAATGTCTCCATATTCTGCGTTTTGGAACAATCCAGTGAGGTATATTGATCCGGATGGAAAGATGCCTTGTTGCCCGGGAGGAGCAAGGCCTGCTGCAAGAAACTCCCGAAGAGGAATGACCATATCCAAACTAAGAAGGCCAGTATCTCAGACTACTAGAATTAATAATTCTGGATTTGCATTAGTAGGTAGAAATAATGGGACACACGTAAAAACTCAAAGATTTCATACCAGTCGGGGAGGGGGACGAAATATATATACTTCTATTGCTGCAGGAGCTGCTGAAAATTTCGACAATACCCATACAAACGGCAATTCTAGTGGAAATTTTGTAAAATTAACTGCACAGTTACTTGACGATGTACGTACCATAACGAAGGTTGAAATAATTGAAGAAGTTGGCAGGTTTGAGGTATCTCTTGGAGCTAATTATTTTGTCAATGATTTTAACACAACAATAGAATTAATGGAGTTACAGGAACAATGGGAGAGCAATGTAAGGGAAAGAGCGAGAGGAGGGCTGTCTCCTGAAGAGTTTGGAGAGCTCCAAATTGAAGAACAAAATATGAGAATGGGATTGTCTAGGGTTTTCACTGGTCCATCTCCCCTCTCAATGATCGAAGATATGCTAAATGGTGTAAAGCCAGATACCGTAGATAAAAGAAGAAATGATGTGGTTAGACCAAGTAATTAGTTTTTTTAAAAAAAATCCGCATTGTCCTGTCGGTGATACCGATAGACTTATGTTGGTTCGCACTTTTAGCCTTGTGACCAAGGATTATTCCGAGTTATTTGTTTTGAGTTCCAAAATTTACACCGATCTCGAAGAGATAACTGGTAGGAAGTTTAGCGGAGACGAGACCTACGGTCATATTCTTTTTAAAAATCTGGGGGCTATAATGGATGTAAATTTGAAGCATGTAGAGTTGAGTTTTTTCGATGAACCAGGGAATATTCTCCTCGATTCAGGAGTCGTATTAGTTTCCGAGGGGGGAGGTGAGTTTGCATCAAGTAGGTTCACGGAATACTCAGACGGTAGTATTGAGATATTAATTAACCGGTCCTATTTACACGACTCCAATTGTTTGGTTTCAGCCATTGTATTTGAAATTGCTAGGCTAAAATTAAGAAGGGATGGTAAAGAGTATTCAGATGACGTAGTTTCATTAGAAGTGGTATTATTATTATTTGGATTTGGCATATTTAACGCAAACAGTTCCGTTATTAAAATGGAAGCCTGGTTTAATGATTTAAAGAGTGAATCGTATATGTATAAAGGCCCTAGCCAGCTCTCTCCAGAGGCTCACGGTTTTTTGATGGCGTTATATTCTTATTATCGAGGCGAAAATAATCCTGACTGGGTAAGCTATTTAGAAAAAGAGATATCGAAAGCCTATTATATAGGATTGAGATATTTAAGATCTCGCTCTGTCATATAAATAGAAGGAATGCGAATGAAACCAAATTACCTTTTTGTTTTCCCATTAATAGTATCAATATTGTTTATTTTAATGGGCGGAGCGATGATCGCTAAAGGTTTGGTAGCTCATGGAGTAAACAGTAGGACTCTGATGAAAACTGGGTTTGATGGGTTTTATCTAATGTTTTTCGGAATAATTTTTTTGCTAATTATTTATTTTAGTCTCTCTCCTTTCAGTAGAATCCGTAACTTTAACTTTAATTTTTTTCAAAGGGAGAAAAATAAGAAGAAAGATATAAAAAATAAAAATTAAATTTTTTATATATTAAATTCAATATATAAAAATTTTATAGAAATTTAAATTTTACTAAAATAAATAATAAAATCATTATATTTTATGAGATTAAAACAAATAATAATTATATTTTAAGTGAATATGGAAATTATTACTAAAACCAAGTCATGGTTTGTTTATTGTTTTTGAATTAGGCACCTAGTCAATAATTCAATCTCAGTCTATTAGTCCTAAAAGGAACTTTATTTCAGGAATAAACCGCAAAAAGCCAATTTGCTGGCTTTTTTCAATAATCGAAAGCATTTAATACCATGATGATCAGTTAATTAAGAACTTATTTATCAGGTGCCTAGTTCAATAGATGTTTTTGTTAAAACGTCAAGATATCAGGCGGGTTTTGGGAGAAACGCTTTATTATGCAATTTATGTTGAAAGAGTAAAAATGATGGCAAGTATGACTTTAACCATGATTCATATATAAAAGTACATTTTTTGTTTGTGGAGGATTTTTGTGGTTTTTCACCTTCACCCCAGTCATTAAAGTGTAAATCTAATTGAGAAAGGCCTGGATGATGGGGTATCATTTCGGGAGGTTTTTTTTGCCATGGTTGCACGAATGGGTACGGAGGGTTTTTGTGATTTTTACACTCACCCCAGCCCTGAAAGGGCGTAATATGTTAACACAGGGTGGAACTCTGTGATAATGCCAAACTACTTCCCCAAGCTTTTTAGGGGCGGGAGATTTCCACTAAATCTATCCCTCACCATAGTCGGTTTGGTACTCCTACATTGCCATTCCTTCAAGCAGTATGATGGTGTCACGCCTTCTGAATTTGTTCAGGATAAGAGGAGTGAAAAGGACTCCGTTAAATAGGGTCGCTCTTAAAAATGGGAAGACGACATGTTCACCCTTGCACCACCAAAACCATTCTATGCCAGCTATTGTTGAAAATAAAATTTGTTGTTATTGATTTATGATTGATGTAAATTTATACCAAAGAAGACAAGTTATGGTAAGACAAAGTATTTCCTTCACAGCACCCAACGATGAATGGCTTAAATCTCAAGTGGATAGCAAAGAATACGCTAGCAAAAGCGAACTTGTGAATGATCTTATTAAGACAGGCGAGAAAGCAGCAAGCCCAAATAGACTGGATTAGGGTCAAACTTGAAAAAGCTGAAAATAGTGGCTTTACGCAGGAAAGAAAAGAGCAAATTTTAAATCAATCCAAGTCTTTACTCAATGGCTAAGTACCGTTTGAGTCATGAAGCAAAAGAAGACCTTATACGAATTCATCATTACGGGACAGAAAAATTTGGAATTTCTCAAGCAGACAATTACTTCGATTCATTTTTTACCTATTTTGACATTATTGCCGAACGGCTATTTTCGTTTGATTCGGTCGATCACATTAAAAAAGGGTATAGACGATGTGTCTGTGGCTCCGATAGCATATACTACAGGATAAATAATGACAATGTTGAAATAATGGCGATTATAGGAAGGCAGGATTTGGACATTATTCTCTAATAGGGTTAAAAGTGTGGGCTCAAAGAAATTATCAGTGAATTCCTACACATTCCAGCATATACCCACAGTAATTTCTATCTGCACCACCTAAATTCCCTCACACTTTTTATTAGCTTTGGGTTTTTAATGCCACCTAAATGCACGAACACCAACCTCTCATCCAGAACGATGCAGTGGTCTTTGGACTGCTGATGGCCATACTTGGCCTGGTCTTTTACACTGGGGCTTCCAAGCACCCTTTATTTCGAAAATTCTACCGGGTAGTGCCCACCATATTGCTCTGTTACTTTATTCCTGCTCTGCTGAATTCTGCTGGTGTAATTTCAGGAGAATCATCTGGTTTGTACTTTATGGCCTCCCGGTACCTACTACCCACCTCCTTGGTCTTACTCACCTTGAGCATAGACTTGAAAAGTATCCTTAAACTTGGTCCTAAAGCGTTGATTATGTTTTTTTCAGGGACTATTGGAATTGTGCTTGGTGGTCCATTAGCCTTTTTTCTGGTGGCTCTTTTTTATCCCGATATCCTGGGAGGGACTGGTCCCGATGAAACATGGAGGGGGCTGTCCACCATAGCCGGCAGTTGGATAGGGGGAGGGGCCAATCAGACATCCATGTTGGAGGTGTTTGGTGCCAGTCCTGCACTTTTCAGTCAAATGATAGCGGTGGATGTAATAGTGGCCAATGTTTGGATGGCTTTTTTGCTGTATTGGGCTGCAAAACCCGGAAAAATTGACAAGATTTTCAAAGCGGATGCATCTGCCATAGAGGCACTTAAAAACAAAGTAGAGAAATATAGGGAAGGGATACTTAAAATCCCCATGATGGGGGACACCATGGCTGTCCTTGCCGTTGGTTTTGCCGTGACAGGTTTGGCACATTTGGTGGCAGATGCACTTGCTCCTTGGATAGGGGTAAACTATCCGAGACTCAGCCAGTATTCCTTGGACAGCAGCTTTTTTTGGATTGTAATAGTGGCAACCACGTTAGGCTTGTTACTTTCTTTTACAAGGGCCAGGGACCTGGAGGGGGTTGGGGCTTCCCGGCTTGGGAGCGTGATGCTTTACGTATTGGTAGCTACCATTGGTATGCAGATGGATTTACAGGCCGTATTGGACAACCCGGTGTTTTTTCTTGTAGGTATGGTGTGGATGATCCTGCATATTTCCATAATGCTGATTGTGGCATATCTCATTAAAGCTCCCTTTTTCTTTGTTGCGGTAGGATCACAGGCCAATGTGGGAGGGGCTGCCTCTGCGCCTATCGTGGCATCTGCCTTTAATCCCTCCCTTGCACCAGTTGGCGTACTTTTAGCTGTATTAGGATATGCGGTGGGTACCTATGGTGCCTATTTCTGTGGATTATTATTACAATGGGTTTCAAATTTATTCTAGTATGGCTACCTATAGAAAGTTTATTTTTGTTTGTACAGGCAAGGATTGTAAGCGAAATGGATGCAAGGAATTACTCAAGGACATAAAAGGGATGCTCAAAGTTTCTGAACACAAAGGGAAGTGTAAGGTAGTGAAAACCAAGTGTATGGATTTTTGTAAGACTGGGCCAATGGTGGTGATTAATAGCGAGGTGATCAAGCGGGCCAGCCTGCCCGAAATCCGTGAAAAGTGCTGAAGGTTTACCAAAAGTGCCTGATTTTGAAGTAATTTGTTGAATTGTTGTAGTTTTGACCTATGGATTTATTACTTTTATAATGGCTACTTTAAGTAGGGGCGCAATTTAGAAATTAATTCTAAATTAGCCTGAGTGAAATTTACAATTTAAATTAAGAGGATTCGCCTAAGTGAAGAAGGGTTATTAAGGAGTTTTCTCAATTATTTTTAAAATGAAGACATCGTTTTATCGAGGTTTACTATATGGAAGACCCAAAGGCCATGATGTTTATCTGGTGTTGGGTCCGAGTAAGGTTATTTTTTCTAAGGGATTGCATACTATTACGCAGAACCCAAAGCATCCATTGGATTGGAGGGTAATTTTCGAACATGTCCCATATTTGCTCCATGAGCTCGAACATTTTTTTTCCTCAAAAGAGGAATCGGAAATGTCCCCCAAAGTTTATTTGGATACCATTGGGAACCTGATCGAGTGGGAGGTGGAAGGAATACATTCTCCCGAGCTAGGTAAGTTATGTCTAGCCTATGGAAGAGCACCCCATTCCAAAGAGATAGAAGACAGTGAAGAGGGGGAATCGGCTTCTTTGGATAGTTCTCAAATAGAATTGAAGACCCAACTTAACAGGAAACTTGAGTTGGAAAGGATGGTGAATTGGATATCCACCCGGTTCCTAAATTCCCGGGATCAAGAAATAGAGGAGATTTTCAGAGAAGCTATTGGACTGATAGGCAAGTTACAAGGGGCAGACAGGGCCAATTTGTTTGTTTTAGGAGAAAATCAGGACAGGCTGGAGTGTGCCTTTGAGTGGGTGAACTCCTCTATTGAACAGGAAGGAAACCAGCCCTTAAAATACATCAGTATTAAAGAGACGGAGGGATTCATAAAAGAACTGCAAAAGAACGGGGTGTTGGTACTTTTCACTGGGGAAGGGGAGCAAGTAGTTCCCTATTTAAGCCCTTCGGTGATCAGGAAATTTAATATCGCCTCTTTGATTCTTGTGCCAATAACCGCAGATCAAAAGTTTTTAGGGGTATATGTGCTTAGCAGCAAGCAGCCTAATGATTTATGGAAAAGGCAGGAGTACAATAAATACGTGTTGCGTCAGCTTGGGGATGTATTTGGTGCAGCCATGCTCAATAGAGAATCTAAATCCAAGTTGTTTAGAAATGAGCGGCTGCTCAATTCCGCGGAATTGCTAGCGAAGTCAGGGTCATGGCGTTTTCAGCATGTCGAAAGGAAGATTTACCTTTCTGAGGGGCTGCGCAAAATTTTTGAACTTGAACCAGGAATGGATTCCATATATTTTAGGGATTTTTTGAAGTTGGTTATTCCCAAGGATCAAAAGAAGGTAGAGCGACAGATTCAAAAGGCAATCAAGAAAAAGCAAACCATGTCAGGTGAATTTACCCTGAAAAATTCCGATGGCCTAGAAAAATTCCTTTCCTACAGCATTCAGGTTAACCACCTAAGCCCAAAGAAGCAAATGGAGGTATTTGGTTATTGCAGGGATATTTCCGACAATAAAGCCATAGAAGAAAGCCTGATGTTGGAATCTCAAATCCTGGCTCAGGTAAATGAACCTATTTTTGTAACCAACCTGGATTTTCATATAATTTACATGAATGAGGCTGCTAAATTGGCTAGTGGTATAGAGGCTTCATTTAAGGGGAAGATTTCCTCCATCTTTTCGGTGGTTGGAGAAAAAGAAAAAACCATCATTGATTACGTACCAAAGTCCCAAGAAGAGGGTATATGGAAAGAAGAATTGAACCTGCAATGTTTGGGTTTTCCGCCAGGCCCCTATGAGGTTTCTATCAAGCCCATAAAAAATGTAGATGAGGAAATTTTGGGTTTTTCCTTCCTTCTTCGGGACCTTTCTCTGGTAAGGCAAAGGGAGGATATGGCAAAAAAAGCCAAGTTGATTGTTGAGAAAAGCCAGGCGGTACTTTTCACTATAGATCCATTGGACAACTACAGGTTAACCTATGTCACAGAAAATATTAGTCAGTATGGTTATGAGGCAAAATCCTTACTTTCAAAGGCTACCAGTTTTTTGGATCTCATCTACGCGGAGGATCTAGAGCAATACTTAAACGATTTTGCAAATTCAAAGCAATTTCCCGCCAACAGGGAGTACAGGATAAGGTTGAAGGATGGAGGATTTATCTGGGTAGAGGAAAAACTAAGTGAGCTTACCCTTGAAAACACAAAGGCCATTCGTTACGAGGGACTTTTTCAGGATATTTCGGAAAGAAAAAAGGACCGTCAGGAAATCGAAAAAATTAAAAACCGTTATAGAGTGCTGGCATCCAATATTCCCAAAACCAATGTGTTTTTGGTGGATCCAAATTTGACCTACCTAGTAGCAGAGGGCCCCGATTTTGCCTATTGGGGCTTGGATAAGGGTTATTTTGAAGGGAAAAACCTTCGCCAGGCACATACTACTAATTATCAGGAAATATATTCAGTGGTGGAGCGGGCACTTAAGGTGAAGAAGGCGGTTTCCAAGGAATTCCGATATCTCAACCGCATGTACGAACTTACTGCCAAACCCATTTTCAATGGAAAGGACTTAGAGTATATACTTGGAATTGTCAGAGATATCAATGAAGAGTTTACTGCTAAAAAGGAGCTTCAGAAAAGTGAAACCAAGTATAGAAACTTAGTGGAAGAAAGCACAGAGCTAATTTATTCCATCACCACGGGTTTGGAGTTGAGTTATGTTTCACCAAATATCAAACAGTTTTTGGGATATGAAACCTTTGAGTTCACCAGTGGAGGATTGATTGATTTTTTACATCCCGAAGATGCTAATGTTTTCCTTACGGAGGGAGAAGATCCCATGCTTTTCTTTTTAAAGAATCCAAATTTCGAATGCCGCATGCGGCACAGAAATGGCACTTACAAAGTTTTCAGCTCAAATGGAAAGGTGATAAAGGATGAGGCAGGACACATACGTTATTATACCGGAATAGCAAGGGATATTACCAGGCTAAAGGAAACTCAAAATGAACTTTTTATTGCAAAGGAGAAGGCAGAGAAGGCCCTTTTGGCAAAGTCACAGTTTCTCTCCATTATGAGTCACGAAATCCGGACCCCCATGAATGCGGTTATCGGTCTATCGCATTTGTTGTTGGAAGACGACCCTAGGGAAGATCAATTGGAGAACCTCCGTACCTTGCAGTTTTCTGCCGAAAACCTCCTTGGGTTGATCAATGACATCCTGGATTTCAATAAGATTGACTCGGGCAAGATTGAGATGGAAAAAGTCCCCTTTGACCCCAAAAACATTCTCAACCGTATCGTTCACTCCTATTCCTATCAGTTAAGGGAAAAACAACTTCAGATTGCTACCAAAATAGATTCTGAACTACCGGAGGCCATCGTGGGCGATCCTGTGCGGTTAGCGCAAATACTTAATAATTTGATTTCTAACGCAGTGAAATTCACCGATAAAGGTGGTATTACCGTTTCTCTAAGTCAGGTATTCCAAAGTGAAAGGAAGGTGAAAATCCATTTTGAAGTCGAAGATACTGGGATTGGAATTCCAGAGGATAAAACAGAATCCATATTTGAAGCTTTTACCCAGGCCAGTACAGACACTACCCGAAAATATGGGGGTACTGGACTGGGGCTGGCTATAGTGAAAAAGCTGATAAACTTGTTTGGTAGCTCCATAAATGTACAATCCAAACCTGAGCTAGGCACCGTATTTTGGTTTGATATCAGTTTTGACAAGCTTCCTTCCGATGAAGCTCAAAGCCAGGAAACCTTATTAGGCCAATCCAAGGAGTTGCAAAATATGAGCCTTCTGGTGGCGGAAGATAATGTGGTCAATCAAGTGCTATTGAAAAAATACCTTTCCAAATGGGGTGTGGGCAACCTGGAATTTGCTTCGGATGGAAGGATAGCACTAGAGCTTTACTACGGAAAATCTTTTGACATGGTGCTTTTGGACTTACAAATGCCCGACATGGACGGTTTTGAGGTAGCCAAGAAAATCAGGAGTATGGAAGAAAATGAAAAATCAAAGGTACCCATTATTGCACTTACAGCTGCTTCCTTTTCAGAGGTAAAAGGGCAATTGGAAGAAGCAGGTATGGATGATTTTGTTGCAAAACCCTTCGTGCCGGGCAACCTTTACGCAAAAATTATCAAGTATCTGTAAGGATACGTATTAAGTTTGCAATGATATTTTTGTGCTTTCTCAATGGCAAATAAAGTCTTACCCTTATTTTTGCCCTAAATTGATCCACCAAATATGGAGAGGCATATCACCCTTTTTCTTTTTTTCTTACTTCTAACCGACACGTTTGCCCAAAACGCGGTTTCGAGAAGGTCTACCTTTTACCTTTTTAACGGCCCCTCTGGAGCCAATGTGAGGGAATTCAATGCTATGCTGGAACAAAAGGGCCTTTCTTCAATGCGAAATGGATATACCTCCAATGGCATAGGTTACCAAGCACAGGTTAACGATTTTGACCTTGGGGTGGAACTGTATCACAACAACGGTCCCAGGTCTACCTTCAGGGAGTATGAAGTGGACTACAGGACTACTAGGTTGTTTCTCAATGTAGGTTATTCCATGATTGAGGAGGGTGGATTTAACCTTATGCACTATATGTCACTGGGCATGGGTTATATGAACTTCCAGATGCTGAAGGAAGCTGAATTTGGAAATATAGAAGAATTTTTGGCAAATCCCGAACAGGGATTTATTCTCCGAAAATACAATATCCACAGAGGAAGCCAGTATTTTGGTGGCTTCCTTACGGAGATTGGCTTTCAGCTAGGGTATGACATCAACATTCCGGGATTGGAAGAAGCCCTAGAATTGGTCACCAAGTTCGGATATGCATTCAGCCCATTCGAAAATGCGTGGAACTTGAATGGAATTAGTTTTGACAACATACAAAGTGGGGCCTTCGTCAGGTTTGGTGCAGGGATCACCCTCACGGATAAAAACATGTTTTACTCCGATGCCACCTTAGGGGTACATTTTATTTATGGGCAAAACTTTAACAGCCCGGAAGCCTTAAATCCTTTTTTGGAAAACCACGGTTACAGTCCCTTGCCTGACGTAAGGGGCAATTTTGGGTTGAAAATCATAGGAGAAAACCGTAGGGTAATGTATGGTATGGAAGTGATGAACTTAAGTACCTTTAACAGGGCAAATGAGGATTTTACCCAAACCCTAAACTCAGTAAGAGTATATGGCAATTTGGGTTTACAACTTTATAAGCGTAAAAACCTTGAACTGGGCCTACTGGGTGGATTGGGCTATGGAAATCTCAGGTACACCCTGGAAAAAGACGGCAAACCCGATTTTCCCCTGCTTTTTGAAGAACCAGACCACGACGGTACCTTGGTAAGTAGGGGCTTGATGATGAAGCCGGAGGTATTGATAGCTTATGCCATGCCACTATCCAGTTTCAAGATTTTTAACCTGGTTTATTCCATTCATGCCGGGTATGAGTTGCCAATAGGCAACTATCCTTTGGCCAACTTGAATATGGCCAGTTTTATGCGGGGCCCCTACTTGCAGTTTGGTTTGGGGTTCAGGCCTTAATTTTATAGTTTTGCCTACTCTGTGATTTAAATATTTAATGCCATGAAATCGAGCATGAGGAGAACCTCACACGTAGGGATGATTTTCAAAGCGAGATTCCCCCGAATCGAGTTAGGGGCAAGCTATCTGACCGTTGTAAAAAAAATTATAAACAGATGAAACCGCGTTCCCTGAATTCCGGCAAATATCAGGACGGGGCAGTCAGGGGCAGTTTATGGCGGCTAAAAGACAATTATAACCATATGGAAAGAGTGATTACCAATCCGGTATTTGATGACAAAGTTACTTTTTTGAAAACTTCCAAAGATACAGGTGGAGAGTATACATTATTGGAAATAGAGCTGAGCCCTGGCGGGGGAAATCCCCTCCATTATCATTTCGACTATGAAGAAAAATTTACTGCAAAAGAGGGACTGCTAACGGTAAAGCAGGCAAAAGGCCAGTCTCTCCCCTTAAAACCGGGAGAGAGTTACACCGTGAAACGAATGGAGGTGCATGGTTTTGCGAATGCCTCCACCGAGCACATCACCTTTGAAGTAAAGCTGACACCAGGACAGCCGGGCTTTGAGGATTCCCTAAGGATTATGTACGGCCTTGCCCACGATGGATTGATAAACAAAGATGGTGTCCCGAAGGACTTGGCCACTGCTTTTATACTTGGAGACATGGGTAAAATGAAAGTTACCGATTTCATGTATAAGCTGATTTCACCTCTGGGGAACTGGTTGGCGAAAAAGGCCATTAAAAAGGGCAAAAAGCAGGAACTTATCCATCGCTACTGCCGCTAGGCAGTTTTCTGATGGGTATTCACCACAGATGAACGTATGAGGCTTGCCCAAGAAGGAATTGAGGTGCTAAACTTTTAATTACCTCAATTCCTTAAATTTTTTGAGAGGAACAGCTATCTAAATTCCATTTAGGGTTTAATTTGTCCCTAATTGAAAGCCCAAAAAGCAACCTTAACCGAATCTACACCGCTCGATACGAATTTTCAAGCGATAAATGGTATGCCTGAGCTGGTCTTGTCTTTATAAATTTGATAACTTTCACCGAACAACTGGATCAAATATTTTTCCTCTTCTTTAATCCTTGCCCTAAAATAGTACCAACCTAATATACTGAACCCTAATAGAGAAAATGGGCTTCCAAGGAAAACAGGGGCTGAAAGGCTAAAAATATACCACCCTAAATAGGAGGGGTGTCTAAAAAATCCATATACACCAGATGTAATCAGTTGATGGTTGGGTTCCTTTTCTGTCCTTAGCTCATGAGTAAAAGACTTCCCCGCTTGGAGAATTGCTGTCCATCTTAGGCTCAGACCAATGCACATACCCACCAACCCCAGATAGGGAAGGGAAAATTTCTCACCTAGGATGAGAAACTCCATTAATAAAAAAATTTGAGCCATAATATAGGGAATTCCTATCAATAGAGACCTCACACTACTTTTTCCATGGATTATCCCAATTAAAAAGAATTCCATAAAATGGTAAATCAGGCAAATTAAGCCATAGACCAATAGTAAATTCATCAGGAACTTCTTAAGCTCTTAATATATTCATTTGACATTTCACTTTCCTGCTTGATCTTTTTCTTGCTGGCACTTACTATCTTTTCCAATAGACCAAGATTTAACTCTTTAAGTGTTATTAAACACCTATCATATGCTTGCAAGGATTCTTGGTACATATTTTCCGCTGTCCCTGTGAGGTAAAGTAGTTTATGAAGGTCGCTTAGGGAATAATCCTCAACCTGAAGTCCTATCTCTTTCAATTTTGGAACCATTTTACACCAACTGTAATTGGCAATATTCAACTCCGTATCCTGTTGAAAGCCAACTATTTCATTGGGAATATTATAGCCAATAATAAAATCTTTTAGGGCATTTTCCAACAATGAATAGGTCTTGTGATCCGAATGGGAAAGGTGATAGCAAATATCAAGGGGGGTAAAGAGTAGTGCATATTTGTGGGATAATAGAGAATAATAATCCTCTTTATTCCATTGGATTAAAGTTTCTTCATCGACTTTGCTCAATTCAAGTTCTTTGAAATGAAGTTCCCAGCGATAAAAGTAACTCTTCCAAAATTTGGAACTAGGTGGAAATATTTTGCTCAACAAAAATTGGGCATGTTGCAATAGGCAAAAAGAGGATGAGATGGATGGCCTTATTTTCTCCCCACTGATTTGGAGGTCAAGTACAGGGTCTAGTCCATAAACTCCCAAGGCACCCAAATAAACCGCTGCGCCGGCTATTTTCTTTGTCTCCAATTCTATAGAAGGAAATGGTTCTGATACCGCATGAAAAAATGGAAGAAACAGCTCCTTATGGTTATTTAAGTTCTTTTCATCAAAAATAATTTCATTTACCCGGGGAGGGAATGGTAAACCTTTCAAAAAACCTATGATAGTTGCTGAGGTTTCCTCCAGATTTTCCATGTCATTCTTAAAAAACTGTCTCAAAAGAGTTACCCGATCATGAAAGGAAAATTTTCATTTTATGACTTTTGAGACAGTTTGAATCAAACCATTAACATTTGCTGGATAAATTCTCCAGATGAAAATTTTTCACTTTTTCCAAATCGAATTTAGGAAGTTGTTGAACAAGATTTTTACCTAAATTTTTCATAATAAATAGAGAATAAGGGTTTTACAAATTTTCTTAAATCTATTCCATAAAATACTTATTTACAAGTACATGTTTTAATTTATTATTGAATCGCGAATTACAAAAAAAGAACCTTCAATAATTTCAATTGGAGGTTTTCTCTCCTATGGCCTAATTTGCCCCTCACCCCTAATGATCCATTTGTAGGACGTAAGCTCCTCCAAGGCCATAGGGCCGCGGGCATGAAGTTTTTGAGTGCTGATGCCAATTTCCGCCCCTAAACCAAACTGGGCCCCATCGGTAAATGCCGTAGAGCTGTTGGCATATACCGCAGCTGCATCCACAGCCTTTAGAAAGTGGTCAACAGCCTCCTCATCCTCTGCGATGATGGCTTCACTGTGTTTGGAGCTGTGGAGGGAAATATGGTCAATGGCCTGCTCTAGGCTTTCAACCGTTTTTATGGAAAGCTTTAAGGACAAAAATTCTATACCAAAATGTTCCTCCCTGGCTTTTTCCAACAAAGGGGCAGGATAGCTTTTTTCCAGTTCCCGGTAAGCAGGTTCGTCGGCATAAATCAGCACTGCTTTTTCGGCTAGTCCTTGGGCAATAGCAGGAAGATCACTAATTCTGCTTTTGTGGATGAGCAAACAGTCCAAGGCGTTACATACACTAACTCTTCTGGTTTTGGCATTTACGATAATCTCCTTTCCTTTATCAAGGTTGGCGGAGGCGTCAAAATAAGTATGTACAATGCCCGCTCCTGTCTCAATTACCGGAACCCTGCTGTTTTCCCTTACAAAATTGATCAGCCCCTGGCTTCCCCTGGGAATAATGATGTCGATGTACCCCACTGCTTGTAACATCTCCTTGGTGGCTTCCCTGTTAGCAGGCAAAAGGGTGACAATATCAGTACTGAGGTTAAATTTGCGCAGCACCCCATGAATCACGCGCAGAATTGCAGTATTGCTGGCATGAGCATCCGACCCCCCTTTTAGAACTAGGGCATTGCCTGTTTTCAGGCAAAGGCTGAACACGTCAAAGGTGACATTGGGCCTTGACTCATAAATTATTCCCACCACTCCCAAAGGCACCCTGACCTTTTTTAAAGCTAAACCATTCTCCAGGGTTTTTTCCATCATCACCTTGCCTAGCGGGCAGGGAAGTGCGGCAACATTGCGAATATCCTCAGCAATGGAAGTAATGCGCTCTTCGGTTAGTTTTAACCGGTCGTATTTTGGGTCTTGGGGATCCATCCTTTCCAAGTCTTCCGAGTTGGCTTTTAAGATGGATGCTGAATTGGCCACAGCCTCTTTGGCCAATTCCAGCAACACCTCGTTGATCTTTTCTTCTCTAAGAAGGGCCAGGCTTCTGCTAGCTTGGAGGGTTTGCTGGAAAGTGCCTTGCAAGGTATTTTCAGATGATAGTGTTTCAGACATGATCGTAAATGTAAAGATAATCGTAATGTACTACGGGTTTTTGGTGATTCTGACCTATTTTTTCTATGGCGGCCTTTGCCCCGTACTCGGCTTTGCCTAGTCCAATTTTATTCCCCTCCTCATCCAATATGCGGATCACGTCCCCTTTAAGAAACTCCCCACTTACCGCTACTACTCCGATGGGTAGTAGGCTGGTAATATGTGGGGATAGTAGGGCAGATTTTGCGCCCTTATTCACGATGATTTCCCCTTTGGAATAAGTTTCGCTATGGGCAATCCATTTCTTGTGATTGTGCCGGGATTTTCCGGCCTCGAAATAGGTACAGGTCAGGCTTCCTTCATAAAAATCCAGCAATACATTGGGTTTTTTTCCATTGGCAATAAACACCTCTATACCCAAATCCGCCGATTTCTTCGCCATACTCATTTTGGTGAGCATACCGCCCCTACCAAAGGAGGATTTGCTGGAGGAGATATACTGGCTCAAGTCGGGCATTTCTTTTCCGACATTCCTAATTAATGTGGAGCTGGGGTCGCTGGGGTGCCCCATATATATGCCATCCACGTTGGTAAGTAGGAGCAAGGTATGGGCATCTATCATCGCAGCCACTAGCCCTGCCAACTCATCGTTGTCCGTAAACATCAATTCGGTGATGGCTACCGCGTCGTTTTCGTTGATTACAGGGATAACCTCATTTTTCAATAGACCATCCAGGCAGTTTTTCATATTGAGGTAATGCCTGCGGTCCCTAAAGTCCTCCTTGGTTACCATGAGTTGGGCAATTTGGTGCCCTTTTTCCAGAAACATCTCTCTGTAATTTCGGATTAAGGATATCTGGCCTATTGCTGCCCAGACCTGCTTTTTGGTTACTGCGTCCCCTTTTTGCGGAATAGGAAGGCTCTTCCTTCCAAAGGCCACAGCACCTGAACTTACCAGCACCACCTGCATCCCATGATTTCTGAGAAACACTACCTGTTCTACCAAAGCGGCCATCTGTGCCATATCAGGACTTCCGTCTTCCTGTGTGAGCACATTGGACCCAATTTTCACCACTATTGTTTTTGTGTCAGGTTTCATTTTGTTACTTGCAGATGCCTGCAAAAATAGGAACCTTTCCTGAATTAGGCTATTCCTCCCAGCAAAACTCCACAAAAGGATCTCTTGAAATCCCTAGATTTTTTGTATAAAAGCCTTACTTTGGGAAGGTATTTGACCATCCTTTAAACCTAACCTTTGTGGGAGATTTAATTATACAATTTAGCGATTGGATTTGGGGTACACCACTACTTATATTATTGATGGGTGGTGGTTTTTTTATGCTTCTTTATACGGGGTTTATACCCTTTAGGGGCTTAAGACATGCCATGAAGGTTGTGGGAGGTAAGTATGACGACCCCAATGCCCAGGGCGACATCACCTCTTTACAAGCCTTATCCTCGGCCATTGCGGCCACTGTCGGTCTAGGAAATATCAGTGGGGTGGCCTTGGCCATAGGAATGGGCGGTCCTGGGGCCATTTTTTGGATGTGGGTTTCTGCTTTTGTGGGGATGGCCACCAAATTCGTTACCTGTACGTTGGCCATCATGTACAGAGGTAAGGATAGCTCAGGGCATGTGCAAGGCGGCCCCATGTATGTGATAGAGGAAGGAATGGGCAAAAAATGGAAGTTCCTGTCGGTGATTTTTTGTGTAGCGGGAATTATGGGTCTTTTGGCCATCTTTCAGGCCAACCAGCTTACCGAGGTCCTTAGGGTGGTCTTGCTGCAACCCATGGGCCTGGATTGGGGACAACCCACCAGGTGGATAATCGGTATAGTAATGATGCTGTTGGTGGCATTGGTAATTCTTGGAGGCATTCAGCGGATTGCTGCTGTGGCCTCCAGGTTGGTGCCATTTATGGTTACCATGTATTTTATCTGCGTGTTTATCATCTTATTCAAAAACCTGGCTGAGGTACCGGAAATGCTTAAATTCATCATTTACGATGCCTTCTCTGGTAACGCCGTCTTGGGAGGGGCAGTGGGGCAGGTGATAATCATAGGGGCGCGAAGAGCTGCTTTTTCCAATGAGGCAGGTATTGGCACAGCTCCAATGGTACATGGTGCATCCAAGACCAACGAACCGGTTAGAGAAGGTTTGATCGCCATGCTGGGGCCCTTTATTGACACTATAGTGGTGTGTACACTTACCGCTCTGGTGATCATGGTTACCGGAGTTTGGAAAACAGGTGAGATGGATGGGGTGTTACTGACCCTGTCTGCCTTTGAGCAGGGCTTGCCAGGTGTGGGGAAATACTGCTTGCTGTTTGCCGTATTGGTTTTTGCCCTATCCACCATGTTTACTTATTCCTACTATGGGCATAAGTGCTTCAATTACCTATTCGGTGCAGGCAAAGCTGATTATTATAATTATTTTTACCTGGTCACAATTGTAGCAGGTGCGGTTACTTCCCTCACGGTGGTAATGAGCTTTGTGGATGGGATGTATGCCATCATGGCCTTTCCCACCATGATTTCGGCACTTTACCTGGCGCCTAAAGTCAAAGCGGAGACCAAAGCCTATTTCACAAGAATGAAAAACCTGGATAAAGAATGAACTGGTTAATTTCACCCAATGCGTTTAAAGGCACTATTGAAGCGGATGAAGCGGCTGAGATCATAAAAAGGGCCATCCTGGAGGTAAATCCCAATGACCAGGTGCAGACTTGTCCCATCGCAGACGGTGGAGATGGTACTTGCTTTTTGTTAAGTGAAATCCTGGGCTTGGAGAAAATCCATGAGACAGCAGGGGATCCCCTGGGAAGTCCTAAAGAAGGTTTTTTTTCTTTAGAACCTTCCACCAAAACTGCATTTTTGGACGTGTCCACAGTATCGGGCATAAAATGGTTAAGGGAGGTGGAAAGGGACCCCTGGGTGTGCAGCACGTATGGTACCGGAGAACTTATTTTAGCGGCCTTGGAAAGGGGTGTAGAACAGGTGGTCATTGGTTTGGGGGGTAGTGCTACCGTGGATATGGGCCTGGGAATGCTCCAAGCATTGGGAATATCCTTTTTAAATGATAAAGGCAGGGAAATCCGGCCCTTTACCCCAGATATGATCTTAAAAATCAAGCATATCCAACTTTCCCCGAAATTACCGACTATAAAGTTTACCTTTCTATGCGACGTGAATAATTACTTTTTTGGGGAGAACGGTGCCATACCCGTTTTCGGCCCTCAGAAAGGATTGAAAGAGGAGGATAAGGAGAAATTTGAAAAGGCTTCTGCCGCCCTTTTTCAACTTTTACAAAAGAAGAGCCGGAAGCCATTAAGAGATCAGGCAGGATTTGGGGCTGCTGGAGGAATTGCCTTGGGGATAAGCGCTTTTTTTGAATCGGAACTTCTGCCGGGTGCCCCCTATTTCTTTCAAAAAGTAGGTATCCCGGAAAAGTTGAAATGGGCAGATGTGGTGCTGACAGGGGAGGGAAAATACGATATGCAATCTGCCCAAGGAAAAGGGAGTTATGAACTTATGAGGATGGCTAAGCAAGAAAAGACCCCCATTTGGCTGATCAGTGCCGGGGAAGAGGGAAAAAACGCAGGCTTTGACCGCTATATTCAGCTTCCTGATCTGGATTTTGCGATGGCCGGGTTTGAGTTAAGGGCAAAAGAAAACCTTTTTAACGTGGTAAAAGAGGCTGCCAGCAGCTGAAGACCAAAGGAGGGATCTTGCTATTTTTACTAAATCCAGTACCTACTTCTCCAAGCTTTATCGTGCCGATAATTACCTGGATTCGAGGAATTCGATACCCGGAAGTACCTTGTCTTGGTTGGATTTAGGGAGCTGTTAAAAAGGTGCTTATGGGCCGGCCTGCGGCCACCCACGCCTTAGGTTTTATGCCTATTTTAATCCACAAAGGTTTCTTTTAATACTCCTTTGCATTTTTCAATTTCTAGTTTCGTCAGATTCTCAAAAACTCGGATAATTCGGGCTTTGTCAACTGTCCGAATTTGGTCAATTGCAATCATACCTTTCTTCCCATTGTGTTTTACCGGAACCCTTGTCGGATATTTGTTTAAGTTCGTGGTCATTGGGGCAAGAACTACGGTGTTCAAGTACTTATTCATTTCATCAGGTGAAATTATTACACAAGGTCTTGTCTTCTTTATTTCACTCCCAACTGTCGGGTCGAGATTAACAAGTACGATTGAATACTGCTTTACTTCCATTCTTCGTGGTTTTCATCCCCAAACACATCGCTCATCAGTAATTTGTCGTCACCATTTTCGTTCATTTTTTTAAATTCCTTTTCCCAATTTTCTCGCGGTGATGCAATTGGTTTAAGAATAATGTGCCCTTTTTCGAGAATCAATTCCACTTTGTCTTTAATGCCGTATTTTTCCAAGATGGTCTTGCTCAATCGCAGGCCCTTTGAATTTCCGATTTTTATTATTGATGTTTCCATAATTTTTTAAACGTTATTACAAAGTAACTACATTTGATTGAACAATCAAAATCTGTTCTGAAAAAAAAATGCCGCCAGGTGACTACTTGGCGGCATATCATTGTAAGCTTTATTCCTTTATATCAAAGGTTCCTATTGATGCAGTTAAGCATATCGAAGGCCACTTCCAGCCTTTTGCTGAAGTTTTCTTCTCCTTTTCTTAGCCAAACCCTTGGGTCATAGAATTTTTTGTTGGGGTTATCTGCCCCATCCGGGTTTCCAAGTTGGGTTTGCAGGTAGCCTTCTTTCTCTTTATAGTACTTCTGGATGCCCTCCCAGAACGCCCATTGAAGGTCAGTGTCTATGTTCATTTTGATGCTGCCATAGCTGTTGGCTTCCCTGATTTCCTCTACGGTGGATCCGGATCCGCCATGAAACACAAAGTTCACAGGTTTGCCGGAGGTACCATATTTCTCATTAATGTAATCTTGGGACTTTTTGAGAATAATGGGCCTAAGGGAAACATTACCAGGTTTATACACGCCATGCACATTACCAAAGGCAGCGGCCACGGTAAACATATCACTTACCTGATTGAGCTCCTCGTACGCATAGGCCACTTCCTCGGGTTGGGTATAGAGTTTGGAGCTATCTATGTCGGTATTGTCCACACCGTCTTCTTCTCCTCCCGTTACTCCCAATTCAATCTCTATGGCCATTTCCAGTTTGTTGAACTCTTGGAAGTATTTTTTAGAAATCTCAATATTTTCCTCAAGGGGTTCTTCGGAAAGGTCCAGCATGTGGCTACTGAACAACGGCTTTTTGAAAGCATTGTAATACGCCTTTCCCTCTTCCAGCATGCCATCTATCCAAGGAAGAAGTTTTTTGGCAGCATGGTCCGTGTGTAGAATCACGGGGACGCCATAAGCCTCGGCCATTTTATGTACGTGCATGGCACCAGAGACGCCACCGGCAACGGCTGCTAGTTGGTTATCATTGGGAAGTCCCTTTCCGGCAAAAAATTGAGCACCCCCATTTGAGAACTGTACCATTACAGGTGAGTTGATCTTCTTAGCTGTTTCAAGCACTGCGTTCACGGTGTTGCTGCTGATGCAGTTTACCGCTGGCATGGCAAATTCACTTTCTTTGGCATAGGCCAAAAGGTCTTTCAGTTCCTCACCGTATTTGACTCCTGGTTTAAATTTCATAGGTGTTTGTTTAATGAAATATGTATTGGATTTTTGGCTTGATTTATGAAATAGCCAAATAATTATACACAAAGATATAAATCCCGTGGGTAAAATCCTTTTCTATCCCTTTTAAATTAGGGAAATACCTTAAAGTGTTGTGTATATTTGGATATGGAAAAGATCAGAATCATAGGGGTTCCGGAACATTATAACTATCCCTGGAGGAAATGGGTAGAGGCTCAGTCCTTTGTAGAGGATGAAATTATCCTGGATTGGAGGGATGAGCCCAAAGGGTCCGGTGCCATGAACCGGGCCATAAGAGAGGGTGAGGCGGATTTGGCCATCATCCTTACGGAAAGCTTTATTAAGGACAAAGTTGAAGGTAGCTCCGGTAAAATCATCGGTTTTCACGTACGATCGCCATTAATTTGGGGGATCCACGTGCCTGCCAACTCCTCCATAGAAGAGATCCACCAACTCAAGAACATCCCCTTTCTGGTGAGCCGGATGGGTTCAGGGTCGCATTTGATGGCATTTCTATTAGCGAAAAGGGAGGCCTGGCCGGGTGATTCCTTGGAATTTGAGGTAATAGGCGATCTGAAAGGGGCAATCCAGGCATTTAAAAAAGCCACCCCGAAGGCCTTTTTATGGGAAAAATACACCACCCAGCCGCTGGTGGATAAGGGTTTGTTCCGAAGAGTAGGGGAAATCCCCACTCCCTGGCCTTGCTTTGTCATGGTGGCGAGTGAACGTGCCCTTCACGAACACCCAGAGGTGCTCAGGAGGATAAGGGATGGGCTATATGCCTTCAACACTGCCCTTGGCAAAGAGGCTGCTTCCACCAAGGAGGCGATTCAGGAATTTTATGGCCTTAATGCTTCCGATGTAGCCGAATGGTTTTCGCAGACTACCTGGGCTGCTTCCTCTGTAGTAAACAAGAAAGACCTGGAAAAAACCATGGATGTATTGTCCGAGCTGAAATTGATAAAACAAAAAATTGCCCCTGAGGAGCTGGTGGATAGTAGGTTTGTGAAATGGGAGTAGATTGAGATGTGCAATTTAATAAATTCCGATTAATTCTTTGATGCTAAATACTTTATCAATGCTTTAAAAAGACAAATAACTTCCGTCAATAACCTCAAAATCATTTCTTTCGGGTTTCGTAAGTTCCTTGACTTCGGGAAATTTTTCCAAGGGGACAACAAAGGACCTTCCATTGTCCAAATCGATTTCCATTAGCAAATCTCCCTTAAATCGGACGTGAATTATCAGCGGTGATTTAACTATCGTACGGGGAAAATGATGCGTTGGTCGACTTATGTTGCCAAGCCTTTTTGAGCTTAAAGAATGGATTTGACCTTAAGTAGTGGACAATGCATCGTTAAAAAAAACCCTCCAAGTTTTGAAAACCTAGAGGGTTAATTCTTCCAAATTATTAGTGAAAATTAGTGCCTCCATGGCAAATGAAATTCGATGTCTGTAAATTTGTAACAGGACTAACAATGAATAAAATTTAATCTGTAAACTTTTTTCGGGACGAGTCAGTCAATTTAAATCACCCTACGTTCAACCACCCCCCAAACCCCCTCCTAAAACAGGAGGGGGAGTTAGAACAGTAGAAAAATGGGGTTTTAATTTTACCAATGGAGTTAGAAAAGACGATAAAGAAATTGATAGGGTAGCTCCCAAAATGACAATTTGTATAAATTAGGAGTATACCTCGTTTTTATTAAATTGGGATTAGATGCTATGCCCACGTATTCTATGCCCACCAGGGCCATTTCACCTTCAGTACTCAAAATGGACTTAGTTGAAACTATGGCTTCTTCACTGGAGCTAAGTTTGATTAAGGGCAGGGTAGGGGTAAAGGATTTGGTTTTTGAGGCTGGGTTTTCGAGAGGAAAAAATCTTTGGGTTTAAATTGAGTAAAGCTATAGTATTTAAATAATTTTTTTAATATAGAGTATAATAATTTTATTTTATTATGCCATTATTTTTTTTGTTCATAATTCATTATTATAATTGTGTTTTAGTAATAAAAAAAATAATTAAAATGAAACATTACCAAACATTACCAAACATTACCAAACATTTTCATTAATTGCAATAATGATTTTTGGATGCGAAATAAATGATATTTCAGACGAAAATCTGGAAAAAATTAATTACGCAGAATCTCAACCTCCACAACTCGATGATAACGGAAGGATTAAATTTGCAAATTTGGAGAGCTTTAATGAATTTTTTGAGGAAAATATTTATGAAGATCCTGAAGAATTAAGCTTTTTTGGTAGCTGGCTGCGGTAATTGGTGGAACTGTTAATCAACAAACCCTAGTAGACTGTGACCCTGATAACGATTTTACCGATGATTTACGGGATATTCTGGCAGATGAAAATTTTTATTGCAAACCAAAATGGAAAGCAGCCAAGCGTGTAAAAATAAAGAAAAGTGAATCTTGTCATTTTGTAAAAAGAGGAGGACATGAAGGTGAAATTAGAATATATATTAATAAAGAGGGTGTATAAAATTATTATTATCGTACTTATATCCTTGCCAGTTTGGACAGGTACAGGATTTTCCCAGCACAGGTTAAGTGTGAGTTTTGACGTTATATCCAGGAATGAAATTAGGGATTTTCAAGATCCCCAAGGGTATCTAGTAGGTGGGTATATGCCAAGATTTGCTTTGGGAGGTACTCTTCGTTATAAGTTTGCGCCTGCTTTTAGCGTGGAGGCGGGTATCTATGAAACCCAGTTTAATCGTAATGTTACAGGGTATTATAATGAAGAAGGATATCAACCAATTGCCAATAGTTGGTTTGAGGGTACGGATTACAGAACCTTACAAATTCCGTTACGGGTAATTTACGATGTCCCATTGCCGGTTAGCTTTATAGAAATTGGAGTGGTAGGAGGTTTAAATGTGTATGATTTAAATGCAAATATGAATATTGTTCGACAAAATCAATCAGTAAGTTTTATCCCCATGAATCCAAGGTCCCCCGAAGAATTTACCGGTACAATGGATACCTACCCAGTCCGAAAGAACTCTGTTGCATTTGAAGGGGGGATTGAGGCAAGGGTTCCTTTGTTTTGGAGGTTGGAGTTATTGTACAGGCTTAGCAGATTATGGGGCACCAGTACCATGGTAAGGTTGGAAGGGAATTATGGACCTATGTCAAACCCAGACCAATATTCCTTTGAGGCTTCATCCATGGGTAGCGCTGTACACCATACCTTTTCTCTAAGGTATAAATTTGGTGAAAAATGGTTTGAGGATTGATAAATTGCCATGGATAACGCCTAAATAAAAAACCCCTCAGGTTTTGGAAACCTGGAGGGTTAATTCTTCCAAATTATTAGTGAAAATTAGTGCATCCGTGGCAAAAAAAACCTACATGATCCTCAAATCCTCCTGAGCAGTCTCCATCACTTCGTTAAACACCCGCATAAAGTTGCCACTCCAGATTTTGGAGATGTCCTCTTCGGAATATCCTCGCTTTACCAGTTCGTACGTGATGTTCTGAATCTCACTGATATCGTAGCAGTCCCTAAGGCCACCGCCACCGTCTAAATCCATACCTATGCCCACGTATTCTATGCCCACCAGGTCCACGATATGGTCAATATGGTCAACATAATCGGCTACGGAAGCCATATCCTCCTTATATTTCTCCCTTAGAGCCCTCATCTCCTCACGGTACTTATCCCTATCCTCAGGGCTCATTTCCTGAAAATCCCCATAGGTTTCCCTTAGCAATTCCATTTCCCTTTCCCGCTCTGTATTGGGTTCTGGGGTCTTTACGTAAGCACTAAGGGCATTTACCTGTACCACTCCACCCTTTTCCGCCAATTTCTTGATCATATCGTCAGTAAGGTTTCGGGGATGGTCACATATTGCGCGGGCAGAGGAATGGGTGGCCACTATGGGTTGTGTGCTTAATTCCAATACGTCATAAAAGGCGTCATCGGAGATATGGGACACATCTATCATCATCCCCAGGCGGTTCATCTCCGTCACCACTTCTTTTCCAAACGCGCTTAAGCCCCCATGTTCCGGCCCATCGGGATCCGTGGAGGAATCACAGATTTCGTTGTTCCTGCTATGGCTAAGTGTGATGTACCTGGCTCCCAAGTCATAGTATTTTTTCACCTTACTGATGTCCGTGCCAAGGGCATATCCATTTTCAAGGCCTATATAAATGGCAATTTTCCCTTCCTCAGCACTGGACTCCAAGTCACTTGGATTGGTGGCCAAGGCCAGGTTATTGGGGTTTTCGGAGATGGTACTGTGGATAATGTCAAAGTATTCCGTCATTTTCTCATCTGCCAATACATGGGAGGCACTGTCCCGGGGGCCTTGACCCAGATAGGCAATGAAAAAGATACCGTTTAATTCTCCCTTTCGCATCCTCGGAATATCTACTTGGGTACCGGTTTTCCATGCGTCGTGTTCCTCCCGGATATCGAAGCCAGGTCTGGCCAATACCAGAGGGGTATCCGCATGGGTATCCAAGGTAAGTACATTGGCATGAATCCTTTCCACTTTGGATTCAAGGTCTTCTTCTGTGGTACAAGCGCCTGCTAAGATCAAAACGATCCCAAGCAAGACGGTCAAGAGAGAAGGATAGGGGATGGGATTTTTAAAAGAGGGAAACCTGTTTTTCCCAAATTGAGTGTGGTTGTACATGGTCGTGAGTGATTTTTTTGTCAAAATTAAATAAAAGAAGTTTAAATCTTAACCCTTATTCATAGATTTCTAAGATTTATTTGGCTTGAGGGTGTTCCCATTAAGAAAAGGATATAATTTTTGGTTGGGTTTTTTAAAGCGTCCTATTGAATTCTTCATGAAAATGCCACAAAAATGGCTTTAAAATCAATCAATTTTAACCTATGACGGAATCACTCTGCATTTAACACTCCCTATGCTAAAAATTTTTGAGTGGAAGTTTATGAAATTTTGGAGGGTTTTCCTTCCTCCTGAAATCAAAACATCCTTTAAATCGAAGCATTTTCCTACATCTCCTAAAGGAGGAATATATAATGTTAGGAAATAATTCCCCATCTTCAAGGTAAATCTAAACACCCATGAAGCATCCACTCATTATTATTTCCTTTCTGCTGTATTTTTCTTGCTCACCACAAGAAATACCATTGGACATTCTCCTCACAGATGCCTGGGTGTTTACGGGTCAAGACGAATCCCCTCAAAAGTTGGATGTGGGGATTCTGGGGGATAAAATTGAGTTTATTGGTAAGGCTTCTGACGCCAACCTCATCCCAAAAGAGATTTTTTCGGCAAAGGACCATTATTTAGCCCCGGGTTTTATAGACCCTCATACGCATTTGGAGGGGGACCTGTCTGATCCGGAGGGTAGAGCAAACTTATCGGCCCTTATGCAGGGAGTGACTACCATCATTGGTGGTAACGACGGGGGAAGCCCACTTCCTGTGGGGCGGAAACTTGATGAATGGGAAAGAAACGGGTTGGGAACCAACGTGGCAATGTTTGTCGGGCATGGTACCATTAGACGTGTGGTAATGGGGTCCTCTTCGGCTGTACCCACCCCACAAGAGCTTGAGGAGATGGAGACCTTGGTGAAGCGTTCCATGGAAGAGGGGGCTTTTGGGTTGTCCACAGGACTTTTTTATGCACCTGGAAATTTCGCCGAGTTGGACGAAATTTTGGCATTGGCGAAGGTAGCTCATTCTTATGGAGGAATCTACGACACGCATATGAGGGATGAAAGCTCTTATTCGGTAGGCCTATTGGCCGCGGTGGAAGAGGCTATTGAGGTAGGAAGGGGCACGGGAATCCCTGTCCATATATCCCATATCAAAGCATTGGGGGCGGATGTTTGGGGGCAGAGTGAGGAGGTGGTGAAAATGATAGAACAAGCTAGAAACAAAGGAATTATTGTCACTGCAAATCAGTACCCCTATTTTGCCTCCAAAACTGGATTTCAGCCTACAGTAATTCCAAGGTGGGCCGAGGAGGGAGGGCATGAAGCCCTTATGCAACGATTGCATAGGCAGGAATCCAGGGAAAGAATCCTGGCAGAAATAAAGGATAACATCCGTAAAAGGGGAGGTGCCCAGGCTCTGGTGTTTTCTGAAACCAGCAATCCCGAGTTGGAGGGAATAAGCCTTAAGGAGGCTGCGCAAAATTTGCGTCTATCTGAACCAGAAGCTGTGGTACACTTGGTAAGTAATGAAAGAGGCCTTGGGGTGATCTCCTATAATATGGTGGAGGAGGACCTGAGGCGTTTCATGACCCAGCCATGGGTGGTCACTGGCTCAGATGCATCTTCGGGTCATCCCAGAAAGTTTGGTTCCTTTGCCAGAAAAATAGGCCATTATTCCTTGGAAAAGGAATGGATGGATTTGTCCACTGCCATTTACCAATCCAGTGCCCAAACCGCTGCGATTTTTGGAATCGAAAAAAGGGGGCAGATCAAAGAAGGGTATTTCGCTGATTTGGTCATTTTTGATCCCAACACCTTTAGAGATAAGGCCACCTTCGAATCCCCCTATGAATTGGCCACAGGTGTTACAAACGTGTTTGTCAACGGAGAATGGGTGGTCAAGGAAGGAGTATTTACCAGTACTTTCGCAGGAAGGACCTTAAGGAAAGTCCAGTGATATTACTATCTTTAGGCCATGTACCATCCACCAAAAGGCAAACCCATCAAAAGGCACCCGGCCTTGCAGTCTTGGAGCAGGGAACACCATAATGGGTTATTGCTATGTTTTAAAGTCCGGCAAGGTATCAAAAAAGGAATTGTGGAAGATCGCATTCATAAGTATTGCCAATGGTTTTGGGAGGAAGAGTTGAAAAATCATTTTGCCTCGGAGGAGCAGGTACTTTTTCCAATTTTGGGAAAAAACCACCCCATGGTGCAACAGGCTCTTAATCAGCATAAGCAATTAAGGGAATTGTTTGAAAGAGCTGTAGCTTCAAAGGGTATATTGGCGCAATTAGCGGATGAGTTGGATGCGCATATCAGGTTTGAGGAAAGAGTATTGTTTCAAGAAATACAGTCCAAAGCCAAGGAGGAGGAACTGAAACTGCTTTGCCAGGTTGAGGAAAGTCCATTTTGTGAATCATGGGAGGATAGGTTTTGGGAGAAATGACAGTACAAAATTTTTTGGATACGTTGATTTTCCTAAACTGTAACCAGAGAAGCCGGGTTTTCTTCTTTTTTTCTTACTCCTTTTTCCACACCCGAACATTCCAAAATTGAATTTTTCTCCAATAGGAAGTACCTCTGGGTTTTATATTTTGATAAGGATAAATCCGGTTTCGGGAGAGGTTATTGAACAAAACTGCCAACACAAACAGGATGACCACTCCAGTCATTACAGGATTGACCACATAATAATACCCCATGGATTTTATTTCGCTGGATCCAATGTTGGCAATTAAAGCAATTGCTCCACCGGGTGGATGAAGGGTTTTGGTGTATTGCATGGCTAGAATCGCCGAGGCCACCGCAACTGCAGGTGAAAGCCAAGGGTAAGCTTCCACAAAAAGTAATTGATAAACCGTCACACCTACAATTGCAGAAATGATACTTCCAAAAATAAGATTACGGGGTTGCGCCAAGGGGCTGTTGGTTGCCCCAAACAGCAAAACGGAGGTGGCTCCAAAAGCTCCAATCAAGAAAAGGATATCATCGTCACTACCACGAAAATATAATTCTTGTAGCAAACCAATGGTGGATATACCCAGAAGGGACCCAAAAAAGCCCCACATGTTATCTGTGGGGTTATGGCTGGTTTCTCTATATACAATATACCGTGCTTTCCGAAAGCCTCTCTTCAGTTTTTTTGCCATTATTTAAATGCTGCCCAGGTCAGAGCTTGCTTCAAAAGGCGCTGGAAAGGATCCAAGGAATAGACCTGTGGCCCATGGCCAGGCTGTATATAAATGCTTCGAGTAGTTGGGGTGGGTTCCTGTGCCCAGGAGATATAAGGCATGCTTTCGGGGTGATCGGTCTTAAGCAAAGGACTAACCTTATTTGAGATTTCCACGTTTCCGTAGATTTCATCAAAGAGTTCAAAATCGGTAATGCCATTTAATACTGGATGGGAACCGTCCACCACCTCCGCATTAAAATGGACATCATGGGTGTAATTGGAAGCTTTTTCACCTCCCTCGTGGTACCTTCCCCCCACGATTTCCTGAAAGTAGTCCCAATCCTGATAGGATACTAGGGCATGGTGCAAAAAAACAAGGCCAATACCTGATTCCACCAACTTTTTAAAGCCTTCTTTTTGTTCAGGGTTTATGTCCTGCACCATGTCGTAAAATAGAATAACATCGTAAGGTTTTGCTTTGTCACCTTTAAAATAGTCATTGGCCTGCGGGTGTTTTACTTCCGTAAAAACCAAACCTTCCATTCCCTCCAGCATATCGAAAAAGGGATTTCTCTCGAAGTCATGCCCCCCGGTAATCAATAGTACTTGGATATCGTCGCCCTGGGCATACATGGTAAACCCCCATACCCCAATGCTGAACAGTAGAAGTAACTTTTTCATCTGTGTATAATTTCTTTTCAGCGGTCAGATGGAATGCCCAGAATAATCATCCCCCTGTGTGAGAATTCTTTCTCATGGGCATTTCATGTAGCAAAACTATTAATATTTCTTTAGTTATAGGTAGGGGTGGCGTTGAAATTGCCTTGTTTGGCTAACATTTCCTTGAGTAATTGATTTAGGCGGGATTTTAAGGATTCAGGGCTTATGACTTCTACGATGTCCCCCATCATGACCACCCATCGCACAAAACCCTCCAGGGAACTGCTCATAAAGGTTAGCCAAATCTCATCTCCCTTTTCCTCTTCCATTACAAATCCGTGGTTGTATTTTTCCTCTGAAATATATTTTTGAAACTTTTTGGGAATGGCGATTACTATTTTCAGCAATTTTTCTTTTTCCTTTACGCTCTCCAAATACTGTTCCAAGCTGGGATGCCCGGTGGTAAAGGGTTCATCCAATACCCTCAACTGTTTTATTCGGCTGATCCTGAAGTTCCGGTAGTCCTTTCTCAATTTGCAAAAAGCAATTAAATACCAATGTTCATGGGCAAAGTAGATTCCTACAGGTTCCACTTGGCGATGGGTGGTTTCCTCCTTCTCAAAGGAGGTATAGACCATTTCCAGCAGCTTATGTTCATGAAGGCTTTTCAGTATGCAGGGTATATATTCCCCTTTATCTTTTCCGGATAGGCTATTATGCCGATTAACTGTCACGAAGGAGGACAATTCTTCCAAGGCCTCCTTTTCCGGGGTTTTAAGTACGGCTTTTATTTTTTCCATGGCGGACTCAAATTGGCGGCTGCTTTCATGGTCTGACACCTTGCCAAATAGCTTCTCTGCCAGCAGTAAAGAAAGTGCCTCTTCCTGGGTGAACATGACCGGGGGCAACCGATACCCTTCTACCAATGCATAGCCCATTCCTGCTTCTCCCATTAAGGGGACTCCTGCTTCTTCCAGGGTTCGCATGTCCCTATAAATTGTCCTCAGGCTCACTTTATATTTGGAGGCAAGTTCCTGCGCTGTGATTTTGCGCTTAGTCTGCAAATGGGTGAGTATGGAGGTGAGCCTGGTTAACCTGTTCATGGTTTTAAAGTTGGCCTTAAAATCATAATGTTTTACGAATATAAGAAGTTTACCCATTTTTTTGAAAGCCTACTGACAATAGGTTGTCAATATCCCCAGCTACATTTGGGATAAACAAATCAACAACTCCTAATTCAAAAAATCATGAATGAAAAGAATGATCAAGTCGCTAATCACGCACCAGTATTAATTTCTCCCAACCAAATGCTGGAACATTGGCAGGGGCATAGGGCTTTGACCAGAAGGGTCATCGAGGCTTTTCCGGAAGACAAACTATTCAGCTTCAGTCTCGGGGGAATGCGCAGTTTTGGGGACATGGCACAGGAACTTCTGGCAATGGCCGAGCCATCGGCAAAAGGTTTCGCCACTGGGGAGTGGGAGGAACTGGACGAAGCTTCTTTAAAAGAAAAATCTAAGGATAAGTTGTTGGAGGCCTGGGACAGGCACACTGCTGGCATCAATAAATGGTTTCCACAAATCCCTGTCGAGCATTTTCAACAGGTGATCAAGGCTTTCAATACCTATGAAGGGGAGGTGTACAGCAGTCTATTGTATATGATAGACAATGAAATCCACCACAGAGGCCAGGGTTATGTATATCTAAGAGTATTGGGCATCACCCCTCCCAATTTTTGGGAAAGGTAGGCTCAGGCCATTACTTCTTCTTTTTCCATGGCTTCAAATTGATTCATCAATGAGCGGGTGAGGCTACCTACCTTGCCATCGGCAATCTCCTGGTCATCCAATTGCGTGATCGGAAGGATACGCTTGGTGGTACTGGTGATAAACACCTCATCCGCCTCAAACACCTCTTTTAATGCAATATCCCTTACCTGTACCTCTCTAGCCAGTTCCATGGTATGCCGTCTGGTAATGCCCAGTAAAATATTGGATTTCGGGGTGGAAATAATTCCGTCCTTAACGATAAACACATTACTGCGACTACTTTCTGAAATCACGCCCTGATGATGGTAAAGCACATCCTCTGCCCCGGCGGTTTTCCAGTCAACACTAAGTAGACATGGAAGGGTGTAGTTGGTAGTCTTGATGGTAGGGATAGGCCTTACATAATCAACGCTAAGCAATTTCACTCCACGTGCATATTTCTCCTCAGAGGGCAACTGCAGTGGTTCACAAAAGATATACAAATCTCCCTTAGCGGGTAGGAAGTGATTGGGGGAAATGCCACCCGTCAAAAGCATGCGAATGCCTCCTTTGGCATGGTCATTTTTTTCAATCAGGGTAGTGATAATTTCTTTAAGGGCCTCTTTTTCAAAATCCAAGGGAAGAAAAGCCATTTTTGCAGATTGGGTAAAACGTTCCAGGTATTCCTCCAAAAAGAGCCCTTGGTAGTTTACGGTTCTAAAAAAATCGAAGATGGCATATCCCCGAATCAAGCCAATGTCCAAGGGATGACAGGATGCCTCATGGGAGGAAATGATCTTGTCTTTGGCAAAACAGAAAGGTTTCATAGTGGTTGAGTAGTGTAAAGATTGATTAGCTTTGCAAGGTGTAAACATAATCCAAAAATCATGAAAACAGAACTGTGCCTTCTAATTTTTATCATCGGGATGTTTGTATGGTCGTGTGGCCCTGGAGAACGTAGGGGATCTGAGGAGAAAGATGAAGTTGAGGAATTAAAAACCGAGGTAATTGCCATTCACGATGAGGTGATGCCAAAAATGGGGCAGCTTAGGGATTACCAGAAGCAACTTTCTGCCAAGGCTGAGGAACTGGAAGCGCAAGCGGCTGAATCTTATCTACAGGCTGCCATTGCATGTGAAAAGGCGTATGAGGGGATGTTTGAGTGGATGAGACAATTTGATTCCACATTGGAAGGAATGTCCGAAGAGGAGGCCATGGGCTATCTGGAAGAGCAGAGGGAAAAAGTGGTAATAGTCAATGAGGACATCAAGGAGGCACTAAAAGAGGCGGAGGTTTTATTGGAGGAAGGTGATGGGGTAATAAAGTGATTTGGTGATATAGTGAGAGGTGTTTGCTAATTATTTCTCATATAGTCATTAACCTGATCGGCGGTGACCAAGGTAGGCTGCTCCCCCCATTTGCTGATCAAATAGGTGGTGATTTTGGCAATATCCAAAGGCTTTAGTTGGGGATTGGCTGGCATAGGTTGGTTATATGTTTTTTCATTCACCACAATTTCTCCTTGTAATCCATTTCGTATAATATAAGCAATTCTTGAGGCATCATTCTCACCGTAACCAACGCCTTTCAAGGGCGGGATCAATTGGCCAAGCCCCGAACCATCTTTTTGATGGCAATTGGCACAGTGCTGTACATAGAGCTCCTGTCCCGCCACCGCATACTGTCTGGTTTTAAGATCTTTTATGCCCTGAATGCCGTTTTCCCCAGAACTACCACATGAAGACAACAATAGGTACAAACAGCCATTAGCGATTAGGCTAGCTACGTTGCCCTTCATTAGCCAAGAGTTTTGGGATATCTTTCATTAATTTATCAACCTGGTCTTCTTTGGTGCCGTCATATACCCCTCTAATGCGTCCCTTCTGATCCACTAGCACAAAAGCTCCACTGTGAAGAAATCCTCCTGGTTCGTCTTTGTCTTCCATAGCAGTGGTCAAGTAGGAGGTTTGTCCAATTTCAAACACATGCTCTTGCTCACCGGTCAGAAAATGCCAGGTTCTTGCGTCAGAAACGCCAAGTCTGGTGGAATAGTCCTTAAGCAAGGATACGGTGTCGTGGGTAGGGTCTATGGAATGACTCAAAATCAGGAAATCAGGTTCTTCCTTAAATTTCTCATAAACTCTTAGCATTTGGGTTTTCATAACCGGACAGATAGTAGGGCAACTGGTAAAAAAGAAGTCAGCCACATATACCTTTCCTTCCACTTCCCGGTTGCTGATCGTTTCGCCATCCTGGTTTTGAAAAGAGAAGTCGGCAATGGTATGATATACCGTGTCCACCACCAATTTCCCCTCAATTTCTATTTCTTCGGTATGTCTGTTCCCCAAAATGGGAAGATCGTTTGACCTATTATTGTTTTCACAGCTTAGGGTGACCATCACTATCAGCAGCATAAACATGGATTGCACAATCCTATATGTCATCTCTTTGTTTTTTTTAAGTTAAGACAAGGGAAATGGGGTATTAGTTCCGTTCTCTGACCTTTTTGTAGGCTTTTATTCCCAGCATCAATAGTGCTGCCAACACCAGTAATCCCAGCAGGCCCCAAGCCATGTCCACAAGGCTTTTTAGGACAATTAAAAAGACGATGGCGAAAAGCAGTAGGGTGGATGCTTCGTTCCAAATGCGAAGCTGGGAACTGTTCCATTTTACCACCCCCGCCTGTAAATCCTTGAATATAAAATGACATTTAAGGTGGTAAACATAGAGCAAGAAAACAAAAACCAGCTTGGCCTGCATAAAAGGAAGATGCAGGTAACCCCACCTGTAAGAAAAAACCCAAATACCAAATACCAAAGTTAAAATGGCTGAGGGCCAAGTGATAATGTACCAAAGTCTGAAGGCCATTAGGTCGAGTTGGGGTTTGAGGATTGCCCTTTCTTCAGGTGGTCGCTCCATGCACTCCACTTGATAAATAAAAAGCCTAACGATGTAAAACAGGCCGGCAAACCAGGTGACGATAAAAATAATATGCAGTGCTTTTACGTATTCGAACCCCATTCTGAAATTTTTCTCCTAAATTAATGGTTTAAGGATGATAAATACCAACGATATGCGAGGGAATTACCTCTTTTATGCCCTTCTGGTAGTGGTCATCTTCCTTATGGGGTGGATGCTTACCGATACCTTTACCCAACCAGGCCTAGATGGCCTTGAGGGGGAATACCAGGAATGGGCGAAATACAGAAATGAAAACAACACTGGGCCGGTAGTGCGGGTTTATGCAGTAGCCGTAAAAGACACTTTATGGGAGGACATGAGAGCTTATGGTGACCTGATGCCACACACCAAATATGGCAGGACGCAAGTTTTTTTCTTTGATGCAGAGAAGGTTGATACCGATAATGATTTGGTGTTGGCTCCAGATTCTCCCTATTTCTCGGAGGACCTACGTCCTTTTTGCTTAGCCTCCTATGAAAAGTCGGCTATGGGAGAGGTGAATTTTTTAAAACAACCCTTTCAATGAGCCGAAAAAAGCGACCCGATAAGGAAGCATATATTGAAGGGGTCTTGGCAGGAGACAGGGTGATGTTGAGTAGGGCCATTACCTTAGTGGAAAGTAAATTGCAGGCGGATAGGGAGTTGGCTGAGGAAGTCATGGATGCCTTGATGCCGCATACTGGAAAAAGTTTTAGGTTGGGTATTACGGGGGTGCCAGGGGTGGGAAAGAGTACTTTTATTGGCAGATTTGGAAAGGAGGTAGTGAGTAAGGGCCATAAATTGGCCGTGCTGGCCATAGACCCCAGTAGCCCTTCAAGTAGGGGGAGCATTTTGGGAGATAAAACCCGAATGGGTGCTTTAGCAGCAGATCCTCGGGTATATGTGCGCCCATCCGCTACTGGGGGTGCACTGGGAGGCATCAGTGCCAACACCCGAGAAGGTTCCCTGATATGCGAGGCGGCAGGCTTTGATTTCATCATCATCGAAACCGTAGGAGTAGGCCAATCCGAGGTGGCGGTAAGGCATATGGTGGATGCATTTCTGCTTTTGCTTTTGCCGGGGGCCGGGGACGAATTGCAGGGGCTTAAAAAGGGGATAGTAGAAATGGCGGATATATTGGTAGTGAATAAGGCGGACGGCCAATCTGTATCCCCTGCCAGGGAGGCCCAAAGGGCTTATTCCCAGGCCATGAAATTATTTCCTCCAAAACTCCACAATTTCCCCACCAAGGTATTAACTTGCTCCTCCTTAACAGGTGAT
The DNA here is from genome assembly GCF_003347495.1 of Pleomorphovibrio marinus. Classification (GTDB taxonomy): domain Bacteria; phylum Bacteroidota; class Bacteroidia; order Cytophagales; family Cyclobacteriaceae; genus Pleomorphovibrio; species Pleomorphovibrio marinus. The sequence continues at coordinate 342,764 of NZ_QCXY01000006.1, forward strand.
GGAATAGAAAGGTTATGGAATGAGCTCACTGATTATTGGCAATTGGTCTATAAATCAGGTTATATGGAAGAGGAGAGAAGGTCTCAGCGTGTCCATTGGGCCAAAACTCAAATCACCGATTTCATAGAACTCTATTTTTATGCCCACCCCAGCATTAAAGAAGAAATGCCTAAATTGTTGCAAAAAGTGAGAGAAGGTGAAGTGGCCACTTTGTCTGCGGCAAGAAAATTGATGGAATTGTTTCTTCAAAATTGAATATATATTAATGAGGAAGGGTTTGTTTTTTATGATTTTGGCGGTATTTACCGCCTGTGAAAACCCGGATGGGGTTTATTATTTTTATGATATTGTCAATAAAGAGCTTGAATGCTGTGATGAAGATGCATGTGCCTCCGTTTATATGACCTATCCAAGGTTCAAGCCGGTAAACCCCACTTTTAGGCAAATGAATCAAAGGGTTAGCGGTGAGCTTTATTCTTATTTACAAATTGGGGATGTTGAGGAGCAGGCCGAGGAAAACGAAATGTTCGAGTTTTTTTGTGAAGCTTTTAAAGAAGCCGCTTCCGGCAAAGTGGAATCCCCCCAAAATTGGGAGCTGGATACCCGGGCAAATATCACCCAAATGGGTACAGAAACGATCAGCCTCAGGATTAATCATCATCAGTTTACGGGTGGTGCCCATCCAAATTCCGTAGTGAGTTATATGATTTTTGACCTGAGTGAACCAGGTAAGGTCCTTGATCCCTTAGAGCTTATTTTGGATAGGGATGCACTACTGGAAAAGGTGGAGGCTGCTTTCAGGGAACACCATAAGGTGGAGGATGGAATAAGCTTGTCGGAAGACGGCCGTTTCTTTCTGGATAAAGATTCCATTTTTCTTCCCTCTGCCATGGGATATGAGGGCAAGGATTGGGTAATGGTGTACAACACCTACGAAGTAGCTCCCTACTCTATGGGGCAGACAGTGTTGAGCTTTTCCTTGGACGAGCTAAAGGGGATTGTGAAGGGGTGGAAATAACCATTAAAATACTTAATCAGTTGTTTTTTCTTCAAAGCATGCTCTAGGATCCAGAGAAAATACCCTTTAGGCATAAAACCGCTATTTGATTATTGGGAGCTTGGTGTATTTTTGCTGAAGGCCATATCTTTAGGGTATACTGGCGATGATTTAGAGGTATAGAAGGATTGCTGATTTATTAGCATATGTACGTTAAGGCAACATCTACCATTATTTTAATTCTATTCTTTTTTTGCTTTTTTAATAGGACAAAAGCAGGCTGAAATGACTTTAAACTTGACGTAAAGAAAATTCAAAAATCAAGGTCTGCCTATTCCTGATTTATGGAGTCTTCTTGGAAAGATTAAGCGTTTATACTTTTGTTCATTTGGATTATAGGTATATGGTTGTCGAGTCTCCAGGATTAAGGTCTCAATTCCAGTCAAGTTGGTATAAAACAGAAAGTACCTATTCATAAAGGTTTTTCTGCACTTCCTTCAAGCCAAGATCTCAAAAATATGGAAGAGACCTGGTAGCTGGAAAAGTTTCAAGAATTTGCTTGTGATTCCGACAAATACCGACCCATAGCATTAAAGCCGGGAAAGGAATTTTCCCGGCCTAATTATTTTTAATACTATTTTATTGTTGCTCATTTGGATTTTGGGGATTTGGAGATCTTGCCTCTAGAACCAATGTCCCAAAACCAGGAAGGTTTGTGTAGAATTGTGCATATCTCCCCGTAAACCTGCCATCCAAGGAGGGGTTATAATTAAAATATTGCCCATATTGGGAAAACACCTCGCCAGTGGCTGTGGTAATGGCATAGGTAATCCTAAATTCATCACGAACAATTCCCGCAGCTTCCACATCCTCCGGGGAAAATCCAAAAAGGGCATAGGCCTCTGCCCCTGTCATGGTGATCCTGCTTGGAAATGTGGTGTAGCTCCCCAAATCCACAGTGCTGCTGCCCCTGCCCAGAAATAGGTCAATCCTTTCAGCAGTATGCATGTCAAACCCCTCATAGGTAAGGTCAAAGGCCACCTCCGTACTGTTGAGTTGATTGATGTTAAACCAATATTTTCCGGCCTCAATTTCTGCCCTTGCAATAATGCCGACCTCAAAATCTGGCATTTTGATGCTGTCTTCATCCACACATCCCGTCCAAAACAGACAGGAAAAAAGAAGTAAGCGATATATTTGAATATTTTTTTTCATGGCTTCTTGATTTGTAATGTTTTAAAGGATTAAGGAATAGCCCAAAACACCCTTTCAAAAGGATCAGGAGAATAGTTGGAAAGGGAAGGGTTAGTTTCCAGTTCTGAAACGGGTATGATAAACCGCTGTGGGTATGGGGGATTTCCCATCACTGGTGCTGTCACCGAAAAATCAGGGAACCCGGTTCTTCTGTAATTGTTGTAGGCTTCTATACCATTTCCCCAAAGCGCCAATTGGTATTCTGTCATGATGATATTCAGACGCTCATCTTGGTTCCCCGCACTATTGAAGGCGTTAGTGACATCTGCTATATAGGCTTCCACAGCCTCATCCTGCATTTCAAAAGGGCTGCCCACGATGGAGGGCATTTCATCTGCTCCAAAGGCTTTCACCTTCTGCATGGAAAGTCGTAAGGCCTCCTGAAGCAGGGAAAGTGGATCTCCGCTCACCTCTGTGGTTAAGGCCATTTCTGCATGAAGGAACTTCACCATATAGGCTGTCAGCATGGGGAAAATACCTCTTCCCGTTCCATCCGCAGCAGTTACTGTTTTTGGTTCATCCGTATCCACCAAACCAGCCACAGGGTACACCCCAAAAGTAGCAAGAAGTGCCCCCTCATTGGAAAACGCCGAAGGGTCACCTGCATCCCTTCCCAAATACCCATTACCTATAAGGCCTACGGGGCAGCCCCCTCCTGCGCAAGTCACCACTGCTCCTCCACCGTCTCCAGGAACCTGTCTGAAGATATAATACCTTAGCCTCGGGTCGGTTATGTTTCTGTAGGAAACCCTTAGTCCCGTGGTGGCACTTATGGTGCCGTCATTCAGCAAATTTGCCATAGTCCAGTTATCCATCCAATAGGCAGTGGCTTGATTGTAATGGTTGACATGAAGGGGGTGTCGGTTCTGATTTGGGGTTTGTTGGGACCCGTACTTGAGCTCAAAATCCTCTGTATGTGTATTTATAAGGTCGCTGCTGATCAATTGGGAAAAACCCTGTACAGAATTGATACTGCTTTCTTTACGTGTTTGTGCATACATTTTCAGTTTTAGGGTGTTACCCATCTTTCTCCAGTTGGCCATGTTGCCGTTATAGATCATATCCCCTTGAATGGGACCTGTGTGGCTTCCTATTTCCTGTAGCGCAAAATCAATTTCATTCAGGATGTCGGCATAGATGTCGGCTCCTTGATCAATACCAGGGAAGGTTACTTCCGTGTTAAGCGCCTCAAAGTAGGGGAGATCACCATATAAATCCACCATGACACTAAAGGTATAAGCTTTTAACAACCGTGCAATGCCCCTGTATCCTATGTCCTCATCTTGGGCACCGTCTATGATGGCTTGAAGGTTTGCCAAGGGTCTAGAGTACATGTTAATCCAAGAAGTACTATAGGTGCCCTGGTTCTGTTCGTAGTTTCTAAGTGCGGTAATGTACCACATCCTGCTGAATGACCCTGCAATGGTATTGGGGTCCCCCAAAAGGTTAGACACCAAGGATACTTGTGAGTAGGCAAGGGTGTTGGGCATTACCAATTGGGTGGAAACATTGGGATCATCATTGATGTCCAGCAAGTTTTCGGTACAAGCCGTTAGCACGAAAAGTGTCATTAGCATTCCATGTACCCACCCTTTAATTGTTTTAGATGTTTTCTTCATGATTGTTTGTGGTTTTACTACCTTAAAAGGTGACGGATAAATTTGCACTGAGCCTCCTTGTGGAAGGAACCCCAATAAAGTCAATTCCCCTAAGCCCAGGGAAAGTGCTGGTTTCGGGGTCAAGGTTTAAGCCTGGGTGAAAGTTTGGGGTTATGAACCATAGGTTCCGTCCGGAAATACCGAAATTGGCACTTCCAAAAGGGGTTTTATCCAGCAGTTTTGCAGGAAGGTTGTAGGTCAAAGCCAGTTCTCTCAGACGGAAGACGGTGGCGTCAAAAGTGTGAAATTCCTCTGCACCGTTCCATCCGAAGCTGCCTCTGTCGTACCACCAATTGAAATTAGTGATGTTTATGGTGTTGCGTATTTTTTCACCGTTGGCATCTGTAGCAGCCATGTAATTACCGTTTTCGTCTCTCAAAAGGCTACCATCAGGATTCCTGCCTGCTATGTACCCTGGCATAATTCGGGAAACCATTCTGTCCCCTGCATCATCGGTAAGCCCCCTTCCTACAATTTCCCGGTTGGATTTGGAATACAAATCGCCCCCTTGGACCCAATCAAGAACTACCGTTAGCTGCAGCCCTTTGTACCTAAAGTTGTTGGTGATACCCATTACAAAGTCTGGGTTGGGGTCACCAATAACCTGGGGCTCAGGATTGTCGATGTATTTCCCAAAGGTGGTGCCAGGAAGTCCATCGATCAAAAGGTTGCCCTCGCTATCTCTGATGGCCTTTCTTCCTACCAAAATCCCGAATGGTTGGCCTGTCCTGTGGGCGATTTGCACGATTTCACTGGAGCCGGCCAAACTTGTAAGTACGATCTGGTCCACTCCTTCTTGTAGTTCAAGCACCTCGTTCCTGTTTCTGGTAAAGACAGTGTAAACGTTCCAGTTAAACCCGGTAGGCGAAGTGATAAGGTTCAGGTCCAAACCCAGCTCCACCCCATGGTTTCGTACCCTTCCAATATTGACAACCTGGCTGGCAGAACCACTGGAGGGGGGCACGTTTATGGCAGTGATTCCATTCCTGGTAGTCCTGTCATAGTAAGTGAAATCCAGCCCCACTCTTTGGTTAAACATCCTCAGTTCTGTCCCTAATTCAATTTCAGTGGTCAACTCTGGCTTAAGCATGGGGTTTCCTCTGTTGGTGTTGATGGCGGATCCATTGATTGACCCGAATTGGTTGTTGAATGGGAATTGGGTAGCCCCAGAACTTGGGTTCACCGGCTGGTTCAAAAGAAAGTTATTGGTGGTCAAGTAAGGGTCGGCATCGTTGCCTACCTGTCCAATACCGGCTCTGATTTTCGCATAATCAATTACGCTTCCGTTTAAATTCAAGGCATCGCTGAGGATGATGGAGGTAGATACACCGGGGTAAAAATAGGACCTGTTTTCTGCTGGTAGTGTGGAGGACCAGTCGTTTCTAGCCGTTAGGTTTAAGAATGCCCACTCCTCATATGCCAGGGAGATGTCCGTAAATATTCCCGCAAACCGCCTTCTTGTAAATCTGTCCTGTAGAACAAATTGCGCCGAGGTATTTGTTAGGGAGCGAATGCCCCGTTCTATTATTCCATTTCCCCCAAATTGGGAAATGGTGTTGGTGCGCTGGTTAATATTCCACCCTGCAAGCGTCCTCAAATACAACTTGCTGGACAACTCCTTATTGATGCTGATCAGCAAATTTCCATCCAACTCGGAATTTGAGAAGGTAGCGTTCTCCATGGTGCCCGATTGCTCGATTGCGGATCCAAAACCATGTGGCTCCAACATAGAAAACCTGCGGTCCGTATAGGCATTAAAGCCAAATTGATAGGACACATTTAGCCAGTCCGTAATATCGTATCCAAGTTTAAGGTTGCCAAAATACCGATCTACGTGGCTGTCATTATAGGTGTTATTCGCCACCCACCTGGGATGGTTTACGGTTCGGTAATACATGGCGCCACCATCCTCTTCTCTTTGAAAGGGATAACCATCTGCATTAAAGCTGGTAGGCATCCACTGCACAAGTTGGGCTGCAGACTGTCCCCCAAAGTTCCCACTGCTCAGGGCAGGGTTTTTCTGGACTGTATTCACATAATTCAGGCCTGCACTGATCCTCAATCCATTCTCCAGCTTGGCGTTACCCCCTATGTTTCCGCTGATTCTGTTGACGGAGGAATTGGGGATAATTCCGGTATTGTCCATCCAGGATAGTCCTGCGGAGAGGGAGGCATTTTGGTCACCTGTTTGGAGTGAGATAGCATGTTCCTGCAATCGCCCTGTATTGTAAAAGTTCCTGTATTTATCCACATGGGGTTCATAGGGCACATCGTCCCCCCGGGTGGCAACGGCCCGAAATGAAGGCATATTTAAAAATGGCCCAAGGGCAGGATTGGTATAAGGGTGGGGCACCGTTTCGTAGGCAGAATAGGGTGCACCGAAAGAGCCAAAATAATTCTCAATGTAGACATTCCCGTTTCCTCCTTGCCCATACTCTGTTTGATAAACAGGTAATTTCGCCACATCCTCTGTTCCGAAAGATGCCCGGTAATTAACTTCCATCCCTTTTGAGGAAAGTGTCCTGCCGTTTTTTGTGGTGATGATGATCACTCCATTTTGAGCCCGGGATCCGTAGAGTGCTGCGGCTGCGGCACCCTTAAGGACGGTTACCGATTCAACTATATTGGGATCTATATCAAAGGCTCGGTTGGTAACGGTATTTCCATCCCGGTCAGAATGGCCCTGTATGGAGTTGTCAAAAGGGATACCGTCTACCACAAAAAGAGGCTGGTTGTTGCCTGTTAGCGAGGAACTTCCCCGTATGGTGATGTTTGTATTTCCCCCTGTTACACCCCCTGCACCTTGTATGAGCACGCCGGCTACTTTTCCATTAAGAGATCGAATGAGGTCAGGTTCGGACCGTTGGGTAATGTCCCTGTCCCCCAATTCCGACACCGCATATCCAAGACCTTTTTTTTCCCGTTCAATACCAATGGCGGTGACCACCACTTCACTTAGGCTACTTACATCGGGTTGCATGACTACGTCCACGGTGGTTCTTCCTCCGATCTCCACCTCTTTTCTTGCCATTCCGATAAAGGAAAAAACCAAGGTGCTGCTTTCTTCAGGAAGATCCACACTATATTGCCCTTCCATGTCAGTGACCGTCCCAGTGCTGGTCCCCTTTACTATTACGCTGACTCCAGGTATTGGAGCCTGGTCTTCCGTAGAAATTACGGTACCCTTTACGTTTACTGTTTGAGCAAAAGAATAATTTGCATAAACGGTAAAAATAAGAATAACTAATAAATAATTTTTCATAAAACATGTGTTTAGTTTTATTATAATTTAAATTCATTTCTGAAAAATTTTTAACTATTTGATTAAAAAAAATAGCCCAACAGGTTATTAAATTATAAAACACTGATATTCAAATGTTTATGTATGTATTTTGGTCAGGCTTATTGGTTAATTTATCTGGAAAAGTTCATTACCTGAAGCATAGATAAGTGGGGATTTAATTATCACTAGCAAAATAGTTGATTTTTTTCCGCAATTAATGTTAAAAAATAATATTCTAGAATAAATTATAATTAACAAATAACTAAAAATAAGTGTAAAAAATAAATAATTGATAAAATTAAGTATTTTAAGTTTCTTAAAATTAAATAAATACGTATATTTTTAAGTATTCCTTAAATAGATAATAAGTAATAAAATCACCTTAAAAAACACTTTATTAGTATCAAAATTTAATTTATTGGTTTAAATAAATTAGTTAATTTTAAGTATTTCACTTTTTTTCATTTTAATGGTATAATTTTAACCTTATAAAAAAAGGTACCCCAATGGAGTAAATCAGTTCAGAAAGAGGGTTGAAGGATACTTCCCCAACACCCTACTCATCTGTTTATCTTTCTAAGCACCTTTCATAGACCATAACCTGTCCCGTATTTCGGGATAGCCTTCCCCAGCCTGTCCCAAACTTGTTTCGGGAGAATCTCGCAATCTCCAAGCTATGGAGCATCCCAGTATGTGACGTGCTCGACATGCCTGACTGCCGTCCAGGAAGGCTCCATTTCAGCTGTCTTTTGACAAATGATTTGAGGATCTACTATACATTTATTTTTTTGATTTTATTTAATTGAATAATATTGGGATTAAATAATCTTTTTACAAACAAAAATAACTAGTTTACGCAAATTACATAGTATTTAATCTGCTTTTATTTGTATTTTAATATATATATTTTATATTTGAAATACGGCATATTATTTTATCCATCCTATGAGGAGAGACTTTGTAATCCTTTTTGGCCTGTATTTTATTTTTACTTTGCCCCTAAGGGCTCAACAAAGGGATTATGGTTTTAAGAATGTGACCATTCATGAGGGGCTGTCTCAAAACAGCGTGGTGGATATTGAGGAGGACCCTTTGGGGTTTATGTGGTTTGCCACCCAGGATGGCCTAAACCGTTATGATGGGAGGGAATTTTTAATTTTCCCGAAGTTTTTTGATGACATCACTACTGCGGAACATACCCAACTGGGAAAGATTGCTTCCTCTGCCGAGGAACTTTGGATGGTCAGTATAGGGGGTAACTTAGAGGTGATGGACCTGCTCACCCAAACCAGCAGAAAAGTGGAAACCCTAGGGAAGCAGCAACTACCAGTTCCCAAGGTTAGTGAAGTTTTTTTTGACAGGGTGGGAAACCTTTGGGTTGGCACCTTGGATGAGGGAATACTATTCAGGGACGCAAATACCAATGAGGTTAGGCAAATTAAGGATACAGGAGAGTTTGCGGTTTCCAACAACCAAGTCCGAAGCATTTTTGAAGACAGCCATGGTCACATTTGGGTGTTGACAAAATCTGGTCTTGACCGAATAGTAGGCGGCGAAATAACCCACTACTTAAAGGGCATCAATACCCACGTTATCACCGAGGACGGAGATGGCAATTTATGGGTGGGTACACTAAGCAGTGGTTTGTATGTAAAAAGTTCAGGATCCGATCACTTTCATCCCTTTAGGGGTTTCAAGGACATCTCCATTCCCGATGACCTGATCGTTGAGGCCATACATGCTGATCAGGAGGATAATGTATGGGTGGGTACCTATGGGAAAGGCCTGTACATTCTTCAATTAAAGGACTCCACCCAGGTAAATTTGCTACCGGATATCAGAAACCCCTTTTCCATCGGGTTCCAGGATATTTTGTCCATCCACCAGGACAGCAAAGGAGGGATATGGATCGGTACCGATGGGGGAGGGGTGAGTTATTATGAAAAGCAGTTCAATAATTTTAGAAGGGTCACCAATCAGAACGTTTCCAAAAATATCTCCATAGAACAGATCCGTTCCATCTCCACAGACCTTGACGGACAAGTATGGATAGGGACCTCGGGTCAGGGTTTGACGCTTTACCAGCCCTCCACCCGTGAATTTGAAACTATTCATTTTCCTTCCCTTCATTCCAATATAGGCAATCCTGACAGGGTAGTCTCTTTGTTGTCCGATATGGAAGGGGACCTGTGGGTAGGGACTCAGGACAATGGTTTGATCGTCAGGGACAGGCATACGCATCAAATCGAAAAGTGGTTTTCCTCCGAGGCCAAGGTGGAGTCCGAGCGCATACCGGACAACACTATATGGTGCATGTTGGAAAGTGAGTCCGGACAGTTATGGGTAGGTACTAGGAATTCCGGCTTGCTTTTAATGGATAAGGAAAAGGGATTAGTGGGTTCCTACTTAGTCTCGCCCGATAAAAGGCATATCCCGGATGAAAATAGTGTGCGGAGTATCGTGCAAGTCAACGACAGCACACTTGCCGTGGGTTTTGAGAAGGTGCACGGCGTCCAATTGCTAAACCTTTCTACTGGTGAATTTAAACCTGTACACTGTGCCCCTCTTGACTGGATTCTTCAAAATGAAACAGGGATCAAAAACCTGTATTTCCAGGATGGCTGGCTATGGATAGGCACTGCAGGAAAAGGGTTGGTCATTGTACACTTGGAGCTAGCCACCGCGATTACCGTAGACGAAAAAAACGGGCTTCCCAACAACATGATCTATGGCCTTTTGCCTGAAAATGACAGTACCCTTTGGGCAAGTAGCAACCGGGGGCTTTTTAGGATCAACTATACATTAAAGGAAAACGACATTACCTTGGATCAAATTTCGTCGTTTTCCATTGCCGATGGATTGCAAAGCACCGAGTTCAACACCGGTGCATTTCACAAATCCAGGGATGGCATTATGTATTTTGGGGGAATTAGTGGGTTGAATTATTTCGATCCGGAAAAACTGGTGTTTTCCGATAATTCCTTCAAGGTGGTGCTAACGGGGGCAATGGTGGGGAACAGTCCCCTTGAAAGTGACACACTGATCACTTATAAAAATCACCTAAAGCTCAGGTATTTCGAAAATTCCCTCTCCTTTGACTATACCGTCCTGGATTATGTTTCCCCAGAGAAAAGACGGTTCTTTTATCAACTGGAGGGGTATGATGAAGATTGGGTGGATGCCGGAAACAGAAATTATACGGCCTATACCAACCTCTCACCCGGGGATTACCGGTTTAGGGTAAAATCTTCCAACAACCCAGCAGAGGATGCACCTGTTACTACTTTGGGTATTTCCATCGCCTTTCCTTTTTGGTTGGAATGGTGGTTTTTGGTTGCAGCTGTCCTCTTGTTGGCTCTCGCCGTTTATGGAATATATAAGTATAGGATCAACCAACTCCTTTATATTCAACAGGTTAAAAATAACATATCTGCCGATCTCCATGACGAAATAGGCTCCAGGCTTACCAATATCCAACTATTGTCAGTTATCTCTAAAAACAACCTAAACGGAAAGGAACCCAGGACATACCTTGAAAAAATAGAGAGTGAAGTGCTGTCATCCGCTGAGGCATTGGATGAAATCGTTTGGAACATCAAAATTACAGATGAAGACCTCCAGGATATCGTGGCCCGAATGAGGCGCTATGCCAGTGATTTGCTGGAAAATGACGATACCCTTTACACCATGAATGTTGCTTCCGATTTTTCGAACAAAAAAATGTCCATGCAAAAGCGCAGGGAGTTGTTTTTGATTTTCAAGGAGTTGTTGAACAACGTCCGCAAGCATGCCAGGGCCAAAAATGTAAATATCCTTGTAAAAGCTCAAAATCATGGCCTGGAGTTGACCGTGGAAGATGACGGAATAGGTTTCGACCCCGCTGAGGGTACAAACAGGAATGGGTTGAAAAACATAAAGTACAGGTTGGAAAAGTGGAATGGGGAAATGCATTTGCAAAGCCAAATAAACCAAGGGACAAACATACGGGTTTGGGTGCCATTTGGTAAAACCAGCTTCAGGCAACTTTTCACCCTTGAAAAGCTCCGCTTGTTCTAAATCAAAAACTCACCCTAAAAGGGGATTGAATGTCTGGATAAACTTCTCTAATTTTAGCTATGTCAATTCGGTTGGTAATATTCGAGGACAATGAAACACTAAGGAACTCACTGGTTACCTTGTTGGGAAGTAGTGCGGATTACGAAGTCATAGGTGCCCACGGGGATGTTCTGGATGTGGAGAAGGTTATGCAATCCACCCGACCGGATGTGGTTATTTTGGACATAGACATGCCAAAACTTGATGGGATATCGGCCATCCCACTGATTAAACTTATAGTACCAGAAATATCTGTGGTGATGTACACGCAATTTGAGGACGATGACAGGTTATTTAAGAGCCTTTGTGCTGGTGCCGACGGGTATGTCTTGAAAAAAAACTCTCCCTTGAAGCTATTTGAGGCCATAGCCGAGGTACACAAGGGAGGTATGCCCATGTCCCCGGCAATAGCACAAAAAGTGCTTAACTCTTTTAGGGATAAGCCGAAGCCCAAGCATAAGGATTATTTGCTGACTATCAGGGAAATAGAGGTGCTGCAGTTATTGATTAAAGGCTATACCGTAAAATACATAGCCGCGGAATTACAAATCGCTTATGAAACCTGTCGGTCCCATCTCAGAAATATTTATAAGAAACTACACGTGCAGTGCGGAAAGGAAGCCATCGCAAAGGTGTTGGAGGAGCAGATAAAACTCATTAGGTAATATCCCCCTAAAAGGGGATTTACAGAGAGTATAATTTTAATTTTATTGAAAAACTAGATCCTCAGCCGCATTATTTCCCAGCTTTTCGTCATGGGCTTTTTATAGACCATCATCGGCCGAGCGGGCTTTTTGGTACCGGCAGGATCTAGGAGTGAGTATCCTTTCCATCCATTCCAGATAACCGCCCTGGCAGCTGCCGGCGAATATTTTTCGATCGTCAACGTAAGTGCCAAAAAATGGAAGTCTTTTCGTTGATGGGAAGCCTCTATAGACAATGGCTCCAGTCTTCAGACTTGGGCCTATAAGGATTGCTATCTCCCGCCTGCCATTTTCATTTTCACATCAGTTTGAAGACTGGGTTTTATCATTTGAATTCCTTTCACTATATATCCCCCTTAAAGGGGATAAAAATAACATGATGATCTCCTGCTTTTTTAACCTCTATGCTTCCTGGATTACTGAAACGGGTATTTTGTGAAACATAATTTTATTTTTTATCCAGGAATCAAACACAATCTTATCCCCCTAAAAGGTGATTGCGCCCCTTTTTTATTAGCCATATCTTTCACTGCTAAATTTAGGGCTATCAATTTGATCGGCCTTCAAGAACCTCTTTTAACTCTTATTTCAATGCGTATGAAAACTGTTTACAACAACTCCCAACTGATAGCGGGCAGATCCATATTTTTTACTGTCCTAATGTTTATGAGCTTTTTTGCGTATGCCCAGAACACTTACATCGTCAACAGTACGGCAGATGATGGTAGCACGGGTACCTTAAGATGGGCCATCAATCAAGCCAATACTTCTGCATTGAATGATAATATTAATTTCAGTATACCTGGAACTGGGCCACATACTATTCTACTGGTAAGTTCTTTGCCAACAATAATAAATCCTGTACAACTTGATGGAAGTACGCAAGCAGGATATACTACTGGAAGCCCTTCCATAATGATTGATGGAAATGATGTTGCGGTTTATGGCTTCAGATTTTCCGGATCGTCTTCAGGAAGTGTTGTCAAAGGGTTGGGGATGGTGGGGTTTTCTTCCAACAGTGCTATTGCAATTTGGGCGGAATCTACCGGGAACCATGTTATTCAGGGTAACTTAATCGGTCTCACACAAGACGGACTCGCTGCAAAGAACAACAGGTTTGGGATTATTTTGGACAATAGCCCTGGGAACCAGATTGGAGGGAAAGCTGTGAGTGAAAGAAACTACATTGCAGGCAATACTGCGACTGGTCTGCAGATAAATGGCGAAACTTCTTCTTCTAATGTAGTCGAAGGAAATTTTTTTGGGGTAAATAAAAATGGTACTGCGGCAGTTAATAATGGCAATAACATAGCCATAGGCAATGCTCCTAACAATCTTATAGGAGGTACTGATCAAAATTCCCGAAACATCATATCAGGGGCAATATCAGGTAATGTTGGTATTGGTATACATATTTTAGGAGCTGCGTCAATAGGCAATAGCGTTTTGGGGAACTATATAGGGACAGATGTATCAGGTAATTTAGCTATCCGAAATGGTTTTGCCGGCATAAGGATCTCTGGCGGGGCCTCCGGAAACTTTATCGGATCGCCTTCTGCTGGTAATATAATCTCTGGAAACTATGATCCTAATTTTAATTCATCTGCAGGTATAGGTATTGAAATCAGCGGTTCAGGATCAGATAATAACATAATTAAGGGCAATAGGGCAGGTACTAATGCTGCTGGAACTGCTGCATTGCCAAATCGTGCTGGAATCGATTTACAGGCCGGACCCAATGGGACCATTGTTGGGGGAAGTAGTACTGGTGAAGGGAACTTACTTTCAGGTAACTTGAACAATGGGATTGAAATTGGGAACGCTACGTCAGAAGACCCTAACAGTTCAAATGGCAATGTAATTTTAGGGAATTTGATTGGTACCAATGCCGATGGCACAGGGGCAATTCCAAATTTAAGAGGAATAGTTTTTATTAATTCGCAAAACAATATAGTAGGAGGTTCTGGGAATAATAGCAGGAACATTATTTCCGGTAATTCAAGCGATGGAATACTGATGACGGAAGGTGTTAACAATGACATTAAAAACAATTATGTAGGGTTATCGATCGATGGTAATTTATTGGCAAACGGGAGCAACGGAATCTGGATTTCCTCAGGAAGTGGAAGCAATACAATAGGAGGTCTATCAATTGAGGAAAAGAATGTTATATCTGGGAATACCTCAAGCGGTATCTTAATTGATGAATCCAGTAATAATGGGGTTACCGGGAATTTTATTGGAACAAATATATTGGGGACTGCAGCCATACCCAATGGAGGCTCAGGTATCAGTGTATCAGGACAGTCTGCCACAGGTAACATTATAGGCGGAGATACCGAAGGGGAAAGAAATGTGATTTCTGGAAACACGGGTAACGGTATAAGTATTACATCAGGTGCTTCAAATAATCAGGTAAAAGGGAATATTGTAGGATTGAACCTAGATGGTACAGCAGCAATACCAAATCAATCTGGTATTTTTATTCAGTCGGCAACGGAAAATTCTTTTGAGGCTAACGTGATTTCTGGGAATACGAATTTTGGAGTCACATTATTCTCAAATGCCAATAGTAATGTTTTTAATAATAATTTGATTGGAACCAATAAGGATGGCAATGCAGCCATTGCTAACCTTAGGGGATTCAATATTTTCGAATCCAGTAATAACGAAATAGGAGGTTATTTAGGCATAAGAAATATCATTTCCGGAAATACGCAGGATGGGATCCTTATCAATAATGCAAGTAATAATAAGATAAGCAATAACTTTATTGGTTTAGATAATGGAGGAGCTAAACTTGCCAATGGAGGTTCTGGCATCAGTATATCGGGACAATCCGCCACGGGGAATTTGATAGGTGGGGATAGCGAGGGGGAAAGAAACGTGATTTCCGGAAATACTTCAAGAGGGATTACACTTTTATCCGGGGCAAACGGTAATACCGTTGCAGGGAATTACTTAGGTACAAATCCTGAAGGCACGGCAGGAATACCTAATTCAATAGGGATCAACTTAGCCAGCAGTAACTCCAATACCATTGTTGGAAACCTTATTTCAGGCAATACCGATCAAGGGATTTATTTGGTAAATTCTGACGCTAATTCCTTTTATAGCAATCTTATCGGAACCCAGGCTGACGGAATCTCTCCAATGCCCAATAGTCTAGGTATGGCTATATTTAATAGCAGTGATAATAACAATATAGGGGGATTGGCTTCAGGGGAAGCTAATACTGTAGCGTTTAATACAAATAGAGGGATATGGATTGATGCAGTGCCTTTTTTGTCTAATAATAATCCTCCTATCAATAACAGGATATCTGGTAACAATATTTTTGACAATACAAATCTAGGTATAGTTTTAGGTGAAAATGGACCTACCCCCAATGACCCTGAGGATGCGGACACCGGCCCAAACAAGTTACAGAATTTTCCCGAAATACAGGGCAATGCCAGTTTTGACGGGTCGAATATATCCCTGAGGTATTTCGTGCCTTCCGCTCCTGCCAACTCCGCCTACCCCATACAGGTGGAATTTTTCATTGACGACGGCAACAGGCAGGGCAAGGAATTTTTGTATGTGGACAGCTTTACTGAAGAGGATTATGACCTATCCGAACCCAAGTTCATAAACTTTGCCCTGCCGGCGGGCAGTACTTTTGCTGTGGGGGCCGCCGTATTGGGCACGGCCACTGATGCCGATGGCAATACCTCAGAGTTTGGTGCTTCGGTAGCCGTGGAGGAGGCAGTCAATTATATATTGACGGTAGATACTGTCGGATTAGGAACTGTCTTGGCCAATCCGGCCTTAGAGGCCTATCCCGCAGGTACCCCAGTGGAGCTTACTGCAGCTCCCGCCGAAGGTTGGCAATTCTCACAATGGGTAGATGCAGAAGGTTTAATTCTGGGCACTGACCCCATCCTTCAATTCACTATGAACAGTGATGTATTTGTAAGA
>NZ_QCXY01000060.1 GCF_003347495.1 Pleomorphovibrio marinus
GTTTTTATGTGGAACGTTGTTGCTCGCTCCGAAAAGGTTTTTTTTCACAGAAGGTCAGGGACGAGGGCCGAAATGGTGCAAGTCACAAAAACACCCCGTTTCTCGAAATTTGCAATTTCGAGAACAGATAAAGCGGATTTGTAATCCGCACTCCGCACATCTTCGTAAAAAATATTTTCGATTTCAGAGCCTCTATTCTTCTAGTGCATTGCTTTAGATTTTGTTCTGGAGGATTACCAATCCCGAATAGCGGTACAGCGTCTTCTTAAAATTAGCCCCCCTTCCAGCGCAAAAACACCAATTCGGTCTTTCCCCCTCCTGTTTTAGGAGGGGGA
>NZ_QCXY01000061.1 GCF_003347495.1 Pleomorphovibrio marinus
GATCAAATGTTTTCGGTACACTCCGTTTTCTTCGGAGATCTGTAATATATATTGCCCGTTGGGAAGGTGGCCTGTGGGCACGCTTATCTTTGGGCCTTGGGCTTTTAGGGAAAGTACCGGTTCGAAGGCCTGGCTGATGATCTGGATCTCCACTTCGGGGCCCGGCTCCCCGTCCTTGGCGGCCAGGTTGGTGACGGTGACCTCCTCGTCCGCGGGGTTAGGGCTGAGGACATAGCTGCTCAGGGGGCAATTGGGCCCGCTGATAAAGCAGAAGGTGAAGGGGGTGCTGCCGCAGGGGTTGGTGGCCGCGCCGTTAAAGGAGAAAGGGAAG
>NZ_QCXY01000062.1 GCF_003347495.1 Pleomorphovibrio marinus
CCTGTGATATAGGGGTCGCCGTTTACGGTGGGGTTGGTAAAGGAGGGGGTGCCCACCCATACCGTTTTGGGTATTTCCACCTCCCCGCAGTCGGTTTCCACATGGAAGGTAATGGTGCCGAAACCCCTGTTGTGTACACTGGCCGGGCTGAGGTTCGCCGTGGTGCCTGAGCCGGAGGAGGAACTGAACAGGTTGGCTGGGGTTGCGGTCCAGGAGACGCTGGCCCCTTGGGGAGGGTTTTGCAGGATAAATGACGTGGAGGAACAGAGGTAGTCGGGGCCGGAGAT
>NZ_QCXY01000063.1 GCF_003347495.1 Pleomorphovibrio marinus
CTTCGGGCTTTGGTCAACAAATAGATGTGCACAATATTTCCCACACGCAACCCCCAGGCCTGAGGGGCCAATACAGCAATAACCGTGGATGTAACCCGGGGACAGGGAGAAAACAGGATGGGATCAAACCACCCAAGACGACCATCCCCCCACCGGGTTTTTGTTCAACCCGCTTCGGGGTTGGGGAGAGGTTTTGCCATACAATACCCACGGGCTTTGGCCCGCGGTTATTTTTGTTTCAGCC
>NZ_QCXY01000064.1 GCF_003347495.1 Pleomorphovibrio marinus
GTTTTTGTCTTGTTGGGTCCGGATTTTTGTTTACCTTTGCGCTCCCTTTCGGGGGAATTCGGGAGGAATCAGGGGTTTTAGTCCCCCAAGTGGCCGCGTAAGGCGGCCGCCAAGTTCTTTGAAAGACTGCGAAAGACATACGACAAACATTGGGACCGGCGGGCGAGGGAGAGATCCCCGCGTCCCCGGAAAGCACAGACTGGCGCGCGCTCCCCGCTACTGCGGGGGGTGCCGCGCCG
>NZ_QCXY01000065.1 GCF_003347495.1 Pleomorphovibrio marinus
GGAGGTTTCCACCGAGCCTGGCATTAGCACGACTGCATTGGCAAGTTCGGGAGTGGGTACCTATCCAATCACTTTGGATGGTGGCTCCGATGACAATTACGACATCACCCTTAAAGCAGGTGAATTAGCAATAAGCAAAGCTTCCCTAACCATCACGGCTGACGATCAATCCAAGGTATATGGTGAAGAGAACCCATCGCTGACCTTTAGCTACTTCGGTTTGGTGAACGGCGACAC
>NZ_QCXY01000066.1 GCF_003347495.1 Pleomorphovibrio marinus
GGGCGAGGAGCTTGGCACGGAAACTACGCTACTTGTCACCATGGACGGCGACAAAACTGTCAGGGCGGTGTTCACTGAAATCCCCGCGGAATATACGCTCACTGTGGATATTGAGGGTGAGGGCACTGTGTCCATAAATCCCGAAACCGAGACCTATACCGCCGGCACGGAAGTGACATTGACCGCCGAGTCATCCGCAGACTGGATCTTTAACAGCTGGACAGATG
>NZ_QCXY01000007.1 GCF_003347495.1 Pleomorphovibrio marinus
ATTAGAGGGAGAAAAGCTAGGACTGGAGAAGGGGGAGAAGCTCGGTATAGAGAAGGGTGAAAAACTCGGATTGGAGAAAGGTAAGAGGTCCGGGGTTATTAATTTGTTTAATGAAAAAGTCCCTGTACCTGTTATCGCAAAAGCTATGGAGCTTGATGAATCCAAGGTCGAGGGGATTTTAAGGGAAGAGGGGCTTTTGTGATGAGTGCAGAGGAGAACTCTCCAATCCTACCAGTTTTTGCCCACCCTCAGCCCGGAACAAGGTTAGGCCTATCAAAATATATTCCTCTCAGCTAGGAAGTGCTGTGGAGTTGAACCACTCCGTGTTTCTGGGCTTTTTGGGGTGGTGTCCCAATTCCCCGGGTTTCGCCCGGGGTTTATTGTTGGACCCTTTCAGGGTCTTGGGACGAAACAGGGAACACAAGTGCTGGCATGGAAACGGCCATTCTTGTCCATGGGGTTCACCCATGGCTATTGAGGAGTTTGACCCATTCGGGGTCGGGATTCCAGACAATAAATTTTCTTTTAGGCGATTAACTAATATATTTAGACTTAAATCCAATCTTGAATTTTTTAAGATGCATAAAAAAGGTCTAAGCGAACGAGACATTTGCACCAAATTCATTACTCCTGCACTGCAAAAAGCAGGTTGGGATATTCAAAAGCAAATTCGGGAAGAGGTGTTTTTTACAGACGGACGAATCATCGTGCAAGGTGCTCTCCATACCCGGGGAACCAGAAAACGTGCTGACTACATCTTATACTACAAAAATAATATTCCGCTGGCCATCATTGAGGCGAAGGATAACAAGAAAGGGGTTGGTACATTTCGAGATTTCATCCTTTTTTAAGCCTTCGTATTTTAATCCTTTAAAAGCGCACGGATAGTCGCTATGGGAAGAAACATTCTATCAGAACTGTTTAATTTGATGAAGCCAAATTTCTCGTAATAATTTACCGCTGATTCATCAATTGGGTCTACAAAAACACCTGCAATACCCAATACTTCCGCCACCTTAAGAATTTCGCCAAGCGCTTCCACCAACAAATAATCCCCAAGTTTTCTGCCTTGGTATTTCTTATCTACAGCTAGCCTGCCAATTACTGCAAATGGGATATCTAAATACCTGGGAAGTTTCTTTGATTCCTTTTCCGGAATTTCCTCTTTAGGAATTGAACCTGAGGACAGGGTAAAATATCCCAATACCTTTCCATCTTCCCCTTCTAGTATGTAGCAAACCGCTACATCTTTTTCTACATCCTGTTTGGCTATCTTGGCCAAATAATCATTTAACGGTTTTTTACCGCAGTCAAACTTACTCTTTTTGTGAGAAGTGTTCAGTTTGCAAATCCTCATTTTCCTGTTCGCCTTTGACTTTTAGATGATTTAAACGAGCCTGTTTTAAGCGAGCATTGGGACTAGGTGGATTCAGCAATGCATTAAAGAAAATGCGCTTATCCTCTTCATTCTTCAACATTTGACTTTCTTCCATCAAAAGAGCTTTTGATTCTTTCGACACACAATGCACAATAAATTCAGTCAGATTTTTGAACCCGCTAATCACCGAAGCTCTTCTAAAAAGCTCTTTTTGTTCTGTGCTGATACGAACATCAATTCTATCATTAACTTGCTTAGCCATATCTGATGATTTAAAATAGTATCTTGATTTCTATTTTTTCGACATAAATTAATTTCGCAATATTACAACAAAAGTACGGGTATTTTCCGTACAAAAAAAATTATTCTTTTTTTTATAATGATGGGGCACAGGCTCTCTAAATCCTATTTGACTATCCTGCTCAATTTTCTATTTCCGCTCGGGGTAGTTTCTTCCCTGCACATTTAAAGACCTATTGGTCCCAATGTGGGGTTTGCAATTCCACCCAAAATCAAAACCAATTTGTAGTTAGTTGAATCTGGTTCTATACAAAGCTTTTTAGAGCAGATGCTATATGAATCTTTCCAACTCCACATCAGGCATTTCATCATACGTCTGCCCATTAAGCTCTCTTCCTGCCTTCTTCTTGTTTTTTCCTCCCCATTGTTTAAAAAAGAAAGCCACTTTAGAGCTTTGACATTGCTCCTGAATATCCAATACCCAGTCTGGGTTCATGGGTCTGGCCTTGTGGCCGCTTTCCCCGCCTACGATGACCCAGTCGATTCCGCTTAAGTTGATCTTGGGAAGAGGTCCAATTAAAGGTTCTAAGGAAAGAAACTTTACCCGGGCACTGGATTGTCTCAAGAAATCAATTCTGTCCAAGACACGATTATCCTCTACCGAAACACCCATCCAGATATTATGCGACCAAGGCAAGAGAGGACTGATTTCAGCAAGTCGGCCTGCCCGCTTGGTAAGCACTTGGAAAACATGCTGTCCATTGTCCTTCATTACCTGAAATACCTTCTGAATAAATTCCAGAGGTACATCCTTGTGAAATAAGTCAGACATAGAGTTTACAAAGACCACCTTGGACTTTTTCCAGGTGTAGGGTATCTGCAAGGCATCCTCATGGATTTTAACCTTTTTGAATCCCGCTTTATATTTCTCCACACCCATAGCCTGAAGACGTTTGGTCATCACTTCGGCATAGCAGAATTTGCAGCCCGCCGTGATTTTGGTACAGCCCGTGACCGGATTCCAGGTCAGTTCTGTCCATTCGATTGAGGTTTGTGCCATGATTCAAATGTAGTTTTAATAGAATAATTATACTATTTTTTGTAACTAGTTGTCAGTTTTAAATTATTTATTTGGTTTTAGGAGAATGTATTCCTTCCAAATTTTTTCTTTACACACTTTCTCATAGGTAATCAAGGGACTATTTCCTGAATAATCTATTAGTTTCGCTTTTTTTAGGTTTTCTAGTACCACCTTTGCATGGGACGGAATATGTCCTCTATCCAATGTGTAAAAGAAGGCAGAATGATTGGATAATACTTTTCCAGACAACACCTCCCTTTTTAATTCTTCCTGAAAATGTTCAATCTTGGTTAGTTTTGTAGGTTCAAAGAAGTTCATTTGGCCCTTTTTTAAATCATCTTCTATGTCAAAATTTGCTGAACCATTCATGGTGTTTTGTTCCCATCCAATTTTTAAAAACTTGATAACAGCAGCAGGATGAGATGCCCCAAATACTAAACCATAAATACCAGAGGGCTTCTTTATGGTGAAAGGATAAAGCTTCAGATTGGTAGAAGTTGGAAGCCAGGCTCGAATGATATCCAAAAGCGATTGATGAATAAATCGATAAGGGTTTTTAAGTATTACCTCCAAATCATATCCAAGTTTTTTAAATTCTGGCGTTTCGCAGAAACGTTTTAGAAAGGAAGTTGAGACAAAGTAAAGAAAGTCTGTGGTTTTGGTCGATTCCAGCGCATTTAGATATGTGCTATTTAAAAACTTAACTCCATTCTGATCCAAAAAAACCAACGCAGGTAAACTCTTGATCAGCGGATATTCTTTTCTAAATGATTCTTCAAAATCTAGTGAAGTATACTCTATTTCTAGGACTTGCCTTAGTATAGGGTGTTTTTCTATGAATTCCGAGCAAACCTTTATAAGTGTGTTGGATTTATTCTTCTTATATTCATTAAGGTGAAGGTGGACTTTGGTTCGGTATTTAAGCAATAATTCTGAAAACTCTAATATCTTGGTAAGGATTCGGATTGGACTTCCTGGGACGCCATTCAAATCATAGCCTGTACCAGCAAAAAAATCAACAATGAAAATATTTCCTCCTTTTGCAATTGCAAATACTGGAATCCATGCTTGAGTATATTTTTCAAAAATTTCAAGTTTGGTCAAAGTTCCTAGATCAAATGGCTTGATGTGTAAATCCTTGGTTCCCATATAAAAAGTTTTAGTATTCTGTCAAATTTAAAAATATATTTCAAACTAAATCATAGGCTAATGATATTTTCGAATTTTATCGATTAACTGATACGGAGAAGATCACACAACACTGGAATGAAATGAGTATTTTCCGAGTATAGGTTTTCACGCAACGGCCGCAACGTACGCAACGCGGCAAATCACATCCAAAGTAACTCCGACAAACCAAATGGACAGCAAGGGTTTAGTAAACTGCTTTTAGCGGTCACTGTCCCCGAAATTTTTGTTGGTTAGGCAGATGATGGTCCTAAGGTTAAAATTTTGTTTTTTGTAAAGTACATTAACTTAAAATGTTTTTTGAGTAAAACATTTACTATTTTTGTTGTTTCAATAAAACAAAATGGAAAGGCTCATTAAACTATCAGAGAGAAAGCAAACCCAATCATTGCCGCAATTCCAAAGATACCTAACGGATCAAATAGATTGGGATCAGCGATTAATTCTTCTTTTGGGTCATAGGGGAGTAGGAAAAACCACCCTCTTGATACAGAGGATGCAAGCACTAAAGAAGCCTTCCATTTACCTTAGTTTGGATGATTTTTGGTTTGAAGAAAACAGGCTGGTCAGAACAATTGAAAAATTTTATCAAGAAGGCTATACGTACTTTTTTTTAGATGAAGTCCATCGCTATGTTCATTGGTCTTCGGATTTGAAGACTTTGTATGACAATTATCCTGATGCATACTTTGTGGTTTCAGGGTCATCAATATTGGAATTAGGCAAGGGCAAAGCAGATTTATCAAGAAGAGCGGCCGTATATCATTTGGCAGGCCTTTCGTTTAGGGAATTTTTAGCATTGGACAAAAGCATTAGCCTACCAGCATTAACCTTGGAGGAGTTGATAGATAGGCATGCTGACTCCGGTAATGAAATAGCCGACCAATTGGATGTGCTATCATTTTTTGAGCACTATTTGGAGTTTGGCTATTATCCGTTTTTTAGGGATGGAAAGGCATTGTACAAACAACGACTAATGGAAACCACAAACTTGGTGTTGGAAATGGATATTGCCCCTTTTGAGGAATTGACCCATAAAACTATCCGAAACATGAAGAAACTTATCTTTATCATTAGTGAATCCGTGCCTTTCATTCCCAATATCAGCAAAATTGCCGAGCGACTGGAAGTTTCCAGGAACACGATCTTAAAGACCTTAGATTTGCTCGAACAAGCCCAGATACTTAGCTTGTTGCGTAGCTCTACCAATGGTGTTTCCTTTCTCCAGAAGCCTAAGAAAATTTACCTACAAAACCCCAATTTACCCTACGTTTTCGCAGCTGGAAATGTAAATACTGGGAATAATAGAGAAATCTTTTTCTTTAACCAACTGAGGGTCAAACACGACGTTACCTTACCGAAATATGGAGATTTTATGGTGGATGGAAAGTACGTCTTTGAAATTGGGGGACCAAATAAAACCGCGCAGCAAATCCAAGGAATCCCCAATGCCTTTATCGCTGCTGACGGTATTCGGTCAGGAAGTGGAAACAGGATTCCCTTGTGGATGTTTGGGTTTTTATATTAGGGGAGTAGATTAATTAATCGGTAGTAATTGTTTTTTCCACTTCAGGGTTGTAGTACAAAAAGTATGGTAAGGTTGGCCAAGGGCTGTTTTTGTCAGTTTCGTCAAAGCAGACAAGGTGGGAGGATTCGATCTTGATACTTACTTTTATTGCAGGATGGTCAAGTTTTACACAATGGGTGCAACGTGGCGAATCACATCCAAAGAAAATTTTCTACAAATAAATTCTGGCCTTGGGCAGATAGATTTCGTAAATTGGGGCTAATCAAATAAAACCACCATGGCTACACAAACCACATCCCTAAACCGACGCTCTTTTCTTAAAGTATCCGCCCTGGCGGGAGGAGGTATGTTACTCAACTTTGGATGGATGGCAGGGTGCAAGCCTTCGGGTCAGGAAGAGGGACTCGGCATGCCTAAAGAATGGTTCCGGCTAAACGGTTTTTTGAAAATAGGTGAGAATGGCCTGGTCACCATCATGTCGCCCAATCCCGAAGGGGGACAGAACATCAAAACGGGCATGCCCATGATCGTGGCCGAGGAGCTGGATGCGGACTGGTCAAAGGTGGTGGTGGAGCAGGCTCCCTTGGATACCGAAAATTTTACCCGGCAGTTTATAGGGGGAAGCCAGGCCATCCGGTTGGGGTGGAAAGATTTACGGACCGCAGGAGCCACGGCAAGACAAATGCTTATCAATGCCGCTGCCCAGACATGGGAGGTGCCTGCCGCTGACATCCGTACCGAAGCGGGAATGCTTTACCACCAGGGAAGTAACAAAAAAGCAAATTTTGGGGAAATGGCCTCCCTCGCCGCCACCCTTCCTGTGCCGGAAGAGGTTAAGTTAAAAGACACTTCCGATTTTAAAATCATTGGTACTTCCCAAAGGAATGTAGATGCCAAAAAGATCCTCACTGGCAAGCCGCTTTTTGGAATTGATTATAAAAAAGAAGGTATGTTGGTGGCCATGATCGTCCACCCTCCTGCACATGGCTTAAGGCTGAAATCCTTTGATGACAAAGAGACGAGAAATATGCCGGGCATTCAGGATATTTTTCGGATCAAATCCCATCAGGATGACTATGAAAGGCTGTTTTTTGATACCACAAGTTTTACCGACCTGGTGGCCATAGTCGGAAAAACCACTTGGGAGGTCATGAATGCCAAAAAGGCTTTAAAGGTGGAATGGGAGGAATTCGAGTCTTATGAGGAAAAAAGGGACTGGAACGGAAGGAAGGAAACCCGCAAAATCCCCAAAGGACTGGAGAGTTCTGATAAGCAACTACAAAAAATGGAAGAAGCGTCCAAAAAGCCCACTGTCCGAAGAAAAGACGGTAACCCCGAAAAGGCGTTCAGGGATGCGGCCAAGGTAATTGAACGTAGTTATACCGCACCTTTTTTGGCGCATAACTGTATGGAGCCCATGAATTTTTTTGCCGATGTGACCTCCGATAAGGCAGAACTTGCGGGGCCCTTGCAGAAGCCCGAGCTTACAGAGTTGGCGCTTTCTTCTCGTTTGGGGATACCTGTGGAAAACATTGATATCCATATGACCCGGCTGGGAGGGGGATATGGCCGCCGTTCCTATGCACACTGGTTGATCGAGGCAGCGGTAATTTCCCAAAAAGTCAATGCACCTGTGAAGCTGATTTACACGCGGGAAGATGATATGACGGGTGGAATTTACAGACCAGCCTACAGGGCTACCTACAGGGCAGCACTGGACAGTGAGAACAAGCTGATCGGGTTTCATATCAATGCCGGAGGATTGGTGGAGGGGCCTCTTTTTCCGGACCGCTTTCCCGCAGGTGCGGTAGAGAATTACCTGGCAGAAGACTGGACTGTACCTTCCAACATTACGGTAGGCTCTTTTAGGGCACCCAGGTCCAATTTTATGGCGGCTACGGAGCAGTCCTTTTTGGATGAGGTGGCGGAAGAAGCCGGAAAGGACCCTATCGATCTGCGCCTGGAAATGTTGCAAAAAGCCATGGACAAGCCGGTAGGTAAAAACAACGATTACGATCCAAAACGATATGCAGAAGTCCTGAAGTTGCTCCAAGAGAAATCGGGTTGGGCTAGTAGTTCTTCCGATACTCACAAAGGAATGGCTGCCTACTATTGCCACAACAGCTATGCAGCTCAGGTATTGGAGATGAAAATGGAAGACGGGAAACCCAAAGTGACCAAAGTGGTAACTGCAGTGGATTGTGGCCGGATTATCAACCCGGATGCCGCCAAAAACCTCTGTGAAGGGGCAGTGGTGGACGGAATTGGAACGGCCATGTTTGGGGAAATGAGCTTTGATAAGGGTAGGCCGGAAAAGAGGAATTTCGACAAATACCGTATGATCCGGATGGGAGAGGCCCCAAAGGGTATTGAAACCCACTTTGTGGAGAATGGGGAAGATCCCACGGGATTGGGTGAGCCTGCTTATCCGCCGGTGTTTGCGGCCCTGGCCAATGCGTTGTATAGGGCAAATGGAAAGCGATTATATCAACAGCCGTTTGTTAACGAGGTTTAATCCGACAGGTTTGGTAGTTCGACCCTTTCAGGGTCGTGGGTCTAAACCGAGAACAAAATTTTTGGCATGAAAACGGTTGCCACTGTATACAAAATCCCAATGACAAAGACCACTCTTAAGTTCACATTGGGTAACACCTGACACAGTCTCCAAACGGATCAAAGAAACACGCATGGGTTTCCACTCCATTAGCCCCCTGCGTTAGCTCGGGGATTAAAGGACCCAACGACAATTCCCCAACCCCGGACGGGGTTGAACTCCGGGAACAAGTATTCGCACGAAGGATTCCTTCAGGAAATGGGGCAATTTCGTTCGGGAGACCAATCCCGGACGGAGACACGGTGGCTTCTTAAATACCCCCCTTCCGGGGCAAAAAACAACGATTCGATCTTTCCCCCTCCTGTTTTAGGAGGGGGAAATAAAAACCTTTTACCTCTCAAAACTTTGTATGCCCTTCAATGCACTGGCATTCCCGGAATCAATTTGGCCCAGGACCGTGATCTCCCCTGTGGTTTCCAATACCATAACATCCACCTGCTTGAGATCCTGAAACCCCTTTTCCCTGGCGGAAAGGTGAATTTCTTCCACAGTAATCCTTTCTTTCTTTACATTCTCACTGATCAGTTCCCCTTTGAAAAGCAACAAGGTAGGTTGACTGGTCACTATATTTTTCACGGCTTTAAAGCGTACGGACAACCAAGTGATGACAAACTGCAAAGAGATAAAAAGGAAAAATGCCAATGCCCCATCTGCCAGAGGGATATCCTTGTTTAGGGCTACAGCAGCTAATGTAGAACCCAGGGCCACGGTAACTATAAAGTCAAAAGCATTCATTTTGGACAATGTTCTTTTGCCGAAAGCCCTCAGGAAGGTTACCATGCAAAAATAGGCAAGGATGGTAATGACAAATGTCCGAAACAAACTTTGCCAATTTTCGAAAAGCAGATGTTCCATTTAGGTTGTTTTTTTGAAAGGAAAAGGGGAATAGTTTGTTATGTTTTTTTCCTAAAGGTATTGAACTACAAAAACCTTGCTCAAAAGGTAAAAGAGGGCAACAATATCCTTCGCTCCTGCCGGCACTTTGGCGATGGTGGGGTTGGTGTATTTTGCGAGACTTCGGGGCGAGGGGACTTGGAGACATTTCAGGGACTAAGAGACCTGTTTTCAAGAGAAAGGTTGGGTTTCGCTTCGGAAGGTTTTTGTCACGCTTGCCTGCCTTTGGCAGGGAGGGCACAGAGTAGGCACGAAGAGCGCGAAGTTTTTTTTCTCCGTTTCTCGAAATTTGCAATTTCGAGAACAGATAAAGCGGATTTATAATCCGCAGGTTGCACATCTTCGGAAAAATAGTTTGGATTTCGTAGCCTATACTCTTCTAGAGCATTGCTTCAGATCTTGTTTTGGGGGATTACCAATCCCGAACAGCGGTACAGCGGCTTCTTAAAATCAATCCTTCTTCCAGCGCAAAAACACCCATTCGATCTTTCCCCCTCCTGTTTTAGGAGGGGGAAAAAGGGGGTGGTGGAAACAAGGCGGAGGCAATGATCAACCTTTCGAAACCTACCATTTTTCACCCACCATCCCTCAACCCGAAACAAGGTTAGGCTTATCAAAATATATTCCTCCCTGCCAAGAAGTGCATT
Organism: Pleomorphovibrio marinus; assembly: GCF_003347495.1. Taxonomy (GTDB): domain Bacteria; phylum Bacteroidota; class Bacteroidia; order Cytophagales; family Cyclobacteriaceae; genus Pleomorphovibrio; species Pleomorphovibrio marinus. The sequence goes on from NZ_QCXY01000007.1 coordinate 9,571, forward strand.
GGAGTTCAACCACTTCGCGGTATTGGGGCATGGTTTCCCAAAATCCCCGGATTATTGAAAGATTAGACCAATATCTTGGTCGTTTGGTGAGGGTAGTTTCGGGGTATAGTCCCTAAAGGACAAACCAGTTGAAATACAAAAATCACCTTGCAAACTTCAAAAAAAGAGCGAAATTTACCCAATGAAATACCTTTTTCACCCAAAATACCTTTGCTGTGCCCTTTTCTTGCTTATTTTTTTCGGAGAAGAATCTAAGGCTCAGGTGATTGTGGCAGGGCAACCCGTTTTGGAGGAGGCCCTAAGAAGAAAACAAATCCTGGGGGAACTGGAAGGGGAAAGCTCCTTTGCCTTACGTCCCATAAAAATTTCCTGGTCCGGTAAGGAAACCTTCCCGCTGTCTTGGGAGGCCTTTTACTCGGAAGATTCGGATACCTTGAAGAATACTGGCAACCTGCGGCTTTTGCCATTTAGGGGCATTGGTAAATACGCGGGTGGCAGGCCCTCTGGGCCAAGCCCCTATGAGATGCTGCCTGCAGCGGGCTTACAGACCCTTGGTTCGGTAGGAGTGGAATATATGTTGCCCTGGCTGCATGTCTACCTACAGCCTACCTTGCTCTTGGCACTGAATCCTTCCTACCAGGGATACCCCGGTTTTGGTGCAGGCCCGGATGCCAACAGGTTCAGTATCTGGCGTACCGGTGATATGTCGGAGCGTCTGTATCCGGGACGAGTGGCCAGGTTGGGCTGGGGCAACAGCAAAGCCGCCATTCGTGCGGGTGCATGGGAAATGGGCATGTCCACCGAAAACATCTGGTGGGGTCCAGGACAGTTCCACTCCCTCACCTTCAGCCACCATGCCCCCGGCTTCGCACACTTTACCATAAACACCCACAGGCCCATGAAGACTTTTTTGGGCAATATAGAAGCCCAGTTGGTGATGGGCAGCCTACAACCCAACACCATGCCCTACTCCCAGAATGGGGATCTCAACGACCGCCATTCCAGGCCCCGCCCCGACGAAAACCGGTACCTCAACGCCGTGAACATTGTCTTTTCCCCCAAATGGCCAGAAGGCCTGCACCTGGGCCTGGCAAGAACATTTCAGAGGTATGTGAGTGAGAGAGGTACCGGCATCAGGGATTGGTTGCCTGTGTTGGAGCCCTTTCAGAAGGTGAGGCATTTTAACGACGGTCACAGCGTGGACTATGACCGGAGGCGGCAAGACCAACAGGCCAGTGCCTATGCCCGTTACCTAATCCCAGAGGCGAGGATGGAACTTTATTTTGAGTTTGGCAGAAGGGACCATGCCTTTAACTGGAGGGAATTTTTCCTCAACCCCGAGCATGCCAGGGCTTACCTTATTGGTTTTAAAAAACTTTTCCCCACTGCTAAACCCGGGGAGTGGTTACAGGTAAGGGGAGAGATGGTACAAGGCAGCCAAAGCATCAACCGGCAAACCAGGTACGGGGATTTGAGTTCTATCTTTAGCTGGCACAGCCACGGTGCGGTTTATGGTTTTCAGCAGCAGGGACAGACTATGGGCATAGGGGCAGGAAATGGCACGAATTTGCAGATCCTGGAATTTGCTTGGGTGAAGGGCTTGGACAAGCTGGGGCTGATGCTGGAGCGTGCCGAGCAGCATATGGGTTTTTACGAGAGGGCATTTCCCGATCCTCTGCTTTACCGGCCCTGGGTGGACCTCAGCATGGGGTTTCAGTATACCAAGCAGTGGGACAGGTTCTTGGTGGATGCCCAGTTGCGCGGGATACAGGGCCTAAACTACCAGTGGATGGGCAACCAGGACCCTGTACCCGGCTTTCCCCGTTCCATAAACAAGTTTAGTATGATGGGGCAGTTGCAGGTGATGTATTTGCTACATTGAATGGGGTTTGGATTTTAGAGCCCGGTTGAGAAGGAGAGATTGGAGGGAGACTGAGAGACTTAGGGACGGAGAGAGGGGGCGATTTGTTTACGTGGGGGATGGAATTTTGGTCTCCGGATGGGTTTAGTCACGAAGGAAATGGTTTTTTTTTGGGGGACTGGATGGAGACGAAGAGAGGGGGAGGTTTGTTTTCGGGTAAATATTAATCATGCCCGGGTTGTTTTTCAGTCACAAATCCAAACCTTCCTTATCCGATAAAAAAGCAGTATCCTCGGTTTCTTGATAAGATATCCCCATTCATTGGAACCCTCATTCAAATGACCTATATTCACTATCCAAGCTTGATGATGATGGTTGGAAAAATAAAATAAACCGGATATGTCAGCATTAAAAAGCAGCATAATTGAAACATTTGGGTTTTCAGAAAGTGAATTTAATAGTATTCAGGATTTTTTCGTCCCAATAGAAATTAAGAAAGGGGATCATTTTTTGAAACAAGGACAATATGTACGGCACTTGGGCTTTGTTGAGAATGGAATATTAAGAGAGTTTCTCTATACAAACGGCAAAGAAGTGACAAAATGGTTTTCTTCGAGTGGGTATTTTGCAGTTGACTTATCAGGATTCCTTTTTGGACAAAAATCTAAAGTAAATTACCAAGCACTGAGCGATGTTTCCCTATTGGCATTGTCAAAAGACAATTATGATAAAATTGCAGATAAAGTGCAACGATGGAACATTTTGGAAAAAATGTTTTTAACTAAGTGTTTTTCAGTTTTGGAAAACCGGGTAATTTCCCACCTATCCATGAATGCTGAAGAACGTTATAATCAGCTATTTGACATTAATCCCGAACTTTTTAACCAAGTACCATTAAATTATTTGGCCTCCATGCTTGGAATGACACCGGAAACCCTTAGCAGGATAAGAAACAAGAGGAGCTAATCGATTTTTTGATATTTGTCAAGCCAATAAAGGATTAAGATTCGGAGATTTGTATCAAAGAGTTCGGGGCAGGCAAGGACAGGCTATGCGGCAAACGAAAATGAATTAAAAACACATTAATCGAAAAATAATAAAGGCCAAAAAAATGAACATCAATACGTTAAAAGAAAGAGATGTTGCATCCTGGGATTCTAAATTGGTAAGGATCTACAACCAATTCCGAGAACTATTGAGTGAATTAAACAAAAGGGAGCTATCTCCAAATGTTGTGGAATCTATCAATAGGGATGTGGATGAAATAAATTCAACAACTCTTACAGGAAAAGATCTGAGGGATTTTGTAAAAGAGAAAGAGACTAAAATCTTAAATCAAGTTGAAAAGGAACTTCAACTTATACCAAAAAACTACTACCGAAACCTATGGTTGGGGTTTGGGATTCCCATAGGCTTGTCTATTGGAATGACTTTGGGTTTTAGCCTAGGCAACATATCTTTATATGCAATAGGAATACCCATTGGAATGGCTATAGGAATGTTGGTTGGTTCACAAATGGACAAAAATGCACTCGTAGAAGGAAGACAATTGGATTTCGAGATAAAACATTGACTGTAAAACCCTTCATTTATTATTGTTGAACTGCTAATATAGCCTTGACTTAAAGGGTTTGGCATGGCTATTTTGAGTGAACTAGTGTAACAATAATTCGTCTTAAACGGATAATTGACCGACAACAAAATCCTTAGCTAAATGGTACTTGATATGTATTTATAAAGTTAGATGGGGGATGAAAAAATCAATGGCCTGACTGGGCTCATAAAGGACAACGCTGTTTGTTTTAAGAATAATTATTGTTTTCTTAAAAAATTATTTCAATACCTTGTAAATAAAGGATAACTCCGTATCTACACAATTACTATAAAACATGTTGTTTCCTATAAGTAAGGAAAGGTTTTATTAATTCTACAATTATAAACACATGAAATTTAAAAAATGGGTTGAGGATAACTTTGTCCCTTTCAAGTTACCTGATTTTGATGGTAGTTACAGTCATTTTAAACCATTAAACAAAATTATAGATAATACGCGAGTCGTAGCGTTAGGTGAAAATTCACATTTTATAAAGGAGTTCTTTTTATTGCGTCATGACCTCATACGTTATTTTATTGAAGAACTTGGCTTTACAACATTTGCTTTTGAATTTGGCTTTGCAGAGGCTTTTTCAATTAATAGTTGGATTCAGGGTCAAGGGGCAGATGATGAGATAAGAGAACATTTAGAACATTTTTATTACCCTGAGGAGTTGCATAACACATTTCGATGGCTAAGGGAATATAATAGAAGTGCAAAACACAAAATCACGTTTCTTGGTATTGACGTACCTAAAAATGGGGGTTCCTATTTCCCAAACTTATCCTTGGTTCAGGATTTTTTTGAAAAGACAGATAGAGAGGCTTTGCATCTCATAGAAGATATAAAAGGGCTTGTAAAAGAACTGGATCTTTTTTCCACATCTCAGGCAGCCATCAAACTGCAAGACTTAACAGAGCCCGAAAAGCACCTGTTAACCTATAAGATAGCCCGAGTGAAGCAGCGCCTGGAAGTCATGGCACCATCTCTCCAAGAGAGGTATGGTAAAAAGGAATTTGAAAAGACCTTGCAGCTCATAAACGGTATGGTATACCAAGATTACAACATACAGGCCATGGCAAACTTTATTTCTGGAGTAGGTACGTCAGGGGATGAGGGATCAAGGGACAAATACATGGCAGATACTGTGCTTTGGCATTTGAATAGTTCAGATCCAGGCACAAAAATACTGTTGGTTGCACACAATGCACATATTCAAAAGACACCATTTTATTACGAGGGATTCCTGAGTTGCTTCCCAATGGGACAAAGGTTGAAATATGCCCTCGGAAATGATTATATGGCTTTGGGAATGACCTCATATGCTGGTAATACTGCGGCTCTTTATCCCGAAAAGGACTCAAAATTCGGTTTTCGGGTGGATAATTTTCAATTGGAGCAAGCAAAAGAAGGTTCTGTTGAAAAAGCCTTGAAAGATGCTGGAGTTACCAACGCTTTTGTCTCTTTTAAAGATTTTAGAGGGGATGATCCATCCATCCCAAATTTGATTCGTTTTGATACTATTTACACCGAAACTAACCTAAAAGAAGCGTTTGATGGGGTTTTTCAAATGGAGAAGTCCACCGTTTCTGAAGTTGTTTTCGAATAACTCCGGAAGGGTTTGGTCACGAAGGTTTTTGGGACTGGATGGAGACGAAGAGACTGGGAGGTGACTAAGAGACTTAGTGACGAGGAGAGGGGGAGATTTGTTTAGGGGTGAATTGGATTTATACACTTTGAGTAGAATCTAACTTTACCATTATTCGGTATAGACGAGGGAGGAAAGACAAGGATTCCAAATTCTTCCCATCTGGGATCGGGGTTTTAATTCCATATCAGCGGGTTACAGTAGTCATTCTTAGCGGCAGCTAAAGCACTGTTCTTGGATTAGGAAGGTGGCAGATCATTATTCATCATTAATACACCTGAAAATACCTCCAACACCACAGCCACTCCAAAAAAACAAAAGAAAACCTTACCTTTAACCAAAACTGCAAAGCTTCAAAACCAATGGCAAAGACGCTCTGGGTGACCACCAGGTTTAAGGAAAACATTGATATAAGAACAAAACTAATCGGTGCCCTGGAAGCCATCACCCCTGACCACCTAAAACACTGCAAACCCTATACCCACCAGGAGGGAAATACCACCCTGGGCATTCTAAACCCCTCTGGACTTAGGCACCTACAAGGAACCAACCATATCCTGGGGGACATCTTTGAGAAACGGGAGAACTGGTTTGTCCCCAACACCGGTACGCCTGAGGGTGCTTTCAGCCTTTTCCGGGAAAACGGGGAGGTAGTGGAAATACTCAGCGACTCCTTGGCCAGCAGGACAGTCTGGTATTATATGGACCAGCGGTATTTTATAGCTTCCAGCTCCCAAAGAGCGATTTTATTGCTGTTGGGAGGAAGGCAATGGAACGAACAGGTCATTCCCTGGATGTTTTCCAGCGGCACATTGGGTCCTTCCAACTCTTGGGACACCCGCCTGAAATCTCTGGATCCTGACAGCACCCTGTCCTTGGATAAAAGTGCCTGGAACCTGAAGGTTTCTAAAAAGGCTGTACATTTTGACCCCCAACCCCTTGACGAGGCCGGGCAGGTGGAAAGGTTGAGAAGTTCCATCCGGGAAGTACTGGGGCCGCACTATTCCATGCCCTCGGACTGGGTATTGTCCATCTCTGGAGGAGTGGACAGCAGGGGGTTACTGTATGCTGTTTTGGCACACGCCCCCACTTCACAGGAGATTAAGACCCTAACTTGGGGAGGGAAGGCTACCATGAAGCAGCGGGAGTCGGATTTCTACCTGGGACAGGTTCTGGCAAAGCAAGCCAATACCAGCCACTCCAATGTGATCTTGGACCGGGAACAGGTGCCCTTTGAACTGCTTTGGGAGCGCTTTTTGACCAATGGAGAAGGAAGGGTGGACAATATTACCGGCTACGTAGACGGTTTTGGACTTTGGGAAAAACTCCATAGACAGGGAATCAAGGGGATGCTAAGGGGAGATGAGGCTTTTGGGCAATTATTGGGCTTGCAACATAGGGAGAATCCGGATTTTCTCCGCTTTACGATAGGCCTAAGTCTGTGCAGGGATTTTCAGCAGCCCTACTTCCGTTTATTGAGCGAAGCCTACACCCAGGAACTTCCTGCAAGCTACGCCAAAAGAGGGGAGGAGTCATGGTATACCTGGAGGGACAGGTTATACCAGGAATTCAGGATGCCCTTGGTTATGGCGGCATTGACGGACCTAAAGCTTGCCTACCTGGAAGTGGTCAATCCTTTTCTTTCGCAAAGCATTTTAAATGCGGTACGCAATATTCCCGATCAGGGACGATTGGAAAAGCGTGCATTTGCTTCCTTGGTGAACTCCTTTTGGCCGGAGGTACCTTATGCCAGTTCCGGGTCGGGCATCCGGCCTTCTGAGTTGATGCAAAGGAAAGATGCCTCTACTAAAATGATGGATCTGCTACAGGGAAGCGATGCAGGGGTGCTTTTTCCACAGCAGTTCCGAGAAGGGCTGCTTAAGGATATCCAAAACAGACAAGGAGCAAAATTCAAGGCCAAAGCCTTGCTAAAAAAACTGCTTCCTTCTCCAAAGAGGGGAAGAAGTGTTAATTTGGATAGGCCCATGCCCGTAAACTGCTTCCAGATGGGCTTAAGGGCAATGATGATCCTGGATATGTACCAGCGGCTTGGGGACAGCCCTAAGCGACTAGTGCTGCCTCAAGGACCCTGAGTCCGTTCAGAAATTCTCGACCAGGGAAAGGGTGGTGGCTTCCAGGATGTCAAAGCCGATCTCTGCCATGATGTTTTCCCTGTCCAGCGTTGGGTTTACTTCCACGATTTCCCAGGCACACACACGTTTGTCCCGGATCAGGGCAGTATTTAGTTCCATGGCCTGTTGGATGTCCAAGCCATCAGGCACCGGGGTTCCTGTGCCCCTTGAAATATTACTGTCTATGCTGTCCACATCAAAGGAAATATAGATTTGATCACAGTCCTTTAGGGTCTCCAAGGCCAGGTTGCTGGTCTTTTCCACCCCTAACCTTTTAAGTTCTTCCACTCGAATTACCTTGATGCCGTATTTTTGGATCAGTTCCCTTTCGGGTGCCTCGGTGTCCCGCACCGCTACAAAAACGATGTCCTGGGGCAGGATTTTTGGCCCTTCGCCACCGATTTCCTTTATTTTTTCCCAATAGGCTACTGTACCCGGCAGGGGGTCATTTACCTTGGAAGCCAGGTTGTCTTCCCCCAGGCACATGGCCAGCGGCATGCCGTGCATGTTTCCCGAAGGAGTGGTATAGGGGGAGTGCAGGTCTGCATGGGCATCGATCCAGATTACACCCAGGCGTTTTTCGGGAGCTGCGGCCTTAATACCCATAATGGTACCTGCTGCAGTACTGTGGTCACCGGCCAGGATAATGGGAAAGTACTTTTCTTCCCGTAGGGTTTTGATGGTGGAAAACACATTTTGCAAAACCTCATACACCCCGTCGATATAGTTGGCAAATGGATGTTGGTTATGCTTCCAAAGGTAGTTGTTGGCATCCTTCACATTGATGGGATCAAACTGCGTGAAAAAGCTGGACTTTTTGTCTAGGGAAGCCACTTTGAGGGCATCAATACCCATACTTGCTCCCCGGGTCCCTGCCGCCAACTCTGACCTTACCTCTACCAATTTGATGTCTCTCATACTTGCATAAACGTTAAAAATGAAATGCAAAATTCCACTTTTATAACCATTCTTACAAAAAAAACAGGATAAGTATCCATAAAATATCCCGTTGATCAAATTTGGCCTTTTCTTTTTCGCTGAAGCTTTGAATAAATGGGTCTTTTGGTCTAGTTTTATTTGTAATTGCTTAATTATCAACTATAAAATCCTTTTGAAATGGGTGTATTATCCAATAGACGTTCCTTTTTGAAAAACGCCGCACTGCTCGCTGGCGGTGCCTTTTCTGCCCAGAGTTTATTTAACCAGGCCCATGGGGCGGCTTTCGAGGACCTTTCCGCTCGCTTCCAAGGCTTCTCGGCGGCAGATTTGGCTAAGCAAGAGGACTATTGGGCCACCATTCAACAAGCCTACACAGCCAGCTCTGCTCCACTGGTCAACCTGAATAACGGAGGCGTGTCCCCATCGCCGGTATTGGTACAGCAGGCTGTGGAAAGATACAATCAGCTTGCTAACCAGGGGCCTTCCTATTATATGTGGAGGATATTGGACCAGGGAAGGGAACCCTTGCGGGAAAGACTTGCCGAACTGGCAGGTACGGATCCGGAGGAGATCGCCATAAACCGTAATGCCACCGAGGCCTTAAACACCGTGATCTACGGTCTGGACTTGTTCAGGGGAGACGAGGTGATTGGTTGTCACCTTGATTACCCTAATATGATGCAAGCGTGGCGACAAAGGGCTGAAAGGGAGGGGATAGTGTACAAGCAACTCAACTTTGAGTTTCCCATAGAGAACGATGACCTCATTGTGCAGGCTTACAAGGAGGCCATTACTGAAAAAACCAAGATTATACACGTCACCCATGTGATCAACTGGGTGGGCCAGATCATGCCGGTACAAAAGATCTGCCGCATGGCGCATGAGCATGGGATAGAGGTGATCGTGGACGGGGCCCATTCCTTTGGGCTCTTGGATTTCAAGATACCTGAGTTGGAAGGGGATTATTTTGGTACCTCCCTACACAAATACCTTTCGGCTCCTATTGGCAGCGGGATGTTATGGATGAAAAAGGAAAAGATTGGCAAGGTATGGCCCTTGCTCTGCAATGGGGAGCCTAAAAGCGGAAACATCCGAAAGTTCGAAACCTTGGGGACAAGAAGTTTTCCCATAGAGCAGGGGATAGGCGAAGCCCTGAATTTCCATAATGGTATAGGGACAAAACGCAAAGAGGAACGGATCAGATACCTTAAAAACTACTGGGCGGAAAAGGCCCAAAATACTCCAGGAGTTAAGATTCACACCTCTTTGAAGGCTCCATACAGTTGTGCCATTGCGGGGGTTTCGGTGGAAGGAATGACTCCAAAGGATTTGGAAAGCACGCTTTTATCACGTTTTCAGATCCACACCACCCCGATTTCTTACCAAAACCTGAACTGTGTTAGGGTTTCCCCTCATGTATATACTCGGCTCTCGGATTTGGATAAATTAGTGAGGGCCTTGGGAACCCTTGCCGCGGAACATACACAACAAGACCTAGGGGAAAAGGGTGCATAAAAGAAGTCATTCTTCCCTTTCCCTATCATCCTTCTTGAAGGATTCCAATAGCCCCATCAATTCCTCCACCTTATCCGGGTGTTGCTTGTTTAGGTTTTTGGTTTCCCTGAAATCCTCCCGGAGGTTGAATAGCTCTACCCCGTCCTGTTCGTGTACCAGCAGTTTCCAGTCCCCAGCCCTCAGGGCGTAGGTATCTCTGATTTTCCAGTATAGCGGTTTTTCAGGAAGGGTTTCTTTTTCCCCACTCACTAGTGGCCAGATGTTTCGCCCGTCAATGGGGTGGGAGATGGATTCACCACCGGCAAGCTGGTAAAGGGTAGGCAACCAGTCCGAGATGTGCACGGTTTGTTCCACCATCCCTGGGCTTATTTTTCCCGGCCAGTTAACGAAGCCAGGAACCCGTATTCCACCTTCCTGTAGCGAGTGCTTCCAGCCTCTGAGGGGGTAATTGTTTCCCAACACTACATGGGGGGCATCCTCATACCTTCCCTGGTAATTCGTGGTGCTTGACCAGCTTTTTTGAGCTCCGTTATCACTTACAAAAATGATAAGCGTGTTTTCCCTTTTACCTGTCCGCTCCAGCGCATCCACTATTTCCCCTATGCTATCGTCAAGGTGGCTGACTGCTGCGGCAAAGAGTTTTCTGGATGGATGCATCATAGGGCTGTCCTTATAGCGCTGCCAATACTCCTCAGGCTCATCCAGAGGGGAATGGGGCACGTGGTGGGTAACGTATAGAAAGAAGGGTTCTTCCCTATCCTCCTCTATGATCCGTACCGCCTCCTTTGTAATCAGGTCGGTGACATGTGTCCCACTTTCATCCAGGTATTCGTCATTTCTGTGCCAGGACCTTGTGTCTGTCAAGGCTGTTTCCTCTTTGTATTCATGGGTATAGGGATCTATTTGTCCGTCAAAGTAGCCATAGGAAGACTGGAAGCCGTATTTCAACGGGGTATATGGGGGAGAACCCATATGCCATTTCCCATTTATGGCCGTGAAATAGCCTTGATCAGCCAGCATGGAGGCCAGGGTAGGGTCACCAAGGTCTATGACTTCCCCGTAGGCAGGGGCAAGTACACCGTATCGGCTGGGATATTTGCCCGTCATCAAACTTACCCGGGTGGGAGTACAGGTAGGCATTACATAGTGTTGGCTAAAGATTTTTCCCTCCCTGGCCAGTTGGTCGATATTTGGGGTTTTAATGTCGGAACCATGGTACCCTACATCCGCCCAGCCTAGGTCATCGGGCAAGATCATCAGGATATTGGGTTTATCGGTTGTTGCTGCCGCTTTTTGGTCCTGAGTCCTTTCTTGGCAGGATAGAAAGAGGAAGAAAAAGGCTAGGAGGGGTAAGGTATAAGATTTCATATGATTATAATTTGTTTTTTAAAGGCCATATGGAATCTCGCAGTCTATAATCATCCCAGTGTGTGACGGGCTCGTCATGCCCAGACTGCCGTCCAGGCAGGCTCGATTTCATTTAGATATATTGGGTTATCCCTAAGCTGTGGCAGATTAATCTACTAACCAATGTGGGGTTCGAATTTTTTTACACCTCCGATTTTGACAAGCCTTTCCCTATTTCAAGAATAGAATACAAATGGTTAGAACAAATTTACATTTTTTTTTGAAGGGTTTCCAAGGATGAAACCTTGTCAGTACTGGTAGGAAGCGTTTTACCTCACCCCAGCATAAGAAATTTTGCTTATCTCTCATTTTTCATTTATTATAGCCGAATAAACCCAATACCATGACTAAAGTTGTTTTCCCCTTAATCCCCTTTTTAGCAATTTGTTTTCTTTCCTGTGCACCAGAGGGGCCCAAAGAAAAGGATACCCATATCCAATTGTCAGGCGTTTATCCCCACCTTGCCTACTACAATGAGGAAGGGGAATGCGGCACCGGGGCCGTGGTGCCCTGGGCGGATAGGCTTTGGGTGATCACCTATGGTCCCCATTTGCCTTTTGGGTCCTCGGATAAGCTATACGAGATCGATAAAAGCCTGACAAGCAAAGTCCGTCCCGAAAGTATAGGGGGTACCCCTGCAAACAGAATGATCCACAGGGAAAGTGAACAGCTATTTATAGGCCCTTATGCCATAGATAGGGAACGCGGAGTTAGGGCCATTCCCTATGAAGTAATGCCCGGAAGGCATACCGGAACGGTAAGGCACCTGCAAGACCCTGCCAACAAGGTATATTATGCCACCATGGAAGAGGGCTTTTATGAGGTAGATGTCAATACCTTAGAGGTGAAAATGCTATACGAGGATGGCAACGTCACTTCCCAAAAGCAGGACGATACCGAAATGAACTCCCCCGGGGCTTTATTAAAGGGTGCACATGGCAAAGGTGCCTATTCTGGACAAGGAGTCATGGTGTACTCCAACAACGGGGAATCTGGTCAAGAAGCATTGGAAAGGTTTGATATAGAGGCAGGCTCGCTATCGGAATGGGATGGGAATATATGGAAATTGGTAAGGAGAAACCAGTTTGTGGAGGTGACTGGACCAGGTGGGATTTATGGTAACGAGGATCCCGAAGAGGATCCTATCTGGGCAACAGGTTGGGACCACAAATCCCTAATTATGGCCTTAAGGGATAATGGGGAATGGAGCTATTTCCGTTTCCCAAAAGCCAGCCATAGCTATGATGGTGCCCATGGTTGGAATACCGAATGGCCAAGGATCAGGGATGTGGGTAAGGAGGGCAACCCCGCTTACCTTATGACCATGCATGGGATGTTTTGGGATTTCCCGGCTGATTTCAGCCGATCCAATACGAAAGGCATTCGACCAAAATCTGCCTATTTAAAAGTTATTGGGGATTTTGCCCGTTGGGAAAATCAGCTGGTCTTCGGCTGCGATGATTCCGCCCACAGGGAGTTCTTGAACAAGAGAAGTGCTAAGGGAGGGATAGAAGGGCCCGGCCAATCCAATTCCAACCTATGGTTTGTGGATCCGGAGCTGCCCAACCAACTGGGACCAGCCACTGCAAATGGTGCACTTTGGCTTGAAGAGGAGGTGAAGGCTGATCAGGTTTCGGAAGGGATGCTCTTTCAGGGTTGGGACCACAAAACGGTGTGGATACATAACCTCGGCAAGGAAACTACCACCTTTACTCTGGAATCGAGGGATGGTGAAGAGGATGCCTGGACCACCTTGTCCTCTTTCGAGATTGCCCCTGGCAGTTCCCAGCATGAAGTATATGCAGGGGATGAGGGTAAGGAATGGCTAAGGGTGAAGGTGGACAGGGATACCCGTGCCACTGTACATGTCTCCTATTCCGATACCGATAACCGGGATACCTTTGTACAGGGCATTTTTGAGGGGATGCTATCCATAGACGAGGAGGAATATAATGCAGGGCTGCTGTATGGGTTGGGTGACAACCGTAGGCAGTTGGGGCTTTCGGGATTGACGTTTAATGGTGGTGAAGTGGAAGATCTTGGCTATTATGAGTTGGATGAGCAACTGAACCTTTCTAGGGTGGATGATCCTGAAATGTTTTCTTTTATAAAAGAAAATTTTGCTGTTCCCAACCAGGTGTTTGAGGTGGAAGAGGGTTCCGTGTTGATTGTGGATGATTCCGGGAGACGTTGGAGGTTGCCATTAGGGGAGGAGGCATTTACCGAACCCTCCTTGGATGGAAGGTTGAGGATTTGCCGGGAGGTGGCCACCGAAAGGGATTTATTCAACTGTCATGGTACCTTTTACGAGTTGCCGGCAGAAAATGCGGATGGATATGCCAAGATCAGACCCATCAGCTCCCATCAGCTGAGGGTACATGATTATGCTTCGTACCGGGGTCTTTTGGTAATGACGGGAGTTGACTCCAATGCGGCAGGAAACAACCCCCATGTGATTGTCTCCAATGACGGAAAGCTTAGCATATGGGCTGGGGTGATTGATGACCTCTGGAAGCTTGGTAAGCCGGTAGGAAAGGGAGGTCCCTGGGTGAATAAATCCGTAAAGGCAGGGAATCCCTCAGACCCCTATTTGTTTGGCTTTTATGACAAGAAGAAGCTGGAGCTTTCCCACGACAGTAGGCAGGAGGTTCAGTTCCTTATTGAGATCGAGCCGATAGGGCATGGACCCTGGATGGAATACCGAAGGGTGACGGTAAAGCCGGGCGAGACCTTTACGCATGAGTTTCCAGAGGGAATACAGGGTAGGTGGATTCGCTTTACTACCAATAAGGCTTGCCGTGCCAGCACTTGGTTGACGTATAAGTAGAGGGGCTAGAGACATTTGTTAATATTCTTAGCAAGGTGATTTAGAGGCTGAATAGTTAGATACCATGGATTTACCACTCGATGGTATAACACTTTCTCACTTGCTCCAATCCTTGAGGGCTTGAGTCTCCCTTCACAGTTTCTGTCCTACTTTTTACCTTAAACAACATCTGCTAAGGGCAAACCTACTAATGGATATCCTACCAATTTCCCTTACTTTAGTTTATCCGCTTCTTATCAGTTCCTGTGCTAAGTACTTGAAGAAACCTTGGGAATGCTTCCACGGCATTTAGCACTCCAATGAACCTTCACCAAAAATTTTAACGCCTATTATTTCTTGAGTTTACAATTATTGATTACTTTACCTCAAGAATGTATACAGTATACAATATACCCAAAAAGTTGACCTCCATCATGGTAACCAATATCAGACCCATCCCCATATGCACTTTATTTATTTTATGGCTATTCAGTCCATCATTGTTTGGCCAGGAACAAGTGCCGGTATCAGGGGAAAATGTGTATTTTCCTGATACAAAAAAGATATCCACTTATGCAGAGGTATCAGGGGAGTTACGGCAATGGCATAAGGTGACGCTTACCATTGACGGGCCGAAGGCAAGTCAATTTGGTCAAACCTTACTGGTGGTGGACGAAGACAAATCGCATTTAGATGTGAGGCCAAATGGAGGCCCTCCAGGTAGGCTTAGTTTCATGCATCCCAATCCGTTTTTGGATTACCGCATGACCGTTACCTTCAGGCATGAGACAGGAGAACCTGTTTATGTCGTCCCGGGTTATTTTGCGGCAGACGGCAATGCGGCCGAGACCGGTGCCATATCAGGGGATAAGTGGAGGGCTCACTTATCCCCTGATAAAACCGGAAAATGGGATTGGGAAATATCATTTGTAGCTGGTGTGGATGTTTCCATAAATTCAGCTAAAAAAGGCCTACCCTATGAGCCTTATGATGGCTTGAAGGGCTCATTTGACGTAGGGCCTTCCGACAAGGAGCACCCTGATTTCAGGTCCAGGGGCCGTCTCACCTACGTGGGTCATCACTACCTACAATTTAAAGGCAACGGGGAATACTTCCTTAAGGCGGGGACGGATGCACCTGAAACTTTATTGGCCTATGCGGATTTCGATGGTACAATGACCATGCACGTTCCAGGGAATCGAGGGTGGATTGGGCCAGACGATGGGCACGGGCTTCATGAATATGCGCCGCATCTGAAGGATTGGCAACAGGGAGACCCTACCTGGAGAGGTAACAAAGGCCGTGGTTTAATTGGTGCTTTAAACTATTTGTCACAAGAAGGACTAAATGCTGTTTCCTTTATGACTTATACAGGTGGAGGGGATGGGGAGAATGTGTGGCCTTGGGTTTCCAGAAATGAGAAGTTACACTTTGATGTATCAAAATTAGCCCAATGGGAAATCGTATTCGAGCATGCACAAAAGAAGGGGCTATTCCTTAATTTCAAATTCCAGGAACAGGAGAACGATTCTGGGTGGCCGAATAGGGCTGGATTGAGCCCGAAATCCTGGATACCTGAAGCAATGGATGGAGGTGCTCTGGGAAAAGAGAGGAAGCTTTACACCCGGGAGTTGATCGCACGTTTCGGGCATCATCTGGCTTTGAATTGGAACCTTGGGGAAGAAACCCAGATGAAACCGGAACGTATCCAAGAGTGGTCTTGGTACATCCGGGAATTGGATCCCTATGACCACCATATGGTGATCCACACCCTCGGGTCATCTGTTGGGCATGAAAACACTTACCCTTACCTATTGGGAGATCAATCCGCCATTACTGGTCCTAGTATGCAAACCCAAAGGTACCGGGATGCCCATGCTTTTACCTTGCGGTGGATCAGAGCATCTCAGAAGGCCGGAAAGCCATGGGCGGTATCTTATGACGAACAGGGAAACGGCTGGTGGGGTGTTCCGGCGGATCCCGGCTTTGAGGAATGGGACAAGGAATTAGGCTTTGACGCACTTGATTTTGGCTCTATGGATATAGGCGGAACGGGAGAAATCGCGGATATCCATGGCATCAGGAAGTATGAAATGTGGCCTCATTTTATGGCAGGTGGGTTTGGGATAGAACTGTATTTTGGCTATAAGCCGGTACATAATGATCTTGATGCTGAAGATTTTAGGAGTAGGGCGATGAGTTGGGGTTTTGCCAGAAAAATTTTAGAATTTTTCAGAAATAATAATATTCCATTCTGGGAAATGGAGAATCATAATCCATTAATAGGTAACAAAGAGGATGATAACAGCAAATATTGCTTCGCTAAACCTGGAGAGGTTTATTTGATTTTTTTGCCGGAAGGAGGTTCTACCTCATTGGATCTACGGCAAATTCCAGGAAATTTTGAGATTAGGTGGTACGACCCCAGAAATGGAGGGGGGTTGCAAAAGGGCACTATTGAAAATATCAGTGGAGGTGCTGAAGTAGGGTTGGGGACTGCTCCTTCGCTTTCGGAAGAAGACTGGCTTTTGGTCGTTTCGAAGAAGTAGAATGTTACCCACTCAAGTTTGCAAAAAAAAAACGACTATGAGTATTCACTTTTCTAAAAAGAAAAGATTTTTCTTGTAAGTTTTAGAATAATTTAAGAATTAATCTTATGTGTATTTTCCATTAGGCTAAATTTTCAATTGAAAATTGCTTTTCTTTTAAAAAAAATCTATACATTTACTTTGAAGAGTATATGTATACCGTATACAGAATAGTTTCTGACTTAATTAAATTTAAAATGCATTTGTATGTTGATTAGTAGCTGATTGCCTTAGCGGGGAATTTGAAAAATCAATAAGCTGTTTGGTTCAGCCTTGTACTATTTTCCAGAAAATTACATGGGCTGATTTGTAAGCGACTAGTAAAACCCAATTCTAAATTAGTGATTAGTATATGAAAAAATTCGACACCTCCTAAATAGAAAAAAGCCGACTGGCAAAACCAGCCGGCGAATGGCCTTTTGACTGCAACATTGGGGAATGGAGGGTCAAAAGACCGGCATTTATTGAAAATTATCTTTCCAATAAACCCTTAAAACTATGAAAAATAAATTACTTGGGACAATTTATGGGTTGTCCAGAGTGGTGATTATTGGTTTTTTCTTAAGCATAGGGCCAATATTTATTGCGATGGCCAATGACTCTGGGGAAAAACCAGGCACCATGGAGGACTCCAGGCTTAGCCTGCCCAGCGAAAAGCTCTCGGTGTACCAATTTCTTAGGACTGTACAGAAAGCCACTGTTTATAAGGTGGATTACAAGTCCAACGAAGTTAATCTTACAGAGACACTTACCTTCAAGAGTACGGAAAACTCCTTGGCCCATTATTTACAGGAGGCTTCGGCTCAGACAGGGCTATCCTTCAGAGTGGGCAAGAACAAAATCGATGTGGTCAAAGAAAAAGAAGGCAGAGTCATTCTGGCTTCTAACAAGGAAATGGCTACAGTAACCGGAACGGTAACGGATGCGAATGGGGATCCCATACCAGGTGCAACTGTAATCATAGAGGGAACCAACACGGGAAGCGTCACCGATATTGATGGCAATTTTTCCATAGAGGCCAATGAGGATGATATCCTGGTGATTTCCTTTATTGGATACAAGTCAACAAGAATTACAGTAGGTAACCAAACTAATTTCGAGGTGGTTTTGGAGGAGGATCAGGCATCTTTGGATGAGGTGGTAGTAGTTGGTTTTGGCCGGCAAAAAGCGGGAAACATTACAGGAAGTATCGCCCGTGCCAATGCTGAGGACCTTTCCAAGGTGGCTACCCCCACACTCGCCCAATCCCTGCAGGGACAGGCAGCGGGTGTCTTTATACAAAGTGCAAATGCCCAACCTGGGGAAAACAAAACCAACATCAACATCAGGGGTTTCGGTGCTCCACTTTATATAGTGGACGGGCTCCCGGTAGATGAAACGGTTTTTCAGGAACTGGATCCCAATGATATCGAGGAGTTGAACATCCTTAAGGATGCGGCGGCAGCAGCTGTTTACGGGGCAAGGGCCGGGAACGGGGTAATCCTTGTTCAGACCAAAAGGGGATCAATTTCCAAACCCCAATTTACCCTTAAAAGTGAGGTTGCCGCCCAGTTTGTGCTTCCTACCGCATTACCCGATATTGTTAGTTCCTATGAATGGATGGAGCTCCGGAACATGGTATGGGAAAATGAGGGAAGGCCTATTCAATTCACCCGTGAAATGATTGAGTCGCATCGGCAACATGGGGATGGATCGGAACCGGAGCTTTACCCAAACGTGAACATGTACGAGGAAGTTTTGCGGAAATTCACCCCAATGACCCAAAACAACATGACCGTTCGGGGTGGTTCTGAAAACGTTTCCTACTTTATTTCCGGTGGCTGGCTGCATCAAAGGGGTGTACTTTCCTCGGACGAGATCGAGTTTAACCGATACAACCTGAGGGCAAACAACGATATCCGGCTTACCGACCGCCTTACTCTAAACGTGGATATTTCCCTTACCAATAGGACTTATACTGGTCCAAGAAACCAATTGGAAGGGATCAATTGGGGCCAAGGCCAAGGAATTATGGCAAGGATGAGAAGGTGGAGGCCATTTTTCCCTATTGCGGATCTTCCAAATCCTGACTTCCCAAGAGGAGCCCCCCAGGGTGAGACCATCAATCCCATCAATGCAATGTACAAGGAAAATGTGGGGTACCGGGATTGGGAGAGCCAATATGGTTTTACCCGCTTGAGCTTAGATTATGAATTGCCTTTGGGCTTTACCACCCGGTTTGTGTATAACTATACCCGCAACTCCATGCGGTGGAAGCAATACCAAAAAAGAGGGCCGGAGTACCAGTTTAATGAAAATACGGGAGAGCATTATGTGGTAAGATACGTAAATGCGATTTCCGAGGTAAGGCAAAGGGACGAACTCACAGAAAATGTGAACATGCAGTATTTTCTGGAATACGACAAAGACTTGGGCAACAACCACTCTTTTCACGGCATGTTTGTAACGGAGATCCTTTCCGATCGCTTTGAGATGATGGAAGCCTGGAGACAAAACTACCTTTTTGACTTCGACCAGTTATTTGCAGGACCGGACGAGTTCCAGTTCAACAACAACTTGGCTCGTGAAGGAGGAAGGGTAGGGTATATTACTAGGTTCAACTATAACTATGCGGACAAATTCAATTTTGAGTTTAACAGCAGGCTAGATGGTTCTCCAAGATTTCCGCCCGAGACAAGATGGGGCTTTTTCCCTTCTGTATCCGCTTCCTACATGATCAGTAAAGAACCTTTTATCCAAAATAGCAGTGCCCTTCATTTCCTTAACGCCCTTAAGTTTAGGGGTTCTTACGGAACCTTGGGGTACGATAGGGCAGGGGACTGGCAGTTTTTGTCCACCTATTCTTTTGCAAGGCCCTATATTTCTGTTGGGAATACCGTGCAGAGAGGTATTGTGACAGATGCTTTGGCCAACCCCAACATCACATGGGAAACCATGGAAATGGCCAATATTGGAGTTGATATGACACTTTGGGAAGGGAAGTTGGATGCTGCCATTGATATTTACCAAAGAGACAGGACTAATGTGCTGGGAACCAGGATCAGGGACATTCCCGATGTGGTTGGGGCTATTATGCCACAGGAAAATTACCAGGAATTCAGAAACAGAGGAGTGGAACTGATGCTAAACCACCAAAACCAAATTGGGGGTGTGGCCTTTACCGTAGGTGGCAACATCTCCTTCAACGAGGAATTGGTGAGGCTGACTGACGAGGTGACCTTTACCTCCAAGGAGTCCGAGAGAAGGAATACCCGGATCGGAAGATGGACCAATGCGGTATGGATGTACCCCAGTGATGGGCTATTCCAATCCCAAGAGGAAATCAATACCTGGGCGGATATTGACGGAAGAAACAACGCTACCATTCAGACAGGAGATGTGAGATATCTTGACACCAACGGAGACGGCAAAATAACCCCAGAGGACCGTATCATCGTTGCCAGTGGCAACATGCCTAGGGTTACCTATGGGATCAATACCAACGCAACGTGGAAAGGGTTCAACTTGTTTATGAGTTGGCAGGGAGCAGGGCTTTATGGGTTTAATTTGGCAAATTCTGAGTACAATACACCTTTTGACAGTGACGGTGCCCCCTTACAGCATCACCTTCATGATAGTTACGTTCCCGACACAGGTGGTGAAGGTTGGCGTCCAGCAAATACCAATGCCTTCTGGCCCCGCCTGAGACAAAACCCAACAGGTACCAGCTATTCCAACCAGGTACAGCAATGGTGGATCAATGGCTCCTATCTACGGTTACGTCAGCTCCAGTTGAGCTATAATATTCCAGGGGCAGTACTGACGCCATTTGGCCTGAACCGCATGCGGGTATATGTTTCTGGATACAACCTGTTGACCTTTTCGGCCTTGGATTTTATGGATCCTGAGGCGGATACCAATCCGGAACATTTTTTCGGAAACTACCATCCCCAGATGGGTTCCTATCATTTCGGTATTGATGTTTCTTTCTAAACTCAAGGAAACCATGAAGAAAATTATTTCTATAAACATAATAGCATCCATGTTCATTTTCCAATCCTGCATGGACATCTTTGAAAGAGAACCTTTGGACAAGATCAGTGAAACAGTAGTGTGGACCCAAGAGCCATTGATTGAAGCTTATGTACTGGACCTTTATGCCCGTTTTCCCTTCTTTGCATATCCTGGAATGACATTGACAGATCTCGCAACGGAAAGGTTTACTAATATGAATGCCATCACTATGGGCACCATGACCCAAAATACCGAGATGCTGGGTTATTGGGACTACGTGACCATCAGGGACTGTAATGTTTTTCTGGAAAGAATCAGAGAAGCTCCTATTGATGAACTGGCCAAAGAAAGACTGGAAGGAGAGGTTAGGGCCATACGTGCCGTAATTTATTTTGAAAAGCAGAAGCGGTATGGAGGGGTTCCCTTAGTGGATACGGTACTCGATCCCTTTGAGGACTTAGATCCTGCCTATTTGAGGAGGTCTACCGAAGAGCGCATTGCTGATTTTATCAACGAAGAGCTGGATCTGGCCATTCAAATGTTAGGCGAAAATGTAAGCAGAACTGGTAGGATTAACAAATGGTCTGCATACGCTTATAAATCCAGGGCAAATCTTTGGGCGGCATCAATAGCCAAGTACGGAGCGGTACAGCGTGAAGGGCTTGTTGGGATTCCAGAGGCGAGGGCTAACGAGTTTTTTCAAAAAGCAGCAGATGCTGCCAATGCCGTTATCCAATCCGGAACTTATAACATGTATAATGTGCACGCCGACAGGTCGGAAAATTATCGCTACCTGTTTTTGGATGACAGCAATTCGGAAATTATTTTCGAAAGGCTCTATGATGGGCCAATTATAGGCCACTCCTTCAGTCACAACAATTACCCAACTCGCTTTTCTGCAGGTCAGGGTTCTATTACCAACCCTTTGCTTGAGCTTTTGTATAGCTATGAAAACATAGACGGTACTACGGATCAGCCTGACTTTGGCCCTGCCCACCTGTATGAGGATGGTATAGCTCCCTGGTCAAACAAGGATCCGAGGTTAAGAGCTACAGTGTTCCTTCAGGGTGAGCCCTATGGCGGGGACATGATCAGGACCTACGAGGGGCTGGATCCAAGTCCGGAACCCAATCCCGGTGCAATCATCTCCGATTTCAATGTGCAACACCAAGGAACGCCAACCGTGGGCCCGGATAGTCGGCTTTCCCAACAAAACTTCAGGACCACCTCAGGGTTCTTGCTAAGGAAATACATTATTGATGAGCCTTTGGTGGAAAGGGACATTATGACAACTAGTTGGAAAGCTATCCGCCTGGGCGAAATGTACCTGAATTTGGCCGAAGCTGCCTATGAACTCGGAGACCTGGAGACCGCTGTAGGTGCGCTTAATGTTACAAGGGAAAGGGCAGGAATTAGTCTTTTGGACGCAGGTGACCTTACGCTTGATAGGCTTAGGAACGAACGTAAGGTGGAGCTTGCCTTCGAGGGTTTCAGATATTGGGACTTACGAAGATGGAGAACGGCCAGGCAGGTATTAAATAGGGACGACCCTTTTCGAGGACTAAGAATTATCCTGCATCACGCATCTGGGCAGTTTTACTTCATCCCTTTTGAAGCGGAAACCTTTACCCGGATTTTCAGAGAAGAACATTATTACAACCCATTTCTTCTTTCCCGTCTGGAGAACAATACACACTTGCTACAAAACCCCGGATACTAAAGGTATGTGGAAGTTAAAAAAAAATACAGTCATGAAGAATCAAACATTGAAATACTTGATATATCCATTTAGTCTGGTTCTGTTGATTTGCCTGTCTGCCTGTTATGAGATTATAGATGATTTTGGGCATACAGGAAATATCAGCGGAAGGGTGTTGGATCCTAGTGGTAACATTATTTCTGGTGATGTAACCACGGAAGATATGGTGGTCCTGGCCCTAGGAGAAGGTGAGACGGAACCAATGAGGATTCGCGTTCTTGGAGATGGCACCTATACCAATACCCATATGTATCCACAGGTATATAGGGTCTGGTTATCGGGTGCTGCCGAGGGCTCCCAGGAACATACCGTGGACCTAAGAGGAGGGCCGGTGACCCAAGACATTACTGCCACGCCATTCCTTACCTTGCCACCCCCTGAGGTGGTAGGAAGTCCTACTGCTGAGGAAGTAACTATAAGTTTCACCATTTCCCCTAACAATGGGCATGTTCCTGAAGAACGCAGTGTATACGTAAGTACAGTTTTCTATCCTGGTCAGTCCACTGGCAGTGGCCCTTATTGGACCACAATCCGGAGGACCTTATCCGATAATGAGGGCAACATTACCATTGATGGGCTTCAATCTGGCACCACGTATTATATACGTACTGCTGCCAGAGCCACTGGAACAAACTGGTTTAACCTTAGCGACCAAACAATTGTCACTTTGCCCTAGGGAAGTATAAATTGCACATGAAATGCCCATGAGAAAGAATTCTCACAAAGGGGATGATTATTCTGGGCATTCCCCCGAATCGAGTTCCCCGAAGCAAGTTCGGGGCAGGCAGGGGCAGGCTATGTGACCGTTGAAAAGAAAATAAAAACACATGAAATCGAGCATGACGAGCACGTCACACACTGGGATGATTATCGTTGCGAGATTCCCCCGAAACAAGTTCCCCGAAGCGAGTTCGGGGCAGGCAGGGGCAGGCTATATGACCGCTGAAAAGAAATTATAAACATATGAAATCGAGCATGACGAGCACGTCACACACTGGGATGATTATAGACTGCGAGATTCCATATGGCCTTTAAAAAACAAATTATAATCATATGAAATCGAGCCAGTCTACCGGAGGCAGGCATGACGAGATCGTCACACACAGGGATGCCCCAATTACTATCGGTGTGGCAAAATTCGCCTGAAACATCATAGTGCGGAAATAACTACCTGTCCTGACGGCAGTCAGGTGTGGAAGTATAAGACAATTATAAAGACTTGAAAATTAGTAAAACCCATATCCTGGACCCAAAAAGAGAAAAAGTTTCTTTCTGGGTCCGGGATGTTTCTTTGAAACAATTACCAAAATACAACCCATTATGAAGAATTATCTGATATTGATTATTTGTGTATTTTTAGTGAAACCAACCCTAATAGCCCAGACGGATCCCGAAATCTCAGGTGAACTTAAAAAATGGCACACCGTAACCTTTACCTTTGATGGCCCCGAAGTCAGCGAAACCGATGAGTACAACCCTTTTAGAGGATACAGGTTCAACATGACTTTCAGGCACGAAAATGGGAGGGAAGCATATACCGTTCCGGGATATTTCGCTGCGGATGGCAATGCCGCAGAAACCAGTGCCACGTCAGGAAATAAGTGGAGAGTACATTTTACCGTGCCTCGTACCGGCAAATGGACCTACCTGGCTTCCTTCCGAAAAGGAGACGATATAGCGGTAAGTCTAAGCCCTACCGCTGGTGAACCTCTTGCATTCAATGGTGCCATCGGGGAATTTACCATAGCTGAAACGGATAAAAGTGGACGCGACCATAGAGGAAAAGGCATATTGAGGTATGTGGGGGAACACCATCTTCGCTTTGATAATGGGGAATGGTTTATGAAAGGGGGATCAGATGCCCCTGAAACCTTGTTTGCCTATGCCGACTTTGATGATACTTATTTACAGACCGGTGCCACCTCCCATAGCCATGGTGATATCCTGCTTTGGGGAAGTACCCAACATAAGGACAGAAGGGGATCGGTGGAGATCAAGAAATTCGAGGCACACGTTAGGGACTGGAAAGAAGGTGATCCGGTTTGGAAAGGGGATAAAGGCAAGGGACTTATTGGTGTACTCAACTACCTATCTGAAAAGGGAATGAACGCTTTCTCCTTTATGCCCTTTACGGCAGGTGGGGACGGAAAAAACGTCTGGCCCTGGATCAACCCAATGGAATGGGACCGATATGATGTTTCTAAATTGGCCCAGTGGGAGATCATATTCTCTCATGCAGACCGAATGGGGATGTTTATCCATTTTAAAACCCACGAGACGGAAACCGACCAGATGCTGGACGGCGGGTTTCTGGGCCCAATGAGGAAACTGTATTACCGGGAGCTGGTGGCCAGGTTCGGACACCATCATGCCTTGAATTGGAACTTAGGGGAAGAACATGATTTGGTCCTAGAACTGAATGACCCCCAAATGGAACTGGCAAAAGCAGACGCCAGGTATCTCCATAATATCGACCCTTATGACCACCCCGTTGTTATCCATACTTATCCCAATCTCTATGAGGAAATTTACGGCCCTTTGATGGAATTTGAATTTATGGAAGGTGCCTCGGTGCAGACCAGTAACATGCAGCCATGGGACAACTTTAACCGGGTAAAAATCTGGGTGGACAAATCCGCCAATTCTGGCAGAAAATGGGTGGTCTCCATAGATGAAC
Source organism: Pleomorphovibrio marinus (assembly GCF_003347495.1). Classification (GTDB taxonomy): domain Bacteria; phylum Bacteroidota; class Bacteroidia; order Cytophagales; family Cyclobacteriaceae; genus Pleomorphovibrio; species Pleomorphovibrio marinus. The sequence goes on from NZ_QCXY01000007.1 coordinate 34,490, forward strand.
CAGGAAGTGCTGGATTAGGTGTCTCCACAGATGATTTGGATGACAATTATAACCAGGATGATGCCAGGGCAGTTTACTGGGCCACCATTTCCGCAAAGGGGGCGGGCATTGAATGGTATTTTGGCTATAGTGAGGAGCACAATGACCTGCATGCGGAAGATTGGCGCAGCAGGGACAAAATGTGGGATTATACCCGGTATGCCATGGAATTCTACAAAAACCATAATATTCCCTTTTGGGAGATGTCCAATGCCAATAACCTCACCCGAAGTGAAAAAGACTTCGTGTTTGCGAAGCCGGGAGAGGTATATGTGATTTATTTGCCTAGAGGTGGGGCAGCGTCCTTAAACCTTGAAAACCACGAGGGCACTTTCGATGTGGATTGGTATAACCCCAGAAAAGGAGGGGAACTCCAAAAAGGAAGACCCATGGAGGTGAAGCAAACCTATTCCAGAGAACCTGAAAGCGTGGTAAAAGCGGTACCAAACGTAAAAGACCCAGTAGTACGAGGCGGCCGGGTTAGCCATGTTACCGGTGGTGGAAGGGTGAATTTGGGGATTCCTCCCGTAGAAGTGGAAGAAAGGGACGACTGGGTAATTCTTGTCCGTAAAAGAAAGTGAAATTTGGGTTTTAAAATGAAAAATCCCTGCCTGGTTCTAGGTGGGGATTTTTTTGGAATCTTATTGAAATTGAGCCTAAATTCTCCAATAAATGGTAAATTCAGGGCTCCAAATTATCCCAATTGAAAAGTAACTTATAAAAGGAATATGCTTTTTGCCCCGTTTTAAATAGTTAAAATTAATTTCTGTCAACGTCAATTACCGACATAATACATTAACCAATACATTAGTTACCAGTTTGTTAAGTAGAGTTTTATGAAGAGTATAGCATTATCTTGTTTCGGTCTTTTTTTCGTTTCCTTTTTTATTATCGCTCCTGATGCTGGTAGGTATGGAATAGGTATTCAGCGTCATTCCATGATAGAAAACCAATCCCATAAGAATAAACTCACTGCATATGTGGACACCACTGTAGTGGAATTAAAAACTGATGGAATTGAACTTAGTTATTCCATGACTGAGATACATGCCAAGGCTGGTGATATTTTGCTTATCCAATATATCAATGAAAGTGACATGAGTCATAACATCGTCTTGGTAAGAGAAGAGGAAGACATACGTCCGGTTGGCGTTGCAGCCCTACAGGCAATTGCTAATGATTGGATCCCCGAAAATGAAATGGACCGTATTATCGCCTACAGTGGGTTGGCTTATCCTGGCGATACCGTGGAATTTGCTTTCAAAGTGCCGCCCCCAGGTACCTATCCCTACATTTGCACCTACTCAGCTCACTGGACTCAAATGCAGGGACGGTTAATTTCAACAGAGTAATATCTTTATTATTCCCAATCTTATAATACCAAGAAAGAGTAATCATAGTATAGAATAAAGGAGATTACCGCAAGACATATGGCAAATTTATCAAAACGACTTTTGTATTGTTCACTTATCGTTTTTATAGCAAACGTAGGTTTGTATGTTCCTCTACAGGCCCAATTTCAACCCTCAGACAATATGAATCCAATGGATCACGGGCCGTTTGTCACCACTACAATTGCCCATGACCCCTATACATCGAGCAGCATTTTTGTGAATAAAGGGATCGCTGTCAAGGTAGGAACCGATCCGCAAGCAGTAATAACTTTTGATACGGATTTATTGCGTGTGGCAAGTGCCTGGACGGGTGGATTTCTTCATTGGTACTTAGAAAGAGATGGACTTGAACATTGGCCCAGCCCAGATGGATTTATTCATTTCGAGACCAGTCGAACTCCAGGATGGTCTCTAGATGGAGGATTTAAGGACCCAAGGAATTGGCCGTATGGGCCAGTACCTAAAGAACTGGGTCGCTATAAGGGGCTCTTTGTACATGGAGAAAATGTGCTTTTTTCTTATTCGATTGGAAAAAGTGATATTCTCGAGTTGCCAGGTTTTGAACAGGTAGAGAACCATCCGGTTTTTACCCGCACGTTTAATTTGAGCCCTACGGAAGAAACCTTGTCATTGAGGGTACTGCAGGTACCGGAAAATGCTGAAATCGAAAACATGTCAATATCCAATTCAAAAAGGTTTTTAACCATTCAGGTTGGGAACAGCACCCGTACCGTGGGGTTACATGGAGATTTTGTTACAGAAGTAAAATGGAGGATCCAAAACGGCCATCTTGCATTGGATCTTCCAGAAATTGAAAAACCCCTTGGCTTTAAACTTTCCATTGGTCCCATTTTGTACGGCAAAGAATCAAGTTATATGGGTTCCTACCTGGATCAGGCCAATTCTGTTCTCGATTTATCTGAATTAAAAAATCCAGGGCCAAACCAATGGGAAACGCTGCAAACGGAAGCGGTGATGGGAGATGATGAAGGTGTGTTTGCAGTTGATGAGCTCTCCATTCCATCCGAAAACCCCTGGAAATCCTTTATTCGTTTGATGGACATAGATTTTCTATCTGATGGACGTGCTGTGGTGGTTTCACTGAGTGGAGATGTATGGTTGGTAAATGGCATAAAGGAGAGTTTAGAATCCCTGAAATGGCAACGATTTGCCACTGGTTTATTTCAGCCCAGCGGAGTAAAGGTAGTTGAGGACCAAGTGTATGTAATGGGTCGTGATCAAATTACGAGGCTACATGATGTAAACAAGGATGGTTTTGCAGATTTCTATGAGAATTTTAATAATGAAATCATGGCATCCACCAATTTTCATGCTTTCACTTTAAACTTGGAAACGGACACTCATGGAAATTTTTATTTTGCAAAATCTACTCCATGGCCACCCTTTCACAGAGGTCAGGGCCCCTCTAAGGACGCAGAGATAATCCCACATCACGGAGTACTTTTCAAGCTATCGCCAGACGGTGAGCAACTTGAAATTATCGCCAGTGGCCTGCGTAATCCCAATGGAATGGATATCAGTCCAGATGGTGAGATCATTTATGCGGACAATGAAGGAAACTGGGTGCCTACCAGTAAGGTACATAGAATTAAGCAGGGAGGATTTCATGGATTTATTCCAGCAGCACATCAGCCCGGCATGCCGGATTCCTTTGAGCCCCCGATTGTTTGGACACCGCATTATATGGATAATTCTCCCGCCAAACCAATGTTTGTCACTAGTGATCAATGGCCAGAGGAGCTCCAAGACAATTTATTACTAGCATCCTACGGTCGGGCAAGCCTTTCCGTGATTCTGAAGGAGGAGGTGGATGGGGTATGGCAGGGTGCCCATGTGGGCTTACCGCTTTTATTCAAGTCTGGTTTAGAACGGGGTCGGTTTCACAGGGATGGACATCTCTATTTGGTCGGGATGACGAGTTGGCAATCCATTGGGGAAAATTGGGGCTCTTTTCATCGCGTTAGGTATAACGGACGACCCTTGGATATACCGATAGCCGTAAATACAAAAGCCGGGGGACTTGAAATAAGGTTTTCGCAAGAATTGGATTCCGAAGCGGCGACAAAAATCGAAAACTACCAATTACAAAAATGGACTTATCCATGGACAAGCCAATATGGGACAAGGGGAAAAGTATATTCCTTGGACAACCCCGGAGCAACCAAGCCGGACCCGATACAGGTGGAATCCCTTCGTTTATCGGATGACCGGAAATCAATATTTCTTGAAATCCCGGATTTAAAACCTGGTTTGGTAAACACTTCTCTTGGTACAATTAAAGAATTACCGGATATGATTGAAGCCTCATTAGGATTGGTAATTTCCATAAGTTATCAGATTTCTACGACAAATGGGAAAGAGTTAAGTCACATGATGCACAAAACCATTCACCGGGTTCCTTCTGAAGAGTTTACCAGGTAGGTAAAAGATCCTCTTGATTCTATACTGCAATCTAGGACGCGCTTGAAATCGAGCCTGCCTGGACGGCAGTCAGGCATGACGCGAGCTACACACAGGGTTTTAAAAATTGGCATTTGCATAAAGGAAATGACATTGGGTTTCTTGCAGCACTACCCTGGGTTTTTACAGGGGGCGGCAATTCTCGCAGGGTAAAAAATATTTGTCATTGCCAGTATCAAAAATTAGTACTTAATCCAAAAATTATTAATTCTTAAGGCTTATGACAATAGCAGGTTTTTTTCGGATTTCAGCCAACTCTATGCAATTAGTGGTAAATTCAGGGTTCAACTAAAACTCCCTTTCAAAATGACCTTAAAGTTATCCTGTATTGTATTTCTTTTTAGTATCATTTTGCCCACTTTTGGGCAACAGGTGCGGCTACTTTATGATGGAAATTCCCCACAGGCCAGCTATGCCGCCGAAAAGTTAACCCATTACCTGGAGTCCCAAAAGGTCACCGTGAGAACCTCGGGAACCAATTACGATTTCTTGATAAACCTAGACTTGGACCAGTCCAACTTGGACCCTGAGAGTTTTAGGCTATATCCAGAAGGCAAGGTGGTTAATGTTTTGGGTGGGGATCATAGAGGGATGATCTATGGTACTTTTTCCCTAATGGATCAATTGAAGAAGGGGATAAGCTTGGGACAGGTGGAAGCGATTTCGGAATCCCCTCACTTCCCGCTTAGGGCAATCAAACACAATACCCCCTGGTACAGCTATAGACCTAGCTCCGCCTTGGACCAGCACATGGAAACCACCAAGGACATCCGCTATTGGGAGGCCTTTTTGGATATGATGGTGGAATACCGCTTCAATTCCTTTTCCTTATGGAACCTGCATCCTTTTGCGTACATGATCAAACCCAAGAACTTTCCCGAAGCATCTCCCTTTGGTGAAGCCGAAATGGAGGAATGGATAGACCTTCATCAGGAAATTTTTAAAATGGCCCATGAAAGGGCCTTGGACACCTATCTGATACCTTTCAATATATTCGTCAGTGAGGAATTTGCCAAAGCCCATGGGGTTGCAGAAGGAAACTATTATCCCCATTACTATGTGGACGGGGATACCTCCGCGATTGTAAAACGGTACACCAGGGAAAGCATCACCCAGGTACTGAACGAATATCCCACCCTTACCGGTCTGGGTTTTACCCTCGGCGAAGGTATGGCGGGAATGACCCCTGACCAAAGGGAAAAATGGATGAACGAAACCTATATTGCCGGAATGAGGGACGCAGGAAGGCCCCTGAAGCTGGTGCACCGGATCCCTTTCAGCAGTACCACAGAATCCCTGGGAGCAACAAGTGTGGAACTAGAGCAGTTGACCCGCCAATCCATTGAGGAGGAGGGAGAGCTGGATTTTATTGAAGGGCCCATATGGGCAGACCTCAAATACAACTGGTCCCATGCCCATTCCACCCCGAAGCTAGTAAAAGTTCATGGAGGGGAGATGTTCGATACTTTTTATAATCCTCTTCCCGAAAACTACAAGATCACCTATACGGCCAGAAACGAGGATTTCTTTGCACTTCGCTGGGGTGTGCCGGATTTTGTAAGAGCCCACGTCAGGGAGAACAGCAAGGAATATGTGGGTGGGTATTTTATTGGTTCGGAGTCCTATATTCCTGCCAAGGACTATTTTACCGCCCTCGAGGGCAAAAAAAGCTGGGAGTTTGCCTTTGAACGTCAATGGCTTTTTTACAAACTTTGGGGAAGGCTGTTGTACAACCCGGACACCCCGGAGGAGGTTTTTGAGGAGGACTTCCAATTCAGGTATGGTGAAAAAGGGAAAGGCCTTCTGGAAGCATTTGCCAAGGCATCGGCCACCCAATTAAGACTCAATTCCTTATATGACACCCGCTGGGATTTTACATTGTATGGGGAGGGGTTTTTGGCACTTATTGGAGATGAGACCAGGTATATCAGTGTGGAAGACATGATCCATCATCCCCCCTTGGCGCCGGATTATGTAGGGATAAAATCATTTGTGGAAAAAATAGCGAAAGGGGAAAATTTCGGCGAGGATACTATGACCCCAGACCGGTTAGCGGATATCCTAGAGGAGGATGCACTTGCAGCTTTGGAATTGGTGGTCCAGGTGGATCCAGAGGAGGATTTGGCGCTCTTTTATGAATGGGAGGATGTGAAGATTTGGGCTAACTTGGGCTTGCACCTGGCGGAGAAGATCAGGGGAGGTATAGCCTTGTCTCGCTTTCGCAATGGCCTGGATAGAGAGAGCCAGGATTTGGCCATTCAGCATCTGGAAAAAGCATTGTCCCATTGGGACACTGTGGTGGAGATCAGCAGGCCTATCTATAAGGATATGCACCTTACTCATTACAATGCCGGAAGCCACGACCGGAATGATGACAATCTATTTCATTGGGCTTTGATAAGGGATGAGGTCGCCCAGGATATCGAGATAGCAAAGGAAAGTAAATTAGGGGAACATTAAATCCCCTTTATTTGCTAACTACATGACTCGGGTCAACTTACATTTCTTTACCCTAATCTACGGAGATTATCCCTTGGAACCTGTGCTTTATGCCCGCATTGTGCATTTGGCGGATTACAAATCCGCATTATCTGCTCAAGAAATTTTAGGGGATAAAATATTGATTTGCAAGTTTTTTTCAAAAACTTTGTTCAGGTCAACCACAAAATAGCTATGGATATAAAATTTTACGCCCCATTGTGGGGAAACACACTACCTTTTGAGTCCTTCTGCGAACGAGTGAAGACGGCGGGATATGACGGGGTGGAAATGGAACTGCCTTTCGAGGAGGAAGAAAAGGAAAACATCCTGACTCAGCTTAGCCATTATGGCTTGGAATTGATCGGCCAATACTACCAGTCCTTTGAGCCAGAGATAGAGGCCAACGCAGAAAGCTATGAACGCTACCTGAACCATTTGGCAGAAGCCGATCCAGTACTGATCAACTGCCAGACAGGAAAGGACTATTTCACCCTTGAGGAGAATAAAAAGCTTTTTCTGATCGCTGAGCGGATAAAAGAAGGTACTGGCGTACCCATTACCCATGAAACCCACAGGGGCAAGTGCCTGTATTCCGTACCCGTAGCAAAGCAATACCTTGAATCATTGCCAGACATCCGCCTTTGCCTAGACATTTCCCATTGGTGCAATGTGCATGAGTCACTGCTGGAGGATCAGGAGCCTGGAGTTCGACTGGCATTGGAGAGGACAGACCATATCCACAGCAGGGTAGGGCACCCGGAGGGTCCCCAGGTAAATGATCCCCGTGCACCGGAATGGGGTAAAGCCCTTAAGGCTCATCTGAATTGGTGGGACCAGGTAGTGGGATACCACAGGGAAACGGGAACTACCTTGAGGGTGACCACAGAGTTCGGCCCTTTTCCTTATATGCCCACCTTGCCTTACACTACCATGCCTTTGGCCAATCAATGGGACATTAATGTGTCTATGATGGAATTGCTTAAGGAGAGATACTTTTAGATAATGGAAAATGGAGAATGGAGAATCGACCTTTTGGGGTTGACCTTGAGGTTTTTATCGGTTAAAAAAATGTCAAAAAGTAATTTAAAAACAGTATGTTAATTTTGCATATCATAATAGAAATCGTTTTCTATTAAAAATAATGTAAATATTCGAAAATAATTTTAAAAAGTTTTTAAAATATAGATTCCCGTATTAGCTTTGTAATATCAGAAAAGGAAAAAGCTCCCTTTCTATCACAATGTAGGGTGATGAAATTGGCAGACATGCCCTCCGGTCTCGGGGGTGGGGATAAAAGGATAAAGCAAATATCGAGCTCGTGTTTCGCCTAACTACTCCGTGGAGGTTCGAGTCCTTCTCCTACAGCAGGTTATTTTGGGTTTATTGTTAATTGACTAAGCTATGAAACTTTGTTTCATGGCTTTTTTTATGCCCAAAGATGAAGGCCAACCCACACAAACCCTGGCCACTTTTCAGTTTATACTTTTTTGCAAAATAAAAATATTCCTTTTAGTCCTACCCTTATGCCAAAATTTATAAGGGCGGATTGGAAAACGTTGAAATTTTGGATACTTTGATGGTTTCATTGTATATCTACCCAATAAGGACCATGCAGAAAAACATACACATTCCAAAACACCCTTACATTCGAATTAGAACCTTTATTTCCTTTATAGCTCTTTTTACACTTATGGGCTTTTCCCAGCCCGAGGGTAGGGTTTTGACCCAGGATCCCATACAGCATGAGGTGAGGTTGGAGCGGCAGGTTGCCATACCCATGCGGGATGGCACCGTTCTGTATGCAGATATCTACAGGCCTGCGAAAGAAGGAAAGTACCCTGTAATTGTCACCCGTTCCCCGTATGGATTGCAACGGGAAGGGGTGCACCATGAACGCATGATCAAGTTTGCCCAAAGAGGCTATGTAGGCATCGTACAGGATGTAAGGGGTAGGTATGAAAGCGAAGGTAAATGGGAGCCCTTCCGGGATGAAGCCGAAGACGGCTACGACACCATTGAATGGATAGCGGAGCAGGAGTTCTGTGATGGGAAAATCGCCATGCAGGGTGGGTCCTACTTGGGCCACAACCAGTGGGCGGCTGCCAGTCAAAGCCCCCCAAGCTTGGATGCCATATTTCCCTCCGTGGCCTCCACCAACCTCTATGCCAACTGGATCAGCATGGGGGGTGCCTTCAGGTTGAGCTTTAATTACGGTTGGGGCGTGGTACGCATGCCCAATCGGATCATGCTGCCACAGACCTGGCACACCGCAGCCTTTACCCCTGAGGAGTTGAAATACGAAAATATTCTTATGCATTTGCCGCTGAAGGACGGTGACCTCAAAAGTGCCGGGTATGCGGTACAGCACTACAGGGATTGGCTCACCCATGAAAGCTTCGACGAGTATTGGAAGGAGATCAGTGACGAGGAGAGGTTTGACAAGGTGATGGTGCCTGCCTATAATACCGGGGGGTGGTTTGATATTTTCATCATGGGCACGCTAAACGGCTACACGGGCATGAAAAAAAACGGAGGTACTGAAGCGGCCAGAAGAGGAACAAAACTTCTCGTGGGCCCTTGGGGCCACGGGCCTTCCACGGGTTTTGGGGACATGCAGTTTGGGGAACATGCCTTTGTTGACCTTTATGAAGAGGAGCTTAGGTACTATGATTTTCACCTGAAAGGCATCCAAAATGGGTTGGATAAGGAAAAGCCTGTGAAGATTTTCTATATGGGGGAAAACCAATGGAGGGAGGAAGATGACTGGCCTTTACCTGGTACGGAATATAAAAATATGTATCTAAGCGCAGAGGGACCGGCAAATTCCCTGAGAGGAGGAGGAAAGTTAAGTTTTGAGCAACCTTCCACCGCCAGGGAGGACACCTATCGCTACGATCCGGACAATCCTGTGATTACGCACGGCGGTAATAATTGCTGTGGTACGCCCACCCTTTCAGGCCCCAGAGACCAACGAGTGCTGGAAAGAAGAAATGACGTCTTGGTATATACCAGTGATTTCTTGACCGAGCCGCTTACGGTGGCTGGCCCCATAAAGATGACCTTACATGCGGCTACAGATGGGCCTGACACGGATTGGATGATCAAACTGGTGGATGTGTATCCAGATGGGAAAGCCATTCCTGTTTCAGAGGGGATACTAAGGGCAAAGTTCAGGGATGGACTGGATAAGATAAATTTGCTCACCCCCAACGAGGTGTATGAATTTGAAATTGAGATGACCGGAACGGCCAATGTCTTTCAGCCCGGGCACCGAATTCGGGTGGATATCACTTCCAGTAATTTTCCGCAGTTTGACAGAAACCTAAATACGGGAAAACCCTTGGGGTCAGATGATGAGGTGAGGGTGGCAAAGCAGACCATATACCATGGGGGAGAAAGATCCAGCCATATTACCTTGCCGGTGGTGAGGGGGTTTTAGGATGCAAGTGACACTTATAGGTATTCCCCCAATCCCGATAGCTATTGTCGCTATCAGCGGCAGGAAAACATAAAATATGAGGACTTCCGCCCAGAAGGGGCGGGCCGATTTCTGTGCGTAGAAATGTGCAGGAGTGGCAATTACAAATTGCCTAATTATGCCCTTTGCTTCGGACATTGGGCAGATGATGGAAGGGTGTAGTGGCATACTACACCCAGTCAAAGACCATACACCATGGCGGAAATTGACCCAGCCATATTGTATTGCCAGTGGTGAGGGGATTTTAACTCAACTTAAAACACAATTCTTTATGAGAGCAGCTATTGAAAAAAGGTATTTTAGCCATTGGTTCCACTTGAACATACTCTTTTTGGGGCTTTTAATGGCTTGTCATCCTGATCCTGACGACTTTGGAGAAACTGAGATCCTGCCTTGGTATGATGGGAAAAAATTGGCTATTTCCATCACCTATGATGACGGGACGGTAAATCAGTTTCAGAAAGCGCTGCCCATAATGAACGAATTGGGGATGCCGGGTACCTTTTACATCAATACGGGTGAGATCCCCGGATCCCAATACCAGGCGAAGTTTATCGGTAGGGAGTTGAAGGAGATTGTGGAGGAAAGTGCCTCAGTTGCCACGGACAGGGAAAACTTGTTCGAACGTGCCTCTGCGATTCGGATGATCGACATGTCTGGGGCCGTGGAAATGCACAACCAGGCTGGGGCATTATTTGAGCAGGGCAAGGAAGAAGAGGCCATAGCCGTAGTGGAAAAGGCGCTAGTTCAGGCAAGGGGCTTAAATCAGGTAAGGGAAAGGGCCCCCAGGGTGCTGGAGGGGCCAAGGACGGATTGGGATGCTATCAGGGAATTTGCCAGTCAGGGTCACGAGTTCGGGGTACATACCATTTCTCATCCTCGATTGGCCGTAATGGATGAGGACAACCTCCTTTATGAGCTGCTGAATTGTCGGGAGGACATCCTTAACCAACTTGGCCCGGAACACACCTTTTCCGCAGAATGCCCCTTTGGCACAGAGGATGAGAGGGTAATGGAATATGCACTGGCGCACTTTGAGGGATTAAGGAACATAATGCCCATGGATAGTTTACACGAGGTAAATCGCTGGGGGCACTATGATCCCGATTATGAATTGACCCCATACGTACAATGGCAAAGAGGGCCTTTAGGGGACACTACCCTTCTTCAAAAAAAAGCCTGGGTGGACAGGGCATTGGATGCCAAACACCACCCCTGGCTGGTATTGGTATATCATGGCATTGACGGAATTGGCTGGGAGCCGCAGTCCAGTGATAGCGTAAGGGCTTACTTCGAATATATTCATGGCAAGGGTGACCAAATTTGGGTAGGGACCTTCAAAGAAGTCACCCAGTACCTCAAGCAAAGGATGGCTGCTTCTGTGGACATCCAACCTGAAAAGGACCAAATTACCATTTATTTGACACATAACCTGGGAGAAAGGTTTGACCATCCAATGACCCTCCGCACCCAGGTGCCGGGAAATTGGGATGAATTCAGGGTCTTACAAGGTGGCAAGGAGATTTCCTACAATATGGCGGAATCCGGTGCCACAGGGCAATGGGTTCACTATAATGTGCTTCCCAATTCCGAAGAAATCGTGTTGGAGCAGGTACGGTAGTTCACTTGCTTGACGTAGTTTGCCAACCCTGCCCCCAAGGCACCTAATCATCAGGTTAGCGGTATGCAAATCACACTCATCAGTTCCTGAAATCACTTCGAAAATCAAACGACCTCCCGTGCAACAAACATGATTTCTCTAAATCCCCCTCCTGTTTTAGGAGGGGAAAAAGGGGGTGGTCAAAACAAGGTGGGGAGCGTCAATCAACGTTTCGGAGCCAACTATTTTTCACTCACCCTTTGTCGAAAACAAGGTAAGTGTAGCCAAAATATATTCCTCCCAGCTTAGGTGCTCCGTGGAGTTGAACCACTACGTGGTTTCGGGGATGGGGGGTATTCTATTCCCCGGGCTTCGCACGGGGTTTTTGTTATTGGTCCCCTAGCTAAACTTACAGGAATAGGGAAGGGAAGCCAGATCTACCAACAACAGTCCTTATTTATTTTTCATCCCAGAAACTTATCTAATTTTTAACTAATGAAACCTGAAACAAAAGAAAAATTTAAATTCATAAAATAGCCTAAAAATATGCCAAAAAATAGTTTTTAAATAAAATAAAAACGGTTTAAATCAAGTAAAAATAATTAAAATTAAAAATTTACTAATTTTAATTTGGATAGTAATTTTTTTTTTTTTTTAACTTTAATTAAATAAACGTTTAACTTTAAATCATATACTTATGAAAAAGTTCTTTAAAAAGCCGATCCTTTTAATAGGATCTTTGGCTGCAGTTATTGGATTGGGATATTATCCGAACAATAATCAAGAAGTGAATGCTCAAAATACAGTTAAGTACTGTCAATGGACTGGAAGTGTTCCTTGCGATGAACCAATGGTTGACAAAAATTGTGTTTGTGATGATCAATGTTAATCTAATGAGGGTAAAGACAGGTGTAAAAACTTGTATTTACCCTTATTTTAAAATCAATAAAAATGAAATTTTACCCTATTCTTGTTATTTTTTTTGCAATTAATTGTAGTAATCCGATAGAAAAGCAAAATATTAAATTTAATATTCACCAACATACCATAAAGTTAGAGGAACCGACCCCGGCCAACCCATGGTATGTTCAGTATATCGAATCGGATTCAGGAGATAACATACTGTTATTCAATCACTTCAAAGATAAGTTTCAATTTTTGGATTTTAACTCAGGCAAAACTATTCTACAAATCCCAATACAACGAGAAGGTGATCATGGAATCCCCGGTTTTAAATTAGGAACTGCGTTAAGCCATGACTCTATATGGTTTACATCAAGCCCCCCAGGAATAGGTCTTATGAATTTCAAAGGTGAGGTATTAAAGCAAAAAAAGATAACAGACGACTTAATCCCATTGACTTCCATTAGCTCTGCTTATGACAGAAGCCTTTATCAATTTGGGCATAAGATATTCGGGCCCCAACCATTATTTATGGATCACCATAAGATGAATAATAATGATATTAAAAATCAAAGACTGATTTTCAGCTATGATATTTTAAATGGAAAAGTCACTTGGTATAATGTTTTTTATAGAGACAATTATTGGACTGAAGGGAAAAAGCCATCAGGCTTTTCTTGGACTGCACGGAATGATAAGTTGTATATTTCTCCATATTATGACCATGAAATACAGGTTTTTGACTTGAAATCAAAAAAGGTCATTGATAAAATGGATGTCATTTCTAACTCAGTGAAGAAATTTAACTATGTAAATCAAATCCCTGCTCCTGGAGAGGCATTAAAAAATAGATTTTCTAGCGATCGATATGGTGCCTTGCTTTATGATAAATATAGGGATATTTTTTATCGGTTGATCTGGCCTTCCTTTAATCTAGATGATTTGGATGAAGATTATAATCATGAAGACCTTGAGCTCTCCCGGCCTTATTTGGGGGTTATGGTTTTGGATAAAGAAATGAATTTTCTGGGAGAGCATCGGTTTGCTCGTTTTCAAATATTTGCTTCATGGAATCATTTTGTAGGAAAAAAAGGACTTTATCTATCCACAAATAACGTTTACAATCCTGAGTATAACGAGGACGAGTTAAGATACCTAATATTCACACCAGAACTAGAAAGTGATTAGGGAAATGGCAAAATGGGCAATAACAATTATAAGCATATCAATGTTATTTTTTCATTCTTGTGGAGATAAGGAGTCTTTACATGATACCTTAGCGATTCCAAAAGATAAATACAATGAAATACTATTGATTATAGATTCAGGGTGTTCTTCCTGTAAGAATAAGTTCTATGAATTTGTGGAAAGGGAATGGCCAAAGGACAAGGCTTTGATTATCAGGGGGCGGATTAGTCAAGGTACAAAGTATAACTATGAAAAAATGTTAATGGAGGAGTTTGTTATTTTAGATCCAGAAGACAGAGCTTATTCAAGCGGGATTATTGGAAAGAACACCGAGCTAGCGTTACTGAAAAATAATAAACTTCATATCTACACTTACTTAGAATTTAAAGAGTTAATTGAAGAACTCAAAAAACCTTAACCGATTAAATGAATACAGTCCTATTTGCGAGTTTGGATTCAGAAAGCCACCTTAATGCCTCTTTAAAATTGGCTAATTCTTTACGTAGGCGAGGCTTTTTTATTGCATACCTTGCTAAACCCCGCAGTAAGGGAAAAATAAGGCAAAATGGATTTGAATTCCATCCCCGATTAGAAGATTTTCAAAATGAAGATCTTTCACTAAAGTTAAATGAACAAAAATCTTTAATAAAGTTGGTTGATAAAAATTATAACACAAAAAATTTTTTCAATCCTGCCATAAAACGGTTTAATCCTGTATTAATACTTGTGGACGCCTCACTTATCTATTATTCAACGCATCTGATAAATGGCTCAACCCCTTTCATCACTTTCTCCACAAAAGTATGCCAGAACAAGGCATCTGGCATCCCTCCATTTCAGTCAGCGTATATTCCCGGCAATTACCCTATTTTCAACTATTTGAAAACAGAATTGATATGGGCTATACATCTGTTCAAAAAAAATAGGAGAGAAAAACGGGACGACCGTAACCCTCTTCGTATAAGTTGGTTTAAGCTCGCCATGCGATACCTCAAGAAGGAAAAAAGTCAATTGAAATTCACCACTAAAAGAAGCAGTCATTTTGGATGGGTGGAAATCCCAGAATTGATCCTGTCCCCCAGGCATTTCGACTTTGCAAGGCCATTTCCCGATAATCAAATCCATATGGGCCCAGTGGTGGATATCCACAGAAAGGAAGATCAATGCCAAATGGAAAAGGTAACCGATTTGCTTGACGTTACTAAAAAAAAAGTCTTTTGTTCCATGGGATCCTACGACTTCAAATACTGTAAAGAAAGGATCAGGTTTTTTGTTACTTTGATTAATGTTTTTTTGCTCAGAAAAGACTGGCAGTTAATTCTGTCCACGGGAAATGACATTGACCCTTCAGGGTTTAGACATCTCCCAAGTAATGTTTGCCTTTTTCAGTCAGTTCCTCAGTTACACTTATTAAAAAATGTGGATTTGATGATTTCTCATGCCGGAATGCAGTCCGTTACCGAGTGTATATTATTGGAAACCCCCATGCTTGTTTTTCCCCTCAACCCCGATTTGGATCAATATGGGAATGCGGCTAGGGTGGTTTACCATAAATTAGGCATAAGAGGAAAACTTAATCAAGATAGCCCGAAGGATTTAGAAATGAAAATAAATCAATTACTAACCAAAAGAGGATTTTATCTGAGAAACATTCAAGAACTAAAGCAGAAAATGCTTGCTTCGGATGATTTCGAAAAAGGTATCGCATTTATAGAGTCGTTTATTCAAATTCGGGGGGAACTTCATGGTGTTTAAATGGACGAAAAGAATCCGGTTCCTTCATAAACACGAATTTCCCAGGGAAATGTCTCTTACCGATTGGATTTCAAAAGCCATCCTAAATCAACATGCCACTGTGGTTCAAATTGGTTCCAATGATGGGAAGACCAGGGATCCGCTATATCCCTTGATGAAAGAGCACATTTGCTGGCATGGTCTTTTCGTGGAGCCAGTGCCTTATTTACTTGAGAGGCTGAGGGGTAATTACATGTCCCTTGCTTCTCCAAATCGGTTTCACTTCTACAACGGTGCGGTAAATGATGGAAGCCCACAGGATTTTTACTTCATAGACCCTCATGCCAAATATGTTATACCGGGATTACCCGACTGGTATGACCAAATAGGATCTTTTGACCGTCTGCATATCCTAGGTCATATGGAAGGAAGGTTAGCACCTTTCATCCTGCGCATGAAAGTAAAGGGTACGACCCTACCAGTCTTGTTGGATATGTTCTGCATTAAGCATATTGATTTATTGCACATTGATGCAGAAGGATACGACTGGGCGATCCTTTCGCAATTGGATTTACAAACTTTCATACCTAAGATTATTATTTTTGAACATAAGCATTTAAGCGAAAATGAATTAAACCAGTCAGTAGCACAATTTTCCGAGGAATATGAAATATTTCTCTTTAAAAACGATTTTCTTTGCCTTTTAAAAAATGAACATTCTATTTCTACTTCAGATATGAATTTTTTGAGAAGCAAACATAAGTATGCATAATCAGAACCCTCAAATTATGAGAATAGCATTTGTCCTTGAGACATTTCCAAAACTTTCGGAGACTTTTATTTTACATCAGGTCACGGGGCTGATTGACTTAGGCTATGAGGTAGATATTTTCCCCTCTAAAGGGCCATTGGAAGCAAAAATTCACCCAAAAGTTAAATCCTACGGCCTAGCGGGCCGTATATTTTATCCCCCATCCCGTCCCTCACGTAAATGGGTGATGAAACTGAAAGGAATTTGGCTGGTTTTGAAAAATACAAAGGATATAGAAGTCATTAGCAGGATACTTGCTTTAGACGCCGATTTAGACTATAAAGTAGATTTGTTGTATAGTTTATTACCTTTTTTGGATAAAAAACCTTATGAAATTTTCCATTGTCATTTTGGTCCGTTTGGTAGGCTTGCCGTTTTGGGTAAAGTTCTAGGTGTCACCCAGGCTAAATTATTCCTGAGTTTTTATGGATATGATGCCACCAGGAAAGGTCTTGACTCCACTTATTATTCCAACTTAATACCATGGTTTGATGGGTTTATCACCATATCAAGATTTTTACGTAGTAAACTCTTGGATCTTGGGATTCCAGAAGACAAATTGATGGTGATTCCTCTTGGGATTAACTTATCAGAATATCCATTAGCCCCCTCCTTAAAGTCCGGGAAAAAGTTGTTGACTGTGGCGAGGCTCGTGGAAAAAAAAGGTATTTACTATGGCATCATGGCTTTCTTCAAATTAATTAGCGACTATCCGGATCTGGAATACCATATCGCCGGAGATGGAGTTTTATTTGATAAATTGAACGAATTGATTGATGAACTGGGTTTAAACGGAAAAGTATTTTTACATGGGGCTATGGATCATACGGAAATCAAACACCTGTACGCCGTATCCGATATTTTTCTGCTACCAAGTATTACCGCATCTGATGGGAATTCCGAGGGACAGGGCCTCGTGCTTCAGGAAGCCCAAATCATGGGATTACCCGTGGTAGCTTCCCTTCATAATGGTATTCCCGAAGGCATGATGGACGGGAAAACGGGATTTTTAGTCCCAGAAAGAGACACATCCGCACTTGCACAAAATATTGGGAAATTGCTAAATGACGAAACCTTAAGGAAAAAAATGGGTGAAAATGGGAGAAAGTTCGTCATCTCCAACTTTGACAATCTGGAATTGATAAAAAACCTTTCCAATTATTATTCAAAAATAGGTAATCAAGATTGAAATTAACGGAGCAAAATCTAACTATGAATTGACATCCTTATTTACTAGAATTATTTTTTTTCTTTTGTTTTTTGGGGAACCCTACCTAAGAATGATTTACTTCGTCCCTATGTGATTTTGATTCTTGATAACCATCATTTTTTTACCCACATCTAGTGCCCAACGGCACTTGG
The DNA here is from genome assembly GCF_003347495.1 of Pleomorphovibrio marinus. Lineage (GTDB taxonomy): Bacteria > Bacteroidota > Bacteroidia > Cytophagales > Cyclobacteriaceae > Pleomorphovibrio > Pleomorphovibrio marinus. Next base: position 51,961 of record NZ_QCXY01000007.1, read on the forward strand.
GTGAAAAATTCCACCTAGTAAAAACACAAACCCTGTTTGAATCCCAAGGCACCAAATCATCAGATTATCGATATGCAAATCCCACACATCAGAACCTGAAGTCACTTCGAAAATCAAACAACTATCGAAGCAACAAACAAGATTTCTCTAAATCCCCCTCCTGTTTTAGGAGGGGGAAATAGGGGGTGGTAGAAACTATGTGGGAAGCGTCAACCAACGTTTCTAAGCCAACCATTTTTCGCCCACCAGTTGCACAAAAAAAAGTAAAGGGAACCAGTCCCCCTTAACTTTTTTAGGACTTAGACAGTGGGTGGGTGTTTATTTCACCCCCAATTTTTTAAACATCCACTCGTTCCCCTCCTCCCTTTGCTCTGGATAGGTCCAATGGGCCGCATCTTTATACAGTGAAATTGATTTATCGGCAGAAATGCTATTGATGGCTGAATACATGGAGGTGGGGGGACATACATTGTCGTTGAATCCCAAGGAATACAGTCCGGGAACCTTCACCTGTTTTGCGAAATTGACCACATCGTAGTAAGCGGCTGTTTCAATCTTGGAAGCTTGGTTGGTAAACTCCTCTTTGAATAAGTGAGGCCATCCTCCAGCTCTTCCATGCAGATATCCTGTAAGGTCAGACAAGGCCGGATAATAGCTCATCAAGTATTTCACTCTGCTGTCTAGTCCGGCAGTGATAATGGACAAGGCTCCACCCTGGCTACCTCCCATTACCCCAAGGTTTTCCCCGTCAAATTCCTCCAAGGAATGTAAAAAATCCACAGCCCTTACACAACCCAGGTACACCCTTTTGTAATAGTACCTGTTTCTGTCGTCCATGTTTATGGTGTTGTATCCCGACAATGGGCCTGAAGCTAGGTGGCTGTACAAGGGGGAGTCGTATTGGTTTACGGGCACCCCATGGATCCCTATTTGCAGGGTGATCAGGTTCTTTTCCGTGTGGGCGGCCTGGTAGGGCCTGACACCTGCGCCGGGCACTACAAGGAGTGCCGGATATTTGCCTGCTTTTTTGGGCTTGGTAAGAATTCCATAGATATAGCCATTGGCATTTCTAAAACTGACGTGATAAACATCCGAGTGGTGGTTTCCTTTTTCCGGCATCAGGGTAAGAGTAGGAGTGAGGGGCAGGTTTTCCATATCCTTGATGGCTCCCTTCCAAAAATCCATAAAATCATCGGGGTAAGGAATGGTGGGTTGTATCTTTTCCGGGTCCACGCCGGCGGTGCCCGTGTTACTATAGGAGCCTTTTTCGTTTTTAAATGTGATTTTGCAGCGGATAAAGCCAGGATCCGTCATTTTGCCCGCCTTGATTTGCCCAGTTCCATCCTTTAAAGTCATTGTCCCTTTCTTGGTGGGTTCCATCATTTCAGGACCATACTCGAAATTGATCTCCGCGTTTTTCACAAGTTGCCCGTACTGATATATTCCCACGTCAAACTGGATATCTTCGTTGACACCATAGACCATACCTTCTTTGGAGGGGCTAACCATAATTCGAATAAGGTCCCCGGTTTGGGACTGGGAAAATAGTGGGCCTGCCAATAGGGCAAGAAGCAGCATCAAAATTGTGGACTTATTTTGCATCATTCTTTTTTCTGTTAATATAGCCTAATTAATTTTTTTTAGGGCAGTTTCCTTTGTCATTATTCTACCCAATGTTCCATTTATTTATCATGATTAAAATCATAAAACCCATTGACCAGTTACCTGATTTTATTTTTAACTACTTATTTACCTTTGGAGAGGGATAAATCTAAATTTTATCCTGTAGATCCATTTTAAATAAAGGCCTTTTACCATCAAATAGCTAAACATTGAAAAACTCTATTTCTTATCTCCCCCCAGAAAAATCAAGGGCCTCCCTGAATCCTTTTACCTTAAATGTGGAACCTTTGAAGCGATTGTTGCTGGTGAATTTCAATAAGGACCCTGACTCGGTTTACCTGGGGTTTGAGCCTCAGCTTTTTGAGGACGAGGTTATGGGAAAAGGGCTTTTGGTGATCGCTTGGAGGAAAGACGAAGAAGTGGATGTTTACCATGCCCCCTCCCTAAGTCCTGACCCGGATAAATACGATATCGCAGGGAAGGGTTTGAACCTGATGCAGGAAACGGAATTTTCTTCCTCCCTTTTTGACATTCAGGAGGCTGGTGTAAGTGTTGATATCGTTTTTAAGGATAGGTTTGGAAGGCTCGTTGAAATAATGATCCATGAACAAAACCCCAAATCTAGGGAGCCATTTGGGTTGCTGGCACCTATGGGTATGGCAGCGAAGCACCCCTCTGCCATGCCACTGATCTGGCTACATGAGTTCTATTTTGTCCGCCGAAAAAAGACCAACTACCACATACGCATTGATGGGAAAAGCCACAGCATGGACAAACTCCCATTACCTTTAGATTTCAGTTGGATGTATTTCTCCAGGTACTCCAATCTCCCATTTATCCTTACCCTTAACCCAGATTTTAAGGGGGGGTTGGGGCCTGATGGACTAAACCCTATCCAAACTACCCTTTGGAAGGAAATGGGGAAATTTAGGGAAATAGAGGAGATAAAAGTTTGTGAAGGCAGTCTCTCCTACAAAATGGGATTCCGTCCTGCCTTTCCGGATTTTGCGAACATGGAGGGTGGACAGACAGTGGAAGGGAAGTTCGAGATTTTTGGACATCCCAGTTGTGGGAAGGTAAGTGGCAGTTATTTGGTTCGCACTGCTGATGGAGACTCAGGTGAGATTGTTTTGGACCCCAACGGGGGATGGCAGCCCAGTGAAAAAAAATGGGTGTTACGATTGATCTATGCCCTTGAAAGCGGATTTAAAAGGTGGCCAAAAACCTATCAATGGAAAGCTCGGTGGAAATTTTCGGAGAAAGCTTGTGCATTCGAATCCAAGTGGTCTAGGGTTTAAATTGGTTCGTATCCCAATAAAGTTTTTTTGGTTCTTAAATTTGAGAACATAAAAAATATCACCTACATTTGTTGGACAAACCTTAATCGACTAGAATTTTAACTTGGAAAAGTTCAGAGAGAAAATTGAAGAGCACGGAGTGATAATGGAAAAACTGGGACTCACTCCCGCGGCATCAAGGGTACTCGTGTACCTGTTGTTTTGCGATAAAGAAGGGACTTTCGAAGAAATAGTTGCCTATTTCAAGATGAGTAAAAGCGCGGTTTCTAATGCAATCAACTATTTGATTTCCATTGGATTAGTAGATTTCAAAACCCAGGGAGGTAAGAGGAAACGCTATTTTTCAGTGGATTTTGACAAATGGATTTCTTTGGAGAATATTTCCTTCCGATTCAAGCTGTTTTGGGGAATGCTAGATGAAATCCAGACCTTGAAAAAAGAGGAGGGAATTGCAACCAATGATTTAGAAAAAGTGTCCTCATTTTATCGTTTGCTGTTGGCCGAAATGCCAATTATTATGGAGAGATGGAAGAATTTAATTGAAAATGAACCTGAGAAATGAAAGATCGAGAAGTAAACATGCCTTTGTCATTGAACACAATTCCTAGGGACAGACCTGACCTGCGAATGGCAGAACTTTCCAGTATGAGGTCACAACAGTCAGAAAATCAATCAAAAAGGGATAATAAGAGTTATTTGCAAGGTTGGGAAAAAGCCATTGCACTAGCAGAGGTGGAGGATTGAAAATTTGTTTCATTTAAGTTCTTTTTATAATGAACAATAAAAATCTCACATTCCAATTTAAACTTTTGGTATTCCTCCTAATCTTCTGGGGAAGCATTCCTTTGGCACAAGGACAAAGATTCAGTTTAGCTGCATGTGTGGAATATGCTAGGGAAAACAACCAATCCCTCTTACTGAAGCATTTGGAAGAGGAATTAAGCCACCTAGGGGAAAGGGAATCCAAAGCCTTCATGGTCCCCGAACTGTATGCCTCTGGAAATATGGAGCACTATTGGAGGATTCCGGTCTTAGCCGTCCCGGGGGAAATAGTGGGGCAACCTGGGGAGGTGCTCCCAGTGAGGTTCGGCACCCCATGGATGGGGGAGGCGGGTTTTCAGGCGAGTTGGAATATATTGGATCCAGGGGCAATGAACAGAGTAAAGCTTGCCAAACTTACCTCGTCCGCAAAAGCCCACGAAAGGGAGGTAGTTGAAAGTTCCTTGGTAAAACATGTCCATATTGCCTATCGGGCGCTTATCTTACAGGAAGAAAGTTTGGAGAACCTGGCTAACGCTGAAGCCTATTATTCGGAAATCCATAGGTCATTGGGTCAGCTTTTGGAAAAAGGCCGTATAGACCAGATTACGCTTAACCAATCTGAGGTGATTTTAGGTAAATACCGGGAAAAATTAGCGAATCGCAAATGGGACAAGGAAATGGCCGAAAACGACCTTAAGTTTTGGATGGGCTTTCCCTTAGATCAACCTTTATATATTGAGTCCTCTGAAATAGAAACTTTACCAGAAATGGCAGCTGAAGGGGACTTTCCCGGATTTGCCCATCAGCAGGCAATGACCTTGCTGCGAAAGGAAGAATATCAGGGGACAAGAAATTCATGGCTGCCGGTGTTGCGCCTAAGAGCCGCTTACAATCAGATGTATTTTGGGGAAAGTTTGCGAATAGGGGCAGGTGAAAATTGGCTTCCGGTAGGGTTTATGGGGCTTCAGGTACAGTTTCCCCTATTTTCAATGGGTAAGCATTTTCACGAACCCACGCGCAAAAAAATGGAATGGAAAAGGCAGGAATTGGCAAAGGAAGAATTTCTCGCTAAAGAAAACCATGGTCTTCAGGAGGTTAAGGCCAGGGTGGAGCAGGCAAGAACCTCCCTTGCTACTGCTGAGAGGGAATTGGCTTTGGCAGAGGAAAACGTAAGGCTCTCCAGGTTGCAACTGGAGAAGGAGCGTCTTGATGTTGCAAGCTTCCGGCAGGTTCAAATAGACATGATGGAAGCTCTGGAGCATTATCTACAGCGTAAGCTTGATTACCATATTCAAACTGTGGAGATGGCCTATTTAAGTGGTCAGTTTTAAAACCTGGGTTACTTGGACTATTGTGAAGTTGAACAGGAGGCAAGCGACACCTGGAGAAATGAATATAAAGTATATGCCATTCCTCCCAAACCAGTTCCCTGAATCTCGATAGCTGGCTGGGAACGGGGCAGGCTACCATGGGTTACGGTAGGGGGCGAATTATGACCGATAATAAAAATGATAAACACATGCAAAAGTCAACAAGTTATAGTCCTTTTGTTCTTTGGGCCATTGGTGTACTTTTCTTTTTCTCTTGTGCAGAGGAGCAGGAAACCTATGAAGTTCGGCTTCAGGATATCCAAGAAGGGGTATATGCCTCAGGAAAACTGATGCCCAAGGGATATAGGTACTTGAAGGCGTCGAAGTCCCAACAAATTTGGGAAGTAGCGGTGGAGGAAGGGGATATAGTGGAGGCCGGGGACTTGATCCTGGTATTGGGAGCTGAAGGCGAAAGGCGGCAACGTGAATACTTGAAAGAACAAATTCAAAGGGTTAGCAATCAACAGGATGCATCAGGGTCAAGAATTAATGAACTTCAAGCGCAATTGAATCAGGCGGAGGAACAATATGCCTTGGATACCAAAGATGCAGAAGACTTGGCCGCTTTGGCGAAGGAAGGTGCAGTATCTGTACAACGTGCCCGTGAAGCGGCTTTGAAAGCTTCGCAGAGTCGTAGCAATGTGGAAGGTATAAAGCATAGGCTGGAAAATTTGAGAGAAGACCTCAGGGACAGGGAACTGGGCCTTCGGCAGCAGCTTTCCGGGATGACACAGACTGGGGATTCGGATGAGATAAGAAGTCCTTTTGAAGGAAAGGTACATGCCATTCCCCATAAATCGGCAGAGACTGTACCGGCCTTAAGGGAGTTGGCTCTGATTGGTCATCCAACGGAGTTTATGCTGGAATTGCTGCTGGATGAAAGAGACATCGGCAAAGTAAAGCTGGGGCAAAAAGTATACTTCGAAACAGAAACCGCAAAGGGAGAAATATTTGAGGCACAGCTCACTAAAATCAATGCGGTAATGGATGAGGAGAGTCGAAGTTTTTTGGCCGAAGCAGAGGTGGATGGGGTAGGTCCCTTTTTTCCAAAGGGATCCGTAGAGGCAAATATCCTGGTAGCTTCAGCAGAGGGGGCAATGGTCATCCCAAGGGATTATCTGATGGATGGGGATACGGTGCTTATGGTCTCCAATGAGAAAAGAAAAGTGAAGACAGGTATCCTTTCCCGAAATTCGATACAGGTACTGGAAGGCCTGAAGGAGGGAGACCTACTAAAGCTTCCCGAAAATTAATCCCTTTGGTTTATGGCTACGCTAAAAGATGTAAAGCTTTCCGTCTCCATTGCCATGGTCCATATCCGGTCCAAATTGAGGCAAACCATTGTGGCTACCGTGGGAGTGGCCTTTGGGATAGCGGTTTTCATATTTATGGTTTCCTTTATCATGGGCACCAATAATTATATGATGGACATCACCTTCGAACATTCTCCCCACCTCCGCCTCTACAACGAGCCCACAATTGCGGAGACAACCATCCTAGACCGAAAATATCCCGACTGGAAGAATGAGGTCCACAACGTACGGCCAAGGGATGTACAACTCAACCTTAAGGATGCCAGGCAGGCAATCCAGGAAATTTCCCAACTTCAAGAGGTAGATGCAGTGGCTGGCTCGGTGAAGTCACAGGTTTTTTACAGGTATGGGTCCAATGCCATCAATGGACTGGTAAACGGCATAGACTTTGACAACGAAAACCGCCTTTTCAATCTTGAAGAAAAGTTGGTGGAAGGCTCTTTTAGGGAGATGAATACCATTCCAAACAGCCTGGTGATGGGGGAGGGACTTGCCAATCGGCTAAACTTGTCGGTGGGGGACAGGCTGAATTTGACCACCGAGGCAGGTGGCACCTTTTCCATTGTGGTGATTGGGCTATTTAAAACAGGGCTTACCGATATAGACAGGCAACAGAGTTATGCCTCACTGGCCACCGTGCAACGCTTTCTGGGGGTTCCTGCCTCCTACATTACCGATATACAAGCCAAACTCCATGACATGGACTTGGCTCCCCAAATGTTAAACAAATGGAAAAAGCGTTTTGGGTATCAAGGTTCTGATTGGAAGGAGGATCATTCTACTCTTCTGGAAGGAGAGGCACTTAGGTCAATGATCGTCTATGGTGTGGCCATAACCATCTTATTGGTAGCTGGTTTTGGGATATTTAATATCCTTACCATGATGATTTACGAGAAGATGAAGGACATTGCCATCCTTAAAGCCATGGGTTTTTCCGATACGGATGTAAGGTATGTGTTTTTGTTCCAGGCACTACTTATTGGGGCTTTTGGTTCCGTTTTTGGGTTGATTTTCGGTTTTCTGATCGCCTATGCCATTTCTACCATGCCCTTTGAGAGTGATGTAATGGTTACCCTGGATCATTTGCCGGTGAGTTTCGAGACGGTGTATTATATAGCAGGATTTACCTTTGGCTTGATTACCACCTTTTTGGCCGGGTATTTTCCCAGCAGAAAGGCAGCTAAGGTGGACCCAATTTCCATATTGAGAGGTTAATAAAATGAACATTCTGGAGGTAAACAACGTGGATAAATACTTTTTGGAACCTTCCAGGTTCCATGTCCTAAAGGATATCACCTTTGCCATAAAAAAGGGGAAGTTGGTGACCATTACCGGCAAGTCGGGAAGTGGAAAATCAACCCTTCTATACTTGCTTTCCACCATGGACACGGAATTTTCCGGGAGCATAAGAGTAGATGGGGAAGAATTAAAAGGCAAAAGCAACAGGTGGTTGTCCAATTTCAGGAACGAACATATAGGTTTTGTGTTTCAGTTCCATTACCTGCTTCCTGAGTTTACCTCTCTGCATAATGTGATGCTTCCTGCTTTAAAGCGGGGAACCCATGACAAGGAAAGTATTGAGGAAAAAGCCTATGGATTGCTCAAAATGCTGGATATAGAGGATCAGGCGGTAAAGCGTTCCAGTTTGCTTTCCGGTGGTCAGCAGCAAAGAGTGGCCATAGCCCGTTCTCTGATCAATGACCCCCTCCTGATCATGTGTGATGAGCCCACCGGGAATCTGGACAGTAAAAACACACAGATAGCGTTTGGGATTTTTAGGGAGATCATAGACAAAGGGGAGCAGACCATGATCATGGTGACCCACGACGAGGACCTGGCGGATAGATCCGATGAGATCATCCATCTGGAGGATGGGAGGGTGGTGTGAGAAAAGGATACCGTGGTGTTCATTTTTTTTGATGATTTTTTTTCACCACGCAGGTAAATTGGGTCTCAGCTCAAATTGAAACAATTGTTTGAATCAATGGAATATATGTGCTAACCCCTAAACCGGGTTTAAGCTTACCTTGGGAGTGAATGTAAGAAGGCTGTTTTCGTAACGGGGAGCAGTTCAAAACATCTGCAACCATGAAATGCCAAGTAATTCTCATCCTGCTATTTACTTTTTATTTTGACACCTATGCCCAAATTCAAGTATCGGGGCATGTCCAAAATACCCATGGAGAGCCTATGGCTTTTGCCAATGTGATGCTGCTGTCTGTAGGGGACTCGACTATGCTAAAGGGTGATGTATCGGATGATAAGGGGCGTTTTCAGCTTTACCACCAGGAGAGTGAAACATGTTTATTGGTGGTATCTGCTTTAGGTTATTCTCCTTTCTTTCAATCCATTTCCAGAAGTGATCCCAACCCGGAGCTGGCTCCCATCATACTTTCCGAAAGTGAGACTGAATTAGAAACAGTAACCGTGTCCGCCAAAAAACCTTTGGTGGAAAAGCATTCGGATAGGCTGGTGGTCAATGTGCAGGAGAGCATCACTATGGCCGGTGCCACGGTTTTGGAGGTATTGTCCAGGTCTCCGGGTGTGTTTTTAAACGCACAGCAGGGCAATCTTTCCCTAAATGGAAAAGATGGAGTGTTGGTGATGATCAACGATGTAATCAACAGAATGCCGCTTGCTACCCTATTGCAACTCCTGGAAGGCATGAGTGCGGCCAATATCGAAAGGCTAGAACTCATTACTCACCCTCCAGCACACATGGAGGCGGAGGGAGCCGGTGGCATCATCCATATCGTGATGAAGGAAAATTTGGATGAAGGTACCTCTGGAGATATGGGAATTATGGTAGGGGCATTGAGGAGAGAATTATTCGGTGCCAATGGCAGTATAAGTCATAGAAGAGGAAAATGGGCGATCAATGTAAATTCCTCCTACAATCATTTAAGAAACATTCAAGTTTTTGATAACGCTTTTATGGCTCGGCCATCCAGTTCGATTCCAGTGGATTTTAAGAGTGGAGTGGAAAGGATACAATCCAACAAAACACTACAATTCAGGGCTGCTATTGAAAAATCCTTTGACAATAATGCATCGGTGGGAGCTATTTTTAGTTTCAACAATTCCTTTCAACCTGTGGATAACCTAGGGATTTCTTTTTATCAAGCAGCAGATTCCATGCTTTCTACCCGTCTTAATTATTTAGATAGAAAGAATATTCATAATTTAAATGCCCATCTTCATTATATTAAGAGGATAAAAGAAAAGCACCTGATCCGCTTGGATTACGATTATTTGAATCTTGGGATGAATGCACCTTCTACCTACGACCATGTTCGGCAGTATGGAAGTGGTAAATCTGAAAGGGTAAAAATGGGCATTGATAGCGATACCCCCATGAGCTTTCATATTGCCTCTATGGATTTCGAAACCACCCAGTTTAAGCACTTAATACTCAGAGTAGGAATAAAAAAAACGTGGATGAATTTTGAAAACACGGTGGATGCATTCGAAGGAGAAGAGCCAGACAAATTGCCGATTCCTGCGATTAGCATGAGGGCCACTATGAAAGAGGAAGTTGCGGGGGCATATATGAGCGGGAATTGGTCACCGGTACCTGGGTTCAATCTAAATGCTGGATTAAGATATGAACACACCATAACCGACATACAGCGAGAGGAGGTCAGTAATTATATTTACAGGGATTTTGGGAATTTTTTCCCCAATTTGTCATTGGAGAAGAGCATTGGAGAGCATCTTGGTCTGATGGGGGGGTATGCTAAACGAATTAACAGACCCACCCTAAACCAATTGGTGCCTGCCGTATTTATGTTCAATGAAAACTCCCATTTTTTTGGTAATGCCGAACTCTTACCCGCAGTTATAAACAATTACCACTTCACGCTCAAGTGGAAAAACGCTTCCCTAGGCATTGAACACTCCCATCTATTAAATTCTCTTGTCCGGCATCAACCCAGCTTCGATCCACAGCGGGATGTGGTCATCTACAATTCGCAAAATTTGGAACACCATGAAATTTCCAGCCTAAATTTCAATGCCCCTTGGATAATTACCCCTTTTTGGGACCTACAGTCCACCGTGCAACTTCAGCGCAACCACATGAAAGCCTCACATATGGGGGCTTACCTTTGGCATACCATTTACAACCTGCATTTTAACCTTAACAACTCTTTTGATATGGGAAATGGATGGTCAGGGGAAATGGTATGGATTTATGATTCGAGAAGAAACATGGGTATATGGAGGTTTAGCCCTATTTCCGTGATAAACTTTGGGATAAGGAAACAACTGAAAGCCAACCAGGGAACTATAAACCTATCCGTGACCGACATCCTAAATACCCAAAATTTCTTCTTAGCCACCGAATTACCTTACCCTTCATTCTCCACTAATTTTGACCTTTATTTAAGAATGAGAGGGATTAGGATAAATTACATCAAAAGGTTCGGGCACTCAAAAATGAAGGCCATCAAAGTGGAATCTGCTTCAGAGGAGGACAAAAAGAGAGTGGATTTGTAAGGGTGTGCCATTTTCTGTAAATAAGGATATTCCTGAGCAGATAAACCATTGGATTTTGCATAAAGTTTCTGGATGATATTGCTAAAATGGTTAACTTTTGGAAAATCACAAAAAACCCAGAATAATGAACAGAAACCGAAGAAGCTTTATCAACAAAGCCCTGGTGGGAGGAATGGCCATGGCAGCACCCTACCAGGGGTTTGGAACTAATCAATTTGTAAACAACCCTTGTGCCGAGGACCAAAACCCCAACTACCAAAAATTGGATGCAATTCTTCGGCAACCTGTCTTTAAAAAAGAACTTTTCGATCAGCCCGTGATCATCTCTTCGGTGGAGCTCCTGAAAAACAACCGGACTTTTATGTGCAGGGTGCGTTCCCAAGATGGGGCCGAGGGCATCTCGGTGGCTCACGGTATGATGAACACCTTTTACTCGATTTTGATGAACCACCTTCAAAGCATGTTTGTGGGTTTGGATGCAAGGAGATTAGATGAAATTGTGGAAAAAGCCCTTATCTACAACATGAATTACAGGTACCTGCCCTTACCCATAGGTATCCCCCTGGCCACTGTGGAGTTTGCCATTTTGGACATGATGGGCAAGATAGCTAACAAACCCATAGGCGAATTGATTGGAAGCATTCATAATACCCACGTACCCGTTTACCAGGCCACGGAGTTTAGGGAAAAACCCGTAGAGGAATCCGTGGCGTTGATCAAAGCGGAAGTGGAGAAATACCAAGCCCAGGCAGTAAAAATCAAAGTGGGTGCTTTGATGTTCATGACCAATGACCTGGACGCTAAGGGACCTGAGGGCAGAACTGAACAGATTATTCCTTTAATCAGGAAGACTTTTGGGGATGATATGCCTCTGTACGCAGATGCAAACGGCTATTACCAGGATCCTAATGAGGCCATACGGGTAGGTCGATTATTGGAAGAATACGGTTACAAGTATTTTGAAGAGCCCACTCCCTGTTATTGGCATCATGGCACCAAAATGGTCAATGATGCCTTGACCCTTCCCGTGGCAGGAGGAGAGCAAGAACACAGTATTTACGGATTTAGGTGGCTGTTGGCAAATAATGGACTCGAAATCGTGCAGCCTAATCAATTTTACTTTGGCGGGATGATTAGGTCTATGAAGGTAGCTCAAATGGCTCATGCGATGGGAAAGATCTGCACTCCGCATCTTTCCGGTGGATTTGATTACATTTATATGCTTCATTTTGTTTCGGCCATCCCGAATTCCGGTCCACATATTGAGTTTAAGGGATATACTGATATTCCCTTGGAATGTCCCACATCCACCCTACGGCTATTGCCGGACGGAACTATAAAGGTTCCTACTGGTCCTGGCTCAGGGATCACTATCGATCCAGCCTTTATCGAGGCTAGTGAGGTTCTAAAAAAAGTTTAGTGGGTTCACATTAATATCCGTAGGTATTTTCCAGAAATTTTTTAGGGGCATTCAGAGCGCTCCAATTACCGCTGTCTGTTTATTGGATGCAGGAAGGAAAATCCTGGCAGGCTAATTATTACTGTTGGGTACCGCTAACAAAAAACCTTCTCTTCCTGGTCCACAAAATAGTATCATGCTTATTAATTATCCATAAATCTTGCTTGATTTGCAATCATCTTTCGAACATTCACGTTAATTAGCTTGGGTTAGCCAGAGCGAAAAAATGAAAAAAGTAATAATAGGGGTTTCAATAGTTTTTTTTATCCTTGTAGTAGGGGTTGTGGGGGCGGTGATCGGTATTTACAAAAACCAAAAGGTCTTGACGCAAAAGGCATTGGCAAGCCTGAATGAACAATTTGTCGGGGAATTGGTGGTGGAAGATTCGTACATTTCTCCCTTTGCCCAGTTTCCATATATCTCCATTGATTTAAGGGGGGTAAGTTTTTATCCAAACAAGGAAAGATCAGGCAAGGCCCTTTACGAGGCGGAAGACCTATATTTGGGGTTTGACATTATCGGTATTTTGAAGGGAGACTTTCAAATTAAGCGGATAAAAATCGCCAATGGGCATCTTGACATAAGGAAAGACGGAGCCGGGCAAATTAACTTGGTCACCGCAAAAAACTTATCGCCAACAGAAAAGGACGTGGCAGAGAAGGATTCGGAATTGGAATTTGATTTGCAGGATTTCAGGTTGGATAATTTTGTTATTTCCTATTTCGATGAACTTACCCAGCAAGAGATCATCACTAACATTGGCAACCTTGGGGCAAAGGTGAAACTGATAAAGGACCATGTCTATTTGGATGTAGAATCAGATATGGTATTGGATGTCATTACGAATGGGAAACCCTCTTTTTTCTCCCAAAAGCACCTGGTTTTGGACTGGGAAATGGATTACCACCAAACCTTGGAAGTATTGACTATACTGCCCTCCAAGCTAAGGCTTGAGGCTTCTTTGTTCACGCTGGAGGGGAAGGTAGATATAAAAGACGACCTGAATACAGACCTTAAATTATATGGGGAAAAACCCGATTTCAATGTTTTTGCTGCTTTTGCCCCTTCGGAAGTTGCCGAAACCCTAAAACGCTACAAGAATGAGGGACAGATTTATTTTCTTGGTACCATCAGGGGAAAAATGGCAGATGGCCAAATGCCAGCTGTGTCGGTGGAGTTTGGTTGTGATAATGCCTATTTTGTAAATACGGCGGTGGAAAAAAGGGTGGACGACCTTCGCTTCGCAGGGTATTTCACCAATGGCAAGGAGCGTACCCTGCAAAGTTCCGAACTTCGGCTGCAGAATTTCTATGCCAAACCGGAGGAAGGGGTCTTCCAGGGTCGACTGGTAATCAGGAATTTTGAGGATCCCTATATTAAGGTAAATCTTCACGCCGATTTGGACCTACAGTTTTTGGGTCAGTTTTTTGAGATAGAAGGGCTGCAAAGTCTAAGGGGGAATATCCTTTTGGACATGGACTTTGATGAGTTGGTGGATTTGGACATGCCGGAACAGGGGTTGGCGCAACTCAAAGAGGGACTTGACAGCGAGCTTACCATTAAGAACCTCAGCTTTGTTATTCCCGATTATCCATTTCCGGTGAATAACGTGAATGGACATGCTGTCATGGAAAAGGGAAAAATCAAATTGGATGGGTTGTCCTTTACCATAGGCGACTCTGATTTTTCCTTCGCTGGGAATCTGAGTGACTTCCCGGCCGTTTTTCATGGATGGGATAAACCTATAACTGCCGAACTAAACGCCAAGTCCAACAAGGTGGATGTTCAGCAATTGCTCTCCCATGATTCGGTATTGATGGCTCTTTCCGATGAGCTAATCAGCAATTTTGAGGTGAAGTTGGCATTTGAAGGTTCTGCAAATGAATTTACCCAGTTTGAATACCTCCCTAAGGGTAAATTGAGGATTGATGATTTTCATGCCAAGTTAAAGAACTATCCCCACGAGTTTCACGATTTTGATGCACTTATCACCATTACCGATACGGACTTGTCAGTAGAGGACTTCAATGGTAACTTGGACACCACCGATTTTCACTTTACTGGCTTGTTTTCGAATTACCCCAAGTGGTTTATGGAAGTTCCAAAAGGGGACAGCAGTTTTGAATTCGACCTTAGGTCGAATTATATTCGGGTATTGGATTTGTTGACGTATCAGGGACAAAATTACCTTCCGGACGATTATCGGGATGAGGAGATAAGTAATTTATTGATCAAAGGTAAGTTGGACTTGCATTATGATTCTATTTTTAGGTCCGCAGACTTACTAATTGATCATTTTCAGGGTAAGCTGAACGTACACCCCCTGAAATTGGAGGAATTTAGAGGGAGGCTTCATTTTGAAGATGGAAACGTGCTGATGGAGAATTTTGGTGGCAGAATGGGGCAAAGTGATTTTGAGGTAGACTTGGCCTATTTTGCGGGAGAGGACATTACACAAAAGTCGCGACCTAATGCCTTCCATCTCAGGGCAAAGGCACTTGACTTGGATGCCCTGATGAACTATGACCCAAAGTCTACCGCCGAGGTAAACCACGCAGATACCTTTAATATCTTTGAGCTTCCTTTTTCTGATATGAATTTTAAAGCTGAAATAGGGAGGATGAACTACCATTCCTATTGGCTAGAAGACGTATATGCAAATGCCCGAACCTCTGGTGACCATTATCTGTATGTGGACAGCTTGTCCCTGAAAGTGGCAGATGGAAGTTTAGGCATGTCAGGGTACTTTAATGGTTCCGATCCTGAAAACATTTATTTCCATAGTACCATGAAAGCGGATAAGCTGGATATAGACAAGCTCATGGTGAAGTTCGACAATTTTGGACAGGATGTGATGATCAATGAAAATTTGCATGGAAGGGTGAGCGGGACAATAGAAAGCAAGTTTTTGGTACATCCGGACCTGACTCCCATCATTGAAAAGAGTGAAGCCCATATGGATCTCACCGTCTACCAAGGCAGTTTGGTCAATTTCACCCCCTTGGAAGCCATGTCCACCTATTTTAAAGACAAGAACCTGATGATGGTGAGGTTTGATACCTTACAAAACAAAATGGATCTTAAAGATGGGGTGTTGCATATTCCCAATATGAACATCAATTCTAGCCTGGGTTACATTGAACTTTCCGGGCGGCAGAGTTTGGATTTGAATATGGACTATTTTATAAGGGTGCCCTTGGGCATGGTGACTCAGGTAGGCTTCCGTTCTCTTTTTGCAGGAAGAAATAGGCAAGAGATAGATACAGAACAAGAAGATGCCATTGTTTATAGGGATCAGAATCGCCGTATCCGTTTTGTAAATTTGAAAATTTCAGGCAACCCTGAAAATTACGAGGTGTCCTTAGGAAGGGATAGGAATTGACAGCCCTATATGCCCTATTAAAATTATAATTGGGGGAAGAAGATACCCTAAAACCAAAACTAAAAAACAATTATAAACACATCGATACCCAATTTTTTAATATAAATTAAAAAATTACCGCCCATCCTCTTTTTTTACCTAAAACAATTTTGTAATTTGAAACCAAAATGGTAGGGCTATGGAAAAATTGCTTGTGATTTTGGTTTTAGGTATCAGTGCCTCTATGGCCGTAATTCCCCTATTGGATTCTTATATTAACATTTCCCTCAACATTGACTCCGTCAAGGTGAGAATGGAGGGTGAGTCCTTGACAGAGTATATAGACGAAGGATTGATGGAAATCTTAAACCTGGATGAGCTTGCCCAAGCCTCCACTACTTCTGAATAATTTTTGATTGGTAATTACAGGATGCACTGCTGATTTAGTAAGGTAGTACAGAGTTTTTTTATTCCTTGATTCCTCTTTGCGGATAACACCTTTACTCCGTGTTGGTCATGTACCTTCAAGAAACAGCTTTTATGTAGATCATCCCACTCCTTCTGAACTATGCTCGGTTGAAAGGATGGGCTTGAACGTAAATTTGCCTATCTTTGCCCTTCATTTTCAAGCCCAAACCATGAATAAAGATATAAACTTGGCAGTGCTGATAGATGCGGACAATATCCCAGCCAACCACGTAAAAGAAATGATGGAGGAAATTGCCAAATATGGCAACCCAACTGTCAAAAGGATTTATGGGGACTGGACCAAACCCCATTTAGGCAAGTGGAAAAACGTGTTGTTGGAAAACGCCATCAACCCCATGCAGCAATACGGGTATACAACAGGGAAAAATGCTACCGATTCCGCCATGATCATTGATGCAATGGATATCCTGTATTCGGGCAAGGTCAATGGGTTTTGCATTGTTTCCAGTGATAGTGACTTTACCAGGTTGGCCACCAGGCTAAGGGAAGCCGGAATGATGGTGATAGGTCTTGGGGAGAAGAAAACTCCCGATCCCTTTATCGTGGCCTGTGATAAATTTATTTATGTGGAAATTCTCAGACAGGATGAGGCTGAAATTAAGGAAAAGGATGGGAAAGGTAAGGAGTTGGACAAAGTAAGTCCTAAACTCATTCGTTTAATCGCCAGTACCATTAATGACCTTGGGGATGACGATGGTTGGGCATTTTTGGGAGACGTAGGTAATTTACTCCAAAAAAAGCAGCCTAACTTTGATGCAAGAAACTATGGTTTCCCCAAACTTACACCTCTAATCCGTTCCATTGACAAATTTGAAGTGGAAGAGAGGGAAAACCAGAGAGGAAAGTATAAGTTAGTATATGTCAGGAACAAATAAGGAGTTGCCAATTGCCCCATACACAAATAATTTCTACAGGAAATATCCTAATTTTTCGTTAATATTTTGAATTGATCCATCACTTTGTAGGTAGCCCTGGTCAGGTCAATGTGGATATTAGGAGAGTCGTAATCAAAATAAGCAGATGTGTATCCTTGCCAAACAGTGTTCCCCTTTTTGTGGTCGATGACCAAAACTACTAGCATCCCATCGTTTTGGGTATATTTCACACTGTTGTAGTTTTCTCTCATTTTTTCTCTCGCCAAGCTATCAGGTTCTTCCTCTAGTAGTTCAATGCCTTGCTTCTTAAGCCAGAAATCAAAATCCGGTTGGTTATATCCTCTATATCTTACTTCACTAAGGTACAGTTTGTAAATAATCAGCAGGTCTGGATTGTTGTCTTTCATCCTGAAGCCTTGAGAACCCAGCCTGGAAGAGATGGTCTTTTCAATGACATCTCCATAAGCGTTGGTGTTCCTTCCTTCTTCCTCTACAAATCCAAAGGTTCTGTACTTCTTAAAAGCACCTCTGTAGTTGTAGTCATATTCTGCCACGAAATCTCTTTGAGACAAACACGCTGATGTGAATATCAGCAAAACAATGATGAAGTAGTTTAAATGTTTCATACATGTTTTTTTTGGTAGGGATAAATTGATTTTAAATATGTCGGTAAAGTTTAATTTTGAATTAAGGAAGGCTGAAAGGCCTAAACTTCATAATACCTTAACAACCTCATGCTTTATTTTTTGTTTATCAATTAGGCCAAATATAATATTTAGCTAATTTTAGTGATTTCCATTTCAACATGCAAGTAATTATTAATTAAATTACTGATCTATTCCTCTGAGCGTTAGTGAACTAAAGTGATAATAGGCCTATTTTGGCCGTATTAAGGGATTTTGCCTTTTTTATACAAAAAAATGCCGTCTAAATTTTAGACGACATTTTTTTTGACCTAAAAAAACAGGAAATGGTAGGTTAGTTACCGAAAGTGTGGGACTCTATAAATTCCCCAAAACTCAGGTATTTTTCATAGCGTTTTTGATAAATCAGAACCCGTTCGGGGTTTGGGTGATAAACCTTGTCAAACCCGTTTCCCATAGTAGTAATTGCAGTAGGCAAGTCTGGGTGAATTCCTGCTGCAACAGATGCGTACATGGCAGCACCAAGTGCTGGGGCTTGTTCAGCACTGGCAACCTTTATGGGCATATCCAATACTTCCGAGAGTGTTTGCATCACAAAGGAGGACTTTTTGGCGACTCCCCCCAGGCCTATGACCGAGTCTATGGTTACGCCTTCTTCCCTGAACCTATCGATGATCTTTTTTGACCCAAAACTTATGGCTTCGACAAGGGCCTTAAAAACATAAGCTGCATCTGTACCCATGGAAAGCCCCATGATGGCCCCCTTGAGTTGTTGGTTTGCATCTGGGGTTCTTCGGCCGTTAATCCAGTCCAGCGCCAAAGGATCGTTTTCCGACAGGGGGAGCTTTTCTGCTTTGGCAGTAAGGCTGGATAATAACGAACCTTCCAACTCCTGAATCAAGGTGTTTTTTCCCGCCTCATCCAGTGAGGGAGATTGCAATATGATTTCTTCCACAGTCCCCTGAACTAGATTTTTAAACCACGCTAGCACATCCCCAAATCCGGATTGCCCAGCCTCTAAGCCAATGGCACCTGGCAACACTGAACCATCCACTTGCCCACAGATGCCTTTCACTAGGTTATTGCCCAATTCTTGGTAGGGTGCTACCATGATGTCGCAGGTAGAGGTCCCCATTACTTTTACCAAGGATTTTTCAGTAATTTCTCCTCCCACTGCTCCTGCATGGGCATCAAAGGTACCGACTGCAACCACCGTTTCTTCGCTTAGTCCAGTAATCTTCGCCCATTTGGGACAAAGTGTGCCGGCGGCTTGGTCTGAAGTATGGGTGTTGGTGTAAAGCCTGTCCTTGAGTGTTGCCAGGTAAGAGTCCAACTGCTCCAAAAAAGCCTTGTCAGGTAGGCCTCCCCAGCTTTCGTGCCATAAGGCCTTGTGCCCTGCAGCACATCTGCTCCTTTTGAGCGACAAAGGATCCCTCTTGCCTGTGAGTATCCCTGTGATAAAGTCGCAATGCTCCACCCAGCTGAAGGCCTTTTCTTTTATGGCTTTATTTTTTCTTACCGTATGTAATATTTTGGCCCAAAACCATTCCGAGGAATAAATCCCCCCCTCGTATTTGGTAA
This sequence comes from Pleomorphovibrio marinus, assembly GCF_003347495.1. Taxonomy (GTDB): domain Bacteria; phylum Bacteroidota; class Bacteroidia; order Cytophagales; family Cyclobacteriaceae; genus Pleomorphovibrio; species Pleomorphovibrio marinus. The sequence continues at coordinate 71,233 of NZ_QCXY01000007.1, forward strand.
AATCCTCACCGCCCCAGTTTCTGGCTAGGTGATTGATTTCATCAGCTTCCTGGATGGCAGTATGGTCTTTCCATAGGATCATCATGGCATCCGGGTCTTGGGCATAGTCATCTAACAATGCTAAACTCTCCCCCTTCTGGTCCACTGGTAGGGGAGAGGAACCGGTAGTGTCCACACAAATTCCCTTAATGTCTTTCGCTTCTATAGAACTTTCCTTTACCACCGCCTGCAGGCAATGCTGGAGACCCTCAATATGGTCTGAAGGATGCTGTCTAAATTGGTTTTTCTTTGGGTCACAGAAATCCCCTTTTTTCCACCTAGGATAGGGATACACTTCCGAGGAAATGGTTTTTCCATTTGTGGCATCCACTAAAACTGCCCTTACTGAGTCTGTTCCAAAATCTACACCGATCACGTAGTTGTCCATTTCTTGTATTCTTGGGTTAGTATAAATAAAGTTTGTAGCGTACTTGGCCAATACGGCGAAAGTGCAATTTAGGGCAATTTTAAAATCCCTCCTTGGAAAATAGACGGAAATTGCGGAAACCTTGCAATTGATTTGTAGCCTTCTTTATTGCCTTTCAGGAGTGTTTTTACCAATTGTGTAAAAAAAGAACGGGTAATTGAAGAAATAAACTACTTTCAATTTTCTATTCTACCTCCATGAAAATCAGTATTTCTTTATCGATAATATTTTTGCTATCGGTGATGGTGGCTTGGGGCAAGGGGCCTGTTTTGCCTGGACTGGAGGCCCAGCGAATTCAGCACCCCATAGCTATTGATGCCATGTTGAACGAAGAAATATGGGCTACGGAAGATCATTGGACCGATGATTTTTTTCAGTTTTTCCCTTCCGATACATCAATGGCCATGGCTCCTACCAAGGTTAAAGTGGCCTATGATGATAAGTACCTTTATATAGCAGCCGTAATGTTTAACCTTGGACCCCGGGATGGGTATGTTAGCACATCTTTAAGAAGGGACTTCAGGGGCAACCAAAACGATGGGTTCAGTATTACCCTTGACACCTTTAATGACGGCACCAATGCCTATCTCTTCGGGATTAATCCCTACGGAGTGCAAAGGGAAGGTATGATAGGGAATGGGGGGTTAAATAGAACTGATTTTAACCTGGCCTGGGACAACAAATGGATTTCTGCCGCAAAAATTTATGAGGACAGGTGGGTGGCCGAAATAGCCATACCTTTTTCAACATTGCGCTATAAGGAAGGGGGCAATTCCTGGAATGTCAACTTTTATAGGATAGACAGTGAATATACAGAAAAAAGCACCTGGGCACCCATACCAAGGAACTTTAACGTCACCAATGTGGCATTTACCCGAAAGCTCATTTTTTCTGAACCCCTGCAAAAGTCCGGGGCAAACATCGCTCTTATACCCTACACCGCAGTGGGCACCAACAGGAATTTCCAGACTGGAGTGAATGAGCCCCTGAAACCAACCTTCGGGGGAGATGCGAAGGTAGGCCTAGGGCCTGCCTTGAATATGGACCTGACCTTTAATCCCGATTTTTCCCAAGTTGAGGTGGACGAGCAGGTGACCAATTTGGACCGATTTGAAATTTTCTTCCCGGAGCGAAGGCAGTTTTTTCTTGAAAATGCAGATCTATTTGCGGATTTTGGAACAGACCGAATCCGCCCGTTTTTTAGCAGAAGGATAGGGGTGGACAGGGATGAGAATACTGGACAAAACGTACAAAACCAAATCCAATATGGCGCCAGACTTAGCGGAAAACTCACCGATGACTGGAGGGTGGGTTTGATGAATATGCATACTGCAAATGATCCGCTCAGGGGAATTTCTGGGAAGAACTTTACCGTTGCCGCGCTGCAGAAAAAAATATTTCAACGCTCCAATATCGGTGCTATCTTGATTAATAGGGAGTCCATGGATATGGGAAAGGGTGGGTTAGCGGTAGAAAACGGAGATTATAACCGCATGGCAGGACTGGATTACAACCTGTTTTCTGCCGACAACAAATGGAGTGGGAAGTTTTTTTACCATAGGACTTTTGAAGAAGAGAACCCTTCGGATGCTGGTACCGCACATGCCCAGCTTAGTTTTAACGATACCAATTTCTCGGCTGGATTAGCCTACTCCTATGTTGGTGAAAATTATAATCCTTTGGTAGGGTATACCCCGAGGAACAATTACCAAAGGTTGGCTCCGGAAATTGCATGGCAGTTTTTCCCCTCAAAAGGAAAAGTAAACCGGCACGGGCCGGGATTGCGCTCAGAAACACTTTGGAATGAGCAGCTGGGGATTACGGATGAGCTGCATACCCTCTTTTATAGGGTGCAGCTACATTCTTTTGCGGAGCTTACCCTGATGATGAACAACCAATACACCTACCTGTTCTTTCCTTTCGATCCAACCAGAATGGGAGGGGAGCCATTAGGAGTAGGCACCTACTACAGAAACAATTTCTTGAGCTTTGATGTGAGATCAGACCCCAGGAAAGTATTTGCCATTGTTGGAGTGGGGCAGGTCGGTGAGTATTACAACGGTACCATGGCAAACTTTTCCGGCAGTACAGAATGGAGGCTGGGGTATTTAGCCAATATTTCCATGAACTTGAGTTATTCCAGGATCAGACTTCCTGCTCCCCAGCAGGATGCGGATTTACTATTGCTTGGCCCCAGGGTGGACCTCACTTTTACCAAAACACTTTTTTGGACTACATTTGTGCAATACAACAACCAAATTGACAACATAAACATCAACACCAGACTGCAATGGCGTTACGCTCCCGTTTCCGACTTTTTTATGGTTTACACGGACAACTATTTCCCTTCTACCTTTGCCTCCAAACAGAGGGCCTTAGTGATGAAACTGAATTATTGGTTCAGTATTTAAGCTAATCCCTTAGGTTCGATTAGGTATTGCTACTCCCTTCGTCCAACTTTGTTTTCCGTCCATTTAGTCGGGTTTGGAGATTCAACTCCTGTCAGGATTGAGGTGGGTATTTGAAATTCCCGTTCCTTTCTCTTGTGGAGCGAGAAAATCAAAAAAAAACCTCTGGGCTTAGCTTAGATTGAAAATGCTATATCCTGCCTGGTAAGGCTTTAAATGATATGGTTTCGAAGGAATGGATTGCACACTAAGACATATCTACAGTACTCCCTTAGTGCTTGGTAAAGCATTCAAAGCACCTGGATCCCTTTGTACTGCCATTTTGATGGCCCTTGCCAGCCCCTTGAAAATAGCCTCTATTTTATGGTGCTCGTTGTCCCCGGTAGCCTTGATATTAAGGTTGCATTTTGCGGTATCACTAAAAGACTTAAAAAAATGGTAAAACATTTCCGTAGGCATCTGTCCAATTTTTTCCCTTTTAAACTCCGCTTCCCAGATCAACCAAGGCCTGCCCCCAAAATCTATGGCTACCTGCGCCAGGGCATCGTCCATGGGCAGTAGAAAGCCATATCGGTAAATGCCTTTTTTGTGGCCCAAGGCTTTAAGGTAAGCGTCTCCCAAGGCAAGGGCGGTATCTTCGATGGTATGGTGTTCGTCTATGTGCAAATCCCCCTTAACCTCTATCCTGAGGTCTGTTCCACCGTGTTTGGCCAGTTGGTCGAGCATGTGGTCAAAGAAAGGAATACCAGTGTTGATTTCCGCTTTTCCCGTACCGTCCAGATTCACTTGAATTGAAATCTGGGTTTCGGAGGTAGACCTATTCACTTCCGCAGTCCTGGAAGGCAGGGCAAGAAAGCGATAGATCTCATCCCAATTAGTGGTAGACAGAGTGGCACCATCTACCCTCTCTTCTCCCATATAGATGGATCCAGAGCCCAGGTTTTTGGCCAGTTTCACATCTGTTTCTCTGTCTCCAATCACGTAGGAACCTTCCAAGTCGAAATCCCCATTTAAATATTCTAGTAATAACCCTGTACCGGGCTTGCGGGTAGGTGCATTTTCGTGAGGAAAGGTTTTATCTATATGTATGGCATGGAAAATCACACCTTCCTGCTCCAGGGTCTTTAGCATTTTATATTGAGCGGGCCAAAAGGTTTCTTCGGGAAAGGAATCCGTTCCCAATCCATCCTGATTGGTGACCATTACCAGCAAAAAATCTGTCTCTTCCGCAATTCTCCTCAAATTGCTGATAGCTTTTGGAAGAAACTCCAATTTCTCCAAACTGTCCACCTGAAAATCCGTCTTGGGTTCCTTGATTATAGTTCCGTCCCTATCTATGAAAAGTATCTTCTTCTTCATCATTTCTGAGCTTTTGCAGTTATGGATTGATAGTCATTCATGGCAGCAATCAAGGCTTTGTTTTCTTCCCAGGTACCAACGGTGATTCGCAGACAATTTTCGCAAAGAGTCACCTTGGACCTGTCCCTGACAATGATTTTTTTCTCGACCAAAAATTCATAAATCCTTTTGGGATCCATCACCTTGACCAGAAGGAAGTTGGCATCGGAAGGGTAGACCTTCATCACCACAGGCAAATCTTTCAATTTTGCATTGAGTTCTTCCCTATTTGACAATATTTCCCTTACCATATCTTTTACCCTACCGTAATTCATCAAAGCAGCCAAGACCGTTTTCTGGGTCAAGCCACTGATATTGTAGGGGGGTTTGATTTTATTAAGAATACTTACGATTTGGGGAGCAGCATATGCCATACCCAACCGTAGGGATGCAAGTCCCCAGGCTTTGGAAAATGTTTGAAGTACTACCAGGTTTTGGTAGTTTTCCATTTCCTCTGTAAAGCTGGCCTCATCACTGAAATCGATATAGGCCTCATCTACCACCACCAGCCCCTCAAAACATTTGGCAACCTGAAGGATATCCTCGCGTCGCATTTTGTTTCCAGTGGGGTTATTTGGGGAACATATAAAAATAATTTTGGTGAATTCGTTTATCGCATTTTTTATCCCTTTAATATCCAATTGGAAATCACGAGTCAGGGGCACCTTCTGGATATTAACATTATTAATATTGGCACTTACCTCATACATTCCATAGGTCGGGGGAAGTAGGATTACGTTGTCCATGCCTGGATTACAAAAGGCACGAAATAACAAATCAATAGCCTCATCACTGCCATTTCCCAGAAAGATATGGGAAGGAGGGACGGATTTTATCCTTCCCAGATCCTCTTTCAATTCCCTCTGATAAGGATCAGGATATCGATTGAAGGATTCTTGGGTGATACTCCCTATGGGGTTTTCATTGGCGTCTAAGAAGACCCCTTCTGTGCCGGAATATTCGTCCCTGGCAGAAGAATAGGGGAGAAGGGAGGCGATGTGGGGCCTTAGTAATTTTTCGACTTCAAATGCCATTTTGCTATTTTTGTTGGTTTAAATAGGCCAATCGTATACTTACCGCCTTTTCATGCGCTTCCAACAGTTCGTTGGCTGCCATGGTTTCCACTACAGGACCCAGTTGTTTCAATCCCTCTTCGGTGATTTTCTGGTAGGTTATTTTTTTCACGAAACTATCCAAGGATACCCCACTGTAACTCCTGGCATATCCGTTGGTGGGTAGGGTATGATTGGTGCCTGATGCATAATCCCCGGCAGATTCCGGAGTGAAATTCCCAATAAAGACAGACCCTGCATTTACAATTTGTGGGATCAGTTCATCGACATCCGATACAGAAAGGATCAGGTGTTCAGGGGCATATTCATTGATAAGGTTTACGGCCTTATCCGGGTTGTTTAACACGACAGCGACACTGTTTTCCAGTGCTTTTTCGGCAATTTTATGGCGGGGGAGAAGTTTTGCCTGTTCCTCCACCTCTTGGAGGATTTTCTTTGCTAGCTTTTCAGTGGTACATACCAGCACCACCTGACTGTCCACTCCGTGCTCAGCCTGAGAGAGTAGATCTGCAGCCACAAATTCAGGAATGGCCGATTCATCTGCGTAGACCAACACCTCCGAGGGACCTGCCGGCATATCTATGGCAACTCCTTTTTTTGTTGCTATTTGCTTGGCGGCAGTTACATATTGGTTTCCTGGCCCAAAGATCTTATCCACTTGGGGCACCGACTCTGTTCCGTATGTCATGGCCGCAATGGCCTGTGCTCCTCCAGCTTTCACTATAGTATGTATGCCCAGGAGTTCTGCTGTATATAATATGGCAGGATGTACTTTGCCTTCGGGGTTGGGGGGAGTGCACAATACCACCTGCCTGCAGCCTGCAATTTGGGCAGGAATACCCAACATCAATACCGTTGAGAAAAGGGGTGCGGTGCCTCCTGGAACATAAAGGCCTACCCTTTGTATAGGTACGCTTCTGCGCATGCAGCTCACGCCTTCCATGACTTCCATTTCCAGATCAGGAGTTTCCTGGGCTCTGTGAAATTTCTCGATATTTAGTCTAGCCTTGAGAATAGCGGCTTTTAACTCCTCCGATACCAATTCCCTTGCTGCTGCAATTTCCTGCTTGCTGACGAGCAATTGGTCTATTTCCACATGATCATATTCCAGGGCAAACTTCCTTAGGGCCTTGTCCCCTTGACGTTTCACCTTGCGCATGATGGGTTTGACAATTTTTTCTATGGACTTGGTCTTGTGTACAGGGCGGGCCAATGCTTTTTTCCATTGGCTTTGAGGGGGGGTCACCAGAACTTTCATACTGATTGGATAAAATTAAAGGTTGACTAAAGAACCATTTTTTCTATGGGTATTACCAAGATTCCCTCTGCACCGGCCTGCCTGAGTTCCTCTATATTCTCCCAAAACTGTTCTTCGCTAAGTACGGAATGCACGGAGGACCAACCTTTTTCTGCCAATGGCAACACGGTCGGGCTTCTCATTCCTGGGATTAAGGAAATGATCTTTTCCAGAGAGTCGTTTGGAGCGTTAAGGAGTATGTATTTATTGCCTTTTCCCTGTTGTACCGCATTCATTCGGAATAGCAGTTTCTCCACAATACTTTTCTTCACCTCTTCCATTCCAGGGTTACCTATAAGTACCGCTTCCGAACGGAAAATTTCCTCTACCTCCTTAAGTCCATTCATCATCAAAGTGGAACCTGAGCTGACAATGTCGCAAATGCCCTCGGCAAGCCCTATACTGGGGGCAATTTCTACCGACCCGCTAATCTCGTGTATGGATGCATTTACTTTTCTGGATTTCAGATAGGTGTTGAGTATATTAGGGTAAGACGTGGCGATGTTTTTACCTTCAAAATAGCTAATTCCCGGGTATTCCTCCCCTTTGGGTATAGCCAGCGACAACCTGCATTTGGAAAAGCCCAATTTCTTTATGGTTTCTACCTGTTTGTCCTTTTCTACCAACTCGTTTTCACCTACGATACCCAAATCTGCAACCCCGTCTGCCACATAACCAGGTATGTCGTCATCCCTGAGGAAAAGAAATTCTATTGGAAAATTGAAAGCTGTGGATTTAAGCTTTCCGGTGCCATTATAAAACTTGATGCCGCACTCTTTGATAAGGCTTAAGGAGTCCTCGCTTAGCCTTCCGCTTTTTTGTACGGCTATACGTATGATTTCTTTCATCTTTTTACAACTGTCTGATTCGAGATTTTGTGTTAAGAAGCGATGGGCTGGAAATAATTAGAAATTCCCCTATAAATGAATCACAGGCAATGCCGATGGACATGGTGGAGTGAAAAATTACTGTGTTGGAGTGCTTCTTTCATGATCAATTGCAAATTTAACCAGTACTGCTGAACATCCAAGGCCTATCGGTTTTTTATCTGGGGTACAACTAAAAATACCCCTCGGGTAACCAATCCGAGGGGTATTTGTAAAAATTTTAGCTGTTAAACTAAACTGTTCCATTAAAAAATTAACCCAACTAAACCAATCTTCAATTAAAACTTGTCTTCAACTCCAATCTTTCCTCACTGCTGTTTTAATAAGATATTCAAATATACGCATGATGGGGGCTCCATGGATGATTAATCGATGAAATGCGAATTCTCAAGGCTGAAATACCTTTTTATAAGGGTTAAATAAATTGCAAGGGTCTGAAACAGGGTAAATTGCCCTACATTTTTAAAGACACCAATTGCTTTTGGAAGCAACATAGGGAATCGAGTTGTTAAATTCTTTCCATAAAAACTTTTGGATTAGGTCACTTTACCAAATCCCAATTTTTCAGATGGTAGATGAATTATATTGAACCTACAAAGTCATTAATTAACGGAAAGTGCATGAACCTTCAGTTTGGCTTTGGCCATCTTTGGAAAAGGTCAAGGATTTTATTTACTGGTTCAGTTTGGTGTTTAAGGGGTACAACTAAAAATACCCCTCGGGTAACCAATCCGAGGGGTATTTGTAAAAATTTTAGCTGTTCAACTAAACTGTTCTATTAAAAAATTAACCCAACTAAACCAAACTCAATTAAAACATGTCATCATCACTAGTCTTTCTTCACTACTGTTTTAATGAGATATTCAAATATACGCAAGAAGGGATCCTCATGGATTATTAATCGACGAAATACATAAAATTTACGTTGAACTACATTAATGTAGGGGTTAAAAATTAATTGCTTATCAAGCAATTGTATAGAAATAAATAAGATCTATTTGGGATATGAGATCTAAATAGACATTAAAATTCCTTTTTATTATTATCCCTGTTGATATCGGCCATTCTTTCAGAGGGATCGATTTCTACGGACTTGATTTGGCGAAAGGGAACTTCGATGGTAACTGTTTTTTCAGGTTCTACCCAAGGCCACCTTTCCGTATGGATGCGTTTGGGTTTTCCTTTCTCTTCCGGCTTTTCTCCCCGCTGAATGGCCAAGGGTAGGTATAGAGTTTCTTGGCTTCCATCTTGGTAGGTTATCACCACGTCCAAAGGCATAGGCATCAAGCCTTTTCTTTCTAGGGTTAGGAGGGTATTTTCCCCATCTTCTTTTACTGACTTTATAGCGTAATCGATGGTCTTGGTAGTGTACACCCAGTATTCCTTGAACCAATCCAGTTCCAGACCACTTTCCTTCTCCATCACCCGTATTACATCATTCGGGTTAGGGTGTCTGTATTTCCAAGTATTCCAATATCTGAGCATTGCATTAGCCAGGGTCTCTTCCCCTATAATATAACCCAACTGTACCAAAAAAAGAGCTCCTTTGGCATAGGCCGCAGACCCATAGGCCACGTTGGTATGAAAATGATCTGCATGAGTGGCTAGTGGCTCTTCCAGACCTGACTCCACCAATCGTTGATAGCCAGCAAAGGACCCTCTGTGGGGATTTTCTGAGGGTTGTTCACTAAAAATATGTGCCATGGTCAAGCTACTGGCATAAGATGTAAAGCCTTCATCCATCCAGGGGTAGAGGCTTTCATTGTTACCCAACACTCCGTGAAACCAGCTGTGAACTAATTCATGAACCATCACACCTACCAAGCTGCCAAGGGTCCTATGGCCTGTGATCAGTGTGGACATGGGATATTCCATGCCCCCGTCTCCACCTTGAATGACAGAGAACTGCTTGTAAGGGTACTCTCCAAAATGTTCACTCATATAGGATAATGCTGCCGGGGTATAAGATTTAAGCTTTTCCCAGTTAGAAGCTGTACGGGAACTTTTGATGTATAAATGATGTATAGTGACCCCATTATCCATTTCTATTTTGTCGTGGGTGTAGTTGGGGTCTGCCGCCCACATAAAGTCGTGCACTCTGGGAGCGTTAAAGTGCCAGGTGAGTTTATCACTTTCAGGAGTGGGTACTTTCACACCTTCATCCTCATAGCCATGTCCTATTTCGTTGTTGTTTTGCAAATACCCAGTACCACCTAAGGTATATTCCTTATCTATCTTGATCCTAACATCAAAATCACCCCATATGCCATAAAATTCCCTGCCGATGTATGGGTTGGCATGCCAACCCTGATAATCGTAATTGGAGATCTTTGGATACCACTGGGACATGGAATACCGTACCCCTTCTTCACTGTCTCTTCCTGCTCTCCTTACCTGCAAGGGAACTTGGCCTTCAAAGCGGGTTTCAAACAAAACAGTGGTAAATGGAAGAATGGGCTGTGGCAAGTTCCCCTCCAAAATTGTTTCCACCTCTTCATAATCCACCGGAAGCCCGTTCATGGTCAATTGTTGAACATGTAAATAACCAATCTCTTCGGGGCTCAATTTGGAAATTCGGTCACCTACTCGCCTGTCTGGATCGGCAATGGTCCGTGAACGGACATCCATCATGCTGTTGGGTTGAAAAGCATTATAATACAAATGGAAAAACACCCTATGCAAGGTGTCTGGAGAATTATTGGTGTAAGCAATGACCTGTGTACCTTGGTATTGGTTTGTGTTTACATCCATGTCCACTTCCATTTTATAACTCACAGATTGTTGCCATCTATCGGACTGTGCATTAACTTGGAGGGTGCCCATTAAAACAAGGAAGAGCAGAAAACTGCAGGAATTTTTCATATTAAGCATAAAATTAAGCCCCTAAATAAGCTAAATTTGACTTATTGGCCAAACCGCTTATATGTATTAAATGGATATTCTTAGAGGCTACAAGGTAAATTTAGATGAAATCGAGCCTGTCCTGACGGCAGACAGGGCATGACGAGCACGTCACGCACTGGGATGATTATCGTTGCGAGATTCTCCAGAAATAAATTCGGGACAGGCTCCCGAAACGAGTTCCCCGAAGCAAGTTCGGGGCAGGCAAGGGCAGGCTATGTGACCGCTGAAAACAAATTATAAACACATGAAATCGAGCATGAGGAGAACCTCACACAGAAGGATGATTATCGAAGCGAGATTCCATCTGACAGCTGAAAAACAAATTATAAACAGATGAAACAATACCCCCACCTTTTTGTATTTCTATAGTTGTATGAATATGTTCAGCAAGCATTTTTCGATGTATGGTTTTTTGGGTGCGGTTGTGCTTACTCTTGTAGCAGCGGCAATATCCCCGAATCTGGTTTTCAATTATGACTTTGAGCAATTTTTTTCCTCTGATGACCCGGAGTTAGGCTTCTACAATACATTCAGGGGACAATTCGAAAATGACAACGATTACCTGCTAATATCCTTGGGAAGGGAATCAGGGGATGTCTTTGACAGCAGTTTTTTGCAAAAAGCTTATGAGGTTGAAGGGCAAATAGAGAGTATGGAGAAAGTGCGTGGGGTGACTTCTTTATTAAACATGGAGGAACCTATTCTGGGAAATTTTGGAATTAGCTACAGAAGGGTTCTCGACTGGGATAGCCCAGAAGCACTAAGTAAAACTGGCGAAAGGGTAATTAGTGACCCCAACTGGAGAGGAAATTTGATAAGTAAAGAGGGAAAGTACTTGCTTCTTCTGGTGCATCATGAAGAAAACATCAATAAAGAAAGTGGAGACCAGCTTTACCAGGAGATCAACGATGTAGTGGTAGGCAGCAGCATCGCAAAGACACGAACTGCCGGAAAAATTAAAGCACAGGGTGAGTTCGTTTCACTCTTGCAACAGGAGTTTGCGTTTTTTCTTGCCATTTCCTTTCTTTTGGTTGTAATCTGGTTGTTCATTGTGTTCCGGGCAATTTGGGCAGTGGTATTGCCTATATTGGTGTTGGGTTTAGGAATGTATTGGACACTGACCATCTTGCTAGCGACAGGTGGGCAGCTAGATGTATTATTAGTCATGCAGCCCCCTATTCTGCTGATCATAGGGCTTAGTGGCATGATACATTTCTTGAGTTACTTTTATAATCTATCAAGGGAGGGCTATGACAAAGGGAAGGCCATCAGGGAGACCTTTAGCAAATTGGGTATAGCGGTAATGTTGACCAGTGTCACGACTTCCATGGGTTTCCTTTCCCTGTATTTAACGCAAATTCCAAGTTTGAAAAACTTTGGCCTTTACACGGGATTAGGGGTTTTGCTTATGTTTTTAGCCATGATATTAGTGATGCCTTGGGTATTGTACTTTGTTCCTATACCGGGAACTGTTTTAAGAAATAGGGGGGCAGAATGGTTTTATGGATTGAGAAATGGGTTTCAGTGGATTATCAGGCACAAAGTTGCCATCCATGTTGGTTTTATACTTCTGAGTTTTTTTTCTTTTTTTGGCTTTGCCTCCATGAAAACCGATGGATATCTTCTGGATAACCTTCCCCAGGATCACCCTTTGCTTACGGATTTTATGTTTTTTGATGAGCATTTCGGGGGTTCAAAGCCTCTCGAACTTTACCTGGAAGTAGGAGAAGAGGGAGAGGACCTTTTGGAGTATGAGGTATTGAAAGAAATCGAGAAATTGGGGAATTTTCTTGAGGAAAACTTTAGAACGGGTTTTCAGGCTTCCCCTGCAACGCTGGTAAAAGCGGCCAATAAAGCTCAGAATAACGGTAACCCAAAAGCCTTCAGTTTTCCTTCTCCGGGGCAATTTGACCGAGTGAAGCCACAAATTAGGCAATTTTTTGAGAGGGAGGAGATTCCAATTCTTTCCCAGGATGGAACTCAGGGTAGAATTTCTACCCGAATGGCAGATATTGGAAGCCATAGGGGATTTGAATTGTATGAAAAACTTGAAGGGTTTTTAGAAAATGATATTGACTCTGGTTTGTTAAAAGCGAGAATGACGGGGACATCCTACTTGATTGATAGAAGCCATAACGCCATCACAAGTCAACTTATAAATGGCCTTGGACTTGCCTTTCTGATAGTGGCAGTATTGGCTGGTATACTCTTTAGGTCTTGGCGTATGGCGTTTATTACCCTGCTTCCCAATGTTGTCCCATTATTGTGGTTGGGAGGCTGTATGTATTTGCTAGGTTTGGACTTTAAGCTTTCTATGTCCATAATCTTTGCTGTGGCTTTTGGAATTGCCGTTGATGATAGCATTCATTTCATGGCCAAGTTACGGCTGCTTTTGGGGCAAGGTTCCGGTTTGTTATATGCTATCAAAAGGACTTTTTTCACCACTGGCAAAGCCATAGTCTTAACCACACTGGTACTGTCCACAGGTTTTATGGTTTTGATGTTCAGTGGTTTTGAAATCACCTATTATACGGGTTTGCTCATCGCATTGGCATTGGTATTCGCCCTCTTGGCAGACCTTCTTTGGCTTCCACTGCTTTTAGTGCCTATGAACAGGGTATGGGAAAAAAAATTCAAGGGGCGTTTTCTTCGGAAATAACCCTCAAGGGACTTTTCCAGATAAATTCAGTGGAAATAGGGTAGTGATCTGAATAGTCTACTTCGGTATGGGTTCGGAAGTTTTTGGCCTTGAACACCTTATCATGAAAAATATGATCAATCCTTAAGAAAAAAAGCACCTTGTTATAGGTAAAGCCAAAGCCCTTACCCGCTTCTTCAAAAGCATTATTTAGAATAGAGCGCAAACTAAAGTAGGTATAACTATAAGGAATATCGTTAAAGTCCCCGGCAATAATCACAGGGTAAGGGCTGTTTTCCATGTGTTCTTTGAGGGTTTTCAATTGTTCTGCCCTCATTATTGTTCCGTTTTTTATTTTCCTGATAGTCTCCCGATAATGCAGCTTTATTCCTTCAACATCTGAAAGTTCCTCAGCAGGGATGCTCATGGATTCCAGATGCACATTGTAAATCCGCATGGTGTCCTTTTTCACTACCAGGTCCACAAACATGGCTCCGTTGTTTCTCCTGTTGTCGAATACCCTGCCCTCGTTGATAATCGGAAACCTACTTACAATGGCCACTCCATGTGACCGGTTCTTACGGTTCCCTATGATAGATTGGTAGGAATGGTTTAGTTTACCATCCTCGGTGATGATTTTTATGGCATTTTTGGAAGGTGTAGTGAAATCCTGGTAAAACTCTTGAAAACACTTTATGTCGGCGGGATGGTCTTTGGCCCATTGAATGATGTTTTTGCTCTTTTCCAAGTTTTCCTTATACATGCCATAGGAAAATTGCATGGTGTTGAAGCTGAGCAAGGTAATACTTTCTTCCGTTTCCTCTCTGGGATTCCACTGGAAGGTGATTCCAAAAAATTTATAGCCCAGGGCTAAAGCAATGATCGGATAGATGATCAACCTGGATCGCCCAAACAAAAACATTACTGCCAAAAAAATATTAAGCAACATAAAAAGTGGAATGAGCAGGGGCAATAATCCAGAGTAAGGAAATGATTCTGGAGAAACATATACGCTGAAAAATAGCGATAGGGAAATCAAAAACAAAATAATGACGATGAAACGCATAATTTACATGGGGATTATTTCCCTTTTTTAAAGTCACAAACATACGGGTAGATACTGTAAATATCAACGAAAGTTTTACACAACTGAATGGGTTTCTTTTTTGAATATTTGGTTGGATATGCTTGGAAAAAATCCATAAATTGGCCTAAATTTTAAAAAAACCTAACATGAAGAAATCAATCCATTCTTTTTCACTTTTCTTCCTCTCCACTTTATTGGTAATTAGTTCTTGTGGGGGCCCCAGTGAAACCTCGGAACAGGAGGAATCCACTGACCAAGAGCAGCAAATAACCGATAATAGGGCTAGTCCCCTTAGGAAAGTAGAAGGAGAAATCAACGGAAAAAAGGTACTAATTCAATATGGATCACCTGCAGTAAACGAAAGGGCAATATATGGGGACTTGGTTCCTTACAACGAAGTATGGAGAACCGGTGCCAATGAAGCGACCTATGTGGAGTTTTCCGAGGATGTAAGCGTGGAAGGGGAGCCTTTAGCTGCCGGACGGTACTCCTTGTTTACTATTCCCAGGAAAACAGGACCTTGGACCGTGATTTTCAACAGCGAATGGGATTTAGAACACGGCCATTACCAATACAAAGAGGAGCATGATGTCCTCAGGGTTAATGCTATTCCTACTTGGGAGAACCAGTCCCAAGAGAGGTTATCTGTAGAAATTGAAAACAGTGAAATAGTAGTAAAATGGGAGAAACTAAGGCTTCCTATTCATGTTGAATGAGATACCTGGGTTTCGTTTTGACATTGTTTCTGACCCTATGCTTGGTATTGGGTCTGTCCTTGAATTTGGCCAGCTTGCCTCCGCTGGCCAATATTTTTGACCCTTTCAGGGGCTTTTGGCAAAATTTAAATAGCGAAGATTATCACCCCTCTTCCAAGATTAAGGTTCCGGGACTTAGTTCTCAGGTAGAGGTGGTATATGATGAAAACTTAATCCCTCACATCTATGCAGAAGAAACCGAGGACTTGTACAAGGCACTCGGATTCGTAACGGCAAAACATCGGCTGTGGCAGATGGACTTCTTGGTAAAAGTCGCCTCAGGCAGCCTTTCTGAGGTGCTTGGCGACCTTACCCTCGACTATGACCGTATGCAAAGAAGGAAGGGTCTTGGCTATGGTGCCGAGGAAAATCTTACCTTTATTCAGGAAAACGACCCTGAATCCTACGCAAAATTACAAGCCTACAGCGAAGGGGTGAATGCCTTTATCGATCAAATTTCATTTAGTGAGTTGCCCTTGGAATACAAACTACTGAACTACTTACCTAGTCGTTGGGAGCCCATCAGTACCATTTACATTCTCCAATATATGGTTGACGACCTTACCCGGGACACGGATTTTGAATATACTAATTTGAGATTCATGTTGGGAAAGGAGTTGTTTGATGAGCTTTTCCCCGATTTTTCCGAAAACCTAGAACCAGTAATCAGGGAGGCAGACAGGTGGGATTTTGAGCCTATACCCATATCGGTGCCGGATACCCTTTCCTATCCAGACTCTTTGCTTTGGGTCAATACCGTAGATAAGGCTCCTCAAGGCCTTGGTTCAAATAATTGGGCAGTTTCCGGATCCAAAACCTCATCGGGCGCCGCCATATTAGCAAATGACCCGCATCTGGGTTTGAGGTTTCCCGCCATTTGGTTTGGAATACAACTTCAGGGGCCAGATGTTAGGGTTAAGGGTGTAACTGTACCTGGTGCCCCATTGGTGGCCATCGGGTTTAACGACCAAATTGCCTGGGGGCTAACGAACTCTCCTAGGGACCTTAGAGACTGGTACCACATCGAGTTTAGAGATGAGAGTAAATCGGAATACTTATACAACCAGCAATGGCTACCCACTACCCAACGTATAGAACACATTAAAGTCAAAAATGCTGAGGATATTGTGGATACAGTATATTATACCCATCATGGGCCTGTTGCCTATGATGAATCCTTCCGGTCCGGGCACCAAGGCAAGGGTTTTGCATTGAAATGGGCAGTAAATGAACCTGCCAACACATTGAAAGCATTTTTTACCTTTAACGAGGCTAAGGACTTTGATGCGTTTTTGGGTGCTTTTGATCAGTATGTCAACTTAGCCCAAAATTACGCGTATGCAGACATTAATGGGAACATAGGGATGAGCGTTCAGGGTAAATTCCCAGCCAAGTGGGCAGAACAAGGAAAATTCATCATGGATGGGAGTGATCCTGCTTTTGACTGGCAGGAATATATACCTTTTGACCATAACCCTACCTCCTACAATCCAGATAGGGGTTTTGTCAGTTCGGCAAACCAGCATGCCGTGGAGCCTGATTATCCCTATTATTATTTCAACGATCATCAGGAAGCCTACCGAAACAGAAGGATCAATCAGCAATTGGAGCAAATGGAAAATGTAACTGTGGAGGATATGAAAGCCTTACAGTTTGATAATTTTCACTTAAAAGCCTCCGAAACAGTTCCAGTATTACTGAGCTTACTCTCTTCAAAGGGAAAAGATAGGGAAGGGCAGGGTCTTCATCCTATGGTTTCCCTACTGCAGGATTGGGATTTTCACACTGATCCCGAACAGGTAGCCCCTGTGATTTTTGAGATCTGGTGGGAAAACCTTGTGGAATCCATATTCTCCCATTGGAAAGATGAGTTGCCCAGTGTAGTATATCCAAGGGATTACACGATTTACAATTTGCTAAGTGAATCACCCGATCATGTCATTTTCGATAAACCCGGAAATAATAGGTTAAATACGGCTATGGATCATGTGGCAGAAAGCTTTGAGTTCATGCTGGACAGTGTGGATAGCTTAAGAGCATCTGATCCGGAATTCACTTGGGGAAGCTATAAAAACACATCCGTTCAGCATCTTATTCCGCTGTTTGGGGCGTTTAGTAGGTTAAATATTCCCACAGGTGGGGGAAAAAATATTGTGAACGCCACAGACCGCTCGCATGGTGCAAGCTGGAGGATGGTGGTGGAAATGGGTGACCCTATCAAGGCTTACGGGATTTTCCCAGGGGGACAGTCGGGTAACCCGGGCAGTAGGTTTTATGACAACTTCATCGATCTCTGGGCCCAAGGAAAATATGTGCAGTTTGACTTTAGGGAAATCCATGATGAAGGTGATTTGTTTCGTACATCCTTAGTTCCAAATTAAATGAAGTTTCTAGTAGGGTTTATTATCGCGGCATTGTTGGCATTGATTTTAGGGCCTTTGGTTCCTTATTGGGGACTTATGGTTTTTCTTGCAATACTAGGAGCCACAATTCGTGGAAACGGCTTTATAGTGTTTTTTTCGTCAGCTTTGGGAGTGGGAATAGTATGGTTATTGGTGCCTTTGGTTTTGTGGACACGTTCAGGTTCTGATTTGCCACAAATGTTGGGAGAAATTTTCGGAATTAATAATGGGGCATTGCTGCTGGGCATATCTGCGGCAATGGGTTTTTTAATTGGGGGTTTGAGTGCGCTTTCGGGCTGTTTGTTTGGCAAGTTGCTGGTGGATCGCAACACCTATTATTGACCTGGATTATTGATAGGTTAAGGATAAGGAGTACACTTTTTAAAGAATTCTACTGTGTACAAAAAACTTTTTTCTTCCCAACAAATGTAGTAATTTACAGTTCCGAATAAACCTTTAGGAGACCATGGGTTTTTTGGAACCCAATCGACCTTTTTCACAAAAACCATCCAACTATGGCAAAAACGATCATTGTTTCAAATAGATTACCCGTAAGCCTTCAGCATAAATTTGGGAAATTTGAGTTTAAACCCAGTGCTGGTGGATTAGCCACGGGACTGGGATCCATATATAAAGAAGGGGACAATATATGGATTGGATGGCCTGGTAATGATGTGGAAGACCCAGGCCAGCGGCAGGAAGTGGCTGAGGAGCTTCAAAAGTTAAAGATGGCCCCAGTTTTCCTTTCCAAAGAAGATGTTGAGCTTTATTATGAAGGCTTTAGCAACGATACCATTTGGCCAGCATTTCATTATTTCACCCAATATATCAATTACCACGATGAATATTACGAGGCCTATAAAAGGGTGAACCGGAAGTTTTGTGATGCCATCTTGGAGAAGGCAGACCCTGAGGACACCATTTGGGTACATGACTACCAACTTTTATTGTTGCCGATGATGCTAAGGGAGGCTCTCCCAAAATCAACCATCGCCTTTTTCCAGCACATTCCTTTCCCTTCCTACGAAATCATCCGAATGCTTCCCTGGAGGAGGGAGATCCTGGAAGGCATGGTAGGGGCCGATTTGATTGGTTTTCACACCTATGATGACATGCGGCACTTTTTAAGTGCAGTAGGCCGCCTTTTGGGCTTGTCGAACGAAAGTGGGTATATACAGGCCGATAACCGGCTAGTGAATGTGGATTCCTTTCCCATGGGCATTGACTACGGTAAGTTTTCCAAAGCAGCAACCAGCAAAAAGACCCTAAAAAACATTAAGAAATTCAAGGAGCAACTGGGGGACCAAAAGCTCCTGCTGACCATAGACCGGCTGGATTATTCCAAAGGCATCCCCCAACGGATTAAGGCTTTCGACAGACTATTGGAGGAACATCCCGATTTTCACGGCAAGGTTTCCATGATCATGGTAGTGGTGCCCTCCAGGGCAAAAGTCAAGACGTATCAAGAGCTCAAAGAGGAAATTGACACCTTGGTAGGGAGAATCAACAGCCGATTCTCAACCCTGAATTGGGTGCCAGTACATTACTTCTATCGGAGCTTTCCTTTTGATGAGCTAAGTGCATTTTACGCCATGTCGGATATTGCCTTGGTTACACCCTTGAGGGATGGTATGAACCTGGTTTGTAAGGAATTTGTAGCTAGTAAGACCGACAAAAAAGGTGTCCTGATCCTTTCTGAAATGGCAGGCGCAAGCAAGGAATTGGTGGATGCCTTATTGGTAAATCCCAATAACCTTGAAGGGATGAAGGATTCCATCATGCAGGCCCTTACTATGCCAGAGGAGGAACAGGTTCAAAAGATAGGCACCATGCAGGCTAGTTTGCAAAAGTATGACATCTTCCAATGGGTGAAGGTTTTTATGGATAGGCTGGCAAATGTAAAAGGAAAGCAGAAGGAATTGGAATCCAAGGCTATAGACAAATCCTTGGTGAAGGAATTGAAAAACAAGTTCCAGTCGGCAAAAGCCCCTATTTTGCTGTTGGACTATGACGGTACCTTGGTAGGTTTTCAAGGAAGACCGGAGGATGCATTTCCAGATGCGGAACTGAAACACCTCATTGCGGAACTTTCTGGGAAATGCCAAATAGTGGTAATAAGCGGTAGAGACAAGGAAACTCTTGGGAAATGGTTTGAGGGGCAAAAGGTGGATATGATTGCGGAACATGGGGTTTGGCTTAAGGAAAGGGGAGATGATGACTGGACACTCTATGCAGCTATAGACGACTCCTGGAAGGAAGATATCCGACAGGTAATGGACTACTACGTCCTTCGTACTCCCGGGGCCTTTATTGAAGAAAAACACCACTCCCTAGTCTGGCACTACAGAAAAGTGGAAAGTGGATTAGGGGACCTCAGGATGCGGGAACTTTTCAGCCATTTGAAGTACATGGCTAGAGGGCATAACCTACAGGTACTGGAAGGAAACATGGTATTGGAGATAAAAAGACCTGATATCAATAAGGGCAGGGCTGCTACTGCTTTTATGAAGGGTAAAGAATATGATTTCATCATGGCCCTAGGGGATGATTGGACGGACGAAGATACCTTCAAAGCTATGCCCAAAGACTCCTACACGATTCGGGTGGGATTTGCTTATACACAGGCAAATTATAATATCAAAAGCCCGACAGAGGTAAGAAAATTACTGAAAGAATTAATGGAAGATTAAAAGTGATTTTAACTAATCAGGAAAAAAAGGGTAGCTTGGTTTAAGTTACCCTTTTTTAATGGAAGGTCAAATTTCTGCAATAGTTTCTACAATAAGATCCTCGCTCTCAAAAAGCCCTTTTTTGAACTGAAGACCGAGACCCGGAAGGTCTGGGGGCGAAACTTTCCCTTGTTTCACCTGGGGTACATTATCAAAAAAGTAGGGATACCTTACTGTATAATTTTGGTATACGCTTTCCATGGGAAACAAATTTGAGATAGCTGCTGCGAGGTGGGTGGAGGCATACCACAGGATGGGGCCACCGGCAGTGTGCATCATGGTGGGCAGGAAATACGTGTTGCCCATATCAGCAATTTTTTTGCCTTCGCTTATTCCCCCGCACCAGGTCAGGTCAAACATTGGAATACCCCCGATACCGGCTTCGAAAAACTCGCGGAATTCGAATCTTGAGGCTAGCCTTTCGCTGACCACCAGGGGTATAGAGGTATGGTTGGCCAAAGCCTGATAAGCTTTAATGTTTTTTTCTAATAGCATATCTTCCAAAAACCATATCCCATAAGGAGCCAGGGCTTCCGCAATCCTAATGGCACTGGGAAGGTTCCAGATGCTATGAAACTCAATACCAATTTCCAATCGATTTCCCACCGTATCCCTTACCCGTTTTACCCATTCTAATGCTTTATCTATTTCCTGCAATGAAATATGTTGCCCCTTGTTTCTATTCCCAATTGCATCAAAGGGACAGTATTTGATACCAATGATTTCATTGTCCACCAAAAACTGGGCGATTTTTTCCATGTCTTTTTCAAGCGTCCAGTTGTTGATATGCCTGGGGTTGGTGTAGGTGTTATACACGGTTATTGGCTTGGTCTTGCTTCCGCCAAGGAGTTGATATACCGGTAATCCGGCCTTTTGCCCCAAAATATCCCATTGGGCTATATTGATCGCTGAAAGGGCACGCATTTCTGCCCCTCCGGTGACATGATAGGCACTCTGGCGGTATATTCTTTCCCATGCCCCTTCTATGTCCAGGGGATCGGAACCCAGCATTTTGCCCATCCAACTGTGCCATTCCAAATCTTTTATCGCTGATTGACTGGCTTCGTTGAAGGGGTAAGTTTCTCCTGTGCCCACTATGCCTTGGTTGGTATGGAGGCGTAGCCACATCCATTGGATGCCTCTTCCGCCAAGACGTAAGTCTGGATTAAACCTTACTGTTTCCACCTTGGTAATGACCAGGTCATCTCCCGGGTCAAACTTTTTAACAGCCTCATGGAGTGCAATGGGGGAAAACATGCCCATGAGCGCACAACGGTTCACAAAGGATCTTCGGTTCATTTTTGGGTTTATTTGGTTTTAAGCCTTTTTTCCCAAAATTAGCCTTTTTGTTGAATTTCCAAGGTTAGGTTAAAAATATCATGCTTAGCCCCATCACCGACAACCCCGCAATGATTCCCCATTTGGTGTAAGTTCCGTGCCCCATCTCAATGGAAGTGGGGATGAGTTCGAAAAAAGAGACATACACCATGATACTTGCCACAAATACATTTACTACATCGAAGACTTCAGGTTCCATATTCCTGAAAAAAAGCAGGTAGGCAATCCCCGCACCTACGGGTTCGGAAAGCCCGGAGAGCAGTGTGATAAAAAGTGCCTTCTTCTTGTTTTTTGTGGCGTGGTAAATGGGCAAAGCAACAGCAAGGCCTTCCGGTATATTATGGATGGCTATAGCCACCGCTATTCCTATGCCCAGGTTGATGTCCTGCATGGAGGTAAGAAAGGTGACCAGGCCTTCCGGTAAATTATGTATCGCTAATGCTACGGCTGTCACTATTCCTGTTCGGTATAATTTTTTGGACTTATTGCCATTGGATTTTTCAGCAGTGAGATTGGAGAGGTCGGACTTCTTGATCCCCATTTTGTCCGTAATGGATTCCATGAATTTGCCAAGTAGCCCGGTCACCACCAGCCCACCCAAGAACATCACCGCCATCTTGGTATAGGCGGTTTGGGCATCGTCCCCTTCTTTTTGGAAACTTTCCAAAGCCCCAAAAAGCAACTCCACAAAAGAAATATAAATCATTGCACCCGCAGCAAGACCCAGTGCAAAAGCCAAAAACTTTTCTTTCCGCGCAAAGTTGGCAAATGCTGCAAGTCCTCCTACACCAGTGGAAAGTCCCGCCATAAAGGTGAGGGCAAAGGCAAAAAGCAGGTTTTCATCAGCTTGCATAAAAGGGAATAGTCTGCAAAATTAGGTTTGCGGGATGTTCACAAAATATAATGCCTGCAAAAATACGTAAAATTGGGGATTAATACAGGCAATAATTCCTTTTCATACGTTTATAATTTTTTTTCAGCCGTCACACCCGACTGCATTCAGGCAGTGTAGCCTGTCCTGTCTGCTCCATCCCGTATTCTATCGGGATCGGGGAATCCGTTTCGGGGGACTCTATTCAGGAGCCTGCCCCGGCCTTTGGGCTGTCTTCTCCCAGATACTTCTGATGGCTATCAGGGGGCAACCAAGTAGGTGACGATCGATCATGCTCGATTTATGAGTTTTTTTAGCTATATCCAGTAGGACTGCATAATAAAGGAATAAATAAACAAAATAAAAATAATATAATAAAAAATAGTATTACAACAGTATAATAAAAAAAGTAAGGCGGTTGGCAACAAATTTTAATATAAGGTAAAGCAAGTTTTCACAATATTTAATTTTTAAATAAACTCAAGGTATAATTTATTTTAGGTTATTGACCTATATGGACATTTTTTCATTTGACAAACAAATATGATTTTTGGTGCCAAAATTTTAAAAATTCAATTTTTTTATTACCTTTAAGATACTATTTCAAACCCAGAAAACCTATTTTCGATGTACGAAACTTCGACAACCTATACTTTCGAGTTATATTTATTTCATTTTTTCATCTCAAAACACAATAATAAATTGTTGTTTTTTAAGTGCACTCCACCCTGATTTAAAGTCTCAAAAACTTAGTTAATTATTACTTTGATTTCTCCTTAAAACTAAGGAGATCACTCAAATAACCATTATTGTCATGCCTAAACCAAGATGTCCTCCGGGATAAAAAAGGCCGGAATTTCTTCCGGCCATGGGTAATGTAGTGTTCTTCCAAAACGATTCATCACCCAGCTATTCAACAATTTCTCATTATTAAATAACCCTTAAAAGTATGAAAAAAAGTATATCAAAAGGCAAAGGTGTCTTTTTTGTCTTGTGCTGTTGTTTATTGTTTATAAGTGGGTTTTTTTCACCCATTCATGCAACAGAAAACAGCATTAACCGTACGGCGCTGGATATCGGCGAATTTGACATAACCATAACAGGAGTGGTGACAGATGAAAACGGGGAGCCACTACCTGGTGCATCCATTTTATTGGAGGGGTCCACAACAGGGACTGTGACTGACATAGATGGCAATTACTCCCTAACCGTACCTGACGATAGTCAGACCCTGATCGTATCTTATGTTGGCTATCAACAGCAAAGGGTACAGATTGGAGGCAGAAGTGAAATAAACGTACAGCTTTCTCCAGATGCAGAACAATTGTCTGAGGTGGTGGTAACAGCCTTCGGGTTGAAGAGGGAAGAAAGATCTTTGGGTCATGCTGTTGGTAAGGTGGATACCGATCAGCTGGCTCAAAATCCTGAGATTAACGTAGCCAACTCTCTTTCCGGACGAGTGGCAGGAGTCCAAGTGGATGGTGCCGGTGGAGCGGATGGTTCCAGTAGAGTGGTTATCCGTGGGTTCAGTTCTTTGGGGGGAAATAACCAACCTCTCTATGTTGTGGATGGAATACCGATAGACAACACATCAAGGGTACAAGCCGGTAGATGGGGAGGACGTGACGGTGGCGATGGTATCCAAAACCTTAACCCTAATGACATCGAAGAAATGTCGGTACTTAAAGGCCCTAATGCCGCGGCCTTATACGGGGAAAGAGGAGCTAACGGCGTGATCATGATTACCACCAAGAGCGGAGCTTCCAGGGATGGCATAGGTGTGGAAATCAACAGCAATATGA
This sequence comes from Pleomorphovibrio marinus, assembly GCF_003347495.1. Lineage (GTDB taxonomy): Bacteria > Bacteroidota > Bacteroidia > Cytophagales > Cyclobacteriaceae > Pleomorphovibrio > Pleomorphovibrio marinus. The sequence continues at coordinate 95,288 of NZ_QCXY01000007.1, forward strand.
GGGTAGGAAATCCATTGGTATGGCCTGATTTTCAAAATGAATATGGCTTAGGCTCCAATGGGCAACACCGGTATTTCAGTGATGGTCAAGGCAATATCTTTTCTCGAAGTGAGGCTCAAGCTATGGGCAACATGGATCAACTGACTCCACAGGTAACCACCAATAGAGATGGGCCACAACACCCTAAAAGCTGGGGCCCACGAATGGATGGCCATACGGTATATGGATGGGACGGAGAGATGGTTCCTTTTAGTCCTCAACCCAATAATGTAAGGGATTTTTTCCAGAACCAACTTACCTTTGACAATTCGGTATCCTTAAGTGGGGGCAATGAAACCTCGAATTTTAGGCTTTCCGTCGGTGATATACGGAATAGAGGCATGCAGCCTTCCAACAATCTCACCAGAAACACCTTTAATATCAGAGCTGAGCACAAGTTTAACGAAAGACTCACTGTTTCTTCGAAAGTCAATTATGTGCGCCAAAGTGTGGAAAACAGAGTAGGCCTTGCCGATGACCAGAGGAATGCCATTTATCAATTCAGGGGGTTACCTAGAAACACCTCATTGGAAAGTTTCCAGCGGTATGAACTTACTCAAGGTGATTTGGACAATCCAAATGCCTTACATGATTATCTTTCCAATCAGCGACAGGTAGGGTGGTCCAGGCACTGGAGTAACGGCACCCATACCGAAAACCCTTATTGGATAACCAATAATGTGAGAAATGAGGACAGAAGGGAACGGGTGATGGCATTTATGGACATCCATTATCAAATTAATGACTGGTTGTCCACTTCCCTTCTAGCGGGAACGGATTTTTACACAGATAACCGACATACCCATGATGCCATTGGGACCCGTGTAAACCAAATTGGAGGCATGAGTGAAACTACCCAGCAATTCAGGGAAGACAACGTTCAGTTCTTATTGATGGCTAACAAAAAGCTAACGGATGACCTTGATTTCAGTGCCAATATCGGTGGTAATTATATGAGGAATGACTTCCAAAATTCCGGTTTTGATGGTAGTCGCTTATCCGTCCCAAACCTTTATGTTATCACCAACGCAGCGGTACAGAACCCTATACTCAATATACAACAGAGGGAAATCCAATCCGTATTTGCCTTTGGTCAGTTGGGATGGAGAGATTACCTGTACCTGGATTGGTCAATTCGAAATGATTGGTCTTCCACTCTACCAGAACAAAACAATTCCTTTATGTATCCAGCGATAAGTAGTAATTTTGTGTGGACGGACGCTTTTGATTTCTATTCCTCTACACTTTCCTATGGATCATTAAGGGCATCCTGGGCACAGGCTGGTAATTCGGCTGACCCCTACAATGTTTTGGGAGTTTACAACCTAACAAACAATCCGCATCTTGGCCAACCGGGGGCAGTTTTTCAGAACACCGTTCCGTTTTCGGATTTGCAAAGTGAGCTAACCAGTTCTTGGGAGATCGGAGCGGATTTAAGGTTTTTTGAAGGAAGGTTAAGATTGGACGCTACATGGTACCATGCTTCCACCGTAAATCAAATATTGAATATCGCGGTGGCTCCTTCTTCGGGTTTTGCCAATCGGAGTGTAAATGCGGGAGAGATCGTAAACACCGGTGTGGAGGTCATGATAGATGGGGTAGTCGTCGAACGGGAAGATTTGATGTGGAGCCTGAATTTGAACGTGGCTCATAACTACAATGAGGTAGTCTCCTTGGTAGATGGTATCGACAGGTTCATGTTGGGAGACAGCAGAAATGTAAGGGTATATGCCGACCCTGGTCAGCCCTATGGTGCTATCTATAGTCCTATAGCACGTTGGTTAAGGGACGATGATGGGAATCGAATTGTTGGGCAGGATGGATTACCAGTTCGTGAAAATGGAGAATTCAGGATTGGCAATGTAATGCCGCTGTTTACAGGTGGGTTTTCTAGTACTTTGAATTACAAGAACTGGACCCTATTTACGCTGTTTGATATGCGCTATGGAGGGGATATCTTTTCCTTATCAAACGTGTATGAAGCTCTATATGGAACAACCACTAGAACCTTGGAAGGCAGGGACGGGACTTATATTGCTGACGGTGTAGTGGGCGTTCAAAACGAAGATGGCCAATGGGTCTCTACCGGTGAACCCAATACCACACAGATATCTGCTGAACAATATTGGAACCATGTAGTGCCTGCTCAGGATCAATCCGTGGGAGAGGAATTCCTGAACAGTTCCACTTTTGTGAAGATGAGAGAACTGAGATTAGGTTATAACTTCCCCCGTGCCTTTACTGAAAGGTTAGGGGTTAATCAGCTTAACCTGTCTTTCGTTGGTCAGAACTTGTTCTATTTCGTAAGGCATACGGATGGCTTTTCTCCGGAAGTGGCCAGTTTCAATCTCGGGCAAGAAGGCATGGGGATTGAATCCTTCGCATGGCCATTGATGAGAAATCTTGGGTTTAATATAAGGATTGCCTTTTAGAATCATTGTTTGTAATCAGTATAGAAAATCACACGGATATGAAAAATTATAAAAATACATATAGGCTAATCGTGGTCTTTTCCATAGTCCTCTTCTTTGGATGTACAGACCATTTTGAAGAGCTAAATACCCCACCTACAGCAGTGGTGGAAATAAACCCGGACTTTACCTTTAGTGAGTCTATTCGTATGGATAATATCAATTATAATTACGAATGGATTAACAACAGGCTCTTTGGAGGATGGGTGCAGCATTGGGCAAATGTAACCCTGGATAACGGGAGACCAAACTATTATATGCCTGATAGGAGGATTGATGATGAAATGTGGATGCATTTCTATCAGAACGTCTTGAAAAACCTGGAGAGAACCCAGGCTTTGTTGTTGGACCTTGCAGACGGGGACGAGAATAACCCGGAAATACGGTCCAGGCTTGCCATCGTAAGAATTTACGAAACTTTGCCATTCGAAAAACTTACCGCTGCATATGGAGATATACCTTATTTTCAGGGTGCAAGGGGCATGGATGGAAATTCTTTTCCTGAATACGACCCCCAATCAGAAATCTACCCTGAAATGTTACAGCGGCTAGACCAAAATATGGCCTTGCTAAATGAGCAGGACTTAAGTTTTGGCGATGCGGATTATTTCTATAGCGGGAATGTGGAGAACTGGAGAAAACTGGGGAATGCCATTAAGTTAAGGCTTGGTATGAGGATTTCCAATGCGGATCCTGCATTAGCTGAGCAGGTGGTCACGCAGGCTATGCAGGGTCCCTTGATCGCAAGCGATGCCGAGTCTGCTTTGCTTAACACAGTTGCCAATAATGGACCTGATGAAACCGCCCATCCCATAACCAGAGAAATGAGGGCACCAGATATTAAATCCAGGCCAGGAATGCATCTTGTCAACATGCTTAAAGAAAGGGATGATCCTAGGTTAACCTTGATCGCTGAACCCACCCAGGAGTCTAAGGCTGTTTATGCCCAGACAGGGGATCCCGATGATTTAATCTTTGAGGGCATTCGTCCAAACATGACAGTGGAGCAATACGATGATCTTAACTTAACAAGGGTATCTGAAGTGGCACTGGATATTTGGGCTAATGAAGACTTAAATGTTCCTGTACATATTTTCACCCATTCCGAAGTCCTTTTTCTCCAAGCTGAAGCGGCACTTAAAGGATGGGGAGCCAGTGAAGATGATGCCGAAGCCTTTTACAGAGAAGGCATTCGATCGGCACTTCAGATGCCTCCTTATAATATCTCCGATCAGGAGGTAAATGCCTATTTGGATGAACATGGGACCTTAAGTGGAAGTGCAGAGGATAAGCTGGAACAGATTCATAATCAAAAGTACATTTCTTTATTTACTAAAGGTTTAGAGGCTTATTTCGAATGGAGGAGGACAGGACTTCCGGTTTTGGATCCAGGAGATAGGACGGACAATGTTACCAATGGAGTTATTCCCAGAAGGGCATATTACAGTCAGATAGAATTGAGTCTGAATGGTGCTAACCTTCAAACGGCTGTATCCCGACAAGGGGAAGACCATCCACTTACCCGTATGTGGATAGACCCTGAGGGTGCTGCCACTGTTTTGAGCCGTTAATAATTTTCCTTATTATTTTATGGGAAGCCTTTTCTAAATTGGCTTCCCATACCTTTATTAACCGAAATTAATTATGAAGAAAAACATTCGTCATTTACAACAGGCCGATTTGCCGGTAGAAAATAGCAAGGCTATTGTATCTGCTAATTCCCAAGATGCCAAGCAAGAAAACGGGAGAAGGTCCTTTCTGCAAAAAGCAAGCCTAGGGGGACTTAGTCTGGGTGGACTTATGATGCTTCCGGTGGAGGACACCATTGCCCATACCACATCAAAGGTCAACAGGAACTCCAATCCCTCCGAACTCAAGATTACCGATATGCGAATTGCCCAATATGGCAATGTCCCTTTGCTTAAAATTTACACCAATCAGGGCATTCATGGCCTGGGTGATGTAAGGGATGGTGCAGATAAGCGGTATGCCTTGATGCTGAAAAGTAGGATCTTGGGGGAAAACCCCTGCAATATCGAGAAAATATTCAAAAAAATAGAGCAGTTTGGTGGCCACGGCCGTCAGGGTGGGGGAGTTTCCGGGGTGGAGATGGCCCTTTGGGATCTTGCCGGAAAAGCCTACGGTGTTCCCTTATACCAATTGCTTGGAGGTAAATTCAGGGATAAAGTACGCATTTATGTGGACACTCCCACGATGAAGGATCCCGATGAATTTGCCGAAAAAATGAAGGAAAGGGTGGATCAGGGATTTTCCTTGCTGAAAATGGACATAGGTATAGGCCTCATCAAGGACATTGAAGACACCTTGACCAATGCCGAACCTTGGCAACCACTGAGAGGGTGGACGGATAGGGACCCTATGAGCTTTGCCCAGACACCCCATCAATTCACCCATGTCCAAATCACCCAAAAGGGGCTTGAAAAAATGGTGGAGTTTGCAGCCAAAGCAAGGGAAAAAGTAGGATATGAAATACCTTTGGCCATAGACCACTTCGGGCATATGGGCTATAATGAAATGATCAAACTTGCAGAAGCATTCGGCCCCTACAATATCGCATGGCTGGAGGACCTCATTCCTTGGCAAAATACCGAACAGTGGAAAAGGATTACAGAGGCCATCACCACGCCTACTCTTACTGGAGAGGACACTTACCACAAGAGAAATTTTAAGGACCTGATAGAAAATAGGGCCGTGGACATCGTGCACCCGGATCCCGGAAGTGCTGGTGGCTACTTGCAGACCAAGAAAATAGGTGACTATGCCGAGGAGTTTGAAATTGGAATGGCAGTGCATCATGCAGCTTCTCCAATTTCTTTTATGGGTACTGTCCATGCTATTGCTGCTACGTATAACTTCATCGGTTTGGAACACCATTCTGTGGACAACCCATGGTGGGAGGACTTGGTAACGGGAATAGACAAGCCATTGGTGAAAGATGGTTACGTAAAGGTACCCGAAGCACCGGGCATTGGATTGGAATTGAATGAAGACGAGGTGAAAAAACGCCTCAAAGAAGGGGAGCAATTTTTTGCCCCTACTGACGATTGGAATGAACTTCGCTCTTGGGACAGAACCTGGAGCTGATGGATTAGCCATCAAAGCCATTGGGGAAATCATCCCAATGGCTTTTTTTTACTTTTTATGATTTCCCTGGAGAAGCAACCCCTCTTGCCATACGCACTGACCAATTTCATTCTCCTTTTTTATGGAAATTGATTTTACTCATTGGCAACTTGTAAATACTAACTCCCTATTTCAATTAGGCAAATAAGATTTTGTGATTCATAAAAATTGCGTAACTTAAAGCCTGAATCTAGCACATACCCATGAACACCCAGTTTGAGACCATTCCTTTTACCTCCTTGGATGGATTTGAATGTAATCTATTGCATTACCTGCCTTCCAAACCTACCAAAGGCCCCGTATTATTGGTTCACGGGGCAGGGGTTAGGGCGAATATCTTCAACCCACCCCACAAAAAAAACCTCATCCATATGCTGGCCGATGCAGGTTATGATGTGTGGCTCGAAAACTGGAGGGGAAGCATAGACCTACCCCCCAATGAGTGGGACTTGGATGTAGTGGCCAAAAATGACCATCCTGTAGCGGTACAGAAGGTTTGTGAACTGACAGGAAGTCAGGAAGTAAAGGCCATCATCCATTGCCAGGGAAGCACTAGCTTCATGATTTCTGCAGCACTAGGCTTGCTGCCCCAGGTCAAAATAATCATTAGCAATGCCGTTTCCCTGCATCCGGATATTCCCCGGTTTTCGCGTTTTAAACTTGGTGCTCTTTTGCCGATTGTGGGAAGGTTTTTTGACTATCTCAATCCCCAATGGGGGCTGGAAGCCCCTGATTTTAAGTCTAAGCTATTGAGGAAGTTTGTCCTGGCCACCCACTGGGAGAAAGACACCGCCGTTGGCAAAATGGTCAGTTTCACCTATGGATCGGGATTTCCTGCACTTTGGGAACTGGAAAACTTGGACAAGAAAACCATGGATTGGATTCAGCATGAATTTGCCCACGTGCCTATTTCTTTTTTCAGGCATATCTATAAATGTGTTGGGGAGGGGGTGTTGGTTCCAAGCGGTAACAATGGGTCTGATTACGAGGTGAAACCAGTAAAGACCGACGCAAGGATTGTGCTTTTTGGGGGTGTGAAAAATAAGTGCTTCCTCTGCGATAGCCAGAAAAAGACATATGAGTACTTGGAGTCCCAAAACCCGGGACACCATAAGTTATATTTGATGGATGAGTACAGTCATTTGGATATATTCTTTGGTAAAAATGCCCATGTAGATGTTTTTCCTTTAATGATAAAAGAATTGGACCATAGTCTTGGCCAGGATGCTTAACAACAAGTGATGTCAGGGAAGTGGTGAATATATAGATACGGAGTCATTTTAGTCATGGCTCTTTTTTCCAAAGTCAAAATCTATTTTAGCCCATGAAATTTAAAAAAATGCCCATGGTCAACTGGTATGACCCCAAGCAGTTGTCCAATACCGGGGTTAAAACGGTTCTCTCCGGGGTTTTTGGTAATTTTGCGGACAGAAGGGAAACATTGGCGGCATTGAGCCAGGATGTAAACTACTTCGACCATTCCGAGAAGGAAGAATTATGGTTGGATTTCATTTGTGATTTGGGGGATGGGTTTAATCCCACCTACACCCTGGCTCATCTATTGGCGCAGGAAAAGCTGGAAGCGGGTGGGGAAGCTCTCAAAAGGGGGGATATCCTGGTGATGGGCGGGGATGAAATATACCCAACTCCAGAAATGCACGAGTATGACAATCGCCTAAAGGGACCATATACCGCTGCTTTTCCCAAAAATGAGGAAGACACCCAGCGACCTGAAGTGTATGCTATCCCCGGAAACCATGACTGGTACGATGGCCTTTCCAATTTTCTTAAATTATTTACCCAAAAGAGATCTTTCGGTAACTGGAAGACAAAGCAAAACAGGAGTTATTTTGCCATAAAGCTTCCCCATGATTATTGGCTCATAGCCGTGGACATACAGTTGCAAGCCGATATCGATTATCCCCAAATTTGCTATTTCAGGGAAATTGCTGAAAAGGAGTTTACCGAAAACACAAAAGTAATCCTGTGTACTGCCGAACCTTCCTGGGTGCTATGCTCTTTTGATCAGAAGAACACCGCACATGAACGGTTTAAGTTTTTTATAGACAGGATACTCTATGGCAAGGGAGACGAAAAATATGAGGAGAAAAATAAGCACATAGATGTGACCACCATCCTCACTGGCGATCTTCATCACTATGCCCGATATGAAGAGATAAGTAAAAAAAACTCCGTTTGCCAATTGATCACAGCGGGAGGAGGAGGCGCGTTTCTTCACCCCACACATACTCTGAAGGAAAAAATCGAACCGGTGGATGGGTATGATGCCACCCTTAAAAAGGTTTTTCCTGAAAAGGAGGATTCCATTAAACTGAGTTTTTTAAACCTGATTTTTCCATTTTATAGCATAACTATGTTGCTTTTTTTCGGGGTGTATCACCTATTTACCTCATGGATATTACAGACAAAGGAACTTGGGGGAACCAGCTACATGGAGAGGTTGGCCCAGGTGGACTTGTTTAATGGTGGCTTTCAGGACTTTCTTTCAGCCACCTCGGTCGCCATCAGCCATAATCCGGGCGCAGTGTTTTTAAATATCCTTTTGTTTTTGGGCTTATTGGTTTTCACGGACACCAAATCGGGAAATGGGAAATGGAATTACATTGCAGGTGCTGTACATGGGTTTCTACATTTGGTTAACTTTTACCTACTAATCTGGTGGTTTTCTCGGCTCAACCTCCACCACTTCGGGTTAGACTTGGATACCGCAAAACAAGTGTTGATTTATTCTTTAGAAATGATCTTAGTGGGGGGGATAATAAGCGGAGTGCTTTTTGGCCTCTATTTGACCTTTAGCGTATTGGTTCTGAAAAATCATATTACAGAAGCCGCTTCTTCCTATCGCTGGGAAGGGTATAAGAATTTCCTTCGGATAAAGCTTGACAAGGACGCCCTGACCATTTACCCCATAGGCCTAAAAAAGGTGGTGTCCAATTGGAAAAATGTAGGAACGGAGGACAAACCTAAATTTGAAGGAAGCCCCATAAACTATGAACTCATAGAAAAACCGATAATCATAAAACATGAAAAAACTCTCTAAACCCATCACCTCTATCCGGGGAAAATACGATGTAGTAGTCGTAGGTTCCGGATATGGAGGAAGTATTGCCGCCTCCAGGATGGCAAGGGCAGGATATAAGGTATGTTTGTTGGAAAAAGGCAAGGAATTTCTCCCTGGGGAGTTCCCCAGGACCCTCAAGCAAGCCGCAGGTGAGATGAATTTTATCCGGGGAAGGTCCTCCGGGATCAATAGGAATGGGTTGTATGAGTTTACCATGGGAAATGGCATTAATGTTTTCAAAGGGTGTGGCCTGGGGGGTACCTCCTTGGTAAATGCCAATGTTTCCATTAGGCCTGAAACCAGAGTGATGGAGGATGCTGCCTGGCCTGCTGCCATCCGAAATGACCCCAAGAGCTTTGAAGCAGGCATGGGCAGGGCTTGGGACATGCTGAAACCAAACCCCTATCCCGAGGGCCAAAAGGGATATCCTGTTTTAAAGAAAACCGAAGCCATGCGAAAATCGGCAGCCCACATGGGTGAGCCATTCCGGCTCTTGGATATCAATGTGAATTTTGAGGACAAGGAAAACCATGTAGGTATAAAGCAGGCGAAATGCACCAATTGTGGTGACTGTGTAACAGGTTGTAATATCAGCGCCAAAAACACGACTGCCATGAACTACCTTCCAGATGCCTTTAACCATGGGGCAGAAATTTTTGTGGAAATAAATGTCAGGCACCTCGAAAGGGAGGGTTCGGATTGGCTGTTATTTTTTCATCCAGTTGGTATTGGCAGGGAAAACTTTGATGCCCCTTTGATGTTTGTCAGAGCCAAAAAGGTCATTTTGAGTGCAGGAGCTTTGGGATCCACCGAAATTTTGATGCGTTCCCGTGAAAAAGGCCTTTCCCTATCCGAACGGATTGGCAAGAGGTTTACCGGCAACGGGGACGTACTGGGATTTGGCTATAACAACGATGTCCCGATCAACGGTATAGGGTTGGGCCGAAAAGGTACTGATGAAATTGCCAAGGTGGGACCCTGCATTACGAGCGTAATAGATATCAGGGAAAGGGAAGTACTAGAAGAAGGAATGACCTTGGAGGAAGGAACAGTCCCTGGCCCTATCAGGATGATTATGCCAAAATCCCTGGTAACCTTTAGCAGGTTGGTAGGCAGGAAAACGGATAGGGGGTTTTGGGATTATCTCAAAGAGAAATGGAGAGAAATAATGAGCTTGTTTTTGGGACCCTTTTTTGGTGCTTTAAAACACACCCAAATTTATCTGGTGATGACCCATGACGATGGAAACGGCGAACTTGTATTTGATGAAAATAAATTAAGTATCAATTGGAAAGGAGTGGGCAAGCAGGAGATTTTCCAAAAGGTAAACGACAAAATGTTTAAGGCCACAGAAGCATTAGGAGGCACAAAAATCCCAAATCCTACCTGGAACAGGATGCTAAATTATGACTTAGTGACCGTCCATCCATTAGGGGGCTGCGGCATGGGAGAGGATGCTAGCACCGGAGTAGTGGACCACAAGGGACAAGTATTTACCGGCAGCACGAAATCCCCCTTACATGAGGGCCTCTATGTCATGGATGGATCGGTAATCCCAAGGCCAGTAGGAACCAATCCCCTTATGACCATATCCGCCCTCGCGGAGCGAAGTTGTAAAGTAATTGCCGAGGAAGAAGGGTATACCCTGGACTATGATTTTTCCGCTCCTTCTGAGCCAGACCGGGACACATCCCCCAAGGGTACAGGAGTGCAGTTTACAGAAACCATGAGAGGGTATTTTGGGCTAGGGGAAACCCGAGACTATGAGGCAGGATTTAACCAGGGTAAAAAAGTAGGCTCCAATCTTGAGTTTACCTTGACGATCCAAACAGAGGATATTGATGCGTTTGTCAATGATGCTAACCATGCTGCCTCAATGATTGGGACTATGAATGCGCCAGCTTTATCAAGCTTTCCCATGACGGCGCTAGAAGGTGTTTTTAACCTTTTTATTGAGAACCCCGATGATTCTTCTCGGAAGAAAATGGCATATCGGATAAAACTGAGGAGCAAGGAAGGGAATGATTATTTCTTCGAGGGGTTTAAGGATATTCACAATGACAGAAGGTTGGATGTTTGGAAGGACACTACCACGCTTTTTGTTACTGTGTATAAAGGTATTTCCAAAGAGGGAGAGGTGCTGGGAAAAGGAAAGCTTGTGATTAGGGTTGCTGATTTTCTCAGACAAATCAGAACGATGAAGGCAATCCATGCACCAAACCGTAGGGAGGGTCTGCGTGCAGTAAAAACCTTTGGGAAGTTTTTTGCAGGCAATGTTTTGGAGACCTATTTCAGGGTTTAGTATTTTTATGCCTGGATTTCTACTACCTGTCAATTTCTTTGGTAAGCACTTACATTTGCTTAATTTGGCAGGATAGAAGCGGAATTTTAAACCAACAAAAAATGCCAAACCCTTGGACAGGAGTAGGGAACCCCTATACGAGACAGGAAGTAAGGGAGAGATTGACATCTACCATTTTACAAAATAAAGCCATCATTGCTGCCGGAGCAGGAACGGGTATAAGTGCCAAATTTATAGAGAAAGGAGGTGCAGACCTTTTGATTATTTATAATTCCGGGAGGTTCAGGATGTCAGGACACGGTTCTACGGCAGGTCTAATGGCATACGGCGATGCCAATGCTGTGGCATTGGAAATAGGGGAGTATGAGGTACTCCCAGTGGTAAAAGAAATCCCCGTAATATGTGGGGTACACGGTTCCGACCCCAGGAGAAGAATTTGGCATCACCTGCTCAAGGTAAAGGATATGGGGTTTTCCGGCATCAACAACTTCCCAACCCATTGCATCGTTGATGGCAACTTTAGGCAAGTCTTGGAAGAGACGGGTATGGGGTTTGAAAAGGAGGTAAAGATGGTGGAAATTGCCCATAAAATGGATTTATTTTCCATTGTATATGTGGCTACTCCCGAGGAGGGGGTGAAGATGGCCCAAGCCGGAGCAGATGCCATCATTTCCCATGTTGGTACCACAGTGGGAGGGTCAATCGGAGTGAAAGGGGCAAGTTGCAGCATGAAGGAGGCGATAGAAAGAACACAGGCAATCATAGAAGCCTGTAAGGCCGTTAACCCCGACTTGTTTTTTCTCGCACATGGTGGGCCCATCAACACCCCGGACGATGTAAGCCAAGTATTGGAGGCTACCCAAGCCCAAGGGTTTGTAGGTGCCTCTTCTTTAGAAAGGATGGGGGTGGAGGCTTCCCTTACAGCGCTTACCCAACAATTTAAATCTCTGTCCCTTTATGCAAAATAAACAATTGGTGGAGGATCTGTTCAAACTAGGTCTGTGCAATGGGGACAACGTACTGGTTCATTCCTCTTTGAGTAGCCTAGGTACTATGACCAATAAGGCCAGTATGCTTTGTGAGGCGTTGTTGGAAGTATTGGGTAGGGAAGGCACTCTATTGGTTCCTGCACTTTCTTATAGGACAGTGACCAAGGACCACCCCTATTTTGACCATGCCCATACCCCTTCCTGTGTGGGGGGATTTACGGAATTTTTCAGGAAATTCCCCGGCACATATAGAAGTATTCATCCTACGCATTCTGTTTGTGCCTATGGGAAAAATGCAGAGATGCTTACTAGGCAACACCTGAAAGACAAGACTCCCGTAGGGCCAAACTCTCCCTTTCGGCTGCTGCAGGAAATGGATGGCACTTTGTTGTTTATCGGTTGTGGCCTTAAACCAAACACCTCCATGCATGGGGTGGAGGAACTTTCCCAACCCCCCTATTTATATGGGCCCGAGGTTACCTATAGGTTAAAACTAAGCAGGGGAGAGACTGTCGCTAAGTCATACATTACCCATGGGTTCGATGGATATGAGCAACGTTATGACAGGATCTGGAAACTACTGGATAATTGCGAAAGAAGTAGCGGAATGTTGCTAGATGCTGAAGCATTTCTTATCCAGGCCAAAGCACTTTGGGTAAAGGGAAACCAACAATTGGTGGCCGATCCTTTTTACTTTGTAGACAAGGCATAAGCTCTTATGGTGTACAGAAAATTTACTTTTTTGGGCAGTTAATTTAAATATCGCGGATACTTATACAATAACCCGTGAAAAATTACATTTTTGTCCTTTAAAATTTATCTTTGTTTTTTTATTCGATTTAGCAGCCCTACATGCCAAAAATTATTAGGATAACCACTGTTCCCCTTTCCCTCAAGTTGCTATTAAGGGGACAAATGAAATATATGGCCTCGGCGGGCTGGGAAGTGCTTATGGTCAGCGGGGAAGGAAAAGAATGGGAGGAGGTAATAAAAAACGAAAATTGCCGCCACCACATAGTGCCATTCACCAGAAAGATCACCCCAATCCGAGATTTGGTTTGTCTCTGGAAGCTGATAAAGCTATTCCAGGCTGAAAGACCCGATATAGTGCACACGCACACCCCCAAAGCCGGTTTATTGGGAATGCTTGCTGCACGGATATGTGGTATAGGGATTAGGGTCCATACCTTGGCGGGTTTGCCATTTTTAGGGGTGGGTGGCAAACACAAGAAACTGTTGATTTTCCTCGAAAAACTCACCTACCGCCTTTCCAAAGAGGTTTGGCCTAACTCCTATTCCCTGAAGGATTTCTTGGTGACAAACGAACTCGCCCCTGAAGAGAAAATAAGGGTAATTGCACAAGGATCCTCCAATGGAGTGGACTTAGAAAAGTTTAGCAGGGAAAACCTAAAGGAAAACCACCTGGTAGCAGCAATGATGCGGGTGGCCCCTGCGGAGCATGAGTTTGTGATCACATTTGCAGGCCGTCTTGTCAGGGACAAGGGGATAGAGGAATTAATTGAGGCTTATATTGCGTCAAAGATAGTCGAAAAGTCGAAATTGGTGTTGTTGGGTTCTTATGAACAAGACCTTGACCCCATCTCCCTTCAAACCAAAAAGCGCATCGAAGACCATCCAAGGATAATTCATGTGGAATGGACGGACCATATTGCCTATTATTTGGCCATTTCCGACATTTTGGTTCATCCTTCCCATAGGGAAGGGTTTCCCAACGTGCTTTTAGAAGCCGCAGCCATGTCTTGCCCTATCGTTTGTTCGGATATTCCCGGGAATTTGGAAGTTGTGAAGCACAAAAAGACAGGTTTGGTATATCCTGTCAAAAATCGTGATGCTTTGAAAGAAGCAATGGAATTTGCCTATATAAAGAGGGAGGAAATGAATGGATACGCAGATCGGCTTCATGTGGAGGTTAGGGAAAAGTACGATAGGAAAAGGGTACATCAGGCGATTTTGGAATCCTATTTTCGCCTGTGGGACACAAAGAAGAGTCTTTCAAACTAATCGATTGGATAAGTTTTCTTTCGTGTGTTATTTAATTAATTTTGGGTTCCCTATGGGAGAATTTTGGCGGTGAAAATGAAAAATTTTGTTTGGGTTTGTTTTCTATTTTTGGCAGTATCTTGTATAAGCAACAAAAGGATTAATTATCTCCAAAACCTTCAGGGTGAGGAAGAAATAGCCTTGGGAGAGTTTATCCCCTATGCTGAAGTAGATTACGAATACATTTTGCAGCCTTTTGATATTGTGGATATTGACTTTGCCTCCTCTAATGAGGAGTTGCTGAAGGCTTTTGAATACCATGGCGCAAGTGGTTCAAGGATGGGCAGGGGAGGAATGGGGGCAATGGGAGGCGCCATGGATGTCTTTTATTTTTCTGGTTACCCCATTGACAAAAATGGAGAGGTAAGAATGCCTATATTGGGATTAATTAAGCTTGCGGGGCTTACCGAGGAGGAAGGTAGGGATAAAGTTCAGGAGGCGATCAACAGTTACTTTAAGGAAGATGTGGACGTAAGGCTTAGGATTGGGGGGATAAGGTTTACGGCCTTGGGGGAATTTAACAGTGTGGGGACCAAGGTAATATTGAAAAACCGGGCTACTATTTTTGATGCACTAGCCATGGCCGGTGAATCAAATATCCTGGCAAAAAAGAATGAGCTATTTCTGATCCGGCAGTATGACGGAGGGACAAAAATCCACCAAATAAATCTAAATGACCGGAGGTTATTGGCTTCTCCTTATTATTTCATTCAACCCAATGATGTTTTGTACCTACAACCCATGCAAATCAGGCAGATTGGTTCTGGGGAGAGTTTATCAGCTTCCCTTCAGCTGGGTATATCCATACTTACGGCAATACTCTTTATTTACGGTGTAACTTCTGGAATATTCTAATTATGGAAAACTTGGATTTGTCAAAGTTTGAGGAGCAGGAGAAGCCAATAGATATAAAATACTATATCATCAAATACTCGAGGTATTGGCCTTTGTATCTGCTTTTCATTGCAGTGGGTGTGGTTGGTATTTTTCTTTTTCACAGGTACACCGTTGAGCTTTTTGAGGTGAAGGGCAGTGTGATGATTAAAACCAACGCCTCCCCCGAGGTGAGGGTGTTGGACAGGTCCAATATTTTTTCCTCAGGAGAAAATCTGACCAATGACATACTCTTGTTTTCTTCCAAACAGTTGGCTGAGGATGCACTTAAAAAAGTGCATTTTGATGTCACCTATTATGCCGCAACCAACATCAAAGAGATAGAGCTCTATAAAAACAGCCCGGTATTGGTGGAGGTGGACTGGAATTATCCCCAAGTAGAGGGAAAAAAGATTGGAATAGAAATCCTTTCCGAAGATGAGTACAGACTGGGGAAGGTTGATAGCCAGATTTTTGATTGGTGGAATTTCGGTGATGGGGGCAGTGATATAGATCTAGATATTTTTGAGGGCATACATACTTTTGGGAAGGAAGTAACAGGCAGCAAGTCCAAGTTTACGGTACATCTGTCCAACCCTTCCAGAATTGGAGACGAAGTGAGTTTTAAGCTTAGTCACCCCAGTTCGCTAGTAGACCAGTATGCGAGAGCCATTCAGGTAAAGCCTATGATCAACTACGGCTCCGTCTTGGAAGTGAGTATGGTCACCAAAGTGGTAGATAAAGGCAGCGATTACGTAAATGCTTTGATGGATGCATTCTTGGAACATGACCTTCGGGAAAAGAACAGAATATCCGAAAATGCACTTAGGTTTATCGAAGAACAACTTTTTATTGTAGAGGACTCCTTGAACTCAGTGGAAAGGAGGATGCAGCAGTTTAAAGTCTCCAACAAATTATTGGACGTAAATGCTGAGTTTGGTGGGGTATTGGGAAATATACGTTCCCTAGAGGAAAACATTCAGGCCATTGATTTTGAGCTTTCCTATTACAGAACTTTGCGGGACTACCTGATGCGTAAAGGAAGAAACTTTGAAGAAGTCGTGGCTCCTTCAGTGGTAGGCATAGCAGATGGGCTATTGAATGATTTGATACAGCAGCTGGTGCAACTTTCCTTGGAGCGCAGAAAGCTTTTGTCAAAAGTCCATGAAACCCATCCCGATCTAATTGTTGTGGACCAGCAAATTAACAGGCTACGGGATAATATTTTTGAAAATATTGAAAACCTGATCGAAAATACGGAGGTGCGAAAAAGGGAAAATACCGAAAAATTAAGCACCTACGACCGTCAGTTTGCAAACTTGCCACAGGCAGAATCCAGTTACTCCAATATTTTCAGGGAATTTAAACTTAGAGAGAACCTTTATACCTACCTGCTTGAAAAGCGGGCAGAGGCTGGAATAGCGAAGGCTTCCAACGTTTCGGATAATTCCATTGTGGATTATGCTAAAAGGGGAAATCTCATTTTCCCGAAAAAGCTGCAAAATTATACCTACGCCGTGGGCCTTGGTTTTTTCATTCCCTTTGGCTTTCTTTTACTGTACCATTATCTGAACAACCGTGTTATGGATCAGATACAGCTTAAAAACATTTTGAAAATTCCAATTTTAGGTACTATAGGTTATAGTGAAAAAGGAACCAACCTTTTGGTGGCGGATCATCCCAGGGCACTTGCTTCTGAGTCTTTTCGTTCGTTAAGATCTGCACTTTTCTATATTGCCAGTGAAAAAAAATGCAAAATAATCCTTGTGACATCCAGTATTTCTGGGGAAGGTAAAACTTTTATCAGCATCAATGTGGCCTCAGCCATGGCACTAAGTGGTAAAAAGACCTGTCTGATGGGGTTTGATCTTCGAAAACCAAAATTGTCTAACTACATGGAGGTTTCTAACAAGAAGGGGCTTTCCACCTTTTTGGTGGACAAGCACAGCGCAGAAGAGATCGTATTGCCCACTAAATATGATAACCTCTACATTGTACCTTCAGGGCCTGTGCCCCCAAATCCCTCCGAGTTGTTGTTGAAGAACAAATTGGGGGATTTTATGGCCAAATTGGAAAGTGAATTTGATATCATAGTGATGGATTGTCCACCAGTGGGCTTGGTTTCAGAAACCATGGACTTGCTCCGGTTTTCGGACGTAAACCTTTATATAGTAAGGCATGATTTTACGCACAGAAACCACCTGCTCATGATCAATGATCTGTATGCCAGCGACCAGGTGAGGAATTTCTATGCCATTTTCAACGGGATGAAAAGAGGAGGGGACACCTATGATTTTGGTGGATATAATTATGGGTATGGCTACAGCTATTCCTATATGCAGAAAAACAAATACAGCGGAAGTTATTATGAGGAGGAGGCAGACTTTAAATCAGGTTGGTTAAAAAAAATAATTTCTAAATTTAGGGTTTAGTATAAAGACATGGAAAAATCGATATTGATAACTGGAGGGGCTGGGTTTATTGGCTCCCACGTGGTAAGGCTTTTTGTGAACAAATACCCAGATTACAGAATTGTGAATTTGGACTGTCTCACCTACGCTGGCAATTTGGAAAACCTTGCTGACCTGGAGGATAAAAAAAATTACCATTTTGCAAAAGTAGATATTTTGGAGGAGATGGCCCTAGAAAAGGTGTTTAATGATTATCAGATCACCGACGTAATACATCTTGCCGCTGAATCCCATGTAGACCGATCCATTACCGACCCTTTAGCCTTTGTGAAAACCAATGTGCTGGGCACTGTTAATTTATTGAATGCGGCAAAAACCTTTTGGAAAAACCTGGAGGGACATCTTTTCTATCACGTATCCACCGACGAGGTATATGGTTCCTTACCGGAGGATGGGTATTTCCTCGAAACCACACCCTATGACCCACAATCCCCTTATTCTGCCTCTAAAGCAAGTTCCGACCATTTTGTAAGGGCCTATGCCAATACCTATGGGCTTAGGACCGTGATTTCCAATTGCTCCAATAATTATGGCCCTAACCAGTTTCCCGAAAAACTGATTCCCTTGGTTATCCATAATATCAAAAACCACAAATCCCTTCCTGTATATGGAAAAGGGGAGAATGTAAGGGACTGGCTTTATGTGGAAGACCATGCGGTGGCCATTGATTTGGTCTTCCATAGGGGTAAGCTAAATCATACCTACAATATTGGAGGCTTTAATGAATGGAAAAATATCGATATAGTTAAATTACTGTGTAAGCTGATGGACCAAAAGCTAAACAGGGAACCTGGAGCCTCGGAAAAATTGATCACCTTCGTTAAAGACAGGGCTGGCCATGACCTGAGATACGCCATAGACGCCGGAAAAATACATAAGGAATTAGGGTGGAAACCAAGCGTGACGTTTGAGCAGGGAATAGAAAAAACCATCGATTGGTACCTCAAAAATGAGGATTGGTTGGAAAGCGTTACTTCAGGGGATTATCAGAAATATTACCAACAACACTACGGATAGACTTAACATGAGACAATACCACCAACTAATGCACCATATTCTGGAAAATGGTGTAACTAAAAATGACAGGACAGGAACAGGCACTAAATCGGTTTTTGGGTACCAAATGAGGTTCGACCTTTCTGAAGGTTTCCCTTTGGTGACCACCAAGAAGTGCCACACAAGATCCATCATCCACGAGCTACTTTGGTTTTTAAATGGGGAGACCAACGTCCAATACCTCAAACAAAACAAGGTTTCCATTTGGGATGAATGGGCCGATGATAATGGGGATTTGGGGCCGGTTTATGGATACCAATGGAGGCATTGGCCAGATGGAAAGGGAGGAGAGATAGATCAAATAAAAAACTTGATTCACCAAATCAAAACTAACCCGAATTCCAGAAGGTTGATCGTTTCGGCCTGGAATGTTGCGGATGTAGACGCGATGGCCCTACCACCCTGCCATTTGCTATTTCAGTTTTATGTAGCAGAAGGCAGGCTCTCTTGTCAGCTTTATCAGCGGAGTGCAGACGTATTCCTTGGCGTTCCCTTTAACATTGCCTCTTATGCGCTTCTCTTGTGCATGATTGCGCAGGTTTGCGAATTGGCTCCCGGTGAATTTGTGCATACCTTCGGGGATGCGCATCTTTATCTCAATCACCTGGACCAAGCCAAACTCCAACTTTCCAGGGAGTGTAGAAAACTGCCTACTCTTTATCTCAACCCCTCTGTTAAGGACATTTTTGCATTTAGGTTCGAGGATATCCAAATTAAGGATTATGACCCTCATCCTCATATCAAGGCCGAAGTTTCGGTGTAGGTGGCTTGGGAAATAAGGAGGCAATATCCTCCAGGCCCCCCGTTTTAAAGCTTTTTCCTTCTATAGACTGAATGTAGGAGAGGCCACTGATATTGGTAGTAAAAACCCTTTCGGCCTCCATTATTTCTTTTGGCAAAAAGGACCCCTCCACCATATCGTATTTTAATTGGGAGGCTTGGGCAAGGATCACCGACCTTCCCACACCCATGATGGCGTGGTGTTTCAGGTCTGGAGTAAAAAGCTTGTTGCCCTTCTGCCAAAAAAGATTGGAGCTTCCTGCCTCACTGATAAAACCATGCTCATCTAGCAGAATTACCTCGTCCATGGAAAGCTTTACCCTTTCCCTGTTAGCCATTACATAGGGCAAGGCATTTAGGGTTTTGCAATTTGCCCAGGGACTGGGGTAGAGTTTGATCTTATCGCTAATAAATGCTTTGGATTTAATAGTGGGGGAGGGCACAAATTCTTGTAGGTATAGGCTTTCCTCTGCCTTGTCCGAAAGGGGCGTATATTTGCCCAGTCCTTCTCTGTATATATTCCACCTTATCCTCAAGGGGAGATTGGCTCCTGAAGTAACCTTGGTTTTAATAAGGCTTTCCAACTGTACAATGGTGGAAATACCCTCCTCCGAAATCCCCAATGCATTCAGCCCAAAATGGAGCCTATCCATGTGATGATGGCCATTTAGGATACTGCCTTTCTGGAAAACCATGGTTTCAAAGAGCCCATCCCCGAAAAAAGATGCACGGCTTGGGGGTTGGGAAAGGCCTTTGAAAGTTCCATCCACTTCTTTGGTAAAATATACTGTTTCAAATTCGGACATAAACTTGTTCGATTATGGACATTTTCTTGATTTGTTTACTTTCCAATGACTTAAATTTAGTTAAAAAATGCACTATATAGGTATATTACAAGGTTTTGGGTTTAATTTTATTAAAAGTTTAGGGAAATCGTCATTTTAGCATATTATTTGAAAATAGGTAGCTTTTTCAAAAGACAATTGAAATGCGCATATACCATATCCAATGAAATCGAGCCTGTCCTGACGGCAGTCAGGGCATGACGCAAGCGACAAACGGAGGGATGATTATCGTTGCGAGATTCCCCCGAAACAAGTTCCCCGAAGCGAGTTCGGGGCAGGCAGGGGCAGGCTATATGACCGCTGAAAAAAAAATTATAAACAGATGAAATCGAGCATGAGGAGAACCTCACACTTAGGGATGATTATCAATGCGAGATTCCATGTGACCGCTGAAAAACAATTATAAACACATGAAAATAAAATTACTTGTATTAGTTTTATTCATTAAGTTTTCATTGCTAAAAG
This sequence comes from Pleomorphovibrio marinus, assembly GCF_003347495.1. Taxonomy (GTDB): domain Bacteria; phylum Bacteroidota; class Bacteroidia; order Cytophagales; family Cyclobacteriaceae; genus Pleomorphovibrio; species Pleomorphovibrio marinus. The sequence continues at coordinate 115,866 of NZ_QCXY01000007.1, forward strand.
TAGCAGTTGGCCAAGAAGTACCTGCGATTTCTTCCCTAAGTTTGCAGGAATGTTTGGAAATAGCATTGGAAAACAACCTCAACCTTCGGCGTGCAAACCTAAGCCTAGAATCCGTAGAGGCAGGGCTTTTGGAAGCAAAAGGCCAAATGTTGCCCTCATTTTCTACTGGCATTTCTTCTGGGTTTAGGTGGGGAAGATCCATTAACCCCGTTACCAATTTATTTGAAACCAGAAGAATTGGAAACGTAAACGTATCAGCCAGTGCAAATCTCCCTATTTATACTGGGAGGCAGATTCAAAACCGAATCAAACAATCAGAAGTGGACTTGCAGTCCAACAGGTTGACCGTAGAGGCCACGGAGAACGACATCAGTCTCAATGCCATAAATTTATTTATCAATGTGGCTTTTGCCAAAGAACAGCTTAATATCGCCGATAATCAGCTTAACACCATTGAGGCACAACTTGCTATTACCAATAGCAGGGTACAGGCTGGTGGATTACCTATGGCAGAGTTGTTGGAAATACAGGCCCAGAGGGCTACTTCTGAACTAGAGGTCATCAATGCCAGAAATAATTTTAGGATTGCCCGTCTGAACTTGTCCCAGTTTTTGATGATTCCCTTTTCCGATGAATTCGGCATATCCATTCCAGAGGTGGAATTAGAAAACCTGGAATTGGGAGTTTCCAGTGTGGAAGAAATTTACAGCGAGGCCTTATCCCATCTTCCCCAGATAAGAGCGGCTGAATTGGAGGTGGAAAGCGCCGAATATGGGATTAAAATTGCCCAAGGCGCCTATTACCCAACTTTGGGGATCAATGCCAATGTATTTTCCAATTACGTGGATCAGGCAGCCCTCGGCCCAGTGGATCCGGTATTTCGGCAATTCGAGAATAATATTTCCCAAACGGTGAATATGGCCTTGAATATACCGATTTTTTCAAATTTCCGAAACAGGGCTGGATTACAGAGGGCCAGGGTGCAGAAACGTATTAGTGAAGTTGCAGATTTGGAAACAAGAAACCAATTGAGGCAAGACATAGAAACAGCTTATACCTCTGCTTATGCCGCCAGACAATCCTTCAACAGTTCAGAATTAAGGGTGGAAGCCCTTAAAGAGGCTTTTAGGATGTCCCAGCAGCGATTTGAGGTAGGCGCAATAAATGCTACAGATTACCAAATAGCTCAAAATAATTTATTTAATGCGGAGGCTGATTTATTAACAGCTAAGTATGAGTATGTGTTTAGAATGAAAGTATTAGATTTTTACCTAGGCAAACCTCTAACCTTGTAATATAAAGTATCACTGATGGCTAAGAAAAACTCGAAAAAACTCCTATATGTTTTGATAGGAATAGTGCTTTTGTTGACAATAGGAATAGTAGTGGCCCGAAAAGCTGGGTGGATAGGTGGCGTTCTGGAACTGGAGGTGGAAGTGGAAAAAGCTGGAACCAAGGATATAGTAGAAAAGGTAAATGCCTCTGGGGTAATCCAGCCTGAAATAGAAATAAACCTGAGCCCGGATGTAGCGGGGGAGATCATAGAGCTAAACGTGGCCGAAGGGGACTCTGTTAGGGTTGGGGACTTGTTGGTGAAAATCCGGCCCGATAATTTCATTTCTGCCCTGGATAGGGCAAAAGCTACCTTAAATCAGCAAATGGCCAATTTGGCACAGTCCAAGGCTTCCTTGAAAAGAGCTGAGGCACAATTTACACGGGCAGAGCTTGAGTTTCGGAGAAATCAAAAACTTTATGAGGATAAGGTGATTTCCGACGCTGATTTTGAACAGGCCGATGCCAACTACCTTACAGCACAAAATGATTTAGAGGCAGCCGAACAAACCGTCTTGGCAGCTGGATATGTGGTGAAAAGTGCCCAAGCCACAGTGGATGAAGCGGCCGAGAACCTAAGGCTTACCAATGTATATGCACCCACCTATGGGATTGTTTCCAAGTTATTGGTAGAGAAAGGGGAAAGGGTAGTGGGTACTGCCCAAATGGCGGGTACAGAGATGATTCGGATTGCCGACCTGTCCAGAATGGAAGTAAGGGTGAATGTGAATGAAAATGATATCGTAAGGTTGTCCATTTTGGATACCACAATCATTGAAGTGGATTCCTATGCCTTCATGGATAAGAAGTTCAAGGGTGTGGTAACCTCTATTGCCAATTCAGCCAATGAAAAGGCAAACCCAGATGCAGTAACCGAATTCGAGGTTAAGATTCGGATACTCAATGATTCTTACCAGGATTTGATCAGTGCCAGAAACCCATTTCCGTTCCGACCAGGAATGACCGCAAGCGTGGAAATCATTACAGAGCAAAAAAACAATGTTTTGTCTGTTCCATTGTCGGCAGTAACCACCCGAACAGTTGGTGAAAATGACGAACCCAACAATGGCAGCAAAGCTAAAGAGGTGCTTTTTGTCAATTTGGAAGGAAAGGCAATAATGAAGGAAGTAGAAACTGGAATATCTGATTTTGAATACATAGAAATTCTTAACGGGGTAGGGGAGGGAGATGAAGTTATTACAGGTCCTTATTATGTGGTTTCCAGACAGTTAGAGAACGAAAAGCCTGTTAAGAATATGAAAAAATAAAAAAAATAAAAAAGGAGTCTTATAATTTATAAGACTCCATAGTACGGGGTTTATTTTATAACTGACTATAGCTATACGAGTTTCAAAATCTAAAAAGCTTTGTAGGTCCGGTAATTATTACGCAGTTTTAATTTTGAAATCCCCGAAAGATAGAAATATTTATTGGGTTTTTTCCAAAAATAAATGACTTTTCTCGGAGTTTTATACATAAACAAAATAAAAATATTTATATATTTTAAATAAAAAATCATCGCCTGAAAGGCTTGATTTTTTATTTAGCCAGCCCATTATTATTTGGTGGGTTAGTTGGCGATACGAGCCAGCTCATTTTCGATGTGTTGAATCTCTTCTAGAAGCCCCATTTGTAGCGACAGGTGTTCTACTGCACTGAGGTTTGGAGCGGGATTATGGTGGTGATGGTGGTCATGATCATCCTCATGGTCGTGTTCATGCTCGAAACCGGGAACTTCTACGAAGCTTTCATCCCATTCCACTAGTCTTTCTTTAATTCTATCCAGGATTTCTTTTTCATGCTCTTCTATGTTAAGGTTCTCTATCCGTTCACCAACCCTTTCCCTTACTTTTACGGAAACCTTGTGATGTTCATAGGCCTCGTGGAGATTGGAGTCTTGTTTTTTTGATTGGCAATGGAATACTACCAATAGCGGCAAAATGGTGGAAATTAAAATACAACTGTTTCTCATCGTAGCAATCTTTTCGAAAGATCAAATTTTATCAAAATTTATTATATATGCAATTATGTTGCATGTATATTTGTCCTATGGAACCAAATTTCATTTTTGCTCTATTAGGGGCATTTTCAGTAAGCTTGATAGCAATGGTAAGTGGGGTTTTTTTATTTATCACCCCTAAACAGTTAGAGCACGTATTGCCCTGGGCCATTTGCCTTGCCATCGGGGTTTTGTTGGGAAATGCCTTTTTCCACCTTATCCCGGAGTCCGTAATGGAAATACATGACATCCAGCCCATTATGTATTGGGTCATAGGGGGAATATTATTCTTTTTAGTGTTGGACAAGCTGTTATTTCATCCAGGAATCAAAAAATCCAATCCAAACAAAGAAATTAAGTCCATAGGTTATCTCAACCTGGTGGGGGATGGCATACACAATTTTGTAGATGGATTGATAATTGGAGGAAGTTTTATGGTGAGTAATGAGCTTGGGATAGCTACTACCCTCGCTATAGCCATTCATGAATTTCCCCAAGAATTGGGAGATGCTGGTACCTTGATTTATAGTGGATTTAATCCCAAAAAGGTGATTCTATTAAATCTTTTGGTTGGTCTAACCGCTGTGCTGGGAGTGATTGTCATTTATTCTTTGAATGAGGTGTTCGTTGTACCTACTTCCATTTTGTTTGCATTTACGGCCGGGGGATTTATTTATATGGCCATTGGTAATCTACTTCCATCTATCCTATACGAAGAAAAAAATTCCGGGAGACGGTTTACCTACCATATGGCTATTATTTTGATTGGTTTGTTTTTGGTAGCAGGTCTCACTGGGGAACTAGGACATGATCATTCCCATAAGAAAGATTTAAAACCTAATAGAATGGGGATAAATTTCAAGTAAATTTCCTAATAGGTATAGGGCTTAAGACAAAAAGTTAATAAGTGGAGGGATTTATTTTTGAATAAATAACCTATAAAACCTATAGGGTTATTTAAATTTATGTTAATTTTATACCATCGGTGAAACTTTCATCCCTGAGATAAGTTTAAATCTATATAGAACAAATGAATAACGCCTTGAATACCAATAGAGAAAATGAGAATAATGAACCTGTGTCTTTGATAAAAGTCAGTAGGTTCGAAGAGGAGGGTCAGGGGCTAACTGCCAAGGAGGCCTTAGAGCAGCAGCATGGTGTTCGCCTGTTAAAGAAGCAAGCAGGTGAAGAGGGCACTTTTTCGGAGGTATCTTTCGAGTTGTCTGAGGGTTGGAACAAGTTATATGGGATTTTGAGGGGCTTGAGTGAGCTATACAGATCCCCCGCCGCATTTATAAAAAGTAACCATCAGACAAAAAGCTTCACGCTTTATTTCAATGCAGAAGCCAAAAAGGAAGTGAAGGCATTCCTGGAATTGGTGTTTTCTACTCTGGATAAAGAAATGCATTTTAGGAAGGTTCTGCGTCAATGGTTATCCATGCAAAGGAGACAGCAAAAAGAAAATGAGCTGATATTCAAACAATTGTTTTAAAAAAAATCCCCTGGATCTCTCCAGGGGAAGCTAAAAATTTTTGCTGTTAAACTTTCTCTATCGAAAGCTTCGTAAAAATCCCCACTACCAACTTCACTTTATCATCCTTCACTTTCCAACTCCTACTTTCGCTTCGGATGATACGCTAATGTACCAAGAAGGTAAGAAGGAATGGGGATTTTTCGATTAACGCAGGTAAATTTAAGGTCAAACGCCTTATTCCATAGACGAAGATTCAAATTAACCTCCGGATTTTTTGGCGTTATAACCTTCAGCCTTCAACAGCTCAAGGACCTTATCTCTTAAGTCTCCTTGGATGAGTATTTCTCCCTCTTTGGTATTACCCCCAACCCCACATTTGGTTTTCAGCCATTTTCCAAGTGACTTTAGATCTTCCTCGGTGCCTGAAAAACCAGTAATGAGGGTTACTTGCTTTCCTCCTCGGGATTTTTTGTCAAGGCTTACCCTCAATTGTTGTTGCTTTGGAGGAAGGGACTCTGTTTGTTCATTATCAGGTTCTTGAAAATCAAAATCCTCATTGGTGGAATATACCACACCAAGGCGTTTTTTCCAGTCCTTGTCCTTTCTCTTACTCATAGTCTCATTTATTAACTAACTTCATGGTCCATACGGGCCTTTTTGCGGCGTTTACCACGTCTTCCGCAATACTTCCACTGAGCAGGTGAAGGAACCCTGTCCTGCCATGGGTTGCCATTGCAATCAAATCTGCATTGATCTCTTCAGCATATTCCAAAATACCGTCTTCTTCAGAACTGCTATTGAAGATATCAATGACCACATTTTGTAGTTTATTTGATTTGACAAAAGAAGCAATTTTCTCCTTTGATTTTTTGCTGTTTTCAAAGGAGTTGGGGGTATTTACTTTTACCAAATGTAAGTCTGCACCCAATAGGTTTTGAAGGTCCTTTAGGCTTTTCATCACTTTTTTACTGTCCTCACTAAAATCACTAGCAAATACAATCTTTTTAATCGAGCTGGCATTGGTGGGGCTTTTAACCGTTATCACAGGGCAACTCGAATGTCTCACTACTTTCTCGGTGTTGGAACCTATCAATAGCTCCTCTAATCCACTGGAGCCTTTTGAACCCATTACAACCAAATCGGCCTTAATGGTGGAGATTTCTTTTGAAATGCCAGCATAGGGGTTACCAAATGAAAGGCGGGTGGAGAAGGGATAAGGCTTTACACCTAAGCCCTCTTCTATTTCCTTCAATTGTTTCTTCCTTTTTTCTACCAGCTCCACCATAAAAACTTTGTCTATGTAGTTCTCCTCCAAGTTCACTTCTCCCATGGTGTTGAAGTGTTGGGTGGTAGGTATTTCGATGATATGAACCAGCTTTAGTTTCGAAGAAGACAAAGCTGCAATTTCTTGTGCAAATTTAAAGGCGTATTCAGCCTCTTTAGAAAAGTCATAAGGCACTAATATGTTTTTCATAGGATTATAATTTGTTTTTTAAAGGTCATAACTTGCCCCTCACTCGTTTCGGGAGCCTGTCCCGAATTTATTTCGGGAGAATTTCGCAATCTACAGTCATCTTAGTGTGACTTGCTCGTCATGCCCTGACTGCCGTCAGGACAGGCTCGATTTCATAAGTAGTAATTTGCGTTTGTGCATTTAAGCTACAAAAAACTTCGCAATTATAGATAGGTTTTTAGGAATTCTTAAAAAATTAGAAGGCCAATTCCGAAAGATAGTACACAAAGGAAGGTAGATAGAGCGGTTTTTTTCAAGTAGGGGTCCAATTGGGCTGCTTTTTTTTCCCTTTCCACACCCTTCGCGTTTTTGACCATAAGCGGAAAAACCAACAAAAAAAGCAAACCTCCGTATCCATCGTTTGTTAGTACGAAAAGCAACAAGGCGATATTTCCTCCCAGGATCAGGAACCAATTGTAGACGATGGCATTCTTTCTTCCTATTCTAACGGGTAGTGATTTTTTTCCGGCAATTTGATCCGAGTAAATGTCCCGGATATTATTGATATTCAGCACAGAGGTACTAAACAAACCTAAAGCAAGTGCAGGAAAAACAAGAGTACTATTCCAGGTAACTGCATGTAAAAAGTAAGTACCCATTACACCCAATAAACCAAAAAACAAAAACACGGAAATGTCACCCAAGCCAATATAGCCATAGGGATTGTGGCCAGATGTATAATTGATGGCAGCCAGAATGGAAAGGATACCGAGAACCAAAAACAAAAATAAAAACATTGGATGGTCATAAAGGGCCACCAACAACAGAGATACACCAGAAACAAAAGCCAATGAAGCTACAAGGTACATTGCTTTTTTCATTTCCTCCTTTCGTATTATCCCAGACTGCACCGCTCGAATAGGACCCTCTCTATTGTCACTGTCAGCTCCATGTACACTGTCCCCATAATCGTTTGCCAAGTTAGAAAGTACTTGAAGCAAAAGGGTGGTTAAGGATGCAAGCAACAAGACCTCCCATCTGAAATAACCATGATAGGCAGCAATGAAGCTTGCCAAAAATATACTCGATAATGCCAAAGGTAAAGTCCTTAACCTAAGGGCATGTAACCAAGCCTGTTTTTTGTCCTTTAGGGTAATTTCCATTCTTCTTCAAATCCCCCATCGGCACCAATAGCGATGAAGCTCATTTTATATGGGTTATAGCAATGAAAGTATTTCCTGGTCCATTGGTTTTACGGAGGATGGAAAGAATTTGACTAACTTGCCTTCCTCGTCAATGAGATACTTACAGAAATTCCAAGAAGGTTCGGTGTTGTTCCATCCATTCATTTCCTTATCCGAAAGCCAACGATAAAGGGGGTGTTTATCTACTCCTTTTACAGAAATTTTTTCAAACATGGGAAAAGTTACCCCATAGGTAGAGGAACAAAAAGATTTAATCTCTTCTAGGGAACCGGGTTCCTGTCCGCCGAAATTGTTGGCAGGAAAACCCATAACGACCAACTTATCTCCATGTTTTTCATGCAGTTCCTGCAATCCCTCGTACTGGGGGGTATATCCACATTTGGAAGCCACATTTACCAAGAGAAGTTTTTTACCTTTGAAGGTCGAGAAATCCACTTCCTCGCCGTCTATATCATTCATTTTGACCTCGTAAATAGACTCTATCATTTTGTCTTCATTTATTTTGATAATGGAAGCCTCCTGCATATCTGTGTTGGAAACTCTCTCTGAGGAGTTGCCTGCCGAACATCCAAGGGACAGCAGGGCAATCATGGTAAATAGTTTGTTCATGGTTACATTTTTTCTGGAACTTCAATACCTAATAACTTCATTCCCGCTTTAATTGTTTGGGCTACTTGAGCTGAAAGTGCTACTCTAAAAGCACGGTGTTGCTCTTTTGCTTCACTAAATATAGGGATTTCCGCATAAAATCTATTGTATTCTTTTGCCAATTCAAACATATATTGGGCAATTAGCGAGGGAGAGTATTCGCTTCCTGCAGTTTTCAGTTTTTGGGGGTAATCCAACAAGAGGACAATAAGGTTTTTCTCGGTTTCCTGCAGCTCTGCAACCTTATTGAGCAAGGAAGGGTTATTAAAGTCCAGCTCTATTTGTTCCGCTTTTCGAAGGATTGCCCTTATCCTTGCATGTGTGTATTGGATGAAAGGACCTGTATTGCCTTGGAATTCAATGGATTCTTCAGGGTTAAACAGCATACGTTTTTTGGGATCCACCTTTAAGAGGAAATACTTCAAAGCTCCCAGTGCCAGTATTTCGTATAGTGCTTCGGCTTCTTGTTCCGAAAAACCATCAATCTTACCGAGTTCTTGGGTGTGCCTTCTGGCTGTTTCTACCATCTCCGCCATAAGGTCATCTGCATCCACTACCGTGCCTTCCCTGGATTTCATTTTGCCCGAGGGTAAATCCACCATGCCATAGGAGAGGTGGTGCAATCCCTTAGCATAGGGTCTTTCCAGTTTTTCGAGGATTTTGAACAAAACATCGAAATGGTAGTCTTGTTCATTGCCCACCACATAAATGGATTTATCGTTTTTGTGATCCCTGTATTTGAGGTCCGCTGTGCCCATATCCTGTGTTATATAGACAGAGGTGCCATCTGATCTCAATACCAGCTTTTCATCTAGGCCTTTGTCGGATAGATCCGCCCAAACAGATCCATTTTCTTTTTTATAGAAAACGCCCTTCTGAAGTCCTTCCTCCACCATATCCTTGCCTAACAGATACGTGTCCGACTCATAATACATCTGGTCAAAATCTACTCCCATTCTTTTATAGGTAGCATCAAACCCCTCATAGACCCAGTTGTTCATAGTTTTCCATAAGGAAACTGTTTCTGGATCCCCCTTTTCCCACAAGACCAACATTTCCTGAGCCTTGCACATCAACGGAGCCTCCTTTTTGGCTTTTTCCTCCTCCACCCCCTTCTCCATCAGAACTTTTACTTCGGCTTTGTAGGCAGCGTCAAAAATCACATAATATTTACCTACCAAATGGTCGCCTTTTATGCCACTGCTCTCCGGGCTTTCCCCTTTTCCAAACTCCTGATAGGCCACCATGGATTTACATATATGGATGCCCCTGTCGTTTACCAAGTTTGACTTTACTACATGGTGCCCATTGGCCTTAAGGATCTCTGAGAGGGAAAAACCCAAAAAGTTATTTCTCAAGTGCCCCAAGTGCAGGGGTTTATTGGTGTTGGGGGAACTGTATTCCACCATGACTTTTACCTTTGTCTGTGGTAAGGCAAATGGGTTTTCACTAGAAGTCATAGCCTTAAATTCCACTAGCCAGTAGTGGTCAGTAAGGGAAATATTCAAAAAGCCCTTAACCACATTAAAGGTAGCGACCTCTTCCAGGTTCTCTTTTAGGTAATTGCCTATTTCCTGGCCACTTTGTTCAGGACTTTTCTTCGTGTACTTCAAAAAAGGGAAAACCACAAAGGTGAAGGTGCCTTCAAATTCTTTTCGGGTAGGTTGTAAAGATAAAATTTGCTCAGGCAATTCAACTGCAAAAACAGCTGTAAATGCATCGTGTATCGAGCGTGTTATTTTAGTGGAAATGTCCATATATAAAGTAAGGCCTATGCGATTTTAAAATTGAGAAGACAAATATATAAGGAAAAGATCAAAAGCGGCACAGGGATATCGAGATTAAGGAACAGGATACTGCGAAGGCCAAATCAGAATCTATGATCAAAGAAAACCTATGAATTTCCTTTCCCATCGAGTTAGGCGTATCCACCCAAAAACTAAATTCCGGGTACATACCTATGCTGAATATCCCTGTAAAAATCCAGTTCCTTCTCTGGCTTTTCTACACCTTCGGGAAGCGGCATTTGGGAGAATTGCTGAAAATACAATAAACAGGCGTCCCTCCACCAAATGGCCTCTTCTGCCTGGATCTTCAGGAAGGATAGTACATGCGCGTGCCTTTCTTCATCCAGGTAGATATCCAGATTCTCCCAGGTGTCGATATTTTCATTCGCTTCATCCACCCCTTTTTGGTAGCTTAGCGCCATTTCGTCCCAAAGGGAATTGCCACTGGATAAGGTATGGCTCCAATTTACATGATGAAACCAAAGCAGGTACTTTTCTGGAATAAGATCTATATTACCCCAGGTTTTTTGCAGTTCAGGATGGTATTGTCCTAGGGCATTACTCCCACTTTCAGTTCTATCGAACCCTACTCCCTTTTGGTCTGCCTTGTGGTAATAAGTGGATGTCCAGTCGTCTCTATGTCTGTCTGTGATCCAAGGGCCAGGTCCATAATGGTGGCTCCAGGCCATGATATGGTGTAAGCCCAAAGGGGTCATGTAATTTACCACCATTTCATGGGAACGAAGCATCATGTCCTTGACGGGTTTTACAAAATTTTTGTGTGTGGTAAAGGTAAGCTTAAGCCAATCCTCAGCAATGGTATCACTATCCAGATAGGGATCCCATGCCAGCCTGCCGTAACAAAACCAGTTAGCCTGGTGAAAATGGTGCCCCGTCCAATTTCTGTCGGTACCAATATTGGCTACACCAGCCATGGCCGAAAAAGAATAGCCGTGAAGACTGCCATCTACCACTCTGGCCACAGTGCTTCCTTCACCTTTCACAAAAGTGTCGCTTTGCAGAACTTCTTCGTACATCTTTGCCAAATAAGCCAAGTGGGTATCCTGCCCTAAATATTCCATGGTAACTTGAAACTCCATCATCAAGGGTGTTTCTGGCATGGCGCCAAATAAGGGATGAAAGGGTTCCCTAGGTTGAAAATCTATAGCTCCATTTTTCACTTGGATAATTACATTATCCCTGAATTTCCCATCTAAAGGCTTGAATTCATTGAATGCCTGCTTGGCCCTGTCCTCTGGAGTGTCCTGGCTATATACGAATGCCCTCCACATTACTATCCCTCCATGGGGAGAAAGGGCATCGGCCAGTAGGTTTGCCCCTTCTGCCTGCGTTCTGCCGTAATTGTGGGGACCGGGTTGCCCTTCGGAGTCTGCTTTTACCAAAAACCCCCCAAAATCAGGTATATGCTCATAAATCTCTTTCACTTTATTGTTCCACCAGTCCTGTACCTCCTTTTCCAAAGGGTCAGCAGTATCCAGTCCCCCTATTTCAATGGGTGCAGAAAACCTTGCTGTAAGGTATAGTTTTATTCCATAGGCTCTAAACACATTCGCCAAAGCAGCAGCCTTTTCCAAATATTCAGGGGTAAGCACCCTGGCATTGGCATTTACATTGGTTACTACGGTTCCATTTATACCGATTGAGGCATTGGCTCTGGCATAATCATGGTATTGCTGATCCACATGTCTGGGGAGCCTGTGCCAGTTCCATATGGAAAAACCAGAATACCCACGTTCCACTGTCCGGTCTAGGTTGTCCCAGTGGTTCAATAGCCTGTATTGGATTTTTGGGTTGGATCTTATTCCCTCTGTTGGTACCGCTTCCCCCTTTTGAACCATCTGTAACCAGCGGAATACACCATACAAAAGACCTGCCTCGCTTTTTGCAGTTATTAGGAGAGATTTTTTTTCCGGATGATATTTGATAAGAAATCCCTCCTCGTTTAAGGAATCTCCCAATCCAATTTCTCCCCACGCTTTGCTCAGGGAATCATTTTCCAGTTCAATATGCAGGTTAGCATTTGGATTTTGGGTAAATAAAGTATGGACTGGCACCTTCTCATCAAAAAAGCCATTATAGGCTAAGGTTAATTCCCTTTTTATTACTTCCATGGTTTCCCCACCTTTCCCGATAAAAATAGTAGAGAAAGTGTTTTTAACCTCTTGTTGGGGGAATTCTAGGGAATAGTATTGCATCCAAAGTCTATATCCGTCCTTTGAAAAGGCAGAAGTGTAAAGGAAAATTGTCAGCGTTATAGTAAAAAACAAGCTAACCATTCCCGAATTTCTTAGGGGAACTACTTGGGAAAACTTGGGAAAAGGTTGCATTTTCAGGAAATTATGGTTGAGGGACTAAAATTAATTAATTTATTAATACGGCCTCAAGGATGAGGCGTTTTATGTAGGCTGGAAGAAGCAGCTCCGTTGAGCCAAGGATCTTATGGGGGAGTAATCCTGGATTGGTAAAAAAGTTGGTTCTAATTGGGAATGGGGCACAGGTATTGTTTAATTTCTTTTATATCCCTTGTGTTGAAGAGTAAAATTGGACATATATCACTATTAGTAGCAGTTTTTGGCTTTGTTGCCTTAGAAGTGGGTATACACTTTTTGGGGCTTGATGCCCATATATGGAGAATGCTGGCCACCGGTTTTGAAGCAGCCACCATAGGCGCATTGGCAGATTGGTTTGCGGTAAGTGCCTTGTTTTATGAAATACCCATACCGGTCATCAGGCGCCATACCAATATCATAGTCAAAAACAGGGAGAAACTTACGGAAGGAATAGTGGATATGGTCACCAATAAGTGGCTATCTCCGGAAATTATCCAGGAAAAACTAAAAGGGGTCCCCATCACCGAAAACATTCTGGAACTGTTGCAGGACCCAAAAAATTTTGAAAAGGTCTTGGTGTTAATCCGGATGCTTCTATTGAGATTAACGGCCCATCTTGACCACCCCAAGATTGGTGTTTATGTACAAAACCTTCTGAAAAGTCAATTGCAAGAAGTGGACCTTGCTAGCCCACTTGGAGAATGGATGGCAGACGTTGTGAGGAAGGGAAATCATGAAGCCTTGGTAGGTTTATTGGCGCAGGAAGCTTCCAAATCCATACAGGATCCTGGTACTAGAAGAATCCTGTTGACAAAACTGAAAATTGCCTTGGAAGCTTATCAAAAGCAGGATTGGTTTAAAAAATCCGCAGTTTGGATAGGGATAAAAACAGGTGGCATAGACCTCGAAATGCTTGCGGATAGGATAGTGGAAATAGCTCTCATATTAGCTGAGGAGTTTGCAAATGAGGAAAATCACCCACTAAGGTTGAAACTAAATGAATATCTACTGGAGTTTTCGCATCTCCTTCAACAAAAAGATCCGGTTGCCACGGGTTACGTGGAGCAACTTCGGGACAATCTGATACAAAACCAGGCTGCCAGGCAGTTGATGATAATGATGTTGGGGAAAGCAAAAATATTGGCAGAGGAAGCCCTTGAAAACGTGCATACCCCTTTAATGCAATGGATAGGAAATAGTATAAAGGATATCATTCGGTCTTTGGGAAAAGATGAGGAGACTAAGCAAAACATGGATGCTTGGATAAAAGCATCCTTGACGGATGTACTGGATAAATTTCATCCTGAAATTGGAGAAATGGTAAGGACTAGTCTCTGGCGGCTGGACGATAAGGCCATGATGTTTCAGATCAAGGATAAGGTAGGGGACGACTTGCAGTATATCCGGTTAAATGGAGCAGTTGTGGGGGGATTAGTGGGATTGACTATAGCCCTGCTTAGGTGGTTATGGCTTTATTGATACATTGCTTTCTGCCTCTTTTGGGATTTTGAAATAAAAGGTGCTTCCCTTGCCCAGTTCAGATTCCACCCAAATTGTGCCACCCATGGTTTCAATCAGCTTCTTCACTATGCTAAGGCCTATACCTGTACCTTCAAATTCTTTTCTGGTGTGTAGGCGTTGGAATATATTAAATATTCTTTCATGGTATTCTGGTGCAATACCTATGCCGTTGTCCTTTACAAAAAATTCCCAACCATCGCTTGTTTCTTTACCTCCTAACCATATTTTTGGGGAAAGATTTTCTTGCCTGTATTTTATGGAATTGCTTACAAGGTTTTGGAGGATTTGTAACCAGGCCGACTTATAGCTAATTATTTCAATTTTATTTTCGCAATAAATAGTGGCGTTCGATTTTTGTATAGAAGAACGTAGTAGTAGTTTTACCTCGTCAATAAGGCTCTCCACAGAGAATATTTCAACTTTATGTGTATTCCTTCCCACTCTGGATAGTTCTAACAAATCTAAAATAATCTGCCTCATCCTTTTGGTGCCGTCCAGGGCAAAATGAATATACGTTTTTCCCTTTTCATCTAGAAGTTTTTCGTACCTGCAATGGAGCAAAGAGACAAAACTAGAGACCATGCGCAGGGGCTCCTGCAAGTCGTGGGAAGCCACATAGGCAAATTGCTCCAGTTCTTGGTTTTTGTTTTCCAGTTCTTTCATCGAACGTTTAAGGTTTGCCTGTTCCTCCTTTAATTGCTCTCTTAATTTGATTTGAAAGTTTATGGTATCCTGCATCCCCCCGAATAGTTTTGGAATAAGAATGGATATTACCGCGTCCAAAAATATCAGGTTGCTGGATATGGCAAACCAGGACAGCAGCATATTTTCATCCACCCTGTGAATTTCAAAGACTTCCGTATAAATGATAATTCCATAGAGAATACAAAAAGCAATATTTATCCAGATGGATATGAAGGCATATTTATAGGGAAAAATGATGACCATAAAAACTGAGACAGCCAACAGGTAAACCAAGCCTGGCCCAAAACTTCCCAAGGTGGTAAGCAGGACAAAAGCCAATGCATATACTATGGAGACAAAAAGTACTTTTTTTATCTGGATGTCTAACTTCCTGTTGAATGCAATTACCAAAAGTCCCAAGCAGGCGAATATGTCGAAGAAAGCAATGGTGTAAAACTCTTCATGAATGGATATTATTATCCCCGGGATTAAAGCAATAAGGCTCAAGGGAAGGATATAGGTAATGGTGGCAATGAAGAGGTAATCCCGCCAAAACTCCAACCCTTTTTCGTGCGGGGATAACCCCTGAAATTTACTCAATAAGGCGGATTGATACCGCTGCCATAAATTCATTAAGGTGTAGTATTTAAAGTAAAGTAAAATGTGCTCCCTTTACCGGGTTCAGAAGTCAGCCAAATTTTCTCGCCTAGGTTTTCAAGTATTTTTCTGACGATGGCCAAACCCATACCTGTTCCGCTATATTCCTCCTTGGTGTGTAGCCTTTGGAAAATGACAAATATCTTGTCAAAATATTCTTCTTCAATCCCTATCCCGTTGTCTGATATCGCAAAAACCCACCTGTTATCCTTAAATTCGGCATTTATTTCCACCCTTGGAGTCCCCTCAGGCCTTGAATATTTCAGTGCATTTCCAATGAGATTTTGCATTACCTGCATGACAGGCGTTTTGTAGTTTTTTAAAACAGGAAGCTTACCCATAGTTATTTTGGCTTTTTTCTCTTTGATGGTGGATTGATGGAGCAGCATTATTTCTTCCACCAATTCCTGCATATCCAATTCTACCATTTCCTCATCGCCTTTGCCTATTCTAGAGTAATCCAGCAAATCAAGGATAATATTCCGCATTCGCTTTGCCCCATCCACGGCGAAACCAATATAGGTTAATCCCCGGTCATCCAGTTTGTGGCTGTATTTATTGTTTAGTTGAGTGAGAAAGCTAGAGACCATCCTGAGAGGTTCCTGAAGGTCATGCGAGGCCACATAGGCAAACTGCTCCAATTCGGCATTGGAGGTGGCGAGTTCGGCTGTTTGCTTTTCCAAGGTCAAATTGAGTTCTTTCAGGGAATTTTCATAAGCCTTTCTTTGGGTTACATCCATCATGGATCCCACCATACGAATGGCCTTTCCATTTTTGTCCCTAATTATTATGCCCCTATCCACTACGGTAGCATATTCACCATTTTTTTTCAAATAGCGGTACTCACTTTGCCATTTCGATTGATTGGGTTGATCCAACACTTCACCTATACTGCTTTTAACTTTTTCCAGGTCTTCACTATGAATGCGGGATGTCCATACATCCAAGGAAGAAGATTTTTCATGGGGTTCATACCCAAATAAGGTGTAGTATCCCTCTCCCTTGAATACCTTATTGTCAATGATGTTCCAGTCCCAAATAGCATCTAGGGTAGCTTCAGTGACCTTGAGAAACCTTTCATTGGAACGACGGATTTCTTCTTCTGCTCTTTTTCGTTCTGATATATCGGTATGGATTCCAAAAATGGCCACCAAATTACCTGCTTCATCAAATATTGGCCCCCCGCTTAAAAAGAAGTCAATTTCTTTCCCCTGCTTATTGATAAGCTTTACGTCCCCTTTCCAAAACTTTCCGGAAAGGAGGGTGCCAAAAACCTCCTCTGCAACCTCTACGTCTGCATAAACGGTGCCCGGATCACCCTTCTCCCGGAATTCCTCTGTAGAATACCCCAAGGAAGTAGCGAAGCTTCGATTTACATACAATGGTTCCCCTTTACCGCTGGCAAGTGCTATTCCATCCTGGCTATTCTCAATGATACGCTGAAACTTCAGCAGCTCTAGTTCAGCCATTTTTCTTTCTGTTATATCCCTAAAATAAACGGTTAGCCCGTTATGAGAAGGGAAAGCACTTACGTCAAACCATTCACCAAGAGAAGGGAAAAATTCCTCAAATTTCACTGGAATGTTTTCCTGCACTGCCCTGTAGTATTCAGTATAAAATTTCAGGGAAACCGCTTCCTGGAACTCCGACCAGATATTCTTACCTATGACTTCTTTTCTTTTCCTTTGCAGCATCCTTTCTGCTTCTTTGTTCCAATAAGTGATTTTCCAGTTTTTATCCAAGGCATAAAACCCATCTTGGATACTTTCTAGGATTTCTTCCTTTTCCGAAAGTGCCTCTTCTAGTGCCAGTCTACTCATCCTTTGCAGGATGGCCGTGGAGAGATTGGAACTGATGCTGGTTAAAAAGGAAACCTCTTCCTTGTCCCAAATTCGTTCTTCCTTACAATCATCAAAGCCAATTAACCCATGATAAGTGTTTCTTAAAAAGATGGGAAGGCATAAAATGGATTTAATGTTTTGGCTTTCCAAGGTGGATTTGAATTGGGAAGAAGGCAGCGAGGAAACAATAGCCTGAAAGGGACTACCCTTAGAAAGTGGAGTTTCAAATTCGACAAGTAATTCAATAGGGACATTCTGAAGTTCAGGATTATCCATCTGGGAAGGAAAATCCCCACTGTTCCACTCAAACCTTTGGCTATACAAATGCTTGACTGGATTGTCGGGGTCAGTGTGTTTTTCGAAATAATATACCCGGTCCACTTTGGTGGCTTTTCCTGCAATTTCGAAACAACTTTCCAAAGCCTTAAACCAATCCTCCTTGGCTAACAGGTTTTCTATGATATTAGCTAAGGCAAAAAGATACTCTGTTTTTTTGCCCAGGTCTAATTCCGCCGTTTTTCTTTTATGTATATCCTGAAAACTGCCATATATCCTGTTGCAGCTACCATCTTTATAATCTGGCTTTCCAATGCATCTTACCCATCTTTCGTTTTCTTTTGCAGTAACAATAGGTAACTCAAAATCCCAGGGAATCCCTTTCTCTATTCCCATTTTTATTGCCTCTTTTACCTTATTCCTCACGTCTTTCCTATAAAAGTGGATTGCATCAGAAAGAGAGACTGTATCCTTTTTTTCCAGTTCATGGATTTCTCTGGTCATCTCTGAAAAATATACCTTTTGGGTGGCTAGATTATATTCCCATCCCCCAATTCGGGACATTTTAGTCGCGTTGTCCAGGAGAATTTCAAGGTCTTTTTGTTTGGTAACGTCTTTGGCTACCGAATAAATAACTTCCTCCTCATGGAAGTATCTGGAGTTCCAGGAAAGCCATAGTGTCTTGCCCGTCTTGGTCAGGTATCGGTTCTCAAATGTACTATGCCCTTTTATGTTATTTATTTCTTTTAATTCATTCTGGGTTTTATCCCTGTCTTCCGGATGAGTAAATGCAACTATAGGGGAGCTTAATATTTCTTCTTCCGTATACCCTAGCAATTCACACATGGCCGGATTAATCTTTTTGAAATAACCATCGACACCCGCTACGCATATAATGTCAGGGGAAGAGTTAAAAATTCTTCCCAACTCCTCTTCCAGCTTTTTCCGATATAACTCCGTACCCAGGAAATTTTGAAGTTTCTTTAGCAAGGAGTGAAACTGAGAATGCTCCTCTATTTTGCTTTTGGAGGCAAAAAGTATAACCCCAAGGGTTTTACCGGCATGGGTTAGAGGACTGCCGATTACGGTAGTGATTTTTTCTTCATCCTCATTAAAACTATTTTTCCAAGAATAGTGACTTTCGTTACTATTTTCCCATATACATACTTCATTTTTCTCCCAAACCATTCCTGCCAAATCTTCCCCTTTTTTGACTGATTTAATCGCTATGGTTTTTTCTTTTTTGATTTTGCTTTCTTCACTGCTTTGAATTGCAAGTAGATGGATGTTTTTGCGGTCTGCACTGAGGATCCATGCCTCAGCAATATCGAATTGTAGGTGATGGAGTAAGTAAGTTAGTACATAGGAAAAAGATGAAGATAAACTAGCTTCCTGATTAAATATTCTGCCTAAACTGTTCTCCAACTGATCTTGGATTTCCAGGTTTTTTTGAAAAGTAATGTCTTGAGAGGTACCTTCGAGTATGGTTTCATCGGAAAGGGGGTCTTTTACCAAGTATGCCCTGGAATGTATCCATTTTAATTTTCCAGAATGGGTAAGGATTCGATATTGAGCATCGTATTTATCATTCTTGCCAGCCAATAATTTCTTTCTCTCTTCCTTGACAAGATTCCTATCACTTGGATGAACAGATCCTATCAATACTTCAAAGTCAACTTTTTGATTATCCGCTGGGTTTTCCCAGATCTTATGCATCATGGGCGACCAATAGAGCGTATCGGAGGACAGATTATGGGACCAATAACCCATTTTGGCCACCTCATGAGCTTTTTCAAGTTTGGCTTCCTTGTCCAGCAAGTCCTGTGTCAGCTTTTCCCGCTCTGTCACATCCATACAGTCCACCATCATACAGTCTTTTCCCCTATACTTCAGCATTTGCCCGGTAATATCCATCTGCATTTGTGAGCCATCCTTCCGCATATGGGTAAAAACGCCAAACTTGATGACCCCTTCCAGCGATTCCACATTTTTATGGGCGGCAAGAAGGTTATTAACATGATTCTTTGGTCTTAGGTCCTTTATCGTAAGACTCAAAAACTCTTCCCTGGAATAGCCATACTCCGATAAGGCTACCTTGTTTACATCCAAAATCCGGTAGTCCTCAAGCCGATAGATCCACTTGGGGAGAGGGCTGAATTCAAAAAGGTTCCTGTATTTTTTCTCCGAAATTTCCAGCTCATTTTGGATTTCAATCAGGGGAGTTACATTCATCGTATTAATTACGATACCCTGAATAGCCGGATCATCCACCAAGTTAGTGCTGGTGCCCTGCAGCCAAAAATAACTTCCGTCTTTGGCCTTGAACCTGTATGCCGGACTTGTTATCTTTTCTTGCTCTTGGTGTTTCTCAAAGGCTGCTTTTATTTTTGGCAAATCTTCTGGATGGATAAAGTCAAAACCGGTCTTGCCTAAAAGATCTTCAGAGGAGTAACCTAATAAATTTTCGTAATTGGGACTTACGAAACGGTACCTACCTTCTGCATCTACGATACATATCAAGTCAGCTCCCCTTTGCACTAAGCTCTTAAACCTCCTTTCACTTTCTTCAATCTGTGTGCTATTTATATAATGATTGATGGTGAGTACCAGGTTTGATCCAATACTATTGAGCAAGGTTTGCTCCTCCGGGAGGAAGGGTACTTTATTTTTAGTATGGTTGAAAACAGTAACTTCTAGTGTTTTATTCTCCTTAGTTTTTTTCTTGAAAGATTGGAAATGGGAGCTTTTTTTGAAAGGGGATGAACGGAAAATGGCTTCGCCGTAGGTGATCGACACGGAGGTTTTTTCAGAAAACTGATAGCCTTTTGAAATAATGGAGCTTACGGAACCTAAGAGTTCCCGAACATTATTCATTTCACTTCCCAAAGAAATTATCTCAATGAGGCAGGCCTGTTCCTTTGCTCGTTCTTTTAACCTAAGCAAAGTGTTGTCCAAGTTATCGGAAATTATTTTTTCTTTGGTGATATCCGTTACTGAGGTGATTTTAAAACGCTCACCATCTGGATTCACCAATAAATCCGCAAAGACGGAAACGATGATCTTTTCGCCGTTTTTTTTGATAACCTCCACATTGGTAGGAGGTTCTTTTCCATTGATAAAAAAAGCATCATGCAATTCCTGGATACTTTTCCTCTTTTTAGGGGCAACCATCATGGTGAAAGGTTTACCAATCAATTCTTCCTTTGTGTATCCATAGATCTCACAATAAGCTTCATTGACTTCAATGAACCTTCCTTTATCATCCGTGATGCATACACCTGTAGAAACTATATGAAAAACCGAGTTGACCAGTTTTTCTGAAGCAGTAAGCTTTTTAATGGTCTCTTTTAGGTCGGTGATTTCCATAAATCCCAGCGAAATGGCAATTACCTCATCTTCTAAATAAATGGATGGGGTGTAATTAACGGAAAACCATCTGGTCTTGAGCTTTTTGTCTTTGAAGACCTTTTCCCCCTTGTAAATTTTCCCTTTGCAAGAAGCCGAAAAGTTGCTTACAAAATCTTCCACATGGCCTAGGGGCAAAAGGTCTATCATAGATTGTCCCTTGGCTATATTTCTACCAATTAGGGAGTGGATCAATTGTTTCGCTTTCTGATTAAAATTAATGACCTTGTATTTGGTATCGACCAAGATGAATGCCTGTAGGTCATTATTGAGCAAAGCCTCGTTGTTTGCTTGCATCCTTTGTAAGGCTTGCTCTTTTTTTTCTATTTCATCAAAGGCAGCCTTCAGTTCCGAATAAGCAATTTGAATTTCCTCATTGGTGCTTTGAAGTTCTTCATTGCTGGTTTCCAGTTCCTCATTGCTGGATTGTAATTCTTCATTGGTGCTTTGAAATTCCTCATTTAAGGATTGCATTTCCTCATTACTGGATTCGATCTGTTCAATGTAGGTTTGTAAATGCTCCTTGGTAGCGGCTAGTTCGTGTTCTAGTTCGTAAATCCTGCTGGAAACCATCTCCTCCGGACTGGAAGCCCTGCCCCTGGCTATATATTCTTCTATTTCCAGTTTTTCAAACACCACCATGAATAAGGGTCCGGAAGATGGAGAATACAAAATTGGTTTTGCTGACACTCTCACAAAGTGATCTTGTCCAAAAAGTGTAAAACGGTTGATATTGCCATTATTATTGGCTCGGTTTTTCATTGACTTTGCCAATATAGCCCGAACTTCTATTTGTAGCTCTTCGTTGACCAATTTCAATAAGTTAACCTGAATGCTTCCAGAACTTAGGGTCATGTATAGCCGCACATCTCCATTCACCTGAAGGATGTCCAATTCTTCGTTTACTATTACATAGGGATGTTCATAGCTATTGTAGAGGGTTTCTTTGATTTTGTCCTTTAGACTCAGGTCTTTTTGATGAAGAGATGTTTTCTGGTGTTGCGGAAAAGGAGGTTCTTGGGTTTTTAAGGAAGGGAATTTAAGGTTGTGAATGCTTTTTACATCCTTTTTCCGAAAGATTTTGTTTACGGTGTCATATACTGAAAACAGATCTGTGAAATTCCCTATATTTTCAGATTTACCCAAAAACAACAAAGCTCCAGGATAAAGGGCGTGATGAAACAGTGGGATTATTTGTTGCTGAAGAGCTGCACTAAAATAAATAAATAGGTTCCTACAGCTAATTAAGTCCAACTTTAGAAAAGGAGGGTTCTTGATAAGGTCATGTTTGGAAAAAAGTATACAGGACCGAATGGTTTTGATGACTTGAAAATCCTTTCCTATGCTCTCAAAGTAGGTGTCTCTAATTGATTTTGGTAGGTTCTCCAAGGAGGATTCAGGATATATACCCCTACGGCCAACTGCTATGGCATTCTCATCTATATCAGTGGCAAATAATTGTAATTTAAAGTTTTTTCCGCCGCTCTTAAATTGTTCATGGATTAATATGGCCATGGTGTATGCCTCTTGACCCGTGGAACAGCCTGGCACCCATACCCTTATTGGTTGTTGATTGTCTTTTTTGTCTATAAGCTCCTTTACAGCTTTTTCTAAGGCCAAGAAGGATTCTTTATCCCTGTAAAAGGAAGTGACCCCAATGAGTATGGTATTGAATAGTTCTTCAATTTCCTCGGGGTTTTTTTCGATATACTCCAAATACTTTTCGTTAGTTTCTAAGCCTAGGGATTGTAGCCGCTTTCCGATTCTTCTTCCTATTGTGGGTGATTTATAGTTGGAAAAGTCAGTTCCGCACTTTTCATTCAACAAGGAAAGAATTCTTTCTAAAGAAGAATAAGTTCTATTTTTAGGTATACCATTCAATTTCAGCTTTTCGGGATTTTCCAAGAACTCTTCTATTTTCCTCCCCATTTGTTTGGGAGCCATGATAAAATCCACTACGGCGGTATTTATGGTTGCTTTAGGCATACCATCGTATTTGGCAGTCTCCGGATCTTGAACTATCAGGATGCCGCCGCTCTCCTTTAGCGCCAAGGCTCCAAATGCCCCGTCTGATCCAGTTCCGGAAAGAATGATGCCGATTTTTATTGTAAACTCATCAGCAGAAAGGGATTTAAATAAGAGATCTATGGAGGGCTTAGGTCCTATTAAGTTGCCCGGTTGCTGAAGTACAATGTTTCCATTGTTCAGTAAAATATCCCTATCCGGTGGGGTGATAAATACCACGTTTGATTCTAAGGATTCTCCATTTACAGCTTCCTTTATCAATAGGGATGTTTCTTTGCTAAGAAGCTGCACCAGCCTACTTTTGTGGGTAGGGCTTACATGTTGGGCTATAATGACACAAGTTTCCGGTAATTCAGGAAAATGGGAAAGAAATTCCTGAAGTGCCTCAAGACCACCGGCAGACGCACCTATACCGATGATGTGTTTTGGATTTTTGTGTCTTTGGGTATCCTCTACTTTTGATGGGGTATTGCTGTTATCCATTCTTAAACAAAATATAAAAACTTAAGCGTATTTACCTGAATCCCATCCCCACGTGTGTTGGAAGAGAAGAGAGCAGAATTCAAATAAATATAATCATATTTTATTCAACGT
Organism: Pleomorphovibrio marinus; assembly: GCF_003347495.1. Taxonomy (GTDB): domain Bacteria; phylum Bacteroidota; class Bacteroidia; order Cytophagales; family Cyclobacteriaceae; genus Pleomorphovibrio; species Pleomorphovibrio marinus. The sequence goes on from NZ_QCXY01000007.1 coordinate 139,118, forward strand.
CGAACCGAGACCTTAAAACATGTCTCGCACTCGTATTATTATATGTTGGGCATCCCGAAGAATAATGTTTAACTCCAAGATGGATAATCAATTGCACCGGAAATCTTTTCGATTAAGGTTAGAATTGAAAAGATCGGGTTTTTTAACTTGCTTGCTTTTATGCAGTTGCCAATGTGGTTACAGGTTTTGGGAAAGTCAATGTGAAGGAACTTCCTTCATTTAATGTTGATGCTAATTCTATCTTTCCTCCATGGCTTTCCATGATTTTTTTGACAATAGCCAATCCCATTCCTGTTCCTTCGTATTCGCTTTTTCCATGTAGGCGTTGGAAAATCTCAAAAATCTTATCCTTGTATTCCTCTTCAATACCAATCCCATTATCCTTTACCATCACTAAAAGAGAATCTCTTGTTTGTATACAGCTTATGTGGATGTTGGGTTGCTCTGAAGCCTTTCGGTATTTTATGGCATTGGAAATCAGGTTGAAGAATACCTGAACCAATGGTGACCTATATCCCTGTAGGATGGGCAGCTCATCCATAGTCACTTGAGCATTTGCATTTTGGATTTTCCTTTTTAGCAAAAGGCAGGCTTCTTCTACCACCTCCTGGAGAGAAATTTCCTCCATAGCATCCTCATTTCTTCCCACCCTTGAAAACTCCAACAAGTCCAACAATATCTTTCTCATTCGGTTTGCACCGTCTACCGCAAAGGATATGTATTCCAATGCTTTGATATCCAGCTTTTCCCTATATCTTTTTTCCAAAAGTTTAAGAAAACTGCTGATCATTCTAAGGGGTTCTTGTAAATCATGGGAAGCCACATAGGCAAATTGCTCTAGTTCTGAATTACTTCTAGAAAGTTCATTTGCTCTTATGGTGAGCTCCTTATTCAATCTTTTTAGGGATTCTTCGTATTCCTTTCGGTAACTAATATCCTGAATGGCACCTAAAAGCCGGATTGGTGTTCCTTCTTGGTTCCTTATCACCATGCCCCGGTCTATCACTTGGGCATAGTCTCCGTTACTTTTTTGGTACCGATAGTCGTGTTTATAGGAGTCAGTTGTAGTTTTAGCCTCTAGAATGGCCTCCATTTTGCTCATCAAGACCATGCGCTCTTCCTCATGTACCCGTTCCATCCAGCAATCAAAACTATAGGAAGACTTGAAATCATAACCGAATAAGTCATAGAATCCCTTACCCAAATAAACCTCGTTGGTTTTTAAGTCCCAGTCGTAGATGGCATCGTTGGCAGCTTCAGTGAGTTTTTCATACCTTTCGTTACTTTTTTTAAGGTCTTCATCAAGTTTTATTCGCTTCAGGTCTTTACCAAGGTGCCTTCCAAGTTCTTCATAAAAATCCGATTGGTACTGGGCTGAAAATAAGGATCCTTGACTAGCATTATTTGCCAAAAGCAGGACCCCTAAAAGCCTGGCATCCGAAAGTATTGGGATTCCCATGACTTTATGTTTGGATGAAAACCTATATCTTTTGTCAATATGGCCAACTTCAGAGGGATCCTCCCAAATTTTAACGGTTTGATTACGGTAAATTTCACCTAAAAATCCCTCGTTTCGGCTAGCTTTATTTCCACGAATAAATAGGGACAACAAACTTCTCTTGGACTGTGATTGCAAATTGAAATCGGAGGAGTGCTCATCGAGTAGCCATGCTTCTGCAAGATCGAAGGCTCCATAAAGCGATACTTGATGTAGAGTATAATTGATATAGGCCGATGCATCGCACTTTCTTTGGGAAAATTGACTGATGCTGGCCATTAACTCCTTTTGCATCTCCCTGATTTTATGCTTAGTTACATCCCTTTCTATTGCAATCCAATGGGTAAACCACCCCGTCTCATCTGCCACAGGCGTAAGAGAAAAATGGTTGAAATATTCTTCCCCTGTTTTCTTATAGTTGATTAAGGTAGTTTCGTATGGCCTCCATTCTTTTATAGCTTGCTTGAGCTTATCCAACTCCTTTCTGTCCGTTTTGGAACCCTGCAAAATTCTTGGGTTCTGGCCGATTAATTCCTCCTTACTGTAACCGGAAACTTCACACATTGCATCATTCACGTATTCAATTAAAGGGCCCGGATTATCCTGGTTTTCGGCCTCGGTCACCATTACTCCATCAGAACTGTGGGTAATTACCCTTTCCAGAAGCCTAAGTTTGTGTATTTCCTCCTTTTGCTGTGTGATGTCTTGTACGGTTCCCCTTAAAAGGTAAGAATTGTTTTTATCCAATCTTCCAATCAGGTTCATCCATTTGACCTTACCGGATTTTGTAATCACGCGAAAGGAAATTTCCAGGAGGCTTTGTGTCTTCAACCCTTTACTGCAGTAAAGTAAAAACTTCTGCCGGTCATCGGGATGGATGGTTTTGAAAAAGTAGGCTAAGGAGGGATGGGGTGTATTAAGGTCTACCTCCCAAAGCAATAACATGTTATCCGACCAATGAACAGATTCATTTTCCAAGTGGAATTCCCAGTTGCCAAGCTTTGCAATTCGCTGGGCCTGCTCGAGGTTTTCCTCCTTGTCTTTCAATGCCAAAAATGCCCTTTCCCTTTCCGTTACATCTTTGCCTGTAACCAGAACACACCCCTTGCCCTGATATTCAAAATGGTGTCCATGGAGGTCCATAAAAAGCAGCCCTCCTGATTTTGTGAGGTGGTTGATAATGCCAAAGTGAAAAACCCCTTCCTGATCTTTAATTTCCTTTTGGATATCCAACAGTTTCGAAAGGTCTGAGGATGGCCTCAAATCCTTAAGGGTTAATTCTTTAAATTCCTCTTTGGAATAGCCATATAAATCCATTGCGGCCTGGTTAACATTCAGAATCCTTAGCGTATCCTTTTCATATATCCATTTAGGATAAGGGTTCATTTCAAAAAGACTCCTGTAATATTGTTCAGATTCCTTGATAGCCAGAAACTGGGGATCCTGCAAAGTGAGGTGTAGGTGTTTAAGGGATATTTTCCCATTGTACAATTCACATAAATATCCCGGAGGGGGATAGTAAATGGTATTAGGTGTTGGACGCTTACCGGATTTGGCCTGGAGAATAATATGGGAATAGTTAAACTGTTTGATCGTTTTTTTTAGGTGATTGATAATAGCTTTACTTGGTGCTTTTTTTATTAGGTAAGCACAAGTATTTGTTGAAGTATTGGACAATAGCTGTTCAATTACCGGGAGCTGTTCTCTTTTAATCTCTTCAAAGCTGATACAAGTAGCATTCTTGTTGCCGCTGATTGGGCTTGATCCCTTACCTTGATTTTCCCCTAACAATTCTCCCATTTTGGCTCACATTTAGTACTGCTAAAGTTTTTGGCAGCTAGTCGGTTATTTTTATCCTGAATAAAAAAGTATTTGTAATTTTCTTTATTCCCTCATCGAATTCTACACGGGTTTTCCCTAGGCTTTGCTATATTTTCATATGTTTATAATTGTCTTTTCAGCGGTCATATAGCCTGCCCCTGCCTGCCCCGAACTCGCTTCGGGGAACTCGTTTCGGGGGAATCTCGCAGTCTATAATCATCCCAGTGTGTGACGTGCTCGTCATGCCTGACTGCCGTCCAGGCAGGCTCGATTTCATGGCATATCCATTGCTGAGCCGAATATATTCATTTTGTGATTCAACACCTCTACAGTAATAAAGAAATGTACAAAAAAGTAAATGAACTTTGATTTCTAAAAGTTTTATCTCCAATTCTTGACAAAGTGTTTTGACAAGGCCTCCATGTCTATTCCTAACATCTCCTTATTGGTATCTAGGCACTTATATTTCAAGTGATCTGGAAGTCTCTCAAACCCATAATAAGTACCAAGTATTGCACCTGCCAAGGAAGCCGTTGTATCGTTGTCCCTTCCGTAATTCACCAAAAACTGCATACTTTGCTCAAAGTCAAAATCAGTAAATAGCATGGCAGTCAGTACCTGAAGAAAAATTTCCCCCGCATGGAAAGGCATATCCTGTTGCTGCTCATCCAACAGTTCAAATGCTTTTTTTACGCTGGGATCCTCTTTTCCAAAAGGGACATCTTCGTTTTTTTCCTGCTTGGCTTGCTGGGAAATGGACAGTGCCTGCCGGAGGATCCGATAAGCCACTCTACCCACCAGCCTGCTATCAAAATAGCCTTCGGGATCTGTTGAACGAATAACTTCCAACATGTGCTGTGGATCAAGGTCTCTCTGCATGGCCACAGAAACCATAGCTGCACTTAAGGCACTAAGGTCTTTGGCATACCCGATATCAAAAATGCTTAGCTTAAAAGCCTCTTTATAAGCCTTTTCAGGGTCTTGAGGAAAAAACAATCCTATGGCAGGTCCGTATAGTAATCCCCCACATACCATTTCTCCCCCATAAAACTTGTTCAAGGCACCCGCATATTTTTGAAGGTCATTATCCAAAAAGGGTTTGGAAACCTTGGCCCATTCCTGCAGCCATAGCACCCTTAATTGCTGCGCTTCGAAATCCTCCGGTTGTTCAGGATTAAGTTGCTTGAACCGGCTAAGGTCGTTTTGGTATTGCTCATATATCTTTCTCACCCATTTAGATTCATTGAGTGTGTTCCCATTTTGCTGGCTTAAATATTCCATGATCAGCACCTTCCAGCGGGTATCATCGGTGGTTCCTCCAGCTGGGAGATTGGCCTCCCATATGCCTTCCGGGCTCTTCTCCCGGACCATGGAATCCAGTTTGCTTACCCATCCATATTCCATCCAAATTTCTTCCCTTGTCCACATTTCTGTGGGGGTTCCCATAGCATCTCCTATGGCACTCCCCACCATCATCCCCAACACCTTGTCATACAACTCTGCTTCCGTAAGGTCTACCCGGGAGAGGGGCTTATCCGTAATACTTTCCTCCAACTCCTTGTCGGTCTTACATGAAAAAAGGATTAGTGTTAGGGCAAGGTATGTAATAAGTAACTTACAATTCGAGTACATATTGAGCAGCTTCTTTGGCTATTTTTTCTTTTTCTTTCAACTCCAAGTGCAAAGGTAACTGGGCTAAACCGAAAAGCCTCCTTAAGATTTCAACGCCACAAAAGGCCAATAGCAAGGAGGTATCGCAAGTCCCATAGCGGTAAATTTCCCTTTCTAGGATTTCCTCAGGGTATCTTGCCATTTTAAGATGAGCCAGCATCACCCCTAAATCAAATTCCGGATCCCCCTTGAAAGCAAACTCCATGTCTATCACCCTTACATTTCCCTGTTTATCCAACCAACTTCCCGGGTAAAAGTCCCCATGCAATAAGGCCTTGCCCTGCTTTAAATACCTTTGCCCAACCAAGGCAATTTTATTCACAAGTTTTTGGTCTTTTTTAAAAGGCTCAGCAAGCTCCCCTAATCCTTCTTGGATTTGGTTCAGGTCAAAATCGTTATCCTCTCTATATGGGAATATAAAAATATGTTCATGATTTAGTAATTTCATGCTGTAGTTATCCGGAAAGACTACTTCTGAAAGCCCATGCAGGTTTTTTAAAAAAGAAACCAATGAGCTTAGGGTATCGCTTTGAAGTACAGAAGGGTCCGAATAGATGCTGGAAAAATCACGCGCCTCCCCCAAATCCTCAAGTACCAAGAGATAATGCGTGGGTAAATAGTCTACATGGGAAACTGTGTAAGCACCCAAAATTTCATTGGAGCTTATCTTTTCATAGAAGGCTTTTTCTACCGATATCCTTTCCAAAGGTGCCGGTACCTGTGGATATTTGTTGACATAGGGTCTTGACTGTTTGAGAATAAGGGACTGCCTGTCCGTTTTTAGGCGAATCACCTGGTTCATATTGCCCTCACCCGCTTTTTCGTACCTTAGGATTTTCTCTTCTGGATGCAGACACTTCAATTCTTTTCTTAAAAAGGATTCCTGTTTTTGATCCAGGGGTAATGTAATATCCACCATAGTTCAAATTTAGAACAAGAAATTTATTTCACGAAATATTTAATCCTATATGCATCTGTTATAATTTTGGGACATGAGCGAAAAAACAATAGATCTCAAGCCTTTCTTGAAGGACCTAAGTAGCCAACTTTATGGAGACCTTCATTATGACCACCTGATGAGGACACTTTATGCCACAGATGCTTCCGTATATAGATCCCTGCCCTTGGCTGTAGCCCTTCCCAAAGACAAGGAGGATATCAAAAAACTGATTGCATTCGCCAATACCCATAACACCTCTTTGATCCCCAGGACTGCCGGGACCTCACTGGCTGGCCAATGTGTGGGGGATGGAATAGTGGTGGATGTATCCAAATACCTCAATAAAATTGTAACATTCAATAAGGAGGAGGCTTGGGTAAGTGTGCAACCGGGAGTGGTCCGCAATGAACTGAACCACTTCCTCAGACCACATGGCTATTTCTTTAGCCCCATCACCAGCACGGCCTCCAGGGCCATGATCGGGGGAATGGTAGGCAACAACAGTTGCGGTACTACTTCCATCGTTTATGGCAGCACCCGGGAGCATACCCTTTCCCTGCAACTCATCCTTAGCGACGGTTCTGAGATAGAAGTGAGGGCTTTAAGCGAGCAGGAGTTTGCGGAAAAATGTAAACTCCAGACCCTGGAGGGAAAACTATACAGACATATCAGGGAAGAGTTGTCCCTCCCAGGGATGAAGGAACAAATCGAGAAGAACTTCCCCAAACCAAGTATCCATAGAAGGAATACGGGATATGCGGTGGATTACCTGTTGAACTCCTCCCTTTTTGGGGACTCCGAGCAACCTTTTGACTTTTGCAAGCTGATTTGCGGTTCCGAGGGTACGCTGGCCATTATTACCGAAATAAAACTCCATTTAGATCCCTTGCCTGCACCCTTTGATGTGGTAGTGGCTGCACATTTTGAAAGTATCCATCAAAGTATGAAAGCCGCGCAGGTGGCCATGAAACATTCCCCTGCTGCTGTGGAACTGATGGATAAGATTATCCTGGACTGTACCAAAGAAAATGTGGAGCAAAGCAAAAACAGGGATTTTGTGGAAGGGGATCCCAAGGCCATTTTGATGGTGGAGTTTCGGGATGAAAACCTACCTGCTGCTTCTGTACAGGCAGAGAAATTTATTAAAGCGCTTAAAGATGCCGGGCTGGGGTATGCCTATCCAGTAATAGGGCCTGAAAGGACTAAAAGTGCCTGGGAACTAAGAAGTGCAGGTTTGGGGCTTCTGGCCAATATCCCGGGAGACACTAAGGCCGTGGCTTGTATTGAGGATACCGCCGTGGACATAGAGGACCTTGCCGATTATATCGATGAATTTGCAGAAATCATGAAAGGGTTTGGTCAGCAGCCTGTCTACTATGCACATGCTGGAGCCGGAGAAATCCACCTAAGGCCAATTCTGGATCTAAAAAAATCGGATGATGTGGAACGCTTCTACCAAATCAGTGAAGCAAGTGCAAAGTTGGTGAAAAAATACAATGGGTCCCTGAGTGGGGAACATGGAGATGGAAGGGTAAGGGCTGCTTTTATTCCGCTAATGGTAGGGGAGGAAAATTATGCCCTCTTTAAGCGGATTAAACAAACCTGGGACCCGAATGCTATCTTCAATCCGGGAAAAATCGTGGATGCACCCCCTATGAACACCAGCCTACGCTATGTGCCGGACATGGAGACGCCCAGCCAGGATACCTTAATGGACTTTAGTGCAGTTGGGGGTATACTAAGGATGGCGGAGAAGTGCAATGGAAGTGGGGATTGCAGAAAATTGCCGAATTCTGGTGGAGGCACTATGTGTCCTAGCTTTCAGGCTACCAGGAATGAAAAGGAAACCACCCGTGCCAGGGCAAATACCCTCAGGGAGTTTTTGACCAAAGACACCAAGCCCAACCCCTTTGACCATGAGGAAATCAAGGAGGTCATGGATCTTTGTCTTTCCTGCAAGGGATGTACTTCGGAATGTCCTTCCAATGTGGATATGTCCACGATGAAAGCCGAATTTCAATACCAATATTACAAAACGCATGGTGTTCCGCTTAGGGCCAAGGCCTTTGCCTATATCAATCAGCTGAATAACCTAGGTGCTATACTTCCGGGATTCAGCAATTTCTTTCTGGGAAACAAATTAACAGGTACTCTGCTGAAGAAAAGCCTGGGAGTGGCCCCGCAAAGAACCCTTCCCAAATTAGCTCCCGAAACTTTGCGCAGTTGGTACAAAAAGAATTATGCCAAATTGACAGGAGAAACTCCAGTTAAGAAATCGGTTTATCTCTTTGTCGACGAATTCACCAATCATAATGATACGACTATAGGTATTAAGGCAATTAAACTGCTTAGGCATCTTGGCTATGAGGTCAAGGTAGTGGAACATCCCGAAAGTGGGAGGGGAGCTATCTCAAAGGGCTTGTTGGAATATGCCAAAAAGGCAGCCAATGAGAACGTACGGGTTTTTAGGGAATTGGTCAATGCCGACTCCCCGCTATTGGGTATAGAACCTTCTGCTATATTTAGCTTCCGGGACGAATATCCCCGGATGGTGGATACTGACCTAAGGGGGGATGCCAAAAAGCTAAAAGTGTATGCCGAAATGGTGGATGAATTTTTGGCCAAGGAATTTATCGCTGGAAATATTAGTGCTTCTCAATTTCATACTGCTGAAAAACAGGTGCTTCTCCATGGGCATTGCCATCAAAAGGCCTTATCATCAGTAAGTTACAGTAAAAAGATTCTCGAAATTCCAAAACATTACCAGGTAGAGGTAATCCCATCCGGTTGTTGTGGCATGGCGGGTTCTTTTGGCTATGAAAAGGAACATTACGCCCTGAGCATGCAGGTGGGGGAGATGGTGTTGTTTCCAAAGGTAAGGGAGGCAGATGAGGCCGTAATTGTGGCCGCACCCGGAACCAGTTGCAGGCATCAAATAGCAGATGGTACGGGAAAGGTTGCGAAGCACCCAATTGAAATTCTGTTTGATGCTGCTGAACTGGCATAAGAAAGTCATTGGTACCTTTTTTGACTAGCTTGCTATAATAAAGCTTGTAACCTAGAAGATAGGTTCGGCTTATTAATAGAGGTAGGGAATTTGAATTAAATGTAACCTATGGAGTTTATTGACTACTATAAAGTATTAGAGCTTTCTAAAGGAGCTAGTACGGATGAGATTAAAAAGGCCTATCGAAAGCTGGCAAGGAAATATCATCCCGATCTAAACCCGGATGACGCTAATGCGCAACGTAGGTTTCAAGAAATCAATGAAGCTCACGAGGTACTTTCCGATCCGGAGAAAAGAAAAAAGTACGATAAATATGGTAAGGACTGGAAGCATGCCGATGCCTTTGAACAGGCGGGTGCATCCAGCGGAAGGGGTGGATTTTCAGGCTTTGGAAGTCAAGAGCCCGGTGGATATGGTGGATTTTCCGAGGATTTCGGAAGCTCGGGTTTCTCGGATTTTTTTGAACATCTTTTTGGAGGTGCTTATGGCGACAACCAAGGGTCAGGTGTCAGGTTCAAAGGCCAGGATGTAAAAGCAAGTTTCCAATTGCCTATACGGGAAGCTTATACCACACACAAGAGAACCTTGGACATAGGTGGAAAAAAGATACGTATTACCGTTCATGCTGGTATCGAAGATGGTCAGACCATAAAGATCAAAGGATATGGCCAGCCCGGTGTTCATGGAGGCCCGAATGGAGACCTGTACCTTACCTTTCAACTTATTCCGGATGGATCTTTCAAAAGGGTTGGGAAAAACATCTTCAAGGATGTGCCCATAGATTTGTATACCGCTGTTTTAGGTGGGGATATCACTGTGGACACCTTAGATGGCAAGGTTAAATTAAAGGTGAAACCCGGTACGCAGAACGGGGAAAAAGTGAAACTTAAAGGAAAAGGATTTCCTGTATATAAGGAAAAAGATGTATTTGGAGACTTGTTTTTGACCTATCAGGTAAGGATTCCGGAATCCCTGTCAGAAAAGGAAAAAGCTTTGTTTCAGGAGTTGGCCAAAATAAAACATGCGACATGAAAGAGGAACTAATTGCATTGGATTTCTTTTGCCGCCACTGCCGGGTAGAAATCTCATTCGTGAAGCGCCTATCAGAGTTTGGACTGGTGGAATTGGTGGAAGAGGAGGATAATTTCTTTATCCCTTCCTACGAAATTGGGCATTTGGAACGTTTAAGCCGGCTTCATTATGATATTGGCATAAACACGGAGGGGCTGGAGGCGATCCAGCATCTTTTGGATAAAATTGAGCAACTTCAGACCAGACTAAAGAAGGCTGAATTGGAAATTATGTATTGGCAGCAATTGGCAAAATAGGGAATAAAAAATTGTAGGTCGTACCAGGCTCGAACTGGTGACCTCTGCCCTGTCAAGGCAGCGCTCTGAACCAACTGAGCTAACGACCTAAATCACCTTTTGCAATATTATGTTTTCTTATTCAATTGACCAAATACCCCATAAAAAAAGGAGGGAGTAAACTACTCCCTCTTTTTACTTCCAACTTATTGATAGGTGAAAAAATACCCTAGATTTCTTTAATGGCATCTGCTAGTTTTCTGGTGTAAGTACAGGATAATCCACGTTAAGCTGTTCCAAATAGGAATCATAGCTTTCGGGGTCGTAATACAGGGGTTCCAGTTTGGGTCTGTACTTATTCATGATTTCTTCATTTAAATAAATAGGAGGTTGGACCTCCTCACTCATAAATGGTTGATAGGAAATGTCCTTAGTCTGGACCTGTTCAAAATATTCCCATGCCTCCTTTAATATTTCCGATTGTGTAAGAAGATCATAGATGGTCAAGGCCTTAACTTTGGCCCCTGCAAGTACGCCTTTATGGGCTATAGGGGTGGCCATGGCAACGGCATTTGTCCAATGATGCCCCGGCAAATCTGGCATATTTGCGGGATACCGGAGCACCACAGTGGGCAGGTTCCAAGAAACATCCCCAATATCGTCAGAACCCCCTCCTATGGAAAATTCCACTGGGCCACGTAGGTCGGGCACCTCTGTAGGCAAGCCCGATTGATCATCTCCTTTTTCCGGATTGATGTTTTTTTGTACTGCCTTTGCTAATTGTTGATCTTCCTCCGTCCAATCGGGTAAGCCGATAAGTGATATGTTTGCATACATGGTTTCCGCAAGGGCCTTGTTAAAATGGCCTGGCCAGGAGGACCCCATAATTTGGTGGCTCACTTCTGTATTGGACATTTTTGCGGCACCTTCAGCGATGCGTTTTGCATCTTCAAAAAGTTGCAGGATTTTGGGATAAGTCCTTTCCCTGAGAAAGTACCAAACGGTCGCTGTACCTGGTACCACGTTGGGTTGGTCTCCCCCTTCCATGATCACATAATGAGACCGATGGGTGGGTTCCACATGTTCACGGTGGAAGTTCCAACCGATATTCATTAATTCCACACCATCCAGGGCACTTCTACCTTTCCAGGCACTTGCCCCATGGGCCGTTTGACCCTTGAAATCAAACCTTGCCGAGATCAATCCCGTATTTCCAGAATCCCCCCAAGAAACCCCAAAATTGCTGCTCACGTGGGAAAAGAGACAGGCATCCGCTTCCTTAAATATGCCAGACCGTACCAAAAAAGCCTTACCGGCCAGCTGCTCCTCTGCTATCCCTGCCCATAGCATCAATGTACCTGGGAGGTTTTCCTTTTCCATAATGGCTTTCACTGCCAAGGCAGATGCAATACTTAAGGGTACTCCCGAATTATGCCCCTCTCCATGTCCGGGGGCACCTTCCACTAGGGGTTTGAAATACGCTACACCCGGGGTTTGGTTGGTGTTAGGGAGGCCGTCAATGTCTGAACCTACGGCGATAAAGGGTTTCCCACTTCCCCATTTTGCGGTCCAAGCCGTAGGGATTCCCGCAATTCCCCTTTCGATCTCAAAGCCATGAGAAGCAAGGATTTCAGTTAGGTAATCTGATGTCTCATACTCCTGAAACCCCAGTTCGGAAAAACTAAAGACCTTGTCCACCATTTGTTGAATCAATTTCTCGTGTTTTTCGACCTCATCTACCAGGAGCTTTTTGCTCTCCGATAAGGATTCTTGGCAAATACCAGGAATTACCCCTGTAAAGCAAAGGGGAATACAGAGCAGAAGGAACCTACCAATTCTTTTCATCTGTTTATAATTTGTTTTTCAGCGGTCAGATGGAATGCCCAGATTAATCATCCCCCTGTGTGAGAATACTTTCTCATGGGCATTTCATATGTTTATAATTTCTTTTCAGCGGTCATATAGCCTGCCCCTGCCTGCCCCGAACTCGCTTCGGGGAACTTGTTTCGGGGGAATTTCGCAATCTATTATCATCCCCCCGTGTGTCTCTCGCGTCATGCCTGACTGCCATCTAGGCAGGCTCGATTTCATCTTATTATTGCAACTATTCTGAATGGTCATGGGTGCAAATAGGTTCTAACCAATGTTGGAGGGTAGTACCAATAGGAGCACCAGAAGGAGCTGGTATTGGGGTAAGTAGATCAAGTTGTTTATCGGGACTTTTCGCGAAACCGTCCAGCATGCTTTTGGAGTAATGAAGGTGAGCCTTTTGATAGACATTTTCCGGTTGCTGGCTCCCCATCCAGTCGGAAAGATCATTCAACTTCATCATTGCAATGGCCCTTGCTTGAGTGGCAGCACTTTGGTCCGTAGAGAGGTTTACCAGGTGTTGTATCACTAATTTGTCAACGGTTCTTTTTACCTCACCTTCATAGCCTGTGGGGGTTGTTTTTTTCCAGGTAGTTTCCAGAAGGGCATCAATAACCCCATCCAAACCTGGCAAACTACTTTCTAGGGCATGTTGTGTCACCAATCGGGAGGCACGTTCAGGATGAAGCAAGAGGGTTAAGGTATGATGCGCGGCAATCTCGGCAGGTGCCAAGGGGTCAAATAAAATCCCCGTTTTTCTGTTGAATAACTCCCTGGGATTGCCTTGGTCCTGAAATGACCGAGGTGGTATCAAAGTGAGTATGTTGGTAGGGACTTTAAGTTGCGCTGGATCCAAAGTAAGAAGTAAAGCCTCTAATGCTTTTTGTTGGGCCTCGGAAGATACTGGTTCAATGGGTTTGCCACTTTCTCCCCTTACCATATAGGTGTAGGATGCCCCGGCCAAAACTTTTGCAGCTGCTTCTACTTGGTACCTGTGATACATGTACATGGGCACCAAGACCTCCTCCAAATTGGCCATAGGGGTGCCTTTGGGAATTTTTTTATCTGAGAAATCAGCGAGAACTTTCTCCCTGATTTTCAGCGTATGGTGAAGTTCTTCTACCGCATCTTCCCCATTGTCCCACAGGTGGGTTTGGGGATGTGCACTCCCCGGAGGTCGGGCATCTTGGTCGGCCAGAAAAGTCATACCCCTGCTTTGATAATCCTTCACCAGTTGATCTATGGCTTCCATTTCATCCATGTCCTCCGGATAAGTGCCATAGGCAATCTTTATGGAAACTTTATCCCATTCTCCAATTCCCTCTGCATAGGAATCGGAAATGTCTATCTCTCCATTTTCATCAAAATGTACTGTGGGGTGGGGGTAATCCATGACAGATGCCCTTCCATATGTGGAGGCGATGTAGTTGTGCGGTAACCCCAAAGTATGTCCTACCTCATGGGCGGCAAGTTGACGCATCCTAGCCAGAGCCAGCTCCATCATGGCTGGGTTTTCTTCGCCTTCAAGTTCGTATTCCCCTACAAGTCCCTGGGCCAACAAATAGTCTTGTCTCACCCGCAATGAGCCCAAAGTTACTTTTCCTTTGATAATCTCCCCGGTTCTGGGATCGGTGACACCTCCTCCATAGGACCAACCACGAGTGGACCTATGCACCCACTGTACCAAGTGATACCGAATATCCATGGGGTCAGCATCCTCGGGCAGCAATTCCACCCTAAAGGCATTTTTAAAACCTGCCTCTTCGAAGGCCTCCGCCCACCATTTAGTGCCGTCCATTAATGCTGTACGAATCGGCTCCGGTGTGCCCGGGTCTATATAATATACAATGGGTTCCTTGACCTCGCTTGGCTCTGGACCCGGATTAACCTTTTCCAGACGGTGTCTTCGGATATAGCGTTTTGTAATGGGTTGGTTTACCGGTGAGGCATAATCGAAAAAGCTGATGGCATTGATCCCGGCTCTTGGGTCAAAACCCCTTGGTGTGTAATTGTCATCCGGCAATTCCACAAAAGAGTGGTGCATCCGCAGGCTTACGATAGTTGGGGTAGGGGTGACATCCCGAAGGTAATTCCCGGGTTGGTCTCCTGTCAACGTAATAGTGGCCTCTACCTCCGTGTTTTTAGGGAAATTCTTGGTTCTGGGCAAATAAAGGGCACAACGGGAGGGATCAATTTTAAAATTCCCCTGACGGGTCCGGCTGATGGCCCCTGCGGCGTTAACGGCATCCTGAAGAAAAAACGGAGTACCGTCCACAAGAACCTTATCCCCTGAAACGGCGACGATATCAAATCCCCAATGTACAGACCTTGCGAAGGATTCCTCCACTGCCTTTTTCTCCATTTCATTATCGGTGAGTGCCCTGTAGTCCAAATTGGGTTCTATCATCAGTACCTTATTACCGGAGCGCTTGAATTCCACCACATGAGAGGGCAATACTCTGCCTCTGTCCAATCCAATGTCGTTGGAGCCGAGACCGGCCGCTAAAGAAGGATAGTACAAGAGCTCTTGGTCCAGTTGTTCGATTTCCAGATAGAGTTTTCCTTTGTTTCCATCCCAATAGAGGGGGATAAATCCAGGCATCTTTTCCATGCCATTGGTGAAGGAATTAATTTCAGGTGCTTTTTGGGCTTTCACCGAAAAATTACCTTCCCCCGAAACAAGGGGGAAGGTCATCAGCAAGATTAAACCACAAATCAAGTTACTGATTGTTTTTATCATATTCTTGGTAGGTTTTTCAATTGAGTAATAAATTGTTGGTAATGATCTCAAGATTGGGCAAAGGAAACACATATTCTTCCTGTGATGGGGATATAGCAGGTGCGGTAAGACTGCTACTTCCCTTGGCCGGAATTGTCAACAGGTTTCTCAAAAGGTCGTAGGACCTGAATCCTTCTCCAATTAATTCCATCCTTCTTTCCAGCCAAATAGTTTCAACAAGCTGCTCTGGGGTGCCTACCGCTTCCGCAGGAAAGGAATAATCAGGATCTGAACGATGTCTTACTTCTTCCAAAAGTGCCAAAGATAAAGGCAAATCATTTCCCGTTTTGGCCAATGCCTCAGCATAGTTCAGCAAAACTTCCGCATAACGAATCACAGGGACAAAATCCAGAAAAGGAGCACCACGAGAATATTTCATCAAATAATGAACCCCATCGGATTCCCTATACATGACTCTCCTTGCATCCTCGGACCTCCATTCTGGATGACCAAATATTCCGTTGGGGTTCATATAGTATTCTTCACTCACATTGTAGGTGAAACCCAAACTGTTCTGGCCCGTAGCACTACTTAGCTCTGTCATAGGCATAGAAAAGATGGATTCTGTAGTGGTGAAGTTGTCCCTGAATATTTCAACCACATCCCTGTTCAAGGTATGTAAAACCCCTGAAGCTGCCATAAAGGGGGCTTGAGGGCTCACGATTTTCTGGGCCTCCTGAATTACATTTGCATAGTCACCCATGTTCAAATACACCCTGGTTTTAAGGGCAATTGCCGTATTTCGATGGGCTCGGGTGGTATTCAACAAAGAACCACCGTGGGTTTCTGGCAAGGCGGCTTCGGCTTCGTTTAAATCCTGCAGGATTTGAGCATATACCTCGGCTACTGAGCTCCTGGCTAAATCGTTGCCAGTATCATCATCCTCCGACCTTAAACGGAGCGGAAGTCCAGGAGAAGCCCCTTGGTTTTCCACATAGGGCCTTGCATAGTAGGTCACCATACTAAAATAACACAGTGCCCTTACAAATTTTGCTTCTGCAATATATTGATCTGCCAAGGCATCCGTAATTACTCCCCGGTTGTCGTCCATGTTATCGATAAAGAAGTTGGTTTGATTGATGGTAAGATAGGCATCTCTCCATACAAATTCCACTTCGTTTGAGCTGGAATTTAAATTGTGGCTCCAGGCATCATATCCGGTAAAGATGTTGTTGGTGTTGTTGATAAAATCTTCTCCCCTGAAGTCCCCGTACATTACATATCTGCCTCCGTAGAAGTAGTCTTGCTTAAGTCCATTATAAAGACCGTTTACCAACCCCTCGATTCTGTCAGGGGTATCAAATATATTGGCTACTGTCAAATCGGTTTGAGGAACAGGGAATAATAATTCGTCCTCCATACAAGCACTCAGCAATAATCCAAGGCTTACTATGTACAGCAATGTTTTATTATATAAATATTTCATCTTTATCTAAGTTAGAAGCTGATGTTTAAACCTAATGTAAAAGTCCTGCCCTGAGGCACCGAGTTTTTTTCTACCCCTGGTGAGGTGTTGGAATTTCCGTTTACAGATATTTCAGGGTCAGTTCCTGAATATCGAGTAAGAACAAACGCATTAAACACTTGGGAATAAACTCTCACAGATGTCAATTTCAATTTACTCAAAATACTGGCAGGAAGCCTATATCCAATAGATGCGGTTTGCAGCCTAATGAAATCTGCACGCTCTGCATTTGCGGAGATGGGCCAAGAAGATCCGTTAGATAGTAAATCACCAAACACAACCCTTGGCACATCTGTAACTTGACCGGGTTCAGTCCATCGGTTCAAAACATCCACGGAGTTATTCCAAAATCGTTGGTCTAGCCAGGTACCTCTGGTTCCATTCATTACATAGTTGCCACCGGAATAGGTAAACAGCATGTTAACATCAAAATTTCCAAATGTCAGGTTTTGGTCTATCCCTCCATACCATCTGGGAAGCGCATTTCCTATTAAACCAAAGTCTGAGGAAGTAATAGCAGGTGCCGATGAACCGTCCAGATAGGTCCATCTACTTTGGCCAGGTGCGGCCACGTGGCTATACTGTACACTTTCACCATCTCTATTGATGAATATTCTTTGCCCGTTTTCAGGGTTAACCCCATCCGTAATGGCACCAAAAATACTTCCTACGGAATGACCCTCTCTTGTGATGTTGGTGGTTTCTGCTGCTGACTGCGTGGTACCAATGATATCACCACCTGGCAAATCCGTTACCGTGTTCTGCATATTGGTATAGTTGAGGGTGGTGGACCATTGGAGATTGGGCTTATTGACCAAGTTGGCCGTCAAAGCGAATTCAATCCCTTCGTTGACCATGGCTCCCACGTTGCTGAGAATAGAGCCTCCAGGTATTCCCTTCGAAGGAGCCTGTGGTACTGCCAATATCAACCCATTTACATTATTGTTGAAATAGGTTACGTCCAGCTGAAACCGGTCATTCATAAAACCTATATCCGCTCCAATGTTTGTCTGTTCACTGGTTTCCCATCCCAAGTTGGGATTTCCTGCTTGTCCAAAACCCCAGGTAGGGGCATTTCCATATAAGGAAGCCTCAAACAAGACCAAAGAGGCAAAGGCGTTATTCAAGTTACCATTTCCGACTACACCCCAACTACCCCGTAACTTCACGGTGTTCATAAAATTGGAAATGGTGGAATTAATGTAGAAATCCTCGCTGGATAGCTCCCAACCCGCAGATGCACCTCCGAAAACGCCATACTTTCTGTCGGCTCCAAGAGCGGAGTTTCCATCCCTTCTTATGTTCATGGTCAGAAAATATTTTTTGTCCAAATCATAACTTATCCTTCCAAATTGAGAAACGAAGGAAAACTCATCGATAAAGGCACCTGTAGGGGTGATGTTGCCATAATTTCCTTGCCATTGGTTAAAGAAATCGTCAGAAGCCTGTGTTACTGTAGCTCCCCATGCCGAGTTGTCAAATTTCTGTATATCCGAACCAGCTAGGAAGGACAAATTATGTTTATCCTGTATGGAGGTTTCATAGGCAACGGTAGAAACCCAATTCCAGTTGTTTCTTTGGGCTGTGATATTGATGGCTTGCCCGTTTTGAGCAAACCCAGGGCCATGTAAAGGGTTGTTGTAGGTTTCGTTGTCTGTCCTTAGGTTGTCTATGGAATAGGTGGTGCCAATTGTCAGTCCCTTCACTGGGGTAGCTGTCAGTGTTAGGTTTGAAATAATTCTGTTGTTTTCAGAATCGTACCTATCCATTTCTACGAGGGGAACAGGATTGTAAAAATTACTGACCACCTGATTATTTCCCATTCCCATTCTTCCATTGGAACCTATATTAAAGCTGCCATCTGGATTGTAGGGGGCGACATTTGGCGCGGTGATGTATCCCATTCTTGCTGCTCCCACCAAGAAGAAGGCGTTATTGGGCAGAGATCCACTTGATGCGGCTTTATTGATGGTGTTGTTGTAATTCACGTTTCCCGTAAACTTAAGCCAATCGGTTAATTTGTGGTCTATATTAAAACGTGCCCCTTTTCTCTCAAATGAGTTTCCCCGCAGCATGCCTTCTTGCATACTATAGTTTGTGGAAAAGAAATACTTGGTGTCTTCCGTACCCCCAGATACATTGATGCTGTGGTTTTGAGAGGTCCCGGATCTGTAGATATAATCATACCATTGCGTATCTATAAGGCTTCCGTCAGGATTAAAGCTAGGGAAAAACAACTCCGAGGGAACTCCATCATCACTCTCGTTGCCCCCCAATATTTTGGCATTGTTAACCGCTTCATTTTTGATCATCATGTATTGTTCCGCATTGAGCAAATCCGGTAGGCGAGCAGCATTGGTCACTCCTCCCCAAACTTCGTAATTTACCTTTGCCCTGCCCTCAGCACCTCTTTTTGTGGTGATAAGCAGAACGCCGGCCGCAGCCCTAGAACCATAGATGGAGGTAGAGGCAGCATCTTTAAGGATGTCAATGGATTCAATGTCTGCAGGGTTGATATCCGCCAATGGGTTGTTGGCTGCGTGTACGTTTCCGGATACATTTCCTGTGTTAATGGGTATACCATCTACTACAATTAATGGATAAGAACTCAGGGAGATGGAATTTATTCCCCTTACCCGGATTACGGGAGCATTGTTCAATACTCCGTTTGGTTGGGAAATATTCACACCAGCAGCCCTTCCTGCCAATCCTTGATCGAAACTCTGAACTGGAAGATCCTTTATCTTATCTCCTCCTACAGAGGAAGCAGAACCCGTGAACTCCCTTTTGGTTTGGGTACCATAGCCGACTACAAGTACCTCCTCCATAGTATTATCTGGCTCAAGGGTGATGTCAAGTACGGTTTGGTTGCCTACTGTAATCTCCCTGGGTTTGAAGCCTAAGTAACTTATTCTGATTTTAGTGCCAGAGGGTACATCTAAGGAGAATTTTCCATCTATATCGGTGGCCACACCTTGATTTGACCCTACCACCATGATAGAAGCCCCAATTAGTGGCTCACCAGAGTCCCCGTCTATCACCGTTCCGGTGATTTCTTCTAGTTCGTTGGAGTAGGAGGTGAGGGGTGGGTGAACAGATAATCCTGAAGCCAAAGTGCTTGCTGTTCCATTCCTTGCCAGGTTACTTTCCGGCTCAATTGAGGGTAATGACTCCAATCCCGGTTGGTAGGCATAGAGCTCCCCATTTGGGATCTGGTAGGATAGGATAAATATTCCTAATCCTATCATTCGCAACCCTTTTGCTGCGGTTTGTAACTTTTTTTTCATAACTTTGGTAAGTTTTAGTTTAATCTATTACGTTCTATACAGAGAGATCCGAGGGGCCTAATCCAGGATCTCTCTTTTTTTTTAATTCGCTATAAGCACAGTTATTTCACGAATAATACAAGGGTAATTAAGACAAGCTTGGTTCGGGGCTGGGATCCGTAGAACCGAGGTCTTTGAATATTCGTTTCAATTTATTGATGCCATAAATTTAACCCATTATTTTTAAAATTATAACAACTTTCAAATAAATAGGTTAAAAAAATTACTTAAGTACACTTAATTTTGTCGAATATTTTAAATGTTGGTTTAAATATTAGGTCATCCTTTTAGGTTCTTCATCATCTCTTCCAAAGCCGTCAGGTACTTGTCCCTTACTTCCGGATCCGGAGTAGTTTCCCAGTTTCCATCTATTCCATTTCCCCCGAGCATGATGCCATCTCTTCTTGGTATAAAGTACACTCCAGACATATTGGCTCTGTAGTTGAGTTCCGGTTGTGGGATCAGGAAGCAGAGCTGACCCGAAACGGGCATCAATTCCTCATCACCAAATATATCTTGTGCCCCAAGGCCCGTACAATTCACTACACACTGGAAAGGCAGTGAATCTACATCTTCAGGCTTTTGAAAGGTTTTGATCCGAATTTTTCCTCCGGCTAGAAGAAAATCGTCCTGAAGCATTTTCAGATAAGATGGGATATTAAAAATGGTGGTTGGGCTTTTACTAACATGGGAGTATTTAAAGGGGTTTTCCTTTCTTTTCAAGGGCTCCCCTTTGGGATAGAAGTCTACTTCAGGGGTAACCAGTTTATCCTTTAGCTCGCTGGAATAATCGCTTGCCCTGCTTTCCCCATTACTGATTCGGTAGCTGTCCATCCAATCCACCACGTGGTTGAGTCCCAGTAATCTCTGAAAAGTTTTATAGGAGTGGGTACATGCTTTTTGGTACATGGCTGCAAATTCCGGAGTCACTCTGTCGGGCTTGACCAGCCTTGATGTGGGTGACCAGGTTCCTGTGGCCATGGCTGAGGTGATGTTTGGGTAACTGTCTTTGGTGAAGATAGTGACCTCGTACCCCTTTTTTTGCAAGGTTCTCGCTGTGGATAGTCCCACAACTCCACAGCCCATTACTGCCACTTTTGTAGTTTTGGTCTCATCTACCAATTCACTGGCAATTAAAGCTGTTCCCCAGGATAGGGACCACCCAGACCCTCCATGTCCGTAGTTGTGGACGATGGTCTTTGAGCCGAGTTCCTGCTTTTCAATACGGGGCCCTCCTTGCCTAAAGGGTCGTAACCCCACCGTTTCTTTGATGATTCTGTCTTTGGAAACCTTTACTTTTGGTAATTTCTTGGGGTTGCTGACATAGGCTGAACTGTTGGGATAGCTTGGGGCACATGCCCCAAATAAGCTGGTTCCCACAGTGGCCATTGCCAAACTTTTAATAAACCCCCTTCTTGGATGGTTCATGATTAGTTTGTTGTTAGTGGTTAATTGCTTTGCATTTTGGGGCTTGTTAATTTTCGGTTAAAAAATCACCCAATATTAATGAATAAAATATTGTAATCTAAAATATAAGTAAAAAAATACACCCTATTTTTAAATAAAGGCCACAATTAGTGAATTACTAGTTGCAATTAAAGGGATGTCAATCATTTAGCTTTTCCCCGATATTCTCCAATGCAGCACGGAGTGCTTCCGGATCTTCTGCATATTTGCGTAAATCCAGGATTTCTACTTTTTGGAAATCAATGGGGTGACTTTCGCTTTGCAGGGAAATATACCCCTCAGGGATTAGTTCTCCATCTTTTTTCGCGGAGGGATCGTGATTGGATACATTACCCCCTCCATATTGGGGTTTTTGATAACTAAGTACAGTGTCTCCTTCTAGAATATGGTGTGCCACAGAGTCCCCGAGAACCAAGAAGTAGGCTGCTACCCATTGATCCCCATGGTAGGTCTTGGAATTTGAATTGAGGCAGTGGGGGGTAAATAGTTCTCCGTCGATTTCCACATGTGTCCCAGGAGTGCACAGGTTACTGGTGGGCCTGGGGTTTTCTCCGTCCCCTCCCAATAGCTGTCCCTCTATGGAGATGGGAAAGTCCTGGTCTTTGGTCATACTCTCAGGGGATTGACCATGCAGCATAACCCCTGAATTCCTGAAAGCCCATCCTTCTCCTCCAGGGGCTTGTTCGCCAACAAACCTGTAGGTTACCCTGAACAAGTAGTGGGAAAAGGACTCGTCAAAGAAAATATGCCCATATTGTTGGTCGAAATCATCGTATCCGTCGTACCTGACTTTCATAAGGTTATCCTCCACCCTGAAGGTGTTTCCAAAATTTTCATCCAACTCGTGTTTAGAAATCTTGATCCTCCACCCGTCCAAATTCTCCCCATTAAAGAGGCTTCTCCATTCCATTCCTTCTTTATCCAATTGGTAATTGGTCTCCTTGGGTGCTTGGCAGGAATAGCAGGAAATTAAACAAAATAATAGAGCGATAGGGATAGTTCTCATTGGGTATGTTATTGATGATCTTGTGAATCAAGTAATGTCCAAAAGGACAGATATCCCAAAAATGGTTAAAAAAAAGCATATTTTTTATTAAATTGCGTAAAATTGTATGGTCAACGACAAGACCTTATTCACCTATTTACTGCATTAGACCTTATGAAGCAAAGTGTTTTTATACTGATATCCTTTTTGTTATCCCTTTCCGGATTTACCCAGCAAAATTTGGTGAAAATAGCAAAATTGAGCCAAGGAGATGAAAGTGGACTTGAGGCAATCAGGCAGGATTTTATCGATAAAAACCCTGGATACGACCTTCATTATCATGCTGAAACCCAATCTTTAGATCCTAAAGATATCACTCAAGTGGTATTTGTGCAGGAAGGCGGCGGTACTGCTTTGGTTAAAGGAAATAAAGAAAAATCCAGTAAAGTAGCCATTGGGGATATTGTCCTTCTGAAAAAAGGGGAAAGGATGGAGGTAGACAGTTTGTTGAGCCTTTTGGTTTTTGACGTTCCTGAAAAACCTTCTGAAGAACTTCCCAATTTCATCAGGCCGGATTGGGATCCGAACATCACCGATGAACCCGGAGGCTGTGCCACAGAGACAAATGCCTATAGACGAATATTGTTGACATGGAAAAAAGAGGTTGGAAACTATGTTTATCATGCTATTAATGCCCACAGGGTAAGGATTATGGACTCCTTTAGCCATTACCATCCCGAAGAAATAGGGTTTGAGGAATTTTATCTTGTGCAAATGGTTATGCCTGGTGCTAAATTAATCACCAGTGAAAAAGTGGACGTGATTTCTAATCCGGAAGCTGTGAAAAAAGAACAGGTGGATTCGTTATTTGATGAATACAAGCTAGATGTAGGGGATTTGGTTTACCTTCCCAGAGGCGTCATGCACCGGGGACTGGGAGGTGTTTTGGCCCAGGTGATCACGGTACCTGGATTTATTCCCGGATCAGAATATGGGGTGGATCATTGGATCAAACAAATCAACAACAACCTTGGATTAAAGGGGGATGATGCCCTGCCTTTCAATGAAGGGGCATCCGATCATCAAGTGATTTATTGACAGAAATCCATATTTTGAAATACCCTTCTTAAGAATTCCTACGTATAGGGAAAGGTATGGGCATAATATTAGACTAAACAGCGTTCACGGACTTTTTAAATAATCCTCCGGTATCTGGTCAAAAAAAAGGGGTACGGGGTCTTTCTAGCAGTCATTAAGGGACATTTCCTATTGCCTTTCTAAGTCGACTAGAATTTGCTTTTGATCTTTTGAAGACGTTCGTTGAAAGAAACCTTGTTCTCCAATTTTTGGAAAACCCATGCGTTCGCCCTACTCACTGGGCCTTTTTCCAGATTGAGCTGGTGGTTTTTTAAAATTTCGTTAATGTATTCATCCATTTCCTCACTTTGGGTGTTATTCATTCCCAAGGATGGTGGTGGGTTGGTATTCATGCTTTGAAAATCGGAAGTCTCCTGAAAAAGGCAGAACTTATTTTCACCGATGCATGCCAAGCCCTGTTTTTGGGCCATTTCAGCAAAGTAAGGGGTAAATAAATCCCGAAAGGATAGGCTGATTTGATACAAATTTTCTGGATTATCTTTGCGGTACAACCATAGTTTCCCTTCTGCGGGGGACACTTTTTTGATGGTATCCTTAGGTGCAGGATGGCTGCTAACCAGGTTTCGGTCTTGATTCCATTTTTTCCAGGATTCCGGATTATAATGAAAGGGAAACAAGGTGTGGTGCAATAAACTGTTTTCGGCTTCCAAAGTGTCAAGCCAGAAGATTTTTCGGTCACCATTTATGGAATTATTGCGAAGGATCCAGTGGGTGGATATAAAATTATTGATCGCTGCTGTATCCTGATACCCATTTTGAAAAAGGGTGTCCTTCATTGTTCCTAAAGGGATTTTGGCGGCAATCAGGTTTCCCATTCCTTCGCTGAATTGACTTTTGGCCCAAACCGGATCCTTATCCTGCCACAGGGCGAAAAGTGAATCCGGAGGATACTCATTTTTCTTCAGTTCATTAAAAATGGCCTCTAGTATTTCCTGCTCGGTGTCATCAATGAGAGAATCCCTAAGAATTTCATAAAACAGGGTAGAAAAATAATTGAAATTCCCGTCCAGCTCCTCGAAGGGATATTTTCGTACCTCTTGTGTCAGTTTGGTAATGGTGTTCCATTTTGTTTCGGCCAACTGCAAATTGCTGGATCTGTTTTCTCGGCTTATTTTTAGGGAATCAATGGTTCTCAATTCCTTTTGGATCAATTCTTCAAAAAGCTTGGCCTCTTCATAGTTTATGAATTGGTCATTTGTGATGTGCTGGGTGAGTTCTATGAGCCTATCATGATGAAAAACCACTTTTTTGATTTCTTTTCCGGTAATAAGGGTAAAGAGATGCTTGAATGTCTCCCCACCGAATTCCTCGGCATTTTTCAAAATATCGGCTCTCTGGGCATTGACAGTGAGCTTTTGAATGGCAAACTCCTTTACTTTTTGTGCGTCTTTAAAACTCACACCATTATCAGCCATGAGTATGTCAAATCCAGGGACTCCGCGCTCGGGTATAAACCAAGGGTTGATATCGGCATTAAGGATTTTGGGAGAAAGGCCAAAAAAATGAAGTTCACCTGCCTTATCGTTGATGTAGTACATGTTTTCGTCCAATCTGGTTAAGTCAAAGCCTGCTTTTACACTGCCTCTCCCCACCATAGCCAGTTTTTTCCGGGCTTCCCTATTTGGCAACTCACTCTGTTGAAGGCTTAAATAGGACTGTATGAATCGCTCAACATCCCATTCTGCGGAATTTATATCGTTGTATAATTTGAACAAAAGATCCCCCTTCTCCCTATCGCTTAGCCCCATCTTTATTCCACCCGTGTTTGGGCCCCAATTGGTAAAAAGAAACCCCAAAACCTCTTGGTTTAGAGGAAGAAGCAGATAATCCTCCCACTCTTCTTGAAAGTTCAATTTCTCCAAAATAGTATGTTCACTTACTTCCCGGTTGATTACCCTCCTTTTGATCCTTCCTGTCAACCTGGTTTCTGCGGAAATTAGTTCTTCTTTTTCTTTACTTTCCAAGGATTCGAATTCTTTCAAGGATTTCAAGCACTCCATAATTTCACCATAGCAAGCATCCGCCTGATCTCTAATAATGGATTGCTCTAACACATTGACCCTAGCTTCACTCAAAGAAGCAATCACCTCACCATAATATTCGGCAGTGATCAATTCGCCCATTTCTTTGATCTCCATGGTGAGGTTTGCAGTAGGTTGCAATTTGGATTTGCCTCCAAAAATCCCCAGCGGGTTCCACCAGTACAAAAGTAAGATTGCTGCTAATACAAGGACGATGTCCAAAACAAATCTGGCGCTATGGAAGAACTGACGTATCATCGTTGCACATTATCAGGGTCATTTTCCAGGTTTACCTTTTTTATCCGTAAACTATCACTTTTAAAATGTATATAAATTTCATCAAAACCAAAGGAGCTTAAAAGGGTCTGAATCAGTTTCCGGGTATTCTCCTGGCTGGTTTTTACCATACCCATGTATTGAAGACTTTCCCGAATATCCAACTCGGCAGATCTAAAAAAATCCTCCTGATCCTGCAAGGATATATTATTCAAAAACCTATTGGTATTAGAGATTAGGGTGTCCTCCACAAAGCTCGATGGTGGATAGGAAAAATTAACGACTTCAACCGGGGGAAGGTGAAGGGTGATTTTTTTCCCCTCAATGACAACATCCTCTTCCAAGATGTTGCTGAGGTTTATTCCCGTTTTGACCTTGGCTTGGGAATATGCCAAAAAGGTAGTTTCATTAAGGGGAATGAAAAACACCCTTTTGGTCTTTTTCCCATAAACTACCTTATCCACCGTAAATTCCGAAGTCACCAGGTCGCTGGCCTGTTGTATTTTACCCACCACCATCGCCCTGTCATCCGAATGGCAGGAAAAAAGGCCTAGCAGATACCCAGCAACTGAAGCAATAAGGATTAGTCTCTTGTTCCTCATGACATTTCATTTTTTATCCTTTCGTAGGCTTGCTGCATTTTTTCATGGTACCGGTTGACTGCATAACTTGGCCCGTTATATCCGTATGCAAAGGCCTCCCAGTCATATTTCCCTTTGTTTTCTTCCGAGATGTAATGGATTAGGGCTTTCTTCCTTACTTCTTTTGTTTTGATAAATTCCAAAAAATCCAAAAAATGGTACTTTTCGGATAACTGCTGCTTTTCTTCAAAGTCAGCGGCATTTTTGTAGCCCCTGCCTTTTATATTATGCTCTATATTCTCCCCTAGAATCTGGAAAAGGCCCCAGGATGCGGAATAGATGGCTGCCTTTGGATTGATGATTTTGGCCTTTTCCAGCCGCTCATATTCGGCAGCTCCTCCTTTATAATGGTCCCGGGTCCAGTTTTTATAAAGGATATCCTCGTTTCCTATCAGGTAATCTTCCGGGTTTAGTTTATCCTTTTCCAGCCATTTCCAAAACTTGTGGCCTTCAAATAGTATTTTGGCCCTGCCGTCCTTCAAATGTCCACGGCCGTTTCCGGTTTCCACAGTGACAACGGCTTTTACTACCGGCAAAGACAACCTGAGGCCTTCCTCTTCGGCTAACTCCTCTAAAGCCAACCTCATATCCATATCACTTAACACCTTGCTGTGGGTGTTATCATTGATTTGCACAAAGCCTTCCCCTTCCGCTGTTCCTACCGGATTTTCTACGGAACGGGAAAGGATTTTTCTTCTTTCGTCAGGGGAGGAGGCGGGTAAGGAAAGGGGTGTATTGGCAAACCTAAACTCTTTGTCTTCCTCCATGAAATATCGGTCATCACTGTCAATTTGATTCAATTCTAGGTTATCCATTTCCGCAACCTTTCCGGGAGAGGAATCTCCGAGTATTTTACCTTGGAGAGTGGTTTCCCTCCCTGTGTCTTTCTTGGCATTGGGATCGGTCCATCTTCCTTTGAGGTACTTGAGAGACCGATCACCAAAATAGAAGGCAATCATCATCAAAAAGGCAGTTTCAAAAAATTCAAACTGTTGACGGATCAGAGCCAGTTCCCCCCCGGAATAGGAGGAACCGAAACTGGTGATCAACAGGGACATACCACCTAGTAACAAGGTAAAGGCTATCATGCCCCGAACTGTACCTGTAGGAAGCCCAAAAGTCTGGCTGCGGTAAGGGTTGTATTTTGGCGCAATGAGTTCACTCTCCTCAACAGGTTCCCCAGCGATATACCTCTTCCTTGCGGCATCTATCCTGTTCCAATCCTCATCCGTAATACCATAATTGATATTGTAGTGGTAAACCGACCACATGAAATAAACCAAAAAAACCGAAATCCAAATTACCGAAGTGGCTAACCCTACCGCCTGAAAGACATTGCCGTGTTCCAAATAGACAAAAAAAGAACCTAGGAAACCAATGATGGTTAGCAATACTGTCAACACCACCGTGCCCTTAAAAAAAACGTGATGGGAGGGGTTATTGTTCGGGGTCCTGGTTTTGACCACAGGGCTTACATGTCTTGCGATGGCTGTATAAAGCAAAGCCACCGCAATCAATAAAAACACCGCTGCGCCAAAGCCCCTGTTGGCACTATCAAAAGTGGGAACCAATCCGAACAACAGAATCAATGTTCCTAACAGAATGCCGCCAATTTTTACATATAGGTATTTCTGCCGCTGTTTTTCTTTTTGGTCTTTAGCTATCTGTTCATTTCTATCCTTTTCCTCCTCTGCCGAAAAGGTTTGGGTTTCCTTCGCTTCAATGGAATCCGGTGGGGAATCTTTCGGTTTTTTGCTTTTTGCTTCCATGACGGAAAAATGGTTTGGATTACTGGGACAATTTATTTTAGGTAGATGGAACTGCTATTTCTTTTTCAGACAGTACATGAACTTTTTCAAACCAATCCTCATTAAGGATCTGTATGGAAATAGGTGCTTGGTTTTCGTTCAATAGAGGCCTAAGCGTTTTGTAGAGTCGTTCGAAAGCCAGTCTGGAATAAGTGATCATACTTTGGGTGCTGGAGTCGGTAATTCCATCTGCTACTAAAACACAGCCCCTGGTATCCTGGTGGGTATTGCCAATATGGATGTAAACCAAGTTGTAGTTGGGTATTTCCTTGATTTCTATATGAAAATCGAACCAAGAGAACATGTTTCTGTACCTCTGAGTAAGATCGGTTAGATTACGGTTGAGTTCCAGGGGGTAGGTTCCTTGTGGAATCCTGGTATTTCCATCCTTTTTTTCATCCCTGTGGGTATCCTCCAAAGTATAGGCAAAAAATCGGTTGTGTATAAAGAGTAAGCCCAAAGTAGTTTGCCCATCGTCCTTATACCGGAGAAGGGTAACGTAATTTTTTGACAGTGGAATGGTCAATGGTCTTTCTTCCTTTAACCTTTCCTCAATTTTCTTAATTTTCTCTTCCCAGTTGACCGGGGGCTGGGGCGTGGGAGTTGGTACAGGGTCTGTTGGTTTTTCTTTTTCTGTAGCAGGCTTTCTGCTAGTGAACAATTCTTTTAACCCTTCAGCCCCTTTTTCAATTAAAAGAATAATGTATCCTATAAAACCCACTAACCACATCCATATTTTGTCCAAAAGCTGTGGTTCTGTAAAAAAAACCAATGCCAATACAACTACTATGACCAAGAAAAATAAAACCAAATAGCGGTTCATGTTACTTGAGGTTTTTGTATGGTTAAAGAAGGGAGTTTCTGATAAATAATTAAATAAAATACTGCCTTATATAATTTAATCAAAAGATAATTATTAATTGAGGATTATCAAAAATATCCAGGGGAATTATTTTGGCAATGAGGGAATTACCTTTGTAAATGCTCACAAGTCATTCTAAATGTAATTAAAAAGAAGAAGTTAGGGACTGGGTCTAGAATTCGATTTTGTTTATAGATTGTTTTTCTGTCCAAAAACTTCGGTAGCTAAGCTTTATAAGTTCAAGAGTGTCATTTTTTTTATAAGATTATTTTATTTCAAAAGCACCACTTTTGCCGTTCATAATCAAAATAAACCGCTGGTTTACAGAGGTCTTATGTAGAATTGTACTAAATAAGGGAAATGTCAGGATTTCGGCATTCTTTATTTGACTGTAAAAAGATTAATTTCTAATTTAAGTTTTAATCAACCGAATTTGGAAAAGTAATGGCTAACTACAATTTAAAAATCAACGGTAAAAGCTACCAGGTGGATGTAGATGAGGACACTCCACTGCTGTGGGTGCTCAGGGACCACCTTGGCTTGGTAGGTACTAAGTATTCCTGTGGTATCGCACAGTGCGGTGCCTGCAAAGTATTAATCAAAGATGATGCGGTGCCAGCATGCGTATTACCGGTTTCCCAGGTAGGGGAGGATGAGGTCACCACTATAGAAGGGTTGTCCGAAAGTGGAGACCATCCCTTGCAGGAAGCCTGGAATGAAGTCGATGTAGCTCAGTGTGGCTATTGCCAAGCTGGTCAGATCATGGCGGCAGCCGCTCTATTAAAGAAGAACCCGGCACCATCTGATGAAGAGGTAATGGATGCCATGAATGGCAATATTTGCCGATGTGGAACCTATCACCGAATTAAAGAAGCTGTATTATTGGCTTCCTCCAAAATCAAATAACCATGAAAACGCTGAAAACCAATAGAAGAGATTTCTTGAAAATAGCGGCCACCGCCGGGGGAGGACTTTTGCTCGGGTTCCATTTTACCCGTTGTGATTCCCCCTCCAAAATGAAGGTGGTCACCGACGAAGAACTGATGGCCCAAGCGGTCAATTACAACAGCTATCTCTCCATTTCACCCGATGGCCATATTGTAATTTTCTCCCCTAACCCTGAACTGGGTCAGAACATCAAGACCTCCTTCCCCATGATAGTGGCCGAGGAGTTGGATGCAGACTGGTCTAAGGTAAGGGTAATGCAGGCTTTCCTTGACGGGGAAAAATACGACCGGCAGGTGACTGGTGGATCGGGTGCCATGCCCCATTCTTGGGAAAGGCTGAGAAAAGCCGGTGCCACCGCCAGAATGATGCTTATGGAAGCAGCTGCCAAACGTTTGGATGTGGATATAAGTGAACTCAGCACGGAAAAAGGGCAGGTGCTGCACTCCGGCTCCAAGAAAAAAATCAGCTATGGTGACCTGGCTAAGGATGCAGCCCAACTGGAGGTGCCTGAGGATGTGCCACTGAAAAAGGTGAAGGACTTTAAGATAATAGGTACACCCATAAAAAACGTGGACAATAAAGCCATGTTTACTGGCAAGCCCCTATTTGGTCTGGATATCTACAAGGAAGGCATGATGAATGCCATGGTGAAACGCCCACCATTCGGGATGAAGATCAAATCCGTGGATGATGAGGAAGCCAAAAAAGTAAGCGGGGTTACCGAAATTTTCACCTTCGGTGACAACGTAGCTATAGTCGGGATTTCTACCTGGCCCTTGATGAAAGCAAAGCAAAAGCTAAAAGTAGAGTACGAACCCAAAAATGGGAAACTTGAAAGCAGTGAGATGCACAACCAGCTTTTCACCGACCTGATGAAAAATGGAAAAGCACAGGTGATGCGAAAAGATGGAAATGTGAATAGTGCTTTTCGGGGTGCTGCAAAAGTGGTAAGTGCAGAATACCAATGCCCTTTCCTTTCTCATTCCCCCATGGAACCCATGAATTTCTACGCCCATGTAAAAGCCGATGGGGTGGAATTGGTGGGGCCTACCCAAACCCCGGACAGAGCAAGATCCGCGGCAGCGGAAATAGCCGGAGTGGACGTGGAAAAGGTTTCTGTAGAAATGACCCGTTTAGGGGGTGGTTTTGGACGTAGGTTGAGGGCTGATTTTGTGGAAGAGGCAGTGTCCATTTCCAAAAAAATCGGAGCACCAGTAAAGGTAACCTGGTCTAGAGAAGACGATATTACCGGAGGTGCTTATAGACCAGCGGTTAGGTACAGGTTTGAAGCTGCCTTGGACAAAGATAACAAAATGATTGGCTACAAGCTGAGAGGAGTGGGTATGAATGCCGGGAATTGTACTCGGGAAAACAACTTCCCATCTGGCTCAGTGGATAACCTTTTGATAGAATCCATAGAATATAAATCAGACCTTACTACTAATGCTTGGAGAGCTCCGATCACCAATTTCTTGGCTTTTGCAGAGCAGTCCTTTTTGGATGAAGTGGCCGAAGCGGCGGGTAAGGATCCGGTTCAATTTAGGTATGAACTCTTGGACAGGGCTAAAAATAAGCCTGTCGGTGAAATCCACTATGATATAGACAGGATGAGAGGGGTCATAGAACTTGTCGCTGATAAATGCGGATGGGGACAAAAGAATGGTGTGGGCCAAGGCCTCTCTGTGTATTTCAGTCACCGTTCGTATGTCGCACAGGTGGCAGAGGTAAGGATGGAACAAGGCAATCCCGTTTTGGAAAGAATCTATGCGGCAACTGACTGTGGCATAGTGGTGAATCCTACCGGAGCTGACCAGCAGGTAAGGGGTGGCATGGTGGATGGCATGGGACATGCCATGTTTACCAATATGACCTTTAGGGATGGGGCACCCACCCAAAAGAACTTTGACAGCTACAGGTTGATCCGGATGAAAGAAGTGCCTGAAATAGAAGTCCATTTTGTGGACAATGAAATTGACCCTACAGGACTGGGCGAGCCTGCACTTCCCCCAACCGGAGGAGCAATCTCCAATGCTATTTACTGGGCCACGGGCAAGCGCCTAAGGAACCAGCCCTTTATAGAGCAGGAAGAGCTCAAAGAATACAAAATCGGTCAGAGGGCATAACTTGTCCCATTTCCAAATTTCATAAAACCGCCTACATTATTTGTTGGCGGTTTTTTTGATGAATTTTGGTATCTTAATGGGTTTTAGCACTTAGGACAAAGAGCAGACAGGAAGATTACAATGTTTTATTGATGTATCCGATTGTGAGGTTGACTTCCTGAGACGAAGAGACCTAGGGGCCGAGAGCCTTGTTTAATCCCCGGTGTTTTTTTTGGGATAGAGGGAAACTTCTTTAAATTTTTGATATCAACTCATAAGCGATGGGTTTAAAACTGTAATTATTGGATTGTTCTGCAGAGCAGGCCGTTAATCCAATAATTAAATCCATGCATGCTTTAAACAATATAAAGTCCCCTGCCTTGCTCTGGGGCGGTTCTACGCTGATAGTACCATCTCCGGCAAGCCGTACATTCATGAAAATATTGAAGGCAGTAGGGATCTCATCCGAATGGATGTCAAATTGGCGCAAATTTTTTTCGAGGTTTTCAAAGCAACTGGGGTGGTATTGGGGATTGTCGTAAAGGATCTGAAAAGTTTCAGGACTGCATGGCGCCAAAAGAAAATCATTTCTACCATTGGTATCTTCCATTATTTCCATCATTTTTTGGCTGCGGTTGCTCCAAAGATGATGCCCTTTGGTAATATATATGGTACTTTCAAAATCCAGAGTTTTCCCGGAGGAAAGTTTTTCCCGCTTATCATTGGCGTTGAATGCCACTAAATCACTTACCTGCTCTCCTTCCGGGTCTATTACCTTTAGATACTCTCCTTTATGGAGGTAAAATCCAGTTCCTGATTGTTTTTCAATAATTTTAGCCATACCTATTCTTTTATTTCGTGAACAACACCATGGTGAAAAGGACATTTCCAGTTTTTTTCCACCATTCTACCACTGTATTGAGGTGCTTCTTGCCCTTTACCAAAGTCCTCCAGCATGGGATTGATAGAACCTTGGTAGGCCAAGTCCCGATCCCTGATTACTTTTTTCATATTATCGAATTGACCGTTTTCCCTCAATTTATCAAATTGCCGGTGTAGATTAAAGGCCATTGCGGGATAATTGATTCTTCGCGCTATTCTGCTGGCTTTGGGGTGTAACCCAACAATGAAGAAGGCTGTTCCGCCAAAACTAAAACTAAAATTATCATCTCCGGGATTACTGCTTACCGTTGGGTCCCAATTTCCCTTATGGCCCTCGGCATCATGTAGTTTTTGAAGTTGCTTCCATAATTTATGTTCGAAATCCACTTCCGAATTGGTCTCACTGGTAAAGACGGCTACCAACGTCAGGTAATCACTGTCTTCCTCCACGGTTTCCTGGATGTACTTTTTTAAATCTTTACTTAGTAGTTCCGTTGTGTTATCCGATGCCATTTCTCCATAAATGCCCAATCGGTATTGATCTGAATTAATAGATGCTTTCGCCCCTACGCATGGGTATTTAGCATCGCCGATCTTTTCGATGATATCTTTATGGATTACCTTTATGTAGTCATTTTCACAACTGCTTAAATCCTTAGGCTTCCAATAAGTTTGTAGAAGATTTGAATTTTGCATTAAATTTATATCTAAATATGAAAATTTATAATTAATTAAGCTTTTTAACTTAAAAAAGTATTTATTAATATTTTTTTTATTATTACTACAAATAACAATAGGTGTGCCACGAATACTGGAATCAACACTAATTTTTTGGTTGATATATGGAATAAAACAGTAAATAATCTATGTCTCACCTACACAACAAACACCCTGTCCATGTGAAAGGTAGGAGGTTGGGGATAGGGTGAATTACGAGGAACTGGGAGACTTGGGGATTGAATCGGGATGATTTTTAACGTTTGCGGATTTGTCTTTGGAGCTACCATTGACAGGTTATTATTTCAGGCTGAGAGCGTAGCGGATTCGTAGCGCCTCTTCTGACTAAACTTAGGGGAGGGTGACTAGAAACCGAAGGTAATTTCCTTTCTGTAAATTTTTGTGTTTTTGCCCAAGAATGTACCTAGGTAAATGTTAACTTGTCGTTCGAAAAAAAATCAAAGCCTTTAATAAATGCAAATTAGATCTTATTTCCACTCCAATTTCCTTCTTAGAATTTTCATCTTAATTCTGGGACTTGCTTCCTGTGATAGTCCCGAGCAGGAGGAAAAGGTGGATTCTTACCCTCCCGGTACTTTCGGGTACGATTATCAATTCTTGTCCCAACACGACAGTACCTTGCTCCTTATGCGGGACAGTGCCGCCATTCTGGTGTCTCCAGCCTTTCAGGGGAAGGTATTTACCAGCAGCACTAGAGGCATGTCAGGGAAAAGCCATGGCTGGATCAACTACGATGCAGTTGCCTCCGGTAAGATTGCCCCACATATCAATGCCTATGGGGGAGAGGACAGGCTGTGGCTTGGGCCAGAAGGTGGTAAGTTCGCAATCTACTTTGAACCCGGAGCGGAAAGAACCTTTGAGAATTGGCAAACCCCTAAGGGTATAGATTCCGAACCTTGGAATCTTGTTTCCAATACAGAGACCGAGGCTTTTATTACCAAAACCATGCAGGTGACCAATAACCTGGGTACTACTCTTGACCTCAGGCTCGATAGGGAAGTAAGGTTGCTTTCTGGCAGCGAACTTATGCGCTATTTGGACATTACTCCCAATGAGAAAATTAGTTGGGTGGGTTTTGAATCCGTAAATTCCCTTATCAATATTGGAGAGGAACCTTGGGACGAAGAAGGGGGTACGCTATCCATGTGGACACTTGGTATGTTTAACCCTTCTGATGAAGTTACAGTAGTTATTCCCTACAGAGAGGGATCCGCAGAGGATCTTGGCCCTGTGGCCACCACCGACTACTTTGGAGAAATCCACGAAAGCCGAATTAAGGCAGAAAATGGTATTCTCTATTTTCGTGGAGATGGGAAAAAGCGAGGAAAGCTAGGACTTTCAAAAGAGAGGGCAATCCCGCTTTTTGGCAGTTATGACGCTAGGTCTGCTGTGCTGACCCTGGTACAATACAGTGAGCCGGAAGGGGAGGAGTTACGATACCTCAATCAAATATGGGAAGAAAAAGAAGAGGCCTTTGGTGGGGATGTAATCAACTCCTACAATGATGGGCCTTTGGAAGATGGCGAGCAAATGGGTCCATTCTATGAACTGGAAACTTCCTCACCGGCAGCCTTTTTGGAACCCAACGAGAGCATGGTCCATGTACATAGGACCTTTCACTTTGAAGGGGATGCTGAAATGTTGGATCAAATTGCCAAAAAATGCTTAGGGATCTCTTTGGGGGAAGTAGCCACAGCATTGGATTATTGATTAGTTTTAGTTAACTGAATGTAATGGTTAAAATCATTCCCACTGTCGTTTTGGTGTTTATTGCCTCTTTTCTGCTAGTATCAGGATGTGATGGCTTGAACGCTGCGAAGGTAGATGCGCCTCCTAACATCCTTTTGATTGCCGTGGACGACCTAAACGATTTTGTGGGAGGAATGGGGCATCCGGATGCCATCACCCCCAATTTGGATAGTTTGATACAACAGGGCGTGTTATTTGCGAATGCCCAATGTCAGTCTCCCATGTGCAGTCCATCTAGGGCGGCTATCATGACTGGGCTAAGACCATCCACTACCGGAATTTATGGGTTTCTGGATGATAACCTGGTGCAGGGTACCAACGAAGCAACCAAAAAAGTCCCCTTGATGTATGCGTACTTCAAGGAACATGGCTATCATACCATGGGTGTAGGGAAACTTTTCCATTTTCATGCCCCAGAAGGCTTGCTCGAAGAAAGCGGTGGTAGGGAAGCGGGATTTGGCCCTGCACCTCCGAAACGCATCCACTGGGATAAAAAGGGAACTTCTACAGACTGGGGGCCATTCCCGGAAAGGGATGAGCAAATGCCGGATTACCGAAGTGCCAAATGGGCTGTAGAGCGCTTACAGCAGGAATATGAAAATCCATTTTTCCTTTCGGTTGGTTTTTTAAGGCCTCACGTTCCCTGGCATGTGCCCCAAAAATGGTTTGACCTCTATGATACGGCCTCCCTTTCCCTGCCTGCCTATTTACCCGAAGACAGAGAGGATCTGCCGCCAATTGCGCTTGAGATAGATGACTTGCCCATGATGCCCAGTACAGAATGGGCCATTGCCAACCAACAATGGAAAAACATCCTTCAAGCCTATATGGCCTCCGTGTCTTTTGTGGATCATTATATAGGAGAAGTCCTATCGGCCTTGCAAAACTCGCCCTATGCGGATAACACATTGATAGTACTTTGGTCAGATCATGGGTATAGGCTTGGGGAGAAGGGCACCTTTGCTAAGGTGGCATTATGGAACAGAGCAACGCACTCCCCATTGGTGTTTTCCGGAGTAGGAATACCCAAGAATGTGAAGCTGGATTGGCCTGTGGAGCTGTTTAGCATTTACCCCACCTTAGTCGAGCTCAGTGAATTACCCGAGGTGCCCGATATGGAGGCAGAATCCATCGCCCCATTATTAAAAAACCCAAAAATGAGTTGGGAAAAACCTGCTCTTACCACCTGGGCGAGAAACAACCACGCCGTGGTTACCAAGGAGTACAGGTATATTCACTA
Organism: Pleomorphovibrio marinus; assembly: GCF_003347495.1. Taxonomy (GTDB): domain Bacteria; phylum Bacteroidota; class Bacteroidia; order Cytophagales; family Cyclobacteriaceae; genus Pleomorphovibrio; species Pleomorphovibrio marinus. The sequence goes on from NZ_QCXY01000007.1 coordinate 175,678, forward strand.
TGAGGACGGATCCGAAGAATTTTATCTCCTAAGTGAGGATCCTCACGAATGGTATAACCGTGCGAAACTTCCCGAATATAGGGAAAGAATGGATGAACTGAAGCAGTACCTCCCACAAACCAACGTGAAATGGGCTGCTGCATCAAAATATGACAACAATGACTATTTCGTAAAACAAAAAAGGGAGCAGAGTGAGTAGATAATTAATAGAGGTCAAGGAAAATGTATCCGTTTATGGACACCAACTTCAGGCAACCGGGAAATTCATCCCCAACCGGGGAGGGGTTTAAAATGCGCAGTCAACAAAACCAGATTCAGAGATTTGGGGCTAATGGGGTTGAAAGCCTGTCGGGTGTCTTTGTTTTTTCTCTTAATTTACCCAAGAACAATTTACTGGCACTTATTCTGATAATAGGCTTTTCCCAGAAAATTTCCGTTGTCCGCAGCTTTTTTCAATTCCTGACAGGCCCTCCTTGGTTCATCCTCCAGCCTGCAAACAGCCCTTCTAGCCATCGCCTCATAGTGGTCAGGCTTTACCCGCAGCACCTCGTCAAAATCCTCGATGGCCCAGTCCTTATAACCGAGTTTCATCAGGGCAAAACCTCGGTTGTAATGAGCCACTACGTTGTCGGGTTCAAAAAGTAAGTAATGGTTAAGGGAGGTTACTACACCAAGCCCATCTCCTGAGTAGCCCCTGGCCAATGCCATATAAAAGTGAGGGGTTGGTTCTTCTGGCTTCAAGTCAATGGCCGTTTGTAAAAACTCCTCTGCACTTTTGAACCTTTGGTTTTTGATCATGGATCTGCTGAGTAGAAGCAGTATGTCGTAATCGTTGGGGTCATGCATGGCAGCATGAAGAAAATGGCGTTCAGCCTTTGGAAAGTCCTCCTGCTTCCATGCCAGTTTTCCTAAACCCGCATGGGCCTGGGCGTACTTGGGGTCTAAGCTTAGAATATGCTCGTAATCTGCTTTTGCCAGTTTAAACTGCTCCAATTCCTCATAGGCTCTTGCCCGCAGGTGTAGGGATTTGACATCGGTAATGCTAACGAACAGAACCCTATTGAATTCCTTAATGGCCTTTTCGTAATCGCCATTCCTGAAATAAGCCTCTCCATCCTTAAACTTTCCAAAACATCCGGTAAACAATAAAACGAGGGCTAAGGGAAGAAGTATTCTCATAACAAACACTAATTGATTAGTTAAAATTACCCAATCTTTGTAAGTATCAAAACCATTTGGTGAAATAAATTCCAATAAGTCACTACCAACAAGGGGTTTAGCCAAAAATGACTATCATATTACTTACAATCTTGGAGGGAATTAGGTTCCTTTAGGTATAATTTTCACGATTCCTTTGCCTTCCACTCCTGCATAAATAAAGCCATCGGGACCCTGCATCACATTTCTAACCCTGCCCATCTTGTCCAACAGCCTTTCCCGCTTGGTAACTTCCCCGTTTTCTAAGGTGAGTTTTTCCAAATAGGCGAAGCTTAGAGAGCCAGCCAAAAGATCCCCTTTCCATTCGGGGTACTTATCGCTGGTAATGATGGCAAAGCCACTGGGAGCTATAGAGGGAACCCAATAATAAAGAGGTTGCTCCATTCCATCCTTATGGGTCTTTTCCGTAAGGATACTCCCGTCATAATTAATGCCATAGGAAATCACTGGCCATCCGTAGTTTGCAGCCTTCTTGATGACATTGATTTCATCACCGCCCCTTGGACCATGCTCATGAACCCAGATTTCACCCGTTTCAGGATGTACAATCATGCCTTGAGGGTTACGGTGTCCATAGGAATAAATAGCCTCTTTTGCGCCTGCCTTTCCCACAAAGGGATTGTCATCAGGAACTTTGCCGTCATCGGTAAGTCTATAGATTTTTCCTCCGTCCCTACGTATGTTTTGCGGGTTTTCCTTGTGGTTTCCTCTTTCCCCAATGGAAAAATACATGTATCCACTCTCATCAAAAACTATTCGGGAACCGAAGTGATGGCCTGCTGAGGTGTTGGGCTCTGCTTTATAGAGGGTTTCGATATTTTCCAACCGGTCTCCGGACAGCTTTGCCCGGCTGATTGCCGTATGCGCTCCAGAGCCATCTCCTTCCTTGGAGCTGTAGGAAAAATAAATCCATCCATTATTTTCATAATCGGGATGCAGGGTGATGTCCAGCAGTCCTCCTTGGCCCTGGGCCCTCACTTCTGGTACATTGTTGATTGTCGTTTTTTTGCCGTTTTTTACATGGAGAAGTTCACCTGATCTTTCGGTAATCAACATGCTTCCATCCGGCAAAAATGCCAATCCCCAAGGTACCTTCAAACCGTCAACAACGGTTTCAACCTCGAAATTGCTCCAACTGGGGTCAGTGACCTCTGGGCCATTAGGTGGTGTTTGGGCCATGCAAAATTGACTGATGAATGCTACTAGTATTAGCTGAAGTCTTTTCATATGATTATAATTTGTTTTTTAAAGGCCATATGGAATCTCGCAGTCTATAATCATCCCAGTGTGTGACGTGCTCGTCATGCCCTGACTGCCGTCAGGACAGGCTCGATTTCATATGTTTATATTTTTTTCAACGGTCAGAGCTTACTGCCGTCCTTTAGATTTAGTTATTATAGTGGTTCCTTTTGGGAATAAGGTAACTTAAGAACAAACAAATTAATGTATAGTTCATTAGTTTAAAACCTGTTTTCCACTGATGGTTTACCTTAGAAGCCTGGCTTGCATTTTCATCACCCTATCTTCTAAAGACTCACTGCTCAAAGTGGCCCTGCTCAGTCTGTCCACCATGATCGGAAAAGCAAAAGGGGTAACCCTTTGAGGCCTTTTTAGGATCAGTTTTTGGCCACCTATCCGCTTTACCACTTGGAGTAAGCGGTCCTTTTCCATTTGTACTTGTAATACTTCTTCCCGGGCTTGCTTGAGCAACAAACTGTCCGGTTCATAATCTTCAAATACACCGTATAAAATACCTGATGTAGCTTGCAAATGCTTAGTGTTTACTCCTTTGCCAGGAAACCCCTGGAAAACCAAACCGGCAATAGCAGCAATTTCCCGGAACCTTCTTCTAGCCATTTCACTTTCATTTACGCTAGCTAGTATGTCTTCTAAAAGGTTTTCCATACGGAACAGGTCTGAGGCCAATACCTCTTCTACATCGAAACTGGTATCACATAAAAGTTCAAACCCGTAATCGTTCATGGCAATGCTGAAACTTACGGGAAAGGAGACGCTTATGCGATAAGCCACCAATGCTGCCAAAACATCATGTACAAACCGGCCTTCGAAGGGAAACATAAACATATGAAAACCTTCACGGGTACTGATGGCCTCAATTAGAAGTCCGTCTTTTGGTGGAATAATGGAAAGTTCCTGCTGCAAAGCCACAATAGGTTGGATGGTCTGCAGCTCCGGGGAGTTTAACTTACCAACAGACATTTCCTGCAATTCTTCTCGGATTACCTCAGAAAGCCTGGAGGAGAGCGGCATTCTCCCTCCCATCCATCTGGGGATGATGCTGGTTTTCTTTTTGGAGCGCCTAACCAAAACGCTCATGTCCTTAAGCTGAATAAATTCCAGGCTTTTACCACCAAACCAAAATACGTCATGCGGCTTCAATTTGGATATAAAACTCTCTTCTACCGTTCCGACGTATCCCCCAGTCATATATTTGATTTTAAGCATGGGATCGCTGACTATGGTGCCAATCGATAGCCTGTGCCTCATGGCAGTTTTTCGGTTATTCACCTTAAATTTTCCATCGGATTCTACTTCCACTTTTGCATATTCCTCATAACTTCCCAAGGCTCTACCTCCTTTGGTAATAAAGTCGAGGACCCAGTGAAAAGACGCCTTGTTTATAGATTTGTACGTATAGGTACTGGATATGCTGGTAAATGCCTCTTCAGGAAAAAAGCCGTCCCCCAGGGCCAGGGTAACCATAAATTGGATTAATACATCGTAGCAGTTTTCAAGTGGTACCTGCTCTTCAAACTTCTCCTCTTTTATGGCCTTTCTCATTGCGGATGCTTCAATAAGTTCCAGTGCATGCGTAGGTACAAAAAAGATCTCACTTGGCATACCCGGTTGGTGGTTGGCCCTTCCTGCCCTTTGCACAAATCTGGAGACCCCTTTTGGGCCTCCCACTTGAATCACCGTATCAACGGGGCGAAAATCCACTCCTAGGTCTAGGCTACTGGTGCAGACCACCAACCTTAGCTGTTTGTTGTGTAGGGCATTTTCCACCCAGGTCCTTACTTCTTGGTCTAGGGAACCATGATGCATGGCCATTATTCCTGCCCAATCGGGTCTTTTTTCCAGGATTTTTTGATACCAGATCTCTGTTTGAGAGCGGGTGTTGGTAAACAACAGGGTGGTTTGGCTTTTTGCGATGATAGGTAGAATCTGCGGAAGCAGTTTAATTCCCAAATGTCCCGTCCAAGGGTATTTCTCCACCTCCTTGGGTAGTATGGAAGTCACAATTATTTCCTTGGGTAGTTGGGACTTTATAATATGAATGGGTTCTTTCTCGCCTAGAAGTACCTGATGCGCCTGCTCCATGTTGCCAATAGTAGCAGAGATTCCCCATATTTTTATGGGTATTTTAGAAAGGTTTTTTAACCAACATAGTGCCAACTGAACTTGTATACCTCTTTTGTTGCTTAACAGCTCATGCCATTCGTCCACAATCACAGATTGTAATCCCGAGAAAAGCAGATGTGCATCCTTCTGCGAGAGCAAAAGGTGTAGGCTCTCCGGGGTTGTCACCAAACACTCTGGCATATTCCTTTTTTGCTTTTGCCTTTCGGAGCTGGGGGTATCCCCGTTTCTCAAGGCGATGCGCCATGGCAAGCCCAATTCATCGCACACCTGCTGCATGGCTTGATGTATATCCTTTGCCAATGCCCTAAGCGGGGTGACCCATAATATCCTTAACCCGTTTTTTTTTCTTGTTTTCCAACTATTTGGGTGTTCGGCAATGTATTCCAATAGCACCGGAAACCAAAGCGCAAGGGTTTTTCCACTTCCAGTTGGGGCGTTTAGCAGTCCACTTTTACCCTGAAGATAGGAATCCCAGGCCTCGTATTGGAAGTCGAAGGGTTTCCATCCCCTTTCCGAAAACCAGTTTTCGGCCACTGCTATCTGCTTTCCCAGGTTATTTTCCATAAAGATCAAGTAAATCTTGAAGATCCGTCAAGGTATTGGCATCCTCAGGCTTTTTGTCCTTGCGCCAGCGAAGGATTCGTGGGAAACGCAAGGCAATTCCCGACTTGTGCCTTGGGCTTTCTTGTATGCCTTCAAAGGCAATTTCAAATACCAACTCCGGTTCTACGGTCCTTACCGGTCCGAACCGTTCCTTTGTATGTTTTTTCACGAAACGATCCACTTCCCTTATTTCTTGATCGGTAAGTCCCGAATAGGCTTTTGCAAAGGGAACGAGCTGATCTTCTTTCCAAACGGCCAAGGTATAGTCCGTGTAAAGATCGGCCCTCCTGCCATGGCCTTTTTGGGCGTAAAGCATAACTCCGTCCACCGTGAGGGGGGCTATTTTCCATTTCCACCAATTTCCCCTTTTTCTTCCCACCTCATATAACCCATCCCTTTTTTTGATCATTAGTCCCTCGGCCTTTTTGATTCTGCTCTTTTCCCTTTCCTTCGTAAGGTCCTCCCAGGTGGGAAGTTGGATTAGTTCGGAAACCCTAAAGTTGGGATGGATATTGCACAATAATTCCAACTTTTCCCTTCGCTTTTCCAAAGTTAAAGCCCGAAGGTCTTCCCCTCCCCACTCTAAAAGATCATAGGCAACGAAGGAAACAGGAACATCGGTGAGGATCTTTTTAGTCAGGTTTTTCCTGCCAATTCTTGTTTGAAGTGCGCCAAAGGGTAGGGGGGAGCCTTCCCGAAAAGGTAAAATCTCCCCATCCAAAACGGTACCTGAGGGTGTTTGATGACCTATTTCGACAATCTCCGGGAATTTCTCTGTGATGAGTTCTTCGCCTCTGGACCATAGGTACACTTCTCCATTTCGGTGTATCAACTGACCACGGATCCCGTCCCATTTCCATTCCAACAGCCATTCACCCGGCCTACCCAAGCTAGCTACGTCGGCCTCTACGGGGTGTGCCAGACAAAATGGATAAGGACGGGAAAGATCATCCTGAGGGTTTTGGGAGAGTATTAAGCTTTCAAAAGTGGTGGTTAAGGGGTTCCAATTACCCATGATTCTATGGGCCACCTCCGTTTTATCCATTTTAAATGCCCCAGCAATTGCCTGGGTGATCAGGTTTTGACTCACACCGATTCGGAACCCACCTGTAATCAATTTGTTAAAAACAAACCTCCCCTCCTGGTCCAATTCTTCCCATAGGGAAAGAATGCTTGTTTTTTTTTCTTCATCCGAGAGAGGCTTCATACTTAAAAGTTCCTGGATGATTTCGCTAAGCGTTTTTGAGGTGCTTTTTTCGGTTTTGGGGAGCAATAAGGAAATGGTTTCGGCCAAGTCGCCAACCGTTTGGTAGGACTCCTCAAAAAGCCACTCCGACGTAGAAGACACCTCTCTACACCATTCCCTCAACTGGGCGGTTTTGACGTTCCTTTTCGGCCTCTTATGGGTAAAAAGCGCCAATGCCCAAAGTTTATCCTGATCCGGAGCTTCCAAAAAGTAGGATTCTAAGAATTCGATTTTATCTTTGGTCTTGTTGGTTTGGTCAAGCTGTATGAATAGGTCTGTAAAACGCCTCATAAAAACTTTTTTGTTTTTGCTGACAATAATCATGCAATAAGGGTATAACTTAATACCCTGATCATCGTTTAATTTAATGTTACAATATTTAATAGCTTTATGAAATCAAGCATGAGGAAAACCTAATACGAAGGGATGATAATAATCATGCAAGATTCCACCTAGACGGCAGTCAGGCATGACGCAAGCAACACACGAAGGTATGGTTATCGTTGCGAGATTCTCCCGAAATAAATTCCCCGAAACGAGTTCGGGGCAGGCAGGGACAGGCTCCCGAAACGAGTTCCCCGAAACGAGTTCGGGGCAGGCAGGGGCAGACTATATGACCGCTAAAAAGAAATTATAAACATATGAAAAAATTCAAATCACTGGTACTTATAGCATTGGTTGTATTGGTTTCCTGTCAGGAGCAGGAAGTAGAGTCTGTTTATTCAGGAAGAAGTTTAAGCTATGACTTGTTTCAGTCTAGTGATTTTGACTACAAGGGATTAGCTTTGGTAAGGGAATTGAAGTCTGGGGATTTGGAGATAGAAATAGACATGGAAGGCCCTGGCTCAGTAGAGGAGTATTTCTTTGCGGGACATTTGCATTTTGGCACCTATGATGCCGAAAGCGCAGATATTGCTTATTTGTTAAATCCCGTGGACATCAGGAGCCTAAATAGTAAAACCATTTTGGGCCAGCTTTCCAACGGAGAAAAGTTGGACTTTGAGTCTTTCAAATCTTTTGATGGACATATTAAAATCCACCTGGCGGAAGAGGGGCCTGACTATTCAATTATCCTGGTATCGGGAAATATTGGTGCCAACCCAAATTCTATCGAGAGTTTTGACAGGAATAAAATTACACTTTGTACCCCGTATTATCCCGAAAATTAATTCTAATTCCCATTTAAACAATTTTGTTTAACAGTAGTTCTATTATTGTTAAACAGATTAGAATGGGAACTTTTAATAAATTTATGTTAGGTATGGCACTCTTTTTGGTCATTGATCAAGAAGGTATCGGAAATACCACCCTGTCCGATGCGTTTGGGCATGAAGAAGACCTGAAAAAGATGCCCATTGAGGAACCTAGCATGGAAAGTCCCTTTTCTATATTAAAAGGGCTATTCGGCAAATTTTCGGAGAAAATGGGTGATTTTAAATTGGAAGATCTTGGGGATACCTTGCGATAAAGGAATGTCAAGAAACTTCAATCTAGTTTATCAAATCTTAAAAATATTTACTCTCTCTATAAAAATAAAAGAGGCTGAATTTCAGCCTCTTTTTTATTTGTTTACCTAATTACTGTATTATTCCAGGTGGACTTCATAAGTCATTTCTGTAATGTTTCCGTTTTGATCTTCTACCCAAATAATCAAATTTAGATGATCGGCTCCTGCAGGAGGTATAATGGCATTATCTCCTACAAAAACATCAGCAAGATTTAGGGATTGCGTATTGGGTATTTCCGGGCCACTCATTCCGCCTCTCCATGCAGATGAACCCCACATTTGTTCGTAATATTCGTCCAGCACCCTGCTATCGTGACCTCCATGCCCATGTTCGTCTTCGTCTGTAAGCCTCACCCAGATAAATGCTATTTCTGAACTCAATTCGTGATCCCCCATACCGATGGTACCCTCAATCTGCAATGGCTCTCCAGCTTCTCCTTCGATCTCTCCGTCATGAAGGTTGGTGATATCCACTACAGGAGCATAGGCCCTTCTGATATGGAAGCGCACAAAATAGTTGGACTCATCCGCAAAACTTGTCTGATTGCCATGGATGTCTATGGCTTGTATAGTAAAGTCATAAGGCCCAGCCAATACATTGCCCTCTACTCTGGAGGAAGGTCCCCCCCAATAAATATCGGTACCCGGTCCATCTATACTAACCCTGGTAGCGCCTTCTGGAAACAAAAAGTCGGGGCTTGCAGCGTTTGGGGAATAAATGTCATCCACATTTAAAGGTTCAAAATCAGATTTTATCCGACCATGAGTATGCCCGTCAAAGCTATTATGTACATCTACCCGTATCTGTGCAATTCCTGATGGGTCATCTACTCCAAACCTGACATGCATATGATCTGTCGTTGCAGCCCTTGCTTCTTCATTTTCAGGTCTAATGGCATCCCTTCCATCAGCAGGTCCAATAATGGGAGCGTCTAGGTCCCGAATTGGGTCATCATCGGTTTCACATGCCGCCATTACAAAGGCTAGTCCAATCAAGGGGTAAAGAAAGGTTTTTTTCATGGTATGTTAAATTAAATATGGTTGCAAATGCAAATATGTTGCAATATTAAAATATAGGTTTGAAACCTCCTAGGCATTCTACCTAAAAATTCAATTTTTTATCTGAAAGGGGATTTTCAAACTGAGATTTACATTCCTGCCCTGTTCCGGTAAATTAAGCAACCTATACCTACTTAGGTGGTTGAAATAGAATGCATTGGTGAGGTTTTGACCACTCAATTGGAATTTCAGGAGCTGTGATCCAAGGGAGAGATCCCAACCAATTCCCGCTTCCAGTAAGTCAAAGCCAGCGGTACTCCTTTCGTTTCTGTCCACTCTGTTTTGGGCAGCAGCATGCCTGTATTCCACATAAACATACCCGTTTTTCAGAGTACCACCAATTTTTGGCACTTTGTATTCTACCCCAGAAAGAATGCTTAGGGGAGGGGTAAGAGGAAGGGGAAGACCCGTTTCCAAATTGAGGTTGTACACGTATTCACCAGCGATGTTTAAATGCAAGTTTGGGAAAGGAACCCATTCTGCTTTAATTTCTCCACCGGTAAATATGGCGTTGTGTTGCCTATATTCCCACATGGTACTGGCTCCAGGGATGGTGGAAAACCTGCCCATAGGGGCAAGGTAGATAAAACCATCATAATACCCCCAAAAAGGGCTAATTCCAAAAAGGAACTGTTTTCTGGAGTAAGAGAAATTTAAATCCGCCTGATAGCTTCTTTCACTATTTAGCTCGGGGTTGCCCACTTCATGCCTAAAGTTCCCATGGTGGATGCCATTGGTGGAAAGCTCTATGGCAGTGGGAATCCGGTAACTGCTTCCAAGGTTTAATTTAAGGTTATGGTGGTTGTCAAGGATCCAGGAAAAGCCCCCTGAGCCACTCATATTGACAAAGGAGCGGTCTATATTGGGGTTTCTCTGGTCATACTCCCCTGTTGGTTCCAGCCTTTCAAACAGCGGTTGCAGGTGTTCCATAATGCTGTGCCTTGCTCCATCCACCCGAACTCCGGCGTTTACGATAAAGTTGTCTGCCCAACGGTATTCGTGAAAATAAAAGGCTCCTCCCTGCAAAGTGGTGAATTGTGGAAGCAAAAATTCAAAGCCTGCGTAATTATTGTCCATCAAGGAAGCCTGAAACCCAACAATGCTCTGGGATTTTTCATTGATTTGAGCATTATACCTCAGATTGGCAGTATAGGTGTCCAAGAAAAGTCCCAGGGCAAGATCCCCCTCCGGAGTAGGCGCACTTCCATGGGCATGGGGAAAGGACCTTTCAAAGCGGGTATTTCGCTGGAAACCCAGGTCCAACTCCAGCCAATTTTGTTTGTATTGGATGGTGGTATTGGAGATTACTTTTAAGTGGGTGTTGTCCTGGCTTGGAAGGTCTATGGAAGAATGGTCTCCATCATGCCTTAGATTATATGCCCGGGGTATGCCCACCGCACCGGGGAAGAGCCCTGCATGCTGGTTAAATTGGCTTACGGTCAAGGTACTTTTTCCCCAGTTCTTTCGAACCCCTCCCGTAAGGGAAAAATGTCTTTCCCTTCCTGCCGTATTCTTTAGTCTATTGTCATAGACCGGCAGCACAAAGCCTGCATAATTGAAGCTTTCGGTGGGAACCCGGTAGTCCTGAAAATCCTGTGCCGTGAACCTGCCCTTGAATACAAAGTCCTTTTCGCTGCCCTCTACCATTGCTGTATTTCCCCACATGGCATTATTGGTGCGGTAGGTGCTGATCACATGGCCCCTAATAGTGCCCTCCTCGGGAAAGCCGGCAGGTGAAATATTGATGACTCCGGACATCCCATCCGAGCCGTAAATTAAGGAGGCAGGTCCTTTTATAACCTCTACCCGGTCCACGTCAAAGGGATCAATTTCCAAGCCATGGTCGGCACCCCATTGCTGTCCTTCTTGCTTGATGCCCCTGTCATTGACCATGATGCGGTTAAAACTCATACCACGAATCACTGGTTTGGAAATCCCAACACCTGTGTTGATAGTGCTGATGCCAGGCAGTTTTTCCAAGGCATTGGCAAATGTTCCTGTGTTGTTTTTCTCCAAATAGTTCCTATCTACCACATCTATGGTTTGGGACTGCTCCACAGGGCCGTTCTTAAAGGGGTTTGCTTCTATGGTGAGTTCTTGAAGGGTAATGGAGGATGGCTGCATGACTACCTCAATTTCCTCCCCTTCATCCTTGATTATTACCGTGGTGGAAGCCGATTTGAAACCCATATGTGTAAAGTGCAGGTGATAGGTACCCTGCCTTAGGTTTGGGATAGCAAAATTCCCATCCAGGTCCGCGATGGCACCTTTTCCCAATTCATGGATATGTATATGGGCACCCAAGCCTTCGCCATCCTCTGCGACCACCTTGCCATGAAGCTGAAAATGCCCTTTTTGCTGACCTTGCCCAAGAATGGAGACAGTATTAAGTAAAAAAACGAAGAAGAAAAGGATAGGGATTTTTTTCACCTGCAGGAAGGTATTTTCTTTTATGCAAAATTATTGCACCTTCAACAGAATAGCAAAAAAAAAGGTTTCTCTTTTTCTTTTATTTCTTTAATCTATCCAATAAATAGGTAAGCCCATTAAGTCGGATTTCATACATGGTCTCCAGCCAAATGCCCAGCTTACCCGGGGGAAAACCCTTTCTGTAAAACCAAATCAGATAGTGTTCGGGGATTTCACAAATCAATTTTCCCTTATACTGTCCAAAAGGCATTCGCTTGGTTACCAGGTCTTCTAGAATAGTAGGATCCATGACAAGGATTTATTTTAGTTTAACCATGCCACCCAGGGTATCCTGCTGAGAATAAGGATAAAGGCAATTCCGTAAAACATATAGATGCTTCGAAATTGGCTCCTACTTTCAGTCAGTTTCTTAGCCCTGCTGTATCCTACAGTTATCAAGGCGACCGCAATGATGTTGATGACGGGATGCTCTAGGGCATACAGCCTGCTCATGGAATCTGACATGGTCCCGGGACCCAAATTGGATATGCCCAAGGGACTCAGAAAATAAAGAATTAAGCCTACCAATAATTGGATGTGTGTGGGGATCAGTCCCAGCAAGCCCATTTTCCGGTCCTTTTCGCCGAAAGTTTTTCCGGAAAGTGCCCCTACTAATGCGTAAATAAAACTTATGGCTATGCCCAATAACACCAAATAGGCAAAATAGGAATGTAAGTGCTGAAATCCAGTGGTCATCTTCAAAAGGTTTGTTTGATTAGCTAAATAAATGATTAGCTAAATAAAGCAAAATTCCGCAGAAAAGTTGCCTCTATTAAGGCTTTTCCTCCGCATTCTTCCTCCTTTTTTCCTCAAACGTCTCATTGTCATTGCTAAACAGATAGCCAAAGGCATCCAATTGAGGAATGTTTCTGCACAAAATACTGACGATGGCAAAGAGAGGTATGGCCAGCACCATGCCGATAATTCCCCAAATCTCGTTGCCAAGGATCACCGAAAAGATGATAAAGAAGGGGTGTACGTCGAGTTTTCCTCCCAGCACCATAGGCTGAAGAATATAACTGTCCAAAAACTGCACAAACAGGAAGGTAATAGTGACGCCCAACAGAATACCCGTGTCGCCTCCGGAAAACAAGCCCATGGCCATGGCTATCAAATAGCCCAAAAAGTTGCCCACAAAGGGAATGATGGAAAGTATGGCCGCAATGACACTTACAAAGAGCCAATTTTCCACCCCGGAAATCAAGAGTCCTATGCTGTATAATATCACCAAAATAACCATCAGAAATAGTCTTCCCAAAAGATAGGTCTGCACCACTGTAGACGATTTTCCCAAAATCACACTGACTTCTTCCTGCTTTCTCTTGGGGAAGAGCAAAAGGATGAAAGTTTTAAAATGTTGCCGGAAATGCATGAACAAGAACACATAAACCAGTGTAATCAAAAAATTTGTCAAAAAGGTAATGGTGCCTCCCATAATTTGTAGTGCCTGTTCCCCTTTATCTTCCTCGTTACCGTTATCTTCCTCCTCCTCATTCTCCCCGTCTCCATCCTCTTCCTCGCTCATTCCGTAATCGTTTTTGTATTCCTCCAAGGACTCTTTTTCCATGGGGGTATGGTCAAGGATAAAACCTTCAAATTCTTTCAGTTTTGGCATAAAGGACTCCTTTAATTCCTCCCAGTCCTCCAATACATCTTTGATCTGCAAGGATACCACGAATGAAACCCCTAAAAACACTACAATCAAAGCCAAAAAGCTTATCAGGCTTGCAAATATGCTTTTTAGCCCCCATTTCTCCAATTTCTTGGCCATGGGGATAATAAGTAGTGCCAATACGAATGCAGTAAGCAGAGGAGCCAAGAAAGGCTGGGCCTTGGTAAGGCCATAGAAAAATATAAAAGTGCCCATCAGTAATAACGGGGTTAGCACCAAAAATAAAATTGGTTTCGAAAAATATGTTTTTCTTTCCTGCATGGATAATAATTTAGTTTCTGAGGTTACAATTATCGTGCTTATAAGCCCTCAAGATGAAAAATAATTATGCAGGCCAATAAAGTCCAAGAAAACATAGATTCCTGAAAATTTTCAAGAAAAAACACTGTTTTTTTTGATAATATGTTCCGAATTTTCGAACTAATTATAATCCTTTCCGGAGAGTTGGCTGAGATCTATGCCACTATTCGGCCATTAAAATAGGGATTTGGGGACTTGTCCCATAATCTCCAGACTTGGGTGAAAGCTTTTTAAATGGTAATCAGTTCAATTTAAGCAGCGGTGATTTTTGCTTAGATTGCATTTGATTAACGCTGGCTTGTGGATGTTGTAAATAACAAACCGTAAAGAATTGAAGGATATACAATGAAGAACAATAAGGAAGCTAGGTATAATGACAGACAATTCTATACGGACTCTATCGATGATGTTGCGGAATTCTTTAATTCCAATATCAAAGATGGCTTGAATCAGAAGGAAGCTCTTCAACGTCTCAATCAGCATGGTCGAAATAAACTGCCTTCTCCCGGTCGAAAAGGTGTGCTAGTTCGTTTCTTTTCCCAGTTCCATAATGTTCTAATTTACCTACTAATTGTTGCCGCAGTTGTAGCTGCATTTTTTGGCGATTGGGTAGAAGCGGCAGTTATCTTTGCAGTAGTTATTATAAACGTACTTGTAAGTTTTATCCAGGAGGGGAAAGCTGAAAAAGCCCTAGATGGAATTAAAAGGATGCTCTCGCAGGTAACCGTGGTTATCCGTGAAGGAAAACGGATGACCATTGAAGCAGAGGAAGTAATTCCAGGGGATTTAGTGTTTCTTAAATCCGGCGACCGGGTCCCCGCAGACACAAGATTGGTTTCAGTAAAAAATCTGCGAGTTGAAGAATCAGCACTGACAGGTGAATCAGAAGGTGTTGAGAAACACTCGGAAACATTAGTTTCAAAAGCGGTTCTGGGTGACCAAAAGAATATGGTGTTTGCAGGAACCACCGTATCCTATGGGGAGGCAACAGGCATTGTCACTGCTACAGGAGAGAAAACAGAGATCGGGCGCATCAACAAAATGATGACTGATGTTGCTGAAAAAACCACTCCGCTGTTACGCTCAATGGATAATTTTGGGAAAATCATATCTTTTGCAATCATAATTGCGGCAGGTGGTTTTTTTGCTTTTGGTTTGCTTGTTCAAGGTAGTAGTGCCGAGGAAATGTTCATTGTCTCCATAAGCATTATTGTAGCGTCAATACCAGAGGGCCTTCCTGCAATTCTAACCACAACTTTGGCTCTTGGTGTACAGCGTATGGCGCAGCGAAACGCCATTATCCGAAAACTCCCTTCCGTGGAAACGCTTGGTTCCGTAAAAGTAATATGTTCAGATAAAACCGGTACACTTACCCGAAATGAAATGACTGTGCAGTCGGTAGTTATCGCTTCTGGAAACTATTCTGTTGAAGGTACAGGGTATGAACCTTCAGGACGTATTTTAACGAATGAAGGGGTTTCTGTTGATATAAGCGAACATCCTATACTGTTATCCCTGCTTCGTTGCGCGCGCGCATGCAACGATTCCTCTGTGGAAAAAGGAACCTCTGGCGAATGGGAACTTCAGGGTACACCCACTGAAGGTGCGCTCACCGTTTTTGCGCTTAAAGGTGGACTGAAAGATTATAAACCTAACAGGCTGGATAGTATTCCTTTTGAATCCGAACACAAATATATGGCCACCTTGAACGACACGGAAAGTGGTAGAACGGTTTTTATTAAAGGGGCTCCGGAGCGGATAATAGAAAAATGTTCTCGGCAACTGACCGAAAAAGGAGAGAAGGAAATCGATGTAAAATTTTGGCAAAAAGCAATGGAAGATATTGCTGGAGAGGGAAACAGGGTTATCGCATGTGCAAAGTTGGATGTTTCAGCTGATACTGAAACTATCGAACACGATGATATATCCGGTGATTTGGTACTTTTAGGGCTTATAGGCATAATCGATCCTCCTCGGCCTGAAGTAATGGAAGCCATACAGGAATGTAAAGAAGCTGGTATAAGGGTTATTATGATAACTGGTGACCATGCAGCTACCGCGGATGCGATAGCCCAAAAGCTTGGGTTGGAAGTGATAAATGGTGCCTTAACCGGCTCACAGATTGAGGAAATGGACGAGAAGACACTTGGAGAAGCAGTTAAAACCCATAATGTGTTTGCACGAACAAATCCCGAGCACAAACTCCGGCTTGTACAGGTGCTGCAGGCTCAAGGCATGCTCTGTGCAATGACCGGTGATGGGGTCAACGATGCTCCTGCGTTGAAAACAGCCGATATTGGTATAGCCATGGGAATCAAGGGGACGGAGGTCACCAAAGAGGCTGCGGAAATGGTGCTTACAGATGATAATTTTGCCACTATCGTTCATGCGATTGAGGAGGGGAGAACCATCTATGACAATATAAAGAAAACGATACTTTTCCTTTTGCCTGCTAATGGCGCTGAGGCCTCAATTATTAGTGCCGCCATTCTTTTTGGTATCACCCTGCCCATTAGTCCATTACAGATTCTATGGGTCAATATGGTCTCCGCAGTAACGCTTGCGCTTTGTTTAACGGTGGAACCGATGGAACGGTTAGTCATGAAGCGGAAACCCCGAAAACAGGATGAACCTATAATAGGGCCAAGTTTTTTTTGGAGGGTGCTGTTTGTTTCTTTTATCAGTGGAAGTGTTTCTTTTGCCGCATTCCTGCTTGCTCAAAGAGGCGGCCTAGGGGAAACACTTAATCTGGAGCAGTCCCGAACTGTCGCAGTTAATATGTTGGTGATAGCTCACACCTTTTACCTGTTCAGTAGCAGAAAAATGTATGAATCAAGTATTTCCCTAAGGATTTTTGACAACAAAATATCATTTTTTTTGGTTGGCGTTCTATTGGTATTGCAGGCAGTGTTCACCTACCTTCCCATAGCGAATCAACTTTTTGGCACGGCTCCATTTCCGTTGCGTATCTGGTTGTTACTATTTGCCGCAGGTTTGTGTGTGTTCTTTATTGTAGAACTGGAAAAATTTCTTCGAATTAAATTTTCAAAAAAAAGAATAATATAGAAAATTTCATTGCTTACTTCGTATCACGAAAACCAACGTCCTGATTGGCAATTTCTGGGTATAATTTCCTATTGAAAATACTCTATGGACAAGTAATGAGCAACCTGTACCAGGATGGGTTGATATTCGGCATGCCCAAGTTTTAATGTGCCGATAACATGCCTAGTATAATGAGTTTCCCTTTTCCCCAAATTTATCTTCACAGAAAAATTCAAGGGTAGAGGGTATAACTCTTATTACTGGCTCCTACAATTCTTCTCCCAATAAACTCCTGCCGCATTTTTTACCTAAATTTTTCAAACATTGTCGCATTAGTCTCGTAATTTTATAGTGAGGCATTTTTGTTAGACCTTTTAAAATTTTCTTTTATTATAACCTTTAGAAAATGAAATTCAACCTTCTAGTGTCTGTTTTCCTGCTCCTCTCTTTCGTTTCCCAAGCACAACAGGTTAACCTGGATGCAGGACTCGGTTTGGGTACGACTTTTAATTATGGTGAAATAGGTCCTGCAAAAATTCTATTCACCTCTTCACTGAAATACCAATCCAATCATCGTTTTGATTTTAGCTTGGACTTTCTTACCACTGGGCAGATGGGGTTTTCTGACCCCTCACCGATAGTATCCTTAGACCATTTCGATATTTATGACGAAAGGCAGGCCAATTTGACCAATTTCATGTTTTTTAGTAAATACAAATTTGCCATCCAAGATCCCAATAAATATGCATTTGTAGGGGCTGGAGCTGGCCTGAGTCATGTAGTGCAAAGGGTGAGAACCAATGAAACCCGAAATGTCACGAAAAACAACTTTTTAGTAGGCATTGAGGCGGGTTTAGTTAGAAGAAACTTCACCTTTGGCCTTCGATGGCTCAGCCCGGTGACCACACCCACCTTTGAGGAAATCAGTGAAGAAACCAGCAGAACAGTGGTCTTCAGTGAAGCTAACCTCACACCCATTTTATTCTATGCCAAATACGATATCCTTCGGATTTGGAAACTATAATCCATGCTTGGGGTAGTATTCAATATGTTTTTTTACCCGTATTTTTTTAGGAATCGCAATGTTGGAAGGCCGTTTGTGAGGAAATGCCTCTTGTAAATTCCTAATTTCCCTTGGTCAGCAAGTTCTAGGATGAAGACCACAATTTTTTGCCTGGTCTAATTCAAGCATTGGGTTAATAGAAAATGGCCCTAATTTTTTCGAGGATATTAATCCAGCCGACCAGTTTCCACAGCATATTCATTAATCTAAAAAAAGTAAAATTTGAACTGGGGATAAGAAACCAATAAAAAGGCTTTTAGAAAATTGTTACTACTGATAACTAATTTGAAATTTTTTAAGAAAAGAAATAAGTGGAGTAATCAATACAAGTAAATTCCACAGCAAATTGCTTAGTTTTGCCTTTTCAAAAACAAGCTGTCGGAATCTTATTCTTCGTGTAGTTTGGGTTTCCGATGTTTTTCCCTGTTCCCTCAGATAAGGTTATTGATGCATTACCTCTCATTTGTCAAGTCCAATAGCAGGTTGCTCACTTTTGGACTCTTAATGAATTGCTTATCGGGTTATGGCCAAACTTACCTTTTGGCACTTTATATTCCCTATATCATAGCCGACTATTCCCTTTCCAATGCACAGGTGAGTGTGTATTATATGCTTGCCACCATTGGCAGTGCATTTTTGTTGCCCTCCGTGGGTAAGCTCATTGACAGAACTGCCCTGAAGCCTTACACACTTTGGGCCACCTTGGTGTTTGTCATATCCATGGTATTGATGAGTGTCAATACTTTATGGTTTATTCTTCCCTTTGCGTTTTTTGGGTTAAGGATTGCTGGTCAGGGTCTGTTTAGCCATATAGGTATCACGGCCATGTCCAGGTATTTCGAGAAGGGAAGGGGCAAAGCCATCAGTTTGGCCTCCTTAGGCCATCCCTTGGGGCAGGCCCTGCTTCCGATTTCCTTAGTGGGAATTATAGAATGGGTGGGATGGAGAGAATCCCTACTGGTAACGGGTGCCTTGGTAGCGGTAATGGTTCCTCTTTATCTGTATTTTTTCATCGATGAGGGCAAGTTGGTAATTTATGAGAGTAGCCCTTCAACAGGTGGGAGAAAAGCCGCAGAAAATTCACAATGGGACATCATCAAATCCCCTCAGTTTTTGCTCCTCGCTCCAAATTTGTTTATCTTTTCCTTCGTGGTTACCGCCTTGTTTTTCTACCAGTTTGCCATAGCTGATTTTAAGGATTGGTCCCTTCAGCGAATGGCCTTGGGACTTACCTTCTATGCGGTGGCAGGTTCCTTAGCCATTATTGTGGCTGGGCCCTTGATTGACAGATATTCTGCTAGGCGTTTTTTTCCTTTCTATCTCATTCCCTTTTTTCTGGGTGTGATGGCGGTGTGGCTGGTAGATGCAAAATGGGCGATTTTCCCATATATGATTTTGATGGGGGCGTCATCCGGGGCTGGGAATGCAATAATGTCCGCTATTCAAGTGGAGTTGTTTGGCACCAAAAATATTGGTAAGGTACGAAGTGTTTTCGCTTCTTTGATGGTGCTTAGTTCCGCAATAGGACCCGCGGTATTTGGGGTTTTAGTGGATGCCTCCATAAGTTACGATGTTATTTTCCTAGCTTCCCTGGGCTTGTTACTACTGGTAATTGCCCAGTCTTTCAGGGTAATACCCACTTATACCTATGCCAGGATGAAGTACAAATTCAAGCAGAGAGACAGAAGATTCGATTTTTGGCACATCCTGAGTTTTGGTTCCCTAATGGGAAAGAAATAAGAATATATAGTGTAGGCCTTTTTGGTAACCATAGGCCTATTTTATACTTTCAAAAACCACTTTTAACCTCCTTCAATAGAGGCTTTTATATTCACAAAAATGGCGTAGGTTGCTAGATTTCTATTTTCGTTTGGTAAATCAAGTTCTCTTTTTTAATCCTTTTTACCTAGTCAAAAAAACCTATCCCCATAAATTCCTTTCCCAATCCAATACTGTGTTATTTATAAGGTTCCTCCCTATTTTGCTTTGGAGGATTTTCAATTAACCAAAATTATCTTTAGTTTTAAAGGCTTGGTTGGTCCCTGAATTTCTGCTCATAAACCCATATCTTCATGAACAAATTATTGTTGATTTTCTACTGTCTTTTCATTTGTACCAGTTTGTTTTTACTTACCTCCTGTGAACCCGAAACGGAGAAGGAGGAAGGTTCTGCGCAAAGGAGCCCTAATTTTGTTATTATTTTTGCCGATGATATGGGGTATGGGGATCTGTCCTCCTATGGTCACCCCAGTATCAAGACCCCACATTTAGACCGAATGGTTTCCGAAGGCCAAAAATGGACCAACTTTTACTCTGCGGCCAACGTCTGTACACCTTCCAGGGCTGCCCTGCTTACCGGGAGGTATCCGATCCGGAATGGCATGTGTTCGGATAAACGCAGGGTGTTGTTTCCCGACTCGGACGGAGGCTTGCCTGCCACAGAAAACACCATAGCCAAGTTGCTGAAGGAGCAAGGCTATGCCACAGCGGCCATTGGCAAATGGCACCTGGGTCATCTTCCCCAATATCTACCTACCAGTCATGGCTTCGATTATTATTTCGGCATACCTTATTCTAATGATATGGATAGGGTAAATGACATTGACAGGCAAGAGGCGTTTTGGAATGCCAAGATAGATTATTTCAATGTTCCCTTGATGAGGAATGAGGAAATTATTGAAAGACCCGCAGATCAACGTACCATCACTAATAGATATACACAGGAAGCCATCTCCTTTATGAACGACCATGCAGAGGAGCCATTCTTTGTGTACTTGGCCCATAACCTGCCTCATGTGCCTCTTTTTGTAAGCGAGGATTTTACTGGGGTGAGCGACAGGGGTCTATATGGGGATGTCATTGAGGAAATAGACTGGGGGGTAGGGCAGATTTTGGATTACCTTAGGGAATCAGGACTGGACGAAAACACATTGGTGGTTTTCACCTCGGACAACGGCCCTTGGGTGATTTTTGATGACCACGGGGGAAGTTCGGGACTGTTTCATGGTGCCAAAGGAACCAGTTATGAAGGAGGGGTGAGGGAGCCTGGGGTTTTCTGGTGGCCAGGTACCATCAGCCCTGGTCTTGTTACAGATATGGGTGCTACATTGGACCTTTTACCCACTTTGGTAAACCTCTCAGGAGGCACGCTACCGGATGATAGGGAATATGATGGCTATGACCTTTCCCAGTCTTTGATTTATGGGGACAAGTCCCCCCGAGAGGAATTGATTTATTACCACAGTACCCGGATTTTTGGTGCCAGGAAAGGTAATTACAAAGTGCACTTCTTCGAAAACAACCCAGATGGATATCCGGAGCGAATGAGGGAACTGGAAAAGGAAAAGCTATACCAAGTGCAGCATGACCCCTCCGAAAGATTTGACCTGGCGGAGGATTATCCCGAAATCATTTCGGAAATCAAGGAAATGGTGGAGGCACATAAAGGTACTGTGGAAAAAGTCCCCAGCAATTTGGAAAAGAGGATAGGGGAATGATAAATGTTCCCAAGTTTATGTTTTTTCTACACATCTTCCCAAAGCAGGCAGATCTGCTTCTTGGCTTTGGGAAGTGGAAAGTGATAATTAAGGTGTTGGTGTCTTAGGAGTAATAATATGGCATCGAATTTATAGACCCAAAATTCATGGCTCCTAATTCATCACCTTACCAATAATAGCCTTTAAAGAGAATCTGGATGTGCTTTTGAAGTATTCTTTCTTCCAAGGGTACCCATTCCGGAAATAAGTTGCTGTGGTAATAGGCAATTTCACCTCGGTAGTTGTCCAAAATCATGACTCTTGCTGAGGAATTTGCCTTTATAGGAATAGGTGCATACATACCTAGGGTAAGGATGCCTATTCCCACCCCCTTCGCTATCTGACCTTTATAATTGCCATTTCTTCGTGTAAACCCGGATATAATTTAGGCATAATTTTTATGTGTTAATTATGGTTTTTTCAGCGATCAGACCTGATTTCCATGCCTTCGGCAGGTAAACCGTCAGGCAGGTAGCCTGCCCCGAACTGGTTTCGGGGAACTTGTTTTAGGAGAATCTCGCATCTCCCCGTAACTATCCGGGGCATCCCCCTTTTGACGTACTTATCATGCCTGACTACCGTCCAGACAGGCTCGATTTCATCCGTAGATGGAAAAAGAGGACAGCTTATTTATTACAGATGGTATTTTTCCAGGGCAGGTTCGTTTCCTGTCCTGGAATTTTTTTCTTAGAATTTATTCCAAAACTTGATGATAAATCCTTCTGCTTCAGATGTAGTTAAAAAAGCCATGCATTACCAAAGCCGATTTCTGTTAGGATTACTTTTCGTTTCCATTTTGATATTTTCTTGTAGGGAGGACGATGAAGGTCAGGGGCCATTGGAAGGAAATGGGAACATTACATTCTATATCAATGAACCAATGCCCTGCAACGAGATTCAAATTACTTTTTATGGTTCCGGGAACAATGAGGTTCAAGGGAGGCTGAGGGGAGACCGCATATTTGACGGTGTCCCAGAATGTTCGGAAATGCCCTCCATGAGCTTTATGAACCGATCCTATGGGAGTTATTCTTATACAGTGGAATGTGGGTCCTTGTCTTTTGGAGGCGATCTAATGTTAAATACCCCTTGCCATACCATCAAAATTGAGGCTCCTTGATGCTATTTACCGAATGAGATAGAGGGGTGTTTTAGTCCATTTAGGTAATTTAGGATTTGTAAAATCGAGCCTACCGGTACGGCAGTCAGGCATGACGAGCACGTTACACACTAGGACGATTATAGATTGCGAGATTCCCCCGTAACAAGTTCCCCGAAGCGAGTTCGGGGCAGGCAGGGGCAGGCTATATGGCCTTTAAAAAACAAATTATAATCATATGAAATCGAGCATGACGCAAGCGACGCACGGAGGGATGATTAAGATTGCGAGATTCCATATGGCCTTTAAAAAACAAATTATAATCATATGAAATGCCCATGAGAAAGTATTCTCACACAGGGGGATGATTAATCTGGGCATTTCATCTGACCACTGAAAAACAAATTATAAACAGATGAAATAAAAGGATTGAGATAAACTAAATGTAGGCTGTTGTAAATGAAATGATAAAGGTGTTTTAAATCAAAACGCATTTTTTATTATTCAAATTATATAAAAAGTTGTTTGTAAATGTCTTATTTCCTCCACCTCGGAAGCAGTAGGGGTAGTTGGTTTCCTTTTCTATACGATTCATCTATTTTTTTTGCAAAGGTTTTTAGATGTGAACGCGAACCCTCCTGCCAATCAGTGTGGAAACATGATTGTCAAAACTGAAATCCCTCCGTCCTAGCGTTTTCACGTGGGGTTGAGGTTTCCTTCCTATCCTTTTTAAGCCAATAAGGCTTCTAGGGGTTGTATTTAGTAATAATTTTAAGTAGTTGGAAAAGAGAAGAAAGTCTATTTAATGCAGATGGTATTATTCCAGGGCAAGTCCTTTTCCTGCCCTACAATTTTTTTTCTCCAAATTTATTCTATGGAAGAGGAATATAAAACTACCAAAAATAGCCTTTGAACAAAAACTTGGCATGCTTTAAAAGGGTTTTGTTCTCCAAGGGTTCACCCTCTGGGTTAAAGCTGTTTTTGTAAAAGGTGATTTCTCCCAGTTGGTTGTCCAAAATCATCACCTGCACAGCTGAATTTGCCTTTAATGGCATTGGGGAGTAAATACCCATAGTAAGAAAAGTCAGTGCCACTCCCTTTACCAATTGACCTGTATAATTTCCTTCCCTTCGGGTAAACCCACTGCTGAGAGTCAACATATAAAACCTTTGGTTATGATGATCCATGGTAGCAACCAGGTTAGGTGGCAGTTCCAAAGGGTTGAGGTTCCTTCCCCCGGCTTCCTCAGCCCAGAAAAAGAGTTGATCAATTTCAGTTTTAAGCACTTCTGTCTCCACAAACCCTGGAATCTTCACCAAACCCTCAACAGGAAGGTCTGGGATATTAGCTGCAATGAGTGACCAGCGTTGGGAAAAGTAGTTGGATAAACTATCGCTATGAGCCATTTGATTGCCTTTTTCAATTAGGGAAATAAATGCCAATGGCTCAAACATATGTATGTCCTTAACTTGGGATAATGGAGTTGCCGAAGTGTAGGCTTTTTGCGAAACACATGCGGATTGTAGTGTGGATAAACTTAAAAATATTAATAGGAGTCTCATGGATTTGGATGAATAATGCCAAATTTCCTGCTCATCAGCGAGGATACATGCATGCAAAGGTAGGAATTCTTACCTCCTTGCAGATTCATGTGTTTATAATTGTTTTTTCATCGGGGGGAGGAAAGCCCTTGATAATCATTTCCCTACCATTGATATATTGCTTTAAATCTTATAATTTATTGATTGATTACAAATTTCTGAAACTACCTGCCTAAGGAATTGGCCACTTTGTTTGTTTGATTAATGAATAACTTGTAATTTTTCAAGTGTCATCAACGATATGCCCAATATGAACCTGGTTTTTATATTTA
Organism: Pleomorphovibrio marinus; assembly: GCF_003347495.1. GTDB lineage: Bacteria > Bacteroidota > Bacteroidia > Cytophagales > Cyclobacteriaceae > Pleomorphovibrio > Pleomorphovibrio marinus. The sequence continues at coordinate 199,752 of NZ_QCXY01000007.1, forward strand.
TTCATCTTCTTTTTGCTTCAAGCTTTTTACCTAATTCCATTCAAAACCCACCTCCAAACATTATTTTAATCATGGCGGATGATATGGGGTTTGAATGTCTTGGCGCATACGGTAGTAGCGTTTACCAAACTCCAAATCTGGACCAGATGGCAAAAAATGGGGTCAGATTCGAGCATTGTTATTCCCAACCCCTTTGTACCCCTTCCCGGGTTAAAATAATGACTGGGAAACATAATTTCAGGAATTACCAAGCTTTTGGGTATCTGAGCCCTAAAGAAAAAACCTTTGGAAACTTACTTAAGGATGCGGGTTACGCCACCTGTGTGGCAGGAAAATGGCAGCTCAATGGAATTTCCGGCCAGAAGATAGAGGGATGGGAGGACAGGAACCGACCCCACCATTTTGGTTTTGACGAATATTGCCTGTGGCAATTGGACCTAACCAGGGCTGAAGGAGAACGCTATGCCAATCCACTCTTGGTGCAAAATGGGGAGGTCTTACCAAGGGATGAAAATCAATATGGCTCAAGGGTTATTTCCGATTTTGTATTGGATTTTATAGACCGGAAAAAGGAGGAACCATTTTTTGTCTATTACCCCATGAACCTGGTGCATGACCCCTTTGTGCCAACCCCAAAAAGCGAGGATTGGCAGGATCCTTCGAAGAGATATGAAGCGGATACCAGCTACTTTAAGGACATGGTGGCCTATACCGATTTTATCATTGGAAGGATATTACAGAAATTGGAGGAAAATAATCTCTCCGAAAACACCCTCATTTTGTTTACCGGCGATAACGGCACCCATGTCAGCATCTATTCGCCAATGAGGGACGGAAATGTGATCAAGGGGGATAAGGGGAATATGACAGATGGCGGAACCCGGGTTCCCTTGATTGCCTATTGGCCGAATAAAGCCAGAAAGGGAGATATATCCAACACCTTAGTGGATTTTAGTGATTTCCTACCTACTTTGGCAGAGGCTGCGGGAATTCCCTTAAATGAAACTTACCAAACCGATGGGATGAGTTTTTTGCCACAGATCTTGGGTAATCCCGATAGGCCAAAAGAATATATTTATATGTACTATCAGCCCAAATGGGGAAAGTTTGAAAATGGGGTGTTTGTCAGGGACCAACGGTTCAAACTCTACGGTGATGGGAGATTTTTCGACATCCAAGAGGACGTACTGGAAGAGCTCCCCCTTCCCAAGGAAAAACTGAGCAAGGAGTTGATGCAGGTTTATGAGAAATTTGAGAGCATATTGGCAGAAAAACCAGGTAATCCGTGATAACTCCTTTAACCTCACTACATAATATGACCACATTTCAGTTTTTGCTTAAAAGGAACTTTCCGGCCCTGATTGGAAATTGGGTCCTCCTTTTTTGCCTCTTGGGAGGTTTAAGTCCCCTACAGGCTTCTGCTCAAGATAGGGGATCCATTTCTGACCATATCTATTATTCTGAAGCATTTGGGGAGTCGAGAAATTTCAGGGTCATCTTGCCCCCTTCCTATGAAAGCAGTGAAGAAACCCGCTATCCGGTCGTGTATTTTATGCATGGCTGGTCGGAGCGGTATTTTGGAAGCCTGACCCGCGAGCCTAAAGAGGATGATGCCATCAGCTTGGATGATAGCCTTTCCCTCCTGGCTGCCAAACACAACCTGGTGATTATAAAATCCGATGGTTACAATGCAGATCAAGATGCCCCATACTACCTGCGACCCTACAATATCGGTCCTGTGGAGACTTTTAGGCAATTCCCCTTGTATATACCCGAACTAGTAAAATATGTGGACACTCATTTCAAAACTTCCCCAATCCGGGAGGACAGGGCAGTTTCTGGTTTTTCTATGGGTGGGTTTATGTCCCTTTGGCTAGGGGGAAAGTATCCTCACTTATTCTCAGCGGTAGGTGCATTTTGTGCTTCTCCTGAGTTTGTGATTGGTCCCAGGGATTTCCCGGTGGAGTATTTTCATGCCAATATGTATGGGAATTTCGAAAACACCCGTGTTAGACACCATTACGGAGACCAGGACTTTATCAGAGCCTATCATAAGGATGTAAACGCTGTTTGGGACAAGGCCATGCAACACTATTCCTGGAAGGAGTATGGGGCTTCCCATGAGGTTTGCGGTAAAGCTGACATGTTTGCCTTTTTCTCCAATCATTTCAAGAACCCCCTTCCTTCTACTCCCATTTGGCATCATATCGATGTTTATCCCAACTTCGAGGTTAGGGGATATGCAGTGTATTCGGACAGGGATTTACCGGGTTTTACTAGTTTGGAAAATGTAAGTAAAAATGGTTTCAGGAGCAGTGTGAAAAGCTTTTTGCCCAATGGGGAAACCATGCCATTTGTGCATCTTAAGATACATACAGCCCCAGTTTACAAAGAGGGACATCCTTACCTAATACAAGTTTTTAACCTTGCCGAGGACAAACCTTTGCCCGATATACAGGAAATCACTGCAGGAATTAACGGTAGAATTAGTATTGAACTGGATGGTGGCCTAAGGGAAATATTTATAACGGATGCTGCTGAACGGCGCTCTGAACTGACCTTGTTGAATGCAACAGTGGATAACCACAAATGGGCTGTAAATCAACGTGTTCACACCTTCCGCCTATCTCTACTCAACAAGGGAAACCTACAGGCTGAGGGAATAAAGCTGCTCCTTCAGTCCCGGAATCCAAAGCTACGTATAAGGCAATCCCATGTAGAGCTGGAGAGCCTTGGCTCTGGTCAACAAAGGGTTTTAAGCGGAACCTTTGAATGGGAAAGCCAAGAGGAAGGAAGCACTTTTGAAACCTTAGAATTGCACATGGAGGACCGGGAGGGACAGGAATGGAATTATACCATCCCAATGCCCATTTATACCGACAGTGAGTTGCCAAAACCCACCATGATAGCAGATGGTAAGGAAGTCACCTATCTTACAAAAGGCAATCAAGTAACAACTGGAACTTTGGGTATAGGCAATGGGGACGGCATTGCAAATCCGGGTGAGTCCATAGTCATGTTAGCCAAGGACAGGGATAATTGGAGGCCCCTGCATCTGCATACTTCCGATAATAGGGTGGATATTTGGGGTGGCTCTACCCGTCATTCAGATTATTGGGGTTCCTTTGACCATGTTGGAGGCTCCTTTAAGTTTACTGAACCCTTAATACTTAGTAAGATGAATTTTTCCGAAGATCTTGCATTTGTAGGCACCTATTGGGGAGCCGACTATCCAGATCATCCGATTTATAGCGGGGTTGTTAACCTTACTATTGAAGGAGATGATTCCACAGCACCACAGGTGGCATGGGTAAAGGGGGATAGGAATATAATTAAGGCTAGTCTTTATGACGGGGGGGAAATTAAACAAGTAAAGGCAAAATTGATACCCTTAGACAAAAATGGCCAAACTATGGAACTGGAAATGAAAGATAATGGAAAGGATGCGGATAGAATAAAGGGAGACGGGGTTTTTAGTGTAAGAGTTGAGGTGTCTACTTTCGGGGAATATGAACTTTTTATTCGCGCGGAGGATGAATTTGGAAATCAAGGTGAACATAAGGTAAAGGATAATGTACGCCTACATGGAACCAAGAGATATCATTATTGAGGAAGAAATAAAATAAAACACTTATATGCGGATAGCTCAGCTACATTTTCCTTTTTTCATCAATCTCATGGGGGGCTGGATAATACTGTCTTTTCTTTGCCTTCCTTCTTATGCGCAGGATGAAGAAATTGCCCTTCTCAGGCAAAGGTTGTTGCAAGATGCCTTGGATCAAAAAGGGTTTGTACCAAGAGTGTCCCAATACATGATCCCGAATTTTAAAGAGGCTGATGAGTACCTGGGCTCCTTGAGCGAAGAGGGTAGTTGGCAGGATGTGGATTATGCAGACCGGGACAATGAATGGGAACCTCTGATTGCCCTGAACCGGATATTGGTGATGGCACATGCGTTTGCTAACCCAAAGCAAGAGGCTTATCAGAAACAGGAAATCATGAGGGGGATAGAAAAGGCCTTGACCTTTTGGTATAGCACAAATCCAGTTTGTGACAATTGGTATAAGAACAGGATCGCAAAGCAAATGTACCTGGGCGTAATAGGCCTTTTAGTAAGGGATGAGTTGGACAAAACCTTGCTGAACAGGGTGATAAATGACCTGACAGAGGAACCAAGCATGACAGGGTCCAACCGGACTTTACTTGCCACTTCTGTATTTTACAGGGGAGTTCTGGAGAATAATCCCGAAAGGGTTAGGATGGGTGTAGAGGGGGTAACGGATCAGGTAGTGATGGCTGAAGGGGAGGGGGTACAGGTAGATTACAGTTTTCATCAACATGGCCCTTATCTCTATAATGGCAGCTATGGTAGTAATTTCCTGAGGGAATCCATATGGATGGCCGCAATGGTGCAGGGGACCTCGTATGCTTTTGAAGAGGTACACCTGGCCCTACTGAGGAATTATTATTGGAAGGGTACCCGATGGATGATCAGGAAGGGAGTATTGGATTACAACGTACGGGGAAGGCAAGTAGGAAGGCCCAGCGGGTTCAATCAGAGAGCCGATATTTTGGTTCCTCAACTGGCATATCTTATATCGGCAGATCCCAAACATGAAGAGGACTTAAGGGATTCCAGGGAGAGGATAGCTCAACGGCTTCCCCAAGACATTACTGGAAACCGCCATTTCTGGAGGTCGGACTATACCGCCCACCACCGGGATGCGTATTTCACTTCGCTTAGGATGTGTTCAGAACGAACAGTGGGAGTGGAGACGGATGTGAACTCTGAAAATTTGATGGGCTATTATTTACCCTATGGGCTCACCTACATTTACAGGAGGGGGGATGAATATGAAAATATTTTTCCAGTTTGGGACTGGGCCAAGCTGCCAGGTGTAACGAATCCCAGTGAGGTTCCGGTTTCAAAAGGCAATTTCACCCAGGAGGTGGCCTTTGTGGGAGGTGTAAGTGATGGGAAATATGGAGTTTCGGCTATGGAGCTACAAGTCCAAGCTACCAAGGGGAAAAAAGCATGGTTTTGGTTTGACGATGAATGGGTGGCTCTAGGTGCTGATATTTCGGGAGGAGGCGGTGATAGGGTCACCACAGGAATTAATCAAAGTCGGCTTTTTGGGCATGTTTACATGGATGGAAAGGTGCAAGTAAAAGGTATAAGCAATCCTCAGCAAGCTTCGTGGATTTGGCATGACAGTGTGGCCTATGTTATTCACGACCATTCAACAGCGTTGAAGCTAGAGGCCAAAGAAAAATCAGGAAACCTACATGCCGTTTTTGGATTGGGTGCTGACACAGTATATCAAATGGAGACATTTACCTTGTATGTAGACCATGGGGTCATGCCCGAGGATGGTAAATATGCCTACACCGTGATGCCAGGAAAAACATTAGCACAAACCGAGGAATATGTAAGGGATTCCCCAATTCTCCTGCTATCCAACACCCCTAAAGTACAGGCAGTTCACCATACTGAGTTGAACCTAACTGGTATAGTATTTTATGAGCCGGGGAGTTTTCAGGTGCAAGGGGATATTTCCTTATCCGTAAACGCACCTTGCATATTGCTATTCCATAGATCCAATGGGGATATATGGATCAGTGATCCAAGCACTAATTTGAAAGAATTAAAATTAGGATTAGCTATCGGTAAAAATGAGGAGTTTTTTAGGATAAACATGCCCAGGGGGCAGGAAGCTGGAAAAAGTGTGCGTGTTTGCAAATGACGAAGCATCAATTTCTGGTTTGGTAATGGTAGTTTTTTAAGGATTTAGAAGAGGCAAGAGTAGTATAATAATAGATAAAATATTGATCTATAGTTTACTTTTATTTTAATTTTTACATAAAATAAAAGCTTTATTTAATAAATAATTATTATTTATAATTATATCGATTAAAATTTTAAAATTTAAAATATAATTTATTATTTATATTATATACTTTGTATAGAATTTTTTTAACTCAAATTTTTTTATTTAATTGTAACTAGTCATTAATCATTTAAACCAAAATTTATATGGGAATTCCAATTATTTCTAATGTCGTAAACGGTATCAAAGGAGGATTGAAAGCTACCTTAAAAGGAACTGCGGATGTAGGCAGTGTATTGGTAAATTCTGTAAAAAATGTTACAGTAACTACCCTAAAAGGTACTGGAGAACTTGTAGTTAAAGGACTTCAAGTTCCCGCATCAATCGTTACAGGAGCTATTCAAGGTGTGTCAGATATTGGTGTATCTGTAGTGAACGCAGTGCGTGGAATCGTAAGTGGAACCATTCAAGGTGCCATGGATTCCGGTGTGAGTCAGAAAGATGCCGTTCAAGGAAGTGTCAAACAGGCCATTGAGTCAGCTAAAGACTTTGGGGAAGACGTAGGCGAAGTTGCCGTCGAGGCTGTAAAAGGAGCTGTAAACGGTGTGAAACAAGTTGGCGGTGACAGCGTTGGAGCGGTCAAAGATGCTGTGATTGCAGCACTAGAGGCAGCCCAAAGCATAGGTGGAGAAAGCTTAGAAACCGTAAAATCAGCCTTAACCTCTAGTGTAGATGGGGCTAAGGAGATAATAAAGGAAATCAAAAAATAATAGAAAAAAGGTTGCTTCAACAATTGAAGCAACCTTTTTTGCTTCCCATTCTTAGTGCAGTTCTGCGAGCTAAGCTTTCATATGTTTATAATTTCTTTTCAGCTGTCATATAGCCTGCCCCGAACTTGTTTCGGGGGAATCTCGCAACGATAATCATCCCAGTGTGTGACGTGCTCGTCATGCTCGATTTCATCTTACTAATCGATTATATCGCTTGACAAGGAAAAAATGATGAACATGGTTGGGCTGCTATTAGCCCCTTAGGCTTTTTTCTTTTTTCCTCCCTTTCCTTTTTTCGGGGCGGGTTGGTTTTCAATGATAGCTATGGTTTCCGAATAGGTCAAGTCCTCTGCGTTTTTGTCCTTGGGGATTTTGAAGTTCTTTTTTCCAAATTTGATATAGGGTCCCCATCTTCCGTTTAGTATCTCCAAATCCGCGTCCTCGTCAAAGGACTTGATATGCCGCTTGGCATCGGCCTCCCGTTTTTCCTTAATGAGTGCAATGGCCTCTTCTTCGTTTACAGATAAGGGGTCGTACTCCTTTCCCAGGGAGACAAATTTACCGTCATGCCTAATATAAGGCCCAAATCTTCCAATGGCTGCCACTATTTTCTTATCCTCAAAATGCCCTACATCCCTAGGAAGCTTGAAGAGTTCGAGTGCATCCTCCAATGTGATACTTTCGATAAACTGGCCTTTTTTGAGACTGGCAAACTGTTTTTCCTCATCTTCTTGCTCCCCGATTTGTACTAAGGGGCCAAATTTCCCCAGCCTGGCGATTATTTTCTTTCCAGTCTTGGGATCCGTGCCTAGTTCCTTGGAGGAATTGACATCCGTTCGCTTAATCTGCTCAGTAAGTTCCACCTTACTGTGGAATTTACTGTAAAAGTTCTCTATCATCTCATCCCAGGGCTGTTGGCCGTGGGCAATATCATCAAACTCCTTTTCAACTTTGGCAGTGAATGAAAAGTCGATGACATTAGGGAAGTGTTCGACCAAAAAGTCATTAACTACCATTGCAATATTGGTAGGGAAAAGCTTGTTTTTGTCCGATCCCGTAATTTCGGTCTTTTCGGCTTCCTCATAGTTTCCATTTTCAATCAGCATTTCCACATATTTCCGCGGAGTGCCGTCTCTTGACTCCTTGATAACGTAATTTCGCTTCTGAATGGTGGATATGGTAGGGGCGTAGGTAGAAGGCCTTCCTATACCCATTTCTTCCAGTTTCTTTACCAATGAAGCTTCGGTGTATCGTGCGGGTGGACGGGTAAAACTCTGCCTGCCCTTCATCTCCCTTAATGGTAAGTCCTGTCCAATTTCCAATGGTGGGAGCAGTCCCTTTTGTGTTGGGTTTTCCTCCTCATCCTCATCCTCTGAGCTTTCTAAGTATACCTTCAAAAAACCTTGGAATTTAATTACTTCACCACTGGCACTTAAAGTTAAATCTGAATTGGAAACTGCAATGGATACATTTGTTTTTTCAAGTTGGGCATCGGCCATTTGAGAGGCTATTGCCCTTTTCCAAATCAGTTCATATAACCTTTTCTCGTTCCGATCTGAACCTGCATCTTGTGCAGAAAAATCCGTAGGCCGAATTGCCTCGTGAGCTTCTTGCGCTCCTTCGGACTTTGCGGAGAACTTCCTGCTTTGGTGGTATTCTTTACCATAGGCGCTAAGAATTTCGCGTTGGGCTCCTTCCATGGCGTCGTTGGAGAGGTTAACGCTGTCGGTACGCATATAGGTGATTTTTCCCGCTTCATATAGCTTTTGTGCAACACTCATCGTTTGTGCCACCGAGAAATAAAGCTTGCGGCTGGCCTCCTGCTGTAAAGTAGACGTGGTAAATGGGGGAGCAGGGGTCTTTTTGGCAGGCTTGGTCTCAAGGGATTTAATGGAAAAACTTGCTGCTAAACAAGCTTTCAAAAATGCCTCAGCCTCTTCTTTGGTGTCAAATTTTTTGGGCAACTCCGCATGAAGTACCTTGCCCTTCACATCAAAAAGGGCTGTTATTTTGTAAGAGGACTCCGACTTGAATTTCTCGATTTCCCTTTCCCTATCAACGATAAACCTTACTGCTACTGATTGGACCCTTCCTGCCGACAGACCCGCTTTGATTTTTTTCCAAAGCACCGGAGACAATTCGAATCCCACAAGCCTATCCAAAATTCTTCTTGCCTGTTGGGCATTTACCAAGTCCAGGTCAATATTCCTAGGGTTTTCCAGTGCCTTTATGATGGCTGATTTGGTGATTTCCCGGAAAACGATGCGTTTGGTATTTTCATCCTTTAGTTTTAAAACCTCCTTTAAATGCCAGGAAATCGCTTCTCCTTCACGGTCATCGTCACTCGCCAGGAATACGATCTCTGCATCCTTCACCATAGCTTTGAGCTGTTTAATGACCTCTTTCTTGTCGGGAGAAACCTCATAGGTGGGTTTAAACTTGTTTTTTATGTCTATGGCGTTTTCCCCTTTTGGCAAGTCCCTGACGTGTCCATAGCTGGAGGTTACTTTGTAGTCTTTTCCAAGATAACCTTCTATGGTCTTGGCTTTTGCAGGGGATTCGACTATGACTAGATTTTTTGGCATTCTATGTAAGGGTGGTTTATGCTGTTTTAATTTTGGCCTAAAAATAGATGTCTTAATATTCTTGTCCAAATATATAGGCCTCCCAATTTTTTTGGCATGATAATTTCTTAATTTTTTACTTTTAAATAACCAGAAGAAGTACTAGTGATGGTTAAAGAATTATGTATCATACGCCACGGAATGGCAGAAACATCTCATGGTCAGGAAAATGATTTCGAAAGGAAACTTACGAGTTCTGGAAGGGGTAGAATTTCCAGGTTAGCACATTTACTGAAAACGAGGGAATTTGAGTTTGATCTTGCGCTTTATAGCAACGCTGTTAGGTGCAAAGAAACCTTTGATATTCTCCAATCTTATGATCTAATCCGTAAAGCCATACCCAAACCCAGTATTTATCAAGCCAGTCACCCTACTTTGTTGCAGTTGATTTATGGTTTGGATGAATCTTTAGAGCGAGTATTATTGGTAGGGCATAACCCGGGTGTCTCGCAGCTTGTGGGGTATTTAAGTGGTGATCTATCCTTGATGCTTTCCCCAGGAATGGTGGTGCATTTGAGATTTGAAGGATTGGAGTGGAAGGAACTTTCCAAAAAATCGGGAATGGTAATAGAGGTTTTTCAATAAGCAGCCCCGAGGAAAATTAACCAATTAAATTTATGACGAATATAGAAAAGGAGAAGCAACTATTACAATTTGACCCGAATGCGGTAAGTGAAAAGGGTAAGTTTTTTGGCTTACCGTTTAATGTAGATACCGCTGAACTAATTATTATACCTGTTCCCTGGGAAGTGACAGTAAGTTATTCTTCCGGAACAGCCAAGGCTCCTGCGGCTATTTCCGAGGCTTCTTCACAGGTGGATTTGCTTCAGGAAGACATAAAGGATGCCTGGAAGATGGGTATGGCAATGTTGCCGGTTCCTGAAAGGCTGAAGGAAGAAAACAGGAAATTCCGAAAGCTAGCCAGCAGCTATATCAACTGGTTGGAAAAAGGATCCCCCGTTCGGGATTTAGAGCGTTTTGGTGCAGTTCCAGATATCATTAACCAGGCAAACAGGGAAATGAACCAATGGGTGAAAGACCAAGCACTGGAGCATTTGGAAAATGGGAAAATGCTGGGATTGTTGGGCGGAGACCATAGCACTCCTTTGGGGCTTGTACAAGCTATGGCAACAAAGCACCCTTCCTTTGGCATTCTTCAAATTGATGCACATGCAGATCTCAGGAAAGCCTATGAAGATTTTGAATTTTCCCATGCATCAGTAGCGCTTAACTGGATGAAAATCCCTCAGGTTGAAAAAATGACAATCGTTGGCCTCAGGGATTACTGCGACCAGGAAAATGAGATCATCCGCTCTGGGGGAAAAGTGAAGGCCTTTACGGACCAATGGTTGAAGGAGAAAATGTACGATGGAGCAAACTGGAAGCAATGCTGCGAGGAAATTATTGGCAGTTTGCCTCAAAAGGTATATTTAAGCGTGGATATTGACGGACTGGATCCTAAGTTTTGTCCCAATACGGGTACTCCCGTGCCAGGTGGGTTACAATTTGGGGAATTGACCTATTTGGTGAAGGAATTGGTAAAATCGGGCAGAGAGATCATTGGTTTTGATTTGGTAGAAGTGTGCCCAGGACCGGAGCCTGATGAGTGGGATGCCAATGTGGGAGCGAGGTTGTTGTATAAACTTTCCAACTATATGGGTGTTTCACAGGGGAAATTGAACTGGAGTTGATACCGAATTAAAAAGGTATTATTGCTTCTCGGTTAGATTTTTTTAAGTTTTTACCTTTCACCCCAATGTAGGAAAAGGGAAAAGCGTAATTTTGTACATCTTCAACCTCCATTCCTTTTTCTATAATATGGCACAGAGAATCAGGTATTTTTTTTCCTTGTTTAAAGATGCTATTAGAGGTCAGGAGCAGGATTACACGAAAACTCCACTAAAAACGAGCATTTTCCTTTTAGCCGTCCCAATGATTCTGGAGATGGTGATGGAGTCGCTTTTTGCGGTGGTGGATATATTTTTTGTTGCTCGTCTTGGGGAACATGCCATCGCAACAGTGGGCCTTACTGAGGCGGTGCTCACAATAATCTATTCCGTAGGCGTAGGCATCAGCATGGCAGGAACGGCCTTGGTGGCGAGAAGGTTTGGGGAGAAAAAATACCATAGGGCAGGAACAGTGTCTTTTCAACTATTACTGGCGGGTTTTTTGTCCTCAGCACTTATGGGTCTGGCTGGGGTAGTATGGGCAGAGGATGTGCTGCTGTTAATGGGTGCCGAACCGGAAGTTATAGAAAGTGGAGTAGGGTATACCCGGATTATCTTTGCGGGCAATATGGCCATTATGCTCTTGTTTCTTATAAATGGTATTTTCCGTGGTGCAGGTCTTCCCCATTTGGCAATGCGGACACTTTGGCTTTCAAATGGATTAAATATTATTTTGGATCCCATTTTTATTTTCGGTATAGGCTCAATACCGGGAATGGGTATAGTAGGAGCAGCCTGGGCCACGACCCTGGGAAGATCCATAGGAGTGGTCTTCCAGTTGTACCACCTCTTCAACGGTAAACACAAACTTACCATTACCAGAAGTAACCTTAAGGTGAGGTGGGAAACCCTTAAAAAGATTTTCAGTATCTCGATGGGAGGCATGGGCCAGTTTCTCGTGGACTCCGCGGCTTGGATAGTATTGACCAGAATTGCAGCTACTTTTGGCAGTGCAGCAGTGGCGGGGTATACCATAGCTTTCAGGGTGTTGCTATTCAGTCTAATGCCGGCGTGGGGACTGGCTGCGGCCGCAGCTACATTGGTGGGGCAGAGCCTTGGAGCAGACAAGTTTTTTAGGGCAGAACTTTCGGCCTACCTTACTGCAAAGTACAACTTTTATTTCCTAGCTGTCGTCACCTTACTTTATTTGTTTTTTGCAGATGACATCGTTAGTCTTTTCGCTTCTTCGGAGGAGGTGGCAGTCGTAGCCAGTGAAGGGCTGAGGATCACAGTACTGGGTTATGTTTTTTACGCTGTGGGCATGGTAATGGTACAGGCTTTCAATGGTGCCGGGGACACCAAGACTCCGGCATATATCAATGTGGCAATTTTTTGGTTGCTTGAAATTCCCTTCGCCTATCTATTCGCGGTGACTTGGGGGATGGAAACCACCGGAATCTTTGTGGTGATTGCTTGTTGCCATTCCTTACACGCTCTAGTGGCTCTTTGGTTTTTCCGCAAGGGAAATTGGAAAAAAACACCAGTTTGACCCAAAAAATACCCCGATCGGGGTATTTTTTATCCCCCCTCAAGATCCTACATTTGTAATAGGTGATAATCGTTTTTAAGCTTTGTTTTTTAAGAAAATTGGTGGGTGGTTTTGTCTCAATATTTTTTTCCCCACTACCTTACTGCAAGCAAACCCGGTTTGGGTGTGCATATATGTTCATCCGGTCTTCCCTTAAGAAACCTATTAAGGTTACACCTTTTTCCATGGCCAACTCAACAGCCAAACTGGTAGGTGCACCAACTGCAGCTATTGTAGGAATACCGGCCATGACTGCTTTTTGAACCATTTCGTAACTGACCCTTCCACTTAACCAAACGAAGCTATTTGTAAAGGGGGGAGCTTCCTCTTTCAAGGTTGCTCCTATTACTTTGTCCATGGCATTATGCCTTCCTACATCTTCCCGGAGCACCAATAACTTTCCTTCCAGGTCAAATAACGCAACACCATGAAATCCTCCAGTAAATTTAAATCCCGTTTGCATTTCCAAGATGGATGAGTAACATGACTTTAATATATTTATTTTCAGATTATTATGCTTTTTTACTTCAAGTATTTTGTTAGCAGAAAGAAAGGCTGGTAATGTTGATTTACCACAAAGCCCGCAGGAGGAATTTTGAGTGTTCCTGCGAACATCCAAGTCCCTTGCGGGCTTTAAGCCAGGCATCCATTTAGCGATTACCACGTTTTTATGTGCTTCCCGCTCCACCTTTTGGCAGTACCTTATCCACTGCAGGTCTTTAGGTGATTCCAGCAAACCCTCCGACCAAAGCATTCCCCGTACCAAGTCAAAATCATGTCCTGGCGTTCGCATGGTAATGCTCAAGTCCTCACTACGCCAAGAGGACTCCTGCCCCCATTCCAACTTAATCTGAAGGGGTTCCTCAACTGCTAATAGGTCCTGCTCCACCAAAGTGGTGTTTCCTACTTTTTTTTGAACTTCCCCTTTCGTTACCAGCCCCGCATGCTTCATGATAGAACCAGTTTTTCTGCACTTGCCTCGATGTACTTTGAGGATGGGCAGAGACTTTCGCCAGATTGATTGTCCAAGGCTACTAAAACGTTTCCTTCCGGAAAGTAAACTGCCAGAGTCCCCAAGGGCATGTCATAGGGCACTGCCTTAAACCCTTCCAGGGTTCTCGACTCCCCCTTAAAATGGCTGGTAATCCTCATTGAATCCCCTTCCTCAAGCTCCAGCTTCTGCATATCCTCCGGATGGATCAAAACCACCTCCCTGCTGTTTCGAATGCCTCTGTATCGGTCGTCCATACCATAAACGGAGGTATTGAACTGGTCATGGCTCCTTATCGTCATTAGAATAAAAGTGTCGCTCCTTTTTTCCCGAAGGGGCCAAGGGTTCACCGTAAATATTGCTTTTTTTGATGGTGTATGAAATTTACCCTCCCTTGGGCCATTAGGGAGGTAAAAGCCCCCAGCACTTCTTACCCTAATATTGTAATCTTCAAAACCGGGAATTACCTCTTGGATTTTATCCCGGATCAGGTCATAGTTTTCTGCCATGCCTTCCCAATTTGTGTGGTTATCTTTCCCCAATAGTTCCCTTCCCAGTCGGCAAATAATTTCTACCTCGCTTTTCAGGTGCTTAGAAACAGGAGGCAAATCCCCTTTGGACATTCGGACCCTACCTGCCGTATCCTCTGTGCTTACGAATTGGTTTCCGTTAGGAGTGTGGTCTCTTTCAGTCCTTCCCAGGCAAGGGAGAATAATACCCGTTTTACCGTGAACCAAATGGCTGCGATTGAGTTTAGTGGAAACCTGAACCGTCATGTTGCATAACCGTAAAGCCTCAAACACTTTTTGGGTATCGGGTGCGGCAAGAGCAAAATTACCTCCTAAACCAAAGAAAAATCTCCCTTTGCCCGAAAGCATTAGCCTTACTGCATCCACCGCGGCCACACCATGGGTGCGGGGTGGGGAAAAATTGAAAGCCTTTCCAAGACGGTCCAGAAAGGCATCTGGCATTTTTTCCCATATCCCCATTGTGCGGTCTCCCTGTACATTACTATGTCCCCTTACAGGCAGGGTTCCAGCTCCTTCTTTTCCAATGGCCCCAAGCATCAACAAAAGATTCACAAATTCCCGAATGGTGGATTCAGCATTACTGTGTTGGGTGATGCCCATGGCCCAGGCAATGATTACCCTTCGCTTTCCCTTTAGCATTTCAGCGGCCTCATGGACGGCATCTTGGGCCAACCCCGTAGCAGCAATCAACTTTTCCAAACTCAGCTCCTTAAGGTCAGCAATAAATTCCTGATAGCCACCTGTGTTGTGATCGATAAAGGGTTTGTCAATTACCGTTCCTGGATTTTCTTCCTCAAAGGAAAGCAGCAGTTTTTGCAATGCCTTCAGCAGTGCCCAGTCTGCATTGATGGTAATGGGGAGAAAGAGATCTTGAATGGCAGTAGGTTTACCCACCCACTCCCATGGTTTTTGGGGGTTTCGGAACTGCATCAGCCCTGCTTCGGGTAGGGGGTTTACCGCCATGATTTTTCCTCCATTGGCTTTGAGTTTTTGCAGTGCCGTAAGCATTCTTGGGGCATTGGTGCCGGGGTTTTGGCCAAAAATAAGCATTACCTCAGCTTTTGGGATATCGTCTATGGTTACCGAGGCCTTTCCAATACCTAGGGTCTCCATTAAGGCCTTTCCTGAAGCTTCATGGCACATGTTGGAACAATCGGGAAGATTGTTGGTCCCAAATTGTCTGACCATGCACTGATAAAGAAAAGCAGCCTCATTAGAAGTTCTTCCAGAGGTATAAAAAAGGGCCTGGTCAGGATATTCCAACTGTCTCAAGGAACCGGATATGGAGCTAAAAGCTGCCTCCCATGTCAAAGGTTCATAGTGATTGGACCCTGGCTTCACGATGAAAGGCTGCGAAATTCTTCCCTGCTTTTCAAGCCAATGGTCACTTTTATTCATCAAATCCGCTATGCTGTGTTCACGAAAAAACTCCTCTCCAATCGTGTTTTTACTGGCTTCCCAAGCCACGGCCTTAGCTCCGTTTTCGCAATATTCACCCACCCTAGATACATCAGAGGGGTCGGGGTCAGGCCAAGCGCAGCTTGGGCAATCAAACCCATTAGGTTGGTTAAGTTGAAACAGGGACTTTATTCCCCTTCCTGTGTGGGTTTCCTCCCATATCTTAAAGGCAACTGATTGGATACTGTCCCAGCCAGCGGCAGGTTTTCTTGGTGGATAGGGAATAGGGGCTGACTTTTTGGGCATTC
Source organism: Pleomorphovibrio marinus (assembly GCF_003347495.1). Lineage (GTDB taxonomy): Bacteria > Bacteroidota > Bacteroidia > Cytophagales > Cyclobacteriaceae > Pleomorphovibrio > Pleomorphovibrio marinus. Next base: position 215,456 of record NZ_QCXY01000007.1, read on the forward strand.
TTTAAAATGGTCAATTCCAGTTCAATTTAAGTAATGTTTAGGAAGTAAACAGGCAATACGAATTGAAATGTTTAGTTAATTTTATTGCGTATTGGAAATCTATCCGATTCATGGATATTATCCCCTCTTTTTTGCTATCATTATCAGGTGTTTAGCAGAATTTTAATAGGGCTACCGTTTTAACTTTTTTCCTGTGTGTACTGGCAGCCGCCTTTGCTACTCGTTCACATGCGGATTGCCCTGGAGTAATTTACGAGGGGATAATAGGCACTTACCGGATTTTCAGAAACGATTTTAAGTGGGGTAAGTATTGCATCGGTAATGGAGAGTAAAGAATCCAATATAAATGTGTTGGGTAGAGATGATTCCTATACCATCACCAATCCAGTGGGAATCGAAACCAATAAGTGGAACCCCAGAATCATGCTCTGTGCCGCTTATTGATGGCCAACAAAGTCTCAATCCTGAAAAGGATAACTTTGAACACAAAGAACACAATATGGTAAGGATTCCAAATGACCTTCCTGATTATGAAAAATTTATGGTCTTGCTTAAGATAAAGATGGATGGTAAAATAGTAGATGGCGCCTTTGACCTTGCAGTAAAAAAATAAAGGCCCTCCCTAATGGGAAGGCCCATGGATATCGGGGTTATCCTAAAAATTCACTTTCCTTTTTATCGGGGGAAGGTCTACTTTGGTGGTTGTCCCTTTGTGTTTTATTTGTTTCCACGCCACTTCTTATGTGACTGGAGTCTCTTCTTCCTTCGTAGCCATAGTACTTTCTTACCTTGGCGATAAAGTCAGCCTGAGGTCCAGTAGGCCAATTGTCCTTGTCGAAACCCGGAGAGTTTTCCAGCTTTTCCTTGTCTACATCCAAGATGAAAACATCATCCTGAATGGTGTCGAATTCAAATGCTTCCCAGGGAACAGCAAAATACTTACTTCCCATGTTCAAAAAACCAGTATCCACAGACAGCAATACATAAGCTGACTCCCCAGTAGCACAGTCCATCATGATTTCTTTAATATCACCAATGGTTTCGTCCCCAGGATTTTTTACAGTAGTTCCGGTTATTTCCGAAGCTTTCAAAATGAGATTACCTAATTCGTCTTTCATAGTTGGTTTTGGTTTGGTTATTAAATTGAATTACTAATATTAAGTCAATAATTATGCCAATATATTATTTAATATTTTAAATTCAATTCTAGTTTTTTTTAATAAAAACTAAATATTTTATTGTAATTTATCTAATCGATAAAATAAAAAAATACAGGAGAGTCTTTGGATTTTGATTTTTATTTTGCAAATTCATTAGGCAGATTAGGTTAATCATGAAAAAGATAGTTGGCTTTTTTTTAGGGCTTTTATTTCTCGGAGCCAATTTATTGGCACAAGACCAGTTTCCCAGGGTTTTACCTGCAGAGGAAGGTGTATCCAGTAAGGCCATAATTGAATTTTTGGATGCTATCGAACAATCGGAGCATGAAATGCATAGCTTAATGATACTCAAAAATGGCAATGTTGTGGCCGAAGGATGGTGGGATCCCTATTCGGCAGACCTCAGGCAAACTATGTATTCTGTGAGCAAGAGTTTCACTGCTACTGCAATTGGATTTGCGGTTCAGGAAAAATTACTCGATGTAGATGATACTGTCGTCTCCTTTTTCCCTGGGCATTCTGGCGAAAGCCTGGAATCGTATCTACAGGAGCTGAGAATCCGGGATTTGCTCACCATGACAGTAGGCCATGAAAAGGACATGACTTTCCAAGTTGTAGGGAGTGAAAATTGGGTAGAGGAGTTTTTTAAACTTCCAGTCAGCCTACCCCCTGGAACCAATTTTGTCTATAATACCATAGCCACTTACATGTTATCGGCGATAGTACAGAAATTAACCCAAGAAACCCTGCTTGAGTATTTGACTCCAAGGTTGTTTGAACCACTAGAAATTATTGAAGCAGACTGGGAAACGGATCCTTCCGGAATTAATGTAGGAGGATATGGTTTGCGCATAAAAACCGAGGATATGGCGAAGTTTGGTCAGCTTATGCTTCAAAGAGGCCAATGGCAGGGCCAACAACTCCTACCCATTAGGTGGGTTGTGGATGCTTCCTCAGCACACATATTTCAAGAACCCTTGGCCCCTAAGGAAAAGAGGGACATAAGCGATTGGCACCAAGGTTATGGATACCAGATGTGGCGCAGCAGGTTTCAATCCTTCAGGGCTGATGGTGCATTCGGGCAGTATATCCTTGTATTGCCTGAATTAGAATCCGTAGTTGTCATTACCTCTGAAACTTCAGATATGCAAAGCCTTCTCAATTTGGTATGGGATCATTTACTTCCGGGATTGGACGGAGAAGAGGTTTCCCCTGATAAAGACCAATCCCTGAAACAGCGGCTTGATAGGCTCTATCTTAGTCCCTATGTGGGCATAGCCAACACCTCCTTAGAGGAAAAAATAAAGGATATTAACTATGAGTTAAATCCAAATGGGAAAGGAATTTCTTCCATTAAGGTTTCCTTTGAAAACGAACAACTATTTCTGACTTTATTGGTAGAGGGAGAAGAACCCCATCTGCTTACGTTTGGGAAAGGGGTATGGTTGAATGGGGAAACTCGTCGGAAAGGTCCCAACTTGGTAGGTAAGGCCAGGGGCGCTCAAGATGGGTTGGCTCCTTTCCAAGTGGCTGGGAGTTATGGATGGAAGGATGAAAGTTCCTTAGTGGCAAAACTCAACTATCTGGAAAGCCCCCATACCGAAACCATTGAGGTTAATTTTAAGGACAATAGCATTGAATTGAAAATACATAGTAAGGTCAATGCTGAGGATAGTAAGCAGACCATTAACGGGAAAAAGGTTCCAGATGTAGCGCAAGCGCATTGTCATTGATGGTGAATCCCTGAATAATTACCTGTAAAATGGTGAGTTTTTGAGATTTCTTGGTCCATAAATCGGTAAATCATCTCCATGCTCCAAGGCTCCAAGATCCGGTGCACTGCCCTTAAAATCATCGTTTACATTGGGAATTCTTTCCCCGGAGTCTATGGCCTTACCATTTGGGTTGAGTGTAAAATCCAAATCCACAGCATGGTAAACCCCGTGTGGATTTTCTGGATCGGGTCCTTTTAAATCATTAAAAACATCATAATCCACCATTATGCCATTTTGTTCCAGCCCTGAGGTTTCCCTCAATTCCTCCAAACTGGAAAAAGACCTTGCATCTGCACCGGTAAGTGAATAATCCATCTGCTGGCCCTTACCCGGTGAAATCCAAAGGAAATGGGTCTCAGATTGTTTGTTTGGCCGATACCCATTATAGTCTGAAGTAGAATAGGAGGTGGCATGAGCAAAGGCATGTATGGGCCTGCCTGGCGCATCCGTACCCAAAAACAAGTTGTTTCGAAAATGGGAGTTGGAATAGGTTTGCGTGTTCCTATTTTCTGCGATAATGGTATTATGATAAACAATCAGTCCTGCTGGTTTGGCCATGAACTTCAGGGCAAATCCATTGGGAATGTGATATACCAGGTTGCGAATAAAATAGGCCGGTCCCCCGAAAACAGGTTGAGCGCTAAGGGCACATTGGGCAGAATTCACCCCCCTGTTTCTCATAACCCTAATATTGTGTACCCCTCCATCGGCCTCAATAAAATCATCCACCATCAGGTGCATGTCATTATTGTAAATATCTATAGACACTGCTTTAAGTTCTTGCTCCTTTTCCGGGGTTCCATAGGTGGAAATGTTTATGGCATCATGAAAAAAAGCAAGTGAATTATGGCAAATGACATGGCCACTGCCATACACCTTCAATCCCATATAGCTTTTCAGGGGACTGGCTCCGTATTTTCCGGGATTAGCCCATCCTACCAAATGATTTCTTGGGTCTCTACCCAAAATGACGTTATCAGCGATATAGAAATTTTTTGAACCAGCAAATTCTGAAATCAGTGCTATCCCCACCTCCTCAATCCTGCAATTGATTACGCTAAGTGCTGTTGCACCAATTACCTCTTTTGTGCCTGCTGAAAAAGCGATATCCGTATTTCGGATCACCAAATCCTCAAAAATATGGTGGGAAGTACCCATGACGTCAAAAAGGCGATGAGCTCCGTTACCGTCAAAGATAGCCTTACCATCTCCTGCACCTTTAATTACTATTGGGTTTTCTTCGGTAGCCTTAACATTGAGGACATAGGTTCCGTCAAACGGAATACCATGTGGATCCACATAGTCTTCCAAGTCGGCCTTATAGAGACCTGCATGAACCAGAATCACATCTCCGGGCTGTACTTTATTTTCACTGACCACAGACCAATCCCCGAGTCCGGATCCGAAATAGGCTGCTTTCAATCCTTCAAAAGAAGGCTCCTCCTTTTGACCTTTAAACCCTGGGGGGTAGACATGCAGGATCCTTCCCTTATCACTTGCTTTTGGCGCGGTCCTGGTCGTCACCCTGACCGTTTTTTCTCCCTCACCCAAAACACCGTCGGGATCGCTCATGGTAAATTTACATTCATAGGAAGTCCCTTCTTCAAGGTCCAAAATACTGCCTGCAAATAGATGAGGTACAGTATAATCCAGTTTTTCCATCTCCCTAAATACCCGCTCACCTCCAATCCTCAATAAAGGCATTGCCTTTTTCCAGGTAGTTTCACCTTCTTTTCTGTATACTACCTCTACACTCGCATTCCTGTTGTCATCCCCTTCAACTTTCCACTCAAACCCAAGATTTTGAAGAGTGGGTGGTTCCACGATGAACTCTCCCGGTGTCACGGGGTTACCGGCCTTGAGTTGAACGGAGGTGAAAGAAAGTAAGAAGAGTAAGTATAAGAATTTTGGTCGCATCATAGGAATAAGGGTTTATATATCAAGAAAGAGGCTAGTGTGTTTTCTGAAATGATGGATTCGGAAAAATTTTGCCTTTGAGTCAAACAAACTGTTTTTTGTTCTTGGTAAACAAAATACGTAATTTTAATCCTTTAATCAATCAAAAAGTAACATGAAAATTTTTAACGTGGCATTAATGCTAATAGCCCTTTTATGGGTTTCTTGTGACTCTAAGGCCCCCTCTAATTCGGAAGTGAAACAAAAAGGAGAGGAGTGGAAAAAAATCTTTAATGGAAAGGATCTCAGCGGTTGGGTTCCAAAAATACATAGACATGAAGTGGGAGAAAACTATGCTGAGACCTTTCGGGTGAACCAAGACGGGGAAATAGAGGTGAATTATGATGGCTATGATAAATTTGAGGAACGATATGGGCACCTTTTTTATGAAGAACCCTTCGCTTCCTATCACCTTAAATGGGAGTACGTTTTCACGGATCAATGGAGGGAAGATGCCCCACATTACACTTACAGAAACAGTGGTGTAATGTTTCATTCTCAACCTCCTGAGAGTATATTAAAAGAGCAGGATTGGCCTATTTCGGTAGAGTTTCAACTTCTGGCAGAAGAGGAAGAAGGTGAGCCCAGGCCTACTGCCGCAATTTGTAGTCCAGGTACACAGGTGGTTTATGAGGGTCAACTGGATGAGCGTCATTGTATTGATTCCAGTGCCAAAACCTACCCATGGGACCAATGGGTTTCTGCCGAACTTATCGTTTATAAGGATTCCTTAATTCTGCATGTGGTGGAAGGGGATACTGTTCTAAGGTATAGTCAACCACAAATAGGAAGTTCGGGAGTAGTCAACAGATATGACCCAAAAGAAAAGGTTGACGGTACGCCCTTAAAGCAGGGATATATCGCCTTGCAGGCAGAGGGTCAAGGGGTAAAATTCAGGGAAATTTATATTCGTAATCTTGAGAAGTAATTGGGTGATTCTTTATTCAATTTGTAAATACGCACACCCTTGGTTTGGATACCGGGGAAGTCAAACTCCCCGAATAATGGTTTTCGGAGTGGATGCTTAAGGGTCGGGGAGTGATTCTACCTAGGTTTGGGGGTGGAATCAAAAGAGATCTGGCCCCTAACCAAAGAGGGAGCAATTATAGAATTAAGAATTTCCGGGCTCTTATGGCCGACCCAAAAAAGAAAAGGTAAAGTACCCTTTTATAATTTTGGAAGCAATTGGCAGGGGTTCCTTTGCTTGACCAACTCCCAAAGAATTATTTTAGAAGTTGATGCCAACCTTATATTCAGTAAATGTGCTACTTCAAATTATTTTACTGATAATCAATAAGAAGCAAGTGGCAACGTAAACCTTCATTATAGAGGATCGTTAATTAAAAGGCTTAATTACGATATGTTTCACTTTTTATAAATGGAAAGCTATGATCAAAAAGCAGGATAAAACGATTCTCCCCTTGGTAAATCCCGAGGAAGAGGCATTTTTGGCGGGTCCACAATCCAGATTCAAAGATTTCAAATTCAGTTTGAAAGTATTGGCGGAATTTATACGTGGCTTTAGGACGCTCCACTTTGTTGGGCCTTGTGTTACGGTTTTTGGTTCTGCCAGATTTGAAGAATCAGACCATTACTATCAGATGGGTATGGATGTGGGGGGAAGAATTGCCCAAATGGGATTTACGGTGATGACTGGAGGAGGTCCAGGCATCATGGAGGCGGCAAATAGGGGGGCCAAGAATGTGGGTGGCAAATCCGTTGGTTGCAATATCGTTCTTCCATTCGAACAGTTTCCGAATAAATACCTGGATAGGTTTGTGAACTTCAAATACTTTTTTGTTAGAAAAGTACTGTTGTCCAAATACAGTTATGCCTTTGTGGTGTTGCCTGGAGGGTTTGGGACTATGGATGAGTTGTTTGAGGCACTTACCTTAATTCAAACAGAGGTTATGAAGCGGTTTCCTGTAATTTTGATGGGCAAGGAGTTTCACCAACACCTTTATGATCATATCCAGTTTATGGCAGAGATAGGAACCATTAGCCAGGTGGACTTGGAATTGTTCCTTCTTACCGATTCCATTGAAGAGATGGAAGAGCATCTCAACAAGTTTGCCATTGAGGGGTTTGGGTTGAAGAGAAAACAACCTATAAAACCAAGCAAATGGCTGGGAGAAGAGGCCTGATATAATTAGCTTATTCAATATCAGTTAGGTTTTCCATAAATTAATTCGCAATTTGTGTTTCATCAACCTAATGGATCACTTTTTATACCTACAGTTATGGAATTACCAATAATTACAGTGGATGCTTTCACGGAAACACCCTTTGCAGGAAACCCCGCAGCCATTTGTTTGTTGCCTTGGGAAATTTCTGAGCAGGCCATGCAATGGATCGCAGCCGAAATGAACCTCAGTGAAACTGCTTTCTTGGAAACTAAAGGGGACCAATTGTATAAACTAAGATGGTTTACACCGACAAGTGAGGTTTCCTTGTGTGGGCATGCCACTTTAGCTGCCGCTTTCTTGATGTTCACCGAAGAACTGGCAAAGCCTGAAAAGCCAATTGTTTTCCAGACCAAAAGTGGTGATTTAGAGGCAGCTATGGTAGAAGGCTATGTGGAGTTGAATTTTCCTCTGGTACCCACAGAAACGGCCACTCACAATTATTTCACTAAGTACTTTTTCGGACAAAAAGTAGTAGGTGCAGCCAAACTTTCCAAAAACTGGATACTGGAGTTAGAAAACCCTAAAGCAGTGGAATTTGTATTGCCGGTTTGGCAGGAACTTGCCATTCACAGCGAACAAGGCCTGATCATCACCTGCCAGGGGGACGAAAACTACGATATTTATTCCAGGTACTTTGCCCCCAATATTGGGATAGAAGAGGATCCTGTTACCGGGTTTGCCCATTGTGCCTTAATGGATTATTGGCATAAGAAGTCCGGGAAGAAAAGCCTCAAAGCTTTTCAAGCTTCAAAAAGGGGAGGGGAACTACTGGTAGAATTAAAAGCGGACAGGGTTTATCTAAAAGGCAAGGCCGTTAAGATGTTCGAGGGCCTAATGAATATACGCCTAGAGTAGCGGGTTCCACTTTATTGAAATTCACATGGGTCTTCACAGGGTTCTGGAAACCCAAATGAACGGTAGGCGTGAATGTTGGGGTTGTAAGGATCTTGTATCCAATCTGTGAAAAGGATTAATTAAATGAGACACAGTTTCCACGAAAAACCTTAGGAGTTCGGGAAACCCTTAGGGTCAAGAAGGAAATAAGTAATATGATTCAATTTTTAAGAAGCGCTCTACAGGCGAACAAATGGAAGCACTTTGTGATGGCAATGATGGCCCTGGTCTGCTTTTCTTGCCATTCTACGCCTAGTAGCGATAGCCCACCACCATCCCACCAACTGTGGGACCAACTGTTGAAAGCCCACGTGGATAAAGAAGGCAAAGTAGATTACCCCGGGTTTATTAGGGAAATGGAAAAGCTTCAGGAATACCTGAATCTGCTTTCTGAAAAAGCACCTGATCCGGATAGATGGACTGAAGCAGAGCAGCTTGCCTATTGGATCAATGCCTACAATGCCTTTACCGTAAAGTTAATTGCAGATAATTATCCGGTGGAAAGTATCAGGGATTTAGATCCGACCCTTTCCATACCTATGGTACGTACTGTTTGGCACAAGAAGTTTTTTAGCATAGGAGGAAAGCCCATGAACTTGGACCAAATTGAGCATAAAGTTTTGAGAAAAGAATTTGAGGAGCCAAGGATACATTTTGCCATAAACTGTGCTTCCTATTCCTGTCCCCCGCTAAGAGTAGAGGCATATGTTGCCGAAAATCTGGAGGAACAACTGGAAGAACAAGCCCGTTGGTTTATCAACCATCCTCGTTGGAATAACATGGGGAAGGATAAGATTGAAATTTCTGCAATTTTCAATTGGTTTAAGGGGGATTTCACCAAAAAGGGAAACCTCATTGCCTATCTCAACCGGTATAGCGAGGTACAAATTCGGGAGAATGCTAAGGTGGAATACTTGAAATATGATTGGGGGTTGAATGAGTAATCCTGTATCTGATTTTTTATACTAGAATACTTTTTTTGTTTAGATTTCTTTTACTTTTCTAAAATACTGGTAAATTTCAGTGAACAAAATGTTTTTCTGATAATAAGCCCAAAAGTGAAACATATCTCCCAATTTACTGACCTAGAATTATGTTTATTGCTGAAGAAAGACTCAAGAGAGGCTTTTGAGCTTTTGTACTTTCGGTATGTTGGGTTAATGACTTCCTTTTCCAGGAAAATTTTTAAGAACACCAATATGGCAGATGAAGCGGTACAGGAGGTTTTCATAATCATGTGGGAAAAGAGAAACAAATTGGAGATTAAAAAAAACCTGAGAGCCTATTTACTAGCTGCGGTAAAAAATTATTTCTTAAACTACATAAAGGAAAATAAAAGGTTTGTTATTTTGGATGAAACCCAAAATGAAATTCTTGTTTGGGAAGATTTTATAGAAGATGAATTGAATAATTACGAATCATATTTGTCAAAGCTCATACATCTGGTCAATAAGCTGCCTAAAACTCAGCAAATGGTTTTTAACCTTAATCGGTTAAGGGGAATGTCCAGTGAAGAAATTTCATTGCGTCTTAATATTTCAAAAAGAACAGTTGAACACCATCTATACCTTGCCACCAAGAAAATTAGGTCAATTGGTTTATAAATTTGTCTGGAGGCGATCAAAAAATTTGGATATAAGGATTTTTTTAAATTTTTTTTGATCAGAATTAAGTAAATACCAGCATGGGTTTTTCTAACAAAAAAATCCATGTAACCATGAAAACATTATTACAAAAAAAAATTACAATTCCTACCCATTGGGCTTGGATGATTGCTTTGATTACCAATGCTAATGCGATTGTTGGCATCGGTCATGCTCATATCCTTGATCCGGTAAAAGTGAGTACGGAGGAGAAAACTATCTCTGGTACGGTTAAAGATGAAATGGGAAATCCAATTCCCGGTGTCACCATTGTGGTGGATGGAACCAATATCGGTACGGCAACAGATATTGACGGCAATTTTTTGTTGGAAGTACCAGATGAGGCAGTTCTTTTTATATCCTACATTGGATATCAATCCCAACGGATTACAGTTGGAAATCAAACTTCCTTTTCCATTACCCTAAAAGAAGATCAGGCATCCCTAGAAGAAGTGGTGGTTACTGCATTAGGAATCAAGAGAGAAGCCAAGCGACTGGGTTATGCCACCTCCTCGGTGACTGCGGATCAGATCAATGTAAACAGGACCCCAAATTTTATGAACGCCCTTCAGGGTAAAATTGCAGGTGTAAACATTAGCTCTTTGGCCACTGGTCCTGCGGGTACCAGTAAGATTAGGATCAGGGGACAGTCTTCTGTGGGAGGACAAAACAATCCCTTAATCGTTTTAAATGGCATGCCCATCGATAACACCAATTTTGGTGTGGCAGGTAACGTGGGTAATAGGATGGGTAATAATGCTGATGGTGGGGATGGCCTATCAAGTATTAATCCTGACGATATTGAATCCATGACGGTATTGAAAGGGGCTGCCGCCGCCGCGCTCTATGGCTCTCGTGCTAAGGATGGGGTGATCATGATTAATACGAAGAACCAAGGGGTGGCTGATGGTATTGGTGTGGAATGGAACACGAACTTCACTGCTGATTCACCCTTGGATTATACGGATTTTCAATACGAGTATGGACAAGGGGAAAATGGCATTAGGCCAACTTCCGCTAACCCCACCTCCGGGGTGTGGAGTTTTGGGGAGAGATTTCAACCAGGCATGACACAGATTTTGTTTGATGGAGTGGAAGTTCCTTATGTGCCCGTTCGAAACAGGATCAACCAATTTTATCGAATGGGACATACGCTAACCAATACCCTTACCCTTTCTTCTAGGTCGGATCGGGGAGGTTTTAACCTGTCATTGGCAAATATGGATAATGAGGGGATAGAACCCAATTCACGGTTCAACAGGCGAACAGTAAACCTGGGTTTCACCCAAGACGTAACCTCAAAGCTAAACGTTTCGGGAAACATCAATTACTCCATAGAGGAAAATCGAAACCCTCCCATTGTGGCCCAACAGGACATCAGTACAGCATTTGTCGTTTATACCTTGTCTAATTCCATGCCCTTGGATCTTTTAGAGCAAAAACGGTTGGACGAAGACGGGAACGAATTTATTTGGTCCAGGTTTAGGAACAGAACAAATCCATATATGTCTATCAATGAGAGATTTGAGAAGATTAAGAGAAACAGGATTTTTGGAAATATTGCCCTCAAGTATAATTTTACCGACTGGTTGTATGTGCAAGGTAGAGTGGCACAGGATTTTTTTGTAAGGGATCAGGAATTTAATTTCCCCACGGGCTTGGCCTCACTGCCACCTGCCCCTCCCGGTTTTGAAAATGGAAGGTATGTGCAGGACAATAGGAGGTCTAATGAAACCAACGCTGACCTTTTGATTGGTATCAACAGGGGCTTCGGTGATTTCAATATAGACCTTACCTTGGGTGGCAATGCTATGTACAGGAGTTTTGAAACCAACAGTGTGGCTGTTACAGACTTTGTGATCAGAGACCTCTACACTGTTCAAAACGGAAGGGTAAAGGACCCGATTTACCTGCTATCGGAGAGAAAAGTGAATTCGGTTTTTGGGGCCGCGGAATTTTCATTCAGGGACTATCTGTTTTTAAACGTGACGGGCAGGAACGATTGGTTTTCTACCTTGTCTCCCGAAAACCGAAGCATAGTTTATCCTTCCGTGACCGGGAGTTTCGTTTTTTCCCAGTGGTTTGAACGATTTCCGGATTGGGTTAATTTCGGTAAACTGAGAGCAGCTTATGCAGAGGTAGGAAGCGATACTGATGTTCCGCCTTATTCCAATAACCTCTTCTTTGGAGTGGCAAATAACCTTTTTGCAAACCCTTTGGGTCAGTTACAGCCTTTGGCTTTTGTAAACACCAATACTGTTCCCAATCCTAACCTTAGACCCATGCGGGTGAAGGAATACGAAATAGGTTTAGAGTTGAAACTCTTTGATAACAGGATTGGGTTGGATTTCACCTATTACGACAAAGTAACCTTGGATCAAATTCTTGCCGCCCAGATTAGCGATGCTTCTGGATATACCAACAGCCTGATCAATGTGGGCGAAAGCAAAAATTATGGAATGGAAATGTTACTGAACCTTGTGCCGGTGAGGACGAATAGTTTCCAATGGGATTTCACCTTCAATGGTTCCTATAATCGGACCAGAGTATTGACATTGGGGCTTACCCCAGGGGATACCACCATAACGGTCGGTGGAATTGGAGCAGAAATACGACATGTAGTGGGAAGGCCCATGGGTGAGCTTTATGGGTTTGGCTACCTCAGGGACGAGCAGGGAAGACAGGTGTTTTCCTCCGCCAACGGTAGGCCTCTTCGCTCGGCCCAAATGATGAATTTCGGAACTGCGATACCTGTATGGGTAGGTGGTTTCAATAATGCCTTCAACTACAAGGGAATAAACATGTCCTTTTTAATTGACTTCAAACTTGGGCACAAAATGCACTCTTTCACCAATTTCAATGTATGGAGGCATGGCTTGCACAAAGCTACACTTGAGGGTAGGGAAAATGGGTTTGTGATAGGTGATGGGGTAAATGAGAATGGAGAAGCCAACACCACTCAAACTGAGATTCAAATGTACTATGAAACAGTTGCTGCCAATGCTATAAGAGAAGAGTTCATCTATAATGCAGGCTTTTGGCAGTTGCGTCAGGTAACCGCTGGCTATGACTTTACTCGGTTGCTCCCTGACAACTTCTTTGTGAAGGGACTCCGGCTCAATGCTGTGGCAAACAACGTATTGTTACTTAAAAAATGGGTACCCAATATCCACCCAGAACAGTTGCACTCCGGATCTGACAACTTGGTAGGACTGGAATCAACCAGTATGCCATTAGCCAGGAGTGTTGGTTTTAACCTAAATGCCAGATTTTGATCCTAAAGCTTAGAAATCATGAAAAATACAATAAAATCCATCGCATTCTTATTTTGTTTTGTGGGTCTAGGGAGTAGTTGCGACAGTGACTTTGATGAGCTCAACATAAATCCAGTAGCCCCAACAGAAGTGAATCCTAACTACTTACTAAATCATGCAATCGTCCATTCTTCACTCTCTACTTCCATTTTCATTTTTGAGTTGGCAATTATTCAACAGGTAGTAACTCCGAACGGAAGTACCTTAGCAGGAGGTAACTTTAATCAGGAGAATAGGGGTAGACCTGGATTTTGGGTTCAGTTTTATCGTACGGTTTTGAAATCCACAATGGAATGTATTTATGCCACCAGAAATGATGAATCTTTGTCTAATCTGTATAACATGGCGAGGATATGGAGGGCATTTTCGGGAATGATTCTTACAGACACTCATGGGGAAGTCCCCTTTTCCAAGGCTGGTTTGGGTTTTTTGGAGGGAGCTACCCTACCGGAATACGATACTCAAGAACAAATTTACAGGGAAATTCTGCGTGAATTGGAGGAGGCTAGTGCTGCACTTACTACCAGCAGACAGGTTTTTTCAGGGGATGTTTTGTTCGCTGGGAATATTGACAAATGGAGGAAGTTTGGTTATTCACTAATGCTCAGGGCAGCCATGAGACTTACTAAAGTGGACCCCAACCTTGCCAGAGAATATGTTACTAAAGCTATTAACGGGGGGCTGATGCAATCCAACGAGGATAATGTGGTTATACGTCACGATGCGAACTACACCAACCCTGCTGGAAGTTGGCTAAACGGAACGGAAGCAAACAATTATTACCTTACTGCTAATTTTGTAAATTTCCTGATGGAAAACAATGACCCAAGGTTAGGCTCAATCGCAGTAAGGTATGTTGGAGCTGCAAGTGGTCCTCAGCAACAAGAGAATAGGGCCAACAGAGATCCAAAGGTACAACTTGGGATGCCTATGGGGTATGACAACAACTCCATTCCACCGCTCTTGAATGAATTGGGATTAGTAAGTTTTTATGAGTTTTCACAGGTTGACCGTACCCGGTTGGCAAAATTAAACTCCCCTTGTTTTTTGGTCACCCATGCCCAAACACAGTTATTGCTTGCTGAGGCCATTCACAGAGGTTGGGCTAATGGAGATATTCACCAACATTACAGAAATGGAATTACAGCTCATATGGAGCAAATGGAACTTTATGATGAAAACGCCTACATTTCAAGTCAAGAAATCTCCAATTTTATTCAATCCCATCCCCTGGAATCAGGAAAGGAAATGGAGATGGTAAATACTCAGTATTGGGTGGCTTCATTTCTGAATGGAGCCGAAGCATTTGCCAATTTTAGACGCACAGGATATCCTGACTTAACTCCTAATCCCTATCCTGGTGGTGAACTCCTCAATGAAGATTTTATTAGGAGGTTGACCTATCCGGATTTGGAAATTGCCATAAACCAGGGAAATCTTTCTCAAGTAATAAGTAGACAAGGTCCTGATAATTTGGAAACGAGGGTTTGGTGGGATAGGCCCTGACATTCTTTAATCCGAGTTTTAATCCTAAAAAAAGGTTTACAGAATTATATTGAGTTAGTTTATAGTGCACCTTAGCAAAAGATTAGCATCTTAATACAAATGGGAAGACTCCTTAGGGTCTTCCCATTCTAATTTCCTAAAATCCAACGGATTTTAGGACTTAATTAATATTTATTAAATTTTAAGTGACCTGTCACTAGAAGATGATTAAGAGTGCGAGATCCTCCCGAAACCAGTTCCCCGAAGCGAGTTCGGGTCAGGCAGGGGCAAGCTCCCTGCCTGACGGTTTACCTACCAAAGGCATGGCAGCTAGGTCTGACCATTGAAAAAAGACAATTATAAACAGATGAAGGACATACATTAGGTGTAACAGAAAGTAAATTCCCCTGTTTTGGGTTTTCAAGAAAATTAATTGGGTTATTTTTTAGTTTCTGTTTATTTTCTACCATTTTTTTACTAGTTTTCTTATCGTTAACCCCAACGATATGTCTTTAATTCACAGAGGCCTTACTTTATCCTTTAAGGTGGAAGAAAACCACTTGGAACAGGTAAATGAGCTTTTGGAGGCCTTTAACCGGCAGCAGCCTTCCAAAGAATCGCTACCCGACACCTTTTTCATCAGTTGGCTGGGAGTACCCCCTCAGGTATATGCCGAAAAGGAAAAACTTCCTGCAAGGATTTTGTTGATGAGCAGTTACGTAGGATCGAAGAGAAAGCACCTTCAAGTATTGGTAGAAGCAATAGGGGAGGAATTGAGACAGGTACTCGCCTTTACTGTAGGATTCCCCAAAGAGCAAATCACCAACAAGTCCTTGGTTAGGTTTTTGGCTAAAAGTAGCAAGTTCAACACCTATTATTCCGGTTTCAAATTTATTTCTCCAAAGGAGGTAATTCCGGAAAAAAATCTTAGGGAATGGGTCTACGGATGGGTAGAAAAGCAACTTCAGGATCCAAACTTTGGAACAAGTACACCCCAGGAAATTAAAGACAGGATTGAAAATGCCGTAGAAAAAGACCCCAACTATAATTGGGCGATGAAAAAACCCAAAGGCCTAGGAAGAAGTAAATGGGCCATGCTTTCCGCCCTGGGGTTGTTTGGGTTGTTGATGGTGCTTTCCCTTTTCATTGCTTTGGTGAGCATTTGGTGGAACCTGGGTAGCTGGGTCCTGTTGGCTTGGTTGTTTCCTTTCTTTATCGTGTCCATTTTCCTTCTTTTGGTACTGCTTAGAAAAGAGGAGAACATAGAACCTCCTCCGATACAGGTGATTAATGATAAAGACTATCTAGAAATCGTTTCCAGGGAAAAAAATAAGGTAGTGAACGAAATGACAGTCATTGCGCCCCTTAAACCCGGGAAGTTCAGGCGAGTCTTTCTTGCTGTTTCTTTGCGGTTGGTAGCAATGATCCGCTATTTCACCTATATACCCACGGTACATACGGCCAGATGGCTTCAGCTAGACGGCGGTAAAAGGTTGGTTTTTATCGCCACTTTTGACAACCAGTCAGAGGCATATGCACATGATTTTGTGGATAGCGAACAAAGGTCCCGAAACCTAGCGGTGATTTTCAGCCACGTGATGGGTTTCCCAAAAACTACCTGGCTGATAAAAAGGGGTGAAAACTATAGAAAAGACTATATGAAGGGAGTGAGGTCATTCCAGTTCAAAACCAGGTTCTGGTATGCCTTTAATACCGATTTAAGTGTGGAAAACCTGAAAAACAACAGGGCTTTTCGCTTAGGATTGCATAAAAAAATGAAGGAACATGAAATTCGAAGATGGCTATTGAGACTATAATCCACGGATCCGACCTTGAACTACACGATATGCAGGGAATCCTTATCAGGGGCTACGGAGCTCTGCCCGAAGCCAAGTACCTGCTCTTGGGCTTCGAAGATAGAAAATTGGCTAAATCCTATTTGAAGGACATGCATCTATTAATAACCAATGGTTTGGTCAAGCCAAAGGACCAAGCCATGAATTTTGCCCTGACAGCTTCGGGAATAAAGACTTTAGGTATAAATGAAGAGGACTTTTCTACATTTTTAAGGGAATTCAAGGAAGGAATGACAGAGCCACACAGGCAATTTGTATTGGGGGACAAAGGTGAATTTTCCGCGGGAAATTGGGATTGGGGGCAACCAGGGGGAGAGAAGGTGGATCTTTTACTGATGGTATTTGCCAAAGACCATGAGCTGATGGAAAAGATTCTGGACAGGGAAAAGGAAAGGATGGAAAGGTTTGGAGTGAAACTACTCCATTCGCTTCCAACGGCATTGCTGCAGGATCATAAAGAGCACTTTGGCTTCCGGGACGATATCTCTCAACCTCGGATCAAGGAACTGGCCAAAACATACCAAGAAGGAGATTTTCCTGCTGGCGAATTTTTCCTGGGGTACAGGGATCTTTATGATGAATATCCCTTAAGTCCCTCTGTGGCGGAGCAGGAGGATTCTATGGATTTACTACCTATTTCCTACGAAAATAAACAGAGAAAAGATCTTGGAAAAAATGGGAGCTACTTGGTATTCAGGCAAATGCAGCAGGATGTTGTGGCTTTTTGGGAGTATATGAAAACTAAGACTATTTCTGAGGAAGAGGCCATTTTGCTAGCCAGCAAGATGGTGGGAAGATGGCCTGATGGTAGTCCATTAACCCTTTGTCCGGATGGGCCAAACATGGATTTATCTCAGGAAAATGACTTTAACTTTTGGAAGGAAGACAAACTGGGTTTAAAATGCCCTATAGGTGCACATATCAGAAGAACCAACCCAAGAGATCACCTGGTGACAGAAACAAATGCAAAAGATTCAAAAGAGATGGCAGGTAAACATAGGATGTTGCGAAAGGGACGTCCATATGGTAAGCCGCTGGAAGCAGATATAGACCCCTTAAAAATGATGATGAAAGCGGATGATGGGGAGGAACGCGGCCTCCATTTTATCTGCCTCGTCACCGATATCAGGAGGCAGTTTGAGTTTGTCCAAAACAGTTGGGTGAACTTCCACAAGTTTGGGGGACTTGACCAGGATGCAGACCCTATAATTGGCAATCATTACCAAGAAGGGAACCTTAAAACTGATGAATTCTCTGTACCTCAATTTCCTGTACGGAAAAAGTATGAAAAGCTACCGAATTTCACCAAGGTGAGGGGAGGAGCCTATTTTTTTGTGCCGGGTATGAGGGCGATGAAGTTTTTGTCAAAAGCCTTGGAATAAGATGAACCAGAAAGCAGAAGAAAATACAGAGGAGATCATTCAGACCATGAAAAGGTTTCTGAATGAAAACTATGCTCAAGGAGCCATCAAAAGGAATTTCCACCCCAAAATGCATGGATGCCTGAAAGCAACACTTAAAATTAGGGCGGACATAGCCCCACACCTACGTCACGGAATTTTTAGGGAAGAAAGAAATTATGATGCATGGCTGAGGTTATCCAATGCCCCCCCAAAGTCCCAATCCGACACCAACAGTTCGGGAAGGGGTTTGGCCATTAAGGTTTTAGACGTAGAGGGAGAGCAACTTGATGCGGACCCATTGGGGATTCCAACACAAAACTTTTTGTTGACCAGCAGTCCTATTCTTTCTACTTGGAATACAGGATTGTACAAAAAGGCCATAAAAGCCGTTTTATTCGGATTTTGGGAGCGCTTGTGGTTTGCCATTAATCCCCTTCATTGGAGAAGTATATTTTTGACTTTTAAATATGCCAAAAAGCACGATAACTTATTGGGAATAACTTATTTTTCTGGTGCTGCTTTTTGCCTAGGTCCTGCCGCCTATGTCAAATTTATACTGAAACCAAAGAAAAACCATTTGGGTTATACCCTTAACAAGCCCAAAGGAGAAAACTTTCTTCGGGAACAACTGGTCATGGACTTAGGAGAAAAAGATTATTACTTTATTCTGGGAGTACAGGTCCATGAGTCTAAAAAAAAACAACCCTTGGAAAATACTTCAAAGGTTTGGGAAGCCCCCTTTATCCCTTTAGCCGATCTCCAAATTCCCAAACAGGAATTTGACACTTCGGATAGGAGGGCCTTTGGAGACAAACTGGTATTTTCCCCCTGGATTGGCCTAAAGGACCACCTGCCAGTAGGAGAACTCAACCAAGCCAGAAGAAGGGTTTATCAAGAGTTGGCAGCTTTAAGATCATAATCCATCAACTCCTCCAAGAAAGGGTTCAAAAAGGTATTTCCAGCATATTTTGCTTGCTGGACTTTCCACTTATCGAACATAGGAAAAGCTTTTCGGACCTTTTTCCCGTTCCAAGGCAACAAGGAAAGGCCCCAATGGGGCACACCCCCCAACTTTAGCATTTCCTTTTCCAATTTTTTCATTAATGATATGGTACCCGTTACCCCCATTACGCTTACCAATTCGATCATGCAGACATTCCCCTGTTGCATCATGGAAAGATGTGCAGGACAGTGTTTGACAAACCTTAACGCGAAGGGTGCTGCCAAATAATGATCATACTCGGCGGAATCCTGACAAACCTCCAGAATTTTTTCCACTGCGACAATCACTTTGTCTAGGGGAAAGCCAAACTCTATCGCATAGCCGTAAAACTTTAATTCCCCAAGACCCTGGTCCAGTACCAGGTTGGCCAAATCCAGGTATCCTCCTCCTTTTTCTTTATGATCCTCAATTCTCTGTAAGGAATTGTTGATCATGTTGGGAATGTTTTGGCTTCCCCGGTTAAATACCCATGGAGATAGTCTACCAGAAATAGAGATCCCCGAGATCAGCGAGGAGAGATAATTCCTTTCGTGCTTTCCTTTGATCTCCCTTTCCATAATTTCTTTCTCTGCATAATTTCGGGTAGTAACCAGGCATTTTCTGGGAATGGTTTCCCCTGCTTCATTTTTTGTTTCATAGGGGTTGATCAATACTTCAAAATGCCTGTGCCGATTGGCATAGGCCCTAAGGTCCCAAGCCTCCATTTCCTTTTTTACCAGCTCCCAATCGAAAATCTTTCTTTCTTCATAAAGGTAGTATAGTGGCTGGACGGCTATGATCAGGGAAAAAACCACACCCATAGCTCCAATGCCGACCTGAGCAGCACGAAAGGCTTCATCATTCTGAACGAGGCATATATCCAGGTCTTCAATTTGGAGCCGCTGGGCATTCGCCAGTTGGGTTCTCTCGCTTTCATCCCCACACTCGTCCATTTCGAATTTCCATTCTTTTTCGTACTCATCCACGGCATTCACCAAACTCTCCATTTGGTCTTCTTTCCAAAGTTGAAAAGCCTGGGGATCAGTGATCCCATTTTTGGGTTCGATGCGAAAAATCTTACCCCCTTTTCCCACCACTGTGATTGATTTTACAAAAGCCGGGAATGGGCCTATTTCCATACCGGATCCATGGGTGGAAGTGGATATGGCACCGGTGATGGATTGAACACTAGAACCACCCTGATTGATCAGGGCAAGGCCACCACAATGATTATTTAACTCCTCAATCAAGTGATGTAGTTTGGTGCCACCACTGGTTTCAAACAAGTACCATTTCTCTACGGAGGTCGTATTGTTATAGTGGACCGATTGCTCGAAACCGTCCAGGTATTCGGGCTTGATGGCCTCTTTTGCAAGGCGCTGGGTGAGGTTCAGGTTATGGGTGCAAACCAAATACTCATCACTTTGTGCCAGGGGGGTCAGGGCATGTCCCGAACCCATGGCCTTTACTTGCCTTCCTTTACTTTCCGCTTGTTTCACTATTCCTACCAATTCAACCAAGCCCTTAAAATCAACTTTCTCCCGGGATCCTTTTAGGCGACCAAAATTTTCAAAATCCCCACCACCAGCGACAAAACATTTTTTAGGCTCCGAAAAGTGATTTCCATACCAGTTGCTCCACCTTTGTCTTTTACGGGAATCGTAGCGAAAGATTTTGCTATGGGAATATTCCCTATCCAAGGCCAAGAATATCCTTTCATGAGTGGGCAGACCCTTATTCAACCTGTTTTCTATCATGCGGCGAAACCATCTTGGATGTACAATGGTATTAATAAATTTCACCCATCGGTTTCTCTGCTCCCGGGTGCAGTTGTACGTAAGGGAAGTATCCAGCATTTCCACCGAATCGGGCAATTTTTTCCTGTTAAAGATGAGGTGGGAAACGATAAGGGCCAATGCCCAGGAAACCCTTGTTTTTCTCTTGGTATTAGGAACGGTTGTATTTAACATAAATAGTAGGTATTAAAAGTATATGTCTATAAAAATTAAGGTAAAATCCCATTAGATCCAAATTTTAATTCAGGAAAGTTTCATGGTTACCAACCCCGTTAAATTAAATTGGAAAAGACATAGGTCCCATTAACCAGTTTCCAGCCATCATTTTAAAGTTTTTTTTGTGAAGGAATTCTTCTATTTTACGCCGAAAATATAATTTCCCAAATGACCTATTTCATAAAAGCTTTCCGCCAATTCTGTGGTTTTTTGATAATTCTTCTTATAAGTTCTTGTGGCAATGGGAATACAGAAGAGACCCAGGGGGAACCAACCGGGATTTCTACATTAAAGCTAGAACAAGATGAAGCTACTGGATCCATTCAAGTATTTAGGCAAAATGGTAAGGAGGCTTTACTTACTCAGGAAGCCAAAGAGGACTTCCGCCCTTACATACACCCGATTCTTTCTCCTGACGGGAAGGGATACGCCACAGAGTACAGTCCAGGGCATCATTTGCATCAGACCGGGCTTTATTGGGGCTTCACCAATGTAAATGGAAGGGATTTTTTCCATCATCCGGAAGGCAGCTATTGGAAAAGGGTAGCTGTAAATACCATTGAGAAGGAAGGGGAAGAAGTGACTTGGCAAACCTTATACCATTTATTAGATGAGGATGGAGAGCCAATGATGCTGGAAACCCAAAATTGGAGTATGGTGGAGAAAGATGGAAAATATTTCCTGGATCTGGAGTGGAAGGGGGTGGCATTGCAAAACATCACTATAGGCAAATACGATTATGGGGGTCTGTTTTTGAGAATGCCTTGGGAGGAAAGCATTGACGGAGAAGTGGTAAATGCCGCCAGGCAAAGAAATGACAAGGCAGAAGGACAAGCGGCCATGTGGGTAAATGTGGGTATGCAGGTAGAAGGCAGGGAGGATTACCTGAATGTGGCCATTTTTGACCATCCTGAAAACAAGGGTTATCCCCAGAAATGGAGGGTTGACGGCCAACTAGGTGTTGGCCCGGCATTCACTAGAGGCTCGGATTGGGGGATAGAAAAAGGAGAAATCTTGAACTTGAAGCACCGTTTGCTTGTCTATACTGGCAAAAGGGACGATATGGAGCTAAATGCTGCCTGGAATCAATTTGGGGAAGGGAAAGGTAGTACAACCGCACTATGGAGGATCGCTCAGCAGGAAGGAAGGCAGGCTAAATTCCTGAATCCTGAGGAGGCAGTGGATGCAATGACCTTGAAGGATGGTTTTAATGTGAATGTATTTGCTTCCGAACCGATGATTACCCAGCCTATGGCATTTTGCTGGGACGATAAGGGAAGGCTATGGGTGGCTGAAAACAAGGACTATGAGTCTAGGGGACACGGCTTTTCCAGCGCAGGTAATTCTAGGATATTGATCCTTGAGGACACCAATGGTGACGGAAAAGCGGACACCAGCAAGGTTTTTTTAGAAGGATTGGCATTTCCCGCAGCTATGGCAGTGGGTTTTGACGGACTGTACCTCGGAGCCCCTCCTAATTTGTTATTTGTGCCAGATAGGGATGGCGATGACCGGGCAGATGTGGATGAAATTGAAATTCTCCTCACAGGGTGGGGAATAAGGGATAGGCACGAGACCCTAAACAGCCTTCATTGGGGGCCGGATGGGTGGTTATATGGATTACAGGGTTTTGCTACCCCTTCAAAGATCCGGAAGCCAGGCCCCGATACCAAGCTCTATTATCATAATGATCCCTTTCCTGAGGATCTTTTGGAGGGGGATGGGGTAGATATCAATGGGGGAGTATGGAGGTTTCACCCCACTAAAAAGGACTTTGAGGTAGTGGCTCACGGTTTTAGCAATCCATGGGGAATTGATTATGATCATAAGGGGCAACTTTTCATAACGGCCTGTGTGATCCCTCATTTATGGCATGTGATTCCAGGAGGCATTTATCACCGGCAGGGTGGGCAGCATTTTAATCCTTATGTATATGAGGATATTAAAACGATTGCCGACCACCGGCACAGATCTGCACATGGTGGTGCAAGAATTTATCAGTCCGACGCATTTCCAAAGGAAGAATATGGAAGGATTTTCATGGCAAATATCCACGAACATGCCGTTCTGTCAGATATTTTGGTCAAAGAGGGTTCTGGTTATATCGGTAAGGATGGGGATGAATTTATGATGGCCAATAATGCCCAGTGGGTGGGGTTTAGTATGGAAATTGGCCCTGACGGGGGGCTATACGTTCTGGATTGGCATGATGCGGACATATGTGGGCAGGAGGTTCTCAACGAGGAAACCGGAAGGGTTTTCCGGATTATGCCCGAAAACTCAAGTGCTAAAAATTGGGAAGGTAGGTTCAGCGACTTAAACAATTTCACGGATCTGGAGCTGGTAAATCTCCAAACGAATGAAAGTGACTGGCATGCACGCAGAGCTAGAGGGATACTTCAAAAAAGAGCTGTCAACTCTACAATGAAGAAAAATGCCTTGGATAGGCTGCAAGAAATCTACCGGAACGATGAGAATCCGGATTGGAGGTTAAGGGCCATGTGGGCTTTGCATATTACCGGGAACATGGATGCAACCTCCATGCTCAAGGCAACTGAGGATAAGGATGAATACATTAGGAGCTGGGCCATACAGTTTTTGTGCGAAGATAAACCCACCCCACCCAAAGCCTTGGAAAGATTTGCGCAAATGGCCAGATCTGACCAATCAGCTGTAGTCAGGTTATACCTGGCACAAAGCCTTCAGCGAATTCCCCAAAATGCTCAATGGGATATCGCCAACCATCTAGTAACAAAATCAGAAGACGCCGAGGATCATAATCTACCAAAAATGATATGGTTTGGCATCGAAAATCTTATCAAAAAGGATACGCAAAAGTTCATGGATCTTACATTGAGGGCTGAAATACCTTTACTGGCTAATTTCATGGCCAGAAGGGCTGTGGATGCCGACGAGTTTGAACGCTTGGTGACGGCTATAGAAAAAAGCAGCATAAACCAAAAATGGCTATTGGAGGGAATGTTGTCTGGTATGGAGGGCAGAACAGATCTAAAAGTGCCTTCAAACTGGTCAAGGCTGTCAAAGCAACTACAAAATAACCCAAAAACAGCAGAGCTCTCCCAGCAAATTGCTGAGCTTTTTGGTGATGCCGAAGCTACCCAAAGATCCCTTTCTATCCTTAAAGACCAAAATGCCAGTGTAGAGGACAGGAAAAAGGCTTTACGTGCCTTGAGTGCTCAGCAAAGAAAAGAGTTGGCAGATTACCTTCCTTCGCTTCTGGACGAAAAAGCCCTGAGGAAGCCTGCTATCCGTTCGGTAGCTTCTTTCGATCAGGAATCATTGGGGAAGGTATTGATAGAAAGATATGAAGAATGGGATGCCGAGGAGCGTTTCGAAGTGGTTCAGACCCTATCGAGCAGGCCAAGATTTGGCAATATGTTGGCGCAGGAAATCAAGGCAAATAAAATTCCAAAGCGGGAAATTCCGGCAAATGTTGCCAGGCAATTATTAAGAGTGGTAGGCAGCGGGTTTATTGAAATATGGGGACCAATTGAGCAGGTAGCACATGATGAAGAAGCCTATGAAAAGTACAGAGGCATGCTTACGGAAAATGCATTGGCTGAGGCAAATCTTCTAGAAGGAAAGCAGTTGTTTTCACGTACCTGTGGGGGTTGTCACAAAATGTTTGGAGAAGGAAGTGATTTGGGACCTGACCTTACTGGATCAAACCGCACAGACGTGGACTATATACTACTGAATGTACTGGAGCCAAGCGCAGAGATTCAAGACGATTACAGGATGGTGGTGATATCCACCAGGGACGGTAGAACCTATACCGGCAATGTAGTTAATGAAAACCAACGTCAGTTGGTTTTGAGGGTGGTGGGTCAGGATCCAGTGGTAATCAATAAATCCTCTATCCAATCTCGGGAGGTGACCGACGTATCCATGATGCCCCCGGGCCTCTTTGAACATATGAAAGAAAAGGAAATAGTAAATTTGGTAGCCTATTTAAAATCTCCAAAAGCGGTAAATTAGAACCTAAACCGAAAACCTGTGGAAATATTCCACATTTGTTGCCAACTTGAGTATTGAACCTCCATTTCTGGATTGGATAGCCCCAAAGACAGGTTATACCTACCTTCTAAATACAGGGCAAGGTATTCATTAAACTCTACATTTGCTCCTAATTTTGGGGCAAGCATCAGTCGGGTTTGAATAGAAGTGAGTATCAAACCCTGTTGGTTTCTCAGGTTTACAAATTGGAAACCAACGTCCGAACCTGCATATGCCGAAAAGTAGTCAGAAATAAATCGCTCATATCTATAAGTAAAAGCAGTTTCTACCAAAAAGC
Organism: Pleomorphovibrio marinus; assembly: GCF_003347495.1. GTDB lineage: Bacteria > Bacteroidota > Bacteroidia > Cytophagales > Cyclobacteriaceae > Pleomorphovibrio > Pleomorphovibrio marinus. The sequence continues at coordinate 240,437 of NZ_QCXY01000007.1, forward strand.
TACTGTAGTAGCCAGAATCCACTATAGCTGCCACATTGGAAGTATTGTTTTGAAACGGGAAGAACCCCAAACTGATACCATAGGCCTGGCTGTCCATGGTGTAGGGTACTTCATCGAAAAGTTGAACACCAAACTGGTAGCCAAAACTTGGGGCCCAGAACTCCGCTTCATTTCCCAGGAAGGAAGAATAAGTCAATCCCCCAGAAAATTCAGTGGATTGGGAATGGGCACCCAAATGGAAGCCGATGCTAAGAATCAGGATAAAAATAGGTCTAAAAGCAATAATCATAGTAAGAACACCAATATATAGAGTAAATTTTTTTGAAATTTAGGCAATTTCTGTACCATATAGTTTGAAGTACCGAATTTATATCCATAAGCATCAAGGAAACAAAACCAACCTAAATTTTGTATTAATACCATAACCTTCAACTTTAGAGCATTGGAAAAACAAGAGATAGGAATAGCGAAATATAAAGAGGGTGCTTTTGAAGAAGCTTTGGTGATTTTTAATGAACTTTTGGAGCAAAGCCCCAATCATCCTGAATACTTGGTCCAAAGAGCCAGAGTTTACAGCAGAATTGGAAAGTTTAAGGAGGCACTCCAGGATTTTGACTTCTTGGTAAATAAACACCCATTTGATACTAACCTAATGAGTGATCGTGCGGTGGTACTCCACTTGTTAAAGCGGAATGAGGAAGCACTTTCCGAATTGGATAGAGCCGTGAATTTAGACCCGAATAATCCTTACAGGTATTCCAGCAGAGCTTACCTTAAAGACCGCTTAGGTGACCTAGAGGGAGCAATAATAGACTATGAAAAGGCCATTGACTTAGATCCGGAGGATGCCATATCCATGAATAATAAGGGATTGGTTGAAGAGAAGATGGGTTACAAGCAAAAGTCCAAGCAAAGTTTTAAGCAGGCGGATGATTTAGTGGGATATACTCCAGAGATAAATAAAGAATCAAATGAACCTTTGCCGGTCACAGCATCAGAAGAACCTGAAAACGAAGCAGAAAAGAAAGTAAGTTTTCCAGCCTATTTGCAAACCTTAAGCAAGCTTTTCACGGACAAAAAGGAAAGGAAGGATTTCTTTCGGTTCCTAATCGGGCGATTTAAACGTTCTTGATTACGAAAAGTGGCTTGTTTATAAAATAAGACATTTTTTTGGACAGGTTGTTCGTAAAAAGCTTTTCGAACCAACTCTTCTTTTTGCTAAGAGTGAAAAGGATATCCCCTTTTGCGGTGATGAGATAACTTTCAAGACCCAATCCTGGATCATCACGGTAAGACTTCAGGACAAAGTTTGTTTTTTCATATCGGAGGAATGGGCTGATTTCATTGATCATGCTCTGATGCAGTGCCTTGTCAATGGATTTTTGTCTAGAACCTACATGCAGTACATCTATCTCGCTGTCAAAAAAAGTGGCAATTTGAGTTACCTTTTGTATAGCGAGTTTGTCTTCTTCCAAATAGTCGGTGGCATAGACTAATTTTCTGGGGTTTTTAAAAAACACCTTCCTAGGGATGACAAAAACGTCTCTGTTGGTTTTTTCCACCAAATTGCTGGTTCTTGTCCCTACATAATTTTTTTTAAATTCATTGACCCCTTCCGTACCCATGATAATCAGATCAGCATTTACTTCATTGGAAAAATGCAGAATGCTTTCTACGGTATCACCCTCCCTTATTTCAAAACTACAGGAAGCTAACCCAGCAGAAATGCTTTCTTCATTTACCGTATCCACGAGCTGCATCAATTTAGCTCTTGCAAATGCAATTGTCGGGGCATCCCCATTTTTTCCAGCGAGCTTTTGGTAATCCTCCCTATTTGGAACATGGAAAAGAATAAGCTTTGCCTGGTATTTTTCCCCAAGTTTCGCTGCATATTCTATTGCATTCAAGGAGCATTCAGAAAAATCCGTAGGGCAAACAATAGTGAAGCTTTTCATGGCAGTCAGTGGTTTTAATAGCCTTGGCTTGAATTAACTTGGTTTTTGAAAGGCAGTTTATTTTTGAGGTTGTGATAGTTTTCCATTATTTGGGGCGCTGCTGCTTGGTACATGGTAATGCAGGCAATGTGGGGAGTCATCATAATTTTGGGATGATCCCAAAAAGGGTGTTCTTTGGGCAGAGGCTCTTGGCGATATACATCCAACATGGCACCCGAAAGATATTCTTTATCCAAGCCTTTAATTAAGTCCTCTTCCACTAAATGTTTTCCCCTTGCCACGTTTATCAAATAAGTTCCGGGAGTACATTTTTCAAATAATTCCATATTTAAGCGACCCTCTGTTTTCTCAGTCAGGGGCAAAAGGCAAACCAGTACGTTTACCTTCGAAAGAAAGTCATTCAATTGACTTCCATAATAATAAGAATGCTTAAAATTGGATTTTGGGCTGTTGCCATAACCAATGGCAGGAATGCCTAAGGCAGACAATTTATCCAACACATCCCCACCCAGCTGCCCTACACCCATTACTCCCACAGTAATGTCGATCTCGGGATCGCTCATGTCCCAAATTTTCTCCTCTTTGTATTTGATGTATCTGAAAATTTGTCTGTGATAATTTAGGATTCCCATTATCACGTAGTTGGTCATGGAATAGGTAAGCCTAGGGTCCACGATTCTGGTTATGGGTATTCCTTTGGGCAGTTCCGGGTCAGCAATAATGTGATCCACTCCCGAACCCATAGAACATATTAGTTTTAAATTGGGAAAATCCATCAGCGAACCATGTGGATGTAGCCACACTACCGCCACATCCACTTTCTCGGGCTTTGTAATATTGGGGTATACTTCTACATCTACCTGATTGTCAATGGTTTTAAAAACACTTATCCAATTGTTTACTTCTTTGTTTGGCGCGATAATAGCTATGCTCATACCATCAAAATGAGTTAAAGTGTTAAGCACTTTATTATTTGTTACATCTCCGCAAAATGGACAAAACCAAAAATACTAACGGAGACTCCTGAATAATTCCTTAAGAACATTAAAGGTTTAATGTCAAATCTAATGGTCTATTTGTACCTTTGTGTCGGTTAAGATATGTAATAAATTTTACCCCCAGATCCTAAAATATATTGATCCTTGCTCTCAGAAATCAAAAACTAATTTAACAATATTTATTTATGAATACAAAAAAAATCATTTTACTGCTACAATTTTCGATTTTGTGTACAATAGGTGCCTTTGCGCAAATTAAAATGCCGCAAGCAAGTCCCCCGAGTAAAGTGGCGCAAATGGCTGGGCTTACACAGTTTAACCTGGAGTACAGTAGGCCTAGCATGAAGGGAAGAAAAATTTTTGGCGACCTAGTTCCTTTTGGGGCTGTTTGGAGAACGGGGGCAAATGCCGCAAGCACACTGGAATTTGATACCGAGGTGATGGTGGAAGGCCAAAAAGTCGATCCGGGTAAATATGCTATTTACACCATCCCAGAAAAAAACGAATGGACAGTGGTATTATCGAAGAACACAGAGCTATGGGGATCCATAGGGTATAGCAAAGAAGATGATGTGGTAAGAGTGAAAGTCCCAAGCAAAAAACTGAAAGATCCATTAGAAACCTTTGAAATCAGGTTCACCGATATTTCCGATACCGGAGTGACCATCGCTTTGGCATGGGAAAAAACCAAAGCCGAAGTAAGATTGGAAACGGAAGTGGATCCTTCGGTGATGAGACAAATCAAGGCCCAGGTAATTGATGGCACACCAGCAAATACCGGATTGTATTTTCAAGCAGCCACCTATTATTTCAACAATGAAAAGGACTTGAAGCAGGCACTGGAATGGGCCACAAAGGTGGTGGTGGAAGATGAAAAGTATTGGAATGTCCATCTAAAGGCCAAAATCGAACAAAAGCTGGGCATGAAGGAAGAAGCCAAAAAATCAGCCATGAGATCCATGGCCTTGGCTAAACAGGAAAAAAACCCTGACTATATCACACTCAATGAAAAACTGCTTAAATCCATAAAATAAAAAAAGGCTGTCTCTCTATTTTTAAGGAGACAGCCTTTAATTTTTCAGGGATTATACTGTGACACCCGTAGTCCCGGCACCCTTCAGAGTGGTTTCTACGGGAGAATTTTCTTTCCATGCACCTGATGTAAAGTCTGGTACGTCTATCCCACTGGATTTGTTGGCTACAGACCATTCGCTTAAGGGAGTGATGCAGGACCACAAAGCCGCATCATAAACATCCTGGTCCAAAGGCAACCCGTTTCTCAGGCAATCAATCAGCCTCCAGTCCATCATGAAATCCATTCCTCCGTGTCCTCCGATTTTTTTAGCCATTTCCCCCACCTTTTTCACAATTTCTGGAGTGTATTTCTCTTGGAGGGATTTCATCTCCTCTTCATCTAGCCAGCCATGACCCTTTGAAACTCCTTCCTTCGGCCATTTCTGAGCCATCCCCTTCGTTCCGCTAACCAGGTGAATCCTGGAATAGGGTCGGGGAGAGGTGACGTCATGTTGTATCATAATGGACCTTCCCTTTTTGGTTTTTACCAGGGTGGTATTCATGTTTCCCCTATAATTTCTAGCAGCAAACTGATTGAAAAAGGAATCTTCATTTGCCAATTTCTCCGCATGATCCCTCATATGAAAATCATGGCTAGACAGTGAGGTAAGGTAATCCATTTGATCCCCTCTGTTGATGTTCATGATTTGGCAAATTGGTCCCAATCCATGGGTAGGATATATATTTCCGTTTCTGAAGTTTTCCTTTAATCGCCACATTTCTTGGTAACCTTCTTCCTTGTTGAAGTTAAGATCCAATAGGTCATGAATATATGCACCTTCCCCATGAATGATTTCACCAAAATAACCACCTCTTGCCATGCTCAAGGTCATAAGTTCAAAGAAATCATAACAGCAATTCTCCAGTTGCATACAATGCTTTTTGGTGCGCTCAGAAGTTTCCACCAACTGCCAACATTCCTCTAAGCTCACTGCAGCAGGTACCTCGGACGCTGCATGCTTTCCTGCTTCCATGGCATATACGGCCATAGGAGTATGCCATTGCCAAGGTGTGGCAATATACACCAGGTCCAAATCATCCCTGTCGCACATTTTTTTCCATGCATAGGCCGAACCACTGTATTTTTCCGGTTTATGGGTAGTGCCTTCAAGGCTTTTCACTACCTTATCCACCCGTTCGGGTATTAGGTCACAAAGTGCCTTAATTTCTACCCCTTCTATTTTGCTAAGGCGGTTTACTGCCCCAGGGCCCCTATTTCCTAAACCTATGATGCCTACCCTAACCTTTTCAAGTTTTGGGGCAGCATATCCAGACATGTTGAATTTTTGAAACCGTTTTTTTTGGCTTTGGTTTTTAATATTGGCCAATTCCGCTGTGGTAAAACCACTCAATCCGCCACCCATTAGACCTATTCCTGCCATTCCGGAGCGTCTGAGAAAATCCCTTCTTTGCTTATTACTCATGTTACGTATGTTTGAAATTCTTCTTTATCTCATTAATTTACGGATAAACCATAAACTTTTATGAATTTTTTATCTAATCATTCTTAAATTTTAAAAAATATCTTTTTCTTATATAGAAAATAACACAAATACCACATCGCTCCCAAAGTGAGTAAGGCATTAATTAGTTGCATGCCAGGTTCCGGAACTCCCAATGGCTCCATTACCCCAAAACTGAAGATTTTGAGGAGGTTAAATAGCCATTGCCCTAGCACTTGGGCAAAAAGGTAGATAAAGATGGGATTCATCCCCACAAGGATAAAGGGGAACGTCCAGGATTGCACCTTTTTCATGTCCACCAACCAATAGAAAAGACCCAATGCGACTAGTGCCCAACCCCCAGAAGCCAAGACAAAAGAGCTAGTACAAATTCGTTTTACGATTGGGGTAATTTGCAAAATGTCCAATCCATATCCCAATATCAACCCCCCAAGTCCTGCTAAAAAGAACCATTTAATCTTCTTCAGATCCGGCAATTTTTTCCTCAAAAGATTACCGCACATGGCTCCCCATAAAGTATGTGCGGCGGTAGGAATGCAATTGATAGCTACCCAATTCCCCGGACTTAATTTACCCATCATTAATTGATCCATATAGGAACCGAAATTTTCTCCCTTCACGAATGGCGCCTCCGGATGATACATCCTATACATAAGTTCAGTAAGCAATAAAAGTCCAATAGATACCCCGAGTTGAACCTTAAAGGGTTGTCGAAGGAAGAGATAGGTAAATAGGATGGTAAAAGACAACTGCGTTAGCACATTCCACAACTCAAATACCAACTGCTGGTTATATACACAATGAAGGCCTGTGCCAAACAAAAACAACAATAGGCACCTTCTTAATACATGTCTGGTCACTTTGGAAGAATCCTGGCTGTTTTCCAGACGCCTAGTAAGTGAAAAAGGCATGGCTACGCCTACGATAAACATGAAAAATGGCTGAATCAGATCCCAAAACCTAAGCCCATTCCATGGGTGGTGGGTAAACTGAATCATAATATGGTGTCCCCAGGTGTTTTCTGGGAAAAGGCCTATCAAGGCCTGATAGAGAAGTGCTGATTCCGCAATCAGCAAAAACATGGTGATCCCTCTGTATGCATCCAAAGACACAAGTCGGTTTGACGGGGAGATAATCGGTTGCTTCATTGAGTTCGTTTGAAAATTGACCAGCACAAGTTAGCTTTTCATTTTTCCTTCCCAAAAGATTCTTATATAAAGTCACCATTTTGCTTATGTATGGAATCGTAATATTCAGCACCTGCAAAAAAAGCAAATGAAGGAGTGCGTCTAATGTTTCAAAGTAGGGGTTTTCCTCGATACTAGGACAAAGGCGACTGGGTTTTTCAGGGTAGAGAAGATCCAGTACAGATGGTGGTTTGTTGATCCGTTAAGATTATCTTTTCTTCTCCGCTGGTGTTACCTGCATGAGAAGTCAATGTGACCTGGGCCACGTTTATGGCTGAGATTATAACATCTGTGTTGTTCCTGAGCAGTATGGTGGAATATGCATTATAAAATCTGCGGCAAATCGCTTATTCAAGAAACTTAGTTATGGATTATTCAAAACAATTCTTCTGTAAGAAAAAAGTGCTGGGTCCCCGTCATCTTTAACTTCTAAAATCAGATGGAGGTCCTGCCCCTTTTTCAGCTCTGGCATGATGAATCGCATTTCTTCCCTGTCGTTATTTCTTAGCCTTAGATCCCCACTAAATTGGCCAATCTCTCTATAGAGAAACCAATTATAGCTTAAGGCATCGCCATCCGGATCATGGCTTCCGGCCGCGTTGAGGTGCACCTCTTCACCAGCCTTAACCTCAGCAGTGGCCAGAGCATGTCCTTCATTTCCATTTAATACGACAACTGGGTTGTGGTTGGCATCCTCAAGGTTTTCGGCAATATTCCAATCCATCCTTGCCGCAAAATCATGCTGGTATCCTTCTCTCCATCGCCATATGGTCGCTTGGTTGGAAGCCTCAGCCCTACCTTCGGGAAGAATGATTTCATCTTGGGTGTTCACCGAGCTGGTCCATATCGCGTCTTTTTCTCCATAGGACCTGTAAAGCTCATATCTTCCGCCCCAACCCCCAAAGGCGGGGCTCTTGTACCAAGCCAAACCATTTTGAATCAGCCCTATAAAGGAAGGAGTGTCGCCCTCCATAATGTAGTCCGACTCCAAATAATTGGCGCCTAGGGGACCATGATTTTCCATGATGTTCTCCCTTAGCCAAGGGTTGTCCACCAGCTCAAATTGGTAACCGGGCCCATTTTTGTACCAGCGGTCACCGGCAATGCCTGTCCAAGTGGCCCTATAGTATTCAAACCAGCTATCCCCTGCACTGGCATCCACGATAAAGAAGATACTAGGAAATTCATGGCGGATCCATGGACCGGAAAAATCCTGATCAGAGATGGTGTATACCTTCAACTTAGCGACGAAAGCATCAACTTCCTCGGCTGACCTTGTATTCTTTACTTTCCAAAGAGCCTGTGCTAAGCAATTGGCTCCTCCCCAAACAGATATCCAAAGGGGCCTATCATCCTGCTTATCTACGGCCTTGATGAGTAATTCCGATCCCGGTGAATCCTTTCCCTCACCCACACCCTCCATACTGAAAAGAGGTAGGTGCTCGGAGGTAATGTCCAGTAAGTATTCCATGCTTGGAAATCCCTCTGCATGCTTTTCCAAATTGGGTTTTACCTTACCATAATTGCGCACCAATTCCTCAATTTTATCCTTCCTGGTTTGGTTTCTGAGGTGAGTGGAAGTGGTAGCAACTATTCCCTCAATATCAAACTCATTGGAATAAACTAATAAACGAACAAGAGACTGCTGATCATCTGGCTCATTGGTAATGTCTGTCAATACAAATACACGTTGCTTCTCCGGAGCCTCAAAGGCCAATTCGGTTTGAGCTTGGATAGTACAAGCTAGAATATAATTCAGTAATAGGAAGAAAATGGAAAAACGCATAATTTTGGATTTATTAATTGTACTCAAAAGTACAATGGGAATCTAAGGAATTCTTATTACATTTTGACAAAGAACGCCCACAATCCCAATTCATTCAAGGATTTCTTTGATGATTTCCACATAGGCGTCTGCATATTGTTTCATCCCCCAATCTGTAGGGTGAGTTCCATCCACCGTAGCCTCGATGTGCATGCCTATTTCCTCTTTTTCCAAATAATAAATTTCTTCCACCCCTTCCATAAGCAGTTCCCGAAAGACGGATTTGCTCCATTTGTTTACGTTTTCCACCGCTAATTTTCGTGCATGGTCCGTTAATTGGTCCGAATATCCTGCATGCTCAACCAAAAGAATGGGGATGTCAGGTTGTATATCCTTTAGGTATTGGACGGCTTTTTTGATTCTCCCCTTTACCTCGCCTTCCGTATATCCCGCAAATGGAACAAGGTTGGGGAGACAATCCAGTATAAATAATGAGGCTTTTACTGTTCCAATAAATTCCAGCACCTCAGGTTCCAGTCTTCCATTCCCAGAAAACCCCAGATTGACCAAGGGCTTATCAAGTGCCCTTTCCAATTGGGCGGGCCAAGCCATGCCCGGCCGGCTTGCCGAAGCCCCATGGGCTATAGAAGTACCATAAACCAATATGGGGTTTGCCTCCATTTGAGATTGAAATTCAAGGGTTCCATTAACTCCAATTTCCATCCAGGAAACCCCGTTATATAAGGGCAGGTACAGCATGCCTTCATAAGGGCTTGTCCTATGGGGAGTAATTGCAAAAGTATAAGTAACGGTGTCGGCAAATTGATATTTTCCCTTAACCCACTTCCAAGTGGATTCTCCTTCACGGAGGTATAAATCCAGTCCAGATACTCCAGTGGCGGGCATATGTGGCATTTCCAATCTTCCAGTTGGGAGGTATTTAACCTTAATACTATCGGCTTGTGTCTGAAATTTAACCTTGAGCCCTGCTGAATGTTGAGATAAGTTCCACACAGTTTCCCTTACCTTTTCTTTGGCTTCCAAGGGGAGCCTTCCGTAGCCTATTCCCTCCCAAGCTTGCCCCTGAACGACTTGCCCATCTATCTGTAATGGGTTGTACCAGTACCATTCACCTTGAGCCGACAGCGAATTACCTGACACATGGATAAAAAAGCAAAACAGTAGCCCTAAGCCACTAAAAAAGGAGTGATGCCTCCTACTACTATTCGGTATAACTGATGGCATGTTGTAGATGGGGTGGTATGTTTTTATGAGTGAAAATACGAGAATAGTCTGGGTATAATACCACTTGTATGCCTAATTTTCTTTATTTCTGTAAAGGTTTAGGCATTTATTAATTATTTTGGTAGGTTACAAATTATTAAATAACCCAATTTAGAACCATGAAGCAAGTTTACCACTTAATGTGGCTTTCCTTAGGTCTTTTTATTTCCTGTACCCCTTCGGAAGAAAAGAAAGATAAACCCCTAAATGTATTGTTTATAGCTGTGGATGACCTAAGGCCTGATATCAATGCCTATGGCAACTCCATGATTAAAAGCCCTAATATTGACAAATTGGCCTCCTCTGGTACAGTTTTCGAAAACCATTATGTTCAAGTTCCCACCTGCGGTGCTTCTCGATGCAGTATCCTGACAGGTTTATTGCCCCGCACGCAAAGGCACCTTCAGAATTCCGCCGTCGAGGAGTTTTTATCCAACGAATCTGAAGGGGAACAGCCTGAGAGCTTTGTCCATCATTTCAGGAGAAACGGTTATTATACCCTTGGTTTAGGTAAGATCAGCCACTCGGTAGATGGGCTTTGGTATGGATATAATGAATCCCCCGAAGGAGCCAAACCAGAAATGCCCCATAGTTGGGACGAATTCTTGTTTGATGCCGATAAGTGGGAAACTGGTTGGAATGCCTTTTTTGGATATGCAGATGGGAGTAATCGCCAAGGGAAAAATAACCAGGTTAAGCCTTATGAAATGGCTGATGTAGACGATAGGGGATACCCTGATGGCATCACTGCTGATTTGGCGGTAGAAAAACTTGGAGAACTCAATCAAAAAGACCAACCTTTCCTCATGGCGGTGGGATTTTTCAAACCTCATTTACCCTTTACTGCTCCTAAAAAGTATTGGGACCTATACGATAGGGATAAAATTCCCCTTTCTCCAGTGCCAGACCTTCCAGAGGATGTTCACCGAGCAAGTTTACAGAACATGGGTGAATTTAATCAATACAAGGCAGGGGAGGAAAAGGCAAGCTTAGACGAAAGGCTCTCGGATGACTACGCCACTACTTTGCGGCACGCCTATTATGCTTCAGTTAGCTACGTGGATGCCCAAATCGGAAAAGTCCTGGATCAACTGGAAGAACTGGGGCTTGCCGAAAATACCATAGTGGTTTTGTGGGGCGATCACGGTTGGCATCTTGGCGATCATAGGGTATGGGGAAAACACACCAATTTTGAGGTTGCACTGAGAAGTCCACTTATCTTGAGAATTCCGGGTGAACAAGTAGATAGAGTGGGAGGGGGAACTGTAGTAAGCAGTGTGGACCTATATCCAAGCCTGGTAGAATGGTGTGGTTTACCGGATAATGTTGAACTAGATGGCCAAAGCTTGTCCGCACTGACTAGGGATGGCGAGGATCCAAATAGAGAGAACCTTGCCTTCAGCTATTTCAGTAAAGGCATAAGTATGCGAAATGAAAGGTTCAGGCTCACAAAATTCTTTAGGGAGCAATCCCCAACTGTGGAACTTTTTGACCATCAATTGGATTCTCTTGAGTCGAAAAACCTTGCTTCTGACTTTCCCGATGTGGTGGAGCAGTTGATGTCCAGTTGGGAAAAGGGCAACACCGGGCTTTTTGATCAGTAACCCAAATATTCCTAATACTATGAAGTGTTTTACCTATCATTTAATCAAAGCCAGATATTTTGTTTTGGCTTGGTGCATCCTTGCCTGTGCAACCAATAAGGGGGAAGAGGAATTGACCTACACTTATACACTGGAAGATGGGAAAAAACCCAACATCCTCTTCGTGATTTCTGATGACCAGTCGTACCCGCATGCTTCCATCTATGGTGAAGCCTGGGTTCAGACTCCCGCCTTTGACAGGATTGCCAGGGAAGGTGCTTTGTTCCACAATGCTTTTGCCGCTTCTCCAGGGTGCAGCCCAAGCCGAGCCGCTTTATTAACAGGAATGTATTGCTGGCAATTGGAGGATGCAGGTACACATGCCAGTGAATTTCCAGCACAATACACCGTATATCCCGATATTCTGGAGGATTTGGGATATCGTGTAGGCTATACCCGTAAGGGATGGGGCCCAGGAAACTGGGAAATAAGTGGTAGAACACGAAACCCTGCTGGTGATGCCTTTCAAAGCAAGGAATTGGAACCACCGACCACTGGGATCAGCAACAATGACTATGCAGCCAATTTTGCCGAATTTCTGGAAGGAAGGGATGCAGATCAGCCCTTCTGTTTTTGGTATGGAGCTTCAGAACCCCATAGGGTATTCGAAAAGGGTTCTGGGCTTAATGCAGGAAAGGATCCATCACGTGTACGTGTACCCCCATTTCTTCCCGACACCCCGGAAATCCGAAGTGATCTGCTGGATTATGCCTTGGAAATAGAGTGGTTTGACAAACATCTGGCAATGATGGTTGAACAGCTTGAGGAAATGGGAGAGTTGGATAATACTATTATAGTGGTGACCTCCGACAATGGAATGGCCTTTCCCAGGGCCAAGGCCAATTTATATGAATATGGTTTTCATGTTCCGCTTGCCATCAGATGGGGGAATAAGGTTAAGGGTAACCGCAATATACACGACCTGGTGAGTTTGATTGACCTGGCACCTACATTTTTGGAGGCTGCAAGTGGAGAAAGTTTCAGGGAGATTCAGCAAGAATACCCCATGGAGGGCAAAAGTTTGATGAATATTTTGTTACATGAGGGCTCTGGAAAACTGGATGCCCAAAGGAAAGCCGTATTTTCCGCTCGGGAAAGACACAGCAGTTCCAGATGGAACAACTTGACTTACCCCCAAAGGGCCATTCGTACAGAAAGGTTTCTATACACGCGAAATTTCAAGCCAGAACGCTGGCCGGCAGGTGCTCCGCAGAAATATGAACAAGATGGCAGTCTAGGCCCTATGCACGGTGCCTACCACGATATAGATGCCTGTCCCACTTTCGATTACTTGGTTGAAAATCGCGAGGATCCTGCAATTCTTCCTTTTTTTGAAATGGCAGTACAGAAACGTCCAGAGGAGGAATTTTTTGACCTGGAAAAAGATCCGTTTTGTCTTACGAACGTGGCAGAAGATCCTGCCTATAAAAAGGAGTTGTTGGATCACCGGGAATCCCTAGGGGGGTACCTAATGAGGACTGGTGACCCCAGGATAAGTGGCAATGGGGATATTTATGAAATGTATGTGAGGTATTCACCCATACGCGAATTTCCTGAGCCGGATTGGATCAGCGATGATGAGCTTTATGATTTAAGCACTAAATAATTTATGCAAAAGGCCTATTTAGGATTTATTGGGTTGTTAATCTTGTCCTTTACCCATTGTAAGCAAGCAGATAGTCCGGATTATACTGCGTGGAACACCTACAGAGGAGCAAAGGATGCTTCCCAGTTTTCCGGTTTATCCCAAATCAATAAGGAAAATGTTCACTTGCTGGAACTGGCTTGGACCTATAAAACAGGTGACGCTGGAGAGCGAACCCCAATGGAATGTAACCCTATAATCATTGGGGACCTAATGTACGTAACCTCCCCGCAGTTGGATCTGATAGCATTGAAGGCCAATTCAGGAGAGGAGGTATGGAGATTTTCTGCCTCGGACTTTAAGGAAGGGGCAGGCGTAAACAGGGGGGTTACCTATTATGACGATAAGGAGGATGGAAGGATATTTATGTCCTCGGGACACTATTTATTTGCCGTCAGTGCCAAGGATGGTTCTTTAGTAACCTCCTTTGGGGACAAAGGGAAGATTGACCTCAGACAAAACCTAGGTAAGGATCCAGCCTCTCTCTCTATAGCCTTATCCACTCCAGGTATAATTTACAAGGATTTGATAATCATAGGTTCTGCCACCGGCGAAGGGTATGATGCCTCACCCGGGCACATTCGGGCCTATCATGCAGAAAGTGGTGAATTTGCATGGAGGTTTCATACCATCCCCCAAGAGGGGGAATTTGGACATGATACCTGGGAATGGATGGAGGGTGAAAACTATGGAGGAACCAACAATTGGGGAGGAATGAGCCTGGATGAAGAAAAGGGATGGGTGTTTGTGGCTACGGGGTCGGCTACCTATGATTTTTATGGGGCCAACCGCTTGGGGGAAAACCTTTTCGGAAATTGCGTTATTGCATTGGATGCCAGTACAGGAGAGAGGCAATGGCATTATCAAGCGGTCAGTCACGACCTTTGGGATTATGACTTGCCTTGTGCCCCAAACCTAGTAGAGCTGCCCTGGGAGGGAAAAATGAAGAAAGCTCTAATTCAACCCACTAAGATGGGGGAGCTGATCGTTCTGGACAGGTATACGGGTGAACCCCTACTGGACATGGAGGAAAAGGAAGTTCCACCCTCCTTTGTGCCAGGAGAACGCGCACATCCAACGCAGAAGTTTAACCAGGGAATACGCCTGGTTCCACAGGGACTTGACAGCACCTACCTGACAGATATTTCCCCCGAAGCCAATGCATATGCACGAGAAGAACTAAAGAAATACAGAAATGAGGGGATGTACACTCCCCCCAGTATAGAGGGCACCATAACCATGCCTGCCACCCGTGGGGGAGTGCTCTGGGGTGGGGCTTCTTACGACCCCTACACCAATCGGCTTTATGTAAATGCAAATGAATTAGCAATGATCCTTCAATTGGACAGGGTGAATACCGGGCATCAGCCCTCGGATGGGGTAGTTTCTGGCTATCGCACTTACATGCTAAATTGCTCAAACTGTCATGGTACTGATTTGCAGGGGATTGCAGATGCCTATCCCTCCTTGGATGGTATAGGCCAAAGATACTCGGATGAGGAAATCCGTAGTATCATAAAGGGAGGGAAGGGAGTAATGCCGGCTTTTTCCCAATTTGGTGAGCAGCAGACCCAGGCCTTGGTGGAATTTCTCAAAACGGGAAAGGTACCGGAGAAGGTAGATGAGGGTCCTCAGGAAGGTTTGGAAAAATACGTGTTGAAAGGCTTCCGCCTGTTTTTGGATCAGGAAGGTTTTCCGGCATCCAAACCCCCTTGGGGTACCTTAAATGCCATAGACTTAAACACCATGTCCATAAGCTGGAAAGTACCCTTGGGGAGTTATCCTGCGCTTAGGGAAAGGGGTATTGGAAATACAGGTACCCAAAGCTTTGGGGGTTGTGTAGCCACAGATGGAGGGCTTGTCTTTATTGGCGGGTCAGCCGACGAAATGTTCAGGGCCTTTGACGCAGCCACTGGGGATGTACTTTGGGAATATAAATTACCCTATGGGGGATATGCCGTGCCCTCCGTGTATGAAGTGGATGGAAAACAGTATATTGTGATAGCAGCAGGAGGGGGTAACAGAATTGGCACCCCATCTGGGGATACCTATGTTGCCTTTGCCCTTCCCTAATTGCCCTTAATTTATTTGGGTATTGACCTCACCGGTAGAATTTATATGGTCTAAAAATAGCCCAAGCTCCTTTTCCAATAAATCAAGTTCTTGGAGTAAATGTGGATAATACCTCTCAAAGGAAGCCTCCACATTTTCCTCGATTTTCTCCAAGGTTCCCCTCACTTTAATGGCTCCAAGGTAGCTCATGCTTGGTTTGGACTTATGGCATTTCTTCTTGACCTGAAAAAAATTCCCACTTTCAAATACGCCCCCCAATCCCCTAAGCTCCTGAATGTTGGTGGAAATGATAATACCTACCATTTCATTTACCATCTGTGGATCTTCATCAAAAAAATGGAAAATCACTTCAGGATTTATCAAACTGTACATGAAAATAAACGGTTTATGTTTTAATTCTAAATTGTAAAATATTTGCTTAAAGGGTTAGGTTATTTTCTTTTTGCTAAAGTACACTAATTTTAAAGGTATATAAAGAAATGCGTCAAAAAAAGAGTTGGTTTTTATATAAAAGAATAAAGGAAAGCGCCTTCGTGCCCTTGCGGTTCTGTTTTTTGCTTATATTGGTTTTTGCAGTTCAATTTTCCCTGGGTTTGGATCTGGGCTTTCTAGGTATCTTCCCAAAAACTTTTTTGGGCTTAATTGGATTGTTTATGGCACCTTTAATCCACGGAAGCCTTGTACACTTGCTGGCTAACCTCCTTCCTCTCTTTTTTCTCGGCACATGCCTTTATTTTTTTTATGACCGAATTGCAGACATGGTATGGATCAACTGTTATTTGCTTACCAATGTAATAGTCTGGATATTTGGAAGACCTTATTTCCACATTGGAAGCAGTGGTTTGGTATATGGCTTAGCGGTGTTTTTGATATGTCTGGGGTTGTTTAGGGCATCCATTAAATCAATACTTATTTCCATTGCGGTAATACTTACCTATGGAAGCATAATATACGGGATAATCCCCAGCGCTTCTGGTAGGGTTTCTTGGGAAAGCCATTTGGCAGGAACTTGTGTGGGAATGTTTATGGCTTTTTTTTATAGCCAAAAACCAAAATTGAGCAGGTATTGACTGAACTTTTTGGTATAGGTGGGGTTTTTAAAGCTTGAGGTGGTAATTTTGCGTATGGAAAAGACCATGAAGAGAAATAAGCTGATCTTCCTTATCCTTGCAGTTATCTTTCTTCTGATTATTCTAGCCGTAAGTTGGGACATGGCCAGGCAAACCACCTTTCCTGGGGCAAAGGGTAACTTGAAAGAAAGAATGGCTCCAAGTGATGAAAACAAAGACAATGAATAAGGCGAAGAAAATTGATGTTTCCAAGATAGACCTTAAGAAATTGGGGGAAAAGACCACGGAGTCACCCGGCATTATTCCCTATGCCCACCATAGTGGTAGTGCACTGGTAAAGCCTGAGGATAAGGGTAAGATTGTGGGCAGGGCAGTAGCTGCTATGCAAGCCCAGACAGACATGCAGATGTCGCAAATCTACCGTCAAATGCAGGTATTGGCAGAGCAAGCAAAAAGTATCCAATCAAGGGTGGAGGTTTCTGAGCGGATTTATCAGGCTTCCATAAGTTTTGAGCCCCTGATCAACCATATCTATTTTCTTTATCAGAGGGAGGATGGCACGGATTTTCTGAGCATGGTAGGCCCCGAGGAATGGGGAAGAAAAAAGCCGTTTGGACAATTTGTGGCAGAGGTAAAGCTATTGGCAGACCACACTTGGGAAATCCTACAAAAAACGGACGATTGATGGCAGGTCATCGAAGAAAAGTTACTACCCTTATCCAATGTCTGATGGAGTCCGGAGAGGACCTAGAAGAGGATTTTTTACTCAGCTTGGAGAAAGGGCTTTTGGACGAAAAGGCCAGGAATTTGCTTCAAGAAGTCTTTGAAATTCTCGGCGGTAGTGGGGAAGGGGTTTATTTACAGCAACTCAAATTTGATTTTAAGATGGACAGGCACCTTATCTTGTATGATGATGCCGAGCATTTCAACCGTTACCGAGCTCTTACACTAAGAGGGGAACTGTATCAAACTTTTACCTATCCCTGGTTCCATTTATATCAAAGGTTGTGTAGACAACTGGAGAAATCTTGTTTGCAAGTGGGTTTACAAGAAAGGGTATGGAATGGGCCACCTATAGCCCGCCGTTGTTTTGGGATTTCGGAAGAACCGGGGGATTTATCCGGAAATGGTGCTGCTGGATGGAAATTAAACGCATATAACGATGCCCAGTATGACCTGATGAGCAGGCTTCATGGTTATAAAATAATTCGGATTCCCACCCATGAAACCATCATGCTGGGTGGTAGCCTCAAAAAGATAGATCAGCTTCTGCTTAACCCCGATGAATATACCCGTGCAGCAATTTCCAAATGGCTGGTCAGAAAATTGGAATAGTACCCTTTAGGAAAATAACCCATGCAGTTCCCGGTCGATTTGCTCCACAATAAAACTAAAATGCTCACGGTTGCTTACGATATCCAAGTCGTTTATATTGATGGTCAAGAGCTTGCTTTCTTTGTAGTCACTTACCCATGATTCGTATTTTTGATTGAGGCTTTTGAGGTAATCTAGCCGCATGCCACTTTCGAAGTCCCTGCCCCTTTTCTCAATTTGAGCTACCAGAGTGGAAACATCCCCTTTGAGATAGATCAAAAGATCAGGAGGCTGCACATATGCCATCATCGTCTTAAATAAGCTTAAATAGCTTTCATAATCCCTTTTTTCTAGGTATCCCGATTCGTACAGGTTAGCTGCAAAAATATAAGCATCTTCGTAAATGGTTCTGTCCTGTACGGTGCTTTTCTTATTATTAATAATTAAGTTTACCTGCTCAAACCTGCTATGTAAGAAATAGATTTGTAAATGAAAAGCCCAACGGGTCATGTCTTCATAAAAATCTGCCAGGTAAGGGTTGTTGTCCACAGGCTCAAATACGGCCTCCCAGCCATAGTGCTTGGCCAACATTTTTGTCAAGGTAGTTTTGCCACAACCAATGTTTCCCGAGACGGCAATATGCATATACAAGTTGTTTTTAAAGAGGTGGGTAATAATGCTAGCCATCAAACAAACGCCGAGCCAATGATAAAAGTTAAGGTGAATACCCCGCCGAAATCAGGGGATCTGATGAATTTGTTTTCCCAGGTGGACTGGGCTAAGAACCGTAAGTCCAGGGATGTGGAGAAAATGCTAAGCAATGAAGACTGGATGGTTTGCCTCTATGATGGGGAATTGCTGGTGGGGTTTGCCCGCATCATTACAGATGGGTGCTTCAGGGGATTGTTGGACGATGTAATTATAGATAGGGCTTACAGGTCAAAAGGGTTGGGAAGGAAGTTAATGCAGGAAATTATGGCCCTATCCAGACCCCTTGATGCCTTGTTTTTGAATGCCGGGATGGAAATGGAAGCCTTTTATGTTCGTTTCGGCTTTCACAAATTTGAGAAACTTACCATGATTTATAGGAAATAGTACTGCACTCCTTTTCTTTAGTGATAAGCAAATCCTCAGGTTTGAAGATATAGGCAAAGAAAAATAGGTTTTGAAGGTATTGGTATAATAAAATTAAGGGGAAGTCATTTTCACTTAATTTCCTTGGAAGGTATGGTAAACGTAAAGTTTCTCATGAACGGCATTTTATTAATGTCGTCAAATTTGCAAAAGCAGGAATGAGCTTTATATTTACAGCCTTAGAAATTTTTGTATATCTTTTAATATAAAGCCGAAGGGAATTCCTTTTGGTCATATTGATTGGTTGTTCTTAAGTTTCAAAATTTTACAGTGAATTTACTATAAAAGACCTATTAACCTATTATGCACCTAAAATATCCATTTACAAAAATTTATATTTTTGTATTAGTAGTTTTGTCTGCGGTTCAGACTGGCTGCCAAACTGATTTACCATCTTCTGAAAATACCACCTGGACTCATTATGGTGGGAGCCCCGGGCAATCGAAATTCTTTAATGCCAGCGAAATAAACAAGGAAAACGTAGACCAGCTTGAAGTGGCATGGGTTTATCCCACGGAGGAGCAGATGCCGAATTTTTTTAGCCCAATCGTAGTGGACACCACTATGTATCTGGTTGGCAAGAATTCCTCCTTAATAGCCATCAACCTCCATACAAGAGAGGAAATTTGGATTCATGCTAACCTCACGGGAATTACAAAGAGGGGCATTAACTATTGGGAGAGTGAGGATAAAAATGACAGGCGCTTGCTCCTGACGGTAAATAACTCCTTACAGGCAATTGATGCAGTTACTGGAGAATCCATTCAAAGTTTCGGTAAAAATGGGTATGTGGATTTGCGCCAAGGATTGGACAGGGATCCTACTTCTATTCGTAGAATACAGCCCATGATGCCCGGAGTGATCTATGATGACCTTGTAATTATGGGTTCCGCCCCGGGTGAAAATTATTTTTCAGCACCCGGTCACATCAGAGCCTACCATGTGGTAACAGGGGAGCTGATGTGGACATTTCATACTATTCCCCAACCTGGTGAGTATGGATATGAAACTTGGCCTAAGGATGCCTACAAGTATGTAGGAGGCGTGAATGCCTGGAGTGAAATTTCAGTAGATGTAGAAAAAGGAATTGCCTACCTTCCATTGGGATCTCCCACCTATGATTACTATGGAGCCGACCGGGTTGGAAGTAATTTGTTTGGTAATAGCCTGGTGGCATTGGATGCCCGGACTGGGGAACGTCTTTGGCACTTTCAAACGGTACATCATGACCTTTGGGATTATGACCTTTCACCGGCTCCACAGCTTTTGACCATCAACAAGGACGGAAAAACCATTGATGCCGTGGCTGTGGCCACCAAGCATGGGTTTATGTTTGTGTTTGATAGGGTGACAGGAGAACCGGTTTTTCCAATAGAGGAGAAAGCCTTTCCACCCAGTGAAATGCCAGGGGAAGAGGCCTGGCCAACTCAACCGATACCTTCTTTACCAAATTTCACTAGAAATGAAGTAACAGTGGAGACCCTGAATCCTTATTTTTCGGACAGTGTCAGAGAAGTGTGGATCCAAAGACTCGGAGAGGCAAAGTCGGGATTATACGTACCCCCTTCCGATCAATACGAAACCATAATGATGCCCGGTGCCTTGGGCGGTGCCAATTTTGGCAATACCGCTTCTGATCCCGCCAGCGGAATCATGTATGTACAGACGCAAGAACACGCTTCCATTTATAAGCTGAATAAAGTAGAGCCACCGAAAATTGACTTGTCAGAGAATGAAGTTTTACGGGTGATGAATTTGTATGATAACACCTGTAAATCCTGTCATGGAGTGGACATGTCTGGTGGTGTGGGACCCTCCCTTCTTAATGTGGGTCAGCATATGATATATGACGAGTTCAAAAGTATTGTAATAAATGGTAAGGGACAGATGCCAGGGTTTATCCATGTGGATGAAGAAACCCTAAAGGCGTTGTACCGCTACCTTGGGGGTAATCCAAGGACCTTTAACTTTCGCAGAAATATAGAAACAAAAACGCCGGAAGGCCCTGTGGTAGCTACGGGTGGCGTTGAGATTCTGCCAGATGAAAACAGGGCATCGCCCATGTCGGAATATCCAGAGGGTGTTGACCATCCTGCCGATCGCTATACCACCGATTATGGGTTGGACTGGCCAGGGCTGGCAGCTCCTCCTTGGTCCTCCTTAGTGGCCTATGACCTGAATAAGGGAACCATTAAATGGCGAAGGCCTATCGGCCAAGATTCCTTATATGTGCAAGGGGATCCATCCAAAGGGGCTCCGGGAGGGGTGCTTAGAAAGGGAATGGTGATCACTTCCAGTGGGTTGGTATTTGCCACTGCCAAAGGTGGGAAACTATATGCGCTTGATGCTGACGATGGGGAAATAGTATGGGAAACTACCTTAAGCCATGAGGTTAATGGGCAGCCGAGCATGTTCTTGTTGGATGGCAAACAATACCTGGTAGTCAATGCCTCCTCAAATTTTGCACGTGATAGCTATGATCATTCTAAAAAAGCAGGAGCCTTGCCTAAAGGGTATGTAGTATTTGCTTTGCCTAAAAAATAAACAGAAATAGACCATGAGGAGCACGTCACACAGGGGAAGGATTAAGATTGCGAGATTCTCCCGAAACGAGTTCTCCGAATCGAGTTTGGGACAGGCAGGGGCAAGTTACCTTCCTGACGGTTTACCAACCGTTTGGGAGGTGCGACAGCAGAAAAGACAATTATAAACCTATTGAAATTAAGCTGAAATCACCGTTTTCGGTTAACTTTCAATACCTTAACCTAAATGGGACAATTATCGAAAATTGATAGATAACCAGTACAATATAATTATTCCGGTTACCGGCCAAATATGCGGTTCTTCCAACTAATGGTACATGTCCTTTAATAATTTTAATATTAAAATAACCTAAACGCCTTATGAAAAATCTATATTTAATTCCATTATTGTTTTTTGCTTTGCAAGTTACTGCACAAAATATTTCCGAAAGGATAATAAGTAATGACCCTTCCAAATACCGTGAACTTACCGGGGTTCATGCCGGGGCCGGGAAGATGGGTTTTACCGAATTGATAGGACGCAATGACTTGGCCACCAACTTCCTCTATTTACATGCAGGAAGGATAGACGCCAAGTCCGGAATTGGGCACCATTTTCATCATACTATAGAGGAGATGTTTGTGATCCTGGAGGGGGAAGCAGAATTTACGGTAAATGGAAGAACCTCAACGATCAAGGCACCTGCCGTGGTTCCTTGCAAAATGGGGGATTCCCACGCCATTTATAACCCTTCCAATGAAAGTATTTCTTGGCTTAATTTCGCCGTGAGTAAGGTGAAGGCGCGGACAGACGCCTTTGATTTGGGAGATACTCGAGTAGGTGCCTCTTTGGATCCAATCCCTACATTTGTATCTGGAAGGTTGGAAAAGGAAAAACTTGGCTTGGACAACCCTTCGTTTGAAGGCAGTGAGGTCCTTTTCAGAAGGATCCTTGGTCCTGCCGTATTCAGCTCAGATTGGAACCATGTAGACCATGTAGTCATTCCTTCTGGCAGCAATGAAGTCATCCGTAAACTTGAAGGTGTCGAAGAAGTCTACTATGTAACCAAAGGGGCAGGGGAGGTGAGTATAAATAATAATGCAGGTAGCATAAGGGCTGATGATGCCTTATTTGGCTCTTTGGGAGAAACCTTAACCTTCTCAAATACTGGTACCGAAGACCTTGAGCTTTTGGTAATTGGGATAGCATCCTCCAAACAGAAGCAGCTTAGCGCCCTAGGAAGTACAGAAGGCTATCCAAAGTCCATGGTATTACAGATGGATTTTGTAGTATCCAGGGAAGATGCGGAAGAATTCGAAAAAATGTACCATTCTATTTATGTGCCCGCCATGACCGTCCAACAGGGATATATAGAATCTAAATTGTTGAGGATGTATAATGATCAGCTATCCGAGGAAATAGAGGCTGAGGCAACGAACTATAATTATCAAATTCTAATTTCCTTTGATACTGAAGAGAACCGTAGAAAATGGGTAGACAGTAAACAACATGACATTGCTTGGCCTGCTGCCACCAGTCTCGCCTCGGAATTTAAATGGCGAGGCTATGATGTAATGGGAGATAATGTAAATGAAAAATAGCACGATCGCTCGGTTTTCGAAATTCAATCATTTGTCCAATTATATCCTAGCAATCTCCTTGGAGACTTAGAAAAAGTGACGTAATTAACTTCTAATTGAATAGTTGAGTATTGGAAATAAATAAGGGAGAGGGATAGGCTTGACCCAGCTGATTGCCTCTCCCCGTTTTTTTAAGAGATTACAAATACTGGACAAACCCTTCCTGATTAGTGCGGATTTTAAACACCTTACTATAGCTCACGATGTAGAGGGTTTTCATATCCTCATCTCCAAAACAAAGACTTACTGGAAATGAGGGCAGATTGATCATGCCCACAAATTCTCCTTTTGCATCAAATATCTGAACCCCATAATAAGTGGCCACATATAGATTACCATTTTTATCTATAGCCATCCCATCCGCACTGGAGGACCTGCCCCCCCTGTCCAGTACTTCCGGAGTCAGGAATAACTTTGCAAATTCCCTTTCATTGCTGATGGAACCATCCTCCTTTACATCATATGCCCATACGTAATTGTCTTTCTCACTTTGTACTGGAAACCAAGATTCATTGTCATAAGTATTATTGATGAACAGGGTTTTTCCATCTGGGGACAAAACGATGCCATTGGGCATGGCAAAGTCATTGGGTTCTGTAATCCTGTTGATCTCCCCATCCGGAGAAACGTAATACACCGCTCTGCCAGGCTGGTATTTTTCAGCTTCCATGGTAAATTGGGGGTCGGTAAAATAAAACCCGCCTTTGGCATCAGTGACAATATCATTGGGTCCATCAATAGGCTTCCCATTATATTCATGGGCAAGAACGCTTACTACCTGACCCTTTGGAGTCATCTCTACTACCCTATGCCCCATCATATCGCATACCAGCAAATTCCCGTTTCTGTAGGGGTACAACCCATTGGTCTGCATTTTTCCCTCTGTAATATTCCTATAAGTGCCATCCGGATCCATTTCAACGGTGGAACTTTTTTTCGGATCTCCGTTAAAATCCTGGTCAAAATACATGTTTGAAAAGTAAAGTTTTCCATTCATCCACTTAGGGCCTTCTGTGAAGTACAATTCTGGAGTAGATTTCTTTCCGTCTATCACTAGCTCAAGTTTTGCATCTTCAGGAACAATAGCATGAAAGGCTTCCATCCTTTCCTTTTCTTTTTCCAAATAATCAGGCCGGGAGGGCCAAAAAACATCCAAAACATCTGCTCCTTCCTCTCCAATTTCAGCACTATGCACCATATTCCCGGGGATCCGCACCATATCTCCAGGTTTCATGGAATGGGTATTGTCCATGATTACTTCCTCATTCGTTCCCCTCAAAACAAATAATAGCTGCTCTTCGGGATGAATATGAGGGGGAAAAGAGGAATTTGGATCCATAGAAATAAAACTTAACAGTAGGTTGTTGCCAGAAATTAACCTTGAATTTGCCCCATCAGCAAGGGGAGTAAGTTGTATATCATACAAATCGTAAATACGGTTTGGAAGGATAGTTGGAGATTGAAAGGTTTCAATATCCTCTATTTCACTTTGTGACCCATCCCCACCTAATTTCTGGAGGTAATCCAGTCGAATAGGACTAGTGACTTCCATAAGTTTTGCCCCAGAAGTTCCGGCCTTCACTGCGGATTTTGTTCCTTTTTCTTGAAACACGAAATCCAATCTGGGTGTGGCACTGTGAATACCATCAGGTTCTTCCCTTTCTCTCGACATCATGGGTACAGTTTCCCCCTCTATCCAATGCTCGATATTGCCTTCCAAAACAAATAGGAAGCGGTCGGAAGGAAGCTCTTCTTCGGGTAAACTTGCTTCTGACTCCAAGTCAAATTCTGCTCTCATGACTCCGTTACCCCAAACTATTGTAGCTAAAACCCCAGGGTAAAATTCCTTCTTTTCAATACTATTAGACTCCTTTACCTTACCCGCGGGTAGGTTTGGTGCAATAGAGGATGTAGGAAGGCCGGGTAATTTTCTTTCTTCCAATCCATGCTTTTGGATAAGTGCCTGGTTTTCCCCTTTCCAATCGGCTCGGGATTCACAACTTGGAAGAATTAGGCTAACGAGGGTGAAAAAAGACGAAAGAAGGATTACTAGCTTAAAATTAAAATTCATCGATTCAATAGGTTTAAGTTATAATGGGACATTAAAATAGAGAAAAAAGATGATTAAATAATCTTTCCTTAAGGATTTCTTATAGGTATTTTTTGTTTTATTAATCTTCAAGGCCATGGGAGAAAGGGCTTATCTCACAGTGCAAGGGCTGGGATGGAGGGTACTTTTGATAATTAGCTTGAGGGGTTGAAAATGGGTGGTCCTAAAATTGTTCCTTCATTAATTTGCTTAATTTTTTTGCTAAAAATTATGTAAATGGTTTTATTTTTTTATAAATTGTTTTGAAAACAATATGACTTACCTGTACCCGAACTAACCAAATTTGATCGTTATGAAAAAGATTGTTTTATTGTGGTTTTTGGCGACTCTATGTTGCCAAACCCTTACGGCTCAAGAAAGAACCTACCTTGTATTTGAATTTATAAGGATTGAAACAGGAAAAACAGTGGATTACCTGGAGTATAAAGATTTCCTTTCTAATATCTATAGGGAGGCGATAGATGCAGGTGACATTGTGGGTTGGGACCTTTGGTCTCTTCAGAGAAGTGCGGATCCCGATGCCTTTCATTATGCCACCGTCACCTATTATGACGACCCTGTAAAAATGATGAGTAGTAGCGACATGGAGTTTTTAATCAACCATGGCAAAAAAGCCTTTTCGGACATGTCAGAGGAACAACTTTACAAAAAGATCCGTGCTGCACATGATGACAGGGATTTGGCATTGAGGTCTTACATGGTAGAGGTGGCCAAAACGAAAGACGACTTCGAATACAAACCAGGAACCCTTGCTTCATTTGATTTGATGAAAGCAATGGAGGGAAGGTTTGATGAATACGAAAGGGTAGAGCAGGAGGTTTTTCTTCCTATCCATGAAAGGAAAATCAAGGCAGGATTGATGGAAAACTGGAGATTTTTGCGGACAGCAGTCCCCACTGGTAGTGAAGCTTCCTCCACTCATATGACCATGAACGTTTATAAAAACTATCTACAGTTTTTCAATTCCCTGGAATATGAGGACATAGATATGAACGAAAACCAACTCGTGGCCGTGGAGAAAGGACTTCAATCCAGGGACCAAAAATGGGTTTATTTAGCCACGCTGGAAACAGTAGTGCGATGATCATTTTTGGGGTTGAAAACCTCGTTTGGCCATGATCTGTATTTACAGATCCAGGTCATCAATAAATTTACCCCGGAGTGAAAAACCATTAACAAAAAAATGGCCAAAAGAGGAACCCCAAATAACTGTAGGGGCCAATTATACGTCCAAACGCCCATGTTGATGGTGATGATTTCTCCCAAAGTGGGAAATATCATCACCACCAGAAGGGCTAAAAGCCACTTATGTTTGTCATTTGTTAGGCGCATAGCCGAAAACAGATTTTTCTCCAATCGGTAGATGAAGGTAAATGCCAATGCCCAGGCAAATGGCAGCCAAGCAGGAAACTCTCGCTGACCAAGGTCATGGTATTCCCAATGTCCAAAATAAATACCCCACAATTCGCAGCAAACTCCCAGAGCTCCACTTATGATGGCTCCAGTAAGTAACACCCTTCCTTCTTCAGGGTCGTTTTTCCATCCTTTATAGAGAGAATATCCCAGGTATATTGCCAAGAAGCCCCCTACTGCAAAGTCCAAATGGTGTAAAGCCCCTATAAATACTCCTGCTAGCAGGATTTTCAGTAGATTTTTACTTATAACCTCTTGTGCCTTTTTCAAGGAAGGTTTGGAAGTGTCTGCTGTTATTTGTTTCAAGATTTCTATATCTTTTAAAAATGTCTGTCTCTTAATATCTCTGCCATTTTCACCACCCCGGTACTTGCTTTGGCCTCTATTTTTGTGAGGTTTTGCATAGCAGGAAGTACAGGTAATTTAATGTCGATCAAAAATTTAGGGACTTCCGCTGAACAATACATGATCAGCCCTGCGGCTGGATATACGAGCAAGGATGTGCCAACAACAGCGAAAATATCCGCTTGTTCTGCCGTATTGATGGCGGATTCCATCATGGGTACCTGCTCCCCAAACCAGACAATAAAAGGTCGGAGTTGGGAGCCTTTTTCACACTTGTCCCCCAGCTTGATTTCCCATCCATTCACAGGGTAAACCAGTGAAGGATCAGCAGTACTTTGGGCTTTAAACAGTTCCCCGTGCAGATGTATGACTTTTGAGGAGCCGGCTTTCTCATGCAGGTCATCCACGTTCTGGGTGATAATGGTGACATCAAAATCCTTTTCCAAATCCGCCAATAAGAGATGTGCAGAGTTGGGCTTGGCATTCAGGCAGGCTTTGCGACGCTGATTGTAAAAATCAAGTACCAGCTCCCTGTTTTTGTGCCAGCCCTCCGGAGAAGCCACCTCCATTACATCGTGACCTTCCCAAAGTCCATTTTGGTCCCGGAATGTACTTATACCGCTCTCCGCTGAAATACCAGCTCCGGTTAACACCACTAATCTTTTCATTACTCTCTTTGTTGCAGGGGCACATGGGGAGATCTAAGCATGATTTCTACTTTCCTGTCCTCTTCCTTTGAACCCCGCTTTTGACCCCTTACTAAAAGGCCTCCCGGCTTTTCCTCTATTCTTTCTTCCCTTAAGCCAAAATTTTCCACCAATAAGGTTTTTACATGGGAAACCCTTCTTTGAACCAACTGTAAGTTATAGTTAACATTTCCGGTATTGTCCGCAAATCCCGACAAAGTTACATAATATTCAGGTTGATCCCTTAATATTTGAACAATGGGCTTCAACTTTTCTGTTTCTTCCTCGCTAAGCTCATATTTATTGATCTCAAAAAATACTTCTACTTTGCTGTTTGCCAACCCTACAATTACTTCTCTTTCAAGCAATACCGTATCTATCCTCAGGGTCCCAAGGTTTTGCAGAGAATCCAAAATTGGACTACTGATTTCTGGGAGTGTAATTTCCATCAAATCAAGACTGTCTTTTCCAAGACTGTCCTGATCAAGAATTACTGCACTTGGCGCTATGTTCTGCATTTCCATGGCCGAGGTGTCTACTGGTTCTTTCGCTGTTCCTTGACTTCTTTGTCCTGTCCTAGGAATAAAAATAGGGGCAAAAGAAGTCCTTTGGTTTCTCCTGTCCTGGGTTTCAGGGTATCGATAATACCCGGGAGTGCTTCTATATGCAGAAGGCTCTTCCCTGAATGTTTCTTGTCGTTCTGATGCTCCTGGTCTTTCTCTTATGAATTCCTGGTAATAAGGGGCTTCAGGATAATATCTATAGGGAGAGGCAGGAGGAAGATCCTGTTCTCTCTGCGGAATTGATGCAAAGGGTGGGGCCGGAGCTACACTGGCCCTTTCTTCCAATGCATATGGCTGGGTGCTAAGGGGAGAGCCATAGGTTTGTGGCAGCGGTGGACCTGCCATACCTTGACGCAATGACTGGTTGATATGGTATGGCAGCTTTTCCAATTCATCCCAAAACGCCAAACTATCCCTGGTTCCATATGTAGGAAAAGCAGCCAATCTTCTCAGGCTATCCACCTGTGCACCTTCTAGAGCAATTGCCTGTTCCAAATAATTTTTTTTCTGTCTTACACTATCCATTTGGTTAGTAATGGTTTGACGGAGCAAATCTAATTCCTCCAGACGTAAGCTGTCATTTCTGGAAAGGGAGTCTTGGTTCAAAAGCTGTTGGGTTTCCAATTCCAGGTTTTCCTGTTTGTTTTCTAGCCTTTCTTCAAAACGTTGTACCTGGTCCTTTTCAAAGGACTTATTTAAAACACCCATTTCCCCTTGCATGGCCTGCATTTGGAAATTAAGGGCATTCATTCTCTGGTCGGGAGGGTTTATTTGGATAAACGTGAAATATTGGTTGCCCTTTTCCTCTGATGGTACAAGGGTATCCGGCATCAGGTTGTCACTTTCAAACTCATCCAATACGGCATGTGAAATGGGTTGTCCCTCATACCTTGCTGTACTGGAAGGAGAAACCCGCGATGCTCTAAACGCTTGTTTGGAAGGAAGAAAACTGAACTTCAGGCCTACTTGGTGAAAAACGTAGATGTCATTATGCCCATTATTGGCTCCCCGAAATGGGGTTTCGGGCGTGGCTGGTTGATTTCCAGGCATGGCGGCATATTCCTGAAATGGAGATTCATAGGAGTCTCTGTAGGGTCCACTCACATCATCCAGGTAATCTGTACCCGATAATCTGAAATCAGATTGTACAAACAACTCCAGGGACCTTGCAATCCTGAATCTTAGTCCCAAGCCCAGGTTTGCATAGAAAGTAGTGGTCGTATAGCCTCCGGGTACTTCCGTTTCCAAAGAAGTCAAATCTGATTCGAAATGCCTGTTATTGATGTGCTCCCTGCTACTGTAATCATACCAATTTCCCCAATCATCCAATAGATCCCCCTTTACCTCAAAGTTCATTATCCCTGCCCCAAGTGTGAAATATGGCGCCAAAAAGGCATGTTTGTTTAGAATTTTTCCATTATCCATTTTAAAAACAAAAGCCAACCCTGCATCCTGCACCCTTGTTCTGAAATTCAAAGCCCTCTCAAAGTTGGGCAGGTCCGTCCTCAGCACCCCATCCCTGTTCACATATCGGTCGCTCATAGAGAAATCATATTGCCCTACCTGCAGCATTAGGCCTACTGAGGAGCTTAGCCTCCTTTCCAGGGAAAAAGCAAAGGAATAATCGGGTATGTAATTTGGATTATATTCATAAAGCCTGAAAACATCCCCCAATCCTTCTATGAGGTAGGGACTGAGGTCGCCATAATAATTGGTGAATCCCACTCCGGCTCCTATGCGGTATTTGTAGGGATCCAATTGGGAATGGGACTGAAAGGCGAGCAGTAAGGAACACAAACCTAAAATGAACTTTTTCATGGCTTCCGTTTTATCTGTTTCCGAGGCCTAGCCACAGGTTGAATTCCAGGCTAAAACCGATAAAAGGATAGATGGTTACATTTTCTAAATTACCATTCACCTCTGAAGATGTAAGGGCAGCTCCTGCATTAAACTTCAAAATTCTCAGCATGGTATATCCCAATCCAAAATATAGGGGTCTCCCCACGATGGGTCCGGAAATCCGGATGCCATCATTGTTTTCCATGTTGGTTAGCATTACACCAGTATTCAGGGAGGCATTTCCCAAAAACTTGGTGAAGGCTCTTCTGCCCAATGGCATTGCCACCCCTATGAAGGGTGCAGTACCATAGTCTAGGTTGTTGAAGTCCCCGCTGAAGTAGGTACCTCCATAGCCTACATTCAAAGGCAGGTAAAAGGGTCTTTTTTCAGAGGGGTAGTTTTCCACTTCCCGGATATCTACCAGCAGGAGCAAGTTACCTCTGAGGTACTGTTCTACCTCCGACTGAGTAAGGTCAATAAGTTCATTGATGAGCTGCTCTGCATAAATGGCCCTGTCGTCAGATAACTCGTCATCTTTTCGAAGGATATTAAAGCGTGCGTTCCTAAGTCTGAGGCTATGGGTTTGGTCAATTTTTTGCCTGACCACATCACTAAAACCCGGAAAGGCCTGATCGAAGGGGTGGGCGTAATTTCCAATACCCTGTTCAACGATTTCGTTGAGTTGGGTGTACATTACCTGTTTGGCCGCCAGGGATTGCAAGCCCCTTCTGCTCACTTCGTAATTGGCCCGGATGTAAGCCGAAAGGTTATTAGAAATGGCCTCCCTTAACCCCTGAAGGTCAGCGCTGCCCGCCCGTTCATAGTACCGGAATTTGAGTGTGTAGGGCTCATTACTCCTAAGAGGGTCGGAAATATAGATTTCAAATTGGTTGGTTTCCATTCTGTATGGAGCCCTCCAGGAGTAGGTTACAGCACTGGCCGGTGACCTTCTGGCTCTATGGATGTCAACAGTGACCATCCTTACCTCCTCGGGTATACTTCCCCTTATGGTGAATCTTTCTTCCGAAGGAAGAGCAAGCCCTCCATTTAGTTGATTCCTTTCCGGTATATAGGAAACGGATTTAATCTGTGCGTATAAAGAGAAGTTTAAAAGTACAAGAATTATCAGAAGTAGAGGTTTTTGCATCTATTTTGGTGACGTTTATTTAGGGTTAATAACCAATGAGTACTCAAAATGTTAATTTTTTGCGGCATTTCCTATTATCAATATACAGTTGTAGGGATGTATTCAAAATCTTTTTTTTATAGTACTTTGGACCAAATAAAAATTCTTTAGAAATGAGTTCGTAAAACCAGGGTGCTAAAAATCAAGGGTTTGTTCTTCATGTTGGAGTTGGAAAACTATTTTAAAACAAAAGCACTTTTTTTCTCTTAATGAATTTTAGTTTATTTTTGATGACGAAATGTAGGTTTCAAGAATTTAAGTTGGGTATCAATGGTAATTTTATTGGATTGAAATGTATGTATCAGTAGACTGTGTGCTTTTTGGCTATGATAAAGAATTGAGCATTTTCCTAATTAGAAGGACCAATCCATATTTCAAAAATAAATGGTCCTTGCCCGGAAGTATAATTTTTGAGGATGAGAGTTTGGAATCTGCCGCAGAACGTACCATTTATGAGCTTCTCGGTTTATCAGGGGTTAAAATGAAACAGGTACAGGCTTTCGGGGACCCAGGCAGGACTTTCAATAAACCCAGGATTCTGACTGTTGCTTATCTTTGTCTGCTTGATAGAAGTAAACATAACCTAGAAGTTAAGGTGAAAAACAGAACGTTTATTTCACAGACAAACGAAGAGGAAATTATTCTGGAAGGCCGTTGGTTTCCTGCCATTCAGATTAGCAACTTGCCACAAGACCACTCAGAAATTGCTCGATTCTCCCTCAATTTCTTGAAGGAAAGTTTTAAAGGTGGTTCAACTGGCCTAGCCTTATTACCGGACAAATTCCAAATAAAGGAGTTGCAAAAGCTCTATGAATCCATTTTTTGTACCAATTATGATCCTAGTAATTTTCGCAAAAAGATGATTAAAGAACATCAACTAGTAGAGTGGAAAAACGATACTATCCAAGGAAGGGGTAAGAAGACAAAATTTTATTCACTCCCAAGAATACCATCAAAATCTATTTGATTTATTTGCTCGAACATTGCAACTCAACCACTAAAGTTCCTGGATTTAAGGAATTGTGTTGGGGATACTTTTTTGATTTCCTTGAATTTCCTGTTAAAATTAGACAAGTTCTTAAATCCCGATTCGTAGCAAGCCTCGGCTATGTTCATCTCATTTTCTATGAGAATCCTGCAAGCATACCCGATTTTAATTTCGTTTACATATTGAATGAAGGTTTTTTGGTGGATTTTTTTAAAATACCTACTGAAGGAGGAAGGGTTCATGTTCAAAATTCCTGCTGCTGATTCTAAACTGATGCCGTCTTTGAAATTGTCTTGGATGTACCTGTACAGTTTTTCAATTTTGTTCCCCGCATTGGCATTTTTTTCAGCAGAAAAACTATTACAAGAAAGTATTTCTTGGTTTTTACTGTCAACCAAAAACTTAAGGACATCAAGAATCATTATTACCCTATCCAACTCCTGACAATTTTTGAGTTGGTTCATTTTCCCCATCACCTCATTGATGTCAATAGAACTGAAAAAAATCCCCTTAGTAGATTTGGCGAATATCTGCTTGATCCTACTGAACTCAGGAATATGGACAAGGCATTGGGTGAAACTTTCCATAAAGTGGATAACCACTGCCTGAGGCCGTTGGTAGGAGGGTGATTTTTGACTTGGTTCCTCCATTTGCCAAAAGTGTGGCAGATTCCCTCCAATAAGTACCACATCTCCGGGATTGAAATTTTTTATGGCATCCCCAATATATAGATTACCAGTACCATTCAGGATTATTGCCAACTCTGGTTCTGAATGATAATGCCAAACTTTCAAAAATTGATGGGATTGAAAATCCAGACTGAATGAGCAGTTTTGATGAATAGACCTCGTTAATTTTTGCATTTGTGCCACCATAGGTGCAAAAATAATATTGATTGACTATTGTAACGCGAAATGGTTAATATTTTTTTAGAATTTGTTTTACTTTTTAAATACTTATTACGCTCCAATAAGTACAAAAAAATTTATTAAATAGCTGTTTATTATAATAAAAAATGCATTCGTATACCTTAGATCCTAAAAATTTTAAAGGTTAAAAAATACCCTAAAATTAAAATATGATTTTAAAGGCAAAAAAAGTATCAATAATTGTCAATTTACATGTAGATAAGAAAGGTTAGGTTTTTCAAATTTGTTTTAAAAAAACCTAAACTCTGGAAATATGGAAAACACTTGAAATTATTTTTTAAGGAATAATAAGTTGTAGAATAAAGTAGAAACCCAAAAAATCTGAATGTATGAGAAAAGAATTACTCCTATGCTGTCTTCTATTGATTAGCTATCCAATTTTAGCACAACAAGAAACAGTAACCGGAAAAGTCAGTTCTGCGCAGGATAATGAATTATTGCCTGGTGTAAACGTAATGGTGAAAGGTACCAATAGAGGTACTATCACAGACATTGATGGTGAATACCGTATAGATGTCCCTGTGGATGGTATTTTGGTATTTAGTTTTATTGGTTTTGAACAACAGGAAGTCCCCGTTGGGGGGCGGTCTGTGGTTGATGTCCAATTGAAGGAGGACTTGGGCCGTTTGGACGAGGTAGTGGTGGTAGGATACGGATCAAAGGTGAAAAGAGACATTACTGGTGCCGTTTCTTCGGTGAAATCGGAGGACCTGGAAAAGGTGCCTTTGCCTTCTTTTGACCAAGCCCTACAAGGGCAGGCGGCGGGTGTCAATGTTTCTTCAAGTAATGGTGTCCCTGGGGCACCCACCCGAGTGATGATACGTGGAACAAATTCCATTTCCAGTGGTACGGAGCCACTTTGGGTAATTGATGGGATGATATTGAGTAACCAAGGGGGTGGGGAAATCTCAGGCTTTGCAAGGTCCAATCACGGTACTACTCCACTTAATCCCTTGGCCACCTTAAACCCAAATGACATTGAGTCCATAGAAGTGCTAAAAGATGCTTCCGCTACCGCAATTTACGGGTCTAGAGGTGCCAACGGGGTCATAATTGTAACTACTAAATCGGGAAAGGGAACAGGCGGCATAGATGTCAATATGACCTATGGGGTCAGTGAAGTGGTCAGAGGCCCAATGCAAATTGGATTTACAAATGGGTCAAACTGGTTGTCATTGGTGGATCAAGCCAGGGATAATAGTGGCCTTTTTCCATTTGACCCTAATGCTATTTTAAACGATGCAAGGGATCCCAACGCAGTTTTGACTAGGGATCAATTAGCGGATATCAACTGGTTTGACGAGGTCTTAAGGCAGGGAAGCTTTATGGATGTGGGGGTATCCACTTCCAAGGCCGGAGATGGAATAAAGTATTTTCTATCGGCCAATTATAGGAATGATCAAGGTATACAAACAGGAAGCCAATTGGAACGTTACTCCACCCGGGCAAATGTAGATTTTGAACCGGTCAAAAACCTGGAAATAGGAACCAGGATCACCTTAAGTTATACCAAACAAAAAAGGCCTCCAAATGGCGGAGCACCCGGAGGAAACACCAATATGGCAACAGGCGGGTACAACATGGCAATTTCTGGAGCCTTGCCCATATTGCCCATACATCATCCTACCGTAAGCGTGGATGGAAGACCTATATTATTTGATCCCTTTTCCGGCAGAAACCTCAGAGCCACCGTTAACAGGGACAACTATTTAAACGATGTGGACACCTACCGTGCGTTAGGGGGATTATTTGCGGAATACAAACTACCTTTTCTCGAGGGACTATCTGTAAGAACTGAACTATCTGCCGACTTGCTGCATACCAGCAATGTGGAGTGGGGAAATACGGTGATTAGAGAGAGGAGTCCCTATGCCTTTGACTTTTCCTCGACCTTTAACCGATTAAATTACAACCTATATGCCACTTATAACAGGGAGTTTGCTGATATTCATCATATTAACTTTGTGGTGGGAACAGAAAGTACGACCCAACAGCAGCGCACAAGGAATATCGAGGCACAAGACATATTCGGTGTAATGCCAGAGGTGGGAACACCCGGTGACATCATGAGGGTAAGTGCCGGACTAGGTGGTGAGATTTATTTCCGGGGCTTGTTCAGCAGGCTGGATTATAAGTTAAAGGACAGGTACTTACTTGGTTTTAGTGCCAGAAGGGACGGTTCCTCGGTGTTTATGCCGGAAAATAGATGGGGAAACTTTGTGGCAGTTTCTGGAGGATGGATCATCTCTGAAGAGGATTTTATGCAAGGAGTAGCGGGTATGGATTTGCTGAAGTTAAGAGGAAGTTTCGGGCAAACGGGAAACTCTGCTATTAACCCTTTCGCCACAATGACCACCTATGCGGGCTGGGGCAGGTACGGGGATACTGGTGCAGGGGATCTCCTCGATAATATAGGAAACCAAGGGCTTACTTGGGAAACAACCGATGCATTCGACCTTGGAGTGGATTTTGAGCTTGTTAACAATAGGGTAAGTGGTAGTATCGGTTACTACAGACAAGATGCTTCCGACTTGTTGTTGCGGGTCGAAGTTCCTCAATCATCAGGAATATTCGCCAATCAACCACGAATTTGGGCGAACGTAGGAGACCTAAGGAATTACGGTTGGGAATTCGAAATTAGCACAGTTAATATCGACAGGAATAATTTTAGATGGAATACCAGTTTTAATTTCACCACAAACCGCAACGAGGTAACGCGGCTGACAGGTGGACAAGGAGAAGAAATTTATAATGTACAACAGAGTCCACATGTTTCGAGAGTTGGCGACAGACTAGGTTTTTTTAGATTGGCTGAGTATGCGGGCTTACATCCTGAGGGGGGGTATGAAATGATTTATGAAATGGATAGGGATCATTTTACCGAAACGGGCGAAAGAAGGAGAACCGGAAACACTATACCTGCTACAAGAGCTAATCTAGCCAATCATTTGTTCGATTTCGAGGAGAAATCTGGTTTGCCCACTTACTTTGGCGGACTAACCAATAACTTTAGTTATCGAGGATTTGAGCTGACGCTTCAATTTACCTTCCAAGGAGGTAATTATATCTATGATGTGAGTGAGAGAAATACATCTTATATAGGTACAGGTGGAAACGTATTGAGGGAAAGTCTAATGGGTAATACTTGGACTGAAGCAAATAGGGATGCAGATTGGCCAAAGCTGGTTTGGAACCACAGGTACGATGTTATCAATGAAGACGGAAGTGTTTCGGAGAATGTAAGGTTTGACAATAACAGGGCAGCAGAGGTTCATGACAGGTTTTTGCAGCGGGGTGACTTCTTGAGGCTAAGAACATTGCAGATAGCCTACAATTTGTCCCCTGAATTATTGAGTAGATTAGGGCTCAAAAATGCCAGAATCTTTGCTTCAGCAACTAACCTGTGGACTTTAACGGGATACGAAGGCTTCGACCCTGAGGTGGTACAACTGGGAGATGCCCAATTAAGGAATCTAGGCCAGGGTTGGGTAGGAGCACAGCTGCCCCAATTGAGGAGCTATAACTTTGGTCTAAACTTGTCATTTTAATCGCCATACAACATGAAAAAATTAGCAATTATCATAACATTGGCAATCTTTACAATGACAGGTTGTCAAGACGAGGCTTTTTTCGAGCTTAAGAGACCTGTTCAGCCCCCTTGGTTGACCCTGGATGATTTCGAAAAAGCTCCTATTGGTGCTTACTATGGGCTTTCCGGGAATGGAGGGTTCAGGTCCATCTTTGCGGCAGGAAGAATTGCGGGAGAAGTTTATGCAGATGGGGTTAATTTAGCACCCATAACAGATGGTTTTAACACTGACGGAGATGTGGAAGATATGTATGACAGAATCGGAGAGTTTCAGATTTCAGTATTTGACAATGCCGTATTCAACAGTGGCTATTTTGCCATAGGTTTTGCAAATGGTGCTTTGGATTTCATTGAGGAGAATGACGGGGACCCTTTCCCGCTGGCCAATAGGCCCGATGAAATAGACAGGATAAAAGGTGAGTTGTTGTTTGTACGTGCCTATGCGTATTATTGGCTGGTTCGTGCCTATTGTCCTGCCTATCCCAATGACCAACCTAGGCTTCCTTTCAGGACCTCTCAGGCAAGGGATTTTGATGAAGCATTGACCTCTCCTTTAGCATCTACAAACGATATATATGCCCTTATGGAGAGTGATTTAAGAGAAGCCGTTGCCATATTGCCAGAGGCCTATGACGGTTCCTTACACCCTCCAGGTTATGCAGATGGCCGGGCTACAAAGTTTGCTGCTGCCGCTTTACTCGCAAAGGTACTCTTTCATAAAGGAGATCATCAGGGTGCTTTGGAACCATTGAATATGGTGATTGACCAAAACAATGGGTTATTTGACCTATCTGAAGACCCCATAGAGGCCTTTAACAAAACTGGGGTAAATCGTGGTAACGAGGTGATCTGGTATTATACCTTATGGGCAGGAGATGGTTTGGGAGGCCCGAGTAACTGGAAACACCCAGGACGCTTTGAATGGTATAGTGCCAGCAATAGGTTTGCCGGTGGCCCGGCCAATAACCAAGGAAGGTTTATCCATAGTAGTGAATCTTTCCTCAGAGATGTAGGATGGAAAGACGAAAATGGAACTGTCACGCAGGAGGCACTTGACGACAAGCGGTTCAACCAACTTTTCGTTTGGTTGACCCCTGCGGGTTCTGGAATCAATTTAGCTCCCAATGTTTATCCTGAGCCCAATGACAACTTCAGGACCACCACCGATTTCGTATGGGGCGATAAATACTACAGGGCAGGGGACAGAATCACTAATTTGCCAATACTTCGGCTAGCGGACATGTACTTGCTTAGGTCCATCATTCGCGCTCAATCAGGTGATACACAAGGTTCCCTTTTGGATTTAAACATGGTAAGAAATAGGGCCGGCCTTTCAGATTTTAATGGCGGTGGCAACGAATTGATAGAGGCTATACATTTGGAAAGATTCAAAGAAATGGCATTTGAGGGAGACAGGTTGTATTACCTTCAAGGACTTCAAATGGATATTCCTGCCGGAGATAGGGGAGGTGCAGCTGTGCCCTACAATGGTGAGTTTTATTCAGAAATCCCAGATTACGAAAGAAACGTGAACCTGGGATATCAGTAAGTGCACAATCATTAAGAATAAATGCCAAACCTTGTTCTGAAAAGCGTTAAGCATTTTCGAACAAGGTTTGGTTTTTAAGCGGAATGTGAAATCGAGCCTGCTTGGACGGCAGTCAGGCATGACGAAAACGTCACACACTGGGGTGCCCCGGACTACCTGTCTGACGGTTTTAAACCGTCTGACAGGTGTAGCTGCTGAAAAGAAATTATAAACAGATGAAATCGAGCCTGTCCTGACGGCAGTCAGGGCATGACACAAGCGACATGCCGAGGGGTGATTATAAATTGCGAGATTCCATCTGGCCTTTAAAAATCAAATTATAATCAGATTAATTATTGCTTTACACCTTTTAGCTAAAGCAAGTAATATATTGTATATTACCTTTGGTGTTTGCCTTGAATAAATAACTATGAGGAGTTGTAAAACCTTAATCCAAGTGCTGCTTTTTTTGCCTTTTTTGGTGGTTTTTTACGCCTGCAATAGGGGTAGCAGCGAAGGGGAAGCAATGAAGCAAGAAGTCAATGAGACAAAACAGGAATCAGCAAAAAAACCACTTTTCAAGAAAATTAAGCCTGAGCATACCAAAGTCAATTTCAAAAATGAAATCCAGGAAACACCCTATCGCAATATATTAGCGTACCAATATTATTACAATGGAGGGGGGGTGGCCATAGGAGACATTAACAATGATGGGTTACCCGATATTTTTTTTACCGGAAATACGGTTCCAAACCGGCTCTACCTGAATAAGGGCAGCCTGGAGTTTGAGGATGTGACTGAGGGATCTGGAATAGTAGCCCCTTCCGGCCCCGGCTGGTGTACAGGTACTACAATGGTGGATATCAACCACGATGGGTGGTTGGATATTTACGTTTGTCGTTCTGGGAATCTTGAACCTCAAAACCGGACAAACCTGCTCTATGTGAATAACGGTGACGGTACATTTACCGAGAAAGCCAAGGAATTTGGACTAGATGATCCCGGATATTCTATTCAAGCAGTATTTTTCGATTATGATAAAGATGGGGACCTGGACATGTTTTTAATCAATCATGGGTTGGAATACGACGGCCATCCGCCTGTGCATGCCTCCAGTAAAAGGGATCCCTATGTGGGGGACAAACTTTATCGGAATGACAATGGAAAATTTGTGGACGTGAGTGAAACTGCGGGAATAATTGGAACAAAAGAAGGATATGGACTTGGCGTAGCTGTTGGGGACTTAAATAACAATGGATGGGAGGACATTTACGTAAGCAATGATTTTTTTGAACACGACTATCTCTACCTGAATAATGGAGACGGGACATTTAAGGAATCCATGAAAGCTACTTCAAAGCAAATGTCTTTTTTCGGTATGGGGGTGGATATCGCCGATTACAACAATGATGGCTGGCAAGATGTGCTGGTTTTGGATATGGCAATTGAAGACCACGTCCGACAAAAAACCAACCTGGCGGGGATTTCAAGGTCTCAATTTTGGCAATTTGTGGATAAGGGATACCACTACCAATATATGTTCAATTCCCTTCAGCTAAACAACGGTATGAATGCCGATGGAGAACTCAGTTTCAGTAATGTGGCCAGGATGGCGGGGGTTTTTCAGACGGATTGGAGCTGGGCTCCGCTTTTTGCCGATTTTGATAATGATGGTTGGAAAGATTTATTCATCAGCAATGGCCTCAGAAAGGATGTCATGAACAACGACTTTATTGCTGGATTGAAAAAAGACAAGGAGGAAGTTAACGCTGCTTTCACGGAGTTTAGCACTGAGGCCAGTTATCAGCTCCTTCAAAGTATCCCCTCTCAAAAAGTCAGCAATTATGCCTACAGAAACAACAAGGATTTAACCTTTGAGGATGTTACGGATCATTGGGGACTAAAGGATTTGACTTTTTCTAATGGTGCCGCTTATGCAGACTTGGACAATGATGGTGACCTGGACCTTGTGGTAAACAATATTGATGATTGGGCGAGCATTTATGAAAACCAATCTGATCAAAATGGCAACAACTACCTGAGGTTAAAACTCAATGGCCCATCCACCAACCCTCAAGGCCATGGTACAAAAGTATTTATTTTTAAGGATGGAAATCTTCAGTTCCAACAATTTAACCCCACTAGGGGCTATCAGTCATCTGTCGAACCCATTGTTCATTTTGGAGTGGGAGAACATCGTCAGTTGGACAGTATAAGGATTGAATGGTATGACAATAAGGTTTATGTCCTTGAAAATGTCCCTACCAACATGACCATTCAGGTGGATTACCGAATGAGTATGAATGAGGATTCAACAAGAGAATTCCCTACAACCAATTGGTTTTCAGAACTAAATACTGAAAAGGCTAAAGGTGATTTGAAATTGCATTTCAAGCATCAGGAAAGTGATTTTTCGGATTTTGCAGCACAAAATTTAATCCCCAGGAAATATTCAACAGAAGGGCCTGTGGTCATCACTGCGGATGTGAACGGTAATGGTTTGGATGATCTCTTTTTCGGAGGAGCAAGGGGGCAAGCTTCTGAATTATGGCTGCAAAACCAAAACGGCCAATTTTTCAAGGCCCACAACCAACCCTGGGAACAAGACAGTGAATGTGAAGATGTAAATGCCCTGTTTTTTGATATGGATGGAGATGGTGACCTGGATCTTTATGTGGTGAGTGGCAGTAACGAATTTGAAAAGGGTTCCCCCTGGCTGCAAGACCGGATTTATAAGAATGATGGAAAAGGTAATTTTTCCAAAACGGAAGAGGTATTACCGGATTTTCCTGGTAATACCAGCATAGTCACCGCGGGTGACTTTGACGGGGATGGGGATCTGGACCTTTTTGTAGGCGGTGGAGTAGTCCCAGGAAAGTATCCTGCTTTCGAAAGGAGTTTTCTGTTGTTGAATGAAGCAGGAAAATTTAAAGATGTGACAGAAAAAATGGCGCCTGAACTCATTAATCCCGGTATTGTAAGTGACGCAATATGGACAGATTACAATCAGGATGGAAACCTCGGTCTGCTGATAGTGGGAGAGTGGATGCCCATCCGTTTTTTTACTTTTCAAAATGGAAGCATCCAGCCAGATACAGGCGTTAACGTCCATGTAGAAGGAGAAATGCTTTCTGATTTGTCTCTTACATCAGGTTGGTGGAATTGTATCACACCCGTATTGGACGAAAAGCAATCGATCATGGGGTATATGCTCGGAAATATGGGTTTAAACTATCGATTTCGGCCTACTAAGAAATACCCCTTGGAAATTTTTGCCGGAGATTTTGAAGGATTAGGCACACAAAACCTCATTTTGGGGTATTATTTTAAGGGAAGTCTGTATCCAACCCACGGAAGAGAGGATATATCCAGTGCTATGCCCGCAATAAATCGAAATTTTATTGATTATGCCTCTTATGCGAAGGCTAAAGTGAACGATATTCTCAGCGTTTTTCCAAATCCGCCTTCCCTTCATTTTAAAGCTCACATGTTTGAACATGTGTTTTTGCAAGTTGCTGAAGACGGAACTTTTTCCATGGTACCATTACCTATGGATGCACAAAGATCATCGGTGAAGGATATTCTGGCTAGGGACATTGACGGGGACGGTAAACAAGAAGTAGTGCTTGTCGGAAACTTTTATGGAATTGAAACAAAAACACCCAGAGACGATGCCGGCATAGGTTCTGTTTTGAAATTTGAAGAAAATGGGGAATGGAATGCTATTCCAATGCATGAAAGTGGTTTTTTTGCACCGAATGAGGCAAGAAAAGTGACCTATTTCGAAACCAAGAACAGCAGGTATTTAATCATAGGCAATAACAATGAAAACATTCAAATATTTAGTATTGAATCAGCTCAATAATTCACTTTGGGGCACAGTCATCCTTTGGTCTTTTGCCTTCCACCTTTGCAGTTTAAATGCATATGGCCAGAAGATCTTTAACGTAAAGGATTATGGTGCTACCGGGAAAAACAAAAGAGAAGTTGTCACCAGTCCTATTCAGGCAACTATAGATGAATGCCACTCAGCAGGAGGTGGAACGGTTTATTTTCCCCCTGGGGAATATCTTTCCGGTACCCTAGTCCTCAAGAGTAATGTGAACTTCCACTTAGATAACGGAGCGGTTCTATATGCCAGCCAGGATGAAGAGGATTATCAAGTGCCTTTCGACATCTATAAGCATAACAATCCAAACCAACCTGTCCTCTTGTATGCAGAAGATGCAAAGCATATTTCCATTACTGGAAAAGGCACCATACATGGCCAAGCCAGGAGGTTTTATGAGGATCTAAGGGATGTAGATGGCTTTATAGAAAAAGAAACTGAAAATGCCAGACAATCCGGAGTGGAAATGAAAAAGTATTACAAAATCCCTCCCTTTGTTTCCTTGATCTATTTGGTTTCCTGTGAGCATGTTGAGATATCGGACATTCGTGTGATTGAATCGGTGGATTGGTCGGTACATGTCCAATGGAGTGAAAATGTAACTATTCGCAACTGCTATATTTATACCAGCTTGGAGGCTGGGGTAAATGCCGACGGGCTTGATATAGACGGGTGTAAAAATGTGACTATTTCGGATTGTATCATAGAGACTGGAGACGATGCCATAGTGCTGAAGTCCACCCTTACTAAGAATAGGTCTGAGGACTGCGAAAATATCACCGTGACCAATTCCGTACTGACCTCTACTTCTGCTGCACTTAAGATCGGTACGGAAACCTATGGGGATTTCAGAAATATTGTTTTTTCCAATTGTGTGATAAAAGACAGCAATAGGGGTT
Source organism: Pleomorphovibrio marinus (assembly GCF_003347495.1). Classification (GTDB taxonomy): domain Bacteria; phylum Bacteroidota; class Bacteroidia; order Cytophagales; family Cyclobacteriaceae; genus Pleomorphovibrio; species Pleomorphovibrio marinus. The sequence continues at coordinate 283,169 of NZ_QCXY01000007.1, forward strand.
TCAGCATAGTGGTTAGGGATGGAGGAACCGTTCAGGACGTTTTGGTGTCCAATATTACCATGGAATTAAACAGAAAAGCCTTTTATTATTGGGGAGATGCAGATCCCATCTGGTTGGTAATCAAGAAGAGAAGTGAAAACTCAAAAGTGGGGGAGATAAAAAATATCTCCTTTGACCACATTATAGCACACGGACAAGGCACGAGCAAGTTAGAAGGTTATCAAGGAAGCAAGCTTAAAAACATTACTTTGAATAACGTTCAGTTGTTTATGCATCCCGAAGCTACTAAAGATAAAAGGGCCAACCATGCCCTAATAGCGAGTAAGGTGGAAAGTTTACATGTAGATGGTTTACGGATCTACTGGGATGAAGAGCAGGTTGAGCCCTCTTGGGGAAGCGCCATGATGCTGGAAAACGTCGATTACCTAACTTTGGACAATTTCTACGGGCGACAAGGGATCAAAGAAAGCACATCTCCAGTGATCATTTTGGATAATGTAGGGAAAGGAATAGTGAGAAATGTAGAACCTGAAGCTCAGACCGGAACGTTGATCCTAGTGAAAAACAGTAAGAAGGAAGATTTTAGGTTCATTGATTTGGATAGTTTTGGCCAGGCCACAGAAAAGGTTGCTATGGAATAAGAAAATTATATGTATCGGAAATCCTTTGATTAACCCCCTTAAGCATGACGAACAGGAGGAATTTTATTCGAAATATTACCTCTTTAGCAGCCTCTGTTATATTTTTACCTTATTGTAAGGCTTCGGATAAGGAGAGGTCAGGAGTAATGGAGGGTGAGGAGTGGAAGGATGATAAGGGTAAGCGATTGAACGGGACAGGCACCTATGTCCTCACTGAAGATCTTGAGAAAACAACACAGGATTCCATCGAAAAACACAGGATGGGGGATTTTATTATCCGCCTTTGTGATGCAGATGATCAACCACTGATTGGTGTCGATGCCCTTATCGAACTAATTGAACACGAATTTGATTGGGGTATATCGAGTGCAGGCTCTATTTGTGACACAAATCCAAAAGCAGTATTGCAGGCCGCACATATTCGGGAATTGTTTAACTGCACCACTGCAAAATGTTATTGGGATGAAGGCTGGCACCAGCCAATTGAAAAAATCGAGGGGAAACGAATCAGGGATAAATTCGTGGATGAAATCAATTGGGGACTGGCAAACGGGTTAAGGGTGAAAGGGCACCCATTAGTTTGGACCGTGAGAAAAGCCATACCCACATGGATGGACAAATACAGTTATTCTGAGCAAATGCGTTTTTTGGAAGAGCATGTCAGGGATCTAATCCGAACAGGGGGGCATGGGGTAGGGCAATGGGATTTGTGTAATGAAATGCTATGGGAACCCTCCTTGCGGAATCTCTCCGAAAGAAATTGGCCCCATATTGAAACCATTGATGAAATATTGACCTATCTAGAGCCTGCGGTACATTGGGCAAAGGAAGAAAACCCTTATGCCATCTATGCACTGAATGATTATGGATTGGTAAAGACCAATGCCCCGGGTGTTACCTCAGCTCAGCAAAGGCAACGGTATGTGGCGCTGATCAAAGAAATGAGACGAAGGGGTTGTGCCCCAGATGCACTAGGAACCCAATGCCATGTGGCAGGATGGTACACTGCCGAAGAGTTTGTACAAATGTTGGATGAGTTGTCGGAGGCAGGATTACCTATTCAAGTAACAGAATTTTGGGCAAAGCTAAAGGATTATCCGTTTGATAAAGACCCGGATGGAGAACATGCTGAGGGGGATTTGATCCGTTATGTCACGATGATTTATACCTTGGCTTTTGCACATCCACAAGTGTCGCATTTTACCTATTGGGGAGGAGGGGATTGGTTTGATGGCTATGGGGAGCCCAATCAGCTGTACCATGCCATACGCCAATTGATCAGAAACGAATGGTTTACCAAGAAAACCATAACCAGTAATTCCGAAGGAGAATTGAAAATCAAGGCCTTTTATGGAAATTATTGGATAAGCTTAAGGGATAAACAGGGGAATCATTATTCCCAGACCATACATCTTGCAAAAGGATCGGGAGGTGTTGTTAAAGTAAATCTTCCTATCCATCGTTAGACACTTCCTAATTGGGATAGATTCAAATATCAAAGAAAATAATAATACCTATGGGTAAACCCCATTATTTAAGATGGGATTTCCTTGATTATTCGTAACCCGCAGATAATCAAATGATAAAGTAAAATATTTTTTTAAAAACCCCTAAAAAGGCCCGTTTGGGCTTGTTTCCGGAGTTTTAGGTGTGTGTTTTTGAAGCTACGAAACTCAAATACAATAAAAAATACTCCTCCACTCCGCATTTTCCAAGTCTTTCAGGAATATACTCCAAAATGGTACATTTTCAAGAATAAAGGGGATGTTCGCTCCCGAGAATCGGGACAGGCTCTGATGTTTCTCAAGTCCTATTTTGACCTCAGAGACAAAAAACTGATGGAGCGTTTCAATATCGACTTGGGCATACTGCTTTTTTGCGGCAAGCTCCTGAAGGAAAACCAGGGGATAAGGGAGTACCCCTGAATTCCTGGAAGGGGGGTCATTGACAACACCCATGTGCTTTTCCTGCCTGCCGCAGGCAGGGATGCCTCTTATTATGAAAGCTAGTGTTGGCCTAACTTATTTCAGCAGAAGTCATGTAGGCTTTAATTATCACTGCTTAAATGTAAGTTATGGGGGATACCTTAATATCCCCCGTGGTACTTCTAAACATCTTGTTTTAAATGGTTATAATATGCGATGATCCTGAGTAAATCCCCGCGTCTATCCTGGGATAGTCCATATTTCCTCATAAACAGGCGAATTTCAGGAGACTTATCATCCATCAGCTCCAAGAGGTCTCGCTTCTTTTGATTAAATGCAAGAATTTGTTGGCCAGTTAAAAAATAGAAGTTAAATGCCAGTCTGTTTTGCCCGGGAATGGGTGGTCCCCACATAGGACCCATATGCATTCCTGCCCATGCCATATTGTTCATCCCCCGAGCATCTATGGTTATGTATTCTCTGCACAATAAGGTCATATCCTCACCTTCAAACAACAATTCAAAGAAGGTAGGCACCTTATATTCAGAATGAGAAGAATAAGGAAGACTGTAAAAAACCCTTACCCCCCCTAGTTGCTGATCAAATATCTCAACGTGATGTACAGATACTGCACTAAACGTTTTGACGGTCTTCTTTTGTACCTTCACCAAGTTATTTTCCAGATCGTATTTAATCATGCCTTCTATAACTTCTCCATCGGCCAAGTAAACTTTTCCGCTATGCCATAATTGAGAAGGAAAACTATGAGCATTGGCTCCATACGCATAAAACAATAAACAAATCAAAAACAGATAGCTTCGTTTTTCCATGATAATAGTTTGGTTTGGTTTTCATTTTTCCATTACGTAAAAAATTTTGTTTTGGTTGGTTGAATGAACGCTAAAATTACATGCGGCTATTAAAAATATTGCACTCAACAGGATCTCGAGTGCAGGCTCTATTTGTGACACAAATCCAAAAGCAGTATTTCAGGCCGCCCATATTCGGGAAATGTTTAACTGCACCATCGCAAAATGTTATTGGGATGAAGGCTGGCACCAGCCAATTGAAAAAATCGAGGGGAAACGAATCAGGGATAAATTTGTGGATGAAATCAATCTACTACCTTGGCTTTTGCACATCCACAGGTGTCGCATTTTACCTATTGGGGAGGAGGGGATTGGTTTGATGGCAATGGGGAGCCCAATCAGCTATACCATGCCATGCGCCAATTGATCAGAAACGATTGGTTTACCAAGAAAACCATAACCAGTAATTCCGAATGAGAATTGAAAATCAAGGCCTTTTTATGGAAATTATTGGATAAGCTTAAGGGATAAACAGGGGAATTCTTATTCCCAGACCATAAATCTTGCAAAAGGATCAGGTGGTGTTGTTAACGTAAATCTTCCTATCCATCGTTAGCCACTTCCGTATTGGGATAATTTCAACTATCAAAAAAGATAAAAATACCTATGGGTAATACCCAAATATTTAAAATAATACATGAAAAGCCAACCACACTTCTACAGGAAGCAGTGATTGGTTACATCAACTACTTTCCCTCACTATCAAGGTAGGTTTTACGATTTCTAGTTTGGGAATGCACTTTTCTTGATCACCTGAAATGATTTCTAATAGGGTGTTTGCCGCCATTTCCCCCATTTCAAAGGAGGGTTGGGCCATGGTGGTGATGGAGGGACTGATATACCTGCCTGTCACATCGTCACCGAACCCAACTATTGCCAGTTCCTCTGGCACTTTTATCTGCATACGCTGAGCTGCATTTAAGGCCCCAATGGCCAGAATGTCCGCAAAACAGAACAGGGCATCCGGTTTCGTTTTTTGATTCCACAGCTCCCTAAACGCCTTTCCGGCAATTTCATAAGAAAAATCCTCCAACTCGACTTCAAATCCCTCCAAGTTATTGGTTTGCAAAGCTTTTCTGTATCCCCCTAATCTTTCTTGACAAACGCCAAGGGTAAGGGGACCACCCATATAGGCGATTCTTCTTCTGCCCTTACTGACCAAGTGATTTACGATTTCCATTGCCCCTGCAAAGTCGTCTGTCTGAATTTTACTGGTTGTGATCTCCTGGCATACCCTTTCAAAAAGTAACAGGGGAATACCCCTATTCATAACATCCTTAAGATGGTTGTAGTCTGAGGTTTCCTTGGAGAGCGCTAGGATAATCCCGTCCACACGGCTGTTGGCCAGGGTTTCCACAATTTCCACCTCCTTTTGGAATGACTCCCCCGACTGGAAAATCATCACTTTATAGCCCTCTTGGTAGGCCACTTTTTCTATGCCTGCGATGGAATTGGACCAGAAAAAACGGTTGATGGTGGGCACCACCACACCTAGTATTCTGGATTTTTTACTGCTAAGGCTGCTTGCTAGTAGGTTGGGATGATAATCCAGTTCCTTGGCCATTTTCAAGACAGCCTGTTTGGTTTCCTTTTTGATTTCAGGTGAGTTTCTCAATGCCCGGGAGACCGTGGCGACAGAAACGTTTAACTTTTCAGCAATGTCTTTTATGGTGATAGGCTTTTTCAAAAGAACTTTGGGTTTTTGTTTTCCTTTTTTTCCATTTGCAATTTAAAACAATTCTATACCCTTTCTTCATATTCAGTTTCGTTTCCCCAATTTCAAGGAAATAAAGTTATTGTCAATTTCTTATAAGAGTAGGATTGTTTTTGAGGATTTATTAAATGTAAACGTTTCCGTAAACGGTTGCGGTATAAAATTTCAATAAACATCCTTTGAAGGAGTTTATATTCCTTTTCTTATGGTAATTTTGGTTGTAAATACTAAGACTCTCCTAGAGTCCCATAAAGTAAGGCAGTATGAAAGTATTTATAAAGTCCATTTTACCGCTGTTGCTTTTTTTTAATATATCCTTTGCTCAAGAAAAAGGTAATGTTAAGTCAGAAATAGCCTTTGAGGCCAAGATAAACGACTCTACTGAGGTTGAAATCAAGGTACGCAGAAACCAAAGTGGTGAAATTCAAGACTATTTTTCACCTATCACGACCCCGGTATGCAAAGAAGGCCTATGCTATCAGATGATAATTGAGGTGTATTGGGATTTATTGGGGAATTTTTCGGACTATAAAGTTCCAGACCGGTTTCCACTAACCAAATTCGACCACGAGCCATTTTCCGAGGAGGACCATATTAAGCTTCGAAAGATACTTTCCAACAAGGATTCCTATCTCAAGTTTTACACCTTGGAAAATCTGGTAGATCCTTCAGCGCCCATAGAAAGCGAGGAGGTGGATGGAATTTCAGCCGCCACGCATCCTTCCATACAGCAGGAAGTTGTAAGCGGTGCAGTGTATAGTACCTTTGTCCTATGGCATATTGTAAATGGCTCCATTTCGGAAAAGTCAAAAACCTACACACTGAACCAAATTGAACGGGAGAATCTCTTAATGCGTTTTTTGTTGTCGGATAATCACCACTACCAATATTTTGCTTTGGAGCAGGTAGTGGAAGAAGAAAGGAATATGTACATCCCTCAGATTATCCGGTTGCTAGTGGAAGGAAGGGAATATGTCCCGTTTTTTGCCATTGAAAAGCTTTCACCTTCGGATTGGCAGAAAGAGGAAGTTCAAACCCAGGTGCTGCAGGAATTTGACCTCATGGGCTTTGAAATGAGGAATGAAATCCTAAATCGACTTAAAGGCATACGGATTCAGGACGACGCATTGGAACTACTGGCTAGCCACCTGGACAGATTATCTGAAAATCAGTTGATCAAAGTTTTGGAAATTTTATCCCAAAACGAAGGGCGGCTGGATAAATCAAGCATTGAACCTTTTCTTACCCATTCCCACCCTCAGGTGGCCGATATGGCAAGAAAGATCATCAACCCCTAACACTTTGAGTATAAACCCGAAATATCCTATCCATGCAGAGTAACAGAAGAAATTTTATAAAATCGGTGGGCCTAAGTTCAGGGGCCTTATTGTTTAATGTACCAAACTCCATGGCTAGTCAGGAGCCGGGAGATATTGAAGTATTCAAAAAGGTTTCCTATGAAACCGATGTGCTTATAGCCGGAGGGGGTATGTCTGGCCTGTGTGCAGCCATCGCAGCCGCAAGGAACGGTGCCAAGGTCATTCTGCTACAAAACCGGTCCAGGTTGGGGGGGAATGCCAGTAGTGAGATCCGCATGCATATTTCCGGTTCAAGCCAGTTAAAACAAGTATGGAGGGAAACAGGCATCCTTGAAGAGCTGGTGCTAACCGAGGCTGCTGAAAATCCACAGCGGTCCTACGAGATCTGGGATTTCATCCTTTACGACAAGGTGGTTTCTGAAGAAAACATCACACTGCTCTTGGATACAGCCCTCATAGATGCAAATGTTGAAAATGGTGAAATTTCCAGTATTACTGCTTTATGTTCCCCTACTGAAGAAATCTACGAGATCAAGGCTAAACTTTTTGCGGATTGTACTGGGGACGCCACCCTGGCAGCCAAGGCTGGGGCGACCTACATGTGGGGCAGGGAAGCAAAGGCAAAATGGAATGAATCACTTGCGGTGGACGAAGAGGATAACAAGACTATGGGTAACAGTTTGCTGTTCATGTCCCAAAAGCACGAAAAAGAAATGCCCTATACGCCACCTTCCTGGGCAAGGAAATACACGACGAAAGATTTTGTGCACAGAAAAATCACGCAGTGGGAATATGGGTATTGGTGGCTGGAGCTTGGGGGGATGGAGGACACCATAAAGGATGGACAGCAGAACCGCCACGATCTTTTGAGTGTGCTTTTTGGAGTCTGGGATTATATTAAAAATTCCGGTAACCACCCGGAGGCCAAAAATTGGGCGCTGTCCTGGGTAGGGATGATTCCTGGAAAAAGGGAAAGCAGAAGGGTACTTGGGGATTATATCATGAAACAGGAGGATATTCAAGCCCCAAAAATGTTTTCCGATCGGGTAGCTTATGGAGGCTGGCCTCTAGATGACCATCCCCCGGGTGGAATGAATACCACAGGGGTGGTCCCTTACATCTCTATTCCCCTAAAAGGCCCTTATTCCATTCCATTTAGGTCCTTGTACAGTAAGGATATTTCAAATTTACTGTTGGCAGGTAGAAACATCAGTGTTTCCCATGTGGCATTATCTTCCACCAGGGTGATGGCCACCTGTGCCACGATGGGGCAAGCCATCGGCACAGCTATGGCTTATGGCCTCCATCACCGGATCGGCATGCGGGAAATTGCACAGCAGGATAAACATATGTCCAGGTTGCAACAGCTTCTGCTCAGGCAGGACCAATCCCTATTGGGAGTGGTCAATACAGATGAAAATGACCTGGCCCGTAAGGCAAGCATCAAAGCTTCCCATGAAACGCAGGAGGGATCAGCAGCGGCGGTGATTGATGGGGTGAACAGAAATATAGGAGACGGAAAAACCCATCAGTGGCAGGCAGAATATTCAAATGGGGAACCATCCCTGACCTTAAGTTGGGACCAGCCCATCCGCCTGAACCTGATTCAGCTTACCTTCGACACGGGTTTACACAGGTTTCTCAGGATATCCCCGGAGGATTCGGTGTATCAAAACCAGGAAAGAGGCCCTCAACCCGAGACTGTTTCGGATTTTTCCTTAGAGGCACGGGTAGGAGGGGATTGGCAAAACCTTGCTGCTGTAAATGGGAATTTCTTACGCCTGGTAACAGCAACTTTCGATACCATCCGCACCAATGAGATACGCATTAAGATTAGTAAATCCCATAATGACACTTTGGCAAGGTTATTTGAAATTCGTTGTTACGAGGAAAAATAGTATATTAAGACTTCAGTTTGATTGTTAATTAATGATATAGGCATACGGAATGATGAAGCAATTAAACCTCCTATTGGCTATTTTCCTGATTCTGTTTTCCACCATGCTGCTAAGTTGTGCAAGTATAAAATATGGAAAGCCAATTGACCCAAACGCCACAGAGGAAACGGTCAATCTCTATCAGAACCTTGCCAGACTTTCTAAAAAGCATACCCTTTTCGGCCATCAACATGCCACAGAGTATGGACACGGCTGGACTGGCGATGAGGACAGGTCGGATGTCAAATCGGTAACCGGCTCCCATCCGGCAGTGATTGGAGTTGATTTCAGTGGTTTTTCAGGAAGGCCCCAGGACATCATCCAAAAAAATAAGGACAATCTCAGAAAAATTGTTTCAGATACCTATGACAGGGGAGGAGTAGTTACCGTGGCCTGGCATTTTTCAAATCCTGTATCCGGAGATGGGTTTTATTGGAAGGACTCGACTTCCAAGCCTGCAGTAAGGTATATCATTCCTGGTGGAGAGGCCCATGAGAACTATAAGGAGATTCTGGATGGTATTGCAGAATGGGCAAAATCGGTGCGTGGCTCAGATGGCAAATTGGTTCCGATGATTTTTAGGCCCTTCCATGAATTTGATGGGGATTGGTTTTGGTGGGGAAAATCCCATACAACTAGGGAAGAGTTTATCGACCTTTGGGAGTTCACTGTTTCTTACCTCAAGGATTCTTCTGATGTCCACAACTTTATATATGCTTTTTCACCCGATAACCGGTATTTGACTGAAGAGGAGTACCTGGAAAGGTATCCGGGTGATGAATGGGTAGATATGGTGGGTATGGACAATTACGGGGATTTGGGAAGAAACAATACCTCCATTGATACCGCTGCACTGAAATTGAAGATAATCTCGGATTATGCCAGGAAAAACAAAAAATTGGCTGCATTTACAGAGACGGGACTGGAATCCATTCCTGACACCACTTGGTGGACAGAAACTTTACTCAAAACCATGAATAGGGATAAAATGAGGCTGGCCTATGTATTGGTTTGGCGAAATGATGCCAAAAGCCCCACGCATTTTTATGCCCCTTTCCCGGGTCAGGTCAGTGTACCGGATTTTTTGAAATTTTATCGGGATCCTTATACACTCTTTGAGAATGATTTGGTGAACATTTATAGGAAATGAAATCGAGCCTGCCTGGCAGGCATGACGACATCAACACCCCTGGGGTGAATAAGGGGTGCTTGCTATTAGCATGGAAATTTAGTTTTCACATGTAATGCAGAACCACCCGGTGTCATTAGAAATCCTATGGGAATAGTAAAAATAGTTTTTAGGAGATACCCTTCCTATCAACTTGCAATCGTTGATCTTTAGCTGATTTGCGATTATTAAGATCTCAAAGATTTACCTGAATTGTTTAAGAATTTATAATTGCAAACGTTTCCGTTAACGGTTGCGATATAAAAAGGTAAAATAAATTTACAATAGGGTTTTTCGTTTTGTGAAATAAAAGTAAATTAGAATAAAATTTTAAACTCATATTAAAAACATATAATAAATCAGGAAAATGCATTGGCTGGTTTTTTTACTATTACCAACTTCTGGAATGTTGGCCTAAGTTGAGATGTTGAAATTTGTAATAAGATGGGTGCCAAATTACTTAAAGAGCGAGTAGGTATTTATAAAAATGAAGTAGGTCTATTTATGTTTTGCAAGGAATCTCTGTTAGTACTTACTTCAATTTTTACTGGGATAATAATGTCATGCGGTGTAGAAAAGCCTGCCGAAATATTGGAGGCGGAGACTTCCATACCTTCGGAAATTGATTACAATATTCATGTAAAGCCTATTTTGTCAGACCGTTGTTTTTCATGCCATGGTCCTGACCCCAACACCAGAGAGGCAGGTTTGCGCCTGGATATGGCAGAAGGGGCTTATGGGCCTTTAGCCGATAATAAAAACAAAGTGGCTGTATCGCCGGGAAATCTTCATCGAAGTGATGTCTACGAAAGGTTGGTTTCCGATGATCCGGAGAAAATGATGCCTCCTCCTCAATCCAACCTCACCCTTTCTTCCAGAGAAAAGGCTATCATTGTTCGTTGGATAGAGCAAGGCGCCACCTACAAGCCTCATTGGGCATACATCAAACCGGAAAAAAATATTTTACCAAAGGTTTCAGACCCGACCTGGCCCAACAATGAAATTGATTATTTTGTGATGAGCAAATTGGATCAAATCAATTTAAAGCCCAGTCCACCTGCGGAAAAGGAGAGGTTAATTAGAAGGGTTAGTTTGGATTTAACAGGTTTGCCTCCAGATTTGGATTTAGTAGACCGATTTTTAAATGATACATCTCCCAACGCCTATGAAAAGGTGGTAGATAATTTGTTGTCGACGGTCGCCTATGCAGAGAGAATGGCCTTGGATTGGTTAGATGTCGCAAGGTTTGCCGATTCTAATGGCTTGCATGCAGATGGTTATAGGATGATGTGGCCTTGGAGAGATTGGGTTATTGAGGCCTTTAACGAGAACATGCCCTATGATCGATTTATTGAATGGCAGGTGGCTGGTGATTTGATACCCAATCCGTCCAAAAAGCAAATTTTGGCAACTGCTTTTAACCGTAACAACCAGACCAATTCCGAGGCAGGCATTATCGATGAGGAATACCGTTTGGAATATGTACTTGATCGGTCAGAAACCATAGGGAAGGCTTTTTTGGGGTTGACGCTAGATTGTGCCAGGTGCCATGACCATAAATTCGACCCGCTTTCTCAAAAGGACTATTTTAGTATGGCAGCTTTTTTCAACAATATGGATGAGTTGGGTATGACGGGAAATGATGGGAATTCGGGGCCCTTGTTGTTGTATCTGGAAGATGATGAGGAAAGGGACCTGAATAGGTTAAAAGCCAAAATTCGTTCATTGGAAGAAGAAAAGGTCAAGGCACAACAAAAATTCTTGTCAGAAGTGAAAGAGGGCAGCTTAGCTCCACAATGGTTACCTGAAAAGACATTAAAATTGGGTTTGATGGCCCATTTTGATTTAGGGGAATATAGAAATGGCAGTATACTTGACCCATCCGGTAAGGTTATGGCAAAGGTTAAAGGCAGTCCGGAAATCATCCCTTCTCCCGGCGGCAAGGGTATGCGTTTTAAAAATGAATTGGACTTTCTGGAAATTCCCGAACAGGGCCTATTTGAAATGACTTCTGCCTTTTCATTTTCATTCTGGGCTAAACCGGAAAGCAGGGAACCTTATCGGTCTCTTTTAGCTAATTCCGGAAATAAAAACAATTTCTTCAGGGGATATGAAGTTTTTTTGGACAGCACCAATAGGGTACAGGTACGGATTATCAATGCTTTGCCCCATAATTGCATCCATATAATCACCAAGGATCCAATTAAAATGGAAGACTGGAGCCACATTGCGCTTACCTATGATGGTTCTGCGGTTGCTGATGGGACGGTAGTATACATCGATGGGAAACCAGCACCTTTGGAGACTCTGAGGGATAACCTATACAAAAGTATTTTGCCTGTCAATGATAGTAGGGGGATGCCTGTAAACAGGCCCTTAAGGCTCGCCAGAAGCTATAGGGCCTTCGGTGGGGATAATGGGATTTATACGGGAGGCTTGGATGACCTGTATATTTATGATAGGGTATTGACAGAACTTGAGGTAGCTGAACTGCATCATTACGGTACTACTTCCCAACTCAAAGAATATGAACTTTCTGAAATTGGTAGACACCTGGATTATCATACAAATAAGGAGGCCCGGAACAAGGATGAATCCTTGAAAATATTAAGACAGGAGCAGCTAAAAATGCTCGAAGGCAAGAAAGAAGTAATGGTCATGAAGGAAAGAGATCATCTTCGGAAAACCTACATTTTGGATAGGGGAGAATACGAGTTGCCTACCAAAGAAGTGCAGGCGGATGTTCCTTCTGTTTTACCCTCTTTAGAGAAAGAATGGCCCAGAAACAGACTGGGATTGGCAAAATGGCTTACCCATTCTGATCATCCACTGGTAAGTAGGGTATCGGTAAACAGGTATTGGAATCAATTTTTCGGTAGGGGAATAGTCCCTACGGTAGGCGATTTTGGAAGTCAGGGAGACTTGCCTTCCCATCCTCTACTATTGGATTGGTTGGCAGTGGATTTTATAGAATCAGGTTGGGATGTTAAAGCCCTGGTGAGGAAAATGGTTACTTCTGCCACTTACAGGCAGCAATCCTTGGCAACCAATGAATTGTTGGAGCTGGATCCGGACAATGTTTATTTAGCAAGAGGTCCGAGACATAGGCTTTTAGGGGAGTTTATCCGAGACAGTTATTTACATGCAAGCGGGCTCCTGGTGGAGGAGGTAGGGGGGCCAAGTGTTAAACCTTATCAACCGGTAGGATTGTGGGAAGAAAAAGGTGAGTTTTCCAATTTTTTACTCACCTATCGTCCCGACAAAGGGAAAGATCTATATCGCAAAAGTATGTACACCTTTATCAGAAGAACTTCACCTGCACCTGCAATGACCACCTTTGATGTGCCGGGAAGGGAGGATTGCACGGTGCAGAGACAGGAAACCAATACCCCTTTACAGCCTTTGGTCTTGATGAATGATCCGCAGATCATTGAGGCCTCCCGTGCCCTTGCAGAAAAAATGCAAAAAGAAGCGGGCAATCAGTTGGAAGATCAATTGGTATATGGATTTCGAAGGGTCATTGGAAGAAAACCCTCAGAAAAGGAAATGCAGCTGTTTCAAAAAATGTTTTCGATGGAACTGGATCGGTTTCGGACAAATAAAAAAGACAGGGAGGCATTGCTAAACGTAGGTGCGTCAAAGCTAGACAGGGATCTGCCCTTGGATAGAACAGCAGCCCTTACCATGGTAGCTAATTTAATGTTTAATCATTTCGATTTTTACACCAAACAATAAAGGTTATGTCAGAATTGTGTTCACTTGTGAACCATTATTCCAGGAGGGAATTCCTTACCAAGGCTGGGTTGGGAATTGGAGGAATGGCATTGGCCAGTTTGGCCAACCCCATTTCTTCCTATGCCCTAGCGAACCCCCAAAATGGAATTGTGGGAGGTACCCACTTTCCACCCAAGGCGAAGAGGGTCATTTATCTGTTTCAAAGCGGAGGCCCTTCCCAGTTTGAACTGTTTGATTTTAAACCGGAACTGATTAAGCGGACAGGGGAACAACTTCCGGATTCCGTAAGGCAGGGACAAAGATTGACGGGGATGTCGTCAGGGCAAAAATCCCTACCTATGATAGGTTCAAGATTTGGTTTCGAAAGGAGGGGTAAATCAGGGTTGTATATAAGTGAACTTTTGCCGCATATTGCTTCGATTTCTGACGAAATCTGTGTCATTAAATCCATGCACACGGAGGCCATTAACCATGATCCGGCCATTACCTTTTTCCAGACGGGTTCCCAACAGGCAGGAAGGCCATCTATTGGGTCATGGGTGAGTTATGGACTGGGAAGTGATAATGAGAATTTACCTGCATTTTGTGTTTTGGTCTCCAAGGGAAGGTCAGGTGCCCAACCTGTTTACGGAAGGCTCTGGGGAAATGGTTTTTTGCCTTCTCTGCATCAAGGCGTACAATTCCGGTCAGGAAAAGAACCTGTACTCTATTTAAATGATCCCCCGGGCATAGGTCGAGAAGACCGGTCCAAGTACATGGATCATTTGAAAGCCCTTTACGAACATACTTTTGAATCCAACCCAGATGAGGAAATCAATTCTAAAATAGCCCAATATGAAATGGCCTACCGGATGCAAACTTCGGTACCGGAAACCATGGATATTTCCGGAGAACCGGACCATGTACTGGAGATGTATGGGCCGGATGTGCATATTCCCGGAACCTATGCGGCCAATTGCCTTTTGGCAAGAAGATTGGCTGAAAAAAATGTCAAATTTATTCAATTGTACCATAAAGGATGGGATCAGCATGGAAATCTTCCCAATGATATCCAAACCATGGCCAAAAGTACAGACCAGCCCACTGCGGGGTTGATTCAGGATTTAAAACAGCGAGGTCTATTGGATGATACCTTGGTCATATGGGGAGGTGAATTTGGGCGAACCAGTTATTCTCAAGGTCAGATAACCAAGACAACTTATGGCAGGGATCATCATCCGAAATGCTTTTCCATGTGGATGGCTGGAGCCGGCGTGAAAAAAGGATTCTCCTACGGACAAACGGATGAACTAGGGTATAATATTATCAAGGATCCAGTGCATGTACATGATTTTCAGGCTACCCTACTGCATTTGATGGGTGTAGACCATGAACGGTTGAATTTTAAGCACCAAGGCCGGAGGTATCGCCTGACCGATGTTCATGGGGAGGTTGTAAAACCGCTTTTGATTTAAAATTCTCGAAAACTTGCATTTTCTTACCTTATATACCTATACGGGAATAATAAAATAAACAGGGGGTTAGTATGAAAAAATTAATGGTAGGCAGGAGAATCAGGGAGGGAAATGGAACATTCCTCATAAACCTGGTTTCTGTCTTTTTGCTCATTTTTGTCTTTTATTCCTGCAAAGAGGAAACAGGAAAGGTTCAGGATACTGGTAGTCAATTTACCATTGACATGGGGGCCTACCGTTTTTTACTGCATAAGGAAGGATTTCGTTTCAGTTTTCAGGATGCTAATGACATGGTGATGGTACCTCTCCATGAAGTGAGTGGTTTCCAAATGGGCGAATCACCGAATCAGGTGTCTGATGCCGTTTCGACGTACTATGAAGGTCGCGATGGACTTACCTATTATTTTTCTGTGGATACGGAAGACGGATCAAAATGCAGGGTGGAAATAACATTATCGGAACATAGCGCCCAATTTAAGGCGATACCGGAAACGGAAGGCATGTATTCCATTCTGTTCCGTGCGGGGGGCATTTCTCCCGGGTATGGTTTGGGAGATGATTTAATTCAACACATTATTCCGGGCTGGCATGATTCGGTTACCAAAGGTAAGGGTACGGAAATCACCGGGTTTGAAGACAATGATTTCAGGGCAAAAGGTGGGAGGGAACGGCTTATCAGCAATTTCGCAATCTATCCGGTTAATCGCTTTGCCTGGGTCAATATCTATCCTCACTCAAAAATTGTGCGTAGTACTGCCGAGGAAATAATTCAGGGGAGCAATACTGCTTCATCAATAGATCAACTTTATTTCTTTTTTGGTGAACCTAATCAAATCTACAATTCCTGGCTTCAACTCAGAAACGAGGCAGGTTATCCGGTGATGAAACCCGAATACGAACTGTTCGGCCTGGGCTGGGAAGCCTGGGGCGCCTTGGGTTGGAACACAAATCACAGATCGGTTCAGGAAGATGTAGATCATTACCTGGATTTGGGATATCCGCTGCAATGGATGATCATTGGTTCCGGGTTCTGGCCCCAACATGACAGCCTTTTTCATGCCACTACCAGTTTCGGCATGTGGGATCCGGAGAAATATCCGGATCCGAAAGGCCTGATTGACTATTTCCACAATAAGGATCTAAAAATCCTGCTGGGATTGCGAATCGCTTTTGTAATCGGAGGTCCCTTCAGTGAGGAAGGCGTAGAAAAGGGATATTTCCTGATGGAGGGTGAGGCGCCTAAGTTATTCAAAATAGGATTTCCGAAAAAGCCGATTTATATCCTGGACACACAGAATCCAGAAGCGGTAGCTTGGTATGTTGACCTTTGCGACCGATGGGGTGTTGATGGATTCAAGGAGGATATTTATGGCTACGGACGGTATTTGCTCCGCGACGACAAGCTCAATCCTGTTAATGAAGCGCTCATAAAAAAAGGATACCTGATCATGCTCAGGAACAATTACCTTGGATCTCCCGGTTCAATGCACCGCATCGAAGACTTTAATTACGACCAGGATCAGGATCGGGGAGCCATCAATACGCTCATCTATCCATATTGCGGTCTGCCTTTTTCCTATCCTGACCTAATTGGGGGCTTGTTTGGGGGCATGGATTTCGATGGTGATGTGTCCCCGCGGATAAAAAAATATATGATGCGCAATGCAATGTGGGCGTCTGTGCATCCAACAATGGCTATGGGCAAAGGGCCGTGGCACTTCAGGGATGCACAAGTTGACAGCGTGATGCTGAAAGCAGCGCACTTACATAATCGTTTGCATCCCTATATTTACAGTCAAGCGATCCGGTTTTATCATGATGGATTTCCATGGAGCATGGCTCCGTTACCGTTAGTTTTTCCAGATGATCCGGCTGTACATGGAAGAGAAAATAATAAAGATCGTGGCTATCAGTGGATGATCGGTGATGCCCTGCTGGCAACCCCTCTCTACGGCGAAGATTATAAAACCGCAACTACGAGGAATGTTTATCTGCCTGAAGGTAAATGGATAGATTACGAAACAGGAAAGGTATATAAAGGGCCGGTGATGCTGTCGGATTTTGAATTGCCACTGGAAAAGGTCCCCTTATTCGTGGGTGGCACTGGCGTGGTTATAGAAAAGGCTGGCGATGGTTTGAAAGCTAGAATATATCCCGTTTCCGAAAATGCGACAACGGTATTTTATGATAAGGATGGTGATACGGCCAGCACTATTGCGGTAGAGAGGCCGGATTGGCAGCATATTATTGTTACGGACAATACTAGGGAAGAGCAAGTGACAGGAAAATGGGTGCGGCACGCCTACGAATTTGACCTGAACGCAGGTCATAACTATACAGTAAAGTAAAACTTAAATAAGTAAATTAAAAATTAAGAAAAGTGATGTTAACTGGTTGTTTTCAAATCGTTACAAATAAAAATTCAACAAAAAACATCACTTTCAGGATGAATAAAACAAAGATAAAATTAATAGGCCAATAAAAAGTTGTAAGACATTCATTTACAGGAAGTAATATTACAAAGTATCCAGGTTAAAATACGGCAGCAAAATACATGAACAAGCAAGGCATCATTAAATCGAGCAGTAGTTATCCCGATGGCAGTCGCGACAAATTGGCCCCGATAAAATAAATTTTGTCTTATTGCCGGAATTAAAACTGACCCAAAAAAATCAATTTTGATTTTTAAGTATAAAACTAATACTCTCCAATTTAAATGTAAAATAAATCACCAATGAATTGTATTTCAAAAATCTGTGTCGTTCTTAGTCTTTATTTAATGGTTGGTTGTAATTCCAGTAACCAGGATAAAGTTTTTATAGAAGATAACCAGATAGTCATCCGCAAGAGCGATATCACGTATAAATTTCGACCTAGCTTTTCAATCATCTATAGTGAGGAGGATCCTAAAATGGCCATGAGGCCTGCAGGCATAGAGGGGGTACCCTATAATATCATCACTTGGACAGCCTACCAGGGAAAGGATGCGGATCTGGATGAAGTGAAAAGAAGTGAAAGTTCGGTAGGAGATGGGTTTGATGATGCTATTCTAGAAGGTGAGGCAGCCGAAAGAAGCTCAAATCCATTCAATGCAGGAACTGTCTTTTCTATCAGTGCATCGGACATGGAAATGAAAGAAGGTGCCATCCACCTTACTTTTGATGATCATGAGTGGTTTCAATTTTCAGCGGAAATCTCCGATTTGGAAGGAAGGAATCCCTCCATCGCTTTTAATATCTCACCCAAAATAGACGGCTTTTTCTCTGTAGGATATACCGGTGCGCCCGAATATTCGCTTTCCGCAGTAACAGAAATATGGCAACCACTGGTTTGGCAGGAAAAGCGGTTTCCCGAAAGACCAATTATGACCTTGGCTTTTCGCTGCCCGATTCCTACAGCACTGGTCCATGACGGTACCCATTCACTTGGAGTGATGGCAGCTTCAGCCGAATTTCCTTTTGATCCCTTGCCTTTGTCCACAAACAGTCGGTTTGGTGTTATGGTTAGAAATAAGGAAGGAAAAGCACAGCCTCAATTATTCGCTCCGGTGCCTGGAGGGCAAGGATCCCAGATGAAAACGGGGGAAACCTTTCAATTTAAATCCTATTTGGTGATTGAACCCGGAAAAATCCATGAAGCCTACGAAAATATTGCGAGAAGTGATTTTGGTTTCAGGAATTACAGGAAAAATGAGACGATATCACTGAACCGGACCTTTGAAAATATGGTGGACTATTCCATGTCTGATTATGCTTGGTTTATTGATTCATTAAAGGGTTTTGCCTATTCCACGGATGTACCGGGTGCGGTAAAGAATGTTTCCAGTTTGAATCCCTTGGAACTGGCTATTGTGATGGATGACCCGGCGATGTTCGAACAGCGGGCCTATCCCACCTTGGAGTACATGTTGTCCAGGGAAAAATTTCTTTTTTCGCTTGATCCCGAACAAAAAATCCAGCATCCATCTAGAAGCATGACCGGGCCTATAGCTCCAGTTTCTGAACTCACCTCGTTACATAACATACTTGGCCAATCCAATGAGTTTTTCTTGGAATTGGCTAAAATGGAATTTTCGGGGAGTCGCATCCGAAATTTGGATGTAGCTGAAAAGGGAGATTCTTGGGTAAATGCCATGCATTTGTACAAGGCCTCCAAGGATGAAAAACACCTTGAACTGGCCATTTCCGGTGCAGATGAATACCTCCAGAAAAGGATCGAAACCAAACAGACTGATTTTGCGGATCCGTATTCCCCGGGATCATTTTTCTGGAATGCGTTTACCCACAGGTGGGTGGATCTGACCGAATTATATGAAATCACACAAGACAATCGGTACTTAGAGGCAGCCCATGACGGTGCCAGGCGATATACCATGTTTACCTGGATGTCACCTGCCATACCGGATACGCAAGTTTTGGTAAACGAGGGCGGAAAAGCCCCGCTTTACTGGTACTTGAAATCAAAAGGCCACGAGCAAATGTATTTTCCGGAAGAAGAAGTGGAAGCATGGAGGCTTTCTGAAATTGGGCTGACTCCTGAATCGTCAGGTACCAGTCAAGGTCACCGCGCTATTTTTATGGCGAATTATGCGCCGTGGATGTTGCGGTTGGGATTTTACTCCGATGATCCATTTTTAAAGGAAGTGGCCAAATCGGCAATTATAGGCAGGTATCAAAATTTTCCGGGATACCATATTAATACCGCACGCACTACGGCTTATGAAAAGCCTGATTATCCCTTGCGGGAACATAAAGCCTTAAGCATTAATTCCTTCCATTATAACCATATCCTGCCCATGGCCAGTATGCTGTTGGATTATTTGGTCACAGATGCGTTTGTTAGGGCCGAGGGAAAGATCAATTTTCCATCAGAATACATAGAAGGATATGCCTATTTGCAAAATAAATTTTACGGTAGTAAACCGGGGGAATTTTATGAAGAGGATGGAGTGCACCTGTGGATGCCAAAAAATTTATTGACCGTTTCCCATCCGGAATTGAACTACCTATCGGGGTATAATCAAGGCGGACTTTTTTTAGCTTTTATGAACCAATTTGAAGAGGCCGTAACTTCCACTGTAAAAGTTAGTCCTGAATGGGCCATTGGCTCTATTAAAGGAATAGACGTTCTTTCAGACGAGGGAAAAGCCTCTAAAGTAAGTGTGTCCTCATTAGAGGTAGAGGTGCCTGGAAATGGTATTACAGCGGTCAGGGTGGAAGGACTTTCACCAAAGGTGGGATTTCAGCAAAAAATATTGTCGAAAGTGCCAGCCTCCAAAAATCACCTATTGGAATTTGATTTTGGTAATGGACGGGCCATGGTGATCAATCTGGGAGAATACGATCGGAGGGGGTATATTTATCTGCAGGAGGATGATGCTCGCTTTTCCAGCGTTACTTTGTTTTATGAGGATGAGCAAGGTAATGTCGAAAGCCTGAAGGAGGAAAATTACCCCTTTGAATTCACCATTCCGATAAAGGGAGCGGGAGAGGGGGTTTCATTTTGGTTTTCCGCCAAAAACCTAAATGGTAATGTGGAGACAAGTAAAAAATACCGACTTTGAGGCAGTATGTACTATGGCATCATTTTTAAAGGATGCCTAAGAGGGTTGTGAAATAAATGACATCAAATTTAAAGCGACCCAGTTGGACGTTTAGTCGGATTTTCATCTTTTTATCTTTGTTTTTCAGCCGTCATCCCGAGCTATAGGGAGATATCTCGTATAGCCCCGATAGCCCCGTAGCTATCGGGGATCCCACTGTGCGACGTTCTCGTAATGCCCTGACTGCCGTCAGGACAGGCTCGATTTCATCGCTCGTCTACTGCAAAATGGGATCCTATTTGTTTTAAACAACTTAATTCTTCAATTCATCGAGTTTTTTCGATGATTATCCCTTTGATTCTGCTAAGTCCCCATTTATTAGATTCTTAATAAGGATGCTAATTTGTTATTGAATTTTTAATTGTAAACGTTTTCGATAACGGTTACGGTAAATATTTTCAATTATTTCTTAATAAACACTTTATTGTTACGCTGAATGTAGATAAATTAGAATTAAATTTCGAATGTCGCATTATGACAATTTGTAACCAAAATAACTGATTTATGAGAACAACAATACTAACATGGTTGGCTATTACCTTACTTGGTTTTGTCAATTTATCATTTGGTCAATCCGAAACGGTAACAGGAACCGTTTTGGATGAAAATGAAACCCCGCTGCCAGGTGCCAGCATTTTGGTAAAGGGGAGCTCTAGTGGTACGGTGACCGATATGGATGGTCAGTATAGCATTAATGTAAACAGTCAAGACGACATATTGGTCTTTTCTTTTCTGGGTTACTTTACCCAGGAAATAAGAGTCGGTTCACAATCGACTATAGATGTGACTTTATCCCCAGATATGAGTGACCTTAGTGAGGTTGTGGTGGTGGGTTATGGAGACCAAAGAAGGATAAACATGACAGGCTCAGTGGAATCCATAGATGGGGCGGCAATCGCCAGGCAGCCTGTTTTTCAAGCCTCCCAGGCATTGGTGGGCATGACACCGGGCTTGACAGCCATACAATCCAGCAGTAGGCCGGGTGCGGATGGTGCTACTTTAAGGGTAAGGGGTGTTGGTTCTCTTGGAGCATCCAATGATCCTCTGGTGCTAATAGATGGGATTCAGGGTAACATAAATAATATAGACCCGGCAGACATCGAAAATATTTCTGTGTTAAAAGATGCGGCTGCTTCGGCCATTTACGGTTCCAGGGGTTCGAATGGGGTAATTCTAGTTACCACTAAACGAGGAAAAGAGGGAGTGATGACCGTTTCCTATAATACGAATGTGGGTTGGCAGCAACCCCAAACCCTACCTTCCTACTTGGGAGCCATTGACTTCCTGAGGGCAACCAACACCGATGAGGCCATTATCAATAATTACCAACAAAACATGGCCACTAATCCAGATCTATACCCAGACACTGACTGGATGAATTTACTGTTTGACGAAAGTGGTTTCCAACAGTACCATAATTTAAGTGTGAACGGAGGCACGGAAAACGTTCAGTTGATGGGTTCCATCTCCTACACCGATCAAGGTGCCAATGTGTCTAATTACAACTTCAAACGGTACAATGGTAGGTTCAATTCCGACATTAAGATCAATGACAAATTCACTATGGTCTTCGATCTGAATTTCAGCCAGGAACAGACCACAGAGCCAAATGCAGGACTAGGCCCTATTTTTCTGGATGCCTTTAGAATTGATCCTACCCAAGTGGCCATCCACTCTGATGGATCCTGGGGTGATGGATGGAGTGGACAAAATCCCATAGCGGCAGCAAAGGACGGTGGGTTGAACCGAAGACAAAACAACTATTTCAGGGGTTTGATGCGATTGAATTACTCGCCCATAGAGAATCTGAATATTAGTTTTACCTATTCCCCGGAATATAGGGATATTTTTGATAGGAATTTCAACCAGATGTACACCACCATTCTGGATTGGGATTCAAGGTCTACCCGGAATGTGCCAGATAGAAATTCTTTAAGTAACACCAATACCCGGATATTTGAGGATAACCTCATAGGTCTTGTTACCTATAATAAGATGATAAAAGATCATCAATTCACCATTCTGGGTGGGTATGAAATGATTAAGACCAACTGGGAACAGTTTGGAGCTTCCAGAACGGATTTTATTATTCAACGTTTTGACCAGTTGGACGCGGGTGCCGAAACCAATATGAGAAATAGTGGCAGTGCCACTCATTCGAGTTTGGTATCCTATTTCTCTCGGTTAAATTACTCCTTTCAAGACAAATACCTCTTTGAGGCAAATCTCAGAAGAGATGGATCATCCAGGTTTGCACCGGAAAATAGGGTATCCATATTCCCTTCCTTTTCAGCAGGATGGAGACTTACGGAGGAGGCATTTTTCAGTCCATTGGACTTCTTTACCGAATTTAAGCTAAGGGCTTCTTGGGGAAGGTTGGGAAATCAAAATATTGGAAGTCAAAACATTATGCAAATTGGGAATGACTTTCCTTATACTTCCAATATACTGTTAGGAGACAGCAACTTTCTCTTTGGGGATAGGGTAGCCACCGGGGCTGCACAGAATGTCCTTGCCAACAGGGGCATCATGTGGGAGACTACGGAAACCACAAATTTCGCATTGGATGCGGGACTGATTGATAATAAATTGACCTTTACCGTAGAATACTATATTCGTACCACAAAGGATATTTTGCTGGCCTTACCAGTTCCAAGGGTAATCGGCCTGTCTGCTCCTTTGCAGAATGCAGGTATGGTGGAGAATAGGGGAGTGGATGTGAACGTGAACTGGAGAGATGCCATTGGTCAATTGAATTACAGTATCAACGCCAACTTTTCCGATGTCAAGAATCGGGTGATGGATTTAGGTGGATTAGGCCAGATCATACAGGGTAATGCCATCACCACCGTGGGCAGTCCCATTAACAGTATATTCGGGTATCAGTCCATGGGATTTTTCCAAAACCAAGAGGAAATCGATAACGCTCCCAACCAATTTGGAACCGTATTTCCTGGGAATATCCGGTATAGGGATCAACCCACGGTAGATACCAGTGGAGATGGTGTACCTGATTCCCCGGATGGAGTCATCAATCCAGACGATAGGGTAATTATAGGAGATCCTTTTCCAAGGTATAGTTTTGCGTTAAATTTAACGGCTGACTATAAGGGCTTTGACTTTGCCATCATGTTTCAGGGTGTGGGAAGAAGGGACTTGTTGTTACAGGGTGATGCTATAATGCCGCTGTGGAATGCAGGCAAGGTGCAGGAATGGCATGTGGAAGAATCCTGGACACCGGAAAGACCCAATGCAAGAATTCCCGTTCTATTACCCACCAGTTCAGGTAGTAATGATGCAAGGGCCAGTGATGTATGGGTCTTCAATGCCTCTTACCTGGCCATCCGTAACCTTACGATAGGATATAATTTCCCAACCTTTAAGGAAACGTTAAACGCTAGAAATCTGAGAGTCTTTACTTCTGTCCAGAATTTAGCCAATTTCAATGGGCTTCCACCTGGCACCAACCCATTGACGCCAAATGGAAGCTCAGGGGCCTTCTTCCCCATTGCTCGTGTATTTACCCTTGGGGCAAGTTTAACCTTTTAATTGAAAAAGTCATGAAAACATATATATATGCATTCCTATTGCTGTTTGGTTTAACAGCTTGCGAGAACCTATTGGATCTCGAATCCCCCACCGAACCCACGGATGCCACCTTTTTTTCCAATGAGGCAGAATTGGACTTGGCTTTAACGGGGGTTTACAATTCCCTGGTATGGTTAGGCGGTTATACATTACCCGTTCAGGTGTCAATGGATAACGGGGCTACGGATATAGGTTTGGTCAGAGGAGGATTTACCGGCTTTGATGAGCTAGGAGCTGGTTCACATAGTGCGAACACAGGTGGTTTTCTTAGTATTTATACCCATATGTATAGGGGTATAGGAAGAGCCAATAACCTGATCAATAATCTAGACAGAGCAGCGGATGTGGTATCAGCAGAACGCTTAACCCAAATCAAGTATGAAGCTATGGTTTTAAGGGCTTATTACTATCATTACCTGGTTTTTTTATATGGTGATGTACCTTTTATTGATGAAATTATAACCAACCCAATGGAGGGGCTGCTGCCCAGAGTGGATAAAGAGGAAATTATAGATACCATTCTTGCAGATTTGGAGGAAGCGGCTCAGCATTTACCAACCACGGCGCCAGAAACCAATAGGGTATTCAGGGATGTGGCACTTACCCTGCATTCAAGAATAGCCCTATATGCAGGAAGGTACAATGAAGCGGCAACTTCATCCTTGGCTGTGATGGAAGGAGGAAACCTAAATCTTCATTCGGATTATGAACAGCTTTTCACCCCAGAGGGAGAAGGTAATAGTGAAGCTATCTTGGTCATGCCCTTTAGAGATGGGTTTACTTCTTTACCTCAATTTGCCACTGCTCAGGGTTCTAGAAACTTTGGCGCATTCAGTGTGGTGGTCCCCACCCAATCCATGATTGATAGTTATGAGGCTACCGATGGCCTGCCCATAGACCAATCGGCGGTATATGACCCCACCAGGCCTTTTGAGAACAGGGACCCTAGGCTTAAATCCTCAATCATTACCCCCCAAAGTGAATGGGGTGGTATCATTTTCGAAAGTCATCCGGATAGTTTAGTTGTGAGGAATGTGGATGGCTCTGTAAGGCAACAAAATACTGATTCCAGGATTGTGATCTGGCCTGCGGCTTTTTGCGGTTATTTATGGAAAAAATACACCAACGAGGCTTCTCAGATGATTAATAGAGGGTGGAGCGATACTGATTTCATGTTGATGCGCTATGCAGAGGTGTTATTGAATTATGCAGAGGCAAAAATCGAATTGAATGAAATTGATGCCTCTGTGCATGAAGCTTTAAACCGGGTAAGGGCACGGGCCTATGGGGTATCTCCTGGTGAAACAGAAAGTTATCCCGCGGTAACCTCCATGGATCAGTCTTTCCTTAGAACCTTGATCAAAAGGGAAAGAAAGGTGGAATTTGCCAATGAAGGTTTCCGGCTTTTCGACATCAGAAGATGGCAGATTGCGGACAAAGTATTGCCTGTAAGGCTATATGGAAGGATTCTGGACCCAGCAAACGCACAACATGTACCCCATATCGATGAGGATGGCTTTGTGTCTTATGCGGGAATTGAAGACCAGTATGATTTGAATACCGATGCACGCTTCCCAAATGCCATTCGGGTTTTCAACAACCCCAGGGATTACTTATTACCCATTCCCCAGGCCGAAATAGATACCTACAGGGCCAATGGAGCCTCATTGACGCAAAACCCAGGGGGTTATTAAAAATCTAAAGGATTAGTTCAATATTAATGGTTAACATACATTATTTAGTGTTCTTTTTGGCATTGCTGGCCCCTGGAAAGGGGCCAGCTTTCTATGATATGCCCACGCCTAAAGCAGGTAATGAAATCCTTTTAGAAAACCAATCCTACACCATATCTAAAAATCCTGAATTGGAATTGGGGGAGTGGATCATCCAAAGGAAGGATGATAAATCCACAGCAAGGAAGATTTCCAGCGAATTCACGGTATTTTATGCTGACCAAGACCCCTTATATGGTTTCGGGAAGAGGGCTACAGGTGGGTCTCCCGTAGCCAATTGGGGGGAGGGTGATGAAGTGAATGTTTGGAAAAGCGGACAAACCTTTGACCTATTCCCTACAAATTTTAAGATGGAAGGAAATTCCATCATGCTTAGTTTCACAGATAGTGAACTTTTCTCATTTTCGGCAACACTTTCATTACCTGATGGGGAAGGTGTACCCCAAATCTCCTGGAAAATGGATGCAAAAGCCGATGGATATTTCGCTGCTGTGTTCTCAGGAATATCAGAAAGGGCTCCCGACAAATTGGATTTTCTCTACCAACCTTTGATTTGGTCCTGGAAACGGTTTCCCGACCAGGCCGTTTTAACCCCAGAGTCCTATGCAACCACCCCATCCGTATTTACCACCGAAAATAAAGTAACGGAGGGATTAGCCATTCCTTCTGCAGAAATCCCCTATCGATTTGCCACGGCAAGCAACTCGAGGTTTGGTGTGATGTTGCGCACTAACAAGGGTACGGCCAAACCCATGGTAATGGCTCCTATCATGGGAGGAGAGGAGTCTTTCCTAAAGAAGGGTAACAGCCATGAATTTTCCATTCAGTATTACTTAGCATCGGGGAATTGGATGGAAGGCGTAGATTATTTGTACCAAAAAGTGATGCAATACCCCCTTGAACGGCAAAATGCCATGGTTTCACTCAACGAAACCTTTCATAATATCATCGACTTGTCCATGGACGACTACTATTCCGGTTGGTTGGAGGAATATAAGGGGTATGATTATAAATTCGATGTTCCGAATACCGTAAAAAACGTATCAGCCATCCACCCACTAAGTATAGCCTTCACCACCGACAGCAAGCAAATATACGACCGCAGGGGTTTGCCCATGTTGGAGTACCTGATGTCTAGGGAAAAATACCTTTATGCCATCAATGCATTTCCTGAAAAGCAGACTCAAAACCCCTCACACTTCCTTAAGGGTCCGGCCATGGAACTCTGGGAAATGGCCAGCATACACCAACTTTTGGGTGAAAACAACACCGCTCTTCCGAAAGAGATGGAACGGCTATTCGGCAAAAGCAGGCAATTGAACCTACAGACCGAAGTAAGTGGCGCAAGTTGGAAAGACTATCTTGCCAGGTATCTGGTGAACCATGGCCAAGAGTATTTAGACACGGCAATTCTTTTGGCAGATGAGTACCTGGATTTGACCTTTCATCAATATCCTACTGATTTTTCTACCAATGCCGGGCTTAGGGATGCCCAGGCCACATTCGTGAATGATTATTCCTCTACTTGGCAAGAGTTGCTGGAATTATATGAGCTTACGCAAGACCAAAAATACCTGGATGCTGCATATGAAGGAGCAAAACAGCTTTCCCTTTGGACCAGATCGACCCCATTTGCTCCGGACAACGCCATCACCGTAAACGAAGGTGGAAAGGTGGAGGGTATATTTCCAGGGAGAAGGTTTAAACCGGACAGTTATGAGTGGCAAGAGTTTGACATGACCACTCGAATCCAAGAACAAGTTGTCCCTGCCTGGCATACTTCCCTGGTAGGGTTGCTCCCGGAGCAGCCGGGAACCTATGTATATGGCCCCATCATGCTTTTTCATCAAGCGGGAGCCATGTTGAGGTTAGCTCACTTAAAGAACGATAAAACCCTTAGAAATATCGCCTACAATGGGATTTTGGGCAGATACAATAACTTTCCGGGGTATTATTTCACCTCCTTTTTCACCAATGTTTACCAGCAAACCAACTATCCCTTACACCCCTATCTGGACATTAGGTACAATGCAGTTTTTTATAATCATCTTTGGCCACATGTGGCTTTGATCCAGGATTTCTTGGTCAGTGATGCCTATTACAGGTCAGGGGGGAAAATAGATTTTCCTTCGTTGTTTTCACCCGGGTATGCTTTCCTTTCGAATAAGGTATATGGACATGCACCGGGAAATATCCATGATCATGAGAACGTCAGCTTATGGCTGCCCAAAAACCCATTTAGAACAAAAGAAAAGGCATTTAACCATTTACTTGGGAGGGATGGAGAAAACACGTTTATCGTTTTTATGAACACGTCTCCTACTACGATTAGTGATACGATTCACCTTAACAAGGAAGTGTTTAAGTGGGATGTTGAAAAAGAATATGCCTATGAGATTTTAGAGGGTAATGTGAAAGGTGGGGCATTAAAACTGAAAAATGGAAACCTGCCGATTCAAATTGCCCCGATGGGGATTACCGTTGTCAAGATAAAGGGGTTATCCCAACTACCGGATTTTCCGGGCAATTTGGATAGAGAGGAAGTGGCAGCATCAGGAAAGGAAAGGTATTATAGAAAGGAGTATCCTTCTCCGGCTCTGGGCACCCTCACAGGGATGAGTTTCGTAAGCAATAAGAATCTTAGGGATTTCTATATCTATAGTACTTCCACCGGTAAAAGTGTTTCCAAGGTACAATTAGCCTATCAGATTGGAGACGAAGAATGGCAAGAAGAGGTAGACAATACGTACCCCTTTGAATTCAGTTTGAGGGTGGAAAAAAGCGATTCACCCATAAAATTCAAATGGAATGCCATTGACCGGGACGGGGAACTACACGAATCTGAAATTATTGAATTGCAATAACTATAACTACAAAAAAATGAAGGTATTATCATCCACTCAGATTGAGGAGTTTAATAAAGACGGTTACCTTGTCTTAAGGGGATTTCTTTCTCCAAAGGAGGTGGAATTCCTGTATAATGCTTCCGCCCAAGATTCCCACTTGACAGCACATACCTATGCGGTGTTGGATGCCAACGGAAATGAATCGAGACTGGCATTGTGGAATGATCCCGGGGAGGACCCTTTTGGTATGCTTTCCAGAGACGAGAGGGTAGTCGGTGCCATAGGTCAACTCATAGGTGGCCCTGTTGCACATTTTCATTCAAAGGTAATGCAGAAGTCGCCCAAGGTAGGGGGAGCCTGGGAGTGGCATCAGGACTATGGGTACTGGTACAAAAATGGTTTTCTGTTCCCCGACGAGATGGTAAGCATCATGTTTGCGCTTACACCGGCGAACAAAGAGAATGGCTGTCTAATGGTATTGCCTAAATCCCATAAAATGGGAAGGATTGAGCATGGAAAGGTGGGGGAGCAGGTAGGTGCGGAACTGGATAGGGTTCAAAGGTATGAAGAGCAATCGGAGCGTGTATATTGTGAATTGGCGCCTGGTGACGCATTGATTTTCCATAGCAACCTGCTTCACGCTTCGAATCCCAACACCTCAGATCATCCAAGGTGGTCCATCATTTCTTGCTACAACTCCCTACACAACACCCCATATAAGGAACCTTCCTCCTGTTTCAAGGAAGTGCAGACCGTCCCAACCGGATCAATATTGAAGGATTCCAAAAAAGGTTTTGATGGCATCTCATTTAATCAAAAGAAAGGTGACGTTTCGCTGAAATGAAAGGGGTAAACCAAAACATATCATTAATTGTTTGCTGCCTATTTCTGGTTGTAGGTGCTGGTACCATTGCCTTTGCGCAGTCGGAGGAGGAATACTCCTTAAATGGTGTTTGGCAATTCGCAACGGACCCCAATAGTGTGGGCGAATCGGAGGAGTGGTTCCAAGAAGGTATGAATACCGAAGGTTGGGATGAAATTGGGGTACCTGGAAACTGGGATTTGCTTAATGAATATTCCCACTATGTGGGTAAAGGATGGTATTCCAAAAAATTCACATTGCCTTCAGATTGGGAAGCTAAAGATGTAATTCTTGATTTCGAGGCTGTTTATCATGACTGTACGGTTTGGCTTAATGGAGAGAAGCTAGGAGAAAACGATTCTGGGTTTTTGCCTTTTGAGTTTGAGGTAACAGAACTGCTTCACCCTACCCAAGAAAATACCCTTGTTGTCTGTGCGGATAATACCTTTAAGAGGGGTGCCATTTGGAATTGGGGCGGGATCAGGAGACCTGTGAAGCTTAAAGCTTATGATGGGCTGAGAATTACTCGTCAACATATTACCCCCTCGGTGGATTTGGAGAATAACGAAGCTAAAGTTAGCATCAGGTTGTATTTGGAAAACTTCAAAAGGGGATCTGAGAAGGCAGAAGGAAACGTGGTGCTCACTGCCAATAACGGATACCGGCAAGTTTTGCCTTTTTCCACTTCAATTCCCGCAGAAGCCCATCAGGAAATCGTGCTCGATACCCAAATCCGAAAGAAGGATGTACACCTTTGGCATTTTGATGACCCATTTCTTTATCATTCCACTGTAAACTTGAAAGGGCATGAAACCCCTGTATTAAAAGATGCTTTTGGACTTAGAAAAATCGAAATTGACGAAGAAAACAAAAGGTTTCTTCTCAATGGAGAGTCAGTAAGGTTAATGGGACTAAACCTGGTGCCGGATTCAAGAACCACGGGTAATGTTTTGCCTTTATGGCAAATCCAAAGAGATGTTGACCTGCTGAAAAGTTTGAATGGCAATTTCGCCAGATTGTCACACTTGCCTTTACCGGAGGAAATGTTGAATTACTTGGACCAAAGGGGAATACTCATCATTTCCGAAATACCGCTTTGGGGATATGATCCGTTAGCAGACCCCGATAATGATGTACCCTTCGATTGGTTAAAAAGATTGGTAACCCTACAATACAACCACCCCTCGGTAGTTGGCTGGAGTACAGGTAATGAAATTGGCTACTTTCCCAGTGCCAAGCAATATGTGGAAAAAAGCATTGATTTTGTCCGGAGCTTAGATAGTACCCGATTGGTCAGTAACGTAACCTATACCGCTCAATTTGACGATGATTATATCCGGTTCACGGACATAGGACTGCTCAATAAATATGGCAAAAACCTAGCCCCCATCACTCGTCTACAACATGAAAAGCATCCGGATAAGGTGATGTTCTACAGTGAATATGGGATTGGACAGTTTGGAGAAGGCCTGGATGCTACCCTTGATATCAAACCCTTATTGGACTCATTGAGAGATTTTCCTTATCTAGTGGGTGCATCCATTTGGACCTATAACGACTACAGGAGCAGCTATGTAGGTACCCAAGAATTGTCCGAAAACCGCCCCTGGGGGGTGGTGGATACCTATAGGAGGAAAAAGCAGGCTTTTTTTGACCTTCAAAAAGAACATGCCCCTATAAGAGCCTTGAACGTAAACGTTGAGGGAAGCAAAGCGGAAATTTCCCTGCGTCCAAGGACCGCACTTGACTTACCCGCACATCCCATGCGCGGGTACAAAATAGTATACCAACTAATGGATGCAGATGAAAAAGTTATGGATGGCGGTTTTTTTAACTTACCCGATATACAGCCTGGAGATCAATTATTGAACCTCTCGGCCGAATGGAAAACAGAGCAAGCGCATGCGTTGGAAATAGCTTTGGTAACTCCAGAAATGGATATAGTTTTGGATACCGCCATTTATTTCCAAAAACCGGTCAAACCTATATTATTCCACGCTTTTGGTGGAAGGACCCAGCAAAATAATGTCCCACAAAATTCGGGAGGAGTTAGGGTGTTTTACGAACCATCCCCACATTCCACCACCTATAAATTGAAATACGGAAAGGATAAGTTAGATCAGGAAACCCCGGCCACTAGGGAAAGTTATATAGATATTCAGAACCTAGAACTTGACCAAAACTATAATATGCAGTTGGTGGCCATCAACTCAATGGGGGAATCTATTTCAGACCCAAAGGAAGTGAAAGTGGACCAACGCAACTTTCTCCCTCCTGCTGTGCGTTATGTAGAACCTAGCCACGAAGGTTTTTTCGTGGCATATGCGTCAGAGGAAACCGACTTTGTTTACAGAGTTAGGTATCGTGGGGAGAATGGTGAGGAAAAAATCCTCCAATCCCGAACTCCGGGACTTACGGCAGTCCGGGGTCTCGAAAATGGTAAACCCTATTCCTTTGAAGTTCAAAGGGTCACGGACAACAATTCCTATAGCCTTTGGAGTAAGACCTTTACCGTTATTCCAGATGGAGACCAAGTACCACCTATACCTAGGATGAAAGGTGTTCTCAAGAAAGGTAAAGAGGCACTCGTTACCTTTCTCCCGGTTCCAAAGGCTATAGGATATGAGATACAATACAGGGAATCGGGAAGGGATGGAGACAATTGGAATACTATTACCTTAAACCGATCAGAGGTGTCCTTTTGCCAAGTAAGTCAGCTCAAGCCTAACCGGTCCTATGAATTCAGAATGGCCGCTATTAATTCAAATGGAAAATCCGCTTATTCCCAGGTAATAAAGTTATGAGTTCATTGTATAAATACATATCATTGGCCTTTTTCGGCATGATTGCTTCAAACTTTTTGATGCCTAAGACGCATTTTCCATCAAATCTGGTGGATCCTAAAAGAGAGCTGGTAAAGCAGGTGGAAACCGATTCCATCCAATATGAATTATGGTTGTTGTATGACAATAATGATCAACCCGATCAATTTATGGCCGAAATTTTTACCCCTGTTTGTTATTCCAATAAATGCTACCCGGTATATATAGATTTTTACTGGGATCTTCTTGGGAATTACCAGTATTATAAAGTGCCCAAAGGCGAAAGGCTAACCAAAAATGACCATGAACCTTTTAATAAGGATGATTATGAGCACCTGCAAAGAATTTTGCAGAATGAATCCTCATTGCTAGGGGAGTATGCAGCTGAAGACTTGGTGTCCAGCACAGAGAGTGAATCACCCACCGGGGTAGATGCTGTAACAGGAGCCACTTCCAAGACCATACAAAACGAAGTGATTTCAGGAGCAGTTTATTCCTGCTATACCCTTTGGCACATTGCTCATGGAGAAATTAACGAAAGCATTTTGTCTCATACAGAATCCATATACAAAGAGGATGATATAGTGAGATTCTTGGAGAGTGAAAATCACAAGTACCAATATTGGGCCTTGGACAAGGTCTTCAAAGGGGATTTATTGGATAAAGAGAAATACGCAAGCCCAGTGCTCAACATCCTTAGGGGCAAAAACATCTTTATCTCCCAATACCTTGTTGAAAAACTGCCAATAGAAATGTTTACCGGGAAAGAAAGGCAACAATGGCTTTGGGAAACCTATTTGATCAGCCCATACCGATTGCAGCTTTCATTGCTGGATAAAATGAAGTTGATTGAACTTGAAAGAGAGGTGGAGTTACTGCTTATCGGACAATTGGAAAACTCCAACAAAATCCAAAAGGAGAAGATTCTTGCCATATTGAATGAACAAAAGTTGGCAGATGAAGCCAAGTCGGCCCTTTCGGCCCTTTTAGAAAAAAATGAGGACAATGAGAAGATCCTTGAAATCCTTAACAACCAAAAATAAATTAAGCAATAGCAATAAAACCAATATAAACATGAATCAAAGTAAACATCTATTATGGGTAATGTTGGCCGTAATGCCCTTATTGGGATTTGGCCAGGACAAATTATTTGTGGAAGCGGAATCCTTCGAGGATATAGGGGGCTGGGTGATTGACCAGCAGTCCTTTGATGTGCTCTATTCTTCCTACCTAATGGCACATGGAATGGGTAAACCGGTTGAATCCGCCTCCACCAGCCTTGAATTTCCTGCCACAGGTACTTACCACGTATGGGTTAGAACAAAGGACTGGGCACCCTTTCCTAAAGGGCCCGGTGAATTCAAACTTCTCTTTAATGATCAACCTATTGGGGATACCTTTGGGGTAAGTGGATCAGATGAATGGGATTGGTACTATGGGGGTGAGGTCAAAGTTGAAAATAAGCGAGAAAACACATTGACGGCTGAGGACTTAACCGGCTTTAACGGCAGGTTTGATGCTGTATATTTTTCCACCTCCAAGCAGGATATGCCCCCCAATGACCACAAGGAACTCCTGACATTTAGAAAAAAGATGCTGAACCTTACCGACGGGCCAGAGGATGTGGGAGATTTTGATTTGGTTGTTGTGGGTGGTGGTATTGCAGGCACCACTGCTGCTATTTCTGCTGCCAGAATGGGGCTGAAGGTTGCCTTGATCCAAAATAGACCCGTACTTGGAGGAAACAACAGCTCCGAAATCAGGGTGCATTTGATGGGTAGGGTGGATTTAAACCACTATCCCAAACTGGGAAGAATTGTCCGTGAATTGGATAATGGAGACCCGGGTAACGGAAACCCCGATGCGGCAAGATATGGCGATGACAGAAAATTAGCAGTTGTTCAGGCAGAACCAAATATTTCCCTTCACCTCAACACGCATGCCTATCAGGTAGAAATGGAAGGGAACAAGATCAGGGCAGTAATTGCAAGAGACATTGCCACCAATCATGAATACAGGTTTAAAGGCACTTATTTTTCAGATTGCACGGGGGATGGTACCTTGGGCTTTTTGGCAGGTGCCGAATACAGGTGGGGT
The DNA here is from genome assembly GCF_003347495.1 of Pleomorphovibrio marinus. Classification (GTDB taxonomy): domain Bacteria; phylum Bacteroidota; class Bacteroidia; order Cytophagales; family Cyclobacteriaceae; genus Pleomorphovibrio; species Pleomorphovibrio marinus. The sequence goes on from NZ_QCXY01000007.1 coordinate 317,481, forward strand.
AGAGAGAGCAGAGAAGAAACAGGAGAGTCCATGGCGCCCGAACAAGCTGATGACTTTACCCTTGGAACCTCAAATCTATGGGCATCATTGCCAAAAGAGGAGCCTTCCGATTTCCCAGAGACACCATGGGCCTTGCAGTTTTCCGATGAATACCATATCGATGACCATAAGGCAGATTGGCAATGGGAGACCGGGTTTGGCAATTTTAACACGGTATATGAAGCCGAGCAAATCAGGGATCATAATTTAAGGGCCATATTTGGCAACTGGTCTTACCTGAAAAACCAAAAGGCAGACCAATATGCCAATCATGAGTTGGCTTGGGTGGCCTATATTGGTGGCAAAAGAGAATCACGTAGGCTGATGGGGGATCATGTACTTACCCAGATGGACATACAAGATGGGGTGATGTACCCGGATGGATGTGTGACGGCTACTTGGACCATTGACCTTCATTTTCCTGACGCAAAAAACTCCAAATATTTTCCCGGAGAAGAATTTTTTGCGGCCACCACACACATCAAAGTGGCCCCCTATACCATTCCCTATAGAAGTTTGTATTCTAAGAACATTGACAACCTCTTTATGGCAGGCAGGAATATCAGTACTACCCATGTGGCCTTCGGCAGTACCCGGGTGATGCGTACATGTGGAATGATGGGCGAAGCAGTGGGGTATGCCGCTTTTGTTGCGAATATCAACGGGAGTACTCCCCGTGGGGTTTATACCGATCACCTGGACGAATTTATGGGCATCATAGAATCCCCCTTAAATATTCACCCATACCCCACCTTGCCAAAAAATTAAAATTTACAGCCTGTATTGTCGGGAAACTATGGTAACGGCAATACAGGTTTACCTTTTTGCTCACTAATAATTTTTCATAATGACCATCCATAAATGGATATGTATAGTATTATGGTTTCTATTAAAGGGACACTTTTGCCCTGCACAGCAACCTGGTGCGCCTAATTTTGTTTTTATCATCACAGATGATATTTCTGCAGAGGACCTTCCGGTTTATGGACACCCGGTTATTGAAATGCCAAACTTGCTAAGCCTTTCAGAGGATGCTTTGGTTTTTGATAATGCGGTATTAACTACCAGTTCTTGTTCTCCTAGTCGAAACTCAATTATTACAGGAAGATATCCCCACAATACTGGTGCACCGGAAATACATGTAGAACTACCCGACAACCAAATCACCTTTGTGCAAGAATTGAAAAATGCCGGATACCACACGGTGTTGTCAGGAAAAAACCATATGGCACCCCCTGAACAACTTGGTTTTATTGAGATTTCGAACAGCCATCCAGCAGGAAGTGAGAATTGGGCAAAACACCTCAGGAAACGTCCTAAAGATAAACCATTTTTTTGTTGGTTTGCCTCATATGATGCTCATAGGGATTGGCAAATAAACGAAAAAGCAAGGACCTATAGTCCAGAAGAAGTGGTAGTTCCCCCATACCTGTTTGACGGGCCTATGACACGGGAGGATCTTACAGGATATTATCATGAGGTGAGTAGAATTGATTATTATCTAGGTGAAGTCTTGGACGAACTTGAAGCTCAAGGAGTATTAGAAAACACCTATATTTTTTATTTATCCGATAATGGACGTCCTTTTCCGAGAAGTAAGACTTACCTCTACCAGGTCGGTATTCGAACTCCTTTGATAGTGGCAGGCCCCAAAATAAAAGGGGGTAGGACGAATTCGTTGGTAAGCTCTATTGATCTTGCGCCTACTATTTTGGAATTGGCTAATATCAATATTCCAGCAACTGTTCAAGGGGTTAGTTTCTTAGAATTATTTCAAAACCATAAAAGCGTAACAAGAGAGCTTGCTTTTGCAGAGAGAAACTGGCACCGCTACAGTATGCACGAGAGAATGGTTCGAATGGGAGATTGGCTTTACATACGAAACAATTGGCCGAATAAGAGAAATTTATCTGGGGAATCGGATCCCCATGCATTTCCCGCTGCTCAGGAACTATGGAAGGCTTTTGAGAAAGGAAATCTTAGCGTGCAGCAGCAACAAATCATGCAGATGCCGCAACCTGCTGAAGAATTATATAATGTGGCTACTGATCATGACAACTTGATAAATTTGGTACATGAAAAGAATAATAGGGATACCCTTCACCTGATGCGTTTTTTACTCACTAAATGGATGAATGAAACAGGGGACAATATCCCAGATAACCCCACTCCTCACAAGGCAGAAATGGATGGTACCCCATTGGAGTGGTACAGGGGTGAGATGCCTGGTGAGGCTACCGGGGCGGCAGAAATCAATTCTTCAGGACCAGTGAATTTATCGGATAGCAACCTTATTCCTTAGGAAATGCAACACCTGGACTACATTTCAATTCTCGTCTTTACGTTCATCATTATGATCGCAGGTCTTTCTTTTGGAAACAGGGGAGGGGATATGAAGTCATTTTTCGCAGCTGGTGGTGCGGTGCCTTGGTCCATTAGTGGATTGTCCCTGTTTATGAGCTTTTTTTCGGCCGGAACCTTTGTGGTCTGGGGGTCTATTGCCTACGAATGGGGGCTGGTGGCTATCACTATTCAGATGGCCATGTGTGCAAGTGGATTCATTATCGGGAAATGGATAGCCCCAAATTGGAAAAAGGCAAATGTGCTCACTGTGGCCGAATACCTTACCAAAAGGTTTGGAAAGTCCATACAGCAATATTACACCTACATATTCCTTTTGCTATCCCTGGGATACACCGGTGCATTTCTTTACCCTGTAGCAAAAATACTCAACGTGGTCACGGGCATGGATATTTATATTGCCATATGGATACTTGGAGGACTGATCATGGTCTATACAGCTGTGGGAGGGCTTTGGGCCGTGGTGGTTACCGATGTGTTGCAATTTGTGATATTGACAGCAGCAGTGTTGATCGTTTTACCATTGGCCTTTACCAAAATTGGGGGGGTGGGCAACTTTGTTTCAGCAGCTCCGGATAGCTTTTTCCAATTATTCAATGGAGAATATACCCCTCTATTTGTCTTTTCTTTTATCCTTTACAATACCATTTTCATCGGGGGTAACTGGGCATATGTGCAGCGTTATACCTCTGTCGCCACTACATCATCGGCAAAGAAGGTGGGGTATTTGTTTGGAGGCTTATATTTCATCAGTCCTTTTATCTGGATGCTTCCCCCTATGATTTACAGGGTTTTGGATGGGAATTTGCACGGACTGGAATCCGAGGGGGCCTATTTGCGGATGTGCATGGAGGTACTCCCGGTAGGGATGCTGGGATTGATGATAGGGGGGATGGTGTTTGCCACGGCAAGTTCGGTAAATACTTCCATCAACCTGGCAGCGGCTGTTCTTACCAATGATGTCTATAAACCCTTATTCCCTGGAATCACAGATAGGAAATTAATGAAAATTGCCCGAATTGCCACCCTGGTATTTGGACTGTGTACCATAGGCGTGGCTTGCTTGGTACCTTTGGCAGGCGGAATTGTGGAAGTGGTGTTGAGTATTGGTGCCGTGACAGGGGGAGCTTTATACGCTCCTGCTATATGGTCGCTTTTTTCACCTTATCAAACCGGGAGATCTATATTAGGGGTTACGGGCATCAGTCTGGCCATCAACGTGGGGTTTAAATTTGGGTGGTTAGGCATACTCTTAAGCCGAAGTGAGGAAATGCTCTTAGGGATGCTTTTGCCATTGACACTGTTAGCCTTCTATGAGGTTTATGCCAGAAGGTTAACTATGAATACCTATCATCCACCGGGAAAATCCCCTACAAAGCCCTTATCAGGGATCAAAGAAAATACACAAAATCAATACGGGTTATCTGTGATTGGTTTTGCACTTATGGCCATTGCCCTGATGTTTGTAAGCCTCGCACTATGGACAAAGGAGGAGGGGACATGGCTGATGGGAATAATGGGTGTCATCATTATGGTAATTGGTCTTTTACTGGTGCTGAAAGTTAAAAAAGGAAAGAAAGAACATAATGCTGTTTAGCTTCAACGATAACAACTGAAACATGATAAAGGCGGAATTTAGCTCCCATACAAGGGAATTGAAAATAGAGGAGATCACATCTGATTTGGTAATTGTGGGCGGTGGTATGGCCGGGACTTGCTGCGCCATCTTGGCGGCCAGAAAGGGTCTAAAAGTCACTTTGGTACAGGATAGACCGGTGCTTGGGGGAAATGCCTCCTCTGAAATTAGGCTTTGGATTCTTGGTGCCACCTCCCATATGGGAAACAACAATAGATGGGCCAGGGAAGGCGGAGTCATTGATGAGATTCTGGTGGAAAACCTGTACCGTAATCCTGAGGGCAACCCCCTTATTTTAGACACCATTTTGATCGAAAAGGTAACGGCAGAACCCAATATCAGGTTGCTGTTAAATACTGCTGCCTATGAGGCTGAAAAGTCGGGCGACCACACCATTAAGTTGGTATGGGCCTTTTGCAGTCAAAACAGCACCAGATATAAACTTATCTCCCCGCTCTTCGCAGATGGTACTGGAGATGGAGTGCTGGGTTTTCTTTCCGGAGCCTCCTTCCGGATAGGAGCAGAATCCAAGGATGAGTTTGACGAACAATTTGCCCCAGACCATCAATTCGGGGAGTTACTTGGACATTCTCTCTATTTTTACAGCAAGGATACCGGAAAACCAGTGCGGTTTGTGGCACCCTCCTATACCCTGAAAACACTGGATCAATTGCCCCGCTTCAAATCCTTCAACTTAAAGCAACATGGGTGTTGGCTGTGGTGGGTGGAATACGGTGGCAGGATGGATACCATCCATGAGAGTGAAAAGATCAAATGGGAGCTATGGAAAGTAATTTATGGCATCTGGCATCATATCAAAAATTCAGGAGAATTTCCCGACATGGAAACCCACACCTTGGAATGGGTAGGGACCATACCTGGAAAGCGGGAGAGCAGAAGGTTTGAGGGAGATTTCATGCTTTCTCAGCGTGATGTTGTGGAACAGAGAGAACATTACGATGCCATCTCCTATGGAGGGTGGGCTTTGGACCTGCACCCTGCTGAAGGCGTGTATGGGGAGAAACCAGGCTGTACCCAGTGGCACAGCAAAGGGGTCTATCAAATCCCTTATAGAACCATGTACAGCAAAAACATCAGTAACCTCTTTTTTCTGGGACGGATCATCAGTGCCAGTCACGTGGCCTTTGGCTCCTCCAGGGTGATGGCGACCTGCGCCCATAATGCACAAGCTGTGGCCATGGCAGCGGTGATGTGCAAAATTAAAGGACTGCTGCCAAAAGAATTAGCCAAACCGGAATGGATAAAGGTGTTACAACAAAAACTGCTTGCTGAGGGACATTATATTCCCAAGATAGGCCTGAAAGATCCTGAGGAGTTGGCCGCAAAAGCCGAAATCAGGGTTTCCTCCACTTTGTCCTTAAAGGATCTTCCTTTTGACGGACCTTGGAAAAAGTTGGAATTCCAGATGGCCCAATTGCTGCCCGTCCCCAAAGGAAAGGTTCCCAGGATAAAGGTACAAGTAAAGGCAAAAGCTGCTACAGAGCTGCACGCAAAGTTGATGGTGGCCATTAAGCGGGAGAATTTTACACCCGAAGTGGTATTGGCCGAACAAAAAATTTCCCTACAGGCAGGCACGCAATTCTGTGAAATGGATTTTAACGCTGAACAGCAAGAGGACTCTTATCTGTTTGCGGCATTTATGGCCAATGAGGATATAGAGCTAAAATACTCCAACACCAGAATAACCGGGCTGCTTAGCTTACATCAAAAATTCAATAAGTCCGTAGCGGTAAGCAGCAGACAAGAACCACCAAAAGGGATAGGTATAGACAGTTTTGATTTTTGGCTGCCCGAAAGAAGGCCGCAAGGTCATAACCTGGCATTTTCATTGAGCCATCCCCTTCAGGTTTATGAAAAAGACGCTTTGACAAACGGTGTTTTCAGACCTACATTACAGCCAAATGCCTGGGTGGCCGATCCATCGCATAACCAGAATTGGGTTGAATTAAAGTGGGATAAAAAACAGAAAATAAGTAGGTTAAGATTATTTTTTGATACTGATTTTGATCATGCACTGGAATCCACTTTGTTGGGGCACCCTGAGTCAGAAATCCCCTTTTGCGTGAAAAGATTTAAAGTGTGCGATGGCAAGGGTAATAGCATTACAGAAGTGGAAGATAACCACCAAACCATTCACACCATAGATTTTCCAGAACCCCTGGAAACCGATTCCTTGAAAATTAGGATAAATCACCCCCACTCAAATATACCAGCTGCCCTATTTGGGATCACCTGTCATTCATCCAATGGCGAATCACTATGAAAAATTATAAATATACATTATCCTGTATTACGTTTTCATTGCTGTTGTTTTGTAGCAGCAGCCTTATTGCCCAACAGAATCTTTCTTTTTCGGGCACTGCTACTGCCAGTTCGGCAAGGTCGGCAAATCCCGCTGCTAATGCCTTGGATAATGAAGGGAAGACTAGCTGGAAGAGTGATGAAGGAGATGAACAGGCATGGCTGATGGTAAGGCTTCCAGGTGCCACGGAAGTAAAGAGTCTGGCCCTCAAACCTGGAGCAGAAAACCAATCCCTCCATGCACAATTCCAATATCTGCTAAATGGAGAATGGCGGAAGATTATGGATTTGGAACTGGCAGGTGAAGAAATCCTGGAGCTTGACCTTGAAAAACCCCTACTCACCGATAGGATAAGGCTGCAATCCATGGATGGCAAAGTTTTGGATCTGGCCATTCTTAATTTGATAGGTCAGTCCTACGAAGATGCATCAGTAGGTGAGGTAAAGAAAGTGCTTGTCAACCAAAGCGGGTATAACCTCCATCGACCCAAAGGATTTACCGCACCCGGGGTGGGGGATAAAACTTCTTTTACCATACATCCGTCAGGACAACCTGAAGAGCTGGTTTACGAAGGGGAGATAATGGGAGAAAAAGGGTATTTTCATGATTTCAACCCCAATAGCAAAGAAGAATTTGTGCTTAGTGTAGGAGAGGAGCAATCCTTTCCCTTTCGGATAGGCCCTTACTGGCTTGAAAGAATAAGCTATAGGCCAATGCTGGATTTTATGATGGGTGCCAGGCATTATGTGGGCAACATAAAAGAGAAGAGGCCCTTATCCTATGCCTGGAGGGATGGGGATTTTTTCAATTGGGCCATGCAAAGCCTGGTAGCCATGTACTTCTCAAATCCCAAAGCTTATGAGCGTATGGAGGTTACCGGAGTATACGTATCCAATGCCGATTTCCCCGAAGAAACAAAAGGGAAATGGGGGAAGTTGGACCCCTTTCCGGAACACACCCCCGATATAGTGCAGTTGATGCATTGGGACGCTGATGTAAAGGTCTCCCAACAATTGGATCATGAGATGCAAAAGGCAGAGTTGGCGCATTTTCTATATGCCTGGCCCAATCTATCGGAATGGCTTCCCCGGCAGAACTTTGATCAGGTGTACAAATTTGCCAGGGAGGTCTGGGAAAAAAGCAGCGTGTCCGATCACGCAACCTCACAATATGACACTAGTCCGGAACACAATCTTTTAGCCCTAAAAACCCAGTTGGGTACCACAAAAGGTGAAATGCCTCCCGGTTTCTCTATTATTCCCAATCTGATGATGTATGAGGTGGGTAAAAGGGAAGGTGATACCTGGGCAGAGAAATATTTCGATGCCGCATATAGGCAAATGGAATGGATAATCACCAATCTTGATTGGCAAGATCCCATGACTACTAAGGGCCAACGTATGTCTGAACATATCACCATGAGGGCATTTGCCTATTTTTATCACCAATTTCCAGACAGACACCCAGAAGGTCTAAAAGAAAAAGTAGAAAACTGGGCAAGTCTCATGGTCGCCAGGTCGGACAATCTGTGGGATTTCAGAAAATACGATGAAGACGAATGGACCCCACCCGGATGGAATGAAACAGGTAATATTTTGGGATTTCCCGCCGCTGTATTTTCAGCACTTTCGATAGTATCAAAAGACGACCCAAACCGGGATAGGTTGGAAACCATTGCATGGGCTCATTTTGAAAATGCTTTTGGTAGAAACCCCACTGGCAGGCAGTTTTCCTATAAGGGCCCTGAAGAAGTAGAAGGGGTGGACCTGGGCTGGTACAGCCGGCATAGAGGAGGGATAGGGTTACTGGATGAGCTACCCTTTGTCTTCGATGGCTCCCCAAAGAATTTCCATTATCCCAACCACCCCGAGGTGGGCAACCTGGGCTGGACAGAGGGCTGGGTACAGTTTAACACGGCCTATAATACCAGCATGGCCTATTTGGCCAACTATTATACCTCTTTGCGTATGGAGCAGCATGGAAATCAGCTTAGGATATCCATAGAGGTGCCATTGAATTTTGAATACAGGGATGAGGATAGCCTAGAACTTAACCTGGTGCATGAGAATGGAGACCTTCTTCCGGTAAGATTACATCAAAAAGACCCTTTTTCATTAGGATACGAGGCAGTTCTTGAAATCGACAACAACACACTCAGGTCAAATGGCCAACACCTAAAATGGCAAAAAGGGGAGGAGATTTCACTTGGTTATGGCTTTGGATTTATGCAGAAAACCGCTAACATCAAAAGAGAATAAATAGAAGCAATTTGTGTTAAGTTTGTTGGAGAGACTTCACCGGACATTCCGCTGATAGAGATTCGATAGTTCCCCAATGGAAAGGCAGCAGATCATAGAACAACTCATAGCCCAAGGTTTGCTCAAGGATATTAAGTCCATCCGCCAAAAACCCCTGGAAGGGGACGTATCTTCCGATATATTTTTAGTGTCCGACGGTACCACCCAACTCATCGTAAAACAAGCCTTGGAAAAACTAAAGGTGAAGGACGATTGGTATGCCGATACGGACCGGAACAGGGTAGAATATACCTTTATGAGGTATGTGCAAGCGTTTATGCCGGAGTCAGTTCCTAAGTTAATAGCTGCTAATGAAGAAGATGGCTATTTTGTGATGGAATACCTGGATGATTCGTATCGAAATTGGAAACAGGCACTTTTGGCAGGTATTTTTGATGGTGAAATAACCAGTAAAGCGGCAGGATGCTTGGCCCAGTTACATTCCCAAGCATTTAAAGACAGGAAGCTTAAAGAACTATTCCCGAAAAACGATTTTTTTTATAAGCTTCGGATTGAGCCCTACCTCATTACTACGGGAACCCGTCACCCAAAGCTGATTGACTATTTTTTTGAGGAGGCTGAGCGTCTGCAACAGCGGGAAATCACCTTGATTCACGGCGATTTCAGTCCCAAAAATATCATGATAGGGAAAAATCGTATTGTACTGCTGGATCATGAGGTGGCCTGCATTGGAGACCCTGTATTCGATATCGCCTTTCTGCTTAGCCACCTATTATTGAAAAAGCTTTACCTGGGAGCAAAAATGGGAGTATTACCAGATATTTCCAGGATTTTCCTGGCGCAATATGAGGCCAATTCCTCCCTTGAAAAGCTTGGGGTATCAGGGACGGGTATTGGTCGGTTGCTATTGTTGTTATTGCTCGCCAGGGTGGATGGCAAATCCCCCGTGGAGTACCTTGACGAAAATAAGCAAAATTTTGTGCGAACATTTGTTGCTAATAACTTACAAAAGGATAATGTTGCGTTTTCGAGTATAAATGATGAATGGAATGATGAAATCCAAAAACGGTTCAAACAAAATTAAGAGCATTGACGCATTTCAGGTGTTTGATTCCAGGGGAAACCCCACATTAGAAGCTGAGGTATTTCTGGAGAACGGGATTTCAGGAAGGGCAATCGTTCCCTCAGGAGCATCTACAGGGCAGTTCGAAAAGTTGGAATTACGGGATGGAGAGGTAAAACGTTTTAGGGGGAAATCTGTATTTCGCGCAATCGAGAATGTTCAAAACATCATTGCACCGGCAATGAAAGGGCTCAAGGTAGATGAGCAGGAAAGTCTGGATCAGCTTATGTGCAGGCTAGATGGCACCGCAAACAAACAGCACCTGGGGGCAAATGCCATTTTGGGTGTTTCCATGGCGATTGCCCGGGCCAATGCAAATGATCAGGGTATTCCGCTTTTTGAGTCCCTGACCGGGGGTGAGGGGAGCTTGCTACCGCTTCCGGAGATCCAGATTATCGGCGGCGGGGCACATAGCGGGGGACGCATTGATATACAGGATTTTATGATCATTTGTACGAGTGCCCAAACCTACTCCGATTGCCTGGAAATGACGTTCAATGTTTACCATACCTGTGGGGAATTGTTGGCCAGCAAGGGGCTGCTTTCTGGATTGGCCGATGAAGGGGGCTATTGGCCCAATTTTGAGAAAAATGAGGATGTATTTGACATTCTTCTTGCATCCATTGAGAAGGCAGGTTATCTCCCTGGAAAGGACATACACCTTTCCCTGGATATTGCTGCCTCCGAACTTTACAAAAGTGGCAGGTATCATCTGCAACTTGAAGACCGCTCCCTCAGTCCTGAGGAATTTTACCAATTAATAGCAGGCTGGTGCCGGGCTTACCCGATCATTTCCATAGAAGACCCTTTTGAGGAAAGCGACACGGATAATTGGAATAGAATCACCACGGAATTTGGGCATGCAGTACAGATAGTGGGGGATGACCTGTTTACTACTGATATTGAGCGTGTTCAAAGTGGGTATAACCATCAACTGGCCAACAGTGTGCTTATCAAGCTGAACCAAATCGGGACGGTTTCCGAAACCCTTGCCTGTATCCGGCAAACCCAGGAATACGGTTGGAGCCCTATTGTTTCTGCACGCTCGGGCGAAACGGAAGATGCATTTATTGCGCATTTGGCGGTGGCATCGAATGCCGGGCAGTTAAAAGTGGGGTCCTTTGCCCGGTCCGAACGCATGGTAAAATGGAATGAGGTAATACGTATTGAGCGGGAACTGGGCTCAGCCGGGAACTTTGTCGGCGTTAAAACTTTTCCTTTTCATCGGTAGAGGTTTTCGTATTTATGGGGAAGAAGGGATCGAGCAGGGAAAGATAGAGTTGATATTAAATGGGTTTAAAAAAGGCCTTAGTGATGATTTTATTTCCAAAATTATAAATTTTAAACCGGAAGGTTCACCCATCACAAAAGAAGAACTGGCAGCCAGGGCGGAAAGCTCGGAAAAGGACATCAGGGAAGGCCGTGTAAAAACCTCAAATCAGGTAAGGGAAGAAATGAAGAACTGGTAGTCCAAGGAAGTAAGATTTACGGAGTGGGCAGAAAATTGCCTGAAAGAGGTTTACAACCATTGGCAGGACCATGAGCATGGACCTGAAGAACCCGTACGCATCTCCCATGGTATTGATAGGAAACGAGTAAGACCCCGGTACCTTCTTTCACAAGATGGCGGATCATCCCACCTGCCTTTAAGACGCTCTCCTCATCCATACCATCAAAAGTCTCATCTAAAATCAAGTATGCTGGTTTGTTATGCAGGATTGTACATACCTCCACCATAAACAAAACTCAATTTTAGAGGGGTTATAATATGCTAGGAACGTATGCCAACATTGTTCGGAATATCCACCCATTGGGTAAATTTATTCACTTTTACCTTTGTGGATAAATTTTTGATATATAATTAATGTAAAAATTAAAAATAAACTCACTGCAAAAAATATCCTAACTTTCATGCTTGTTTGATAACTTTCAGTTAATGAGAAATAAATCCCGGTTGAGCAAAAAATAAAAATAAATATAAATATAATTTTCTTCATTTTTTTATAATTCAATACCTATAGGATCACTGTATTTTTCAATGATCGTAGTAAAAGATTAAGATTGGCTAATAGAATATCCAATACAACCTGCAGTAATTACTCCTCCTGCTATACCACCTGCCCATCCAACAGGGTTACAAAAATTGGCAGCAACACCCGCCCCATAAACTAGTGCAGCAGCCCCAAATTCTGTGCAAAATTCATTTATATAAATCTTCCACAAAAATTTTCTTCTAATTTATATAATTCTAGAACTTCATTTCATTAAAAATTAACAAGGTTTTCCGTATTGATTAATTATTTTAATCCCAAGGGTTGCTACCGCTAAGCCAGAAACAAACCCTATTCCATTCGAAATCCATGGCTGAGGTGACTTCGTCCAGAATCAGGATTTTAGATTTCCTGACAATGGCTCTAGCCAATTCTACTACCTGATGCTGACCTCCTGATAAATTTCTACCCTCCTCTCCACATAGGGTTAAAACCCCTTACTGCAAAGCTTCAAAAATAATCCACCACCCCATTTCCTGAAGTTGTTTGGCAGTTGATTCTATTAGCCATGACCAATGGAATGTTCATAGAAACACATCAGCAATCATCCTATTTCAAATATACTTTAGTTTTCGACAAATTGCCTTGTTATTATAAATCAAATCCTTTACTTTAAAAAAAAAGAATATATGAAATCGAGCCTGCCTGGATGGCAGTCAGGCATGAGGCGAACCTCACACGGAGGGATGGTTATCAATGCGAGATTCCCCGAAGCAAGTTCCCCGAAGCGAGTTCGGGGCAGGCAGGGGCAGGGTCCCCGACTTACAGTGCGGGACAAGTTCCCGAAACAAGTTCGGGACAGGTAATGAACGCTGAAAAAAAATATAAACACATGAAACTTTCCTACGTCCGATACTTATTAGTTAGACTGCTTCTCAGCAGTAGTATTTTTTTGGCATCCACTTTTTTCTGCTACTCCCAATCGCTATCCCCCACGGACTTCATCATCATGGAAGGGGAGAGGTTGCTTACAATAAAGTCCAAGTTACAGGAAGTAAATAAGGATAAAAGGGATTCGGCACTTAGTATTTTGATCGAACAAGCAGAGGAACAATTAAAATCAGGGCCATATACGGTGGTCAACAAAAAGCAGGTGCCCCCAAGCGGAAGTAAAAATGACTATATCAGCATGGGTCCCTATTGGTGGCCAGATCCGAATAAGGAGGATGGGCTTCCCTATAATAAGAAGGGATGGGGAGGTAAATCCAAAAATAAGCAAGCCTCCTATCAGTACCAGGAGACTTGCTACATTGAAAAAGTAACTTCTAGTTTTGAATTAAATACTGGACGGAAGGCTCGAGAAGTGTGAAAACGGCGAAAATGATATATTATAGGGTAACATGGACAAAATAAACATTAAAAATTGTTCACTTTAAGTTCAAATATATGTCAATATGAATTTAGAAACAGAAAAGAGTCATTGATCAAGCAGGTTGAACAGCTAAGCGGCGGTAAAACAACACCATTTGCTGGGGTGACAAGAAACTTTAACAAGCAAATAAAATGTTTACCTTTATGATTACTATGAAAGCAACAGACATAAAACAGGAATTAAGGACGCTGATTGAGAAGGAAAATGACCTTCATGTGTTAGAGGCCATTAAAACCTTACTTGTTAAGTCCAGTTTAGATCAGGTCCTTAAAGAAAAACTCACCTCTAGGGCCAAAAGAGCTGAAGAAGATATCCGGGCAGGCAACTTATATTCAAGGGAAGAGTTAGAGAAGAAGATGGACGACAAGCTGGGTCTATGAGGGTAGTTTATACTGAGCAATCCTTTGAAAGCCTGGAGGAATCCATACAGTTTTTGCTGAAGGTCCAAAAAGTTCCTTTAGAAAAAGTAGTAAAGATCAGAAACCAATTACTGGACAGGGCAGATGGTCTGATCACTAATCCCCACATAGGCCAATATGAGGAATATCTGATGCATTTGGGAAAAGGGCATAGAAGGGTAGTGGAAGGCTATTTTAAGATCATTTACCGGATAGAGAGTGGATGCGTCTACATAACAGATTTTTTTGATTCACGGCAGGATCCGGAAAAGATGAAAGGATAATCATCAGTACGAATCCACCCCGAGACCTGCGCAAGCCACCCGGCCCCCCGACCTGGGATGCCCCCCGAGCTATCGGGGCCATTGGGATGACCTTTAAAAAAACAAAATATAAAAAGATGACACCTTCCTCCTTTCAATTTCTACTTTATATACTGCTTCTCAGCAGTAGTATTTTTTTGGCATCCACTTTTTTCTGCTACTCCCAATCGTTATCCCCCACGGACTTCATCATCATGGAAGGGGAGAGGTTGCTTACAATAAAGTCCAGGTTACAGGAAGTAAATAAGGATAAAAGGGATTCGGCACTGAGTATTTTGATAGAACAGGCAGAGGAACAATTAAAATCAGGGCCATATACGGTGGTCAACAAAAAGCAGGTGCCCCCAAGCGGAAGTAAAAATGACTATATCAGCATGGGTCCCTATTGGTGGCCAGATCCGAATAAGGAGGATGGGCTTCCCTATATCAGAAGGGATGGGGAGGTAAACCCAGAATATTATGACTATACGGATACGGAGCAGCTTGAAAAGCTTATGGAAGCGTTAAAGATACTGTCTGTAGCCTACTTTTACACCGAGGAGGAAAAATACGCTTCACACGCCATTTCGCTGTTTAGAACCTGGTTTATAGCCCCTGAAACCAAGATGAACCCACACCTCAAATTTGGGCAGCGAATTCCCGGAATTACGGAAGGACGTCGCTCGGGTATCATTGATACCCGAAGTTTTGTACTTCTTCCCGATTACGTCAGGTTATTGAGTACTTCCACTCATTGGGATACTGGTGAGGAAGAAGTATTCAAGGAGTGGATGGCGGATTTTGTCCACTGGCTTGTCAATAGCGTACACGGAAAGGAAGAAGCCGTCCATGGAAACAACCATTCTACCTGGTATTTCACCCAAATTTTACCGATGGCACTTTATCTGGGTCAGGGGGAAAGAGCGGATAGTTTGGCAACCGCTGGATTTCCCATCATTATGGAAGAAATGATAGAAGAGGACGGAACCCAGCCAAAAGAACTTGGCAGGACCCGCACCTGGGACTATAGTACCATGAACCTATTGGCCATGTTTTATTATGCAAGGGCAAATGAGCATCTAGACAAGGACCTGTGGAATTACACCAATCAAAAAGGAGGGACTCTTAAGGCTGCCTTGGATTATCTGGTACCCTATGCGGATGGTAAAAAAGAATGGCCTCACAAGCAAATCACCCCTTTCGAAAATGAAATTGCCAAAATTTGTCTAAACATCGGTACACTGAAATTCGAAAATAAATCCTATTTTGAGGTGTCCCAGGCCATCAATTCTCCGGAACATGATTTTCACTATTTGGATGTGCTTTATCTGCTTCCATAGGTTCGGAACTTTGGGATAGCTCATCCTATTGGTCAGATTAGCAGTAACTTAGGAAGTTTATATCCATTCTGGGTAATAGAGGGCTTGTCAGACTTTTTTGAGCAAATTGGCAACATTCACGGTCACACTACCAGTTGACTTTCGTATTTGGAGCATGGTCAATGCAGTCAAGTTGTTGCATAAAATTTAGCATCAGTAGGCAATGAGTCTGGAATCCCTGCTTTTTTCAAGGTTTAGCTTACCAACACTTTTTTGAAACTGTAGTCGGGAGCCTTGTTTGATCTCACCTGATACGCTTTCCAGGTAGCTGTACACCTGTATTTCACTGTTTTCAGCATTTAATTGAAGGTTATTTAAACCTTGAAGCCTGGCATTGGCTCCTTCTGATGCAGTTAGTTCCAACTGGTCTACCTTGAACAATTTATGGCTTGTTTCCAATTGGCCTGCATAAAGAAAGACTTTCAAACTGTCTTGTGCGAAATCATCTATTTTTATTTTATTGCTGCTTTCTACAATCACCGTTTCGATGTTTCTAACCTTCAATACGGCATGATTCATTCCCTTTCTTTCCAAACATCCGGGTCACGATGGGTACTCAGTATAGCCGATACAATGACCAGCTTTTGTTCATCATCTACAATAAAGTGAATCATATAAGGAAAAGTGTCCAGAAGGGATGTGCGAGTGTCTTTGTAGCGGATGGCAAAGGCTTTAGGGTTTTGCCGGATGAAGTGTACTTTTTTTCGTACATGCTGGGTGAAACGTTTGCCAAGCCCAAGCTTTCGATCATTGTACCATTTAGCACCTTCCTTGATGTCCTGCTTGGCCTGGGGAAGGATGATAGACTTGTACATCAAAGATCCTTCTCAATCTCATCCATAGCCTGGTCAAAATCCACCGCCTGATCAGGGTTCTTTTTGTAGTCCTTTATACGCTGATCGATAATCTCCTTGTGCCAGTCTGGAATCTCCAGGTCTATGTCTTTATATCTGGACTTTATATTGTTCCATTCCTGGATCGGGATGAATACCCCGGTGGTCTGACCTTTATCGTCTGTGATGTATTGTAAGCTCATGATCTCATATTCTCGTCCTTGATGACAAATGAAATGTAACCGTTGAGATATTCCAAAGAGAAGCCCCTTGCTCCTGCTATCTTTTTTCCATCTCCACCGATGGGGTCATTTTATTAGGTTCATACTTGGCGGTTATGGCTGTAGATGTACCCCCAATCTTGCCTAAGTCGTTGCTGTTAACCTCTTTTAAATTTCTCAACTCTACTACTTTATTGTCAAAATCCATACTCATAAGTGAAGGATTTGACAAAGGATTTTCTTTATTAACAAAATTACGACATCAAAAAGTTAAAAACAACCCCTACTAGCGCAAGTCCCTGCCTTTCTTGTGGCCAGGTGTGATTTACCTGAGGAAAAGGTTTATTATATCTTGATGGGTAAGGGTTTGTTGCAAAAGTTAAGTACACCTCTTAATCTACGAAGTCGCATTTTTTAATTCGGAAATTTTATCTGATATAATTTTTAATTGATTTTCTTTGCTTTGGCCTATTTTCTCTTTCATTTTATGAATATTATTTCTATAAATGGCATTTTTTTCGACCAAAATTTTTAATTTTTTTCCAAGTTTATAAGCTCCATCGGATTTTATACTTCCGGCTTCCCCAATTTGATGGTACACACATCTTGCTGCATTTCCAGGCTGATCCCATCGATCCGTCAATGGACAGATCAGCATGGGAACACATTCATCGATGCATTCTTTTATTGAGTTTAATCCTCCATGGGTAATCATTACTGTACAATGTTTCAAAACATATAGCTGTGGGACTTTCTTAAATAAAGAAACATTATTAGTTAACGAAGGTAAAAAATTAGACTCAATATGTTCTCCAATGTTTAGGATGAATTGATAACTTTTATAGATAGAAGCCAGTTTTATCATTTTTTTAAGGAATATTTTACATCTTTTTTCAAAGTTAGAACTAACGGTACCTAATGAGCAATAAATTATCGGTATATTTTTTTTAGTGCCAAATTTTAGTACACTTTCCAATCTCTTTTCAATAGTAGAGTATATATTTAATTTTGGTAATTCTTCAAAATAAAAATAGGAATTTTGTTTTGGATCACCTTTAAAATCAAATGCTCTAGGATATAGGGCAATTATAGGTAGTTCAACAATACCAATTCCGAGACATCGAGATTCATTCATGGAATATTTACTTTTTGAATAAAGTTTGTTTGTAAACTTTCTATTAGTGTTGCCAATGCAAGAAATCTTGGTGCCCAATCTTGAAAAATATTTTTTTATACCTAAATATTCCCACAGAAAATTACAATAAACCTTAGACCATAGATTTGGTTTAGGAATAAAACTGAATTGAAAAGGTGGAATGTTATGTCGTCTTTCTGGACTAATCATTGTCGTGGCCAGCAATATGGGGAGTTTAAATTGTTCATAAAAAAATGCTTTAGACGCATAATGGTCATCTAGAATGATTACATCTGGACATATCTGATCTACAATCTTTTTATACATTAACGTACAAGCTTCAAATCGTTTTTGTAAAGAGATATGACGGTTCTCGTATAGACAACTTAAAAAAAAATGAAGTATCCCTTTCTCAACTAATTCAGCTTTTTCAGGGATAAAAATAATAGATGGCACTTCCAAAAATTCAAATCCTTCGCTTTCGCATAACCTTTTAAAAGTTGTTTCGCCCAAGAATACTACCCTATACTTCATCTTATTCCTTAGCCAAACAGCAAAATTCATCATTCCATTAAAATGTCCTGAAGCTGGGTAAGGATCTATGATATAAGTAAATGCATGAGAAGCTTGATTTTTAGTGGTTAAATTTTTTTGCTTGGTCATTTTTTCTTGTAAATATTTATACTTTTATATATTAAAAATATATAAAATTTATTTTTTGGAATAAAAAATTCACTAGCAAGTAGTAAAATCAACAATAATCTTTCTAATTTACACTTCTCTTAAATAGGGTTTGATATTGAAAAACTCTAGAACCTCGAACTTCTTTTTACCTAAAATTAATGGGTTGGAAGTAGCCTGGATTATATCTTACAGATTTAACAGATAATATGTGGAAAATCCAGTTGTGTGGCTTATTCACCCAATAAATGATCCCGAAGCAACAGTTCCTGTGCCAGTTGCCAAGATTGAACGGACTGTACGTTCATGATTTTACCTTCTTCCAACTTTGCGACCTTTTCGGCAAGCTTTTGGATCAAATGGTTTTGATGGGAAACGAGTAAGACCCCGGTACCTTCTTTCACAAGATGGCGGATCATCCCACCTGCCTTGAAGACGCTTTCTTCATCCATACCATCAAAAGGCTCATCTAAAATCAAGTATGCTGGTTTGTGAACCAGTGCTCCCGCAAGCGAAACCTTTTTTTTCATGCCCTTGGAATAGTCGGCGATTTTTTTTCGATCGGTGGGTAAGTCAAAGAATTTAACCAGCTCCATAGCTCTGTGTTGACTGGCCTTTTTTTCCAATCCATACAGCATCCCCACAAAATTAAGGTAGTTGAGCGCACTGAAGCCCTCTACAAAAATCGGCTGGTCAAACACAAACCCTACCCTCCTTAACACAGCATGGTACCGGGTGCCAATGGGCACTTCGTCGATCAGTACCGAACCGGCATCTATTGGAATTAAGCCTGCAATCGCCTGCACGAGGGTGCTCTTTCCACAGCCGTTTTTACCTATCAATGCCGTGATTTCACCCGGCAAAATCTGAAGGCTGACTCCTCTTAATACGGCTTGCCTCCTAAAGCTCTTATGAATCTCTCTAATATGGATCATTTGGAATATAATTTTTGTTCATATAGCCTGCCACTTTCATGGGAAGGAAATACCAAAGTCCCAACAGCATAAACCAAGCTAACAATGACCAAGTAAAATGTTCAAATCCGACCACTATCCAAGCCAAAGCTCCCAAGACCACCACAAAAACAGTTGACAGCAGCACCCACCCACTGCCGAGAAGCCTCGGTTGTCCGCTGTAAAAACTGTAGACCGCCATTGTCTGGGTATAGATCAGAGACCAAACTAGTACCCCATTGAAGTATACTATTTGGGAAAATACTAGCTCGAGGGAAATTCCAGGCTTTCCTATATGGAGCACAGCAAGGGCAATAAAATTAATGCCATTAAGTACCATGAAAATAAAAGTATCTAGTTGCCGTAGGATTGACAAAAAATCACTTCCATAGGATCTATAGATCACATAAATGCCATGTGTAGGAAGATAGGCCTCTAATATCGCTCTTACCATAAACCCTAGCATCACAAGGACTGGAACAAAGGGGTTGAGAAAGTAAAAGGGCAAAGCCACCAAGCCGATCAATAATGCCTTTAGCAGAAACCCCTCCGAAATACTCATGCCTGATAGTAACCTGAACATCATCCGCTGCTAGAAGAATCGGTTAAAATCATTGAACTCCACAATAAATGGCTTTTGTTGTCGACCTACATTGTCTTTGGTAAGAAAGAGTAAAAGACTGCCCATGAAAACAATTAAAGTAACCAACATACCCAGGCTCCAATTAGCTTGGTACCAGAGATGCCATCGGGCCTGAAGATCAACCTGATTGCCACTTTCGAGAATTCTAAATAGGAAAAACCTGGTATTTGCCATACAAAAAGTCAAAATCAAAAGATACACATATTTATAAATGACTCTTATCACTTTTTTCCTAAGACTTTGCTCCAATAGAGCGATGTCCAGTGAAGTAAATCCGGCATAAAAGACAAAGAGGACCGCCAAATCCACTAGTGGCATCGGAGAATTGAAAACCAAGATAATCCCAAACCCAACAAAAAGTGTCAGCTTAAGGCCGAGCAGATCACACAAAAAAACAAATACTCTCTTTTTAACACTATCTATACTCCATGGAAACAGGTGTATGGGATCCAAATAGGCGGAAGAATGGAATTTAGCCTGACTATATAAAATCAAACAAATCAATAAAGCAGAATAAAAGTAGAAATATCCAAAATGTTGCGTAAGCTCATATATAAAAAAAGAAGCAATAAAAAAGAAAGGAATAATGAATGGCACCACCCAGCCAAAAAGGATCAGTTTTGTAGGAATGCAAAGCTGGACCTTTAACACCTGAATAGCAAGATTACAAATTAGTCGGTTCTTCATATAAAAATTATATTAAAAGGATATTAATTATTTAATTACCATAGTTGAAATCAACTTCCATGAAAATAAAAGTTAACAAATAAAATTCTTGTTTTAATTATTTGAGCGGGATATCCATCCATTTGGTAAACTTATTCACTTTTACCTTTGTGGCTAAATTTTTGATATATAATTAATGTGAAAATTAAAAATAAACTCACTGCAAAAAATATCCTAACTTTCATGCTTGTTTGAAAACTTTCTGTTAATGAGAAATAAATCCCGGTTGAGCAAAAAATAAAAATCAATATAAATATAATTTTCTTCATTTTTTTATAATTCAATATCTATATGATCACTGTATTTTTCAATGTTCGTAGTAAAAGATTAAGATTGGCTAAGTGAATATCCAATGCAACCTGCAGTAATTACTCCACCTGCTATACCACCTGCCCATCCAACAGGGTTCCAGAAATTGGCTGCTACACCCGCCCCATAAACCAAGGCTGCAGCCCCAAATCCTGCGCAAAATCCATTTATAAATCCTCCAGCAGATTTTTCTTCTAATCTATTTATTTCTAGAGCTTTCATATCATTAAATTTAACAAGGTTTTCCGTATTGATTAATTATATAACCCCCAAGGGTTCCCACCGCTAAACCAGCAACGAAACCTATTCCACCACCGAATATTGTTCCAGCTGTTGTTGCTCCAGCCATAAAACCAAGCCCATTACTAGCGCAAAATGGTAGCGCACCCCCACTCACTATTTCTATTTTTTCAATACTTAACTCTTCCATAATGAATTCAAAATATTTGATTGAAAATTTATTTAACTTGATCAAATTTAAACCTATGTCGGTGAAATAATCTTTCACCCAATTAACTTTTTTTAAGAATGCATAACTTTTTTCGGTCTTGCGTTGAAATATATCTTTTTTTACCGCTAATCTCTACTCTTACATTCCAATTCGGTAAAAATATAACTTTTGCTACTTTTGCAATAACAAATATCCCTTTCAAGGGCTAATCTCAAATCATCCAAAATTAAAAATATCATTCTTTTTGATACCCCAATTTTTTTAGATAACTCTCCGGGACTTCCGGTCTTTTTCTTTTCAATCAATTCAATTAACAACTTGGTACGTTCATAATACTTCAAACCTGCCATATCACTTCCTGTTAAGTTCAAAAACATTCTGACAAAACTTACTCAATAAGTTATTTTCTTGAAGAAGAACTGTCGGACTTCCAATACTAGAAATTTTACCTTGATCCAAAATCATAACTTCATCCATACCTACTGCCAAAGTTGGCTGATGGGTAATCAATAGGAGTGAAGAAAGATGATGGTTCAAATATTCCTTCACCAATTTAAATACCCTATCTTCTGTCTCGAAATCCATGGCTGAAGTAGCTTCGTCCAGAATCAGGATTTAAGGTTTCCTGACCATGGCTCTAGCCAATCCTACCATCTGACGCTGTCCTGCTGATAAATTTCTACCCTCCTCTCCACATAGGGTTAAAATCCCTTGCGGTAAAGCTTCAAAAAAGAACCACCACCCCATATCCTGAAGTTGTTTGGCAGTGGCTTCTATTTCTTCATTAATATTGCTTAAAGCGATGTTGTCCAAAATTGTACTGTTGAATATTTTTTCTCTTTGATTGACAACACCAATTTGGGCTCTCCATGTATTTATATCCCACTCCTTTTCCATCAAAAAAGGCATCTCAATACTTCCTTGTTCAGGTGAATAAAATCTTTGGATTAAATCTACAAGGGTACTTTTTCCGCTACCTACAGGCGCAAATAATGCCAAGCTTTTCCTTTCTCTCAAATGAAAACTGATATCGTTGATAATGGCTTTTCTTCCTGGATAACGAAACACAACATTTTTTACCGCCAATAAACAATTTTTATCAGCTTCATTTTGATGTAAAGCAGTAAAATATTCTTCATTTTGGTTTATCCCGGCAATTTCATGCATGCGATCAAATGCGACTTTGGCTTCCTGAAATTGAATGTTGGCGACCACTAACCCGGCTGTCGCAGGAATAATAGAACTTCCTACCTGAATTACTGCCATCAATTCTCCCAATTGCAATTGCTTTTGAAAAATTAGAATGACTCCTATTCCAAACAACAGACTAGTGAAAACTGCTACAATTACCTGTGTGAAAAAGGAAAATTTATTTCTTAAAACACTCAAATCATAGTCTTTCTCTTGATAATGGGTATAAACCTGATTAATCCTATGCTGAAAAACCTGCTCCTTCCCATAAGACTTCATCACTTGAATTCCTGTAAGGCTGTCAATATATTGATTTTCATTGAGTGCATGGGCTGACATCACTTCTTTGTGCTTATCAATAATAGGCTGATGATACTTCCATCCTACATAAAGAAATACGGTAATTCCGGCAATACAAATCCCCCCAATGATCAGGGATTGGTAAAAAACAAAAACCAATGAGACCACGAGAACCAGGAAGTTAATAATAACAGTTCCGGTGATTAATGAAACAGTATTTTTAATGCGCAATGAATCATTCATTCTGGCAATGAGATCTCCGGTGCTGAAGCCCTGAAAATATCTCATGGGCAAATTCAATATTTTACCAATAAAAGAAGATACGATCCTGATGTTCAAATCTCTACCTTGCATCGCCATAAAGATCCCCTGAAAATATCCTATTAGGGATCTGAACACCAACAGTAAGCCTAAAAAAATCACCCCTAAAACCGCTTTATCAAAGGCTTGGTTGGGGAGAAAATCATCAATTAACTTCTGGGAAAAAATCGCAGTGGATAGTCCTGTAATGGCCATAACAGTGCCCAAAACAGCAGCTACTATTAAAATTGGTATATCCTTAGAAATAATAGAATTGAACCACTCCATTTTGGAATTAGATTCATTTTTATCCGTCCGAAAATTTTCGGTAGGTGTCATTTGAAGCAAAATTCGTGACTTCCATACATCACTTAAAACATTTTCCTCCATAGAGATAATCCCAAATCCAGGATCACTCAACCAAAATCGAGATCCATCATATCCAAAACAAACCATATAGTGTTCTCTTACATTATCAAGAACTACATGTAGAATTACAGGCCTTTCTTGCTTCTTCAGGTGCGGGATTTCTGCTTCAAACCCTTTCCCTTCAATACCAATTTCTTTAGCTGCTTGAATCAATCCAAGCAATGTGGTACCTGAAAAAGTAGTTCCACTAATTGCCATCAACTTTTCCTGCTTAGCCTCGCCTCCATAAAATTTAGAAATGGTACTCAAACAAGCCAATCCGCAAGCAAATTCTCCGATTTGGTTAACGTAGAACCTTTTCAACGTGGATGGTTTCACCTTCATGGTTTCTCCTCCTTTCCGTTAAGTAGTTTCCCCAGAAGAATATCCATTTTCACGGGGCCTTGGTGAATAGATATCAAATCAGCATTTTCACCATAGCAAAAATTAGTAGGAACCGACTTTATCCCTAAAAATTCCGAAAGTCGCATTTCATCATCCCAAGCTACTTGGAAATTCAATTCTGATACGAAGGGAAAATCTTTATAAATATCCTCTAGTTCTGAAAGCTCTTGTGAACTGGCCAACAAGACTTTAACTTTCTTAAATTCACTTATTCGCTCATTTATAGCATTTAATTCAATCCTGCATATTTCACAGGTAGAGTTAAAATACACAATCAAAAATGGGCTTCCTTCCGCATAGTTTGTAAGCGAAATAACTTCCCCACCAATTGTTTTCAAGATCAAATCAGGAATGGTTTGAACCTGTTCTTTTATTATGGCTATTTTTTTTGCTTTTTCCTGGTACTTTCTAGCTAATAAGCCAATCAATCCCAAAAAAATAAATGCTATAGCCAATAGGATTATCTTTTTTGCCATCGATCAAGTAAAATTTAAGGTTAAAAACATTATCAATATCAGCCAAAATGTAATTGAAAACAGGTATGATCCCAAAACCACTTTTGAACTATTGGCTTTTCCTATTTCTACCTCTTGGTTAAAAAAATAAACCAATAATAGACAGTAAAAAACCTCAAATAGATTTAGAAGCTGCAACGGATAATACCATATAGATTGGATGCTTTTAAAGTCCATTAAACTCAGGACAGAAAGGGGATAAAATAATGAAAACTCACTGTATGTAAAATTGTAAAATGCTCCAAAAATAATTTTGACAATTCCTGCTACGATTAAAATGCTTTCTGCCATTACTGCTACATGAAACAAAGTCCACAATTTGACACCTTGATGCAGGTTAGCAAAGAAGAGTCCGCTATAAAGCACAAGTGCTATCAAGAAACATTTTATGGACAATAGCAAAAATGTAAAAAGAATAGAAAATTTGTTCCAATACTTAAAGTCCTCAATCAACGCAATAAGAACATTTTCAGGAATTTCAAACTCTACCTGATTTACCATATCCCTTAACAGCATGGCCTCCATGTCCAATGCCAATAAAGCGGCTAAAAAAAGCTCAAATGAATAAAACAGTAGCAGAAGAAAAACCTTCATAAAGGTTCAGTTTAAAGTTAAAAGATTACTTCTAAAAAGTTTATGACTGGAACAATAGGTGTGTTAAAGTAAAAAAAATAAAATTAAAATTCAAATTTTTAAAGACCTAGAATATATAAATGCGTTCCATTATTCAACAAAATAACCAAATAAAATATCAAATAACTGGCCCATAACCAAAGCCGTAACACAATTTTATGAGAAACATCAGATTTTGCAGTATAAAATACTTTTTTTTTATTTTAAAAAAAATAAATTACAAGTTAGACTTTAGCATAAGAAACTGATCTACAACTAGTTTGGTGCTTTTCTATCAACCTCAAATTCCATAAATCTGGAAAACTGTTTTTTTTTCGTCGCTGATAATAAATCCTTTCTGCTTGTCTTTTATCAGGGTTTGGTAATTCTCCTATTCAATTTGCAATAACCTGGACGGTATGAGGAGTTACTTTTTCCAGGTAGCCACTGAATATGACGGTAGTTATTGCTATATAATTTTTTTTAATTTTCTTTACAGCAGATTTTTGAGGTGCATCTTTTTTATATTAAATATATGCAATCCTATTACGACCGTTGGGACAGGCCGGTGCTCTCCCAGGACGGCGAACAGCGGCTTGGCAACCAGTGGGCGTATGTGAAATACGACATCCACAACAGGCCGGTGATCACAGGGGTGATCACCACCGCCACTTCAAGGGAAGGCCTCACGTCGGCGGTGGCCAATTCCAGCACCAGGGATGAGATAAGAAACGGCTCCTCCACGGGCTACACCATGAACAGGACCTACCCCGTCTCGCCGGGGGAAGCCAGTATTTTAACCATCACCTATTATGACAATTACACGTTCAGGACAAACACTGGCTGGTCCAACAACAACGGCGTTTATGCCTTTTCGCCCGAACCCGGTTACCCGGACCAGCCCGACCTAAACGGCGTGAAGGGGCTGGTCACCGGCCATAAAAGCAGGAACTTCGGCCCTGGGTCGCCCCAGTGGATCTACAGCGTGACCTACTACGACCAGGAGTACCGCCCCTTACAGCAGGTGACCCGGCACCCCATCGGAGGTACCACGCGCAGCACCTACAAGGTATCCTATGCCGGGGAAACGGAAAAGACCCTGGACAGGTACACCTATACCTGGGGCACCACCCTGGTGGAGAAGCGATTCACCTATGACCACGCAGGAAGGCCTCTAAGGGTGTACCACAGGGTGGACTCCGAACCCGAGGTGCTTCTGGCCCACTACGCCTACAACGAACTGGGCCAGGTGATGGAGGTGACGCACCACAGCCGGAACGAGGGTGGCACATGGCTTTATAGGGCTCTGCCCTCCCATACCATACAAGGCTGGACGGATGAGATCCGCTACCTATACGCCAACAACAACCAGGTCTTCCGGCAAAAGCTCGACTACAACAAGAACAGCGGCACCTCCAACGACACCCGAGTGGACGGGCTTATCACGGCCAACCAATGGAAGCACTACGGTTCGGAGCCGGAACGGGCCTACAACTATGACTACGACACGCCAAAGAGGCTGACCGCAGCCACCTACCGGCAGAAAAGCGGCTCTTTGTGGACGGAAAACAACCTCTACACCGAGAACAACATCGGCTACAGTGCCAACGGCAACATTCAGACCCTGAACAGGTACAGGGAAAAGGCTGGCTCGGCCGCCAGGATAGACCAGTTGGCCTATAACTATACTGGCAACCACCTCTTTTCCGTGACCGACAACGCACCCTCTGCCCACAAGGCCGATGGGTTCTTGGATGGGAACCCCTCGGGTGACGACTATGCCTACAACGCCAACGGTTTCCTGACCATGGACCTGAACAAAGGGATCACAGGGGTGAGCTACAACCTGCTTGACCTACCGGAGGAGGTCAACCTGTCGGACGACCGCGAGCTCAGGTACTTTTACGGCCCTTCGGGCAACCTGCTGATCGCCCAGTACCTGGTGCCCGGTGAGGACACCAGGGTACGTCGGTACGTGGGAGACCTGGTGTTTGAGGGCAACGAACTCACCGAGATCCGCCATGGCTGGGGGCGTGTGCTTACGGAGGGTCAGCACCGGTACCAGTACAACCTGACCGACCATCCCGAAACGAGTTCGGGACAGGCTCTAGGCAGCACCAGGGTGGTGCTTCAGGAAGACCCTGCCAACTTCGCCGTCATGGCCACCTTCGAGCCGGAGGGCCTGGAGGAAGAGTCCATACAGTTTATGGACTACGATAGCGGTACCAGGATCGCCTCGGAACTGTTTGACCATACCGGCACGGGTGAGACGGGCTATGCCCTTAGGCTCTCCGACGGCATGACCGGCCCGGCGCGATCAGTGAGCGTATTACCTGGCGATACCGTAAGAATAGGGCCGAGCGTGAAGAAACAGTCCGGTAGGACGGAGCGTAAAGAATTAGTCCCTTAGGACTAATTTAGCGACGGGCCGGATTGCAGGGATGATTTTAGCGAGGAGCCGGGCTGCGGGGAGCATGGCAAATACCTTGATCTGCGGGAGGCCAAGGTGAACCCCGCCCTGATGGCCATAGCCCTTTCCCTGGCTGGGGTAAGCCCGGGCAGCCTCGGGGTGGACGGTAACCTGTCCACGGCGGCAGGCAGTTGGGGAACTGCGGACCAGGGTCTGACAGGACTGCTGGTGGGCAAGGAAAAGCGTGGGTATGCCCCGCCCGCCTACCTGAACTACCTGTTTTTCGACAAGGAGATGAACTATAAGTACGGCGGCTATACCCAAATGACGGAGGAAGCGTATGAGGACGGCACCAACCGGGAGCATGAAAGATTATATTAGGACCGAGCGTGAAGAAACAGTCCGTTGGGACTGTTTTAGCGAGGGGCCAGGTTGCGGGGGGCTGGCAGAAGAACCGGGATATTTCTATATTTACTTGTCCAACGATGGAGTCGAAGGAGGAGAAGCTTTTTTCGATGACTTTACTGTACTTAACCTGGAGAGCTACATCGTCCAGCAGACTGATTACTATCCCTACGGGTTAATAGCCAGGAACTTTGTGAGGGAGGGGGAGAAGGAGACCTTGGATCTTTTCCAAGAGGATCGAGCGTGAAGAAACAGTCCGTTGGGACTGTTTTAGCGAGAGGCCGGGTTGCAGGGTGGGTATGAGGAGCTGACGGGATGGTATGACTTCCATGCCCGGCAGTACGATGCTGCGCTGGGGAGATGGTTTGGGGTGGATCCGCAGGACCAGTTTGCCAGCCCTTATCTGGCGATGGGGAACAACCCAGTGATGATGGTGGACCCGGATGGGGAACTGGCGTGGTTTGTTATTCCTGTAATAGTTGGCGCAGTAACGGGAGGAATAAATGTGGCCACAAACTGGAGTGCCATTCAGGCAGCAGGAGGGGGATGGGGTTCATTTGGTACTGCCGCAGCCAGTTTTGGAGTTGGTTTCGCAGCAGGAGCTGGTGCCACACTAGGAGCCGGAGCGGCTGCTCCAGCATTGACGGCTGCAATGGGAACAGGTGCAGCTTCCGGGGCTGCTTTGGGAGCCATTGGAGGTGGAATTAGCGGCTTTACCCTAGGGGCAGGCAACACTTGGATGAATGGGGGAGGTTTTTACAATGGACTTGGTGCAGGGATGGCCGGTGCTGGTATTGGAGCTTTGGCAGGAGGAATAACAGGAGGAACATTCAGTGGTGTCAAGTCTCTGATACAAGGTAAAAACTTCTGGACAGGACTTCCAAAAGCGGGATCTGGATATAATTATTCAAATTATGATCTTGGTGTCGAGCGCCCAAAACTGGGGACTGATTTTCCAAAAAGGGAGCTTCCGAGAATTGATGGCCCGCTAAATAGGGTAAGCCCAAATCCGGGTGGTAATCCGGATATAGGCAATATCCGGATTGACCTGGAAATGGGTAGGGCTGCCAATATGAGAATATCACAAGCTGATAAGTCTATTTTTACAGTTACTAGAGAAGGTATTGTTTTACCAAAAGGAGCAAAAATCCCGGCCCAATTTATAGAAAATCCTTATCGAAGTTCAAGTTATGGACTAATTAAAAACGGAAAGTTTATTGAAACATTAAGAATCGATCCACCAACACCAGCGGGTATGAAAGGGCCAAATTTCAGTCATTTTCACTTAAATGGTAGCGGTGCTCATTTAACAAAAAATTGGCCGTGGTGGTAAACTAAAAATATAATAAACATGAGATTTAATGATTTTATTTGGCATGATGCAGTTATAAAGAAAATAGAAATCGATAGAAATAATCCAGGAAACAATGACACTATTGTGTTTAATATAAGGTGGCCGGAAAACAATAGAGATTCTTTTATTGCATTACAAGAGGTTTATTTTGCAAAAATGGACTTAAATTTTGGAATAGTAGCAGATGAAACTATTTCACATGCTGTAGAACTTGAAGAGAGTGATCAAGATTTAAATAATATTTATTCAAAGTGGAGAGGGATAATTGATGATAAGAAACTAAAGGTATATAAGTTTAGTTTGAATTCGACTGGAAGCAAAATTAAAATCATTGCAAAAGGATTTAGAGAGTATAAATTGTAGTTGCTTTTAAGAACAAAGGTCAGGGCAGGTTCGATGACTTCAAGATTCTTAAGCTTGAAAGTAATACGTCTAGCAGACGGATTATTTTCCATCCGGTTTGGTAGCCAAGAATTTTGTTCGTGAAAATGAAAAGGAGACCTTGGACCTATTTGAAGAGGACCGAGCGTAAAGAAACAGTCCGGTGGACTGTTTTAGCGAGGGGCCAGGTTGCAAGGCAGGTACGAAGAGCTGACCGAATGGTATGATTTCCATGCGAGGGAGTATGATGCGGCTTTAGGAAGATGGTTTGGCGTGGATCCGCAGAACCAGTTTGCAAGTCCTTATCTGGCGATGGGGAACAATCCGGTGATGATGGTGGATCCGGATGGGGAGTTTGCGGTGACAGCAATGATTGTCGGGGCTTTGGTACTTGGTACCGGAAATC
>NZ_QCXY01000008.1 GCF_003347495.1 Pleomorphovibrio marinus
AATCAAATGCTTTCTATACACGCCGTTCTCGTCGGAGATCTGGAGGATGTACTGCCCGTTGGGCAGGTGGCCTGTGGGCACGCTTATTTTTGGGCCTTGGGCTTTTAGGGAAAGTACCGATTCGAAGGCCTGGCTGATGATCTGTATTTCCACCTCTGGGCCCGGCTCCCCGTCCTTGGCGGCCAGGTTGGTGACGGTGACCTCCTCGTCCGCGGGGTTAGGGCTGAGGGTATAGCTGCTCAGGGGGCAGTTGGGGCCGCTGATAAAGCAGAAGGTGAAGGGCGTGCTGCCGCAGGGGTTGGTGGCCGTGCCGTTAAAGGAAAAGGGGAATGGGGTCATGGGCTGCACCTCAAAGGTGATGCGGCTGGTGAAAGGATCCCATGACCAGCTTACCGGCCCGCCGCTAAGCTGCCAGTTCACGTCCGGTGGCACGGCATCCGGGATGCCCCCTATGGTGACCTCCGCCTGGTGAAATCCCGGGCATACCCCGTGGCAGGAGCCTGTGATATAGGGGTCGCCGTTTACGGTGGGGTTGGTAAAGGAGGGGGTGCCCACCCATACCGTTTTGGGTATTTCGACCTCCCCGCAGTCGGTTTCGACATGGAAGGTAATGGTGCCGAAGCCCCTGTTGTGTACACTGGCCGGGCTGAGGTTCGCCGTGGTGCCTGAGCCGGAGGAGGAACTGAACAGGTTGGCTGGGGTTGCGGTCCAAGAGACGCTGGCCCCTTGGGGAGGGTCTTGCAGGGTAAATGACGTGGTGGAACAGAGGTAGTCGGGGCCGGAGATGGTCAAGGTTTCGATGACGGCGCATACTGCAGAAAAAGCATTAGCCCTTCCAAATCCAAATTCATTACTTCGTCCATTTACATAATTGAATCCACCAACTTGGTCAGCTGCATTGGTAATAATATCAAATACCTGAAGATATGTAAGATCAGGGTTGATTGAGAGTACAAGAGCAGCAATCCCTGCAATTTGTGGGGCGGCAGCAGAAGTTCCACCGAACCTTCCTGTATATGCCAGAAAATTTGGGCCTGCATTTGGCAACTCCTCTCCCCAGGGTGGTGGATTAAAAGTTTGCGTTTGTGGTACCCCGGGTACAGTAAATTGAGGCCAGGGATTATCACCGGTATTTCCGGGAATATCAATCGTCCATATTTCAAACGTCTCACCTACTATTCCACCTGGTGTACCCGGGGGGTATGCACCTGGAGGATAAGCCCTATGAGAGGGGGCAACAATATCAATAATCTGATTATTAGGGCTTTGAGGGTTACTTGTAGGACTATAATCTGCTTGAAGATCATCTCGATCAGATGCCCCAACCGTAAAAACCCCTGGTATATTGACATTTGCAGGAAAAGCAATAACCCCGTCAAAATTTTCAGTATGTCTGGCAGTATTACCCGCTGAAAAAACAAATACAGAGCCACGACCATTTCTACCTTGATTTACAGCTTGTTGGATAGCATTTACGATACAAGGGATGAGATTTGGGCTTGGGGCTTCATTTGGATTTTGGGGTAAATATCCCCAACTGTTGGAAATAATATCTGCCCCATTATCAGCGGCAGATGTTATAGCATCGGCCACCAAGTTTGGCATGATTCCTTCTCCAAAACTATCAAAAATTCTTATAGGCATAATTATTGACTCAGGGGCGATGCCAGTTATTCCTTCATTGTTGTTTCTTGTGGCACCAATTATCCCTGCGCAACTATTACCATGATTTAAGTTGTTTGCAGGAGAAGGATCATCGGCATCACCATCTGCATAATTACTATCCAGTAACCGTAATTGTCTCGCATTTGGCAAATCCGGATGGTTAGGGGTAAGTCCATCATCTAAAACAGCTATAATTATATCTGCACTTCCCTGGGTAATTTCCCAAGCTTCCGGGGCATCAATATCTGCATCTGGGGTACCTACACTTCCTTGGACAGGGTTAAAAACCTGACCGGTATTATGTAAATAAAACTGATTTTGGAAATAGGTGTCATTGGGAATTGCCTGAAATTGTTTCGGACTTACTACAAAATTCGGATGAGAAAAGGTGGTAAGCCCACTTTCCTGTATTATGTTTGCCATCCTTAAGGCATCAGTGCCTCTTGGCACCCTGTATAGATCATAAATGAGTGTTGATTTGATAAATATCAAGCCTAAGTCATTAATAAGGGAATCTAGTTTATCTGTATTAGCCTCTTCTCTTTTTTGGAGGACAATTTCATCACCTATTCCCATTTCGAGCCCCGAAGGCTCCTTGTAAACGGGCTGTAATACATAAACTCCGGGAATAGCATTTATTTGGTCAAGAAGTTGCTGTCTGGCCTGAGAGCTGGGAAGAGTAATGAAAAAATTTCTCTCATCAAACCGGTCAATTACAACCTGATTCTCATTGACCCCTAAAGCATCCAAAATGCTAGAAGTATCAATTGCTTTATCAAAACTCACCAAAAATTTACTTTCAGATTTTTCTAAGCTAATCTTTTCGTCAAAAGCATAATAAAACTCAACTTCACTTTGGATGAACCCCATAAATATAATTGTGATTGGAAAAAAAATTATTCCCAGTAAAATTATTATTTTTTTTATGATAGGTCCGTTTTATGTTAATTAATCGATTTTTTCTGCAAATAATATTAATATTTGATATTGGTATTTAAAACCCGGAGCGAAAATTGAACCATGACAAAGAGGGTAAATCATTTCTTCTTCATTAGCATGGCGATATCTAAACCTCACTTTGAAATCAGGGTTACCTTTAGTAGCCTGCAGATCAAAAACATATTGCCACTGCCAATTATCAAAAATGCCTGGCGGAAATTCCACAACATTTTCAGGAAAATTATAGGTTAACAAGGTATCGGCAGGAGTGGCAATTAAAAGACCTTCACCAATTTCATAAGGTTCTCTTGTCAGGCAGGGGTCAAAACCGAAAATATACCCAGTGGTTGTATAAACAATTTGATCATTATCCGTCTCCCCCATTTCCTGACAAGCCCCAATAAATGTCATTTTACCGATGAGTAGCATCAAACAGCTAAGCCTACACAACCTTGAACTTACCTTTTCCATCATTTTTATCCATTTTATTTGAGGGTTCATAATTGGAATCCATTAACTCCTACCTTAATCCCCATACGTAATAAAGAAAGATAATGCTACAATAAATAAAAAAAATTTAATTAAACAAATTTTAGTTTGAATTTGTTTTATGAACTGAAAAATGTCAAAAAATAAGGCAATTAATATATCACAAGTCTCAAATACCTCCCAAGTGCTTTTGCAATTAGAAACTTCTTTATATTCTATCACTAAAGTATAAGTATCCTTAAAAATAGAAAATTTCCCATCCGATGATCGATTTGAATTTTGAAAAAAAAATATTAGTTAATATAACTTTAAATAACAAATACAATTTTTTTCATGTGTTTATATTTTCTTTTCAGCGGCCATATAGCTTGCCCCGAACTCGATTCGGGGGAATCTCGCAACCATAATCATCCCGGTGTGTGACGTGCTCGTCATGCTCGATTTCATATGTTTATAATTGTCTTTTCAGCGGTCATATGGAATGCCCTAGATAATCATCCCCCTGTGTGAGAATTCTTTCTCATGGGCATTTCATATGATTATAAATTGTTTTTTAAAGGCCATATAGCCTGCCCCAGACTCGCTTCGGGGGAATCTCGCATCTCCCCGTATCGGGGCATCCCAGTGTGTGACGTGCTCGTCATGCCCTGACTGCCGTCAGGACAGGCTCGATTTCATAAGCATTCATTTTTGGAAATATTGATTAAATTATAGGGAGGTGCGGTCGCATATGCATCCTGACATATATAATATTTTTAACTGGAATTTCACTTATTTGAAAATATAATTTGTCCCCTGTTTGCCAATCATTTGTATCCGGCAGTTCAAGACTCATTATTACATTGAAATATGTTTTATCGGCAAATGCTACCGAACCTACTTCAATTTCTTTGCCTTTTAGGTCAAAAACTTCAATCAAATATCCCTCATTAGTACATCCATGTCCGATTATAACCCCTGATAGACAATTGCTGCTTTCAGGAGAAGCACTTTCTGCACAACTCCAACCCAAAATCAACGGCGACAATAATAATATCAACAAATTTTTCATGAT
Organism: Pleomorphovibrio marinus; assembly: GCF_003347495.1. Classification (GTDB taxonomy): domain Bacteria; phylum Bacteroidota; class Bacteroidia; order Cytophagales; family Cyclobacteriaceae; genus Pleomorphovibrio; species Pleomorphovibrio marinus. The sequence goes on from NZ_QCXY01000008.1 coordinate 4,148, forward strand.
CACTGAAGTTTAATTCCGCAAGAATAAGTGAGCCAAATACTGCTTCTCCGGGTTTTATTGAAGAGAATTGAACCAATTCGATCCTCTCCCCCTCCAGTTTTAGGAGGGGGACGCAAGGGGGTGGTCAAGACAGGGTGGAGTTACAGATTAGTTTTCCGAAGTCAAGGGTTTTTTTCCAAGTAGCCCGCCAGAAACTGGGGTGGGGATGTCCAAATATTCTCATACCATGGATGGGGTTCCGTTGAGTTTAATCCCTCGGGTTTGAGGGATTGGTGTTTTTCCACTAACCTATGTTTCGGACAAAATCAAAAACTTGGATTTGTAGAAGGTTTACCATTTCCGCTAGTGGCTGGCTGTCAGAAAATAGGCCTGCCCTGAATTAGTCAGGGTCGTGCGGCTGGTTTGTGGTAGAGGCAGGATTTTTCTGATCCCGATTATCGGGAACAAAAAGAACGTAAAGTAAATGGAGAAAATAGTTTTTAATAGTCTCATGTAAGGTTAATGTTGCAAAAAAAACACTGCTTACCTGAGGTATGTAATTGAGAAAAAAAGAAAACTCTGATTAGCCCTGGTTTTGGAAGCGTTTTCAAGATCAGTGTGCCGGTAAAACCCATACAATCCTTTAACCTACTTTATTTTATCTAGGAAGTTTGCGAAGTTGAGTTGAACCCATCCCGAGGTTCCTGGGGCGTGGTGAGTTTCCAGGCCCCGGGTTTTCACTCCAATAGCTCGGGGTTAATGGGGTTTGTCCACTATCGTGGTCTTTGTGACCTCCCAAAGGGTTATGTACTCCACCCCATTATAGATTAGTTCAGTCCCTAAGTGACTGGATTTATTTAACAGACAATCAATCTACCATCATCCGTAAATTCTTCTACAAGCTTGGTGGCCTGAACAATATCACATAAAAATTTCTTTTCTCTTTCCGTCATAGATCAGGACTTTGGAACGATCGATGTTGGCTTTTAAATATGGGTTTTTGAGCGAGGAACCGGTCAATAAATCCACTTTCCTTCCAAAAAAAAGTTCAAGTTTATCCCATAAATCAATTAGCGTCTCCCCACGGGTCAATGGGTCGGTCGCATCGACCTCTACATAAAAATCAATATCACTGTTGGTTTCGTCAAAGCCTTGTATAGTAGATGAACCAAAGGCATAAAGAAACTTGACCTGGTGATTTTTGCACAAGCTCATAAATTCCTCCGACCTTGGTTTAATCTCTTCTTTAACCCTCATAGTAACAAATATAGTAAAATACGAACTTATTCCACCCACGACAACTCCCATCAAAAGGGATAGCCTATCCCAATATTAAATACATGCTGTCCCCTTTCCCCCAAGGGCCGGTTAAAGGAAAGGTTGTCCAGGATAAACCGCTCCCCCTCCGGCCTGGCGGGATCATAGGCCTTTATCCCCATGTCCAATCTTAGGACCAAAAAGTCAAAATCCATCCTTAGGCCCACGCCTGTTCCGACTGCTAATTCTTTGTAGAACCGATCCACCCTAAAGTCTGTTCCTTCCCGGGTAGGATCTTCCTCAAAGGTCCAACTATTGCCCGCATCAATAAAGAAGGCCCCGTCAAAATACCCGAACAACTTGCGCCTATATTCAAACATGGCCTCAAAAAGGATTTCCCCAGGTTGCTCAAAGCGATAGTCAAAGGTGCCGTCTTCCCTCCTCTCAGGGGTAAAGGATCCCGGTCCTAATCGTCTGGGCTGCCAAGCCCGGATACTTGTACTTCCCCCTGCAAAAAAGTATTTTTCGTAAGGCAGAATGCCGTCACTCACCCCATATGGTTTTGCTAATCCCAAGTTTAACCTGTAGGCAAAGGTACTTCTGTTGTCGATTGGCAGGTATCTCCTAAAATCCGTCTGGAATTTCAAAAATTGAAAATATTGAAGAGACCGGTCCTCGACCAGTTCCCTGTTCACAAAATTAAGAGAAGTGCCCCCGCTTTCGAAAAAGATCCTGAGCATGGAGGCCTGGGAGCGGTTATAAAGCCCGTATTGGTTGAAATTTACGATAACCTGCCCAGAAATACTGCTGACATAGGAGGGAAGGAAGGAATTGATCAAGTTATTTCCTTGGTTCTGCAATTCCACCAGGCGCTCCTCAAAAAGGGGATTAAGGGCAGACCGGATAAGGTTTGCATCCAATAAGCTGACAGAAAATTGTTGCCTAAGGTCCCGGGTGGCCCAGTTATAGGCAAAAATGGTATTGAGGGCATCCCTTACATATTCAGGCCTATTTACATAGCTATACCCTAGGAGTACCCTTGTCCTGGGATTATATCGGCCAAACCGCTCCAAAGTTCCAAAATCGAAAGGCACCAGAAACTGAGGGAAAATTACGGATCCTGAGGCACTGAGCTCCCTACTTCTATAGACACCCCCTTCTGTGGTAGCAGAGGCTACCCCCTCCAATCCTGCCCTGAAATTAAACTCAAAGATTTCTAATCCCCTAAATAAGTTCCTATTCCTCAAGGAATGGCTAAAGAATGGCCCGGGTAGCTGTTCGGTTACACTTGCTCCTAGCTGGTTTGTAATTTGGTATTTTTGATTAGGTCGGGTATAAATTCTTGTAGTCAGGGAGTTCCCCAAGGTATCAAAGGATATATTGACAAACCTGAACATGTCCAGGTTAGCTAATTGTCTTTGGGTCTCTATTACATCACTACGGTTGTATTTCCCTCCCTTTCTTAAAAAAATCCTGGAGTTAATCACTTTTTCAGAATACCTGTCCCTATAGAGCTCATAGCGTATGCCTTCATACTCCTTGGAAATGTTTTCGTCGGAAATCACATCTGTAGGACTAGCTATCGAGAACAAAACGGAATCAATACTATACACCGTGTGCTTTTCCGCAGGTCTTGGCACTCGGATTATCTGTTCTATGGTTACTTTTTTTTCTAAGGAATCCTTGTACACATTGTACTCCAAAAAAGACTTTGAAAAGGTATAATACCCATTGTCCTTCAGCAAATCCTCTACCCTTTGCCGTTCTCTGCTTAGGTCACTTTGTATGTATCGGTTGCCAACTTTGATGTGGGATCTTCTCCTGTTTTCAGAAAGCAACTCCAGTAAATCCTTGTCCTGGGTTCTGGTGAATGTACTATCTATTACGTATGGGGAGTTTTCCTTTATCCTGTACCTGATGAATGCCCTCCTTTTTTTCTTGTCTACGTCGGTTTCCACTTTGGCATCAAAAAAACCATGATTAACCAAATAGGCCAGGATTTGCCGTTTTGATTCTTCTGTCTTTGAACTGTCAAATAAAACCAAGGGATTCCCGGTACGCATAAACCAATTGCCGTATTCAAGTTTACGTTCTAACCTGGAAATTTGCGAGACTACTTTGCCTAGCCTCCTATTAAGCTTTCCGCTTTCACCACGTGTTTCTATTTGATTTTCTATGGTTTGCTTTTCACTTTCCCAGCTTTCCATCCTCTCCGCCAGCCGGGTACTGTCGTAGGAAATTTCCCCTATCTTGTATAGGATTACCCCTGGGGAGATATTCAGCAAGGGGATACGGGTATTGGGTTTTTGTTGGATATTGCTTCTTATGACTTCGGCATCACTTTCTTGAATGCCCTGGGTGTCTACATCATATACCAGATATTGCCCCTCCCTGAGACTTCTGGTCATGGAGCAACTTCCAAGAAAGAGGATGAAAATGATAAAGTTTATATATTTGATGCGAATCACTACTACATTCCCTGCTAAATGGTAAGCAAAAATACGGTTAAGTTTATTAAATCCTTGCACCGGAAAAAATTCCGCAAGCAAGAACAAAGTTTTTTTGTGGAAGGGGCTAAAAATGTAACGGAATTGTTGCGGGCTAATTTCACAGTTACCAAGCTTCTTTGTACAGAAAAATTTAAAAATCAGCATCATGAGCTTATGGATAGTATTGAGGGGGAAGCCATTTTAGTGGGTCAGCATGAACTAAGTCAAATAGGAACCTTTCAAACCAACGACGCCGCATTGGCCGTAGCCACAATACCGAAAGCAGAAGATTTTGAAATTGGGAAAGGGGATTTGGTGTTGGCATTGGACGATGTGAGAGACCCGGGAAACCTAGGAACTATCATCCGCATAGCAGATTGGTACGGCATTGAAAAGTTGATTTTATCCCCAGAAACAGCCGACTTCTACAACCCAAAAGTATTAAACGCCAGTATGGGGTCATTTTGCAGAGTTCGCTTTATGTATAAGGCTCTGGATACGGTGTTGGGCGAAATAAAAATACCGGTTTTTGGGGCTTTTGTAGATGGGGACAACCTGCATAAACATGATTTGGGTAGGGAAGGGGTCATCCTTGTGGGAAATGAATCAAGAGGCATTTCTGCGGACTTAGCACCTTATATCCATCATAAGATCAGCATCCCCCAGTTCGGGGCTGCCGAATCCCTCAATGTGGCTATTGCCACGGCTGTGATATGTGACAACTTTATGCGTAAAAAAAATCAAAAATCTTTTGATCAATGAAGAAACTTAAATCCACCTTGGCAAAGGCAGGGTTCAACACCTTTTTTTTCTTGTTGTTGTTTAGTCTATTGTTGGCCTATTTATTTCCAGCATGGGGAGATGAAAGAAGCTTTTTGCCCTTAGAGGATATCACCTATTATGGGGTCGCCTTGATCTTCTTCTTTTATGGGGTAAAAATAAGTCCTAAAAGCCTGCTGGATGGCCTGGTGAATTGGAGGCTGCACCTTTTGGTGCAAAGTAGTACCTTCCTATTGTTTCCCTTGTTGATTCTGCTGGTTCACATGGTTTTTGGCAAAGAGGGAGATTATTTTTGGACAGGGACTTTCTATTTGGCAGCCTTGCCTTCCACGGTTTCTTCTTCGGTAGTCATGGTATCTATCGCAAAAGGGAACTTACCCGCTGCTATTTTTAACGCCAGTTTTTCCAGTATACTTGGCATATTTGTTACCCCGTTATGGATGGGGCTATTTCTGAGCACTGCATCAGCGGATTTTGAGTTGATGGAAACCTTTGTCAAACTGATCAAGCAAATCCTCGTTCCGGTAATCCTTGGTTTGTTTTTTCATAAATACTGGGGCGAATGGACCAGTAGGTATTCGGCTTGGCTTAAGCGGTTCGACCAGACCATCATCTTATTGATTGTCTTCACTGCATTTGCCAGTTCTTTTGGAAGCGGGATGTTTGAAGGGCAAGCATTAGGACAGTATTTAATGCTTGGCCTTTGGATGAGCCTGCTTTTCTTTTTGATGCTTGGGATAATGCATGTGTTTGGAAAGAAGCTGGGATTAGACCGTGCAGATCGCGTTACTGTTCTCTTTTGCGGATCAAAAAAATCCTTGGTTCAGGGTGCTGTAATGGGCAAGATTCTTTTTCCGAACCCGACGGTGTTTGGAGTGGTCCTTCTTCCCTTGATGATCTATCACACCCTTCAGCTGATCTATGGAAGTGCACTAGCCGAAAAGATGGGGGAAAACACCAAGGATCATTAGGGGGATTTCAGTTGTCGATAATACAATTTGGCCATTTAACCCCTCTGCCTACTTCCTCAAAACTCCTTCCTGATAAAGAGCCCATAATTTCCGGCATATTCAAAAAGGGACCCTGATTGACCAAGGGTGGCGCCCAATCCAAATTGCGTTTTTCCTGGACTTTGAAACCCCTACTCATTACTCCGCCAAACTCAAAGGGCAATGAATACTAAATGGATTCCTCTTAGCCATTTAGTGGCCTTGAACTCAGGTTTCTTCACCTCCCTAGGGAGTTAACATTCCAGTCTATTCCAAACTTATCCTTTAAACCCCCATGCCAATCGCCCCAAAATTGCTTTTCAAACGGCATTTGAACGGTGCCATCTTCGCTAAGGGAGTTGAAAACATGGCTGGCATGTTCTGTATCTTCTAAAAGTAGGCTAAGAGACACGTTGGTACCTGAGGGTTGGGTCTTACGATCCGGGAATACGTCACAGGCAAAGAATCGTGCCTCAGCAAATTCAAATTGAGCATGTAAGATTTTGGAATGGTAACTGTCGGATACTTGATTTCCCAGAACCTTGTAGCGCTGTTCTATGTTGATAGTACCATTAAATATATGCGAATAGAAAGTTAAAGCTTCTTCACAATTTCCGTCAAACCGCAAATAGGGAACAAGATGTATAAGTGAGGTTTTCATAACGAATAGGTTTATTTTGAGTATAAAAATACTTGGTTGGTATGTAAGTTACTATAATTTTCGTCAAATGGATACCTTATTATTGTAAATTAAGGCTAAAATCAGAGATATGCAGCAACTAGATGTGGAGGAGTTTCTTACTAGAAGAAAGGAGTTTCCTTTGTTGGACACGCGTTCTCCCGCTGAGTATTTTCAGGGGCATATTCCTTGTGCCATCTCTTTTCCCCTTTTCACTGACACAGAAAGAGCCAATGTGGGGATTGCATACAAAAGTTTCGGAAAAAGGGAGGCCTTAAAGGTGGGTTTGGAGGCAGTCGGTCCCAAGATGGCTGACTTTATCCGGAGGGCGGAAACATTGGATTCGCAATCCTTGCTTATTCATTGTTGGAGAGGGGGGATGAGGTCTTCCAGTATGGGCTGGCTATTGGAAACCGCCGGTTTTCAGGTCATGTCCTTGAAGGAAGGCTATAAAGGCTATAGGGCCTTTCTTCTACATACCTTTTCCCGCCCCATCAACTTTAGGGTATTGACAGGTGCTACCGGGTCTGGTAAGACTCTTGTATTACAAGCCTTGAAGGACTTGGGCGCACAAGTAATAGACCTAGAGGCACTGGCCTGCCACAATGGATCCAGTTTTGGCAACCCGCTGAGCAAAGGACAGCCCAGTACGGAACAGTTTCAAAACGACCTCTTGGAGGTGATCCTCAATATGGATGCGAACAAAGTAGTTTGGGTGGAGGATGAATCCTTTATGATTGGGAGAGTACATTTACCGGAGGCCTTCTATTTACAAAAGCAGGAGGCTGATCATATCCAATTATCAGTTCCCCTTACTTTTAGAATTGAAAATTTAGTAAAAACATATGGCGAGCTTCCTGCCGAGCAATTAATTACAGCCACAGAAAGAATCCGGAAAAAATTAGGGGGTAAGAATACTGATTCTGCTATTGCTGCCATAGAAAACGGGGATTTGGGAGTGGCGGCCAGCCTTATCTTGTATTATTATGATAAAGCTTATGCAGTATCTACTGATAGAAAAAAGGGAAAGGTCATAAAAACCATCCCTTTAGAAGGGCCTGGGGTGTTGGAGGTTGCCAAATACTTACATTCAATGTATCAATGAGGAATAATGAACGACTCAATCAAACTTACACAATATAGCCATGGAGCTGGCTGCGGATGCAAAATAGCCCCTTCTGTGCTGAAAGAGATTCTTGGCAATCCTGATATAGGTACACCTGAATTCCCTCACCTTTTAGTAGGTAATGAGCAAAGTGATGATGCGGCAGTAGTGAATTTGGACGGGGAAACGGCAATTGTAAGCACGACCGACTTTTTTATGCCCATAGTGGACGACCCTTATACCTTCGGAGCAATAGCGGCCACGAACGCATTAAGCGATATTTATGCCATGGGGGCCCAACCTATCATGGCCATTGCGATTTTGGGATGGCCCATATCCACCATTCCACCGCAAATTGCAGGGGAGGTATTAAATGGAGGAAGGCAGGTATGTCATAAGGCTGGCATTCCACTGGCCGGTGGACATTCTATCGACTCCCCGGAACCCATTTTTGGATTGGCCGTGACCGGAAAAGCCCCAATCCATCAAATTCGAAGAAATAACGGTGCCAGGAAAGGGGACCTTATCTACCTGAGTAAACCCATTGGCGTGGGAACAGTAACTACCGCAGAAAAGAAAGGGTTGGCAAGAAAAAATGACCTGGAAATAGCAAAGGCAAGTATGCTGCGACTTAATGATATTGGCCTTATCGCAGCTGCTTGGGAGGAGGTACATGCGATCACCGATGTCACTGGCTTTGGCCTGGGTGGACATTTACTGGAAATGGCGGATGGAAGCGGATTGTCTGCCCAGATTGAAATGGAAAAAGTGCCCATATTTGACTTTGTTTCACATTACCTGAATTTGGAATGCTATCCTGGGGGCACACTTAGGAATTGGAAAAGCTATGGAGACAGAATAATTCTTAGCCATGAGAATCAGCAATATATTTTAGCCGATCCCCAGACCAGCGGGGGATTGCTTTTTGCTGTGGATCCCAGCAAGGCGGAGGAGTTTGAGGGTAAAATGACCCAGCACTCCTATGCGCTAAGGCCATTTGGGGTCTTCAGGTCAAAGAAACCTAATGGGATCATAGTGATTGACTAAGTAAACATGGGGTGCCTTTCGAAAGGCTTTTCCCTATCGAAGAGATAGCGGTAGGTGTGGTGCGTTTTGTATATTTTGGCATTTAGCTGTTCGCACACCCGCATCATCTTTGGGTTGAAGTCCCCAATCCAGTTCATTTCTATAGTTTTATAGGGTAGATTTTCCTTATCGATCATATCCCTGTAAGAAATGATCATGGCACTTTCTACTCCCTTTCCTTGCAATTCAGGTACAACCCCAAATACCAATCCCAGCATTTTGTCAGGTGGATTAAAGGTTTTATGCCAAAGGAATCTCAGTTTTCCAATAAGGTCTAACGACCCGTTGACGTGCTTAAAAAGTTGGTTGATTTCAGGTATGTTTATAAAGAATGAGACGGGTTCCCCTTTGTGAAAACCAAAATACACCAATCTAGGATCAATAATTGGTTTCATTTTGGTTAACATCAATTTGGCCTCCCTCTCGGAGATGGACTTGCCCATATGCCTGGCCCAGGCTTTGTTATAGACTTTCATGAAATATTCAGGGAATTTTCCCCAAAGTTCCTTGCCTTTTAAGTAGCGAAATTGAAAGTCAGGATCAGCTAGGATTTCCTTAGCCCTGCCTTCCATCTTTGCTTCTATGGTTACCCCATACACAGATCGCATGTAAGTATATTGCTTAAAATACACTTGAAACCCATATCGCTCAAATAGATCCTGATAATAGGAGAAGTTCCAGGGCATGTTGTAATTGGGCGGCGAAAAGCCATCTACCAATAGCCCCCACCATTTGTCCCTTTCTCCAAAATTCACGGGGCCATCCATGGCTTCCATGCCTTGTTTCTCCAACCATGCCTTGGCAGTGTCAAACAATAAAAAGGCGGCTTTTTCATCATGGATACATTCAAAAAACCCTAACCCACCTGTAGGTTGTTTTTCCTTCCACTTGGGATTGATAAAAGCCGCAACCCTGCCTATGGTATGTTTATCATCGTCCTTCAATAACCATCTTTTGGCCTTCCCGCCTTGCTTGAAAAGCTTATTGGTGTTGGGGTCAAATAGGCCTTCAATATCATTGTCCAAAGGTTGGATCCAATCTTTTTCCTGCTTGTATAGCCGGACGGCCATTCTTAAAAACTCCTTTTTCTCTTCAGCGGAGTTTACTTCAATCAATTGCATAGCGATAGGGAATTTATGCCAATGGAATCTTTCTCCAGAGGTTTGCTACGCAAACAAAAGAAATTTATGTGAAAAAAGGTAATGGAGGGATGTTTAAGGTTGGCAGTTTTCGCTCCTTTCTTAGCCTTAATAAGGCTAATTATACATGTAAGCTCCCTAATTGAACTTTTAATTGGCCATTTCTATCTCGTCCTAAAAAGGAGGATGGAAAATGACCAAGTTCAAAGCGCCTTGGCTTATATCCCTTTATTGAGATTCCTTACATTCACCATATAAATCAAAGGCTGTGGCATCAGTTACCTTAACTTCCACAAAGTCTCCGATCCTGCAGAAATGTTTTTTGGCATCTATAAGCACCTCATTGTCTACTTCTACCGAGTCAAATTCTGTACGTCCCACAAAGTGCCCACTTTCTTTTTTATCGATAAGCACCTTATAGGTGTTGCCGATTTTTTTCTGGTTATGCTCCAAGGAGATGTTTTCTTGTATTTCCATGATCCTGTCAGCCCTTTCCTGTTTTTCCTTTTCAGAAATGGTGTCCTCCATGCCGAAAGCATGTGTACCATCTTCATGGGAATAGGTGAAGACTCCTAACCTTTCAAACCGCATTCTCTCTACAAAGGAGAGCATTTCTTCAAATTCTTTTTCTCCCTCACCGGGGTGGCCTGTAATCAAGGTGGTTCGGATGGCTATTTCGGGGATACGGTCCCGAATGGAATGGATCAATGTCTCTTGTTTTTCTCGGGTTGTTCCTCTTCTCATGGTTTTCAATACCTTTGAAGAGCCATGTTGCAGAGGGATATCCAAGTAGTTACAGATGTTGGGATGTGAGGCCATCACATCAATTACATCCATGGGAAACCCCGTGGGATAGGCATAGTGAAGGCGTACCCACTCTATTCCATCCACCTCTGCCAATGCCTGCATTAAATCCGCTAACTTTCTTTTTTGATAAAGGTCCAATCCATAATAGGTGCTGTCCTGGGCAATTAGAAGCAGTTCCTTGGTTCCCTGCGAAGCTTTATGCCTGGCCTCTTTTACCAGTTCCTCAATGGGTCGGGAGATATGGCCTCCCCGCATCAAGGGGATGGCGCAAAAAGAGCATGGCCTGTCGCATCCTTCCGAAATTTTCATATAAGCATAGTGGGAGGAATGGCTAAGTAGGCGTTCTCCCACCAGTTCGTGTTTGTAGTCCGCCTTAAACTTTTTGAGCAGTGCGGGGAGATCGCGTGTGCCAAAGAAGGCATCCACCTGGGGGATCTCTGCTTCTAAGTCATCTTTATACCTTTGGGATAGGCATCCAGTTACATAAACCTTATCCACCAAGCCCCGATCTTTCGCATCTGCATAGGTCAGGATGGTGTCTATGGACTCTTGCTTGGCATTTTCAATAAACCCACAGGTATTAATAATCACGATGTTATTATCCTTCTCATTTGACTCGTGGGAGGCATCTATACCATTTCCTTTTAATTGGCTAAGCAACACCTCTGAATCCACTAGGTTTTTGGAACATCCCATGGTGATGATGTTGACTTTGTCTTTCTTTAAAGTTCTCGTTTTCAAGGCGTATTAATTTCCCGCAAAAGTACGAAAAATAAAAGGATTGAGTAGAGGGGAAAGGTTAATGTTAATGAAACATTAAGTAAATCAGCGTTTTCGCATTCTAAAGTAAAGATAGCTTAATAGGAAAAATAAGGTTTGCGATCGGATTAGGATTACCTTTGAAGCAGTAATACAGCAAATTTTTTTACTCCTTGCATCCATTTTTCAAGCCGCGCCGATGGGAATCGGCGCTTTTTCGTTATTTATTCTTAAGGATACTTGCTATTTACCAAAAAATACCCCGATTAGGGTATTTTTTACTAGCACTCACCTTTCTAAATTGCCATCCAATTCAATTGTGTATAAATGATCTTGTCAGTATTTCACATATGTTTGCTTTTGGGACTATTGTTTTCGGCCTTCTATTTTTTTTCTTACTCCCATTCTTCTACCCATGCTAAAACGCACTGGGTAGTCTTTATGGTGATTTTGTTCACCTTTATTTTTGAAGTAGTTTGGAATTTTTCCGTGGCTCATGGAGTAGAATCCATCTTACTTTATAATAGCTTGTTTGTGTATGGAAAGGTGATTTTGATCCTTTTTCTCTTTTATAATTTGCCATTTTCCTGTGGCTTGGAGAGAAAGGTTTTGTTGGCTATTTTCCTTCTTCTATTTTTCGGGTTGATCAATAGTTTCTTTTTTCAACCCTTGTCCCTGAAAATTCAGACCTATTCTTATCTTTTTGGAAATTTGCTCGTACTCTTTTTTTCCGTGTTCTTTTTCAAGGATATTTTGAGGCAGAGTAAGTTTAAACATGTCAATTTACTTTCTTTACCTTTTTTCTGGATTGCCACTTTTGCCCTTTTTTCCACGGGGGAAAGTATTATTTACACTGCTTTTTCAAGCTTGTTTTTCCCCATGCAAATGACAAAACTAGGCTTTGTTCAATTGTTTGTTCATTTCTTTTCTGGGCTAATGTACCTGGTTTTCGGGTTGGCTTTTTATGCTCCTATTTTCTTCCGAAAGGGATATGTATGATTATTCCTTAAGTATGGAGGTAATCCTAAAAGTTGTATTTTTAATTTTCTCCAATAAATGTAAATTTACGCTCTCATTTTAAAAAAGCGATTTATGCCCTATTTATTCACCTCAGAATCTGTTTCAGAGGGACACCCGGATAAAATTTCAGATCAAATTTCAGATGCTATCATAGATCATTTTTTGGCCTTTGACCCTAACTCTAAAGTTGCCTGCGAAACCATGGTAACCACCGGGCAGGTCATACTGGCTGGGGAGGTGAATTCCAACACCTATTTGGATGTGCAAAAGATAGCCAGGGAGGTGATCAACCGCATTGGCTACACCAAAGGAGCATATATGTTTGATGGGAATTCTTGCGGGGTGCTATCCGCTATCCATGAGCAATCTGCGGACATCAATCAGGGGGTGGATAGGGGAAATCCCGAAGAACAGGGAGCCGGAGACCAAGGAATGATGTTTGGTTATGCCACTAAGGAAACGGAAAACTATCTTCCCTTGGCATTGGACCTTTCGCATAGGTTGTTAAAAGAACTTGCAAATATAAGGAGAGAAAATTCCGACATTACCTATTTAAGACCTGATGCCAAAGCACAGGTCACCATCCAATACGGAGATGACAATCAACCGGAAAAGATTCATACCATCGTGCTTTCCACCCAACATGATGATTTTGCTGATGAGCAAAGCATGCTGGAATGCATAAAGGAGGATGTGATCGCTATTCTTATCCCAAGAGTAAAGGCTCAATTGCCTCCTTCCATTCAGAGCATGTTTACCGAGGATATCATTTTTCATATCAATCCTACAGGCAAATTTGTGATTGGGGGCCCCCACGGGGACACCGGGCTTACTGGCAGAAAAATCATCGTTGACACCTATGGAGGAAAGGGTGCACATGGGGGTGGGGCTTTTTCTGGCAAGGACCCCTCAAAGGTGGACCGCTCGGCGGCCTATGCTACCCGGCATATCGCTAAGAATATGGTTGCTGCTGGAATAGCAGATGAAGTTTTGGTACAGGTTTCTTACGCTATCGGGGTTTCTCATCCCATGGGCTTATATGTAAACACCTATGGAACAGCAAAAGTGGGGTTATCAGACGGTGAAATAGCCAAACGAATAGAGAAGGTTTTTGACATGAGGCCATATGCAATAGAACAGCGACTTAAACTTAGGTACCCCATCTATGAGGAAACTGCTGCTTACGGGCATATGGGGAGGAATAATGAGGTGGTCACCAAAACCTTCTACTCCCCGGATAACGCCTCCATTACCTTAGAGGTGGAGCTTTTCACTTGGGAAAAACTGGACTATGTGGATAAACTGAAAAAAGTTTTTGAGATAGAATAAAAAAAGTGCCCCATTCCCTTGGGGCACTTTTTTTATAATTTTTTCTAGTTTAATAACCTCTCTTTCTATTTCAGGATTTCTGCCAAATAGGATATTATTAGGAAAAAAAGGCTTCTCCTGAGTGCAACCCCCAACCCTCCCCTCCTAAAACAAGATGGGCAGGATGGATTAACATTTAGAAGCCCAGTCCTTTTTATTTACCTGTTTTTTCCTCTTTAGTCACCCCGAACTTGTTTCAGGGAAACCTTGAGTGGTTGATAAATGGACTAAAAAATGATAACTATTTACCTACTCTCCCCCACATTTCAGCGATCAATTCATCATAAAACTCTGAAACCGTCATGCCCACGGCCCTCACTTGCTGGGATATCAGGCTGGTTTCCGTTTGGCCAGGGACAGTATTGATCTCGATAAAATAAAATTCCCCAGTGTTTTTTTCCAGGAAGTAATCCATTCTTACTGCCCCTTTACAGTTGAGTTTGGCATACACTGCCTCTGCGATTTGTTTTACTTTTGCCACTTCCCTTTCATCCATCCTCCCAGGGGTAATTTCCTCAGAAACCCCTGGTGAATATTTGGCCTCAAAATCAAAGAATTCTTTAGAACTGATGATTTCCGTGGCAGGAAGGACCCTTATCTCCTCGCCTACCTTATACATCCCAATGGAAAATTCCCTGCCATCCACAAACTCTTCCACCAAAACCTGATTATCTTCTTCAAAGGCCTTTACCAAGGCATCATCCATTTCCTCGGCCTGTTTTACCTTGCTCATGCCTATACTGCTGCCACCGGTATTGGGTTTTACAAAACAGGGAAGGGTAAGCTGACGCATCACTTCACCGGCTAGTCTGGTGCTATATCCCATCAATTGCATGGACTTGGCTACCTTAAGTTCGGGGATGTCTTGCAGGATGGCTTTGGTGTAGGCCTTGTTCATAGTGATGGCGGAGGTAAGGACATCACAGGTGGTGTAGGGAATCCCTATCATTTCCAAGTACCCTGCTAGTTTGCCATCCTCTCCGGGCGAGCCGTGGATAATATTGAAAACACCGTCAAAAGTCACTTTTCCCTCAGGAAGATCCAGGGAAAAATCATTCAAGTTAACCGGGAGTTTTTTGCCTTCCTTGGTTTCAAAGTACCAATCCCCAGGGTAGATAAAAATTTTATAGATGTTGTATTTTTCCTTATCCAGGTTTTTTTCCACAATGGCTGCACTCTTTAGGGAAACCACGTGCTCCCCTGTGAAGCCTCCTGTAATTAGGGCAATGTTCTTCTTCATCAGATGTCTATTTCTTGCGAATTACCATTTTTTTGGGAATAATGAAAAAGGAGTGGGTTGTTTTATAGGGAATTTAGGATAGTTAACGTCGGTTTGTTTCATCCATTTATCCAAATAGCTATCTTTGGCCGATTAAAACAGGAATCCATGACAAAGCAAATCACTACCATTCTGATCACTATCCTGGTTCTTTTCCCCGGGATTTGCCCGGTTTATGCCCAAGTAGACATTACGTTGGAGGACATTTTTCAAAAGGGAGTCTTTTCCAAGGATGGTGTGTATGGGATCAACTGGATGAAAGATGGCAGGTATTATTCTACCTTGGAAAAAGAGGGGGGTGCCAAGGTGGTAAGGGTCAACCTTGAAACCGGAGAAAGGGAAGAAGTAGTGGTGGATGGCAATGAAATCGGTCTTCAGTTCTCTGGCTATTCCTTTAATGAAGATGAATCCAAGCTGCTTTTATCCAGTGAAGTGGAGTCCATCTATAGAAGGTCTACCAAGGGGGTTTATCATGTTTTTGACAGAGAAACCCAAGAGCTTCAGCCGCTGTACGAGAATGAAAAGGTTTCTTATGCCACCTTGTCCCCGGATAACACCAAGGTGGCATTTGTGAAGGATAACAACCTTTATTATAAAGATCTAAAGTCTGGAGAGTTGCATCAGGTCACCTTAGATGGAAAGGAAAACCACATAATTAATGGTGCAGCAGATTGGGTATATGAGGAAGAATTCAGCATGGCACAGGCCTTTAAATGGTCTCCTGATGGAAAAAAAATTGCTTTTTTGAGGTTTGACGAGAGTGAGGTTCCAGCATACAACATGCAGCTCTGGGGGGAGCTGTATCCCCAAGATTATATTTTTAAATACCCTAAAGCTGGAGAAAAGAATGCGGTGGTTGGTGTGCATATTCATCATTTGGATGGGGAAACTGTAATAATGGATAGTGGGGAGGAAGAGGACGTCTACCTGCCTAGAATTTTCTGGGCAGGAAATTCCGATACCTTGGCTTTTATACGCCTAAATCGTTTGCAAAACCAAATGGATTTGTACCATGCGGATTCCAGAACAGGAAACTCCCAGCTTTTGCTATCCGAAAGTTCTTCTACTTATGTGGATCTAAATTACAATGATAATCTACTTTACTTGGACAACGGAAAGGGAATAATTTCTACTTCCGAAAAGGATGGGTTTAAGCATATTTACCATCATGACCTATCTGGCAACCTTATTCGGCAAATCACCTCTGGGGACTGGGAAGTCACTGAGCTCATAGGCATTGATCAGGATGCCGGCAAAATTTATTTTCATTCTACAGAGGTTTCCCCTTTGCAAACCCACCTGTTTGTGGTGGATATGAAGGGAGAAAACAAAAAACAGCTCACCAAGGAAAGTGGAACTCATCAAACGGATATGAGTCCAGATTTCAAGTATTACATTGGAACCTTTTCCAACACGGAGACTCCGGATCTCATCAGGCTTTTTGACACGGATGGACTTGAGCTTACCGTTTTGGAGAACAATTCCAGGCTAAAGGAAAGGTTAGAAAACTTCAACCTTGGCTCCAAGGAATTCTTTGAAATGGAGGCCGCAGATGGAAGTAAAATGAATGGGTATTTGATAAAGCCACATGATTTTGATCCAGCGAAGAAATATCCCGTATTGATGTACGTATATGGTGGTCCTGGTTCACAGAATGTAAAAGATTCTTGGACAAGTATCAGGGATTTTTGGCACTTTCATCTGGCGGGCGAAGGCTATTTAGTGGCATGTGTGGACAACAGAGGCACAGGGGCTAAAGGTAGGGAGTTCAAACATGCGACTTATGCCAATTTGGGAAAATTGGAGGTGGAAGACCAAATAGATGCAGCCAAATACATGGGGACATTACCCTATGTGGATCCGGAAAGAATTGGGATTTGGGGTTGGTCTTATGGAGGATACATGTCCTCACTTTCCCTTATGCTGGGGAATGAGGTATTCAAAACTGCCATAGCAGTGGCCCCTGTCACCACATGGAGGTATTATGACACCATCTATACCGAAAGGTACCTGCAGACACCCCAGCTCAACCCTTCAGGATATGACGATAATAGCCCACTCACTCATGTCGGAAAATTAGAAGGGAGTTTTCTGCTGATTCACGGCACTGGGGACGACAACGTGCATTTTCAAAATGCCGTTGATCTGACCAATGCACTTATTGGTGCTAATAAGCAATTTGAAACCTTTTATTACCCCAACAGAGCCCATAGCATTTCAGGAGGCAACACTTCTTTTCATCTTTATAGAAAAATGACGGACTTCATCAAAAAGAGTCTGTGAAATTGAGCAATATGCCAGATTCTCCCGAATCCCTATACCTATTGGAACACTGGAATTAGCAAAAAGACAGTCAGGTTTTGTTATTTAAATCACCTATTACCACCTAAGATAAGGTCATTCCTCAAGGCCTTCTGGGCTGCCAAAAGATTTGAGAAATGCAAGCTCCTCCCTGCTTACCTTAAATACCGTACCATGCCGGGTTCCATCCGGGAAATGAATTTGACTCGAAATGTCCTCCCAGGTTTTTAAATCATTGGAGGCCACAGCGCCCATATTATTTTCTATGTATTTGTCAAAGTACACGATCCAGCGGTCGGCTACTTTTGCAACTGTGGGGCCTTCTGCCCAGTAATCCCCAGTGATAGGCTCTCCCGCTTCCCCATACCCCTCGGTGAGTGACTCACTTCTGGCTATACGGATGTTCTTTTTTGGGGGTTCTCTTGTTTCGTCTTTTACAAAAAGTAGATATTCACCCTCTTCTTTGATGAGGGTGCCGTCAATGACATTGAAACCGGGTTCATAAAACAATTTAGTCTCGGAAAAGGACTTAAAATCCTTGGAGGTAACATAATATTGTCGGTGATTATAGGCATCCTCTTCCTCAGATTGGGTTTCAGGATATAGTCCGGAGATGGTGCTAGCCCAAAATATCAGGTAAATATCCTCCTTGTCATCATAAAAAACCTCAGGTGCCCAGGTATTTCGGGCGTTTTCCTCATGTTCCATCACAGGGATATATTGCTGTTCGGACCAGTGAATGAGGTCTGGAGAGCTTGCATACCCAATCCCCTTTTCATTCCAACTTACAGTCCATACCATATGAAACTTTCCATCCCTACCTCGGATGACACAGGGATCCCTCATTAGCTTATCCTCTCCTACCTCAGGAGTGAGAAAAGATTTCCCTTCCCCAATTGCTTCCCAATACAGGCCATCCATGGAGTAAGCCAGGTGCAGTCCGTCTTCCCCATTACCCATAAAATAGGAAAACATATAAATGGGGTCTTCTTCTGGAAGATCACAGGACGAGAAAACAAGTAGGAATAACAGATAGCGTAATTTTTCCATTTCCGGTTCAAAGCTAAATCAAGAATAGTTTTTAATGGGATACAAAGTTGGTCAAGGATTTGGGAAATACCCAATCACCCCAAGGGCTAATTTAATTAATTGGTAAAAATATTGGTTCACCATAAAATAATTTTGTAAAAAGACCAAATACTTAACTGGTAGGATAGGAATGATGAGGGGCTAAAAATTTATTTGGAATTATTTTTATTGTTAAACATACTATTAATTATTTTAAATACAGGACAGTACAGGATAGACATAAGTTGTAATAAGCATTATTTTATCAAATAAATTTCTCTTTGACAATAAATAGAGAAATAAAATAATGTAATCTCACAATTTAACAGCAAACCCAATTCGTATGAAAAATTATTTATGGGAAAAAATTAAAAACGGTGTGATGCTATCCATTCTGTTTAGTATGGTAGCCTATTATCCCGTGTTTGCCCAAGACACCAGGCAGATAAGTGGGATAGTAAAATCCCAGGAAGACATGGAGCCCATTCCCGGGGTCTCCATCCTGGTGAAGGGTACCCAGAGAGGGACAGTATCAGATATTGATGGGAATTATGCCCTGCAAGTGACGGATGGAGAGATAATTCAGGTCAGCTTCATTGGATATGAATCCATGGAGATGGAAGTTACCAGTAGCAGAACGGACTTTGATCTGGTGATGCAACCCTCTTTTTCAGATTTAGGGGAAGTAGTGGTAGTTGGGTATGGAAGCCAACGAAAATCGGATTTGACAGGATCAGTGGGCTCTGTAAGTGCAAAAGCCCTTCAGGAAAGGCCAGCGGCATCCCTCAACCAGGCCCTTTCTGGGAGGATCCAAGGGGTCAACGTGTCGGTAAACTCTGGAAGACCGGGGGGCAGGGCTAATATCAGGATCAGGGGTAACACATCTGTAAGTATCGCAAATGATCCTCTTTATGTTATTGATGGAGTCATCGTACACTCCACCGGCTTGGCAAATGGGAGTACTCCCATCGATTATATTAACCCGAATGACATCGAGTCAGTGGAAGTGTTGAAAGATGCTTCTGCCACGGCTATATATGGGGCTAGGGGTGCCAACGGTGTAATTCTGGTTACTACTAAAAGAGGATCCAAGAAAGGCGGGATGGTCACCTATGACACGGACTTCAGTATAGGGGTTTTGCCGAGAAAAATACCCCTTCTCAATTCAGAGGAATTTTTGAGGGTGGAGGAAATTGCCTATTCCAATGCCCAAAAATACGACCCAGTGGGCTGGCAAAACGGGATTTACCGGGACCCAAGGCTGAAACGAACCGATCCCCGGCTTTTCGATGCCAATGGTAATCCATTGCATGATACCGATTGGCAGGATGAGTCCTTTCGTCAAGCCATCACTCATAACCATCAATTGGCATTTACCGGAGGAAATGAAAGAGACAATTATGGGGTTTATATAGGGCACCGTGATGAGCAAGGCCTTATGCGCGGTTCCTGGCTGAAGAGGAATTCCGCTCGTTTCGTTTTTGACAGTCAAATCAAGGATTGGTTGAAGGTAGGTGGCTCATTGAGCTATAACGATCAAAGAGAAAGCCAGGTTGACCCCTTGGGGGCAGGAGGTATTATTGCGATGCGTCAAGTATTGGAGGCCTTACCTATCATTCCCGTAAGGTATGGGGATGGGAGTTGGGCAGGCAACGAGGATTATCCGGGCATGGAAGGTGGGAATAACCCCCTGCACGTGGTGGAGGACAGAGTGTATGAGCTGAGTACCCAAACGGTTTTGGGAAATGTGTATGCCAACTTCTTCCTTGCGCCAGGCTTGGAATTCAGATCCATTTTTGCCACTAATATCATCAACCAAAGAATCGATTATTATGGTGGGCGGGAATTGAATTTTATCGCTAGGAATCAAAGGGGAGACGCATCAGTCACCAATGACCGCCACAACTCCTGGCAGTTTGAGAATTACCTTACCTACAATAAAGATATAGATGACAAGCAGTCCATCAATGCCCTTCTGGGTATTTCGTGGCAGCATGTGGACAGATTTCAGTCTACAGCCAGGTCCCAGGATTTTGCAGATGATTACTTCAAGTTCAACAACCTTGGGGCTGGTGCCAATGTGTTTCAAACTTTGAGCGGAGCTACGGCCTACGGATTGAATTCCTACTTTGGCAGGTTCAATTATAACCTAATGGAAAAATACCTCGTCACTTTTACAGGAAGGATTGATGGTTCTTCCAAATTCGGTGAGGCTAATCGTTATGCTGTTTTTCCTTCTGCCGCTGCCGCATGGAGGATATCGGAGGAGGACTTTCTGAAGGATAGTCGTACCATTTCCAATCTAAAATTGCGGAGTAGCTATGGGGTTACCGGTAACTCGGAAATTCCAGCATTCCAAGCTTTGGCGGGAATGGGTAACTATACGGTAATTTTCAATGACCAAAGAGCCATTGGTTTAGGGGTAAATCGACTTGCGAATCCGGATTTGAGATGGGAGAGGACCTTCCAGACAGACATAGGGTTAGAACTGGGGATGTTTGACAACAGACTTACCCTAGAGGTGGATCTTTACCAGAAATTGACCAGAGATATGTTGCTTAATGCCCCAGTGCCTTCCAGTAGTGGCTACACTCAAGTAACCCAAAATATAGGAAGCATGGAAAACAGAGGAGTCGAGATTGCAGTAAACTCCGTAAATGTGGTAAGGAATAACTTCAAATGGGACACCCATTTTAACATATCCCTAAACAGAAACAGGGTCTTGGAGCTTACCGGTGGGGCGGATATTTTCTCCGGACGCACCATTATCCGGGAAGGTGAGCCAGTGGGTTCCTTTTTCGGCTTTGTTCACCAAGGTACCTGGAATACCGATGAAGCAGACATCGCTGCCCAATACGGCAAGCTTCCCGGCGACATAAAATACCAGGATGTAAATGAAGATGGAGCTATTAACGACAATGATCGTGTCATTATTGGGCAAGGTATTCCAAGAGGGTTTGGCACCTTGATGAACACCTTCACCTACAAAAACTTCGAATTCCTGGTAGACCTCCAGTTTATGTACGGGAATAATGTCATGTGGGCAAGCAAGCACTCGGCGGAAGACAGGCAGGGTATTGCCAATAGTTTCAGGACAGTGCTAAATGCCTGGACCCCTGAAAACCAGGACACCAATATTGCCGAATTAAGACCGCTAACTGCAGGGTACAATACCTTCAATGATTCGGACAGAGCTCAGGATGGCTCCTTTTTAAGAGGAAGGAACCTGCTATTTGCATATACTTTTACACCAAGTATCCTTGAGCGACTACACCTCAGCCGGCTCAGGGCTTATGTTTCTGTACAAAACTTCTTCTTGACTACACGTTTTCAGGGATATGATCCTGAAGTTTCCACCTCTGGTGCTCCATTCGATCAGGGAGTGGATCTTTATGCTTATCCAAAACCTAGGGTTTTTATGCTCGGTCTAAATATCGCACTTTAACCCAACCATCTACAATCATGAAAACTACAATAAATATATTCGCGAAAGCTCTCATTTTCCTGTTTTTCATTGGAATTTGGTCCTGCAATGATTTCTTGGATGAAACGGACAAATCCAATTTCACTTTAGAAAACTATTTTACCAGACCCGAGCATGCCACCTCAGTGGTCAACTCCATTTACGAAAGCCTTCGGCCCATCACGCAGAGTGGGTTTAATGGTGGCCCATGGATGATGTTAGAATTTGCTACTGGATTGGCGGATACAGAGCTTGGACAGGCCCAGAACAGTTTATTCGTAAGGAGCTTGATCAACAATTCCGACAATGCCTATGGGCAAACCTACTGGACAACTCATTACAGGGGGATAGCCAATGCCAACCTTGCCATTGCAAAAATTCCTGAAATAGAAATGGACAACAGTACCCAAAACAGGCTTTTGGGAGAGGCAAGGTTTTTAAGGGCTTACTTCTATTATACTTTAGTGAGGATTTTTGGGGAAATTCCCTTGATTACCACACCTATTGATTTAAGTTCCCCTGAAATGTACCCAGACCCTGCCCCCATTGCTGAGATCTACGCGCAAATCGTGGAGGACCTTACCACCGCAGAGACATTAGGGTTGCCTTTTAAAGAAACTACAGGAAGGGTTTCCATGGGTGCAGTGAAGTCGATGTTGGCAAGTGTGTACATGACCATGGCAGGACACCCCCTTCAGGCGGGTTCTCAGTATTTTCAACTTGCGGCAGAAAAGTCCCAAGAGGTCATTCAGGCTGGGGAGTTTGGTTTGTTCAATTCTTATGGAAGCCTTCATACCGTGGAGGATAAGAATCAGGGGGAGCACATTTTCATGGCTCAATTTGCAGCCTTCATTATGCCCAGCTCCTGGCAAGTATCCATTGTTCCTTATAACAGAGGTGTAAGTGCTTACAATGATGAAACAGGTGGTATTTTTGCCAATGCCGATTTCGTCCGATCCTTTGAAGAAGGAGATAAACGAGCCGCAGAAAAGGAATTTTTCTACACGGAGTATTCCATGAGATCTGACCGAACTACAATCATGCAACTTGGTGATTATTATATTTATAAGCTTTTCGACGAGGAGGCCCAGCTGGAAACTACCAGCAGTGGGCTGAACTGGATGATCTATCGGTATGCGGAAGTCTTGCTCACCTATGCAGAGGCTGCTAACGAAGCCTTTGGGCCAACCGCTGAAGCTTACGAAGCCGTAAACCAAGTAAGAAGAAGGGCTGAGCTTCCAGACTTGGAAGGGCTAAGCCAAGAGCAGCTTCGAGAAGCCATTTGGAAAGAAAGATGGGTGGAACTATGCTATGAAAACAAAACTTGGTACGATATGGTCAGGTTAAGAAAAGCCTATAATGTCCTGGAAAACAGGTTTGAGGATTATGTAGGTCATCAGTTTTCGTATGGACCCACAGTGACAGAACGAGAGCTCTTGTTTCCCATTCCTACGGCGGAGGTCAGAAACAATTCAAAATTGACCCAAAACCCTGGGTATTAATTTTTATCCCAGTTGGGATACCTTTTAGGGGAGGAGATTTTACTCTTCTCCCCTTATTTTCCTCTGTCGGATTTATAATTAAAACCACTTATATTCTGGCTATAATTCTACCAGGAGTTTCAAAACCTTATTCTCAATCCAAATGAAATCATTAACTTAATGGTTTGAAAAAAACACCTATAACCCCAACCCAAATGAAATTTCCTTTCTTAAGCCATTCCCGGCACCTTAGTATGCCATTCATTTTGACCTTCCT
The DNA here is from genome assembly GCF_003347495.1 of Pleomorphovibrio marinus. Taxonomy (GTDB): domain Bacteria; phylum Bacteroidota; class Bacteroidia; order Cytophagales; family Cyclobacteriaceae; genus Pleomorphovibrio; species Pleomorphovibrio marinus. The sequence goes on from NZ_QCXY01000008.1 coordinate 27,474, forward strand.
ATTTGCCCTAGGGATTTCCTATTGTCAAGCTCAGCATGGAGAAAAGTGGCTGGAATTCAAGGGTGAAGACGGGCCAGGCAAGGGAAAGAAAATTGTATTGATCAGCGGAGATGACGAATACAGGTCGGAGGAAGGCTTACCGATGCTGGGCAAGATTCTGGCTAAACACCATGGATTTGATTGTACGGTTTTATTTCCGATTGACCCCTCTACAAATGAGGTTGTACCAAATTACCAAAAAAATATTCCGGGACTTTCCCACTTAGAAACTGCTGATCTGGTAATTATGCTCATCAGGTTTAGGGAGTTGCCCGATGAACAGATGAAACACATTGACGACTATGTGCAGGCGGGCAAACCCATCATAGGGCTAAGAACTTCTACCCATGCGTTTAATTTTGGCAAGGAAAGTAAGAGTTCCTATTCGCATTATCATTGGCAATCCAACAAGCCAGGCTGGGAAAAGGGTTTCGGAAGACGTATCCTTGGGGAGACCTGGGTAGCACATCATGGGAACCACGGAGTAGAAGGTACTCGAGCACTTCTGGACGGCCTGGCCTATGAAGACAAACATCCTATACTTAAGGGTATAAAAGACATATGGGTACCCTCGGATGTATATACCATCAAGGAAATAGGGGATGACGCCACCGTGTTGGTGCATGGCATACCTACGGAAGGGATGCAAGCAGACACGCCTTTGGTATGGGAAAAGGCCCTGATGCCCATAGCTTGGCACAAAACATATACTTCTGATAATGGCAACCAGGGGAAAGTATTCGCTAGTACCATGGGATCCTCTGTAGATCTAGAAAGTGAGGATTTAAGGAAGTTGGTGGTCAATGCTGCCTACTGGTGCTTGGACATGGAAGATGAAATTACCGAATCCACCAAAGTAGATATAGTGGGTGATTTTCAGCCTACTATGTTTGGTTTCGATAACTTCAGAAAGGGCATGAAAGTTTCTGACTTTAAATAAACGAAAATAACCATGAATAAAATTGGATTTAATGTGCTGGCCTGGTCAGCAGAAGTATCAGATAATTTAAAACCAATCATAGAAAGGCTGAAAAAAACAGGTTATGACGGGGTAGAATTTTTTGTGGGAGCACCTGATGAAAGGGCTTACCGGGAAATCGGCCAATTTACTAATGGGCTGGGATTGGAAACCACCACGGTATTTGTGCTGGGACCTGATGAAAATCCTATAGATCCGGATGCAAAAGTAAGGGAAAAGGCACTAGAAAAAATCAAATGGACCATTGATCGTTCTCATGACCTCGGAGCCAAAGTTATTTGCGGCCCCTTTCATTCTGCTTTTAGCACTTTTGCCCAGAGGGCACCGGAAGAAGCTGAGTACGATAGAAGTGCCGAGGTGTTGCATAAAGCAGGGGAATATGCCGAGAAGGCTGATATTTTGCTTACCCCAGAGGCACTCAACCGTTTCGAATGTTACCTCTGCAACACAGTGGACCAATTGGTAAAGTTGGTCAAAAAAGTGGATCACCCTAATGTGAAGGCTATGTTTGACACCCACCATGCTAATATAGAGGAAAAAAAATTGGGGGATGCTTTAAGGAAAATAGCACCCTATCTGGGGCATGTGCACATCAGTGAAAATGACCGGGGCACCCCCGGTTCAGGACATGTGCCATTCGATGATGTTTTTTCCACCCTAGCTGAAATAAAGTTTAAGGGGTGGCTTACTATTGAAGGTTTTACCCGAAATGATCCCGCCTTTGCCAATTCCATAGGTGTGTGGAGGGAGTTTTCTCAGCCCTGGGAAATGGCAGAGAATGGTCTTTCATTTATCCGGGAAATGGGTGCAAAGCATGGATTATAAATCAGGATTGCTTATTTAAAATAAATTTTTGTTCAACAAATTAAAAACTTAGCATATGTCGTCTCTTCCCTTTCGGTTTGGTGCCGAGGTCTATACCTGGTTCATGAGTGGTAATGGAGAAACTTACAAGGGCCAACTCGGCCACATGATTGAGGTCATCTCCAAGGCTGGATTTACTGGTATTCAACCCATATTTACTTGGATGGGCCCCCTATCGGACCCAAAACTTTTGGCTGACAAATTAAAGGAACAACAAATAGACCTGGCAGCAGTGGCATTGGCGCTTGACTGGAATAATGCCAAAGAAACCGAGGATGAACGGGCGATTGCCGACAACGCAATCGCTATGCTTGAACAATTTCCAGGTTCAGTCTTGTGCACCGTGCAGATTCCTACAGGTAGGCATGACTTGGAGAAAAGAAGGGGAAATTTGATTGGAATCGTAAATGAAGTTTCCAAGAGAGCCCATGATAAAGGTGTGATCAGCAGTTTTCACCCCAATTCCCCACATTCCTCCATCACGCGTACAGAGGAGGACTATAAGGTTATTTTGGGTGGCTTGGACCAGGGTGTTACTGGTTGGTGCCCGGATGTGGGACATATCATTAATGGTGAAATGGATCCTTTGGAAAAAATGAAGGAGTTTGCACACCTTATAAACCATGTACACTACAAGGATTGGGATGGAAATCCGGAATTTGCCCTAATGGGGAAAGGAAAAGTGGACTTCGCTTCCATTACTCAGTGGTTGAAGGACAGGGCTTTTGATGGCTGGATCATCTGCGAAGACGAAGGTCAGGAAGCCTTGGAGGATCCGGATTTTGTTACCCTTCATGACGGAAAATGGGTTCATGAAGAATTGATTCCATCTCTAAAATAAGTTAAACCTATGCCGATTATCCAAAGTAACGGAATCAATGTTTTCTATGAGGAAAGGGGGCAAGGAGCTCCCTTGTTACTGATCATGGGAATTACTGCCCCTTCGAGTGTTTGGGAAAAACATGTCGAGGAATGGGAAAAGCACTTTCGGTGTATTCTCATAGACAACAGGGGGGTAGGTAAAAGTGACAAACCTGCCGGGTCCTACACAACGGCTATGATGGCGGACGATTGTGCAGGGGTTTTGAATCACCTAGGCCTGGAAAACACCCATGTAGTAGGGGTGTCCATGGGGAGCACCATTGCCCAGCAGTTGGCTTTACGGCACCCTTCCTTAGTAGGAAAAATGGTACTCATGTGCCCTTGGGCAAGGTGTGATGCCAAGGCCAAATCTATTTTTTTGCATATGAAGGACTGCAAGGCTAGGCTGAGACCCGAGGAATTTGCCACCTATGTACAACTGCTGATTTGGTCTAAGAATACTTGGGATGACGAGGAAGCTTACCAACAATTAATGGAGGATCGAAAGAATGCGGCAAATGACCCTTCCCCACAACCATTAATTGGGCTAGAAGGCCAAGCTGATGCATGTATTAACCACAGCGTTCTGGAGGAATTAAGCATACTTGATCATCAAGTATTGGTGGTAGGTGGAGAAGTGGATGAATTTACACCTATCTGGATGACCAAGGAGGTGGCTGCTGCCATTCCCAAAGCACAACTACATATTTATCAAGGGAGCGGCCATGCTTTTCATTGGGAAAACCTTGAGAATTTCAATTATCTAGTAAAGAATTGGCTTTTAAATGTTTAGTGAGTAAATAAGTTTTTATATTCGGTAAAAAAGTAATTTTTTTTAAGGTGGCATTTTTTTTGAGGAATTAACAAATTGTTACTATTTTGTTATATTTATATTAACAACCCAACTTTATTCTCATAACAAGACCATTTAGAAAAATGACAGTTCGAGTTTCACCAAAAAAGATTTTTATCTTCCTTGTCGTAATAATTTCGGTTTTATTACTCCTTAATTTAATTGCCATCTTTTTCAGTTCATTTTTTGGAAGTAATCTGGTCAGCGACAAGCTTGTTCAATTTTTCAATTTTGATCAGGAAAATAACTTCCCTTCATTCTTTTCAGCAGTAGCTATGCTAATTGCTGCATTTTGCTTGTTTGCCATTTACCTTATAAACCGTGACAAGGGAATGGAGTACAGGTTTATTTCTCCTTGGTTGATGTTGGCCCTTGTGTTTGTGTTTCTCGGCTTTGATGAAGCCGTTCAAATTCATGAATCATTCGAAACGTTGACTAAAGAAATATTCCCTTTTGCCCAGGCCTTTAATAGAGCATGGATTATTCCATATGCTGCGGCTTTCCTAATCGGATTGGTGATTTTTGTTCCTTTTTTCCTCAAACTTCCCCAATCAACCAGAAAATATTTTATAATTTCCGGTGTGATATTTATATCCGGGGCAGTAGGTCTTGAAATTGTTGGAGGATTGTATGCAAAAGAGCACGGAACCAATAATCTTGGTTACGGGATGCTTTATACCATTGAGGAGACCATGGAAATGTTAGGAGTCGCCATTTTTATCTTTGGACTTGTTAAACATATTTGTATCATTGAAGATAAAGTAAAACTGAAATTTAAGGAGGACAAAGAAGCTGCCAAGAGTGATGTGGAAGCTGAGGAAGTGTACTACAGTAGTGGCTTTTAATGATTTTAGGCAATATTTTTTTTATTTCTGACTAATAAAAACGACTTTTCGGAAAAATCTATATGGAAACGATTTTCATTTATATCTTTCTTTCTCTTTCGGGCATATTTGTTGACCCTCCAGTAAAGTTTCAAAAACAGCTCATTGCAATGGAGTCCACCGAATCCGTAAATGTCTTTGATGTGGACGGTGATGGTCAACTGGACATCGTTTCGGGTAATTTCTGGTTTAAAGGTCCGGAGTTCAAGGAGAGACATCTTGTGGGCCAAATCAAAAGAGTGGGGGAGTATTACGATGATTTCTCTACCATTCCCATGGACGTAAACGGAGACGGTAAAATGGACTTCATCACCGGTGGCTGGTTCGGGGGGAAATTACTTTGGAAGGAAAACCCAGGTGATAATGGAGAGTGGGCCATTCATGAAATTGAAGATACAGGGAATATTGAAACTAGCAGGGCTTGGGATGTGGACGGAGATGGTTTTATGGAGATTGTGCCCAATACACCCGGAAAGCCATTGGCCTATTATAAGTTGCAGAGGGATGCAATGGGAAATGGTTTAGGGGAGTTTACGCGAGTGCAGGTTGCGGATACCCACGGTCATGGGTTGGGTTTCGGAGATATAAATGGGGACGGCAGAGGGGATTTTATTTTACCCAATGGCTGGCTAGAGGCACCCGAGGATTTGCAGAAAGGGGAGTGGGTGCTTCATCAGGATTTCGATTTGGGCAGTGCGAGTGTGCCTATACTAGTGGTAGATGTAAATGGAGATGGACTCCATGACCTAATCGTAGGGCAGGCCCACGGTTATGGACTGGATTGGTATGAGCAAGTAAAGGAAGGAGAGCAGAGAAAATTCGTAAAACATAAAATAGACCCCTTTCAATCTCAGTATCATTGCCTGGAATGGGTGGATATAGACAATGATGGAGAGATGGAATTGGTGACGGGAAAGAGGTACAGGGCCCATAACGGGAACGACCCAGGTGCCGATGACCATTTGGGGCTTTATTATTTTAAGTGGAATGGGAATTCTTTCACGAAGAACATCATCAGTTATGGCCCCTTGGGAATAGGAAAGGGTGCAGGGATATTTTTTGCTGTGGAAGACTTGAACGGCTCAGGTTTTAAGGATGTAGTAGTGGCCGGAAAGGATGGTTTAGCCGTATTCTATAATGAAGGAAATTAAATCTTAATGCAAGCGTAAAACTGACTTTACAGGGGCTTTAAAATTAAGCCTTACTTTGCAATACAATTCACTTAACATCGGTTTTATGGTCTCTTTCATGAAATCGAGGATGACGAGCACGTCACACACCGGGATGCCCCGATAACTATCGGGGAGATGCTAGATTCCCCCGAAACGGTTCCCCGAAACGGTTCCCCGAATCGAGTTCGGGGCAGGCAGGGGCAGGCTATGTGACCATTAAGAAACAATTGTAAACACATGAAATGCCCATGTTAGAGAATTCTCACACAGGGGGATGATTAATCTGGGCATTCCATCTGACCGCTGAAAAAATATTATAAACAGATGAAAAGAAGTAGTATTTTAGTATTCTTGTTTTTGGCATTTCAGCCAGTATTTTCCCAACAAACCGCCACTGGATTTGTGTTTGAGGACTCCAATGAAAATGGGAAAAAGGAAAGAAGAGAAAGAGGAATACCTGGTGTAACGGTAAGTAATGGGGTTCAGGTGGTTGTTACTGACGAAAAGGGGAAATATTCTTTGCCCGTGGGGGATGACAATATCCTATTTGTGGTAAAACCGAGTGGATATGCCCTTCCCCTGGATGAAAACAACCTTCCACAATTCTTTTATATCCACAAGCCGGAAGGTTCACCCTCCCTAAACTTTGAAGCTGTGGCCCCTACCGGGAAGCTACCCAAATCTGTAGATTTTGCTCTGTATAAAGCAGAAGAAAAAGAAGATTTCACAGCCTACATTTTCGGGGATTCCCAACCTTATACCGAGGAAGAGCTCGGGTATTTCGCAAAAAGTGTCGTGGAAAAGGCGAAAGGGGAAGAAGGGGTAATCTTCGGGATCACCTTAGGGGACTTGGTCGGGGATGATCTTACCTTGCATCCATCCTATGCCCAAACTGTCAGAGATATGGGACTGCCATGGTTTAACGTAATGGGAAACCATGACATGAATTACGATGCCAAGGTAGATGAGCATTCCGATGAGTCTTTCGAGGCTACTTTTGGCCCTGCAAATTATGCATTTAATTATGGGAAAGCCCATTTTATTGTTTTGGATGATATATTATATCCAGACCCCAGGGATGGGCAAGGCTATTGGGGAGGATATCGCAAAGATCAACTCGACTTTGTGGAGAATTATTTAAAGCTAGTAGATAAAAACTCCTTGATCTTGGTTGCCCAACATATTCCACTCTATCATATAGATGAAGGATCATTTAGGGATGCTGACAGACAAAGGCTTTTTGATGTTTTGAAGGATTTTGAAAACGTTTTGGCGTTTTCCGCCCATACCCATTATCAGCGGCACCATTTATATGGGCAAGAGGATGGGTGGAAGGGTAAAAACCCCTTTCATGAATTTAATGCAGGCACCACCAATGGGGATTGGTATTCGGGCAAGCTGGATGATGATGGTTTGCCAGTTTCTACTATGAGAGACGGAACTCCTAAAGGGTACACCCTACTGGCTGTGGATGGAACCAATTACGAATTGAGCTATAGGGTACTTGGCCAACCCAAGGATCATCAAATGCATATTTTCCACCCAAAAGTGGTGGCAAATAACCGTGGAACGCAGGCAGGGATTTTTGTGAATTTTTATATGGGCCATCAGGATGACAAAGTAGAATACCGGGTGGGAAATGGAGAATGGAAGGAAATGACATGGGTGGAGGCTCCAGACCCTCAATTTTCAGCAGAGGTAATGGAATGGGATACCGCAGAAAATCTCATGCCTGGCCGAAGGCCTTCCAATCCCGTGAATTCAGCCCACCTTTGGAGGGGAAGCATTCCCACAAACCTTGGGGAAGGCCTGCATAGCATCGAAGTTAGGGCCACAGACATGTTTGGTCGGACTTACCAAAGCAGCAGTGAATACAGATTGTCCGCACCGTTGGGTCAAAAATAATTTGTGCCTACCTCAATTCTATTAAGTCCTGGCGGTTATTTCTGACCTTTGCCGGGACTTTTTTTATTTTAGCATTTGAACCAACAGGATAACGCTATGAGAACATTTACATTGGGGCGTTCCCAGGAAGAGGCCATTTCCCTTTTTCCCGACCGCAGCATCCGGGAGGTACAATTGGGAGACCAGAAAATATGCGTGGCAAGGGATGGGGAATCATTTTTTGCCTTTGAAAGACTATGCCCCCATAGACTGGCAAATCTAAAAGAAGGCCAACTTAATTCCTTTCAAGAAGTCATTTGCCCCCTTCATCATTATCGGTTTGAGCTAAATTCGGGTAGGGTTGCCTCTGGAGATTGCAGGGACTTGAAAGTTTATAAAGCCGAACTTGATGAATCTGGGTTGAAAATCAGTATTTAGGATCGATAGTGGGAGGTTTTTAGCGATATAATTTTTTGTTTTTCTAGTAAAGGCAGTAAATATATTGTTTCTTGGTTTTTATTGTAGGGATGAATATGTACATTTAAAATATCCAATTTCTACAAGGAAATGAAAATCAAGGAAATCCGCTTATGGGTTTTTATCTTTGGCCTGCTCTCTTTGATAGCAGTGTACCTTTTTTTTCAGTCAAAATCCAACAGGGAACAATTGGAGAACCAGTCTCTAAAGGCTATTTCCCTATCCAAAAAAAGTTTTTTGGAAGCTTTTCAAAATTACCATGATCAACTGGAAGGCTACTTTATTAGAAATTTTGTGCGTTTGGTGGAAGGTGAGGACTCCCCTGCAGGCCAATTTGTAGAAATCCTGGATAGCGAAGAAAGGTTTGATGTGCTTGAATTGTCCCAGGTCTCAAAAGAAGAATTAAAGCAGTTCCATCATGGGCCCAAGTTGGTTGATATAAAGCATGGGAAGCAAATCTTCATAGAAATCGATGGGTTAAGGGTGGATTTTTCTCCATATAGGGGGGATGGACTTACCCCCCGGCTTTCAAGTTTGCTGTTAGCTTTATCCGAATCCAACTTATCGAGGGAATATGGGTTTTTGAGTGAAAACCAAACTGAGATTTTCGAGTCCAAGCATTTGATTCCTTTGGAGGATTTAATGGAACACAATCAGCAGAGCCAGTTTTTTGATGAAATATACATTTTGGACAGTCTCGGAAGTGTGGTATTTCCTGCATCCTATGCAGGCTTGAAGTTATTGGAAACAGACGATTTAGAAAATGGCCTACAGGTAAATCCCGACCTGTCCTACACCAATAAGGGGGACCAACATCTTCAGATGCAGATTGGTACTGTGGATTATGAGGGTTTTCTAACCCCTATGCGGCTGGCAGGCACTCCACTGTTCCTTTTAGGGGTTAAGGAGAGCAGTCAGTTTCAGCGTGTCGCATATAGAATTGACTTTAACCTCCTTAGCCTCCTGTTGATTGCATTGTCATTGGTTTTTGTTGCGATCCCGCTTATCAGTATTTTTACCTTGAGTGAAGGGGATGTCCTTACCAAAAAAAGAGTAGTGGGGCTGGGGTTCTCTTTGATTGTTTTTATGTTGGTATTAGGCTTTACTATTGCCTTTTTTCAAAACCAAAAAACGGGCAGGCATCCATTTTTGAAAGTGAATGAACAAGATGGCGATATAAAAAAAATTGAGAAGGCTTTTGTAGATGAAGTGGTCGATCTGCTTCAAAAGTTGGAACGGGAGGATGTAGAGGTATTTCTTATGGACAGGGAGTTTCCGGAAAACCTTTATGAATATTTGTCTTTTTCTACTGAAAGAGGGAGTGTGGGGGATGTTAGAACCTTTATTTTCCCGGATAGACATCAAAAACCTTTGAAAATCGACTTCGGATCTAGGTCAGTTGTTGCCATACCTAACAGGGATTATGTGAAAGCGGTGGCTAAGGACACCACTCATAAAGCCTTTATCAGTGCCCAGTTTTCCAAGGCTAGCGGTAAACTGGAAGGAGTGATAAGTAGCAGCAATAACGCAAAGGGCAAAGCCATAACCTTCGCCATTGATAGATTGGCTCCTGAACAAAGCATAAAACACAGGTATTTTATTTTTAAACCCGAAGGAAAAGTTCTGTTAAAAAGTGACAAAGTGAATATCCCGGTTTCCAACCTTCAAGATGCACTGGGTGATTCCAGGTGGAAAGAAATAAAAAGCTTGGTGGAGAACAACCCATTTCCTAGGTCAGAGGATTATTGGGAAGTGCCGGTACATGTTAATGGGTACGGGTATGTTGCCATTTTGAAGAAGTTGGATATCTCCGGGTTTGACTCACCTATTTGGGGGCTATACCTGGTGGATCAGCATCTGCAAAACACCCTACATGCATTTACAGCCTTAGAAGCACTGTTCATTATCTTTTCCTATTTTCTGATGCTATTTATGTTGACACTGTTCAATAGGCTAGCTACTCCCAAAAACACCTATTTAAGGGCAAAACCCTTTGATTATGCATGGTATAGGCCCCGTATAAGGCATAGAAATGCCTTTTTATTTTCTAACTATTTGTTGTTTTTCTTGATTTTGCTGTTTGCTTCGGCCTATCTGTTTCTTTCCCTTAATTTCTTCATGTCCTTGTTATGGGCACTAATTTTTGGGTACCATGCCAGTATTTGTAATTATATCTTGATTCATGGAGTTGGAGCAGGAAGGGTAGAATCCAAGGAGTTTAATTTTTTAGGGCCGGCGATTACGCTTTTGCTGATTTTTATGTCCCTTCAGCTATTTTTTCTTTTGGGATCTGACAAACCCTTGACAATTACTTTTTCCCTACTCCTTCTAATTTTGCTGTTGGGGATCATGATCCTATGTGGGTATTGGGTTTTCAGTGGCAGGTTGCCTGATTTATTGCCTGATTTTAGTAAGTCAACTTCTTTGACCAAAAGAATTCATTTTAGGTTGAACAAAGTATGGAACTTTGTAACCCAACTGCCAGTGGAGAAGCGAATTTTTGCACTCAATTTTTTATTATGGATTTTCATCCTTGGGTTTATTCCAGGGTACATTCTACACAGGCACGTCTTTCATCAAGAAAACTATATCTGGGAAGAGGCCATGGGGCTATCTGATTCAGATTCCAGAGCTGAAGAGGAAGTCAGTGATTTTTATCAAGAATTGATCAACATTCATGAAAAGGTGAGGCGAAATTATTTTACCAAAATCACCCACAGGGATGAGCAGATCCATGATTTTGTCTCTGCAAATGTAGGAGCTATTAAGCGGTCATTTTTTGAGGGGAGAATTCCATTGGATATTTCTTCCAAAGCTCCTTCCAGGAGTTTTTTGGGGTTGGTCGTAGATAAGTTCGGGAGAATCCCCCTTTTAGTGGCTTTGGTATTGATTACCTTGCTCATTGTATTCCACCTTTTATTAAAACTCAGTAATAGGGTCTTTTTAATAGATTATCTTTTCTCATTCGATAGAAACTTGCAGCCTGAATCAAGAAGACACCTAGGCCAATATTTTGTCGTTTGCTTGGACAGCAAGTTGGGTAAAGAGTGGTTTTTGGATCAATTCAAGCTTTCCCTTCAGGACGTTTTGTTGGTGGACCTTTCCTTGGACCAATTCGATAGGGTAAATGAAGAGGACAAAAGAAAGAGTGTTTTAATCCTAAATTTCCACTGGGTTAAAGACAGGAAAACCCTTAAAAGGGCAATAGAATTTTTGAAGGAGTATTTGAATGCTACTGATAGGCAAATATTCATCCATTCGGGAAAACCCATTTTGGATGTACTAAACCAAATGGATATGGAAGGTAGGGTCTGGTTGTCAGAATTAACGAAAACCTTTTTGTTTTTTACCGTTCCTTTACATTTTAGGACTACTGGCATGCCACAGTCAGATATTTTCGATTATTTTAGGAATACATATTCCCAACCAAGATTATTGAAAGGGAAAGAATCAGTGGCTTTAATGCAATTGAATACAGAAATCAGTTATGGGCACAAGGAAAATACACTTGCATTATTGACAAAAGCAGAGTTGGAAAATGAAGATGGTACTGTATTCATAAGCAGGGAAAAATACGAAAAGGCTATATTAACCATCCAAAGATATAATAAGACTTATTTTTTTAATATATGGGATGCTTTAAACTTTAAAGAAAGAAAAATGGTATACTATTATGCTGCGGAGGGATTCATAAACTACACCAACAGGGAGACACTTTCCCAATTGCTTCAGAAGGGAGTTATGGTGCTCTCTGCCACACGGGAAAAGTTGGTCTTGTTTACCGAGAGCTTCAGGAACTTTGTACTGCTCAATGTGACGCAGGAAGATTTGAAAAGGTTTAACCGGGAAGAAAGTGAGAAAGGGAATGCCAAAACCATTAAAGGAGCAATTATAAGTTTTGTATTTATAGCCTTTGCCCTGCTGAGCTACTTTGACCCGGGGTTGATCGATCAATCCATTGCCTACGTAAGTGGGGCTGTAGGGGTTTTAGGCACCATTTACAGTGTGTTCCAGAGACTTCCGGATAAATTTTGGAGAAAAAATGAATCGTAACTAGGTGTAGCTTGTTACTTAAATAGTATAGGATCCAGAAATTGTAAAATTATGTTAAAAAAAATTGGATCAATTCAGAATTTTATTGGTGAATGAAATAAATATTGACTAGAGTTTCTTAAAAAAACAAAAATTGATTGCGTGGTTTCATAGGATTATATACATTTGAAAGCTTGGGATTTTCCTTAAACCACAAAATTTCACAATATGGGATAAAACTCTACGTTATCTTAAACGACAATTTATATGAGTAAAAGGGTAGGACCTAAAGACAGTGAACTTATCTCACAGTACAGGAACGGAAGTGAAATCGCTTTCGAGAAGTTGGTAGATAAGTACAAAACCAGAGTTTATACGACTATTTTTATGATAGTCAAAGATCAGGGTGTAGCAGAGGATTTATTACAAGATGTCTTTGTAAAGGTAGTACAGACGCTTAACTCAGATAGGTATAACGAAGAAGGGAAGTTCCAGCCATGGTTGATGCGTATAGCGCATAATCTGGCTATTGACCACTTCAGAAAGATGAAGAGGTACCCTTCGATCTTAATGGAAGATGGATCCAATGTGTTCAATACCCTCACTTTTGCTGAGGAGAACGTGGAGGACTTGAAAGTAAGGGATGAGACTCACGCTTTGGTAAGGCAGTTGGTTGACGAGTTGCCGGAAAACCAAAAGCAGGTGTTGATAATGCGGCATTACATGGATTTAAGTTTCCAAGAAATCGCAGAACAAACAGGAGTCAGCATCAATACGGCTTTGGGACGAATGCGTTATGCCTTAATTAATTTAAGGAAGAAACTTAAACAAATTAATATCGCCTATGACCGAATCTTTTACCCCAAATGACTTGGTAAAATACATTTACCAGGAAATGGCAGCCTTTGAAGTGGAGCGATTTGAAAAAGCATTGCATACAAATCCCGTTTTGATGCAAGACTATATGGAATTGCTCAGCACTATGGATCTTTTGGATAATCTTTTTATAGAGCCACAAGAAGAATTGGTAAGTGAAATTAAAAGCAACTGTCAATCCACCACTGGACTTGAAAAAGTCTAAAAAAACCGCCTGAAAAGCATTAAACCTGTTGAACCTATATGGCCTCAACAGGTTTTTTTGTTTAAGCTACTTCTGGCGATTTGGAACTTTATAACCTAATCCACTATTTTTACCCATGCTAAAAAAAGAAAGGTTTAAGGCTTTTGTAGAGCATTTTGGCAAGAAAATGCCTGTGCCTGAAACAGAATTGCAGTACGAAACCCCCTTTCAACTCTTAATTGCTGTGGTTCTTAGTGCCCAATGTACGGATAAAAGGATAAATATGGTCACCCCAGCCATATTCCGCGACTTCCCCACCCCTGGGCATCTGGCAAGCAGTAACTTTGAGGAGTTATTCCCCTATATAAAATCGGTTTCATACCCAAATAACAAAACCAAACATTTGCTAGGCATGGGCAAAATGCTGGTGGAAAGCTTTGAAGGGGAGGTGCCCTCTACAGTGGAGGATCTAATGAAACTTCCGGGAGTAGGAAGGAAAACAGCCAATGTGATTACCAGTGTGGTTTGGAAACAGCCCAACATGGCCGTGGATACGCATGTTTTTAGGGTTTCTAAGCGTATAGGATTGGTACCGCTGAATTCCAAAACTCCTTTGGAGGTAGAAATGCACCTGGTGAGGCATTTACCTGCTGAGCATATCCACAGAGCCCATCATTGGTTGATACTGCATGGAAGGTATACCTGCCTGGCCCGCAAACCAAAATGTGAAAGTTGTGATATCACGCACTTTTGTAGATATTTTGAAAAACAACAACTTCATAAAACCAAAGGGATAATTCCTGAAGGAAAATCCTAATATGTGTGGGTTACATTTGATTATTAATCAGCAGGAGAGCCAGTCATCCAAGCCTATCCAACAAATGATGGAGGCATCCACACATAGAGGGCCGGATCAATCAGGCTGGTGCAACCCCTACCATGGAACCTACATGGCCGGAAACCGATTGAAGACTTTAGACCTTGGGGAAGCTGCCAATCAGCCTGTTGCCACCCCCGATGGAAAGGGGACACTCGTTTGGAATGGAGCTCTTTATAATTACCAAGACCTGAGGAATGAGCTTTTGAACTTGGGCTATGTCTTCCAGAGCCAATCAGATTCTGAGGTGTTGCTTTTTTGGTTGCATCACCATGGGTTGGCGGGAATTAGACGGCTCAGGGGGATGTTTTCACTTGCTTATTCGGACTTGAGAAACAAACAAGTGATAGTAGCAAGAGATCCTTTTGGAATGAAGCCATTGTATTATTCCAAGGCTGGAGAGTCCTGGGTTTTTTCATCAGAAAGCAGGCCTATTTTGGCATCGGGTTTCGTCAAACCCACCTTTGATTCCCACCAATACCATCCCTATTTTTACCTTAGGCATAGCCTTCCGGATCGCTCATTTTACCATTCTATAAGACAGGTGCTGCCGGGCACTGCCCTGGTCATTGATAATCATGGCAGAAAAGTCAATGCCATAAACCTAAATTCCTCCGAGCCTAGCATTGGCCAACCCTCCACGCAAAATGTAAAGGATTTGTTGCTAGATGCAGTGCTGACTCATTTTCACGCAGATGTGCCCGTTGGTATGATTTTAAGTGGGGGTATGGACAGTAGCCTATTGTATCATTTATGGTTCAAGCAAACCGGCACCCCCTTGTTCACTTTTACTGCAGGGTTCGAGAAAAAATATAAGAAGGCATACCCTGATGCCAGTTATTCCAGGGCTTTGGCTTCCAAGTATCATGGGGAACATCAGGAGGTTTTGATCCGCCCCGAAGAGGTTTTAGCAAACTGGGAAAACTATATTGCTGACCTGGATCAGCCTGTCGGCGACAGTGCTGGGTTTTTGACCTGGATGATTGCCAAAGAGGCGAAAAAGAAAGTCAAGATCTTGATTAGTGGTGCTGGAGCGGATGAACTTTTCGGTGGATATAATAGGCATAAGGCCTACATACGCTTTTTAAGTCATCCCTCATTTTGGCATAGGATTGCAAAGCTGCCGTTAAGGTTTCCTCCTGCTTTGAGATTGTTAGAAAAATTGAGGTCTTCTATATCCCAAGACCCATTCTTGACCTATCTCAATTTTGCATCCCTGGCACCACTACCTGAGGCACTGAAACAGCAGGTTTGGACTTATTTTCCAAAAAACTTAGCTCCCTACAAAAGTGCATTGGAGTGGGACAGAACCGTTTACCTGGTTAACGACATCCTGAAAATCCATGACAATGCCAATATGGCTCATGGGATTGAAGGTAGGGCTCCTTATATTGATTGGCCTCTAATCAGGCTCAGCTCCAATCTCCCAGAGGAAATGCATAGGGAAATATCAAGTAAAAAATGGTTGCGAGAAATCTTGCAGGAAGAGGGGCTAAGCAAAATAACGAAAAGAAAGAAGTTGGGCTTTGGTCTGCCTTTGAAGGAATGGATTAGGGATCATCAGGGCTTTAGGGATTATTTGTTTCGGACTCTTGTGGATTTTGGGAAAAGTGAAGGAGGGGCTTTGCCTTCGGAGATGCGGAATATGTCCTTGAATCCTTCGTTATTTGCTAACACTGCATTTCTCCAACTCTGGAACTTGTTTGTCTTGGCGTCTTGGAAAAAACACCATAAATTATGAGGTTAATCTACATCCATCAATACTTTCTTACTCCAGAGGAGGGTGGTGCTGTCAGGTCATTCCATTTGGCCATGGGTATGGCAAAAGCCGGTATTCGGGTAGATGTGATAAGCTCTCACAATAGAGAAGATTATGACATTCAGGACATGCATGGTTTTAGGGTGCATTATCTCCCTGTCCCTTACAAAAATGAGTTTGGGTTTTTAAAAAGACTTTGGTCTTTTTGGAATTTTGTGCGTGCAGCAAAAAAGCTAATCCTAAAATTACCACGGCCAGATCTTTTCTTTGTGACCTCTACCCCTCTTAGCACCGGGTTGATAGGGTTGTGGGCTAAGAAGAGATTTGCCATCCCATTTGTTTTTGAGGTAAGGGACTTGTGGCCAGAGGCTCCTGTAAGGTTGGGAATAGTAAAAAACCCATTGTTGAAAAAGTCTTTTTATGGTCTTGAAAAGAGAATCTATCGAAGCGCATCCAAGATTGTGGCCTTGTCCCCAGCCATTAAAAAGCACATTGCTAAGGTAGTACCGGATAAAGAAGTAAGTTTGATCACCAATTTCGCAGACACTGATTTTTTCTTTCCGGAATACCAGCCGAAGGTGATCGATGCCCATGATAGGAGATCTAGTCTTAAAGTTGCCTATGTTGGGGCTATTGGGTTTGTGAATGGACTGGATCAACTCTTGAACCTTGCAAGCGTAGCTCTTAAAGAGAACTTAGATTGGGAATTTGTAATTATGGGAAAGGGTGCTGCATTGGAGGGGTTAAAGGCAAAAGCAGAGATGGAAAACCTAAATAACGTTTCTTTTAGGGAATTTGGGGATAAGGAAATGGTAAGGGAAGTATTGGCAAGTGCAGATCTTGTTTATTTATCCTTTCGGCAGGAGCCCATATTGGGTTCCGGAAGTCCTAATAAGTTTTTTGATGCATTGGCAATGGGTAAACCGGTGATTCTTAATTTTACCGGATGGGTAAAAGAACTGGTTTTGCAACACCATATCGGTTTTTATCATTTCCCGGGAAAAGAGACTGTTTTGTTGCAAGAGCTAAAAGCCTTCAAGGAAAGGCCTGAGCAGTGGAGTAAAATGAAAACCAAATCAAGAAAATTGGCGGTCGAACAATTTTCTAAAAACCTTGCCATAAAAAAGCTCATTGGTCTGCTTAAACCCCTACAGCGACAAGGAAAAGCTAGCGGGGCCTATAACCGGACTGCCTGAAAATTTCCCTTGCACTCGGTTGGGACATGAGTTCAGGAAGGCTCATCGCATTTTGTTCCCTGTAGTCATCCACAATGTTCCACCCTATCCATCTTCCTAGCCTCCCTGGTGCGTCCGGGCTGATTTCGTCAGTAAATGGGGCCTCTCCGGTATATTTCCGTATTTCAAATGGGTTGGTTTCAAATAATAACTCATTTTCGATAAAGTGTGCCCAGATCATTTCCTCATTGGCATAGGAAGCAGTAATTTCACTGCTGCTATACCCTATGATATATTCATCTGGCGTACATGGCATCATGGTTTTCGTGAAATGATAGGACTTTCCATAAAAAATCATTTCTGCAAGAAGGCTGTTGTCTTTCAAATCCGTCTGGTTGTATTTTGAGGATAGTGCGGTTATTAATGTTGGCACTAGATGGTTTTCCTCGTACCTTTTGGCAATATATACAGGGATCTCTGGTGGCTGAAAACGGTGGTCTGGGGGAAGGAAGTAATCCAGGCCAATCACAATGATGTCTTCGGTAATAAAAAGATCTGAGCTAAAGCCACTTACGTAGGTATAGACTTTTGGAGGTACAAAATCAGGGTAGTGAAAATGGATTGCCTGGAATGCTAATTGTAAGTCCTGCTCTATTTTTGTAATCTCATCAAAATGGTTTTTCACCTCTTCGTAGAGTTCTTGCATCCCCTCGTTTTGGTGAATAGTAACTATTTCTCCAGCCAACTCCTCTTTGCTTTCGAAATCACCCATCATGAGGTATTGATCGGCAAATTCGGGATAGGTTTCCAATAGCTCTACCACCCTTTCTAAGTCCAAATTCTCAAAAAAAGGTATTTCTAACCTCTCTATGGAAACAGAAATCTCGGAATCCAAATATTCTGCAGGGATCCTACAATCTTTATCTGCTTTTTTGCATCCCTGAAAAGCCATTACAGCAATTAAAACCGAAAACAGGTGCTTATTCATCTTGCAAACTTACAAACTTTAAAGGCTATAGTTTAGTATTTTACGGGGTTTAAAATAGGGGTAGTGTTATAAATTGAACTATTTTTCTTGGGGCAAGAGATAATCATTCTTTAAATTTTATTTTGCAATTTAATGTCGCTACATTGATTTTATTTACATATATAGGTTGTTCGAAATTGATTAAATCCCATTTGTTACCTACAAAGAAACTATATACCGACTATAAGGTTTAGTTCATGATTTGAAAATTTAACTAACTATAGATTTCTTATGAAAAAGTATTTTATTACCTCACGAATATTGTTGGGGTTGATTCCGATGTTGGCCGTTTTGCTATTTCCGGCCTGTTCCGATGACGAACCAACGCCCGCTCCCCAGCCACAAACCATAGTGGATGTTGCCCAGAGTGCAGATCAATTTTCCATTTTGGTGGAAGCAGTGGTAAGGGCAGGATTAGTGGATGAACTTAGTGGTTCAGGCCCCTTTACAGTTTTTGCTCCTACGAACCAGGCTTTCAATGCGGCAGGTATAACCGATGTAAGTGCCGTTCCTGTAGAGGATCTTAGAAACATTTTACTGTACCATGTATTGTCAGGTAGGGTTTTGGCCAGTCAAGTCACTACGGGTGAAGTTCCTACTCTCTTGGAGGGAGCAAACTTGAGCGTAGTGGTAGCTGGGGGCAATGTTACTATCAATGAAAGTGCCAGTGTGGTCACTGCAGACATTGAAGCTAGCAATGGTGTGATTCATGCCATAGACAATGTACTTATGCCTCCCTCAGGGGGAGAAGAGAGTAACTCTATCGCCGACATTGTGATTGCCAATGAGGATTTCTCCATTTTACTTCAGGCTGTTTTAGAGGCAGGATTGGACGAAGCTCTACTGGAAGAAGGCCCATATACCGTATTTGCTCCCACAAACGCTGCTTTTGAAAGATTTTTGGCAGATGCTGGTATGAGTGCCGAGGAATTGCTTGCTAGTGACGACCTATCCACGATTTTATTATACCATGTATTGGGAGCAGAAGTACCTGCATCGGCTGTTGAAGCTGGAGCAGTAAGCACTTTGGCCGAGGTACCATTTTTTGTCAGTGTAGATCCTGATGGAGGAATATGGATTAACGGTAACGCCCAAATTGAGGATACGGACATAATGGCTGATAATGGGATTATCCATGTGATTGACTACGTTATTACCCCTCCAACCCAGTCGATAGCTGAAATTGCCGTTGAATTTTCTCAATCTGCCGAGCCTCAGTTTACCCAACTTGTGGGTGCATTACAAAGGGCTAATTTGGTAGATGCTGTAGGTGGAGGCTTTGAAGATAACCTTACCGTTTTTGCTCCAACTGATGCTGCATTTGAGGCCTTGTACGAGGTTTTGGAAGTAGATGGGTATGAGGATATAGATCTGGAATTGCTAACCGCTGTGCTCACCTACCACGTAGTGCCTGCAAGGTCGTTTTCCCAGGATTTGAGAGAAGGTTTGACATTACCTACACTTGAGGGTACTGAACTTACCGTTAACCTCAGCGATCTTGAAATCAACGATTCGGGCCTAGTTCCGGATTTACTTAATGTTCATGCCACCAATGGTGTTATCCATGTGATTGACCAGGTATTGTTGCCAGAATAAATAGTAAGATTAGTATTGAGTATGTTTAAAAGGCGGGTCAAAGATCCGCCTTTTTTTGGGTAAAGGGTTTATTCTCAGATTGGCTACCTTTTAAATAAGCGAATTAATCCGTAAGTGCTGATGGCCAAAAGTAGTAAAATGGCTATCCATTCCCATTCTTGTTTACCCTCACTGAAAGCCTGAAAAATGCCGGCTGCTAAAGTACCGGTAAAAAAAGCGATACTGGTTCGGGGAAGCATTCCCAAAAGACCCCACCAAACCACCTTTTTTATGGGGATATTCATTAAGGAAAACAGGATGTTGGACAAGGCAAAAGGAATTACGGGACTAAGTCGGATAAGGAAAATTAGGTGGGCAGGTTTTTCGGAATTGGTCTCTACCAGTTTTTTTGCCTTTGGGAATGGCTGAAGCAAAGGGTTTAATTGGTCCCTGGTGAAGACACTTCCTGTATAATAACCCAGTATGGTGCCCAGGGTATATGCAATAATGAGAAGTACAAAATATTCCCAGCCCCAAATAAGTCCGGTCAAAACGGAAACGAAGGTAGTGGGCAAAAGCGCAAGGCCCATAGCGGAAGCGCTTGCTATCACAAACAATAATGGTCGCCACCCTTGATTGGTTTCCAGCTCCCATGGCTTGATATCCAGTCCCAAAAGATAATTCAGGGTCAGCAATGCACCTATACTTGGCAAAGTAAGGGCATAGGCGACAGGGATAAAAACCCCAGGATGGCGTTGAAAAAGGAGGTGGAGTTGTTTGAAAATAGACGGGATTTTAATCATATTTGGACAAAGCTATAAAAGTTTTTGGGGGAATTGTCGGATCAAAGGACCTATAAGAAGGAACTTGTATATGCATTTCCCGAAATTTGCTGTTTATTGCAGCTTTGAAAACAACAAATACGTTTCACCTCTATGAAATTTGGCACAAAAGCTATCCATGCAGGCATTAAGCCGGACCCCTCCACTGGGGCTATTATGACACCCATCTTTCAAACCAGCACTTACGTTCAAAGATCCCCCGGAGACCATCAGGGGTATGAATATTCCCGGACACAAAACCCTACCAGAGCCGCACTTCAGGAGAATATTGCTGCCCTTGAAAACGGGAAGTTTGGACTTTGCTTTTCATCTGGAATGGCAGCAATAGACGCCATTGTCAAATTGCTGAATCCCGGCGACGAAGTTATAAGTACGAGTGATCTTTATGGAGGCACCTACAGGATATTCACAAAGGTGTTCCAAAGATTCGGCATAAAATTTCATTTTGTCCCTATGGATGAATTGGACCTTATTGCCGCCAAGGTGAATGATAAGACTAAAATGATTTGGGTAGAAACCCCTACCAACCCCATGATGCAAATTGTGGATATCAGGAAAGTTGCAGGATTGGCAAAGGAAAAGGGACTCCTTTTAGCCGTGGACAACACTTTTGCCACTCCCTTTTTGCAAAACCCCCTGGATTTAGGAGCGGATATCGTGATGCACTCTGTCACCAAGTACTTGGCAGGTCATTCGGATGTGGTGATGGGTGCTATCGTGGTAAACGATGCCAAGCTTGCTGAGGATTTGGCTTTTTTACAAAATTCTTGTGGAGGGGTTCCTGGCCCACAAGATTGCTTTTTGGTGCTAAGGGGCATCAAAACCCTGCATTTGCGGATGGAAAGGCACAGCCAGAATGGTAAAACCATTGCTGCTTTTCTGAAAAACCACCCGAAAGTAGAGAAAGTATTTTGGCCAGGTTTTGAAGATCACCCAAACCACAGAATTGCAGCGTCACAAATGAGGGACTTTGGAGGCATGATTTCCTTTACCCTAAAGGGAGATAAGCTTGCTGATGCCATCAAACTTATGGAAAACCTGAAATTGTTTTCCCTGGCCGAATCCCTGGGAGGGGTGGAGTCACTATGTGGACATCCCGCCACCATGACCCATGCCAGTATCCCCAAAAGCGAAAGGGAAAAAGTGGGACTTACCGATTCGCTTATCAGGCTAAGTGTGGGAATTGAAGACGCCGAGGATTTGAAAAATGACATGGCTACGGCGATGAATGCCATCTAGTTGCCCATCCTTTCGATCAAGGATTCCCAGTCTTTTTTTATTTTGAGGGTAAAGGCTTTTTGGTTTTTCCTTATTCCTTTCAATAATTTTAGATAAGGTTCGGCTATTTCTTCCTTATCCCGAAGGAAATGGCTGAGGTGCTGAAGCAACAGGTGACTTTTGTACCAATAATAGAGGTCTTTGGTAAGCTGGTCCATTTCTTGGAGTATATTTGGGGTGAAAACAGGGTTCAGGTTCATGGAAACCCTTATTTTCTCTACTTCTATAATAGCCTGCAAACCTTCATATATCTCCTTGATCCTCGTAGCATCGAGGTGTTGCTTTGCAGCATGATCCACCCCTTCCAATTCATCGTTAATAATCTGATGACTTGCTGTATTCACTTGTAAAGGGGTCAAGGATTGCGACCTTTTGGCCACTTGTAAAAAAAACTCCTCCCATACGCTCAAGGGAGTGGAAATGATCAGATCAAAAAGTTTGGCATAAACCCTCTTTTTATCCGAGAGGATAAAACGGCTATACTCCAGATATTTTCCATTCACCGAAGCTACATTGCTGATAAAGGCTTCTTCAATGATCTTGATATGGTGCGCTTTCTTCAGGTTTTTAAGCAGATCTTCAAATGGAGAGAAGATTTTGCTGACCAACCTTTTTTCCTCAAAATGTATCTTTGCCAAAAGGTTTAAATAGAGGCCACAGGCAAAAAGCCTGCTTTCCAAGGGGATGACCTTTTTTGATTTAATTTTCTTGGCAAGCTCCAGAAATAGGGCTTTAGCTACATCCATTTGAAGTTCAAAATGGTGAAGCAAGGTCTTTTGCTCAGTTTCCATGGCTATTGAATTTTAACCCGGGTAGCGCCATAACCAAAATTACTTTTGTGGGCGTCTTGAAAATATTCGATATGCTTCAATCCACTCAGGCGCTTGTGGATTTCCCTTCGCAATACTCCGTTTCCAATTCCATGGATAAACGTAATTTCATCACTGCCGGAAACAATGGCAAGATTAATGTTTTTTTCGAAGGCCTCAAGTTGAAGCCTTAATTTTTCTGAATTGCTCAGCTGCTGGTGATTTGGTTCAATTTTCTCAATGTGCAAGTCCACTTCAGCTGGGGGGCGGCTAGAGGTACCCGAGCTTACTACATGGGGTTCTTCCTCGTTGAGGGACTGGTTCAGTGCCTTTATATCCAAGGGCTTGGTATGTTCGTTAAGTTGGAAGACATAAGCCTCTTTTTCCATAAGCGGTGCTTTCTTTTTGCTTTTGAAAAAGGCGGAGGCCTTAAATTTAACCTTTCTTTCGAATGGTGCTAAAGTTATCTCCATTCGCTGGTTGAGTGGGATAAACTGAAAATGAAGAGTTGGCCACGACTCAAAATCTTTAATGGACCTCTCATCGATTCTTTGATGTTGCTTGGATTTTAAGACCCCCGCAGACAAAGTTTTTGAATTAGCACCATGGGTTTCAGCTACATAAAATAAAATATCCTTTTCCTGGTTGTTGATCAAATGCACGCCATGATGCTGGTCATTATAGGGAAGGTATGCCAAAAACACCCCAAATTGGGCCTGATCTTTACTATCGCGCCTGACTTTCGGCTCCCATACCTCCTCCTTTACTTCTTTTGTGCCAAAGTGATCCCGTTCTGCTTGGTGGATGAGCACCACTTCTGACTTGAGGGCAGGTATTCTGAACCCTTCCTCAATTTCAATTTCCACTTGACCACCGGGTGACAGTTTGGTGATTACCCCTTCCTCAGTACCCCTGAGAAGTCTTACCCTGTCTCCAATATTCATAATTTTAGGAAGTTATTTGTAGTATCAAATTAGTCATTATTCCGGTTATCTATAAGTACCACTGAAATCGAGCATGAGGAGAACCCCTCCTAGGTATTGCGAGATTCTCCCGAAACGAGTCCCCCGAAGCAAGTTCGGGCAGACAGGGGCAGGCTGGGACAAGATATGGCCACTATCCATATATTAAACCAGCAGTTCTTTGTTGAGCAGTACTTGGATAATAGTTTCCATTATTTAGTGAGGCACAATATATGCCAACTTTTTATTTCAGAAAGGCCTTGATGGTGTCCACCACCGCCTGCGGCTGCTCCGCATGAAGCCAATGACCGGCATTTTTGATATGAATTACATGGTTTTCCGGGAAATACTTGTCAATATCCTCCCGGTCCTTATCCTGGATATAGTCCGAATTTGCGCCACCCATAAATAGAGTCACCCCTTCGAAGGTATTCTTACTTGTAATGGCCTCTCCCACGTTTTCAATTTTTTCGGTGATCACAGGAAGGTTTATTTTCCAGGCAAAGCTACCATTGTTTCTGGTGAGGCTTTTAAGGAGAAACTGCCGGATGCCTGCTTCGGGAATATGGGCTTTCATCGCCTCCTCGGCTTCGTTTCTTGTTTTTATTTTTTCCAAATCCACGGCATTTAACCCCTCCAGAATAGTTTGGTGATGAATGGGATATTCTCTGGGAGCCATGTCCGCGATGATCAATCTGTCCACCTTTTCCGGGTAACTGAGGGCAAAATTCATGGCAGTCTTCCCACCCATGGAGTGCCCCATAAGATGCGCTTTTTCCAGCCCCTGCTCCGTCATCCACTCCTTAAGGTCTTCTACCATCACCTGGTAATCCCATTCTTCTGCATGTCCAGAATCACCATGGTTACGCTGGTCAACAAGAAAAAGGGTGAATTCTTTTTCCAAACTTTTGGCAATGCTCATCCAGTTATCAGCAGAGCCAAAAAGCCCGTGCAGTATGATGAGTGGAGGGCCTTCGCCCGATTTTCTAAAGTTGAGTTGCATGTGTTTGTAATTGGTTTTTAACGGCACTTTCGAAAACTATCGAAAGGAATCTCGACATGATAATCCCTCGGTGTATTACTGTATGCATGTTCGACTTCATCAAGTTTAAAGTAGGTGGATTGGATAAAAGCTAAGGTCCCTTTAGGACTCAAGTTGTCTTCTGTACATTTGGATGGTGTTTTCCAGGCCATAGTAAAGGGCGTCGCAAATGAGAGCATGCCCAATGGAAACTTCATCCATAAAAGGGATTTTTTCCTTGAGAAATTTCAAATTATGCAAATCAAGGTCATGGCCGGCGTTTATTCCCAAGCCTAGTTCTTTAGCCAGATTGGCCACTGTGACGTAGGGGGCAACGGCCTTTTCTTTGTCTTGGTGAAAGTGGCTTGCATAGGGCTCTGTATAAAGTTCCACTCTGTCCGTTCCTGTTGTTTTTGCGGGTTCGAAGTATTTTGGGTCGGGATTGATAAAAATAGAGGTTCTTACACCGGTTTCCTGCAACTCTGCAATGATGTCCTTAAGCATTCCTTGGAAAGTAATGGTGTCCCAACCGGTATTGGAGGTAAGAGCCTCTGGTGGGTCCGGCACCAAAGTAGCTTGATGAGGTTTGGCCAACCGGACTATTTCCATGTATCTCTTATCTGGGTAACCCTCTATGTTAAATTCCGTAGTTACTGTGTCCTTGAGTGCCATCACATCATCATAACGGATATGCCTTTCGTCCGGTCTTGGGTGGATAGTGATTCCCTGGGCACCGAATCTTTCGGCATCCTTGGCTACTTGGATAAGGTCGGGGTTATTGCCTCCCCTTGCGTTTCTTAGGGTGGCCACTTTATTAATATTTACGCTGAGTTTCGTCATATTGTAAATTATCCGTTAATTTTGTGAGCTTCGCAGACTCAAATATACGCCAAGCCTGCGACAAAAATAGGGCAATTCTTAGAGATTCGCCCGATCAAGTATGAATTGAAAACATGAATGGTGGTTGTCACGTTCCACCTTTATCCGCTTTAATGATGAGTTTAAAACAAAACATTGAATCCGAAATCAAGGAGGCCATGCGCTCAAAAGACCGCGACAGGCTTCGCGCCCTAAGGGCCATCAAGTCACTGATACTTCTGGAAGAAACCAAAGGGTCAGAAAAGGGAATTTCCGAAGAGGAGGAACTGAAGCTTTTGACTAAGGCTGCCAAACAAAGAAGGGAGTCTGCAGAAATCTTTCAGCAGCAAAACCGGAATGATCTGGCCGAACTGGAACTGGGGGAGCTTAGCGTTATCGAGGAGTTTTTGCCCAAGCAACTGAGTGAAGAGGAACTAGAAAAGGAGCTGAAGATAATCCTGCAGGAAGTAGGAGCTTCCGGCCCTCAGGATATGGGGAAGGCAATGGGTGCGGCCACTAAAAAGCTGGCCGGCAGGGCAGATGGCAAAGCTATTTCTCAAAAAGTCAAAGAGCTGCTCGCCTAATTATTGAGTTCCGTAGATATTCTGATATTGGTCCTGCTCTGCATTGGGGGCTATAGCGGCTTTAGACAGGGGCTCTTTATTGGGCTGCTTTCCATACTCGCTTTTTTTATCGGAATAGTAGTGGCCTTCAGGTTTATGCATTGGGGTGCCGAAATGCTTTCGGAAAGGGTGCAGAGTCTTAGTTTTATGCTGCCTTTTGTTTCCTTTGTGATTATTTTTCTTGTGGTCACGGTATCTATCCGGATTCTGGCATATATCCTGAAAAGGGTACTTTATTTAACCCTTCTTGGAGCTTTCGATAGTTTTGCGGGAGCCTTGCTGGGAATGGTGAAATGGGCCATCATGATAAGTCTCTTGTTTTGGGTAGCACATGCCTTTGAGTTTCATTTACCAGAACAAATGACAAAGGGGTCTGTGTTGTTCCCAATAATTTTACCAGTGGCTCCCACATTGGTCAGTCTCCTGGATAATTATACGCCCATAATTGAAACCACCATAGCCACTATTAGGGATATGGTTAACTCCAGTTCAGGTGATACTACTAATTGATAATTTTGATTCTTTCTCCCATATGCTGGCCGATTATCTTCGAAGGACCGGTGTGGCTCTGGAGGTAGTAAGGAACAATGTGGACCTGGAAGACCTCAAGGACAAGAGAT
Organism: Pleomorphovibrio marinus; assembly: GCF_003347495.1. Lineage (GTDB taxonomy): Bacteria > Bacteroidota > Bacteroidia > Cytophagales > Cyclobacteriaceae > Pleomorphovibrio > Pleomorphovibrio marinus. The sequence goes on from NZ_QCXY01000008.1 coordinate 54,005, forward strand.
ATTCTGGACTGGTACTTTCTCCGGGTCCAGGTAGGCCAGAGGATGCAGGGAACTTGTTGTCCATTTTGGACTATTTTCATGATAAGCTGCCTGTTCTAGGGGTTTGTTTGGGGCACCAGGCAATTGGCCACTACTTTGGAGCCCAATTAAGGGAAGGAAATAAACCCATGCATGGCAAGGTGCGTTTCGTCACTCAGGTAAGCCTTCCCAAGGTGTTTCAGCATATCCCTAACCGGTTTCAGGTGACCAGGTATCATTCCCTGGTGCTAGATAAGTTGCCCGACTGCCTAAAACTTACCCTGGAAGGCCCTGAGGGGGAGGTAATGGGGATTAAACATCTTACCTTACCCATCATGGGCATTCAATTTCACCCGGAGGCTCACCTTACCGAATACGGAGAGCAAATGATTGCACACTGGGTGTCTACTTTTACGGAAACCTTTGAAAAGGCAATTCTATTGGATTAAGGCTTTTTTAAGAAAAATACCTGTCTTTGAACATTGGGTGGTTGTGTCCCGTTTTATTTTTTAGTACATTTTGATAACTTTAGGAGATATATGCAAGCCTACGAATTTATTAATAATCTGATCCCTCCCTTAAAATTCACTGATAAGGTGAAAATGGCATTGGTATGGATGGAGGAAATCCGGACAGATGTATTGCCAGTGGTGCATGAGGGGAAATTTTTGGGGCTGATTACCGATGATATGATTTATGAAATCAACAATCCCGAGCTAAGCATAGAAGAAGTGGAGCTTTTGGCCCAAAACTGCTTTGTCTATTTGGACAGGCACATCTATGAGGTGTTGCGTGTTTCTTCCGAAAACCAGACCTCCATGGTGGCAGTAATAGACAGGGATATGGTTTACCATGGGGTGGTTACCATTGAAGATGCCATTTCCGCCTTTACCAATTCGATTTCCATTCAATCTCAGGGAGGAGTACTGATACTTTCGATGTTTATGACCGACTATAGCCTGTATGACATTGCAAGGATAGTAGAGTCTGAAAACGCGAAAATTTTGAGCAGTTTCATTTCCAGTGACCCCTTGGACGACAGCAAGATTAAAGTTACACTCAAAATAGACCAGGTAGAACTTCGCCATATTAAGGCCACTCTGGAACGATTTGGATATAAAGTAATTGACCATTATCAGGAAGACGCAGGTATCTCCAGTGATCAGGACCGTTTGGGCAACCTGCTGCGATTTTTGGATATTTAACTACCCTCATGAAGGTAATACTCCACGGCCTAGGTTTTGCCCCCGAATTTAAACCTTATATAGAGAAGTTGATCCACTTACTCCGAGACCATGAATTTCAATTGTACATCACACCAAGATTCAGGAAATCTGTAAGCTCTTGGAATCTTCCCACCAAGGGGTTCGAAGTTCTGGAAACCAGGGAGGAAATTAGCCAAATGGATATATTTGTCTCCATAGGTGGGGATGGGACCTTATTGGATGCGGTTTGTATGGTAGGGGAGTATGAAATCCCCATTATGGGAATAAACACGGGTAGGCTAGGATTCTTGTCCACCATTGCCAAGGATGATTTAAAGATGGCGGTAAAGGTACTTGCAGAAAAGGCATATGACCTTGAATCCCGTGCCTTAGTGAGGCTGGAAGCCGGGGCAGATATATTTGGGGGGCTTAATTTCGGTCTTAATGAATTCACCATCCATAAGCGGGATACCTCTTCCATGATCACAGTGCACACTTATTTGGACGGAGAGTATCTGAATAGCTATTGGGCAGATGGCCTAATCGTCTCTACCCCTACAGGCAGCACGGGTTATTCCCTTAGCTGCGGGGGGCCGCTCATCAGTCCTGCTGCCAAAAATTTCGTGATTACTCCCGTGAGCCCGCACAACCTTAACGTAAGACCTATGGTGGTTTCCGACGAAAGCGAAATCACCTTTAAAATTGAAGGAAGAAGCGAAAAATTCTTGGTATCTTTGGATTCCAGATCCACAGCTATTGACGCATCTATTGGGTTGAAAATCAGAAAAGAATCGTTTGTTGCCAAACTAGTGAAATGTCACGATTACAGTTTCTTTGACACCCTAAGACAGAAACTAAATTGGGGATTTGACATGAGAAACTAGTTTTAACAAAATTTAACCCGTCAAATAATAGACCTGGTTTTTTATTCGTTTGGTTAGTTATAAATTGCATCAACTTGAGGTATAAGCTACGTAATACATTTACCTGTTTGGGTTGCTTGTTGGTCTGGTTCTTTCATACCGGCCAGGCAAGCGCGCAGCAGTACGAAGTGGGATTTGGCCTGGGGGGCGCCACTTACACCGGCGACATTATCCGGAGAATTGACCCCACCCAGATAGGACTTCAAGGGACGTTGTTTGGCAGACGAAATTTTGACAATGCGTGGACCCTCAGGGCAGGCATATCTGTGGCAAGGCTAAATGCAGCGGATAGTGTACGGCCCATTGACCCTGTGGCACTTTCCAGGAATGCCTATTTTAATGGGACAATGCTGGAGGCATCGGCAGTGATGGAGTTCCATTTTATTGATTATCTTGCCTACCAATCCAGGCACCGATATTCCCCCTATGGATTCTTCGGACTTGGATATGGGATGTTTTTTGGGAATGGGATGGCTTTTCAGGCTGATCCTTCTGACCAAAGATACAGGGCAGGGACCCCGGTGATACCCTTTGGTATGGGGATAAAATACAAATTAAAAGACCGACTTTTCCTTTCTCTTGAAGCAGGAATAAGGGCGACCTTCACAGACAATCTGGATAAAATTAACAATGAGGAAATCTATTATCCCAGGTTTGTAGACAACCCCGACACCGGAGAACCAATGGTAAACCCCAACGCCTTTAATTTTGGCAACATAGCGGACAGGGATTGGTATTATTTTTTGGGAATCAGCCTCAGTTATTCCTTTCACCAAGTAAAATGCTTTAACTAGCTTTAACGATTAATAATTAGCCGTTAAGGTAGAATTTACAAAAAGAATGATCATTTTTGTACCTCGAAAAATGATTGGCTAGGATTGTGCGTTAGAATGAAGGATAAACTGGACCATAGTAAAATTCCCCAACATATAGCTATAATCATGGATGGAAATGGCCGTTGGGCTCAAAAAAAAGGAGCCATGCGGATATTTGGTCACAAGAATGCCATGACTGCAGTAAGGGAATCCATAGAGGCAGCTGCAGAGCTAGGTGTGAAATACATCACTCTTTATGCATTCTCGACGGAAAATTGGTCCAGGCCCCAAGATGAAATTGAAGCATTAATGGAACTGCTAGTGCAGGCCATTAAAGATGAGGTACCCACCATGATGAAGAACAACATCCGGCTAAATAGCATTGGGGACGTCCAAAGCCTCCCTTCTAAGTGCCAGCAGCACTTGGAATGGAGCAAAAATGAGACCAAGAGCAATACCGGACTCACCGTAGTTTTGGCCCTTAGCTACAGCGGACGATGGGAAATCACGGAAGCGGTTAAAGAAATTGTCAAAAAAGTAGATCAAGGGACACTGAAAAGTGAAGAAATTACCCCGGGTTTGATTGGGGAATATTTGAATACGTCAAATATTCCAGACCCGGAATTATTGATAAGAACTAGTGGGGAGCTGCGGATAAGCAATTTCATGCTTTGGCAGCTGGCCTACACCGAGCTGTATTTTACAGAGGTGCTTTGGCCGGACTTCCGTAAAGAGCACCTTCATGAAGCTATACTGGCTTACCAAAGGCGTGAACGACGATTTGGAAAGACAGGGGCGCAGATTAAACCTTAAAAGTTGATGAAAAGAAGTTTATTTATCCTTTTACTATTGCTTCTGGCGGGGATTGCAGAAGCCCAAATCCGTTTGGGGCAAAGCAGGTACGCGCGTCAACAGCCCGTAAACATCATAGATCTGGATTATTCAGATCCTAAGAAATTCCGGATCGCTGAGATTAAGGCAGTAGGTCTTGCCACATTGGACGAAACCGCCATTATATCCTTGGCCGGCTTAAGGGTGGATGATGAAATCACTGTCCCAGGCGATGCAATTTCCACTGCCTTGAAAAAACTATGGAGACAAGGTATCATCGGTGACGTAAAGATACTGGTCACCAAAATAGAAGGGGATGACATTCATTTACTGCTGGATCTCACGGAGAGGCCTAGGTTTAGCCGGGTAGAATTTACAGGGGTAAATAAAACGCAAGAAGGAGAACTAAAGGATAAGGTATCCATTAGGGGTAGGGTAGTAAGGGATGACCTGCTCAATAATGCCCAGAGAAATATTAAGGATTACTTCGTGGATAAGGGCTTCCTGAATACCGAAGTAAAGGTGATCCAGGAAAGGGATACCACCCTTCCCAATTCAGTGAAGTTGCGTTTTGAGGTGGACAAGAAGTCAAAGGTCAGGATCAACGAAATTAAGATTGCGGGCAACGAAAATATTCCCGATGCCAAAGTGAAAAAAAGAATGAAAGGCACCAACGAGCATGCCAGGGTTTATTTTTTCAAGGATTTGGTGTCTAGGCTCCTTAATATCACCCCAAAAAGGGCCAAAGAAGTGGTGGTGTACAGAAATCCCGTCACAGAGGAAGAAATCAAGGAATATATACACAAAAACTTTAAGCTGAATTTCTTCAGTGGGTCCAAGTTTGTGCGGAATGACTACCGCGATGACAAACGGAAGGTGATTGACTTCTACAACAGCCGAGGATACAGGGATGCGGAAATTTTAAGGGATTCCGTCTACAGTTTTGACCAGGACCGGATTAATATTGATCTTGACATTGAGGAAGGCAGGCAATACTATTACAGAAACATCAGTTTTTCCGGGAATTATATCCATGCCGATGAGGTGCTTCTGGCAAAACTAGGCATCTACAAGGGAGATGTATATAATAAAGAAAAGCTGGACAAGCGGCTCAATTACGATCCACAGAGAGGGGATGATGTAAGTTCCCTCTATCAGGATGACGGTTACCTCTTTTTCACCATTGATCCCGTGGAAATAAATGTGGAGGCAGATTCCATAGATATAGAAATGAGGATTTTTGAGGGGCCACAGGTTACGGTAAACAGTGTTTCCATTGAGGGTAATGAACGTACCAGTGACCACGTGGTCATGCGTGAAATACGAATACTTCCCGGGCAAAAGTTCAACAGGAGTGCCTTGGTAAGGACTATCAGGGAGCTTTCCCAGATCGGATATTTCGACCCGGAAAACATAGAACCCGACATGCGTCCCAATTTTGAGGAGGCCACTGTGGATATCGTTTTTAAACTTGAGGAGCGGCCTAATGACCAAATTGAACTTTCCGGCGGCTGGGGAGGCTTGTTTGGATTCGTGGGAACGGTAGGATTGAGTTTCAACAACTTTTCCATTCGAAATATCAAGGACTTCAGCAAGTGGAGGCCCTTGCCAACGGGAGACGGCCAGAAACTTAGTTTAAGGGTGCAGGCCAATGGAAGAAGCTTTCAAAATTACAGCATATCCTTATCTGAACCCTGGTTTGGAGGAAAAAAGCCAAATGCACTTAGTATAAGTTTTAACCACTCTGTACAAAGACAACTGGATTTTTTCAACCAAATGAACCCCATGCAAGAACTTGGGTCCTTCAAGATCACTGGTGCCACGATTGGGTTAGCAAAAAGGGTAACATGGCCGGATGATTACTTCCAGATAAGTAATTCCCTGCAGTTCCAAGTATATGATTTTGACGAATACGGCAATTTCTTTGGGCTTACCTATAATACAGGGATGGCCAGGAGTGTGGCCTTGAATACCACTGTAACCAGAAATAATATAGACAACCCCATCTATCCAAGGTTTGGGTCAAACATCACCTTGAGCGCTACCTTGACCCCCCCTTATACCTCCATGAACCCCAATGTCAATAGGGAATCATCAGATGAGGAGAAATACGCTTGGTTGGAATACCACAAATGGATGTTTGATGCATCTTTGTACACACCCCTTTTTGGCTCTAACAAGTTGGTACTGAGCGCAAGGACTCATATGGGATTTGTGGGGTCTTATGGAAACGAGATAGGGATTATTCCACTTGAGCGATTTGTACTTGGGGGAGATGGCATGAATATGATGAACTTTGCCTTAGGCCAAGAAATCATTGGCTTAAGAGGATATGAGAATCAGTCCATTACACCGGGTAGGGACTTCAGGGGTCAACCAGGGGCTCCCATTCCCTATGGAGGTGTGGTATATAACAAGCATGTGATGGAGTTGCGGTTCCTGGTATCCCCCAACCCATCGGCTACAATTTTCCTCCTTGGATTTGCAGAGGCCGGCAACAACTGGGGCAACTATGGTGACTTTAATCCGTATGACCTCAAGAAGTCGGCCGGGTTTGGTGCCAGGATATTTATGCCAGCCTTTGGGTTGTTGGGGATTGACTGGGGGTATGGTTTCGATGCCGTTCCGTCCTTAGCGAACCCCAATCCCGGACCGAGTGGAGGAATGTTTCACTTTACCATTGGACAGCAATTCAGATAATTATGGAAAAATGCCTGAAATTGTTACTTTTGCTCCTTCTTTTCTCGGCAGGGGCAAAGGCACAGAAAGTAGGCTATGTGGATACGGAGTTTATCTTGAACAAGCATCCGGAGTACAAGCAGATTCAGGATGAGCTGCAGGCCTTGGGGGATGAATGGAAAAAAGAGGCACAAAAATTGGAGAGTGAGATAAAGGAACTCTACAATGACCTCAAGGCAGAGGAAGTCTTGCTCACTGAGGAAATGTACGAGGAGAGAATGGCAGTGATCAAGGAAAAAGAAAAGGCGGCAACCGCCTTCAAAAACAGGATTTTTGGGGTAAAGGGGCAGTTTTATCAGAAGCAGACAGAATTGTTGCAACCGCTGCAATCCAAGGTGTATGATGCCATTGACAGGGTGTCGAAGAGGAACAACATCGCTATGCTCTTTGACAAGGCTTCCAGCCCAACGGCTATTATTTACACCGATCCCAGGCATGATTACACCGAATTTGTATTGGAAGAATTAGGATTAGAAGACGAAAACGAATAAATAACAAAAATTAACATTATGAAAGCAAGAATCATCCTATCAGCATTTGCTATGCTATGCGTTGGATTTGTAGCCTCGGCGCAAGAAATGAAAGTCGGATATACCAATGTACAGTATATCATGAGCTTGATGCCAGAAATGGAACAAATAGATGCTGATATTCAAGATTATAGCAATCAATTGGGGCAGCAGATGCAGACCAAAAGTCAGGATTTCCAACGGCAGGTGCAAACCTTCCAACAATCCGCAGAAACAATGACCGAAGATGCTATGAACCAGAAGAGACAAGAACTGGCAAAGCTGGAACAAGATCTTCAAAAGTTCAGGGAGGATGCCCAGACTTCCTACCAGCGGAAGTTGCAGGAGCTTTTGGAGCCGGTGCAGGAAAAGGTGTTTAACGCCATCAATTCAGTAGCGGCTGAGAACAACTATACTCACGTGTTTTCAGAGGGTACTGAAAATGGTTCCCCAATCCTGCTCTATACCAAAGATGACGATCCGTTTACAGAGTTGGTGTTGGAGAAACTTGGCATAGAAGATACAGGTGCTGAAGGTGTAACCCCAGGACAGTAATTTGAAATTTAATAGTATAGGCCCGCAAGGATATTGCGGGCTTTTTTTTATTTTTGAAATTATTATTAACAGTTTTAAAACCTTTTCACTATGACTATTTTAATGGGATTGCTGACAAGTTTGATTTTGTTTCCTACCCAATGGGTAGATGATCAGCAAGAGTATGTAGGGTATGACCTGGAGGCCTCTGAGGTGGTTTGCCATAAGACCGATAACGGACAACGGTATTTTTCCTACCGCATATCGAATGTTGGAGATATAGATGCTCCCGAGGGGAGCTATATGGTCTTTTTTAAAGTAAACGGAAAGATGGTCAGCTTTGACACCGATACTGACGGGCTTGAGGCAGGAAAGAGTGTAGTGTATACCTCTGGCGTAAAATTCAGCCCCTTCCATAAAAAGGGTAGGCTAAAATATCGCTTGATTATTAATTCTAAAGACGCCAATAAAGAAAATAATAAGAGGAAGGGAGAAATCCTTCTCTGACCGGTTCAGTTTGACCGTGATTATGATGATTTCTTGCGACAAGCCTCTATAAATCCTGGATCATAGCGGACCAATCAGGTTAGCTAGAAGCTTAATCAGCCAGTATATCCGGTACCTTAGCTGTTTTTTGCGTTCTATAAAATATTCTGTGATGCGGGAGGATGAGGTAGTTTTTGAACATAATTAGTAAAAGGGGCGATCGTATGAAAGGTGGCCTCTTTTTTTAGGGAGATTAATGATTGGTACCTAAACTTACCCTATAGGATGTAATGGTTACTGGAATTAGCTTGAACCGTACCTCGGGTCCCAAAGAACGGATTCAACTACAGTGCGAATAATAGGTCAAAAAAGATGATTTTCCCCCTAAATGCTATTTGATAAAAAAACAGGGGAGAGTTGCTCCCATGGTCCTACCCTGCTCTGGATTGACCTCCTACAACCAAAGGACGAGACACACCTATTCACTGGATTACCTCCTCACTCAATCATCCTACGTTAACGCCCTTTTACAAAACTCCAGACAGTTCTGTACCTCCTTTATGGCATCTGAACCCTCTGGAATCTGGTGTTCCAACTCAATGGACGCAGGGAACTTATGTTTGTTTTTTTGCATCCTCTGAAGGATTTCAGGTATTGGGGTGTCTCCCTCTCCCCAAGGCAGGTTTCCTTTGCCGTTTTCAGGGGTCTGTCTGTCCTTGATATGTATACTGGATATACGCTTATGCTGTTTTTGGATCAGTTCCATCATATCTGTATGGCCCGCAGCCACATAATGGCCTGCATCGAAATTTAATGCGTTTCTGGGGCTTTGGGCCAAGGCGGTATCCCAAAAGGTAAAAGTTTGCTGTTCATGCCCATGGTAGGCCACATACATTTTATTGATTTCCCCCATCTTGCCCAGTTTTCGGGTATGCACATCGTCAGCGGGATGTTCCAGTGTCACATGGGATGCTCCCAGTGCCTTTGCGGCCTTCATGCCATAGTGGATTTCCTGGTCCGTGTTGGTTTTCCCAAAGGCACTGGGTTTAAAGGCGTAGATGCTTACTCCGGCATCTTTGTACATTTTGCGGAGCTGTTCGAATTTTCTAAAGTCTGTCTTTGCACGCCACTCAGCCACCACCTTTGAATATGCCTCTGCCTCTTTTTTCAAGGAATCAAACTCCTTTTTTTCCTCTTGGGAAAGCGTTTCCCCCCTTCGTTCCTTACCTCCTAGTTGAAACAACCTGGAGCGATTAATGGGAGATTCCGGCATCCCTGCAAAGCCTTCAGCGGGACCGCCCATAAGTTCGATGGCATTAATGCCGCAGTCCTTCACATATTGCAATGTGGCTTCAGCACTTTGGTCGGGAAGGGAGCGAAAGGAATAGGTGATGCATCCAATTTGCACCCCGTTGATTTTGGAGTTGGGCTTGTTGAAATGGCGGAGGATGTTAGGTGCTCCTTTTATGGAAAAGGGAGACAGGCTTAAGCCCGTGACACCAAGTGCCGAGGTGTATAGGAATTTTCTTCTGGTAGACATGTTGAGGTTATTTTTTGACCATGGTAATATAGGCATTCGATTGCTTTTCAAAAAAGGTTTATTTGACAGGCAGCAGTCAGTAGCGGTAAATGGATCGTTTTTCCGACTACGCTGAGTGAAGTTTGCAACTTTACCCCACTATTTCGGAACATCAATTCCAATAAAACATTCAAAAAAGCCATATTAAATGGCATGATTTACCTTTTTCAAAGATGCTTTTTGCGTATTCTAACTTAATCCGGCATTACAAATGCCTTGCTGACGTACGCCAATAGATAGGAGGGATGTAGATGCAATCTACACCCAGTGTGGTGTGGATGCAGTTTGCGCTGGGTGAAGTTTGTAACTTCACCCTACTATTTCGGAACCTAAATTCCAATAAAGCATTCCAATAAGCCATTTGCAATGGCTTGATTTATCTGTTTTAAAAGACGTGTTTTCGTGTACTCAGTTTATACCGCCATTACAAATGCCTCGCTGACGTACGCCAATAGATAGGAGGGATGTGGATGCAATCTACACCCAGAGCTTATTTATACTCACGTTTATTTCTCCCAACTCGTAACACCTCCCTTGGCAGAATCTACCTGTATGCGGTAGGCCAGGTTTCCTTTTACCACCCAGCGTACTTTTACCATTCCCATACCTGGAATATTCTTAACCCTCAGCTTATGCGGTTCAAAGGTCTGTTCCTCCACCTTGTTGAAATCCTCATCGGTCACGACCATAGCTGCCAGCACTTCAGGGCCTTCCAGGCTAATCCAATCCGGGCGCTCTATGCTGTATTTAAGATCTTGGCTAGAATGGGTGGGGATTAGCCTTGCATTCCTTATGGTGGCAGTAACGGTTTTTATGCCTCCTCCCTGAGGTTCTTCCTTTACATCGATCACCTCCAGCTTTGGGGTTTGATAGCCGTGATAAACCGTAAAAGCCATGTTGCGGTGGGCATCTTGTTCCAAAAGAAACCCTGGGTGAAGCCTGCCGAAGTTTTTCTTGAAGCCGCCAACTTCAATTTCCCCAAATTGGGGATGATCATAGGGTTCCCATTCCACAAAGGCATCCCCAAAGGTCAGGTATTTGTCCACCTTCATTTGCTCATCCTGATTTCCCCGTCCTGCATCTTTATGGAAATACAGATAGGAGGTCATCAGCTCATTGGAGTAGGTGTATATGCCCCTTCCTCCATAAAACCAATCCAGTTCACCGCCGAACACCGAATACAAGTCCTTATAGACAACAAGGTATTCGTAACCCGGCAACATCTCCTCCCCTTTTTTGGCAATGGCATCATAGATACGAATATCTTCCTGGTTATAAGTGTCCAAGTCTTCTTCTGCCCCTGGACCTCTTAATATCATGCCCCCATAATTATGGTAGCTTTGCGCCCCTGCGATATTGGGGTGCTTCATCACAAATTCCATGACGGCCCTGTTTTCAGGTTGGCTAAAGGGATACTTGTAGGCACCTCTTTGCACATAATCAGGCTGCCATTTCCATCCCCAATCCCGGTTGGGGTCATAGTAGCCGATCCCGTCCTCGTTCACACGGCCATCCCCATCCCTGTCGTACCCCTCAAAGCCCAACATTTCATATTCCCCTAATTCATCCGGGCCTACCGGAATGAGCTTTCGAGGATCCCTTTGGTCCTTGATATACCTTCCAGTGGGGGATTTCCGAATCATCATGGTGATATGCCCGTCCTCGTTTAAATCATCAAAGCCGTCTTCGGCAATTTCCCCATCCAAGTCATCGTCAAGTTTAATCATGCCGGACCTGGGAGAGTGGGGTGTGTTCGGTTCTTTGATAAAATGATCGCGGGCATCAGGGTTGATGCTTGGGGCAATGTAAAAGGTTTTATCCTCCAATAATTCCTGGATAAAGGGAAGATCGGCATGCATTTCCACCAGGTACCATGCGGTGTATAGGCTGAATTCCGTTCCCTGCAATTCGTTGGAATGGATGTTGCCGTCAATATACATGGCCGGCTTGCGGGCTGGATCCCCTTTGGTGAAATCCGAAATGGTAAGCATCCAAATATCACGTTCCTCATAGGATTTCCCTATGCTTTCCAGCCTTACCAAATCCGGATAGGCCTTTTCCATAGCCTTCATGATATCGAGCAACCCCTCATTGGTATGGTACCTGTTCCAGGATACCGTAACCTTGGGATCGTGAGGGGTTCCTACCGCCCTAAAGAATTTTTCCTGCGCCAAACTAAAATGGGTAATGGAAACCAACAAACCCGTCACTACCAGTAAATAAGTGTATTTTCTAAAGTTTTTCATAAAAATAGCAATTACAGCTTGACATCTATTGAAGTGAAACCGGTATGGGGAGCCCCAGCTTGAATAGTAAGGTCACCCTTTCCTTTTACGATCCAGGTAAGCTCCTGGCTCCCATAGGCATCCAGATAATCTATTAGTGTAATTTTATTTCCCGAGAGCAGGTTTTCTGCCTCAGTAGAAATGTCCACCCTGATCTTCTTGAGCCATCTGGATTTTTGGCCTAGTGCGGTATGTGTGGGCAATGGGGCGTCGTTGTGCAATTTCACTGTGATTCGTGTTAACCCCCTGTCCAAGGCTTTGGTTTTAACATCCATAAATTCCAGTTGGGGGTGCATTTCCGAAAGTGCTGCGATAAAGCCGCTATGGAGGGAACCCAGGCTATCCACCTGATCAAATGGTGGGTTGTGAAGGACAAAGGGTTTGATGCCGCCTACTTCCACCGTATTGTCGGGAAAATCGGGGTGTTCCACCTTGGTCCATGCCACGGTGACATCCTGCATCCCCACACTGTCTGCCCAGGTAAGGAAGTTGGCTTCCTTGGAACTATGGTTTTTTCCTTCTGGGTTTTTCAGGCCCGGCAAAAACCAACCAGGTGTACTTAGGCTTAGTCGGCCGAAGTGAAAATAGGCCCATTGGAAGAAGTCTCCATCTGTGCCTTGATTCCCACTGTGGAAGGGCTCATCGGGCAATAGTTCCTTGTATTTTTCCGAAATCCATGTGTTGATGGTCTCGTCCTCTTTTTGAATGGATGTCACTACCCTTTGAGAGGCTTTCTGGGAATCATGGGCAAGGGGCTTACTGAGGTTGTCGGCAGGCCCGAAAGTGAAAACCGTATAAATATTGGGGTGCTCATATAAATAATCCAATAAAAGCCTAGACTCTACTTGGGAAACGGGGTAATCCCCTGCCAAAGGTTCAAAGGCAGGAAATTGATAGGTAAGTGATTTGTTAAATGCAATCCCTTCTTCGGGATCCTCATTTAAATCCCCATCTTTGTCTTTGTCCGTCCCTTCACTTAGATAGAGGTATTGTCCTTTTTCCCCCTGGTTTTTTTTGGCAGGTCTTAACAGTTCGGGCCTGCCTTCCATGGGTACATGGCCCCCTATAGGAGTGGCCACCCGCATCATGGTGATAAGCCCATCCCCGTTAAGGTCTTCATAGCCATCTTCACTGATCTGCCCGTCCCTATCATGGTCAAACTCGACGGCGTTGCCCCTTCGCTCATATTTCAGTGAGGAAAAATATTGCTCATAAGCATCAGGGGATAGATTGGGGAAAATATAAAAGGTGGATTTTTGCAGGCTATTTTTATGGTCTGCTAGGAGTTTTTCTGCAAATTGTAAGGAAAGTTCAACGCCTAGCAGGTGATAACCTTCCACTCCTCCTGCGATTACCATTGCCGGTTTTTTAGCGAGGTCTCCCGTACCTATTTCCAATGCCCAGATTTCTTTGCCTCCCAAGGTCTGTCCCAGGCTTTTCAAGTTTGCTTCGGCAAATTTACTTTCTAAGTCCTTTAGGCGTTGCTCAATTTTTTGGAGGGTCGGATAGTCTCCCTGGGCAGGGGAATCAAAAGCGAGGAGAGCAAGTGTTACTACCAATAATGCCTTTGCCATTCGTTTTAGGGTATAAAGGTGGAATGAGTGGTTAATGTCCAATATTAACTCAAAATGCTGAAAAGGCAAAGAGCCAGTAAACAAGTGGAAATTCTTGATAGATCTTGAAAAAGGCACAATTAGGTAATTATATTTTATAAGAATAAATTAATTCAAATTAAAATATCTTATTAATAATTATTTCATGCTTTATGTAAGGCAATGAAAAATAATTTTAGTAAATCGGAGTTTTATTAGTTATATAATTATAGAGAGGTTTACCGTTTTTTACCTATTTTAAATTTTTAATCCTGATAGTTCAGATGATGTTTAAGAAAATTGCCCTAGCGATTGCCTTTTCTCCCAGAAGTGAGGCTTTGATTTGCGAAGTGAAGCGGCTGCAGGAGCTTCATGGTGCTACTTTGCTCCTGATCCACATTGGTAAGGAAACAGATGAAAACAAGCAAAAGCTGGAAAAACTGCTTCAAAAGTACCAGATTGACAAAGGCAGTATAGAGGTGATTTGGGATGAAGGCAAGCCTTCAAAGAGGATAATTCAGAATTGCAATGCCCAAAAAGTGGACTTGTTGGTGATAGGAGCGATGAAGACGGAGTTTCTTTTCACCTATTTCATAGGGAGCGTGGCCAGAAAAATCATCCGAAAGGCGAAATGTTCGGTGATGGTATTGATTGAACCCATGGTAAAGCCCACTGCCTTTCACAAGGTGGTAATTAATGGCACCCAGTTAGCCCAGACCCCCTATGTAATCAAGCAGGGTATAGAATTTTGTAAAGCGGAAAAGGCCAAGCAGGTTTTTATCCTGAATGAAATTAAAATGTACGGCCTTCAAATGGCTACAATTGGTGAGGGTAATGAGGAGGAAGTTTCCAAAAAGAGGAAAACCTTGGTCAATGATGAAATACACTATGTAGAAAACATTTTAAAGGATATCGATAAGGGAGATTTAAATATCAACATAAAAGTGACCTCGGGAAGGTGGGCGCATGAGCTTGCCAAATTCAGCGAAAGTATTGAGGCCGATATGTTGGTACTAGGGGGGGAAGAGAATCTCACTTTTTTTGACAGGTTGTTTCCTCACGATATGGAGGATATTTTGGGTAACCTGCCTTGTAATCTTTTAATTATCAAAAAATAATCCCCATCCATGGAAGGACTTTCCCATAATGAGGTAATCAATCTTTTACTACAGCTAGCTGCCATGCTGATCCTTGCCCGCCTTTTGGCAGAAGGGGCTAGGAAGCTTAAGCAGCCCGCCGTAGTGGGGGAATTGATGGCGGGTATTCTTCTCGGCCCCACCATATTGGGAGGACTTTTCCCTGACTTGTTTCAGTCCTTGTTTATGGATAACCCCTCGTCTGCCATGGCTTTGGACGGGTTTGTACAAATAGCGGTAATTCTTTTGCTCTTTATTGCAGGCTTGGAGGTGGAGTTACACCTGGTGTGGTCACAGGGCAAGGCAGCAATCAGCATCAGCCTGATGGGGCTGGTGGTGCCCTTTGCACTCGGGTTCCTATTCCCTTATACCTTTCCGGACTTTTTTGGGCTAGCGGATGGCAACCGGCTGTTGTTTTCCCTATTTATGGGAACGGCCATGTCCATTACCGCGTTGCCGGTAGTGGTGAGGATTTTAATGGACTTGGACCTATTTAAAACCAAAATGGGCATGCTGATCGTAGCTGCGGCTATGGTGAATGATATCATAGGTTGGTTGATTTTCTCGGTTATTTTATCCTTTATGGGAAAAGCAAGTAGCCTTTCTTTGGTGCAGACCATAGGGCTCACCCTTTTGTTCACCTTTTTTATGCTCACGGTGGTGAAGGCCATAGTCAACCGTATCTTACCCTGGATCAACAAAAAACTTGCCTGGCCCGGAGGTGTGCTTTCTTTATCCATTGCGCTTTGTTTTTTGGCTGCAGCCTTTACCGAGTGGTTGGGAATACATGCCATATTTGGGGCATTCTTGTTTGGGGTCGCTTTAGGGGATAGTGAACACATGTCCGAACGGGCAAAGGAAATCGTCCATCAATTTATCAACAACATATTCGCCCCCCTGTTTTTTGTGTCCATAGGGCTTAAAATCAACTTTATTGCCAATTTTGACATAATGCTTATCTTGGCCGTTTTGGTCATTTCCTTTGCGGGAAAAATAATAGGTAGTGGGCTAGGAGCTTGGAGAGTAGGTTTTGACATGAAGGAGTCCCTGGCTGTAGGCTTTGGCATGAATGCCAGGGGCGCCATGGAGATTATTTTGGGGTTAATCGCCTTGGAAAACGGGCTCATAGATGAGCGCCTTTTCGTGGCCCTAGTGGTGATGGCCATAATCACCAGTATGACCAGTGGGCCATTGATGAAGTGGAGCACCAAAAAGTCGGATGACCTACCTGAACCTTCGGTGTAGTATAAATGAGAACCTAAACCTATAAGGTTTTATAAACCTTATAGGTCTTTTATTCATTAAATAAACGATGTGTCCGCTGATGCTTCATCTGTCATCTTATCTGCAAATTCCTTCCCTAGGTAATTGTCTATTAATCCGTGCCCTACATAAAGCAGGGGGGTGAGAACTATGGCCACCACGAACTTGTAGATGTAATTCACAATTCCCACGGCAATAACCTGCTGAATGGACCAGTTGCCAAACAGGAAAAAAGCTATTCCTAGTACTACGAATGAATCAATAAATTGAGAAACCAGGGTACTGCCGGTGGCTCTGAGCCAAATCATTTTTGCCCCTGTGATTCTTCTTAATTTCTGAAACACAAATACATCAATCAACTGCCCTAAAAGAAAGGCCACAAGTGAACCAATAATGATACCTAGCCCCTGCCTGAAAACCACATTGAAGGCATAATCTATATTAAAGGGGTTGCCTTCATTATCCTCAGCATTTACCTCCAACCAAAAATCTGCCGGTGGAAGGGCCGTTACCGCGACTATCACAAAAAATATATAGGCGATGAAACCTGCTGTGATAAAACTTATTTTCCTTACTCCTTTTTTGCCAAAATATTCATTGATAATGTCCGTGGTGATAAATACGATGGGCCAAATAACCGCCCCGGCCGTAAGATTAAAATCCAGCACGTAGTTCCCGAAGAAGGTCCATCCTACAGGGTCTGTCCCTATGGTTCTTTCACCGGAAAAGATTTTCACCCCTATGATTTCAGCCAAAATGGCATTCGTAAGGAAAATCCCGGACAGGATGATGAATAAGTTGGTTTTTTTCGATTGGAATATCCTTTCTTTATCTGCCATCAGTGGATAAGGTAAGTGTTGCCTTCTTCTCCAAGCATCGTAGGTTCGAAAATGTTTTTAGCTTCCCATAGCAATGGGTACAAATCAATATATCTTGTGGAGTAATGCCCTAATAATAGTTGCTTAACATCGGCATCCCTGGCAATCCTTGCTGCCTGCTCTGCGGTGCTGTGGAAGGTCTGCTGTGCCCTTAATTTTTCTGCTTCCATGAATGTGGCTTCATGGTACAAAAGGTCCACGTTTTGGATATATTTTATTATTTCGGGATGGTAAATGGTATCTGAGCAAAAAGCATATTTCCTGGGAGGATTTCCAGGATGGCAGAAGTCTTCCACCGCGTAGACCACCTTTCCCGTATCATCTCTTACATCCAGCCCCATGGACAGGGTTTTAATGGCCTCAACGTTGTTTTCAAGGTCTCGGATCTTTTCCTTGATCAGTTTTCGGTTTCTGGTTTTTTCCTGGAACAAAAACCCCGTGCAAGGCACTCTGTGAAGTAGGGGGAAACTGGTGATCTTGAGCTCAGGGAGATCCAGTAATTCTTTTTGGCCACCCGGATCAGTGGGAATGAAGTAGAGGGGAAACCGGAGTAAGGTACGTGCATATTTCAATTGCAGAGTAATGATTTCATCCAGTCCCTTTGGCCCGTGAATGTAAAGAGGGTGTTTGCGGTTGTTGAGGTGAAAAGTGGAGATAATACCCATCAGCCCCAGGTAGTGGTCTCCATGAAGGTGGGAAATGAATATATGACCTACTTTGGAAAATTTAACCTTAAATTTCCTGAGCTGATGCTGAGTACCTTCCCCACAATCCACCAAGAAGACATGGCTCCCCATTTGAACCACCTGCGATGTCTGGTTCCTTCCATGGGCTGGGGCTGCGGAATTTGCCCCAAGTACCGTTACCTGAAATTCCAACCTAGTCTAGTGATTCGTCCTCTTCCCCGTTGTCTATTTCATGGATAAAAATAGCCTCTGCCGCCTCTTCATGGGAATCCACCACCTTCAGCACCTTGTCTAGCATGGAAATTTTAATCAATTTCATCACATGTTCTTTGGGAGAGGCAATCACAAAAATCCCACCGCCTTCGCTAAAGGTCCTGTTGCCTACAAGTAAAGCACTCAACCCACTTGAATCGGTATATTTCACTTGGCTCATATCCAGCACCAGGTTCCGGTACCCCTCTGCATGCACAGTAAGGAGTTCAGACTTCAGGTGCGGGGACAAGGCAGTGTCTAGTTTATCTTCCAAAAGGGTGAACACTACGTATTGCTCTTTTTTATCTACTGTATATTTCATTTGTTTATAATTGTTTCTTAATGGGCACATGGAATTTCGCATGATTATTATCATCCCTCCGTGTGAGGTTTTCCTCATGCTTGCCTGTCCGGTAGGCAGGCTCGATTTCTTATATGCTCCATGTTAAAGAATCCGTCTTCCTACAAATTTACAAATATTTATAAATTGGCCACTATGGAATTTTCTATGCGCCGCTGAGCATTGGAATAATCCTGCTTGATAAAGGCCTCTCCTGTAATTTTTTCATAAAGTTCTATATATCTTTCGGAGATGCTGCTGACCCTCCCCTCATTCATTTCAGGTATTTTCTGTCCCTCTTTACCCTGAAAACCCTCGCTGATGAGCCATTGTCTCACAAATTCCTTGGAGAGCTGCTTTTGTTCCTCCCCATTTTGCTGCCGCTCTTCAAATCCGTCTGCATAGAAATACCTGGAGGAGTCGGGGGTGTGGATTTCGTCGATTACCATGATTTCATCCTTAAATTTCCCGAATTCGTACTTGGTGTCCACCAGGATCAACCCCTTTTCCCTGGCCATCTCAGTGCCTTTCTGAAATAGCTTCTGTGTATAATCCTCCATTATCTGGTAGTCTTTTTCGGCAACTATACCCTTGGCCAAAATTTCCGCTCTGGAAATGTCCTCATCATGACCCTCATCTGCCTTAGTAGTGGGAGTGATGATAGGTGCTGGC
The DNA here is from genome assembly GCF_003347495.1 of Pleomorphovibrio marinus. Lineage (GTDB taxonomy): Bacteria > Bacteroidota > Bacteroidia > Cytophagales > Cyclobacteriaceae > Pleomorphovibrio > Pleomorphovibrio marinus. The sequence continues at coordinate 72,748 of NZ_QCXY01000008.1, forward strand.
AGCGGATCGTTTTCCTTTAAGCCTTCGGGCAGACGGACACCACACAGGGATCTTTTTCCATCCCTGTAGGTTCGCCAGGCATGCCCAGCCAAATACCCTCTGATAACCATTTCCACCTTAAATGGTTCACAACGTTTACCGATGGTGACATTAGGATCCGGGAAGAGCTCAGACCAATTAGGAACCACATCCTTGGTGGCAGAAAGAAAATAAGCTGCGATTTGATTAAGCACCTGTCCTTTATAAGGGATGGCTTCGGGCAATACCACGTCGAAGGCAGAAATTCGGTCAGAGGCGATTACCGCCAGCTTTTCCTTGAAAAAATAAACATCTCTAACCTTTCCTCTGTAGAACCCTTCTTGTTCCTCAAAATTAAAATTGGTTTCCTTGATACCCATGGGTAAATTGCTACTGATGTTGATGGGGCAAAAATACAGACAATAGGGAGTTTATCGTCCTATACTTCTTATTATTTGTAAGATTTTTCAGCAATCTCCTTTCCTTTCAGATAGGTTTTTTCCAATACCAGCTCACCTTCCTCGTCAAATTTTTGGTACTTACCTTCCAGCCTCCCGTACCGGTATGGAACAATCTCGGCTATATTGCCATTGGAGAAAAAATTCTTGGTGTTTCCATGAAGCTCTCCCTCAAAATAGGTAATTTGCTGCACCCGGTTTCCCTTCTCGTCGAAGGACTCGGAAAGGGTTAATCTGCCTCTTTTGTCATGCTGCAACACTTGTTTTACCTGGCCATTTGTATGGAAACGCTTGAAGGTTCCACTTTTCAGTCCCCTTTTATAAAATGCCTCTTCGATAAGTTGTCCTTCCGGACTGTAGGTGAAAAATTCACCATGGGGAAGTCCCTTTCTGAAGTTCCCTTTCCTCTCTAATTGACCATTTTCATAGTAGGCCAGGCTTTCCCCGTGTTTCACCCCTCGCTGGTAGTGGTTTTTGGTAGCCAGTTGCCCATCGGAATAATAGGTGGAGTGTTCCCCGGATAACTCGTCCATCTCATAATAAGCCTCAAAGATAAGGTTCCCCTCCTCATCGTACTCCCTAAGGTTGCCAGACTTTTTTCCTTGCTCATACCTGCCTTCTTCTTCCACCTGTCCGCTGGGGTAATAGCTGGAATAGGGGCCGTGAGGTACTCCTGCCTGGAAATGAGTCTTACGCATTAGGTTGCCCTTTTCATCAAAGGTTTTGACCTCCCCTTCCAGGGCGTTGTTTTCATAGATGGAAACCTGAGCAAGCTCCCCATTTCTATGGTAGGATTTCACAGGCCCAACCCTTTGGTTGTCGCCAAAGTAGGTTACCTTCAAGGTGTCCTTGGTGTCGGGGAAATAATCCACGAAATACCCTTCCTTTTTTCCTTCCTCAAACTGCCCGGTTTGGGCCAAACTCCCTTCCTCGTAATACAACTCATAGGTGCCGTGAGGGATGCTGTCTGGGCTTATCTCATATTTTTCCCTCAATAAGAGTTGTTCCTCATCGTAGTAGGTTCTTTTTACGCCTTGGGCTACTAGGGAGTTCATCGCAAGAAGGAAGAGCAAGGAGATTAAAAAAAGTCCTTTTTCAGTACAATCGGATATATGTGCAGGCAAGAGGTTCAAATTTTCTATAATTTCTCTATGATCATGGCAGAGGCTCCCCCTCCACCGTTACAAATCCCGGCTACACCAAGGGTACCCCCTTCTTGCTGAAGCACGGAATGCAGGGTGGCCACAATACGGGCACCCGAACAGCCTAGGGGATGGCCCAAGGCAACTGCTCCTCCATACACGTTTAACTTATCACTGGATATCTCCAGGTTCCTTTGGTTGGCAATGGCAACCGCGGCAAAAGCCTCGTTAATTTCAAAATAGTCAATATCCTGGAGGGAAAGCCCTGCAAGTTTCAAGGCTTTTGGGATGGCCAAAGCCGGAGCCGTTGTAAACCACAGAGGATCCTGTGCGGCATCGGCAAAAGCTACAATTTTGGCAATGGGACTTAGCCCAAGGGATTCTGCTTTTTCCTTACTCATTAGCACCGAAGCTGCAGCACCATCATTCATGGTGGAGGCGTTAGCGGCGGTTACGGTACCCTCTTTGTCAAATACGGGACGTAAATGGGGGATTTTTTCCACATTTACCTTCTGGTATTCTTCATCTTCGGTAAACTCTATTACCTCTCCTTTTTTGCCCTTCAGGGTGATGGGATGTACTTCCGCATTGAAGTTGCCTTTTTTCCAAGCTGTCTCGGCCCTTTGGTAAGATTGTATTGCATAGGCATCTTGATCCTCTCGGCTTATGCCCATCTTTTTAGCTGTATTTTCTGCACAGTTGCCCATAGGGAATTTGTTGTAAGCTTCAAAAAGTCCGTCTTTCATTAAACCATCCACCAACTCCCCATTTCCAAACTTATAGCCAAACCGTGCATGGGGGATGTAATGGGGGACATTGCTCATACTTTCCATGCCCCCTGCAATGATCACATCCTGCTGTCCGGTCATAATAGCCTGGGCGGCCAGTGTCATGGCCTTCATTCCCGATGCACAAACCTTGTTTATGGTGGTACAGGGAACATTATATCCGATTCCAGCACCTATGGCAGCCTGTCTGGCTGGAGCTTGTCCAAGATTCGCGGACAAAACGTTTCCCATAATCACCTCTTGTACCTCGGATACGGGAAGAGAGGCTTTCTCCATTGCTGCTTTAATGGCTTTACTGCCTAGTTCCACTGCTGTAAGGCCACTAAGGCTGCCACCGTAGCTTCCCATTGGTGTACGGGACAGAGACACGATATAAACTTCTCTCAATTGCATAAGGCCATTGTTAAAGGTAAAAATCCTACCATTCGGGCAAACCCCGTGGCGGACGCTGGGTGGGTTTCTTTCTGTTTTGCTGGATAAACTGCAGCTCGTTACTGTTCATGGCATCAAGGATCTGAGCTGCCTGTTCCGGAGTGATGTTCATTTCCTGCAACCTATCCCTCAATTCTTCCATTTCTTGTTCCCTATCACTCAGGTCGCTTTCCTGTGTGCTCGGCTCTTCTGTTGGTTCTTCTTGTTGGGATTGTTCACCACGGGGGTCATCCATCTCGTCACTATCTTCTGCTCCGTCCTCGTCGGTTTGCTCGTCACCTTCCCCGTCTTTCTGTTCGTCACTTTGGTCCTGCTGGTCCTGTTGATCGGTTTGGTCCTGATCCTGTTGTTGCTGATCCTGCTTTTTTTGATCCTCTTCATCCCGTTGTAGCTTTTCCAAAAGGGCGTTGAGTTTGGCATCATTGGGGTATTTCTGAAGCCCTTCCGCAAGAATCTGGCCGGTGCCGGGAAAATCTTCGTTTACGTACTGCTTAGCGGCACGGTTAAAATATTCGGTTTCGGACTGTGCGAAACCTTGGTGAACAAGACAGAGCAGCACAGCCACCAACATGGTGGGCAGTAGATTATTGCTGTTGGTTAATTTCTTTGACATCATTCAAGTGGTTAATAAAGCCTTCATAATAGGCTACTGTCTCGTCGATTTCCAATGCCCTGTTCATAATGTCCAGAGCCTGCTCAAAGCGGAATTGATCCACCATGGCATCTGCTTGTGCCTTCATCCTTTTGGCATAGTTGGAGGGCTCCATTTTATCCTGATCCTCACTTTCATCTTGCTCCTGTTCGTCTTCGTTTTCCTCCAGCCAACGACTTAACAGTTCATAGTTATAACGAGCCACCTCGTTGTCTGGGTTCCTTATCAGTGAAGTTTTAAAATAGTTTAACGCCTGCTTGTATTCCCTATCGTTTCCAGCGAGGACCCCACTTTGATTGGCAGCAAAGGAAGCAATTTTGCTGTCCCTGCTCCTAATTAAGGTTTCGTAATTTTTGCCTGCCTCCTCTTCTTGTCCGTTGTTTTGGTAGCTCAGCGCCAAATTAAACCTCAAGGCAGGGTCGTCCATCCCGAATTCCGTGCTCAGTGCCAGGTGCTGTCTCACTGAATTCTCGAAGTCCGCGGTTTTGAATGCCCTTTCCGCTTCTCTTAACGCTTTATTCCTCTCCCCGATTTCCTTCCAGGAATTAGGGATGATAAGGAGGATAAACAAAAAGGTGGTGAATGCAGGTGACATTTATGGATTGGTTTAGAAAGAAAGTGTTTTTACGGGCAACATCATGTCCAGCAAGGCAAGTACCAAAGCTGCAGATAGAAAGTAGAAATATTTGTTTGCCGATGCTTCCACCATCCTGCTGGCCGTTACGGTGCCCTCCAGCCGCTCTATGGCATTGATCAACTGAGGGATTTCCTGAGTCAAGTCACTCAGTTCAAAATAGGCACCATCGGTACGGGTGGCAATGGTTTTCAGGTTGGTGGCATCCAGTCGGGAGATTGCAGGCCTGTTGGTTTGTGGATCCATCACTACGCTGTTTCCCCGTGGTATGCTGGCGCCTTCCTCAGTCCCTATCCCCAAGCTGAAGACTTTAATGCCTTCCTCGGCTAATTTATCCAGTACCGGGGGCAAATTCTCCCCAAAATCTTCTCCATCGCTCACCAAGATGATGGCCTTGGATTTGTTTTCCTGATCGTTTTCGTTCTGGAATTTTTGATAAGCCATGTTCAGTGGGGCGGCGATATCCGTACCATAGTTGGGTACCAGACTGGTATTTAGCCCATCCAGGTGCAATTGAATCACGTTTTGATCAAAGGTGAGAGGGCATTGGATAAAGGCCTCAGAAGAAAAGATGATTATGCCCAGCCTGTCTGAGCTAAAGTTCTTCACCAGGTTTTTCAGTTCAAATTTCACCCGCTGCAACCTGCTGGGGTTGATGTCCTGGGCGTTCATGGATTGTGACAAGTCAATGGCCAGGAAGATGTCCTTGCCTTCCTGCTTGATTTCCTTCATGGCACTGCCCACGGAGGGACCGGATAGGGCGATCATAAACAGGACGAAATAAACAGTGCGGAGCACCATTTTCCAGATCAACCTTCTCTTTTTCACTTTCAGCTTACGGTTAATTTTCCAAAACCGAACCAGGTACAGGATGTAGAGCAGGGCAAAAAGCCCCACAAATAGTAATAGCAATCGGAAATCAGGATAGGCCCAAATCATGGCATGAAATTAAGTATTTATCTGCGAAACGAAATAATTCGAAGTTAATTATTGTTGAGTGGCAATAAATGCCCCTCCATCAATGCTCTGCTTTTCTCGCAGATTAGTGTATTGTGCCCCAACTTTTTCTTCAAATTTGGGTTGTTTTTTGAATTCTCGTACGGGTAGCTGATCACTTGATTTCCTTTTGCCTATAAAATCCTCAACGAGGAAAGCCTGCGCTTAGCAATGTGGGTAGTGTTTTCTCCGATTGTTATTTTTTTAATAAAAACCAAGGATTAAAGTAGCACTTTCTAAGTTTGTCACGTATTGAAAATAGGCGATAAGGTGGCCGTTGTATTAAATTACGAATGTTTAAGAGAGAAAATTAAAATCAATGAAGAACTGCTATTCCTTACTTATACTATTCGCCCTTTGCTATACCACCGCATGCATGCAGTCGGAAAATCCTGAAATGAAATGTACAGTTATTCCGGTAAATGGCTCTGATGAGGACATCAGGGGGAAGTGGAAGCTGGTAGGATTTTCAGGATGACGGAATGCTCTCCGTCACGAGCGATGTTGAGGATCATTTGGGGGCATTTGGGGATGGTAAGCAATTTGACGTTGTGGAAGACACGATTTATTCCACTAACGGATATCTATTAAAGCTAGGCAGTGGCAGTATGACCAGAAACCCTATGCTAACCATTGAAGAAGGGGTGATGGAAATAAATGATTCACCCCTAGATGGGCCAGTCCTTACCCTGATAAGGGTAGAATGATAGGCGGCGAAAAAGCCATGAAATTGAAAAGGGAAAGACCTTAACCAAAGTTTAAAAAAAAATTACCATGAAAAAACGATATTTTGACGTAATGATTCTTATCTTCCTTTGCTGCCTCGCATGTTCGGAGCCAGAAGACCCCATCCAGGGATGTGAGGTTGTACCCTCGGCCGGGGATGATAATGAAATTATCGGAACTTGGAAGTTGGTAAGCGTGTGGGCATTCCATTGGTTGGAAGGGCCAGTGGAAGAGGATTATTCCTGTGACCGAATCATTTATCATTTCAGAGAAGACGGCATACTTTCCATTTCTAGGGACAGAACAGATGATTTGGCAGGTGGGGATAGAAGCGACGGTAGCACGTATGAGCTAATTGAAAATACCGTCAGCGACTTTCATGAGTATACCCTAGTTTTGGGAAATAGGAAATTATGGATTTCCATTACTGATGGAATTATGGAGCTGGATTTAAGGGCGGTGGATGGGCCATTAATTACCCTGATAAGGGTAGAATGATGGATAAGTCCTATTAATAGGAAAATAACCTTGCCTCGAACTAAAAACAAAACAGGATAATGAAGCTAACCGTGAAGCAACTACTTTGGAGTTTATCCTTTCCAACCCTGCTTTGCTTTGTGCAATGTGGTGAAAAAGAAGAACCCTATGTAGGCATCACTGGAAAATGGAAGTTGATGGAGGCTAGGAGTATGACCATTGTTGACTATTCGGGAGACCGGATATTATTTGTGTTTGGAATGGGTGGAAGGATGAAGGTGGAGAATGTCCTTGGCACCCCGTCCTGGGGCCCTGGAGAAGGCGAACACACCTACGATTTCTATGATCAGGACACCACGAGTTGGCAGGGATATACTATGGTTGGGAAATTGGAGATTGGGGAAAGGGTATATGGATGCTACCTATCAGCGGAAGGGATGGTGATTGTGGATAATCCTCATTTGGACGGGCCTTTGGTGTATTTTGAGCGGGTGAGGTGAGAAGAGTAAGTGTATAAAGTCAAAGGGGAAAGTTGCTTTAAATGGCGAAAATCATAATAAAATACCTATTTCATTTCGCTTCATGATAGATTCACAGATATTGATACAATTGGCATTTACAATGGCGAAAAATCAATGGGGAAAGTGAAAGAGTTGATTGAATATTTATGGGGCTGTGGTACTTTAGGTATATATGATAAAGTAGTTGAATCCAAAATTACTGAATCCGAAAATGGGTTTGAACATTATATTCAATCCTTGAAAACCGTTTACGGAGATTTTGGAATACATGATAAGATTTATGTTTATGATAATACATTCCTACTGGATAAATTAACCAAGATTTTAACCGTCAGCGGAGAACAGCGTAAAAAAATTGAAGGGAACTATCATGAAGGCTGGTGATCAACAAGGCTTTCAGGTGATCATAAATCATTGAAAATGGGGGATGGTTCTACATTGAATTCCTCAGGATTGGGGCTTATTATCCAAAGTGATTATTCACAAAAAAAAGCGTGTTATTTGTCAACTCAATGATCCGAATTGCGTTAACCAATAGGATTAAGTTGGAAGTAAGAGATAAAGGACCCTATTGGAAAGCGAATAAAATGACTTTTTTTACATTATCCATGTACTCAAACCACCTATTATTAAAGATAACAAGCACCAAATTCGTTTGCTTTATATTCCTATTCAGCTGCTTGGCCTTAGAAACACTGGCTCAAGAGGGAAACCTGGTAGTCGGTGAGGTGCGGGACAAAGCGACAGGGGAAGCGGTGCCCGGTGCCAATGTATATTGGGAATATGCACCTCAAAAAGGCACGGTCACAGGGTCCGGAGGTGAATTCAGGATAAAAGTGGAGGAACTGCCTAGGTTTTTGGTGATATCCTTTATGGGATATGCACAAATTAAGAGGGAGATTGTAGAAAAAGACCTGGATAAGCCACTGAAGTTTTTCCTTTCCCCAGATGAGATGAGCTTAGATGAGGTGGTGGTAAGTGACCGAAGACCGGATAGCAACGTGGTGAGCTTGGAATTGGGGAAGACCACCGTTCCGATTACCCAACTCAAAAACATCCCTGCCCTTTTTGGGGAGGTGGACCTGCTGAGGGGTTTACAGCTATTGCCGGGGGTAAATACCGCAGGAGAGGGAACCACAGGGCTGTTTATCAGGGGTGGGTCCGCAGATCAAAACCTGGTGCAAATCGATGGAGCACCTATTTTCAATCCCTCGCATTTCTTTGGCTTTTTCTCCGTATTTAATCCCGACGCACTGGATGACGTGCAACTCTACAAGGGGCATATACCGGCCAATTATGGAGGAAGATTGTCTTCCTTGGTAGATATTAGCCTCAAAGAAGGCAACACCCAAAGGGTGAAAGGAGAAGGCGGAATAGGAAGTATCAGTTCGAGGGTGACGGTGGATGGCCCCTTGTTTTCGGATAAATCCTCCTTTGTACTGTCTGGAAGAAGGACTTATGCAGATGTCTTTTTGGCTTTTTCCCCCAATGAAAATATCCGTAACAACCAGCTCTATTTTTATGATTTAAGCGGGAAGTTGATGTGGCGTATAAAGGATAAAGATAAGCTTACCTTCTCCAGTTATTATGGCGCCGATTATTTGGGTTTGAGTGAACAATTCGGTCTTGGATGGAACAACTGGATCAGTTCCCTGAACTGGAACAGAACTATCAATGAACAGCTCTATTTGGATGTTACAGCTTACCATAGTTATTACAATTATCTGATTTCCTTTAATGATGAGGATACCGGTTTCAGGTGGAACAATGATTTTTCAGAGTCAGGAATAAGGGGGCAATTGACATACCTTCACTCCGAGCAAACCCAAATCCACACCGGCCTGCATAGCCAAGTCTATCATTTCAGTCCTTTGAACCTGAACCCCAATGCGGGCAGCAGCATCGAGCCCATTAGCACTAATCCTAGAACGGGATGGCAAAACAATATCTTCCTCAATGTGGACCATGAGTTTTCGCCTACATTGTCTGTGGAAGCAGGGATTCGCCTTAGTCAATACCAACAAATTGGAAGAGGGGTGAATTACTTGTATGAGGGAGATGATCCTAATACAGGGAATATTATAGATACCCTGAGCTATTCCTTTGGGGAAAATATGGCTTCTTATTATGGTTTAGAACCAAGACTGGCTGCAAGGTACCTCCTTGGAGAAGGGCTTTCGCTAAAAGGGGCTTACAACCGAAACTTTCAATATATCCAAATTGCCACCAACAGTTCTGCGGGCTTACCCATAGACAGGTGGGTGCCGGCAGGCAGGTATATTGAGCCTATCAGAAGCGATCAATATTCACTGGGGGTTTTCAAGAATTTGTTCAATAACCAATATGAGTTTTCCCTGGAAGGGTATTATAAGGACTTCGACCGCATCATAGACCTTAGACAAGGAGCCAATGTACTTTTTAATGACAACGTGGAGACAGAGATGTTGGCAGGTAAGGGCTGGGCCTATGGGGTGGAGTGGATGTTGAGAAAAAATGTGGGAAATACCACCGGTTGGATCAGCTATACCTGGTCTAGGGTGTTCAGGCAGATACCAGGCATCAATGAGGATGAGCCCTTTAATCCCCGCTTTGACAGGCCCCATGATGTAAGTGTGGTGTTAAACCACAAAATCAACGAGAGGGTGGAGGTTTCCGGCACCTTTATCTATACCACTGGGGTGGCTGTTACCTTTCCTGTAGGTTCGTATCGGGTGGATAACCAACGGGTGCCTCTATATGGCCCAAGGCGTAATGAGGACAGGTTTCCCGATTACCATAGGATGGACTTATCAGTGAATTTGAAGAACAAGGACAAGGGCCGATGGTGGAGAGGAAGCTGGAATTTCAGTATATATAACGTATATAATAGGAAGAATCCTTTTTCTTACCAGTTTGCGGATATTTACAACAACGATATTACTGCTTCCCCGGGTTCAGGTGAAGAAATTACCTCTGTAAGACCCGGAGTAATAATGACTTATTTGTTTGGGATTCTACCCGCTGTGACGTATAATTTTGAGTTTTAGGCCATGCAGAAGACGATTTTATATATAGTAATAGCGATTTTAGGCCTAAGTTCCTGTCAGGAAGAGGTGAGGCTTGATTTGAAAAATCAAGAGATCATTCCGGTGATTGAGGCGGTATGGACAGACCGGGCTTCTCTGAATAAGGTGGAAATCACTTATACCCGGAACTACTACGATACCCTGGACAACCCCATTGAAGAAAATGCCATGGTTTACATTACCGATTTGGAAAATGGGGAAAGGATAGATTTCCGGTTTGTAGATCGGCTGGGCTACTACCTGCCCATCAACAATGCCTCCGGCAATGTGGGTAACAGATATAGACTGGAAGTGATAATTGGGGACCAAAGGTACCATTCTGAGGGGGAGTTACTGGAACCTCCTGTCTTTGACAGCTTGACCTACGCCTTTGAGCCCGGCAGGGTATTCAGGGAAGAAGGATATTATGTGAGAATGTATGGGAAGATTCCTTTTCAGGACAATAATTTTTATAGGGTTAAGGTGGTGAAAAACGACACCCTTATGAACCGTCGTGGGGATTATTTACTGTTTGACGACACCTTTGGTGGTGGGATTTTGGAAAATGGCTTTGAACTTGGCGGATTTACCTTTCAAAAGAATGACAGGGTAAAGGTGGAAATTTACCGTATGGAAAAAGCACCTTATGATTATTTAAACCAGTTGGTGAATCTGCTTTTTAACGACGGGGGGCTTTTCAGTCCTCCTCCTGAAAACCCCAAATCAAATCTTGAGGCTGATAATGGAGTTGGTCAGGTGACAGGGTATTTCATTGTGTCTTCGATGATCTCGGAATCGGTGCAAATAATGGGAGAGGAAGAACCCTGAGTGTAACTTTTCCCTATAAAAACCTTTGGATAAGTCCTATTCTGCTTCGCTCTGATTGGACTCCTTCAAAGCCTTTAGCTCTTCCTTGCTATACGCCATCCTGGTTATCCAGACGAAGAGTACCGGAACAAGAAAAAGGGTAAGGAGTGTTGCTGTCAACATCCCTCCAAATACTGTCCAACCTATGGTCTGTCTTGCTACAGACCCGGCTCCTGTGGCAAAAGCGAGCGGCAGTACCCCCACCATAAAGGCCAGAGATGTCATTAAAATAGGTCTGAACCTCAATTTGGCAGCCATCCTGGCGGCCTTCTTGATGGGGATACCTCTATCCACCCTCTCCTTGGCGTATTCCACGATCAGGATGGAGTTTTTCGCAGCCAACCCTATCAAGGTAAGCAGCCCTATCTGTGCATATACGTTATTGGTAAGGGAAGGGAACAGCAATAGGGTGACGATGGCACCAAAACTGCCAGTAGGGACGGAAAGTAAAACCGAAAAGGGAACTGACCAACTTTCATATAAGGCAGTGAGGCAAAGGAAAACGAACACAATAGACAGTAGAAAAATTAGGATGGTACTTCCACCCGTCTTTATCTCTTCTCTGCTTATACCGGAGAATTCATAGCCATAACCTTCCGGTAAATATTCAGCGGCCAGTTGCCGAATCCGCTCTATGGACTGCCCGGAGCTGAATCCCGGGGCGGCATCCCCATTGATAGTACTTGACCTGAAGAGATTATAATGACTGATTAGTGGGGCATTTTCTATCAGTTCCGTATCCACAAGGTTGCTTATGGGGGTCATTCCCCCTTGGTCATTTCTCACATAAAATTGCTCTAGGGCCCTGATGTCCTCCCTGTACATGGTATCGGCTTGGGTTACTACCCGGTAATTCCTGCCATATCGGATAAAATCGTTTACATAAAAACTTCCAAGGAATATTTGTAAGGTGTTGAAAGCCTCTCCGATGTTCACACCTTGCCTAGCGGTCTTTTCCCGGTCCAGGTTTACCTTGTAGGAAGGAGTAGAAGCGGAGAAAAAGGTAAAGGCATTTTCTATTTCTTCAGACTGGTTCAATTGGCTTACGAATTCCTTGACTTCGGTTTCAAACTCCCCTATATCGCTCATACCTTGCATATCCTGGATAGCCACACTAAACCCGGAAGTACTCCCTAAACCAGGTATGGCTGCGGGTGCCACAATAACGATGGATGCTTCCGGTATCTCCTCTGAAAGTTCTCTCATTAGTCGGTCCCGCACCTCGAAAGCCTGCTGACCATCTCCTGTTCTCTCATCCCATGGTGCAAGTTGGCAAAACACAGTTCCTGAATTGGATTTACTGGAAAAATTCACGGCATTTAGTCCTGTTACGGCTGTAAAATGAGCGATTTCTTCCTGTTGGTCCAAAAACTGCATCAACTTGTTGATGGTTTCCAGGCTTCTGGCAGTGGAAGACCCTTCTGGTAATTCATAGGTCACAAACAATCTTCCCTCATCTTCATTGGGTATAAACCCTGTGGGCTTTTGGTTGAACAACAATACGGTCACCACCCCTAATACCACAAGGCCCACCAAGAAATATTTGGATTTGGAAAAGCTTCTTTTGACACCCTTTTCATACCTCTTGTTCACCTTTTCAAATTTGGTGTTAAACCAATAGAAAAACCGGTTGATGCCTTTTGATTTACTGTCAATATTGTTGGGTTTTAAGATCAAGCTGCAAAGGGCAGGGGTAAGGGATAAGGCCACAAAACCGGAGATGATACCTGATGCGGCTATTGCCATGGCAAACTGTTGGTACAACCTGCCCACAATACCAGGAATAAACCCTACCGGAATAAAAACTGCGGCAACAATCAAGGACATGGCAATGACCGGCCCTGATATGTCTTCCATAGCTTTGCTTACGGCTTCTTTGGCCTTTAGGCCTTCCTTCTCCATGTAGGAGATAGTGGCTTCTACCACCACTATGGCATCATCCACCACTATACCTATTGCCAGCACAAATCCAAAAAGCGTAAGGTTATTGATGGAAAAACCCAACGGCACAAAGAGCCCGAAGGTACCAATGATAGAAACGGGAATGATGAGAATGGGGATAAGTGCGCTACGCCAATTTTGCAGGAAAATAAACACTACTATGGATACGAGGAAAAGTGCAAGCACAAGGGTTTTCACCACTTCACCAATCGATACCCTAACTACGGAGGCAGACTCGAAAGGTACCACATAGTCCATATCGCCTGGAAAATCCAGTTTGAGCCTTTCCATAGCCTCAAAGATGCCTTCTTCCACATCTAGAATATTGCTCTCCGGGGTTTGGTACACAATCAGGTAAGAGGCGGGTTTCCCATCGGTAAAATTGTTGGTACTGTAGTCAAACCTGCCCAGTTGCACCCTGGCCACATCTTTCAGGTACACCAACCTTTGATCATCTTCCCCAACTTTTAGAATAATGTTTTCAAATTCCTCCTCCGTTTGAAGCCGCCCATTTGTAAATAGGGTATATTCAAAGGATTGGAATTCCTGCTGGGGTGGAGTGCCAATGGCTCCTGCGGCCACTTGTATGTTCTGATCTCTAAGGGCGTTTACCACATCGTTGGCAGTAAGACCTACCTGAAAAAGCCTGTCAGGTTTCAGCCATACCCGCATGCTGAACTCCTCGGCCCTGGTAAATATATCGCCTACCCCTGGGACCCTTAAAAGCTCATCTTTAATATATATATTGTTGTAATTATTTAAAAAATCGATGCCATGAGTGCCGTCTGGAGAAAAAATAGATACAATCATCAATAGGCTTGGGTTCCTCTTTCGAATGGTGATGCCCAGCCTTCGCACTTCCTCGGGGAGTAATGGCTCTGCTACGTTAACCCGGTTTTGGACTTCCACTGCGGCATTGTCAATGTCCGTTCCCACCTCAAAGGTGATGCTCATGGTCATTACGCCTTCGTTGCTACTGGTGGTCTCAATATAAGCCATCCCTGGGGTGCCATTTACTTGGGTTTCCAAGGGGGTTGCTACGGTCTGTTCTATGGTCTCGGCATCCGCACCGGTGTAGGTGGCAGTTACTTGGATGATTGGTGGGGTTATTCTGGGGTATTGGGATACGGGAAGGTTGAAAATGGAAAGTGTGCCCAGGAGTAGGATGATTAGGGAAAGTACGATGGCCGTGTTGGGCCTTCTGATAAAAACCGATGATATCATGCTTCCCCTTTGTTTTTAATGTTTATTGGATCCCCTTCGCTTACTTTTTGTAAACCATCAATGATAAGTTCCATACCCTCTTCTACGCCCTCATGAATGATAATTTTATCCCTTACCCTACGCCCTAGGGTGACGTTCGCCCGTTTAGCTTCTCCGTCCTCCACATAATAGACGTAGGTTTCCCCAAGCCGCTCAATCAAAGCTTTTTGGGGAATGGTTAACCTTGTTTCCTCATCTTTTGATTTCACGACCAAGGTGGCACTCAGGCCAGGCTTAAGCACCAATTCTGGGTTTGGAAACCGTAAGCGAATGAGAAGGGTACCGGTTCTTTGGTCAATGGCTCTGTCCATGTTTTCGATTACTCCGGGGTAGGGGTAGGAGCTGCCATCGGGCAGGTTGATGCTGAAAATGGAATCGGCTATGACTTTTTCCCTATTTTCCCGCTGATCCATAAAATAGCGCAGATTGCGTTCTTCAGCATAAAAATCAAGGCCTATAGGGTCGTTTTCGCTGATTACGTTGAGTAAAGTTTGTCCAGGGTTGACCAAGGCTCCCAGTCGTACTGAGGAAAAACCAATGGTGCCATCGAAGGGTGCAATAATATCGGCATACCTTAAATTGGTTTGTGCATCCTCTACTTCCGCTTGTGCGGCGAGCATTTCTTGTTGCGCATTTTCCATGCTGGTAAGGGCATCGTCATACACCTGTCCAGCGATGGCGTTCCCCTCTTTAAGTTTATTGTATCTGGCCAAGTCACGCTCCGCCTGTTTTAGGTTGGATTCTGCAATTCTTAGCCTGCTGGAAGATTGGTTCAATTGTGCTTGATACCGGCTTTTGTCAATTTCATATAGTAATTGGCCCTTTCTAACCCTTTGGCCATCCTCTACCGGTATTTTGGTGACATAGCCTGTCACATCCGCCCTGAGTTCCACCTCCCTAAGTGCTACAAGGCTTGCAGGATACCGGTCTTCAATGGACACCTTCTCTCTGGTTACCTTCTCAACGGTAACGGTGGTCTTTTTATCCCCACTCTCTTCTTCCCGGCCACAAGCAAGGATCAAAACAGTGAGCAATAGTACATATACCTTTTTCATGGTTTAATAATCAATGTTTAATTCTCCCCTTGCCCTCTCCAGTGCAAGTTTACCGGTCAATACCCCAAAAAGTGAACGGTAGTAATTGATCCTGCTGGTACGTAGGTCGGTTTCTGCAACAATGACCTCCAGAAAGTTTTTTATCCCTTCCTCATATTGAAGGGCAACCACCTCATAGATTTCCTCGGCAAGGGTTTTATTGCTTTCCTGTACGTTTAGTTGATAAAGCTGTTTTTTATAGTTGCTTAAGGCCTCTTCATACTCCCGGTTTACTTGGTTTACTACCTCATCTTGTTCTAGCTCAAGGTTGCGTAATCTCATCGCGGCTATTCGGGTATCAAAATTCCTCCGCCCTCCTTGGAAAATGGGATAGTTTAGCCTGAGTCCTACCAAAGAAAAAGTATAAGTCTGATCGAAAAGCAGGCTACTTACAGGTCCGAGGTACAATAAGTTGTAGTCAAAAAAGGCAGAAATCTGTGGGAGGAAGTTTCTTTTCTGGAACTTCAATTCGGATTCTTGAATGGCCTTTCTGGTATCCACTAAACTATACTCTATCCTTTGGGAAGGGCTCAAAACTTGCAAGGTGTCCGCTTTTATTTCTTCTTGCAGTTTGTCATAAGCTACATTGAGGGAAACCTGATCTGGGCCTTTCATTCCCATTAGCTCCTTCAGTCGAGCCGATCTCATACTTATGTCCTGCTCATATTGGTAAAGGGCACTGCGGGTATTTTGTAAGGTCATCAACGCTCTTTTATAATCGATTTGATCGGTAAGACCTGCCTCATACAAAAGTTTTGCATCCTGCAATTGCCTTTCTTGCCGTACAAGATCCTCCTTGGTAAGACTTACCTGCTCTTGGGCCAAAAGTACTTCGTAAAAAGCCGTGGTCACCTGCATGACCAGCTCTATTTTCACTTCCTCGAGGATTTGATTGGATTCTTTCCGGATATCGGGGGCTTGTGCCTTGGCCCTAAACAACTCATTGCTGAAGATAGCTTGATTGGCTGAAAATACAGCACTGGCATTATAGGGAACACCAGTCCTTACCTCTTGGAATTCCCCTGATGCAGGGTCATCAAAATCTGGGAATATCGCAACCGGCTGCTCAAAATACTGGATATAGTCTGACATTACCCCCACTTGGGGCAACCAGCCCGAATTCGCCGATCTCGTCTCTAGCCCTGCAATGTCCACCTGGTTACTGTATTGCTCCAGAAGTGGGTTGTGGGAGAATGCATATTCCAGCACCTCTTCCAATCCCATCTCAAGTTTTTCCTCTTGGGCAAAAAGCTCGATTGATAATGCTGTATGTAGTGTTGCAAAAATCAGGAATTTAAGCAAAAAGCACCCAGCAGATAAAGATGGTTGGTTTAGCATAGGTAACGGGGTGTTTCCTATTTCCCCAAGATTTAAGTGTTAGTTTAGGATCGTCGGAAAGAATGCTTGAATTTCTGAATTTAATAGGTAAAATCAAAAAGCATAGCCGCCCTTGCTCCGCTTATTTATTTTAAAGGTAAAATGCATCGGCTTATTGTTGCCGATTATTTTAAATTGTGCCAATGATTTCGTTGCTTTTCTCCCACAAGGTTTCCCTATATTTTCTGGAGTTTGCGATTTGGGAAGGTTTGCTTTCCTTGGATTTCTTAAAATACCCACCCGATTTTTTTTCTACCCCCTCGGCAAGCGATAAAAAGACACTTGTCTCTGCCCCTTTTTCGGCACTGATCATAAAGGGCTGAGCCAGTTTGATCAACCATTTGAAGATGCCGGAAAAGTCATTTCCGAAGTTGGTTTTTACCACACCCGGGTGTAAGGCATATGAGGTAATGTGTTTATCGGCGTACCTTTCTGCAAGGGACTTGGTAAACAAAATATTGAACAATTTCGCATTCGCATATACGGGGAAGGAGCTGTAACTTTTGGTGACTTGTAAATCCTCAAAGTCTGGTTTGGCCGCCTTGTGGGCCTCTGAGCTGACGTTGATGACTCTGGCACCTTGAGCCTTTTCCAGTAAAGGAAGGATTTTATTGGTGAGTAAAAAGTGCCCAAGGTGATTTACCGAAAAAGTCATTTCCAGTCCATCCTTGGTCTTCAGCTTTTCCGGGAAAATCCCGCCAGCATTGTTGATAAGGACATGGATAGGGAGTTTTTTTTCCAGAAGATATTCAGCAGCTTGGTGTACTGAACTCAGGTTTGCCAGGTCCAAATGGATAAATTCGAATTTTTCTTTAGCTCCTTTCAGAGACAGGGATTCAATGAGTTCCTGGCATTTTCCTTCATTTCTGGCAAGCAGAAAAATTTTCTCAAACTTTGTATGCAGTGCTTTGACGGTTTCAGTACCTATTCCCGAGGTGGGTCCAGTTATGGCGAGGTTCATTTGCAAAATGGTTTAGTTCAATATCATTAACCTTTATTTAATAAGCAATGTTCATCCGGCTCTCATAAACTTTGAGGACTCTTCTTGGTCCCCAACAGAAGCAATATGCGTCAACGGTATTGGGTTCCTTGCTTGCACAAGCATTCCATGCATAACTATATTTTTCCTATTTTTGCTTATTATTGTAGTTGGTTTTTTGTGCAACTGCAATAGAATTTTCCCATTGATCGATGTTCGGTTATGGGTTTCAGTTGGTTATCATCCATATCGTAAAACCATTAAGCAAAAGGATCCATTGTGGGCAAAAAGGAAAAATTCATAGATATCAAAAAGGTGATTCAGGAAAAGAACCCCAACATGTCCCGTTGGATGCCGGGGTTTCTCCTTTCTTACATCAGGCGGATAGTCCATGAAGAGGATGTCAATGCGATTATGCGTAAACATGCCCATCTTAAGGGGCTTGATTTTGTGGATGCCTTGATTGAAGAATTTGGGGTGGAAACCGAATTGAAGGGAGCCAAAAACATACCCTTGGACAGACCGGTCATTTTTGCTTCCAACCACCCTTTGGGAGGACTGGACGGAGTGGTGCTTATGCATTTGGTGGGTAAACACCGAGAGGACATCAAATTTCTGGTAAATGACCTTTTGCTAAATATCCCCAACTTTGAGGGTCTTTTTGTGCCTGTCAACAAACACGGGACGCATGGTAAAAAGGGGGTGGAGGTGATTGAGGCAACTTATGCTTCTTCTGACTCGGTGTTGGTCTTTCCGGCAGGCTTGGTCAGTCGGAAGCAGGAGTTTGGGATTATGGATTTGGATTGGAAGAAAAGTTTTATCAATAAGGCCAAAAAATATAAAAAAGATGTTGTGCCGGTCTATATAGAGGGTAGGAACTCGTCGTTTTTTTATAATTTGGCCAAATTGCGAAAAAGAATAGGCATAAAGGCTAATATTGAGATGTTTTACCTGGCTGACGAAATGTTCGGTCAGAGAAATAAAAAAGTGACCGTCCACATAGGAAAACCCATTTCTTACCAGTATTTTGATGCTTCTAAGAGTGATAAGTTTTGGGCTGACGAGGTAAAAATGAAGGTTTATGCCATTACCAAAGAAGAATAGGGACTCATGCAAGAGATCATAGCACCAATAGACAGAAAAATTTTAAAGGAGGAGTTGGGCAAAGAGCGATTTTTGCGCTATGTTAATAACGGGGACAATGAAATCTACCTTGTTAACCACCACAATGCCCCAAACGTGCTGAAGGAAATCGGAAGATTGAGGGAGGTGTCTTTCAGGGCTGCTGGTGGGGGAACTGGTTTGCCCTTGGACATAGACGAAAATGACACCTGCGAAAAATGCTATGAACAGTTGGTTGCGTGGAACCCTGAGGATGAGGAGATCATTGCTGGATACAGGTTGATTAAGTGTGCCAACGCAGGGAATAACGAACACGGCCAGGTAAATCTATCCACTGCGCACCTCTTTCATTTTTCCCAGCCCTTTATTGATCATTATCTCCCTTACACCATAGAACTGGGAAGATCATTTGTACAGCCAAGGTACCAGCCGAGTATCGATAATAGAAGAGGGATATTTTCTCTGGACAACCTTTGGGATGGATTAGGTGCTGTAGTGGTAATCAATCCCGACGTGAAATACCTTTTTGGCAAAGTGACCATGTATCCCCATTACAATCAGGAGGCTAGGGATCTTTTGTTGTATTTTATGCATCACTATTTTCCAGATAAGGATAAACTGATTACCCCCATTGATCCATTGGAATACAAAGGGGATTTGAAGGGTATAAGCGGGATTTTTGATGGGGTTTCATACAAGGAGGGATATAAGATCCTCAACACGAGAATAAGGACATTGGGAGAAAATATTCCCCCTCTCATCAATACCTATATGAACCTATCTTCTACAATGAAGACCTTTGGTACTGCCATGAATTATGAGTTTGGCGCCGTGGAGGAGACAGGCATCCTTATTACCATAGCCGATATCTATGAAACCAAAAAGCATCGGCATATTGAAACTTTTGAAAGGGACAGGCATTTCGGGAATCCTGGTAAAAAGTAGCAAAATGTCCTGGCATCCAAGAATTTTAAAAAAGATGATTAAATGGAAGTAAGCCCTTTTGGCAATACAGGCCTATCCTTACCCAAGGTGGTCTTTGGAAGCAGTGACTTAGGGAACTTATACAGGGAAACTCCTTTAGAAGACAAATTAGCAACTATTCAGTCCTGTGTAGAATTGACACGACCTTACACCGTTATTGATTCCGCAGGGAAATACGGGGCTGGACTCGCCTTGGAAGTTATTGGGGATTGCCTTCATAATACCGGCGTGAAGCCCGAGGAAGTGGTTATCAGTAACAAATTGGGGTGGTTAAGAAGTCCCTTGGTAGGCGAGGAACCCACTTTTGAACCTGGCATATGGAAAGGTATTAAACATGATGCCAAGCAAGTAATCAGTTATGAGGGCATTCTAGAATGTTTTGAAGAAGGAAACAAGTTATTGAAACATTATGTACCTCAATTAGTGTCCGTTCATGACCCGGACGAATACTTGGATGCCGCAAAAACCAGTAGGGAAAAGGATAGTAGGTTTGAGGATATTATCGGAGCTTATAAGGCATTGGCTGCTTTAAAAGAGCAGGGTAAGGTAGCAGGTGTAGGGGTTGGCGCAAAAAACTGGAAAGTTATACCTGAAATATATAAGCATGTGAAATTAGACTGGGTAATGATCGCCAACAGTTTGACGGTTTACTCTCATCCAAAGGAGTTACTCGAATTTGTGGATCTATTGGCCCAGGAGGGTGTGGGCGTGATAGATGCGGCAGTCTTTCATGGGGGGTTTTTAGTAGGGGGAGATTTGTTTAATTATAAACCAATGAGGTCTTTTGTTGCTGAGGATAAAGAAAAGTTGGTTTGGAGAAAGGCTTTTTTCGAAGTTTGCCAAAAACACCAGGTGAAACCCTCCCACGCTTGTGTGCAATTTGCCCTCTTGGTGCCCGGAGTGAATGCTGTGGCCTTGAGTACCGTGGACGCTTCTAGGGCAAAGGAAAACTTTCGGGCTGCACAGGAATCTCTTCCTGGGGAATTTTGGGAGGAGTTGAAGAGTAAAGAACTTATAGCGGATTTATCTTTCATTTGAGTAATTCAATTACGTAAACCCATGGCGCAAACTAAAGTAAATAAAAAGCCTGCCCTAATCGCCAAAAAAGATTTTTGGCCTTTCCTTTTGCTCACCTCCCTGTTTATGCTTTGGGGCGTTGCCCATAATATGACTGATACACTTTTGGCGGCATTCAAAAGGATCATGAGCATGACCGATTTCCAAACTTCCTGGATTCAATTGGCTTTTTACGGGTCTTATTTTTGCCTTGCCTTGCCTGCGGCCTTGTTTATCAGGAAATACTCCTACAAGTCTGGGATACTTTTGGGACTGGGTTTGTTTGCCATAGGTTCGCTCCTTTTTTACCCTGCCAGTACCACTATGTCCTATGGGTTTTTCCTGTTTGCCTTATATGTTTTGGCTGGAGGCTTATCCATTTTAGAAACCTCAGCCAACCCATATATTTTGGTGATAGGCCCACCTGAAACGGCTACCCAAAGACTCAATTTAGCCCAATCTTTTAACCCCATAGGGTCCATTATTGGCGTATTCTTAAGTAAGGTATTTATCCTTTCCAAACTCAACATGGCGGAAGCTGAGGATAGGACTAGCATGGATCCGGAAGCCTTAAAGGCCATTCAGGCGGAGGAACTGTCTAATGTCATGAACACCTATGTAGGGGTTGCGTTATTTTTGGTTTTGGTTTGGTTTGTGATTAAGGCAGTCCGAATGCCAGTAGCCTCTGAGACGGTGGAATCCGATGGGGTCAGGGCGGGGTTTAGGCGCTTGTTTAAGAATAGAAATTATGCCCTAGGAGTAATGGCGCAGTTCTTCTATGTAGGAGCACAAATTGGGGTTTGGTCTTTTACCATTCGTTATGTAATGGTAGAGCTCAATATGAATGAAAGTGATGCCTCGGATTATTATTTATTATCCTTGATCCTATTTGCCTCCAGTAGGTTTGGGTTTACGGCCTTGATGAAATATGTTAAACCTTCCCTACTTTTGGCTATTTCCTCATTGGTGGCTACCTTGTGCTGTTTGGTGGTGATTTACAGCAGTGGAATGACAGGAGTTATTGCACTTGTGTTGATCTCTGTTTGTATGTCTCTTATGTTTCCCACCATTTATGGGCTGGCCGCAGAAGGACTTGGAAAGGACACCAAATTGGGCGGTTCAGGGCTGATTATGGCCATACTAGGTGGTGCATTGATTACTGCTGCCCAAGGGCAGGTATCCGATATAAGTGGCAATATAGGCATGTCATATATTGTGCCGTTGGTTTGTTTCCTTGTGGTGATGTATTTCGGTTTAAATCACTCCTATTCGAAACCAAAGGTGGATCATCCGGAAGAGAAAATGGTTTAGGTTATCCATTACGGAAAGATGAAAAAATTTAAGGTATGAAGCATTTAGCCGAGAGAAATTGAAAAAGCAATATTATTTTATTCTTCTATTCCTCATAGGGCTTGTCTTTCCCCAATCGGGCAATGGGCAGGATACGGAGTCCGTCCAATTCCGTTCGTTTGGAATGGAAACAGGTCTTTCTAACGAAAGTGTTACCTCCATATTAAAGGATGAGGATGGTTTTATGTGGTTAGGCACCGCCTATGGGTTAAACAGATATGACGGGACTACTATCCGGCAATTTGTGAATCAGGAACTGGATACCACCTC
Source organism: Pleomorphovibrio marinus (assembly GCF_003347495.1). Taxonomy (GTDB): domain Bacteria; phylum Bacteroidota; class Bacteroidia; order Cytophagales; family Cyclobacteriaceae; genus Pleomorphovibrio; species Pleomorphovibrio marinus. Next base: position 94,939 of record NZ_QCXY01000008.1, read on the forward strand.
CCTTTCCAAAAATTACATTGAGGATATTTTCGAGGGGCCAGAGGGTAATATTTGGATTAGAAATTCCGGTTTGGTACAAAATGTATACCTAAAAGGGGAAGAAATTTTTTGCAGAAATATGGCTCTTATTGCCCGCCGTTATCAACTTAAGAGTGCAAAAGTCAGAGCAATAAGTAAGGATTCTGGTGGTAGATTTTGGTTTATTCATCCTCATGAAGGAATCAGTGTTTACGATCCAGTTGTAAAAAAAACGGAACATCTTTATCAAGGAAGCAGAGGGAGAGGGGGATTGAGCAACAACATGGCCTCGGCTGTAGGTGAGTCGGATTCAGGGGATATGTGGGTGGTTTATGAGAATGGTCTTATTGATGTATTGGACCCAAAGGAATTCAGGGTAAAACGCCAATTCACCATTGCTCCATTTTTGGAGTCCGGGATAAGTTATCAGTTTTCCTTATTCATGGATGGGGATGGGGATGGATGGATTTATAGCCCTTTCCGCACTAAGGGTGTTTTTTTTGTAGATAAGGTTTCTGGAGCGGTGACACATTATAATTCCCGCGGAGTTGCACCCAAATTAAATAATGGATTGGTAAAGAGCATTATAGAGTACAAGAAGGGGCAGATATGGCTGGGGACCGACCATGGAGGCATTAACATCGTTGACAAAAATAGTGGGAATGTGTCATTCCTAATGCATGATCCATCAGAGCTCAATTCTCTGTCTCATAATGCAATCTATACTCTTTATCAGGATGAGAAAGGCACTGTCTGGGTAGGGACCTTTAAAAAAGGGGTGAACCTGTATCATAGAGATATGGGAAGATTTGCCCATCATAAAAAGGCAGTAGGGCCAAGCCTTCCCCATAATGATATTAATACATTTGTAGAGGATCAGCACGGGAATGTTTTTATAGGGACGAATGGTGCGGGGTTATATTGCTGGGACAGAAAGAATAACGAGTACTTGAGAGTAATCGATGAGGAAGGAAAACCTTCTTCAGAGGTGATTGTGGATATGGCCATGGATCAGGATGGGGTACTTTGGATGGGAACCTACCAACAAGGGCTTTATAGTTATGATGGCAAGACCTTTAAAAACTTCCTCCCAAATCTAAAACATCCTAATGGTTTGAGGGATGTGGACATTTGGAGTGTGTTCGTGGACAGCAAAAACCGAATATGGCTTGGCACCCTTCATGAAGGCCTACATCTCTTTCACAGAGAAGATAGTACTTTTACCCATTTTCCTGTTGATGATGAAAAATTTCCTACCAATAACAATTATGTGGTTGCTTTGGAGGAGGACAAGCATGGCAATATTTGGGTAGGTGGAGGGGATGGTTTTGATGTCATTAACCTGGAAACTGGTTACCATAAATACTATGCAGGTGGTGCCATGGGACTTATCGGGAGCCAGATCACTGATATTCATAGGGATTCCTCAGGCATTATGTGGGTTAGTACTACAAAGGGATTGAATATTTTTGATGAGGGAGAGGATAGATTTGTGTCTTTTTCGAAAGCGGACGGATTGCCTTCCCAATATATTGTTTCCATCCTTGAGGATGATTCAGGACACCTTTGGGTAAGTTCTCAACATGGACTAGGTTACATTGAAGTAGACCGAAATGATTTTCCCTTTCCGTTGGCCTTCAGACAGTTTAATTTGGGGGATGGGCTACAGGGCCTGGCCTTCAGTCAAAACTCAGCCCTAAAAACCAAGGATGGGCATTTTTTGTTTGGAGGAGGCAATGGCTTCAATGTTTTCAAAATGGATGATTTCAGGTTTAGGGACGAATCTCCAAAGGTGGTTTTCACAGAGTTCCAGTTGTTCAACAAAACAGTTGCCGTGAACGAGAATGTGAACGGGCGGGTATTACTTGAATCTCCAGTACAAAGTACCAAGGGGGTGGAATTAAAACACTATGAAAATATTTTTTCCATATCCTTTTCGTCCTTAAATTTCCTTCATCCGGAAAAAACCCAGTTTCAATATAAGCTGGTAGGTTTTAATGAGGAGTGGACCACCCTGGAAAAGCCTCCATTTTCGGTAACCTATACCAATTTGGATCCTGGAACCTACCAGCTACTTGTAAGGGCCACGAATGATGACGGGCAGTGGTCTAAAGAGGAACATGCCTTCTTTATCCGCATACTGACACCTTATTGGAAGAGCCCTTTTGCCTACCTGTTTTACTTCCTAGCTACGGTTGCTGTGGCACTTTTGATCGTCAAATGGTTTTTGGACAAAGAGAAGGAAAAACTCAGGCGTGAGGAGGAGAAGAAGGAAAACCGAAGAATTCAGGAATTGGACAAGTTAAAGACCCGGTTTTTCACTAATATAAGCCATGAGTTTAGGACTCCGCTCAGCCTAATTTTATCTCCGGCAGAGCAATTGATGAAGAACCAGTTTTCGGATGGGGAAAAGGAGAAAATATCCATCATTCACCGGAATGCCAAACGACTGCTCCATCTAGTGGATCAACTTCTGGACATTAAAAATATTGAAAAGGAGGGGGTGGAATTTGATCCTTCAAGTACAGACCTAGTTGCATTTTTGAGAGAGAGGGTGGATGCTTTTAAGTCCCTGTCATCTGACAAGCATATAAGACTGAACTTTGAATGTGGCGAAAAACTGCTAGTGACTTCCTTTGATGGGGATAAGTTGGAAAAGATAATTTTCAACCTCTTATCCAATGCCTTTAAATTCACCCCTGAAGGAGGAGAGGTTTCTGTAAAAGGAAAGTTTATTCCTTCAGGTGAAGATTACTCCAACAGAGGGGTTTTTGAGGTAGAGGTAAAGGACAATGGGATTGGCATTGATGGATCCGACTTGCCCAAGATTTTTGAAAGGTATTATGTAGGGAAAGAGAGTAAGCGGGTAACGAACTCGGGAACGGGCATAGGCCTTTCCCTATCTTTGGATTTTGCCAGGTTGCATGGGGGAGATATTAAGGTTTTCAGCAAAAAAGGAGATGGTGCCACTTTTGTCCTTACTCTTCCAGTGGACGTAATAGAAAGGGTGCAATTACCAATAGGGGAGGATGTAGCTGAAGTAGATATAGAAAATCTTCAGCCAGGACTGCCCACCTTATTGGTGGTAGATGATAACGATGATTTCTTATTGTATTTGGGCCGATCCCTTTCCTCCCATTTTCAGGTAATTACAGCAAAGGATGGTGCTGAAGCCCTAGAAAAAGCCCAAAAGTTCATACCCGACCTCATTATTTCAGACCTGATGATGCCGGTAATGGACGGAGTGCAATTATGTCAACACATAAAAAAAGATATCAAAACTTCCCATATCGCAGTAATACTTCTTACAGCAAGGAGTTCGGAGGAGATGCAAATGGAAGGACTTGGTTCCGGTTGTAACCTGTACATCACCAAACCTTTTAGTTTTGATGTTTTGCTTTTAAGTATCCAAAACTTGCTGGAGGAAAGGGTTAAATTGCAGCAACTTTACCAGAAGAAAATTTCTGCGAGCACGAGCAATGAAGAAATCGTCTCCCTTGACGATATTCTAATTCGCGATACCATCAAGCTGGTGGAGGAAAACCTGGATAATCCGGAGTTTACCGTTGAACAGCTTAGCAGAGAGTTGGGTATCAGCAGGGTTCACCTGTATAAGAAGATACATTCACTTTTGGGCAAGAGCCCTGTAACTTTTATCCGGTCAATCCGGTTAGAGCATGCCAAGAAGCTACTACAGAAGAGCCAACTGACAGTGGCTGAAATTGCATTCAAGGTGGGGTATAACAACGCCAAGTATTTTTCCAAGCACTTTAAGGCTGCTTATGGCAAACTGCCCTCCCAGATTTCCAAGGCGGAAGTGGATGCTTGAGGTAAAAAAGTAGTTTATTTACCAAATTCCCCAATGTACTTACAATTGGCCTTGATTTAAATATTCTGAATAGGCATTGAATTTATAAGTTGTTCCATATTTTCCCTTATAAATAGGGGAAGTATTTGGGTTAAATTTTGGGTTTTTTGGAGGTTATCATTTGATACCCTAAATAGAAACAAATGGATGCCCTTGAGTAATGCCCTATTTTTTACCTTTGAATCATTAGACGATCGCATTGACAATGCATAAATCGTTTGATGAGGTTACATATTGGGTTTTGCTAACATTCAGCTGCCGGGGCGGTCACACGCTCCGGTTAGTTGAATTGTCTCAAAGAACATTGAAAAGACCTTTTCGTTTATTTAGCCTATTAATCAAATTGGATGGCTTGTTCATCAATTTTTTCCGAACAGGCCAAAGGCCACCAACATTTAACGTGAATATATCAAACCTATTAATACCTATTGCACCCAATTCCGCGGGAAGAAGCTTGCGGGGTTGGGTGTTATTAAGAATGATCAAGGTATTTAAGCTCAATAGAAATATACCTACCAAAAACCAATATTCCTGAACCTCCAAAATAAATTTTTTTTTCGACAAATTAGGCATTTGGAAATTTAAGGAGATAACCTTTTGTTTCTTCTTAAAGCTTTATCATCCTATTCTTCAAGATAGGATTTTTCATTTGGTAACATGGGCAAGTTTTAGCCACTTTCGATCTCCTCCATCACGAAATCATTAGGTGTTAGATGCAATCACAAAGTTGTTTTTAGCTTACCTTAAAAAAGGGGAAATAGTTGATGCTGCCTTGCAAAAGGCTAAGTAGGATATGTTAAGTATGGAAGAAGGGAAATTCTTTCTTCCTTATATTTTTGGGGGTAATATTTTAATGTGCAATGCAAATGTTGTTTAAGAAATACAAGATCCATTTATTGCCATCTTACTGATATTCAATTTGCTGGCCTTGAGTGGTATGGCCTTTTTTGTTTAATGGTGATGGAGAAAGTTTATTCTGGAATTTGACCATTTTATTCTATATTAAGGAAGGCATTTTGGATTAAAATTCTTTTTCGGCATAATTTTGGATGTTAAATGCTTGAAAAAGAGCTAATTTTAGGCTGCATAATCTTTATGTGATCTACCTAGTTTTTTATTCCCTATTGGTTTTCCAATCTTACTGGAAGATTAATTTATTTATACCATATACCCTAAACCAATTTTACCATGTTATCATTTGTCATTACAGTACTTATTATTGCATTTATTGCAGCTATTCTCGGTTTCACTGGAATTGCCAGTGGATTGGCATCTATTGCCAAAATCGTATTTTACATTTTCCTAGTCCTGCTGGTAATAGGCTTAATTATTGGAGCAGTGAATGGGTTTTAAGCATTTAAATAGAACTATTTCTAAGGCCACATTGGATTGAATCCTCTGTGGTTTTTTTGCTTTTTCCCCTTGGATATTATTTTTCAAGCCATGAGGAATTGCTGAAATTTTACTTCGAATAGAAACGATGTAGAGTTTTGTACAATGTGTTTAATGGCGTGATTGCCATTTTTTCCTTGGGGCCTTTTTGTTCTATGCCTCAAATTTTTTTTCTCTTATACACCACAAAATCGTGGGCGTGCTCATTCTTCTCATCTTTGAGGACTTGTTCTCTACTTACTTCTTCCCACTTATTAAAATCCACTTCCGGAAAAAAGGTGTCCCCATCCGGAGAAGCCTTTACCTCGGTGATTACCATTTCATCCGAGTGAGGCAGGCTGATTTTGTAGATTTCTGCGCCTCCCAAAACAAAAATCTTATCCAAACCAAGGGACTTTCCAATATTAAAGGCTTCCTCTAAGGTATTTACTACATAGTGACTTTTGGGCATTTGGTAGGAACTGTCTCTAGTAACCACGATGTGGGTCCTTCCTGGGAGGGGTTTGCCGAGAGATTCATACGTTTTTCTTCCCATGATAACATGGTGGCCAGAGGTCGTTTTCTTGAAATGCCTTAGGTCGGATGGCAAATGCCAGGGCAAGCCGTTTTCCTTGCCAATGACTCCGTTTTCTCCTTTAGCTACTACAATGGATATCTTCACAAGCTGATATTGGTTTAAAAGCTAAAATATAGAACGTTTATTCTGCTTCTTCCTTTGCTCGTGCCTCTGCCATCATATTGGGGTATTCCTGCATAGAAAATTGCGTAGGTGCATTTTCGTCAATAGATTTCATGGTGATTTGTGTAGTGGTATTGTCCTCTTCGCTGGTGAATTCCATTTCCATAAGGCTTCCTTCGGGCAGGGATTCGAAGTAGGTTTTATTCTCTGCTTTCATCTTTTGGGTGATAAATGGGCTGTTCTTACCCCAAAAGGACTGTAACCCTTCGATAGGATCCTTACTTATCCAATAAGAAGCTTCAAAACCCTCACTTTTGGCGACATATTCCTCGCAGCTATATCCCAAAATGGTTTTTGTATTGCCAGTTTTATCAAAGGAGAAGTCACTGAGGTCGACAGCTTCCTCTTCTTCATCCACTTCTGCGTCTTCAAACTGATCCATCATATTTTGCCAGTCCAGCCCAAATGCCATACTGGATTTTTCTCCATCAGCTTCCAACAGCATGATGGTGGCATTGTTTTTAAAATCAAATATCATCACGGAGCGTTCCTTTTCCTTTTGACTTTCTTTGTCAAAGAATTCCATACCAGAAAACTGAGGGTCATCGCTAAGATAGGAGCGGATTCGCATAGGTTGGTCTTCTTTCCCTTTTTCATCGGTTCCTGTTATTTCCATCTCAGCCTGACCGGTAAAGGAGTACGATTCTTCCGTTTCCACGTCTAGATTTACCGAAGAAAGGATTTTGCTGAAATCAAAACTACCTCCACCTTTCATATTCCCTTCGGAATCACCATATAGATTGCCAAAAGCTTTTTCCAGTTGATGTTGCGTGGCGCGTTCCACCTCTTTTTCCACCCTTCTTTCTACGGCTCTGGAAACCCCTTCCTCTGCTGCATTTCTTAATCTTCTTAAGAGCTGGGCTTCTGAAAGAAGGGGTAAAGAAAACATAAAAATTAATGCAAAAACTGTAATCTTAGTGTACATAGCACATTGTTTTATTTGTATTACTAAGGTAAATAATTTATTAAAAACAACCAAAAAATCGTTTTAAATCAATTAAAATGTATTTTGTCATATTTCAAGGATGTATTCCAATATTCCGGCATTTTTCCCCTTCGGTCGGGAAACCAGCATCGGAAACCTGTCGTTCAACTGAATGAGTCGCTCAGCTAAGCTGCCTATAAAAAGGGCGGTTGCGGCTGTTCTCCCCTTTACTCCTATCACTATGCCATCCACCTCTTGTGCCCCTGCACTCTTAAGGATATCTTCTACCGGGTCATCATCATCGTCCTTGGTGTATATTGGCGTTATTTTTATGCCCTTAAAGTCTATTTTACGGATGAATTTCTTGAAATTGTTTTCGGCATGTGTTTGCATGATTTGAGTAAATTCATCATAGCTCTTGCCTGTAAAGTGATAACCGGATGGGATGGTGAACACGTTTTGGCAAATAATTTCACCTTTTTTACCGGTGGCATTGAGCAGGGTAATCGCAGCGGTCATTGCTTCCTTGGAGTAATCCGAAAAATCACTAGGTACCAAAAGTTTTTTCAACCTAGGTTTGCATCCTTCGGGCACAATCATCAGGGAGCAACTGGCGCGTCTGGCAAGGCGTTGGGAGGCGACACCGGTGCCAGTCATGGTTACTTTCCTACCGATGATGATCATGTCGGCCGATTTTTCGTGTGCCAGCTTCAACACCTTCTTTGCAAGTTGCCCCTCTTTTACTAAGAAGGAGAGGGAAACCCCCGCTTGGGGGGCGAAGTTTTGCCTTACCACTTTCTCCATCTGCTCCTTTCTTTCTGCAATCATGCTTTCCAACAAACTGGGGAACTCCTCCAAAATTTCTTTGGGCACGTTCAGGTTTCGGATCACATTTATAAAATAAATTTTCTTGGTTTGGTGGGTCTCGGCTATGAAAGAAGCAAATTTCACCAGGGATTCGTTCATGGGGGACTGGTCCAGACAAACGATGAGCTTTTTGATGTCTTGCATGGCGCAGGTAATGGTTGCAGTTTAGCTTTAAAGTTAATTGGTATTTCTGTAGGGGACAATCCCTAAAAGTACCTTTTTCAGGGAAATTTGCAATTAGACGATTATTTGCCCTGGGAAGAATTTTCTTCCTAGACGTCTTTTGCACCCTTCAAATCGCAACAATTATGCTACCCTTTGAGCCATTGTAAAGAAAAAGTTTTTTCCCCTGTCCAGCTTAATCCCCTTTCAAGTTTATTTTTACGGGTTGAATATGGTATATTTGTACAGAGTTCGGATCGGCGACATGTTCAAACTTCACAAGTTGATTAAAATGCCGAGTGAAGCCTCTTTTCAAAACCAGGCCTCACCCCTTCTAGGGGCCTCGCTTCATCAGAAGCAGGTTAACAGTGGAAGGTTGCGATTTTGGGGCAGCTCAAATCCTGTCATATCGGAGGTTTGTAACACTCCCAGATCCGGACTCTTTTTTTTATTTTCACCATATTAACCCCATCTGATTGCCCTGACTCAGGTCAGGGTTTTTTTGAGGCAAATTGTAGAGGGTCATTCAAGTTAATTTCTTTTCCGTTATGCCCGTATGCTTTTAGGGATAAGGTCTCCTCTGGAATTTCCACCTTTCTTGTGGATTGAGAAAGAAACCCACTCCCCAAGGGTACCTCTATTACTTCATGTTGGTTATTAGGGAGCCCCAAAACCAACTTGTGTACAGTATCAGGATAAATTTTTTTAAGGGAGAAATAAAATCCTCACAAAAAAGAAATTGTATATTTACCTACACTAGTTCTTTTACATGAAAGCTTACCTGCCCATTCAATTTGAGAAGGGGCTCATCATAATGATGGCCTTGCTTTTCACCTGGTATGTGGGTTACCCACAAGAGCGCAATGGTCTTATCCACATCCAAACTAAGGATGGGAACGAGTATGTTGGAGAAGTGATAGAGGAGGATGAAGTAAAAATAAAGGTGCTCACCCAGCAGCTTGGGGAGATTACCATTTTTAAAAGTGAAATCCGCAGCAGACGTGAGCTCTCGGAGCAGCAACTCATTAACGGTCAATTTTGGTCGGAAAACCTTCAGGCAACGCGTTATTTCTGGCTCCCCAACGGTTATGGATTAAAGAGGGGAGAGGCCTATTACCAAAACGCCTGGATATTTTTTAACCAGGCATCTGTGGGTCTTACAGACAATTTTTCCATAGGGGCCGGCACAGTACCTCTTTTTCTATTTGGCGGAGCAGCTACCCCTTTCTGGATAACGCCCAAATTTTCCGTTCCCGTGGTCGAAAACAAGGTAAATATTGGAGTAGGGGCCTTGGTGGGCACTGTCATTGGTGAAAATGAGGGGGGATTCGGCTTGTTGTACGGGGTTTCCACCTTCGGGTCAAAAGACAAGAACTTTTCTATTGGGATGGGCTGGGGTTTTGCGGGTGGGGAAATCGCAAGTTCTCCCACCATTTCCTTTGGCGGAATGGTGAGAACAGGGCCTAAGGGTTATTTTATGACAGAAAACTACCTGATCAGTGCAGGCGGATCCACCCTGGGACTGCTTTCTGCGGGAGGAAGAAGGATTCTAGGGAGAGTGAGTTTGGACTATGGGCTAATCCTACCCCTTGGAGCTGATATTGGGGTATTCATCGCCCTGCCATGGCTGGGTATCAATGTGCCTATAGGGAATTAAGCCCATTCGTTGCGTCATGAAATCGAACATAACGAAGACGACACACGGAGTGATCCCGTAGCTATCTGGGAGAATATGCGAGATACCTCCCGATAGCCATCGGGATGATTGCTGAAAAACAATTATTAACAGATAAAATTGCTATAGTTCTTTTATGGCATTGTTTCGGCAATTTTGGTCTCCAAAAAATCAATTTTCCCCTATCTTTGCCCCCATGAGTGAGCAACGTTTCAAAAGATATACCATTACCTCGGCCCTGCCTTATGCCAATGGGCCATTGCATATTGGCCACCTGGCGGGTTGTTATATTCCATCCGACATATATGTGAGGTATCTACGTTCCCAAGGCAGGGACGTGGCTTACGTATGTGGCTCTGACGAGCATGGGGTGGCTATTACGATAAAAGCTAAAAATGAGGGGATAAGTCCACAGGAAGTGGTGGACAGGTACCATGAGATGATGAAGTCGAGCTTTCAGGAATTTGGAATTAGTTTTGACCATTACTCCAGAACCTCGGCCAAGATCCACCATGAAACTGCCGCACAGCTTTTCCTGGAATTGTATGAGAAAGGGGAGTTTGTGGAGCAGGTGACAGAGCAGTATTATGACCAAGAGGCGCAGCAGTTTCTGGCAGACCGTTATATTGAAGGCACCTGCCCCAAATGTGGCTACGAACATGCCTATGGGGATCAATGTGAGAAATGCGGAAGTTCCTTAAGCCCAACGGACCTGATTAACCCAACCTCCAAGCTCAGCGGAAGTGTGCCCGTTCTCAAGGAAACCAAACATTGGTTTTTGGATTTGGGCAGGTACACCTCGTTTTTGAAAAAATGGATATTGGAAGACCATAAGGAGGACTGGAAAAACAACGTTCTGGGTCAGTGCCGCAGTTGGTTGGAAGCAGGGGAGGGGCTACAGCCCAGGTCCATGACTAGGGATATGGATTGGGGCATCCCGGTCCCCCTTAAGGAAGCCGAGGGAAAGGTGCTTTATGTATGGTTTGATGCCCCCATTGGATATATTTCTTCCACAAAGGAGTGGGCATTGGCCAAAGGGGTTGACTGGGAGCCCTATTGGAAGGACAAAGACACTAAGCTGGTGCATTTTATAGGCAAGGATAATATTGTATTCCATTGTATCACCTTTCCTGCCATTCTCAAGACTCATGGGGAATTTATCCTTCCCGAAAACGTACCTGCCAATGAATTCTTGAACCTGGAAGGGGATAAGATTTCTACTTCCAGAAACTGGGCGGTGTGGCTGCACGAATATTTGGAGGAGTTTCCGGGTAAACAGGATGTGCTACGCTATGTACTTACTGCAAATGCACCCGAGACCAAGGACAATGATTTTACCTGGAAGGATTTTCAGGCCAGGAACAACTCCGAGTTGGTGGCCATTTATGGAAACTTTGTCAATAGAGCCGTGGTGCTTACCCACAAGTATTTTGGAGGTACAGTTCCTGAGAAAAAAGAATTATCCCCATTTGACCAAGAGACACTAGATGCTGCCGCGGCCTTTCCAGGAAAAGTTGCAGAATCCCTGGAGCGCTTCAGGTTTAGGGAGGCCTTGGCACTGATGATGGACTTTGCTAGGCTGGGCAATAAATACCTTGCGGACACCGAACCTTGGAAAACCATCAAGACCGACAAGGAGAGAACGGCTACTATTCTCAATGTTGCACTGAATATAGCAGCGGATCTATGTGTGTTATCAGCTCCATTTCTGCCCCATACGGCCTTAAAATTATCCCGAATGTTGGATTTACCAGAGAGGGGTTGGGGGGATATTGCCAAAGGTGACCTGCTCTTGAGTGGCCATCAAATTAATGAGACTAGCCTGCTTTTCGAAAAAATTGAGGACGACCAGGTAGAGGCTCAGGTGAATAAACTGTTGGACACCAAAAAAAGTAATGAAAAGAAAGTGACTAAAGCTGCGCCAATGAAGGAAATCATTAGTTTCGATGATTTCGCCAGGTTGGACATGAGGATAGTTACCATCTTGGAAGCCGAGAAGGTAAAAAAATCAAAGAAACTCCTTAAACTTCAGGTGGATACAGGGTTGGGAAAAAGGACTGTTCTCAGTGGAATCGCCGAGTTTTTTGAACCGGAGGATTTGGTAGGCAGGCAAGTGACCATGCTTCTCAATTTGGCACCGAGAAAAATGATGGGCGTACTTTCTGAGGGGATGGTTTTGATGGCTGAGGCCGAGGATGGAAGCTATAAGCTACTACAACCACATGAAGGCACTACCCCAGGAGCGCAAATTAGTTAGGATTTCTTTGTTGATGTTTTAGGCTTCAAGAAACCAAACTTTGAGGGAATTCGTTTGTTTGAGTAGGTGAGAAGCGATTGCTTCTAATAATAACGGCCAAAACCTACTTTAGCCATGAATTGGATTACCCTAGTAACCCTTCTATGGGTCTCTACTATGATGAACGAAGCTATAACTCTGGAAGACCTTAAATGGAAGAAAAGGGTTTTACTGGTTTTTCCTTCTTCCGAGGAAATGGGGTTTGATTGGGAGATGAGTGACAGTCTTGCCTTGGAAATTGAGGATAGAGACCTAATTTATTTTGTATTTGCCGACACTTTGCATTCGAATTCCTCCTTTACCTTCGATGAAAACTATCGCGAAGAACTACTCAAGCGTTATGCTTTGGGATCAAAAGAAAGTTGTTATGTGCTGATAGGCAAAGATGGGGGGTCAAAAGTCAGGAAGGAAGGAATCAGTGTGAATTGGAAGGATTTATTCGCCACCATTGATGCAATGCCAATGCGTCAAAGGGAAATGGGCAATAACAGCAAGTTTTTCGATTAAAATCCTTTGATCTATTCCTCACTTTCTTTCACCCTTGTCCCAGGAGGATAGGCATAGATGCTCTTGGTTTTGTTGTATTTAGCATTTCCTACTTCCACCACAAATAGTTGGCTGTTGAGGTTGGAAAAATCATACAGTTTTTGCGTGCCGTCTTCTGGGCTTATTTTATCCTCCATTATCAGGTTTCCCAAAATGTCAAACACCTTTACCTTCGTGAGTTGATTGGATTTTTGATCCAGGACGATTTTGAATTTGCGATTCCCTATAGGTTGCAGGTCAAATTTTATTTCCGGTGTGTAAAGATCTGCAGGGAAAGATATTTCGGTCTCCAATCTCCTGGGTATATTTTGGGCAAACAAGCCCTGTTCTGTGAAAATTTCCCCTCCCCACAGCACAAGTATCAAAAACGTAAAATATATACCCGGTAAACTTTTTTTCATTTGCAGCGGCAAATTGCAAAAATCAATCCATTAATTATAAAAAAATAATATGTAAATAACATTATTTAACAATTTTAACAGGAGTATAATCGTTATAGAAAATTGTTTTTTTTCGCCCAGCGTCTAAGTGCCCTTATAAATTACTGATTTACAGCTTATTTAGTTGAAGTTTGGTTTTTCAAAAATACTGACACCCTCGGAGTGCAAAAGAAATACCCTCTTATTGCCCACTGCAATATTTTTATAAGTGGTTTTGGGTAGTTTCACCTCCAGGTTACTGTTATTTACAAAGTCTGCCATCCCCAGCTGGCCTTCATGATCAATGAAAAAAATCCAGTTGCCCTCCACACTTATAGAAGAGTTTGAGATGTGGGGAACATGCTTGATAAGGTTACCCTGATTGTCCAATATAAAAACTCCTTGGTCCTTTACCTGCAAAAATAAGGTGTTCTTTCTTTCAAGCAGGTTTAAAGCGATCAGGTCTCTTCCAGGTAAGATTAACGACAGGGGTTGTTCTTGGAGTTTTTGTTTGCGTCTGTAGTCATATTTGACCAATCGTAAACCTGCTTCATCCACTAACCACAGCACGTTTCCATTTCCTAGATTCGCTTGGCTCACCATTCCAAAACCTTCTTGGGAAAATCGGATGTGGGACACGGGGTTGAGAAAACGATCCAAAATTTCTGCCTGTTGCATATCGGAGGTGAAAATAAAAATATTCACTGTCCAAGCAGCTTCCAGCCTTTCGGGTCTAGCCCTGAATACAGGGCTATAAAAATTGATGGAGTCTCCGTCTGCACCATATTGATAGATATTACCTTGTGTATCGGATACGAACAATTGGTCCTTTCTGTCCACCGAAAGTGCAACGGCATTCTTAATTGGGATTTCCCCGACTTTTTCCCAATTTATTTGTTGAGAAAGGGTAGTCCCAAAATTAAAAAACAATACCAACATAGTGGGAAAAGAAAGTTTTAGGTTTTTTTTCATTCCTCAAACTTCTTCAGGTGAAAGAATTCCCCATCAAACTCGCCGTACATGCATTGACTTACCCATTCACCTAAGTTGTAATAGGTAGATTTACCATTGACTTGAAGTTGCAAGGGCAAATGGCGATGGCCAAAGATATAATAATCAAAATGCATCTTGTTTTCGATATCCTTGCAATACTGAAACAACCATTCCTTGTCCTCCCCCTTGAACTCATCTTCCTTCTTTTCTTCATTGGAGATCCGGCTGCTCTTTGACCATGTTTGTGCCATCCGTATGCCCAGATCGGGATGTACCCACTTAAACAACCACTGGCAAACCTGATTGGTAAATATTTTCTTCAAAACCTTGTATTTTTGGTCACCGGGCCCCAGACCGTCTCCATGCCCAACCAAAAACTTTTTGTGATTTATTTCCATTTCCAGCGGGTTGGAATAGACGGGTATATCCAGTTCTTTGGTAAAATAGTCCTTCATCCATAGGTCATGGTTGCCGGTAAAGAAGAAAATGGGGATATTTTTCTCCCTCATTTCAGTTATTTTTGCCAGAAAGCGCAAAAAGCCCTTCGGCACTACTTTTTCATATTCAAACCAGAAATCAAAAATGTCTCCTACCAAGAACACGGCCGCAGCCTCTGGAGAAATCTCGTCGAGCCAGCGGACAATTTTTTTTTCCCTAATCTGGCTTTCTTGGCTATTCGGAGCACCGAGATGGAAATCGGAGGCAAAAAAAACCTTTTGGTTTGACTTTAGTGAAATGTTCATGCCTTATCCTACTTATGGCAAATATAAACATCAATTATGAAAAACGCCTAACCCCATAGCTTTTCAGACAAGCAAAAAAATAGGGGCTTAGCAAGGGCCCCTATTCGAAATAGTTGTGAGAATAAGCAAAATCAACTCTTGTTATCCTCTATGATATCCTTTTCCTCTTTTTCGCCGTTGTTTTTGGACTTTTTAATCTTAGCCTTTTTGATGGGCAGGTCAGGCTCTTCTGCCTTTTTCACCATTTTGTCTTTGGAGGCAGCTTCACTTTCTTCCTTCAATTTTGCCTTTTCGTCCACTGTCCGGGTGAACTTCTCGTAGGTGGTTTCACTTTCAAAAGGACGTTTGCCAATAATGGCCTCCAGGTCGGTTTGGAAAAGAATTTCCTTTTCCAAAAGGGCTTTAGCCAACTTTTCCAACTCCTCTTTCTTACTGTCCAACAAATGTTTGGTACGATCGTAAGCGAAGGTAATCAACTTTCTTACTTCCTCATCAATGGTTTGTGCCGTAGCCTCGGAATAGGGTTTGTCAAATTTGTACTCGCTCCCTTTGCTGTCATAGAATGAAACATTACCAATCTTCTCGTTCATCCCATAGATGGAAACTATGGAATACGCCATTTTTGTGATCCTTTCAAGGTCACTTAAGGCACCAGTGGATATTTTCCCAAATATGATTTCCTCTGCGGCTCTTCCCCCCAAGGCCATACACATCTCGTCTATCAATTGCTCTGTCTGATATAGAAACTGCTCTTTAGGGAGATATTGGGCATATCCCAGGGCAGCTATACCCCTAGGTACTATACTTACCTTCACCAAGGGATCTGCGTGTTCCAAAAACCAACCAGCCACTGCATGGCCGGCTTCATGGTAGGCAACTATCATTTTCTCTTCTGGAGAGATGATCTTGTTTTTCTTTTCCAAGCCGCCAATTACTCTGTCAATGGCATCCTGGAAATCCTGCATGTCCACGGCATCTTTATTCCTTCTTGCAGCAATGAGTGCTGCCTCGTTACAGACGTTGGCGATTTCTGCTCCTGCAAAACCGGGAGTCTGTGCAGCCAATTTCTTAGGCTCCACATCATCGGAAGTCTTGATGGGGGTAAGGTGTACCCTGAAGATAGCCTCCCTGCCAACGATATCCGGTTTATCGATGCTGATTTGCCTGTCAAAACGACCCGCCCTTAACAAGGCGGAGTCCAAAACGTCCGGTCTATTGGTGGCCGCGAGTACAATAACCCCAGAATCCGTTCCAAACCCGTCCATCTCCACAAGCAGGGAATTCAGGGTGTTTTCACGTTCATCGTTGGACCCTGGCATTTGACCCTTACCCCTGGATCTGCCTATGGCATCAATTTCATCTATAAATATTATGCAAGGGGCTTTTTCCTTTGCTTGTTTAAACAAATCCCTGACGCGAGCAGCACCTACACCAACAAACATTTCCACGAAATCAGAGCCGGAAAGAGTGAAAAAGGGAACCCCTGCCTCACCTGCCACGGCCTTGGCCAGCAATGTCTTTCCTGTACCAGGAGGGCCTATAAGCAAAGCGCCCTTTGGGATCTTTCCTCCCAAACGAGTGAATTTGGAGGGGTTTTTTAGAAATTCCACAATTTCCTCTACTTCCTCCTTGGCTTCGTCTAAGCCTGCCACATTGTCAAAGGTGATTTTTACCTTGTTCTCTGCATCGAATAGCTGTGCCTTGGATTTACCGACGTTGAAAATTTGTCCTCCGGGACCACTTGGGCCGGACATTCTCCGCATCATCATCCAGAACAAAAAGAATATCAAAATCAAAAATCCAAAAGAAGATATCCAGTTTCCCCAGCTTTCCTCTTTTTTGGCGGTATATCCCACCCTTTGCTCTTCCGGTAGTTTTTCCTCCAGTGCATTAAAAGTTTCTATAAAGTTATCCACCGAGGCCACATTTATCCTGTAATGGGGGCCTGATACATTGTAGAATCGGTTTTGAGCCTCCAATTCATCCATGTAACGTTGGTTGTTCAGGGCCTCCTCGCTGAGCGTAACTTCAACATAATTTTGGTTATATATTACTACTACTTTTGCAACATCATTGGCCAAAACCATGTCCTCAAAACGCTTCATATTGGTTTCGACTACTGCTGAATTTTGGTTGAACCAAGTCACACCAATAAGCACAATTACAGCAGTAATGATTAACCAAAGCTGAAAATTGGGTTTTTGGGGTGGTTTAGGGACAAATTTTTTTGATTTATTTTTATCACTCATTTCGATATGTTTGTTTCATGTGTATATAAATGGTCCTTAATGGTCGCAACCTGCGCTGCCTGCCCCGTCCCGATAGCTATCGAGATCGTCGAACTTGTTTCGGGAGAATCTCGCATGTTGCTCCCCCGATACCTATCGGGGGCTATAAAGGCATCTCTCGGTGTGTCGTAATTGTCATGCCCGATTTCATGAACTTTTAGTAAAACGAAATAGAAAAATGAAAGTTCGAATTAAATCAATTAATAACCTTCACCTTTGCATCTCCCCAAAGCTCTTCCAGGTTGTAAAAACCCCGCTTGTCTTTTAAGAATATATGAGCCACTACGTTAACGTAATCCATTAAGATCCATTGCCGATTATTTTTCCCCTCACTTCTCCAAGGCCTTTCTTTATTAACTTTTATCACTTCCTCCTCCACAGACTGGGAGATAGCTTCCAGTTGTGTGTCTGAGTTTCCAGAACAAATCACAAAAAAATCTGTAACCGTATGGGTGATTTCTCTTAGGTCCATCACCACAATATCGGAAGCTTTTTTTTCCTCCATTCCTTTAATGATTACTTCACTCAGCTCCTCTGCTGTCATATAATATTGTTAACTATTGTTTAATTTGCTACCGGAATACTTACACCAATTAGATATGGTTTTTTAAATATGCTTATTATGGTGTAAAATTACTAATCAATAATGCATAAAATCCTTGCCAATACGGTTTTTTTAGGGAAAGATATCCGCTTCCTGACAGAGTGTCACTCTACCAGCGACCTGGCCGCTCAATATTTCAAAGAGGGGAATGCCAAAGAAGGCACTATAGTAATTACGGACAAACAAACTAGAGGTAGAGGACAAAGGGGAAATCAATGGTACAGTGAGCCAAGCAAAAACCTCACCTTTTCTCTGGTGTTGACCCCCACGTTTTTGGATGCTACCGAACAATTCTACCTAAGTATGGCTGTCTCCTTAGGGGTCCATGACGCACTTTCCGCATATATTGGTGAGATATATATTAAATGGCCGAATGATTTTGTGCATCAAAAATCCGGCAAAATAGGAGGTATGCTGATTGAAAACCAACTAAGTACAAAGGGAATTGACCTGTCTATCGTGGGAATTGGCATCAATGTAAACCAGACCTCCTTTCCTTTTCCCAATGTCACCTCCCTAGCATTGCTTGCTGGGTCGCCGATAGCGAAAGAGGAGTTCTTCAAGTTTCTGGTAAAAGCCATCGAAGACCACTATTTGTTGTTGAGTAGAGGCCGGCGCAGACATATAAGGAACTCTTATTTGGAGCGGTTATTTAGGGCAAATGAGTGGGCACTTTTTGATGACGGGGAGTTGTTTGAAGGGAAAATTCTTGGCATTACCGATGAGGGGAAATTGAGGATCGAAAAACAAGACGGTAGGCTAATAAGTTATGCATTTAAGGAAGTAAGTTTTATTTGGTAAGCCAAATTTTCTTTTGTGTGGATGAATTTGTAATTTTGTAACAAATAATATTAGTTTAAACAAGCATATATAATGTCAGAAATCAAATCTAAAAAATACACCAAGTACAAGGTAAAGGATATTTCTTTGGCCGCATATGGAAGAAAAGAAATCCGCTTGGCAGAGAGCGAAATGCCTGGGCTTATGGCTTTAAGGGAAGAGTATGGGCAAACAAAGCCTTTGAAAGGGGCGAGAATTGCCGGTTGCCTGCACATGACTATACAGACAGCCGTTTTGATCGAGACATTAGTTGCTTTGGGAGCTGAGGTGACTTGGTCTTCCTGTAATATTTTTTCCACGCAAGATCATGCTGCGGCAGCAGTGGCAGCAGCAGGCATCAGTGTGTATGCCTGGAAAGGTTTGACCGCCGAAGAATTTGATTGGTGTATAGAGCAAACCTTGTTTTTTGGGGAGGAAAAAGCTCCACTGAATATGATACTTGACGATGGAGGGGATCTTACCAATATGGTTTTGGACAACTACCCTGAGTTGGTGGAAGGAATTAGAGGGCTTTCCGAAGAGACCACTACAGGGGTACATAGGCTTTATGAACGAATGAAGAAAGGCACACTGCCCCTACCTGCAATCAATGTAAACGATTCTGTTACAAAATCTAAGTTTGACAATAAGTATGGTTGTAAGGAATCATTGGTGGATGCCATTAGAAGGGCTACTGACGTGATGATGGCCGGCAAAGTGGCAGTAGTGGCTGGCTATGGTGATGTAGGTAAGGGCTCGGCAGCTTCCTTGAGAGGTGCTGGTGCCAGAGTAATAGTTACTGAGATAGACCCCATATGTGCTTTGCAGGCTGCAATGGACGGTTTTGAGGTTAAAAAAATGCTCAGTGCAGTGCCTGAAGCGGATATCATCGTTACAGCTACCGGCAACAAAGATATTATTGGCGAGCCCCACTTCAGGGCAATGAAAGATAAGGCAATTTTGTGCAATATTGGGCACTTTGACAACGAGATAGACATGGCATGGCTGAACAAGCATTATGGGTCTACCAAGGATGTTATCAAGCCACAAGTGGATTTGTATAACATTGATGGCCAGGATCTTATCGTACTCGCAGAGGGAAGGCTTGTTAATCTTGGATGTGCTACCGGGCACCCTTCCTTTGTGATGTCAAACTCATTTACCAATCAGACCCTTGCTCAGCTGGAATTGTGGACTAATACGGATAACTATGAACCTGGGGTATTTGTATTGCCTAAACACTTGGACGAAAAAGTTGCTTCCCTTCATTTGGCAAAACTTGGAGTAGAACTGGATGAGTTATCTGAAGATCAGGCAGAATATATAGGCGTAAAACAAGATGGCCCCTACAAGCCAGATTATTACCGGTATTAAGAAAACATCTTTCTTGGATATTTTGGATACAGATCAAAAGGCACCCGCTTAGGGTGTCTTTTGCATTTCTACACCCTCATCCAGCTGGATGAGGGTATGAGTTTGGCAGTCCTGCACTTGCTGGAAATTCAATCTGTGCTGAACTGCATTGGAAGTGGTTCTTTCAATGGTCCAGCTTTCTGATCCTGACACGGGTCTGTGAAGGTTTTGAGTCAAGCAGGTTCCTTGGAATTGCTTAGTCTGTGAAATTTGCATTTCCACTTTTCTGCCGGTTTGGTTTCTTCCCTGTAATTGACCGGTACTCCTAAATCCCGAAATACCCGTGAGGTAATTTTGGGCCACAATATGATGAAAGGAAACATCCAATTTGGCCCTTGACTTACTGGGGTAAATTATTTCCAGATTTAGTGCATTATCCTCCCATGTACGGCTTTCTCTGGAACTTTCTACCAAACTTAGCACCCTGAGGCCACTTATACTCGCCTCACCTGTTTGGTAATCCTCGTAAGAGATCAAGACCAGGTCCCTGTTGTTGATAGGGGACTTCTGATACTGGAGCCTTATACCTCCTCTCCTCATTATGGGGCTTCCATTGCAGGTGCCACTAGCAAAGGATAAGAGCACCTCCTGCTCACTATCCTCCAAAGTCACTGAGGGACAACCCGGCAGGTTGGCTACTCTGATTGAATCAGTGTAACTAAAAAAGGTTTGGAAGGCGAAATAGAGGTTTTCATCCAATGCTTTTGAAATAAGATAAAGTTCTTCCCCTTCCACAGCTTGGTTGGTTTGCAACCTTCTTACATCAGGATCGATGCAGGAAGATAGTATTAGCAGCCAAATGGCATAAACAGAGAAATGTTTACTCATAGAAAAGGGTGTTTTTTGTGACATATAAGCTAAATGGGCAAAGAGTATGCTAAGCATAAGTGCAATTAAGAAATAAAACCGTAATTTGAAACGAAAAAAACATTACAAGAAATATGTCATTCCAAACTGGATTACTTAAAGATAATGCATTGAAGGGTAAAGTGGTGTTGGTTACTGGTGGTGGGACAGGGCTTGGGAAGTCCATGGGACACTATTTTTGCCATTTAGGTGCAAGATTAATCATTAGTAGCAGAAACGAAAGCGTACTTCAAGAAACTGCCAGAGAAATGCAGAAACAGCATGGGGAAGAAGTTTTGGCCCTGCCTTGCGATGTTCGAGACTATGAAGCTGTGGCTGGAATGTTTAAAGAGGCCATAAATCAGGTAGGTCGGGTCGATGCCGTCGTAAACAATGCGGCTGCCAATTTCATCAGCCCTACCGAAAGGCTTTCTCCCAACGCTTTTCACACCATATTGGACATAGTGCTAAAAGGTACAGCAAACATGACATTGGTAGCCGGCAAGCACTGGATTAATTCAGGTCAGGCAGGTAATTTTCTTAATATTGTTACCACATATGCCTTTACTGGAAGTGGGTATGTGGTACCCAGTGCTGCGGCTAAGGCGGGAGTGCTAGCCATGACCCGGTCTCTTGCAGTGGAATGGGCAAAGTATAACATACGTTCCAATGCCATCGCCCCAGGCCCCTTTCCTACTGAAGGCGCATGGTCCAGGTTATTACCTGATGAAATGGCAAAGCAATTTGATCCTGCCAAAAGAGTCCCTTTAGCTAGGGTGGGAGAGCATCAAGAACTCTCCAATCTTGCAGCTTTCCTTTTAGCCGACCAAAGCGGTTTTATCAATGGAGAAGTCGTAACTATAGATGGGGGAGAATGGCTTAGGGGCGCTGGGCAGTTCAATGACTTCGATAAGGTACCCAAGGAATTGTGGGATCAGATGGAGAAAAAGCGTAAAGGAAAATAAATCAGCTTAATCCATTGCGTTGACTTCCCCATCTTCCTCTATGTGTTTTATCCCTTTTACCCTGAGTTCATCCAGGTTTTTTTCCTGACCAGAACTCTCTCCTGTTATGATTCCCGAAAAGCTAAGTACATCTAGAATCTTGCACCCCTTTTTTCTTAATTGAGTGGCAATTTCTTGCATCTGCCCTTTCATGTCTTCATCTACTGAGGCAATGAATTTTTTTCCTTTCTGTTGCATATGCCTGTGGCTATTGTGGGGCCTGAACGAGACCTGCACCGACATCCCGGCTGAGGAGGTCTAATTTCCGTGCTCCTTTCAGTAATAACTCCTTGATTTCAGTGGCTGAGGCCTTCGGGTACTTTTCCCACAACATCGCGGTGATGCCAGCCACAAATGGAGTAGCCATACTTGTACCACTAAGAAATGCATAGTTATGGGGGGAGATATAGGAACTGAATACCCCTACACCTGGACCTGCAATATCCACTTCACCCCCATCGGGGTTAATACCACCACAGGAAAATTCCGCCACCTTCAAAAACCTGTCCAGAGCAGCCACCGCCAATATGGAAGGGCAATTTGCGGGGTGGTTTACAGGGCGTACTATACCCTGAGAACGTCTGCTGTCATTTCCTGCTGCTGCGATAACTAGGGTGCCGTTTTCCATAGCCATTTTTCCAATGTCGTTGAATATTCGGGAATAGGTTTGGCCGGGGTTGGAGGGTGCTCCCAGGGACATGGAGATTACCTTGCAGCCGTTCACCAGGGCCCACTCCATACCTGCCAAAATGCCACTGTCTCTACCTGAGCCAGCATTTGATAATACTTTTCCAATATAAATATTTGCATTATTTGCTGACCCATATCGTGTTTGAGCCCCTGACCTAATGTTTCCTGCTGCATTTCCGGTGCAATGGGTTCCGTGTCCATTTTTGTCCTCTGCCTCTTCCCCCTGTACAAAGGATTTGGAAGTGATTGCTCTTCCAGTAAACCCAGAGTGACCCATGTAGAAACCGGTATCCAAAATTGCTACAGGAACTTGTTTCCCCGTGTAGCTGCTTTTATCGGAAAGGGTAGCAGTGACTCCCCAAAATGCGAAATCGTTATCCTCAAAGCTATCCGGAAGTGTAGGAGGAGAGGGATTGTCTGGGTTTTCAGGGGGCTTGATTCCAAAAATTTTGCAAAGGAGCAGCCAAACATTGCCTAATATGCTGTTTTTTCTATCCACTTCCAATGCATACACAAAGCGTTCTGGCTCATCGTAAAGAAACATTTTGCTGGATCTTGCAGAGGTAGTTAGCATGTTTATTTCAGTATCGTGGTTTTCATTGACTACCGCTACCCCGAATTTTTCAAAAACTATCCCATCCGCATTTTCAAAAGCTTCTACGTAGTCTTCCTCGTGGGTGGTATAGTCACTCGAGAATGCAAGCCTAAGGGAGGCGTTTTTCACCTCCTTGTCAATTTGATTTTGACCCGCATTGGAGTCGATCATCACAAGCCTTTTTCCGGTAAATTCCGGTTTATTGGTAAGGTCTGCAGGAGAGTCGTTTCTAAAGGGTTTCATAGAGAAAGGGTTTTAAAAATTTGGTTTTAGCATATCAATTTAGCAATAAAGTACTTAAATACAATATTTTATAAATCGAATTTAATGCCTTGAGCAAGGGGCAATGTCTGGCCAAAATTGATAGTGTTGGTTTGCCTTCTCATATAGGCTTTCCAAGAATCTGATCCAGATTCCCTTCCTCCTCCTGTCTCTTTTTCCCCTCCAAAGGCACCTCCGATTTCTGCGCCGGAAGTACCTATATTTACATTTGCGATGCCGCAATCCGAACCTATTGCTGAAAGAAAGAGGTGTGCTTCGCTCACATCCTGGGTCATGATGGCGGAGGAAAGTCCCTGTGGCACATTGTTGTGAAGCGCTATGGCCTCTTCAAGGGTTTCGTAGGGAATAAGATAAAGCAGGGGAGCAAAGGTTTCCTCTTTCATAATTTCCGCCGAAGGATCCAGCTCATACACCCCGGGATGGACATAGCAACCGGATTCGTACCCTTCTCCTTCAAGAATGCTTCCCGCAATCACTTCTCTTCCCCCCAGCTCCTTGATTTTTTGGATGGCGCTCTCGAACTGCTTAGCAGCTTCTTGGTCAATAAGTGGCCCAATATGGTTGTTTTCGTCTAGGGGGTCCCCGACTTTCAACTGGGCATATGCACCTTTTAGCCTCTCTTTCACTTCCTCAACTACATCTCGCTGAATGATCAATCTTCGGGTACTGGTGCATCTTTGCCCGGCAGTACCCACAGCCCCAAAAACCGCGGCTCTTATGGCAAGGTCCAGGTTGGCTTTGTTGGAGATGACTATAGCATTGTTTCCTCCAAGCTCCAAAATGCATTTTCCAAGCCTTTCCCCAATATGCTGGGCTACTGCCTTACCCATTTTGGTAGAGCCTGTGGCTGATATTAGTGGAATTCTTTTGTCTTTTGCCAGCCTTTCCCCTAAGGTTTTGTCCCCAATAATCAGAGAGGAAATGCCTTCTGGAAGCTTGTTTTCCTTAAGTATTTTGGCGATGATTTTTTGGCAAGCAATGGCAGAAAGGGGCGTTTTTTCCGATGGTTTCCAAATACAGACGTTTCCGCATACCCATGCAATCATGGCGTTCCAAGACCAAACAGCTACTGGGAAATTAAAGGCCGAGATAATTCCTACTGGCCCTAAGGGGTGCCACTGCTCCATTATTTGGTGTTGAGGCCGCTCTGAAGGCATGGTTTTACCATAGAGTTGGCGGGAGAGCCCAACGGCAAAATCACAGATGTCGATCATTTCTTGCACCTCCCCCAATCCCTCCTGAAGGGGTTTGCCCATTTCGTGGGACACCAACCTACCCAACATCTCCTTTGACTCCCTCAATCCCAATCCGATTTGCCTTATTATTTCCCCGCGTTTCGGAGCAGGAAGTCCTCTCCAATGCCCAAATGCCAGTAATGCCTGTTCGGCCAGCTTTTCATATTGGCTTTCTGTACATGAATGAACACTACCCAGTAGCTGGCTGTTAATGGGGGATTTGGATACAATTATTGAGCCTTCCCCAGGCTCCCACTTTATTCCGGTACTCGCTCCCGAATGGTTTTCAGTAAGCTTGAAGTAGTCAAGTATTTCTTGTATGGTTGTCTTTTCCATAATGGGGGATTAAAAAGAAGGCGGTAG
The DNA here is from genome assembly GCF_003347495.1 of Pleomorphovibrio marinus. Classification (GTDB taxonomy): domain Bacteria; phylum Bacteroidota; class Bacteroidia; order Cytophagales; family Cyclobacteriaceae; genus Pleomorphovibrio; species Pleomorphovibrio marinus. Next base: position 119,721 of record NZ_QCXY01000008.1, read on the forward strand.
GATAAAAATACAAAAAATAGCCTGTTAATAAAAAAGGCCGCCCCTTGGGGGCAGCCTTTTTTATTAAACAAAACCAAAGAAAAATTAAAGCTCTAGGTCATAGTAGGATCGTTGACCATTTGGGTAGACCCCCAAAACACTCACTTCCTCACCTTTGTGTTTTTTAAGTGCTTCTATCACATCGTTGGAACTGTTGATTCTGGATCTCCCGATCTTGGTAATGATAAACCCTTCTTTTAATCCGGCTTTCTTCCAGGCATCGTTTTCGTTGATGGTGATTACTGCACCTCCTTCAATGTCCAACCTTTCTTTCATTTCATTTTTGAGGTCTCCAAATACCACCCCTTCAAATTCTACCGTCTTAGGCAATTCCTTTATTACAATCTCCGTATCCCCAGAGAAGTTTTTCAATGTTACGGTGGTATTCATTTCATTACCATCCCGTAAGTATTTTACATCTACTGTGTCCCCGGGTCTTTTTCTGGCTACCCTTTCTTGAAGTGAAGAGGTTGTATAAGTGGGAAAACCATCCACACCTATAATGATGTCTCCTTTTTTCAGGCCAGCTTCGTCACCGCCGCTTCCTTCATTTACACCCTCGACATATACGCCTCTACTTACCCCAAGCTTTTTGCCTAGTTTATCTTCAAGTCTTGGGCCTACATCCGAAATGGTGACACCGATTAATCCTCGCTGTACTGCACCGTATTCCATCAAGTCTTCAGAAACCTTCTTGGCAATGGAACTGGGAACGGCAAAGGAATATCCGCTAAACCCTCCTGAACGTGTGGCTATGGCCGTGTTGATCCCTACAATTTCTCCTTGCAAATTCACCAACGGGCCACCTGAGTTTCCTGGATTTACAGCAGCATCAGTTTGAATAAAGGATTCTACCTGAAGGTTGTTTTCATCCCTTAAAATCTGAATGTTCCTGGCCTTAGCGCTGATAATACCTGCTGTAACAGTGCTGTTTAAGTTATAAGGGTTCCCTACTGCGAGTACCCACTCTCCTACTTTAGCATTGTCTGAATCCCCAAATGGGATATGAGGCAGATTTTTGGCTTCAATTTTCAGTAATGCCAAGTCAGTTGTGGGGTCAGTACCAATTACCCTGGCTACATGTCTCTCGTTGTTCTCAAGGGTGATATCAACCCTTGTGGCATTTTCGACAACATGGTTATTGGTCATGATATAGCCATCTTCGGTTATGATCACACCTGAACCTGAACTTTGACCCTCTCTTGGGGGGCCTCCTTCACCCCGAGGAGAAGGGGATCTAAACCCGAAGAACTCCTCGAAGGGATCCATACCTCTTTCACCCCTACCACTTACGGAAACGCTACTTCTCACGTGGACCACTGCTGGTGTTACCACCTCAGCGGAGGCAACGAAGTTGATACCGTCAGGGACTACGAAACTATCGTTGTTGAGCCAGTTTACAAAACTGGCACTTCTTTCCTCGGTGTAGTTAGTGGTGGCCCCCTGGTTATTTTGCAACAGGCTCACACCTGCAATAGCAACCATTCCCCCTATGAGGGAGGCTAGGACCATACCTAAGAAAAACTGTCTTTTATTCATCTTATACCTTCCTTTTGATTATTACTGATAAGTTTCACGTTAATTGCTTTTTTTTGTTGCTTCCAAAACAGTGCCACCCTAGTTATATTGTTACCGTTTAACACCTTTTAACCGGAAATCCAAATTAGAACTCGGGGTTTAAGATTTGTTTACAAAATTTTCGAAGCTTTTAGGTATATGTAACCATATTCTCTGTGGCATGTTTAACCTACTTTCGATGTCGGGAAAGTCTAGGCATTTTTTATTTTAAAGTTTTCTTACTAAATCTAAGAAAATTTGTGCAATTTTCTATCCAAACTGGATTTTATAACCACTTTGAACACGGACTTTAGTATAAAAAAGCAGGATGTATTCTGCGAATCCAATGTAGATAGGATCGCATGGGGTATTTTGGTGTCCTTCCTTTTATCGCTTCAAGTTTACGCACCTGCCTTAGGGTTCTCTATGGTGCAGCAAGACCCTGCCATCTTGGCAGATACCTTAACCCCTGACCTAGAAACCCCTATTTCTCTTGAGAAAAATTTGCAAAACAACCAGCAGGTTCTTTTGAAGTTACAACAAGCCCTGCTGAGATTACAGAGAAGGCCTAACATGGCCTTTATGGAGGAAGAAGTACCCGTAATTTCCCGGGTATTAGATAGGATTCAGGAAAGCTTTTATACCCATGACCAGGTTTTGAATTTTCAATATCTCAATGAACTCGACAACTTGGTGGTGGGATATCAAACCAGACTTGGCCGCTGGCAAAGTGAAGTGCAGTCTAATTTGAACCAATATTTGGAAATCGCAGAAGAAATTGAACCGGTGTTGTCCTATTCGAATCAAATACGGGCTTTTTCCGATTCTTTGAATATTCCTTCCCTCAGCAAGCAAATCGAAATATTGGAGGAAAGAGTAAGTGCCGTAGATAGTCTGCTTCGGATAAGGAGGCTTGAAGGGGTTGGGGCTCAAAGTGAATTGACAAATCTGATTATTTCCTTAAATGACTTGAAGGAGGAATTAAGGGAGAGACAAGTCGTTTTTAGAAACAGGTTGTTTTATAGGGATTCCCCACCTATTTGGCAAAGCCAAATGGAGTCTTTTACCAGAGATTTCCGCTCCATTGTGGCAGAATCACTTTTATTGAATGAAGTGATTCTTATCAGTTATCTCAAAAAAAACACACTGAACCTGTTTTTTTTAGTGGTGCTAATTCTTGTTTTGTACAGGTGGTATGTGCTCTTGTTGAAAAAGATAGGTAGGGAAAAAGAGTTCTCTTCCATTATTTTAAAGAGGACAAAATACCTGTCTTTTTCTCCGTTTATTTGTGCGTTATTGAGTGGTGCTACACTTGGTCCTTACTTTTTCGCATATCCCCCCAACACCTTGATATTGATTTTCTTATTGACCATGGCGGGATGTACGACTTTTTTGATAAGACATGTAGTAACAAAGAAAGCTTTCCGGGTTTGGGGTTTTATGATGCTCAGTTTGCTGGTTTACGGATTTTCCAATTTAGTCACCGAATGGGCTATCCAAGAAAAGGTGTACCTCATGATGTTTTCACTCTTAGGAGTTCTCATTGGGGCCTGGACACTTAGACTCATTCAAAAGGATCCAGAAACTTTCCCAATGTACCTTTCATGGCTGGTGTATTTGTTTGTGAGTTTGCAGGTTCTTGCTGTTTTTTCCCATGCCTTCGGAAGGTTTAGTTTGGGGAAGTTATTGGGGGTTACCGCCACGCTAAATCTAATGCAGGCCATTAGCCTTTACGTGTTTGTGCTAGTAGTCATGGAGGTAGTCTATCTTTTTTCTGAACTAAGCAAAAAGAGTGAAGCTGCCTATACTAGTTTTGTGGATTATGCGGTGATTTTCAATAAGCTGAAAAAATTGTTAATCTCCCTTGCAGTGATAATGTGGGCTTATTATTTTACCACGAACCTATATGTGGATCAATTTTTATGGGAGAGTTTTAGTGGGTTCCTAAACCAAACCCGGACTTTGGGGAACAACAGCTTCACCTATGGGAGTATATTGATATTTTTAGTGGTTTTGTGGATATCTTCGTTGTTGGCTAAGAATATCGCCTACTTTGTTTCAGTAAGGGATGCCCAAAATGTAGGGACCAGAGACAAAAAAATAGGTTCTTCCATACTTCTCATACGTTTAGGGATATTAAGTCTGGGTTTTTTGTTTGCTATCAGCCTGTCTGGAATATCGCTGGATAGACTGGCTATAGTCATAGGGGCGCTTACCGTAGGAATAGGTTTTGGCCTTCAAAATATTGTCAACAACTTGGCCTCCGGTATCATTTTGGCGTTTGAAAGGCCTGTTCAGGTAGGAGATGCCATAGAAGTCGGTAACCAACTCGGTATTGTTAAGGACATTGGCATTCGTTCCAGCACCATACAGGCTTATGACGGCTCAGAGGTAATCATTCCGAATGGGGATTTGATATCCAATCAACTGGTAAACTGGACATTATCCAATAGACAAAGAAGGGTAGAAATATTCGTGGGAGTGGCCTATGGCTCAGACATTGTAAAGGTCCAGGAAGTACTTACAAACCTGATCAATGAGGAACAAATTCTACGGCATCCTCCCCCAAAGGTATTGATGCATAACTTTGCGGACAGCAGTGTGGAGTTTAGGTTATTGTTTTGGGTGGATAACGTATCCGTTTGGTTGGATGTGAAACATACCATCCTCCATAAAATTTACCAGGCTTTCTATGAAAACGGCATCAAGATTCCATTTCCACAGCGTGATATACACCTTGGAGATGGTTGGCACAACTTCAAAGGTTCCGGTGATGGGAAGAGCGAAGACCCTGGGGAAAACACCCTAAAAAAATAAAATCGAGCCTCCCTACCGGACAGGCAAGCAGGAGGAGAACCTCACACGTAGGGATGATTAAGATTGTGAGATTTCCCCGAAACAAGTTCCCCGAAACAAGATCGGGGCAGGCTATATGACCGCTGAAAAGAAATTATAAACATATGAAATATACAACTTCCTTTTTAGCACTTCTTCTACTTTTTGGTTGTAAAAGTGCCGATTCAGACCCAAATATAATTTTTATTGTAGTGGACGATTTGGGTTGGGCAGATATCACGCCAAACTGGCCGGACACCTTTTATGAAACCCCTAACCTGGACCGTTTGGCTAAAATGGGGGTAAGGTTTTCTCAAGCCTACTCTGCCCATCCTGTTTGCAGTCCCACAAGAGCTGCACTTATGACTGGCAAACATCCCAACAGGGTAGGAATCACGGATTGGATTCCGGGTTCTGACCCCTTTGCTGACGAAAGGCCATTGAGTACCCCAGGGATAAACCACAATTTAGCCTTGGAGGAAGTTACCATAGCGGAAAGGGTAAAGGAAAAGGGGTATGACACCTATTTTGTGGGGAAATGGCACCTGGGTGAAGAACCTGATTTTTGGCCGGAAAACCAAGGCTTTGATGTGAATATTGGAGGGTGGAGTGCAGGAGCCCCGCAACTTTCGGATGGAAAGTATGGGGGGTATTTCTCCCCGTATGGAAACCCCCGCTTGGAAGACGGTCCGGAAGGGGAGTTTCTAACCAATAGATTAATGGATGAAAGCTTGGAGTTGATTCGTGCAAGTGACCATAACCCCTTTTTGCTTTACCTCTCCTTTTATACCGTGCATACGCCAATACAGGCAGTTCCACACCTAATCGAAAAATTCCGACGAAAAAGAGAGGATCTTGGCGAGATTGCGGATCACCAAGCAGTAAAACAGGAAGGGGAAGGAATCACGCAAATCGCACAGACGAATGCGGAATATGCCAGTATGGTCGCTGCTATGGATGAACAAATTGGCAGGCTACTGGATGAATTGGAATCCTCTGGGAAAATGGAAAACACATGGATAGTTTTTACCAGTGACAATGGGGGGCTTTCCACAAGATATAATCAAGGAGGGCCTACGGCCAATGGGCCGTTGAGGGCTGGAAAGGGTTGGTGCTATGAGGGTGGCATTAGGGTTCCACTTATTATTGCCGGGCCAGGGGTATTAGCTGGCCCTGTAGTGGATCATCCGGTGGTAAGTATGGACCTCTTTGCCACTGCGGAGGAATTAGCCAATCTGGAGGTAACGGCGCAGGATGGCAAGTCCTTGCTTGGCTTGCTAAGGGGTCAGGAGATTGAAGAAAATGACATTTTTTGGCATTATCCACATTACCATGGAAGTGCATGGAAACCAGGATCAGCTATCAGGTCTGGGAATTGGAAGCTCATTTATACCTATGAAGACCAAAAAATCTCCCTGTATGAGTTGGCTCAAGATGAAGGAGAAACAACAGATTTGGCACTTGTTTACCCTGAAATAGCCGAAGTTTTGCTTGATGCGATACATGAAAAGATGGAAGACACAGGAGGGAAGTATCCCACTTGGAGGAAGGAAGAGGAAGGTGAGGCAACATTTTTTAACCGCTGAAGTTCTCACAAGGACTATGAGGAGACTTTCATGGCCTGCATTTTTTCATACATCTTATAGGGTCAATGAAGGTAATCTTCCCCTATCTGAACATTGCATCTGCCGAAGAATCCCCGGAGGATATATCCAATGTGGAAAGCCATCAAAAAGTCAACTTCCCTGAGGATTCCTCCTATACAGAGGTTACTTCCCGAAGCATTATTCTACTTTCTCCTGCAGCCCCACTCGCTCATGGATTTCAATGGCTTCCTTAATCCCCCAAATGTTGAATGGCAATGAAGGACTAGACAAAGACTGAATGATTGTATAACTAATCCACCCATTGAAAGGACTACTTTTATTTATAGTTTTTGGCCTGAAGTAATAATACGTTCATGCCAGGTTTATATAAAAAAGTCCAGGCTCTAATCTATTCAAATAAATATTCTATTGATTGTTAGAAATAAATATAATTGCCTATTTTAAGTTTAGGTTACCTTGCTTATTCAGCCTAACCTTAAGGATTTATATGTCTTTAGAGTTTTAATTTGTGTAGATTTAAACTCCCTTCCAAAGTTGACAAAACCAATGAACAATTCTGAAACTAATCCCATTCCCAATATTCAAACTTCCAAATCCAAAAAGATAGTCATAATCGGAGCTGGGTTTGGAGGGTTGAAACTGACTCGCAAGCTTGCCCACACGGATTATCAGGTCGTGTTGCTTGACAAAAACAATTACCATATGTTTCAGCCACTGCTGTACCAAGTGGCGACTGCGGCCTTGTCCCCAAGTTCGGTTTCTTTTCCATTGCGGCGCATTTTTCATAAAACTGAGAATGTCGTTTTCCGTATGGCTGTGGTGAAAAAAATTGATAAAAAAAATCAAATCATCTACACTAATTTAGGTACCCTTGAATACGACATCTTGGTCTTAGCACAAGGAGCCAACACCAATTACTTCGGCAATAAAAACATCCGAAAGTTTTGTGCCCCCATGAAATCTACTTCCGAGGCCCTATATATCAGGAATAAAATCATCTCGAACTATGAAAGGGCCATTAATTTGGCTAATGAATCGGATAGAAAACCTATCATGAATGTGGTAATTGTAGGCGGTGGCGCTACTGGTGTAGAACTGGCAGGATCTATTGCAGAATTGAGAAACAAAGTTCTACCTAAAGATTATCCCCAATTAAATTTCGCAAACATGCGAGTGATACTTATTGAAGCTGGGAATGGGCTTCTCAGTGGCCTTACTCAGCCTTCAAGGGAAAAAGCGTTGGTTTACCTTAAGCGATTGGGGGTAGAGGTGATGCTGAATACGATGGTGGAAGATTATGATGGATTTACCGTAAAGTTAAAAGAAAAAGAATCCATACAAACCCTCACCCTACTATGGGCAGCCGGCATTAAAGCCAACAGTTTGGTTGGTCTTGAGGACAATGAAAGGGCTCCCAATGGAAGGTTTTTGGTGGACGAATACCACCGGTTACTTAAAGAGGAAAACATTTATGTGATAGGAGATCAGTGCTTGCAAACCGAGGAAAAATTTCCCCTTGGCCATCCTCAGGTAGCTCAAGTGGCCATCCAGCAGGCGTCTAATTTGGGAAATAATTTAAAAGCTGATTTAAGACAAAAACCCAGAAAACCTTTTTCATACAAAGATTTGGGTTCAATGGCCACAGTGGGTAAAAGGATGGCCGTGGTGGATCTGCCATTTATCAGTTTTCAGGGGATGTTCGCTTGGTTAGTCTGGCTATTTGTCCACTTGATGGCAATTTTGGGGGTCAATAATAAATTGATGATTTTTCTTACCTGGTCTTGGAATTACCTTTCATTTGACCCAAGCCTTCGTTTATTGATCAGGCCCAGATATGTAAAAGACTTTAAGAGGCAATGGATGTTAGAAGAAAAGGATTTTGAAGATTAAATTAACTCAGGTTTTCTGACATAAATTGCCTTGATAACCAGTTTTCACTTCACAGTTGTTCCGCGTATAGATTTTTCACTTAAGAATATTTGCTAGCATGCAGCGATTCGGCAACCCGCTATTTTATAACTAGAGAATGAGCTGACATCCTGACATCAGCCATCATTGAAATTACGAGCTGGCGATGAAGAAGTGTTCGATAACGGACTTAACCCGTCCAGAAATGATACATCAGTCACCTCAAAAGCCTCCTGCAAGCCAACTGAAGGCATTGGCATATTTTTAGGATACAGTTGGAAAAGCTTATTATGAGAATATTTATCAGCTTGGTACTTTTTACCATTTTGTTGGTGTTGTGTTGGCCACTAGCACTATTGGTGCTGCTGCTCTATCCTTTTATCTGGTTGCTACTGCTTCCATTTAGGATTTTGGGATGGGGAGTAGGCGTTTCTTTGGGCGTGATTGGAGCACTTATTCTTCTGCCCTTTCATTTATTAAAGTAAATCATGACGGTGGTAGTGAAGGTAGTTTTTGGTATTCTGATATGTGGCCTTTTAGGTGCTTTGGTAGCTATTTTGTTGTCAAAAGTTAAAAGATAATGGCAATTTTTCCTTTCTAAGTGGCCTAAGCATTCTTAAAATATCTGGTATCATGGTATGTGGAGGTGATATTGCCTAAATTTGCATCATGGAACAGGCACAAAAAAGGGATGTACGAAGGTTAAGTCTGGCAGAGCTTGAGCAGTTTTTTCTCGAAAAGGGGGATAAAAAATTCCGTGCCAAGCAGGTTTACGACTGGCTTTGGAATAAAACCTTAAAAAACTTTGACGATATGAGCAACATTTCCCTGTCCACTAGGGAAATGCTCAAGGCTCATTTTGCCATAAACCATATTCAGGTGGACCAAATGCATAGGAGCCAAGACGGTACTATTAAGAATGCTGTAAAGTTATACGATGGCAAAATCGTGGAATCGGTATTAATTCCTACCCCCAAGCGGATCACTGCCTGTGTGTCCTCACAGGTAGGCTGTAGCCTGGATTGTAATTTTTGTGCTACTGCCAGGCTAAAAAGAATGAGAAACCTGAATCCAGATGAGATTTTTGACCAGGTGGTGGCTATTAAGGATGAGGCCACTGAGTATTTCGAAAGGCCACTGACCAACATCGTCTTTATGGGGATGGGAGAACCTCTGCTCAATTATGCCAATGTGATGGAGGCGATAGCCAAAATCACTTCTCCCGATGGCCTCGGTCTAAGCCCCAAGCGTATTACAGTATCCACCGTAGGGGTGAACAAAATGATAAAAAAATTGGCAGATGACGGGGTGAAATTTAACTTGGCAGTGTCATTACATTCTGCTATTAATGAAACGCGAAGCAGGTTAATGCCCATTAATGACACCAACCCGGTGGAAGACCTTGCAGAAGCCTTACAATATTGGTACCGAATGACCGGAAGAAAAGTCACCTATGAGTATGTGATCTGGAAGGGTATCAACGATGACCATAGGCATGCCGTCGCCTTGGCAAATTTCTGTAAAATCATCCCTTCCAAGGTAAATATTATTCAGTATAATCCCATTGATGAAGGTGAGTTTCAACAAGCGGATGCCGATAAAGTGGAAATGTATTTGGAAATATTGGAAGGGAATGGAATTGTGGCTAAGGTAAGGAGGTCAAGAGGTCAGGATATTGATGCTGCCTGTGGGCAATTGGCAAACAAGCATTCGGTGGTTTAAATTTTTCCAAACCCAAGTATTTTTTTATATTTGAAATGCAATTTTCACCCGAAAAATGGAAAAGGAAAAATTTGCTCAAGAGGCATTAAACGTATTTAACCGTTTCGGTTATGCCAAAACCGATATGGAAAAATTAGTTCAAGGAATCAACATAGGCCAAGGGGAGCTTGAGGAACACTTTTCCGGGAAAAGTGACTTGGTGATCTATTTGTTTCAGGTTTGTTGCAAGGAGTCGGATGAGGTTTCTGCAAAAATTGACAAAGAAGAATCCACATTGGGCAGTTTATTGCAAGTCACCCGCCTTTCCTTTCGGATTCAAGTCAAATACAGGTTTATCTTTTTGGACTTTTATCAGATCATTGAAAGTTTGGAGGAAATAAGGGATAGGTATTATGAATTGTTGTCCTTGAGAAAGACACAGTTAATTCACTTGTTCCAGTTGCTAGAGCAGGAAGGGTTGTTTAGGGGGGAAATAATCCAGGGGCAATACAGTAATCTGGCAAACCAAATGACCATGCTTTCTGATTATTGGGTTACCAACAACTTTTTGTTTTTTGGTAAGGAGGATTTCAAGCCAGAATACTACAGCCACCTCGTGTTTTCTATTTTGCTCCCCTATCTGACCGAAAAGGGACTTAAGCAATATAAGGACGTTACAGGCCTTTGAATTTGGTCATTTATTTATTGCTGAAGTCGAAGAGTTTTCTCTTTTCCTCTTTAGTGAGGTTGTCATAGCCCTTTTCCGCAATCTTGTCCAGAATCTTATCTATTTCTTCTTGGGTACTTACTGTAGCGTTATTGCCAGCACTTGGTTTCGAACCTGTTTTGCCTTGGGCGGGGTTTGGAGATGAGCTGCCTCTTCTATACGTAACCTTTACTTTTGGCTTATTCGTAAAAAGGTTTTCAAAAAACCTGCCAACAGCCTGAACCGGGGTGCCCAAATCCCTGCCTTTTCCCAATTGTAAAATATAGAAGTACCCCAATGCTGCACCCCCGAGATGGGCGAGTTCTCCACCTGCATTACTTCCCGCAGAGTTGGCGAAAGCTACCAGCACATAAAATATGGCGATGTACTTTATCTTAACCGGCCCTAACAAAATCAACCTGAATTCGGTCTCTGGTCGTAGGGTTGCGGCAGCTACCACTACGGCATATACACCGGCACTTGCCCCAAGCATCAATGCGCCTTCTACCCTGTCACTAAAAAGTGGGGCAATGTTATAGATCAGCATATACAGGAAGCCACCCGCTACCCCACCGAGTATATAAAGGTTGACCAGCTTTTTGCTGCCGAGGAAATCGTTGAGCAAAATACCGAACCAATATAAAAACAACATATTGAAAAGAATATGGAAGAAACCTTCATGTAGAAACATATAGGTGAAGAGGGTCCAGGGCTGACTCAAAAAGTAGGGTATGGAGGCAGGCATCATCAGGTAGGACATCATGGCCTTATAAAATTCCCCTGCCCCACCCAAGGTGAGGAAAACCCGAAGTACCATTAAGCCAAGATAAACAATAAGGTTTATGGCTAATATTTTATACAAGCCATTGTTCTTATGGTTAAAGGCGTTTTTCAGGTTATACCAAAATCCTCCGTACATAGTCAGTAGAAATTACGTCTGTCTCTTTTCCACATAGTCACCAATACGGCACCAATAGCCAATCCGGCCAGGTGGGCAAAGTGGGCGACATTGTCTGCGGGATTACTTACAAATATATGATATACTGTGTATAGTCCATAAAACAACACGAGGTATTTTGCTTTCACGGGCATGGGCGGAAAAAGCAAGAACAACTGCGTGTTTGGAAACAACATGCCGAAAGCGATCAAAACCCCAAAAAGTGCCCCAGAAGCCCCTACCATGGGGATGTTTAGTTGCCTTTCCTGAATCCTCAGCATATAGCGTTGGGCTTGGTTCCTCAATTCAGCATCATCGGGGTTACGGCTGTATTTGTCGATGAAGTCATAGATACCGGTGTTAAACAGGTGTCTGTTTTCGGAAACAAAACTGCTGAAGGTATCTGGGTTTGGGTCTTCGGAAAAGCGTTCTATTTTTTGGTTTAGAGAGTTCATTTTAACGGCATTGTACCCAGAATAAAGTACACCGGACCCCACTCCACAAACCATCCAAAGGATCAGTATTTTTTTGGGGCCTAAAAATTGTTCCAACAGGGGCCCAAAGATAAATAAACCAAACATGTTGCTGAACAGGTGCCAAAAGTCCGCATGCATAAACATGTAAGTTACAAATTGGAAGGGCATAAAAAACCTGGACTCAATAGCGTATAAAGCGAAAAAGTTGGTGAGTTGGGGCATGAAAAAAGCTGCGATAACATGGATTCCTATGGTGAGGATCAACAAGTTTTTTACCACAGGAGTAAGGGCTCTAAACATAATATCGGTTTTTATGAATGATTGAAAAAACTGTCTATCTTATTAATATCCAATTGGACGAAGGTTTTGTTCCCAGTTGGGCTGTAATTTGGGTTTTGACAGGCAAACAATTGGCCTACCAAACTCTCCATTTCTCCCTGACTCAGCTTTACCCCCTTTTTAATGGAAGATCTTTTGGCCAGGGAGCGTGCAAGGTTTTCCCTTTTATCCAGGGAGAGCTCGGACTTAAAGTGCTTAAACTGATCCAAAAGTCCCTCAAACAAGGCTTTTTCGTTCGTTATTGTAATATCGGCAGGCACCCCATTAATAACCACTGTCTGCTGCCCAAACACACTTACCAAGAAGCCTAAGCTAGACAATTCCTCTTTCAGGTCCATGAACAATGTGAAATCCGAAGGGCTAAGCCCAATTTGCTGAGGGAATAAACACTGCTGAGAACTTCCTTTTGATTGGTTGAGCTGCCGCTGATACCGTTCGTACAATACTCGCTCATGCAAGGCCTGTTGGTCAAAGATAAGCAAGCCCGAGGACATTTGTGTGACTATGTAACGGGATTCTATTTGAAATGTGGTCCCACCACCGGGACTTTCCTTGTGGGCAACACCAGTAGGATCTTGCGCATTGGCCTTACTTTCAAAGGTTAAGGTTTCCTTGGCAGCTGCTTCTCTTTCTGCCAACATTTCCTCCTCTGAAGGTAGCCTTTCATCTCCCGGTTTTCCTTCGAAAAGCCTCTCCCATCCTGAAATATCTTTTTTTGTAAAGGCGGGGCTGTTGTAGGTCTTGTAGGAGTTTTCTGCCTGGACGTCCTGTTTTTTGGATTCATCTTTCCTCCAGTTGTCGGTAAAGTTAACATCCAGACTAAAATCAAGCGTAGGGACAATATGATGTGCGCCGAGCGCTTGTTTTACGGATGACCTTAGCAGGCCATATACTGTCCGCTCATCGTCAAATTTAATTTCTGTCTTGGTGGGATGTACATTTATATCAATATGTTTGGGATCAATTTCCAGAAACAACACATAAAAAGGATGCTGATCCTGAGCCATAAGCCCCTGATAGGCACTGCTGACCGCATGGTGCAGGTAGTTACTTTTAATATACCTGTTATTGACAAAGAAATACTGTTCCCCCCTGGTTTTTTTAGAGGTTTCTGGTTTGCCTATATACCCCTTGATTCTAATAAGAGGGGTATCCTCCTGACATACCATCAGTTGTTCCTTGTAAGGATTTCCAAAGATTCCGATTATCCTTTTGCTCAACTTTCCCGGCTGCAGGTTGAAAAGCTGCATATCATTTTGATACAAGGAAAAGCTTATTTCCGGATAGGCCAATGCCACCCGCTGGAATTCTTCTACAAGGTGACGCATTTCCACTGGGTTGGACTTAAGAAAGTTGCGGCGGGCGGGTACATTGAAAAATAGATTTTTTACCGCAATGGATGTCCCATCCTGACAGGCCAAAGGCTCCTGTTTTTTCACCTCAGACCCATCTATGCATATCAGGGTTCCGAGTTCGTCTCCCGCGCGTTTTGTCCTCATCTCCACCTGGGCCACTGCCGCTATGGAAGCAAGGGCTTCCCCTCTGAACCCGAAGGTCCGGATGCTAAACAGGTCATCTGATTTTTTTATTTTGGATGTGGCGTGCCGTTCAAATGACATTCTCGCGTCAGTAACAGACATGCCAAGGCCATCATCCACCACTTGGATAAGGGCCTTACCAGCGTCTTTCACCACTACGTTTATTTGCGTGCAATTCGCATCTATGGCATTTTCCAGCAATTCTTTGAGCACTGAAGCAGGTCTTTGCACCACCTCCCCGGCGGCAATCTGATTAGCAATGGCATCGGGAAGGAGCTGAATTAGGTCATTCATCATTTGCCGATTGATTTAAGCCTGAAAAGGCCTACCAAAAGGGCAATTCCACCCCCTAGGTATAAAAAATAATAAAGGATATCCGGGCCTATATAAATGTACCCCCCAAAACCACCTATCAAAATAAGGAGAATAAGCAAACGCATTAAGCCGGCACTTTCAAAAATGTTTGAAGGCTTCCGCTTGATAGGGCTACCTTTGGTGAAAGCACCCCTAATAGATGACCCGTAGGATGGGAGGTTCCCCTCTCTTCCATTGCCTTCCGGGTTAATGATACCCTGTTCTTCCAATTCTCTTTTTATCCGAGATGTTCGCTCTTGGATTTCTTCTTTTACTGGGTCATAATGACGCGGTGTAATGTTAAACTTAGCGGGTCTATTTACTCTGAATATGGATGGAAATTTCATAATTTAATCACAATTTTTCATACGCCTGCCCACATCGGGTTGTGGCATTGCCCATTCCTCTCAAGGGTCAGTTCCGCGGGCAAAAGGTTAACCAAACTGTACTTTTACGAGATATTTTCGTTTAACTTTTAGCCTTGGTGCTAGAAATTACGTTATTAATATAAAATTGCTTCTGTTTATAAATTTTTTGTAGGTTGAAGCAATCATTTTGTGTACGTTTGGACAAGGCAGATTGCTAATTACAAATTTAAACTTAAAATAGGTCAGATAAAATTTTAACGCTTACATGTGTCAAAAAGTTTGTATGGTTTTTTTAACCTTGGTGAGTTGTCTAACTATTGGTTGGACAGTGACGGTAGCTGGTTTTAATCCTCCGGATCCCCTTTTAAGCCTAGATCAAAGTGCGCAGCAACATTGGGTGGATTCCGTTTTTAACAGCATGAGTTTTGAGGAGAGGCTAGGTCAATTGTTTATGGTTGCAGCCTATTCCAACAGGGATCATCGGCATAGGGAAGAAATTTCTCGTTTGGTGAAAGAGGAGAAGTTGGGGGGACTGATATTTTTTCAGGGAGGACCTGTGAGGCAGGCCCACTTAGTCAATCATTATCAATCCCTTTCCCAAGTACCACTCTTTTTGGCCATGGACGCGGAGTGGGGGCCAGGCATGCGATTGGATAGTGTATTGCAGTTCCCAAAGCAGATGACATTGGGGGCAGGAGGCAATGATAGGCTAGTCTATGAGATGGGAAAAGAGATTGCACGGCAATTCAAAGAGATGGGCATGCATATCAACTTTGCCCCAGTGGTGGACGTAAATTCTAACCCGGACAACCCAGTTATAGGTTACAGGGCTTTTGGGGAAGAAAAGAAGTTGGTCAGCCGTAAATCCATGGCCTACATGCGGGGGATGCAGGATCATGGCATAATGGCTAATGCCAAACATTTTCCGGGGCATGGTGACACCAACCTCGACTCACATTATACCACTCCCGTTATCCATAATTCCAGGGAATACATACATGACATAGATCTCTACCCTTATCGGGAGCTCATCGACAATGGGCTGATGAGCGTGATGGTGGCACACCTGCATGTGCCGAGCCTAGGGAGTGAGGCCAGGCAGCCTACCACCTTGTCTCCAAAGGTGGTTACGGAGCTATTAAAAGATGACCTTGGGTTTAAAGGGCTTATTTTTACAGACGCCTTGAATATGAAAGGCGTGAGTAACTTGTACCCGCCGGGAGAAGTGGATCTTATGGCTTTAAAAGCGGGCAATGATGTACTCCTTTATGCCGAGGATGTACCCAAATCCAAGGCCTTGATCATGAAAGCAGTTGGAAGTGGGGAGATTTCTGAAGATGAAATAGACCTTAGGGTGAGAAAAATCCTTGCTGCCAAATATTGGGCTGGGTTGCACCGCAAAACGAAAGTGAACCCCGATAAGCTGGTGGAAAGGGTCAGCAATTTTGGCACAAAGGCCCTCATTGAGCAGCTATATGCCAACAGCATTACCGTGGTGAAAAATGCAGAAAGTATAGTTCCAATAAGGAACCTTGACCTAAGAAATATGGCCTCAGTGTCCTTGGGTAGTCGAGGGGAAGTGTTTAAGGAACATTTGGACAAATACGGGAAGTTCACCCATTACACCATGAGGGGTGCTAGTGGCCCGGCCAATTATAAAGCCATGGAGGAAAACCTCAAGTCCTACAATACCATTGTGGTAGGGGTTATGGGCATGAGTAACAATCCCAAAAGGAACTTTGGTGTCCAAGCATCAGATCTGGAATTTATAAAAAGACTGAACGAAAAACATAACGTCATAACCGTGGTGTTTGGAAATGCATATGGCGCAGGTTTGTTCCAGGACTTGCCGAATTTGGTGTTGGCTTATGAAGAGAATGATTTTACGGAGAAACTGGTGCCTCAAGTACTTTTTGGTGCCAGGCCTGCAACAGGCACCTTGCCAGTAACCATAGGGGAAAAATTACTGATAGGGTCTGGGGAACAGCTTTCTTCGGTGGGTAGGTTGGCATACAGCACACCCGAAAACCAAGGGATGGATAGCAGAAGGCTGATGGAGATAGATCACCTTATGGAAAATGCGATAAGGAAAAAAGCCACTCCTGGAGGTACTGTTTTGGTGGCAAAAAATGGACATGTGGTATTTGAGAAAAGTTACGGTCATGTGGATTACGAAAAGAGCAATCCTGTAACCCCTAAGACACTGTTTGACCTGGCATCGCTCACGAAGGTACTTTCTACCACACAAATGATGATGTTCCTGCATGGCCGGGGGCTAATAGAAATGGACCGTCCTATTGGGGACTACCTTCATGAGCTTCAGGGAACCAATAAGTCCCATCTAAAGCTAGGGGATATCATGACCCATGAAGCGGGTTTAGTAGGATGGATACCCCACTATTCATTGACAATGATGGGCAAGGAATGGAAGCCCGGTTTCTACAATACCGAAAAATCGGAAGAATTCCCCTATCCAATAGCGGACGGAATTTGGGGAAAACGTTCGTTGCCGGACAGTGTGTGGCATTGGACTTTGCAATCCGACCTGAGAAGAACAGGAAAATTGGGCAATAGTTACACCTATCTCTATTCTGATGTCGGGATGTATTTGTTGCATAGGATGATAGAAACAATGATCGGCCAGCCTATAAATGAATTTATGCGGCAGAACTTCTATGAACCTTTGGGATTAAATCGGATGGGATATTTGCCTTTAGAGAGGTTTGACAAGGCACAAATTGCACCTACGGAGGTAGACCGGATTTTCAGAAGAACCTTAGTGCATGGCCACGTTCATGACCCTGGTGCGGCATTGTATGGGGGAGTTGCGGGGCATGCTGGCCTGTTTGGAACAGCACATGATGTTGCTGTAATTATGCAAATGATGCTTCAAGAAGGCGATTACGGGGGCTTGCAACTTTTGGAAGAAGAGACGGTTTCCGCCTTTACCGAAAAAAAATCACTTCACAGCAGAAGGGGCTGGGGCTGGGATAAGCCTGAGCCTGATGTGGAGAAACGAGGAGCGGTGGGTAAATTGGCTTCAAAGAATACCTTTGGGCATACTGGGTTTACCGGAACTGCCGCTTGGGCAGATCCTGATCAAGGTTTGGTATATGTTTTTTTAAGTAACAGAGTTTATCCCGATGCCTCTAATAACCTGATAAACAAGGATAAACTTCGTGGAGCCATTCATGATGTGATATATAGATCCATCTCCCAGCCCTTACTTTTGGCAAATAAGTGAACAAATACTGGTGCAAAATGTGTTAACCCAACTATCCATATAATACTAAACTAAATGAAAATCGGGATTGTTTGTTACCCTACCTTTGGAGGTAGTGGTGTGGTAGCTACTGAATTAGGCAAGGCATTATCCAAGCAAGGTCATCATATCCACTTTATTACCTATAGCCAGCCCACCCGATTGGATTTTCTTAGTCCCAACCTGTTTTATCATGAGGTGGATATTAAGAGTTATCCATTATTTGAGCATGCACCTTACGAGCTCGCACTTGCCAGTAAGATGGTCAATGTGGTAAAATATGAAAAATTGGATCTTTTGCATGTACATTATGCTATTCCCCATGCCAGTGCGGCATACATGGCTAAACAAATACTTAAGGATCAGGGTATCCATATTCCCGTTGTGACCACCCTCCATGGTACGGATATTACATTGGTAGGGAAGGATCCTAGCTATGAGCCTGTGGTTACCTTTAGTATAAACCACTCTGATGGGGTCACTGCTGTATCTGAGGATCTTAAAAAGGACACTCTCCAGCATTTTCAGGTTCGCAAACACATTGAGGTAATTCCCAATTTCATAGATCTCAATAGGTTTAAAAGACAAAGAAAGGAACATTTCAAGAAGGCAATTTGTCCCAACGATGAAAAGTTGATCGTTCATACCTCCAATTTCCGAAAGGTAAAAAGGGTAGGAGACGTGATCCGGGTTTTTCATGAGGTGAGAAAAGTCATTCCTGTTAAGCTCCTATTGGTAGGTGATGGTCCGGAACGGGATAGGATGGAAAGGCTTTGTCGGGAGTTGGGTACATGTGAAGATGTGAGGTTTTTGGGCAAGCTGGATGCTGTGGAGGAGGTATTATCGGTTGCAGATCTGTTTTTGATGCCTTCCGAAAAGGAAAGCTTTGGTCTTGCAGCCCTGGAGGCTATGGCCTGCGAGGTTCCCTTGCTAAGTTCCGATGCAGGGGGAATACCTGAACTCAACGTGAACGGGTTTTCTGGTTTTGTGTGTAAGGTAGGAGACATCGATGCTATGTCAAATAGGGCGTTGGAAATACTGGATGACGATAATTTGCCTACTTTTAAAAAGAATGCTTTAGAAAGAGCAAAGGATTTTGATGTCACAAGGGTACTTCCATTGTATGAGGATTTTTACCAAAAAACCATAGAGAATTCCATCCTTACCTTGAGTAAATGACAAAAATCATCCTTTTATTTTTGGTTTTTTGAAACCCCACTTGGGCATTCCTACGTTTCAAGTTAAAGAATTTCAACCTTAAGAAATTGTTTTTAAAATGGAGGTATAGTTATTGTATATTAATTTCTTAATGGTTATTGTTTAAGTAGTGAATGTTTTAAAACGCTTACAAAATGAAAAAAATTGGAAGACTGGATAGGCCAGACAACAACGGTACGGCAAAGATGTTTGCCAACCCTACTTTGGAGAGAATCAGCCGAACTCATATCAGTATCCCAATCGCCATGTTTTTAGGCGTCAGTGCCTATTCACTTTATTTTGGGATATCTTCCACTCCTACAAGTTTTGGCCATGCATTTATGCTGATCATAAGTGGGTTCTTTACGTTTACCTTCGTGGAGTACTTTATGCACAGGTACTTGTATCACATGGTACCTGACACCAAATGGAAAGACAAGCTACAATACTCTCTTCATGGTGTGCACCACGATTATCCCAAAGACAAGGACAGGCTTGCCCTTCCTCCGTTCATTACGGGTCTTTACGCAGCAATCTTATTTTCCATGTTTTACCTTATGATGGGGGACTTTTCCTATTATTTCTTGCCAGGTTTTTTGGCGGGCTATACCATGTATCTAGGCGTACACTATATCGTTCATGCCTATCAGCCCCCTAAGAATTTCCTGAAGATTCTATGGGTTCACCATGCCATACATCATTATAAAGACCCAGATGTTGCTTTCGGGGTGAGTACCCCCATATGGGATTATGTGTTTGGTACCATGCCAAAAAAAGGTTAATGGAAAAGGGCTGAGGTTTTCAGCCCTTTTTTATAAGGTTATAATAGGATGTACTGGCGAATTGCCTAAGTTGTGATCGAGATCTAACCCTTTTATCAGGCGTATGAAGGTAGTCGGGTTATATCGGATTCCCCTAAATTCATAACAAAGCTTCCAAATTAAAACGTATGCAAATTTCAATAATAGGCCTTGGGTGGATTGGTAAACCTCTTGCCGCAGCCTTACAAGCAAAGGGTCATCAGGTCATCGGAAGTACCACCTCCAAAGAAAAGTTGTCTGCGTTATGCGTGGAAGGGTTTGACACTAGGCTTTTTCGGTTGGACCCCAAGCCCGGAGGTGCAGGTTTTGAAGATCTATTTAATGCGGACATCCTCTATATCAACATACCTCCTTCCAGGAGACATCACCCGGATTCTTACCACCCAGAACAAATTGCCTATTTAAAACAATTGGCAGAAAATGCCAATGTAGGGAAAATTATATATGTAAGTGCGACTTCCGTTTACCCCAGCCAAAACCAAGTAGCCAGGGAGGATGATCCCTTGGACGAAAATACTACTGAAAACCCAGCTCTCTTCAACGCCGAACAATTATTGTGGCAAAATAAGTCCTATGGGCTTACCGTTGTGAGGTTTGGCGGGTTATTAGGAGACAATCGGGTGCCAGGCAAGTACTTTGCAGGCAAGGAACGAGTGCCTGGCCATCCTCCTGTAAACTATGTTTATAGAGAGGATGCGGTGAGAGCCATCCAATGGATCATAGAAAAGGGGCTTTGGAACAAAACTTTTAATGTAGTGGCTCCCCAGCATCCAAAAAAACGACAGGTTTATGAATCCAATGCCCGGCAATTAGGTTTTGCTTTGCCTAATAGTTACGAATCACCCGAACACACGACCTGGAAACAAATCAGTGTTGAAAAGTTCCTTTCTACTGGCTTTAACTTCCACTATCCGGATCCTTTGGAGTTTCCTTACGGGGAATAAGTGGTTGTAACCAACAATTATAGGAGAAATTTTGTCCTGTTTGAAAAAAACAGGTGACATTCATCCAAACCTCCTATTAAAATTGTCTCTTAATCCTGTATTCAGATTACAAAGGCACGGTATTACAAAATAATATTCTGTTTCAATAAAATGACCCCTCTGATAATCAGAATATTGCGTATATTCGGATAAGCGGTTTTTAAAAAATAGCATAAAGAACTAATTTTGTTGAGAAGTAAATATTAAACCATGGACAAATATTCCTACATCTCCAATGCCCATGTGGCCTATATAGATGAACTTTACGAAGACTATAAAAAAGACCCGGAAGCAATAGACCCGAGTTGGAAAGCATTTTTTGACGGATTCGATTTTGCGATCACCAAATACGGGGAAGACGAGAAGGGGGGAGCGGTTAATGGCGGCACTGCTTCCAAGGCAGAAGTCAACGGTAACTTAGCCACCAAAGGCACCATTATGGACATGGAGCAATTGCCCAAGGAAATAAAAGTAAGGGCACTGATCCACGCCTATCGTTCCAGGGCACATCTCCGGTCCAAAACAAACCCCGTAAGGGAAAGAAGGGACAGAAAAGCACTTTTAGATCTGGACGATTTTGGGTTGGAAAAATCCGACTTGGACACTGAATTTCAGGCCGGCAACGAGATAGGCATTGGGAATGCCAAATTGAGCAAAATCATTGAATCCCTAAAAAAGATCTATGAGGGTTCCATGGGGTTTGAATATCTGTATATCAGAGAACCCGAAATGCTGGATTGGCTCAGGCAAAAGATAGAAAAGGAAGCCCTGGAGTTTGATCCTCCCTCCGATGACAAGAAGCGCATCCTCTCCAAATTGAACGAGGCAGTGGTTTTTGAAAACTTTTTGCATACCAAATATTTGGGACAAAAAAGGTTCTCCCTGGAAGGCGGGGAAAGTACCATCCCTTTTCTGGATGCACTGATCACTAAAGCAGCGGACTTGGATGCCGAGGAAGTCATGATAGGTATGGCGCATAGGGGTAGGCTGAATGTGCTGGCCAATATCATGGGGAAAACATACGAACAAATTTTTTCCGAGTTTGAGGGTACAGCTAAACCCGACCTGACTATGGGAGATGGTGACGTGAAATACCATATGGGTTTTTCCTCCGAGGTACCCACCTATCATGGTAAGAAAATGATACTTAAGCTGGCTCCCAACCCTTCACACCTGGAAGCAGTGAACCCCATTGTGGAGGGGTTTGTAAGGGCCAAGCTAGACCATCAATATGGAAACGATGTTTCCAAGATGATCCCTATCCTTATTCATGGGGATGCGGCCGTTGCAGGTCAGGGCATTGTGTATGAGGTGACGCAGATGGCCAACCTGAAAGGTTACCATACAGGTGGTACTATTCATTTTGTCATCAACAATCAGGTTGGCTTCACCACGGATTTTGATGATGCCAGGAGTTCTATTTACTGTACAGATGTTGCTAAGATCATAGATGCCCCGGTAATTCATGTCAATGGGGATGATCCGGAAGCGGTGGTCTATGCTGCCAAACTGGCTGTAGAGTTCAGGCAGCGCTACAAGAGGGATATTTTCGTAGACATGGTGTGCTATAGAAGGCATGGCCACAATGAATCCGACGAGCCCAAATTCACCCAACCCGAACTCTACAATGTGATTTCCAAGCACCCCAACCCGAGGGAAATTTATAATAAGAAACTACTGGAAAGGGGTGATGTGGATGCCCAGTTGGCCAAGCAAATGGACAAGGAGTTCAGAAAACTCCTGCAGGACAGGTTGAATATGGTTAAGGAAAAACCCCTTCCCTACAATTTCAGCCCCTTTGAAAAAGCATGGCATGAATTGCGAAGAGCCAATCCCGAGGATTTTGACAAGTCCCCAGATACTGGGATCCCCGAGGAGCACATCAAGAAAGTCGCCGAAGCCCTAACCGTGGTGCCAAAGGGATTTAAACCAATCAAGCAGATTGAGGCTCAGATAAAGCAGAGGAAGGAAATGTTCTTCAATACCAAATCCCTAAACTGGGCTGCGGCAGAATTACTTGCCTATGGTTCTTTGCTATTGGAGGGGAAGACCGTTAGGATTACGGGGCAAGATTGCCAAAGAGGCACATTTTCCCACCGACATGCAGTGGTACACGATGCCACCAGCAACAAGCCCTACTATAGCTTGAATCACTTGAAGGATAATAAAGGCAAATTTTACATTTATAATTCCCTGCTTTCAGAGTATGCTGTATTGGGGTTTGAATATGGCTATGCCATGGCAACTCCTTCTGCACTTACTATATGGGAAGCCCAGTTTGGTGATTTTGCTAATGGTGCACAGGTAATGATAGACCAGTTTATCACCTCCGGGGAATCCAAGTGGCAGAAAATGAATGGCTTGGTAATGTTACTTCCCCACGGGTATGAAGGCCAGGGTCCGGAGCATTCCAACGCCAGGCCTGAGCGATTCTTGCAGCTGTCTGCCGAATACAATGTGGTAGTGGCCAATATCACCGAACCATCCAATTTCTTTCACCTTTTGAGGAGGCAAATGACCTGGGAGTTTAGAAAACCGTGTATCGTGATGTCGCCTAAATCCCTGCTAAGGCACCCCAAGGTGTTTTCTCCGGTAGATGAGTTTACCAAGGGAAACTTTAGGGAAGTGATAACTGATAATCAGGTAGATGCCAAAAAAGTCAAAAGGGTGCTGCTGTGCTCGGGCAAGATTTATTACGAGCTGGCCGAACTTAGGGAAAAGGAGAAGATTAAGGATGTCGCTATTCTACGTGTGGAGCAGCTTCACCCCTTGCCTAAAAAGCAGATTATGGAAGGGGTCCAATCCTTTGGTAAAGACGTGGAGGTACTTTGGGTACAGGAAGAACCCGAGAATATGGGTTATTGGGCATTTATGGTAAGGAATCTTTTTAAGGATATTTCCATGGACGTAGTTGCCAGAAAGCCGAGTGCCTCACCTGCAACGGGGTACAATAAGGTTCATTTGGAGGAACAAAAATCCATTTTAGAAAAGGCTTTAAAAATTAATGCTTAACATTGAAGTTAAATCAGTTAAATCACCTGAATTTTAAAAAATAAGCTTGAACTTTTTAGGTTCAAAAAAAGCAAAAAGGAACATGAGTATAGCAATCAAAGTCCCTGCCGTAGGGGAATCCATTACCGAAGTAACCATAGGCCAGTGGTTTAAAAACGACGGAGACTATGTTGAAATGGACGAGGTCATCTGTGAACTTGAATCCGATAAGGCCACTTTTGAACTTACCGCAGAGGCTTCTGGGGTATTGAGCACAAAAGCCCAGGAGGGAGACACACTTGAAATTGGTGCTGTAATTTGTGAAATAGATACTGAATCCTCTGGCGACTCTTCTGAAAAGTCCAATTCCCCCAAAAAGGAAGCAACCAAAGAAGAGGCACCCTCGGATAATTCCGGCACCTCGGGCAAAAGTACTGGGGAAGTTCATGAAATGGTGGTCCCTACAGTTGGGGAATCTATCACGGAGGTAACACTGGCCACCTGGCTAAAGGAAGACGGTGAGTATGTGGAGCTGGATGAGATTATAGCAGAGGTGGACTCCGACAAGGCCACTTTTGAGCTGCCCGCCGAAGCCAATGGGATCTTGAGACAGGTGGCAGGTGAAGGTGATACCCTTGAAATAGGAGCTTTGATTTGTAAAATAGAGATAACTGAGGGAGGATCCCCTGGCTCACCTGAGAAAGAGGAGGCTTCTGGAGAAAGCGGAAAGGAAAAACCTCCCAGTGATTCAGGTAAAGAAACCTATGCCACTGGTCATGCCTCTCCCGCAGCAGCAAAAATTTTGGCGGAAAAAGGCATAGACGCCAAGGAGGTAAAAGGTACCGGAAAGGATGGCAGGATAACCAAGGAAGATGCAGAAAAAGCAGAGAAAAAGAAAGCCGAACCTGCAGCATCTAAGCCCTCATCCCCCAAAGAGGACAAAGCAGATCAAGCCGCTTCCCCTGCATCTAGCGGAGAAAGAGCTATGAAAAGGGAGAAGATGACCTCTCTGAGGAGAACCATATCCAAGCGCTTGGTGGCGGCCAAAAACGAAACGGCCATGCTTACTACCTTTAACGAAGTAAACATGAAGCCCGTGATGGATTTGAGAAAGCAGTACAAGGATCAGTTCAAGGACAAATACAATGTTAACCTTGGCTTCATGTCCTTTTTCACAAAGGCCGCTTGTGTGGCTTTACAAGAATGGCCGGCAGTAAATGCGCAGATCGATGGCAACGAGATCATATATCATGACTTTTGTGACATCTCCATTGCGGTATCCTCGCCTAAAGGTCTGGTGGTACCTGTAATCCGGAATGCAGAGAAAATGTCCTTTGCGGAAATTGAGCAGGAGGTGGTGCGACTTGCTGTGAAAGCCAGGGATGGAAAACTTACTATAGAGGAAATGACAGGAGGTACCTTTACCTTGACAAATGGTGGCATTTTTGGCTCCATGATGTCCACCCCTATCATCAATGCACCCCAATCTGCAATTTTGGGCATGCACAATATCGTGGAAAGGCCAATGGCTGTTAACGGGGAAGTTAAGATCCTTCCCATGATGTACCTGGCCCTTTCCTATGACCACAGGACCATAGATGGCAGGGAATCTGTGAGCTTTTTGGTAAGAATTAAGCAACTGCTTGAGGATCCTGCTAGGCTGTTAATTGGAATTTGATATATCAATGGGGCTGTTCAAGCGAATGGCCCCAATCCATATAAACCCTATTGATATTTTGTAGGGCAAACCATTCAACCATTAAAAACATGTATGATTTAATTGTTATCGGTTCAGGACCAGGGGGCTATGTTGCTGCCATTCGTGCAGCTCAACTTGGGCTTAAAACCGCTATTATTGAAAAATACCCCACCTTAGGGGGAACTTGCCTTAATGTGGGCTGCATACCCTCTAAGGCACTTTTGGATTCATCTGAGCATTTTCACAACGCCGAGCATACTTTTAAGGGCCACGGTATAGACCTCAAGGGGCTGGCGGTAAATATGAAGCAGATGATCGCCCGCAAGGAGGAAGTGGTGAAGCAAAATGTGGATGGTATCCAATACCTCATGAAAAAGAACAAAATTGATGTATTTCAGGGGCTTGGTTCATTTGTGGACAAAAATACCGTAAAAATAAGCAAAGAAAAGGGCAAGGATGAAGAGATCTCCGGTAAGCATATTATCATCGCCACAGGGTCAAAGCCGGCCACACTGCCTTTTATCAAACTGGATAAAGAAAGGATATTCACATCTACCGAGGCCCTTACACTCAAAGAGGTGCCAAAGCACATGATAGTAATAGGAGGGGGAGTGATAGGCCTAGAACTTGGCTCCGTATTTGCCCGTGTCGGTGCAAAGGTGTCGGTGGTGGAATTTATGGATTCCCTTATTCCCACTATGGATAGAAGCATGGGCAAAGAACTTCAAAAGTCCATGAAGAAGCTGGGGGTGGAGTTTTACCTTAAGCACAAGGTCACTGGGGTGGAGAGAAAAGGTAAGGAAGTAACCGTTACGGCGGATTCACCGAAGGGGGAGAGCATTTCCCTGAAAGGAGATTATGTTTTGGTTTCTATAGGCAGAAGACCCTATACTGAGGGCTTAAATGCCGAGGCCGCAGGAGTGAAAATAAACGACAAGGGGCAGGTAGAGGTAGATGACCACCTACGCACCGATGCTGACAATATTTATGCGATTGGAGATGTAATAAGAGGTGCCATGTTGGCCCATAAAGCGGAAGAAGAAGGGGTATTTGTGGCTGAGCAAATTGTAGGGCAAAAACCCCATGTTAACTACCTACTTATCCCCAATGTGGTGTACACATGGCCGGAGGTGGCTGCAGTAGGATATACGGAGGAACAACTAAAAGAAAAAGGGATTAAATATAAAACCGGAAAATTCCCGTTTATGGCTTCGGGTAGGGCAAGGGCATCAGGAGACTTGGATGGGTTGGTAAAAGTGATGGCAGATGCCGAAACTGACGAAATTTTGGGTGTGCATATGGTGGGGCCAAGGGCCGCAGATATGATAGCAGAAGCCGTGGTAGCCATGGAATTCAGGGCTTCCGCAGAGGATATAGCCCGAATGTCGCATGCCCACCCCACTTATACAGAAGTGTTCAGGGAGGCTTGCTTAGCCGCTACGGATAATAGAGCCCTCCATATGTAGGCTTACTGGAAAGGGGTGTTAATTAGGAATGGGATAATTAGGGATTTTTTAGCAAAATCCCCCAATTCGCAATTCCTAATCCACAACACTTGAGTTTGGAATACCTGCTCCACTAGTTACAGGTAAAAGTGGATATTGGGAGATGAAGCGCTTTGCCACCCTACCTTCAGGTCTTGGGATTAGCCATTTTACAAAAACAACTAGCAATAGTAAAGCGGAAAATGTCTTCAGTTTTGTTTGCTGATTTTTCAACAATAACCTTCCTATATATAAAGTACTTCCACTACCCCAGATAAAAAATGTCTTGGCCCCACTTCCTTGAGGAGGCCAAGACATTCATAACTAAATTAAATGGGTACTCCTTACCAGGGTTTACCAGTTCCCTGAATTACCCATGGTTTTGACCAAGCAGAGTTGGCACCGTCAATTTCGGCAAAATTGGTGATCTCAAGTCTACCCATCGCCGTTTCGGTATTTGCGGCATTAAGGTTTCTCTCATCAATCATATAGTAATACCGAACGGGCAATACTGATCTGATGGCAAAGGGACCGGCTTCCAATTCAGGGTATCCGGTTCTGCGATAGTCAAACCATGCCTCTGCAGCAGCAGTCCAAGATGCGATCCATTTTTGCTCGATAAGTTGTTTCAGGCTGCCGTCAAATGTCACTCGTTCCTCTGCCATGTAATCGGCATATTGATTGTTCAGTCCCCAAGTGGCAAAGGAGGCCTGGATGGCAGTATTGTAGTATTCCTCAGCCGACCCACCTACCGACCATCCTTTCATAGCTGCTTCGGCAAGTATAAAGTAGATCTCACTGGCGGACATAATCCTTGCTCTAAGCAGGGGGCCTGTTGCCTCCCTATAGATGTCATTCAACCAACTCACATGAGGGTTGAAAGATGCTTGATTGGCATCTGGACTCATATTAAACACCTGAGGCCCAGGAATTGCCGGTGGAATACCTACGTAATCCGGGTTTTGGTTGATGTCATTGATGTCAATATTACGTTCCACTAGCACATCAGGGGAGAGCAGTCTTCGGCTGTTTTCTATTCTATCCGTTCCAGGGGGTAGGTTTTCATCCACCACCAGTGGAATCTGGACTGGGTTTGCCCAAACGGCAATTCTGGGGTCATTCTTTTCCCGTAGGGATTCTACCAGGGTGGCGCACATTTTTATCCTTCTGTAGTTACTCTGATTTGCATCAAAGACAGTATTGTTGGGCCATGAAACCGCACTGCTGTTATTGGCAAAACCCATGGATGCATCGTCAGAAGGGCTTAAAATTATGGGATATTGAGAAGGATTGGCCATTATGGCTTCCATTCCCTCTCTAGCAAAGTCCGGCAGCTTGTCTGACAGCCTCATGTAGTATCTCAATTTAAGGGAGTTGGCAAGTTTTCTCCATTTGCTGACATCACCGCCATAATACACATCCACATCGCTGATGGTGCTTGTATATTCCGCTTGGGGTCGGGAGAGAATTTGATTTGCTCTTTCCAGGTCATCCAAAACCCCTCTATAAATGGTTTCCTGCGTGTCAAAAGCTGGGAAGGTAGTTTCCGGGCTCCCTTCCGTACCTAGTAAGGCCATGCTGTAAGGGGCGTCACCCCATAAGTCTGTGATCAACCCAAACATCAGGGATTTCATCACCAAAGACACACCCTGTTGAAGTTCGAAGTTTAGATCTACCGAACGCTGGTACACATACTGGTTATTTCTCAAAATTGCGTAGTATCCCGCCCAACTGTTGTTCCGGTTCCAGTCGTACAAATTATGGCTGCCCGCCCACCCGTCTTTTTGGGTATGCTGCATTACACCAGCAATATTACCATATCCCAAGTCCAAGATAGTCTTTCCTGCCTCCGTAAGTACGGTGGTCAGCACCAAGTTGGGGTTGGTGGTTTCGGTGTCTGCCTGGTTGGGGTTTACGTTCATGTCCAAGAGGTTTTCCTGGCAGGAAGTGGCCATCAAGGCCCCCCATGCTGCTATGAATATTTTTAGTTTCATTTTTCTCATTTTTGTTGTTGAAAACCGTAGGTCAGAAGGTGGCATTTACTCTAAACCCAATAGGCATAACCCAAGGGTTTACATTCCACCTTTCTATGCCCTGTTTAAACTGGGTACCGGCCTGTACTCCTGCTTGGGGTTGAAATGCCATTTCAGGATCCACATTGATTTTGGCGGCGGTCCATAAGATGATATTTCTGCTATAAATAGAGAAGTTCAAATTTTGCATTTTCAGTTGGCTGGACAAGGCAGGCAGATCCATGCCAAAGGAGACTTCCCTAAGCTTGACAAATGAGGCGTCAAAAAGAAAGGCCCTGGTGAATTGCCAGGCAGTACTTCCTGCATATGGTAAAGTAAGGGTTCCACCAGGTTGCCCTACATTTTCACCCAGGTTTTCGGCAAATTCTGTAGGGTTTCCATTTTCGTCAAAGGCAGTGGCATAGACCCCAGGAATAAAGACCCCTCCATAGGGTAAAGTAAAGGGTCCGAAGGTAAATGGATATCCGTTAAAATCCGGGGTAGGGCCACCCACTAGCGGGAAGTTATTGCCATTGATGAGGACCATTTCATCTTGGTTAGCCACCAGATGGTCCCGAAGCTCCCTGCCACTCATTTCTCCGGGATTGATTAACTTATCCAGGAAAATTTGGGACCTGCCGTGTTCTTCCCCCCATCGGTAGGTTTGGGACACAAAGTCACCACCCTGTCTCCAATCAAAGGTGAAATTGAGGTGGAAATTCTTGTAAGAGAAGGAGCTTTGTCCACCAAGGATAAAGTTTGGATTAAAATTTCCGATTTTGTTTCGAGTATTGACGGCGTCTATATCTTGCCATTTACCCGTTTGGTCCAAAATAGGATAGCCAAAATAGGGGGATTCCGTGTCTTGAACAGTTACCACTTGTGCATCGTAGATATCCCCTATTTGATCGCCCACATAAGTCCATGCACCTCCCCTGGCATCCGTCCATAAGGTATAATAAGGAAGGTCATCGGCTAATTCTATTATTCGGGTCCTGTTTCTGGTGAAATTGAAGTTCCAGTCCCACCTGAAATTCCTGTTTTCTACCACAGTAGTTCCCAAGGTCAATTCAATTCCCCTACTTCTCAATAGCCCGGCATTTATGTTTTTCTGCACATAACCGGTGGATGGTGGAAGTCCTACTGGGAAAATCTGGTTTCTGTTATCCATACTGTAATAGGTTCCATTGAACCTTACCTTGCCGTTAAACAGGTGGAGGTCCAGCCCTCCTTCATAGGAGGTGGCAATTTCCGGCTTAAGTTCAGGGTTTAGTAGGGTGTTTGGCAAGGTCAATCGAGGGGTGTTTCCCCAGCTTCCTGCGTTGGACAAGGCAGCGATTAATTGATAGGGCTCCGTGTCATTTCCCACAGAAGCAATACCTCCACGTAGCTTGAACAAACTCACAGAGGTAGGTAGGTCCAACATTTCATTGACCAATAAACTCACCGCGGCGGATGGATAAAAATAGGGGTCAGCATTGGGAAGGGTGCTGGACCAATCGGAACGTGCTGTCAAGTCCACATAAACCATGTCCTTATACGACAAGTTGGCAAGGGCATACAGACTGTTGATTCCTCTTGTGAACCTATTATTGGAATATTCAATATTGTCGGGTGCGATATTCTGCACAGTATAAACCCCAGGGACTATCAAACCTGCTCCTGGGCGGGAACCATTGAAGAGACTTTGTCCTGTCTGGTACCTGATATTACCTCCTGCGGATAAGGTGACACCAAAATTGTTCACATCCTTATTATAGCTAGCCAAAAAGTCTGCATTGCTCTCAAAGCCGTCCAAACTAGTGATTCCATAGGCTCCATTTAAGTCAAGGTTATAACTTCTGGGGATCTTGCTTTCCCTGCTTTCACTATAAGTGTCGATAGCATATCGGGCAAAAAAGCTGAAGGAGGGAGAAATCTGCCAATCTGCTTTAATATTTCCAAAAACCCTGTCCCTGGTAAAACTATTATTCACCTCGTTGGCTAAAAAATAAGGGTTGTTGAGTGTTCTGGATGGAAAGCCATAGTCTGGGGTTCTTTGTTCCAACCCCTCTAGCCCTGGTACCCAGTAGTCCTTGAGGTCAAGAATGTTGATATGAGGTGAGGTTTCATATACCCATTGCAAGGGGTTAGTGCCCCTTTCTCCCGCTGGCCGATTATTGGAGTTGTTTCTACTTACGTCCAGGTTGGTGCTGATGGATAGATTATCAGTAAGTTTCACCATACTGTTGACATTAAGCGTGTTTCTGAAAAGATCTGCATTAGGGATAATTCCCCTGTTTTGCATATTTCCATACGAAATCCTATAATTCATGGAATTAGTACTGTTAGAGATGGAGAAACCATTGGTAGTGGTTATCCCAGTCTGCATGAAGTTTCTTGCATTATTAGGATAGGATACCAACTCTGTCGGGATAGGGTTTCCGTTCTCATTCAAGGGGCTGTTCCATTGTACACCCATATAACCCCTGTCCAACTCCGGCCCGAAAGCAGCGTTGACGTTTTCTTGGATCAATGTCCCAAAAGGATTGGACAAGGGGGTCCCGCTAATGTCAGGAGGAATAGCAGAGAATTGACCAGAACCAAACCTGCTATGCCATTTTAAATATTTAAATGGCACATCAAATACAGTGTTTGAGGTGACGCTGACTGTAAGCCGGTCTACTTTTCCACTTTTTGTGGTGATAAGTACAACCCCGTTGCCGGCACGTGAACCATATAGTGCAGCTGCACTTGGTCCCTTAAGAATGGTAATCTCAGCAATGTCATCGGGGTTCAGGCCTGAAATTGCATTGCCATAATCCACTCTGTTGTCCCTGCCTACCGAGGAAATATTATTAAGCGTGTTGGCAATGGGCACCCCATCCACCACAAAAAGCGGCTGGTTGTCCGAACTTAAGGAAGTGGCCCCTCTTATTACCATGCTTACAGACGACCCAGCACCACCTGTAGTACTAATGGTCGCCCCTGCCACTTTGCCAGACATGGCATTAAGGAAGCTTTCCTGAGCCACACGGGTCATTTCTTCCCCTCCCACCCGTTCTATGGAATAGCCCAAGGAAATCTCCTCCCTCCGGATTCCTAGTGCAGTAACCACTACTTCCCCCAAGGCCTGGTCATCCAATCTCATATCCACGTCAATGACAGATCGGTTACCTACCATTTCTTCCTTAGGGAGGAAACCAATATAAGAGAAAACCAGAACACTTTCCTGGTCCGGAACCTCTATGGTATACACACCATTTGCATCCGTGGCAGTGCCTAATTGAGTTCCTTTAATGATTACGTTTACGCCGGGTATACCCAGATTGTCTTCTTCTGATGAAACCTTTCCAGTGACCCTCCTTCCCTGGGCCCATGCTGGCGTACCTAGATGAGCCAAAAGGATTACAAATAGCAACCCTAATGTCCACCATTTTGATAGTGTAAAATGATTCCCCATACTTTTTTAATTGGTTAAAATTTAGTATATACGTTAGTTAATACTAATGATGAAATAAATCATACTATTATTTCAAAATTTAATTTTTCAATTAATTTAGATAGGGTATAAAATTGTACACAAAAAATAGGAATGTGTGTTTCACTTGTTTGAATTAAATATTACCAAAATGTTATGCAAATATTAATTTGGTGTATAAAAATGGAAAAAATCAATTGGGCCACTAAGTAGAGTCTAAACCTATTTGCTACTATAGCGGAAGGAATTAACCAAGGTCAATTTTATAGGTAGGGATGTTAATTTCTTCGATAAACTCCCCCAAGGCATTTAATTTTAATCCGGTAAGTGCGATGTCCCTATATGCACCTGTATCCACGTTCCAATGGGCTGGAGTTGACCGAAAAGTTGCCTTTCCTTTTAGTTGAGGGGTATGACCGATAACTTGTAGTTTTCCAATGTCTCGAAGTGGCTTTCTGTTCCACAAAACTCCAGCAGGATGATGCGGATCAAATGGGTTGGGGATAAAGGCTATTCCCGCATGGGACACTAAGATTTTTTCATTTTCCCATTTTAGGGGTAAGTTTTTTAGCCAAGGTAGCCAAGATTCAGCAGGTTTTTGGTATTCCTGAAAACTCTTAAGGGTTCCTGTACCACCATTGAGTAACCATATGTCCTCCTTGTCTTTTCCCTCTAGGTAATCAATCATCAATTGTTCATGGTTTCCTCTTAGGAAAATTGCTTCGTTGGGATATTTATCATTTAGCTCCTTGGCGAAATGCAGACAACTAGCTCCGAAATTGCCCCTATCTATCAAGTCACCGACTTGCACCAAGATTTCCTTTTCAGGGTCCCAAGCCTCTATTAGTTTCAAAAAGGAGTGATAACATCCATGTACATCTCCGATCGCGAATAGGTTCTTAGATATTTGATTCATGTTGGTGGGGTTTTCACAATGTGCCTTAAGATTTGTAGATATCGGGAGCTAAATCTGAAGCAATCCCTGTAACTTAAAATTATTTGGTTAATTTTGCACCAATTTAGCCATAAGTAAAATTTACTCAAAACTATAATCAAGCATGCCTAAAGACAGTAGCATCAAACACATCCTCATCATAGGTAGTGGTCCCATAGTGATAGGTCAAGCCTGTGAATTTGATTATGCAGGTTCTCAAGCTGCCAGGTCACTCAGGGAGGAGGGAATTACCGTAACCCTCATCAACTCCAATCCAGCCACCATCATGACGGATCCTGTGACTGCGGACAATGTTTATCTTCTACCTTTGGAAAAGAAGTCTATTGTACAAATCCTCAAGGAGCATCCAGACATTGATTGTGTACTGCCCACTATGGGTGGACAGACTGCCTTGAACCTTGCCATTGACTGTGATAAGGCAGGGATTTGGGAAAAATTCGGCACTAAGATGATTGGTGTGGATATAGATGCGATAGAAACTGCCGAAAACAGGGAGAAGTTTAAAGCATTGATGGAAAAACTGGATGTTAGTGTGTGTATAGGGCGTACAGCCACTTCATTCCTACAGGGCAAGGAGATTGCTCAGGAGATCGGCTTTCCTTTGGTGATACGGCCTTCTTATACCCTGGGAGGAACAGGGGGCGGTTTCGTGGATACAGCAGAGAACTTTGAAAAAGCACTGATGGCGGGCCTGCAAGCTTCTCCTACCCATGAGGTCCTGATCGAGCAGAGTATTATGGGCTGGAAAGAATATGAGTTGGAGGTTCTCAGGGACAGTAAGGGAAATATGGTGGTGATTTGTTCCATTGAGAATTTTGACCCTATGGGGGTACACACCGGTGACTCCATTACCGTGGCACCTGCCATGACCCTTCCGGATACAGTTTTTCAGGAAATGAGAAACAGGGCCATCAAAATGATGAATGGGATAGGCAACTTTGCAGGAGGGTGTAATGTGCAGTTTGCAGTAAGCCCGGACAATCAAACGATCATAGGGGTAGAAATCAACCCCAGAGTATCCCGGTCGTCTGCCTTGGCCTCAAAAGCCACAGGCTATCCCATAGCCAAGGTTGCAGCAAAACTCGCCATTGGGTACAATCTGGATGAACTGAAGAACTCCATTACTGGAAGTACTTCCGCATTTTTTGAACCTGCTATTGATTACGTAATTGTAAAAATCCCAAGGTGGAACTTTGACAAGTTTAAGGGATCTGACAGAAGGCTGGGACTTTCCATGAAGGCAGTTGGTGAGGTAATGGGGATTGGAAGGAATTTCCAGGAGGCTCTTCAAAAAGCCTGTCAATCCTTGGAAATCAAGAGGAATGGCTTGGGAGCAGATGGTAAAGAGTTGAAAAATCAAGATGAAATCTTATACAGCCTGGCAAACCCAAGTTGGAACAGGATGTTTCATATCTACGATGCCTTTAAGTTAGGCATTTCTTTCAGGACTATCCAAGATTTGACCAAGATCGATAAGTGGTTCCTTAAGCAGATAGAGGAATTAGTGCATTTGGACAAAAAACTGGCTGAATATACCCTTGATAATATCCCTTTTGAATTGATGAAACTGGCAAAACACAAGGGATATGCTGATAGGCAGATTGCCCATTTGTTGGGATGCTTAGAAAGTGAGGTGTTTAATAAGCGCAGAGAGGAAATGGGTATTAAGAGGGTCTATAAGTTAGTAGACACTTGTGCTGCAGAGTTTGAGGCAAAGACCCCCTACTATTATTCCAGCTTTGGGGATGAAAACGAATCTACCCCTTCCGACCGAAAAAAGGTAGTGGTTCTTGGTTCAGGGCCTAATAGGGTAGGTCAAGGTATTGAATTTGACTACTCCTGTGTGCATGGGGTGCTTGCGGCAAAGGAGTGTGGTTATGAGACCATCATGATCAACTGCAACCCAGAAACGGTGTCCACAGATTTTGATATTTCCGATAAACTGTATTTTGAACCGGTTTTTTGGGAACATATTTATGAAATCATTCTTCATGAAAATCCTGTTGGGGTGATTGTACAACTTGGCGGACAGACTGCGCTGAAATTGGCGGAGAAGTTGGACAAATACGGCATACCCATCTTAGGCACCAGTTTCGAGGCCCTTGATTTGGCAGAGGATAGAGGTAGGTTTTCCACCTTGCTGAAAGAGAACGATGTGCCCTATCCTGAATTTGGCACCATACACAACACGGACGAGGCTCTTGAACTGTGCAAGACTATTGGTTTTCCATTGCTGGTGAGACCTTCTTATGTGCTGGGAGGGCAAGGTATGAAAATCGTGATCAACGAGAAGGAACTAGAAGAACATGTAGTAAACGTGCTAAGGGACATTCCAAATAATGAAATCCTCTTAGACCACTTCTTGGAAGGGGCTATCGAAGCAGAAGCCGATGCAATCTGTGACGGGGAGAATGTCTATATCATAGGAATCATGCAGCACATAGAACCTGCAGGTATTCACTCCGGTGACTCCTATGCCGTATTACCTCCCTATAATCTGGGGGATTTGGTGATACGACAAATCGAAACTTATACTGAAAAAATAGCCTTGGCACTACGGACCCAAGGTTTAATCAATATTCAATTTGCTATCAAAAACGACAAAGTTTTTGTAATCGAGGCGAACCCAAGGGCATCCAGAACCGTTCCTTTCATATGTAAAGCTTATGGTGAACCTTATGTGAACTTCGCAACTAAGGTCATGCTGGGAGAAAAGAAGGTAACCGATTTCACCTTCAATCCTATTAAAAAAGGGTATGCAATCAAAGAACCGGTATTTTCATTCCATAAGTTTCCCAACGTGAACAAAGAATTAGGGCCTGAGATGAAGTCCACTGGTGAAGCCATTTATTTCATAGAGGATTTGATGGACGATTATTTCCTGAAAATCTACTCAGAGAGAAACCTATATTTGAGTAAATAAAAGGAGAATACAAAAAGACTCGCCAAAAGAATATTCCTTTTGGCGAGTTTACTGTCTTATTTATCAGGTGTTTCTTATATTTATCCTTACAAAAATATAGATCACTCAGGTAGCGTTAAGAGAGATAGAGTTTATTGGCAGGCATTGATGAATGCAGAAACAAGATCAAAATGATATTAAAAATAATAATCTTCTTCATTGCAATCGGATGGCTTTTGTCTAGTTTGGTGAAGTATTTTCTGAGGAGCAAGTTGAAAAAATTCGTGGATCAAGTCAATGAGGCACAAAGAGAGCAACATAGGCAAAGTAGGAGACCAAAGAATGGCAATGTAAACGTGGATTATATCCCTAAAGATCAGAGAACTTCAAATACCAGGAAAGGCGGAGACTATATAGATTACGAGGAAGTGAAGGATTGATGAGCCCGTTATTGTTCTCGCATGTGTTTTGCTAGGTCAATATTTGTTTTTTTGAAATCAAGTGGATTTTTTTTAAGGTTAAATTGAGATTTCCCAAAATATTTTTACATTTGTCCCAAGAGATTGGGTGTGAACAAAGCTTTTTCCATATTGCTTTTAATTAGTTTTATTAGTTACCATTTCGGTTACTACCTTGTTTACTATGTCCATCATCATCAGGTAGAGAAAGTTTGGGCACAAAAAGTTTATAATGAGGATTTTTCGGGACAAAAGGTAATGAGTATCCCCATGAAGCTCCCCTATGTTTTTGACCAGGAAGATTTTCAACTCACCAATATTAGTTTTAAGAAAGATGGCAAATCCTTCAGAGTAATTAAAAAGAGATTCATCGATGATGCTTTTGAGCTGATCTATGTACCTGATAAGGACAAGATAAAGCTTGAGCTTAATCTTAAGCAATGGGTGATTACCATGGTGCCAAGTGGCAACAATGAGCCGAATGGTGAAAAAGTGCTTTCTAAAAATTTCATTAAAGATTATTTACCCAAGGAACCCCTTTTATCAATGGAAAGGTCCTGGAGATACCTTCAAAACGATTTGGTGTATTTTAGGGAGTTTTTCCAGGATATTTATTTAAAACCACTTTTCCCACCTCCTCAGCTAGGTTGATTTTTCTTAATGTACTACCTAAGTGGAGGATTCATTTGATTCCTTACCAATGGGTGTATTTGGGGTTTCCGGCTCACCGGTTGTGCCGAGGACCCTGCTAACCTACATTTTCTTTAATCTTACCGAATTTGCTAATATAAAATCGAGGGTGACGAGCACGTCACACACCGGGATGCCCCCCCAATAGCTATCGGGACGGGGCAGGCTATATGGCAAATAAAAAAAATAATAATCATATGAAAATTTATACTTATCTATTGAATATAGGAATAGGCCTGCTTTGCCTATTACAAACGCCAGTCATGGGACAAGGCTGCGTGGCCATCCGACAGTTTTCGGGTGTGGGGAATGCTGTCAATCAGGGAGAGCTCCTAAAAAAGGGAGACTGGAATTTTAACACTAATTACCGCTACTTCCGCTCTTATAGGCATTTTAGGGGGATGGAAGAAGAACCGGACAGGGTAGCCAACAAAACCGAAGTGGTGAACTGGTCTCATGCCATCGACTTAAACGTGAGTTATGCTTTTACGGATAGACTATATGGGGTGGTCACCCTTCCCTTTGCCTATAACGAAAGAAGTTCTCTCTATGAACATGGCCGTACGGAAAGGCACATGACCTATTCAGGAGGAATGACCGACATGCGTGCTGGTCTTGGATACTGGCTGTTTGAAGGCGATATGGCCAAAAAGGGTAATATTGCCATAGGTGCCAGTCTCAAAATACCAACTGGAGATTATGCTGCCATGGGGACCTTTTATAATGTGGGTCCGGAGGGAAGCCCAGAACGCAGGCCCGTAGACCAGTCTATCCAACTCGGAGACGGAGGTTATGGACTTATTTTAGATGTACAGGGCATACGATTTCTGCCCGCCAACTTTGTAGTGTACTATGATGGGTTTTATCTGTTTAATCCACGCGAAAGGAATGGGACAAGGACATTTAGGGAAACTTTAAATCCTATTTTAAGCAACGAATCCATAATGTCTGTCCCAGACCAATATGCCTTTCGGGCGGGTATTTTTAGGCCTTTGGTTGGTCACAACTTGAGTGCTTCCTTAGGTGGACGGGTAGAGGGTGTGCCGGTACGGGATGCCCTTGGTGGCAGCGAAGGCTTCAGAAGACCAGGTTATGTAGTGTCAGTGGAGCCTGGTTTGAGTTATATGTACAACAGTTTCACGCTTGTGGTGACTCTTCCTATTGCCCTTATTAGGAACAGAACAAGGAGTGTTACCGATATTGCAGCAAGTACCCCGGACAACCTGCGTCATGGTGATGCCGCCTTTGCCGATTACCTTTTGAATGTAGGGCTGGCTTGGAGGATTTTCAAAAAGGAGCCTGAGTTGTTTAATGTAAAGTGATTCTAATAGGATAACCCCTGAATGGTTTCGGGGGTTATCTTCCCCCATTTGCCCTAAGGTCTTTCAGGCAGTTTTCATCAAGTTGTGGAATTGTGTTGCCTAAGAAGCCAAACAGACCACTGGTCTCCACTTGCCAAAACATCAAGCACTCCTCGTTGTCACAATGTTTCTCCTGTTCTTCGTCTTCATGGTCATGAACCATAGCCGTGCCATTATTGACGAGGCCCAAAAGGTGCCCTAATTCATGTAGAGCAACCGTGGTTTCTAGCAAGCCTCTACTGGGTCTCCTGAATCCTCCGGTGTTCATGTGTATTCTAGGGCCAAAGAGGGCCATGCTGGTGTTTTGATAGGCAATCCCTATAGTAAAGGTCTCCTCCTCATCCCTGGAAAAATTTCCGTCCAACACCATGACAAAAATGGTAACCGTATTACCCTGGTTGTAAAGCGTCCTATGCTCTCTTTCCAAATCCCGGATATTATTTATGGTGTAGGTGTCCTGTCCTTTTGCGGGGATTTCCCTGTCTATGACCTGAATCCCCCCTGGTTTATTGACAAGAGGTTCCAAAAACTCCTGCATTCCGTTGATCATTTGGGTGGTAGGCCTGTATCCTTCCATATAAAGGACTTCGATTTCCAGTCGGGAAAAGCGATTTGCCGACAACAATTGATTGCCAAACTGGCCCACCCCGTACAAAGCCCCATCCCTGCCCAATAAGGGATCTATGTCTTCCGAACAGGAATTAAAGATCAGAATAATCGCCAAAAATGTAAAAAACTTGGTAAATGCTGCTTTCATCGATTAAAATGTATTAATAAATCCAATATTATGGTAATAACCTCTTCGGGAGGCTGAAGTTTAATTTGTGGTGACAATGGAAAAGCTCACCTAGGACTTAACGCTTTTTTTATAGATTAAGGATAAAAAAAACCGTAAATTTTCGTTAGTAAGGGACAAGTAGGCAAAATTTTGGATTACTTTTTGTAATCCGAGCTGCGTAGTATTATGAATCAACTTTCTAAAGCTATGAAGAGATATGTTTTTTTCTTAATGTTATCCATGGCCCTTATAGGGCAA
The DNA here is from genome assembly GCF_003347495.1 of Pleomorphovibrio marinus. Taxonomy (GTDB): domain Bacteria; phylum Bacteroidota; class Bacteroidia; order Cytophagales; family Cyclobacteriaceae; genus Pleomorphovibrio; species Pleomorphovibrio marinus. The sequence continues at coordinate 159,397 of NZ_QCXY01000008.1, forward strand.
AGTCAAGCCCAATTGCTTTCTTTTGGGCCAAAATTTGGGGTTTCCCAAGGAGATGTACGGGTTTTTGAAGGGTTTCAGGGAGATGACTCCAAAATGGGATACCATGTGGGGGCATTTGCCAGGATCAATCTGCCGGTGCTATTTATTCAGCCTGAACTCCTTTATACCAATACCGGAGGATCCTTTCAGGACAATTCCTTTAACTACGATGTGAGTTTTGACCGCTTAGATGTCCCCATTATGGTGGGCATTAACTTTGCCGGGATTTTCAGATTGCAAGCAGGCCCCATTGCCAGCTACATGATCGACAGCAAAATGACAAGTAGTGGAGGAGGCACACAAAACACTTTTTTTCCTCCAAAGGAGGAATTTACTTTCGGGTACCAAGCTGGTGTGGGTCTGGATATCGGGAATTTTCTGTTGGATCTAAAATACGAGGGGGGATTAACTAATTCAGTGAACGGATTTGATGATGTTCCTACTGACCAAAGGCAGAATCAATTGATACTTTCCTTGGGTTTTAGGTTGTTTTAGGTCAAATTTTCAAGAGAAGTTTTGGAAATTGCTTATAAAACAGCAACAGGCCAATGCTTGAAAATATACTCATATGTTGAATTAGAGCTTAGCATCGTGAGCCTAGGTTATACATGATGGACAAACCACGTATTTTACCCTGGGATGCTGCGGGTTAGCCAAAGTAGGGTTAGGAATAGGTAATTTTAAGGATATCCATAAGCAGAAGGGCGTCATTTCTGTAAATTTGAATGGTAACTTGGATGGGGGTTTTTCCTAAAGAAAACAGCCCTCATTCAATACCTTACCTAATTCATAAAAATAATTCAACTCCGAAAAATAGCGATCATAAATTTCCCGGCATTCCCTCTGTAGGGCAATGTGCCTGCCACTATGAAAAGTCTCCAGAACACTTTCCAGACATCGTTTTTCATTTTTTTCAAAAATTATTATTTCTTTCCAGGGGATTTTCTCCGCAAATGGTAGCACCGTGTCCGTATCTGTCAAGACCGGGATCCTCCCGGCCGAGAGGGACTGGTAAAACCGCATGGAAAAGTTTCCCTTCCCCCTGGGAGCCAATATATACATATTCCTCGCCACATTTTCATCGAATTCCCGTATGAAATTCTCATCATGTGGTTTGCCGCCCCAAAATTTTTCTCTGCAAATGAAATCAGCCTGTACAGCCTCAGATTCTTGAAAGTATTTGATAATTCTTCTCCGGGGTTTGCTGGCAAGACCGCAAAAGCCAACAGCAGGTAGTCCCCGTTTTTCTACTGGCTCAAAGGGGTGCTTGTAATTGTCCCAAATATAAGGGAAGGGTATTTCCTTTGGGTGTTGAGTGGACCTATTTAGGCTGGTGCGCATAAGGATGAACCTTGCTGGCACTTTTAGCTTACCTTCATAGTCTGCCACTATAAAAAGCAGGATTGGCTTGGCGGTAGTATAGCTTTTGGCTAGGTTACTTAATGTCTTGTTTATGGCTTTTTTTTCTTCTCCCCAAATAATTTTGGAGTGAAGAATGAGGTTGCATTCCTCTATACTTGAAAACCGGTAAGACGGGGACTGAAGGATGAAATCGAAAAGCCGATACCCTTCAGCTATTGGGTGGTGAAAAATCTTCAACATATATAGTGTATCAGCTCCTCACCATCTCCTTAGGCTTAATTTCCTTGGAAAGACTCTTTTTGGCCAGAAAAATCAAAGCAAATGAAAGCACAAATAAAATGGCAGCAATGATGGAAAGCACATAGGATTCTTGCTTGAAATTTTGCCAGGCAAATAACCCCAAGGAACTTAGCGTGACGGAAAACATAAAGAACATAGGAATGGTAACGAAGGTGGGGTTTACCTTCTTTTTGATCAACCAAACCGAAACCGTGAGTAAGGCCAAGGCCGCTAGAAGTTGGTTGGCTGACCCGAAAATAGGCCAAAGGGTGGCAAACCCACCACTCTTTAGCAACAGCACCGAAAGAATGACCACAACTCCGGTGGATAGGTAACGGTTTTGGGAAAGGCGCTGTCCGATAGGTTGCTTCACATCCTCAAAATATTCCTGAAGTGTGAACCTGGCCAGCCTGGTGCAGGTATCAAGTGTGGTAAGGGCAAAAGCTGATACCGTCAGCGCCACAAACCCAACGGCGAAAGGCTCTGAAATCCCCATTGCCGAAATAATATTTCCCAACCCATCTGCAAATAGGGGTACAGGTCCCTGTTCCGCAAGCCTGGACACATAATCCGACCGGGTAAGGACAATTACTGCCCCAACTGAAATTATAGCTAAAAAAGATTCTATTAGCATGCCGCCAAACCCGATCACCTTTGCGTCCTCCTCTTTGTCGATTTGTTTGGAGGTCGTACCGGAGGCGACCAAAGAATGGAATCCACTAATAGCTCCACAAGCAATGGTCACAAAAAGTACTGGGAAAATATAACCCAAAGTATCGCTGGAAACCTGCACCTCGGTGTCCATGACAATGGTAGGGTTGGCTACTATTACTCCCACTACAGCGGCCAAAATCAAACCATATAACAAAAAGCTGTTCAAGTAGTCCCTAGGTTGTAGCAGCATGGCCACTGGGGTAACCGAAGCCACAAAAGCATAGGCGAGTAAAATATAGATCCAGGTTTGATAATCCAAGACAAAGGGGATTTGCATTCCTAGATATACAAAATAGTACATGATTCCTACACCTATTATGGTGGCAATTAAAAAGGCGGATTTCTTGTTTGCCGTGAACTTGGTCACAACCCCGAAGGTAATAGCAAGTAATATAAAGAGAATGGATGCAGAGGCTACCCCTGCATTGTTGATAAAGGTCTTTGCGATGATGTCTGCAAATACAGCTATGATGAGAATGAGCGTGGAAAAACTGAACAGGATAAAAAGTTGTTTCCCTTTTTTGCCGATGTTGTTTTGAATGATTACCCCAATGGATTTTCCGTCGTTTCGGAGAGATGCCACCATGCTTCCCAGGTCGTGGACTGCTCCAAAGAAAATCCCACCTATAAGTATCCAAATCACTGCGGGTATCCATCCGAAGGTAATGGCAATAATAGGGCCTACAATGGGCCCTGCACCAGCAATGGATGCAAAATGGTGGCCTAGCACAACGATGGGTTTACTGGGTACATAATCTACCCCATCCTTGAGTCGGTGGCTTGGGGTGATGTTTTTATTGGTGATTTTGAACTTTTTAAACACAAATCTCCCATAGGTGAAATAGGCACCCCATAAAATGATCCCAGACAAAAGAAACAGGTAAATTAATTGCATGTTATTTCTGTAATGTTTTATATTAAGCCATCAACCCAACTATGAGGATAAACTCAAATTTAACCATTTATTTACTACAACCGCTTATCGAGTTAAATTTTATACGTACCACCAACAAAATTTCAAAACTATGCTAAATGATAGGGTCGTTTTTTTTGCTATTATTCTCATTTCCATAATTCTCGGTCATCTTTTACTTTATTTCTTCTTTAGAAGGCTTGCCTACCTATTATACAAACCTGCAGGAGCCAAAGGGGACAGGGCACTTTCCAGGTTTGGGACCAGTTTAAAATGGGGGCTTTTTTTCGTGATTTTCCCCATTGCCGAACCCTATTTCTCTCCCGAGGACATGGACTATTTGCGAAGCCACACTTTGTTTTCGGTATTGTTCATTGTCAACCTATCTTGGATTATCATCGAATTATCCAACGTGTTCCGGTATTATTTACTGGATAAATTTGCCTTTGAGAAGGATGATAACCTTAAGGAGAGAAGGATGATCACTCAAATTGCCTTTATCCGTAAACTATTCATTATCGTTGTTTTGGTAATCTCCACTGCGAGTATTTTAATGAATTTTGAGTCCGCCAGAAACATAGGTGCAGGTCTACTCACATCCGCTGGGGTTTTCGGTATTATTATTGGTTTTGCAGCCCAAAAATCAATAGGCAATCTCTTGGCGGGCTTTCAAATTGCCTTTACCCAACCTATACGTATAGATGATGTAGTGGTAGTTGAGGGGGAATGGGGGAAGATTGAGGAGATTAATCTTACGTATGTAGTTGTGAGGATTTGGGACCAAAGAAGGCTGGTTTTGCCCATATACTATTTTATCGAAAAGCCCTTTCAAAACTGGACCCGAACCACTGCTGATATCTGGGGGACAGTGTTTCTGTATGTGGACCACAGTATCCCAGTGCAAGTCTTAAAGGATAAGTTGAAAGAATTACTGGACAGTACCCCGCTTTGGGACAAGAAGGTGCAGGTACTGCAAGTTACCGATGTCAGGGAAAGGGTAGTGGAGCTTAGGTGCCTCATGAGTGCAAGGGATAGTCCCACAGCATTTGATTTGAGATGTTTTATCCGGGAGAAAATGCTGGAATTCATCCAGAAAAACTATCCTGAATCCTTACCCAAAACCAGGGTGATTATGGAAAGGGATACCGAAGGGCAACAAGGGTTTGCCCAACCTTAAAGTGGGTTTTGGTTTTATTTAATGGATAATACCCATAAATTTGTAATCCCAAATACTTTCTTTGGGACTTAATCTAACTTATATGGCTTGGTTCAAGAGAAAAGATGCAGGAATAAAAACCTCAACGGAGGAGAAAAAGGACACTCCAGACGGGCTTTGGTACAAAACTCCTAAGGGTAACATTATCCATACTCGGGAACTCAAAAACAACTCCTACGTCTGCCCGGACGACGAGTATCATGTAAAGATTGGGTCAAAAGAATACTTCGAGATTCTTTTTGACGACAATAAATTTACGGAATTGGATACAGATATGATATCAGGGGATCCCTTGAGATTTGTGGACAGCAAACCCTATACACAGAGGATTCAGGAAACAATATCCAAAAGCAACCTTAAGGATGCGGCCAGAACCGGCATTGGTAAGTTAAATGGCATGGAAGTTATCATCACCTGCATGGACTTTAGCTTTATAGGTGGTTCAATGGGTTCTGTGGTAGGGGAGAAAATCAGCAGGGCCATAGATCATGCCCTTGAGCATAAAATCCCGTTTTTGATGATTTCAAAATCTGGGGGTGCCAGAATGATGGAAGCCGGATTTAGCCTCATGCAAATGGCCAAGACTTCCGCTAAGCTGGCCTTGTTGGATGAGGCAAAAATCCCATATATTTCCCTTTTGACCGACCCCACCACAGGGGGAGTGACAGCCTCCTATGCAATGTTGGGCGATTTCAACATAGCAGAACCTGGAGCCTTGATTGGTTTTGCAGGGCCCCGAGTCATCCGGGAAACCATAGGCAAGGATCTGCCAAAGGGTTTCCAAAGCTCCGAATTTGTATTGGAACATGGTTTTTTGGATTTCATTATCGATAGAAGGCAATTGAAAAACAGATTGGGGACTTTACTAAACTTATTGAAGAACTAACGGGTTATTGTTAATAGTGAAAAGTAAGTTTAATTAAAAAATATCCTACGGTTTCGGGGAATAAGTAATATATTTGCCATCGATTAACCGGATTTACATACTGGAAAGAAAACTATAGTTACATGACTTCAGTAATCATAACCTCAATAGTAGCATTTACAATAATTATTTTGCTACTCGTTTTTATTCTTCTTTTTGCACAATCCAAGCTTGTCCCTTCTGGGGATGTGACGATTGTGGTAAATGGGGATGAGAAAAACCCCATTGTGGCCTCTGCTGGCTCCACACTTCTCTCTACCCTAAGCAACAAAAAGATATTTTTGCCTTCTGCCTGCGGTGGAGGCGGGACATGTGCCATGTGCAAGTGTACCATTGACGAAGGAGGAGGGGAAGTATTGCCGACAGAAGTAGGACATCTTAGCCGTGCAGAGCAGCAAAACAAAGTAAGGCTATCCTGCCAAGTAAAAGTGAAAAACGACATGCGTATCCGTATTCCTGAAGAAATTTTCGGGATCAAAAAATGGGAATGCGAAGTTGTTTCGAATTACAATGTTTCCACGTTTATCAAAGAATTCAAGGTAAAACTCCCTGAAGGAGAGACTTTGGATTTCGAGCCGGGAGGGTATATTCAAATTGATGTGCCTACCGTCACTGTGAACTTTAGTGATATGGATATCACGCCGCATCCTGAACTCGGACACCCTCAGGATGTGTACAGAAGCGACTGGGATAAATTTGGACTTTGGGATTTGGTGATGAAGAATGACGAGGAGTTATTCCGGGCTTATTCCATGGCCAATCATCCAGCAGAGGGTAATATTATTATGCTTACAATACGGATTGCCACTCCACCTTGGGACAGGGCAAACAATAAGTGGATGGACGTAAACCCAGGGGTTTGTTCCTCCTATGTATTCTCCAGGAAACCAGGAGATAAGGTTACTATCTCTGGACCTTATGGGGAATTCCACATTAACCCTACACAAAGAGAAATGATCTACATCGGTGGAGGTGCGGGAATGGCTCCCTTGAGATCTCATTTGTTCCATTTGTTTCATACGGAGAAAACAGATAGAAAAGTTTCTTACTGGTACGGGGGTAGGTCCAAGAAAGAATTGTTTTATACAGACCATTTTCGTGACATAGAAAAGGACTTTCCCAATTTCAAGTTCCATATTGGTTTGTCAGAACCGCTTCCAGAGGATAACTGGAAGATCAAAAAGTCCCTTGATGATGAAGGAGACGGTTTTGTTGGCTTTATTCACCAGGTACTTTACGACAACTACTTAAAGCATGTGGATGAGCCAGACGAAATTGAATACTACCTATGCGGACCGCCCTTAATGAATTCAGCAGTGCTCAAGCTTCTGGATGATATGGGAGTTCCCAATGAAAATGTAAGGTTTGACGACTTTGGAGGATAACGAATTGAAAGTCCCGCATTTATGTGGGACTTTTTTTAATGGATATTGCACCTTGAAAAAGTTTCACATCCAAAAGCCTTATGGATTTACAACTGTTTTTTGACCCCATCCCGGAAAGCCTTTACCAAAGAAAATTTCCGCATCAGTCTTACTTTAATCATTTGCATCATTTTGGGGAAACATTTCCGGATTTCCAGGGGATGCAAATTGCTTTTATTGGGCTGGAGGAATATCGTGGGACTTCGGGAGTGGACAATGGGTCTACGTCTGCCCATGCCATAAGGGAAAAACTGTATTCCTTAAAGAAAGGACAAGGTCAATACAAAATTGTGGATTTGGGAAACCTTAAAAGTGGGGAAACCCTAAAAGAAACCCAGCAACTGATTCGTTCTATAGGCGAGTTGTTGATCAAAATGCAGATTCTCCCTGTTTTTTTTGGGGGCTCCCATGATTTGGATTTTGGCCAATACCTTTCTTATGAGAAAATGAAAAAGATGGTTAGCCTTCTGACCATAGATGCCAAAATGGACATGGAAGAGGAGGGAAATGCCGACCAGATACATTCCCAGGATATCATTCTTCATAAGCCAAATTTCCTCTTTAATTATTGCCACTTAGGGTACCAAAGTTTTTTGACGGACAATGATTTGGTCAACACACTTGAAAAGCTATATTTTGATCATGTACGGTTAGGTAGCCTTAGAGACAACTTCAAAGAAATAGAGCCCTTGATCCGAAATGCGGACTTGATGAGTTTTGATGTCTGCTCCATTAAGTCTACAGATGTACCTGGGGCAATCGATGCACAACCCTTTGGGTTAACCGCGGAAGAAGCCTGTCAAATTTGTTGGTTTGCCGGGATGAATGAAAAGCTGAGTTCTGCGGGATTTTACGGTTATCACCACTCTTATGATGACAAAAGACACCAGACTGCCGGAGTGATAGCCACTATGATATGGTATTTTGTCGAAGGCTTTTACCACAGGAAGGATAGCTTGTCCTTTAAAAGTAACGACTACACCAAATACACGGTGTCCTTGGATGGAAAACCATCCACCATTCACTTTTACAAAAGCAAGCTTAGCGGGAAGTGGTGGATGGAAATCCCCAAGGATCAAAAAGAGCGAATAGGCAGGGACACAATTATTCCCTGCAGTTACCAAGACTATCTGACAGCCCAGAAAGGAGAAATTCCAGAGCGATGGGTCAATGCCCAGTTGAAATTGTATTGACGGTTTTTTTAATAAAACGGCGATAACTTTTTTAAATTTTTTATATTTGTAACAAACGTCCTTATGATCCAACTCAGTAAGTCCCAATTGGCAAAATACAATGGGCAAGATAAGCCTGAAATCTATGTGGCCTTTAAAGGTAAGTTATACGACCTAGGTAATTCCAGACTTTGGAAGAACGGCAGACATTACGAACATTGGGCAGGACAGGATTTGACGGAGGAATTTAAGGATGCCCCACATACGGAGCATGTTTTTGATAAATTTGACCCCATAGGTTACCTTACTTGAAATGATATTGATAGCAGATAGTGGATCTAGCAAGACCGATTGGCGTGTACTCCATGACAGTGGGGAGGTGGATCAATTCCGTACCGTAGGTTTCAATCCGTATTACCAAAATGCCGAGGATATGCTTCAAGGGCTTCAAGTACCGGAAATATTGAAGTTACGTGGCATGGTCAGGGAAGTATATTTTTATGGGGCTGGCTGCACCTCGGATAAAAACAAGGTAACTGTGCAGCGGACCATAAATGCCGTTTTTTCTGAAGCACAGGTAACAGTGGATCATGACCTAATGGCTTCAGCAAGAGCTACCTGTGGTCACCAACCTGGTATTGCCTGTATACTCGGAACGGGATCCAACAGCGGTGATTATGACGGTGTCACTATCCTTAGCAGTCGTCCTTCTCCGGGATATCTGCTTGGGGATGAAGGCGGAGGATGTTACATTGGCAAGCATTTCCTACAGGATTTTATTTACGATGACATGCCTACCCATATCCGTGAAATGGTGGAGGACGAATTGAAACTTTCCATTTTTGACATCCAGGAGAATGTTTATCAACGACCTTTTCCAAATAGGTATATGGCTGGCTTCTGCAAATTCATTGCCGACCATAAAAGTGATCCTTACTGTTTTGGTTTATTCTATAATGGCTTCCTCGATTTTTTCAGGAGGCATGTAATGCGCTATGAAAACTACCAAAAAAAACCGGTGAATTTCGTGGGATCTATTGCCTACTATAACGGAGATGTACTTAGAAAGGTAGGTCAGGACTACGATGTACACATTAAGGTCATTTTGGAAACACCAATAGCAGGGCTAACCCTTTACCATCAAGAAAAGATATGAGCACCACTGAAAGCACATCCAGTTACGACAATCTTGAAAATATGTCCGTCAAGGACTTATTGAACAATATGAACAAGGAGGACCAGACCGTTCCATTGGCCGTGAAAAAATCCCTTCCCCAAATTGAGACCTTGATTGAGCATATAGTTCCAAGAATGGCTGAAGGTGGAAGATTGTTCTATATTGGGGCGGGTACAAGTGGGAGGTTGGGGATTTTGGATGCCTCCGAATGTCCTCCTACCTATGGAGTTCCCCACGATAGGGTAATAGGTATTATTGCCGGAGGGGATCAGGCCATACGGAAAGCTGTAGAAAATGCCGAAGATGACACCGATCAGGCCTGGCCAGATATTCAATCCTTTGGTTTTAACCCTAAAGATACTGTGATAGGTATTGCCGCTTCCGGCACCACCCCCTATGTGATTGGTGGAGTGAAAAAAGCAAGGGAAAAGGGCTTACTTACTGGATGTGTTACCTGTAATGAGGGGAGTCCCTTGGGTAAAGCGGCGGAGTTTCCGGTAGAGGTGGTGGTAGGGCCGGAGTTTGTGACGGGCAGCACCAGGATGAAATCCGGCACCGCCCAGAAATTGGTATTAAACATGATTTCCACTAGTGTGATGATTAAGTTGGGTAAGGTAAAGGGGAATAAAATGGTGGATATGCAGCTATCCAATAAAAAGCTGGTGGACAGGGGGACCAAAATGATTATGGATGTAACAGGATTACCTGCTGAAAGAGCAAATGAGCTTTTGATGCAGTATGGTTCGGTAAGAGCCGCAGTAGAGGCCTACCATAAAAGTTCTTGAAGTGTAACCTGATTACTTTGACCTGCATTTTTTAGGAGGGTAGGTAAATAAAGGGTATTTACTTTCTTTACTCCAATTTTTATTTTACTTTTAATCGTTTTTACAGAGTAGTTAAAACCATGATTACAGGGAATTGATTTTTTCTGTATCGATTTTTCAAAAGGTATGGGTAGTTATTTTCATCGTATAGACAAAACGCTAGATTTAGCGGTAGCAGATCAATTTGAGGAATCTGAAAATGGAGTGATTTGGGAAATTGACTTTCCTTCCAGAAGGGTTTTTTTGTCTCAGGGTTTGTTGGACTTATTGGGTTATGAGACGGCCCAAATAGGATCGAAATTTAAGGATGCTCTAAATTGTATTCATCCCAACTTCAGGAAAGCCCTCCTAATTCAATTAATTTCTTCTCTTGAAGAAAAAAGGCAGCTTAACATACAAACTTTATTGATTAAGAAAGGTGGAGAGGCACTGCATGTGGTAATCTATGCATATATTTTATACGATGAGGACAATATTATAAAAATCAAAGGTTCCGTTCATGATATTTTTTCCTTTCCCTTGCTTCAAGACCGACTTCATAAATTCCAAAGTAAGTTCGAGTGTTTGATCGAGCATTCTGATGGCATTTTTTGGGAGGCAGATGCCTCCACCTTTGCGTTTACTTATATCAGTCCACAAGTGGAAAAAATCCTGGGGTACACCGCCGATGAATGGTTGTCCTCTCCGGGTTTTTGGCAGGGCCATATCCACCCTGAGGAGGTGAATCAGGTGGTCTCCTACTGCCATTCCGAAACCCAGGACCTTAGGGATCATAATTTTGATTACCGGATGAAAACCAAGCAGGGCAACTACATTTGGCTAAATGACAGGGTGAAAGTACACGCTAAGGACAATAAGCCTTACAAATTGACAGGCCTTATGGTGGATGTGACTAAAGAAAGGCAGATAAGGGAAGACTTAGAGCAAGAGAGTTTTTTGGTGAAACAACTGCTAAAACACCTTCCAGCAGCCTTTTTCCTGTTTGATGAAGAAGGGAACATCCTTTTGTATAATGATTCTCTGCTAGCTTATTCAGAATATCAAGCAGAAGAAATATTGACCCTTAAACCAGAGGATTTTTTTGTTGGAGAGGATAGAAGAAGAGTCAATAATGCCATAGCTAGGGGCTTTTCTACTGGTGAGGCCACCTTGGAGGCTAACTTTCAAAGTAAATCAGGGAAAAGTACCCCGCATTTTTTTAGAGCAGCAAAAATTGAATACAAGGGGAAGACTTGCCTTATTGGGTCTGGACTGGATGTGTCTAGCCTTAAGGGACTGGAGAGTGAATTGAGACAAAGTGAGCGGAGGTTCAAGGCACTGATTCAAGATGGCTCCGATATGATAGCCATTTTGGATGTAGCTGGTGTTTATCAATATGTCAGTGCGTCTTCAGCAGCAATTCTGAATATTAAGCCCCAAGAGTTTCTGGGAAAATCCGCATTTGATTATATTTTTGAAGGGGATTTGGACAGGGTAAAGGCGTCCTTTTTGGCTCTTAAGGATAGCCATCGTATACGATTGGATCCTTTCAGGTTTAAAGATTCTAGGGGAAAATGGCGTTGGATGGAAACCAATTTAACCAATCTGACACATGACCCTTCTGTAAAAGGGTTTGTAGCTAATTCTCGGGATATCACAGATGACTACTACAAAGGGAAAATAGAGTCCTTAGAAAAGGAAATGCTTGCTCTAGTGCTGGATAAGGACATGAAGTTAGTGGATATACTTAATGCCTATCTTCATTCCCTGGAGACCATTTTCCCGAAAATGAAATCTTTTGTTGCCGTTGTCAAGAATGAGAAACTTCACGGGCTTGTAGGGCCTCGCTTGTCCGAGGAGTTTTTGGCTTCACTCCAGCAAATACCAATAGGCCCAAACAGAGGAACCTGTGGAACAGCAGCCTTTTTAAAGGAGCGAGTGATCGTAAAGAATGTATATGAGGATGAAAGGTGGGCAGCAATACGGCATTTACCTGATAAATTTGGGTTCAAGGCCTGTTGGTCGCAGCCAATTTTTAACTCTATCGGAAAAGTTACCGCTACTTTTTCCTCCTATTATGAGGAAGAAAGGGAACCTGACCAACATGAAACCTATGCCATTGATCGTGCGGAGATTTTGCTTTCTTTGCTTTTCTCGAAATTTGATTACCTAGATGCCTTGGAGAGGAGTAATGAGAGGTTTGAAATTGCGAGTAGGGCTACGAATGATGCCATATGGGATTATGAGGTTCTGGAAGACAAATTGTTTTGGGGGCCTGGATTTCAGACATTGTTTGGGTATGACTCAAATATAGTTAAACCTACTTTTGAGTTTTTGGTCAGTCTAATACACCCTGAGGATAGAGAGACTCTATTAACTGAAATTCATGAAAACATGAATGGGGGAAATTCTACTAATATTTGGTCTAAAGAATACAGGTTTCTAAAATCAGATGGCAGCTATGCCCATGTCTCGGATAAGGCAATATTCATTAAGGATTCTGATGGGAAGGTGGTTCGGGCTTTGGGAGCAATGTCTGATATCTCTCAGAGGAAAGCCTATGAGCAATCCCTTCGAAACCTTAACAGGGAGCTTCAAAAAAACATAAAGGAATTGGCAATTTCTAATGAGGAACTTGAGCAGTTTGCCTATGTGGCTTCTCATGACCTGCAAGAGCCCCTTAGAATGGTGGACAGCTTTATGGGTCTTTTAGATAAAAAATACAAGGAGCATCTTGATGATAAAGCGAGACAATATATTTTCTACGCTTCGGACGGAGCCAAGAGGATGCGCCGGATTATCAATGATCTTTTGAACTATTCAAGGGTAGGTAGGATCAGTGGATCACTGGAAACTATGAACGTAAAAGAGGTTTTGGAAGATGTGCTGGCACTTTTTAGAAATAGCATAGCCACAAATACTGCTACCATCCAAATTGGCCACCTTCCTTATATACATTCCTATAAAGTGCCCGTTCAACAGATTTTCCAAAACCTGATTAGTAACGCCTTTAAATATTCCAAAAAGGATGAGCCTCTAATTATTGAAATAGGAGGTTCGGAGTCGGAGAGCCATTGGGAATTCTGGGTGAAGGATAATGGAATCGGGATAGCTCAGGAATACCACGATAAAATCTTTGTCATTTTTCAACGTCTCCATCCAGCAAATTCCTATGACGGAACTGGAATAGGCCTGGCAATTATAAAAAAAATCATTAATAATATGGGAGGAAGGATATGGCTGACTTCCCAGGAAGGAGAGGGTAGTACTTTTTATTTTACCATTTGCAAACCATAAGCATGGAAATCCATGATTATCTCAGAACTTTCGTATATATAAACTTGGCCACGGGGAAATGCCCCCAAGTTGGCCTCGGGGTTTTCGGAAATAGGGGATCCAGGACGCCATCTTCTGGTTGAAGTTCTGGTACCACCTGTTCTTTCACCCTTATAATTTACATTTGCGGGAGATAGTGGAATTTAGGGACTAGGGAAGGATTACTGAGTAAACTTATTGGTTTACCAAAATTTCCATCAGCTTTAGTGCTGTGGCTCTCCCTTTTTCTTTGACAAATTCCCTGGGAGTATTGTCACCCACTTCGTAGGTGAGAGCCTCGGCTCCTTGAGAAAAGAAGAAATAGGAATTGGAGGTTACACCGGATTCCATACCGGGGCTCGCCCGGATGTTGGGGGTATAGTCCTTTAAAAGGGTAGCACTCTCCCGAATCATTTGGGGAACTAGGCCGGGGAAATTACCTTCCAGTTCTTCATTGATGGTGTAATAGATGTCTTCCCAGGTAGAGTGAAAGTCCAGTGCAAATATGAATTTACCTTCGCTTTCCTGGACTGCCTTTTCCATGAAGTCCCGTATAGCCCTGGTTTCAGGTTGTTCAAATGCCTTCCAGTCCCGGTTGATATCTACGCCTCCCCTGTTATGCCTCCAGTGGCCATGTACGACCCCATCAGGGTTGGCCATAGGCAACAAGTAGGTGACATATTTCTTTCTAAATTCAGCAGCGAGGGAAGAGTCTTCACAAATGGTGGATATGAAGGCTTTCATGGCTAGGTAACCAGGGATTTCCGGGGGATGTTGAAGTGCCATTACCATCAGCATCTGTTTTTCCTCACCTTGCCCGATTTTGAGCACCTCCAATTCCCTACCCTCATGGCTCTCCCCGGTTTTTATTTTTTGAATATAGGAATGCGAAAGCAAGGTGTCTTTCCAATCCTCCACATGTTTGGTACCTACCAACTCCTGGGATGCAATCCACAAAGTGTCCGGCCCTATTTCTAGAGATAAATCCACCGTGGTGGCTCTATACGTACCGTTGCTGGTTAATTGAGTATCAGCTCGATAAGCAGTGGAATCCAAGTTTTGATAGACCTCTCCATTTCTACTGACTTTAGGGAAATACCTGTGATAAGTTCCTTCTGGATAGGTTAGCCTCATCGTTACCCCTTTTTTTTCATCTGCCCATACTTTAAAAGCATACCAAGGGCTAGGGTTAATGGTGGTGTTTTCCGGGGTAATCAAAACGGTGATCAGGGTGTCCCTGCTCAGGGATATCCCATTCATCCTTGCTCCTTCATAATCGTTGGAGGCGAAGATGCCCTTTCCGATGTCTTGGGTGCCTTTATATTGTAATTGGATGGGTTTGTTGGTCGTGGTTACCTCCTGAATAGCCCCTTGCCCTTGCCATACTCCTGTGCTGCTCTTGCAGCTAATGGCGGCCATAAAATACAGGAATAAATGGGCATGATAAGTAAATCGTATTTTCATCTGTTTATAATTTGTTTTTCAGCAGACAGATGGAATCTCGCTTTGATAATCATCCCTCTGTGTGAGGTTCTCCTCATGCTCGATTTCATGATAAAGGTATTAGTGGTTAAAACTGTAATAATTATACGTCAGGTCAATGATAGGGGCAGTCGGCGCTACCGAAAATGGCTAGACAAACACGTCCAAAGACCATAGCAGGGTTATGAGTAAAAGATCCAAGATAAGTGTAAATATGGCCAATCTTATCCAACGGTATTTTTTTCGAATCACCTGTGCAAGATAGGCAGTGGATTCAGAAATATCCTCCAACAGTTTGAGATTATCCTTTTTCGTGATTGTATCATAATGTTTCCAAGTATTCCTTGTTGTCGGTTTGATGCTTGAGATAGTGGACCAGGAAAAGCTGTTATTAGGGTTGATTAACTTGCTTTTTGTAAATCTCGGAAAAACTGCAAAAATAGAAAACATAATGGTGATAAAGGCAAGAGCAAGCAGCACGTAGCTTAGGGTAACTTGTAAGGCATTTTCCATGCCATTGGCCCAGGTTATCCTGTCTGCTATGATTTTGGTTATTGCCGCTGTAAATGCGATGATACCTGCTGCTTTGGCGTCTGCATGGCGAAGATGTGCACTGAAATAGGTCACTTGTAGCTTTAGGAACTCCTCCTTGAATTTCAAATTATCCTCCCCGGAACCTTGAAAGGAAATCAAGGAATTGAAGTTTAGTTTCATGTGTTTATATTTTCTTTTCAATGGCCACATGGAATCTCGCTTTGATAATCATCCCTACGTGTGAGGTTCTCCTCATGCTCGATTTCATATGATTATAATTTGCTTTTTATAGGACATATAGGCTGCCCCAGCCTGCCCCGAACATGTTTCGGGGAACTCGATTCGGGGAAATATAGCAAGGATAATTATACCTCTAAATGTTGACTACGTCATGCCCAATTTCATAGAGAAGGATATTTAGCGGTTCAATTATTCCACATGATCTTGGATTTTCTTAAACAGATCTGCAAAAATGCGATCCCTGTTTAAATGGAGGGCTACCCTATAAAGGTGGCGGGAATGATCCATACTATAGGTCAATTGATCCGTCAAAATCGGGGCACTGCGCATCTCTGTACGGAACCATCCCGGGTTAACCACATAGGCTATTGCCGATATGTCCCAAATCACCTTGGACCATCCAAAGGTATTCCCTGGGTTATATTCTTTAAATATTTCGACCAAATAATCACCTATGGCACCTTTTCCCGATAAATAATACTCTATCTCCGGTATGGAAGTTTGTAAATGGGAGGACACTGGTTCTGTGGGTATTTGGATAAGGGGAACTCCTGAATCAAAGAGCACCTTCGAAGATAGCGGGTCTTGCATGAGGTTAAACTCAGTCGCCATTGGCCAATTTAACCCTTTTCCTCCTAGCCAAACCACAATGATCTTTTCGGTGATGCTAGGTTCCATAAGGATGGCGGAAGCCACGTTGGTAGGAGCTCCAAGTGTGAGCACATAAAGCGGGCCTTCACTGGCCTTCGCTCTTTCTATTAGATCCTTGGCAGCATCACTTTGGAGAGGCTCCTCGTAGTTTTTCAAAAAACCAGTAGACCCCTTGTAAACAAAATCCCTATTGGGCCAGTCCAGTTTCTCCAACAACCTATGGATTTCCTCGTAACTCTTCTGCATGCCGTCCTGAGGACTTTCAGATCTTTTGTTCAGATAGGGTGCAGCATAGATGGCCTTTACATCCATTACCTCTGGCGAAAGCAGCGCATATACTACAGCAAACTGGTCATCGATTTCATTATAGGTGTCGGTATCCACTACCACATTTATTCGGCCTTCAGCAGGCTTCAGCCTTTGCACTAATTGGTCGTTGGGGAGTTTCTGATAGTTTTGGGCGATGGCTATTTCGGGTGCCGAGGATAGAAACAACAACATGCCTATTGAAATACCCCAAAGCGGTCGAGACAATTTAAAGCGAGTCATAGAGAATAAAGTAGTTTGGATTGAATTGAGAACAAAAGATAAGGTAAGGAGGTTGGTTTTGCAATTTGCGGGCTGCTTTTCGCCAAAAAGGTTATGGAGCATTTTCGTTCAAATGTTAGAATAAACTTTTCCAAAGTTCTGAACTTTGGAAAAGTTTATTCAGGTTTGGTTACACTTTAAATCCTTCCCTATGATCCCTTCCAACGAATTGGTTGGCCTCTTCCAGGTTGCTAATAAGCATGTTGTCCCCGTCCCATAGTAGTTTTTTCCTACCGATGAAAGCAGTATTTCCATTGCCTGTTTCCTTTTGAAGCATATAGCTCCTTATGGCCAGGTTACCCATGAGTACTGTTTCGGTCATTGGGCCTGCATAGTCAAAAGAGCTGGTAAGTGCTTGGTGTTCTTTACTTCCAAACCCTGCTTTGCAGGCGTCCACCCATTTCCTTTGATGGCCGTATTCTGGCTCATCCATTTCCTCTTTTTCAGGTCCGAATTCTGTGGTACCGTCGCTGAGGTATAGTTTTGGCATAAGGGGTGAACTGTCGTTGATGTTGGTGGTAATGATTCCTTTTTCTCCAACGATCATCACTCCATTGGCAGAATTAGCCCCACCCAAGTCGTGATCCGGAGGAATGATATCTGGGTGGCTGGGACGAATTCCCCCATCACTCCAGGTCATTTCTATTGGAGACTTGCTCTTGTCGGTCTGATCAAACTTAAGGGTGATGAAGGAGGCCACAGGCGCACCTTTAGGGTGGTGGTCTGCGGTCCACATTTGTGAATAAACCGAGGCTACACTGCATTGTGCACTTTTGGGATAATGAAGCCCTAGTGTCCTGAATGGGATATCTATTAGGTGACAGCCCACATCACCGAGAGCACCAGTCCCATAATCCCACCAACCTCTCCAGTTGAAAGGGTGCAGGTTTGGGGTATAGGGGATTTTTTCAGCTGGCCCAAGCCAAAGGTCCCAAGCCAAATCGTCCGGTTTCTTTTCTGGTGCTGGCTCTGGAAATGGTATTCCCTGTGGCCAAACTGGGCGATTGGTCCAAATTTGTACCTTTGCTATTTTTCCTAATTTATCCGTATCTATCCAGCCTTGTACCATGTCCAGCAAAGGGTTGGAACCCCCTTGGTTCCCCATTTGGGACACTATCTTGTGTTCCCTGGCCATTTCGGTGAGTTTTCTCGCCTCCTTGATATTGTGGGTCATGGGTTTTTGCACATATACATGGATCCCCCTTTCCATGGCAAATGCTGCGGCTGGGGCATGGGTATGGTCAGGTGTGGAAATGGTGACCGCATCAATGTCCTTTTCCTTGTCCAACATTTCCCTGTAGTCTTGATACCGCTTAGCTTTCGGGAAATTCTCGACAGATCTTTTTGCTGATCCGGAAAAATCTACGTCACACAGCGCCACTACCCTTTCCCGGCCTTCTACCGAGGCGTTTTTTATGTCACTGGAGCCTTTTCCCCCGGCACCAATAGCGGCAAGGTTCAATTGGTCACTTGGGGCAGTATACCCTACCCCACCTAACACATGTCTGGGAACGATTAGGATAGAAGAGGCTATGGCTGCATTTTTGATGAAATTCCTTCTGGAAGAGCCAGAAACTGCTTTACTGGGTTTTTTCATGGTTAAAATTGGATTATTATAAAACTTTTCTAAAATACATAATTTTTTGGCATCCACCTAAGCCTTTGGATAAGCGGCACCCTAGATGGATAAAACAGGGACGTACTAGGTCGTGGCGGGAACCAATCGGCTATATCTTCCGCCCAGCATTTTCCTTTGCTTTCTTAACCAGAATCCAATTCCCAAATAACATAACATGGGAAAAATGCCAGAAATGGGTGACACCAGCCATTCGGCATTGGGGGTGATCTGGATGAATCCATCAATCACCAAAGGGTTGATCAGTGCATCTTCCACCGCATGGAGCAATACCACACTCCAAATGGACCCGGTAATAAAGAAAATTTCCACAAACATTACTGTCCACACTATCATATTGACTACTGCAACCAAGGTAAAAAGCACCCTATCTACAGGCAGCACCGTATAGATCATTTCATCAGGCAAAAACACCATATAATAAGGTACGTGCCATAGGCCCCATACCAGCCCCACTATCAAATAGAGTTTGAAGTCGGAAAGAGAGAGTTTGGCCAGCTTTGCGCTGAGGTAACCCCTCCATACGCTTTCTTCAAAAAAGTTTTTTATTACATTCACTCCTAAAAGGCTAAGGAATACCAGGGAAAATGCTGACCAGTCCATGCGGTCAAAGTTTATCAAGTTGGTGAGTTTTCCCAATAAAAGGGTAAGCGCGGTTACAGCAGGGAAGATGGCGAAGGCGATGAAGTACCATTTGCCATTGCCAATAAATCGGGGACGAAAACAAGCATCTTTCCATCCATCGCCTGCCAGCCCTCTAAGTAGGACTACAAGTAGCAATGGGAATACCAGCCAAACGGCCATGCCCAATGATTCTTCTTCGGCCCCTTGATCCGGTGTTAGCCGGTCTATACCTACTCCTACCCATCCAATCAAGAGTGCCACTATACAGAAGATAGTGAGGTTTCTTTTCGTAATGAAATCGTTCATCAAAGTAAATAGGCTTTGGGTTAATTCTATAACATAAAATATTGCTGCAACATCATTCCTAAACACTCCTGGTATTATCAGTGAATAGAAAATGTAGGAATAAATTAGCCAGTAAGAAAAGGAGAGATATAGCCATCGAAAGCTAGAAAAATGGCATGAAAAATACAATTGTTCAGAACCAAAAAAGGAACAACTAATTAGTTGTTCCTTTTGAAGGGGGTAGAGGTCGAGAACGGATTCGAACCGATGTACGAGGTTTTGCAGACCTCTGCCTAGCCACTCGGCCACTCGACCTTTTTGAATCGGATGCCAAAGGTAGCTAAATTAAGGGTTACAGCCAATAAGAATCATAAAATTTTAGTACGCTTTCATTTCCTTGTTTTTTGTTTTAGAACCCAAGTGGGTGTTCCCTTTTAAATAGTTTGAAATGGCTAAGTGGAAAAAGGGTTATTTATAAAAGTTCTAAATTACGAAAGACGCAATACTTATGGATACAAGTGATTGGAGTACAGTATTTTAACATATTTTAAACTCAGATCTTCAATTTGATGCAGTTCAATTTATCAAGTTTGAAAAATAGAAGTTGGGTAGTACATTTGTGTCGAATTTCATTGAAAGAGATAATTATTCGGAAAATCAAATAAAAATCATGACGATCAAACGCTCATCATTTGGGGTTTTTAACAGCATAAGTGCGCTGATTTTGGCGTTTTTCCTGTATTCAGGAACGGCTTATGCGGCTCACCCCGACGTATCTGATAGTGAAGACGCTATCCAGGCAGGGCAGTCTTTGTTCAACGCTAACTGTAGAACCTGTCACCGATTGGACCAAAATTACACTGGTCCAGCCTTGAGGGGAGTTACTGAGCGTAGGTCATTGGATTGGACTAAAAAGTTCATAGTAAATTCCCAAGCCTTGATCCAAGCCGGAGATGCTGAGGCGGTAGCCTTGTTTAGGGAATACAATAATATTCAAATGCCGTCACACGATTTCTTGAGTGATGATGATTTGATGAACTTGCTCTCTTACATCGAATATGGAGACACCGCAGATGCCACAGCTGCTGCCGATGGAGAGGGAACGGCGGAAGGTCAAGCCGGAGGGATTCCCAGTGAATACCTCACCATAATTCTGGTGGTCTTAGTATTCGTGTTGTTGTTAATTCTGGTAGTATTGGGGTTGATCGTATCGGTATTGAAAAAATACCTGAACCAAAGCCAGGACCTGGACCAGGACGACAAGGAGTTTATTAACCAGAAAACAGACCTTAAAAAGGTTTTTACCAGTGATGCTTTTATCATCATTATTACCACCATTGTTTTGGCTCTAGTTGTAAAGACAGCATTGGACGGTTTATACAATGTAGGTATACAACAGGGGTATGCCCCAAAGCAACCTATTGCATACTCTCACCAATTACATGCGGGGGAATATGAAATTCCGTGTCAATACTGTCACACCGGGGTGGAAATCGGTAAATCTGCCAACATACCATCTGCCAACATTTGTATGAATTGCCATATGCACATCCAAAACGTGGATGGGCAAGAAGGGATATCCCCAGAGATTGCCAAGTTGTATGATGCTTATGACAACAATAAACCTATAGAATGGGTAAGAATTCATAACTTGCCCGATCTGGCATATTTTAATCACAGCCAGCACGTAGCTGTAGCGGGTCTGGAGTGCCAAACCTGCCATGGCCCAATTGAAGAAATGGAAGTAGTTTATCAACACAGCTCCCTGACCATGGGCTGGTGCATAGACTGCCACCGAAATACGGAAATCACCACACAAGGCAATGAATACTACGACAAGTTAGTGCAACTGCACTCTGAGTCGAAGGATGCCTTGAAGGTGAAGGACATCGGGGGGCTGGAATGCGCCAAGTGTCACTATTAATAATTAATCTTTACGAAAATTCTTTTCTTTAAGAGATGAAAGAAAATAAAAAGACATACTGGAAAGGGTTAGAACAACTGACTAACGATCCTGCATTTGTAAAAAATGCAGACAGGGAGTTCCCTGACAATCTTCCTTTACACAAAAATGGCGATGGGGGTTCCAATAGAAGGGATTTCCTGAAAATGATGGGTTTCAGCCTAGCCGCTGCTTCCCTCGCTGCCTGTGAGGCCCCTGTAAGAAAGGCCATACCTTATGTGAATAAACCGGTGGATGTGGATCCATCTGTGCCAAACTATTACGCGACCACCTTTGCGACTGGAGGGGATTATGCCTCAATAGTAGTCAAAACCAGAGAAGGTAGACCGATCAAGCTGGACGGAAACGAATTTTCACCCATCACGGGAAGTGCAACCAACGCCATCGTAGAATCTTCAGTGCTGTCTTTGTACGATAAGCACCGACTGGATGGCCCATACATAAACGGGGAAAGGGTTGAATGGTCTGCTTTGGATGCCGATTTGGGGCCTAAGTTTTCCTCTGCTGGAAGTATAAAAATAGTTACAAACACGCTTCTTTCCCCCTCTACGGATAGGGCAATGGAGGCCTTTGCTGAGGCAATGGGGAATGTGGAAGTAATTACCTACGACCCACTTTCCAATTTTGGTATTCTTAAAGCAAGTGAGCAGTTTTATGGAAGTAAGACGCTTCCTTCCTATCATTTCGATAAAGCTAAAACCATTGTAAGCTTCGGTGCAGACTTTTTGGGAACTTGGATTTCCCCGATTGAATATGCAAAGCAGTACAGTAAAGGAAGGAAGATCTCCAAAGAAAGCCCTGAGATGTCCAGGCACTTTCAGTTTGAATCCAATCTTTCCCTTACTGGGGCAAATGCGGATTACCGCACTCCGATCAGGGCCTCACAAAGTGGTCTTGCGGTTTTGGCCTTGTACAACATGCTTGCAGGGAAGTCCGGATCCTCTCCGGTGAATGCCCCATCTGTAGAAATCGCAAATTTGGAAAGAGCTGCAGAGGAACTTTGGGCGAATAGGGGACAGTCCTTAGTGGTTTCCGGTTCCAATGACCCAAATGTTCAGGTAATAATTCATGCAATCAACGAACTTCTAGGGAATAAAGGTGAAACCGTTGATTTTGCCAAGTCGGTTCACTACCGCAAAGGCGATGACGAAAAGATGAAACAACTCGTTGCCGACCTCAATGCAGGCAGAGTTGGTGCTGTGATTTTCTATAACTGTAACCCTTGTTATGATTATGCCGGTGCCGAGGAGCTGTCGGCTGGAGTATCCAAGGCTAAGGTTTCCGTAGCGATAGGAGACAGCAGAAACGAGACATGCAAGGCAGTACAATACCTGGCTCCGGATCATCATTACTTGGAAAGTTGGAATGATTACAATCCTAAGCCAGGAGAATACAGCTTAGCACAGCCAACCATAACTCCACTTTTCGATACAAGACAAGCTCAGGAAAGCTTATTGAGATGGGCTGGAAACAATATATCGTATTACAATTTTATCCGTGAAAACTGGCGGGAAGGATATTTTGCCGAGCAGGATCAGGTCTCAGATTTCGATTTGTTCTGGGATGGGTGTTTGCATAACGGCATCTACAGAGTAGAATCAGAAGTAGAGGAAACCCCGGAGGCCGCTGGAGACATCAGTGGGGCTGCCCAGGCTATTGGCAGAACTTACAGTGCCGATAATCAGGGCACTGAATTGGTGATTTATTCAAAAATTGGTATTGGCAGTGGCACCTATGCAAACAATCCTTGGTTGCAAGAGATGCCTGACCCGGTAACTAAAGCCACTTGGGACAATTACCTTACTGTATCCCAGAAATGGGCAAACGATAATGGCCTTAAAATGCAGGAGGGCAGTACCAAAAAGGCCAAACTTACCGCTAACGGGGTAACCCTAGAGGTCCCTGTATTGGTTCAGCCAGGCCAGGCAGATGGCACGGTAGGTTTAGCACTTGGTTATGGAAGGACTGAAGCAGGAAGAGTAGCCAATAATGTTGGTGTTAACGCTTATCCCCTTCTGGACAATTCTCAAGGATTTGTCAATTACGACATTACCGAAGGTGTTACCATTGAGTTGCTTTCTGATACATACAGAATCGCCCAAACGCAAACCCATCAAACCTATATGGGTAGAAACTTTGTGATCCAGGAATCTACCTTAGGCGAGTACAAGGAAGATGCCAATGCAGGTAGGTACCATCCTGAAATTTATAAAGAGGGTAAATTTTATAAGCCATCTAAGATTTCGCTTTGGTCGGGGCACAAATATAGCCAACACCACTGGGGCTTAGCAATTGACTTAAACTCTTGCACAGGATGCTCCGCTTGTACAGTTGCTTGTCAGGTTGAGAACAACGTATCCGTTGTGGGCCGTGAGGAAGTGCTGAATAGAAGGGAGATGGCCTGGATAAGGATAGACAGGTATTACAGTTCTCCCGAGGGAGCTACCGAAAACAAGGAACTGGAAAAAGCAGCGGATAACCCAGAGGTTACTTTCCAACCTATGATGTGCCAGCACTGTAACAACGCCCCCTGCGAAACGGTATGTCCAGTGGTAGCTACCACACACAGTTCAGAGGGACTTAACCAAATGACCTACAACAGGTGTATTGGTACCAGGTATTGTGCCAACAACTGTCCCTACAAAGTAAGGAGGTTCAATTGGTTTAAGTACCATGACAATAAGGACTTTCCTATGAACACCCCGCAAAATGATGATTTGGGCAAAATGGTGCTAAATCCAGATGTGACCGTAAGGGTGAGGGGCGTTATGGAAAAATGTTCCATGTGTGTACAACGTATTCAGGCAGGTAAACTAGCCGCTAAAAAGGAGAGGAGAAAAATCAAGGACGGTGAGATAAATGTGGCCTGTGCGGTGGCTTGTCCTACCGAGGCTTTGGTATTTGGTGACATGAACGATTCCCAGTCAAAGGTTTCCAAGCTTTTGAAAATCAAGGAAAATGACATCTCTGCCAATAAAGAGGTCAATGAAGAAAGGGCCTACCACGTATTGGAGGAAATTAATGTGAGCCCCAATGTTTGGTACTTTACCAAAATCAGAAACAAGGACAAAAACGAAGCTTAATTAACTAATATAAAGATATGCAGGTTACTTCACCCGTACGTGAACCGTTAGTTACTGGCGGTAAAACATATAAGGACGTCACCAATGATGTTTCCAGGCAAGTGGAAGGCAAGCCTTCTGTTTCTTGGCTGATTGGACTGGCCATATCCGTGGGAGCCTTATTACTCGGATTTTTGGCACTTGCAGCCACCCTTTGGGAGGGTATTGGCATGTGGGGTCTGAATAAAACCGTTGGATGGGCTTGGGATATCACCAACTTCGTGTGGTGGGTCGGTATAGGTCACGCAGGTACCTTAATCTCGGCGGTACTTTTGCTTTTCCGTCAAAAATGGAGAACTTCTATTAACAGGGCTGCTGAGGCCATGACCATTTTTGCGGTAATCTGTGCGGCTATGTTTCCTGTCATCCACATGGGTAGGCCATGGGTTGGTGCCTATTGGGCTCTACCGTTGCCAAATACCTTTGGATCCTTATGGGTTAATTTCAATTCCCCCTTGCTTTGGGACGTATTTGCTATTTCAACCTATTTTGCGGTTTCCCTTGTTTTTTGGTATATAGGTTTGATTCCGGATTTTGCCACCATTAGGGACAGGGCCACTGGCATAAGAAAGACAATCTATGGCGCCTTAAGTTTCGGTTGGGATGGCGCTACAAGAACCTGGTTGCGGTACGAGTCAGTATCCTTGATTTTGGCAGGATTGGCCACTCCACTGGTGCTTTCTGTACACACTATCGTATCTTTTGACTTTGCTACCTCTGTAATTCCCGGATGGCACACCACCATTTTCCCGCCTTACTTCGTCGCAGGAGCGATTTTTTCTGGATTTGCCATGGTACTCACCCTTATGATAGTGACAAGAAAGGTGTTCAACCTCGAGGACTATATTACCATAGGACATATTGAATTGATGAATATTGTGATCATCATCACCGGATCCATAGTGGGTATTGCTTACATCACTGAATTTTTCATCGCTTGGTATTCTGGGGTAGCTGCAGAGCAATATGCCTTTGTAAACAGGATGTTTGGTCCTTACTGGTGGGCATACTGGTCCATGATGACCTGTAATGTTATATCCCCGCAGTTATTCTGGTTCAAAAAGATAAGGACCTCCATTGTAGCTACTTTTGTGTTGTCATTGGTAGTGAACATAGGAATGTGGTTTGAGCGGTTTGTGATCATTGTAACCTCCCTCCACAGGGACTTCTTACCCTCCTCATGGGTGATGTTTTATCCCACTATTTATGATGTGGGTGTGTATTTATTCACTTTTGGTTTGTTCTTCACATGCTTCTTGTTATTTGCCAAGTTCTTCCCAGTGATCAATATGGCAGAGGTAAAAGCAGTATTGAAATCCTCATCAGAAAAAGCAACTAAGTAATCATGGAAAAAGATAAGAATTTTGTCGTAGGCATATTTGATGACGAAGACGTATTGTCCCTTGCTGTCAGACAGATCCGTAAGGCCGGTGTAAAAATTCATGAGGTATATTCGCCTTATCCCGTTCATGGACTGGATGAAGATTTAGGGTATAGAAGAAGTAGGCTTCCCATTGCGGCATTTCTATTTGGCCTTTTGGGTACTACCTTGGCTTTGACCATGCAGTTTTACATGATGCAGTTTGACTGGCCTATGATTATTGGTGGTAAGAACTTCGCACCTATACCTACTTTTATTCCAGTGACGTTTGAGTTGACGGTTTTGTTATCCGCATTCGGTATGGTAGGGGTATTTATGATTACCAATAACCTAAAGCCCTGGGGACAGCCAAGGATTTTTGATATCAGGAGCACAGATGACAAACACGTGATGGCCATTGATTTGGCAGCGAATGCGTCTTTAGGCAAGGAAAAGATTGTAGAAGTACTCAAAGCTTCAGGTGCCACTGAAGTAAACAATAAGAATTTTGAAGACTAGGTAAGCAAAATACGATGAAGATAAGATTATCCACATATTTCGTTGCCACGTTAGGAGCTGCCTTGGGGCTGGCTTCTTGCAGTGCCTCGGGGGATTTCCCAGGCTTGGAATATGCCCCACAAATGTACCATTCAGTGGCCTATGAACCCCTCACTCAAATCACGAATGAGGATGAGGGAGGTTGGCTGTCCTCCAGGGAAGATGGTAAGGGGGAGTTTTATAATAGTAACCCCTTCAATCCCCATGGAATGAACATGAGGGAACCTGCTCCGAATACGGTGCCAAGGAACAGCAAAGGCTTCCTACCTTACAGGAAAAGTGTTGCCGATTTGGAGGGAGCTGCCGAGGTAGAAAACCCAGTGGAGCTTACCGATGAGGCATTGGCCCAGGGTCAACAGCTTTACATACAATACTGTGCCACTTGCCATGGAGCTCAAGGCGAGGGAGATGGTAAAGCAGGAGAAGTGATAGGAGGAGTGGCCAATTTAAAAGGGGGTGCCTACATTGATTTGCCAGATGGACATATCTTTCATGTAATTACTCACGGTAAAGGAAGAATGGGTGCACATGGTTCTCAGTTGTCCATAGAAAGACGCTGGAAGATTGTGCACTATGTTAAACAAGAAATCCAAAAGCAATAATGGCACAGGCTACACAATATAATTTAGATCAAAAGTTTGACTTCACTGAGGCCATCAAGAAGTCGGTTTTCCTGGTAGGTGGAATTGGCCTATTATTCTTAATCTTGGGAATAGCGGCTGCTATATTTGGCGGTGAGGCACATGGGGATGATGGGCAACATGCCTATCACTGGACCCATAGGCTGTTTGCCAATTTATGGATCAATAATGTATATTTCACAGGACTTGCCATTATTGGTGTGTTTTTCTTTGCGATTCAGTATGCTGCTTCTGCGGGCTGGTCTGCTCCATTGGTGAAAATAATGATTTCCTTTGGGCATTGGCTCCCAATAGCAGGGGTATTGATGATTGTCACCTTTTTTATAGCAAGCCATGATTTGTTTCACTGGACCCACAGCGATATATACGATAAATCCGACAGTCACTATGACTCCATCATAGATGGCAAGGGAGCATTCTTTTATTGGCCAATGGAAAAGGGCTCTTTCCCCATCTTCTACCTCCTAAGGATGGTGTTGTTTTTTGGGTTTTGGGTGTTTTTCTTCAACAAACTGAAGTCCCTTTCCGAACAAGAAGACCTCCATGGAGGAACCCAATATTGGTTTAAGCTTAGAAGTTGGTCAGCAATATTCTTGGTGTTCTTTGCTGTTTCTTCTTCGGTTAGTGCATGGGATTGGGTAATGTCCATTGATACACACTGGTTCTCCACCTTATTTGGATGGTATGTTTTTGCCTCATGGTTTGTGGCAGGACTGGCAGCCCTTACTTTGGTTACCATGTTTTTGAAAGACCAAGGGTATCTGGATATGGTGAATGACAACCATATTCACGACCTCGGTAAATACGTTTTTGCCTTCTCCATCTTCTGGACCTATATCTGGTTTTCCCAGTTTCTATTGATCTATTATGCAAATATCCCAGAAGAAGCTGTATATTTTGTGGAAAGACTCGAAAGTGATGTATATGGAGGGTTTATAATTGTAAATTTAGTGATAAACTTCTTCCTACCTTTCCTTGTTCTTATGACAAGAGATTCGAAAAGACATTCCGTTTTCTTGAAGCTTGTGTGCACGTTGATACTCTTCGGTCATTGGTTGGATTTCTTTCTTATGGTTCAACCCGGGACAGTAGGACAAGACGGCGGTTTAGGTTTAATGGAAGTTGGTTTATTGTTG
The DNA here is from genome assembly GCF_003347495.1 of Pleomorphovibrio marinus. GTDB lineage: Bacteria > Bacteroidota > Bacteroidia > Cytophagales > Cyclobacteriaceae > Pleomorphovibrio > Pleomorphovibrio marinus. The sequence goes on from NZ_QCXY01000008.1 coordinate 187,556, forward strand.
GTTTATGCTTCGGCCTTTGCATTTGTAATGTTCACTAATTTGGCCAAGGGGAACCTTATTGCGAAAAACCACCCCATGTTGGAAGAGAGTTATCATCACCACATTTAAAATTTTCCGAAAAGTAAAATAACTATGTACGGACTTCTCATTGCAATAGGTATCGTATTATTACTATCCGTAATTTGGATGGTTTATAGGATACAAGCCCTAATATCAGTAGCTAAAGGGTCTTCGAAAAAAATAGCCACAACGAGCAATAAAGTAAATGCCATTCTGATGATGGTATTCCTAGTAGGTTGTACTATTCTGATGGTTTGGTATTCCATAAAAGAGTTTGATAACTACCAATTACCTGTAGCTTCCGAACATGGAGTGATCACTGATCAACTGTTTTGGGTTACTATGGCTGTTACTGGCTTTATCTTCGTGCTTACTCATATTCTGCTTTTTTGGTTTGGATACAGGTATCAGTATGATGACAATAAAAGGGCAGCTTACTATCCTGACAACAACAAACTTGAAATTATTTGGACCTTAGTTCCTGCTGTGGTTTTGACGGTTCTTGTGTTTACAGGATGGAGAGCATGGAAAGATATAACTGCTCCGGCCCCAGAAGATGCCCACGTTGTAGAAATTATGGGTTATCAATTTGCCTGGGAAATAAGGTATCCTGGTAAAGATAATGTTTTGGGGGATTATGATTATCGATTGATCAATGCAAATAATTCCAGGGGAATTGATTTTACGGACAAGAACTCCTTTGACGATTTTCCTTCTCAGCAGGTGGTAATTCCAAAAGGAGAACCAGTTTTGTTTAAAATAAGAGCAAGAGATGTACTTCACTCTGTTTTTGCTCCTCACATGAGGTTGAAAATGGATGCGGTCCCAGGTATGCCTACTCGATTTTGGTTTGTTCCTACAAAGACCACTACCGAAATGAGGGCTGAACTGGGAGATGATGAGTTTGAGTATGAAATAGCTTGTACCGAAGTATGTGGTAGGGGTCACTTCTCCATGAGAAGAGTTATTACCGTGTTGGAGCCTGATGAATACCGGGAATGGGTAAGTGAACAGGAGTCCTTTATTAAAAGAAACCCAGATTTGATTTCTGATCTCCCTTCAGACCTGAAGGAATTGGCTGAAATCTACATCAACGAAAGCAAATAATAAAAATTAATTAAGATGGCAGTAGCTAACGTATCTTCTCATGATGTAGAACATCACGAGCACGAGCATCACGATAACTTCATCACGAAGTATATATTCTCCACTGACCATAAGATGATCGGTAAGCAGTTTCTGGTTACCGGAATATTTTGGGCTCTGATTGGTGGATTTCTATCTATCGTATTTAGGTTACAATTAGGATTTCCAGACATGAATCTAGAATTTCTACGGCCTATATTCGGTGGTTGGATTGACAATACTGGTAAGCTGGACCCCAACTTCTACCTGGCCTTGGTAACTATGCACGGAACCATAATGGTGTTCTTTGTATTGACGGCTGGTCTTAGTGGAACCTTTTCCAATTTCCTAATTCCACTTCAGATAGGAGCTAGAGACATGGCATCAGGTTTCATGAATATGTTGTCCTACTGGTTTTTCTTTCTATCCAGTGTGGTAATGTTTTGTTCCCTATTCCTGGAAAAGGGACCTGCTGGTGGGGGCTGGGTGGTATATCCGCCATTGTCTGCCCTTGAGCAGGCAATTCCGGGTTCTGGTTTAGGGATGACTTTATGGCTAGTCGCTATGACTTTCTTTATAGTCTCTTCGCTTTTGGGAGGAATTAACTATATCACCACTGTGATTAATTTAAGGACAAAGGGAATGTCCTTTGCTAGATTGCCACTTACCATTTGGGCTTTTTTCTTGACTGCAATTATTGGGCTACTTTCCTTTCCGGTATTGTTTTCTGCGGCACTTTTACTTGTGTTTGACCGTAGTTTTGGTACTAGTTTCTATCTTTCAGATATTTATATTGGTGGAGAGGCTTTACCCAACACTGGAGGTAGCGCTGTACTATACCAGCATTTATTCTGGTTTCTGGGACACCCTGAGGTTTATATCGTTCTTTTGCCAGCTTTAGGAATCACATCGGAAATCATTGCTACCAATTCTAGGAAACCGATTTTTGGCTATAAGGCCATGATCATTTCCATGCTTGGTATTACTATATTGTCCTTCGTAGTGTGGGCTCACCATATGTTTGTGTCAGGCATGAATCCATTCCTAGGATCCATCTTTATGTTCTTGACATTAATAATTGCCGTTCCCTCAGCTGTGAAGGTGTTTAATTATCTTACCACCTTGTGGAGGGGTAACCTTCGATTTACTCCGGGAATGTTGTTTTCAATCGGCTTGGTTTCTGTGTTTATCTCTGGAGGATTGACCGGAATTTTCTTAGGAAATTCGGCGATTGATATTCAGCTTCATGACACTTATTTTGTGGTAGCGCACTTCCACCTAGTGATGGGATCAGCATCTTTCTTTGGTTTGGTGGCGGGTGTTTATCACTGGTTCCCTAAGATGTTTGGTAGGATGATGGATGAAAAATTGGGGCATATTCACTTTTGGTTAACTTTTGTGGGTATTTATATGGTCTTTTTCCCCATGCATTACATTGGTATTGCTGGCTTTCCAAGGAGGTATTATACCTGGACTGAGTTTGCATTCTCAGATATGTACACTGATTTGAACATGTTTGTATCCGCGGCAGCTATTATCACATTTGCCGCTCAAATGATATTGGTTTTCAATTTCTTCTATAGCATGTTCTTCGGTAGAAAAGCCAGTCTAAATCCTTGGAGATCCAATACCTTGGAATGGACTACGCCTCTACATCCTCAACATGGAAACTGGCCTGGAGAAATACCTTCTGTATATAGATGGCCTTATGATTATTCAAAGCCTGGCTCTAAAGAGGACTTTATACCTCAGACTATCCCATTATCTGCCACACCTGAATCTAACCTGCCGCACGAAGAGAAATTGGTGAATCTTGAAAAAGAAATCATTGCGGAAGAAGGGCAAATTCTGGTGGCCAATGAAACAAAAGAAGAATCTTGATAAATTAAGTGGTTTTCGTAGGATTAGTTTAGTCACTACAATAGCCATTTATTTTCTCATACTTGTCGGAGGGATAGTAAGAAGTACCGGTTCCGGTATGGGATGTCCAGATTGGCCTAAGTGTTTCGGGAGCTGGATTCCTCCTACTAGCGAGGATCAGCTCCCTCCTGATTATAAGGAGCAGTATGTCCTTCAAAGGCTGGATAAAAATGAGCGTTTTGTCAGTATGCTCAGGACAATTGGGTTTGAAAAGCAGGCTCAAGAAATAGAAGAAGACGTTTCAATTCGCGAAGAACAGCCATTTAACGCAACTAAAACGTGGATTGAATACATCAACCGACTTATTGGTGCAGTCATTGGCTTATTAATATTGATTACCTTAGTGCAGTCTATACGGCTTTGGTATTTGGATAGGAGCTTTGCTTATTGGAGTTTTCTTGCCTTTGTGCTCGTTCTCTTTCAAGGCTGGATCGGGTCTATTGTGGTCTCTACAAACCTTTTGCAGTGGATGATTTCCGTACACATGGTAATTGCCCTGTTAATCGTTTGCTTGTTGATATTTATTCATTACCGTGCTTATAGGTTGACCAATTGGGCTTCTTTAATAAGAGATGTTTCTAGGCGGAATGGGCTGACCATTTTGATCGGATTCGGGGGATTTCTTATGCTGGCTCAAATTATATTGGGTACACAGGTACGAGAACAGGTGGATATGGTTTCCAGAGATTATGGGTACCTGGATCGGTCTGAATGGATCGATTTATTGGGCATTGAATTTCTCATCCATAGGAGCTATAGTTTGCTTCTTTTGGCGTTGCATGTATGGTTTGGATATTGGGTGTACAAGTATGCCAGTGCCAACAAATTGATTGTGAAGTGGAGCAAGGTTTTGCTAATCCTTATCATCGTAGCTATAGGTTCAGGAGCCGTCATGAGTTACTTTGGAATTCCGGCCTTGGCACAACCCATACACCTTTTGATAGGTGCTTTGATCATTGGGGTGCAATTCATCCTTTGGCTTGAACTTCGCTATCAAAAGCGACCATTAAGTATAAAATTAGAAAAATGAGTTTTGTAAATATATCAAATGAATCGGCAGAATTAAGCTTAGGGTTAAGGCTTAAAGCTTATGCAGACTTGTTAAAGGTAAGGCTCTCGGCTTTGGTTACCTTCTCTGCAGCTTTTGGTTTTGTCCTTGGACAACAATCTCCCGCCTTTTCTTGGTCTGGATTAGCAGGATTAGTGATTGGTGGGTTTTTGATTAGCGGTGCTTCAGGTGCTGCAAATGAGATCCTGGAAAGGGACTATGATCGATTAATGAAGCGGACTCAGGGCAGGCCTTTGCCCATGAATGTGATAGCTGTTCATGAAGCTCAGTGGTTTTCCATTTTTGCGGCCTTAGCGGGGTTGCTGGTTTTATGGTTTTTCACCAATCCACTTACCACCCTTTTGGGCATGCTCAGCATGATTCTTTATGTCTTTGTCTATACCCCTCTCAAAAGGGTGGGTCCAATTGCTGTTTTGGTTGGAGCTATTCCTGGCGCCATGCCCCCACTATTGGGATGGACGGCGGCTACAGGAGCTATCAGCTATGAGGCACTAATCATATTCGGTATACAATTTATCTGGCAATTTCCCCATTTCTGGGCCATTGCATGGGTAAGTGATGAGGATTATAAAAAGGCTGGATTCAAACTCTTGCCTTCTGGAGGGGGAAAGGATTTAAATACCGCCTTTCAAATTATGATATATACCCTGTTTTTGTTGCCATTAGGTTTGCTTCCTACTTATTTTGGCTTGACGGGGTTAAATTCGGGAATTGTGGCAACGGTTTGTGGGGTGTTGTTTTTGGCACAGACCTTTTCTCTGATGAGGGATTGTAGCAGGAAATCGGCATTGAAGATCATGTTTGGATCTTTTCTGTATTTGCCGATTGTACAGATTGCCTATTTGTTAGATAAAGTGTGAGTTGATATGGAAGAGAAGTTAAGTTATGAGGAAGGGGCAGTACAGCCCTTATCCATGCACCCAAAGAAATTCGCGCTTTGGCTCTTTATTGTAAGTGTGGTAATGGTATTTGCTTCCCTTACTTCTGCTTACATTGTGAGACAAGGGGAGGGCAATTGGCTAGAGTTTAATCTTCCTGATATATTTTGGTACACCTCTGCTGTGATTATTCTTAGCAGTATCACCATGCATTGGGCTTATGTTTCTGCCAAGAATGACGCCCTCGATATGCTGAGATTGGCTTTAATTATTACGTCATTCCTTGGTTTCGCCTTTTTGGTGGGGCAGTGGTATAGCTGGGTAGCCTTGGTAGATAGGGATGTTTACTTTGTCGGTAACCCCTCAGGTTCCTTTTTGTATGTTTTCACCGGGTTGCATGCATTACATTTGATTAGTGGTGTGATATTTCTAATTATTGTATTAATTTCGTCCCTAAGATATAAAATTCATTCCCAGAATATGGCACAGATGGAGATGTGTGTCACCTATTGGCATTTTCTGGGCGCATTGTGGATCTATTTGTTTATGTTTTTATTGCTGAATCATTAATATTTATAACCTATAAATTATGTCGTCGACTGCAATTCAAGTAAACTCGAAAAGAGGAATATGGGGTGGTGGAAATGAGCCCCTGAAGGCAAGTTATGGGAAACTCATGATGTGGTTTTTCTTGCTTTCAGACATATTCACTTTTGGGGCATTCCTTATAACCTATGGGGCTATCCGAATGAGTTATCCCGCTTATGAGGGGTCAGCTGCTGACTTTAGTAGTTCCAACGAGTATTGGCCCATTCCGGAGATGATTTATGATGCAATCCCCTTTGTACATGGTGGCCATTTCCCCTTGGTTTTTGTCGGCTTGATGACCTTTATTCTGATCATGAGCTCTGTAACTATGGTACTTGCTGTAGAAGCAGGTCATAGAAATGATAAGAATGACGTAGTGAAATGGTTGTTGTGGACACTACTGGGAGGAATTACCTTTCTTAGTTGCCAGGCCTGGGAATGGGCACACTTTATTCATGGTACCGATGATGGTACTTTGATGACCTATGTGAATTCCTTCAATAACATCGTGACCGAAACAGTATATGGTGCAAACTTAATTGTAAATGAATATGGCCCACCGGCCTTTGCCCAATTGTTTTTCTTTATCACCGGATTTCATGGCTTTCATGTTACTATTGGGGTCGTTTTGCTCTTCTTGGCATTTTACCAAGCAGCTGTCGGTGTGTATCAACAAAGAGGTCACTATGAAATGGTAGAGAAGATTGGACTTTATTGGCACTTTGTGGATTTGGTCTGGGTATTTGTGTTTACCTTCTTCTATTTGATTTAACTCTTAAAAAGACACGTTATCATGGCACAGGAAAATAAAAATGATATGGAGGTAATCCCTAGGGATTCCGCTAAAATTAGGAAAATTTGGATTACGGCACTTATCCTGCTTCTAGTCACGGCATTTGAGTTTGTGTTGGCTTTTACCATGCCTAGAGGTATACTCCTTTACGTTCTGTTTATTCTTTTGACAATTGTGAAGGCCTATTACATCATGATGGAATTTATGCACTTAGGAGAAGAGGCTAAACCTTTATTCTATTCCATAATTGTTCCCTTGATATTTTTGGTTTGGCTAGTAATCGCGTTAATGAAAGAAGGTTCTGATATATTCCTCATGCGCTGGTAAAGTAAAAAAACTTTAAAAAAACACTGAATGGTTGGGGACGTCTTCAACCATTTTTTGTTAATAGGATACTATGAGAACACTAAGATTATTACAGATCATGGTATTGATCTGTATTTTGATGATTCCAATATTGGTGTTCATGTTTCTCAGAACCTATGGCACCAATACTTACGAGATTCCCGTATTTTACCAGGAGGGAGTGGATGACCCATTTGGGGAATGTGATTTTGCGGATGGGGAGCAACATTATATTCCTGAATTTGCCTTTTACCATACTGATAGCAGTTTGGTAGGAAGTGAACAAATGCAAGACAAAATCACCATTGTGGATTTTTTCTTTACAAGTTGTCCCAGCATTTGTCCTGTAATGTCCACAGAGATGGAAAGGGTGCAAGATGCCTTTAGAAATGAGGATAAGGTTCAAATTTACTCGATTAGCCTGGATCCCGATTATGATACTCCAGAAGTCCTTTCTGCCTATGGCTCCAGACACGGTGCTGACCCAGATAAATGGTATTTTCTTACCGGACCCAGGGACACCACCTATAATTTGGCCAGATGTGGCTTTGTAATGCCTGCCACCCATGGAGAGGATGAACCGGAGGATTTTATACACAGTGACAAATTTGTACTTGTAGATGGGAAAGGGCGGATCAGAGGTTATTATAGTGGGACAAATCGTGAAGGTGTGGATGAGTTGATTCTGGAGACTAAAATATTGCTTCATGGAAACGAATGAGATGAAAATCAGTAAGGAAAAGGGGGTTCAAAAGTGGATAACCGTAATTGCCGTTATCGTGCCTGTTTTGGTAGCCGTTTTGTTATTTATGCCCTCCAAATTGGATGTAGGCGCTTCTTGGGTGTTTTTTCTGCCACACCTCAATGCAGTTATCAATTCCGCTGCTACCATTGCTTTATTGCTGGGTTTGTATTTCATTAAGCAAGGAGAGATTTCCTATCATAGAGCGGCCATGACCACGGCTTTTGGCCTGGGAGCTATTTTTTTGATTTCTTATGTCATTTATCATGCTTCTGCGGAAAGTACCACTTTCGGAGGGGAAGGATGGGTTAAGGGTGTTTATTACTTCTTATTGCTTACCCATATTTTGCTGGCTACTGTGGCACTTTTTCCGATATTACTTGCTTATTATTATGGATATACGGGTAAAGTGGATAAACACCGAAAGATCGTAAAGTATGCCTATCCCATTTGGCTGTATGTCACCATCACTGGGGTTGTGGTATATTTTATGATCAGGCCCTATTACCTACATTAAACTAAATTTGAAATTTGTTGGTTAGTAAAATAGGAAATCGAGGCATGGCGAAGACGAAACACGGAGGGATGATTATTGAAAATACGAGATTCCCCCGAAGCGAGTTCCCCGAAGCGAGTTCGGGGCAGGCAGGGGCAGGCTATATGGCCTTTAAAAAACAAATTATAAACAGATGAAAAAGATTGTAAACCTAATTTTTAGTTTTGGACTTATTTTGTATATGGGCATGTATGAGGCAAATGCTCAATGTGCCATGTGCCGTACCACTGTGGAAAACAATATAAGTAGTGGCGACACTTCTGTAGGCGCAGGCCTTAATATGGGGATCCTATACCTGTTTGTGGCACCCTATTTACTTATTGGCATAGTGGGTTTTCTGTGGTACAGGCATGCAAAATCCAAAAAGAAATTTTCTTTTTAATGTAACTATTTTCAGTGTAGTTTGGAGCAAAGTTTGGTAAGAACTTTGCTCTTTTGCTTTACACGCTAAATCATGCTCAAAAATAGAAGGGTTATCATATTTTCAACCATCCTGGTGATAGGAGCAATTCTAGCCGGGAATCTGCTTTGGAAAAAGGAGCCTGGATCTCATAGCTATGGAGAAGAAATCCAGAGCAAGATGAGTAAGATCATTGAGGAGTTTAATGATGATTTTGTAGATATAGTCATAAATATCCGACGCGATAAGCAAGTTTCTTTCCAGACCCTGAACATTGCTACCAACCATTCCTTTTACCTATTTTCCATGGATGGTTCTTTGATTTATTGGTCTGACATCACCATGATACCGGCATTCGGAGAGCTTGACCTAAACAGGAAATTCCAACTTTTGGATAATGCCAAAGGGCAATATTTTTCTAATGTAAGGAAGGTGTCAAGGGGAGTTAATGAATATTGGGTAGTCCAAGTATACCCCCTTTTTGATAAGGTAGAAGTGCAAAATGAGTATATCAGAGCTGGACACAACCCTGATGTTTTTGGGAATGACCGATTCAAGCTATTAAGGGAACCAGAAAATGATTTCATAGATTTGTATCACGAAGGGGACCACCTCTTTTCCGTGTACTTTATGGTAGGTTATGAGTCTGTAGGGGCTTTTAGCAGTCGTACCCTTTTGGTTTTTTTCTTCTCCTTACTGGGTTTGGTTTTGCTGTTGGGAGGAGATTTTGTGATTACACTTTGGCATAAGGGGAAACATTTTGCCTCTTTATTTTATACAGCCGTGATTTTAAGCAGTATCCGGCTGATGATGATTGCATTTAAATTCCCTCAGAATTTTTTTGAAGCAGGATTGTTTAATTCTTCTTTTTACAGTTCCTCCTGGCTAAATCCCAGCCTTGGAGATTTACTCTTAAATGTTTTCTGCAGTTTAGTGGTGCTCACCATGATGGTTGGGATCCTAAGCAGAAAGCGTTTTCTGATCAACTTTATTCAGGTCAGGGATAATTACAACAACGCTTGGTTTTTGTTTTTGGCATATGCTTTATCCACCTGTTTTCTAGTCTTATTTTACACCTTATTCACCAATATTGTCTCCAATTCGCAATGGAACCTCAATGTAGTTGCTGTTATCAATTTAGATTACTTTAAGGTAATAAGCCTCATCATAATTTTCCTAGGGGGTGCTGGCTATCTGCTTTTCTCTATTCTGGTGTTAAACATGGTGTTATTTAAGAGCCCCATTGACAAAAAGCAAGCCCTCAACTATCTATTGTATTTCTCTCTTCCTATCGCAGTTGGATTGTTTTATTTTGACAGGCCTTTGATGGTTGCCTTTCTGGTACATTTTATACTGTTGGGGTCCATCATCGCCTTTAGCCTTTACAATAACCTCTATAAACTGGAACTTGATACCTTCCTCACCTTTTTCTTTGGCTGTTTGTTGGGAGCCATGATTACCGGTACAGCATCCTATCAGCATTTGGTGGCAGAGTCGGTAAGGGAAAAAAAACAATTTGGGAGTAATATTCTGGAAGAGAACAATAAGTTTGCCGAATATTTACTCAGCGAGGTGATGAGTAAGGTTCAGGAGGATATTTTCATTCAGTCCCGTTTGGGTGACCCGTTTTTGAGTAAAGAGCCCATTGAACAGAAGATAAAGAAGGTTTACCTAAGTAATTATTTTGATCAGTATGTTGCCGAAATAAGGATATTTAATAGGGCGGGGGAAAGCCTGCTCAACAGGGAAAGGGAACGACCTTTAATTGAATTCCGCAAACAGTATATGAATAGTGATAACACGACCACCTTTCGTAACCTCTATTATGACAGGGGGACGGAGTCTGGTCGTTCCAACCGTTATGCGGCATTTATCAACATGTATAGGGAAAATATTTTCTTAGGTACTATCATGTTGGAGCTTACCCAGCAAAGGATGCTTACGAGCTCAGTATACCCAAAATTGTTGACGGATTCCCGGTTTGAATATGACGTTGCAATGGGGGGAAATGACTTTGCAATCTATCAGGAGGGATTTCTGAGGACCAGCTCCGGGGTTTTTAACTACCGGGATCCTGGCATGGAGGATGTTTTGGACGATGAAGCTATTTCCGATTTTGGAGTCACTTATAACGGCTATCATCATCTGGCAGTAAAGGGCGAGAGAAGTACGGTCGTGATTTCCTCTCCTTCCTATCCTGTGCATTATGTTCTGGCTGACACGGCTCTTTTTTTCGTGACCTATTTGCTCCTTACCCTGATTTCGATATTTGTCTACGTCCTGTTTTTCAGCTTGGACCAAGTGAAGTTCACCTATTCCACTAAACTCCAGTTTTATCTTAATTTTGCCTTTTTCTTCCCGATGATTGTTATTAGCGTGGTATCGATGGGTTTTTTAAGTCAATCCTATACCGAGGACCTGCATAACCAGTATTTTGAAAAGGCTTCTATCATTCGTGATAACCTGACCAGCTATTGGGAAGAGCGTATCAATGGCGTAATAAATAGGGAAGAACTGTTGGATCAGCTTACTTATTTGGCCAAAAACACCAATTCTGATATTAACATTTATTTGCCAACAGGTAGATTGATGGCCACTAACCAACGTACCATTTTTGATAAAAAAATATTGACCGAATATATAAACCCTTATGCCTATGCCTCCTTAATTGAGGCGCAAAATAATCGACTTTTACTCAGGGAGGAAGTCAGCAAACTGAGTTATAAGACGGTATATCTGGGGTTGAGGGACTCCGAAAGACAGCGGGTTCAGGCAATCATTGCCATTCCTTTTTTTGAATCTGAAGATGAGCTCAACGATTTGATTGCAGATGTGTTCAGCAATATTCTTATCATATTTGTGGTGATTTTCATCATTTTTCTTGCCATTTCCTACTTTGTTTCCAAACACCTCACTTATCCCTTTAAGTTACTGACGCAAAAGCTCAAAGTAACCGATCTGGAATCTAATGAATACATGAATTGGCCCACCAAAGACGAGATAGGGTTGTTGGTGGATGAATACAATAACATGCTTTCCAAATTGGAGGCAAGTAAAAAGGTGCTTTCTTCCACAGAAAAAGAAACTGCATGGAGGGAAATGGCCAAGCAGGTAGCCCATGAGATCAAAAATCCTCTCACACCCATGAAACTTACCCTTCAGCACCTGCTGAGGCTGCAAGCAGCGGGAAAGTTGGAAGACCCATCCAAGCTAAAGAAGCCGGTGGAAACCCTAATTCACCAAGTGGATACGCTTAGTGATATTGCAACTTCCTTTTCCACTTTTGCCAAAATGCCACTGCCAAAAAATGAGTCCATGGACTTTAGAGTAGTGGTTGCTGAGGTTGTGGAACTTTATTCCAACAGAGAGGATATTTGCTTTTCTTTCCAGGACAATTCTCAGCAGGAGAAGCCCATGATCATCATGGGAGATCCGAAATTGTTTGGTCGTGTGATTTCCAATCTGATAATTAATGGAATCCAATCAGTGCCAAGTAACCGCAAACCCAATATACAGCTGAACCTTTCTTCTTCCAATGGGGAATTAACCCTGGAAATTAAGGACGACGGTAGTGGTATCCCGGAGGAGTTGGAGGGTAAAATTTTTATACCCAACTTCAGCACTAAGTCCGAAGGATCAGGACTAGGGTTAGCCATTGCCAAAAGGGGAGTGGAGACCGCAGGAGGGAAGATTTGGTTCGAGACAAAGTTGGGAGAAGGGACTTCTTTTTTTCTTTCTTTCCCTCTGTCCTAGTAGGGTTAGGATTTTTTGCTAGGATTTCATTACTTTACTGTACTGTTTGTGATTAGGTTATGCGTTCGGGTTCGATTTTTTTTATTTTTCTCTGTTTTTTATCAGGTTGGTCGAATATCGTCCTTTCCCAGGAAGAGGTTTGTAAATGGGTGAGTAGGGAAGAGCTAGGACAAGCCTATGCCCCTGATTCACTTTCCCTATATGCCCCGTCACTAGAATTAATAACGGATGCCGGGGATACCCTACATGCTGAATATAATCTGGGTGCAGGGTTGCTTTTGATAGATGAAATCGAGCAGCTTAATTTCGACTCTTTGAAGATTTGTTACCGGACTATCCCCTATTCCCTGCATTCCACGCATTATAAACGCAGCCTCATGGTGGATTACGACTCCATGGCTTATTTTAAGGATAGCCCTAAGGCCAAAGAAATGTTTGATTTTAGGGAAGAGGTTTTTTCTACCAGCAAACTAAACCAATCGGGAAGCCTTACTAGGGGAATAAGCTTCGGTAACAGTCAAAATATGTTTGTTAACTCATCCCTTAATTTGCAGATGGATGGGGAATTGGCTGAAAATCTACATATACGGGCAAGTATAACAGACCAAAATGTACCCTTCCAGCCTGAGGGCAACACCCAGCAACTTCAGGATTTCGACAATGTGTTGGTGGAAATTTATAATGACAGATTTAATCTTTCTGCCGGTGACGTGGTGTTAAGACAAAGACAGTCCGAGTTTCTGAGATATTACAAAAATGTTCAAGGACTACAGTTCACCACTAACTATGACCTAAATGAAAAGTGGAAAGCCAGCAGCCAGGCGGCATTTTCTATTGCCAAGGGTAAGTTTGCCTCCATGCCATTGGAGGTGCTGGAGGGAGTATTGGGTCCCTACAGGATCAGGGGGCCGGGTAATGAAAGGTTTGTGATCATTATTGCTAATTCGGAGAAGGTATTTTTAGATGGTAAGCAGCTTAAAAGGGGATTTAATCAGGATTATGTAATCGACTATAACCAAGGCGAAATAACATTTACGCCCAATGTGGTTATTACGCAGTACTCCAGGTTACGTGTTGATTTTGAATATGCAGAGCGGAATTTTTCCCGCTCCATCCTCACTGCCAACCATATCCAGGAATCCGAGCATGTTACCTTTTATTTTAATTACTATAGGGAACAGGATGACAGAAACCGTCCATTGTTTTTTGACCTTTCCGATAGGGATAAGCAGTTGCTTGCGAGTGTAGGTAATCAGACAGAATTGGCAGCGGTACCAAGGGTGGATAGCGTTCCCTTTGACCCAAATAGGATTTTGTATAAAAAGGTTGAGGAAAGGGACGAGAATGATGAGCTGATTTCCTATTATGAACACTCTACCGACCCGGAAAAGGCTAATTTCGCCATTAATTTTATTGAGACTGGTCCAAGGTCGGGGGACTATCGCCGTAGGCAACAATTGGCTAATGGGGTGGTCTATGAGTTTGTGCCAAGGGTCAACAACATGCCACAAGGGAATTTCTCCATAAAATCGCCGCTTCCCGCTCCTACAAAAAAAGAAATGGTCACTGCAGGAACTAAGGTAAAACTTAGTTCTCATGAATCCGTTTTTGCAGAAGTGGCTTTTTCTAACCAAGATCAAAACCTTTTTTCGAGCCTGGATAACGAGACCAATACCGGATATGCCCTGAAATCCGGCATCAACAGTGAAAACAGAAAATTTAAGGGGCTGGACAAATATACCCTAAACAGCTATTTGGAGGTAGAATACAATTCCTCGCACTTTACCTTTGTTGACCGGATGAGGTATATAGAATTTGATAGGGATTGGGGGCTCAATACTGGGAATATGCAGGAAGGGCAAATAGAAAGAATTGGCTCTGGTTCACTGGAATTGGTCAAGGATAGGGACAACTATTTTTCGTATGGGGTGAATATTAGAAACAGGGGAGACCTGCTTTCCGGTATTCAGCAAACGGCTAAGTTCCATCAGCTTATTGGAAAGAGGCTGAGGTTTCAAAATGACTGGTTTGCTCTGGATAGTGATGTGGGGCCGCTGAGGAACAAATGGGTAAGGTATAACGGGGAAGTAAGTTATCTGTCCAAAGTACTGGTGCCTGGGTATAAGGTGATGCTGGATAGAAATGAAGTCGCTTCCTCCGGATCTGACTCCGTAATGAATACGGCCATGAATTTTTTGGAACACCACTTTTTCATCCGTTCAAACGATAGTCTGGATTATAGCTTTTTTGCCAACGCAGGATGGAGAGAGGACCAATTCCCCGTGGGGGGACGGATGGTACCGGACACCAGGGCCTTTACTAATCAATACGGCTTTCAAAAAGCCCTAGGAAACCATGACCTTAAGACCACCTTTACGTATAGGCGGCTTGAACACTTGAGGAGAGAGCTTCCAGAGGAGATGACTGTAATGGGGAAACTTGATTACCTCGGCAGCATGGCCAACAATAACTTACGAAACGAGCTTAGCTATGCCTTGGGCAATGGAAGAGAACTACGAAGGGAATTCGTTTTCCTTCCTGTGCCCACGGGTGAAGGTACCCACACTTGGAGAGATGATAACGGTGATGGAGTTCAGCAACTGAACGAATTTTATATTGCTATTAACCCTGAGGAGAAAAATTACATCAAAGTATTTGTACCTACCGATGATTATATTCAAGCCTATACCACCATATTTAATTATAGACTCAATGCTAAATTTCCGGATGAGTGGAAACAGGAAAAGGGAGTAAGGGGTTTTTTAAGCCGCTTTTCCAACAATACCAACTGGAGTGTGGAGAAAAAAGTAACCTCTGCTGACCTATTGGGCAGGTTAAGCCCGGTAACTAGGGGCATTAAAGAGGAGGATTTAGTATCGGCCAGAAGCTCTCTTCGCTCCACTTTGTTTTTCAACCGATCTTCTTCCAAATACGGGTTTGACCTTTCCCTTTTCGAAAGCCAGCACAAGCAATTGCTTTCTGGTGGATTTGAAGACCTTTACCAAGAGGATTGGAGGATAAACTCCAGATATAACCTGACTCCGCATATCAACCTGCAAGTGATGATGAACAGGGGACAAAGGCAATCTACTTCCGATTTTTTGGACAACAGGAATTACCACATTCTACAAAAAGGCCTTGGACCTGAATTGGCCATCCAGCCCTCCAGTTTTTTTAGGGCTTCGTTTCTCTATAGTTTTACACATAAGGACAATATATCCAATACCGAATTGGAGGAAATTGCCAAACACCATGAGGCAGGTCTGAATATCAGGTATGCAAAGGCCATTAATACCACCCTGAATACCCAACTTAAGTATACGCATATCTCTTATAACGGACAGCCCAATAGCCCTACAGGGTATGAAATGCTTCAAGCGCTTACAATAGGCAACAATTATATTTGGAATATCAACTGGCTACAAAAAATAGGGGAAGGGCTACAATTAACCATGGTTTATGAAGGCAGAAATTCCCAAGGATTGAACAGGGTGGTGCATACCGGGCGTATGCAGGTATCCGCTTTATTTTAATAAGGTAAAAATCAGGAATTCCTGTAACTTTGTAGCCGACAGATAGTTGTTATACTAATAGTTAAAACACAAACAAATGTCAAAGAGTATATTGGTGACAGGGGGTACTAAAGGAATAGGCAAGGCAATAGTTATGCGGTTTGCCAAGGAGGGATTTGATGTATTTACCTGTTCGAGAAACGCTGAGGATCTCAAAGTTCTGGAAAAGGAAGTGAAAAAAGCTTATCCGGATTGTTCGTTTTTTTACCAAACTGCGGACCTATCTAAGAAGGAGTCTACAAAGCAATTTGCAGAGTTTGTTAAGCAGATTTCCATTCCCGACGTTTTGGTAAACAACACGGGAGTTTTTTTGCCAGGGGCTATTCACAGCGAGCCAGAGGAAAATTTCGAACTTACTATGCACACCAACCTATTTTCAGCCTATTACTTGACGAGGGCTTTCACGGATTCCTTTATAGCTCGAAAAGGGGGTCATATTTTTTCTATTGGATCCATTGCGGGATTAACAGCCTATCCGAATGGGGGAAGTTACGCCATTTCCAAGTGGGGCATGCTCGGTTTTACCAAATGCCTCAGACAGGAATTACTCCCTTATAACATCAAGGTAACCTCTGTTTTACCAGGGGCCACTTATACGGCAAGCTGGGCGGGGGTGGATATCCCGGAAGAAAGATTTATGAAATCCACGGATGTGGCAGAATCTGTTTGGTCTGCTTACAACCTTTCTCCCCAATCTGTTGTTGAAGAAATAGTGATCCGTCCTCAATTAGGAGATATTTGATATGGAATCCAAAACGATAATAGAAAAAATAGGATACTGTAATAGTCTCACGGCTTATTCCAGAAGAAAGACTATTCCTGTAAAAATAGGGAATGTATGGGTAGGTGGGGATAATCCTATTGTGGTGCAATCCATGACCACGGTAGACACCATGGATACAGAGGGATCTATTGCGCAAAGTATTAGGATGATTGAGGGAGGGTGCCAGTTGGTCCGAATTACGGCACCTAGCATAAAAGAGGCAGAAAACCTTCGCTTAATCAAAGAGGGTCTTAGGAAAAAGGGGTATGACACTCCCCTGGTAGCAGATATTCATTTCACCCCTAATGCAGCGGAGCTTGCAGCAGGTATAGTAGAGAAGGTACGGATTAATCCCGGCAACTATGCCGATAAAAAGAAGTTTCAGGTCATCGAATACACCGATTCCAGCTATCAGGCAGAACTGGAACGCATCCGGGAGCGCTTTCTGCCACTGGTAAAAATCTGTAAAGCCCATGGCACTGCCATGAGAATTGGGACCAATCATGGATCACTTTCTGACAGGATAATGAGTAGGTATGGAGATACCCCATTGGGAATGGTGGAATCGGCCTTGGAGTTTCTCAGGATCTGTGAAGACGAAAATTACTATGACATTGTGATTTCCATGAAGTCATCCAATACCCAGGTCATGGTCCAGGCATACAGGTTGCTTGTACAAAAATTGGAAGAGGGTAATTTTAAACCCTATCCTTTGCACCTAGGCGTCACCGAAGCTGGGGAAGGAGAGGATGGAAGGGTGAAATCTGCGGTGGGTATAGGGACATTGCTGGATGATGGCCTTGGGGATACTGTAAGGGTGTCTCTGACGGAGGATCCTGAATTTGAGGCTCCTGTGGTAAAAACGCTTATCGAAAGATACGCAAGTAGGAGCAGCCATTCGTTTATACCTGAAATATTGAATTACCCCATTACCCCTTTTGAATATAAAAAAAGAAAGGCAATAGAGGTAGCCAACTTTGGAGAAGGGAATGTTCCCCGAGTCATTGCAGACATAAGCAGCCTTCCTGAAGTCACCGATAAGGAAATGAGAAATGTAGGCCATTTTTATTTACCTGAATTGGATAAATGGAAAATGAATGATCTTGGCTGCGACTATGTTTATTCTGGAAGTCGCCCTGTGCCTTTTATGTTGCCAAATGGGTTAAAAGAGATTCAAGACGCTGAAGTTTGGGCCGGGACTACGGATCAAAGAAATAAATATCCAGCTTTCAATGTATCATCATTCGCCAAATCCCAATATTTTCACCCTACACTGAACTTTCTCTTTGCCAAGGACGAAGCCATAGAGGAGGTAGTTGAACTGGTAAAAGAAAGGGTAGATACCGTATTGGTGCTTTCTACCCATAACCTTCATGTCATGCCGGCACTTCGAAGGGCCTTTGTCCGGCTCATCCAAGAAAATGTGCAGATTCCTGTGGTTATCAAGTTGGATTATCCAAATCAGAGCCAAGATGAAATGATGCTTTATCCCGCAACAGATGCGGGGGGGCTTTTGATAGATGGCTTAGGAGATGGTATCCTGTTGGGACTAGAGAAATTCGAGGCAAAGGACAGGACACATCTCCTAGAACGCATAAAACTCCAAAACTCGGTGAGCTTTGGGGTATTGCAGGCGGCAAGGACCAGGATGTCCAAGACGGAATACATAAGCTGTCCCTCCTGTGGACGAACCCTTTTTGACCTGCAGGAAACAACTGCAATGATACGAAAAAGAACAGATCACTTAAAGGGGGTGAAAATTGGAATCATGGGCTGTATCGTAAATGGTCCTGGAGAAATGGCAGACGCCGATTATGGTTACGTAGGTTCAGGAAAGGGCAAAATCACCCTTTATAAAGGAAAGGAAGTGGTAAAAAAATCCGTTCCGTCTGGGAAGGCTGTTGATGAATTGATAGAAATCATTCGCCAGGATGGTCAATGGATAGAACCGGAAAAAGTAGAATAAAGAAAAACTCAATCAACCATTATTATGTCAAATAGGATCAAGGAGTTTTTTCAACTGGGAGAAGTTGGAAATTATTTTATCAGGGTTTTTCAAAAGCCCGACCCCAATAAAAAATCCAATTTCAACCTCAGGATGATGCATGGTATCAATAAGATATCCATACTGATGTTTTTGTTTGCATTAATCTTCTGGTTGGTCAAACGACTAGCTTGAGTCAAAACCGCAATTTTTATGGATATTGTGTTTTTCAG
This sequence comes from Pleomorphovibrio marinus, assembly GCF_003347495.1. Classification (GTDB taxonomy): domain Bacteria; phylum Bacteroidota; class Bacteroidia; order Cytophagales; family Cyclobacteriaceae; genus Pleomorphovibrio; species Pleomorphovibrio marinus. The sequence goes on from NZ_QCXY01000008.1 coordinate 206,337, forward strand.
GAAGTATTGTTTGGCTAAACCCGGTGCTACAGAAGATACTCCATTTGATGAGGATACGCTCTGCTCTAAAGTTGGGGGAAAGATTTTTGCCATTATCGACATCTTGAAATTCGAAAGTGTTAATTTGAAGTGTGACCCGGAACTTGCCCAAGAGTTGAGGGAAAGGTATGAGGGAGTAAAACCCGGATACCATATGAATAAAAAACACTGGAACACCGTAAGTTTTGATGGCAGTATTCCCGACCCTCTTATTCTCGAATGGGTGGATCACTCTTATGAGCTGATCCTGCAAAGTTTACCCAAAAAAATCAAGGAAGCCCTTAAGCAATGAGTTTTTTGGAGGTTAAACGGGTAAGCAGGGATTTTGGGGAAGGTAATAAAGCCCTGGATGATTTTCAGATTTCCATAGAAGAGGGCCAAATATTGTCCATTATTGGAGAAAGCGGTTCGGGAAAAAGCACCTTATTAAGGGTTATAGCAGGCCTTGAAAAAAAGGACGAAGGTGAAGTGTGGCTGGATGGGGAAAAAGTGTTGGGGCCAGATGAAAAGCTTGTTCCCGGATATGCGGAAATCCAACTGGTACATCAGCAATTAAACCTTTACCCAAATTCCACGGTGGAAGAAAACATTGCAAGACCCTTATTGCTTTTTGACAAAGGATATGCCGGGGAACGCTTGGAGACCCTGCTTTCTTTGTTTCAGTTGGGTTCACTTAAAGGACGTTTGCCACGTCAATTATCCGGGGGTCAACAGCAGAAAGTGGCCATTGCCAGGGCCCTCAGCAGTGAACCTAAAGTTTTGTTGATGGATGAACCTTTTAGTAACCTAGACTCCATTCAGAAAAGGGAAATACTGGAGGAACTTCGTGAAATCTTCTCCACCCTCAACGTTACCGTGGTATGGGTAACTCATGACCTTTTTGATGCCATGGCTATTAGCGACGACCTATGCGTGATAAAAAAGGGAAAACCCATACAAAAGGGCAAAATAGCAGATCTTTATGCGGAACCCAACTCCCTGTATGTGGCCTCTTTATTTGGTCCCATCAATGAAATCCCCGATGCCCACCACCTTTATTTGAGGTCTATCTCGGTGAAACTTTTTCCCAAGCCTGCCAATAATCTACTCCCTGGCAAGGTGATTTCCTCCAGGTTTATGCCTAGGTTTAACCTGCTGCATATAGGTGTAACGGGCTTGGAAAAAGAATGGCAGGCTGAGGATGAACACAGGATGTATAAACCAGGGGATGAGGTGTTTCTCAGCTATGAACAAGGAGATGTCCTAAAACTGAATGCCTGATTTAGTAATTACCAATAAAGCCTTTGGCAAGTTCCTCCTCAGTGGCTTCCCTGACCAGTTCCACTTCTCCATCAAAATGAAGATTCATGCCTACCAATGGGTGATTGAAGTCAAGAAGTAATTCTTCACCGAGGTCTTTTACAATTTTTGCCTGCATGGGGTATCCATCCTCGTCAATAAGGGGCAGGAAATTACCTTCTTGGAGCATATCTGGTTTAAAGCCCCTTTCCTCCGAAAATTGAGATTTAGGCACCGAGACAATAAGCTCGTCATCCGAATAGCCATAAGCCTCCTCTACCTTTAAAGTAAACCTGAAGGGATCTCCAGGACTTTTCTTCTTCAGCATTTCTTCAAACTTTTCGGGCAAACCACTGCTTCCAAAGACAAAATAAAAGGGATCTTCCTTGTCTCTTTCTTCCACACTGAAGGGAGTACTTCCCTCTTCCTCATTCGTCACTTTCAGTTCGTAGGTTAATCCTACAACTGTATTTTCGTTGATAATCATATATTTTCTGTTCTGCTGCAAAGGTAGGGTTAATTATTTAAGCTAAAAAATGCCCATTTGGGATTTAATAGCCCTAATAATTGCATTGATTTTCCCTCAAGCTGAGTAAGTTTGTACTTAGGTAAGGAATTTGCATTTTAAATTTTGCTAAAACGAATTAGGCATGAACCTAAAAGAACTCAGCTTATTTATTACAGAACCCCTGGTGGTGGATTCGGAGGAATTGTCACAACGACTACTTGCCAATCGACTTGTGAAAAGGCACGCCGATTCCCCGGGTTTGGATGAAAACAAGTTAGAGGAGCCTCAAGAGGAATATCCGGAAGAGGATAGTGAGCTAGTGTTTGAGGGGGAGTTTCAAAAGGGGATCTTGGTTATTTATCAAGGTACAGGGCTTTCTGAGGAAACCACTGGGTTTTTGTTGAAAATTCTCCAAGCGGTAGGTTGCTCCCTAAAAGACATAGCGCTGTTGTCCGACCAAGGTTTAATGGGAAAATCTTTGGATACCATTGAGATTATGGCTCCCAACAAAGTGTTGGTATTCGGTAGGGTTAATCACCCCATCATGAACCTCAAAAAATCAAATTATGAAATTCATGCTGAGGGGGCGGAGTATTTTTTTGCGGATGAACTGGGGGAACTAGAAAAAAATATCCCTTTAAAAAAGAAACTATGGGCCTCATTGCAGGTGTTATTTAATATTAAATAGGAACGTATGACACAAGAAGAAAGATTAGCCATCTTAAATAGATTTAGAATAATAAGCATTACAGAAGGTATTTCCTTGTTGGTGTTGATTTTTATAGCCATGCCATTGAAATGGATTTTTGAATTGCCGGACATGGTCACCTATGTAGGTTGGATACATGGCGTGTTATTCATCCTCTATATGCTGGTGCTTTTCCCAACAAGCAGGAAACTAAGGTGGGATTTCAGAAAGGCGGTATTTGGAGTAATAGCGGCTGTATTGCCTTTTGGGCCATTTCTTTTTGATAGGAAGCTGAAAAATGAGGAAAAGTTGATTGCAGAAAAAGGCTAGCTTGAGATACCATGGCAGTCATAAGCAAAAAGAAGATTGTATATCCCATCCGAGATAATTTGCGGGCTTACCTTGTAAATTACGGCAGGGAGGTGGACATTCCCATTCACTACAAGGATCTTTTGCGCTATAGCAACTCCATAGCCCTCTACGACTCAAAGGGGAACGACACTTTTTGGGAAACTGTCTTTTATGACGAAAGTGACAGAAATGACATCCATTACAAAGTGAAGAAGATTTATGCATTGCTCAAGGCGGATGGGGACATGAGCGTAATGCAACACCTGTACATAGACCGTATAGATCTTTGTATTTATGGGAATACCCAACCATTCAGGGTGAGGATCGTGAATAGAATCAACGATAATTTCGATTATTTTTATATAAAAAACGCAGATGCTTCCAGAGTGTATGGATTAGAGCTTGAGCATTTGCTTTCTCCAAACCGAATAAGCTACCTGGTTTATAAAGATTCACTCATAGAAGAACATATTGCCGGGATTCCTGGGGAGCATTTCATGAAAAAACAGATCAATGACCCTTTGATCAACCCCATAAGACTGGCAAAGGAGTTTGTAAAATTCAACGAGCGCTGTTTTGTGAGGCTTCTGGGGGACATGCACTCCTCTAATTTCGTGATTGACGTAACTCCGGATTTTGAGGAAACACACTATAGAATAAGGGCAATAGACTTTGATCAGCAGTCCTACGAAGGCAAAAGATCCATTTATTTGCCCCAGTATTTCAAACAAAACAACGCCCTGATCCAACTTGGGATTAAGCACATTACGCCGGAATCCATGGCGCAATATCAACGGGAGGAGAGGGCACTGATCGCCACCAGATTGAAATCTTCCCCCAAGGAAATCGAAGACATCCTAAGTGCTATGGAGTCGGATGTGATTTCCACCCCTGAAAATACCGAATCGCTGAAGAAAGAGCTCGCAAAGTTCTATAAACAACCTAAATTTCTTGCCTGTAAAAATATGGGGGAACTTCTAAGGCTGAGTCTTCAGATGGTTTTACAGCGTTGATGAAATCGAGCCTGTCCTGATGGCAGTCAGGGCATGACGCAAGCGACACACACTGGTATGCCCGTATAGCTACCGGGGAGATGCGAGATTCCTCCGAAGCAAGTTCCCCGAAACGAGTCCCCCGAAGCAAGTTCCCCGAAACGAGTCCCCCGAAGCAAGTTCGGGGCAGGCTACCTGCCTGCAGTCAGGTGTGACCGCTGAAAAGAAATTATAAACAGATTAAAGGTAGGTTTTTCAGGAAGTTTTTTTTGGGTTTCTGAAATAGGGGAGTTTTTTCAGTATTCTTTCATATATTTTGTGAACAAGGGATTTTGGGGCTATGATCCGAACATTTAACACTTTTTTTAAGTTAAATAAGAAAGAAAATAACGAATACAGTTGGCATCATTTATGATTCATTAATGGTGTAGGAGCTTCTTTGAGAACTAAGAAGCTTTGGTTCTTTTATTAAATCCAACAACTATTTTAAATATTAAAACTATGAGTGTTACAGAAAAAAGAGTTTTCAAAAAACTAGGGTATAATAAAGACGAGTCAGAGAAAATTGTAGATTCACTTAACAAGCTACTGGCGAATTATCATCTGCACTATCAGAAACTCAGGAATTTTCATTGGAACGTTACTGGTGGGGACTTCTTTGATTTGCATGATAAGTTTGAGGAGCTTTATGATGAGGCTTTTGCCAACATAGATCTTATAGCTGAAAGGATTAGGGTATTTGGGATGACGCCTCTGAGTTTGATGAAAGATTATCTAGAACATGCGGACATCAAGGAGGTAGGAACTGACCTGAGCTCCAAGGAAATGGTGGAAGAAACCTTAAGAGACTTCCAGGTTTTAGTGGACAATATGAATGAATGCGCGATTAAGGTTGCCGATTTGGGAGATACTGCCACTGAAGATATGCTTATTGCATTTATAAAAAGTTTGGAATTGCACCATTGGATGCTTTCTTCTTTTTTAAAAGAGTAGGCAGATAGGAAACTGATTTAAACTCAAAAAAGCCCGTAATTACGGGCTTTTTTGAGTTTTTTCTTTGTTAATTTTTTAATAGAACCTCACTTCACATTCAGGGTTGTTTTTTTGGAATTTCTCAATCCTTCTTCTATTAATTCTGGTGTTAAAGCAAACCAGCTTTTCCAGGTTTACCAGGTGCATGATGGGATTGATGTTTCGCACATTGGTACTGGCAATGTCCAATTCCCTGAGGTCATATAGGGTGTCCAAACCCCTAAGTCTTCTAATATTGGTTCCGGAGAGGTTCAATTTTCTAAGCCTATTCAGATCCGCCAAGGGTCTAAGGTCCTCCACACCGGTGTTGGAAACGTCCAGTGTTTCCAAATAACTTAGGTTTGCAATGGGGCTTAAATCTCTTAGAGGGGTCTGCGAAAGCCTGAAAGTATTAAGGTTCTCCATTCTCCCTACGGCACTTATATCTCGGATAGGTGCATTGTGTATACTCAGCTCTCTAAGATTGAAAAATGCCAGTAAAGGTTCAAGATCCTCGATGCCGACATTTTCAGCACTTACATTATCCGAAGCCGTCATTTTATGGAGCTCCTTGGAGCTAGGGGTATTGGGAAGGTCGAATTGATCTTTCAAGATTGTTTTCCAGTCACTGTTAAGGTTTTCCCACCATTGTGTCAGTTCTTCCGTTTGGAAAATGACTATGGTATTGGAAAGCTCCCTGGTTAGTTCGTGGATCTCCCATGCAGGAACCTCCGTATCGTCCAGATTGAGCAACTGTAGGCTTGTAAGGCTCTTTAAGGGCCCTATCGAGCCAATATTAGATCCCTTGAGGGATAGACGTTCCAATGCATCTAACTTCCCAAGTGCTTCCACATTAGTCACGGCACTGTTTTCGCCACTGATTTGGGTTAAGGTTTTCATCTCCGCAAGGGGAGAAAGATCATTTACCTTAGTATTGTCGAAAGCAAGATAGAATACCTTTTTAAATTTTAATGCAGGCCTTAGGCTTACGATTTCGCCATTGGAGAGGTTTAGTGAATCTATGCCGACCATTTCTGTAAGCTCCTCTACCGTGGGGGCTGACTTGCTGATATCCGGATAAATTTTTGCAAGCATTTTATTCCATCCCTCCGGGAGGGTTTCCCACCAAGTTTGTAAATTTTCCACATTGTGGATTAATAGGATTCTTCTATTGGTCCTGGCAAAGTTATCCGCATCCTCCTCGGTTATACTTGTCCTATCTGCATAAATTCTTCTAATGTTGCTCGAGCCAGAAAGCGGGGCAAGACTGCTTACTTCTGTTTTGTTGATATTGATACGCCAGAGATTTTTTAGATCAGCAAGTGGAGCCAAATCCAAAATATTGGTTTCCTCCAAGTTGATTTCCTCAAGACTTTCCAGCTCCCCCAAGAATCCGAAATTGATCAAAAAGTTACCTCGTAGGTTCAGTGACTTTAGGTTTGTTAGCTCATTGATATTCTCCACATTATTGAACCCACTCTCCTGGAGATCCAGCTGTTCCAGGTTGATAAAGTTATTGATGACCCCAAACCCGATTAAAGGTGTTCTTGCAGCCCTGAAAACTTTTAGGTTTTTCAGATTGGCAAGGTCATCTATGCTATTTATTTCGGTATCCGAAATATCCAGGTAGGATATGCGGTCCGAATATTTAATAAACTGGATGTCGTTAGCAGGCGTATTGGAAATATCCAGATGGGTAAGAAAAGTGACATTGCTGATAGGACCCAACTCTTCTATATTTGTACCGCTAATATTCAGGTATTTTAGTTCCCTAAGCGCATGAATGGGGCCTAGGTCTACTATTACTTTGTTTCCGGAGAGATCCAAACTGTCAATACTGCTGAACTTGTATATTTGGTCTATTAGGACACTGTCTTCTTCGTCTACCCCAAACCTTTCCCTAAAGTAAAGATCCCACTGGTACGAGAGTGACTCCCACCATTCCTGTAATTCCTCATCCCGGCTTAGCTTGGTGGTGTAAATACTGGCTATTTTAAGCTCTTTTGCGTCCTTGTCCCAATTGATTTCGACAAATCGCTCCCGTGTATTTTCTACATTTTCGTTGTTAATGCCGATGCCCTCTAAGGTCCTGTCAAGGGCCACTTGAAAGTACAGCTCTCCATTGTCTTTTAGATGGGGTTTGATTTCCCTAACCTTGAAAGTGAAGTTGACATCCTTGAAAAAAAAGTCCACATCTTTAAGGTAGGCGGTAATTGCTTTATTGGTAATTACTTTTCTATCCAAAAGTAAATCGTCCTCTACCTGAACCTGATCATCCCGGAAAATCTTCCTGAAACTTTCCCTAATGATAACATCCTTATCTCTTGCGGAAGTCTCCTTGTTTCCTACGGTATTCAAAAAATACTGCAAAAACCGGATTTGATCCTGCACCTGATCGGTGAGGTCCTTTATTTCCTGCTTGTTATACTCTCCCAGGTCTTGCGTGGAACCAGGAAAAGAAAAACAAAAGCAAAAAATGGCAAAGAGCAAATATTTTTTAGCGCTGTTCATATATAAAGTCTAATATCACCTCTCTGTCTCCCTCCTCTAATTTAACTAGATTAGAAATCAGCCAGCCCGTATTGAACCCCGGCCTGTTGAATTGGGAGAGTTCAAAATACCACTTGTCGATCTGGAAAAAATGGTACTTCACTTCCTTTACGGTTTCAAACTTTAAGCGACCCTTCTTTATTTCGTAGATAAACAAAGTCAGGTTTTCCGGTTTAAAATCTTTCGGCGTATAGGATTCCGGTTTAGGGTTGTCCTGTATAGCTTTACGTAAATTCATGAACCCGAGTTCATGGCTTAGGGGGTGTAAAAATTTTTTATCGTCCCCTTTAGGTTTGTCAAATGCTTGATTAAAGGGTTCGAAATTCACGTTTTCAATTACCCATTCGTATCCTAGACCCTCTGGTTGAAGTTTAAGAAATAGGATGACATCATATTTTTTACCCTCAAAGTTAAAAACAGTAGTAGCCTCTGCAAACCAGTCACCTCCGTGAAACCTTAAGTATTGGGGATAAGATTCAGAAGTTGCATGATTGAGAAACTCCCTTTTCAGTTCTACCGGGACATCCGAAGTTTCATTGTCGAATAATATATTGATGAAGTTTCTTCTAAGATTTCTATCTCTGTAGTTCTCGTCTTCAGGATAGTACCTTATGTTGCCTTCTTTGCTTTCTTCTCCATTAAACCTTCTAAAAAACTGGTTTACTTGTTTGGTGGAGGCGGCAAACCTCCCATCATCCTCCAGTTGCCCGGAGCTGTTTATGGCTTGCCCCGGGGAACTGTGAATGGAAATTACTAATAACAATAACGATACTATGCTTATTCTCATGCTGAAGTTTCAGTCACCCTCACGTCACCCAAAAGCACATCCCAGAACTCTATAGTTCTTCCTGCGATTTGAGTTTGCTTTTTCTCCACATAAATGGTGATGTCTTTTTTGGTGGTATCTCTGTAGTTTAATCCAGCTTCTTGAGAAGTCCCTTCGAAACGTTGGTATATAGTGATTACTCCTACATACCTACCATCGGGTTGCCGCTCTAGATCGCTGATGTAGTGGATGTCATACCAACTGATATTCACCCTGTCATAGTTCAAAGCCATCAACCTTTCAAAATAGCGTCTGATTTTATAGTATGCAATTTCACTTCTGTTGATGGAAGATACCCCCATTTCTGCATCTGGGGCAAACAGCTCCTCAGCCCTGTCCATTACACGGGTTGCTTCGGAAAATTGGGTTTCCTTGCTGCCGATAATGCTTATGTATTTACTGAGGTCCTTTACCTTTTCCAGTGCCAAAGAGTCAATGGCTTGCTTCCGGGAGGGACTGATGTTGTCATCTTGTGCCATGGCCATCATGGAGGTGGCCAAAAATAGTATCAAAAGGGACGAAACGTATTTTTTCATGATTATCTAATTGCTTTTGTGATAAATTATCTTCTTCGGAGTTCGAGTTCTGTCACTTTTCCACTGCCGTCCATTCTGATGTCACTAACAAAATTTAGGTTCTTTTTCGTGTCCTTCAGGTAGTGGAGGTATTTTTCAATCGTTGTAGGCTCATCATAATCCTTGATTCCGGACTCCTCATGAATAACAATTAAGACAGGGGTGTTTTGGTTAGAAAACAAACCTAAGGCTTCCCTAATGGTGTTGTTCGCACTCTGAGTGTTGTTGGCATTGGCGATGGAGTTAAAATAACCTTCCAACTTTCCTACAGCAACCTCCTCGGCAGTTGGCTCTGCGGGTTTTTCTTCTTTAGGCTCGGGAGCTGGCTCTTCCACCGGCTCTGGCTCAGGTGCTGCCTCTACCACCTTCTTTTTGCTCTTGCAGGCTCCAAAGACCAATAAGCTAAGTAGCATAACGGTAACCAACCGATTCAATGGGTAATTAAATCTTCTTTTTTTCATGTTTAAATAATAATAGATAGTGTGTGTAATTTCTATTTAAAGTCAAATAATCAGCTTATACAAAAACTTTTTATTTTGTAACTCGCCTTTTTTTCTAAGTAGGTGAAATCAATCTCCTAGGGACAAATGTTTGTCGTAGTTGGTTTGGTATATCCCTGTTTTTACAGTAGCTTAATTTACAATTGCAGGCTTTTTTGTTTCTTTTTGCTACGGTTGCGAATATATGATATAATATTTGTTTTTTACAAATAATTTATTTGAGAAACGTCATGTTCGCTAATCAAAAATTTCCGCCAGCTTGTTTTCAAGGGTGATACCCCTTAAATCCTTTGCAAATATATTTCCATCGGGATCGATCATATAGGTAGCGGGAATTGCATTAATTTGATAAGTGGCCGCAGCCTCAGAGTTGAAATATTTAAGATCCGAAACCTGGGTCCATTCCAGTCCATCTTCTTCAATTGCTTTTTCCCAAGTCTCCCTAGTCCTGTCCAGGGAAACCCCAAATACCTCAAAACCTTTATCCTTATATTTGTTGTAAAGTCTCACCACGTTTGGGTTCTCTTCCCTGCATGGCCTACACCATCCTGCCCAAAAGTCCACAAGGACATATTTCCCTTTTAGGTCTGAAAGTTTTTGGATATCCCCATCTGGATTAGGAAGGGAAATTTCTGGCGCTGGCTGACCCACACTTAAGGCACGCATTTCATCCAATTCCTGCTTCCAGGAAGAGATCAAATGCATATCAGGATAACGATCACCCAAGGCGTTTACAGTGCTATCAATGAAGTTAAAATCATTTTTTGGGTTCAACATTCCCAAGCCTGCGAGGGCGGCAAAACTACCCTCCATCTTGTGAATAGTTTCTTTGACCCTGTCGCCATGGTTTATCTCAAGTTGCATGGCTTTTTCCTGAATGGCTTTGATGGCATCCTGGTCCCTGTCTGCCATCGCCTCATAGAATTCCGTATTCAACTCGTTGCCTTCTTCTTGATACCTCTGGGTGATCTCATCGATCAACCTGAGCATCTGTGTATCCCTTGAACCTTTGAGTGATAACTCTTGGGTTTCAAAATCATAGTCTATTTCCACATCCTCATGGTATAATGCCAATCTAACCGTCTCTTCCTCCATTAGACTCAGCTCGTAAAAGTTCGGTCCATCAAGGGTCAATTCGTACTCAAATTTCCCTCCATTTTTTAATTTTAGGGTATCCAATACATCTGTCCTGTCATTGGCGTACTGGGAAAGTACGAGATTACCTTCTGGATAGTTTTCTAAATTTCCGGAAATCTTTACCTTTCCGTCAAATTTTTTTTCTTCCTCACTACAGGAAGTAGACAACATGCTGATTGACAATATTATATAAAAGTATTTTTTAAGATTTTCCATATTATTTTTCCAATAGCTCAATCAGTATTTTATTCGCCACTTTGGGATCTGCTTTCCCCTTTGACCTTTTCATTACCTGTCCCATAAACATCCCCAAAAGCCCCTTCTTTCCGGCCCGGTATTCGGCCACTTTTCCTGAGGATTCCTCCAAAACCTGTTCAATAATCGGCTTTATAGAATCCTCGTCACTATCCTGAATAAGATTTAAGCTTTGTGCTATCTCCAATGGGCTTCTTCCGGCGGATTTCAGCATCTCCGGATAGATTTTTTGAGAAGCCACAGAAAAGCTCACTTTTCCTTCATCCACCAATAGAATCAAAGAAGCTATCCCCTCCGGCTTGATGGGGAAATCATCGATATGGAGAGTAAGTTCGTTTAGGTAGGATTTTACTGGCCCCATTAGCCAATTGGAAGCCGCTTTGTAATTTTGGGTTGCCTGACAAAGGGCCTCAAAGTAAAGTGCAATTTCCTTGGAATCAGTGAGCACACCTGCATCATAGGTAGGGAGGTCATAGTCTCGAACAAACTTTTCAAACAATTCCCTTGGCAGAGGGGGCAATTCATTTTGAATGTTCTCCAGCCATTCTTCGGAAACCACTACCGGACTTAAATCAGGTTCCGGGAAATACCTGTAATCGTTCAGGTCTTCCTTGGTCCTCATACTGCTAGTGGTGCCGCTAGTAGCATCAAATGTTCTCGTTTCAGAGACGATATCCTCCCCGTTTTCATAAAGCAGGATTTGCCTATCAAATTCATGCTCTATGGCTCTAGCCACATTCCTGAAAGAGTTCATGTTTTTCACTTCTACCTTTTTGCCTAAGGTCTTGGACCCTTTGGGCATAATGGATATATTGGCATCACAGCGTAGAGAACCTTCTTCCATGTTGCCATCACAGATATCAAGATACCTCACCAGCTTTTTGATCTCTGTTAAAAACTGGTAAGCTTCTTCCGAGGAGCGCATGTCTGGCTCTGTCACGATCTCTATCAATGGCACTCCTGCTCTGTTAAAATCCACCAAAGTATCTGTCTCTCCGGCAAGGTGCATGGATTTCCCCGCGTCCTCCTCCATGTGGATACGGTTAAGTGTTACAGTTTTATTTTCCCCATTGCCAAGTGTGATGGGTACTTCTCCTCCCACGCAGATTGGGCCTTTGTCTTGAGTGATTTGATACCCCTTAGGTAGGTCAGGATAAAAATAGTTTTTACGCGAAAAGATATTCCTCCTGGTAATTTCACAGTTGCAGGCCAACCCCATGCGGATGGCAAACTCCACCGCCCGCTTGTTCACTTTGGGCAAGGTGCCAGGGTGCCCTAGAGTTAATACCGAAATGTTGGTGTTGGGCAGATTCCCATATGCGGTGGAATCTGAGGTGTACATCTTGCTATTTGTCAACAACTGTGCATGGACCTCCAGGCCTATGACCAGTTCATATTTGCCCTTTATTCCCGTCGAAATTGGGGCAGTTTTAGTTTCTTCAATCATTATCCAAATTACTTGGTTATATTACCAAAAATGGCAGAGTTTTACTCCAAAACCAAATGATAGTTAAGCTAAATTAATCTTGGCGTTTTGAAAATAGTTTTTTGGCAAGTTCTATTACACTGGGCAAGCCTCCGAGTTCTTTTCCACCTGCGGTCGCAAAAAAAGGTTGGCCGCCTCCACCACCTTTGATTTCCTTTGCCAACTCTCTAACGATTTTGCCCGCATCATATTCCTTTTCCTTTACTAATTCTTCCGAAATCACCACAGCAATCTGAGGTTTGCCTTCAATGTCAGCCGCCAATACTGCAACAATCCTTTCCTGCTCATTTTTCAATTCGAAGGCCAGCTTTTTCAAAGCATCGGCATTGGGCAATTTGACCAAGACAGACAATAGCCGGAAGTCACCCATATCCGCAAATTGTGTGCTCAACTGATTTTTCAAGTGGTTGGCCTCCTTGAGTTGCAATTGCTCTATGGCTTTTCGGAGCTCGTTTCGCTCTTGGATAAGGTCTTCCAGTGATTTCTTGATGTTCTTTGGGTTTCTTAGGATATGCTGGACCTCCTTTAGCAATTGCATTTGCTCTCTTATGAAGGTTTCTGCTTTCTCCGCAGTCACAGCCTCTATTCTTCTTACTCCTGCTGAAATCGAACTTTCGGAAAGTACTTTAAAAGTACCAATCTTACCCGTTGCCGATACGTGCGTGCCTCCACACAACTCTATGGAAAATTCCCTGTCAAATGCTACAACTCTTACAAAATCCCCGTATTTTTCACCGAACAAGGCGGTGGCACCCATCGACTTGGCCTCCTCGATTGGGACGGAGCGCAACTCTTCCAGTGCTATGTTTTCCCGGATTTTTTCATTTACCAAGGATTCCACCTCCTCCAATTCATCCTCACTTAACTTGGCAAAATGGGCAAAGTCAAACCTCAACATTTCCCGGTTTACAAAAGAACCCTTTTGTTGGATATGCCCTCCCAGAACCTGCTTTAGGGCTGCTTGCAGTAAGTGGGTAGCACTATGGTTATTCATGGTGAGATTCCTTTGGTCCTGGTCTACTTCGCAATGTACCTCCAGGTGTGGAAATTGTGGAATTTTATCCACAATGTGTACGATAAGGTCATTTTCTCTTTTGGTGTCCACTACTTTGATAGTCTCCCTTTCATTACTAATGATTCCAGTATCACCTACCTGCCCCCCGCTTTCTGCATAGAAGGGGGTTTGGCTCAAAACCATCTGGTATTGTTTGCCTTTTTTATCTTTGATTTCTCGGTACCTAAGGATTTTGGCTGTTGACTCCAACTGCTCATAACCTACAAAGTTAACTTCTCCAGCATCCTGCAGGATGACCCAATCTCCAGTTTCCAAGCCGGCAGCTGACCTAGATCGGTCTTTCTGTTGGGCCATTGCATTTTGGAAACCTTTTTCATCTACCGAGAATCCGTTTTCGCGGGCGATTAAGGAAGTGAGGTCTAAAGGGAAGCCGAACGTATCGTATAATTCGAAAGCAAGTTCTCCTGAAATCACCTTATCAGAGTGCTTTCCCATTCCGGAGGTGATTTGTTCCAGTTTTTTTAGTCCATTTTCTAGAGTCTTAAGAAAGGAGGCTTCTTCTTGCTCGATGACTTTTGAGATAAAGGATTTTTGGTCCTTCACCTCTGGGTATACTTCCCCAAAAGTATCTGCTAATACATCCATCAACTGGTATAGGAAAGGTTCCCGAAATCCCAGGAAGGTATATCCGTACCTTACTCCCCTTCTTAGTATGCGGCGAATTACGTAGCCCGCCTTGTTGTTGGAAGGCAACTGCCCGTCTGCTATAGTAAAAGCAATCGCCCGGATATGATCCACAATTACCCGAAAGGCAATGTCTGTTTTTTCATCCTTCCCGTATTTTTTGCCGCATAGTTCTTCGACTTTCCGGATAAAGGGAATAAACAAGTCGGTGTCGTAATTGGAAAATTTACCTTGAATCACTCTCACTAGCCGTTCTAACCCCATTCCGGTATCCACATGTTTGGCGGGAAGAGGGGTAAGTGAACCATTGGCCATCCGGTTATATTGGATGAATACCAAGTTCCATATTTCGATCACCTGTGGATGATCTTCATTTACCAGTGTTTTTCCATCAACAGCCCTTCTTTCTTCCTCAGGTCTAATGTCAATATGGATTTCTGAACAGGGACCACAGGGGCCGGTTTCACCCATTTCCCAGAAATTGTCCTTTTTAGAGCCATAAAGGATGCGATCCTCCGCTATCCAGTTTTTCCATAGGTCCAGTGCCTCCTGGTCTTTTTCAAGCCCTTCAGCCTCATCCCCCCCGAAAACAGTTATATATAGCCTATCCTTCTCAAGCCCATATTCCTCAGTCAACAACTCCCAAGCCCAAGCTATGGCTTCCTTTTTGAAATAATCCCCAAAAGACCAGTTTCCCATCATTTCAAACATGGTGTGGTGGTAGGTGTCCACACCCACTTCTTCCAAATCATTGTGTTTTCCTGAAACCCTAAGACATTTTTGGCTGTTAGCTATACGTAAAGACTTTGGTGTTTCGTTTCCTAAGAAATAATCCTTAAATTGATTCATTCCCGCATTGGTGAACATCAAGGTAGGGTCATTTTTTACAACGATAGGAGCTGATGTGACAAGTTGATGTTGTTTATTTTGAAAAAAATGAATAAATTTCTCCCTGATGAGCTTAGCATCCATGTTTTTTATGTTTAATTGATTATTTTCGAGGCCTTTATGGTTTAATTGATTAACTTTGCGTTTTGTCACCCGGGACACATAATCCCAATTAATCAGTTAACCTCAAGGGGGTTTCAAAAGGAATACAAAATTAGAGGTTTTATCATTCAAATTACAGATGAGTAGAATAAAATATTATTACGATCCCAAGACATGTAAGTATGAAAGGTATGTGAAGAGTAAGTGGGATATCACCCTCAATGTGCTTGGATTTTTATCTCTATCTTCACTTTTTGCTGTGGGCATTTTGATTGTTTTTAACATGTATTTTGACAGCCCAAAGGAGCTCCTGCTTAAGCGGGAGAATCAAGAATTGAATTTATATTATGAGTTGCTCGAACAAGAAGTGAGTAAGCTTAACGCGATGATGGAAGACCTTCAAGAAAGGGACGACAACCTTTACCGGGTAATTTTTGAATCTGAGCCCATCCCTTCCTCGGTAAGAAAAGCGGGGTATGGAGGTACAGACAGGTTTAAAGAAATAAAGGAAAAAGGATTGAAGCAGGAATACCTCATCGTCTCCACGATGGAAAAGGTAGAATCCCTGAAGAAACAGTTATATATACAATCCAGGTCTTATGACGAACTTTCCGAAACGGCCTTAAATAAGGAGGAATACTGGGCATCTATACCGGCCATACAGCCAATTCATAATGAGGAGCTAAATAGGCTTGCTTCGGGATATGGGATGAGGATACACCCCATATTGAAGGTAAGAAAGATGCACACCGGAGTTGACTTTTCTGCCCCAAAAGGCACCCCTATTTATGCAACTGGAGATGGAGTGGTGTCCATGGTCAGAACAGAATTCGGAGGGTATGGTAAGCATATTATGGTTGATCATGGATTTGGGTTTACTTCCAGGTACGCGCACATGAATGACTTTAACGTGAAGGCGGGACAAAAAGTGAAGCGTGGGGACCAAATAGGTACCGTGGGCAACACCGGCTCATCCACTGCCCCTCACGTCCATTATGAAGTTATTAAAGACGGGAAATATGTAAACCCCGTAAATTATTTCTTCAAGGATTTGGAGCCCTCAGAGTTTGATAAGATTTTGGAACTGGCGTCCAGGGAAAACCAGTCACTATCCTAGAGATTATTATAAGCAATCGTATTCTTTAACATCACAAGCCTTCCAGACCGATATATTATTGGAGTTCTGGAAGGCTTTTTGTGTTAATTTTTTTTTATTTTTGATTCAGCAATTTTAAAACCAACCAAGCATTGCCCTACAAGGAGAAAGAAATAGAGAAAAAGTATTTTTCGATTGGTGAAGTAGCCGAAAAATTCAAAGTGGCCACTTCCCTTATACGCTATTGGGAGGGTGAATTTGACATCATCAAACCCAAAAAGGACAAAAAAGGAAACCGCAGGTTTACCAAGGATGATATAGAAAAGATCCAACTTATATATCATTTGGTAAAGGAAAAGGGATACACTTTGCAGGGTGCTCAGGAAATCATTAAAAATGAGCATTATAGGCTGCAGGATAAGGCCTCTATGATACAGCGGCTTATGGAGATCAAAAGTTTTTTGATAGAAATCAGGAGCAAATTAGATGACGAAACCTTTTCAAGATGACCTGCTTTATAATGTAGCGCTCAGCCTCATCCCGAAGATTGGCCCGGGAATATTCAAAAATATCATAAGCTACAGTGGTTCTGCCAAGCAGTTTTTTGAAATGAGCAAGGGGAAAGCAGGCAAAATTCCGGGAATTGGGCCAAAATTATTATCCTACCACGCAGCAAAGCAGGTATATTTAAAGCAAGCCGCATCTCTACTCGAAGAAGCAATTAAGCTGGGGACTCAGGTGGTTTCCTTTTGGGACGACGCATTCCCACAGCGCCTGAAAGGCCTGCCTGACGCTCCGGTGATTTTGTTTACCAAAGGAAATGTTAACCTAAATCCCCATCGTAGTATTGGCATAGTAGGCACGAGAAATGCTACAGCATACGGAAGGGCAGTAACCAGCAAAATCGTGGAGGACTTGATCCCCTATCAGCCTACTGTGGTCAGTGGCTTAGCCTATGGAGTCGATATTGAAGCTCATAGGGCAGCATTGAATTTTGGCTTGCCTACCCTTGCTGTTTTGGGCACCCCTATAGACAAAATTTACCCTTCCCTCCATAAGCCCATCGCAAATCAGATGCTGAATGATGGCGGACTGGTTTCGGAATATCGATCAGATGCACCGTTAAACCCATCCAATTTTCCCCAACGAAACAGGATAATCGCAGGTATGTCAGACGCACTCATAGTGGTAGAGGCAGCAAAAAAAGGGGGAGCCCTTATCACCGCGGAAATTGCCTATAGTTATAACAGGGAGGTGTTTGCAGTACCCGGTAATTTACAAAGCATTTATAGTGAAGGCTGTAATAACCTGATTAGGAGTATGAAAGCCAGTATCTATATGGGTCCAAAAGAACTTGAAGAATCCCTGTCTTGGCATGGGAAGGGCAATTCTCAAGAAGCAACATCACCCGCCAAATTCGACCTGGATAGCTTAGAGCATTCCGAACGGGGGATCGTGCAAGTACTTTTGGATCATGGGGCAATGGAAATTGACAGGTTGAGCTGGGAAACCTCCTTGCCCATTTCTGCTTTGGCCGCAAGGTTATTGAATTTGGAATTTCAGGGGATCATTAAATCATTACCCGGTAAAAAATACACCATGCTGGATTAATGGCAGTTATTGTCAATTTCAAAAATGGGGATTGCCAGTTCCTTGCTTTTTGCGAGGGCACCCTTATCTATCTTTAGTGGGTGGTTATGGTTTTCAAGAAGGCGGATAATCAGCTCTGTGGGTGTATTCCCCACTAATTCGTCTATGGCCATGGGACAACCTCCCGCTCCATTAACTACGCCATCGAACCTTCTGCAGCCTGCCTCATAGGCTGCCAAAAGTTTTTCCATGCAGTTTTCAGGTCTGCTATGCAAGTGTACCCCAAATTCCACGTTGGAGAATTGGGAGATGTTTGGGGTAATTACATCCTTTATGTCTTTGGGGCCGGCAATTCCAACGGTGTCGGCAAAGGAAATGATGGAAATGCCATTTGAAACCAAGTCTGCAACGAATCCTTGTACCATATCTGGGTGATAGGCGTCCTCGTAGGGATTTCCAAAACCCATACTCAAATAAACCACCAAGTCTTTCTCTTTTTTCATGCAAATTTCATGAATTTCATACATTTCGGATTTGGCCTTTTCTATGCTTTTATTGGTGTTTCTAAGCTGAAAGGTTTCTGAAAGGGAGAGAGGAAAACCTAAATAATGGATTTGAGGAAACTTACCAGCTTCTAGGGCCCCTCGGGTGTTTGCTACTATGGCCAATAATTTAGAGGAGGAGTCTTCGAGTTCCAAGCCTTCCAGGACTTCTACCGTATCCTTCATCTGAGGGATCGCCTTTGGGCTCACAAAAGAACCAAAATCAAGCGTGTCAAAACCTACTTTCAACAATTGGTTTATCCAAGCTATTTTTTGGTGGGTGGAGACAAACCTCCCTAGGCCTTGTAAGGCATCCCGAGGACATTCAATAATCTTGGCGGTGCGCATTTGTTGCTTGTTTATTCTGATTTACGTAAGCAGTGTATTGGGAGTTATTGCAGAGGCTGCTTAGGGTTGGTTTTTTTACAGAAAGTGATCAAAATCACCATTTTTTTTCCTGCTTCTAGAGATTGATGACAATTTGAGAGGTATTCTGATAATTCGTTAAATACCTACATATATAGCAATAAAAAAATCACAATAGCAGTTTTGGGTGATTTACTTCCCAATATCAAAATTAAATTTGTTAACATTTTTTAACATTTTGACCATTTACAATTTTTCTCCTGTTATTTAGTTTTGAACCGTGTACAATTAAGATACTAAAAGATTATGAAAGGTTTTTTACTGTCAGTCCGTACAAAAATGCTCTTTGTAGCTATGGCCCACTTCATGTGGATGATGACGTTCGGTGGCCACTCAGTATTTGCCAATACTGTGGCTTTATACACCCCTTATCCTGAAATAACCGTACCACCTGGGGAATCGATTGATTACAGTGTGGACGTTATCAACAATTCAGGTTCTATCAAGAATGTAGGGGTTTCGCTTTCGGGTGTTCCCGATGGATGGGAGCATTCCCTAAAATCTGGGGGATGGACTATTGGAAAGGTAGCAGTGATGCCCGGGGAGAAGAAAACCTTGTCCCTAAAAGTGGATGTCCCACATCAGGTAGAAAAAGGGGTTTATAAATTCCAGGTGGTGGCTCAGGGTTTAACGTCACTTCCCCTTGTTGTTACCGTTTCCGAGACCGGCACCTTTAAGTCGGAGTTTACCAGTACCCAGCCTAATGTAGAAGGGCATTCCAACGCTACTTTTTCCTACAATGCAAAGCTGAGAAACATGACTTCAGAGCCACAGTTTTATGCATTGAGGTCTGATGCACCCAGGGGTTGGAATGTAAGTTTCCGTGCCAATGGCAAGCAGGTGAGTTCCGTAAATGTGGAAGCCAACCAGACCTTGGATGTGGCAGTGGAGGTTTCTCCCCCCAAAAAAATTAAAGCCGGCAACTATAAAATTCCCATACAGGCAGTAACCAGGTCCACTTCTGCGGACCTAGAACTGGAGGCAGCCGTGAAAGGGAACTATGAAATAGAATTGACTACACCTACAGGCTTGTTAAGTACCAACGTGACCGCCGGAGGGAAAAAGCGGCTGGAATTATTGGTGAAGAATAACGGGTCCTCAACCGTGAATGACATTAAGTTGGACAAAAGAGCCCCGGTGGACTGGGATGTGGTTTTTGAGCCAAATGAGATCAAGTCGCTTGAACCTGGGGAAAATGCCAAAGTGTATGCTACCATACAAGCTTCAAAAAAAGCAATAGCTGGTGATTATATGGCTACCCTTGAAGCAAATAACCCTGATGTGTCGGAGAAAGCCGCATTCCGAGTCTCCGTAAAAACCCCTGTGGTTTGGGGATGGCTAGGCATCATGCTTATTTTAGGGGTTTTTGGTGGTGTTTTCCAGTTGTTCAAAAAATACGGAAGGAGGTAGGTCTTGGAGCAGGTTATCGAACTAGTAAACCTTACTAAGCAGTACGGAGAATTTAAGGCAGTGGATAACCTCAGCCTCAGCATTCAGAAAGGAGAGGTTTTTGGGTTGCTGGGTCCCAATGGTGCTGGTAAATCCACTACCATCCTCATGATGCTCGGGCTTACTGAGCCAAGCTCTGGTTCCGTAAAGGTATGTGGGCTTGATGCCACCAAACAGCCGGTAGAGGTGAAACGAAAGGTGGGGTACCTTCCGGAAGACGTGGGGTTTTATGATGAGTTGAGCGGGTTTGAAAATTTGCTTTTCACTGCTAGACTAAACGGGCAAAGTGATAAGCTTGCTTACGGAAAGACCTCAGAACTGTTAAATAAAGTAGGCTTGGGACCCCATGCCGAAAAAAAAGTCAGCAAATATTCCAGGGGCATGCGCCAAAGGTTGGGATTGGCGGATGTGCTGGTAAAGGATCCAGAGGTGATCATATTGGATGAACCTACACTGGGTATTGACCCCAAGGGAGTAAAGGAGCTTTTGGAGTTGATTGTCCGGCTAAGCAAGGAAAAAGGCCTTACCGTATTGCTTTCCTCTCATCATCTCCACCAGGTACAACAAATCTGTACCCGGGTAGGGCTCTTTGTTAGTGGGAAGTTAATTGCATCCGGCGACGTAGAGTCCCTGTCTTCACAACTGATTTCCAAACATCCCTTCCTAATTGAGGCACGGGTTGGCGGCATCCAGGAAGAAGTCGATAACGATAAGCTAAAAGAGAAGTTAAATCTGGTTCCGGGGGTGAAAGAAATCAATTTGTTGGCTGAGGGCTTACTTCATATCGGCTGCTCAATGGATCGAACCTCTGAGATTGCTCAGGCCATAGTGGCATCTGGAGCGCAGTTAACTCACCTCAGCAAGAAAACCTACGGGTTGGATGATATTTATCAACGTTACTTTGAAAATACTACATCCCATGAAGTTCATCAATCAAGCTAAAATGTATATGTCAGGGATGAGTATTCCATCCCTGACTTTACCAAATACCAAGGCAACCACAAAAGCCGAAAAGCTATCTACCAAAGTACCTCATCCGTTTTGGGTGATTGTGAATAAGGAGGTGGTTGACCATATTAGGAGCTGGAGATTGGTCATACTGGTGGCTATCATTACGATAGCCTGTGCGGGTTCTCTAATTACTGGACTCATGCACTTTAAAGACTCGATATCAGCAAACGACCCTGAGGGTAGCTTTTTTTTCCTGAAGCTGTTCTCCGCATCGGGCTCGGGATTGCCCTCCTTTGTGGTTTTTATCAGTTTTCTGGGTCCACTGTTGGGTATAGGATTGGGTTTTGATGCCATCAACTCCGAGCAAACCAGAGGGACAATGGCTAGGGTGCTGTCACAACCCATTTACAGGGACCAGTGGATCAATGCGAAATTCACTGGAGGCCTTTTGGTAATTTCGGTTCTATTCACAGGGCTTACCTTGATATTCATGAGCATTGGCATTCTCAAGATCGGTATTCCCCCTACTCCCGAAGAGTTTCTCAGGATACTGATATTCACCTTTGTCACCATTTGCTACGTGGGGTTTTGGTTAAATTTGTCCATCCTTTTTTCGGTCAAATTCAAGCAAGCTGCCACCTCTGCGCTTTGTACCATTGCGGTTTGGTTGTTTTTTACCGTGTTTTATGGCATTATCGTGAACTTTATTGCCAATGCTACCGCTCCTGGCCAGTTTGCCTCCCCAGATCAAATCATTCGGTACCAACAATTCATCACGAATTTGATGCGTATTGTGCCTAGTCAACTATATAGTGATGCCACTACCACACTGCTTATGCCTTCTGTAAGGAGTCTGGGACCACTGACTTCCGAACAAGTAGTGGGTACCGTGCCTAGTCCCCTTCCTTTGGGGCAGAGCCTCTTATTGGTTTGGGCGCAATTGACAGGCTTGATTTTGGCAACTGTTTCCTGCTTTGCCTTGGCTTATTATTCCTTTATGCGTAGGGAAGTGAGATCCAGGTGATTTGCATGCAAGCATAGTTGCTTTTAAGGGAGTCATTCTAGGACTCCCTTTTCTGTTTTAATCTAAAATCAGAGGGGTTCATTTTATCCATAAAATGGGTGACTCCTAAGAGCCACCCACTAAATAAAACTATCAATTATTATTTTACCAAGTCAAACCGGTCCAAATTCATGACCTTGTCCCAAGCAGCTACAAAATCCTGGACGAATTTTTTCTCTGCACCGTCAGCGGCATATACCTCCGCAATTCCCCTAAGTTCGGAATTGGAACCGAAAATTAGGTCTGCACGGGTTCCGGTCCATTTTACTTTTCCAGACTTCCTGTCTTGTGCTTCAAATCTATCCTTTTTCTCCGTAGTGGCTTTCCAGGTGATATCAAAATCGATCAGGTTCTGGAAGAAGTCATTCGTTAGTTTTCCGGGTCGATCCGTAAACACCCCATGCTTGGAACCGTCATAATTGGTGTCAAGCACCCGCATTCCTCCTACCAAAACCGTCATTTCAGGAGCGGTAAGTTTCAGCAACTGAGCTTTGTCCACTAAAAGATCTTCCGTTTTTTCTGAGAATTCTGCTTTGACATAATTCCTGAATCCATCGGCTATGGGTTCAAGGGCTTCGAAGGACTCCACATCGGTTTGATCTTCAAGGGCATCTGCGCGACCTGGGCGGAAAGGAACCTTTACGTCATGACCAGCATCCTTTGCTGCTTTTTCTACGGCTGCACATCCCCCCAATACGATGAGATCTGCCAAGGAGACCTTCTTGTTTCCTGATTGAGAGCCATTGAATGTTTCCTGTATTCCTTCTAGTTTATCGAGAACCTTGGCCAATTGACTTGGTTGGTTCACTTCCCAAGATTTTTGTGGGGCAAAGCGAATTCGTGCTCCATTTGCTCCACCACGCATGTCTGACCCACGGAAGGTAGAAGCAGAGGCCCAGGCGGTAGTGGCCAGTTCAGATATGCTTAACCCTGATTCTAGGATTTTCCTTTTTAATAGGTCGACATCATTATCATTGATTATTTCATGATCTACTTCCGGTATGGGGTCTTGCCAGATGAAATCTTCCTCAGGAACTTCCGGTCCTAGATAACGCACTTTTGGCCCCATATCTCTGTGCGTCAATTTAAACCAAGCTTTGGAAAAAGCATCTGCAAACTCATCCGGATTGTCGAAGAAATGCCTAGATATTTTTTCATATTCCGGATCCATTTTTAGTGCCAGGTCTGTGGTGAGCATAAATGGGGCGTGCTTTTTCGAAGGATCGTGGGCATCTGGTACCGTGCCTTCCCCTGCACCATCTTTGGGTTTCCACTGAAACGCTCCTGCAGGGCTTTTAGTCAACTCCCATTCGAACCCAAATAGGTTTTCAAAAAAATTATTGCTCCATTGGGTAGGGGAAGTGGTCCAAGCACCTTCCAGTCCACTGGTTATGGTGTTGCCGGCGTTGCCCGAACCGAATGTGTTTTTCCATCCCATGCTTTGCTCTTCAATGCTGGCTCCTGCTGGTTCTCTGTCCACATATTTTGTAGGATCAGCTGCTCCGTGGGTTTTCCCAAAAGTGTGTCCTCCAGCTATAAGAGCCACGGTTTCGTAATCGTTCATGGCCATTCTGCCAAAGGTCTCACGGATATCCCTGGCAGCAGCTACCGGGTCAGGCTTTCCATTGGGACCTTCTGGGTTTACATAAATCAAACCCATTTGAACAGCGCCCAAAGGATTTTCCAGGACCCTGTCTCCGGTATATCTTTTGTCGCCCAGCCATTCGGTTTCTGAGCCCCAATAGATATCCTCCTCAGGTTCCCATACATCTTCTCGTCCACCACCAAATCCGGTCGTCTTAAGCCCCATGGATTCTAGTGCGCAGTTTCCGGCAAGGATCATCAGATCCGCCCAAGATAGTTTGTTGCCATACTTTTTTTTCACTGGCCAAAGTAAAAGACGGGCCTTGTCCAGATTGGCATTGTCCGGCCAGCTATTGAGTGGGGCAAATCGTTGGGATCCGGTGCCGCCACCTCCACGGCCATCAGAGATCCTGTAGGTACCTGCGCTGTGCCAAGCCATTCGGATGATGAAAGGACCGTAGTGGCCATAATCTGCGGGCCACCAGTCCTGGGAAGTGGTCAATGTTTCCACAAGATCTTTTTTCACCTGGGCAAGATCCAGTTTTTTAAATTCCTCCGCATAATTGAATTCTTCCCCAAGTGGGTTTGAAAGGTTGGAATGTTGACGAAGTATGTTAACCTTCAACTGATTGGGCCACCAGTCGGTGTTTCTGGTTCCCTCACCTGCACTTTGGTTCAAGGGGCCGTGCAAAAAGGGACACTTTGCCTCCGACTTACTCATATCGGAGACCTTCGCATCTTGATTATTGTTACTAGCCATAGCGTAATTGATTTTTGGTTTTTAATTTCTTAATTCTTCCCTAAGATATTAAAAAATATACAGATTGAAATTTTTTTTCCATTGATAAAATCTATGGCTCTTGGGTTATTTCTATAGGTGTCTTTATAGCTAATTCAGACTGCCATTTGGGATATTTCCTGCATAGTGAAGGAGGGTGAAACTTGCCTTTTTTGGAAAGAATTCACTCCTAGAAAAAACAACCTTCCCCTGTCCTTTTCAATTATCGTAGGGTCAACTACTGCAAGGGGTTAACTTTTTCCGACCCGCTTTAAACCAATAGTGTTCTATACGTACAAAACGGCCCCTTTTAATAGGGAATCCTTCAACGACATTGAATTCTACTCTGTCATCAGTACCATTTTAGTACTCAAAATTCCGGTGTTTTCCATTTTGGGAACAGTGCTGGGTTACTAACCTGTTTCTGAAGGTATTGCTGCTAAGGCCGGGCAAAATCATTTGCCATTTTCATGACTATCATTCTCAGGGTGGTTTTAAGGGTGTTTTCCCTATTACTTGCCTCTATTATGGGACTGATCATAAACTAGCGCCTAACTCAGCAGAATTGAGTGTACTCTCATATATTGCAATTATCTGAGGATAATTGATTTCGCAAGAGAAATTTTTCTCAAAAGAGTCCCTTGCATTCCTCCTCATATTTTTTTGAGCTTCCAAATTCTGTTCAAGCTCACAAATTGCATCCATTAAACTATCACAATTTCCTGGTTCAAAAAACAAACCATTGACCCCGGGGTTGATTAACTCATTCATAGAACCAATCTTTGACGCAATTACGGGAGTTGCACATGAAAAAGCTTCAATCACGGTCATTCCAAATGTTTCGTACCAAATGGATGGGAAGATTAGGGCTTTAGCATTTTTAAGCAAACCAATTACTTCATCGTGGGGTTTATTCCCAACAAAATTAATATTATCCTTTGCTAAAGAGATATCCCTGGTTTTTTTATCTTTTGGCCCGGATCCCACAATTATAAGTTCTTTATCCATTTTTGAAAAAGCATCCAACATCACATCTACTCCTTTTTCCTCACTCAACCTTCCAATAAATATATAGTATTCGTCTTTTATAAGATTAAATCCTTTGTCTTCTACAAAGTTTGGTTTAACCACAAATTTCTTTTCATCAATTTTTAAAGTTGACCTTTTAAATATATCCTTTGAAAAATGAGTTAAAAAGATGTATTTGTCAATTCTATTCCAAGTACCTATAGATTTATTAAATGTTAAATTTAATGCCAATGCCAGAGTTTGATATGTAGAGTTTCGGTATACCTTTTTTCTAACTGCTGTAAGAGGGAAGTATTCTTTTAGGCTATCCTCGAAAATCTTTCCTTCATGTAATAATGTACCACTCGGGCAAATAAGACGGAAATTATGGAGTGTTAAAATAACTGGTATTCTACAAAATTTGGCTGCATAAATAACGGAAGGCGAAGCTTTGAAAAACATATTGTGTATGTGCAATACATCAGGATTCTCTTTTTTCATCGTCTTTATTATCTTAATAAAAGAATGTATTGAAAAAAAAGAATTGAAAAAGGAACTGAATTTTTGATAACCTTTTATTAAATTATTATCAAATACCATAGTAATTACCTGATGGCCATGATTTGAGAGCATTCTGGCTTCTGCTTCAAAAACAATGTCTTCTCCACCTTTTTGTTGGTATTTATTATGGACTAATAAAATTTTCACTATAAATCTTTTTTTATAATCCTGGTAAAAACTCTTTTAGCCCTGACGTATAGGCTGTTGTGCTTTTTGAAGTTTTTTACAATCACTGGATCAATTTTTGTTTCTGTAGGAAACACAAAAGAAGCTTTATCGGAGGTGTCTATTTCGTCTTCAAAGTTTTTGAAGTCACAGTTTTCACCCTCTGCACCAAAACCAATATTTGTTATCTTGGAAACTTTCGGAAACACATCATACATGTCGTTTTCGAATTGGTGATAGCAGAACCGTATAGCCCATGAGTTTATTTTGCCCTTCATCTGCTTTGATAGCATATGGCTCATATCACTTCCACCACGGTTAAATCTCAATCTCCTAAAAAGGTTAAATCTAAAGTCTGCATAGTTTTTCACGCTCCAATCAACCTCTGTCCATTTTTCTCGCCATGTCCCCCAACCCCAAGATGAAGCCCTGTACCCAAAGGAAGAATCATAGGGGTAATCTCTGGGAATACAATCTTTATACGAAAATCCTGATATCGATAATATACGGTTGTCATTTTTATAGTGATCAAGGGCTTGGTTCATATAGTTCAAAAAATTTCTTGAAGTGAGCAAGTCGTCTTCGAGAACAATAACTTTTTCATATTGGGTAATAATTTGTGTTACTCCATCTATAATAGACTTGGCAAGTCCTTTATTTTGATCTTGTTCTATAATTGTAACCTTTTTGAATCCATTTACTGTATGAATATAATCACGAACCCCCTTTACTTTTAAAACATCTTTTTCTTTTTTGGCTCCATCAGAAAAAATAAACAATTCAGTGTCCTTCGCAAGAAAATTTTCTTGAAGATTTTGTATCGTGCTTTTCGTTTCAGTCAATCTTCCATAAACGAAAAGTACTACTGGAGCTAAATTTTCACTCATTTTATATGCTGGTTTGTGATGCCTCTCTTTATTACAGATCTATATGTTTTTTGATCATTAAAGCAAGTTTTTTTATTTAATATTATCTTTAAAAAAAAACTATAAATTGTCAATAATTTATGTCATACAATTTTACTTTCCTATAGTTTGAGAAATTATATTTGTTGTTTAAATTTAATTATTATCCGCTGTATGCCGATAATGGAATAACCTTGTGACCAAGCCTCTAAATTTTGTCAGTAGTTTAGGATTTATAATATATACCGTATACTAGTTATTTTAGTAAAAATAGACATGTTTTGCGATTCTATCTATAATGGTATCTATTTTTTGGAAAGTAATCTTTTACCATCAACCCACAAATTGTTTTTTTTTATATCTAAAGACCAATAGAAAATTTCAAATCAGTTGTTTTTTTATTTTAACCATTTTTTTCAGTCCGCTTTTCGCAGTTTGCAAATATAATAATTTGAGGACATTAGTAATAGCAATTCAGGGTTATTAATAGTAATTATTTTATGCAAATTAGAATTTTCTCCGCCTCATATGTAATCGAAAAGTCTTTTTTTTATCTTGAAAATGATGTTTTTTCGAGTTGCAACAAATTAAAAACTAATTTCTTAATGATTTATTAACAAGCATTTTGTTCAAGAAGCCTTCCCAATGGGGTTCAAATGTGAAAGGTATAGGTTTAAATTACAACCTTTTTCTCGCAAAAGACTTTTACTAAATCTGATTGCATTTAAAGGTAACTTAAAACTGGAAGAACTTCCAATCTTTTTTTGTTGGTAAAAAAATGAATGGTTCGTTTGGAATGAACCAAATAACTTCAACATAAAAGGAAAAGTGAAGCCAGGGAGAGGATAAAATTAGTGTTGGATAAGTAAGAACCACCAAAATTGAATAAGTTTATGGCATAAATTTAAAGCCCATTTTTCATGACCGCCAAAGCCAAAAAATCCAAGTCCAACAAATCGGAAAAAAAGAAAAACACGATTCCCTACCATAGGAAACCGGACAATCTGAGTTTAGATGAATGGCAGATAGGGCTGCGTCGGCAATTTGCGAGCCTGCAGGAATTCAGCATAACCAACCTTGGTGCTGAGGCAGTTTTTTCGGACTATTCGGTTTACAATCCTCAGACCGACAATTCCTATAAAGTGGCCATCAGAAGCAACCCGGAGGAAATAGCCTCCGGCAAAAATTTCAATTTCTGCACCTGTTACGATTTCAAGACCAACGGTTTGGGAACCTGTAAACACATAGAAGCGGTCATCGGCCAAATCCAACGAAAAAAATCAACCCATTCCCAATTCAGCAAAGGAAACTTCCAACCCACCTATAGTTCTGTTTACCTTGAATATGGGCCTGATGAAAGAAAGGTCAAAATTAGGATTGGAAGCGAAGAAGCACGTAAGCTCAACGCACTTTCCAAGAAATACTTCTCAGAAAACGGAACAATCAAATCCACCGCTTTTGAAAAGTTTGATGAATTCCTGACAGAAGCCAAGAGCATTCAAGGTTCCTTCCGCTGCTATGAGGATGCCCTGACCTATATTTTTGAGGTAAGAGAAAAAAACAGAAGGAAGGCCTGGATCTGGAAAAATCAAAATGGACTGGAAAACGGTTTGTTATCTCAGTACATCAAAGCGGAACTTCACCCTTATCAAAAGAAAGGTGTAGCATTTGCCGTTGAAGCAGGAAGGGCTTTGATTGCAGATGAAATGGGATTGGGCAAGACCCTTCAGGCCATTGCAGCTTCCGAGGTTTTGAAAAAGGAATTCGGCATCCAAAAAGTCCTGATCGTATGCCCCACTTCCCTTAAGTACCAGTGGAAATCTGAAATTGAGAAATTCACCGACAGTACCGTACATGTCATAGAAGGGCTAAAGTTAAAAAGGGATCCTCAATATGCGGATGATAATATGTTCTATAAAATCGTCGGGCACCATACCGTGGGCAATGACCTGGACGTGATCAATGCCACTGAATTTGACCTGATCATTCTGGATGAAGCCCAACGGATCAAGAACTGGAAAGCCAAAATATCCCAGAACATCAAAAAACTGGAGTCCGAGTATGCCATAGTCCTTACGGGAACACCACTGGAGAATAAACTGGAAGAACTGTATTCCGTCGTCCAATTTATCAATCCATTCAGGTTGGGAGCTCTTTACAGGTTCCTACATGACCATCAGGTTACCGAACCGGAAACAAGCAAGGTCATCGGATATAAGGACCTGAACAAAATCGGAAACATACTTTCGGATATCCTGATCCGCAGGACTAAGAGGATGGTGCTTCAGCAATTGCCGAGCAGGCAGGACAAGAACCTCTTTGTAATCATGACGGACAAACAAAGAGAGGTCCACAACGAAAGCTACGATTTGGTTTGCCGATTGGTCAACAAATGGAGAAAAATGGGATTTCTCCCTGAAAAGGACCGGCAAAGGTTGATGATCAACCTCAACATGATGCGGATGGTCTGCAACAGCACTTATATACTTGACCAGCAGACAAGGCATGATACCAAGATAGCCGAACTGATGGGAATTCTCGAGGAAATCTTCCAGATGCAAGGGGAGAAGGTGGTTATTTTCAGCCAATGGGAACGGATGACAAGATTGGTGGCCCGAGAACTTGATGATATGGGCATCCACTACGAGAACCTGCACGGCGGTATCCCTTCCAAGGACAGGAAATCCCTATTGGACAACTTTCTCAAGGATCCGGAGTGTAAGGTTTTTCTGAGTACCGATGCCGGAGGTGTTGGTCTGAACCTGCAATCAGCGGCCTATCTGATCAATCTGGATATCCCTTGGAATCCGGCCGTTTTGGAGCAAAGGATTGCCAGAATCTACAGAATAGGCCAAAAGAAAAAAGTGAACATCATCAATTTGGTGACGACTGACAGCATCGAGCACCGCATGTTGGATGTGCTGAAATTTAAATCCTCCATGGCCGAGGGGGTATTGGATGCAGGGGACGATACCATCCTGATGCAGGAGGACAGGTTCAAGCAGTTTATGAACAGTGTCGAAACCATGGTGGATGAAAAGCAAACCTTCACCGAGGCATCCGTTCCAGAACCTGAGAATGAGGAAAAAAATGAGGAACCTTACCAAACGGCTCCATCATCCGATAAAAGAGAATCCGATCAAATTATACAATTGGGGCTATTTGATACCGATATTCCTGAAAAACCAAATCCAAAACCCGCACCACCCCCTAAACAGGAAACCGGGTCCACGGGCATGGAATGGATGAGCCAGCTTTCAAAAGTGCTGGGCAGCCCGGCCCAGACCAAGGCCATGGTAAGTTCCCTCACCGAGAAGGATTCCCAAACCGGCAAGACCTACCTCAAATTGCCGGTAGAAAATGAGGAGGCGGTGGAAAATGTCCTGAAAGGGATTGGGCAGCTATTTCAGGCCATTGATTGGAGTAAGTTTGGGAAGTGATTGGGTTGTCAATAAATAGGGGAATTATTTTAACCAACGTTCGTTAAAGGTCTCGATTATTTGGGGTTTTTACCATTTTTTCCCACCATATGTAGACCCTATGGGACAATATATAAGGGGGTGGCCATACTACTATGGAATTTGTTGAATTTATCAACATCGAACCATCAAACCATCATCATCCACCTATCTATATGGGGATTGGCCTTTGACTACGCTCAGGGGCCAGATTGAGGGGTGTGGAAAATTAAGATTTGTCTATCAAGTATTTTTTTCAAAAAAACTCATATTTTAAAAACAGAAACTTTTTGGAGCTGACTAATAGTTAACAACTTGTGGAAGTTTTTTTATTGAGAAGATAAATATATCTTTCTTTGTAGGACTGCCATTAGAACAATGACGTTTGAGTGGTAGGTTTTGGGTGAAATGTCCCAATAATTACAAACGGGTTGGGAGCAGTATTATGATGAAGTTTAGTAGTTCCAAGAAACAAATATAAATCTTTGGTTCGTGCAAAATCATCGAAGTATTTCTTCCTTACATCTGCACAAGCAAGTTTCTCCTCCCCACCATTTCTATTTAGTGAGTTCCAGAAAAGTTGACCAATTTCCCAGTCTTCGATCATCATTGTACTGGATATTCCTTCCACATCTTTAAGCTTGTATGAGAATTTATAGGGAAGTTTTTTTACTACTTGAAATTTACCTTCCTTGTCAGAAGACTCAAATAAGTTGAGTTGATTTAACTTATCAAGTTTTTCCTTGCTCCATTCCCTATCCACGCTTTTAATTTCAAGATCTAAAATTTGAGATGGTTTAAAAACTGCTAATGAAGTGCCTATTTCTTTATTTTTAGCCTCAGAAATTAATTCACTTAGGCTTGTATAGACATTATTCAAAACGACTTTTCGCCTGTCTTTCCAATCATCGCCGTCAGGCTTGATTTCTCCTAAAATTTTAATTTCAGTATCGTGGCTTACCGGACGGTAACTTTCCTTTCTGAAATCAGAGGTATTCTTGACAAGGTCAATCTCAATCCATTGATATTTTGAATATTGCTGGCTGTATTTCTTCTTACGAAACTGGATGGGGTAAATTCTTATCCAGGTACCGTCTTCTTTGAATCCTGCTGTACAAACAAGTTCATCATATTTGGCGGAAAGTGAAGGATAGGTTTTGACGGTAATTAATACTTTCTCCTTGGGCATTACAAGTTTTTTTGATCAATGGTCCAGTTTGGAAGTTGTTTTAATGCATTTGCTACTCTACTTCTATGGCACATACAAGGTTCTTTTTCGAAACAAGTAATTGCAATTCGCTTATATTTTCCTGTCAGATTATAAATTTCCTCCAATTTTACCCTATTATTAACAAGGGTGGTTTTTTCATATTCATCAAAAAGCTTATTGAAATCGTTTATTGTTTTTAAGTCTACCCGCTTTTCTGAGTCAATACCCAATTGAGGAATGTGTAAATATTCGATCCCAACGCTTTCGCAGGCTCTTTTCAACTGACTCTTTGAAAAACCAAATTTCATGCTCAATGGATTCTTACGAACATCGCAAAGCAATTTTACATCATTAATTATGAGTTTATTCAAATATGTCTCAAGACTGATCCCTTCATACCCAATCGTAAAAAATGCGGGATTGTCAAAACTTCTTTTTTGTGCGTTAACCTTTTCAAGCTCTTTGTCTGTTAAGAGTTCATCAGCAATTTGACTCTTTATAGCAAAATAGGGATACTTGATATAAGTGTATTTTACCAGTTCCTTCTGATTTAATCCTGCAACCTCTTCTTTTGTTTGCTTAATTGCAGCTTGATCTTCTTTTTTCAGGGTAGGAAAAAAGGATTCAACTGAGTTATTAATCCAATCAGAACCAAAAGTATTCGTTTTATCAATTACAACTTCCTTTTTGGACAAGGTAGATAAATCTTGATTAGCCTGAAATGAAAAGCTTCCATATTTATAAGGAACAAAATCATAGGATTTTTTTGCCTGTTTTCTAGTTACCAGCAAGAGTATTTTTTGGAGTTTGGTATGAGACAAAACCCCATCAAATTCCTCTAATATTCCTAGCAACAATTTCCTTCGGTAATACATGGCACAAATTTAAGAAATAACTATACTAACTACTACAGTTTTGAGAAAACAGGAAAGTGCAATTCTACCCATTGGTAT
This sequence comes from Pleomorphovibrio marinus, assembly GCF_003347495.1. Lineage (GTDB taxonomy): Bacteria > Bacteroidota > Bacteroidia > Cytophagales > Cyclobacteriaceae > Pleomorphovibrio > Pleomorphovibrio marinus. The sequence goes on from NZ_QCXY01000008.1 coordinate 238,961, forward strand.
GAGCCCTAAAACCTGTATTCAAACACATTTATGAACCGGGTTTCGTGTAAATGAACTATGCACCAAATCAGACTTAGAGGCGAGAAAGACAGGGATAAGACTGGCTGCTATTAGAAGGATTAGTGGATCTGAAATTAGGTTAGAGGCCGTTTACCTTCCCAAGCTTGGACTATCAATAATCCTTTTCATGGTGTCGAAAAAGGCCCGGTAAAAGGAGTCATCTTTGGCGTAGAGTTTATACAGTTCCAACTCCTTTTTCCTCTGTTTGCCCATCACCTCATCCAATATTTTCTTAAAGGCCAAGTCCCTGTTTTGGGTGTCGGTGTTGTCGGCTACCTTGGATTGGTAGTCAGGGTGCGCTTGGATGTGCTTGCTTAAGGTGACGAATTTCACCCGCTGGTCTTCGGGGGTGGCATTCCAGCCCTGGAACCACCTTTCATTAAAGGCTTTGATGATTTCATCTAGGGGATCCTTGTCTTCGTCACCACCATGCGGACCCCTGGGATTAGGATTTTGGGGATCTAATTCCGAGGCCGAATCATCCAATCCAATGGCATGATTGAGCTTGGTCCGTTCTAGTCCATAGGTAGACAAATCCACCGATTCCAATAATTCGTCCACCAATTCATCTTCTTTGGTTTTCACAATCAACTTCGGAACCAGGAATTTTAGAAACCAGAACAGCTTTTCCCATTCCACTACTTCATAGGGTAAAATAGAGGCCATTTGTCCGTAGATTTTCACAAACTGCTTGGCCTTAATTTTAAAGTCTATTTTTTCATCCTCTTCCAGTTCCAATTCATGGTTGAATCGGTTGGCGGCCACATCGATGATTGGACTAAGCTGCTGTGCATCGATGCCTTCAAAATATTTTTCTACGAAGGATTCTACTTCTGCCCCTTCGTAAACGCCTACTTCATCCAATAGCCCTTTCAGGTCGTGGAGTACGTTGATGTCCGTGGCCCGGCTAAGGGAGGTTGAAGTGTAGAAAGGGTCAAAGGAAGCTTTGATATCCTCTACCTGATTGAAAAAATCCAAGATAAACAGGTCCTCTGTTTTTTTGCCCAATTTATCGGCTGCACGGTTCAGTCGGCTCAACGCCTGAACGGCCATGACTCCCTGTAGCTTTTTATCCACATACATGGTACATAGCTTGGGCTGGTCAAATCCCGTAAGGTACTTGTTGGCCACGACCAATAGCCGGTAATCCTCCGAATCGAATTTTTCCCGAGTATCTTTTTCTGCAAAACCATTTAAATCTCCCTCAGTGTATTCCAGGCCATCCACGATTTTTTTGCCAGAAAAAGCGATGGCAATAGTAAACGGATTTCCTTTATCGGCTAAGATCCTTTTGATGGCCAGATAATAGCGAATGGCGGACTCAATGTTTTGGGTCACCACCATGCCCTTGGCCTTTCCCTTCAACTTTTTGGTGTTATACACTTTGCTTATAAAGTGTTCCATCATGATTTCTGCCTTGGTCGCAATGGTGCGTTTGTCACGCTCCACATAGGCCCGCAGTTTTTTCTGTGCCTTCTTAGTATCGAAAAGGGGGTTGTCTTCTATCGACTTTTTTATTTCATAGTAGCTTTTGTAAGTGGTATAATTGGCCAGGACATCGAGTATAAAACCTTCTTCAATGGCCTGCTTCATGGAATACAAATGGAAAGGTTGGAATGAACCATCTTCCTGTTTTTCCCCAAACCGCTCTAAGGTGGCATTTTTCGGCGTAGCCGTAAATGCCAAATAAGAGGCATTGCCCTTCATTTTTCGGGCCTGCATGGCTTTTAGGATTTTGTCTTGTGTGTCTTCCTCCTCCCTGTCCTGAGCGGAGTCGAAGGACTCTTCATTGATTCCCATGGCCTGGTTCATCGTTCCTGCTGCCGTACCGCTTTGTGAACTGTGGGCTTCGTCTATAATGACGGCAAAGCGTTTGTCGCTCAAATCCGCTATGCCATCCACGATAAAGGGGAATTTCTGTATGGTGGTGATGATGATCTTTTTGCCTTGCTCCAAGCTGTTTTTCAAATCATTGGAGGAATAAGCCGGGGCAACAATGTTTTTTACCTCTGAAAAATCTTTAATGTTATCACGCAATTGCTTGTCCAATAGCCTTCTATCGGTGACCACAATCACGGAGTCAAACAAAGGATGCTGAATGCCCTTGGAACCGGGTAGCCCTTCTCTTTGGGGATAGGTTTCTATCAACTGATAGGCCGCCCAGGTAATGGAATTGGATTTGCCCGAACCGGCGGAATGCTGGATCAAATAGGTATGGCCTACCCCATTTCCGGATGCATGCTTTAACAGTTTACGCACCACATCCAGTTGGTGGTAGCGCGGGAAAAAAAGCGTGCGCTTGCTTAGGGGATCTGTGGCTTTGCCATCAAAACGCACGAAATGCTTAAGGATATTGGCGAGGCTTTCCCGGGTAAACACTTCCTCCCAGAGGTAGCTGGACTTGTGCCCAAAGGGATTGGTCGGATTGCCTTTGCCATGGTTATGGCCCTTATTGAAGGGCAGGAAGAAGGATTTGCTGCCATCCAATTTCGTGCACATATACACTTCATCGGTATCTACCGCAAAGTGTACCACCGCACGGCCAAACTGCATTAGGGGCTGGCGAATGTCCCTGTCGTATTTGTATTGCTTGATCCCATGGAATCTGGCATTTTGGCCGGTCCATTGGTTTTTGAGTTCCAGGGTGGCGATGGCCAGGCCATTGACAAAAACCACCATGTCGATTTCTTCATGGCTGTTTTCCAGGTTGTAATGAACTTGCCGGGTCACGCTGAACTCATTTTTGGCAAAGTTGTCCTTTACCGTCTGGCTGCTGCTGGCCATGGGCAACTGGTACAACAAGGTGAAATGGGCATCCTCCACCTCCAACCCTTTGCGGAGGACCCGAAGGATGCCGTATTTTTTGACCATGCGGTCGTAGCGTTGCAGGATTTTTAACTTCCAGTCGGATGAGCGTTGTAGCTTTTCCAGCTCTTCCTTTTGGGTGGCTTCCAAAAAGTGCCAAAAACGGGTTTCATCCAGGGCGTATTCGGCATTAAAGTCATTGGTATTACCGATATAAAAACCATTGCCGCCACGGTATAATTCGGTAGGCTCACTAACCGCTTGTTCTTTCTGAATAGAATTGTCTGCTTCTAAAACATCCTCCAAGCAGGTTCCTGTTAGGGCTTTTTCGATGGAGGATTCCAGGGCAGCTTCGTTGGTTTGGCTAGGCATTATCTATAAATTTGAATTCGTAATTACGTGGAATCAAAGATATTTGGTTCCCTTCTACTTTTGTCAAGTTAGATTCTAAGTTTTTTATTGGGTTCCCTAAAAATAGGATACTATCAGGACTGACTCTAACAATTTCGTAGAATTCTTCAGTTCTGGCTGCATTGACCTCTCCTATGGAAATGTAAAATTTGTTATTGTTTGTAAACCTTGTAGTCTTTACTTCAATTAAAGTTGGTCTTTTGTTGATATATGATATCAAATCAAAATAAGAATACTTATGATGCATAGTCACATAAAAATATGGTATAAGAGCTAACCGTAATTGATTGTCATTATCAATAGTTGCAAGACAATTTTCTTGGAATTTTTTATGTGAATCATTGCCCAATTTTCTTTTTAGTACTTCGTAAATCTCATTTATACCCTTGATCCTAGATGTCTGATCAAGCTTTAGAAATTCTCGGATTACACAAATCAAAACTTCCTCTTCGCCCGTAGCTCCAATTGATTCCAAAGCCTCTACCTCAAGATTATTATCATTAGAGTGTTGAAAGATTGTTTTCTTCCTCTTAATAGGAATTTGAGCTTGATTAGCATCTTTTGATACATCAATGAATAATTCCTCTTTACTACTATTAAAAAACTTGCTATTTATTTCTTTGCACCTCCTTTCAATAGAAATCGTACATTTTTTTAATTTTTGTTCATCTTGAAGAACCATTAACTGTGGGTTCATTTCTCTCAAATTTTCACATATCTCTTCTAGTGCAACTTCACTTCCCAGCATATTTGATAGTTTTTTTACTTTCTCCTTCTGTGATTCCTTTTCAGGGCTATCAGGGATGCCATCTATCAATGTTAAGATTTCAGAAGATATACTCTCAAGGTAGCTGTAGTCTATTTGCAAATCGAAATCATCAAAATATTCAGAATAATCTTGAGTGTTTTTTTTCTGTTTGATAACCTCTCGCAAACAATTTAAATTGTTCCTTTTATCAAGATCAATCAAAATTTCACTCCGATTATGTTCGTCGTAAATCCACCAGTGTTCTGGTAGAGTTAAATTATCAAAAAAATAAGATAAAATTTCCTTTTGAAACGATTCAAATTTGATATCAAAATCAGGTTTCCATTTTCTTCGAATAAGTTCAGTATGTTCCGAATCAAATTCGTCAATCATATCTTTCATATCTTTATAAAAAACTATTAGTTCAATCCGATCTGAGATACTCTTATTGTCAAATAAAAGTAAACCAATACCTTCTGCCTTTTCCTTAATTGAACAATCTTCCTTAAAGTACATCGTGACTTTTTCACGTTCGATGGCATAGCTTTGATCAACCAATAAAGTCAATTCATTTCCAAATTGTTGCTCCTGTTCAAGTTTAGTGGTTTTGATAAAAGTAGCTTGATTGAACTTCTTCTGCACTATTGAAAGGTCATTTTCCAAGTAATTCCTGTCCGATTCGTTCGAAAAACTGATGCTTATTAAAAGGTAAATCATCCTTTCTTCAATTTGAGCTTTCAGGTTAAAATCCTCCTTTGGGTTTTGAGAATTTATTTCTCCGTTGATAGGCTCTAACATATTTTCTAACAGTTCATCTGGAATATCAACTCCTAGGTAATAGCAAAGAATTTTTCTATCAGTGCGCTCACTAAATATAGTGAAGTATTCTTTGGTGGGAAGAATTTTGAAGTCCGTTTCTTTGGTCCATTTTAGTCCATTGTTTTGAATTACCAGATATTCTTTCCTCTGATGAAAAACATGAAATAAACTTTGATATAATGTGATAACTTCTGTTTTAACTGAAATTTTTTCAGTAATTCTTGATTTCAATCTTTCAAGGTACTCATTTGGATATCTTTTATAATCTCCAACCAATAAAATCCTAAGTTCTTCTTTGGCCTTTACGTTCGTAATATTTTCAAGTATACTGTAGTTGTTGTAATTGATGACTGATGGGTGATGGTCTTTTGCCCTTTTTGAAATTATAGCAATGTTATTCATAAGCTCTCCCGAAATTTTTTCATCATTTAATTTTACAAGTTCCGGGATATAGTCTAGGCCATCTTGAATTGCTTTATATATTCTTAAGTCCGAAAATATGTAATCGGAACTTGTTGATACCCCAATGAAATTAAGGAAGGATTTTCTGGTATCAGTATCCATTTCAGGTAAAAAGTTAGTATCGATCTCATTCAATTTACAGATTTGAGCTGGCTTATATTTTCCTTTCTTGGTCTTGATAAAAATAGTCGAGATATTAAAATAGGCTTGATTTGCAGCACTATTCCTATCCCTTAAATCAGAATTATATGCTTTAGAGAATCGGTGAGTACAGAATTCAATATTGGTTTCTCTTCTGGCCATAAAAATATCAAAAATACTTCTTATAATTTCTTTTTGCTGAGTTTCATTAATTGGTTGATCACTAACTGAACCAGTAAAGGAACACTGTTTGAAGTATTTAAGAACTTCATTGAAATCATTGAAATTCTTAATATTTAAAGCGCGTTTTAGCTCATCATTTTTTATTTCAAATGTCGTAGTTTGCACTCCTAAATCCTCCGGAAGTTTTATGTTATTTTCTCCGGCTTCCCGATAAAGCAATTCCGTTTTTCTTTTGATTTTTACGTCGGGAAGAACCTGAGCATCAGACTTAATAAGACTTTCCCCAAGTTGTTTTGAAAAATGGTTTATCCATTTATACTCTTTGTTATTTTTCCGACTGAATTGTTGAATAAAATTTGTAATTATATCATAGAAATATTGATATTCATTTTCGGCTCTTTCAACATTAAAAAACTCTTTAGCCAAACAACTGATCAGGTCAGAAACATTTAAATAATTTCCGTCCGAAATTTTTAATATATTCCGAACATGGCTATAAACGTAGTCAGTATTTTTTACCTTAAAAAAATTCCAACTAAACTCATTCAGTTTAGCTCCTGTAAATTCATGGATATAATTTTGATCAATCATATTTTCTTTACTGATTCCCAGAGCCAAAACACGAAAATAAAGTTCTAGACAACATTGGAGCAGTACGTTATTGTATTTTCCAATCTTGCCATCAAAGTTGATGGTTGTGCGATCTACAGTAGTATGAAAATCCGCATGAAAATCGATGAAACTAAATGGTGATTTAACCTTAGTTGGTAAATAATTATAGAGAAATCCATTCTCCTCTTCATGGTGGTAAAACGCAACTTTTGGTTCCTCGATGTTGATTCCGGCCTCTTTGGCCAATTGTTTTAGGAGTTCAGATTTTGGTATTGCAAAGTAGAGCTTAGGTGAATTATTTTCTATTAAATGTTGGAAACTGTTTACTCCATCGATTACAATATCAACCTGAAACGAAGCCTTATACCTAAGCGTAACAAATTGAAAATGAATAAGTTTAATTTCTTTGATTAGATCCAACACCACTTCTCGATCATCAAGATCTATCTTAATGATTGTTACAAACCCTTCCTTAAATAAAGACCTGACTTGGTCAGGTTCTTCTTTAATATGTATTGGGAAATAAAAACCTGGAACGCCACGATCTTCACGCTCCTTTTGCACTAGTTCAATTTTTAACTTTAGTCTTTCGGCGACTTCAGCCTCTAGACCTGCAGGGATAGAATTGAAATCCTTGAAGTTTTCATAGATTTTAAAGCTAATTGTTTCCTCAATTATTTCTTCCTTTTTTAAGATGATCCCGCGTGTATAAACATTGACATGTCCATTCTTTGCTATTGAAAATACCGACTTAAAACCAACCCCTTTGTTGCCTATGCTTTTGTCAGTTGTTTTTGAAGAGGTGGAAATTGAACAAAGTGATTGAAAATCACCTCTTCTGGAAGTTCCATTTTCGTAATCATAATCAGATACATAAGTAAATTTTTCTCCATCATTTGAAATATATAGGGCGTCTCCGATTACTTCTACTCTCACTTTACGTTTTGCCCTATCAAAAGCATTTTGAAGCAATTCATATATAACTCTGCCTTGATAATCCGAACTTACCTGTTCAATTTGACCCGCTTGCTGTTTGATGGTTTCTACACCTATTTTTTGATAATAAGTATAATGGTTTTTGAAAATATCCTCTTCTAAACTCATACATCAATTACTTTAATCTTCCCCGTCACCGCACTGTCTATCAGTGTCGCTTTGTATTCTTTGAGTTTTTCGATTTGGGTTTGTTGTAGGGATATAACTTGGTCCATTTTGGCAGTTTGTTCATAAGTAAACGATAAAATATGTTCTTGTTCTGCTTGACTTGGGAGGCAGATTGGATAATCTTTAATTTGATTAGGACTGATATGTGGCACGCTTACACCAGATAGAATAGGTAAAAAATAATTAACAAAATTTTTACTTTTTAGGATCAATGCGAGAAAATCCTTACTTAACCCTTTTTTTGCTTTTAATCTGGTAACACGCTGCAATAGCAAACAGGGTAAATCTTTTTCTTGAATAACTGAAACACGCATACCATTTCCAATAAAAGGTCTATCCATACCTACTATAATATCTCCTAAATTAAGAAAGTATGCTTCCAAGCCTTTTGTTTTATCTTCCGGCCAGAATACGGTTTCATTCCACCTAATACAACCTACTCCAACATTTATACCTCTCAACAATTTTATACCTCGGCTAGAAAATCCATTGCTTGGAAAAGCATAACCAGATAATATGTCTATTTTGAACCCAAGTTTTATAACTTTATAATGCTCCGGAATCTCCCCAATCCACTCTACACCAGAATCCTTGGTTTTGGAGGGGGCAGTCCAAGCCTTTTTATCCTTATTCCATACCTTTTTCCCCGTTACCAAATCTTGTATCAGAATTTGCTTGCGTTCTTTGAGCAGGGCAATGAGCTTTTGCTTTTGGGCGATGGCTTTCTCTATCTTGGCGGTTTTGTTGTCCAGGAAATTGGCAATGGCGGTTTGTTCTTCTTCATCTGGAATCCAAAAAGAAACCATCTTCAATAATGATTGAGTAATACTGTAAACTTTTACTCCTTTAACCCTAGACCTTATTTGATTTCGGAAACTCTGAGACGCAATTACATAAGCTGAAAACCTTTCGTTAATTGGTATTTTTAATCTTGCAATAATGGTGTGATACCCTGCAAATGTGGTTAGGTTACTATTCAAATAAGTGAAATTACCGGATCCTTCAATATCCTCAGAAGTGTCGGCGAAAATAAAATCTCCCTTCCTCAATAGTGAGTTTGGATTACTAATCAAATATTCATCACTGACACATTTCAACTGATGGATTTCAGGTTTTACTTCAAATCCAAATTTTGAGTGAATCTCTCCATAGTTGACGCAATAAATGCCTTGTACTTGCAGATTTTCCTTCGTTATTGTTAAGCCTTTGCTGAATGTAAATATATTTCTTAGCCGACTGATATCCCAATGCTCAGGAATTTCCCCCAACCACTCCACGCCCGAATCTTTATAAGCGGGGTATTTTTGAAAAGATGATTTTGTTGCTGTTTCCATCATTCCATCAATTTTTTAAGGGTTTCGGCATCGGGAAGTGCGTCTTTCAACTGTGGTGGTAAAGTGTCTGAGGTTTTGTAGGTGGCTACCCCTAGGGGTTTGCTCATATCTCTAAAACTGTACTCTACCTTTTTTTGGTCTTTTTCTTTGCAAAGTATGATGCCTATGGAAGGGTTTTCGTGTGGCTTGCGCACCAAGTCATCTAGGGCAGAAAGGTAAAAGTTCATTTTGCCAATGTATTCAGGCTTAAATTTTCCACGTTTCAATTCAAATGCAATCAGCGATTGCAATCCCCGGTGAAAGAAAAGCAAATCGATAAAGTATTCGTCTTCCTCAACCAAGATGCGGTACTGATTGCCCATAAACGAAAAGTCGTTACCCAAGGACATGAGGAACTTTTTGATGTTGAGCACTAGCTCCCGCTCCAATACGCGTTCATCTATTTCATCATCCCCATCCTCCACATTTACATAATCCAACAGGTATTGATCCTTGAAGGCTCGAATGGCTTTATTTGAAATTTCAATGGGTAGCACTTTTTTAAAATTATTGCTTTCATTGACTTGCTTTAAATGACTTTTGTTGACAAGCTCTGTACGCAAATGTTTGACCGTCCAGAAGTTTGCTGCAGATAGATGTATATAGTACCATCTGTCTTTCACCTCTGCTGTTTTTAAAATGATTTCTATGTGGTGGGTAAAACCAATCGAAATAAACCTGGAAAAATCAGTTTCTTGAAATTGGTTCGTTAGTGACGAACTAATTTCAAAATTACGACCATCCAGTTGGTTCGTCAATGACGAACTAATTGCTTTAACAGGCTCCCAGGCATTGTAAAAAAGTCTCATTTTTTTGAGATTGGAAGCAGAAAACCCTCTTAGCCCAGGCAATTCTTGTTGCAAACGAGCTGCAATAGAATCCAAAATTTTATCGCCCCAAGCATTCTTTTTTATTGCTGCATCTAAATCGTGCCCTATCGTAAAATACAAACGCAAGGATTCCGCATTGGCCATTTTGGCGACTAAGTAGCGGCTGATAAGAATGCGCTGTTTGAGTTGTTTGATGAGCTCGATGGTTACTTCCATTGTCTGAATCAGGATTTTCTTGATTTTTGCATGTCAGGATTTTTTATGTTGTATTTTGGGTTAAATACCTTTTTAAACTGAAGGCTTTTTGATCCAAAATTAATGAGTAATCCTATAGGTTTATCAAAGGCTACCACATAGTTTTTGGCTTGTGCCAGATGGACATCTTCTAAATTGATGTATGCCTTTAATTCAACAATTACCAGATCTTCTATTACAAAATCGGCTCTTCGTGTACCTACTTGAATACCCTCATAAAAAATGTTGTGTTCCTGTTCTCTTTGAAATGAAATAGATGCTTTCTCTAATTCAATAGCCAGACAACGTTGGTAAATAACCTCTTGAAAACCATTGCCAAGTGTGTTGTGTACCTTCATGGCACATCCATTGATTTTATAAGTCAATTCGTTTAATTCTATCATAGCATTTATTTAATCCTGAATATCCCATAATCCTACAAATCCTGATTCAGACATTTTTCAAAATATCCATAATCAAGCCTTCGCTTTCCTGTTCTAAAGCCAGTATTTCCGCACTTACTTCCTCAATGGAACGCAGCGGCTTGTGCTGGTAGAAATACTTGTTAAAACTGATTTCATAGCCGATTTGGTCTTGTCTAGGTCAGTCCAGGACTCACCCAGGTGTGGCTTTACCTCCCGCAAGAAATAGTCGTGTATGCTTACTGACAAGGGCACGCTTTCGCTATCCCGCAGATCCGATTGGCTGTCGTAAACGAGGTATTCATTGGGCTTTCCGCTTGGGTAGTAACCATAATCCGGCAATTGCTCCTGGGTACAACCCAAATGACTTTCTAGGCTTTCATAAAAACCTTGAGGTTGGTTTTTTGGCTGTCTACCTACTCATCCATTGAATCCCTCCTTCCATCTGCCATGCTGGATGTTTGCTGCTTTTTGCTTGATTACCTTTTTCAGTTCCTCCGGGGCATCCACCCTCACTTCGTCCCCGTGGGAAAGGATTTCGGAGATCAGTTCGTAGTTGATTTTTACTTTTAGGCTGATGGTAAAGGTATGGGCATCTTCCTGAAGGATCCGCTGCGAGGGGTGTAGCGGTAGCGATTGGATATAGCTGCCTTTAAAGCGGGTGAAGGTAAGGATAACCTCTTCCACTGGCTTATCGGGATCATTGGTGATGCCAAAGGTATGGCGGTAGTAGTTGTCGAAATCCGGGATTTTTTTTGGGTGGAAGGTTTTTTTCGAAAGGGAAAGGTCGGAGATTCTGTCCAAAGGGAAGGTCTTGAACCGGTCCTGTTCATCATTAGCCAGTAAGTACCACCGGTGCTTGAACTCTTTGAGTGCCAAAGGTTTCGTCCTTCGCTTCCTGGGGTTGTTTTCCCAGTATTTGGTGTAGGTGAAGGTGACTTCATTACCTTGTTTGATCGCATGGAGCAATCCAAAGAGATGCTCCGTACCTGCGCTTTCCCTTGGTTCAAAAAGCAGTGCATGCTCCATGCCCTTGCTAAGCCGATATGCCTGAATGATATTGTAATGTTCAAACATAATGGAATGAATGCGGGCGGAGTCCTCTTCGTTGATGGTATACCGTCCAGATCTCTTTACGTATTGGATATCTAGCCCATACAGGTTCCTGATCTCCTTCAAGTCCCGCTGAATGGTACGTAGGGTTCGGGACAGGTCCAGTGAATGCAACTCGGACTCTTCTTCTAGTCGTGATTGCAGTTCTTTCCATGTAAATGGCCCTCTCTCGGCCATGTTGGAGATAATTGCGTACCGGGCAAATGCAGCTTCTTTACTCATCGTACGGCTATATTAGGCATTTAAAACGACAAAATATGTCGTCTTAAAAAATGATTCAAAAACTTTTTGGACGACATAGGTTGACGGCTTCCTGGTTTTCCTTTGCCCCTGAACAAACACTAAACACACGTAGATGATGCAGGAATTGAATTCAAAACATGCCTTATTAGAAAAGGCCAGAGGAAGTCTAAAGCAGCGGTTTTTTGGCATAGACTCCGCTATTGACCAATTGGTGGACAGCTTTGGAAGTTGGTATTGCCTGTCTTACTTACAGGAAAGACCGCTGGTTGTCAACCTCTGGGGCATGACAGGGGTAGGGAAATCCGATTTGATCAACCAACTGGTTAGGGAACTGGGGCTGTGCCACCGCTACCACCCCTTTGACATGGGTACCGAAAAATATGCGGATGGGGACCTGGAATCCATTTTAAACGCTTTTTCAGAGGATCAATTAGCAGAAGGCTTGCTGTTCACCCTAGATGAATTTCAGCTGGCAAGAACTGTGTCGGAGCATGGGAATGAGCTCTTTCGTACCCGCAACCGCATTGTTTGGAAGTTGCTTGACGATGGTTGTTTAAGGGATATGGGGACATCTTCCGAAAAACCGCACATCAAGGATTTTTCTAAATGCATTTTCTTCGTGATCGGTAATTTGGATGAGGTGTATACCATGCATGGGAACCAATCCCCTGACATTGACCCGGATTTATTTTATCAGCAGTCGACGGAGATCACCCTTCCGGCCGTAAAAGAAGCCCTGAAAAAAAGGTTTAGGTCCGAGCAGATAGCCAGGCTGGGCAACAATCACATCATTTATCCCGCACTTGACAATCGTGCATTTGAGTGTATTTTGGAAAAAAGGCTGGAAGAAATAAGCAGGGCCGTCCAGGAAAAAACGGGGATCAGCCTGGAGGTGGACAAAGGTTTGAAAGAATGGCTGCTGGCAGAAGGGGTGTTGGGTACACAGGGAGCAAGGCCTTTGCTGAGCACCATCAGCTATACGCTTGAAGACAAAATTCCACAAATAATCTATTTGGGATTTCAACAGGCCAAGTCCTTCAATGTCGTAGTACTATCGGTATCCGATCGGCTTTGGATCTCCTACTATTCCAGTGGGAAATATTTGGGTAAAGCATCCCTACCCATGTCCGGGCAGCTGGAGAAGCTAAAGCGGAGTAGGGGAGATGATAGGCAGGCCTTGGTGGCTGTACATGAATGTGGACATGCCTTAGGTTATATGTGGGGGTTTGGGAAAGTTCCTGAAAAGTTGCTTTCGGTGGCAGCCTCCACATTCAGCCCGGGAATTATGATGGTGGAGTCAAAGCCTGTTTGTTTTTCGGTACACCAACTCAAGGCAGAGGTACTCACCTTGTTGGGGGGCATTACTGCGGAAAAACTGGTGTTTGGAGAGGATAACTTTACCCATGGAGCAAGTCAAGATATCCACATGATGACGGATTTGGTCATGCAGTCATTCAAAAACACGGCCTTCCATGGGGGAGTGCCGGTAAAATATGCCGAGCATGGGGAACAGTTTGCGTTTTTCTATCATGATATAAAAGACCTTGAGGCCAAGGCTTTGGCGTTTATTGCGGACTGTGAGATGGAATTGAGGAATATCCTGGAGAGGGAGCGCATCTTGCTGGTGAAGCTGGCGCAGTTTTTAGCAGACCATTCTAGTATGGGCAGAAAGCAGGTGGAGCGGTATCTGTCCATCTATGGGTCGGCAGCACTGAAGGGGAAAATTTCGGAGGAGAGACCGGGTTACCGGGAGCTTTTGATGACGAAAAGTGGGAAAGGTCAAGGGCTGGGGTTAGATTGTGTGGAAAATTGTCCCCATTCTCTCAAGCCGGACGGGTTATAGGACACATCACCTTTATTATGTATCAGTTTATTAATTGGCCTGTTCCCTATTTTTTTGTTTAAATTATTTAATTTGTGCTGGCTTATTCAATACCATAGTATGTAGGGAGTGGAAATTGAAAAAATTAAGAATAGGTTTTGATGCAAAATTATATACACATGAAAAAAATTAAATTATTTACCTTAATCATTTTATTAGTAAAAATTGGATTGCTCAACGCTCAGACTGATCAAGGAAAAATATTGTTGGGAGCATCATCGGATTTAGGAGCACCATTAACTGGTTCTAACTTTATTGGATATTCAAGTGCTAGGGATAAAGGTGATCAACTTGGTTTTATGGAATCGATTCCATCTAAGGGTATTTCCATAAGTTTGTTGCCAAAAGTTGGTTATTTTGTAGCTGATAATTTGGCGCTAGGACTTGATTTTAATTATACTTTGTCGACAAGGCGTAGTGGGGTTAGCTTTGATACCAGATCTTCTCAAAGAATGATAAGTGCAGGTCCATTTCTTAGGTATTACATTCCTATGACTAAAGTACTGCCATATGTTGAGATTAACAGTTTATTTGGGAGAGCTAAAAATAAATGGGGAAGTGGTGGCCATTCTACGATCAATCTAACCTCATTTGGAGCGGGAATTGGATTAGCAATTCCTCTTACTGATAGCTTCGCGTTTGATGTTCTTGCTGGATTTAATTCGGTAACACAAACCAGCAACCATAGTAACTTGCAAAACTTTAGGATAGTATCTGATAATTTAGGGTTGAAAATTGGATTTACAATGTTCCTTGGATCGAATTAGACATAATCCGATAATAATTCCCGTTTGCCACCTTGGTCCATAACATCATTCAACTGTTGGGCAATGTTGTGTATCAGTTTGTTATTCATGGTTTATACGGTTACCTGATGTGGATCAAGGCATTTTTTGTAGGGTACCCTACAAATCACGGCATTTGTTTCTTCTCAACTTTCCAGCCAGGCCACTCCGCAAGACCGGGAGATGAACCGGAAAAGAGTTTTGCGGCTTCCTGATCCCCTTTCAACTGCCACTGATACCATGCGGTAGCCACTTTTGCATAATCGCCCCCATAGGGCTGGGCATAGGTGCCTCCATGCCCCACATCCAAATTCCCAACAAATACCGGTACATGGTCAATGCGCTTAAAATCATCCATTCCATTGTTATAGGCAATATCCGATTCTCCGCCCAAGAGGTAAAGGGTAGGCGTTTCGATGTTATTTAGCTGAGATTTGGGTACCTGTGGCATTCCTGGCATTCTCCCAGTTGGATCTTCAAATAAGCCACTGTTGCACACCACAATGGTGGAAATACGAGGGTCATGGGCCACTTCTAGGGCTTGTAAGCCTCCACAGGACATCCCACTTACGGCAATGTTGTCCGTGTCGATTTTTTGGTAATAAGGGCTGTTTTTGTCACCGTTTTGGGCAATGGCCCAATCGATTGCATCCAGCAGTTGCTGGGATTGCGACCTTTCCTTAATGGGCTCACCCTGCTCTTTCGGCATTAGGCCTATTGCGACTACCAAAAACCCATGAGAGGCCACCTCATTTAGAAAATTCACATGTTCCCAGGGAGAATTATAGCAGGCTCCATTACCCCAGGCAATCACCGGCAACGGTTTGGATTCCCCAAAGCTGCTGAGGTCTTGGGGTAAAAATAAGGTATGTGTGGGCAGAGAAGGGTCTGCCATCATTTGGGCAGGGTGTGAACCTGTGCCCCCACCTTCCACAATCCGGTACTCATTGGCTTGGGCGAATGCCCCGTTGGAAATCAGAAAAGCAAAAAATAACACACATAAAGCAGGCATAGGTCTAATTTGGTTCATGGTTTTGATTTTATTTTAATGGGTGAAAGCATAGTTTTTATCCTAAAAGATCCAGAATAAAAGTAACTAATCCCTTTTAGATAAACTATTCCCGTTCCTGCATTGAGAGGGTTTTGATAGGTTAGTTCAGTTGAGAAAGGATGTGGATTTAAAATGGCTTTGTTTTTGTCTTGTGCATTTATGGACAACTAAACCACCAAACAAGAATCATGAGAACACACACATTCATTGCGAGTATTTTACTGGTATGCCTTGCCGTCTCCTGCGTTTCAAAGAAGAAATACACCGAATTGCAGGGCGAACTTCATTCTACCCGGGTGGAATTGGCCAATACAACCACTGAAAAAGAAAGGCTGGAAGAAAAATTTGCAAGAATCGAGGAAAGAGTCGCGGATTACAATGCAAAAATCAATTGTTATCATTCCCGACCTGGATAAGTTTTTTGCCTTGATGTAATTTAAGGTATATTAGCTACTCTTGATATATCGGATTGCCCATTTATGTTGGAAAATGCTGAGCCCAGTAAAAAAAAAGAGAATTCCCGATGGCTCCCATAGCCATCGGGAATTCTTGCTTGTAGATTGTACGGCTTATTCGGGTTTTCAATCAATAGCTTATCGGCTTTTTTCCAGTATCACCCCCATATTGCCTCCCTGAAACCCACCTCAACTGACAATAATTTACTAAAAGTAAATTACTTTTTGTAAATTTGTGTTCGCTCCTACCTCAAAAGATTTTATAGCCCAACATCACCTTGGGAGTTCAGCGACGGTTTTTAAATCCATTGATTCCTTATTGGAAAAGCAAATGATTTACAAAGAGTACACTGCTGAAGGTTCCCCTTATTATGAAGTATATGATGTACTTTTTGAGAGATGGATACAGGGGTTGTCTTGAAAAGGGAATTTTCAAGGCCACATGGAATCAAACTATTTTAAGATTAGTCAACTATGCCCAATTTTCCGAGGGATTCCCTCGGAAAAATTACTGCAACCTCAATTCTATTTCGTCCATTAGCTCGTGATATTTTTTGAGCATCCTGTTCCAATCCTTAAACTTCGCATCATCGCGTGCATCCACTTTGCCTTCAGCTAATTGGCTGACAAACTTCACCGCATAGTTATTCTCATTGGTACTGCCTGAGTTTGTGATGATGACTCTATTCCTAATCGTTCGGTCACCTTTATTGAACTCATCATATTCCCAGGCCGAAATCAAATAACCTGCATTAAAATCTACTGTTTCCAGCACATCAAATTCACGGGTAATGATCGAGATCAAAATTTTCCAAGCATCTGAGGAAGAAATCGATTTCTTAATGGTCAGTGGTACCCGGGAGTTGGCAATCTCAGTCGCAACAGATGATGCATAAGCCTCATCCTCTACCATTGATAATTTTTCCACTACAGGTAGGTCATCCAGCTTTCCTTGATTGCAATAATTTTTGGTGAAAGTCATAAACCCTTCCCTTCTGATCTCCACATTAAAACATTTGCCTTTTAGTAGGTTAACTTCATGGGTGCCAATTCCTTCCATTTGTCCATTGACAGTGATAGAGGCATCTGCTGGTGAAACTGCAAAGGTCACCACACGGTCTTCCATCACTATCTTTTGAGCTATCGGCGGTGCGCTATCAGCATTGCTACAGTATTCTTTCACGACATCAAGGAAACCATCCCTCGCAATCACAACCTCTACACATGACCCAAAAGGAACAAGGATCTCCCCCTTGCCTGTCTGGGGATTTGCTCCGTCTACGGTAATGACTGCATCTGATAGATTTACATCCAAATCAACTATTCTATTCTTTAGGCTTACCTGAAGACTTACAGGCGGTTGTTCCATGTCCGGTTTATTGTGGAAGACCAACTCTTTCGGTGCGTAGCCCTGTTTGGAGACCATCAGCGAGACGGTTTCGTTTTTGGGTATAACTATTTTAGCAGCATTTCCTGTCAGGGATATTTCACCGAAAGTGATGGTAGCGTCCTCATGGTCCACTTCGAGCTGAACCAACCTGTTTTCAAGCAAAATCAGGTTTTCTTTGTCCCATTTTTCTGTTCTTGGAAACTCGGCAATGACAGGTTCATATCCGGATTTAGTTACCATTACCCTGTTCTTCGAATCCTTTGCCAACTTTATTTCCACATTACCAACTCCGATTCTCACTGGATTTTCTTCATTTGTATCCCCTAACGTGAAATACTCTGCCTCAGGATGGTTACTGTTAAGTTTGATTTTGCTCTGCGCATAAGAACCAAAAACCAGAACCAAGAAAAACAGCGCAAATGCGGCTAACCTCGAAAATTTATAATTGCTCATCATATTCTACTTTGTTTCAAAATCCTTAACCGTGAATACTGTACTTCCCTCAAGTCCTTCCATCGAACTTTCACTTCCGGTAGGTCCCTTTTCGTAAAGCCTGTATGAACCGGTAGAAATGATGTTTCCAATACCAGGATTAAATTTCATATACCTCATAAGCTGGTATTCAACGATCTCATATTCCTCATTGATCTTTCCGGATATAGCACTTTGCAAGGTGTAATTCTCTTCATTGTGCTGATAGTCAACGGTGTAGAATAAGGTAAAATAATATCCCTTCCCTGTCAAATAACCTTCTGTAATTTCATACCATCCTCCATCGGCAAAATTATGGACGGAAATGCTGCCCTCCATATAATCATGATTACTGAAACTCCCCGTGAATTTGCCAAATGGCCTACCCATGACATCATTCTCCAAGTTGGACTTTACCAGAACTGGAGAAAATTCATGCGTCCCCTCTATCCAGGCAGGTTGGTTCCCGGTGTGGATGTCAAATCCACTTTCCACAAAGGCGTCATACACCTCTTTGGTCAGGTATTCTTCTATTTTTTTTCGAGAACCCAATCCGTCCTTACTGCCTTCCAGTTCCATACATCCACCCATAAGTCCCATAAGGATTAAAAATCCACTAGTAATAGTTTTTTTCATTTTTCTCGGTTAATAATTTGACCCCAATTCCAATTTCTGCCTTAAGTCGGTTAAAAAAAACCTACCTTTAACCCCCAGCTTTTACTATCCAAAATCCTCAAGAAATCAAACAAAAATACCTTGGCGGTAAATAGGTATCAATCCCCCTAATGGGGGATTTTTAACAAACATTTTTAGGTTGAGTTTTATCAACAGGCGAAAAAAGCAAACAAACCGACTTAATTACACTAAAAAACTACCTCATCAATCCCCAGTCGAAAACCTCTGGTGAATACTGAATGGGATGTAATTACCTAAATCCACCCCTCACTGACCCCCCTTGCCACCAGCTCAGTTGAGGATGTGCAGCCGGATTTGCGAAGGATGTTTTTCCGGTGGGACTTTACGGTTTCAGTGCTGATGCTTAGTTGATTCGCAATTCCGTTAGTGGAGACCCCATCGGCGATCAACTTAATGACTTCTATTTCCCTACCGGTGAATATCCCGTTTTCAAGCGCCTTTCGGTCATCCTCGTCAGAAAACACTTCCAGGTTCAAGTAAGAAGGATTGTCTCCAAGACCTATCATTGAAAACCGGTGACTGTTTTCCTGAACAAGGTGGTTAATATTGGTATGGATATTTATGGATTTGGAAAAATTCCCGTTGTCGTCCACTGTGAGGATAAGGGACTGATGATTGAAATATTCATAGTTGCCGTTGGCAGTAAGGAACCTGAAATTGTATGATACCTTGTATTCAGTGATTTTATCCGCTCCCAGCACCTTGAAGATGTAATCCGAGGCTTTGGCTTCAGCCTTAATCACAAAATCGATGTCCTCGGGATGGATCATAGCCAAAATATCATTAATGACATGGAACTCCTCCACCTTTCTACCGTGCGCCTCTTCAAACCAAGGGCTGAACTGGGAAATACTTAAATCATAGAAATCCAATATATAATAGTATAAAGGGCCGACTGCGAACACCGCACTGACGATTTCTTCGAAGTCTATTTGCGGAAGTTGGGTAGGGCGCCTATGGTCAGACGTATAGTCCTGCCAGACCTGATGCATCAACTTGATATTATCTTGCATATGTTTATTGAAGTAAAAAATTGTTAATGTTAAATCCACCCTTCACTCACGCTTCTTGCCACCAGCTCCGCTGCTGTACTGCAACCCGCTTTTCTGAAGATATTTTTCCGATGTGATTTTATGGTCTCAAGACTTACAAACAATCGGTCTGCAATGCCCCGGGAGCTGACACCGTTGGCGATCATTTTTATGATTTCGATCTCCCTTTTTGAAAAATTATTTAGGCACATATCCCTATTGTTCTCTTCAGCAAAAATCGGCAAATTGAGAAATGAAGGCAGTCCATTAAAACCAATGATGGAGTAAGTATAGGTGTTTTTGTTTGTCAAATGGGAAATATTGGTATGGATGTTCAGTGCCTTGACAAAATTATTGTGCTCGTCGGTGGACAACACCAGGGACTGGTGGTTATAAAAGTCATAGCCGCCGGTCGCATTCCTAAACCGGAAGTTGTACGAAAATTTATAGGATTTGATCTTTTCCATGCCGATATGAAATCGCATAAATGCAAAGGACATTTCCTCGGCTTTTGATACCATCGCCAAGTCATTTGGATGTATGAGCGCCAATATATCATTGATACCTCTTATATCCCCTGGCTCAAACCCGTGCGCCTCAACAAATCCAGCACTAATATTGGAAATACTGTAATCAAAAAAATCCAGCACATAGTAGTAAAAAGGACCAGTCGCGAATACAGTACTGACAATCTGATTAAAATCGATAGGTGGCAACTCCACCGGCCTACGCTCATCCCTCACAAGTTTGTCCCAAACGTTGTGCATCATTTGAATACCTTCTTCCATTCATTGTTTGAGTGATTCAGACCGCAATGAAAACTAAATTTCATGAAATCTCCAAACACCAAACTTTCATAGGAATCGCCGGAAAACATGGGGTTTTTCGGTATTCTAATACAAGCTTCAAATCATTAACTACAAAGTTCAATTTATCCCTTCTGAAAAAATTTGACCAAAATTTTACCTTTCTTTTAAAAGGTCAAAAAAAGGGGATATAAATCTCCTCCTTAGCCATTTTCTCTTAATTTTCGTCGGACGAAAGTAATTCTTAATCAAAATGCGCAAACCCATAAAATTGAGTTAAAAGGCACTCAAAAAAATGGAAAAATCTCCCTTAAGGTATTAAAGGGAGATTTTTAACATTTCATCGTTTATTTAAAAACCTTACTTTTTCAGAGCCTGTTTGAGGCAATATCCTTGCAGTACTCGACGATGCTGAATAATCAAAAAACGCAAGGGTTCCTTTATAATGGCCTGTGATTTTTTTGCCATTTTCAGCAGTCAGATCAAACTGGAATGTGTACTCATTGTTGTTTCTCTGCACAGTTATCTTCCCACTGTTTATTCTTGACTCCTCCGTTACTTCCTCAGTTGACTCTTCCCAACCAACAACATACCATCCCCAATCAAATGTTCCAATTGGATGGGGTCTTGAAGTAGTAAAGGTATATTCCCCTTGATCTAAATGAGTAGGGCTTGAAGAATACAGGTCAAAAGACAATGCATCTCCTGCACCGATACCTTCTAAATACCCTTCCTCCTGTTCCTCAAAGTTAATACCGTTTGAGGTTAAAATCAATTCGAAAAAATACCCTTGGTGGTAATCCACATCCATTCCAGCGTTATATAAAACTCCTTTGTGCAATGCGTATTTTTCTTCACCAACTTTAAAATGATTTTCTTGTTGAAGAGTTTCCTCTTCCTTTTTCTCGTCGCAGCTAGCCGACAAAACAATCAGGGCCAATACTGCCCAATAGGATTTCACGCGATTTTTCATAGTTTAAATAATTAATTGATAGATGTTGTTTCGTTTTCTAATTGCTGTTTTTTGGGCTTTTTGTTGTATCTGCCAAAGCCCATACTCCAGCCCACATGGGCATCGATTTGCTTGGTCTCCCCCAAATATCCTGTCAACAGGGAATTGCTGCCCACAAAAAATCCGGCAACCCGTAGACCCAATCCCCCGCTCAGTCCGGCAGTCTGTGAATTGATCCATGGGGAATAGAGCTCTACCCCGCCAAGCTTGAGTCTAGGGGTTAACGCGAAAATATGTTGGGCGGCAATTTGCTGGTTGTTATTGGGGTTGCCCATGTTATATTGTCCAAAAACACTGAGATAAAGCACCTTGGTCATCCGAAAATCGGTATACGCTGTCAGTAGTCTCGGTAGTTGTGGCTGGTAGCCCGTTTCAGATTGCCTGGTGAAATAGCCGCTTGCCACTAACTGAGCCTCCACATCTTCTATATTTCCCTCCAATTCATCCAGGTTGAAATAGCTTCCTGCGGGGACGTTCATGGAGTACGTGTTGTTCACCTGCGTGGGACCAAAATCCAAGGAGCCAAGCCCTTTGAGAGAAATTCCAGAGGTAGCCTTTACGAACCCTTGTTTTCGCCACTCGTGGGTAATCCCGAAATCGAGTCCCACACCGGAAATGTTGCTCATTGACAACGTGCTCAGGTTGAGTCCATACATTTCATCGTCCAACGCATTACGGGAGTAATTGACATTTAGACCACCGGAGGCATCGGTAAGAGAAAAGCCGTCTTCATCCATTCGCAGGGTACCCCTGAGCCCGTCGATCCCGGCGTTGATATAAGCACCCGGCATCAGCAGCCTCACCCCTGTGCCAAAGGAAACCCTGTGTTTTTCATCCTGGTAAAGCTCCCTGCCTGCCACCAGCCCCAGTTCCATCCATCCGGCGACATTTATGCGTTGATTATAGGGGAGGTTAAGGGAAGTCTCCAGATAGGGGTCCCCATCGGTGTTTCCCGTAAAGCTTCTGCCCAGGTTGGCGTCCAGGTCTATCACGTCAGTCCTCGCAATGGCCTGGGTGGAGAGGCCGAAGCCCCATTTGCCGGCACGGAACCCTATGGATGGCCCCATCACGTTGACCTCCGTGCGGATATTGACTGGCCCGTTCGCCCTGTTGAATGCCAAGTCCACCACTTCTTCCTCACCGAAAAAGTCACTGAAATACAACACGTCATTGTTGACCGATGCCGATACCGCAAACAGATTCAGCTCAAACTTTTTGTGCAGGCTGTTGATTTCCGCAGGGTTCATCGCCACATGCAACAGGCTTCTTCGGGAGGTGTTCTGTATGCCTATAAAGCCCTGTTGGGCTTGGATTTGGAAAATACATCCTATTAAAAATAATAAAAAGATATAATATTTCATAATTAAGTAAATAAAGTTTATTTTTTCCTTTTAAAATACCATTCATCTTCTTTAATAACAGATATTTGTTCACCTTCATGGTCTAAGTTTGCAGTCTTTTTAACATACCAAATCATTTCATTCTCAGTCAACTTTGTTATTTTAAAAGTATTTTCATCGCCAGCATTGTCCCCGGACAAAACCTTGAAATAAATATCATCAGTCATCCTAATGTATTGACCAAACCCTGTGTCATTCCAATTCCCCTCTTCATAAGTGCCGGTCACATCAAATTCAAATGTATTATCTGCTAAAAAGGTCATGTGAGAATTGATGAAGTATTCTGTATCGACATAGGAATACACACTTGATCTTTCATTGGTTGATTGGGATATCAAAAACCATTTTCCTAAAAACAAATCACCTTTAGCTTTAATAGTATATTCTTCACTTAAAACCAACCCATTATTCTCATCAAATAAAACAGTCTCAAAAACTATATCTACTGTATTCTCTTGATCAACATGGAATTCAGTTGATGCAATACCTTCTTCATCCGTTATCACCTTCAGTTGCTTGAAAGTACCTTTTCCATTTTTTAAAGCAAATTCCACATCTGCATTCCTAACAGGTGAACCGCTTGCAGTCAAAATTTTGATTTTTATAGCGAGGTCACTTCCTGGCTCCGCATTTAATTCCTCCAACCCAACTCCCTCAATCACCACTTCTTCCGGCAGTATTCTGGCCGCAATTTTCTCTCGGTGCTCAATTGGCCCGTCCGTGATCACCAAGTCAAAGTCGAATTCCTGAGCGGAAAGGCTTTCGGACTTGAAGGCCAACGAAAGCTTGCCCTCTGCCAACGTGTTCTCACCCAAAATGACCTTCTCATTGCTGATGTTCTCTACGGTGACGGAACCGGACTGCAGGGGCAAAACCTGAATAGTGCCATTCTTCTGTAGGACCGGATCCGCACTGATCGGGATGTTTTTTGAATTCACGCCGAAAAATGCGCGGACGCTGTTTAGCTGCTGTTTTAAGCTTTTCAGTATTGACTCGAAATCAATGATGGATTCCGCAATGCTTTTCACAAACGCCACCGGGTGGGAGGTGTCTTCCCTATCCAGGGACCTGTAATTTACATGTAATACCAATTCCTGCTGTTGGTTACTCTCAAATTCCAATAATTTATCTTCCAACAACCTTTGGTTGAAATTGTAGGATTCCAGGTGCCTAAAAATCGGGCAGTCGTGTATGTCGCGCACGGTTTCCAAAACCCGTTTGGCACCTTGCAAAAAAGTCACTCCGCCGGCTATACCCACTACCAGGCCCAAACCCGGCATCGCCACGTTTAACAACTGTCCTGAGCCCACCATTTTACCACCCACCAACATCAAGGCGAGGTTTTTCATATAAATCGGGGCGTACCTGTCGAAACAATCGTAACTCATCAATCGGGAGGACACGTGTTGTTCTTCCACCATCAGGTTTGTTTTGAGCAAGAGTGCCAATTGATCTTTTTCCTCCTGGACAAGGCTGGAAAGTGCCTCTTCATAGGAGCCAATCCAGCCGCCCAATGCTTCAGTGACTTCCTTTATTCTTGCATCTTCGCTCTCGGTACCCATCGATTCTCTAGCCTCCGTCAGTATTGCTTGCAAATACGCATTGCCATCAGGCACATCAACTTTTTGCAATACGGTAAAGTCCACTTGCTTTTCCCGGTTGTTAAGGGAAACCTTCAGCGTTTGCTTTTCTCCAACCGCCGTGGCAGGAACCACAAACAGCAACTGGTTTCCCCCCTCTTTTATAAGATCAATCTCGATAGTGCCAAAAGTGCCTTTATAGTGGTCCTCCAAGTTGGAAATGCCGCTTACCTCGATAGACACCAGCTGCATGGGCCTCACCCCATCTTGAGAGGCATTCAGTGAATAATCGGGGTCGGGGCGCCAGTCCTCCTGTTCATCGGTACAAGCGCATGCTATCAGGGCAAAAATTATTGCACCGAAAAGTTTTAGAAAAGATATGTTCATAGTAAAACAAATTAATTAAACAATTATTTGAAAATAGATAGGGGTAGACGTTGTTTCGCCTGCAGAAAAAACCGTAAAATTAATCCGGAAGAATTCTACTTAAAGCCAACATCTAACGTCGGTTTCACAACTAAACCCCTATCACAAAAGTAATCCGCCGGAGAAATGCGGTCAATCCCCCTAATGGGGGATTTTAATAGTAAAAACAGGGCATGTTGGAGGCTTTCTTGAAACGCTCCAACTGATAACTGACAAACACGGTGTGGGTGCCTTTGGAATACCTCCCCAGCGCGTGCGTAGGCAGATCATAGGCATATCCCCATTTGAAGTTTTCGGCAAAAACCGTCCCTGCCATAATTCCCACACTGGATTTGTACTCGTAATTGGCCCCAAGGAAAAAGTCGCCGTCAACATCGAAGCTCATCGAGAGCAGGCCGCTTCGGGGGGCACCGTTCACCGTCCTGACCAGCAGGTTCGGCATGAATGTGACATTGTAGGAAACCGGGATAAGCATCCCCGTCATCAAATAATAACTGGCCTCTCCGGGTCTGAGGCCCACTTCAAAGGCACTGTGCCTTTGGGTGACTGCTATCCCTGGAGTAGATATCCCAATGTAAAAGTCATCACTGAAAAGGTAAAACCCCAACCCCAAATTAGGGCGGACCACATTGATGTTGTCGGCTACTAGGATGTCCTCGTCCGGGTCCTGAATGTTCAACCTGCTGTAATCCATTCTGTATTGATTGGCACCTGCCTTCATCCCAAAGGAAAACTGGAGACGCTCACTTATCCTCAAGTAATAGGCAAAGTTGGCATTGACCGAACTTTCCCCCATCATGCCGAAACTGTCATTTAAAAGGTCTAACCCTAAACCCACCCCGTCCTCTTCCCATAGTCCATGGGCGGAAAAGTACTGTGTATTGGGTGCACCCTCGAAGCCAACAAACTGGCTGCTGTGAATCCCGATAAGGCTTAACCCACCCCCCGCCCCCGCGAAGGCAGGATTGTAGACCATGGGATTGAACATATATACCGAAAGCTTGGGGTCGGCCTGACCATGCACCCTACCAATTAACAGCGCTGCGAGGGCTACGAACAACAAGGCCTTTAATTTCATATTCATCTACCGTTTAGTGTTGATCAGGTGCAGGTATCCACTCTTTTTTTCGGTCCTGCCGCTTGCAGGCACCTTATAGGTCAACACGTACAGGTAGTTGCCTGTTGGAAGCCCCCCGGCCGCATCCCTCACACCCGAGACATTGGGCTCCCCGTAAAAGAGATTTCCATCCAGCCCATAGGCGTCTTGGGCGTACACCAGCACCCCATACCGGTTAAATATTTCTAGCCTGTTTTCCGGGAAATGTCCGATGTCCTTAATGTTGAAATAGGCATTCTTGTAGTTGCCATCCAAGGTCACTAGGTTGTACACCTCCACTTCACATACCTGAATCGTTACTTCCACTGACGTTCTCGCCGGGCTTTCGCAGCCGGTTGCGTTGAGGTTCGAAGCAAAGTAGGAGACCCCGTTTTCCAACGGAACATCTTCCGATATAGGACTTCCACCTTTCTCAAATTGATACCACAAAAGCTGTTCGCCCACCGCAAACAAATCCTTTACCTTTGGCACTGATGAGGCACAGAAGATTTGCTGACTTTCGGCCACGGGTGACAAGGAAGGGACGAGTTCCACACGTACCTGTAACCTGTCACCTTCACAGCCTCCCACAGTCTGGCTCACAAAGTAGGACCGACCATGCTCCAATAGGGTGGTTGGGGAAATTGAATTTCCACCTGAGTCAACGTCATACCATGTCAACCCTGTACCCTCAACATTCAGCTCCCCAAGCAAAGCCCCTTCACAAACATACTGGGAACTTTCACCGATCGGGCTTTCAGGCCTGTAAATCTGTACATTTACTTCCAACCTATCCGCACTCTCACATCCCTGCACCATCTGTGTGGCGAAGTATGTCCTTCCATCTTCCAGCGCGATGTCACCGTTTATTGCCTGGGTCTCATTTTTGCTCAAATACCATTTGATATTTTCACCTGTGATAACTAAGTCTGAAAGATTGACGTTGCCGCAAAATTCCTGAGTGGTTTCCCCATTTGGTTTCCCTGGTGCATTGATGTTGACTTGGACCTCCAAAGGCAAACTTTCACATCTATCCACGGTTTGCGTCACAAAATAGGACAACCCATCTTCCAAGACCGTCTCTGTATCCAATTTCGCTGTCAGCGATTGGTCTTTGTACCATTTTATATTCTCGCCGACTGCCCCAAGGTCACTGATGAAAGCCTGATTGCAAAAAACCTGAACCGCATCGGCCTGGGGAAGAGGGATTTCCTTCAATTCAACTTTTATCTTTGTTTTGTCCCTGCTCTCACAGCCCTCGATGGTCTGGGAGACAAAATATTCTCTGTCAAACTCCAACAGGCTATCCGGATCCAGGGGATTGCTGCTGTCCACATTGTCATAGAATAGGACAGCTTCTCCGCTAACCTCAATATCACTCAGGATTGCTCCGAAACAGAAGCCTTGGAAGGCATCAGCCTGTGGAGCAGAAGTACTTTTCAGGACAACCCTTATTTCCAGGGCTTCGCTTTCACAGTCACCTACTTTTGATACTGCACGGTAAGTATTATCATGTTTCAACGGAGAAAAAGGTTGAAGCAATAAACCGTCTAAATCAAACCATTGAATATGATCGCCGTCTACATCCAACTCCCCGATAACAGCTTCATGACAGAATTCCTGAACTGCCGTTCCGGTAGGTACCGAAGATTGGATGATTCTTGCAGTCACCTCCAGCCTTTCACCCGATTCACATCCGCTTGTTCTTTGGGCCACAAAGTACCTCCTTCCATCCTCCAGAGCCGTATCCTCCGCCAATTCTTCATCGGAGTCTTCCGAATCAAACCAGACCAGATCTTCCCCGGTCACTTCAATATCTGAAATCCGCGCAGAGCCGCAGAAAAACTGTTCCACATCTCCCTGGGGAGCTGGCAAAACAGGCTGTTTGAAGGTAAAGGAATGGTATTCGACATTGCAGGTATTATGATTGCTTCGCTCTATACTAAAAATAGATTTATAGGTTTTTACGATATAAACTTGATCTAACTCCAATTTTTCTGATAAAGAGGTAATTTCATTAGTTATATCTTTCTTAAATAACTTCCAATCAGAAAACTCACCACCAAAATCATAATTAGTAGGTCTATTGAAGCAATTATAAGGACTTTGCCAAGGGGAATATGGTCCCAAACATTCAGGTCTGTCCACATTCTCTTGAACTATTAATCCTAATTCTAGTATTGTGGGTGCTTCACAAAGTTCAATGATAGTAGGTGATAAATTTTCGACATTGATTGGCGGATTTTCCTTTTTTATTCTAATACTTAGGCCTGTTTGAGGTGCTGTAGGAATATTTGTTGTAATAAAAGTCCTATGGCTGACTTGAACATAATTTGGCCAGGTAGGGTCATATCCATTACCAGTAGTTCTGGTCCAAAGTCCTGAAAATCCACCTAGACTTTCAAAATCCCAATTCGCAAACCTCACTGTTCTTCTCCATCCACCTGGCAAAATTCCTAATCCACTCTCATTATCTGGATATGTTTGTTCATGAAAATCCCAACCACTTAAACTTTTTATTTTTATTCCGGTAACCTCGTATCCGAAAAGTGATTCTAATTCAGAATAATCACAATAGCTGGGAACTTCCCATCCTTCGGGCACAAGTCCTCGAGGGTCAGTTATTGCATAAAAATTGTACAATAAGCCATATTTCTCTTCATTTGCCGGATCATTGTCATAATAACACCAAGCGCCTGTTGTCAAATAATCCCATGTATCTGAATCTTTAATTTCAGGAATGGGATCACCGTTTCTATAATGTTTTACACGCAAATTGCTCCGAATCCAACATTCTCCTCCTACAATGACCGTCTCGTAAATATTCCCATCAATATCCGTGATTGTACCACAGGATTGTTCCGGCATTACGTCAACATCGTTGGATAGGATGGCAAAGGTCATCGTAGGAACGAATAGGATTACCCCCAAAGTCAGCACAAAGCTAAGCATTGGTCTAGATCTTCTAAAAAAATTCAGAAAGCAGCTGGGGAAACTAGATCCGATAGAATTATTCATTTACTGTAAGCAAGATGACTTTTCTTGTGTGTTGAAAAATACAATAGAAAACCCAAAACTATCCGGAAACAACATTGCTGTCAATCCCCCTAATGGGGGATTTTATTGTCCTGTTGGCCATCAACCTATTTTACCTTTCTGGGAGTTAACCACTTTCCCACGCAAACTCAAAAAAATTAAATATATAACTGTGATTAATCTCAATAGTTGAATTTATGACTGCTCACCACAGCCAAAGTACCCCATCTTTTCCCCGAATTTAAATTAAAGAAATGCCAATAACTAGTCAATTCTAATTACCCTGACCCGGTCCAAAAAGGCCTGGTTAACCTCCCCGTTCATATTTTCGCAAAAAGGCGCTAGGGAAAGGGTGAATCGGTGTTTTCCCTTTTCCAAGTGAAGTTGGAGTGAATTGCTTTTCCCCCAATCCGTCCAATTTCCCGAGCCCCTTTGGGGAAACACAACTGTCCCCACGAAATCTTCTTCCTTATACAATGCCCGTATGGCACAACGGTTATCTGTATTGACCGGGCCATTGCCGTTGCTGTAGACAAGGTCCATAGCATAGAGGCCACTGACCGAAATTTCTACTGAAAAAGACAACGACGTGTTGACAGTTTTGCTGGTTTCTATATATCCTTCTCCATGATAACCAGCATTATCCGTCAATATCGGGCCGGCAAATTTTTCCAACTCCAACGAGATTACCCTTTCCGCTGCAAAAATGGAAATGGGTTCGCTGGCAAATGATTCGTCACCTCTATCATTGATGGCGACTACCTGGTACACCGCATTGTCTACCTTGGTTAATTCAAGTTGAGTTTGGTCAGTCTGAACGTGAACTTCCCCATTTCTTAGCACTTTATAACGTGCTGCATCATCCTGGTTTTTCCAAGTCAACAGGTTATCCTTAAAGGATATAACCGGACTAGCTGGGGCGAATCGTACCTGTTGTTTATTGACACCATTGCTTGGTCCAATGTCGTTTGACAAGGTGATTTTTACCTTATGTGGGCCTTCCAAGGTTAAGGGGATTTGGGGTATGTCCAAAGGTTGGCCATCCAGGGCTATGGATTGGATCTGGCTTCCAAATCCTTCTATTTCCAGGTCTAAGACTGCTTTTCTTATTTTCAGCCCTTGGAGCCGCTTTGTACCTGCATATTTCCGGGGAACAAAAGGACTAAAGGTCAAGCAGTCATTTTCAAAAGCCAAACCAAAAAACACCTTATAGACCATCCCCAGGTTTCCGGCTACACTCCACAACTGCCGGTTGGAGTTGATCTGGGTACCGGCATAATCCCCCGAGTGGGCGACAAAATTTTCCTTGTTAGTGAGGAAAAGTGCTGTTGCCCTGTAGATGGCATCCAGGCTTTCAGTGAGTGCTACCTCATTCCCTGCCTTTGCCGCAGCCAGGGACCAAAAGGCTTGTACAAAGGGCCATATCCCGTCATTATGATATGGGGGAATATGGGGTGTTTGGGGAAAAATACTGGGGATCCCAAAGGGGGTAACCGGGGTATGGGAAACGACTTCCTGTTGCTTGTTACCTTCCGCGATATCAAAAAGGACACAGAGGGCTTCCCCCAGGGCCTCTGCCCGTGGGGAAAGAATTTTGTGGTTTCTTCCATAAAGATATTGTCCGTAATAGCCATTGTCGGCAACCCAAAGGTGCTTGTTGATGCCTCCTTTAATCCTTTCCGCCAGATGCTTATGTTCTTTGGCAACTTCAATTTCCCCCAACTCATTAGCTATTGTAGCAAGGATACTATTGGCCTGATAATGGACTGCACAGGTTCCCAGGGTAAGGGATTCGTAGATATCAGCAGGTTGCATCCAATGGGGATAAGTTTGCTCCCTCCAATCCAAAAAGGAGGATTCCCCTTTCACCAAACCAGTAGTAGGGTCGTACACATTTTTCATATCATCCTGAAGGGATTGTTTGAGGATTGGGTAAATTTCGGCTAACCATTCTTGGTCCCCTGTCACCTGATAAACCTCATAGGCAGCCAATGCCCAGACTACCCTGTCGGAAGACACCGGATAAGCTCCCCCAGTGCCAGTATCCTGAACAATCCTTCCGGATTTCACCTTTCTTCGCAAGCTATTTTTGGAGATTTCAGGTTCGAGCAAGCCTAAACCCAATAAAATACTATAGCTCACGTCGCGTGTCCAAACCCCTTCCCATTTTTCTCCGGTACGGAAAGTTTGGTCAGCTTCAATATTCCATTTCACCTCCTCTAAGGAAAGGTTGTATAAAGCATCGACTAGGACCTGTTGGCTGTAGTAGGAGGGGTTATCAGA
The DNA here is from genome assembly GCF_003347495.1 of Pleomorphovibrio marinus. GTDB lineage: Bacteria > Bacteroidota > Bacteroidia > Cytophagales > Cyclobacteriaceae > Pleomorphovibrio > Pleomorphovibrio marinus. The sequence continues at coordinate 269,981 of NZ_QCXY01000008.1, forward strand.
AATATCCGAGCTGAGTAACCATCTGTTTTCTGGAATTTGCTTTCCGATAAGCGGCTTTTCCCCGGGACTCTGGTAATGTGAGGAGATTTCAGTTCGGGAATGGGCTTGGGCAACATACCCCTCTTGCTCTACGCTATCGGGTTTGACCAGGAATGTATAAGGGGATTTATTCTTATTGAAACTGTTTTGAGGGCTTTCTTGCATAATACCAGTAATGATATAAGCTTTATCAAATGACTATTTGGATTAGCACTCGTCAAACAAAAACCAAGCCCTTTGCACAAAATGAAATACCATGTAGAAAACAGGAGTATGGCCATCCACTTTTAAGAGCTTATTAGCACTTTAAAAATCCCCATAGCCCGAAATGGAAGCTCTCCAAAGCTTGTAGTATTATAAAATGCCCAACAGCTCCCCCAGGAGTTTATTTTCAACTGCCCCATTCTTTTTCAAGGGATTCCATTCCTGGATCACCACTGCCACTATCTTTTTCTCAGGAATTAGGATGATATGTTGACCGCCTTTCCCCCTTGCTGCATACATTATGCTGTTATCAGGGGTTTTAAGTACCCACCAGCAAAAGCCATATCCTACTTCCTCATAACTGTCAAGAGCACGAAACACCTTACTTGTAGGGGTGTAATTTGTGAAAGTTTTGTTAACCCATGTCGAATCTAATAGCTGCTTACCTTCAACATTACCATAGTTTATGTAAAGCTGACCAAATCGCGCAAGGTCCCGGGCTGTGAAGTAGGATTCGTCACCTCCCACATAGTACCCCTCGATTTTTCGCCAAAATGCGTTTTTTATCCCTAAAGGCTGAAACAAATACTGCTCGGCAAATTCCTTTGTGGACTGTTTTGTGCTTTTAGTAACAATGGCCGAAAGGATATTTTGGGACCCTGTAAAATAGTTAAACTCAGTACCGGGCATTGCACTTAACAATTCTTTTGTAATACATTGGTCTACTGTCTGGAAGCCGTCTCCAGCTGCCCATCCCCCTCGCATGGACAGCAGGTGTTTTATGGTCAAAGCATTTTTAAAGTCCGCTGTGGAGGCATATTGGTGTTCTGGGAAAAACGGCAAAACTAAGTCGTCTTCGGAGGCTATGTGATGCTGTTCAATAGCCAGCCCCACAAGGGCAGAAGTTATACTTTTTGTGACAGAATGTACATTAAAGGCACTGTATTTTGTGGCATCCGAAAAATATTTTTCCACTATCAATTTGTCCTCTTTCACAATGAGCAGCCCACGAAGCCTGTCCCACTTGTCAAGTTTCTCAAAATAGCCCGATAAAGTTGAAGTGGTGTACCCCATATTTTCCGGTGATTCCATTTCCCATTGGTAAGGCTCAAAATCTACTTCTACAGATTGAGAATTGATAATTGGTGGTTTCAAACCGGTAGGATGCCATTTGAATGCGAGGTTTAAGAGGTGGATGCAGCCCGTAAGCAATAAGATGGAAACAAATCCAATTAAAAGCTTTTTCTTTTTGCCTTTCTTGGGTTTTTGAAGCAGCCAAATAAGCGTAATTAACAATAAAACAAATGACAGGAAATACTCTATTAAGTTTGGGTAAGGAAGGAAGTAATAGTTTGATTTTACATAGATCCCTAAACCGATAAAAAACATCGTAATTGTCCCAAAAAATAAGATTTGTTTTCCCATATGTTTATGTTTTTTTCAGTAATGATATCCTTCATCAATTATATCCACCCAAAAAAGGTTTTTTTAACTGGTGTTTGGCTTCAAAATTCTTCTAAATAATCGAAATAATCACCTTTTTAACTAAAATTAATAGTGCTCTCCAATTTTAATCTTGAATAGGATACCCTGGTCAGAAGGTTTTTTCAGGAAATTCATAGTAGATAAGCTATTCTGATACTTTCATGGGGGGTTGGTGTTTTATTCCAATGAAATCGTGCCTGTCCTGACGGCAGTAAGGGCATGACGAAAACGTTTTATGGAGGGATGAAGCTAATTGCTATCCGTTTGTCAATTGTGTTGCACATTTTCTTTTTGGGGAGTAACTTATGGCTAGAATTTAAACTAAAACCTTTATGAGCAACAAGGTCAAATGGGACCCGGGTACGGCCGCTTTTCTAAGTTTTATGATACCTGGTTGGGGTCAAATGTACAAAGGGCAGAAAATAACCGGGATCATCTGGTTGGTTGTTACCATTTCCGGTTACTTTTTCATGGTAATTCCAGGGCTCCTTATCCATGCCTTTTGCACCTTGGAAGCGGCATTTGGAAAATATGGAAAATAACATTCCATCTCGACTAAGGGTATATCGAAAGGAAGTTGTCATGGAGTAAACAATTCTATACGACTCAATGAAAAAGAAACTTACTTCCATTTATTTCCTTCTTGTTACATTGGTAGCAGCATTTCCATCCCATCTTAGGGCTCAGGAAATACAACCAGCCCATTTTGGATTGCTTTACCCGCTCAGTACCCAAGGGACATCCTCACCACAAAACACTAATTACTTCAGTCTGCATGCGCTTTCCGGCATTTCAGGGGGAGAAAGAGGTTTGGCTGTATATGGCCTGGCCGGCATTATCAGAGGGGATGCGGAAGGCCTTCAGGTGGCAGGCCTGGTTAATCTTACTGAAGGAAACCTTCAGGGTGCTCAGGTTGCCGGATTATTGAATATGGCAGGCACTTCTAGGCAAGGGATTCAGATTGCAGGATTAACCAACTTTAGCAAGGGAAATACACCTATTCAAATAGGGGGCTTGTTCAATAAAACAGATAAAGCCGATGCCCTGCAGGTTGCCGGACTAATAAATACTACTGGCCAATCAGAGGGTGTGCAGGTTGCTGGATTGGGAAATGTCACCCAGCGAATTTCCGGTGTGCAAGTAGCCGGATTGGTCAACGTTGCCGAGGAGGTAAACGGTTCTCAATTCAGTGGACTGGTCAACCGGGCCAAAGTGGTGAGAGGGGTGCAAATCGCTGGCCTCATCAATATCGCTGACAGCAGTGATTACCCCATTGCCCTTATTAACCTTATCCGATCCGGAGAAAAAAGGATAGGATTAAGTACCGATGAAAACCTATCTACCATAATGAGTTTCCGGTCAGGGGGAAGCAAGTTATACGGTCTTATCGGAGTGGGTACCAATCTGCAATACCCAGAGCTCGCCTATGGGTTTGAAGCCGGGCTTGGGCTCGTGCTCCATAGGCGGAATAGTTTCAGAATGGACCTGGAGGCATTTAATTTATTTATGACGGATTTCCACGGTAGTGAATACTCCAAATCAGGGCTTCGACTGCTTCCCGCTCTGCGATTGGGCCAAGGGATGCAGCTTTATGGAGGCCCAAGTTTGAATTTCATTCACAGAGAGGACCTCAACCGCTACGG
>NZ_QCXY01000009.1 GCF_003347495.1 Pleomorphovibrio marinus
TGATTTTTGTCCTCGTAAAACCCAAGCCCTAATTCCGTTTCCCCCGTTTGGGATCACAAAGGTGCAAACTTTTTCCCAGTTGGCAAGAGGGTAACTGAAAATAATAACAAGAAAACACGGAACTATCTGAAAGACAAAAAGAAAAATAATTACGAAATCTCAATATTTAAATCCAGGTATCACTCTGTCCCGCTTGCCCCCCAACTTGTAATTTCTAAAAGTGTACCTGAGGGAAACCTCATGAGCCCCTCCCGAATGCCTTAGCCCTAATTTGGATATAGTGAAATCATAGCTATACCCGAGATCCAAATCATTGGGCAATGAAAACCCTAAAAGCCCTACAATCGCCTCGTTATTAGGCATGGCGTTTTTCGTGGGCAAGCCCCTGTACCAAGTACCTATGATAATAGGCTGTAGATACAGCTCGGCGCCAAAATCCAATTGGTCAAATGCCCCTTGACGCTTATAATTGAAAGCGAATGAAAGGCTACGCTCCTGCCGCACATTGTTCAAATACTCTTTAATCCTGCCATCTTTAAGCGGAATCTTGATACCACCATGTGCGGAGTACCTTATAGGGAGCCTATTCTCGGTAGTGGCCATGTAAGAAATCAAAGGCCTAGTAAGGTGATGGGCAGCGACTCCAAACCAGATTCTTTCGGCGTAATAATAAAGACCGGTATTAATATCTGCATGGCTCCTCTGACTATCATCCGTCACCCAATTATTACCATCAGCATTAATGGTTCCACTGTCTATGTCCAATTGGGTACCCAAAATAATCTGCTCCACGTTGGCATACCTGTTTACAAAGCTGGCTTGGGCTCCAACGTGCAAAAACCTGAATTCCCCCAACTTAAGCCTGTAAGAATACAAAGCACCTACTTCCATATTTTGAAGCTCTGCAAAGGTTTCTCTGGTTCCATTCACAATTAACCCAACCCCACTGTTTTTATGTTCTATAAAATGATCTACATAGGCGGACATGGAAACAAAGGTGTGATCCAGCCCTGGCCACTGGTTTCTGAAATTCAGCCCTACCCTGGTCCACTCAGTACTCCCCGTAAAAGCTGGGTTCAAATAAAGCGGTGCAGCATAAAACTGAGAAAACTGTACATCCTGCGCAGATGATAACCCCAGCTTTAAAAAGAGTATAATGAAAACTAGTATGCGCATGATTTAATGTGTTTATAATTGTTTCTTAATGGGCACATAGCTTACCCCGAACTCGATTTGGGGGAATCTCGCAAATGATAATCATCCAGATGTGTGACGTGATCGTCATGCCTGACTGCCGTCCAGGCAGGCTCGATTTCATCTCACCAATAGAACAGAACCTGACCTGGAGACCTTCTCCCCTTCCACGGATTCTAAATTCACCCTATATACATACCTGCCAGGTGGCAGTGCCACACCATTTAGGTTTCCATCCCAACCATCGGTGTTTGCATCTTCAGACCTGAAAATCATTTCACCCCAACGGTTGAAAACCATAAATTCCATGTTGACTACTCCCTTTGTTTTTGGCCTGAAATGGGTGTTCTCCTCACTATCTGGTGTGAAACCAGTAGGAAACATGATCCTGTATGAACGGTCAATTTCGATTTCCATGCTGTAGCTCGCTTCACAATCATTGTCGTTTCTCACTTTAAGGGTTACTAAATAGGTACCTGTTTCCCCAAATACATGAACCGGGTTTCTCGCTCCACTCGTTTGCCCGTTGCCAAAATCCCATTCCCAAGATACTGGGTTTCCAGTAGACTCATCGGTAAACCAAATCGGATCCTCAATAAAAACTCTCCCTTCATCGTCGGTCTTTCTTTCCGTACCATCAATGCCATAATCAAAGGCCGCCTCTATGGGAACGTCCGAAACACTGATATCAAATTCAAGCGGCTCAGACCAACAGTCCACTGCTTTTGGCTTTACGCTTAATTCATAACTCCCTGAAGTATATACCGTGTCCATAGCCTCATTTATCAGGAAGGACCCATCTGGCTTTCTAACCCTGTAATCAAAATCTTCTGGAAAATAAGGGTCAATTTCCTCTGAAAGGTAAATCGGTGCCTCCGGGTTACATCCCCTAACTGGAGTTACTATCCCAAGTTCAGGAAGTTCTGGAACCAGGACGGTAAATTCGTTGGAGCTCACCATACATCCCCGGTCATTGTAGGCTGTGGCGCTGAAAACTCCCTCATGGCTAACAATTAATACTTTCTCTTCCGCATTTACTATTGGATTTCCATCTCTGAACCACTCGTATGCAACAAACTCCTCCTCGCCTTGTGCTTCCAAAATCACGTCCTCTCCTTGGCACAGGTACCATTCTTCCAAGGGAATGCCTTCAACAGTAATTATTACCTCTCCAGGATCTTCCCTTATAGGGATCTCTACCCAGTTCCCTTCAGAGACTTTCCCATAATTATCGGTTAGGGTATAATATACCCTTACAGTTTCTCCTTCATTACCCTCTATAGGGGAAAAAGTAAAATCAAAACCCGATTCACTTACCATTAAAATGCCCACCTCTAATTCAAGCTCCGTGGGGAAGCTTTCACAATGGCCACTAATGCACATATCTTCCTCCAACTCCTCAATTTCATCTTGGGATGCAAAAAACCTAATGCACTGCAATTGGCTATTCTCATTAGGAAAGTTGAAATTATCAGGTCCGAAGAAATAGGGATTCTCTATGCCCACACAAGCGGGTGGCAGCTCTAGGTCTTCTCCTTCGGGGGACTGTAGCCCTTGTTGGTCCGATACGGACACTTCCAGGTTTCGGATTTCGTGATAATTTGTCAGGGCACCCGTAGAGGCCGAAAAACCGACTTTAAGGTTTTCGGGAGGGATGAATTCAAAAAGGACATCCTCGAAAATGGAAACCATACGGGGATTTCCAGCCTGAGTGGTCACTTGCATTTCCATATTTACCAAAAACCCAACCCCTCCTGGATTTGGTAAAAGCTCAATAAAGACCTTTCTGTACCCCACTTGGCTTTCATCAGTGACACGGCCATTGTTGCCACAAACGGAGAATTGGGCACTTTCTGGCAGACCACTCCCCCCACCTTGATTAACCAGCCTTCCTGAGACGTATGAATATCCCTCTAGGCTATTTCCTGGTCCTCTTAGTACAATACTGTTGGGATGCAATCCGGCGGGGTCTTCAGGAAAACCACCAATTTTACCATCACCTGTATTACCGAAATTCCCAAAGGAATCGAGACCTAAACCTAAATAAGCTCCGCGCAAGCCATGTGTCTCGTTTCTCTGTGCATAGCCCAAGGCTCCTCCAAAACCTCCTGGGGAAAACCCTGCTACAGCCGCATCAAACAGGAAAAATGCCAAACCATCCGCACCTGTACCCCCATAGCAGAAATATTCAAACGTTATGTTAATTCCATAGTATGAGGGAAATGGAAGGTCAACATAAACATACCCACTTTGGTCTTCCCCGTTTTCAGTAAGTCGCAGGGCCCCATCTGCAAGTCCGGCCTGGCCTCCCAGCCTAGTATATCTTTTTAATTGATCCCCCTGAAAACTTTCACAATAAGGGAATCCCTTCTGCGAAAGACCCTTTGAAATAGCCCCACCAGAAAAAAGAAAAATAAAGAAAAGGATCCTAAACTGAACTCTCAATGCCTGATTCGTTGTCTTGATTTTTCTTTCCTAGAAAAACCACCAACAAATTAACCAAAAGTCCCAATAAACAAAAAAGGCTTTCCACCAAATCGCTGGAAAGCCTAATTATATACTGACAAAATCTACCTATTTCAAAATAGTTTGTTTTCTATCAGGACCTACTGACACCATTTTAATGGGGGTTTTTAACTCATTTTCCAAAAAGGTAACATATTCCTTTAATGCAACCGGAAAATCCTCATATTTTTCCACAGAAAGCAAATCGCAATTCCACCCTTTCATGCTTTTGTACACCGGTTCTACTTCTTGTCCATCCTTATCCAGGCTGAACCTGTCTATTTTGGTGCCGTCCATAAGTTGATAATGCGTGCATACCTTCACCTCTTCAAAAAAGTTTAGCACATCCACCTTCATCATGAAAAGTTGAGATACACCATTGATCATGATACTGTATTTTAATGCAGGAAGGTCAATCCACCCACACCTTCTTGGCCTTCCAGTGGTAGAGCCAAACTCATTGCCCTCCTTTCTCATTTTTTCCCCATCGGCGTCAAACAGTTCGGTAGGGAAAGGGCCGCCCCCTACACGGGTACAATAAGCCTTGAATATTCCGAATACTTCCCCTATCCTTGAAGGAGCCACTCCCAATCCGTTGCAGGCACCAGCAGTCATAGTATTGCTACTGGTCACATAGGGATAACTCCCGAAGTCAATATCCAATAAGGACCCCTGAGCTCCTTCCGCCAATACCTTTTTCCCATCCTCAAGTGCTTCGTTAATTTCGTATTCGGATTCTACCAGGTTGAGGTTTTTGAAGAATTCCACAGCCTCAAAGAATGTGGACTCAAGGGCGGGGAGTTCACTTGCATCGAACTTGTAATATTCCAAAATGGACAAGTGGCGCTCAACCAGGACATTGTACCTGTCTTTGAAGTCATCGGCTAAAATATCTCCTACTCTAAGCCCAACTCTGCCTATTTTATCCTGATAGGTAGGGCCGATGCCCTTTAAGGTGGACCCGATCTTCTTGTCCCCTTTGGATTTCTCATAAGCAGCGTCCAAGAGCTTGTGCGTAGGCAAGATGATGGCTGCTTTTTTAGAAACAAAAAGATTCTCCTTAAAGTCGATGTTGAATTTCTTCAAGCCTTCGATTTCCTTATTCATCACCACCGGGTCTAATACCACCCCATTGCCAATGATATTTCTAAGGTTGGATCTAAAGATTCCACTAGGGATTTGGTGCAATACGTGCTTTATGCCATCAAACTCAAGAGTGTGTCCGGCATTTGGCCCACCTTGAAAACGGGCCACCACGTCATATTTTGGGGCTAAGTAGTCAACGACCTTTCCCTTGCCTTCATCCCCCCATTGGAGCCCTAAAAGTACATCCATTTTCATATGTTTATAATTTCTTTTCAGCGGTCATATAGCCTGCCCCGGACTCGCTTCGGGGGAATCTCGCTTTGATAATCATCCCTCCGTGTGAGGTTCTCCTCATGCTCGATTTCATGTGTTTATAATTGATTTTTATTTGCCACATGGAATCTCGCAAATGATAATCATCTCATTGTAGGACGTGTTCGTCATGCTCGATTTCATATGTTTATAATTTCTTTTTAGCGGTCATATAGCCTGCCCCGGACTCGCTTCGGGGGAATCTCGCAAGGATAATCATGTCACTGTGTGACGTTTTCGTCATGCTCGACTTCATTTCCATATATGTGATAAATGACCTAATTTTTGTTGAAATGCGAAAATAAACCTGCAATTACGATAAAAAAAACAGCAATATCCTAAAACCTCCGGAAAATTACTCTTGCCTGATTAAGAGGCGTGCTTTTCCAATGCGGCGGGTAGATTATCAAATACCGTGAAAATATTGTTTAGCTTGGTGATAATAAGCAACTTTTTGACATGCTCGGAGGGCGAGGTTAGTACCACTTCTCCTCCGGCATTACGCATTTTTGTAAGCATAGTAATCAGTACACCTATGCCACTAGAGCTGATATACCTCACCTCACTTAAATCTATAATTGTGGTCTTGACACCATTGTTTAATGCGTCAGAGACCAACTCCACTAACTTTGGCCCCGACTCGTCACCAATTAAGTCACCTGTTAACTTGATAACAAAGCTGTTTTTAATTCTCTCGGTTTCGTAAGCTATTTCCATAGTAATATCGTGATGGGTTAAAAATTTGGGCACCTAAGTAACTAAGCACCCTTAGTTGGGTTCGTTTTTCACCTTGTGCTCACAGCTTTCATCTGTGCAGTTTCCGTAAAGAATCAAGGAATGGTGTATGATATTGAAGTTAAGGATTTCTCCTACAGTATTTTGAATGTTCTGGATTCTGGGGTCGCAAAACTCCTTTACCTGATGGCACTCTGTACAAATCAAGTGGTCATGTTGTTTATATCCGTAGGATTTCTCGTATTGAGCAAGATTTTTTCCGAACTGGTGCTTTGTGACTAGGTCACATTCCACCAAAAGATCCAAGGTATTATAAACTGTGGCTCTACTTACCCGATAGTTTTTGTTCTTCATACTGATATAGAGTGATTCCACATCAAAATGCCCTCCCCTAGCATATATTTCCTCCAAAATCGCATACCGCTCGGGGGTCTTCCTAAGTTTCTTGTTTTCCAGATAGGCGGTAAAAATCTTTTTTACCTTTTCATAATTGCTTTCGTTCAAAGCCATTTACTTGGTTTTTTTGCAAATATAAGGTTCTAGTTGATAGGAATTACAAGAAGTCCCATTAATCAAACCTGGATACTTTCAAAACTCCCTGAACCTTACCTAAATTATCAATGAGTTTATCCAGATGGTTAGTACTATGGACATATAACTTGATTGTTCCTTCAAAGATTCCACTATCCGAATCTACCGTGATAGACCGCATGTTTACCTTAAGTTCATTGGAAATCACCTTGGTGAGGTCACTTATCAGCCCCACTCTGTCGGTACCGACAATCTTTAACCCTGCCAAGAAGGCAATTTCCTGCTGACTGGTCCATCTTGCCTTGATTACACGGTTGCCATGGTTAGACAATAATTCCAAGGCATTTGGACAGGAAGTTCTGTGAATTTTTATGCCTTCATTCACCGTAACAAAGCCAAACACATCATCTCCGGGTATGGGGTTACAGCACTTGGCCAAAATATAATCCACCACATCCATGTCTTCCCCAATCAACAACTGATCATGTTCAGGCCCTTTCAGGTTTTTTATCTCCTTGGTGAATGAGGACTCATCCGTCACCTGAATCATGGTGTTCTTTTTGAGCTTTTTCTGCTGCTTGAATTCTTTAAAACCCTTTATAGAGGTGGGATCAATTATTCCTCTTCCTACCTTGTAATAAAACTCAGTAGTCGTCTTGGTTTCAAAAAACGCCCTTAACTGTTCCACTACAACGGATGAAAACTCCATCTTCATCTGCTTTAGCTTACGCTGCACAATTTCTTTTCCGTCCAGGATATACTGTTTCTTTTCCTCTTTTAATGCATCCTTAATTTTAGCCCTGGCTCGGGAGGTCACCACCGACTTTAGCCAGTCTTCCGAGGGCTTCTGCTTCTTGGATGTGAGAATTTCCACCTGGTCTCCGTTTTTCAGCTTATGACCAATCGGCACCAATTTCTGATTCACCTTAGCTCCTATGCAATTTGCACCCACTTCGGAATGGATCTCAAAAGCAAAATCCAAGGCAGTGGCCCCGAAAGGAAGAACTTTCAAGTCTCCTTTGGGGGTAAAGACAAACACCTCATCCTGGAACAGGTTCCCTCTGAAATCGTCCATAAATTCAATGGCGGACCCGTCGTTATTCTCCAGCAGCGTCCTAACCTGGGTGATCCACTCGTCTAGCCCTCCAGCGGCCTTTTCGGGGGAATTCTCCTTTTCCTTATATTTCCAGTGAGCGGCATATCCCCTTTCAGCAATATCATCCATACGCTGCGTTCGTATTTGCACCTCCACCCATTGCCCCGTCTGGCTCATTACGGTAGTATGCAAGGATTCATACCCGTTGGCCCTAGGAGTGCTGATCCAATCCCTGAGGCGATCGGGGTTGGGCCTGTAAAAATCGGTAACGATCGAATACACCTGCCAGCAATCTGCCTTTTCATTTTCAAGAGCGGTATCAATGATGATTCTGACGGCAAAAAGGTCATACACCTCCTCAAAAGGTATATTCTGTTTCTTCATCTTGCTGTAAATGGAAAAAACGGACTTTGGTCGGCCCTTTATATTGAATCTGAAGTTTTGAGCCTCTAGATCTGTTTGGATGGGTGCAATAAAGGTCTTGATGAATTTATTACGGGAGACTTTGGTCTCGTTGATCTTATTTACGATGAATTCATAGGTCTCTTTATCCGTAAACTTCAAATGGAGGTCTTCCAATTCGGATTTAAAGCTATATAGCCCCAGCCTGTGTGCAAGTGGGGCATAGAGGTATTTGGTTTCAGAGGCTATTTTTAGTTGCTTGTGCCTGGGCATGCTGTCCAGGGTTCGCATATTGTTTAACCGGTCCGCCAACTTGATCAAAATCACCCTGACATCATCTGAGAGGGTGATGAGCATTTTCCTAAAATTCTCTGCCTGTTGGGAGCTTCCATATTCAAAGACTCCGGAGATTTTGGTGAGTCCATCTATGATTTGTGCCACTTTGGGCCCAAAATCCCTTTCAATGTCCTCCAGTTCCATATCTGTGTCCTCTACCACATCATGCAGGAGGGCAGCGATAATACTCGTGGTTCCCAAACCAATTTCCTCCACACAGATAAGTGCTACTTCCAGGGGGTGATAGATATATGGCTCACCGGATTTCCTCCTCATTTCCTTGTGAGCTTCACTGGAAACATTAAATGCTTTTTTTATCAACTTGGCATCCCCGCTTTTCAGGAGCGGTTTGGCCACTCTCAGCAGCCTTCTATATCTCTTAAGTATCTCTTTTCGTTCTTCCTCAACGTCGACTCTAATCATACACCCTAATTTAATACAATTGTAAGGTTCTTTTACCTTGGGTTTGGAATTATTTTTTCATTTTTTTTTCACTACCTATGGAATCTTAAATTTTCCTATTTACCTTTGCATCCACATTAGGCAGAGGTGGTGAGAAATCACAATAATCAGGCTACTTTCATTGGGGCTTGTTTCATTTTACTCTTCTTCTAATTACTTATGGTTTCCCATATGAATAATTTGCTAAGTGCAATTAGGGATGGGAAACTAATTCTTCTTAATGCGGATGTGGCGAAATTGGTAGACGCACTAGACTTAGGATCTAGCGCCGCGAGGCATGGGGGTTCGAGTCCCTCCATCCGCACACTACATCTCCCTCGATCTTGATTTCTACATCCTATGCTAGGTGAAAGTCGAGATTGGGGGTTTTTGTTATTGGATAACCTTAAACAAACATCCCTTGGAAATCACACTAGACAAGCATGCCATCAACGTAGCTTCTATTAAAATTAAGCTAAACGAAGCAGATTACCAACCCAAAGTTGATGCGAAAATCAAGGAATATGCAAGAAAAGCCAATTTAAAAGGTTTCAGACCAGGCAAAGCTCCAATTTCTTTGATTAAGAATATGTATGGAACATCCGTCTTGGTGGAGGAAATCAACCAAATGCTTTCCAGTTCCCTAAATGATTACCTGAAAGAACAGGAGTTTAAAGTGGTGGGAGACCCTTTGCCAAAGCAGGAAAATGCCGATGACATCGACTGGAAAAAGCAAAAAGAATTTGAATTCGAATACGAAATTGGCTTTGTAGAGAATCTCAACATCCCCATTGATGAAAGTCTAAAGGTAAAAAACTACCAAATAGAGGTGGGGAAAGATGAGATTGATGAGGCCATGGAGAACATCAAAAAACAATATGGCAAAATGACCAACCCTGAGGTCAGCCAAGAGGGTGATTTTCTTTATGGAGACCTTAAATCAGAAGATGGCTCTTTGGAAAAATCCCTTTCCCTTCCAATTGAGAAAATGGACGGGAGAACTGCCAAAAAATTTATCGGGGTAGAAAAGGAAGCTGAAATCACCTTTGATCCCAGCAAAGCCTTAAAACCCGAAGATTTGGCTGAATTGCTAGATGTGAGTGAGGAAGAGGCTAAAGCCATAGAAGGTGAACATACCTTCATTGTAAAAAACATCAACAGGACTGAAGAAGCTACTTTGGACCAAGAACTTTTTGACAAAGTTTTGGGTGAGGGGCAAGTGAGTTCCGAGGAGGAGTTTCTTGAAAAAATCAAGGCCATCATTTCTGAAAACTACCAAAAAGAAACCGAGTTATTTACCCAAGAAGAATTGAAAAAAGTCTTAATAGAAAAGGCAAATGTCAACTTACCCGAAGATTTCTTGAAAGAATGGCTCACCCGTTCAAACGATGGAAAAGTTTCTGAGGAAGAGGTGGAAAAAGAGTTTCCGGCCTACGCTAACCACCTCACCTGGGCATTAATCTCCAACAAAATTGCCGAGGAAAACGAGATCAAGGCAGAACATGAAGAGGTGGTAGAAAAAACCAAGCAAATGATTCGCGAAAACCTTGCTTCCTCCGGTATGGCTGGTCAAATGGAAGACAACATGGATCTCTTTGTAAACAACTATCTGCAAGGAAAGGATGGACAGAATTATATGCAAATGTTGACTTCCGTGCAAAATGACAAGGTACTTGCTTTTGTACTAGAAAAAGCCAAAGTCGAAGAGGAAATCATCAGTACTGAAAAGTTTAAAAAACTACTGGAAAACTAAACGCAATAATTTATTGTTAAATAAAAGTCCTTTTATAAGGGCTTTTTTTATTTTTGTACCAGTATAAATATTTTAACATGATAGATAAAAACGAATTTAGAAAATATGCCGTAGGGCACAAAGGCGTGAGTGGCACAGCTTTTGACCAGTATACCGAGCATATTGAAAACATGACCAGGTCAGTAATTGAGGAAAGACCCACCAATTTCAGGGAAATAGATGTCTTTTCTCGCTTGATCATGGATAGGATTATCTTCTTGGGGACTGGGGTTGATGACCATATCGCCAATATTATTACCGCGCAATTGTTGTTCTTGGAGTCCGTGGATTCTAAAAAAGACATACTCCTTTATGTCAACAGCCCAGGAGGTTCCGTGTATGCGGGTTTAGGAATTTATGATACCATGCAGTATATTGCCCCGGACGTGGGAACTATCTGCACTGGCTTGGCTGCTTCTATGGGAGCTGTTCTTCTGGCAGGTGGTGCTGATGGAAAACGTGCAGCGCTACCTCACTCCAGGATAATGATTCACCAACCCTCCGGAGGAATGCAAGGTCAGTCCTCCGACATGGAAATCACCGTGAAACAGATTTTGGAACTCAAGAAAGAATTATACGAGATCCTGGCCAAGCATAGTGGGCAATCGATAGAAAAAATAGAGAAGGACTCTGACAGGGATTACTGGATGAGAGCAGATGTCGCGAAGGAATACGGCCTTGTGGATGAGGTCCTGACAAGAAAAGTAAAAGAATAAATAGATATAATGGCGCAAATTACATGCTCCTTTTGTGGAAGGAACAAGAAAGATGTGGATCTGATGGTGTCGGGCATTTCTGCCCACATCTGCAATTTCTGTATAGAGCAGGCCTATCAGATCTTGGGAGAAGAAGACAAAACCAAAAAGTCATCCAAACGCCCCAAATTTAAATTAAAAAAGCCGAAAGAGCTTACGGAATTCCTGGACCAATTCGTGATCGGCCAACAGGAAGCCAAAAAGGTGCTTACTGTTGCCGTGTACAATCATTACAAGCGTCTTGGGCAAAAAGAACAAACCAGTGACGATGATATCCGGATAGAAAAATCCAACATCATTATGGTAGGGGACACCGGTACAGGCAAAACTTATCTTGCTAAAACCCTGGCAAGGATTCTGGAAGTGCCATTTTGCATCGCGGATGCTACTGTACTTACCGAGGCCGGATATGTAGGGGAGGATGTGGAAAGTATTCTGACCCGACTTCTACAGGCAGCAGACTACAATGTGGAATCGGCCGAAAGGGGCATTGTTTATATTGATGAACTGGACAAAATTGCCAGAAAATCTGACAACCCTTCCATCACCAGAGATGTAAGTGGAGAGGGTGTTCAACAAGCCCTTCTAAAGCTTTTGGAAGGAACTACCGTAAATGTACCTCCTCAAGGTGGAAGAAAGCACCCGGATCAAAAAATGATTTCGGTAAACACCGAAAACATCCTCTTTATCTGTGGCGGGGCATTTGACGGTATCAGTCGGCATATTGCCAATAGGTTAAACACTCAGCCACTGGGATTCAGCAAGAAATCTGAAATTGAACTTGTGGATAGAAACAATCTGCTGCAATACGTTACCGCACAGGATTTGAAAGGCTTTGGCTTAATCCCGGAACTTATAGGAAGGCTACCAGTACTCACTCACTTGGACCCCTTGGATAAAGGAACCTTGAGAAAAATACTCACGGAGCCCAAAAATGCCCTTACCAAGCAGTATATCAAGCTTCTTGAGATGGAAAACGTTAAACTTGTCTTCGAAGAGGACGGAATCGATTTCATCGTGGAAAAAGCAGTGGAGTTCAATTTGGGGGCAAGAGGACTGAGGTCTATTTGCGAGGCAATCATTACCGACGCAATGTACGAGCTTCCCTCTGACGAATCGGTGAAAGAGCTTGTCATAGATGAGGATTATGCCAAATCTCAGTTTGACAAATCTAAGTTCAAAAAATTACAGGTGGCCTAGTACAGGTTACACTTTCAAACTGTTTACAATAAGCCTTGCAGTCTCCTGCGAGGCTTTTTTTGTTCCAATTTTTTGGCCTACTTCTTTATATCCATCCAGGATCTTGTCCCTGGCTTGACCATCTTCAGCTATAGCCTTTAAATGTTGAGCGACTATATCTGCGGTGTATTCCCCCTGGATGAGTTCTTCAACCACCTTTTTCCCCGCAACAAGATTAACCAAAGAAATATAGGGGACTTTAACCAGATTCTTGCCAATAGCATATGTCAGCATGCTGGTCTTGTAAACCACCACCTGCGGTACATGGAATAAGGCTGTCTCTAGAGTGGCTGTACCAGAGGTGACCACCGCTGCATGGGCATGGGTAAGCAGGTCATAAGTGCCGCCCGTTACCACCTTGATCCCATGTGAATTGGCTTCCTCATATTCCTCGGGTGCCAGGTTGTCCACTGCTGCCACAACAAAATCGAAACCCACAAATTGCTTAACCATCTTCACCATCAAACCAAGCATTATCCTAACCTCTTGCTTACGACTTCCCGGTAGCAGGGCTATGATCGGTTTCTTGCCCAGTACGTATCGTTCTAAAAACTGGGGTGAAGGTTTAAATTTTGCAATCTCATCCCTTACAGGATTACCGACGTAGGGAACTTCCCAATTGTATCTGGAAAAAAATTCAGGTTCAAAAGGAAGTATGGTATAAAGACCATCCACCATTTTTTTTAGTTTTATGGCCCTATCCCTGTTCCATGCCCATACTTTTGGGGGAATATAATAGTGCACGGGTATGAGGTGCTGCTTGGCAAAGGCTGCCATTTTCATGTTGAAACCACCGAAATCCACAAGGATTATTGCATCAGGGTTAAATTCCAATATGTCCCGTTTTATCTTTTGTAAATTGGTAAGTACTTTTCTGGCTCCTAAAACCACCTCTAGGAACCCCATCATGGACATTTCTTTGAAATGAACATTTAAGTAGCACCCTGCCTCAGCCATATAGTCCCCTCCCATACCCCTAAATATAGGATTGGAATCCAAGTATTTAATCTCATAAATGAGGTTTGAAGCATGTAAATCCCCGGATCTCTCTCCAGCTATCAGGTAGTACTTCATAGACTTAGGTCAAAAGGGGTATAAAAAATTACTCCCCATAGTATTCCACGAAGTTTCTTGGGGTTTCATAGAGGGTCAACTTATAAAGGCCTCCTTCTTTTACTAGCTCGCTTACTTTGGGATAGAGTATCTTCCAAAACTCCATCACCAAGATCTCACAACTCGCCATCTTTCCCTGCATAAAATCCACATCCATATTGAGGTTTTTATGATCCACTTTGTCGATGACCTCCACCCTGATGATTCTGCTTAGGGCCTTGAGATCCACCACAAACCCGGTATCAGGGTCCGGCTTACCCTTTACTGTCACGATAAGGTCAAAATTATGGCCATGCCAATTGGAATTGGCACAGGGGCCAAAGACCTCCTTGTTCTTCTCCTCGCTCCAATTGGGGTTCCATAACTTATGGGCAGCATTGAAATGCTCCTTTCTGCATACATGTACCATCTTGACCAAAATTTCGAGGTGCAAAGGTACGAAAAAAGGATATACATATACAATTTGAGGGATGGTAAGAGCAGCCGTACTTCCAATTATCTTGGTTTGGAAGGGTAAGTGGTACTAGGTTCAGAAAGATCAATTCCATCTGAGAGTCATCTGATACTGGTTTGACATCACTTTCTGTTGCCATTCATTTTTATTTGCCGAACATGGCTAGCGTTTTAATTTGCGTGTACAACTGATTATATTCGGGAAACCTGACAAAAATGGATGAAATTCAATTTCTGCATCTCCTAAATACCCTATACTCTAAGTATCCTTTCCAATATTCTATAGGTGATCAGATAGGTGGGTCTCACCCCATCCATGCCCAAAGCTCCCGAAGCCAATGTACCCCCAGTTTCCAAGGGATTGTCCGAGGCATAATAGGCATATAGCACCTTCACACTTTTCCGGATACTACTCCTAATCTTGCTAGCTGCCTGAATGGCTTTTTGGTAATGGGCTCCTTCCATCTCCAGCCCCACGGCCTTCCAGGAGGATTCCATAAAATACCTCAACACCTCTTTATTTTGAAGACTGGTCCCCAGTACCGTAATCATGGGTCCTTCAAATACATTTAGCCCAAAGCCATCAAAATCTTTCTTCCTCAGTTCGTTCCTAAAGGGATAATTATCAGCAGTGCCCTCAAAGACGTGGCTGGAAGGAATCATGATATCCCCTTTCCCTCCTTTTAAAATCCCTGCCTTTCCCATGATGGAGGCCGAAACAACATCTAGAGGTATACTCCTCCCGTTTAGTTCGTAAGGTTTCAACAATTCATCAAAACATTCATAGGCCTGTTCACCGAAGGCATAGTCCATCACCAACAGTACAGGCCGTTTCTTTTTATCCTCTGGAAGTTTCACTCCTGGCAGCAAGGTCTCTTTATTCATCTTGGAGGTATCTATAATCTGTACCCCTATATTGGTACCTGAGGTGTCCGGAACCGAGATAAACCCATGTTGCTGGGCATAGGAATGGATTGCTTTGGCCTTCTCATGTTTTGAGTTTTGGCTGATTTCCATGGCTAAGCGTTCCACTTCTTCAAAATCTTTTAATCCTAATGCCTGATGCCCATAAATGGTATTTAGTATACTGTGTAAGTTGGCACTTATGATGTGTATGGGACGTTCTAGCAGGCCCTGTTCTTCCAACATGGCTTTAATGTGCGAGGCCCATTGCTCCCCGTATACATGGTGGCCAACCCTTTCCCTTAAGGTAGCGGAGAAGGAAATTTGTCGGTCATGGTTATCTAAGTTCTCTTCCAGGGATAGCTTCCCCATATGGTGTATGATGGAAAAGAGGCTATTGCAATTTTTGGACGCATCAAACTTCTCGACCGCCTCCTTGGTTTCTTCAAAGGTTCTTCCGGTAATATGGCTAAGGTAGGAGCATGCCGCTTCCTTATCAAACTCCTGATCAGTCTCCAACCTATCCACAATGCGATGCAACATTTCCCAATTCAGGTTTTCTTTGCCCTTATGATCCGTGCTGTTCCTTCTGATTTTTTCAGATTCTATGTACAAAAAGGTGAGATGGGTAAGAATATCGTATATATCACTTTTTCCACGTGTCATTTCCACATACATCTGTTCCCCATCTACTCTGTAGCAGCTTCTTTTCCGCTTTGCTGGCACCAGCGTGGGAAAACCACTATTCTCATAACCCTCCCTGCTGATAAGATGAATGTACCTGCATTCCTCTATTCCTCTTGGCAATCTCTCCATCACATACAACAAGCCATCCAGTTCCACTTTCTCGGGATCAGATACCAATCCGTAGATCTCAGGGTTTAGGATTAAAAGGGACTCGACCAAGGACTCTCCCGACACGCCAGTGGGCTTATAGGTTCCTCTCATAAATAAATGCCTCATGGTGATATAGAGCCGCTCAATGGCAGACCTGGACTGTTGCGCTTTAGTTCGTTTCATCTGTTTATAATTGTTTTTCAGTGGTCAGATGGAATGCCCAGGTTAATCATCCCCCTGTGTGAGAATACTTTCTCATGGGCATTTCATGTGTTTATATTTTTTTTACGGTCAGATGCCTGCCTGGTCGGCAGACAGGGAATCTTCGCATGTTTTATAATCATCCCTACCATTGGCATATTACTTTAAATCAAATAATTTATTGATTAAATACAAATTTTTAGAGCTACTACGCTGCGAGCGTTGCGAATTCGTTGCGCCCCCCTGAAAAAACTCAGGGCAGGGCTGCGAGAAACTAAATGTCATTTCCTTTCTGTAAATGCCAATTTTTAATACTCCGTGTTTCGCTTGCGCCATGCTCGATTTCATGAAATCAGGGTTAAAAAAACAAAACAAAGTTACTACTTTTTCCCGGCTTGGGTGGGTGAAGAAAGAACTAAAACAAAGCTCCTTACAATAAAGGGGAAACCTATTTGTTTTAATACATGAAACTATTCTTCTTAATCCTTTGTCTATTCATAGCGATAGCTAAACTATCATAGCCGCTAATAAGTGTCTCAATACCCTACCATGTATAGAAAGTTGAATGCCATTCTTATTGTAATAGGCTTGTCCTTGTTCCTTTTAATTGCTTTTCTGGGGTTAAATGTGAGAAATCCTGAGGAGGTCATTCAAGGGGAGTGGGAAGAAAAAGATTGGGCCTATGAGAAAATCGAAAACAAAGAAGTGCTGAAATTGGGTCTAGGAGAAATCAAAAAGCATGAAGCCGAAAATTGGAAGTTCCGCTCTGGAAACAGCCTTGAATTCTATAAGGAGGGCAAACTTATAGCGCAGGCAGCATGGCGTATAAAAGGCCGAGGCCATATCCTTCAGATCCTTCATGAAGATGGTTCCCGCGAACTTTTTGACATCAAGGAATTAAACGATGATGAAATGGTTTTACACTTTGATATAGGAATGGAAACCAGAGGGATTGCCAAACTCATTTTCCAACGGTAGAATCATGCTCAGACATTCCCCAACAAAAAGATCCACAAAAGAGAACCTATGGCTGGCAGCAACCACTGCCTATAGTGCAGGAGCAGTAAATGTGGCATCGGT
The DNA here is from genome assembly GCF_003347495.1 of Pleomorphovibrio marinus. Classification (GTDB taxonomy): domain Bacteria; phylum Bacteroidota; class Bacteroidia; order Cytophagales; family Cyclobacteriaceae; genus Pleomorphovibrio; species Pleomorphovibrio marinus. The sequence continues at coordinate 17,012 of NZ_QCXY01000009.1, forward strand.
AATTGCCTTCTTTGCTTTCACTTCCAATGTGACAGGGCATGTGGCCATATTTGCCGAAGAACTTGTTAAAGGACACTGGCATCAGGTATTCATCGTACTCATTTGGTTGTTATTGTTCCTTTTCGGCGCGTTTGCGGCCAATTTCATCATCAGCTCAGTAGTGAAAAAGGGGAAATACTTTTCCAATTCGGCACCCATCTTTTTGGAAATAGTAGTGTTGGCATTCATTACGGTATATGGACATTTCTATTACCAGGAAACCCTACGAGAGACCGAATGGCTGATCGGAGGTTTACTGTTTTGCATGGGTTTACAAAATGGTATGGTATCCACCATTTCAGGTGGAGTAGTTAAAACCACCCACGTGACTGGCCTATTCACCGATTTAGGAGCAGAATTGTCCCAATGGCTGCATCCCATCACACCTCGAACCAAGGTGTTGAAAGACAGGTTAAAATTAAGGCTATATATTCTTTCTTATTATATCCTGGGAGGATTGGTAGGAGGGTATTTTTTCCTCCTTATTGATTTTCTTGCTTTTATAATGGTAATTTTGGTTTTGATTTTTGTAATCTATTACGACATGAGCCGCGTGGTTACGAAGCTTACCATTAGAAAAATCAAAAAACCTGCATATGTTATTCAAGAGCAAAACTAGTCTCTTCTAAACTATTAGCTAATTTTCAATGGACATCAAGGTACATTTTCCCGATAACCCTAGACTCTTTTTAAAAAACCCCGAAAGTTCTAGTTTAGGCACCAAAATCGTTTCCGAGGGGATTAGGATGATTAAGAAGCATGGCTTGGAAAACTTCACCTTTAAAAAGCTGGCAGATAAAACAGGGAGTACAGAGGCGTCCATCTATCGGTATTTTGAAAGTAAACATCATTTGCTGGTATACTTGATATCCATTTATTGGGAAGTTTTGCAAATTAAAATCTTGTTTAACACGCAAAATATATCCGAACCCTGGGTTAAAATAGACAAGTTGATCATGGTCATTACAAATGTGCTGGAGGTGGCTCCAAACATCATCAATGTAAACTTAAAAGACCTACACGAAATAGTCATTTGTGAGTCTTCCAAAACCTATTTGACAAAAAAGGTAGATGAAGAGGACAAAGAAGGGTTTTTCGTTTCCTATAAGAAACTGGTTTTTGCACTTTCTGAGATTTTGAAAGAAGCAAACCCCCATTATCCCTACCCAAGGGCGCTGGCTGTTAACCTTTTGGAGACTACTTATGAGCAATACTATTTCAGTAATCATTTTGGGGAACTCACAGAGCTTGGTTCTGAGCGGCCAGATTCTCCTACAGTAAAAAGTTTCTTAGAGTCTCTAATTAAAGCTGTACTGATCTACAAGGAAAATTAAGATTAGGGTCCCTATTCCTTCTTGAGTTTGTCTAGATAATCCTTTCTGAATTTTTGGACTTTTGGCCTTATCACAAACTGACAATAGGGTTGGTGCCCGTTAAGATCAAAGTAGTTGCTATGATAATCCTCGGCGGGATAGAAGTTGACAAATTCCGTAAGTTCCGTAACAATTGGCGAATCAAACACCTTGTCCTTCTCAAGTCCTTTACTAACCCTTTCCGAAATCTCTTTCTGAGAAGGATTATGATAAAATATCGCCGACCTGTATTGCGGACCAATGTCAGCACCTTGCCTGTTTAAAGTGGTTGGGTCATGGGTGGTAAAAAATACCTGAACCAACTCTTCAAAGGTAATGATTGTGGGGTCAAACTGGAGATGAACTACCTCAGCATGCCCAGTGGTACCCTCCACTACCTGCTTGTAACTTGGTTTTTCAACATGGCCGCCTGAAAAGCCTGATTGAACTTTCTCCACTCCTTTTAATTGTTGGAATATTGCTTCTGTACACCAAAAACATCCTGCACCAAAAGTTGCTGCTTCCAACCCATTGGCGATGGATAATTCAGTTTTAGGTAAATTAGTCATGTCGGTTTATTTAATGCTTATTCTAACTGGTCCTGTAGGCAAAAAGTTTTTATCTGTTGTTGCCCCCTTTTGGGTGACCAGTATTTTATCTTCCTGAAAAAGTCGCATCATACTTTGCAATACATCAGGCATAAATTCTTCCCAGTCCTGAGGATATACCCACCTCACTACCTCAGATGGACAAATCGTAGATGGATGTCGCATCTTTGCCAATTCTAAAATCGCCACATCTAGGATGTTTTCCTCCTTCATTTGAATAGTCTAGTTTGTTTTCCTGCAATAAACTGGGAAAGGTCTTGTATAGGCATTTTCCTATCTAATAAATATTTCTTTACCGCCTGACGAAATACATGCTGGATCAGGCTCGCCAGTTCGCCCTCTCCTTTAATCCTTCTTCCCCATTCCGAATCATTAGCCTTTCCTCCATGCAAACTTTCGATTTGATGCATCACCTTCTCTGCGCGTTCGGGGAAATGGGTTTGCAACCAATTCTGGAAAATTTGCCTAACTTGGCCATTAAGCCTTATCACTGTATATCCTGCCTTTCTAGCTCCTGCGGCAGCCGCATCTCTGATTATGGCAGTAATATCCTCCGAATTAATAGTGGGTATAATTGGAGCAACCATGATGCCACAAGGCACCCCTGCGGTATCGAATTTTTCGATCAGCCCCAATTTCTTCTGTGCAGTTGCTGTCCTAGGCTCAAGTATTGCCTTTAATTTGGGGTCAAGGTGGTTTATGGAAAAGTACACATGCACTATATTCCTCTCTGCCAGAGCCTTTAAAAGGTCTAAATCTCGCTCTATCAACGTATTCTTTGTTATGACACTAACCGGGTGGCCATATTCAAGACAAAGGGACAGGATTTTGCGAGTCAGTTGGTATTTCTTCTCTGCGGGTTGGTAGCAGTCGGTATTTCCGGAAAGCATTAAGGGTCGTGCCTGGTATCCGGGTCTGTCAAAGGTTTTTCTGAGCTGGGAGACGATGTCGTGTTTAACCAAAATATTGGTTTCAAACCCAAGCCCAGCATCGTATCCCCAATATTGGTGCGAATTTCTTGCATAGCAATACACGCAGCCATGTTCACATCCTTGATAGGGATTTACAGAGTAGTTTAAAGGTAAGTCGGGGCTGTCATTTTTGCTCAATGCATTTTTAGTAGCCGTATGGATGAATTTTGTATGGGGTTTATCTGTCCATTTGGGTCGGTCTAGGCCCTCTAAGTGCTCCTGAACCTCTTCTGTTTTTGAGAAAACGTTCTTTGGCTGTATCCTGGCACCTCTTCCTTTGAGATTATCTTGTTTCATCCCAGGCAATTTAAAAAATAGCCATGTCAAATCCTGCTAATCCAAGGTGAATTGTATTCGGGGGTTAAACATTGCAGACCATGATAAACACAGGTGGGAAGTTCCTGAAAGTAAATGTGGTCCTGATCTCTTTAAAATAACTGGAAAATTGAAATTTCAGCAAATAGGAATAACATATCTGGATAAAAGACCCATCCGGCCTAAGGCATTCGCTGCTTTTTTGGTAAATGAGGTTTCTGGATGGCTGGGGGATTAGGCTGAAGGGCAGGGAGGACAAGATTAAATCTGCTTTTCTTCCATCAAGATATTTATCCAGGTTTTCAGCAGAATCGCAGATGATTTCTACATTTTTTGTGGCAAATCGCTTTTTAAGGTTTTCGCAGAAATTTTCGCTAATCTCAAATACCAATAAGGTTGCGTCCTCATCCATCCGCTGCAAAATACCATGGGTAATACTGCCATCCCCTCCCCCCATCTCCACTATGATTTTAGCACCACTAAAGTCAGCAAAAGAGAGCATTTTATTAACCAAAGGTTTAGAACTAAAAGTAATGGCCCCTGTGGTCTTTATATTGGTAAACAGTTCCTTGAAAAGCGAGCCTTTGTTCATATTAGGAGTAAAATTATCAATGAATTTAGTCATAATTCCGCAAATATTGGACCCACAAATTGCGGGTAGTTTTCCAGTCAATCAATTGAGAACCCAAAACTATGACTTTTTCTTGGTTTAGGCGGTAAATTGCGTAATTTTGAAAGTTCATTTTTAGAAGTTCCAACATGGAAAAATGCCTTCCTTCCCAAAATTAGCCGTCTTGACAAAAAGAGATTTAGCTTCAAATTAAATTAATAACTAATTTTAAAACCCTAGTTTGCTGTAAAATGGCCCACGACAAACCATCTGTTCTTCTTTTTTTTATCTTCTTGGCAACTTGGGGAATCCACCCAAGGCCTACCATGGCCCAAAGTGATCCCTCAGGAAGCAAGAGGGTCACGGATGTTTTTGTGATTACAGGGGCCACTTTAATCCCGAGTCCTGGGCAACTTTTAGAAGGCCATAAAATACTTTTTGAGAAAGGGATAATTATGGCGATAGGCAAAGACTTCTCCGTTCCCGCTAATGCTCAAGAAATTAAGGCCGATTCCCTGTTTGTATATCCGGGGCTAATAGAACTGGCCAACAAAACTGGTGTCAGCAAACCCAAGATACCTGAAAGACCCGATGATTTTGACCCCAGTAACCCTCCTGCCATTTTTGCTGGAATCCATCCCTATGAAAATGTGCTGGACCACTATGATCCCGAATTTTCCCATAATGCCGAGTGGCGCAAGATCGGCATAGTCATTTCTCACAAAATACCGATGGGTGAAGGGTTCCTTCCTGGTCAAACCGCACTTGTGGTTTACGGCAACCCCAAACTTCCTAACAGGGTAAAAGAGGGCACGTCCCTATACGCAAGGTTTCACACGGTTTCGGGACTTTATCCCACCACCCCTCTTGGGGTAATGGCAAAACTCAGGGAATTGATGCAAAACGCCAGGCTTTTAGAAGACCATCAGAGGTTGTTTGCCTCCCAACAAGGAGTTAGAATTCCAGAAAGAAACAAGGTTTTGGAGGCGTTTCAACCTGTGGTTAAGGGAGAAAAACCCTTGCTTTTCGAAGTGGGTAGTGAATTGGATATCCTCAAATTGCTTAGATTAAAAGAAGAGTTAAACTTTGACTTGATCCTAACAGGGATAGATGAAGGAGAGGCCTTAATTCCTGTCATCAAAAAAGCTGGCGTAGGGGCAGTGCTGACCCTCAATTTACCAGAGGATCCCAGTGCCTCTGAGGATTGGGAAGAAAGCGAAGACCAAGAAATAAAAAAACGCAACGAAAGAATTTTAGAGGCATATAGAGATAGGTTAAGGCTAGCGGGAAAATACGAAGAGGCAGGAATTCCCTTCGCGTTTTCCACAAAACATCTGAGAAAGGACAGTTTCTATAAAAGCCTAAGGCTCCTTATCGAAAATGGCCTCTCCCAAGAGGGTGCTTTGTCTGCATTGACCATTCATCCTGCCAAAATGTATGGGATAGATGAAATTGCGGGAGACCTGGCGACCGGGAAAATGGCGAACATGATCATCACCACAGACACCCTTTTCAGCGAGGACATGCAAATCAAATATGTGATAGCAGATGGGTATGTTTTTGAATACGAACCAAAGGAAAAGGAAACTGCGGATTCAGAGGAGACTTGGAAATACGAAACAAGTACGCGTGCAGGAAAATCAACCGGAGAAATTTTCATCAAAAGAGAACAGGGAAAATTAAAAGGAAAGATATCCTATGACGATCCGGAGGGATCTGGAAAAAAGAAAACCGACCTAAAGGACTTAAAGGTATCCTCTGGTCATATGAGTTTTGATTTCGAGGTGGTTGCAGGTGGCAATAATTTAGAAATAAGGGTGGAGGGTACTATTTCAGGAGGTAAATTTGATGGTAATATGAACATTTTGGGATTCAGTACAGTACCGTTTAAAGCAACAAAAATCGAGAATCCGAAGAAATGAAAAGTGCTTTGATATATATTGCTTTCTCTCTATCAGCTATTTTCTTAATGGCAGCTTCTGAAAGACCGCCTAAAGGAAGTATTGTTATACGAAACGGAAACCTGCTGACCATTACCAATGGGTTATTGGAGGCCACCGACCTCTGGATTGAAGATGGAGTTATAAAAAAAATAGGAAAAGAACTGAAGGTGCCCTCTGGTATTAGCAGCATTGATGCTACAGGAAAATACGTGATGCCTGGGATTATTGATGCCCATTCTCATATAGCCTTGGAGACCGTCAATGAAGCTTCCAGCCCCATTACTTCGGAGGTATGGATGGGTGACGTTGTCGATCCATTTGATATTTCCATATACAGGGCACTGGCCGGGGGAGTTACTGTATCCCATGCCATGCACGGATCCGCAAACGCCATAGGGGGACAAAACATCACCTTAAAACACCGTTATGGCAATAAGGAACCCTCTGGCCTTTTTATGAACGAAGCACCAAGGACTATAAAGTTTGCTTTGGGTGAAAACCCTACAAGGGTACATGGCAGAGGCAAAAACATACAACCAAAATCCAGAATGGGTGTAGAGGCGGTAATTCGGAATGGCTTTGAAGAGGCAAAACAATATACAAAGCGGTGGGAGGAATACGAAAAAAACAAAGGGAAAGAAGTGCCTCCTTCTTATAACCTCCGGTTAGAAACCTTGAGGGATGTCTTAGATGGAAAAATAATCATACATTGCCACTCTTATAGGGCAGACGAAATTTACATGCTTATTCAGGTTTGCAAAGAATATGGGATCGACAAGATCGTGTTTTCCCATGTAAACGAGGGATTTAAAGTAGCTCCGGAACTGGCGAAATACTCTATGGGAGCATCCGTGTTTTCGGATTGGTGGGCTTATAAGTTTGAGGTTTATTATTCCACCGCATATAATGCTGCTATACTTACCAGGAATGGGGTGCTAACCTCAGTAAACTCGGACTCTGGAGAAGTAATCAGGCACCTTTACCATGAGGCCGGGAAATCCCAGAAATACGGGGATCTCTCAGATGAAGAAGCTTTATCCCTTATTACCATAAACCCCGCAATCCAACTGGGCATCGATCAATGGGTGGGTTCCTTGGAAGAAGGAAAACATGGTGATATAGCAATATTTGACCGGCATCCCCTTTCCATTTATGCCATTCCTGAAATGACTTTCATTGAGGGGGTAAAATACTTTGACCGGCACGAGGACGAAACGGATCAACGACTAAAGGTGGATCCCAGGGAAAAAGTGGAAGCTGTTTACTTGTATCAGGAGACCCACAATTGCATGCGGGACGTGGATTTCTTTTTCACTAATTTTGGCAGGAACCTTTTTGAACACAAACATTGATATGGGTGAAATGCGAATTCTTCCTAAGATATGGCTACTAATTCTATTGGCACTACTGCCCATTTTAGGGAGTGCGCAAATAGACGGTGAGGTGATAAAAGCAGAATATGGAAGTTTTTTACTCAAAGGTGGAAACCTGGTAAGGGTCAGTGATTCGAATTTGGAGGACACGGATTTATTAATCAAAAATGGCAAAATAGAAGCCATAGGCAAGGGACTACCAGAAGAAAATGCTAGGGTAATCGACTGCACTGGAAAATATGTATACCCAGGTATGATAGATGCCGGAAGTAGGTTGGGGCTTGTGGAAATTAGCTCCTTGGAAGAAACGCAAGATTTTTTGGAATTAGGGGAGGTAACTCCCAATATGCAGGTTATTACTGCAGTCAACCCAAATGCAGTAGCCATACCCGTAACCAGGGTAAGTGGGGTAACCAGCAGTTTGGCAATTCCCCAGGGAGGTTTGTTTCCTGGCACTGCTGCTCTTATTCATCTACATGGATACACCCCTGACCAAATGTTTGGGGGGTTTAAGGGAATTCTAATGAATTTCCCCTCTACAGCAAAAAGGGGGAATTATGACAAAAGGAGTGAGAACACTATCAAAAGCGAAGCTAAAGAACAATTGGATAAAATAGATGCGATTTGGAAAAAAGCTGAAACGTATCACGGTATCAAAAGTGCAGGGGGCAGTACTGATTATTACCCGGAGATGGAGCATCTTTCCAAAATTTTGGCAAAAGAAATCCCTCTTATCATAGAGGTAAACAGTGCAAAGGATATAAAAAGCTGCCTTGAGTGGATTGCCGACAAGGATATTAAAGTGATCTTCTCCGGAGTGGCAGAGGGATGGAGAGTGGCGGATAAAATTGCCGAAGCCAAGGTTCCGGTACTTACCGGGCCAATCCTGAGTTTGCCTACCAGGGAGTCGGATGCTTATGATGCTGTATATGCCAATCCGGGAAAAATGCTTAAAGCAGGGGTGAAAGTAGCCATCAGAACCAACCAGCAAGCCGAGAACACCAGAAATCTACCCTATCACGCTGGGTTTGCAGCTGCTTATGGCATGGGAAGAGAAGAGGCCCTGCGGGCGGTCACCCTGAGCCCAGCAGAAATATTCGGCTTGGATAATCTAATTGGCTCATTGGACGAGGGCAAATTAGCAAATCTGTTCGTTTCCGATGGGGACCCCTTCGAAACCCAGACCAACATTACCCATGTTTTTATTCAGGGGTATAAAATCCCCATGACTAATCGTCATATCCGACTCTATCAGGAATTTTTGGAAAGAAAACCGGAACTGCTGGAATAAACAAGTTACTTTCTTACCTAAATTGCCACTCCAACCTAAGCGGAATAAATCATGAAACTTATATTGAATTGCACAGTATTTTTAAGCCTGTTCCTTTGGATAAGTTGCCAATCCCATAAAGAACGAACATACGTGGAACAGGTTAGTGAAGAATTGAAAAGAGAGTACGCACCCGACAAAAGAGTAGCCATATGGGATATTCATTATGAAAATGGTGTCCTTAAGGGGGAAACTAATCTCAAGGGGGCATATGAGAAGTTGTTAATCACCCTAGAAAGCCAAAACATAAGTTTTGCGGACAGTATAAAGTTACTGCCTACAGCAGACCTGGGGGATAAGATCTTTGCATTGGTCACCATTTCGGTGGCAAATATCCGTAGCGAACCTAAACATTCTGCCGAATTAGCTACACAGGCACTGATGGGGACCCCTCTGAAGGTCTTAAAAAAACAGGAAAATTGGTATCTTGTACAAACGCCAGAAGGCTATATTTCATGGGTAGATGCCGCGGGTATACACTTGATCAGTGAAGAAGAGTTGGCAAAATGGGAAAAAGGGCCAAAAGTGGTGAGCACCGAGATGATCGGATACATTTACGAAAATGATGAAGAAGCCGAACCCATCAGTGACATTACCGCGGGAAACATTCTGGCATTATTGGAAGAAACGGAGTTTTCCTTTGAGGTTCAACTGCCTGATGGAAGAAGTGGTTTTGTTCCAAAACTTTCCATGCTTCCCTTTGAGGAGTGGATATCGAGCAGGGAACTATCCGATGAAAACCTGATCCGTACAGCAAAGAACATGATGGGAGCTCCCTACCTTTGGGGGGGTACTAGTCCTAAGGGGGTGGATTGCAGCGGGTTTACCAAAACCATTTACTTTCTCAACGGGATGGTCATCCCTAGAGACGCCTCCCAGCAAGTAAAGGAGGGAGAGGAAGTGGATTCCGAGAAAAATTGGGCCAACCTTGAAGTAGGGGATCTTTTGTTTTTTGGGAGATCGGCCACGGCCGACCAACCAGAAAGGGTGGTACATGTAGGAATGTGGATAGGAAATGATTCCTTTATCCACAGTCGTGGACTGGTAAGAATCAGCTCATTTAACCCCGATGACCCGAACTATGATGAATACGAATTGAACAGGTACCTAAGAACGAAAAGAATAAGAAACAAAAGTGGCGAAAACCTATGGCCCGTGAACCTACTGATTCAATAACCACCACCAACCATGAATAAGACCCCCATCTTCCTGTTACTTTTCCTTTTTCAACAAACCTTAGCCCAAACCCTACACGAGGGCTTTCAAAGAGATCAACTTAAAACCCAAGTAGTAACAGAAACTGCCTTTTTGGAAAAAGTGGATTTTAGCAGCTTTAGACGTCATTTGGAGCAAATCAGTTCAGAGCCACATGTGGTGGGCAGTTCTGCCAATGAAAAAGTGGCCAGCTACCTAAAAAAAACAATGGAAGAGGCTGGCTGGGAGGTAAAGTACTACCCCTACGATGTGTATCTTCCCAAAGAACCTGGCGAATCCTATGTTGAAATCATTTCCCCAAAAAGAAAGCCACTCAACCAGCAGGAATATGTGGTGCCTGAGGATCCTTATTCCAATCATCCCAAGTTGCACAGAGGATGGAACGCCTATTCAGGATCCGGGGATGTGAGTGGTGAAATAGTCTACGCCAACTATGGTACTAAGAAAGATTTTGAGAAGCTACGGGAACTTGGTGTTTCACTTACAGACAAAATTGTTATTGCGAGATACGGAGGGAACTTCAGGGGATATAAAGCCAAGTTTGCCGAGGAATATGGTGCAGCAGGTTTGCTTATCTACACCGACCCCGCCGATGCTGGGTTTATGAAGGGATTGGTCTATCCAGAGGGGATATATTACGACGAAAGCTCCATACAAAGAGGGTCACTTATGACAGAGAATTTTACCGGTGATCCCCTTACCCCTTTCGAACCGGCACTTCCCCTAGATGGAGAGGTGCAAGTTAAAAGGCTGAAACCCTCGGAAACGCAACTTCCAACTATCCCCGTAACCCCTATCCCTTATGGTGCTGCAAAAGAAATTTTTGAGGAAATGAAGGGTGAAGCTGTGCCTTCAGAATGGCAAGGAGGTTTGCCCTTTACCTACCGAGTAGAGGGGGGGTCGGATCTTCAGGTGAAATTGACCGTCAAGCAAGAAAGGGACTTTGTAAGGATCAACAATGTAGTGGGCTTTTTGGAAGGTGCTGAATACCCGGATGAATGGGTGATATTGGGTTGTCATTACGATGCCTGGTCCTTTGGAGCTACTGACCCCAATAGCGGCACGGCAATGTTGCTGACCCTTGGCGAAGCACTTGGGGAATTAGCCGAATCTGGCTACAAACCCAAAAGATCCCTATTAATTGCCCATTGGGATGGAGAGGAGCACGGAGTAATTGGATCGACAGAGTGGGTGGAACAATTGTTGGACGAGTTACAGGCAAAGGCTGTAGCTTATTTGAACTTTGATGCAGGGGTTTCAGGGAAAAATATAGGAGGAGCAGCCTCACCCTCCCTGAAAAAAATACTGGTAGAATCATCCAAGGCAGTACAGTTCCCAGACACTACGCTCTCTTTTCACGACGTATGGGTTTCCGGAAAGGAGGAGCCCAATATCCGCAACTTAGGGGGAGGCTCGGATCATATTGCTTTTTATATGCATGCGGGGATTCCCGCTTTAAGTGCAGGAAGTGGTGGGCCTACTTTATACCACACCAATTACGACAACCTTCATTTTTATGAAAAATTTGTTGACCCCGACTTTCAGATGGGTGGTGCAGTAGCCCAATGGGCAGGCATCATGGCACTGAGATTGGCCAATGCAGACATCATACCCTATCGTATTACCAGGTATGCCAGGGACTTAAAGACCCATATGGAAAATGCCTCTTCCCAGGCCAAGAGCCTCAATTCAGATTTTGCTGGATTCGAAAAATCCTTATCTGCAATAAAGGATTTGCAAAAAGATGCTCAAGACCTCACTGATATTTTAAGTGATAGTAGGGAAAGTAACAACCTTAATCTCTCACAAATCAATCGTATAAACAAGAGCTTTCTGCAGCTGGAAAAAAATTTCTTGTTGGAAGATGGAATGCCATTTGGCAGTTGGTACAGGTCTCTTTATGCGTCCTCTGATCCTTTTAGTGGGTATGCATCTTGGGTATTGCCTGGGATTCAATTTGAAATTGAGCAAAAAAAAGTGGATAAATTTGAGGAATGGGACGCTATTTATGCACAGGCTATAGAAAGGCTCAGTTCTGAAATTAGGAGTATCAAGAGCTTGTTAGAGTGATAGAATCAATAGGTATTCAAAAATCCTTCACTTATTTACATTTTGGCTGGTTGGGCTGGAAAGGAAAGTCATAAAAAGCCCGGGTAGCAGGCTTTGGTCTGTTTTTTGATCCGTTGAATATATGGGAAAATTCAAGTTTTCACACCTTAAGCCCCTTCTCGCCAGTACCACCAAACGCTGGCTAGGAGCCGAACCCTTCCGCCAAAGTGCACTTATCTCCTATTACGCTATCTTTTCCATTCCCGGATTACTCATAATAATCATTTGGGCAGCGGGTGTTTTCTTTGGGGAAGAAGCTGTTCAGGGGGAGATCACGCAGCAAATCGGTGGGGCAATGGGGCCAGATGCAGCCCAAAGCCTAGAAAGTATTGTTTATAGTGCCCATATCAGTACTTCCAGCTGGGTAATGAAAATTGTGGGTATTGGTGCTCTTGTTTTTGGGGCCACCACCTTGTTTTTTCAACTCCAAAAATCACTCAACTACCTTTGGGACGTAGAGCCCGACCCGGACAACAACCTCAAAAAGTTTATCTTAGATAGGGCGAGTTCATTGGGATTAATTCTAGTCATAGCTTTCCTATTGTTGATTTCACTGCTCTTGAGCTCTGCCCTAGCCATTCTAAGTGATTGGATAACCGGGAATTTTGGGGATTCCGCTTATTTCATGATGGAAGGTTTCGATTTTATCCTCAGCTTCGTGGTCATCAGTCTTTTGTTTGCCTTGATGTTTAAATTCCTCCCTGATGTAGAAATCCAATGGAAATCCGTTTGGGTGGGGGCATTGGCCACTGCACTTCTTTTTACTATTGGCAAGACCTTACTGGGCATTTATTTTGGAATGGCAGACCCGACTTCTGGATTTGGGGCGGCAGGTACCGTAATTCTTATCATGGTTTGGGTAAATTACACCTCCCTCATCCTCTTTTTCGGTGCCGAATTTACTCATGAATATGCCCATTTCTACGGACATTCCATCAAACCTTCCTCGCACGCAAAATGGACCGCTTCCAGACTAAGGGAGGAAGAACAAAGAAGAGAAGCATAAATAAAAAAATTTACTGAAAGAAGGAAATGGATCTAAAATATGCCATGTAGACGTATAACCTTATTGGCCAAACTGATTTCCTCCCCGATTTTTTTGTCCCTCAAAGTCTTCACAATGGGTGCATTTGAAGAAACAGCCTGCACCTCCCAATCCCCTATCTTTACTTTGCCATAAGGGATCCCAACCCAAATCCATCCTATGGATAATTGTAAAAGAGCTCCCGCAGAAATGGTTTCACTTGGTGAAACTGGAATTTTCTCCAAATCCTGGGACATCCCCTTCAGGTTTCCCTTTTGGGTTTCGAGCATTTGCTGGGTTTGTCCCATGGTTTCCCTGCCCGTTTCGAATTTGTCACCGGCCGAACTTTTGGTATCCGTGGCTTTTGATGCTTTGAGCTCCAGCAGTTCCATCTCCAATTCCTTAAGCTGAGCGGCAAGTAACTGGAGAAGCCTATCCTTGATTTCGTCTTTATTCGGGTGATTTTCCATAATGATCAAATAATTCTTCTTCAATTGTCTCTTCCTGAAACTTACCTATCTTTATACTTCCAATTCAACTATGAAATTAATTCAGTTTATTCTTTCCTTTACACCAACTAAAAAAAATGAATCGTATAGTCTTACTTTTGCCCTTTTTTATCAGCTCCCTTTGTTTAGCACAAGATATGGAAACCCCATCAAACCCTGAGCCCTCTGAAATCAAATCGCCCAAAAAAAGTAAGGCTAAACTTGATTTTGCCTTGGAGGGAATGGTGGGTTTTTCCATGTGGCAGGATTTCTATGCATTTAACGTTGGAGGGCCTAGTCTAAAACTCAGAATTACCGAAGATTTGTCCATAGGGGTTGGGGCCTTGCCTTCCTTCTATGTCTACGAGGGCCGTACCGGAGCTAGACTGGGGGTTTCTCCACGAGTGGACTATAAGCAGTGGGTTTTTATCACCCCCTTTCTTCATATGGATAGCAGGGATGAATGGGTTTTCTCTGTAGGATTAGGCTACAAATTCAACCATTGAGCACTTTGGACTTCATTTTTAGCTTTTACCCTGCTTTCTCTTTTCCAAAAGTTCTTCAAACAGCTCATTGATGTTTTCCCTATTTTCTCCTATATCAATACCAGCTTTTTCTGCCAACTCCTCTATATCGGGTTTCTCCCCGGCGTTGATGGCAGGTATTGCCAACATCAAAAGCTTATTTAGATTGTCCAAAGCAGGATTCGGTTGAGTAGATGGTTTTTCCTCAAAAAGTAACTCCAATGGCATAAGTTCAATCTCCCTTTTTAATATGGTTTGAGCTGCCGTATGCATAGAGGGTTTCAAATAAATATCTGGATCCACGTCCATTTTTATTCCATAATTATTCAGGGCCTTTACCAAAGCTTTAAAACCATCATCGGTCATGGCTGTGACCTGAACCAGTTGGCTTGCCTCTTCATAATAGGCAACGGAAAAATGGGGGAAATCACACCAATTTTTCAATTTGAGTCTGTGTACACTCCCTACGGTCTCCAGCTCAAAATCTTTGGTCATTTTTTCACAGGGAAGCTTTACGTCTTCCACTACTGTGAGGCAAGTAACCAAAATATGATTACCATGTACTGTAAGTGGATAATTGGATTGGGCGAACAATACCATATAGGGAACTGGGTTTTTCTCTATATCCTCCAACATGTCCTCATCACTTTCTATGGTAGGATTTACCTCCGTGGCATAGAAGAAGATATCATCGGGGTCAAAACTGGGATAGGCAGCCAAAGGACCATAGGTTTGCCAACAAGTCCCATTATACCCGATTAGATTAAAAAAAAGAAGGTAGCTTCCCCCTTTCAAGGTTTTACTAAGTCCCGGACTATACAATAGGAACTCCTCCCCTGTAAAGGCATCCTGCATTTCGAAGAAGTCTTTTTCAGGATTATCCAGCAAAATAGAAAAACTAAATCTCCAGGGTGTTTCGGCTTGTGCAGACAACCACTCCCTGTCAGGCGAACTAAGTTCCTTGATCGCTGAATGGTTAAGGTACTTATGGATAAAGCCCCCTTGCTTCATGACCTTAAACATGATGTATTGAGATTTCAACATGTTCTGCCAACTTTTATCCAACAACTTTAGCACGTGCTTGTAGACCTCCATTCTGCGATCCGCTTCTTTACTCAATTTACTTTTTTCTCCTGCATAATAAAGCAGGAAGTTATCCAAAAGCCTTTCGGAAGTTTGAGAATTCTCTTGGCAAATCTGTCTCGCTCTTTTATAATCTTTCATATGTTTATATTGTCTTTTCAGCGGTCATATAGCCTGCCCCTGCCTGCCCCGAACTGGTTTCGGGGAACTTGTTTCGGGGGAATCTCGCAGTCTATAATCATCCCAGTGTGTGAGAATTCTTTCTAATGGGCATTTCATTGTATGTAGGTTGTTGGAATAAGCGTGCAGGTAAAAAAACTACCCTTCCGAAAATCGGGTTTCGGAAGGGTAGTAGAATATAGTTGGTGGCATTTTTGCCGAAAGGTCAAATTAGAATTTCTGGCCAGGGAAATAAGCTGATTCACCTAGTTGTTCTTCTATCCGTAACAATTGGTTATACTTTGCCATTCGATCGGACCTAGAAGCAGAACCAGTTTTGATTTGTCCAGTATTAAGTGCCACGGCCAAATCCGCAATGGTGGAATCTTCGGTTTCGCCGGAACGGTGAGACATTACTGACTTGTATTTGTTTTTATGACAGAGATTTACCGCATTGATAGTTTCTGTCAAGGAACCGATTTGGTTTACTTTTACCAATAGGGCGTTGGCGATGTTTTCATCTATGCCTTTTTGAAGTCGCTCCACATTGGTCACGAAGAGGTCATCCCCTACAATCTGGATTTTGTCTCCTACCAACTCTGTCATCAATTTCCAGCCCTTCCAGTCATCTTCCTGCATACCGTCTTCAATGGACTTAATGGGGTACTTATTTACCCATTCTTTCCAATAATTGGCCATTTGGTCAGAAGTAAGTTCATCTCCAGTGGATTTCTTGAAGACGTAAAGTCCTTTTTCTTCATCATAAAATTCAGAGGAAGCAGGATCCATGGCGATAAACACATCTTCACCAGGACGAAAGCCTGCTTTTTCAATAGCTTCAAGTACTACCTCGATGGCTTCCACATTGTTTTTCAAATCTGGTGCAAATCCCCCTTCATCTCCTACGTTGGTGGAAAGTCCCTTAGCCTTAAGTACAGATTTCAATTGATGAAAAATTTGGGCACCCATCCTTAGCGCCTCGGAGAAAGTTTCTGCCCCGGTGGGCATTACCATAAACTCTTGGAAATCGATGCCATTATCAGCGTGAGATCCCCCGTTCAGGATGTTCATCATTGGCACAGGAAGGGTGTTGGCATTGACCCCCCCTATATAGCGATAGAGGGGTTGTCCCGAATCCATAGCTGCTGCTTTGGCTACCGCAAGGGAAACACCCAATATAGCGTTTGCACCAAGTTTAGACTTGTTTTTGGTGCCGTCTAGGCTCAGCATCAGGTGGTCAATTTGATTTTGCTCAAAGACATCAAAACCCACCAATTCGGATGCAATCAAATCGTTAACATTGGCTACGGCCTTCAACACCCCTTTACCAAGGTAAATATTTTTATCACCGTCTCGGAGTTCTACTGCCTCATGAACACCTGTAGAGGCACCACTGGGTACTGCTGCCCTTCCAAAGGCTCCTGAGTCGGTAAAAACATCAACTTCAACAGTTGGGTTTCCCCTAGAGTCTAAAATTTGTCTTGCGTGAATATTTTGTATTAATGACATAAAATATAAGATTTATGGTTTTCAGTTTTTGATTAAAGAGATAAATTGGTCGAAAAGGTACCTCGAGTCATGGGGCCCAGGACTGGCTTCGGGGTGGTATTGAACCGAAAAAGCTGGTCTATCTTTGTACCTGATGCCCGCAACCGTACCATCGTTGAGGTGAAGATGGGTGATCTCCAGTGTTGGATTGTTTTCAACATCCTCCTTTTTCACCACGAAACCGTGATTTTGGGAGGTAATTTCACTCATCCCATTTAATAGGTTTTTGATGGGATGGTTCAGGCCCCTATGCCCATGGTGCATCTTGTAAGTACCTACCCCGCAGGCTCTAGCTAGAATTTGATGACCTAAACATATACCAAATAGCGGCTTGTTGAGCTCCAGCAGTTTTTTAGTGGTATCTACAGCATATTCCATCACCGCAGGGTCACCAGGCCCATTGGAAAGAAAATAAGCGTTGGGGTTCCAGGATTCCATTTCTTCCACAGTGGTTTTGGCTGGGAATACCTTACAATAAACACCTCTTGAAACCAAGGATCGCAATATGTTTCTTTTGATACCATAATCGAGACAGGCCACCTTTATGGGTGAATTTTCGTCTCCGAAATAATAACTCTCTTTAGTAGATACTTGGGAAGAAAGCTCCAGCCCGTTCATATCCGGAACATTGGATAAGGCAGCTTTAAGCTCTTCCATATCGGAAATTTGAGAACTAATAATAGCGTTCATCGCTCCCTTGCTTCTGATATGTCTCACCAGCTTTCGGGTATCCACATCGGCGATTCCGGTGATACCATGGTGTTCCAGGTATTCTTGAAGGGATTTGGGGTTAGACTCCAGGCGACTATGGACATCTGAAAAATCATTTACAACAATACCTGCAATTAAAGGGCTGTCAGATTCATTTTCTTCTTCGATGGTGCCGTAGTTTCCAATATGAGGGGTGGTATTTACAATAATCTGACCGGTATACGAGGGGTCGGTGTAGATTTCCTGATAACCGGTCATTCCAGTGTTAAAACATATTTCACCACCACTTGTGCCGTCTTTTCCTACCAAGGTGCCTATTATTACGGTACCGTCAGCCAATAAGAGTGTTGCTTTTTTTCTATTCATAGCGAAATTTGGATGAACAAATTTAAGGATTTTATCAGTAGAAGGGTAAACTTTGAGTAAAGGATACAAAAAAAAGGGATCGGGCTCCAGCCCCATCCCCTTTCTAACCTATGTTTGTGAAAACACAATTTATTCACTTTTCTTGTTATCGTCTTTATCTGACTTTTCTTCCCCATCTTCGGATGGCTCTTCTTTCTTTGCCTTAGCGGAAGGCTTCTTTGTCTTTTCGACTTTCTTTTCAGCATCTGCCTCGGCAGTAGCTTCCTTAGCATCTTCCGGCTCAGGAGTTTCCTTAGCTTTTTCCTTTTCAGCACCAGAAGTATCCGTTTCTGCTTGGGAAGAGGTTTTTCCTGACCCTCTTCTTCTCCTTCTTCCTGGCTTTTTAGTGGCCTTATCTTCCTTGGTAAGAAGCTCATTAAAGTCCACTAATTCAATGATGCACATTTCAGCATTATCTCCAAGCCTGAAGCCAGTTTTGATGATCCTGGTATATCCACCTGGACGGCTGCCTACTTTCTCCACTACTTCACCAAAAAGCACCTTTATGGCATCTTTGTTTTGAAGATACCTGAACACCACTCTCCTATTGTGGGTGGTATCTTCTTTTGCCCTTGTGATAAAGGGCTCCACATATTTTCTTAATTCCTTGGCCTTAGCAAGCGTGGTGGAGATCCTCTTGTGCGTAAGAAGGGAGCTAGCCATATTGGATAGCATGGCCTTTCTGTGCGAGGCGGTCCTGCCAAGGTGGTTAAATTTCTTGCCGTGTCTCATTTTATTTATTCTTCATCAAGTTTATACTTTGACAAATCCATTCCAAAAGTCAACCCCTTCTCCTGAATCAGTTGCTCCAGTTCTGCCAAGGACTTCTTGCCGAAATTCCTGAATTTCATCATGTCAGAAATCTCCAACCTGGCGAGGTCTCCCAACGTTTTCACATCAGCAGCTTTGAGACAGTTATAGGCCCTTACAGATAGGTCAAGATCGCTGAGCGAAGTTTTGAGCAGTTTTCTCATGTGCAAGTACTCCTCGTCTATTGGCTCAATAGCCCCACTACCTGGTGCATCTATTACCATAGTCTGATCGGAGAACAACATGAAATGCTGTATCAAAATCTTGGCGGATTCCTGTAAGGCTTTCTCCGGATGTATGGATCCATCCGTGGAAACTTCCATGATCAATTGCTCATAGTCAGTCTTCTGTTCTACCCTGGTGTTTTCCACCCTATACTTCACATTCTTAATAGGTGTGAAAATTGCGTCAATAGGGATTACCCCGTAAATTTGTTCTTTAGGTTTTGACTCCTCGGCAGGCAAATAGCCCCTGCCCTTTTCAATGATCAATTCCACCTCAAAGGATTTTTCTTCGTCCAGATGGCAGATGATCTGCTCCGGGTTAAGAATTTCGAAGGAGGAAGTAAATTTCGCAATATCACCCGCCGTAAAAACGTCCTGATTTTTCACCTCCACAGTAATTTTACCATCTATGGCATCGTGGAGTTTTTTGAACCTCACCTGCTTAAGGTTGAGGATGATGTCGGTAACGTCTTCAACCACCCCTTCAATAGTGGAAAATTCGTGTACCACACCGGGAAACTTCACTGAAGTAATGGCATAGCCTTCTAAGGAAGAAAGCAAAATTCTTCTCAGGGCATTTCCGATGGTGACGCCATAGCCCTTTTCTAATGGCTTAAAAGTAAACAGACCGTGAAAATCGTCTGCTTTCTCCATCACCACCTTTTCGGGCATTTGAAATGCTAATATGGACATAATGTATTTTCTTTTTTGGTCGGGAAATAATGGATTATTTAGAGTAGAGTTCAACGATAAGTTGTTCCTTGATATTTTCAGGAATATCGTCTCTCAGTGGCACGTTAATAAACTTACCACTCAAAGAGCCACCATCCCATTCCAACCAAGTGTACCTCTTGATGTCTCTTCCTCTCAAACTCTCCGTAATTGCTTCCAGGGATTTTGATCGTTCCCTTACTCCGATGACATCCCCAGGTTTCAACTGATAAGAAGGTATGTTTACCACTTCTCCGTTGACAAGGATGTGTTTATGGGAAACTAATTGTCTGGCACCTCTCCTGGTCGGTGCAATGCCAAGTCGGAAAACGGTGTTGTCCAATCTGCATTCCAAAAGTTGCAACAGGTTTTCACCGGTAACCCCTTTTTTCCTAGAGGCGATATCGAACATCCTAGCAAACTGCCTTTCCAACACCCCGTAGATGTATTTGGCCTTTTGCTTTTCCATGAGTTGGATCGCATACTCGGACTGTTTCTTTCTCCTTCCCTTCCCGTGCATCCCAGGAGGGTAGTTCTTTTTCTGAAGAACCTTGCTTTGTCCTTCTATAGGTTCGCCAAATTTCCTGGCAATTTTAGCTTTTGGACCTGTATATCTAGCCATTCTTTTACAACTTTAAATTAAACTCTTCTACGTTTTGGAGGCCTGCACCCATTGTGAGGCAATGGCGTCACATCCACGATAGTAGTTACGTCAAGACCTACATTCTGCAAAGTCCTGATGGCAGATTCCCTTCCGGACCCAGGACCTTTTACAAATACTTCAACCTTTCTCAAACCCAAATCATAAGCAGTTTGACCGCAGTTTTGGGCCGCCATTTGGGCAGCGTAAGGGGTGTTTTTCTTAGAACCCCTGAACCCCATCTTTCCGGCAGAAGCCCAGGAGATGACTTGCCCTGAATTATTGGTAATGGAGATGATGATGTTGTTGAAAGAAGCCTTGATGTGGGCTTGCCCCACAGCTTCTACCTTCACCACTCTTTTTTTACCCTTAGCTTTCTCGTTTCTTTTCTGAGCCATAATTAAATCAAGCTTTATTTAGTCGCCTTTTTCTTGTTGGCAACAGTTTTTCTCTTACCTTTTCTGGTTCTTGCGTTGTTCTTGGTTTTTTGACCTCTAACGGGTAGCCCCTTCCTGTGTCTCAACCCTCTATAACAACCAATATCCATTAACCTTTTAATACTTAACTGTACCTCGGATTTCAGGACACCTTCTGTTTTAAATTCCTCAGAAATGATGTTTCTGATGGCTGTGGACTCGTCATCATCCCATTCACCAGCTTTTTTATCAAAGGAAATACCAGCCTTGCTCAGGATAGCCCTAGCGGAACTTCTCCCAATACCAAAAATATAGGTAAGGCCTACCTCTCCGCGTTTATTATCCGGAATGTCAACTCCTGCAATTCTTGCCATAGTGATTAACCTTGTCTTTGTTTGAACTTAGGATTCTTTTTATTGATCACATAAAGCTTTCCTTTTCTTCGGATCACTTTGCAATCAACACTTCTCTTTTTTATAGATGCTTTTACTTTCATGATGTTATAAATTAATCCGGGGAAAAACCCCTTCTGCTCCTAATTACTTGTACCTGTATACAATCCTTCCTTTGGAAAGGTCATAAGGGGACATCTCCAGCTTCACTTTATCGCCGGGAAGAATCTTGATGTAATTCATCCTCATTTTACCCGAAATATGTGCTATCAACTGATGCCCATTTTCCAGTTCCACTTTAAACATTGCATTAGACAGTGCCTCAATGATGGTACCGTCTTGTTCTATTGATGCCTGTTTAGCCATATTTAAATCTTAATGTGTTCCTCAATATACTGATGCGTGGTCAACACCTCTGTCCTATCCTTAAAGATAGCTACTGTGTGTTCGTAATGAGCCGAGGGTTTCCTGTCTGCGGTACGTATGGTCCAGCCATCTCTCTCTTGTACCACATTCCTGGTTCCCAGGTTCACCATTGGTTCAATGGCCAATACCATGCCTTCCTTCAACAATGGCCCACTGCCTCTCTTTCCATAATTAGGAACCTCAGGGGATTCGTGTAGGTTTCGACCAAGGCCGTGACCTACCAACTCTCTCACCACAGTGTACCCTTTAGCCTCCACAAACTTCTGTATTGCATGGCCTATATCACCAGTGCGATTGTTGAAAACGGCATTTTCAATTCCCCTATACAGGGATTCCTTGGTAGTTTTGAGGAGGGCAACAACGGATGGGGAAACTTCACCGACAGGGTAAGTATAGGCGCAATCGCTATGAAAACCTTGGTGAAAGACTCCACAATCAATAGAGATTATATCGCCATCTTTCAAAACATATTCACCGGGAAAACCGTGAACAACAACTTCGTTAACTGAAATACAAAGGGAGGAAGGAAACCCGTTGTAACCCTTAAAAGAAGGGACTCCATCATGGTCTCTGATATATTCCTCCGCAATTTTATCCAAGAAAGAGGTCTTTACCCCTTCTTTAACATGCTTGGCTACTTCGCCATGTGCCTTTCCTAATATTTCGGCACTTTCCTTTATTATTGCTACTTCTTCTTCCGTCTTATAATGTATCATGATTTAGGCAACGGCGTAACTAGAAGGGTCATTTTTCATGTTGCCGCTTTTCATCATACCTTCATAATGACGCATCAGAAGGTAACTTTCAATTTGTCGTAAGGTATCCAAGATCACTCCAACCATAATAAGAAGGGAGGTTCCGCCATAAAATTGGGCAAACTCCCCACTGACTCCTGCAATAATCGCAAAGGCAGGCATGATTGCCACCAAGGAAAGCAGTATCGAACCCGGTAGTGTAATCCTGGAAATAATATTGTCAATGAACTCCGATGTAGGCCCTCCAGGTTTGATGCCTGGTACAAAACCACCGTTTCTCTTCATGTCCTCGGCAATTTGTTCGGGATTCACCGTAATCGCCGTATAGAAGAAAGTGAACAGAATAATCATAACGGCGAACACCAAATTGTACTGCCAAGAGGTGAAGTCACTAAAGGTTGTGCCAATGTAGGAGGCAATATCTGAAGTATCCGCCCAGATCTGTGCAATCAAAGCAGGAAGGAACATCAGCGACTGTGCAAAGATGATGGGCATTACCCCTGATGCATTCACCTTAATAGGTATATACTGCCTTTGGCCTCCATATACCTTCCCCCCAACAACCTGTTTGGCATACTGCACGGGTATCCTCCTTACTGCTTCCGTAAGCGCTACCACACCTACCACAACAAAGAACAGAACCACCGCTTCTAAGATTAGGAGCAAAATTCCCCCTCCACCTTTTGAAAGGGTTTCTGCAATAATTGCACCTGGCAATGCTGAGATGATACCTATCATGATGAGCATGGAGATACCATTACCAATTCCTTTTTCGGTAATTTTCTCCCCAATCCACATACAAAACATGGTACCTGAGGTCAAAAGCACCAAAGAGCTCACCATAAACAAAGACTTGTTTACCACAATAGCTTCATTGGGAATGGTTGCAGTTATGTAACCTATACCTTGAGCCATGGTGATCAGAATGGTCAATATTCGTGTGATTTGGTTGATTCTTTTACGCCCAGATTCCCCTTCCTTTTGTAGCTTTTGAAAATAGGGTACCCCAACAGTTAACAACTGCAACACAATGGAGGCAGAAATGTAAGGCATGATTCCCAAGCCAAATATTGAAGCCCTACTGAAAGAACCACCAAGGAAGGTGTCTATTAACCCGAATATACCTCCGGCAGATTCCCCAAGCTGACTCGGATCCACACCGGGAAGTACGATAAAAGAACCAATCCTGAACACCACTAGAAGACCTATAGTATTGATGATCCTGATTCTAAGATCTTCAATAGAAAAGATATTCTTAACTGTTGTGATAAATTTTTTCATTGTTTAAAGCTTATTGACAGATCCGCCGGCCTTTTCTATGGCTGCAACAGCGGAAGCCGAGAACCTGTGGGCACTTACACTTAATTTGCTGGTAAGTTCGCCTGTTCCTAGGACTTTTACAACATCTTTTTTTCCTGCCAATCCATTTTCCACGAACGTTTCCATGGAAATAGTTTCAGTTTTCAACTTATCAGCAAGTTTTTGAAGATCCACCAAGTTGATGGGCTTATATTCTACACGGTTGACATTCTTGAAGCCAAACTTTGGAATTCTTCTCTGAAGAGGCATTTGGCCTCCTTCAAATCCTAGTTTTTGGCTATATCCAGAACGCGACTTGGCACCTTTATGGCCTCTGGTAGATGTTCCTCCCCTACCCGAGCCCTGGCCTCTACCTATCCTTTTCCTGGACTTAATAGACCCTTCGGCGGGTTTCAATGTATGTAATTTCATCTTAAAGTAGTTTTAAATCCCCAAGTAACATCCTTGGATGATAATAGGATTAGATATCCTCCGTTTTAACCAAGTGACCTATTTTGTTGATCATTCCCTGAATTTGAGGGGTTCTTTCAACTTCCACACTTTTATTGATCTTGCCTAAACCTAGCGCTGAGATAGTGGCCTTTTGATCCTTAGGTCTTTTAATGGTACTTTTAATCTGAGTTATTTTAACCTTTGCCATTGCATTAACCGTTAAAAACCTTTGACAATTTAACACCTCGTTGCTGAGAAACAGCAATCGCATCCCTTAAATTCTCCAACGCATCAATGGTGGCTTTTACCACATTGTGGGGATTGGAAGAACCTTTGGACTTGGCAAGTATGTCCGTGTAGCCTGCGCTCTCCAAGACAGCTCTCATGGCACCTCCCGCCAACACGCCTGTACCAGGAGCGGCGGGCTTTATCAGTACAAAACCACCACCATATTTCCCAAGTTGTTCATGGGGAATGGTTCCCTTATACAACGGAACCTTGATAAGGTTCTTTTTGGCATCTTCCACTCCCTTAGTGATAGCATCGGTAACTTCGTTTGCCTTACCTAATCCAAATCCAACAACACCGCTTTCATCACCTACAACGACTATGGCAGAAAAAGAAAACCTTCTACCACCTTTTACCACCTTGGCAACACGGTTTATAGCAACAACCTTCTCTTTGAGTTCAGTATCTGTAGCCCTGACGGGTTTTTTTCTTAATTGGGACATAATATCGATTAAAATTTAAGGCCTCCCTCTCTGGCACCATCTGCCAAAGCTTTTACATTTCCATGATAGAGGTATCCACTCCTATCGAACACAATTTCGGTATGGCCATCGGCCACTGCCTTTTCGGCCAGTTTTTTACCTACTTCCTTGGAAATGGATACATTGATGTTTTGCTTAGCTCCAAGTTCCTTGGAGGAAGCAGAAACCAGGGTATGCCCTTCAAGGTCATTTACTAACTGTACGTATATGCCAGTATTACTCTTGTAAACTGACAGTCTGGGTCTAGAGTCGGTACCAGAAATCTTTTTTCTGATTCCCCTTTTGATTCTCTGTCTCCTTTTATTCTTGTTAAAAGCCATGTCTCAATTATTTTTTAGCAGCGGTTTTACCAGCTTTACGCCTTACTTTCTCACCAACAAAACGAACACCCTTGCCTTTAAATGGCTCGACGGATCGGAAGGATTTGATTTTGGCGGCCACCTGGCCTATCAACTCCTTGTTGATCCCCTCTAGAGTTACCAAAGGGTTTTTACCCTTGGGGGTTTCTGTTTTCACAGCAATCTCCTGTGGAAGGGCAAAGAAAATATTATGGGAATACCCCAAAGAAAGTTCTAATACCTGACCTTGGTTACTGGCTTTATAACCTACACCCACCAGTTCAAGCTCCTTTTTGTACCCCTCGTTTACACCTACCACCATATTGTTGATAAGTGCTCGATACAAACCGTGCAAAGACTTGTGCCTTTTTGATTCTGTGGGCCTTGCGAGCACCACTTGGTTGTCGTTTACCTTTACGGTAATGTCCGGAGAAACCTCCTGGGACAACGTACCTTTGGGACCTTTAACAGTTACCTGATTATAATCAGAAACGTCTACAGTCACACCAGAAGGTAGATCTATTGGTTTTTTACCTATTCTAGACATAATAAGCTATTAATAAACGTAACAAAGTACTTCTCCACCTATACCTTCAGTACGGGCCTCTTTGTCAGTCATGATTCCTTTTGAGGTGGAAAGAACCGCTATACCTAGGCCATTGATAACCCTTGGCAAAGATTCCTTGTCCACATATTTTCTCAATCCAGGCTTACTTACCCTGGACAAGCTGATGATTGCATTTTCTTTGGTGTTTGGGTTATATTTCAAGGCGATTTTGATCGTACCTTGGGGCCCTTCTTCATCAAACTTGTAATTCTGTATGTACCCCTTATCAAAGAGCACTTTGGTGATCTCCTTCTTAATATTGGAAGCAGGGATCTCCACTATACGGTGAGAAGCTTTGATGGCATTTCTCAACCTGGTCAAATAATCTGCTATTGGATCAGTCATATTTATATATAGTCTAACCACGCCCCCTCAACGGGCGGGCAAAGTTACACATTCACTTCTTATTATAAAAACTATCTTGCGAATTTTACCAACTAGACTTCGTGATACCAGGAATTTTGCCAGCCGCTGCCATCTCCCTAAAGGTGACCCTGTTGATACCGAATTTCCTCATGTATCCCTTTGGCCTTCCCGTAATTTTGCACCTGTTGTGCAACCTTACCGGAGAAGCGTTTTTGGGGAGTTTATCCAAAGCCTCGTAATCCCCAGCCTCCTTGAGCGCAGCTCTTTTTTTGGCAAACTTCGTTACTAGGCGTTGTCTCTTTCTTTCTCGGGCTTT
Organism: Pleomorphovibrio marinus; assembly: GCF_003347495.1. Classification (GTDB taxonomy): domain Bacteria; phylum Bacteroidota; class Bacteroidia; order Cytophagales; family Cyclobacteriaceae; genus Pleomorphovibrio; species Pleomorphovibrio marinus. The sequence continues at coordinate 43,342 of NZ_QCXY01000009.1, forward strand.
TATCGACTCTCTTGCCATAATTAATTTTTCTCTTTATTGTTACTAATAAATGGCATACCAAGGGCTTTCAACAAAGCGTGAGCTTCCTCGTCGGTTTCTGCAGAGGTAACCAAAGTGATGTCCATACCGGAGATACGAGCCACCTTATCAATGCTTATCTCAGGGAAAATAATCTGCTCTTCTATCCCCAAAGTGTAGTTGCCCCTTCCGTCAAATCCTTTGTCAGAAATCCCTTTGAAATCCCTAACCCTAGGAAGTGCTATTGCTACCAGCCTATCCAAGAATTCGTACATCCTGTTACCCCGTAGGGTCACTTTAGCCCCAATTGGCATTCCTTCTCTCAATTTAAAGTTGGAAATGGAGTTCTTTGCCTTGGTAGCCACTGCTCTTTGTCCTGTGATGATGGAAAGTTCTTCCACCCCCTGGTCAACCAATTTCTTGTCCGCTACAGCTGCACCAATTCCTTTGTTGATCACAATTTTGGTCAACTTCGGTACCTGCATCACGGATTTATATTGGAATTTCTCCTTTAAGTCCGAAGATATTTCCTTTACAAATTTATCTTTTAATCTAGGATTAGCCATTGATCACCTCCCCAGTTTTTTTAGAATACCTAACTAACTTACCGTCGTCATTTTTCTTGCGGCCGATTTTGGTGGCTTCACCAGATTTAGGATCTACCAGCATCAGGTTGCTCACATGTATTGGGGCTTCCTTTTTCTGAATATCTCCTTGGGGCTTGTTGGCGGTGGGTTTCACATGTTTGGTGACAATGTTTAGCCCTTCCACTAATGCCCTTCTCTTTTTGAAGTCCACCGAAAGTACTTTACCCTTCTTGCCCTTTTCATCTCCTGAGATCACCATAACGGTGTCGTCAGTACGGATGTGCAGTTTTGGTTGCTTATTGAATTTTCTTTCCATTTCTTACAATACTTCAGGGGCCAGTGAAACAATCTTCATAAACTGCTTTTCTCTAAGTTCCCTTGCAACAGGTCCAAAGATCCGAGTACCCCGGGGTTCATCGTTGTTGTTAAGTAGCACCGCAGCGTTGTCTTCAAACCGGATATAGGAGCCATCTTTTCTTCTGATCTCCTTTCTTGTTCTCACGATAACCGCCTTGGAAACGGTTCCTTTTTTCATACTGCTGGAAGAAAGGGCTGACTTTACTGTAACTACTACTTTATCTCCTATGGAGGCATACCGTCTTCGGGTACCTCCCAATACACGGATGACAAGCACCTCTTTGGCACCTGAATTATCCGCGACACTCAATCTAGATTCTTGTTGTATCATGGTTACTTAGCCCTTTCAATAATTTCTACTAATCTCCAACGCTTTTGCTTACTCAGCGGACGAGTCTCACTGATCCTTACGAGGTCTCCCTCATTGGATTCATTCTTTTCGTCATGAGCCATAAATTTGGTAGTCTTACCCATAAACTTGCCATAGATGGAGTGTTTCACCCTTCTTTCTACAGCTACTGTAATGGATTTGTCCATCTTATTGCTAACTACCTTTCCTATTCTTTCCTTACGCAGGTTTCTTTCTGTAGCCATTTTAATCTTGTTTAGCCATTTGTTTTTGCGTCAAAAAAGTCTTCAACCTTGTGATGAGCTTTCTTGACTGCCTGATTCTATTAGGGTTCTCTATGGGAGAAATGGCATGAGCAAATCTCAGCTTGGTCAGATTTTCCTGCTCAGCAAGGATGCGTTCATTGATTTCGCTTTCCGTTAATGCTTTGATTTCAGAATTTTTCATCTCTGTGATTATCCGGCGTATTCTCTACGCACTGTGAATTTAGTACTGACAGGAAGTTTTTGCTGTGCCAATCTTAAGGCCTCCTGCGCAACCTCCATACTTACTCCTGTGGCTTCAAAAAGGATGGTCCCTGGCTTAATGACCGCAACCCAATATTCAGGGGCTCCTTTACCTTTACCCATACGTACCTCGGCAGGCTTTTTGGTGATGGGCTTGTCAGGAAAAATCCTGATCCAAACCTGTCCTTCCCTTTTCATTGCCCTTGTCATGGCAATACGTGCTGCCTCAATCTGACGGGAAGTGATCCATCCTGCTTCCAACGACTTGATGCCAAAGTTTCCAAATGCCAAGGTATGCCCACGTTGAGCTATACCTTTCACCCGGCCTTTCTGCATCTTTCTATATTTAGTTCTTCTTGGCTGTAACATGATTCCTCAATTTGGATGAAAATTAGTTGCTTCTCTTTCTTCTTTTCGGTCCGCCTTCTCTTCTTCTTCTGTTTCCAGCAGGAGCACCTCCTTTTGCGTCACCTATGGCACCGGCATTTGGGGAAAGGTCACGCTTACCATATACTTCTCCCTTGAATATCCATACCTTGATACCAATAATACCATAGATGGTATGTGCTTCAGAAATAGCATAATCCACATCTGCACGAATGGTGTGCAATGGGATCCTGCCTTCTTTATACATCTCGGACCGGGCCATTTCGGCGCCACCAAGCCTTCCAGAGAGCTTTACTTTTATACCTTCAGCACCCACTCGCATGGTAGCCGCGATAGACTGTTTCATCGCCCTACGGAAAGAGATCCTTGCCTCCAATTGCTGTGCAATGGATTCTCCTACCAATTTAGCATCCATCTCCGGGCGCTTGATCTCAAAAATATTGATCTGAACGTCCTTGTTGGTGATCTTTTTGAGCTCTTCTTTAAGTTTGTCCACTTCTGAACCGCCTTTTCCAATCACCACTCCGGGGCGAGCCGTTTGTATGGTCAATGTGATTCTTTTAAGGGTACGCTCTATGATTACCTTTGAAATCCCTCCTTTTGGGATTCGGGCATGTACATAATTCCGTATCTTTTGGTCTTCATACAGCTTGTCGGCAAAGTCCCTGCCGCCATACCAGTTAGAGTCCCAACCCTTAATGATACCAAGCCTTAAACCTATAGGGTTTACTTTTTGTCCCATACTCTAGTCTTCTTTTTCGTTTGATTCAACAACCTCAGCGGTAACTCCTTCACTGGCTGCTGCCACTATCAGGGTTACGTGATTTGATCTTTTGCGTATCCTATGTGCCCTACCCTGGGGTGCAGGCCTTAGGCGCTTAAGCATACGGCCCCCATCCACAAAGATGGTTTTAACATACAGATCCGCATCCTCCAGTTTCTCATCTGGGTTTTTTGCCTGCCAGTTTGCAATGGCTGAAAGCAAAAGCTTCTCTAACCGGATGGAACCATGGTTGGGAGTGAACTTAAGAATATTCAAGGCATGCCCTACTCTTTTTCCCCTGATTAAGTCGGCCACAAGCCGCATTTTCCGAGGAGAGGTAGGAACGTTTTTTAATTTTGCTACTGCTTCCATGATTATCTCTTACCTTTATCTTTTTTGGCGATGTGGCCCCTAAAATTCCGGGTTGGCGCAAATTCACCCAACTTATGGCCTACCATATTGTCGGTCACAAATACGGGGATGAACTTGTTGCCGTTATGTACAGCAAAAGTATGCCCCACGAAATCCGGAGAGATCATTGACCTCCTTGACCATGTTTTGATCACAGATTTTTTTCCGGATTCGTTCATGGCATCCACCTTCTTGGCTAAATGATGCTCTATATAAGGTCCTTTTTTTAACGAACGTGCCATAAATTATTTCTTTCTTCTGCTGATGATAAATTTGTTGGAGTACTTCTTACGGGACCTGGTTTTCTTACCTTTGGCAAGTAATCCATTTCTAGACCTGGGGTGACCTCCAGATGACCTACCTTCACCACCACCCATGGGGTGATCTACCGGGTTCATCGCGACTCCTCTTGTCCTGGGTCTTCTACCTAACCATCTGTTTCTGCCGGCTTTTCCTAAAACCACGTTCATGTGGTCTGAGTTTGATACCGTCCCGATGGTGGCTTTGCATGATCCCAATACCATTCTCATTTCACCAGAAGGAAGTTTTACGGTCACGTATTTACCTTCCCTTGCCACAATTTGTGCATATCCACCAGCACTTCTGGCCATAGCACCACCCTTACCGGGCTTGAGTTCAATGTTATGCACGATGGTACCTAATGGTATGTTTTTCATCTGCATGGCATTGCCCAATTCTGGTGGAACAATTTCCCCAGACACTATCTTTTGACCTACTTTTAGACCTTCAGGAGCTATGATGTAAGCCTTTGCGCCATCCACATAATAGAGTAATGCTAGCCTTGCAGTCCTGTTGGGATCATATTCTATGGCCTTCACTACAGCAGGCACATTATCTTTGTCCCGCTTGAAGTCCACTGTTCTCAGTCTTCTCTTATGTCCTCCGCCAATATACCTGGCGGTCATTTTTCCTGTATGGTTTCGTCCACCTGATTTCTTCAATGGTGCCAGCAAGCTTTTTTCCGGCTTTGACTTGGTGATCTCGTCAAAGGAAGGAGCTACCCTGAATCTGGTACCTGGAGTTACAGGTTTTAATTTTTTAACTGCCATGATTCTGATTCAATTAAATTTCTCCGTAAAAGTCGATTATCTCACCGTCCGCCACTTGCACAATGGCCTTCTTAAAGGCGTTGGTGTAACCGGAAACGATCTTGGTTTTTGTATATCTGGTCTTCTTCTTAGCGGCGTACTTCATGGTACGTACCGCAACCACTTTCACTCCGTACATATCCTCCACGGCCTTCTTGATCTGTGGCTTTTTGGCTCTTTTCTCTACGATAAAACCATACACGCCCCTCTCATTCATGGCCGATATTTTCTCCGTTATCAAAGGCTTTTTTAGTATTTCCATGGTTTACTTTGAAAATAGGGTTTCTAATTTACTAACAGCACCTTCGCAAAGCACCAAACTGTCTGCATGAAGCAATTCATAGGTGTTGAGATCGGACACTACCATCACCTTTGCCATGGGTACATTCCTGCTGGAAAGTACCACATTCCTGTTGACTTCCGGCATAAGCAATAAAGTCTTCTTGTCCGAAAGGGAAAGACTTGACAGTAGGTTGATGTAATTCTTGGTCTTTGGAGTGTCAAAGGACAGGTCTTCCAACACAAAAACATTGTTTTCTTTAACCTTATATGCCAAAGCAGATTTCCTTGCCAACTGTTTCAATTTCTTGTTCAGCTTGAAAGAATAATCCCTAGGGCGAGGGCCGAAAACCCTTCCTCCTCCTCTGAATATGGGGGATTTCAAAGAACCAGCCCTGGCGCCGCCAGTACCTTTTTGCTTTTTGATCTTTTTGGTGGATCCGACAATTTCTGCCCTTTCCTTCGCCTTGTGCGTACCTTGCCGACGATTGGCCATGTATTGCTTTACGTCCAAATAGATGGCATGGTCGTTGGGCGTGATGCCGAAGATATCGTCAGAAAGATTAATCTTCCTCCCGGTATCTTCACCGTTATTTTTTATGATTGATAATTCCATTTTCTTACTTCTCTAGGATCACAAAAGAATTTTTCGGCCCAGGTACAGACCCACTCACTAGGAGGAGGTTCTTCTCAGGGTAAATCTTTAACACTTTCAGGTTAAGGATTTTTACCCTGTCACCACCGGTCCTGCCTGCCATTCGCATGCCCTTGAAAACCCTGGAGGGCCAAGAACAGGCTCCTATGGAACCAGGGTGACGTTGACGGTTGTGCTGCCCGTGGGTTTGACCCCCTACGCCGCCAAATCCGTGACGCTTAACTACACCTTGAAAACCCTTTCCCTTGGAAGTACCAATGGCATCCACAAAATCACCTTCCTGGAATACCTGATCCGCAATGACGTCTTTGCCAAGGTCAACCTGGCCTTCAAACTCAATACGGAAATCCCTAAACTCAACAACTTTCTGCTTTGGCGTGGTTCCGGCCTTCTTGAAATGGCCAATCAACGGCTTAGGAGTATTTTTCTCCTTCCGCTCACCAAACGCCAACTGTACAGCGTTGTACCCGTCTGTGTCAACATTTTTTACTTGCGTCACTACGCAAGGACCAGCTTCTATTAGCGTGCATGCGACATTTCGTCCATCGGCACTGAAAATGCTAGTCATTCCTACTTTTCTACCTATTATTCCAGACATCTTCTGTTGTATAATACTCAATGATACACAGGCGTTTAGACGCTTGTGTCCTTTTAAAGGACTTCAAAGTTAGCAAATTACCCATACCTTGCAAAACCCAAGTTTAATATTTTCAATTAATTACTGGAAATTTATTTCGAATGCCTACCCCATTACCCCCATCCTTAAAAGGAAAGTTGGGTTTGTACGGTTTGAGCAAACGAAATTCTATTCCGTAACATCCTAAACTAGGCCTGACTCCAGATAAGAAAAGACCTGTGCCCAACAAAGGCACAGGTCTCTCTTCCCTATGAGAATTATAAGGTCAAACCTTTATTTCAACATCCACTCCACTAGGCAGTTCTATTTTCATTAATGCATCTACCGTCTTTGAACTATTGGAATAAATATCCACTAGCCTCTTGTAGGTGCAAAGTTGAAACTGCTCCCTGGATTTCTTGTTTACGTGAGGAGATCTCAATACCGTGAACTTCTCCTTTTTCGTTGGCAATGGAATGGGCCCCACCACCACGGCTCCCGTGGACTTCACGGCTTTTACGATTTTCTCTGATGACTTATCCACCAGGCTGTGATCGTAAGACTTAAGCTTTATTCTTATTTTCTGATTCATCTTCTACTGGAATTTATGCCTTTTCACCTTTTACCTTGGCAATGATGCCTTCAGCAATATTGTTAGGCACGGGATCATAATGTGAGAACGTCAAGGAAGCCGAAGCCCTTCCTGAAGAAATGGTTCGAAGGTCGGTCACGTAACCAAACAACTCCGATAAAGGTACAGAAGCTTTGATTACTGTGGCTGCACCCTTGGTGTCCATGCCCTTCATTAAGCCTCTTCTCCTATTAAGATCACCTGTAATAGGTCCTGTATATTCATCCGGAGTCACTACCTCTACAGCCATGATAGGCTCAAGTAGCTGGGGCTTACATTTTTTGGCTGCATCCTTAAATCCTATTCTTGCTGCCATTTCAAAGGACAGGGAATCGGAATCCACATCGTGGAAGGATCCATGGAAAAGCCTAACTTTCATTGCCTCAATTGGGTAGCCAGCCAAAGGCCCATTTTTCATGGCCTCGTTAAAACCTTTCTGGATGGCAGGGATGAATTCCTTAGGAATTACACCACCCACGATGCCATTCACGAAATCAAGACCCTGCTTAATTTCGTTGGTCTCTGGATCTGGTTCCTTAGGCCCGATCTCAAATACGATATCGGCGAATTTTCCTTTACCACCAGTCTGCTTCTTGTACACTTCTTTGTGTTCAACAGTAGCAAACAGGGCTTCTTTATAAGCCACCTGTGGGGCTCCTTGGTTTATTTCTACTTTGAATTCCCTTTTCAAACGATCAATGATGATCTCAAGGTGAAGTTCACCCATACCTCTCAGAATAACCTGACCGGTTTCATGGTCGGTGTTCACGTGAAGGGTGGGATCTTCTTCCACCAACTTGGAGATGGCCATACCCAACTTATCCACATCAGCCTGTGTCTTTGCCTCAATGGCATAACCGATCACCGGCTCTGGGAAGGTCATTTCCTCCAATACCACCTTATGTTTTTCATCACAAAGGGTATCTCCTGTCTTGATATCCTTAAATCCAACTCCTGCGCAAATGTCACCAGCTTCCACCCTGTCTATGGGGTTTTGTTTGTTGGAGTGCATCTGAAGCAATCGGGAAATTCTTTCTTTTTTACTGGTTCTTGTGTTAAACACATAAGATCCAGATTCCAGTTTTCCGGAATATACCCTCATAAATGCCAAGCGCCCAACGAAGGGGTCTGTAGCGATTTTAAAAGCCAAAGCGGCAAAGGGATCATCAGAATCCGCACTTCTGGAGACCTCATCTTCCGTATCCGGATCTGTACCTTTTACAGGAGGAAGGTCAAGTGGAGAAGGAAGGTAAGCGATTACGGCATCCAAAAGAGCCTGTACTCCTTTATTTTTGAAAGCAGATCCGCAAAGTACAGGGGAAAAATCCATATTGATTACTGCTTTACGGATAGCAGTCATCATTTCTTCCTTGGTAATGGAGTTCTCGTCCTCAAAGAACTTTTCCATTAATTCCTCATCATAGGAAGCCACCTGCTCCACCAAGCTTTGTCTATACTCAGAAACGGTCTCTTTGATGTCCTCGGGTATGTCAATCACCTTATAGGTCATCCCTTGGTCTTCCTCATTCCACACTATAGCCTGGTTGGTGATAAGATCCACTACCCCCTTAAAAGTTTCCTCCGCACCAATTGGAATTTGCAAAGGCACAGGGTTGGCTCCCAACTTATCCTTAATCTCTTTTACGGCGTTAAAAAAATCAGCACCAGCACGATCCATTTTGTTCACAAAGCAGATTCTTGGTACTTTATATTTGTCAGCCTGTCTCCAGACTGTTTCAGATTGGGGTTCAACCCCAGATACCGCACAAAAAAGCGCCACAGCACCGTCAAGTACCCTTAGGGAACGCTCCACCTCTACGGTAAAGTCCACGTGGCCGGGGGTGTCTATCAAGTTGATCTGATAATCTTTAGTATCGTCATTGGCAAGTCCCTGTATGGTAGGGTACTTCCATTTGGTGGTAGTGGCAGCCGAGGTAATGGTAATCCCTCTTTCCTGCTCCTGCTCCATCCAGTCCATGGTAGCCGCACCGTCATGCACTTCGCCTATTTTGTGAGAGATTCCTGTATAGTACAATATCCGCTCAGAAGTAGTCGTCTTTCCGGCATCAATGTGAGCCATGATGCCGATATTTCTTAGATACTTTAAGTCTTTCTTAGCCATTATATATTAAAATCTAAAATGCGAGAATGCTTTGTTGGCTTCAGCCATCCTATGTGTATCGTCCTTTCTCTTCACAGCGGCTCCCTCCCCTTTGGATGCAGCCATAATTTCACCTGCTAGCCTGTCCATCATGGTTTTTTCCCCTCTTTTTCTGGCAAAGGTGATCATCCACTTGATCCCCAAAGATACTTTTCTATCAGGCCTTACCTCCATGGGTACCTGGAATGTAGCTCCTCCAACCCTACGACTCTTTACCTCTACGGCTGGAGTAATATTGTTAAGCGCTTTTTTCCAAACCTCAAGACCATTCTCACCTACTTTTTCTTCTACTTTCTCTATGGCGTCGTAGAAAATTTTGTAGGCAATACTTTTCTTCCCATCTACCATAAGACAGTTCACAAACCTAGTCACCAAGGTATCGTTGAACTTGGGATCGGGAAGAATATACCTCTTTTTTGGTTTTGCTTTTCTCATTTCTTAGTTGTCGTTTTTAATGCTTATTTTTTGGCCGCCTTGGGTCGCTTAGCGCCATATTTAGACCTGCCTTGTTTCCGGTCTTTTACCCCGGCGGTGTCTAATGCACCCCTGATGATATGGTACCTTACTCCGGGAAGATCTTTCACCCTTCCACCCCGGATCAGCACGATGGAGTGCTCTTGTAAGTTGTGTCCCTCTCCTGGAATATAGGCGTTAACCTCTTTTCCATTGGTCAACCTCACTCTGGCCACCTTTCGCATGGCTGAGTTAGGCTTCTTAGGGGTAGTTGTGTACACCCTGGTACACACACCCCTGCGCTGAGGACACGCATCCAAGGCCCTTGATTTGGACTTGGTCTCTAGGGTGTTTCTACCTTTTCTAACTAACTGTTGTATAGTAGGCATTAACTGTTACAATTATTTTTCTGCTTTAAACTTTTATTTTTTGGACTGCAAAGGTAAACAAATCAATAAAACAAACAAAATTAAGGACTTATATTTTACTTGTAGTTCTGCATTATATCCTATCAAATATTTGGGAAGGACAGGCATATGGCTTTGGGATCAAACATTCCTTCGGCACCAACAAAAGCATCCTTAGGCCTCCCCATGGGACCCCCCAAAGTTCAGGGGAAATTGAGGCGGCTCTTGTCCATTTTCTATTTTCCCAAATGCCTTTTCGTATTTCTCAATATTGTCCTTCAGCGCCGCCAATAAACGCTTGGCATGATCAGGTGTCATGATAATTCGGGCCTTCACCTTGGCCTTGGGGATACCGGGCATAAGCCGGATAAAGTCGACTACAAATTCGGAATGGGAATGTGCAATCATGGCTAAATTGCTATAGGTACCCTCCGCAACCTCATCCGAAAGTTCCACATTAATCTGGTTTTGGTTACCCGCTGGCTTTTCTTTGTTGTCTTCCATCTTTATTTTCTTTAGGTTGAGATAAAAAAAGGCCTGCACAAAACATACAGGCCTTAATTATTCTTCATTATGCAATGATATTATTCCACTTTACTTTACGGCTTCCTTGGACCTCTTCACGCTAGCCTCCTTCTCTGCCGTTAGCAATTCGTATTCTTCCTTGGAACCTACGATCATCCTATTGAAAGGCCTTTGCCCTGTACCAGCAGGGATTAGGTGCCCTACAATAACGTTTTCTTTAAGCCCAAGCAATTCGTCACGCTTACCTCTGATGGCCGCCTCACTAAGCACTTTAGTGGTTTCCTGGAAGGAAGCCGCGGAGATGAAACTCTCTGTGCCTAGGGATGAAGCAGTGATCCCTTGTAGGGTAGGCTGAGAAACAGCTGCTTGAGCATCTCTTACCTGTACCACTTTAAGGTCCTTCCTTTTTAGGGATGAGTTTTCGTCCCTTAACCTTCTGGCAGTGATGATCATACCGGGTTTCAAGGTAGCTGATTCACCAGACTCCATGACCACCTTCTTATCCAGTATCATGTCGTTTTCTTCCCTGAAAGCCCATTTATCCACAATTTGGTTTTGAAGGAAACCAGTATCTCCGGCATCCAAAATCTCCACCTTCTGCATCATTTGGCTAACAATAACCTCAATGTGCTTGTCATTGATTTTCACACCTTGCAGTCGGTATACTTCCTGAATCTCATTCACGAGATATTCCTGAACCGCAGTGGGCCCTTTGATGTTTAGGATATCATTCGGGGTAATAGCCCCATCAGATAAAGGCTCACCGGCCCGGATAAAGTCATTCTCCTGCACAAGAATATGCTTGGAAAGGGAAACCATATATCGCTTCCTTACGCCATCCTTAGACTCGATAAAGATTTCTCTGTTACCACGTTTGATACCTCCATAACTTACCACACCGTCAATTTCAGAAACCACGGCAGGGTTTGATGGGTTTCTCGCTTCAAAGAGTTCGGTTACCCTTGGCAAACCTCCAGTAATATCTCTGGTTTTACCCACAGACCTTGGAATTTTCACCAGTACCTGACCTGCTTTCACTTCATCCTTTTCTTCTACAGAAAGGTGGGCTCCCACTGGAATATTATAAGCTTTTGACTCATCCCCATAATTCACTACTACCGCAGGGTTTTTGGTCTTATCCTTGGTGTCAATGATTACTTTTTCGCGATAGCCCGTCTGGTCATCAGCAACCTCCTTATAAGTCACACCTTCTATGATAGACTCAAAGGAAACCTTACCGTCAAACTCGGACAGGATAACGGCATTGTAGGGATCCCAAGTACAGAGGGATTCTCCCTTGGCAATCTTCTGCCCATCCTTCACATTCAATACCGCACCGTAAGGAACGTGGTTGGAAACAAGGGTTTTTCCGGATTTCAAGTCATTAATCTTGATTTCACCGGACCTACCCATCACTATTGCAACATCCTCTCCGTCCTTATTGGTGGTATGGATCCATCGAAGTTCTTCTTCAAATTCCACCATACCATCAAATTTGGCATTGATGCTGGCCTCTACGGAAATATTGGAAGCAGTACCTCCTACGTGGAAGGTTCTTAGGGTAAGCTGTGTACCCGGCTCTCCAATGGATTGAGCAGCAATTACACCCACTGACTCGCCCACTTGTACTATTCTTCCAGTTGAAAGGTTCCTGCCATAACATTTGGCACAGACACCCCTCCTAGTTTCACAAGTAAGTACAGAACGAATCTCTATTTCTTCTACAGCCGACTCATCAATCTTTTTCGCAAGAGCGTCATTGATTTCCTCGCCGGAACTGATGATGATTTCTTCGGAGATGGGATCAATTACATCGTGTACTGCAATTCTTCCTACCACCCGTTCAGAAAGGGGTTCTACAATTTCATCGTTATCTTTCAAGGCTTGTACCACCAATCCCCTAAGGGTTCCGCAGTCTTCCTCGGAAATGATCATATCCTGGGCGACGTCTACCAATCTTCTGGTGAGATAACCCGCATCCGCAGTTTTCAGGGCTGTATCCGCAAGACCTTTTCTAGCACCGTGCGTGGAAATGAAATACTCCAATACGTCCAATCCTTCCTTAAAGTTGGATAGGATTGGGTTTTCGATAATTTCACCAACAGAACCCTGGAGGTTTTTCTGTGGCTTGGCCATCAGTCCTCTCATCCCTCCAAGCTGTCGAATCTGCTCCCTAGAACCCCTAGCTCCAGAGTGCATCATCATGAAAATCGCGTTGAACCCTTGGTTGTCCTCCTCCATTTTCCTCATCAGGATATTGGTAAGGTTGGAGTTGGTTCGCGTCCAAATATCAATTACTTGGTTGTACCTTTCATTGTCGGTGATCAATCCCATCAGATAATTGTTCCAAACTTGATCCACATCAGTCTTGGCCTTGTCTATAAGGGTATCCTTCTCCACAGGGATGATAACATCATCCAATCCCATGGATAGTCCACCCTGGTAAGCCATTTGGAACCCAAGTTCCTTGATGTCGTCCAGGAAGTGAGCTGTCCTTGATATACCACAGATTTTAACTACATCAGCAATGATCTGTTGAAGCTTTTTCTTGGTGAGGAGCTCATTTACAAAACCCACCTCTAAGGGCACGTATTGGTTGAAAATCAACCTTCCTGCAACTGTTTCTATAATTTTATGCGCCAACTCTCCATTCTCATCCCGTACTATTACCTTACATTTGATGTGGGCATGCTTGGATATCCTGCCTTCATTCAATGCAATGAGTACTTCTTCTTCTCCATAGAAGGTCATTCCTTCCCCTTCGACTGGGTCTTCGGGAGTGGAATGCTTACCCTTGGTCACATAATAAAGCCCCAATACCATGTCTTGAGAAGGAACAGTAATAGGTGCCCCATTAGCGGGGTTTAGGATATTGTGAGAGGAAAGCATTAGCGTAGCTGCCTCCATGATCGCATCGTGTCCCAAGGGCACGTGCACGGCCATTTGGTCACCATCAAAATCGGCGTTGAATGCGGTACACACCAAGGGGTGCAACTGTATGGCCTTTCCTTCTATAAGCTTGGGTTGGAAAGCCTGGATACCCAGCCTGTGCAGTGTAGGCGCCCTGTTAAGCAAAACAGGGTGACCTTTCAGTACATTTTCCAAAATGTCCCAAACAACGGGATCCTTACGATCCACAATTTTTTTGGCGGATTTTACGGTTTTCACGATTCCCCTTTCAATCAATTTCCTGATGATAAAGGGTTTGAAAAGTTCCGCCGCCATATTCTTTGGCAGGCCACATTCGTGTAACTTTAACTCCGGGCCAACCACGATCACAGAACGGCCTGAATAATCCACCCGCTTACCTAGTAAGTTTTGACGGAACCTTCCTTGCTTACCTTTCAGCATATCAGAAAGTGACTTAAGGGCTCTGTTACCATCAGACCTTACAGCGTTTACCTTCCTGGAGTTGTCAAACAAGGAGTCTACTGCTTCCTGAAGCATACGCTTCTCATTTCTGAGTATTACCTCAGGAGCTTTAATATCTATAAGTCTCTTCAGCCTGTTGTTACGGATGATCACCCTTCTGTACAGGTCATTAAGGTCAGAGGTAGCAAACCTGCCCCCGTCCAGGGGCACCAAGGGTCGCAATTCCGGTGGAATAACGGGTACCATCCTTACAATCATCCATTCAGGGCGGTTTTCTATCCTAGTTCTAGCATCACGGAACGCTTCCACAACCTTGAGCCTTTTCAATGCCTCGGCCTTCCTTTGCTGGGAAGTGTCAGTGGCAGCCTGGTGCCTTAGGCTATAGGAAAGATCATCTAAATCCAACCTTGCCAACAGCATCTCCAATGCCTCTGCACCCATTTTAGCTATAAACTTATTTGGGTCATCATCATCAAGAGTTTGGTTCTCTTTTGGAAGCTTATCCATGATGTCCAAATACTCGTCTTCGGTAAGGAAATCCAAATATTGTAATCCATCCTCTCCTTTAAGACCAGCTTGGATGACTACGTATCGTTCATAATAGACTATTTGGTCCAGCTTTTTGGTAGGCAGCCCTAACAGGTAGCCTATCTTATTTGGCAAGGACTTGAAGTACCAGATATGCGCCACGGGAACCACCAACTCTATGTGCCCCATTCTCTCGCGCCTTACCTTCTTTTCGGTTACTTCCACCCCACAACGGTCGCAAATAATCCCTTTATATCTAATGCGCTTGTATTTCCCACAATGACATTCCCAGTCCTTTACCGGACCGAAAATCCTCTCACAAAACAACCCCCCCATTTCTGGTTTGTATGTTCTGTAGTTGATGGTTTCCGGCTGGGTAACTTCACCATGCGAACTGTCCAATATGGACTCAGGTGAAGCCAAACTAATGGTGACCCTGGAAAAGTCGTTATTTAGCTTTTTATTTTTTCTGAACGCCATAAGCTATTTGTGTGTTGTTGATGGGCCCTGAGGCCCTAAAGTGTCTAATTTAGTCAAGAGTGATCTCAAGTGCAAGCCCTCTTAGCTCATGCACCAAAACATTGAAGGATTCAGGAATATTTGGCTTCGGCAAATTTTCTCCTTTTACAATGGCTTCATAGGCTTTTGCCCTTCCGATCACGTCATCCGACTTTACGGTAAGGATTTCTTGCAAAACATGTGATGCACCGAAGGCTTCCAATGCCCAAACCTCCATCTCTCCAAATCGCTGGCCACCAAACTGGGCTTTACCACCCAAGGGTTGCTGCGTGATCAGGGAATAAGGACCAATGGATCTTGCGTGCATCTTGTCATCTACCAAGTGCCCAAGTTTCAACATGTAGGAAATCCCAACTGTAACGGGCTGATCAAACTGTTTCCCAGAAAGACCGTCATGCAGATAAGTCCTTCCAAATGAAGGCAAACCTGCTGCTTTCAGTTCCGCAGCCACTTCTTCCGTGGTAGCTCCATCGAAAATCGGGGTAGCGTACTTTTTCCCTAGCTTCATCCCTGCCCATGCCAAAACAGTCTCAAATATCTGTCCAATGTTCATTCGGGAAGGCACACCCAAGGGGTTAAGTACGATATCCATTGGAGTTCCGTCTTCCAGGAATGGCATGTCCTCGTCTCTAACGATCTTGGCCACAATACCCTTGTTGCCGTGACGTCCTGCCATCTTGTCTCCCACCTTGAGCTTACGCTTCTTGGCCACGTAAACTTTGGCTAACTGTACTATTCCTGCGGGAAGCTCGTCCCCTACTTCCAAGGTAAATTTATCCCTCTTGAAGATACCGGAAATTTCATTTCTGGTATTGGTATAGTTTTTAACCAGACGTTGAACCAACTCATTGATGTGCTCATCATTGGTCCAATCGTCCAAAATAATATCAGATATGAGGTTAGCCTCTTCTGCTACGTTATAGTTACTTTCGTCCCTGTAAGGGTTTTTCGGTGGGAAAAGGTTGTTTTCAATATTTTGTCTATTGAACTTCACCCCTTTACTTATGATCTCATCACCAAACTTGTGCTTGACTCCATTGGAGGTCTTATCCTCCAATATGTCCACCAATTTATTGATCATCCTGGCCCTTACGCCGAGCAAGTCTTTGCTGTACTTTTGCTTAAGCTTTTCCACCTCAGCTTTGGACTTGGCCCTGAGGTCTTTGTCCTTCTTGGGTCTGGAGAAGAGTTTGGTCTCAATCACTACTCCATTTAGAGATGGTGAAGCTTTTAGGGAAGCATCCTTCACATCACCTGCCTTGTCGCCAAATATGGCTCGAAGCAGCTTTTCTTCAGGGGTAGGATCAGTTTCACCTTTAGGGGTAATCTTACCAATAATTATATCCCCTTCCTTAAGCTCAGAACCTATCCTGATAATTCCGTTCTCATCCAGATTTTTTACAGCATCCTCAGAGACATTCGGGATTTCGGAAGTAAGTTCCTCCTCTCCTCTTTTCGTGTCACGAACTTCCAATTGAAATTCCTCGATATGTATGGAGGTAAAAACATCCTCCCTTACTACCCTCTCGGAAATCACGATGGCATCCTCGAAGTTATATCCTTGCCATGGCATGTAGGCCACCAGCAAGTTTTTACCCAAAGCAAGCTCCCCATTATTTGTGGAGTAACCTTCCACTAATACCTGACCCTTCTTCACCCGCTGTCCTTTCAGTACAATGGGGCTGAGGTTGATGGTAGTGTCTTGATTTGTCCTTCTAAACTTGGTGAGTTCATAGGTTTTGTACTCATCGCTGAAATTCACCAACAACTCATCATCGGACAAATCATACTTGATTACTATCTTTTTGGCATCCACGTAATCCACAACTCCATCGGCTTCCGCCAAGATAAGAGACCTGGAATCAATGGCTGCCTTACCTTCTAGGCCAGTTCCCACTATAGGGGAATCAGCTTTCAGTAAGGGAACTGCCTGGCGTTGCATATTGGATCCCATCAGGGCACGGTTGGCATCGTCATGCTCCAAGAAAGGAATAAGGGAGGCCGCTACCGATACAATCTGATTAGGTGCCACGTCCATGTAGGAGATTTCATTGGGCTCCAATACGGGAAAGTCCCCCTCAAACCTAGCTTTTACCCTATCGTTGACAAAACTACCCCCATCATCTAATGGCGCATTGGCCTGAGCAATATTGTTATCATCCTCCTCCTCTGCGGTAAGGAATACGATATCGGATGGGTTCATGCTCACCTTTCCATCGAAAACTTTTCGGTATGGGGTCTCCAAGAATCCCATCGTATTTACCTTGGCATGCACACAAAGGGAAGAAATCAGACCAATATTTGGCCCTTCAGGGGTTTCGATAGTACAAAGCCTTCCATAGTGCGTATAGTGAACATCCCTAACTTCAAAGCCTGCTCTTTCCCTAGATAAACCACCAGGTCCCAAAGCTGAAAGCCTACGTTTGTGGGTTAATTCCGCCAAGGGGTTAGTTTGGTCCATAAACTGGGAAAGCTGGTTGGTTCCAAAGAAGGAATTGATCACTGAGGAAAGTGTCCTCGCGTTGATCAAGTCAACGGGTTTGAAATCCTCGTTGTCCCTTACGTTCATCCTTTCCCTGATGGTTCTGGCCATCCGCGCCAAACCTACTCCAAACTGACTGTAAAGCTGCTCTCCCACTGTTCTTACCCTTCTATTGCTCAAGTGGTCAATATCATCCACTACAGCCTTGGAATTGATTAATCCAATCAGGTATTTTACAATAGAGATAATATCTTCAGTAGTAAGAACAATTTTTAGGGAATCTATATCCAACCCTAATTTCTTGTTGATCCTATATCTTCCCACCTCACCGAGGTCATAACGCTTATCCGAGAAGAAAAGGCCATGAATTACTTCCCTGGCAGTGGCTTCATCAGGAGCCTCCGTATTTCTAAGCTGCCTGTAGATCACCTCCACTGCCTCTTTTTCAGAATTAGAGTTGTCCTTTTGTAGGGTATTGTAGATAATGGAATAGTCAGCCACATTCACATCTTCCCTGTGAAGGATAATGGATTTGGTGCCTGAGTCCAAGATAAGTTCAATATCCTCATCCATCAGGATGGAATCCCTTTCTAGCAACACCTCGTTTCTGTCAATGGAAACCACCTCTCCAGTGTCTTCATCCACAAAATCCTCCACCCAAGTTCTCAGCACACGTGCCGCGAGTTTTCTTCCTATCACTTTTTTGAGGTTGGAAGATTTAGCTTCCACCTCTTCAGAAAGACCAAAAAGGTCAAGTATTTGTTTGTCAGAGCCATACCCAATAGCCCTAAGTAGGGTGGTTACAGGGAATTTTTTCTTCCTGTCGATGTATGCATACATCACATTGTTAATGTCAGTAGCAAACTCTATCCAGGATCCCTTAAAAGGAATGATCCTAGCGGAATAAAGTTTGGTGCCATTGGTATGCTTACTTTGGGCGAAGAAAACCCCAGGCGAACGGTGGAGCTGAGAGACAATCACTCGCTCTGCGCCGTTGATGACAAAAGATCCCTTTTCAGTCATGTAGGGAAGGTTCCCCAAGAACACTTCTTGTTCAATGGTTTCGAAATCTTCGTTGTCCTCATCCGAGCAAAGTAACCGGAGTTTTGCTTTTAGGGGTACAGAGTAAGTCAACCCTCTGTCTATACACTCGGAGACGTTGTACTTCGGAGGATCAACGGCATAGTCGATAAATTCAAGGGTGAAATTTTCCCTGGAGTCACTGATGGGGAAATTTTCAGAAAACACCTTGAAAAGACCATCTTGTCTTCTTTTTTCCGCGGGGGTATCCAACTGGAAAAAATCCTTGAAGGACTGAAGTTGGATGTCAAGAAAATCGGGATAGTCTTTGACTACCTTTATAGATGAGAAACTTTTCCTTTCGGTTTGATTCTGGATAGCCAAGGCAGTATATTTTTTTAGTGATAATTAATATTATTATAGGACAATTTACACTACGAAAAGTGCAATTATTTAATTGCCCATAAACAGGAAAAGACCTGACTGAAAAGTCAGGTCTAATCCTTGATAACCATTCCTCACAGGAAGGCTATGCAATTTTATTTCAATTCTACTTCAGCACCGGCTTCTTCAAGTTGCTTCTTAAGAGCTTCAGCTTCTTCTTTGCTTACGCCTTCTTTCACAGCTTTAGGAGCACTGTCTACTACTTCTTTTGCTTCTTTCAAGCCTAGCCCGGTCAATTCTTTCACCAATTTTACCACGGCCAATTTTTGTCCACCAGCAGCTTTTAAGACTACATCAAAGGAGGATTTTTCCTCCTCTGCGGCACCGTCACCAGCAGCACCACCTCCAGCTACTACAGTAGCAGCGGCAGCGGCAGGCTCAATACCATATTCATCCTTCAAAATTGCGGCCAACTCAGTTACTTCTTTAACAGTCAAGTTTACTAACTGCTCAGCGAATGCTTTAAGATCTGCCATTTTATTAAATATTTAATTGTTGTTTTTTTAAGACTAATTGAAACTGTGTGTGATTAAGATTCCTTTTCGGATAAAGCTTTGACCAAGCCGGCCAAGGTGTTCTGTCCACTTTGAAGGGCAGATACCACATTTTTGGCAGGGGATTGGAGCAAAGAAATAATTTCTCCTAGGAGTTCTTCTTTAGATTTGAGTTTGGAAAGCATTTCCAAGGTTTCTTCTCCAAGGTATTGGTCACCGCCATCCACGGAGGCACCTTTAAACAAGGGCCGCTTCTCTTTGGCACCAAGCTTTTTCCTGAAGTCCAACAACACCTTAGCGGGGAGGTTGGCTACCTCAGTGGAGAAGAGAATTCCTGAAAACCCCTTCAATGTGGTATCGCTAAACTCCTGATAATCGGCATCCAAATTTTCCAGTGCCTTTTTTATCAGGGTGTTTTTATACACCTTGTATTCGATACCTTTTTCGAAACACATCCTTCTGAAGGCGTTTACTTGAGCCACAGAAAATCCGGAAGCATTTGTTATATAGAAATGCGGGGTTTCCTTAAACTTCTCTGTAAGTCCTTCAATGATGGATTTTTTTTCTTCTTTGGTCATGATTATATACCTTGAATACTTCCCTTGTCTATGTTGATGCCCGGAGACATGGTGCTAGAAAGGTGAATACTTCTGAAATATGTTCCTTTAGAGGCAGTGGGCTTCAACTTGGAGACAGTTTGGATTAACTCCATGGCATTTTCATGTATTTTTTCCGGAGAAAAAGATACCTTTCCGACGCTAGCATGTAAAATGCCAAACTTGTCCACCTTAAAGTCGATCTTACCTGCTTTAACCTCTTTTACTGCTTTTCCCACATCCAGGGTAACAGTACCCGCCTTGGGGTTAGGCATTAAACCCCTTGGGCCCAATACCCTACCTAGCCTACCTACCTTCGCCATAACGTTTGGGGTAGTGATGATCACGTCAATATCTGTCCATCCTCCTTCGATTTTGGCGATGTAATCATCCAAACCTACGTAATCGGCTCCGGCTTCCTTGGCTTCTTCTTCTTTGTCAGGGCTGCACAATACGAGAACCCTTACGTCCTTACCTGTACCATGCGGAAGTGCCACCACACCTCTTACCATTTGATCTGCTTTTCGGGGATCCACACCCAGACGGATGTCCAGATCCACGGAAGCATCAAACTTCACTTTGGTGATGTCTTTCACTATGGTAGAAGCTTCTGCCAGGGAATACGCTTGGCTAGCATCATATTTAGAAAGCGCTTCTTTTTGCTTTTTCGTTAACTTAGCCATTTTTCTTTGATTAATCCTCCCAAGGAGCTTTTCCTGAAACTGTAATTCCCATACTTCTGGCGGTGCCCGCAATCATCTTCATGGCGGATTCCACTTCAAAAGCATTTAAATCAGGCATTTTAACCTCTGCAATTTCCTTCACCTGATCCCAGGAAACGGCGCCAACTTTTTTCCTGTTGGGTTCCGAAGAACCTCCTTTGATCTTTGCTGCCTCAAGTAGCATATTCGCTGCGGGAGGGGTCTTAACTACAAAGTCAAAAGACTTATCCGAATAAATCGTGATAAGCACGGGAAGTACCTGACCCATTTTGTCCTGAGTCCTGGCATTGTACTGCTTACAGAACTCCATGATGTTCAAACCCTTGGAACCAAGAGCCGGACCAACCGGAGGAGATGGATTAGCCTGGCCACCCTTCACCTGTAATTTCAGATAACCAGTGATTTCTTTAGCCATTTCCTAGTCTTGTTTTTCTACTTGTATAAAGTTTAACTCTACAGGCGTGTTCCGACCGAAGATCTTCACCATAACGTTTAGCTTCTTCTTGTCTTCAAACACCTCTTCTATTGTTCCCGAGAACCCACTGAAAGGACCGTCCATTACTTTTACGGTCTCCCCAACTATAAATGGTGTTTCTAGTTTCTCTGCAAACTCATCAATCTCCTCTACCCTACCTAAGATACGGTTGATTTCTGACTGACGTAATGGCTCAGGGGTTTTGGAAGCCCCCCCTTGGTTTGACCCTAAGAAACCGATCACTCCCGGAATACTCGTAATTACGTGGTTGGCTTCCCCATGGCCGAGATCTGCATTTACCAAGACATAGCCGGGGAAGAAGTTCCTCTCCCGGACACGCTTCTTGCCGTTGCGCATCTCATACACTTTTTCTGAGGGTATCAAAACTTCAGGAATATAATCCTCAAGCTTTTGCCTGGCAATTTCGTTGTCTAAATATGTTTTAGCCTTCTTCTCTTGCCCGGCAACTACCCTAAGCACATACCATTTGTGGTCCGCCATTACGTAACTTAGATTCAATTAGAATAAATCATAAAACCATGTCATCACATTTTCGAATGATAAATCGATTAATCCGATTACCAAGGCGAAAATCAAAGAAGCGACGAGTACCAAAACAGCACTGTTCTGTAAGGAAGAATATTTCGGCCAAGTGACCTTATTCTTCATCTCGTCGATGGATTCTACTACAAAATTCTTAACATTCATTTTACATTATTTTAAATGCCCTCCCTCTGGGTGCAAACGCAGAATAGATCCATTGCCTCGACATGGTTTACGGGAAGGTGTAGCACGGGCGGAGAGATTCGAACTCCCATCAACGGTTTTGGAGACCGCTATTCTGCCATTGAACTACGCCCGTATGAACCCTGCCCATTTTTACGGAACGCAAAAGTAGTGAACAAAGTCCAAAGAAACAAATGCGATTCCGAATACTTTCAGAATCGCATTGTCATATTTATCAAGCTTTTAGCTGAATTAATCCAGAATCTCAGTAACCTGTCCGGCACCCACAGTCCTGCCACCCTCACGGATCGCAAACCTAAGTCCTTTCTCAAGAGCTACTGGGTTGATTAATATTACTTCTATAGTGATGTTGTCTCCAGGCATAACCATTTCCACATTCTCTGGCAATTTGATCTCACCAGTAACGTCTGTAGTCCTTAAGTAGAACTGTGGTCGGTACTTGTTGAAGAATGGGGTATGTCGGCCTCCTTCTTCTTTAGAAAGAACGTAAACCTCCGCTTTAAAGTGAGCGTGGGGCTTCACAGATCCAGGCTTGCAAATGATCATCCCTCTTTTGATCTGAGACTTTTCGATACCTCTAAGCAACAAACCTACGTTGTCACCAGCTTCACCCCTGTCCAAAATCTTACGGAACATTTCAACACCAGTCACGGTAGACTTCAGGTTCTCTGCGCCCATACCGATGATGTCAACACCTTCTCCAGAGTTTACTACTCCTCTTTCGATTCTACCAGTCGCAACTGTTCCACGACCTGTGATAGAGAACACATCTTCCACAGGCATCAAGAAATCCTTGTCTATAGCTCTTTCAGGAAGAGGAATATGATCATCTACCGCCTGCATTAATTCCATAACGGTGTTTTCCCATTTTTCCTCGCCATTAAGCGCGCCAAGGGCAGAACCAGCAATAACAGGAATGTTGTCGCCGTCGAATTCATAAAAGGAAAGAAGCTCTCTCACTTCCATCTCTACAAGCTCAAGCAACTCAGGGTCATCGACCAAGTCCACTTTGTTCATGAAAACTACAAGTGCAGGCACACCTACCTGACGGGCAAGTAGAATGTGTTCCCTCGTTTGAGGCATAGGTCCATCTGTTGCCGCAACCACTAAAATGGCACCGTCCATCTGGGCAGCACCTGTTACCATGTTCTTCACATAGTCAGCGTGGCCTGGACAGTCAACGTGCGCGTAGTGTCTGCTTTCTGTTTGATACTCCACGTGGGAAGTGTTGATGGTGATACCTCTTTCCTTCTCTTCGGGAGCGTTGTCGATAGACGCAAAATCTCTAAGTTCAGAAAGACCTTTTCTGGCCAATACAGTAGTAATGGCAGCAGTCAAAGTGGTCTTACCATGATCGACGTGACCAATCGTACCTATATTAACGTGTGGTTTGGAACGGTCAAAGGTTGCTTTTGCCATGCGTGAAAATCCTTTGTTTAGTTAATGATAAAATTTCTTTTTTTAAAATCAATGTATCGAGCCAACGACGGGATTTGAACCCGTGACCTCTTCCTTACCAAGGAAGCACTCTACCCCTGAGCTACGTCGGCTAATTACATTATTATGCCCTATATAAAGAACATAGAGCGGGAGACGAGGCTCGAACCCGCGACCTGCAGCTTGGAAGGCTGCCGCTCTACCAACTGAGCTACTCCCGCTTATCTGATATTCACTATTTCAATTCACAAACGGCTGCCACTCTTTCTCCCGATAGCCATCGAGAGGAGCTACTCCCGTCAATAAACTCATTCAAATTGCCCCAGCATCACAGCTTGGTATAATTTAGGAATACAAAGGTAGTCTAATTTTCCAAATTAAACCATCCAACTATGAAAGATTCAAGTAGTTGTTGTGGGGGAAACAGGATTCGAACCTGTGAAGACATAAGTCAACGGATTTACAGTCCGTCCCAGTTGGCCGCTTTGGTATTCCCCCAACTTATAACAGACAAACCACAGGTCTGTCTGAATGGATGGCAAAATTATATGCTTTTCTGAAACATTCAAAACATTCTCATGAAAAAAAATGGTTTTAACAGGCCTAACAATTTATCATTTTATCGCTCAGGGTTTTAATTTTCCTCCAGGTAGGGCTCCAGGAAAAATCCCTGGTAGTTTCTTACCATTTCGTCTTCTTCGTTGGCATGTATTTCAATCACTCTTTGTAAGACATCCCCTTCATCGATAAACCCAAAAAGGGACTGGAAAGCAGTCAACCTAATGTAGTTGGCCTTGTGATCGGCAGCCAAATTAAGGAGGTTCTCCAGTGCCTTTTCCTTTTCGGTACCAGGAACGCTTGAGAAGTAATCTCCATAATAACCTATAAAATAATACAGGTTTTCCCCAGATAACTGGTCTAGCTTCCTATGAAACCACCCCGATCGGTCAGAAAGCTGCTCATTGGTCATGAAGTCGGCCAGTGGAACTACCACTCTTATATTGGATTCCTCCTCCAACCTGTCGAGAAGCTCACGCTTTAAGGACAGATTACCCGGCTGATCCATGATACCCATCAATGCCGCACCCTCCACTACATAGGAAGCCTCCTCGATAAGCTCTTCAAACAACCCCATATGTCGCTCCCCGTTTGTCTTTGCCAATAGGTCAATAGCAGCTGCACGAACTTCATTGCTTTCATCGGTTTTGGCCATTTCCACCAATTTCCCCTCCAATTCATCGGAAACCGTTTCTGAATCAAACACCTGGCCTATTCTAGAAATTGCTAAACCCCTTACCTCATGGAAAGAATCATTTAGGGAAGCCTTTAGGTCCTGTAACCAATCCCCTTGCTCTGCATGATCTGAAGTAAGGCTATCCAAGGCTTCCAACCTGGCAAGTCCGCTCTCCGACATACGGAGTTGCTTCGTGAGCATCTCCTTGCCCCGGTAGGTCTCCCGCTCAGCCAACAAATCCATCCTCTCATCAAAAAGTATAAGTTCTGTACCATCTCCATTCTCAAGGGCAAAATACTGCGTTCCCTGCTCCAATACAAAAGACTTCTCCTCCCGGACCCCACCCTTATAGATGCTTACGGTAAAGGGAAGCCTGTATAAAGGGGTATCGACCAAATCTTGCTGCTGAGAGACAGTAAGCAAAACATTATCTGGAACACTATAGTCCATGTTTACCTCCAGAAGGGGATGACCTGCACCTAAAAACCATTGGTTAAAGAACCAATTTAAATCCTGACCTGTAACCTCTTCGAAGGCCAACCGCAAATCATGTATCTCCACACTGGAAAAGGCATGCTTAGTAAGGTAATGGTTAAGGCTGCCAAAAAATGCTTCGTCACCAAGGTGCCTTCGGAGCATATGAAGGACACGCCCCCCCTTTGCATAGGAATGGCTATCGAACATGTCTTCAGCATCTTCGAAAAAAAACCGGATCAAGTCTTCTTTTTTCTCCTGTGCTTCGTACAGATATTGCTCCCTGGCGGTGTGATTGTGTAAATCTGCAACATCCTTTCCCTGCTTGTATTCAAACCAGAGGTATTCCGAATAATCCGCGAAGGATTCGTTTAGTGGAAGATGAGACCAGGATTCATTGGTCACCAGATTACCAAACCATTGATGAAACAGCTCATGAGCTATAATGTAGTCCCATTCACTGTCTATGGCTTCCCTCTCGTCTAGGTTTAGGGATTCCATAAAGATAGAAAGAGTAGTGTTTTCCATGGCGCCGGATACAAAATCCCTCACCACTACCTGATCATACCGCTGCCAGGGGTACTTCACCCCCAGAAGGTCGGAAAAAAAACCTATCATCTCAGGAGTATCGCCAAAGACTTTTTTGGCTCCTTCCGCATAGCCCTTCTCCACATAATAATGAACGGGCATCCCTTCCCACTCATCCTCCACCCGGTCAAACTCACCCACTACCAAAGCAGCGAGATAGGGGGCGTGCGGCATATCCATAAGCCAATGATCGGTACGGGTGCCGTCCTCATGCTGGGTTTGCTTTTGCAACTGTCCATTGCTCAGAGTAATGTAACGGTCCTCCACTCTCAGCTTGATATCATGGGTATGCCTTTCGTTCGGGCTGTCAATGGTAGGGTACCATTTCGAATTGTGTTCTGTTTCCCCTTGTGTCCAAATTTGAGTTGGCTTGTCTTCCTTGCCCATTGGGTTTATGAAATAGAGCCCTTTGGCGTCGGTAATCGCCTTACTTCCTCCGCGCCCCCCTTCTTCTGGCTTTGCCGTGTAGCTTAGGCCAATTTCCAGTGTGTCGGAGGAGGAAAAGGTTTCAGGTAGAAAGATGCTTACCTTTTCCTGGTCATACCGAAAGGCCAAAGCCCCTCTCCCTTCTTCTCTTTCCAACCAAACATCATGGATTTCAAAATCTTTTGCATCCAAGGCTAACTCCTTCTGGGGAAAAAAGTAGGGCTTCACCTTAAGCAAGGCCTTTCCTTCTACCTGCTGTCGCTCAAAATCAAAGGATAGATCCAAGGAGGAATGCAACAAGTCGAATTTCCGCTCTCTGCTGGCCTGGTATTCCCGGAGTTTTCTCTCCTTTTCCCGTACCAACTCCTTGCTTTCATCCTGCAGCTCTGGGATTTCACTTTCAGGCTCTTGGGTGGGGGTTTCCTCTGTGGGTTCCGTTACGGGTTGGGTGGTTTTACAGGCATGAAAAGTGCACATGCTACCTGTAATCACTAGTAAACAAAGTAATTTTCGCATCTTGGATCAGCAAATATTGATTTCAGAAAGGTAAGTGTCCTAATTTTATTAACTTGGAAATTCTTTATTAAACAAAGTAAAATTAATTGGCTTATTGCAATTATCATCCTAAATCCTCTAAAATGTATGAGATAAAAATCAATGATGACACATTCGGGGCTCAGATAGAAGGGGGCAAAATCATGGTAGATAAACAATCCGTAGATTGGGATCTTGTCCAGATCAAAACCAATTTTTACCATCTTCTGGCAGGCGGAGGTTCCTATACGCTTGAGGTACTTAGCTGGGACAAAGCCAATAAATCCCTGACCTTGGCCTTGAACAACAAAATTGCAGTTCTCAGCATCAAGACCGAGCAGGACCTGCTGCTAGAAAAACTGGGGTTGAACCACTTGAAGCAACAACAGATAAGCGACATCACGGCCCCGATGCCGGGTCTGATCCTTGATGTGCAGGTGAAGGAAGGACAGAATGTGGAAAAAGGGGAAATATTACTTGTCCTTGAAGCCATGAAAATGGAAAATGCCCTCAAGTCTCCCCAAAGCGGGGAAATCAAAAAAGTCCTTGTCAGCCCGGGCCAGGGGGTGGAAAAAAACCAATTATTGGTCCAATTTTAGGGGTAAGGTTTAGTTTTGTACCAAACAAGAATTTATATTTGTCCTGTTTTTGGGGGATCAGGCTCTCACTTTTGAATGGCAAATAACAAACCGAAATTGCATGAAATACAAAAGAATACTCCTCAAACTCAGCGGGGAAGCCTTAATGGGCGACAAGAATTATGGCATAGACTCCAGCAGGCTCCAACAATATGCCAATGATATTAAGGCCGTGCATGAGTTGGGGGTGGAGATAGCCATAGTGATTGGGGGAGGAAATATTTTTCGCGGTGTACAGGCTGGAAATGTGGGTATAGATCGTGTGCAAGGCGATTACATGGGTATGCTAGCCACGCTTATCAATGCCATGGCCTTGCAAAGCTCCTTGGAACAAAACGGTATGTACACACGGCTGATGTCCGGCATAAAGGTAGAAAGTGTCTGTGAGCCCTTCATCCGGAGGAGGGCCATCCGACATCTGGAAAAGGGCCGTATTGTTATTTTTGGAGCAGGAATCGGCAATCCCTATTTCACCACAGACTCCACTGCAAGTTTGCGGGCCATAGAAATCGAAGCGGAGGTGGTGCTCAAAGGAACCCGAGTGGACGGCGTATACACCGCAGACCCCGAGAAAGACCGGGATGCAAAGCGGTATGACAAGATATCCTTCCAGGAAGTATATGAAAAAAATTTAAGCGTAATGGACATGACTGCTTTTACCCTATGCCAGGAAAACAACCTACCCATTATCGTGTTTGACATGAATAAAAAAGAAAACCTACTAAACCTTGTGCATGGAAAGAACGTAGGGACCTTAATCACTTCAAAATAAGCCATACCCAATCATGGAAGAAATCCAATTATTCCTAGAAGAAGCAGAATCCTTAATGAAAAAGGCAGTGGATCACACCGCCTCAGAACTGGTGAAAATTAGAGCCGGCAAAGCCATGCCCAACTTTTTGGATGGTATAATGGTATCCTATTATGGTGCTCCCACCCCACTTCAGCAGGTGAGTTCCATAACCACTCCAGATGCCAGGACACTGGCCATAAAGCCTTGGGAAAAAACCCTCATCGGAGAAATCGAGAAAGCCATCATCAATTCCGACCTTGGCCTTAACCCCCAGAACAATGGGGAAATGGTGCTATTGACCATACCCCCACTCACCGAAGAACGAAGAAAAAACTTGGTTAAGCAGGTGAAAAATGAGTGCGAAAATGGAAAGATAAGCATACGCACGATAAGAAAAGACACCAACGACAGCCTCAAAAAACTTCAAAAAGAAGGTGCCTCCGAAGACGAAGTGAAACGTGCCGAAGACTCGGTTCAAAAAATGACCGATAAATACTCCGGGCAGATAGATGCGCATTTTGACAAAAAGGAGGAGGAAATTATGAAAGTATAGTATCTCACTTCCTAGACCATACTGAGACCGGTCACATAATTAATATATGATCGGTTTTTTTGTGCAATTTGGAATGGACTTATTGCCTCAGGATCAGTAAAAAATAGTGGAGGTTACACTATCGATTTTGAAGTGGGGGACAATGATTTTGACTTCCAAGAAAACATAGCTGTAGATCCCTTCGAAACGGAGGGTATATGGGAACTAAATGGAAATAAACTTTATATCACCACCCATTTAACGACAGAACTTCAAAAAATGACAGTAATTGCCTTTTCTGGGCAGGCATTGCACCTTCAAGGTATCCGTGGGATTAAAGAAGAGATTCCAGAAGTTAGATTTGGGGACGAGGTGCTGATAGAAGCTTTTACTGCGGAACAAAACGTGGAAGTTAACTTTGGGTTTAAAGAGAAATAAAGAACAGTCAGCTAAAAGCTGGCCATTCTTTCCTTTATTAAACCTTACGCTCCAAAGATAATGAATTTTGGCCTCCAAAAGCAAGTCATTCTTCCACATTCAGCCGGATAAAGGTGGCAATACCCAACCTTGGCCCAGCCCGGAGGTAGGCGCCGTTTTCAAAGGCGGCACCTACCTCTATCCTGAAAATCCTCCACAAATTATCCAGTCCATAACCGATCTCAACATAGTGGGGGGAATTTCCCGTCTTCAGGTAATTGAGAAAAATGTTCTCCCTCACTCCACTAAACCTCAGCATGGGCAATTGGGTAAACAGCAACTTCCTGAATTGGTAATGTAATATAACCCCCAAATAATCCTCCCTGGTGCTATATTGGTAATAATCCAAAAAACGGTAATTGGAAGCCGCGCCCATTTCAGAAAAGATGGTCCTGTTGCCTCCAAAATGCCTGAAATCCTGAAAATATACTTGATTTGCTTGTAGGAAGGTGCCTGTGTTCAGGTTGATATCCAGCTTACCACTCACCCCAAACCGAAGGGTATGTGTAAACCCTGCATTCAAATGGTGAAAATCAGCATCTCCCCTAGATGCAACCATGGAAATAGCGTTTTTGTACCTCAGCGACAAGGTGGGGGCCGTATGATATATGGGGTATTTTCTCCCATTTCTTATACCATACTTCAACCCGGGCCTCCAGTTAAGCCCGAGTTCGGCAATTAGTGCCCGATGGGGAGCAAAGTGGCTATCCGTGGTTTCCAGGTTAGCTGGCTGATTGGGAGTAAATTCCATGCCTTCCCGGTTTCTGAAACTGTAGGAAGTTGCATTTTCCAGGTGGTTCCTTTGTGCGTAACTAAGGCCTATGTCAAAACTGAACCCCGGGTTTATTTCATGTAGCCAATTTATTTTGGCATAAGATTGTTCAAAAAGTTTCATCCAGTTTTGGAGAAGCAACAGACTGTATCCAGCATTCACCCATTCTGAAATTGGGTTTTCAGGGTTGTATTGAAATATAAACCTCCCCCCCTCTAGCTCCAGTCGGTGCCGCTTTAATGCCTCAGTATGGGTGTGAACCAACCTTCCCCTACCGTATAAAATATTGCTGGCAAACCCATATCTGATTTCGGGCCTTATTAGCCACTGATTGGTTTTATAATGGGCACTATCCGCCATCAGGGTCCTTTCCCTGTACCTAAAAAAACCGGCCAACCCCATCTTGAAACCCTCCACCGTATTGTAACTGAACTTTCCCCCATTGCTGTAAAAACCCGCTGAATACCCGCCACCAAAGAAATACTCCTGCCCGTTAAATAAGTCAAATGGCTTAAATTTTCTCTTTATTTCTTGGGAGGCACTATCCTTTTCGGAGAATTTGGCACGCTCCACCCTTGCCAGGCTATCGTCCCTTCTATACCCTATCACTTCATCAGGGGTGAGAGCTATTGGCCGTATGCTGTCCCAAAAATTCAACCCTCTTTTGGTGGCCAAGCTGTCGATGGCATATTTTCTCTCCCTGAGCACATCTTGATTTTCGCGCTGTTTATTAACCGACTTTTCGTAGTCCTTTACCAAACCCCTAAACTCCTTACGGCTTAGCTCCTGTTCCTTTTCTGCCAAAGCGGTCAAAGGGTCAATTTCCCCTCCTTTCCTGCTGCTAATGGGTTCAATTTTCTCATCCACAATAACAGGCTGGAAGGCCAAATCCGGATTAAGGGACAACTCATAGTCGCTGATAGTGGCCAAATAGTTGAATTCGCCGGCAAAACCAAAAAACTTGCCACTCACCCGGTAGGAATGCGTTACTGGCATCCAAACCTTTTCTTCTATAGGTGAAAAATGCTGCTTGGCCTCTATCTTGAACCCCAAGTAGTAGGTTACCAGGTCAAGGCTATGAATGGCCCAGAGATCTTCTATTATATATAGGTGTCCCTCAAACAACTTTTCCCCTCTTGATTTTGGTATAACTTTTATTTTATTGACCAAAAGGCCTTCCTCCAAAAATGAACCCTCATACCTAAACCTATAATAGGCAAAGGCAATTCTGGAAAGTGGCGATAAAATATCGTTAATTTTATCCTGATAAAAACTTGCGGTAATGTAAGGGGCCGGGCTGGTTTGCAGGTCCTCCCCTATCGTCCTGATGGCAGTAACCTTTTCCTCATAAGTATTGGGCTGGGAAAAACGTATTTCGGATAAGGATTCCACTGTATACGCCTCGTTCAGGTTTAGACCTTCTTCTTTTAGTTTTTTCCTGAAAAAAATAGGGGCTTTGGTAAGGGTACCTGTTCCTTTGAGGTAAACGCGCATCTTATAGCTATCCACCTGAAGCCGGTGGAAATCGGCTTTGGCGATGGCCTTCCTCATTACGGTCAGGGCAGGATCCTCTTGCCCGCTATCCACGGTGACTTCTTTCAATCCATAGGTTTGCTCTGTCAAAACAATTTCCAGCTCCACCCAATTTTTTTCCACCTCAATGGGTTGCAGCAGTGATTGGTACCCAAGGTGTTGAATATATAGGTCATGGGCTCCTTCAGGCAATTGAATCCGGAATTCGCCTTTCTCATTGGCGGCTGCCCCCTCCCCCAGGTTCCTGAAGTACAGGGAAGCGAAACCCAGGGATTCACCTGATTCATTCAGCACTTTTCCCCTTACACCCTGTGCCTGAAGGCCTTGAATAGGTTGCAAAAAAGCAATCAAAAGAAGTAACCCTAACCAATAAAAGCGCATTGGCTACCTAGAAGTAAATGGATGGATAAAAGCGGCATGAATTTCTAACGAATCTATTCAGCAATAATAACGAACGCCAACCTGAAACGGATGCCCAAAATACTTTTCATTTAAACCAAAACTGGAAAAAGTTAAGGGTCATATACATAAAAAAGTTAAATTTACCATTATGTCATTTTTACATTTTTTATAAAAAAACAAAAATTTAATTGTCAAAATAAATATAAAAATAAAGTTTGCTTAAAGTAATGAAAACAAACTCTTTATTTTTTTAAATAAATTTGATTAACATAAAATCTTTGACCAGAAAAATCGATTGTACAACAAATTTTTTACTCTCATATTTAACGTGTTTTTACAACATAAATTATAATTTCCCATAACTAATTTTCAAAATTATGACAAACTATTTACCCAAAGCAAGATGGTTTTTGCTGGGATTTGCCATTTTAATGGCATGTAGTATCACAGCGAATGCCCAGAGCAGGGAGGTGACCGGAACAGTGCTTTCCGGGGAGGACAACCTTTCCTTGCCGGGAGTGTCAGTGCTGGTGAAAGGCACCTCAAGAGGAGCCGTAACTGACATGGACGGTAGGTTTACCCTACAGGTAGAATCCAACGAAGAAATCCTTGTGTTCTCATTTTTGGGATTTACCACTTTTGAACAGCAAGTGGGCAACCAAAGTGTAATAGAGGTCACCCTCTTACCAGATGTGCAATCCTTGGGTGAGGTAATTGTAGTTGGCTATGGTGAGCAGAAAAAGGAGACCATAACCGGCTCGGTGGTTACTGTAAAAGGAGCCGAACTGGCCAAGTCGCCCGCACTGAACCTCACCAACAACATTGCCGGAAGGATGGCAGGAGTAGTTGCTGTAAACCGTAGTGGTGAGCCTGGTTATGACGGTTCTGGAATCAGGATCCGTGGCTCCAATACGCTTGGAAACAACGACGCCCTTATCGTAATTGATGGAATCCCTGCGAGAGCCGGGGGTATTGAGAGGCTTAACCCTAATGACATCGAGACCATTTCCGTTTTGAAAGATGCTTCTGCAGCCATTTATGGTGCAAGGGCTGCCAATGGGGTGATCTTGGTAACCACCAAAAGAGGAAAAACGGGAAAGCCTGAACTTACCTACCAATTCAACCAAGGTTTTTCCCAGCCTACTGTAATCCCTAGAATGGCAGATGCGGCCCAGTACGGTGAAATGCTAAACGACTTGGCCATTTACCAAGGATTACCTCCGAATGAATGGAGGGGAGCAACAGATGCTTTTAGAAGCACTGGGAGTTTTGTAGGTGCCGACGGAGTAACCAGAACTGCCCCATTTAGCCCAAATGCACTAGAAATGCACAGGGCTGGCACTGATCCCTGGAACTACCCTAATACGGATTGGTTTGGAGAGACCTTGAAA
Organism: Pleomorphovibrio marinus; assembly: GCF_003347495.1. Taxonomy (GTDB): domain Bacteria; phylum Bacteroidota; class Bacteroidia; order Cytophagales; family Cyclobacteriaceae; genus Pleomorphovibrio; species Pleomorphovibrio marinus. The sequence goes on from NZ_QCXY01000009.1 coordinate 76,186, forward strand.
ACATGGTCCCCACAATCCCAGCACAACCTTCAAATGAATGGAGGAAGTGAAAATCTCCGTTATTTGGCCTCTGTTGGATATCAAAACCAGGATGCCTATTACCGAAATTCGGCCACTGGCTACAAGCAGTATGATATGCGACTGAATCTCGATGCGACCATCAATGAGTACATAGATATTCAACTTGGGGTACTGGCCAGGCAGGAAAACAGGGAATTCCCTACTAGACCGGCAAGTGCCATATTTAGGATGCAAATGAGGGGCAAACCTCACGAACCGGCCTTTTGGCCGGATGGCAGGCCAGGGCCAGATATCGAAAACGGTGAAAACCCAGTAGTGATCACCACTAACGCCACCGGTTATGACAGGGATACCAGGGATTATTTTCAAACCAACGGTGTGATAAATATCAAAATTCCCGGAGTGGAAGGACTTAAGTTCCAAGGTACAGGGGCTGTAGATAAGTTGAGCCGATTCAACAAGAGGTGGGAAACCCCATGGATCCTTTACCAAAGGGGCAGCGGTTTTGAAGCAGATGGCACTACACCTGTTTTGGTGCCGAGTGAAAGAGGTCCTGCGGAGCCTAGATTAAGGCAGGAAAACATCAATCAATTGAATATCATGCTAGGAGGTATCTTTACCTATGATAAGAAAATTGGGGATCATGGACTGTCCTTACTAGCTGGGGTAAACAAGGAAACTGTGGAAGGTGACGATTTTTGGGCCTATAGAAGGTTCTTTATCTCTCCAGCCATTGACCAAATGTTTGCCGGTGGTGATGCCGAAAAGGACAATGGAGGTGCCGGATTTGAGCAGGCCCGATTGAACTACTTTGGTAGGGTTAATTACAATTTCCAGGAAAAATACCTATTTGAATTCCTTTGGCGGTACGATGGTTCCTACATTTTTCCCGACGAAACTCGTTTTGGGTTTTTCCCTGGCGTAATGGGAGGCTGGGTTATCTCTGAAGAGGATTTCTGGAAAAACAACATACAAGCGGTTGATTTTTTAAAGTTGCGAGGATCTTGGGGCCAAATGGGTAATGACCAGATTTTCTATGATGGGTCCCTTCAGGAATACCAATTTATGTCCACGTATGGATTTAGAAGCCATATCCTTGAAAATGTAGAAGCCAAATCTCTCTATGAGACTAGGGTGCCTAACCGGGCTATCACCTGGGAAGTGGCGAACAATAGCAATATTGCCCTTGAAGGATCCGTCTGGCAAGGAAAGGTTTTCTTTGAATTAGAGTATTTCTATAATAAGAGAACCAACATCCTATGGAGAAGGAATGCCTCAGTGCCCCAATCCAGTGGACTATCCACCCTATTGCCAGCAGAAAATATCGGCGAAATAGAAAACCGAGGGTTTGATTTCAATGTGGGAGTTAGAGGGCAAAAAGGAGAGTTGCAATATTCCATCAGTGCGAATGGCGGTTATGCTATTAACAAGATTCTTTTCTGGGATGAGCCTCCAGGTGCCCCTGATTGGCAAAGGTCTACCGGATTACCTATGAACACCCCTGCTCCGGTATACATGTATGATGGTGTATTTGCTACCCAAGAGGAAATAGATTCCGAAACCCTTGACTATTCCGCAATCACGAACCAGCTTCGACCCGGGGACATGAGGTTTGTAGATTATGATGGAGACGGTGTGATCACCCCACTTGACAGGGTAAGAATGGACAGAAACGATATCCCGAGGTTTCAGGGTGGTGTGAACATGAACGCCCAATGGAGGAATTTTGACCTGTCAGTGCTGTTCCAAGGGGCTACCGGTGCCATTGCCCTAGTGAGCATGGGAGAATCCGGTGATATCGGTAACTATTTGCATGAATTCTATGAGAATAGATGGACGGTGGACAATCAAAGTTCTGTTTACCCAAGAATCGCTAACAGAAACGACCAGTATTACTCCGGTAACAACAATGATTTCTGGTACAGAAGCACGGACTATCTCCGATTGAAAAACCTTGAGCTGGGATATACAGTACCTGCTTCCTTTGGGGAAAGGTTTGGGATCAGTAACCTAAGGTTCTATACCAATGGCCTAAACCTATTGACTTGGGACAAACTGGGCGTATATGATCCGGAATCAAACAACGCGACGGGTCAGTACTATCCACAAGCAAGAATTGTTAATGCTGGACTTTCTGTTACATTCTAATCCAAAAAATGATGAAGACAATTAAATTTCATTCTTTATATGCCTGGGTTGGACTGTGTATGCTGCTGGTCTTCACTTCCTGTGATGACGAGTTCCTAAACACCCAACCCCTAAACGAAGTATCTGAAGCGGACGTCTGGACAGATCCCGGACTTGCCGAAGCCTTTGTTATTGATTTGTATGGTGGCCTCGGTCAAGGCGGTTTTAGCGAACAAGCTCTGGCCTCTTTAACGGACGAAGCTATCTTTACCCACCCAGGAAGAAATATCACTACAGTAGTGGAGGCAAGGTCTAATCCCCAAGAACCTGGTTGGATTGACGGCACCAGAGGCTGGGCAAGCATGTATAACCGCTTAAGAGGGGCAAACCTAGCCATAGAGAACCTCACCGATCCCCAGTTTGACAATCCCGACATGGCCGACCGTTTGTTGGGAGAGGCTACCTTTATGAGGGCATACTTTCACCACCAGTTATTGCGAAATTACGGTTCTTTTCCTATTGCAGACAGAGTTTACACCCTTGATGAGGAAACTTACGAATTGCCTAGAAACACCTTCGAGGAGTGTGTAAACCACATCATCGCGGATTTAGACAGGGCTGCTCAATTGCTGGAAGGTCACAGTACAATTCGGGGCCAGGCCAATGTGGCTGCGGCTTATGGTCTAAAATCCAGAGTCCTCATCTATGCGGCCAGTGACTTGCATGATATGGCTACTGCTTCTTCAAGGTCAGATGTTATATCCGGATACGACCATAAGGAATTTCTTGGGTATACCACCGGGAATAGAGCTGAGCGGTACCAAAGGGCCAAAGACGCTGCAGGAGTTGTCTTGGAAATGATGCCGGGAAATATGCTAAATCTTACTGAACCCCTTCCCCATGAGGAGGCCATTCAGGTATATAGCAATAATGCACTTTCCAGAAGTGGCGGTGAAGCAGAAATGATCTTTGGCAGGTATTTTCTTGCTCAGAAGCCGGAAGCCGGTGGTAGGCATGGCTTGCACAACGGACCCAATGGCTATAACAACTGGGCGGGAAATACTCCTATGCAACAGCTCATCGACGACTACGCCATGATGGATGGCAGTGAGTTCGATTGGGATAACGAGCAGCATGCAAGTTTACCTTATTTGGAAAGAGAAGCCAGGTTTTATGCTACCTTTTTGTACGATGGTGCCCAGTGGAAACCCCGGTCCCCCGCTAACCAAGCCAGGGATCCCTTGGGGCAGATTCAAACTGGCCGATATGAGGTTACCAACGCAGCCGGAAACATTGTTATCCACAATGGACTGGATATGAGGCAAAGCCCAATTGAGGATTGGAATGGCACCTTTACGGGCTATTACATCCGCAAGTTTATAGAGCCAGATCCTAATTTTGTGGATCAGAATACATGGCAGGAGATTCCATGGCCTAATATCCGGGTAACTGAAGTGGTGTTCAACTATGTGGAGGCCTGTTTAGGACTGGGTCAAGAACAAGAGGCCAGGGACTGGCTAAATCGAATCAGGTTTAGGGCAGGTCTTCCTGCTATCACTGCAGGAGGGGATGAACTTTGGCAACTATTCATCCATGAGAAAAGAAAGGAGATGGTACACGAGGAGCAGCGTTACTACGATGCCAGAAGATGGATGATCGCTCCAGAAACATTGGGAAGACAGCCTAAGATTGTCAATATCTTTGGGAACCTGAGGCCCGGCATGCAACTTAGTCTTTATCGCTTTGATCCAGAATATTATGAATATGATTATAATATCAATGACCTGGACATTGGTAAAGAAAATAGGTTATGGCTGGACAAGATGTATTGGATGCCCATACATTTTGATGAAATGCAAAGAAACCGAAGCCTTATTCAAAATCCGGGCTATTAATTTCTAGAAACAAGTAATAAAAGGGGGAGGTATGCTTCCCCCTTTTTTTTGTGCTTATTCCCTCAGAATATGAGGAAAAACCATTAGGCTAAAAAGCATATTGCTTAATTGTCTATATTTGAGGCCGAATTGAAAAAATACCATGATTATCCGATCAACCTATTCCTTATTACTGCTTGCCTTTTTCATCGCTACTGCTTGCACATCCAGCTCTTCCAACGAGGAAGAGGAAGCAAGTATGGATAAACAGTTTCAGCTTCTCTCTCCAGAACAGACCGGAATCACCTTCGAAAACACCTTGACGGAGGGCCTCAATACCAATATCCTAATGTATGAATATTTCTATAACGGAGGGGGAGTGGCAGTAGGCGACCTAAATGGAGATGGGCTAGAGGATATTTATTTTACAGGCAACATGGTTCCAAATAAACTCTACCTCAACAAGGGAGAAATGGTTTTTGAGGACATTACAGAAACTGCGGGAGTAGCCGGAAGACCCGGACCATGGGCCACTGGGGTGACCATGGCGGATGTCAATGGAGATGGGCTTTTGGATATTTACGTGTGCTATTCTGGCAGCTTGCCAGCAGAGAAAAGAACCAACCAGCTATTTATCAACCAAGGCCCCGACGAAAACGGTATCCCCCAGTTTGAGGAAGAAGCCGAAAAATATGGCCTTGCGAGTTCTGCCACAAGCACCCAAGCTTACTTTTTTGACTACGACAACGACGGTGATTTGGACATGCTGCTCCTCAATCACAACCCCAAGTCATTACCCGTACTCGATGAGGCCATCACTCAGGATATCATGCAGAAAAAAGACCCTGCTGGGCCACAGCTTTTCCAAAACAACAAGGGCAAGTTTACCGAGGTTACCGAACAATCAGGGATTTTAAGTGCAGCACTTTCCTATGGTCTGGGAGCAGGAATTGCAGATATCAACGGAGATGGTTTCTTGGACATCTATATCTGCAACGACTATACCGTTCCGGATTATCTCTATATCAATAACGGGGACGGGACTTTTACTGACAAAATCCAAGAAAGTATGGGCCACATCTCCCACTTTTCCATGGGCAACGATATTGCTGACTTCAATAATGACGGGTTTCCTGATGTATTCACATTGGACATGCTTCCCGAAGAAAATGCACGTCAAAAGCTGTTGATGGCACCGGACAATTACGAAAAATTTGAATTTAACCTTAAAGTAGGCTTCCACCATCAATATATGCGCAACATGTTGCACCTAAATAATGGCAACGGGCAGTTCAGCGAGATTGGGCAATTGGCGGGAGTTTCCAATACCGACTGGAGCTGGGCTTCCCTGTTTGCGGATTTTGACAATGACGGGCAAAAAGACTTATTCATTACCAATGGGTATTTTAGGGATTATACCAATCAGGATTTTTTGAAATACATGTCGGATTTTGTGAAAAAATACCAGGGGCTGAAGCGGGAAAATGTATTGGAACTGGTTTACCAAATGCCTTCTTCCAATGTGGTCAACTATATCTTCAAAAACGATGGAAAGTTGACTTTTTCCAACAGCACCAAAAGCTGGGGAATGGACCAGAGTGCCAATAGCAACGGAGCCGCCTATGCGGATTTGGACAACGACGGTGACCTGGACCTTATCGTCAACAATGTGGGGCAACCTGCCTTTATTTACAAAAACAACTCCGACAGCACCCGGCATTTCTTGAAAGTACAACTAAGCGGAGAAAACCAAAATCCTTTCGGTGTGGGTGCAAAGGTGACCATCTTCACCGAGGAAGGCCTCCAATACCTGGAGCAGATGCCAGCCCGGGGATACCAATCCAGTGTATCACCCATCCTTCATTTTGGGTTGGGCGACCAAAAAAAAATCGATTCTTTGTGGGTGGAATGGCCTTCGGGAAAAGTTGAAAAAAAACAAAACTTGGAAGCAAACCAAGTTCTGCTTCTTGAGGAAGGAGCAGCCGAAGAGGGGAAAATTGTAAAAACCAAGCCGGATCCTTTGTTTCAACAAACACAGCCCCATATTCAGCACTCCCTGATGCCAAATTCCATCAATGATTTCAAGCGTCAGCCGTTGCTGGTTAATCCACTGTCCTTTTCAGGCCCTGTGTTGGCCAAAGCAGATGTGAATGGAAACGGGTTGGAAGATGTCTTCGTTGGCGGGGAAGCAGGAAGTGCCTCTACTTTATACCTCCAAGAAAACAATGGAGCGTTTAGGGAAGGTATTAGTGAACCCTTTGCCCTGGATCAAACTTCGGAAGACACCTTTGCCTATTTCTTCGATGCAGATGGTGATGGAGACCTGGATTTGTATGTGGGAAGTGGGGGATATGGCAACTTTCTCCCAGAGGATCCCGCCTTGCAGGACAGGCTTTACCTCAACGATGGCAAGGGGGGATTCGAAAAATGCGAAGCCTGCCTCCCCAATATGCCAACGAGTACCAGCGTTGTATGTGGGGAAGACCTCAATGGGGATGGGAAAATTGACCTTTTTGTTGGCAGCAGGGTAGTTCCAGGTAGGTATCCCGAAACCCCAAAAAGCCATATATTAATCAACCAAGGGGATGGAAAATTTCTCAACCAAACCTCTAAATGGGGGGACCCCATGAAGGATTTGGGGTTAGTGACAGATGCTGCATTCGCTGATCTTGACCAAGACGGCAAAAAAGAATTAATCATTGTGGGAGAATGGATGCCAATAAAGGTGATGAAACTGGAGGAAGGTAGGTTTTTGGATAGCAGCGAAAAGTTTTTTGACAAATCCTATTCAGGATGGTGGAACACACTTTTGGTGAAGGACTTGGATGGGGATGGAATACCGGAATTGTTGATTGGCAACCAAGGGCTGAACTCCCAAGTGAAAGCCAGTGAGAAGGAGCCTGCCGAAATGTACTACAAGGACTTTGATGATAATGGTGCCATTGACCCAATCCTGTGTTTTTATATTCAAGGCACCAGTTACCCCTATCTCACCAGGGATGAACTTTTAGACCAGATCTCCATGATGCGGACCAGGTTTGGGGATTATGCCAGCTACGCTAATGCGAAAATAACAGATATTTTCTCAGAACAGGAACTGGAAGGGGCTGGATACAAAAAAGCAGAACACCTTTCCACTGCCCTATTTTCCAGGGTTGAAAATGGAAAATTTGAGCCCATTGCTCTTCCCATTGAGGCACAAAAGGCTCCCGTTTTTGTACTATATGCTGAGGACATGGACGGGGATGGGGTGACAGATATTTTACTTGCCGGCAATATTGAGAGGGCAAGATTACGTTTTGGAAAATATGATGCCAACTACGGCGTTTTCCTTAAAGGGTCTGGGGATGGCAAGTTCACCTATATCCCACAACTGGCATCGGGGTTCCGTTTAAAAGGCGATGTAAGAAGCATGCTTTCCATCAATGATCAATGGCTATTTGGAATCAATCAGCAAGGAATTACAGCGTACACCAAAAAAAAAATAAACTGAATTTACCAGATGCTGACCCAGGTTTTGAAAATAAAGAGAATCGGTTGGATGATCTTATCATCCCTTTTACTCCTATTTGCCTGCACCAAAGAAAGTAATGATTCACAGCAGGTCCAATTAAGTCCAGGATTGATCAGTATGGTAACGGAGGCCATGACGGACATTATGGTTCATGATATTACCAATCCACCATTAGCCGCCAGGTTTTATGCGTATTCCCTAATTTCCGGAAACGAGGTTTTGGCACTGAGCGATGAGGAGGTTCAGTCCTTTCAGGGTTTATTGAACGAATTCCCTGAAATTGTTCCTGCTAAGGGATTAAACGGGCACCATCCAGCGCTAAGCAGTTTGTTGGCAGTCATAGAAACGGCCATGGTTTTACAACCTTCGGGCAATTTACTGGAAGAAACCCGGCAGGCACTGTTGGACTCCTGTTTAAACCTGGGCATTTCTAAACAGAGGATAAAGAATTCAGAACAGGTTGCCAATGCTATCAGCGAGCAAGTGCTAGCTTACGCCAAGTCCGACAAATACAACAGAATCAGCAATTATCCCAGGTACCAGCCCAAGGGCGAAGAGGGCTTTTGGTATCCCACACCACCTGGGTACTTTGCACCGGTAGAACCTTATTTCAACACCCTACGCCCGCTGACACTGGATAGCCCCTCGCAATTTAAACCCCTACCCCCTGCCGCATACCACCCAGAAGAAGGTGAGCCCTTCTTCGAAATGCTCACCGAGGTTTATAAGGTAGAGCTTTCTGAGGAAAACAGGGCAATTGCTGCATTTTGGGATTGCAATCCATTCGCTTTGGAAGAAAGCGGGCATTTGATGGTTGGGTTAAAGCAAATTTCGCCCGGGGGGCATTGGATAGGCATCACGGGGATTGCCTGCGAAAAAGCCGACTTAACCTTTTCGAAAGCCATGGAGATACATGCTGTGGTGGCCATTGGCTTAATGGACGGATTTATGGCCTGTTGGGATGAAAAGTACCGAAGCGACAGAATACGACCGGAAAGTGCCATTAGAAAACACATGGATCCCTCTTACCGACCCCTACTGCAAACTCCCCCATTTCCTGAATATCTGAGCGGTCATTCTACAATATCCACCACTTCAGCCGTTATTCTTACCAATTTCTTTGGTGAAGGATTTGCATTTACCGATACTGTGGAAGAAAAATATGGATTAGGCACCAGGGATTTCCCTTCCTTTTTGGAAGCCGCAGAGGAAGCAAGCATTTCCAGGTTATATGGGGGGATACATTTCATGGATGCCATCCGGAATGGACAAGACCAGGGCAGGGAAGTAGGCCAATGGGTGCTAAAATCTCTATATGCTAATCCCCTAAGTCCCTCCGGGAACCAAGCCTTGGCAAAAGATTGAATTTCAAGCAATTGATGGAGAACCATTCCATGATGAAAATCATTTATATTTTAAAATCGAATTATTAGTTTTGCTATTGAATAAAAAAGTGCAGACATGAACAAGGGTTATTATTGGTGTTGGGTAGTATTCATACTGTTTGTTGCCTGTGAAGAAAACGAAGACTATAAAACCTATTTGGAGTCTGGAGATCCCTTAATACAGGCAAATCTCCAGCTCACGGATGTGATGGTACATGATATTTTTTCCCCTCCTGTAGCCAGTCGTATTTATGCTTACCCTGCAATAGCCGCATTCGAGGTTGCTGCCATAGCAGACCCGGAACTATTTGCACCGCTGATGGGGCAACTAAACCAATCCAAACAACTTGAAGTGGACATAAGTGAGGAGGTATACCTTCCCTTAGCTGCCATTGCTGCCTATTACAAGGTCGGAGCCCAATTGGTGTTTTCGGAGAAAGAACTGCTCAAGCATAGGGACTTACTTTATGAAAGGGCCAGAAAGGAAGGCTTATCCAAAAGAAAACTACAAGCCTCCATCCGACTTGGAGAAGAAGTGGGGGCAAATATTCTTGAATACGCGGCAAAGGACAATTACCACCAGAGCCGCTCCTTTGAAAAATATACCATCAAAAACGATCCCGGCACCTGGAAGCCCACACCTCCTGCCTATATGGAGGGTATTGAACCACACTGGAACAAAATAAGGCCTTTTGTTCTGGATTCTGCCAACCAGTATATTCCAAAAGCATCTACTCCCTTCGACATCATTCCTGAAAGTGATTTCTTCCAAGAAGCCAAGGAAGTGATGGATGCCGGTAAAACCCTATCGGAGGAAGAAAGGGAAATCGCCTATTTCTGGGATTGCAACCCTTACAAGATGAATGTAAAGGGACATGTGATGTACGCGGAGAAGAAGATCACTCCCGGTGGGCACTGGATGGGGATTGCAGGGATAGCCTCTAAGGCAAAGGACTTGAGTTGGGAATCAACTGCCGAGGCCTTGGCATATACATCTGTCTTTTTGTTTGATGGTTTTATTGCCTGCTGGGATGAGAAGTACCGAAGTATCCTGATACGGCCTGAAACCTATATCAACCTGTATATGGATGAGGATTGGCTTCCCCTACTCCAAACTCCGCCTTTCCCTGAATACACAAGTGGCCACAGCGTGATTTCCACGGCGGCTGCCAAGGCACTTACCAACCTTCTGGGGGAACCTTTTCATATTGTGGATTCCACTGAGGTAAAATATGGTTTGGGCATCCGGGAATTCGACTCCTTTAACCAGGCTGCGGCAGAAGCCGCTATCAGCAGGTTTTATGGGGGCATACACTATATTCCTGCCATTGATAACGGCGTAGAACAAGGTGAAATGGTAGCCAATCACATCTTGAACAAAATCCACACCAGAAGAGAAACACTTGCTTCTTTCGACAAGGAATAAGGCCAGTTCCTACAGGTATAGCTTTTTGTCCCGAATATAGTCCAAGACATCCGGGTGCAATAGGTATTTGGCAGAAGCTCCACTTTTTATGGTTTTCCTGATAAAAGTGGCAGAGATATCTATTAATGGAGCATCGATGTAGGTGACGTTAGGGTCTTCAACTTGCCTGTTTTTTCCTGGCCTAGGATAAACGTATAGCCCATATTGCCGAAGAATTTCTTGGCTATTTTTCCACTTGTGAAAATGATTGAGGTTATCTCCTCCTATAATAAGTCTAAACTCGTGCTGGGGATTTTTGTCGGTAAGATAGGCTAGGGTATCTATGGTATAGCTGGGTCTAGGCATATGAAACTCCACATCCACTGCCCTGAATTTAAAATGATCGGCTATTGCCAGTTCCACCATTCTCAGGCGGTCAAATTCATGCAGCAGGGACTTGCTGCTTTTCATGGGGTTTTGGGGGCTTACCACAAACCAGACTTCCTCCAAGTCAGTCTGGTCTTGCAAGATATCAGCAATGATAAGGTGCCCGATGTGTATAGGGTTAAAGGAGCCGAAAAACAAACCGATCTTCACGGCTGGGGCTTATTTATAAATTCCTCCACCAGCCTTTCAGCATCTGAAATGGACTTTTCCAAATCTTTATTCACCAGGATTACGTCGAATTTATCTTGAAAACCCATTTCGAACTTTGCTTTATAGATTCTTCTGCTTAGGCTGTCTTCGGTTTCAGTACCCCTGTCCCTCAATCGGCTGGCTAAGTCATCTAAAGAGGGTACTTTCACAAAAATAGCCAACCCTTTATCCCCAAAATAGTTCTTGAGGTTCAATCCTCCCTTTACGTCCACATCGAATATTACATGTTTGCCATTATCCCATATCCTTTGGATCTCTTCCTTAAGGGTGCCGTAAAAATTCCCTTCATATACTTCTTGCCATTCGATAAAGGCATTCTCATCAATCTTTTTTTTGAAAGCTTCCGGGGAAAGAAAATAATAGTCTTTGCCTTCTTCTTCGGATCTTCCCCTCCTGTCTCTGGTGCAGGCTGAAATAGAAAATCCCAAATTTGGATATTTACCAAGAAGATGTTTTACGATAGTAGTCTTCCCCGAACCTGAAGGTGCGGAAAAAATAATGGCTTTTCCGGATGACATGCAGCGGGTGAAATTATTTTATGGCTTGGATCTTTTGACGAATAGTATCAGCGAGCTCTACAGGAACCATATGCTTGGTACATTTGGTCTTCAGTACCTCCCTGATCACTTTTTCCAAATGGAAGTGCTCGAAACAGGGCTGGCACTTTTCAAGCTTTTCGTCTAAAATGTCCTTTGACTCCAAGTCTGCCTCACCATCCAGGATGCTTTCCAGCAATTTAAAGCATTTCCCCACATCTTTGCAATTCAGTTTCCTTTCACTGGATGAGTTAAAATTCTTGTCCATGTTTAATTCAATTCTTCTTAAAACTTTTATTGTTCTTCCTCAGTATCGTAGCCCATGTTTTGGGCGTATCCCTTAAGTTTTTCTTTTAACAGGTTTCTTGCCCTGTGCAGCCTAGACCTGACCGTTCCAATGGGGATGTCCAAAATCTTAGCCATTTCCTCATAAGTAAAGCCTTCCAAGTCGCAAAGTATGATTACCGTCCTGAAATCCACAGCCAGACTATTTAGTGCATTGCTGATCTCGTCACCAAGCATGTCCTTGACAGTATCCACCCGCAAATCGGATGTCATATTGTAATCAACATTATCGGAGTTGTAATAAGTTTCAACTTCCTGATAATCTACCTTGGAAGGTTGCTTACTTTTCTTCCTGTACTCATTGATAAAACTGTTCTTGAGTATTCTGAACAACCATGCCTTGGCATTGGTGCCCCTTTCGAAGGAATTGATGAACCTGTAGGCCTTCAAATAGGTATCCTGAACGAGGTCTTTGGCATCGTCCTCATCAAAAGTAAGCCTATAGGCAAAATTGTACATGGAGTCTATATGGGGCATAAACTCCTGATCAAAGATGGTGTTTTTATCCTTATCTGAATATTTTTTTCTCTGAATCTCTGACATAAGATTTAAAATTACTAATTGAAGCAATTTTTAACTAATTTTCTGGAAGAAAGTGCCGGGATTTTATTTACTTTGGCCCTCACACCGCTCCTTAAGGAGAGGGTGGCTGTGAAAATTAGGCACGTATGTTCTTTTTCAAACTTATTTCGTATTTTCCGATTTCCATATTATACCTTCTCACTGACTTTTTGTTTCTAATTGCCTATTACGTATTGGGATATCGCAAAAAGGTGGTAACCGAAAATATTGCCTTTGCCTTTCCGGAGAAATCCGAGAAGGAAAGGACAAAAATACAAAAGAAATTTTACAGGAACCTCACAGATTCTTTCGCCGAAACCCTAAAACTTCTAACCCTCCCTAAGGAAGAGATAAATAAACGGTATGCTTGTGAAAACCTACACCTCATCACTGGGCCGATATCAGAGGGAAAGATAATTGTTGGTTATCAAGCCCATTTCTTTAACTGGGAAGGACATGTACTCACCATGAGCACCTATTTGGAGGGGCTTTGCGAGGTAGTTTACCTAAAGCTAAACACTCCTTTTTTCGACCGTTTCATGCGGGCACTAAGGGGCAGGTTTGGCGCTACCCTTACTGAGAGGAACCAGTTTGTCAAACAATTTATCGCCCAAAAAAACCGCCCCAGGTTAATTGCACTTGCTGCCGATCAAAGGCCCCAGTTTTCTGAGATAAGGTATTGGAGTAAATTCATGCATAGGGATGCTGCCTTCTTTGAGGGTGGGGAAAAATTGGCAAAACGCTTTAACTGTCAGGTAATTTATGGAGAGGTAGGCAAAATCAAAAGAGGCCATTACAGGTTTACATACCATGTCTTAGCCAATCCGCCCTATGACGGGGAACCCACCAATAGCATCACCGAAAAATACATCAAAGCGATCGAGAAAAACATTCAGGATTTTCCGGATCTCTACCTCTGGTCCCATAATCGCTGGAAAGAAAAAAAGCCGGTTTAACCGGCTTATTACAAAATGATGGCGCCCCATCGAAGAAGGCCTGACCAGTGACAAATTGCCTACTACGGTCTATACCATAAATCATAGCCGCAAAAAGAGCTTTCCCTCATAACAGCAACCCTTGAGTTACTAGTTTGCATCCACTGAGTAGGTTTCTCAATGGCAGGTTGGGCAAATAAATCTCTTAAATGGTTGGCACATAAATCCTGCTATCAACTTCCCCGATTTTTGGGGCATCATCATTTAGGTGTCTACTGAAGTGTTTTTTACTGCGAAACTTCTTTAAGGCATTAAAAGGAAAAAACTATTATAAGGTACAAATAACAGTTATTCCATATTTTCACCTCCACAGTCCCATAAATGTAAAAAATTTATCTAAAATAGACAAAATTTTATACCAAAAATTATCAAAACATAGCTTCTGATATACCATGGGGTAATTGAGGATATTTAAAGGATAAGTTGCCTGCAGTTTAATTTCCTCTGCAAACGAAGATGTCGCAGGTAATACAAGGCGTTTCAATAACCAGTATTTACAGAAAGAATATGCCATTTGGTTTCTCGCAGCCCTGCCCTAGGTTTTTTCAGGGAGCCGCAAACGGATCCGCATCGCTCGGAAGGGAAATAATTATTCTTGAATGGTGGAGATGATCATAATAGCCAGCCAGATTCCCCGAATCCTCTTAGCAATCGGGTGCAGGGTAGGCAGGCTACCTGCCTGCAAAGGACAGCAGTCAGGTGTGGCAGATAAAAGACAATTGTAATCATATTAAATTGAAATAGTAACTTTGGGCCTGTAACTTTGAGAGGGCTGCATATTGTAAGCAGTCAATAACAAGAAATTCAATAAGCATGAGCGAATATTTGGAAGGACTTAACCCTCCCCAGAGAGAGGCAGTGGAGCATACTGAAGGGCCATTAATGATCATAGCGGGTGCAGGGTCAGGGAAGACTCGGGTATTGACCTACAGGATTGCCCACCTCATTCATGCAAAAGGAGTGGACCCGTTTCAAATCCTCTCCTTAACCTTTACCAACAAGGCCGCAAATGAAATGAAACAGCGTATTGAAAAGCTGATTGGGCTGGAGGCAAGAAACACGTGGATGGGAACCTTTCATTCCATTTTTGCCAAAATCCTAAGGGTAGAGGCCCATCGTTTAGGCTATCCCTCCAATTTCACCATCTATGATACCGAAGACAGCAAATCCCTCATCCGGACTATTGTAAAAGAAAAAAGACTGGATGAAAAAGTGTACAAACCCAGCACGGTCCTCTCTAGGATTTCCGGAGCCAAAAATAGGCTGATCAGTTGGGAGGCATATAGAAAGGACAACCTAGTCCTTGCTGACGATGAGGCTGCAATGAAACCCAAGATGGGAGAAATCTATCAAGCTTACCAACAAAGGCTTTTCAGGTCATCGGCCATGGATTTCGACGACCTGTTATTTAACACCAATGTGCTTTTTAGGGATCACCCGGAGGCCTTGAACAAATACCAGCAACGCTTTCGCTATGTTATGGTAGATGAATTTCAAGACACCAATATCTCCCAATACCTCATCACCAAAAAGCTGGCCTCCGTGCATCAAAATATCTGTGTAGTAGGCGATGATGCCCAAAGCATTTATGCTTTCAGAGGCGCCGACATCCAAAACATCCTCAATTTCGAAAAAGACTACCCGGACCTTTTTGTAGTGAAACTTGAGCAAAACTACCGGTCCACCAAAAACATCGTACACACGGCCAACTCCATAATCGCAAAGAACAAAGCCCAACTAAAGAAAAGCATCTGGACCCACAATAAGGACGGGGAACCCATAGAACTGGTTAAAGCCGCCTCTGATAACGAAGAAGGCAGGATCGTGGCCACCACCATCTTCGAGCAGCGGAACAACCACCAGTTGAAAAACAGTGATTTTGCCATTCTCTACCGGACCAATTCCCAATCCAGGTCGCTGGAGGAGGCACTGAGAAAAATGAATATCAGCTATAGGATTGTTGGGGGACTTTCCTTTTATCAGAGAAAGGAGATTAAGGATTTGATGGGCTATTTGCGGTACTTGGTCAATGTTTCCGATGAGGAGGCATTTAAGCGGGTGATCAACTACCCTAAACGGGGAATAGGCAATACCACGGTGGAGAAGATACTAGTGGCGGCCTATGAACATGACATCGGCATCTGGGAAGTCTTAAACAACAGCGGCAGTTTCCTTACCGGAAGAGCCGCCATAGCAGTAGATGACTTCGCTACTATGATCAAGAGCTTCCAAATTGCCACCGAAAGAAAAGACGCCTACGAGGTGGCATCCACCGTTGCCAAGCAGTCGGGAATCCTAAAGGAGCTGTATGAGGACAAGACCATAGAAGGACTTAATAGATACGAAAATGTCCAGGAACTGCTAAATGCTATTAAGGAGTATGTGGACAGTCCCGAAAATGAAGATAAGAGTTTGGGGGCTTTCTTACAGGAAATAGCACTTCTCACGGATGAAGACCAGAAAAAGGAAGAAATGGACAACGTCACTTTGATGACCATTCACTCTTCCAAAGGGTTGGAGTTTAAATACGTATTTGTAGTTGGCCTGGAGGAGGATCTATTCCCTAGCCAAATGATGATGCAAAGCAGAGAGGATCTGGAAGAGGAGCGCCGGCTTTTCTATGTGGCAAGTACTAGGGCGATGGAAAAACTGTACCTTAGCTACGCCCTCACCAGGTACAGGTACGGCAGGTTATTGAACTGCGAACCTAGCAGGTTTCTGGAGGAATTGGATCCTGCCCATATCAAGGTAAACAAGCGTATGGGCACCTCCCTTTCTAATAGTTTCAGAAATAGGGAAAGCGAGGGAAGCAACGGGTTTGTGGGTCTTAAAAAGCCGGCCGTCCGTAAAAGCACCACTGGGAAAGTACATACCCCCAGCCCCGACTTCAAACCCTCAAATACCAACCGGCTGGAAGCAGGAATGAAGGTCGAACACCCCAAATTCGGGTTTGGTAATGTGAACAAAATTGAAATGGAAGGTACTAATAGAAAAGCATTTATCCATTTTGATAATTTTGGTGATAAGACTTTATTACTTAGCTTTGCAAAGCTTAGGATTGTAGAAGAATAAAATTAAAGATCTTTAAGCCTATCATTGGTTCCGATATCCCAAAATAATTGTATTTTTAGTAGGTAATCTTATCGGGTATTTTCAACCAATGATGTTATGGAAGATTCAAAACAGCCAATAAACAACATAATCTTGAAAGAGTACGGAAAAAACATTCAAAAACTGGTGGATTACATCAAGACAGTGCCTGATGACCAGAAGAGAACCGAATATGCCTATGCACTGGTGGAACTCATCAAGCAGCTCAACCCTCAAATGAAGACGGAGAGTGACCAAAAACTTTGGGACGACATCTACATTATGTCTGATTTTGAATTAATCGTCAACGGCCCGTTTCCCATGCCCCCGAAGGAGCTGCTGGGCAAGCGTCCCCAAATGGTAGGCTATCCTGACGGGGAGGTAAAATTTAAGCATTATGGAAGAAATGTGGAGAAACTTATTGAGAAGGCAGTGGAGATAGAAGATGATGAAGAGCAGGAAACGGCCATCATCTACATTGGTCAATTGATGAGAAGCTTCCACTCTACCTGGAACAAGGAGAATTTTGACGATGCCATTATCATTGACGACATCAAGACCCTTTCTAAAGGCAAGCTCCACATAGACCTGGAAAAGGTAAAGCAAAACGGGCTTTTTGAAACTTCCATGCGAAGAGACTTTAAAACCCAGCCTGCCAGCAATGATAATAATAGCCATTCCGGACGCAAAAACTACGGTGGTAGCAACAAGCGGAGAAACAACGGCTCCAACTCAAAAAGAAGGAGAAACTAATGGCTTCATTCAGGGTAAAAGGAGGGGTGACGCTCAAAGGAGACATCATACCCCAAGGAGCCAAAAACGAGGCCCTACAGGTATTGTGTGCAGTACTCTTGACAGATGAGGAAGTTACCTTACACAAGGTCCCAAATATCAGGGACGTAAATAAACTGATAGAACTGCTCGGTGATATGGGTGTGAAGGTGGATAAAAAGGGTTCAGAATCCTACGCCTTTAATGCCTCCAATGTAAATCTTGCCTATTTAGAAACCCAGGAATACCTGAACAAAGCCGGTGCCCTCCGAGGATCTGTCATGATTTTAGGTCCATTGTTGGCAAGGTTTGGGAAGGGAAAAATCTCCAAGCCAGGAGGGGACAAAATTGGAAGAAGAAGAATGGACACCCACTTTTTCGGGTTTCAGAAATTGGGAGCCACTTTCCACTATGACAGCAAAAAGGAGCTCTATCACATCGACGGCAGCCAGCTTCAGGGTTGCTACATGTTGCTGGACGAGGCCTCGGTCACGGGGACCGCAAATATCCTCATGGCGGCTGTACTCGCAAAAGGAAAAACCACCATCTACAACGCGGCCTGTGAGCCATACCTGCAGCAACTTTGCCAGATCCTCATACAAATGGGTGCCAAAATCACCGGGGTAGGTTCAAACCTCCTACACATAGAGGGCGTTACTTCCCTAAATGGCACCAGCCATACGTTACTCCCTGACATGATAGAAATCGGGTCTTTCATAGGAATGGCTGCCATGACCAAATCCGATATCACCATTAAAAATGTAAGGCTGGAAAAGCTGGGAATCATTCCGGAAATGTTCCGTAGAATGGGTATTAAAATGGAGATAAATGGAGATGACATCAGAATCCCTCCCCAAGACCATTACGAAATAGAGACTTTTATAGATGGGTCCATCCTTACCGTGGCCGATGCTATATGGCCAGGGTTTACACCCGATTTGTTAAGTATCATTCTGGTAACAGCTACACAGGCAAAAGGTACTGTTTTGGTTCACCAGAAAATGTTTGAGAGCAGGCTGTTCTTCGTGGACAAATTAATTGATATGGGGGCACAAATTATCCTATGTGACCCACACAGAGCCACCGTAATTGGGTTGGACAGAAAATATTCCCTGAGGGGCATACGGATGACTTCTCCAGACATCCGTGCAGGAGTGGCCTTGTTGATTGCTGCACTATCCGCAGAAGGAACATCCATCATTGATAATGTGGAACAAATTGACCGTGGATACCAGTACATTGACCAAAGACTCAATGCATTGGGTGCGGACATTATTCGGCTGGATTAGGCAATTAAAAACGGAAACAGGGGATAATGGTACTTCTCCTGTTTCTGTCATTGGGGTTCCCATAAAGGAAGGAGTACCGTATGGAGATTTCATGAGCACCACCGGATTGCATCACAGACATTTTTGAAATCGTGAAATCATAGCTATACCCAATATCCAATCCGGACGGCAAAGCCACACCAAGCAGTAATACAATGGCCTCGCTATTTGGCAGCTTATACTTGACTGGAAAACCCCTATACCAAACCCCAACTACAAGTGGCTCCAACAGAAACTGGGTGCCTATATCCAACTGGTTAAACGCACCTTGCCGCTTGAAATTAAAGGAAACAAAAGCCGATCTCTCCTGCCTGGTATTGCTAAAGTAGTTATTGATCATTCCGTCCCCCAAATCGAATTTCATCCCTCCATGTGCAGAGAGTTTCATCGGCAACTTGCTGATGTTCCCATCTATAAAGGAAGTGTTGGGCTCGGATAAATGATGACCTGAAATCCCCAGCCAGAATTCTTCCGCATGGAAAAGCATACCAAAACTGAAGTCTGCAAAATTGTGTTTGTAATCCTCATCAAAAATTTCACCGCTGTTGTCGTTTACAATCCCTCTCTCCAGGTCCAGCTGTGACCCGAAAACCAGGTCCCCAAAGTAGGCATCCCTCGCCACAAAACTAGCCTGCCCACCAAACCTAAGGAAAAAATCTTCTCCCAAATGCAGTTTGTACGCATAGGTAAGCCCAACTTCATTGGTACTTAGCCTCACTTTACTTTCCCTATTGGCGTTCACGATGATCCCTATGCCACTGTTAATGTCAAACATATAATGATCCAGATAAGCAGAGTAGGAGTTGAAAGAATGATTGAGCCCTGGCCATTGGTTCCTATAATTGGACCCCACCCTGGTCAGCTCCGTCGCCCCCGTGAAAGCCGGGTTGAGGTACAAGGGAGCTGCATAATACTGGGAATACTGTACATCTTGGGCAAACCCAAGGCCCCCCAGGAAAGTGAGCAGCACCACTATTGCCAGTTTTCTTAATTCAGTTATTACATTAGCCATCAACTCCTTCATCACAGCATTCATAAAAATTAAAGTACCAAAGTGAAAACCCCCGTTTTACTCCCCTTCTCTCCATCTATAGAGGTGTACCTGATCTTATACACATAATTCCCATTGGGACTCATGGTGCCATTTAAGGTTCCATCCCATCCCGGATCTTCTATGGAGTATGAGCTGTAAATCAACTCTCCCCATTTATTAAAAATATGGAATTCATAGTCCTCAATGCCTCTCATCCTGGGTCTGAAATAATCATTGAGTCCATCCCCATTCGGAGTGAATGCATTGGGAATCAAAATTCTATACGAAGCAACCACCTCAATTTCCATTTGGGCATAGGACACACAGCCAAAAACATCGAAGGTGGTTAAGGTCACCAGATATGTCCCCGTTCTACTATAACTGTGGACAGGATGCTGTTCGTTGCTTTTGTTACCGTCCCCGAAATCCCACTCCCAGGTAAACACATTACCCAAAGTCTGGTCATTGAACTGTACTGCCTCATGCAACAATATCTCACCTTGAATGCCAGTGGAAATCACGGTATAGTTGAATTCCGCATCTGTGAAGGCCAGGGGCATCTCTACTACCTCAGAAAGTTCAATCTGGCACCCGTTTTCATTCATGACCATGACGGAAACCATTCCATCTTCATAGAAATGGGACTCCAAGTTGTCTCTGTCTCCGTTATTCCAATAAATTTGAAAAGGGCCCTCGCCGCTATTGATTTCCAGCCAGGCCACTCCAGTAAGCACCTTGTTTTCACAGTCCACCTCAAACCGGGTAAACAGCTCCGCCTCCAACCTCTCTGGTTCTTGGATTTCTATGGTCATGGTTTGGGAGCAATTATTATCGTCCACTACCTGAACCGTATAACTCCCCTGAGCTAAATCACCCCTGTTTTGCGTCCCAAGCCCAGGGGCATCCGCCCAATGGACCCGATAAGGTTGAACTCCTCCTGTGATGGTAAGCTGTATGAATCCATTTTCATCACCATGGCAAGCCAACATTTCTGAATGCTCTATTAGAACCTCTAAAGGCTCCGGCTCTGCCACGGTAAACTGCCCCCCTGTAGAACACCCGTTTCTATCCGTGATCAACACCGAGTAAGAGCCAGGGCTAAGGCCTCCGATATTCCTGCTGCTTGCCCCATTAGACCACTCATAAGAATAGGGAGCAGTACCTCCTCTTACTTCCAAGGCAATAGAACCATTGTTTTGCCCGTGGCAGACGACGTCGTTAATGGTTTCATTAAAGGCCAATGGAGCAGGTTCCCTTACCTGATAGGCTACGGTAGTCACACAGCCCAAGGTGTCCGCCACCTGTACCGTATAGGTTCCAGCAGAAAGATTACTTACCGACAATTGATTTTCTACACCATGACTCCAGTTTACCGTAAAGGGAGAGCCGAAACTTTCCACGGCGATACTCAAAGCACCATCATTACTACCTGCGCAGGAAACTCCCTGTATAGACTCAAGGGAAACCTGAAGGTCTCTTGGACGGATAATTTCCACACTTCTTTCCACCCAGCACCCCCTGGCATCGGTAACTTCCACAGTGTAAACTCCGGCACTTAGGTTAGAAATGGTAGAAGTGGTGGCCCCATTCGACCACCTATAGCTAAAGGGTGCTTCTCCCCCATTAATGGTCACCGAAACTTCTCCTCTGTCTTGGTTGGTACAAAGAGCAATTTGTCCTTCCACCGAAATATCCATGGGAGAAGATGGTGGTGGAATGTTGAATTCTTCTTCCAACACACAACCCATGGCATCGGTTACCTGAATGGAATAAATACCCGGAACCACATCCGTTAAATTGGGAGTGGTTTCCCCTGTGGACCACAAGTAAGTGTAGGGCGCAGTACCTCCACTCACGGACACCTCAAAGGATAACCTGTCGTCAAAATGGCAAAGCTCAAAATTCCCCGACCCCTCGATTTGTAAGGGCGCTTCAGGTTCATTCACCCTGAATGTATGGGACTCAAAACAGGAATTGCCATCCAAAATAAATACCGTATAATTCCCAGCCCTGAGACCGGAAATTTCCCTGCCAGTAAGGCCGTTGCCCCATTGCACCTGATAGTTGCCTGTACCACCATGTATTTCCAAGGCAATGCTGCCATCACTGCCACCATAACAACTGACATCCTCGATCTGCGCATCAAAGGTTATGGGGTCCGGCTCCTCTAGGATAATAGATTCAGTGATCGAACAGCCTTTTGCATCTGTGATCGTAACTTGGTAGATTCCTCCATTTTTATCCCTTACCGCCCTGGTCTGCTCTCCCGTACTCCAGGCATAGGTATAAGGGGCAGTTCCCCCAGAAACGATGAGATCCACGCTTCCTCTACCCTCTCCTGCACACCTTACGTCCATCACTAGGGGTTGTACTTGTAAAGGAGCAAGTGGTTCATTAACTACATATTCTCTTTCCAACACACACCCTCTTTCATCCGCAATGGTAGCCACATAAGTCCCTGCGTCCAGGTTTTGAAGAGAAGTGCCTGTCCCTGCCTCTTCCCCTCCATCAGCCTTATGCCAACGTATTTCAAAAGGGCCATTCCCTCCTGAAAGGGCTAAGGAGATGGAACCATCCTGTCCTCCATAGCAACTTACGTGGGTTATTGTAGGATTTACAGAAATGGGGTCAGGTTGAAGAATAATGATGTTTTGCCTGATGCTACATCCTAGGGCATCTGTAACCACCACCTCGAAATTTCCAGGGGCTAACCCTTCTCTGATTTGACCGGTTCCGGCATCAGACCACCTTATATCATAAGGACCAATACCTCCGGAAATTTGCACTTCGGCCCTGCCATCATTGGCCGCATAGCATGCCACGTCCTCTTTGATGATATTCATCTCAAGAGGGGCTGGACTTACCACCTCAACCTCTTCCGCTGGACTGAGGCAACCATTCAGGTCTTCTACTTGAATACTATAAATGCCAGCAGTAAGACCAGTGGCCGCTAATCCATTTTGTGCCACTCCATTCACCAAAAGGCGATACGCAGGAGTTCCACCCGTTGCTAATACTTCCACCCTTCCGTCATTCCCTCCAAAACAAGATACCGGGAAGGTCTCGTAAGTGAAGGAGATGGGCTGGGGATGGGTGATGACAAAGGATTCTTCTGCTAAACAATCATTGTTGTCTGTCACTGTCAAGGTGTAGGTTCCTTCCCCTACCCCTTCCAAGTTTCTTGAGGAACTTACCAAACTCCCTTCACTATCCCTCCATTGGAAAGTATAATTTCCAACACCACCGGAGATGCTTACTTCAATCCTCCCATCTTCGGCACCAAAACAACTGGCGTGTATCAGTGCTTCCTCTGTAACTTCAATCGGGGAGGGAGCCTCCAAAACCACTTGTTCACTCCACTCACAACCTTGGGCATCTCGTACACCTACCTCGTAAACTCCGGCAACTAAATCCTCCAAGGAAATCGATGATCCATTTACTGGGTAGTCCACCCCGTCCAGGCTAATTACATAAGGGGCGGTACCTCCCGTAATTTCCACCAGCAAGCCTGTGGCATCCCCATCACATAAAAGGTCCTGGGTACTTAGAGTTGCCGAAAGGGCCTCTTCTGGCTGGGATACCTCCACGTTTATCGTTTCTGACCTACAGCCCTGGCTTACAGCATAAGCAGCATAGGTGCCCGCCGAAAGGCCGGTAACCTGGTAACTGTTTAATTCCTGACCATCCAACACTATGCGGTAATTACTGCTGTTTCCTCCACTTGGAGAGAAGTTAATACTTCCGTCGCTGCCGCCAAAACAAGAAACATCCGTAACGGAGGCCTCTAAGAGGATTGGAGTCGGTTCATCGATATCAAAAGACTCTATGAGCACACATCCGTTGGCATCCCTGATCTCCACCTGGTAGGTTCCCATAGTCTTGCCCTGTATGCGGTTGGTCTGCTCCCCAGTGGACCATTGATAGGTATAGGGCGCTGTGCCTCCGGCTACAACCACTTCCAAGCTGCCGTCATCCCCCTGGTAGCAACTTGCATCCTGCTTTAAGACTTGAAGGGATAAGGGGTTGGCGGGCTCAGTAACCACGTACTCCCTTTCCACCGAGCAGCCCAACGCATCCACCACCGTCGCGATGTACACGCCCGCAGTAAGATCCTGGATATGGTTGCCCTGTCCTATTTGCTCCCCTGAATCCTTGATAGACCAGATAATTTCAAAATTTCCGTTCCCCCCGGATAAATTAAGCTGAATAGCCCCATCTTCCCCTCCGTGGCAGCTTACCGGTGTAATATCCACACTGGTGTTGATAGGGTCAGGCTGGGTGATCAATACGTTCTCCCTTATGACACAGCCATTCGCATCGGTGATTACCACCTCATAATTGCCAGGGGCCATGTTTTCCCTCTCCGCATCCTGGATTCCGTCAGACCATCGGATTTGGTAGGGACCTGTTCCCCCTGTCACCTCTACACCTGCCCTTCCATCGTTGGCAGCAAAACAGCTCAAATTTTCCGAAGAAACCAGTAAACCCAAAGGTTCAGGTGCTGTGATAGTCACTTCCTCACCCGGGGATAAACAGCCATTGGCATCTGCTACCCTTATAAAATAGGTGCCTGCCGATAAGCCGGTTGCTTCTAAGCCCGATCTGTAAACACCATTAACCACTAACTGATATCCAGGGAACCCTCCTGCGGCCGTAGCCTCAATGCGGCCGTTCTGACCCCCATGACAGGAAACATGCGTAAGTTGATGGTCAAAAGAAAGTGGGGTAGGTTCAAGGATTTCGAAATCCTCGGCATTAATACATCCATTGGTATCGGTTACAGTTAATGTATAGACCCCTGCGGGCACTCCTACCAAATTTTGATAACTTCCTACCTGTATCCCTTCTGAATCGGCCCATTCAAAACTGTATCCTCCGTTACCTCCTTCTATCAAGACCCTGATTTCCCCATCTTCGCCTCCAAAACAAGAAACCGGAGATATTTCATCCTCTTCTATCAAAATGGGGTTAGGGCCTGTTATGGCCAGATTCTCTTCCCAGGAACACCCGTTTGCGTCTGTAAGTACTAATGTATATTGTCCTACTGCAAGGTCCTGAAAGAGGATTGAATGATCCGCAACAGGGAAAGTCTCTCCATTTAGTGCCACCTGATATGGGGAAGTTCCTCCGCTGATCTCCATTTGGATTGCAGACAGGTCACCGTGACACAGTACAGGGTTTAAATAATCCAAACTGGCACTCAGTGCAGCTTCCGGCTGATCAATTGTCAGTGAAATGGTTTCAGAGATACAGTTCCCCCGCATAGCATAGGCTGTGTAAGTACCCGCACTCAGGCCATTCAGCATGGCATCATTGATTTCCTGCCCATTCACAAAATACCTGAATGGGCCAGAGGCCCCACCTGTGGCGGAAAAAGAGAGACTTCCATCATTTCCACCGAAACAGGACACATCCTGCTTATCTGTCATAAGCATCACCTCATTGGGTTGTGTGATTTCGATTACCCTGAGGATATCTTCGCACCCACCATCCGATACGGTATAGTGATAAAACCCTGCTTTCACACCGGATAGGGTAAGTTGATTGTCTGTACCGGGTATCCCTTCGGGATCTACCCCATCCTCACTGAATGCCCAAGTAATAGTATAAGGCGAGGTACCACCTGAAACTTGCAAATTGATACTGGTGCTGCCAGCGTAACACTGAATAGGGTTAAATGCAGATTCCACCTGAAGGGGGAAAGGTTGCGTAAGGGTTCTTGGAGGGATGTCCACCACACATCCATTGGCATCTACCGCTTCGATTTGGTAAGCCACGTTGGCAGAAAGCCCATCGAAGACCAAGGTTTCATTAGGATTTGCCGAGTAATTTTGCCCCAGGAATGTCACCGTATAAGGGCCAGTACCACCGGTTAGGGTAAGCGAAAGCTCCCCGTCCTCAGATTCGAAACAACTTAAAGATTGCCTTTCAAAAGAGGATATCGCAAACGGAGCTGCTGGTTGCTCTAGGGTAAAGTTAACCTCCTCAGATACACAACCTTTCACATTGTCTATGGCATAAGCTACATAGGTACCGGCCGTGGCCAGATATTGATTTCCCGCAATGGGAGCACCGTTCACGTAATAGGTAAAAGCAGTGGAACCTGGAGAACTGGCGGATAAAGTAACTTGGGAAGTGCCACCAAAACATAAAATAGGTGGGGCATCAAAATCGAGATCCACGGTAGAGCCGTCCTCTACCTCTACCACATCTATAAAAATGCCACAGGTCCTGGCATCGACTACCGTATACCTGTACTCCCCAGCCTCTACATTTTCCAGACTAATGCCAGTAGCAGAGAGAGTTTCCCAATTCCCGCTTTGGGTATTGAAGGATTCCCAAGTAATGGCATAAGGCTGCACGCCTCCTGTGATGTCAAGGGAAATAGAGGTTTGACCTCCTGCGCAAAGTATTTCCCCTACATGGTGACTTACTTCAAATAGCTCTGGCTGCTCAATGACAATATTTTCTGAAGTTTGGCATACATCGTTGTCATCCCAGACTTCCAGAGTATAACTTCCTGCTCTCAAGGCTGCAAACAAATAGTGTTGCCCCGGATCCAATTCGGAAAGATGGTAAAGAGAACCGTTGTTCCCTGTAAGGGTGGCTCGGTATTGAGGTCTTCCACCAAGGACAGAAAAGGATATTTCCCCATTGTTACCCTGAAAGCAAGAGACATCTCCCTTTTCTAAAAAGTCGACTTCCAAGGGTCGATCTGGTTGGTTGATTTGTACCAATTGAGGAGGGGATTCACAACCTTGATTATCCCTGATAGCTACCAGGTAAGCCCCAGGTGCTAAATTGAAAAAATCCCTCATTCCTCCTTGGTTTACGCCATTAACCCACACCGTGAATGTTCTTCCGCCCTGAACTACCGGGTTAAGCACTTGAAGTATACCGTCATTGGCACCAAAACAGGTAATATCTTGTGTACTTATATTAAATTGGGGCTGAAGAATATCCTGAATGACAAAATTGCCAGTCTGAGTGGGGCAACCCTCGTCCTCAACCTCCCAGGTATAGGTTCCTGAATTAAGGTCGGCGAAAGAAAAAGCCCCTACATTTTCACCTTCAAATTCCAGGAAATATCCATTGTCACCCGTCAGCCTTATGGTCTTGCCCGGCAAGCCCCCAATCACTTCAAGACTAAAACTGCCCCTATCCTCGGCACAAACAGGCTGGGTCACTATAGGTGAGGTAAAGATAGCTTCGGGCTGGGTAATCACATAATCCGGGGATATAATGGTACATCCACCTGCAAAGGTCAACTCCATGAAATAGGTACCAACGATAAGCTGACCCAAATCAGCGGTAGCTATGGGTGCTTTACCTCCGGTGGCAGTCCTTCTATACCATTGGAAATTGTCACCCGGCGAAGTACCAGAGATGGAAAACTGTAAGGCACCATCATTACCACCAAAGCAGGAAACGTTTTGCTCAACTTGAGCATCATATACCGGAGGGTTTGGTTGGTCAATTGTTAAGGTGGACTCATCTTGACATCCTGCGGAATCTTCCACACGTACTGAATAATCCCCCGCAGGGAGCCCCGCCAAAACAGTGGAATTTGCGGGCTGCCAAATACCATCCTTAAAAATGAAATAGCTGTAGGCAGGTTGCCCGCCTGTGGCAGAAAGGAAAATCACCCCCGTCTCTCCCGGACAAGAAGCATCTTGGGCATTGGTCACCAGACGCAAGGGATTAGCAGGTCCCGGAACCCTGAAGATTTTAGTAACCGTACAATTTGAACCTGCACTGTACTCCACCCTGTAGAATCCAGGTTGAAGACCAGATACCAAAGTTTGGTTTTCAGCAATAACTTCATCCGTAGATACATCTATCCATCGGTTACTTCCCTGTCCCGGAGCTGCACCAGTGAAGGTAACTTCTATGCTGGCATCGTCTAAGGTACAGGAAGGAGGTACAATTTCTACCAAGTCTATGGAAAGTTCGTCGGGTTGGAAAATCTCAATGTCATCCAACCTGAAGCTACAACCATTGGCATCCGTAACGGTAACTCCGTAGGTGCCTTGGCCCAGGTTTGTGGGGTTTTTGTTGATAAACCCATGATCCCAATTATAGAAATACACTCCTGTGCCTCCAGTGACTTCTATACCTATCCTGCCGTCATTTCTACCAAAACAGGATACATCCAGCCTTTCTACCAATTCAACATGAAGGGCTTCTGGGCCATCCAAATCAATAACCTCCTCTACCAAACAACCGTTGGCATCCCTCACCAAGGCTTTGTAAATACCTGCTGTAATATTGGAAAGGGTCAACCCATTGCCAGGCACAGGTTGGAAAACTCCTGGCACGTCTTCTATTTCCCAGTTAATCTGATAAGGGGAATTGCCCCCTGCTACCTGAATTTCAATTCTACCATCCAGGGAGTCATGGCATTTAGGGGTCACCTTATTTAATACATTGATTTCAACACCTGAACTCGGCTGGCTAATTAAAATATCTGTCAACTCCTTCCAGCATCCATTTTCATCAGTTACTCTTACATTATATAGGCCGGCGGCAACATCTTCGATATTTTGAAGATTTGAGGTGAAGCCGTTAGGTCCGGTCCAATTGAAGGTGTAGTCCCCTACCCCACCGCTTATGGCCAAAGATATTGCACCCGTTTCTTCCCCAAAACAAAAAACATTTACCGGTGGACCGTCCAGAGAAAGTTGAAGTTCTGGGGTAGGGGCAATGGTAAAGGATTCTTGCACAAAACAGGAAGGGTTCCCCAGGTCATAAACCCTTACGGCATAATTTCCCGGAGACCTATTTGTCAGGTTTTGGTCTGTAGATATCACATTGGACATATTGGAAGCCAAAAACCACTCAACACCAAGGTTTCCAGAACCTCCATCGATAGTGATGGAAATACCTCCATTTCCTTGACCAAAGCAGGTTTCTGGACTGATTTCCGGATCAGTTATGGTGATAGGTGGGGGACTTGCAATGTCAAAGTTGATATTAGGAACTGCACAACCATTGGCATCCCTAATCTGGATATACTGGTCATTCCCTGCAGCTAAACCTGAGAGGGAAATCTCGGTCTCATTGGTTGTGACAAAGGTATCTCCATTCAAGGCATAAGCATATGGAGCTGTCCCTCCTGAAAGTGTAAAAGAGATACTTCCATCAGCGTTCCCAAAGCAACTTACGTCCACCGTTGTAGGTGGTGAAACAGCCAAAGGACCTGGTTCTTCCAACTGAAAGTCCGCATAAACCTGACACCCATTCTGGTCGGTAACCACCCAACGGTAGCTACCCCCATCTAAGTTGGACAAACTTGTCCCTGTTTGCCCAGAAAGATTTTCGAACTCTCCTCCAATCAATTGCTGCCATTGAAAATTCAGGGTACCCGTTCCACCACTTGCCTGTAGCCCAGAAATAGCACCATTGCCGTCACCATGACAGAGGATGGAAGTGATGTTCAATCCGGTCTCATCAATAATAATTTGTTCCGGAGTGTCTATGGTTATTGATTCTACAATATTGCAATTGGTGCCATACGCTATTTGGATTTGGTGATCCCCGGCGGGAAGTCCTGTGAAAGTGTGGTTGTTGCTAGTAACAGTTTGTCCATTTAAGGTAATGGTGAAATCCGTACTTGTATCTGCAATTTCCACTGCCAAACTCCCATCTTCGCCTCCAAAACAGGTTGGGGCAGTAGGGGTATAGGATACCAAAGGGGGATCAGGTACAGGAACATCCACTGTAAACAAGGTCTCGCAACCCTCCGCATCGCGAACGGTTACCGTACTTTCCCCTGCCGGCAAACTACTTGCAGTAGGAGTGGTCTCTCCATTACTCCATAGAAAGGTGTAACTTCCCCAACCTCCCTGTATATCAAATACCCTGGCCGAGCCATCATCAGCCCCGACACAACTTAAGGCCGAAAGTACTTCCGTTTGTGCAGAAATAGCTGCATCCGGGCCGTTAATGGTCACGTTAAGAGTAATAGCACATCCTCCCTGATCGGTCACGGTCACGGTATAGTTCCCAGGCGCCAATCCAGTGGCAGTCCTTCCTGTTTGTCCATCACTCCAGGAATAAGAATATCCCCCCCATCCACCGGAGCGGTTGACCCTGGCAGTACCATCTTCCTCGCCAAAGCAGGACTCCGGGGTAGTGACTACAGTGGCAGTTAGCGGGGTGTTTGGAGCCCCAACTGTGGCCTGGTATTCCAGGGTACATAAAGGGTAGTCATCGCCACCATGCCTCACCAATATGGTATACGTCCCTGCTCCAAAACCAGGAAAAATTTGCTGACCAGTAGTAACTCCGACAGGAATCGTTTGGCTGTCCACCAGCACATTGCCTCCTGCATCTAAAATATCCACCTCCACACTGGCAGGAGGGAATGGAAAGGTCATAGAAAGCCGATTCACATCCAGTATGATACTTCCATCCGTATCCCCTACACAGGTGATTGGTTGTGTACTGGGCACTACCTCTATTGGGACATCATTTGCGATGTTAAATACAATCTCCTCTGGACAATCTTCCAACCGGTACCGGTCTGTAATTTCCAGCACATAATCCCCAGCAGTTAGCTCATTGTACCGGATTTGGCCATCTGTAGCCGTAATCCATCCTGTTTCGTAAGTTCCATTGGCGCGTCGAATCCTGAATCTCACTTCACCTTCATAGGCTGTGGCATCAAAGGCAACCCCACCGTTGCCCACACAGGTTTCGGGAAAGGTTCCTGCTCCTTCGGCCGGGGCAATCTCGATAGGCTCTACTTCTTCGATTTCTACCTCAGTAAGTTCCTTACACCCCGTAGCATCTATTACTTCCACCAAGTAGCGTCCTGCCGGAATCCCGTTAAGATCCAGATTCCTACCGGCCAAATTTTGAGTCAAGACCAGGTTATTGGCCTCATTGTAAAAATTCACGGTAAAGGGTGCAATGCCGTTCTCTATGGTACCAAACACATTCCCGAATGTCTCCCCCTCGCATTGTTGGTTTTCCTCGTATTCTATATGCAGGATGAAATTGGTGCTTCCAGAAAAGTTAATGGTTTCGGAATAGGTGTTACCCACTGCATCAGTTACATTAAGAGTATAATCCCCCCCTTGGGCCTGCTCAATGGTACTGAACTCGCTTTCGCCTACATTGGTATCGGTCTGAATTACCGTTCCCCCATAACTCCAGACATAGGTGTAGGGAGCCACTCCATTTCTTACACGGATAGAGGCCATTTTTTCACACTCCGAGAAGATGAAAACATCCCTGATTATTGAAGCCTTTGCTTCCGAAATAGAAAGCATCAGGAACAGCCCCAATAAAAAGCCATGTAATACCGGTAAATTTCTCTTCAACATGATAAAACAAAAGCACTAAAAACTCTTCTCTCTCCAAACTCTTCCCCTAATTCCTTAAAAAGAGGCACCCAAACACTAAAAACCATTTTTGGACCAATGCTTTGCCATCCAAAAATTTGCGCTATAGGTAGTATAAAACGTAACTTAATTTTTGATATAAAATACTATGTACTTTACATATAATAAAATTAAATTCGTATTTTATGACTACTTTAAGTAATAAATAGAATTTTTCAATAGCATCAAAAGAGTGGCCTAAAAAAATTTACTTCAACATTTATTCAATTGCAAAGCCCAACGTAGGTACAGAAGATAGCACTAGGTCTTAAAACCTTATTTTGATGGAAATTGTGAAACACCAAATTACCCTATTTATCAAAAGTCTAGAATATAGGAAATTACTGGGGGTTAAAAAGGGTATAGTTTTATTATAAAGACAACAACTTCTGCTTCGATACAATGACTTCTCAAGATGGAAAACTGTTTTTCTTAATGGAAAAAGAAGGGATGAATGGACAAACTTCCTGGAAATCAAAAGTATGGATCAACTTTCAAAACAGAATATATTTTGGCATAAAATTAGCTTACCTAAGACGAAACAAACTAAACCAATTAAATTTATTACTTACCATGAAAAAAGTAGCATTATTATCAGTAATGATTCTAGGAGTTATTTTCCATTCCAATGCCCAGCAAGATCCGCCGAGTGAAGGCAAGGGGAGTTTTGGTATTCGGGGTGGAGCCAATTTCTTCAATTGGGGAGGCTCAGATATCAGCAGCAGCGATTATAACAACCGGGTAGGTTTCCATGCTGGAGTCTATGGAACGGTTTTCCTAGGCGAAGCCTTTGCGATTGAGCCCGGTGCCTATTACTCTGTAAAAGGAACCCAAAATGACGACTTTGCCGATAGCAGGGCCATTTTGAACTACATTGACATCCCCGTGCTTTTCAGGGTATATGCCGGAGATGGTTTTAATTTCTTTGCCGGGCCCCAGGGTTCCATCTTGATGGGCTCCACCTTCGAGGCGGATGTATTGGGAAACACTCTGGGATGGAACACCGATGCCATCAATGATGTGGATTATGGAGTTGTCGTTGGAGTTGGCTACAATCTCCCTCGGGGACTCAACCTTCAGGCCAGCTATGACTTAGGCTTAAGGCCGGTATTCAAGGATTCGGACGCTGAGGTGTACAATAGAGGCTTTAAGCTTTCTGTCGGCATAAGCTTCTAATTTCTTCCCGAGCTGTCTCCATTTCTGTGGGATGCATCCCTATACAAGGTATCGATATTCTGACAGGAAAATGGAGACAGCTCATTTTATTACTTTTTTGATTTAAATGCCTTCTACTCCTTTTTGCCTTCAATCTCTTCCAGCAGTTTCCGGTACCATTCCTTCCCGTATTTCCTGGTCAGGGCCCCTTCTAAAAAACGGTATAGTGGGACACCAAGGGATTTTCCCAAGGCACAGGCAGGATCACAGATCTCCCAGCGATCATAGTTCAGGGCATCATATTGGTCGTATTTTGTGATCCTGATGGGATAGAGATGGCAACTGATGGGTTTTCTAAAATTGGTTTTCCCTTCCATATATGCCTGCTCAATTCCGCATTTTAATATTCCCTTTTCGTCTTTTATGGCGTAAGCACACGCACCATTATTCCCGATGGTGGAAGTTCCCTTTTCGCCATCCATGTCTATTTCCCAGGTACCTTTATCCATAATGGCCTTGACCCCTTCCTCCGTAAGAAAGGGTTTTACTTCAGGAAAAACCTTTTCCAGGATTAGTGTTTCTTCCTCGGTGAGCGGTGCACCGGCATCTCCCTGAACACAACAGGCACCTTTGCACTTCTCCAGGTCACAGACGAAAAACTTTTCTTTTATATCGTCGCTGATAACAGCATTTTCGATTACTATCATGATAGGGCAAAGGTAGCTATATTTTTTGAGCAGCACAGGCAAAAGGAGGGTTTAGCGACTCGATACCTGGCACAAGTGAAAAATCATTTCACCTTTGTATTCAGCGCATGTTCAATTAAAAGGTGCCATTAGCTATTTGCGATGGCCTAAAGCATAAGAATCAGTGAATGATCCTCTTTCAGGAACCGACAGTTCAAATGCTTTAGTTTTCGAAACAAAAAAGCGAAGTAGATGCAATCTTCACCCTATGTGCCTGAAAGTTTCCCAGCTAATTCAGCCCATGAAAAGGTTCAGCACCTGCAATCCCTTACTTAACCCACAGAGCAAGATTAAGCTAATCCTCAAAATTAAGTACCTTGATCTGGAAAAAGGATTATACTTTAACAAATTGCTTCAAAATGAGGTGTAATTCCACTCCTCGTGACATTGCAATATTATTTCAAATTAGGGTTTACAAGCGTTTA
The DNA here is from genome assembly GCF_003347495.1 of Pleomorphovibrio marinus. Taxonomy (GTDB): domain Bacteria; phylum Bacteroidota; class Bacteroidia; order Cytophagales; family Cyclobacteriaceae; genus Pleomorphovibrio; species Pleomorphovibrio marinus. The sequence continues at coordinate 109,541 of NZ_QCXY01000009.1, forward strand.
CGGGATGTAAAAATAATCGAAGAAAGCTTTTCTATTGCACGTTTCAACCCACCAATTGATCATAAGCTACCACCGGATGACAATCTTATGCTACTTTATGTTAAAAAGTAAAACATCCGCTTCAATGATACTGAACTTGAACCTAAAATACGAGGTAGGCAATGTGGTTCTGAACCTTAAGTATTCTTTATGTACAACGGGCACTATTAACATTGACCAAAGATCTCCCATCACTTGCTTCTTCAAAAATAGATAGGTGATCTTTTGTCCAAGCTTTCCGAAAAGCCCTTAGTACCTAAACTCTTTCATTTCAGCTTTATCCAGAATATCAATTTCCAAATAAAAAGCCGCCTCACCAAAGATGAGGCGGCTTAACCCAGCACTATGAAGAAAAGCTTGTCTAAGCCTTATGCATTATTAAACTACGGTGCGGGAAAAATGTTTTATTTTTTTTAAAATCTAAATTCATAACCCATTGTAATAAACCTCGGTAAGCCTACGCGAATTCCTTGTGGTCTTCTGGAAGCAATATAGCGTTCATTGAACATGTTTTTCACTGATAGGTTAAATCGCGAGTTCCACTTGTCCACGTTATAAAACACATTGGCATCCATCAAGAAGTAAGAGGGCATCAAACCATTTCTTCCATCCAGGCTGGGCACCACCGAGTTCACCTCATCGGTAAACTGATCCCCCACGTAGTTGGCGGTAAGTCTCGCACCCAAGCCCATGTTCGTCTCTAAGGTGAGGGCTGAATTGATAAACCATTCAGGGGCATAGGGAGTCCTGTTTCCATTAATGTTTACATCTCCTTTAAACCTATCCTCCGAGAAGGTGGATTGCACATAAGTAGCGTTGATGTCATAGGTAAGGTTAAGCCTGCTGAAGCCGGCCAACTGTCCAATGTCGAATACCAAGGCAGACTCTATTCCCTGGTGTAAGGTGGCCCCCGCATTGATCACCCCAAAGCCAATTCCACCAGCTGCTTCGGCAACTGGGATAATCTGATTAGAAAAGTCCATTCGGAAAGCCGTCATCTCCAGGAACAACCATCTTTTCAAATCCGACCTGAACCCAAGTTCATAGTTCCAACTTTCCTCAGCATCCAGATCTAAAACGTCTCCGACAGCGGTGATGGCATCTTTGGTACGGGGAGGGGCATATCCCTTATGTATTCCACCAAAAACATTCACTTTTGGGTTGGCACTGTAATTGAAACCGACACCGGGAATAATCTCCGTTATGGTATTGCCTGCCACCAAAATGGTGTCCCTAATCCCTACTTCGGGGAAATTCCTTCGGTTGATGTCTCTTTCGTAATTGAAGTTTTCCATTCTTACCCCTGCACTTAGCACAAATTTCTCCGTAAGGTTAAACTTGTTCTGCACATAAGCACTCAAGGCATGACCGGTTCGTACCTCATCCTCCACCAAATCACCACTGGATACCCCTGCCTTTGTACCGTTCACCCTTTGTTCAAAAGCCCTCTCATAAAGAAACCTGGTCCCAACAATAAGGTCATTCTTCCTATTGAACAAATTGTGACTGGCTTCTAACCTGGGTTCAAAACCCGCCACCTCAAATTGTCTCATCCGGTTTCCAGTACCGTCACGCATAAAAATAGCACCCCCTGGAATCTCCCGGTCTCCCCAGACCACACCAGTCCAATTGTTGGGAGGGGTATTGGTGGGATTGATGGCAAAATCCTGTCTGTTCCAGTTCCTGGTGGTGGTATAGCCATAGGCAATGGTTCGGAGCTTTACGTTTTCGTTAATCTTGTACCTATGGCTAAAGCTCAAGGAATACCTTCTCACATCCAACTGGTCATCGGGTGCCAACCTAGTAAAATCCTGACCTCCATGGTCATACATTACCTGGTTAAGGCCGATGTAGGTGGAGTTGGAGACCTCATCATAAACCCCCACCTTTACCCCAAGTTCTGAGCGGTCACTCATATTGAACAAAAGCTTGGTATTGAAATCGGTAATGTCAAACTCGGTAGGACCCACGTTATCCGCTCTTTTCTTCATTAGGTTTACCTGAACCCCAGTGTTTCCAATGGTATTACCATAATTGACAAGCCCACTAAATAAACCACCTTGGCCTCCTTGCAGGAAAACAGATCCCTCTTCTTCCTGTGGTGGGTTTGGGGTGATGTAGTTCACAACACCTCCTATGGTCTGAGGGCCATATAATATTTGACCCGATCCCTTCAGGATTTCTATGCCTGCCATCCTGTCTATGGCAGGGGTATAATACATTTCGGGCTCACCATAGGGTGCCAAAGCAACAGGAACCCCATCTTCCATCACCAACACGGAGCGGCTCCGCGATGGGTCTAAACCTCTAATGCCTATGTTTACACGCATTCCCAGCCCTTCTTCATCCACTACATGGACACCTGGGGATCTTCTCAGGGCCTCATTTCCACTGATAGGAGCAAGCTGTTGAATGTCTTTTTTGTCTATATAAGATACGGACCCGGGAACCCTACTAAAAATCCTGTCCCTATTGGCAATTACGGTGATCTGGGGCATTTCAGCACCGTGGTTCTCAAAGGCCAGGTTTAACTCCTGAATTTGACCATCCCTGACCTCCACCTCTCTATAAATGGGCTTATAACCCACGGCAGAAATTTTGAGTGTATAAGTACCATCCTCCAAGTTATAAATCTGAAACTCACCGTTCATGTCAGTGTATGCTCCTTTCACTGTACCTACCACGGAAATGGTAGCGTAGGGTACAGCTTCCCCTTCCACAGATTTTATGTTTCCCCTTATCACCAATTCCCTTTCCTTTTCATTTTCGTCGATACTAACAGAAAATGCAGGAACCTCTGGTAAGAAAAGACAACAAACCAAGGATAAAACCTTAAGGATATAGCAGTTTTTCAAATGTGGTAAAATTTCCATATGGTAATAAAATTCAGAAAACCGGAGTTAATTTTAATTTAGATTGATTTTGAATTAGCCTTTCTGACGCAAAGGTATTCTCTATTTAAACTTAATCCAAATAAGCTATTAACATTTGCTATAGATTTTTCCTATGAAAATTCATTTTCAATAAAGGAGTCAATGGAAAGGGCTGGTATTTCCTTTCCCCTTATGGTAACATGGTGACACTTTCACAAAAACTGCTAATTTTGCAAGGTGCAAGCCGACCTGTCGCCCAGCAACTATTGCAGGGAGGAAAGTCCGGGCAACATAGAGCACCATACTTCCTAACGGGAAGGGGCCTTCCTGGCGACGGAAAGGTTACAGACAGTGCCACAGAAAATATACCGCCCCGACCCCGATTTTTCGGAGCCGGGGTAAGGGTGAAAAGGTGGGGTAAGAGCCCACCGGCCTGATGGCGACATCAGGTGCAGGGCAAACCTTATGGGTTGAAAGATCAAATAGGCCTCGGATCAAGGGCTGCTCGTCCGAATCTCCATGCTTCAAGGCTGGAGATATCCGGGGTGGGTAGATCGATAGACCCCTACGTGAGGACAGGGCTAGATAAATGACAGGTACCTCCGAGCATCCGGATGCATTCCGGCTATAGGGCGCGGAGGTACAGAACCCGGCTTACAGGCTTGCACCTTTTTATTACTCACCAACTACCTATTTAATTAAGAAATGCCAAAAATCCTGATCATTGACGACGAGAAAGTCATACGGTCCACATTAAAAGAAATTCTGGAATACGAAGATTACGAGATTTCTGAGGCCAAGGATGGCGAAGAAGGTTTTTCCATGATTCAAAAATCGGATTTTGACCTTATCCTTTGTGACATCAAAATGCCTAAAATGGATGGAATGGAAGTGCTCACCAAGAGCCTTACCCTGGAAAAACAACCCCAATTCATCATGATATCGGCACATGGCACTATTGAAACAGCCGTGGAGGCCACCAAAAAGGGAGCCTTTGATTTTATCCCCAAACCTCCGGATCTCAACCGCCTCCTATTGACGGTGCGAAATGCATTGGAAAAAAAGAACTTGGTGCAGGAAACTAAGGTTTTAAAGAAAAAACTGTCCAAAAAGCTGGATATGGTAGGAGGATCCCCTGCAATAAGCCAAGTCAAGGAAACCATTGAAAAAGTAGCTCCCACAGAGGCCAGGGTACTTATCACGGGGCCTAACGGAACCGGGAAGGAGCTGGTTGCGCATTGGGTTCACCAGAAAAGTGAACGAGCCTCCGCTCCTTTTATCGCCGTGAATTGCGCTGCCATCCCCTCGGAACTTATAGAAAGCGAGCTTTTTGGGCATGAAAAAGGGGCTTTTACCTCAGCCATGAAGCAAAGGCAGGGAAAGTTTGAGCAGGCAAATGGTGGCACCATATTCCTAGATGAAGTCGGAGACATGAGCTTGTCGGCCCAAGCAAAAGTGCTGCGTGCCTTACAAGAGCACAAAATAACTCGGGTAGGGGGAGATAAGGATATTAAGGTAAATGTGAGGGTGATAGCAGCCACCAATAAGGACCTGAAAAAGGAAATCGAAGCAGGTGAATTCCGGGAAGACCTTTACCACAGGCTGAGTGTTATTTTAATTCAAGTACCCCCACTCAAAGACCGATTAGAAGACATACCTTTATTAGTGGACAAATTCCTGGACGATATTGCAAGAGAATATGGAACAGTCAAAAAGGTTATAGAAGACAAAGCACTCAAAAAACTTCAGCAATACCCTTGGACAGGCAACATACGGGAGCTCCGAAACGTGGTAGAACGTTTAGTAATACTTGGAAACAAGACTATCACAGAGGAAGACGTGAAAAAATATGCTGACTATTAAAAAATGGTCAGCATACTCTTTTACCCTTTTGCCTCTACACTTTGGCTTGCATCTGCGTATGCAGGACAAGGCTTGCTGGAGGCACAGGCCCCAAGAGCCATAAGACCGGCAACCATAACGGCTAAAATTAATCTCTTCATGTGTTCATAAATTTTTTAGTGGTCAAATATGACCAATTCCAGAGGTTTTACAAAATTATACTGAATAATTTTATGCTCCCTGAATAGGTTAACGGAAATATTTGAATTCTTGTATATATTGGAAAACAAAGAGGTGAGCAAAAAGCATTTTTTAACCTCAACCACTCTATTTGGTTATTGATTTTCAAGAAAAGGCCTCTAGCAGCTCCACGATAGTTTGTGGCATTCCAAAAATAGAAGAGCTTTCCAAATTGACAAAGCCTAAACTTTTTTTCTAATCTGATTCCACGGATTTAATAATGAATAGTTGGATCACATCCTCCTTTATTTTGTGCCCTCCCCTTTTCGTTGGAGCTGATTTAAAAGTTAACTAATTCAATATATAGGGGGAAACAAATCCGGTTTTGCCTCACCCATAATAGCATAAACCTTTTCCACAATATCATCTACACTGGGTTTGGAAAAATAATCCCCATCCGAAGAATAGGCTGGTCTATGGCTTTTGGCACTTATCGTTGCCGGCTCGGCATCTAAGTAAAAATAGGCTCCTTGCCCTTCCACCACTTGCTGCATCATATAGGCAGAAGCACCACCTGGTGAATCTTCATCGGCAAAAATCACCCTATTGGTCTTTTTGATGGATTTCAGGATATCCTGATCCAAATCAAAGGGCAGTAGGGTCTGCACATCAATGATTTCCAAGGAAATCCCCATTTCCGAGAGATGATCTGCGGCGTTTAGGGCAATTCGACACATGGCGCCATAGGTCACCAAGGTGAGGTCTGCACCTTCTCTTATTGTCTCCACCTTTCCCAGGGGCACTTTGAATTCCCCAATGTTAGAAGGCATCTTTTCCTTGAGGCGATAGCCGTTCAACACTTCAATCATAATTGCAGGTTCATCCGCCTCAAGTAGCAGGTTATACATACCTGCTGCCTGAGTCATGTTTCGGGGTACGCAGAGAAGAATGCCCCTCAAGCTCCCCAAAATCATACTGATGGGAGATCCGGAGTGCCAAACTCCCTCCAATCTATGTCCCCGGGTACGTATGATCAGTGGTGCTTTTTGCCCACCCTTTGTCCTGTAATGGAGACAGGCAAGGTCATCAGTAAGCGTGTTCAAAGCATATACCAAATAGTCCAGGTACTGTATTTCAGCAATTGGTCTCAATCCCCTTAAAGCAGCCCCTATCCCCTGGCCTATAATGGTCATTTCCCTAATGCCGGTATCGGTGACCCTAAGTTCCCCGTATTTTCCCTGAAGCCCCGCAAATGCCTGGTTAACATCTCCGATTTTTCCCACGTCTTCCCCAAAGGCAAAAACCCTCGGGTCCCGCTTTAGCATATGGTCAAAACAGGCCCTTAAGACCTCTCTCCCATCTACCAGGGGTGCATTCTTTTCGAATTTCACCTCTACGGGCTCTATTGCATTCGACCTCTCCGACGATTGACTATATAAATGGCTACTGAATCTCTCTTCATTGCGTATCTGTTGTTTCTTGTACCATTCCAATAAGCGAGCTTTAATTTCAATGGGATCATTTCGCATGGCCCAAAGGGATTTCCGTACAGTACCCATTACATCCATTCGCACCGGATTAAGGGTTTTGGACAAATCCTTTGCCATCTGGTCCACAATAGCCCTCTGGCCACTTTTCGCCCCAGCCTTTTGGATAAGGGAAACTGCCTCTTTTAGTTCAGATTGGATGCTTTCCGTAAAAGCCTTCCAGGCCTTGTCCTTTTCCCTTTTCACCAACTCTTTGGCCTCTTGGTCAATGGCATCCAATTCCTCCTCAGATAAGAGTTCATTCTCCAGCAGGTATTTCCGGAATTGGGGAACACAATCATATTCTCTCTCCCATGCCAGGCGATCTTTGGATTTATATCTTTCGTGCGACCCGCTGGTGGAGTGTCCCTGAGGTTGGGTCATCTCGGTGACATGTACCAATACAGGGACATGCTGTTCCCTGGCAATTTTAGCAGCTCTCTTATAGGTACTCATAAGGCCTTCATAATCCCAACCTTTAACCACCAATATCTCATACCCATCCTTCTCGGCCTCTCGTTTGAAGCCTTGTAGTGCCTCGGAAATTTCGGACTTGGTGATCTGGTATTCGTTGGTGACAGAAATGCCATATTCGTCATCCCAAACAGAGATGACCATAGGCACCTGCAGTACCCCGCCGGCGTTCACGGTTTCTAAAAACATTCCTTCCGCAGCAGAAGCATTTCCTATCGTTCCCCAGGCCACTTCCCTTCCCTTATTTGAAAATTGTGTAAAAGGATGAAGGTCTTTGTTGGCCTTGTAAAGTTTGGAGGCATAGGCCAGACCCAGTAACCTCGGCATTTGTGCGGCAGTGGGGGAAATATCAGCTGCCGAGTTTTTTATCTGCATCAGGTTTTTCCAACTGCCATCTGGGTTCAGGGACCGGGTGGCAAAATGGCCATTCATCAACCTTCCTGCAGAAGCAGGCTCCACATTCACGTCTGTATGTGCATAGAGTTGCGCAAAATATTGCTGTAGGTTCAGCTCCCCCACCACAAACATAAATGTCTGGTCCCTGTAGTATCCAGATCTCCAATCTCCAAACTCAAAATAACGGGCCATGGCAATCTGGGCTAGCTCTTTTCCGTCTCCGAAAATCCCAAACTTGGCCTTGCCCATAAAAACTTCCTTCCTCCCAATCAAAGAAGCATGGCGGCTGATCATAGCCAACCTAAAATCCTGCAACACCAATTCCTTGCTCTCCTTGTTTATTTTCTTTTCAGACAATGTGGATATTTCTTCCATTTCCAATCTTTCTTCTGTCAACTATAAACCTACAACCGGGATTCCGATGAATTCAAAAATACAGAATTTTGTCAGTTTTCCCAATCAAAATATAAATAAATTAGGAAACGTAACCCATTAATGTTTGGTTAATGTAATTAATAATTCAGTAAACAAAATATCATTTTGTATGTTGAATTTTTCAGTATTTCCCTAGTTACCTTCAATCCTCGGTAATAAATTAAGGGTTTCTTTGAAAAACTGAAAGTGTGGTCTTTAAGGGTGAAACGCTCCTCAAATTAATTCTTTGAATAGTAGCATCAATTATCCTTTTTTCACCAAAACCCCTTAGCTTTGAGAACCAATATGACTGCTTATTTAAAGGCAGGTCCTTGGCAATGAAACCAAATAACCCCCTTTTCATAGTGAAAACCGTAAAAGGGGCACCTCCTGAATCTGATAACCCAAAATATCCTCATAAAACACCTTTCATTTACCTAACTACTTAAAATTAAATCTTATGGTTATTGGCATTCCCCGAGAGATCAAAAACAACGAAAATAGGGTGGCCTTGACTCCTGCTGGGGTGAAGGAATTTACCAAAAAAGGGCATGAGGTATTTGTGCAGCAGAACGCCGGAATAGATAGCGGGTTTTCGGATGAACTTTATGAAAAAGCAGGAGCAAAAATTTTGCCCACCATAGAGGAAGTATATGCAACAGGGGAAATGATTATTAAGGTAAAAGAGCCTATTGATCAAGAATATGGCTTGATACGCGAAAACCAACTACTTTTTACCTATTTCCATTTTGCTTCGTATGAGCCCTTAACGATGGCCATGATAGCCAGCAAAGCCATTTGTCTGGCGTATGAAACGGTGGAGAAACCGGACAAAAGCCTGCCCCTGCTTGTCCCAATGTCTGAAGTAGCTGGAAGAATGGCGGTGCAAAAAGGTGCCAATTACCTTGAAAAACCCCTAGGCGGAAGAGGTATATTGTTGGGGGGTGTGCCAGGGACCTTACCAGCCAAAGTAATTATCCTAGGTGGAGGAGTAGTAGGAACACAGGCTGCCTGGATGGCTGCTGGTCTAGGTGCGGATGTTACCATCATGGATGTATCACTCCCCCGCATGCGTTACCTCTCCGATGTGATGCCCGCCAACGTGAAGACCATGATGTCCAATGAGTTTAATATCCGGAAGATGATCACTTCTGCAGACTTAATCATAGGGGCTGTATTGATTCCGGGTGCGAAAGCCCCCCACCTTATCACCAGGGACATGCTTAAGGATATGCTTCCAGGTACGGTTTTGGTAGATGTGGCAGTAGATCAAGGAGGGTGTATAGAAACCTGTAGGCCCACCACGCACGAAAACCCTACCTATGAAATAGATGGAGTATTGCACTATTGTGTGGCCAACATGCCTGGGGCAGTTCCCTATACCTCAACTCTGGCACTTACCAATGCCACCTTACCCTATGCCCTGCAACTGGCTGACAAGGGCTGGGCAAAAGCCGCCCAACACAATCCAGACCTAATTTCTGGACTTAATATCGTGAATGGGGAGGTGGTTTATGAAGCGGTGGCAAAAACCTTTGACCTTCCTTATGTGCCGGTTTCCAAGTACATAAAACATTAAGACAACTAATAACCAACTCTAGGAGGGTTGGCTTAAAGCTACCATCCTTATCGGTGAAATTGTCTTGCCCTCCACTTATCCAGCCGGGTATCCATGATCCGGAACCAAAGTGGAGGAATCAATGCCACAAGAAGCATAGCCGAATAGCCCGCGGGAAGCTGCGGGCTTTCATCGTAGTGGTTCAGTACCTGGTAAGGTTTATAGGCGTAGGCATGGTGATCGGAATGCCGTTGCAACTGGAAAAGCAAAAAATTACTTACTACGTGGCTGGCATTCCAGGAATGTAGGGGTGTTACTTTTTCATAGTTGCCATTGGAAAGTTTTCTCCTCTCCATACCGTAATGCTCGATATAATTCACCAGCTCCAGCAAGGTGAAAGCAAGTAGGGCCTGACTTGTATAAAATAAAGGCAACTCCCAAAACCATCCCCCATACAGAAGATAGAAAACAAGCAGGATAATCGCTATAAAAAGGATGGGGCAAAAAGTGAAAGCGATCATCTGATTATTGAGGTTTATCGTGTTTTTCCTTCTTTTCTTAAGTCGGGCAGCTTCCAGTTTACAGGCAGAAAAATACCCTCCAAAAACGGACCTAGGCCAAAATGCATAAAAAGACTCCCCCTGTCTGCTGGTAGCTGGATCCTCAGGTGTGGCCACCCGCACATGGTGCCCACGGTTGTGTTCTATCAAAAAATGCATATAACCTACAGTGAGCAGGAGAATCTTGGCATAGCTCTGCTGCCAAATGGAAGTTTTATGCCCCAATTCGTGGGCAACAGTAATCCCTATACCTCCTGTAACCAAGGCTGTTCCACTAATCAAAGCTATCCATTCTATCCAGGATAGGGGATGTAATGCTACGACATAAAAACACCAACCCAAAAGGGCAAGTTGAACATACACCCAGCCATAAGTGATCCAACGATAAAATCTTATTTTCATAATCCTGGAAACCGCCTCTTTGGGAACATTGCTTTTATCCTTTTTTACCAAATAATCAAGTAGGGGAACCAGGATAAAAGAAAATACATGAATGGAAAACATCCAGCCCCCGCCAAGGTAGTATCCAAGAACCAATAGTAGAGGGAGTATTAGGGCGCTAAAGAATCCTATTTTTTTTATAGCTTTCATTTTTTAATTCAGTCACCTACCCAACTCATTTAAACGGTAAAACTGGGAATCTAGCTTAATGCAAATTATGATTTTAATCAGCTTTTTCCATATTCGACATCATGAATTTTAGACTACAAGCTACCTAGCTTTGCAATTGTAACCTTTTGAATACAACCATGGAGAGCCAAATATTGATCAAAAAATATAACGTCCCTGCACCGAGATATACCAGTTATCCCCCTGTGCCATTTTGGGATAATCAAATTGACGGTACCTCTTGGCATGAGCTTGTAAAAGATGCCTATCGTCAATTTGGGGATAGGGAAGGCATACAGCTATATATTCACCTCCCCTATTGTGAAAGCCTATGCACCTATTGCGGGTGCAATAAGCGCATTACAACCAATCACAAGGTGGAGCTGCCTTATATTTCCACCGTAATGAAAGAATGGGACAATTACCTAAGGATTCTACCCGAAAAGCCACTGCTTTCCGGAATACACCTAGGGGGTGGAACACCTACCTTTTTCTCCCCTGAAAGTCTCCAGATACTGATCAGGCATATTAGAAACAGCACCAGGATTACACCTGATGCGGAATTTAGTTTTGAGGGGCATCCAAATAACACCACTAAATCCCACCTACAGGCCCTCTATGAGGTGGGGTTCCGACGGGTGAGTTATGGTATTCAGGATTTTGACGAGAAAGTGCAAAAAGCCATCCATAGGGTTCAACCTCTGGAAAATGTAGAAAGGGCCACTCGCCAAGCCAGGGAAATAGGATATACTTCGGTGAATTTTGATTTGATCTATGGCTTGCCCCACCAAACCCAATCCACCATCAAGGACACCTTTGAAAAAGTAGCTAGCCTCCGGCCAGACCGCATTGCCTTTTACAGTTATGCCCATTTGCCTACGGTTTTTCCAGCTCAAAGAAGTTTCGAGGCCCATTTGCCAAACGAGGAGGCCAAGCGTTCCCTGTACGAGACAGGAAAGTCGCTGCTTTCCGGGATGGGTTATTTGGAAATAGGCATGGATCATTTTGCATTACCGCAGGACCCATTAAATGTAGCCAAAGTAGCCGGGAACTTACACCGTAATTTTATGGGCTACACTACCATGCCCTCCAAGATATTGATTGGCTTAGGCAACAGTGCCATAAGTGATGTCTATTTGGGGTATTCCCAAAACGAAAAGAAAATAGAGTGCTATAAAGAACATATAGTGGCAGGAACTTCTCCACTCATAAAAGGGCACAGGCTTACGAATACAGATTTGAAAATGAAAAACACAATCCTGTCCCTCATATGTAATAATGAAGCCAAATGGGAACCAGGGTATGACCCATTTTCCCAACCTCATTGGGCCTATGCCCTGAAAACCTTTGAGGAAGAAGGGCTTATTGCCTTTGACCTGGAAGGCATCCGGATTTTGGATAAGGGAGTAGCCTTTGTAAGAAACATCTGTATGGCCCTGGACCCCTATTTTCAACAGCAACTTGAAAAACCGGTTTTTAGTAAGGCCATCTGATTAATAACCATTCATCAAGTCCTCGATTTCTTCTGCCTCGATGGGAATATTTGCCATAAGGTCTGTAAACCCATTTTCACGGATAAGGATATTGTTTTCCAGCCGAACACCTATGCCTTCTTCTCTCACATATATGCCCGGCTCCACCGTGAATACCATTCCCGGTTGCACTGGATCATACATGGTGCCAACATCATGGACATCCAATCCAAGATGGTGTGAGGTGCCATGCATAAAATATTTTCGGTAGGCTGGTGATTTTGGATCCTGGCTTGCGATATCCCCCTTGTCCAAAAGACCCAAACTAAGCAATTCAGATTCCATGATTTTACCCACCTCTACATGGTAATCCTGTATGGTAACCCCTGGTTTTAGCAGATCACAAGCCGCCCTTTGCACCCGCAACACCGCATCATAGATGGCTCTTTGGCGTTTGGTGAATTTACCGTTTACGGGTATTGTGCGGCTCATATCTGCATTATAATTGCCATATTCAGCCCCCACATCAAACAAGAGCAAGTCACCGTCTTTACACACCTGATCATTGGAAATATAATGCAGGACGCAGGCATTGGCCCCTGAGGCAATGATGGGTTCATAGGCAAACCCCCTACTTCCGGACCTTACGAATTCATGCTGGTATTCGGCTTCAATTTCGTATTCCCTCACACCAGGCTTGACAAATTGCAGAATCCGGCGAAAGCCCTGTTCCGTAATATCACATGCTACCTGCAACTGAGTTATTTCCTCTGGTTCCTTGATGGAGCGAATTTCGTGCATCAAGGGGGCCACCCTTCTATAAGTATGGAGGGGAAAGCGCTTCTTGCAATGCTGTATAAAACGAGCATCCCGAGTTTCCACATTCACCGCTGCCCTGAGGTGTTCGTTGGTATTAAGGTACACCTCATTGCTGAGTGCCATTAGCTGGGCAAATATGCCTTCAAATTCGTCCAACCAAAGTACTTGCTCAATTCCTGAAGCCGCAAAAGCCTCCTCCTTTGTGTATTTATGCCCCTCCCAAATGGCGATATGTTCATCGGTTTTACGGATGAACAACATTTCACGCATCTCCTTTTTGGGAAAATTGGGGCAAAGCACCAGGATACTTTCCTCTTGGTCTATTCCGGTGAGATAAAAAAGGTCATTGTTTTGGCGGAAACGCATGGTCCCGTCCGCATTGGTGGGCATAATGTCGTTGGAATGGAAAACGGCCAGTGCCTGTGCGGAAAGTTTATCCACCAGTTTCTTCCTGTTTTTGATGTAAAGGCTGGAATCTGCTGCTTGGTATCTCATTATGGTTGGGTTTTAAAAAAGCAAAGGTAGTAAATTGTCTATGGAAATCCCCAATGTACTTCTTGAGGGATGGGCAGGGCATAGTTATCAACCTTTGAAAGCCATTTAATCGAGGAAAATAGGGATTATTTCCGTATCTGTCCTCTCTCCCTACCCTGAGTACCCTTCGGTACAGGACGGAATTTTGCCTCCTGTTCCCTTCAGATGCCACCTTGTGACGAACACCCTTGCTATTGGTTAGTGGTTGGCGGTTATAAATCCCCACAGTAAACTTTCATCTCCTAATCAGTTACCATGCAAGGCACCCCAAATAAAAACCCCCGAAGCTGGGCTCCGGGGGTTAGTAAAGATTATCTAAACTTACCTAACTACTTTTTTCAATTTTAGCAATCCGCACCGGGATATCCACAATTTTGTCGATAACCGCCATCAGTACGATCAATTTGATCCAATGGTATAGGCCTGAGGATATGAAAATCCTGGATATTCGGCGCCGCTTCCACGTTGTGGGCTCTCACCCTTTGGACCAATGTTCCAGTACGGGTAAGGTCAAACCAACGATGGCCTTCACCGTCCAGCTCCCTGGCCCTTTCATCAAGAAGGAAATCCAGGGTGGCATCAGCAGCAGAAATTTCCATTTGAGCTTCCATGCCTGGCCATGCTGCCCGTCGGCGGATCACATTGATATCATCAGCGGCACCAGAGGTGTTGCCTTGCATTATCCTAGCCTCTGCACGGATTAAATATGCATCCGCCAACCTCATCAAGGGATGGTCTCTTTGTCCCTGTTCATGTTGCCTATTAGGCCTGGTAGGGTCAATCCACTTGTTCAGGGTAGGGTAGAACCTTTCGTCGTATTGCGCTCTGGTGAACACCCGATAAGGTGCACTTAATCTTCTTTGATCCGTCCATTCCTGGTCTTTACCAGGGCCGGGGATATACACTGCTGTGTCCCCAAGCGCAAATTTCCTCTCACCAACCCTATTGGAAGCGACATATCCTGCATCGGCTTCTGCTTGTGTCCACGTAGGTATTCCCCCTTCATTGTTTGAAAACCATACGTGCTTGTAGGTTTTATCATACCTGGAGTCAATGTCCCTATTCCACAACGCCAGGTGAAAATCCGTGGGCCTAAACCGCTTCCAAGGCCTTCCGTTCTCGGTATCCCTGGCCATACCCGGCAACACATCATATTCCATCAAGAAATAGAGGTGACCTCTATGTCCTTGATTATCTATACCTTCGTCCACCTGGTTTTTGTTGTTCTGCACAGACCAAACGACCTCAGCATTTCGCTGATTGTCAATTTCCCAAAGATCAGCAAGATCTTCTAGCAATTGGAAACCGTAATTATCAATCACATTGGTCATCAAACGCTCTGCCTCTTGAGCATCACTGTTCCCATTTCCGTAAGATTGATAGGCCCTGGTCATAAATACTTTCGCCAGCAGAAACTCAGCCGCTGGTCTGGAAGCCCTCATATAATCCCCTGGAGCAGCCGGAAGGGTTTGAATGGCAAATTGCAAATCCGGAATGATGGCCTCCGAATAAATCTGTTCAGCAGGCGTCCGGTTAGCTGTGATTTCCACTCCTTCGGTTTCTTCCAAACTTAAATGCACATCCCCATAAAACCTCACCAAATTGAAGTAGAACAAGGCCCTGAGAAACCTCACTTCGGCAATCCTGGTAGTAATCAATTCTTCCGACATCCCAGAAATTTCAGAGGACCGATTGATCACCGCATTTGCCTGGTTAATGCCCCTAAAGAAATCCCTCCAGGTATCTCTTACAAAACCTTGAGTGGGATTGAGGGCCCCATCATAAAGATTGAGCATTTTATGGCTTCCGTCGGCGCCATTGGTATGAACATCTGTACCGAAAACGGTCATTGAAAACCCCCTTTCCGGCCCATAGAAAAACTTGTTTTCCGCATAGGTGGCATTTACTGCTGCTTCCAAGCCCGCAGGAGTTGTATAAAATGTCCCAGCGGATACGCCAGTCACCAAGTTTTCCTCCAAGTAGTCTTCGCAAGACTGTGACATAAAGGCTGTGGCAACTATGGCTAACGTTATTATGTATTTTTTCATGATTGCTGCTAGTTAGAATGACACATTTACACCTAGGATAAATTGACGAGGGGACGGAACAGTGCCAGAATCAATATCACCGGCGAGTTCTGGATCCCAAGTATCGAAATTCGCCCAAAAAATAGGGTTCTGAGCCTGTACATAAACCCTTGCCCTACTCATATACAGTTTACTGGCAATAGGTGTGGGGAGGTTATATCCCATTGTCACATTCCTTAACTTCACAAAACTACCGTCAAAATAGCTCCTTGTGGATCCATTCCTTGGGAATTCCTGATTTACGTTTGGCCTAGGGTTCTCGTTACTGGGATTATCGATGGTCCAATAGTCAACGTTCAGGTTGTTGTACCTTCCAAACAACCCATTGTTGCTGTCATGGAAACGGCTTCTGACCATGTGCCCTATTCTGTAGAAGAAGAACACGCTAAAGTCGAAATTGCCGAATTGGAACCTGTTGGTGATTCCCCCCATAAAATTGGGGACATCTGATCCCAAAACCACCCTATCTGCAGGGGTGATTACACCATCTCCATCCACATCCCTTAACTTAATTTCACCGGGAAGTTTTTGATCCATTTCAAAAGCCAAATCAACTTCATCAGCCTGCCAAATACCTATTTTTTCATAATCAAAAAACACTTCAATGGGTTGACCTATAAACCATTGGTTACCCACATCATCAATGGAGTTTCCTTGTTCATCTCTCAACACCAGGTCAACAATCTCTTCATTCCAAGAGGAAACGTTAAACTGTATGTCCCACCTAAATTTTGGGGAATCTACGGGAGTGGCATTCAAGGTCAATTCCACACCACTGGAGCGGGTAGCACCAATGTTCTGGAGTATGTTTTGATAACCTGATGTAAACGGTAGATTTCTCTCCAAAAGGATATCGGTAGTATTGGTCACAAAGTATTCGAAAGAACCCGTTAACTGATTATTAAATAGACCAAAATCCACACCTGCATTAACAGTAGAGGAAATCTCCCAACCCAAGTCGGGATTAGGGATTTCTCCCAACCCATACCCCAGGGCTTGGGTATCCCCAAAGGCATATACCGTTCTTCTCAGTCTTCCTAAGGTTTGATATGGATCTACAGAAGTGT
Source organism: Pleomorphovibrio marinus (assembly GCF_003347495.1). Classification (GTDB taxonomy): domain Bacteria; phylum Bacteroidota; class Bacteroidia; order Cytophagales; family Cyclobacteriaceae; genus Pleomorphovibrio; species Pleomorphovibrio marinus. Next base: position 125,991 of record NZ_QCXY01000009.1, read on the forward strand.
TGCCTACTCGTCCATATGAAGCCCTTAATTTAAGCTCTGTTATTAAATTTTGAGCTTGCATAAAACCTTCATCGATCATTCTCCAACCTATGGAAGCACCTGGGAAATAGGCCCACTGTCTGCCTGCTGCCAACCGAGAAGAACCGTCTGCCCGCATGGTAGCCTGAAACAGGTATTTACCTGCCAATTCATAATTCACCCTACCCATATAGGAGGCAAGACTCCATTCCTCCAATCTACTGGTTGTACTGTTTCTTACTTCTGCGGATCCCATATCATAAAATAGCTGGGATTCGTAAGGAAGGTTGGAAACCCTACTAATTTGCCGCTCATGCCTTAAGCCTTGGATACTTTGAAGCGCAGTGGCTTGAAATTTATGGATTTCACCAAACGTCTTATTATAATTTAAGATGTTTTCCACGGTGTAGCCCATGTCTATTTCATTCTCCATTTGGGCATCTGCTGGCCCCCCTCTATTGGCATTGGTCTGACTTGCTCTAAACAACCCCCTTCTTCGAAAACGGATATCAGGGCCAGCATTGGTTGTGAACTTCAATCCGTCCGCGATATTTACGTCAAAGTAAACAGGAGCAAAGATCCTAGTAAACCTTCTCTCGTCAACGTAAGCTCCTGGTACGATCTCGCTCAATGGGTTGGTACGAATACCATCATTGGTGGGTAAAAACCTCACACTCCCATCCTCGTTGTATGGAACGCCTAGGGGACTGTTGGACACGGCTTCGCCCAAAGTCGAACCAGAACCCCAATTTTGAACAACATCGGAAGCAAGGAAAGAAGTGCCGACTTTAAAAATATCACTGATTTTATGATCTAGGTTGATTCTTGCGGTTATCCTCTTATAATCCATGTTTTCAATCAAACCTTCCTCATCAAAATAGCCCAGCGATATATTGAATTGAGTTTTTTCATTACCCCCATTTACACTGAACTGGTGATTAGTCTGGTACCCGTTTTTCAACACCAGGTCCAGCCAGTCCGTGGAACGGCCTGCATTCAATGATTCGATCTCCACGGGATCAAAGAACACTTCAGAATCTGGAGGAATCACACCATTCCATTGAGCAGCCCTTGTGTTGGGATCCCATCTTCTTGACTCTCTCTTCAATGCAGCGAATTGCTCCCCGTTCATCATGTCTACCCGGCTCGTAGTGTTAGATACACCGTAGTAGCCATCGTAAGAAACAGTAGTTACACCAGTTGTAGCACCCCTTTTAGTTGTAATAATTACCACACCATTGGCACCCCTGGAACCATAGATGGCGGTAGCGGCAGCATCCTTCAAGACTTCCATAGAGGTAATGTCCTGAGGATTGATATCAAATATGGCCGAGGAGGCACTGGTCTGGGGAATACCATCGATTACATAAAGGGGATCATTGGAAGCTGAAATGGATCTCCTACCCCTGATCAATATCTGAGGTGCCTGACCTGGTCTTCCTCCACTGGAAACCACATCTACACCTGCCAACTGGCCCTGAATGGCCTCCACGGCAGATGCAACTGGCATCTCACGGATGGATTTCTCATCTAGTGAAGCAATAGCACCAGTAATATTCCTTTTTTCTTGGGTACCATAACCCACCACCACTACTTCTTCCAGGGAAGACATGTCTTCATCCAAGGTCACGTTAATAGTGGTTTGACTTCCAACATTTACCTTCTTGGTTTGATAACCGATAAAAGAAAAAACCAGAACTCCATCTTCAGGCACTTCAATGGAAAAATTTCCGTCTATATCGGTGGCAGTACCGGATCCAGTGCCCTCCACCATTATTGTCGCTCCAGGAATGGGCTCCCCGGAAGCGTCCTTAACTGTCCCTGTGACAGTCGCAAAATCGGCTGAGTTGACTAGCTTCGGATCCTTTTCCGTTTCGTTTGCCGAAGCACTCATGCCCACCAAAGTGGAAAAACAAAATCCCAGCAAGAGAAATGCTGCAAGCATGTTTTTTACTCCCACTTGTTTACGTTTGGGTAATAATTGACTCATAAATTTTGGGTTTCTAAGTAATTTGATAAATTATTTTTATTAAGTGTGATAGCTACGTGCACACTTCACACCTGGGGATTTGTCCATAGGCAATTTGTTTATTGTATAAATGTATGGGTTTTATATTTATGGATAATTAATCATTCTAAAGGTAAATGGAATCGATTGCACATAAGGGTATAGAATTAGAGTTTCTTAAAAGAGGGTCAATAAATAAACAGTTGTCTTTTCCACAATCATGGGCTAATGTTAGAAAAAATTATACTGCAAAAAAACACTTGATGTCAAAATTTATAAAAAAAAATGACGGGTTTCTGGAATTTGAAATTATATTTTATTTGCCATGGTTTCGTATGTATAAAATTTTTAGTTTGAAAAATTGTGGTACGATTAGTTAAATTCTACTTTCCTCCACATTTAAAGTGTCCTAATTAGCGAACCAATTGGAGACCTCCAACCGGGATTGCTTCTTTATTTGACAATGCACTCCGCCTACTTAGGGAAGAGGAATTGACCGTAACCGAGATCAAATATAAGAGCGGAATTAGCAATTTTTTTCAACTTTCAAAGGCAATTTAAAATTTCAAATAAATTAACCCCTTGACGAACAAACAGTGATTTTTGGAAAAAGAGTAGAAGGGAACCCAATTCTTTAACTATTAACATTATTTTAATGTCAATTGGATTGTTTTATCTTACGGTTAGTTTTATTTTGAAAGACATTTACACTTCTATTTTCTCTATGAAAGATTCCAGAAGAGAATTCCTGAAAAAAGCGGCACTTTTTGCAGGGGGCAGCAGCCTATGGGCGGGATTCCCTCCCTCTATACAAAAAGCCATGGCCATTAACCCCGCACCGGGAAGCACCTTCCAAGATGCAGAACAGGTGGTTATTCTTATGCAGGAAAACCGCTCTTTTGACCACTGCTTCGGGAAATTGAAGGGAGTGAGGGGTTTTAACGACCCCAGGGCAATACACCTGCCAAACGGCAACCTGGTCTGGCTACAAAGTGACAAGGAAAGCAACACCTACACTCCGTTCAGAATGGATATCAAGGAAACCAAGGCCACCTGGATGAGGGACATCCCCCACTCCTGGGAAAACCAGGTGGATGCCAGAAACGACGGCAAGTACGACGGGTGGATTGAGGCAAAACGGTCGGGAAGAAAGGAATTCGAACATGTCCCGCTTACCATGGGGTTTTATGAAAGGGAGGATATTCCCTTCTATTATGCCCTTGCCGATGCCTTCACCGTCTGTGACCAGCATTTCTGTGCCTCCCTCACGGGCACCACCACCAACAGGAATTACCTATGGGCAGGAAAAACCCATGGGGAAAAAGGGGATAAACCTAAAGTAAGGAATTCCGATATTCGGTATAATAAAGAGGTGAATTGGAGAACCTTCCCTGAACTTCTCCAGGACAACGGTATCTCCTGGAAGGTGTATCAAAACGAGGTAAGTGTGGGCACTGAACTGGAGGGTGAAGACGAATCACTGCTGGCCAACTTCACGGATAATAACCTGGAATGGTTCACGCAGTTCCGGATCCGACATAGTCCAGGGCATTACCGGTTTGTGAAGGCAAACTATACCAGACAAATGCAGGAATTAGCGGAATTGAGGGCCAAAGTGGAAAAAAACAAAGAGGATACAGGATTATTGGAATCTTTGGAAAAAAAAATGGAAGCGCTCCAATCCGTTGAGGCCTACCTGGAAAAATGGAGCCCTGATAACTTTGAAAAACTTACCCAAAAGGAAAAGGAACTTCACCAAAGGGCATTTACCATCAACACCGGAGATCCGGATTACCATAAGACCGAAACGCTCAGTTACAAGGAAAACAACCAAAAAAGAGAAGTTAAAATCCCCAAAGGGGACATCCTGCACCAATTTAGAAAAGATGTGGAAAATGGAGAGCTGCCCAGGGTATCCTGGCTGGTTGCCCCCCAGAAATTTTCCGATCACCCCAGCGCCCCTTGGTATGGAGCCTGGTATGTTTCAGAAGTGCTGGACATCCTCACCCAAAACCCAGAGCTATGGAAAAAAACCATCTTTATCCTAAACTACGATGAGAACGATGGCTATTTTGACCATGTACCACCATTTGTACCCCCAAAACCAGGGGATCCCGGTTCCGGTAAATCTTCGATAGGATTGGATGCCACGGGTGAATATGTAACCTTGCAGCAGGAATTGGACACCCCAGGTATGGATCCTAAAAATGCGCGGGAAAGCCCAGTGGGGCTTGGCTATAGGGTTCCCCTGGTGGTGGCCTCCCCTTGGTCCAGAGGAGGGTATGTGAATTCGGAGGTTTTTGATATCACCTCTTCCATCATGTTTTTGGAAAAATGGCTCTCCAAAAAAACAGGTAAGCCCATCAAAGAAACCAATATCAGTGAATGGAGAAGGGGGATCAGTGGAGACCTGACCTCGGTATTTCGACCCTATAACGGGGAAAAAATGGACCTCCCTGCTTTTGTGCAAAAGGAGGAACACGTCAAAAGTATCTACAATGCCAGTTTTAAGGACTTGCCTGAAAACTTCCAGCCCCTTAACACAGAAGCAATTCGACAAACTAACCTAAACCCGGCCCAATCCCCTTTCCTGCCCAAGCAAGAACCGGGAACCAAGCCCTCCAATGCATTAGCCTACCAGTTGGAGGTGCATGGAGGAATGAAGAACACGGGTAATCAAGCCGAAATTCGTTTTCACGCCTCTACTGAATGGTTTGGGAACAAAGCCCTGGGTGCACCCTTCCAGGTGTATGCCGCTAACCTAATAAGTGAACAAGGAACTTTTTCATTTGCCGTAAAAGCCGGTGATGTATTGGCTTACCAATGGCCATTGGAAACATTTCCCGAAGGTTTGTATGACTTAGAGGTGTATGGCCCCAATGGCTTTTTTAGGACATTCAGGGGTAAGTCCTTTTCTCCCGAATTGGAAATCCAACTTACCTATGCGAGAAAGCGAATTGCAGCCGAAAAAGCACATATTAATCTTCAATTCAGGAATCACGGAAAAACCTCCCTTAACTGTATGGTACAGGACAATGCCTATGGTATGGGAGGAAAAAAGCTAACCCTTAAGGGAAGAGAAGAAAAAAGCCTGTCCATAGACCTTGGGAATAGCCATAACTGGTACGACCTTTCAGTGAGGATCGAGGAAAACAAGCACTTCCTTCAGCGGTTTGCCGGAAGGGTAGAGACGGGATATCCCTCCAAAACGGATCCATATATGGGCAGGGAATTGGCTAGCATTTTAGAGCTAAAGGTTTGACTTTCCCGCTGCTTAGGGTTGGTGCCTTCTACATAAGCTGGAAAGTCTATTTAGATTGTCAGAGGGATGAAATCGAGCCTGTCCTGACGGCAGTCAGGGCATGACGAGCACGTCACACACTGGGATGATTATAGACTGCGAGATTCCATATGGCCTTTAAAAAACAAATTATAATCATATGAAATGCCCATGAGAAAGTATTCTCACACAGGGGGATGATTAATCTGGGCATTCCATCTGACCGCTGAAAAACAAATTATAAACAGATGAAATCGAGCCTGTCCTGACGGCAGTCAGGGCATGACGCAAGCGACATACGGAGGGATGATTATAATTGTGAGATTCCATATGGCCTATAAAAAGCAAACTATAATCATATGAAAAGTAAGGCTGAACTGGACCTAACAGAAAGAAAATAAAATGACATTTAAAAACAGAATTATGGAAACCCTAAATCGCAGGAAATTTATCCAAAACACGGGATTATTGGCAGCCTCATCTTTTTTATCCCCACTGGCAGCTTATGGGTTCCACCAAGCTAAAAAAAGGCTGGCTTTAGTGGGGACTGGTAGCAGGGGGATAGGCATGTGGGGTTCTTCGGTACAGGAGGCTTACCATGACATCATTGAGTTTGTCGGTCTTTGTGATATTAACCCTGGGAGGGTGGCGTATGCAAAGGAACAAATGAAGGTTTCTTGCCCAGTTTATACGGATTTTGACAAAATGATCAAGGAAACCAAGCCGGACACACTGATCGTCACCACCACGGACTCCACCCACCATGAATTCATCATCAAAGGACTGGAAGCTGGCCTGACTGTGATTTCCGAAAAACCCATGACCACTGACGAGCAAAAATGCCAAGCCATTTTTGATGCCGAGGAAAGGACAGGAAACAAAGTGATTGTCACTTTCAACATGCGCTATACCCCTTATGTGCAGCAAATTTGGGAATTGCTCCGCAACGGTGAGATTGGGGACATCAAATCCGTGAACCTGAACTGGTACCTGGACACCAGTCATGGGGCGAGTTATTTTAGAAGGTGGCATGGGGAAAAAGAATTCGGGGGCACGCTCTTGGTCCATAAAGCCACGCATCATTTCGATACCCTTAATTATTGGATGGATTCGGAACCGGAAGAGGTTTATGCATATGGTTCCCTTGATTTTTACGGGCTAAAAAACAGTTCCATCAACCATTCTCACTGTAGGACCTGTCCCCATCAATCGAATTGTGATTTCTATTGGGACATTACCAAGGATAGGCGGGCCATGGAACTCTATGTGGACCATGAAAACCATGATGGCTACCTACGCGATGGGTGTGTGTTCCGCAAAGAAATCGATATTTATGATACCATGGCGGTTCAATACCGATATGCAAATGGGGTACCCGTAAGTTACTCCCTTACAGCCTTCTCTCCCTACGAAGGATTCAGGGTTGCCATAAACGGGACCAAGGGCAGGTTGGACGCCTGGATTAAGTCTTCTATGCCGACAGGTGTACCCCCCTATCAGGAAATCACCATTACCAACCTTTTCGGAAATGTGAATACCATTCAGGTGATCCCCCAATCAGGAGGGCACGGGGGTTCGGACCCCAGACTGAAGAATAAAATCTTCAGGAACCCTGATAGTCCGGACCTTTACAAACAATCTGCAGGTTCCAGGGACGGAGCCATGTCAGCCTTGATAGGAATTGCCGCCAGGAACAGCATAGAAACCGGGAAAATCATAAAAATCGCGGACTTGACCTCTCTTAAGCCTATGGCGAAGAAGGCGTGATCTTAAACTGGTCTCACAATTCATTATTAAAATCAATCAGGAATTAGGAGCAAGTGGTGGGAGCAAAGATAGGACTCTCCTTCGTGACGAACGTGGCATGTAAATCGAGGCCGCCGTGGGGTGAAATACTCTCGTAACGGACAAAAGGGGAAACTTTTCACGGGACATTTAAAGAAAACCGTGAGCTGAAGGATTCATACCATGGAGGGTTCAGTTGACGGAATGAAAGCATGAAATCCTCAAAGAAAAGCCGTTTCAAAAAATTTACCTGAAAACAACTGTGGGAGTTGAGGGATTCGAACCCCCGACCCTCCTGACTGAAAAGTCAGGATGCTCTGAACCAACTGGGCTAAACTCAAATGACGCAGTCCCCAAAAAAACAAAAAACCCTACCTATCTCTCAATATTTAGGGTTTTAATCCGTGGGAGTTGAGGGATTCGAACCCCCGACCCTCTGCTTGTAAGGCAGATGCTCTGAACCAACTGAGCTAAACTCCCATTTGTTTATTCGCTAACTCGAATCCCGACCCTCCTGACTGAAAAGTCAGGATGCTCTGAGCCAACTGAGCTAGACTCCCATAATTTAGGCGAATAACTAGCCGCAAACAGGATTGCAAATGTAGGATTAAATTTTAACTCAATCAATGGGAGGGGAAGAAAATAGTCTATCCCCTACCCTATTCCTTCATTTTCAGATAGATTATTTTACCTTATCCGCAAAGCCAACCCCGCCCTAAACCACCTTCCGGGCATCTGTACGGTACCGGCCTCTATGTAATCGGTATTGGTGATATTACTGCACTCGGCAAAATAGCTAAGGGTCTTCAGACGATTCACGTCCAACCTGGCATCCAGCAGAAAATAAGGATCCAGCCGCATCCTTTCTATGTATCGGGTTTTTACGGAAAGTTCCCAGTTTTCATTGTAGGAGGCCTGTACTCCACCTATCAATTGGTGCCTTAGGGCGTTAAGGGAGTACCTGGTTTCCTGCCCCTCCCTTTCTATCAAATTGGCGTCTATATAATTGTAGCTCATACTCAGCTCATTGAGCCTAAACCCAGGGGCAGGTTTTGCTATTTGATAATGCAAACCTGTCTCCAGCCCATGAAAAACCACCTCATTGAAGTTTTGAGGCTGCCAAGGCTGGCTTTCATCTGCTCTTGCCCATTCTATCAAATTATTGGTATGCCGGTAGAAATATACCACTTCTGCCCTTAGTCGGTTGCTGTTGAGTTTTAACCCACCCTCATAATTGACGGCCCTCTCGGGTTCCAGGTCGGCATTTCCGATATTGGTAGGTCCTATATAATACAAGTCCGTATAAGTCGGAATCCTAAAACTCACTCCATAGTTTCCGTACATGCGCATATATGGGGTAAGTTGATAGCCCACTTCAGCACCTGGAAAGTGCCTCCACCCATACTCCGAGTAATAGTTGGAATATACCCCTGCCCTGAAATCGCCTTTACCCAAAAATTCAAGCCTATGCTCTGCAAAGGCTCCCATCAACACCCGGTCATGTTGCCCCAGATTGTTGCTGTCGATTTGCTCGGATCGCCCTTCAATACCAAAACCGCTGGTACCCAAATTTGACACATATCTTCCGTTGAGTTCCAAGGCCACCACATCGGTGGTGTGAATATTTTGGAAAAAAGCCGGATTTTCCCTCTCCAACCTAAATTCATCCTCATTTCTTCGCCAATAGGCCCTGGTATTTATCCATAGTTGCTCCTTATCTAAGGTATGGCTGAGGGCAGCCACATAGGTTTGGATGCTTTCCCATTGGTCAGGAAAAACACTGGTATAAAAACCGTTGGCCCCGAAAGTCCGGTCTGAAAAGGCCATCATTGCCCTCCATTCCTGGGTATCTTTCACTTGAATCCCTCCTTCATAAAACACATTGGTGACTTTGTAGTCGGAATTGTACCAATGCCCGTTGGATGCATCATGGGAAATGGAGAGGTTTTGCTTAAAGCTCCCTTCCCCAAGTGCACCATGCAAGTGGCCTCCCCTCATGCCAAAATCCCCTCCATAAAGACCCAGTTGAAGTTCATTGACATCCGGGAGTTCGGTAACCACGTTGATGGCTCCTGTATAGGCATTTTGTCCGTAAATCCTGGAAGCAGGCCCCTTTAACACGTCCACGCGCTGAACAGCAGCAAGTGGAACTGGGATATTCATCATATGATGCCCCGTTTGGGGGTCGGTAAGTTTAATACCGTTTACCAACATCAGGGTCTGCTCAAAGGAACCTCCCCTGATTCCTATATCGGCTTGCACTCCCCCAATTCCCCTTTGCCTCACATCCACACCTGGGGTAAAGGCCAAGATCTCTTGCAAACTTCTCGCTGGTGTGGTTTCAATCTCCTTTCTATGGATTACCGATATATTCCTGGAGCTTTTATTAAAAGGAATCTCAAGTCTGTTCTCCTTGACCAGCACCTCCCCCATTTCCACATAGGTAGTGTCCTCCTGGGCAAGGAGGGGATGAAGCCAAAGAAATCCGAATAACAGTAGAATTGCTTTTTCCATGGGATTAAGGTTGGTAAGTGGAGCAAATTACTTCCTAAATCTGCAATTAACCAAATTTAACCACATAGATAAAAATGAGTCTCCCTCCGGGAATAATTCTTATTAATTTGGATTACAGTGATTTAACTTATCTCCGTAAAAACCCTTAACATTTCAAAGAGGGTTTGGTCTTAAGGATATTAACCGATTAATTTTACCACTAATGAGTTCTGTGTTATTTTAGCAAAAAAACTTAAAGATATGCATAGCTACTTTCGCGTTTTTTGGTTGCTGGGGTTGATTTCTCTTTTTACTCAACCTGCAAATGCACAGCAGCCAAGTAAAAACAATCAGGAAAAATTTGATTCCTTCACCTATAGGGAGGGTTCATCACTGAGGTCTGCCTCCGGAAAACCAGGGCCTGAATATTGGCAGAACAGGTCCGATTATCAAATTGAAGTGGAGTTGGATGAGGAGGCTCATACTCTATCTGGAAAGGTAACCATTACCTACACAAACAATAGCCCCGAAGAGTTGAAATATGTATGGTTGCACTTGGAGCAAAACCGATTCAAAGAAGATTCCAGGGGAACGCTAACCACTCCTATTCAGGGAAACCGCTATGATGGTGATGTGGATGGAGGCTTTAAGATTGAGAACCTTCAGGCCAAACTCAATAAAAGAAACACAGCCACCTCCAACAGGCACCTAATCACCGATACACGCATGCAGGTGTTCTTTGAGGAACCTATTCCCGCAAAAGGGGGGCAGGCAAGCATCTCCATGGATTTCAGCTTTAAAATCCCCACAAAGGGAATGGATAGGATGGGAAGGCTAAAAGTGGAAGACGGGACTATTTACGCACTTGCACAATGGTACCCTAAAATGGCTGTGCTGGATGACGTCATTGGCTGGAACATTGAACCTTATTTAGGAGCTGGAGAGTTTTACCTGGGATATGGGGATTTTGAATATAAGGTGACCGTGCCTTATGACCATGTTGTGGTTGGCTCGGGGGAGCTTCTCAACCCCAGAGAGGTTCTTACCCGTGAACAAAGGGACAGAATGGATAGGGCCTCTAAAAGTGATTCCACGGTGTATATTTTGACCCCTGACGAAATTGGCAAGCCGGAAAGTACCCGGCCTAAACAGGAGGGCACACTTACCTGGCATTTTAGGATAGAAAATTCGCGGGATGTGGCCTTTGCCTCTTCAAAAGCCTTTATTTGGGATGCCGCAAAAATAGACCTGCCCAGTGGCAAAAGTGCCATGGCACAATCCGTTTACCCAAAAGAAAGTGATGGCCAACACGCCTGGGGAAGATCCACGGAGTATTCCAAGGCCTCTATTGAGCACTATTCGGAAATGTGGTACGAATACCCCTATCCCGTGGCGGTAAATGTGGCCGCTGACATCAACGGGATGGAATACCCCGGCTTGAATTTTTGCAGTTACAAAAGTACCGGGGAAAGCCTTTGGGGGGTAACTGACCACGAATTTGGCCACAACTGGTTCCCCATGATCGTAGGTACCAATGAGCGAAGGTATGCCTGGATGGATGAGGGTTTTAATACCTTTATCAACCATTACAGCAGCAGGGAATTCAATGAGGGTGAATACGGTTCAAATTTTGATCAGACCCGGCGGCATGTGAATTGGCTTACCAACCCAACCCGGGAAGGCATAGACACATATCCCGACGTGGCTGACACCAGAAATTTGGGAATGATCGCCTATTACAAACCCGCCATGGGTTTATTAATGCTGAGAGAATACATTTTGGGCCATGAGCGTTTCGACAACGCCTTCAAAAGCTATATAGAAACCTGGGCATATAAGCACCCACAGCCCATTGATTTTTTCAACCTTATGGAGAATGCAGCCGGGGAAAACCTGGATTGGTTCTGGAAAGGCTGGTTTTATGGCACAGAAAACATAGACCTGGCCATCAACAATGTGATGCCCTATGCCGGAAACTATGTATTTATGCTGGCGAACCGAGGTGGCATCCCCATGCCTGTAAAAATGGAAATCACCTATCAGGATGGCTCCACCGAGCGTGTCACACTACCGGTGGAAATATGGCAACGTGGAAATGATTGGAATTACCTGCACAAAACCGATAAGCGGGTTCAAAAAGTAGAAATTGACCCGGACAAAATCCTGCCGGACATCAATTCCTCCAATGACGTATGGCCTTTGCAAATTTATGAGGATTAATAAAACCTTTTATAACCACTTTGGGAACACCAAGGTGGTTATTTCACTTAAGGGGCATTGTTCCCGATTCTTCGCTTATTGGGGTTTACTACTGTATATCCAATTAATTCATCATACCTGGATCCCATGTCCCTATAATAGAAAAAGACCTCATATTCGTTTTCGGTCTGGAAATGAGTGCCTTCAAAGGGTTCCATGTCAAATCCCTCAGAGGTAGGGATCCCATATTGGTAATCGTACCAGCCTTGCTTGAGGAAAAGTGTGGTTTGATACACCCCCTTCCCCTGGTCATATACCATTTGGGCGTCAGGATTACTCCCCCAGTTGGTAAGTGCACCAAGCACATGAGGGGCCTCCGGCAATTCCTCCGATTTCAGGTTTAGGGTTACTAATACATACTCACTTTCCAGTTCGTGATTTTGTCTTTCTGCATTAAGCACCCCGAATTGGCCATTTAAATCGAGGTATTCGAGATAGCCCTGCCTTCTTCTACTTTCATCCAACCCTGCTTCCGCAAAGACCACATCTTCTTCCATCTTTACCGAGGTAATGTTTCTTCCACGCGCTCTTACGAAGCGTAGATCTATGAACCGAAATTCATTGCCGGCCTGAAAAACGTTACTTCCATCAAACAGCTTGTACTGGATTTGCCGGATATCTTCGCGAATCATGGTGGGCTTAAGCCCAAAAATGGCATTGTCCCAGCGCTGGTTTTGCCGGATCACTACTTTGGTATTGTTGGCAGGGTCGAAGAGTTCCCTATTTTTATAATTGATATTAACCTCTATCTGCTGGGAAGTCATTCTATCGGAAGTTTTACTAGGTGTGACTACTGCTGCTCCTATGCCAAGTTGGTTATCATATACCATGAATTTTTTGGTAAAGACAGTCTGGGATTCGTCCCTTCCCCGGTATACTTTGAGGATATAATTTCCGGATCTCTTAACTCTTGGCACTTGGAAAGTATAGTGAATATAAGGGATTCGAGTATCTATGGAATAATCATAATCCTGAATGTTAAACTCGTTGAATTGCGATAGGTAATCCGCATCCCTAAGCTGGGATTTTGTCCAATCCACATTACAATGGATGATTTTAGCAGAAAAAAGCTCCGCATCATACGCGATATCGTCAAAGCGAAGCACTAATCCTGAGGGCGCATTTAGTGCTATAATGGGGGAGTTCATTTGACTAGAAAAATCAGATGATGTCGGGAAAATCCTTACCGAAAGGATGTTTTCGTCCATCACCTCATCTTGATAAAGCTCTTGACCACACACCAACTTAGGCACAAAAAAACTGGATATTAAAAGACTTAAGGCAAAAACTTCTTTCATATGTTTATAATTTCTTTTCAGCGGTCATATAGCCTGTCCCAAATTCACTTTGGGAGAATCTCCTTTTGATAATCATCCCTTCGTGTGAGGTTCTCCTCATGCCCTGACTGCCGTCAGGACAGGCTCGATTTCAGGTGTTTTATTTATCATAACGGTAGTTAGCTGGGCACACTGCCTAACAGAATCATTAACCATACTTTAAAACGACAACAGGAGCAAAAACATATTAAGGAGGTCAATTTTGCCCTTGAAGCGCATCAATTTCCTCCATCAAAGATTCCCATTTTTTGTTGAGCTGGGCTTCCTCCTCAAGAAGTTCTTTGTATTCTTGGGTCAATTTTTCCTGTTTTACCTCATCCTGGTAGAGTTTGGGGTCTGCCAATTTTACCTCCATTGCCTCTTTCTTCTTTTCAATCTGGGTGACCCTTTCTTCTAGATCCTGAAGGTCTTTTTCCTTGGTCCTAATCTCTTTTTTGAGCTGATCCATACCTGCATCCCTTTGGGGTTTACTTGCAGGCTTTTCTACCACTTTTTCAGGTGCGGCATTCACTTTGGCTTCCTTTTGAATCTGTTGCTGCTGCTGTGCCCAATACTCATATTCTTCATAGGTACCGGGGTATTCCTTGATCTGGTGGTCTTCTATGTACCAAATTTTATTAGCTACCCCCCTGATGAAATGCCTATCGTGAGAAACAGTCACAAAAGTACCCTCGTATTGCTGCAGTGCCTGTATAAGTATATTTACAGAAAGCATATCCAGGTGGTTGGTAGGCTCATCGAGCAACAAAAAATTGGCTTCAGAAATCAGGGTTTTGGCCAGGGCCACCCTGGATTTTTCCCCTCCGGACAATACTTTGATTTTCTTAAACACATCTTCATTGGTAAAGAGGAAACACCCAAGCACGCTTCTTAGCTCTGTTTCTGTCTTTTTACTTCCTGCTTGGCTGAGTTCCTGCAGAATCTCGTTGTCCAACAACAAGGCCTCCAATTGATGCTGTGCAAAAAAGGATTTAATCACATTGTATCCCTCTTCCCTTTTTCCATCTATCTGCTCACTGCCATAAATGATTCTCAAAAGGGTAGACTTCCCCTTCCCGTTGGCTCCAATAAGAGCGATTTTATCGCCTCTCTCGATTCTGGCATTGGTGTTTTTAAGGATTTTGATATCTCCATAGGATTTGGACACCCCATCAAGTATTACCACATCCCTACCGGATTTTTGAGAAAACTTAAACTTAAAGTTTACGGCTGCCTCATCACTCACCACCTCTGATACCTTATCCATTCTTTCCAGTGCCTTCACTCTTGACTGGACTTGGGTGGACTTGCTGGCCTTTGCGCGGAACCGTTCTATAAAACGCTCCGTTTGCTTGATCATTTGCTGCTGGTTTTCAAAGGCATTTTGCTGGATTTCTTCTCTTGCCGCCTTCTCTTTCCTAAAGTAATCGTAATTGCCAGGATAGCTTGTGAGTGTTTGTCTTGCCACCTCCACTGTGGTACTGGTGCAATTGTTGAGAAAGGTTCGGTCGTGAGAAACCACCATTACCGCTCCCTCATAGGTTTTAAGGTAATTTTCCACCCATTGGATGGAGGGCAGGTCAAGGTGGTTGGTGGGTTCGTCCAGCATAAGCAGAGAAGGTTTTTCCAACAAAAGCTTTGCAAGCATCACCCGCATTCTCCACCCTCCTGAAAAAGTTTTCAGGGGACGGTCCAAATCAGAGGTAGAGAACCCTATACCCTCTAGCACCTCTGCCGCCTTGGCTTTGATGGTATACCCCTCATTGGCCTCAAACCGTTCCTGTAGATCCGACAACTTTTGCATAATAGCATCGGAATAGTCAGTTTCCATCTTTTTGAGGACCTTGTCAATTTCTATCTGTAAGGCAAGTGTTTCCTTGAAAGCTTCCAAGGCCACATTTAAAATACTATCTCCGGACTGGAAAGACAGCAAGTCCTGATTTAAAAATCCAATACTGCAGTCTTTTGCCTTTTGGATCTCGCCTGCACTGGGTTGAAGATCGCCACTGATTAATTTAAGCAAGGTGGATTTCCCTGTTCCGTTAAGTCCCACTAGCCCAATTTTGTCCTTAGGCTTTATATGTAAGGAGGCCTCTTCATACAGAGGCCTCCCTCCTATGTAATAGGATAAGTTGTTAATAGAAAGCATTCACAAAAATAAGAAAGAAAAAGGATTTACCTCAATTATGTATAGCTTCTAATGCCACAACTAGGTAAGCAAAGGGAGCACTCCAATTAATGGCTATCTCATTTGAAGCGTAGGAGCAATAATCATCCACAAAGGATTCATCCGGCACCTCCGATTCATACTCACAATCATCCTGTTGACCGGGGTTTGGCCCACCAACTATCAAGCCTGGGATAGGTTCTTTATCCGGTTCCGCCCCTGATGGCCTATGGTGCGGGTCCATTGGGGTTTTACTTCCGTGGCCTGTCACATAGCTAAAACCTGTGGCGTTCCTTCCTAAAATATAGTCCAGATTATGAAGTGCATATTGCACATATTCATCCCTCTCACTAAGTAAATAGGCTTGAATCAGGGCAATTCCCTGGTTTGCCGCTACGGAGTTACTCCCCCACACAAAATCTTTCACGTCCTGTCCCATTACTACATGGTAGGCACTTTCTTGGGCACTTTTTATGTAATCATCCATGGTTTCCATAAATAGCGCTTTCACTGCATCAAAATTCTCCAAAGGAATCCTGTTACCTGCCCTTTCATGCCTAAATAAAGTATAGTACCCCAACCAATTTACCGTATTCCAGTTTGGCAAAGAAAAGGAGGAAACCTCCGTGGACACATCCTCCAAATAGCTTTCATCTTGTGTACTGACCCAGAGCTCTGATGCCGCCCAAACAAACTCATCCTCCACACTGCTATCCCCATAGGCACCAGTGGTCACATCAGGATCAAACCTTTGGTTCATTTCGTTTTGCCGGTAGAGAATATTAGGGTTTTTCTTGGCCCATCTCCAGGCATCCTTAGACGCCTCTAGGCACCTTTCAGACAAGGCTTGATCATAGGTAGAAAACACCCTATAAGCCTGTGCCATCACAGCCGCAAAATTCAAAGCTGCACCCGTACTTTTGGCCACCACATAACGCTGGCTGGTAGCCTCATGGGGCATAACCCTTCCCTCAAAACTTGCGGTGGTCAACTTATGGTAAACTCCTCCGTCTTCAGGGTCTTGCATTTCCAGCATCCATTTCAGGTTCCAGTAGATTTCATCTAAAATATCAGGGTTGGAATCGCCAGATTCAGGTATTTCCAAATCCAGCCCACCAGCAAAGTTGCCAAAATCCTCAAATAGGGACATAAGTGTTCCCATGGTGATCCCACTATTCACAATGTACTTGTTATAATCCCCGGCATCATACCAGCCATAAGGTGCGGAAATCACCGTGCCTTCTGGTCGTTTTGGGCTTGCCGCAGAGGGGTGTACCATTACCTGATCATCTGGATGGGCACTTGGCCTCGCCCACTTCCCAGCATGCTCAGGAAGAAGTTCCGTGGACATTCGCTGATAATAAAATGCTCTAAGCGAGGCCTTGGCAAGGTCGGCATGTACATTTTCTTCGATGGTAAAAGCATAAGAGGATCCGATACCTGGAACCCCCAGTTTGTATTTCCCTGCGACTTCAAATCCGGAAAAATCGGCAATCCATGATACTTTTTCTGAAAGCGTCTTTTTTTCAGCTTCCTTAAGATCTCCTTCATGGACTACTTCATTGGATTCTGCATCGAGGACATAAAAATTCTTGTCCTCCGGATCTTCGGACAAGATTACTGCCACCTTGCTGGAGTTTGGGTAGAAGCCGATTTGATTCAATCGCAGTTTTTCGGAGAAGGGTTCATCAAAGGTGGATGCTTCTGGGGTGCAAAATGCAAAAACTAGCAATGGTAGAATTGCGACACACCCCTTCAGGAAGTGTTTAATTGACATAATGTATTGATTTAATAGGTTTTAAGATTGTTTAAAGATAGTAATTTTTCCCTAGATCTTACAGCTAGAAAATAAACCCTAATCCAAACTCGAACCTATTCCCTTCATACTCACCTATATCTAATAGTGGTTCATCATTCCACCTGAATTGGTAATTGCTTTTTACCACGATATTCCTTCTGGGATTAAAATTTGCACCAACAGTTAAGGTAGTGAGGTTGGTTTGTGCCCTGTCCATGGCGGTAAGGTTTTCATGGATGCCGGCATGGGTATTCAGCCGCTCAATCCTGGCAAAAATCGGAAGAGAAAATTCGTTTCTTTTTACCAAAATATTATCCTTATCACTTTTACCACTTTTCACCCATCCCAAGGCCGGCAATATATCATAGCTTAGCTCTGTATAGGCTCCATATACTTCCTTTCCAATAACTTGGGGGCCAAGTGGAGAATTTTGGGTCAGCTCATATAATTGGTCGGTATTGCTTACCCGCCCATAAGTACCCAAAGCCATAAAAGTCCAGTTTCTGTAGGTATGCCGAATATAGGAACTTAATAATAGGGTATTGGCTCTTACCCTTTCAGTACCGTCATTGGTCTCAATTTGCTGATTGTCTCCCAGCCTTGTCCAAAATCCACTTGCGGAGATCTCCGTGTCCTTGATTCCCGAATATACAAATTTGGAATTGAGTAAATAGGAGTTGAAATTAAAGCGAAGGGCATTTGCTCTTCCCCTGCGTAAAAAAGTGCTCCCATTCAAATTATTGGCATCCAATCCCTGGTAGATGGATAAACTCCACTTCAAGTCCTCGGATAACTTACCGTAGGTCATTATTCCAAGATCTATCCACTGAGAAGGGATTATGATCCTTTCCACCTCCGGTCGATTCACCGTATAGAACATCACCGGCTCATCGTTGTTATTGATAAAACCAATGCCAGGCTGGTGCGTACCCACCCGTACGTTGAATCTTTCGTCTATCAGAAAATCCAGGAAAAACTCAGGTAAGTATTCAAATTCCTGTTCGTTGGCTCCGTCATTGAGGAATTCCGCAAAAAACTCCCCGTATACCACCAACCAGTCCACCGGCTTCCAGGCCGCATAGGCAACGAAACGCTGCAAATTGGTGTAATATAGCTCAAGGTCGTTGCTTTCGGTGTTTTTAGGCCCTCTATAATTGACAAAGTTGCTTTCCCCAAAACCTGAAAAAGCGAATTTGGAATCCGTGAAATAAATCTTGGAAGCGGCAATAGGCAGGCCAGACTGGGTTTCATAGGTGAGGGTGTCGATCAGCTTTTTTTTCCTATCCAGTATTACCGTGTCCCCCTCCTCTTGAGCCATTGCATAATGGCCCATTAAATTAGTTGTTACCATTAGTAACCCCAATAAATACTTCAAGTACATAGTAATACGCATCAGATTTTTTTAAACAGCCTTCAAAATTGGTGAATTGGAGCTTAAAAAGACCTTAATGGACATAAAAATCAGCTTAATGGCAAAGAAATGATGAAGATGTTTCCCCCCTTTTCTTGGGTTCTATAAGAAATACTCCCTTTGTGTAAATTCATGATTTTATGGATAAACACCAACCCCAGACCAAAGCCTTTTTTACCCTTGCTGTTATCCCCCCTGAAAAAATGTTGAAACAAAAATTGCTGGTCTTTTTTGCTTAGGGGTTGACCCTTGTTGATAAATTCCACCTCAAGCTTTGAGACTTGGGGAGTGATTTGGACTTTTGCTTGTCGTTCATCACTGTAGAGGATGCAGTTAAGCATTAGGTTGGTGATTGCGGATTTTAACAAACGCTGATTGCCCCGCACCGTCAGTTGTCGCTCATCTTCTGTTATTTTGTCATAGATGATGTTAAAATTGAAATCTGAAGCCAAGGCCTTCAACTCATCGGCAATATCAAATATCATTTCGTCAATGCGGATATGGTCCTGAAGTATATCCTTTCCGGTTTCCGCTTTCGAAATCTCAAGCAAGGCATTTATAATCTCACTTAGGCTCTTGGTATCTTCTTTTTGATTATTGATCCATTCCCTGATTTTTTCCAGGTCATTCTCCTTTTCCATTCGTTCAAAATTCGAGACTAACACAGAAATCGGCGTTTTGAGCTCATGGGAGATATGATGGATTGCATGCTTTTGAAATGCAAATGCCTCCTTCATCCGTTGCATTAATTCGTTAAACCGATTGGACAAGACCCTTATTTCCTTTCCGCTCTCCTTTACCACTATGGGGTCGTTTTCGTCTTCAAAATTGTAATCATCAATTTTTTGGGTGATTTCGGTTATGGGCTGTGATATCTTTCTGGAAAGGTAAACACTGACAAAGATTACTATAACCGAAATCAAGATGAATGTGAAAACCAATACTTGTCTTAAGAATTCCAGCTTGGTGTAGCCAAAGGCATCATAGGCTTTACTTATCCCGTAATATGAGCGGTTGTTGGATTGGAAATAAATACCCACCACATCGTATCGCCCATCTTTGGTCTCTATCCAGTCATTGTCTACAGAGAGCAGGCCCAAGAAGTATTCGGGGTTTTCAATTTCGGTATCATCAATACTTTCATAAATAAGGCGTTTATTACCATCATAGATCAGCAGTTTTTCGTCATAAATTTTCTGAATACTAACCTCCTCCAGGGACTGAAGTATGTCCGAATCCATGCGTTGAGTTTCTGTGAGGAACTTAAAAGTGGTAGTGATCTTTTCCTTCTGCCTCTGCTGAAATTCCTCTTCTCGGTACTCGGCAAACAGGGCATGTATCACCAGAAGGGAAAGCGCCGTCAAAGAAATGACAGTGGCAGAAAAGTAAACCAATATTTTTTTCCGTATACTCATGAAGCAGGATCAGTCCTCAAAGTAATATCCAAAACCTATTTTGGTCTTTATGGAACCCTTACCAAAGGGCTTGTCCAACTTATTCCTCAGAAAATTGATATATACCTCAATAGTGTTGGTGTTGGTTTCAAGGTATTTGCCCCAAATCTCTTTAATCAGTTCCTTTTTAGGCACCACCTCCCCATTGGCATGTAGCAGTTTCATGAGGATTTGATATTCTCTGGGAGTAAGTGGGATTTCCTTTCCTTGCCTAAACACCTTTTTTTGACCTGGTAGAACGCTAATATCCGAGACCTGGAATTCTGTGCTGGAGTCCCTAGAAGAGGATATGCCAGGTGAACGTTTGATAAGAGACCTTACCTTCAATACCAGCTCTTTCATATAAAAGGGTTTGGTGAGATAATCATCTGCACCGCATTCATACCCTTTCACCTTATCCTCCAATTCATCAAAAGCCGTCAACATCAGTACGGGAGTCTTAGCATCCCCTTGGCGAAACCCGGTGCATAAATCATATCCGTTCTTTCCAGGCAGATTTATGTCCAACAATATGCAGTCATAACTATTTCTCCTCATCAATTTTTCGGCCAATAAGCCATCAAATACCGGCTCCACGACAAACCCCTCCTCCGTCAATGCCTCTTTGATGTTTTGGTTTAGTTTAGGGTCATCCTCTATCAATAGTATCTGGTTCATGGTTAGTTTTAGTATCTTAAAAGTACAAAAATGAAAATCAAAAGCATATGCCTAAAGATAATAATCCGCTCAGGTGGATAAATGGAAATGCTTTTTCGAACCAAACAACACGAGCCAAAAGAACCCCCTCCCCCTAATTATTATTTCAACTGGGCAATTAATGTCTCCGAAAAAAGGGCTGAATGCTGTTTTGAGGGTCACCCTTCCAATGGTATCCTGTAAAGGAAAATAGGAGGTTACCGATATCCCAAAAAATGGATAATATAGGAATGGACCTGAAAATAAAAAGCTTTAATTGTTCAGGTATTACAAAAAGCCTCCCGATTTAAAGTCCTTATACCGGGAACAAAGTTTAATTCCATGCTTTCAGCAACTCCAAAAACTGCTTCTAGTTAGAATGGGGTAAATCCAAGCAATGGAATAAGTCTTTATAAAGTAAAAAACCACCAAATTATTTTTCACTTTCCAAATGATCCAATGCCTCAAACCTACTTACATGACTGATATATTCAGGAACTAGTTGCTTAAGGTATGCTACCAAATCCCAATCTGATCCCTCTTCGGCCAAAGTCTGGCACAGGTTGATACAGCTGGAAATGTTTTGGTAAGATCCGCTAGCTACCTGGGCAATTTTAATTTTTTCATGATGAGTAGGAAGTACGGATTCGGTATCGTTCAGTAACTCTTCAAACAGCTTTTCTCCTTCCCTCAAGCCTGAAAATTCAATTTCAATATCTACTCCAGGTTTTTTACCGCTAAGATGGATCATTTTCTTAGCCAAATCCAATATTTTGATGGGCTTACCCATATCGAACACATAGATCTCCCCTCCATTGCCCATTACTCCAGCTTCCAAGACCAACTCACAAGCCTCAGGTATGGTCATGAAATACCGGGTTATATTGGGATCCGTTACAGTGACTGGGCCTCCCAGCATGATTTGTTCCCTAAACAAAGGAATCACCGAGCCATTTGAGCCCAGCACATTCCCAAACCTAGTGGTAATGTATTTTGTGTGCTGGTTTGTGTCACCCGAATCAAGGTATTGATTGAGAGCTTGCACGTACATTTCCGCAAGTCTTTTACTGGCTCCCATCACATTGGTCGGGTTTACGGCTTTATCTGTAGAGACGAAAACAAACTTTTTCACATTGTATTTCAATGCTGCATCAGCCATGTTTTTGGTACCGATTACATTGCACCTGATAGCTTCCTTAGGGTATTTTTCCAACATAGGAACATGCTTGTAAGCGGCAGCATGAAAAACGAAGTCTGGACGATAGATGCGGAAAAAGTTGTCAATACCTTCTTTGTCTTTTACATCAGCAAGAATGACTTCTATTTTGGCCGAAACCCGCATCCTTCTGAGCTGGTGCTCTATGTCGTATAAAGCAGACTCTGACTTATCCAACAGGATGATCTTTTGGGGATCGGCCCTTGCGATTTGCATACTCAGCTCACTTCCTATGGATCCAGCAGCTCCACTAACTAACACCACACTTGATTTTAATTCGGAGGTCACCCTATTATTTTTCAATGAAATGCTTTTCCTTCCAAGCAAGTCCTCAATATTAACCTCCCTTATGGCATTGGGCTGCAAGACTCCACTTACCCACTGATTCACAGGAGGGATGGTAAAAACCTGAATATCCAATTCAATAGCCCTCTCGATTATTTCCCTTTTCCTTTCTTGGCAAATTTCGAGTATGGAAATTATGAGTTCATCTGGTTGTTGTTCTTTGACAAGCTGGGACAACTCCTCCAAATCCCCGAAAACCTTGACACCCTCAATGAACTTCCCTTTTTTGTCTTGGGCATCATCGAGAAATCCACAATTGGTGTATTTAATTTGGTTATCCTTTATCAATGCTTTATGGGTAAGTATCCCTGCCTCTCCAGCCCCATAAATCGCCACTCTTTTCTCTACTTTTTTACCTTGATTAATATTTCTGATCCGGTAAAAAAGGTCCCTTACCAGCAGCCTATACAAGATCAAAATGACACTGGAAAATATCGCAGCTACTAATAGCACGGAAAAGGGCATAACGTAAGGCTGCATAAAAACGTTGAACAGCAAGATATTTGTCAAGGATATTCCTGATGCCAGGAAAAATATCGTTTTACCCAATAAAACGCCATCCCTCATGCCAGTATGCCTTACAATGCCTTCATAGCTTTTAGTGAAAAACATCACCCCAAGACCAAAAATGGTGAAGATTAATACTGCCCGCCAAACCTCAAACTCCTGCATTTTGGAAAACTCAAAATTGAAGACAATGAAAAACGCCAAAGATGAGGCAGAAAAAAGAATAAACGCATCAAGCGATACAATTATCCATCTAGGCAGGACATTGAGTCTTTTGGCACGGGATAGTTTTTCAGTAAGTGCTTCCATAAAAATAACATGTTAAAAGATATTTTTTGATAATCATTTCTAAAAACAACCTTTATGTGAGGTTGAGCCTTTTTAGGGTTTCACTCGCAATTTTAAACATATCGAATTAAACACATATTTAAGCCCAAAAAAATCAATCATATATTAAAGTTGGTTTTTCCGGGTTTCTCAACTAACAAGTCTTCAAATATATAAATAATAGTTAAAATAATTCAAAATTTTAACTATTATTTTTCTTTCCTAACCTAATTTCACACCGAAAAATATCATTTTCACAGGTGTTTAAATGTTGTTTATTTCATATGGCGTTTTTCCTGTGTTTACTTACTTTTTCATTCATGTAAATATCTCTTTCTGCACTAGCATGAATCCTATAATAAACCAAAATTTCTTCTCCACCTGCAGCCATCACCTGGTCTTGTGCCTCTTGGGCTATCTTCAACAATAAGGCTTGAGGCCCCTCCATAACAGTTTCAAAAGGTGTCACTTCGTAGTTCACCCCCGAGTTTTTTATCACTTCTATGGCGATATCCACTAGTTCGTAGCTATCTTTCGTCTTGCTCTTTGGCACTATCTGAATGCCCAAATTAACCACATTGTCTTTCACTGTATTATCTATTTGTTGAAACTGTTCATTGTCTTTTCTATACCTATAGTACAAAAGGCCTTTATTACCTCGATGGCATTGTCCATTATGGCAGGCAACTCGGAAATCTCCTCCTGGGTCCACCTTCCTAAAACATAGTCTACTTGCTTTCCTTTAGGAAAATCATCCCCAATACCAAATTTAAGCCTTGCATACAGTTGCCCTCCTAAAGCCTCCTCTATGCTCTTAAGTCCATTATGACCAGCCGAAGAACCTTTGCCTTTTAGCCTCAACTTACCAAAGGGCAAGGCCACGTCATCCACCACAACCAGCATATTTTCTCTGTCAACTTTCAAATCCTGCATCCAGAAATTGACGGCTTTTCCACTTAGGTTCATATAGGTGGTGGGCTTGACGAGATGTATTTGCCTTCCCTTAAATTTATAAAGGCTGTGGAATGCCAACCTCCCGGATTCCCATTGTAAGGACTCCCTATCCGCAAGCCTATCCAAGGTTAAAAACCCAGCATTGTGTCTGGTTAGTTCGTATTCAGGCCCTATGTTTCCTAAGCCTATCACAAGGTATTTCATAGCTTCCGGCTAATATAGGTATTAACAAAACATCCCGCCCCGTGGAGGCAGGATGTACTAAGTTTTTGATAAAAAGAAGTTGATAAACTTAAATTTCTTCTTCCTCTTCTCCTGCTTTCTTGCCTCTCAACGCCCTAGGTATTCCAACGGTGGCAATGGTTACATTGGAACTGGTCATGATGTCAAAACCTTCCACACTGATATCGCCAACTTTAATGGATTTTCCAAGCTCCAATTTAGAGATGTTCACAGGTATACTGTCAGGGAGGTTTTTAGCCAAACCCTTTACGGATAAAGTCCTTGATTTCATTTCTAACTTGCCCCCTTTCATAATTCCAGGAGAAGACCCATGTATTTCCACTGGAATTTCCATTGTGATTGGCTTTTCGTCACTGAAAGCCAAGAAGTCCGCATGTAGCAAAACCTCACTGACTGGATGAAACTGGGCTTCTCTCAAAATGGCCTGTATTACTTCTCCCTCAATGTTAAGGTCCACCATGTGTACCTCCGGAGTATAAATAAGGTCTCTGAATAAAATTGCTGGTGAATGGAAGTGAATTTGCTCCTTTATACCGGGACCATAAACAACGCAGGGAACGCTCCCTTCTTCCCTTATCTTCGCCAATTCCTTTTTGTCGAGATTTGCTCTTTTATACCCTATAATCTCTAAAGATTTCATAAGTAGTTATATATAGATGAATAATAAATAATTGATAAATTTACTGAATAAATAATGCGCTTATGGACTGATTACCCGTGACAGCACGAATCGCCTTTGCAAACAATTCAGCTACCGAAAGTATCTTTAATTTGGAAGATTCATGTCTCAGGGGTATGGTGTCTGTGATTACCAGCTCAGAAAGTACCGAGTTGTCAATATTCTCGTAAGCTTTACCGGACAATACTCCATGTGTGGATATGGCCCTAACCGAGTTGGCTCCTTTGTCCAAAATGATCTGGGCCGCCTTACATATGGTGCCAGCTGTGTCTACCAAGTCATCCACTAGCACCACATCCTTGCCCTCCACATCGCCAATTACCTGCATGGAAGCTACTTCGTTGGCTCTTTTCCTGTGCTTATCACATACCACCATGTCAGCATTAAAGTACTTTGCATAGGCCCTAGCCCTACCTACTCCTCCAACATCCGGAGAGGCGAAAATTAAATCCCCCAAGTCCAGGCTCTGCAAATAGGGCACAAAGATAGCCGATCCATTCAAATGATCCAAAGGAATGTCAAAAAATCCCTGAATTTGGCCAGCATGTAAATCACAGGTCATGATCCTATCCGCTCCAGCAGAAGTAAGAATATTTGCGATCAATTTGGCCGCAATGGAAACCCTGGGTCTGTCCTTTCTATCCTGCCTCGCATACCCAAAATAGGGAATCACGGCGCATACCTTGTAGGCACTTGCCCTTTTGGCTGCATCAATCATCAAGCATAGCTCCAGGAGGTTGTCTGCGGATGGGTTGGTGGACTGTATAAGAAAAACATTGCATCCCCTTACAGACTCATTAAAGCTCGGTGATAATTCCCCGTCACTGAACTTGCTGATTGTCAATTTGCCCAATTCCTGACCATAAGCTGTGGCGATATTATACGCTAAATCCTGGGTGTTGGATCCTGAGAAAATTTTTACCTCGGGCATGGTTTAAGTTGACTTTTGTGTGGAAGGTTTCAGTTTAGAAAAGCAAAGGTAACAAAAAATGGTTTTTGGATCTTATATTGGTACATATTACCAAGAAAGTAATCCTTAAACACTAACTTCCTTCCAACTATGGCAGATCCTATAACTTTACCCCCTGGACTTCAATGAGCGTCAATTTTAATTCTTCCAGCAAGCTTTCTCCTAGTTCCTTTACTTTCTCTTTATCCCCTTCATGCACCGATAAAAGGGCATCAGTAATAGGAAGCAACTTGTAAAATCCAGCCGTACCTGCCGACCCCTTTAACCGATGACCAAGTTCCCTTATCTTTTCCAAACTGCATGTACGTAAGGAAGCTTCCAGTTGCTCCATAGCTTCCCAGAGCGAACTTATCGTGATCTTCAGTAATTCTTCAGCGATCATCTTATCCCCGTCAAAAAGTGAAATTAAATGTGCTATGTCAAACCTAACGTCTTTTTGGAGGACAGCTGGCAGGGTTTCCTTCTCCGGGAATCCATCCACATTGCCACTGTTAAGCCACTTAAGGAGGGTTTTGACCAATTTTTCTTGAGCAATCGGTTTGGAAAGATAATCACTCATACCCGCCTCCAGGCATCTCTCTCTTTCTCCAGCCACGGTTCCGGCGGTGAGGGAAATAATGGGCACTTCTTTACCAGATGGCAAATTCCTTATGGCCTGGGCAGCTTCATAACCATTCATTACTGGCATTTGAACATCCATCAATACTAAATCGGAGGGTTGTCTCATAAATTCTTCATAGGCATACATGCCATTTTCCACAGACCGAACCTCAAAATTGGGACTGATTTTGGAAAGGAGAATCTTAGTCAGCTTCATGTTCACCGGATTATCCTCTGCCACAATAATGGAAATATTTCTTTTTTCAAAAAGCCCGGAAAAATCCAAAGCATCTGTTCGGGGCTCTACAATCGGGGCGGGAAAATGAATGTTGTGAAATGCCTCGAACAGTTGTTCAGAACGCAGGGGCTTCACCAGTTTTTGGCTAATTTTGAGCTTATTCATTGTTTGCTCATCCAGTTCTTCCTCACTAGAACTGGAGAGGATAATGACCGGAACATCAACAAGGGAAGTAAAATTAGCTTTCCTTATTTTCATTGTCGTCTCTATTCCATTTAAGTAAGGCATTCTATAATCCATCAGAATAAGATCCACCTTGTTGCCTTTTGACAAGAACTCCAAGGCCGCCATGCCGTTTTCGGCCTGATCCACATTAATCCCCTCCCGGATCAATACCTCTTGTATCAATTCACGGTTGGTGGCATTATCGTCTACCACGAGCACCCGATTTATCCCTAAAGCTTTTTGGGGAGAAAAACTTTCGCCAACCTTAGTGGAAACACTGAGATCGAAATAAAACTCACTCCCTTTTCCGGGATGGCTATTCAGTTTCAATTCGCTTCCCATAAGGTTCAGCAACTTGTTGGAAATTGCCAAACCTAAACCACTACCTCCGTATTTTCTAGTGGTACTGGCATCCTCTTGGGCAAAGACCTCAAAAATTTTCAATTGCTTTTCCTTTGCGATACCAATACCAGTGTCCCTGACAGAAAACCTGAAAGTCCCTGTTCCAGATTCCCCCCTTACCAGTTCTTTGATTTCAAGGATTACTTCTCCTTTTTTGGTAAACTTGATGGCATTTGTGAGTAGGTTAATCAGTACCTGCCTTATCCTCACACTGTCTAAGAAAAAATACCGCGGCAAATAGGGGGAGATTTTCAACACCAACTCCAGCCCTTTGCTATGAGCTTGGTACTTGGTAACATCAGAAACTTGTGAACCAAGCCGAAAGATATCTGTCTTCTCCACCGAAAGCTCCATTTTCCCTGCTTCAATTTTAGAAAAATCTAAAATGTCGTTGATAAGGTCTAGAAGGGAATGTGCGGAATGGTGCACGGTAGACATATATTGGAGTTGCGTCTCTGTAAGAGGTGTCTTCATCAGAAGATCAGTGAAACCTATTACCCCATTAAGTGGGGTGCGGATTTCATGACTCATGTTTGCCAAAAAATCCGATTTGGCTTTATTTGCATTTTGAGCTACTTCAATAGCCTCCTTTAGTTGGTTTTCATTTTGTTTTTGCTCCGAAATATCCTGGATTACACATAATACAAACCACTCCTCTTTTTCATTTTGAAATTTAATCCCTTTCAACAAAACGGGGAAATTACACCCATCTTTTTTAATATACTCTTTTTCATAAGGTCCAAAATGTGTATTCTCGGCCATCCTTTCTACCAATTGCTCCTCCTCCTTATGGTATTGGCTGGGAGTGATGTCCCAAAAAGTGAGTTCTTGAAATTCCTCCCTGGTATATCCTGCTGACTTAATCAGTGCTGAATTGACATCGATAAAGCGTCCTGTTTTTAAATCCGTCAACGCTATACCTACTGGTGAAAGCTCGAAAAATTCGGAAAACTTAATAAGGTTTGGAGCGTGGAGAATCTCTCTGAAACCTTCTTTTACCCTACTTTTCAAATTTGCCTTGCATACCCTTGAAGCAAGGTTGGCCAACTTTTCCAATTGGCTCCTAACAGCAAGGGGCAAGTCGAGGGCTTCGCTTTCTAGAAGTATCAAATAGCCCATAGCACCATGTTCTCCCTTTACTTTAAAAGGAAAAACAGAAGCAGGGCATTGCCCCAAAACACTGTTTTCATAGACCTGGTCAAGCTTTAAAGTGTGAAGAACACATTCATCCGAAGCTATACCAACAGCAACGGAATTAAGTTCTGCTGCTAAAATTGTCCTATCGCCTATTTTTAATTCTACCCTTGCTGCCGATACACCAGAAATACTACATGCTAAGTCCAGAATATCAACAAGGGCTTCATTTCCGCCAAACCCTGTATGGTTGAGCTGAACGGTGACAGGGGAATTATCGCTACAAGGGTGATCACTGATCCAGAATTCTTGCATACCAAAAAACTATTAACAAATAAAATTCCTAACATGTAAAAATGAAAATTAATTAGGTAATTATCAAAAAATATAAAATAAAATTTTATAAATTCCTGTTTTCGTTTGACATAAAGCATATTTTTTGTCATAAATTACAAATTCAACTATCCATAAGAACTAGCAATATCCTGAGAGAACTTGCCATACCGGGATAAAAATTTCAACTTTACCAAACTCTTTACCCAATCCGCCAAGGCCACATGGAAAACAGGATACTATTTACAATTCCTACCTTTGCTTTGCTCGGCTTAGCGATGTTTTTCATTCCTGATTTTTCAAATTCGGGTCACAAAACCCCTTCACCTACGGAAATTAGAGTACTGACCTACAACATACATCACTGCAATCCCCCAAGTATATCCGGTGAGATAGATATTGAAGGCATAGCGAAGGTAATAGCGGAAAGTGGTGCTGAAATCGTGGCTTTACAAGAAGTAGACGTTTTTACCGAACGTTCTGGGAAGGACTTGCACCAGGCCAAGGAACTGGCTAGGTTGACTGGCATGGATTGGCATTTTCACAAATCCATAGACCACGATGGAGGGGAGTACGGAAATGCGATACTTACTTCTTTCCCCATCAAAGAAAAAGGTGGGTTTGCGTTGCCTTTTCAGGAGAACACCGAACCAAGGGGGGTAGCATATGTGAAATTGGATTTGGGTTCCGGGAAATTGCTGAAATTTGCCAGTACACACCTGGATTTCACCAATGAGGCCAACACCTTGATGCAAGCAAAGCACCTGAATGAATACTTCATCGAAAATTCCGATCCGCTGATTGTGGCAGGAGATTTTAATAGCGAAAGATCATCGGCTCCAATCACCTACTTAGAAACCTATTTCGAGGATTCCTGCCTTGGAAAATGCCCCCCAACCTTTCCTCAGGATCAGCCAAAAACAACCTTGGACTATATCTTTTTGAGAAAGGATCATGGAATGAAAACCAAAGTACATGAAGTAATAGAGGAAACCCATGCCTCTGACCATAGACCAGTTTTTGCCCTTATAGCGATTGAAAGCTAAAAACTTTCTTTTTTTTGAAAATCATTAATACCTTTGTCTCACCTGCAGGAAAGAGAACTGGTGAGAACCACTAATCACCAGAAATAGAGTTTTTTGCCTAAACAAATTATTTGGGAACTGTTTCCTTCACTTATTTTA
Source organism: Pleomorphovibrio marinus (assembly GCF_003347495.1). GTDB lineage: Bacteria > Bacteroidota > Bacteroidia > Cytophagales > Cyclobacteriaceae > Pleomorphovibrio > Pleomorphovibrio marinus. The sequence continues at coordinate 156,012 of NZ_QCXY01000009.1, forward strand.
GCCTTTAATTGCGATTCACTTGTTTTTAGAAAATATAATCCCCTATGCTAATTGACCTTATAGCTGGCGCCAGGCCTAATTTCATGAAAATATCGCCCATCATCGACGCTATTAATCAAGCAAAAACAGAAGAGGGAAAAATAGATTTCCGACTGGTCCATACGGGACAACACTATGATAAGAACATGTCTGGGAATTTTTTCAAACAACTTGGCATTCCCGAGCCTCACCATAACTTAGGTGCAGGAGGAGGTACCCAGGCTGAGCAGACTGCCGCCATAATGATTGGATATGAGAAACTTCTTTTGACCGAAGGAAGGCCCTTTCTCTGCCTGGTGGTTGGGGATGTCACATCAACTATGGCCTGTGCCATTACCGCCCAAAAGCTACATGTAAAGGTGGCGCATGTGGAAGCCGGCATCCGCTCTGGTGACTGGTCCATGCCCGAAGAAATAAACAGGATGGTCACCGATAGTATCACCAATTATTTCTTTACTACCTCTCAAAAGGCCAATGAAAACCTTATAAATTCAGGTATTGAAAAAGACCGCATCTTCTTTGTCGGAAATACCATGATAGATACTTTGCTAAAACACCGTCCCAGGTTCTCAAAACCCCCAGTTTGGGATGAGGTGGGGCTTGAAAAAAAGAAGTACATAGTGATGACCCTTCATCGCCCTGCTAATGTAGACCAAGAAGAAAAACTGAAGTCTCTTATCCAGGAGATCGTAGACAATTCAAGGAACTTACCCCTGATATTCCCCGTCCATCCCAGGACCAAAAAGATGCTCCAAAGCATTGGGATATCCCATGATAAGCTGTATATGATAGAGCCATTGGGTTATTTGGAATTTAACTTTTTAGTCGAAAAATCCCTAGCCGTAATCACCGACTCAGGTGGAATTACTGAAGAAACCACCGTCCTGGGTATCCCCTGCATGACACTCAGGGACAATACCGAGAGGCCGGAGACCATTTTGGAGGGCACAAATGAGCTGTTGGGTACAGACCCGAAAGCAATTGCACCTGCTATGAATCACCTGTTTTCTGGAAAGTGGAAGAGAGGTAAGGTTCCGGAACTTTGGGATGGTAAAACTGCTACAAGAATCGTGGATATTATTTTACAAACACTTCCCAAATATTCTGCACCTAATTTAAATTGAAGTACATCCGCTATATTTAATTCACAAAATGAAATCGTGCATGACACAAGTGTCACACAGGGAAATGATTAAGATTGCGAGATTCTCCCGAAGCGAGTTCGGGGCAGGCTATATGGCCTTTAAAAAACAAATTATAATCATATGAAATTTGAAAATAAAAACCTCTCTGAGGCTAAAATCGCCATAATAGGATTAGGGTATGTTGGGCTTCCCCTTGCGGTGGAGTTTGCCAAAAAATATCAAGTTGTTGGTTTTGATATTTCCCCCAAAAGAATTGAAGAACTAAATCAAGGCAAGGACCTTACCAGAGAAATCGAGGACAAGGATTTACAGGAGGTGTTGGTCAAGGAGCCTAAGGCTGGTTTGTTCCCAACCAAGGACCCTGAAAAGCTCCAAGGGGCTACGGTTTACATTGTTACTGTGCCTACCCCTACGGACAAACATAATAAGCCCGTATTGACCCCCATGATCAAAGCTTCCGAAACAGTGGGTAAATATCTGAGAAATGGGGATATTGTGATATACGAATCCACCGTTTACCCTGGGGTAACCGAAGATGAATGCGTCCCTGTACTGGAAAAAGTTTCTGGCCTTTCCTACAACAAGGATTTTTATGTTGGCTATTCCCCTGAGCGAATCAACCCGGGTGATAAAGAGCACACTGTTGCGAAAATCTTGAAGGTAACCTCAGGAAGCACACCGGAAGTGGCCGATTACGTGGATGATCTCTACAAGAGTATCATAACTGCCGGGACTCACAAAGCCTCCAACATAAAAGTGGCCGAAGCCGCCAAGGTGATTGAAAATGCCCAACGGGATATCAACATCGCATTTGTCAATGAGTTGTCGAAAATATTCAACCTGATGGGAATTGACACCCATGAAGTACTTGCAGCAGCAGGAACCAAATGGAATTTTCTCCCTTTTAAGCCAGGACTAGTGGGCGGGCATTGCATTGGAGTGGATCCCTACTATTTGGCCCAAAAGGCGCAGGAAGTGGGGTATCATCCGGAAATCATCCTAGCGGGAAGACGTTTGAATGACAGCATGGGAAAATTTGTGGCCACGGAAGTCATCAAATGGATGATGCGAAAAGACCTTAAAGTAATTGACTCGAAGGTGCTCATATTGGGCTTTACCTTTAAAGAAGACTGCCCTGATGTACGTAACACCCGGGTGATCGACATTTACAAGGAGCTCAGGTCTTTCGACATGGCTGTAGACGTATATGATCCTTGGGCCAATCCTGAAGAAGTAAAGGAAGAGTATGGCATTAGCATGATAGGAGGAGAAATTGCCCCTGACTTGGACCAATACTCGGCCGTGATTTTGGCAGTGGCGCATAAGGAATTCAGGGCACTTCCCATACAAAAATCCGAATATAAGGTAGTCTTTGACGTGAAGGCTGTTTTGGACAAGGACAAAGTAGATGCAAGACTATAAGCACGGTTAAATGAATAGGGAGCCTTTTTGCTCCCTATTCATCCTAATGCCTTTAGTTCTTGTTAAATTTCCCTTTTAACATAGCAAGTTTGGTGGCCAAATCACCATCGCCGGCTTCCTCTTTTTTGTTTCCTCTTTTGCCCTTACCTTTGGGGTTCTCCCCGAATGGATCGGATTTCATACTTAATGCAATCCTCTTTCTAGCAATATCTACCTCCACCACGGTAACCTCCACTTTTTGATTTACTGTCACTACCTCCGTTGGATCTTTCACAAACCTGTCTGCAAGATGACTTAAGTGCACCAGGCCATCCTGATGTACCCCAATATCCACAAATGCCCCAAACTTGGTGATGTTGGTAACAATTCCTGGTAGTTTCATCCCCACCTTCAAGTCCTTCATGGTATTTACACCCTCCTGAAACTCAAACACCTCAAAGCTTTCCCTCGGATCCCTGCCAGGCTTGGCCAATTCCTCCAAGATGTCCCGAAGGGTAGGTAGCCCCACCTCATCACTTACATATTTTTCGAGAGTAATCTTTTCAGTAACTCCTTTTTCTTTTAGTAACTGGTTCAATTCATATCCGATATCTTTAGCCATTTTTTTCACCAAGCCATACCGTTCTGGGTGAACCGCACTGGAATCTAATGGGTTTTCCCCATTTCGGATCCTAAGAAACCCTGCTGCCTGTTCAAAAGCCTTTTCCCCTAGACGAGGCACATTCCGGATTTCCTCCCTACTTTTAAAAGGGCCATGCTCATCCCTATAATGGACAATGTTTTGGGCAAGTGAGGGCCCTAATCCGGAAACATAAGTGAGCAATTGCTTGGATGCAGTATTCACTTCCACACCTACACCATTCACACAACTCATTACCGTATCATCTAGGGAATTCTTCAAGGCGGCTTGGTCCACATCGTGCTGATATTGCCCTACCCCTATGGATTTTGGGTCTATCTTTACCAATTCCGCCAAGGGATCCATAAGCCTCCTTCCGATAGAAATAGCTCCTCGCACCGTCAAGTCCTGATCTGGAAACTCTTCCCTGGCCGCTTCGGAGGCACTATATATAGAAGCCCCGCTTTCATTCACCATTACAACAATAACTCCCTCTAACCCCAGACCTCTCACAAAAGATTCAGTTTCTCTGCTGGCAGTTCCATTTCCTATACCTATTGCTGTAATGTGATGCTTTTCCACCCAATGCTTTAATATAGCTCCCGATTCTGCTGTTTTACGTTGGGGTTCATTCGGAAAGATAGTTGCATACTCCAAAAATTGCCCTTGTTTTCCCAAAGCTACCATCTTGCAACCTGTCCTAAAACCCGGATCTATGGCAATTACCGCCCGTTCTCCCAGTGGAGCGGATAACAGCAATTGACGCAAGTTTTCGGCAAAAACACGGATAGCTTCCTCATCCGCCTTTTTCTTGGAATAAAGCCGAACTTCGGTTTCCATGGAAGGTTTTAGCAAGCGCTTATAACTATCCCTTATGGCCAATTTTACTTGTTGTGCTGTGGGGTGATCTCCATTAAGGATTCTTCTTTCGATGATAGAAACGGCATCCATCTCCTCTGGACAGGCATCCAACATTAGGAAAAGTTCCTTTTCACCTCGTCTCATAGCCAAAACTCTGTGGGATGGGGCAGTTTTTATTGGTTCAGACCACTCAAAGTAATCTTTGTATTTTTGGGCCTCCTCCTCTTTTCCCGGAATTACCCTGGAGGTAAAAACCCCTTCTTCAATAAACAACTCCCTAAGCGATTTCCGGATACTTGCATCTTCGTTTATCCATTCTGCAATAATGTCCCTTGCTCCCTGAAGAGCATCTTCCGTGGTAAGTACCTCTTTTTCCTCATTCACGAATTCAAGGGCTAGCGCAGCAGGGTCTACTCCCTTTGCTTGTTCAAAAAGTTGGTTGGCCAAGGGCTCCAAACCTTTTTCCCTGGCCACAGTGCCTTTAGTTCTGCGCTTTGGTTTATAAGGGAGGTAAATATCCTCCAAGGTGGCCATAGTCTCAGCGCCCTCTATCTTTTTCTCCAACTCAGGACTAAGCTTCCCTTGCTCTTTTATGGATTTTAAAACCGCCTCTTTTCGCTTATCCAAATCCCTCAGCTGTTGAACCCGGTCCCTGATGGCAGCTACTTGTACCTCGTCGAGGCTTCCAGTGACTTCTTTTCTATATCTTGAGATAAACGGTACCGTAGCACCCTCATCCAGAAGTGCCACCGTACTATCCACCTGTTTTAATTGTATTCCTAGTTCTTCAGCAATCTTAAAATAATGATTCAAATTCGTCATATCAAATTGTATCCTTCCCGTATTATTTTTCCATTTCGGGACGCAATTTAAGGCTATTTTTTTTTGGCTTAATCTAAAAAGGGGAAAAATCGAAAAGCGAAATGTCAATAAGTATGCGTATTTTTGCCCTATAAAAATTTGTACCTATTTTGTACCTATTATGCATACCATGAATGAAGGTAACAAAGGAGAGAAACTTTATGATCTTTCCGATCTTGAAGAAATTAGTGGTGGGAGTAGGGACTTTGTCCAACAAATGCTTCAGCTTTTTATAGATCAATCCGAAACCACCATTACCGGGTTCAAAGCCTCCTTGGAAAACAACGATTTGGCGCAAATAAAAAGCTTAGCTCATCAAATTAAACCCAGCATTGACAATATAAAAATCCATCCACTAAGCAAGTTAATACGGGAAGTAGAAGGTGCCCCAGAGGACAACCTACCTTCATCAGATCTGGAGCCCAAAATTAATTCCACCATCGAATGGCTCGAAAAAGTTAATCAGCAGTTACTTCGGGAGATTAAGTAAGTTCAGGACTCATTCTTCTGGATAAAAAGCATGAAGCCTTCTTCGTTCCTTATCTGCTTGATTGGTCTTATCCTTTAGCTCCAGAATTTTTACTCTATATCTCATTGCTTCACCAGCCACATAGGAGTCAGGGAAGGATTTTGCTGATTGGGTAAATAGCTCAAAGGCTTTGTCCAAATCACCGGATTCAAATAGCTTTTTTGCCTGCTCAACGTGTTCTTTCCATAACTTGGCTTCAGGTCTCATCCGCTCGGCCTCTTGAAGAACCTCAAATATGGGAAGTTCATTAGGTTCTACTTTATCATGAATTACCAATTGAGGGGTAAGTTCAAAAAAATCCCTTATTGCCAAAAAATAGGCCTCTGCCTCAAGTTCATTATATTCCTTCACTTTTAGCCTTTGCTCCTCCGATGGATTGGAAAAGAAGGAAGCCTCTGCCACTATCCCAGGAATACCGTATGTCCCACGGAGTACACTTGCTCCGGAGGAGGGGAAAATGGTAAAATCCGAAACCACACTCACAGGCACTGCATTTCCGAAAAGATGCTCTCTAAACCTTTGAGCAGCTAATTGGGCCAGTTTTACTCCAGCAAGGTTTTCTGTGGCACTGCCATGAAAGTAAACAATGGGAAAGTTCACCGCGGTATCAGCGGTCGCATTGTGGTGAATGGACAGGAAAATGTCCGCATTGGAGTCTTTGGCAATTTCGCTTCTCCTATCCAAGGGGATAAACTCGTCAGAATCCCTTGTCATGATCACCTTTGCTCCGGCATTCTCCAATTTCTCTTTGAGATGTAGAGCGACTCTTAAATTAACCCATTCCTCCCTTTCACCAGTTGGACCCACCCTGTATTGGTCTGTATCCGAGGTGCCTCCATGGCCCGGATCCAAGCAGACTGTTTTATTTTTTAGATTTGCCGTTGATTCACCAGCGGTACCCCATACAGAAGCTAATACCAATATTGAAATTGCTATACAATTATAAATCAGGTATTTAATCATGGTAGAGAGATAAACTGGTTGTCTTAAAGCAGAAAGTTACAAAACTATTGGTCAAAATAAGTTAGTTAAAATTCTTTGAGAATGGTAATATTTGTAAAAAAAGAAGTATTATCCTTGGCATTTAAACTATAGTCCACAAAATGAAAAAATTATTAAATGTTTTCATAGGGTTAAATATCCCATTTTTACTAATACTGATTTCTTTTGGTGCTTGTCAACCAACTGTGAAGCATGGGCAACCATCGGAGAATCCCCAACCCTCCAATCCGCTCAAGGAGTATGTGTCCAAAGAAAACCGGGAATTAAAGTACGAGTTGGTTCATGAGAGAAATGAGAACACCTATGATTATTATGTGCTTCGGGTAGAATCCCTGAATTGGCTTTCAGAGGAGATAGTGGACAAGACCCAGTGGTGGCATTGGGTGAGTGTGGTATTACCAAAAAACAGCAAGTCGGATGTTTCTATCGTTTTTATTGGAGGAGGAAGCCAAAACACCAAGCTACCGGAGAACCCTACAAAGGAAGCCTCAGAATTGGCCATGGCCACCGGGGCTCCTACCATTTATATTCATAATATACCTTTTCAACCGTTGAATTTTGTGGGGGATAGCCTGGTAAATCGCACCGAAGACGCCATCATTGCATATGGTTGGAGGAAATTTCTGGAAGGAGGGGCAAAAAACGAGGAGGCTGAATGGCTGGCCCGACTACCCATGACAAGGGCGGTGATGACTGCTGTAGATGCTGTAGCTGAGTTCTCTCAGGAACATCATGGGGCAACCATTGATAAGTACATGGTGGCCGGGGCGTCCAAAAGAGGCTGGACTACCTGGACTACAGCTGCTATGGACGAAAGGGTGATTGGGATGGCTCCCATAGTCATAGATCTTTTGGACCTAATACCTTCCTTTAAACACCATTGGAGAAGTTATGGGGAATGGTCCCCTGCAATTAAAGACTATGAAAGAGAAGGTATAATGGACTGGATGAACACGGAAGAATATGACCGGCTACTCGAAATTACAGATCCTTTAAACTATCTCGAGCAGGTCAAGGATATTCCCAAATTGCTGATTAATGCATCTGGGGATGAGTTTTTTCTACCCGATAGCTGGAGGTTTTACTGGGAGAAAATCGAAGGGGAAAAACATCTCCTTTATGTGCCAAACACCGGTCACTCCTTAAAGGACACAGATGCTGCCCAAGTATTGGCCGGGTTTTTTAAGCGCTTGGTCGAGGAGGAGGAGCGTCCCAGGTATTCCTGGGAAATCACCGACACCCATATCAAAATAAAGGTGGATCCGGAAAACGGCCCAGTTCAAGTAAAGTTATGGGAAGCCACCAACCCTGATGCCAGGGACTTCCGAATTTATGTCCTTGGGCCTAAGTGGAGGGATACCACTATCAGCCTTTCTGAAGATGGACACTACGAAATCCCCATAGAAGCCCCGGAGAAGGGCTGGAAAGGCCATTTTGTGGAGCTTACCTATGCAGGGAATTCGCCCATTAAAGTATCAACCGGAATCAAGGTCTTGCCTGAAACCTATCCTTTCGACCCCTTTACCCCTGATACCTCAAGGATAAATCGGGCACAGTGATAAAAAAAATTCCCAGGATATAGAGTTATATCCCCTAATTAGCCGCCTTGTTTTCAAGGATTAAATAGGGAATACCTTTGTCCATCCATCTGTCAAATGCCGCCTGATAGTCAGTGCCAAATACCATCCCCCCAAGGATCAAATCCAAATCCCCATCCCCGTCAACATCTCCTACATCCATCACTATCCACCTCCCATCTTGTACCTCCTCAAAAGTATAAGGTTGAAATTCCATCTGTCCCTGGTTTTTTAACAAGACAAACCCCAAGTCGGCCCCATTTTCAAAATCAGGAAAAAAGGATATAGCCGCAATGTCCATATTGCCGTCCCCGTCAAAATCATGAGGAATGGCCATATAGGCTCCATGCATAGGGTAGAAAAATTCTTCCTTAAATCGATTGTTACCATCGTTTAAATAGATGCGCACCCCATGGTAGGGTTTCAATACAGGGTCATAATCGGCATTGTCACCCGCAGTATAAATGATGTCCAGATGCCCATCTTCGTTAAAATCAAAAAGATGAAAATAACTTGATCCATAAGATGGGGGAAATCGTACCAGCGGCTCTTCGACAAACCTTCCGTTACCCTGGTTCCAAAAAATAAAAATCCCCTCATCCCCCTGGCCAAACAAAGAGACAATGTCCAGCCTTCCATTTCCATTCATATCTTCAAGGTATGCCTTAGTGGCTCCTGGGATGTCTTTTAAAATCCTTTTCAAATACTCACCATTTGCCTGTTTTTTGTACCATGCCAAAGCTCCAGTATGTTTGCCGTATTCACAAATCACAAACTCTTCCTCTCCATCCCCGTCCAGGTCTCCTGCCACTACATGTACCGGACGCTGAAGCTGGTCTATAAGCAGCCTGGCTCTGGTAATATCTGCGTTTGGCATTTCCAGAAGGGCGCCATTATCCATATCGGTAGGGTTGAATGCTCCCATGGCCAACACATAGGTGCTATTGCCTTCCTCCACCCAAACAGCGCCCTGAGGGACAGGAGCTGAGCGTAGTAAGGTCATTTCAGAGTCCAAAATACTGTATAGAGACCTGCCGGCATCACCTACATGAATCCGGTTGTTCCTTCCAAATTTCACCATGGAGGTCATGGGCTGCTTTACCCTATAAGGGGGGATTTTAACCTCAAACCCAGGAATACCCCTTATGGGTTTGGGGTATTCGGGTAAATCCAGTTTCTCAGGAGCCTCTTCAATGTAATAAGCCTTTATCTTTTCAAATATGGAGGAGTCCAAAGTTGCGGTCTTGGGAAACACCTGTCTCCTTTCCACAAGCTCACCAGGTCTTCCTTTTTCGAGTAAGAATTCCCTTGTAGTATCCGATTCATAGAGACCAAAATAATTCCCCATTCTGGGCAAAATGTAGGTTTCCCAGGTGGTCTTATCGAGCAATTCCGGAGATGGATAAAGATGGCACCCAGCACAATAACGGCGGGATAACTGACTTCCGTCCAACACCTCTTCTTTTTCCGGCTCCACTTTCGCTGTGGTAGTCTTTTCGCTGTCTTTTTCCTCCTTTTGGTCCTTTGAATCACAGGAAAGCAAAATTACCATGGCTAGGAATTGGGAAAGGAAAACGTTCTTGATTAAGGCCAAAATAGTGAAATTGAATTACTGCTTTTTATTGATTGTCCCAGGTATACATGAATTACGCCATGGAGCTACAAAAGTACTATATATAATAAAACAAACCAGCCGGGTATATGATAACTACTTCACTAACTCCTCCAAAAACCACTCTAAAAATAAATTGGTGATAAAACACCAAGAGCCCGCAATGCCCCAGACCTCGGTAAAACATTAGGGTAAAACCGTGAAAGGCAAGGTAGCGGTCCTCTTTTTTTGTCTGCCTATCAGGTCAAATCCAAAATCATGGTTTTGAATCACTCATTTCTAACCTCAATACCCCTCCTTGAATGAGGTCCCTATGCCTTAAGCCAAATCCAGCGATGCTGTTCCCATTCCAGGATTTTTTCGTGATATAGTAGTTTTCATTGCTGTTGTTTTCTGCCTCTATGACTAATTCACCACCGGAGTAGAAATCCGGGTTCAATTGTATCGTTGCCTTATCAAAAATGGGACTGCCAATCTCATAGATTGGGTTTTCTTCTGTGCCTGCGTTCATTTGAAAGAGACCCAGTTTCATCAATACGGCCAAAGAACCCATTAGTCCCTGGTCCTCGTCTCCGTTATACCCCAATTCTGGGGTAAGTGCACTAAATGCTACATTGAGCACCTTCCTGGACCAGTATTGTGTCAAATCCGGTCTATCCAAATAGTTGAAAATATAGGCCGTTTGCATGGAGGGTTGGTTACCATAGTTAATGGGAATCCTCCTATACTCTGGGTGAGTTTCTACAGCATGGGAAGTCCCTGATGTGAAGCCCAGTTGCTCAGCCTCTTCAAACTGGCGATGAAGCTTTTCCGCAGCATTTTCTTTGCTACCCATCAATTCTGCCAAACCCGGTAAATCATGGGGGACAAACCAGGTAAACTGCGCCGCATTCGCCTCCACGAAACCATTGGCATAATCATAAGGGTCAAAGGGTTGCAGCCATTCGCCATTCTCATCTTTCGGCCTCATCCAACCTGTCTCACCATCATAAACATGTTTATAGTTGCCAGACCTTTGCAAGAAAGAAGCTTCGTCATCTGTTTTTCCAAGTGCTTTTGCCAACTGTGCCAGTGTCCAGTCCTGATAACTGTACTCTAAGGTCTGCCCGGCCCCTTGCTCGTGACCTCCAAACCTTCCTTTTGGGTTTGGATAAGGCACAAATCCCTTTGCCATGTAATATTCAACCCCACCACCAAAAGCAGTTTTGTGCTCGTATCCAGACTTGCTCATCATTCCACCGGGCAGGTGGTTTTTTCTCAGAGCCTCATAAGCCCTCTCTACGTCAAACCCTCTTATTCCCTTTTGAAAAGCTCCTACAAAAAAAGGAGTGGAAGACGCTCCAGTCATGACATAGGTGTAGTTACCACCAGAGGGGCCTCTTGGGATAAGTCCCCCATCCTGATAATATTGGAGAAAACTGTTACAAAACTCTTCCACAATCTCCGGGTAAACCAGGCCCCAAAGCACTGCAATGGTCCATTGTGCCCCCCAAAAGGAATCCGAATTGAAATGCCTGAATTTTGGCTTTCCACTTTCGTCTAATGGTATTTGCCCAATACGGAATTCCTCCCCTGTATTATCCGGATAGGCTCCATTGACATCCGAAAGGGTTCTTCTGCCTTGCAAAGCTTTCCAAAGATCAGTATAAAAACGTCTTCGCTGGTCCAATGAATTACCTTCCACGCGGATCCGGCTCAGCATTTCATTCCAAACCTCCTGGGTTTCTTCCACTACCCCATCAAAATCCCAACCTTTCAGTTCCTCTTCTAGATTGTTGGCTGCATTCTCGGAACTGGTATAAGAAATGGCAACTTTCATATGAAGGGGTTTGTTAAGCCCTGCACCAAAATCCACAATGGTATTTTCGGACTCATTTGAATAAACCAGACCCTGAATATCCTGGTCAAACTCCACCTTGAAAAATACAGTGATGGGCTTCGGTCTCCGGGAGGTAGGAGAATTGGTGACTTGCCCCAGTAAAGTACGCTTATCCTTTTGCTCCAGTTTCCCATCCACCATTTCGCAAGGCCCAAGAGTACCTGCCAATTGAAATAAAACCCCTGCATCCTTGTCTTCTGGAAAAGTATATCGATGAATTCCTACCCTATGTGTAGCGGTAAGTTCTGCATCTATCCCATACCGATCCAGATACAGCTTATGGTATCCAGCTTCCACCAATTCACTGTCGTGTGAAAATGGAGAATAGTAATCATCTAGGAAAGAGACAGCATTGCCTTTAAAAGCAAGTGGCATCACAGATACTCCAGACATCTGCCAGGCATGTACATGGCTGAATCCTTTCACTGTGTCTGTGTCATACCTATATCCGCTGTTCCAGGCCCCATCAACCTGGGTATCGGGACTTAAGTTTACCATACCAAATGGCCTGGTGGCGGAACTAAAATAAAACCAGCGGGAATTTGCGGCATCCAAAAGTGGGTATACCAAATCCACTGGCCTTTCTTTTTCTTCCCAAATCGAGTTTTCTTCTTTGACAGAGCAACAGGCCAAAAGGACAAGGCAAATGATGAGATTTTTCATCTTTCGGTCTTTGACAATAAAGTTAATTAAGGCTTATTAAAGGGGAAGTGAAAGTTGCCACCTCCAACTATCCCTTAGGGCATCCTCGAGATTATATTGCGGGTTCCACTTTAGTTTCTCGGAAATCTTAGTAGTATCGGCCCATACCTTCTCCACATCCCCTGGCCTTCTTGCTCCAATTTTATAGTTTAGTGACTTACCGCTCACCTTTTCAAAGGATTTTATTACTTCCATTACTGTATTGCCTTTTCCCCTGCCCACATTGAACAAGTCAAAAAAATCCACTGGTTTATCCTTGAGGTATTCTATGGATTTCACATGTGCATCTGCCAGGTCCATGACATGAATATAATCCCTTATGCAGGTTCCATCTGGAGTAGCATAATCATCTCCGTAGACTGTAAGTTCTTTCCTGATACCTGCGCCTGTCTGAGTGACAAAAGGCACCAAATTAGCGGGAACCCCCAAAGGAAGTTCACCTATCTCTGCACTTTCGTGTGCTCCAATAGGGTTAAAATATCGAAGGGAAATTATTTTCAAGCCTAATTTGCTCCTAGTCACGTCAGATAAGATATCTTCACAAATCTTCTTTGTGTTGCCATAGGGACTCTCGGCGAGTTTCCTAGGGGTGTCCTCCCTTACAGGCAGTTGATCGGGCTGGCCATATACCGTACAAGAGGAGGAAAAAACCAGGCTTTTCACCCCAAAAGATTGCATCGTTTCTATGAGCAATAATAGGGACCCCACATTATTTTTGTAGTATTTCAGGGGCTGGGCAACACTTTCCCCAACTGCCTTGTAAGCCGCAAAGTGAATCACCCCCGTCAATGCATTTTCTGTGAAAATTTTTTTCATGAGATCCGCATCATTACAGTCACCATCATAGTAGGGAACCTCCTCCCCCAATATATTCCTTAAGCCATTTAGCACACTTTTGTCGGAATTTGAAAAATTATCGATAATAATGGGCTGATAGCCCGCATTTACTAGTGCTACCGCCGTGTGGGAACCAATATAACCTGCTCCCCCTGTAATTAAAATCTTTTCCATGAACCAAATATAAGTCTTCCTGCTATTTTTGGAAAACTATTGGGGATTTTACCAGTACTTTGAAACTTGCATGACGAATTCGCCACAGGAAGGGATTCCAGGAACTAGTCCCCTGAATCCAGTTGGGGGCAAGCTACCTGCCTGACGGTTTACCTGCCGAAGGCATGGCAGTCAGGTCTGACCAATAAAAAAACAAATTATAAACAGATGAAACTTTCTGGATCAAAAAAAGTATACCTAAAATATAAAACAGCCTAATACACACTTAACTTAAATTTTATTATGAACCATCTTTCGCTCAATGAGAATCAAGTCATGATTGCTGACATGATTCGGGATTTTGGAGCTAAATCCATCACTCCATACCGCAAGGAGTGGGATGATAAGCAAGAATTCCCACTATCGCTTATCAAAGAACTAGGTAAACTGGGGCTAATGGGTGTCCTAGTACCGACCAATTACGGTGGATCCGGCTTTGGTTATTTTGAATACATCACTGCAATTGTGGAATTGGCTAAACTGGATCCGGGAATAGCCCTGTCGATGGCGGCACACAATTCCCTTTGTACCGGGCACATCATGCTTTTTGGTAATGAGGAACAAAAACAAAAATACCTACCCAAGCTAGCTAGCTGTGAATGGCTGGGTGCTTGGGGGCTCACCGAACCCAATACCGGTTCTGATGCCGCAAATATGAAAACCGTAGCTAAGCAGGATGGCGATTACTTTGTGCTCAATGGGACAAAAAATTTCATCACTCACGGGGTATCCGGGGATGTGGCTGTGGTGATTGCCCGTACAGGGGAAGTGAGGGACTCCCGTGGCATGACTGCATTCGTTGTTGAAAAAGGCACCAAAGGCTTTCGAGGGGGCAGGGTAGAGGACAAACTCGGCATGAGAACTTCCGAAACTGCAGAATTGATTTTTGAGGACTGTAGGCTGCATAAATCGAATGTCTTAGGAAAAGTGGGGGAAGGGTTCATCCAGTCCATGAAACTCCTGGAGGGAGGGAGGATTTCCATAGCTGCTCTTTCATTGGGTATTGCGGAAGGAGCGTTGGAGGCTTCCTTGCAATATGCAAAAGTAAGGCATCAATTTGACCGTCCCATCTCAGATTTTCAGGGTATATCTTTCAAACTTGCCGAAATGGCCACGGAATTGGATGCTGCAAAGTTATTGACCTTCAGGGCAGCGGCTATGAAAAACGAAGGGAAGTCGGTGAAGCTTGAAAGTGCCATGGCTAAGTATTATTCCTCAGAGGTTGCGGTAAAACTTTCCAATGAAGCAGTACAGATATTCGGTGGATATGGATTTACCAAAGATTATCCAGTAGAAAAGTATTACCGGGATGTCAAACTTTGTACTATAGGTGAGGGTACCACTGAAATTCAAAAATTGGTGATTGCCAAGTGCATTCTTGAATAAATCGAAGGCATTCTAAAGTTGGCTTTGAATTTGTGCCTTTTCCCTTCAAAACAGGCCTATACTTTATCTTTTAAAAAACTTGTCGAAAAACTCCAACCCTTTTCTTTTAGGGAGATGGTTCTTCTTTTTGTTGGTAACCTTCTTCCTGCAAACAGGTGCACAAGCCCAAATTTCCACTTTTGAAGAGGGATGGCTTTACTGGACTAGGTATTTTCTGGAAGTGGAGACCGGGGAAAAAACCAATTTGGGAATTGAACTGGACAACAGAAGGTTTGCTGAAGAAAGCCGACAATATCAAAGTATAGGTAGGGCAAGTCTCTTGCACCAAAAAAAAGACTGGGTAAGCTACGGGGGCGGAATATCCTATTCTATGCTTTATAGCCTTTTTACGGATGTGATCCAACCCGAAATCCGCCCTCACCAAGAGGTGAATTTCTCCTACAGTGAGGACAGGTTTTCTTTTAACCACCGGATCAGAATAGAGCAACGATTTGTGGGGGACACCGTCAGGCATATAAATAGTGAAGAGAAGGTGACAGAGGAACTATCAGGGACGTACAGCTTCACCCTCAGGTCCAGGTACATGATGGCTATGGACATCAACCTTTTGGACAAAGAGGAAAAAGGAGGGCACCTAAATTTTGAAACCAACGCTGAAATCATGGTCAATGACTCCATAGATGAATGGCTAAATACGCTCCGGTATTATTTTGGTGTAAAATACTTCCTAAGCGAAAACCTGCAAATCCAACTTGGGTTTCTTAAATCCATTGAAAGAGAATACGAATTTGACACCTTATTTGACTACGAGAACCTCAGGTTTACCCTGAGACATCAAATCCGTAAAAAAAGGTAGGCTATACTCATCCTAATTCCTTTTTTCACAAAAGGTTTTTATTGAAGAAAATATCTTATACCTTTGCAAGCTTGAAAGGGGGTGTACAATATGATAGTAGTAAACGTAAAAGAAAACGAAAGTATAGAAAAGGCATTGAAACGCTTCAAGAAGAAGTTTGACAAAACAGGTGTAATCAGGGAACTGAGGAGCCGTCAGCACTTCGAAAAACCTTCTATAACCAGGAGGTCTGAAGTAATTCGTGCTGCTTACCGCCAAAAAATGCGGGATCAAGAGAACAATTAAATTCAGTTAACTTTTCTTTTCGGAAAAGAATAGGCATATTGGTGAATTAAGTAACCGATATGCTTTTTTCTTTTATCAACTACCTACAGCACGAAAAAAGGGTAAGTCCACATACTGTTTTGGCTTATCAAAAAGACCTGGAACAGTTTCAGCATTTTTTGAAATCCTCCTTCGAGTTCGAAGAGTTTTCCATAGCAGAACACCCTCATATCAGGGCCTGGGTAATCGATTTGATCGAACAATCTCTTGCACCCAGCAGTATTAATCGGAAAATCGCCACTCTTCGCTCCTTTTACAAGTTTTTGCTTCGCAGTGGGGTGATTTCCAAAGACCCTACCTACAAAATCCAAGCCCTGAAAAAAGGTAGAGTCTTACCCACTTTTGTCCCGGAACCTACTATGGAGGAAATATTGCAAGAAATGAGGTTTGAGGAAAATTTCGAAGGGCAAAGGGACAGGATCATTCTTGAGGTTCTATATCTTACCGGCATGCGACTATCCGAATTGATAGGCTTGAAATGGTCTGAAATCGACCTTTATGAAAGCCAAGTAAAGGTTGTTGGAAAAGGAAATAAAAACAGAATTATTCCCCTGTCGGTCAGGGTTAAAAAAAATATTATTCTTTATAAAAAAGTATTTGAAGAAACGTTTTCAATTCTCAATACAAGTGACTATTTTATCGTTAGAAAAAGTAAGGAGCAAGCATACCCCATGATGATATACCGTGTAGTTAGGAAAAATCTCGATCTTTTTGTCCAATCTTCCAAAAGAAGTCCTCATGTACTCCGGCACACTTTTGCCACCCATTTGCTGAATAAAGGGGCAGACCTCAATGCCGTTAAAGACCTTTTAGGCCATTCCAGTTTGGCGGCTACTCAGGTTTACACCCACAATTCCATAGAGAAACTTAAGGCTGTGTTTGAACAGGCACATCCTAAAGCTTAAATAAAAGTTTAACTTTTAATTGTAAACACCATGAAATTACAAATGCATTCCATTCATTTCGACGCTGATGTCAAATTGATTAACTTTATCCAAAAAAAATCGGATAAACTGGAAACCTACTTTGATCAGATCATTGATGGGGAAGTTTTCATGAGATTGGATAAAAATGACAAAAGCGAAAACAAAATCGTAGAAATAAAATTGAATGTCCCTGGAAGGCAATTTTTTGCCAAGAGCCGAAACGATTCCTTTGAAGCAGCAGCCGACGAATCCGTTGAAGCCCTGAGAAGGCAAATAAAAAAGTACAAGGAAAAAATGGTTCTCGCCAAACAATAAGGTTCTAAATGGGGGTGGAGCTCGCCCCTGGGGGCTGTCCGAAAGGGCAGCCTTTTTTTTGGCTCTTTTCCAACATTTTTAACCATATTTGCCCTAAAATTTCCACCATGGGCCAAACGCAGCAATACCGAAACTACCTTTTTATTTCCCTGGCAGTCGTTTCGTTTTTCAAAATACAGTTCACCCTGTTTACCCCGTTGAGCCTTTTCACAGAAGAGGCCCAATATTGGTTATGGTCCAGAAACCTGGATTGGAATTACTACAGTAAACCACTGATGATCGCCCTTTATAACAGGTTCAGCACCTTCCTCTTTGGCCATAAGGAATTTGCCGTTCGAATTAATGCTGTATTTTTCGCGGCCGGTACCGCATGGGTACTGTTCGAGCTTGCAATAAGCATGTTTAAAAATGCCAAACTTGCTTATTGGTCTTCCATTTTGCTTTTGGTGATGCCTTTTTACCATTTGGCTTCCCTTTTTCACACCACGGATTCCTCCTTGGTTTTTTTCTGGGCTTTGTCCATACTATTGATCTGGAAAGCCACCCATTCTCATCGATTGACCTACTGGCTCCTTGCCGGTATAGCTACCGCCCTGGGTATCTTATCAAAAAATGTAATGGTACTCATTCTTCCTTACACCCTCCTTTTTCTCCTTATTAAGGATTACAGGCAAATAATCAGCGGTAGGTTTCTGGTTTTTATACTAATAGCTTCCATGTCCTTTATCCCTATATTGATTTGGAATTTGCAAAACGATTGGGTAACCTTCCGTCATGTTGGCACTTTGGGTGGTGTAAGCGGTACCGGGCAGGGCTTTCAATGGACTGACGCCGCCAAGTTCATGGGGGAATATATTGGAGGCCAAATTGCGGTGATCTCGGTTTTTTTGGCACCCCTTTTTGTTTTGGCGATAAAAAAATGGCGGAGTACAATGGACGACAGGTTACTTTTCCTGCTTTTGCCGGTTGTCCTAACTTGGATGTTGTTTTTGGGGGTTTCCCTGGTAAAAAGGGTTGAGGTTAATTGGCCAGCTTTCGTTTATGTGTCTTTGCCAATTGCATTTGCATATGCCATTCAACAAAATAAGCGCTGGCTAAGCTATACCAGGATAGCCACAATTATTTCTGGCATTTTACTCATATTGATCATGTACCCTGCGCCTATAGATGCTATCGGGTTCAAAAAGGTCTTGCGGCCGGATAAGGACCCTTTTGCCCGTCTTGCAGGGTACAAGGAACTGGGACAAAGGGTGGATTTCCTAAAGGATTCTCTAAACCTCAAGCAGCATTTTGTATTTAGTGATACCTACCATGTGGCCTCCTCCTTGAGCTTTTACCTCGAAGGACACCCGCAAACCTACAACCCCAACTTGGGAAGGAGAAAAAACCAATTTGACCTTTGGCCTGGCTTGGAACAATTCGAAAACAAGAATTATGCAGGCATCTTTGTGAAATGGGGGGAAGATAGCATGCCCCCAGTCCAAGAAGCCTTTGAAAACCTTCTTCATGAAGAAACACTGACCATCCATTATCGAGGGACACCCGTAAGGGTTTTTCTGATTCAGATGTTGGGGAATTATCACTATCTTGAAGAGGTGGATGTGCAGGCTTATTGATTTGAGCTGCTAGCTTTGAGGAATTTACGGATTGGTATTGAAAAGAGATGGATTGCATATGAATAGAAGAAAATTTATACCCCGGTTATTAATGTCCGCGTTAGGTTTGACATTTCCCAATGCTCTCCTCCGTGCCAAAGCCCCTCTCACCCTACCAATGGAACAAAGTGAGGTTACTTTTAGTACCGAAGGCAATGAGGTGAAGTGCTACCTAAGAGGAATCCCTGCACCTACAAGGTTATTACATGTCACCGACACGCACCTCTTCATGGATGATGAAAGGGGTAAGCTCTACCAGCCTTATAGTGGGCGAATGGCAAAAGCCTATAACGAAACCATACATTTTGAAACAGGGGAAAGCACCAACCCCGAAAAATCATTCCTAGAAACCATCTCCTTGGCCAAGGAACAAAAAGTGGATTTACTGGGCCTTTCCGGGGATATATTTAGCTTTCCCTCAGAATCCGCGATCGAATGGGTCATGGAACTATTAACCGATAGCGGTATAAACTATCTCTATACAGCAGGCAACCATGACTGGCACTATGAGGGAATGAAAGGCAGCTTGCATGAATTGAGGGAAACCTGGATTGAAAAAAGACTGAAACCCCTCTATCAAGGTGGTCATCCTCTGATGAATAGCCAGAGTATCAATGGTATCAAATTTATCAGCATGGACAACTCACTTTACGAAATCACGGAAGAGCAACTAGCCTATTTCAGAAAGGAATCCAATACGGATGCCAAAGTAGTCCTATTAGTACACATCCCTTTATACGCACCTGGTAGATCGGTTGGTTATGGATGTGGCCACCCGGAATGGGGAGCAAAAACAGACACGGGATTTAAAATTGAGGGAAGGGAGAGGTGGCCCGAGAAAGGGCATTCCCCTATTACCTTTGATTTTCATAAGGAAGTTTTCCAGGGAGGTAAAGTAGTAGCAGTATTTGCGGGGCATGTACATAAACAAACCATTGATATAGTCAATGGCATTCCACAGTTTTTAGCACCCCCAAATGCCATGGGTGGGTTCCTGGATGTGGAGTTTCTACCCCTAGGGAAAGGATAGGCTTTATGATCACTATATGAGGATAACTTCTATGCCTTTTTCCTCCAACTTATTCACGTAGTGAGTAGATAGGCCTTTGTCAGAAATGATAATATCCACATCTTCCAGAGCACCAATTTTGCCAAAACTCTTCTTGCCGAATTTACTGGAATCTGCCAGAACTATAGTCCGCTGTACAGCCTGTATCATTTGAGCATTGAGGTGGGCTTCCATCATATTCGAGGTGGTTAGCCCAAATTCCAGGTCAATTCCATCCACACTCAAAAACAACATATTACAAGCGAAATCCCTGATCATGGTTTCTGCATAATTCCCAACAACTGAACTGCTGCTCTTTCTAACTATCCCCCCAAGTTGAACCAATTCAATAGAACTGTGCTCCATCAATGCCATTGTCACGTTCATCGCCCCGGTAAGCACTGTGAGCGGAAGGTACTTGGGGATGGCCTGGGCGAAGGAAACCACGGTGGTTCCAGACCCCACTATTATGGCATCATTTTCATGAAGCAATTCCACGGCTCTCTGAGCAATTGCTTGCTTTTCCTTGGCGTGTAAATTCTTTTTCTCACTTACAGACCTGTCTTTTACATAAGGGTAGATCGGGGTGGCACTGCCATGGGTCCTAAAGAGCAGCCCCTTATCCTCCAGTACCTTTAAATCTTTTCGTACCGTCACCATGGTGACGGTCATCTCTTTGCTTAGCTCCGCAACACTCACATAACCGGCCTGCTGCAGTTTTTCCAAAATATATTTATGTCTTTCTGCGATGGTCATAACCCTTACAAATTATCCTTTTGTGTTTCCATTCTCATAAATCACCATTAAGGTACCACAAAAAGAAATAAAAAGAAACTATACAGACTCTAAAACAAACCAATTTATTTCTTTTTATGATTTTTTGTAGTATTTTTGTTTTCAAATCGGTAGTAATGGATAGAAATAAAAACCTAATAGAGCTTGCAAAAAAAGACAAGGTCTGGGACATGGTAGTCATAGGTGGAGGAGCATCAGGACTTGGGGTGGCATTGGATGCGCTTTCCAGGAGCTTGGATGTTGCGCTTTTTGAAAAGGCGGACTTTGCAAAGGGCACCTCAAGCCGCAGCACCAAATTGGTTCATGGTGGGGTGAGGTATTTGGCACAGGGAGAGATAGGCCTGGTGTTGGAAGCACTGAAGGAAAGAGGGCGCTTGCTTAAAAATGCCCCACACCTGACCAGTAACCAGCCCTTTATTATCCCCTTGTACGGTTTTCTGGACAGGTGGAAATACAGCATTGGACTCAAAATTTACGACTGGATGGCTGGAAAATTAAGACTGGGTAAATCCAGGTATATTTCCAGGAAGGACACCATAGACCGACTGCCCATGATCAAGACGGAGGGCCTTAAGGGTGGGATTGTCTATCATGACGGTCAGTTTGACGATGCAAGGCTGGCCTTAATGGTGGCTAAGACCTGCAACAGCATGGGGGGTTGTCTGGTGAACTATTGCGGAGTAAATAAAATCCTAAAAGACATAAATGGAAAAATTTATGCTGTGCAGGTGAAAGACGAACTCAGTGGGGAAAAACACGTAGTAAAAGCAAAGTCTGTCATCAATGCCACTGGCGTATTTGCAAACAAAATCCTAAAGATGGATGAGCCGGACATTGGCAAAATGATACAGCCTAGTCAAGGAATTCACCTGGTGATAGATCGCTCCTTTTTGGGGGGCAAGGATGCCTTGATGATACCCCAAACCTCTGACGGCAGGGTGTTATTTGCCGTGCCCTGGAAGGGCAAGTTGGTGCTAGGCACCACCGATACTTTGAGGGAGAAAGCAAAAATGGAACCTAAACCCTTAGAAAGCGAGATTCAATTTATCCTAGAAACTGCCGAGCATTACCTTGTAAAAGCCCCTACCAAAAAGGATGTCCTATCGGTATTTGCGGGGATGAGGCCACTTGCTGCACCCAAGGAAAGTGGGGCCAAAACCAAGGAAATATCAAGAAGCCATAAGGTGGTCATTTCAAAAAGCGGGTTGATCACCCTTACAGGGGGCAAGTGGACCACTTTCAGAAAAATGGGCGAAGATACGGTGGACAAATTTTACAAGCTCCACCAACAGCAGCCCGTCGAGAGTGATTCCTCAGACATCAAGCTACATGGTTTCACAAAAACGTCCGAGGAAGGCCACTGGAAAAGCTATGGAAGTGACGCGAAAAGGATAAAAAAGCTCGCATCAGGAAACCAGGCCTGGAATGAGCAACTTCACCCGGACTACCCCCATCTGGCTGCAGAAGTGATATGGGCAGTAAGGGAGGAAATGGCCATGAAGCTGGAGGACATCCTTTCCAGAAGAATTAGGCTTCTCATCCTGGATGCACAGGCGGCAAAAGACTGTGCTCCCAAGGTGGCCATGTTGATGGCGGAAGAACTTGGAAAGGACGAAGACTGGATCAAAAAAGAATTAGAAGATTTTAATAAATTAGCAGATAAATACTTAATATAAACCCATGAAGTGCCCATGAGAAAGAATTCTCGCAAAGGGAGATCATTATTCTAGGCATTCCCCCGAATCGAGTTCCCCGATCCCGTAGCTATCCGGGACGGGGCAGGCAGGGGCAGGCTATCTGACCGTTGAAATGAAAATATAAACACTTGAAATGCCCATGAGAAAGAATTCTCACACAGGGGGATGATTAATCTGGGCATTCCATCTGACCATTGAAATACAAATATAAACAGATGAAATCGAGCCTGTCCTGACGGCAGTCAGGGCATGACGAGCACGTCACACACCGGGATGATTATCGTTGTGAGATTCCCCCGAAACAAGTTCGGGGCAGGCTATATGACCGCTGAAAAGACAATTATAAACATATGAATAAACCCAAAAAGTACATTTTGGCCTTGGATCAGGGCACTACAAGCTCTCGTGCCATTATTTTCGATCCCAAAGGCCAAATTGCCGCAATGGCCCAAAAAGACTTTAAGCAGCATTTCCCAAAAGCCGGATGGGTGGAACATGACCCCAATGAAATATGGACTTCACAGGCAGCAGTAGCCACTGAAGCCATTACCAAAGCCAATATCAAAGCCAAGCAAATTGCCGGTATTGGCATCACCAATCAAAGGGAAACAACCATTATTTGGGACAGAAAGACCGGGGAGCCCATTCATAATGCCATCGTTTGGCAGGACAGAAGGACCTCCGCATACTGCAATGAGCTAAAGCAGAAGGGGCTGTCTGACAAAATCAACGAAAAAACAGGTTTGATCATAGACGCTTATTTTTCCGGTACCAAAATCAAGTGGTTACTGGATAACGTTAAGGGTGCTAGGGAAAAGGCAAATAAGGGAGAATTGTGCTTCGGGACAGTGGACTCCTGGTTGATATGGAAACTAACCAGTGGAGCAGAGCATATCACCGATATCACTAATGCCAGCAGGACCTTACTGTTCAATATCCATGAACAAAAATGGGACGATGAATTGTTGGAGCTGCTGGATATTCCCAAATCCCTATTGCCGGAGGTGAAGTCCAGCTCAGAGGTATATTGTACCACAGCAGGAGACATATTTTCCACCAAAATCCCGATAGCCGGAATTGCAGGAGATCAGCAAGCTGCACTTTTTGGGCAGCTTTGCATCCAACCAGGAATGGCAAAAACCACCTATGGAACTGGATGCTTCCTGGTAATGAACACGGGGGAAAAACCAGTGAAATCAAATAACCGTCTATTAACCACTGTGGCATGGAAGATTGGGGATGAAGTCAACTATGCCCTTGAGGGTTCGGTTTTTATCGGTGGAGCAGCGATACAGTGGCTCAGAGATGGCATTTCCCTTTTTCAACATGCCCAGGAAACCGAGGCACTTGCAGAAAGTCTATCGGACAACGATGGGGTCTACTTCGTGCCTGCCCTGACAGGATTAGGCGCTCCCCATTGGGATCAGGATGCAAGAGGATCCTTTTTTGGCATCACCCGGGGCACCACCATTGCACATATGACACGTGCAGCCTTGGAGGCCATCGCCTACCAAGTCAACGACGTTTTGCAAGCCATGGAAAAGGACAGTGGGGAAAAAACCAAGGAAATGCGTGTGGATGGTGGGGCCTCGGCCAATAATTTCCTGATGCAATTTCAGGCCGACCTGGTCCGTACTACCATTAACCGGCCGAAGATCACCGAAACCACCGCCCTGGGTGCCGCTTACTTGGCAGGCTTGGCAGTAGGTTTTTGGGAAAAGGATGAACTAAAATCCCTTTGGGCATCTGATAAGACCTTTGACCCTCAAATGGAGGAGGAAAAGGTCAAGGGATATCTGCACTTTTGGCATAAAGCCGTAGAACGTTCTAAAGGCTGGATAGAGGATTAGACCATGAATATATTCGTAGCAGAATTCGTAGGCACCTCACTTCTACTGGCCATGGGCTCGGGGGTAGTGGCAAACGTGGTGCTGAATGGTACCAAGGGAAACAATTCCGGATGGATTGTGATCACAACCGCATGGGCCTTGGGGGTTTTTATCGGGGTGGTAGTCGCCGGTCCCTACAGTGGCGCCCACCTGAACCCGGCCGTAAGCGTTGGACTGGCAATTGCCGGTGATTTTGAATGGGCCATGGTGCCCAAATATGTGAGTGCCCAAATCCTGGGAGCAATGTTTGGTTCAGGAATGGCATGGCTGGTGTATAAGGATCATTTTGCTATTACCCAGGATCCTGGGCTAAAATTCGCACCTTTCGCCACCACCCCTGCTATCAGAAACCTTCCCTCCAACCTTATCTCTGAAGCGGTAGGCACTTCAGTACTTATCATCGTCATCCTCTATTCCACTCCGGCAGTAATTGAGGACGGAACAGGAACACCTATAGGATTGGGATCCCTGGGGGCATTGCCTGTCGCATTTTTGGTTTGGGTTATAGGTCTGTCTTTAGGAGGGACTACCGGCTATGCCATCAACCCTGCCAGAGACCTGGGTCCCAGAATCATGCATCAAATTCTTCCCATTAAAGGAAAAGGCTCCTCGGATTGGGCCTACAGTTGGGTGCCTATCCTGGGTCCACTTTTGGGTGCAGCATTTGCCGCGGGAATTTATCTATTGCTTGGAGCGGGAAACTTAGTCTAGACCTTAACTTTAGAGGTCTCTTTTTGCCCTCTAAGGTTTTCCTCTGCTGGTTGAAGTATGCCACTTCACCCTCCTTCTACCCCTCTCTTAACTGATAAGCCTTAGGTTGGGTAAATACCCGGATGCCCTGATAGGACAAGGTGCTGCCAACTCCTGATTGCTTGCGGCCTGACCAGGGAAGGTTGGGACTGACCCGGTCGCAGCAATTCCAATATACGGTACCCACATTCAGCCTATCCAATAGTTGCAATGCCCTATTCTTGTCTTGCGAAAACACAGCTGCGGTAAGGCCATAATTGGTGTCAGCCATCAGTTTTGCGGCCTCTTTGTCCCCTTCAACCCGTTGGATCCCTATAATAGGGCCAAAGGATTCCTCCCTCATCAGTTCCATTTCATGATTTACCTCGCTCAAAACGGCCGGCTCAAAATAAAACCCTGGCCTGTTGGGTATTTTTCCACCGCAATGCAGTGTTGCCCCCTTTTCCAAGGCATCTTTCACTTGGCCAAACAGGAAGGAAGGTTGGTCTTTCCGGGTGAGGGGGCCTATAAAGGTGGTTTCATCTAAGGGATCCCCGAGGGTGTAGGATCTCACCTCCTCCAGAAATTGGTCCAAGAATTCCTCATAGATAGAGGCATGAACATAAATCCTTTCCACGGCACAGCAGCTTTGACCGTTATTATAAAATGCACCTTCCGCTGCATTCTTGGCTGCCTGCTTAATATCCCTGACATCCTCCATGACATAAAGGGGATCTTTACCTCCCAATTCCAACTGCAAAGGTATCATCCTGCCTGCCAATTGGGTGGCGATTTTCTTTCCTGTCGCATAGGAGCCCGTAAAAAAACAACCGTCAATATCGGCTTTCAATAACGTTTCCCCTACCTCCCCTTTACCTACTATTACTTCAAATAAACCTTTTGGAAGACCGGCCTCCTCAAGCAAGGATTTAAACCCGAAGCCCGTTAGCAAGGCATGCTCTGAAGGTTTATAAGCAACTGCATTGCCCGCTACCAATGCGTATAAAAAAACATTGTAACCTATATTATAAGGAAAGTTCCATGCCGATATATTTGCGATGACTCCCAGAGGTTCATATCGGATCAGTTCTTGGGTACTTCCTTCCTTCTCCAACAGCTCTTCTGCAAGCCATTTTTCTGCATGCTTCTGAAGATGTGCTATCCGATTGTGTGCTCCTGTCACCTCATTTCTTGCCTGCTGTATAGGCTTACCTGTTTCTTGGGTCAACCATTGGGCCAGGGTTTCCCGCTGTGCTTTCACCAATTTGCCAAATGTTGAGATTATTCCCAGGCGTTCCTTTACCGGTACAGCCGCCCACTCTTCCTGGACTCTCTTGAGATGATGGATTTTTTCGGAAATGGTTTCAGTGGTATCCTCATCCACCTCACGGAACACCTGTCCATTTGCGGGATTGATCAATTGCATAAGGTTTGTTTTTTTACATGTGAAAGAAATAATCCATATAAGGCTTTGGGGTCAAGTGCCTCGCCGGGTTTGTGATAAGTAAACTCTGGATGCCACTGCACACCTAGTATTTTTCCTGGTGCGGCCCGTGTATACCCCACTGCCTCTATCAGTCCGTCCTCTTTGCAGGTAGCCAACACCTCAAGGTCACTGCCCAAGTCTTTGATCGCTTGGTGGTGTACAGAATTAACCCTTTTCAGTGTTTCTTCTGCATAGGTCTGATCCAAAATTTTACCATTTGCCAAATGTACACCGTGGTGTAAGGTATCATAACGTTCTGCGTCTCTATGAATAATAGCTTCCGGCACTTGGGTGGCGATGTCTTGATAAAGGGTACCTCCACAAAATACATTCAATACTTGTATCCCCCTGCAAATAGCCAAAATGGGTTTCCCGGACTGAAAAGCCAATTCCATTAACCTCAACTCGTATTCGTCCCTATAGCTGTCTCCAAGCCATTTTCCGGGAATTATTGGTTTCTCACCATAAAACTTGGGGGCGAGGTCGGTGCCACCCTGAAATACGAAACCATCCATTTGATCGATTATAGGCTTTATTTTATCCAATCCCAAGTTGGGAAGAAGCAGGGGGAGTACCCCTTCCTGGCTGATGTACCCAGCCATATCGTTTTCTATGTAGGTCAGGGTCTTCGGGCCAAATACCAGCCTTTCCTTATCCGGATACATGAAGCAAGCGCTAACTCCAATTTTTAGCATTTTCTAAAAGGCCTTTTTATAAAGTGTCAAGAAATCATCCCTTAGTACCGGTTTGGGGTTATTGGGATGGCAAAAATCAGCATACGCCAAGTCAGACAGGGTTTCCAGGTGTTCTTCCTTTACCCCAACATCTCTCAGCTTGGAGGGCAGCTCCAGCTCCTCATTTAACTGAAAAATATAATCAACGACTTCATTACCCTTATCTACTCCTAGGCAGGAAGCCATTTGGTCAAACTGCTGCTCGAACCCTTCGTAGTTAAAGGACATACCATAAGGCAAATTAACGGCATTTGCCAGACCATGGTGGGTATCTAGAAGCCCGGAAAGGGGGTGGGCAAGGCTATGCACGACCCCCAGTCCCTTCTGGAAAGCCACAGCACCCATCATTGAAGCCATCAGCATATCTGATCTTGAGGAAAGGTCAGGGTTTTTGGTGGCCTTGACCAAGGCTCCACTGAGCAAGCGCATGCCCTCAAGGGCTATTCCGCTGCACATGGGGTGCCAATTTTTTGCCAGAAAAGCCTCCATCAAATGGGTGAGAGCGTCCATTCCGGTAGCCGCAGTTATAAATGGGGGTAGTTCCATGGTCAGTTCGGGATCAGCAAAGACCATTTTGGCCAATAGAGAAGGAGAAAACAGTATCCTTTTCTTTTTCGTATCGTCCTCTGCAATGATAGCACTTCTACCCACCTCACTGCCAGTTCCTGCGGTGGTGGGAACTGCTACAAAAAGCGGGATGGGTTCGGTCACGTACTTGTCCCCTCCTATAAGATCATCGTAGTCAAACAAGTCCCTTTTATGATTGATGCTTAAAGCGATGGCTCTTGCCACATCTAATGGCACTCCCCCACCAATACCCACAATGGCATCACATTGGGCATTCAGGTAGTTTGACTTCCCATTTAACACCTCTGATTTCACCGGGTTTTTTCCCATATCCTTAAACACTTGAAAAGCAAGGCCCCTTTTTTGAAGCATGCCTGTAATGGCGGAAAAGAATTCAAGATGTGCCACATTCGGATCGGTTACCAGAAGTGGCTTTTTGACACCCTTGGAACTTAGGTAATCGGGAAGTTCTAAAATTGCCCCTGGGCCAAACCTTATAGTAGTGGGAAAGGAAAAGGAATAAATCTGTTTGTGATTCATGGTAGGGAGTGGTAAAATTTTAAGACTAAAAACAGGAAAGTAAGGTTGTGGATAAAATTAACTGTTAATGGTGAGATTGAAAAATAAAAAAGCACCGATACTCTAAAAGCATCGGTGCCATTTGTTAATACCAAGGATTGACTTTATTTAAGCAGCGTTTCGGGCTGCATTGATAATACCGAACATTGTCCTTAAAATCAGCTTTTGCAAGTCCGCATCCTCTTTGCCTTTTTCCAGAATTTCCTGTATGGCATATTGTTGAATAGTAATCAGGGGAAGTACAATACGTTCCCGGATGGCAATGGACTCTTTGCTCACCTGATTGTCCTGTAAGAGGTTGTCCATTTCTGCCACTTTAAGGATATTTTTGAGGGATCTCTGGTATTCTTCGAATAGCATTTCCCAGAAACCACCATAGGTTTCATTATCTTTAAGGTAGGCGGTGCCGGAGTAAAAGGACTTGGCCAGGGACTGCATGGAGTTGCCCAGCAAACTCCTGAAGAAAAGAGATTCCTTGTAAAGCTTTTTCACTTCATCCAGTTTTCCTCTTTTTTCCATCTCCTCTATTGCTACACCTACCCCGAAAAAGCCTGGAATATTTTGTTTCATTTGAGCCCAGGCACCTACAAATGGAATAGCCCTCAGGTCTTCAAATTTCATTCCACCCCCATTCGAACGCTTTACCGGTCTGGATCCGATATTTGTCATTCCGAAAAACTTAAGTGGTGTCACCTTTTCCAAATAAGGCACAAACTGTGGGTGGCTTTTCAGACCCTTGTATGCCTGATAGCTATAATCCGCCATTTCTTCAATTACAGCCTTCTGTGCATCACTTAGACTGTTCTCTCCGGAAGGATAAAGGTGGCTGATCATCCCAGCGCTAAGCAGCTGTTCAAGGTTGTAGGTACAGCTTACTTGCTTTCCGTAATTTGCTGAAATGGTCTGTCCCTGCACCGTCACTTGAATTTCCTCATTGGCCACGTTGGGGCCTAGGGATGCGTAGAAGTTGTGGGTATTCCCTCCTCCACGTGCAGGAGGTCCTCCCCTACCATCAAAGAAGACCACGTCTATACCCTCAGACTTTGCAGCTTGTGTCAGCTCCTCCTTGGCCCTCAAAATGGACCAGTTAGCCCTGATATACCCACCGTCCTTAGTACCGTCAGAGAATCCCAACATGATGGTTTGTTTGTTTTTCCTGTAGGTCAAGTGTTCTCTATACACCTTGTTTTGATAGAGCTGTTTCATTATTCCCGGAGCCGCGGCAAGGTCGTCAATGGTCTCAAAGAGCGGGACAATGTCCACATCCATTTCCTTCTCTTTCTCCAATAACATCCTTGCCAACTGAAACACTTCCAAAATATGCAGAGCTGACTGGTTGTTGGAAATGATGTAACGATGACAACCCATAGGGCCATTGTTTTTTTGGATATAGTTGATGACCTTAAAACTGTTCATCATCTCCTTGTGAAAATCATCCTCCATGTCTGCGATTGCGGGCAGCTCGTTGAAGTTGAGTATTTTCTCGATTTTCTCCGTTTCTTTGGCGCTTTGGTAATTTTCCAGTGCTTTTTTTCCTTCCTTTTTCAGTAGGATATGGTTCCAGAGGTCGTCGTGCTTCCTACTGTCCTGCCGCACGTCCATACTGGCAAAATGGAAGCCGAAAATCCTAACTTTGAGAATAAACTCATCAAGGAGATCCAAAAACAGCCCCCCATGATGCTCAATGATTCCATTTCTTGCCTCATACAGAACCTCTAGCAACTCATCCTTGGAAGTAAATTTGTCCTCACCCCCAAACAATGTGGCATAAAGGCGATTTTCAGCCTTTATCAGAAAGGGTTCTACATGGTGAAAAGTAAGTCTCCTTCTCACTTTTCGAATATCTCTGTAATAACATTTCAGGATAGAATTTTGAAGTTTATCTGCAACCTTTTCGGTAATATTATGCGTGACGTAAGGATTTCCGTCCCTGTCTCCACCCGGCCAAAATCCAACCTTAAGCAAATTAGGGTTTTCCCAATTGTGCAAGGGAATTTCCAACCTGTTCAACATCCTAACCACAACTTCGCTAATACTAGGATAAAATACATATTCTAAAAACCAGGAAAGGCTTACTGCTTCATCGTAGGGAGTGGGTTTTTCTTTATTGATAAAACCGGTTTTCCCCAATTGCTGAAGAAGTAGGTTGATCATCCCGAGATCATTGTTCCTGATAGCGGCTTCAAGATCGGTAATAATGGCCAAAACGTTTCCGGGATAGAACTGGGTGGGGTGGGCGGTAAGGGTAAGCCGAATGGAGAATTTTTTTAGCTTATCAATCAGCTCCTCTTTTTTGTTGTCATTTTCCACTCTTGAAATTAGAGCTGACATCGTACCCTTGCCCTTTAGGTCATTCACCTTTTCGAAAGCAGCATCTTCTATGGAGTCGAACAAAACAACTTGGCGTTCGATGTATTGCACCATTTTGAAGAGCAAGTCGTTTCTTTCTTTTTCGGTTTTGTCCGACATCAGTTCCTCAAAAAACTGATTAATGATTTGTTTAGGTGTCCTGTTTTTTTCAAAACCCGTTTGGCAAGCACTTGTCAATATAGGCAGCAAGGTGCCTGTTCGGTAAATATGGTCAAAAGGCAAGTCCAAAAAAAGACTGTTATAGATGGTAAACCTTTTGGCCACCTCAGTCTCATATACATTAGGCATGGTCTGATTGGTTTGCGTTATACGTTTCGAATTACTCAAAAATGAACAATTTTTTGCTTTATCCCTTAATTTCCTCCTTTTTAATTTTCCTAATTGGAAAATTCCGTATTGGAAAGAGGATTCTATTATGCTCTTAATCAGATGAGTGTAATTTCATTATCACCATCTAAAAAATCAAATTTCATGTTACAACAATTATTTTTGTATTTTTAGCACAAAGAAACCAACCTTTAACCATTTTAAAATGCTGATAGCCATTCTGGCGGGGTTTTTATTAGCCCTGTTTATGCCTAATGTTATTAGGGGACTGAAAGGCAAGTCTTCCATAGGGATAGCTTTGCTTCCTTTTTCCCTGTTTTCCTATTTTATCAGCTTTCTCCCTAGGATCAGCTCGGGAGAAACTTTGCATTTCAATTGGTCTTGGGTGCCTAGCCTAGGGGTGGGCTTGGATTTTTACCTAGACGGGCTTAGTTTGTTGTTTACCCTTCTCATCACCGGCATAGGAACCTTAGTATTTGTTTATACCTCCTCCTACCTGAAAGGCCACCAGTACCTGGATAGGTTCTATGCCTATTTATCCATGTTCATGGCTTCCATGCTGGGAGTGGTGATGGCAGACAACATCATTACCTTGTTTATCTTTTGGGAGCTTACCAGTATTAGCTCCTTTTTCCTAATTGGCTTTAACAACGACAGCGAACCCTCGCGCAAGTCTGCCCTTACCGCATTAGGAGTTACCGGTTTTGGAGGGCTATTTTTACTTGCGGGCATGGTGACCTTAGGATACATTACAGATGAATTCCAAATTTCCTCCCTTGCTGCCATGTCCGGCGAAATACATGGCCACGATCTCTATCCCTGGGTTATCGGTCTGGTGTTCATAGGTGCATTTACCAAATCTGCCCAATTCCCCTTTCATTTCTGGTTGCCGGGAGCCATGAAAGCACCCACTCCAGTATCCACCTACCTACACTCTGCCACTATGGTAAAAGCGGGCATCTATTTATTGGCGCGATTCACTCCGATCCTGGGAAATCATGTCATGTGGAATACCACGCTCATTATTGTGGGGAGCATAACCATGTTATATGCGGCCCTCCATGCCATCTTTCGGTTAGACCTTAAGGGCATTTTGGCCTATTCTACAATTTCAGCTCTAGGCATACTTACCTTCCTTATAGGCTTGGGTACGGAAGAGGCCCTTACCGCCGCAGCGGTATTTATACTGGTACATGCGCTTTACAAAGCCACACTATTTCTTATCACAGGCATCATAGACCACGAGACGGGTACTAGGGACGTATCCCAGCTAGGAGGTCTGAATAAAATTATGCTTCCAGTGGGCATCGCCGGATTATTGGCCGCAGTATCCAATGCGGGAATTCCTCCTTCCTTTGGGTTTGTAGGCAAGGACCTGATCTATGAGGCTACCCTACATTTTGGAGACCTAGCCTGGGTGTTGACCGGAGCAGCCATTGTGACCAATGTAGCCTTACTATTTGCCGGGTTTTTGGCGGGTATTAAACCTTTTGTTGGAAAATTGCCAGAAAAATTCTCCAAGCTACATTTACCTGGGCCAGCTATGTGGGTGCCTCCCCTGATTCTTGCTGTTTTGGGTATTCTTTTTGGGCTGATTCCTCCCTTAGTGGATGGTCCACTGATTAAGCCAATAGTGGCGGCCCTCACATTGCAGGATCCGGATTTCTATTTGCACCTCTGGCATGGGTTTAACGTGATACTTGCCCTCAGTGTAGCAACCATTGCTACGGGTATCGCCTTGTATTTTATTATAAAGCCCTCTGAGGCACTACTTGGAAAAGCCACACGTTTCGAATCCATTTCCCCGCATAGTATGGTAAAAGGGCTTGGAAGGGGCTTTACCTGGTTTTCGGCCAAGTGGACCAATTTTCTGCAAAATGGCTATCTCCGCTACTACCTGATCACCATACTTTCCTTTCTTACCTTTTTGCTTGCTTATAGGCTCTTTTTGGGAGTAGAGATTTATGTGGACACCAGCGTACTATCAGAAATTACCATTTATGAAGCCATAATTGTTCTCATTATGGCCTCTGCGATTTTCTTCACAGTATTTACCAAGTCAAGGCTTGCCGCGGTGGCATCTATGGGGGTAGTGGGTTACTCTTTTTGTTTGATATTTCTGTTTTATTCTGCTCCGGACCTGGCCATGACCCAGTTTTCCATAGATACACTTACGGTAATTTTGTTTGTGTTGGTGATCTACAACCTGCCGAAATACCTTAAGCTATCCGACAACCG
Source organism: Pleomorphovibrio marinus (assembly GCF_003347495.1). Taxonomy (GTDB): domain Bacteria; phylum Bacteroidota; class Bacteroidia; order Cytophagales; family Cyclobacteriaceae; genus Pleomorphovibrio; species Pleomorphovibrio marinus. Next base: position 189,231 of record NZ_QCXY01000009.1, read on the forward strand.
GGACAGAATTAGGGATGGGTTGCTTTCCCTTATATTCGGGGCAATGATCAGTATCCTTACCCTGGAAGTGCTGAACGAATCTGTTCAAAAAGACATCTCGACCTATTATGCGGAAAATGCCTATCTGCTGGGAAAAGGGAAAAACGTGGTCAATGTAATTCTGGTGGACTTCAGGGGATTTGACACCATGGTAGAAATCACCGTATTGGCCATTGCAGCATTAGGAGTATTTAGTTTGTTGAAACTACGGCTTAAAAGCATTGAAAAAGAGTAAATTATGAAGACCATCATATTTCAAACCGCATCCAATTACCTGCTTCCTCTGCTGTTGCTGTTTTCGGTGTTTATTTTACTCCGGGGACATTACCTTCCCGGGGGTGGCTTTGTGGGGGGGCTTATCGCCAGTATCGCCTTTGTGATTCACTCCTTTGCCAACGGACTGGAAAAAACAAGGAGCATCATCAAGTTTCACCCTGGATTCCTTATGCCCGTTGGATTGGTTTTTGCCATTGGTGCAGGAGCCGCACCCTGGTTTGTAGGACAGCCTTTTATGACAGGGCTTTGGTTTGAAGACCCCATTCCTGTAATAGGTATGGTAGGTTCTGCTTTGTTTTTTGATACAGGGGTATTTTTGGTCGTGATTGGGGTCTCCCTCACCATTATTTTCACCATTTCAGAGACCTTATAGCATGGAAATTTTACTCGTCATAATTATTGGCCTTCTTTATGCCGCTGGCATATATATGATCTTAAGGCGTAGTCTAGTGAAGCTGATCATAGGCCTGATACTACTGGGCAACGGTGCCAACATGTTGATTTTTCTATTGGGAAGAGTGGTAAAGGGCCACCCACCAATTATAGGTCCCACAGAAAAAATCCTTGCGGACATGTATGCGGACCCTTTGCCACAAGCCCTTATTCTTACAGCCATTGTGATTAGCTTTGGTTTACAGGCTTTTGCCATCATACTGGTGAAAATGGCCTATAAAGTGGTGAAAACCGACGACCTGGACGAGATGAATGCAACCGACGAAGACCTATGAGTAATCCCTATATAGTTTTACCTATTATTTTCCAGCTTTTCTTGGCCATTTTGCTGATGTTTTGCTGGACACAAAAAAACCTGCAAAAGTTGGTCAGCACAGTAGGTTCATTAATTGCCGTGGCCATTGCCGTGATCATGTTTGCGCAGGTGTGGAAATCTGGTACCTTGGTCACACAAGCAGGAAATTGGGGAGCCCCCTTTGGCATCACCTTCGTAGCAGACACCTTCAGTGTACTCATGGTGCTTCTTACCACACTTTCAGGGTTGGCCGTTAGTGTTTTTTCCGTCGGAGCAGTAAGAAATGCACGGGTAAAATTTGGGTATTTCCCCATTCTTCACTTCCTGATAATGGGCCTTTGTGGTGCTTTCCTGGCGGGTGACATTTTCAACCTTTACGTTTGGTTTGAAATTATTATTATTTCCTCTTTTGTGTTGATTACCATTGGGGGGGAAAAAGCCCAATTGGAGGGCTCCATCAAGTACGTCACCATGAACTTGCTGGCATCGGTGGTGTTTCTCACCGCCATTGCAGTACTTTATGGGCTCACCGGAAGTCTCAATATGGCTGACCTTTCCCTTAAAGTGGCGGAAATTGAGAACCGGGGGCTGGTGAATGTAACTGCAATTTTGTTCCTTGTCGGTTTTGGCATAAAATCAGCCGTCTTTCCCTTGTATTTTTGGCTACCTGCCTCCTACCATACCCCCCCTCCAGCTATTTCTGCCATTTTTGGTGGACTCTTGACAAAGGTGGGCATCTATGCACTTTTACGCGTTTTCACGCTGATCTTTATACCGGATGCCTTTATGATCACCCTCATCAGTATTATGGCGGCTTTGACTATACTTTCCGGAGGCATCGGGGCAATGATACAGAACAATATCCGGAAAATATTCAGTTACCTGATTATTTGCCATATAGGTTTTATGCTCGCTGGGTTGGGCATGTACACAGAATTGGCCATTCTGGGAACCGTGTTTTATCTGGTTCATGACATTATCGTAAAGACCAACCTCTTCATGGTGAGCGGACTGATATTCAAAATCAAGGGCACCTACAGCCTGAGGTTATTGGGTGGCTTTTACAAAGATTACCCCAAGCTGTCCCTGCTGATGGCCATACCCTTGTTCAGTTTAGTGGGAATCCCCCCGCTTTCTGGGTTTTGGGCTAAGTTCTATTTAATCCGGGGAGGCTTGGAGGTGGATAATTTGGTGCTGGTGGGCTTTATCATATTGGGAAGTTTCCTTACCTTGTTTATCATCGCAAGATTTTGGTCAGAGGCATTCTGGAAAACCGGAGAGGAGCTGCCGAAAAAACTTAAAGTAAAATACTACCATGAACTCAAACCGCTAAAGCAGAAAGCCATGGTGGTTTCCATATTATTCCTTGCCTTTATCTCTCTAGGAATTGGTTTGGGTGCAGAATACGTAATACAGGTCGCCAGCCGGGTTGCAGAGGAATTGATGAACCCGCAGTCCTATATTGAAGCCGTTTTAGGAAAATTATAAGCTATTTTCAACCATGATAAAGACCCGCTTTCTCAGCAACCTCCTGCTTTCCTTCATCTGGTTGGCAATTACCGGTACCTTTACCTTCCAGAATTTTGTTTTCGGTTTCCTATTGAGTTTTATTTTGATGTGGTTAATTACCACGAATAGAAGAGAGGAAAAATACTATTCCCGAGGCCCCAAACTTATCGGTTTCGTCTTCTTCTTTCTCTATGAACTGGTAAAGGCCAACCTCCAGGTAGCCTATGATGTGATCACGCCCAGTTATTACATGGAGCCAGGCATCATTAGAATCCCCTTGACTGCCAAAACTAACCTGGAAATCACCCTTCTGGCAAACCTCATCACCCTTACACCAGGCACCTTAAGCCTCGACGTATCCGATGACCGGAAAGTCCTCTACGTACATGCTATGTATGTGAAGGACAAGGAGGAGTTTATTGCAAGCATCAAAAATGGATTTGAAAGAAAATTACTGGAGATACTGAGATGAATTTATACGACTACCTATATTATGTGATTTTGCCGGTACTTGCCATCTGTACCATTATCATCTTTGCACGCTTCCTTATGGGACCTACCCTTTCAGACCGGGTCGTTGCACTTGACTTGCTGCTTACCACAGGAATAGGGATCATCGCTGTTTACAGTATTCATACCGATCAGCCCACATTTTTGGATATTGCCATGATCTTGGCCCTTATTGCCTTTTTGGGAACCGTGGCCTTTTCTTATTACCTGGAAAAAAGAGAGAAAAATGAATGAGATTATCATCTTTATATTGTCTACCGCAGGAGCCGTGTTTATCTTGCTCGCTGCCATAGGAGTAGTACGAATGCCGGACCTTTTCCTGAGGATTTCTGTGACTACTAAAGCCGCAACCTTAGGAATTGGCTTGATTTTGGTGGCAGCAGCGGTATATTTTCAGGATACTGCCATTACCTCTAGGGTATTGGCCATCATCCTGTTTATGCTACTCACCGCACCTGTAGGAGCGCATATGATTGGAAGGGCCTCTTATTTCACAGGAGTGAAAATGTGGATAAAAAGCAGGCACGATGACTTAAAGGGTAAGTATGATCCTAAAACGCACAAACTTTCCAGCGAAGACACACCCAAAAAAATACCCAAAACATGAAAAAAAACCTATTGCTAAGTACTTTGGCCAGCCTGGCATTTGCCTGTGGAGGCCCAACTGAAAACAAAGAGGAAACCCAAGTTACAACCATGGAAGAAAAAAGCTATCAATTTCTATTGGGGTCCTACACCGACGAACCATCACAGGGCATCTATTTGGTGGAGTTTAGCCCCTCTTCCTCAGCCTTCAACGTGCTGGCCACTGCCAGTGAACCTGAAAACCCCTCCTTTCTAACTGTCAATGAAAACCAAGACAGGGTCTATAATGTGGAAGAAACCGGGGGACCAGATGGGGGAAAAGTAAGTTCCTTTAAACTGGAAGATGGACGCTTTGAAAAAATCAATACCGTATCCGCTAAAGGAAACGGGCCTTGCTACGTGGCCATGGATCCTAAGGGCAACTTTGTGGTGGCCGGCAACTACTCGGCAGGCAGTTTTGCCGTACTTCCCATAGGGGAAGACGGTAAGCTGGAAGAAGCAGTGCATGCAGTGAAACATGAAGGAAGCAGCGCCAACCCAAACCGGCAGAAACAGCCGCATGTACATTCGGTGTTGTTTCACCCTTCTGAGGATAAAATGCTGATTGCGGACTTAGGCACTGATGAGGTGGTCGTCTATGATTTTGACGGCGCAAAGGAAAAACCTTTGAATGAAAAGGCCAGCTTCAGGCTTAAGGTTGAGCCCGGCGCAGGCCCCAGGCACATGGTTTTTAATGACGATGGGGACCGCCTTTACCTAGTACATGAAATCACCGCTGAAATAGGAGTTTATTCCTATGAGGATGGAAAATTGAGCCACTTGGAAACGCATAGCCTATTAAGGGAGGGGTTCGATGGAAAAGTAGGTGCTGCAGAGGTGAGGCTTTCTCCGGATGGCAAGTTCTTGTATGTATCCAACCGGGGGGAGGCCAATGAGATCATAGCATACAAAATACAGGACGAGGGCAAACTAAGCCATGTCCAGACCATCTCCTCTGGAGGGGAAGCCCCAAGAAATTTCAACATCACTCCAGATGGAAAATACATGTTGGTAGGCCACCAGGGCAGTAACACCCTCTTGGCTTTTGAAAGAAATGAGGAAACAGGCGAGCTCAGTCCAATGGATATAAGCTTAAACATCAATAAGCCCGTTTATATCAAATTTCTTTGATTCTGTAGTCTTCCAATTGAAAAAAAAATCACAGAAACAGTCAGATTTACTTATTATTGAAGGTTAAAATCATACTTGGAGTTACGACTCCTACACGAAAAATTTCTGTATACAATGCTTACCAGTGAGTTGGGGTATAAAACCCTCTTGGATCGTAGGGCCACCGAGAAAGCCATCGACATGGTCAAAAGCACCTTCCCGTTGCTTTTATCCGAAAGGCTGAATTTGTTCAAAGTTTCCTGCCCCCTGGCCATCACTGATGGCACGGGGATCAATGATGACCTAAACGGGGTAGAGCGTCCTGTGCGATTTCCAATCAAAAACCAGCAGGATGCCCAAGCTGTGGTGGTACAATCACTTGCCAAGTGGAAACGTTGGCAACTCGCAGAGCTCGAGGTGGAACCCGGAGAAGGGATCATTACCGACATGAGGGCCCTGCGCCCCGATGAGGACTACAGCCCCATACACTCTCTCTATGTAGATCAGTGGGACTGGGAAAAACGGATCCAGGCCAGTCAACGCAACTTAGATCAGCTCAAAAGCAGCGTGGAATCGATCTATGCCGCCTACAAAGAAATGGAGGCGATCCTTTACGATGAATTTCCTGAGATTACCCCAGTTTTACCTGAAGAGGTCACCTTTTTGGATACAGAAACCCTTTTGCAAGCTTACCCTGACCTAAGTCCCAAACAAAGGGAAGACAAAATAGCGGAAAAGTATGGTGCTGTCTTCTTGATGGGGATAGGGGGAAATCTCAGCAATAACGAGCCCCATGACGGAAGGGCTCCCGATTATGATGATTGGAGTACCCTTACTGGGGAAGGATTTCGCGGACTAAACGGAGATTTGTTGGTTTGGAATCCCGTCCTGCAAAGATCCTTTGAATTGTCCTCCATGGGTATACGGGTAGATGCCCAATGCCTGGAAAAGCAACTGAAAATCGCAAATGCGACAAACAGGAAAGGCCTATTCTTTCACCATAAACTTCTCAATGGAGAACTTCCTGAAAGTATAGGTGGTGGGATTGGACAGTCCAGAACCTGTATGTATCTGCTGAGAAAGATTCATATTGGTGAGGTTCAGGCTGGTATATGGCCTGAAGCGGAAATAAAATCCTGCCTGGAAGCAGGTATCAAATTGATGTAAATTAAATTGACTTTTCCGAAAATATTTTTGGGCAGATGTTTTATTTGCAAAAAGATTCCTTACCTTTACACCCATTAATACATCAATTACAATTACAATTATGAACACAGGAAAAGTAAAATTTTTTAATGAATCCAAAGGATTCGGTTTTATTATTGACGATGAGTCGTCTAAAGAGTATTTTGTGCATGTCTCTGGCTTGATCGATGAGATCAGAGAGGACGATGACGTTTCTTTCGATTTGAAAGAAGGCAGAAAAGGTCTGAATGCTGTTAATGTGAAGGTAGTAAATCTATAACATAACATTTAACATCAGTAAATTGAAACGACCCTTTAAATGGGTCGTTTTTTTTTGTTTAATACCCTTACTTTTTTTGATCATATGTTATTAGAATACTCCATGGATCCAAATGTCTGCTTGACTTTAATGGTTTCCCCCTGTATCTGTCCTGAAATTGTTGGGGAAATAACCCTATTCCTTTTCGGTTAAAACTGAGTTTGATTTGTAGTTACTTTAAGACCGGAATTGGGCAAAACTAAGGTGCATATTCCGGAGGTTTAGCTAATCCCCGGAATCTTTGGCCATCCCTTTGGGCCTGAAGGCCAAGAACTCATTCCCTATCCCCTATTTAAAACTGGGGGCCATAATATCGTTCATACCTAACTGCACTGGGGGATTGTTCGTTTCTCACCCTTTGGTAATGTTCCTTCACAAGACCTAGACCCACATTAATCATCAAAAAAAATATCAAAACTCAAAAAGCACTGTTAGGTGTGACCGGTCTTGTAACTACGGTGTTTACCCAATAAATTCGGAGATATAACAACAAAAGATAAAGAGCATAGGGCCCCACGACCGATATCCCCAATGCATCAACCAGGGGATGGAACAGGATGAGTGACAGGATACCGCCTCGATGTAGGTGGCTATGTGGAGGTTTGTTTATCCTCGGCCAAAACCTAAATTCATCTCAGTAATACCCCACGGTAATAATCCCGATTGCTACCGACGGCAATGAAATCATTCCTAATACACCTAGCAACCCTGTAGCACCCGTTCCAAATATGGGGTTGCCTTTTTACCAAAATACCTTTGGAGGGGATTTAAAAAGTTTGAATATTGACTTTGGATAAACCTTTATAACCAATATGCTAGTAAGTTTCACAAGTGTAACCTACCATAGGCGAACTATTTGCCTCATTACCCTCCTTTTGGTCTTTGCACTAAACGGCTATTCCAAAGATTATGACATCCTGGATTATGGTGCCGAAGATGGGAAGAAGTCCACGGAGGCCATCCAAGACGCTATTGACCTCTGCCACTCAGAAGGGGGAGGCAGGGTGATTGTTCCCCAAGGTCGCTTTATCACTGGTACCTTGGTCTTAAAAGATTTTGTGCTTCTCCATTTGGAGCAGGGAGCCATCTTAGAAGGAAGCCTGGACAGAGAGGACTACCTACAAACATTCAGGCTGCATGGAATGGTTTTCGCAGAAGATGCCACTAACATCGGCATTACCGGCTCAGGAACCATCCAGGCCAACGGTATTCATTTTTATGACACTACTGCAAACCATACCTATGAAGAATTTGACAGGAAACTCACCCGACAAGGGCTAGATTATATGCCCGAAGGAGAGTTTTATTCGGACGGGCCCTATAAAAGGCTTCCCAAGCCAGGGATGACACTCTCCTTTTTTCATTGTAGCCAGTTGACCCTAAAGGATTTCACCTTATTGGATTCCCCATCCTGGGCCATTCGTATGGCCTATGTGGAAGAAGCTTCAGTGGATAATATTAGGATCTTCAATAACTTGATGATACCGAACAGTGACGGCATACACTTAACCGCCTCTAGAAACGTGAGGATCAACAACTGCCATATCCGAGGAGGGGATGATGCAATTGTGATGACGGGTTTTGCAATAGAAGAGGATGTCCCGGACTTTGACCCTGAGGTTCAAAAAGCCACCAAATATGGCAACAAATCCGAGTATGCGGAAAACCTGATTGTCACTAACTGTCAACTCCAATCCAGGTCTGCTGGAATAAGGGTGGGATATGGGCAGCACCCCATCCGGAGGTGTACTTTTTCCAACATTCAAATTTATGGGTCGAACAGGGGCATTGGTATCTTTGCCCATGATAAAAGCCACATTGAAGAATTACACTTTTCCAATATCAGCATAGAAACCCGCTTGCACAATGGGCAGTGGTGGGGGAATGCCGAACCCATTCATCTATCGGCAGTGTCCAGGTTCCCGGGTCTAAGTGCCGGGAGCATCAAAGACGTTTACTTCCATCAGATTACTATGGTAGGTGAGCATGGAATCAACCTATATGGATTGGAAGACAGTCCACTGGAAAACATCCATATGAGCAGGATGAAACTTCTTATCACCAAAGGGGTAGAAACAGAAAGCTATGGAGGTAACTTTGACCTCCGGCCGGTGGCCGATCCCCAACTAAGGCTTTTCAAACACGACATCCCTGGGCTGTATGCCCAAAATGTGAATGGGCTGTACCTGGATCATTTTCATTTGGAATGGGGTGAAGACCTCCCAAGTTTTTTCACACACGGGATTTGGCTAAAAGATGTAAGCGGATTTGAAAAGGTAAATGTTAACAGCCCACATAATCCAGGTAGTAAGGATGGAAAACCTATTTATCGCAATCAACCCGATTAATCTAATTTGGAAAGCTTCACGCATATTAAAAGCAGTTCTTGTAAAATGTAATTGCAAATACGGTTATTCCATTTCATGGGAGTAGGAGTACATCCCGCCCCTAGCGGGACTGGCATCCTAGTGACACCATTTTTCCGGCTACCCATATTTGATGCTTGACGACACAGATCAACACCAGCCGAATACATTGATATTCTTGGGTTTTGCGCTTTTTCGATGTTCCTAAATCCTATACGAGCTCATTAGGGTGCCAAGTCTTTGTGAGCACCCCTCAATTTCAATCCCTCAAAACCTCCATGGTAGAGGTTTTTAATATATCCCGGCTGTTCCACCACCCAAGAAAAACGGTAAGCGCAGTGATCCCCAAATAGACCGCACCCAACAAGGCCCATTCCATCCTAAACGGGATCTCAAAGGTATAGATGCTCAACAGGGCTGCGGCAATGATGGAAAGCAATATACCGCTCAAGGCTGCGAGACTACCTAGAAAAAGGTATTCCAGGGTGTTTATTTTCACCAAGACCTTTGTCCCAGCCCCTATCGTGCGCAAAAGGATGTTCTCTTTGATTCGCTGAAACTTGCTGATGATCAAAGAGGAAATGAGTACCAAAACTCCAGTGATGATACTGAACAAGGCCATAAATTGAATAACAAAACTGATTTTTCCCAAAATCTCCTCCAAGGTGTCCACTATGGTCGCCAAATTGATTACCGACACATTGGGGAAATCCCTGACTATCTCGTTTTGCAGGTTAGCGGCTTCTTGGTCCGAACCGGTTTTGGTAATAAGCACATGGAACTTTGGGGCATTCTCCAGTACCTTTTCGGGAAACACCACCAAGAAATTGGTGGACACCTGCCGAAAATTCACGTCCCTATAGCTGCCCACATAGGTGGTCATGGGTCTCCCCTGCACGTTGAATACTATTTCATCCCCTATCTCCAGCCGATTCCGTTCCGCATAACCCTTTTCCAGCGAGACAAAAATGGAATCCCCAGGCTCAAGGTAGGGAACCAACTCCCCTTTCACAATGCGTTCGGAAGAGATAAGCTCATCCCTATAGGTGACCCTGAACTCCCTGTTGTATAGGCCACCCGATCTTTTTTCCTCTTCCGGAAGTTGCTCATTTACTCTTTTATTGATCCCATTTACCGCATTTAGGCGCATGGTGACAATAGGAACCTCCTGCAAAATGGGCAGATCCGCATCGGTGAGTTTTTGGCTAACCGCCTCCACCTGGGAGGTCTGAATATCAAAAAACAGCATATTGGGCTGGTCTTCCTTATCGGCAAAGCGTACCTCGTCCAGAAGCTGGTATTGCACAAAAAACAAGGTGGAAATCATGGCAGTACCCAATCCTATTGTGGCAATAAGGGCCACTGTTTGGTTGTTGGGCCTATAAAGGTTCGCCAAAGCCTGTCTGAAAGGGTAGGCCATCCACAAGGGAAGAAAGCGCTTTACCAACTTCATAATCCCAAGAGCAATCATCCATAGCAATCCAAAAGCAAAAAAAACATACCCGGTAAACCAAAACGTCTGCTCCCAATTGCGGAGCAGGTAATAACTAAACCCCACCATAAACAGTACAATGAGACCAACCACCGCCCAACGCAGGGGATCCTTGCCAAATCGGATAGTGGCTGCCTCTGGGCGAAGCGTCATCATGGGCGATACCGTACGAATCTTGAGCAAGGGTATCAACGCGAATAGCAAACTGATAAGAATTCCGGTTCCGGTTCCCAGCATTATGGCACTCCAGGACAACTCCACGGTAACTTCCACTGGTAAGAAATCGCTAAAAACTAAAGGCAAAACGTATTGCAATGCCGTTCCCAAACCCGCTCCTACCAAGGATCCAATACCACCCATGATAAAAATCTGCATAAGATAAATACCAAAGATCTTCGCAGCTGTCACACCTAGGCATCTTAACACTGCCACTGAAGGCAGCTTTTCCTTTACGAAAACGTTAATGGCTGATGCCACGCCTACACACCCCAACAGCACCGCAATAAAGGCAACCAGACTGAGAAAGTTGGAAAGGTTGCCGAAAGAACGGCCCGTGGACTGCTTTCTGGCCTCCACATCTTCGTACCGTATACCCTCCTCTTCCCAATGCTCCTTGTAAGCCTCAATGATTTCCGGAGCATCTTCCTGACCCGTCAAGGCAAAATATCGAAGGTAATTTACCCGGCTACCGAATTGTACCAATCCCGTTTCCTCCAGGTATTCCATGGGAATGTAAACCGCCGGAGCCACGGTAGCGGTGATACCCGTCTGTCCGGGGACTTTTGTAAGTGCCCCGGCTATTTCGAACACCACTTCCCCCACCTTTATGGAATCCCCTACCTTTGCGTCAAATTGTTTGAGCAGCAACTGCTCCACCAGGGCTTTCTTTCCCCCAGCCCTAAAATCGGATTCACTCTGCTCAGGTTCAGCCTCAAAACTTCCATAAAATGGGAAATCCCCTTCCAGAGCCCTCACCTGGGTAAGCCTGCTTTCCCCTTTTCCCGGAAAAGCAACCATGGAAGCAAAATTGATTTCCCTGGCCCTTTCCGCCGAAAGGGTATCCAAATCATCAATCCCGAAATCCGCGTTATTGCTGAGGACCAGGTCGGCACCCAATAGCTCCTTGGCCTGCCTATCAATATCCTTTCTTAAATTGTCACCGAAGGAACTGATCGCCACCAATGCAGCAATGCCAGTAACTATGGCCGACACAAAAAGCACCAGCTTGGTTCCCGTCTTTCGGAAGTCTCGGGCGGCCATTTTCAGCATCCATTTAGCATCAGCCATGGGTAACCTCCTGTAGTTTTCCGCCTTTTATATTTATAATCTGTTGGGTCTTTTGGGCGAGCTCAAGGTCGTGGGTGACCAAAATCAGCGTGGTACCCTTCTCTTCGTTTAGCTTGAAAATAAGTCCCTCTATCATTTCTCCAGTTTCGGTGTCCAGATTTCCTGTGGGTTCATCTGCAAATAGGATTTTCGGTTCATTGGCAAAGGCTCTGGCAATGGACACCCGCTGCTGCTCTCCTCCCGAAAGCTGGGTAGGATAATGAGTGGCCCGGTCTGCCAATCCCACCTGATCTAACAGGTTCAGAGCCACCTTCTGGGCATCTTTTCTGCCCTTAAGTTCTAGTGGCACCATGACGTTTTCCAGTGCGGTAAGGGTAGGTAAAAGTTGAAAGTTCTGAAAAATAAAGCCAACGGATCGATTTCTCAGCAGGGCCCTTTGGTCTTCACTCATTTTTTCCAAGGGCTCCCCGTCCAACAGCACCGAACCGGCACTGGCTGTGTCCAGCCCTGCGCACAACCCAAGTAGAGTGGTTTTACCGCTCCCAGAAGGGCCTACGATGGAAAGGGTTTCCCCCGGCATCACTTCAAAAGTCACCCCATCCAACACGGTCAACTTTCTATTGCCGCTTTGGTAGGTTTTCGTTAAATTTTGGACTTGTAATATGTTCATCTTTGACGGATAAAAATCTTCGTTCCCCATCTAACAAAATATCACCTGTATTTAGTTTAACACAGGCTTATAAAATTTCAACACTTGATACCTATGCAAAAATATCAAATTGGGTTCTCCAACCTTTTCCTCTTCCTAGCACTCTTGCTTTTTCATTGCGGCAAAACAGATACTCAGCAAGACTCTATCAGGGAAGAGGAGTATGAGGAACAGTCCGCGAATGAAGAACAACTGATCCTGTTTTTTGGCAACAGCCTTACCGCAGGATATGGGATAGAAGAAGAGGATGCCTATCCTGCACTTATACAGGAGAAAATAGACAGTCTAGAATTAGGATATAGGGTGATAAACGGGGGACTTAGCGGGGAAACCACTGCTAGTGGCCTCAATCGATTGGATTGGTTTCTGGAAGTAGAACCAACAATTTTCGTGTTGGAATTAGGAGGTAATGATGGACTTAGGGGTATTTCTGTGCAGGAGACAAGGAAAAACCTCAAGGCCATGATAGCTCATGTGAGGGAGGAGCATCCTTCCACAAAAATAGTATTGGCCGGCATGCAGATCCCTCCAAATATGGGGGCGGAATATACCGAGTCCTTCCGGTTTATGTATGAAGAAATAGCCCAAGAAGAAGAAGTGGAATTGATCCCCTTCTTGTTGGAAGGGGTAGCGGGAGACCGGAACCTTAACCTACCCGACGGCATACACCCCACAGAAGAAGGTCATAAAATAGTGGCGGAGACGGTTTGGGAATACCTTTTTCCACTTCTTTGAGTCGGTAACTTTTCCAAAGTTCCAAACTTGGAAAAGTGGTGGGTGAATGGAAAACCCCTGAAAATTCAAAAATTATAAACCAAAACCATTGCTTATGGCCTGAATGTCCCTAAAACTAGTATATTAAGGGGATGATGCCCTTTAGACAGGGATGGATGAAGGAGAAATCCTTTTATTTTCTGAAAAATTTATGTTAATTTTTCGGAAATTTTAAAAAAATTTAATCAACATGAGTATTCAGATAATATCGGCATCGGAAGAATATGATGTAATCATCGTAGGGTCTGGTGCTGGGGGTGGTATGGCATCCAAAATCCTTTCAGAAGCTGGGCTTTCTGTGGCTGTGGTAGAGGCGGGAGCGGATTGGGATCCTGCAAAAGATTCCCACCGCACACAACTTCGTTTTCCCTGGGAATCCCCCAGGCGAGGTGCCAGCACGGTAAGGCCGTTTGGGGATTTTGATGCTGCTATAGGAGGTTGGGAAATCGATGGAGAGCCCTATACCCGAGGAACTGGGAGTGAGTTCGACTGGTTCCGATCCCGCATGCTAGGAGGCCGTACCAACCACTGGGGAAGGATATCCCTACGTTTTGGCCCCCTGGATTTCAAGAGAAAAGATTTTGATGGCCTAGGTGAAAACTGGCCAATAGGCTATGAGGATGTAAAGCCATATTATGACAAAGTGGACAAACTCATAGGGGTATTTGGTTCCAAAGAGGGTATACACAATGAGCCGGACGGCTTTTTCCTACCCCCGCCAAAGCCTAGACTCCATGAACTTTATATAAAAAAGGGGGCGGATAAAGCCAATATACCCATGATCCCTTCTCGACTTTCTATACTTACCAGACCAGTCAACAATGAAAGAGGGGCATGCTTCTTCTGTAGCCAGTGTAACCGAGGTTGCCAGGTATACGGCGACTTTTCGGCTGGTACCTGCTTGGTAAAGCCTGCCCTGAAGAAAGGCACGGTGGATCTCTATACCCACGCAATGGTAAGAAAAGTAACTTCCAATGACCAGGGTGAAGCCACAGGTGTTTCCTACGTGAGCAAGGTGGACATGAAAGAGTACAAACTTAAGTCCAGGGTGGTGGTTTTGGGCGCTTCAGCTTGTGAATCCGCCAGGATCATGTTAAATTCCACTTCCAAGTCCCACCCAAATGGATTGGGGAATAGCAGTGGGTATGTGGGTAGGTACCTGCATGATTCCACTGGTGCAGATAGGATGGGGATACTGCCGGAAATGTTTGGCAGGGACCGGTATAATGAAGATGGAGTAGGTGGAATGCATATGTACACCCCCTGGTGGCTCAATGAAAAAAACCTGGATTTTGCGCGGGGCTACCATATCGAATATTGGGGCGGGATGGGCATGCCTTCTTATGGCTTCGGTCAAGGTATGGACAACATGCGCCGCTATATTGTGGATGAATTTGGAAAGCCTAGTGCTGCAGGAGGATATGGTGAGGGTTTGAAGAAGGATATCAGGAGGTTCTACGGTGCTACCGTAGGCATGTCCGGACGTGGGGAAAGCATACCCCAATACAACAACTACTGCGAAATTGACAACAGCGTGGTGGACAAATACGGGATTCCCGTCCTCAAATTCCATTATAAATGGACTGACCAAGAATTAAACCAGGCAAAACACATGCACGAGACCTTTGAGGAAATTTTGACTAATATGGGTGCGAAAATAATGGGGGACAAACCAGGCAAAGAAAGTAATTATGGTCTGCATAAGCCGGGCAGGATCATCCACGAGGTGGGCACAACCCGAATGGGGAACGACCCAAACACCTCGGTGTTGAATCAATACGCTCAAGCCCATGACTGTAAGAACCTTTTCGTGGTGGATGGTGGCTCCTTTGTGTCCCAGGCAGATAAAAACCCTACTTGGACCATACTTGCGCTCTCTTGGAGGACTTCGGAATATATAGCCGACCAGTTGAAAAAGAAAAATATATAACATATGAAATCGAGCATGACGCAAGCGACGCACGGAGGGATGATTAAGATTGCGAGATTCCCCCGAAACGAGTTCGGGGCAGGCTATCTGACCACTGAAAAACAATTATAAACAGATGAATAGAAGAGAAAACCTAAAACTGTTGCTGACAGGCTCCCTGGCCACGGGGTTTATCTGGTCCGGATGTAGCCCCGAGACGAAAGATATCCCCCATGAGCCCGAAATTGGGGACTGGGGGAGTTATGGCCGTACCCCGGAAGAAATGAAGATAAACGAGCTGTTGATGTCGCAAACTTTCTTTACCGAAGAGGAAATGAAGAAACTGGACATCCTCGTGGACATCATTATCCCTGCCGACGACAGCTCCGGAAGTGCCACTGATGCTGGTGTACCTGATTTTATCGAATTTATGATGAAGGACATCCCTGCTTATCAAACCCCTATGCGCGGTGGGTTGCTTTGGTTGGACCACAAAGCGGATGAAATGTACGGGGAAAAATTTCTAGATATCAGTGAGGCACAAAGAATCGCCATTATAGACCTGATCGCCTATCCGGATAAGGCAGCACCTGAAGTGGCCAATGGGGTGAGGTTCTTCAACCTCCTAAGAAACCTTACTGCCACAGGGTTTTTCACCAGTGAGGAGGGCTTTAAGGACTTAGGATACGTAGGAAACCGACCCAACGCTTGGGATGGAGTGCCTGAGGAAGTCTTGGCCAAGCACGGCTTGGAAAACGACCCTAAATACAAAGATGTATACCTTGACGTAAGCACGAGAGGAACCATCGCCCAGTGGGATGATGAGGGAAACTTGATAGCGTAACCTCTTCCGCAAAACTTTGTTCAAAAGGGAAATCTCAGAGAGTTTTCCCTTTTTTGTAACCAGGGTGTTTTCATGGTTGCTGCCTGGGTCAAGGCCTGTTGGGGTCCTTAGGGTGAAAATAGCACGATTTGAATTGGTAACATCCTATCATACTGAGCACCCACGTCTCATTTGAAGCCTTTACAATCTGCTGAAAAATAAGAACTGCCTAACCTACCCTTTAGCCCACCATTTAAAATTCATAAAACCTATTGACCAGGATGACTATAACATCTTAATGGTTTCTGTGGTGAGCTGGGGCTATTTAGTCACATCAGCCCCAAGCTTAAAGTAATCCGCTAACCCTCCGAAATTATCCGAAATAACACGATCAGTGGGTTTTTTTCCTCAAAACCTTCCTCATCCCTTAAAATGGAGTAAAACACGTCCTCCTCGAAGGGCCTGGGCATGATTCCTTCTGTCACCGTATGGTTAAATAGTTGATTGAATGGAAGCAGGGGACGCTTATTCTCCAAATCAATTACCAAGTAATGGGATTGATTTTCGTAAATGACTCTTAAAAAGACATACCTATCAGACATCACCATTTGGCCTATCCTCAACTGGTGTGAATTGTCAAATCCGGTGAAACAAAGTAGGTATTCCGGAACCAGGCGATCCTCCTCCTTTCTATAGATCGTATCGGTGTCAGTATGCGATTTTATATCTCCGCGAATAATCGGCAAATAAAACAAACTTTCGCCCTTTACCCGACTTAGTATCCTGGGGATGGAATGGAATATGGTGAAGTTAGAATTATAGCCGTAAAGCGGGCTTTCTCGGTGTTTGACTGCAAGCGTATTTGGTTCTATTGCACTTAACAACACCTGACTGGGCTTTTCCTTGGTACCAACAAGTGATTCTTGGACTACCAGCACGGTGTCATTCTCCATGTAAAAGGAGATCGGATGCCCTGGCAGTCTTTCGCTTGAGGAGTTAACGTTTCCCTCAAGATCATAGGAAATCACTTCCCTTTTTTGCCAATCGGCGACAAGGACAATTTTTCCCTTTTCATCCAGGTGAATTGCGTAGGGTACTGTATATTCTTCGGGGCCTTCTCCCAACTCCCCGATTGTACGGAGATAACCACCACTGTTGTCAAATTTCAAGAGTCCCTGTTTAATGTCCACCAAGAGAAAAAAATCCTTTGAGAATGCTATATCCTGGATTGCAGTAATTGGAGGATTTCCCGGGGCCTCAAGGTTTATGGTGTCAAGTATTTCAAACTGTAATTCCGATGCTTCGCCCAACAAAAAATCCTTCTGGATCTCTATAGTAGTGGTGCCCTCTAGGGTATCCGCGTAGTCCTTATCCCCACAATTTTGCAACAGGAGAACGAAAAAAACATGTAAAATCAGAGGGATATACTTCATAGTTAATTTTGTAAACAATCGGAACGATTATTTTAATTTGACAATTCCAATTTCAGGATTTTGCTCTTCGATGGAACTGTCAATATAGGCTGCCTTTTTGATGTAGTAAAAAACATCCTGGTCCAAATCCAAAGGTCTTAAAAACACCGGTTCACCATCACCATCAGTCAGGCCCTCACTGAGGTTATGTCCCGTTTTGTTTTTCTTGTCATACAAAAACATAAATCGCTTCCAGTCTTGGTCATATTCCAACACATAATAAGAGGAACTATTCACTATGTTGTACAACAAAAGGGTTTGGTATTCTCGCTCATCAAGGGATTGGGCACGTTCAAAGCTGAACTTGAAAGCTGGTTTTATTATTTTGTCAGACACACGATACAAAGTATCCCGAAGCAGGTTTTCAGGGGTAAGTACCGGCATGAACATAAATAGCCCTTCTTCAATATCGGAAAGCCAATATCTAAACGGATAACCTCCAATACGTTTTTTGTCTAGGATAATCGTCCTAAAGGGAATGGTATCTGAAATTTCGAAAGCCTTATCCAGTTTGTAAATGCTGGTCTGATTGGCAATATCATCCCCGATCTTCTTTCCTATCTCCTCAGAAACTATCCATAAATCTCCATCCAAAATTTTCACATAGCCAATTGGATAGCCTAACTTTCTTTCCTCTATAAGCTCATAATCAGGTCCATAAACTAATAACTTATTATATGCTGAAACAAAAATACATCCTGAGACCTCATCTATATCCATAGCATTAACCCTTTGATACTCTCCTGGGCCCTCACCTTGCTTACCCAAAAGTTGAATAAAATTCCCCTCCATATCAAAAATTGAAATCCTGGAATCCGTAACGAATAACCTGTCCCGATGTAATTTCACTCCTTTGATATGCCCAAGAAAAGCCTCATCCCTGGTCTCTAATTTTATTTTCTTATCTGTGATGGCCATTTCAGACATAAGTACCGGACCATCGGTTTTATTTGGGACAAGTATGGTCTTCAATTCCGATGTTGGGATTTCCCCACAACCCAAGATCACAACGGACAAAGAAAAATAAAAAATCAGGATTCGAATATTCTTCTTATTCAACATAGGATCAGATGCTTAGTTGATTTTAATTGATTCAGAATTCATACTATTAATTAACTAGTTAATATTTAGAATACCTATCAATGTCCGGAATAAGTTAAATAGCCCATAGAATTAGGCACTTGATAAATAAGCATATAAACACTTTAGATTAATTGGTTATGCATTTTTATAAGTTAAAATTTCCAGATCTAAAACACAATTGTTGTTCAATAGACATAGATTGTAATATTTATCCTATGCTTAATTCAATTATTTTATCCCAGTTAATGCTGTTCACTTAGACACTATTTTAATTTAATTCGAGTCTGTTGCGGAGGTCCATAGCAGTTATGGCATCGATATACTTTGTTACTTTTTTGTTGCAGGTCAAAAAAGTAACCAAAAAACCCCGCCGCTGTGCATCTTTTGACAGGAGACGCACGTCCACACAAATAAAATAAACAGTAAAAAAAATCCCCGCAAATGGATGATGGAACCCGGAAGGGTTAGTTTATAAATGGCTAAATCAGAAACAGGCATCAAGCTGGATGGTTTAGGGCTCATATTTTTTTTGGTTAGGCATCACTATTTTCGTTTCACAGGACGTGGCTCTTAGCCTGATTCATTTCTCAGTTGGAGAATTTGGCGGTAATTTCCACCATCAGATGCCAACAAAGGCTGCGAATGCATCTTGCTTACATACTAATTTGATAGTTTAAAACTAGAAAAACAACTGATGGTGAGAATTTTAGTTGAAAATTTCAGGAATTGGAACCCCAGCGAGAACTATGGTATAAAAAAGCCTTATTCAACATGTTAATCCGAGTAAATAAACAGAACAATTATTGGGAATCAATTCAGGACCCAAAAATTACCCGGATAAAGCCCATTTCATCCTCCACATTCTCAAACACCCACAACATCCCGTCTTTGACAAAATATTTTGTCGATGAAACACTTTTTAGCTCAGGTATGGGTATTTCTCCAAGCAAATTAAACTGAACATCAAACACACTGAGAAACACGTCAATATTTACCGTTTTAGGAAGGATTCTATCCTCCGGCTTTTCTTCGCCAAAAGTACTGGAAGAGGAAAGCCTATACTATCTGCTATTTTGCGGATCCCAAACCAAAGGTCCAAACCTCACTTTTTCGTGGTAAGATTGAAGGGCATTGATCCTATCCTCGGTGGAATTAACAAGGTCACCCTCGGAGGTGCTTGTCACTTTACTCGGAGTGTGAAAGGAAGAATAAGTCACCTACTGAAGTTGATCGCTTTCTGGAGAGTAGACATAAAAATCATTCGCAAACTCATGGGATACGATAAGCTTATCGAGTTGACTGATTAAAAATATACTAGGAGTCCAGTTATTGAAATTTGTAAGATCCCCTAGAGTGTATGTTTTGTAATTGCGGTTAGGGTCAATTTCGTAGGTGAAAATCAGCTTGTCTGTTGGGTTTAGCCTTTTAAGGGATACCTTATTAGCAATATGGTCGGTGACCAACGCAAATGACAAGTGGTCAAATGATGGGATTGCCATATGTTGGTATAAATATTCCCCGCCAGAAATGCCCCCGTGTGCACTGGATATGTTATTCCACTTAAGCTTCATGACCAACTTGCCTTCTAGGTTAAAAACACCAGCTAATTGTCCTGCCAGGAATAGCTTACCCCTGCCCATACTTTTGACGGTGTAAACCCTTGAACCAGTTCCATCAGGGCCTTCTTGTTGAAGCGGATAGTTACCAGCAAATTCCAGCTGATCCAAGTCAACCCTATCCATGCTGTGACCAAATCCATTGTAGACATAGAGAAATCCATCTTGTTGGCAGTAATCCGACTGAAGCAATGAATACTTTAGGTAAAAAACATGCCCCTTGGCATCCACGGAAACGGTATCAACACGACAGGGGATTAGTTGGTCTGAAGTCGCAGAATGATCTCCCGATTTTCCACAGGAAAGACAGGCAACAAGAAAAATTAAGACATGGAATGGGTGAAGCTGATGGGTTGGTGACTTGATCACTTAACTTAACATATGCTTTGGTTTTAGCCCATTGTTGATGATGAGCCATCAACTCTTCAGAAACCCTGTCCTGAAGCCTTAACAGCTTTTTTTCCTGGGTCAGTACCAACAAAGGACCTAAACGCTGTCAAAAAAGAGTGTTCATCTATTGATATCGCAAATCCATTAGACTCATCGGTTTTCAGGAGATCCTTAGAATACTTGGATAAATAGTCGACGTACTTTTCACCGGGTATTTTACCTAAAAAGGCAAGCTCATTTTTTGGCTCCTTCTGTCAAAAAAAGTATTTCCCAATGTCTTTCCTTCTATACAGTACTAATGCACGCTTCCGTTGAATATTCGTAACTCACAGATTATTAATGGATTTCGGGTATTTTTTTTTTACCTTGTCACTTATCTTTACCGCAAGGATATTTGGGCTTATTCAAAAAAACAAACCATTTTCATCATCAACTTTTATCAGAATCCGGTTTCAATATCTCATGTGCACCATATAGCCAGTCATGACCTATTTTAAATAGAACCCTATGTAAAATTAAACAAATAATAAAATGGAAACTCTTTTGAAGGGTGATGTCGGCACCCCACTAAACGATTTTAAGCTTTCGGATCTTTTCGAGTCTTTTAACGGCCCTGACATTTCTGTTTTTATCTTTGATGATGTCACACTTTCGCTGGATGGCACCGGTGTCAACTTTGCGGGAAAGCTGCGTATGGATGGTCCACTTACCCCTTTTAAGGAATACCTTGCTTCGGGGGAGTCCATCATGCTCACTGGAAAAATCCCGAACAACACCAAATCCCTGAAAGAAAAGATCAAACCGACGGATTTT
The DNA here is from genome assembly GCF_003347495.1 of Pleomorphovibrio marinus. Taxonomy (GTDB): domain Bacteria; phylum Bacteroidota; class Bacteroidia; order Cytophagales; family Cyclobacteriaceae; genus Pleomorphovibrio; species Pleomorphovibrio marinus. The sequence continues at coordinate 210,285 of NZ_QCXY01000009.1, forward strand.
AGTCTATCTGCCCAAACCCCCTTTTTCAAGCAAGTCTTCCCGGGGGTCAGTTTAACCCAAGCTTTTCTTCAACTGGATATCAGGAAAAAGGATGATAAATGGAGTATTATTCCAAAACTTACCGGTGAATTTGACGTGGATGGGCTTACGGATCAAAATCCTGGATCTCTTCAATTGGAAGTCAGTGAAAACAACCGAATCCTAACCCTGGACGCCAAAGCCAATTCGATAAAAGGGGTTTTCGGGATCCATTCGCTGACATTGGAAAACCTGAATATCAAAGGAACCCTGTCCTCTTCTACTTCTTCTTTAAGCTTAAGCGCCAAACTTACCTTGGGAAGTAGCGATTTCGAATTTTCCGGAGAGGTGACTGCAGATTACCTAGGAATCGTCGCCAGTGCAGATGCCTTTGCCCTGAATGATCTGTCCACCATTTTTGTTGAGGTTTCGCCGTCTGGTCTGCAACTTCCTGAATTTGAGGTTCAATTTAAAAATTCTTCTTTGTCTCTGGCTACGGCAGACTGCAAAGTGAATGGCAGCAATTTGAAAAAGGGGCTTTCCCTGATGAGTGAAGTGAAGGTATACCAATACAGTTTTCAGACCCATGCACAGATTGCGAGTTCAGGTGTGGTATTTAAAGGGGAATTGGGGGATTTGAAATTCGGTCCGGTAGATCTTAAAAAAACGGATGTGGATTTTCAGTTTTACAAAAAATCCCTTCAAAAACCAGCCAAATTTATGATTCGGGGGAAGGCCCATATTGAAGGGTTGGATCTCGATTGTGGAGTTTATTTTGAAAAAACTACCACTACTACGACCGTCCTGTATGCAGATATTGAGGCAGCTGATTTCCGTCTTGGCCAAGTATTCCCTTCTGTAAACGGCACTTTTGTCAATGACCTTAGTTTTTCCAAGTTGGGTTTTATCTATGCGTCCGCTGCAACACAGACCAAAAACGAAGGCTTTGACTTCAATGTGCAGGAGGGTTTGCAGTTGATGGGCACGCTCAATGAAATCCCAGCCCTATCAGGTCTGACCGGAGAAAAGCATGTTGGTCTGATTTTTTCGGCCCATTTCGGTACTCCAACCGATATCGCCATTGCTATACCGGATACCCGCCTTAACCTGGGGCATTCAGTCACCACAGATCCCATTCAAATCCAGATCAATATCAGTCCAGAGCCGGCCCTGATGGTCATCTTCGGCATGGAGGTAAAAGTACCGAATCAAGACAACCCATTACACTTTGATATGTCCCTTTCGCTGGATGAGCTGGAAGCGAAAGGAGCAGTGACCATGAAGGGGTACTGGAAACATCCCTTTGGAGTGGATGGACTCAAAATCGGTCCGGCTGTAGCGCTTCAGCTAGGGATCATCTATGAGCAGTTTGTCGAAACAGGGATACCATCTGAATTCGGCATTGCCGGTGGGTTGGAGATTGCCGAAACCACAGTGGATATGGCCGTAAGTATATCCGAAAATCCCATGGAGGAAATCCTTTACGGAAAACTGGATGAAATGAATCCCTCCCAACTGATCAATTTTGCTTCTCAAATCATTGACCTTAAAATCCCGAAGGCTCCCGACTTTTTTGAACTTAAAAAACTCGAACTTTATTGTGCTCCTGCCGGAGGAATGATTGGTACCATTGCGTATCAGCCTGGATTCAGCTTTTCGGGCGATTTGGTGATAGCTGGGGAGGAACTGGCATTGTATTGCCGGGTATCAGAATCAGGCATTCAGGGTTCCGGGCTGATCAGCGGTTTTACAGCAGGTCCATTGCAAGTTAGGGGAGAGAATGGTAAGGATGCCACTGCTGCCCTAGAACTGTCGGCAGGCAAACAGGCCCTCAGTATTGACGGATACTTTGCGTTTCTGGGATTGGATGCAGGAATCTACCTCAGTGTCTCAGATCATGGCATTGATTTTCACTTTGAACAACATTTTCTTGATAAATTTTCTTTTGAAATAAAGGGGCAGAGCAGCGGGCAAATCAGCAAACCTTCAGATCTGGATTTTCAACTCTCTGGATCCATGGAAAATGATATATTAAATTACCTGGAAACCAGTGTAACCGCCCAAATCCGACAGACCATTTCCGATACCGATTCCGAAATTGACTCCGCAACAAAAAAGGTGGATAAGGCACAGCAGGCTTATGATCAGGTTTTCAACAAGGCCAATACAGACTTACAGGCAGCCAAAGAAAAGGCAGATCAGAAACTGGCTCAATTGACGTCGGATTTAAAAGTGGCCCAAACCAAATGGAAAGGTAAAATAGACCAAGCCCAGACTGATGTCAGCATTGCCAGACAAAAGTACAATACGGCTTTGAGCAATGCCCAAACAAAAGTAAACCAGGCAGAACAAACCTACAACCACGCTATCGCAGATGCGCAAAACAAGCTCAATGATGCCCAGGAGGTTTATAATAAAGGTGTAGAGGATGCCCAAAGAAAGCTTAATGCAGCAAAGAACGCCTATGATCATGCATTCAATAGTGCCGAGAAAAAATTAGAGAGTCTGAAGAAAAAAGTGAAAAAACTGGATCACTGGTATTCCAAGCCTGCTTATGAAGGTGCTAAGCTCGCTCTCGAAGCTGCTAAAAAAGTACTGGAAGGCATTCAGCATGGCAGTGAGTACACTGCGTGGCAATCCGCACAAAAAGCCCTGAGTGCAGCCAAGACGGGTGCCAACTATACAGCCTTCCAGGCAGCAAAGAAAACCTTAACCCTTGCAAAAACAGGGACTGAATATACCGCCTGGCAAACAGCCAAAAGTGCCCTGGCAACTGTTCAGCACGGTGCTGAATATACAGCCTGGCAAACGGCCCAAAAAGCACTGGGCACCGTTCAATCAGAGGGGAATTCAGCAATAGCCACTGCCCAACAAGCCCTCGACAAAATAGGGGAAACCTCCGCTTATGTTGCATTGGCAGCAGCCCAAAAGGTGCTGAAGGCCGTCCAAACCGGCACCGAAGCCACAGCACTGGCAGCGGCAAAAGCCAGTCTGACGGCGGCAAAAGTCGGTGCAGAGGATATACTGAAAATCAGTCATTACATCAGCTCCCATGCAGGTGACCTGATTAATATTACCTCTTTCACCTTCAGTGGAAGTTTGAAAGCGTTGGAAAAGGAAAACCTTTTTGACGCTGAAATCAAAGCCAGGGTTTTGGATCATCCCCATGATTGGAAGTTGGATTACAATGTAAAGGATGTAAAAAGCTTACTACATGACTTGTACACCATGGCATTTGATAAGCTGAAAAGCGTAGTAGGAGTCTGATGGGATAAATTCGCTCTGCTCCTTCAAATTTTATTGGAAAAGGCTGCCGGTCCTGTTCAGGTAGCCTTTTCCCAGTTTTTTGGGACAAACTTTCATTTTTGAGACTACATCTCGGGTCATGCAACTTGTAACTTCACCACTTCCAATTCAGTACCTTTCTCGTAGGCCTCTTTCCCTTTTTCCAAGACAAGTTGCGTCATTTCAGTTGAAAGGTAATAATGTCCGCAGTTAGTGCAGACCTCCGCAGGCACATTTTTAATTAAAACAATGGTCTCTCCTTTTTCTAGCGTAACGGTTACATTTCCCTTCTCAGTATTTCCGTTTTTACATAATGTGCATTCCATGGCTATTTGATTTTAATTCTGAAATCTTTATCCCACAATTTTGGATCCGGTTCATACGCAGTAATAATTACACAATCTTTTTTATTAATGCCGATGACTAAATGAATTGGTCTTTCCGATATATATCCTAACATTAAACAACTTGGAAATGGACTATCGTTCGGGTAATCATTAATTATTATACCAAATCTAATGATAGATTTTACATTGACAACCGCGATATCCCGCTTAAACATTTGATTGATGGCATGATCACTGAAAATCAGGTTTTCACATTTTATATCAGCCCTATTCATCCAGTTTACTGTTACTCAGGTTGGAAATTATACTGAAGTGAATTTACTTATTTTTTTGGGATTCAGTCGACCAAAGTCTATTGCCTTCGTTTTACTTTTCAAAATTCAAACACCAAAAACCCAAGTTCATCCGAAAAATTCTGACATACCCATAGCTTTCCGTCTTTGGCAAAATACTTAAACTGCTCGGCAAACAACTCCTTAAGTTCAATCTCCGAAACGAGGTTAAACTCTGCATCGAACACCGACAAAAATATATGCGTCCTCTTGATCGGTAAAATTTCATCCTCCGGTCCGTCCTCAAAGATCCGTTTTGCGGACAATCGGAAATAACGTCGGTTTACTTTGTCCCAAACCGGGGCTTCAAAACGGACTTGTTCCATAAGCTTCCGACTTTCCCGACGGACTTTTTCCCGGGTGCTGGTTAATATCTCTGGTGCTTTTGCCCGGGCAGGTGTCAGTTTTGGTTCATAATGGACTACTTTCACAAGCTCACCCTTGGAATGGAATAAGAATATTTCGTTCGAATATTCGTGGCTTAAGTACGCATAGTTTTCGTCAGCCCGCAAAAATACCCAAGGAGGACGGAAGTTGTTTTCAAACTTCAGGAAATAATTGGAAAAAGATTTCTCTGTATCTACATCGATATTTTTTACCAAGTTTTCCTCCACTGAAAGAACACCGAGAAAAGCTGTCGATTTTAAGAAGTCAAGATTGGTTCCCATCACCAGCCAATCCTTGGTGTCTACTACTACTTCCATTCTTGGAGGTACTTCACCAAATGCGTCTCCTACTGAATCCTTTGCAGTAAGCCAATTGACCTTTTGAACTACACGCCCGTTATTATCAATCACCGCAGAGGATGGTCCTGTTTTTAGAAACAGTAGGTTGTCCTCCAAACACTGCAATCCAAAGACATACTGTCCTACCCCATTGGGTCCCTCAGCTTCCAATGGAAAGGCTTTGACGAACTCTTTCGTATCGAGGTTGATTTCGTCAATGAAATGATCATGATGATTATACAGAAAAAAAGACTTTCCATCATTATCCAGATCAGATACGTTCATATACCCCCCTATATCCAAAATCCGATCTTTTGCGTCAATAAGGATTGTATCGACTGAATAACTCATGACTTCTGTGTGCTGCTCGTTATTCCCTCTTTGGCAGGAGACCGACGTCCATCCCAACAAAATAAACAGCAAACAATACCACCTCGAATGGCTGATGAAGCTCGATATCGGTGGTTTACAAATCGCTCTGTCCGAAACAGGCGTCAAGCTGCTCAATGTAGCGTTCATAATTATACGGTATGGTATTACATTGTTCGTTTCTACAGAAGCGTTTGTTGGTTGATTTCTTAGTCATGGACGAAGGATTTAGATAAAATTCCAGGCGTCAGATGGCAACCAAAGCTATTAATCCTCTTTTCTTCTTACTAATTTAATAGTTTAAAGTCGAAAAAGCAACTGATTATGTAGATCTTAGCTGAATAATTTCCGGAATGGTTTTGATGGGTTGATGTGTTGAATTACGAATTGCGGATTGCAGGAGTATTTTAGATACAAATTAATCTCTCTTCTTTAACCCTACACGAAACAGTAACACAACTGTTGAGTTAGATGAGGCATCCCGTTTTAATTCTGATTGATTATTTTCTGAATTACAGGAAGAAAAAAAGAATACAAACCAACTATAAAAAAGAAAATGTCTTATGATAGTTTTCATGTGAGATGTTGGTAAGGTGAGCAGTTTAAGTTCGATTGTTCATTCTCTTTGGTTCCAATTATAAACTCCTAATTTACTAGTTCAAGTTTATTCTTCCAACTCATTTATAAAATCACGATTTCATTCACCTAGGCTTAGCAAGGTAATCTTTATACCCTCACTAATACAAAAACCCAAACAGCCACAATGGCACCTTCGATCCAAACCCAATCTCTATATCGTCCGCGGCCACCAAGTACCTCGGTTTTGCCTTTACTTGGGAGGCATTTTTATTTTTGCCCCCAACTTCAATATATACGTCGGATACAAAAAAATCGCCGGATTGAGGCAAGGTGACGTTTAATTTTGCATTCTTAAGCTGGCTAAGCAAAAAGGTCTCCCGGATCGTCCCTATGTCAGGAAGTTGCTTAAGGGCAAAGGACAGGTTGGTATTCTCCAAATAGACCTTCTCAGGTTTCTGTAAGGTGGATACTCCTTTTCCCTGCGCCAAGAGTAAATTGAGCATTCTTGCTTGTTCAAGGTGTACAAGCCAAGCATATACAATTTCTCTACTTACATCCAGCTTTCTTGCCAAGGCCGAGATATTGGGCTTAAACGGCACAGATTCCGCCAACACACCCAATAGCTTTTTTACCTTAAACGCCATACCCGGGCTATAGCCTTGGATTAATGCCAAGTCTGTATCCACCACTGTATTTATAGTCTGACTCAAACGAACAGGTATATCATCAGGATTACCCTCCCTGAAAAAAGGAAAGTAGCCATATTTTAGATAGTCCTTAAATATAGGCAAGGGCTGAACCTGTCGTACAATTTCCGAAGCAATATCGTTGGGACTATCTACTAGTTCGCTCCATGAAATAGCGGTAATCTTCATGCCCTTCTCCAAATTCAAATATTCCCTGAAGGATAGTCCCGGCAATTCATAGACAATAACCCGTCTACTTAGATCCGATTCACCCCGGTAAATGTCCAGTGCGGAAGATGATGAGAATACCACCCGTAAATCAGGATATCCGTCGTAGATATTCTTCAGCTCTCTGGACCAATTAGGATATTTATGCACCTCATCGATAAATAAATACCTCCCCCCATTTTTATAGAATTCATCCGCAGTTTCGACTAAATTGTGGGTATAAAACCAATAGTGGTCTGCTGTAACATACAAAACCCTTTCCCTTGGCTTTTTGAGATGGTAGCGTATATATTGTAACATGAGGGTAGTTTTCCCTGCACCTCTGGGCCCCTTAATAGCCAGCATTCGCTGCTCCCAATGGATCGATTGCATTAGAAACCTAAAAAAGCGATCATCGACCTGCTTAAGTAAATTGTCATGAAATGCATACAAAACATCCATATTTTTGTCATTTTGAAATTACAAATATAAGTGTAAATTGTCATTTAAAAATGACAATTGTCAATCTACCTCTATAATCTTTAATGAATAAACTGTCATGTAATATGCTATTAGATAAAAATGGCATCCTCAAACGAGAGGAATCCTTTGGTTTAAATTGTTAAAAACCACATCTTTACTTCTATAAGATCCTATTTACCAACTTCATTTTTATGAAAGCTTTTTTATACCTACTCGTTATTGGATTGTTAACTTCTTGCGGTCAAAATACCGCTATTGACACTTTAGAACCTATACTTCCGCTCCGCTTCGAGGAAGCGGAAAATGCAGATATCGCTGCACTGACCGACAGCATCGGGTTCATTGCACTGGACAATAACCCTGAGGCTTACTTCACGGATATAGCAAAACTATCTGCCAAAAACGGACACTTTTACCTGATGGAAACTTTTTCCCAAACCAAGGGACTGCTTGTTTTTGACGGAGAAGGCAACTTTATCCGAAGCATCGGAGAAATCGGAGAAGGTCCAGGGAAGATGCGAAGGCCAACTGACTTTGATATTTTTTCAGATGGAAGTGTTGTTTTTTTAGACCGGGATTTACGCCGCCTCTTTTTTTATAGTTCCGAAGGGGAATTCCAGAAAACGTCCGATCTTTCCTTTCCTGCCATATCGTTTGTCCACTTAAAAGATGGAGGTTGGCTATTTTCAGCTAATATCCAAGACACTACCTCTTACAAAGTGGTCAAAACCCATGCGGAATTTCTTCCTATTGAATACCATTTTCCCTACGCGGAGGAAGAAAAACAAATTATGCTATCCTACGGTAACTTTCATGTCGAAGGCCCGGAAATCCTATATCACAGACCTTTTAGCGATACCCTTTCCATTTTCTCAGAGACGGGTAATCTAACGCAACAGGTTAAGTTGGACTTTGGAAAGGAGTCACCTCCCGTTGAGGCACTTTATGATTTTCAAAAAATGTCGGCTTATCAAAACAAGGTGCGGTATAGCTATCTCCTTTCAAGGCCAGTAATTACCGAAGACTACATTGTTGGTATGTATTCTACGACTTTTAACGAGGGAGTAGTTTGGCTGTTTGCCCGTAAATCAGGAAAGCTGAATAGCATAATCCTGGATATGGACAACTACACATTTAAAAACATCTATCGCCCGCTTACTGTTCTGCATGAAAAGGGGATAGTATCCCATATGATGCCTGAGGTATTAGCGATGGAAAAAAACCTTTCGGATATTCCACAAAACATACAGGAGCATCTTGCGGACGAGGGACATGTGCTCGTGGTCCATTATCTCAAGGAGTAAAGCGTGTATGGGTATTTAGGAGGTAATAGAATTTGAGATATAAGACCGGGGTCAACTATATTCCCCAAAAACATCATCCAATTCCAGCTCAAAGCCCGGAACGGCCTGGGAACTTACCCTATCCCCTAAGGTGAACAATCGAGAGGAACGGTATTTGCCCCCATCCAGGGTATAAATAAGTAACGTACGCTCATCAGGATGGATAACCCAGTATTCCTTCACTCCCGACGCCTCATATACCTCATATTTTAACTGCAGTTCTTTTTTATTGTTTCCTGGGGAGAGGATTTCTACAATCAAATCCGGCGCACCTACACAACCCAACTCATCCAGCTTATCCGGGTCACAGACCACGCAAAGATCCGGCTGCACGACGGTGTCAATATCCTCATGTCGTCTTGACGCTACCGGAAGACGGACATCGAAGGGTGCCGGATATACTTTGCAAGGTTTCCCTCTTAAAAATTCATAAAACCTGTTTGCCAATATCATCGAGACTTCCTGATGAATACGTCTCGGCGCAGCGGCCGCCTGTCTAAACACTTTTCCTCGGATCAACTCCACCATTTCATCTATTTGCCAGCTAAGGTAATCTGCATAGGTATAGGTGCCATAATCCGTGAAGGGCTCTTTTACCTGTTCTTTATCCTTGTTTTTTTCCATAGGTTGAACCGTTGATTATCAATGTATAAAGATAAGGAAACTACCTCGATTTAAGTACGGCAATACGAAAAACCGTAATTAAGAGGTCTCCATATTTACCAACGTGAAAAAAGATTATAACCCAACAAATACACTATCCAACTCCAATTCAAACCCCGGTACAGCTTGCGAACTTACTCTATCACCCAGGGTATACAAACGGGACGCACGGAATTGTCCCTGATCCAAAAAATAGATTAAAAGCGTTCGCTCATCGGGATGGATGACCCAGTATTCCCTTACCCCGGAAGCCTCATACACCTCGTATTTCAATTTTAGTTCCTTTTTATTGTTGCCGGGAGAAAGTATTTCTACAATTAAGTCCGGCGAACCCATGCAGCCCAATTCGTCCAACTTTTCAGGATCACATACCACACAAAGGTCGGGTTGAACAACGGTGTCAATGTCCTCATGCCGCTTTGAAGCCACGGGTAGGCGAACGTCAAAGGGTGCAGCGAATACTTCACATGGCTTACCCTCCAGGAAATTGTACAAGGAATTGAAAATTTTCCCGGAAATCCGCCGATGGATCACACGGGGTGCGGCTGCCTGCCGAAATACCTTTCCGCGGATCAGTTCTACCATTTCATCTATCTCCCAAGAAAGGTAATCCGCATAGGTGTAGGTGCCATAATCCGTGAAGGGCTCCTTTACCTGATCTTTATCTGGTTGCTTTTCCATAGGCTGACCCGTTGAATATCACTGTATAAAGGTAATAAATAAATGTATCGATTTGAATACGTCAATACGAAAAACCGTAATTATAAGGTCTCCGTATTTCGATAAGACATCCTGATACACGACTGTTGAATTGGATAGAAAATCCATCCTGAGGCCCTTCCCTGCCCTGAAAGGGCGTAACAACAATAAGCAGTGGTGTAGTGATAGCGAAGCCCCTGGTTATGACTGAATATTTTCGTGTTGTTTTGGCAGTGGCAAATCTTGTTATCCCATAAACCTTCCGCCAAACCCCAACCCAGGTAAAATTGGCAAAAATCCTTCTTAATTGATGCTCGAGAAAGGAAATTCACAAAATTGGTCTGGTGCGGCCACAAAGCTAAATTTGACTATCTTAACCCTTGGATTTCAATTCATAAATAAAGTACTTGTAATGTTCAGGCTCTACACCTCCCCTGTATTTTTCCCGAAGCAATAAGCGTTTTCCCGGCAAAGGCAGCATCTCTGCCCTGGGATCGCAGATTTGGGGAAAGGGGATTTCCTCCCCTTGCATATTGCCTTTATGAAGCAGGATGAGGCTATAAAGCGTGGCATCCATAAAGGGGAAGTAGTCAGGATCGGTATCCTTACGTGTAGCGGTGGCGGCCTCAGAAAGCCCACTATAATACAATATGCCAAAGGTCTCTGTTTCAAATTCAAACAAAGCGATATTTTGGGCATTTTGGGAAGGTGAAAAACTATCGTGGGAAAAGCTCAACTTTTCGATTAAGGCAAAATCCTCATTTAGATCATAAATCCCCACTTCCCTGGAGCGGTCAAAAGTAAGGTGCAGTTTTCCCTCTTCCTGATTCATGGCAAAAATAGGCGTGGGCCTTCTTTCCTTTTGTTTCTCATCCACTTCGAGTTCCGGAAGTAGTTCCAAATCATAGGGCATCACCCATTCCAGATCCTCTTTATCAGGGTTATATTGTTCTATCAAATTTGCAGCAATGTCAGCATCCAACTCTCCTCCAACCCCATTGGGAATACCGGAGAAAAAATTGGTAAAAAAATACAGTTCTGAGTCCTTTGATAGCCGGTAATATGGTACTTTCATCTTCGGTCCACTATAAAAGACAATATTAGAATAAGAGGCGAACCTGATTCTTTCCTTCACCGCCCAGGTTTCATCAAATCGGATTTGCTCTATGGAGCTTTGGGCGAGGTACCCATCATTTTCTTGGTTAAACCCTACCGCCAAAAGCCCGGAGTTGTATTCATTGGGGCCTTCCCCCCTTCTGTAGACCTCTTCCACCACCTCCCCACTCTCATCCATCACCAAAAACTCCTCTGTCACTATATCGACTGCCAAAAACTGCTGCTTATCGGAATGGTAGTCCAATATTCTTAGTTCGGTCTCCCTATGCACGGTGATGGAATCCACCTTTTCCAAAACAAATTCCTTTTGCCCAGCAACTTCTGACCCATCCCGGGTTCCACATGCAAATCCAATACATATTACACTTAGTACTGAAGCTGAGGTACAGAGTTGATTAATTAATGGATATGGATTCATAGCGAATAGTTTAGAATATTGCGAGATAATGCCTTGCACCCAAAAATAATCAAACAAGAACTATTAAGTTACTAGTTTAAATAATAAGGAGCAAACCAACTCGGATAAACTAAGAATTCTTACTCACACCTAGGTGTTTTTATTACTATTTTTGATAAATTTGATGCGGATTATTTTAATTCCCCAAAAGGCATTTTAGGAAAGGGGTCGGTTTTGGCAACTTGTCGTAGAGCACTTAACCTGTTTTTCCGCCGCATCCGCCTATTGCTTTTTTGATGTATTATGTTTCTGGTTGATTTTTATTACAACTTTTAAAACTATGAAAAAAAACGCGCTGACGGGCTTTGTCTTGATGGTCCTTTTGGGTTGCGAGGAGGGTGATTTTTCATCCATTACACCTGTGTTAGAGCAGCCCAAAGAGGAGGAAGAACTTGAGGCACCCATAATTAACCCCTTTGATGAACTGGTTTTGGAGGATTTAGGTAAGGGAGTGGTAAATCACGTAGTCAGGGACATGCAGGTTTTGGACAATCTATTTGTGGTGTCTGGGGAATTTTCCTCTATAAACGGACAGTTTGCAAATAACATCGGAGTTTATGACAGTAATAGATGGAGAGGCTTGGGGGCGGGATTTAATTATAAAACCACTCAAATGCTCTTACATGAAGGGGCTTTATATGTAGGAGGTCATTTTATGCAATCACTCTTTAATCAACAGGTTCTGAACCTTGCCAAGTGGAATGGGACAAGTTGGGATGAAGTGGGAAATGGGCTAGATATGTCTGTATTATGTCTGGGCATATATCAGGGAGAACTGGTCGCTGGTGGAACATTTACCATCGCCGGGATAGGTGCTCAGGATCTTCCGGTCCAACGTATTGCTAGCTGGGATGGGAAAAGATGGCGTAGGCTGGATCAAGGCCTTAATGGCCCCCCACAGGCTATGACGATTTACAGAGGTGAATTGGTAGTGGCAGGAAACTTTTCAAAAGCAGGAGGAGAAAGTGCCAATAACATTGCTACCTGGAACGGTTACAGATGGGATTCTTTTGGAAATGGCATTCAAGGGAAGGTTTATGACCTGGTGGTTTTTAAGGATGAGTTATATGCCACAGGAATATTTACACAGGCTGGGGGCATAGCCGTAAACCATATTGCCAAATGGAATGGAAGCGAATGGCTGGCCATAAAAGACGGCTTAGAGGCAACTCTACCAATAGCATCTGGTCACCCTGTGGCTGGAAGAACATTGGCTGTCTATGAAGATGAACTTTGGGTGGGGGGAAGCTTTTCATCTGCAGGGGGCGAAGCCACCCAAAACATTGCCATTTGGGATGGAACTCGGTGGCATGGCACTGTGGAAGGGTTAAACAGCAGGGTAGAAGTCATTTTTCCTTATGAGGACACCATTTATTTCGGGGGATACTTCAACCATTACGATGAATTTGGATTTAAGGGCATTTGCAAATGGGAAAGAAAATAGATGTTCCATCTATTCTTTATTTTCCTGTTTTTCCCTACTATTATTTGGAACAACATATTTTTTTGTTAAATTTTAGGAGAATTTAAACCACCTGACAATACCATTTTTGGATTGGTGATGAAGACAAAGGGTTAGCAAGGTTTCCAGAATAGGCCACTGCCAGGGCAACCTGTTTGCTTACGTGAAAAAGTTAAAGGAATTTTTAAGGGACCGTGACAGCTTTGAACCCCTTGCCGAAATGGAAAGGGTGCTGCTACAACGCCGGGAAAAGGGCAACCTGGCAGGTTATCTTATGGTGATTTCCGCATTTTTCCAGGTGATTTTTATGGTGGTTGAAAAAGGCAGGGACCTGAACTGGGTGGAACTTGGTGAATGGGCCACTTGGTTTAATCAGCCTGGACAAATTCTGGTATGGGTGCTTATGCTAGGGGCGGTACTGACCTATATAGGCCTCAATTACACGGGTATAGCCCTAAGCGCATCCAAGGAACCCTTTAGATATACCTTTTGGATAGGTGATTTCCACTGCTTAAATGAGGACATGGAAGAAACCCTGGCCTCGGAGGGATTAAAAAACTGCAAGGAGTTGCTTCGTTTCGACCTTATGCAAATGCTCAATGACCGCATAAGACGCTTCAGCCTGTTAGAAACTGCACAGGAAGAAAAAGAATCGGCATTTTCCAAAAGGGCATTTTCCCATATTCATATTTCCGGTCATTACGCCTTAAAAATAGGAGAAAATGAACAGCATTATCTACAAATAATGGCCAAGGTGAGAATAGGACCAGAGGGCAAACCAGCAAGTTTGGTAGCACCTATAAGGTTTCCATTAGAAGATCAAGGTCAACTGTCCCCAACAGGTTACCAACACTTACTGGAGCGGGTTTTTTCTGCCGTGGCTTCCATGATTTATGTACAAATCGAGGAGGACATCAACAACAAGATCAACCTCTTTCCCACCCACTATTTAAGGGCAATGGCTCTTTGTCATGAGGCAGAGGATTTTGCAAGATCAAATACCATAGACGGCTATGAAAGATCCATAGGCCTATATCAAAAATCACTTTTGCACTACCAGGAAATGGGAATCCATTTACCCTGGCACTCAAGGGTAGTAAGGGGGAAATGGTTTACCTTTTTCAATTCCCGGCCCCACTTGCAAGCCTGGTCCAATGCCGTTTTGGGATTTGCCAAATATAGGATTTTCAGGAATCAAATGGCAAGCTTGAGCGGACAATCTGCCAATCCTCTTTATGATTTACCAGAACTTTTGGATAGGGTGAGAGAGGTAATGGAAAAGGTACATATGAGGGCAAGCAGAATAAAGGAAAAGTCCAAAAGAAGTTTTCTGAAAAATGCACAAGGGATAGCAGACACCAAAAATAAAAAAAACCAATTAGCACCCAAGAAAAAACAGGAAGCCACTCGAAAAACCTTATTTGAGACCTATGTGGTTTGCGCATTGGCCCATAGATTTTTAGGGGCTATCGACAAATCCTCAGAAATGCTGTCATGGGCTGCCGCTACCATGCCCACCTCTTTATGGCAGCACCCTTTATACTTGATGGCAAAGGGACTGATGGAACCGGATACCCATAAGTCCTTGGTTCATTTCCACCATGTGGTGGACTTGGCCCCAGACTTTCAGATGGCCCAGTGGTTTTTGGCCCAGGAGCTTGAAAAAGAATTTCGTCGCAAAGATGAATTGGATACCAATAGGGCCTCTACGGTTATCCAGGCCTATGAAAGGGTATTGCATCTTAATGCAGGTAACATCGCAGCCATAGGTGTCATTGGGCATTTGAATTGGTTGATAAACCCCGATGGGAAATTGAAAAGTGTAGAGGAAAAACTCATAAGTGGCACGGAGATAAAATCCTTAAATTCTGAAACTTATATAGGAGACCTGAACTTTCGGTTGGCAAGGATATCCGCGGAGCGTGGTGAATTTCATCTTTGCAGGGAAAGATACCTTGAGGCGGCCGGTATAGACCCTTCGGTGGGAAGCTTTATGCCTCCAGTTGCATCCAGGAGCTTTCAGTCCGACTATGACCATATCAATAGGGCAATGATCAAAAGGTTCGAGGCCTATAAGGACAGGGTACGTAAATTTGCAAACACCAAAGCCGAAGAAAATGGCAGGGTTTTTTCCGAAAAGACAAGAAATTTTGCACTCGCATTTGCCTTAAACGATTTTGGAAATGCCTGTCTTAGATATTTCCATTTTCATGGGGATGAGGAATTCCTGCTTTACGCCATTCAATCCTACAGGGAAGCGGGGGCACTACATCCCGAAATGGCAGTAACATGGTACAACCTTCAAAATGCCTTGGGATGGAAAGGGCAATGGGAGGAAATAGGGCAATGCATGGAAAAAGCCAGAAAATTCGCTCCCAACTGGTCCCTGGCCGCCATCCAATCCGCAGACGAATGGTTCAAGACAGAGGAGGGGAATATCCAAGCGGAATTGGATTGGGCATATGGTCGGTATTTGGAATTACGAAGGCAAAACCCAAATATCCTCACCCCCGAATATGATGCACAATTGGACTCCTGGTGTTCTGGCTTGGGAGACTATCAACATGCGTTTGACCAAAAATTCCTTCTTCCCCTTCGAAAGATTTATGCCTATAGTAAAAACGCAGCACTTTATGAGGAAAATATTGCCTATGGGCCTGCTTTGATAAACCTATTGAGGAAAGTTCAGCAAATCCCCTGGAAAAAAATGGATGTGGAAGACGTTCAGGTGATAGTAGAATTGCTAAAAGTAATTTCTTATTCCAATAAACCGAAACTTCTTTCCCAAGCAATGGCGCTAGGAGATCACCTTCTAAAAGTTATACCTCAGGAACACCCTTTGTTGAGCACTCAAATCAACCTTCTTTCTAAATGTGTCTTTTATCGCCTTTTCACCGGTTTGGTAGAAAATCACAGTCAAATCCGAGAGCAATTAGAGGACCAGAAAGCTTTTGACCTTTTCTTAACTACTTGGATAGAAGTGGCCATTAAAGACCTCAGCAACCAAAAATTCAGGTTACTGGAAGCCAACATGACCTTTATACCGGTTTTAATCAGCCATTATAACACCCAGCAATTCCCGCTCCCAAAACATGTTTCTGTTCTATGGGAATCTATAATAGAAATTTACCATGAAACCAATTTGGGAAGTCAACTACTTGAAGTTGATACTTTTTTAATCGAGTCTCTGGAGGTTTTACACTATCTGCTTTTGCCACTGAACCATGAAGGCCCCACCTTAGGTAATTATTTTGAGCAATTCCACTCCTATAGAAAACAGTTTGAGCAACTGACAAACTACTGGCTCCAAGTAGACCACGGTGGTTTTTTGAGCTTATATTGGTACTTTTTTGAAAAAAGGCGATTTGAACCTAAGCTCCTGGAAAGCATTAGGGAAAGGTTTTTTACCCTTGACCGGGACAAGGCCGACAATTGTTTTGGAAACCTCCTGAAAGGGTTTTATGTCATTAGCAGACAGGAGCAATTTCTAGAACAATCCATCGCCTATTTTACCAAGGTAAACCAACCTGAGAAAAAAGAAAACAAAGACCCCTTCAACCTACATATGGCCAGCTATTATTGGCATATCCACAAGAGAAAATGGACAAAGGCCAGAAAATCCATCTTGGATGCTATTGCAATCAAGGAACATCTAAATCCTATCCTCAACGGATTTCTGGCAAATGTGCTTCTCGAAATTGGACTTGACTATAAAAACAAGAATGAAATCGAAAATACCGCTTTTTACCTAAATCAGGCCGTTGATTATTGCGGTAATGATGCAGAGCTACATTTTCGTCTTTATGAAACTTATCGATTGAAAGCAAAGGAAGATGATTCCTATTTGGAGAAGGCAGCAATGTCACTTTCAAAGGCCATGAGCTTGGATACCAAATATGACTCAGCAGCCTTTCATCGGGAGTTGCAACAGCTAACCCTGCTCAAAAATGCGGACACATGGAGCTCAAGTCAGCGGTTTGCGCCCCTTGTAGTGGAGTTTGACCCTGTCATGGAAGCCTTCATTCTAGAGGAAAACTCCCAAAACCTAAAAAAGGAAGTGACGGATGGGCTGTGGAAATCCAGGGAAGACTTTAATAAATTTTGGGGTATCACTTACCCCTCCGTCCTTTTTCGATATTCAGGTTCTCAACATGCAGATCCTACCGGGTATTTTCTGGTGTTAAATGAAATCCGTGAGGGGTTCTATCAAGTATACCCCCAACAAAAATTCATCTTCCTGGAAAACAACAGCCAACTTCCTCATGAAGAAATCAAGAATATGCCTCTTCAGCCACAATCTTGCGGAGGGAAAAACATCTTATGGATACCTGAGGAAAACGAAGAGGCCTTTTTCCAAAAAGGGTTTCAGCTAATGAATCTCTTTGACCATCTAAGGATCAACCTTGAGCACTTTTTAAGCCAGCATCTCCTTGAGGTTTTCTCCTTTCAAGACCTGGCTGGAAAATGCAGGCAATTTACCAAAGGTGCCTGTAAGGTGATTGCAGACGAGCCTGCCATGCTGCACAGATTCTGGGAATGCTGTAGGGCACTTTTGGCAGAGAATATCCCCATCAACAACCTGGAAGAGCTTTCTGAGATATTTCTTTCCCACCACTCCCACGCTGATTTATCCCTAATTATAAACAAATTGCGAAGGTCCCCCAGTATCCAAAAGCATTTGATGGAAGTTTTTCTTCCTCAAGAAGGATTTCTCCTCTCTGAAGAGTTGGAAACTGCTCTTTTAAATATGACAACTACTCAAAGTCAAGTACAAGCCTTATCGCTGCCACTGATTGAATACGAACCAGTAATACTACCTGTCAGGGAGTCCCTTCATGGAAAGGACTCCCCTTCCATTGTCGTGAAAGAGGAAGGTCTCAGACCTCTGGTGAAGAGCCTATTGCTGAACGAATTCCCCCAAGTAAAGGTCTATTCCCAGGCAGATTTGCCTAATGATATGTTGCCCCAATCCATCATTAAAGGAAGCCCATGAGTACCGTAAAAGCCAAAATAGCACCCAAACCGGATCAAAGTAATGGGAGCCTTGCCCTTAAAGTCTCATTAATTTTAGACAGATCCCTTTGCAGTGGGTTATCAGAAACACAACTGGAAGCCATTAAGTCCTTGATTTCATCTACTCTGGAATCCATGGCAAAAGACCTGGCCCTGCCGATTAAGCCTATTCCAAAAGTTGGTTTCTACAGCAAACAAAAATCCAAAATGGATACCCTAACACCAATTTCTCTCATATTGGAAGAGACGGAATTGGAATTCCCTTATTGGTTTCTCCAACAAAAAACCTTCACCTTGGAAGGACTGGAGGAAATGATTCCAGAGGCTATACATAGACAAAGGGAATCTTTTTTGACACCAGGCTTGCTGGGACTTTTATATACCGATTGGCAATCCAAGACCCACTTTTCCTTTTGGGAATTCAAGAGTTTGGCAATATTTTGCATAAAGCATGGTCATCCCATAAAAAAACTCTATCAGCAACGGGACAGTGCAATTTTTGACCTATTGGGGATATTTGAAACCTGTGTTGGGAAAAAGGAAGAATTGAACTTAGAGATAATCATCCCTAAAGTAACTAAAAACTCCGCCAAGGGTAAGATCAGAGAAGAACTCAAGCAAAGGGTGGAACAAACCATCTCCTACCAATTAGGCATTCAATTACCCCCCTTCTCCATCACTACGGATGAACAGGTGTTGGAAGGCTACTATCAGCTTAGGGTAAATGGATTAAGGCTTCCCATCAAAAAAGGGGAAGTGTTAAGTCAAATCCCCGAAATCCACCTAACCATACGGCGGTATGCAGCCTGTTTTATCAATATAGCAACCCTGCAATATCAGTTGGAAAGATTTCAGGAAATCCAACCGGATCTGGCAAAAGCAATTCTTCACCAGTTTGACCTGCCTTTCCTTGCACAGCTCTTGCGGAACCTAACCTGGGAGGGTGTCCCGATCAGGAACCTCGCATCAATTTTTGAAACCTTATTGGAAACGGATCGGGAATTCTCTATAGGTGTACCAAGCCGCTTTTATTTTCTTCCCTATCAGTGGAGTGCCCATTTTAAGAATGCCAAACTTGCCTCCGAAAGCAATGCCTCCTTTTCGGCTATGGAAAAAATCAGGGTACGTTTGGGAAGGGAAATTTTCAACACCTTTCAAAGCAGTACTGGCACCTTGGAGGTGTTTACGCTGGGTGAAGAAGTGGAAGCTTCCCTTTTCGAAACAAGTCCTAAAACCGAAGATATGTTAATAGTCGCCTTAGGAGAGGAACTGCACCGATTTGCTACCGGGAGGGAATTTTTTATCCTTCTGGTGCCAGCCGAACATCGAAGGTATTTGCAAAATTTACTATGGCATCGTTTTCCGAATGTCTATGTGCTATCTTTTCAGGAGGTGCCATTAAATAAACAAGTTGTTCTTCTGAGCAAAGTTGGCTTTCCATGAATTGCTAACCAAAGACTTTTTCGGAAAGTAAGGTTTTCTCGATTTTATCATGAATTGGAACGTAGGGTAAACAGTAAAATCAGCGTTATCTGCGGGAGAAGTTTTTGAGTTTTATACTGTGCATTATTATAGGGATGACTAGTATTGGGCTTTTGAGTAGGAGGAATAAAAATTACCTTTGCGGGCACCAACAGCCCTTGGAAAAGAAATTATTTTGTTTCACAACTTTATTTGGAGGTATATTCGTTATTCCATTATGAATAAAAATTTCAGTCGAACCCTTTTGGTCTTACTTGTCAGCACAGGCCTTTCACTTCTTTTTTCCTGTAAAAGGATCAATCCGGATAAACCTCCACTAGCCGGGGAAAGCCACCAACTGCCAAAGGCCTCCTCGGAGGTCAACCTATCGCTCAGCATCCCATTGGCAAAACTGGAGAAAGAGCTCAACCAAAACCTGCAAGGAAGGCTCTTTTCGGAAAGGGGCCTGGAAATCGCATCAGGGCTTTTTTCGGACGTGGATGTGGACAAAACCGGACAAATCGTCCTAAGGGCAATAGAAGGGGGAAGACTCCGGCTTTCAATGCCTGTGCATCTGGATGGAAAGGTCAAACTAGAAAAAAAGATCTTCGGCCAACCTGTTTCCGCTTCCCTGCCTTTTGAAGAAAATCTGACCCCCCAAGTCAGCTTCAAACCCGGAATAGATAAAAATTGGAATGTCACCATTATGGATCTAGAGCTAGAAAGCTGGGGAAAACCCCTTACCTATAACTTACTGGGATATGAGGTGAACCTAGAACCCCTGATAAAAAAACAACTTAAGACCTTGATTGAGCAGGAGCTGGTAAGCCAGGGCCTAAATAGACTTAGCCTCAAAAAGCTGGCTGAGCAAACTTGGCAAGCCTATGGCCAGCCTATCCACCTTAAAAACGACCAGATGGACCTGTTCATGGTGACTATCCCGGAAAAAATGAGGATTCAAGAGGAGTTTACAATGGACCAGCATTTGGTCTTAAACATCGGCATGGAGGGGGAAGTACTCAGCCAGGTAGGCAGCCCTCCGGCCATGGGCAAAAACGGGCTCCCGGATGTCAGCCCCAACTCCTCCACTTCCAGCCAAATGGAAATCACCCTTCCCTTAGCTCTTTCTTACAAGACCATTTCCAACTACCTCAACCAGGAGATGGTGGGAAAAAGCTTCAGGGTGGATAGCAAAACCCAATTGATCCCAGCCTCTTTTTCCACCCAACCCTACGGCAGCAAGGCCTTAGTAAGCATGGAGTTCAATGCCATTCGGGAAAATAAAAGAGACATTGAAGGGGTGCTGCACCTGGTGGGCAAGCCCGTCTTTGATCCCGAAAGGGAAGCCATCGTTTTCGAAGAGGTGGAATTTGAGATCAATACCGCCAACTTTCTTACCAATTCCGCTAATTGGTTAAAGCGGAGAAAAATACTCAATGCTATTGAAAAGCAGGCCGTTTTCCCCATCGGGGAATATATGGCCGAAGCAAAAAAAGAACTGGAACAAATAGGCACCTGGCAAACTGCCTTTGCCAATATCGGTCTTCAAAACCCCATCCTTTCTGTGGCAGGGATCTATCCTACGGAGGAGGACATCCGCATGTACGTGAAATCCAGCGGAGATATTCAGGTGCAACTGAAACCATAACTTACCCCATAAGGTCAGCATAAGTCAAAATACCTGCTCCTCTAGCCGACTTTAACAGTCTTATTAATAATTGTGCGGTAAGCAGTGCATCCCCCGCGGCCGTATGCCTATCCTCTAAGGGAATTCGGAATCGGCTACAAAGCTTGTCCAAAGAATAGCGTTTGTACTCCACCATCCTGGGGTCAAAGTGAGGCCCCATATCCAACCTTATGGCCAAATCCATGGTGTCCAGACGAGGTGAGTTGATTTTTCTGAGGCCAAAGGAGCGACCTGCCTTCTCCATCATGGAAAGGTCAAATCCCAGATGATGCCCCACAAGGATTTTTCCTTCCGCATCAGCCAAAAACTCCCTAACCATCCTTTCCCTACTTACTGTAAGAGATTGGTTTACGATCTCATGTACCTTTATGGCCTCCTTGCCCAGTTTTTTGGTTTTCAGGTAGTATTCTTTTGCTGATTGCACAGGAATGGTCAACCTTCGTACCTCTATAGAACCAAAAGAAAGAATAAAATCCCTTTTAGGGTCCAGTCCCGTGGTTTCCGTGTCGACCACCAGAAAGCTGAGTTCCTCAATCCGCCTGCTATTTGGTATTTTTCTCTCCGAATGCTCTTTGAACCTCAGCACAAAATCCCTGGGTTTGATTCTCCTGATACCGAAAAGTGAAGACCAATCCATCAGCTACCAAAGTAATCCAACTGAAACCTTACCCTTATCATCTTTTGCAATTCCTCAATGGGCAAAAAGGCGTTTTTAAGTAGTTGTCGCTGCAATTTCCCCAGCTTTTCGGGTTGTATATACCTTCCTGAGGATTGTGTTTCCAATCCTTCTATAGCCCTTATTCGCATGAATATCTCATAGGCCTGGCCAGCTTCTAGAAACAAAGCCTCCTGTTTTGGCTCTAGGGTAGCCAGCATTTCATAGCGCTTGAAGGTATTATTGATCCCCACCGCCCTATGGCTAAGTACTAAGAGCCTACCCATATCTGCTAAGGGCATCATTGCCCTTAACTTAATATCGAACTTATCTCTATGTTCTCCTGATTTTTCCACCAGAAAATTCCTGAAAAACCCCAATGGAGGAGGATTAAGTAAGGCATTTTTAGCCAAAAAATTGAGAAACAACTTGTGTTTTTCTATTTCCCCGTAAATGTGCGAGGTTAAGGCCTCTGCTAATTCAGATTTTCCCGCCACAGGCCTGAAATCAAAAAAGACGGTGGCCATCATAAGGGAGGGCTGGTCGGGTTCTCTAATCCATTTGCTGAAGTAGCCCTTCCATACCGACAGGGGCTGGCACCAACGCGGGTTATTGGCCATCATTTCTGCGGGGCAAGTATGAAAACCACATGCAAGTAACACGTCAATAACATCCCTGGCGATCAGGTGAAAATAATTGGAAGCTGTTTGTTCCAAGGCTTTCGGAACGTCTTCGAAGATGATGGCGTTGTCCAAGTCAGTCCGGAGCAATTGCTCCCCTCTTCCCTCCGACCCCAAGCCCAAAAAGCAAAACCCAACATCCTGCATTTCAGGAAATTCCTCTTTATGGATGGATTGAGCCATACTCATGGCCCTCTGTACGATTACGTCATTGATCTCTGTGATAATGCCTGCCACAAAGTCTATACTCACCTCATTTTCCAAATAATACTTCAATAAGGCCTCAGACTGCTGCCTTAACTGGGCAATTTCCTTTACCTCTAGGCTATGTTGGAGGGTATTGATGATTACTGCTGGGCTGTTACCCTGTGAAAGCAAAATGTCATGGTTGGAGATAAGACCCACCATGGGACTGGCGACTGAACCATCTTCTGTGATAAGTAAATGGTGAACCCGATTCTTGACCATTTTCAGATATGCCTGGGCAAAATCCACCTGCTGTGCAATGGTGATCACGGGACTACTCATGATGTACTCCACCTTAGTGGTATAAGGAAGTCCTTTAGCGATAAGCCTTTTTCTTAAATCCTTATCCGTGACAATTCCCAAGGCATAGTTTTGTTCATTTCTCACCACAATGGATCCTATGCTTTTTTCACTCATCGTCCTGGCTGCCTCCCCAACGGAAGTTCCCTTGAGGCAAGAAATCACGGGGGAGGAGAACTTAAGTCCGGATTGGCCAGAAAACATCAACAATCCCGTGTCCTTGGTGGGATCATTAAAAAGTGTCCTGGCCTTTTTGGAGGAAGAAAGGTCTGAACGTACCACCACCTGCCCAGAGGCAAAACCCGCAGCAAAATAAGTGGCTACCCTGCTGTTTTCCTTTAGAATAGCCTCAAACACCTGAACGGGAATGGCATAAACCAAACTGTTTTCATTGGCTTGGGCATGAAGGATATAAGGCCGCTTTCCAAGGAGTGCCAAAACCCCAAAAACATCCCCTTCATCGCAATATTCTACAGTGGTGGCCTGTCCCTCCCTTTCTTCATTGAGGCTGATGGCTCCCTCCTTCACAATAAAAAAATGAGGCCGGGCAGGGTCTCCCTTTCTAAAGAGGTATTCCCCCTCTTCGAAGTACATCACTTCCACCCCTGTGGCCACAGCAAACAAGGTTTCCTCTTTTAGGAAACTAAAAGGGGGGTATTTTTGCAAAAACTCCTTAACCCGATTGACAATGACGTTTTTTGCCATACTAATAGTGGTTTCAGCGTAAAGGCATAAAAGGCGGAACCCAAGGACAAAAATGCCCCTGAAATCCCGCCATAGGTCTGTTCTCCTGATAAGATTACTCTACTCTTCCCTCAATAATTTGTTCCACAACTTCTGGGTCCAAAAGGGTAGAAGTGTCGCCAAGGTTGTCCATGTTACCTTCTGCTACTTTTCTCAATATCCTCCTCATGATTTTTCCAGATCTGGTCTTGGGCAGACCTGATACTATCTGGATTTTATCCGGTTTGGCTATGGGGCCAATAATCTTGGTAACGGTATCCTTTATTTCTCCAACCAAGTTTTCCTTTGTTCTGTTTTTCATATCGCAGATCACATAGGCATAAATACCTTGACCTTTGACTTGGTGAGGGTATCCTACCACAGCGGATTCTACCACAAGGGGGTGCTCATTGATGGCATTTTCCACCTCTGCAGTTCCCATTCTGTGGCCAGAGACATTGATCACATCATCCACGCGGCCAAGGATCCTGTAATAGCCGTCGTGGTCACGCTTCACTCCATCACCAGTGAAATAATGGTTTTTGTACGTGGCAAAATAGGTTTGCTTGCATCGCTCATGATCCCCATAGGTAGTCCTGATCATGCCTGGCCATGGAAACTTAATACAGAGGTTCCCTTCCACAGAATTCCCGGTAAGTTCGTTGCCTTCGGGGTCCATAATGGCCAGTTGCACTCCTGGTAAGGGCAAGGTAGCATAAGCGGGTTTGGTTGGGGTGATCCCCGCTAAGGGTGAAACCATTATCCCTCCCGTCTCCGTCTGCCACCAAGTGTCTACTATAGGGCATCGGGTCTTGCCTATATGGGTATGGTACCAGTGCCAGGCTTCCTCGTTGATAGGTTCCCCCACTGATCCCAAAACTTTTAGTGATTTCAGGGAGTAGGGTTTGATGGGGTCTGTACCCTTTGCCTGTAGGGCTCGAATGGCAGTGGGTGCTGTATAAAACTGGTTTACTTTATATTTGTCCACAATGGACCAAAACCGTCCTGCATCCGGATAGGTAGGCACCCCTTCAAACATGATGGAGGTGGCTCCTGCCAATAGAGGCCCGTACACAATGTAGGAGTGGCCTGTGATCCAGCCAATATCCGCGGTGCACCAATACACATCCCCAGGGGAGTACTGGAAGACATTTTCGAAACTGTATTTGGAATAGACCATGTATCCCCCACAAGTATGTACCACGCCTTTGGGTTTACCGGTGGAGCCGGAGGTATAAAGGATAAAAAGTAAATCCTCGCTATCCATCTCGGCTGCCTCGTTTTCTGCTGAGACTCCCTCTAGGCTTTCATGCCACCAGTAGTCCCTACCGGATTTCATATCCACTTCTGTTTTGGTCCTTTGATACACGATTACCGATTCCACCGTCGAGGTTTTCTCCAAGGCCTCATCCACCACAGCCTTTACAGGTATAGATTTGGAACCCCTAAAATTGCCGTCGGAGGTGAGTACCATCTTAGCCTCGCAATCATTGATCCTGTCTGAAAGGGAGGTGCTGGAAAACCCGGCGAACACCACTGAGTGGACCGCCCCTACCCTAGCGCAGGCCAGCATTGCGATTGCGGCCTCTGGGACCATAGGCATATAAATGATTACTTTGTCGCCTTTCTTGACACCTTTCCCCAAAAGTACATTGGCAAACCGACAGACCTCCAAGTAAAGCTCCTTATAGGTCAATGTCCTGCCCTCCTCATCCGGTTCATTAGGCTCCCAAATAATAGCAGGCCTATCTCCCAAAGTATAAAGGTGTCGCTCTAAGATATTTTCGGTGATGTTAAGTTTGGCGTTCTGGAACCATTTTACATCCGGTCCGTCAAAGTCCCACTCCAACACTTTATCCCAGCGTTTTTTCCAATGAAAGGAATCGGCTACTCTGGCCCAAAATTCCTCAGGCTGTGCAATACTTTTCTGATATTCATGAAAATAACCACTAAGGGTGTGAATCCTATCACTCATAACTCAATTTATTTTAGGTTTTGATAACGTTAAAATAGCTTATTTTTTCCATAAATCAGGCATGTATCTAGACTAGTGGTCGTGGGCGGATCCCGCCCCCCTTGGAATCCTGATATCTTGTATGATATCCTGTACCTTTTGGGGAGGAGCCGGTGTGACCATTGAAACCAAATAGCAAACCAGGAAATTGATCGCCATCCCCAAAGAGCCTATACCTTCCGGGGAAACACCAAACCACCAATGCTCCATGGTGTTAAGCTCAGGATGAATGAATTTAAAATAGATGATATAGCTCAGAGTGAAAATTAAACCACAAAGCATCCCGGCTATGGCCCCCTCCTTGTTCATGCGGGTGGAGAATATTCCCATGATGATTACTGGGAAAAAGGATGCCGCAGCAAGCCCAAAGGCAAATGCCACTACTTCCGCCACAAAACCAGGGGGATTTACCCCAAAATAACCGGCAATGACCACCGCTGTGGCCGCAGCTATCCTAGCGATCAACAATTCCCTTTTTTCGGTCATGGAGGGGGAAAAGGTCCTAAAAAGGTCCCTGGATACCGCAGTGGAGATGACCAAAAGTAAACCTGCGGCCGTGGAAAGGGCAGCGGCCATCCCTCCAGCTGCCACCAAACCAACCACCCAATTGGGCAGGTTGGCAATTTCTGGTGCTGCCAGCACCATGATGTCCTTGTCGATATTAAGTTCATTGGTGTCTTGATAGGGGGTATATTGGACAAACCCATCCCTATCCTTGTCCTCCACCGTAATCAGGTTGGTTTTTTGCCAATTACCCACCCACTCTGGAAGTTGGTCAACAGGTTGGCCTGCCACCGTGTCAATAGCATTATAAATCCCAAATGCAGCCACCGCAGGTGCCGTAGTGTATAAGATGGCAATAAAAACCAATGCATATCCCGCTGATAAACGGGCATCTTTCACCCTAGGTACCGTAAAGAAACGAACGATCACGTGTGGCAAGCCAGCAGTACCCACCATCAGGGCCAGGGTGATAGCAAAAATATCAGCAGTTGGTTTGCGACCTGTGGTATATTCATGAAAGCCGAGGTCCGTAAGCACTCCGTCCAGTTTATCCAATAGGTATTCCCCACCTTCCACAGTACCTCCTAAGCCCAGTTGGGGCACGGGATTGCTGGTCAACTGCATGGACACAAAGATAGCAGGGACCATAAAAGCAAAAATCAGCACACAGTATTGGGCAACTTGGGTATAGGTGATCCCCTTCATGCCCCCAAGAACCGCATAGAAAAACACTATGGTCATCCCTATGATCACACCAGTGTTGATATCCACCTCCAGATACCTAGAAAACACGATGCCCACCCCTCTCATTTGTCCGGCCACATAGGTGAATGAAATGAAGAGCGCACAGATCACTGCCACTATTTTGGCCTTGTTCGAATAGTACCTGTCTCCCACAAAGTCAGGAACCGTGAATTTCCCGAACTTCCGGAGATAGGGGGCGAGCAGTAGGGCAAGCAAAACATAGCCCCCGGTCCAGCCCATCAGGTAAACCGACCCATCATATCCTGAGAAGGCTATGATCCCGGCCATGGAAATAAAGGAGGCAGCAGACATCCAGTCCGCCGCCGTAGCCATGCCGTTGGCAAGGGGGGAAACCCCTCCTCCGGCGGTATAAAATTCCTTGGTGGAAGAAGCCTTCGTGTAAATGGCAATGCCAATGTAAATGGCAAAAGAAAACCCTACCAAAAGATAGGTCCAGGTTAATATATCCATGATTTTGGGGTTACTTTTCGTTTACATCAAACTCTTCATCCAATTTGTTCATCTTGTAAACATAAATAAAGATGAGGACTACAAAAGAAAAAATGGATCCCTGCTGGGCAAACCAAAACCCCAACTTGAAGCCTCCGACTCTGATGGCATTTAATGGTTCTACCATAAGAATACCGAAGCCAAAAGAAACTAGAAACCAGACGGCAAGCAGGGAAAGTACTATCCTAATGTTCCTTTTCCAATAGTACTTCATTCGTTGTTTGTGTTCATCCATGGTTTATGGGGAAAGTCATTGAAATAATAAACAAGACCACAAATTAAGCACAATTAATCATCTCCTCTAATTTAAATTGAAAGGTCCAGTTGAAAGTTGAATTTAACATTAAATTTTAAGCTAGTTAAATAAATCCAACAAAGAAAAGAAATAACTCCAAGTTCCAGAATAACCATCGCTTTCACTTAATTCAAATAATATATTCCGAAAGGATTGCCAATCCGGAAGCAAGCAGGATGATCAGGAGTTTTCTTAACTGAAACTTATGCTGGGGGCTGCTTTCAAAAAATATGGTGGTAGAAATATGCAGAAACCCTCCTGCCACCAATCCAAACAAAACGTTGATGGCTCCTGCCCCAATTACTGCGTTGCCATAAAGCCAGTCCGTGGATAACATCCCAAGCGGTGAGGCCAATGAAAACAACACCAAAAGGATAAAGGTCTTTTTTTTGTTAAGCCTGGTGAGCAGTACGGCCACCAAGGCAAAAGCTTCTGGCATTTTATGAAGCAGAATACCTATTAACAGGGTCTCGCTCCCGTGATGGTGGTGCAGCAGGGTAGGTTGCTTGGACAAAAGGGTTCCTTCCAAAAAAGCATGAAGAAACAAGCCTATCATCAAGGTCCAAACTGAATTCCCCATACCGTGGCCACCAGGATGATGGATGTGCCCATGTTCAATCCCGGAGGATAAATAATCCAATACCTGCTGTAACAGGAACCCCAAGAGAACATAAAGCCCCATAAAGTAAGCCGATTCGTGGTCGGCAAACAACTCGGGAAGCAAGTGCAGTATAGTGATGGAAAACAAATAGGCACCTGCAAAAATCAGGGCCATTTTAAAGTCCTTTTCCTTCCATTGGGGAATAAAGACCGCCAAGCTACCTGCCGCCAGTGAAGTGAAAAAAAGAATGATAAAGTTCCAGGTCATAATAATTGGCTAGTTGTCTTCGCTATTTTCTTTATCCTCCTTTACCATGGTGATAAAGGGCTCCAAGCCGGGGCTAACAAAGGATTTTACCTGCCCCTCTTCGTCATTGTAAATTAATAGGATTTCTAAGTCTGCAACCTTTTTTTGTAGTTCTATGGAAGCTTGAGTGCCTATCACCATCATGGCCGTGGCATAAGCATCTGCTAGCATGCAGTCTTTGGCCAATACAGTGGCAGAAAGCAATCCGTGCTGCACCGGATATCCGGTAATTGGGTTTATGGTATGGGAAAATTTCTGTCCATCCACCACATAAAAGTTGCGGTAATTCCCGGAAGTAGCCAAGGCCTGGTTATCCAAAGCTATGATGCTGTATAGTTCCTCTGCCTTCCCTTTTTCGTCGGGTTGGGAAACACCTACGCGCCAGAGTTCCCCGTTTTCGTTTTCACCCCTTGCTACCAGCTCCCCGCCTATTTCCACCAGCATGTCAGAAATGCCTTTTTCTTGCAAGTATGCAGCCAGCACGTCCACCCCATACCCCTTTGCGATGGCACTGAAATCAAGATAAACTTCGGGGTTGCGCTTTTTTGCCCCCAGGCTGTCAAATTCCACAAGGTCAAAATCCACCACCTTCAGGAGTTCTCTTATGGCTGTACTGTCCTTTCTGCTGGCACTGTCCGGCCCAAATCCCCAGGTATTTACCAACGGCCCAACAGTCGGGTCAAAGGCACCTTCCGTTTGCTCATACACCTCTTTGCTGACTTTCAGTACCGGGTAAAAGTATGGCAAGTTAAAGCGTATGGAATCCTCCATATTAAACCTGCTGAGCTCGGAATCTGGAATATAGGTAGAAAGGGATTGGTTAAATACCCTTAGTAAGGAATCAATGCCCTTTTTAAAGTCCCTCCGCTGTTCGTCAAGATACACCACCCTATAAGTGGTCCCCATGGTGCTCCCGGTAACCACCATTCTTTGTTGTTGGGGAGTAATTGACTCTTTGGGCCTTGAATCTTGTTGTCGGTATAGGTAAACTAAAAACACCACAATTAGTAAGATAATACTGTAAATGATGTTCTTTCTGGCGTTTGAATGCATGTTCCCTAGGCTGATTATAATTTTCCCGAAAGTTAAACCTAAATTTTTTAATTCCTCGGAAAAACGCCCTATATACCCATGTGCAAAAGTGTCAATTCCAAAACCCGTTTATCCCATGGATGAATTCCCTATATTTGTGCCAGTAACCCCCAAGGTATGAGAGAAGATTATCTGAGTGGAGACGATGAAGGCATGAGCCATGCGGACAAGGAAGTGGAAAAAGCACTTCGCCCGCTAAGTTTTGACGACTTTACGGGTCAGCAAAAAATCGTGGACAACCTCAAAGTATATGTATTGGCTGCAAAAAAAAGGGCAGAATCCCTAGATCATGTGCTTTTGCACGGCCCCCCTGGGCTGGGAAAAACCACACTCAGCCACATCATCGCCAATGAGCTGGGTTCAAGCCTTAAAATCACCTCCGGCCCAGTGCTGGATAAACCATCCGACTTGGCTGGGTTGCTTACCAACCTGGAGGATGGGGATGTACTTTTCATAGATGAAATACACAGGCTTAACCCCATCGTGGAGGAATACCTTTATTCCGCAATGGAAGATTTCAGGATAGACATAATGCTGGATTCGGGGCCCAATGCCCGCTCCGTACAAATATCCCTGCATCCTTTTACCCTTATCGGAGCCACCACGCGCTCAGGCTTGCTGACCTCCCCTTTGAGGGCCAGATTCGGCATAAACGCCAGGTTGGAATATTACGATGCTAAATTATTGACGGACATTGTAATCCGGTCAGCAAGTATCTTGGGCACCCCCATTACGGAGGAGGCGGCCTTCGAAATTGCGCGCAGAAGCAGGGGCACCCCCAGAGTCGCCAACATGCTATTGCGCAGGACTAGGGATTTTGCGGAAATTAAGGGGGATGGCAACATCAATTTACCCATTTCAAAAATTGCCTTGAACGCCTTGGACGTAGACGAAAATGGACTGGATGAGATGGATAACCGCATCTTGAATACCATAATCCAGAAATTCAGAGGAGGCCCTGTAGGGCTCTCCACCATTGCCACAGCCTGTGGGGAGGAAGCAGAAACCATTGAGGAGGTGTACGAGCCCTTTTTGATCCAGGAAGGCTATTTAAAAAGAACCAGCAGGGGAAGAACGGCTACAGAATTGGCCTACAAACACCTAAACATCCGGCCAGAAACGGGTGGAAGTACCGGAACCCTTTTTGGTTAATTCATGTCTTCTGCAGAAAAATACGCGAGAATCGTTAAATCCAGAGCTAAGGAAATGGGTTTTGACCACTGCGGTATTGCCCAGGCTACCTTTTTGGAAGAAGAGGCACCAAGGCTAGAGGAGTGGCTCAGCAGAAACTATCAGGGAAAAATGGCCTACATGGCCAACCATTTTGAAAAGCGTCTTGATCCTCGCAAGCTGGTGGAGGGTGCCAAATCCGTGGTAAGCTTAATTTATAACTATTATCCGGATAATAAGCTCCCCGAAGAAAAAGACGACCTAAAACTGGCCAAATATGCATATGGCAAGGATTACCATTTTGTCATCAAGGACAAGCTCAAAAAACTCCTTGAGGTACTAAGAGAGGAAATTGGGGACTTCGGGGGAAGGGTTTTTGTAGATAGTGCACCGGTAATGGAACGGCAATGGGCCCAGCGGGCGGGTTTAGGTTGGCAGGGCAAAAACAGCCTGCTTCTGAATCGGGATATGGGCAGCTTTTTTTTTCTGGCGGAAATAATCATTGACCTGCCGCTGGTTCCGGATGCTTCCTTTGCTGGGGATTATTGTGGCACCTGCACCAAATGTATAGAGGCTTGCCCCACGGATGCCATCCCTCAGGCTGGGGTGGTCGACGGATCCAAATGCATCAGCTATTTCACCATAGAGCTGAAGGAGGAATTACCCAATGAAATGAAAGGGAAATTCGAAAACTGGATGTTTGGATGCGACATTTGCCAAGATGTATGTCCTTGGAACCGGTTTTCCAAACCCCACAATGAGCCGGAATTCCAGCCCCATCCAGACTTGAGGGAAATGAAAAACGAAGATTGGGTAGAGCTTACCGAGGAAACATTCGGAAGGGTTTTCCAAAAATCTGCCTTGAAGCGGACAAAATGGGAGGGACTAAAAAGGAACATCAGGTTCCTAAAGGAAAAACCCCCTTCCGAAGAAGAGGGTCCTGGACTATCCAGCTAATTTCACAAAATACTTATTGAGTACTGGTTTATAGACTTTTGAAAAAGTCTGATAACACCAATTTCTAAATTCCTCTACTTCAGAGGGGACCAAAAGATTTAGGCCCTTGCGCAACTCCTTCTCGAAAAGTTTCTTGTCAAAACTCACCTTTAGCAAAATGGTCTTAACATATTCAATCATGGTTCATTGGTTTAAGTTTGGTTTAGTTAAGTTTAAATAATTTTAACACTATTTACGATACTTTACTAGATTTGTTTCGTTTTAAAATAACTTGTTTATTTGCAAATCTTCTGTCAAAGATCGTATATGTCTTTAACGCAAAGCCTACCTCTTTTATTATTGTTCACTCTCTCTGTTTGCCTGCATACCCAGGCTCAACAGATCAAAATCGAACTCGGACCCAATGAAGTGGCTCTTAATGAGACCTTCAACATAAAAATTACTGTAGCTGAGGAGAAAATCAGGTCTTACGACCAACTGCCAGAAATACCCGGTTTTCAGAAACAAGGTGTCTCTCAAAGCTCTTCCATGAACATTGTAAATGGGCAGATGAGCAGCACCAACAGTGTCATCCAATATTACAAACCTCTCCGGAAAGGCCAATTTAAACTGGAGGATTTTACCATCAGCGTAAACGGTAAGGAAATCAGCTCCTCCGGACAAACCCTCAATGTGGTGGATGCCAGGGGAGGTCAGGCCAGCAGGGGGAGGGCTCTGGATCCTTTTGACGATTTTTTTGGCAATGGCAATAGAAATGATGAACCGGAATTCGTGGAAGTAGAGGACGATGCCTTTTTTGCGTTGAGTGTGGACAAGGACGAGGTTTATGTGGGAGAAGGGTTTAACGTAAGCATGGCCTTCTACATGTCCGAAACCAACCAAGCCCCTTTTACTTTTCATGAGCCCGGTAAACAACTGGAAAAAATTATCAACGAAATAAAGCCCTCCAACGCCTGGGAGGAAAACTTCAACATCACAAGCATTCAACCCGAAAAGGTGGATTTCAACGGCAAGCGATGGACTAAGTTAAAGGTGTACCAAGCCACATTCTTTCCCTTCAATGCCGGGGAGATCAGCTTCCCCACCGTGGAATGGGAGATGATCAAATACAAGGTAGCCCGAAACCCAAGCTTTTTTGGGAGCAACAGGCTACAGGATTTCAAGACATTTTACTCACAACCCAAAACCATCAAGGTGAAGTCCCTTCCCCCGCATCCGCTTAAAAACGAAGTAAGTGTGGGGAGCTTCCAATTGAGGGAAAATTTTACTGAAAAGGAAGTGGCCACTGGCGAGGGCATTACCTATCAATTTGGCATTACCGGAGAAGGTAACATCAGCTCCATCAGGCAGCCTAGGAAAAAGAACGTACAAAGATTGAACACCTTTGACCCCAACGAGAAAATCCAAATCAACAAGGGAAGGGGCAAAGTAACAGGTAGGAAGGAGTTTAGCTATTTTATCACCATCAATGAACCCGAAGAAGTTGCCTTAAAAAATCATTTTGAGTGGATCTATTTTAATCCTACACTGGAGAAGTACGACACCCTCAGACCCAATGCCCTACTTACGGTTTCTGGGGAGAGCAAGATCAACCAAGCCATCTCCTCCTCCAGACTGGGGGGCATCTATGACCTGATAGAAGTAGAGGACAATAAACTTTCAAACCAAAAATATAAATACTATTTTTCGGTTTTTATCAATCTATTGCTTTTTGGAGCAGTGGTATTGTTGGGAGTTTTGTTATATAAGAAAAATTAATACATGCGCAATACTTTCGGTAGGGCATTCACTATCAGCACTTTCGGTGAGTCCCATGGCAAAGGCCTAGGAGTCATTATTGACGGTTGCCCTGCTGGGGTGGCTATAGACGAGGAGTTTATCCGCCAGGAAATGCAAAGGCGCAAGCCCGGGCAGTCCAAAATCACCACGCAAAGAAAGGAAGAGGACGAAATCCAAATTCTTTCCGGGGTTTTTGAGGGCAAAAGTACGGGCACGCCCATAGCCATCGTCATTCTCAACACCGACCAGAAAAGCAAGGATTACAGCCATATCGCGGATAAATTCCGCCCCTCCCATGCGGACTTCACCTATCAGGAAAAATTTGGTGTCCGTGATTATAGGGGTGGTGGCAGAAGCAGCGCCCGAGAAACAGCCGCCAGGGTGGCAGCGGGTGCCGTGGCCAAAATGCTCCTGAAGAACTACGGAGTGGACATACATGCCTATGTAAGCCAAACTGGTGCGCTGAAACTGGAAAAACCCTACCAAGAACTCGACTTTTCCAAGACAGAAGAAAACATCGTCCGCTGTCCCGACCCGGAAATGGCCGAAAAAATGATCGAATTAATCGATGAGGTCCGTAAAAGTCGAGACACAATAGGTGGGGTGGTTTCTTGCGTGGCCCAAGGGGTACCTGTGGGGCTTGGAGAGCCCGTATTTGACCGGTTGCATGCTGCATTGGGTCATGCCATGCTTAGCATTAATGCCGTAAAAGGATTTGAGTATGGCTCCGGTTTTGAAGGGGTGAGCATGCGGGGTTCTGAGCATAATGATGCCTTTTTCATGGAAGGGGAGCGGGTACGCACCAGAACCAATCACTCCGGAGGCATACAGGGTGGAATTTCCAATGGTGAAGACATCTATTTCCGAGTGGCCTTCAAGCCTGTGGCCACCATCATGAAAGACCAGGAAAGCGTAACCGAGGCAGGAGAAAGCACTACGGTTTCCGGAAAGGGCAGGCACGACCCCTGCGTGGTGCCTAGGGCTGTGCCCATCGTAGAGGCCATGTGCGCACTGGTGCTGGCCGATTTCCTGCTTTTGAACAGATTGAGCAAATTGTAATTTAACCACTTCACGGACACAACCACTGACTTATGAAAAAAAAATTACCCCTTCACACCCAAATCATTATTGGTTTGGTATTGGGCTTGCTTTTGGGCTTAGCAGTAGTGCAATTTAGGATTGGGGCAGGTTTTATCATTGACTACGTAAAACCCATAGGCACCATTTTTATCAATTCCCTCAAAATGATCGCCGTGCCTCTGGTATTGGCTTCCCTTATTGTGGGGGTATCTAACCTGGGGGATATTTCCAAACTAAGTAGAATTGGTGGCAAAACCATACTTACCTACATGGTGACCACCGTGATTGCGGTAAGCCTTGGCCTGATCGCCGTAAATATCTTTAACCCCGGTAAAAGCCTGCCTACAGAAACCAGGGACAATTTGATGACCCTTTACGATGACAATGTAGGGGATAAAACCTCACAGGTGGAAGAATTGCGGGAGCAAAGCCCTCTCAAACCCTTGGTAGATATGGTGCCGGAAAACGTGTTTGGTGCCGCCGCCGACAATGGAAGTATGCTGCAAGTGGTGTTCTTTGCCATATTGGTGGGGATTGCCCTCTTGCAAGTACCAAAAGAAAAAGGAAGCCCCGTAATCGCATTTTTTGATGGGCTGAACGATATTATTATCAAAATTGTGGGATTTATCATGCTCCTTGCCCCCTACGGTGTATTTGCGCTGATGGCTTCACTTATAGTAGAAATCACCGGGGACAATCCGGATTCGGCTATAGAGTTGCTGTTGGCTTTGCTGAAATACAGCCTGGTGGTCTTGGGTGGCTTGTTTTTTATGATCCTCATCACTTATCCCTTAATCTTAAAAATGTTCACTAAGGTGAAATACCTTGATTTTTTTAAGGCTATACGCCCCGCGCAATTATTGGCCTTCACCACCAGCTCCAGTTCAGCAACCCTACCGGTTACGATGAAACAAGTGGAAGAAGAACTAGGGGTTTCGGAAGAGGTAAGCAGCTTTGTGCTTCCCCTGGGAGCCACCATTAACATGGATGGCACCAGTTTGTATCAAGGTGTTGCCGCTGTATTTATCGCACAGGCACTGGGGCTTGACCTCAGCCTCACCCAACAGCTTATGATAGTGCTTACCGCAACATTGGCGTCTATAGGCACCGCAGGTGTGCCCGGTGCGGGTATCATCATGTTGATCATCGTGTTGGAATCCATTTCGGTTCCGGCGGCAGGAATAGCACTTATTTTGGCACCAGACAGGATTTTGGACATGTTCAGGACAATCGTAAATGTGACGGGAGACGCGATGGTATGTACTGTGGTTGCCTCCACCGAGGGGGAGTTACCCGATGGCCTGATCCGTAAATCCAACCCCCTTACCACTACAGAAGCATAATCCCAACTATCAATGAACCCAAAGCCCAAAAGGTGCGTTAAGCCCATATATTAATCATCAAAATCTGAGACATGCTACAAGCACAGAAGCGACCTGTACACCTCTATATGGAAGCCAATCCTAATCCAAACTCTCTGAAGTTTGTGGCCAATTTCATGTTGGCCGAAGATGGGATTAGTTTTGACTTCCCGGATCAAGAAAGCGCCAAAAACTCACCCTTGGCCCAAGAATTATTCAATTTCGCCTCAGTGGAAAGGGTTTTTATTGCGGCAAACTTTGTGACGGTCACAAAGAGCGAGGAGGTAAGCTGGCAGGAGATTCAGGATGTGATCCGAAACCACATCAAGTCCTATCTGGAGGATGGGAAAGAAGTGGTGAATGCGGATTTTGACAAAGACCCCTTGTTTGATGAAAGTGATTCAGAAACGGTAAAGAAAATCAAGGGTATTTTGGATGAATATATCCGACCCGCTGTAGAGCAGGATGGCGGGGCTATTGTTTTCCATAGTTTCCAAGATGGTATTGTCAAAGTCTTGCTGCAGGGAGCATGCTCCGGATGTCCTTCCAGTACTGTCACCTTAAAAGCAGGGATAGAGAACTTGCTCACCCGTATGTTACCAGACGAGGTGAAAGGCGTGGAAGCCGAGGGTGTCTGATGGACAAAGATAGTTAGAGGCAGAGGAGGGTATGTGGAAGGGAAACTGGACTTGGGCATTTCTGGGATTGGCTGCATTGCTGTTACGCTGGCTGGCAAGGCTTAATCCCGAAATAACTGAGGCCTATTATTCACGGACATTTTTTCCGGTAATTAGGAATGTAATTGACGCTACCCTGGCAAAGCTCCCTTTTCCAACGGTGTACCTATTTCTATTTTCGGTGCTCGCTGTTTTTGTATTGTGCCTTAATCGTCTGGCAAACCTCCCAGATATCAGGAATAAGGCTGTCTTTGCCCTTAGGAATTGCCTCAACGGGCTGGGCTTGTTGGTATTTTTCTTCTTGATCCTCTGGGGATATAATTATCAGCGTGTTCCGGTGTACGAACAAGTGGGGATTTTCCCAGAGCCTTTGGGGGAGGAAAAACTTGTGGAGGAAATCGAATTTACCCTTCAGCAACTCACACAACTCAGGCCTATCATCAAAAGGGATACCTTTCCCATAGAAGACATACTTCCCTACCCGGATTTGGAAAGGTTCGTGAGAGAGGAAATGGGAAGTAATTTACTCATTTTGGGACTAAACCATACAGGTTCGCCTCGAGCCAGGGAATTTTTCCCATCGGGATTTATGAGAAGAATGGGGATATATGGCATCTATTTTCCCTTTACGGGTGAGAGTTACATTGATCCAAGTTTGCATCCCCTGGAAAAACCCTTTACTGTGGCCCACGAAATGGCCCACAGTTACGGCATTACCGATGAAGGTGAGGCAAATTTCATAGCCTGGATCATCTGTACCAACAGTTCTTCCACCTTGTTACAATATACGGGGCATTTAAGGCTCTTTAGGTATCAGCTCAACGACCTTTACCGGATTAACGAGAACAGCTATTTGGCGTTTGTGGAAAATATACCTCCCGGAATTCGCAACGACTTGCTTTCCATCAGGGAAAATGTA
This sequence comes from Pleomorphovibrio marinus, assembly GCF_003347495.1. Lineage (GTDB taxonomy): Bacteria > Bacteroidota > Bacteroidia > Cytophagales > Cyclobacteriaceae > Pleomorphovibrio > Pleomorphovibrio marinus. Next base: position 247,830 of record NZ_QCXY01000009.1, read on the forward strand.
CTTTCCATACGCCCCCTGTTTCTGGAATTGACCAAAAGATCCAACGACCTCTACCTGAAAACTCAGGGGGTAAAGTCCGGGGTAAAAAGTTACGCTGAACTTCCTATGCTTGTTTATGCCTGGAAAAATTTGTTGAAATAATTACGCTTTCCCTGGATTTTCTCACTTTTCTGTAATGCAAGATCCCCATTGCCAAGACGGCGAGGGAGAGCAAAAAAACCGCCCATTCATAGCTTCTTTTGGAGGCTTTAATTTCAGCAATAACCTGTTCCTTATTGGCTAAAGATCGTTTAAGCACATCAATATCATGTTGCTGCTTTTGCGCTATGTATTTATAATCCTCCTTTTCATTGCTAATCTCGGCTGTCTCTATGTTTTTCAACATTTCCAGTTCCGCCATAATTTGATTGTCCTTCTTAATGATCCTTTCCATCCACTCGTTGGTTGTAATCATGTCTTTTTTGGTGCGGTTCCCAAAAATACCGGATTTTTGCTCCTCGGAGGCTTGCCAAGACCTATGTAGTTGTTCCCTTTCTTCTACCAACCTATTCAGCTTTTCCTGCCCATGGCTGAAGGTAGGCATACCTACCATTATAAGCAATAGAAATAAGGGAACTAAACTAACCCTTATTCCAAAATTTAGAGAAGATTTCATCTGCATAATTACAATTTTCCGACCTAAAAAATACCATTCTCCAAATTTCATGCCTAAAACCTTTTACGTCTGGGGTTTCTACGTTTAAATGCCCCTTTCCTGCGCTTATTGTTGGTATAGAAATTATAAAGAAAATTAATGGCTATCACCGTTATGGTAAGAGGCACAAAAAACGAAGGAAACATGGACTTGATTCCCAACAGGATAAAAAGTGTAGCGATGATCCCTATCTTAAATGAGGTGTGTTTCTCTGGGTAAACCCTGGAGATAATACTCAGGCTAATGATTTCTATGATAATCAGACCCACCACCAGAAGGACAAGCAAATAGGAAAAAGCGATGTCCGCAGCGATAAAATACCAAGCACATAAGGCAAAAACCAATGCCAGGCTAATGGAATGCAAGGATGTGTTTATTCTTTCTTTCATTGAGGGGGTATTTTGAGTTAATCTGCATAAAAGATAAACCAAGTACACCAATTTAACAAAAAGGTTGAATTTTTAATCTGAAATAATCAACCATCCATACCCCTTGCAGTCTCTTAGGCTAAAAGTTTTATACAGCCAAAGGGACACAACGAGGATATTTTTTATTCTCCAAGAAGGCTTTTCCACCCCTTTTCCTCCAGGTTTTGGGCGGTCTCCTCCACTTTAATTTTAAGCCCCTCTTTGAACCTGGAAAGGTTTTCTCCCACCTTTTCTTCGTAGGCACCCACCATAGATGCGGCCAAAATCCCCGCATTTTTTGCGCCGTTTAGTGCAACAGTGGCCACGGGAATCCCTGCAGGCATCTGCAGGATGGATAGAATACTGTCCCAGCCATCAATGGAGTTGGAGGACTTTACGGGTACCCCTATCACAGGCAGGGTGGTGAGGGAGGCTACCATACCAGGAAGATGGGCCGCTCCTCCTGCTCCCGCTATAATCACTTTAACTCCCCTTTCCTTTGCCTTTTCAGCATAGGTAATCATTCGCAAGGGTGTACGGTGAGCAGATACGATGGTAATTTCATAGCCCACTTCCAGTTCTTCCAATACTTTAGCCGCTTCGGCCATAACGGGCAAGTCCGACTGACTTCCCATGATAATCCCCACTTGTATCTTCATGTTTTAGGCTTTTATTTTTATAGTTTTCTTGATGAATTGGGCCTTTGCCTTTAAAGACGAAAGGTTTTCATCCAAAACAGTCACATGGCCCATCTTCCTGAAGGGCTTGGTCAATTTCTTTCCATAAAGGTGTATGAAAACACCCTCCGAGGCAAGTAACTCATCCATGCCTTCCACCAGGGCTTCGCCGGTATAGCCTTCCTCTCCAAGTACATTCACCATGGCAGCGGGAGATCTTGCCTCAGTGTGGCCCAGTGGCATGTTCATGACTGACCTGAAATGCTGTTCAAATTGACTCACCCAGTTGGCTTCTATGGTATGGTGCCCACTATTGTGGGGGCGGGGCGCTATTTCATTGACCAGAAGCTCCCCTTCCTTTGTTAGAAAAAGCTCTACCGCGAGTATCCCCACCATCCCAAGTTGGTCAATCACCCTCTCGGCAAGGATCCTGGCTTCTTTTTCAAGGGAAGGCGCTATTTCTGCTGGTGAAAACAGGAATTCCACCAGATTATGTACAGGATGAAAGGCACACTCCACCACGGGAAAGGTTTTGGTCTCCCCTTTTTCGTTTCTGGCCACAATTACGGCCAATTCTTTTTCGAAATCAACAAACTTCTCCAAAAGGCCGGGAGCCTCAAAGGCCTTATCCAGATCCCTTTCTGATTTAATAAGCTGCACTCCTCTTCCATCATAGCCCTCCCTGCCCAACTTGTGCACGGCAGGCAAAAAGGAGGAATGCTCCCGCACTGCCTCTTTATCTGCGGTAAGCAAAAATGGGGCTGTGGGTATTCCCTTATCCTTATAGAATTGTTTTTGCAAGCGCTTGTCCTGTATTAGCCGGATGATATGTGGTTGGGGAAACACCTTTTTTCCCTCCTCCTGTAGTTTTTCTAATGCCTCGGTATTGACATGCTCAATTTCTATCGTAATGACGTCACACGCTTTGCCGAAGGCATATACGGTATCAAAATCCTTTAAATCCCCCTGGGAAAAGGATTGACATAGGTGCTTACAAGGAGCGTTGGAGTCAGGGTCCAGGATGTGTATCTCCAAATTATAGTTGATGGCCGCCTGTATCACCATGCGCCCCAACTGTCCTCCCCCTAAAATTCCGAGTTTTTTTTGCTGGTAGTTTTCTTGTGTCATGTCAGATGGGTGAGCTTTTGGTTGCCAAAATTAAGCATATTTTTAGATATGAACCCCGAGCATACCAAAAACTGGTGGCAGAAAGCATAGAAAAAGGGAACAGTTGGTTTTCTGTTCCCTTTCCCAAAATGTGCAATAAAGTTGGTCAACTGCCCTTCCGGGCTAGGTTTGGTCAATTTGATCCATCATAGGTCAAACCGTTCGGCCTCCAATAAGCCTAAATAGCACTGCAATGACAGCTAGTACAAGCAGAATGTGAATCAATCCGCCTACGCTATAAACAAAGGCTCCAAAAATCCATCCTATTACAAGGATAACTGCGATGATATATAATAAAGAACTCATAGTGGGTAAAATTTAAAATTTATACATGATTTCTTCAATTTAACCAATTCCCATGCCAAATACAATTTTCAAGGTTTGAAATTGATCCCCATGAGTTCCATCAGCTTGTTGGCGTTAAAGTCCGGGCAAGGCCCTTGCTTTATTTTATAATCAAAAAGAATTTCGTTTTCCTTTATAAGATGGTGAAAGCTTCTATTTCCTAAGGCAGGCAATTTGGCCTCAAGTTCGCTAAGTTCAATGTCATGGGTAGAAATAATACCCATTGCTTCCTTATCCATTAACTGACGGATCAGGGCCTCGCTACCCATGATCCTGTCCTTAGTATTGGTGCCTTTCAATATTTCGTCGAGCAGAAAAAAAACGGGCACTCCCATATCCGTTTGCTCCAACAACCCCTTGATCCTGCTCAATTCCGCATAAAATGAACTTACACTCTCCCCAAGGTTATCGGTATTTCTCATACTGGTATATAATTTGAAATTCCCTATCCTCAACGAACGGGCCATGGGGGAAAGTCCCATATGAACCATCACCAGGTTGATGCCCATGGTGCGCATAAAAGTCGTCTTGCCAGACATGTTTGATCCTGTGAGAAGGATGATTTTCTTCCCCATAGGTAACTCAAAGTCGTTATCCACACATTTTTCTTCCCGGATCAAAGGGTGCTTAATCCCCTTGCCTTCCCAAACCTGCCCCTCCTCCCAGATAATTTCCCCGTCCAATTGTTCCTCGGCGGTAAATGCCCCTAGGGATGCCAAGGCCTGCCAGGTGTCAAAAGTCTGTTGCCACTTACTGAAATGCTCCCCATACCTTCTTTTCCATTTTTCCAGGCGGAATAACACCAAAAAATCCAGCCAAAAAAAGAGATTGAACACCAAATACATCAGGTTTGCCCGGTTTTGGACAACAAAAATCTGCCCTTCCAAAGCCTTTAAAGCCTTGGATGCTTTAAACCCATCACTCACATAGGGCTTTTGAAATTTCTGCAGCAACGGATGCTTAAAACTTTGGTTTTCCAAGAGTTTTGCCCAAAGCCGATAGGTTTTAAGGTCCTGCTCATTAGGAAGGTTTTTCATGGCCTCCATCAATGGCCTAAACACCAAGCTCAGCAGGAGCAACCCTACACCAATAAACATGCTCAGGTAAACATAGGGATACCCAAGAAGAAAAGTATATACCAATACCGCAAGCCCAACTGTGGGACCGAGAATTGCCGGGATCCAATATCCTTTCTTCCAGGCATTTGGTTTGGCCAACCAATCAAAAAATCGGGATTTTTCTTTTTCGTTTTTCAAAAAGGCCTTTCCTAAACCTTCAAACAGCAATAAAAATTCACCTTTCCCACTTAATTCCTTTAAGGCTTCATGTCTTTCCATGGCAACCTTTGGGGTGGCTTGATGAAGCATAAAATTCGCCAACTTACTCTTGCCCCCAGGGCTTACCGTATGATCCAGCAACTGAAAAAGGGAATGGGCACCAAATAAGTCAAGGTCACTGGCATAAGGATGACTTTTGTCCAAAAACTCCTCCCCCTTGTCAAAGCCAGCCAGCTCTCTCCTCATTCTTTTTTCCCTTGCCTCCTTCATCAGAACCACACTTTTTAGCAAACCTTCTTCGTCCTTTTTCTCATTAAATTTCACGATTAGCCAGATAAACAAGAAAGCTAGGGGGATAAATAAAAAAAAGACCGCGTTTTGGTCTGAGATCCCGACCACGAGTACCGCCAATAATGCTAAAAATACCAGAAAACGTGCAATGGAAAGGCCGGTTGTCACTTTCCTGATCTTTACCAAACCTGCCTCAGGTTGGGAAAAGTCTAGGTTTTCAAACATGAAATTATTTTATATTGAAGTATAGTAATGCCAAAGATAGCAAATTTGAATGGGAAGCTAGGGTTCGTCTCGGGTTCCGATCGTATAAAGGCTGGACTTTTCTAAAAGTTTTTATTGCAACATTGTTGCATATTAAAAAAAAACTTTCGTACATTTACATCATCAAGTTTTTCTTATCAATAAGAAAAGTTGGTTGACACAGCAGAGACTCCGGGAAACCGGAGTCTTTTTCCGTAAAAATGGTCTATGAAGAAAATCGGTGCAATACTTTCCTTGATTATCCTTATGTTCCTAGGTACTGCTTTTGCCCCTGTGGAACCTGATCTGTGGGCACTATTTTCCAAAACCAGATTTGTGGAGAAGCTGAACCGGCAATTCTCCATGTACTTTCTATATCCCGCATTTCCCCCAGAACTAGAAGCCCTAGAAGGAAAAGAGGTAGAACTAAGCGGTTTTTACATTCCACTGGAAGTAAGCAATGCGAGTATGTTGGTGATTTCTAAGTACCCCATGGCAGAATGCTTTTTTTGCGGAGGGGCTGGGCCTGAAAGTGTGGCGGTGGTCTACCTCAAGGAAAAACCCTCGAAAAGACTGAAGATGGACGATATCCTGAAGGTAAAAGGAAAACTTGAGCTCAACGAAAACGATGTAGAAGAACTCAATTTTATAATTAGAAATGCCCATATCCTCAAAATCGACAAATAGACTGCCGGTTACCGTACTAAGTGGTTTCTTGGGAGCCGGTAAAACCACCCTGCTGAACCACGTTCTGCACAACAAAGAAGGCCTTAAGGTCGCCGTGATCGTAAACGACATGAGCGAAATCAATGTGGATGCTCAATTGATAAAAAGTGGCAACACCCTATCCAGAACCGAGGAAAGGCTAGTAGAAATGAGCAATGGATGCATCTGCTGCACACTCAGGGAGGACCTGATGCAGGAAGTAGAGAAATTGGCCAAGGAGAGAAAATTCGATTATTTGTTGATCGAAAGCACGGGCATATCAGAACCATTGCCAGTAGCCCAAACCTTCAGTTTCGTGGATGAGGAAAACGGGATCGACCTGTCCAAATACAGCCAACTAGACACCTTAGTCACAGTGGTAGATGCAAAAAACTTCCTCAGGGATTTTGGCACTGCAGAAACGGTATTCAGCAAAAACCTAAACGAGGATCCCTCAGACCAAAGGGCAATCGTCAACCTGCTTACTGATCAAATTGAATTTGCGAATATTATCCTGATCAACAAAGAAGACTTGGTAAGCAAACCCGAACTGGAGGAACTAAAAGCCATACTCAAAAAACTCAATCCGAAGGCCCATATCCGCACCTGTACCAATGGCAATATTGCACCCAAAGAAATCATAAACACGGGTTTGTTTGACTTGGAGGAGGCATCAGGGACCCAGGCCTGGCTGGATGAGCTGGAGCAGGAACATACCCCGGAAACGGAAAGTTACGGGATCAGTTCCTTTGTCTTCCGTAACAAGAAGCCCTTCCATCCTGAGAGGTTTTGGAACTATATCAGCGAAAACTGGCCCGCCACCATAATCAGAAGCAAGGGGCTCTTTTACCTGGCCTCCAGAAAAGATGTGGCCATGACCTGGTCCCAGGCAGGGGGATCCCTCAAGGCCGAACCTGCTGGGGTATGGTGGGCCAGCATGCCTTTTAATCAGCGAATTCGCTATGCATCTTACCTGGATAACCAAAAAATGATAGAATCCAAGTGGGACAAGAATTTTGGGGATAGGATGAATGAGTTGGTAATCATCGGCCAGGACTTGGATCCGGAGCATATCACAAAAGAACTTAGAGAATGTCTTTTAAATGGGCTGGAGACACAGGCATTTTTGGACGGGGAGCGCTTTACCGACAACTGGCCGGTTTAAAGAAACTCCGGTGTTTACTCCAATAAATCCAGGGATGGAAGTTTTTAAAAACACATTTGCATACCAGACATAACCAAACCAAATGGAAAGGTATCCAATCTCGTGTTTTTGGACTTTGCTCAACCAAATGTAACGAATTTTCATCCCAAGCTCATGGCATTTGCCATTTCCCTGCTCCTAGTAAGAAAAAATGCTCTTTTATTCCCAATTAAATAGCGGGAAAAGGAAAAACTATGAACCTAAAATGGTGAGGAGGGGAAATCCATGATAAGGGTAACGACTTTGAGCTATGAACCAAGAAAGCCTAGCAGGTCACAAACCGATTAGCTCATGCCCACTACTTGGGAATAGGCAGATGAGCAGATGAAATCGAGCCTGTCCTGACGGCAGTCAGGGCATGACGAGCACGTCACACACTGGGATGATTTTAGACTGCGAGATTCCCCCGAAACAAGTTCCCCGAATCGAGTTTGGGGCAGGCAGGGGCAGGCTATATGACCGGTGAAAAGACAATTATAAACAGATGAAATGCCCATGGGAAAGAATTCTCACACAGGGGGATGATTATTCTGGGCATTCCATCTGACCGCTTAGAAGAAATTATAAACAGATGAAATAATTTCCGCAAACAAAGAAGGGGTTTAACCTTATTGATTTTGAGCTATTTACATGTTTTTGTTCATTTACCTTAAAAAGTATATGAAAAAAATTCAGGTAAAAATGAACATTTTTATCCATTTACATGTATATACATTATATACAACTGAAATATATGTTGATGAAATTAGAGGAAGCCATACAGCAGAAAGCGTTCAATGATCCCTACAACAAGGCGGTGGTGAATATACTTTACACCCATAGCTATGTGGTGACCCGACAAAACAGGCTATTTAAGCCTCACGACATTTCTCCGGAGCAATATAATGTACTTCGTATCTTAAGGGGACAGCACCCAAGCCCCATTACTGTGTCCTCTATTCAGGATAGGATGTTGAACAAAATGTCCAATGCATCCAGGCTGGTGGAAAAATTGAAGCAAAAGGAACTGGTGGAAAGAAAGGAATGCCCGTCTGACCGTAGACAAGTGGATGTGAGTATCACCGACAAGGGACTTGAACTACTGGCAATCCTAGAAGAGGAGATAAACAGGTTTAACCATAGAATCATTGGGCTAGATCAAAAGGAAGTAGAGCAGCTTAACGAACTGTTGGATAAATTGAGAGGGTAAAAAAATTTATCTATTTTAATGTATAAACATAAATTGTCTAAACAAATAAATTAATTAAAATTATGAGCACTACGAAATGGGTTATTGACCCCACACATTCAGAAATTTCTTTTAAAGTAAAACACTTGGTTATCTCCACAGTAACAGGCTACTTCAAGAAGTTCGAAGGAGAAGCAAGCTCCGAAAGTAAAGACTTCAAAGGGGCCAATGTGAGCTTCAAGGCAAACATCGACAGCATTGACACCAACCAGGCGGACAGGGATGCCCACCTCAAGTCAGGTGATTTCTTCGATGCCGAAAACCATCCCCAGTTGGTCTTTGACAATGGGGTTTTGGAGGAGGTTAATGGAGAGTACAAACTTACCGGAGACCTAACCATCCGTGGAAACACGAAGAAAACCAGTCTTAACGTGGATTTTGGCGGAGTGGCCGGAGACCCATATGGACAAACCAAGGCTGGATTTGAGCTTAGTGGTAAGATCAGCAGGAAAGAGTTTGGGCTCACCTGGTCCGCTGTAACCGAAGCCGGAAGCGTGGTGGTAGGTGACGATGTTCGCATCCTGGCCAGTGTGCAGTTGGTAAAACAATAAGCGCGGATATAATCCCTAGGCCGCTTTGTAATTTTGCGGCTTAGGGTTATCTTGTAACACTCCCAAAAGCTAACCCTATCATGGCAGCACTCATCACAGGAATTCATCATATTACCGCGATTGCAAGCGATCCTCAAAAGAACATTGATTTTTATACTGAGGTACTGGGCTTGAGGTTGGTAAAGAAAACCATCAACTTCGACGCACCGGATGTTTATCATTTTTATTTTGGAGACGAGGTAGGATCCCCCGGCACCATACTTACCTTTTTTCCCTTTAAGGGAGCAAGGAGGGGTCAAAAAGGCATAGGAGAAGCCACCCACACTGCCTTCAGTGTGCCTGAGGACTCGTTGGAATTTTGGAAAATGCGGATAAACCGCTTCGGGTTTCCAGTTTCGGATATTCAAGAACGTTTTGGCCAGCAGCTTATGCGATTTGAGGACCATGATGGCATGGGAATAGAATTGATCACCAGTTCAGATGATGAAAGAAAAGGCTGGTCCAATGGAGATGTGGGTACCGATGAAGCCATTAGGGGTTTCCACAGTACCACCCTAAACCTCCGGGATAAAGCCCCTACGGAGGAGTTGTTGCTGGCATCGCTGGATTACCAATGGATAGGTGAGGAAAACGGCAGGTTCCGATATGGAACCAAAGGAAAAGCCGGGGATATTTTGGACATCCTCATCCAGCAACCCAACACCAGGTCCATGCAAAGTGCAGGTTCGGTGCATCATATTGCCTTTCGCACTGCCAATGAAGAAAGTCAACTTGAAGTGCAGCAAAAATTGATGGAATCCGGTCAGATGGTAACTGAAGTAAAGGACAGGAACTATTTCAAGTCCATTTATTTCCGGGAACCTGGCGGAGTTTTGTTTGAGGTGGCCACCGATGAGCCGGGATTCGCCATCGACGAAACGGTGGAAGAACTTGGAACCACGCTTAGGTTGCCGGAATGGGCGGAACCCAACAGGGTGGAGATCGAACAAAAACTTCCCAAAGTATCCGTAAAAAGTCAAACCCAATAAGCAATGATTCAAGCAGGACTACCCTTTGAAAAAGCAAAAAAAGTGGCCATCCTCGTACATGGAAGGGGCTCACATGCAGAGCAGATAATTACCCTCAGCGACCATCTGCTTCTCGATGATTTTGCCCTTTTGGCTCCAAGTGCTACCTTAGGCTCTTGGTATCCTTATAGTTTTATGGCTCCTCTTAAGGACAACCAACCCAGCCTGGACAAGGCCTTAGTTATCCTGGATGGTGCTTTTCAGCAATGTAAGGCTTCTGGTTTTTCCACGTCCGAAATATTTTTGATCGGCTTCTCCCAGGGTGCCTGTTTAAGTCTGGAATACGCGGCAAGAAATGCCAGTGAGTTTGGAGGGGTAATTGCTTTTACCGGTGGACTGATTGGGGAGAAAATCTATCAGGAACACTATCATGGAAATTTTAATGGCAGCCCCATCTTTATTGGCGCCAGTCACGAGGATGTACATGTGCCCCTTTCCCGAATAAAGGAGTCCGCAAATATGCTGGAAGATATGGGAGCGAAGGTAAATACACTGATCTTTAAAGACCCACACCATACCATCAGGGAGGAAGAAATCAGTTGGGTAAATGAGCATATACTCTGTTAACTCCCGCTTCTCCGCGTCTCGAAAAATGTAACTGCGTTTACAGATAGTGTGAATTTGTAATACGCCTACCGCACTTCCGAAGATGTGTTTAGCATGCTTGAGATCTGCCAATTCCAGTTGGCTATTTGGCTCTCCGTTTTACTGGTTTGCTTGCCTTTTCGGAGAGTTAGGTTCCGGATATTGTTCCATGGATTGCAAATCCATTTTAATTGTGGCTAGGGATTGAAAATCCCGAACAGCTCCGAAAACCCGTCTTCCATTAAAGTTTGCCGGCCAATTTTATTCTGAAATCTTTTGAAATCCACTTTAATTCGTATTTTTGAAATCCTTACATCACCTTAATTCTATAAAGATGGATTTCAAGACTTTTGAGCGACTTAAAAAGACCTATGACACCTATATCGAGGAAGCCGAGAGGTTGATTCATAGGGATTCTCCAATTCAACAGACCCGTTCGGTTTGGATAGACAGGGAAAAGATCGAGAAACTACTAGAACAAACCGATCCAAGAACAGGTGGAATTAAACTATTTTTTGGCCAATATGATGAAGAGACGATAGAGGGCTTTGAATCCCCAGTGAAGAAGGAAGATTATGAGGGTAGGCTGACTGTTATTTTGGCGGCATCTAACAATAATGAAGACCCCAGGGAAGAATCCCAATTGGTGAATTTCGGAAAAACTTGTCCCCCGGATTGCGGATAACACAAAAATGAGTTATGGGTTTAGAGGTCTATTTAGGAACCATAGGACTGGGGGTGCTTGGAGCTTTCCTCTATTTTGTTTTGGTGAAGGACAAACCCTATCCCCATACCTTCTACCTGACGTTTTTTTTGGTTTCTTATGTATTTGCCTTCGAAAATTTTTGCATCTATCTCTACAAAAGTGGATATCCTAACAATAATGGGTATTATAATGTATTCTATGTGTATATTCAGTCCTTAGTGATTTATTACTTTTTTCACAGCTTATTTGAAGAAAAACCCATAAAAAGTCTTCTTTTAGGATATGTTATGTTTTTCTTGATTTGGGGGGCGATAAACAGCGTACTTTTCCAACCCATTGGCAAATTGCCACAAACTTACAGTTATATAGTAGGAGCAGGGGGAATTATTCTTTGCTGTGTTTATTATTTTTACAACCTACTTAGGCAAAACAGCTATCCATCGGAGTCATTGATGGGATTACCTCAATTTTGGATAGTCGCTGCACTGCTTGTGTTTTATTCCTCTGGATTTATATACTTCCTCTTTTTGGGCATTCCAAATCTTATGGAACAAAGCACCATGGATATCTTTGGAGGTATCAATCGTACAATAGCATCGATCATGTATGTAGTGATCGGCTTCTCTCACTTTTCAACAGTTCTGTTTAGCACTAAAAATGGAAGGCAACTCATTTGAGGTATTTGTTACACTGGCGGCAAGCCTATTTTTGATGATCATCATGTCCACTTTCGTAGTGTCTATGGTGCTGATCCACCGACAAAGGCAGGTTAAGGACAAGCACAAGATGGAAATCATGAAGGCCGACTTTGAAAAAACCGTATTGAACGTGGAGAAGGAAATCAGGGAGGACACCCTGCATTATGTAAGCCAAGAATTACACGACAACGTAGGCCAAATGCTCTCTCTGGCAAAACTGGTGCTGAACAACCCGGATCCTGAAAGTGTGGCAGAAGGCAAAAAAATCATTAACCAGATCATCAAGGAAGTAAGGGCATTATCCAAGTCCATTAACAGGGATTACATCAAAGATGTAGGGTTTGAGGACTTTTTGGCTGAGGAACTCCAAAAAATTGAAGGAAGCGGCTTTTGCAAGACTTCTTTACAGGTGCAAGGGGAACTACCTTCCTTTTCTGACGACAACAAGAAGCTGATCTTGATCCGGTTGGTGCAGGAATGCCTCAACAACGCCATCAAGCATGCCGCACCCGAACATATAGATATTATCCTAACCTATGACAAACCTCTATTGTCCCTTAAAATCACCGATGACGGACAGGGCTTTGACACCCAAGCCCAGAGTGCAGGTCTTGGTCTGAGAAACCTCAAGTCCAGGATGACCTCCATATCAGGGGACCTCCATATCCGTTCCCAACCCGAAAAAGGCACCAGCATACAAATGTCCTTGGAGATGTAAGGCACAATACAGTAACTTCCCGCATATGAAGGAAATCAGGATAATTTTGGCGGATGACCACCGCATGTTCGCGAAAGGCATAGAAAACCTCCTCAAAAAAGAGAGGGATTTAAAGGTGATAGGCGTGTTCAACAATGGCAAACAGGTACTTCAGCAACTCACTGACGCACCAGTCGACCTCCTGATTACTGACATGAACATGCCGGGAATGGATGGTTTTAGCCTTATCCAACATATCAAAAAGGAGAAGACTTCACTGAAGATCATCGTATTATCCATGTACGACGAGGAGGAAATATTCAAGAAATGCATCAAGCAGGGCGTGGATGCCTATGTATTGAAAAACGCAGACCCCGATGAGTTGATCTACACCATCCGGGAAGTGATCGAAAATCGCCATGTTGCCCATTTCCAGCGTGTCCTTGAACAAGCCGAAGACGACATATACCATGACCTAGACGTGTACAAGCTCAAGTTCAAGCTTTCCAAGAGGGAATTCGAAATCCTTAAGTACCTGGCCAAGGGCATGAGCAACAAGGATATAGCCGATATGCTCCACCTCAGCATACACACGGTGGAAACCCACAGAAAGCACATTTATACCAAGCTTAAGGTCTCCACCTCCGCCGAGCTGATCAAAAAAGCCATAGACATGGGGTTGGGGTGAATGTTGTTTAATCTCCGTAAGGTTTAAGTCACAAACTGAAGGACTAAGAGACTTGGGGATTGGTGCTGGTGCGATTTATAGATTGGAATCCGGAAGGTTTTGGTCACAAAGGACGCGAAGAAGGCACTAAGGACACGGAGGGTTTTGGAATTTAGAGTTTTGTGGTGATGATTAGAGCTGATCGGTTGGAGACAGAGTGACTGAGTGACTTGGGGATTGGTGTTTGTGCGAAATACAATTTTTGGCCAAAACACAGATTTGCAAATTCCAAAACGTATAGCCTTTAGGTTATCAATAAACAAAAAGAACGATCAAATTCGCTTTTTCGTCAATAAACAATAGCTGAATTATTGGAAGAAAGGGATGAGCCTTATCCATATCAAAAGGGCTATCATCCTAAATAGACCCGGGATTCAAAGAAAGTGATTTCGCCTACAACCCTGGCTGGGGTTGAACCCGTGCACAAAATTAGTGGTAGTCCCTTCAAACCACTCCGTCCCCAACTTTTTAGGGACTGGCCGAGACTCTAACGTTTACTATGGCCTGCGAATTTGCCCCACCCCACTGTCTGGCCTTTCGCTAGAATGATCCAAAGGTATAATTTCTTGAGGGCTCGCCCTCCTTACCCATCACTAAGGCGGGCAGGTTATAGTGGGTAGCCTGTCCCGTAGGGACAAGATGGGTAGCAACACGGCGGCCAAGTTCCGTCCCGTACGGGACGGGATATTTGTCGGGTTACCATTTTCTACCCGCATTAGGTGCCTAACGGCACCGTCCAAAATAATCCGTACGTGTCTCTTCGTCCCGATGTCACTTCGTCACTCTGTGTCCTTTGTGCCCCCTCCGTGTACTTTGTGGCTAAAACCTTCCGGAGCCGCGCAACACCCTCTACACCTCCTGCAAAAGCAACTCTCTAATGGTGTCCACAGAAAGCTCTCGGTAGTCCCGGATATAAAGGTTGCATGGGGGAAGTTCTTCCTTGGTATGGGAGGAAAGCACACCAACCACCTTCATGCCGGCATTGATGGCGGCGCTTACCCCGGAGTAGGAATCCTCAAACACCACACAGTGCTCCGGGGAAACACCCAGGTTCTCTGCGGAAGTCAGGTAAACTTCGGGATCAGGCTTGTGTTTCTTCACATTTTCACTGGCCAATACAGACTCCATATGGGGCTCAAATCCCAATTTTTCCATAATCAAGGCCAAATTGGCATAGGGGGCAGAAGTGGCTACACCTGTGCGGAAGCCAGCTTCTTTAAGGGAAGAAAGAAATGGCAGATAACCCTCTATGGGAATGGCTACGTCGGCATATATCTCCCGAAACAAACCCTCCTTTTCATTTTCCAAAGCTTCGAATTCCTCCCCTACCACCTCCCGGCCCAGGAAATGGCTGAAAATATATTTGTTGCTTTTCCCATACATATGCTGGGCAAACTCTTCCTCAGTGGGGTTCAGGCCCCTCTTACCAAAAAACACCTGAAAGGCCTGGGAATGGTAGGGGTTGGTGTGGCATATCACCCCATCCATATCAAATATTACCGCTTTCTCTTTCTGTTCCATTGCTATGCCTTAAAGTTTAGGATGGTGGTCTCTATAATGTCGCAACAGATATGTAGCTCCTCCTCGGTCATCACCAAAGGAGGTGCAAACCGGATGATATTGCCATGGGTGGGCTTTGCCAAGAGTCCATTGTCCCGTAACGCAAGGCATATCCTCCAAGCCACATCCCCGTTTTCGGGCTGGTCGATTACGATGGCATTCAGCAGGCCTTTTCCCCTTACCAAGGTCACCCATTCTGATTTCTTTACCAGGCTTTCCATTCTTTCCCTAAAAATCCGGCCTAATTTTCTGGCATTTTGGGTGAGCTTCTCATCCCTTATCACTTCTAGGGCAGTCATTGCGACCTTAGCTCCCAGGGGATTGCCCCCAAATGTGGATCCATGCTGACCTGGCTTTATCACCTCCATGATGGGATTGTCCGCCAACACGGCAGATACGGGATAAAAGCCACCGGACAAGGCCTTACCCAGGATCACTATATCCGGTTTAATATAGGTATCTTGCTTTTCACAATGTCCCTCGCAGCTACAATTCCCACATACCGCTAGTAGGGAGCCCGTTCTGCCTATGCCGGTTTGGATTTCGTCCGCTATCATCAAGGCATTGTGTTTTTTGCAGGCTTCGGATATCCTTGGAATATAGTCGTCGGCAGGGGTGTTCACACCGGCCTCTCCCTGTATGGGCTCTATTAAAAACCCTACCACGTTGGGGTTTTCTTCCAGCACCTTCTCCAAGGCTTCCACGTCATCATAAGGGATGTTAATAAATCCTGGGGTGTAGGGACCAAAATTTCTTCTCGCATTCTCATCGCTGGAAAAGGAGATGACAGTGGTGGTCCTTCCATGGAAGTTATTGTTGGCCACCACAATAGTGGCTTCGCTTTCTTGGACTCCTTTTACCTCATGTCCCCATTTGCGAGCTATTTTTATGGCGGTCTCCACTGCCTCCACCCCGGTATTCATGGGAAGCACCCTGTCAAAGCCAAAATATTCGGTAACGTACTTTTCGTAAGGGCCCAGGATATCATTGTAAAAAGCCCTGGAGGTTAGGGTAAGCGTCTCTGCTTGTTCTAGCAGGGAAGCTTTTATCCTGGGGTGGCAATGGCCTTGGTTTACTGCAGAATAGGCAGAAAGGAAATCAAAATACCTTTTGCCCTCCACATCCCAGAGGTAAACCCCCTCACCCCGGGTCAGTACTACCGGAAGGGGGTGGTAATTATGTGCTCCGTGCTTGTCTTCCAGAGCTATGGCTTGTTCACTTGAAGTGATTGCATCCAACATACGTCAACGTATTTTAAAATAAATAAACTAAATTGGCCTGTTCCGAGAAATGACCTCTTTTTAATAAAAGGCAAATATAAGAAAAGCCCCTTGCAATCATTAACGAAAACCAAAAAGATGGAATTCAATGATTTAGAAAAATATTTGAGGGGGCATTTTTGTAATTCCAGCAAAACTTCCGATATTTGCAAACTCAATTTTAAAAAGTCTTTACTAACACAGGATACATTTAATCATGGCAAGAGTTTGTGACATCACCGGAAAAAGGCCTAGGGTAGGGAATAACGTATCGCACGCCAACAACAAGACCAAGCGTAAGTTTTACCCTAACCTGCAGAAGAAGAGCTTTTTTGTTCCTGAGGAGAATGCATGGATCACCCTAAAGGTATCTACCAGAGCGCTCAGGACCATCAACAAAAAAGGGATCTCTGCTGTGTTGAAAGAGGCTCAGAAAAAAGGAAACATCGTAATCAAATAGGCAATTACCTCATTATATAAATTTACCAAGCAATGGCTAAGAAAGGTAACAGGGTTCAGGTAATTTTGGAATGCACCGAGCACAAGCAAAGCGGCATGCCCGGCACTTCCAGGTATATCACCACCAAGAACCGTAAAAACACCACGGAGCGGCTGGAGTTGAAGAAGTTCAACCCCATATTAAAAAAGATGACCGTTCATAAAGAAATCAAGTAAACTACCCGGAAAACCCCGGCAAAAACAGTTAAGTTATGGCAAAGAAAGTAGTTGCAACGCTGAAAAAAGAAGGTGGAGTCACTTATGCTAAAGTGATAAGAGCCGTAAAAAACGAAAAGACGGGTTCCTATTCCTTCAAGGAGGAGATGGTGCCTAGTGTCATGGTACAGGAAACCTTGAAAAAATAATCACAACAATAATTAGGTGATACAGTA
Source organism: Pleomorphovibrio marinus (assembly GCF_003347495.1). GTDB lineage: Bacteria > Bacteroidota > Bacteroidia > Cytophagales > Cyclobacteriaceae > Pleomorphovibrio > Pleomorphovibrio marinus. The sequence goes on from NZ_QCXY01000009.1 coordinate 264,808, forward strand.
TAAAATCCCTTTCGATGCTTTTCGAAAGGGATTTTTCGTTATATTCGGGGTCATATTCAAGCAAGGAAATGGGAATATTCGGTTTTTTTTCCAAGGAGAAAAAAGAAACATTAGACAAGGGTCTTGAGAAGACCAATGAGAACCTCTTTTCCAAACTAGGAAAAGCTATTGTGGGCAAATCCCGGGTGGATGACGACATCCTGGATGAATTGGAGGAGATTCTCATCACTTCCGATGTGGGAGTGGACACCACCATCAAGATCATTCGCAGGATAGAAGAACGGGTAGCCAGGGACAAATATGTAAATGCCGCCGAGTTGGATTTGATCCTCAGGGAGGAAATCACGGCCTTGCTTGCCGAAAACAACACCGAGGACCTGTCTGATTTCGACTTGCCCAAGGAAAAGAAACCTTATGTCATCATGGTGGTAGGTGTAAACGGGGTGGGCAAGACCACTACCATTGGTAAACTCGCCTTCCAATTCAAGCAGGCGGGCAAATCCGTGGTATTGGGTGCAGCAGACACCTTTAGAGCCGCCGCGGTAGACCAACTGTTGCTTTGGGGAGAAAGGGTGGATGTACCCGTAATCTCGCATGGAATGAACACTGACCCAGCATCGGTGGCTTTCGACACGGTGAAAAAAGGAGTGGAAATGAATGCGGATGTGGTGATCGTGGACACTGCAGGACGGCTTCACACCAAAGTGAGCCTCATGAATGAACTGGGAAAGATCAAAAGAGTAATGCAAAAATTCATCCCCGAAGCTCCACATGAAATACTCCTGGTGTTGGATGGATCCACAGGCCAAAACGCCTTTATCCAGGCCAAGGAATTCACTAAGGCCACCGAGATTACGGCCCTGGGCATCACCAAACTGGACGGCACAGCCAAAGGAGGAGTGGTGATAGGCATTTCCGACCAATTTAAAATCCCCGTCAAATACATAGGGGTTGGTGAAAAAATGACTGATCTTCAGGTATTTAACCGCAAGGAATTTGTGGACTCGCTATTTAAGAAGAAGTGATTTTTTTGATTAAGGAGTGATGGGTTGATGATTGATGTTGTTTTAGTTTTTTTCCGTGTAAACTTCCCCGATACTTTCTTTCTAAAGCTCTTTTTTGTAAAATAAGATTTAAGGATTTTTTCCCCAGCTGATCTTGATAAACTAAAATTTTAACTTTAATTTAAAGATAAGGTTTTAACCTATTTTTGAAGTTAAAATGCACTTGTCCAATGAAAAGTCCCCACCATTTTATTTGCCCATTCTTGTTTTTCCTTTATACTGCCTGTCAAAACCAAACGGGGGGAGACGACACTTCCTCCTTCGACTATCAGTTAGTCTTGGTAGATTCCATAAAGGTGGATTATCTGGATAATCTTGTGCTCAATGATTTTGACGCTGAAACAGGTGTATTCTTGGCCTTCAACGGCAGTAAGCGGGAGCTTATACTTTTCGATATGGAAGGAGCAATTTTGGAGCAGTTCACTATTTCCGATGATGGCCCTGATGCAGTCACCGGATACGCACTTAATCCAAGGTTTATAAACGGAAACATAGGGGCGTTTACTGATGCGGTATATGAAGTGGACAGGAAGGGAAAGTTGTTAAAGAAGCAATCTTTACCTTATGACTTTTACCACCATGTAGTGGGCTCCACCAATATCCTTTTTGAAATAGATGGAAAATATGCATATCCCAAACCAGAAAATTCAGCCAACCCTAGGGATTTTATAGCCTACTATCAAAAAATCATAAATGGGGGCCACATTATAGAAACACTTGACCCAAGAACCCAGGAAACGAAAGGAACTATGGCCTTTCCATCAAACAACAACTTTGAGAATGGATTTTTTAATGGTTATCCTATTCCGATAATCTATAGAAATCAAAACACATGGTTAATGACGGTGCCAAATCTTTTTGAGTTTTATGTGTATAAAGAGGAGGAGTCGGGTCTGAGTTTTCAAAATAGCGTGGAAATCCCAGTCAAAGCTCCTATTTTGAATAAGCCTGTACCTATTCAAGAGCACGAAAGCTATTTTAAGGCAAATGGAAATCTAGGATTTATTCCTGGGGTAAATTCCTTCGGAAAAATGAATAGACATACCCTAATAAATTATTCAAATGGAATCCCCTCGGAAGTGATGTCCCAATACAATGTTGACGACGGCATAGAAAGGGATAAACTGTTGGAAAAAATCCCTAAATTATTTGCGGTTTTTGATCATGATTTTAACCCAATAATGGTAGATAAGCCTTTTCCCAAGGAAATTTTGCCATATGGGTTCCAATTCACGGATAAAGGCCAGCTCGCAGGGATAAAAAATCAAGAGTATTTGGGAAAAGAAGACGATTTTCATACCATCTACCTTTATGAACTAAAAAAATAGGCATTTAAACCCTTAAAAATAATCCAGATATTACTCATCAATTCTTTACTTTGAAAATAAGGCTAAGCACAATTCAATCTGGATTAAATTTCAAAAAATTTGTTTTAATTTTACCTTTAATACTGAATTTTCGTTGCCTAACCAAAATTTACCTGTGAAAAATAGAACCATAAACGTAGGGCTTGTACAACATGCCTGTTCAAAAGACCCGGAAGAAAATCTGCTGAAAGCCCAGGAGGGCATACGTGAGGCAGCCCAACAGGGTGCCCAGATCATTTGTCTCCAAGAACTTTTTAGATCCCTCTATTTTTGTGACGTGGAGGATCATGACAATTTTTTGTTGGCGGAAAAAATCCCCGGCCCCACCACAGAGGTTTTGTGTGAACTTGGTAAAGAACTGGATGTGGTCATCATAGCCTCCCTTTTCGAAAAAAGGGCAGAGGGTTTATACCATAACACCACCGCTGTAATTGACGCGGACGGCAGCTACCTGGGCAAATACCGAAAAATGCATATCCCGGATGATCCCGGATATTATGAAAAATTTTACTTTACCCCCGGTGACACCGGCTATAAAACCTTCAAGACCAAGTTTGGGCAAATAGGTGTGCTGATTTGTTGGGACCAATGGTACCCGGAGGCTGCCAGGATTACCGCCATGATGGGTGCGGAAATGCTTTTTTACCCTACGGCTATCGGCTGGCATAAGGACCAGGACAGTGCCACCAACGATGAGCAATACCAAGCCTGGCAAACCATTCAGCGCTCTCATTCAGTGGCTAATGGCATCCCTGTGATATCGGTCAATAGGGTGGGAATTGAAGGGGAAATGAAGTTTTGGGGCGGATCCTTTGTCACCAATGCTTTTGGTAAACTGCTTTGCCAAGCCGATTACGAAAAGGAAGAAGTAAAAGTAGTCCCAATTGACCTTGCGCAATCGGACCGTTACCGGACTCATTGGCCTTTCCTGAGAGACAGGCGCATCGATTCCTATTCCCCCATACTCAAACGGCTAATCGATGAGGACTAACATTCAAATTAACGAAATCAATACCCCTGCTAGCCTTGGGTACCATTTCCCTGCTGAATTTGGGCCTCATGCCGCCACCTGGTTAAGTTGGCCGCATAAAGAAGCCTCCTGGCCCGGAAAAATCGACAGCATCTATCCCTCCTATGCTGCATTCGTAAAGTACATTGCTATGGGTGAAAAAGTCCATATCCATGTAAAGGACGAAACCATGCGATCTGATGCAGAAAACCACTTGATAAGAGCGGATGTCAATATGGATCAGGTACATTTCCATTTTTTTCCCACCAATGATGCTTGGTGTAGGGACCACGGCCCTGCCTTTGTGGTAAATGCAAACGGCAGCCCCAAAAAAGCAGTGGTAAACTGGATGTACAACGCCTGGGGAGATAAATATCCCCCCTATGACCTGGATAATGAAATACCTGTTCAAATAGCCAAATACCTGGACCTCCCCTGCTTTTATCCTGAAATCATTATGGAAGGGGGTTCTGTGGATTTCAATGGACAAGGCACTCTGATCACTACGGAGTCCTGCCTACTCCATCCCAACCGAAACCCACATTTGGATAAAAACCAAATCGAAAAGTACCTGTTTGATTATTATGGTATTTCCCAAGTGCTCTGGCTCAAGGACGGTATTGTGGGGGACGACACTGATGGGCATATCGATGACCTCACCCGTTTTGTCAATGAGGATACCGTGGTGACCGTGGTGGAAACCAACCCCCAGGATGAAAATTACCAACCACTACAGGAAAACCTCACCTCCCTAAAAGGAATGAAATTGCTTTCAGGGAAGCAGGTGAACATCGTGGAGCTGCCCATGCCGGCGCCTGTGATTTATGAGGACACGAGACTCCCTGCCTCCTACGCCAATTTCTATGTGTGTAACCATGCCGTAATAGTCCCTACCTTCAGGGACAGCAACGACGAAAAAGCAATTGAAATCCTAGGGGCCTGTTTCCCAAATAGACATGCAATTGGGATTGACAGCTTGGACATCATTTGGGGATTGGGTTCATTCCATTGCCTCAGTCAGCAAGAACCTGAGATTTAAAAAACTCCCGTGGATCGCACAGATTTACTAGGAAGTGCTGTCCAGAAATACCAATGACCCTTGCTAAAACTGGGTGAAAAAAATCAGCGAAAAAAACACACAATATCTGTAACTTTTTATCTTTCCAATGCTCATCTTCATGGATGATGTCTTTTTTTGAAGCACATATTTGGCCCCTGAGGCAAAAGCTATACCGACTTGCCTACGGATGGACTAAAAACAAGGCCGCTTCCCAGGATGCGGTTCAAGAGGTCTTGACCAAAGCTTGGGAGAGACGCCGTTCGCTTCAGGAAATGGACAACCCCACAGGATGGGTGGTCAAGTGCCTGAAAACCGAATCCCTTCGCCATTTTAGACATATGCGTAAAATGCAGTTGGGGGAAATAGCTGACAGCATAGCACTTCCGCAAGAAGAAGGAGAAGACCATTCGAAGTCTATTAAGCAGGTATTGGCCTTTATGGAAAAGCTGCCTGAAAAGCAAAAGGAGGTTTTTCAGCTCAGGGAGATCGAAGGGCTAACCTATGATGAAATCGCTCACTTTATGGACATCCCCCTTGAGCAGGTAAAAGTAAATCTACACAGGGCGAGAATAAAGTTAAAAGCTCATCTTATCAACTACCGTCATGCAACATAGAAAAGATGAATTATTAGAAAAATACTGGAAAGGCGAAAGCAGTCTCGAAGAAGAAAGGGAGCTCAGGGCCCTAATGACAGCTTCTGATGTTCATTCTCCGGAAAGAGAACTTTTTTTTGGGCTGGAAGAACTTTCAAAAATGGAAAACCCTGACTTTGTCCATCCAAAAAACAAGGGAAGCCTTATCCAAAGTTGGAATCGGTGGGCAGCGGTGCTCTTGGCCTTTCTTGCCCTTTCTTGGCTGACCGTAGATTATTTTCAGAAAATTGCAGAGAAGCAGGCCTATGAACAAGTGATGGAAGCCTTTTCGCTAATTCAGGAAAACATGGAAAAAGGCACTCAAAACCTATATCTGATGGATGAATTCAGACATCTTAACAAACCAAACGAAATATTCCCCCTAATCGAATCCAATCATGAATAAGATAAGCATTTATTTAGCAGCGATCTCCTTCATCCTGGGGCTACCCACACTCCTCTATGCACAGGATGATGCCATTTCCAGTTTCTTTTCCCACCATATGGAAGACGAGCGGTTCTCCCGCGTATATATCAGCCCAAAGATGATGAAAATGGCTGGCGGATTTCTCCGATCAGCCGGGGATGTATCGGATGAGGAAGCCCAAAAGCTGGGGGAGTTAATCAGCAAGGTAAACGGGATTCGCATCCTGAGCGGGGAAAAGGTGGATGGCCAAAAGCTTTATCGGGAAGCAATGTCCACCCTAGAAATACAGCGCTATGAAGATCTTATGGACATAAAAGACAAGGACTCCAATGTGAAATTTATGGTAAGGGAGGAGAAAGGAAAAATCCGTGAATTTTTGATGCTGACGGGCTCTAAGGACAGTTTTGCCCTACTCAGTTTAATAGGCAGCTTTACCTATGAGGACCTAAACACCTTAGCCGATAAAACGAACATGCCGGGTATGCAAGAATACAATAAAGGAAAAAACAAAAACTAAACATATGCAAAAGTTACTCATTTCTTTACTCATTTTGACCTTTTCGCAGCAGGCATTTTGCCAAAGCAAAAGTGTTGACAAGCTCTATCAGCAATATAAGGACCACCCAGAGCTGTTCCATTTGGATCTTGGGGGGAATTTCCTGGGATTAGCCAACTCCTTCAATTTCAACTTGGATAAGGACCTGAGCCAATCCCTCACAAAATCCATGGAAAAAGTAATGATGTACAAATTCCCAAAAGCCAATAGCACTAAAGACCTCGACAACCTGGTAAAAGGGTTGAAGAGGGAAAATTTTGAGTTGTTGTTGGAAGCAGGTAAACCATCGGACGGAGTCGCTATCTATGCCAAGGGTGGTAATCGTATTAAGGACTTGGTTTTACTGGTCCAAAGCGAGGAGTTAATGGTTTTCGAAATGTTGGGGGATTTTGATCCCGAGTTGTTGTCCAAATTCGGGAATTGATAATTTTCTAAAGTAGGGTAAAAATCTCTCCCGCGGATTTCACGGATTTCCGCAGAGGTGCTGGCTCTAAGCTTAAG